>CP014773.1 GCA_001596135.1 Mucilaginibacter sp. PAMC 26640
CCCGTTTTCTATAAAATAAGCAGAGTTATTTAAATCCTTACCTTCGGGGTTATTGTTGGGTGTAGGCAGGCCAATAATACAGGCAAAGTCTGTACATTCGGCAGCAATGCTTTTCGCAGCTTCTTCGCAAAGCGTAATAAATTCCGTAAATTCCAAAAAATCACGTGCCGGGTAACCACTTACGCATAACTCGAAAACACAACTAAATGCGCCCCGTTTTGCTTTGCTTCGCGGATGCTATGGATGATTTTATGGGTATTAGATTCGAAGTTACTACGTGATAATTTAGCTGGGCCAGTGCGATCTTCATAGTGCGGTATAATGGTTGCGCGGTAATGCAAATAAAAAAATTATTTTGCTAAAACGACAGAAATGAACTCTTATTCTCTTAAACCCAGCTTATTTATATCTGTTTACTAGCGCTGGTATTTACTGCCTGTAACAAACATAAAAAAAATTGATGTTAGCAATATACCTGTTGATGTAAAAATAGAGCGCTTTGATAAGGATTTCGACTCGTTAAGGGTAAAACCTATGGATGAACAGGCTGGCGTTTTATACAAGAAATACGGGGTATTTTATACGATTTTATTGAGCGGATCTTGAAAGCAGGTACAGCCAAAGACACTGTTTATTTCACGAAGCTCAGGGCCATATTTGCCGACAAAGCCTACATGGATCTAAAACGCGATGTAGATACGGTATACCCCAATCTTGATAAGCAGAATGCAGAATTAACGGATGCCTTTCGCCGCATTAAATATTATTACCCTAAAAAGATCTGCCTAAGGTGTATGCTTATCTGTCAGGCTTCCAGGCGCAGACATCAATTGGGGATGGCTACCTTGGCATTGGCCTGGATCTTTTCCTAGGTGCCGATTCGCGATTTTACCCTGCCTTATCGCAGCCTTTCCACATTATGTGAGCCGCAGGTTTACACCCGATAACATTGCCCCGAGAGTAGTGGAAGACATTGCCCGCGAAGAAATGTTCCCGAGAATGAGAACGACAAATCGCTGCTTTCCAAGATGATCTACAATGGCAAATCATGTATTTTATGGACCAGGTACTGCCAGATCTTGCCGATACTACCAAAATAGGCTATACCGGTAAACAACTTAAATGGTGCGAAAATTTTAAAGGCGACATCTGGGGTTTCTTTTTAGACGAGGACCTGCTTTACAACAGCGACTACCAAGCCATCCAAAAATATTTGAACGAGGCCCCATTTACGCCGGGACTTGGAGTAGAAAATGAATCTGCACCAAAACTGGCCATCTGGACCGGCTGGCAAATTGTACGCCAGTATATGGACAAACACCCCGACGTAAGCTTGCAAAAACTAATGGCCATCGAAGATTCGCAAAAAATCCTGAACGATTCCAAATACCGGCCAAAGAACCCCGAATAACCCGAATTACAAGCTTACAATCATCAGCTCCTATATCTCATCAATCTGAACTTAGCAACATAATTCATATCATATAGGCTATGGGCTCTTTGCGACGCTGTGCACTCCGTGATTTCCGCAGTATTATAATCCGCCAACCAAACGATTGCGCATAAAAAAAGCGTCACCAAACCTGGTAACGCTTTTACTAATTATGTTATTTGGAAATTAATCTAATATTCTGAAAACAGCCCTTAGCGCTAAAATCGACCCAATCAATAAAATGATGTTGGATATCAATGTTGCATGAGGAATAAATTCTGCGAAACGCAGGTATACACCTACAAGGCCCACAACAATAGTGAAAATTAAATAGGTATAGTGGCTCTCTTTATTGGCGTTCTCCATTGATTGCATAGTACTGTTTTTTTAGTTGCTGCAAAAATATAAATGTTTCGCGAAAAACCGTTAACCTTTTTAAGCTTTTACCGCTTTTTTAGTCCAGCCTTGCGGCAGGTTTTCTTCTATCTCTATGCTTTCAAATTCGGCACTGGCCCTTGACCCTACAACCTTAGCCCAAGCCGCCATTTTACTTATGCCATCCTTAAGGCTAACATTTGCGCTTTTGCCAAATACGCCGGCTGCTTTTGAGTGATCGCTATGTGCATGCATAACCTCTTTGCGCGCTTCCAGATGCGTAACTTTTGGCTCAACACCCAATTCATCCGCCACAACCTGTACCAAGTCATTTACAGTGTAGGGTTTATCAGCACCTACATTAAAACTTGGTTGTATGCACCCGGTACATTAGGGCTATTGGCAATGTGTGGTGCAACGTCATCAATATAACTAATGCACGGGTTTGTTCGCCGTCGCCAAAAATCGTCATCGGTTTTTCCTGCATGATCTGGTTCATGAAAATACCAATCACATTACGGTATTTATCACCGATATTCTGATTCTCGCCATACACATTATGCGGGCGGAATACCACATAGTTTAAGCCAAACATGTGGTTGGCGGCTTTAAGGTCCATTTCAACCGCATATTTAGCAACCCCATATGGATCCTCCGGCTGCGGCACCATACTTTCCAGCATCGGCAGCTGGCCTGCACCGTATACCGCTATAGATGAAGTAAAAACAAAGCATTTAACTTTGTACAGTACGGATAGGTTGATCAGATTGACCGAGCCGATCAGGTTGTTGTTATAATTAAACCGGCGAATAAAGTGAGAAAGCCCTTCGGCAGCGTAAGCGGCCAGGTGGTACACATAATCAAATTTATGTTGTGCAAATAGCTGCTCTAATAATTCGTAGTCATTAATAGAGCCAAGCACAAATTCGGCGCCTTCGGGCACATGGTCTTCAAAACCTCCGCTTAGGTCATCCAATACTATAACTTTATGCCCCAGGCTTAAACAATGTTTAGCCACGTGGGAGCCTATAAATCCGGCCCCGCCGGTTACAAGTGATGCGATCATATTAATTAGTAATGTGGGTTATAGTTTTTTGCCTGTACAGATAAAAACGACTATTCGAATATCAAAAAAATAATGTTATCTAAAAATTACTAAAACAGCTAATTCACCTCTGCAGGTTGTGCCATTACGGCAACTGCTTGCAAAAACCAAGCCGCATGAGGTATCCATTGCTCTGTCCAACGCCATTCGTTACCGGCAGCTTCTTTTTTAAATCAATACCCGAACCATCCGGATGACCATCTTTACCGGTAATGCCATTTGATATGCCACCACGCTCGCTACCGTGCCCGTAATTAGAGGTCATGTAGGGAACATTATTTTTCCCGTAGCCATATACAAAACACATGTTATAAGGATTACACCCCATTATCCACGACATTTGCCGTTCCGCAAAATCGGCAAGTGTTGACTTTATTCCCCAGTTTCCATCTGCGGGATAAGTAAGCCTGCCACCAACCACTGCTGCGGCTGCCAAAGACCCTAGCCTCGCGTTCTCGCCTTGCCACCACCAGCCGGTTTCGTTTTCATGTGGTATAAAGAATCCATCCTTCACTTTCCCTTTAAATAAAAAGCTTTGCCTGGCGTAACCAAATGGATTACTTATTTTATTGGTCACTGCCACATTATAATCCAGCGATTGCTTAATGGTATTGAGTGCCGGAGTTCGATACATTTCGTCCCGTTCTTTTTCCAAATAGCGGGATAATGCAATCACCGGCAAACCTGCATCTGATGCATGAAAGTAAGGGCGATCTTTGTCATTAGATAAAAAGTAGCCCGCCGACGTTATCCGTCCGCTTAAATTAGCCGCTCTTTTACGTGCCTCATCGCGGTATTGCGCATCATCTGTTGCTATCCATAACTCTGTGGCTGCCATCAGCGCGCAATAATCATCAATGATGTTCTCCTTGCCATCATCGTCATATTTTGTATTGTTAGCTTGCAAATGAGCAAATGCGCGTTTGGCACCATCCAGGTATTGTTCTGACGTAAAGTCGCCATTCTTTTTCCAGCTTGAAATGCGGGCCAGTGCTGCAATAGCCATGCCCCCACCTTCACGGAAAGCGCATTGGTACTGATTGGTGGTAACACTGTTAGCTAACAGGCCTACTACCCGGCGAGCGTTGGGATCCTTATTAAAATAACTGAATACGATCATATAAAAGTAGCCATCTTTACTTAGCGCACGCATCATATAATCCGCTCCGTATAAAGCTTCGTTATCCAGCGAATCTTTCAAATTCCATTTTTTAAGCAGTTTGGGGATGGCTTCAGCCGCGCTTACCATGCTCCAGGTAACCAGCGGTATTTGCTGTGGTGAAAAATAGTTGGAATACGCCAGGTGAGAGAAATACTTGCTTACATCGCCGGATGCATCGCACCAGCCACCATGCATATCCACTTTTGGTTGCTGCCAAACAATTGCATTTTTGCATCGGCAGCCAACTCGCCGGGGGTATTCGCCCGCTGCTTGTTGTAGTAGTGTATAATTGATGCTACGGTTTGTTTAGCTACTGCATTTACACCTATTTCAAAAGGAAAAGACACGTAAACCGCATCATCAAACTTCACCCGCAGGCGATAGTTACCCGGCGTTCTGAATTCTGAAAAGTTGGCCTGGAAAAACAATTTGCCGGGCATCCAGTCGCTTATGGTTTGCGGGTTTGTAAGTAAACCGGTATAGGCAACCTTGCCCGTGGTGGCATTTACCAATGCGAAGTTTAGGGCTTTGGTGAGCTTACTATCAAATTGCACCACGGCTGCTTTGGGACCGCTACTGTCGAAGGCAATTTGATTAACATAGATCACCGGCACTGCATACGCTATCCGGGTTAAAAACACGATAATTAAGCTTAGGAAAAGTTTATTCATATATTGATTCGTATTATTACGCTGTAAAGACGTGACACTTCGCGTCTGATCCGTCAACCGTCCTGAGGCAGACGCGAAGTATCGCATCGCTACAAGATCAATTTTTATCGTTTTTTTGCCGCCCAAAATATTGCGTTGCGAACAATGGTTTGATAAGCGTCATCATCAAACAAAATAGGCGAATGCCCCATAAAAATATAAATGTTGCGTGCTTTTACCTTTTGGTTTGTCCAGATTACCGGATGATCCCCCATTTTTACTTTTGAATTTGGGGAATAGGTACTTTCATCCACACTGGCCAGCACCCTCACGTTTGGCCTTGGCGTTTTGTTGTAGCTGTACCACTCTTCTTTTTTGATCGTAAATGATGCCGGAACCCCGCGCATCACCGGGTGTAGCTTGTCCTCTACATTAACCCTTGCTGACGCAAAATCGGGGATATAATTTTTCCAAACAATATCGCCCATAAACCAGGAGTACCATTTCCACATCGGGAAACCATCGAACTCGCCAAGTAAAGTAGCATGGTGAAAGCCTATCCAGCCACCTCTACCATTGGTGATATAATCTTTAAACGCAGTTGCTGCTTTCTCTTTCCAGCCGTAGGGCGGATAATCTAACTGAATAAAAAGATGGTACCTGGAAAGGAATGCACTATCGATATGATCGGTGTTCTGGATATAATTTATGCTGAAACTGCTGTCGGCAGCCAGTTTATCAAGCCAAAGCCGGGCTGCCTTGCTATATGCCACATGGTGACCGCCATTTTCGTAAAGGGCAATGACCTTGAATTTTGGAGATTTTGATTGCGCCAGCCCTTTGCTAGAAAAAAGCACAATGAAGGCAAGCAGGAATGAAAAGAAAATCTGTTTCATTAAAGGGGCAAGTTCCGGTGAGATAACAGAACTTGCCCCTAATGTAATATATTATTTCTTAATTGCCCATACCGATACAGAGCCGGCACGTACAAAAAATTCGGCCCAGCCTTCTTCGTTTATGGTTACTTCTGCATCATGCTTATTCAGGTAATCCACAAATACTTTTCCGGCATGCGCCTTTCCAATTTCCATGTTTTTACGGCCTTCTTCGCTGTTGGAGATCAGCACTGCACAACCTGAATGCTCATGATCTCCGTCGCCTTCCCTGGTCCATCCTATACAGTTTGGATAGTCGAAGTAGTCGCGTTGCGTGCCGTAAGCAATATGTTTACGGGCATAAAGCAAACTCTCCATTTCGCCTATTGCGGGCAGTTCCACTTCATGGTCGTTACCATCCTCGCCTTTATCCGTGTATTTAGATCCGTAAAGATCCGAGTAAAATACACAGGGATAACCATGCTCGCGCAACAAAATTAAGGCGTAGGCAATCGGCTTAAACCATTGTTCTACCGGCAATGCTAATGATTGCAGTGGTTGGGTATCATGGTTTTCCACCAATGTTACCGCACGGGACGGATTTGCCGCTACCAGCGTGTTGTCGAAGATTTTAGACAAATCATAGTCTTTGCCCTGCGCAGATGCCTCATGCAGGTTTTGGTGAAGCGGAGCGTCAAATAACGACATCCTATTGTCGGTAGCCTGGATGTACTCCAGTAAAAGATCTACTTCATAACTCCAATACTCACCAACAGTAAACAATTCCTGCCCGGTTTCGCTCCGCAAGGTGTCCAGCCAGTCGTTATAAAACTCATAAGATATGTGTTTGATAGCATCCAGCCGCATGCCATCAAACTGAACGGTATCATGCAGCCATTTACCCCAGCGTTTTAGCTCATCTCGTACTGCGGGGTTACGGGTATCAATATCATCCAGCATGAGGTAATCGAAATTGCCGTTCTCGCCGCCAACTACTTCTTCCCAGCCTTCACCATATTGGTTCTGGATGCTAAAAATCGCCGATTCATTTGTGCTCGCATCAAAATCAACACCACTAAAGCATTGCCAATCCCACACAAATTGCGAGTATTTACCCTGCCTGCCGGGAAAAGTAAATTTAGTAAAAGCTTCGATCTCATAGGGTTCACTAATAAACTCAGTGCGGTTATCCGGGTTTACTTTTCTTACGGTAACTTTTTCTTTTTCTTCGGCACCACCCATATGATTCAGCACAATATCCATGTACACTTGTAGCCCTTTTTCCTTCGCCACCCTCACTGCTTCAATCAACTGGTCTTTTGTGCCATACTTGGTGCGCACGGTACCCTTTTGATCAAATTCACCCAGGTCATAAATGTCGTAAACATCGTACCCGACAGAATAGCCACCGGCCTCACCCTTGTAAGCAGGTGGCAGCCAAACTGCATCTATACCAATATTTTTAAGTCGCTCTGCATCATTTTTTAAATGGTCGTAAAGGTCATCGCCCGGGTAATACCACTCAAAAAACTGCAGCATTGTAAAATTTTCCATGTCCTAGTTTTAAATCTTAAAGCATACAACCACAGTTTATATTTAAGGTTTTAAATGGCAGGATAAATTGGCAGATTTACACTGCCAGCGTCTATTTTATTTCTAAGCTGTAACAACCACAGGTTGTTGGCATCATAGTTGTAATTAACGAAAGATACATTCACCAAAAAACATATATCATGGGTTTATTAAGATTTATAGCAGTTGGCGCAGCCATCGGATACGGAATTAATTATATTACTAAGAAGGACGTTAATGGCCGATCAATCCTGGATGACATCACAGATGATGCCCCGGAATGGTTTGATAAAGCCAAGAAATACGCGGAAGATAAATTTGAGCAGGTAGTACAACAGGCTAAACCGACGACTGAGCATACCGAAACATTCTAATACAAGACTGTTAAATTGTACACTCTTGCCCAAACGGCAAGAGTGTATGATTTATCGCTCCGAACCTATGATCTTAGCGCCGAGCTCGAGCATATAAATTCGGCTGAAAAGTTAATTTGATTTACTACACTTCTCCCGTTATAATTTCATGCAGATTAAATTAATAAATTAAATGAACGATCTATCGCTCTAAAATTTATTTTAAATTGCAGTCCCCGAAACAATGGTAAATGTCCGCAAATCCTGGGCGGCTCATAGCTATTAATTATCTAAACTACGGTTGTTAAATTAAACCAATGGCTCAAATAAAAACGATACACATTGTTGATGATGATGAGATCTATTCTTTTACAATTGAACGAGTGCTGGCCCGTGCCCAGATAGCAGAAAACGTTGTATTTTTCCCTGATGGTAAATTAGCTTTTGATTTTCTGAATGAGAACATCAGCAATCCTGAGGTGCTTCCTGATATGATTCTGCTCGATATCAATATGCCCGTAATGAACGGATGGGGATTTTTAGATGCTTACGCGACCATATCCCCGCGGATTAAAAAAAAGATCGTTATTTATATGGTCAGTTCTTCTATTGCAGAAGCTGACTTAGCTTTAGCCAAAAAAAATAAAGCTGTTACCGATTACCTTGTAAAACCACTCACAATCAATAACCTTATCGAAATTGCCGGGCGGTTAAAATAAAGCTTCTCCTGTTAAATTCCCGCTCACATAATTCACGCGTATCCTTAGGGAAACATATTAATTTTGGTTTTAAAAAAATAACTGTAAAAAAAATCAGTGTTCGCAGTAGCGAATTTGTTTTTACCTGCGTAATGCTGTTATTACTAATGTTAAAAAAACAGTTATTATGAAAAACGTTCAACAAAATTCAAGAAGGTGGATAAGTGTAGCAGGGATGGTATGTTTGATGGCCGTATCGCTTACTTCGTGTTTAAAAAACAACAATAATACCGTTGTTCAACCACCGGCGGCAGCATTATCGGTTATCAACGCCTCGCCAGATGCACCATCGCTGGATTTTTACCTTGATGCTAATAAGGCCAATTCTTACCCATTCGGATACGGTAACGGTATTGATTATATCAGCGCATTTGCGGGGAAAAGGCAGGCGATCTTTAAGACCGCAGGGTCTGCAACGGTTTATAAAACAGATTCCGTAACCCTGCAGCAAAATAAATATTATACGCTGTACTTAACAAACGTTGCCCCAAACACAGAGTATTTGTTATTGAACGATACCATTGTTAAACCTGCAGATGGCAAAGCATCTATCAGGCTGGTAAATGTAAGCAAGGATGCGCCTGCAGTTGACCTGGCCATTAAAGGCGGGCCTGTGTTGGTTGCAAATAAAAGCTTTAAAGGTTTTTCTGGTTTCGTGCCGGTTGCAGTAAACAATAATTCCACAATAGAAATTCGCCAGGCTGGCACAGCAACTGTTTTAGCGACTATAGAAAAAGTTTCACTAAATAATGGCTCAATCTATACTGTATGGTTGCAAGGCTTAGCCAGCGCAACTGATACTAAAAAACTTACGGCACTTATTCAAACCAACGTATTTTATTATTAAAAGCACCAGGTTATTAAATTCCAAAAAGGTCATCTGCAGAGGTGGCCTTTTTTGTTTACCTTACATTATACACCCAGGCGCAGTATATACAGATTATTACCAATTGCTTATCGCATAGTTTGTGCTTCAGTTTTGAAATTTTCGCCACAATTTTTATGTGTTAATCGTTAGCCAGCCAAGCAAAATAAAGCTAACTTTATGTCTTTAATTTTTAATGAGCAAATCTAAAAACAGCCCCGCCGCATCTTCACCACAACAATTTCCTGTAGTTGGTATAGGTGCATCTGCCGGCGGCTTAGAAGCAATAAAGCTTTTCCTGCAAGCACTGCCAGAAAAAACAGGCATGGCTTATGTTTTTGTGCAGCATTTGAGCCCTACACATATCAGTATCCTGCCAGAAATTTTGGAAAGGATATCACCCATACCGGTAGTGCCTATTACAGACGGTATAACATTACAACAAGATCACATCTATATCGGGCCCGAGAATACTATTGTTAAAGCAATTGATGGCGTATTGAAACTGGAACCACAAGGGACAAAGAATAAGAAAACTAATGCGGTTGATATTTTCTTTAGTTCGCTGGGTTCAGTTTACCAGAGCTATGCTATCGGCATAATTTTGTCCGGCTCACTTAATGATGGCACAATGGGGCTGCAAATCATCAAATCATACGGGGGGATAACCTTTGCCCAGGACCAGCTGTCTGCCGCTTTTGAAGGCATGCCCAAAAGCGCAGCAGATAGTGGCGTGGTTGATTTTATAATGCCTCCTGAAGCGATAGCAAAGCACCTGGTAACTATAAACCATCCTTTTAATGTAACACAACAGGAAGGTGCAGTGCCAGATGCCAAACAGGAAGATCACGACATTTTTAAGCAGATCCTAACTGTGTTGCGGGTGCGCCGCGGGGTAGATTTTCAATACTACAAATCCAGTACGCTTAAGCGCAGGATCATCCGCCGGATGGCTCTTAATAAGATAGAAAAGCCTGCCGACTACCTTTACCGGCTGCGTGAAAGCAAAGCCGAACAAGATGCCCTTTACAACGATATGCTGATATCGGTAACGCATTTCTTTAGAGACCCAACTACGTTCGATACTTTATGTAATGATATCTTCCCGGCGTTGGTGAGCCAAAAATCAACGGCAAACGAACCGTTGCGAATTTGGATAGCGGGTTGCGCAACCGGGGAAGAGGCCTATAGCATGGCTATTTGCTTGCAGGAGTATATGGGTGATAAGGCCGCTACCATGAAACTGCAGATCTTTGCTACCGATATATCTGAAACCGCCATAGCAAAAGCCAGGGCTGGCCTATACCGCCAAAATGAATTGGAGGGGCTAAGCACCTCACGCGTACAGCAGTTTTTTACCAAGGTAGACGGGCATTACCAGGTAAACAAAACCATACGGGACATGTGCGTTTTTGCGCATCACAACTTATTGAAAGACCCGCCGTTTTCCAAAATAGATGTGATCAGCTGCCGCAACGTTTTGATCTACCTGGAGCCGGTGCTACAAAAAAGAGCTTTAACTACTTTTCATTATGCATTAAACGAATACGGCTATTTGCTTTTAGGCAAATCTGAAAGTATAGGATCTCATACGGATATTTATAGTCCGTACCGCGCGGCAGAGCGGATTTATCTGCGCAAAGGCCCTCCCGGCAGGTTTATGAATGTGGCATCGAAAACATCGGAACAAAACTTCCGGAACATAGACCATGGCGAACCACGTAACGAAGTGAAGGATGTTTACAAAATGGCCGACGAAATTATGCTGGCTAAATTTGTACCGCCCGGCGTATTGGTTAATGATAAGTTTGATATCATTCAATTTAGGGGCGCTACCGATAACTGGATTGGCCAGCCGCAGGGCAAACCTAGCTTTAATATTTTAAAACTGGCACGCAACGGACTGGCTTTTGAATTAAGAAGCTTGTTACAGCATGCTAAAAAGGTTAACCAGCCATCGCGAAAGTATGGCATATTTTACCAATACAATGAGTTGCAGCACTTTCTTAATATAGAGGTTGTGCCCATCCGCGACCAGGATGAGCAGCATTATCTCATCGTATTTCAGCAAGCATCATCCACAGGCATTGAGCCCGGCATTTTCGAAGGTGGGTCTCAACATGATAACACTAATTATAATGCAGCGGAACTGCGGATAGAACATCTGGAACGTGAACTGATCCAATCGCGTGCAGATATGCGGGTGGTGAGCGAGGAGCAGGAACTGGCCAATGAAGAATTGCAAAGCGCCAATGAAGAGCTGTTATCAAGTAGTGAGGAACTGCAAAGCCTTAACGAAGAACTGGAAACATCTAAAGAAGAATTGCAAAGTACCAACGAGGAGATCATTGTTATTAACAATGAACTTTTGGATAGAAACGAGCAATTAAATAACTCGCGAATTTACGCAGAAGCCATTATTAAAACCATTCGGGACCCGCTGCTTATACTAGATAAAGATTTAAAAGTTCTGCGTGCAACTCAGGCTTTCTACACCACTTTTAAAGTAATAGAAAAAGAAACTGAAGGGGAATACCTTTATGAACTGGGCAACAACCAATGGGACGTTCCCGAGTTGCGTAATTTGCTGGAGCGGGTATTACCACAGCACCGGGAATTGAAAGACTACAAAATCACCTGCAATTTTGAAACCATTGGTCGGCGCCATATGTTATTAAATGCCTATCAGTTAGATCATAGCCAACAGATTGTTTTAGCCTTAAAAGACATTACCGATATCATTAACATATAGCTTTACAGCAGGGAAGGCGCTGCAATTTGCCGTCCTGCTAGCAGTCTTCGATAGTCATCCGTTTAATCAGGTGGCCATCAAACTGGTAGATGTGTTTTACTATAACATCCGCCACAACCTGGCCCTGCAGGTTTTTTATAACCTGCTTTACATTAACGCAAATTAAGCCATCATCAAGAAAAGGAGTTTCTGCCGGGTTTACGATAGGGTCAATTTCCGACCATTGCCTGGTCCAGTAATTTCGCACTTCATGATGGCCGTGTACATACCCCCCCTCCCATCCGTTGGGCCATTCCACCTCGGGATGAAAATGTGTTAATACGCCGTCAATATCCCTGTTATTGAAAGCGTTGTATACCTGTTCTATAATTTCAAGGTGCGACATAGTAGCTATTGAATGTAAGTGCCTGATAGGACAAATATATCACCGCTAAATCTAGAACAAAAATTAAAAGATAAGATTCGTAAGTTTAATAGTCCATATAATAACTTGGCTGTAAGAAGATTTCAAAAGCAACCTCCCACAAACAAAAGATGGCCTCCACATTACTGCGACGGCCATCTTTCAAGTTAAAAATATTAGCTACAAGGTAGCCATATCAATAACAAATCTGTAACGGACATCGCCTTTAACCATACGGTCATAAGCATTTTGGATATCCTTAATATCAATCATTTCAATTTCCGATACGATGTTATGTTCAGCACAGAAATCCAGCATTTCCTGAGTTTCTTTAATACCGCCAATACCCGATCCTGCTAAGCTCTTACGGCCGCCCAAAAGGCTGAACGCAGCTACTTCAGCGGGTTTAGATGGTACTCCAACGCAAATCATGGTACCGTTAGTTTTCAACAGTGACAGATACATGTTAAAATCATGCTCGGCAGAAACCGTATCCAGGATAAAATCAAAGGTACCCATAGCAGCTTTGATCTGCTCAGGATCTGAAGTAACCACAAAGTGATGCGCACCTAATTTTTTTGCATCTTCTTCCTTCTTTGGAGAAGTACTCAGCACAGTAACTTCCGCGCCAAAAGCAACACCAAATTTAACGCCCATGTGGCCCAAACCACCAAGGCCAAGCACAGCCAGTTTATGGCCTTTGCCAACATTCCAATGCCTTAACGGCGAGTAAGTGGTAATACCTGCGCAAAGTAATGGTGCGGTGGCAGCCAAATCAACATCTTCTGAAATGTGCAGTACGAATTCTTCGCGCACAACAATGGTGTTTGAGTAACCACCATAGGTAGGCATAGAACCGTCTCGTTCCATACTGTTATAGGTTTGGGTATTCCCTTCCAGGCAGTATTGCTCCAGGTCTTGTTTGCAGTTTTCGCAAACCTGGCAGCTATCTACCATACAACCGGTACCAGCCAATTGGCCAACTTTAAAGTTTTTTACGTGTTCGCCAACTTTAACGATGCGGCCAACAATTTCATGACCAGGAACCATCGGGAAAATACCCGGGAACCAGTCGTTTTTTATCTGGTGCAAATCCGAGTGGCAAACGCCACAAAACAAAATATCGAATTGTACATCATGGGGGCCTACTTCGCGGCGCTCAAACGTCCAGGGGGCCAGGTCCGTATTTTCGTCCTGGGCTGCATAAGCTTTAGTTTCAATCATAGTAAATAGATTTTGAGAGTTTTGAAACCGGCGATTATTCCGGCAGTGCAAAGATATAAGCCACATCATCCAAATATGTTTACGGCAAATGCAAAATGACTTACTATCAACATTATTATTCCATTAATGAACAATGCTATTTATTAAAACAATTCTGTCTTTCAATTGCTTAGCATGTACATACTCATACATGATTTAAATATCGGTATGTAAGCAAAATGGCGCGAGTAAGACCTGATTATTTCCGAGCTCTGAAAACACTACCCTTCTAAAGCGGCCCCATAACAGGGTAGCCCATAACAACATCTATTTTTTGCAGCATGCGAATAGTCGTATGCTGAACGGTCCTTTAGTATACTCACATGGAAACAAACAACCCGATGGCAATGCCATTGCCGGAAAACGCACTGGCCAAATTACCGCTCAGGAAATTTTTCATTACTCACCTTGATCATATTTACTGTGCCAAAACTCACCTGGTGACCAGGCTGCCCGAATTAGCGGATATGGCACATTTTCAGGATTTAAAGAATGCTATTTTTGAAGTGCGGGACGAGGTCGAAAAACAAATAGTGCGGTTGGAACAAATTTATACACTCTTTGACGCGAAGCAATCACAAGAGAGCTTCTTGGGATGGAAGGGATTGTTGAACGATGCCTTTAAAGATATTACCGAACATGGCGAAAGCCCCGAATCGCGGGATCTTTCACTGCTTTTTTATATGCAAAATATAGAAAGTTTAGAAATGGCTTCTTTTAAAGTACTACAAATAGCTGCAACCAAAATCAATAATCAAAAAATTTCGCAATTATTAAAGGAGAGTTATGATGATGCTACCGACGACCGCACGCTACTATTGATGATCATGTCGAAATATGTTAGCGGCGAAAAATAGGTTATGTTTTGGATGAAGTAGCAAGTCCCTTTAGCTTAGCTTTGAGCATTTTTGCCGCTTGTGTATAACCACCTTCAGATCCATCCACAAAATGGATGTGATCATCTTTCAAGTCGCGTACGTAACAGGACATAACCGATGCGTTACTGATGTGCAGGCCATAAACTATTTTGCCGGTATGCTCCAATTGATCTAAAACTTTCAGCAGTTTTTCCCGCTTTTTGGCGGTGCCGGATATTACGGTGTTGATCTTCCCATCTATTACCAACGTATCCGAATTTTCTACCAGGCTTTTAAGGTACCGCTGCCCGCTTTCCGTATTAAAGTAAATTTTGCCATAGAGGTTTATTGCCCAGTTTTTTACCAGTTGCAGCCACTTGATTTTACCCAGGCTCGCCCGCATTTCAAGGCCAAGGTTATTGAACGAGGTTCGGAATTTTAGTTTATCTACCGATATGGGCTGCCTTTTTTGCGGCAGTCCGTAAACCTTATCTATGGTATCCATTACCACTTTAAATGCTTCCGACTGCATTGCGCCGTTGGTTGCAATTACCAGCAAGCTTACCACTTCTTCTTTATCATCTGGCGGCGAGATGCGGTCCCAGCGGCATTGCATTCCGGTAAGGTCAAGTTCCTGGTCATCGTCATCGGCGCCGTTTGCGGCAAACATATAGTCGTCTCCTTTAATAACCTGCTCTGCGTAATTGAGTCCGTTACCTAATATCACCGGGATGGAAAAGATTTCGCCGCTGCTGTACTTGGCAATATGTAAATGATGCCCTTTTGCATAAATATCGGCCACGGGAATGGTACCGGTACGCAACTCCAGATTAAAGTTTTCAAGCGTATTTACCTTATATAGCCGCAGCGCTTGCATTACTTTTTTATGGATGGATGGCGGCACAATACAGGTTGCACCATCGCCTCCAAAAAAGAATGGCACAGTTACCTGCATACCGAACGCAATATTTAGCACCGAAACAATACTGCCGGTGGCAATGAGGTTAACATTTTCATGCCCCCCGCCAAACACAGCCTGTGTGGAGTTTTTAATATCGGTAATAATTACATGCCAGTTTGCAGGTATTTCGCGGAAACGTTTTGGGCTAACCAGTAAATTGCCCATCGGCACCCGGTGAACAGGCAGATCAGCATAAAATTGGTCGTTATCGGTATGCATTTAAATTATTCTGTAACAGATATACGAAAAATTTCATGATTAGTTACTTACCGGGTTGCATCGAAGATAAACCATACGTTCAGCAACACATAGCCCGCCAGCAAAACCTGTGCACAAATAAAATCGAACTTTTTAGCGCGTTCAACCTTATCCTGCTTTAGCAAACGCAGGGAATAGGATGTGCAGATGATCACCGTAAGAATAAAAACCAGTGTAAGCCCGTGAAGCGTATCCACCAGTGTGAAACTGGTAGATTCGGGCAAAGACGAATCAATAATATATTTATTACCGATTACAGCAAACAGCGCCCCTACACTCAGGCCGAAGCGCGAATCGATACTATCGGTGTGGATGTAGAAGCACATGTAAGAGATCAGGAAAGCCACATACATCCCCAGGAACATTTTCCAGAACAATCCCATCGCATCCCTGCCTATCGTTAGCTTAACCCGGTAGGTACTGTACTCGCTATGCGGAGTAGGCATACTATCGTCACCAAAGGCGGTTTCATACTTCTTTATCCCGGTGGTGGTGCTAACGCTGTCTATCGTCCACCCCCGCAGGGTAAACCTGGGGTCGTATTGTTTGCCCAGCGTATCAGCCGCAAACACCAGCGATTTAGAATCGAACTGTGAATTCTCGATAGAAAAGCGCAGCTTTTGGCTATCGAACGGAAAATTATCAATCGCCCAGGAATCCTTCATTACACATTGCAGCTTCATCAGCAGGTAAATGCGCCCGCCGGTGGAATCCACTGTAGAAAATGAAGTGGTTACCGATTTGGCTTGCGGAACTTCCAGGTTGTGCAGAAAATCAAATTCCTTGTTCTTGTACTTCAGCCAAAGCCATAAGTTTACATTATACTCTTTGTCCTTAAAATTGATATCATGAATACTGGTGATATAGATGCCGCTTTTAACGGTATCGGGCACATGCTCTACTGCCTTGTTAACCGGCTGTGCGCCGACGTGTGCAAAAGCACTTACCAATAACAAAAATAAAGCAAGTATTTTATAGCGGAATTTACCGGGGCTGGTGAGCATAATTACTTATTGATACCGATAAAAATAGACATTTTTATTGAACGGCAGTTTCCTGCAGCCTCCAGATAACCCCTTTAAGTCAATTTTTAACGCAGCTGTTTCATTCCGCGAATGTGAATCGGGTGAATCACCATTCTATATGATTATCAACGTTTTAGCGGTTTTTGATGTAACACTTTGAAACACCCTTAAACGGTGGCAAACTAAATAATTAACTGATTTACAAAGACATACAGATTATCCAAAAAAAGCGTGAATCACTCAGCAATAAAAAGTGGATCACCCCAACCAGAATTATTTTTTATAATTTTATTATCCTATTGTTTGTAATATATTTGCAGCCCAAACGGGGGATTAGCTCAGTTGGCTAGAGCGCTTGCATGGCATGCAAGAGGTCATCGGTTCGACTCCGATATTCTCCACCTGATAATCAGCCACTTACAAATCAAGTAAGTGGCTTTTTTGTTCCAGGTAATACCAAGGTAATACCCTCTTGCACTTTTACTTGCACCCTATTGAATATTATTGACAGTTTCGTACGCAAAATCCGCCTCTTAAGAGTTCAATAAATTTTCCTTCTCTCAACAAAATTTGCGGATTTTCCTGAACACTATTAATCTTTTTTGAAAAAAAGTTCCTGTCCGAGTCGGACAATATCGGACTATTTGAATCCATATAACCGCAACCTTTGTCAAAAAAATAATTGACTATGGAAACAAATGAAGCTAAACGGAACAATCGTCAATCGCCGGTATTTGCTAACCAATTGACAACTGTTGAAGATCTGATCAATTTCAAGAAAGATCTGATCGCAGAGATCAGGAATTTGATTTCTACCCATACCACTCAGCCTGTAAAGCGGTGGCTCAAATCCTTTGAAGTAAAAGAGCTGCTGCATATCTCCACAGGAACACTTCATAATTTAAGGACGAATGGCACATTGCCATTTACAAAGATCGGTGGGGTGGTTTTTTATGATATGGTAGCTGTTGAGCAAATTCTTGAGAAGCATACCACCTATCAAAAGATTTCTAAATAACCTCGTTCTATAGTTTGAACTTTAAAAAACGAATCATGGCAAAGATCATCACATTGGCGCACCAAAAAGGTGGCGTCGGCAAAAGCACACTAGCATTGAATTTGGCCCTCTGCTTTAAAGACCAATTAAGGGTAGCCCTGATCGATTCGGATCTGCAGGGCAGTATCTACCATCTGAAGGAAGATTTCCCGGAACTGGATATACTTGCACCTGAAACGATCAGTGAGATTCCCAACTTAGATTATGACCTTATTATCGTAGATACCCCTCCATACTTATCCAATAGGTTAAATGAATTATTCGGGTATTCAGATTATGTTCTGGTGCCTACAAAAGCCGGATTTTTCGACGTTATGGCGATCAAATCAACACTCGCCCTGATCAAATTCACTCAAGCCCAAAATCATAATTTGAAGGCCGGCATTGTGCTGAATATGTTAAAGCCAAGATCTGGTATTACGGCCGAGGTTGTCGAATTAATTCAAACCTTGGGCACTCCCTTATTAAACACTCGAGTCTTTGACCGGGTAAGTTTGGCAAGGTCATCCATGACCTCGGGCATCCTGAAAAGCACAGATCAAAAAGCAATAGAGGAAGTGACTTTTCTTGCGGAGGAGATCGTGGATTTAATCAGTGTATAAATGTAGCAATGAACATTTATACAAATGTTCATTTGAATAAACCTGCAATTGAACAAATGTAGGTTTGTTTAAATGTGCATTATAGCTTAACCGCCATGGATGATTATAAAAAGAAGCTGGGCAACCTGGCCAGTAAAATTAAAAACGAAACGCCGCAGACACCGATACAGCAGGTGCAACCCGTAAAGGCTTTAACAGTGCCTACGGTTGAGGAAGAGGCGCGTTTTAACAACTGGATACCAAAAGGTCTTAAAAGAAAAATCAAGGCCTACGGTGCTCAAAACGATGTTTCGCAAAAGGATATTACGATAAAGGCCTTACAGCAATTTTTGAAAGAAAATGGAAATGAATAATTCAAGTCGCGATGGATGTCATGGCAATTGAACATGGATTAAACTGCTGTCTTTTTGCAGTTAGCAAGATGTACGTTTGTACCACAAACGAATCTTGCCCTTCCCTCCAAAGTCGGTTCGGGGCCATGGTCAAACCCTCCGAAGTCGGTTTGTTAAAGACTATCTAATTATGGAAGTAGAAAATGAAAACCGTTCTAAATGGATCAAGATCCGCCTTAAACCCAGTGAAGAAGAACTACTGAATAAGCGCTATAAAAAATCCACATTTCAGAACCTAAGCGAATTCGGCCGGGCGATGATCTTAGGCGAGCCGGTGACTGTTATTCACCGGGACAAATCGATGGACGAAGTGCTGGAAGAATTGGCTTTACTAAGACGGGAGTTGAACTTTGTTGGTAATAATTTAAACCAGGCAGTCAGGAATATCAATAGTGCACACGGTTTGCCTGACAAAAGTTTATGGATGAATTTGTTAACCGTCATCAATGGAAAGCTGGAACCATCCATTAATCAGATTAAGGATAGGATGAATAAATACGCTGATTTATGGTCGCAAAAATTAAGAGCGGGAAAAGCCTGATCGGTGCTTTGATGTACAACGAAAATAAAGTTAAGGCGGGAAAAGCGAAGATGATATCCACCAATGGCTACACTAAAAGTGATGATAGGCTATCATTTCAAGATAAGCTTTTTAGACTGACGGACCTGGCTGAAAGGAATCTGCGGACCAAAACTAATACGGTACATCTATCGCTGAACTTTGATGTGAATGAAAAAATTGAGACCGATAAGTTGATCGATATCGCGGGTGACTATATGAAAAGGATCGGCTTCGAATTTCAACCATATCTGATCTATAAGCATTTTGATGCCGGGCACCCACATATCCATATCGTCACAACCAACATCCAGGCGGATGGCAAACGGATCAGCCTAAACAACATCGGCTTGTTGAAGTCTGAACCAGCGAGAAAAGCAATTGAAGAAGATTATGGATTGGTCAGAGCCAGCGATAAAACATTGGCTTTCGATGCGTCCGCAGACATTAAAATCAAGCCGGTGAATTATGGTGAAACCGATACTAAAAGAGCGATAACTAACATAGTCAACGAAATTGCGAAAAGCTATAAATATACTAGCCTGCCTGAATTGAACGCTGTATTGCAGCAGTACAATGTTTTGGCCGATAAAGGAAATAAGGGATCTGTGATGTTTAAACATGGCGGTTTAAACTATTGGATTACGGATAATACTGGTCAGAAAGTGGGTGTTCCGATCAAGGCGAGCAGTATTTATTTAAAGCCCACTATCAAGCTTCTTGAAGGGCGGTTTAAACTGAATGAGTATTTGCGAAAGCCATTCAAGGAAAAACTAAAAGAAAAAATTGATAATGCCATGCTAAAGGCGAAATCTTTCGAGCAATTTAAAAACGAGCTAAAAAAGAACAAGGTTTATATGGTGGTTAGACAAAATGCCGATGGCAGAATCTATGGTTTAAGTTACGTCAATCTTTTAGATAAAGTGGTATTTAACGGGAGTGATCTTGGAAAAGGATATAGTGCCGGAGCAGTCGTTGACGTCTTGCAATTGAAAAGTACCGGGAACGATACGCCAGCAGTTGAACGGACTTTCGAAAAAACAGAACAAACCACTACTATTAATGAATTGCCATTCAATCATACTATAGGCCGGAATTTGCTTGATGAACTATTAAATCCCCTGGAAAATAATCAAGGTATGCCAAGCCAATTCGGACCGAAGAAAAAGAAAAAACGCAGGAAACTAAATCTCTAAAACTTAGAAATCATGCAGACAGGAGAAAACGAACAAGCATTGCGAAAGATCATCGACTTCACCAGGTTTCTGGGAATCCTGGTACTGATATTTCATTTCTATTTCAGTTGCTATGGCGCGTTTAAAGAATTACATATCAGCTATGCAATAGTGGACAGGATTCTGGTTAATATCTATCGGCTACCTGTATTTAAAACGGTACTGGTCGTTAAGCTGGTCGCGATAGGTTTTCTAATCATTTCGCTGATCGGAACAAAGGGAAAAAAGGATGAACATATCAAGTTAGGGAATGCTGTTACCTATACCTTACTGGGATTAGTATTGTACTTTTTCAGTGCCATCTTATTTAAATTACAAGTTTCTCAACTTATTCTGGCGACTGCCTACATATCAGTTACAAGTATTGGATTTTTGCTTTTCCTGACCGGTGTTAGCAGAATGTACCGGATCATTAATGTCAATTTAAGTAAAGATATTTTCAATCACGAGAATGAAACGTTCCCGCAAGAAGAGCGTAAACTTGAAAATGAATATTCTATAAACTTACCTGCCAAATATAGACTCAAAGGTAAAGAGCGCAGCAGCTGGATAAATGTGATCAATCCTTTCAGGGGCTCGCTTGTGATGGGTACACCTGGTGCGGGTAAATCCTATTTCATTATTCGACACATCATTACCCAGCACATCAAAAAAGGGTTTACCATGTTCCTTTACGATTTTAAGTACGATGATCTAAGCCGGATCGCTTACAACACTTTGCTGAATCATAGCAAGGCCTATAAGGTTAAGCCTAAATTCTTTGTGATCAATTTTGAAGACCTGAACAGGTCTCATCGCTGCAATCCGCTTGACCCTACAAGTATGTGGGATATTACTGATGCGATGGAATCTTCCAGGACATTCATGTTGGGATTAAACAGGGAATGGATCAAGAAGCAAGGCGACTTCTTTGTTGAATCGCCGATCAACTTTGTTACCGCGCTGATCTGGTTTCTGAAGAAGTACGAGGATGGCAGGTATTGTACGCTGCCGCATGCGATTGAACTGGCGCAGGTCGATTACAAATACCTGTTCGCATTATTAAAAACGGAACCTGAGATCGAAGTATTGATCAATCCTTTTATTTCCGCCTGGCAGAATGAAGCTTACGATCAGCTGGAAGGCCAGATTGCCAGCGCCAAGATCAGTATGGCCAGGCTGGTATCGCCATCGTTATATTACGTGCTATCGGGTAATGACTTTTCCTTAGACCTGAATAACCCTGATGAACCGAAGATCATTTGTATGGGTAATAACCCTTTAAAACAACAGGTATATGGCGCGGTATTAAGTTTGTATATCTCTCGTACGATCAAGCTAGTCAATCAAAAGAACAGGTTGAAATGCAACCTGATCTTTGATGAGTTCCCGACTATTTATTTTAATAACATCGATAGCCTTATAGCGACCGCCAGGTCTAATAAGGTAGCGACCACGTTGGCAGTTCAGGATTATAGTCAACTCAAAAAGGATTACGGCCGCGAACAGGCCGAGGTGATCATGAATATTGTCGGTAATATCTTATCTGGTCAGGTCACCGGAGACACGGCAAAACAACTCAGTGAACGGTTTGGTAAGATCATGCAGGAACGAACCAGTGTTACGATCAATAGCCAGGACACTTCTATCAGCAAATCAACGCAGTTAGACTTTGCGGTTCCAGCATCAAAAATTGCAACCTTGTCATCTGGTGAATTTGTCGGACTTGTTGCAGATGACCCGGATAATAAGATCGCACTTAAAGTATTTCGCAACGAGATCATCAATGACCACCAAGCTATTAAAGACGAGGAAGCGGCTTACAAAGAATTGCCAATCGTAAGGCAGATTGATAGTGATATGGTTATGGCTAATTATCTGACGATCAAAAAAGAAATTGAGTCCATCATAACCAAAGAACTTGCTGCCAGGGTTGATGAATAATTTACAACGAGGGGGAGTAAAGGGTTGTAGTGTTTATGAGAGGATTGCCGCCGTATTCTATTTTTCTGCATTAATACCGATCAAAATAAGCGGATATTAAAGCTTTACTATTTAACTAAGTTGAAAAGTTAAACGACCCTTTTGTATCTGTTTTAGCCTTAACCATTCATGTTACTTTACATCAACTGATCTGACAGATTTGCCAATCTCCTCAGACAATAAATTGAAGTAAACACATGAAACACATACGTCAGGTCCCGGTCAGTATAACTTCCAGTTTGGTGATGGAAAGTGCGATGAGGCCTGCCGGTTATTCAGACTATCTGAAATTATCAAACATTGCCTATTCAGTTGCACCTTCTTATCTAACAGTTGGTAGTGGCAATGATAGAGAAGGCTGGCTGATACATATTTCAGTAGTGAGGCAGCAGATGACGGAATTGATGAGCCGGATACTACCCTGCCTTATCCACCAGCAAGTCGCCTTTAGTATTCCTCTTGACCTTGATCAACATACCAGAATACTTGATGGTCGTGCAGGACTTGAAAATGTTGCAAAAGTGGTTAACATTCAGGTTGACGACAACCGTCAATTCAATAAGATATTGATTGAATTGGCTGAAAAAACGATAGGATTAAAAGGCCCGGTGATCTATGATACCATATCCGTTAGTCGAGTGCTATACATTTCAAGGGGAAATCTGAATACCTTCATTCAATGTCCGGGGATAATATCTGTTTCGGATAAATCTCTTCCTATCAGCGCCTTATTAAAGAAGATCATGTCATCGAGCTTCGTTTGGCCAACAGAAAAAACCTTTCAAGTCTGTCAAAGAAAACCCAACCGGCTGATCAAGCTTAAATACGTTCCGATACAAACATTAAAAGTGGATCCCAAAGGTATCGTACTTAAATGTATCATGATTGACCGCCTTATCAATTTTAATTGGTGTGTACTAAAATTGGGCGAAAAGTTTCAGAGTTATGATGACGCTGGCAGAGATATCCAGGACCGGTTGGAATGGCAGTATGAACTTCACCAAAACCTATTTAATAAAATAAGAGTACCTGAGGCATTTGAACTTTTTTCTTTTGGAGACAAAAAAGCATTAGCTCTTCAGTTAATTCCCGGTCAGTCTATCGGTGAATATATCAATGCAGCATTTTCAGGAACAACATGGAATTATATGCCGAAAAATGGCCGGTCTGCCATTTTACACCAGCTCGTACAAATATTAAACATAACAGATAAGCTTCATCAGCTTGGCTTTATCCACAGAGATTTGAACCCTGAGAATTTTATTGTTACAGATCATAGCGAGGTCTACCTTTTAGACCTCGAATTGTGCTATTCCAAAGAAAGTAGTTATCCAGCGCCGGCATTTGCTTTAGGAACTTTCGGCTATATGTCTCCACAACAGATAAATCTTGAGACCCCGGATGAAACAGATGACATCTACGCTTTAGGTGCTATACTCATCCGGGCATTTACTGGCCTATCACCGCTGAAATTCAACCTCAGTGATCATGAGATACTTTACGATCAGCTTTATTATTTTATTGACGATGAAAAGGCCTGCAGGTTAACGATCAAGTGCCTCAATCATGATCCACGCTTAAGACCGCGGATAAAAGAAATTTTGGATATGCTCAGTTTGTTGCAGTCGAAGGTGGCCTTGAATACTAACGATACTCCGGCTGAACAAGCAAATATTAATAAAGAAACCTTAGACAAAACAATTGGCGCGGGTCTGGCAACATTGTTATCCTCTTACTACACTGATAACACTAAGTGCTGGAATTCCACGAGAACAGGCACTTTCTCCGGTATAGATGGGCCATTTAACCTACTCGTTCAGGCAGTTCGGTCTGGTTTTGAATTAAAGGGTGATCAGGAGGTGTTGGACCGCAACCTGGAGATATTGGAAAGCTATTTGACAGGAAGCAAAAAAGCCGGTATTGCTATCGGTGTTGATTTGCTACATAGCAGAACAACGTGGCTGAATCTCGAAAGTGCTGGTTTGGTCAAGCCGGATATTAATTTAAGAAATTGGCTACAGCATCCTGTGGGCGGCTTCGATACAGAAATCAGTTATACGATATCGGATCTGTTGAAGCATGGTCGTGTTCTAACACAATATTTGATCAATCTCCCAAATGAAAATTTGAGCGATCAGCTTGCTGTCATCATTGAACAATTGATTATACGTCAGGATTCTAATGGATCCTGGAAATTTGTGGGACAATCAAAAACAAAAAAGACTGACTTACCCCTCAGCTTTTTGAACGGAGTAGCCGGCATCGTTTCATTGCTGATCAGTTACACCCATTTAAAAGAAAATTGCAAGGTTGATAACACGGTCCAGAAGGCTTTGACCTATCTGCTACGCAGTCGTATTAAATTCCAGGGGAAAATGATATGGCCGGTTAGTGAACGTTCGACCGAGACCGATCCTTGGCTGGGTGCAGGTTTTACCGGAATTGCCTATGTATTTATTCAGGCATATGATCGCTATAGCAACATTATTTATAAGGAAGCTGCTGTCGAAGCTTTGATGGTTCACCCTGAGAACATTTCAAGCAATTTTATTGGGTTAAGCAATGGCTTATCCGGTCTGGCAGAAGTTTATCTGGAAGCCCATCGCATTTTCGGCGATGATTTATGGCAACGCAGGGCGCATCAGGTTTTACAATTTCTGATTCATACCGGCCAGGAAACAAACGGATACAGGTATTGGCAGGCGGACGATCATTTAGATGAAAATCCAAGCATGCTTTTTGGCCATGCTGGCATTGTACACTGTCTTCTGAGAGCGTCCGATCCCGAACATGTTAAATTCCCAATTTTTAATTTTTAACCTCATGAAAAAATTTGGTGTCGTTGGGCTGTTAACAAGCATTTTGATCATGCTGCTGATGTACACTGGTGTAAGCAAATTAGCGGATTTTGATCATTTCAAGAGGTCTATTCATTTACAGCATTTTCCGCTTTGGTTGGAGCACCTGTCGACCTTCGCCTTACCTGTGTCAGAAATTTTAGTTGCAGTGTTAATGGTTTTCGAAAGAACCCGGTTCACGGGTCTGGTCATGTCTCTCGGCATGCTGACGATATTCACCGGCTATATAGTTGCCATTATGCTCCATGTTTTGAACAAAACCCCATGCCCTTGCGGTGGTGCTATAGCTACGCTGACATGGCCACAGCACCTGTGTCTTAATTTATTGTTCATGGCGATCAATGGCATCGCAATATTATTAAATCATCATAAAATTACCCGGGCAAAATCTTTAGATGCCCAATAAGATATTTCACGCGCGAAATGAGGTCAAGGCCACTACCTGTAAAGTGGTTACATTTTTTAAAAATTACTTTTTATGAAAAAGATCAGAATGGGCTTGATGGCCCTTGCCGCAATCGCCGGCGCAGGAAGTGCATTTGCGATAAACCACCCAAAACCACGTGTTGGTACATTGTATTACGCGAAAATGATCAGTCCCGGGCAGTCAGTTTGGACAACTACGCAACCGGATGCTGATTGTACCCGCACGAGTGCATTGGCTTGTACCATTACCTCTACAAGCAGCGGTGTCACTAATTTGGCTCCCAATACCTTCCCGGCCCAAAAGTCTATCGTGAGCGGTAATGGCCTGGCAAGGGTTGCTAATCCTTAATTTGCCCGCAAACAAAAACGCTGCCCGTATGGGCAGCGTTTTTGTTATAATGTCAGTTGTTTCTGAATAATCTCGTTCAATCTGACTCCGTTATCTCGTCTGCAAGTCGCCGGATCCGGCAATTCAACAAATTTTCCTTCCGTGTCAAATAAGATGAGCGTAGGCGCACCTGTAATGTCAAAGTACCGCGTTATAGGATGATCGATTCCCAAACCCTCTGTATAAAGGTCGATTTCGCCAGGCGTGGTATAAATGCCTGAATTGGCATTCTTCATCCAGAGCGCTTTTGATTTATCAATACTAATGCTTAAAAAGACAACAGGCTTACCAGCGAAGGTTGACATCACATTTTTAATTACTGGTGGCATTAACCGGCAAGATCCGCAACCTGTAAACCAAAAGTCAAGAAACAATACTTTCCCTTTAAATGTTGATAGCGGCACTTTTTTTCCTGACGCGTCGGCCAGTGAAAAATTATAGATCACATTGCGGTCTTTCCTTACCTTCAGAATATCTTCAAGGCCCTCCCGGAATTCCTTATTGCGGAAATAGGATAAAGCATCTATACACAAACCGGCAATGTTTGCTTCCTGCCGCTTATTTTCATACAGTAACTCCGTTATTATACGTTCCCTTAAGTAACCATTAAAATGCGATTTGAAAAAGTTATAACACCTGAGCAGGTTGAAAGGGACTTTTTTCAAAACGACAGAGTCTAATTGATATTCAGCGAGTAAACCGAATGGGTAATTAGAAGTGTAAAGCATGGTGCGATGGCCATTTATTTGATTGGTGTCTAATACAGGCCTTCTCAGTTTTCTATAAGACCGCAAACTATCTTTTAACCATTCGCTTCTTTTGGCCGCGCTGAATAATACGTTATTTCTGCTTAAATAATTACCCGTTACTTCTGCTTTCAGTAAACAGCTCAGCTCTTTACTGATCAGCGATTTTGTCACATCGATAAGGGCTTGTTGCTCCTGAAATAAGGTTTCTCTTTGATTTAGATAAGACTTTACATCATTGAAATCAGAATAGCTTTTTGGTAAGCCGTATTTTAAAGAAATTTCATTCAAGTCATCGATCAACTTTAGTTTTTCATTCCCTTTTCCCGAAAAATAAAGTTGATCACTTTTCTGAGTGATTCGAAAATCATCTCCTCCCTCCAGTAAGTAAAAGCTCGTTTGAAGTTTGAAAATAACAGGACTATATTTTACAGAGTCCGATTCTTTCTTATCCAGGCGAATTTGAAAACGTAAAGGAAAATCGGAAACCGGGATACTGAATTGTGCAACCGAACCTGCTAACTTAGAACGGTACTCTTTTTCCGTTTTAGCTAACTGGGTGTTGAGTTGACCATATTTCTCTATAATAATGGAAATACTATCACTTTTTTTAAGGCTGGAAATTTCTAAAGTTATTCTGGCGGTTCGGTTCTGAGCCAACGTCAGCGTGGAAATTATCAAAAGCAGGATCGTTATGGAATTCTTTTTCATGTTTTAGTTATCTGGGGTTTTGAGTTATACCGCTGTAATTGATCTCGACGTCTGGGATGGGCCAGGCGTATCGGAGATCACCCGGTGCGAGCGCATAACGGGTGCCGTTCAAAATGCGGGTTTGTATGGTAGCCGTTTGCGGATTTTGATTTAATCTGCGGAGATCCGACCATCGCAGGCCGCGAAATAGAAGTTCTTTCCGGCGTTCCTGCAAAATTTTCGACAAGGCATCATTGGAAGAAACCGCTGTATAGTTCACGAATGTGCCAGGTTTCCACCGGGTCACCAGTAACGTATTGAGATCTTTCATCGCATTAGCCGTATCGCCCAGCCTGGCCTGGCATTCTGCCCGGATCAGGAAAAGCTCGTCCGTCGCGATACCGCTGTAGGGTTGGCGCTTGAAATCATAGGTGCCACGGAAATAAGGACTGTTATTCCTGACCACAAAGAAGACGGTCTTTCTCAAGTCGTTATCTGCGTACGAACGGTATAATAATGTGTCGGCAATGGAAACTGAATTGATGGAAGTAAGCGAGGTTACGGCAATTACCGAGTGAAAAATATCCTCATCAATATAAGTTGTGCTGATCGAGCGCGTCGATGGCCGGAGGTTGTTGTAATTTGTCAGGGTGGAATAAAAGGAAAGCGCTTTATCTGCAGCTTGATAGGCTTGCTGATAGTCGCCCATGGTCAGGTATACCCTTGCCAGCATACCATAGGCAGCTGGTTTAGATGGTTGCGTTTTATAGGCGCTCATTTCCGGCAACAGGTCTATTGCTCGCTGAAGGTCGGTGAGCACTTGCGCAAATCCTTCCTGAACGGTAGAACGGACGGATTTGATATTGATATCAGAGCTTAATCTGATCGGGATGCCGGGCGTATTAGCAGCGGTGGACGGCGCATAGGGCAGCGAAAATATTTCCAGCAGATCATAGAAGGCTTTGCCTCTGAAAAACAGGGCGTCACCTTTTATTTCGCTTGCCAGCGCAGCCTGATCGTCTGGTATGGCTATCTTCTCCAAAGATTCCAGAACACTGTTACAATAATATACTTGCGTATATTTAAGTGCCCAGTCAGGTACATTCTGGCCGGGAGTGTAAATGTCCTTAGCCCATGTGTAGGCGTTTCTTTCGCTATTCGACGAAAGGCCCTCCAGGACTGTTTGGGTTACGTAATAGTCATCGCATCCGACCTGACCCAGCGCAGGGTCGCCGTTGTTGAATGCGCGTTCGTCGTGCATCATATTGGCCAGATCATTGAGTGTTCCGGGGACAAATAGCTGCTGATCTGTTTTGGCATCAAGAAATGCGTTTTCCTTGCGGCAACCGGTGACCAGTATGCCGAGCAAGAATGTTGGTATTATCAATTTGAAAAGTTTCATATTATGGCGTTAATTTTAGTCCAAGTGAACATGTCTTAGGGGTTGGGAATGCCGAGAGCGATGATCCGACCAACAAGTCCGGATCAAGCCCGTGACGATTAGCGCGCCAGAGGATGCCGACATTATTGAAGTAAGCGTATATCTGTATATGACGAAACGGAAGCTGTTTGAATGTTGCTTTGCCCCAATCATATCCAAGAGTGATATCTTGAAGCCGGATGTGGTCGCCTTTTTCGATCAGGGCTGAAGTAAAAGAATAAAACGCATCGCGGTTGTTGTTATAGGGTGGTAATTGTAGCGAAGGGATATCGGTTTTAAGCTCATCTCCGGGCTTTTGCCACCTGCTTAGATAATCGGTATGGCCTGACCAGGGTAATCCAGCCGAGGAGTAAGAATTCCGCCTGAAATAATAATCGAGCTTGTAGACGATATTCGCGGAGATCGAAAAGCCCTTGTAGAAAAACGTATTTCTGAAGCTGCCAAAATATTGCGGTCTTGACGAACCTTTGTAATCCATTTGCTCTATGCCTGTTTCCCCAAGGATTCTGGAATAGTCACTGCTAACTGACCCATCCGGTAAAAACCCTCTCGGTTCTCCGTTCAGTGGATCCAGCCCAGCCCACTTATAACTATATAGTGCAAAGAGATTTTTGCCTTCCAGTGGATAAATACTGCTGGCGTTACTTAAACTGATGTAGTTGCTACTGGTAAGTGTAGTGCTGTAGTGTGTGACGATATCTGTTGCATGGCTGAATAACAAATTGGTAGTCCAGTTAAATTTCACGCCTTTGATGTTATGTGTATTGATAACCAGGTCAAATCCCTTTCCCTTGATGTCAGCCGTATTACCGAAGAAAGAGCTGATCCCGGTGGATGGTGCCAGTGGCGAGTACCCGAAAAGATCGTTGCCCTTTTTAAAATAATATTCAAAGCTGCCGGTCACAACATTGCCTAAAAAGCCAAAATCCCCGCCCAGGTTGATCATCCGTATCCGCTCCCAGCGGAGTTCAGGATTCCCGGGATTAACTATTCTTGAATACGGAATAGCGGAATACCCGTTTAGGATCGGGTCGAATTGACGGATCGTTGTAACGGCTGTTGCGCCTGTGTTAATATTTCCGTTGTAACCGAATGTTGCTCGGAGTTTCAGATAAGGCAACCAGTTTATTTTATAGAAAGGCTCCTGACCGGCATTCCATGCCAAACCAGCGGAATATAAGGGCACCCCTTTTTGATTCGTGTTGACGCCGAACAAATTGGACTTGTCGATCCGTGTGCTGCCGGTAGCGATATACCTGTTTTTAAAAATATACGATGCATTCGCGTAATAGGAAACAAAACGGTCCGTCTGCTTTCCGAAGCCAATAGAATTAGGTATGCGGTCAGCATTGCCATTCATCAGTGTGTAAAAAGTGGTATAATCAACGTTGCCATTACTGCTGACATTGTTTTTATCGTATCCATATACGGTGTACGCGTTACTTTCAGTTACCGTGCTGCTGATCTCCGACCCTATAATGGCATTAACCTCGTGGTCTTTACCGAACTTGTTTTGATAGTCTAATTGTCCGCGAATTCTATTCGAGTTCAGGTATGAATTGGCCGATTGAAGTATTCCGCCGACCGGTATGGGATAAGTTACCAGTCCGTTAGATCCCATTTGCGCATAATTGTTGATCAGATTTCTGGCATAATAGCTGTCGACATTGTTGTTTATTGTACTTGCCGTCTCCGAGCGTTGGTATTGATAAGTGACTTGGGCGGTGATTCCTAGCGGCAAATTATACTTTAAACCAAGGTTAACGCGGTTATCTGTTTGCCTGCCGTTATTATCGTTGTTATGCAACTCGTTAATTGGACGGTAGTTCCAGTCAAGCAGTTTACCCTTTCCCACAGTGTCTGTATAGGATGCCGGGAAGTTTTTAACGATAGGCAGGGCATTCCCGTTTTGATCTGCTAAGACGGCGTAAGGATAGGTCTTGATATTGCCGCCTGTTCTGATATCATCTACCGGGCTATTCGTCGCTGAATTGGATTGAATATAGTTGATCCCCGCAGATATCTGGAGATCAGGGATAGGATAAAAATTGTATTTGGCACTGATCGTGGCCCGGTCGTTCTTATTACCGACCCGGTTTGCGATCGAACGGTCATACCCAAGTCCGAGGAAATATTCACTCTTATCTCCGCCTCCTTTCAGGTTCAGCGCATACTGCTGGGCTACGGAACTCCTGTAAAAATAACGGGACAGGTCTCTGCGCACATCGTTATTCTGAAGTTTGTCCAATTCGTTATTCAGGCTTGCTTGACTGATTTTACCTGCACGTTGATCTGCCAATAATTGAACCACAGAGGAAATTGCCGTATGGGTCGGACTGATAAGTGCCGCGTCGTAAAACCCCAGCCCGAATGACTGCCTTTCAAGTGAGATAAATTCGTCAGATGGGAGGAAATTGGGGTTGTAATTCAGGTCGGGTTTAGTGCTGACCGTAATATTGGCATTCAGGTCAATGCTCAATGCCTGGTTGCGCCGGCCCTTCTTGGTCGTAATGACAATCACGCCGTTCCCTGACCGGACTCCCCAGATTGAAGCGGCGGCGGCATCTTTCAGTACCGTTACGTTGTCAACGATATTAGGATTAATATTGGCAATGTCCCCGTCATATGGAAAACCATCGACCACGATCAAAGGCTGGTTGCCTGCGAAGAGCGTGCTGGTGCCCCGGATACTGATATCAGCTGATCCGTTGGCTGAATTAACGGTGTTCCTGTTGAAGACCAACCCGGGAACAACCCCTTCCAACCGGCTCAGTACATCAGCGCCGGTGCGGCGGTTGTAAAGTTGGTTGTCTATTTGAGCAAAAGAACCTGTAGCCCGCTCTTTAGGTAATGTCTGATAGCCGGTCGAAATAACATTGACCTCATTTAATTGGGACTGGACTGCATGGAGAACATAGTTTTGTTGATGATTGCCCAGGACTTGAAGGGTTAATTTTGAATAGCCGATAAATGATATCGTAACTTCATCTCCGGCAATAGCATCTATAGTAAATTTTCCATCCCGGTCACTCAGCGTTGTCTTATTGGTTCCTTTAACAGTAATGGTCGCTCCAGGCAAAGGTGTGCCTAAAGTGTCTGTCACCCGACCGGTTATTGTATCAGAAACAGGGAAAGATGGCGAACGCTTTCCCTGAGGGGTATTCTGCCTCTGGGAGATAACAACAATTTTATCTTGTATCACAAAGGTTAGAGGCTGTGTGGCAAAGATCTTAGCCAGTGCTGGTGTAAGTTCTTCGTTTTGGATCGTTATGGTCACCAACCTGGCACTCTTAAGGTTGTTGGTCGAAATAATAAAATCATAGCCGGTCTGATTACTTATCTTTTCAAATATTTTATTGAGGGGCGTATTCTTTTCAGATAGCGTAATCTTCTGTGCTAATGTCCTGGCACTTACCTGGAGCATACACAGGACGACAAGGAATGTTGTCAGCTTCATGATCAACAGGATATTAGGGGCACAGCCGGGCGGCTGCACCAATTTTTTAGGGTAAAAATTGTACATTTGGTGGAGCATGGTTGATGCGTCGCGCCTGTTCATTTTCCAAGATGCGAGGGGCGCTTCGCGGTTCGTTAATAATTTAATATGATGATGTAGCCAGCTTAAAGCCAGGTCGCCGACTCGAATCGGTTCCCTGGCTTTGTAATTAACTAACTGATCTGAAAAGCTCTACTTCATTACCGTGATCCTCCTTCCTTCCATTTTAAAATGAACGGCTCTGGTTGCTTCCAGGGCGTTGAGCACCTGGCTTAGGTTTTTATACCGGGATATTCTGCCATTCAGGCTATCATAAGAAACATTTGGTGCGTACTGCACATCGATATCGTACCAGCGGGAAAGCTGCCGCATGATACGCTGGATACTTTGGTCGCTAAAGTGAAATGAGCCTTTTGTCCAGGCCAGCTCATCATCAACATTGATAATGGCCCGGGTTAGCTCGTCTTGTTGTAGTATTGATTGTTGACCCGGTGAAAGGAGTTGTGACTTTCCGTTAGTGGCAAGCACCTTAACGCGACCTTCTGCCAAGGTGGTTTTGATCGATGGTTCGTCGGGGTAGGCATTGATATTGAAGTGGGTGCCTAATACCTCGACTGATTGTTGGCCGGTTTTAACGATGAATGGATGTGATCTGTCTTTAGCTATTTCAAAATAAGCCTCACCGGTTAATTGTACAATGCGGTCCTTTTGGTTCTGAAAGCTGACCGGGTAACTTAACGACGAAGCAGCGTTTAGCCAAACGTTGCTGCCATCCGGTAACGATATCTGCCATTGGCCGCCTCTTGGTGTGGATATATTGTTTGTTGCAATCGCATCACTTGCTGCAGCGTTGGCAATTGACTTGTAGGTTAACTGACCGCTGGCTGTTTTATAGATATGGATGCCGGCTTGTAGGGCGATCTGACCGTTTGTGACTGTGTTCAGGTTGATCTTGTGACCGTTGGCGAGCGTAAGCACCGCGTTGTTCCCACCGGGCAGTATATCGGAAGTAACGGCGATTTTTTCTTTTTTTTCCGACGGGAGAATGAATTTTACCGTAACGGTAATGAGCATGCCGATGATCCCGGCAGCTACAGGGAGTTTCGCACCGATCTTTATAAATGAAGTATGATTGCCAGGCAGCTCTCTGAACAATCTTTGCTCTATTGCTTTAATTCTTTTCGGTGAGATATCCATCTCGTGTTCATTGAATTCCAAATACCAGGCTTCAAGTAATGCTTTTTCTTCTTCGGTGCATTTGCCTTCGTGGTGTTTTTTGAACAGGTTTTGTAATTCTTCCTTTTTCATGTTTAAGATTGAGGATGAGCAATTTTAATACATGACGGTTGACGATCGTTCAACAATAAGAGGATGGTGAAAAATTTTTGCTTTTATTAATTGTTTAGGTTTGGTAGCCCAGAAACCTTAAAAAGCTGCATGATTTAAGGTGAGGGCAATTTTTCAGTTGTCCTTTAAGGCAGGTTATAGGGCTTTCCTTAAAAAACGTCTTTTTTAAGGTTAACTATTTATGGCTAAACCATTTTAAGGCAAGAACGCCATATCACCTTAAAAATACCGTCATTTTGAGGTGAGATTAATAGCTATTTTATATATTTGTATATGGCTTATCAAATTAACCCTGATCGTAATACGCCCTGGAATACTTTACCCAACCTCCCGGTTGAACCTGCGCTTTATCAGTCTGTCGTGGTCTATGAGCAACTCGGCAATGCTAAAGCTGCATTAGGGAGGTTACAAGGGCGTAGTATCGTCATCCCCAACCAGGGACTTTTGGTCAACTCGATCAGCCTGCAGGAAGCGAAAGCTTCCAGTGCCATTGAGAATATTTTTACGACCGATGATGAACTTTACAAAGCGTATAGTCAGGATCAGGCACAACAGGTAAACGGCCCTGCGAAAGAGATCCTGAATTACCGGGAAGCCCTGTGGAAAGGTTATGAGCATCTACAGGAAAGTGGGCAGTTCGATGAGACTTACTTTGTTAAAACTTACCGGGCAGTTACTCAGTTTGGTGACGGAATCAGGCCACCTGTCGCACAGATCTATATTAAAGAGGGCGGCACCGGTCCGAACGCCGGGAGGGCTTTCTACACGCCGCCCAGGGGGCCGGGCATCGTAGAAGCTAAAATGGCCAACCTGATCGGTTTTTTGAACGATGATAAGCAGTATCCTTTGGATCCCTTACTGAAAATGGCCATAGGGCATTTCCAGTTTGAAGCTATCCATCCTTTCCGGGATGGGAATGGCCGTACCGGTCGGATCTTCAACATTCACTATTTGACCAATAAAGGCTTACTTGATTTTCCCATACTCTTTTTAAGCCGCTACATCCTGGAGCATAAAGAGGACTATTATGCTGGCCTGTCAGGCATCACGCAACGAGGCAGTTGGGAAAACTGGTTGTTGTTCATGTTAAAAACGGTAGAAGTTACCGCTAATCTGACTTATAATAAGATCAATGATATCATTGGCGCAAAAGATGCGATCCTAAAATATATCGTTTCCGATACGGATATCACCAGGCCGGAACTGTTGGTTAACGCGCTGTTCACGCAGCCCTTTACACGGGTCAAACATATAGAAGGTACCTACGCGGAAAATACCGCCCGAAAATACCTGGATCGATTGGCAGAACTGAATATACTCGAAAAAAGAATGATCTCCGGAAGCGCGTATTACCTAAACCTGGAGCTTTATCGGATCCTGTCTGAATAAAGAAAGTGTCAGATGGATCAAAGTTTAACCGTGCTTACCATCTTATATTGGTCAAGGCAAAAAGAAAGGCAATGATGCCCAGTTTTGTCCTTAAGATGCGTAGCGCATTGCTGATCTGTGTGGTGACATTATTTTCGGACGTACTTAACTTTTCGGCGATTTCTTTATGGGTTAAATGCTCTTTCCGGCTCATTTCAAAGATCTGCTTCATTTTGTTTGGTAAGGCCTGGATCGATTTTTCGATATAGGCGTTCATTTCCTTTTCCCTGATCAGATGGTCAGCCGGGACGCTTTGATGTGTGCGCTCGTAATCCTTCAACGAATCCAGGTGTTTCGTCTTTACCTGCTCATGGGCGAACAGGTCGAAGATCTTATTTCTTACCGCAGTGAATAGGTAGCCGGCCAGGTTGGTGTCGGGTAAATTATACTCCCTGTTGAACCAAAGCGTGGCAAACACTTCTTGCACAATGTCTTTCGCTTGATCTTCGTCACGGAGCTTTTTATAGGCGTGGGTGTAGGTCAGGTAAAAGTAACGGTGGTAGATTTCGTTGTAAGCGGAATGATCCGATTGTTTTAGCAGTTGGATGAGTTCGTTGTCGGAAAGGGTTTTGTACTCCTGCATTAGCCCGCTTCGTTTCGTTGTCAAAACGAGCCTTTGGACGTTCGAGGCCGATGAAAATAAGGCCGGAACCCACCTGTCATGTTGCGTGGCTCTGGTAAGCCAACCTCTTTCAAGGCACCCACATGACATAAGCGAGCTCCGGCCCTATTAGTATAGGGAACGGAGACAACACTTACCATCGCGGGTTAATTTACCAGATTTCGCAGCGAGGCTCGTAAGCAGTCCTTTTTTTATATCGAACTGCAAAAATAATTTAAAATCTAACGATTCAGGCTAAGTTAAAAAACTTACCCCACATGTGGGGTATTGTTTGAGATTTTTTTATATTCTTTTAAGGTTGATGTCGGAGAACGTAAAATTATCAACCATAGAACAGCACGTAATTGATTTTGTTACCGAATTGCGTATCAAACGTCAACTTACTCAAGCTGATATAGCCGTAATTATAGGTGCTGGTAGGTCTTTTGTAAATAAAGTAGAAGACAAAAAAGAGCGTGCAAAATATAATCTAAACCATATCGACAAGTTAGCTGACCATTTTGGTTTGTCGCCGAGGGACTTCCTTCCGGAAAAAGCTAATGCATATTTATAATTTATTGGGGCGCTGCCTTCTGCCCAGGCTTTTGCTGCAAGTCCTCGCTGCCGCTGTGGGCTTTTCACACAATCCTTAACGCGTGATATTGTAGAAATTAAATGGTAAAATTATTAAAATCGAGGCTCACCAAAGCAATCGTGGAAAGTAGAAGAAATGAAGTTTAATTTTCTTCCGTGCTACTATAGATAATGTTCAGTTATCCTTTATTGACCTGATCTAGCTATGTTTAATGTCAGAATAAGCACTCCACTTTTCGCCAAACTTTGCGAGCCTGGGAGATCGATATTATATTTGGAGATAACTTCCCCGAAAGAAATAAAAGGTTGGTCGAGTGCCTGTTGCAAATGCTTTTTCAGCCAGGTCTCCCGCTTGATAAATAAAGGGTGGTTCACCGCCAGGACGATCGGATTATCACTCATGTTTAACAGGCCGGTTATCAAAACGATTTAATAATAAACCTTTTTCTTTCGTAAATATACCAAAGTCGATCTGGTCGGGTATCCAGGTCGGGTCATTATAGATCGGCCGTACAAAGTAAAATACTCCCTCATTACGCTGTAGATACCTTTCCATCCACCGGAACAACTTCCCCTGGGCCGAAAGCCCCCGGTTTAGCTCCTTTAACTGTGGGTACAAATTCTGGTCGATCTGCCCGTCGTTGCAATGCGCAATAAAATGGCCCTTATCATACCCCACATATTCCGGCTGGTCCTTAAATGCCCCCAGGAATTGCCGCATCCGCTTATGGTCACGTTCTTTCGTACCTGCCGCCGACCGGCCATAAACAAACAACACCCGCGCCGCCCGGGAATAAATATCCGTACTCTCATAATCCTCCTTACAATCGAAAAACAACGTGTACAACCGCCGCGCCGCATCATTAAAATGCCGCATCATTAAAATGCCGCACCTCCGCATCCGCAAACTCCTCCTCATAAGCCGCCGTCAACGCATAACCAAGCTCCTTCTCCAAAAAAGCCACGCAACTCTCATAATCCCTATCCGGGATATCCCCGAACAATTTATAGTAAGCGATCATGATATAAAATTATCGTACAGGTCCCAGACCGAGGCACCGGTCACCACTTCTTTCATCTGCGCCATAATGACCTGTTCGCCATTGCAACGCAGGTTGATCATACCGTATTTGATCTTGTCGGCTTTGATATCGGTCGAGCGGGCGAGTTCAGTCGAGAATACCAGCGGCCGGTTTGATTTTGTATATTTTCCGGCGCAGCCGATCGCATCAGCCCGAGGATGTGAATAGGATTCATTATCGCCTGATGAAATGACCGTCGCGTGAGGGTTGACCTTGGCCATATATTCGACTGTAAATTCAGAGGCACCGTGATGGCAGGATTTGGCAATATCTACTTCGAAGGGATTGGTTTGTCCGTAATGTTCCAATAAATGCGTTTCGGCCTGGCTATTCAGGTCTCCGCCGAAAAGTATGGTGCGGATACCATAAGTAAGTTTCAGCACGATGCTATGTCCATTAATGGTATGTGCGTCATCATCAAGGTATTTATAGCGTTTGGCCCCTTCCGTTGTCACAGGCCCTAGAAAATCCAGCCTAAGTGTTTTTCCGGCGATGTCCTGAGTCACGGTTTCTGTAAGGTAATCGGCGCGTTTAAAGTTTTGCAAACGGCCCTGCTGTCGCGCATTAGTTGCCGCGAATGCGAATTTCTCTACCAGGTCCAGCATCCCACCCTTGGTTTTCAGCGCGTTCAGGTCGTCCACACTATCAAAAGAAGTCGTCAGATAGCCATTTTCCGTATGACCCAGTTCGGTATCATAATCCGCCGGAAAATTGGCCTTAGCGTCATTGAATTTAGCGATGCCATTATGAAGGATCGTGCCGAATGTGTAATGATCATCATTAATAATATCGATTAGCCCCGCATAATGGTCCTTATCAAAATGGCTGATCACCACATAGTCAAAATGCACCTTTTCATTCCGGCCGAAATAGTATTTATACTGCCACTTACTTAAGTAATTAGCCAGGTTATCATCCGGACCGCCGTCGATCAGCATTTTGAAATTGTTGCCTACCTCGATCAGCGCGCCGTCACCTTGTCCCACATCCACAAAAAAGATCTTCAGCCCCGGTTCATCCCCGATATCCGAACTTTTGATCCAGCCAGTCGTTCCAAAAGCCGTTACTTCCCGCCACAAGCCGTTCGTTTGCCCCGTCAGCGCGACATAAGAACCCATCAGGATCGTATTATTCTTGCTTTTACCCGCGCCATGCGCATCAATATTTTTGTAAGTATTTGCCGAAAGACTGGTGACGATTTTGTAAATAGTCATAATGAAAGATTTAAATATCAGGGTTTAGTGGTTGGTTTCCGGGTTTTAGGAGCAGGTATGACTGGGTCCAGTTCCAGATTACTGACTCCTTTTAAGGCAAGAAGATCACTGCCGCTTACCGTTGTTTTGACCATATCAATTTTGTTGCCCCTGTCGTCGACAAAGTACAGCTTGAATTTTTTTGCTTGTAAATTGGCAATAACCGGTTGCTCTAACTGGTCTTTGAGCCATTGCAGGAACAATTCAGGATTATCATCGCTGAATACTTCCAGGATGCGCCTTACCGGCGAGGCAATATAAAGGTAAGCAGGCCGGCCATTCATCTGTGCTTTAATCTGGTAAGCTGTTTTGGCAAATTCGTTGTGATCCAGTTTGAAAGTATAAGAATTGTCCTTTTTGAAATAGTAATAAGTAATATGATCATCGTATTCCAGGGCGTTATTTCCGCTTTTGCCTGATTCATTCCCAACGGCGCGAAGCTCACCCTCAAAGCCAACTATAAAAGAGATGTTCTTCGCCAGCGCTCGATCTACATAAGTAACTATCCGTTGACTATTGCCTAGCTTTCCGGCTGCCACAGGTTGGTTATCTCCATTATACAAACCGCTGAAATAAGAAATTTCTGCATTGGTCACCAAATTAGATGAGTCGTCGGGGTTACCGAATTTTAGATTTGCCGTTACAAATACGTTTTGGCTAATGTCGCTGATCGGCCGGGAGCGTTGGCTGACGGTGAGTTGATCGGGGCCAACTGCAAAGCCAAGCATCATGCGCTTGCCTTTGATTGCTGTGGCTTCTTTAAGCATTTGCTCATTGGCGTAAGCGGCTTCTAAACCTGCCGTCACTTTGGCCTCTGCGCTTGCGTTGGTTTCGTTTGTCCCCTGACGGGTTGACTGGTTACCCCCGGTCGTTCCGTTAACCGACGTTTGATTTCCCGCAGCATCAAAGGCGCCCGCCGATTGATTATTACCGGAATTATTGGTGTCCGTTGTGTTATTCGTGTTTTTAGTGCTTGCGCCGCTGCCCAGCGCACCAGTGATGTTGCCCTTGACGTTAAAATTCACATTCTGTGTTCTTTCCAGACTGCCCATATCCAGTTCTTCAAATTCATTCTGCAATTTGTCGATCGTATAAAAGTAAGCGTAGGAACCTTTGTTGATATTGAGTGTGGTGTTCAGGAATTCCAGCCGTGTATCCGGATGGGCATAGATTTTATCCCGGAAGTAGTGTTTAATGTTCGCGAATTCAAAAACGATCTTGTATTCATCGAATTTGGTCGGCCTTGGTGCTTCCGGCTTTTTCTCTTCCACGGCTAAGGGTAATTGCAAAGCTTCGACGAGTTCTTTCGGGGTCGTGGTTCGTTTAGCCATTGCCTTCAGATAAATGTGCTTCAGCGAATCCGGCCAGTCCACAAAAGTCTTCGCGGGGGGAGGGCTTTCTTTGGCCGGGTTCAGTGGCCTGGGATCGACCCTTACTTCCAGTGGCGCCTCCTTCGCGGTTGTATGTTCATAAACTCCCTCGTGGGTATTCGTGATCACCGGCTTGACACCGCCGCACCCGGTCAGCAGCGCTGCAACGACGGCGCTGGTTAATAATAAAGTCTTTTTCATATTAAATCAATCTGAATTCGTCATAATTTTGAGTGGCACCCTGAGCGAAACAGCGAGCGCTGAACCGGCCGAGAAACCGGCCGTTACAATTAACGTTTAACGGCTGTCCATTACAACTGATCGGGCCTCCATTAACCGCGAAATACCTATCCTGCGGGTCCAATTGGAAAGCCTGTCCTGGTGCCGGAGCAGATCCTGAAGCAAGTAAAACGACGCGGTTCCCCGGCGCAAGACCGGCCAGCGGCGTAGCCAGTATTTCATTTAGATCGTTTTGCAAGGACGCGAGTATGGTTTGATTACCTGATTTTAAGCCTAAAGTAAGCTGACCCTGCGGATCATGACTAAGTTTAACCAGGCTTTTCTTGTTGGTGGCAGGATCCACATGGAAAAATTGCCCCTTAGGCACAGCTCCCATATCCTTTTGATAGGCTAAATAAGCCTTGCGGAGTTTTGTATTCATGATGTAGGGTTAAGGTGAACGGGCGTTAAGTTAATGATTATTAATTATTTAATTACAAAAATGGCAGCCTTTTTTTAACAGAACCTGACAAACACGGGCCATCGTACGCGAACATGACTTTGAACAAGCTCCAATATGCGGAAAAGGTGCGCTTACTGATTTTGGGCATGTCAGCGACTATAAAAATGATGATGATATCGCCTGGATTATTATTGCAGGCACGGGCGATCGGCACCAATATTAAAGTTGACAAAATCGGCGAAATTAAGCTAAACGGGTAATCGCCGCATCTACTAAAACAAAGGAAAAGAAAACCAGCCGCCAAACATCTGAAACACGCCAACCAATTTGCAGATCCATTTCACAATGAGGCCGGGTTCGTCATTGTAAATAATCAGTACATTTGACGTAATCATTATTGACCCTTATCTGCTTTATTTGATGAAAAGGAAATTATTGGCTGTACTTGACGCGGCGATAAAATATTTAACCAAGCTCCAAAAGGAATACCAGCAAAAGCCAGCCGAGCAGACGGCATTTGTCGTCAGAAAACTAAAACCTAAGCTGAATACAAGGTTCGGCGGCGTTATCGATAAACTCAGCTATTACAAAATACTATTTTGGATATTTGTAATCATTGTAGGTTTTGCAGTGGTATTCAAATTATTGAATCCCTATGACCAGGGTACCACGAAAAGTGACTTGGACTGGGTCGATACCCTCTATTTCAGCGTCGTCACCTTTGCGACACTGGGCTATGGGGATATAGCAGCAAAAGGTGCGGGGAGGCTGTTGGTTATCACGGAAGTGATGAGCGGTATGTTTTTTATGGCGGTATTTATCGGAAAAATCTCCTCAGAACGTCAAGCCACCAAACTCAAACTGATATATTCCAGCATTAACCACCGAACGATTTCAACTTATATCGCGGATCTGGGAACGATGCTTGGAGAATTGCAGGAAACTTACTTGCTGCATGATAATCCGCTACTTGCCAAAAAAATGCAGGATGCCTATGACTTTGTTTCTGTGATCCGTAAATACCTTACGCAGCAAGCTCTGGAAGGTGAACTGACAGAATACGGCAATCCCAGCACGTTACGCCGGCTGTATGTAGCGATGTCGGGAATGCAGAAGTTCAGTACGACCCTCACCAAAACTTATGGCATGAGTGATGCTATTGTTGGTAATGCGCGTAGAATTATTACCAGTGCATTTGTCATCGGGCAGGAAATGCAACAGTTTCATCAAAAAGAGCCCGGAACCATGGGCAACCTGAATGAGTTGGTTTTACAAATGGCCCGCAGTCAAAATGAAACACCTATTGTCCACCGGACCATGATCGTTCCAGCGCTCCTCGACCGGGTCAAGGCAAAAATGAACGCTTATCCTGATCCCTTAGCCAGCTACAGGCAAATAGCGGCAGAAATGGGAATGACCAACAAATTATGTCAGCGGTGCATAGCGTTGAATCTGAATGGTCATCCGGCATAAAATTTAACGAATTCACTATCCACCGAATAAATAAGGCCGAATATATAGTTGTGTACAGCTTCCAGATAATCCTGTAATTCCAGAGTGATGCTACCTATGGGCTTCCCATCCATGCCCCGAAAATTGGGGAATCCGGCGAGTTCGGCATCTACGATGCCTAAGTGCTTGATTTTATTATTGACTTTGTTTAATTCGACAATTGGCTGGTAAGCCATTTGATCTTCGCAAACGACGCCTGCTTTTTTGAATTCCTTGCGGGTGTTTTTCCAGTTACTGACCTCGGCGATGATACTCGGATCGATACGCTTTTGACATTCTTTGAGCAATAAAGATTGTAAATGTTCAACCGCTGTGAATAAAGAAATTACTGTCTCCTGATCTTCCAGTGCCTTTATATTTCTATTGAAAAAATCGTCGTTCGTAATACGGTCATAGCCCCTGGAAATGCCGATTTGGGCCATTTCGTCCTCCTTATCCGTTTCGGAGGCTAGTTCAGTATAGAACCTGGCATTATCCTCGATCAACCGATCTCTAGCCGCGAGATCTTGGTAGAGGAAATTATGTTTATAACAGATAAATTCCAGCCTGTTCCGAAGTTCCCAGGTCATGCCGTGAAGATAGACCGGTAATTCAAACGGAAAAAGTGCTTCCGTCCGGCCATAGACCTCTTGCGACCAAAGCGGCATCGCGAGTTTTTTAAATTCGGCTTTCATAAACGCCAAGGTATAAAAATTATAAATTTGTTTATGACGGCAACTGAATTCGAATGGGTAACACCAGCTAAGAAAGCATGTCAGTGGTTCATTGATACCATGGGGCCGGAAGAATGGACACGTCGAAGGCAGGGTGTGGTAGATTATTTCAAGTCCTTCGATAAAATTTCGTTGACGGAAGCTGATGTCCAAACGTCCCACATAGATAGGCTGTATCATCCAATAGCAGTTTACGAAGATTGGATGGCTTGGTATATGTACCTGGTTGAATCCATTTTTGATCGGCCGGCGGTGGATGACCCATTTCAATCAGCGAGGATCTATCCTTTTTTTGCCGCTATCGGCCGGCATATCGAAACACTAAAGGCAGTAGCAGGCATTGACGACCGGCTGAAAGAGATGCTGAATCAAAGAAAAAACCAGCCGGATTCGACTTTGTTCGAATTATGCGTGGCACTCCTTTATTTACGGAATGGCTGGACAGTGCGGTTTCTTAAAGAGCGCTTGTCAGAAAAAACGCCGGATTTTGAGGTAACGCGGGGAGCTGGCACATTCTGGGTCGAATGCAAGCGATTGGCTAAAGTCACCGAATTCGCCGAACAGGAACGCGCGGATTGGCAAAAACGGTTCCGGCATTTGACTAACGCCATGCGCGGCTTTGATGTTTCCGCCCATGCCGAGGTTATCTTCAAAGTACCTATCGCTGATGTGCCAGAAGAGTTGCTCGGACAATTATTCGCCTATTATGCGCAAACCAGTTGGATAAGGAGCAAGGGCTGGTTTATTACGGACATGATCGATTTTAAAGCACGGCTGTTAGATATACCGGCGATCAATAAAATTCTGGATGCGGAAGGCCCAAGACAAAATTCACCAGCCATGATTAAGGCCATTGCCGGTGAGTACGAAATGCACGGCAGCTATACGCAACTGATCAGTTTTTCAGAATTAACCGAGGCCGGCCCAGATGACGGCTTGCATGTTCTCAATAAATTTTGTCACGGCATTCATGCCGCCGGGTCCGCTAAATATAAATGTACGGCTGCAAGTTCCATTGACAAAAAGGCGAAAGATGTCCGGAAAGTATTAAAAAAAGCCGTGGAACAAATACCGCTCGACCGGGAAGGTATCATTCATATCGGATATGAAACCGTAAGCGGCCCCGAAGTGGAGCTGGTCAGGCACCAGAAAACCAAAGAAACCGTTCAGGGATTCGACTTTACAGGCAAGACCATCGAAGCGGTTTATTGCCATGCCATACAACCCCTGGTTAGGATCGGCGAATTTGAATGTGCCGAAACAACGCTTTATTTTGAAAAACACCCTGGCAGTATCTTTGCAGAAAACCTGCTGTTGGACCCGCCAGGTACTCGAAAACGAAACAGTACGCACTGGGAAGAGGACTTAGATCATAATAAACCGGTATAAGTTTAAAAACGCTGTAGCCCGTCTATCGTGGTACAAATGCAGTCGCCGCCAGTTCTTCAAAATTAGTGGCGGCGGTTTCATGCCGCAATCTGCTGAAACTTTTTTTTAGCTGGGCGGTCACATAGTCGTCCACGAAAGTGACCAATAACCCGAAATTGGCAAGCTGAGAATCCATGTCATTCAGGAAGACTATATTCGGATAGATCTGCTTATAAACCTGGTTATCCATATCCAATGATACCGCAATGGCGTTTTGCTCCCAGCCTTCGCCGCCACCATGGGCCACATATTGGTTACGTTGCAAAATCAGGCGGTCATGTTCCTCTTTCACTTCTTTAGGCAGATCTTTGATCGCATTTATATTTAAACTTACACCCCGGCCTGCTGCCTGTGCGTAACATTTGGCGTAAGTAACCACGGCAAAAAAGGAGAGGCTCTGTTTAACGGTTTTGTTTTCAACCCCTGCCTCCAACATAGTCAACGTATCCTTGACCAAACCCAGATCTTTTTTGATCAGGCCATAAGCGGAAAAGTTACGGGCCAGTCTTGTTTTCAACAAGACTAACGGCAAAATACGTTGTTCTTCGTCAGCAACTACGCGTACATAGCCTTCGTTTTCGAAAAAATAGTAGTAAGGCTTATTGTGTTTCATTTAATTTTGAAATAATCAGGCGATGTCATGGTATAGTTCATACATCAAGGGATACACCGGGGTTACGTCTTGTTCAGGTGGACTGGCTTGCAGTTTCGCGATCTGCTTTTGGAAGCTTTTGTGTTTATCGTGCGCCTCAATGATGGCCCAAAGACCATATTTTTTAAAAGCTCTTTCAAGGTAAACATAAAATAGCTTGTGTTTAAGGATGGCCTGAACACTAAAGCTGATCCAATCTTTATAATCGGAGCCGAACCGCTCTTGCCGGCGGGCGCTTTCTATAGCGAACAAAAATGTAAGATGCTGATAAACGCTATCTACTAAGGCTTTGCTTTTAAGCTGGTCGCACCATTTGTAGATCTGTAGTTCCCTGGCTTTTTCTTTAACATCGATGATGAGCACATCATGGGCGCGAACATCGTCGTCGGTCAGTCGATATCCGCGCTTGAACAAGCTTTTGATCAAGGGCTGGCGGTTGCTTAAATGCACATTTTTGAGGATTTGCTGCAAGGTCGTCGTGCCATCATCGTCGCGGGAATTGCAGTCAAAAATAATACGGTCATCTCTTAACAGATAGTGGATAAAAGAATGTTGTCCCAGTATGGCGTTGGCTATGTAGTGATTGATGAGACTTTTGCCTTGCACGCGTTTATCGGCAAAGCGAAATCTGGAATTCAGGATCTCTAAACTCATAGCTGAAAGTTTATCCAGTTCCTCACCAAACTTGTAAAAGCTCCAATTAAGGCTTTTGTATTTTTTTAATTTTTCGATCACCGCGTCAGCATCTTGGGCCGCTTGTGCCCGTCGTTCAGCGTTACGCTCTACACGCTCTCTTTGTTCATTGGTTTCGATTTGATCTTTTAGTTTTTGCTCTATTTGTTTTAGCTTTTGCTCATAGTTCAAGTAATAGATCTGGAAACTTTGCGGGTCAATTGTGACCTGGGATAAACTCACCGACTTTCTTTTCCAAGGTGCCATTACCCGGTCTTTTTCTGAAATAAAGGGTGATTTATAAGTACAATCCATCCTAAAATCTATTGCCGTTTCATCTAGTTTGAAGAAGTTCTGCGAAGGCGTAAGGTATTTAATATCCCGCTCCATGGTCGACTGACCGCAAACATCAAAATCATCCAATATCCAAACCAAGTAAATGCCCGAAGCTTTGTAAAAATTGTGCCTGCCCAAAAGATATTTCAGGGACAGGTTAGAAAGCTGGATTTCAAAAGCCAATTTATTGCCATTGTAAATACAATAAACATCCGGCCTTCGTTTCTCTATATCATTAAAAAAGAAACGCGTATCTGCAATGACCGAACCGGGATCAACGCCCTCAGTTTTTCTTAATAATTCAGCGATCCGGTTTTTCAGGAAGATATGTCTTGGCCGTTCATGCGACCTGATGATATTGGTAAAATCCCGTATATCTTCTTCACTCATTTTACCATTCTTCAGCGGACAATCATCGGCATTGGGAAAATGCTTGAAATGCACGTGGTCATTTTTGCTATCCGAAATAAGTAAAGGCTGATCACAGCGATAGCAACCTAAATTCAATTCACCGGAGTTATAACGTTTGCGCAATTCATAGGCTTCTTTAGCGACTCTAAACGACGTTGCCGCATCATAACATTCGCCGGTATCCCTGTCGTAAGCTAGATCTATCGTTCGTTGAAATGCCATTACAATAATGAGTCAGATTTATAGCCCGAAGCGATCCTGACTTCGAGTATTTTATTCTCTTTCACCAGTAAAACCTGAATACGTTCTCCGCCGGACAGTTCATATTGGATATGTGCATACGCAAAATCGCTGCTCTGCGGGTCCATCCAAGCTTGGCCAAGGCCGTTGATCATACCGAATCGCTCCGTTTCAGCTGCTTTCATAGCGGGATATTCCAGTTCTTTGCTTTCTTTAAATGCGGGATCAGGAAATCAAAGGGCACCAACATATCTGAAGGGATGGGTTCCAGATCTTCCTCCCGGTAATACTGTTCCATGCTCTCTTCGGCTCGGGTATAGGCATGTCACATAAAACCCAATTCCTCGTGGTTCAGCCGGCTGAAATCGAGCTGGCGGTAAAGATCATATAAGGCTTTAGGCCCGGGCAGGATATGATGGCTTACCCATTGTAGGAGTAAGCTACGGACTAGGCGTACGTGGTCGTCGGCGAAATATTTAATGACGATATCGGGGAACAACAGTAACTGTTGGATGAGGAATTTCCCTTCGATAGTATGGATTGGAAACGATTCGGTCTGCTGAGCTTTTTCCAGCCAGTCGCGGGTGGCCGTGGTTAGATAAGATGACACGATCAACAGGAAATGGTCTGCTTTTTCCACTCTCGCCCAATTGATCTTTTCGACCACCTGGTCAAGGGAAAGGCCCTGGCTATGCCGTTTACATTCGATGAACCATTTTTCGGTATAGGGGCTGGTGATGCTATCGGTTACCGTACGCCGGGCTTCAATATCACGGCCATGGTCAGCGCCACCCTGACGCCAGGCCATGCTATGGAAACGGAACCTGACCAAAAGATCATAGCACAGTTCTTCGAATTGTCTCCAATCCAGGCGATCAAAATCGATGTCTTCTTCCTGATAGGGCATAACTTATGCTTAACTGTACCAAGCCTCGGGGATCAGCTTATTGCCGTCGCGCCAAACTTCGACTTCATGGACACCTTCCAGGTCGCCGTATATGGTATCGTCGGCGTGGTCAAGAATAATGCTTTGCCATCTGCCGCTCGTGGCGCGAATGGAATCCGCGATGGTCCTGAACATGCTTTTAACGGCTTCGACATCCTCGTCCGGGAACTGCAGATCGCTCTCGGTCGGGGTTTGGTTGCGTTTGAGTTTAGGAAAGTAGACCTGGCTCGGCTGGTCAAAGATCACGAAACTGGGGACGCAGGACAGTGGCTGGCTTAGGAAATATTCCTGCAAGGCGCACATGAGCGCCAAGTGAAAGGAAACCCAGTTAGAGGCGCTGCCCACCTGTCCGAGGTAGTGCCAGTGGTTATCGTTGCTCAGCACAGAAACATTCAGGTCCTTGGTATCAAAGCGGGGTGCAACTTCGCGGTATTTGCTTTCCACGTCCAGGGTTTTTAGGTGGCCGAGTACGCCCTGCGCAATGCGGGCAGTGGCGGCGTCGATCCGTGCATGTACGGTGTATTCATTGATGGTGGCCAGCAAGTCACTGTACTCCTTTTCAAGTAAAGCGATTTCGGTCTGCAATTCGCCGCCGTCGACCAGACTCTCAAAGGTAGCCAGCGAGGCTTGCATGTTGCCAAGAAACAAATACATATTTTTTCTGCGCTGGAATTCTGCGCGGGCTTCATTATTCGTCTGCATAATCAAATCAAAGCGGCGCTGGAAGTCCTTTTTATTGTCGATCAAGGTTTCCAGCTCCTGGTTCAGTCGCTGTTCCTCGCGGGAAAAAGAGGTAGGTACTTCGGCCAGTGTTTTGGATTGTTGTTCAATAGTTGAAAATACCGCGGCGATCTTTCGGAGTTCGGCTTTGCCATTGGGGTGATCTTCGCTGCCACAGGCTGGGCAGCTGGAAGTTTCGGTGGACACATCCTCAAGCCATTTGGAAATCTGCAGCCGGTCTACTCGTTTGCGGACGGAGCTTTCATAATCTGTCAGTCCGGTGCTGAGGCGTTTGACGTCGGATAAACGCTTTTTAACCAAGCCGATTTGGGCGCTCAAATATCGTTCTTCGGCCTCCAGGTCGGCGATGTTTTTGTTGGCAGTATCAATATCCTTGAATTCGGTCAGCGAGTGTTCGGGGATCACCTGGAGAATCTGCCGGGCCATATTCAGCAAGGACTCCGGATCAGCATTTTGCAGGTTTTCTTCGTGGAGCAGGCCGTATTCTTTCGCCACGCGAAGGTGGCCTTCCATATTGGCTTTCCAGGCCGACGATACGGCTTTCGTCTTATCAAATTCCCGGCGCAGTTGGTTCAGCCTTTTTTCTATCACCTGGATGCGCTGCCTGGCTTTCAGCGTGTCCAGATTTTCAGCACCGAGGATAAAAGGAAACCAGTTACGGAGCTTTTCGCGGTGCTCATGTGCATGGGTCTTATAGAACAGGATATTTTGGTTGGCTACGATATCCTGACTTTGAAAGACCAGCGCCATTAGGTCACGGAAACTGAGTCGTGCGGTATAAGCTTTTTTGTCTTCTTCCCCATCCAGATTGAAGTAAGGAACGCCGGATATGGTATTAAGATAGTTTTTGATGCCATCGCTGGTTTCGTTCTTATCAGGGATAATTATTGGTACACTGAAAATAGCTGAGCGCAGCAAATAAAAGTCATTACTGACCTGATTACCGATGGGTACGCGGCGGGCCAGTAAAACCTGTTCGTGATCGGTCTGAAAAACGATGCCGTACCAGGACGCAAAATCCCGGATGGTATCGATTGGAATGGAGCAGTCTCCCGATGCCAGGCAATAATCAATGATCGGGATAATGGCGGATTTCCCGGTACGGGAGGCGCCTGTGATGACATTGAGCATACCAGGTTGAAAGTTGACCGGTCTCGGCGGAAACTCCGCATTCTTGGGCCAGATGATCAGTTGCAGCAGTTGAAAGTTCATTAAAATACAATTTTTAAATAATTGGCGATGGCTGCCAAATCCTGGCGTCCGAACCAGTTGCCCAGGATTTCAGCTTTTTTGCCAGTCTGTTCGTGGACGCTTTTCAGTGCGTTTCCTCTTGTAGGTTTCTTCAATTCGCTTTTCGGATAAAGCTGGGCGGTCTCCGTATCCCAGAAGAGCAGACCTTGAGCGACGGCGATGTCTATGGCCTTCAGTGTATAAGCTAATTTGGCTTTGGTCCGTTCATGGATGCTGAGCAGAATATCAGAGCTTTTAGAATCCTCAAAGCTGCGCACATAAGATGGCAGATCGGCTCGCATGTTGCTGACCGGTGCGGACAATTGCTGGCTGGTCAGAATCGCGACAGCCACGAAATGGAGCAGTGCGACCGGGGCATCGCCACTCGGATGTGTGGCGGTATAGCCTTGGGTAAACCGCCATAAGAGGTAAGCGCCGATAACCGGCGTGTTCCATATCCGTACTTCTTCTAATACTTCTCCCATATAATTACAAGGCATCCCAGCGGGGATGCCAGCCTAATGATTTACCTTCAACGAGCGCATGGTAAGTGCCAGCTATCGTGCCGTTCGGCGGCGACATGTCGCGGATCACTTCCTGCCGTATCTTGCAATTTAAAAATAACAACTGGCCACGCTCGTGGTCTTCGCGCGTCTTTTCCGTCAACGCGATCATCTTTTGCTGCGTATTCCAAAAACTGGTGAGTTTTTCTTCAAAGTCAATGGCCACTTCTTCATTAATGATCTCGTTTTCGATCCACTTATCGCGGTTGGTCTTGGCTCGTAGGAAATCCGTCACGGCCTCCACGATGTCGTCTTCATCGGCACGGATATGGCTGAGTTGCTGTAAGTACCGTGGCTGGATCTTCATCTGGTCCTGGATCAGGTCATCGGTCGGCGGATATTCCAGCGCAAAGTCTACCAGTTCGAGTTTTCTTGCGCGGTCAAAATAAACCGTAAATTGCTTTTGATAATCTTCCCAGGGAATCAGCGCGGGCTGTTTTAGAGCGATCTTACCCATGATCTCCTCTTGCAGCCAGCCGCTTAACAAGTTGGTCACGAATTTACGCTGGTGTTTACCAATCAACAGGCGCTCCAGTTCATCTTGGATCTCGTTAAAGCCGAGTCCGTCGTTGACCTGAAGTTCGAAACGGGTAAGCAATTCGGCAAATTTATCCTGGTTATAGGACAGCACAAAATTTAAATAAGGCCAGATCTCATGGCTGTCGGTGATATCAGCTAAAGCCGCCTTGGCATTGGTTAACGCAGTTTTGGCTTCCTCAAATGTTATTGCCTTGTCGAAAGTATGAACGATTGCCTCACGGCCGCTTTGATTGGTATATAAATAAAACCAAGTCTTTTTTAAACCGATATGACCTTCGTCTATGGCTTTTAACCAATTGTAAAAGGTCTTCCAGAGATCCGTAGAACGGTCGGTCAGCGGATTGCCGGCAGTAGAGCTTTTATCTTCTTCGGACAAGGCCGAGCCATCTGCCAAATGGGTGGCAACGTCGCCGATCACCTCTACACTGACCGCGTCACCAGGTCCAGCTCGCAGCAGGTGCAGCAATGCCCGTGGGAACTGGACCGCGTAACCTAATAACTGGGCCGGCGCATTGGATTTCATTGGTGATAAATTATTTAGGAATATGAATAATTATTAAAGCTACGGATAATATTGATAATATCAATTATCATGCTATTTGACACTGATTTCTGCGGCAGCATTAGCGAGTTCTTCAACGCTGATATGTCCGTAGCCACGCTTCGCCAACTGGCGACTCAAGGAATTCTTTAGCTGCACGGTACCTTCGGTAGTCACTTTGGGCATCCGTGATATCCAAAAGATGTCCTCGTCCATCCAATAGCGCTTTAAGTCTTCGGGAAAATCCCGTAGTTCCGTCAGCATCTCGTTCTTCAGCGGCTTGAGTAGTTCGGTTTCGTAGGTCTTCAAACTGCTTTCCAAGGCGCTCTGCGAGGTTTGTTCCGTCTGCTTGTAACTGTTTAATTGCTGCTGTTTCGTTTGCTTCAAGCCGGTCAAATTCGGTTGTCTTTTCGCGGAGTAATCTTTCAAGTCGTCCTGGCTCTTTTGCGACAAGTTCTCGTAGTCTTTCGACAGCTGCTCTTTCGCTCGCAAGAGTTCGTTCAATCCCTGTTCGCTGGCTGTCAACTGATCGTAGCTCTCTTTCAAAGAGTTCGTCCATTCGTCTTCGTGCGCTTTGGTCATTTCTTTCAAATTCGCTTCGTCTTGCTGCAATTGATCTTCCGCTGCTGTTTGGTGCGAGTTCCGCTGCACGTATACTTGATTCAAGTACCCTTGCCGCTTCATCAAGTTCGCGTTTTTTCCGACGATATCTTTCGTCCAGATCTTGATAATTTCCGCTAAACTCTGCTTTTGCTGTTCCAAGTCGGTCTCTTCGTTCGTCAACTTCGTCAAGCTCTCGCTGATGTGCAGATTCACTTCCAATTCGATACTGTTCTTCAAACTCATCGCGTCGTTCTCCAGCTCTTGAGATAGCGAGTTCAGTTTCGCCGATAATTCGGCGATTGTGCTGTTCTGCTTTTCGGTAAGATTCTGTGACCAGGAATTTATTAAAAGTTCGTATGAGGTTATTAATTTCCGCTGTTCGGCAGTCGAAAGTTTCCTCAAAAAGGAATCCCGCGTCGACATCAGCCGCTGGTACGCCCGCTGGGAGGTCTGCGGATAAGGAATGATAATTGAATTCTCGTTCGTCATTGTTATAAAGCCATTTAATATTTTTGCCCGTCATCACCGCCATGTAGATTTCCTCCGGAGTGGAGCGTGGCGGTGTGATCACCACCGCGTCGATGCCGAGTATCGGTAGCGCCGCCATCAGGTCTACATCCATTTTTTTTCTTTTGCCATCAGATATGAGGATCAATAATATCGGGTTATCGTCCTCATCGTAACCCACCGCATCGGCCGTAAAAAGATGCAAGTCATCTTCCGAAGTGGGTTCATTACCCAGCACAAGGTCACCACCCGGCGTTTCAAAGCAATGCAGGTGGCGCTTAACACTACCGAAATAAACGGTTTGTGCGCCTTGAAGCGGAATAGCCAAACCAGCCGTCCCCTTTGAAGGTAACTTATAAACTGGCGGTTAACGCAATTGCTTATCCAGTTGGATGGCTTCCAGCGCGATTAGCCGTCGCGCCTGAACATTACTGAATGGGCATCGTTCGTACACCGGGACATTCATCACGTCATGCCTGAAATAAGGTTTTGGTCCATGAATCTTACGTAAAATTGCTTGCATTGGCTTGTCGCAACCCAAACAGGTGAAGTCGTTCCGGCCACTCTCTTTGACATTAGTAATATGAATAACACCCCCATACGCAACGCTGCGGGCATATTCATGGTTCTCATCGTTCTCTTTTGGTGGGTAATACATTTAATTAAAAAGTTATGTAAATTTACATAACTTTTATTTTAAAAATCAAAATTTTATTTACATTTGTTCATGGATGAAAACGTATTTCTTAGTGAATTCTATAAAATGCTCGCCCCTGTGGACGCCTGGGATGGCGAGGCTAACTCGATCAAAGAAATCTTTGAAGGTCGATTAGCTAAACATGGCATTACGCAGAATCAGGCGGAAAAGATCCTCAATATGCAGAAACGAACCTTAGAGGGAATTTTGGATGGTTCGGCTAAACGGGTGGATGTGATCAACCTGTTAAAACTGGGACAATTTCTGGGTTTAGAAACCAATGCACTGTTCAAGCTTTTTTTAAGTGATATGCCCGCGGATATGGTGGGCGAGTTAGAAGATGCCAAGAAGAAGTCTTATATCCTGTCGAATTTTGATATTAAGAATTTAGCTAAGTCGGGTTTTTTGAGTTCAAAGACAGATTTTGAAGAGATCGAAAAACGAATCGTTACTTTTTTTGGCCTGAAATCGATTTTCCATTATTCCAACAAACAGATCATCCCGGCATTCAGCAAGACCAAAAAGAACGAGAGTGCTTTGATGCGGGAGTTTTGGGTGCGCTCTGCTTACGCACATTTTGAGAGCCTGAAAAATCCGAACACTTATAACCGTAGCCAGCTTGTTGATCTGATCGGTAAAATACGGCCTTACACCATGAACGTGGCCGGAGGTCTGCGCACCGTCACCCAGGCGCTGTATAATATCGGTGTGACGGTCATTTACCAGCCACACTTGCAGAATACACAAGTCAGGGGCGCTACTTTTGTCATTGGGGAAAAGCCATGTATCGTATTGACCGACCTGAATAATAACTATGCGACGGTGTGGTTCGCTTTATTGCACGAGCTCCACCACGTGCTGTATGACTACGACGAGATCAGAGAAAACATCTTTCACTTAACCGGCGAACCCGACTTGTTTCTTTTGCAGGAAGATAAAGCGGATGAATTCGCGCGCGGTTATTTATTACCGGATGACCGGGCTAAATTTGTGTATAAATACATTAATAACCAGTTAGTGGTCAATAATTTCGCTAAGGAAAACCAAATACACGCCTGCTTTATTTATAATTTTTACTGCTGGGATATGAAAGCAGCGGGAAAAGGCGATTACTGGGCCAAATTTAACAACCTGATCAGAAGCGCCGATCTTAAGCTTGCCTTAAAAGACATTAATATCGATCCGTTCGATAAAGAGCGGGTGGAAGACACGGTACAATATTTAAAAGAAAATATATTCAATATATAGTTATGGCTAAGAACGAAAAAGATAAAGACGAAGCAAAGAGAACCGCCAAACAACTGGCTGATGAACAGGAAAAGTTAGACATCCTGGCACGCGCCGGTAACGTTAAAGGAGAACAACTGTTAATTAGCCCGGCTGGTGACGTTGAACGCGAGAACGAACTGCGCCAGTTTGCTTTAGGTGCGGTTGAGGACCCGGAAAAGAAATTTGATGTCTATTATAAGGGCATTGGCCGCCTACTGCTCGCGCATCTGCCCAAAGGCCCTCAAAACAAAACCGCACGTAATTACATTTACGAGGAAAAAAACACCTATTTGACCCGCGGCAAACGCATTAAAAAAGACGGCACCCGCGGTGCCGACGGCCGCATGGGCTACATCGCCGACGCCGAACAAATGCTCAAAATTATCATGGACTGGATCATGGAGAACGGCACCATGGTTGACCTGTACAACAAGCTTCGGGAACTGAATGTATCCAAAGGATATGGGGTAAGAAGTTTTTAGCTTGTAATGCTCAAAATGATTACATTAGCCTAACCAATTACCAAACCCACAATCACGGAACACGCATGGAATTTAAAAAAATCGGTAGCAACCTTGATGTTCACGGAATTGTTATCCATCAGTTGAATAAAATCGCAAATGACCGTAACGTCGGCTTCAAAAAAGCGACCAAGCCATTAAACGTCGGCGAAAAGGAACAAACCTTTATCGGAAAGTTGAACGAGGTTTACCATAAAAAATCAAATCCGACTTACGGAATTTTTGCCGACGCTGATCCGGTTTTCAAGAACACGCTGGAAAAATATCTTAACGAAAAAGAGTTTTATGATTTTTCTGTTAATGCGGCTGCCAAATACAAAACGGTATTGGAGAATACAATCAGCGCGACAGGTGGTTTTTTGATTTTTACAGACTTTACAAATACTGATAATAAAAATCGCTACTTGTTGATCCTGACAACCACGAATAAAGACGGTTATGTAGTTAATGAAACCGACCTCACGTTGAAGGATAATAGGAGCTTAGATATCAGCAAGGTAGATATTGCCTGTATGATTAACCTGACACGCTGGAAAGACATCGATGCTGGAATAGATACAGAAAGCAAAACTTATTTATCATTCATCCGTGGTAATAAGAATGTAAGCTATTATTTTCTGACCTTTATTGATTGTGATAACAAGACTACCAATACAGAATCAAGTAAAAGGTTGGTAAAAGCAATCGACGCTTTTAGTGACGAAAAAGGCTACGACCGTAAAACCAAAATTAAGCTCAAAAACTTAATTGGAGACTACTGTTCGGAATGCATGAAGCAAAAAAAAGATATATCACTCTCCGCAATTTCTGCTTTGATGGACCCGGAAAATACAGATGAATTCCTTGAATTTGCCGCCAATGAGACTTATGGTGTAAGCGAAACCATCAAAGGCGACCGGGCTGTATTACGACGCATCAAATATGTTATGTATAAAAACGACAAGTATACCGTCGAATTTGATGCCGATCTGTTAGGCAAGGATATTTTTTATAACGATCAAAAAAAGGAACTCACCTTTAAGCATATTCCTGACGAATTGGCTAAGCAAATTAAATAACTTCTTATGCTTCGAGAGATTGTACAACTCATTGCTAAAGCGCAAACAAGTGCCGCGGAAGGCACCTTGTTTTGCCACGGCCTGTTGATCGATGACGAGGCAAAGAGATGCATTGAATTTCTTGAAGAACAGGCGATTATTGAAAATACCAATTATGAGAGCAAACTTGGTCAAACGATCAGTCTTGAACTTTCGCTGCCCAAATTAAACGCAGTTGGTTATTATCATCAAAAAGCCGATCTCATCCGTAAACATAAATATACTTACCCGCCTGATCTATTTTATATTGGGGAGTTAAATCAATTCAGCGATGCAGCCAGTGTGCCTTTTTATACTGGTTTTGCTCTCATTCAGCATTTCATTAGTACAATCAAATCCATTGCAAAACATAGCTATATGGATGTTGGTACTGAATATACGCTGATTACTAATGACGACAAAGCGGTATTACTGCCGCTAAACTACGGCGTTTATCAGATCGACGGCCTTTCAAGCCAAAACATTGACCACATCCGGTTAGTTATTGCCGTTTTCGAAGACAGTAACACAGAAAAAAAGTTTCTCTTTATCAATGAACTGATCGACTACCTCTCTGCGGTGACAGAAACCGTACGTTTTGATACTTTGATCCGTAATGTTTCTGATTTTACTGATAAGTGCAATAATGCTTACCAGTATTATCTGCGTGACTTTTCTTATAACAAACTCAAAATCGAACTCGATTCAAAAGCACTGGAGTTTACCCAAAAAATTCAAGGCGTCATTAACGACTCCCAAACCAAATTGGTGACGATTCCCACTGCTTTTGTTTTAGTATTTGCAGCGTTCGACTACGCTGACCTTACCTCGGTGAAAAATGTTATCTCGATCATTAGCTTATTTATTTTTGCCGTTTTGATACAGGTCTTTTTAAACAACCAGTATAGCTCGCTCAATTTTACCGCCGCCAACGTAGCTGCTTACAAAGAAACCTTCTCGCAAAGTAATATCGACAAATTCACAGAAAAGTTCTCTTTGGTAGACAATGAACTGGAAAAACAAAGAGGTAGACTTTGCTTAATTACCTGGTTGCTTTGGGCAATCCCAATTGGTCTGTTGCTGACATGGATAGTGTTATTAATTAATCATCATCCCACCCCCAGATAATCTCTAAAAGCATATGATAAAGTGCGGATGATTTGTACTAATATATTTCCTCTTTTGGAAAGTAAAAAGCTTAAGGTACACGGTTCATTTGCTACACAATTACAACGTTATGTAGCAGAATCCGTAGCTGCTGAATTATACAGGTTGGGGATAAGCTCATACAGCCGATTATCTACTGCCGGTCGGATGGTAGGAAGGAACTACTTGCGGGCATAAAAACTTAATATAACAGACTAGCAACAGCCTGCAAGTTTATCTTGATAACTCCGTTACAGTTCAGATTAAAAAAGATTGATAAAGCGAAATGCGAAGAAAGTTGTTTGTCTTTGGAGGTAAACTTGCTGGGTTTAGCAATCCAGTATAAGACCTAGTTGACTATACTGGCAGCTGCTATTGGTAGCTGCACTCCAAGACCTCGGCAATGGTTCTTTGGGGGCCAACCTGCCTAGTTCAACGCAGCAAATCAGTTCATTTCGAACAGTAGATAACTATTTATTATCTAATAGTCGATTAAGTAAAAAGGAGCCTGATCCGAGGCTCCTTTATCGCTTGTTAAACGCTGATTTTACGCTTGCTTACTTGCTTTTTTGCAGGAGCATCCTCCTTTTGCTGCTCGCCTTGCTTTTTACTGGTTGTTTGCTTCTGTTCAGGTTTTAACAATTCCTCGCGTTTGATCTTTTTCATTTGGTGGTCGTAGAGATCAACGGTTTTGAATTGCGGACTGGCGGCAATAAAATACTTTTTGTCTTCGCCGTTGCGCTCTACAGTGACCTGCTGGGCGTTGCCCTTTTTAAGGGAACGGAACAAGTTCTCAGTTCCTTCAGGGGTATTCAGCTCTTTAATGCCTTTGTCCTTGAGTACAGCATTCAGATCAAAGCCGTAGTTTTCATTGAAGCGCTTGATCTCTTTATTGCCGTTTTGCGTTTGGTTACCGTTATCGAGTTGCAACCAGGCATGGTAGCCTTCACCTTCTTTGGTATATAACTGTTTGTAAACGGCACGGCCTTCCATCAGGTTAAAGGCTTCTTTCGCGGTAACGCCATTGCCTTTATTGATATAGAATGTTTGGCTTTCTTCGTTCTCTTTACCTTTTTTCAGGGTAGAATCAAACTTGTTGAAGAAGTAGTTATCCAGGTTTTCGCCGCCTTTAAAGTGGAGTGTATAGTCCACCTTCTGCTGGTTAAACTCATGCTTGGCAGCCAGGGTAAACTCCGGAATTTTTTTGTTGATGTTCTTCTCTAAATCTGCGTTTACCTGTTCACCGAATCCAAGGTTCAACAAGGCTTTCTTTAAGAATTCTAAATTTTGCGTGTTCATGTTATTGAAATTTAATTGATTGAAAAAATTGATCTGTTTAGGATTGTCTTTGGCTTAGCAGGCCATAGCCGATTCATTATTAACCGTACATGGTACCGCCATGCTGCTGGGTAGTTGCTGGGCCAGCTGTTTAGCCAGGACCTGGCAAGCCATTTCTTTGGAAACATCCGCGTCAAATGCCCGGTAACTAATGTTCATCGTTCCTTGTTGATAAATGGCAGTATCATAATGGTGTAGCACTACCGGCGCTTTAGGCGCATTACGGTATAGAAAAAACCAGCAGTCAAGCACCAGTCCTTTAAAGCATTCCCGGCGTTAAATAGAGCACAGTGACCGGTCACTAACACCTTCCCGCAGGCGGTCTACCAGCTGTATTTATTTGTTGATCTTTAGCAGGACCGGGTATTGGTCGCTGAGCTTCACTTTTATTTTCTTGATCTTTTTGCTGAATAACCCTTTAGCAGCATTGACGCCGCCAGCCGCCGCCTGTGCGCCAAGGCTTTGATCCATACTTAGGAATTGCATACTCTGAATAGCATTGTCTGCACCGGAAGAAGCTGCATTACCCAATTCCGCCTCCGGGGCTGGGATGCCTGGCATGCCGTCGAGGCTGAACACCGTAAGATTGACCGGAATGATCTGTTTATCCAACCGAATATTTTGAACGATCAGTAACAGGCGCTGGTTGGAGACCTGACACACACCAAATAGCTCATGGCCTTTGGGCAGGAATTGATTTTTGAGGGTAACACTGTCGGTTAATTTTAATCGAACAGCTGCGCCGTCCTTAACTTTTTGCTTGCCGTCCACAATCGCTGGGATCGCCCGAAAAGCACTTTCGCTTTCTTTTTTTTGAGTGGCTTGGGCTTTAGCGATCTCTGGATTTTGGATAGCCTGGATCTTGGTCAGCATATTGGTCAATTGTCGCATCTCCGGATCTTCGCCGCTGGAGGATTTCATAGATCGCATCATTTTATGCAGTTTTTTAACCTCCGGGTCAGGGCCCTGGCTGGAATAGCTTGCCGTTTGCGGCTCGTTAAGTTGCCGGTTGAGCTGGGCCAGTTTTTCCTGGATCTTTGCGGACTGCTGATCGGCGTCAGTTACCGGCGCTATTAATTGGGCTACTTTGTTAGCCGTGTCGGTTTGTGCTATGGATTTCGGATCAAAGCCCATAGCCTGTACAAAGCTTTTACTGACCCCATCTTTGGTGACGGAAGTGTCTTTACCTGCTGATTGGTAAATATCCATCTTATCCTTTTGCTTTTTATCCGTGAACTGAGCCGATGGAAGTGCCATATCAATGCCGTGGTCGGCAATGGGAGTTGCTGATCTTCCTGCGTCTTTACCGCCACCCAGCGCCCAGAATGCCATCGTCAGGAACGGCAGGATCAATAAAGGTACCGCCAGGTAAAACTTGCGTTTCTTCAAGAACGCTTCGGTGTGTACCGGGGTAAGCCCGGTTTGCTGTTGATTTTCCATAATGAAATTATTTTAGGGTTATAGAATCTGTTTGCTGTAGTGGTTTCGGCTTTTCAGAAGGCGAACCGATATGGGTTGGCGGGTAATTTCTGCCGGGATCACTCATCGCCAATTTACCATAAGGCGCGATCAGGCAAACGATCAAGCCAGCGACTGTTAGGATGCAGAATACCGCCAGCAACCATTGTTGCTGTTTTTTTGAAAGATGGTTGATCCATTTGTTCAACACGGTAGCGAGCCCTGACTGCCAAATAATGATCTTAGAGGCAATTACATCGGCTAACGCATCCTTGACCGGGTCTGGTTTTTGCTGTGTTCCTGGACATGACTATTGATTTTGAATGGTGGTGTCACGATTAGCCATGATCTGCCAATGCTGGATCAGGAAGCCGTGAGGATTGTTGTCTGTCTGTAATTGAATATCCCTCACCTCGCCCTGGGTAACCAGTTTACGGTAAACGGTACCGCTGGATCGCACCAGTTTCTCGGTAGCATAGCAGGTAAATAAATAAGGGAATTGCTTTCCTTCCAAAGCGGTGCTGTCCACCTTGATCTCCTGCGATATATTAGCAGATATCAGGTTATTATAATAGCCGGATTCCTGGAGGTTATCGTATTGTCTTTTGGCAGATTCATCAGCCAAATAAAGTGCCTTGGATATATTGGCGTGTATAGCTTTATCGTCAGGGCTGAGGTCGAAGAAGTACTGATGAAAGGTTTTGATGTGATCACGTAATTCCACCGGTAAGTTACTGCTGCGGTCAGACGCCACGGCTTCTAATACTTTTCCATTATACAGGATATGAACACGGCTTTGCGCCTGGTTGATCACCTGATTGCTTTTGTAAATGCAGAAACACATCGTGAGCACGTTGCCGATGATCAGGAAAATACTGAATTGCCTGATATGCTTGAAGGCGGTGTCGATATTTTTGAGATGAGTAAACATGATTTTTGATTTTAGGGTGTTCTATTTGCCAGCCAGCTTTTGCTCCTGGTAATTATTTGATTTTGTATTATCACTTGCGCTGTTATAGCCTTCTTTGAAATTTGCAGGTGCGTTGAATATGTTCGCAACACCCTGCTGCATCCGACCGGCCGCAGAAGAACCAACCTGCATCGTTGAACTGGAAGCAGAGCTGACCATGGTATTAACCTTTTGAAGCAAGCCATTGCCGCCACCGGCATTAACGATATAGTTTGCCACACTTGGTACGGTGAAATACCCGATGATGCCGATAATCAGGAAGATCAAATAGGCGGTATCCGTTGAACTGAAGAAAGTATCTCCGGCATTTTGGACCTGAGAGATATCCAGCTTCAGCATGTTCTCCTGTACTTTTCCAATGATGGACCCGAATATATTCCCAACCGGAAGCCAGAGAAAAACATTGATGTATTTAGCCAGCCAGGTGGTCAGCGTATGCTGAAAGCCGTCGAAGACAGACAGGCCTAAAACGATCGGTCCGAGTATGGCCAGTACGATCAGGTAAAAAGTGCGGATAGTGTTGATACATAATGCCGCTGCTTCGTAACAGACCTGCAGGATCTCTGACATCCATTGTTTAATGCTGTTTCTGAAATTATAGGATTGCTTATCCATCCAAAACTTCATGCCTTGGTCAACGCTATCAAATATGCCCGTGTTTCCGCTGCCATCCGTGTCAAGAGGATGCGTGTATTTATACCAGCGTTCCTGGTCACCACTACCGCTTTCACCCACATACATTTGCCATGTTTCCGTCTTTTTTACCGCGTCTTCTTTGGCTTTTAAAAGTTTGACAATAGCGGCATCCGAGTTTTTGACCATCCCACCGGTCGCGCTTACGGTCGGCGACATCACGCCGTTGATGACCGCGATCACCGTCGGGAAAAGCATTATGCAAAGCCCTAAGGCGAATGGCCTGAGCAGCGGGTAAAAGTCTATGGCCTCAGCACTGGCGATCTGACGGTAGACCCTTGCCGCAATATACCATAGCGCTCCGAACCCGGCTATCGCCTGGCCTACACCGATCATTTGAGAACACATTGGCAGCATATCATTGTATACGCTGTCCAGTGTCCCTTGCAGGCCGTGAATATCGGTCGCGAAACCCTGGGCCCTGGAAAATAAAGGGAAAAGCATCCCTGTTACCGCGAGTGTCGCGGTGGTTATCATCGTCTTTTTCATAAAATTGAATTAGTTAGTTAGACCATAGAGCTGCTTAAGTGTTCGCGTGTCAGCGATAGATTTGCTTCGCTGTAGCGAAAGGGAAATACCCTGGTTGTTGAATGACCGTATAAATTGGAATTTATCTAAACTGGCGGCATAAATGCGGTCAATGGCTTTGATCCGGTCAGCATCAGACATCCGCAGTTTACCAGCAGTAATAATACTGGTCAGTTCTTCGATATGATCCAAACATTCCGACACTAATTTGCTGTATACATTACCCATGTAATTGAGCTCGCTGGTGCTGAAACTTCCGCTTTGCCTGAATTGGCTGTAGTTTCTTTTGTATTCTTCAAGCAGGCTCGCCTGAATAGAAATGATCTCCGCTACGCGACTATACTGCCTGATGCCAGGGCTAACGGCCATCAGCCCGTTCAGGTAAACACTGTGCAGATCGAAGTTGCCTTTAGAGATTGACGATATGGCACCATACCCTTGCTGATAGATCTGGTATCCTGTTTTCATATCTGATAATATGCTTTTCATCTGGGTCAGTTTTTCTATGTTCAGGAGCAGCTGCTGCAGTTCCTGTCCCTGTGCCCGGCAAATGGTTGGCCTGAAGGCCAATAAACCAATAAGACTGAAAATGATGATGATGCCCCAATGCTTTGTCATAAATGCTACATTAATAGATACCATAGATTCGTTTGGAAACCAGCGCCTGGTCCTTTTCCTGCTGACGGCTCAATGCCAGTACCTTTACCTGAGATGCAAAACGCGAGGCAAACTGGTAATTGGCCTTCATGGAAGCATGGATCTTCGTGATCAATGCTAACCGGTCCGCATCACTCATTTGCATTTTATGGTCGCTGATGATATTTTGCAGGGTGTTCAATTGCTGGTCGCAATCTTTTAAAATGGCGTTTCCAACAACTGACAGGTAGTTTTGCTCTGCCGGGGTTATCCCGTTTACCTGCTTAATTTCACTCGTTCTCTTCAAAATATCCTGCTGCCAGGCCAGGATGTCTTTGACCATCGGGTTGTTTTTCACTACTGGATCGGCAGTGCTCAAGCGGTCATAATAAGTGGTATGCAATCCGTTCTCTGACTTCAGATAACCGGAAATAGACCCTAACCCATTCGTTGCAATTCCGTAGCCTTTTTTAAGGTATCCCGAATAAACCTGCAAGGCAGCGATCTGTTGCAACAGGTATTTCTTCTGCGTTTTTTTCTGGGAGAACCATTCCGAGAAAGTTTGCGCATGGGCATCAACAGCCATACCTGAGCTGATCGCGGTAAAGAGAGAGAATACTAACAACGACCTGGCCCGTTGCCGGATGCCGGCAGCCCGCGCCTGTATATCTTTAATTGATCCCATAAAGCAATTGTGTTATTTTGGTATCGCCCAGATCTTTGCTTCGTTGCAGGCTGAGCATTTGGTTTTGGGTATTGAAGCGATGCAGGTCACTGAAGTTCTCATCCAGGTGATTCCCTGCCTTATTGATCAGTTCCAGTCGTTGTTCATCGGTCATTTGGGTTTTGCCCGGGTTGACCACCAACAAGATCTGGTCGAGATTCTCTACGCTGGCGGAAAGTATCCCCGAATAAACTTTTTGCATTTCCGACAGTTCAGCAGGGTTAAAATGTTTGTCCTGTTTGAGCAAGCTCCAAGCCCGGTTGTATTCTGCGACCAGGGCAATTTGTTTTACAGTAAGGTCTTTGATCCGCTGGTAATAAGTGATGGTGGCTTTTACCTTCCAAAGTTCATCATAGTAGCCACTGTACAGTTGCCGCTGTTGGCTGGTCCAGTCAGAGATCTCGGTCAGTCTTAAACGAGACAATTGGTTTTCCAAAACTTTCTGGGCATTTTGCAGCCAGATAGTTTGGTTCTGCATGCGCTGTACTTTCAGGTCGATCGCTTTAATGACCTTGGTTACGGTCATCTTGATCACTTCGCCGACAACGAACTGAGCATTTGCTTTTTCCGCGTTGAATGAAACCAGCACAATGGCCAGGCTCACTGGTAATGTTACTTTTAAAATTTTCATAGCATCTCCCTTTCCGCTATTAGCAGATTAATTTTTAATGGGTGAGTAATCTTTACTTAATTTTCCGGTACGTACCACCAAACGATATTGTACCTGCATCCGTGTTCAAATAGATTTGCTTTCCAAATTCGGATTCGGAAAGAAGCTGTTTCTCCTTATCGAAGGTGGCGGTCCAGGTCGTCTGCCCGAATTTTTTTGGTAGTATCTTGCCTTTCCTGATTAAATGGTAGCCAGACCGTTTTTCGATGTGGTAAATGCCGGCGCTCAGGTTATACGCTTCGATGATCAGCGTATCGCTGAGAATAGTGAATTCGTTTTTCGAGTCGGCTACGTAGACGCCCGAAACGGCAGTATCCGTCCGGTTGTTACACGCGATCGCCGAAAATGCTGCGGCAATCAGGAACAAGATCTTTATCGTTTTCATAATTCTCCGTTTTAGTTATTACTCTTTTGATTTTTGTGGACCAGAGCTGAAATTCCCTTTTCAATACTGCCATGTTGCTCGGTATATTCCTGCACCTGTACCCGTTCTTTCCCCTCGGTCGTGTAGGCGTAATATTCTTCCGGCGAGAGTTCGTTCTTAAACACTTTCATGACCTGGCCACCCAGGTCAATGTAAATCTCCCGGTTATCTTTATTCACCGACAATACCTGCTGTTTTCCCTTGTCTGACATGCCCAGCGTGTCCTGTAGCTTATCGAACTTGTTCATGTACTTGCGCATATCCATAAGGATCTTGATATCAGCGTTGTTAATAATGGCGTCCTTGATGATCGGGGAACTGATCAAATCATCCAGTTCCTGGGTGACCACGTTTGGCACACCATTGAACTTGCGCATCGTTTTAAAGGCATACTGGATAAACCCGGCCATTCCGGAATTGGCAATCGCTTTCCAGGCTTCATCAATGGTTAACACTTTTCTTACCCCTTTGAGCTTGCGCATCTTGGAAAGGAACATTTCCATAATGATCAGCGTGACAACGGGAAATAAGATAGGATGATCCTTGATCGAATCCAGTTCTATGACCACGAAACGCTGATCCAGCAGGTTTAAATTTTCCGAAGCGTTAAGCAGGTAGTCAAATTCTCCTCCTTTGTAGTAGGGACGCAAAACATAGAGAAAGTTATCGATGTCAAAGTCTTTGTCCTTTACGCGCTGTTCCTTCAGAATTTGTACATAGTGGCCCTGCAGGTAGTCATAAAAGGAATTAAAGCCCGGGAATATTTGTTTATTCTTAGCCAAATGCTCATAGTAACCCTGGAGCGCGTTGGACAGCGCTACATATTCACTCCGCATAAAACTTTCATTTTCCTGTTTCCAAAGCGTAACTAATAAGGCTTTAAGGCTTTCCTTTTTCTCAGTATCCAGTAGCTGGCCTTCGGGGAGATAAAAAGGATTGAAACGGATCGGATTGCTTTCCTCATACGTGAAATAATAACCGCCCATCAGGTCACATAAACCCTTATAGCTGCCACCGATATCTACGGTCACGCAATGGGCTCCCTGATCATATAAAGACCTTAAGATATGGTTGACCGTCATTGATTTTCCGCCGCCCGAAGTCCCGCAGACCAGCATACCCATATTAGAGGTGATGCCTTTATTACGCGGCGAATCAAACAGGTCGACAAAGACGGGCTTACCGGTCAAGCGGTCACAAAATCGAATACCTGTAGGTGGCGGATCACTTCGATAATTACTTTCTAAGTTCAAAAAGCAGGTAGCCTGTTCCAAGAACGTATCGAAGGTATCGTTTACTGGGAAGTCTGACGCATTGCCGGGTATGCCGGCCCACCAGATCTGCGCCGCACCGTCAGATTCCTGCTTGCTGCTCGCACCGATCTGCGCCATGGCAGAACCCACCATGTTCCTGATGTCCTGTAAGCTTTCAGCTTTGTCGGTCCAGGCCAGGACATTGAAATGCGCTTTGACCGGTAACCGCTGCTGGCTGATCGCTTCGTTCAGGAAGTCATTGGTGGCATCCCTGCCGATCGCGTTTTCACGACTATAGGCAGACAGAGACTGAAGCCGCAATTTTTTAGCTTCTAGTTCTTTGATCGTTTTGCCGGTATCCCCAATGAAAAAGTACTGGTTATACATATGGTTGCAATCCAGCAGTAAGTTAAGCTGCGCGGCAAAACCTATCGGGAATTTGGTTTTATCCGTGCTGTACTTATCATAAGTGATCCGGCTGCCGCATAGAGCCGGCAGGTCTTCTGCGTCCCCAAGCGTAAATAACTGGGCATGCTGGTCTCCGATCTGAAGCCTGTCTTTCAAATGAATATCCTTAAGCATAGGCTGTTCGCCCGGTTTTTGCAAAAAGCAATATTGTTCCAGTAGTCCGGCTTTATTTGTTGTACCGGACAGTTCGTCATTTCCAAGCTTTCTAAGCTTGATCAATCCGCTATCGCACAGGATGCGCTCGAATTGCCCCGTCTTTTCCATAAATTCCGGCAAAGCCCTTTCATTGGTCGTTTGCTTCGGGGTAACACTTTTGCGCATAATACCTGAAAAGCCGCTGTTGGCCTGCTTACGGTCTTCTGCTTTTTTTGTCAGCATCAGGTAGCAGGTATGATCCAGGTACGGGCGGTCTTTAAAGTGCCGGTCAGCTGCCGTAGTCAAAAAGTTCACCGGCAGTCCCTGCGCACCCGCATAGCTATTGCGGATAAAAATATCCTGCTTATGCACAATGCTGTGCTTAGGAAGCACTTTGGCTGCCCTGACCCAGGACTGGTGATAGGTTTCATAATCCTCATCCGATAAGGTGAATATTTCAGGCAATGAAACTTCGTAGGCAACAGTCAGGTCACCGTGAACCGAGACCATGCAATCGTGCTCCACTTTGTAAATGGGGAAAACCTGTTCCGCTTTGGTGAATACTGGCATAACTACTTTTTTAATCGGATAAATAATTTACGTGAATTGAATTTCAGGTAGCCGGGCAGATAGCGGATCGCCGATCGCTTCATTAAACCATACTGCCCGTACTTATGACTCAGCCTGAATACCTGGTAAAAAAGCCCCCCACCTAAAATAAAGATCACCAGGATACAGATGTAGACAGGGAGGCCGGATATATACATGATCGCGAAAAAGACCAGTAGGCCAACCAATCCTCCGGCCAGGTAACCGATATACTGGGCTTTCAAGCCTTTGAACTCGATGGGTTTATTTATTCCTTTATTGATCTGATAAACTGGCATTACTTAATCCCCTTTCCTTTTTTATGCTGACGGTTGTTTTGCTGTAATCCGATCAGCTGTTCAGATAATACTTGTACTCTTTTTTCTTTGGGAATAAATGTCTCGTCCGCCATATTATAGTGCCGGGCCAGCCCGATAGGGTCTAATTCCGTTAATGGTGGAATCACAACAATTTCAACATGCGTAGGCCGGTCTGAGATGTGGGTAGCACCCGTATAGATGTTTTTATTATGCTTGTCGAAAAGAATGTGGGTAGGTGTCTCTTCCCAAAAATCATCCATTGATATTTTATTCCAGGGTTCGGCTGTTTCGCGGAATTCATAGATCCTGGCATCAACCGTGAAAAGCGTCCCTGCGATTGTGAACTCAGGTAATCTCCTGGCCATGTTTTTTGTATCTCTCATAACGGGATGCATTAAACTCCAAAGAATGATTTAAGTACGGTTGCCACGACTACCAGGAAGATGCAGCTGCCAAACCAACTGGATGCGACCTTACTGGTATCGTGCTCGCCGTCGTTCCATTTTTTAAAAACCTTGATCGCACCGACCAGGCCGACGATTGCCCCGATAGCATACATGAGATTAGTGCCGGTATCGAAATAGCTTTTTACTTGGCTGGTGGCCTGATTAATGCCCGCATTACCGTCCTGGGCCATCGCTGCCTGCAAGGAAATTAATATCAGGGTAATTGAGGCGCTGATCATTCTTACCGCGGCAACTGCACGGTATTTTGCTGATTTAAAAAGTGTAGTTTTCATAGCTGTTTTTTTTTAATTTTCGTCTGTCCAATAGTTTGTTAAGTCAGTTTCATTAAGGGAAAAAGGAAATTCCGGCGCACCCTCAGTCATAAGGAAGTCATTGATCTGCTGCTGATAAGGTGTGCCACGCAAGGCAGAATACTTTTGTACGATGAGCCGAAAAAGCATCTCAAAATTCTCTTTGCTTTCACTGGATTCATTGATGACCCGGATCAGCGTTTTTACTTCTGAAACCATCTCGGAGAAGTTTCCGATCAGTCGGCTGTTCGTTTCCAGCGGAACTATCTTTTCTGTTGCTTGGTCGTCGAAATCTTCAGCAGGGCCAAAGTTCAGTTCTTCCTGTTTGATAAATTCCACAGCCTCTGGCTGCGCTTTGCCCATGATGTCGTAATCAGGGATTTGCAGATCTCCATTACTGGTGGCTTTTAATGCCGGTTGCTTTCCGGTGAGTTTGTAGATCGCGGTTTGAAATTCCGATCGGTAAAAGGTCAACCCTACATACAGGTAGTAAAGAATAACTAATGTTATGATGCTGACCGCGTAGGTGAACCAGGAAATTTGGTGAAGCATAATATTCAAGTTTTATCGGCAGCCCCATTGCTACCGGCGACAGGACAAAATTCAGGAAAGAGCTCCCCGAAATGCTCCGATATTATCCGACTCGGAGTGCAACTATTTTCATTTTTATTCTCATTAGTGATTTTTATCACTAATTATTATGCTGTTGATCAAGACATTAAAAGTCCTATTTCTCAATTTTGTCAAATTGAATCAGCGAATATGGATATGAGCACAATGCCCGAAGAAATGGGTGAAACTATGCACAAAGGAACAGATGCGCACATGGGAATGTCAGAGCACGACCACCATGCCATGATGATCAATGATTTTAAAAAGCGGTTTTATGTGGTACTGTCGTTAACAATTCCGATTATGCTACTATCAACGATGATACAGCATTTTATGGGGGTTAACTGGCAGTTTGAAGGCTCCTCTTATTTACTGTTTGTTTTATCTTCTATAGTTTTTGTTTATGGCGGCTGGCCGTTTTTAACGGGATTGGTTAGTGAAGTGAAGTCGGGAAATCCGGGAATGATGTTCCTGATCGGATTTGCTATAACTGTAGCCTACAGCTATAGCGTTGCGATCGTTTTTGGTCTGAAAGGGATGGATTTCTTTTGGGAACTGGCTACGCTTATCCTCATTATGCTTTTAGGCCATTGGATCGAAATGAGGTCCGTGATGGGCGCGTCAAATGAACTGGAATTATTGGTGAAATTAATGCCCGCTGATGCGCACCTGGTCATGCAGGACATGGTTCATGATGTAAAAACAGATACCCTAAAAGCAAATGACATCATTTTGATCAAGCCTGGCGAAAAGGTTGCAGCGGACGGTATTATCTTGGAAGGCGAGAGTTATTTGAATGAATCTATGCTTACGGGTGAGTCTAAGCCTGTACAGAAAGGGACTGGAGATAAAGTGATCGCCGGATCGATCAATGGAAACGGGTCTTTCAAAGTTACTGTAACACACGCGGCTAATGACTCTTATCTGGCACAGGTGGTTAAATTGGTAGATGATGCACAAAAGTCGAAATCTCCAACGCAGTTATTGGCTGATACCGCCGCTAAATGGTTAACTGTCATTGCGCTTGTAACCGGCATCGGCACATTTTTGTATTGGTATTTTACAGGTCAATCCTTAGCATTTGCCATGGAAAGAATGGTAACAGTAATTGTGATATGCTGCCCGCATGCGTTAGGTTTAGCGGTCCCCTTAGTGGTCGCCAAGTCAACTGCGTTGTCGGCTAAGCATGGCTTACTGATCAAAAACAGGACGGCATTTGAAAATTCAAGAAAGATAACAACAGTCGTATTTGATAAAACCGGTACGCTGACGGTTGGTAAATTTGAGGTGTCAAGAGTAGAATCCCTGCTTAAAGACTTTACCGAAAAGGATTTGATCCGCCTTGCTTCAGCATTGGAGCAAGCATCAGAGCATCCTATAGCGACAGGCATCCTGCAAAAAGCAAAAGACCTTAAACTCTCCATTCCGCCGGGAGAAAACTTTAAGGCGATAACCGGAAAAGGCGTTCAAGCGATAGTAGAAAGTAAAAATGTATCAGTAGTCAGTCCGGGTTATTTAAAAGAAAATAAGCTAATCTTGCCGGAAGGGTTTACTAATGATGACACAGAGACGGTAGTGTTTGTGCTGATAGATCAAAAACTGGCGGGATATATCGCCCTATCGGATGAGATCCGCCCTGAGTCAGCAGCAGCTATTGAAACTTTAAAAGAAATACATATCAAATCTATTCTGCTTACCGGTGATAATAACAAGGTAGCGGCCAGTGTATGTAAAACACTGGGTATGGATAGTTATATGGCCGAAGTATTGCCCCACCAAAAATTAGAAAAAATTAAAGCATTGCAAGCTCAAGGAGAGTTTGTAGCGATGACCGGGGACGGTGTCAATGATGCCCCCGCGCTGGCTCAGGCGGATATCGGCATTGCGGTGGGTTCAGGCAGTGATATCGCTGCCGAAACAGCCGGAATTGTCTTGGTAAATAGTAATCCCAAAGATATTGTTAGCCTCATCTTGTTTGGTAAAGCCACTCACCGTAAAATGGTTCAAAACCTTATTTGGGCTACAGGTTATAATGTGATAGCGCTGCCGTTAGCAGCGGGTGTTTTGTATAATCAGGGCATTGTTTTGAGCCCAGCTGTTGGAGCTGTGCTAATGACCGTAAGTACGGTAGTCGTCGCGATTAATGCTAGTTTTTTAAAAATCAAAACGATCTAACATTAAAGTCTTCGATTATTCCAAAGACTTTAATGTTCATGTAAACCCGGATCATTTCAACTTTTTTTGTATCCGTAACATAAGGGCTTCCTTCATTTCATCAATATAAACCGTTGGACTTGGACGCCCGCATAACCAATCATAAGTATCATAGAAATTGCCTAGGGATATGTTGAATGATCTTTCAATAAACTTCACTATGCTTTTCAGGTTCTTTTTACCGAACGCCTCTGTGGCATGCCAGCTATAGATCAGTTCGATAAGCGCGCACTTGGTCTGTTTCCAGTCAAAGTCCCGGAATTCTGAATCTATTTGCATGATCACATCTTTTTGATTGACTTTTTGAATAGATTGCTCCAAAAATTCCTGTAAAAGTTCACTGGCCAAGACTTGCGCCAGCTTATGGTCATGAGTAGTACTAAAGGTCGGGTCAAAGTCGATCACGCATTGATCCGGGTCAAGATGGACATCATAATTCCCACGTACAAAGTAATACTCATCCAGGTAGGTTGCTTGTGTTCGTACATACTGGTAGAACGATAGATTACTTTCAAAAAAATGGTGAAGTATCTTGATCTCGTTCGCAAAGTAATCTGTTACCACTTTACTGTCGCCGATCGGTTTCCTGATCTCAATATTGAGCAACGACTGGAAAAAGATCAGCTGTGATTTGAATTTGGGTTTGATTTGCTTGAAAAACAAAATCTCCTCAGCGGACGTACCCGGGTCGTTCAATTTACAATAGTCTTTTAATTTTCGGAGATACTTCAGGCAAACATGAATAGACCTTTCCAGTCTTTTGATCAAATGATCTTCTTCCAGTACCAATTCGTTAAGGTCTCTATTCAGGTCTGCATAAAGCCGGTCACTAAATTTAGTTATCATCGTATTCGTATTTGGTTATGAGCTTTGCCACCTGTTAGCCGAAACGGGTGTTGCAAACAAAGCCTGATGCGTATTATTTTTTCATAGTCGTCTATTAAGGAAAATAATTTTTATTTAAGTAATTGAGCATCTTTTGCAGGAAGTCGCGAACAACAGCAGCGGCAGACTGGTCAAGGCTATAGAATGCGCGTCCAAAGCTTTTATGAGAGATATGCTGCTGCTTCTTTGTGGTAAAATGTTCCGTAAAGAAGCGGGTGATCATCGCTACATTCTCCACCGGGAAGCAACCCGTCTTGGAAAATATCCTTATGAATAAAGCAAATTGAGGAACCGATAAATTAAGCGGGAATTTTACGGTTGTAGGTTTAGTTCTTTTTGCTTTGTTACCTGTCTGCTCCTGAAGCCAGGGTAAAATAAATATATCAGTTGAAGGTAGTTCTGGTTGTAATGCTTTTTCAGGACTGACAAAGATGCCTGAAAGCTCCCTGATCAGTCCATCAACATAAGTTTGCTTTTCTTGCTGACCAAACTGTTCGATCTTAGTTAAGACATGTTCCTGGAACCAATTATAGAAATGAAAGGAATTGAAGTTTTGCTGGTATAGCGCACGGGTGAGTCTTTCTGTAGTTGTAGCAGCGCCGAATAGCAACAATTGGTGCGTCATCCGTGTCAGATTCAGCGCTTGTTCAATTTGACGGTAAGAGATACCAGAAAATGATCCTTCTGCTATCACCTCATCAACAGACACTTCCACAACTTCAACCAATGATTTATCGGTAGCTTTATTATAGTTGCTCTGCAGGTCTGATTGAAATGTCTTTATATCCACAGCTAAAAGCTGACAGTGATAAACAGTAGCCTTGTGATCAACATCAAAATATTGATAAAACTGGCTACGGAGAAACTCCAGCACGTTTTCCATTGCTGCATTAACCTGACCGTAAGCATCCGTCAGAGCAGTTCTTAAATCTTCAGAAAGTAATGAGGCTTGCACATGCCTGCTCACCATATCGGAAAGCTGGATGATACCGGCCTGATGATACTGCACATATCGTTTGATGACCTGTTCTTTCGCGCTGCTTAATAATTCATGTGTCCACTTTTTCTTTAGGTCAGCGCATAAAATTTTGATATAAGCAACCTGTCCAGTTATTAGTTTTTGATAACTGGTTTCATCGGTTATACTACTTTCGGTAAGGATAGCAGCAACTGATTTTTCAAGTTCGATGATTTCGGATCTAAGCAAAACGCAAACAACTTGGTTAACAAATAGTTAATAATAAATCGCTGATTTCGGCATTAGTTGCGCGATTTTTTCGAAAATTCGTTAGTAGATATTTCTACGCGGTTAACTTTTGTGCAGTTAAATGCGTAACAGTTGTAAGTACTGTTATTGTAGTGTTTGTGGGATCTGTGCCAGTGGGTGGATCAGTTTCTCCATAGTAGTTTTTTGAGTTAGTTGAATCAAAATCACAAATAGTGGCGATATTTTTATTCAACTTTTTTGATTTCGGTGTTTTCATAACTAATGATTTTTGCTCAAAAATATTTCGGTATAAAAACATAAGGAACTTTGTTACGCTGAGACTGATTTGCTATATGTAGAAAGATGTGAATGATATTTATTTGACATTCTTAAAGTATAATGTTTAAAAAAAAGTCTATCGTTATAAGACATATACTCGTTTGGATATTATTTATAACCTACGAAGTTATATATGTAAAATTCGCTGCTGGGGTGACAGCAAGTGTCTTTCATGTCCTTATATTTTATATTTTAAATATTGGTCTTTTCTATTTTAACGCGAATGTTGTTCTTGATTTTGCATTTTTCAAAACGGCCAAGCCGTATTTAATATCAATATCCCTTACTTTATTGGAACTCTTTGGTTACCTCTTTTTTAAATTTATTTTAGATTATGTGGTATCATCCTCAACTGAATCCCTTCTGATGCAACTGAAAGAAGATGAGAAGTATGTACTAATCAATGTATGGAGAGGTATATATTTTATCGGGTTCAGTATCGCTTATTGGTCTATGCGTTACATGGTTCGCTTCAAAGAACGCAATCATCAGATGGAAAAGGAACAGTTGAAAAACACTGCTAGCACCTTAGAACTAGAAAATAAATTTATGTCGGTTGAAAATGCCTATCTGCAGAATCAGATCAGTCCGCATCTGTTATTCAATTCATTAAACTTTATTTATAACAAAGTTTATAAAGAATCTGCGGATGCGGGTAACAGCGTTGCGCGCTTAGCTGATCTGATGCGCTATTCGCTGGTGAGCGCTGACGATACACGAACCGTTTTATTAAGCAAGGAAGTCAAACAAATGGAGAATCTCATCGAACTTTGCCGCATGCGTTACAATAATCAGTTTTATCTGCGGTTGAAAAAAAAGGGAAAGCTTTCAACAGTGAGTATTATTCCATTGGTGCTGATCACACTGGTGGAAAACATCATGAAACACGGCGACCTGGGTGATAAAAAGCAGGCGGCATCTATTTCGCTGGAACTAGAGGAATCACGTTTACGCTTTCTTACATGCAATAAGATTCGCGATACCAACCTATATCCTAACACAGGCCTCGGGCTTAAAAATATTGAAAAGAGACTGAGCAACTATTACCCGGGCAGGTATAGTTTGTACACAAGTAAGAATGATGAAATATTTACGGTTAACTTAACTATTGATCTATGAATATCAGCTGCTATGTGATAGATGATGAGGCGGGGGCCATCGCGCTGCTATCCGATTATATTGAACGAACGCCGGGACTGGAACTGGTCGGTTCTTCACTTGACCCCTTGATTGCACTCGATGAACTGACCAGCGATAACGCGCCGGACATCACATTCATTGATGTAGACATGCGCTTGCTTTCCGGCCTTGATCTGGCGGGTATGGTAAACTTATATACTACAGTAGTTTTTACCACCGCCTTTCCGGAGTATGCCTTACAGGCTTTTGAAAAAGAGGCATTTGATTATTTATTAAAGCCGATCACCTATGACCGCTTTGCCAAATGTACGCAACATGCCAAACGGAAAATGAAACTTCCGGCTAAGCACGTATACCCTATACGGGAGGATTTTTTTACTATCAAAAGTGAGATCAAAGGGCGCATGGTCAAAGTTAAATTTGATGAGGTCCTTTATATTGAAGGCGCAGTAAACTATATCCAGATCCACACAACGGAAGGTAAGCACATGACCTACCTGACCATGAAAGAGATCGAGCATTATTTGCCAAAGCCTCTTTTTGTCCGTATCCACCGCTCTTTTTTGATTAACGTCAATTACGTGAAGGTCATCGAACGCAGCCAGGTAAAGATGGAAAATGGGGACTCGCTGATCATGGGCGACTATTACAAAAAGCGCTTTCTCGATCTGATGGATCATCATCTGGTTAAAACAGAACGTTGACCCATTTTAGGTTGATCGTTTATTCCGGCCTTTTACGGAAAGCAGGTATTTATGCAGCAGGTAATTACAGATCATTTCCTGCTTGCGTGACTCGTCGGTAAATATTCGGTTTAGGTGCATATGAATGATGCCGCGCAGGTAATCTAAATTTGTGTTATTTCCCATGTATCCCTTAAGGTTGCGTAAACTCTTGATAAAAGCGCTGGCCGCTTTTTTTGATCCACTGTAAAGTGTGTGATCATCCTGTTGAAAAGCAGCCATTATGCCGGAACTTAGTTCGCGGTACTTTTTATCAAGCTCTATTTTAAAGGGTTTATCACTGAATTCAGGTAAGAATTGCTGAAAGCTATTCCATGTAAAATTCATCTGTCCATCCAGGTCGGAGATAAACTGTTTAATGATTTCCTGAGTTGTATAAAGTGCGAAAGCGTGTGTGCTTAATACCGGTTTTATTTTCGCTTGCTTTAGATAATTAAGTACCAATTCGCTGCTGGCTCCAAAAAATGCCTCTGTGTTTTCAATGCCTCCCGCAACGTATCGTTCCAGCTCGCGGCTATAAACGTCTATTTGGAATTCCCGGATCACATGCTGCTGGATTCGGTCTTCCAGTTTTGTTTTAAAAGCCAGCAAAACATCGTTGAAGATGCCCGGATTCAGCTTCAGCCGCAAGCGGATATGTGGGGCATGATCTTCATAGCGGATAAAGAACCATTGCCTGATCCTGTCTTCACCATATCGCCTGTTTAGTAACGGCCTTAACCGTAATAAAAGGCGGTTAATACCGATTTTCGGTGCATATATTTTCAGATAAAGCCATTCGGAACCGGGCACATATTTGCGTTGCGTTTTAATCGTTGATCTCCGCTCAAAAGCTAATTTGGGTAACACTAGTGGCCTGTCGGGTAATAGGTAAGCATTGTATTGCTGAACAGCTGGCTGAACCAGGTACTCTTTAATAACCACCTCTTTTTTCTGCCGGATACAGGCGCAGAAAAACTCGATATCCCGCCGGCTTTCACTGTCGAATATCAATTCCTGATCACCTTCGGTAAGCGAGAAGTAACGGGGCAACCTGATCGTGTCTTTTAGTTTATTGAAAGCATTGGTCACCTGATTTTGATCGTTTTGCTGCAAGTCGCTTAGCCGGTTTTCGGAGATGATCCAGTTTGCCAGGCTCAATATGCTGTCCTTATATTCTACTCTCGGGTAAAAGTGAAGGTTCGGGAACAATTGCCGCAGGTCCAGTCCAAGACCTGACCGGCCATACTGATAAGACAGATCGGCTAAAAAGCGGAACAGCGGCAATTTGTTTAGTCCATGATTATAAGCTGAGGTCAAACGTGGTATAACGATCTTTCGATGCTTTTCAGAAAACAGGATCACCTGATGATCGACTATCCGTAAATACAGATCGGAAAGCCGGACCTGCTGCGCTTCAGGCAGGGTTGATGCTGCGGTGATCGGCATTTCATAATGGTAGAGATGTTCTCTACGATTGACATTATCAGTATGCGGATCGGCCAGGTGCAAAAGTTCTGCGAAGATCGCCTCGGGGTTCAGGTCTTCCAAATAGCGGGCCATTGATCTCGCAGCACCCGCTATTTTTTTATCAGCCACCGTGAACCGGCCCAATAAGGCCGGCGCGTTGATGCCGCCCGCATTTTCGATAAACACTTTATTTTCGGCCACACGAAACAGTACGGACATACCCAGCATTTGCTCTGGATCAGCCATACTTTTCAACCTATGCAGGTCAGTGTCCAGCAGGTTGATCACGGGAACATTTGATTTATCTCGCAGCCAGCATTCCATCAGTATGCCGTGCGCCGCAGACCAGGTTCCGCCTTCCCTTGGTTGACTTCTGTAGGGAATATGCAAGGTTTCCAGTAGCGGATTGTTTTTCTCGGTTTCCGGGAGCTGATATCCGATACCGGCTTCCGGGTCCAATGCCTGCAAAAGCGGCAGTGTCTGTCCCTCAAAATGCTGTTGGAAACTTTTGATAAATTGCGATATCGTTGCGGGTTGTAACGTTGTTGTTAAGCACGCCAGCGCAGCTATACCATCCCGAATCTTTTCCTGGCAATTTATGTCCGGGCCTTCACCAATTGCATCCTGCGTTAAAATAATACTGAGTTTGTCATTCGTGCTTACATTTTCTGGAAGCAGGGCGTTTATGTTTTGTTCTAAAAGAGCTATAGCGGATGGATCGATAGCCGCGTTGCGTTGATCTGTTTTAAGGTTCAACAAACTTGTTTTTGCAGGCCCGTCATCGAGCGCCGCTGTTAAGGTTATCAGGTGATCCTTTCCGGTAATTGGCAGTCGCCGGCAGTTAACCATTAATTGCGAATCGATCAGGAAAACGGCATAATCTTCGGCCTCTGCCGTTGTACATTCAGCCGACCGCATAATTTGTTCAACAATTTTTTGCCTTGTGCAGCCTGTATCGCTTATGGTAAGAAGGTCTTTCAGGACTTTTGAAAAGGCGATTGATTGTAATTGGAAATCCCGTTGCCTGCCTGTTTCATCCGGGCTGGTACGAAAGAATCGGTATTCGTCCAATATCCGATAGATGGAGGGATTAGCCTCATACTCCGCGTCTTTGTTGAGTTCGTTGTCCAGCAGGTGCTTTCCCAGCAAATGTTGAACTGTCATCGCCGGCCGGATATCAGCCTTAAATTTTGGAACTGACCGTTGCGTTTCGGCTTTAGCCGTCCATTCTACAAGGCTTATGGATGAAAACAAGCCGAACGGCGTTGGCCTAAAGCAATAGCGATTAATATATTTCTGTAAAGTATTGGCTTCTTTTGGTGATAGGCTTTCTGTTAGGAAATGCTGTTTTTCTAAGTTTGCATAAAATACAGGGGTAGCCACCCGTATCGCCGCCCTGAAAAAAATATCATCAAGAAAACTTTGTGGATCAGCCAAATAATCTGCCGGGCTTTTAACTGGCCTGCGTAAAAGTATTTGTTGAGCAAATGAATATACCATAATAAAATTTAGAATTGTAATGCAGTTAATTTTCGGTAATTTAGATGGAGGTAAACCAGTTAACCCATACTTAAAGTTTCATCCAGGTTTGTATTTTTTGATATAGTTAATCTATCAAAAACCGATTATCTATATTATATTTTACGAAAATTGCTTATGTTTTGTTGCTTTTGGAGAAACATATTATATTTTAAATTTTAGTATATTGTAAAATTATGAATAGATAATCGGATATATTCCGATTATCGTATTAAAGTTTTACATTTGATTATCATGGATATATTGCAATCATTAATGGATTCTTCTAATCAACCCATCACACATCAGTTACTGATGTCCTGGTTAAAAGATTACAAGCGTCCCAACGATAAGATTAACGCATTGAAGTCGGAAGGCATGATCTCCTCAATTAAGAAGGGGCTGTATATCGCCGGTCCTAAAGTGCGCGCTTCTCGTCCTGAAAGCGGCCTGCTTGCAAATCACATTTATGGGCCGAGTTATATCTCGCTGGAAACCGCATTATCTTATTATGGACTGATCCCTGAACGGGTATACGAGATCAGTTCCATGACTACCAAAGTTTCCCGTGAGTTTACTACCAACGTGGGCATTTTCACCTACACACATTTACCTTTACCGTATTACGCATTCGGACTGCGAATAGTTAAACTAGGCGAAAAGCAGAACGCGATGATCGCCTCGCCGGAAAAAGCACTTTGTGATAAGATCATCAGCACCTCTGGTTTACTGATCAGAAGTACGGTACAGGCGGGCATTTACCTGACACAAGACCTCCGGATGGAGGAATCAGCGCTGAAAGAGCTGGATACCAAAATAATGTCCGGCTGGCTGGATGCCGCGCCAAAAAAAGAAAGTTTAATAATGGTCATTAAAATGATGGAGAACTTATGATCAAGGAATGGTTAGAAGATTACAAACCGGCCAATCAACAGGAAGCCAAAGACGCCCTGCGGGAGATCATGCAGGATATCGCCTTGGCTGGGCTTTCCCGTACCGGCTTTTTTGAAAAGGCCGCTTTCTATGGTGGCACGGCGCTCCGGATATTTTATGGGCTTGACCGCTTTTCGGAAGACCTCGATTTTTCGCTGTTAGCAATAGACCCGGAATTTTCCCTAACCAAATACCAGGATGCCATTTTAAATGAGTTCAATGCTCTGGGTATGCAGGTAGCCATCCGGGAAAAGCAGAAAACAAATAAGGCAAGTATCGATTCTGCATTCCTGAAATCGGAAACCGTTTGGAAGGAATTGATCCTGGAGGGCATCGTACCGCAGAACGGCATGGGCCAGGTCGCCAATATTACCATCAAGATCGAAGTTGACCGTGAACCGCCATTAGGCTTTGAAACCGAAGAAAAGCTACTATTAAAGCCCTTTTCTTTTTACGTTAAATGTTTGACGCTGCCTAATCTCTTTGCAGGGAAAATGCATGCGCTCCTGTTCCGTAAATGGGGAACAAATGTAAAAGGCCGCGACTGGTATGATATGGAATGGTATATCCGCAAAGGTATACCGCTAAACCTGGCACATTTCGTAATCCGGGCGAAAGATAGCGGCGATTGGGATAATGATACGATCGATGAAGCGGAGTTCAGGCAATTGTTGAAGGAAAAAATTGATAAAGTAAAAATGGACTATGTTATCGCTGATATTCGCCGTTTTATCCGTGACCCGAAGGTCCTGGAAATTTGGTCTCCGCAGTATTTCCACGAACTGGTCAGCAAATTGAAGGTTACAGGTTAAGATCAGATCTCCAGGAAATCCACAAGAAAACTGAATAACAGGTCTGTGATCTCCGGCTTGATCTCTTTTCTGGCATTAGGATTAATGGTGACGTATATTTGACGCGCTGCATACGATGGTATACATGACCGGCAACGTTATCTTTCTTACCCTAATGCCGTAGGTATCTGCCTTGCTGTCAATTTCAAGCACAAAATCTTTATCGACCTTTTTTAAAGTCTCTTCAAAAGTGGACTTTAATTGTTCCTCAAATGAAGAGTAGACTTTGTTTTTTAAATTAGGTAACCTGAATTTGAAAGTGCTCATGGTTACGAACATCTTCTCCGGCAGGTTAAGTTCGATCCAGAAACTATCATAAAGCGAAGCGATATTCACCCAAACACCATTAAGTCCTTGTCCAAAACGATAGTTTTGGGTGATGTCCTTATAAATTCTAAACCAGGCCTTTTTACCGTTATCATAAAAGTTCTCGAGGTCATTAAAGGCCTGCTCCAGTTTATCCAACTGGTACTCTTCCAGGCCCGCTTTACCAAAGTTATAATCCTGGCTGTTTTTAAGGTTTTGCCGGTATGACTCGATATCCGCCATGATCAGGTCGACTTTACTTTTATAGGCGTTTATTTCAAGTTCCGTGAATCTATCTTCCATACACAAATCTATATTATTAAAGCTGAGGTCAGAGTGATAATGATGGAGCAAAAGCAGGAATTTGTGCTAATTCATCAAACTTTGACCAGCGTCACTAAATAGGATAACCGCCATCATTCTATGGTTCATAAATTTAAGAAATCTTTGTATCGGCATTTAGTCCGCCTACGGCAGATGTTACTATCAAGAAACTTAGAATAGAAAGAACCTACTATGGAAAAGATACTCGTTACCACCGATCAATCCGTCAATTCAAAAGCGGCTATCCGATTTGCCATTAAACTAGCTAAACAGCGGAAAGCGGAGCTCATTATAGTTTATGTCTATCACCTTTTAAAACCCTTTAACTGGACAGATCGCGCTTTTGAAAAGCATGGAGATAGCTTTAGGGAAAAAACCATGGCAGAGTTAACTTCCTTTATCGCCGACATTTATCATGAGATCCATGAAACCGAAATTCATCATCAGTTGGTATTGATCTCCAACATGGATGTGGTAGATGGCATCATGGAGTACGCAAATAAACATGCTTGCTCTTATATCTGTATCGCGACCCGCGGGGCAGGCATGTTAACCAAAATATTCGGCACACATACCGCTAAACTGATTACTCATTCTCCTATACCGGTGCTCTGCATACCAAGTGCATATCATTTAAAAGAAATAAAGCATGTTCTTTATGCCTCTGATCTGACGGACTACGAAAGCGAGTTGGCCAAAGTAGTTGCATTTGCAAGGCCGATCCATGCGAGCGTAGACCTGATGCATATATCTTATCCCTTTGAGTTTGCCTTTGATAAAGAATTGATGGAGGCGACATTAAAGAAAAAAGCAGACTACGATGTTACAATTGTTAAAAGGCAGAGAGATATTACCAACGCGTTGCTGGAGGATATAGATGATGCCATTAAAGTGAGTAAACCCTCTTTGTTAGTCTTATTTACCCACCAGTCAAGGTCTATGTTTGAAAAACTGTTTTATCCTTCAAATGCGGAGGAATATTCCTTTTATGGCAAAATACCGCTCCTTACCTTCAATAAAAATGAAAGTAATTAAATACGCCTCCTTGCAATCTCTTCATCTTTAGTAATAACACCCTTTCTAATGCTAATGAAATATCCGTTAGACCATCCTTATTCATTAGCGCCCGAAGCAGTAATCGCGCAGGTTCAATCCGACGCCGTTAAAGGCATCACCCAAAATGAAGCTGGAAAGCGCTCCAAAACCTATGGCCTCAATGCTTATAAGGTGCAAAAGCAAAAAAGTATTTGGTGGATCATGGTGATTCAGTTCAAAAGCCCTATCGTTTATTTACTGGTATTTGGCGCAGCTGTATCTCTTTATTTTAAAGATGTATTAGAGACTGTAGCCATACTGGTCGTCATTGTGATCAACGCTTTTATTGGCTTTTTCATGGAAATGCAAGCCAGGAGTTCCATGAATGCGTTAAAAAAAATGGATGTCATTCTGGCTGAAGTGATCCGCGATGGTAAAACAAGATCTGTCCCTTCCGAACAATTGGTGCCTGGCGATCTTGTACCGCTGGAAGCCGGAGATATTATCCCTGCTGATGGCCGTTTGGTAGCAGTGAACCGTTTGCAATGCGATGAGTCTTCCCTAACGGGAGAATCTCTCCCTTCCGATAAAACTATCGGGGAGTTGAGCGCAGATACGGTTGTTGGAGACCAGCACAATATGGTTTTCAAGGGAACTTCTGTTATCAACGGAAACGGAAAGATGGTGATCACCGGCATAGCAGCGCAGACTGAATTAGGCACGATCACTACCCTGGTGGAAAGTGCAGCTGATACCATTACTCCGTTGGATAAGAAGTTAAACAAATTAAGCCGTAAACTAATTTGGATCACATTAGGTATGACCGCCATCTTCGCGGTATCAGGTTTTATTCAGGATAAGCCACTTTTGACGATCATTGAAACCTCTATTGCCCTTGCCGTGGCTGCCATACCAGAGGGCTTGCCAATCGTGGCCACGGTAGCTTTATCTTATGGTATGTTATTAATGGCGCGACGAAACGCCATCGTGAAGAAACTTTCGGCAGTAGAAACACTGGGAAGTACGGGTGTGATCCTAACGGATAAAACCGGCACCTTGACAGAGAATAAAATTTTAGCGGACACTTTCGCTTTTCCCGATGAAAGTGTGAAAGTTCATATAGAAGATCATGAACTGAAATTTCCGGACGGGGCGATCAAATCAAGCGCTGAAAACTTTGATAAACTCTTATTGACAGGCATCTTATGTAATAATGCCGTGGTCAATGTCAATGAAACAAATAAAAGCAAACTAAAACTTTCGGGGGATCCGGTTGAAGTGGCCTTGCTCCAGCTTGGTATGGCCGCAGGGTTAGACACTTCAGCACTCCTGAAAAAGTATGTACGTATCGGCGAAGTACCCTTTAGTTCGGAGAGCATGATGATGGGCACGTTAAACCGAACACCTGACGAGGATTTTGTAGCCGCCAAAGGATCGGTGGAACATTTGCTGGAAAAATGCGGCAGGATACAATCCGGCGAACATATCAGGGAGATGGATAGCCATTCGAAAGAAGAGATATTACTCAAGTCAGAGCAAATGGCAGCTTCAGGATTGCGCATATTGGGGTTTGCTTACCGGTTGGAAAAAAAGCTGGATCAACGAGATTTTATGACTGATCTCATCTATATCGGTATGGCCGGATTCCTTGACCCGCCACGCATGGATATCAAAGGGGCGATTTTAGACTGCCGTAATGCTGGGATCAAAGTGGTCATGATCACGGGCGATCACCCACAAACAGCGTTGAACATTGCCCGAAAAGTTGGACTGATCGAACAAGATAACAAAAACGTGATCACCGGTATGGAGTTGCCGAAAAGCGGTCTGTTAACTAAAGCATGGCGGCAACGCATCCTGGATACCGCTGTCTTTGCGCGCGCATCACCCAAGCAAAAGCTGGAAATTGCAGATGTGTTCCAGCAGGACGGCTCCATCGTTGCCATGACCGGTGACGGGGTCAACGATGCACCGGCGTTAAAAAAAGCGGATGTGGGGATCGCGATGGGTATACGAGGAACCCAGGTAGCCAAGGAAACTGCCAGTATTATTTTAAAGGATGATTCATTTACTTCAATTGCCGAAGCCGTTGCGCATGGCCGAGAGATCTTTCAAAACATTCAAAAGTTTGTGGTTTACCTGGTATCCTGTAACCTGAGCGAGATCTTTATTGTAACTTTATTAGGCGTCGTCACACCTGCCGCTACTTTACTTCCCCTGCAAATCCTATTCCTGAATATGGTGACCGATATCTTCCCCGCGTTGGCGTTGGGCTTGGGGTCCGGCGATGATACCGTGATGCAGCGACCGCCCCGCGACCCTAACAAGAATATTATCACCAACGAGAATTGGCTGGTCATCGCGCTATATTCAACAGCCATGACGTCAGCAGTAATCCTTGCGGTGGTTTATTGTCGCGAGGTACTGCACACGGATGACCGGGTAAGTAACAATGTGGCTTTTATTACACTCACCTTCACGCAGCTGTTTCATGTATTTAACATGTCTTCTTCGGGGTCGGCTTTCTTTAAAAATGAGATCACCCGGAACAAATTTGTCTGGATCGCGCTATTTATTTGTAGCGGACTGACTTTAATGGTGTTTGCTGTTCCCGGGATGCGGCTTGTGTTGGGATTAGCGGTACTTCCAATCAAATTATGGATAACCGCAATAACCGTCAGTTTGTTTCCGTTATTCGTTATTCAGTGCTGGAAAGCTTTTCAAAAATATAGGCTGCATAAATCACTTTAAAACATCAAGCCGGTTTTTTGATGGTCGGTCATCTCCCAGCAATACGCCCCATTGTTGGTAACGTTTGGTATGATCAAACAATATTTTTAATAAAGATAGTACCGGCATAGCCAGGAACATGCCTGATATACCGGCCATGGTTCCGGCAACAATGATCCCGACGATAGAGACCAGTGGATTGATCTTGATCTGCGACCCAACGATACGTGGCATCAGGATATTGTTATCTAATAACTGTACAAAAGTGATTGCTGCCAATACGATCAGCACGTCGGTAATGCTTTCTGACGAGGCAAGCGTTAATAAGATACCGAGAATATTGCCGATCAACGCACCGAGGTATGGAATAAGGTTAAGGAAAGCAAAAATAATCCCGATCAGTAAAGCGTTTTGGATACCAAATACCCATAGAGACCCTGCAAGTAAAACGATGATATACGTAATCTGGATCAGCAAGCCAACCAGGTAGCTTTTAACCATTTTTTCGGTCTGCCGGACAGCTTCCTCTACATTTTGATACTCATCTTTTTTAAACCACATCAGCACGAATTTTAAAAAGAGGTTCCTGTAAAGCAGGATCAGGTAGATATAGATGGGCAATAAACCAATAAATATTACGATTCCGGACAATGAGCCCACTGCGCCGCTTAACAAGCCGCCAAGGGAACTGAATAATTTTTTGCTTTGTGTGTTGATAAATTTGAGCTGTTCCGCCGGTGAATAGCCAAATGAATTACTGATCCAGATACTTAAATTATCAAAATGCTTGGTTACAGTCCGCTGTATTTGCGGAAAATCAGCTATCAGTGCGCCTACCTGGCTGGAGAACAGCCAGATGATCAGTGCCAAAACAATGGTTAGCAATAGGATCGGCAACATAACGGCAATTGCTTCCGGAAATTTTAGCTTCCTAAAAAACCGAAAAACCGGTAATAGCATAAGGCTAAAAAAAATGCCATTAAAAGGGGCATAATGATTGTATTGCCGGTGACAATGATCGTACCTAAAACAAAAAGCCCCACTAATTCTATAGCACGTTTTACAGTTACAGGCAGGCGTTTAATTTCTGTGTTCATAATAAAATAGCCTCGTAGTTATATGAGCTTAATCGTTGTCTTTGCCATTTCCACCATTTGCAGGTAACACCGAGTTGTTTCCAATCTCGGTATGCCTGATCTGTCCTCCCAAATAACCTGTTCTGGCAATAAGTCCAAATCCTATGAGAGAAGCAACCAATGCGATTAAAGCAAGCGGCCTCACCAGCGAAGGGCTTTTCCAGGTCACAAAAATCCCGGCCATTGATATTACTCCGACGACGATCAAACCGACCAAAGATGTCAGCGCAGATTCAGCATGTTCTTCGATGGTATTTTTAGAAATTCCTTGTAAATGCTCGACGGTCTCTTCTGCGCCTTCACCGGTTGCATAAGCGATAACGGCTCCAATGGCAGAGATGATCAGAACATTATAAGCGGCGATTAATGTAGTGTTGTTTTTCTCCATATTCCATGGATCAAAACGAACCCTCCTAAAATAGAACCGAATATCGGCAGATGGGTGATCAGTAAATGGATGTGTGTTTGACTCATGATTTTTTATATCCAAGGTAGGTGCAAATAGCTGCACAAATGTGATGTAGATCAGGCATCTTAATGACATTGATCACTACATAGAACTCATAAAAGGTCGAGCTTTATAATATGAAAAACTCCCGTTATTTACTTGCCTTATTCGCCTTGTCCGTTATTATTAGTTGTAACCAGGGCAAAAAAGATCAAACCAAAATGATAGATAGTTTGACCTCGATGTCAGGTACCCGAAGACCAGATAAACAGTGTTTTGTCGCCCTTTTTGAAAAGGACAGTGCAAGCCTGACGCTTCATAATGCCCCGGGAGGGAAAGTCACCGGAGAATTGTATATCAAATACCATGACATCAAAGAAATGGCCCTGGAAAGCGATCTTAATATTGGCAAGATAGAGGGGGAGTTTAAAGGCGACACTTTATTTGCCAATTACAGGTTCACCAGCGGGACGATGAATAAAACAGTCTATTCTAACCCGATTGCGCTGCTCGCCGAAGGCGATTCCCTGACATTGGGTACAGGTGTGATTGTAAGCTATATGGGACGGTCCTCATTTGATAAAAAGGCACCGCTCGTATTTAGCAAAAGCAAGTTTCATTTTAAACCGGTTAGTTGCAAATAATTGGCTAATGAGATACCATACATTTGTGACAGACTATGACGGAACCATTGCTGAAAATGAACGGGTTTCCATAGCAACGATAGAAGCATTGAGCAGACTGAAAGCCACCGGCCGCAAGTTGATACTGGTGACCGGTCGCGAACTGGATCAACTCCAGTATGTATTTCCTGAGTTCGGAATATTCGATATGATCGTCGCGGAGAACGGGGCTTTGATCTACAGCCCGGCCAGTAAAAAGACGGCATTATTGGGAAACAGGCCTCCGGAGGCTTTCATTCGGTTATTACAGGATAAAAATATTCCTTTATCGGTCGGTCAGGTGATCGTAGCGACCTGGGAACCACACCAGGAAGTAGTGCTGGAAGCGATCAGAAATTTCGGCTTGGAATACCAGCTGATCTTTAACAAAGGTGCGATCATGATCCTGCCGCCGGGTATTAATAAGGCAACAGGTCTGCATGCGGCGCTTATTGAACTTAACCTTTCGGAACATAATACCGTAGCCGTGGGCGATGCGGAGAATGACAATGCTTTGCTCGAAGCGGCGGAATGCGCAGTGGCGGTAAACAACGCTTTACCGCTATTAAAGGAAAACGCGGATTGGGTCACCAATAACTCGCGCGGTGCGGGTGTAGTAGAACTGGTCGAAGAATTGTTAGCCGACGACCTGCTATCGTTGGATCCCAAATTAGCCCGCCATTTCCTGCCATTAGGTAAGAAATCCGACGGCACTGCATATGCAATTAGCCCTTACGGAAAAAATATTCTACTGGCAGGCACATCGGGTTGTGGTAAAACAACTTTTACCGCGGCGTTTGTGGAGCAGCTGATACTGAAGCAATATCAATTCTGCCTGATTGACCCAGAAGGCGACTACCAGGACCTGCCCGGCGCACTCACTATTGGTGACGGTAGCCAGCCGCCGCTAACAGATCATGTGATCAAGGTACTATCACAAACATCTGAAAACGCGATCGTTTGCTTTTTAGCGATACCATTGGGTGAACGTCCTGCCCATTTTAAAAGATTGTTAACCGAACTGGTCCAATTGCGCGAGTCGACAGGCCATCCGCATTTTATCATTATTGATGAAGCGCATCATTTGCTGCCAAAAGAAGATCGGGAGATCGTTAGTGCATTACCGGAAAAGGTTACCAATATCATGGCTATAACGACCAAGCCGGAACTACTTTCCAATGCTTTCCTGCAGCGCATTAATCTGGTTATAGCAATGGGAGATTGCCCGGAGCAAACGATGGAATCTTTTTCAGAGCTCACGAGTGCCGCTATTCAAATTTCGGATAACTTAATCCATCAAAGAAACGGTGCTTTGGTATGGCAAAAAGAACAAAAGCTGTCTTTTCCTATAACGGGCAATATACCGGCGAAATTTCTGATGCGCCATAAACGTAAATACGCGAGCGGTGATATGTATGCGAATAGCTTCTTTTTTACAGGGCCGAACCATAAACTCAATCTTAAGGCCAATAATCTGATGGTTTTTATACAAATGGCCACCGGCGTAGATGATGACACCTGGCTATATCATTTGCATCGCCACGATTATTCTAACTGGTTCCGCAATTCTATTAAAGACCCGCAGCTTTCCGACCATTCAAAATTGATCGAAAACGCTGGAAATGATCCTGGTTCATCGCGCAGGCATATATTCAAGCTGATCATGAATACTTACACTTCGCCGGCCTGATCTTTTCGTTCAATAATTAAACATATAATTTGAGATCCATGACCTTAGATAAATTAAATATAACAGGTCTCACCGATCTCGAAGTGAACGCGGCCAGGTTAAAATATGGCCCGAACAGCCTTTCGTTCAAAAAAGAAAATGGGTATATTGACGCCGTTAAAGGCCTGGCCAAAGAGCCGATGGTTCTTTTATTGTTGGTTACCTCGGGCATTTACTTTATCAGCGGAAAAACCGGCGACGGAATTTTTCTGGCTTCAGCTATCGTTGGTGGCCGGCATTTCCTTGTTCCAGGATTCCCGCAGCCGCAATGCCCTCGAAAAATTAAAAGATCTTAGTCAGCCTAATTGTAAGGTGATCAGGAACGGTGCCGTCAAAGAGATAAAAAGTGAAGAGATCGTAATTGGCGATAGCCTGTTGGTTGACGAAGGATCTTCTAATGCTGCCGATGGTACGATCATACATTCCAATGATTTCTCGGTCAATGAAAGTATTCTCACCGGCGAATCATTAGCAGTGTATAAAGACCTCTCGGTTGCCGAGCCTTTCGTATTTCATGGCACAACAGTTTCCAGCGGCTCAGCCGTAATCAGTGTAACAGCCATTGGCAACGGAACCCGACTGGGTAAGATTGGCAAAAGCCTGGAGTCAATCGTTGCCGAGCAAACCCCGCTGGAAAAACAGATCAACAATTTTGTAAAAAAAATGGTGATCGCCGGTGTGATCGTTTTTTTAATCGTTTGGGGTATCAATTACTTTCGCTCGTCAGATATTTTAGATAGCCTGATCAAAGCGCTTACGCTGGCCATGAGCATCCTGCCGGAAGAGATCCCGGTGGCGTTCACCACCTTTATGGCGCTCGGGGCCTGGCGGCTGATGAAGATGGGGATCGTGGTCAAACAGATGAAGACCGTTGAAACGTTAGGTAGCGCTTCGGTGATCTGTACGGATAAAACCGGTACGATCACGCAAAATAAGATGAGCCTGGCCAAAATTTACACCCTCCGGGATCATATTATAAGGGACGCTGCCGAAGAACTAGACAAATCCGAAAAGGAATTGATCAGCCTGGCCATGTGGGCAAGTGAGCCCATGCCGTTTGACCCAATGGAGATTGCGCTGCACAAGGCATACGCTAAGGCCGCTGCGGTAGATAAAAGACCTGATTATGAATTGATCCATGAATATCCCTTGAATGGACAGCCGCCAATGATGACCCATATTTTTGAAGATAAGTCAGGCCTGCGAATTATTGCAGCGAAGGGAGCCCCGGAAGCGCTGATAAAGGTTAGTGATCTTTATGGTATTGAAAAAGACCGCATAGAGACTGCACTCAAACAACTGGCTGAAGCCGGATACCGTATTTTAGCGGTTGGGCAGGCCATTTTTGAAGGAAATGATTTTCCGGCCACTCAACAGCAGTTCAAGTTTATGTTTAAGGGCCTGGTAGCCTTTTACGACCCGCCTAAAAAAAATATCTCTGCAGTTTTGAATGGGTTTTATCAAGCAGGCATCGCCGTGAAGGTTATTACGGGTGATAATGCGGAAACCACCAGGGCTATCGCCGGGGAAATTGGCCTGCATGGTTCCGGAGATGGAATAACCGGCGATGAACTGATGAAGTTGAGTGAACACGAACTGGGAGAAAAAGTAAAATCTGCCAGTATTTTCAGTCGTATGTTCCCGGATGCCAAGCTAAAGATCATCAATGCCTTAAAAGCTAAAAACGAGATTGTTGCCATGATTGGCGACGGGGTCAACGATGGCCCGGCATTAAAGGCAGCACATATCGGCATTGCCATGGGTCAGAAAGGCACCGAGATCGCTAAACAAGCGGCGTCATTGATCCTGTTGAAAGACGATCTTTCTACATTGGTAGATGCTGTAGCCATGGGCCGCCGGATCTATGCCAATCTTAAAAAAGCCATTCAATATATTATATCCATTCACATACCTATCGTATTAACCGTATTTCTTCCCCTCGCATTAGGCTGGATTTACCCCAATATCTTTTCGCCGGTGCATATCATTTTCCTGGAACTGATCATGGGGCCTACCTGTTCCATCATCTACGAGAATGAGCCTATGGAAAGGAACACGATGTTGCAAAAACCCCGCCCGTTCAGTTCTACTTTCTTTAACTGGAAGGAATTAACCACCAGTATCATCCAGGGATTAGTCATTACGGCCGGAACGCTGCTCACTTATCAATATGCTGTCGCCAAGGGCGCTGATGAGCAACTTACCCGCACAATGGTGTTTACCTGCCTGATCGCCGCCAATATTCTGCTTACGCTGGTGAACCGCTCGTTTTATTACTCACTTTTGACCACCATCAGGTATAAAAACAACCTGGTTTTATTGATCATAGGCATTACCGTGCTGATCTTAATATCGCTTATCTACTTCAAGACTTTAGCAAAGTTCTTTGGCTTCGAACAGTTGAGCATAATAGAACTGTCGTTAAGTGTCGGCGCTGGCTTCCTGTCGGTAATATGGTTTGAACTTTTTAAATGGAAGAAACGGTTCTCCGCCGGCCAGGCTAATAAAAATAAAACCACATCATGACCAGAAGAAAATTTTTTTATGTATTGGGAGGATCGGTAATTACATCAGGTGTGACGTATTATGCCTTCAGCGACAGGAGCAACTATGTGAGAGCTGATTTAAAGCCATTAACCGCTTTCACCAAGCGCTTAATGGCTGACGAGCGGCAGATATTACACCTTGCTTCCCTTGCACCAAGCGGCCATAACACACAGCCCTGGCTGATCAAATATCTGGAACCCTTTCATTGGATCATCTGCAATGATAAAAGCAAATGGTTGCCGGCCGTTGATCCAACGCAGCGGGAAACGATGTTATCTATCGGCGCATTTATTCAAAATTTAGAGTATGCTGCGGGCGACCTTGGCTATAAATGCCGATTCGATTTAATAGCCAATACCAATCAGGACGAAAAAGTAATGGAAATTAAACTGTTGCAGGCCGGAAAGCCAGTCAGGTACGAGTCCAAAAATATGATACACCGGCGTACAGTAAGATCAAATATACTTTCCGATGCATTAAAAACGGATCATATCAAACTATTGATCGATAACGAACCGGATCGTATTCACTTTATACCACGGACAACTAAAAATTATCAGTACCTGAACGAACAGACTATTGAAGCTAACAAGATCCAATCCTACCGTAACACCGCTCAAAAGGAACTGGCGGATTGGATCAGGTTTGCTAATAAAGATGCAGAAAAATACCGTGACGGCTTAACCCCTGGTAGTATGGAAATTGATGGCTTATCCGGTTGGGTGGTCCGAAATTTTTATGGCAGATCTAACGTAATGAACAAAAGTTTCAGAGATCAGACTATCGGCCAGGCAGAAAATCAGGTAGCCTCCTCTGCGGGCTGGTTCTTAATAACTAGTAAAGATGCTTCTGTCACCAATCTGATTGAAACAGGGAAGCGGATGCAAAGGCTCTTCCTCAAAGTTCGGGATAAGAATATTGCAATACACCCCATGACCCAGATACTGGAGGAGCCTGTTATTCAGCATAACCTAAATGCATCTATAGGTTTAACAGATCCGGTGCAATTTATATTACGAGCAGGGTATGTGAAGGATTACCCCGAACCTGTGTCTTTAAGGCGGCCGGTGGACTGGCTGATATATTAGGTGCATTGGCATTCAATAATTAACATCAAAAACATATAGCGATCCTATCTTAGCAAAATGATTAAATTCATAATGAAATACTTAACGTGTTTCTTTGTAGTCCTGATGGCTTCTTGTAGCAATGCCGGAAAATCAATTAAAGTTAAGGGCTCGGATACCGAGGTTAACTTAGCCGTAAGCCTTGCCGAAAATTTTTACAAGGTACATCAGGATTTCAGCGTGGCAATTTCCGGGGGCGGGTCTGGCTTAGGTATTGCATCGCTGCTCAACGGGCAAACCGATATTGCCAATTCATCGCGACCATTAAATGCCGAAGAGCTATCTCTGCTAAAGGTTAAAGGTGTACCTATCCGGACGATAATTTTTGCAGAAGACGCTACAGCCTTTATTGTTCACCGGGATTTTCCGCTGGATGTTATTGATATCGCAACGCTAACCAAAATTTTAAGCGGACAATTTAAATCCTGGAAACCGCTTACGGGGCAGGATATTCCTATCAGTATTTATGGGCGGCAAAGCAATTCAGGAACCCATTCTTTTATCAGCAAAAAGTTAAACATTCAATTTAGCCGGGATGCCAAGGAAATGAACGGTAATGCCCAGATCGTAGAAGGCATAAAGCACGACCGATCGGGCATTGGGTATGTTGGCGCGGGGTATATACTACACAATGCAAGGGAACAGCCTGTCAAAGTATTAAAGATCATGGTCAAAACCGGAAGTACTGCGATATCGCCTTTAGATGTAAAAGCAATTGCAGCGGGACTGTACTATTTTCAGCGGCCGCTTTACCAGTTCATTCCGGTTGCATCCTGGAACAAGGTGGCAGCATTTATTGCGTTTGAAAAAAGCCCGGCGGGGCAAAAGATCATCACTACAGCAGGTTACTACCTTATCCCTACAAAGCCATGAAGTTAGCATTCAGAGAGAAAACGGATCAGTTTGCCAGGTTACTTTTCGGGATGACCGGCCTCATGGTGATCGCAATACTGGCCGGGATATTCTTAATGCTGCTGTGGAATACGGTGGCGTTCTTTTTAAAAATAACACCCTGGGATTTTATCACTGGCACCCAGTGGGCTCCATCGGAAAACCCTGCTAACTATGGTATGCTGCCATTGCTGGTAAGTACCACGCTGGTCACTTTCGGGGCAATGTGCATTGCTATTCCTTTGGGTATTGGCACTGCCGCTTTCCTGTCAGACTATGCCGGCAATAAGCTGAAAAGCATTTTAAAACCGGCCATAGAGATGCTGGCATCCGTACCCTCTGTGGCAATAGGGTTTTTAGGTATTGTTGTGCTTGGGCCTGGTATTGCGGGCATAACCAGCCAGTCCAACGGACTAAACGCATTAAACGGGGCTGTTTTACTAGCCATTATGTCGCTGCCCACAATCATCACCATTACCCAGGACGCGCTGCAGGGAGTACCCAACGCTTATAAAGAAGCCAGCTACAGCGTTGGCGCCAACCGCTGGCAAACTTTGGTGCAGGTAACTATACCTGCTGCGGCCCCGGGCATACTTGCCGCTGTGATGCTGGGAGTTGGCCGTGCCATTGGTGAAACCATGACCGTGCTGATGGCCACGGGCAATGCCTCTGCATTTCCAAAAGGATTTTTCCATTCGGTACGTACCATGACGGCTACTATAGCGATAGAAATGGGTGAAGTACCCTATCAAACAACCCACTATTACGCACTGTTCGCTATTGCTGCCGTACTGTTTTTAATGACGCTGGTAGTTAATGTTGTAGGCGAACATTTTGTTAATAAATACCGCAAATACCAGGCTGTATGATCAAGAAAATAACACCGTTTGTGGAATGGGGTACGCTGTTGGTGAGTACAGGCCTGGTGTGCTTTTTTCTCGTGGCTATCCTGTGGGATCTGATCAGCAAAGGGGCCTCCTCTTTGTCCTGGGGATTCATCAGCACGTCACCTACCGATGGTATGACTAAAGGCGGCATTCTCCCTGCCATCATCGGCACTGTTCTACTTACTTTGATCACGGCGCTGATGGCAGCACCCTTTGGTATTTGCTGTGCCGTTTACCTGAATGAGTATGCTGCAGACAATTGGCTCACCCGGATCATCAGGGCTTCCATTCGTAATTTGGCCGGTGTACCATCAATTATATACGGCCTGTTCGGGTTAGCATTATTTGTACAGGGCCTGCATATGGGCACCTCGCTCCTCGCCGCAGGCTTAACGCTGGGTTTACTTTCACTGCCCTATATTATCATTACTACAGAAGAAGCTCTGCGTCGTATACCCAACCGCATGAGGGAGGCCGCTTTGGCAGTTGGGGCTACCAAATTTGAATCTATACGGGATGTGGTGCTGCCCTCTGCCGTACCTGGTATGCTAACCGGCCTGGTATTGACGCTCTCCCGGGCTGCCGGAGAAACTGCGCCTATACTTTTTACAGGCGTTGCTTTTTATATCAATAAGCCCGCGGGCTATTTAAACCAGGAGTTTATGACACTTCCTTATCACCTTTATATGCTATCCACTCAGCACCAGGCTATTGAGCAGGTAAGGCCTTTAGCTTATGGCACGGCGCTGGTATTGATCATCGTAGTGTTCTTTTTAAACCTAACCGCTTTTTACATCCGTTATCAGCATAGTAAGCATGAATAATGAAAATATCAAATTATCGGCAATAGAAGCAAACCTGTGGTTTGGCAGCAAGCAGGTACTAAAAAACGTTAACGTGGATTTCCCGGAAAAAAGAATTACCGCACTTATTGGCCCGTCGGGTTGTGGCAAAAGCACCCTGCTCAGATGCTTTAACCGGATGCACGATCTTGCGAACGAGGTTAGGATAACGGGGAAATTTCTATTAGGAGACCAGGATCTTTACAAGGGCCAGCTCTCTGCTACGGAAGTTCGCAGACGTATCGGCATGGTGTTTCAACAGGCTAATCCTTTCCCCAAAAGTATTTACGATAATATAAACTATGGTTTAAGGATCAACGATATCCCGAATGCAGAACGTGCTGAGATTATCGAAAATGCATTAAAGGAAAGTTATATCTGGGATGAGGTGAAAGATGACCTCCAAAAGCCAGCTACCAGGTTATCCGGGGGGCAGCAGCAGCGATTGTGTATTGCCCGGGCTGTAGCGCTGCGGCCCGATGTGATACTGATGGATGAACCATGTTCTGCGTTAGACCCCATCAGCACCGCAAAGATCGAAGAACTGATCCTAAAGCTCAAAAAAGACTACACCATCGTGATCGTTACCCACAATATGCAACAGGCGCAGCGCATTGCAGATAAAACTATTTTTATGTACCTGGGAGAAATTATTGAGACGGGTGATACGCGGCAAGTTTTTAACTCACCTGATCATGAACTAACAAAAAACTATGTGAAGGGGCATTTTGGATAACTTATCATTTGCCGTAATCAAGTACGCCATCCGAAACTTTGCTAACCTATTAGGGGGGCAAACTAATTTACTTAAATAACACTAATATACTGCACGCCATTCTTACTTTATATAGCCAACAATTCAGCATGACTGATTTTAAATTGCATCGCCTTGGAATCATCATGGCATCGGAGCCCGGAAACGAAATGGAAGCAGAAGGAGTTTTAAATCCGGCAGCTGTTCGCGGTCCGGATGGCGAATTATATTTATTTCCCAGGATGGTTGCGAAAGGGAACTATTCAAGGATCGGCATTTCAAAAGTGATATTTAATGAACTTGGCGATCCTATCGGTGTCAAAAGGCTGGGGCTTGCTTTAGAACCCCAGGCTGAATACGAGATGAGGCCCGGAGGTGGCGGCTGCGAAGATCCGCGGATCACCTATTTCGAGCCGTTGAAAGAGTATGTTATGACCTACACCGCTTTTTCCGCCAACGGCCCAAGAATTGCGCTGGCCACCTCTAAAGACCTTTTCCATTGGACACGTTTAGGCCTTGCTGATTTTGCCGACTACAAATACATTCAATTTAACAACGTCAACAATAAAGATGCCTGTATCTTCCCTAAAGCTATGATCAGTCCTCATGGTCATCCATCTATGATCATGCTGCACCGGCCACTTTTCCCTGGTACATCGCCGGAGGATATTATGCATGACCCTGTAGACAGGCGAATAAGGGATCATCATGAGTGTATATGGATCTCCTACAGCCATTTGCATAAAAAAGAAAATCGGGTACAAGGTCAATTAGAAGAGTTTGAATCTAATAGTCCGCTGGCATTACCAGAGGCGCCATGGGAAAAAATAAAAATAGGTGCCGGCACCCCTCCGGTTTTAACGAAATTTGGCTGGCTGCTGATCTACCACGGTGTTCACGTGACCCGAACGCTGTCCGACGATCCGCGTAACCTGGTATATTCGGCCGGCCTCATGATCCTTGATGTAGATCATCCCCAGCGGATACTTTACCGGTCTGCGCATCCGATCATCAGTCCCGAAACAGCTGACGAGCGTACCGGGCAGGTCGCCAACGTTATATTTCCTACGGGGATTGACAGGAGAGATGATCTGGGCATGCCGAACAGGTTTGATATTTACTACGGGATGGCCGATAATTGTATTGGCGTAGCCAGATTAACGCTCCCTGATGAACTTCCGAAAAGCTGACGTTTTTTATTCAAACCGTAACGCCTCGATAGGATCTAATCTTGAAGCCTTTAAGGCTGGGTAATACCCGAAAAATATCCCGGTGAGCGCACATACCAAAAAGGAAAGTATCACTGAGGATTGTGATACGACTGTGGGCCATTTGAGCGTCAGGCTTACCAGCCAGGTGGATAAAAAACCAAGCGCGACTCCAATAAAACCACCGGTAACACTGATCAGGATCGCTTCGATCAAAAATTGGAGCAATATATCTTTACCCCTGGCGCCAATAGACATGCGCAGGCCTATTTCGCGTGTACGCTCTGTTACGGATACATACATGATATTCATAATACCTATACCGCCGATTACAAGTGAAATACCTGCTACCACTGTCAGCAGTATGGTCAATAGGCCACTCGTTGAACTGAGCAGGTTGATGAGTTCAGCCTGGGTATGTACCACAAAGTCATTTTCCTCTGACGGTCTTAAACGATGAGATGCACGGATGGCCCGGGTGATCTGTGCTGTTGCGGAATCAGTCACCCCTTCGTTGGCCGCTGAAGCATAAATGCTCTGAAAGTAGATGGAGGCCAAGATCCTTTTTTGCACAGTGGTATAGGGCGAGAGCAGGATATCATCCTGGTCCTGCCCGAAAGTGTTCTGTCCCTTAGGGTTGAGTATGCCGATAACCTTGAAGGGTATTTTATGAAACCTGATAATTTTGCCGATCGGATTTTCGTCTTTTTGGAAAAGGTTATCGATGACGGTCTGGCCGATCAAACAAACTTTGGCAGCGGCCCTTACATCCTGCTCCGTGAATGTGATACCGTCTTTTATTGTCAGCATCCGTATATTCAGGTATTCGGGACTAACGCCCTGCATGGTCGTCGGCCAGTTGAGCGCTCCATTGATTGCCTGAGATTTTGAACTAACCCCGGGAGATATGGCGGTGATATAACTATCATTTCTGGACATGGCTGTAATATCCTTGGCGGTTAAGGTCTGATAGGTGGAACCAGCTATCCTAACCCCGCCCTGTAGGTTACTGGTGGGCAAAACGATGATCATGTTGGAGCCCATGCCTGATAATTGATCGTGTATGCTTTGTTTGGACCCCTCGCCAATCGCCACCATCGCGATAACGGAGGCCACACCGATGATGATACCCAGCATGGTTAAAAACGCCCGGAGCTTGTTTCTAAGCAAGGCCAAATAGGCTATCCGTAAGAGGTTAATTATATTCACTGTTTAAGCTGTTATTGGTTGGTGACCGGCAATGCCGCTAAAGTCTCTTTAGCCGACTCAGGCTTATCAATTTTTTTATCGCTCAATATGCTGCCATCCCGCAGCGTTATCGTGCGGCTGCTGAATGCCGCGATGTCAGGTTCGTGCGTAACAAAAACAATAGTCTTTCCCTGCTGGTTCAGATCCTGCATCAATGCCATAATCTCATAGGAGGTCCGGCTGTCCAGGTTACCCGTAGCCTCGTCGGCCAGGATCATGACCGGTTCATTGATCAGCGCCCTGGCGATCGCTACGCGCTGCTGCTGCCCCCCCGATAACTGGTTTGGGGTATGGTCAAACCTGTCGGCCAGCTTTACCGCTTCGAGGGCATGCATGGCTCTTTCGCGCCGGTCGCTGCTGTTTACCGAACTATTATATAAAAGCGGAAGCTCTACATTTTCTATTGCCGAAGTTCTGGGTAGGAGGTTATAGGATTGAAAGACAAAACCGATCTTACGGTTGCGCAATTGCGCCAGTTCATCACGGCTTTGCTGACTGATATCCACGCCATCCAGTAGATATGATCCGCGGGTCGATTGATCCAGGCAGCCTAAAATATTTAATAAAGTGGTTTTACCCGATCCGCTGGCGCCCATGATCGTCACAAACTCGCCCGCCTGAATATCGAACGTGATCCCCCGGAGCGCATGGACCGTTTCACTGCCCATCAAAAAATCCCGCTTGAGGTCTTTTATTTCTATTATTTTTTTGCTCATCTCGCCCGTCCCCCGCGTGCCGGCTGTTTAGGAAGGAAAGGGCTGCCACTGGTGGTCGTAGCTTTTGCCGCAGGCAATGCCCCGGAGGCTACAACACCGGTAACGACCAGATCGGCCAGGGTAAGTCCTGACAACACCTCCACCTGTGTGTTGTCATTTAAGCCGATTTTTATGTGTTTCAGCACCAGCTTTTTGCCCTTTAGAAGCCAGACTATTGCGGATGAGCCGGTAGTATCTGTGCCGACCTTAACCGCCGTTATGGCTGACGTTTTTGCACTACTGCTTTGCTGCCTGGCCTTGCTTTGATAACCCTCACTTCCGGTTAGCTGGTACTGTACTTTTAAAGCGGAGTCCGGCGTAAACATTAATGCTTTTGCAGGTATCAAAAGTGCGTGTTCCACTTCTTTGGTATAGATCACAATATTGGCCGTCATGCCCGGTTTCAGTTTCCGGTCATCATTAGCCGCGTTAATGATCGTGGTGTAAGTGACCACGTTTGCCGAAACCGAGGGCCGAAGCCGGATATCCTTAACGGTGCCGATAAACTGATCGTTGATAAATGCATCTACCGTAAATATGGACCTTTCTCCCGCTCTTACCTCTCCGATATCCGCTTCATCCACGTTCGCGTCTACTTCCATCTTGGTGATATCTTTGGCAATCACAAAAAGTGTCGGTGTACTAAAGCTTGCCGCAACCGTTTGGCCTATGTTCACATTCCGGTTCAGTACCACCCCGTCAATGGGTGAATAAATAGCCGTGTAGGAAAGGTTTTTTTTCGCCGACCGTACCTGGGCGGCTACGCTTTTAACCGCAGCTTTGGCCGAATTCAGGGTATTGAGCGCAATATCATGCTCCGCTTTACTGATGGCATCGGCTTTAAAAAGCTCATCTTGCCTGGCAAAATTATTTTCTGCATAGAGGCGCTGGCTTAAAGCACTCTGCAAATTGCCGTTGAACTGGTCTAAGGTGGCCTGTAATAGGGACCTGTCAAGTTCAGCCAATAACTCGCCTTTCCTGACCTGTGAATTAAAATCAACATACAGGGACTTGATGATCCCGGATACCTGTGAGCCCACTGTAACGGTATCGACCGGCTCTATTTTTCCCGTCGCGGTCACGCTTTGGGCGATATAACCATACACGGGATGTTCAGATTGGATTATGGCCGGTTTAACCGTTGTCCGGAGGAAAAAATACCAAACCAGCAAACCAGCCAGTAAGGCACATACGACGATCCCCCATATTTTATAATAACTTTTCATAGCTATAAATGCTTATAATGTAATAGGGATACCCCTGTAAAAATCATAAATCTTGCGGCTGAGTAACTGATTATACCTGGCCTGAATGAATGCCTGCTGGGCTTGTACAAATAGATTTTTTTGTAAAAGAAAATCGACCGTGTTAGTTGTACCCACTTTCAGCAACTCAGCGGCGATACGGTAGCTTTCCTTACCATACCGGTATTCTTCCTGTGCGGCGGTATACTGGCTGACGGCGTTCTGCATATTAATATGAGCGCGCTCCACGGACTGGGAGAGGACGATCTGCGTATTCGTCAGGTCGAGCCGGGCCTGGGCCACTGCGATCTTAGCCTCTTCTACCTGGGTTTTAACCATTCTTTTTGTAAATAGCGGTACGGTCAGTGTTAGTGCTGCCTGCTGGTTGAAATTATTATTGAGCTGTCCGGGAAATGCAGCTGCAGACCCGCTGTTAAAACCGGTACTAAGGGCAGCACCTGCGCTTAAGGATGGCCAGTAACCCGCCCTGGCTTTGGCTGTTTCTAGCTCGGCCACCTGTACATTCAACAGGCTGCTTTCAATTTCGGGCCGATTCTTTAGCGCAAATTGCTCTGCGTCATGAAAGGACGCTATACTGTCGCTGAACAGTACCACCTCCGGCTTTACGATATCGAACACGACACCGCTGGTCAACAGCAGTAACTGTTTAAGGGTAAGCAGGTCGCTCTGCTCCGCATTAACGGAACTAACCAAAGTGTATTGGTCAGCCGCTTGCTGTGCCTGCAATTGGACCAGGTCTTTGCGGGCTATACTGCCCGCGTTATATTTTTTTTGCAGGAGCGCCACCTGCGCTCTGGAAGTATTTAAGAGATCCGTATTATAAATAATATTTTCTTTATCCAGCAACACGGTGAGATAGGCCTGTGTGATTTGCAAGGAGATGTCATTTTCCTGCTGAATAATATTCAAATTAGCAGATTTGACGGAAAGATCTTTTTGACGGATATTATTGTTGATATAGTTGCCATTGTATAAAGTGACCGAGGAACTCAATCCATAACTGCCGGCAGCCGTAAAGCCCGGACCACCGGTGCCATTGCTGCTGTAATTATTACCATGGGCTAAGTTTTGTGAGGCCGAACCAGATAGGTTTGGCAAACGTGCAGCTCTGGCCAGAAGATATTCCTGCTGACTGATTTGTTGTGAAAGCCGCAGGCTATTGATCTGTATATTATTCTTTTTAGCATAAGCGATACAGGTCTGCAGATCCCATTTAACCGCCCCGGTAATTCTAACGCAGTCCTGAGCTTTTAAAGGGGTAACCCAAACACTCAAAAAGCTAAGCGTTAAAATTATTTTTAGCCTGATCATGATATTAATGATAAAAGACGGTTCTTTTCAGCCAACGCGGCCCGATGCCCGATCTCAAAAATTTCGTCGGCATACTTCATTTCAAACATATTGTATTGACCAAGCAGGGGTTCGATCAAAACATCACAAAGTCTGGCTTGTGACGCGACCTTTTCTGCGATCGCCAGGTGGAAACATCTTTCCAAGACCTGTACCTTAGACAAGGACGCGCCATGATTATTCCAAAGTTTATTGACGTTCGATCCGATGACCTTATCACATTTTCCTTCCAGGCGATCAACCGGAAAGTTATCGAGCACACCGCCGTCTACCAGGAGCATATCCTTATACGGAATAGGATCGAATAAAGCAGGGGTCGCGGTTGAGCCGACCAGTACATCATATAATGGCCCTTCAGCGAATGTTACACTAACGCACTTTCCGATATCGGTTGCGGTAACTAATAAGGGCATTTTCAAAAATTCGAAACCGTTTTGAGGTATGGCCTCCACCAGTAAATTTTTTAAAACTTCCGGCGAAAAGAGGCCTCCCGAAGTCATCACCGCAGCCATAATACTCATCGGTGAATGATCTTTGGCGATACGCAGTATTTGTTTAGGGGTATAGCCGGCTGCATAAAATGCACCTATTACCGCCCCCGCACTAACGCCGGAGATAATCTTCGGCTTAATACCCAATTCCTCCAACCCCAGTAACAGGCCAAGGTGAGCTATTCCTCTTGCGCCGCCCCCTGAAAGCACTAATCCGATATCAGCCATTTATTCAAATGATAATTGCAAGCGTTCTTTAGTCGCTTCCGGTAGTGAAACTTGATACATTAATTCATAATATTGCCGGGCCAGCCTGGCCGATTCAAATTCCGGATCAACATCATCAGCTGCTTGTTTAATGATGTTAAACCATTTTTTACGGTTTTGATAATACGTGGGTAATACCGTGCTTTCCAATAAGGTCATGAGATCGCTGTTTTCAATGCGGTCGATCTGATCAGCCGGTAGATCCTGGTCTGCGGGCGTGATCAGAAAACAATTCTGACCATCTTTGGCAAATTCCGGTACCCAGCCGTCCGGCATGGATAGGTTTACCGCGCCGTTCATTGCAGCGGTCATCCCGCTGGTACCCGAAGCTTCATGGTACATTCTGGGATTGTTAAGCCACAGATCGGCCCCTTTTTTCAAGCAGGCCGATAAATCCAGTTCGTAACCGGTCAGTACGGCACAATTGGCAAACCGCTTGGTTTTACTAATGATTTGATTGAAAAGGTCAATGCTTTCCCGGTCCTCGGGATAGGGTTTGCCCGCCCAGATCAGCTGAACAGGATAGTTAATGTTATTGATCAGCTTTAGAAACCGCTCCCAATCCTGCAAGATGAAGTCGGCCCGTTTATAGCCGGCGAATCGCCTGGCCCACACAATAGTTAACTTATTTTCGTCAAAAATTTTACCACACTGATCAGCAACCGTATTAAAAAGCTGTTTTTTAAGCGCGGATTTACGGGCGCGGAAGGCCGGTTCATCATTATTCCCGATTGCCTGACCAATTGGTGCATCCACCCAGTAATGTTTATTTTGAGCATTCGTAATGGATATGATGTCACATACCCCTGGCCGGCCGCCCCACATTTTTCTGGCTACTTCGCCGTGCAGCTCAGATACGCCATTTGCTTTACGCGCAAATTTCAAAGCGACCAGTGTATAATTAAGATCAGCGCCCTCGATCGCTAAAAGCGACCGGACTTCCTGCTGCGTCAACTGGTAAAAGAAGGACATTTCTTCCAGTAGGTCAAAGCGATGCGCTTCGTTGCCTGCTTGCTCAGGTGTATGCGTGGTAAAAACCACCCGTCTGCGGACTTCGTCCAGCGTTTTAAATTTCTCGTATAAGTAAAAATTCAAAGCTACGCCATGGCCTTCGTTCAAATGATAAATTTCAGGAGTGAGGCCCAACAGATCAAGTAACATGCCGCCTCCAATACCTAAAACGATACTTTGTGCGATACGCGTGGCCTCGTTCGGATCGTAGAGACAATGTGTGATGGACCGCGATTCTTCATCGTTTTCTGGCAAGTCAGTACTTAGTAAAAATAATGGTGCGGAGCCGAAGAGCTCAGGCCTGAGCAGGAAGGCGCGGACATGAACCGGGGCATCATGGACACGTACCGTAAACTTCAGTCCCATATCCTGCAAAAATGAATAGTCTTTTTCGATGAAGCTGCTTTTCATAAAAGCCATGCCGTCTCTTTCCTGGTCGTAATAACCATACTTCCATAAGATGCCGACACCCAACAGGTTTTGCTTTAACTCGTAGGCACTTCTTAGGTGTGAACCGGATAGGAACCCAAGCCCCCCGCTATAGTTTTTAAGTGCCTGATGAATGGCGAATTCCATTGAAAAGTAGGCCACTGGCAAAGTATACGCCGGATCCGGTTCATAGCCGAACAAATCTTTTCTGTTAATGATCATAGGTCAAACCTACCCCTTTAGTTTTCTAACTTATTGACGACGGACAGCCGCGCCGGTGATGTATATCACTTTCAACAGTTTCCCGACCTAGGTGTGAATTATGTAACTTAAACAGACAATTACGTAACAACTAACCTTTTATATATCCTGAATTTTACCGTTCATCAACTTCAATTGACTTCATGAAAAATGACCGCGATCTGCAGAAGGACATTCAGGATGCCCTGAAATGGGATCCTTTATTAAAAAGTGCGAAAGTTGATATTACAGCTAATGAAGGTTTAGTGACTTTATCAGGGGAAGTTAATAGCTACCTGGATAAATTACGTGTGGAATCGGTCGCTAAAAGCATTGATGGCGTTAAAGCAATAATCGAACACACGACAGTTAATTTAATTGGCCTGGACCAGATCAGTGATGAAGCGATCGCTAAAGCGATACTGGATACTCTGCAATTAAATTGGGTGCCCGTTGATCGTTTAATGGTCAAGGTAGAAGACGGACATGTCACGCTTGATGGTCAGGTAACCTATAATTTTCAAAAGGAGGCCGCAAAAAAAGCGACAGGTAGCGTTCAGGGCATTAAGGTTTTTACCAACAACCTCACCCTGATGCCGGAAACTGGGGACGAACTGGAAAAGAAAACGGTAGAACACGCGCTGCTTCGGTATGCCGCAACTGTTGATCAGAACATTCGAGTTAAAGTGGTCAAAAACGCGATAACGCTTAAAGGTAATGTTCAGTCATTTTATCAAAAAGAAGAAGCGGAAAAGATAGCCTGGAACGCGCCGGGTGTATTGCACATAATGGACAGTCAACTGGCCAGCCCCAAACTCCCGCTGATACTGGGACATGAAATAATTGGAATTGTTGAAGGCCTCGGCAGTGAGGTGACCTCGTTGAAAATGGGTGACCTGGTTGGCGTCCCCTGGTTAGGCTACACTTGCGGACATTGTAAATATTGCCTGAAAGATCAGGAGAACCTTTGTGAAAATGCGCTGTTTACTGGCTATACCATGGATGGCGGTTATGCAGAATATACCGTCGCCTACCGAAAATACTGCTTTCATCTTACCCCGCAATTTGGTCACCCATCGTCCGCACCACTACTTTGTGCCGGCTTGATCGGATATCGTTCCTATCAAATGATCGGGACCGTAGCCAAAAAAATTGGATTTTATGGTTTCGGAGCGGCGGCGCATATACTCGTACAGATCGCCAAACATCAGGGTAAGGAAATTTATGCCTTTACCGGGATGGCGATCTCGAAGCACAGTCATTTGCCAAAAGAATGGGTGCGATATGGGCGGGTAGTTCGAGCGATCTTTCTCCCGTGTTGCTGGACGGAGCCATTATATTTGCCCCTGCCGGCCAGCTCGTTCCAAAAGCATTAAAAGATATTGATAAAGGCTGCTCTGTAATCTGTGGCGGAATACATATGAGTGACATCCCGTCATTCGCCTATTCCCTACTTTGGGAAGAAAGGACCGTCCGTTCTGTTGCCAACCTGACCCGTAAAGACGGCGAGGATTTCTTTACACTTGCTGATAAAATTAAAATAAAAACCGAAACCAGGCTGTACCCATTGCAACAGGCTAACGAGGCACTAGCCGCTGTTCGCAATGGCGATATTAGCGGCGCTGCTGTTTTAGTAATGTAAAATGAACGCCGCCCTCATAGTGGTGATCATGTTTGTTCGGGAGTCCGGGCCCCCTCCAGGTTCTGGTATAGCATAAGTCCTATCGGGATGGGCAGCCAAAAGGTAAAAAAACGATATAGGAGCGTAATGATCAATGCCGCGTGTACCGGCGCTCCCAGTGTCGTGAAAAAGTAGGTCATTGCGCTTTCATAAATGATCAGGGAACCCGGCGATATGGGCAGAGCGCCAATGATCAGCGATAATAAAAGAGCCAAAGCGATCAGGACGAAAGACATATGGATATGAAAGCCTTCCGCCAGCGCAAACACGGTGACCACAACGCAAAGTATGATCATAAGGTGCAATAGAATAGTATTAATGATGGTATCCCTGTTTTTTCGGAGCATTTCCGAATTTCCTTCTTGCTCATGATGCATCGAAATCAACCCTGCCTTTTTGATATATCTTTTGAGCCAGCCATGTTTACTAAATTTTCGCAGTACAAAGAAAACGGTCCGCCGGTTGCTCAATACAAGAACAACGATCGTAAGCGTTATATAAAACACAAATCCGAGAACGACCACATAGCTGATCACAGGCTTGATGTGGATCTACAATAAGTAATAACAGCCATAAAACAGGGAAATAAGCAATAGGATAGCCACATAATAACTTACTGTTTCCAGTATCAAGGCAGTAAAAGCGGTTTGCCTGGTAACATTTCTTTTGGTCAGCTGTGTAAAAAGATAGCCATTGCCGCTTAATCCCCCGGTAGGCAAAGCCTGATTGACAAACATGATAACTATGGACATCTTAAATAGGTAAGTTAAACTGGTGGAACCGGGATTCCTGTGGATCAAACCTTTCATGATATAAGCATTGAGCAGATAAGTGCCGATCTGTGCGCCGATAGTTAAGAGCAGCCAGAAAGGGCTCATCTGTAACATCAGATCTTTGATGTCCTTCAATTTACCGATATAATGCACAGCGAGATAAAATATGAAAATCGCGATCAGATAAAAAATGATACGTGCAGGCGTAAAGCTTAACTTTTACCAATGACCGGCCTTTTAAAGGTTTCATGAGATGTAGTTGACCGCCTTTTTGTAAAACAACCTTTTAGTTAGCTCCGCCGCAAACATATATCCGGCAATGATGAACAACATCCAGCAGTAATAAGCCAAGGAGAGGCGCGTAAAGGCGAACCAGCCCGCCAAGGGGGAGATGGGCAACACAAGCACTAAGAGGAGAATGAATATAGTCGTGATGGAATTGTACTACAGCGTAAATTTGCTGCGCTCGTGAAATATCATGGAATTGCAGGCATTATGATATCTATGTTGTTGATGTTAACCCATTCGCCTAACGCCAACTTGATCTGGCAAATATTATATCAAAACTTTAAAAAGTCTGCTTTACGCGAGATCAGAACCTCATCCTTCTGATTTACCTGTCCTCAAACCGCCCGGTTTTTTTATGGACTATGATCTTATATATGATCAATTCAATGGTTGTACCGATATCGCTTTCTTCATCCGCAAAACCATGTTCGCGGGTAACCGAATCATCGATGATGTAGGGCGTGATTCTGTCAGTTAATTGTTGCAGTACTTTTTGCTTTTCCGCCATGTCTATGATTTCTTCAAATCTTCCCCAGGCTATGACAGTCTGCCAATTCGTTAAATCCTTGATATTTTCTACTTCGAAACATATTTCGGGATTTTTTCTCATCATGTCGATCTTCATCCCTTTAGCGGAATGGCAATAGATGTTTGTACCATCATAAATATAATTTACTGGAACTATGTAGACGACTCCATCTGATTGACAGCCGATCCTACCGATCATTTCGCTTTTCAGTAAAGATTCTATTTGTTTATCGTTGAGTTCTCTTAACATTTTCTTGATTTTTTATTCCTTTAAATAGCTTATGGCTTATCCTAATAGCTCTTTCAAATGGTTGATCAGTCCGTCATCCTCCCAATCGCCATCGTATTTTTTTCCATTGATATAGAATGTGGGGGTTCCGGTCACGCCGCTTTTCAACCCGCTTTCATAATCGGCTTCAATTATGGCCCGTAGTGCTCGGCTTTGCATATTCTGCTCGAACTGCCGTATGTTTAATCCCAGATCGCCGGCATAAATGAACAGATCTTCATTACTTAGGTTATCCTGATTGATGAATAGCAGCTCATACATTTCCCAGAACTTGTTTTGTAAACCAGCAGATTCCGCAGCCATCGCCGCGTTAAAAGCATCAGGGTGTTGCTCCATTAAGGGGAAATTTCTGAATTCAAAACTCAGTTCTTTGCCTAGTTTCTCTTGTGCGGCTTTAATAATAAGATAGGATTCACCGCAGGATGAACATTGGTAGTCCCCATACTCGACTAATTCCAGCATGGCTTTGATACTTCCCTGTATATGTTCGTGACCAGAAACCGGCCTTTGCAGTTGCATAATATTTGATCTTTAAATTAAGCCAGCAAGAATTTATTTTCACGCATCACGCCTTCCGCCAGTTTGAAGAGTTCCTTTTTCACATCATAATAATCCACGGTAAGCATGCTGATCAGGTCGGATAAGGCATTGTTTTCGATCGCTAAGTAAGAGATGTCCTCGGTAGCTTCATTTTCAGCAATTAGGCTTAAACGGTCCAGTTGCATACTGCACTTCATATGGGCCTCTGTCATGTCTAATTGCATTTTCAAGAGTTTAATCCCCACATCTTTTAACCTGGCAACATCAGTAGGCTCAAATAAGCGTATAAAATAATCCTGCTCTAAATGGCGCAGGAAGTCGGTTTCAATTTGAAAGAATTCCAGGTCGGACACCCAGCGTTTGGTGCTGATGTAATATTGTTCTGCACGGTCGGACATTTCAGTTACGTTTTCCATTTGATTTGTTTGATTAGAGTTTTCGCAGTGTTTGGCGGTACCCGGTTTATAATGGTGTAAATTTCAGGAAAAGCCCTGGAAGCGTTAATGATGCCGGTCAAGGCGAAAAGTGATATGCGACATAATATATAATTTGCGCCTATGTCGGGTGTTAAAAAAGATCGGAGACAACCGATGCAGCCTCCGATCTGGTAATTTATAGCTTATCCGTTGGATTTAGAACGGGTCTGCATATTCACTGAACCTGATCACGATTCTGTATGCAAAATTGCCGATAACAGAAGCAGGGACGATGATGCCAGTCACCCGGTAACCTGATCTTCATCAGCTTTTTGGTTTTGTTCTATAAGTAAGTAATTATTCAGAATCACAACGAAATCGCTCGCCGCGTCTTTTATTTTGCCTAAATGGCCGAATATCTTCTCTTCATTCATGCGCTGGTAATAATGCTCGATCAGAGACGCGGAGAGCTGGATATTGGTTAAGGGGGAGCGCAGCTCATGCGACACTTTGGCCAGGAAAGTGGTTTTTGATTGATTAATATCGATCTGTTTTTGCAGCATTCCATTTAACAGGGCGTTTTCCATTTCCAGCTGATCGATCCGCTCAGCTGACTGGGCTTTTTTTTTCTCAATCAAAATACGCGGTTCCATAATGAAGAGGTTAGGTTTATCATTCATCATCATTTGCCAATGCGTGCCAGGCTGTCTTTTTTATGCTGCTTAGCCAGGTTTTTGAAATAGCCTTTAAAGAAGAAGTTGTGTTTTAGAGCTTCCATATTCTGGTTAAACCCATTGGTGCCTTTCTGTACGTTATCCAGGCTCAGGCTGATTTTTTTGGTCAACGTCGAGTCCTTTAGCAAGCCATGTAGTGGTCCTTTGCCATTAGAAAGGTCATGATTAATATTTTTGACTATCTCTTGGAGCTGCCCCGTCATTTGATCGGCGTTTTCAGTTGCCGAACGGATATTGCATACGGAACTTTTAAGATCGCCCGCAACATCCGGATCTGAAATCAGTACACCCGCCGCGCCCTTCCCTTGTTTGATCTGCACGATCATTTCATTCAGCCCCCGTGTCAGGTTATTGGCGTTTAAACTGGCATGATTTATACCTTTTAAGGAAGATCTCAAGCTCACCCCGATGGTCTGATCGTTCAATAATTTGAACAGTGCGCTGCTGTCAATGCCCAGCACTGCATTTTTCAAACTTTCGGATATCGTGGCGATATTGTTATTGGTCTTGGACAGGGTGAGCAACATCTCATCGGTACTGGTCATTTTCTGTGCGGCAAGAATATCTCCGGTTCCGACCATCGGACTGCTTCCTTTGTTTGCCTGTATGTTCACCACTTTATTGCCCATTAATCCTTCCGTACCTATAGCGGCCAAAGCATTTTTGTGAATGAAAGCACTTGTTTTATTGTCTATGGCTAAGGTCACTTCGATCAGTGTATCGTTAATCATAGTAATCTTTTTGACCGTTCCTGCCTGGATACCTGAGAAGAGTACATTGTTTCCTTCCATCAACCCGTTAAGGTTATTAAAGCGGGCCTTTAGTTCAAAGCCGCTGCCGAAAATGTTCCGGTTCTTGCCGATCATATAAAAAGAGGCCATCAACACCAGCAGACCTGCCAGCACAAACATACCCAGTTTAATATTATTCTCGCCTTTATTTGCCATGATCTATGATTCAAAAAATTGTTTGATGTTTTTGTCAGCGGATTTTTCCAGTGACTGATAAGTGCCGTCCGCATAGCATTTGCCGTCAAATAACAGCACTACCCGGTCAGATATATTTTTCACGCAATTCATATCATGCGAAATGATGATGGATGACGTATGGTATTTTCTTTGTAGGGTTAATATCAGCTGATCGATCTCCCGGGCCGTAACCGGGTCAAGCCCGGTCGTCGGCTCATCATATAAAATGATCTCCGGCTTGAGGATCATCGTCCGGGCCAGGGCGATCCTTTTAAGCATGCCACCGGACAATTCTTCCGGCATCATCTCGGTGGTATGGGCCAGGCCTACATTTCTAAGCACTTCCTTTACCATCGAATTCACTTTTGATTGTGTAAGGTCAGTCCAGTGCCGGCGTAAAGGAAACTCCAGGTTCTCCCTGACGGTCATCGAGTCGTATAGGGCATTTCCCTGGAACAGGAAGCCGATCTTTGCTCTTACTCTGTTCAGTTCATCATCACTTAGTTTAGTAACATCGTCGCCCAAAACGTCGATGATGCCTTTATCAGCTTTCAAAAGGCCGATTATACATTTGATCAGCACGGATTTCCCAGAACCTGATTTACCCAGGATCACTACGTTCTCTTCTTTATTGACGACCAGGTTAAAATCCTTCAGTACCACATTAGGGCCAAAGCGTTTGTAAACATGCGCGATCGTAATGACCCGAACTTTCGGCTCTTCTTTCTTGACCGTTAATGTCTTTTGGGGCGTGCTCATCTTTTTTAATTTAAGCCTAATAAGTTGGTGGACTGCACCGCTAAAAGGTCGATCACAAAAATGAGCACAGAGGCCAGCACTACGGCGGAATTGGCTGAGCTACCTACGCCCCGCGTTCCCTTGGTAGAGTTAAAACCTTTATAACAGCCGATAATGCCCACAGCAAATCCGAAAAAGATCGTTTTAATCACTGCGGGGAGCACATCGCTATAGCCAATGCTTTGAAACACCTGATTAAAAAAGAATTTGATGCTCGTTACCGAATTGATATTCACGCCGATGTAGGCGCCGAATAAAGAGATCGCATCTCCCAGGATGGTTAATATGGGAAGCATTAAGGTAGTAGCAATGACGCGGGTAGCCACCAGATACTTAATCGGGTTAGTTCCGCTTACTTCCATCGCATCGATCTGCTCGGTCACTTTCATCGAACCGAGTTCGGCACCAATACTGCTGCCGATCTTTCCGGCAAAGATAAGTGCCGTGATCACCGGGCCTATTTCGCGAACAATGGCGATTCCTACCATTACCGGCAACTGGGATTCAACACCATAACTGACCAGCGAAGGTCTCAATTGCATGGTCAACACCAGTCCCATAATAAATCCCGTCAGGCCCACCAGCGGCAAAGACTTGTAGCCAATGATATAGCATTGCGCCCTCAATTCCTTCAGTTCGAACTTTGGTTTCATCCCGTGTGAAAAGAAGCGCCCGGTAAATTTGGTAATGCTGCCGGTCTCGTCAAAGAACTCCCGCGTATTTGTCAATAATGGCATAGTTGTGTTTTTAACTTAGGTTGCTTTGATCATCTCTATTTCGATGATCTTTTTCCGTTCGTGGTATTCTTCTTTGCCGATCTCTCCGGCAGCAAACCGCTTGAGTAAAACATCCAACGGGCCGTCTTTTTTATTGCGCTGACCCGGAATATTATAAGGAAGTATGAAGATCCAGACCAGCATAATAAACCAGGCTGACCACCAGAGCGGGTCCATGCCCCAGAAACTATAGTTATAAAACATCTTGTTTGATTTTAAAATGGGTAAATGATAGCTGAAATCAAGCTTTATAATAGCGCGATCTCCCGGTAACTTTGCGCCAGTAGGGAATCGATCTCTGCCTTGATCAGCACGGAAAGCTGGTCGGTGCGATTAGGTAACTCATCAGCAACCTTGGCCAGTGAAGCTACTTTTTGATAGTAGCTTTTATTTTCCCACGTTTCCAATCTCTCTTCAGCCAGCGCTAATTCCGCATCAACTAATACTGCCGGGATCTCCTGGCAGCCTTTAATCTCGAATACATTGTGATATAATGGTGTTTGCAGCAACATGCCTGAGTTTAATTAAAAGGTGAGTGATGAATAATTAAAGCGGGAGGCTATCCTCCCGCTTTAGGTTTTAGTTTTCGTAATAGTCGATATACAACTCGTTATCAACTTCGCAAACACCGGGAGCGTTCCAGGCAATACGGTCCGCTTCGTCTTTCTGATAAAGTGAATGTACCGAGCCTGTTAAAGTAACGCGGCTGCCATTGACCTTAACCTCTATACCCTGATCACTAACAGACCAGTTACGCGCAAGCGCTTCTTCGATCTCTTTCGTTTCGATCTCGTCATGGCTTTCGGCCTGGATCTTGATCTCATTGGTAACCCCAATCACACCCATTAATGGTTTAACCGCATTCTTAGCTGCATCCTTTTGAAAGTTCCAGTGCACTGCACCTTCCAATTTCACCCAGCCGTTTTCAACGAATGCTTTTACCTTGCCATCCGGAATCCAGTTAGCTTTCAAAGCGTCGATAACCTCTTTGGCAATTTCTGTATCGCTTTTTCTGAAGTCGCTTGGAAATTTAATCGTAATGTCTTCAGCTACGGCCTTTACACCGGCAACACTTTTGGCAGCATTTTCTGCTTCCTGTTTTTTGAGGTAATTGTCTACGGTGCCTGTCAGCGTGATAACGCCATCTTTGGCGGTTACGCCAATTTCAGCGGCATTTAATAACGGTTCCCATTTGATCGCGTTTTCAACGTCTTGTTGTAATTCTTCATTTGTTCTCATTTTCGATGTTCTCAGGAGTTTTAATTTAATTGACTTCCTGATAGATCGAAGATGCGAACAATCAGTTGCCGGGGGAATGACGTCCGTCACCTTGTAATATGTTTGAGGACAGTTATATTTTACAGACCAAGCGATTCCGACACATTCGCCTACCATATTTCAACTATTAACAGTTGATTTTAATTTTTCTATTTCTTCGTTAAGGCCCACCAAAGCTTCCGTGAATTTACAACCCACGTGGGCATTTTCACCTACACAAATTTACCTCTACCGTATTACGCATTCGGACTGCGAATAGTTAAACTAGGCGAAAAGCAGAACGCGATGATCGCCTCGCCGGAAAAAGCACTTTGTGATAAGATCATCAGCACCTCTGGTTTACTGATCAGAAGTACGGTACAGGCGGGCATTTACCTGACACAAGACCTCCGAATGGAGGAATCAGCGCTGAAAGAGCTGGATACCAAAATAATGTCCGGCTGGCTGGATGCCGCTCCAAAAAAAGAAAGTTTAATAATGGTCATTAAAATGATGGAGAACTTATGATCAAAGAATGGTTAGAAGATTACAAACCGGCCAATCAACAGGAAGCCAAAGACGCCCTGCGGGAGATCATGCAGGATATCGCCTTGGCCGGGCTTTCCCGTACCGGCTTTTTTGAAAAGGCCGCTTTCTATGGTGGCACGGCGCTCCGGATTTTTACGGGCTTGACCACTTTTCGGAATCTCTTTGCCGGGAAAATGCATGCGCTCCTGTTCCGTAAATGGGGAACGAATGTAAAAGGTCGCGACTGGTATGATATGGAATGGTATATCCGCAAAGGTATACCGCTAAACCTGGCACATTTCGTCATCCGGGCGAAAGATAGCGGAGATTGGGATAGCGATATGATCGACGAAGCGAAGTTCAGGCAGTTGTTGAAGGAAAAATTGATAACGTAAAAATGGATTATGTGATCGCTGATATTCGCCGATTTATCCGTGACCCGAACGTCCTGAAGATTTGGTCTCCGCAGTATTTCCACGAACTGGTCAGCAAATTGAAGGTTACAGGTTAAGATTAGATCTCCAGGAAATCCACAAGAAAACTGAATAACAGGTCTGTGATCTCCGGCTTGATCTCTTTTCTGGCATTAGGATTAATGGTGACCTCTATCTTCGACGCGCTGCATAATATGGTATACATGACCGGCAACGTTATCTTTCTTATCCTAATGCCGTAGGTATCTGCCTTGCTGTCAATTTCAAGCACAAAATCTTTATCGACCTTATTTAAAGTCTCTTCAAAAGTGAACTTTATCATATTGCTTATGAACAAATCCTTCCGGAAATATTCAGGGTTACTGAAGGGCTTTTGTACATCGTCGCGACAATTGCACCACCACTTTTCTCACATATTAAAAGGATGTTGATGTTAAGCCTTACGGTTTTTATTTCTTATATCATAACAACCCTGTTTTACGAAAATAATGTCGTCTCTTTATAGTTTTTTTGCGTCAATGGCCAGCTTATCTGTGTATTTCATCATGTGTTAAATATAGAAATCCCATAGTGAGATTTTAAATAAACCACAGAAGCCAGCGTATATCTGATCCAGACGCAAGTAACAGCTTATTGTGATATCGAACATTATCAAATATGACGATAGTCATATCAGTAAGATCAATTATTTCGCAGATTTGATAGATGCCAAAAGGCAACATCACCTGATATGAAACAACTGATCATTCAATACTTCCCCCCCTTTCACCTTCTTATAGATCTCGCCAGGCAACTTTTAAACCAGTAGTCGGAAATGAAGATTTACATCAAGAACATGGTTTGCATTCGCTGCAAAATGTTGGTTAAACAACAGCTTAAAAAACTTTCAATTCCGTTTACGACAGTTGAATTAGGCGAAGTTGAACTACCCGGAGAAATCAATATTAAACAAGTGGCAGATTTTAAAACCGTTTTGCAAAAGTTTGGTCTGGATATTTTGGATGACAGGAAAAGCCTGCTTATAGAAAATATAAAAAAAGTGATCATTGAATTGATCCATTATCAGGAAGAACCCATCAAGCTCAAGTTTTCGGAACATCTCAGTGAAAAACTAAACTACGATTATAACTACATGTCCAATCTATTTTCAGAAATTGAAGGTGTGAATGTTGAGCACTATATGATCACTCATAAAATTGAAAAAGTAAAAGAATTGTTGATTTACGATAAGCTTTCGCTTACAGAAATATCCTATAAAATGCAATACAGTAGTGTGGCTCACCTGTGCAATCAATTCAAAAAAATAACCGGCTTAACACCTACCCATTTTAAAAAGGTCAAAGAGCAATCAAACTGAGTATCATTGTACCATAGTTTTCACCCCGTTATATTTAATATATTAAAATAGACAGTTATTGTTTCGATCACTTTTTTCACTTCTCCAACATCTTTCATTTTGATACAGGCTACTGCGGTTATAGTGGCTGTGTATTCATTACCGCCCTTAAAAATTGCATAACCGATGACTATAGTTTCTTGAATTCTATGCCAAGCGCTTGGTAAAGCTTGTAAATTCAGTAAGCTTTATCTATCCCGGCCTTTGTAATGTCGATAGAAGAGCACTACCAATTTTATAGAAAAATCGGGAAGTGATATTTCCGATAAATCTTTAAACGCCTTTCTTTTAGCCAATCCGCATCATGATCTTTTTCCACCTCAAGCGGAGCCTCCTGTCCCAATGCGGAAAAAGTGATCTGGCTTCCTCTGTCTTCAATCGGCTCAACCCAGATCTGTTCCCTTTTTAATCCTGATAGATTTACCGCTTCCTTTAAGTTTTCAATAATCGTTTTCTTTTGTTCGACTGTTAAAATTTCAGCGTATAACATTTTCCAACAAGATCTGTTCTGGTAATATTTAGAGCCCCATGTAGGTAGGAGAACGAGATTTTTAACTATTGCGTTTGCGATAAAACAGACAAAATCTGCCTTTGAATTGCAGCCAGTCTCCAACTGAATAGCAACTTAAGCAAGCTGATGTAAATGATTTAAGAGCTCACCCTTTCAGCATCAATCGCTGCTTTAATTTCTGCCAGTGAACCGTTCAGGTCAAAAACGATCAGTTTGTTTAATATGATAAAAACTATATTTTATTTTTTTCTAGTGCACTATCATAATCGCTCCTTCACGCACCTTGATTGCAGACAACACGGTAAAGCAACGCCCTTTGCGCGGCCTGCACAATAGCTACTTTTCCTTTCCAAATTTCCAAAGCAGGCTACTGCCCCCCCATGCAAAAGTAAAAGCTACAGCCCAAGGCAATTTGTCTTTAAACCGAACAGGCATCGCGTTTAAATGCTGTATGGCCACTACTGCATCCTTGCCTACGGACAGAAAGGCGATCCCCGAAACAGCCGCTGGAACGAAACGTATCAGGGATATTATGATGGCATACGCCACTTCACGAACCGTTCCCTGCATGGCACATTCTAATCCGGGCTCGAACATGGTTGGTTTCAGTAGCATTCCTTCCAGCATTACATTTTGTAAATCCAATGCTTCAAAAACCGCGCAATACCTGCTTCTTAACTTCTCCACAACGTTGCAGGGTATATTTTCCGTCAATTAATACTTCCGGCTCCACTAAACGTAACAATCACGCTTCCTGGCACAATGCAACGTGGCGGGCAAGCACCTGTGCATTTGCACTAACACATCCCTTTGCAGGCAGGCTACCGCCGGATCAAGATCACCCGTACGGCTGCCCATCGGTATAACTGAAGCGTTCGAAAACCTCATGCTGGTATCGATACACTGATTACCTTCTACCGCCGCCAGGCTTGCGCCGTTGCCCAAATGGGCCAGGATCACCCAGTCGGTATTGGTAACGTTCTACTCATCTAAGTTGCTCCATCAGGTATGCCTACGAAAGGGCGTGAAAGGCATATCGCCTGATTCCGGGCTTTTGATATTTCCGGGAAATTTCCAATAATTTTGCAACCTGGGGCATTGCTGCATGGAAAGAATTATCAAAGCATGCTACCTGACCTACTGCAGGATAACGGGCTTAAATAATCGTATCATTTTTATCTCCTGCGGCAGATGTTCAGGGTTATAGCTACTGATCTTTTGAGATCGTCAAGCAAATCCGGTGTAACCTTTTAAGGCTTTGAAGGTTCTCTGCAATTCACAACCCGGTGGACGATCGCGACAACTAACGAAAAATCTAACTACTTTACCAGCCAATCCATCAGCCGTTGCATTACCGCATACTGCGCGCATGCGAAAATTAACCTTGCAATGTTATCGGTTGGTACTGATCTGAAAATTCAAGTTGATTTGCTTTCTTGCGATATCCGCTATCTCACCAGAAAAAGATAACGTTAAAGTAGTAGCATCAATTTTAAAGAACGCGAACTTTACATTTGATGAACCGCCATTGACCGTTAAAGCACAATTTTTATTTTTAATCACCGGCTCATTCATATCCGCTTTTTATAATGGTTTGGATCATTTTAAAACGGCCGTTTGGTTTAATGTAATTTGGCAGGTGAGCAGGTATAACGATACCCATGCCCGTTTCTAAATGACTGGAAACGTCATCTATAACGATCTCGGCTTTGCCTTCGATAATTTGAGCAAAAGTATCAAACGGACTGGTCTTTTCTGTCGACCCCTGGCCGCTATCAAAAGACATAATACTGATATTGCCGGTGGACTTTTTAATAATGGTTTTGATGACCACCGCGTTAGGCACATATTCAATGATCTTTACAATAATATGTGCCTTGGCGGTTTCAAGTTCGGCGTGATCTGTTTGCTTATTTTCCATAGTTCAAATTCTTATTACCGCTGATAAAAGCATAAATTCATTTTCAAACCTGCCCTCCCCTGTTAATTATTGGGAATTCGATCTGCTATTTATTAGCATATAAAGATGCGCACCCGAAAGGTCTCATCTGTTACATAACTCTATTATTAAGTTACATTATTCACACACTAACTATAATCGCCAGTAACCCTGATTCTCGTTTATGAAATTAAAAAACAGTCATTTACCGTCCAACAAATCTCTGATGATCAAAGGGTCATTTATTGTAATTGGGAATTAAAACTATAAGCTTTTTTATTCCTTGTCCTTGCAACTAATCCCGTCTAAAGGACTAAAGCATCAACTTTGGAAGTTGAATAAACCTTTTTAGTCAGGAATCGTTCACTACAGCGCGTCTTCAAGGTAATCATGAGTTTTCAACAGTCAATCCTATTTAACAAGCCGATCCTATTTGAACATGAAACTTTACATCAAGAACATGGTATGCATCCGTTGCAAAATGATCGTTAAGCAGGAACTAAAAAGGCTTTCATGTCATTATGTAACGGTAGAATTAGGTCATGTCGAGATCATAGAGGATTTTTCAGCGGCTCAATTGAACCTCTTTAAAACAAACCTGCTTAAATATGGCCTGGAGTTGTTGGACGACAAAAAGAGTATTCTGATCGAGAAAATCAAGAAGGTGATCATTGAACTCGTCCACTATGCGGATAAACCAGCTAAAATTAATTTTTCTGACTATTTAAGCGAAAAGCTAAACCATGACTACACTTATATGGCTAACCTATTTTCTGATATAGTGGGAGTTAATATTGAGCATTACCTGATTATTCACAAAATTGAAAGGGTGAAGGAACTACTTGTTTACGATGAGCTTTCGCTTACTCAAATAGCTTACAAGTTACAGTACAGCAGTGTAGCTCATTTGTCTAACCAATTTAAAAAGATCACAGGCCTGACCCCCTCACATTTTAAAAAGTTCAAAGACAACCGGCAAAAAGGTCTGGTCAATCCTTAATATCGGTTTATAATTAGGCCGATCCATATCAAACCTGCTCAGGAAATGCCGCTAAACAGGGTTTAATAGCTAGTGCAAAACTTAGGTTAATTACCTATAGTAAACTTTATATTACCCCTTAGTTCAATCTCGTTACTCACTCCACTGGAGAGCAGAGCACCGCCTAAACCAAAATCAAGCCGGTTGATCTTTTCGGTAATGGTAAAACCGGCAGTGGGATTTTTAATGGCGGTTACCGCCTTGCAATTAGTTATAGCATTGACTATGATAGGCTTAGTAATACCATGGGTAGTGATATTACCCATGAGTTGATATGTTTTTTCGCCCAGCTTTTTGAAAGAAGTACTTTTAAAACTCAGCGTAGGGAATTTTTCCGCATCAAAATAACCCGCGCTTTTAAATTCATTATCACGGTACTCGACTTCCGTATTGATTGAATTTACTTCTGCTGAGAAAGTGATCACCGCATCGGTCAGATCTTTTCGATTGGCGTGAGCGTCGCGTCGATCGTTTTATAATTACCCTCTACATGGAAAATCCCGAAGTGCGTTGCACTGAAGACCACTCGAGCGTGATCCTTGTCAAGTAAGTAATTATGCTAACTAATAGCTGAAAAGCGCATAATAGGGTTATTCCTGATAATATGTATTTTTTTATCTGTTTATTTTACATGTACACTTATTTTCTCCGGCAACATGAACCTGTTGACGTAAACTTATGATTATATTATCTGTCTTCGAACCAACCGATTTTCTTATGATCACTAATCTTATACATAATGAGCTTATTGGTTGTACCGATATCGCTTTCTTCATCCGCAAAACCATGTTCACTGGTAACCGAATCAACGATGATGTAGGGCATGATCCTGTCCAATAACTGTTGCGATACTTTTTGCTTTTCGGCCATGTCTGTGATTTTTTCAAATCTTCTACAGGCTATGACAGTCTACCTATTCCTTACATCCTTGATATTTTCTACTTCGAAACATATTTCGGGATTTCCCTGATTTTGTGTATATCCATCCCTTTAGCAGAATGAAAGTAGATGTTTGTACCGTCTTAAATATAAATTACCGGAACGATGTAATCCACTCCGTCTGATTGACAGCCGATTCTACCTATCAATTCGTTTTTCAATAAACCTTCTGTTTTTACATCTTTGAGTTCTCTTAACATTTTCTTGGTTTTTATTTCAAGAATAACTTGAAGGCTTATCCTAATAGCTGTTTTAAATGGTTGATCAGTCCGTCATTCTCCCAATCGCCATAGTACTTTTTTCCATCGATATAGAATGTAGGGGTTGCGGTCACGCCGCTTTTCAACCCGCTTTCATAATCCGCTTCAATTATGGCCCGTAGTGCTCGGCTTTGCATATCCTGCTCGAACTGCCGTATATTTTCACGCATCACGCCTTCCGCCAGTTTGAACAGTTCTTTTTTTACATCGTAATACTCCGTTGTAAGCGTACTAATCAGGTCAGATAAAGTATTATTTTCTATCGCTAAATAAGAGATGTCTTCGGTAACTTCATTTTCAGCGATCAGACTTAAACGGTCCAGTTGCATACTACACTGCATATGGGCATCTTTCATGTCTAATTGCAGCTTTAAGAGTTTAATACCCACATCTTTTAATTTGGCAACATCATTCGGCTCAAATAAGCGTATAAAATAATCCTGCTCTAAGTGGCGCAGAAAATCTGTTTCAGTTTGAAAGAATTCAAGGTCGGACACCCAGCGTTTGGTGCTGATATAATATTGTTCTGCGCGGTCGGACATTTCAGTTACGTTTTCCATTTGATCTGTTTGATTTTGGTTATCGCCTGCTTGGCGGTACCTGGTATATTTATGGTGTAAATTTCAGGAAATACGATGGATGCACTGATGACAGCCGGCAGTGGAAAAAGTGATACGCAACACAATATGAGCTGATTGGACTTAAACCGCTTATAACTAAAAGATGGGAGACTACTCCTGTAGCCTCCCATCTGATAAAGGTTTGCTTATCCGTATACAGCTATCAACTAAAATGGGTCTGCATATTCACTAAACCTGATCAGCTTTTTATTGACAAATTCTTCTACGCCCAAAGAAGATAGCTCACGGCCGTAGCCGGAACGTTTAGTGCCGCCGAAAGGAAGATCTGGCTGTGTCCAGGTAGGGTGATTGATAAATACCATACCAGTATCGATCATCGCCGCTACATTTTCACCTCTTTTTTTATTGGCGGTAAATACAGTACCACCCAGGCCAAATGGCGAGTCATTAGCCAGCCTGATGGCATGTGCCTCATCTTTAACACGATAAAATGATGCTACCGGTCCGAACAATTCTTCATGATAAGCGGCCATACCCGGTTCAATATCCGTCAATATGGTAACTTCCATAAAAGCACCCGCGCGATCTATGCGTTTGCCGCCAAGGATCACCTTAGCCCCGGCATCAACTGAACGCTGGACTTGGTCTGCAAGCTGTACGGCAGCACCTTCACTACTTAAAGGGCCAAGTTCTGTTTTGCTGTCCATAGGGTCACCAACTTTCAATCCTGTTAGTTTTGCTTTGAATTTACTCAAAAACTCATCTGCGACTGCTTCTACGACGATGAACCTCTTTGCCGCGACGCAGCACTGGCCGGTATTATTCATTCGGCCGATGACTGCCCAGGCCACGGCCTGATCGATATCTGCGTCTTCCAAAACGATGAAGGCATCACTGCCCCCTAATTCCAGAACGGATTTCTTTAATGCCTTGCCGGCGGCGGCGGCCAGGCTCGCACCTGCCAGTTCGCTACCGGTAAGAGAAACGCCTTTGATACGTTCATCGGCGATATAACCAGAAACATGCGCGCCGGAGATAAAAAGGTTCGTGTATAACCCTTTTGGCGCACCTGCTTCTAAAAATATGTCTTCAATCGCTTGTGCGCATTGGGGTACGTTGGAAGCATGTTTAACCAAAACGACGTTGCCAATCATAATATTGGGCGCGGCAAAACGGGCAACCTGATAGAACGGAAAATTCCATGGCTCTACACCAAGCAGTACACCAATAGGGCTTTTTTTGATATATGCCTCGCCAAATTCGGGCTTTAAATGCTCGTCAGCCAAAAACTGCTCACCATTGGTCGCGTAATAGTCGATAATATCTGCGCTTAACGCGATCTCACCCTGGCTCTGCGCGAATAATTTACCCATTTCCAAAGTGATCAGCTTTGAAAGCTGGTCAGATCTTTCACGCATGATCTGAGCGACACGGTGCAGTACCTCCGCTTTGCGGGAAAAGGGCATGGTCCGCCAGGTCTTAAAAGTATCTTCGGCCTGAGATATGGCGGCATTGACAGTTTCCGGCCTCATCTCTTGAAAGGTTTTGACAACTTTGTTGTCAAAGGGATTAATGGTTGCTATAGACATGATTAGTTTTTATATAATTGGACCGCTAATATTAGGGTCACGATTTCTGTTTGCAAAATTGCCTATTACAGTTCGCAGGGACGATGACAACGGTCACACCGTAAACTGATCTTCATCAGCTTTCTGGTTTTGTTCTGTAAGCAGATATTTATTCAGGATCACAACGAAATCGCTCACCGCGTCTTTTATTTTTTCTAAATGGCCGCATATTTTCTCTTTATTCATACGCTGGTAATAATGCTCGATTAGAGAGGCAGAGAGCTGGATATTAGTTAACGGAGAACGCAGTTCATGCGACACTTTGGCCAGGAAACTGGTTTTCGATTGGTTAATATCGATCTGTTTTTGCAGCATTCCATGTAGTAGCGCGTTTTCCATTTCCAACTGATCGATGCGCTTAAGTGATAAGTTATGTTTTTTCTCTATCGAAATTCGCGGTTCCATGATGAGCAGATTTGATTTTTTGTTCATAATCACTTGCCGGTTCGGGCCAGGCTGTCCTTTTTTGCTGTTTAGCTAGGTTTTTAAAATAATCTTTAAAAAAGAAATTAGGTTTTTAGGCCTCCATATTCTGATTCCCGCTACACAATTCACCTGATGCTCAAATTATTATAGTATCAAGTGTTGTCGACTCTATGACTACCAAAGCAGATCCTAAATAACCTTAGGGCGATTAATAATGATCTGTTGCAAAAGCTGTAGGGAAATACGACCGGATTTTTCAGTAATTGCACATCCTTAAATAAGAGTAATCAGACCGTACAATTCCTTGCGGTCTCGTTAAGAAATTCGCGCGTATCTGTCAGTAAAGCCACAATTTATATTTTTACTTAGTTTGCTTTGATCATTTCTATTTCAATGATCTTTTTCCGTTCGTGGTATTCTTCTTCACCGATCTCGCCAGCGGCATAACGCTTAAGTAAAACATCCAACAGGCCTTCTTTTTTATTGCGCTGACCCGGAATATTATAAGGAAGTATGAAGATCCAGACCAGCATAATAAACCAGGCTGACCACCAGAGCGGGTCCATGCCCCAGAAACTATAGTTATATAATATCTTGCTTGATTTTAAAATTGGGTAAATGATATCCGAAATCAAGCTTTATAATAGCGCGATCTCCCGGTAACTTTGCGCCAGCAGGGAATCGATCTCTGCCTTGATCAGCACGGAAAGCTGGTCGGTGCGATTAGGTAACTCCTCAGCAACCTTGGCCAGTGAAGCTACTTTTTGATAGAAGCTTTTATTTTCCCACGTTTCCAATCTCTCTTCAGCCAGCGCTAATTCCGCATCAACTAATACTGCCGGGATCTCCTGGCAGCCTTTAATCTCGAATACATTGTGATATAATGGTGTTTGCAGCAACATGCCTGAGTTTAATTAAAAGGTGAGTGATGAATAATTAAAGCGGGAGGCTTTCCTCCCGCTTTAGGTTTTAGTTTTCGTAATAGTCGATATACAACTCGTTATCAACTTCGCAAACACCGGGAGCGTTCCAGGCAATACGGTCCGCTTCGTCTTTCTGATAAAGCGAATGTACCGAGCCTGTTAAAGTAACGCGGCTGCCATTGACCTTAACCTCTATACCCTGATCACTAACAGACCAGTTACGCGCAAGCGCTTCTTCGATCTCTTTCGTTTCGATCTCATCATGGCTTTCGGCCTGGATTTTGATATCATTGGTAACGCCGATCACACCCATTAATGGTTTAACCGCATTTTTAGCCGCATCTTTTTGGAAATTCCAATTCAAGGCACCTTCCAATTTCACCCAGCCGTTTTCAACCAGAACCTTAACTTTGCCTTCCGGTATCCAGTTAGCTTCCAAAGCAACAATCACTTCGTTGGCAATTTCCGTATCGCTTTTTTTGAAGTCACTTGGGAATTTAATAAGAATGTCCTCAGCTACTGCTTTAACACCGGCAACGCTTTTAGCCGCGGCTTCGGCTTCCCTTTTCTTAAGGTAGCTGTCAACAGTTCCGGTTAAAGTAATCACACCATCTTTAGCGGTTACGCCGATTTCGGCTGCGTTCAATAGCGGCTCCCATTTGATCGCGTTTTCAACGTCTTGTTGTAATTCTTCATTTGTTCTCATTTTCGATCTCTCAGGAGTTTTAATTTAATTGGCTTCCTGATAGATCAAAGGTGCGGACAATCAGTTGCCGGGGGAATGACGTTCGTCACTTTGTAATATGTTTGAGGACAGTTACATTTTACAGACCAGGCGATTCCGACAGATTCGTCTGCCATATTTTAACTGTTTACAGTTGATTTTAATTTTTCTATTTCTTCGTTAAGGCATTTGATCTCTGCTTTCTCTTTCATGATATCCTGACGGATCAGCCCGAAAAGGCTCATATAAGCGTTTGCTACATAAACCAGCGCAAAACCGGCGATCAGGTAGCCGCGCCAGTCGGCCATCAGCAAATGATAGCCGGTCAATAAAATGAAAATGATCGTTACGTAATGACTGAAGCAGTATTCACAGGTAAACAGGTAGAAGAATTTACGCACGATCAATGTTTTTCCTTCGTTGCTTCGTCGTACGCAGTACTCACGGGGTTCGCGGAAAACTTCTTCATGCGTTACCGTCCAGGCAACGCAGGCGATCGGTATAGCGAGTAATAAAAGCCATACGATCTGGGTGGTCAGGGTCATCATCAATCCCGGAAATCAATAGCCAGTTCATTATCTACCGTTGTTACGCCCGGGGCTTTCCAGGCGATCCTACTGGCCTCGTCCTGCTGGTAAAGGGAGTTGACCACACCATTGAGCGTGACCTTATTACCGGTTACATACACCTGGATATCCTGATCTTCCATAGCCGCGCTACGGCGCAGCGCGCGCTGGATAGCTTCCTGCTCCAGTTCATCCTCGTTCTCCGGTTGTATCCGAATATCATTGGTAAATACTTTGACGCCGGGCAAATGCCTCACGACATCCCTGGCCGCATCTTTTTGATAATTCCAGGGTAGGTTGCCTTCCAACGTAACCCAGCCGTTCTCTACTTTTACTTTTATCCGGTCCTGCGGGATCTGCCCGTTGTTCTTCAAGGCGTTGATGGCTTCAACGGCAATTTCACCGTCGGTCTTATTGCCGGCATTTTGAAAGATAATCTCGATCTCTTCCACCACAGCTTTCACACCGGTCACCCCTTTTGCTGTTTCTTCTGCTTTTGATTTTTTGAGATAGCCGTCAACGTTTCCGGTCAGTGTGATCACCCCGTCAAAAGCGGTTGCGCCGATTTTTGTATGTTTAAGTAAAGGCTCCCATTGAATGGCATCCTGAACATCTTTTGCTAATTCCTGGTTGGTTTTCATGTGTTTTTGATTTTTATATTAATGACAGACGGTTTGAAAAATAAGCTTTCACGAATGCGTGTTGCTGGTTAATGGTCATCTTATCTGCCGGCTCGGTTGCTATTTGAATGCTTGCAAATCGGTGATCCTTTCTTAAGTAGTTAAGCAATTCTGTTTTGGCTTCGGTAGGACCGAAAAAAATAACGTGGTCGTAGTCACGGATGATCTCTCCCAATTCTTTATAGTATGCAATCGTTTCGTGCTGTTCTTTCTGGTGCATCGTGCCTTCGCCTTTATGCATCACCGCTTCTTTCACTTCATGGTTGAAATGATTCTCGATCGTTTGGGTGCCAATAGGATCAGCGGTAAACTCCATCAGGTGGGCATTTTGATGGTCCATCCAAATACCCAGGTTTCTCTCTGTTTTCATAATTTTTTTGTTAATGTGGTTTTTAATACGCTCCGGTGCCAGACAAGATGATTTCCGCCAGGCGCGCATCGAGCTGATAGATATCTTTTCGGAAGTTCAGCCGGTTATCCCGATCGGTAAATGCGGTGAAGTACGCGATGAAAACCGGCACTTTGTGTGTCAGGTTGATATAGCGTTCTTTACCGCCGTGCATCGCGCCGTCAATCTTTTCGCTGTTCCAGCCCCCATTGCTTTTCAGCAGGAAATCCGCCAGCTTGGCCGGTTCACTTACCCGGATACATCCATGACTAAATCCCCGGCTCGTTTCACCGAAGAGCGATTTGGAGGGTGTATCATGCAGGTAAATACTATAACTGTTAGGGAAAAGAAATTTAACCAGTCCCAGTGAGTTTTCAGGTCCGGGCTTTTGCCGGATCACCGGCAGGCCATCTTGTTGCCCTATGATCTCCATGCGATGCTCGGCAATATATTGCGGGTTTCTTTTGATGCCCGGGAGCACCTCGTTCCGGATGATACCTTGCGGTAAATTCCAGTAAGGGCTAAAAACAACCTGTTTCACTTCCCCGTAAAAAACGGTAGTCGGATGTACGGTCTGGCCTACCACCACCTTACAACTCCATAACAGGCTATCCGCATGGTAAACATGCAATTGATATTCAGGTATATTGACCGCCAGGTAATCGCCCTTTAGTTTTACCGGCAACCAGCGGCTGCGCTCCATATTTACCAGGATCTGTTTGATCCGGGAAGCTAAGGGTACATTTAATCCGGCCAGCGTGGCCTTATCCGGCCGGCCGGTAACACGGTAGCCGTGCCGCTCCTGGAAGACCTTAAATGCCGTTACTAATTCCTCGGTATACACGGTACTCAACGTGTCGCCGTGGTAATCTTCCAACTTAAATAAGCGGGCTTTCAATTGCCGGATGACTTCAGATGAATCACCTGTCTTTAGGTTTTTAGGTGTTAGTTTGATGGAGAGCCACTGATCCTTTTGATCCAATGTTCGGTATTTTCGTAAAAACCCGCGCAATAATTCATATTGGCGATAAACCGGTTCGCTGGCAGTGCGCTGATCTGGCTGTTCGTTCAGCAAACTATCCAAATATTGCGGGTAAGCGATTTTTTTTCTCGGCAAAAACCAGCCGGATGACTTACTGGCAGCCGTACTCATTCCGCGCCAGACAAGTTTTTCAAACACGAAATATTGGGTGGTCAACATTAATTCGGTCACCACATCCTGCTGACCTTCTTTTGCGTTGCCAGCCTGGTTATGAAGCAAAGAGTCCAGCGCCTGCTGGTAAGGCACCGCTTTGTAAATGCCATCATTCTCTAAGTTCATAACCCGGTTAGTCAGGTTGCTGGCTTGTTCAATGAGCCTGCCGTCATCAAACCAGGCATAGGCATAATTCCTCTGCCTGTAAAACGACCGGAGTTCCGGCTCATAAGTTTTTACAGCCGGGTAACGTTTAAAGAAAGAAGCGATCCGGGTACTGTCAAATACGGTTTTAGATTGCCCGCTGAAATTGCCCGGGATCGTTTTATCCCAGTCATTTTTCAGGCTGTCGGTCTTTGTCGCTTTTTTAACCTCCTGGCCGCAGCCGCTGAATGATGTGCTGCATATTAAAGCCAGGGTCAGCCATATTTGCCTGTTCAAATGGGATTTTAAATTTGTCATCTTGATTATCTGAACATGGTTTCCGTGGCTTCGAATAGTATGCCCGGATGATGATCGCCATGGTACATCTCCGTAGGTTTCTTTTCCAGCTTTAATAATTCATAAACGGCAATCTGCGCTGTCCTTACAGAATATTCAACCGTGAACACCACGTCCTCAGGTACTTCTGAGAACTGTCCGATAAATGCGAGGTTTTTGGCACCCTTTGGTACAACCTGCGGCCGGTCACCTTCAGCACGGGTCAGGAACTGGCTGGTAATATAGGGCAGCATGCAGGGAATACAATTGGCGTTTTCCAATAATTGATCCAACACAGCATCAAATCGCAGGTGATGCACCAGTTCCGTCAGGATATCTTCACCGGTACAATCGGCCATTCGCTTTTTAACAAAATTGCCTTCCCGGTCGGGGAACAGGCCATAGCCCCAAAAAACGGTCACATCATCCGGCTGCCCGATAAAGTGCGGCTGATATGCCAGTACGATAGACATCAGCCAGTTGGAATCTTTTAAAGTTACCAGGCCGCCCGTTCCGGCAGCATTGCCCGAAAATTCTTCCATCAGTTCAAAGAGAGATGCCCTTTACTGGTCACCGTAAAAGATTCCCATTTGGACTCGTCCACCCGGTTATCAAAAACGAAAGGCCTACCGAATTCCGGACTTTGTTTGGCAATAGCTTCCCATAACAACCAGCTGCCGTCGCGTTTATCGGTAATGAGTTCGGGTGCTTTGTGCATCGCGCCCAGGGAAGAATCAGCGGTCATAGAACCGATGGTCACCAGCAGCAGGTCCTCGATATTTAAGTCCAGTTCCTGCGTCTGGTCATTTTTGAGCATGTGCATCCGTGCCGCGACCTTTTGTTCGCCGATGGTTTTGAAATCGATTTTGGTTACTCTGGTGTCCATTTCAAAATGGACACCCTGCGCTTTCAGCCATTTGATCAGCGGCATTGCCAGGGAGTCGAATTGATTATAAGGGGTACGGTCAACGCCTTCCAGCGTATTGATCCGCTCGAATTCGTGTAAAAAGCGGTGCAGGTAGCGTTTAAATTCTACCGCGCTGTGCCAGGGTTGGAAAGCGAACATGGTGTCCCACATGTACCAGAAATTGGTTTCAAAGAATTCCGGTGCGAACCATTCATTAACCCGTTTAATCCCCAAATGGCTTTCGCTTACTGCCATCATTTTAATCAGGTCAAGCCGGTCACGGTTACTGAAACCCATGAAAGAAACATCTAAGATTTTACCATCTTCCACCACACGGGCGTGGGAATGCGTTTTTATTTTCTCGTTAAAAGCTTTGATCTCCTCTAGTACCGTAATGTCCAGGTTGGTCAATGAAGGAATAAAAGAAAGCAGGTCATTAGTACACAGGTAGCTGAAATTTAGCATCCGGCCGCCACGCATCACGTAACCTTCTTTCGCCGATCCGGCACTGTCCAGGCTACCACCCGCAACAGGTAATTCTTCGTAGATAGTGATCTGGTCACCGGCGATATGGCCGTCCCGGATAAAGTAGGCGGCGCTGGCTAAAGAGGCAATACCCGCCCCCACTAAATGGATCTGACGGTGCGGATTGGTTGGAACCGAGTTTTTCATAGGACAGCTTTTAGTTGGTGAGCAAACCTACGCCGGGATAGCCCCTGAATAAATGATGTCCGTCAGTAAATTGGGTGCGGTTGATTATATAAGCAGCGTTGGAGTTGCTTAAAACTTTTGAGGTAGTTCATAATCAATTCGCAGGACGTTGAATTTGGCATAACTGAAATCTCCTTTGGCTAGCCGCCAGACCGCTTCAATTTTGGTGGGCACCATGATTTCATTGATCTTTTGATAAGCCCCCAATTTTCCGATCCAGGTTTCCAGCTTCTCGTCACCCATATAACGGGTCGTTTCAAACTGAATGATTTCGCCGTTCCGGAAGCTTACTTTATAGGACAACGACATTCCTTTATAGGTAAAGAGCAGTTTCGCTGTTTGGGTATCTACGGGCTGCCATTGCAAATGCTCACTGGGCAACAGGTTAGTTGGGAACCAGACACTTTCGGCAAGCCACCTTAAGAGTTCACCCTGATTGAATTTTTTGCCTTTCGCGTTTACAATATTATAAAGTGAAAAGAGTGATACCACCAGCCGCCCTTTATCGGAGATGTACATATCACGGGCTGTGAATAGTCTGGTAGTTCCTTTCCAGATAAAACCAGGTTTTTTGACGGTAAAGTATTGTTCGCCTTTAATATCAACCCATTTTTTATTCAAACCCGTTTTGAACTGCCCGTTGTGTTTCAACCGAACATAGTTTATATAAGGTTCACCCTCTTTGAGCACATGTCGAAAATAAGCTTGTACAGGTTCGGGCAGATCAACCAGTTGTCCGTAACTGAAAGCCTGGTTGGATAGACCATCCGGCAGGGCGAACAGTTCGGTGACCTCCTGCTCAAACTCTTTGGCGGAACAGATTCGTTTAATAAAAATGATTAGCAGACAAAAACCTGCAACTGCCAGCGCATACCACATCAGGCGTATCGTTTAGCTTCGTTTAAGTAATAATGCCTTACTGTATTCATAATTCATCCGGGCAATATGCAGCACGGAAATCTCCTGCGGGCACTCCACTTCGCAGGCCTCGGTATTGGTACAATGCCCGAATCCCTCGGCATCCATCTGGTCTACCATCGCAAGCACCCTTTCTGTCCTTTCAATATTTCCCTGTGGTAATAAGGCAAACTGGGTGATCTTGGCAGAAGTGAACAGGTCGGCGCTTGAGTTTTTGCAGGTAGCGACACAGGCACCGCAGCCGATGCAGGAACCGGCATCAAAAGCAGCTTCCGCTACCGGGTGCGAGATCAATAAGCCGTTCGCTTCGGGTGCTTCGCCGGTCGAAGCAGATATAAATCCACCCGACTGGATGATCTTGTCAAGTGAATGACGGTCAATCTTCAGGTCCCGCACCACCGGGAAAGCGGCCGCGCGGAACGGTTCAATATGGATAGTTTCACCATCTTTAAAACTGCGCATATGCAGCTGGCAGGTGGTGGTATGCGCCAGCGGGCCGTGTGCCCGGCCATTAATCATAACGCCGCACTGCCCGCAGATACCTTCCCGGCAATCATGATCGAATTCGATCACGCGTTCACTTTTTTGGATCAGCGATTCATTTAACAGGTCTATCATTTCCAGGAAGGACATATCAGATGACACCTCGTCTAACTGATACGCAACCATTTCGCCCGCTGTAGCCGGGCTGTCCTGCCGCCAGATTTTCAGATATATTTTCATTTGATGTTGCTTTGTGATTATTTATAACTTCTTACCGTTAGGGATACATTCTCAAACACAAGCGGCTCTTTATGTAATTCGTGGGGCTCCTGCTCGCCCTTCCATTCCCAGGCAGACACGTAGCAATAGTCTTTATCGTTACGTAAAGCTTCGCCGTCAGGGGTTTGATACTCTTCGCGGAAATGCGCGCCGCAGGACTCTTTCCTGCTTAAAGCATCTTCGCACATCAGCAGGCCCAGGTCAAGATAGTCGGCCACACGACCGGCCTTCTCCAGTTCGCTGTTTACTCTTTCATCCCCGGTGATCTTCAGTTCCTGGTAAAACTGCGTTCTTAATGCGGTGATCTCAGCTATTGCTTTGGTTAAACTTTCCTTGCTTCGCGCTAGCCCACAGCCGTTATAAAGGACCTGACCTAAGGTTTTATGAAAGTGATCGGCCGAAAGGTGACCGTTAATATTTAAAAAGTGGCGTAGCTGTTCTCTAACAGTTTTTTCTGCATCAGCAAACGCAGGATGATCGATAGTTATCTTTTCCGCTTTTAGCTCCCCCGCTAAATAATTCGGGATACTATATGGCGCGATAAAGTAACCGTCAACAGATGCCTGCAATAAAGAATTTGCGCCTAAGCGGTTAGCGCCGTGATCCGCGAAATTCGCTTCACCTAAAGCAAACAGGCCCGGTATGGTCGTCATTAGCTCATAGTCCACCCAAAGGCCGCCCATAGTAAAATGTGCTGCCGGTGAGATCAGCATGGGTTGCTCGTAGGCATTGACAGCGTTAATCTTGTCATACATCTTAAAAAGGTTGCTGTACTTTTCTTTGATCTTTTCCTTTCCCTGCTCTTTAATGGCTTTGGAAAAATCAAGGAAAACCGCATTCTTCATCACGCCTACGCCACAGCCCGCGTCAATGCGTTCTTTGGCAGCGCGGGAGGCGATATCCCTGGGTGCTAGATTTCCGAAGGTGGGGTAACGGCGTTCCAAATAATAATCGCGTTCAGCTTCCGGTATATCGTTTGCCTTACGGTCATCATGTGGTTTTAGGGGCACCCAGATCCGGCCGTCATTACGCAGTGATTCGGACATCAACGTCAACTTGGACTGATGCTCACCTGATTGCGGCAAACAGGTGGGGTGAAACTGGATCCAGCTTACGCCCGACATGTATGCGCCTTTTTTGTGCGCCCGCCAGATAGCGGATGAATTGCAGCCCATGGCCAGCGTAGAAAGGTAATAGACCTTGCCATAACCGCCGGTACCTAATACCACCGCGTTGGCTGCATGGCGTTCGATCTCACCGGTCACCAAATCGCGTGTGATAATGCCTTTGGCCTTACCGTCGATAACGACCAGCTCCAGCATCTCATGACGGGTAAAGGCTTTTACTTTACCGGCACCGACCTGACGCATCAGCGCCTGGTAAGCACCTAGCAATAGTTGTTGGCCGGTTTGCCCGCGGGCATAAAAGGTACGCGAAACCTGCACACCACCGAACGAACGGTTATTTAGGTAACCGCCATATTCACGGGCAAAGGGTACGCCCTGCGCCACAGCCTGGTCAATCAGGTTGGCCGAGCATTCCGCCAGCCGGTAAACGTTTGCTTCACGCGAACGAAAATCCCCGCCCTTGATCGTATCCGAGAACATACGGAATACGCTGTCCCCATCATTCTTATAATTTTTGGCGGCGTTCACGCCGCCTTGTGCAGCAACACTATGTGCCCTGCGGGGCGAATCCTGGAAACAAAAGGATTTAACATTGTAGCCCAGCTCCGCCAAAGAGGCAGCACAGGAAGCACCGGCCAGGCCGGTACCAACAACTATCACATCCAGTTTTTTACGGTTCCCCGGATTGACCAGTTTAACGTGTTCTTTATAGTTATCCCATTTGTCAGCCAAAGGGCCATCGGGTATTTTTGAATCTAACATGAGGTCAATTGTTAAAGTAGATGTAGATAGGAATAAGCATAAAGCCACCGGTAATTAAGGCGGTATATACCCAGCCGGTATAGCGCACCAGGTTCACATATTTGGGATGATAGATCCCCAGCGTCCGTGCGGCGCTGAAAAAGCCGTGCAGCAGGTGAAAACCCAGGGCAATAAATGAGATCTCGTAGATCAGCACGTACCACCATTGGTGAAAGGTTAGTACTACTACGGAGTACATGTCTTTGTTGCCCTGTTTATCTAAATTCATAGTCGTAAAATCAGACACATACCAGAAATCTTTCAGGTGGATCACCAGGAAAACAAGGATCACGGTACCAAGCAAACCCATATTGCGGCTGTTCCAGGTACTGGAGGCACCACGCTTGTCGTAGACGTATTTGGTGCCGTTAGCCTTGTTGCTTTTACGGGTGATGATTAGCGCATATACCGCATGAGCGATGATAGATAGTAATAGTACCCAGGAAACGATCTTGATGAATAGATTCCCGGCCAGTAAATGCGAGTACCAGTTAAACTGCTCTTTAGCTTCTGCCGCCGGTAGTAGTAATTGCAGGTTGCCCAGCAAATGGATCACCAGGAAGAAGCACAGGAACAGTCCTGTACCGGCCATGATGAGTTTATATTGAATGCTGCTTGTTTTCATAAATGTTGTTTGTTTGGTAGTTTTGGAGTTGATTATTTGCAGGACTACCACAAGCCGATTACCTTCCACCACATCCCGCCGATAATAAACCACACAAGCAGGAACAGCACACTCATAAAAAACCCCTGTTTCCACCAGTCTTTCATATCCACATAGGTGCTGCCAAAGAATATAGGTGCAGGCCCATGGGCGTAATGGGTTAATGAACCCATCAGGGTAGCACAGGCGCCCAGGAATATAGCCAGCATAGTGCCGGGGATGCCAACCGCGATGCCTACTGTAAGAAATACGGAGAACATGGCCGCGCATTGCGCTGTGGCACTGGCGAACATATAGTGGCAATAAGAATAAACAATAATGATCAGCGGGAATGCAATCTGCCAGCTTAAATGGCCCAGCTGCGCACCCACCAGGTGACCGAACCAGCCAATGAGGCCCAAAGAGTTCAGATATGAACCCATCATGACCAGGGAGGAAAACCAAACAATGGTATCCCAGGCACCTTTTTCAGATTTGACATCATCCCAGGTGAGCACGCCACAAAGCAGCAGGATACATAGGCCAATCAGCGCCCCGGTTGTCGCGTCGATAGACATCAGGTTACCGAAAATCCAAAGTACCAGTAGAATGATAAAGGTGGCTACCATCAGCCATTCCTGGATACTTACCGAGCCCATCTTTTTCAACTCTTCTGCTGCAATTGCAGGGGCTTCCGGGGTCTTTTTAAGTTCTGGCGGATAGACCTTATATAAAAACAACGGGATCAGTAAAAAGCAAACCAATCCGGGAACGGCTGCGGCCAATGCCCAGCCTCCCCAGGTAATGGTAACGCCCAAATCCTTAGCAAATTTCTGCGCCATAGGGTTACTGGCAGTAGCCGTCAGGAACATCACCGAGGTAATCATATTTGCGTTGTAACTGCTCAGGGTCAGGAACGCGCCGATCTTGCGGTGGGTTTCCGGTTTTTCGGGTGTTGAGCCCATATTGACGGCGACCGATTTCATGATCGGGAAGATGACGCCGCCGGCACGGGCGGTATTGCTCGGAATGGCCGGGGCAAGGATCAGGTCGGCGGTGTTCAAACCATACGCTAAACCTAAAGTACTTTTACCGAACAGCCTAATGAAGTTGTAGGCCAGCCTGGTCCCCAGCCCCGTTTTGATAAATCCGCGGGCAATAAAGAAGGCTAAACCAATCAGCCAGATGGTAGAATTACCAAAGCCGCTTAAGGCATTTTTAATAGAAGCCACCGGGTCACCCGGAGCCAATACCTGTGTGCCTGCGCAAACAGTAATACCCAGCATAGCCATAGTTCCCATTGGTGCTGCCTTTAAAATGATACCGATAATGGTGGCGACGAAAATTGCCAGCAGGTGCCAGGCATTGGGTTTTACGCCGTCAGGTACCGGAATGAACCAGATGACCAGCCCGAGTACTAACGTTACGGCCAGCGTTTTTAAGTTAATATCTTTCATGACTTAATGTTAAAAGCGAACCTGCAATTGCAGGTAAGCCAGGTTATGGTTATTGGCAGTAGTTAAAGGGATGGTGTGCTGGTACATATCTATCGATACACCTAATTGAAGGGCGGCATAAAAATCGTCGGCGAAAATCAGCGAGACGTTGGGGATAATAGTCTGCCTGGAATTATGGTTAAGTTTATAATTCTCATTAAAATATTCATAGCGCGAGGAAAACTCAACACCTCGTACCCTTCGCATATTGGTGTTGTAGCGCACTATAGGGAAAATATAAAACCCTTGCATCCGCACATTCTTTAATGTGGGTTTTACCGTTAGCATGTTGTATAGGGCAAAGTTTGTCCCGGACTTATACTCTCCGCCTAAGGATATTTCCCATCGTTCATTAAGGGTTACTCCGCCTTTCACATCAATGCCGAGGGCATTACCTGTCCCGGCACCAAAACTGCCCTGCGCGGCATTAATCCCCAATGTCAAACCTTTGAATACATCAGCTTCCAGCCGGCCGTAAACATTCTTGGTATTGTCGTTATCACTTGCCTGATTGCGGTTGTTGCCATTATAAGCGCCCGCATAATATCGGAACTGGCCACCCGGGTTGATATTGCCAAAGACAGCAACACCTGTCTGAAAACTTTGCCACCCGCTTGCACCGAAGGCATAATACTGGTTGGAATAATCAAGTGTGCGGATAATATCATTAGGCACTACATCTTCGATCCCAAAAAACGGCCGAAACTGTCCCGCCTGTACGTTTAAATATTTACTCAGCGTATATTTTACATAAGCATTCTCCAGAACTTTATTTGCCGGGTCACTGTTAAACTCCGCAAAGTTCACTAAAAGGTTGGCTGAGAAGTGATCGTTCACTGTGCCCTTTACTACAAAACGAACACGTTTAAGCATAAAGGTATTGGTAATTTTTCCGGTAGCGGCGGCTGGATCAAAATTCTTACCGTTTACATCTACATTTTTAGTTAGCGAGCCAAGGAATCTTGTTTGTAAAAGCCCTGCAAAGGTGATCGACCTTTTATAAGTGGAGAAATTTTTGATAGTATCAGTATTGACCTGTGGTGTTGCCGCCGGTTGTTGGGCGGCAGCTTGTAAGCAAGCAAATAGCACCACTATGTTGAGAGGTATATGTAATTTTTTCACAGGGGACTGTTAAATTGAATTATAAGTGGGCGACTAAAGGCTACCTACCATATTTGCCGGGTTTACCCAAAGGTCAAATTGCTCATTAGTGACCAATTTCAAACCGATAGCCGATTCTCGCAGCGAAAGATTCTCGTTCATCGCTTTTTGAGCGATCTTAGCGGAGTTTTCATAACCGATATGCGGGTTAAGCGCGGTCACCAGCATTAAGGAGGCTTCCAAGTGCTTTTTGATGCCATCGTAATTAGGTTCAATGCCACGGGCGCAATGTTCTTCAAATGATGTGCAGGCTTCGCCAATCAAGCGGGCCGACTGCAGGAAATTTGCCGCCATGACAGGTTTAAATACATTGAGCTGGAATTGCCCGTTGGAGCCCGCTATAGAAATAGTGACATCGTTTCCCATAACTTGGGCAGCAACCATCGTTACCGCTTCATTTTGTGTGGGATTGATCTTACCAGGCATAATGGACGACCCGGGTTCATTTTCAGGTAAATGCAGTTCGCCGATACTGCAGCGCGGGCCGGAGGCCAGCATGCGGATATTATTGGCGATCATCATCAACGATACGGCGATCTGTTTCAATGCGCCATGGCTTTCCACAATAGCATCGTGGGCAGACAGCGCTTCATACTTATTATCAGCCGTGCGCAATGGCAGGCCGGTGAATTGTGCGATGTATGCTGCAACCTTCACATCGTATCCTTTGGGCGTATTCATACCTGTTCCTACCGCCGATCCGCCTAGTGCCAGTTCGGAAAGGTGGTCTAAAGTGTTTTTTAAGGCCCTCAGGCCATGGTCCAGTTGGGAAACATAACCGGACATTTCCTGTCCGAGGGTAAGTGGAGTAGCGTCCATCAGATGCGTGCGGCCGATCTTTACAACATCTTTAAAAGCAATGGATTTCGTTTTTAAAGTTGCCCTTAATTTTTCTATGCCGGGAATCGTTACATTGATCAACATCTTATAGGCTGCGATATGCATAGCAGTAGGGAAGGTATCATTCGATGATTGTGATTTGTTTACATCATCGTTTGGATGGATCTCTGTTTTACCTTCTCCTAATGCATGTCCTGCCAATACGTGGGCACGGTTGGCGATTACTTCATTCACATTCATGTTAGATTGTGTGCCTGAACCGGTTTGCCAGATTACTAATGGAAATTCATCGGGTAGTTGGCCTGCCAGGATCTCATCGCAAACACCGGCGATCTCATCGCGTTTTTCAACGGTTAATACACCTAGGTCGGTATTCGCATAAGCAGCCGCCTTTTTCAGTTGCGCAAAGGCACTGATGATCTCTGCCGGCATCGAAGCATTCGGCCCGATCCTGAAATTGTTGCGGGAGCGTTCTGTTTGAGCACCCCAGTAACTGTTTTTAGGAACCTGGACATCGCCCATGCTATCATGTTCGGTCCTGAAATCCATTGTTGCGACCGGAATTATTGTTATTGCTGACATACACTGCTGGTGTTTAATTGGTATGTCGTAAAGGTGGACTAATGCTTTCCGCCAGAGATGACAGGGGACACTACAATAAATGACCCTCATCATAATATGCTATTAATTGAATTTTAACTGATTTATCGTGGTGCTGCATGTATCATATGATTTCCAATCCCGGAACCAAGGGAGAGATGGGCTTAAGATTAGGACTGTCGATTGCCTTTAATATGTTAAAACGCAGCAAAGGCACACTGGAAATTACTAGCGAAGTGAATACAGGCAGTTCTTTCACTGCAATTATCCAAAGGCAGAAGCCGTTTAAGTTTTTACAAGCTGGAAATTTGGAGGTCATTGACCACGTTATTCCGAGAATACAATTAATTAATTCCTTAATACTTTGACCACGCTTATTTATTGACTGAAATGACTTGGAAAATTCTACTACACATATCGGTGCTCTAAAGCCTACGGAATTGCATGGTTAAGCCCTCCAGAATCTCCACTCTTACTTATCGATATGCTGCCAATCAATAGTATTATGCTTTCCAAAGTAGATGGCAACCTTATTGATAAGATGCAGTTTGGGATCATGCTCAAAGCCAATCAAGTTTATAAAATCTTGATAAGCAAGGTGAGTAGCAAAACCCTTCTCAATGTGTTTGTCCGGTATAAGTACAAACCAACCTCTTTCGCATCTTGTCCGCTTGATAAAGTTTTTGTACAGTGTAGGAAGATGACACGATGTATAACATTCAACTTTCTTATATTTGGCGCAGAGAAAAACCAGTCTACGTTAAGGGTTGTCGGTACAATCCAGTCAAGAATACCATTGAGAACGATAGCTTCATAAGGCTTAACTAAAGGCAACCTTACATCGTCTCAGTCACCATGGCTGGTATAATAGAGGTCTTCATAGGTCTGGTTGTGACTGCATGACAAATTTACCAAAGTCAAGATTGCTGTAATTAAGCTAAAGTATAGAAACTTCATAGGGTAATTAATTAAGTAAAGCTAATCAAAGTGATGCAAAAGGCAAACCTCTAATAGAGGCTACCCTGAACGACATTGATAGGTTGTGTAGGATAGAAAGCCAATCTCATTACTACTTCCTTCTTATTAGGATACCACTGTTGGGATAAGTTAAATCGACAGCAAACTCCTGATCATCCATTTTGTACCAGCGCTTGTACTGTTTATCACTGAAAGCATAGAAGTTTATGACTAGATAGCACTTGTTGACGAGTTCCGGTGAGAAGGCCACTTCTAAATTGTCCTTGGTCTGCTTTCCTTTTGGATAAGCGTAGTGGTTAAACGCCAATGCCACTTTAGATGCATTAAGCACACTTTCAGTATCCGTTTCGTTCACTATTAACCGGCCCGGAGCATATTCAGCATAAATAACCTTAATGGAGTCGCCATTCTGAATGATTAACTTCAGGGATGTTGTTTACAACTGTTTCCTAATAGGATAATGATGATACCCAAAAGCAAAACCTCGCTTGGCTAGAGAACTGTTTGATCAATTGGATAACAGTGACTTTACCCTCTTGTTAATTCAATAATAGACTCAATGCTGAACAGCAGAATTAAAGTAATTGGGGAGATATAAAGTTGGGGTAACTCAAGATAGGCGTACACTTTTTTTATAATCTACTTTGGAGCTAAATTGTTGTATGATATTTTATCGGCTGCCTTTGCTTGCCAGCATTAATTGTTTCATGTGTGTTTCGGCGGTAATAAGTTGCACATTTTCATTCCAGTCGATATGAGCAAATGAACATTGCGAAATAAATGTACGACAAAGAACAGAATCAAAAAGATTGATTGCGCAAGACAACTGCAATTCAATTATCACCATGACCTAATGCTTAACAGAAATTAATTATAAATATTATTAACTACCTGAATTCTAAATTTTTATCTGGAAATTAATTCTTGTTTTAGAATATTTATTTAACTTTAAAATCGGTTAATTAACTGATTCAGTCTTTATAGAACATTATGCCTAAGCGACTCAATAATTAAAAAATATCCTAAACCTAAAATCTTTTATCATATGAATAGTCATGACGGACAAATTATAGAGTTTGTTGTAAGAAAGGAAGGTTACAATTTAACGGACCTTGCCAAAGAAATAAATGTCAACAGACGAACTATTTATAATTGGTTTCAGTCCAAGAGTCTTAAAGATAATATTATTAAAACCATAGGCTTGACTATAAGACACGATTTTTCTTCAGAGTTTTCAGAACGTTTTACACCAAATGATTTTGATTTTAAGATTTTGAGTAGGAAAGCTGGTGTTGTCACGTTCAGTATCGTAGACAATGATTCAGATAAGTGGAAGGATAAATATATCATTCTATTGGAAAAATACAATGAATTGCTTCTTAATGAAACTCGTCTTCAAGAGATTCTCAATGATGAAATTAACGAATTGGCGATCAGGAATAAAATTATATAAATCGTGCTAAGCCGCATGAAAGATTTTTTAATCAGTTTAGGAGTAATCGGTGGACATTCCGGAGCCATTGACCACCTCATTCCGAAAACGCAATAAATCGATTCCGCAACACTTTGATCAGGCTAATTAATTGACTTAAAGAAACGATTTGTAATAACCGACTACACAAATCGGTGCTCTAGAGCCTACGGAATTGCATGGTCAAGCCTTCCAGAATCTCCACTTATACTTTTCTCTCAATCGCCAACCGCTTTGATAAGATGTGGCTTACAGTAAAATCCATGTTTACAATAGTGGCTTCAATGTTTGCAATTGTTGTGGTGTTGCCAACAGCTCGCCTTGCCAATAGCCACTGGTCCTACTTTGCTAGAACGTTAACCATAAGCTTATAATTAATTGATGAATATTTAACTAGTGATGTATTTAGTAGTGATCAATAACAACAATGTACGGTCAGCTTTGGCTTCATTGAAATTTTCGAATAATAGCTGATTAATTTGCTTGTTTTTAAACTTTACAGCGGCGATTTGCAGGATCTGAAAGGATGCCATTTCAACAGTTTCAATATTCTGCATATAAAATAAGATAGAGAGATCGCGTAATTCCGGGTCGGCGCTTTCCTCATGGATCGCTTCATAAGCATCTTCCACCATACCAATCAATCCGCTGCAATTGCCAGTAGATGGTTCTTCATCTAGTAAAATATATATCTCCTCCATTCTCGTGATCTGCTTGCCTACATCTTCTAATGTTTTACCTATGGCATTCTTCAGGTCAGAAAAGTGCGATTGTTCCTGTATCTCCGACAAGCGTTCGTGCAAATGAGTTTTGGCACAATAAATTTTATTCAAATAGGTGATAAAAAAAGATCTTAATTTTTCAGGGCCCAAATTTATTGGTGTAAAGGGTGATTTGTCTGCTGGATCTTTCATTTTTTGATGTTTAAGTCGATTACTTTAGTTGACAGATAAGCTTGTCAAATGGTTTATGGTTATAAGCGTCAGCACAGAATTCTTTCCTTAAAAACGGTAGGTTAGCCTCCGCAGACAGTAAAGTTACGGGAAGCTTTTTGATGTTTGGCTTAGACTTTAGCGTTGAGCAAATTCTTATTCCATTTCGACCGGGATTTTTCAGTAGGATATCAAGTAATATCGGGTGTTGCTTAATTTCATTCACAGCTGACATTTCGCTGCCGTAATCCGATAAAAACACTTCATAACCGTCGTCCTTAATCATTATGCTGAGTATCCCTAAAATATCCGGGGCGTCTTCAATAACTAAATTCCTATTCGGCATAATCTATTATTATAAGTATAAACCGTTGGAAAACTCATTCAAAAGCAGCGTGCTTAGCAATGCTCTCAAAAGTATTATAGAATAAATACAGAAGTGATTGATCCCTGATGGCCTGGTTTGCCTTATGGGTTTAAGCGTTAATGCAACTGCGCCTTCAACTTTTAGCTTGTAACAAATTAATTTACAACAGCAGGTGCTTTTATTAAAACACAATAATTTTAATGTGAAGTTAACCTAATAAACGGCATTCTGGGTTCTAATTATTTAAATTTTTAACATGACCTAAATTCGCAACCTTTTTGGAACTTAACTTGATAAAAGTGTTGAATAATTATATTCTAATGGCGCAGTCAAATGTTTTATGAAAAAACATAGTGTCGGTCGTCGTCCATTCCGATGCAAAAAACTTTATTCTTTTAATATAAGAATACTTCCCATTTCAATCTAATAACTAACCTGGGATAGTCCCATCGACTTTAGAATTGGCACGTTAAACTGGATTTAAGCAGATATCATTGATTTAAGTGAGTACGTAGCACAATTAAAAAAAACCTTTGTTAGTTTTTTGCCATCGTGGGTGTCGTTGGGCTACTCGTCTGTAGAGCAAACAAAGAATGATTATAGCGATAAATGGAAAAATGCAAGGATGTTACCGATCTATTTTCAAAAAAAGTGAAATACTTACTGCTGTAAGAGGACCTTAATCGGATGCTAGCATATATCGAAGATGTCGTAAGACATAAGTCATTTCAGGACGGACGCACTGCTAAGATCATTATACACAGGATTGGCTAATACCATACCGAATATTGCTTGTCATTGAAGCTTTGCTTTGTAGAACCACTAAATATTTATGTTTATTTATAAATATAGGAATCAGACTTCATTGCTTTATGAATGTTGAGTAAAAATTGTATGATTGGGTCATTCCAATATAATTGTCCGGTACAATATTGAGAATATTTATTGCTCATTTACAAGTTGTTATACAAATTCTGATTTAAAATAAACCTTATAGAATTTGATTGTAACTTTAGACTAACCTAAACGACCGCGTTCCCTCCCCCGGAATCGGTAATTAATTAGTACTCTTTATTTCTAACTTTTTAAAAACTTTATTATGAAAAAATCCCTACTGTTATTCGGCTTATTTCTTTTAACCATTGCCTCATGTAAAACTAATGATGATGTGAAGCCAGCAAATTTGGCCGTAAACAAAGATGATAAAGTTATCTTGGTGGCTGCAGCATATAAAACTTATAAGGTTATTGCTGGCAGCACCAATATGCCAGGATTCACTAATGGCAATGGGAGCAAGGCCCGATTTAATTACCCTATTGGAATTTGGGTAAATCCCGACGGATCTTTATTAGTCTCTGACAGGGGCAATAACGTAATAAGAAAAATTAAAGCAGACAGTATAGTAACAACGCTAAATTTCCCCAAAACTAGTAATAACAGAACTTTAACCCAACCGGGAAATTTAGCTGTTACAGCAGATGGGACAATTGGAATTGCCAATGGAGATGGTATATGGTTTTACAAAGCCAATAATACGCTTACTTTTTATCAAACCAATTTTCATGAAACGATTGGAACAATTGATGCTGATCCAACCGGACGATACTTTTGGTTTACCAATAATTACCAATTAGGGTATACAGCAGGTGATGACGTGTACGAAGGCAAAAAAGATCTTGGGATAGCGTCCGACGAATCTTTGGGAAGTGTTGATGCGTGCCCAAATGGAAAAAAATATGTTACGACCTACCGCAATATCTATACCTTAAATGCTGACGGAACCTCATCGCATATTTTAGCTAGCATAAAATTCCAAAGCTTGTACGATTTATCTGTAAACAACGATGGTTCTATCATTTACGTTATTGACAATGGGGATATAAAAAAGATCACCAACTGTAGCGGCTGTCTAAGAACTATTTCAACACTCGCAACTGGAACTAAAGCTTCAAACTTAGCGCTTTCAAACAGTGAGCAATATCTGTATTTTACAAGTTCAGTCAATCACACTATTAATAAACTAAAGTTGTAAAGTAGATTGACACTAGTTCATCGATAAAATCGTAGCAATTTGGCATTTAAAATTAGTTGAAAAACAACTTATTATAGGTATTGTCTTAATGCTCATTTTAAGATTCCATTTTCCAAAGAACGTAAATTGTGGTCGATTTAAGAGTTTTACAAAAACTCAATATTTTCTGGAAGTGTTGATTATATGGCATTATATAGTTATCCCTGATGTTATGGGCAGGAATTGGGTATTGCAATTTTATTTGTTGCATTAAAGGTAGACCGTACTTGGCCAGTTTAAAGAATTATTAATCATTTCCCTTTGACCTTATTAAAAACTGTGTTGTAATTTAAACTACAAACGAACTGCGATTGTTGGCTAAGTTTTGTAGCGGATCTAATAAAATAGCAAGCACCGCTAAAACAAAAAATGCGTCGGTTGTATATCTTTACTTTTCATCTGATGGTTAATAACTTTGCCAGATGCTGTGAAATGGGTTTATCAATTGAATGTGTTTAGTAGGTGTGTTATGAAAAGAATTTCACTTCTGCAGCGGCGGAAAGGCTGATGACGCAATTAACCAGAAGCTATAGGCGAGGCGTACGAAGCCGCCTGCCGAAGCTGCTTTGTCCTATCTCGTGTAAATATAGTTTAGCCTTTCGAGCGCAAGATCTGACGATTCAAATAATCCGTCCGAGATGCTACTTTGGCCGCTAGGTGGTGCTATCGCTAATTTATGATACTCTTCAGCAGCAAGGCCGGACAATTGGAATCAACCTCCCGACAAGCAACTTAGGGTTCTGCTAAAAATTCCGAGGCCACTAAATACCTCATCCGGAAATGCAATAATTCGAGCCCCAACATGGAAATTCCGGAGCCATTGACCACATCATTCGGGGAATCTAGTAAATTAATTCCTTAACACTCATATCTTTGATATAATATTAACAATGGAGCAAATGGCAGCAAGTTGACGTAACACTAAACACATTTGAAATGATGCTGTGTCAAAGGAATAACCTGCCTTTTGATTTCTCTTTCAGAGCCACTATAGTACTTAAGTATATCTGCATAGACCAGATAATGCTGTATAAAACCATGAGAAAAGGCGGTAAGGGAGTACCATATTAAAATCAGAAGTGTATGCTGAAGTATTGTGTAGGGATCGATGTATCCAAAAACGATTTACATTGTTGCATAGCAGTTATTGACCAGTACAGAAAGTGACTATAAAAGCCTCAAAACACTTTATTAATAGCAAGACTGGATTTACAGGACTGTCCGACTGGATCAATAAACAACACAAAGACAGATCTGTCCCCCTTGCTATGGTAATGGAAGCTACCGGTGTTTATTATGAGCAACTCGCTTTGTACCTGTTTAAACACCAATATGCGATAAGTGTTGTACTACCGAATAAAGCTAAAAGGTACTTGCAGTCTACAGGCCTGAAATCAAAGAATGACAAGATAGATGCGCAAGGTCTTGCCCGTATGGGATCTGAGCAGTCGTTATCGTTATGGCATCCGTTGGACACGTTCTTTTATGAGCTTAGAGAGCTGACCCGTCAGCACCAAAGCCTCCAGGAGCTAAAGACAAGTATTGGTAATCAACTACATGCATCAGAACTGGGCATGTATCAGATTAAGCTAGTTATCAAGCAACAGAAAAACCTTATTGCCTCTATTGAGAAACAGATAACAGTATTGGAAGATGCTATTGAACAACATCCTCAGCGTGACACTACGGTAAAAGAAAAAGTAGCAGGCATCTGTAAGATAAAAGGGCTGGGGTTAACCGACTACCAAATCGGTGCTCTAGAGCCTGCGGAATTGCATGGTCAAGCCTTCCGGAATCTCCAGCCAGAGGATAGCGGCCAGCTTTAAAAGTGACAGAATTTACAAAATTGGCTGCTTTAAAAACTCGCAATAATAAAAATCGGAATAAATTAATAGGCTAGCAACAAAATATAGTAGGTCCCTTAAGGCAAATCGCACTTTTTTTGTGAGATAGCATCCGTTTAAAATCTTCCAAATACATAGTTCGATCTGATCAAACGCACGAAGATATCTCATCCATTAGCATTTTCTAGGCCTGATAGACCATACCAGCCATCACATTCAAATAAATATTAAGCGCTTTGGTATCCTCTTTTAAGCCGGTCGCTCAGCCCGCCGAAGCATTCAGGCACAGATTGTCCAATTGCCAATAAGTGGCGACGTCTGTTCATATCCCATCAATTGTTAAACCCCGGTAAATGTATCGGTCGTTTTCATTTTTTGGTCTTCTTTAGGAAGAAGAATATCCAAAACTTTTAATTATCCAATAAGCATTAATACGATGTTTTTTTGCGCAGCATTGCTGCTTATTTTGGGTAAAACTCTGTTCACTAGTGATAATTGCAGAAAGCAACACATTACCGAAGCTGCGTAAACAAAAACATAACTGACGAACAAGTTGGAGAAGTGACTAGTGATATGGCTTTTTATAAAAATAATGTGATAAAAATAAATCCATACTGTATTTGAAGAAACAAAAACGACAAAGTTTTTAAGCCAAAATCGTTTGTACATGAACTTGATAACCGCCGGGCTCGAGACATAGCAAATAAGACAAAGCACCAAACTGTAACTTAAATAGTATGCCCGAGGTGGAAATTTAAACTGCTGGGTTGGAGGAATAGTATTTATATTGATAAGGAAATATACGGCAAATCCCAAGACCGAAGTTACACATATAGATAATAAGAATGATATCTGCCGCCTACTAAAAGATGATAATCTGGTTCCCAAACTAAACACTAAAATATAAAAGACACCAAATAGAATGACCGCCTCGAAGTAAGTATATACACTATTACCAAGTAAACCTTTCCAATTGTACATAAAAAGCATTTCATAGGCAAAAAAACTGCTGACTAAGATTATTAAAAAATGGTTGTTACTAGGAATTATAGCATTAAAGCGCTCAATGAACGGAGCACATAAGGCGGTGATTAAGAACACTCTGAAAATCCAAACATAGCCAATGCCGGCCATAAAAGTATAGCTATGAAAAACCTTTCCAAAAGTTAAGTGATCAAAGGGATGAGCCATCAACAAGTTGGCTGTAAAATATATTGTTAAAAATGTCCATGCAGGATAAACAAGCCTCTTAATGCGCTTATTAACATATTCCTTATAACTATAAATTGAGGGATAAATTGAATAGGTTAGGCCGGAAACCAATACCATAAGAGGAACATCGAAATTTCGTAGTTGAAATAACCATGCAGGTGGGGATAAGTGAGCAAGAATAATAAGAGATAGTCCTAAAAATCTTAAAAAATCAACAGTTTTGTTACGTGAATTTGACATTGTGAAATGGAGTAGTTCATTCAAAGTTATCGTAAAAAGACGTCTATTAAATTTATTAAAAAACATGTTGCAAAAAGCGTGTAAGAATTGTAAAATGCTCATAATAGGATCAATATAGCTGACTTCTAACTTTCAAAATTACTGACCAAAGCATTGCGTTATCTTGTTGGAACCTACAATCATTGTTGAGTGCGGCTTATTTTAATTTTCAATTAAATAGTGAAATAAACAGCATAGTAAAGAAACTACGAAATTGCCCGTAACGAGATTTAAGCTTACTTAAGATCTTCCGCCGTTAGTAAAACCTTAACTGACCGCTTTACCCGCTACCAGCAACAGAGTAATCTGTGAGCTAAACTATTTCCATGAGTTGTTTCTAAAACACCTTTTAATGCACCTCCCCGCTTGCATGTAGGAACATACGAAAGCAATGCACCGGATGTGATTGTTTATATTCTTTTCATAATGGTTAAATCTTTAGAATTGACTAGCAAATATAACCCGATAAGCCACCGCCCATTTATAATGTTTTTATCAATATTAAAACAACAAATTGGTTTAAGATTAGAACGGCAATTCGCAGATATTTTGAGATATATTAACAGAAAAAAGAATTTGCAAGTAAAATTTTAGGAGCAAAACAAAATAGTAATCCACGGGTGGCTCAAATAATTCTAAAAAAGATGTGCTGAACAAGCTATCAATAGTGTTTAAATTAATGACTTTAGCTTTAAATATAACTAATGTGCCAGGCGTTCTGAGTGTTCAACCCTGCCATTGCAGTTGCTTTGACTTTTCCTTTACAACTCTCTGTATATTGGTTTTAAGTAAGTCCTGCTCAGGTATCCTGCCATTATTGTTTAAAAGTATTACACATTTTTTACTCAATTTTATCACAACAGCAACTAATCACTTCTGCTCTTATACAATAATCCATACTTTTAGTTAAACCGTTGATCGAATATCTTTTAAGTTAATTTGATTGATCATCAGCCTTGTCCGAAGTTAAGTTACAAAATAGGAATAGAATTAAATAAATCATGAGAAAAATTACCTTCCTATTGACTGTGTTATATTTGATTAGTACGAGCATTTCTATAAGTACATTTGGAAAGCCTCACACCTCCGGTCAGATTAACGGTAGTAGAACGGTGGTTAGTGATCATCATCCTATGAGTTCGGATCTACTGACTACTCTCCCTTACAATCTGTCGTTTTCTAATGCTGTTGCAGGAACACTTATCGATAAAAATGGAGTCGCAAGTGGATTCACATCTGCTGTGCCTTATTCTGGCATACGCTTATCTGCAGACGGTATACCATCCATTCCTTCGATGCCGAGTTACGAACCTACTAAGTTTAATATTTCGGGTGGCCTGCTAAAATTAACAACCAATAAAGGTATTGATTACGCAACCAACAATAATCAAATCAATCTTTTAGGGATAAAAGTTGCTCAGCGCAATAAAGTCGTTGTGGAAGTTTCGTTAAAAAATCCTATTAATGGCACACAATCCCAGCAAGCAGGTGTATGGTTTGGTTTAAATGATAAATATTCGTTAAAGCTAATTGTCAGAGCTGGTAAAATTGAATTACACCGAGAAATAAACGATGTATCAGTTTCCCAGACTGGCACAAATACTCCGGACCAAAGAATTTCTCCAACTATTTCAAATTTAAGTACCTCAACCGTTCGGCTTAGGCTTACAATTGATTCATTGAACCAAACTGCAGAGGGATTTTACTCTATGGACGGCGGTGTATCTTACAAGAATGTTGCTGTTGGCTATTTAACAACTACAATAAGTATTGCCGGAATGGGCTTGACAGATAATCCCTGCTATGCTACGATTTACGCAACCCACCGAAATGCAACGACCGCGTCAACGTATTATTTTGATGATTTTAAGGTATATAACCCTCTGCAAGTTGTACCTGCCGCCTTAACGTTTTCTAAAGATAGTTTAACTTATACGGTTTACGAGGGTGGAAGAGCCGACTCCTTAGCCGTAAATCTTTCCGCCGGTGCAGCCGCGGCAAACGTAAAATTTAGTACAACAGCGCCCTGGCTTAAAATAAATCCCGCCCGCATCGGTACAGTAATGTTTGGTGGTAGTGATATCAATACGATGATGTCTCCAGGCACTTACCGCGCAATAGTCACTGCAACTGCAAGTAATTATCAGCCAGCAACGCTCGTGATTCGGATCCTCATTGTAGATGGCGTTAGCACCAAACCTATCAATATGAATTTTCAGGATAGAAATACCGTGCCGCCTACTGGTTATAATCGTGATATTGGCCAACCTTACGCTGCGAGGACTGGCTTATATCAATCCTCAGGCTTAAGTTATGGCTGGCGCAGGTCATCAAATTCAGCTACTGTCGATATATCTTTAAATGGTTTTAACCGTAATACCCCCGAAGATTTATTGAATGCAACCTTAATATACATGCAAGCCAATAATCTTACCGGTACGTTTTCGGGTACAAAAGTTCAATCATACTGGGAAATAAGAGTTCCTAACGGTATTTATGACGTCACGGTTGGTGTCGGTGATGGTAAACCAGACACCGCAACTGAAATCGACGCTATTAATATAGAGGGCATGAGCGCTATATCTGGTTTTGTGCCATCAGGCATCGCTGGAAGCATAACACGGTTTAAACAAATAACCCGGCGGGTATCGGTAACAGACGAACATCTAACTATAGATGCCAATGGCGGAACCAATACGAAAATAGACTTTACCCAAATAGTTCCTGTTAGTATAGCGCCCTACATTGGTATGTCCGCAACGACTCTTAATTTGATAATCGACAGCGGATCAACCGCTGCCAAAACTTTTAACTTATTCTTAGGCAATTCGGCAAACACATCGATTAATTATACGACCACAGTCAGCTACGCAGCGGGTGCTACCGGATGGTTGGCTTTTGTACCCAATAAGACAGGTGAAATGCCAGCATCGAGCTTTGATTATTCTGCAGGAGCAAAATTACCTGCAGGCACCTACACCGCTACCATTAAAATAAGTGCTATGGGCTACACTAGCACGACTGCCAGTGTCCAGCTAAGAGTTGTAAATGGTAATCATCCTTATGTGATTTCCTCTTCCCCTGCCAATAACGCCATCATGGTAGATCCCGGTACGGTAAGCATCGCAGCGAACAACCTTCACGTACCAGTGGTTGCGGGGTTTAAAGGCGGTGTAGACAATAGCACTATCACCGGCATTAGTGTACAGTTGTATTCGGTACGTGATGGTGTGTCAAAACTAATTCCTGGGGTGGTTCAGGGAACAGGCGGTGGAGACGCCATCAGTTTCTCGCCGTCAGCCGCATTAGTACCTAATACTACCTATAAATTTTTGATTACAAGTGCAGTTAAATCTTATAGCGGCAGCTCTTTTAGCCCTTTCTCCATGATGTTTACAACGGGCGATGAAGTAGCAAATCCATTAAACAATTTAGATGTGCATTTTTCTAAATCGGCTATGCCGAACACCCAAAATAAAAAATATACTACGTTAAAATTTGGCCCTGATGGTAAATTGTATGCTTTAAGATTAGATGGGGTGATTGAACGATTCAATGTGGACCACGTTACAGGTTTGATAAGCAACTTACAACCAATTAATACATTAGTAACAAAATATGGGGAGCGATCAGCTATCGGCTTGGCTTTTACACCAGAATCCACTGCTACCAATCTTAGCTGCTATGTTACGCATTCTTCGTCGGGACTGGTTAATTCGCCAATGTTTGATGGCAATATATCAAAACTTACTGGCGCTGATCTGGAAACAGAAACTTTAGTAGTTGCTAAACTCCCTCGGTCAACCCGCGATCATATGGCTAATGGGCTTGCTTTCGGCCCGGACGGGGCCTTATATATATCGCAGGGAAGTAACAGCTCTGCCGGCGCTTATGATAACGACTGGCAGAGGGCAGAAAGCTTGCTGGCTGGCTGTATCTTGAGGCTGGATTTGTCTAAACTAAATGGACATGAACTGCCGCTCATCGTACAAACCACATCAACCCAAAGTATAATTAACGCTGCGCCGGTAAGTTCCAGCTTCATGGACGATGGAACTTACAATCCTTACAGCACTACAAGTCCGCTAACAATTTATGCATCCGGTGTAAGAAATGCTTATAGCTTAGTATGGCATAGTAATGGCCAGCTTTATATTCCGACAAATGGCTCGGGTGGTGGTGGCAACTCGCCAGCTTCTGTCGCAGGCGCACGACGGCCAGATGGCAGCGCATATAACGGACCAACTATTCAGGCAACAACAGGTGTGCAGGTACAGAATGACTGGCTGTTTCGCGTTAATCCTTTAAAGCCGGTCGCTTATTTTGGACACCCCAACCCCTTAAGAGGAGAATTTGTGGAGAACCGGGGTTATGTAGATAATCCATTATATCCTGTTAACATAGGAGCGGACGCCAGATATTTCGGTGCTGCTTATAACTTTGGTTTGAACCATTCACCAAACGGTGCAATAGAATACAAAAGCAACAATTTTAATGGTCTTTTAAAAAATAAATTACTGATATGCCGCTTTAGCGGGGGAGGCGATTTAGTTGTCCTGAAGCCCGGATCAATGGTGAAAGATCCGACCGTAACAATCGATAATGATCATATATATGATATAACACAAGTGTCCACCGGGTCTGGAAACGACGGTTTAGTAGGGATGTCCGGGTTTGTAAATCCATTAAATTTAGTTGAGGATGAGGTAAATGGAAATCTGTATGTTGTGGAGTATAATTGGAATGCGCTACCTAGCTTTACCTCGCAGATAACACTCCTGAAAGCATATGATTCAAATACCAATGCACGGGTTGCTGCATTAATGAATCTTTCTGTCAGTAAAGACAACAATACAGAAGGTTTACTAAGTTACAAAAACAATGAGGGGACTATTGTAAATCAGGGCGATGCTGAGATAAAGATTAAAAGCTTAAAGGTGATAGGGGCTGACGCCACCATTATTAATATTAAAGGTGTGCCGCAGCCTGAAGTCAACAACCCACTAATCATAAAGAAAAATTCATCATTATCTTTCACGCTTGTAGCACCTGCAAACTATAATTTTAAAAGCCCCTTAAAACTAAGGGTTACTACGGTACAAGATACTATTAAAGAGGCTCCTTTGAATTTTTATGCTGACGATAAAGGAAATGCTTCTGGAGAATTAATTGGATTAATAAATACTAATCCAACAAGACGCTCACTGGAGCCAGCGCTTATTGTATACCCTAATCCCAATCCAGGCGAGCAGATCAATATCAAGTTAGAGCATTTTAAAATTAATGAAGATGTAAATCTCGGGGTTTTTGATATGGTTGGTAATCAAATAAGGTCGATGAAAATTCAAACCGACGCAGAAGGCAGTTATATGAGTAAGATAGCGGTACCAAAAACAGGTCCTCTACAGTTTTTTATAATAAGAGCTGTAGCACAATCACATGTAAAAGAGGTGAAAGTGATCTGTCAATGACGTGTGTTAGCAAAATGGACCATCTATAGCCCTTTTGGCGGCAATTAATATCTCGTCTCGAAATTTAGCATTTAGTTCAGCAACGCTTTGCAACGACGCGGTGGATGCGCTGTTTATCAGGTACGGGCATTTGGATGCAGAAGGGAATACAGAAATGAGACCTAAAGTGGGTATAGTAATCCAGAAGCACAGCTTTGGTGATCTCATTACCTTCAACTGGAGCAACGCACCCTTCTTTATCGAAGTAAACAACGACCTTAAGTTAAATATGTCCGTAACAGCTTAAGAACGTAGTTGAAACCAGATGCATAATTATACGATAACCAGTTTAAAAAATGCTGTAACTGATTATTTCGATGGGCGCTTTGGAGAAACTAAGATTCATCAAAATTCAACAGAAGTAATATTAGAAGGCTTGGCAGATAATAATGTTTTACATGGGTTTTTCAGTTAGACGAAATCAACGTCCTTGAGATCGCGTTTGTTTACTATTTGGAAAACGTAAGGCGAACGTTTGTTGAGCAAGAATTTAAAAGTCAAAGTACGTTTAAAAGCGAAATATTATTTTAATCCAGTTGGACGCAATAGAACACGGCATTAAAGGGGTTTAGGATGATGAAGCATCAGCCGAAAGGCAAAGGGAATACTATACTTTTTTGTTCCCGCACCAGAGTTCGTAATCATAAAAGCGGTTAGATACAGGGATTACAGATTGAAAGTCTCTCAAATAAAATACTTAAGTTAGCAATTCAAAATTAACTTAAACGACATGCAAAAAGTAGTGACTGTGCACACTACCATAAATAACATAAACAAGGAAAAGTATTTTACAGAGATGGAGTTTCCTTTACTTAATCAATATCTTAATGAAGGATACTCGGTATCGCAAATACTGCCCGTTACGGCAGATTCGAGCAGTTATAGGTATGCTTTGACATTCGTACTTAATAAAAACGATTAGCAAAATTATTAAAACAAGGAAGCAGCTTATTGCAGCGAAGCCAAAAGTTTAAAAGAATTTACAATTAACCTTTGTAATGATGAGCCCTATATTGTATCGGGCTCATTCCTTTTAGATTAAGTTTTAACTGCTTCTTGCCATACACATACAATTGAGCAGTACTGCCAAATCATATCTATTCCTTAGCTCCATTATTGCTATATTTTTTTCTTGGTTTAAGTTAAGACTTGAAGCTTTTTAGCAGTTCATTTTCTGCTCTCAGGTACTCGTTTTCGTTTAGCAGCTCCTCTTCCAGGGTCAAGGGTTTGGCTGGCTTCTTTGATTGCGTTTGATTGGTAGTTTCATCTTTGCACGGCCGCCTGTTGGTTTCGCGGCCAGGCCGGGTTCACCCATTGATTCATAAGCATTGCGCCAACTTAAGTTCGCTGATTCGCTCGGTATATTAAACCGGACACAGGCTGCACGTAAATATAATAGTTCCTTATCTAAAGCCTTCAAAACCATAAGCTAAAAATTTACAGCGTAACGCTGCTTCGCTCTTGGCTTCAGCCCTTGCTTGCCGTAAGCCTCATAAAAGCCCAGCCATCGCCGCAGATTCGAGTGTTAATGAAGTTTTGCTTCGCTACTGCCTTTACAGATCCATTCCCTTTTAATACAGCTTCTACACATTGAAGCCGAAAATCATAATCATACTTTTTTACTTTTAAGCATAAAATGCCCCCAATCAGTGTCTAAAGTTTTGGGGGCAGTGCAATAAGCGGCTTTTTTGTTTTATCTCTGCACGTCCAACTCCATATCCGGCCTCGCTATGGTTTGTGCCGGTACCGCCATTGCGGTGCTATCTCTAATTCCGAAGGCATAACGCAGTACGCGCACATAGATATTAAACTGCCGTTTCTCCTTTTGGCTGCTGCTGTAGGCCCATCCGGGGTTTATTTTGAAAAACCAAGGATTTTGAAACATACTGGGGCGCAATTGCGTAAAATGACGCGGCAGTATCTTCGCAATCATATTATCAGCCACTAAGATTTCTTACAGTTAAGTTAGTATAAGTCAAATTCACCTCATAATGAGGTTCAATTAAAGTTCCTTCATATGAGCTATTTTTACTGGTATTATATTGTAATATTCATGTTTTCGGCGCTACTCACTTGGTTATGTATTCCGTCAATTCTGCATGTGGCCCGCGCCCGCCATTTGTATGATGATGTCGGTCACTTCCGTAAACAGCACGACCACGGTATTCCCCGCCTGGGAGGAATAGCCATATTTGCCAGCTTTAATATTACGTTACTACTTTTAAGTATGGTGGACAAGAGCCTTCCGATCACTCACCTCTTGACCGCCGGTACTATCCTTTTCGCCATGGGCCTGAAAGATGACCTTTCTGGGGTTAATTCGAGCACGAAATTCCTGATCCAGTTTTTTGTCGCTGCCATCCTCGTTATTCCTGGCAATATCCGGTTAACCAGTCTATACGGCATATTTGGTATCTACGAGATCAGCTATATCATTAGTGTTATACTTTCCCATTTATTTGTTGTATTGATCGTCAATTCCTTTAACCTTATCGACGGTGTTGACGGTCTTGCTGCCGTCACGTGTGTGGTCGTGAACGGTAGTTTCACCATATTGTTTATTTATACCGGCCAGTTGGAGCTGGCCGCGATAGCTTTAATCATTACCGGAGCCGTTGTCGGATTTTTGCGTTTTAATCTAACGCCTGCTAAGATATTTATGGGTGATACCGGTTCCTTGCTGCTTGGTCTGATTTCAGCGTTCATGGCCATGAAATTCTTAGAGATCAGTAAATCTTCGCCCACCGGTGGACCTTTTAACTTTTCCGCACCGGCGCTGACGCTGGCTATTTTAATCGGACCGATCTTTGATACCCTTCGGGTCTTTACACTTCGTATAATTAGAGGTGTTTCTCCTTTCACTGCCGACAGGAACCACATCCATCACCAAGTACTTCGTTTGGGTCTCAGCCATCTGCAAACAACCGTTCTATTGGCGGCTATTAATATTCTATGTATTGTTATGGTCATTCTTTTCAGTAAAGTGAGTAATCTTACGTTGATCACGATGATTTTGGCTAATTCACTCTTATTCAATTTGCTGATCACTTACCTTGTCAGGTGCAGAAGCCGGGAAACCTATGATCTCCGGAATCTTTTTGTTTGACATTACTATTGCATGGCGACCAAGCTTTTCGTCCAAATTAAGCACTCCTACAGCATTACATGCCCTAAACATACCGTCTTTAATTATCCAACTAACGCAACGTAGTTGGCACTGCAAGTGACTCTTCCGAACATCCATCATTTTCTGCAATCCTGAATCTAGAAGTTAGTTGGAGATTCCGGAGGCTTGATTATCCAATTACGTAGGTTTTAGAGCACCGATTTGTGTGGTCGGTTTTTCCAAGTCATTTCTTCAGTCATTAAATTAGCCTAGTCAAAGTGTGGTCGGTTCTTCCAAGTCATTTCTTTCAGTCAATAAATTAGCCTGGTCAAAGTGTGGTGGTTGTTCCAAGTCATTCCTTTCAGTCAATAAATTAGCCTGGTCAAGTGTTGCGCAATCGAATTATCATTTTCGGCTTGAGGTGGTCAATTGCCTCGGAATTTCCGTTCAACTGACTCGTACTGATTTTATTTGTTGTTTTTAAGTAGTAAAACAGGAATCAGTTTACACAAATATTCCTCAGTCCTGATTTTACTTTACTAGGCTACGATTTTTATTTTCTTAGTAGCGGGATGATCCGGCGTATAATAATTCAAACTGGCGTGAGTGCGCCGTTCGTTGTAATGGCCAATGATCTCTGCGATGCTTTTCTTTGCCTCCTTATGGTTCTGTTAAACCTTTTTAGTAAGAACTCAGTCTCGGTAATTCCTTTAATGCGCTCGGCAAGTGCATTCTCATATGGACTGCCGCTTTGAGTCATATTAATCGCGATCCTATCTTCCTTTGACAGGGCTGTATAATTCTGAGAGCAAAATTGTAGTCCACGATCAGAATGATGTATCATTTACTTTTAACTAATAATAATTTATTTATTTTAGTGCGTTAGACAATTTTAAGCGTAAATCAACACTACAAGCTGAACGCGTTAATTGAAGCATAGCCATTCCGTTTCAGTAAGTTAAGTTTACGAAAAATCAATACGGATTAATTGTCGATCTAAATATGGAAAGTCAGAAAGAAATATTGAATAAGGTACATTTAACATGCGGGCCGATCTGTAAACAGAAAAGCATTGCACACAATTTGGGAACTGAATCAATCGCCAGTCAGGTCAAAACCTTTTTTACTAAAATATTTGAAATGGCTGATTGGCCTGCAAGGTGGCATTGCGGTAACTGGAGCGATTTCCACGGCTGGCTTTACATTTGCTCAGATCTTGCTATCTGGACCTCTTATTTTGCCATACCGATACTACTCTTTCGTATTATCAAAAATCGAAAGGACATTCCGTTCCCTAAGATTCTGTGGCTGTTTATTGCCTTCATTATTTTATGTGGCACTACGCATTTTATAGATGCCATCATCTTCTGGTGGCCGGCTTATCGTTTAAGCGCTATAATCCGTTTTCTGACCGGCATCGTGTCTTTATTCACGGTATATACCTTATACAAGTTGTTACCCAAGATTTATCGGTTAAGGACATTGGATGAGCTGGAGGCGGAAATCGTAGAACGAAAAAAAGCGGAGGAAGAAATCCGTCATCAACAGATCTTAATGAAAGCGACGGAGAATTTGATGGCAAAGAAGGATGAATTTATAACTATCGCCAGCCACGAACTCAAAACACCCTTGACCAGTATAAAATCTTACGTCCAGATTCTCTTAGCGAAGGCCCGTACCGAAGAAGATCATTTCAGGACTGAAGCGTTGACAAGGGTCGAAAAGCAGGCTAATAAAATGTCAACGCTTATCAAAAACTTCCTGAATAACGCCAAACTATTGGAGGGAAAATTTGAATTGAATATTGAAAGCTTTAGAATGCATGAATTATTAACCGAAGTGGTCGATGACTCAAAAATACATTCGAAAACGCACGAAATTACTTTGAAAGATTGTGAGGATGTATTTGTAATGGCTGATCGTGAAAAAATTAGTCAGGTTATGGAAAACCTGATCAGTAACGCCATTAAATATTCACCAGCTGGAAGTACGATTGCACTTGGCTGTAAAGTGATTGGTAACCAAGCCCAGATATCCGTGTCTGACACAGGCATTGGGATAGAACAAAAAGATCAGTCTAAATTATTTGATAGGTTTTACCGCGTCGAAAATGAAAAACTTAAAAATGTGGCTGGGTTTGGGATAGGGCTTTTCTTGGTCGCAGAAATACTCCGATTTCATGAAAGCAGGATATTTGTGGAAAGTTTTCCAAACGTAGGTTCAAAATTTTTTTTTAATCTTCATATATCTGATAATTAAGATTTAATATGCCGATTCCAGGTACTTGCACCCGGGAACAAATGCGAGTGCCTGGCTGCTTTCGGTTATAATAATGATCATGGCTGCAATTGCCGCACCGGTAGCTACTCCCCAGTTTTATGCAGCCAGATAATCACGGTACTTCACTTTCGTTGCAAATCTCTCAGTAATTTCCGGCATATTCAATTCCTGTATATCTTTTTAAATCGTAATATTGCCAGAAAGTACTAATAATTTAAAAATATTAGTACAACCAAACGCCTTAATCTTATAAAATATGAGAATTACTACTTTTCAACAATCCATAGCTTTCAGACACTCACGGCAGCTTGCGCGGTTTATTAAGATCCAAATAGTTCCAATTCCTGCTGAGCAACCTTCCTAAATAAAAATCTAAGGCTATAAAGGAACCTTGATAGGCTCTAGGGGCTATACACTTGTAACTGCATTTATACGACCGAGAAAGGAGCAGCGTTCGCCCCTTCCTGAAATAATGTTATTGAATTTTTAGAAATTTTGCAGTAGCCAGCTTCTTTCTTGAACTTGTCTCAAACATATCTATGATGTATGCACCAGGCATCAAATCGGATATATTTTGTTCAAAATGTTGAGATGCTGGAAAATTAAGTCTTTTTAACAATTTACCGTTAGAATTTATAATCTGAAATTCCACCGATCGGCTGATCTTTTGCGCAATATTAACATTAATGATCTCCCTCGCTGGGTTAGGATAAAGCAGTATTGTATTAGGCATTATCCCGGTTGAGATTTCGTCATTAATAGTAACCAAGGAAGAGTAACTTATTGCGTCATTAACATCTGCTTGTTTTAGCCGGTAGATGCTTTCTGTCTGGCTAACAGGCGCGTTATCTGTAAACGTATATGTGCCTTTTGCGGCTGATTGAATCATGCCGAGATCAATAAACGTTTTGCCGCCATCCACACTTCTTTGTACGTTAAACGTTATCACGTTATGTTCGTTTTTAGTTTCCCACGCAAGTTTAACATAATCGGCTTTAGCGGGCTTATCACCTGTAAATTTTACCAGCTGATAGGCACCCGGAATACTGCGGTGCATAATAAGGCTAAAGCGGTTGGCCCCATAAGTAGCTGCATTTGCCCTGTCGATATTAAAATTGTAAGTGCTGTTAGCAGTTATTTCCAATGAATCCTTTCTAAAAGCATCTTTTAGAAATAACCGATAATAGGAGTCTATACTGTTTACCCCGGTGAACTCCAAGGAGTAAAGCCCTGTAGTTGGTCCCTCTGCGTATAATTTAATAGGCTCGGTCAAGTGCTCCAGGGTATTCATCTGGTTATAGATTAGCGGATACTTTTCGCTGGCAATACTGTAAAGGTATACCGTTTGGCTTGGGCCGCTTAAATAAGGTATATCCTCTTTTTCATCGTATGCATTGGTGCTGGCACCTCCAAAGGTTATGATTGTTTCATTGGTATAAAGGCTGTCCTGGATAAGTTTTACGCGCAGCAGCGGTTTGTTGTTCTGCAGGCTAAACACAGTTGGCACACCGTTTAATCCGGATCCTACAGGATAGGTGGTTTTAGAAGATTCCTTAAAAGTAACACCCGCAGCGGGAGAGATGCATTTCACAAAGAAGCCTTCGCCCGATAACACATAACGCGACCCCCCGTTGGCACTGGTACCAGTATTGGTGCCGACAGCGTTTGCCACCGCATTACGCAGGTATAAACTATACGAGCCACTTTTGTTAAGCGTGTAAATAGGAATTGCCGAGGGGTAGGCAGAAGACCCGGTAAACGCTACCTGCTCCAGGTCGACAGTTGATGGATAAGGATTGCCTACCAGGTTCATCCCATTCTTGTTCCCTGCATTGGCGCCTGTATAGGACAATGCGGTTGTAAAAGGTGTGGCACTTAACGTGGTTGAGCCTGCACTGGTACCGGTGGCCGTTCCTAATTTGTTGTAGTAAGCGGCAGATGTTTTAAAGCTGGGGAGGTAAACCTGTACATCTCCGCTTATTACCTTGCCTACAAATTTTAAAGTAGATGCATTTGGAATGGGATACGGCGCAACAAAAGCGTTACCACTTGTTGCACCCGCCTGTGCCAGGGTTCTGTCGCCCCTGTAAAAATAAAGAATGCCGTTGCCCATTGGCACGTATTCGTTTATACTGGCATAACCTTTATAGTCACTTACATTGACGTTTCGGGTTGCAGGGTCTGCGTCAGATTCTTTATAAACAAAAATAGATGGATTGTTATTCGGGGAGTAATCGAAGCCGTTGCTGTTTACAGATGTACCCAGTGTAGTACCTGAAGGTGTGCCCGGCCCGCTTATGTAGGAGTTTTTAATGATTTCCTTCATGTCAAAGCTATTTATTCCTACCGAAGGGGTGTTAAGCAGAGCGGTGGTAGCTACGGGTGCAGATATTAGCCGGTAACCCCGGATGCCTCCCGACATAAAACGTTCCGCGTTAACAGTGCCCGTAATGGTGTAGCCAACACCAATTGTTGGTACGGATGCGGTTAGCGAAGCTGTACTCTTCAATGTTAAGGTTGATAATGGCAAGATCACTAAATTGCCTTTGGTTATATTTAAGACGTTATATATATCCACAGGCCCCCCGCTCATAGTTACCGTCCCGCCTGCGGAATTGTTAATGGTAATAATGCCAAAGGAAGCCCTATTGGTAGCCGCTGCCGCCGTATAAGTTTGCGTAGCCGCCGACCCGTTAAAGGTAATGCTAGATGAAGTGGTTCCATAGGTGATAGTGCCGTTATTAAGTACATTACAAGCAACATTAATTGTTTGCCCGTTTACTGCAAGAGTGGCGCCGTTATTAACAGTGAGTCCGTAAACAGTGCTGGTTGCAGCAATTGTAGCTGATGAAGAAAAGACAAAACTTTCATTACCGGAAAAAGTTGGAGTGGCTGACACGCCAACAACATTTGGGGAATAGGCACCTCCTGAATAAGTATATATAACGCCCCCAGGGATAGTTAATACATTGGTTGCATCCGTTGCCACCGCACCTGATGTTGTAAAGGTTGATGGGGTATTTTGGTTAATGTATTCAAATTTGATCCAATCGTCAGATCTGTTTGTGCTGGAAACTCTTGGCTCATCAATCACGCCGTTAAAGTATAAACTCCCTCCGCCTTCGCCAACACCTATATAAAGTGGGGTTGTTGCCGATGGAGTCATACTGATCGAAGCTGTTTTATATGCTGTACCATTTACGTAGGTGCTTAGCGTTGTACCAGTATATACGGCCTGAACATAGTACCATGTTCCTGTTGAAAACGCTGTGGGGTTGGGGGTAGTTGAGCGGTTGTTGGCTGTGCCAGACTCCGACTCGGGAATATTGTCGCTGTAAACCCCTAATTTATACCCTCCGGAAGCGCCACCTGAGCTGCCTTGGTTGGTCATTAATTTTTGATCAATACCAATTCCACTTAATTTGACCCATGCAGACAGGGTAAAGGGTCCATTAATATTTACCGGGTTAGAAGTGATCTTTTTTGTGGATCCGTCGAAATTGTAGCCGGTGCCTATTTTACCAGCTACTAGATCAGCAGCTGAAATGCCGGTAGTGATACCGTTATGCGTGGCTCCTATCGTGCCATCTATTACTGTGCCTGTGAATGCTGATTCATTGAAATGGAAAACAGCCTTGTAATTACTGTCCCAGGTAGTTTGAAAAAATGCACTATTGTGATTGGCCGGCGCGTTAGCACAGCCAAAATAAAAGTATAAATTATTGTTATTTTGATAGGTCAAGGAGGGTACTTGTACCCAAACCAGTAATACGCCGTTTACCTGGTCGTAGCTTTCTACCTGGTAATTTAACTCACTTGCGGACCCGGTCTTGGTAAATGCGAAATCATAGGCAGGGCCGTTCGGAAATTGCACTTTGTTAGAACAGCTACCAGGGACATAAACTAACGACGGATCAGAAACCCTTACAAGCACCGGAAAGTTACTTTGGTTGGATGTAATCCCCATGGTTGTCGCAGCGCTAACGGTATTTAAAGTTAATGGTATCCTGTAAGCGTATGGGGAGATGTAGGCTGTACTGGTAATATTTACAGTTAGTGTTTGCGCATCAGTTAGTGCTCCATCAGATGCGGTAACAACAACAACATATGCATTAGTTCCCGCAGCTGAGCCTAAAGCTGCAAAACTTGGTGGTGTAGTAAAGGTAAGCACCCCTGTTGTAGCATTAATGCCGAACTTAATCGCATCTGCTCCGCCTGTTATACTGTAAGTTTGCGTACTACCTGCATCAACATCGGTAGCAGATACTGTTGTAACAATCGCAGTATGCTCTGCTAATGAAACGGAACCGGTAGCGCCACCACCATTAGACGTAATCACTGGAGCTTCATTAACATTGGTAACCGCAATTGCAAATGTTTGGCTGGAACTTAATGTAGCAGCTGTATTTGCAGCTTGTACGGTAACGTTGTGGATTGTATTTGTTTCAAAATCCAGCAAGGCGCCATTGGCTACGGTTACTAAACCAGTTAAACTGTTGATGGTAAAACGGCCACCAGCATTGTCAGTTAAAGTATATGCTATATCCGTTGAATATACTTCCATATCTATAATAGAGTAACCATAGCCGCCAACACGCTTTGTTCCGTAGATGCGCAGGTATCTGCCTACACTGCTAATGCCGCCAGACAAGCCTGTATTATCATTTATGGTAGTTGCATTTCCGTAAATGCTTCTTAATGTTGTAAAAGTTGTATTATCTGTTGAGATTTGGATCTGGTAATTTACAGCGTAGGCGTTCTCCCAGGTAATTTTTACCCGGCTAATGTTATAGTTGGCTCCAAGGTCTACAGTAATGAATTGCGGATCTGAAAAAGCGCTGGACCAACGTGTTGCCGGGTTATTGTCAACTGCGCCTGACGCAGGGAACTGAGCGCCATTCTCCAGTGATGAAGTGGTAGCAGTTTTGTTTAAGGCAATGTTGGTTGTGTTGTTGCTGGCCGGTATGTTGGAGTAAGCCGTCAGCCCTACTGTTGTGCCGTTGGAAGAGTTCTCGGCGATGGTGTTAATGACTGCATTATTGTCAACAGGTGTGGTCGGGTTTGGACTTACCACACCTATGGTAACTACGGAGTTGGCACTTCCTGATATGTTATAGCCTGTTACCGTATAATTGGTGGCCGCCGTTGTCGCCGTTGGAGTACCCGATATTTGGCCGGTGTTTGGGTCAAAAGTTAAGCCAGGAGGCAGCGGAGCATTAATGGCATACCCGCCGGTAGGTGGATAACGATACACCTTGTCTGCAGTATAAGCCCCGGCGAAAAGATAGCCTGATGCAGTTGAAATGGTGCCCTCGGAGTCTGTTACAGCTATCGAATTTAATAACGTCCCTGTTGCACTAAAAATCTTTACCTGGCTATTACCAGAGTCTCCTACGTAAATATTTCCTGCGGCATCTATAGATAAAGCAAGCGGACCATTAAATCCGGAAGCAAATACGCCCAAATATGTGCCAGTAGAGTTGTACTTGGTTAAATTGTTACCGGTTCTGTTAATTACAAAAATATTGCCGTTACCATCTACAACCACACCGTCAGGATAACTCAGATTTGCGGTTGGGAGAGAAAGTAACAGTGTGCCTGCAGTATTGTATTTTTTTACAGAGTTATTGCCGTTAGATACATTACGATCAGCGATATACAAATTGTCGTTCAAATCAATATTAAAACCAAGCGCATGAAAAAGGCCGGTAATAATTGTTGTTTGAAAAACCCCCGCTGAGTTGTACTTATCCACGCGGCCGTTGCCATTAGTTGACGTGGTATTCAGCACGTAACCATTGCCTTGAGAATCAAAAACGATCCCTACCGGATTTAAGAAACTATAGCCTGTGCCCCATGTACCCTGGTACACGTTGGCGGAATTGAATTTACTGACGGTATTGTTAAGGTAATTTGTTATGTACAAATTGCCTGATGCATCTATAGCCATGCCGCTCGGGCCGTCAAATGTTGCCCCGGTTAATTGAACAGGTGTGCCAAAGTTTACAGTAGTGACAGCGCCACCAGTATTATAAGGCAATAAAGGGGCAATTGCACTACCGACTGTATAACTTTCTGGCGTAGAATAATTCAGCATAGGAACCTGGCCAAATATTAAGCTAGCATTAGTTGCTAATATAGCGTAGGTCAATAAGAATTTAACACTCCTTCTCACTTATACCTCCTTAATAGATCATTTTGTTGTGTGTAGAAATTGACTGTACCAAGCAGTTAGGCCATCTATTGCGTTTTGGAAAAAGATGTTTTAATGACTTACCTGTTTAAAGTAATTATACGGCCATTTCCAAAAAAGGTTATTAATTCATTTGATGGTTTGTTTACTGAAGTAAAGGGCGTTCTCGATGAGCATATATTACAACAATTATGTAACAGTCTGCCAGTCGTTTAATATAAGAGAAAGACAATAAACTATTATAGGTGAGTAGACCGTCCCTATTAATCAGAGGATCAAAGAACCAAATTAAAAAAATTGGACTTAAAATAGAAAACGGCAACCTTTCAAAATCTGATATAGTTTGACCTTAACGCCCAATTTTTGACTGTTAAAAATCTAAAGCAGCTAACAGAAACAATCAGAAATATTAAACTTCAAAATAATTTGAGAGATTTTCATCTTGAAATTGAATTACAATTTATCTAGATTTATTCTAGAAATAAATTCAAATTATTTGTTGGGGATAAAAATAATCAACAAAGCAACTTATTATAAAATTTCCCTCAGGTATACCGTTTTGTAAATGATTCTTTTTAGACTTTTTCTTTTTGAAACAGAGCAGGTACAGTCCCGATTATAATTTTGAGATCCAGCCAAAAAGAATACTTCTGCGCGTAAAAGTTATCCAGTTTTTTGCGCTCTCGTTCGGACATATCCTCTTTACCGCGTTTGCTTATCTGCCATAGCCCGGTTAACCCCGCAGGTCCTAAAAAGCGCATCGACCACTCGTTTGATGTAAGCATCTCTGCCTCATAAACTGGTAACGGCCTGTTTCCTACTACAGACATATCTCCTCTAAGAATATTAAATAACTGCGGTAGTTCATCTATGCTGGAATTGCGTAAAAAGTTCCCTAACTTCGTAATTCGAGGGTCGTTTTTAATTTTTACAAAAGCTGATTTTGCCGCACCTTCATCTTCTAAAGTATATTGATTATTTGTTACCGCCATTTGTGCTAACATTTGGTCTGCATCAGTGCGCATAGATCTGAATTTGTAAAAATCGAATAATTTATACCCTGTACCCACACGTTTACTTTTATAAAATATTGGACCTTTAGAATCAAATTTGATTAGAATAGACACCGCCACTAATAAAGGAAACAAACATATAAGCATACCGGTTGATATAAACAAATCGAGCAGGCGTTTTCCTAATGGCATTTTATATCTGGTATCTACTTCTTCAAAAAGGCCAACCAATCTAGGCCTGACAAGCTTAAATTTAACTAGAAAGTTTAAACGCTCGCGCAGGTCTGAAGTAGTGAACGGATAAGTGTAAAAATCATGAATTTTCATTTGCATGGCTTTTTCCATCATTTTTTTATTCCTACTTGTTGAAATCATAACAATTATAAGCCCGTTAAGCAAAAAGTTTTTCCTTAAGCGCTCAACCAATAAAAAACAGTTCTCATCGATATCAACCTCAATTAATATTATGTCAGGGATTGATAAGATGGATTGATTGCCCAAGTAATCCTCAAGGTCCTGTAAGGTATCATTAAAAATTATGCGGAATTTCTCACTAAGTTCTTTAGATATCAATTCCTGCATTTCAAGGCCAGCATAAGCGAGGCTAATCTGTAAGCCCCAATTCACGTTCCAATCATTTGGTATCGAATGCGTCATAAGCTTTTAAAGCTTGATTAATTTCTAATTTTAAGGAAGTTGGACTGAATGGCTTGTGGATGTAAGCTTCCACTTTGAAAGGCATATTGGCAACCTGTTCTTTCAGGTCATGCGCTGCCGAAAGTAATATAACTGGAATTTCACGGTAAAAACCACTGATCTTCAAATTTTTCACAAATGATTGTCCATCAAAATAAGGCATCTGTAAGTCAGAAATAATGAGCTTAGGTATATTACCATCCTCAAGCCACTTAAAAGCGTCAATGCCATTATTCTTTACAACAATGTCAAATTCTTTAGATAAGATAAAATTAAGTAATTTTAAAATACTTAAATCGTCATCAACAACTAGTATTTTTTTTTTCATTTAATAATATATTCATCTAATATATGAATCTGTCTGTTATTGCCATATATCCCAAAATAAAAAACGGTCATTTTAGCTATTATAAATATCCCTAGGGTTTTAAATAACAGCAGATGATAATTATTAATTTAAACCATATTATTGTCCTAATGACGTCAATCCGGTTTGGTTTATCCGATTTATATATTTCAAAGACTACAATCACAATATAACCGATCCCTTCCTAATCTTCACCGAACATTAACAGCAAGAAGGCTTTTTTGGTAGTCCTCAGTAAATCCTTCAAAATTTCCAGTAAAATTCTGAAAATAGAAATATTAAGTTTTTTTGTATCCAAAGAGGTTGCGAAAACCTATTGTGAGGTTGCTTTAAAATCTAATCGGCTTCTGTCTTCGGGATAATTACAATGAAAGAACTGCCGGTAGGCACTTCGTCCGTAATTTCCAATGTGCTTTTGTTTCGTTTTAACATATCAAAGGCAATCAAAACTCTTAATCCTGAGCCCATCTCCCCCCTTGGTTCCGGGAGTGGAGTTTATCTAACAATTTTCAAAAATCAGCGCTATTTGTTCTTCCGTCATGCCTTTACCCGTGTCCCTAATCTTAATGTAAATATAGTTTTCTCTAACCAAATTCACAATATCAATCCGGCCGCCAGAAGGCGTAAATTTGATCGCATTACTGTAATTAATAAAAGTAACATACGGTCTGCCTTGGCTTCATCGAAGTTTTCCTTAAGTAATTGACTTACTTGTTTATTTTTTTAATTTAACAGCGGCCATTTGCAACACCTGGAAAGATGCCGTTTCCGTGCTGTCAATTTTGGTGAGGTAAAATAAAATAGTCAGGTCACGTTACTCTGAATTTTCGCTTTGCTGATGTATCGCTGTAAATGCATCTTAAAGCACTCCGATCAATCCCTCGCAACTTTCCACTGATGAATCTGCATTTAGCAGACTATAGATGGCTTCCATTCTAATGATTTGTTTTTCGATGTGGTCCATTGTTTCGGTTATGGCGTGTTTCAAATCATTAAAATGCGCATGATCTCTAATTTCTGGCAGCTTTTCTATTAAGTGCGATTTTGCGCAATAAATCCGGTCTAAATGGCCGATAAAATATGTTTTAAGATGTTCCGGCCCGATGGGAAGAGGTGACAATTGGCTATTTTCGGTTTTATCAATCATTGCTTTGGAGGAAATAGTAAAGTTTGCTTAAGCTATTAGCTAACGAGTTTGTTGAAATATCCGGTTGATAACGCTGTAGGCTATACAAGGGTAAATATAGTCGGTTCCGGATTAGAATCAATTATTGAAGAAGATGAAGCCGATGCTATCGCTAAAGTGCCGGCTATTCCGGTCGTCAACAACAGCGACCGCCCACTTTCGGGCTGGTGGATTTTGATTTTATTCCAAACTTTTAGAAAGGTTTTTTCAAGAACCAGTTTTGCCCTTGCATCGTTGGTCACCCTCCAGCAAATGTTTTATAGAGAGATGAAGCGTATTGATTATAAAACGATTCTGCTTTGCCCCGGAATGGGGTGGTCAATTTAACGCGGAATCAGTGGTCACATTCCACCGGAATCAGGTGGTCAATATCAGCGGTATATCCAGATACCTGTCGATATAGTCCGTTTTTAGTCGTTTCAAACTTGCTTCCACCTGTTGAATAATATGTTTGCGGGAAAGCCCCCGGTCGTTAACACCGCTGCCCATGCCACCTCTGACTTTTGTTGCAATCACCAGATCATCCCGGTTGATTGACAGGTTTTTTCTATCGACACCTTAAGTTGTTCGTCTACTGCCGCCTGATCCAAAGTTCCCATAACCTTAAAAAAACCTTACCACCATAATTCATGGTGCCTAAACTGATCACGGATACCTTTAAACCTGTGTTAACTAACATTTTATAGTGCATGTTTGTTAATTGAAAGATTGCCTGTACTCCAGCGGAGACATATTGGTTTTATTTTTAAAAAGCTTATTAAATGATTGCGGAAACTCAAAGCCTAAACTGAAAGCAATTTCACTGACAGACAAATGCGTACTGGCCAGGATATCCTTTGCTTTATTTATAAGTTTATTGTGGATGTGTTGCTGCGTATTCTGCCCAGTTGTTGCGCGCAGCATATCACTAAAATAACTGGCAGATACATTCAATTCCTCTGCTAAATTGTTAACTGTAATTGAACCTGTTACTGAATCTTTGTCAAAATGATCTGCAAACTTTTTCTCAAATTTTGAAAGCAGGTCATTATTGGCCATTTTCCTGGTTACGAACTGCCTATTATAAAACCTGTTACAGTAATTCAACAGCAGATCCAAGTTTGATACGATGACATCCGCGCTAAAATTGTCAATCCTGGATTCGTATTCATTTTGAATATTCCGGACTAAGCTCTCGATCAGTTTTTCCTCTTCGTCAGAGAGGTGAAGCGCCTCATTAACATCGTAGGAAAAGAAACCATAATTTTTAATAGACTTACCTAAAGGATAGTTCCTGATCAGGTCGGGATGAAACATCAGCGACCAGCCGTCATTATCCCTGTCAGCGCCTTGGTCAACGGCAATAATTTGGTTGGGAGCTGCAAAGGTCATTGTTCCATTGTCGAAGTCATAATACTTGCGGCCATACCTTAATTGTCCGCGAAAACTTCGTTTGATGGAAATATTATAGAAATTAAGAACCATGCGATGGATTCCCGCTCCCGATACAGGTCGCTCATCTGCATGATTGATTAACGTGATCAGCGGGTTTTTTGGTGCTGGCAATGATAGTAACCGGTGCACTTCTGAAACGGAATTGATGGTTTTAACAGTTACCTCTTGTTTACTCAAGATAATTAATTGATTAATCAGAAAAGCCTAAAAAGGCTCTTGTGATTGAAGGTTTTAACTGTGGAATTGTTTCTCACTTAAAGCCCCCGGACACTTCAATGAATTGACCGGTAATGATGTATGAATCATCAGAGGCAAGGAAAACCGCCATTTTCCCGATATCATCAGGGGTAGCCATACGCCCCATTGCGCTTCTGGCAATCATTTGTTTAATGGCATCTGATTCCGCGTCTGCTCCAAGTTTTGCTACACCTTCGGTGAAAACGCCTCCAGGCAGGATGGCATTTACGCGGATCTTTTGCGGAGCTAATTCCTGGGACAAAGCCCTGGTAATAGAATCAACCGCACCTTTAGAGGCTGCATAAGCCACGGAATAAGGTTCAGGCCTTGCACTGGCGAAAGATCTGATGTTAATAATACTCCCCCCTTTACTAATCAAAAACTTTACCGCTTCCTGAGTAGTCAGCAAGATACCTAAAACATTGATATCAAAAATCCTTCGGTACGATTCTTCCGTAAATTGATCTAATAATGCAAACTCGTAAATACCTGCATTGTTTACCGATACATCAAATCCGCCGAATTCTTTTAGAGTTCCCTGGAAAAGCTTTATCACATCCGCATGTTTTGACATATCACCCTGAATCGCAACGGCGTTCCCACCGGTTTTTTTAATTTCAGTTACGACCTTGTCGGCACTTTCTTTACCAGAAGCATAATTCATCACAACTTTTGCACCTGATGCTGCCATTTGTTTTGCAATTCCAGCGCCGATCCCTTTTGCGGCTCCAGTTACAATCACTACTTTATTCTCTAATTTATCGCTCATCTTACTTTGATTTTGTTAACTCAAAGGTCTGATGTAAATGACGGAAGAAAGTATCCAAACCAAAGTTACCTGTGTTCAAAACAGGTGTTAGAATTTGGTAGGTACTAACATTGCACTATAAATAGGCTATTCAATGTTTACTGAAATGCATGTAAAAAAGAAAATCTTGAAACTCAAGTTGAAGGCTTTTTCGCGATTGCTCCATAGCTGGGCATATCTCGAATCAATTCACCTAATAAATGATAAATGCGAGTTATAAGCGAAATGCAGCACTTTCACATCCCCAGGCTGGACTTAATTCGAACTATTTAGTCGCGCAACCCAATACTTTTAATGATTTACATTTCACTAATTAGCGACGCTGCCTGGAAACACAAACGGGTAAAGCAGTTATCGCAACTGAAGACAAGAGCATCAATCCAGTTATTCAGCGCCGTATTTACAAACGTTCGAAATCACATGTCGCTGAAGTAAAAGCCAGCCATGCTGTTTACATTTCACAGCCAGAGCGTGTCGCCGAAGTGATCATTAAAGCTGCCACGAATCCTACTAAGTAACTTTCATATATTAAGGCCTGTTTACCTCATTATAAACAGGCCTTTTTTTTAACGTCCTACTTCCGGATTGTTCAATTACACGACAATTAATTGAATATTATTAAACTTCAGTTTTATCCTGCCAGTCAAAGGTCCCTACCCGCTTCGAGATCAACCACTGGTTACCCATACGGATGTAGTTATCTTTATAAATAGCACCGATAGTGGTCTTTATTTTTTTACCATTCTCTTGGCCAATCAAGGTAACCTGACAATAGCATGTCCCCAAAGCTTCGTCACCATCGATGGTCAACACCTGCTGCCCGTTAAAATGATAAACGGTTTCAAAATCTTTAAGGAAATCGTCGAAGGCTTCCGCCATTTCTTTTCTGCCTTTTAGTTTCAGTATGGACGCCTCCTCAGCAAATGTTTCTGAAACCGCATCTTCAGTAAACAGTTGCACCTGAGCGTTAAAATCTTTTCTATCCCCAAGAATCGATACGGTATCAATAAGTTCCCGAAGAGATACCCTGTCTTGTAATTCATTAATATCCACGTTCGTATATCTTTATAAATAATATTGGCCAATTAATCGGCACTATTATATTAAGTTAAAGCTAAAGGGATGTCTTATTTAAACATCCCCTATTAGCATTTAATGACAGATAATATTTGTTCTTTTTTATTACAACTCCCCTTTAGGCCACAGTAAGTACGATCTTACCCTGGATGTTCCCCTGGGCTGCCCGTTCATGTGCTTTTTGAGCGTCGGCAAGAGGAAATTTGCTGTCTATGGCTACGCGGATCGTTCCGTCATCAAGGAATTCAGCAATTTCCGCAAGTTGAGCACCACTTGAACGTACCTGTGTAGTCGACATGGTAATACCCAGCTTTTCTGCCTCCTCAGCACCCGATGCACCCAGCCCGAAAATCGGGAATAATGCACCGCCGCGTTTCAGTGTCCGTAAAAAACGACTGGTTGCCGGCCCACCAATAGAGTCAACGACAAGATCTGCATCAACTACTACATTCTCGGCCCTGATCTTTGTGTAGTCAATGAACTCGTCAACGCCGAGCTCGCGCAGGAATGCTTCATGCTTACCTGATGCTACGGCGATCACGTAAGCACCTTTCCATTTGGCCAACTGCACGGCAAAGTGTCCGACACCACCGGCTGCTCCATTAATAAGCACCTTTTTACCTTCCAGCGGCACAGGGATGTGCTGATCCGGTTGAAGCGGGTTCTGAACGTTGTGGCCTTGCGCTATTATAAACTGCCATGCGGTAAGCAGCGACATTGGCGCGGCTGCGGCATGCACATGATCGATCCCGGCAGGCTTTTTTGCAACCTGAACTGCCGGGGCAGTGACATATTCCGCATAGGCCTTACTTTCTCCAAAAACCCCTTCCGGAAAGCGGACCATGGAATAAACTTGGTCTCCTGCCGCGAAGTCTTTAACATCATCGGCCACTGCATCAACAACTCCCGAAACGTCCGTACCAAGAATGAGCGGGAAGTTACCCTGAGGTCGCCATTCCGGAGGAAGCGACTTAAAGCCATCACGCAGATACCAGTCCGGCGGATTGAGACCTACTGCATGAACGCGAATGAGAACTTCTCCCGGACTTAGCACAGGCATAGGTGCATCTTCATATCGAAATACTTCAGGACCGCCGAATTCATACTGGCGGATTGCCTTTATTATTGCTGTTTTATCTGTTGATTCTGATTTCATTTTACTTTATTTTCATGCAAAACTAATTCGTTTGTATACCTTTGACAAGTATGTACTTATTTGTATCTTACATACCAAAAAGTATGTAATACTGAATATCAATTAGTTATATCTAAATAAAAATGAAAGTTAAAGCAGAAATTCCGGAATGTATACAAAAATGCGGTGTTGAATATGCTTTTAAGCGAATAGGCGGAAAATATAAGGGCCGCATTCTGTGGCATCTCGGTTTGAAAACCGTATTGCGTTATGGCGAATTGAGCAGGACCCTGCCTGACATTACTACTAAGATGCTGACTCAAACTTTAAGGGAATTGGAAGATGACAAATTGATCATTCGAAAGATGTACCACGAAGTCCCTCCTAAGGTTGAATACTCATTAAGTGAAACCGGGCAGGAGTTAATGCCTTTTATCGAGCATATACACCACTGGGGGAAGAAACAATTAGAAAATGAAATTTAACAATAAGCATAAGTAAAGTCATGGCTTTGATACCTATTGCCGATCACATACAGCATAGTCATTTCAATTTTAAAATGTCGTATTAGTTTGTTCCTGTAAACGCAATAAGGAAATTAAATAGAAGATCAGCTGTTGACAGACCTTCTGATCCTGCTTAATGAGGATTGTGTGATACCCAAATAAGAAGCCAAGTGGGCAAGCGGTATCCGGTTGGCAAGCTTTGGGAAACGGTGAAAAAAATTGAGATACCGCTCGGTAGCATCCTCCGCCATCATCATACTGATCTTGCTGACCTTCTCAACAAGCGCCTTTGATATGATTTTGTTCATGATCTCATCCCAGGTGCTAATTGTCATTGATAGATCTTCTAAGGCTTGGCGGGACAAGGTTATATAAGTACAGTCCGTAACGGCCTGAATGTATTCCGGTGACGGCTTTTTCTGGTTGTAACTGTCCAGGTCAACCACAAAGTGGTTTTCATCCAGAAAATATTTCGTGATGTCATCTCCTTTTTTGTTAAAATAACTTACCCGTAAAACGCCTTGTACAAGAAATGCAAATTCCTTGGGCGTTCTACCCGCCTCCTGGTAGAATTCATCCCTTTTTAATTCATGCTGCACACATTTACTTAGGATCAGTTCGATCTGCTGTTGGTTAAGGTTACCAAAAAGGAGTAAGTAATTTATGAGTTCGTCCATCTGTCTTTGTGATATGTAAATGTAGGTTTTTTATTTAGGCTGTGGCTTCTGCAGATATTGCAACATCTGGTTAGCTTTTAAGTGCTTGCTTAGGTTTGGAAATTGTTCAAGATAGTCCTTCGCTGTAAGCTTCAAATTTCCATAATCCGACAATTGCACCAAGCGGCCACGCCTCTCTATAATTGCTTTTTGCGACACCATTCTCAATATATTGTCCCAATTCGGCATGGTAGCTGAAATCTCTTTCATGGCACTCTCCCCAATTACCAGAAGAGCGCACTCGGTGATGGCCTGTAAATAGTCGGAAGGAATGATGGGAAGAAGTAAATAATTTGCAGGTGTAATAAAATCCCCTTCCCCGATCAGGCTACTCGTGATGTTCTCCGCTTTACTATTATAATAATTATAACGTAATACACCTTTATCTACAAAGGCAAGGCGCGATTCGATATGACCTGGCTCGGTATAATATTCCCCCTCATTCAGATGAATATTTTCGACTTTATCGCTAATGAGTGCTATTTGCTGTTCATTTAAATGATCAAACAATAGTAGCTTGTTTATTAATGTGTTCATGATGATTTACAACTATTTCGTTTTTATAAGCGGGGTCAATGACCCTAAAAATCAAATGTCCAGCTAAATGAACTTACGCCATTTGCCAAATGGCAAAAACGTCTTTTTATAGATGAGAAATATTTTTTTGCGTTTTAACGCTATTTGCCATTTGGCAAATGCTGCCAGGGATTATCTGCGGATGTTTGTATTGTCGTAACGAGACAAGAAAAATTATAAATCACAAAACATAAAATCATGAAAACACAAGCAACAACTCCCGCAAACAGCAAGTATCCTCAAACAACTGTAACCGCTATCGTCGACGCTCCAATTGGTCAGGCCTTTAATTACATTGCCCCAATATATCTTCCGCACATCTTCCCTGGTGCCGGGCTTATTCCTGGCATCACCAACACCAGTATCAAAGAAGGCTGGAACAAGGCGGGTTTAAGCAGGACAGTTTATTTTGCAGACGGCTCTACATCACAAGAGACCATGCTAACCCATAACGGGCCAACCTCATTTTCTTACAAAAACGATAACTTTACTTCTCCCATTTTGGGTGCGCTGATTGCCCGCCTTGAAGGTGAATGGCTATTTACAAAGCTAAGCGATGGAAAGACAAAAATAGAGTGGACATACAGGACGATACCTACGAATTTCTTCGCAAGAATATTCATCCGTGTAGTGCTGATCCGCTTTTTCAAGCAAATGCTTCAGCAAGCGATCGATATTTCAAAAAATGATCTGGAGACCGGTAACCTGATCGGGGCAAATTACCCCTCTGAGCCGGTATTATCAGTTAGTTGAGATTGCCGATTTAAAAAAAGCCACAATAAATGCTTTCAAGACTTTAGTTGTGGATTTTTGCTGGCTTCCCCAATGCAACGAAATTGAGAGGGCGTTGCCAATACAATTAAAATGCGTTAGTAGTGCGTGCAGTATTGCTTTGTAAACAATTAAATTTATCCGTACCTGGATTTTAGTTATGCAAATCCGCAATTCGGTTACTTGTGCCCATATCGCCTACTGCATCTTTGTATGATCAAATACAAAAAACATGAACATCGTCATAACAGGCTCAATAGGCCATATCGGAAGACCGCTGACACAAGAGTTGGTCAGTAAGGGACATACCGTAACAGTTATCAGCAGTAAAGCAGAAAGAAGCGCAGAAATCGAGCAACTTGGAGCAAAGGCCGCCATAGGCACTTTTCAAGATGTTGATTTTTTAATGCAAGCTTTTAAAGGTGCAGATATCGTGTATCTCATGGAAGCATGGGAAGGCATCGGCAGCATCTTCGATAAAGAGTTGGATTTTGTAGGAGCCTTTAATAAGATCGGTAATAATTATAAAATAGCGATAGAACGATCAGGCGTAAAACGCATCGTGCATTTAAGCAGTATAGGTGCGCATACCAACAAAGGAACCGGTAGCCTTTACTTACACAACAGTGTCGAAAACATCTTAAAACAGCTGTCTGACGAAGTAGCTATTAAATTCATCAGGCCACCCAGCTTTTTCACCAATACATTTAGGCTGCTGCCAACCATCAAAGCCAAAGGAGCGATCATCAATACGTACGGTGGTGACAAAGAAGAACCATGGGTATCACCTATAGACATTGCTTTTTTTATTGCTGAAGAAATGGAAAAGCCGTTCTTTGGCAAAACGGCCTATTACGTAGCGAGTGAAGAATTATCGCCCAACGAAGTTGCGCGAATCATTGGTGATGCTATCGGAAAACCGGATCTGGAATGGATCGTGGTTCCGGAGGAACAAATGCTGAAGCAGATGCTTGATGCCGGATTAAATGAATTTATTGCGAATGGATTCATTGCTATGCAGGCCGCTCAGGGAAGCGGAAGTTTATACGAGGACTTTAACCTGCACAGACCGGAATTCGGTAAAACCAGGTTACAGGATCTTACAGACGAAATCGCTAAGATTTATCACAACTTATAATTTAATACATTATGAAAAAAGTATTGATCACGGGTGCCAACAAGAGCATCGGATTTGAAACAGCACGACAGTTGCTGCAAAAAGGCTATTTCGTCTACCTTGGTGCACGTGACCTGGGGAAAGGTATTGCTGCAGCGGAGAAGCTTAAAGCAGATGGTTTGACCAACGTAGAAGCTGTTCAGTTAGACGTCAGCAGTACGGAGTCGGTTTTGGCTGCACGCAAATTGATAGGCGAAAGAACAGAGGTGCTTGATGCGCTGATCAATAATGCAGGGATCAATGGAGGGTTTCCGCAATCAGCGCTTGAAGCAAGCATCGATCAGTTTAAACAGGTATTTGAAACCAACCTATATGGTGTGGTGCGGGTTACCCAAGCATTTATGGACCTGCTGAACAATTCGACGGAACCCCGAATTGTTAACGTATCGTCCAGCGGTGCTTCCCTAACCCTGCATAGCGACCCCACCTGGAAATATTAAAGTCATAAAGCGGCGCTATATCCATCATCAAAAGCGGCCTTAAACATGTATACGATCGACCTGGCTTATGAACTACGGGATACACCCTTTAAGGTGAATGCCGTATGTCCCGGTTTTGTAGCTACCGATTTCAATGGTCACCGGGGTACCGGCACAGTTCAGGAAGCCGGTACAAGGATCTCTAAATATGTTTTTATCAGTAAGGACGGGCCAACTGGTAAATTTATCGCAGAAGAATACAACCCTGCAACAGGCGAAACACCCTGGTAAATTATCTTTTCAAATACATTAAATTTGTTTCTTATGAAAGAAGTTGCTTCGATATACAAATTTGATTCATTAACGGACTTTCACTGGGTGTTCGGGCTGGCTAAGCCCTTACACCCGCTGATCAGCTTTATCGATATTGCTGATATGAAATACATTCCAGGTCAGTTGCCTGCCTCTATAATAATGGATTTCTACAAGATCGCTTATAAACCTGGCCTGTGCGGTAACGCTAAATACGGCCAGAACTATTATGATTTTGGTGAAGGTGGATTGGTATTTACAGCGCCTAATCAGGTCTTTGAATCACCGAACGGAAGCTCCACTTCTGGCTGCCTGCTGCTGGTACATCCTGATTTCTTCTTGTCTTATGCGCTCGCAAAGAATATCAGTAAATATGGCTTTTTCTCCTACGCAGTCAACGAGGCCCTGCATTTGTCGGATTCTGAACGGATTACGATCATGTCGGTCTTCAAGATCTTGAGTGAAGAACTGAACAGCAGAATTGATGATTTCAGCCAGGATGTGATCGTCTCCCAGGTGGAGCTTCTACTCAATTACAGCAACCGTTTTTACAAACGCCAGTTCATTACCCGTAAAGCGGCACACGTCTATGTACTTCAGAAACTGGAAACTATCCTTGATGATTATTTTAAAAACGAAAGATCATTGCAGCAAGGATTACCAACTGTGCAATATCTCTCAGATCAATTAAATATTTCTGCAAGTTATCTGGGCGATATTATGAAATCATTAACAGGGCTGAACGCGCAGCAGCACATCCATCATAAGCTGATCGAAAAGGCTAAGGAGATCCTGTCCACCTCTAATTTATCTGTTGCTGAAGTTGCCTATCAGCTGGGTTTCGAACATCCGCAATCCTTCAGCCGCTTGTTCAAAACGAAAACTAACCTGTCACCATTAGCGTTCCGGCAAACGTTTAATTAACGAATTACAGCCGCCTTCTGATCCAGTTCGTTAATAACGTTCTACCTATCAGGCAGACAAATCTTCATCCACCAGCTTAAGCCTTTTATTTTCAATTTATCTTGCAATTCACTGATCGCTTTTAATGGCGGCTACGCGTGAAAGTTTAATTTATCTACCGCTTTATCTACTTTTTTATTTTCTCCATAAATAACGATACCCACCAGGCCGAGGCCCGCATCAGGATGCTTTGCAATTTCGGCAAGATTCCCTTCTTCGTTCTTTGTCCCAAACAGATCCCGGGTGTAAATACCTAGGTGCAGCCCTCTTTCTACAGCCCTGCTAAAAGCCCGCCTGAGCTGTTCGTCCGAGCCTGCCGCATACACTAATATGGGATGCTTCATAAAGGGCAGATACACTGTTCCGGTCGCACTGACCAGCGCCGCCCCGTGCGTCTCTGGAAAGGCGATCGCTACTGAACTGGCCAGGAAAGCGGTTACGTTTAATTTTTGCCAGTCGTACAGGCTTTTATGGATAACGATGGCTATTTTGTTTTCATACATGATATTCATTCATTTTTGAGCTTACCGATCGTTACCGCCATTTGAATATTGCACCTTTCATAAGGAGTAGCATGTCCGACGATCTTCTGAAAGCCCAGTTTATGATAGAGACTGATGGCGGGTTTTAAGCTGGTGTTACTTTCCAGGTACACTTTTTTACCACCCAGTGCCTTGGCCTGTTCCAGCGCGTGACTACCTAAAAGCCAACCAATACTTTTGCCCTGCGCGGCAGGATCAACCGCCATTTTAGCCAACTCAAAATCGAATTCACGACCCTGCAACCGAATCAGCGCGCAAACGCCGACGGGTTTTCCGCGATAAACGGCGACATAGATCTGCCCGCCTTTACCGATAATGTAACCTTCCGGATCGTCTAATGACTTATAGTCCGCCTCTTCCATTTTGAAATACGTGCTTATCCATTGCTCGTTCAAAGACCGGAACGCCGGGGCGTATTTACTTTCATAATTGACGATCTGCACCGTGCTACTTTCCCGCAACTTTTTTTGCTCGGTTACCCGGCGCAGCAATGACTTTTGTTCCAGCAAGAACTCCCATTCTTGGATGGCCTGCCAAAGGTCATGGTTCGCCTGATCGTTGATCGCTTTGATGGCATATTCTACATCCTGATATTGATCCTGTATTTTTTCCTGATAGGCACGCCCTTTTTCACTCAGGCATACCGTATTTCGCCTGCCGTCCGACTTGTCGTTTCCTTCGCTGATCAATCCATGGCTCGTCATCTCGCTGACGATCTTACTCACCGATGGGTGAGAATGCCTGATTTGCTGCGCAATACGGCTAATGGTCAACTCTTCTGCTTGTGACAAGGCGTAGAACACCGGAAACCATTTAGGCCGCAGCTCGATATCATATAAGTGGTAAACCGCTGCCGCATCCTCTGTTATCTTTTCCGTCAACATCCGCAGCCGGCTCCCGATCGCTTTAATACCTGCGTTATCATAAAAATCCATATTAAATAAATTACGTAACTTGTTACGCAATTATAAGGAGTTATTTAATTAACTCCAAATGAACTTCATGATATTTTGATATTTTTACCTACTATGAATCCTTTCCTTCTTGCCTTTCAAGCCCGCAACCTTACCGTAGAGATCCATCATCATTCGGCCTATCAGATCGTCTTATCGAACGATACGCCCTTTAATTCAACAATAAATGGAATGCTTTATGAACGTATTCACGGGTTTCTCATCAAACCGCAGGTGCCACATTTTTGCGAAGCCGAAAAGGGAACGTTGAATGTTTTGAATATAGAACCTTACTCGAGTGTTGGGTTAGAGCTGGCCGGCAGATTTAAAGAGAACGAGGAATATATTGTCTTTGATTCACCATCCGAAACCAATACTTTCTTTCAGACAGCAAAAGACAGTTTAGCCATTAGCCAAATAGTTGATGCTTTGCTCGCTAAATTGCCGGGTACAGCCTATGATGAAAGAGTTGCCAAAATAGTAGCCTATATCAAATCCAATTATATCGAACAAAACATCACGCCGCAAACATTTGCCGATATCGTTTTTCTTTCGCCATCCCGTTTAGCATCACTTTTCAAGCAACAAACGGGTAGCAGCTTATCCAAGTATTTATTATGGACAAGATTGCGCCAGGCTATCTATCTCACCCTTTCTGAAAAAGACAGAAGCCTCACCGAGATCGCCTACGATACTGGATTTTACGACCTACCGCAATTTAATAAGTATATGTACGAAATGTTCGGTATGCCTCCTAAAGCCTTAAAATTCAATAGTGACCTGATTGAGATCTTATAACTACAGTGATTTGATACAAGTTTACTGATCAGGCTGTTCGCAACTTTGTGATATCATTTCAACAATTAAAAATAATATCATGAAAGCAATAGTATATGAAAAGTTTGGCAAGACAGATGTGTTGCAAACTGCAGAACAACCTAAACCTACTATCAAAGCAGACGAGGTACTGGTCAAAGTAAAAGCCTTTTCCATCAATCCTATGGACTGGAAGATCAGAAACGGTGAAATGACGCTGATGTCCGGTTCAAAATTTCCAAAACGCATCGGTACTGATTTCGCAGGTATTGTTGAGCATATCGGCGCTGCTGTTAACGGCTTCAATAAAGGCGACGAAATTTTCGGCGTGGTTAGAAACATGATGAAAGAAGGCGTTTCTGCCGAATACGTAGCCGTACCTTCTTCACTGGTCTGGAAGAAACCCTTTAACATCAGCTTTGCCCAGGCTGCCTCTATTCCTGTAGTCGGAACTGCTGCCGTTACTGCTTTAGAAAAATTGGGTAATTTTAGTTTGCAAACCAGCATTTTGGTAAACGGTGCCACCGGCGGTTTTGGGATGTTTTTACTGCAAATATTAAAAGAACGGGGCGCTAACGTAACAGCCGTTGCCAGCAGCCAGGGTGCAGCCTTTGCGAAAAAGTGGGGAGCCAGTTCCGTGATAGATTATACCAAAGAAAACGTGCTTTCCCGAAAAGCCACTTATGATATTGTGATCGACTTATCCGGGAAAATAGGTTACAAAGCTGCCAAACAGATCATGAAGCCTAGAGCCATTTTTCTGAATCCTATACCAAAGCCAATTGACATACCGCTTTCGTTATTAGGCAACTTATTCAGGGGCAAAAAGCATGTAGTTATCCTTTCCAGCCCTGCTACAAAATACACTAACGTACTGCTACATGCCGTGAATAATGGGCTGCAGATCGAGATCAACAAAGTATTTCCATTTGCGCAGTACAAAGAAGCTTATGAATATGCTGAGCGTGGCGGTTACATTGGTAAAGTAGTTATAGAGATCAATTAAGATGCTGACCAAGATTGATAACACCATCAAGTATGGTAAACAACATGGCGGCTTTGGCATCCAGATTTTGTATCCGGGGCTCATCCGGCCCGAATTATACGATACCGGCTTGTCAACAATAGGAAGAATAGACCATGCCCGGATAACACCAGGCACACTCATCCCTATGCATCCCCATAGGGATGATGAAATAATTACCTATTTACGAAGTGGCCGGGTAAAACACTTAGACTCTAAATGCCACACAGGTATCATCTCCAATCAAAATTTAATGGTAATGAATGCGGGTGCCAGCTTTTATCACGAAGAAAGGGTGGTGCCGGAAGGCGGTGTTTTAGAAGGCTTGCAAATATTCATCAGGCCGGAGACGGCTGGACTATCACCGCAGGTTCAATTTTACGATTTGCCTGAAATTTACAGTGACACCATTTGGAGAAAAATAGCGGGCAAAGGCGACGATTACCCGTTGCAGATCAGAAGCAATACCTGGCTGATGGACTTGCGACTGGAAAAGGGCGAAGAGATCATCTTGCCCGAAGCACCAGCTGAAAATTGCACCTTCCTGTTTTATGTATTTGACGGAAAAATAAACGTCAATGAAGCCATGGCCCTTACTACAGGGGAAAGTGTCTTGATCGAAAATGAAAGTCCAACGTTTTATGCAGCGGAAACCAGTGACATCATCTTATTTGTAACCCAAACAGATGCGGTTCATTTTGACGGCGGCATGTATAGCGGCAATCTTCACAAATAACAAAACAGTGATTTGATACAAGTTTGCTATGCGCCATCAGCGCACCTTTGTATAGTAATAAACAACAACAATTAAATAATAATACCATGAAAAAGAAAATAGTCGTACTGGGCGCCACCGGAACAGTGGGCAGTAAAGTATCCGAAATGCTTTTAAACGAAGGACAACAGGTAACCCTGATCGCCAGGCACACAGGGAAATTAGAAAAATACCGCAGCCTGGGCGCAGAAATTATTGCAGGTGACATTACCGATGTCGAAACGCTGACCAAGGCTTTCAAAAACGCCGACAGCGCATTCATTCTGCTACCGGACAATATTAAAGCAGAGCATACCAGGGTTTATCAGCGCATGGTTACAAGCACGCTGATCAAAGCCATTGAAGACTCCGGCATCAAATACGTTGTGAACATGAGCAGCCTTGGTTCTCATATGCACGAAGGCAACGGCATAATGGCGGGCACCGGAGAGCAGGAAGTTCGGTTTAATCAGCTAAGCGATGTAAACGTGCTGCATATCCGCTCAGCCTATTTTATGGAAAACTTCCTAAGAACAATAGGCCTGGTGAAGAATAAAGGCATCAATGGTACAGCAGCGGTTGGTGATCATGCTATACCGATGGTAGCCACTCAGGATGTGGCAAAGATAGCAGCTGGACATCTAGCCAGCCTCGATTTCAGCGGCAAAAGCATTCATGCTGTGATGGGTCCAAGAGATTATACCTACAGAGAGTTTACCACCTTGATAGGTAAAGCCATTGGCCAGCCTGGTCTGCCTTATGTACAGGTCCCCGTTGAGCAGATGAAGAAAACCTTTTTAGGCAACGGCTTTGCTGAAGATTTTGTCGATAACCTGCTCGAAATGGCTACCGCTATCAAAACCGGCTTTATGAACTATCAAAAAAGGGAAGATTCAACAACCACCCCAACAACGGCGGAGGATTTTATCAACCAGGTTTATGTACCTGCCTACAATTTATAAAACGATACATTAATCATTATATCAAAATTAAGATCATGAAATTATTAGAGAAAACAACTTTAGGAAAGCTAACCTTAAAGAATAGCATGGTGATGTCGGCCATGACCAGGAGCCGTGCGAACCAAAACGGCGTGGTAGGCGAAATGACCGTTCAATACTATACGCAAAGAGCCGGTGCCGGGCTGATGTTTACTGAGGCCATCCGGATCAGTGAAGAAGCGACAGGCAGCCCATTAACTCCCGGAATTTATACCGCAGAACAGATCGCTGCCTGGAAAAAAGTCACTCAAGCCGTTCATGACAATGGTGGCTTGATCGTTGCCCAACTTTGGCATACCGGCCGTGCAGGACATTCTGTTGACCGGAACGGCAAATTGCCGCTGGCGCCATCTGCACTACCGATCACAGGCGCGCAGCATTTTACCTCACAAGGTCCAAAAGACTATGAAACACCTCAGGAGATCACTATTAACGAGATCCGGCAAACGATCGCTGATTACGGGCAGGCTGCCAAAAATGCGCTTGAGGCCGGATTTGACGGCGTTGAATTGCATGCGGCAAATGGTTATTTACCAAGCCAGTTTCTGGCGGAAAGTGCCAACCAAAGAACAGATGACTATGGTGGCAGTATTCCCAATAAAGCCCGTTTCGTGCTGGAGGTGATGGAGGAACTGATCAGGGTAGTTGGAGGTGATAAAGTCGGTATTAAACTTTCACCTTTTCACCCTTATGGAGATATGATTTTGGATGACCCTGCCGGAACCTACACTTATTTAGTTGAGGAATTAAGCAAACTGAACTTCGCTTATGTAGAACTGATGAAGCGCAGCCCATACTTTCCATCGCCTGCTCACTATCCCGCGGATGATGAAATAGATTTTTTCGGCAGTAGGATAAAGCAAACCGTTATTGCTAATGCAGGTTATGACAAAGTAATAGCCGAGGCAGAGTTGGAAAAAGGCATTGCTAAACTTGTATCTTTTGGGACACTATTTTTAGCCAATCCCGACTTGCCAAAACGTTTTGAGTTAGATACAGAACTCAATCAGTCTGACAGGGCCACTATGTTTGGCGGCGGGGACCAAGGCTATATTGATTATCCATTTTTGGATGTTTAAAGCGTTTGTCAGCTAAAACTATTTTAAGCCTAGTCTTCACGGTAAAGGTCGCCAACCCGATTCTTAACGGTGAAGGCCGTTTTTTTGAGCTTCTTTAATTTCGCAGACTGGGCTCGAATCACTTTAATTCTTAAATATTCATATTTTATAAATAGTTCGATGTTTTTCGCACCGAAGATTCTCAACCCAAAGATTAACTAGCCAAAAGCTTCAAATCACCTACAAAAGAGTTCGAGATCGTTCCCTTACGGGCTAAAACCGAAAAAGAATGAGGTAATTAATATATAGTTTCGTTTTTCTTATATTAAGCGTTGATTAAAAAAAAATCTAAATTCCATGGCAATTAAACCGCTTAATGTTATTATTGTTGGTACCGGAATTTTGGGTTCTAGCATCGCTTATCATTTAGCTCGTTTAAATGTGCGTGTTACAGTGATTGAAAAATCGCGACATCCTGCGACTGAAATAACGGAAAAATCTTTTGCATGGATCGTTGATAATTATGACGAGCATAAAACATCGTTGAATATAAGAAGTAGCGCAATTGCGGATTGGCATAGGATAGAGAAAGAATTTAATGGCCAACTGAAAATTGATTGGCAGGGGTCTTTGATGTGGCTTGGAAATAATTCAAAAACCAAAGAATACGGCCGTGAACTGATTAATATGGATCACAAAATTCGAATCCTTGAACAAAAAGAGATTAGTTTATTGGAGCCAAATCTAAAAATTGTACCAGACAACGCTATATTTGCACCAAATGAAGGTTCAATAAACCCTGTTAGCACTTCCGAGCTATTTCTTGAGGCAGCTCGTGAAGCAGGCGCTAATATTCAAATGAACAACGAATTTATTTCTTTTATTACAACTGATTCAAAAATCACAGGTGTAAATACAAAAAATGGAATTATTCATTCCCAACTTGTTGTATTGGCTGCTGGTGCAGAAACCATTAATCTTTGCAAGCAAATAGGCGTTACTTTGCCGGTTTGCATATCACCTTCGATTTTAATGAAAATATCCACTGACCACCGATTCGTTAAAAGAATTGTATCCAATCCATCCATGGAAGTACGTGCTGCCTCTGAAAACCTTTTATTAGCCGCAGAGGATTATATCGACGAATCGATAGAAAATTGTCCGCAAGCTATTGCTATACGTACAATAAAAAGTATAAAAGAACATTGGTTTGGCGCTCATCAGATTGAGCTTGAGGAAGTTTTAGTAGGAAGACGTCCTTTATCTCAGGATGGTAAACCAATAATCGGCCACATAAATGATGTAAATGGATTATACGTTTCAGTAATACATCCCGGTGTAACCATGGCTCCCATTGCAGGCAGGTTGATTGCAGGCGAAATTGTATGTGGTCAGGATACTATGGCATTAAATGCTTATCGACCAGGAAGGTCGATTAATTATTAGAGTTAATTACTATAATCTTTTATGGTTAACATAATTGTCTAGCCCAAAAGAAAATCGAACCTCATTTAGGCAACCTTAATATCATTCAAAATTTTTCAATTGCTCCACCAATTGGTTCGAATTGTGCCCAGTCTAGAGACAAAGTCCTAAACCTCATCGTTCCCGAGTGATATGATTCTAATAGAATCAGACTTTCCATTTACTGCTTAATAATTTTACAGCATCCCTTATTGCCAATTTCTGTCTGTTTTAAGGACTATCGAAATAACCTTATTCAAATTACGAGGCAATTAGTTAAAACAAACACTTGCTCAATATAAGTGTTGATCTAAAAAAGCTTAATGAACAAAATTTACGCATTTGCAGCAATGTTTACTTTCATAACTTTTGCCTACACGTATAGCTTCGCACAGGACACAGCCCGTAAGCAATATCACCTTTTTAAGCCCTTACCCAAGTCGCTAATGCGAGAGGATATGGAAACCGACCGCCCAAATGTAACGGAGTCACCTTATACTGTTGAAGCTGGCCACTTCCAATATGAAGCAGATTTTTTTAACAAGGAAACGCTGCACACGGAACAAAGCATACAAAATACTTGGCTGATCAACCAGGCCAACCTAAAATTTGGAATTTTAAAAAATACCGCCCTGCAGCTTAAGATACAAAGCTATGGCCACGAATTCAGCCAAGACCTGGTAAGTGGTGACAAACAAAAAGGTTCAGGCTTCGGCGACGTTACCTTGCGTGTTAAACAAAACCTGCTCGGTAATTACGACGGCAACTTTAGCATCGCAGTAATGCCTTATGTAAAGTTTCCGATCAACCGCTATTCAGATAATAAAAATTATGAAGAGGGCCTGATGGTGCCTATGGTAGTCAAATTACCGCACGATTGGAGGGTTGGAATAATGGTGGAAGGTGACCGCTTGAAAGATGATGATACAGAAGCTATGCATAACGAGTTATTACAGTCGCTTACCGTTAGCCATGTGCTGTTTAAAAAACTGGAAGTTTTTGGCGAAAGCTATTACACGTATAATTTTAAAAACCACCAAATCCTTAACTTTTTGGATGCCGCCTTCCAATTCGAAATTGTAAGCGCTTTGAAGGTTGATATCGGCTTAAACTATGGCCTGCAGCATGATGCGCCTACGAATTATTTCGCCGGCATTGCTTTCAGGTATTAGCCGTCACTCATAATATAGAACGATCTAGCCAATAGGAGATACCGAGCAAATTGAATAATCTACAATTGTCAACTTATTCGGTTGAAAAGTTCAGGATTTCGATCAACTTAATAATGGATAAAATTAATTTAAAAATAAATTTGCAATTATTGTAGTCAAATCGTTTTCTACCAGTTTGTAATGATGTTAATTTTCTACCGACGGTATCGATTAATCATTTAAAACTATTTTAATTTGTTAATCAGATGAATCCGCTTACAATGGGAAGTGAATTTGCTTTCTATTAGCCAATGGTACCCGTTATTACTTTGCCCGCCTTGCTGTATTCACCATAATTAACCCGGTTAGTGTAATATGGTGGATAGTCCGGACGCCCTGACCATGTAGTTTTGTCGGATGTAGAGCGCCGATTTGTGTAGTCGGATTTGTAAATTTATTGTTTTTTAGTCAATAAATTAGCATGGTCAAAGTGTTGTGGAATCGATTTATTGTAGTCACGGAATCAGGTGTTCAATGCCCCCGGAATTTCCACATCTGCGAACCCACCATTAGCACACTTAACTGGCCTACAGCATAAAGCTTCGATCGCTAAAAGCAGGTAGTTTGGCAGCTCCTTCATAAAAGTGCCTGACTTCATCCTTTCTGTCCATCAGGCAAGGCTGTAGAACACCGGCACAAAATGATACGGCGTGGGTGCAGCCAGCTTTCCTAAAATATGGCTGGTGCCGTAATTAATGATGCTGTCGAAGTTACGCTGGTCAATTTCCTTTTTTATCCAGTGATTGTAATCGGCCTCCCAGCCGAAAGGGCTCATATCGCCGGTCGCGAACCGTTGCCTGACCAGGCTCAAGTTATGGATCAGCGACCCGCTGCCAATGATCAAAACCCCTTTATCGCGTAGCGACTTAAGCTGCCTGCCCAGTTGAAAGTGATACTCCGGTGCAGCATGATAATCAATGCTCATCTGAAAAACCGGGATATCAGCATTTGGGAACAGGTGCATCAGTATGGGCCAGGCGCCATGATCCAGCCCCCATTCCGGGGTTTCGGTTACCGATGGAACGATCTTTATTATCTCCCGTGCGATATCCGGCGCACCGGCTGACTGGTATTTCACCTGATAATATTCATCCGGAAAGCCGTAGTAGTCGTAGATCTGGGTTTGCTGAGGCGAAATGTTGACAAATGTGCCCTGCGTACACCAATGGGCCGATACGATCAGAGCAGCCTTAATTTCGTACTTGTGCTGCAGATCTTTTCCCAATTCAAACAAACTGTTCCAGAAGGGTTTCTCGTCTTTAGACAAGGGGATATCCATCGGGCTGCCGTGCGATGTGAATAATACCGGCATCCGCACACTTTGCACGGCAAGCATATCCGTGAAATTTTTGAAATTGTTTAACGTTCCCATCAGTCTATCACTATGCTGTTTACAGTTTTCTCCATGGCCTGCTCTTTTACGCCCGGCACTTTTTACCCTTCGGCACGGAAAACCGTTAAGTCGGTCATGCCTAAAAAGCCGAGGAAAGCTTTCAGGTAAGGGGCGACAAAATCATTGGCTTTGCCCGGGCCCTCTGAATACACCCCGCCCGAAGATATAGCAACATACACCTTTTTGCCGGTAACTTTGCCGACAGGGCCTTTTTCACCGTAGCCGAAAGTGATTCCCGCCCGGGTAATATGATCAATCCAGGCTTTGAGCGCACTATGGATGGTAAAGTTGATCAGCGGCGCACCGATCACAATGATATCCGCAGCAAATAATTGTTTAACTAAAGTATCGGAAAGTTGAATAGCTGCCTGGTCCGGGTCAGATGAAAACATGGCATGAAGTACCTCCGGTTTCAGATACCGCGCCAGCGACAGCAGATCCCAATCTTATCGTAAATGATCCTCTTCTCCGAGTTGCCGTCCGAGGAGATCCCCAAAAGAAAAAGTAGCATGCATCTGTAAGATAAAAGGGCTGGGGTTAATGACCGTTGCTATTATCCTGGCAGAAACCAATGGCTTTGCTCTTTTTGAAAACAGCCGTCAACTGGTAAGTTACGCCGGTTATGATGTTCAAGAAAACGAGTCTGGTACACACAAGGGCAGAACGCGAATCACTAAAAAGGGAAATAGCAGGATAAGAAGGTTGCTACATATGCCCGCATTTAACATGATACGTTATGAGCAGACCTCCTTTTTAAACTTGTTTAACAGGACCTTTCAAAAGCATGGTCGGAAAATGAAAAGCTACGTTGCTATTGAAAAGAAATTATTAACAATCATATTCGCACTATGGAAAAACAACAGCGTTTATTAGCCCAATTATGGGGTAGAATTTACTGGAGAAATGGAGCTGGTGCCTTCCTCTCTGCACACGCTAAAAGAAAGTAGCGCATACCAAAAGGCTGCGCTACCACAAGATAGACCTACTGTCGAAAATTCGCAGTTTGCCTTCTCTCTACAAGAATAAAATTAGTTAAAATAATTTGGTTTTAATGATTGTACTTTTGACCACGCTTATTTATTAACTGAAGAAAATGACTTTGAAAATTCGACTTCACATATCGGTGACCTAAAGCCTACGGAATTGCATGGTTGAGCCCTCCGGAATCTCCAGCCACGTAACCAAATCCATCAAACTCCTTTAAAAGCTAAACAGTGATCAGTTCCGGGTCGCGGTCATCAGGTCCGCCCTGCACTAACCAATGGCCGATAGCAAACAGGTTAAAAGATTGGCTTTACAGCCATTGGATCGCGGCCACAACGGCGGTCGGCATATCACGGTAATGGGTTTTATATCCGAGACCTTCTGTGCCTGATCGTTGTGATCTTAAACTGGCTGGAGTTTTCTCCTATACTATTAATATTACCGGACCGGTGCAACTGTTGTTCGGCCGATCCATAAAGGCTGGATTTCAGGCTGGACGATCCGCAATTTATTACCAAAATAGTTTCTTCTGTAAGGACTGTCATCAAAACAAACCTACGCCGGTAAGGCGCTTTTTTAAATGACAGCCAACTTTATAGAAAGTGACTCTCGTCATTAATTGGTTTAGGATGTAACAAAAACACTTTCAATTGCTTAATAGTGATGAGCATCATTAATTTCCATGCGACTCGTCAGCTATTGCCCTTTTGATAAGCTGGTATTCGTGTTGGCGATTATATAGTCAGGTCCTCACCAAATATGGAAAACACCGCGCTATTAATTGCCATTATTCAAAATGCAATAGATGGGATCATTACCATCGATGACAGGGGAAAGATCGAGCTGATCAATCCCGCAGCCTGCGCATTGTTTGATTACGAGCCGGACGAAGTAATTGGCGAAAATATTAAAATATTAATGCCCGACCCCGATAAGAATCAGCATGATAATTTCCTCTATCGCTACCAGGCCACCGGAAAAGTTAATGTAATAGGCGTTGGCCGTGAGGTACTGGGACTTAGAAAAGATGGTACGATCTTTCCCTTTCGTTTAGGGTTGAGCGAAGTGCAGTTTTTCGGTCGCCGGATCTTTACCGGGTTTATACATAATCTTAGTAAAGAAAAAGAAGCGGAGCGCAAGCTAAAAGATTACGCCGCGCACCTGGAAGAATTAGTGGAAGAGCGGACGATGGCCTTAAAGGATACTGTAAAGGCTTTGCAGGTCGCACAAGATGACCTGAAGGTACTGCTCCACAAAGAAAAGGAACTGGGATTATTAAAAAGCCGGTTTGTTTCCATGGCTTCGCATGAATTCCGCACCCCGCTTACCTCGGTCAAGCTATCCGCATCCCTCATCGAAAAATATGCCGAACCACTTAAAAGTGAAAACATCACCAAGCATGTCGGCAAGATTAAAAACGCAGTTGGTAACCTGACCATCATTTTAAACGATTTCCTTTCCCTTGAAAAACTGGAGGCCGGTAAGGAAGAAGTTAATTACCTGAATTTTGACCTCGTCAAATTCTCGGAAGAGCTCACTGAGGAAATGCAGGTTATAGCGAAAAAGAACCAGTATATCATCTACCTGCATTCCGGCATCCACAGTATGGTACGGCTGGATCAGAACCTGCTCAAGAATTGTATCAATAACCTGATCACCAACGCTATTAAATACTCCGGAGAAAATACCTTTATCGATTTCAACACCGAGATCAATGAGACCCATTGCATCATTACGGTAAAAGATAATGGCATCGGCATCCCGGAAGCCGATCAGAAACATTTGTTTGAAGCATTTTTCCGGGCGCATAATACCGGCACAATACCCGGCACCGGCCTGGGCCTAAACATTGTGACCCGGTATGCGGGCCTGATGAACGGCTCGGTAAATTTCAAATCCGAAGTAAACAAGGGAACGTTATTTACCATTTCATTTCCAAATCATGAGTAAGACCATATTAATTATTGAAGACAATGATGACATTCGCGAGAATGTGGTCGAAATATTGGAACTGGCCGGGTTCAACGTTCACGAAGCACCCGACGGAAAAACCGGGGTTGACTTAGCCGTTCAGGACCACCCTGACCTGATTCTTTGTGACATTATGATGCCGGAACTGGACGGTTACGGTGTGTTATATATGCTCAACAAAAATCCGGAAACGAAGCATATTCCTTTTATCTTTCTAACGGCACGGGCGGAAAGGCTTGACCTGCGAAAAGGTATGGAAATGGGTGCAGATGACTACCTGACCAAACCTTTTGATGATCTGGAATTATTGAACGCTATCGATGTTCGTTTGAAAAAGCAGGCGGCACAGGAAAAGTTTTATAGCAAGTCACTTGACCGGCTGCATACCTTGTTCAGTAAAAATGATGGACTTTCTGAGCTCAAAAAGATTATTCAGGAACGCCGGACAAGAGCGTTTAAAAAGAACCAGGTCATCTATTACGAGGGAGATAAAGGAAACGGGCTGTACCTGCTGCTAAGCGGTAAGGTTAAATGCATCAAACTCGCTAAGGACGGTCGCGAACTGATGACCGGGCTTTACGGCCCGGATGAATATTTGGGCATCAATGCCATCTTTTTGAACAAAGAACATTCTGATACAGCTACTGCAATGGCGGATTCCTTGTGTTGTCTGATTCCAAAGGACCTCCTGGAACAGCTGTTAGATCAGTACCCTGATGTGGCCCAAGAATTTATTAAGCTTTTAGCACAGGATATCAAGGAAAAGGAACAACAGCTGTTACAAATGGCTTATCATTCGGTGCGAAAAAAAATGGCCGAAGCGATGGTGCGCCTGCAGGTAAAACACCCTGAATTGGAGCATGGCTTTAAGATTTCCCGGGAAGACCTGGCCGCCCTGACCGGTATGGCAACCGAGTCGGTAAGCCGGACATTGACCGAATTTAAGGCCGAAGGCCTGATCGGTAAAAAAGGAAGTGTGATCACGATTTTAAAATTAGACGCGCTGGCTAAAATGAAAAACTGACCAGTGTCATACTAATATGCAATGCAGCGCATGCTTTATCTGCTTCCCGAAGCCTAATTTTGTATAATAAATACATTATTATGAAAGCAGTAGCTTATGGCGTTCTGGCTTATGAGAAAGAATACATCGCCAAAGCCAATAAAAAGAAGCATGATATCACTCTCATTGCTAACCCGCTGGGTATGGAAACCCTCCATTACGCGGAAGGGAAGGAAGCCATTATCCTGCCGGAAGACTTTAGAGCCTCCAAAGAAGTGACTAACGAATTATTCGGGATGGGAATTAAATATATCATTATCCGGCATGCCTGCGATAATATGGCAGAGTTACAGGAAATCTCCGAACAAACGATCAAAGACCTCGATACGGCCAATGAGGATAACCGGCTTTGCCGGCTTCCTGAAAGATAAAAACATTTAATAACAAAACCGACATGAAAACAATTGCCAATGTACAGCAGGTGAGCGCTGAAAAATTATTTAACCAGTGAAAAAAAAGCATTTCCGGATTACATTAATTCAAAATTAGATTCCAGCCTGGCGATTGAGTTCGCGCACGTCTATAATGTGATCAATCTATTGTTCCCGGAAGTGATCGAAGGCGTGGCTTTAACGGTAACCGTTACAGATGAGGAGATCACCGTTTCAAATAACGCCGTAGACCATTTTTACAATACTGCGCTCCTGGAAGAACAACTGGTTAACTTTATTACCGAAAAGTGCAGCTGAAGCGGAGCGGTCGTTTTAATCAGTAATGCAGCTTTTCCAGGAGTTGTGCCGAAACCGTAGCCGAATTATCTCCATAACCCGTTGCTAAAATTCCTTTTATACCCGCAGACGAAACGATCGCATATACGGTCGCTTCATCCGCCGGGTCTGAATTCCCTTCATAGCGATAAATGTCCCTGATCTCGAAATCTGCCGCGGCTTGGCTGGCAGAGTCAGACCTGATCCCTTTTTTAGCTAAATTAAAGTCCGTGGTATACCCTTGCTGCCGCAATATATCGATCGCTTCAGTTACCCTTGCATAATGAACAGACCTTTTTCGCGGTCCCCTTTTTTGGATGTTTTCCATTTTGTTGTAATCGGGTAGCTGACTATTTCCTGTATTTTGTAGTTGATCTGCGGGCGATCATTTCCGAAACCTGGTAAAACGCATTTGTTAAACGCTGATCGAGCCCGTAAACGTCTTGGTAGCGGACCAATCCCCATTCACCTATCGCGCAGGTCAGATAGGTTACCCGGACAGGAATGGGCTTTTTAAGTGTGTAAACCCTTGTTTGCTTTGCGCTTACTTTCCTGCCAAGCTCACCGGCAGTGAGGTTCACTCTGTTGTTCTTTAAGATCAGCGCTGATAAACGTGGTGCTTCGGGTATTTGCACGGTACCGTTGCTTAGTGGTCTTGAAGGTTGTTTGCTGGTGACTGTTCTTGCGGAAACGCCTGCCATGGCTAATGAATTGTTGGAAAGTTTAAAAGTGATACCAGATTGGTCTTTGATGATAGCCGTGATATTGCTTTGCACCAAAGCAGTAGCTGTTTCGGGTTTACCAACCATTGCCTTGAACTGATAAGTGGTATCCTTTTGATGGAATTTTAAAGTATAGCTGGGTATATCGACACTGATATAGACCGTGTCAGTACGGTTGATCCAGCGCAGGCGTTCCATATTGATCGCCATGATCTGGATTTCTTCAGGTGGCGTTTCATAGCAATCGAGCGCTTGCTGGCCGGTTACCAAGCGCATATGGCGCTGCAAACTCAGGTAGGCTTTAGAGACTGGCTGCGTGTTTTCTATAGCTGTCATAAAATCTTTTTGTTTCAGGCTGGCGGACAGCACGTCGGCAGCCCTGCAGTCACCCGCATTGCCTTTATCCAGAACATCAGCCGTATAAACCGGGTTGAGTTTCCCGAAATGCATATTGTTGATCATCGTGATCATCGCATCGGTCAGTAAGATATCGTAAATAGCTTTTTGCTGTTGACCGACCTTTTCATGTTTGGCCATCATGGCATTTAACCGCTCGTATAAAAGTTCCCGCGGATGATAGTCGGTAGGGCTTAAGCCATAATGCAGGGCGCAATCTAATAGCAGCATCGCATCCCAGGCATGGGTCTTCACGGTATCCGGGGCGATCCAGGCCAACCGGTAACCGGTTTGCTTGTAAAATCGCTTTACCGTTTGCGGGTAGTTCAAAAATGGATAACCGGCCAGTTGCGTTTTCAGGCTTGCTGCAACGAATGTATCCCTTTGGGTAATGGCCGCTTTTGCGTTGACGGTTATGGATAGTATCAGGAAAATAACACTGATGATCACGCTTACCTGCGCAAATATCTTGCAGCAGGGGATCAGTTGAATGGGCTTTTGCATAATTGATTTGTTTGTATGCAAATATCCCATATACCCTTCTTCTAAAGCGTGATAGCTGTCAGCCTGAATAATGATCCTCGACACCCGATCAGGCCGAGATCACCAGTAAGGGGATTGCGATACGACTAGCCATACGTTCAGTGTGACTGCCGTTAAACAGTGAATCAAAGAAACCATGCTGATGGTGCAGCATCGCCAGCATATCAACCTGGCCGTGTTCACAAAGCCATTTTAAACCCTTATCGGTATTGTCACTGGTCACGATCCGGTAATAGATTTTCGCATAATCGGCTTTGTTGGAAAGCTTCGTCAGAAAATGGTCCATCCATTTTTCGAATCCGAATGTGGGCTTCTTGTCGTGCTCGATATGCGTGATCAGAATTTCTGCATTTAGTGATTTGGCCAGCGGAATGAGTTTGTAGAGTTGCTCCAGGTCCTGTTCGGCGCTTTCCAGATCGATCGCGAAAGCGATCTTTTTTACCGGATTAAATTTTGCAGCAGGCGGTATCAGCAACAATGACTTTAAAGAATTATCGATCATTTTATTGCAATGGTTACCCATTAAAAAGGTGCTCAGGCTATCATTGCCGTGGGTCCCCATTACGACCAGGTTGATATGCTGTGTTTTCATGATCCGGTCTACCACGTCGGTAACGACTCCGGCCTCCTCAACAAAAGTAATTTCCGGACGAAACTGATCTGAATGGTCATGCTGCTGCATGCCCGCTTTTAATTTTTTTAATTCTTCTTCGCTATCGCTGAGCAACAGGTCTGTTTCTTCCATAGGCCAAACGACCAGACCCGCCTGCGGGGTTTCCGCCGGGACGATAACCGCGTTGCAAAGGACAATGTCATACTTTAATTGCTGGGCGAGCTGATACCCATACTTGGCAGCGTTCGTTGCGGTGGCTGAAAAATCGGTCGGAATGAGGATCTTTTTCATAGCTTAAAGCTGGCCAAATTAAAGCGTTCTGCTAATGACCAGGATCAGTATATTTAGTGCGCCATATCATTTTTAAGCTGGAGGATATACAGCATCTTTGTAATCACTCCTGATCAAAAGACCCATCATGAAATTCTTAAAATTCAATTTTAGCCACCCCTTTACAGGCAGGGCTAACCTGATCCAGTTGAATACAATTGCGCCCCAAAACCAAACGATCCTGATCGATAATGAAGGCTTACTAGAGATTCCAATCAGTGCCTGCCAGACCGGCAAATGGCGGCTGGTTTTAGATTGGATATACGAAGAAAACACTTTTTGCTACCACGAAAATTTCGAAGTTTTTGACCACTTGGGCTATAGCTCATTAATTAATTGTTAAACTATTGATAAAAAACACATTCAGGTTAATAGTCGTACATTTGGTATGCTCCTATTCCCCTTGTCAGGATCAATATTGCTTTTTTAAACATTAATTAATCGTTTAACATGCAGAATATCATCCCTGATTACATCATTGCCATCGGCGCTTCTGCGGGAGGAATGGACGAGATTAATTCGTTTTTTGACCATACCCCGTTGGACGGAGTAGCCTATGTCATTATCCAGCACTTATCCTCTGATTATAAAGCGTGAAAGAACTTCCAATTCCATCGAATGAAAGCGAGCGCTTAATAGCACTTCAGCGTTATGCCGTACTGGATACTTTGACCGAGGTTGAATTCGACCGGATAACTAAATTGGCGTCGCTAATTTGTCATACGCCGATTTCTTTGATTTCGCTCATCGACAAAAATAGGCAATGGTTCAAATCAAAGGTCGGGCTAAGAGTTAATGAAACTTCAAGGGATCTTGCTTTTTGCCAGTACGCGATCATGGACACCGCCATTTTTGAAGTGGAAGATGCAACCTTTGATAGTAGGTTTAAAGGTAATCCCTTAGTGACCGGTGATCCCAATATTCGTTTTTATGCCGGTTTTCCTTTAGTTGACCCGGCAGGGTTCGCCCTCGGCACATTGTGCGTTATCGACAATCAGCCGAAAATATTAACAGATGATCAAAAAGAGGGTTTGCAATTACTTGCCGCGGAAGTGATCGACCTGATCGTTGAGCGGCGCAAAAAACAAGAATTAAAGTATTTTGAAAAATTGTTCAACGTGTCCAATGACCTTGTTTTCGTTGGTGGTTTGGATGGTTTTTTTAAAAGGGTCAATCCGGCTTTTCAGCGATTATTAGGATGGGATGAGCAATATTTATTATCGACCTCTTCTTTAGAATTGATACATCCCGATGATATACAGGCAACCGAAAATGAACTTGAAAAATTAACAAAGGGGGAAGATACTATTAACTTTGTTCAACGGTTCAAAACAAGCAATGGTGCGTATAAACGCATTCAATGGACATCATCTCCTGAACCGGCAAGCGGCAATATATTTGGCATAGGGCGGGACATTACTGAACGATATCTCTTGGAAAAGGAATTGGAGCATACCCGAGAAATGCTGGAGCAAACCAATAAGGTTGCCCGTGTAGGCGGATGGGAGTTTGATGTAACGACGCAGACGCTATTTTGGTCATCAATCACTAAAGAAATACATGGGGCTGCAGACGATTATATTCCTGATCTGAGTACAGCCATTGATTTCTATAAGGAAGGCGAAAGCCGGGATAAGATCACCGTCGCTTTCACAAGGGCTATGACGAAAGGAACGCCATGGGATGCGCAATTACAGATCACTTCCCTGAATGGAAAAGATGTTTGGGTGAGGGCCTTGGGCGATGCTGAATTTGAAGACGGTGTTTGCAAAAGAGTGTATGGCACGTTCCAGGATGTGAATGATTTCAAGATGGTTGAAAAGGCCCTTAAATTATCAGTCGAGACCCAGGAAGCATTGAATGTTGTATTGCTTGAGAAAATCGAATTAGTTAAAGAGCAGGATCATACTATTGAAAAGATCAAAGAGTTTAAATTTTTAGCAGACTCTATACCGGAGATCATCTGGACTACCAAGCCGGATGGAACGGTTGATTATTATAATCAATACTGGTTCACTTATTCCGGCATGACTTTACAGGAAACAGAAGACCAGGGCTGGGCATCCGTTATGCATCCTGATGATCTTGACAAATGCCTGGCAGCCTCTACAGAATCCTTTACGAAAGGTACACCCTTTGAAAGTGAATATCGGCTTAAGCGGGGTTCTGATGGTATTTATAAATGGCATTTGGGCCGTTCACAGCCGATGAAAAATGCAAATGGTGAAATCAGCAAGTGGTTTGGGTCAAGCATTGATATTGACGAGTATAAAAAGGCGATAGAACTGCATAAAAGAATCGCACAGTTTGAAGATTTTAACCGGATAGTAGCACATAACTTACGGGGGCCTGCGGGAAGTATTCAAATGATATTAGCAATGATGTCCGAATCCGATTCGGATACAGAAAAAGCGGAACTTTTTGGGATGCTGGAAAAATCGAGTGTGACACTTAACGCAACATTAAATGATTTGATGAACGTTTTGGAAGTCCGGACGAACAGTACTTTGCCGTATGATGATTGTAATCTGGCGGAAATAGTGGCAGGAGTGGAAGCCATGTTAACTGGGCAAATTATTTCCAAGAATGCAAAGATCTATACCGACTTTGAAGCCCTTTCCATAAATTTCCCCAGGATTTACCTGGAAAGCATATTCTATAATATGATCAGTAATTCCCTAAAGTACAGTAAAGCCGATATACCACCGCAGATCAGGATCACCTCCCGCCGCTCAAATGATAAAATTATCCTTACTTTTAGTGACAACGGACTTGGAATTGATTTAATTATGCATGGAAACAATATGTTTAAATTGAACAAAATCTTCCATAAGGGATTTGAGAGTAAAGGTGTTGGTCTTTTTATGACAAGAACACAAATAGAGACGTTTGGTGGAACGATCAGTGTAGACAGTAAGCCGAATGTTGGAACTACTTTTACAATTGTACTGTAAGTTTTTTTATTAATTAGGTTGCCAAACCTAATTAGGTTAACACAACATACCAGTTTTATTGAAATGAAGATTACCAATCAAAATAATAGTTTCATCCCTAAATCGCCTGTAAAATTATTACAATGAAAAAAATTGCGGTAGTAAGCATTATTGATGATGATGCTTTTTTTCAATTCTCGACAAAAAAAACATTAGAATTGAGCAACAAAGTCGAACGCATACTTCAATTTCATGATGGTGAAGAAGCCATTCAATATTTTGTAGAAAACAAGGATGATCCTGGAAAAATACCTGATCTGGTTTTTTTAGACCTTAATATGCCTTACATGGACGGATGGCAGTTTCTAGATAAATTTATCATCAATGAATTTAAAAAGGAACTCATAACGATTTATATCTGTACCTCCTCTATCAGTAAATTTGATTTGGACAAAGTTAACGGTTATCCAATACTAAAGGGATATCTGATCAAACCCATAACGAAAGCGGAATTTTTTGAGAAATTAGACCAAGAACTCGAAAACGATTCCCTCCTGAATTAATATCTCTTGATGCTGGCCTGTTCGCTTTTAGTAGTACCTATCTGTTTTTTATACGCCTACCTTTGGAAGATGCTTACCTCTGTAGCATTACATTAAAAAGAGACTGCTGCTATCAATATAGCGGCCAATTAAATTTTCAGGCATTTGTGCTGCAAAACCCTGAACGTCAGGTCCGCGTTCAACGCATCATTTCATCCGTGCCTGTTCAAAACGCTCCTCTTCGTTTCGCCGGGCAAACCGCACTCGTCTTTCATTCCTGCCCTGAACATTAGATTGTTGTAGGGCCGCCCCCGTCGCTTTCAAAAGACCAGGGTGAAAGCACAACCAGCCCTTCGGGAGCCTCGTCCGGCAACGGTAGCCGGAAAGGCTTTGTCCTTTCATCCGGTCAACGTCCTTTCTTTAATTATTTCCAGGTGTCTTTCGTAATAGCCCTCCCGGAATGCACTAAGCTTTTTAAATGCTTTTCATTTTGCCTTTGCTGAGGCGAATTTACACCTCTTCAGCGGCCAAGGCCACGCAAGTGCCGCTATAAAAAATCTCCACACCTGCGCTGCGCTCCGGGTAGTATTTTTTGCGGCAGCCTTGTCCGCTAGCCCCCCGCGCAAGTATTCTGCCTCTATCAAAGGCCAAATGAGGGTTTTACCAAATGGTCATTGAAGAACAGATTTTTTAACAAATAAATTTTTAACGAGATGGAAATCACAGGAAGATTGGTAGCAGACGCTACCGTGAGAGCAGTAAACGAAAACAAAAATGTAACAGGGTTCAGGGTAGCCGTTAACCGCCGTTACAAATCACAGGGGGCGCAAAAAGAAGAAACCGCCTACATCGATTGCACCTACTGGCGTGGCGAGGGTATTGCCCCATTTTTGACCAAAGGCATGTTGGTGCAGCTTTCGGGATTTATGACCGCTGAACCGTGGGTAAGCCGTGACGGTGAACCGATGGCAAGTTTAAGGTTTCGCACTGACGAGATCAATATGTTAAGCAGACCGGCTAAAACCGGTGCAGGTGATAAAACCCCCGCTAAACAGGCAGGCAATAAAAAAGGCGTGATCAAACCAAGCGAACAATTCAACTAAGCGAAGCAGTAACAAATTTTTTAACTATAAAATTTAAGAAAATGGCACACAATCTTTTTTATAACGAGCAGACAGAAAAACACAGTTTTTTTAGTGTAAAGGAAAAAGCATGGCACGGTTTGGGGCAGATCGTTCAGGATTACCCCACCAGTGCGGAAGCGATCCGCTATGCGGGATTAGATTACACCGTGGAAAAACGCCCTTTGTTCACCAATGCGCTGAACAATGAATTAGCAGGGTTTGATACCGATTTTGCGACCTCCAAATTAGATGTACCTGCATTTTATGCCACCGTTCGCAATGATAATGATACCGTTTTAGGCGTAGTGGGTAAAGATTACGAAGTGGTTCAGAACGCCGATGCATTCCAGTTCTTTGATGCCATCGTAGGTGGTGGTGACGGTATCAAATACGAAACAGCGGGGGCTTTGGGTAAGGGGGAGCGCATCTTTATTACCGCCAAATTACCTGATTATATCAAAGTCGGTAAACAGGATTTAATAGAACAGTATTTATTCCTGACCACTTCGCACGATGGTTTCGGCAGTATTACCGCCGCTTTTACCCCTACACGTATCGTTTGTAACAATACCTTAAACGCTGCTTTGCGCAACCAGTCGGGTGGTATTAAGATACGGCACACCGCCTCTGCTAACGACCGCCTGAAACAGGCGCATACCTTAATGGGCATTTCGCATGTAGTGGCGCAGGAATTAGAGGAACTTTTTAATCATTGGGCAAAAGTGCGTATTACCGATGTACAAGTGAAAAAACTAATACAGGTTGCACTGGCACCAAACAAAGAGGTTATCCTAAATCTCGAATTGGGTTTACTGGATAAGCTGTCTACTACCTATACCAATATCGTGGATAACGCTTATGCCTATGCGATGGGTAACCCGACCCAGCAAATGGAAACCACGGCAGGGACAGTTTTCGGTGCATATAATGCCATTACAGGTTATTATCAGAACGTCCGCAACTTCAAGGACGGCGACGCCAAATTCAAATCTATCATGGACGGTACGGCCAAACAACGTGCGCAGGTCGCTTTTGACCTTTGCGGAAATTTTGCCCGTCTGGGTGCGGATGCTTTAAATCTTAATTAATCAGCAAGGGGGAGCAATCCCCCTTGTTTTAATATATTTTTTTATCATGAGTATATTATCAATAAAAACAGAACGAAACGCCCTTAAATCAATAGCTAAAACCCTGCGCTTTTTTGATGAACTCACCTGTTGCCAAATGACAGCGGAGGACGATGCGGACACCGCCAATGCTAAAAACTTGTTATTGGGCATAATCGAAAGCGGGGATTACCGTGCAGTTTACCAACGGCGAAAAGGAACGAAACTCATTAAAATCGAAAAGCCATGAAAAACACATTTTCAACAGCGATGATACTGATCGCAATAGGTTTACTGCTACGCTACCATATCGGCAGGCGCAGGTTCAACCGCAGGGGTATCGGGGGTTTACAGCAGTTCTCCACTTACGGCAGGTTCATTTTTACCATGGTCGTGGAAAAGGTCATCTATTTTATCGCAACGCTATGCTTGTTAGCAGGCTTGTTTTTACTCGCCTTAGCAGGATTTAATCACTTTAAATATTGACGATTATGAAAACGAATTTTTTTCAGCAGATAGCAGGATTAGGCTTTAAAGGTAATTTTCTACTCAATATCAATCAGGACGAAACAGGGTTGCAAACCGTCTGTAGTTCTCAAAAAAGATAAGACCATTGACGGTTTACCCCCGATGTTATTCAAAGCGACCGCCGAATTAGGCCTATACAAATCGGTCGCCTTGATTAACCGCATCAATCGATTTTTTGGTACGAACTGGCGCGCGGAAACTATCCGTTATGATAAAGCATCATTAAAAGACAGGGAGTTGGCAATCGCCACCATTACTTTTTCCTGCGTTGATGTGGTCGATGCCCGTTACGAAATAGCTGAAGTCCTGAAACACCTGGCTGATAAGTATAGTGGCCGAAACCGTGTGCAGTACTGGATGGATTTTGGCAACAGCTGTTCGAGCGGTCAGGTTATCCTGTCAACTTTGGAGAAGATCAAACAACCCGCTTCGGAGCTCTATCGTCCTGTAGAAACTTTACCCTTATTTACCGATGAATTTAAAGAACTGCTTTATTCCTCGGAGCAGGGGGACAATACCCCAAGCTGTTCGCTTGCCGAAACCTTGACCAAGCAGGATTTGTTTATCAATTCCGCACTCGCTAATTGTGGGGCGTCCCTTGTATGGCAGCTATTCAAAGAGGGTATCTTATTTAACCGTGGGTTCTTTTTGAATTTGCAGGATTTCAGGACACAGCCTTTGAAAGTGCCTGATTCTTTGATGTCAATTAGCACTAATACGTTAACGATTTAGTGCGGATTGACACCACTCCGCCAAATTCCCCGGCGGGCGGGCATGAGCCCGCCCCGTTTCGCCCCGTGTTTTCGTATCATTTTGGTTACTATGGTGAAAACACGGGGCGCTCTCATTTCCTGATATGGAGATAAGCTAGGTAGCAGCTCGGACTGACCACCGAAACGATCAGCCAATTGATCGTTGAAATTAAACTACACAACTCTCAGCAGCTGCACAATAAATTACTGCCTATCAACCTCGTAGCAGAAATTACGACAGTCAGAGTGAGCCAGTTGCCATTGATCGGTAGGGTCAGTGCGAAAGAACGTGGTAGGGAGTTTCAGGATGATGAAAGCAGTTTGGCGCTGAATACGTCAAAAATTGACATCTGCTCGTACATTTCATTCAAAGCTGTGCCCACCAATACAATGACCGATTGAAACTGAGCAAACTGTTCTTCTACACAGATTTCTATCATTACCGCAATTTTGGAAAGCCTGTCAGCGGACTGGCTTATAAGAATATCAGTGTTGGACCGGTTCCGAGATGCTATGATCATTTCTTTACCTACTTCGAGCAACAGCATGTGATCTTCCCGGAATGGAAGCAGATCACAGACGGCGGAGCGCAGGAGATTGTCAGTACCCGGCGTCATTCAGGTATCAATGAAATTTTCAATGAGCAGGAAAAGATGACCATTTTCTGGGTGATCGATTCGTTCAAGCTTATGTCCACTTGGGATATGGTCACCAAAAGCAATGCACATATCAAAGCGGAAACCCGTGAGCACGAACATATGATCGGCTTTCAGGAGAACGCATTTCTATTGGAAGGTGTGTAAGCGTCACCGTAAAATTCAATCTCAATCACTCGAGGAATGTACTTGACTTTTCAACGGATCAATTAAACCCTTCACTGAAAATTGGCCCGGGGCGACGCCAAGCGCTTGGAAGATCTTCAACAGGCTACTGTATTTGAAGTTGCTGCAAAGTTCCATCCGGCCCAGTAAGATGCAGCCATTGTTATTCTTAAACGCGAATTTCTCGTAATCGTGATGGACTGCTTTAATGCGCGGGGTTTTAATGCGGTTATCTGATTTTTTAAGGAAATCCGGGGCGATGCCGTCGATCACATTTAATTTATTTGATATCATCCGGCAAAATAAAATAACGACAAGAACATACGCCACTCCTTTAAATCGGTTTCTTTTGCGAACTTTTTAACATAAATTTGGATGTCTTTTTTTATGGACTCTTTCCGTCAATGTGATAAGGTTTAGGTTGAAAGGTCCCGACAGTAGGTGTTTATTTGTATAACCCACGCCTAATTGGAATAGAAGTGACAATAATACCAGATGACGTTTTTGCAAATTTACAAAATACAATTAACCAAATATTTAGTCTTTTAACCAGCGGTTCTACTTTGGTAAAAGGCTTATTGTATCAGGACGTTGACGTTTCAATTAAGATTATTATCTGAAAGGCTCTAGGCACATCTTTAATTGTGTGAGCAATTGATTAATCAGAAGTACTTCCGTTTAAATCATAGGATTGAACCGGGGTTAATAATTGTGTATAATCAAGGTTTCATTTGTATATGTGAATGAATATTGAAACGGTCAGTAGGCAACTCAACAGCCCTCATAAAAGCCTTATTTTGACACGATCATTGGTGATTTCTATAAACAAAAGACTCTTCGGAATCTATCCGAAGAGTCTCACTATTGACTAAAGAACACCCCTGCTCTTCAGTTCTTCTCTTAGACACAATTCATTAAATTTAGTTTAATGAATAATATAATTTATTTTGAAGCCGATATTTCTAAATTACCAATTTTATTAATCATCCGTACTCTTAATTCACCATTGTAAACTTCTAGCAGCTTAATATATTTATCTTTCCAGAAGTCAGAACCACTTTTTTCTTCACTTAGCGATTTGAAATTTTGGTCTCGCCTATTTTTCTTTAGGTCAAACTGGTCAGTGGTAAATAAATGAGGAAACTCCTTTGAAAAATCATGTCTAACGATTAGTCCAATTTTGTAGATAATGTCATATTTAAGATTTGGCGTTTGGAAATAATTATAGATTGATCTCCTTTTGACATTTAATTGGGTAGCTAGATCGGTTATACTGTAACCATTCTTCCTCACTACATATTCTACAATTTGTCCGTGATGTTGGTCCATAAATGTTACTATTTACAAGCTTAAAGCCAATTACCAAGCCAGAAAAAATTGCATCCAGTCTTAGTTATTATATGAGCAAATAATTTTAATAGACTTATATGGAAACTGAGTCTATGAATTGTTTTAACAGTAAGCTATTAGAGATTTTCAGTCTCATAAATGTACCAAATTGTGGTCTAATTTTGTAAAATATATACACTATCTTTCCGAATAATTATTTAAAGCATAGTCAGAAGGTGAAATTTTGCATGTTTAAAGTCAGTCTAAGAATGGGCACTTATATTGGTGATCGATCTACTAATGCAGTTATTTTAAAGCTAATAACCAAATTATCAGATCAAAATATTAACACGAGGTCGTTATTTAGGAAATAGGATAAAAATAATTAATCCAAATCTCAAAGGAAGATCCGAACAGCTCCAGTCTGTCGGTGGACTTACAATGCAAGTTATGGAAGGCTTTAACATTTAACATTACAGTTCTTTAAATATAATTGGAGATACACATTAATGAAGAGACGAATACTTATTATTGAAGATGACAAGGACATTTTAGAAATTACCGCGATGGTTTTAAAAATCAATGACTTTGAAGTCGCCACAGTTAGTGAAACTGATGACATCATCAACTTAGTGAACATACACCGGCCACATTTGATCCTTACAGACTACATGTTGCGGGGTTTGACTGGAGGTCAGATATGCAAAATCATTAAAACAAATGAGGATACAAAAATGATCCCTGTTGTACTATTGTCATTCTATAGCAAAACAGCAATTGACATTGGAAACTTTAAGTTTGATGCATTTGTGAGAAAACCTTTAAATCTAGAATATTTGACTACCGTGTTGAACAAACATATTATCAATTGAATTTGTAAGCAATCGCCTGCCTTTTTTGCGGAGGAGCGACGGTTCACCGAATAAACATCGCCGTTGATTAGCTACTACTACTAGGACTATTTTTCAAGAGAGCCATCTTTTTCTGACCCTTTAACAATTGGTAGCAATCTTTTTTTAATGCAAACGAATTGGCAAATTGCCATTACGATGAACGAAAGGGAAAAAAACGATGCTCATTGAAGACATTTCTGTTTTTGTTCTTATAATTTGCATGGGACAGCTCATCACGAGACCTGTTTATTAGGAAAATCAATTCCGCAGTATCATATTGTTTTCCTCTCCTAAATAATTCACTATTTAACCACTGATAATGCACAGGATAATATTTATCGATCTTAGGGTTTTATTTATACTACTGTTTAAACATATTTTTCTACTATACGCATCGCTTGCGATTCACCAACCCTTCTCGTTAAAATTATACTTTAACATGATATAGAATGTACAAAACGCAGACTGATACCTCCTCGAGTGGAATAAGTTCTTTCCATCTCGAAAAAAAGAAAATGGAACATACAACTCGCCGAGTTGATTTTTATAATTTACTGAGAGCAATAACCAATTATTAGAAGTAGCATCCATTAGGCGTGGTTCGTTAGTATTTCTGGTAATTTCAGTAAGTGGGCGAAAATGAAATCATTTTAATATTCAGCAATCCACTTCAGGGTTACATTTACTGTGTCGATCGATTCGAATTTATTATTTAAGGAACCAAAAGATTCGACATGATTGATAATTTCAATCATGTCATAATAGGAAGTTTGGTTCGGTAAGCAGTCTGAGTTTCGGGTAATTGGTTTGGAAATGGATATGAAAGACTCACCAGATTTTGTGTATAGTTTTATTTGGTAGAGATGCCTTTTGATTTTTATATGGCATTATCCAGATTCAAGATGCCATAGACTCGGCAAACTATTGCAAAAATCATATAGCAGCGATGTTTATTTTACTACAGATGTAAATCTAATAAAACAATTGTAGATTTATTTTAATTTTCAGTTGCCAAAGCCTATACTAGCTTATGATAGAGCATCATCGGAGATGCATATTAATTCATCGTAGCTTTATTAATGTAAATTAGAATAAAAAGATATGTTACCTTCCTTCTTTATTCACTTACTGGCTACCAAGAGTAAGTTTTAATTGTCATCATCAGAAATAGTGGAATAATGATAAGTTGTTACGCAAAAACCTTCGTTTTTTGTACTCCAAATTATCAAAAAGTCATCATCAAAAACTAAAATTCTGATTTGAATAATGGAATGGGTTTATGATAATAAGCAAAAAGAAAAAGAGATACTTAATGCTTATCTGGAACGGTTTACTTTGCTTAAAGGCGTCGGCATTTGCTCACAATCGACTATCAGGAAAGTAGGGTTTAATGGGAATATAATCTTTATCCTAACTAGTCGTGCGGAAGAAATCATATACGTTGGTCACGGTCTAAGTGATATCATAGCAAGTAGTAAAGTCGGGATCCTGGTAGTGGCAGTAGCCTGCAGAAACAGCAGAGCCTGAAGAGTTGAAAAAATTATATCCGGATATGTTGTTTAATAGTATCAGCGATGTAGTCATTGGTTAACATTAAGTATATGAAAGGTTATCGAAATGGAAGCCAATTCATGGCAATGTTTGATAATAGCATTTAAGCAAGATCGGAGTTATAGACCGCAGGCTTGAGCTCAACGACAAATAAATCAAAATCGTTCCTGAAAAATTGAGTAAGAGCTTGATGCCGGTAGCAAGCATGGATGAATACTAAGGAAACTAAGCTAAAGGAATTGTAAACCAAAAGGCACTTCCTTTACCTACCTCGGTATCTACGCCGATCTCTCCAAAATGCTTTTTAATAATTTCCGAACAAATATATAAACCTAGTCCTAAACCGGAATACTGGCTACCTTTACTATCTGCCTGATAATAACGTTCAAAAAGGTGAGGTATTTTTTCAGCAGAAATACCTGGGCCATTGTCAATTACAGACACTTTAGCCATATCGTTCACTTTTTCAATTTTGATCAAAATTTCTTTTGACCTCGAAGCGTACTTTATAGCGTTGTTAACAAAGTTCACAACGACTTGGTCAAGTCTCCCTTCATCTGCAATAACCTGAATTTCATGATGATATTCAGTTCGGATAGTATAAACACCTTCTGTGTGTAAATGAGCGCAGCAATCATCAATCATTGTAGATAGTGAAAATTGTTTTTTAGTCAAGTGCAGCTGCCCATTATTTACTTTACTGGCGTTTAATAGATCCTGGATAAGCACACTGACTTTGTCTAAGCTCTTATTAGCTAACCCTAAAAGTTTAGCATTCATAGTAGAAGAAGTATTACCCTTGATTTTATCTAACAGTTGTAAGGAGGCTTTAAGACTGGTGATTGGTGTCTTAAGCTCATGGCTCGCAATGCTGATAAAGTCGTCTTTCTGCTGTTGTAACAACTTAAGTTCCTGTATATCAGTTGCCGTACCAACCCAAAGCTGGACCGTACCATCTTCATTGCGAACGGGCATCAACCTGAATAATTGCCACCGGTAAAGTCCGTCTACACGCTTTAAGCGAATCTGTAACTCCCCGCCCTCACTGGTTTGTCTTATGGATTTATATTGACTGAGAACATTTTTTAAATCATCAGGATGAATGGCCGTTTCCAGTCCCCCATTGTTATTTCTGGTACGATCCAGTCCGGTATAATCATACCATCGCTGATTGTAAAAAGTAACCTGACCATCCGGTATGTTTGTCCATGCAATCTGAGGAATGGTTTCCATCATGGTCCTAAACCGAATCTCACTTTCAGTTAAGGCTTTGGTGCGGTCAGCCACCCGTTCTTCCAGTTCTAAATTTAGCTGTAACAGTTCTTTGTTAATAATTCGAACCTTTTCTTCCTGCTTCGTTAGCAGATCATTCGCTACCTTTAATTCTTCCTGCTGGGATTTTAAATTTGCTGACAGTGCGATCAAGGCAGCTGCACGTTTCTCTTTCTGGTCATTCTGGTAGGCCAGTTCTATATTTGCGATGAGCAGCTCTGCGTGCCGATCCTCTTTCTCGTTATTTTGAAATGCAAGTTCTATGTTAGCAAGGATAAGCTCGGCAGCCCTGTTTTCCTTTTCATTATTTTGAAAAGCAAGTTCTTTATTGGCGATAAGCAGCTCAGCTTGCCGGTTCCCTTTTTCATCGTTCTGATAGGCAAGTTCTATATTAGCAAGGATCAACTCTGCTGCTCTATTCGCTTTTTCATTATTTTGAAAAGCAAGTTCTGTATTTGCAATAACCAGTTCTGCAGCCCGATTCCCTTTTTCATTATTTTGAAAAGCAAGTTCTTTGTTGGCAATTCCAAGTTCGGCTGTCCGTTGAATAAGATACTCCTCTGCTTCTTTCCGATGGGTAATGTCTACTCTGGTGGCTAAATATTGGTAAGGCTTCCCCTTTTCATTCAAAAAAGGTACAATGGTGGTATCTACCCAGTAAAAGGTTCCGTCTTTGGCTTTGTTTTTTACTTCACCTGTCCATATTTTACCACTGGCAATAGTTGCCCATAAATCTTGAAAAAATAGTCTTGAATGATACCCTGAGTTGATAATTCGGTGGTCTTGTCCTATTAATTCTAGCTCTGTATACTTCGATATTTTACAAAAATTGTTGTTTACCTTTTTTATGGTTCCTTTTCGATCAGTTATGGCAATAATTGTTGCTTCTTCTAAAGCATATTTATATTCAGATATTTCGTTTAGATTGCTGTGACGTTGATTTTCAAATTGGTCAAATTCATCATTTGTAGTTTTTAAATCTACCCCATGATTTACTTCATAATAATTGAGGAAAGCCGGTTGTACGGCTTTGCTATTCTTAGCATCGTCTTGAAAAGCAATTTTCTCTTTAGCAACGATTGACTCCTTCAATTTCTTCATGTTCACCTTGCTAGTCTATAAATATTAAGAATTTGTACAAACTCTATCTAGCATAACTGTACCAACCGTTCCATCCGTTGCTACGTTACCAAAATTCATATCATTATACTTTGAAATGCTGATAGGCGTATCAATCGTAGCTGATGCATTTGCTGTAGCAGAAGCCTGTGCAAATGTGTCAGTTGAAAAAGTTAACACGAAGAGGGCAATGCCCAGAGTTACATAATTTTTTTTCATTGTATAAATTTATTAGGATTAAATTATGGTTCCTTACACGTTGCAAAAAAGTCAATGTTCTATTTTTGAAAAATATTTAATTTTTATTTTAAAAAATATAAATAATGGTAAAAATATTTAATTATTAATAACCATGATGCCTTTTAGTTAAAATTTGGGACTGCCTATATATTTCACTTGAAAGCTCGGTACATCTTTATTGCTTTTCGAGAAAGGCATTATGAGGAAATTCAAATTTGGCCTTCCCCATATGTTAATACGCAAGAGGTTAGAGCCCTACCAGCAATTGGAGCGAGGAAGGCACGCTTTAGAGCCTCTAATTTTTATTATAAATTTCACACGGAACAGACATTGGCACCTGTAAATTCTACTTTAATTATGCTACTTATTTCAGTTACATTGTGATGGATGAAGATTTGCGGCGCCTTTTAATTAGAAAAAAATAGCCTACTATGCGCGATCCCCGGTCCGCGTGGACATTCCGGAGCCATTGATCACCCCATTCCGGAATAGCCAACAGGTAATTCCGTAACACTTTGACCATGTTAATATATTGATTATTAACTGGGATTTTCTTAATTGCTTACACAACTCGGTGCTCAAAAAGGCACGGAATAGCCTGGTCAAGCCTCCCGGAATATCCAAACCACAAACAAAATCTAAATTATATAGTTATTATGTCTAAAATGACTAACAGTCAATTTATGAAAGTAAAATCAAAACACCTTCCAAAATTGGATAGAGAAGAGCAAATTATCAATGCAGCAGATCATGTATTGAGAGAAGTTGGTGCCCATGATTTTACGGTTGACCGAATAGTAGAATACTTGGATGTGGCCAAGGGGACTATTTATAAGTATTATAAAAGTAAAGACGATATCCTTGCGGAAGTAAGCGTGAAAGCCATAGAGCTGCTAATGGATCATTTTAAACTTGCGGTTGAAAACGAAAAGAACCTGCTAGAAGCTACAAAAGCTTTAATCATGGCTTGTTATCAATATTATTTAAGCCATCCCAAATATTTCGAGCTCATTCTTTATATGGAAAGACCAGACTTTAACAGTAGCATTAAAAACTATTTAATGATCAGTAGAGAACTGAGAAACTATTTCACAGAACATATAAGCAACTGTCAGGAATCAGGTGTAATTAAGAAAGAATTAAATGCTACATACTGTACTTACATGATATGGGGAAGCTGTATGGGATTGATGAACTTTATTGAAGCAAAGCGGGTTTTTATTGAAGACCTTGAAAAAATAAGTCGGGAAGAACTGCTAAAATTATACGCCGAGACATTAGTAGCAGGAATGAGCACTTGATTTTTTTTTTAAAAAAGTGACTCATAGTCATTTTAGGAAAAATGATTATACTGTATGTATATAACCATTGAAATAAGAATTAAAAGCCGAAATAAACAGTTATGACCAGAGGATAAATATAGAGCCTATCAGGCCTATTTAAACGTACCCCAAGATTGACATTATCAAAACAAATTCTATAACTATAAAAAAACAACTTATGATTTTAATTACTGGTGCAACAAGTGTCATTGGACAAAAGCTTTGTCAATTATTAGCTGACAACAATGAACCCTATCGTGCAATGTGCCGAAAAGAAGAGCAACTAGAAAAATTTCACAAACAAGGTATTGAGGCTGTTCTAGGCAACTTTGAAGACTCTAAAAGCTTAAGAGCAGCTATGCAGGGCTGTAATTGTTTGTTTTTGACTAGTCCTCCTACTCAGAATCAAGTGCAATGTGAAAAAAATGCCATTGATAGTGCGAAACAAGAAGGTATAACCTACATTGTTAAAATTTCGGCTTCTGATGCCAATCTACAGTCTTCAGTACCATGGGCAAAGTCTCACGCTGAAATTGATCATTACCTTCGTAAGTCTGGCGTAGAATGGACAATACTTAAACCAACTGCGTTTATGCAAAACTTCCTGACTTTATCTAAACCCATCTCAAAAGGCATATTACCTCAGGTAGCGGGTAATGGACTTGTAGGTTATATTGATGCCGAAGACATTGCCCGGGTAGCGTTGAAGGTACTGACAGAAAATTATCATAAGCGTGCTACTTACTATCTTAATGGCCCCGAGATGCTGGACATGAAAAAAATCGCTTTCCAGTTATCGGAAATCATAGGTAGGAAAGTACGCTATGTAAATCTACCTTCATTTGTCTTCCGCATCATATTAAGACTTTCGGGTCTGTCCCGTTGGTTTGCCAACGGCCTTATTGAACAATTCGCAGAGGTAGTAGCAAGAAATCACGATAATGATTTAAATGAAGAAGTTATACGCATTACCAATGCCCAACCGCGCTCATTCCTAGACTTTGCAAAGGATCATAAGGATGCCTTTTCAATCTAATATAATACGGACAATATTCAAATCCTAATTTTTCGAGTTATCTAACATTCGCACGAAACGGTGTATTGAATGGAAATTCCGAGGCCATTGACCATTTTATTCCGAAAATGCAATAATCGAATCCGCTACTCTTTGACCAGGCTAATATATTGACTGAAAGAAATGACTTTGAAGAACCGACTACACAAATCGTGCTCTTAAGCCTACGGAATAGGATGGTCAAGCCTTCCGGAATCTCCAATTAAAGGGTTGTTTTTATCATTAATACAAAATATCAAGAAACGGTCGAATATGAAGATGATACGATAGATGACCTTACCACATCAAAATCAGCACTTTCGATTGTTCTCTACATTATAAGGAAATGATATCTATTTTTGAGAGCACTATCATCTACACGCGCGGCTGATTAAGATTGACCTTTCGTTTGAATTGGTCTCTGGATAGGGATTAATTAATAACCTGACTTGGCCTAGAACTATTCCGTATAGCCATTGTTCATTGTAACAAATTTATATAAAATGGGTTTTGGTTTTTCAGTAGTTGGCATAGGGTATTCTGCAGGAGGTCTTCCTGCGGTACTTGAATTATTTTCGTTAATTCCAGTAAATAGTAATGTGGCATTTGTTTTGGTTCCACATTTACTACCTACTAAGAAAAGCAATCTTAATACCATACTATCAAGACTTACAACTATCCCTATAGTTTGGGCAATTGATGACCTTGAAATAAAACCTCAAAATATTTATATTCTTCCTGAAAATAAAATTATGACCATCAGCGAAGGGCGTTTGGCTTTAAGAGACCGACGTCCTGAAGAAATAATAAACCATGCCATTGACATCTTCTTTTTATCCTTAGCATTGGATGCTAAGAATAATGCCATAGGCATTCTTCTATCCGGTTGTGGGGATGATGGAGTCAAGGCCGCAGAAGAAATTCACAGAAACGGGGGCACTGTAATTGCTCAAAATCCTACAACTGCTGAATTTCCATATCTGCCTAAGGCTTTGATCTCAGCTGACCACCCAGATTTTATTCTTAGTCCACAGGGCATAGCTGATAAAATTAAAGAAACTATATTATAGGAGCGGCGTCGTGTCTTGTCTGTATGCTATCAAATGAGAATCTCGAGAAATGATGGAATAGTGATAATGAGTCACATGAATACCTTCGTGTTCTTGTAATCCAAATATCAAAAACTCATCATCTGCTTTTTATACTGACTAAAGCCATGTGTAGATATTAGTGATCGAAATTTGGCTATGTAAAAATCCAAATTGGTTTTTTGTTCTTTGTACGGTATAGAAAATCCAATCTACGTAATTAATATTATCTTATTTTCATGAGGAACCTCTCTTTAAAAAAGGCGAAAATCTACAGCGATTGATAAAGGTGGAAAAGTTGTATCTAAGTAGGTGGCTGTTAATAAAATATTGTTTGTAAAGAGTGCATTGTTATAGTTTTTAAGAAATCTCATTTTACAAAATTTTGGTTAATGTCCTTAACAACGTTTGGATCCTTACTTTGGTCATTGCCTTTTAAATTTATATCGTTCACACTTCAAATTTAGGTTTTCGATATTGCTTCAGAATGAAAAAAATCTTTTCATTATGAAAAACTGTAACTTGGAAAAAAATGTCTGTTTTCTAAATTTAATTATATAGACTTGTATATCAATATTTTAATTTTAAATAACGTTTACTGGCATCGTTTCCGCTAACGAAATTATCGGCTGTAGAGATCTGATTATCTACACCCCGCTGACTGATGAATACAAACAATTTATTTGATGGAAACGAACAGGTAAAAATTGATTCCGATGAAAAATTAGATACCTATATTCAGGCACATCACAAGCGCTTTCACAACATTCTATTTTGGGCAGGCATACTGATCGTTTTAAATTTTGCCATGCTGATAAACAAAATTCTAAACCTGTATACCGGAACCGCATCAACTGAGATGCTCTATTTCAAAATGGGATTGGGTTTAATGATCGTTGCATTTGTACTATTTTTAGTTTTCCTATGGAAGGCTGATAGCGAAATCGGGCCACCTGAATGGAGCAGAATAAAAATCTTAATTCACTATCAAATTGGTATAATTAATAAAGAAGTCGGTTTGATACTTGCTTACCTCGTAGCATATTCTTTGGTGTTGCTATACGGATATATTTTTTACACCTCGACAAAGGTGATTTCTACAAAAAAAATTACAGAGATCGTAACACCTGGAACCATGCTGGTTTACGGCATAGGTATTTATTTTTTATACCATGGCTACAGCCGTCGCTCAAAATTGAAGAGCGGAATAAAACAATTGGAAAATGAATCTGATCAACAATTTTTATAGCTTATTTTATCATTAGCCAATGTATTAGTTTAACTGTGATAAAAAAGAAGATGGATCTATTACTTCATCCCAATTTCAATTTAAACTATACAGGTTGCTATCGTGTAGTCGGGCCGGGGTTCTATGGTGGTACATGTTAGAGATCATTATTATTTATCGATTATACAGGTTTTTTCAAGACAAGCAACTATTTTTAATGGCAGGAAGCTTAGGTGGAGAGTCGAAACGCTTGACCATCCAATTCCGTAGGCTTAAGAGCACCGATTTGTGTAGTCGATTCTTTCAAGCATTTGTTTCAATCAATAAATTAGCCTGGTCAAAGAGTAGCGGATTCGACTATTGCATTTTCGAAATAAGGCGATCAATGGCCTCGGAACTTGCACTCACGCTGTCTCGTCCTGATATAGCTGGTCGTTTTTAAATAGTAATACTGGAATCAGTTTACACCAATATTCCTTGATCCTGATTCTACTTTACAAGGGTACCGTTTTTATTTTCATAAAAGCTGGAAGCTTACGTCTTATTGTTATTATTGGCGTGTTAGCAAGCGGCAAACTCCTTCAGTTTTCCTTATCCTAATGCGTTTTTTGCTTCGTTTTTTCTTTTTGTCAGCACATCCACAAATGTTGGTAACCTGACTTTACCCCTTTCTTTTTTTGAGGCGCGGATATCCCTTCCAACGCTTATTGATTTTACCTGACATGCCATGAGCCGGCTCTGGTGTATGGAAGCTTAAGCTTGCGTGTGGACGCCTATCGTTGTAATGGCCAATGATCACTGCAAGGCTTTTCTTCGCATCCTTATGGTTCATGGTCTACCTTTTTAGGAAAGAACTCATTCTTGACAATTTTATTAACGCACTCGTCAAGCATATTTTCATTAAGGGCTGCCGCTTTGAGTCATACTGATGGCGAGCCTGCGCTGGCTTAGCAGAGCTGTGCAATTCTGGGAGCAATATCGTATTGCACGATCAGAATGGTGGATCAGGATAGATGGAGATATACGCATGCTACTGTCTACTGCCATTTTCAGGGCTGCAATACTGGGATGCAGTTCGTATCCTACAATCTTTCTGGAATAAGCATCTGTGATCAGGTTCAATAACTGAAGCCCTCCAGTCTACGAATACAAGTTATATCATTCACCCAGAGCTGCTCTGGTGCTTACAATGATAGATGGGTGATCAGGTATAGGATATTTTCTTAGCTAGTGATAAGAATCCGTTAATTTAACTATACGCATTCTCCGGCGAATCAATAAGCCATGGAGCACAACAGATCAGACAGCAAGTCCGTCCCATTTTTATCTAGTGTTTTTCCATCTCCGGAATGAGCATGTGTAATAGTTTTCTGCTTTCCCAGCATAGAAATAGCAACAGCAGACTCACCAACCATTGACAACGTCACCCATGTGTTATGCTAGTCCTGGCAGCCATTTTATTATCTGACAAAGTCATAGTGATCTTCTTGATTACAAAAGTGTGAATCATGTAATTAATTAAAAGAATTGTGTAATAGATCGGCTGCTGAAATGCCGCAGATTTGCTATGCTCTAATAAAAATAGTGACGCAGAGCATATTGACTGGAATGCCCCCCGGCGTTTTCTATCACAATCATATACTTAGTTCTACATTTCGTGCAAATACAGCACATAAAATAGCAGCTATTTCTCAAAAGTAATTACTCAATGATTAAAAAATATACCCATGATTAAAAAAAATCTCACAAGCACTATCGCACTTTTGTGTGCTGTCGGCTTAACAATCGGATCGTGTAAAAAAGACTCAGCAATTCTTTCGGAAGCTTCTTCTGTGAAGCTAACGGCTTCGGCGTTAGCAGCAACAGGAAACATGTCAATGGCAGATTTATCACCCGGTTTTGTATTAGGTGTGAATGGTCACCCTCTTGGAGACGAAGCTTACTTAGGCGTATCGGCTGCCGATCAAATAAGTTTGATCAAGAAAATGGGCATGGGCATTTATCGTATAAACGTTAGGTCAACAAGCGATGGTACGGTCACCGTTCCACAAAGGTTGCAGCCATTGCTGGATGCAGCTAAAGAGGGTAATATTACCTTACTACCTATGCTGTATACAAGTACGCTTGATTACGACGATACAGAAGCGATTGCATATACAAAGGGTAAAAATGTTGGTGGTAACTTTGCTGCCAAATATGGATCAGTATTTAAGTATTACGATATGGGTAACGATTTAAGTATTAACATAATCAATGCAGGCAAGGATGGCCGCTATGCGGAAGACTATGACCAAAAAAAGATAGGCGTAACTGCATCTTACCTTAAAGGCATGAATGATGGTATCCATGCTAACGACCCCGATGCACAAACCATGATGTCGGCAAGTTGGGTGCACTGGGGCTTTATTAAATTCTGTGAGAATTATGGTGTTAACTTTGATATTTTGGCTTACCATTGGTATTCTGACATGGAAGCAGCGATTCAGCGTTCAAGTTCTTTAAATATCACTGATATTACCCTTACGCTGAACAAAATCTTCCCCGGTAAACCTATTTGGATCACCGAGGTTAATTTAAGGCCAGGCAACATGAGCGTTTTTGAAGCTGATCAAAACTCGTTTTTAACCAGCTTTATTGCTAAATGTAAAGCTAACCCCACCGTTAAAGCATTTTTGATATACGAACTTTTTGATGAACCGTATAAGACCGGGGGCGAAGAATACTATGGAATCGCTAAATGGGCAACACCGTATACCGAGTGGATTAACAGACCTGCCGCTGAAAATTTCATCAAGTTAGCCACGCCTGAGCTGGTAACTGATATAACCACAGCTACAGGCGCTAAACTGAAGTTAAACAACTTTATTGCAGGCGCTAACTACTATACTGACAGAGATTATCGAATAACGACTAAAACACCTGGCTATTTGCTTAAAAACCCAATAATTGAGACATTTAATGACGATAAAATAAACACATTAAGCTCTTACCTATCTTTTAATCTTAACCGAGCATCTACCGTATATATTGCTTACGATCCGCGTGCCAAAGAGATACCAGCATGGCTGCAAAGCTGGACTAAAACTACAGACCAAGTAGGAGTTACTGACCCTAATATATCCTCCTTGGATTTGTACGCTAAAGACTATGCAGCCGGACCAGTCACATTAGGCGGAAATCTTTCAGATTCTGCCACGGGCGCTCTAACCCATTATTTGGTCATAGTGAAGGAAAAATAGGATCAGCTTTTACTATAAACCAACAAAATTAATTTAAAGGGTGAGCATTATGTTCACCCTTTAAATAATATTATTCCAGGTTGCGTTTCTGTAATTAATTTGCACCAGGAGATAAGAAAGGAGCGCGGTTTAATGAATAACGAAGAAACCGTTTGTCATGCTACACCGTAAAACGAAGTTTAAAAATTGTACAGTTTCTTCTGACCAATTGGAAAAAACGTTTAGCGGGTTGCACTGACCTATTCAGCCAACTTATCGCGGTAAAAAACTGACTAAATTAAAGAGTTATACTCAATGACTAGAATATGGTTATTGGTACGAATGGAGCATATTGGAGCATCCCAGCTCAATAGACGCATTAAGAAATTCTTAAAATTGAATTTTAGCCACCCTTACAAAGGCTCGGCTAACCTGCTCCAATTGAATACAATTTCGCCGTAAAAACACACGATTTTAATCGATAATGACGGCTTACCTGAAATTCCAATCAGCGCATGCCAGACCGGAAAATGGCGGCTGGTTTTAGATTGGATATACAAAGAAAACACCTTTCGCTACCACGAAAATTTCGAAGTTTATGACCACTTGGGCTAAAGCTCATTAATTAATTGTTAAACTATTGATAAAAAACATATTCCGGGTTAATAGTCGTACATTTGGTATGCTCCCACTCCCCTTGTCAGGATCAATATTGCTTTTTTAAACATTAATTAATCCTTTAACATGCAGAATATCATCCCTGATTACATCATTGCCATCGGCGCGTCTGCGGGAGGAATGGACGAGATCAATTCGTTTTTTGACCATACCCCGTTGGACGGAGTAGCCTATGTCATTATCCAGCACTTATCCTCTGACTTTAAAAGCCGGATGGTGGAACTGTTGGCTAAACATAGTAAACTGGAAGTTTTAGAAGCGGAAGATGGTTCAGAAATAAAAAGCAACCAGGTTTACCTGACCCCTAACGATAAGTTCATGACGATCTCCGGCGGCCGTTTGCACCTGAGAAATAAGACCAAAGTAAGAGGACCGCACCTGACCATCAACGCGTTTTTTAATTCTTTGGCCGAGGATTGCGGGAATAAAGCTATTGCTATTGTATTATCAGGTTTAGGCTCTGATGGCACAGAAGGTGTCAAAAGCATTAAAAAAGCGGGCGGAATGGTGATTGTGCGAAACCCGGATACGACCGAATTCGCCAGTATGCCTTCCCATGCTATAGCAACTGGCTTGGTTGATTATATACTGGAACCTGCCGCGATGCCGGACGCGATCAAAGATTATGTAAAACTAGGTTTGGCGATCTTAAGAGAAAATCCCCACGACGAAAAATTCATCAAACAGATCATCGAACTGGTCAAAGAAAAGTCGCCGCTGGATTTTTCGGATTATAAATTGCCGACCATACTCAGAAGAACCAAAAAGCGCGCAAACCAGGGGAATTTTTTATCCCTGGAAAGATACCTGCATTTTTTAGAATCAAATACGGAAGAAGTGGAAGCGCTCGCAAAGGACTTCCTGATCAGTGTAACTTCTTTTTTCCGGGATAAGGAAGCATTTGCTGTCATTCAAAAAAAGGTATTACCCCTTATAATTGAAAAAGTGGCACCCGGCGAGGAATTAAAAATGTGGGTGGCCGGCTGCGCCACTGGTGAGGAAGCTTATTCACTCGCTATTCTGGTTGCCGAACAGCTAAACGGAAAATATAAAAATATCGTCGTTAAAATATTTGCGACCGACATTGATAGTGTGGCCATGGCCCATGCCGCTAAAGGCATTTATCACAAAGACATCGTCAAGCATGTATCTGAAGAACGCCTGGGAAAATATTTTATCAAAGAAGGAGAAACTTACCGAGTAAAGCCGGAGATACGCAATACGGTCATCTTCGCCCAGCATGACCTGGTGAAAAACCCGCCATACTGCAATATGAACTTTATCAGCTGCCGAAACCTGCTTATCTACATGACCCCGGTTTTGCAGAAAAAGATCTTTTCCATGATGCTTTTCGGGTTGAAAATGGATGGCTACCTGTTTCTCGGTACCAGTGAAAACCCGATGCCGATTATAAATTACCTGGAAGCGGTTAATAAAAAATGGAAGATCTACAGAAATCTAAAGGCCCGTCGGGACGTAAGCTTTGATGCTTTTACGCTCCCGGAATTATTGGATATCAAACGCACACCGGCTTCCCAGCGCGAAGAAAGCACCATCAGTACCAGTAGCAAAGTTGCGGAAGCGATGCATACCAAGCTCGCTGAGCAGCAGGATTACCTGGCCGTATGCATTGATGAAAATAACTCCGTGGTCAAATCATACGGGAATACCCAATACCTGCTCCGACAGAATTTTAATTTGAATCTATCGGAACAATTACCAAAACCGCTCGCCGTCGCTTTCAGCACCTTAAAAAGGAAAGTTGGGCAAACCGGTGAAGCGGCCACCTTAACCGGTATAAAGATCAAAAATGCAAACGCCGTGATCAAAGTCACGCTGATCATTAGTCCCCTTACGGTAAAAAGGAACGAACAAAAACTGCAGATGGTCACCATCTGCAAGGATACACAGCAGGATACTTCAATAGTGGATAATTCAGTATTTGATGAAAACATACACCAGGATCAGTATACCCTGCACCTGGAAGAGGAGCTGAAGGAATTGCAGGTAAAACTGCATTCCGCCTATGAACGACTCGATGCTTCCAATGAGAATATGCAGTCCTTTAATGAAGAACTGATCTCAGCTAATGAGGAGATGCAAAGCACGAATGAGGAAATGCAATCGGTTAATGAAGAATTGCATACCATTAATGCGGATTATCAGCTCAAGAATAAAGAACTGCTGGAAATTAATGATGACCTGAACAATTATTTCCGGAGTAACATCAACGGCCAATTATTTATAAATAATGAACTGCTGTTAATGAAGTTTTCGCCGGGTACGGTCAAACAGATCAATCTGCTGGAAACAGATATAGGCCGCCCTTTGAGCAATATATCGACCAATATCAAGTTTGAGACGATTATAGAAGATATTAAAGTTGTTTTAGCCCAAGGCACCGTGATTACCAAGGAGATCGAAACCAATAACGGCAAATGGTACCAGATCATGACCATGCCGTACGTACAGCTAGTTGATGAAAAAAGAAATGGTGCCATCGTCACATTCAACGACATTACCGAATTAAAAGCCACCCAAGTCGAATTGCATCGCAAAAATAAAAGCCTGGAGCGTATAAATGGTGATCTGGACAACTTTGTGCATACCGCATCTCATGATCTGCTCGCACCGCTGGCCAATATTGAGACCAGTATTGGCGTAATGAACCTGATCAAGATCACAGATCCTGGCTTGTCCAAATTTATCACCATCATCAATTCGTCGGTTAAAAAATTCCGGACATTGATCAACGATATTTCCGTCATTGCCAGGATCGAAGGTGATATGCTGACCATGGAAATGGTGGACTTGTCAGAGATCATTGCCAACATTGAATGGAGTTTGGAGAGCAGGATCAAAAAAACTGGTGCAGTGATCACCAAGAACCTCGAAATTAAACAAGTACTGTTTTCTAAAAAGAACCTGCGCAGTATCCTTTTTAATCTGGTCGCTAACGGGATCAAATTTGCTAACGGAAAAAACCCGCTTATCAACATTGCGGTTATAAAAAATGACGATCATATTTTGCTCTCGGTCAATGACAATGGTATCGGTATTGCTCAATATCAAATGGATATTATTTTCAGCATGTATGGCAGGTTGAATAAAGAAATGGAAGGACAGGGCATCGGATTATATTTGGCTAAAAAAATAATAGATGCGGCAAATGGCAATATGACTGTCGAAAGTGAAGTGGGAAAAGGAAGTACATTTAATATCTTCTTGCCCGTGCCTGCGGTAATTAATAATTAAACCCTTGAGCATCGTTGTTGAAATTGGGCACCTGTTTTATTTAAAAAATTTTAATAGATTGAGATTCAATGATCAGGGCAGGCACTTAATTAATTTACATTTGAGATAGATTACCCATGGCCGTCTTCCTAAAAGTGGATATTTAATATCTCTAATTTGTTCAGATTATTCTTAACTCTAAAAATGTTTTGCGATATCAGGTTAATTTATCTTGTAAGTACAAAAACCTATTTTTAGATTTTCTAATTACTTGTCATTATCCTGATATAGCTTGTAATTAAAGACAAGAAGAAAGCAATTCCAGGAAGGAAAAGAAAACGGTGGGTGTCGTACGACGAAGCCATTTGACAAGGTCGAAGAACAGACCAAAATAAAGATTGTAAAATAAATAAAAACGGGCTTGATCAGTTCCTTGGGGCAAGCCGGAAATACCGGATTTTACAAAAACACCATTAAAGCATGGGCGGGGATGTTAATTTGGCTACTTTACTGAATGCAGGCAATATGTCAGCGCTTCCCGGGATGACTCAAAGTCAGGAATTAAAGTTGCTCATCAAATGACAAATGAGCTTTCTAGGGCATGAAAGCTATCTCAATTGAAGAATCTTACCTTGGAAACGATGATTGAGATAGCTGAAAAGACATAATCAACTTTATTTATTAGCTCGCATTCTTTATTTGTGGGAATAAGAACTCATTTACTATCAGGTAAGCCGCGTCGAATTAACAAACGCCCGGCAATCTAACCAGTTAATTTGCTTTATAAAGGAAATTAAAGCAGTTTAACCATTTTCTTTTCCCAGTTAGTCAACAATGCATTGATGTTTAGTCGGGGAAGGCGAACGATGCCAACCTTGTTTCGTACCATAATAAGTTATTTCAAATCAGTTTTGAGAACAAACACAATATTATCCACTACAGAACCTTCGATATTACGTTTAATTTCAAAATTGGCTAAAACCGGATGAGCTGTTGAATGCATTTTAGCTAACTGAATAGGATTAATTCTTGCCGTATAAGTTCCGGGCATTAACCCCAGATAGGTAAAATATCCATCAACTTCTGAAACGGTAGAAGCTACCATCCGGTTGTTATCGAAAAACTGGATTGATATCCTTCCTGTTCCAGTTTTAGTGCCGTTATCATCAGTTATGACCCTACCTGATACTAACCCTAAAACCAAAACCGGGATGTAGATCCGTTCCACAAAGTTTGGCCGGCATTTAACAAGATATTTTTTTTTAGGGAGTTGCCATGAAATTTCATCAAAACCGGAGCCGTCTAACTCAATATTAATATTTTCATAAGGTATCACTCCGGTTATCCGAAACGTTGTATCGGTTGAAAGCGCTAGACGCCCGCTGTTAACCGTGACTTTAAGTCCGGGTGCCCCTGGTTCATCAGCGTCATGACGGTTATTGCCGTTTAAATCCAGATAAGGAATTAGCGTAATTGCAGCTTTTCCAACACTGGTTTTACTGTCAAAGAAAGTATGACCGGATTGATCGTCGTAAATAAGGCTGCCATTGATTGATTCAAAATAGCCGAGGGCCTGATTACTTTTTCGGAATGTACTTTTAGTTTGAAAAGCGGCGAAGTTATATCGTAGCCCCAATTCGTAATTATTAATATTTGAGGAGAAGTTCCTTTCGTAAGAAATATCTAAATATCCGTTTTTTAGTATTCTCTTTTCAAATACGGTTTTAGCATCAGCAATTTTATTTTTTGCATATTCATACTGGATTTGTTGTGTGACTGAAATATTTTTAAAAATTCTTGTTGATATTGAAAGTTGGCTGTATACATAAGGATTGCCTTTATTCAATAAAAGCGCATAATTATTTAAACTGGAAATAAACTTTCCAAAAATACCGGAAATTAACCATTCAGCTTTTGTATAGGTGTTAAATGGCAACAAGATTTGTTCTATTGTTAATCTTGAATAGGCAGCAAAACCGTTTGCTTTGAATGGAAAAGAAAGTATAATATTGCGGTCTTCAATATACAAATTATTGATTGCCGTTTGCCCCCTTGTGTACCAGGTGTCATTTACTTCTAACTGTAAGCCGGATGGCAAATTATAACTCAGCCCGGCTTTTGACTTAACGCCAAAATCATACTCTCCGTAAAACAATAGGTTGGGCAAAACACGCACCGAGGCGTCGAAAAAAGGAATTTCTTTTCTTGTGCTGATGCTGGAAAGATATTCCATCCCCCCCCCTATGGTAATTTTTTTTGTCAAACCATAATTACTGCTGAACCTGGAATAAAACCCGGAATTAACATTGTCTACAATTCCGGCTGTTGCTGTATATTCAAACTCATTTTGCGGTAAAAACTTAAAAGGAATTAATATATTTTGCTCGCTGGACCGCTCTTCACCATAAGGACCGTAAAAACGAAGTTTTATAATAGAGACGCCGTATACAAGGGGAACACTGAAAGAATAGAAACCAACGGCATCGGCTTTGATATAGCTGATCAGGATGTTGTTAACATATAACTCAACTAACCAGTTTGGTTCAGTGCGATTACTGAGTGTGTAAGTGCCAAAAGACTTCCGATAGGTTGAGGGGGCATTTGTTACTTGAACACCTATGATAGGCGCATAAATTGATGCTATTGCTGGTGCATTAACTTTACCCACCGAAATCTGTTTTATTAACGTATTATCGTTGTTTACTAATCTCCAAAGATAGTTTTGCTGTTGCTCATTGAACCTTTCATTGGTATTGTAATTCAAAAAAACGTTTGTTTCACCACCCGCAATAACCCCTCCGAGGCCAACACTCAAACGGGCATCGTTTCCCAAGGCACCAAGTTCTGAGACGACTGAATAATCGGCCATTCCCACACGAAAAATCGGAAGGCTTTGGGCAATCACCGTATCAGATTTAAACTCCCCTTTTAGCTTTGAAATATTACTTCGCATTAGCTCCAGGCGCATATCCCGAAAAACCGGCAGATCCAAGACGGTAGTTAGGTTTACTGAAAGATTGCGGAAATTAAAAGTGCAATCCAGTCCGAAGATTGGGCCAAAATAATTTGATGATAAATAAAGATCTGAGAAAGTGCTGATCAAATCTCCTGGTTTGACCGGAAATTTTTTTCCGTTGTAAAGAATGTTATTGTGAGTTTTATCAATTAGAAATATTGATTGGGGATGAATAAAAAATCCTGACACTGAATCCTTTCCTGCTGAAAGCGTATTTTTAATGCGCAGGTAATTAAAAATGGCAGCAATGGGCAAATAAGCTGACTGCCCACGGATCAGTATAGGAATCTCGATTCCACCTATCCGCTGTACATTTAAAGAAACAGAAACTTCATCGTAATCTGCAATTGATTGCGCTTTTGCATGGTCAGGCAGAATTGCAACCATTCCCAAAAAAAACACAATTGCCAGTGGAAAAAATTTGCATCGTTGCCCGTGTCCTCTATTAGAAAAATCATAGCTTAAAAATGCCGGCTTAATTTTGATTGATTGGCATAACATGATTATTGCTGTATAAATATTACAGAGAAAGTGCCGCTGTAATTACCAGGTGGATTTGCGAGGGGATTGGCCACTGTGAGTACACCCCCAATTCGAATTTCGGTTCTGTCGGGTGATTTTACTCTAGTTACAATTGGACTGGAAGGATCGGAACTGCCTATATGCAATATCATAAACCCGCCGTTGCTGCCTGTTAAACTAACATCAGGACCATTGCTTAACGTCACTATTGTGCCCGGTTCGGCATCAACTTCAAAAACCGCCGGTGAAAAAGAAAAGCCCATATTGGTGAGCACTACACTGCCTGTGCTAGATCTTAACCCATTTGGATAAATAGTAATAGTTCCGCCTGAGGCACCCTGATAAAAAGATCCAAAATTTAAACTTAATGCCGGGTTGACGAATAAAGTTAATGGACGTGGTGGGTTCTCAGGAGTTTGTGACAAAGACGATAAACTCATCATGATCAGCACCCCAAGTAAAATAAATCTTAAGGGCATTGCACCCGGGCTATTTCCATTTTTTTCTATCATCTGCTTACCAAGAATATTTTTTTTGAATACACCTTTTTTGAGGTTATAAAGCTGACTATGTAAAGCGAATTCGCGGTAACACCATCTACAATGTAATCGCCATTTGCGGAAATTGGTTTACTTGAAATAACCTGCCCTGATACATTGCTGACTACCAAGTTTCCGTTCCGGCTATTAATCAAGTTAATTTTAACAAATAATATTTTGTCTGAAATGTATAAATTGTAAATGTCAGTTTCGACAACTGGTCTACCGGCATCTACGGGCTTTTTAAAGGTTAAGAAAAAACGATTTTCATAAATACCTTTTGACAAATTGACCGTATAACGAGAGTTTTGCTGCAAATCCTGGTAAGTATTTGCTGTCGCATCATTCAGGTAAACGCTCAAACCTGCGGGCCACTGTTCCTGATTACGTAAATTGAAATTAACTGCTCCATCTTTGCCAGTTTGTAATCCTAAAGGAATAACAGTGAGTGTGTCAAGGTTAACAATTGAACTAATTACCCTTTTCGTGCCGTCGTTACCCACGGAATAAAAATTAGGCAGCTTCATATTGGTGTTCATCAGTTTTATGGCATCTAATTCCCGGTTAAAAGTTGCTACGGCATTGTTATTAGTATACACAACTAATGGATCCGACGATGATACATCGTCCGAAAAACTGGCGCTCAGCCTCAAAAGTATTTGCGGGTTATTTTTTTCGACGCCGAAAATAGATTTATGAAAGACAGGCGACAAATCATCAACCCTTACATTGTTGTTTGCTGACAAGGTACCGCCTACGGGATAAGCACCATCGCTGACATGCACGAAGAAACCCTGTAATGAGGCGATAATATTTCCGGCAATCCCGTCACTGGAAACATTGTTGACAAACGTGCTATAAGCGCCCTCGTACTGGCTAGTCCTTCCGGAATCAAAATAATAAATTGCATCGTCGATGTTTGTTTTAACCCATCCTGTGGCTGCATTCCAGTTGATAGGTGAAGGATAAGGATTACCTACTAAATTAAAACCTTTTGTGTAAAGCTGGTTATGGTTGTACAATGCTGATGAAATTACCCCGTTGGTAACAACACCTTTCAAGCTAACGGTTTTCTGCGTAACATCTGATCCGAAATCAGCTGCATACCCCTGCATGGGTATCAAACTATTGGCGGGATCAGCATATTTTGTGAAACCGGTAGTGGCCTGATTTTCGATATAGTTAAAAAAATCTGGAAACGTAGCATTCAGATCTACCGCGCTTGAAAAACCACCTACCTTGGCATCAGCAAATGGTGAACTGAAATATTTATATCCATAAGCGGCGGTTAGGTAGCGTTGCATTGTCACAATTCCAGATACATTGCCGGTTCCGCTACCCGAAATAAGCGCGGTTTGAGCAGGCGTGGAAATAAGCGTTAAAAAGCCCGCTGAACTAAATTGACCATTTGAAGCCAACAGCACTCCGCGAATGTTTAATGGGCCTGCTAAATTTGCCCCTGCAAGATTGTCAATTGTAAGATTCTGTGCTAAATTATTAAAAAAAGAACCCGCCGCAATGGTCTGTCGAACAGAACCGTTCATGTAAATTGATGCACTGTCAGCTATAAAAATGCCTTTACTAGAAGTGCTGCCTCCAATTTTCAATATTCTGTTATTGATGTTAAATGTCCCGCTGGTGACGCTTAAATTATTGGCAACCAAAATATCACTAACCGGCGCAACAGTTGCAGAACTTTTAATATCAAGATTGTAATAAGTTAGTGGTGTTAAGGTCTGAGGCGCAGATCCCCGGTAACTAACAGTAGAAAAATTTGTATTTGCGTTAACCGTGGCGCTCCCTGATATAATCAAATTATTAATAACTCCTGTGGTATCGGCACTCAAGGTTTTTTCGCCACTATTGCTAACCAAAATATTGTTGTAGGTAAAGGCAGATATTGTTTGCAGGCCGGTTCCGTTAAAATTAAGTGTACTACCCGTAATAGAATAAATATTCCTGCCGGGAATAAACGTGCCGGCAACGCCGGTGGTCGCCCCTGCGGCAAGCGTTCTGCTACCGGACGATGAGCTTACCAGATTAAAATAATTATAAGCTGGAATAGCTTGCGGCCCGCTTCCGGTAAAGCCTACGCTTCCGCCAGAGATGAGGATCGATCCGGAAACCATAGGAAAAGCTAATTTGGTATTTAATGTACCAGCAATCAATTTGAGGTCCCCAGACACATTGAGTGAACTCACCGAATCAATTGTTATTTGCAAATTGGCGTTATTCATCAATAAACTTTTCGCAACGGCAGGCACATTAATTGTGATTATATCGCCTGTTGCCAATTGCACATCATCGGCTGCTGTTGGAACACCATCAATATTCCAGTTTGCTGCATCACCCCAATTTATTGTATGGGCGCCTCCATCCCAGGTTTTTACGGATGCCTGTAACACTCCAATTTGAAAGTCCCCGAAAGTTGCAATGGAACTTGCTGATAAACTTGTATCGGTGCGGGAAGTAACGGCCGGATAGGCCCATAGCCCGTTGTTAATCTCACCTAAACTTAATGAACTGGTATTTAAACCCTTAGCAAGGTCGCCAGGCACATAATTAAATGTAACATTGAACTTATCAAAAGCAATTCCTTTGTTGGCCAGGGTCCAGTATCGGTTCACTGTTGCAGCAGCATTAATTGTCGAACTACCAATACTGGGATGGTTGCTGGCCCGGGTTGACATGATAAGATTACCCGTAGTTATAACATTGGCAAAAGTTATGGCGACGGGTGTAAAGTAAACAGAATCACCAATCTCATAGCTTTTGGTGGCAGCGCCCGTTGGAATATTTTTCATTAATTTACCATATACCCAACCGGTTTTTTGACTAGCGCCGGTGACCGTTCCTGAGGCGGATTGGATGAGCGTATCCACCCCTGTTTGAATGCTTCCTTTAATAAAATTCAGTACGCCATTTACGCCTGCATTAGAGGATAGTTTTACTGAGTTGGTTGATTTATTTATTGTAAGGTTATTGAAATTAGATGCGGTAAAAATGTTTTGAGAATTCGCACCATTCAGTATAAAGGTCGATGTTGCGCTATTGATAACGCCCAAATTTGCAATATTACCACCAACGTTATACGAATAGACGCCGGCATTGAATGTGCTACCTTTAACTACCGTTAGATTATTGGTAATAAGCCATCCCGATGAAGGTAATATTCCATTCTTATTGGCAATTTCTACATCGTGGAAGGAAAGTGGGTTCCCTGCAATTGTTATTTGCCCTGAGCCGTCAAAAACCACGGTGCCTGTGCTTGAAAAATTGCTGCCCAGATTGAGTGTGGCCGAAATTGAGGGCGAAAAAATGAATTTACCTGTGCTGGTGATCTTACCATTGTTGGTTACCGACCCTAACAGGGTTTGAACAGAGCTTCCACCATTAAATGCAGCACCGCTCCCTACCGTTAAATTATAAAGAATAGTCCACCCTACACTTGGATTTACGCCCGCGGTGTTATTGATATTCAGATAACCGAATTGCGGTGGAGATGTTGAATTAAGAACAGGCGAAACAAAACCATTGAAATTGACTATGGCTGCAACGGTTGTTTTTGCATTAATTAAACTAAGTGTTTGCAAAACATTGCCTGTAAACGTAGTAGTGCCAAGCGTGTTTAAAACCCCACTATTCGTGAAATCACCGTTCACCGTTGTATTTATTGTCGGTCCTCCGATTAACGAACCTGTACTTGTAACGTTTAGCAGTCCGTTGTAAGTAATATCATTTAAAACGGTATAACTGCCTGTTATGGTAAACTTGTTAAAAACATTAGTGCCAGATATTGATTTAGCCGATCCTGTGCAAAGTACCGTGCTTGATGAAGGTGTGAAAGTTCCGCTATTGATCCAGTTTCCGCTCAGCGTTACCAGGTTAGCACCCGCATTAAAGCCAGCACCATTTTCAATTGTCAAATTTCCGTTTACTACTATCGGAGAAGTTAATGTTTTAATACCAGAGTTTCGAAAAACGATATTGCCGGCTGCAAAAGGAGCAGGTATGTTTTGCGCATTTACACCGTTAAAAATTAGCGTACTGGAATTTGTTAAAGTACCCGCGCTAAAACTTACTGGTGTATTATTAGCCCCGACAATCAACGTACCCTGATCATCCATCAAAAATGTTCCACCTGCTGTAGTTCTGTCACAAACAAATGTTCCGATATCCAGCGTACCAGATACAACTGTCAAATTGCCGCCCAAAGGTATATTGCCGATTAGTACTGCACTAGTGCCAACGGGTTTATTAATGGTAAAATTATTGAAGGCAGTTGCCGAAATAGTTTGTGTTCCGGCACCATCAAAGATTACGCTTGAGCCTGTTGCTGTAAATGTCCCGTTATTTAACCAGTTGCCCCCAATATTAATATTACCAAGATTTTGCATCGTTGAGCCAGCCGTAATCACAACATTACCGGCTATGGTAGCTGTAGCTATATTATTAAGTTTACCGGCCAAAAGATTGAGATTACCTAAAACGTTAATTGAACTATCGATAGATGTGTTGCCTGCGGTTTTGTTAACTACGAGGTTATTATAACTGACGGAGGCAACGTGCTGATCTGTCGAGCCCTTGTAAGTTACTGTGCCGGCACCCGGCATAAATGCGCCGCTGGTATGATTAAAATTATTGGAGAGGATCAGGTTTCCGGCACCGCTAAAAACGATCGCCGACCCGCCCGATTGGGTTAGTGAACCACTTACAGTTACGTTCCCTGAACCGATATTCAGATTAATAATATGACCGCTTGTTGCGTCGCCTAAAGACAAATTACCGTTAACCATTACTGTTTGGTTATTTGCATTGATAACATGGGTTAAATTATTGGACCAGTTGCCAAAAATATCACCTGAAGTAAGAGAGCCGGAACCGGAAATAGTCAAATTTACGCTTTGAACCGTACCAAATATTACATTTTTGACGTTTACCGCAGTGCTAATCACGGGTTGATTAATAAAGGCAGCGTTTCCAATTAAGGCGGCATCATTAACGGACGGCGGCGTTGAAGGCGACCCCAGAAAAGCGGTCCAATTAGCTGCTGTATTCCAGTCAGAGCTTACACTCCCGTTCCATTGTACACCGTTCGGTGTGGCGGCTAGCGTCCAGCGGTTACTTATATTGGTAATTCCGGTTTGCTCTACATAATTTGCCGAAATACTGTTGGCGGATTTACCCAGCGGCAGCCACATTGTACCATTAAAGTTCCACAAACCTATAGCAGTTTCACTATTGCCGTTCAATTCGCTGTCTTCATAATGTAGCCGAAGCGTAGCGGTATAATTGCCGTTAGGAACAGCGATATTATAAACTCTGCTTACGGAGCTTCCCTGCGTAAAATCAGTGACGGTAGCTTGAAAAACAGAAACAGTAATATTATTTACGCCTGATACAGCGGTAAAAAGTATGGTATTTGCCGGGCTTTCAAAAGCGTAGGCTACACCTGTTGTGAACAAGTGTGTGCGTTGTATATTGCCTAAAATAATCCCGCTTCCAGTCCTCGTTGTTGTTATAGTAATTGTATTTAACCCGGTAAATAGTGTACCCTGTAACATATTTACTGTTGCAGCAAATACGTTTGCTTTCAGAATGACCTGTATAGGTGCGTTTGCACTATTTACGGTAAGTATATTAAAAGTGGTTAAACCAGTTATATTGCTGTTACTGCTTCCAAGAAATTGGATGGTACCAGTACCTGCATTAAAACTTCCATAGTTGTTCCAATCAGCATATATAGAGTGGGTATAAGGTCCTGAAACAAAACTGGTACCGGATGCAATTGTAATGCTGTTATTTGCCGTTAGGTTACCTAATGCTGTTTTATTAAAGCCATTTGACAGAGTGAGATTATAATAACTTATATTGTTAATATTCTGTGCTATGGCGCCGTTGAAATTCACCGTGTTGGGTATTGAAGAGGTAACGTTTAGCGTGCCGGATGTGATTGTTAGGGCACTTGCGATGCCCATATTTGAGTTGGCCGATAACTGCAGCGAGGTGGCATTGATATTTACATTAAAAAGATTAACAATACCGCTAAGTGTGGAAGTGCCCGTAAACGTAGCGATGCCCGCTGATGCAATAAAGCTTCCGGTAACAGTGATGCCCGTTGCAATTGAAAAATTGGCGTTGGTACTAACTGAGCCTGTAATGGATATTGTGCTGAAAAGGATGTTCCCCGGACCCTGGATAGTTTTTGAAGTTCCTGCGAAAACAATTATGCCTGTAGTTGACGTAAATCCACCGCTTACGATTAAATTACCTGTAAGTGTAAAAGAACTTGTAGTAGATACGGCACCACTGATTTGGAGGTTTTCCAACGAAATGCCTGATCCGCTTATGGTTGTTCCGGTTCCAGACATCAATAAGGTTTCACCGGGATCCTGGATAAACGAACCCGGTCCTGTTGTCGCCAGGTTACCAGTTAAAGATATATTTCCCGAAGAAAAATGCACCAGGCCGGCAGCGATAGTAAGATTGTTGAAATTTTGAGTCCCTGTGCCGCTAATAAAAGCGCCTGCGCCAGTAAATGTAATTGTAGAGGTATTGCCGTTAAAAATTCCACTATTAACCCAACTCCCTTTGACATTACATAGATAACCTGCCCCATTGAAGGTGGTTGAAGTGCCAATAGCCACATTTCCCCCTATAGTAATTGCTGAACCAGCAGTAAACGTCAAAGTACTTCCCGGATTTGCGGTACTGCTTAGATTGCCTACAATTGAAAGCGCTGTTCCGGGAAAGGCTTTTTGGGCAGTGGTCGTGGTGCTGCTTAACAGCAGGTTTCCGTACACCTGGTTAGAAACAGCTTGGCTTGTTCCGTAATATTCTACCGTACTGGCAACTACAAGGGTGTTCGTTCCGTAATTTAAGGGAAAGCTATTGGTTCCTCCAATTCTGATGAGACCGTTATTGGCAACTGACAATACCCCTCCAAGCGCTATGCGGTTTGCCGTAAAAGTGGACAGGTCAAATGTTCCTGTAGAAACAGTAAGATTACCATTGATCCGGATATTGGTATTTAAAATAACGGCACCAGCTGAACTTGCAATAGTAAGATTATTAAAAGTCGTTCCAAATGTTCCGCCTATCGTTTGGCTAGCGCTTCCACTGAAAGTAACCGTTGCACTCCCGGCTGTAAACGCAATAGCGGAGCTGCTGTTTGTCCAACTTCCATTTATTGCTACCGCGAAATTATTTGCGTTTAGAACACCTGCATTTATTGCCATGTTGTTGTTGATAACAATGGCCGAGGGCAACAAAAGGCCATTAACGTTGCTAATGGTAAGATTAAAAAATGAGGATACGCCCGAAAAAGTTTGCTGCCCGGCTGAGCCGTTAAAATTAATGGTGCCAATGTTTGCGATGCTGCCATTATTAGTCAACAAGCCTGCGGTATTCAAAATTCCGGTTCCGGTGATAGACAGGGAAGCGCCAGAATTAATAATAAGGTTATTGCAGGCAACACTAGTGGTGATAACAGGCATCCTGGTAGCACCGGAGGTGATAGTAACGTTGGTTGAAGCAGATGGTACCACTCCCGAGCACCAATTGCCCGGAGTCGCCCAATCCGCACTGGTATTCCCCGTCCATTGCCCGGAACTTGTTGTGGAAGATGCCCTGGTATAAGCCGTAGCCGAACAGCCTCCCGGGCTTGTAACCTTCAATGTATATACGCCTTCAGACGCATTTGTAAAAACAAACGAGGGATTTTGCAAAGTAGACGTAAAGCTATTCGGACCTGTCCAGGCATAGGTAGCGCCGCTTAAGGTGGTGGCACTAAGACTGATAACTGAACCATTACAAGCTGGTCCACTATTTCCTGCCCCATCAGGAGATGCGTATAAAGTCGTAATTTCTGTTGCACTTAGTGCTCTGGTGTAAATTAAGGCATCATCCAAAGATCCGTTGAAAAAGTAGCTACTGGGCGCCGATGTCCACCCGCTTAAATTATCATACCCTAAACGCCAGTATCCGGTATAATTTTCTCCGGTTGTTGCTTTGGCATTACTTGCAACATTTACGCCATCTATATATAAGATTATACCCGCGGCAGCGGATAAAGTGGCTGTAGCCAGATGCCAGTTGCCGTCATTATAGGCTAAGGGAGAATTAATTGTAAAGATAGCAGTAGCATAAACTCCAAAATAAATCTGACCGACGTTATTCATATAAATATGCCGGTCAAACTGTCCGCTGGATCCGGTTTGTTCTCTTCCAAATCCAATTAACTTTCCTCCAGTTTGAGATGTTGTCTTGAACCAAATGGACAAAGAAAAATCGCCCGGGTTTAGATAACTGTTCTTGGTCGACACGTATTGTGAGCTTCCATTAAAAGTATAAGCCTTGCCGGCATTCCCAAACCGATCCGCAGATTGAACAGGCGCGTTTTGTAATGTACCGGTGTTATTTCCGGTAGCGTCATTGCCACTACCATTAAAATTATACGCAGCGATAAGATTTGTGACTGGTGTTTGAGAAATGTTTGGAGAACTCACCGTAACCGCTATTGTAGCAGGCAAACTAACGCATCCACCCACAGTTTGCGTAACTGTATAATTGGTTGTGCCGGCAATTGCTGTTGAGGGAATAGGCGCTATGGATGAGCCTACCCCTACTGTAAACTGGATGTTGTTATAACATCTTGTTCCCGCACTGGAAACACTCGTTATATTGATTGCACCTGTTGATTCTGTTATCGGAAAGGTGGGGTTATCGGACCCGATAACACCAAATCCTGCAGACAAGCCAATGCTATAATTACCCGGTGTAGTTATTACATAGTTGAATGTATTTGTTATTGCTACAGCGATAGCAGCGGCAGTTTGCGTAGTGTTAATACTTGATGTGGCGATGACAACCCCCGAACTGTTAAAAATAGATAGTACGAGTCCACTTACCGATTGGTATGGGGGAATAACGTAATCTACTGATAAAATAGTCACATTGGCAGCTGTAGTTGTAAAATTCGTTTTCTTGTTAGCGGAAAAAGTTTCTACGAAATTGGTCGTCGCTAATTTACTAACTCCTCCAACCGAACCTGCAACCAGCGCTCCGCCCCAAATAAGATTTGTTCCCGAGGCGGTAAGCCTAGTGGCAGTCGCATTTAAACAATAATTTACAGGACTGGAAACAATTGGGGCACCTGGTGGCGTACATGCCGCCAAAGCAACAGGTGTATTATTTACAGTTTGCGCATAAGCGTAATTGATAGTAAAAAGTAACAATAACCCGCCGAGCAAACTAAAACGGAGCCGGCGGGTCAATAATACATTCTTTTCATCTTCTTCCAAAACAACTATTGTATTAGCAACGATGGCTGAAGTGACTGACTTCAGTTAGATTAATTTAAGATCTGATTCGGTAATTCTAACAGGTTTTGCATAAGGGGGGGTAGTATACATAATATGCAATTTACCCGTATGGTAATTAACGTTTTGGCTAGTATTTAAATTAACTTTAAAATCTCTCTTTGTATTAGGGGTATAAATAGCAAAACCTTTAGCAGTGGCTACCCGTATTACCTTACCCTGGGGTGATGTATAATCCACTGTGATATCCCCGTATGAGGATATATTACCGGAACGGTTAAATTCGACGTTCAATTCGGGCACACCTTTCTTGGTGAATTTAACAGAAGAGTTTGATACGGTTACGGTTCGTGAAGTTATGCCCAGCCGTATTATTACTGGAATCGCAACCCCAAAGGATGGAACAAGTTGAACAGACAATGCTTTGACACTTTTGTCTGTATTTTGCTCTCCCAAAGGTTTAGCATTTGGCACGGCTCTGAAAAACAAATGTGACCTGTACTCACCAGTTTTCATTCCAGTGGTATTAACTACTTGTATTTTAATAGTTTGCGCTTCATTGGGAGCTAATACAACACTTCGGGGAAAAAATCGAATATTTTTGTCGGCAAAATATTGGCCTGAGTCGGCTTTCTCAATACTTTCAAAGGATCCATCTGTCCGCATTCTGTATTCCACAACAGAGATAAGATATTTAGAAGTGTCTGTTCCCGTATTTGCCAGATTAAGCTCCTGTGTTTTTTTAGGCCCTTCAAAAACTACCCTGCGGGGTATAACAATTAAATTACCTTGCGCCAATGCAATTGAAGAAATCATTAAATTCCCAACTAAAATTGCCAAAAACATTGACAATGGATTCATTTTGGTTTGGGTTATTATATTTTTCATAGAATATTTGTTAAGATGTGCGATTATTGATTAATTGTAATTAACTATGATTGTAAATGGCGTGGCTGATGTATAAAGACCGGCTAATTGACTAGCACCGATATTTAAAGTTGCTCCAACCGTCAAAGTTTGCGCGCCTGCTGTAAACGCGCCAGTAAGTAAAGGCGTACTTGTAAAGGTGTCAACTGTCATATTATTTACGCCGCTGGTAATTGTTACTGAGGCCGGTAAGGTGATAGCATATGTATATAAGTCAGATCCGGTAACATCAAAGGAGGCTGCGGTCACCGTTCCTGCAGTTGCAGGCAGTGTTGTTCCTCCAGTTATAGAGCGCGTACTTTCCGGTGATAGAACGACGGTACCTACAGTACCGTCGGTTGCGATATTACCAAAGTCCATATCGAAAGTCTTGGTAATACTAATGGGCGTTACGATGGTAGCAGATGCAATTGCCGTAGCAGTAGCCTGAGCGAAAGCTGCATCGACACACAATAGGAACGCAGCGGATAAAAGAATTGATTCAAATAACTTTTTCATAGTAGAGTGTTTAAATAGGTGAAGCATTTTTTAATGGATTTAGGTATAAAACGACTACTACAAATGTGAAAGATTCTCTTTTGCATCTATTACATAATAACTTTATTAAGTTACATAATTCACACCTTTTACTGATCAAGTAAACCTATAATAAGGATGTTCGACGTGATGGTTAAACCTGAATAATACGGAACATACAATGTGAGTGAACCCTATGTGGAATATGGCGAATTTGGATATTCTGAGTCCGTTTAACATAAATTGGCTGACAGATGCAAAACAGACCTCTATTTTCAAAAGGTGATTTATTACGGTAAGCGTAATGAATAGTACAGTCTAAACCAGACAACAGAGATAGCAAACGCCTGTCAAAACCATTAAACTGGGATTTTTCTACTGGACTTGAAATTTTATTCAGGCATGTAAATCCCCACATGCCTGCACAAACTCTAGTAGCTATCTGTTCCGAACTTGAAGGGACAATTATTTATTGTAGCACCTTTAATGCCAACAAACGGAGTTAAGCTGAACTAAGGGGATGCTGACCTCATTGCCTTCAGCCAGGCGTTGTTAGCAAATCCCGATCTGGAACAACGCATCATCACGGAGCGAAATTAAACCCACCGATTTCACCACCATATGTATATATCGCGTGCCAAAGGGTACGCCAATTACCCGGTTTTATTAAACTGACTATTACCGTTAAGGACTGGATAGGTCGCTATTCCTGGAGGCTTGACTAGGAAATTCCCTACGCTTTGGACCATCAGATTGTGTTGGGAATTAAGAAATTGCACTTCAAAATCGATAAATTAACATGGTCGAAGTTTTATGGAATTATCGGTCTGGTATTTCGAAACAAGTTGATTAAAGTCAATAATACCCAACTCCTTCTAAATTGGCTATTTTTCGACAGTGTCTCAACACTCTACTTCTTTTTGGTAGGAATTTGAATTAGTATTTATTTATGTAATTGAGGGTATGTCACCAAACTATATTAAGAAAACCTATTCGATCATACTTACACCTATGATAGGGCGGCATCGGCAACTATATTAACCTGTGCAACCCGATTTCGTTTTTGGCAAAATTGCCAACTGTATCCTCCATCAACGAGAATATAATTATTTTACCGTGATGTTGCTAAACGGTTTGCGTCTGAATTCCATCGTGGAGCGCTTTAAAGTAAACAGTGGTAAACTTTGGCTAAGCCACCAATAATACCAATCGTTTTCATTTTTTTTTCTTATACAATCTGTTTTCCGATTAGTGGCAAAAATACTTATCCAACTATACTACAAGTCTTTCAATTAACCCAAATTGGCCAAGAAGCTCTAGTCTCAAATGCAGAGGTAGTTTGTAAATATAAGTTATGTAAAGCAGTTCTCCTATGACTCGATTGGCAATTATCTACTGATTATCTTGATAAGGTTAAATCTAAAGTCATTATCCATTGTAAGGGCACTGTGCCCAATTCGCTCGATGGCATTATAAACTTTGTTGAGTCGGGCCTTGGCTTCATTATCTTGCCTGCAGATTGATGGCTCAACACAGCAATGCCGTAAACTTGAAAAGGTTTCCACCAAATAAAGAACTGGATACGATGTCAACAGTGTTAGTATTTCGCAAAGCAGGGCTTTCAAAGCTTTTTGGAATGTATTTTAATCCAACGCATCCTCAATACTGCTCGAAACCAACTCATCATCATATTCTTCTAAATAAGTCCTGGTCATTTCTTCTGTTTCATGCCCCATAGCCTCTTGAATAATGCTGATATCAACTTTTTTGTGTTTAAGATTAGTCGCAAAGGAGTGTCTGGCGACATAGGAGGTTACATGGCGATCTATATTTTTAGCATCTTTGATCACCTTCAGGTCTTCGTTCAAGTCTTTTAAACCACTATCCACCCGGGCATCAATCTTTGCAGCCGAATCATGTTCAGCCATTAAGATCGGAAAAACATACCCGCCGTTACTTTGAAGCGGATAGTTTCTGAAAATATCTAAGATTGCTTTGGCTTTGGAATGCATTTTAAAATCATAATACCGGCCATTCTTGCTCCTTTTATAGTTCAGTATGTCGCCATTGAAATTTTTCTCTTTTAGCTTCACCATATCATTATAATTGATGCCACGGCAGTAATAGCTGAAAAGGAATATCTGCTGATTCCTATAAACCCTGGAAGTGTAGTCTGCCTCATAGCTTTCGATCAGCTTCATATCAGCCGCGGAAAGAGCCCGCTTGCTTGTCTTATATTTTTTATAGGGTTTAAACTTAATGGTCTTACTGGGATGGTGATCTTTAGGGCACATCCCTTCTTTAATGGCGATATTCCAAACACGATAAAAGGTACGCAAATAAGCACTCATAGTGGTTGGCTTTAATTCCAGCTCAGTAAGATGGTCTTCCATCAGCCTGAAATCGGCTTTGTTAAAGCTGACAAAGGACCTGTCTTTTTCACCGAAAACTTTTTTCAGGACGTATTCCCTGTTATTGTGAAAGGTATCAGCATACCCGATCTTGTCCGCTGCCCGCAATTCGGCTTCAATATGTTCAGATAATGCATAGATCTTTGCAGCTACTACCGGCTGATCATATTTCTTTACTCTCGATATCAACTCCGACAACGAAATATATTCATGACCATTTTTTTTCATGAGTTTAATTTCGAAATCAACCTCGTCCAAAAAGTCTTCGATTTTACGGGTGATCGCCCGATAATCGGGACTTCCCGGTACGGGTGCGCCGGCTACTTCATCCCAGTTATCAAGAGAGCAGGAATGGCCAACGTTAAAGTACTTTTGCTCTTTATGAAGGGTAAGTCTGATCCGAATCTCATACACCCCGTTAACTGGCTGCTTGTAGGTCCAAAGAACTACTTTTTTTAATATCTCCATCACTTTCCTATGTTTCTAAGTATAATAGGTAATACTAAAAGTGCCCTTTTAGGTAATACTTAGGTAATACTAAAGTCGGAAAAATAGCTCAAAATATGAAGTGATTTGAAAAATAAATTTTCGTAAATAACTGATTATGAATTATTTGAATAAATTTGAATACTATTGAATTTAGCAAAAATGGTTATGGCATGCAAGAGGTCATCGGTTCGACTCCGATATTCTCCACCCAAAATAGTAAGAAGGCTTTTAGAGTAAACTCTAGAAGCCTTTTTTTATAGATTAAGCCCAGCTACGATACCTCCGATCCTATTTAATAAGTATATGGCCGTTTATACGCGCACAATCTTTTAATATATAACCCAATTCCAGGGCAAGCTTGTACTGTTCTACTGTTTCCAATCATGAAGGATATGATTATGTCACTATACCAAATAGGTAAATTAAAACGTTGTTATATTAACTATTTGTATGATCTAATTGTAGTTGATATTGCCGGGGTGAAAACCCCGTTACCTTTTTAAATACTTTAGAAAAATAGAAAACATTATCGAAACCTGTATGCGTCGCAATTTGTGACAAAGTCATTTGGGTGGCCACCATTAGGTACTGCGCCCTTTCTATTCTCTTCTCATGTATGTAATTAATTGGTCGTTCTCCTGTGTATTGCTGGAATAACCGGGAAAAGTAATCCGTATGCTGATTGGCTCGTTCTGCAAGCAGTTTAACCGATAACTCATTCTTTAGGTTTAAGGATATGTAGCTGATTGCTTCCATGATCTTCATAGGAATATGACCAGATTCCTGTTGTTTGAAAATCCCGCTCGTGAAAAACCGTGAGATCAGTTGCAAAATAATTCCTTGCGTTTCAAGAAAGGTAGCCATGCTTTGCCGGTTATTAAGCTCTTGGTATTCTTTATAGAAAATGTCTTTTTCGTAAATTTTGGGATTGTCTGACCGGTTGATCCCCCTACCAGGATTAATAACCAATAAGCGGGCAAAATTTTTAACATCAACTTCCGTGGCTTTAACTTTCATCATTGACCTGTTACCCGCAAATAAAGAAATCCCATCTGGCGATTCTTCAAAGAATTGTATAAAGTATTGGCTCATGTGACTTAGGCAACAGAGATTGCATAAAGTAAAACTTGGTATAATATACAGATAGCCAGGCTCCAATTGCAATACCGTTTTAACATCGGAAATTTCTCCGGCACCTTCATCAATGTAGTAGATCCGGTAGTAAGGGCTAATTACATTTCGGTAGTTCCACTTTTCACCGAGCTTGACACGATCTACATTTAGCATGGAAAAAGTATGCCTTAAAACTCTTTTGTTCATTTGCTAATTAAAAATCAAACATCAGAAAATTAGGTGAATAATCATTATCAACCTACCCAAATGTCTGATTTGTATAAAAAGAAGTCTATTTAAGTGCTATTTTCAACAAGCTCCTTAAGTTAAATTTGTCTACCAATTCAGCAAACCATAGCCAATTTGTTTAGCTTTTGTAAATAACAAACCTTGGGCATTTATAAGTTAAAACTTGTGCAAGGCATACGTTAAAAGTTGCTGTTCTCTGGATGAGATGAGAAGACTAAGTTCAGAGGTCATTGTTAATAACCAACCAATTATTGTTAAACCTAAAAATTTGCTTATGATAAAATAACAACCAAAAATCTTCAAAGATCGAGAACGTGGTTCTAACATTCTCCTAACCAGTCCTCTACAGATATCTATGCCACCTTTTAAATAAGGTGCAGAGGGGGATTATTGTCTCATTTTTAACCAAATAAAACATCCTAGTATATGAGTTTTAATTTAAAAAAAAATATTTCCTGGCGCAAAATCCTAAAAAGATCATGTAGCCAGTTAATGCTCCTTATTTTCTTTACCAGCATTGCGTTATCCAGCAATGCATCTGTTACCTTAGTAGTAGTTACTGGTAAAGTTACTGATGAAAACGGGCAGGGGTTGCCCGGCGTAGTAGTGAAACTAAAAGGAACCAATACCGCGGCCAGTACCAATGCGCAAGGCGTCTTTTCTATTACCGCCCCAGATAACACCGGCACCCTTATATTTTCTTATACTGGCTATGGCAGCAGGGAGTATCGTTTAAACGGGCAAACAACCGTAAATATTCAGTTAAAGCCCGAAAATAAAAGCCTCAACGAGGTAGTGGTAGTAGGTTACGGCACACAAAAGAAAGTCGACCTTACTGGTTCTGTGGCCTCAGTAAGCGGGGCGGTGCTTAATCAAAGATCAACGTCAAACGCAGCTAACCTTTTATCCGGAACAGTAGCCGGTCTGGATGCGGTACAAGGCTCAGGACAACCAGGTAAAGACGCACCTAATCTTCAGATCCGCGGAATGGGTTCATTCGGGGCAGGTAGCGCGCCTTTGATATTAGTAGATGGAGTAATTGTAACCAACTTAAATTCCATTGCCGGAAATGATATCGAATCTGTAAGCGTATTGAAAGACGCTGCTTCTGCCTCTATTTATGGCAACCGGGCAGCAAACGGTGTAATACTAGTTACTACCAAGCGCGGCAAGCCTGGAACTACCACCATCAATTACAATACTGATCTTTCAATAAACCAAGCCATCAGCCTGCCAGATTTGATATGGAATTCGGCCGAGTATATGACTATGTATAATCAGGCGAGGGTCCATAATGGCACTAATAGTACACCTGTTTATACCCAAGCCCAAATAGATGCCTATAAAAATGCGCCGGCCAACAGCGCCCAGTATCCCAATTATAATTATATAGATCATTACATTAAAAACGCGTTTTCACAAAACCATCACGTAAGTATTAGTGGCGGAAATGAAAATACCACGTTTAACATAGCAGCCGGCTATTTGCAGCAGAATGGAACTGTAAAGGGTACCGCGAGTAAACGTTATAATTTATTATTAAGCCTGGATTCAAAGATTAATAAAACATTTAAAGTAGGTGGAACAGTAGCATTGAACAAACAGGATATTTCCGAACCTGTTCTGGGCAATGATCAACTGATACTCCTGATTTACGGATCTGGCCCAACATATGCACCATATTTAACGGATGGCAGCAACAGGATCGCCAAAACCGATTATTCCAATAACAACGCGGGCCATAACCGCAGTATTGAATATGTTTTAAACAGTGGTGGCAGGGTAACCAATAATTATGAGGTAAGAGCTCAAACATATCTGGAGGCTAATATAACTAAAGGACTTACCTGGTTAGTAAAAGGTGCCTATAATTATAACGATCAGTTTCTGAATGATAACCAATTTGCTCTAAATCAATACAGTTTTCAACCAGACGCTAGTGGCAATTATAGCGTAATAGATAACGGCAGCCCGACAAGCTTAGGCGTTTTTAATGGAGATACGCGCCAATTGTATGCAAATGCGTATTCCACTTTAAATTATAAAACCAGCATAGCAACTAATCATCATTTAAATTTTTTGGCGGGGGCCAGCGTTGAAACTTATACCCAACAATATTTATCCGGACAAAGAACCTCTTTCCCCAATAATCAATTAACGCAGCTTAATGCAGGTTCGGTAACAGGTCAGAGCCTTAGTGGCGACCAATACCAGTACGCATTGCAATCATTTTTTGGACAAATTAACTATGATTATAAAGGAAAATATTTACTTCAGTTAGATGGTCGCGATGACGGCACCTCCAGGATTTCTTCATCCAAGCGTTGGGGCTTCTTTCCGGCTGCCTCTATTGGCTGGCGCTTATCAGAAGAAGAGTTCATGAAACCGCTAACATGGCTTGATAATTTAAAAATACGCGCCTCTTATGGCAGATTGGGTAACCAGAATATTGGCTATTACCCATATCAGGCCTTACTAAATGTAACCCAGTACTCTTTTACAAGTTCCGGACCTGTTCAGGGGGTTAATCAGCAAAACCTAAACAATCCCGATATCGAGTGGGAAAAAACGGACAATACCGACATTGGCTTTGATTTAAGTATCAAACAAGGACTGTTTACCGCTACCGCCGATTATTACAACAAAAAAACATCTGGCATTTTGTTTACACCAAATGTGCTGGCAGCTGTTGGATTAAATGCACCGGTTACAAATGCAGGAACTGTACGGAACAGGGGTTTTGAACTTGATCTGGGTCACGCTAATCATATCGGAAATGACTTCAGATATTCGGTTAACGTAATATTTTCACTTAACCGGAACAAGATTCTATATCTGGCTAACGGAACACAGGATCAAGGTATGTATATGAACAAAGTTGGACTACCTTATGGCTCATTTTATATGTTAAAGTGGACGGGCATCTATAATTCGCAAGATGAGGTCAATAATTCACCCAAGGAGACTTTTGCCAGTCCAAAACCCGGCGATTTGAAATTTGAAGACACCAACGGTGACAATAAAATAGATGCTAATGACAGGCAAATTATTAAAGGTGCCTTTCCTGATTACACCTATTCATTCAGGGTTAATTTCGGTTATAAAAACTGGGACCTTAGTACTTTTTGGCAAGGAGTACAGGGGGTACAACACTATGTACAAGGCTGGGGTATTGACCCGTTCAGGCAGGGCGGAGCTCCGCCAACATTCTTCAGAAATGCCTGGACACCTGAAAATCATTCTCAAACGGTGCCTGCTATTTTCGATTACAATGGCAATTCAGGCTATGCACCTAATACAAGTCAAAATTCAACCTATTATTTAAAAGATGCTTCCTTTCTCCGCCTAAAAAATGTGCGCTTAACTTATCATTTAATGTCCGATCTGGCAAAAAGATTGTTTTTAAAAAATGCGTCAGTATTTATCTCCGCGGATAACCTTTTCACTTTCACAAAGTTTCCGGGCGATCCTGAGCGATTACAGACAGGGCCAGTTAGCCAGTCAGGATCAGGTGCATACGGAGCCACAAGCAATTATGCTGCCTATCCTCAGATACGCATGTTTACCGCAGGCTTGAATGTAACACTTTAATAAAAACATCATGAAAAAAATATTTAAACATCCAGTAGTATTGTTTCTTTTAGTCTCGATGATGGCTGTGTCATCTTGCAAAAAGGGATTTTTAGACACACAACCCCAGGACCAGATATCTACTGCTATTTTTTATAAAACTGCGGCCGACGCCCAACAAGGTTTAACAGGAGTTTATGCCTCCTTAAAAAAAGGCTTTAATGGTGCAGGCAAAGTTTATCAGGATTGCTTCACCGATAATGCCTATGCAAACTTTAATAATTATGATGCCAACAACATACAACTTGGAAACTATGCAACCACCAATGGTGCCGTAAATACCGTATGGAATGCCAATTATGCCGGTATAGCACAGTGTAATCTTTACCTAACCAATGTTACGCCTATAGCAATGGATGAGGCAACCAAGAACCAATACTTTGCAGAGGTGCGCTTTTTACGAGCGTTCTTTTATGCAAATTTGGTTAATCGCTTTGGTGATGTGATTTTGTATGACAAAGGCGCAACTCTTAGCCAGGCCACAGCTCCTGTAGCCAAAACTCCAAAAGCTCAGGTGTTAACTTTTATAAACAATGATTTAGACTTTGCTATTGCCAACCTCCCTGACGCTGCTTTTAATGGACACGTGGTGAAAGGCTCGGCCCTTGCGCTAAAAGCTAAGGTGGCGCTCTTCAACCAAGATTGGACCAATGCAGTTGCTTTAACTAATCAGGTTATTACCGGCGGGAAATTTAGCCTGTATGCCGATTATACAGGTCTGTTTTTTAGAAAAAACCAGGACAATAACCCCGAGATCATATTCTCTACCAATTATAAGGCGCCTAATGACCAGCAGGAAACAAATGGTTTAGATCTTGAAATTGGCTGGTGGCAAGCGATAGACCCCTTCCAGGAGATGGTAGATAGTTATGAAACTGCTGATGGAAAACTGATTACCGACCCTACTTCAGGGTATACAAGAGCTAAACAATATGTTAATCGTGATTCTCGCCTAAAAGCAAGTTTACGGGGATCTGATCAACCGTGGTACAACCCGGATGGGAGCCTGGTTACGCATGACGGTAATACTTCTAAAACCGGTTACCAAATGGTGAAATATATCGACTCTACATTATTTCCTATGGGATATAGCCATACAAATGACCGTGATGAAAATATTATCCACATTCGTTACGCGGATGTTTTATTGATGTATGCAGAGGCAAAAAATGAATTATCGGGCCCTGATCCTTCGATCTTCGCCGTATTAAATCAAATCAGGACAAGGGTAAAAATGCCTAATGTTGATCAGTCTATATATGGAAACCAAGCTGCACTAAGAGACTTTATCCGCCATGAACGAAGAATTGAACTGGCTTTTGAAGGCAATCGATACGACGATTTAATAAGGTGGCGAATTGCCGAACAGGTAATTCCAAAAGTAAAGCTTCCGGGGAATAGCCCTCCCCTCATCATTTTCGATCCTACCAAAAATTATCTCTTCCCAATTCCGCAAAATGATTTAACAATTGATCCATTATTAAAGCAGAACCCAGGTTACTAAGTCAATGTCGTCAAAATGCGCATTTAAATTCCAAATAAAACACCTGGAATTATAGCGCAATTCGTACGCTTAATCAACTATAACCAAGGCCTCACTTATTTAAAAAATTAAGTGAGGCCGTTTTAACAAAAGAATGAAAAGAAAAAAAGCCTTGTTTTTAATTCAATTTAAAAACTGAGAATTAAAAAGAAGCGTGGTTTTACAATTATTTCGAAAGATGCACATTAGGTAAAGAATTTAAGACGAGGCGTTTACCGAAGGACTTCAATTAGTAAAAATGAGATTTTTCTATTTACGTTTTAAATGATAGGTTTATGGTAAAAAAACACCTTAATAAAAGAAAAATAATCAATTGATTATTTCCGTTTCAAGATGCCAAATCTTTAAAAAGGTAGGTCTGCTTGGCACTTCACCAACTACGGGTAACTTTTAATAATCACAGCACAATAGCTCCTATTTCTGTTATAGGAATAAATGCTAAAACGGTTAAAACGAAATGTGGCTATGCAGCCACTTTTGCAACCAAATAATGAATGAAATATAATGTACCAGGATTTTAAAATTTTCAAATAAATTATTGATGAAGTATCTAAATTTTTTCGCTTTGTTTTTACTGTTAACTTCAGCAAAGTACGCCTATTGTCAAAAGCAATCAGTTGTATTTAGCAGCCCAAACAAACGATTAACACTAACTGTAAATACAGCCGACAAAAAATTAGCTTACGCTATTAAGTTAGGAAATACTACTATTATTAAATCGTCAGCTTTAGGTTTGGTAGTTGATAGTACCGACCTGGGCGATAATGCACGTATAACAGGAGCCGCAGTTTTAAGCAAGATCAATGAAGATTATGCTATTATTGGTAACCACACAGCAGCGCATAACCGTGCTAATGAGGCGGAGATACCTGTAACTACTTCGGGTAGAAAATTCAGCCTGATCGTTAGGGTTTATGATGATGGTGTGGCTATCCGTTATACGCTTCCGACCGACGCGAAACATATTAATAGCGAACATACTGCTTGGACCTTACCAGATAACATTGCTAAAATTGCCTGGGCCGATTACTCGCAAAGCTATGAAGGCCTAAATTACGTGACCCCTCTTGATCATGTTACCGAAGGAAAAACCATTATGGGGCCGATTACTTTTCAAACCAATGGTTACTATGTATCAATATCAGAAGCTGATTGCGAGAATTTTTCGGATATGGCATTTGTGCGTGCGGGCAATGTGCTGAGCGTAAATTATCCTTTCGCTCAATCAGGTTGGGAAATAAAACCTGGTACTGCTATTTTAAAAGGCACCTATAAAGGCAAGCCGGTTTCGCCATGGCGCACCACTTTGGTAGCCGGGTCGTTGAACCAGTTGGTGAATTCAGATCTTATAACCAACCTTTGCCCGCCGCCTGCAAAGGGTTCAGATTTTTCATGGGTTAAACCGGGACGTAGTTTATGGCAATGGTGGAGCGTTGGCGAGCCAAAACTGGATGATCAGAAAAAATGGTATGATGCAGCTGCTAAACTAAAATGGGAGTATTATTTGGTTGATGATGGTTGGCGCAATTGGAAACAGGACAATAAGGACCAATGGCAATTGTTAAAAGAAGTAATAGACTATGGCAAAACAGTAGGTGTAAAATCAATTGTTTGGGTTGATTCAAAGGAGTTTAGGAAAGCGCCCGAGCGCCAGGCCTATCTTCAAAAAATTAAGGCTTTGGGAGCATCGGGTATTAAAATAGATTTTATACCTGATGCCACAGCCGAAATTATGCAATGGTACGCTGAAACCCAACAAGAATGTGCCGACCTGCATTTGCTCCTCAACTTTCATGGCAGTGTAAAACCTACCGGCTTGCGGCGCACTTTTCCTAATGATATTACACGCGAAGCGATACGAGGGAACGAATACCATATGACCCGTTACAGCCGGGTTATGCCGCCACAGCATGATGTCACTGTGCCGTTTACCCGTTTATTGACGGGCCCGGCAGATTTTACATCAGTAATATTAAATCCTAAGGAATTGGCCAGCACAAAATTTACCTGGCCGCATGAGTTTGCACAAACAATTGTATACCTGTCGCCGATAACCCATTTTGCCGATCAATACCAGTTTTATTTGGATAGCCCCATTTTCGATTTGTTTCAGCAGATACCAACTACCTGGGACGAAACCCGCGTATTGAGCTGCACCAGCCTGGGCGATATAGCCGCTTTTGCCCGCCGCAAAGGCAATACCTGGTGGATTGGCGTAATGAATGGTGCCACCGAACAGGAAGTAAAAATACCACTTGACTTTTTAACCAGCCAAATTAAAGCCAGCTTAATTTATGATGGCGAAACAAATACTAGCGTTTACCGGAAAGAACAGATGGTAAGTAATAAGACTGTATTGACCATAAAGCTACGTCCAAGCGGTGGGTTTGTGGCTAGGATGTAACCTTTTTCGATATTTTATCAATACTAAGTTTGCCCAATGGTTGATTGATCCTTACAAAACGCAATCAAACGGCGTTTAATTTCTGGCCTGCCCAATCTTTTGGACCTGATGGTACAATAGTATCCATCGTATTGCTGTGAAACTAAATTAATGGCTAACTGAAATCAGGAAAGGAGCCTTTGCCTCAACAAAAATTCCAATTGATCATTAGATTCTTCCAGCTTTTCGTTAGTGTCTTTTAGTTCTGCCTTTTCAACGTATTTAAGGTAGGCTGCGTTAATACTGTTGTCCAGTTCCTCTTCATTCCATGGTTTTGCCAGGTAATGGAATATTTTCCCTTTGTTAACCGCATCAATCACGGCGGTCATGTCAGAAAATCCAGTTAGCAGTATGCGCATAGGATCCGGAAATTCCTTTACAACCTTTTCTAAAAATTCTACACCTGTCATCTCTGGCATACGTTGGTCGGTAATAATAACGTCGATCTCATTATTTGCCAGTATTTTAAGCGCTTCGTCTCCACTTAATGCAGTCAATACATGATGTTTAATCCGGAAGGTAGCTTTGAATGAAAAAAGGTTATTCGCTTCATCATCCACATAAAGCACATTTATTTTCTTTTTATTCATATGGAATTATTCATGATTTCTCCTGTAAAGTTAATCATTAGATATTGTTTTACGCCATTTTCTAGCGCTGCAACAAGTGCTGATATGGTAGTTTTCGATGCAGAACAGCCACTATGCCCGGCGGTTGCTGACGAAAAAGAATTGTTGAGGTATTTTGGGCTCAAGATGGAATACATTTATTCATAAGCTTTGATAGCAAAGTTTTATAGTAAGACTATAATAAGTTTTAAAAAAAACGGATCTATAGTTGATATAAGCTCATTTTTTTAATTATAAAGAATTGGGGCCATCTTATTCGGTAACTTTGACATTATAATATTTCAGAGAATTTTCATCAATGACAGGAGTTGTAGGGGGACAAGGACCGGAAGTGAGGATAAGAGCGTTCAGAGCTATCGAAGAACCGGAAACTTGTGAATTATTTATCAAGGGGCATACCGAGGTATTAACCAGCATAGGAGTAACAAAGGTTACATCATCTAAAAACGGATGGGCACAAAATCCAAATGCATTTGTCATCATCGTGGAATCGATGGATAAAAGACAAGTTTTTGGCGGCGGCAGGCTTCATGTAGCCGGGGGAACGGAGGCATTGCCCATTGAGCAGGCCACCGGGTCGCTGGACCAGGGCATTCACGAATTGGTTGCAAATCACGCTCGTTATGGCACCGGAGAAATATGCGGGTTGTGGAATTCGCAAACGCTGGCCGGATATGGGATTGGAACTCCACTGCTCATACGCACACTGATAGCAATATCATCTCAACTAGGTATCCGTTCGCTCTTTGCATTGTGTGCCCCGTATACCGTAAAACCTGTTTTTAATTGTGGAATGAGGCTCATTGAAAGCATCGGTAATAAAGGAACCTTTTACTATCCAAAAATGGATTTGATTGCTACTGCTATGATCTTAAAAGATATTTCTGATTTAAGTGAAGCCGATATAGATGATCACGACCTGATCTCAAAATTAAGATTGGCCCCCAACGGCGTAAAGCTTGCGGAATCAAAAAAAAGAGAAATAAGCATTGATTTTAAAGTTCAAATCCCTAAACTTGATCATTGGGATTTAGCGCACGCCATCCAATCAACCGTTTTAATGGAGCATAGTTTTGGCAGTGTAGCTAAATAGAGTTAATTATGGAGATCTTAAAAGACTATTTAAAGGAATTTAGTGACGCGAAACTGGTATATCAACCTACTATACTCAGGATAACTAAGGATCAGGATAAATCAATCTTTACCAGATTGTTTGAAACGTCGCAGGTTGCTTTTGTTTGCGATGAAATGTATGGTCAGCTGCAGGAATTGGTAAAGTGCAGAAACCCCGCTATAACGATTGAGGATGCGGATTATGCCGGGCTTATTGACCGACATTTGAACGGCAAAGATATACAGGAATATGGGGTATGGGTATATTACCCATGGAACCGCAGGTTGGTACACTTGTTAGATGAAGACGAATTTATTGAAGTACGCACTAACAGAAACAGAAATAAGATAACAACTGCTGAACAAAATACGCTCAAAACAAAGAAAATAGGGATTGTAGGATTGTCAGTTGGCCATTCTATTGCGCTAACAATTGCAATGGAAAGAATCTGTGGCGAGTTGCGGTTAGCAGATTTTGACACTGCCGAGCTCAGCAATCTGAATCGGATCAGGACAGGAACACAACACCTCGGGCTTAATAAAACTGTTATTGCTGCTAGAGAGATCCTGGAAATAGATCCTTTTTTGACGGTAAAGATCTTTAGCGACGGTTTGCATGATGGCAATATGAATGCCTTTTTCCTGGATGGCGGGAGGCTGGATTTATTTGTTGAGGTTTGTGATGGCCTGGACGTGAAAATTGGAAGCCGTTTTAAAGCCCGTGAGCTTAAAATACCGGTAGTTATGGATACAAACGACCGTGGCATGTTAGACATCGAGCGCTTCGACCTGGAGCCTGATAGACCCATTCTGCATGGCCTGGCCGATGGGCTTGATCCCGACAGTATTAAGAATCTTACAAATCAGCAGAAAATTCCTTATATCCTGAGAATGGTTGGCGCCGACACCATGTCGGCCAAGTTAAAGCTGTCAATGCTCGAGGTTAAAAAAACGATCAATACCTGGCCACAATTAGCATCTTCTGTAACCTTAGGAGGAGCCGCCACTACTGATATTAGCCGCCGTATCTTATTGGATCAATTTCACGATTCAGGAAGATACTATGTAGATCTGGATGAAATCATTAAGGATAAGTCGTCCAATTAGTTGTCGCGAAACTTCATATTTCTGAGCGCCTAAACCCACTGCTATGACAAAAATTTGCTTTTGCCTTTTATTTCTCCAACTTATTTGCCTAACCAGCACGTTTGCTCAGCAGACCATTGTGTTTAAAGGCGAAAATCAAGTTATCGGAAAAAGTGTTTATGTGCTTGAAGATAATACCGGTACGCTCGACTTCAATTCGGTGCTCAAATCATCCAAATTTATAAAGTCGACAATGCAGGTTCCTAATTTGCAACTCAGCAAATCGGTTTTTTGGCTCCGTTTTACCATTAATAATAAAAGCACTGCAAAACAATTGCTACTAAGCCTGGGGTACCCTACTTTGGATATCTGCGAATTTTATTACCCTTTGCACAACACGTTTGGTGTTACCGCATTAAGCGACCAGAATGCTTTTAAGCAAAGAAAGTATAAGCACCAGGACTTTATTTTCGATGCGATCATCCCAAAGGACAGTACATCAACATTTTACCTCAAAGTAAGGAGTGACGAACAAATGGTTTTACCATTGGAATTAGGTACTCCCCAGCATATTGCAGAAACAAAGCTTACAAGAGATTTGCTTTGGGGACTGCTGGTCGGCGTATTATTAGTCATGATACTTTATAATGCTTTTATCTTTATTTCGACGAAGGATTTAAGTTACCTGTACTATGTGCTTTACGCTTTTTTTATTGCACTCACCCAAACTTCCTTATCAGGGTACACCTATCGTTTTATTTTTCCGGACGCTCCAGCGCTATTTAATATGGGCACCATCATTTTTAACGCATTAGGTGGAATCTGCTTTTCTTTATTCGCGCAGTCGTTTTTAGGGATCAAAGAGCGAATGCCCAAAATGGTCAAAGTCTTTAATTTTATCATTTTTCTATACTCCGCCACTATCATCGTCAGACTACTTGGACATGCATTAATTAGCTACCGAATGACTGATTTGACAGCCTTAGTTGTAACAGTTAGCGTTTATATCGTCATCATAAAACTATCGCTTAGCGGGTACAGACCTGCAAAGTTTTTTTTACTGGCCTGGACCATGTTTTTTACTGGTGTAGTGTTATTTGTAATGCGCAATTTGGGCATACTGCCTTATAATATGTATACCAATTACACTATGCCAATAGGTGCAGCTTTGGAAGTGATGCTATTATCGTTCGCTCTTGCCGATAGGATAAATATTTTCAAAGCCGAAAAAGCAAAAGCCCAGGCCGAGATTCTCCGCGTACTTCAAGAGAACGAGCAGATCGTCCGGGAGCAAAATACGGTGTTGGAGTTAAAAGTAAAAGAACGAACGATGGCTTTAATTAATGCCAACGGAGAGCTGAACAGCACGCTCGAAGATCTTAGGCAAACGCAAGCACAATTGGTTGAAGCCGAAAAAATGGCCTCACTTGGCCAGCTGACAGCGGGCATTGCGCACGAGATCAATAATCCTATAAATTTTGTCACTTCAAATGTCAGCCCTTTAAAAAGAGACATCGAAATGATGTTTAACGCACTGGCAGAAATCGAATCGGTTGGATTATCGGATTTTTCAACCACTGAAAAAGCAAAGAAAATCCAACAGTACAAAGACGACGTTGAATTTGACTACCTTAATACCGAGATCATCCACTTGATTGAGGGGATCAGCGAAGGTGCCAATAGAACAGCCGAAATTGTTAAAGGTCTGCGTTTTTTTTCCCGATTGGATGAAGGCGATTTGAAAAGCGCTGATATTAACGAAGGCCTGGACGCTACAGTTTTCCTGGTTAAACACCTGTTAAATAACAAAATTGAAATAATTAAGGAATATGGAGATTTACCAAAGATTGAATGCTATCCCGGAAAATTGAATCAAGCATTTTTAAATATCATTACTAATGCTATTTATGCTGTTCAAAAAAGATTTGGAAACAATGAAGGTGGCAAGATAACCATTATAACAAAATCTGATAAAAGTAATATATTGCTAACCATAAAAGATAATGGCACAGGGATGGATGCGAAAACACAAGCGAAGGTTTTTGAGCCATTTTTTACAACAAAAGATGTTGGGGAAGGCACCGGGCTGGGCATGTCTATCGTGTATAATATTATAAAAAAACACAACGGGGCAATAAGTGTTTCTAGTTCAATAGGTGATGGCGCTGCGTTTAGTATAAAAATTCCTATATTTCAGCAACAGCAGCAATAGCCTTAAAAATTGTAAATCTTATTTTGATTGTATGCAATCGTAAATTGTAATATCGCTTTTAATTTAACAGACGTGCCGGAAAAAATAACTATCCTTTACCTGGATGATGAGCATAATAACCTTGTCGGCTTCAAAGCATCTTTCCGGATGGATTACCGGATTTTAACGGCGGTCAACGTGCCGGAAGCGTTGAAACTGTTGGAGGCCAACCCTGAAATCAGCATCATTTTTTGTGATCAACGCATGCCGGGCATAACTGGTATCGACTTTTTTGAAGAAATAATTATAAAGTACCCGCTTCCTGTGCGTATTATGATTACTGCTTTTACTGATGTTGAAGAAATTATCGATGCGATCAACAAGGGTAATATATTCAGGTTTGTAAAAAAACCATGGAATGAAGCCGAGATACGCGGGGCAATCTCTGAGGCTAGCAAATTCTACCTGGCTAACTCAATGCTTTCTATAAAAAACCAGGAATTAGAGCGTGCCTATGCTGAATTGAATAAGTTCGCCTATAGTGTCAGCCATGATATCAGAGGGCCATTATCAGGGATTTTAGGAGCAATCAATCTCGCCCATGAGATTGACGATATAGCGGAGATTAGAAACATGATGTCGCTGATGAAAAAGTCTGTGAATAAAATGGATGCTTATGTTCTTAGCATGCATGACTATTATCGTTTGCAAAGAGGGGAATTAAAAATATCAGAAATTGATTTCAATATAATAGCGGGTGAATTAAAAGCGATCTTCAACGTAATTGCCCAAACAAATAGTGTAGCATTTAATATCACAACACATATTAGCGAGGTGTTTAGAAGCGACAAGATGCTTTTGTTACTAATTTTAAACAACCTGCTATCCAACGCTTTTAAGTATCAAAACCGAAACAGTAATAATAAATCCGTTGAGGTGATGATAGAGGTTAAGCATAGTACAGCCAAAATTTGCATTAAAGACACGGGAGTAGGCATTATTTCCAGCCATATTGAAGAGATATTTAAACTTTTCTATAGATCCAAATCAGTGGAGGTAGGATCTGGCTTGGGTTTGTACAACGTTAAAAGCGCGTTAACCAAACTAAATGGGCAAATAGAGGTAGATTCTGTTCTTGGCGAGGGCTCTACTTTTATGGTTACAATACCATCAATCTGAATAGGAATTATACCCCGTTAATTATTTCGCCTTATTAAGTTCAGCCTATGTAAACTGGCAGTCTCAGCAGCGCAAAAGACGGTTTGTTATGTACAGTTTTTTCTCATTAATTATTCAGCTAAATGGCCACAATTTACTAAAGCCTGTAATTAGTACAAGCTTTAGTAAACGGCCATTCTCATTTTTATTTAGCCCTTTGCACCTTTACAAGTGTTCCGTTAGCTTTGAAAGAAGCTTCGTAAGCAATTCCCATTTTTGTAAAATGAACTTTGTATAAGGAATCGCTGGTGAATTTCCATTCTCTAACGGTGCTGCCCGGAAATAATTTATTGAATGAAAGCATGACTTTGGCAGGCACATTGATCTTTTTATCGTCGGTACCGCTGTGTTTAGCCTGATTATCATCGTTGGCATCGTGTTTCACACCATCATCCACACCACTGTTCTTAGGTAAATTGTCGTCATTGGCATCGTGGTTAATAAGGTCATCCGCACCATCATGTTTAGCGGCCAGGGTACTAGCTTCCGGAGTAGAAGAAGCTGGTGAGATACCAGCTGTTTTTTGGCAAGAAGCAAATGTGATTGCGGCGAGCGCAAGAGTTAAAAATGACTTTTTCATAATAAATTGATTTAAATTTTATTATTAGTCATTCCCAATTAACCTTATGTAACCACGAGAAAATTTTTTATTGAAAATATTTATAAATAGTCCCTGATGTGTTAAAATGATAAGCTCAAGCGAAAAGATTGGTTGAACTACTAGACTATAATCTGTAATGCTGATAGGTGGAATTTGCAGGTCTTAAAGCAAGGCATTTTTTCCAGGTTGAATGATGCTGGTTAGACTACATTAACAGAATAGCTTTGGTAAAAAAGGAAATACTAGTCTATATAGTTAGATGGGCTGAACACTGTCTTGTAAGCTTATGAACACTGATTGTGGTAGCATTATATATGATACGCTGATAAACCGGCGCGTACGTTATCGATCAACTCTTATCCATTCGCAAGTTTCAAAATCATAGCGTTTTAAAATTTTTGCCGGGTTGCCGGCCACAACGCAATATGCCGGGACATTTTTTGTAACTACCGCTCCGCCGGCTACAACACTATGTTTGCCAATAGTTACGCCGGCAGTTATCACGGCGTTTGCTCCAATCCAAGCCTCATCTTCAATAACAATCGGGGCGGTTGTCACCTTCTGCAGGCGAATGGGGACCGAAATATCCTGATAGCTATGATTTAACCCGCTGCATACAATATTTTGTGCCATAATTACCTGGTTGCCAACAATTACGGGGCCTATTAAAACACTTCCTAAACCAATACGCGTATCATGCCCAATGGTAATTTCGCCCACGCCGTTGTTAACTGTGCAAAAGTCCTCAATGGTTGAATTTGCACCTAATGAAAACGGGTGGAAAGGAAAAATGTCAACTCTCGTGCTTTTACAAATTTCTGAGTTTTTACCCCTTTTATGAAAAAACGGAGCGGCAAACCACCGAACCCATAAGCGGGGCTTGGCATTAGTAACCAACAGCTTATGTGCAATACTTTTTAAGCGTACGCTTGATTTTATTTTTGCTTTGATCGTCATCACTGTAAAGGTTAAACTTGTTTTTGAATTGTTTTAATGAACTTGGCTGGCACACCACCCACCAAGGTATAAGGTGCAACATCTTTAGTTACCACAGCCCCCGCCGCTACTACCGCACCCTCTCCTATTGTTACACCTTTTAAAATCATACACCTCGTAGCCAGCCATACCTTATCGCCAATAATAATAGGTTCGGCGCCAGATCTTTTGTCTCTCCCGGCAACGTCATGAAAGTCGTCATCCATCATGATTACTTCGTTGGCAATATGGCAACCACTACCAATTTTTATGAATTTCCGTGACGAAATATTTGCGCCGGTATTTATGAAAGTGTCACAGCCAATTTCTATAGTTGCTCTTGGCCCGGCAGAAAGCAAGGTGTGGCCGGTTTGAGCCCAAATGCGGCAGCCATCTCCTATAATGATCTTTCCTTTTGCATTAACTTTTAAGCGCCCTTTTACAGTAACTAATTTCCCTTTTGTACATTGGCGTAGCCGCCAGGCTGCATTAGGTATATCCCATATGCCTTTTAAAACGGCTTTAAACAGCACCCAATAAACGTTTAAGTATTCGGTTTTTGTTTGTGGCGCCCGGGCGTAATAATCGTTGCCCAGCACCAATACCTTATTTTTTAATTTTTCGATTATTTTCATCGTATTAAATAGCTTTCTCAATCTCGTGATAAATTGCTATTGTTTTAGCCGTGGCGGCGTCCCAGCTAAATAATTTAGCGCGCTCTTTACCCTGTTGTGCTAACCTGTAGCCAAGTAACGGAAAGTTTAATATTTGGTACGCCGCAGTGGCAATAGCGCAAGGATCATAGGGATTTACCAGGATTGCTGCCTCGCCGGCAATTTCGGGCATGCAGGATATGGAAGATGTTATTACCGGCGTGCCGCTTGCCATCGCTTCTACTATTGGCAAGCCAAACCCTTCACTAAATGATGGAAACAATAGCATGCTGGCGCCCTGGTAAATAGCAGGTAGATCTGCCTGCTGCACATATTTTATCACATCTATACGTGATGACAGGTTCAACAGGTTTTCTTTTTTTAGCATTTGATGCAACTGCTGAGCGCTTATGCCTTTAATTAACAAGTTTGGTGCAGAAGAATTGATCCTTAGTAATTTCGCGTAGGCTCTTAAAACCCCGGTAGTATTCTTGCGCGGATCTGTGTTGGCCATAAAAAATAAGTATCCTCTTTTTAAACCATAGCAATCTAAGGTATTTTTAAGTTCGTTAGCTGAACATTTATTAAAAAAACGTTCGTCAACCCCATTATGAATCACCTGGATTTTTTCTTCGCTTATTCCAAGTTTCTCGATAATAAGTGCTTTTTGAAATTCTGAAACGGTTATTATTTTCATTGCTTTTTTTGCTATACGTGTTACTAGCATTTTACGATAAATGTTGCCAAGGCGCTGATACAGATTGCTGTTCGTTTTTCCATTATTTTCTTCTAAAAAAATAACATCGTGCAGCGTAAGAATCAGTGGCAGATCTGAATTCAGCGGCGCTGTGTTTGCAGTGCAATGCAAGATATCGGCCTTGATTTTTTTACAGGCCCTTGGCAGCAGGTATTGCTCCCATATCATATAAGGTGCTTTTATTAACGTGTGAACAATTCTATGCGGAATTGTTGCTATGCATTTATCACTATCACTTTTAACCATTACATGATAGTCTATATGATCATCAGTTAATGGCAAGCGCTTCAAGAGCTCTTGTGCAACTATGTCCATCCCGTGTTTACGAGGCCTGAAAACACGTTGAACTTCTACAGCTATTTTAAGCCTGGCTTTGCCGTAAACTTCCTGGTTACAATTTTCAAATGTTGGTGCAAGCATCATAATTTTAAGTTTTTATTATTAATTATGAAATGCTATAGACCACTTATGTGCCACTATCTTACCATATTCAATATCAGCTAGTTAAATATATTTATTCTCCAAATTATAGAAATTTTTCTAATTTTTATATTAGATGATAAATAAGTTCGGCTATTAGTTTAACTTGTCACAACTTTTACAAATTGTTCTCGTATAGCATTATAAACCTACCAGAATAGATAGCGGCATGAGTATTTACAACATATTTATAGTAGAAGACGATAAATGGTATGGAGAGATCCTGGAGTACCATTTTAGTTTAAACCCAGACTATAAAATAACCCGCTTTGAAACCGGCAAGGCGCTGCTGGATAACTTATACCAGCAGCCGGATCTTATAACTATAGATTTCTCCTTACCAGATATGGCCGGTGATAAACTTTATAAAAAAATCATCGAGATAAACGGAACGATACCCGTGATCGTAGTTAGTTCACAGCAGGATATTAAAGTAGCGGTTGATCTGTTAAAAATGGGGGTTCGGGATTATGTTGTAAAGGATGAAGCCACAAAGGAATTGCTGTGGAACAGTATCTCCCGAATTAGAGAAACCCAAACTTTAAAAAATGAGGTAATACATTTAAAAGAAGAGCTTAGGCAAAAATTTTCATTTGAAAAAACGCTTATTGGTCAGAGTGACTCGCTAAAAAAAGTTTTTTCCATGATGGAAAAGGCCACCAAAACCAATATTAACGTATCCATTACAGGAGAAACTGGAACTGGAAAAGAGCTTGTGGCTAAAGCAATTCACTATAATAGCGATCGTAGGAAGGGTGCATTTGTACCGGTCAATATGGCTGCAATACCAAAAGAGCTGATAGAAAGCGAATTATTTGGTTATGAGAAAGGCGCCTTTACCGGGGCGCTGGCACGCAAGAGCGGTAAGTTTGAAGACGCCAACGGTGGGACAATTTTTTTGGATGAGATAGCAGAACTCGAACTTAGTGTTCAAAGTAAATTGTTACGGGTTTTACAAGAACGTGAAGTAGTGCGCGTTGGTGGGAACGAAAAAATAAAGCTGGATATACGCCTGATTACGGCAACTCATCAAAATTTAGCAGATAAAGTAAAAAACAATCTCTTCAGAGAAGATCTGTATTACAGATTAATGGGACTACCTATTGATTTACCAGCCTTGAGAGACCGTAATAACGATGTATTGATCCTGGCCAAACATTTTGTTGACGATTTTGCACGCCAAAATAAATTAGGCGCTATCTCGATAATGCCTAATGCAAAAGCCAAACTATTAAAATATAGCTATCCTGGTAATATACGCGAGTTAAAGGCTATTATAGAATTAGCGGTTGTAATGTGCGAAAACAATGAATTACAGGCGGACGATATCACTTTTAATTCAATAAAAAGGGAGAATGAGTTTTTATTTGAGCAAAAAACACTGAAAGCTTATACACGTGATATTATTAAATATTACCTGAAAAAAAACAACGACGATATAGCCGCCACTGCGCAAACTTTGGATATAGGTAAAAGCACAATTTACAAAATGATGCAGGATGGTGAATTAACATAAGAAACTCAAAATTCCAGAAATTAGAATTTTTTCTAAAACTTAGAATAACTAAAGTTATTAATTTATGCAAATAATTACAGATCAAGCATTTATGCATTAATTTATATTTGGCTTGATTTTTTACTATTAGATTTCTGTTTTATTAAAAACTGAAATCTAATGCAATGCTACGCAGTATCTGACAATGACACGGAGTTAAACCTAACCGAGATGAATTTGACAAGTGATAAAAAATCTAAGGATTTAGCGCTTCTTGCATTTCAAAATCCCGATCCCCTTTTCTGTATTAGTTTACGGGGTGTAATAATTATGCGCAACCCCGCAGCAAAGGAATTAGAATTTGTAACTTATAATGGAAGAACATCTACAATTGAAAGTTTCTGGGTTAATTTTTCAGAAGAAAAAAATTACACGTCAGATCATTTCAGCTTCGAGATAGAAGCTAATGGGCGTGTGTTTGCTTTTATATGCCGATCTATACCTAACGAAGACTATTTCAATGCTTATGGCCGTGACATAACTCAGTCGAAAAAAAACGAGGAACAACTTATCCGTTTATCTTTAGTAGCCAGCGCAAATGAAAATGGCGTTATTTTTAACGATAGCAAAGGCAAAATACTGTGGTCAAATGATAGTTTCTGCAAACTCACCGGATATAACCTGGAAGAAGTTATTGGCAAATCGACCCTTGATTTTTGCCGCGGACCGTTAACAGATGATCATGTAATTAACAAAATCAGTGAGGCAATAGGTGTTACCGATTCTTTCGACAAGGAATTAATTCATTATCGTAAAGATGGATCATGGTTTGTAGCGCGCGTTCGCGGGCAGAGTTATAAAACCGACACCGGCGACATGCAATATTTTGCTATTGTGGAAGATATTTCCTGGGAAAAAAAAAGGGAAGAACAGCTTAAAGTACTATCTCAAATCGCAGAGAACAACATCAATGCCGTTATTATTACCGATAACCGGGGCGTCATTACGTGGGTAAACAAAAGCTTTACCAAAATGACCGGGTATGAGCCAGGAGAAGCTATTGGACTTAAACCCGGCCATCTTTTACAGGGAGCCGGTACCGATAAAACTACGGTCAAATACTTGAAAAATCAGATTTCAAAATCTTTGCCCTTTCAAACAGATATATTTAATTATACAAAATCTGGAAAGGGATATTGGCTCAGAATACAAGGGCAACCAATAAGAAACGACAACGATGAAGTAGTTGCTTTTTTTGCGGTAGAAGAAAACATTACCAGAGAAAAAGAGATCCAAAACTTAATAAAACAATCTGAAGACCGTTTTAAACTTGCCCTCGAGAAAATTGGTGATAATGTTTGGGAACACAATTTCCATACCGGGAAAACGCAATTTTACAAATCTACTGATGAGCTATGGGGTTATGATGCAAGCAACACCGTTGATGGAATGGGCTGGTGGATAAGCGTTCATAAAGACGATTTGCCGCTGTTAAAGCATAACTATGAACAATACAAAGCAGGAGCCATTTCATCCCATAATCTGGAATATCGAATTTTAGACAAAAATGGGTCTATAAAATGGGTATTAGATAAAGGAATAGTTTTAGAGAGAACTGAGGATGGCCAACCGTTAAAAACCATTGGGACCCACACCGACATTACATCAATTAAACAAACCGAAATTGAATTAGCGCAAAGGGTAAAACAGTTTAAATCACTCTCAGAAAACATCCCGGGAGTGGTTTATGAATATGAATTTAAAAAAGATGGAACGGAGGGTTTTAATTACATAAGCCCCGCAATCGAACGCATTTTTGGCATTACCCCAGACAGATTTGCTGATTATTTGCAATTTATCCATCCTGATGATCGGGAAAGGATTATTAAAAAGAATGCTCATTGTAGACAAACACTGGAACCCTTTTACGACGAGGCCATATTGTACGTACCAGGTCAAAAACCGAGATGGCATTCGGTACACTCTTCATTTTCATATGTTTCTCAATCCGGCTCAACGGTTTTCACTGGATTTATCAATGATATTACTGAAAGAAAAAATACTGAAAATGCATTAAGAGCTAACGAAGAAAAATATCGCAGCATAATTGCTAATATGAATCTGGGTCTTTTAGAAGTTGATAACGAAGGCAAGGTGACTTATGCAAACCAAAGCTTCTGCAACATGAGCGGTTATACGCAAGCAGAACTTACCGGCGCTGATGCCTCTAAATTACTATTAGCTGAAAAAAGTGCTGAAATAATCGACCAGAAAAAGGAAATAAGAAAAAGCGGGGTTGCTGATGCATACCAATTGGAGGCCAATGATAAATTTGGAAATAAAAGATGGTGGCTGGTTAGTGGCGCCCCTAGGTATAATGACAAAGGTGAGTTGGTTGGTTCAATAGGGATACACCTGGATATCACAGATCAAAAAATACAGGAAGTTGAGTTGGTTGCGGCACGTACAAAAGCAGAGCAATTGGCTCAAGCAAAAGATTCGTTTCTGGCTAATATGAGCCATGAAATTCGCACGCCGATGAACGCTATCATGGGTATGAGCAACCAGTTGGCAAAAACGCAGCTGCTTCCGCAACAGCACTTTTATTTAAACACTATTTTGTCCGCCTCAGAGAATTTACTGGTTATTATCAATGACATTCTCGACTTGTCGAAAATAGAGGCAGGCAAATTAAGTTTCGAAAATATCGGGTTTCAACTCAGCGATATTGTGAATAATGTGAAACAAGTTATCACGCACAAAGCCGAAGAAAAAGGGATCATTTTACACACAGACGCTATCGACAGCGGAATTGAAAAAGTGCTCATCGGTGACCCCTACCGTATCAATCAGATCTTGCTCAACCTGATGACAAATGCAGTAAAATTTACAGATCAGGGCTCTGTCACGCTTAGTTGCAAACTTGTGAGTGACAAATCGGAATCGCAATTGATAAGCATCGAAATTACAGATACAGGGATCGGGATGGACGAGTCATTTGTAAAAGTGCTGTTTGACAAATTCAGTCAGGAATACGAGTCTGTTACCAGGCAGTACGGTGGAACGGGTTTGGGTATGAGCATTTGCAAAGAGCTTGTTGAGTTGATGGATGGCGAAATTACTGCCACAAGTACCAAGGGTATCGGCACAAATATTAAAGTGATGATCCACTTCAAAAAAGGCACAATGGCTGACCTTCCGGAAAAAGTGACTTCAAAGTTCGACCACAAATTACTTTCAGGTAAAAAAATCCTGGTTACAGATGATAATGAATTAAACAGGCTGGTAGCCACCATTATTATGCAAAATTATGGAGCTACCGTACTATCTGCCGAAAATGGGGAAGAAGCATTAGCCGTGATTGATGAACACCAGCCGGATATGGTTTTGATGGATATTCAGATGCCGGTTTTAAATGGGTTTGAGACAACAAAACAGTTGCGTGAAAAAAATACCCCTATTCCTATAATAGCCTTAACCGCTGCAGCAATTAAAGGCGAACGGGACAGGTGTATTGAAGCCGGAATGAATGATTACATCACTAAACCATTCAGAGAAGAAGAATTTTTAAAAACAATAAGCAAATGGATAAATGCCCCAATAGAAAAAACAGCAGGCTATATTCAATTAAATGAGCAACCACTATATGAGTTAACTAAACTAAAGGAGATCAGTCGCGGAAATGAAGTTTTTGTAAAACGAATGGTTGATATTTTCTGCACGCAAACTCCACTATTAGTAAAAGATATGGTGTCAGCCTATCAGGATGGCAAAATGGATCAGATGGCAGCGGCAGCTCATCAGTTAAAACCGAGTGTTGAGAATTTAAACATCCATGATCTGAAACGAATTGTAAAAAGCATTGAAGATATTGGTAATCATCGCGTTGAAAATACCGGCTTACATAAATTGCTTGAGAATGCAGAAGATTTAGTAGAGCAAGTAGTAGCAAAAATGAAGCAGGAATATCCCGACTAACAAAAACAAAGCAGAAAATGAAAGTGGCTCAAAAGCTGTACAACAATGGGGCGTTTGTAAAAAGTGCCGGAGACGAACCTACAGGTAACGGAAATTTACTTGTTTTAGGGTTTGGTAGTAAAGGTGTTCTTATTAACGACAACATCTACGATACCTTAAAAAAAGAGTACCCTGATGGCGATATTGTTATTTGTTCCACCTCAGGCGAGATATATGACGATGCGGTGTATGACGATACCGTATCTGTTGTAGCAATGGAATTTGAAAACACTAAAGTAAGAACGCTGCAGCTAAACATTAAAAACTACCGCGATAGTTATGATGCCGGGAAAGCGCTTTTTGCCAGGCTGAATGATTTTGATATCACCTATTTATTATTAATATCAGACGGGGGGCTGGTTAATGGCAGCCAACTGGTTAAGGGTATAGAAGACCTAAATATTAATAAGATACCCGTTACAGGTGGCATGGCTGGCGATGCAGATAATTTCGACTTTACAGTTGTAGGGTTAAATGGTAGGCCGGAAGAAGGTAACATCGTTGGCATAGCATTTTATGGTAAAAATTTAAAGATTGGGCATAGTTCTTTTGGCGGCTGGGAAATATTTGGCCCCGAAAAACGGGTTACAAAATCATCTGCCAACAGATTATTCGAAATTGATAATAAAAGTGCCCTGGAGCTCTATAAACAATACCTTGGCCAATACGCCAAAGATCTGCCGGGCTCCGCCTTACTATTTCCCCTCTACGTAAGGTTTGATGGTACTGACAGCAGTGTAGTGCGTACCATACTCTCCATAGATAGCCACGAGCAGAGCATGGTTTTCGCGGGGGATATTCCGGAAGGGTCATACGTGCGCTTTATGAAAGCCAACTTTGATAAACTTATCGACGCGGCAACTTTTGCGGCGGTAAATGTTATCACACAGTTTCAGCAAATAGATGCGGCTAAACCCCAATTTGCCCTACTAATAAGCTGCGTAGGCAGGAAACTTATCCTGGGCAAGCGTATAGACGAAGAAGTGGAGGCGATAAAAGAGATATTGGGCAGCGATACAATTTTGAGTGGCTTTTATTCTTACGGCGAAATATCACCACTAAACGCAAATGCACAATGCGAGCTGCATAACCAAACCATGACGATTACAACTTTTACCGAACAGACAAATTGAGATGGCAATTCATAAACTTTTAACCAGACAACTTAATAAATACTCAAATAATGACTTGGGAGCTAACCCTGATTTTTTGCGTTTTACAGAAGCGGTTAATGAGTCCTATAAAGCTTTCGACAGAGACAAAGAACTATCTGACCATGCTTTTCAAATAAGTGAACAGGAATTTGCAGAAATAAATAATCGGCTAAAAGAAGAAGCAGCCTTGAAGCAGCTGCTGATTCAAAAATTAAAGACCACTTTAAATCATATTAAGGCTGAAAATAACGCATTGGTAAGCGAAAATGATGACGATGTTTTGGAGATTTTGGACCTGCTGAATGATGAGATAACGAAAAGGAAGGAAACCGAACAGCAACTATTGCTGGCGAAGGAACAATCGGAAAAGGCCAGTCTGGCTAAATCTGAATTTTTGTCGATCATGAGCCACGAAATACGTACACCTTTAAATGCCGTATTGGGGATGGGCCACTTGTTGTTAAAAAACCAGCCGAGGCCGGATCAGGTCGACAACCTTAAAACGCTAAAAACCTCCGCCGATAACTTGTTGGTGCTGATCAATGACATTCTTGATTTTAACAAAATAGAGGCCGGTAAGTTAGATTTGGAAGAAGCGCCATTTAACATTGAAAAATTGGTAACCGATATTGTAGATGCCAATAAAAATGCAGCTGCAGAGCGGGAGACAGAAATAATATTTACGATTGATAAAAATGCTCCACGCACTTTTATTGGCGATGTGCTGAGGCTTGGCCAGGTGTTAAATAATTTGGTTTCTAATGCGGTTAAATTCACGTCAAAAGGAAAGATTACGATAAACGTTGATTTGTGTGAAGTAACAGAATTAACTGCGCTGATACGATTTTCTGTAACAGACACCGGCGTTGGCATAGCAAAAGATAAGCTACAGGAAATATTTAAGCCCTTTACGCAAGCCTCAACATCAATTACAAGGCAATATGGCGGCACGGGCCTTGGATTAGCAATTACCAGGCGCATTCTTAACTTATTGCAATCAGAAATTTATGTTATTTCAGCATTTGGCGAAGGTTCAACTTTCTACTTCACGATTGAACTTGAAAAGAATAATGATAACGCCACCGCTAACCTGGCGCAAACCCCCATCGCATACGACCTCAACTGCAAAAGCATATTATTGGTAGAGGATACGCTGTTTAATGTGCTATATGCTACCCAGCTTTTAGAAGGATGGAACACTCATGTTGAAATTGCTGATAATGGCGCCATAGCGGTAGAGATGGTTAAAAACAAAGCTTATGATATGATTTTGATGGACTTACAGATGCCTGTATTGGATGGCTATGCGGCAACATTACAGATAAGAGAATTTGATCATACCACACCCATTATTGCACTGACGGCTTCTGCAACAAGCAATGTGAGGGAAAAGGTGATGACTGTGGGGATGCAGGACTATATAACCAAACCTTTTAATCCGGATGATTTCTTTCTGAAATTGAAAAAGTATTTAATCTGAGGGAGTCCATAAGCTATCGCAATAATTAATTACAAAATTCCAGAAACTAGAATATTTCTATAAAATAGAAAGAACAAAAAGGAAATTAAGATATAAGATGCTAACTATCAGAATTTTATATCAAAAATGCAGGCTGGCACGCTTTTAACTATTAGTAATAAAGGTTAATACTTATTAAACAGAATGTTTACATACCAGGCTAAAATATTGCAATTGTTAATGTGCGCATTAATGCTAACTACTATACAGTACAGCAATGCACAAAACAAACCTGCGCCAAATACACCCGAAACCATAACGCTGGATGTACAAAAAGATTTACAGGCGCAATTGATCTCTTTGGATAGCATTATCGATATAGCCATTTTACATTCTCCTTCCGTAAAATTCCAGGCAGATTTGGTAGATGCAGCCAAGTCTCAATTAGACTTTAGTAAGCGGGTATGGACCAACAACATTGTTGGTTTCGTGAATTATTCATCCGGAAATCAAAGTATCGTTACATCTGACAGCCAAAACACCGGTAGCCTTGCGGCGTCAAACATTACAAATGGTTACCGCGTGGGGGTCCAAATAAATTTGCCGCTTTATGAATTTGTCGGGCGGAAATCGAGAGTCAATCTTTACAAATATCAGCTGAATTCTACCGTAAATAAAAAAGACGAAACGATACAGGAACTGAGAAAAAACTTGATACAACTTTATTATTCCATGTTGTATTACAACAATCTTTTAAATATCCGTAGTGAAGCCAAGCAATCGGCAATAAACCAGTTAGGTATTGCGCAAAAGCAGTTTAAAGATGGGATTATCGACATTGTAGAACTCTCGCGTCTCAAATCTTTTGAAGTGAACGCACGGGCAGACTATGAAGAAGCTAAACGTGAATTTTCTATCAGTTACTATCAAGTTGAGGCCCTTGTAGGTGTACCATTTCAACAAATAATGCGGAAATAATGAGTTTGATACATTACATAAAGTTATTATTGCAGAATTTGAAGTGGCTGGTTCTGGTCCCGGTGATTTGTGCAATAACCGTGTTTTTACTTACCCGACATGCAAAAAAACAGTACACCAGCACAACCACACTTTACACTGGCGTTGCAAGCGGATATTCGATAACCAGTACGGAGGATGACCGGCTGGATTACTTTGCAGTAAACAATGCCTTTGATAATTTACTCGCTTCGGCAAAATCACGAGAAACGGTAGCAGAAGTAGCTTTGCATTTATTGTCGGAGGATCTTAGTTTAACGAAGTCCAATCCCAAAATACTCAGCGCAGAAGGTTTCGAAAGCTTGAGAATCATGGCCGGAAAGGAGCTTTTAGAAAAATGCCGGAAACTCAAAACTCCCGAAGCTATCTTCACCTATATCAGCCAGGTATACCTATCGCAGCCCGGCAATATTATTTCAGAAATTTTAAACCAGCCGGGCTCCTATTACAATATTGACGACCTAAAATCTAACCTCATTGTTACGCGTATCAACACGAGTGATATAATCCAGATAGTTTATAACTGTACGGACCCTGCAGTTTGCGTGCGTACTTTACAAATACATACCAAAATATTTGTTGCCAATTACCGGCGCTTAAAAACCGATCAGACAAACAGTGCCGTACAGTATTTTGAAGCGCAGTTAGCAGCAATAAAAGCCAAATTACAGCGCTCTGAAGATTCGCTGAAATTGTTTGGGCAACAAAACCGAATTATTAACTATTATGAACAAACCCGCTATATATCAGAATCGAAAGAACAACTGGACAAAGAGATATACGGCCAAAAAATGGCTCAGAATGGCAGCAAAGACGCCCTGGCACTTGTAGAAAAAAAACTTAACTCCCGCGACAAGCAAATTAAAAACAGTACAACGATTATCAATTTGCGGCAACACCTGAGCGATGTAAACGCAGCGCTGGAGAGAGCCAAAATTTTTAATAACAGTGCTAAAATAGATGAGTTTTCGGCCAGGTCCCGCAATCTAGAAGACTCCATCAAATCTGCATCAACCGAATACAATAACCTTAATTACACTTTAGAAACTGTTCCCCGGACTAATTTAATGCAAGAATGGGTAGATAATGCGGTAAGTAGTGGCAAAGCCGAAGCCGGCCTGAAAGTACTGAATAATCAGCGGCAAGAGTATTTGAAAAACTTTGATGAGTTTGCCCCGCTGGGTTCAAAACTTAAGCGGCTGGAGCGGCAAATAGACATTAATGAAAAGGAGTTCCTATCCATATTGCATGGTTTGGAACTGGCCAAACTACGGCAAAGCAATTTGGCACTCAACGCAAATATTGCCATTCAGGATAAACCTTTTTTCCCGTTAAAGGCTCAGCCATCTACGCGCAACTTGCTGATTATTGTTTCTTTTATTGTTGGCGTTATCATGGTTATTTCGACAGTGGTAGGGCGCGAATTGATGGATTCATCTATTCGGACCCCTGCACGTGCAAAAAAACAGCTTAGTTTACCACTTGCCGGCATATTGATTGCTAATAAAAACAGCAATGCTCCATCTTATTTAGAACGTCTCCAAAATATGCTCGCAGAGCAATTTATAAGCACCATACTTCCGAATTTAAACTCCACCATTGAAAACGGGAACACAGCGCAGTTAACTTTCCTAACTACCAAAGCAAATATCTACGCTAAGCACATTATTGCGTTGATGCAGAATACGCTGGCTTCGTTATTCAACAGCATATTTTGGGTAGTTCCAAGCGAGTATGATTCTATTTTTAATAATGCGCTACCTGCAAAAAACTATTCGGTGTACACCCCTGTGGTTGCCAACCTAAATCATAAAACCCCGGGCGAATTAATTAACAAGAACCTGGATGCGTACAAGCTTGTTATTTATTTAGCTCCAAATCTCAGCCAGCATAGTTTATCGGCTGCTATCGCTAAAGCCGCGGCTGTGAGTGTTTTAGTAGTGGATGCTAACGATACCTGGTTGCCCCCCGATAAGGAAGTGGTAGGCAAAATTAAAGAAACGCTTCCTGCTGGGTCACTCTACAGCTTATTAATCAATGCCGATGAAAACAACCTCGCTGGCATAATAGGCGAAATCCCTAAGGAACGAAGCTGGTTCCGGAAAAAAGTGAAGAAGGTTATAACGCTAAATTTACGATAATGCAAAAGCGCAGCATTAACCATATTGTGTGCCTTGCATTACCGGCATGGGAGGCGGAATATTTACGTTCTACCGTAGAACTTATGACATGCCTTGCAAAAACGAATTTGGTGTTATATGTTGACTATCCTTATACCATTTCGGATTTTATAAAAGGCCTGCTTGGGAAAAAGAAATTTGAGTGGAAACGATTATTGGGGATACGACAGCGGTTACAGAAAGTGTTCGGAGATACACAAACCGGGCTATACGTTCTCTCGTTGCCGCCGGTGTTTCCGTCGTTTAATATTGGTTACTATCCGCTATTCAAAGTAGCTAATAAAATTAATGCGGTGCTAACCGGGTGGTTTATCAACCGTGCGATAGAAAAGCTTAAGATGGCCAATATCGTAGAGTTCAACGCTTCCCAAACATTTTTAGGTAACTACTGGAAAATTAAAGGCGTAGATTTCAAGGTGCTTTATACATATGATGAGTTTACAGACGTGCCCTATTTCCGAGGTTTTGCACGTACCGAGGAGCTTAATTATACAACAAAATCAAATTTGATAGTTGTAACATCAAACGAGTTAAAAATTCGCAAGCAATACAAGAATATTCCAATTGAGATTGTAAATAATGGTGTCCATTTCGCTGATTTTAACAGACATGCCAACTATCGCCTTGCTGAACATAGACATTTGAAAATAGTAGGTTATACAGGCTCTATCGATGACAGGTTAGATGTAAACCTGTTAGACGCCGTAATACAGGCAATGCAAAATGTAAACTTTGTTTTTATTGGTAAAGTGTTTGAGCCGGCAATTGTACACCGCTTAGGGCAACACAGCAACGTTCTTTTTCTGCCGGCCGTGCCCGCTAAGGAAATCCCAATAGTGTTAAGCAGTATGGACGCAGGTATGATACCTTACGTGTGCAATAAGCTCACCGCTGCCATTTACCCGTTAAAAGCAAACGAATACCTGGCTGTAGGGCTACCCGTTGTTATGACTCCGTTTGCATCTATTGGTGAGGCTGATGAGGTGGTTTATGTAGCTAACAACGCTATTCTTTTTGAACGACAATTAGCTTTAGCATTGATTGATACAGAGGAGAAACAGGTAAAAAAAAGGATTGAAGTTGCGCAAAAAGCTGACTGGAGCGCTCGAGCATACCAGTTGCAGGATTATATTGAGTTACACAGGGCTGCCTATCACCAAAACCAACTGTCATGATCAAAAAGATAGTCAAGAGTAACGCATCGTGGTCGCTTTTATCTAACGGCATAACGGCTTTGCTTGGTTTTGTAAACCTGGCATTGATTGCGCGCTTGTTTTCTAAGGACGATGCTGGTAAATGGTTTATGCTGCTAACCGTTTATACCGTTTTAGAGTTGTTGCGCAGCGGCTGGGTGCAAACGCCATTTGTGCGCTACTATGTAGTTGCTACTGATAAACAAAGCCAGTTAAAGTTAATAGCGGCATCATGGCAACTCTTGTTGTTTTTTACACTGATTTTTGCAGTATTGGGTTTGCCACTGATGTTTTTTTTGAAGGCAGACAACAATGCCTTTATTTTAGCCCGAAAATTCACGCTGCTTTGGCTGGTTGCGGCCCTGCCTTATCAATTGCTACAATGGCAATTACAGGCTAAAAAAATGTTTAAAAAACTGGCTGCTATCCGGCTGGTCTTTCCCCTGGCGTTTACTGGTTTGCTATTGGTTCAAATGCTGTTGCATTTGAACATTGAAAACGTGGTTTTACTGTACGCCGCGCTACAGCTTTTAGCCGGGATAGTAGGAATAGCATTCGGCTGGTTAGCCATGGGCACCTGGAAAACAAACCTATCCAAAGAGCGTAAAGAACTTTCAAATTTCGGCAAATACAGCATGATCACCATGGTGACAGCAAGCCTGCTCCGCAGTTCAGATCAATTTATCATTGCCTTTTGGCTTGGTCCCGCAGCGGTAGCTGTCTATTCCATCCCCCAAAAACTAATCGAAGCTATTGAAATTCCTGTCAGGTCGTTTGCTTCGGTGGCTATACCAAATGCAACCTCGCTATGGCAGCAGTGTAAAATTCAGGAACTACGCTCATTTTTTTACCGCCAGTGCGGCCTTTTAACCGCCATGATCATTCCCTTGATCGTTCTGTTTTTTGCCTTTCCCAATTTTATAGTCAATTTGCTTGGCGGGGCCAAATACAAAGAAAGTGCGCAGTTACTCCAAATATTTTGTTTTTACGCCGCTTTAATCCCTATCGATCGCTATTGCGGGATGTTACTTGATGCAGGTAACAGGCCAAAAAAGAACACGATTAAGGTAGGTTTGATGCTTATCACTAATATAGGTTTAGATGTATTTGCCTTACAAATAGGTTTGGGCGTTTACGGGGTGGCGGCGGCATCAACCTTAACATTTTTAGCGGGTATAATTATAGGCTGGATACAATTGAAGGATATTCTTGGCGCGTTTACGGGTAGATTATTTTGGCAGGAAGGTGTGCTTGGCTCTATAAATAGTTTAAGAAACAAACCATTACCCTTATGACAAGCACCAAAAAACTATCTGATTTTTGGGAAATACAGGCCCTGGTAATTGCGGGTGTAGCGGTTGTATTAGGCTGGATCATAGCCAAAGCAGAATTTGCTGGTGCAGCCGTGTTGATCGCACTACCCTTTGCAATACTGTACATCGCCCTTGTATTCAAAAAACCGCAGATTGGCTTGTACACCGTTCTGAATTTTGGCTTTTTCATTAATGGCAGTATTCGTTACTCCACTGCGCCGTTCGGTTTATCAATAGATGTGTTGCTGCTCATAACACTAATTGCTGCGTTGACCAAGGCACGTAGAAGAGACACCATTTACCTTAAAAATCCGTTTGTATACGCCATAAGTGTATGGACCGCATTTACAATTTTTGAACTCATCAATCCAGAATCGCGTAGCGCTCTGGCTTGGTTCTACGCCGTCAGGGGCGTTTCGCTGTATATGATACAGCTGATGATATTAACCATACTACTGCTTAATCAACCTAATCAACTTAAAATGTTTTTTAAGGTGTGGATCATCTGGTCGGCAATTGCCTGTTTGTGGGCAATGAAACAATTATACCTTGGCGTAAACCATTACGAACAACTCTGGCTGGATGCCGGCGCATATAAAACACATGTTCTTTTTGGCCGACTGCGGGCATTTTCATTTTATTCAGATGCAGGCCAGTTTGGTGCTGCCATGGGCCACATATCTTTAATTTGCCTTATACTTTCCTTTGGTCCGCATCGATTTAAAACCAAATTACTATACTGGTTTTTAACGATCTTTTTCTTTTGGGGAATGGCCATTTCAGGCACAAGAGGGGCGTTATTTGTGCCCCTTTCCGGGATAATGGTCTACTTGTTTCTAACAAAAAACTTCAAAATACTATCGGTAGGGATTGGTGTTGTGGTGATATTATTTTGCCTGCTAAAATTCACCAATGCAGGTGCCGGTAACTACCAGGTTCAGCGGATGCGAAGCGCTTTGGACCCGAACGACCCATCTCTGCAGGTGCGGATAGAAAATCAAAAGAAATTCAAGGCCTATCTTGCAACCCGACCTATCGGCGGCGGAATTGGGTCAGCCGGATCCTGGGGGCAACGATTTAGCCCCGGGACGTTCTTGGCTGAAACACCTACCGATAGTTGGTACGTTAAAATATGGGCCGAAACGGGTATAGTTGGCCTTTATATTCATTTGGCAATGGTGTTCACATTTATAATTACCGGCGTTGTATTAATATTTAAGATGAATAACGATAAGATGCTGCGGCAAATGGCTATGGCATTATTATCGGGATTTGTGGGAATAGCGTTTGCAAGTTACGGTAACCAGATCATGGGCCAGGCACCAAGCGGTATAGTTGGTTTCATGAGCCTTGGCTTTATATACCTTGCTTATCGTTGGGATAAGAAAGCTAAATAACCATCAGTATTATCGGAAATAAAATAATTATGCAAAATATGGAAGGCCTGCCATTGGTGTCAATTATCACGGTAAATTACAACACAAGCGAAGTAACTTCTCAACTACTGTTATCGTTGCAGTGGGTAAGTTATCCAAATATTGAAATTATTGTAGTGGATAATGCTTCTATTACCAATGCCGCTCATCTTGCAGTTGAATTTCCGGCTATTATTTTCATACAAAACAATGTCAATGAGGGCTTCGCCGGGGGCAATAATAGAGGAATAGAAGCAGCAACAGGCGAAATCATTTTCCTGTTAAATAACGACACTGAAGTTGCTCCGGATTTTATCCAACCCGTTGTGGAACTATTCGAATCGAATAGATCAATCGGAATTATTAGTTCAAAAATAAGGTACTACCACTCGCCGGAAATCATTCAATACGCTGGTGGCACAGCTATTAACCCATTTACGGCTCGTGGACAATTTATTGGATCGGGCCAAAAGGATAACGGCCAATTTGATATGCCTATGAAAACCCACCTTGCGCACGGCGCTGCCATGGCTATTCACAAAAAGGTTTTTGATAAAATAGGCCTGCTGCCTGAAATGTACTTCCTATACTATGAAGAACTGGATTTTACAGAACATGCCCAGCGCGCCGGTTTTGAGGTGTGGTATCAGCCAAAATCGTTGGTTCTGCACAAAGAGTCTATGAGTGTAGGCAGGGCAAGCCTTTTAAAAGTTTACTATCAAAACCGCAACCGCTTACTGTTTATCCGCCGCAATATTTTTGGAATAAAGGGATTTATTAGTACCCTTTTCTTTACGGTTATAGCTATGCCATTAGCTGTTATTAAATTCCTTTTTAAAGGCCAGTTAAATATGGCTATGCAAATTATTAAGGGATTTTGCTGGCATTTTAAATACAACCCCACTGGTGTTTAATGTTACCACTCTCCTAACAGCGTTTGCACTATGCTAAAACTCTTCTGGTTATAACATTCCTTCCGAAGTTTTTCTGATTGATTTTATTTCATCATTTCCCTTAATGTCGAACTAAAGCGTTACTGCAGCAACCCTACTCGTTATGATCCAAATAGCTACGAACCTAAAGAGGCCCTCCTTTTTGCAAGGATGGCCTCTTTAGGTTTGTACTTAAAAATCAGGTTATTTATTCGTTATTGGGAATCAAGCCAATGATCGTACTAAACTATTATTTTTTGTATATCAGTCCCTCGTTTCTGTTCCCAGGCAAATTAAGGTACCAGTCTTTATGTAAACTCCCGCCAGATTTTGCCCATTGTAAGAAATAATTGTATGATTTATTAATTGCGTTACCTTCGGCAGAGTAGTCAAATTGTTCCGTAAAATTAAGTGCATACGGCCAGGCATTCTTACTTTTGTAAAGCACGTTGTTATTAATTTTAGTAGCATCCTGAGCTGTGCCAAAAAGCTTACGGTCAGCCAAATCAGTAGGTAAGTTATCTGGTAAGTGCACTTCGTATCCTCTGCGCTGGTTACTTATTAAAAACGGGTTGAAAGGTGCAGTGCCTAAAGTAGTTGTAGATATTGGCGCTGTAAAGCCCATATAAATATGGATGGTGTCACCTTTAACAACAGGGGCATCGTTTTGTGTATTAATGTAATATCCCCCCGGCCGTTTGATCACTGCCTGATAGTTATCAAATGGAATTATAACTGCCTTCGCCTGGTTAGCTTCAGTACCATTTCCATTTTGGCTAATATAACTCCCCACAAGTTTTTGCCCTGAAACATTTTTTACCAAAGTTGAGCTAAAGGGGAATTGAACACCGAAACCGTTTAGGAACGATGCACCAGATGCTTTCACAGCATAATCTGCAAATAGCTCTACTGCATTATTTTTTGCGTTGGTAACAGTTTTATAGCGGTAGCCTACCACCATGTCGTTTAAATCGTAATCACCAGTTGCAGGCCACAGATCTTCGAAAAGCAATGTACCAAATGTCGATTTGGATGGATAGTAGGTAGCATAGGCCCTGGCTGGATCATTTGGGTACTGGTCAAACACATCGGTAACACCATCACCATCCGCATCTTTAGGCTGATCAATTGGCTGCACATTATTGCTAGAAATAGCAGTTACCGGGTTAGATGTAGCGTAAAACAATAAATCATTAAAATCATTATCACTCCCGCCCTGCCTGTTTTGATCATCAATACCGATAAGATAAAGGTTTTGGGTTTCAGAATATAACAATACAGTATGCTTCTTTAAATCGGCAGTGGTTTCCGGATTGCAAGCGGTGGTTGAGTAAAACTTAGTGGCACTATGGTCTACTAGTCTGGCGCCACTGTTCCATGCATTTGCCAATAAAACAAAGCCAATTGAAATACCTGCATCAAACCGGCCCAATTTAACCTTGCTGCCCGATTTAAGCCCGCCGCCAGACCCTGGCAACGACGCATTTGGGAATATATAAGTTACTTTAGAGATGTCAGATGCACTTTTGGGCGCGCTACCGGTTGGATAGGTATAGTAGCATAATGTATTCAAGTAGCCCGCCCCTTCGCTTACAAACGTGATCCAGACATCAGCTGTTTTTGTGATAATTAAGTCGGCTGTAGCAGATGACTGTAGATAGCTTGGATGGAGTTTACGCACATCCTGAGTTTCGGGCAGCGACGCGTTGATGTAAGATAAAAGGTCAGCGCTTATAACGTCTGATGTAGCTTCAAGATATTTGGGAACGCCAGAATTATCATAAGCCCCCATGTACTCAAATGCCCCGGGTGACGACATTGCAGCAATGCTGTTTAAAACAAATTTTGCACGTGCACCACTGCCGGTATAGTTATTCATCACAATACTACCGCCGTATGCATTTGGCCCGCCAATGATTGCATTAACATTATCGCCGATTATTACCGCTTTTGCATTGCGCATCAAACCAACATATTTGGGATCGATAATTAGAGTATCCATATAAGCAGGGATACTTACACTTGCCTGTATCTTACCGTTTGCATCGGTTATCGCGGTATATAGCGCATCCAAAGCGTCAGGATCGTTAGGCATAAAGTTTACCGGAACCCCCGCAATTGGTTGATTGCCATTGGTTAATAAACTTAAATTTACTGAGACCGTGCGGGTTGTATTAAAACTAAAATTGGCTGGCGCAATGGTGCTGTCAATTACAGCAGGTACTACAGCTGCCGGGGTGCTTCCTGAGGAATTACCGGTAAAGCTTTCTTTTTTACATGCAGCAAAAAAGCAGCTTAAAATTAAAATTGGGACTAAAAGCTTATTCATAATGATTTTGTAATTTTTTTGAAAGAGCAATTACAATGCCTTTGCCAAAACTACAAAACATTGATTATCAAATATTTATAAATTTTGATGATGATAAATATTTCAATATTGGGAAATGTTTCTAAATACTAGAACAATAACTACTTGATAAACATGTTGGTAACGGATACCTAAATTACAACAGCCTGTTAATGAATCATTTCACGGGTGTCTAGAACCTAATGATCCAGTTTAGCAGAAATGGTCCGCAGCATATCAAATTATTCAGTTGATAGTCCTGCCAGATCAGCCATCTTAGGTCGGCTTTTACCTGCTGGCGTTCTCTCACAATTTGATGATGCGATCTGCAATACATCAATCTATCATTAAGACCGAAGTAATAATGATGCTGGTGAATAGTTAAAAACAGGAATTTTCAGCTGATTCAAGGATTAGTGACCAGCGTCATTGATCGGGACAACCTGCGTCATGCTCTGAACCATGAATTTTAGAAACCTTTGTATCAGTAAATTCCGCCGACCGGTGGATATCGCCACCAATAAAGAAAGAAGACAATGGAAAAGATTCTCGTTACTACCGATCAGTCCGCCAATTCAAAAGCCGCTATTCGCTTCGCAATTAAACTGGCCAAGCAGCGGAAAGCGGAGCTGATCATTATCCATGTGTATCACCTTTTAAAACCTTTTAACTGGACCGAACACGCATTTAAAAAGTACGGAGATAGCTTTCGTGAAAAAACAGAGGCAGAATTGACTTCTTTTATCGCTGAGATCTATCACGAGATCCATGAGCCCGAAATCCAACATCTGGTGGTATTGGTATCCAACACTGATGTTGTAGACGGCGTAATGGACTATGCGACCAAACATGAATGTTCCTACATCTGTATCGCAACCCGCGGAGCGGGCATCCTGACCAAATTATTCGGTACCCATACTGCTAAATTGATCACCCATTCCCATGTACCTGTTATCTGCATTCCAAGTACCTATCATTTGAAAGAGATAAAGCATGTTCTTTACGCCTCTGATATGAGAGATTATGAAAAGGAGTTAACCAAAGTGGTAGCATTTGCAAAGCCTATCCATGCCACAGTAGAGATGGTTCATATTGCTTATCCCTTTGAGTTTACGTTTGATAAAAAATGGATGGAAGCCAGATTAAAGGAAAAAGCAAATTATGAGGTAATCGTTCTTAACAGGACAAGAGATATTACCAACGAATTGCTGGAAGATATTGATGATGCAGTTAAGGCTAGTAAACCTTCTATTTTAATTTTATTTACACACCAGTCGCGGTCAGTTTTTGAAAAAATTTTTTATCCGTCCAATGCGGAGAATTATTCTTTCTATGGAAAGATCCCCCTGCTTACCTTCAATAAAAATGAAAGCAATTGAACACTTCCCAGCGCGAACTTTTCATCTTCAGTAATAACTCCAATCCGGAATGCTAGTGAAATATCCTTTAAACCACCCCTATTCACTAGCCACCGGCGAGGTCATCACGCTGCTTCAGACTAATCCCGTTAAAGGCATCACGCAAAATGAGGCAAGTAAGCGATCGCAAACTTATGGGCACAATACTTTTAAAACCCAAAAGCAAAAAAGCCTTTGGTGGATCATGCTGATTCAGTTTAAAAGCCCGATTGTTTATTTACTGGTATTTGGCGCAGCTGTATCTATTTACTTTAAAGATGTTTTAGAAACTATAGCCATACTTGTTGTTATTGTGATTAATGCCCTTATCGGCTTTTTCATGGAAATGCAGGCCAGGAGTTCCATGAATGCATTAAAAAAAATGGATGTTATACTGGCCAAAGTAATTCGTGGTGGTAAAACAAGATCTATCCCGTCGGAACAACTGGTTCCCGGAGACCTGGTACCACTGGAGGCGGGAGATATAATCCCTGCCGATGGGCGTTTAGTAGCTGTGAGCCGCCTGCAATGCGATGAGTCTTCACTCACAGGAGAATCACTCCCATCCGATAAAACTATTGAAGCGTTGCAAGAAGATACTGTTATTGGCGACCAACACAATATGGCGTTTAAGGGAACTTCTGTAATCAATGGTAACGGAAAAATGGTAATTACGGGCATTGCTGCCCAAACTCAGTTAGGTACTATAACGTCACTGGTGGATAGTGCTGCTGACACCGTCACGCCGCTGGATAAAAAGTTGAATAAACTTAGCCGTAAGCTGATCTGGATTACTTTGGTTATGACTGCAATTTTTGCAGTAACAGGATTTATCCAGGGCAAAGCGCTATTAACGATCATAGAAACCTCCATCGCCCTGGCCGTGGCTGCCATACCAGAAGGTTTGCCTATTGTTGCCACGGTAGCATTATCTTACGGCATGCTATTGATGGCAAAGCGCAACGCAATCGTGAAAAAGCTTTCGGCGGTAGAAACACTGGGCAGTACAAGCGTGATCCTGACGGACAAAACAGGTACCTTGACAGAAAATAAAATCTTTGCGGACACTTTCGCTTTTCCCGATGAAAGTGTAAAAGTTCATATAGCAGATCATCAATTAAAATTCCCGGACGGGGCGATCAGGTTAAGCGCTGAAAACTTTGATAAACTCTTACTGATTGGGATCCTGTGTAATAATGCCGTATTAAGTACGAATGATACGGATAATAGTGTTCCCAAACTATCAGGCGATCCCGTTGAGGTAGCCTTGATAAAACTTGCTAATGCCGCAGGTATAAACACCTTAACAGTCCTGAAAACCTACGTACGCATAGGCGAAGTACCCTTTAGTTCGGAGCTGATGATGATGGGGACTTTGCACAAAACGCCCCACGGGGATTTTGGGGCCGCGAAAGGTTCGGTGGAACGGTTGCTTGAAAAATGCAGCCAAATACAATCAGGAGCCCAAATTAAAAAGATGGACACCCTGTCGAAAGAAGCGATACTGCTCAAGTCAGAACAAATGGCGGCTGCGGGATTAAGGGTACTGGGTTTTGCCTACTGTGTGGACAAGAAGATGGATGACAACGATTTTTTGAATAATCTGATCTATGTGGGCATGGCTGGTTTCCTTGATCCGCCCCGTATGGACATCAAAGGGGCAATTTTAGACTGCCGTAATGCCGGGATCAAGGTAGTAATGATTACAGGAGACCATCCCCAAACAGCCTTGAACATTGCACGAAAAGTTGGCCTGATAGAAAAAGTCAATAAACAAGTAATCACCGGTAAGGAATTACCTAATAGCGACCTGTTAACTAAAGAATGGCGGCAACGCATATTGGATACTGCTGTTTTTGCGCGCGCATCGCCCAAGCAAAAGTTGGAGATAGCAGATGTGTTTCAACAGGATGGCTCCATAGTAGCTATGACCGGCGACGGGGTTAACGATGCTCCGGCATTAAAAAAGGCCGATGTCGGGATCGCTATGGGTATCAGAGGAACGCAGGTAGCTAAGGAGACAGCCAGTATCATTTTAAAGGATGACTCATTTACTTCAATTGCCGAAGCAGTTGCACACGGACGTGAGATATTTCAAAACATTCAAAAGTTTGTAGTTTACCTGGTCTCCTGTAACCTGAGCGAGATCTTTATTGTCACAAGCTTGGCGGTTATTACACCTGCCGCTACGTTACTTCCCCTGCAGATACTGTTCCTGAATATGGTTACCGACATATTCCCGGCACTGGCGTTGGGTTTAGGTTCCGGTGATCAAACCGTTATGCAACGACCGCCCCGTGATCCGAAAAAAAACATTATCACCAACAAGCAATGGCTGGTTATAGCGCTTTACGCCGCAGCGATGACCTCGGCAGTAATTATTGCGGTGGTTTATTGTCGTGAGGTGCTTCACGCGGATGACCGGGTATGTAACAACGTAGCTTTTATTACACTCACCTTTACTCAGCTATTCCACGTGTTCAACATGTCTTCCGGTGGGTCTGCCTTTTTAAAAAATGAGATCACCCGTAACAAATTTGTATGGATCGCGCTATTTATTTGCGGCGGACTAACTTTGATGGTATTTGCGGTGCCCGGCATGCGAGCTGTGCTGGGCTTAGCGGTACTTCCTTTGAAGTTTTGGTTAATTGCCATCTCAATGAGTTTACTCCCTTTAGTGGTTATTCAGTGCTATAAAGCTATCCACAAGCGCAAGCTAAAAAAGGCGCTTTAAACATTAAGCCGGCTCTTTTGGGGCCGGTCATCGCCCAGTAATACACCCCATTGTTTATAATCCCCGGTGTGGTCAAATACTATTTTTAATATAGAAAGTACAGGCATAGCCAGGAACATACCTGATATACCGGCCATAGTTCCGGCAATGATGATCCCGACGATAGAGACCAGCGGATTAATTTTGATCTGCGAGCCAACGATACGCGGCATCAGAATATTGTTATCAAGCAGTTGTACAGCAGAGATAGCCGCTAAAACGATCAATACATCGGAAATGCTTTCTGAGGAGGCAAGCGTTAATAAAACCCCAAGGATATTGCCTATCAATGCCCCCAGGTATGGGATAAGGTTCAGGAAGGCAAAGATGATCCCTATCAATAAAGCGTTTTGAATACCAAACGCCCAAAGTGTCCCGGCAAGCAGGATGATAATGTATGTGATCTGTATCAGTAAACCAATGAGGTAACTTTTAACCATGTTTTCAGTCTGACGGACGGTTTCCTCTACAGTTTGGTATTCTTCTTTTTTAAACCACATCAGCACAAACCTTAAAAAAAGATTTCTGTACAAAAGGATCAGGTAAATGTAGATGGGTAATAACCCGATAAATATAACAATCCCCGATAGTGAACCTGCTGCACCACTCAGCAGCCCCCCCAGCGAACTAAATAATTTTTGGCTTTGGGTATTAATGAACTTAAGCTGTTCTGCGGAGGAATAGGCAAATGAATTGCTGATCCATATACTTAAGCTATCGAGGTGTTTGGTTACAGTTCGTTGGATCTCTGGAAAGTCTGCAACCAAGGCTGCAACCTGGCTGGAAAACAACCAGATGATCAACGCCAAAACAATAGTCAGCAAAAGGATCGGCAGCAGTACCGCGATAGCTTCCGGCAGCTTTAATCTTTTAAAAAAACGAAAAACCGGCAAAAGCACCAGGCTGAAGAAAAATGCCATTAAAAGGGGCATAATAATCGTACTCCCGGTCACAATAATTGTTCCCAGAACAAATAGGCCCATTAACTCTATTGCGCGTTTAACCGTTGGCGGCATGTCTCTGATCATAAGGAAAATTTATTTAAACCGTTTTTAATTGTTAGCCAATTTAAGCCTTAAACCTTGAACAATAGCATTTTGCAAGTGATTGATATCAGCCCCCTTAGTGACTATCGTCATTAAATAAAGATCCTTAAAAGACGAGCTTTATACGATGATAAACTTCCGTTATTTACCTGAAATATTAGCCATGATTATTTAAAATGGTTCCTGAATTAGGGTAAAGACCGCAAACTGTTTAAAGGTTCACAACAAATAGTAAAACCGACGATGCCGCGGGATCATCGTGACGCGATATTTAAAAATTGATGCTAATACCTGCTCTCCGCCAGTTTAAACAATCTGGTCATAGCATTAACATAAAGATTCATGGTAATAGATAACTTTAAAACGGAAGGACTCACTGATCTTGAAGTGGAAGCATCCAGGTTGAAATATGGATCGAATAGCCTTACTTTTAAAAAAGAGAACGGATTTATTGATGCCTTGAAGGGGCTGGCGAAAGAACCCATGGTTATTTTGCTATTAGTTACATCGGGTATTTATTTTATCAGCGGCAAAACCGGCGATGGTATTTTTTTAGCTGCTGCCATAATACTGGTTGCCGGTATTTCTTTGTTTCAGGATTCACGCAGCCGCAACGCCCTGGAACAGCTCAAAGATTTTAGCCAGCCGGTGTGTAAGGTGATCCGGAACGGTGCCGTTAAAGAAATTAAAAGTGAAGAGATCGTAATTGGAGATAGCCTGATGGTTGATGAAGGGTCTTCCATTCCGGCAGACGGTACGATCCTCCACTCCAATGATTTCTCCGTTAATGAAAGCATTCTTACGGGTGAAGCATTAGCCGTCTATAAAAACCTCTCTGCCACCGATCCTGCAATTTATCACGGCACTACGGTGGCCAGCGGGTCGGCCATTGTAACCGTAACAGCCATTGGTAATCAAACCCGGCTGGGGAAGATCGGCAAAAGCCTGGAATCGATAGTGGAAGAAAAAACGCCACTGGAATTGCAGATCAACAATTTTGTTAAAAAAATGGTGATCGCCGGCATCATCGTCTTTCTGATCGTTTGGTGCATCAATTATATCCGCTCCGCAAATGTTTTAGAAAGCCTCATCAAAGCGCTTACGCTGGCCATGAGTATCCTGCCGGAAGAAATTCCCGTAGCTTTCACCACTTTTATGGCGCTGGGTGCCTGGCGGCTGATGAAGATGGGTATCGTTGTAAAGCAAATGAAAACCGTAGAAACGCTGGGCAGCGCCTCGGTGATCTGTACCGACAAAACCGGCACGATCACCGAGAACAAGATGCAATTGGCTAAACTTTACACGCCTGAACAAAACATCATTAGTTCTGCAGACGGCGCGCTGACCGGCGCGGAAAAGGAAACCATCTCCCTGGCCATGTGGGCTAGCGAGCCATTGCCATTCGACCCGATGGAAATTGCCCTGCATGAGGCGTATTCCAAAATAGCGGTTGTTGATGATCGTCCTGACTATCAAATGATCCATGAATATTCATTGAACGGGCAGCCCCCCATGATGACGCACCTTTTTCAAGATCACCGGGGTCATCGCATTATAGCCGCCAAAGGTGCGCCGGAAGCCATCATGGAGGTAAGTAATCTGCAGCGCAAGGAAAAAGACAAAATAGCGTTGGCTATCAAACAGTTATCCGGAGAAGGATACCGGGTGCTGGCTGTCGGACAAACCGTTTTTGAAGGAAACGATTTTCCGGTAACCCAGCAGGAATTCAAATTTACCTTTAAGGGGCTGGTTGCCTTTTATGATCCGCCTAAAAAGAATATCGCTAAAGTGCTTTCCGGGTTTTACCGTGCCGGTATTGCCGTGAAGGTAATTACCGGTGACAATGCAGAAACCACGAGGGCAATTGCCGGGCAAATTGGCCTCCATGGTTCCGAGGATGGAATAACAGGCAGTGAACTGATGAAGTTAAGTGAAGGCGAACTGGGGAGCAAAGTGGAATCGGCCAGTATATTCAGCCGGATGTTCCCGGATGCCAAGCTAAAGATCATCAATGCGTTGAAAGCAAAAAACGAGATAGTCGCAATGATTGGCGACGGGGTCAACGATGGACCGGCTTTAAAAGCGGCGCATATTGGTATTGCCATGGGGCAAAAAGGCACCGAGATCGCTAAACAGGCGGCGTCATTGATCCTGCTGAAAGACGATCTTTCGAAACTGGTTGACGCGGTAGCTATGGGGCGGCGCATTTATGCCAATCTGAAAAAGGCCATTCAGTATATCATATCCATTCATATTCCGATTGTGCTGACCGTTTTCATCCCGTTGGCATTAGGATGGATATATCCCAATATATTTTCGCCGGTTCATATTATCTTCCTGGAACTGATCATGGGGCCTACCTGTTCCATCATCTATGAGAATGAGCCCATGGAGAAGAACACCATGCTGCAAAAGCCAAGACCTTTCAGTGCCACATTCTTTAACTGGAAAGAATTAATGACCAGCGTTGTACAGGGATTGGTAATAACGGCGGGGACGCTGGCAATTTACCAATACGCAGTGCGTACCGGTGCCGATGAACAGCTTAGCCGCACCATGGTGTTTACATGCCTGATAGCTGCCAATATACTGCTTACATTGGTGAACCGATCGTTCTTCTATTCGCTGCTCACGACCATACGGTATAAAAACAATTTGGTTTTACTGATCATATGCATCACTGTACTTATTACAGCATCGTTGATCTACGTTAAACCATTTGCAAGGTTCTTTGGCTTCGAGCAGCTGAGCTTAAAGCAACTAACAATAAGTGTAAGTGCCGGCTTCCTATCGGTAACCTGGTTTGAACTTCTTAAATGGCAGAAACGACTGTCTGCCGCAAAGGCCGATAAACATTAATCTATGATGAACAGAAGAGTTTTGGCAGACCTGACGGCAATACCTGGTATTTTACGTGCAATTGGTGTTATACTTTTAACAGTAACAACATATAAGGATCCTACTTTGTAAATATGAATAAGTCTGTCATAACTTACCTACCGTACTTATTTATTGCTTTGTTTGCTTCCTGCAGCGATGCCGGAAAATCAATTAAAGTTAAGGGCTCGGATACCGAGGTTAACTTAGCCGTAAGCCTTGCCGAAAATTTTTACAAGGTACATCAGGATTTCAGCGTGGCAATTTCCGGGGGCGGGTCTGGCTTAGGTATTGCATCGCTGCTTAACGGGCAAACTGATATTGCCAATTCATCGCGCCCATTAAATGCCGAAGAGCTATCTCTGCTAAAGGTTAAAGGTGTACCTATCCGGACGATAATTTTCGCAGAAGACGCTACAGCCTTTATTGTTCACCGGGATTTTCCGCTGGATGTTATTGATATCGCAACGCTAACCAAAATTCTAAGCGGACAATTTAAATCATGGAAACCGCTTACGGGGCAGGATATTCCTATCAGTATTTATGGGCGGCAAAGCAATTCAGGAACACATTCTTTTATCAGCAAAAAGTTAAACATTCAATTTAGCCGGGATGCCAAGGAAATGAACGGCAATGCCCAGATCGTAGAAGGCATAAAGCACGACCGATCGGGCATTGGGTATGTTGGCGCGGGGTATATACTACACAATGCAAGGGAACAGCCTGTCAAAGTATTAAAGATCATGTTAAAAACCGGAAGTACTGCGATATCGCCTTTAGATGTAAAAGCAATTTCAGCGGGACTGTACTATTTTCAGCGGCCGCTTTACCAGTTCATTCCGGTTGCATCCTGGAACAAGGTGGCAGCATTTATTGCGTTTGAAAAAAGCCCGGCGGGGCAAAAGATCATCACTACAGCAGGTTACTATCTTATCCCTATAAAGCCATGAAGTTAGCATTCAGAGAGAAAACGGATCAGTTTGCCAGGTTACTTTTCGGGATGACCGGCCTTATGGTGATCGCAATACTGGCCGGGATATTCTTAATGTTGCTGTGGAATACGGTGGCGTTCTTTTTGAAAATAACACCCTGGGATTTTATCACTGGCACCCAGTGGGCTCCATCGGGAAACCCAGCTAACTATGGTATGCTGCCATTGCTGGTAAGTACCACGCTGGTCACTTTCGGGGCAATGTGCATTGCTATTCCTTTGGGTATTGGCACTGCTGCTTTTCTGTCAGACTATGCCGGCAATAAGCTGAAAAGCATTTTAAAACCGGCCATAGAGATGCTGGCATCCGTACCCTCTGTGGCAATAGGGTTTTTAGGTATTGTTGTGCTTGGGCCTGGTATTGCGGGCATAACCAGCCAGTCCAACGGATTAAACGCATTAAACGGGGCTGTTTTACTAGCCATTATGTCGCTGCCCACCATCATCACCATTACCCAGGACGCGCTGCAGGGAGTACCCAACGCTTATAAAGAAGCCAGCTACAGCGTTGGCGCCAACCGCTGGCAAACGTTGGTGCAGGTAACTATACCTGCTGCGGCCCCGGGCATACTTGCCGCTGTGATGCTGGGAGTTGGCCGTGCCATTGGTGAAACCATGACCGTGCTGATGGCCACGGGCAACGCCTCTGCATTTCCAAAAGGATTTTTCCATTCGGTACGTACCATGACGGCTACTATAGCGATAGAAATGGGTGAAGTACCCTATCAAACAACCCATTATTACGCACTGTTCGCTATTGCTGCCGTACTGTTTTTAATGACGTTGGTAGTTAATGTTGTAGGAGAACATTTTGTTAATAAATACCGCAAATACCAGGCTGTATGATCAAGAAAATAACACCGTTTGTGGAATGGGGTACGCTGTTGGTGAGTACAGGCCTGGTGTGCTTTTTTCTCGTGGCTATCCTGTGGGATCTGATCAGTAAAGGGGCCTCCTCTTTGTCCTGGGGATTCATCAGCACGTCACCTACCGATGGTATGACTAAAGGCGGCATTCTCCCTGCCATCATCGGCACTGTTCTACTTACTTTGATCACGGCGCTGATGGCAGCACCCTTTGGTATTTGCTGTGCCGTTTACCTGAATGAGTATGCTGCAGACAATTGGCTCACCCGGATCATCAGGGCTTCCATTCGTAATTTGGCCGGTGTACCATCAATTATATACGGCCTGTTCGGGTTAGCATTATTTGTACAGGGCCTGCATATGGGCACCTCGCTCCTCGCCGCAGGCTTAACGCTGGGTTTACTTTCACTGCCCTATATTATCATTACTACAGAAGAAGCTCTGCGTCGTATACCCAACCGCATGAGGGAGGCCGCTTTGGCAGTTGGGGCTACCAAATTTGAATCTATACGGGATGTGGTGCTGCCCTCTGCCGTACCTGGTATGCTAACCGGCCTGGTATTGACGCTCTCCCGGGCTGCCGGAGAAACTGCGCCTATACTTTTTACAGGCGTTGCTTTTTATATCAATAAGCCCGCGGGCTATTTAAACCAGGAGTTTATGACACTTCCTTATCACCTTTATATGCTATCCACTCAGCACCAGGCTATTGAGCAGGTAAGGCCTTTAGCTTATGGCACGGCGCTGGTATTGATCATCGTAGTGTTCTTTTTAAACCTAACCGCTTTTTACATCCGTTATCAGCATAGTAAGCATGAATAATGAAAATATCAAATTATCGGCAATAGAAGCAAACCTGTGGTTTGGCAGCAAGCAGGTACTAAAAAACGTTAACGTGGATTTCCCGGAAAAAAGAATTACCGCACTTATTGGCCCGTCGGGTTGTGGCAAAAGCACCCTGCTCAGATGCTTTAACCGGATGCACGATCTTGCGAACGAGGTTAGGATAACGGGGAAATTTCTATTAGGAGACCAGGATCTTTACAAGGGCCAGCTCTCTGCTACGGAAGTTCGCAGACGTATCGGCATGGTGTTTCAACAGGCTAATCCTTTCCCCAAAAGTATTTACGATAATATAAACTATGGTTTAAGGATCAACGATATCCCGAATGCAGAACGTGCTGAGATTATCGAAAATGCATTAAAGGAAAGTTATATCTGGGATGAGGTGAAAGATGACCTCCAAAAGCCAGCTACCAGGTTATCCGGGGGGCAGCAGCAGCGATTGTGTATTGCCCGGGCTGTAGCGCTGCGGCCCGATGTGATACTGATGGATGAACCATGTTCTGCGTTAGACCCCATCAGCACCGCAAAGATCGAAGAACTGATCCTAAAGCTCAAAAAAGACTACACCATCGTGATCGTTACCCACAATATGCAACAGGCGCAGCGCATTGCAGATAAAACTATTTTTATGTACCTGGGAGAAATTATTGAGACGGGTGATACGCGGCAAGTTTTTAACTCACCTGATCATGAACTAACAAAAAACTATGTGAAGGGGCATTTTGGATAACTTATCATTTGCCGTAATCAAGTACGCCATCCGAAACTTTGCTAACCTATTAGGGGGGCAAACTAATTTACTTAAATAACACTAATATACTGCACGCCATTCTTACTTTATATAGCCAACAATTCAGCATGACTGATTTTAAATTGCATCGCCTTGGAATCATCATGGCATCGGAGCCCGGAAACGAAATGGAAGCAGAAGGAGTTTTAAATCCGGCAGCTGTTCGCGGTCCGGATGGCGAATTATATTTATTTCCCAGGATGGTTGCGAAAGGGAACTATTCAAGGATCGGCATTGCAAAAGTGATATTTAATGAACTTGGCGATCCTATCGGTGTCAAAAGGCTGGGGCTTGCTTTAGAACCTCAGGCTGATTACGAGATGAGACCCGGAGGCGGGGGCTGCGAAGATCCGCGGATCACCTATTTCGAGCCGTTGAAAGAGTATGTTATGACTTACACCGCTTTCTCCGCCAACGGCCCAAGAATTGCTCTGGCCACCTCTAAAGATCTTTTCCATTGGACACGTTTAGGGCTTGCTGATTTTGCCGACTACAAATACATTCAATTTAATAACGTCAACAATAAAGATGCCTGTATCTTCCCTAAAGCTATGATCAGTCCTCATGGTCATCCATCTATGATCATGCTGCACCGGCCACTTTTCCCTGGTACATCGCCGGAGGACATTATGCATGACCCTGTAGACAGGCGAATAAGGGATCATCATGAGTGTATATGGATCTCCTACAGCCATTTGCATAAAAAAGAAAATCGGGTAGAAGGTCAATTAGAAGAGTTTGAATCTAATAGTCCGCTGGCATTACCAGAGGCGCCATGGGAAAAAATTAAAATAGGAGCCGGCCCCCCCCCGGTTTTAACTAAATATGGCTGGCTGCTGATCTACCACGGTGTTCACGTGACCCGCACCCTTTCCGACGATCCGCATAACCTGGTTTATGCTGCAGGGGTTATGATCCTTGATATTGATCATCCCGAGCGGATACTTTACCGGTCTTTAACCCCTATACTCAGCCCCGAAACAGTTAGCGAGCGTGCCGGACAGGTTGACAACGTTATATTTCCTACGGGAATTGACCGGCGCGATGACTTGGGCATGCCGAACAGGTTTGATATTTACTATGGGATGGCTGATAATTGTATTGGCGTTGCCAGGCTAACGCTACCTGATGAACTCCCGAAAAGATGAAGTTATTTGTCCATACCGTAATAACTTGATTGGATCTGAAGGTTTCCGTAAACAATAGTATTTGAGCCGGCACCAGCGTTTAAAAAAGCAGGTCATATTGCTTTCATAACTGACCAGGGACCCAGGCAATATCGCAAGCGATCTAATGACAAGCGATAATACAGGTGCTAAAGTAATAAGGACCACCAGTTGACAGGACGGCAGCATTGTTAATTTTGACGGCAATTAAATTAGCACTATACTCCCTAGGATTTGAACTACCTCATTTTTCAATACTTCCTGACCCGACGAAAACAGTCTCCGGCATCCCCGATGGAAATATGCCAGAAACTGTTATGAATAAGAAGTGGCGATTTTTTTAAGGTTATTGCTCGCCGGCTAAAACTTTCAACAATAATTTGGCGGCTTCTTCTGAGGATGCCGGGTTTTGGCCGGTGATCAATAAACCGTCTTGCAGGATGTAAGACCCCCAGTCCGGCCCTTTGCTATATAGCCCGCCCAGTTTCTTTAACTCATCCTCCACCAGGTAGGGAACAATATCAGTTAACTGAACAGCCGCTTCTTCGGTGTTAGAAAAGCCGGTAACCGCTTTGCCTTTAACCAATGGGTTTCCATCGGCGCTTTTTACTTTCATCAGCACACCCGGAGCGTGGCAAACAAGCGCAACAGGTTTGTGGTGCTCAACAAAATCTTCAATCAATTTAATCGAGTCATGATCATTAGTGAGGTCCCACAATGGCCCGTGTCCGCCGGGATAGAATACAGCATCGTAATGCATTTCATTCACCGTGTTTAGCGGAAGCGTTTGCGCCAATTTATCTTTCAGATCCTTGTCGCTATCAAATCTGTGCGTTGCGGGTGTTTGCGCATCCGCGTCTTCACTTTTGGGGTCTATGGGCGGTTGGCCGCCTTTAGGTGATGCCAGCGTTATTTCTGCTCCGGCATCAGCCAGTACGTAATAAGGTGCTGCAAACTCCTCTATCCAGAATCCGGTTTTCTTGCCTGTGTTTCCCAATTCACTATGGGATGTTAGTACCATTAATACTTTCATAATTGTGCTTTATAATTTTTGTAAGATCATATTTTAACGATCATTTTCCCTTCATTGCTGCCTTCAAACAGATCCAGAAATGCTTGTGGAATATTGTCAAAGCCTTCATATATAGTTTCTTTGTAAGTAAGTTTACCCTCCATGAGCCAGGCCGTTAGTTGTTTTGTTGCTTCCGGGAATTGGGCTGAGAAATCACTGACAATAAACCCCTGTATCAGTGCGCTTTTTTTAACAAGAACAGGTTGTATATAAGGGCCCATTGTCCGTTCAGGATGGTTGTATAATGAAATCGCGCCGCACAATGGGATTCTTGCGTGTTTATTTATATTACTCAATACATCATCAGATATTTTGCCGCCCACGTTATCAAAATATATATCAACCCCGTTAGGGCAGGCCGCCAGAATGGCCTGACCCAGATCTATCGTATTTCTATAATTGATCGCTTCATCAAAATTAAACTTTGTTTTAAGCAGCGTCACCTTCTCATCCGAACCAGCAAGGCCAACAACCCTGCACCCAAGCAGCTTACCCACTTGCCCTGCTACGCTGCCAACAGCACCGGCTGCCCCCGATACAACTAAAGTTTCCCCAGGCTTTGGTACGCCAATATTGGTGAGCCCTAAATAAGCGGTGAGCCCCGTCATACCCAAAATACCCAGGTAGGCCGTTAAATAAGCGGGATCATTCGGAATTACCCTTAAACCGCTCCCGCCCGATACCTGGTACTCCTTCCAATCCAGATTGCCCAAAACAAAGTCGCCTATTTTAAAGCTCGTGTTATTAGAATCAATCACCTCGGCTATGATGCCCGATTGTATTGGTTTCTCTAATTCAAATGGAGGGATATATGATTCTGTATCATTCATCCTTCCACGCAGGTAAGGATCTACCGAAACATAACGGGTTTTCAGCAACACTTCACCATCATCGGCAGTTGGTATTTCTTCTGTATTAGTCTTGAAATCACTGAGGGAGGGTTTCCCTGCCGGTCTCCTGTAAAGGACAATAACTCTATTCATATTAATTATAACAATAAAAAGCGATAAAAAACTTTAACCATCACCTGGTTAAAGATGGGCCATCAAATTCAATTAGACATTACAAAATCTAGAGAATAGCTTACATAATTCACACATTGATATTAGGATTTAAGGTGTGAATGATGTAATTAATTAAAAGAATTGCATAACAGATCAGTTGTTGAAAGAAGTCAGATTTGTAGTGTTATATAAATAAACTATTAAAAGGAACATTATGTTTTACTACAACAATTTTTGGGGTATGGATCTTATCTGGTGGTTCATTTGGATCATGCTGCTGATCTGGATCTTTGCCATACCCTATGATATCCCCTTTCAGCGAAATTCGAAAAACGGCCCTCTGGATATACTGCAAAGGCGGTTTGCCTCCGGCCAGATAAGTTTAGAAGATTACAATGAACGGAAAAAGATCATCCAGAGCGATCTGTAAGTCAGAATAACTAGTTGTATTCCAAACTTTAATCAGGCCCCAAAAAGTGCGAATCATGTAACCTAAAAAATAGAATTTCGTAATTCAACATTCGTCAAAAGGCAACAATTTTGGTGATACAAATTAAATTAAACAATAAAAGATGTTTTACTATGACAGCCTTGGCGGCATGAACTTTATTTGGTGGTGTGCATTGATATTGCTGCTGCTTTGGATATTTGTTACCCCTTACGATATTCCAGGTCAGTGGCGTAAAAAGCCCGGCCCCTTCGCCAACTTACAAATGCGACTGGCCACAGGTGAAATAGGGCCTGAAGAATACCACGAAAGAAAAGGCCTTATAGAGATCGAAGCGATCAGACATAGCTGATAAACAGCAATTTTGCCTTAACCATAAAAACTATCAAAATGAAGAACAGTGAAGACCAGCAAACAAAACCGATGAAAGGTTTTAGTGCACCAATTGAGGCCGTTGTATTGGAGAACAGTAATTTCCGCAAGGTATTATATACTAGCAATCACCTGCAGGTAGTACTCATGAGTCTGCAGCCAGGAGAAGAAATTGGTGAAGAAATACACAATGCCAATGATCAATTCTTTCGTTTTGAAAGTGGCAGCGGGAGATGTATAATCAACGGGAATATTTACAACGTAAAAAATGGGGATGCCATTGTTGTGCCTGCCGGAGCAAAGCATAATGTGATCAATACGGATGCTGAAAATGAATTAAAAATGTATACAATTTATGCCCCTCCGCATCACAGGGACGGCATCATACGTGCAACTAAAAAAGATGCAGAGGAAAATCCGGAAAAATTTGAAGGAACAACTACTGAGTAGTTACTAAACTGCCACAATTACAAAAAACAGGGTGCTGACAACCCTGTTTTTTTGGTTTACCCATAATTTAAATTTTAATACCTGGGTTAACTGCTTATTTATGACTTAAAACATTATCGCAGCTGATGATGGTCATATCACTAAGTGTAGTTTTTCTGGACATTTGATTAATGCCAAAAGGCAGCATCATCAGCTATGAAACAACCGATTATCCGATATTCCACTCTCCTCATCTTTATTACATCGCTACCCAGGCAGCTTCTAAATCAGTAGTCTGAAATGAAGATCTACCTAAAAAATATGGTTTGCATCCGCTGTAAAATGCTGGTTGAACAGCAGCTCAAAAAACTTTCTATTCCATATAAAACAGTTGATTTAGGCGAAGTACAAATGACTGATGCTATTACTGTGGAACAATTGGCAGCCTTTAAGTCGGTTTTGCAAAAGTTTGGTCTAGAAGTTTTGGACAACAGGAAAAGCTTATTGATAGAAAATATTAAAAAAGTGATCGTAGAAATGATCGAGTATGAGGAATTACCGGTCAAACTTAATTTCTCCAACCTACTCAGTAAAAAACTAAACTACGATTACACTTACATGGCCAATCTTTTCTCAGAACTTGAAGGAGTAAATGTTGGGCACTATCTAATCACACATAAAATTGAAAGAGTAAAAGAATTATTAGTCTGCGATAAGCTTTCACTCAAAGACATATCATACAAAATGCACTACAGCAGCGTAGCTCACCTATGTCATCAATTTAAAAAAATAACCGGCTTAACGCCTTCACACTTTAAAAGAGTTAAAGAGCAGTCGAACTTAATGGGGTTGACAAGCTAAATACAGTTCTTTTTTTTATCCATATCCATGTTAGCGACAAAGAGCATCAACATAATGGATGTAAATGAGCCGTTTCAATCAAGGTACCATCAGCCGCAGCGCACTTATATTGCAGCCGGTGGCATTTTGACATTTCCTCTTATATAACAAGCCGATACTTTCAAACATGAAACTTTACGTCAAAAACATGGTCTGCATCCGTTGCAAAATACTTGTCATGCAGGAACTCAAACGGCTCTCCTGCCATTATGTAACCGTAGAGCTAGGCGAAGTGGAGATTGTAGAGGATTTTTCAGCGGCGCAGCTGATACTATTTAAAACGACCTTGCAAAAATATGGCCTGGAGTTGATGGACGACAAAAAGAGCATCCTGATCGAAAAAATCAAAAAGGTAATTATTGAGCTCGTACATTATGCTGATGAACCGGCGAAAATCAATTTTTCCAACTATTTAAGTGAAAAGCTTAACCATGACTATACTTATATGGCAAATCTTTTTTCTAGTGTAGTGGGAATTAATATCGAGCATTACCTGATTATTCATAAAATTGAAAGGGTGAAGGAATTATTAGTTTACGATGAGCTATCGCTTACTCAAATAGCAGATAAGCTACATTATAGCAGCGTGGCCCATTTATCTAACCAGTTTAAAAAGATCACCAGCCTTACACCGTCTCATTTCAAAAAAAGCAGCGAGAACCGGCAAAAGGGCTTGGTAAACCCTTGCTGAAATTTGTAAAACACACTCAAAAAAGCATCTGCCATAGCTATATGTGCCAGGCAGATGCTATAAAAGAGGATTAATCAATAATGAGGCTTAGTGTAACAGGAAGTTGGCTTTTATGTAATGGTAAGCGCAGAACATTCACACCAAAAATTACCGCTTTGGTAAAATTTTGCATCACTAAATGCAATAGTAACCGAGGCTGCAGTTCCATTTTTTTATCCTTTTGGATGGTCTGGCCGAAGGTCTTTAAGATAGAAATCATCTATTTTCAAACCGGCCTGTTTTTTTATGAAGAATGATCTTATACATGATCAATTCAATCGTGGTTCCGATATCACCTTCCTCATCTGCAAAACCATGCTCTCTGGTAACAGAGTCGTCGATAATATATGGGGTAACCCTGTCTGTCAACTGCTGCAATACATTTTGCTGTTCAACCATATCGGTAATCTCTTCAAACCTCCCCCAGGCAATCACAGTTTGCCAATTGGTAATATCCTTGATGTTCTCTACCTCGAAACATACTTCTGGATTTTCCCGCATCATACTGATCTTCATCCCTTTTGCAGAATGGCAGTAAATATTCGCCCCGTCATACACATAATTTACCGGAACTATATATACCATTCCGGCTGATTGGCAGCCAATCCTTCCTGTCAGTTCGGTTTTCAGTAAGGCATCTATTTGAATATCGTTGAGTTCTCTTAACATTTTCTTAATTATTGCTTTTACAATTAGATTTTATTGGCTTAGCTAAATACTGCTGCAATAATTAATATATCATGTGCAGTAACCGAATTTTTCAATTGCATCGTGTTTTTGGTTATTTATTTAAGCCGTTAAAAATTTATTTTCGCGCATAACGCCCTCTGCCAGTTTGAAGAGCTCCTTTTTAACGTTATAATATTCTGCGGTTAGCATGCTGATCAGATCGGATAACGTATTGTTTTCAATTGCTAAGTAAGAGATATCTTCAGTAGCTTGATTTTCAGCAATAAGGCTAAAACGATCCAGTTGCATACTGCATTGCATATGGGCATCGTTGATGTCTGATTGCAGCTTTAATAACTTCATGCCGACATTTTTTAATTGGGAAACGTCAGTAGGCTCAAATAAGCGGATGAAATAATCACGCTCTAAATGACGAAGAAAATTGGTTTCAATTTGAAAGAATTCCAGGTCGGAGACCCAGCGTTTGGTGCTGATGTAATATTGCTCTGCACGTTCAGACATTTCAGTTATGTTTTCCATTTGGTATGATTGATTTGCGATATCGATTGGTAAAACGGTACCCGTTAAATTAATAGTGTAAATTTCAGGAAACGCCGTGGAACCATTCGTGACGCGTGTCAAGAGAATAAGTGATACGCAACATTACCACCAGTTTCATGTGGCGGTTTCTTAAAAAAACCGGAGACTATATTGCTAGCCTCCGATCTGGATAAATTATAAAATTAGGCGATTGGATCTATCAGACTAAAATGGATCTGCATATTCACTAAACCTGATTAGTTTTTTATTAACGAACTCTTCTACCCCAAGAGCAGATAGTTCTCGCCCGTAACCGGAACGTTTTGTTCCACCAAAGGGCAGGTCAGGCTGTGTCCAAGTAGGGTGATTGATAAATACCATACCGGTATCGATCATGGCTGCTACATTTTCGCCTCTTTTTTTATTGGCAGTAAATACCGAACCGCCAAGGCCAAATGGTGAGTCATTGGCCAGTCTGATGGCATCGACTTCATCCTTAACACGATAGAACGAGGCTACCGGGCCAAACAATTCTTCATAATATGCTGCCATGCCGGGTTTAATATCAGTTAATATCGTAACCTCCATAAAAGCTCCGGGCCGTTCAATGCGTTTGCCACCAAGGATTACCTTGGCTCCGGCATCAACAGAACGCTGTACCTGGTCGGCAAGCTGCACAGCAGCTGCCTCACTGCTTAACGGGCCTAACTCTGTAGCACTATCCATCGGATCGCCTACTTTTAAACCGGTTAGCTTCGATTTAAATTTAGTTAGAAACTCGTCTGCGACGGCCTCAACTACGATAAACCTTTTAGCCGCAACACAGCATTGCCCGGTATTATTCATTCGGCCGATAACCGCCCAGGCCACTGCCTGATCAATGTCGGCATCTTCCAAAACAATAAAGGCATCACTACCCCCCAGTTCCAGAACAGATTTTTTCAACGCCTTACCAGCTGCTGCAGCCAAACTTGCACCCGCCAGTTCGCTGCCCGTAAGAGATACGCCTTTAATACGTTCATCGGCGATATAGCCGGACACATGCGCGCCTGAAATGAAAAGGTTTGTATATAACCCTTTAGGTGCACCCGCCTCTAAAAATATATCTGCTATGGCCTGTGCACATTGCGGCACGTTAGAGGCGTGTTTAACCAAAACCACATTGCCGATCATAATGTTGGGTGCCGCAAAACGGGCTACCTGGTAAAACGGGAAATTCCAAGGCTCCACACCCAGCAGCACGCCAATTGGGCTTTTCTTAATGTATGCCTTGCCAAATTCCGGCTTCAAATGCTCGTCAGCCAAAAACTGTTCACCATTGGTGGCGTAATAGTCAACGATATCTGCACTTAGTGAAATCTCACCCTTGCTTTGGGCATATAGTTTTCCCATCTCCAAAGTAATTAATTTAGCAAGCTGGTCCGATCTTTCCCGCATGATCTGCGCAACACGGTGCAATACTTCTGCTCTGCGGGAAAATGGACTGGTACGCCAGGCCTTAAAACAATCTTCTGCCTGCGCTATTGCGGCATTAACCGTATCAGAACTCATTTCTTCAAATGTTTTAACAACCATGTTGTTAAAGGGATTAATAGTCGCTATAGGCATAATGAGTATTTTATAAACGGACCACTTTTATTAGGGTCGCGAATTCTCTCTGCAAAACTCACGATTTAGATTTCACAAAGCGATGATACCGGTCACCCGGCAAACTGATCGTCATCAGCTTTATTAATTTATTCACTGAGCAGGTAATAAGTGAGTAAGCTGATGAAATCGCTTACACCATCTTTGATCCTGGCCAAATGGCTAAACACTTTCTCATGGTCCAGGCGCTCGTAATATTGTTCGATCAATGAAGCAGAAAGCTGGATATTTGTTAATGGAGAACGCAGATCGTGCGACGCTTTGGCCAGGAAAGTGATTTTCGCTTGGTTAATATCGATTTGCTTTTGTAGCAGTGCATGTAGCAGAGCGTTCTCCGCTTCCAGCTGATCGATCCGCTCAAGTGTTAAGTTGTGTTTTTTCTCTTTTAAAATTTGCGGTTTCATGAGCAGGTTTGATGTATTGTCCATGATCATTTACCTATCTTGGCCAGACTATCCTTTTTGTGCTGCTTATCCCGATTTTTGAAAAAGCCTTTAAACAGGAAATTATGTTTCAACGCCTCCATATTTTGATTAAAGCCGTCGGTGCCTTTTTGCAAGTTATCCAGGCTCAGGCTGATGTTTTTGGTCATTGCAGAATCTTTCAGCAGGCCGTGCACTGGTCCCTTTCCGTAGGAAAGATCATGATCAACGTTTTTTACCACCTGCTGCAGCTGTCCGGTCATCTGCTCAGCATGTTCAGCTGCCGAGCGAATATTGCCTACGGCAATTTTGAGATCGCCTGCTACTGCCGGATCTGAAATCAAAACACCTGCTGCGCCCTTGCCTTGTTTAACCTGCCCAATCAGATCATTCAGCCCTCTTGTCAAATTACCAGCATTAGAACTGGCCTGATTGATGCTTTTTAAGGAAGATCGCAAGCTTACACCAATGGTTTGGTCATTCAGTAATTTGACCAGAGCGCTGCTGTCGATCCCCAGCACTGCATTTTTCAAGCTTTCAGATATCGTGGCAATATTATTATTGGTCTTGGATAAGGTCAGCAGCATCTCATCGGTACTGATCATCTTTTGTGCGGCGAGTACATCCCCGGTATTCACCATTGGGCTGATGCCTTTATTTGCCTGGATATTAACCACTTTGTTTCCCATTAGCCCTTCTGTACCTATTGCAGCCAAAGCGTTTTTGTGGATAAAAGCACTTGTTTTGTTATCAATTGCTAGGATCACCTCAATTAGCGTATCGTTGATCATCGTGATCTTTTTAACGGTGCCTGCCTGGATACCGGAAAAAAGTACATTGTTCCCCTCCATTAAGCCATTAAGATTATTAAAGCGGACCTTCAGTTCGAAGCCGCTACCAAAAATGTTCCGGTTTTTACCGATCATATAAAAGGATGTCATTAATACCAGCAAACCAGCCAGTACAAATACACCCAGTTTAATATTATTTGCACCTTTATTTGCCATGATCTATGATTCAAAAAATTGTTTGATGTTTTTGTCAATTGAATGTTCAAGTGACTCATAAGTGCCGTCCGCATAGCACTTGCCGTCAAATAGCAGTACTACCCTGTCGGATATATTTTTTACGCAATTCATATCATGCGAAATGATAATGGAAGAGGTATGGTATTTTCGTTGTAACGTTAAGATCAGCTGATCAATTTCCCTGGCAGTCACCGGGTCAAGCCCCGTTGTTGGCTCATCATATAAAATAATCTCCGGCTTCAGGATCATGGTCCGCGCCAGCGCGATCCTTTTGAGCATACCACCAGATAATTCTTCCGGCATCATCTCAGTAGTGTGGGCCAGGCCAACATTTTCCAGCGCTTCCTTAACCATGGCGTTTACTTCTGACTGCTTAAGGTCTGTCCAATGATGGCGTAAAGGGAATTCAAGGTTTTCTCGAACGGTCATAGAGTCGTACAAAGCATTCCCCTGGAACAGAAAGCCGATCTTTGCTCTGACTTTATCCAGCCCGTCATCACTTAATTGGGTAACATCATCGCCCAAAACGTTGATGCTGCCCTCATCAGCTTTTAAGAGGCCAATAATGCATTTGATAAGTACTGATTTTCCCGAACCTGATTTACCCAAAATCACTACGTTCTCTTCTTTATTTACAGTCAGGTTAAAATTCTTTAGTACCACATTTGGTCCAAAGCGCTTGTAAACATGCGATATCGTTATGACGGGAACTTTTGTGCTGTCTTTGCTATTTGTAAAGGTACTGTCGGGCGTGCTCGTCATTTTAATTTAAGCCTAATAAGTTGGTAAACTGAACCGCTAGAAGGTCGATGACAAAAATGAGTACGGAGGCCAGGACTACTGCAGAATTGGCCGAACTGCCCACACCCCGCGTACCCTTGGTAGAGTTGAACCCTTTATAACAACCAATAATACCAACAGCAAAGCCAAAAAAGATGGTTTTGATCACCGCCGGCAGCACATCACTATAGCCGATACTATGAAACACCTGGTTAAAAAAGAATTTGATGCTGGTAACCGAGTTAATATTAACGCCAATGTAGGCACCAAATAAAGATATGGCATCGCCAAGAATGGTTAGTATGGGCAGCATCAGGGTAGTAGCAACCACGCGGGTAGCCACCAGATATTTAGTAGGATTGGTTCCGCTCACTTCCATCGCATCGATCTGCTCGGTCACTTTCATAGAGCCCAGCTCAGCACCTATGCTGCTGCCGATCTTGCCGGCAAAGATCAGCGCGGTAATAACCGGTCCGATTTCGCGAATAATAGCAATACCAACCATAACCGGCAGCTGGGATTCTACACCGTAACTAACCAGCGATGGCCTTAACTGCATCGTAAGTACCAGGCCCATGATAAAGCCGGTAAGCCCCACCAGCGGTAAGGATTTGTAACCGATGATATAACATTGCGCCAGCAATTCCTTTAGTTCGTACCTGGGTTTCATGCCATGTGAAAAAAAGCGCCCGGTAAATTTGGTTATACTACCGGTTTCGTCAAAAAAACTCCTGATATCAGCTAAAAAGGGCATTGCGTTTGTTTATTTAAATAGCCTTGATAATTCAAACCCAGATCGAAATATGGCTTGTCAGTAATTACAACAGTGCAATGTCCCGGTAACTTTGGGCCAGCAGATGATCTGTTTCTTCTTTGATCAATAGCGAAAGCTTCCCGGATTGATCTGGTAACAGGTCAGCTATTTTTGCTAACGAGGCTACTTTTTGGTAATAACTCTTATTTTCCCAGTTCTCCAGTCTCTGCTCTGCGTTCGCTAATTCGGTATCAACTAATGCTGCCGGGATCTCCCGGCAACCTTTTAGCTCGAATACATTAAATGGCTTGAGTGTTTGGGATACCATGCTTTTGATGATTTAAGAGATAAATAGGTTTTGAATAATGCGGGATTTTTAATTCCCGCATTATTCGCTTAGTTTTCGTAATAGTCGATATATAACTCGTTATCAACTACACATACACCGGGGGCATTCCAGGCTATCCTGTCCGCTTCGTCTTTTTGGTAGAGCGAATGAACCGATCCGGTCAAAGTAATCCGGTCGCCGTCAACTTTCACCGTAATACCCTGCTTACTTACAGACCAGTTACGGGCAAGTGCTTCTTCTATCTCTTTCTTTTCAACCTCGTCATGGCTTTCCGCCTGGATCTTGATATCATTCGATACACCGATAACTCCAATCAGTGGTTTAACTGCATTCTTGGCTGCATCTTTTTGAAAGTTCCAATGCAGGGCACCTTCCAGTTTTACCCAGCCGTTTTCCACTTGTACTTTCACTTTGCCGTCCGGTATCCAGTTAGCTTTTAAAGCGGCAATCACCTCGTTGGCAATTTCAGTATCGCTTTTTCTAAAATCGCTTGGGAATGCAATGGTGATATCTTCCGCAACAGCCTTTACGCCGGCAACACTTTTAGCTGCTTTCTCTGCTTCTCTTTTTTTGAGGTAATTATCTACCGTGCCAGTCAGTGTGATCACTCCATCTTTAGCGGTGACGCCGATTTCAGCGGCATTTAATAATGGCTCCCATTTAATAGCGTTTTCAACGTCTTGTTGTAGTTCTTCGTTTGTTCTCATTTTCGATGTTCTCAAATGCTTTAAAAATTTAGCTGTTTGATAGACCAAATATCCTGAGAATCAGGCGGCGGCCAAATGACCGTTGTCACCCTGAAAAATGTTTGTGAGCACTACCGGCAAGCGCCATCAATAAGATATAAAATAGTGGCTGGCAATGTTAAGAATGATGTTTGGGCTACCTAAAAACGGGGGGAAGAGATGGATAAGGAAAGCCTGCAAAGTGCTGAAAATTTACCTAGAGCAGCAAGATTTTCAATGAAGCCTGCTGCTGCAAAAACAAAAAACTGTTTTATGTGATAAATTGTATCTCAAAGATTCATTACTGTTTGTACTATAACAATGTTAAAACTGCCTCGCCAAGATCATAAACTTTTGTCCGGTCGCCGATTGCACTTTGCACGATACTGCTGCCCGCTGCACTACGGTACCCTCCCGCGCAATGAACCACGATTGGTTTGTCAAGAGGTATTTCCTGCAGACGCTCCCTTAGTTCCTGAAGCGGAATTTTTATTGAGACGTCAAACAGCGGTTTATCTTTTATTTCAGCGGCATTCCGTACGTCAACAATGGTATAAGCTGATAAGTTCTCTGTAAATTCATTTACTTTTAACTCATCCATCATTTCATCACCCTGCTTTACAACATATGCAGCTTTAATAAAACTTTCATATCCAATTTTAGTAGTGCGGGCGATCATCGTCTCCAGCATTACTTCATTATCGGCAACCAGGTAAAAAACTTCGCCCGGAGAAACGATGCTGCCCAGCCACGTCTCAAATTTGCCGCCTGCTTGCAAATTAACCGAACCAGACTGGTGACCGGCTTTGTATATCGACTGTTGTCGGGTGTCGACTATTAAACTACCTTTATCAAGCCGATCTGGTTTTAGTCGGTTTACATTCGCAATAACTTCGGCCAAATTATATGCGCCCTGCTTGTTTACAGCAACATCATATGGAAAATATTTGGGAATAAAAGGCTGGTCTCTTAACAGTTCAGTGATAAAGCGGCCTTTCTTCATCTCCTGTAAAGACCAGTTATTTACTTTTTCAGTCTGCATGGTACTGCAGTTTGCGTCACTTAGGGCCTTTCCGCAAAGCGTTCCTGCGCCGTGGGCGGGGTAAACCAACACATCATTGTCCAATAACATCAATTTATCCCTTAGGGAATGATACATCAGTGCAGCCAGATCTTCTCGTTTTGCAGTTAAATTACCGGCGGTCTCCCGCAGGTCCGGACGACCACAATCACCAATAAAAAGTGTGTCTCCTGTAAAAACGGCCTTATCTTTACCTTCGTGCTCCAATACAATACTGATACTATCTGGCGAATGGCCAGGTGTATTTAAAATTTTTAGTTTGATGCCTCCTAATTGGAGCACACTACCTTCGTCAACTGAAAGATGCGGGTAATTTGCACCTAACAATGCGGAGCAGTAGATAGTTGCACCAGTCAATTGGTGTAATTCCAAATGCCCGCTGATAAAATCAGCGTGGGGGTGCGTTTCAATAATACCGATAATTTTTGCATTGTTCTGTTCGGCAAAAGCCATGTAGGGTGCTATATTTCTGGACGGGTCAACCAGCATTACTTCATTTTCGCATTCACTTAATATAGCGTAAGAATAGTGCGATAATGCTTTATCCTCAAATTGTTCAATTTTCATAGCCGTAAATTAATGAGGTAGTTGTTTGCGTAACAGGCCATAGATCCATGTCCCGGCTATTGCACTCAACAGCGTGATCAGTATCACCAAAAAGCCGCTTCCTATTTCTGCAAACAGCGGGCCGGGACAGGCCCCTGTTATTGCCCAACCTAACCCAAAGATCAAGCCTCCATAAACATTGCCCCAATGAAAGGTCTTTTCGGGGATGGTAATTGGCTCGTTATTTATCGTCTTCAAGTGGAAGCGTTTGATAAGGAAAATAGAAATCATACCAACAACAATAGCGCTTCCAATGATGCCGTACATATGAAACGACTGCAAGCGGAACATTTCCTGTATGCGAAACCAGGAGATCACTTCGGATTTTACCAGTATGATACCGAACAACACACCCACAATCATAAACCGTATGCTTTTCATAGTTGTAATAAATAAGGTAAGATGAGCCAGGTCATTATAAATCCTCCAGCCATGAAGCAGCATGTAGCTACCAGTGATGGCCATTGTAACGAGGAGATACCCATAATGGAATGTCCCGAGGTACAGCCACCCGCGTAGCGCGTTCCGAAACCCACCAGGAAGCCACCAACAACAATAAAAACAAATCCCCTTAGCGTAAACAATTGGCTGAAACTAAAAATATCGTGCGGCAGTAAACCGCTAAAATCTTTTACACCTTCTTGTTTCAATAACCTAACCGTATCCGGGTTGAGATTGACAGATGCGGTATTAGAGAGAAAATATGTGGCAATAAAACCTCCTGCAACAATTCCCATTGCGAAGTAGAGATTCCAGCTTTCCTTCTTCCAGTCGTATTTAAAAAAAGGAATATCAGCCGGCATGCAAGCCGCACAAATGTGCCGTAAAGACGACGAGATACCAAAAGCCTTATTACCGAGTAATAAAAGAGTTGGCACAATCAGGCCGATTAGCGGCCCCGAAACATACCAGGGCCAGGGTTGTTTAATAAATTCCATTTTACTTGATTAAAGTTGTGACTAACACGAATCCCCCCATGATTAGCACGAACCATCCAAAAGCGGGTTTTAATTTAGCGTCGTTAATATATTTTGTAAAGTAACTTCCTAAGATAATACCGGTTATAGCGAAAGCAGAAAAAAGTAAAATAAAGCTATAATTGACCGGCACATGCCTGCTTAGATCACCCAATACAGCAAGCAGGGAGCTAATGGTCATAACCATCAGGGAAGTTCCCACTGCCTTCTTCATTGGCAGACCAGCGAATAAAATCAATGATGGAATGATTAGAAACCCGCCACCAACACCTACAAAACCAGTAACTACGCCAACAATAATACTTTGCATAACCAATTTAGCATGATGTAGCTGCGGCTTCAGTGCTATATTTCCATTATCATTCCAGATCATTGTAACCGCGGCCGCTACCATCAACCCGGCAAATGTCAGCATTAATAATTCCGGCTTAGTCAGTTCAAATGAACCGATAGCAAATAGATGGATTGGGATGGCGGGCAACACCCACTTACGCATGATAAGTATGGAAACCAGGGACGGTAAACCAAACAGTAGCGCAATTTTAAAACTGACATTGCCTTTTTGATAATAGCTCAAGGCACCTGCAGAACTTGTCAAGCCAACTACAAAAAGCGAATAGGTAGTTGCTAATACGGGATCGATTCCGAAAAAATATACCAAAATAGGTACGGTTAAAATGGACCCTCCTCCTCCGATTATACCTAATGATAAACCAATTAATATTGCTGCCACATATCCTGCTATTTCCATTGATACAAAATTAGCAGATGAAATGCCGGCAGTTGGTGACCTATGTTACACAGGGATATTTAAAATTATTTTATTCCGGAGGAGGGTTATCAGCTGCTGTTTTTCCATTTGCTTAAGCAAACGGGAAACCACCTCCCGCGTGGTGCCTAATTCCTCTGCCAGCTGCTGATGCGTGATACTAAATTCATTAGAGCCGTAAACGCTTGCTTTTCTTTTCAACAAGGTGACTATCCGTTCATCCAGTTTCTGAAAAGCTACCGCATTAATTACATCTAATAGCTCCTCAAAACGCCGGTGATATAATTTAAAAATGAAATCCGCCCACTCCGGGTAAATTTTAATCCACCCGCTGGCTGTTGCAACCGGTAGCATCAGCACTTCCGAATCTTCTTCAACCACCAATTTAACCTTGCTGGTATCTTCATGAATACCCGCTAAAAAAGACATGATACAGCTTTCACCAGGTTGGATATAATAAAGTAATATCTCACGGCCGTCTTCGTCCTGGCGGATCACCCGCATGCTGCCGGATAAAACAACAGGGATAGCGCGGATGTAACTATTAGATTGCATCAGCACAGTCCCTGCAGACAATTTTTTCCTCTGGCTGTTGTTAATCAGCTGTTCCTCTAATACTGCTCCAAAAATTCCCACGGGGTAAAGTTAAGAATTCGTATTCCCCTATTAAACAGGCTTTTTGATCTTTGGTAATTTCCTGCTATTTAATCAGTTGCAAATGCTCAAGTCATCCATTAAATACCTGGCGTTGATTGTTTACTGAGGCTTTTGTTCTTCAGCTTCTTTGTTTAAACATTTGATCTCCGCCTTCTCCTTAACAATATCCTGTCTGATCAGGCCAAATAAACTCATATAAGCGTTGGCTAGATAAACGAGGGCGAAACCAGCGATCAGATAGCCCCGCCAATCTGCCATTAATAAGTGGTAGCCCGTTAAAAAGAGAAAAAACAGGGTTACATAATGACTGAAGCAATATTCACAGGTGAACAGGTAAAATATCTTCCTTATCAAAATAGTACGGCCTTCTTTACTACGCCTAACGCAGTACTCACGGGGTTCCCGGAAAACTTCTTCATGCGTTACCGTCCAGGCAATGCATGCAATGGGTATGGCTAATAATAGCAGCCAGGTAATTTGGGCGGCGAGGGTCATCATTTAATTTTCAAGTCAATTTTTGTTCGTTATCTACAACTGGTACGCAATTTCAATCAGGATAAGCCTGTTACGGTTACCGGAACTGTCCAATTTCCAGCCCGATATACAATTCATCGCAATTAGTGATTTGACTACCGGGAATATGACCGTCCCTGACAAAGTAGGCGGCGCTAGCTAAAGCCGCAATGCCGGTACCTACTAAATGGACGTGACGACGCGGAATATTGGCAACTGAATTTTTCATAGGGATACTGTTTGTTGGTTTGCAAACCTACGCCGGTCCGGCTCCTGAATAAATGACGCCTGTCAGTAAATAGGGTGTGGTTAATTATATAACGTAGCGTTGGAGAACAGGTAAAAACAAAAGCCGAATATATCACCCGGCTTTTAATCTAAAACGGTTACAAAAAAATCACCGGTCTGATTCCGGAAAATCCGCGCCTATAGTTTGCTCTTTTAGCGATTCGAAATTAGACTTTAAAATGTCGAGCTTTTCCATGGCCAGGTTGTAAGCCATTTCCCCTAAAAGTAATCGCAACTGAGGTTTATCTGAGGCTACGGCATCAATTATAGCCTGGCATCCGCGTATAGGGTCGCCGGCTTGTTTCCCGCTGCCTTCAAGGCTTACATTCATGCGTTTGCCAACTGTTTCTTTATAATCATCCAATTGTGTTTCTGTGCGCGAGGTGGACCGGCCCGCCCAGTCGGTACGGAAAGGCCCCGGCTCTACTAAAATTACCTTTATTCCCAATGGCGCTACTTCTTGCGATAGCGATTCTGATAAACCCTCTACAGCAAACTTTGTAGCATGATAATAACCCGTAGCGGTAAAGGCCCTTAGGCCGCCGATGGATGAAAAGTTGATAATATGCCCGCTTTTATTTTTGCGCATGCCCGGTAATACCGCCTGGGTCATGTTCACCAATCCAAAAAAGTTAGTTTCAAACTGCGCCCTTATTTTATCTTCCTCGCCCTCTTCAATACTGGTAAAGTAGCCATAGCCCGCATTATTTACCAACACATCTATTTTGCCAAACTTTGCTTGAGTGGCAGCTACAGCTTTGGCTATCTGAGCTTTATCTGTTACATCAAGCGTTAAGAGCAAGGAAGTGCTTTCATATCCTTTTAACAGGTCTTGAACCTGTTCCGGTTTCCTGGCTGTAACAACAGCGTTCCAGCCTTTTTCTAAAATCATTTTTGCCAGTTCGCGGCCAAAACCTGTTGAACAGCCGGTGATGAACCAAACCGGATTTTGTTTGTTTTCCATAACAACACAACAGCTGTTAACTATTTGTGTTTAGCTAAGAATTGAATTGGTAGAACATATCATGTGGTTGATAGCACGGGCACAATAAACACTATCGATCAATATTCAAAACGGTCGATGATTGGATCGTTGATGACCTCCTCAATAAAGGAATCCAGTTTGGCGGCATTGCCGCGGATTTGCCAGGTCAAAATAAGAGTATCTGCCTCCCTGATCTGCTTAATCATTTTATAATCCAGCTTGTAAATATTAAGCTGGGTTTCTACAAGCTTTTTTGCGTTACTATTGCTTTTTGTTTTGATAGTAATGATCTTCACTTGGTTCAGCTTATCTATCTTTTCCTGCAAAGACGGCAAAACGGCGAGGATAAAGAGGATTAGAAAACTGGCGCATCCGGCGGCGAAATAAAAGCCGGCGCCAAGGCCCATCCCAACTGCCGCTACGGACCATATGGTCGCCGCTGTTGTGATGCCGTTGACCCTATTGGTGCCCCGAAAAATAACCCCTGCACCTAAGAAACCTATACCCGTTACTATATTAGCTGCAATACGATCAGGGTTGTTTGGACCTCCAAGAGCGCCAGACATGATGGTAAAAAAGCAGGCGCCAAAAGAGATCATAATATTGGTTCTAAAACCGGCTGCTTTACCACGGTACTCCCGCTCGGCACCCACAAGACCACCCCACAAAATGGCAAGCAAAAAACGAATGATTATCTCTATATCGAAATTCATAGGACTAAATTAATAAACCTCAGCCATTAGCTTCACCTATGTGCTATGTTTTGCTCAAATCGGTTAATTCAATTTTCGTCTACCCGCTACAGTCTGTATTTAGAAACGGAATAATAGAATTGAAAATAATTTATCTGAATTTCATTATCTTAACTAAATCACGTGTGCAAAAACGTTAATCAAACTTTAAGTCAACTTGGACGGATATTTGCTCAGAAGAATAAAAGCACTATGTCTAAAAGGATTTTGGTAATCGATGATGATGAAGACATCCTTGAGATTTTAAATATTATTTTCCGGGAAGAGGGATATGATGTGGTTCTTTCCAATACTGGCGAAGCTGCCGGGCGGATCAACGTAATACAGCCTGATATTGTACTGTTGGATGTGCGACTTATTGGCTCCGACAAAAGTGGTGCTGATATCTGCAAAGAAATTAAGTCGCAATTAGCTACACGGCATTTGCCGGTAATGCTTGTTTCCGGCGAGTCGGATTTAGCCTTTTTAGCTAAAGATTGTGGTGCGGATGCTTACGTTGCTAAACCATTTGATATATTCGATCTGCTTTCCCGAGTAAAAGAATTCATATCTTAGTGTTGTAAAAGCGCAATCCGATGTCAGAAGAAACGGGCAAATCATCATCTCCAAAAAAAATAAAATTAGGTGCCGAAAAACTAAAAAGGTTTTTCGTTACCCACCTCAACCGCATTTATTTTGCCAAAGCGCATTTGGTTACCTGGTTACCGCAATTAAAAAATGAAGCTTATTTTCACGATCTGCAGTTTGCCATACAGGAAACTGTAGATGATGTAGAAAAGCAAATGGCGAGGATGGAGTTAATTTATGAGTTGCTGGATGCTGAGATCTCAAAAGGGAGCATTAATGGGTTAACAGGTTTGGTGGATGATGCTTTTGAAGCTATCCGTGAGCAAACAGATGAAGCTGCACTCCGTGATATGTCGATAATTTTCTATTTGCAAAATATTGAGAGCATAGAAATAGCCTCTTTTCAGGTAATGCAAATGGTGGCAGTTAAACTAAAAAACAAGCAAATTAAACAATTACTCCAGGAAAATTATGATGAAGCAAAAGCTGACCGCACTTTGCTCTTACTAATTGCAGCTAAGTACATTACCAAATAACAAACTAAAGCAAATAGGCTTAGTCGGCATGATGCGCTAAATAGCCAGGGACTGATGATTGACTAACCGCAAAACTTTTTCAACCATGTCTTCGATATCAAACGGCTTACGAATGTGGTCGTTAGCCTGGCATTCTGCAACTATAAGCTCTATATCATTAGCGGTAGACAGGATGATCACCGGGACGCTGGATAGCAAAGGCGTTTGCTTGATCTTCCGGCACAAACGATGGCCGGGGCGGCTATTGATAAATTCATCAAGTAAAATTACATGAGGTGCAAAAGGAATGATCTCCGACAAATCTTCCGGCTCCGGAATACTAAGCGTTTCAAATCCCTGTTCCGTTAAAATGAATTCAACTATGAGCCTGATCTCCTGATCATTTTCGATTATTAACACTTTTTTCTTCAACAGCTTTAATTTTCCTTCGAAGATAAACCATTTATAAATAACGAGGTGACAGCAAATTGTCAAACTCCCGGATTATAGTGGATTTTTTTTTAACAAAAACAATTACCCGGCAAAATCATTTAAGCGAGCATTCCAGGCACGGCTAAAAATGCAACAATAAACCTATATTTGGCAATGCGCGCCTTGCCCCTCAGGATGTTTGCTACCCTAAAAGTGTAGGTTTATGTTTATTAGTTTATTTGACACCGGTACCGGAATGGATACGGAAACCCCCTTTGATCAAGCACCGCAGTGGAGTAAAAGCGCTATTTGGTACCAGATCTTCCCAGAGCGTTTTCGCAATGGTGATGCGGACAATAATCCAAAGCCAGAGGATATTAACATCCCCCCCTTAGGTCAGACTGCGCCGGATGGCTGGGTAGTTAGTTCCTGGTCCAGCGATTGGTACGCCCGGGAAGAATGGGAAACAGGTAACACTATATATGATGATATGTACTACCGCCGCTACGGTGGCGACTTGCAAGGCATTCTGGACAAACTGGATTACCTGCAGGAGTTGGGCGTGAACGCTATTTTCATGAACCCGCTAAACGATGCGCCATCATCTCACAAATACGATGCAAGATACTATCACCACATTGATGTGAACTTTGGGCCAGACCCTGAAGGTGATAAACTACTCATGGCCGCAGAAAATCCTGCTGATTCGGCTACCTGGGAGTGGACCGCAGCAGATAAACAATTCTTAAAACTGATTAAAGAGCTGCACCGCCGGGATATGCGCCTGATAATGGACTATTCCTGGAACCATACCGGAGTTTTATTTTGGGCCTGGCAGGATGTTTTAGAGAACCAATCCGCATCTGCCTATAAAGACTGGTACGAGATCCACTCCTTCAGCGATACAAATTTTCCAGGGCAGCAATTTACTTATCACGGTTGGACGGGGGTATCCAGCCTGCCAGAAATTAAAAAGGTGGATATTAGCACCCAGCGTGTAGATGGTCAGCCTTATGAGGGCAATATTAACGAAGGCGCCAAACAGCATATTTTTGAGGTTGCCAAACGCTGGCTTGCACCAGATGGCGTAGCAGCCAACGGTATAGATGGCTTCAGGTTAGATGTGGCAGATCAAATAGGCCTTGGTTTTTGGAGGGAATTTAGGCGAGAGGTAAGAAACATTAAACACGATGCCTATTTAGTTGGTGAAATTTGGTGGGACCACTGGCCCGACACACTAATGGATCCTACACCGTATTTGCAGGGCAATATTTTTGATGCCGTGATGTTTTACCATACCTATAGGCCGGCACGTTACTTTTTTGCAAAAACAAGTTACGCGATAGACGCCGACCAATTTAAGGCCGACCTGGAAAAGGAATGGAACCGGATACCGGAGGATAAGCGTTATGCAATGATGAATGTATCCAGCACACACGATGCTCCCCGCCTGCTTTCCGATTTTTATAACAACAACATTTACAAATTACAGGCTAATCCGCGCGAAAACCCTGGCTACCTAACCGGCAAACCTGATGAAGAAACTTATCAAAGGGTCAGGCTATATCTGGTGCACCTGTTCACCAGTATAGGCGCACCACAGATTTGGAACGGCGAAGAAATGGGGATGTGGGGCTGCGATGACCCCGATCCTCGTAAACCGCTCTGGTGGAAAGACCTTGATTTTGCAGATGAAACCCGTAACAATATTCAGCCCGGAGATAAGCAATACGATAGGGTTAACTTTAATCAAGAACAGTTCAACTGGTACAAAAAGCTCATTGCTATCCGTAAAGCCAACCCGGTGTTGACCAGCGGTAACATCCAGTTTGTAAGTGCCCGTGGTGGCGTACTCTCCTATCGCCGATACGATGCAACAGACGAAATTTTGGTGTTCTTCAACCTGGAGAAAACGCCGCGCAGGTTTGTGCTACCATCGGCAGGTTACATTAATTTGCTGAGCGACGAAGTGATTACAGGTAAGATGCTACGGTTACTTCCGCTAAAATCGGCCATATTGAAGAAGGTGAATTAAATTTATCTAACCCCGCAGCGCTCCAGGTGACAAATGGAGGATCCACAAATTTTTTAAACAATATGCTTAATGATGCGATTGTAGATTCAACGTTCCATGTTAGCAGTTAAGGGGTATCATTGTAGTTACAGGAAAGAGTTACCGTTGAATAGTTGGTAAACGTCATGGTTTAAACGCTGTTGGTGCTTCACTTTGTATTTCTCCCAGCAAAATTTAAAATTGTTTAGTGTAAAACCATTGGGCTATAAAACAAGTAAAGCCCCTGATGGGCAGGGGCCTTTACTAACCAATTATAAACCTAAATTATGAGAAGACTATTTTATGTATCAACATTGTATGCCTTTGTTGATGGTGTAAAAGTAACACTAAGTTTTGAATTACAAAGAATTTATTTGTAATTTTTTTGTAAGCTTAATATCAATGTACTTTTTTACTTATTGTATTAACAAAGATACCGTTAAATGGTTACCAATATTACAACAAATGTTAATTTAACATTATTTAACTATTAAAAATATAAAGGCGTAGTTAAAAAAATCTCAACAAATGCCCGTTACAACACATAAACCAGAATTAACCACTACCACTCTGTGGGTAATGACTCTTACCACAGGCCTGGTAGTAGCCAACCTATATTATAACCAGCCATTATTGCATGATATGGCGGAGACTTTTCATGTTAGCAATGGGGAAGCGGGACAAGTGAGTATGCTAACGCAGGTTGGCTACGCCGTGGGGATGTTTTTTGTAGTGCCCCTGGCTGATATGGTTAAACGCAAGCGGCTGATGCTGATCAACTTTGCATTTGTTGTAACTGCGCTACTGATCACCGCTATGGCGCCTAATATCCATATACTAATCCTCTCAGGCTTTTTATTAGGATGCACCTCCATTATTCCGCAACTGCTGGTGCCAATGGCAGCGCACCTGGCCGACCCTGCCGAGCGCGGCAAAAAAATAGGCTTTATTATGAGCGGTTTACTCATCGGCATCCTGCTTTCGCGAACGCTGAGTGGTTTTGTTGGGGCACACCTGGGCTGGCGGGCAATGTTTTATATTGCTGCGGGAATTATGATGGTAATGTGGTTGCTGATTTTTTTAATGCTGCCAGAGGTAGAGCCAGATTATAAAGGCAACTACGGGCAGTTAATGAAATCAATGGTAGACCTGGTAAAAAAAGAACCAAAACTCCGGTTGGCTTCCTTACGCGGCGCCTTGTGTTTCGCTTGCTTCAGCGCTTTTTGGACTACCCTGGTATTTATGCTGAAACAAAACTTTAATGAGGGGAGTGACGTAGCCGGTGCTTTCGGGCTGGCAGGTGCCTTTGGAGCCATAGCTGCAGGCCTCATGGGCCGCCTGAGCGATAAAGTGGATGCCTTTAAATTATCAACTTTTACACTGCTCCTGGTATTGGTATCCTTTGTGATCTTTTGGTTTTCGGCCTACAGTATCGCAGGACTGATTATTGGCGTTATTATTATGGATATGGGGGTGCAGGCAACTCATATTTCTAACCAGGCCATCATCTTCTCTTTAGACCCGGCGGCCCGTAACCGCATTAATACCGTATATATGGTAAGTTACTTTGTAGGGGGTGCTACCGGCACTTTCCTGGCAACGCGTATATGGGGAATCTATAACTGGCCGGGCATCTGCGTACTGGCGATAATCCTTTCGTCAATTGCCATCGTGGTTCACCTTTTAACACGCAAAACGATGCAGCGCGGTGTCTGAAAACGTACAGTGTATAAAGCCAGCAACACTGCCTGACTACCATTTACCACAAGTTGTATAATTTTACAATACAATCAAATCATATTTGATATTTAAAAATTCTAACAGAAGACTGTTTTTATCGCTCTTTGTATACTAAGTAAAATAAGATACGACTTCCTATGATTTTTTTCAAGCAGGATACGGTTTTTGGCACTAAGTTGGACTATCTAGTATCAAACGGAGATACAATGGCAATCGAAAAGAAACCTGAAGCCCCGGCTGAGGAAAAAGCATGGGAAAATCCGGTGGCTCCCGAGAAACCGGCCGACCACCGCGATGAAGAACAGTTAGAGAGGCAGATCAACGAAGCGAAACGCAGACATGATAATCTCGAAGAAAACACAGACGCATCGAGTGAAGATAAACAAGACAAAAATAATTGATCACAAATAGAAACTGACCATGAAAACTACTACTCAAAAATCATCAACTAACAAATTGGTAGACCGTTTTGATAAAGAGTTGCGGACGCTCTTAATGAATGATCTGAAAGCTATCCGATCTGTTAAAGAACAGCTCATTAAAATTAGCGCGGCCAACTTAAGTGCAGCATAATTTAAATGTTACCGCCTTCAGCAAACTAACAACATTCAAAGCATCTACCTATGAAAACCTACAAAAAACCTGCTGCAAGTAAATTAGTCGCCCATTTTGATAACGAATTGAAAAGCTTATTAACGGAAGATTTAAAGTCTTTTAGAGAGAAGAATCACTTCGCCACAAGCAACCACCAGGTTACCGGACAGCAAACGCTGTCGGTTGCCTGATCATTATATATGCTATCTATTTATTTAAAACATCCATTTGAGAAAAATGAGGCTCGGCAGTAATGCGGAGCCTTATTTTTTTGTGGCATATTTAATGATCAATACGGCAGTTTTTGCAGAGGCGCCAGGCTTGCCCATCCGCTCATCCAGTAGATCATAATTGGCCAACATCCGATTACGGTAGTCTTCAATTCCTACCAGTTTATCTAATTCATTGGAAATACTATGAAAATCGCAATCGTTCTGAATTAATTCCTTTACTATCTGCCTATCCAATATCAGGTTAACCAGCGAAATAAATTTGATTTTGATCAGCATTTTTGCAATCCCGATAGTAACGGTGTTGCCTTTGTAAACCACTACCTGCGGCACGTTGAGCAGGGCGGTTTCTAAAGTTGCGGTGCCTGAGGCTACAATAGCAGCCTCTGAATTACGGAGCAAATCATAAGTGGCATTAAATACTACTGGGATGGGTGTGCTGCCAATGTACTGTCTATAATAATCTGCATCAAACGTTGGGGCACCGGCAATAACAAATTGGTAATTGGTAAAGCGTTTGGCAACTTTAGCCATTTCCGGTAGCAAGCGGCTGATCTCCTGTTTGCGACTGCCAGGTAATAAAGCAACTATTTTTTTCCCGGCAAGCATATTCTGGTTCAGGAAATTTGGATTGGGTGTAAAGGCATCAACGGCATCTAAAAGCGGGTTCCCTACGTAATCGATCGCCATGCCCCATGTCTTATAAAACTCCACTTCAAAGGGCAGTATACAAAACAAATGATCTACAGATTTTTTGATCTTTAAAACCCGTTTTTGGTTCCAGGCCCAAACTTTCGGGGAGATGTAGTAACAAACCAGCAAACCCTGCTTTTTAGCAAAGTCGGCTATCTTGAGGTTAAAACCTGGGAAATCAATTAGCACTAGTACATCCGGGTGATATGCAAGCACGTCCTCTTTACAAAGGCTCATGTTTTTCAATATCTTACGCAGATTGGCAGCTACTTCAACAAAACCCATAAAGGCCATGTCTTGGTAATGCTTTACCAGCTTGCCGCCTTCAGCCGCCATCAGGTCGCCGCCAAAGTAACGAAATTCGGCTTTGGCATCTTTCTCCTTCAGCGCTTTCATGAGGCTGGCTCCATGCAAATCGCCGGAGGCTTCACCGGCAACCAGGTAATATTTCATGATGTAATATGCATTTTAAACGTGAATACCAGCAGCATAACGGCAAACGTCACTATCATGATACCGTTAACTGTTTTATCCATATTGTTTTTAAAATAGTAACGCAACAATACTAAGTTTAAAACGGTGGCGATGAGATACGGAGCGGCCGGTTTATCCATGATAATTGCATCGTTTTGCAATATAAGGCTAAATACAATCCAGGTTATGGCGGGCATAACCGCCCCTATCAATAAGCCGAATGCTACGCAGTTCTTATTCAACATTAAAATTCCAGGTATTTAAAAGCGGGATGGCGTGGTGTGCCGTCATATCAAACTGTACGGGTACGATGGATGCGTAATTATGCTCGAGTGCCCAAACATCGGTATCCTCACCTTTATCGTTATTTTGGAAAACACCGGTGAGCCAGTAATACGGGCGTTTATACGGGTCGGTCCGTTCATCAAATTCTTCGGCCCATTTGGCGTTTGCCTGCCGGCAGATCTTGATGCCTTTAATGTCGTGCGTATGGGGGAAATTCACATTAAGCAGGGTGCCAACCGGCAAGCCGTTCTGCAAAACTTGTAATGCAATCTCCTTGATGAATTTTAAGCAATGGTCAAAGTTCGCCTGCAGCGAATAATCATCAAGTGAAAATCCTATGGATGGGATACTTTCGATAGCTCCTTCAACGGCTGCAGACATGGTACCAGAGTACAGCACATTGATGGAATTATTAAGCCCATGATTGATGCCGGAAACACAGAGATCGGGCTTTTGGCCTTTAAAGATCTTGGTAACGGCCAGCTTGACGCAATCTACAGGGGTACCGCTGCAGCGATACATTTCTATGCCATCGTACAAGTCTACTTCATCTAACCGGAGCGGCTTGCCAATGGTAATAGCATGCCCCATGCCCGATTGCGGACTATCCGGTGCTACCACCACCACGCGGCCAATTTCTTTCATTACGTGCATCAGGGCCTTAATGCCAGGCGCGGTAATACCATCATCATTTACAACAAGTATAGTGGGTTGAGTGTGTTTTGTGCTTTTTGCCATTGGCACAAAATTAGTTATATTTGATTTATGCCTGCCGCTGAAAAGAAAAAGAAATATACGGTAGAAGATTACATGCTTCTGGACGAGGGTGCGCCTTTTCAGCTGATCAATTACGATTTAGTTATGTCGCCTTCACCTATTCCCTTACATCAGCTCGTTTCATCGAGATTTATAAATGCACTGTTTAACTTTTTATAAGCTAAAAACGACAAAAGCTTTTTAGTAAGTGCACCAATGGATGTGAAATTTGATGACGGGAACATATTACAGCCTGACATGCTATATATCGTTGAAAGCCGTGTTGATGAGGTTGTCAAAAACATTATCTAAGGTGCTCCTAACTTAATAGTCGAAATTTTATCGCCATCAACTGCGTATTATGACCTGCGCCAGAAAAAGACGTTTACGAAAAATATGGTGTTGACGAATACATTGTTATTGATCCGCTCCAGGAACAGGCGGAGGTTTATATTTTGAAAGAACGTGAATATCATTTAAAACAAAAGGCCCAAAAAACCGACATTTTAAAATCGGCGTTTATCAAAGAATTTGAAGTTGACATGAATAAGCTGTTTCGCTAAAGCATCTTGTTACATCTCCCGTAAATAACAAAGCCCCGCTGTGCAGGGCTGTAATTTATTTAAAACTTGATCAATCGAAACCGGTTATAAACTTTTCAACCAACTGATTACGTCTTCGCGGGTTTTTCCGGTTTTCTGTTGGATACGGCCAAGCGTTTCATCGTCCTTACCTTCTTCGTGTTTCAAATCATCATCGGTAATATCACCGTAAGCTTGTTTTATCTTGCCCTTCAGCTCGTTCCAGCCGCCTTTCAATTCTAATTTATCCATGGTTTGTTTCTCCTTAATTTAGATGTGTTAGAAGAACGGTTGGTTAAAGATTTGGTTTTTGAAAAATGCGATAAATCAAAAGTTGTGATTACTGTTATACTACAGAATCTTGTTTCCCTATTTTTCTACTTAAGACGTCCTCTTTAACAATCCTTTCAAACGCTTGAAAATCTTCTACGTGCGGAAAGTGTGCAGCCTCCGGGAAACTATAAAATCGCTTTAACGGGGCGGTTAGATTTATAAAATAGTTTTTTGCGCCTTCATAATAAGTGTGGTGATCGTGCACCCCGTGGAAAAAGTAAACGGGGATCTGGTAGACTGGCACTGCTTCGTTGATTTTGATGGTAATGATCTCAGCCCAAAGTTTATCAAAACTTAAAGAAGAGCCTTTTATGTAGTTCAGTTTGTCAGTAAGGGCATACGTTTTGCAGGTCAACAGCTTCCAGATGGCCAATACAAAAATATTCCGGCTATGCATACTGCCCCTATAGCTGGCGACATACCTCCGCTCGAAATTAAGGTAGCGGAACCAGGCTGTTGCACCAGCATCCCGGGCAGGTACCGCCAGCGTTTTTAATTTACGCAGTACACCGTTGTCCCCGCGGATAGTTGCCTGCTCTTCAACAAAGCGGTATGATTCCAGTTCCGACGAGTATTGATCTGTTACCTGGCCTACGCTCAGGTAGGCATGAAAAAGGCCGGGGTACCGCTGCACCAGCATCGAACCTAAAAAAGTACCCCATGATTGCCCCAGCACGTAAATTTTTGCTTGCCCGAATTTTTGAAGGAGATATTGGCTCACAGCTTCGGCATCCAGGATCATCTGCTCGAGCGTTAACAATTGCTTATCTGTCAGGGTAGCGTATGACCTACCCGCGCCCCGCTGTTCCCAATAGCAAATGGTGAATAACTTTTCCAGCGGCTTCAGCGTATCTGCAACAAAAAAGAAATCCGGTGTTCCCGGCCCGCCATGCAGGTACAGTAACACCGGATTATTTTTGCATTCGCCCCGGGTAAGTAGGTATTGTTTATTTCCGTTGATGATGGGCGTATCGGTCATCCTAAAAGCTGATGGTTGTTTTAACTCAATATGCTACTAAAAAAACTCTTTCTTGATTCTTGTCATCTTAAATCCTTCTTATTACAAAGCGCCCTCTTTAATCTCCTCCACAACAGCCGGATCCAGCAAGGTAGAAGTATCGCCTAAATTGGCAGTATCGCCTTCTGCAATCTTCCTTAAGATCCTGCGCATGATTTTACCGGAACGTGTTTTAGGCAGGCCGCTCACAAACTGGATCTTATCAGGCTTGGCAATAGCACCAATGATGCGCGATACGGTCATCATAATATCCTTACGGGTAAGTTCTGAGTCGCCATGCTGATTAGGGCATACCACGAACGCATACACGCCCTGGCCTTTAATATCGTGCGGGTAACCCACCACGGCACTCTCCACAACGGTGCTGTGCATGTTAATGGCGTTCTCCACCTCGGCGGTGCCAATGCGGTGCCCGGACACGTTCAGCACATCATCAACCCTGCCGGTAATGCGGTAGTAGCCGTCCTCATCGCGCAGGCAGCCATCCCCGGTGAAATATAAATTTTCGTAAGTAGCAAAATAAGTGGTACGGCAACGCTCATGGTCGCCGTAGGTGGTACGCAGCATACCAGGCCATGGAAATTTGATACAAAGGTTACCGCTTACACCGTTACCTTCAATCTCCTTACCATTTTCATCAACCAATACCGGCTGCACACCCGGCAATGGCAGGGTAACATAGCCCGGTTTAAGCGGGGTAACATTGGCAATAGGCGAAATCATGAATCCACCGGTTTCGGTTTGCCACCAGGTATCTACAATAGGGCAGTTGCCTTTACCTATCTTTTCATCAAACCAGTGCCAGGCCTCCTCATTCAGCGGCTCCCCTACCGAGCCCAGTTTTTTAAGCGAGCTAAAATCTTTATCCTTTACCACGTCATCGCCAAAACTCATCAGCGAGCGGATGGCTGTAGGCGCCGTATATAAGATATTTACTTTGAATTTCTCTACAATGTCCCATAACCGGCCGGCATCAGGCCAGGTAGGTACGCCCTCGAATAATACCGAAGTTGCCCCCTGGGTAAGCGGACCGTAGGCAATATAAGAGTGACCGGTGATCCACCCGATATCAGCCGTACAGAAATACACCTCGCCCGGTTGATACTGGAAAGCGTTGCTAAAAGTATAGCCCGTATAAACCATGTAACCACCACAGGTATGTACCACACCTTTAGGCTTGCCGGTAGACCCGGATGTATAAAGGATGAACAGCATATCCTCCGCGTCCATTTCTTCGGCCGGGCATTCTGGGTTACCTTGTGTTTCTACTTTTTTAACTTCATCTTCCCACCATACATCGCGCCCTTTTATCATGGATACCGGGGTGTGACTACGCGTAAGTACGATGACCTTTTTAATGCTCGGGCACTGTACCAGCGCATCATCTATGATCGATTTCAAAGGCACTTCCTTAGTACCACGATAACCGCCATCGGCAGTAATCACAATATTACATTCAGCATCTTTAATCCTATCAGCTATTGACTGTGCGGAAAACCCGCCAAATACCACCGAGTGAATTGCACCAATACGGGCACAAGCTAGCACAGCTATGGCCAGTTCGGGCACCATTGGCATGTAAATGCATATACGGTCGCCTTTTTTGGCGCCGTTGTTTTTTAGCACATGCGCAAACTGGCAAACTTTATCGTGCAGTTGCTTATAGGTAAGGATCCGGTGATCCTCTGCCGGGTCGTTCGGCTCCCAAATAATAGCCGGCGTGTCGCCGTTCTTTTCCAGGTGACGATCCAGGCAGTTTTCGGTAATGTTGAGTTTGGCCCCCTCAAACCATTTTATTTTGGGTTCTGTAAAATTCCAGTCGAGCACTTTATCCCACTTTTTTTTCCAAAGGAAATTGTTGGCAATACCCTCCCAAAACTGCTCGGGCTGTTCAACACTAAGCTTATAAGCTTGCTGGTATTCTTCAAATGATGTAACTTGCATATCAGTTATAAATGGTGGCGTAAATTAGCAATTTTTGTATTAAGGGAGTAATAATTCTATAGCTTCTTAAAGTATTTTAAAAAGTCAAATGCAAATAATACTGGCCAATATTACTTACTGGTGCAAACACAGTGATAAAACCCGGCGTATCACAGATTTCAAATAGCAAGGTATGTGCAAACGGTGTGCAGCTGTCGATGTTAACGTTATAATCATACTGTAGCTATGCCAAATTTATTGGTGTTGTATCCATTTCAATAATTCACTTTGTAAACTTCTCTATCCACCGATGAGTCCCAATTAGCCACTCCTAACTAAAACCATTTAAAATTGCGGCTATTCTGCTTTGCAAATTCTCTGCGAACATTGCGGTTTAAAACAATCAATTCACCCGATTTTTTTAGTATAAAACCCATTCGAATTCGCTCATCCACACCGTTATTAGCCTCCGAAAAAGAATTTAAAATATTTTACAAATGCCTATTGCCTATTTGCTTTAAAAACCTGATATTTGCAAACTCTTTTTAGGAAAAGAGCGAGATTTAAAAAAATATTTGTCATGTCAAGAATTTGTGATTTAACAGGAAAAGGCTACATGAACGGTAACAGCGTATCAAACTCGAACGCTAAAACCAAACGTAAGTTCTATCCAAACTTACAGCTTAAGAAATTTTATATACCTGAAGAAGATAAATGGATCACTTTAAAAGTATCTACTTCTGCTGTTAAAACTATCAGCAAATTAGGTATTACCGCTTGTATCAACAAGTTCGTAAAAAAAGGTTCTATTTAATAAATTAGTTTCTGAGCGATGAGTGGCGGGTTATTTTGTAACCTACGGCTCAAAACCCAAAACTCAAAACAATATACAAGATGGCTAAGAAAGGTAACAGGGTTCAGGTAATATTAGAATGCACAGAGCATAAAACCAGCGGCATGCCGGGTATGTCTCGCTACATTACCACCAAAAACAAAAAGAACACAACCGAGCGTTTGGAAATGAAAAAATTCAACCCGGTATTACGTAAAGTAACAGTTCATAAAGAAATTAAATAGTAATTGGTTGATAAGTTTATCAGCGGTTCGGGGGCTTTCCTAAATCACTAATTTACTCCTTCACTCATTCAATAATTAAACAACATGGCAAAGAAAGTAGTTGCAACGCTGAAAGTAGCAGGTAAAGGCAAAGAATATTCAAAAGTTATTACAATGATTAAGTCGCCACGTACTGGTGCTTACTCATTCAAAGAGCAAATTGTTCCTAACGATGGTGTTAAGGATGCAATTACAGGTAAATAATAACCTGTAATACTTTTGTTAAAATATTGAAGCCGTCTTGTTTTTACGAGAGGGCTTTTTTTGTTAGGAAATTGTATGACCCTGGATTTATTGAATGAATTGGATTAGCAGAATTCCGAAAGTTCATAGATACCAAAGATTCTGGTTCAACCTATCATATGCATATTTGCACATCTAAAATCTGCACATCTAACTTATGGGATTATTTGATTTTTTCAAGAAAAAAGAAAGTACGCAGCAGGAACAGCAGGCGCTTGATACCGGCCTGGAAAAAACCAAGGACAATTTCTTTTCAAAATTAACCAAGGTCGTTGCCGGTAAATCTACTGTCGACGATGATGTGCTGGATGACCTGGAAGAAGTGCTGGTAACATCTGATGTTGGCGTAAGTACAACTTTAAAGATCATCGACCGGATCCAGGCCCGGGTTGCACGCGATAAATACGTGGGCACATCGGAATTGAACAACATGCTGAAGGAGGAGATCCAGAAGCTATTGGCCGAAAACAACAGCAACGATTTCCAGACCTTTGAATATGGCGATCATAAGCCATATGTGATTATGGTTGTTGGTGTAAATGGCGTGGGCAAAACTACTACTATTGGCAAGCTGGCCCATAAACTGAAACAAGCAGGCAACCAGGTAGTACTTGGCGCTGCCGATACCTTTCGCGCAGCAGCCGTAGATCAGATAAAACTTTGGGGCGAACGCGTGGGCGTAAAAGTGGTAGCACAAGCCATGGGCAGCGATCCGGCTTCTGTAGCATACGATACATTACGTTCGGCAGTATCAAACGGCGATGATGTGGCAATTATTGACACCGCCGGCCGTTTACATAATAAGGTAGGCTTGATGAACGAACTTACCAAGATCAAAAATGTGATGCAAAAGGTAATCCCCGGCGCCCCGCACGAGATTTTGCTGGTGCTGGATGCATCAACCGGTCAAAATGCCATTGAGCAATGCAAACAGTTCACAGAAGCCACTAACGTTAATGCTTTGGCTTTAACCAAATTAGATGGTACCGCAAAAGGTGGTGTAGTGATAGGCATATCAGATCAGTTTAAGATCCCCGTAAAATACATAGGTGTAGGCGAAGGCATGGATCATTTGCAGTTATTTGATCGCCAGGCATTCGTTAACAGCCTGTTTAAATCATAAATTACGGATGCATGGCATCCAAAAATAGAGCTTCGTTGCGAGGAACGAAGCAATTTCCAGACACGTATAGCTAATATGCAAAGTTTAGACATTGCTTTGCTCCTCGCAATGACAGGTAAGAAATATCATGAGGACGAAAATAATCAGCAAGCCGATACTAACCGCTAAACCACGAGTAAACGTGGTTACACTCGGTTGTTCCAAAAACATATATGATAGCGAAGTACTGATGGGCCAGCTGAAAGGCAATGCCTATGATGTGGTACACGAGGCAGAAAAGCTGCGCAGCAATGATATCATCGTTATTAACACCTGCGGATTTATAGATAATGCCAAACAGGAATCTATCGATACAATTCTGCAATACAGCGAACTTAAAGAACAGGGTAAGGTTGGTAAAGTTATCGTTACGGGTTGCTTAAGCGAGCGCTACAAACCAGAACTTGAGGCCGAGATCACCAATGTTGATGCTTATTTCGGCACCAACGATCTGCAAAATATCCTGACCAATATCGGCGCTGATTATCGCCATGAATTAATTGGCGAGCGGCTATTAACCACGCCTTCACACTTCGCTTACTTTAAAATAGCTGAGGGTTGTAACCGCCCATGCTCATTTTGTGCTATCCCGTTAATGCGCGGCAAACACGTAAGTACCCCGATGTACCAGCTGGTAAAGAATGCAGAAAGCCTGGTGAAAAACGGCACGAAGGAGCTGATCCTGATTGCTCAGGATCTCACCTATTACGGCCTCGACCTTTACGGAAAGCGCAATCTCGATGAGCTGCTTCGCCGCTTAAGCGATGTTAACGGCGTGGAGTGGATCCGCCTGCAATATGCCTATCCTTCCGGTTTCCCGATGGAGATCCTGGATGCCATGGACGAACGTTCTAATATTTGCAAGTACTTGGATATGCCGCTGCAGCATATTACGGATAACATGCTAAAATCTATGCGCCGTGGTATTACCAAGCAAAAAACGATAGATGTGGTGAATGAGATTCGCGACCGGGTGCCTAATATCGCTATGCGCACAACGCTTATTACCGGATATCCCGGCGAAACCGAATATGATTTTGAAGAAATGCAGCAATGGGTGGCTGATACCAAATTCGACCGCCTGGGTTGTTTCACATACTCGCACGAAGAGAAAACACATGCGCATTCGTTGGTAGATGATGTGCCTGAGGAAGTAAAGCAAGAACGCGCGGATGCCATTATGGAAATTCAGCAGGGCATCTCCTTCGATAAAAACCAGGAGAAAATAGGCAACACCTACAAAGTGCTGATCGACAAAAAAGACGGCGGCTATTTTGTGGGCCGTACAGAGTACGATTCGCCAGAGGTGGATAACGAAGTGTTGATAGATGCCAGCGCAGATTATGCCGCCGTAGGCAGCTTTGTAAATGTAAAGATCAATACTGCAGAAGACTTTGACCTTTATGGACAAATTGTAAAATAAAACTTGTTTAACGAATTCAAAATTTACATTTTTCAGCAAGTTCTTCCCGATATAAAAGCCTAAACTAATGGAAATTACACCAGATTTTGTCAAATCGTTTGTCGTTTCAGATAATCTACCGCTACTCGCTACCCAGACCAAACTATGCATACCTATTATTAACAGGCTGTGCCAGAAAATGGCCAATGGAATTAAGTTTGAGGAAATCAAAGTATATAATAATCTAATTATCGACGGGCATCATAGGTTTATAAGTGCTTTGATAATGAAATTTAATCTTGGTAAGGTAGAAGGTAACATAACTTCAGCTACTACGGCGATCACTTGGGACAAGGTAATATTTGAAGAAAAAGATTGGGATACTCAAGCAAAGATAGAGTATCTAAACGAATTAGACGCGAAGTATAACGGACTTGAAATTGACTTTGTAAAACAAATTAGTCTTAGGTAAACATTTAGTTGTAAATTTGTTATATGTTAATTTTGTTAGACATTGATGGAGTAATGGTCCGTGCAAATTCCTGGAAGAAACCAGAATTTATGGCCGATGGATTTCCCGTGTTTAACTCTACATCTGTAAAAGCACTTCAACGAATTTTGTCAGAAACGGGTGCGTCAATATTATTAACTACTTCACATAAAACAAAATATTCCGTATTAAAATGGCGCGAGCTGTTAAAGTCAAGAGATATCAGTCCAAAAAGCATTCATCGGCTCGGCACCAATAGCCTCACTACAAGCCGGAAAGATGAAATATTAGAATGGTATACAAAAAAGCATATACCAAACGAGGAATTTGTGATCATAGACGACGATAAGATGCTGAATGACTTGCCTGATAATATTAAAAACAACGTGGTGCTCACCAGTTCGTCGGTAGGGTTAACGGATGATTTGGCAGATGAGGCTATCTCCATTTTAAAAAAGAAAAGTTACCAGTACGTTTAGTTCTGTGTGAATTCGTGATAATAAAGGATAGCTGCGTCATGTATTCATAAACACCATCCGAATATCATTCTGGCATCGGGAATTTGACCTTTATGGACAAATTGTAAAATAACCCGATATTAGCAGCACGATGTTTGATTTGGCATTTTAAAATCTAAATTCGACGTAAAGATTGGATCATACGTATTTTTCAGTAGGTCGCGCAAAACCGAAAAGAACACTATAGAAGATTTAAATATCTTTGCTTCTTGGCGAGTTGCGGGTAACTATCTCTCAAATTCTTGAGCAATCATCGTTAAATTGACTATCAAATGGAAGCTGCCTGTATTGACTATAAAGAAACGGGATTCTTTTCCCAAACGGTTATTGATTACCTGGAAGACGTTCCGGAGTTACGGTCCTTTTACAGCCACCGCCCTACCCTTGCAGGGTTCGCCGAACTTTTTAAAAACAAAAAGGTAATTGCTGACCGCCAGCTTTTAGTCGAAGTATTAACCGAACAGTATTTTGGCAAAGCTGAAGGCCTGAATCACGACAAATCTGCGAGTAATCATAACCCTGATTTAGCATCGGCTGATCTTGTCCTAAAAAAAATTGCGTCGCTGGGATTACCGGATACCTATACAGTTACTACCGGTCACCAGCTAAATATTTTTACAGGTCCGCTTTATTTTATTTACAAGATAGTAACTGCGATTAAACTTTGCCGGGAGTTGAAGGAAGCGCATCCAGATAAGGATTTTGTACCGGTATATTGGATGGCATCCGAAGATCATGATTTTGCGGAGATCAACTACACCAACATTGGCGGTAAAAAAGTGCACTGGTGGTATGAGGCATCTGGCGCCACCGGCCGCATCAACCCGGATACCATGCGCCAGGCGCTTAACCAATATAAGGGTGTACTGGGTATAGATGGACACTCATCCGAATTGGGCCAAATGGTTGAAACCGCTTACACCGCTTTTGATAAACTGGCAGACGCTACACGGTATTTGGTGAATGCGCTGTTTGGCCGCTATGGGCTGCTTATTATTGATGCCGATGATCATAGGCTCAAGGCCTCGTTCGCCCCAATCATCGAGCGCGACATCATCGAACAAAACAGTTTTAAAAATATTTCAGCTGTAAACGAGCAACTGCAAAATCTGGGCGTACACATCCAGGTAAACCCGCGCGAGATCAACTTTTTTTACCTGAAAGATCAGCTGCGCGAACGCCTTGTTTTAGAGAACGACCGCTACAGCGTTAACAATACCGATATCAGTTTTACTGAAGAAGAACTGAAACAAGAGATAACTTCCGCACCTGAAAGGTTTAGCCCAAATGTTGTTATGCGCCCGTTATATCAGGAGTGTATTCTTCCTAATATCGCTTATATAGGCGGTGGTGCCGAAGTAGTTTATTGGCTGGAACTGAAATCGAACTTTGATTTTTACAACGTCGATTTCCCCATCCTCATCCTGCGTAATTCTGGTTTGGTGATTCGCAAGGAAACTGCGGCGAAGATCAAAAGCATGGAGCTAAGTCCGGCAGAGATCTTTAAAACTGCCGACGAGATAAAAAACAACTGGGTACAAAAACACAGCAACCACGATTTAACCCTGAACGAAGAGTGGCGCGAGATGCAATGTATTTTTGAGAAGATCAAACTCCGCGCCCATAAAATAGACCCTACCCTTTCACCATCCGCCGGTGCTGTACAAGCCCGCCTTAAACACGCGATGGACAATTTTCAGAAGAAACTGGTCAAAGCAGAAAAGCGCAATTACAAAACCCGGCTGGAACAGATAGAACACATTAAAGAAGATCTTTTTCCAAAAAACAGCCTGCAGGAACGCCAGGAAAACTTCGGGCTATCTTACGTTAAATGGGGCCAACTGTTTATCGATGAGCTGATCAGGAATTTTGAGCCATTGGATTTTAAGTTTACGGTACTGGCGGAATAAGGTAGACCAATGCCGTTAAGAATAAAAATGCAACGTTCCCTCCTCCACGTACGTATGTATCTTCCAACAAAAATTGCGAAAATTTGCCTTTTGCCGTTTATGGTATATCAATCCAAATGCTCCGGCAACTATATACCATTCGAGTAAAAGCAATGTATATTGAGTCTGATTATAGGCTTTGCGAAGAGTAATTACCCGAATGAAGAGCATGTTGCCTAAATCAAATTTTTACTTTTCTACGCGTTACCCCAATCTTTTTTGTGTTATTAATTACGCCGGCGTTATGGTTATGCTGTGAAAGGTGAGCTATCTGATGATTCATCCATGTGGTAAGGCGATGGTGACATGGAACTAGTATTGAGGCTAAGGCAACCAGGATGCCTAGTTCTAATATCGGTAGATGGCTGCTTATCTGCTGTACGAAAGGATGGATAAACAAGGTGATGAATTCAAAGAATAACAGCAACGACAAAACACTTAAAAACTCCACCACTTTTCTGTGTGTACGGCATTTACTTAGAAAAAGCACAGACAGGAAAAAAAATGGTATAAAAAGTGCGATACTGATTAACTGAAGATTGATAATCCTATTCTCCGCCTCCCTATGCCTTTCTTCAGCAATCTCTTCCTGCCGGGCAGCTTCGTTAAAACTAAGTCGCTGAACTTCCCTCACTCTTTCGGCATTAAACATGCTATCCCTGGTAGCAGTGGCCATTTTCAGGTACAATAATTCAAGGTGTTCATCTAAACCTTTATAACTATTAGTCAGTACCGTGGTTGCGTTATAAATACCTTCGAGATAGTTTACCATTTTAGCGGCATTAAGTGCTTTCTGAGCGTAATCAATACAAGAATCTGGTTTATTGCTTTGTTTGTAAAAACTGGCAATACTGTTATAAGTATCTGAGAGACCGCTCTGATCATTATTTTTAGCAGCATAATTTAAACTTAGCCGGTAATAATCCAGCGCCAGCCCATTATGCCCTAATTGGTAATTAATATCGCCTAAGATCGATAGCGTATTGGCCATTGTAATTTGATCATTCAAAGACATTTGTATACCATAGGCCCGCATTTCATAAGCCAACGCCTCATTTACCTTTTTTAGTTTTATGTAGCAATTGCCGATATTAGACAGGATAATACCAAGTCTATGTTTCTCATGAAGTTGTTCTGCAAGAACTTTTGCTTTGAAATGATACGTGAGCGCTTTAATATTATCGCCCTGATCTGAATAAACGATACCCAAGTCGCTTAAGCTTTTAAGCATCCCGAGTTTATCATCCAATTCCTCGCGCAATTTAAGCGATGCCAATAGTAAAAAAAGAGCCCTGTCATATCTTCCATTTTTCCAAAAAACCACACCCAGCCGATTGAGGCAATCTGCTTCACCCTTCCGGTATTTGATCTCTCTTGCCAGATCAAGACCAAATTGAGCATAAATCAGTGCGCTATCGGGCTGCTTGGTTTGAAAAAACAGACTTTTTTGTCTCAGGAATTCTACCCGTGCGGTATCCTGTGTTTGCTTGGCAGGAATGCGCGCAGGGGCAGAAAATAAATTTGTTTGCGCAGCGAACACTACCACCATGCCTAACAACAGGTAATTGTGTAGTAAACCCTTTGATTTCAGGCCTGGCATTACCGATTAAACATGCGGAGTTAGATAACAAGCAGCACGTTCACATCATTGGAACTAATCATCATTATGGTCCTCCGACTTGTTACTACCCTCTGGATTAAATGACTGTACCTGCGAAGCAACATCTTGGTCCTCGCCAGCGAAATTTTCTGTCGACCGCCCCATAGATGTGTTTTTACTGAAGTTTTCCATAGCGGCATCTTGGTCCGACACCCCTTTTGATGAATTTGCATTTCGAGTTGACATAACGGTTAATTTATTTAGAACTACATGGTGCAAGAATGGGCACAAAAAAATGTAACCATAATTAAAATTACCTTAAAATAATCATAGCTGTTATTGGCATAAATGATTGTATACTATTATGTAATATTTCTCAATAGTTGCAGAATATTGTTTGTTAATAATAATACTTACAAAACGTAATTACCGCTATATCAGTCGGTAAGAAGCAGCAATGTAAGGCTCTGCACCTTTTTAGATATATTTGTGCTATGCTGTTAGCCGAACCCATACTCCGAATCTTTACTCAAAATATTTTCATTGCCATAGGCTGCAGCGAGGCACATGCTGCGTTAGCTGCAGACGTATTGCTCAAGTCAGATATGCGGGGGATAGATTCGCACGGCGTTGCCCGCCTGAGTGGCTATATCCGCTTGTGGGAGAAGCAACGAATTAACCCGACCCCCAACATCCGGGTGGTGCATGAAACGGCTACCACCGCTACTATTGATGGCGATGCCGGGTTAGGTTTAGTGGTGGCGCCATTTGCTATGCAGATAGCTATCGAAAAAGCTAAGACATACGGTTCGGGCTGGGTGTCGGTACGTAACTCCAATCATTTTGGCATAGCCGGGTACCATGCGCTTATGGCTGTGGAACAGGAAATGATCGGCTTCGCGATGACCAATGCGAGCCCGCTGGTTGCGCCTACTTTCTCCAATGAGCGCCTTCTGGGCACTAATCCCATGTGCTATGCTTTCCCTGCAGGCAAGTATCCACCGGTAGTTGTGGATATGGCTACTTCAGCAGCTGCCAACGGCAAGCTGGAAATAGCCCAGCGCAGTGGTAAGCTGGTACCCGAAGGCTGGATCCAGGACCAGCAGGGCAACGTCACCACCGATTCGCACGCGCTCAAATCCGGTGGCGCGCTCCTGCCGTTGGGCAGCGACCGCGAGCATGGAAGCCACAAAGGTTTCGGGTTGAGTGCTACCGTAGACATCCTCTCGGGGGTGTTATCCGGTGCCGGATTTGGCCCATGGGTGCCTCCATTTGCGTCATTTCTTGAGCCCCCTGTGAATCCTCCGGGTATAGGCATCGGGCACTTTTTAGGTGCTATGCGGATAGATGGATTTCGGCCGGCAGCCGGGTTTAAGGCTGATATGGATCTTTGGATCGAACGCTTTAAATCAGCATCCACCATCAATCCCAATCAAAAAGTAATCATCCCCGGCGAACCCGAGCTGGCAGCAGAATTGGACCGAATGCAAAACGGCATCCCTTTGGTGGATGCCGTTGTAGAAGATTTGAATGAGTTAGCGGTGAGGTTGGGTGTAATGCCCTTGCAACCGTTATGTTAATTTACTTTTAAATAGCTCATTAACTGACGGGAAGATTTCTTAAAACATGTGTTCAATGGATCCTTCCTTCATCGCGCTGACAAACGGCTCGGGTACTACTTAACCTTAATCGTCACCGTAGCAGGAGCCAATCCTGCCGATGTTGCCGTGAAAGTTATCGTCCCCGCTTTTTCCGTCCCCTGTACAATCGCCAGCGCCAGTCCGTGGAATGCCTTACGATAATCTGCCTTGAACGGATCGTGGCTTACCGGGTCACCGTTGTCGACGCTGGCAATGGTAGCCGGGCCGCTGATCTTAAATTTCACCAGGTTATCTGCATCAGGCACTACATTCCCGGATTTGTCCAGGATGCGTACGGTAATGAATGATAGATCCTTGCCATCTGCCTTAATATTGCTTCGGTCTGCCGATAGTTCTATTTTAGCAGGTGCGCCTGCTGTGTAAATCTCCTTTGTCAGAACTATTTTTCCATTTTTACGGGAGACTGCTTTCAACGTGCCTGGCACAAATTTCAGCCGCCACATTAAGTGAAGGTCGTCACCTGTTTTCTTTTTGATGCCCACTGATTTACCGTTCAGGTACAGTTCCACTTCATCAGCGTTATTGTAGTAAGCCCAAATATCTACCGTTTTGCCCGCCTCCCAATTCCAATGCGGGAAGATATGCAATACAGATTGTTTAGTCCACTCGCTTTTATACATATAATAAACATCCTTCGGGAAGCCCGCCAGATCAATCACACCAAAGTATGAACTGCGCGACGGCCAGCTGTACGGCGTAGGTTCGCCCAGATAATCAAAGCCGGTCCAAATGTACATCCCGGATAGCATATCATACTTCTTTACCACCTTCCAGGTTTCCTCATGTGTGGAACCCCAGGGTGCAGATACGTTATCATAAGCTGAAACCGACTGGGTTGAGTTGCCAGTCTTTTCATCCAGCACTTTATCCCAGCTTGCCGGCCACCGGCGGATGCTGTCTGACGGCATATCGTAAAACCCCCTGGTTTCTAAGGCGGAGCTGGTCTCGGTACCTATGAACTTTTTGCCAGGGTAACGTTTGTGAAAGTCGGCGTAATCCTGGTGATGATAGTTATAGCCGATCAGATCCAAAGCGCCGGAGGCGATCAGATTGCTGCCGATTCCCGGGTCGTTGTTCGCTGCAGTAATGGGGCGGTCATCTAAACTACGCACAATACCTGCCAGTTCGCGGGCAATTACGCGGCCAACAGTATCTTTTCGATTGTACTGTTCGCCTATTTCGTTTCCAATGCTCCAGATAAATACCGATGGATGGTTCCTGTCGCGCAAGATCTGATCTTCCAGGTCGCGTTTGTGCCATTCATCCCAGTACAGGTGGTAATCATATTTGGTTTTTTGCATTTTCCACATGTCAAAGGCTTCATCCATAACTATGAAACCCATTTTGTCGCACAGGTCCAGCAGTTCGGGCGCTGGTGGGTTGTGCGAGGTACGGATGCCATTAACACCCATGCCTTTAAGAATTTGCAGCTGCCTTTCCAAAGCGCGGATGTTGATGGCCGAGCCCAGGCTGCCCAAGTCGTGGTGATCACATACGCCTAAAATCTTTACCTTCTTGCCATTCAGGATAAAACCCTTATCTGCATCGAACGAAAAAGAGCGGATGCCCAGCGGCGTGCTGTAGGAATCTATTACTTTGCCGGCACTTAATACCTGCGTAACTATTTTATACAAATAAGGCCGCTCTACCGACCAGAGTATAGGCTTATTCAGCGTAAATGTGCTTTTAAGAGTCGTGCTTGTTTCGTCCAGCTGTTTAGCCGACGGGATAGCCCCGCCACCGCTTGCTACTTTACCGGCGGCATCGTAAATAGCAACTTTTATGGTGTAGCTTTGTTTATCAGCTTCATTTTTAATGCGTGTGCTTAATGCAATAGTTGCCGATGCGGCGCTTACTTTTGGGGTAGTTACATAAGTGCCCCAATGGTCGATAGCGATCTTATTAGTGGTTACCAGCCAAACGTTGCGATAAATGCCACTGCCGGAATACCAGCGGGAATTGGGCTGCTTTGAGTTATCTGCTTTAACAGCTATCACATTTATGCCGCCATAGTTCAGGTACGGGGTAAGATCGTACTCAAAAGAGATATAGCCGTTTGGCCGGAAGCCGAGATGGTTTCCATTTATCCACACATCGCTGTGCTGGTATATACCGTCGAAATCGATATAAACTTGCTTGCCTTTTGATGCCAGCGGCACAGTAAAGGTTTTGCGGTACCAGCCAATGCCACCAGGTAGTGCGCCGCCTTCGGGCGTAGCGGGGTTATCCTTGCTGAAGGTGCCTTCAATACTCCAATCGTGCGGGAGGTTTAATTTGCGCCAGTTTTTATCGTCGGCGCTGGTTTTTTCGGCGTTTTTAACATCACCCAGGTGAAATTTCCAGCCTTTGTCGAAATCGGCTATTGTGCGGCCATTTTGCGCATAACTTACTTGCACAAACGCCAAACTCAATACAAGTAACGATAGCGTTTTGGCGTAGATCTTGTAAAAAAGAAGCATATATGATGGTTTATAATGTCAAATATACAATTATAAAGCTGGGTGTAATGCAAATAGTCCTTTGTAATTTTTATGATAGGCTGCCAGCAGGAAAACATTCAAAAGGAGCAGCGCGGCCCCTAGTGCGATGAGTTGTGTCCCCAGGAAAATATCGAACAGGAAGATATTGAAAGTGATGGGAAAAAGCATAATAAGGAACAGCGCAGTAAACCGGTTGATCAGCAACCCCAACCCGCAAAGGATTTCTATTACTTTTAAACAAGGGAAAAAGTATTCTGCACGAGTAAGCGCACCTAAATACGCATCTGCCTTTTTATCTAATAGCGGAAAATGCACGATGCTGCCATAATGGGGACAAAAAAATCAATACCAAATACCAAAAATGTAATACCAAGCACAAGGCGGGCGATTATTGCGGCAGTTTTCATGATAAAGGGTTTAAATCGGTTTGATAAATATACTAAAAACACATGTAAATACCACGTAACCTGCAAATTACAAAATTACAATCTATTAAATTCCTATTCGTCTTATTTAACTCCCACTATTAACACGCTTAAACTAACCAAAAAAGGCACCCCGCACAGGTGCCTTTATTTTAAAATATACAATAGAGCAGTAAACACAAATTATTAAAATGGTGGCGGACCACCGGGGCCAGGACCACCCGGACCACCCGGACCGCCGGGACCACCAGGGCCACCCGGACCAGATGGCTTTGCACCCGCGAATTTTTGTAGCCTGAGTACAAAAGATACCAAAAAGTAACGCCCCAGTCTGTTGGAATTTGTTTGCGTAACATAACTACCGCTGGATGTTGTAGTGTAACCTGTATTTTGATTGAACACATCATTCACAGCAAAGCGCAGGGTACCAACATTGTTTTTCAAGAAACGGCGTTCTATGTAAGTGTTTAGTATGTTAGGGTTGGTTGCACCTGTATAACCGTAGTAGAGCTGCTTGCTAAAATCGTAGCTCAGCGTCCAGTCTTTAAAGAAATAGTTCTTGCCATTGATGCCCAAATTAAGCGTACTGAAGTTATTATTGATGTTAGCCTGTTGCAGTGAGTTGTTTGTTCGGTTAACGGAATAGGTGGTGCTGGCCTCGGCGTCCACAATATCGGTAATATTGATTCTGAACCTGACACCTTGCGATACAACCAAATTTCTGGCGATGTTCTTTTCGGTAGTAAGCGCATAGGAGGCGCTATCTACACTACCGATGTACGACAGGTTATTGTTATAGGCAACATTACCCTGAAAAAACAGGTTGTACTTGCGCTTAGCCCATGGCTTGGCAAATACGTAAAAGGCATTGGCACCATAATAACCGCTGGCATTTTGGTAAGTCGTAAGGATGGTACCCGCCAGTTTTGGGTCTGGGGCATAGTTTCTGGGGTAGGTAATTGTATTGGCTACAATCTTATTATCGCTCTGCGTAAAAGACAGGTTGCTGAAAAACACATTTCCCGATGCAAAGTCGAACTTGTTGTACCGCACAGAAAGTACGTTGTTAAACTCCGGCTTCAGATCGGCGTTTCCGCGTACGGGGTACGATGCGCTGGAGAAATCGGTCACGGGCTGCAGCTGCGTATAAGTGGGCTGCGTACTGGTACCATTGTAATTTAAACTTAATGATTGGTTTCTTGAAAAGTTATAAATAAACCTCGCATTTGGCGCTACATTAAATGTAGTAACCCTGTTTTCCCCGGTAAGTACAGAATTGCCTTCCAGAATGGCAGGTTGTGCTACTACACCTAACGTATAATTGTATTTTTTATCGATGAAACGATAATTCAACCCAAAACGGTTCGTAGTAAAGGTGTAGTTATAACTATTGGTAAGCAGATCGTAATTATTGCGCACGCCACCAAGGCTTAACGTATCCGTATTTTTATCGGCGGTAGTGTATTGGTGTTTGTAGCCGTAGGTAAGCTCGATGTAAGATTTCTTGGCTATCGGTTCTAAATAAGAAATATTGGTACCCACGCTATCGGTACGGCTGGCGGTGCTGATATATTGATTAAGCGGTGCATTGGCAGCTCCCTCTATATAGGTATAAACCGGGTTTTGATACTGGTTGATGCGGTAGGAACCCGCCCCTACGTTGATACTAAAGTTGCGGCCTTTTTTGGCAAACCGGTGGTTATACAATACGTTACCCCCATAAGTTGGTGCAGTAGAGTGCAGGTACGAGTTAAAAGTATAGTCGGAAATGGTACTGCTGGCGTTTACCAATTGATTGGCTGCTGTTTGATTAGTGGTAATACCGGCAAACGCAATTGACGGGGTTATTTTAAAGTAATTAACAGTATCGGGTTTATACTCGATATTGAAATTAAACCGGTGGTTAATGTTCTCATCCGTTTGAACACTACTTTGTGTATTGGTGCTTGGGTTAGTTAATGATACATTGTTTTGGATAGTAGTGCTGGTAGTATTTATCGTATTATCGGCAAAGCTGTAACTCCCGTAAACAGTTGTTTTTTTGCCCCAGCTATCGCGATAGTTAAATCCTACGCTGCGCGCCGTGGTAATACCATTGCCATTGCTGCTGCTAATTCCCGGAGGACCACCGCCACGCGGGCCACCACCAGCGGGGCCACCAAAGCTAAACAAGTTGGTATTGGTATTATTAAGGTTACCCAATACTGCAATTTGCCTGTTGCCGCTAAAACTAAACAGGTTGGCCTGGGCCACATATCGGTTACCCTCTTTGCTATTGGGGATACCGGGGATCATATCCTGACCCTCGCCTACACTGGCCTGGCCAAAATATCCGTAATTTTTGCTGGGTTTTATGGTAATGTTCAGTACTTTTTCGGGCTCGCCACTTTTAACACCAGTGATATTAGCCTGGTCACCATAATCATCAATCACCTGGATACTTTGCACAACATCTGCAGGCAGGTTTCGGGTGGCGGTCTTTACATCTCCACCAAAAAAATCCTTACCATTCACCCGCACTTTAGTAATACTTTTCCCTTGTGCGGTTACGTTACCATCTTTGTCCACATCAACACCGGGGAGTTTGCGAATCACATCCTCTACTGGTGCGCCTTCTCTAACTTTATAGGCCGCTGCATTAAATTCAACGGTATCCTCCTTCATTTTTACCGGGTTCACATCAGTAACGGTAACACCGCCGAGCATTCTGATATCAGATTTTAAAATAATTGGCAGCAGCGTAAACGGCGTAGTGCTATTGTCTAAAGTAAACCGCCGCTTGATAGGTATATAACCGATAGACTGCACAACCAAACTGAATTGATTTACGGTAACGGACCGGAATATGAAGGCACCATTAGCATCTGTGGTTACAGAGCTGCTGTCTTTTCCGGTAAGTATTTTTATTGTAGTACCCGGCAGGGTTAATCCTGTAGAGTCTTTTACAACGCCTTTAACATCCCGGCCTGTCTGGGCAAAAACCTGCACATTAAAGAGTAAAGCAATGACGAAGAGTAAGTATTTAAATTTCATATATGTTTTGCTGATATACAAAACAATGCGTCTGCCGGGACCTAATAAAACGCGATAGACAGGCATATTGGATACATAGACCGAAACCCGGTTTTAACCGATGAAGCCGCTGACACTATTGCAAACGGCAAAATTTACCGTTAGCCGGGCCGCATTGGTCTTTCATCGGTAAATCAGGGCTCCCGGAAGAATTTGATTGCAATGATACCGCCAGCTTTTGTAATATTGTAACATACTGTAAACCAATAAAGGACATGCTCCTTCAAAAATCAAAAAGCACATTAGTAAATATCCTTATTCAAACATTGATATGGATAGTGCTGGGTAATGTGTTGTTATTTTACCAGCCATTTTTTCATGATATAGCGGTGCCTTATCAATATTGGATAAAACAAACCTTTGTATTTGCCATGCTGGTGGGCGCCTACTATTTAAATGCCAATGTGCTGGTGCCAAAACTGCTCCTTAAAAAGCGCACGGGTTTGTACTTCGTTGTAGTAGCTGTTATCATCATAGGCATAATGTTCATTGCTGGCTTCGCTGATAGGCTTTTAGAACTTCGCAGGTTGTTTGAGGAAGCCTTTCATAAACGTGGCCCGGAGCGGGGCGGTGGTGGCCGTAAGGGTTACTTTGATATTTTTCTTATTACCATTTCCTCATTGGTGATCGGTATCAGCACCAGTGTAAAAACCACCCAAAGCTGGCAAAAGAATAAAGAACTACAGCAAGAGATGGAAGCCGATAAGCTCAGTTCAGAACTTTCGTTTTTAAAAGCACAGATCAATCCGCACTTTTTTTTTAACACGCTTAATAACATCTACGCGCTTACCTTAATCAATGTAGAAACATCCCGCACAGCGTTGCACCAGCTTTCGCGCATGATGCGCTATGTGCTTTACGATACACAAAACAGTACGGCGTTGCTGAGCCAGGAGGTCGCCTTTGTAAAAGACTATATCAGCCTGATGCAGCTCCGCTTAACCGAGAAGGTTACAATTGATTACCTTGCGCCGGCTTCACTTCACGAATTCCCGGTAGCGCCAATGTTATTTTTGCCGTTTGTAGAGAACGCTTTTAAGCATGGTGTAAGCGATACCTTGCCGAGTACCATTACTATCCAAATTAAACAGGACGACAATAAAGTTACACTGCTGGTGAAAAATGGTATCTTTAAAAAACAAGGTGACGACCTGGAAGATAATAAAGGCATAGGCTTGAACAACACCATCCGCCGCCTTGACCTCTTGTACCCGGCCAAGCACATCCTTGATGTAACCGAAAATAAAGCCGAAAATACTTACACGGTAATCTTAACGCTCTCTTTGTAACATGACCATAAATTGCATAGCTGTTGATGATGAGCCATTAGCCCTCGGCATGGTTTGCGCATTTATCAACCAAACACCTTTCTTAAACCTTGTTGGGCAATATAGTAGCGCAGTTGAGGCTCTTGGCGGCTTGCAGCAGCACAAAGTTGATCTGATATTTTTGGACATCCAGATGCCCAATCTAAACGGTATCGAACTGGCCCGTGTATTGGATGGGCGCGGTGTAAACAAACCGCGCATAATTTTCACCACCGCGTATAATCAGTTTGCTTTGGAAGGCTACCGGGTAGATGCACTGGATTATCTGCTGAAACCTTTTAATTACGAAGAGTTTTTGCATGCGGCTAACAAAGCCCTGGCGTATGCTGAACTGTTGCAAAAATCTAAAAATTCACCTCCCCAACCGATAGATGCGCCTGCGGTAGCCGAAAAGGTTGAAGACGATTACCTTTTTATCAAAGTAGAGTATCAACTGGTACGTATAGCTTTAAGCGATATCTTATACCTGGAAAGCTTAAAGGATTATGTAAAGGTTTACCTGCATAATGCAGAAAAAGCGATCCTTACGCTAAGCAGCCTGAAGGCGCTGGAAGAAAAACTACCCTCAAAGCGTTTCATGCGGGTGCATCGCTCCTTTATCGTTTCACTGGATAAAATTAATTCTATCACCCGCAACGCTTTGCAAATCGGTAAGATCAACATCACCGTGGGAGATCAGTATAAAGATGCGTTTAACCAGTTTCTGAGTCGCTGGGTTTAGCAGAATTATGCTTTAAAGGTAGAACCTCTTTAGGAATAGCATCTACAAAATCGCCTGTACGGGCAAATTGATAGCCCTTTGCCTGCGCCCAATCAATGTAGGCCTTTATCTTTCTGGCGAATGACAGTCCGGATGTATTGGCAACATATTTTGGCACGCCATAGCGCTCATCTTTTATATCAACAAATTCCCAGGGATGAAAATACAGGTTAAGGTAGCCATCTTTTTTATGGGTGATCCGGCTCATCCATTTTAACATACCTAAAGGCAGCATATGGAAGCTGAGCCAGAACAGTGGGAACCGGATGAATGGTGATACGGAAGCTGGCAACTGCAGCACGCTACTCCTGTAAAACCACTTTCGGGGTTGCTTAAAATTATTGTAGCGCCCGGGGATCCAGGTAGGGTTAATAGAAGAGTTGTAGCTGTATCCTGCGGCCGCAATTTCACTTTCATCAACCGCCATCATCCTGGCCATCCTGAAGCCTTTTACTGCCGTACCAGAAAGGCTTTCTAATACTTGTTTGGATTGCGTCAAATGCTCCGGCGCAAAATCAGAATGGTAATAGCCATGCGAGGCAAGTTCATGCCCGTCGCTAATAATTTCTCTGATGAGATCCGGCCGGTTGGTGGCAAAGTTTGCGGTACAAAAAATGGTAGCTTTAATATTTCTCTCCCTCAAAATCCTCATGATGATTTGAGTGCCGGTAGTTGATATGGACAGCTGTTCATCAAAAGGAATTGTTTTGCCATATTCAAATGGCATATCGAACTCCTCTACATCAAACCCTAACAAGATCATTTGTAACGTGTAAAAGGTTTGTAGAACGGATAACAAAATTAGGTCGGTGCTTGGACTGCATAAAGATTTTGCCCACATATACCCCAATAATGCTCAATACCAATAACTGGATGCCGCCAAAAAATACAATTGTAGCAATGATTGAGGCCCAGCCCGACACCGCATAACCGGCAGCGTAGCTGATTAATACATAGGGAATATATAAAATTGCCAAAAACGATACCGATAAGCCCAATGCCGTAACACAGTACAGCGGCCGCGCACTAAAAGCCATAATGCTGCTCACAGCTAGTTTCACCAAACCTGCAAGGGAATAGCTTGCTTCGCCGGTGTGCCGTTCAGCCGGAGTGTAAGGGATGCCAATTTGCTTGTAGCCCGTCCATTTGATGATACCACGAAGGAAAATTTCGTACTCATCTATCTGCTTTAGCTGCTTAACTACCTTCTCATCCATCAACCTGAAATCAGCCGTACCGTCTTCCAGTTTGATATCTGAGAGCATATTGATGCCTTTGTAAAACAGGTTGGAAGTTATCTTTTGATGCGCTTTAACATGTGGGTTGGCATTTTCGCGATAGGTATAGATGATATCGTACCCTTTTTCCCAATAATCGAGCATTTGCAGGATCATTTGCGGAGGATGCTGCATATCGGCATCCATAGTAATTACAGCATCACCCGTAGCCACACCTATGCCGGCTTTTAAGGCATTATCTTTACCAAAATTACGGGATAGTTCTATAAAATAAACGTTGGGGAACAGCTCGGCATTAACTTTAAGTTCGTTCAGCGTATGATCTGTACTGCCGTCATCAACAAAAAATAGTTCAAATAGATAAGGCAGGGCAGCTAAAGTATCGGTAATAGAACGGATTAGAAAACTGATATTGTTTTGCTCGTTATGGCAAGGTATAACGATAGAGATCTTCTTGGGTAAGGAAAGATTCATAGGCGTAATAACAATCGCTGGCGTACGACAGGCTTTGGCTTAGGCTACCAGTAATTTATTGTAATGTTTAATTAATATAGTTGGTTTGCAATCCGGCTGTATCTCTAATTGGGCTAAATCAGCAACAATCAAACATGCAACTTTCTTGTTACAAATTTAGGTATTAAACAATATTTAATATGCAATATTAAATAAAAAATATCACATCCAATTCTGGATGCAAATCAGTCCAGCAACATTGTTTTATCCCTTAGTTCAGAGCTGAACAGTGAAAAGTGACGGGTCAAAGTTTCATAGATAATCTTCAGCCAGATGAGCAGGCATGGTATAGCTTTTAGCTTATACGGCTTTATATAGGTATTTCGGATGTATTTAGGAAAAAGATCTGAGGGTGATAGGCTGGTGATAAGTAATGCCAAAACCAGTAATACAATTTCAAAACGGGTTATCGGCCTATCCAAATTACTATACCAAATGGCAACCCCTGCAAACGCTATGATGTAAGTAGGTGACTCCGAACCGCTACTATATATCACCGCAAAAATCAAAGCAGAAGATACGATAAGCAGTTGAAAGGCAGTGGAGTGAAAGCTTTTCATCCGGAGGTATGACAAACCAAAAAGTAACAGCGCAGGGATGATGATTATTATGTTTTTAAGCGCTGGATAGTTTAAAATTTTGCGAAAAAAACCCATCACACAAATATCCTGCATGGCCGAATTTTCGTTCGCGGCATTCTTGTCCACAATATCATAATACCAATCTTTATACGTTTGAATAATGAATGATGGCGACGAGATAATCATCGGCAGCACAAATAACACTACCGACCAGAATGCCATACCGGCAATGAATTTGATCTTATGGTTTGAAAAGAAAAAGAAAGCAAGGCCTACAATGCCGTAGAGCTTTATAAAAGTGCCTAACACGATCATTAATGCGGCCCAAAAATCCTGCTCGCGTTTAATAAAATTATAACTCAAAATAATTAGCCCGGCCACCATGGGGTTAGTTTGCACACTGGCAGAAGCCGTCATCAACTCATGTGCACAGATCAACAAAACCACCAGGTATTGGTTATCCTGCAAAGGCAATAGCTGAATGGCTTTAAAAAGAATGAAGGCGTTAAACATTACCCAAAGCAAAATCCCTATACTATCCGGCAGGTAGGTAAATGGCGCAATAACCAAAGAAAATACCGGCCCGTAATGGTTCAGATCGTAGTAATGCTCCGGATAAACAAGATATAAATTTTGCTCGTGCAGCGTGTGGAAGAAATTGAACTTAAATATGGTGTAATTGTTAAAACCCTGATGAACCAAAATCTGCTTTAATACAATAAGAAAGCTGAGGCCAAAATACAGCGAATAAACAAAGGGTTTATTATAAATAAGGCGGGATAATCTTTGCATATATAGTTAGGCCGCGCAAATATAATATTATGCAGGATACAAAAATGCCTTCGGGACCATCTAAATAATAAAGTATCTAAACATGCTTAAACATCTGATATCATTTAATATAATTTAATGTCTGCTAACCTACAAAAAACAACTTTTGCCAACGGCTGCTTTTGGTGTACCGAGGCCATCTTTCAATTAATAAAGGGAGTAACCAAAGTAACATCGGGTTATATGGGCGGAACCACACAAAACCCATCCTATATGGAAATCTGCAATGGTAAAACCGGCTATGCGGAAGTGGTGAACCTTGAATTTGATGCGGATGTTATTTCATTTGCAGATCTGCTGCTGGTGTTTTTCAAAACCCACAACCCAACCCTGCTCAACAGACAGGGTAATGACGTTGGCACCCAATACCGTTCTGCTATTTTTTACCATACCGAAGAGCAGAAACAGCAAGCGGAAACAATGATGAAACAACTTGAAGCTGAGCAAGTATTTGACAAACCTATTGTAACCCAAATCACAACGGCGGGAGAATTTTATAAAGCTGAAGAGAAACACCAGAATTATTACAGCAGCAATCCTATGAAATTATATTGCGCTTCTGTTATCCAGCCAAAGCTGCACAAATTCGCGAAAGAATTTACTGATAAAATAAAGCCGGAATTATTATAATCGCCATATTTGCTTATCGCAGCTATGAAAAAAAACACCGCCTTGTTAGCAGCCGCTATTTTATTAAGCGCCTGCTCGGTTTCCAAAAAAACCGAAAGTATTTCCATGGCCAATAGCGGCAAGGTTTGGTCATCACTTTGGCAACAGCGCTCTTCCGAGTATAAAGCGCTTTGTTTTCAAGCCTATAATTTGGCTAAAATGCGTTTGAATGAGATCGTTCGCAATGAAGGCGGCAAGCCCTATGCCGTAGTTACCGATATTGACGAAACCGTTTTAGATAACAGCCCGTACGATGCCATGCGCGCAACAGGTAACCTTGATTACAGCTTTGACACCTGGAAAAGCTGGACAGCAAAAGCAATAGCTGATACCGTACCAGGAGCACCGTCGTTTTTTAAGTATGCGGCATCAAAAGGGGTGGCTGTGTTTTACGTTACCAACCGTGCCGAAGAAGAAAAAGCGGCCACCATAAAAAACCTGCAATTATATGGCATGCCTAATGCAGATGATGCCCACGTTTTAATGAAGCAAACCTCTTCCAGCAAAGAAAGCCGCCGGCAAACCGTGTTATCAACTTACAATATTGCCCTACTGTGCGGCGATAACCTGCCAGATTTTGATGCTTTGTATGATGCTGTAAACGGTGTTAAAGCCAGCGAACAAAGCCGCCAGGCCACAACGGAAAAACTAAAAAAAGAATTTGGCAGCAAATACATCATCATCCCCAACCCTGCTTACGGCGATTGGGAGAATGCCCTGTTTGATAATAATAGCAAACTCACTAATGCACAAAAGGATTCGGCATTGCGGGTTAAGCTTAAGACTGATAAACCATAGCTGACAGTGTTGGTGTCCTGGTGACTGCTGTGTTAAGCTTTTGTTAAGTAAGATAAATGCCACTGCTAAATTGGTAATTTTGGATACATCGATTAAAATGAAACCAAAATTTATACTTTGCATAGCAGCTATAAGTGTGGCAGCACAAGTGTTTGCACAATCGCCGGGTAAGCTCGCGAAAACCAGTCAGGTACTCCTTCCCAACGGTTGGAAATTAAGCCCCGCAGGGCGCTCACTTCCACTTGGCGATCTGCCGTTGAACATGCAACTTTCAGCATCAGGCAAGTTACTTGCGGTTACCAATAACGGCCAAAGTACCCAATCTTTACAATTGATAGATCCGCGCAGCGAAAAACTACTGGATGAAAAAGTGCTCGGCAAATCCTGGTATGGTATCGCTTTCAGCCGCGATGAAAAAAATATTTTCGCTTCCGGCGGTAACGATAATGTGATCCTGAACTTTCCCATTAACAATAGTAAACTAGGAGCGCCCGATACGATCCATTTAGGCGCTGCATGGCCAAAAAACAAAATATGCCCAACCGGCATCGCCGTAAATAAAGCAGGTACGAGGTTATACACCGTTACCAAAGAAGACAATACGCTTTATGTTATCAACCCGGCTGATAAAACAATCGTCAGTAAAACCAAACTGGAGGCTGAGGCTTACAGTTGCATTTTATCGCCCGATGAAAAAACGCTTTACATCTCCATCTGGGGCGGCGACAAGCTTACTTTTTATAATACCACTAACGGCACATTAACCAGTATTGCGGCGGGTAGCCACCCAAATGAATTACTGCTTAACAAGAAAGGAAATTTGTTATTCGTCGCTAACGCGAATGACAATTCTGTCAGTATTATCAATACGCTCACTCATAAAACGCTTGAGACGGTATCTACTTCTTTATACCCTACGAAATTAACAGGTTCTACCACCAACGGTTTCGCGCTTTCGGCTAACGAACAAATGCTATACATTGCCAATGCCGATAACAATTGCCTGGCGGTATTTGATGTAAGCAAACCCGGCAGCAGTCAAAGTCGTGGATTTATCCCTGTAGGATGGTACCCAACAAATGTGAAAATGCTCGGCAAGAAAATATTGGTGAGCAATGGTAAAGGATTTATATCCATGGCAAACCCTAAGGGCCCGCAGCCGGTAGGTAAGGTTGATAACAGCGGCTATCAAAAGGGCGCTATCAATAGCAGAGAACAATATATAGGGGGTTTGTTTAAAGGGACACTTTCGTTTATCGATGCGCCATCGGATGTGCAATTAAAAGCATACACAAAGCAGGTATATGCCAATACGCCGTTCAATAATAAAATTGCAACAACTGCCAACGGCGAAGTTGGTAACCCTGTTCCGCGCAGAAAAGGCGAACAATCACCCATTAAGCATGTGTTTTACATTATTAAGGAAAACCGGACTTATGACCAGGTGCTGGGAGATGTTGCAGCAGGTAACGGCGATACATCGCTGTGTATATTCGGGCAAAAAATAACGCCCAACCTGCATGCCATTGCCGGTGAGTTTGGCCTGATGGATAATTTTTATGTAGATGCAGAGGTAAGTGCCGATGGCCATAACTGGAGCATGGCCGCCTACGGTACCGACTTTGTTGAAAAAACATGGCCAACCAGCTATGGTGGCCGTGGAGGCAATTACGATTTTGAAGGCACCCGTAAAGCCGCTTACCCGCGCGATGGTTTTATATGGGATTACTGCAAGCGCGCAGGTGTAAGCTATAGAACTTACGGTGAATTTGCTGAAGGCGGAGCAAAACCAAAAGCCAATATCAAATCATTGGAAGGGCACTTTTGCCTGCACTCTCCTGATTTTGATCTCAATATAAAAGATATCACCCGCGAGTCTATTTGGGAACACGATTTCGATTCGCTGTTGACAATTAATGCCGTACCACAATTCAATACCGTACGCCTGGGTAATGACCATACCAGCGGGCAGCGTAAAGGGGCCATTTCGCCTTTAGCAGCTGTTGCAGATAATGACCTTGCCGTTGGTCGCTTCATCGAGCACTTGAGTAAAAGCCCTATCTGGAAAGAATCTGTAGTTTTCGTATTGGAAGATGATGCCCAAAACGGCCCCGACCATATAGATGCTCACCGTTCTCCCGTATTTGTAGTTGGGCCGTATGTAAAGCGCAATGCAGTAATTCATAACATGTATTCAACTTCAGGGGTACTCCGTACTATTGAATTAATATTAGGCTTGCCGCCAATGAGCCAATATGATGCCGCTGCTATGCCCCTGTATGAATGTTTTACCGCCAAGCCAGACTTTACACCTTATATTGCGAAGCGCCCGCAAATTGACCTGGAACAGCGCAACGTTGCGATTAACGAGAGTAGTAAGCGTTCAGAGTCCTTTAACCTCGCCGAGGAAGATGCAGCACCGGATCTGGACCTTAATGAAGTGATCTGGAAATCTGTTAAAGGAGAAACGGCTGTTATGCCGGCACCTAAAAGAAGTGCATTTGTGATTTTAGAGAAGAAAAAGAAACAGGATGACGATTGATTTGTTGATATCTTTACGTTAAAAATCCTGTACCATCATGACCACCCTTGAAAATGATTTTTTAAAAATAGCTATCGATGCCAAAGGCGCTCAATTAACTTCTGTTCACAATAAAGCAACCGGTGTTGAACATTTATGGCAGGCAGATCCGGCTGTTTGGCCATGGCACGCGCCAAATCTTTTCCCAATTGTTGGCGGGTTGAAGAATGACGAGTTACTGGTGGATGGCACCAAATACCCGATGAAACGCCACGGGTTTGCCCGCCTTTCGGATTTTCTTTTGCTGGAGAGTGATGAGGTTTCAGCAGCGTTCTCTTTACCGAATTGCGAAAAAACATTGGCCGTTTACCCTTTTAAATTTGATTTCCAAATCCTGTATACCCTTATTGAAAACGCACTACGGGTAACTTACAAATTAATTAACCGCGATAAAAAATCGGTATATTTCTCAGTAGGCGGCCATCCGGCATTCAATGTTCCTTTTGGCCCGAACGAGAACTACGAAGATTATTATGTGGAATTTGAAACGGACGAAAAACTCCGGTCGCATCTCCTGTCCACCGACGGCTTGTTTACCGGAGAAACCGAACCGCTGGCTATCTCAAAAAAGAAGTTATACCTAACCCGTGATCTGTTTGCCAAAGACGCCTTGGTTTTAAAAGAACTAAAATCGCGGATGTTAACTATAAAAAGCGATAAGCATGATAGTACTTTGTCAGTGGAGTTCCCTCATTTCAACTACCTGGGACTTTGGGCGAAGCCGGGTGCAGATTTTTTGTGTATTGAACCCTGGCTGGGCTGCGCTGATGCTGAAGGTGAACCAAAAGATATTAGGAACAAAGAGGCTATACAAAAATTAGCGATTGGCCACGTTTTTGAAGCATCCTTCTATATCAGTATTTAAAATAACTACGTTTTATAATTTCCATAAAACAAAGTTTACGCTTTTGTACTTATCAATTTATTAACGCAAATTTAACGCTGTGAAAAAGAAAATTTATTTGATCGCTGTAACTATGCTGCTGGTAGTAGCATCAGTTTCTTCAAACGCTGCAACTTTTACTGATGATAAAAAAGCTTTTAAAGAAGCCGCAGCTAATATGACCGACGACCAGAAAAGAGCAAGGATCGATGAGATCAAAACCCGCGTGGAAGAGATCAAAGAGATGGATAAATCTGCCTTAAACAAGCAGGAAAAAAGAGAATTAAAAACTGAATTAAAGAGTTTAAAGCATGAAGCAAGCGCCATGGGCGCTGGCGGCATTTACCTTTCATTAGGTGCTATTCTGTTGATCATCCTCATCCTGATTATTTTGCTGTAACAAACAAAACAAAAATATACGCCAAAAAAAACGCCCCTTGCTGAGTGGCATTTTTTGTATAATTCGTTATACGTACAGCTTTTTCAATTCATTTTTGGCATTAACAAACCATTGCTTATTGCTGCGATTTTCTACAGCGCTTAAATGTGGCTGTTCTTCCAGCATATCGGTAAAGATCTTCTCGGCCTCTTCTACTTTATCTTGCCGCATCAGAAATAATCCGTATTGATAGCGTTGCTCAAAATATGAGTACCTGCCTTTCATCAGCTTAAATTCATCGTCGGCCTGCCGGATATTACCTGATAGCTCAAGTGACTTTGCATAAACCACGTGGGCTTTAGAACGAATGAACTGAGGCTGATTGTAAAGTTTTTGAGCTAAAGGTAACACCTCTGCATACCTACCCAGTTCATAGTAGCCTATCATCAATTGGGCCATTACATGCTCATTTTCTGCAAATGCACCGGTTTGGCTGGCTTTATAAATTTCTACGGCTTTATCGGTTTGGCCCGCTGCCAGGTAAGCATCGGCTAATTTGATGCGATTAGCGAAGGTATCAGTAAACCGGACCTCATCTTCCAGTTTTTTGAGTTTGCTACCAGGGTTAATGATACTTTTAACATCGATTTTGGCTGCGCTAATCTTCCTGCGGCTCAAAATTTCCTGGTATACATAGATGAGGCTTCCCAGGTAGGGTAAAAAGATAATGATCCAGAGCCACTTTTGCTGGGTACCGTTTTTAAAGCTATGGTAGGCGCAAAAACCCTGCAAAGCGAATGAAATATAATAAAGGTAATCTTGCCCGGGAAACATTGGTTGTGATAAAATTATATTCAAAAATAAAAAAATGCCGCATATAGCAGCATTTTAATTTTTGTATTTAGCACGAGTTTAGCAAACGTTCCTGGCTTCAATCTAAAAAATGTGCTATTGCTTTACAACTTCATTTAATATAGGATGATTCAATGTAGACAGCTCGGTATGGCCTCCTTTCAGTTCATCAAAAACAACAACTTCGTTTATACCTTTTTTAAGCCATGCCGCCGGTACGTAAAGCGTTTGCTGCGGACCAATATTCCAGTACTTACCCAAATTGTGGCCGTTGATAAAAACAAATCCTTTCCCAAAACCGTGCATATCTAAATAGGTGTCGCCCAGCGCACGCAGAGAAAAGGTGCCGCGGTACAAGGCCGGTGTTTCAGCATTGTCGCCAGTTTGGGCAGGCGCATACTTTGTACCCGCAAGCGTTGCAAACGGAAACCGGTACATTTTCCAGCCTAGCAGTTCCTGCCCGTTAAGCGTAACTTTATCTGTTATGCCCTGGCGGTTATCTATCAAAAAAGGGCCGTAATTAATGCGACCGTTATTTTCTACAAGTATATCTAACACACTGTTAGCTAACGGGCTGTTTAATTGCAGCGAATCCTGTTTCAGTCGCCTGTCTAAAACGCTGATGCGTTTACCATTTAGATAAACTGTGGCGTAGTCGCGCATCTCATTAATCTTCAGCAACCCACTTGCTGCATTGGCTAACGTTGTACGATACAGCACAAAGCCATAACCTTGGTCCAGATCTTCAAAGCTCATCGGGTGTTCTGCTTCCACAGGCTTACCCAGGTTGCTAAACAAGTTTGCCTTGCTGTTCAATTTAATCACCTCCAAAGCAAAGCTCATCCGTTTTTTACCGGGCACGTCAGGCAGGGTTTGTCCGGCTGGTAAATGCTTGGCAATAATTTCACGAAATTTGTAATATTTAGGAGTTGGGTCGCCAGCTTCATTCAGTGGTGCATCGTAATCATAGCTGGATGTTTGCGGTGCGTAAGCTTCTGTCTTGTTCATGTTAGCCCCATTCATAAAGTCGCGCGTTGTGCCACCATGAAACATGTACATATTAATAGAGATGCCAGCCGACAACACTTTTTCAAGATGCTTGGCATCTTCCTCTGCATTGCTGCCCGCGTGGGGTTTGCCCCAGCTATCGAACCAGCCCGGGTACCACTCCGCTATATAATAAGGGCCTTTACCGTCATGATATTTGTTGATCAGTTCTTTTACTTTTTTCGGATCGTCCTCCCCATTAACTGCAGGCAAAAAACCCGGCAGGTAGCCCGCAGGCATTTGCGAAGGGCCATCACAAGTAAACAAAACACCATCAAAACCCGCCTCCCGGAAGATTTTCTCATTTTGGGCCAGGTATTGTTTATCATCACTGTATGAGCCATATTCATTCTCTATCTGCACCATTATAATATTGCCGCCATGCGTAACCAGCAAAGGCGAGAGCTGCTTACCTAATTGCAAAACATAGTTGCGGTAGGCATCAATAAACTTAGGATCCTGGCTACGAACTTTAAGGGTTTTATCTTTAAGCAGCCACCAGGGGTAGCCGCCAAACTCCCATTCGGCACAGGCATAAGGGCTTGGCCGCATAACTACCCACATACCCTCTTCTTTAGCTATTTGCACAAATTGGGCAATATTTTTATTTCCACTAAAATCATACTGGCCCTGCACATTCTCGTGTGCATTCCAAAAAACGTACATACCTATGGTATTCAGGCCCATGGCTTTGGCTATTTTTATTCGTTCGCGCCAATTATCCTCGGGAATACGGGTGTAATGCATTTCGCCCGAAATGATCTGCAGGGGTATGCCATCCAGCATAAAGGTACTATCGCCAAGGGCGAAAGTATGATCTACGTTTTGAGCATTAGTTGTAATAATGACACTTAAAATCAAAAAACAAAAAACAGTTACCTTTTTCAACATTGTTTTCTTTATTATAGTTTAGAATAATCCCAGCTGGCCTTTATCATCTATATCCAGCTCATCCGGGTTAGTTATCTCGAAATCTATTTTCTTTTTTGGTGGTTCCACCGATGGGGATTTTGATTCAGGCGACTTAACAGTTGGTGATTCTTCAGATTCAGTTGCTTTTGATTGCACAGGCTCATCTTGAATTATTTTTTCTTTAACGACCTCCTCCGGCAATTGTTGTACGTCCGGGGCAGCATCTGTAAATTGCTTATCCTCTCCCGTCAGAATGATTTCGGTATCCTCAACAGAATCTGGTGCCGGGTCGGGTACGTCTTCTTCGTCGTCATGCTCGGCTATCAGCTCCACGGTTTTCACCAGGTGCACGGATAAACGATTTCCCATGGCTTTCATCCCTTTTACATCTATAAGGTCGGTTAAATTCAGTTCTGCAGTCTCCGGCACTAAGGCTTTGCCCTTTTGCTGCTCTACCTTAACAACTGGCTGTGCTGCGCCAGAGATTATGATCAGCTTTGATCCCGGCTCCTCGCTGATGATACTGGTATGCTTGCCGATAACTGTATGCTCAAACATAAAGCGCTTCACCATATAGTTTTTCGATTTACCTTCGTAATAAACTACAGCAAATACTTTTGCCGGATCATACTTTTCAATCACCGCCATTTTATCATCGAAGTGATTATTGAGGTCGAAGCTGGTCAGTTCGTATGTTCCGTTAGGTAAAACGGTTAGGATGCGATCGTCGCCATCAAATTCTCCCAGATATTTACCTCGGCCATCGGCATTGAGGCGCTTCAGGATTTCATCATACCAGATCTTACGGCCTGCCAGAGTGGAAACACCTTTGCTTTTCAGCACTACTTTTTTCACTGGGTATTTGGTAACCATGTTCCCCATAGATCCACGGCCTTTTATAGCCAACACGGCAAAATCCTCGTCAAAGTTAAGTTTTTTGAGCTTGGCGTGTGGCTTTAATTGAACCGTCACCACCTCGGCCTCGCCATTAGGATTAGCGGTAAAGTAAAGCACTTTAGATCCTTTGCCACCTTTGGTAAGGTCGTATTCCTTATCGCGGGTAACACCCGTAACCGAAAAGCGTTTGATATAACTTACGCCGCTGGTTCCATCTTTGTAGATCAGGTTATAAACCGTACGCTCGTCGTTTTTCTTAAATACCGCTACGTGCAAAATATCTTTACCTACAAATACTTTATCCTGCACCCGGGTTACCACAAACTTACCGTCGCTGCGGAATACGATAATATCATCGATATCAGAACACTCGCCCACCAATTCAACATTCTCCTCTTTCTTGAGAGAAGAACCGATAAAACCATCCACACGGTTCACAAACAATTTGATATTTGCGAGGGCCACCTGTGATGCTTCCACTTTATCAAAAGTGCGCAACTCTGTTTTACGGCCCCGGTCTTTCCCGTACTTATCGCGTAGTTTTTCAAACCAGGCAATGGTATAATCGGTAAGATGTTTTAAGTGATGCTTTACCTGTTTGATCTCAGCTTCGAGGTTTTTGATCTGCTCATCCGTTTTCTTAAAATCAAAACGGGTAATGCTGCTCATCGGCTTATCAATTAGCTTCTTATAATCCTCCGGAAGAATTTCACGGTAAAACTGGGGAAAAAATGGTGTAAATAAACGGTTCAATACTTCTACCACCAGTTCAAATGTAGACGAACCCTCATAATCCGGATGCTTATACATCCCTTCCTGAATAAAAATCTTGAGCAGTGAACTAAAGAAGATCTTTTCCATCAGTTCTTTCAACCGGATATCCAGCTCCATCTTAAGCAACTCGCGGGTGTAGTTGGTACTTTCAATGAGCATATCGTTCACGCTCATAAAGCGCGGCTTATCATCCTGAATTACGCAGGTGTTTGGCGATATGGAAACCTCACAATCAGTAAAGGCATATAGCGCATCGATTGTAACATCAGGAGAAATGCCAGGTGCCAGATGAATAACAATCTCTACATTTTGGGCGGTATTATCTTCGATCTTTTTGATCTTGATCTTGCCCTTGTCATTGGCCGAAATCACGCTGTCGATCAGGCTGCCCGTTGTAGTAGTAAAAGGGATCTCTGTAATAGTAAGCGTTTTTTTATCCCGTTCAAGTATCTTAGCTCGTACCCTTACCCTGCCGCCGCGCTGCCCTTCGTTATAAGCCGAAGCATCAGCCATTCCACCGGTAGGAAAATCAGGCAACAGATTAGGGCGGGTACCCTGCAGCGATGCTATAGATGCATCCAGCAATTCTATAAAGTTATGCGGTAATATTTTTGTGGCTAAACCAACGGCAATACCTTCAGCTCCCTGCGCCAAAAGCAAGGGAAATTTCACGGGCAGCGTAATAGGCTCGCGGTTCCGGCCGTCATAACTAGCCTGCCAAATGGTGGTATCGGGGTTAAAAACAACATCCAAAGCAAATTTGGAAAGGCGAGCCTCAATGTAACGCGGAGCAGCGGCTGAATCGCCGGTTACCGGGTCGCCCCAATTGCCCTGGCAATCTATCAGCAGATTTTTCTGCCCTATCTGCACCATGGCATCACCAATGGAAGCGTCCCCGTGCGGGTGATACTTCATCGTATTACCGATAACGTTGGCGGCTTTATTGAAGCGCCCATCGTCCATTTCCTTCAATGAGTGAAGGATACGGCGCTGAACCGGCTTTAAACCATCGTTAATGTGCGGAACGGCACGATCAAGAATAACGTATGACGCATAATCCAGGAACCAATTTTCGTAAAGGCCGTCGAGGGTGGTGATAGTAGGAAGCTTAGATTCTTCAGTATTGTCGGGATTTTCTAACATTTCTTTTTTAACACAGAGATAATGAGAAGGCACAGTGTGCGCTAAGTTTTTATGATTCGACGAATGCCGTCTTTTACTTTTACAACATTAAAATTGATGAGTAAACCAAGTTTGCAACCTGACACTTTTAGGTAAGTCAACACTTGTGCGGTGTGTACCTCGTTTAATGCATCTATTGCTTTAATCTCTACAACCAATTTGTTTTCAACAAACAAATCTAATCTATATCCACATTCCAGTTTAATTTCTCCATAAATAAGAGGTAATGACTTTTCTTTTTCTACGTGAATACCTTTTTTAATGATCTCATAAAATAAACATTCTTTATAAGCAGATTCCAATAATCCGGGGCCAAGTGCTTGTGTACCGTGATAGCTGCACCTATAACCGCAGTTGCAAGATCATTCTCAATTTGCATATTCAGTTTCTTTGCGCCTTCTTTGGGTTCTCTGTGTTTAAATTCTGACCTGTAAAGATAAGCAAATGTGCAGAAAAGCCGATGCTCACTACAGTCGATTACCAGCGCAGTCAGGAGTTTTTATTAACATTTCAACAAAGAAACTCCCATGAATGAAGAATATGTGAACCTGTTTTATTAAAAACTAGCCCATTGTTTTACCTGGCCTTCAGCTGCTTCCTTTCCCGTAACATCGCGCCATAGTCCATCCGCCTTAAGGCGGCATTTACGGTGCTCACTATCCTGTTTGCCCGGGTCTCTTCAGTTTTAGCATCATTGATCCATTTAATAAAATACCCCTGGTGCGATTTGGTGATACTGGTAAAGTAATCCGCAGCCTCCGGTTCAAAATCAAAACACTCCTGCAAGTCTTCGGGCATGGTAATTTTGAAATCTGCATCAAACGCTAGGCGGACCCGCAATGTTGCGCCGCTGCTTTTCCGGATGCCTTTACGGATGGCCTCATTCGTCGGTAATATAAAAGCTCCATCACCGTGCGGCAATAAAGCTTTACCTGCAATTTCAAAATTGTCAAGAAAGCCTTTTACCCTGAAAGATCGCTTTTCTCCTGGTTTAAGCACTTGCGCCTGGTCTGCAGAAACCAGAATATAGGTCCACCCGGTTTTATCACCGTTTTCCCCAAATTGCAAAATGATAGTATTGAAATCAACCATTAATCAAATATAGCCCATTGATTGCGCAAATGTTAACGGATATAAGCTATTGTTAAATGTTTGTTAAATACTAAAATTTAATACCGCTAAGTGTAACACATCGCCTGCTGACCGCATCTTATAGGTGTAATTTAAAATATAAAAACTCACAATATCATGAAAAAATTAAAATCAATTATGCTGGGCCTAACCTTATTGGTAGTGTGCAGCGCAGCTAAAGCAACAACCTTAAACGATAACGATAATCTTACCGCCACGCATGCTGTTAATACCTATGTAGATGCCATGACCCGCGGCAGGTTAAGCGGTCTTAACGAAGTTTTGGATTCATCGGTAAAATTCAGCATGCTGCGCGGCAAAAAACTGCTCAGTTTTAGCAAAAAAGAAATGATGGACTTTTTCAAAGCAGATAAAAATGTGGAGCAGAGTTGCACCACCAGCACCAGTATTGTTGAAAGCAATGCCGATGTAAAGTTGGTAAAAGTAGATATGAAATTTCAGGAATTCACACGCACCAATTATGTAACCTTAGCCAACACCGGCGACGGATGGAAGATCACTAATGTTTACAGTGTTTTTAAATAGTTTATTAGTTAGATAGTGTTTTAGTGTTAGGGCCCCGGAGCAATTCCGGGGCTCTATTTATTTTAAGTAGGGCTGCAATACGGCCTGCCATCTATCATAGCCGGCTTTATTAAGATGCAGCATATCAGTTTCAAACAATGAGCCGTCGGGCTGTTTAGTGGCCGGGTCTAGTATCACCGTTGCCACATCTGTGTAATGCCCTCTTTTTTTATTGGCAAGAAATGCTTTAATCCTTTTATTCGCAGTCTCTACCTCTGCGAAAAACTTTGCACGACTAGGGCTTGGTTTCACCGCCATAAAATAGATCTCGGCCTTTGGCAGTTTGTTTTCCAGCATTCCCCAAAGCTTCGTAAACTCTTCGGCGACAAATGCCCCGGATTTACCTGCCGCTATATCATTTTCACCTGCGTAAATGAATACTTTTTTTGGCCGATAAGGGAAAAGGATATATGGCGTATAGTAATCTACCAATTGCTCAAGCGTACAGCCACCAACACCACGGCGAATGATGGGCTTATCGCTAAAACGCTGCCCCAGGTCTGTCCATTTACGGATAGACGAACTGCCAATAAATAGAAATCCATTTTTGGGTGGAAACTTTATACTATCCTGGTGCTTAAACTCCCGGATCTCGTTATCAAAAGGAAAGCCGGTTTGTGCACCGGCCCTGATACCGGCACTTACCAGTACAAAAAGCAAAAACAATTTTATCTTCATAATGCTTGTGATAATCTTTCTTCAAAAAACATAAACGGCATCAAGCTGGCTACGCCATCAATTACCCAAACCGGGCCATCTATACAGTACAACAACATTTTGAAGGGACTGTTCTGGCGTTTTTCGCATTCGGCCATTACTTGCAGACATGCGCCGCAGGAGGTAACAGGTTTTAATAAGCGGAACTCATCAGTTTGAGCAGTAACCGCCATTGCCACAACTGGGTCGTCGGCATGGCTGGAGCCCCAATAAAACAGAGCAACCCGCTCGGCACAAAGCCCGGACGGGTAGGCTACGTTTTCCTGGTTGCTGGCATGTAGTATTTTACCGCTCTTCAGCAGCAATGCTGTACCTACTTTAAATTTTGAATAAGGTGAATGTGAAGTAGCCAGGGCTCCAACCGCCTCCAGACAAAGTTTTTGCTCTGTTGGGTTAAGTTCCTCAACGGAATCGTATTCTTTAAAGGCTATTTTTATTTCGTGTTCTGTCATGATTATCACCCTGCTAAAAAGAGGGGGATACAAGATAGGGGGAATATTTGTTAAAAACAAAAGAGACGCGAAGTACCGCGTCTCTAAAACAAGTTTTATTTACATCTACACCGCTACCGGCAACTCTACACTATCCAAATGCTCTGCAACCAATGGATTTACACGTTCGTCATCTTTCTCAACACGTAAATTGTTTACGATATGCTGCTGACGCGTAGGTGTGTTTTTACCCATAAAGTACTCCAGCAACGCTTTGATATTGGCATCCTTTAAAAAAACCGGATCCAGCCGGATATCTTTACCGATAAATAAGCCAAACTCGTCAGGCGAGATCTCACCCAAGCCTTTAAAGCGGGTGATCTCGGGTTTGTTACCCAGTTTGGCAATGGCGTTACGGCGCTCTTCATCGCTGTAGCAGTAAATAGTTTCTTTTTTATTGCGGACCCGGAACAGCGGTGTTTGCAAGATAGAAACATGCCCGGCCTTTACCAGATCCGGGAAGAATTGCAGAAAAAAAGTCATCAATAGCAGGCGGATGTGCATACCATCCACATCGGCATCGGTAGCTACCACAATGTTGTTATAACGAAGGTTATCTATCCCGTCTTCTATATTCAAAGCGTGCTGCAGGAGGTTAAATTCTTCGTTTTCGTAAACCACCTTTTTAGTCAGCCCAAAACAATTAAGCGGCTTACCTTTCAAACTGAATACCGCCTGTGTTTGCACATCGCGCGATTTGGTGATACTTCCGCTCGCTGAGTCCCCCTCGGTAATAAACAGCGTGGTATCCTGCTTACGCTCGTGGTTATCGTCGAAGTGAATTTTGCAATCGCGTAATTTACGGTTGTGTAAGGATGCTTTTTTAGCACGGTCGTTAGCTAATTTTTTTATCCCGGCAATATCCTTACGCTCCCTTTCGGATTGGAGGATGCGTGCTTTGAGAGAATCTGCAGTTGCGGGATTTTTGTGAAGATAATTATCCAGTTCGCGCTTTACAAAGTCGCCGATAAACGTACGCACAGACGGCCCATCCGGGCCAACGTTTTGAGAACCCAGTTTGGTTTTGGTTTGCGATTCAAACACTGGTTCCTGCACCTTTATCGCGATAGCGGCAACAATAGAAGCACGAATATCCGCAGCATCATAATCTTTATCGTAAAATTCGCGGATAGTTTTCACCACCGCCTCGCGAAAGGCTGCCTGATGCGTACCACCCTGCGTAGTATTTTGCCCGTTTACAAAAGAATAATACTCCTCACCGTAAGATTGCCCGTGGGTCATCGCGATCTCTATATCGTGCCCCTTCAAATGAATGATCGGATAACGCAGGTTTTCAGCATCGGCATTGCGCACCAGCAGGTCGTACAAACCGCGTTCTGATAAATATTTTTTACCGTTGAAGTTGAGTGTCAGCCCCGAGTTAAGGAACACATAGTTCCAGATCATATTCTCTACAAATTCCGGGATGAAGCGGTAATGCCGAAAAATAGTGTCATCGGGAATAAAGTTAATGGCGGTACCATTGCGTTGCGAGGTTTCCTTTTCTGGCTCATCACGCGTAAGCTCCCCTTTTTCAAACTCAGCTATTTTAGTACGGCCATCACGGTAGGATTGCACAGTGAAATAGTTTGACAAAGCATTAACCGCCTTGGTACCCACACCGTTTAAACCTACAGATTTTTGAAACGCTTTGCTATCATACTTCCCACCTGTGTTTATCTTAGATACGCAATCGATCACTTTACCCAAAGGAATGCCGCGACCGTAATCCCGTACGGAAACTTTATGATCGCTCATATTAACTTCGATTGTGCGGCCCGATCCCATTACAAATTCATCTATCGAATTATCAACAATCTCTTTAAGCAAAACATACACCCCATCATCATAAGCAGAACCATCGCCCAGCTTACCAATATACATACCGGGCCTTAATCGTATGTGTTCTTTCCAGTCTAGCGACCGGATACTATCGTCATCATAATTACTAGTCTCTGCCATATTTCATTCAAAAAATTTGGCGCGCAACGCACCGTGTACAAAAATAAAGTTCCCGCATTTAAATAGCGATTTAAATGTTTTAACTTATCCACATTATTATGTGTTATTTAAACTTCAGGCAATTGCTTGCCCGGTCTACATCTTTAAAGAACTCCGGCCCTTTTTCGTTCGCAAAGCAAACTGCCAATATTGTGCCGGTATGGTCCTTTTGTAAGGTAACCAACAAGGCATACTTATAGCGCTTTGTTATAGGCAAATCTAGTAGGTTCAATAAGTATGAGCGGCCCGCATTAGCTTTGTAGCGAGCACAGACATTGCGTGGAATAGTACGGGTGAAATAGCTGCTCCTGTCGCCGGTAAAGGCGATGGCATAGGCTGTTCCCATCCCCAGGTACACCGAATCGGGATTAGCCTGGGTGGTTTCCTTATTGCCAAGACTCCTTAAATAAGCCGCATAATTTTCTTTTTGCGATTTTACCTGTATCCAAATCTCAAAGTCTTTTCCAGGCAGTTCCATTGCATAATCGAAAGAAAAATCCTCGTTATCGGGGGCTGGGATTTCCTTAAAGCCTTTGGGGAATTCAAAATCAACATTGGCAACGGCTATTACAGCTTTGAAATTTTTGAGCTGTTGGCTGAGATTTTCCGTCTTGTAAACAACTACAGATTGTAGTTTTTTAACGTTACCCTGCTTCCTGCGCTGCGCAAATGCCGGCGCAATACAAAACAACAATATACCGGTAAGCAATATTTGTTTAATTTGCTTCAAAATAGTTTAATCTGGCAGGTAGTTTAAAAAATCAAAGACCGAATTTAATTGATTTAAAGTGTTAACGAAATTAAATTATAAGATAAATTTTAAATAAATGAGTATAAAGCCGCTGCTTAATCGCTTCGATCTCACCATGATAGTGATCAGCCTGGTCATCGGCATGGGCATTTTTGGCACGCCTAGCGACGTAGCTCTTAAAGCCGGCAGTGCCGGTGTATTTTTTGGCGCATGGATCTTTGGGGGACTGGTGAGCTTATGTGGCGCGCTCACTTTTGCAGAAATAGGTGCACGCTACCCCACCACTGGCGGTTTCTATAAAGTGTTTTCGTATTGCTACCACCCAGCTTTTGCATTTATGATCAATTGGGTGCTCGTGATCAGCAACGCAGCTTCTGTTGCTGCTGTTGCACTTCTCGGTGCGGAGTATATAAACCCTATAATTATGCCGCTGAGTTTTCAAAACAGCACAGGTACCAAAATCACCACCATTGCAACCGTTCTGCTTTTGTATCTGATTAACCTTTTAGGCATTAAACAAAGTGCACGTGCGCAAAACCTGCTTACAATTTTCAAGGTGGGAATGATTTTAGTTTTATGCACCGCAGTTTTTAAAAGCGACGTACAATCCACACCCAATATAGCTACCATTCCGCATAGCGGAAGTTTGGTCACTGCATTTGGCTTAAGCCTGATCGCAGTTTTCTTTACTTACACCGGTTATGCGCAAACCATTAATTTTGGCGGCGACATTGTAAACCCTAAAAAAAACATTCCAAAAGCTATTTTTATAGGTATTGGTACAGTAATTATTTTATATCTCGCCATCAATTTTGCGTATTACAGCGTGTTGGGTATCGGCGGTTTACAGCAAACACATACACTTGCGGCTAAAATGGCTGGCATTATATTCGGAGCTACCGGTTACAAGATCACTTCAATACTCATGTTTGTTTCCGTAGTGGCATTTGTTAATGTAAACATTATGCACAATCCCAGAACCTATTATGCTATGGCAGAAGATGGTATTCTCCCCCCGGTATTTGCAAAGGTAAATCCTAAAACGCAGGTACAGGAATTTGGGATGACTTTTTTTGTTGCTGCTATCCTGGTTATCTTATTTTTCGTGGGAACGTTTAGCGAAATGCTAAAATATGTGATGTTTTTTGAAACGATAGGCACTTCACTTGCAGCCATCTCTATCTTTATTCTGAGACGGAAGACCAAGGGCCTGGATACTTCAGAAATTTATACGATTAAATGGTTTCCGCTTATTCCAGCACTTTTTGTTCTATCCTATTGTTTTGTCACAATTAATATTTTTATTTCTTTTAAAGAGAATCCTTATGCGGCTCTTTGGTGCTTATTAGCTTATGCGATAGGCTTGGGTATCTACTACTTAAGCGTAAGCAAAAATGCTCAAGTTAAAACTTAAAATACTATCCAATATCTTTTTAAAATTTTTTAAGAAGATATTGGATAGTAAATTTAACTTTATTAAGTTTGTGTCGATGATGAATTTAAGATCATTATACAGCAGCGCGTTCTCATTCCTCATAAGGGATTTAAATTTTATAGTTATTGGTTGGTAATCCTCGCTTCGGTGAGGATTTTTTTTGACCCCATTTTTTTAAACAAGACAATAAATACGATATAAGAATTATGGCAAGATTAAATTTACTGGAAGAGACCCGTTACGAAAAGCTGCCGGTGAGCGTTTATGCAGACCAGAAAACTGCATCAGTGGCGGTGGCCGCAAGGATAGCTAAACTCATCCGCGATAAGCAGGCCGCTGGTCAGCACACTGTTTTGGGCCTGGCAACAGGCGTTACACCCATCGGCGTTTATGCCGAACTGATCCGTCTGCACAAAGAAGAAGGTTTGTCCTTCCGTGATGTCATCACTTTCAACCTGGATGAGTATTTTCCTATGAAGCCCGATGCTGTGCAAAGCTACGTGACCTTCATGCACGAGCATCTCTTCAACCATATCGATATTGACAAAAGCTCGGTACATATTCCTGATGGCACTTTAGCACAGGAAGATGTGGCCGCTTTTTGTTTGGATTACGAAAGACAGATCTCCGAACTCGGCGGACTGGACCTGCAATTATTAGGGATCGGCCGTACCGGCCACATCGGTTTTAATGAGCCGGGTTCTGCACCTAACTCGGGTACCCGCCTGGTTACGTTGGATGACCTTACCCGCCGCGATGCTTCCCGCGATTTTGGTGGCAAGCAGAATGTGCCAACCAAAGCCATCACCATGGGCGTGGGTACCATCTTTAAAGCACGTGAGATCATCCTGATGGCCTGGAGTGCTAAAAAGGCGCCTATTGTGGCCAAAGCCGTGGAGGGTGAGATCTCCGGGGACGTGCCCGCTACTTTTTTGCAGCTATCCGAGCATGTGGAGTTTGTACTGGATGAAGGCGCAGCCTCCGGGTTAACCCGTTTTGACACCCCATGGCTGGTGAAAGATTGTGTTTGGGATAACACCCTGATCAAAAAAGCGGTGATCTGGCTCTCGGGTACGGTGGGTAAACCGATCCTGAAGCTGACCGAAGAAGATTACAATAACCATGGCATGGCACAGCTTGCCGTAGAGCAGGGGCCGGTATACGATATCAATATCGACATATTTAACCAGATCCAGCATACCATTACCGGCTGGCCGGGTGGCAAACCCGGCGCGGATGATTCGCAGCGCCCGGAACGTGCCGAGCCTGCCCGCAAGCGTTCTATCGTGTTCTCCCCCCATCCGGACGATGACGTGATCTCCATGGGTGGTACTTTCATCCGTTTGGTTGACCAGGGGCATGATGTGCATGTGGCTTATCAAACCTCCGGCAATACCGCTGTTTGGGATGATGATGTACTGCGTTATGTTGAATTTGCTATCGATTTTAAAAACAGCGTTGGCGAGGATACCGCCGAACTGAAGAAGCTTTATGATGAAATGCGCCACTTTATTGAGAACAAGCTCCCTAACCAGATCGATACCCAGGAGATCCGTAACGTGAAAGGCTTTATCCGTAAAACGGAAGCCATCTCGGGTGCAAGGTTCTCCGGCGTGCCGGACAGCAACATCCATTTCCAGGCTTTGCCTTTTTACGAAACGGGTAAAACCAAAAAGAATGCCGTGGGTGAGGAAGATATCAAACTTACCATGGAGCTGTTACAAAAAATTAAACCCCACCAGGTTTTTGCTGCCGGTGACTTTGCCGACCCGAACGGTACGCACATCGTTTGCTTCAACGTTATCCTGGAGGCCTTAACCCGACTGAAGGAAACCGAGGACTGGGTAAAAGATTGCTGGATGTGGCTGTACCGCGGTGCGTGGCATGAGTTTGCCACCCACGAGATTGAGATGGCGGTACCGCTTTCCCCTGCCGAGGTACTGCGCAAGCGCAGCGCCATCTTCAAGCACCAAAGCCAAAAGGACCGTCCGGTTTTCCCGGGTGATGACGAGCGCGAGTTCTGGGTACGTGCCGAAGACCGTAACCGCGAAACAGCCATTTGTTATGACAAACTGGGCATGGCTGAATATGCAGCTATGGAAGCTTTTGTGAGGTACCACTACTAAGTTGAAATATTTTTAAATTAACAAGCGACAAATTGCCGCTTGTTAATTTAATTAGTCCAATAGATACTCAATTATCCGCTCCTGTGGATTAAAAGGGCCAAGTTCATTCAGCCCCATCGAATCAACCGCAATTTGTATAAGTTTATCTTCTTTTAATTCTTCCTTCAGGTTATTCTTATCAGCAAAATAGCGTCCAGCTTCAACTATTGAATGTAAAGGCATTAAGCCTATTAATTCACTGCCGGTTACCTCAACACCTATTTTCTCCGCAACATTACTCACCTGGTCAAAAACTATATGAATTGGGGTTATATTGATATCGGTTAAATTCATTGAGACTTGCGCTTTGCCATATTCTTCAATATACCAACCTATAGCTTTAACATTTTTCAGCAAGCCGGGTACCATCTCCGACGTGCCATCTGCATTTTTTATCTTCCGGCCCGATTCTCTTATCTCTGCAGCAATATCAGCTGCAACAGCAACAGATGAACTACCAAGATTAACGTTATAGGCTATCAAAAAATTACGGGCACCAATAACAGTGGCACCGCGTTTAGGATCATTTTCTGCCGGGCCAAAATCGGGCTTCCATTGCGGCAGTTTGATCTTTTTGAAAAAACCCTCATACTCGCCCGCCCTAATTACAGAAAGATTGCTGCGACTTTTGTTAGGTTGCGAATATTCATACAAGTAAACAGGAATTTGCAGTTCATCCCCTACCCTACGCGCTAATTGTTCAGCATACTTAGCGGTTTCAGTAAGAGTGATGTTTTTCAATGGAATTAAAGGGCAAACATCGGTAGCACCCATGCGTGGATGCTCGCCTTTTTGGCAACGCATATCTATTAATTCGCCGGCTTTTTTGATGGCTAAAAACGCCGCTTCAACAACTGCCGCCGGTTCACCTGCAAAAGTGATTACCGTACGGTTAGCGGCCATGCCTGGGTCAACATTTAAAAGCTTAACCCCTGCAACCGACTGTATGGCGGCAGCTATTTCCCCGATCGCTTCACGATTTATACCTTCGCTAAAATTCGGTACACATTCTATTATTTGATTCATTAAGTGATTATTCGTTAGTAGACCGATCAACCTTATTAAAAGTAGCTAAAGAAGCCTTATTTTCCACAAATATAAAGGGTTATTTGACACTAAATCTTTCACATTATAGCTGATTATGATACCTTAGGCAGATGAATAATATCCGTGTTAGGCATGTCTTATACTTTTCGATAGCGGCTTACGCAGTAATTGTATTCAGTATGGTGCTAAAGCTATCGCAAGGCATCGGATGGGACCCGGCGATTAATATGCGGATGGTATATAATGCTTCAAAACATATTCCTTTCAATTATTTGTCACACCCGAATCCCGCTAATCTAAATCTGGACGAGTTGGAATTCGTTGCCTGGTGGACACCCGCCCAATACGCTTTGCCCATGCTGGTTCAAAACCTGCTAAATGTAAACATCAGCATCGCGATAAAAATTGTAACTGCTACTAGTCTGTTATTCTCCGGTTGGGGAATCTTTAAGTTGTTTAGTTTGCTATGTAAAAGCAAAGATGAGGATATAGACGACACATCGGCAAACCTGGCGTTAATGCTGGTTTTATTCACGTTGTTGCAGCCATTCTTTTGGAGAAGTCTTTTAGAATATGATGGAGGGGTAGTATTGCTTAACACTTATTGCCCATGGTTTTTTTATGGCGTTGCGAAAATAAAGCGGGTTAACGGATATAGCCTGGCGGCACTATTGCTGGCAGCATTTGTTGGCTTTTTTCTGAAAGCTGCCTTTACCAGCATCTTTGCAGGTGCGCTATTCTATTTGTTTATCAGGGATTTTTCCAGGCAAGGAGGATCACTTAAAATGTACGATTTAAAAAAAGGATTTTTTCTGGCTGTTAAACTTGCCGCCCTGTTGCTGGTTTATATAGTGGCCATTAAATCTGCTTTTCTCAACCATAATAACAACATTGGTACCTCTTCTCTGGGCATCAGGCTCCAACCCAGAGTATTCGCTTTCCCTGTTGATGCCCCGGTCTTGGGATTGTTTATGGCATTTTCTTTAAATAAAACGTTGCAATGGCTAATTGCCCTAATTGTGATTGTACCGTTTTATTACCTTATATTTTTTAATAAAAAAATAAGCCTGAGTCACCGCCTGATGCTTTTGGGATTTGTACCGGCAACGGTTTTTTTTTACATGTTGCTTTACTTTATCGATGTAGATGTCTCATACGAACTGCGGCACTTTATCCCCGTCACTATATTGATTACACCGGCATTTTTTATAGGTGTAAGGCAACTGCCATTTGGAAAAGTATTGATGTACGGAGTAATCTGTCTCTTCAGTTGTTTAAATATTTACCAATTCATTAACAGGGCCCGGACTACAGCGCCTGAAGGTCCTTCCATATTGTACAGTGGCTTGCAACTATCCTACCCGGCAGATCTGGTCGAAAAAATTCATTCACTGGATAACCAAAATAAACAATGCCGGGACATTTTTTACATGCAAAGCGGCGCACCCTCCCTCGCCCTGGAAATCAAAAACAATCGAGTATTGCTGGAGGACAACTATATTAACTTCCATTTTTTAAACGCCCAACGTTTTAAGCCAAAATTATATTTCGGTCGAAACCGGGCAGCGCTTTACGTAGTATATTCCAATCAAAATTTCAAGCAGGATTCAACTAAATTTCTTACGCGATTCGGGCAATACACTAAATTTCAAAAAATCTTCCAAACCAAGGGTTATGTTATTTTAAAAGGCATCCCGGCAGGATATTAGAAAAGTACTTTATGTAACATTAATGTTTGTGTGCCGGCTCACTGTGCAGTAATGAGTATTTTAGCTATATGAAAAAACGAAGTATACTTCTCTTGCTCCTGTTAAGCATTGTCTGCCACATAAGCTTTGCCACCGGAATTGATACCATTAAAAAAGATGGCTACACGCTTATCATATCCGGCAACGACGATCATTTTGATAAATCCATAAAAGAAAAACTGGTCAACACGTTCTTCATCGTATACCCAGGCATCGTAAAAGAGTATAACAAGAAAAGCTTGAAGCAGGTCCATTTCTTTATCGACACTGCTTACCATGGCGTTGCCGCCACCGACAACGGCCGGGTGGTGTTTAGTGTAGCTTACATGAACAAGCACCCCGCCGACATCGATGTAGTTACCCACGAAGTAATGCATATTGTACAGGATTACGGAGACAGCAATGGCCCGGGCTGGTTGACAGAGGGCATAGCCGACTACGTGCGCAATGAACATGGAATAGCCAACGAAGCCGCTAATTGGCGTTTACCGGCTTACACTTCCAGCCAAAATTATGATAACGCTTACCGCGTTACCGCGCGTTTCTTAGTTTGGATAGAAACTAAAGTAAAAAAGGGCGCCGTAAAAAAACTGGATGGTATCATGCGCAAACACTCCTGGACAGACAATACCTGGGAAGTTGTTACCGGCAAAACGATAGATGAACTATGGAAACAGTATTCGGCAAATCCTGCGATATAGTGAAAATTCCGACCGTCTATGAGGATTTGACCCGTACAATCTGGCACTGAAAATACAAATTTCTGTAATTACAAGAAAGGCTTCCCAAAATTGAGAAGCCGTTCTTGTAATATCTAGTGTTTCAATTTATCAACCACCCAATGCTGCTGCACCACTCACGATCTCGGTAAGTTCAGTAGTAATGGCTGCCTGGCGAGCTTGGTTGTATGACAATTTTAAGGCTTTCAACAGATCACCTGCGTTTTCGGTTGCTTTGTCCATTGCTGTCATACGTGCGCCGTGTTCAGATGCATTAGAATCTAATACCGCACGATACAACTGGATCTTAATGTTCTTAGGGATCAGTTCGTTTACAATCTCCTCCTTAGAAGGCTCCAGGATATAATCTACCTGTGCCTCCATTACGCCTGGTTTAGCTTTTTTATCTTCGGCTTTAACCTCAGGTTTTGGAACGGGCAACAATTGCTCTGATATCAGGTATTGTACAGCCGCGTTGCGGAAATGGTTGTATACAAGTTCTACACGGTCATAATCTCCATTGATAAAACCCTGCATGATAGCTTCGGTAATTTTGGAAGCATTGATAAAGTTCAGATCCAGGTACAGATCGTTATTGTTACCAATTACGTTATACTTGCGGCGCTGATAATACTCCTGGCTTTTTTTACCAATAGCTACAATGGATACATTGCCAGCTTTTAACTGCTCGCTATATTTTTCAGCAATGAGGTTGTTAGCAGTTTTAATAACGTTGGTATTGAAAGCACCGGCCAAACCACGGTTTGATGAAACCACTACTACCAATACACGCACCGGCTCACGTTCCTGCAGGTAAGGCGATGCGCCATCTTCCAAACTGGCCGATAGATTAGCTAATAAGTCTTTTAGCTTGTTAGCATAAGGGCGTAATTGTACAATGGCATTCGTTGCCCGCTTCAGCTTGGCCGCCGAAACCATTTTCATGGCTTTGGTGATCTGCTGCGTAGAGCTAACCGACGAGATCCTGTTTCTTACTTCTTTTAAATTAGCCATTCTTTTTTGAGTAACAAGTAGTTAGTATCAAGTACCGAGACTTGTTTACGCTACCCGACTAATGCGATATTTTCTAAATGCAAGTAGTTAGTTTCGAAATACCAGTTGCTTGTATTTGCTACTTGATACTAACTACTTGCTACTAAATTAATATTTTCCTGCCAGTTCTTTAGCAACTGTTTCCAGCACACCAGTCAACTGGTCATCAAATTTACCTGCTTTAAGGGCGGCCAACACTTCAGGGTGGCGTAGCTCTAACTGGCTGGTATACTCTGCCTCAAATTCGCGGATCTTGTTAACCGGTACGTTACGCATCAGGTTTTTAGTACCTAAATAGATGATTGCAACTTGTTTTTCAACCGTAACCGGTGAATACTGCCCTTGCTTTAAGATCTCCACGTTACGTGCACCTTTGTCGATCACATTTTTGGTAGAAGCATCCAAATCCGAACCAAATTTAGAGAACGCCTCTAACTCGCGGTATTGCGCCTGGTCTAGTTTCAAAGTACCTGCTACTTTCTTCATCGATTTGATCTGGGCGTTACCACCTACACGAGATACCGAAATACCTACGTTAATTGCCGGGCGAATACCGGCCAGGAACAAGTTCGACTCCAAAAAGATCTGACCATCGGTAATTGAAATTACGTTGGTTGGGATGTAAGCGGATACGTCACCTGCCTGGGTTTCGATAATTGGCAATGCGGTTAATGAACCACCACCTTTTACGATGTGTTTAATAGATTCCGGCAGATCGTTCATTTGCTGAGCGATGCTATCATTTGAGTTCACTTTAGCGGCACGCTCTAATAAACGGCTGTGCAAGTAAAACACGTCACCCGGGTAAGCTTCACGGCCCGGTGGACGACGGAGTAGTAACGACACCTCACGGTAAGCAACAGCCTGCTTAGACAAATCATCATAGATGATCAAAGCCGGGCGACCTGTATCGCGGAAGTACTCACCAATTGCAGCACCTGCAAACGGAGAGAAGAACTGCATGGTAGCAGAATCTGATGCGTTTGCCGCAACTACGATAGAGTAAGGCATAGCGCCATTCTCTTCCAGGGTACGTACAATGTTTGCAACAGTAGAAGCCTTTTGGCCACACGCTACATATATACAAGTTACCGGCTGGCCGGCATCATAAAACTCTTTTTGATTAATAATGGTATCGATACAAACCGCAGTTTTACCAGTTTGGCGGTCACCAATAACCAACTCACGCTGGCCACGGCCAATAGGAATCATCGCATCGATAGCTTTAATACCTGTTTGCAAGGGCTCGGTTACCGGCTGGCGATAGATAACACCAGGGGCTTTACGCTCCAAAGGCATTTCGTAAGTTTCGCCAAGGATCGGGCCTTTACCATCGATAGGGTTACCCAAAGTATCAACAACACGGCCAAGCATACCTTCGCCTACGTTAATTGACGCAATGCGGTTAGTACGTTTTACGTTATCACCTTCTTTGATATCGTCAGACCGTCCCAGCAATACAACGCCCACATTATCTTCTTCAAGGTTCAAAACGATACCCTGTAATCCGTTATCAAATTCAACCAGCTCACCTGATTGTACTTTAGTTAAACCGTAAACGCGTGCAATACCGTCGCCTACCTGCAGTACGGTACCCACTTCTTCCAGTTCAGATTCTGACTTGAAGCCCGCTAATTGCTGACGCAAAATTGCTGATACTTCGTCTGGTCTTACCTCTACCATTGTTTGATTTTATTTTAGCGTATTAATTTAATATTATTTAGTTGCAACAGCTGAAAATTCCTTTTTCAAATTCCTAAGGCTGCTGGCAACACTTGTATCCACTTGTTTGTCGCCCACGGTTAGCACAAAGCCTCCTATTAAAGCAGGATCAACCTCGTTGTGTAGCTTAATAGTACCGCCAATAGCCTCCTGAATTTTACGCAGCATTACCTCCTCATTCGCTTTAGAAAGCGGAGTTGCAGTGGTTACTTTGGCATAAGTGATATTGTGCTTAATATCATAGAGAGCAATAACCTCGTGCGAAGTTTCATATAAAACATCACCTCGGCCTTTATTTACCATCAGGTGAAGCAGCAGCAAGGTTACTTTACTTACGCGTTTTCCAAAATATCTGTTAAGATATTTACCTTTTTACTGTGAGAGATAATTGGATTACCTAATACAGCGTGTAATTCCGGGCTTGCTTTGACAGTTTTATAAAAAATCACCATATCGTCCTTAACCGTATCAAGCGCATTCTGCTCGATGGCCAGGTCAACTAATGCCTTTGCGTATCTTATTGCTACTGTTAATTCTGACATATTCTCTTGAGATGTGACATTGAGTCTGAGGTGAGAAAAAGGCAACAATCGTATGCCTTAGTTCTTGATCTCAGATCTCAGATCGATCTATAATTTCACTTCTTTTAACAGTTCGGCAACTAACTCGTCCTGTTTTTTCTGATCTTCAAATTGCTTGCGAATCACTTTCTCAGCAATCTCTAACGATAAACTTGCAACCTGGTTGCGCACATCTGCCATCGCGATAGTTTTCTGGTTGTTTATTTCTAAACGGGCCAATTCGATCATGCGGGCACCTTCTTTTTGCGCAGCATCTTTTGCTTCGGCTACAATCTGGTCTTTAAGTTTCTTGGCTTCCTTTAAAATCAAGTCGCGTTCTGCACGCGTTTCTTTTAAAAGCTCTTCATTCTCGTTAGTTAAACGAGCCATTTCATCCTTAGCAGCTTCAGCTTTCAATAAAGCATCTTCAATAGAGCGCTCTCTATCACCAATGGCTCCCATAATAGGTTTCCAGGCAAATTTGGCCAGTAAGAACAATAGGATGAAGAAGGATACCGAGGTCCAAAATACTAAACCAATCTCAGGAGTAACTAATTCCATTTTTATTTAAAAGTTTAAATGTAAAGTTTAAATAACCTTATCTGCCGCCAACCGCTGCAGATAAGGTTAAGCTTTTTTCCGGGAGATAAATATTATTTTAAGCCCAGGAATGATACAACCACACCGAACAAAGCAGCACCCTCAATAAGAGCGGCAGCGATGATCATTGCAGTTTGGATTTTTGAAGCAGCTTCTGGCTGGCGGGAAATACCTTCCATGGCTTTTCCACCTACCTGGCCGATGCCGATACCGGCACCAATTACTGCTAAACCTGCACCTAATGCAGCGATACTTCCAAACATAGTTTTAAAATTAAAGTGAATATATATTATATAGTTATTTGCAAAAATTAGTGATGATGCTCTTCTATAGCCGTACCGATGAACAATGCGGTAAGCAGCGTAAAGATGAAAGCCTGCAATGCTGCTACCAGCAACTCCAGCACATCCATAAACACCACAAAAGGAACTGATACAACCGATACATATGCGCTCTTGAACACAAAAATCAACGATATCAAGCTCAACACAATAATGTGCCCTGCAGTAATGTTAGCAAACAAACGGATCATCAAAGCGAAAGGCTTAGATATGATACCTACCAACTCTACCGGCCACATAATAGGGTATAACCAGGCTGGTACATCAGGTGCAAAAATATGTTTCCAGTAGTATTTATTACCGTTGATATTTACTACTACCAGCGTGATAACAGCCAAAACAAATGTTACTGCAATATTACCCGTAAGGTTAGAGCCACCCGGCGAAAAAGGAATTAACCCAATAAGGTTGTTGATCCAGATAAAAAAGAATATGGTTAACAACAATGGCATAAACCGCTCGTATTTGTAACCAATATTCGGGCGGGCAATATCATCGCGCACAAACATAATTATCGGCTCGATAAACGACTGGAAGCCTTTAGGTGCTTTACCTGTACGCTTTTTATACGCCGACGAAACGCTTAAAAATATGATCAGCAAAAGCACGATAGAGATCCACATACTTACCACATTGCGGGTAATAGAGAAGTCTACCAGCTTTTTGTTTAACTTTAATACGGTAGCTGCAGGCAAAAGGCTTTTATCATCTCCAACAATATTAACCTTGTCTTTAACCAACCTGTAGGTATAATACTTACCGGTATAATCGGCAGCACCTTCCTCAAAATGAGCAGATGAGAATGCCTCTAAACCTTTATCAGTATAAAGGATCACCGGCAGTGCAATATGGGTCGTCCCCCACAAATGCCAGGAGTGCGAATCGGCAATGTGTTCCAGGATAACTTCACTAGGATTAAAAGCTTCCTCTTTGGTTGCTTCAGCGGCTTTTTCTACCCCTGGTTCAGCCTGGGTAGCAAAAGTTTTACATGCGAAAAAAGTTAAAAAAACGCCTAAAAGGAGCGCTATGCTTGTTTTTTTTGACTTCAAAATGTGGTTAAAATACATTAAATGAGTGTTTTTTACTTTCAATTTTGGTTGCGCAAGTTACGTAACAAAAGGTAAATTTCAAAGCCAGTATTTAGGAAATAAATATAAAAGAAATTCACCAAAAAAAGTCCTTGATTTACTTGCACTTTCAATACAAAAACCAGTGCTAAAAACATGCTTCCCAGCATTTTTACTATGGTTATTACCAAAAAAGCCTGCGCGTACAACCCGGGTTGCAGGCGTTGTATGACCAATAACGTGGCAACAGAAATAAGTGTAAGGCCGGTAATAAAAGTAAACAGGAACCAAAATTTGGGCACCAGTAAACTACTATGCCCGGTTACGGTAAATGCAACCGGAGGCAGGGCTAACAGCGCGGCAAATAACAGGCACTGCAATAAAGGTTTAAGCAACTTCAATTCCGTACCGATCTTATAATTAAAAACAAAGCCGCAAATACACCGAAGAGCGACAGTACTGCCGTTACCCATTTGGTTTGATGCCCGGTTGCTTCATCTATCTTATACCCTGCAAATGTGAACACCCCTATTATTACGATCATCTGGAAGGCCACACCCATATATTTACCATAGGAGGCTGCTTCTTTACCGGCCTCTTGAGGCGTGTTTTGTTCATTTTCTGGCATCCGCAAATTTATTAATCCTATTGCATACAATTTAGTAAATTAGCGATGGTTTTTACAACTAAATACAATGAAATTTTTATTAGACATTAAAGACGAGAAAGCATCGTTTATACTGAAGGTTTTAAAGGACTTCAGATACGTAAAAGCTGAACCTTTTACAGAAGAAGACAGTCGGCTGCTGGCACAATTGGAAGAAGCAATAGAACAGTTTAATCTTTAAAAAACTGGTATATTTAAGGGCAGGCCTTTGTAAAATTTGTAAATCAACTTGCTTTAATAAATCTAACTTTTGCCCTCAATTTAAATCTCTTAAAAAACATATACCAATAAACAGCAAACCTTTTGAGGCGTATATATACCTTATTTAAATTAAACCCAGCTACCTATTCTTGGCTTGTGGTTCTTTTTTTGCTAGCCGGCTGCTCGCTGGAAAAGAAGAGTGCACTCAACCGTGGGCTTCAAAATCTCACTGCACATTATAATATCCTGTTTAACGCCCGCGAAATTCTGCGGGAAAAACAAGAAAGCTATGCCTCCGGATTTGTAGATAATTACAGCGAATTGCTTTCGGTATACCAGGATACCATTGCTGCATCTGCAATACCAGATAAAGACCTGGAAGCTGCTAAGCAAAAAGCGAACAGTATTATTAGCATCAAAGAGCAAAGCCATTATATCCCCGATGCTTACCTCGTTTTGGGAAAGGGCAACTATTTAGAAAATAACTATTTTGATGCCGTTGAGTACTTCAGCTATGCCGCAAGTATTGCCGGGGCTAAACAAACCGAATTAAAACAGGAAGCTCTTGTTTGGAAAGCCCGCTCGCTGATGTACCTTAATAAATATACCTTAGCAAAGTTGATCATTGATACGGCCGTATTAAACATTGATCCAAAAAAGAGCATCACCGCTGATGTATACGCTACCAAGCTGCAGTATGATATCAACATTCAGGAATATCCCGACGCTGAGGAAATGGCTAAACTGGCTATACAGCATAGCGGCAATAACCTGCAGCGGATGCGCTGGACGTTTATCCTTGGCGAACTGCAGGAACTGAATGGTAAAGCATCCGATGCTGTTGCGAGTTATGCCCGTGTAGCTAAAAGTAACGTAGCATTTGACATGGCATTTAATGCCAACCTTAACCGCATCAGGATAGAAGACAGCCAAAACGGAATCAGGATTAGCCGGCTGGATCGCCTTCGCGGCCTATTAAAAAATCCGAACAACGTTGAGTTTACCGATCAGATCTATTACCAGATAGCCCAGCTGCAATATTCGGAAGGGAAAATCGACGATGCCATCAAAAGCTACCACCAGTCAACCAATAGTAGCCAGCGCAATCAAAATCAAAAGGGACTATCCTACCTGCGGCTTGCGGACATCTACTTTAAAAACAAAGCTGACTATACCTTAGCCAAAAACTTTTACGATAGTACGCTCTTGGTTTTAGCGCCTAGTTACCCCTCTTATAAAACCATCCGAAAAAAAGCCGATAATTTACAGCTACTTACCGACAGGCTACAAGTGATAGCACGCGAAGACACCCTGCAAATGCTGGCCGCGCTTAATGAGCCCGAGCGTGATAATCGCATAGATATCATGGTTAAGCGCCAGGTAATAGCGATAAGCGCTGCGGAGTTACTGGTTGGCGCCAATGGACAGGGAGGCGGAGCAACTGATCTATATAACGATAATACCGGAAACCTACAGCCACAAGCAAGTTTACCTAACGGTGGTAATTTTTATTTTTATAACACCAATGCCGTAAGCCAGGGGTTTGGAGATTTTAAACGCGTATGGGGTAACCGAAAGCTGGAAGATAACTGGCGCAGAAGTAACCGCAGCAATGCCGATTTAACAACAAATACCCTAAACACCAGCAAAAACATCGATCCGGACGCTGCGCCGGATCCGCTGCAGAAAAGCCCGGATAAAATAGATGCCGAAAATTACCGGCAGGACCTTGTTCAGAATCTGCCGCTAACACCGGCATTACTGGCACAGTCGAACATCCGCCGTTATGATGCTTATCTGGACATAGCTAACTTTTACCGCGATGTATTGGATGATAAAAAGGAAGCCGAAGATGCCTACGAAAAAATACTGATTCTCTTCCCCAATAATGGCAGTAAGGCTGCTATCTACTATAACCTGTACCGGTTATACAGTGATGACAATGCTTCTCTATCTGACAAATACCGTTCGCTGGTATTGAAAGATTACCCCGAAACATCCTTTGCAAAAACCATCCTTGATCCCGAATATGGCAAACGCATAAATGATGAAGATTCCGGGTTTAGCGCTTTATACAACCAGGTGTATAACCTGTATGCCACTAAAAAATACAATGAAGTAATTACTTCGGCCAATGGCTTATTAAAACAATATCCCAACAATAAATATGCTGCACAATTGGCCTACTTGCAGGCATTTGCCGGGGGACACCAGCAGAGATTGGATCCGTTTAGGACCGAACTGCAGCAGATTGTAACTAAATACCCCAACGATAAATTGATCACGCCTTTGGTTAAACAGCATCTTACTTATATAGGTGTAAACCAGACTGAACTTGCTGCCAGGCCTGTGGTGATAACGGATAAAGACGTTAACGATGGCCAATTCACTATTCCTATTGTTTATCAGCCGCAAACAGAATATCGCAGGCCTTATACCGGCGGCCCCATTGTTATTACCCCGGATGTGCGCAAACCTGAAAAGAAACCGGAGCCAAAAGCTGAAGTTGCAAAAGTAGCGGCGCCAACCGTGAAACAACCAGAACCTGCCAAAGTTCTTCCAGAACCGGTTAAGCAACCGGATATAACGCAAACCGCACCAATACAAACGCCGATTACGCCACCGGAACCTGCTACTCAACCTGTGCCTGTACAAGCGCCAATAATACCGGCAGCAGCGCCTGTAGTAAAAACACCATCTATATTTAATATGCGGGATAGTACGCACTATTATTTTGTAGTTAGTGTAAGCTCCGGTACAACTAATTTATCGTCATCGCGTTTTGGTATCGGGCAGTTTAACCGGGTGCAGTTTCAGCGCAGTGCTATAAATCATAATTTAAAACCGGTGGGTAGAGACAACCAACTGATTTTTGTAGGCCGCTTTTATACACTGGGAGAAGTAAAGGATTATGCCCGTAATATTGTTCCCCTACTGCCCGATATTATGAAGGTGCCAAAGGACAAATACAGCTTTTTTATCATTACCAAAGAAAATCTGGATAAATTAGCCAACTCAACAACACTGGATAGTTATATAGCATACTATCAGCAAAATTATTAAGAATGATTAACCGGAATAATAAAAATAAACTAAACTCGCAGGATATCCGGCGCTACAACTGGTATATCTGGCGCTTCATTATTGGCTGCTTTGCTTTTTTTTCAATAATGATCCTTCTTATCGCATTCCAGGTATTTGGCACTTTACCATCTTTCCGGGAATTGGAAAATCCAAAAAGCGATCAGGCCTCGCAGGTAATTTCTTCGGATAATAAAGTTATCGGCAACTACTATATAAAAAATCGGACAAGTGTTACCTACAAGCAACTATCGCCAAATGTGATCAATGCCTTAGTTGCTACCGAGGATGCCCGGTTTTACGAACATTCGGGAATCGATTTTCAGCGGTCGTTTTCCATCCTGCTCTACAATCTAATTGGAAAAAAACAAGGCGGCAGTACAATTACACAGCAACTAGCAAAGAATCTTTTTACCGAGAAAACTCATAATCCGTTTGTACGGGTTATTCAAAAGCTAAAGGAATGGATAACTGCGGTAAAACTAGAACGCAATTATACCAAGGAAGAAATCCTTACTTTATATTTAAACACGGTTGATTTTGGCGCCTACAATACTTATGGTATAAGCTCGGCCGCACGTACTTATTTTGATACCACTCCGGATAAGCTAACCCCCGACCAGGCCGCCCTGTTAATGGGGATGATCAATGGGCCGGGTATCTACAGCCCAATCAATCACCCGGACAATGCCTTGGGACGACGAAATTTTGTTTTGCGCCGTATGAGCGAAGAAGGTTATTTGAGCGATGGTCAGGCTGAAGAATTTAAGCAGAAGCCACTAGGCCTTAACTTTAAGGTTACAGATCATAATGATGGAATGGCTACCTATTTCAGATCTGTTTTAAAAAGAGAAGTACAAAAGATCCTGATCGACAAATCTATTTTAAAACCGGATGGCGTTACCGCCTACGATCTGGATCGTGATGGGTTAAAAATTTATACTACTATAGATGCAACCATGCAGCAATACGCCGAGGAAGCACAAAAAGACTATATGCGCAACCTCCAGGCACAGTTCAATGCACACTGGAAAGGCTACAGTTTGTACAAAGCGATACCGACCTTTAAAAGTTTACTGGATAAAGGTATGCACCGCTCAGACCGGTACGTATCATTGAAGCTGCAAAACAAAACAGATGAAGAAATTAGAGAAGATTTCAATACGCCTGCCAAGATGAATATTTTTACCTGGCATGGTGATGTGGACACGTTGATGAAGCCTGTGGATTCTATTGTCTATTGCAAAATGATGCTACGCAACGCACTGATGAGCATGGACCCAACTACGGGTTATATCAAAGCTTGGGTAGGCGGCACAAATTTTGAACATTTTAAGTATGATCAGGTAAAAACCGGAACACGGCAGGTTGGCTCAACTGCAAAACCTTTCACCTATGCTGTAGCAATCGAAGATGGTTTTTCCCCATGTATGCAGGTAGCAAATGAGCCCATCACTATTACAGGTTACGGGCAAGACTGGTCGCCACGTTCTTCCCCATCTGAAACTGTTCCGGGTGTTATCACCCTGCGTACCGCATTGGCCCGTTCGCAAAACTGGGTAACCGCCTACGTAATGAACGAAGTGAAACCTATCCCGGTGATGGAACTCATCAAAAAAATGGGAATCACCAGTCCGGTGCCGGCCTATCCGTCCATCTGCCTCGGCACATTTGACGCCTCTGTATTTGATATGACCGGTGCTTACTCTGCCTTTGCCAACGAGGGCGTATGGACAGAGCCCACCTTCCTTATGCGGATTGAAGACAAAAATGGTAATGTGTTATATAATAATACACCTAAAGTGGTACAAGCACTAAACCCGCAAACCGCCTATGTAATGACATATATGCTTAAAGGTGTTATTGATGAAGGCACAGGTTATCGTTTAAGAAGAGATTACCACATGATGAACCCAATAGGCGGTAAAACAGGTACCACTAATGATAACTCAGATGGTTGGTTTATTGGTATTACCCCACAGCTGGTTACAGGTGTATGGACAGGTTGCGAAGATCGCGACATTCACTTCCGCAGCACCCGCTTGGGTGAGGGTGCTAATACCGCGCTGCCTATTTTTGCGGGCTATATGAAACGCGTGTATGCCAACAATCAACTTGGTATTAAAAAGAATGTAGACTTTGTTCCACCTAAAAGCGGCGTAACCATAACCCTTGATTGTGGTGCTTACAGCCAGCAGCAAAAAGGAACACCAAACGAGGTAGAGAAAAAATTAGATTTTTAGCCAATTCCCCTGATGGGGGAACTTAATAGGGTGGCTTTTAAATATAATAACCAATTCCCCCTTCAGGGGGTTAGGGGGCAAATGGAAAAATTCGATTACAGGGAAGCATTAAAAAATATACCGCACAAACCGGGTGTATATCAGTACTGGGATGTTGAAAACGAGCTGATATACATTGGCAAAGCTAAAGACCTTCGTAACCGGGTAGGTTCTTATTTTAATAAGGATACCCAATTAAATGCGAAAACGAGAGTATTGGTATCCAAGATCCAGAATATTACGTTTACCATAGTTGACACCGAGGTAGATGCCTGGCTGCTTGAAAACAGTATGATCAAGAAGCATCAGCCGCGTTATAACGTGATGCTTAAGGATGATAAAACTTATCCCTGGATCATCATCAAAAACGAAAACTACCCGCGCATCTACTGGACAAGGCGCATTATCCGCGATGGCTCTAAATACCTGGGCCCGTATGCCTCCGTAAGTATGATGCACACTATTTTAGGCCTTATAAAAGAGACCTATCCACTACGCACCTGCAACCTAAATTTAACGCGGGAAAATATTGAGAAGGGTAAATTTAAAGTTTGCTTAGAATACCAGTTAGGAAATTGCAAAGGTCCCTGCCAGGATTTTCAGAGTGAAAATGATTATAACAACAGCATTGGGGAAATAACGGATATCCTGAATGGCAAGATTGGAAATGTGGTCCGCGGGTTAAAGGGCGACCTGGATAAAGCGGTAAGCGAATTAAACTTTGAACAGGCTCACCGCCTGAAAAGGAAAGCCGATCTGCTGGAAAATTATCAGAGTAAATCCACCGTTGTAAATTCCTCAATAACTGATGTGGATGTGTTCAGCATTGCATCCGAAGAGAAATATGCGTTTGTTAACTTCCTGAAGGTAATGAATGGTACCATCACTCAAACGCAAACTATTGAACTTAAAAAGCGCCTGGACGAAACGGACGAAGAACTGCTTACCATCGCGATCACAGAGTTCCGCACCAGGTACGAGAGTCACTCTAAAGAGATAATTGTGCCCTTTGAAATTGACGTAGAAGACTCTGCCATAAAATTTACGGTTCCAAAATTAGGCGAAAAAAGAAAGTTGCTGGATCTGTCGCAAAAAAATGTGATGTTCTTTAAAAAAGAAAGAATTGATCAGTATGAAAAATTAAACCCCGATGTACGCACTGACAGGTTGATGGAGCTGATGATGAAAGATCTCCGCATGAACCAGCAGCCGCGCCATATAGAGTGTTTTGACAACTCCAATTTCCAGGGAAAATACCCGGTATCGGCCATAGTGGTATTTAGAGACGGGAAGCCGTTTAAGAAAGATTACAGGCATTTTAACGTAAAAACAGTTGTTGGTCCGGATGATTTTGCAACAATGGAAGAAGCTGTTTTAAGGCGTTACAGACGCGTACTGGACGAAGATACCGGCTTACCCCAACTGATTATAATAGATGGCGGTAAGGGCCAGCTTTCGTCTGCCATGAAAAGCTTAAAACTATTGGGGATAGACAAACAAGTTACCGTAATTGGCATTGCCAAGCGCTTAGAGGAATTGTATTACCCGGGCGACCAATACCCGATGTACCTCGACAAACGATCGGAAACTTTAAAGATCATTCAACAACTACGGGATGAGGCACACCGTTTTGGCATCACTTTCCACCGCAAAAAACGGGATAAAGGTACACTGGCAACTGAACTTGAGTTGATAGAGGGAATTGGGAAAACCACTGCAGAAAAGTTATTGAAATATTTTAAGTCGGTAAAGAAAATCAGAGAGGCCAGTGAAGAAACGCTACAGGAGGTCGTCAACCTTAAACAAGCGAAATCAATTACCCAATACTTTAACCCCCAGGTTAGCGACGTTACAGGCTTAAGTTCGCCGGAATAATCACTGAATAATGATGACAAACCAATACGGGATATAAAATCACAAAGCCCGGATCTTTTAAAAGTCCGGGCTTTGTAATTTACAAAAAGTTGAATATAATCTTATATTTTAATACTGCCATAGGCCTAGCTCCCAATCCATCAGGTTTTTCTTGATCCTTTCAGATTCGTAAAGCTTATCGATGCCCTGGGCGTAATCTTTTATTCGTTCATCTTTATCATTAGATTGCTTCACTATGTAACTGGTAAAAATGCGCTTCATAAACACGTCATCAAAACTTAAGCCAGTATTATCACTATTGCGGCTTACTGCTTCCTTTGTTGCAAGTACCGGCCGCGCATCAGGAAAATAGATCCAGAATGCAGGTTGATATTCGTTGTTAACTACTCCCCCGGCTTTAATTTTAACGAGTGGAGCAATGCCTATAATCCGCGGTTCAAATATCGAGCGCTGCTTATCAAAAACCCAATCCTCTTTTAACCTAAACTTGATTACACTGTCAGCTAAAAACTCGCCCGCTACTACTCTGGAGCCCGTTTTATCCCCTGTGTTTTTATCAAATACGTCAACAACGCTGCTATCAGCCAATTTGCTATGCGCCTGCCCCGCTGTTAATGGTCTTGAGAAACTATCACCGTTCGGGTCATCTTTAGTGGAAGTTGGATCGTAAGCCGTAAGTTCACCGGCATCAATTGCAGTTATCAAAATATCTATCAACCTCTGTTTCGGCGATCCCATAAATTGATTCATTTTTTCGCGCAGATCAATTTCACGCCAAATGCGCCTGGCAAAAGCAACATCACTTTCCCTTAAATTTGCATAAGGCGTAACCCGTGCGCTAATGATGTTAGATTTCTTGTAATAACCATCAAGCGGGCGGTCAAAAGGCTTTGAAGGAGCTAGTGCCGATTTACGGGTAGTATCCAAAACCGAAGAGTTACCAGCGCCGCCATTTGACAAAGCAGAGCCAGCTGTTCTCCTGGTGTTACCTACGCTGCGTTTAGCCGGGGCTTTCCTTGCAGTTGCCTTTTTTCTTTGTGCAAAAGATATGCTGCACAAAAAGCAAAGTACAATAATTAAAGCTTTTGTTTTCATGACCTAATTATTAATTAGCTGTTAATACTATCGGATCAAGTCCGCGCTGTGTGCCATCTGGCCCAACAGCAATAATATCTTTAATTACCACAGTTGTTCCAGGCGTTACGCCGCTCATGGCAGCCTTCATTCCACTGCTCAGATCTGCACCTACAGTTGATGATGAGACAACATCCTGGCGCGGTTTTAAAACAAGCAATGTAAACCTGGTTACCTTAAACTGCGCATCAAATTCAAAGTTTTCAAGCTTGGCAAAAACCCTGTCTTGTGACCTTAAATTAGCTGCACCTGTATTACCCCCGCTTTTGCCTGCAAATTGTGGTTTTGGATCAGGGATGCGCTTCACTCGGAAGTCAGATGAACCCAGCACCATACCTTTATCACCATAAACGGTAACCTTAGCGGCCCCGGGAGTGCTTACTGTAGCCGTGTAATGACCATTTGAACCTGATACAGATCCGCCGGACATACTCACCTTCATAGTTTCTTTAGGAACACCAGGAGCTGAAATAGATAATGGGTTCGGCACACCTATATACAGTACATTCATTTTATCTGGCGATACAACCGCAGATGGTTTTGCAACCATGTAACTTCCGCTAACCGGGTAGTTTTGTGGTGGCCCGTCAACTTGTTTTACCGATACAGTACCGGTCCAGCTACGCAAGCCTTCACCGCTTGTGCCTGTTGTATAAGTACCCACACCATTAGATGTTGGGATGTTCGCACCGCCAATAGTGATCGTTGGGTTGGAATGGGAATCATATGCAGTTAAATAAACCTCGGCTTTGTACGGCTGTCCTGCCAGTATATAACTACTTGGTGCAACTGCTACGGCCTTAAATGCATTAAGGGTTACCTGCGCTCGGTCTACTTTTCCTAAAATTTTCTTCACAACCTCGTTTTCCGCATTTTTGTTATCGGCCTGCACTTTTGCGAGGGTTGTTAGAGCAGCTCCCAAAGGAATGCCTTCACCAAAATATGCATCTACCCATGATTTTTTTGGAAAGCCTGCACGCCGAGGCGGATCACTTGCGTTTAGCGAAAAATTAACGCCATCCGCATCTTTACCTAATAATTGTATCAATTTGTCTTTAGTCGCTTCAATCTTTCCTTTTAAGATTTCGCCTTTTTTACCGTTTACCATTACTTCCGAAGAAATGTCGATGCTTTCGCGGGCACTAACATCATCTATATCGGCATTTATACCACCGCCCTTTTTAATCAGTTCGGCTTTAATTTCTTCGATATAGGCATTTAGCTCGCCTGAAGCTTTAGAAGCTTCCTTTGCCTGCGCCTCAATCTGCCGGGCCTTGTCTCCCTGCTCTTTTATCTTGGTAGCTTCGTAGGCAGAATATGTAGCGTCTAACCCTGTAGTAACGTTAGTTCTCGATGCATCCAAACTTCTGGTAATATTTTTAAACGAGTCCAGTAAACTATCCGGCACATTTAGAGCGATAAGGCCCAAAAGTACCAGGTAAAGTATACCTATCATCCGCTGTCTTGGGGTTTCTTTACCTCCGGCCATGCTCTGTATGTATTCTAATTTCCTGTTTGATTAAATAATACTCATTAACCCCGTGGCTGGTTCATTGCTGTAAGCATGTTACCGTAAACCGAGTTAAGTGAAGCAAGGTTTTTAGCTAAACGACCAACCTCATCTTTAAACTGCCTTGAATCATCAAGCGACTCGTTAAAGTTATTCATGGTTGACGATAGGTTTTTGTAGAAACTGTTCATCGCTTTTAAATGCGCGCTTGAATCCTGCAATTCAAGTTCGTAAACCCCATTCAATTGCGTAAGATTGGTAGCCAGTCTAGTTACCTGTTCATGATAAGTCTTAGAATCGATATTGGTATTTGCCATATCGCTTAAGTTAGCTGATGCTTTATCAAATGCTAAACTTAAGCTATCGTAACTTGCAGTTGCAGATTTCACTTTATTAGTAAAGGCAATGGTCGCGTCACCTGCATCGGTAACCCTTGATATTGCATTGACTTTATCGCCAAAGCTTCTTAATCCTTCTCCGAGACTGCTGATCAATTCCGGGCCAATTTTGGCTTCGGTCATCATTTTATCCAGGGCAGCTGTATTTGAATAATTGTTACCAATTGCAACCGGCTTTACCGACGATTTCGGCAATTCACCTGAAAAGCTTTCATCCAATTCCGGATATACACGGATCCAGTCAATATCTTTCTCTTCTCTTTGGAACCCTAATATGAAAAACAGGATTGCTTCAGCAATTAAACCAATAGAGATAAAAGTACCGCCATATGGCCAGTGCTGTATTTTAAACAATAAGCCAACAATAACGATAGTAGCTCCCCAAGACACCACATTGCTTATACCGTAAGGTTTTTTCTTCCCAGCCATAAATTTTAGTAAGTATTAATTTTTATAAGTAGATGTAATTTGATTAACGTTTGTCCCTGATATCGCGGCCCAGATAGTGGGTTACGCAACGGAAGCCGATGTAAGATTTTGCAGTGTCCTGATATTCGTAGGTACGGGTTGAATTCTGCAGGAAATAACCGATGTCTTTCCATGAACCGCCACGAACCACTTTTCTTTTCAATACCGCAGGGTCGTTTGGTTTAGCCTCATAATTGAATGTTGGCGCCAAATCATGCACAAATGTAGAAGCAGATTCATCATAGGCAGACATGGTCCATTCGGCGACGTTGCCCGCCATATTGTACAAGCCAAAATCATTTGGAAAATAAGATCTTACATTAACGGTGTACGCACCACCATCGTCGGTATAGTTACCCCGGCCTGGTTTAAAGTTGGCCATAAGGCAACCTTTTGCATTTTTAATATACGGGCCGCCCCATGGGTAGTCGGTACCAATCCTGCCACCACGGGCAGCATATTCAAATTCAGCCTCATTAGGCAAATCATATGGCAAGTTCGGATCAAGGCCATGTGCGTGTTTAGCAGCTTCGCTTAAGCGGGTGCGCCAAACCGTAAATGCTCTTGCCTGGCGCCAGGTAACACCTACCACCGGGTAATTACGATAAGCCGGGTGAGAAAAATAACCTTCAACCATTGGCTCATTTGCTGCGTATGAAAAATCGCTTAACCAAACCAGTGTATCCGGGTAAACGGGAACCGTATCTCTAAGTATAAAGTCCGAACGTTTTTTTGTTTTGTCGTTATGATAGTTAGCTGCATCGCGCAACACAACCAAAGCATAGTTGTATTTTAACATCCGAACGTCAATCTCGTTGCGATCAAATATTCTATCATCTCCCTGGTAATAAAGCCCCTGTAATTTCTGTGAGTTAGCACCGGCGTTTTTACCTTTGCTGCTGAAAATAGGGTTTTGCCTGGCGTAGTTCCAGTTGATATATTTTTTGCCGCTCGGGTCAGCAGGTGCGCCTTTGCGTGGTTGCAAATAGTATTTTTGATCGTTAAGATAGCTGCTAATGGCAATCGAATCCCGTACCCAGAATACGAATTGTTTGTATTTAGTATTGGATAGCTCTGTTTCATCCATGAAGAATGGCGGTACAGAAGCTTGCTTGGTTTGTGCGGTTTGCGCAAAGGTTACATCCTGATCGGTTTGCCCCATCATAAAAGTGCCGCCTTTTATATAAACCATGTTTAATGGAGTAGTGGCCCTAAATGCTCGTTGGCGCACACCTACAACTTCACCATTACCAGCGCCACCGGTACTGCAGCCTGCTATAAGCGACCCCGCTAAAATTAGAATCAGAAAGTATACTTGCTTCATTTTTATTCAAAAATCATTATACGCCATCAATTTACCTGCCAATAACGCATCACCGAATATATTAATTATCCTTGACTCAAAGACAAAAAATGTTTTCTAAACTAAAACCCCCTTTACCAATATCAGATGGGGCAATTTATTACCAAAACGCCAAAAACGCTTATTTATGCGTTTAATTGACATTTTATACGTATCTGGTGTTTAAAAGTTACGGCATACACACGTATGCAGTTCAATTATTTGTTTACTTGTTTAACATATTGGTCAATTGCCATCGTCATAGATGGGGCAGCGGGGGTTGGCGCAGGGATATCCAAAATTAAACCAGCCTGCAATACAGCTTTGTGCGTAGTTGCTCCAAATGCTGCAATACGGGTATTATTTTGCTTAAAATCGGGGAAGTTTTGGTAAAGCGATTGAATACTTGATGGGCTGAAAAAAGCGATAACATCATAAAACACCTCTGCCAAATCGCTCAAGTCACTGCACACTGTTCGGAATAATACCGCAGGAGTAAAGTTGTAGCCATTGTCCAGCAAAAACTTTTGGGTTTCTTCAGCAGCAACATCCGAACAAGGGTATAAGAATTTCTCATTCGAGTGCTTCTTTAACACTTCGGCCAGATCTGCAGCAGTCTGCTTACCGAAAAATATTTTACGCTTTCGGTATTGAATATACTTTTGTAGATACAGGGCGATGGTTTCTGATAAGCAGAAATACTTCATTTCTACGGGCACATCAAAACGCATCTCCTCGCAAATGCGGAAAAAATGATCGGCGGAGTTACGGCTCGTAAAAATAACAGCGGTAAAATCGCCCAGATTGATCTTCTTTTTACGGAAATCTTTAGCTGGTACCCCTTCAACATGAATGAAAGACCTAAAGTCAATTTTCAAGTTAAGTTTCTTAGCCAGTTCAGCGTAAGGATTCTTATCGTTCTCGGGCTTCGGTAATGTAACTAATATACTTTTAACCTTTTTCTTTCTATCTTCCAATGCTTTGCTTTGTAAAACTATCTACTTAAATCCAATGTTTAGGGCCTTTATCAAAATTAAAATTGGGCAAATTTCGAGGGCACAAAGATAGATAAATAAATAAAATTTATGAAATTGAAAATTTGATACAATATATACACTGCTTCTGAGATATTGCCAGACGAAAATTATCAAAGCCAGCAATAGTGTCACTGCAAGCAGATAAGGGATAAATTTTTCTGCAATAAGACTGAAACATAATGCTACGGGCAAAAAAACAAACGTTAGATTAAAATAGGTTAATGATAGCGCGTTTATATATTCACCTACCAGCTTATTTAAATCAAAAACAAATCCTAAAAACTTAAGTACCAGAAATTTGGTGGCAAACAAGCCAATGATCACAAAAGACAGCGTGATGAAAAGCTGGATACCACTTATTGTATAGTAAACTTTATAATACCCGGTGGTGAGTAAATACAAAAACAAACCAAAGGTAAAGCCGAATAACAGGAACAAGCCTATGAACGTCCAGGTATTGATCGGGCTATCTTCCTTACCTGCCTGCCCTACGGCTCGCTTATTGTAAAATGCAAGAAAAACATTACTCATGTCCTTAGAAGAGTATAAGTTCAGCGCCGCAATAAACAATAGTAAAATTATAATTACAGCTATCACCCATGGATCTCTTGCCGGCCGAATATGCCCATATCCCCGGATGCTATTTTTTTCAGCGGCGGGTGCTTGCAAATGGAGATAGTGATCACCCTTGTAAGCATTGCTTTTTAAAATGCTATCTACAAAAAGATTGGTGCGGTTGGTATCAGGCTTAACCACGTAAACCATGGAGAGAGAATCTGATATGGTTTTTTCCTCATTTGCTATCGCATTAGCTACTGAATCCAGCACAGTCATAGGCCGTTTGTACCGCGTAAAGTGCCTGGTGGTATCAGCTGTGCCGGCAGTGCTATCCTGCTGCGCAAAAGCAGCAGAACAAATGATAACCATTGAAAAAACTAGAAGAATTATCAGGCGCATTAATACCAAACCGTTGTTAGAAGTGCAAATTTACCTTAATAATTGGACCTTATGCAAAGTATGTGTTAAATGATGGTACAAATTGCTATGGCACGCCGCCATTCTAAGCTCTTCTTGATACGCATTTAAGCTAGAGCTGCATTGTGCGGTTATTTTAACACCGAAATTGCGACGTGTACCGTTACCGGAATTGTTGTTGCGCCTGTAAGTAAGCTTTTGAATACCTTAATTCAACAAGCTGCTTCTCGAATCTGTGTTATTTCCATACTGTTAAGCTAAAGATACTTCAAATGTTTAAACGATTTTACCTGATAAATACAAATGTCGTAATCTAATACTTCAATAGGCTAAAATCATTTATACGGAAATCATAAATCTTATTTGCTAAATTTAAAGTAATAGCGAGTATGGTTTGAGCCACTACCCTCGCCGGGACACTTGCAACCAAGTGAAAAACATTGGGTATGGATATGTTACATCAGCAACACTTTACATGCATCCGTTATACGGCCGTTATCTAACAATTGCTTGGCTTTTAAATGCAGACGTAAAATACGAGCTTGGCTATCGAGGGTGCCATCAAGCAGATTTTTCACTTCATCAGTGGTACTAAAGGCTTCTACTTCCTCAACAGACGGTAGCGTTTTAACAAGCCCCAATAACCCCAAATTATTTCCGGTTAACACGCTGGAGTTTTTAACCTCTTTAGGGAATGCATCTACGCCGATACCCATTCCGGCATAATTTATAGGTTTAGCAATTTTAAATAAATTATCGCCGGTTACCCTACAATACCAGTCACCGCCTAAACGAGCCACCAGGTCTATTTTATGAGGGTCAATTTTGCCATCAGCATCCAAAATCTCTTCGTTGATATGAATCCGTTTCACCTCAGCAATAACTAAATTACCGGCGCCTCCGTTTTCGCCTAACGAGATCACATCATTTACCACACATTCCAACTGAACGGAAGATTCCGCTACCCTGGGTGGCCTTATCGTCTCCGAAGCCAATGCCGTAAAACCTGCTTTCGAGAACTCGTTAACACCTTTTGGGTAATCTGTACTGGTTAAATAGGTTTGTTGAACCATATCATAGTTCACAATATTAATCACACATTCGGGTACTTCCAAAACGTTTTCAAGCGTATGTTTAATGGTGTTATCCCTTGCCCTGCTTGTTGGCGAAAAAACGCAAATTGGCGGATTGATACTAAACACATTGAAAAAACTAAACGGACTTAAATTAACTTCACCGTTTTTATTAATGGTGGATGCAAAACATATGGGACGGGGTGCAATGGCATAATGCAAATAGCCCTGCATTTCTGCCGGTGTTAAGGTTGAAGCATCAATAGTTTTTAAACCCATTGAAATTTTGATTATGTTGAGTTAAGGATCAGGAAAACACACAAAGCGGATGGTTCTGCTCGCAAAATGGTTGACAACTTTTTTAACATTTATCAAATCTTGTGCTGCGTGATAAAATTACAGAAACTTTTACAGACGTAAATCAAGAAATGACTGAATCACTAGTTATACACTTGCAAGTGCTTTGCATTGCACATCAATTAACCGTAAGCGAAAAAACTTCCGGACGAAAAGACAACAGTATTAAATTTTAAAAAAAACTTTGAAGGTGCATCCGTTACCAGGATTCGATTTTACCTCGATTTTACCCCCGGATGCATTTACAATCTTGCGGGTAAGGTAGAGTCCAACCCCTGTACCTTCCGTATCTGTATCAATCCGTTTATATTTTTTAAAAATATTTTCGATCTCATTTTTAACCACACCGATGCCGTTATCGGTAACCGTTAATACGATAAACTGGTCTTTCTTTTCTGTTTTAATACTGATCTCGGGCAAGCGACCGCGCGAACTGAACTTGAGCGCATTGGTTATTAAATTGAGCATCACGCTTCTCAGATTCTTTTTCGCGAACCGTACTTCCTTTTTACGGAAGTCAATATGGAACACAGCTTTGGTCGCCTTAATCTTTTCTGAAAGCGTTTCTCTAATCTCCTCTAAAAGTGCCGGAAAGCTTTCCAGTGTATCTTCGGATTCTTCCGATTCCAAGTGCCCCACCCTTGCCAGGTCGCTGATGACGGCTTTAAAGTTGGTTACGGCTTTGTTCATCATTCCTGATAGCTCCATCACTTCCGGATCTTTGGTATCCAGCTTCTTATTAAGTATGGTCAGCAGCGATTCGATGTTCACGATAGGTGCGTTCAAGTCGTGTGAAGCGCCGAAAACAAAGTTATTCAGGTCAGCATTAATTCGGAGCAGGCTTTTATTGCTATTATTCAGGCTGCGGTTACTGATATCCAGTTCACGCAGCAGCTTTTTCAGTTCAGTTATATCATAGAAACTGATGATGGCACCCTCCGCTTTTTTGCTGTTGTTTTTCAGATAAGGCATCGTCATCACCTGGTAGACTTTGCCGTCAGTCGCTTCCGCTTCGCGGGTAATGGATTCCTCATCATGAATTACTTTTTGTACATCATCTATGAGGGTTTCAAATTTGATATTGGTTGTGATGTTGCTGAGCGGACGGCCAATATCCCCTTCCCGTATGTTGATGTGCTTTACCGCACCTGGGGAATATCTTTTAAGCAGGAGTTCACGATCAACAAATAATTGGCCGTTGATATTGCTACGAAAGTAATTATTCAGATCGTCATTAAGATCTGTCAATTCATTTATGGTCAACTTGTGATCTTTATTGACGCTTTGCAGCTCCTCATTCACCGATTGCAGTTCTTCGTTGGTACTTTGCATTTCTTCGTTGGTTGATTGCATTTCCTCGTTCGCTGATTGAAGCTCTTCGTTAAAAGATTGCATGCTCTCGTTAAATGAAGCGATTCGCTCATGCGCTATCGTTACGGTATGTTTCAGTTGTGCTACTTCTTCTTCCAGGCTGCTGATATGCTCCAATGTCACCTCGCTAACATCATCTATATATACCACATTTTTATCAACTATCGCAGAATCGCTATCTGCAAACAATACCAGCAGCAGTTTTTCATCTGACCCGGTTGGATAAAACGGACTGAGAACGATATTAATTAACTTGCTTTTTTCCTTTCCGTCGCTGTCGAAAATAAGTTGATCAAGCATAATTCTTTTTTCCATCTTTAAGGCCTTGTGAGCGCCGGCTTTAAAAATGGTGGAAAGGTGCGCGGGTAACAGGTCAGTAAGGTTATGCGTAAAATTAACATTTTTCAGATAAGCCTTCGTGTTGCCGAATGACTGTACGACTGTTAAGTTTTCATCCGTACAAACGCCGTTGAATTCAACTTCTTTCAATAAGGCAGAATTAACCTGATCAAATAGTTTATTCTTTAAAACCGGAACGAGCAGCTTTTTGCTGAGTTCTATCTCCGTTGCCTTGATTTCCCCGATGTTGTGATCGGTAAAGGCATCAAAACGGATCGCACGGACTGGTTTAACGCTTTTGAGGATGTTCCATTTGCCATTGATATCGCTAAAGCCATCTTTTATCACCGAGGCGCTTTCGCTGGGACCCAGAAAGAGGCATCCGCCTTCCTTTAACCCAAAGTGCAGCATGGCAAATACCTTTTGCTGTAAGTCTGCATTGAGGTAGATTAGCAGGTTTCGGCAACTGATCAGGTCGATATTACAATAAGGTGGATTCTTGGTGAGATCATGCTGGGCGAAAATCAGCATTTTGCGAATCTCGTGTTTAACTTTATAGCCGGCTTCTTCCCGGGTAAAAAACTGTTGGAGCCTTTCATTGGATACCATTTCGATGATACTTTCAGGATACAAACCCCTTGAAGCTGTGTCCAGCGCTGCCTTACTGATATCGGATGCAAAGATCTTGACTTCGATATTTTTGGGGTATTTATTTAAGTATTCTTTGATCAGTATAGCCATTGAGTAAGCTTCCTCCCCCGTTGCACATCCGGCCACCCATATTTTTAAAATATCTGACTGGTTTCTTTCGATGATATCAGGAATCACTATCTCCTCGATGATCCTGAATGCTTCCGGGTCGCGAAAAAACGAGGTCACGCTGATCATAAAATCATTGGCCAGCAAGGTAATTTCTGCCGTATTGCCCTTTAGGAACTGGTAGTACTTATCTATCTTACTGAAGTTATGGGTCACCATGCGCCGCTTAATCCGCCGGATGATGGTGGGGCGTTTATAGTCGCTGAAATCCAGCGGCAGGTGGCCTTTGACCAGCGCTAATACCTTTCCAAGCTCTTCCTCGCTGATGTATTCTGATGGCTGTTCGGTCAACAGTTCCATGATACCATCCTGAACATAGTCCTCTATAATTTGCGGCATGGCTTCTGGTGATAGGATCCGGTCTGCACAACCGGTCGCGATGGCAGCCTCGGGCATACTTCTAAAGCCGGCTGTGGCAGGGTCCTGTATCAATACCTTACCGCCGGCGTTCTTTATGGCTTCGATGCCCCTGGAGCCATCATCTCCTGTGCCTGATAAAATAATGCCGATGGCCTTATTACCGCGCTCCTGTGCCAGGGAATTAAAAAAATAATCGATAGTCATATGCGGCCGGGGCTGATCCTTTTTGTCTAACAGAATTAGCCTGCCTTCTTTCACGGACATGAATTTTGAACTGGGGATCAGGTACACTGTATTGGCTTTGATATCTACATTCTCAACGGCCTCGATCACCTTCAATTTACTATGTCTTTCAAGCACCTGTACCATCTGGCTTTTAAAATCTGCAGCAAGATGCTGTATCAGTATATAAGACACAGAGTCCAGTGGGGTATAATCAAAGAAAGCGGATATTGCTTCCAAGCCGCCGGACGATGCGCCAATGGCTATTACATATTGTTGATCGGCTAATTTGGTCATGGGATGACTAGGCTTAAGCAAGTGTATGACTAAGAAGCAAGAAACTAAATTATTGTTTCATTTAATTAATTTATCTTCAAGTATTTAAATATATTTCAGTAACGTTAACTACCGAAAGTTGCGTATCATGTTCTTTGCGGCCCCGCCGTGGCTTAATTGAGTAGTAGTAACTTCACATAGGGTAGATTATCGTAAAGGCAAAATTGGCTGACCAAAAGAGTCTCGAGCACGTCATGACTTAGCAGCTCTTAAAAATGCTGTACAGCTAAATTTCCTATCTTTGCGCTCATGGCCGGCATTTATCTCCACATCCCTTTTTGTAAACAAGCCTGCCACTACTGCGATTTTCATTTCAGTACGTCGCTAAAATATAAAGACGACATGCTGAGGGCTCTGTTAAAGGAAATAAGCCTGCAAAAGGGCTACCTCGGTGGCGAGTTCATCGAAACCATCTATTTTGGCGGTGGTACACCCTCAGTTTTAACAGGAGCCGAAATAAATATCTTAATAGATGCGATTACCAAAGTACATACCGTGTCTGCAGATGCGGAGATTACTTTGGAGGCCAATCCGGATGACCTGGACAGCAATAAGTTAGCTGCGCTAAAAGCATCTCCCGTTAACCGCTTCAGTATAGGTATCCAGTCTTTTTATGATGAAGACCTTTTATGGATGAACCGTGTACACCGTGCCTCAGAAGCCGAAGCATGTGTAAAACGGGCCCAGGATGCGGGTTTCGAAAATATCACCGTCGACCTGATCTACGGTTACCCGCTGCTGACAGACATCAAATGGAAACATAACCTCAACAAGGTTTTTGATTTGGATGTACCACATATTTCTGCCTATAGCATGACGGTAGAACCCCAAACTGCCCTTGCATCGTTTATCAGTAAAAAGAAACAGCAACCGATGAGCGACCAGCAAAGCGCAGCTCAATTTATGTTAATGACCGATGTCATGCAAACAAACGGCTTTGAGCAGTATGAGATCTCCAACTTTTGCAAACCAGGGCATTACTCGCAACACAATTCTAACTACTGGCGCGGGGTGAAGTATATTGGCATGGGCCCATCTGCCCACTCTTATAATGGCGATACCCGGCAATGGAATATCGCTAACAACTCCAAATATATGCAGTCGGTTTTGGCAGAGGGGATTGTACCCGCAGAGGTAGAACTGCTCACCGAAAGTAACCGGCTTAATGAATATATTATGACGTCGCTACGAACCAAGTGGGGGCTGGATCTTGATAAGCTGGAGACAATAGCCGCTGGTTCGGCGGTACTTCTTATAAAGGCGGCAACTACTTTTTTCAATGACGGCAGCATTTCACAAGCAGAGCGGGTTATCACCCTTACCCCTAACGGTAAATTATATGCTGACCATATCGCGTCGGAATTGTTTTTTCAATAAATACATATATATACTATAATATTAAATTTAGTTCAATATTGTATTAAATTTAATATTGGGAAAACCATCCAACTCTTTTCTTCGTTAGTTGCATTATAAAACAAATAACCAAACTCCATGAAAAAGTTAATTATCGCAGCATTTGCATTAGCAGCTATTGCAATTGCTCCTAACGCCAAAGCACAAACAAAAATGGTTGGTGGCGCAGAAATGTTTCCAACTAAAAACATCGTAGAAAACGCGGTGAACTCTAAAGATCACACAACACTTGTTGAAGCGGTAAAAGCGGCGGGATTAGTTGAAACACTTTCATCTGCCGGCCCGTTTACAGTATTTGCACCAACGAACGAAGCCTTTGCTAAATTGCCACAAGGCACTGTAGAAACTTTAGTAAAACCAGAAAATAAAACTACCCTTGTTAAAATTTTAACTTATCACGTTGTTGCCGGAAAATTGAGCGCTGCAGACCTGGTTGCTAAGATTAAAGCTGGCGGCGGAAGAGCAGAATTATCAACTGTAAGCGGTGGCGTTTTAACTGCTATGCTGCAAGGTAAAAAAGTTTATTTGGTTGACGAAAAAGGCGGCAAATCATGGGTAACCATTGCCGATGTAAACCAAAGCAACGGTGTTATCCACGTAGTAAATACCGTTTTAATGCCTAACTAATTATTTGGCAGTTGCCAATTTTTAAATGCAAAAGGCCTTTCAGCAATGAAGGGCCTTTTGCATTTGTACAATAATGGCTAAATTAAGGTCATTTGCTCTGGTTGTGGAATTATAGAAAAAGCCATAAGATACCTATTCGGGCTTGTTCGGGCTTGTTCGAGCTGTTTACGAACAGGGCAAGCTGTTTGCGCATGTTTTGGCCTGTTGATAGTCGCGAACGCGAACACGTTTTAAACCTCATAAATTCCCACTGAAAAGTGTTGGTGATGTGTCAGTCAAGTTTCAAAAAACAATTTGTCAAATCACGAAGTATGTAAATAAATTAATTTTGAAGTTAATTTATTGTAAAGATGAGTTTAACGTTAGGCCCTATTGACAGAGTGGAACATATCAGCAAGGCTGATTTTATAAATAACTATTTAAAGCCACGCAAACCACTGGTGATCAGCAAGGCAACGGAAACATGGCCCGCTTTGCAGAAATGGACCTTTGAATATTTAAAGGAAAGCGTTGGCGATCAAATTGTACCATTATATGATAGCAGCAAAGCTGATCCGGCTAAACCCATTAATGCTGCAGCCGCAGAAATGAAATTCGGGGATTATATAGACCTGATCCAAAAACAGCCCACCGATCTCCGTATCTTTTTATTTGACACGATAAAGCATGCACCAAAACTCTTGGACGACTACCGTTCCCCTACCGATTTAATGGGCGGCTTTTTGGATAAATACCCCAATATGTTTTTTGGTGGTAAGGGTTCTGTTACCTTCCTGCATTACGATATCGACCTGGCTCACATCTTCCATACGCACTTCAACGGTCGCAAACATGTAATCCTGTTTGATAACAAATGGAGCGAACGGCTTTACAAGATCCCCTTCGCTACCTACGCGCTGGAAGACTATGATATAGAAAACCCAGACTTCAAAAGGTTTCCTGCGCTTGAGGGAATTGAAGGCCAAGAGGCGGTTTTAGAACACGGCGACACCTTGTTTATGCCTACCGGCTACTGGCACTGGATGAAGTATCTGGATGGCTCCTTCTCCATCTCCCTTCGTGCCTGGGATAGCTCATGGACCATTAAAGCAAAAAGCCTGTATAATTTAATTATACAGCGCAAGTTTGATGATATTATGAAAAAAAACTTCAGGACCAATTACATGGAATGGAAGGAAAGACTGGCAGTAAAGCGTGCCAACAAGGCACTAGCGGCGCACGAGCCGAAATAACCCTACTCAAATTGTTGCAAGTTTTCATAGGAATGATTTCCCGGTTAACGTAATATTAACCATGTTTTAACCTAATAGGCGTTTTAATTTTGTTATTTTGTCCCTTCGGGTGAATTGTTGCGTTATAAGGTAATAGTTTATTAATCCGATCCTGCAAAACATGAGCTTTATCCTCCACCCCATCGATACTGTCGACACCATTTCTCCGCAAAATTTTAAAGAAAAATATCTTAAACCCCGACGCCCGGTTGTGATAAAAGGCCTTACCAAAACCTGGCCTGCCCGGGAAAAGTGGACGCCCGAGTATTTGAAAAAAGCCGTCGGTAGCAAGGTGGTTCCATTATATGATAACTCTAAAGCCGATCCGTCGAAACCCATCAACTCTTCTGCAGCAGAAATGCCCTTTGATGATTATATCGACCTGATCATGTCGACCCCTACTGAACTCCGCATCTTCTTCTTTAATATATTTAAGCAGTCGCCCGAGTTACTGGACGACATCGCTTTTCCGAAAGAACTAATGGGCGGGTTTATAGAAAGCATGCCATCGATGTTCTTTGGCGGTTCTAATTCGGTGACCTTTTTACATTACGATATAGATCTGCCGCATATTTTCCATACCCATTTCGGTGGAAAAAAACACGTGATCCTGTTTGAGAATAAATGGAAACGCCGCTTATACTGTATTCCAAACGCCACCTATGCACTAGAGGATTATGATGTATTGAACCCCGATACTAAAAAATTCCCCGCACTTGAGGGCGTGGAAGGCATAGATGTATACCTGGAACATGGCGACACGCTTTTTATGCCGACGGGCTACTGGCACTGGATGAAATACCTCGAAGGTGGCTACTCTTTAAGTCTGCGTGCCTGGGATGCATCCATCAGCCGCAAAGCAGCAAGTGTTTACAACCTGGCTATCAAGGGCGGTCTGGATAGCCTGCTCAAAATGACCTTTAAAGAGAAGTATGCGCATTACCGCGAGAAACTGGCGGTGAAATGGGCAGAAAAAGAATTGGCGGCGGGGAAGCCGTATTGATAGCGAAGTAAGATAGAGATTAGCAGGATAAAAGACATGCAAACGGCCGGATAGCAATATTTAGTCGTTTGCTGTTTTAAGAGGTGCTTACGCTTTGCGTGATAAAATGAAGAGGCATTCTAAAATCCCGAAATCATATTGATCGTACCAAATTTTATTTAGCTTTACACCTCATACAACCAATTTATGAGCAAACAAGTATTATGCTTCGGCGAAGTTTTATGGGATGCATTTGGCGACGTTAAAAAGGCAGGCGGTGCGCCTATGAATGTGGCAAGGCACCTGGTACAACAAGGCAATGATGTACTATTTGCCAGCAGCGTGGGGATTGATCAATCTGGAGTTGAGCTCACCGTTTTTTTGAAAGAGAATGGACTGTACAGCGATTTGCTGCAAAGCGACGAAGACCTGCCCACCTGTGAAGTTACTGTTGAATTAGATGAACACAATACCGCCACCTATATCATTCCCAAACCTGTTTCCTGGGATAATATCCAATTCACGGAAGAACTGGAAGCTGCCGCAAATATAGCGGAAGCCATTGTGTTTGGCAGCCTGGCTTGCCGGGAGGAGGCAAGTTTTAATACGCTTTTAAACGTGCTGGATGAAAGCAAGGCTTTGAAAATTTTCGACGTTAACCTGCGCCCGCCGCATTTTACTTTAAGCACAATTGAAACGCTGGCTGCTAAAGCCGATGTAATTAAAATGAACGAGGAGGAAGCGGAACTGCTGATTCACGGCAGCAGCGGTGATCTGAAACAAAAGATCACCGAGTTTCAAAAGAAATTCCATACCAAGATCATCTGCGTAACGCGCGGTGCACATGGGGCTATTGTTTGGAATGACTATCAATTTTATGAGCACCCTGGCTTTACAATAGAAGTAGCAGATACAGTTGGGGCTGGCGACTCATTCCTGGCAACTTTTATTACCGGCTTACTTAATGATACCCCGATGCAGCCATTAATTGTAAAAGCATGTGCAGTTGGCGCGTACGTTACCACACAACGTGGTGCCAACCCGGTTTATAAAGTAGAAGAGGTGGTAGCGCAGTTTTCCTGATCGTTAACGGTCCTTTCGCCACTCAGAGCATTGGCATTTTGTGAAACGTTATCCGATCAAGGCTGGATGATAAACTTCGCCCTGATGGGACTGCGATACTATCAGCTTTTTAATTGGCGAAGCTAGTTGTGAAAGAGGTTGAGGTGAAAAGGTTAAAGTAAACTTACGCCCTGATTGAATTGCATCAACCAAACGATGGTCAAATCTCTACTTCTGTCATTTCAGGATAACAATTACATGATATTGAATTTTAGGCTAAACTTTTGACTGAATTAATCCGTTACTTTATACTAAGAAAGGGTACAACATGCGCGGTTACGGATTTTCGAAGTTTAAACCCAACCAGATCCCTAAAGGCGGATTTGAAGAATTACTAAAGCTATTTCTGGAGTTGCTTAACTACACCGCCGGTGATGCCGGCGAAGCTTTGGCCTGGCTTAATGAATTGGATAAGCAGTATAACCTTACCAATGATGAGTATGGCATGGGAGATTTTATTGATGAGTTGAAGCAAAAAGGCTATCTGGATGACGACAAGCAGGGAGGCGGTTTTAATATCACCGCTAAAACTGAACAGAGCATTCGCCAGTCGGCATTGGAAGAGATCTTCGGCAAACTCAAAAAGTCAGGCAAGGGCAACCATCGTTCACCGCAAAGCGGGCAGGGTGATGAAAAAAACGCCGAACGCCGCGAATTTGAATTTGGCGATAGCCTGGACCAGATAGATATGACCCAGTCCATCCAGAATGCACAGGTTAACCACGGTATCGGTGGCGATTTCATGATGACCGAAAAAGATTTGGAAGTGGAGGAAATGGATTACAAAACCCTTACTTCTACGGTGTTGATGATCGACATTTCGCATTCTATGATCTTATACGGCGAAGATCGGATTACCCCGGCAAAGAAGGTGGCAATGGCCCTGGCAGAACTCATTCGCACTAAATATCCTAAAGACACTTTGGATATTGTTGTATTTGGAAATGATGCCTGGCCAATTACCTTACAGGATCTGCCCTATTTACAGGTTGGGCCATATCATACCAATACCTACGCCGGACTGGAACTTGCAACAGATCTGCTTCGACGCCGTAAAACGCACAACAAGCAAATCTTCATGATCACTGATGGTAAGCCTACTTGTTTAAAAGAGGGCACAAAGTACTACAAGAACAGCATTGGTCTGGATAGAAAAGTGGTGAACAAAACGCTGAACATGGCTGCACAATGTAAGAGGTTAAAAATCCCTATCACTACATTTATGATTGCTAAAGATCCATACCTGCAGCAATTCGTTCGCCAATTTACTGAAACCAATGGCGGCAAGGCTTTTTACAGCTCCCTAAACAACTTAGGTGAATATATTTTTGAGGATTACGCTAAGAACAGAAGGAAGAACGTAAGATAGGCGAGCCCTCCAGCCCCCTGAAGGGGAAGTTTTTGAAAAGCTAAATAGAGTTAAAATAAATTCGTTGCAATCACCCTGAAACCGGTGAAATCAAAATTGAATATGAGCAAATTACTAAATATAAAAACACTTGGTCAGCTAAAGCAAACGGGCTATGTAAGCCGCTCTGTAAAAGACGAGTTGCGTGCAAATCTGATCACCCAGTTACAAAATAAAGAAGGCGGTTTTGAAGGCATAGTAGGTTTTGAAGATACGGTAATTCCGGATCTGCAAACTGCTATTTTATCCCGCCATAACATCCTGCTATTAGGCTTACGCGGGCAGGCTAAAACACGCATAGCCCGGCTGTTGGTCAATCTTTTAGACGAATATGTGCCGTATATCCAAGGGTCTGAGTTGTTTGATGATCCATTGGCACCAATTAGCTGGTTTGGCCACAATACTATAGAACGTAACGGCGACGATACGCCGATTGCCTGGGTACACCGCAGTGAGCGTTACACCGAAAAACTGGCAACGCCGGATGTTACCGTTGCGGATTTAATCGGTGACGTAGACCCTATTAAAGCAGCTACGATGAAGCTAACGTACTCTGATGAGCGCGTTATCCATTTCGGCTTGATCCCTAGGGCGCACAGAGGTATTTTTGTGATCAACGAATTACCCGATCTGCAGGCACGTATCCAGGTTTCCTTGTTCAACATTTTGCAGGAACGCGATATCCAGATCCGTGGTTTTAAACTGCGTTTGCCTTTAGATCTTCAGTTTGTATTTACGGCAAATCCGGAAGATTACACTAATCGTGGTTCGATTGTAACCCCCCTGAAAGATCGTATTGAGAGCCAGATCCTAACACATTATCCCCGCACCGTAGAAATCTCCCGCAAAATAACCCAGCAGGAAGCCCTGCTGACCCAAGAGCAGCGCAGTGCAGTTGAAGCAGATGGCCTAGTAAAAGATTTGGTGGAGCACATTGCATTCGAGGCTAGGGCATCAGAATATATCGATAAAAAATCAGGTGTATCAGCACGTTTAACAATTTCTGCCTATGAAAACCTGATCAGTAATGCAGAGCGCAGGATGATCATGAACGGAGAGACATCAACCTTTGTGAGAATCTCTGATTTCTTGGGTGTTATTCCTGCTATTACCGGTAAAATAGAGTTGGTTTATGAAGGCGAGCTGGAAGGGCCTGGCAAGGTGGCAAATATCCTTATTGGTAAAGCCATTAAAACGCTGCTATTACAATTTTTCCCCGATCCGGAGAAAGCCAAAAAAGCAAAAGCACCAAATCCATACGCGGAGATCGTTAACTGGTTCGGCGACGGTAATACTATTTCCTTAGTGGATGACCTGCCGATACAGGAGTATAAAAAATTATTGAATGCTGTACCTGGCTTAAAAGAGTTGGTTAAAAAATTTCATCCGCGTTTGAGCGAAAACCAGCAGTTGCTGTTGATGGAATTTATACTTCACGGATTGGCCGAATTCTCACAATTGAACAAGGGATTTTTAGATAACGGCTTCGCTTTTTCGGATATGTTTAACAGCCTGTTTAACATGCAGCCGGATGATGAAGATTTGGATAGTGATGACGACCGTTATTAGCCCTATAGTTCACCAGTCTGATTACTAATGCAGGGGCTCATCGTATCCATTTTTATTACTTTTGTTCTATTAGCAATAGATTATTATATCCTGCGAGGACTACAAACCGCCTTCGGTAAAAGAAAATTTGTCCACAGTACGTGGTTTAAATTCTTTTACTGGGCGGCTTCTGCCTTTTTAATACTGGCGTTATTTAGTAGTATCTATATAAAAATGGGCGGGGTGGGTGTTCGTGGCGCACTGCTGTTCCTGTTTTTCATCCTTTTTATATTCAAGATATTCTATGTGCTGTTTATTTTGGCAGATGACTTGCGAAGGTTTATTATTTACCTGAGGCGCAACGGGAAGCAAAAGGAAAGCGTAGTATCTCCCCCATCGGCACAAAAAGAGACTGTTGCTTTTGGTTCAATTCCCCGGTCTGAATTTCTGATGAAAGCCGGGCTGCTTGCCGGGGCTATTCCTCTTTATGCGATCAAGCATAACATGAGCAAAGGTTTGTATGATTATCAGTTGGAGGAGGTAACATTGTACTTGCCAAATCTTCCTAAGGCCTTTGACGGTATGCGGATCGGCCAGATCTCTGATATACACTCCGGCAGTTTTCATAGCAAATGGCAGATGAAAGCAGGTATTGAACTACTGTTAAAGCAAAAAGCGGAGGTGATATTCTTCACCGGCGATTTAGTTAACGGCCTGACATGGGAAGTAAAACAATACATGGATATTTTCAACAAGGTGCGTGCCCCGCTTGGTGTTTATTCTGTACTAGGTAACCATGACTATGGTGATTACGGCAAATGGCCCTCACCCGCCGACAAAGCAAAAAACTTTTCTGATATGATAGCCGCACATAAAGAACTCGGCTGGGACCTTTTAATAGACGAGAATCGCCGATTAAAGGTAGGAAACGAAGAAATTGGATTGCTGGGCATTGGAAACTGGGGAGAAATGAGTCGTTTCCCAAAATATGGCCGGATGGATAAGGCTATAAAAAATACCGATGATTTACCCGTAAAACTGTTGCTATCTCACGATCCATCACACTGGCGGGCCCAGGTGATTCCGGAGTATCCGCAAGTTGATGTAATGTTTTCCGGCCATACCCATGGAATGCAATTTGGCGTGCGTACGCCAGACATCAAGTGGAGCCCAATTGAATATGTCTATTCCGAATGGGCCGGTCTGTATCGTGAAGCACATCAGCAAATTTACGTAAACGTAGGGTATGGTTTTTTAGGGTATCCGGGGAGAATTGGAATACTGCCGGAGATTACGATATTTACGTTAAAGGCCACCGCTGATCCTTCGTTCAAAGCATGAATAAATCCGCGGACCAGCCAATACGGTATCAATGAAAAAACTACTCCGGTCTGCTTTTGATTTTATCCTTTTTAGTAACCTGTTCATGTCGTTTTGTGCTGTAGCGCAAGCACTGGTTACTTTCCATTTAATCGGCTCGAAACCCGTACCGTCCGTTCTGGCCTTACTTTTCACGTCTACATTAGGTATTTACAACTTCAGTATCCTTCTTACCAGGCCGACTAAACCAGAAGAATCCACTTACAGAAGAGTGCGATGGTTTTTCGCGCACAACCGCCTGATGGTCACTTTTACCATCGTATCGCTGCTCTCGCTTATACCCTTATTTTTCCTGCTTTCACTGGAGTCGAGGATCCTGCTCATTTTCCTATCCATTCTTTCTTTCTGCTATAGTATTCCCTTATTTACCGTTGGCGGGCACAAGTTCGGGCTGCGTAATATTCCGGGTTTAAAAGCGCTCCTCATCACCCTGGTTTGGACACTCAGTTGTGTGTTACTCCCTATTTTTGAAGCCGAAAACCAGCACCTTGCAGATGTTTCCATGCGGGATACGATGATCCTGATAGCGAAACGTTTTCTATTGATAGGCGCACTGACCGTACCCTTTGATATCCGCGATTTGTTCCATGACCGCCAATCGGGTTTAAAAACCATTCCCGTGGCATGGGGCGAAAAAAACGCATATTTTTTTTGCCAGCTATTGCTCGGCGGTTATGTCATGCTGCTTTTCCTGTTTCGGAATAATGGCTTTAACCGCGACTTTTTTGCCTTAACCATAACCGCGACATTAATGGGCTGGCTTATTTTCCGCTCCAAATGGGAGAAGAATGAGTATTACTATTTCTTTTGTTTAGATGGGGTATTAGTGCTGCAATATGTTGCCCTGGTGATTTTTAATTTGTGGTGAAATTCTCAACTGTTTTAATTTTTAGCAATGATAAACTTTCTACATTTTAAATTTATTGGGATATGCCTTTTTTCAAATTAGAGTTGCAAAACAGCAGCAGCCGTTCAAATAAGCATAGACAGGGCCGGTTATGGTAGCGTATCTTATTAGCATTAACTAAGATTTCCCTAAATACAACAAATTAGCTTTTACTATGTATAACCCATTTAATGGCAAGCAATTACGATAATTCCGCCTTTTTTTACGATGAACTATCGCGCCTGGTTTTTGGTGAAGCCTTAGTAAAAGCGCAAACCTACTTTTTGCCGCACATCCCCCCCAATTGTAGTTTATTGGTCATTGGTGGAGGCACCGGCTGGATATTGGAAGAAATTGCAAAAGTGCACTCATCTGGCTTGAAAATTTCCTATGTAGAGATCTCGTCCAAAATGATGGCCCTTTCCCGCCGAAGAAATGCAGGTGGCAATAAGATATCATTTATCAACCAGGCAGTGGAGGATGTAAAGTTTGACACCCAGTTTGATGTAGTCATTACACCATTTCTGTTCGACAATTACCCGGATGATAAACTGGAAGGCTTAATCCTGCATATCCACCGGATGTTGAAACCGGAAGGAATTTGGCTGAACACGGATTTTCAACTGACCGGCAAATGGTGGCAATTTGCATTAATGAAAACCATGGTTTTATTCTTCAAAATTTTATGTGGTGTAGAATCATGGCGGTTGCCAAATGTGGACACTCACTTTCAAAAATTAGGTTACCAGCCGACCTCAAATAAGTCCTTTTTTTATGATTTTATAGTGACGAGAGTCTACCGTAAATAGCTGCCAAAGCATTCAGAATGCTATAAATTAAGAAGATCCTTATCGCCTTTTAATCAAATTATGAACAATAAATTTCTGAAGTATTACAATAGAATATAACCTTGAAATAGGATGAAATACTTAGCGATACCAAAGTTTGGTATCGCTAAGTATTGTAAAGAACCGACGCAACTTTATTAAACAACCGGTTAAATTTCTTAATAAAATTAAAACTTAGCCACCTGCAGATACTACTTTTCCTAGATTCAGGATTTAGATCAGCACCGCTAATAAACAAACTTGTAGCCTATTCCCCTTACCGTTTGCAGGTACATTGGCGAATCAGGATTATTCTCTATCTTCTTGCGAAGCCGTACAATGTGCATATCCAGCGTACGGGTATTGACATCGGCATTGTAGCCCCAAACTTCCATCATCAGCTCTTCTCGATTGATGATTTTGTTTTTGTTCTTCAAAAAATATAGCAGGATTCGGTTTTCCAGGATTGTTAATTCGGTCTTCCGGCCATCGCGGATTAACAGGTGTGTATTGGGAAGGTGCTCCATATTCCCAAACTTATGCGATTCGGTTTTCTCGTTATTAAGAGAGAATTTGATTTTACTGTCTATCATTGCCACCAGTACATCCATGTTAAATGGCTTAGTGATATAATCAGACACACCAAAATTATAAGCGCCTATTTTATCGATATCCTGAGCCTTAGCCGTCATCATGATTACCAGCTTATCAAAGCCTTTTTCACGCAGGGCGCTGCAAACTTCCGAGCCCTGTTTACCGGGAAGCATCCAATCCAGCAATACAATATCTGGCTGTTCCATAAGAATCATAATTTCGGCCTCGATACCGTTGCCGGATTCCAGCACTTTATACCCTTCGCTCTGCAGGCGTTCCGCCACCAGGAAACGCAAGTTCTCATCGTCTTCAACCAGTGCTATTTTAATTTCTTTATTCATTTTCAATCAAATCAAAATTATAAAACGGGCTACATACCAGCAGGTATTTTACCGGGAGCAATTGTTATCAAATACTTTCCTAATGTTCCAGCGGCAATGTAACAATAAACGTAGAACCTTCATTAATTTTACTTGTAACAGCAATCGTTCCGTGCATATAGTTAACTAACTCTTTACAAAAGGCAAGGCCAAGGCCAACACTTCCGTTTTGATTATACTGATTCTCGATCCTGTAAAACTTTTTAAATACATCGCCTTGTTCTGCCTTAGCCATCCCTATGCCCTTATCAGCAAAGGAAAGTACAATGTTTCGCCTTTCTTGTTTTATGTGAATAAACAGTTCTTTTTTTCCCGGATGCGAATATTTATATGCGTTCTCCATCAAATTTTGAAAAACACTGCCCAGCAGAACAGGATCGCTATAAAATATTAGCGAAGGATCTACTATGCTATCAATTTTAAAATCAGGGTATTTGATTTTAAAGGTAACTATATAACCTTGCGTAAACTTTGGCAGATCAATCTTCTCCCTTTTAATCGTAATGGATCTGTTCTCCAGTTGTGTAAACGATAACAACTTGTTCATCAGCTCGTTCAGCTTATCCGCTTCCTCATCGAGGATCTTTCCGTAATGTTTGCGCTGCCGCTCGCTGAGTTCAGCATCTCCTTTTAGATTCGAACCCGCGATTTTGATAACACTTACCGGGGTTTTAAACTCATGGGTAAAGTTGTTAATAAAATCGTACTGGAGTTTAAAAACTTTAAGATTAACATTCAGGTTGCGATAGATCAGATAACTAATTAGCACAAGGAAAAAATAGATAAGCAGTAACATAGCGCCTATCGGCAAATATCGGCGATCTATCTCCTTATCCAAATGCTCGCGCGTAGAACTAAAGTATAACTTAAAGTTGGAGAATGCCCCGGGCAGCGCAGCTTCTGTTATCATCTTTTCTTTAGCCACATCAAGCGGGTCATAAACAACAGGCTGGATAGTCACCTCCTGGTAAAGCTCTTTGTGCGTATTTTCTACCGTTAAGAAATATGGGTCGAGTGAAAAGGTCATCATATTTTGCTTGCCAAAAGCATCCGACCGGCGGTTGCGCAACAAGGCACGGTAAATCTTGATATCTTCTCTCCTGGGGATGTTGAGGTAGCTTATCTTATCGGGAGTTACGTTGTAAAATGTTTTGAAGATCTCGTCTTGTGTGGGCAGGCGTGTGGTATCTGCTACACTTATAAAATTGCTGAATTTGACCGCCATTTGCTTAAAATCATCGGTGGCGGCAGCGGTCATATCCTTCATGCCCAAAACCTTTCCATGCTTAGGCTTATAGCGGTAAACTGATCTAACAAATATGCCTTCATTATCAATCGTGTCTTTCCCCGGGTTGCCTACCTGGATATCGTAAAACAGCACTTTACGAACAAAGGCATAGGAACTAAAAACGGTTGCAGAATAATTTGCAGCAGATGCCGAATCGAGAAAACCCTGGTATGAGGTGATCTCTGGGATCTTTATTTGAAAAAAGTCGTAATACGATTTTGTTGTTTGCTCCAACACCTCTATTTTTTTTGAGGCAAACTCATTCTCTACATATTTGGCAGTAAGCTTATATGATACAAAAATTGCGATCACCAGCGTTACCGTAATCAGCACAAGAAAGGCAGTTATCAGCGTAAAATTAGTGCGGTATACATTATTCCTCTTGGCCATCATCACAGGTTACCGTTTAACCTGCATATTGCTGTCCAGGAATTTTTCTATCTCGGCATACATTTGCAACCGGTTGTGGTCGCTGCGGAAAAAAGCACGCTCATTTTCTTTAAGGCGATAAATAACCGGCACATTACGTTTCTGTAATTCGCGCACAAACTGATTCAATTCGCTGATATTGGCGCGTGGATCCTTGGCTCCCTGGAAAATCAATAAAGGGCTTTTGATTTTGTCGGTATGAAAAACCGGCGATATGGCTCTAAGTTGTTCAGCATCTTTTTCAGGGTCTCCTATCATTTCATAGGTCATCTTTAAAAAGGGCTTAAAAAAGGGCGGGGCATCTTTCAAATAGGTAAAAAAGTTAATCACTCCATACTTTACTACAGCACAATTATATATATCTGGGTGAAAAGAAACGCCATACAAGGCAGAGAAGCCACCGAAACCACCACCGAAAATGGCGATTTTCTTTGGATTGGCAATTTTATTAGCAATCAGCCAATTCACGCCATCTGTAACATCATTTTGGATTTTGCCTCCTACCTGTTTAAATCCTTTTTGCCTAAATGCCTTACCGTATCCTGCCGAACCACGATAATTTACCTGGAATACCGCGTAACCACGGTTAGCCAGAAATTGAACCTCTGCATCATACCCCCAGGAATCACGACCCCAAATATTATCATGCGGCATTACTACTACCGGCAGGTTCTTTTTCTCTTTACCAAGTGGAACGGTTAAATAACCGTTGATAGTCAAACCGTCCGAAGCTTTGAAGCTTACTGGTTGCATTTGGCAAAGATCCCCGAGGAGTACTGTTGCATTAATATCACCCAATTTAGTCAGCTTGTCGCCGGCTGTTTCGTATAGGTAATAGCTCCCTGGGCTTTGATCTGCATAGGTATTGATGATGAATTTGCTCTCTGTACTATCGCGGTCAACAATATATAATTCTTCACCTTTAAGCTTATCGCCAAGTTTTTTATACAATATTTCTACATCGGCATTTAAAAAATGCTTCTGCGGTTTAGCCTCATCCCATGACGCCAATTCTAAAACGTGTTTAGTTTTAGAATATACCACATCCATAATATCCGCATTGGGGCTGGCATATATTATTTTAACTTCTTTACCTGTAAGGGCGTCAATTTCTACTACAGCTGTTTTATCCCTGTCTACGTTTGATAATGCATAAAAATCACTCCCTGTGCCGGTGAACGCTATAGGTTCTACCCTATCATTAAAATTGTTTGTGATAATAGGTTTAAATGGCACATTATCATCGGCCCGGTATAAAATTGTTTCATCAACACCATCCGACGATTTTGCCAAGCGGATCTTACCATCTGCATCCGGGTACCACTTGGTAATATTTCCCGGGTTTTGAATATATAGTTTCAGATCACCGGTTTTAACATTAAGCCGGTATACATCAAAATTGGCTGCATCGCGCTGGTTCAGGATAACCGTGATCACATCCGGCTGCTCGCGGTTACGGTTAAGGATCCGGATGCGTACTTTATCTAAATTTAGCAGTTTTTTGATTTTCAACGAAGAAACATCAAGTGTGTAAACTCTGAATTCGTCACTGGCTATAATATCCTGGGTAAATACGATCTGGTTATTAAAAGTCCATGAATAGTCACGTACGGAGTAATCAGTGTAGGATGTTGCCATCTGCTCTGCACCGGTAGCAAGCGTTTTAATGTAGATATTTTGCTTATCTTTATATGGCTTGAGATACGACACGAATTTACCGTCGGGCGAGATTTTGAAGAAACTCTTCTCCGGCGTTTTAAAAAAATCGCTTACAGGAATCTGCCTAACCTGATTACGCTGGCAGCCGCACAGTAAAAAAATATAAGCGATAAATAAAAATGACCTTACAGTAACGGGCATGAATCAGGCTTAATTAATAATTATGGTCAAATTACTTATTATAAATAATGGAACAGCAAGTGTCACTACAATTTTACCCTGCAACAACGTTATATACATCAATTAAAGGCCGATAAATATATAAAAGAATGAAGCATTTTTTAGTTGCAATTGCTCTGTTTTTTGCTGTTAGCCCCAAACTCTTTGCACAAAACAACGAGTTGATCTTGGCAAAACAATACGCACAGAATGGTGAACAGCAAAAAGCTCTCGATATTTACCAAAAACTATATAAACAGGATAACGAAGTTTACTTTCAGCAATACATAAACGCACTGCTAAGTAGCAAAAAATTTGACGATGCTGAAAGCATAAGCAAAAAAATGATCCGTAAACATCCGGGTAATTATGAATACGTTATAACCCTTGGATCTGTTTATTCGCAGCAGGGTAATGCGGACAAAGCCGAAGATATTTACAACGGACTGATAAAAATCCTGCCAGCCGACCAAAATGAAATTGCTATTATAGCATCACAATTCTACCAAAATGCCAATGCTGATTATGCGGTAAGGATATTTTTGCAGGGGCGCAAAATATTGCATAATGACGCGTTATTTTCGTTTGATTTGATTAACCTGTACCGCTATAAACGCGATAAAAACGGGCTAACTGACGAATACCTTAATTTTCTACCGTCTAACCCTACGTTTATCAGCCAGGCAGAAAGTATGCTCGCCAATGTTTATGAAGGTAATGCTGATTACGATATTTTGAAATTTGCACTTTTGAAAAGGATCCAGAAAGACCCGCAGCAAGTAGTGTATGTAAATCTGCTTACCTGGCAATATCTGCAACAAAAGGATTTCGACCAGGCTTTGAACCAAGCCATTGCACTAAGTCGACGCCAAAACGACGATGGAAGTAATATCTACGAGCTATGCGCTACATTAATCGGCAATTTGGCTTATGACGCCGCGATCCGTGGCTACGAATACCTTTTAAGCAAAGGGAAAGACAACCCAAATTATATCTCGGCGAAAATAGAACTGATCAATACTAAAAATGTAAAGATTACGGCCGGCAAATACACCGCAGCCGATTTGCTGAGCCTGGAACAGGATTATTTAAGCCTGCTTACCGAATTTGGCCGCAACCGAAGTACTGTTTTTGCGATGCAAAAGCTCGCAGGCCTGCAGGCATTTAAGTTGCACAAATTAAAAGATGCGCAGGCTTTATTGGAAAGTGCCATTACTATTAAAGACGTTCGTGCCAGCCTCTTCGCCGCCTGCAAGCTAGACCTTGGGGATATTTACCTGCTAAATAACCAACCCTGGGATGCCACCCTTTTGTACAGCCAGGTGGAAAAAGACAATCCAAATACTGCCATCGGCCAGGATGCTTTGCTGCGAAACGCAAAACTGGCATATTACACCGGTGATTTTAACTGGAGCCGCAGGCAACTTGATATCTTAAAAGCAGCCACAACTCAACTAATAGCCAACGACGCGCTGAATCTGTCGTTATTGATATCTGACAACCTGGCTATTGATAGCAGCGGTACGGCTTTAAAAAGGTACGCGCGTGCAGATCTGCTGATATTTGCCGAACAAACCGGCAAGGCGATATTAACATTGGATAGCCTGACTAAAACTTATCCCGGTACCCTTGCTGCTGATGTTTTAATGGCTAAAACAAAAATTCTGCTCCAGCAAAAATCCTACGAGGGCGCTGTGGCGCTGTTAAAGCAAATTGTGGAAAAGCACCCGGATGATCTTTGGGCCGATGATGCCGTATTTATGCTGGGCGATTTGTATCAAAACCAACTCAATAATGCTATCCTCGCTCAAACCTATTATCAAAAGATCATCACCGATTATCCCGGCAGTTTATGGTTAAATGATGCCCGTAAACGTTTTAGGCTGTTAAGGGGAGATAAGAACGAGCCGTCTTAAATGATGTCTGCAGCAGAAAAATGTGATAATCTAACTTGTCACAATTCTATTATCCCCTATCGAAGACAGACGAAAAGTGATTATCTAAATTTCTGAAGAGAATCAACATAAAAATCATTTGCCCGCCAGGTAATTACCCTCTAATGCGCTCATTCAGCTTCTTTTAGTTTAAACACGAGCGAAGGCGCTTACTCCCGTGAAATCTTAAAAACTCATTAATCGGTGAAATCATTTATTACTTTTGCATCATGATTATTTATAACGAGACTTTTATCCTGGAAGATACCGTAGAACAGGAATGGCTTGCATGGATAAAAGAAGTGCAGGTGCCAGCAATTATGGCAACCGGTTGCTTTGCATCCCACCAGATTTTAACCATTATGGATTCGCCCAATGATGGAGTAACCTATTGCGTACAATACATGGCAGATACACTGGAAAAATTCCAGGAGTATTACCGCGAGCACCTTTTCAAGTTTCAGGATGCTCATCAGCAACGTTTTGCAGAAAGATTTGTTCTGTTTAACACTGTAATGAAAACTGTAGACTAATCAAAAATATGACCGTTACTCAAACCATTATTCCAGGCGTTTTAATACTGGAACCAAAAATATTTAAAGACGACCGAGGCTACTTTTACGAAAGCTACAGTAAAAGAACACTGGCAGCAATTGGTATTGATGCCGATTTTGTGCAAGACAATCAATCCTTTTCGCAGAAAGGAACGGTACGGGGACTTCATGCCCAGGCCGATCCGTTTGCGCAGGGTAAGTTAGTACGTGTGCTGCAAGGCAGCGTAATGGATATTGCTGTTGATGCACGCGTGGGATCACCAACATATGGCCGGCATGTGGCGGTTGAACTTACTGCTGCCAATCATTTACAATTATGGGTCCCGCCCGGCTGCCTGCACGGGTTCGTTACTTTAGAGGATGACACGATCTTCACTTACAAGGTAACTAACTATTATGATAAGGATTCTGAAACCGGCGTAATCTGGAATGATCCGGAACTAGCTATTGGCTGGGGCATTGATGAACGGGAGGCTGTGCTTTCTGCAAAAGACTTGGTGCTACCCGACTTTAACAGCTTCAAAAGCCCCTTCACCTACAAGGGTTAATAATTATACCAAATATACAGGCTTTTCATGAGTCTGTATATTTCCTCCCTTTTAACCCCTTGCCTAGCGGTTAAACAAAATGGTTGTGAGAAATTGATAATTAGTTACTATTTATCAACAAATTAATTATTTGTTAATAAATAGTAACTTTATTTTTCGACCTTACGTATTCATAGTTAAGACTGGCCAGTCGACTACGAAAAAATAATTCACTCACTTAATCCATTAAAACACACTACATGAAAACAAATTCTTTATTCAGGACCGGTTTATCCGTAGCAGTATTATCAACATTACTGTTAGCCTGCCAAAAAAACTCCAGCACATCTGAAACTGCTCCCGCAGCAAAAAGCGAAGTATCCGCCCAAACACTTCAAAGCATTTCAACAATGGGCTTCAGCACCGAAGATGTACATAAAGTAAGCGGTGGTTACCTGGTAGAAGGCGACATTTTACTAACGGATGAAAACCTATCGGAAACGACTATCAGCCCTGTTTTACGTATTGCAGAATCTGAGCAGTACCGAACCACCAACCTGGTAAAAAACTTACCAAGAACGGTAACGGTATCCATCTCAAACTTACCTACTGTATATGCTACAGCTACTCAAAATACAATTGCCAGGTACAATGCGCTCAACTTAACCCTTAAATTCCAATACGTGAGCAGTGGCGGTCAAATTCAGATCATTGGGTTTAATGAAGCAGCAAGCGGTGGATACATCACATTGGGTTCATCAGGTTTCCCTACAAAACAAGGCAATCCATACAGCCAGATCAAGATGAATACCAATGCGCAAGCCTATGGTTCAAACCCGGATGTAAACTACTTAACTTCAGTTTTACAGCACGAAATGGGCCATTGCATAGGTTTCCGCCATACCGATTACTTTAATCGAGCTTATAGCTGCGGCGGCACGGCAACTAACGAGGGCGCTTCAAATGTTGGTGCTATCCAGATTCCGGGTACACCATCTGCAGCTGATGCAAATTCATGGATGCTAGCCTGCTCAAACGGCGGCGACCGCACCTTTAATACTAATGATAAAATAGCTTTAAATTACCTTTACTAAACCACATAACGTTTACAATGTTAATTTTACAAATACGGGGGAGTAGGCACTTCCCCGTATCTGTCAGCTATTTACATGATAAAAAACAGTATTTACCTGTTTGTACTCCTTATAAGCATTAACTTTTGCTCTGCACAATCACGCAGGCAAGAGGAGGTTATTACGAATGTTTATGCGGCAAAAGAAACTACCAATACATCAGCGCCGGATTCAATACACTACTACATTGTAAATTTCAAAGGCGGCGCGCTACGCCCGTTAACGGGTTACCAAATCGTAAAAAGGCTTTCCCTAAACTTATATATTGTATCATCTGCAAAAAACATTGTTGCCGATGAAAGTATCAGCAGTGCGGTGTATGCTAGTAGCTTGTGGAAAGCAACCGATGATTTAGCAGGCTTAACTATCAGCAAACCCAACAGCAAAAAACTGATCACACTAGTTGTAAAGCAAATAAACAAAGGTGTGGTGGATAGAATTGCCCGTTTTGCAGATATCAGTTCTGTAAGTGGAAATAATATTACGATAAAGATAAGACTGAGCCAACTGCCAATTTTGCTAAACGATGGTAATATCACTTTTGCCACACCGGTGCGTAAAGCGTATGCAGAACTTTCAATACCAAACCTTGATCTTGGCGTAAACGCGATTTCGGCCATTGCAGATAAATTTCCGGGAATAAACGGAGCGGGAATCAATGTGAGCCTAAAAGAAGATAGCTATGATGACAGCGACCTTGATTTGTTAGGGCGTTCATTTGGGGCGGCGGCAAAATCAGCCAATACATCCAGCCATGCCAACATTATGGCTACATTGCTGGGCGGCAACGGCAACTCCTATATCAAAGGGTTGGGTGCGGCGCCTGCAGTCAAATTTACTTCATCTGATTTTGCACGGCTACTGCCGGATAGTAATTCATACTTCACAAACTTCCATATCAGCCTGCAAAATCATTCCTATGGTACCGGGATTGAAAATTATTATGGTATAGAAGCCTTGGCATATGATCAACAACTTTTTGAAAATGACACCCTCGTTCATGTATTCTCCTCTGGCAATATTGGTACAAGCACCCCGGCAGACGGTTTATACAACGGCGTTACGGGCGTGGCCAATCTCTCAGGTACATTTAAACAGGCAAAAAACGTATTGGTTGCAGGTGGCACAGGGCGAACCAATGTAACTGAAGCATTAAGTTCGTCCGGACCCACCTACGACGGCAGGGTAAAGCCTGAACTTGTGGCAGATGGTGAAGACGGAACCTCTGGCGCCGCGGCTTTAACATCAGGCACCATTGCCTTGCTGCAGCAGGCTTACAAAAAGCAATATCACCGGATGCCTGCGAGTGCACTGCTAAAAAGTGTACTCATCAACTCGGCAGATGATCTTGGCCTGCCTGCGGTTGACTTTAAAACCGGTTATGGCAAGCTCAATGCGCTTGAAGCCATGAGAACGATCACCGACGGCCGTTTTCAAACCGGCGTTTTGAAGAATCAGCAGCAACAGACTTACCTGATAACCGTGCCGCCAAACTGCGGCATGTTAAAGGTTTCATTAGCATGGAACGATCCGCCGGCCTCGTTAAATGCCCCTTTTGCATTAATAAACGATCTTGACCTTTCGGTAAAAACAGCCGCAGGCGTTAACTTTTTACCCTGGACGCTGAGCAGTTATCCAAATACTGATTCCCTACAACAACCCGCCATCAGAAAAAAGGATACCATCAACAATACTGAGCAGGTTACCTTAACCACCCCCCCGCCGGGTGTCTATACTATTGTTGTAAATGCCGGCAGGGTGAGTAATGGTACACAGACATACCATGTGGCATATCAAACTAAACAAGCCAATCATTTTGAATGGACCTACCCATCAGGCAATAACCAGCTTTTTGCTGCCGAGGACAATTACCTTCGCTGGGAAAGTTACTACAGCACATCAGGCGGAAAATTAAGCGTAAGTTATGATCACGGTAATACGTGGCAGCCGATAGAAAACGTAGTACTAGCGGGTGGCTTCTACAAGTGGTCGGCACCAGATAGTTTTAGTCAGGCGATCTTAAAAATGACTATAAATGGGGAAGACTATCTCAGCCCGGAATTTACTTTAACAAAACCCTTAAGTTTAAATGTCGGCTTTAATTGTACCGATAGGACCCTGCTGCACTGGAGCCCGCAGCCCGGGGCACTGTACTATAATGTTTACACCATTAAGGATAATATTTTACAATCCTTAATCACCGTAAAAGATACTTCTGTAATTATCCCCGCACAACAACAAGCCTCAAAGTATTTTGCGGTAAGTGCCCTTGGAAATGGCTTTGAAGGCTTAAAGAGTTTTACTATTGACGCAACAGCGCAGGGCGTGGGCTGTTATGTGAAAACGCTGCTTGCAGATATTACTACCAACAGCAAAATTCTGCTTACCTTATCATTAGGCAGCGTATTAAATTTGAAAGATATCACCTGGGAAAAACAAACCGGCGCAGCAATCTATAAAACCATTGGGGCAACATCCGTAGATAATTCCCTCAACTATCAATTTACTGATCCTGATCCAAAAAATGGCATAAATTACTATCGGGCTAAGATCAATAGCAATGATGGACAAACTATTTATTCTGAGCTGGCTAGCGCAGTGCTTTTAGGAACTAATCAATTTACGATATACCCTAACCCGGTATACACCCAGGTGAACATCCTTGCCGGCGAACTTAATACTTACGAGTTTAAAATGTATGATACAATGGGTTTGCTGCGCCTTTCAAAAACCTTTAACGGTCTGCAAAACGCCATCCCGGTAAACCTCATACCCGGCACCTACATCAGCACCATTAGCCTTAATGGAACAATTTTGTACAAAGGCAAAATTGTAAAACTTTAGTAACAATATTGCTATACAACAATCCAAAGGCAGATTTTAACACAATTTAACATTTATGGAATTCCTATCACTAAGATTTTAGTTATATCTTAGCCACTGACTAAACCATCCATATGAAAATTAAATTTACCTTACTACTACTTTTTTGTGTCTGCTCATTCTCTGCCTTTTCCCAAAAAGCTTTTTTTGTAAAAGGCACCATTCGCGATTCTGTTACTAATGTAAAGCTGGTAAATAGCTCGGTAAGCGTGTTAAATGCAAAAGATTCCACCTTACGCAGGTACAGCCGCGCTTCATCCACCGGGGCTTTTGAGATTGGCAACCTGGGTAACGGAAGTTTTATCTTGTTGGTTACTTACCCGGATTATGCAGATTACGTAGAAAAATTCACACTGGATTCTTTGCATACCGATCACACCTTTGGTAACATCAACATGGCACTAAAGTCGCGGTTATTAAAGGAAGTGATTGTAAAAGGAACCGTAGCCGCCATCAAAATAAAAGGCGATACAACAGAATACAACGCTAAAGCCTTCAAAATTGAACCCAATTCTAAAGTGGAGGACTTATTGCGCCAACTACCCGGAATACAGGTGGATAAGGATGGCAAAATAACGGCGCAGGGCCAAACGGTACCTAAAGTACTGGTAGACGGAGAAGAGTTTTTTGGGGACGACCCCACACTGGTGACTAAAAACATCCGGGCCGATATGGTGGATAAGGTTCAGCTTTTTGATAAAAAAAGTGACCAGGCCACTTTTACCGGCATTGATGATGGCGTGAAGACAAAAACCATCAACATCAAATTAAAAGAAGACAAAAAGAACGGCTATTTTGGGAAACTAAATGGCGGTATAGGTACTGATGGTTACTACGAAGGCCAGGGCCTATTCAACAAGTTTCAGGGTAAAAAGAAATACGCGGCTTACGCTACCATAAGCAACACTGGGAAAACCGGTTTAGGATGGGAAGATAACAACAAGCTGGGTACATCAGACGGTTTGCAATTTGGCGATAACGGAGATGTATTTTTCTTTGGCGGCGGCGGAGACGATCTCGATTCATTTGACGGCAGATACAGTGGCCGCGGTATCCCGCTTGCCTATACCGGTGGGTTACACTTCGATAATAAGTTTGATGGTGATAAAAAATCAATCAATACGAATTATAAGGCAGGTTCGCTGGAAGTTGACGGAACCAACAGCAACATCACGCAAAATGATTTGCCGGGAAGATCGCTCCGCACCACCTCTAACGATAGTTTTAATAACTATATGTTCAGGCAAAAGCTGGATGGGATGTACCAGGTAAAGCTTGATTCAACCTCCAATTTAAAAATAACGCTGGATGGTACGGTTAAAAACTCCCGCACCCGCACAACCGATGTTTCCAGCAGCTTACAAAACGACACTTTACTCAACACGCAAAACCGGCGACTAAGCAATGACGCAAACGGTCAGATCTACAATGCTTCGATTTTTTACAACAAAAAGTTGAAGAAAACCGGCCGGACTTTTTCGGTAAATATTAACGCGGGTACCAATGAAAGCAAAGCAAACGGTTTTTTGAATGCAACAACCGATTACTACAAAGGCGGCGTATTGGATAGCACACGTGTTATAGACCAGCTAAAAACAAATGACATTACCAGCAATAAACTTTTAACTAATATAACCTATACCGAGCCATTTAATAAATTCTTATCGGTTGTTTTAAATTACGGTATCAACCTTAACAACAGCCACGCCGACCGAAGGTCGTTTGATCAGTCTGCTCCTAACGTTTATAACGTACTGGTGGATTCGCTTTCCAGCAACTATAAGTTTAACCAGCTTGCTAACCAGGGCGGAGCCATTTTTAACTACAAAAGAGGCAAACAAACGATTAATTTTGGCACAAAGGTATCTGATGTTAGCTTTAAACAAGTTGATCTGAAAACCGGCAACGTTTATAAGCGAAATTTCACCAACTGGAACCCTACGGCCAGCTATCAATATAAATTTTCTACGCAAGGTAATTTCAATTTAAGGTACAATGGCAACCCGCAGCAGCCGTCGTTAGATCAGATCCAGCCTATTCGTAACAATAACGATCCATTAAATATAACCATCGGTAATCCATCGCTGCGCCCATCGTTCACCAACCGTTTTTCATTAAACTATTATTCTTATAAAGTTTTAACCGAGCAAAACATAGGTTTTTATGGATCTTACGCTTACACAACCAACCCTATCGTAAATAGTATCAATACGGATACCTCGGGCAAAAACACTATTCAATACCTCAATCTGCCAGGTAAAAAACCGAGCAACTACTACGGTGGCCTATATATGGACAGGAAGGTTTTGTTTTTGAACGCCGGATTGAGTGCCGATTTAAACGGGAGCACTTACTATAGCATTAAAAACGGAGCAGAAAACAAAACCACATCAAACACTATTAGCGGCCAGTTCCGAATAAGTAAATATGTGCAGAAGAAGTTTAATTTCAGCTTTTCTGCCGGGCCAACTTATACCAAAGGTCAGTCATCATTAAACCCGGAGCGAAATAATAATGGCTACGGCTTTACAGCCGACGGTAGGGTTTATTTTTACCTGCCGGGTAAGATCCAGATTGGATCTGATGCTAATTATAAATACCAGGCAGCTACACAATCGTTCGCTACCGATTTCAGACAAACTATTCTTAACGCAAGCATCACCAAATCTTTCTTTAAGGCTGATAACCTGAAATTTATAATCAGCGGAAACGACTTGCTTAATCAGAACTCAGGGTTCGAGCGCAGCGCCAACGGCCAGTATATCAGCGAAAGCCGGTACACCACCATTAAACGCTACTTTTTATTTACAGTTAGCTGGGATTTTAACAAAGTTGGCGGAGGAGCGCCTGCAAAAAAATAACCATATGAAAAAGCTATTAATCCTATCCATTATTGCATTGTTTAGCAGCAGCCTGCTGGCACAAAATGCACATTTTACTACCCAAGGCACCATTACCTATGAAAAAAAGGTGAATATGTATGCCGTTATTAAAAAAATGATCAACAGCGATAATGAAAGCTGGTACGGCCCCGCCTTTGAGCAGTACAAAAAAAATCAGCCGCAATTTACAACGCTGCAAAACACCCTGACATTTGCGGGTAACAAAACCTTGTATGCACCGATAATAAACGAGGTGCCCCCGTCAAACAGTTGGTTTAGCGAAAACCCGCTTACCCAGCAGATCAATACTATTTATACAGATCTGAACTCAAACCTGAGCACAACAAATAAAAAGGTTTTTGAAGAGACTTTTTTAGTTAAGGATACGGCACGTAAGATCAACTGGAAGATAACAGATGAAACCCGCGAGATAGCAGGTTATAATTGCAGACGCGCTAATGCGGTGGTGATGGATTCTATTTACGTAGTGGCATTTTATGCTGATGAAATTCCAGTTTCGGGTGGCCCCGAATCATTTACCGGTTTGCCCGGGATGATCTTAGGCCTGGCTTTGCCACATGAGAACGTAACCTGGTTTGCCACGAAAGTAACCGAAACCCCAATACCCGAAGCTACAGTGAAAGCCCCGCTAAAAGGCAAAGCCACTACTCATGCAGGCTTAAATGCTACGCTCACCAAAGCTTTGAAGGATTGGGGAGAATATGGCCAAAAGTTTTTCAAGTATTATCTTTTATAATGATATTATAGCAACCAACCTAACCTTTATATTTGCCGCATTGCTTTTAAGTATGCGGCATTTTTTTTTGCACTGTGCAGTGGTGTTTCCCGGTAATAGCGGCTCTGTTCGATGAAAAAATAGTTTACGCCGCTGTCCTGTGCTGCCGGTATGAGTTTTGGGAAGTTAATGATCCCCTCACCGAGATCGCAGGCAGATTCTTCTTCACTGCCTTTAGGTAGCCGGTGTTTCAAGACATCGCGCATGTGCATTAGCTTAAAGCGGCCTTTATATTTTTTTAGATATTCATAAGGGTTGAAGCCCTCGGTTACCGTATAGTACACATCCATTTGAAAATCCACCAGCAAAGGGTCGGTGTTATCCATGATCACTGCCAGGGGCAACTGACCTCCAACCGGCTTGTAAGGATAATCATGGGGATGGTATGCATACCGCAATCCATGCTTTTTGCATATTGCACCCCTTGCGTTGAATTCGTCAGCAGCACGTTTAAAGGGTTCGATAGATTTTTGCGGTCCAATCCAGGGCCATATCAGGTATTTCATGCCTATCTCGGCAGCTTGTGCAGCCATCCGTTCAAATTCGGCAGGGGTGGCGGCATTATGATGGCTGGATACCAGTTGTAGCCCATACCTTTCCGCCAGCTTTTTAAATTCCTTATTTGTCATTCCCCAATAAATACCCTTGTCTCCGCCGTAACTTTCTAGCTGAGTGTAGCCCATAGCCCCTAATTGCTTCAAGGTGCCGGGAGTATCTTTCAGCATCTCATCCCGCACCATATAAAGCTGGATGCCCAGCGCCGGCTTTTCATGACCAATCTTTAGGGCACGGGCAGATGCGGCCGCAGATGACGCTGCTAATAAGCCGCCTGTATATATGAAATCTCTTCTGTTCATCTTAATTTAATTTTCTGCTATGCGATGCATCTTGGGGCTGGGGGCTCTTGCGCTTTTGTTAAATATCTCTCACAACAACTTCACCGCTGCTCTTGTCTTTCAGGATCAGTTTTTTATCGCCATGCGGCAGTATCTCTTCTTTGATAAGGTAATAATGCTCATCATAACTGGCAAATTCGGTTGCTATTTTCGTATCAACGCTGCCGCGCCAGTCCGCAATCTGTACAGGTTCCCAGGCACCACTTTTTGCAGAAGCATACGCGGCATCTATAATGGCATTCACCACATAACCATCATAAAAAGATTCAGCCGGAGGGCGGTTTTCTTCGATGGCTTCAAACATGTTGGTAAACATGTGATTATAGCCCAGCTCATTCACTTCATCTCCTACCGGAAACAGCCAGCCGCTGCTGCTTTCAGCTTTTTCGGCCACATAACCTCCGCCCTTACCGGTACTGAACATATCAAATCCCGTACGCAGGAAGTTGTTGAGCCAAATGGTGCCTTCCGTACCCATTACTTCATCACGCAGATCCATACCGCCACGGAAGCACCAGCTTACCTCAAACTGGCCAATGGCTCCGTTAGCATATTTTACCATTCCTATAGCGTTATCTTCCGCATCAATGGGGTGCACTTGTGTGGCGGCCCAGCACATTACCTCAACCGGGCGAATATCCTTGCCTATAAAGCTTCGAGCAATTTCAATACAATGGCAGCCCAGATCTACGATGGCTCCTCCCCCGCTTTGTTCTTTATTCCAAAACCAATTACTGTGCGGGCCGGGATGTGCTTCGCGGCTTTTGGCCCATAATATTCGGCCAAGTGCCCCCGCCTTAACACTTGCCAATGATTTCAGGAACTTTGGCCCGTAGCAAAGATCCTCCAGGTAGCCACCCATAATACCCGCAGCTTCTACAGCATCCAGCATTTGCTTAGCCTCGGCAGCGGTACGCCCAAGCGGTTTAGTACACAACACATGCTTGCCGGCGCTTGCACAAGCCAGCACGGCCCCCAAATGCAGATCATTCGGCAAGGCAATCACCACAACATCCACTTCGGGGTTGTTGATCACCTCCTCCATGTCGGTACTATAAAAGGGCAGCTTATAATCTGCAGCAAACTGTTTAGCTTTATCAATATTACGGCCGTATACCGCGTGCAGCGTATCAGAGCGTCGGTGGCCCACAAGGGAATCGGCGTAGAAACGCGCAATAAAGCCCGAGCCAAGCATAGCAATTTTCATGATGGTAGTTTTGTTGGTTTACGCCGGTAAGATACTGTTAGATGTGCAAATGTGCAAATTACAGATAGGCATATGGTATACTTTGATACAAGTATACTTAACAGCATTTATACTGCAGGCTAGTGCTTCTATCATTTGTACAACTAAAAATGCACGCCTGCAGATTCGCTATTGCACCATCTTATTGGCACAGCAGGAACTTGCAAATGCCTCCGGCTTCGCTTTAAATACAAAACCCATGCTAAGTATGTAACCCATTGCTTCGTGCAGCGCAGCATTGCTTTTGAACATTGGGTTGGTATTGATATCTGCGTGTACTTCCAGCTCTACGTCGTAAAGGTCAAGCAGATCGCAAAGTTTGTAGGCAATATCAATAGATTTTTGTACTTCGTGCAGCATACGCTCCTTGATACTCATTTTTTGCGAAGTGCGGTCCTGATGAATAAACATAAAGGCGCCGCGCTGCTCCCGGATAAAAACAATAACCGTTGCAAAATCGGTAACCGAGCCTTTTACCTGCGAATCGGTACCGATGCAAACTTTTAGTTTGTTGCCCAAGTTTGCTTCGCGCTCTATGGCTGCCTCTACCTCTTCTAAAATGGGGGTTTGAATAATCTCTCCGCTAAATTTTCTCCAGGTCATAAAATTTGATTTTAAGTGAATTTTATTTCTGACCTTTTTACGGTCTATAAAAATAAGCGATTATGTATCGCTTAAACATTATATTAACGTAATATATTTGTTAACATTTTCCTGAATATTAACAAGTTAGGAATCCATCCTGACACGCATCAAATACATCATTTAGCTCGCGAAGCAGATGCAGAGCATGGGCATTTTAATAATTGCAATGACTGAAATTTGAAACATTACTCAGGCGACTGCATTTGCGGATCAATTAAATTCCCTAGATCCGATGCATCGGACACTATAATTGCCCGTTGATAAATGCAAACGAAAGTTGCTTTCAGTAGTTATGGTTCTACTGAAGTATTACGTCACAAGTTTTTACAGATAATATTTTATTTTTAAACTGTTTTTGCCCATCCTATTTAATAACAATGAATACAGGCCCTTCCGAAACGATAGCAAACTCCCCTGGTTCGGTTCCCCAACTGCCACATGAAGCAGAGCGCCTAAATGCGCTGCACTCTTACCATGTGTTGGATACGGTGGCAGAAAAAGATTTCGATGATCTTACTACACTTGCATCTGTTATTTGCCACACGCCCATTGCGTTAGTAAGTTTGGTGGATAAAGACCGCCAATGGTTTAAATCCCGCAAAGGGCTCCCAATTGCCGAAACAGCAAAAGAGCATTCCTTTTGCGCGCACGCTATTGCATCTCCAGAGCCGATCATGATCGTTGGCGACGCTGCTAATGATAGCCGTTTCGCCAGTAACCCGCTGGTAACCGGAGACCCGCATATTGTTTTTTACGCAGGTGTCCCGCTGATCAATAAAGAAGGGTATGAGCTGGGCTCGCTATGCGTTATTGATACCGAAACACGCCAGCTCACTGCAGACCAGGTAAATGCTTTAAAAATTGTAGCCAGCCAGGTAATGGATAAGCTGGAGTTGCGCCGGAAGGTAGACCAGCTGGAAACTGCTAACAGGTTGCTAATCGAGAGCGAAAACCGTTTCCGCGATCTGGTTAGCCAGGCGCCTGTAGCAATTGCTATTTATGGCCGTGAGCATTTAATTATCGAACAGGCTAACGCCGCGATGTTGCAATTGTGGGGGCAAACGGAAGAGGTAGTAGGCAAACCCTTGCTGGAAGCCCGGCCGGAAATAACCGGCGACCCTTTCGTTGATCGGTTACAGGGGATTTTTGAATCTGGCAATGAAGAAACGGGGTATGCGGTTAAGGCCATTGTTACCGAAAACGGCCTTACTGAAGATCGATATTTTAATGCCCGGTACAAACCTGTCAAGAGTAATAATGGTGAGGTAAGTGAGGTAATTGTAGTGGCAACAGAGGTTACAAAAGAATATCTTCACGGGCAGCGCGAAGCAGAAATGAAAAAAGAATTGACTTTAGCTAACGAAGAGTTAAGGCATTCGAGAGATGAGCTTACCGAAACCGTTGCCAATTTGGCTAACGTGAATGAGGAATTGGCGGCTACTAATGAAGTGCTTGATCTGTCTCAAAAGGAATTGGAGGCGTTGGTAGCTAACTTAAATACTGCCGAGGCAAGACTGCGTTACCTGCTGGATGATGCCCCTGTAGCAATAGCTGTGATGGCCGGCCGGAATCTGGTTATAGAAGCTGCGAACAAACGCGTTCTGGAAATATGGGGCAAAACAGGTTCAGTTTTAGGCATGCCGCTGACTATGGCACTTCCCGAATTGGAAGGCCAGCAATTTTTAAAATGGCTGGATGATGTTTACAACACCGGAACCCCATTTGTTGGGAACGAGATCAAAGCTTCGCTAAAACAAAACGGCCAGCTAGAGGATGTCTTTTTAAATTTTGTTTACCACCCGCTAAAAAATCAGGATAACGAGGTGGATAGCATAATGCTGATAGCTACCGTAGTAACGGAACAAGTAGAGGCCAAACAAGCGCTTCGCGATTTTAATGAGCGGTTGCAGATGGCGTTTGAAGCAGGCTCGCTGGGAGCCACTGAAGTTGACTGGGCTACCGGGATAATGAACAGTACGGAGCAATTTAAAAATAACTATGGCAGAACAGCCGATGAAGATTTTAATTATCCCGACCTTTTTGAAAGCATGTTGCCGCAATATCGCGCTGACATAAAGAAACTGGTAACATCAGCAATTGAAAACAAAACTATCTACAGAGGAGAATACGAAGTACAATGGCCCGATGGCTCTGTTCATTGGATAAGCGCCCACGGTAAACCTAAGTTTGATACTGATGGCAACATCGTAAAAATGATAGGATTGAACAGCGATATAACCAAACAGGTTATGGCCCGCAAAGAACTGGAATCTGCAGAACACAAGTTCCGGCTTATCACAGACAATATAGCCCAGCTAGCCTGGATGGCGGACCAAACCGGGGATATATTTTGGTACAACCGCCGCTGGTTTGATTATACTGGTACATCCCTGGAGGAGATGCAAGGGTGGGGCTGGCAAAAAGTACACCATCCCAACCACATTGATCGCGTGGTTAAAAAACTGAAACATCATTTCAATACCGGCGAGATTTGGGAAGACACGTTCCCTATTAGGGGCGCAGACGGAGAGTATCGATGGTTTTTATCCAAAGCTGTCCCCACCAAAGATGAGCAAGGGCAAATAGTAAGCTGGCTTGGCACCAATACCGATATAACCGTTCAGCATCGACTGGAACAGCAAAAAGACGAGTTTATCAGCATTGCCAGTCACGAGTTAAAAACGCCGGTGACCAGTTTAAAGGCTTCCCTGCAACTCCTTGACAGGATGAAAGACAAACCTTTTACACACATGCATACCCGGCTTATAGAACAAAGCTATCGCAGCATGGAAAAAATGGGCGCGCTGATTGATGACCTGCTCAACTCAAACAGTATAACCGAAGGACAGCTTAGCATTAACAAAACGACTTTTACAGTGGCGGAAATGCTGAATGGTTGTTGCAGCCATGTGCGCATAGCGGGCAAATATGACTTAATTGTAGAGGGAGAAAAACATTTGCAGATCCATGCCGATGAGCAGCGTATAGACCAGGTGATTGTGAATTTGGTGAATAACGCCGTAAAATATGCGCCCGATTCAAAAGATATTTACCTCACAGTAGAGCGCCTGGGCAATAATGCTAAAATCTCAGTGACGGATAGCGGGCCGGGAATATCACCGCAGCAACTGCCATATCTGTTTGACAGGTATTACCGCGTAAGCCATGAAGGAAAGTTATACACCGGGCTTGGTTTAGGATTATATATTTCGTCGGAAATAATAAAGAAACATGGCGGAGAGATTGGTGTTACAAGCGAGTTAGGTACAGGAAGCACATTTTGGTTCACATTACCGATTTAAATAACTAAGGTGTACCGAAACTTAATCAGACAAAATAACTCATAGCTTTGATTATTTTCTGTTGCGAGTCGGTGTCAAAAAGTTCACAACAATAAAAAAGCCGCCCTTTAAAGGAGCGGCTTTGTAAATTTTTAAATTTTATAATTATCTAGTCGGCTTAAATTGTTTAGCCTTTTTTACCGGCAGGTGTGGTTTACCTTCCGGATGAATTTCTGGTGCACCTACCATTGTCATGGCGCAACGGAAACCAACTTCGGCACTTGCCTCGTCCTCATCCATAAAACGGCGGGTTGCTGGGTTCATCCAGTAAGCCAGATCGTTCCAAGATCCTCCTTTATAAATTTTACTGTGATCATTAACCAAAGTGGTAGTACCGTACAAAACAGTATTTACAGAATCGTTTTCACCGCGGAAATCCGGGTTGTAAGCTCTGCCGCTGTATTTAATGGTTTGTGGCGTAGTTGGCAGTGATGGTTTTGTACCACCAACGGTTGGTGCATTACCGGCAGCCGCTGCTGCGTTAATTCCCTGCTGCTGGGCAATCATATCACTGTACTTTTGCTTTTTATTAGATTTTGACGGATCCTTGATAGGACGGCCATATTTATCTTTCGCATAGATTCCTTTTACAGGATCAGATAGACGTTTGTTGGTAAACTCGTTACCACGGAAAGGGTTAAAATCTTCCACTTCTTCAAACGATGTTTGGCGGTAAGTATCCGCTACCCACTCATTTACGTTACCGGCCATGTTATACAAGCCAAAATCATTTGGTTGATAAGAACGTACCGGTGCGGTAATATCAGCCTTATCATTCAGGCCACCGCCAACACCTGCGTTGTCACCGCTGCCACGCTTAAAGTTAGCGAGTATCAATCCACGGGTTTTAGCATTTGGCGACCGTACGCCAAGCCCGTTCCAGGGGTAAACTTTGCCATCATTAATATTTTCAAATGTCGTATTGCCTGCGAGCGACAAGGCTGCATACTCCCATTCGGCTTCAGATGGCAAGCGGTATCCTTGCTTCAAAATACCATCCTCTAAACGAACCGGACGGCGTGCTTTTGCATTTTTAGCATTTGGATTTAAATCTAACGGCATTTTTTTACCATCAACACCGGCTCCCTTAATCTGCCCGTTTAAATAAATATCAGTATTGAAGGGTTCTTTTAACCCCCCGGCAGGAGCGCCATTTTTACCGGCAGCTGTTTTCCAGTTGGTCATGATATCCGTAGCACGTAAAATATTTTCGTTGGTACGGTCGGTACGCCAAATACAATAATCCTGTGCCTGATCCCAGTTAACGCCTACAACAGGGTAATCCTGAAATGCAGGGTGGCGCAGGTAGTTTTCTACATAAGGTTCATTGTATGATAAAGGTTTACGCCAAACTAAAGTATCGGGGAGGGCATTGTAATATAATTCTCCATCATCCGGAAACGTGATATTAATCCAGTGCAGGTAATCCAGCCAATCCTGGTTGCTTACCTCTGTTTCGTCCATATAAAAAGAGGGAACAGTTACTCTCCGGCGTACATTATTATAATCGTAAGTAACATCCTGATCTGCGCTGCCTCCCAATACAAAAGTACCACCTTCTATAGGTACAAGTCCTGGGCCCGGTGTAGGGTGCGTTTGTTTGAAACGAAGATAACCACCATTGGTTCTGTCATTATAAGCTAAACCTGTTTTACTTGATTGTTGACGTTTACTGCAGCTGCTTAGCAATGTGCTTAAACCCATCAAAACTAAAGCAGTATTAGTAAAAAGTGCTTTCATACTTGAGAAAATCTATTAGGAGGTAAATTTAATAAAAATCAATAAAATCGTTCTATAACCCATCATTTATTATAAAAGTAAATCTGTATCTCCTATTTAAACGTATTATTTAATTAATCTGTTACAATAAAATTGATCTATAATTGGTTTTTAACGAACACATAACGACGACACCGTTTTATTATTTTAATAATTAGAACTAAATTGCACCCAATGAAGCGTACCTATACTAAAAAAATTGCTCTATATATTTTATTGGCTATCCCAGCCGTAGCTACCGCGCAAGTAAATTCGAGCGGCGGTACCTCTAATGCGATATCAACAGCTGTACCATTTTTAAACATAGCTCCAGACTCCCGTTCCGGAGCAATGGGTGATGCCGGAGTTGCCTTGTCGCCTGATGTGAATGCAAACTACTGGAACCCGGCCAAACTAGCTTTTCTGGAAAACAACGACGATATTTCATTGTCGTACAGCCCCTGGTTAAGACATTTGGTGCCCGATGTAAGCTTAACTTATTTAAGCTATGCTCACAAGATAGATGATCGCAATACTTTCGGTGCATCGTTGCGCTATTTCAACCTTGGCAGTATATTATTGGTTGATAACAATCAAAATGAGCAAGGCACATACCGCCCCAATGAGTTTTCAATAGACGGATCGTTTGCTCGTAAATTTGGCAATAACCTTTCCCTGGGTTTAACACTGCGCTACATATACTCCAATTTTGCTAACGGAAGTTTTGTACCGGGCAGTGGCGCAGGCCAAAATAAAGCGGGTAACGCAATAGCAGCGGGCGTATCATTATTTTACAACAAAGCGTACGGCGACAGCTCGGTGTTTGCGTTTGGTTTGCATATCTCCAATATAGGTAACAAAATTGCGTACAGCGATGCGGGTACTAAATACTTTTTGCCCACCAATTTAAAGTTTGGGGTGGCTAATACCTGGCGATTAGACGGGGCGAGCAAATTTACTGCAACCCTGGATATCAATAAGCTATTGGTACCCACGCCTCCCATTCGTGATGCCAACGGCGCTATCGTATCGGGTAAAAATGATGACGTGTCGGTTCCGGCTGGTTTTTTCCAATCGTTTGGTGATGCACCGGGTGGTTTTAGCGAGGAGCTAAAAGAATATTCGCTTTCGCCGGGGATTGAGTACATGTATAATAACCTGATAGCATTGCGGGCCGGTTATTTTTACGAAAATCCTAACAAGGGGAACAGGCACTACGCAACATTTGGAGTGGGCCTAAAATACCAAGCATATCAATTTGATTTTTCTTACCTGGCGGCGAGTCAGCAAAACAGCCCGCTTGCCAATACATTAAGGCTTAGCCTATCGGCCAGTTTTGGCGGCAGCAGGTAATCTTATTCACCAATATGGCTAAAATTAAAGTTGGCTTTGGCTTCGATGTACATCAGCTAAAGCAAGATCATCCTTTTATTTTGGGTGGCGTTAACCTCGAACATACTTCCGGTGCCTATGGACATTCTGATGCAGATGTGCTGCTTCATGCCATTTGCGATGCACTCTTGGGTGCCGCCAATCTGCGCGACATAGGTTTCCATTTTTCCAATAAGGATGACCGCTGGAAAGGCATCAGCAGCCTTATTCTGCTACAACATGTTGTTGCCCTGCTGGCGGAGAAGAACTGGCAAATAGGCAATATCGATGCGATGGTTTGCCTCGAAGCGCCTAAGATCAATCCGCACATCCCTGTAATGCAGGCCAATATAGCCAAAGCAGCGGGTATTGATGTAGAGGATATATCTATCAAGGCCACTACGAACGAGCAGCTTGGCTTTATAGGCCGGGAAGAAGGTGTTGTGGCTTATGCGGTTTGTTTGATAGAGCGGATTTAGATGTGCAGGCTTAAGGTGTAAAAGTCTGCAGATGAGATTGCGAATTGAATTTCTATCCGCTGTAAAAGTAGTGACCGTTTGATTTCTATTGAATTTGCGCATATCTATTGGGCCGGGTTTGTCGATCGCGTAGTTTTAACCGTGGGCAGTAATTCCAATCACCCGCTCACGCGCTGTTTAAACTATGATTTACCTGATTTGAGGATTTTAGAATTACGCTTCTTACTGCAATTCTAAAATCTTCATTCTACATCTGTAACTTAATTATCTGAATTCTGCGCAGCTGAAATCTGCACATTTTTCGCTACTCATCTCCCACCAGATCTTCCTTCTTTATCGTTACATTACCGGTTCGCTTCAACACGCCCCAGCCGCTTAACTCACCCTTCATTGCTTTACGAATAGCCTTGAAGAGGATATAATACATTAGCTGGCGCCAAATAAAACGTTGGGGAATAATGTAAATGAGCTTCTTATAACTTTCCTTCTCCATTTTAAAAGCAATAATGGCCACAAGGAAATCTATTACTACGAATAATACATAGTATACAATGATCTTTTCGGGCTTGTCGCCAAGCAAACCGAAGATCATCATCAGATCTGCCAGCGGGGAGAACAAGGGCAACACAATCTGGAAGATCAGGATGTTGGGCATGCCCACCATCCCAAAGAACTTATACTTTTTATTGAACAGCGCATCGCGGTTCTTCCAAAAACTTTGGATCACCCCAAAACTCCAGCGGAAACGTTGCTTCAACAGCATATTCAAGGTTTCGGGAGCTTCAGTATAGGCAACAGCCTCGGCGCTGTTTTTTACAATGTAGCCTAATTTGAGTATGCGCATAGTTAAATCGCAATCCTCAGCCAGCGTATCATAAGTAAAGCCACCGGCACGAAAAATAGCCGACTTGCGGAACGCGCCAATAGCGCCCGGCACTACCGTTATACTATTAATCAGATCGAATGCACGTCGATCCATATTCTGAGCGGTAATATACTCTATCGACTGCCAGCGGGTAACAATATTGGTTTCGTTGGCCACCTTAACGGTGCCTGCTACTGCACCAATTTCCTCATCAGTAAAGTAACTCATCAGCTGGTAAATAGCATCACTGCGCAACTGGGTATCGGCATCAATACAAACCACGTAATCGCTATTGGCATGACTGATACCAAAGTTGAGTGCAGAAGCTTTACCACCATTTGTTTTGGTAAGCACACGCACCAGTGGATGGTTTTCGTAAGCGGCCTTTACATTTTCATAGGTGTTATCCTTTGACCCGTCGTCCACAAAGATCACCTCGAAATTTGGATACTCCAGTTTCAAGAGGCTATCAATCGTTGCAGCCGCAGTAACCTCTTCATTATAGGCTGGCACTATAATACTTACCGCAGGCAGATCGGTTGGTTCAACCCTGATCTTTTTGTCTTCGTAAAACTGCCTTACCGCTAAAATACCAATGAGTACAATGCGGCCGATGGCCAAAAATATCGCCGAAAGAAATAGGTAGAAAATAAATTTATTGCCTAAGAAAAAACCTACGATTGCCACATCATAAAACCGGCCCCAAACAGTTTTATCGTCTGATGTGGGCAATGGCATCAGGTCATCTTTTGTTTTATCAAGTATATCGGCAATAGTGGTAAACTTATAACCATGGCTCTTAAAATAGTGGATGATCTCCGGCAACGCTTTTACAGTTTCTTCGCGGGTATCGCCCCCTGCATCGTGCAGCAATATCATGGATCCGTTATCTTTTTGCTTAATGGCACGTGCAACGATACTGTCTGCCGTAACGCCAGGCTGCCAATCCCATGGGTCGATGGATTCGCCGATGGTAATATAACTTTGCCTGCGGCTTTCGGCTACAGGAATAACTTCAGCACGCGTTTGCGGCTCGGCATCGGCATTAAAAGGCGGGCGGAACAAAATAGTGCTGCGTCCGGTAACAGATTCAATCAGCTTGCGGGTAGAATTAAGTTCGAGGTTTACCCGTTCGATACTTACAGTAGAAATATCAGGGTGAAAGAAAGTATGGTTGCCAATTTCATAGCCCTCATCATAGATGCGTTTTAGCAGCGGGATATTTTTCTCGGCCATAGAGCCAACAACGAAGAAAGATGCCGGCACATTTTCACGCTTAAGGATATCCAGTATCCTCGGGGTAAAGTCCGGATCGGGACCATCATCAAAGGTGAGTACAACTTTGCCCGGTTTAAGGCCGTAACGGCGAATTACGTATTTGGAAGGCAGATCGATATACTGCTGATTAGTGATTGTAAAGGTTTTAGGATCCAGTTTTACATCAATTTTACCCGTAGCTGGTTGGGTTATCAAATCCAGCACCTCGCCACCTTCGCCTGCGTAATCAATTTTGTCATTAAGGCCAACAGTGGTCAATCGTTTAATATCAACACCTGTTTTTTTAAGTGAATCTATTGACAGGTTTTTCTGAAAGAAAGTCCACAAACGGGGATCTTCCGCCCCCAGCCGCCATAATGCTACGCCGCCGGTTGCCCAGTCATCTGCCTGGCGAATGATATTGAAATTGGTAGCAGCATCGGTAAAATAAATAATGTGGTTAAAACCATCGTTACCAAGGTAATTAAAATGGAGGTTAGCCGATACCGGGTCGAAAATGATCTTACTTTTCTTTTGTTTCGCAGTACTTAATGCTTGTTGATAACCTGCTGCTACTCCTATACTATTCTCGGGCCAGTCATAACCACCTGCGGCAAAAGTAAGGATCACCTTTTCGCTAGGGATAGTAGTGCATACGTTGTCCAGAATTTCTTCTACCCAGTGCTGGTTAGAGATCTCCCCCGCATTGCTGCCATCGTAATGCTGATCTATAGCCATTACAAATATAAAGTCGTTAACATGCTGTAGCCGCTTCAGGTCATATTCTTCATCCTCTGCTACAACGTTTTGTGTAACCAGAAAACCCCTGGCGTGCATCGTAGCGTATAACTCATTCTGAAAGGCAATGAAATGCTTGCTGTTGCGGTCCTTCACATCATCCAGATCCACATTTATTCCCTGGAACTTGTAATGATCCAGCTTATCGGCAAGGCTGTTGATAAACGCTGTACGTAACTTTTTGCTGGCGAAGATGTGTTCAACTTCCGCTACATCGTAACCCCCCTTTATATTGTCGTAATTATTAAGCGTAACCAGGATCTGCTTTTTGTACTTTTTATTGAGGTTAATGAGGCCTGTATCAATTTGCACCTTTAGCGTATCCGATTTTTGACTAAATCCGAAACCCTCAGTCACCACCATATCCAGGTGTTGGATATATTGTTGCAGCGAGTTGTAAGCTTGCGGCTCCCAAGGGCGATAAAAACCCGCGTTAATGCGGTTGGCGTTGTTGGGATGTTTTAACTGGTGCAGGTGGCGCGCACGTGCAAGTTGTTGTATCTCTGCCTTTTCAATCTTAAAATCTTTGTACCGTTTGGATTTTTTTAAAGCGTCGAGGTCTTCTTTAGAGATTTTTTTTGGCGCCGGATCCAAATTTGGCAATAACGGGTATTCTGTGGAGGTTATGGTAATAGCAGCAGCTACAGCGCCAAAAATAACGAGCACTAGAAAAAACCGGCTAAGCCATTTAAAGCGGTTCCACCTGCCGGGACTGTCAGCCTGAAAGACCTGTTTGTTGGACATGAAGAGAATTTACTATAATTAGGTTATGGTTGGGCAAAAACTACAAAAGATGAATCAATGCCCCTATTTATTTTGTTCAAGAGCAGAAAAATCAACCCCACATTTGCAGTTACTGCCACAGCTTTTTTTGGCAAATAACATTTTGTAAAACAAACGGCCTATGTAAAACAAGGCTGCAATAAATAGTATTATTATAATGATTGCTTGGATGTTCATAATGCAAAATTACTCATTTATATAGACGTACAGTTATTAAAAAAAGTATAAAGCCTATTTGGCCGCGCCAAGACGAGCGCTCTATTTTAAATAACCAACTCAGGCGCCTTATATATGAATTTTGCTACACCACAATTTCAACTATAGCGTACTGATTTTTATAAAACGAATCGCTATCTATGCATAAAGGCTACTGTTCCGCCTACCCAATCAAAATCTTTATTGTAGCGCACGCCTATCATTTTTCCTTTGCTCAACCGGGCCAGGTTGATAGCGAGTGTCGGCTTCTTAGCACCATCCGGCCATAGGTATAAAAGCCTTATTTCCACTTTGACCCCAGAGTCCGGCGATTGTAATACAGGCTCGTAATTCACTTTTTCCTGCAAAATCCAGTTTTCCGGGTCGGCAATTTTTTCAATATCGCCGTCCATAATATCGATGATCACTCCTTGTCCCGCAAAACTGAAGAGTGGCTTAAGCACATAATTGTGCAGATCTTCAGGAATGATATTCACCTCGTTAAGGAACTGCGTTTTTGGGATATAATTTCCATGAAGAAACGGCATCGTAAATTTACTGATGCGGTAAAACCAGTTAGGGTGGGCAATCCACTCCACATCCAGCGGCTGACGGATATCAACCACCTTTTTAAAAATATCCGGGTCGCTTTCTATTTCGTCAAAAATCAGTCGGTTATAAATGCGGCAAATCCGCTTTTTTTCGCCGTTGGCAGCTACATAAAATAGTTGCCTACCTTCCTGGATCAGATCCGCCAGCGATACAACTGGAGTGCCGATATATCTTTGGGTGATATAAAAGTCAACAGCTGTTTTTTGGTTGGGTGCGTCTACGTCCATCAGTACCACCTCTTCGGGCTGGTAGGGCCCAACAATGGTTTGCCTTAACAGGGCAATAAAAGCACTCTTGTCCATTCCATTGAAAAAAACGGTCTGATTGCCGGGGATATTAAACGCGTGGCGGTAATTTTCTCCCAAATGCACCTGGAAACCATACAATGAAGGAAAACCCTGCAGCTCTATCAGTTTGGGTACGATGTTGCCGGCACCATCCTTACATACCCCAAAATCAAGTGCGATAAAATGCGGATGATCATTCTCATTAGGCACACGCCATTTTCCGGGTATGGCCCGCTCGGATAATTCCTTAAAATCCGCTTTGAGGATGGTGGCTACAATTTCGTCACCAGCCTGCACCAATTTATCGCGAAAATCGTCCGTTAAAAAAACCGGAGTTTCGGCAATGCGGAACTCAATGGGCTTTTTTAAACCGTCGTTAAGCGATAATAAAAACTCAGCGTACTTTTCTTCGCTAAAGTGTTGGTTGAAAGGGATTCTGAGGGATGAGTTCATAAGCAATTCATTTTCCTTATCTATATCGAATTATATTAACGACTTTTCAGCTATCAGCACATTCTTTCCCTCTTCGCTCCTCCGTTCTCAGGATGGCATTGAAGATGATGATAAGCCCAAAATCGCGCCATCCAAAAAGTTGGGGATGATGGTGCTTTGGGTATGGGCTATTTTATCCGGATCATCCAGCCGCTGCAGCATTTCTTTGTATTTGGCTTCACCATGCTCGTTTATTACCTCGTCTTTTTTATCCTCGCGCAGCAACATCGTTTTTATACCATGTGGATCTGCCTCCGGGTGAAACTGGGTAGCAATAAACTCATTTGTAAAACGAATAGCCATCAATGCACGCGGCAGATCTACATACGGCCGCTCTTTTTCTACCGCCAGTATCGTCATCCCCAGTTCGTCAAAGCGCTTTTTATCCGGGTTGATCACCTGCCAGCTGCGCGAATCTACGGTGTAGAACGGGTCATACGCACCTTGAAAAACAGGATCGTGTTTGCCTTCTCCCGTTAAATGCACGGGCAAAATACCAAACGACGGCGACCTGCGGGTATTAATATCTCCCAAGGCATATTTGCGGCACATCAGCTGAAACGAGTGACAAACAAAAAACGCATGCTTCTTTTTTCCGCTGTTCCCCAGGTTGTGATCTTCCAGTTTATCAATTAACCTGAAATATTTTTTCTCCCACTCCGTGCCATCACTATCTATCGGGCTGCCCGGGCCGCCACTTGATATATAAGCATCAAAGCCTATACCCGGTACCTGCGCTTTCCGGCGCACATCAAATACTTCGTAGCTTAGGTTAAGGCTGTGCTTAGCTTTGTAGCGTTCCAATATCTCACGGAAACCACGCATCCCCTCATTTGCCACACCATCGTACAGATCCAGTATCGCAATCTTTATTTCCGGTTTCTCTGTGTTCATCAATCCTTTTTAACCTTTTATAAGCTGCTGCAGTTGTTCAATCAATATGACTTCTACACTTCCATTTACAAAGTTAGAAAATGCAAAAGTTTTACCACCGGCATTGTATTCACCCATGTAAAAGCCTTTTATTTCTTCACCATTCTCTTTTCGGAGGGTTATTCCGTCGTTTAGTTTCAACTGCAATCCCTCAAAGCTCTGTATATCCATTAAATTCCCTTTAGTGTTTGCGATGTGATGTAATCCACCACGTCTTCAAATTTATTGTTTTGGTTGTAAATAGCCAACTGCCTGTCGGCACCTGTACCATGCTCCAATATCTTATGAACATATTGCAGTTCATCACGGCAACCCAGATCGTCTACCACGTCGTCAATAAAATCCAGTAGTTCCAGTATTAGCGCGCGGGTATTTACCTCCAGTTCTTTACCAAAATCTATCATTTTACCATCAATACCATAACGCGCTGCGCGCCATTTATTTTCATTAATGAGCGCCCTGTTATAAGTAATGAATTTCATATTAGATAACCGCAGTTTATAAAGCTTGGCGCAAATACACTGAAAAAGTGCTACCATCGTCATGGTTTCATCTATCAGCATCGGGCAATCGCAAACACGAAATTCGATGGTTTCAAAGAACGGATGTACCCTGAGATCCCACCAGATCTTCTTAGCATTATCTATACAGTTGGTTTTCACCAGCAGCTTTATATAATTATCATAATCCTCAATACTGGCAAAGTAGTCTGGTATTCCCGTTCTTGGGAATTTATCAAACACCTTGGTACGAAAAGATTTATACCCGGTGTTTCTGCCCTCCCAAAACGGCGAATTGGTGGATAATGCATAAACGTGCGGCAAAAAATACCTGGCCTGGTTGGCAATGTTAATTGCCATATCCCGCGACTGGATGCCCACATGCACATGCAAGCCAAAAATGAGGTTGGATCTAGCTGCTTCCTGCAACTCATCCACAATTTCAAAGTACCTGGGATGATCCGTGATCAGCTGGTGCTGCCAGTGTGAAAAAGGGTGCGTCCCCGCTGCACCAATCCGCAAACCCAAGTCCCCGGCCAGTTGGGCAACGGTTCCGCGCAGTTTAGTCACCTCTCTGCGGGCTTCATCGGTATTTTGGCAAATATGGGTACCTACCTCTACAACAGCCTGGTGCATTTCGGCCTTTACCTGGTCCTCGTGAATCTTCTGTGCCCCATCCACAATTTTTTGCTGATGCGATTTTAGCTCCCTGGTAACAGGGTCAATCACCATAAATTCTTCTTCAACACCTAAAGTGAAATTATTCATAATTGGTTAGGGGTTTGGTTTGATGTACCTATATTGGGTTTACTGCTTTTATCATTGTTGGGGCGTTGCCTCCGGCCAGGCTTTCCGCTCATACTGCACAGGCCTTAACCACAACGCCGGTATCCGCTACAATCCTTAACGCGGACATTTGTACCCATTGTCCGTTCCAGCGAGACCCTGAATATTGGGTCTCTACCGGGTGCTATCCACTTGTTAAACCGACGGACAATGAAAAACATTCCTGTTATTTCTTAGACTTTTTAGGCGCCGCTTCCTTAACTGCTGCTTTAGCTTTCTTCGGCTTCGGTTCCTCAATTGTTGCCACGGATACATCTTCGGCTATTGCAGCTTTTGCGGCTGCCACTAAAGGTTTTCCAGCAATCCCTGCGCGAACGTATTCGCCCCAGGTAAGATTATCCCGGTCAGCTTTTTGAGCTTTTGCACGTTCTATGGCATAGCTCGCAGAGGTTTCTACCACCCATTCAAAGTTATCCTGGCCAACGCTTGTTACTTCTGCATCCGGCGCAGGGTTACAAAAATCAATAGCATATGGAATGCCATCGCGCACCGCGAATTCAACGGTATTAAAATCGTAACCCAGGTACTGGTTCAGTTGCAATACGTACTTAGTAATAGTATCCAACATTTTTTTTGATGCCGGTGCTTTGCCATGCTCATAGCGCAGGTGGTGCGGGTTGCGAGGCTCGTATTGCATAATGCGCACATGCTTGCCGCCAATACAATAGCAGCGGAAATAGTCATCAAAGATGATCTCTTCCTGCAGCAGCATTACCAATTGCTTTGTTTGCGCAAATTTTTCCCAAAGATCCTCTTTATCAGCAATTTTATAAACATCGCGCCAGCCGCCGCCGTCGAAAGGTTTCATGTATGCCGGGAAACCCACGTAATTAAATATCGCATCCCAATCCAGCGGGAAGGCCAGGTTACGGAAAGAGCGGTCGGTAGTACTGTCCGGGTGGTCTTTTGAAGGAAGTAATACGGTTTTGGGCACAGGTACGCCCAATTTAACAGCCAGCGCGTTGTTGAAAAACTTCTCGTCTGCACTCCACCAGAAGGGGTTATTGATCACCGCCGTACCCGTGATAGCTGCGTTTTTTAGCGATGCGCGGTAGAAGGGTACATCCTGCGAAATCCTATCCACAATTACCGAGTAGCCCAGCGGCTCGCCCTGCATCATTTTATCAATGCGGACAAATTCGGCCGTGATGTTTTTTTCGGCTTTCTCGTTGATCTTATCAACAAACGCCTGAGGAAAAGAATTTTCCTGACCGAATAAGATGCCTATTTTTTTCATGCAAATGTTTTTATAATGGTTGATGTTTGTCTTTTATTTTCTCCTGCCTCTTGATTTCTTGGATCTTGACTCTTGATCTCCTGCTTCTTGATCTCCTGCTTCTTGATCTCCTGCTTCTATTTAATCGTGCTCAAATAATGCGGAAACATTTCTTTCCAGATCGGCCAGTCGTGGTTAGCGTCCGGCCTGATATCCAGCCAATGATTAATGTTTTTGGCCCGCAAAATGTTTGACATTTCTATATTATATCCCTTGCACATGTCGTGCTCTGATGTGCACAGGATAATGTTCATGCGCCACAACCATTCGTTATTGCTGCCCGGTATAAAATCTACCGGGTTGTTATAATAAACGTTTTCATCGTGGTAGCCATCGGTAAACATTTTGATATCGAACGCACCACCCATCGTAAATAGGTGCGCCACTTTTTCGGGATGTTTAAATGCAAAATTAGCTGCGTGGTAACCGCCAAAACTGCATCCTGCCATTGCTACGCGGCCAACACCGGTTTCGTGCTGCGCCCAGGGGACCAGCTCATCTAAAAGCATTTTATCGTAACGGGCATAATTGCGGGCGCGGTCTGCCGGGTGGATGCCCTTATCGTACCAGCTGCGGTCGTCGATCGTATCGGGGCAGTAGATCTTCACCAAGCCCTCCTCTACAAACCAGCGCACGCCCTCAACCAGTCCAAAGTCTTTGTTCTGATGGAAGCGGCCCTTGGTGGTCGGGAACAGGATAACCGGGTAACCCCGGTCGCCAAAAACCAGCATTTCCAGGTCCATATTTACGTTGGGTGAGTACCAGCGGTGATATTGTTCTTTCAAGATGAATTGTTTGAGAGGGTAAGTTAGCAGGTTTGTATGTAAATGTCAACAACCCTCAAAATAATCCTCACACCATCAATTTAACAGCCGGGGTGTTTCACTCCGCGAATGTGAATCGGGTGAAACACCTTTATAACTGATAATCAATAATTTGCATTTTTTAATGAAACACCTTTTTACCCGGATATTTAACTAAATCCTTTATTTACAACAAGTTGAACAATACACCTTTTAGGGATGAATCACCCGAAGTGAAACACCTGGAGTTAAAAATATGCCCATTTTCTGTGTAAATTTTACACTACTTTTCAACTAATCCTCCCCTACTTTTTCAGGGGGCCACCCTATATCAAAAAACTGCCAAATGTAAAGGCTAAGCAATTATTAGCCGATTTACCGTGGCAAATACCCTTGCTAGTCAAAATTTTAAAACTATAACCTTATTTTTGTACCCTTTATTAAATTAGCTATGTACAGATACGGTACAACAACAGAAATGATCATTACCAGGCAGGAGCTTACCATCCAATCAACCGTACTCAACCGTAATGTTACCTGCACTTTGATGCTTCCTTCGGAAGAAGGCGTGGTAGAACCCCTGCACTTATTATTATTAAACGACGGCCAGGAAATCGACAACCTTGGCCTTACCGATACCCTTGAGCATCTGTACAGCCGCAACTGCTTAAAACCTCTGCTGATAGTGGCCATTAGCGCCGGTGAGGAACGGATACAGGAGTACGGGATTGCAGGCAAACCTGATTATAAAGACCGCGGAAGCAAAGCTGACCGATATACCCAATTCATTAAAACAGAACTACTCCCGGCAATTCATGCCGAAACCGGCATCGATCAATTTGAAAGTACGGCCTTTGCCGGATTTTCGCTTGGGGGCTTATCCGCGATGGATATTGCCTGGAACAACCCAAACCTGTTTAATAAGGTGGGTGCTTTTTCCGCATCTTTCTGGTGGAGGAACAAGGATTTGGTTAAAGGCTACACCGATGCCGACCGCCTGATGCACGCGCAGCTGCGCGAAACAGCAGGGAAACCGGATCTAAAATTCTGGCTGCAAACCGGCACCAAAGATGAAATCGCCGACCGGAACAAAAATGGCATTATTGATTCGATAGATGACACGATTGATATCATCATCGAGCTGGAGAACAAAGGCTACACCCGCCCCGCCGATATCCAATACCTGGAAATATTGGGCGGCAAACACGATTGCGAAACCTGGGGCAAAGCTATGGGTAAGTTTTTGTGCTGGGCCTTTGGGAAGTAGATCCGGGACCACAAACATCTAAACGATGTTTTGAATTATTTTCTTTGCCGGCAAATATTCCACCCATGCTAGCCCAGGTTGTCGTTCCGAATTAATTTCGGCATCTCATCTGCTAAGTGAGCCGGCTCTGATTTCACCCATCCTACCCCAGGTCGTCGTGCCGAATTTATTTCGGCATCTCATATGCTAGGTAACCAGCCTTGCGATCACCCGTCCTGTGGGGTGCCGATATGCATCGGCATGACGACTATTTTGAAGAGTAGAATTTATTTCGGCATCTCATCTGCGAAGTGGCCCGGCTCTGATCTCACCCACCCTACCCCACGCCGTCGTGCCGAATTTATTTCGGCATCTCATCTGCTAGGTAACCAGCCTTGCGATTACCCGTCCTGTGGGGTGCCGATATGCATCGGCATGACGACTATTTTAAATGGTGCCGAATTTATTCCGGCTTCTCACCTGCTAGTGGCCCGGCTCTGATTTCACCCATCCTACCCCACGCCGTCGTGCCGAATTTATTTCGGCATCTCATATTCTAGGTAACCAGCCTTGCGATCACCCGTCCTGTGGGGTGCCGATATGCATCGGCATGACGACTATTTTGAAGAGTAGAATTTATTTCGGCATCTCATCTGCGAAGTGGCCCGGCTCTGATCTCACCCACCCTACCCCACGCCGTCGTGCCGAATTTATTTTGGCATCTCATATGTTAGGTAACCAGCCTTGCGATTACCCGTCCCGTGGGGTGCCGATATGCATCGGCATGACGACTGTTTAATTTCGCATCTGCTAAGTAGCCAGCCTTGCGATTACCCGTCCGGTGGGGTGCCGATATGCATCGGCATGACGACTATCTAATGTCGCACCCGCTAAGTCTCCAGCTTTGCGATCACCCGTCCTGTGGGGTGCCGTTATGCATCGGCATGACGACTATTTTGAATGGTGCCGAATTTTTTTCGGCATCTCAACTTGTATGATTACTATCCAAATCCCCGTCTACCCAAAACTTTTCTGCAAGCCCCTTGTTTTTATGAACAATGTTCATTTAATTTGCATCGTATAACACGATGACCATCGCCGACCGTAAAGTAAAAGATAAAGAACACCTGAAGACGCTGATCTTAAACAGCGCCCGGAGGTTGTTCGTGGAAAAAGGCGTGGCGCAAACTACCATTCGCAGCATAGCACAGCATATCGACTATAGCGTAGGTACCGTTTATATTTACTTTAAGGATAAAAATGCCATTCTGAACGAGCTGCATATCCAGGGTTTTGCACAGCTCAGCGGCAAATTTGATGTACTGCGGCATGTGGCAGACCCAATGGAACGGCTGATTGCCATGGGCAGGCTCTACATCAATTTTGCATTGGAAAACCCCGATATGTACGATTTGATGTTTAGCCTTAAAGCGCCGATGGAAGTGATAAATGATGCCAAAGAAGAAGATTGGAAAGAAGGCACCAACGCTTTTGCATTTTTAAAAGCCACCGTGGAGCAATGCATTAGCCAGCATCATTTTAAAGGTCACCAGCCCGAGCCGCTTACCTTCATGATCTGGGGCTTGGTTCATGGCATGTGCAGTCTGCATATCAGCGACCGGGCGAATGGCGTTCGGCTCAGCAATGCCGATAAAATTGTGCAGGCCGGCTTTGAAGAATTTGTAACCATCCTTAAAAAGCTATAACCTTTTTTTTGCCATTTAAATGAACATTGTTCATATAATAAACAAAGATTATAAAAGAATTAATTAACCATAAAAAAATAAAACCAACATCATGAACAGCTTCCTAATCACCCTCAAATTCCGTAACGAACCTTTGTTCATTTTCGGATTGCTGTGCTTCATTACCGCCATTGCACTGGCTGTTGCTTCCAGGGCAAATCCTTTTCAGGTGGCCGGCACCAATGCCTGGTACAAGCCTGTTAAATTTGCATTGTCGATAGGTATCTTCTGCTGGACCATGGGCTGGTTTACCGGCTACCTCAACCTGCCCTGGCAGGTAACAATTTACAATTGGGTCACCATCAGCGTTTTAGGATTCGAGCTGGTGTATATCACCTGGCAGGCAGCGCGCGGCCAGCTTTCCCATTTTAACCGAAGCACGCCTTTATATGCTGCTCTTTACGGTGCAATGGCATTTGCCGCCTCGGCGGTTACGCTGCACACGGCTTACATCGGCTTGCTCTTTTGCACCAAAACCTTCCCGCAATTGCCCGACTATTACCTCTGGAGCATCCGGCTGGGTATCTTCCTGTTTGTCATCTTTGCCTTTGAAGGCGCAATAATGGGCGGGAGAATGGCACATACCATTGGCGGGCCTGATGGTAGCGGCGGCCTCCCCTTCCTCAACTGGAGCCGCCGGTTTGGCGATCCGCGAATTGCGCACTTCATAGGCATGCATGCGCTGCAGGTGTTGCCCTTGTTGGCCTTTTACCTGCTGAAGGATGTGAAGCTGACCTGGTTGGCGGCGGTGGTTTATGGGGTAATTGCGATGTTGCTATTGGCGCAGGCTTTAAATGGGAGGCCGTTGGTGAGGGCCTGAAAAATGATTTTGGAACGAAGGATTTTCATGATTGCATTTTCTCGGTGGCTGGCGCACGAGTGGTTGGCTCCAACTTAGCTTGATAACATTAGCCATTGCAAATTATTGAAAATCGGATGTTTCGACATGTATCCGTCTGTTTTGTTATTTTTGCTAAATCGTTTGTTAAGCTAAATAAATGAAGGAATTCGCTGACTTCATCAGGTCAAAAATTGCTGTCGAAGATCAGGAAATGGAGATCATTCTCTCCAATTTTAAAATTAAAAAAGTCAAGAAAGGGCAACTGGTATTGAAACGCGGCCAGATCGCGCAGCAATACTTTTTTATAAAGTCGGGTGCGCTTCGATTCTTTTTCGGGCAGTTCGATGATCAGCTTACAGCGTGGGTGGTATTTCAAAACGAATTTTTTACCGAGATCTCCAGCCTTAATCCTCAAAAACCAACCAGGTTCAACATAGAAGCGATAGAAGATACCGAACTCATCTATATTGACAAGCCGGAAATGGAAAGGCTGTACAAACAACTGCCGGCATGGCAGGAATTTGGCCGCATAACCTGGGAAGCCATGGCTGTCAGGATGATCGACCAGATCATCAGTTTTCAAACCTTATCTGCCGAAGAGCGCTACCTGGAGTTTATGGCAAAAACAGAAATGATCAAAAGAGTTCCGGTTAAACAGATCGCCTCTTATCTGGGCATTACCCCCAACGCGTTAAGCAGGATCAGGAAAAACGTCAAATAATTGATTAACTACCAAATGGTAGTTTTTGCCGCCTTATTCGTCCATAGTTTTGCATCATCAATCAACGATGCAAATGAAAAAACCAATATTGGTAGCAGGAGCTACAGGTAATCTCGGTCATAAAATATGCCGGGCACTCATTAAACAAAATGTCCCCGTCAGGGCACTTGTTCGTGAAGGAAGCGACCCGGAAAAAATTAAAGCGCTTGAGCAATTGGGTGTGGATGTTTTTAAGGTCAACCTATCCAATGAACAGGAACTAATCGGCGCCTGCAATGGTGTTTCCTGTGTAATTTCTGCCCTTGCAGGGCTTCACACTGTAATTATTGATGCGCAAACCAAAATCTTAAACGCGGCTGTTGCTGCCGGAGTTCCCCGTTTTATCCCCTCAGATTTTTCTACTGATTTTACGCTGATGCCCTCCGGTGAAAACAGAAATTTTGACCTGCGGAAAGAATTTGAAGAGACACTTAATAAAAGCCCTATCCGGGCCACCTCTATATTCAACGGCGCTTTCGCTGATATCCTGAGGTACAATACACCACTCTTTAATACCAAAACAAAATCCGTTGCTTATTATGAGGATAAGGCCGACTGGAAAATTGATTTCACGACAATGGACGACACAGCTGCCTACACGGCAATGGCCGCAATGGATGCAAATGCGCCAAGATCGTTAAGGATCGCCAGCTTCCGGGTGAGCCCCAATGACCTGATTAGTTTAAGCGAACAACATAAAGGATCAAAATTTCAGCTAACTGCTATGGGCTCAATGGAAAACTTTTCGGCCTACAACAAAACACAGCGGGCAGCCCACCCCGACGGAGAAAACGAACTCTATCCTAAATGGCAGCAGGCGCAATACCTCTATAGTATGCTTTTAGTTCATCACCCCGGGTTGGACAATAACCGGTATGACGTTTTAAACTGGTCATCAGCCGAATCAAATATTTAAAAAGACAAATATGAATAACGAAGAACTAAAAGTGACTGATCCCTATTCCGATGAAGAACTCATCAAACAGTGGCCCGGATTTGAAAACAAATATGCTACCGTTAACGGTGTGGATTTACATTATGTGGAAGGTGGAAGCGGTAAACCTTTGATCTGCCTTCCGGGCTGGCCACAAACCTGGTACTCTTATCGAAACATAGCACCGGCACTCGCGGAAAATTACCGGGTGATCGTTGTAGACATTCGTGGAATGGGTACCTCCGGGAAGCCCGAATCGGGTTATGATAAAAAAACCATGGCTAAAGATATTTATGAACTTATCCGGCAGCTGGGCCTGGAAAAAGTTCATTTACTTGGCCACGATATTGGCGGTATGGTTGCTATGAGCACTGCATTTAACTATCCAGAAAGCATTGACAAATTAGTGATCATGGATGGGGCGCATCCCAGTGAAGGCATGCTGAAAATGCCTCTAATACCAGCATTAGGTACTTTTAAGGAAAAAATGACAGGCGAAGCGCAGTATGTATGGTGGATGGGCTTCAACCAGGTAAAAGGCTTGCCGGAGCAGCTACTGGAAGGAAGATTCCGGTATTTGCTGGACTGGTTATTTGCTTACGTCATGATAGATGAAACCAAACTATCAACCTTTGAAAGGGAGGTATATACTTCGGTTTATAATGAAAAAGAAAACATTCGCGCTTCAAATGCCTGGTACCAATCCTTTACACAGGATATTGAGGACGGTAAAACTTATCAGCCATTAACCATGCCTGTTTTAGGCATTGGCAGCAATGTAAGTTATAATTTCATGAAAATGGGGCTACCATATGTTGCCAAGAATTGTAATGTAGTAGGAATGTTGGAAAGCGGCCATTACATGAATGAGGAGCACCCCGAGAAAGTGCTTGAAATCATTAAACCATTTTTGAATTAATGAGCGTTAAATTTGGGGGAGTTGACTTTTAGCTGGTGGAACTAATCCTGATTACTTAGCAGGTGGGATGCTAATTTAAAGTCGGAAGGAGAACTTTAAATAGCCGTCCAACCGATGCATATCGGCACCCCAAAGGACGGATGAACGCAAAGCTGGAGACTTAGCAGGACGGATGAACGCAAAGCTGGAGACTTAGCAGATGAGATGCCGAAATAAATTCGGCACGACGGCTTGGGGTAGGATGGGTTAACTCAGAGCCAGCTCACAAGCCGGTAAGATGGCGAAATAGATTCGGCATTAGTTAAAATAGCCGTCGTGCCGATGCATATCGGCACCCCACATGACAGGTGAACGCAAAGCTGGAAACCTAGCAGGACGGATGAACGCAAAGCTGAAGACTTAGCTGGTGAGATGCCGAAATAAATTCGGCACGACGGCTTGGGGTAGGACGGGTTAACTCAGAGCCGGATCACAAGCCGGTGAGATGCCGAAATAATTTCGGCATTAGTTAAAATAGCCATCATGCTGATGCATATCGGCACCCAACAAGACAGGTGATCACAAAGCTGGAGACTTAGCAAGTGGACATTAGATAGCCGTCATGCCGATGCATATCGGCACCTCACAGGACGGATGAACGCAAGGCTGGAGACTTAGCAGGCGAGACATTAGATAGCCGTCATGCCGATGCATATCGGCACCCCACAAGACAGGTGATCACCAGGCTGGAGACTTAGCCGGACGGATGAATGCAAAGCTGAAGACTTAGCAGATGAGGTGCCGAAATAAATTCGGCACGACGGCTTGGGGTAGGACGGATTAACTCAGAGCCGGATCACAAGCCGGTGAGATGCCGAAATAATTTCGGAATTAGTTAAAATAGCCGTCATGCCGATGCATATCGGCACCTCACAGGACGGATGAACGCAAAGCTGGAGACTTAGCAAGTGGACATCAGATAGCCATCATGCCGATGCATATCGGCACCCCACAAGACAGGTGCTCACAAGGCTGGAGACTTAGCAAGAACGACATTAAACACCCGTCATGCCGATGCATATCGGCACCCCACAGGACGGATGAACGCAAAGCTGGAGACTTAGCAGGCGAGACATTAGATAGCCGTCATGCCGATGCATATCGGCACCCCACAAGACAGGTGATCACCAGGCTGGAGACTTAGCCGGACGGATGAATGCAAAGCTGAAGACTTAGCAGATGAGATGCCGAAATAAATTCGGCACGACGGCTTGGGGTAGGACGGATTAACTCAGAGCCGGATCACAAGCCGGTGAGATGCCGAAATAATTTCGGAATTAGTTAAAATAGCCGTCATGCCGATGCATATCGGCACCTCACAGGACGGATGAACGCAAAGCTGGAGACTTAGCAAGTGGACATCAGATAGCCATCATGCCGATGCATATCGGCACCCCACAAGACAGGTGATCACCAGGCTGGAGACTTAGCAAGAACGACATTAAACACCCGTCATGCCGATGCATATCGGCACCCCACAGGACGGATGAACGCAAAGCTGGAGACTTAGCAAGTGGACATTAGATAGCCGTCATGCCGATGGATATCGGCACCTCACAGGACGGATGAACGCAAAGCTGGAGACTTAGCAAGTGGACATTAGATAGCCATCATGCCGATGGATATCGGCACCTCACAGGACGGATGAACGCAAGGCTGGAGACTTAGCCGGACGGATGAACGCAAAGCTGGAGACTTAGCAAGTGGACATTAGATAGCCGTCATGCCGATGCATATCGGCACCTCACAGGACGGATGAACGCAAGGCTGGAGACTTAGCAGGCGAGACATTAGATAGCCGTCATGCCGATGCATATCGGCACCCCACAAGACAGGTGATCACCAGGCTGGAGACTTAGCCGGACGGATGAATGCAAAGCTGAAGACTTAGCTGGTGAGATGCCGAAATAAATTCGGCACGACGGCTTGGGGTAGGACGGGTTAACTCAGAGCCGGATCACAAGCCGGTGAGATGCCGAAATAATTTCGGCATTAGTTAAAATAGCCGTCATGCCGATGCATATCGGCACCCCAAAGGACGGATGAACGCAAAGCTGGAGACTTAGCAAGTGGACATTAGATAGCCATCATGCCGATGCATATCGGCACCCCATTTTTGTCAAACTCTTGGATCTAACTGTCTTGACGCTAACTTCCATTGTAACGCCGCTGTAATTTCTTAACACCCATCACTTTTCCCTTGCTGTTGTTTTAAAATCTCATATATTAAACGTACCTTTGCGCCAAATTTAGAGGCCGCATTTTATGCAAAAAATAAGAAATATAGCGATCATCGCTCACGTTGACCACGGTAAAACCACTTTGGTTGACAAGATTTTACACAGTTGCGCTATCTTCCGCGATGGGCAGGAGACTGGTGAATTGATATTGGATAACAACGACCTGGAACGTGAACGTGGTATTACCATCGTATCAAAAAACGTTTCGGTAATGTATAAAGATGTTAAGATCAACATCATTGATACCCCTGGTCACGCCGACTTTGGCGGAGAGGTTGAGCGTGTATTGAAAATGGCTGATGGCGTTTTATTACTTTGCGATGCATTTGAAGGCGCTATGCCTCAAACCCGCTTTGTAACCCAAAAGGCTTTGGCTTTAGGCTTAAAACCAATTGTGGTGGTTAACAAAGTGGATAAAGAGAACTGCCGCCCTGAAGAGGTTTACGAGCAGATCTTTGAATTATTCTTTAACCTGGAGGCTACCGAAGAGCAACTGGATTTCCCGGTGATCTACGGATCGAGCAAACAAGGCTGGATGAGTACCGACTACAAAAAACCTACTGAAGATATTTTCCCGTTGATGGATGCTATTTTGGAGAACATTCCACCGGCACCTATCAATGAAGGTACTTTGCAGATGCAGATCACTTCGTTAGATTATTCTTCTTTCGTTGGCCGTATCGCAATTGGCCGTGTTGCACGTGGTACCGTTAAAGAAAACCAACCGGTTTCTTTGGTAAAACGCGATGGCACGATCCAAAAAACACGTATCAAAGAACTTTACACTTTTGAAGGATTGGGTAAAGTAAAAGCTACATCGGTTAACGCCGGTGATATTTGCGCGGTTGTTGGTATTGAAGGTTTCGACATTGGTGATACCATTGCCGATTTCGATCAGCCGGAACAACTGGCCGTTATTAAAATTGACGAGCCAACCATGAACATGCTGTTCACCATTAATACTTCACCGTTTTTTGGTAAAGAAGGCAAGTTTGTAACGTCACGCCACTTACGCGATCGTTTGTACAAAGAGATGGAAAAAAACCTGGCGCTGAAGGTTGTTGAAACCGAATCGCCTGATTCATACCTGGTGTATGGCCGTGGTATTCTCCATTTATCTGTATTGATCGAGACCATGCGTCGCGAAGGTTACGAATTGCAGGTTGGCCAGCCACAGGTGATCATCAAAGAAATTGATGGTGTAAAATGCGAGCCGGTAGAAACCCTGATTGTAGATGTACCGGGCGAAGTTGCAGGTAAAGTAATTGAGCTGGTAACACAGCGCAAAGGCGATTTGTTAGTAATGGAGCCAAAAGGCGATTTACAACACTTAGAGTTTGATATCCCTGCACGTGGTATCATCGGTTTACGTAACAACGTATTAACAGCAACTGGTGGCGAGGCGATTATGGCCCACCGCTTTAAAGCATACGAACCATGGAAAGGCCAGATCCCTGGTCGTGCAAATGGTGTATTGGTATCTATGGATACCGGTAAAACTACTGCTTTCGCTATCGATAAGTTACAGGATCGTGGCAGGTTCCACATCGATCCGGGAACTGACGTTTACGAAGGCCAGGTTTTAGGCGAGCACATCCGCGATAACGATTTGGTGATCAACTTAACCAAGGGCAAGCAGTTAACCAACATGCGTGCATCTGGTAGTGATACCAACGTTCGTATTGCACCTGCTATTAAATTTTCTCTGGAAGAATCGATGGAGTACATCCAGGCTGACGAGTACATTGAGGTAACACCGCTAAGTATCAGGATGCGTAAGATCTACCTGAACGAAAACGAAAGAAGGATCAACGCCAAAAAATTCCAGGCACAATAATTTGGATGCAAGGAACGGGAAGAAATTTCCTATCTTGAAATCTGATGCTATAAACAAGCAAAAAGCCCCGACAAAATCGGGGCTTTTTGCTGTTTTGTAGGGTTTGGAACAGGTAGGCTAGGACAGCGTAGAGGGGACTCACCCCGGGTTCGCTTACGCTGCCCGAACCTCTCTCCGCTTTGCGGAAAGAAGGTGAAAAGCAATTTGACCCTTTTTTGTTACACCCTCTTTGCTTGGCGTAGAGTGGACTCACCCCGGGGTCGCTGCGCTGCCCGACCCTCTCTCCGCTTTGCGGAAAGAAGGTAAAGCAATTTTCAAAAGTTTCCTTGCTTGGCAGAGAGTGGACTCACCCCGGGGTCGCTGCGCTGCCCGAACCTCTCTCCGCTTTGCGGAAAGAAAGTGAAAAGCAATTTTCAAAAGTTTCCTTGCTTGGCGTAGAGTGGACTCACCCCGGGGTCGCTGCGCTGCCCGACCCTCTCTCCGCTTTGCGGAAAGAAGGTGAAAAGCAATTTGCCACTTTTGTTACACTGTTACACCCTCTTTGCGAAGCAGAGAGGGTCGACCAGCGGAGCGGATTCGGGGTGAGTTAATACGATATACCTTTGAATCTTATCTACGAATTCAATGCGTATACAATAATATTTACCCCAAACTTGGTATTATCCTCCGCCAGGAAGCGCTTGTTACGGAAGTCGTAGTCCCATTCGCAGCCGTAATCTTTGCTGCTGTACAATACGCCGATGCGGCCATTGATCTCGATGGCTTTTAGGTAATCATGCACCAGGTCGTCGCCCCAGCCGTTGAGTTCGAACGTGGTGGTAGGCGGGCCTTTGTCGAAAGCAAAAAACGAATGGTAAATTTTATGGTTATTGGGGATCTTCTTTAAAGCCGCCGGGCCAAACAGTGCAGCCATCTGCGCCTCGAAGGATTTAGCGAAAAGGCCGTCGATATCGTGGTTGCAGTCATCTACCAGCACGAAGCCGCCGTTTTGTATATACTTTTTAAAATTGGCTTTTTCCTGCGCGTCAAACTGCACCAGTTTATGCCCGCTGAGGTAACAGAATGGGTAATTGAAAATTTCATCGCTGCTGAGGGGGATTACCTTTTCATGCGGATCGATAGGGATAGTTGTATATTCCACGAGCGAATTGAGCAGGTTGGATGGCATGCGCTGATCGGTATCCCAATCGCCGCTATGGTAGCTTAACCTGGTAAAAGTAAATTTAGATCCGTATGCCATTTGTTGCAAAACCCTAAAATTAGGATAAAATTATTGCCGTTTGTGATTATAAAACAACCAAGGTTGTAAAGTTTTAGATACTTTGTTGTGTTTTTGTTAAAAAATTAGAGGATTTACTTAAAAGGGTGATATATTGTGATGGGATTAGTTGGCTTATCCTTTAAAATAGCAATGTGTTTAAAATCCATCGCTCAAATGGGTTCGCCGACTTAAATCATTAGCAATAAAGACTAAAAATTTGGAACTAACCGAAAATAATATCAAAGCCCTGCTGGCGAAGTTGCCGAAGTTGAAAGATGAGATCCAAAAGGTGATTGTGGGGCAGGATCATATCCTGGACGAGTTACTGGTTGCTTTCCTGGCCGGGGGCCATTGCCTGCTGGAGGGCGTGCCCGGACTGGCGAAAACACTGATCGTTAAAACCATGTCGCAGGCCTTGCACTTGTCGTTCAGGCGCATCCAGTTTACGCCGGATCTGATGCCGACGGATATCATAGGTACCGAGATCCTGGAAGAGGACCATGCCACCGGCAAGCGTTTCTTCAAATTCAATAAAGGACCATTATTTGCCAACATTATTTTGGCGGATGAGATCAACCGTACGCCGCCAAAAACACAGTCGGCACTGCTGGAAGCCATGCAGGAGTTTGAAGTAACTTACGGCGGGCAAACTTATCCGCTGGATAAACCTTTCTTCATCCTTGCAACCCAAAACCCGATTGAGCAGGCCGGTACCTATCCCCTGCCCGAAGCACAGCTCGACCGGTTCTTATTACTGATAAAAATTGGCTACCCAACCGAACAGGAAGAATTTGCAATATTGAACCGCACCACTGGTACCAAAAAAGCCGATGTGCAGGCGGTGATCACCGCCGAAGAAATTACGCAGGCGCAGGCATTAGTAAGGCAAGTAACCATCAACGAGGACCTGACACGCTACGTGAGCCAGGTGATCCGAGCAACCCGCCCCGATACCACCGAAGTGGCCTACGTAAAAGAATGGGTACGCTGGGGTGCAGGCCCGCGGGCCGGGCAGGCGCTCATCTTAACGGCGAAAGCACGGGCACTTTTAAAAGGGCGCTACAGCGTTTTGATGGAGGATATCCATGCCATGGCCCCGGCGGTATTAAGGCACCGCATCCTGACGAATTTTAAGGCGGAAGCCGAAGGGATCACATCAGACAGGGTTACGGAAGAACTGATCAAAGTAATAGAACGCAAAACCGGGCGCTAACCGGGCATTGGTTCCGACCAAATCCGAAATCCGAAAATCCGATAGCCGAAATCAAAACCATGCTCGATCCTAAAGTATTAATGACCATTAAGGATTTGCCGTTACTGGCGAAAACGGTTATTGATGGCTTTATGAACGGTTTTAATAAAAGCACAGTAAAAGGCCCCGGACTGGAATTTAGCCAATACCGCAGTTACCAGCCGGGCGATGATCTGCGCTGGCTGGATTGGCGTATGTTTGCCCGCAGCGACCGCTACTACATCCGCGAATCGGAGGTGGAGACAAGCATTTCCGTGCGGTTTTTGGTAGATGCCAGTGCATCTATGAACCATGATGATAACGGGGTTAAAAAAATAGACTACGCGCGGTTCCTGGCCGCATCGCTGGCTTATCTGGCCAACTTACAAGGCGATAGCGTTGCGCTGAACATTTTTAAAGATGGCGAGTTGTTTTCGCTTCCATCCAAGCCCGATCCGCAGCATTTACAACGGCTTTTTCACCACCTGCAGCAGGTTGAGGCGGGCGGCACATTTACCAAGCCTGTACATTACAAAGAGCTATTTGCCGGCAATGGTCGTAAAGAGCTGCTGGTTTTTGTTACCGATATGTATCAGGCGGATGGGGAGATCAACGCTTTGCTATCCACACTGGCAGCATTAAAGCATGAGGTTATTGTATTTCATCTGATGGGGCAGAATGAGCTGGATTTTGATTTTAAAGGTTACAGCACACTGGAAGACCTGGAAACCGGCGAGACCATCCAGGTGAACACACAACGCGCCAGAGATACTTATAAAGAGCGGCTGCAGCAGCACTTAACAGATATCCGCTCGGAATTATTAAGTAAGCGCATTTCTTACCGGATGCTCAGCACGGCACAACCACTGGATGAAGCCCTGCGGGATTTTTTGATACAACGAAAAAAAGGGATATGAAACTAAAAAAACCAAGGTCCTTATTCTTACCCTCTTTGCGTAGCAGGGAGGGTCAACCAGTGGAGCGTAGTCGGGGTGAGTTAAATAATCGCCCGGCAACCTTGTACTCACTATTCGCTCCTCACTCCTCGCTCCTAACTCCTAACTAAATGACCTTCCTCTCCCCCATATGGTTTTTTGCACTGGCGGCGCTCAGCATCCCGGTACTGATCCATTTGTGGAATATCCGGCCGGGTAAAACGTTGAAAGTCGGCAGCATCTCCTTAATCACCGAGGCTTCAAAAAACACCAGTCGCAGTTTTAAACTGATGGACCTTTTGCTGCTATTGCTGCGTTGCTTACTGCTGGCCTTAGCAGCCTTATTTTTGGCATCGCCGGTTTGGCTGCGGAATCCGGAGAGCGACAAGGCAAAAGGCTGGGTACTCCTTCCCAGGGAGAACCTTAAAGAGAGCTATCAAAAATTTAAGTCCAGGGTAGATTCGCTGACTAAAGCGGGTTTCGAACTGCATTATTTTAATACAGGCTTTTTAAAGATCGATACAGCGAAGCTACCGGTTATTGCTCCTGATACCACTGGTAACGCCGGTACAGCAAATTACTGGAGCCTGATCAAACAACTGGACAAGCAAGTATCGGCTTCGTTACCGGTTGTTGTGATTACCCCAAACAACCAGCATCATTTCAGCGGTAAAAAACCATCTGTAAACCTCAACTTAAAATGGCAAACTTATACAGCAGCCGATTCCACAAGCAAATGGATCGCAGGCGCCTGGTTTACCGCCAACAATGCCATTAAAGTAACCGTGGGCAACAGTGGCCCAGCCGGCACTTATTTTACCGACAAATACATCCGGAATGATGGGGATGCAGAACTGACAGCTAACGTACAAAACGGCCAGCCAGTTGTGAATCTCAAAGCCACTGGTTCAACGCCTGTGATTGTTGATACGGCTACGCTCCGCATCGCAGTTTATACCGATCAATATGCGCTGGATGCTAACTATTTAACCGCGGCTTTAAACGCGGTACTGACCTTCAGGGGAGGCCGGGCCATAGTTAAACAATACAGGCACCCGGAACAGATCCCCGGCGGACAAACCTGGCTATTCTGGCTATCGGATGCGCCTTTAAACAGCCAAGCAACTCAAAAAGCTGGGCACACTTTTAAATACGAACCCGGCAAGGTAAGCAACGTATCCACCTGGATCACTGCCACTAAAAGGAATGCCCTTCCCAACAGCGAGCAAAAAATCAGCCTGGCCAAACTGATCGGCACAACACAAAACAATACGGCCATTTGGCAGGATGGCTTTGGCAGACCGGTATTAAGTTTAGAAAACCAACACAGCATTTATCACCTCTATACCCATTTAAATCCGGCATGGACCGATCTGGTTTGGAACGACGATTTCCCAAAAATGATACTAAAGCTTATTGAAAGTGACCCGCAGGCGCTCCCGGCTAAATATGACAAACGGACTTTAAGCGATGAGCAGTTACAACCTCATAAGATCACCGAAATCAAAGAAACGGCTACAGTAAAACCTATTCAGAAAACCGATCTGAGTAAATATTTTTGGTTACTGCTGATCATCATTTTTATTGCAGAACGCTGGCTGGCACATAAAACTAAAACCACTGTTAATGACTGAGCAGGGCATCCATAAAATAGAAGCACTGCGCCGCCGCTGGGTTATATACCAGGTGGCGGCAGATGTAGCTATTGCTGGTGCTGGTGGCTTATTAGCAGGCGGGGTATTTTTGCTCTTTGCTATCTCTGCAGCATGGTCGGTTTTAGTTTTTATTACGGCACTGGCAATGCTTTTAGTTATACAGCGCCCATGGCAAATTGACAAACAAAAAATAATAAGCTTTCTAAATGAACGCTATCCCGAATTGCAGGAAAGCGCACAATTGCTTTTATTACCAGAACAGGAATTAAATATACTGCAAGGCATTGCAGCGCCTAAAATTGCACAAATATTGATGGCTTTAAATGTCGACCATAAATATTTCGCCAAACGCTTTTTGCAGGCACTGTTAAAGCTGCTGTTTGCCGCCCTGTTTATGCTGGCAATATTAAAATTATACAAACCAGGCCCTATGGCAGGGCATATTACCGATAGCAAGCAGAGCAGCAATCATCCACTCCCTGCCGAAAAAACATTACCGCAGATCGATGGGCTTGCGTTATACATAACACCGCCCGCCTATACTCGCAAAGCAAAGCGCGAACAGGATAAATTTAACTTTTCTGCCGAGGAAGGCGCAATGGTTGGCTGGCGCATTAAAACCAATGTATCCATCAAAAAAGCATTGCTGATTTTTAATGACAAGGAAAGGATCGCGTTAAAAGATGCGCATAACGGCGAAGAGTGGACTACCCAAAAAAGTATTACCCAACCCGGATTTTACCAGGTGAGTATTGATGGCAAACTGTCGGATCTGTACCAGATCCAGGTACTAAAAGATGCACCGCCCGTAATCCACCTAAAATCGCCAAAGCAGTATACTTATATAGATGCCGGGGAGGCGCAAAAAGTAAATATCAACGCATCCCTAAACGATGACTATGGCATTTCCGAAGCTATGATCATGGCAACGGTTGCCAAAGGCCGTGGCGAGGGCGTAAAGTTTAAAGAGTACAAGTTGAGTTTTAACGAAAGCTTTGCTGGCCAGCCGGCTTATGATGTACAAAAATTGGTAAGCCTGCCGGCCTTAAATATGGAACCGGGAGACGAACTTTACTTTTACGTACAGGCAAAAGATACCCACCAGCAGCAGAGCCGCACCGATGTATTCACCGTGGCCATACAGGATACTGCCGAACTTTTGAGTATGGATGGCGTTCTCTCTGCCTCCAATATCAAACCGGAGTTTTTTAGGAGCGAGCGGCAGATCATCATCGATGCAGAGAAATTGCTGAAAGATAAAGACAGTATTTCGGTAGAAAAGTTCAATGCCCGGAGCAATGATCTCGGGATCGATCAAAAGTTACTGCGCCTGCGCTATGGCAAGTTCCTTGGTGAAGAGGATGAGGCGCAGGAAGCACCCCGTGGTGCAGACAACCTGTCGGACCCGAAAGATTTCAGCAACGGGGCCAAGATCCTGAAAGAGTATACGGATGACCACGACAAGGCGGAAGATGCGCAGTTTTTTGAGCCGGCCATTAAGGCACAACTTAAAGCTACTCTTACCGAAATGTGGAAAGCAGAACTGCAATTGCGCCTTTACAAACCCCAGTCGGCACTGCCATTTGCTTACAAAGCATTGCGGCTATTGAAAGATCTGCAGCAGAAATCGCGTTCGTTTGTGGCAAAAACCAGCTACAACCCACCACCATTGAAACCCGAGAAACGATTGAGCGGCGAGTTGGATAAGATCATCCAGCCGGTAAATAAACAGGAAATAAAACCTGGTAAAGATCAGCTTGAAGCCCTCAAAAAAGCGCTGAACGTATTGGAGCAGTTGAAACTTAACCCTCATTTAACCGCCTCAGACAACCGCATTTTGCAGGTAGCTAATCAGCAATTGAGCATGCGGGCATCGGCACAGCCGGGGCTCTATTTATCTGCACTGGCCGGTATGCGCAGGATCTTGTTGGCACAGAAAGCCGGTTTAAATGATCTCGCGATCATAGAACGGGCGATTCAAAAAACCTTGATTCCGCAAAAAGTAACACCGGCCGCCAGCGGGAATACAAGAGATATGGGCCTGTCACGACAGTATTACAAAAATCTTAAACAGGCCAAACCATGATCAGCGCAAACTGGGTATATATCGTAACCGGTAGCTGCGTTTTGCTGGCAGTTTTCCTGGCATGGCAGGAAATCAGGCGGGCAAACAAAGCAAGGCTTGCCTGGCGTATGGTTGCCGTGCTAATAGCTGTAGTTGCATTGGCTTGCATTGCTTTGCCTCTTACCTATCAAAGCACCAAACCTCAGTCCACCACCTCCAGCATCAGCTTGCTGACCAATGGGTTTGATAAGGATAGTATTAGCCCCGATAAAAAAACCTTCACTTTAGACGATACGATTAAAAAAACAGCTCCAAAAACCATGCTTTTATACGGCATAGCCGAGTTGCTGGATACCCTTAAAACCCGGCAGCTGCATATTTACGGCGACGGGTTAAGTGCCAACCAGCTTGGGCAGTTAAAAAATGTGCCGGTGATCTTTCATCCGTCTAAGCCCACATCAGGCGTAACCAATATCAGCTGGAACGCCCGGTTGAAAGCCGGTGAAGTGCTGCGTGTGCAGGGCACCTATCAAAACACATCGGCACAAAAAATAAAGCTGATCTTAAAAGGACTGAATACCGTTTTAGATACCCTTACGCTTCCATCAAATGCAACAAGTAATTTCAATTTAACGGCTACCCCAAAAACTACCGGTCGGTTGGTATATACATTGTACACTGTACTTGGGGGCGATACCTTAACCCAGGGCAGTATCCCCTTGCAAATAAATGCGGTAAAACCACTTCGTGTATTATTGCTGTCAGCCTCTCCTGATTTTGAGACCAAATTTTTAAAGAACTGGCTCAGCGAAAAAGGATATGCAGTTGCTGCCCGGTCAGCCATCAGCAAGGATAAATTTAATACGGACTATATCAACCTGGCACAAATGCCCTTAAACCGCTTGTCAACAGCAACACTCCGCAAATTTGATGTGGTGTTGGGCGATCTATCAGTTTTAAACAATTTAAGCGGGGCCGAATCGGCTGCTTTAAAACAGGAAGTGGCAGACAAGGGACTAGGTGTTATTGTACGCGCAGATAGCAGCGGTAAATCATCATGGTTGCAAAGCGATTTCCCGGTTACCCGGTCAGCAAGCAAAGAAACTGCATCTGCCTTGCTTATCGCGGGCAAAAAAAGTACAGCCACAAAACTCACCAATGGCCCCATTTTTATCAATTATAAAAACGGCACCCAGCCAGTAGTGCTGAACCAGCAAACCCAGGTTTTGGCAAATAGCTCCATGCTGGGAGAAGGGAAAATTGTTTTTAGCACGTTGACTAATACCTACAGTTGGGTACTTGCCGGCAATCACACAGATTATAGTAATTACTGGTCGGCTTTGATTAGCAAGGCGGCCCGAAAAGATACCGCGACAAATAACGTGGTTGCATTGAGCGCTATGCCTGCAACAGATCAGCCTGCAGAATTGCAGATCTCCCGGGGTGATCTATCTCCCATAAAAATAAACGGACAAGCGATCCCTGCTGCACAGCACGCCGCAATACCATTTGAGTGGGATTTAATGTATTGGCCGGCAGCAACCGGCTGGCAATCGCTTATTGAAAATAATACTGAAAATTGGTGGTATAATTACCCGGCGCAGGAGTGGAAGACGGTGCAAGCCGCAGCAAAGTTGGATGCCACGAAAAATTATGCAGATAAACACCTTTCGGCGGCTATTGTAACAAAACAGATACAGCAAATAGTTCAGATTGAGGTGCCAAAAATTTATTTTTATGTGCTGCTACTGGCAGCCTGCACTTTCTTATGGATAGAGAGTAAGCTGAGTTAGCAGAGATGGTGAACAATGTCGGCTTAGTTAACTCACCCCGAATGCGCTACGCTGTTCGACCCTTTCTGCTTCGCAAAGAGGGTTGGAAAAGTCAACGTAAGAATTACGCCGTTGTTGGAGTAGTCTCCAACAAACCTTGAGAGGCAGAAAGTAAGCTGAGTTAGCAGAGGTGGTGAAAAATACCGGCTCAGTTAACTCACCCCGAATGCGCTACGCTGTTCGACCCTCTCTGCTTCGCAAAGAGGGTTGGGAAAGTCAACGTAAGAATTACGCCGTTGTTGGAGTAGTCTCCAACAAACCTTGAGGGGCAGAAAGTAAGCTGAGTTAGCAGAGGTGGTGAACAAAATCGGCTTAGTTAACTCACCCCGAATGCGCTACGCCTTTCGCCCCTGTATGCTTCGCAAAGAGGGTGAGAAAAATCAGCATTTTTCGACAACCTTTAGCAGGGAAGGCGAATGAAAGAGTAAATATTTATTAAAAGGTATTCAGGAATTATATATCGCCCTTTGCTAGTGAAGGGCAAAAACAAATGGAGGAAAAACTTTGAGAAGACGAGATTTTATTTTTTTAACCGGTATGGGTGCAGGTGCTATGGCGCTGCCCAATCTTCCGGCCTTTGGTAAACCTATCGATGTGCAGGAGGCCCTTAACCCGGTTGATGCGAAGATTAAAAAAGAGCTGTCGGATGTTGGCCTTAACGCCGCAAAAGCCGCCGGTGCCAGCTATGCCGATGTGCGTATTGGCAGGTATCTTAACCAGTTTGTCATTACCCGCGAGAACCGCGTGCTGAACGTTGCCAATACCGAATCATACGGTGTTGGGATCCGCGTTATCGCAAACGGCTGCTGGGGTTTTGCCGCTACCAACGAGGTAACAAAAGATGGTATTGCCAAAGCTGCCAAACGTGCCGTAGCCGTAGCAAAAGCCAATGCAAAACTAGGCAGTGCGCCAGTAGAGCTGGCACCGCAGAAGGGTTATGGTGAAGTAAGCTGGAAAACGCCTATTGAAAAGAACGCTTTTGAAGTGCCAATTAAGGAAAAGGTAGATCTGCTGCTGGGCGCTAATGCCGCTGCTATGGCGGGTGGAGCCAACTTTGTAAACTCTATCATGTTTGCCGTGAATGAGCAAAAATATTTTGCCTCTACTGATGGTTCTTACATCGACCAGGACATTCATCGTTTGTTCCCCAATTTTACAGTAACCAAAATAGACCCAACGAAGGGCTCTTTTGAAACCCGCCGATCGTTAAGCGCGCCGGTAGGTATGGGTTACGAGTATATGACCCCTTTAGCATCTGAAACGGTTACCGGTATCACCCCACGCTACAAAAAGCGTTATGACATGCTGGAAGATATCAAATTCGCCACCAAACAAGCCGGCGAAAAACTGGCTGCGAAATCGGTAGATCCGGGCAAATACGACCTGGTGCTGGATCCTAGTCACCTATGGTTAACTATCCACGAATCCGTGGGTCACCCTACAGAACTCGACCGTGTTTTAGGTTACGAAGCCAACTATGCGGGTACCAGCTTCCTTACTTTGGATAAATGGAAATCGGGCAATTTTAAATTTGGCAGCGATAAGGTGAATGTGGTTGGCGATAAATTGCAGGTTGGCTCTTTAGGCGCGGTTGGTTATGACGACGAAGGCGTAGGCACCAAAAAATGGGATATCATCAAAGATGGTGTGCTGGTTAATTACCAGGCTATCCGCGATCAGGCACATATCATCGGTTTAAAAGAATCGCAGGGCTGTTGCTACTCGCAAAGCTGGCAGGATGTACAGTTTCAGCGTATGCCGAACGTATCTCTGCAACCGGGCAAAACTCCCCTAAGTGTTGATGAGATGATCAAGAATGTTGAGAAAGGCATTTACATTATCGGCGATGGGTCTTTCTCAATCGACCAGCAACGCTACAACTTCCAGTTTGGCGGTCAGTTATTTTACGAGATCAAAGATGGCAAGATAGCCGGCATGCTGAACGATGTAGCTTACCAGGCCAATACGCAGGAGTTTTGGAACTCTTGTACGCAGGTTTGTGATGAACGCGATTACCGTTTAGGCGGATCATTCAACGATGGTAAGGGGCAGCCAAGCCAGAGCAGCGCGGTATCGCATGGCTCATCAACAACAAAGTTTAACGGGGTTAATGTAATCAACACAAAAAGAAAGATCGGATAAACATGGCGATATATACAAAAGAACAGGCACAGGCTATATTAAAGAAAGTGCTTAGCTATTCAAAAGCCGATGAGTGCGAGGTAAGCCTGAACGGAAGCGAAGGTGGTAACGTGCGGTATGCCTTAAACGCGGTTTCAACCGCCGGGGATATCAGCAGTGTAAGCCTGGGTGTAACATCGGTGTACGGCAAAAAAGCCGGGTCGGCCACTATTAATGAATTTGACGATGCTGCTCTGGAGCGCGTGGTTCGCCGTGCGGAAGAGCTGGCGCAACTGGCACCGGAAAACCCGGAATACATGCCGATGCTGGGGCAATCTGATTTTAAGGAATCACTAACCTACAATGCCAATACTGCCGCCATGACGCCGGAGAGCCGCGCAGAGATGGTAGGAAAAAGTATTGCCATTACCAAAGAAGCGAAACTGAATGCAGCCGGTTTCCTCGAAAACTCCAGTGGCTTTAGCGCGGTAATGAACTCAAAGGGCCTGTTTGCTTATAACAAAAGCAGTGATGTTACTTTTACCATCACTACCCGTAACGATGGCGGCACCGCTTCGGGCTATGCGGCACGCGGCTTTACCGACGTAGCTAAATTAGATACGGCATCTGCCACACGCGTTGCAGCCATGAAAGCCAACAGTTCAGCTGGCGCAAAGGCTATTGAGCCCGGTAAATACACGGTGATACTAGAGCCGGTTGCGGCTACCTATATGCTGGAGAATATGTTCCGGTTTGATGCACGCAGCGCCGAAGAAGGCCGCAGCTTTTTAAGTAAAAAAGGTGGCGGTACCCGTTTGGGTGAGCAACTGGTAGATCCTAAAGTAACCATTTACTCAGATCCGTTTAACGCAGACCTGCCCGCTTCCACCTGGGGTGGTGATGGCCTGCCGCGCGAAAAAACAGTTTGGATAGATAAAGGCGTGGTCAAAAATCTTTCTTACTCCCGTTACTGGGCGCAGAAGAAGGGCGTTGCACCGGTTCCGAGTGGTAGCAATATCATTATGGAAGGCGGCACCGCCAGTTTGGAAGACTTGATCAAAGGCACCGAACGTGGCATCCTGGTTTCGCGCCTGTGGTACATCCGCATGGTAGATCCGCAATCACTCCTACTAACCGGCCTTACCCGGGATGGTACCTATTACATCGAGAATGGCAAGATCAAATTTCCGATCAAGAACTTCAGGTTTAACGAGAGCCCGGTGATCATGCTCAATAACCTTGAAGAACTGGGCAAGCAGGAACGCAGCATCAGCATTGAAAGCTATCGCAGCTACCTCATCCCGCCAATGAAGATCAGGGACTTTACGTTTTCATCTTTGTCTGACGCGGTATAAAAACAACATCAGAATTGATAACTTTTTGAAAGTTGTCAATTCTGCTGTTTAAATTTGTATATGGCAACACTTATAGTGCATCCTGACAGCGAAGAGCAACTTACAGCTATTAAAGCATTTATGAAAGCGCTTAAGATTTCTTTCAAAGAACAAATGGACACCTACGATCCGGAGTTTGTTGATATGATCCTAAAAGGCGATGAGGAGATAAAAGCCGGGAAAGGGATAAAAGTTGACGTTAACAACCTATGGAAGTAATTTTCACTTCTGCTGCCTTAACCCATTTAGAAGACTGGCGTAAAAGCGGTAATAAAGCTATTCAAAAGAAGATAGAAGAACTGATAAACTCCATCATGGAAACCCCGTTTGAAGGAGTTGGCAAACCAGAACCTTTGAAACACAAACTTTCTGGAAAGTGGTCAAGGCGTATAAATAAGAGCATAGAATAATTTACAATTTTGACGGGCAAATAATCAGTATTTAATCGTTAAAAAGCCATTACTATTAGCAAACCTTGATGAACTGGGCAAGCAGAAACGCAGCATCAGCATTGAGAGCTATCGCAGCTACCTCATCCCGCCAATGAAGATCAGGGACTTTACCTTTTCGTCTTTATCTGACGCGGTATAAAAACAACATCTATTTGGCCATATTTAGAGTTGCAGGATTAACTTCCTGCAACTTTTTGGTTTAAATAAAATACCGGCGAAAAATTCAATTTAAAATCCCGGAAACCAATTCATCTTTTTTCATTTTTTTAAGAAGACAGGGTTACTTGTGCTGAATTTTTAATATCTTGAAGGCTGATATTTTCCCCCAATAAAATCGGTTTTTCATGGCTATTGCAAACTATAATAACATCGTTTTCAAATTTATCACCGTAGCTTTAACAACCCTTTTGCCGGTTGTGAGTAAAGCACAATCGCCTTTCGAGGGTTTAGAGAACTTGTTTAACACCCCCGAAAGTTATGTGGCAAAACACGTTAGCAAAGCACCTTTGATTGATGGCAACCTTAACGATGCAGCCTGGCAGCAGGTAAATTGGAGCAATGATTTTGTGGATATAGAAGGTGATCTGAAGCCAAAGCCACCTTATCAAACCAATATCAAAATGCTTTGGGACGATAACTATTTGTACGTAGCCGCCCGGATGACGGAACCACAAGTTTGGGCTACCCTAAAAAAGCACGACGACATCATTTATCGCGATAATGATTTTGAATTATTCATCGATCCATCCGGCACAAGCCATAATTACTACGAGATCGAAGTAAATGCACTCAATACGGTCTTCGACCTGTACTTGAATAAGCCCTACCGTAACGGCGGTGGAGCCTTAATTGGCTGGGATGCAACCGGACTACGCTCAGCAGTGAAGATCCAGGGTACATTAAATAATACGTCTGATATGGATCAAGGATGGACAGTGGAGATGGCCATTCCATTTAAGTCCATTAACATGGGTTTTACATCCGGAACGCCTAAAGACGGGGCCATCTATCGTATCAATTTTTCCCGCGTAGAGTACGATACCAAAATTCAGAATAACCGCAATGTCAAGCTAAAGGATACCAGGGGGCACGATCTCCCGGAGCATAACTGGTCGTGGTCGCCGCAGGGAGAGATCAATATGCACAGTCCGGAGCATTGGGGCTACCTGCTTTTCAGCAAAAGTAATGATGCTGATGTTGCCTTTACCCTCCCCTATGCCGAGCAGCAGAAAAAATATTTATGGTTAATTTATTACCGCCAAAAGCAATGGTATAAAGCTCACCAGCAATACACCGCATCGCTGGCCGATCTGGGTATTGCCAAAACCTACCCGATAGCAGGCAATGATAATCATTTAACGCTTGAAGCATCCAAGAGCCAGTTTAAGGCTTTCATCAGTGCCGATAGCAACGGCGCCAGCTTCAGCATTAACCACGAAGGTTTTACAGAACAGACAAAGAACACCCACTAATAATGAATAAGCGCCAATTTTTAAAAGCCGGCTTATTAGCCGGTGTTGCTGCTCAGTTACCTTTTAGCAGTAAAGCTGCAGAAAGCAATGTTCATCCCAAAAAATCCCGTGGAATGAAAAATTGGATCTGGATCAACCCCAATCCAAAAGATACCGATGCCGACCTGGATTTTAATTATGCTGCTTACAAGGCAGCAGGCATCACTGGCATTTTTTTCGAGAATGACAGCGAGCGGCATTTCCGTATGGCGAAATTGCACGGAATCGAGGCACACCGTTGGATCTGGACTTTTAACCGTGCCGAATTAATTGCGGAGCATCCCGACTGGTACAGCCGCAGCCGCAACGGCGATTCCTGTGTAGATCATCCCCCTTATGTAGGTTACTATCGCTGGCTTTGCCCGTCGCGGCCGGAGGTGCAACAGTATTTGATAGATACGGTGGATAAGATCCTGAGCCTGGATTATGTAGACGGTATCCACCTGGATTATGTGCGCTATTGCGATGTGATACTGCCTTTAAACTTGTGGGATCATTACAAATTAGATCAAACCAAAGAGTTGCCGGAGTATGATTTTTGTTATTGTGAAGTTTGCCAAACAAAATTTAAACAACAAACCGGGCAGGATTTAAAAGCGATGGAGCATCCCGATGCCAGTTTATCCTGGCGGTTGTTCCGTTATGCCAACATCAGCCGGGTGGTTAATAGTATTTCGGCTGTAGCTAAAATTCATAAAAAAGCGATCACGGCAGCCGTATTCCCTACCCCGGAGGTTGCCCGGCGCAATGTACGGCAGGATTGGACAAATTTTCACCTGGATGGCGTTTGCCCGATGATCTATCATGGGTTTTACAAAGAGGAGGTACGGTGGATTGGAGATGCAGTAGCAGAAGGCGTGCATTTTCTGGCCGGCAAGTTCCCGCTTTACGCCGGGCTATATCTTTCAGATTTTAAAAACGATGAAGAGATCCGCATGGGCATTCAATACGCTTTAAAAAATGGCGCCGCAGGTATTTCCTTTTTTGGCCATGTTACGCAAAGTGTGCTGGACCTGTTAAAGCAGGAGACGAGGGTAGTTTAGAAAAATTGTTCAGAACTATCGTCAACTATTGTGGACAAAATAAAATTCAATTAAGAGGAACTGACCAACTTTGTAATCAAAGGAAAAATTAGATTTGCCGCCCGAACAAATTTGCCTATCAACCATGACCCATTTGCCTGTCACTTGCTCAATACTTTCTGCAGATCATCTCGCGTCCCTTATCAAGGAGACGTATAACTTGAAGCCAGGCACTATTGGCAAATTGCTAAAAACAGGTATTAATCACAGTTATTTAATTGAGGACGCCGAACACAAATACATATTCCGGGTCTACAGTTTAAACTGGCGTACGCGGCTGGAGATCAACGAAGAGTTGCGGTTGCTAAACCTGCTTAAAGATGAAGGCATATCCGTTTCATACCCCATCGCTGCTGAAAATGGCGAGTATATAAACGAAATACCTGCACCTGAGGGTACGCGATACGGGGTGCTGTTTTCTTTTGCTGATGGCGAAAAACACTTGAATTTTCCGGCTGATCTTCATTTTAAAGTAGGGCAAACGATGGCCGGGATCCATCAACTCACACAGCATCTGGAGCTGCAGCGTATTACGTATACGCCAGAAGTAATCCTGCAAAATTCGATGCAGCATCTCAGCAGGTATCTTCCCGCAGCAACCAGCGAAATGGACTGGATGCTATCCACACAAAAATATTTACTGGCAGCAATTCAAAATGCCGATACAGCAGGCATCAGAACAGGTGCAGTGCATATGGATATCTGGTTCGATAACTTTAACATTACCAAAGATGGGCAGGTAACTATTTTTGATTTTGATTTCTGCGGAAACGGGTGGTTATGTTACGATATAGCTTACTATGTATTGCAGCTGCACAGCACCGAGAAAGATCCTACTGAACGTGATACCAAACTGCAAAGCTTTATGGATGGCTATGAATCCGTATGCCCTATAAGCGCCGAAGAGAAACGGCTATTACCATTGCTGGGGGTTAGCCTGTATTTTTTCTACCTGGGCATTCAGTGCGAAAGATTTGAAAACTGGTCAAACGTGTTCCTGAACGAAACATATCTTAAACGCTTCATTAACCTGCTGGTTAAAAAATATTTCGATGACCAGGTGGCATCGGCTAATTTATCCGCTTAAGCTTATACTTTAATTTTCCTAAAACCAGTAGCGTGTTTTTAGCATTGGGTTTCACCTCATATAGTTCTAACACGTCGTTCCTGAAAACGTAAGAATAGGCTTGCTGCTGATTGGTGAAGGAATCGAAGGTAACCAGGTCGAGATTTTGTAAAGCGTCGCGCTTCAAATCGCTTTCTGCCACATACTTCTTAAAGTGGTCCAGGCCGGTAACTGTTCCATCTTTACTAAAAGTAACTTTTGTATTTTGGGGCAAGTCCTTTAGGGTATAGTCTCCGGCAAACAGCACACTATTGATCGCGTAATTGAGTCCGTCGCTTACCGTTTCATCGGGATTGGTATGCTTTGCTTTTTGAAACACCGTTTTAAATAGCACTTTATTAAATACCTGGTACAGGATCAAAGTGGTGTCCTGTTTTGTAATGTTATAACCCAACTCATCCTCCCCAAAAACTACAGTTTTAGGTTTTTTACCGGGACGAAACCGCAACGTTATCCGGCCCGGCACATGATTGTCCCAGCCAACCGCAACCTGCAGACTATCACCTGAGACTTTGGCGGTATCTATCTGGATACCGTTTACACCCGGCACCAGGTCCACCGCTGCCAGCACAGAATGGGTTTGCTTCACCTTTTCGATATAATTGCGGCGTACCCACACTCCCTCATAAACAGGCTTTAGATGCTTTATCAGTTGTTGAGTTGGTGAAAAAGTTCCTGCTGGACTACCTTTTTTTAACGGCTTTTGAGGTGCCTGTGTGCACGATACAATGGCGATCAATAAAAAGCATCCAAAAAAAGCTCTTTTCATTTATGGGGAATTGGCGCTGCTAAAATACAGTAAAATATTACTGCATAAATAGCGATTAGTTACATCCTTTTTAAGTTTACTTTGTTAAGGATAACATAAGGACTAATATGAACACAACAAAAATTGGCTGGATAGGCCTCGGTTTAATGGGGATCCCCATGTCGCAGCAATTGGTGAAAGCAGGTTACCCCTTAACGGTGTATAACCGTAATAAAGATAAAGCGGCATCGCTTACAAAACAGGGTGCCGATATAGCAGGCACGCCCGGCGAACTCATCCAGAATACGGACGTGGTCATCATCATGGTAACGGATGATAACGCAATCAACGAGATCTTTAATGGTGATAGCGGACTGTTAAACGCAAAAACAAGCGGCAAGATTATTATTAACATGAGCACGGTATCACCGGCTATCAGTAAGCAAATGGGGGCATTGTGCAAACAGCAGGGCAACCATTACCTGGATGCACCGGTATCCGGCAGCGTTAAGCAAGCCGAAACTGCTGCCCTGGTTATTATGGCAGGTGGCGACCCTGCAACTTTTAACAAAGTGAAGCCAATTTTAGATTGCATGGGTAAAATGGCGCTCAATATAGGTGACATAGGTGCAGGCAACGCGGCTAAACTGGCCATCAACTCCTTGCTGAGCATTCATGCCCAAGCCCTGGCAGAAGCGCTGATTTTAGCCAAACGCAATGGCATAGCCCCGGAAACTTTATTGGAACTACTGAACAACGGCGCATTGGCTAATCCATTTATGAAAATAAAAGGAGAGGCTATCCTCTCGGACAATTACAAACCCGCTTTCTCTTTAAACAACATCGTTAAAGATCTTAAACTGGCTAAAGACATTGGGTTAACCACACCAATGGGACAAACAGCCTTAGAAACTTTCTCAGCCGCGCAGGGTGAGTTTGGCGAAGAAGATTTGATAGCGGTGATGAAGCAGGTGGAGAAATAGCGGTGGTCAATTAGATTTGATCAGCTAGACGTGCCTTTCAAAATTTAGTTGATAGATGGCGGTGCGGTGTTTCTTAATATGTTCTTTCGATACGTATTCAATCTCACCTCTTTCTTCCTGATCGAGCATTTTATCTATCATGAGCTTATACTCATTTGTTAGCTCCAAATCGATATGATGAGAATGAATTAAATCTTCATATTCATCAATGGGGATTATTACCGAAGTCTTTTCCCCGCTTTCGTTAGTAATAAACTGAGTTGCCATATTCAAATTTAACAAAATCTCTTTAAATTCAATTTATATATAGGAGGCATGAAAAGACCGTAATCATAGAGGCTCTTGATTCGTTAGAAGATGATTTTGATCCGGAAAAGCTCATCGAACGGATTTTAAACATATCTGAGATTAGATTTATCCATGGTTCCATATTGTTGGATATCAAGATATAGTTTATCCGCCATAATCCAAAATTCCATCCTTCCAACTATTTCCGTATTTTTGCAGCTTATTAATTCCATATCTGCAAATGAATGCTGATGCCTTAAAAATGCTGCCAGGCCGTTACTGTAATTCGTTAACCGAATACGCCCGCTTTGTTACCCGCGAGGTATTTATCGGCGATGTGCCCATGGGTGGCAACAACCCTATCCGCATCCAAAGCATGACGACTACCGATACCATGGATACCATTGGCACGGTAGAGCAGAGCATCCGCATGGTTGATGCCGGTTGCGAATACGTTCGCATAACTGCGCCCAGTTTAAAGGAAGCTAACAACCTGGCCGAAATAAAAAAGCAACTGCGCCAGCGTGGCTACACCGTACCATTGGTAGCTGATATCCACTTTACGCCAAACGCTGCCGAGGTAGCTGCCCGCATCGTAGAAAAAGTGCGCGTAAACCCTGGCAACTACGCCGATAAAAAGAAATTCGACACGCTGGACTATACCGATCTGGAGTACAAAGGCGAACTGGAACGCATCTTTCAGAAATTCACCCCGCTGGTAAAAATCTGTAAGGAATATGGCACGGCCATGCGGATTGGCACTAACCACGGCTCGCTGAGCGACCGCATCATGAGCCGCTATGGCGATACCCCGCAGGGCATGGTGGAAAGCGCCATGGAGTTTATGCGCATGTGCGAAACATTGGGCTATTACAACCTGGTGGTATCTATGAAAAGCAGTAACCCGCAGGTAATGGTGCAAGCCTACCGCCTGCTGGTACAAACTATGGTAGCCGAAGGTATGAATTACCCGCTGCACCTTGGTGTAACCGAAGCCGGCGACGGCGAAGACGGGCGTATAAAATCAGCCGTTGGTATAGGCACTTTACTGGAAGATGGCCTGGGCGATACCGTCCGCGTTTCCCTTACCGAAGAGCCGGAAGCGGAAGCGCCAGTGGCAATAGCCTTGGTGAACCGTTACACACAAAGGAGTGAGGTTTTCGGAGCGAAGATCGGCCTTGCTAGTGTTCCGATCCACGCACCGGAATCTTCGCACTTTGAAAAACACTCTCCCTACGAATACAAAAAACGCGAAACCTACGAAGCCAATGCTTTTATTGGCGGCCATATGGTGCCAAGAGTAGTGGTTGACCTGTCACGCGAAAATTTGAAGGATGCTGCGGTGATGAATGCCGCCGGTTACCTGTACTCACCACTGCTGGATAAGTACAACATGGCCGAGCAATCGGTAGATTTTGTTTACCTGGGCGATAGCCTGCCATCTTTTACTTTGCCTGGCAACCTAAAGCAGCTATATAATTATGCTACATGGTTAAAGCTGACTAATAAAACGCTTTGCCACCCCCTGTTTACAATAGCAGAATATATAGATAAAGATGCCGACCGCAGATCTGCCCTTAACCTGGTTACGGTAAAAAACAGCGATCTCGATACCGAATCGTTCGGACTGATCACCATGGATAGATCGCTTGTGTTTGTTTTAGAGACAGACGAACTCCACGGCATGGCCGATCAGCGTACCTTCTTCCTCAAATTGCAGGAGCTGGAGCTGGATGTACCCGTGATCATCAAGCGGAGTTATCAGTTTGAGTCGGATGGTCTGCAGCCCGAACGTCCGGAAGATAACTCCGGTCTCACATCTCACATCTCCTATCTCACATCTCAACTGCAGCTTTACGCAGCTACTGATCTCGGCGCCTTGCTGGTAGATGGCTTTGGCGATGGCGTTTGGATCGATGCACCGCAGATAGAAACCGCGGTGATCACATCAACAGCGTTCGGAATTTTACAGGCTACACGCTCACGCATCTCTAAAACAGAATATATCAGCTGTCCCAGCTGTGGCAGAACGCTGTTCGACCTGATGATTACTACCCAAATGATTCGCAGCAGAACCAGCCACCTGAAAGGCCTGAAGATAGGCATCATGGGCTGTATTGTAAACGGCCCCGGTGAAATGGCCGATGCCGATTATGGTTACGTAGGTTCTGGTACGGATAAGGTTACACTCTATCGCGGCAAGGAAGCGGTGAAGAAAAACATCAGCTCGGCTAATGCATTGGATGAATTGATCGGTATCATTAAAGGTGACGGTAACTGGTTGGAGCCTGCTTAAATTTGTTGCTAAAACAGGTGATAAGTTGTAGCTTTATTTCACTATGTCAGCCGGAATCATCCTTCATACCATCACCTGTATTGTATTTTTTCTGCTGGCATTTATTGCCCTCGTAAACCCTTTAAAAGTAAACGTAGTTGCCAACCGCTGGCTGGGCGTATTTTTCGTATCAGTGGGCTGCATGCTTTGAATGCGGTTTTATACGAAGCGCAGCTGGATCTGGCCTATCCCCGGTTAATTGGTTTCAATGAGCTGTCGCGTTTTGCCATCGCCCCGTCTTTGTACCTGGCTATCGTACAGTTCACTACACCGGGCAGCAAACTACCTGTTAACAGCTACCTCCATTTCATTCCGTTCGCAATTTTTTTTATATACATGGTGCCCGCCCTGTATTTTCCTGCTTACCAATTAATTGGCGGCCATTTTAGCTTGCCGCCAAGACTCAATTTTATAGCCGGACTGAGTATGCGGTGGTCGATAAATATACAATTGCTAGTATACTGGATACTTGCCTTTAATTGTTTGCGCCAGCATCAAAATCATATTCAACTGGTGGCATCTAACCTTTCACCGGTTAGCTTAAACTGGCTCAGGTATTTGCTGTTAAGCATTGGCGGCATGCTGCTTGTATTTTTTATTTCGATCATTTTTCAGGTCCAGGTAGGCCTGTCGGCTATTGCAACAGGATATCTGGCGGGTGCATTGATCATATTGTACTATGCAATTGCCCAAAAAGAGATCTATCCTTTTGAAGTAGCCGAACTAAAAGCCATCAATCAAATAATAATAGCATCCCATCAACCATCAAAACCTATTACGCAACGATTCGATGATGACCGCGCAACCCAGCTCCGAGCCAGGTTAGAAAAACTAATGACTGTAGACAAATTATATCTCGATAATGAGTTAAGCCTTCCTCAGCTTGCGGTGGCTGTTAATCTGTCGGTGCACGATCTTTCTTTTTTATTGAACGAAAAAATAGGCAGCAATTTTTTTCAGTTTGTGAACAGTTACCGGGTAGAAGAAGCCAAGCAGCTTATGCAATCCGGCAAGCACAAAAACTTCAATATTCTGGGTATAGCCTACAGCGCTGGTTTTAGTTCTAAAACCACTTTCAATACTGCATTTAAAAAAGAAACCGGCTTATCCCCCAGCCAGTTTATCGCTCAGCATAATAAAGTTGCTTCGGCTCTTTCGCAGTCTTAACCTGTTTTCTTCCCGGTAGCAACGCAACACTTTGCGTACCATACTTGCATTGTCGATTTGCGATTGGGCGACGAAAAATATTGCGTCTCTACATCACAAACACGTTCTGTTGGATAAATCCGAACGACGTACATTGCCCAGGTGCTTAACATTGTGCCAACCAATCAACACAATGTATTATGGAACGAAAACCTTTTTCCTCCCTTGCCTGGGCAACATTTATTGCTGCCGTACTGGGCGCTATCGTTTTCACCCGCGCAATCAGGGTCGCCCTGGGTGAGGATATATCACCGCTGATATTGTATGGCGTAGTGCTTATATATTTGCTTACTGTTTTTATATTAACCTTTGTTTGGAAAAGCAAAGCCAAAAAGGGCGCTATGGATAATACCAATCATACCGCTTTTTGGCAAAATGCTGTGCGTTACACACTCGCGCTGGATATGGTGATGTTTGGCGGACAAAAGTTTTGCCACCTGCAGTTTTACGTGCCATTAGGCATGCTCGACGATCCTTTTACAGCCATCCCCAATGAAATGCTGATGTGGGCATTCATGGGTCGCTATCATTCTATGGTGGATATCATAGCCTCGATAGAAATTCTTGGCGGCCTGCTGCTGCTGTTCCGAAAAACCCGGCTGGTGGGCGCTTTCGTGTTACTGCCCATGCTCCTAAACATCCTCTTGTTGGATCTCTACTACCTCAACTTACTGGTTCAGGTATATGTTACGCTCGAAGTGCTTGCATTAATTTACCTCATCCTGCTGGAGTACCGCAGACTGGTCGAATTCTTCCTGATCGCCAGCGGTAGCGCTCCATTGTATAATTTTCGCAGGCAAGGTGTTGGTTATGCCATAAAAGCATCAGTATTACTTATCCCCGCGCTCGCCCTGTCCATGCACCATTACCCAACCAACTACTCCGAAATAACCGGAAAATATGAAGTGAAGCGGGTAATCATCAACAATATCGATCAGACCCAGGCAGTTTGCCGGGACAGCGTGCTCACCCATGTCTTTATCGATCGCTACGACCTTGTTTTGGGCTATCCAGATTACAGAAACAAATTAATCGGAGCGTATAAGTACAACCCAAACACCAAAGAAATCTATGTAGCATTTCAATACCCCAGGAAAGATACGCTTAGTGCTACGATCACTCCAGGCAATGGCGAAATGAAAACGCTGTTTGGAAAATTAGGGGGTAAGGAATTGAAGTTGGAGATGGAAAGGGTAGCGCCGGTAAATAATTGAGTTTTTAGACATCGGCGAATTTGCAAGTAGAGATGCAAAATATTGCGTCTCTACGTTTTTATCTTCTCTTAACATCTGCACATCTGAAATCTGTACATCTGAAATCCGCACACCAAGTCTTCTGCCAACCTGTCACCACAGTGTAACACCCCCTGACTCCTTGTAACTTTACTGCCAATTCCACCTTTTTTTACTGCCATTAAGGTATTGGCACAACCATTGATAAATACGGTTAAGCACTTAATTAGTAAAAAATCAATCAATAATATGTCTAAAATAATTGGAATCGACTTAGGAACAACCAATTCCTGCGTTGCTGTAATGGAAGGCAACGAGCCTGTTGTTATAGCTAACAGTGAAGGTAAACGTACTACGCCGTCAGTAGTTGCTTTTGTAAACGATGGCGAACGTAAAGTTGGCGATCCGGCAAAACGCCAGGCTATCACCAACCCAACAAAAACTATATCTTCTATTAAACGCTTCATGGGTAACCAGTTCAACGAGGTTACTAAAGAAGCTGAGCGCATGCCTTACAACGTGGTTAAAGGTGACAACAACACCCCTCGTGTAGAAATCGGCGACCGTAAATATACACCACAGGAACTTTCTGCCATGATCCTTCAGAAAATGAAGAAAACTGCAGAAGATTTCTTAGGCCATGAAGTTACTGAAGCGGTTATTACTGTACCTGCTTATTTTAACGATGCACAGCGCCAGGCAACTAAAGAAGCCGGTGAAATTGCTGGTTTAAAAGTTCGCCGTATCATCAACGAGCCTACTGCTGCTGCCCTTGCTTACGGCTTGGATAAAGCACATAAGGATATGAAAATTGCCGTATTTGATTGCGGTGGTGGTACACATGACGTTTCTATCCTTGAATTAGGCGATGGCGTGTTCGAAGTAAAATCTACCGATGGTGATACACACTTAGGTGGTGATGACTTTGACCAGGTAATTATCGACTGGATGGCAGATGAATTTAAAAGTGACGAAGGTGTTGATCTGCGTAAAGACCCAATGGCTTTACAACGTTTAAAAGAATCTGCTGAGAAAGCTAAAATTGAATTATCAAGCTCAACTCAAACAGAGATCAACCTTCCATACATTACTGCTAATGATGGCGTGCCTAAGCACTTGGTTAAAACTTTAACCCGTGCTAAATTTGAGCAACTGGCCGACAGCCTGATAAAACGTACGATTGAGCCTTGCCGTACCGCATTGAAAAATGCAGGTTACAACGTTTCTGATATCGACGAAGTGATCCTGGTAGGTGGTTCTACCCGTATCCCTGCTATCCAGGATGCTGTACAAAAATTCTTTGGGAAATCGCCTTCAAAAGGTGTTAACCCGGATGAAGTTGTAGCTATCGGTGCTGCTATACAAGGTGGTGTATTAACTGGTGAGGTTAAAGATGTGTTGTTATTAGATGTTACCCCATTATCATTGGGTATCGAAACAATGGGTGGAGTAATGACCAAACTGATCGAATCTAACACAACTATCCCAACTAAAAAATCAGAAACTTTCTCAACTGCCAGCGATAATCAGCCATCAGTAGAGATCCATATATTACAGGGAGAGCGCCCAATGGCACAGGGTAACCGTACCATAGGTCGTTTCCACCTGGATGGTATTCCACCAGCACCTCGTGGTGTACCACAGGTAGAAGTAACCTTTGATATTGATGCTAACGGTATATTGCATGTATCTGCAAAAGATAAAGCAACCGGTAAAGAGCAAAAGATCCGTATCGAAGCTTCATCAGGCTTAACTGATGCAGAGATCAAAAAGATGAAGGACGAAGCAGAAGCGAATGCTGATTCGGACAAAAAGGCTAAAGAAGAAGTTGAAAAACTGAACGGTGCCGATGCCTTGATCTTCTCTACAGAAAAACAACTGAAAGAGTACGGTGATAAGATTCCTGCAGATAAAAAAGGCGCTATCGAATCTGGCTTAGAGAAATTGAAAGCTGCTTACTCAGCGAAAGATTTCGACGCTATCGAAACCGCACAGGCAGAATTAAATACTGCATGGACAGCTGCTTCTGAAGACATGTACAAAGCATCAGCAGATGGTGGCCAGCAACAAGGCGCTCCTGACGCAGGCCAGCCACATGCAGAAGGCAATGCTGACAACGTAACAGATGTTGACTTTGAAGAAGTGAAGTAATTCCCTTCAGTAAGATAACAATACCACAGAACCCCGGTTGAGCAATCAGCCGGGGTTTTGTGTTTAAATTAAATGGTAAAGATGCTGTTGTGAATGATAGGTTAGGTTCCGCCCCGCTTTCCGCTCATACTGCGCAGGCCTTAAGCACAAGGGCCGGTATCCGCTGCAATCAGGTTTATAGTGAACGGAAGGCTCCGATAGTCGCAGAGCAACTTTGGCAGAAAGACGCCTAATAATAGGGCTGACGAGGAATGGTACAAATGCTATTTCTGCGCGGCAGGCGCGAGCCAACAATCAGTTTCCGAAATGCAATGTTACACGATGTTTACAGCATGTCAGCAGAATAGGTTCGGCCGAAAGCGGGCAGAATAAAGTGGACTGAAGAATGGTAGGGGCATAGCAAACTTGCAGAAGCGAGGGGTTTGCGGGAACGCAAGTGGGGCAAGAATTTGCAGCCCGTGATGCTGCCCGCTTTGCAGGGTAAAGGCCCGTCCGCAAAGAAGCCTCTCTGCTGAAAGCACTTTTTGTTACTTTTTGGTGCAGCAAAACGGCGCAACCTTCTTGAGCACTTTTTTAAAATAAAACAGCGAAAAACTGGTAGCCCCCGCGGCAATGAGCGGAACTTGTTTAGTTAATTTACGAGAATATAATAAAAGACGGCGATATGTCCTGTGGGGTCCCGAAACAAGTTCGGGATGACGGCGGGGATAGGGAATGTATGCTGGGGGCGTGTCCTGTGGGTTCCCGAAACAAGTTCGGGATTACGGCGGGGGTATGTATGCTGGCTACCTGTCCTGTGGGGTCCCGAAACAAGTTCGGGATGACGGAGCGGGGGTAGGTATGCTGGGGGCCTGTCCTATGGGGTCCAAAACAAGTTCGGGATGACGGCGGGTGGTGTGCATGCTGGGGGCCTGTCCTGTGGGGTCCCGAAACAAGTTCGGGATGGCGGCGGGGGGGTGCATGTCGGCAACTTGTCCTGTGGTGTTCCGAAACAAGTTCGGGATGATGGCGTGGGTGTGTATGTTGGCAATATGTCCTGTGAGATTGCCACGCTATCGCTCGCAATGACATGGTGGTGAGGAGGACAGTTGATGCATGCGCGATTGCTGCCGGGTAACTTGAAACACGCGCGAGCCAGTAATCGGTTCCGAAATGCAATGTCACGGGATGTTTATAGCATGTCAGCAGAGCAGCTTCGGCCGAAAGTGGGCAGAATAAGTTGGACTGAGGGGTGGCTAGTTCATAGCAAAACTTGCAGAAGCGAGGGGTTTGCGGGAACGCAAGTGGGGCAAGAATTTGCAGCCCGTGATGCTGCCCGCTTTGCAGGGTAAAGGCCTGTGCGCAAAGAAGCCTCTCTGCTGAAAGCATTTTTGTTTCTTTTGATGCCTCAAAAGAAATAGCCCCCGCGGCAATGAGCGGAACGGGTTTAGTTAATTTACGAGATATAATTAAAAGACGGCAACCTGTCCTGTGGGTTCCCGAAACAAGTTCGGGATGACGGCGGGAGTAGGGAATGCATGCTGGGGGCGTGTCCTGTGGGGTTCCCGAAACAAGTTCGGGATGGCGGCGGGGGTATTAGTTGGAAAAAGGGGTATAAATAAAGAAACCCCCAAGCTTACGCAAGGGGGTTTAACTTTAAGATTGGGCACCGACCTACTCTCCCACATTTTACTGCAGTACCATCGGCTCTGGCGGGCTTAACTTCTCTGTTCGGAATGGGAAGAGGTGGACACCGCCGATATAGGCACCTGAATACCTTTTTGTTAGTATCAAGTAGTTAGTATCAAGTATCAAGACTTGATCTTAGCTACATCGCTAACGGTTTTTTATTTGTTTCTATCCATGCAGGGTAGTTATATCTTGATACTTGATACTAACTACTTGCTACTGATAGCAAACAATGACATATTATTGAAAGAAGTAAGTTTTAAGAGAAAACAACAGCTTTGTGTTGAGGTGTCAGAGGCAAGAGATCGGATTTCGGTCTTAGGATTGCTCCTGGTTCCCGGATCTTACGGTCTTGTATCTCTAACACCTTTAATTACCTGCTATGAGAAAGCTTCGGATTATTAGTATTACTCGGCTTTGATGTCACCACCTTTATACCTGTAACCTATCAACGTAGTAGTCTGCTACGATCCTCAATGGAAGTCTCATCTTGTGGCTAGTTTCGCACTTAGATGCTTTCAGCGCTTATCTATTCCCAACGTAGCTACTCTGCAATACAGCTGGCGCCATAACAGATTCACCAGAGGTTAGTCCAACCCGGTCCTCTCGTACTAAGGTCAGCCCCACTCAAACTTCCAACGCCCACAACAGATAGGGACCGAACTGTCTCGCGACGTTCTGAACCCAGCTCGCGTGCCACTTTAATGAGCGAACAGCTCAACCCTTGGGACCTTCTCCAGCCCCAGGATGTGACGAGCCGACATCGAGGTGCCAAACCTCCCCGTCGATATGAGCTCTTGGGGGAGATCAGCCTGTTATCCCCAGCGTACCTTTTATCCTTTGAGCGATGGCCCTTCCATGCAGAACCACCGGATCACTATATCCGTCTTTCGACCCTGCTCGGCTTGTCTGCCTCACAGTCAAGCAAGCTTATGCTATTGCACTCCGCGTACGGTTACCAAGCGTACTGAGCTTACCTTTGAAAGCCTCCGTTACCTTTTTGGAGGCGACCACCCCAGTCAAACTACCCGCCAAACAATGTTCGCCGTTTCCAGCGTTAGACACCAAATACAGAAAGGGTGGTATTTCAACGTTGACTAACATACTCCTGGCGAAGCATGATCACAGTCTCCCACCTATCCTACACATCCTGTATCCGATATCAATGTTAAGTTGTAGTGAAGGTGCATGGGGTCTTTCCGTCCCGTTGCGGGTAACCGGCGTCTTCACCGATACCACAATTTCACCGAGCTCATGGCTGAGACAGCGCCCAGATCGTTACACCATTCGTGCAGGTCGGAACTTACCCGACAAGGAATTTCGCTACCTTAGGACCGTTATAGTTACGGCCGCCGTTTACCGGGGCTTCGATTCAATGCTTCGAATTGCTCCTAACATCCCCTCTTAACCTTCCGGCACCGGGCAGGTGTCAGGCCATATACGTCATCTTTCGATTTTGCATAGCCATGTGTTTTTGTTAAACAGTCGCCTGGGCCTTTTCACTGCGGCTGATATTGCTACCAGCGCCCCTTCTCCCGAAGTTACAGGGCCATTTTGCCGAGTTCCTTAGCCATGATTCACTCGAGCACCTTAGGATCCTCTCCTCGACTACCTGTGTCGGTTTACGGTACGGGTTTTTATAACCTGAAGCTTAGCGGGTTTTCTTGGAAGTCTGATTACCTGAACTATTACCTTACCCGAAGGCTCAGTATACTATCAGCTTTCAGCAAGTCTGGCGTACTTAACTACCAAACCTATACCTACGGCCTTTAACGAACTATTCCGTCAGTTCGCGTCAGTGTCACTACTCCGTCACCGCATCGCAGTTATAAAAAGTACTGGAATATTAACCAGTTGTCCATCGGCTACGCCCTTCGGCTTCACCTTAGGCCCCGACTAACCCTGATCCGATTAGCGTTGATCAGGAAACCTTAGTCTTTCGGTGGGCGGGTTTCTCTCCCGCCTTATCGTTACTTATGCCTACATTTGCTTTTCTAATTCCTCCACAGTCAATTGTCTTTCCTGCTTCACCGGCAATTAGAATGCTCCCCTACCAGTATATCGTGAGATATAATCCATAGCTTCGGTATAACGCTTAATGCCCGTTTATTATCCATGCCCGATCGCTCGACTAGTGAGCTGTTACGCACTCTTTAAATGAATGGCTGCTTCCAAGCCAACATCCTAGCTGTCTGTGCAATCGGACCTCGTTAGTTCAACTTAGCGTTAATTTGGGGACCTTAGCTGATGGTCTGGGTTCTTTCCCTCTCGGCCATGGACCTTAGCACCCATAGCCTCACTGCAGTGTATATTATACAGCATTCGGAGTTTATCTGGATTTGGTAGGATTTGACTCCCCCGCACCCAATTAGTAGCTCTACCTCTGTATAACTTTACCACCACGCTGTTCCTAAAAACATTTCGGGGAGTACGAGCTATTTCCCAGTTTGATTAGCCTTTCACCCCTACCCACAAGTCATCCGGAAACTTTTCAACGTTTATCGGTTCGGTCCTCCAGTACCTGTTACGGCACCTTCAACCTGCTCATGGGTAGATCACAAGGTTTCGCGTCTACCTCCTCTGACTATACGCCCTATTCAGACTCGCTTTCGCTTCGGATCCGTGTCTTAAACACTTAACCTTGCCAGAGAAGAGTAACTCGTAGGCTCATTATGCAAAAGGCACGCCGTCACGGAACATGTCCGCTCCGACCGCTTGTAAGTACACGGTTTCAGGTTCTATTTCACTCCCCTGTTCGGGGTTCTTTTCACCTTTCCCTCACGGTACTGGTTCACTATCGGTCTCTCAGGAGTATTTAGCCTTACCGGATGGTGCCGGCAGATTCCCACAAGGCGTCTCCGACCTCGCGGTACTCAGGATACCACTATCCTATCATTCATTACCCGTACGCAGCTCTCATGCTCTATGGCCGGGTTTCCCACCCCGTTCCGGTTTTGTTTGATATTCATGTTGTGGTCCTACAACCCCGGATATGCCGTAACATATCCGGTTTGGGCTTCTTCCCTTTCGCTCGCCACTACTCAGGAAATCATTATTATTTTCTCTTCCTCTGCTTACTTAGATGTTTCAGTTCAGCAGGTTTGCGCATATTTGCAACTAATCTTCAATTAGTTAGGTTTCCCCATTCAGAAATCTGCGGATCAATTCATATTTGCTGATCCCCGCAGCTTATCGCAGCTTATCACGTCTTTCATCGCCTCTGAGAGCCAAGGCATCCCCCGTGTACCCTTTCTTACTTTCTTCTATACTTGTGATGCTTTTGCTCACCACTGTATGCTTTTTGATTATGCTGCCGTTTATCGTATCAAGTAGTTAGTATCAAGTAGCAAGACCGAAGTCCTGGTTACCTTTCAACCTTCCGTTGATCTTTTAAAGCCTGCAACAGTCCTCTACTGTTGTTTTCTCTTTAATTTACTTCTTCCAATATGTCAAAGAACGTTTTGCTTGTTCGTATCAAGTCGTTAGTATCGTATCAAGACTTATCTTGCTACTTGATACCAGCTACTTGCTACTGCGAAGCATCGTGGAGAATAACGGATTCGAACCGTTGACCCCCTGCGTGCAAGGCAGGTGCTCTAGCCAGCTGAGCTAATCCCCCTTTCAGATTCGTATGCAGTGCCTCGTATTGCGTATTCACACCTGTTGGTGTCTTGATACCTGATACTTGCTACTTAATACTCGCCTATCGTAGTCCCGAGCAGATTTGAACTGCTGACCCCTACATTATCAGTGTAGTGCTCTAACCAAGCTGAGCTACAGGACTGTTTTTTACCTACAATACTGCCACTCTAATGGCTGAACCACTGATGGCTTCATCTTCCGGGTTGTTTTTTAGAGTTAATAAGAAAATAATCATGCAGGTAACAATTCGTTACCGTTTACTTCTGAAAAAAGATTTTGTTGCTTTAGATCTGCGGATAATGCTCCAGAAAGGAGGTATTCCAGCCACACCTTCCGGTACGGCTACCTTGTTACGACTTAGCCCCAGTTACCGACTTTACCCTAGGACGCTCCTTACGGTTACGCACTTCAGGCACTTCCAGCTTCCATGGCTTGACGGGCGGTGTGTACAAGGCCCGGGAACGTATTCACCGCGTCATTGCTGATACGCGATTACTAGCGAATCCAACTTCACGGGGTCGAGTTGCAGACCCCGATCCGAACTGTGAATGGCTTTACGAGATTGGCATCCTGTTGCCAGGTAGCTGCCCGCTGTACCATCCATTGTAGCACGTGTGTAGCCCCGGACGTAAGGGCCATGATGACTTGACGTCGTCCCCTCCTTCCTCTCTATTTGCATAGGCAGTCTGTTTAGAGTCCCCACCTTAACGTGCTGGCAACTAAACATAGGGGTTGCGCTCGTTGCGGGACTTAACCCAACACCTCACGGCACGAGCTGACGACAGCCATGCAGCACCTAGTTTCGTGCTCCGAAGAGCTGATCCGTCTCTGGATCATTCACTAACTTTCAAGCCCGGGTAAGGTTCCTCGCGTATCATCGAATTAAACCACATGCTCCTCCGCTTGTGCGGGCCCCCGTCAATTCCTTTGAGTTTCACCCTTGCGGGCGTACTCCCCAGGTGGAATACTTAACGCTTTCGCTTAGACGCTGACCGTATATCGCCAACATCGAGTATTCATCGTTTAGGGCGTGGACTACCAGGGTATCTAATCCTGTTTGATCCCCACGCTTTCGTGCCTCAGCGTCAATCACACTTTAGTAAGCTGCCTTCGCAATTGGTGTTCTGTGACATATCTATGCATTTCACCGCTACTTGTCACATTCCGCCTACCTCAAGTGTATTCAAGCCCGTCAGTATCAAAGGCACTGCGATAGTTGAGCTACCGTCTTTCACCCCTGACTTAACTGGCCGCCTACGCACCCTTTAAACCCAATAAATCCGGATAACGCTCGGATCCTCCGTATTACCGCGGCTGCTGGCACGGAGTTAGCCGATCCTTATTCTTACCGTACATTCAGCTCTCTTCACGAAGAAAGGTTTATTCCGGTACAAAAGCAGTTTACAACCCGTAGGGCCGTCTTCCTGCACGCGGCATGGCTGGTTCAGGCTTCCGCCCATTGACCAATATTCCTTACTGCTGCCTCCCGTAGGAGTCTGGTCCGTGTCTCAGTACCAGTGTGGGGGGTCATCCTCTCAGATCCCCTAAACATCGTAGCCTTGGTAAGCCATTACCTTACCAACTAGCTAATGTTCCGCATGCCCATCTTAATCCTATAAATATTTGATCACTCTGCAATGCCGCAATGTGATGTTATGCGGTGTTAATCTCTCTTTCGAGAGGCTATCCCCCAGATTAAGGTAGGTTACATACGTGTTACGCACCCGTGCGCCACTCTCATCAGGAGCAAGCTCCCAAATCCCGTCCGACTTGCATGTATTAGGCCTGCCGCTAGCGTTCATCCTGAGCCAGGATCAAACTCTCCATTGTATAATGTTGTTGTTTGCTCCAAGCCCTATTAAACTCAATCAATAGAAACTTGTAAAAAAAAATATTCTCTTACATTATCCGCTATTTGATCTTTTAAGCTTCTTTTTTCTTCAGCTAACCGTCTCTCAACCGTTACGCTGCATAATTTTATTTTCTATCTCTTTTAAGAACTTGTTGAGTAGTCTGTCGCAGACTCCCTATATGTCATTACATCATTGCGATGCTTAAACTTTCATTATTTTGTTACCAGGAATTGCTCCCGGCCCCTAACTCCTTTTCCAAAACCGCTTCCGATTTTTTCTCCCTCGTTTTGGGATTGCAAAGGTAGAAAAGATTTTGTGTTTCGCAAACTTTATTTTTTATTTTTTGTTTGCCCCTTTTCTAACTCTTTTCAATGTACTACCGCTTCCTCGTTACCTCGTTTGCGGGGTGCAAAGGTAACAACCACAACCGTATTTCCAAACTACTTACTACTCTTTTTTTTGGTGTATCTTTAACACACTGTATATCAATAATAAAAAAATGAAACAATACCGGCGGGCAAGCGATGATGGCGATAGATAAGGGCAACCCATAAAAGCAAGACTACCTTAAGTTATACAAAATGGTATTTTCCCACCCTCATTCAAGTAAAGCAGCCTGGTGTATAAATTAGCTCACAGCTATCTTTTATAACCTAAAATGTCGCTCAACCGGTTTTTGCAGCGCCGCGTTAGCGATTGTAGCGGAAACCCCGCAGTGTAGTGACGCTTCTTTCAGCGGCACGAAACGAGGAGTTGCAGCGGAAAGCGCGGGCCGAAGGCAACGCCATAGCAATACGCATAGTACCTTATATATAATGATCTGCACAATTACATGCTCCCCATTCGTACTTTATATATACTATATACAGATATACTATATATCACATACCACCATTCATCAGATAGACCACCCGGCCTGCTCCTGCTCCGCTAACAGCTGGCAATAGTAGACTATCGCCATTACCCTCCACAACGTTAAAAGATGTTAAATCCACAGTCCTTATATATAAGGTACGAAAACCTCGTTATATATTCGTCCACTAAATAAATAATTGACTGATTTATAATATTCAACTATCTTTGCAAAATGTTTAAAAAACAACTACACATAATTTCGGGCGTACTGATACTTTTGATGATTACGCTTGGCAGTTGTAAAAGCAAATACGAAAAGCTAAAGGCCAGTAACGATAACGCCAAGAAATATTCTGAAGCGGTAAAGTTTTACAATAAAAAAGATTACAGCAAAGCACTTGGTTTATTTGAAGACCTGGTTACCTTATACCGCGGCCGTGCCGGTGCTGAAGACCTTTATTACTACTACGCTTATACTAATTATAAACTTAAGGATTATACCAGCGCACGTTATCACTTTAAAACATTTGCAGATACCTATCCTACCAGCCCAAGGGCAGAGGAGTGCCGCTTTATTGCAGCTTATTGCTTTTACCTGGATTCGCCGATATATTCTCTAGACCAGGAGAACACCACCAAAGCGATTGAGAGCCTGCAGTTGTTTATTAACCTTTACCCTAAAAGCGACCGTGTTACGGAAGCCAGTAAGCTGATCCAAAATCTGCGTGATAAACTGGAACGCAAAGCTTACGAAAATGCCAAGCTATATTTAACCATCGGTGATTTCCAATCAGCCGTGATTGCGTTTAACAACACCTTGCGCGATTACCCCGATACAAAATATGCTGAAGAGCTTGACTATTTAACGATACAGGCCCAGTACCGGTATTCGCTGGTGAGCAGCGAGCAGCGCCAGGAAGAACGGTTTAACCAGACCATTGGTTATGCAGACCAGTTTGCAGAGAAATACCCAACCAGCAAATGGGCAAAAGAAGCCGCAACGTACAAAAGAGACAGCGAACGCGGTATTGTTACAGCAAAACGGATTTTGGCCGAAATTGCCTACAACCCAAAACTGGCAGAAAAGGTTGCTAAAAAGGATACTACCAAAACCCAGCCACCAAGCATTAAGGACAGGGATAACCAGAAAATACCATATTAATATATAAAGCATTTTAATTAACAGACATGACAACCAACAACACAAATAAGCCAGCTGTAGCCAGCAGCACCGTAACACGTGACCTGCGTGAACTGGATGTGAAAACCGACAATATCTATGAGTCGCTTGTAATTATGTCAAAAAGGGCAAACCAGATATCAAACAATATAAAGGAAGAGTTACACCAAAAACTTTCTGAGTTTGCATCAGCAAATGATAACCTGGAAGAAGTTTTTGAAAACCGCGAGCAGATAGAAATCTCTAAATATTACGAAAAATTACCTAAACCTACCCTGGTAGCTGTGCAGGAATTTTTAGATGACAAGGTTTACTACCGCAACCCGAACAAAGAACAGCAATAAGCAGGGCAGGGCCCCCAACCCATTAAAGGGGGAGCTTTTGATTTGCCAGATATTTTAAACTCCCCCAAAGGGAGTTTTTTTTTGTTAATTTTACTTTTGTTTCGCTTTAGAAGCATTCAACTTCAACTCCCCCTTCAGGGGGTTGGGGCTCGATAATATGTTAGAATCTAAAAAGATTATCCTTGCAGTTTGTGGCAGCATAGCGGCTTATAAGTCGGCTACGCTGGTGCGTTTATTGGTTAAGGCCGGCGCGCAGGTGCAGGTGGTTATGACGCCGGATGCGACTAACTTTATCACGCCGCTTACTCTATCTACCCTTTCTAAACGCCCCGTATACAGCGAATACTTTAAGCCTGAAACCGGTGAGTGGAACAACCATGTAGAGCTGGGCCTTTGGGGCGATATGATGATTATTGCCCCGGCAAGCGCGAATACAATGGCCAAAATGGCTGGCGGATTGGTAAACAATTTACTTACAGCAGTTTACCTTTCTGCTAAATGCCCGGTATATTTTGCACCGGCAATGGATCTGGATATGTGGAAGCATGATGCTACACAACAAAACATCCTCCACATTAAATCCTTCGGTAATATATTGATCCCGCCCGGTAGCGGAGAACTGGCAAGCGGACTACACGGTGAGGGCCGCATGGCCGAACCCGAAGAGATTATATCCTTTATAGAAGCTGACATCATACAAAAACTTCCGCTGGCTAATTACAAAGTGCTGGTTACAGCCGGCCCAACTTATGAGGCGATAGACCCGGTGCGCTTTATCGGCAACCACTCCTCGGGCAAAATGGGCTTTGCCATTGCCGATGAACTGGCTTCACTGGGTGCAGATGTTATTTTGATTGCCGGGCCAACCGCACAAAAAAGCATATACAAGAGCATTACCCGTATAAATGTAACCAGCGCTGCCGATATGCTGTTAGCGTGCGAAACCAATTTTGCCCAAGCCAATGGCTGTATTATGTGTGCCGCTGTAGCAGACTATACCCCCGCTGATGTGGCTTCGCAAAAGATAAAAAAGCAAGATGGCGATTTGAACATCCAGCTAAAAAAAACGACCGATATTTTAAAAACCCTCGGCACTAACAAACGCGATGAGCAGGTACTGATAGGTTTTGCGCTGGAAACCAATAACGAAGAAGAACACGCTATTGCAAAACTGAAAAGTAAAAACCTGGATCTGATCGTACTGAATTCATTAAACGATGCCGGCGCGGGGTTTCAAACCGACACGAACAAGATCACCATGATTGACAGGAACCTGAACAAAACAGTGTTCGGACTGAAAAATAAAAATGAGGTAGCAAAAGATATTTGTGCTAAATTTATCCAACTGCTAAAATGATAAAACGCTACCTGCTTGTTACCACTTTGATATTTGCCTGCTGCCTGGCAAAGGCCCAGGATTTAAACGCGCGGGTAAAAATACTGGCGCCCAAAATACAGGCTAGCAACAAGCGCATTTTCGGCACACTGGAAACCGCCATGAAGGATTTCCTTAACGGCCGCAAATGGTCGGCAGATGTGATTGGTCCGCAGGAGCGCATTGCCTGTAACTTCGTGCTTACCGTTAACAACTGGGATGGCGGCAGCAATTTCAGCTGCGAACTGCAGGTACAATCATCACGCCCGGTTTATAATGCCAGTTATTCCACTACGCTGCTCAACATTAACGACCGCGATGTTGATTTTAGTTATACCGAAGGACAAACAATTGATTACAGTGACCAGAATTTTCAAAGCAACCTCAGCTCCATCATGGCGTTCTATGCCTATATCATCGTAGGGCTGGATTATGATTCGTTCTCGCGCTATGGCGGCAGCAATTATTTTCTGGCGGCCCAAAACGTGGCCATTACCGCGCAAACCTCATCCTTTAAAGGCTGGAAGGCTTTCGATAGCAATATCAATCGCTACTGGTTATCTGAGAATTTAAACAACAAGATCTATAATAACCTGCGCAGCATTATTTATGATTACCACCGCAATGGATTGGATGTAATGGCAGACAATAAACAGAAAGGGCGCAAAGCCATTCTCGCGGTTTTGCCCCAGCTTATCCAGGTAGACCGGAAGCGGCTTGGCTCTTATTTCCCGCTTGCTTTTTTCACCGCTAAGGATGACGAAATGGTATCAATTTTTAGCGGAGCGCCGCCGCAGGATAAAGCACAGGCCCGTAATATACTATCCCAAGCCGACCCAAGTAACGGTAATAAATACGAAACGCTGAAGTAAAGAGCAGCCCCACAGCCCCCTGAAGGGGGAGCATAATTTTACGTGTGGGGTAATTGAGTTTCATCCATTTTATTTTAATGGCGTTGCCTCCGGCCCGCGCTTTACGCTTCAACTCCTCATTCCGCGCCGCCGATAGAAGCGGTGCTTCATTCCGGGGTTTCCGCTGCAATCGCTAACGCGAAAATTACTCTTCGTCATGACTCTTAACAATACTCACTAGTTACGGGTTGATTTTCAAGACATTCCCGATCATTTCTTTGCTTCCATCGTACATCACAGGTAACGCTAAATCATATCAGGCAAGGTAAATCCATAATTGGTCTTGTAACAATTCGATACCTAGTGCACTCTAAATCAAAATATTGACATCATAAACCACAATACAAACCTGTAAATTATGGCAACAAAAGAATCATTCTCTATAAACGGTGAAAGCATCGTAAAAAAGGTAAAAGAACTTATTGCCGAGGGCAACGTTACCAAGATCACAATCACTGATCATTCAGGCAAGGAGATCATGAGCTTCCCTGTAAATTACGGGCTGGTAGGCCTGCTGGTCGCGCCGGTATTTGCCGCGATTGGTGCCGCTGCGGCATTGCTAACCGAGTGCACAATTACCGTAGAACGCGAAGGGGATAAACCGGGTGAAAAGGAAGAACTTACCAAGTTTTAGAAAGCCATCGCCCGGCTAACGCTACCAAATCAAAAATAACTTTGAGGCTTTAGTAAGACTTACCAGGTTTTGCTAAAGCCTTTCGCTTCCCATTCCTAATGGTTTAAAAAGACGGCTGATACATCGCCGCTGGGCTTAGCCTAATTCATCCTTCATAACGCTGTCCCCTCAATTAAAATCGTGTTCTCTATTAATGGTTCCTTCATTTCCATGTAGGCGGATCGATTCGCGTCTTTGTAAGAAATCTGTCAACCCTCCTTCCCCTTTCGGCCCAAAGCCCTATCTTTACCTAATTAAAACGGATACTAATTTATGGCTAAACGGTGGGTAATTAAAGATGCGGCAGATGCGTCTGTAGTAGAGCAATTGACTGAGCAGCTAAGTATTAGCCCTGTTTTAAGTAACATGCTTGCCCACCGCGGCATTAACGATTTTGAGGAGGCCCGTTACTTTTTCCGCCCCAGCGAACTTCACCTGCACGATCCTTTCCTGATGCAGGATATGGAAAAGGCTATTGTACGTATCGATGAAGCCATCGCTAAAGGCGAAAAGGTAATGATCTACGGCGATTACGACGTGGATGGCACCACCGCTGTTGCATTGGTATACAGCTTTTTTGCCAAACACCACGCTCATATTGCATACTACATTCCCGACAGGTATAAAGAGGGCTATGGCATTTCAACCATCGGCATCGATTACGCGGCCGCTAACGGGTTTGGGCTGATCATCGCTTTAGACTGCGGTATTAAATCGGTAGATAAGGTTGCTTATGCCAACACGCTGGGTATAGATTTTATCATCTGCGATCACCACTTACCGGGCGAAGAATTGCCGGCTGCCGTTGCAGTACTGGATCCTAAAAGATCAGATTGTCAGTATCCGTACAAAGAACTTTCCGGCTGCGGTATTGGCTTAAAACTGGTACAGGCTTATGTAGAAACGCATGATTTACCCTTTGAGGAAGTAAGCCAGTACTTCGACCTGGCCGCAATTAGTATTGCCTGCGATATTGTGCACATTACCGGAGAGAACCGGGTGATGGCCTATTTTGGATTGAAAAAGATCAACGAAAACCCCTGCATCGGTGTAAAAATGCTGATGGAGGTTGCCGGTCGCGGTACCACCTATACCATCAGCGATGTAGTATTTTTATTAGGTCCGCGTATCAATGCAGCCGGCCGGATAGATGATGCCAAACATGCAGTGGAACTGTTGATTGCCTGCAACGAGGACCAGGCCAAGGAAAAAGGCTTGCTCATCAATATCAAAAACCAGGAACGTAAAGGGCATGATAAGCAGATCAGCGAGGAAGCTTTAAGTATGATCGATAATGATGCAATACTCATCGGCCGTAAAAGTACAGTGGTTTTTAACGAAAACTGGCACAAGGGCGTAATCGGCATCGTTGCCTCCCGCCTTACCGAAAAATATTATCGCCCAACCATTGTGCTTACCCGGTCTAACGGGCATGTGGCGGGTTCGGCGCGCTCGGTGTTAGGGTATGACCTGTATGAAGCATTATGCGGATGCAGCGATTTGCTCATCCAGTTTGGCGGACACAAATACGCAGCTGGCCTTACCATGCGACCAGAGGATGTACCAGCCTTTATAGATAAATTTGAAGAAGTGGTGGGCAGCACCATAACAGATGAGCAGCTAATTCAGCAGATCCTGATAGATGCCGAGATCGCTTTAACGGATATCGACTCCAAATTCTTCCGGGTGATGAACCAGTTCTCACCGTTCGGGCCCGAGAATATGGCACCGGTGTTCCTAACCAAAAATGTGTATGTTAGCGGCAATCCGGGCTTAGTGGGTGGCAGTCACCTTAAAATGAGCATTATGCAGCCGGGTTCGGCCGCGTTTAGTTGCATCGCTTTTAACCATGGCGAATACCTGCCCCTGCTGAAATCTAATGTACTTTTCGACGTTTGCTACAGCATAGAAGAGAACATCTGGCGCGATCAGCGGAGTATCCAGTTGAATATAAAGGGAATAAGGTTTGGCGATTAGTGAATGGAGAATAGCGGTTAGTTAGCACTATAACCGGATATTAAGCGTTTATGCACACAAAGACCTCCGCATTTACAAATACACATTAATCACGAAAATCCATGAATCAGGAGAATCATGGTGCAGACAATTATGATCCTAAGAGCAGAAAACTTAGTTAAAAAATATAAGCAGCGCAGCGTTGTTAACGATGTTACCTTTAATGTAGCGCAGGGCGAAATTGTGGGTTTGCTTGGGCCAAATGGTGCCGGTAAAACCACCTCCTTTTACATGATCGTAGGATTGATTAAACCCAACGAGGGCAAGATCTTTTTAGACGACCAGGAGATCACCGGCGACCCGATGTACCGCCGTGCCCAAAAAGGCATTGGCTACCTGGCACAGGAAGCATCCGTTTTCCGTAAACTTTCCGTGGAAGATAATATTAAAGCCGTGCTGGAAATGGGCAAAATGCCAAAAGATCAGCAAAGCGACAAACTGGAGGAGCTGATAGATGAGTTCAGCTTACACAAGGTACGCAGAAACCGCGGCGACCTGCTAAGCGGTGGCGAGCGCCGCCGTACTGAAATTGCCCGTGCTCTTGCGGCCGAGCCCAACTTTATCCTGCTGGATGAACCCTTTGCCGGCGTAGATCCTATTGCCGTGGAAGAGATCCAGGCAATGGTAGCTAAATTAAGGCACCGCAATATCGGCATCCTTATTACCGACCACAACGTACAGGAAACGCTCTCGATCACCGACCGTGCCTACCTTTTATTTGAAGGAAAGATCTTGGAATCCGGCGTGCCGGAAATACTGGCCGCTAACGAAATGGTGCGTAAAGTTTACCTCGGCGCAAATTTCGTTTTGAAGAGAAAAACTTTTGCTCAATAATTTTATTTAGCTTTAATCCGCATTTTGTTCGGGCTTGTTCGGGCTTGTTCGGGGCATTTACAAAATCACGCTCCGCGAACAGTAAACACTAACCAAAAGAGAAAAGGGCAAACATGACCATCATTAATTCTGTATTTACCTGGTTCATGAAAAAACGGATCCACCAGATCGAGCTTTTCATGAAGTACCCAAACGAAGTACAAGAAGAGTGGTTTGAACGGCTGATAGCCGGTGCCGAAAATACCGAATGGGGTAAAAAGCACCATTATAAAAGTATTGAAAGCCTGGCTGATTTTAAACGCCAGGTGCCCATCCAGAATTATGATACCCTGAAACCTTACATTGAGCGGATGCTGAAAGGCGAGCAAAATGTACTTTGGCCCTCAGAGATCCGCTGGTTTGCCAAATCATCTGGCACCACCAGCGACCGGAGCAAGTTCATCCCGGTGAGCGAAGAATCATTGGAGGAGTGCCACTTTAAAGGTGGTAAAGACATGCTTACCATCTACTTTAATAACCGGCCCGATGCCCGCATATTTACAGGTAAAAGCTTAACCCTCGGCGGCAGTCACCAGATCAGTCAGCTAAACGCAGATGCGTCCTTTGGTGATCTTTCTGCGGTAATTATGAAAAACCTGCCCCTTTGGGCAGAATTCTATCGTACCCCACACCTGGATATTGCTCTGCTGGAAAACTTTGAGGAGAAGATAGAGAAAATGGCCTATGCCACCAAGGATGTAAATGTTACGAGCATTAGCGGGGTGCCTACCTGGAATATCCTGCTATTTAAACGCATTCTCGAAATCACCGGGAAAAAGAACCTGCTGGAGGTTTGGCCCAACCTCGAGCTGTATTTCCATGGTGCAGTAAACTTTACCCCCTACCGCGAGCAGTTTAAAAAACTGATTCCCGATGATGACATGTATTATATTGAAACCTATAATGCTTCCGAAGGCTTCTTCGGGATTCAGGATCTGGAAGAACCTGGAGATATGCTCCTGATGCTGGATTACGGGATCTTCTACGAATTTATGCCGCTGGAATATTTAAACCACGAGGATCCGATAACACTTACCCTGGATGAGGTAGAGTTGGGGAAAAATTATGCGCTCATCATCAGCACCAATGCCGGCCTTTGGCGCTATATGATTGGCGATACGGTTAGATTCACTTCACTGCTGCCCTACCGCATCCAAATTACCGGCCGTACCAAACACTTCATCAATGCCTTTGGCGAAGAACTGATCATAGACAATGCCGAACGGGCACTTGCCGAAGCTTGCGCGCAAACCGGTGCCATCATCCGCGATTATACTGCTGCCCCCGTTTATTTTAACGACGACGAATGCGGATCGCATGAGTGGTTGATAGAATTTGAAAAACAACCCGCCGAGTTTGAGCGCTTTGTGGATCTGCTGGATAGCACCCTGCGCCGGGTTAACTCCGATTATGATGCCAAGCGGTTTAAAGATATGGCCCTGCGCCGCCCCATAGTGCATAAAGTTGCGGAAGGCACATTTTTTAACTGGATGAAACAGAAAGGCAAACTGGGCGGCCAGCATAAAGTACCGCGACTGGCCAATAACCGCGATTACGTGGATGCCATATTGAAAATGCTGGAAACACCTGTGGCACTTTCAAAAAATTAATATTTATCAGTAGCGTTTTGTCTGCGTTGCCCGTAATGGTATAAAACCAACCACGATGAAAAAAGCTTTATTCTTTTTTACCGTAGCAATTTGCCTGGCAGCTTGCTCTAAAGATTATTTACCAAGCCCTGAAGTAGGTACCTGGGAACTCAGAAATCTGTCCCCCGGATGGGGAATCCCTCAAAATTTTGCCACCGGCAATGGCAACAAATACCAGTTCTTTAATAAGGGAACTTATCAAAAATATACTGAAAATAAAGTGGTTAACCAGGGTGACTACCGCATCAGCATTACCGGCAGTTACAACGGTTACAATAATGGCACTATTATTTTCACCAACCCCGAATACCAGGATGCTTTTGCCATAAAGGGCGATACGATTTTGATAGGCACCTCTGTTGCCGACGGCCCTACTTATACCTATGTCCGGATCAAGTAAACATTAGGTAATCTATTCGCTAGGGCTGCTCTGTGGTTAATAGGATAGCTATAGATTACCGATTTGTGGCTTGCCAGATCTTTACTGCTTCCACCGCTTCTTTTACATCGTGTGCTCTTAGTATATCAGCCCCTTTGGTTAAGGCGATGGTATTTAAAACCGTGGTTCCGTTTAACGCATCTGCGGCAGTGGTGCCTAATAAACCATAGATCATTCGCTTACGCGATATGCCGGCTAAAACCGGCAGCTGTAGCAAATTGAATTCGCCCATCCGATTCATCAGGGCATAGCCCTGCTCTGCAGTTTTGGCAAAACCAAAACCCGGATCGATGATGATATCGTGAACTCCAAGTTGTTTCAGCTGGTAAATTTTTTGCACGAAGTAATCAAATACCTCGGCAAAAACATTTTCATACTGCGCTTGCTGTACCATGTTTTGCGGGCTGCCCTTCATATGCATTAAAATATAAGGCACCCGTAATTTTGCAACCATGCCAAACATCCCTTCATCCAACGCCCCACCGGAGATATCGTTAATGATATGCGAGCCGGCATTGATTGCCGCCTCAGCTACTGCCGCTCTAAAAGTATCTATCGACAAAATTGCATCAGGAAATTCCTTCGAAATAGCGCTCACAGCCGGGATCAGCCGGTCGGTTTCTTCCTGCGTTGATATATCTGTGGCACCCGGACGGGAGGAATATGCGCCAAGATCTAAAAAAGCTGCCCCGTCAACCAACATCTTTTCTGCCTGCTTTAGTATACTTGTCGTATCTATCGCACGGCTGCCGGCGTAAAAAGAGTCGGGGGTAATGTTAATGATGCCCATCACGCTTGGAGATGAGAGGTCGATCAATTTACCGCCAGCATTCAGCGTAACTTTTTTCTGAAAAAATGTATCTTTAGCGGTCATTAAGTTCTAAGGATTGTAAATGTTATAAGTATCAAATTTACAACATCCGCAACCCTTACAACAACTATAACTTGTACAAACTTTGAGCAACACCGCAGCAGAATATGAAGCCGTTATTACCGTTTGCAAAGGCCTTTTCATGAAAAAGACCCGCGATTACGGTACCGCATGGCGCATTTTAAGGCCACAATCCATCACCGACCAGATTTTTATTAAGGCCCAGCGCATCCGCACACTGGAAGAAAAGAAGATCTCTAAAGTAGGTGATGACATTACCGGCGAATACATAGGCATTGTTAACTATTGCGTTATTGCGATGATGCAACTGGAGAGTACACCCGAAACGGCCTATGAATTGAAGCCAGATCATGTGGAGCATATGTTTGATGCGAAAGTTATTGAAACTAAGGAGCTGATGTTTGCCAAAAATCATGATTACGGTGAAGCCTGGCGTGATATGCGGATCAGTTCGCTAACCGATCTGATTTTGATGAAGATCCTTCGCGTTAAGCAAATTGAAGATAACGACGGGCATACCCTGGCATCCGAAGGGGTAAAAGCCAACTACCAGGATATGCTGAACTACTCGGTTTTTGCACTAATCAAACTGGGCGTAAAATGAAGAACGGATTAATTTGGTTTTGCAGGTTGGCTGTCGGCTTACTGTTCATCTTCTCGGGGCTGATCAAAGCGAACGACCCGCTGGGTTTTTCTTACAAGCTGGAAGAATACTTTGAGGTATTTCACCTTACCTTTTTAAATGGCTTTGCACTTGGCATGTCCATTATATTATGCGGGCTGGAAATGCTGCTGGGATTTGCTTTACTGGTGGGCACCCGTTCGGTAAAAGTGGTTTGGGGCTTATTGCTGCTCATCGTATTTTTTGGCTTCCTTACTTTTTACTCGGCCTTTTTTAAGGTAGTTCAAACCTGCGGTTGCTTTGGCGATGCCATACCGCTTACGCCGTGGCAATCGTTCGGTAAAGATATGGTGTTATTGGCTTTGGTGCTGGTGCTTTTTGTTAACCGTAAGATCATCCCCGCGCTGGTTAATCAAAAAACAGGGGATAAACTCCTGGTTACTGCCGCCGCACTTTCCATCGGTTTTGGCTTATACACTTACAACTTTTTACCAATAGTAGATTTCCTGCCTTATAAAGTTGGTGCTAACCTTCCGGATGAAATGAAAACTCCGCCCGGCGCCATACCTGACGAATATGAAGTTACCTATCATCTGAAGAATAAAAAGACAGGCGATACCAAGGTAATGAGCGATAAAGAATACTTAAAGACCGCCATTTGGAAAGATACCAACTGGCAGATTGAGGGCAACCCGGAAAGCCGTTTGATAAAAAAAGGCTTTCAGCCAAAAATTGTAGATCTGGCTATACAGGATGCGGAGGGCAATAGCTACAACCAGGAACTTTTATCCAGTCCTTTTTACAGTCTGTTTATTGTTGCTTACGATCTGGATGAAACAAACGCTGACGCAATGGGCAAAATCAACGCCTTAGCAGCCAATCTCATCCAAAACTATAATACCCGGGTGGTACTTCTTACGTCTAATGTACCGCAAAGTGCCCAGGCATTTGCCAAAAAATACAAACTGGTAAGCGAGCTGTTTTATGCAGACGGCGTACCATTAAAATCAATGGTGCGGGCTAACCCCGGAATTATGTTGATGAAGAATGGCACGGTAGTAAACAAATGGCATTATCATAGCCTGCCCGAATATGATGACCTGGTGAAACAATATTTTAGCAAGCCATGAACCGGATATACTTAATTGGCTTCATGGGCTGTGGCAAAACTAGCTGGGGCAAAAAACTGGCGGCAGGTTTGGGTTACGATTTTATTGATTTGGACCATGCTTTGGAGGCAAAGGTGGGCATGACCATACCCGAATATTTTTCTACCCATGGTGAAGATGCATTCAGAAAACTGGAGTCGGAAGTATTAAAGCAAACAGACTACGCCGAAAATGTGATCGTATCTACCGGTGGTGGATTGCCCTGCTTTTTCGATCATATGGAGTGGATGAACAGCAACGGCCAAACGTTGTATATCCAGCTATCGCCTAAAGCACTGGCCTCCCGGTTAGAAAATGCAAAAACACCGCGCCCGGTTTTACAAGGTAAAAAGGGGGAAGAACTGGTCGCTTTTATTGAACACAAACTGGCAGAGCGCGAGGGATATTATGCACAGGCAACACACCTGGTAAGCGGGATAGATATGAGTGTGGAGGGGCTGATGGAGATTGTGGGACTCAAGGCCATTTAGTATAATCCATACGGTTATCAATTCATACCGATAATGAAAATGGTGTCATCGGAGATGGCATAAAAGACAGAAAGTGGCTTACTGAGCACTGCCCTATGAACATCATTATTCAGCATGCTTTTAGGGTACATTAGCGGGAATGCTGATACTACTTTCTCAAAACGCTCCAGAAGTTTATAAAAATTGCGTACTTCCCGTTGCGTAAAAAATTTAGCAAAATGTACTCGCTAATATTAATCGAGTCCTCTATAGCTTCGTCTGTATCGTAAGCTAAATAGTTTGTCAAGCATTTTTCAGACGCTTCCAAAACTCTTCAGAAGATACGGTCTTGCCATTTTTGGCACTTTCAAGGCTTTTTGAGAGTCTGCCCCTTTGTGTATCGCTTAAGTCTGCCCACCAATCGCTATCGGATGTTGATTCTTTAACGCCGTCTAACATTGAAAGCATCTCTAAATCCGATAGTTTTTCTATCCAAGCGATCAGGCCTTTCCTGGTTTCTTGTATTTCTGATGCTGACATAAACAAATTTAACAATCTACATCAAATAAACCGCATCCTCTTCACCCGCTACATCTAATACAACATTAACGTGTTCTTTTATCACGGTAGAAAGTGCGATGCCGGCATAGTCGGTAGTTACCGGGAAGCTCTTATGATTTCTGTCGACCAATACTACCGTTCGCAATTTTTTCAGTGGTACATCCAGAAACACGCCGAAACCATAAGCGAGGGTTTTGCCGCTGTTCAGAACATCATCTACCAGCACAATTACCTTATTGCTGCATTCCTCAATATCAAAATTGATTTTTGCACTTAAACTTGTGCTTTGTTTTTCCAATTCGATGGTGAGCAGGCGACTTTTGAAAGGAGCTATCTCATCCAGTACAGCCTTTAACCGTTCAGCCACTTGGTTACCACGGGGCAAAATGCCGGCAATCAGGATCTCGGTCTCGTCGAAATTATCCTCCAGCACCTGGTAGGCAATACGATCTATCTTTTGCTGGATCTGCTTACTGTTTAATATGAGGAGTTTTTTATCTGGCATCTTTCTCTTGTTGGGAGGTTGTAAAGTTGGAGGTTGAATGTTTGTATTTGCAGCTTTGGTTTACAATTTAAAGGTAGAAATAACCCTATAAATTTGCAATTGTAAATCGCTTACAATAAAGCTACCCCTTCACATACGGATAATACACAAAATTTGCACCCTCCGGCACTACTACAAACAGACACATGAAATCATGCGGGTTTTTGTAGGTGGTTAAAAAGCGTTCTTTAAGTTCTTTTTTAATAATACCCCGCTCGGTAAATTCTTCTATTGTGGAGGCATGGATGCTCCACTCTGTGTTGAGTTCGTTGCGGTCCAGGATCACTTCACCCAGTTTGATCTCGTGCTGATGAGCTACAAAAATAGGGTGCAGTGACAAGCCTTCCAGCATGATCTCTACGGCTACCTCACGAATGCTTTCGTTAAACAGCTTCAGGTCGCGTTCCAGGCTTACCAGCGGACTTTCCTTTTTTGCTTTATTGGGTTCTCCGCCGGTTTCGTTCAGCAGTTCTTCAGGATCCATATCTTTATTAGTATGATGTTCTTAAATAGGTAATTATTCCTGCGGCGGCTTGGGCTTCATTTTTGCCGCATTAAATCTCGGCTTAAAACCTGCAGGTTTTATTGCTGGTTGCTCAACACCGGTACTTTCGTCAGCTGGCGTTTCAGTTGTTGGGGTCACGGGTTCAGCAGTATGATCAGAAACCGGTCCGGCAGTTGCATCTTCCGCTTTTTCCGCTGCCTCAACCTTGGGCGCTACCATTTTCATATTGAAACGTGGTTTAAAGCCCGCGGGCTTAGGTGCAGCCTCCGCTGGTTCTGCAGGTATTTGTTCAACCGGTTCTTCTGCTGTCTTAACTTCTTCCTTTTTAGAAATACCCTCCTCAGGTTTTGGAGTAACCATCTTGGCGTTGAACCGTGGTTTAAAACCCGATGGTTTAGCAGTAGGCTCTGCCGGTTGCACCTCTTCACTATCCACGGGTGCCGGCGGCTCCGCTGTTTTACCCTCTTCTGCGGCAATCGGTTTTGGAGCAACCATCTTCGCATTAAACCGAGGTTTAAACCCGGCTGGTTTTGCTACGGACGCTTCCGGTTGTTCCGGGGCGGGCGTCTCAGTTTGTACCTCTTCGTTTAAAAAAGTATCATCGGGTTTTACAAATTCGTCAACGGCTTTGGCCGTAACCATTTTTGGGTTAAACCTTGGTTTAAAGCCAGCCGCCTTAGCTGCAGGTTTTTCCGCTACTGCTGAATTTTGATCCGGCGTTTCGGCAGCTGCGTTTTGCCCAATTGGTTTATCCGCATTTTGGTCGGTAGTTTCATCCGCCGGCTTAACCACAGCGGCACTAAATTTTGGTTTAAAGCCTACTGAAGGTGTTGGGATGGTATCCGTAAGCGTATCTACTATAGTTTGCTCGGCCAGGCGGTTCTCCAGGTGCATTTTTTCCGGCTTTTGTTCCGGTGGCAGGTGATAGGTCTGCCTGAGTTTGTTGAACCAATATTTCTTGGTATGGTCGAAGCTTTTCTCGCCCATCTTCTCGAAGTGGATTTTAAATTCAGCAAACAAGTCTGGCTCACCCGCTTGCAAAGCAGTCAAGCTGATCCTCTTTTTCTGAAAAAACTCTTCGAAAGTCATATTTTTAAATTTGAGATTGGAGAATTGAGACAGGAGACTGCTGCCTCTTCCATCTCAACCCGCCTCTACAGTGCAACGTCAACGTCCAGCAGTTTAAAGCGGATCCCCTTATCGGTTTGATCCCACTCTTCGCGCTCCTCGTCGGTTGCATTCAGCAGTTTAGGAAACCATTCCAGTGGGAAAGCCTGCTGCTTACCGTCTGCTTTTTCAACAAATAGCAAACCGTTGGCAAAGGTTACTTTTACTTTCTTTTCCTGTTTCCGGGTTGATAGTAGTGGCATGATGTCAATTTAATAATGAAATGATTTGAGGATTTGAAAAGGAATACACTCATGAAATTATCCCATTTTCAAATCTTCAGATTAAATTATTCCGCCATATTATGGTATACCGCCTGCACGTCATCGTCTTCCTCAAGCCGGTCGATGATCTTAAACACATCAACAGACTGCTCTTCGGTTACAGCGATGTTTGACTGTGCAACGCGCTCCAGTTTGGCTGATTTGGTTTCGATGCCCAAGCCTTCCAGAGCCTTTTGCATCTTACCGAAATCTTCATAGGCGGCATGCAGTACCGCTATTTCGTTACCTTCTTCGTCAGCGTCAACAAAAAGATCTTCTAATCCGGCATCTATCAGTTCAAATTCCAGCTCTTCCAGGTCGCGGTCGCCCGGATCAAAGGTAAATACCGATTTGCGGCTGAAAATAAAATCCAGCGAACCTGTTTTACCCAATGTGCCGCCATACTTGGTAAAATAGCTGCGTACGTTGGCCACGGTGCGGTTAAGGTTATCGGTAGCGGTTTCTACCAATATGGCTACACCGTGCTGTGCGTAACCCTCGTATACAATTTCTTCGTAATCCTTTTCATCGCGACTGGTGGCGCGTTTAATAGCTGCCTCTACCCTATCTTTAGGCATGTTAACCGCTTTGGAGTTTTGGATAGCCGTACGCAGGCGCGAGTTAGAATTCGGGTCGCCGCCGCCGGCTTTTACCGCCATTACAATTTCTTTACCCAAACGGGTAAACTGCACCGCCATTTTGGCCCAGCGCTTAAACTTTCTTTCTTTACGGAATTCAAATGCTCTTCCCATATTGCCCCCGGCGCCCTAAAGGGGGAGCCGGATTTTTATTATTTTGTTATACCATTAAGCTCTTTATTCCCCCTTCAGGAGGTTAGGGGGCTTCTAAATTATTTTCTTCAAATTATCTAGCATATCGCTGGTCATTTTGCTGAGGTCGTATGCTATTTGCCAGCCCCAGTCTTGTTGTGCCTGGCTGTCATCTATCGATTTTGGCCAGCTGTCCGCAATTGCCTGGCGCGGATCGGTATCGCTGTAACTTATCTCAAAATTAGGCAAATGCTTTTTAATTTCGTCTGCTAATTGCTCTGGTGTAAAACTGATGCCGCCCAAATTATAACTGCTGCGGATGGTGATATTTTCTGCCGGTGCATCCATCAGGCTTAACGTGGCGCGGATGGCATCCTCCATGTACATCATTGGCAGTGCGGTATTGGCTGATAGAAAGCTTTGATATTTGCCTTTCTTTAATGCCTCATGAAATATATGCACGGCATAATCGGTAGTGCCACCCCCAGGTGAGGCGCGCCAGCCAATTAAGCCCGGGTACCGGATGCTCCGGACATCCAGGCCATGTTTACTGTGATAATATTCGCACCAGCGTTCGCCCGCCAGTTTACTAAAACCATACACCGTGTTTGGATCCATCACGCAATATTGCGGGGTATCGTACTGTGGCGAATGCGGACCAAATACCGCTATGGAACTCGGCCAGAAAACTTTGGCAGTTTTAAATTCAACAGCAAAATCAAGAATGTATAACAGGCCGGTCATGTTCAAGTCCCAGGCCATTTTGGGCTTTTGCTCCCCTACGGCAGATAATATAGCTGCCAACAGGTAAACCTGTGTTGGGCGGTGTTTATCAAACAGGTGGTGTAGGTTATCTTTATCCAGTACATTGGCAAATTCAAAAGGCCCGCCATTGCGGATAGCATAATTAGGGCTGTTGATATCAGATGCTATTACATTTTCGGCGCCATGAATGTTCCTCAAAGCGGTAACCAGTTCGGTACCGATTTGGCCGTTGGCGCCTATCACTAAAATCTTTTCGCTCATGCAGATGCAGGTTTAGGTACAAAGGTAAAAATTTGAGCGTAAACCGGAATTTTTTGTCTGCACACCAATCAAACCAACCAATACCATTCAGTGCCCGACTACCTATAAAACCAACGTTGTAAACTCTGCTAACCCTCAAAGTCGAGATCAGGCTACATTTGCATACCAGTTTGGTAGACATTCCCAAAAAAAATCGCATATTTGGAATTTAGTTAACACACCCCGGCTAGGTAACGCTGGCCGGCCATCTCTGCTTCGCAAAGAAGGTAAATACAAAGAGGACATACGCCTCTTTCACTGGGTAATTTAACTTTGCCGGATAAGCAAACAACAAAATAGTATATATTTAATAACTTAAAAATGAAAGTCGCAGTAGTAGGTGCCACCGGTTTGGTAGGCACTAAAATGTTGCAGATCCTTGAGGAACGCAACTTCCCCGTTACAGAATTAATCCCCGTAGCTTCCGCAAAAAGTATTGGTAAAGAAATTACTTTTAAGGGTAAGCAGTATAAGGTGGTTTCTGTTGAGGATGCGATAAAGCAAAAGCCGGATGTTGCCTTATTTAGTGCTGGCGGTAGCGCTTCTTTAGAGCAGGCTCCTATGTTTGCCGAAGCCGGCACTACCGTGATAGATAATTCATCTGCATGGCGTATGGACCCTACCAAAAAACTGGTAGTACCAGAAGTAAATGCAGCTGTATTAACTGCCGATGATAAGATCATCGCTAACCCCAATTGCTCCACCATACAAATGGTAGTGGCTTTGAAGCCCCTGCACGATGCCTATAAAATTAAACGTGTAGTAGTTTCTACCTATCAATCGGTAACCGGTACCGGCGTAAAAGCAGTTGACCAATTATTTAACGAGCGTAAGGGTATTGATGGCCCAATGGCTTATCCATATACTATCGACTTGAACGTGATACCCCAAATTGATGTATTCACCGAAAACGGATACACTAAAGAGGAGATGAAGATGGTGAAAGAAACCGTTAAAATAATGGGGGACGATAGCATTAAAGTTACCGCTACCACCGTGCGGATCCCGGTTATGGGCGGCCACTCGGAGTCGGTTAATATTGAGTTCCTGAATGATTTTGACGTGGAAGAGGTGAAAGCCTTGCTGGGCAAGTCACCGGGGATAGTGGTTACAGATGATATTGCTAACCTTAAATACCCAATGCCTTTGGATGCGCACGACAAGGACGAAGTTTTTGTAGGTCGAATCCGCCGCGACGAAACCCAGCCGAATACCTTAAACTGCTGGATCGTATCAGACAACCTGCGCAAAGGCGCTGCAACCAATGCCGTGCAAATTGCCGAGTATTTGGTGGCTAAACAGTTGATTGGACAGGCTGTAGAAGCTTAATACCAGCATCAAGATTCAAGACATCAAGAATCGAGAAATCAAGATTCAAGACATCAAGAATCAAGAAATTAAGATTAAAGACATTAAGAATCAAGATTTTGTAAATAAAAAAGGATCAGTTGTACTGATCCTTTTTTATTTACAATTGTGGACATACACAATTTCTTATCTCTTGATCTTACCGTCCTGAGTCTTATTCGTTACTCATACCTCAGCGCTTCCACCGGATCCAGCTTGGAGGCTTTTTTTGCCGGATAAAATCCTGACGATAAACCGATAATGGTACAAAGCAGTATGGCAGAGAACAGCCATAACCATGGCACAACAAAAGACCCGCTAATATTTACGGCTATCAGGTTCCCTGCTGCCATGCCCAATATGATGCCGCCAACACCTCCGATGAGGCAAATTACGATTGCTTCTATCAGAAACTGCTTACGGATAACCGAAGGCGTAGCGCCTAAGGCTTTGCGCAAACCAATTTCGCGGGTACGCTCTGTTACCGATACCAGCATAATATTCATTAAACCAATAGCTGCACCTATTAAAGTAATAAAGCCAATGGCAAAACCGGCAACGGTAATCCCCGCCAGTTGTCCGGAGAGTTCCTGCTGGATGGAGTCGCTGCGCGAAATCTCGAAATTATCGGCCTCACTGATCCGCAGGCTGCGGATGTTTCGGAATAGTGAAGTTGCCTCGCCAATGCTGGCATCCAAAACCGTTGGGTCTGATACCGATAATACCACCTGGAATGACGGTTTTGTGGTGGCTACGATCTGCCTTGCCTTTACCACCGGGATAATGCAAAATTTATCACCGCCAAAGCTATTGCTGCCCTTCGGCTGAAACACCCCGATGATGCGGAATTTGCTATTCCCCAATAGGATGGATTTGTTGATCGGGTCCTCGCTTTTAAAAAGTTTCAGCCTTATCTCGTCACCTATGATCACCACATTTGCACCATGTTCCAGTTCGGTTGCCGAGAAGTTACGGCCATAGGCCATTTTGTGCCCCGTGGTTGCCAGGTAATTTTCATTGGAACCGGTTACCGTAATATTGGGGTTGGTTTTAATACTGTTGTATTTGGCAACAGCAGTACCGGTAACATTCAGATCTATCCTGATCCGGGCCGGAAGCTTAAATGTTTTCTCAAATTTTGCGGCCTGTTCGTAGGTGATCACCGGGTACATTTTACGGTGCCCGCCATTACCGAAGCTGATACCTGAGCCCCTGTTTTGTATGGTAAAGGAGTTGGCACCCAGCCCTGCAAAGGCATCATTGGTATACTGCCTGATCCCTTCAATAGCAGTTAAGATACCTACCAGCGCCATAATGCCGATGGCAATAATTAATGCCGTTAGCGATGTGCGTAGCCGGTTACCCGCTATGGATTGTAAGGCAATGGCTATATTTTCTCTGTAGGTGGTTTTTACCGGCATGGCTTAAATTTAAGAAACTCGCAGGGATTTGACTAAGCAACACCCCCTTTTGTTACAGCGCGCAGCCGAATTAGTTACTCGGCAATAAATTTCGTTTAGTGCAAAACAAGTGCTATTTTCACGCAACCAAACACTTATTACTATGGGTAAAAAAACTTTGCTCCTGCTACTGATGATGATAAGCATCACATTGACCAGGGCACAAAACCCTGGCATCCGAACGGTGATCCGCCGAAATGTGAACCTGGACAATAAAATCATAAAAGATTCCAGCGGCGTTGTTGTACCCGCCGATGAATGGCACAAACGTATGGCAAGCGGAATATATAAACTGAGCAGCAATGCATTATCCGGCGACACGATGGTGCTGGTGCGGATGACCGAAGAAGATATAGCTAGGCGCCATGAGTGGATGCCTCCTCCACCGCCAAGTCCGGCCTTCCCGGTAGGTGAGAAAAAGGAACTTCCCAAATTGAAGGACATCAACGGAAATAAAATAGACTTTAAAGCATTGGAGGGAAAAGTAGTAGTGCTTAACTTCTGGTTTATCGCCTGCGAACCCTGTAAGATGGAGATTCCGGAGTTAAACAAGCTGGTGACAGAGAACCCGGAGGTAGTTTTTATTGCCGTGGGTTTGGATCTGAAATATGAGATCAAAGATTTTCTGAAGGTTACTGCCTTTAAATATCAGCAAACGTATGACGGGCGTGAATATGCCAGAAACCTGAGTGTAGGCAGTTACCCTACTAATGTAGTGATCGACAAAAAAGGCATCACCCGTTTCAGCAGTTCGGGCTATGGTACCAGCTCGATAATATTTCTGAGGAAAGCGCTTAGCCAGGCTAAAGCCGAAAACTAAAAAAGCTCCATTAGGAGCTTTCATATTCATTCTGCAATTATAATTTATAACCCTATACCGAAAACGATGTACCGCAACCGCAGGTGCTGGCAGCATTAGGGTTGTTAAAGGTAAACCCACGGGCATTTAAACCGTTCTGGAAATCAATTTGCATCCCTGCTAAGTACATGCCGTGTGCCTTATGCATATAAACTACAAGGCCTTCTATCAGGTAAACCTGGTCGCCATCTTTCTTTTGGTCGAAACCCAAAACGTAGCTCATGCCGGAGCAACCGCCGCCCTCAACACCTATGCGCAGGCCAAAATCATCATTAAGTTCTTGCTGATCTCTTAGTTTAAAAAGTTCGGTAACGGCACCTGGTGTAAAAGTTACAGGTGCAACAAGGGTTTCAACAGTAGCGCTCATCTTATTTTTAATTAACTATACAAATATAAGGTAAAATGCGGATTTTTGCAGCGCCATATTATTTATGACCCCTGCCTAACATTATAAAACTTTATGCTTTACAGCCTACTAACAGATATATTAAAATATACCGTTGCGGGTATTGGTGTTATTTACGTAGCCTTTTACCTGTTTAAGCCCTACCTTGATAAAACACAAAACTTACAGATCCTGGAGTTTAAAAAAGCGGTAAGTAATCAAACACTGCCACTGCGCCTGCAAGCCTACGAGCGACTGGTACTGTTTGTAGACCGGGTGAACCCCGCCAATTTGTTGATCCGCTTAGCAGGCAATGGCCTCTCTGCTGCTGAATTACATGCTGTTGTGGTAAACGAGATCCGTAATGAATTTCAGCATAATGTTACACAGCAAATTTACGTGAGTGCCAGGGCATGGGCAGTGATCAAACGTGTAAAAGATGACACCCTGAGTGTAGTGAACAGTGCGCTGCAAGCCCTGCCTGAAAATGCAAGCGGGTTGGATCTCGGCAAGATAACCCTTACCCATTTAGGCAAACTTGAAGAAAACCCATATGATATTGCCATCAACCTGATCAGGCAGGACCTGGAGGACCTGTTTTAAAAGCGACCATGGCCGATAAAAAATTCGTCAACAGCTCGGGCATTGAGGTAAAAGAGGTTTATACCGAACCCTCCGCCATGGATGAATTGCCGGGGCAGTATCCTTATACCCGCGGCATTCAAAAGGACATGTACCGCGGCAAACCCTGGACCATGCGCCAGTATGCTGGCTTCTCCACCGCCGAAGAAAGCAATAAACGCTATCATTATCTGTTGAGCCAGGGAACTATGGGGCTTTCCGTAGCTTTTGACCTGCCCACGCAAATAGGATACGACAGCGACCACGAATTAGCAGAAGGCGAAGTAGGCAAAGTAGGCGTTGCTATAGATTCCTTAAAGGATATCGAGATCCTTTTTGAGGGTATCCAATTAAAGGATATTACTACCAGCATGACGATAAATGCTACGGCATCCATCCTGCTGGCCATGTATATCGCGTTAGCAAAAAAACAGGGGGCGGATCTGAAGCAGATCTCGGGAACCATCCAAAATGACATATTAAAGGAGTACGCCGCCAGGGGTACCTATATTTATCCGCCTGTACCATCAATGCGGCTCATCACCGATATTTTTGAATACTGCAGTACGGAGGTACCCAAATGGAACACCATTTCCATCTCCGGCTATCATATTCGCGAGGCTGGTTCTACTGCGGTACAGGAACTTGCTTTTACCCTTGCAAATGGCAAAACCTATTTAAAAGCGGCTTTAGATAAAGGGCTTGATATCAACATATTTGCAAAACGCCTTTCCTTTTTCTTCAATTGCCATAATAACTTTTTTGAGGAAATAGCCAAGTTCAGAGCAGCGCGCCGTATGTGGGCGCATATGACCAAAGAATTGGGTGCAACAGACCCCGGCGCTCAAAAGCTGCGTTTCCATACCCAAACGGGTGGCTCTACCCTAACGGCACAGCAGCCCATGAATAACATTGTGAGGGTGGGGATGCAGGCAATGGCTGCCGTATTGGGCGGCACACAATCTTTACATACCAACGGGTTTGATGAAGCGCTTTCATTACCCACCGAAGCTGCCGCCAAAATTGCGCTACGTACCCAACAGATCATTGCCTTTGAAAGCGGTGTTACCGATACGGTTGACCCACTTGCCGGATCATATTTTATAGAAGCGCTGACAAATGAGATAGAAACCCAAGCCCAGGTGTATATTGACAGGATTGATGCTATGGGCGGATCTGTAAAAGCAATAGAGCAGGATTACATGCAGCAGGAGATAGCTGCCGCCGCTTACCAATACCAAAATGATATTGAAAGTGGTGAGCGGGTGCTGGTTGGGGTAAATAAATTTATTCAGCCTGAGGCTGTGGCAGATAGTGTTTTTAAAGTGGATGATTCCATCCGGCAGAAACAAATTGAACAAAAAATCCGTTTAAAGGCCTGGAGAAACAACGAAGAGGTTAGTCTGGCCTTGCAAAAATTAACAATTGCTGCCAAAGGAAAGGATAACCTGATGCCTTTTATTTTAACGGCTGTTGAGTGCTACGCTACATTAGGCGAAATAGCCGATGCGATGAGGGATGTATTTGGTGAATATTAACTAGCATATCGTTCTAGTTAATAATGTGTCCAATCTCATACTAAAAAGTATTCCACAAAATATACAAATACTAGGCTATAATTTTAAAAAGTGCGTTACAGCGATTCTGACGCATAAAATGCCCTTCTGCATGCGAAATATAGTGTTAATAACTTTAACACTTGCAATCAAAAGCGGTAATATTTATAAATATATTTCTCGGATTGTGTTTTATAATCCGAGATTTTTTAGAATCTTCGATGTTCCGAAACGGCCGAAACTATTGCACGCTGGGACACTGAAAATCAAATAATTACTAATACGAACTATGGAAAAAACTTGTACTACCGTTTGGAATAGCTGCTTGCTGATCATCAAAGACAACATACCGGCCCAGAGTTTTAAAACCTGGTTTGAGCCGATAAAAGCTTTGCGGATGGAAGGAAGCGTATTGACCATACAGGTACCGAGTTTATTCTTTTACGAATGGCTGGAAGAGCATTATGTTGGCCTGCTGCGTAAAACGATAAAGAAACAACTGGGTGATGAAGGAAGGCTGGAGTATAACATAGTAGTGGAGCAATCTTCTGCCAAACCTTATACCACTAACATGCCATCCAACGGCAATGGTGCCGAATCGAAGAATCAATCAATGCCGATACCCATTTCTATTAACAAGGACATCAAAAATCCGTTTGTAATACCGGGTTTGAAGAAACTGAATGTAGATCCGCAGCTTAATCGCAACTACACTTTCGAAAGCTTTGTTGAAGGTGATTGTAACCGGCTGGCCCGCTCTGCCGGTTATGCTGTTGCTGCCAAACCTGGCGGTACCTCATTTAACCCATTAATGATATATGGTGGTGTAGGTTTAGGTAAAACTCACCTTGCGCAAGCTATTGGTAACGAGATCAAACGCAGCCTGCCGGATAAGCTGGTATTATACGTAAGCTGTGAGAAGTTTACACAGCAGTTTGTTGATGCCCTTAAACACAATAACATAAACGATTTTGTGAATTTTTACCAGGCAATAGATGTACTCATTATGGATGATGTACATAACTTTGCCGGAAAAGAAAAAACACAGGATTTCTTCTTCCATATTTTCAATCACCTGCACCAAAGCGGCAAACAGCTGATCATTACATCAGATAAAGCCCCTAAAGACCTGGCTGGTTTAGAGGAGCGCTTGCTTTCACGTTTCAAATGGGGCCTTTCTGCCGATCTGCAGATCCCTGATCTGGAAACACGTATGGCTATCCTGAAGAACAAGATCTACCAGGATGGTATCGAACTATCTAATGATGTAATAGAATATGTTGCACATAACATAGATAATAATGTACGTGAGCTGGAAGGCGCTATGGTTTCTTTATTGGCGCAATCTACCTTAAATCGGAAAGAGATCGACCTGAACCTGGCTAAGCAGATGCTTAAGAATTTTGTAAAGAATTCCGCTAAGGAGATTTCGATGGAATATATCCAGAGCCTGGTTTGCGAGTACTTTGAAGTGCCTATTGATATGGTAAAATCACAAACCCGTAAACGCGAGATTGTGCAGGCCCGCCAGATCAGCATGTACCTGGCCAAGGCGCACACCAAGAGTTCACTCAAATCAATCGGTAATTTCTTCGGTGGACGCGATCACTCAACCGTGATCTATGCCTGCCAAACGGTAGAAGACCTCATCGATACCGATAAGAAATTCAAAGGCTACGTAGCCGATATCCAGAAGAAATTAAAGATGTCGTAAATTCGGCGTTGAGCATATTTGGAAGCCTCGCGATTGCGGGGCTTTTTTTGTTATGCATGTATTTCGTAGATCCCAATTTCAGCATCATCTACAAAGTTTGATATAGCAATTTCATGTTTTAAAAGTATTTCGGCTATATATGTGGTAGTCACATTCCCAGTACGCAGCCATATTATTTTTGGTGGAAAGGAATACAAGTTCTGTAACTCAGAAAATCCTCGTCGAAAGTCAATATAGTCAGCTCATTTGCTTTGGCAAATTGAAATATTGTAAAATCACTAGCGCGAGATGATAAGTCGATTTCGTCTACCGGGAAAATATGCCAGTAAGGCAAAAGCTTTTTTAAACGCCAGGAAATATTTGCGTCAGCCAGCAAACGCATTACGCAACCTTTACTATGCGCTCTTTATTCGCAGCATATGAAAGACAGGCCAAAATTTGCCCTTCATTCAATTGAGGAAAATCTTCAATTATTTCCTGGTGGCTCATCCCAGAGGCCAGCCAATGTAAAACATCGTATACAGTAATTCTAGTACCAATAATAACAGGCTTACCAAATCTTATGTTGGGGTCAACTTCGATATAATCTCTGTAATCAATCATATACGAATTTATGCAAAATTATACATTTACACACAATGAACTTATTTCCAATATTTTGTAATTTGCATCATCAACTCCGTCCACTATGAAAAAGCTAATCCTGCTACTGATCGCCATTGCCTTCGCTACCCGGGCTTTTTGCCAAACCGAAAAGGAAGAGATCAAGAAAAGCATCACCACCATGTTTGATGCCATGCGCAAAGGAGATAGCACTATGTTGCGCTCGGTGTTTGCGCCGGGCCTGGTATTCCAGGGTTTAAAGCCCCAGAAGGACGGAACTGTGATATTGATGAACGAAAACCCCAACGACTTCCTGAAATCCATCGGCACACCACATAAGGAAGTTTACGATGAACGGATTACCTGGGGCGACATTAAGGTTGATGGTCCCCTGGCGAGCGTTTGGACACCCTATAAATTTTATCTCGGCGGCGTTTTTAGCCATTGCGGTATTGACTTTTTCCAGCTGATGAAAACGCCGGCCGGCTGGAAGATCATTTATGTGATAGATACCCGCCGCAAGGATGATTGCCCGGAGTGAAGCAGGGAATCAAGCAAAATCCTTCGCTTACAATATTCAAGTTTTCTTTTTTTAATTTAACAGTTGCCATCCGATAGCTTCTAATGATTGATAGGCTTTGCCTGTAAAATTCGGCCACCATATACATAAAGCAGTTTTACATGTCGTTTCTCTCCTGATTTTTGCACCTTGCCCATCCCGCCTCTACCCATTTGTAACATTTTCAATATCAGCCGAAAGTAGGGTTACTATTGAGTGATGTTGCGTATCAATAATAAACCGATTCGGGTATTTCAATCCAAGCCGCCGGCAAGTATGCCGTTGGCTTTACTTGTTTCATAAAATATTGATTATCAAATATTTAAGTTGATAAATATTTGATAATCAATCGTAAAACAGGGTTACTATTTCATGGTCTCGGGTATCAATACCAAACCAGATAGATCATTATGAAAACAAAAATCATTATTATACTTGCGGCTATTGCTATGCTGGCCGCCTGTAAAGGAAAAATGCGTACCGATTATGAAGCGATCAACAACAGCAATGCGCAATCGGGCAGCGCCGATTCCACAAGTGTAGATGCAGACAGCCTGCTGTCTAAAGCGCCAAAATTGGTAAAGAGTGCTGATATTAGTTTTAAAGTGAAAAATGTGCAGCAAACCGGCGACTCCATTTCATGGCTCGCTACCAAATACAATGGTATGATCATGCACCATCAAATGACTTCCAATATTCAGAACAGTCAGGATATCCGCATCAGCGATGATTCTTTGATGAGGGTAGCTGCATTTAAAACAGTTGCCGACATGACCATTAAAGTACCCAGTACTAAGCTGGAAGAGTTTATGACGCGTGTAAGTCGCCTGGGCATTTATGTTACCTCCAGGCAGATGGATATTGAAGATCTGTCGCTGGATTATCTTTCCGATAAGCTAAAGCTCCAAAGCCGTGCAGAACTGGTGGCACAACAAAAGAAAGGCAAGATCACGATCAAAGATCCTCAAAAAGTGCTTTGGTTGAAAGACGACCTGGTAGACGGACAGATCAATAACCGCCGCATAGATGCCGCTGTAAAATACAGCACCATCAGCCTTGACTTTTACCAAAGCAATACTATTGTAAAAGAAATGATAGCCAACGATGATCCTTCGGCTTATCAGCTGCCATTTTTTAAACGTCTGCTGATGGCTGTAACGAATGGCTGGATGATCTTTACCGAATTAGTATTGGGCATCGCAAACCTGTGGGTGTTTGTGCTAATAGGTATTGGATTGTGGATGGCGTATAAGGTTTACAAGAAGAGGTTTGTGGAATTCAAGGCCTAGCAAAAAACCGTCATTGCGAAATACGACCCTACCTCTATGCGATGAATTGAAAATTGCAAGGCCGCTTGTCCAATGTAGAGATTGCTTCGTTCCTCCCATCGACAGAATAAAAAAACAACAAAGCCTGCGACTGCCGGCTTTGTTGTTTTTTTATTCTGAAAATTCTATACTTCTGAAGATTCTAATTCAGACATCCTAGCCCACCAGTTTCTTGTACCTGATCCTTTTCGGTGCTACATCACCTAAACGTTTCTTGCGGTTCTCTTCGTAATCGCTGTAGTTTCCTTCAAAGAAGTAAACCTGTGAGTTACCTTCAAAGGCAAGGATGTGGGTACAGATCCTGTCGAGGAACCACCTGTCGTGACTGATGACTACCGCACAGCCGCCAAAGTTTTCCAGCGCTTCTTCCAGGGAACGTAGTGTGTTTACGTCGATATCATTGGTAGGCTCATCCAGTAACAAAACGTTAGAGCCTTTTTTCAGCGTAATGGATAAATGCACCCGGTTTCGCTCACCGCCAGATAGTACGCCAACTTTTTTCTGCTGATCCGCACCGTTAAAGTTAAAGCGAGACACGTAGGCGCGCGAGTTGAGCGGTCGGTTACCAACCATAATGGTTTCCAGTCCGCCTGTTACGTTTTCCCAAACAGATTTATTAGGATCCAGGTCGTCGTGCATCTGGTCAACATACCCTAAAGCAACCGTTTCCCCTACGCGGAAAGTTCCGGCATCAGGTTCGTCCTGCCCGGTTATTAAACGGAATAACGTGGTTTTACCCGCGCCATTGGGGCCGATAATGCCCACAATACCCGCGGGGGGCAAGGAAAACGTCAGATTTTCAAACAATACTTTATCGCCATAAGCTTTGGTAACATTATTGGCTTCTATAACGATATTACCCAAACGCGGGCCCGGCGGAATAAACAATTCCAGCTTTTCTTCCCTGTCCTTTGTTTCCTCTGATGCTAACTTGTCATAGTTGGATAAACGTGCTTTCGATTTGGCATGTCGGCCTTTGGCACCCATGCGAACCCACTCCAGCTCGCGCTCCAATATTTTCTGGCGTTTGCTTTCGCCTTTTTCTTCCTGGGCTAAACGCTTGGATTTTTGATCCAGCCATGAGGAATAATTTCCCTTCCATGGTAACCCTTCGCCACGGTCAAGCTCCAGGATCCAACCCGCCACGTTATCCAGGAAGTACCTGTCGTGCGTTACGGCAATAACGGTTCCTTTATATTGTTTAAGGTGCTGCTCCAGCCAGTCAATGGATTCTGCATCCAGGTGATTCGTCGGCTCATCCAGCAACAGCACATCCGGTTCTTGCAAAAGCAGTCGGCATAAAGCCACACGGCGGCGCTCGCCACCCGATAATACCGATATTTTTGTATCCGGATCAGGGCAGCGGAGGGCATCCATGGCACGCTCCAGTTTAACATCCAATTCCCAGGCGTTAACGGCATCTATCTGGTCCTGCAGTTCGCCCTGGCGGCTCATCAGCTTATCCATTTTATCGGCATCGCTGTAATATTCTTCCAGTCCGAATTTCTCGTTGATATCTTCGTATTCTTTTAACAGGGCCGATGTTGCAGCCACGCCTTCCTCCACAATTTCCTTAACGGTTTTGTCGGGGTCAAGCTCCGGCTCCTGGCTCAGGTAACCTACGGTGTAACCTGGCGAAAAAACCACCTCGCCAATATTGGTTTTATCAATACCGGCAATGATCTTGAGCAGGGATGATTTACCCGAACCGTTTAAGCCAATAACGCCTATTTTGGCACCATAGAAAAACGACAGGTAAATATTCTTGAGCACCGTTTTTTGCGGGGGATAAACTTTGCTTACCCCAGCCATAGAAAATATGATCTTTTCGTCAGCCATTTTTCAGAATTGCTTTATAATGTATAAGATTTCAAATATCTCTTAATAAGATTTGAATACAAAATTAATGTAAAGGGAAATTTAAATACATCCGAGTTCTAGTGAGGCTATCCTTTGCGTTGTACCATTCAAACCCGTTATATCGCTTTGGGATCAAAACATAGGATTTATTTTACTTTACCGAACCGCATATGCAAAGTGTTTCTTCACTTTATAATATGGAATGTTTCAAATATGAATTTTTTCATGTAAAATTCATCCAATAACTTGTATATTACAATGCAAATCGTTTGGTTTGTGAGAAAGCGCACGTACGGTTCAGCGCAGTACCCCTACCATGCCGTATTGTCATAAAAAGTGACTAATTGCCCTGCGACTTACCTATTAAATGTTTATTTGGTGCCTAAATGAATATTTATCGAACGAACGAAGCATCCGGGAAGCAGGTATTAGCGTAATTGCAATAATAATCAGGTGGTTCCAGGTTTGGTATCTGAGTTTAAAAACGATTATTATGTTTGTTAAACAGTCGGCTTATCATTAAAGTGTCTGTTTATAGGAAAGCCAAAAACTTGGCAACATTGTTGATAAATCTAAAAACTATCGCCTTGACTAATAGAAACAAATTTATAGTTTAGGACGATCATAATCAGAAAGGTATATATGGAAGCTAAATTCTCGCCGCGGGTTAAAGATGTGATACAGTACAGCAGGGAGGAGGCATTACGCCTTGGCCATGATTATATTGGTACAGAGCACCTTTTGCTTGGCCTCATCCGTGATGGTGATGGCGTGGCAATCAAATTATTAAAAGGGCTAACCGTTGATACTGCTAAATTACGCCGCGCTGTGGAAGATGCCGTGAAAGGCACCATTGGCACCAACGTACATATAGGCAGCATCCCGTTAACCAAACAAGCCGAAAAAGTATTAAAAATAACTTACCTGGAAGCCAAGATCTTTAAGAGTGATGTGATAGGTACCGAGCACTTACTGCTATCTATCCTACGCGATGAAGATAATATTGCTTCACAGATTTTGATGCAATTTAACGTGAATTACGAAGTATTTAAAAGCGAAGTTGAATCGCATAAAAACGATGTTACCGACGAAATGCCGGGATCATCAACCGGTGGCGACGACGACTTTAAAGAAGATGATTCTTTTAGTCAGCCGAAAAAAGTGTCAGATATCAAGTCAAAAACTCCGGTACTTGACAATTTTGGCCGCGACCTGACAAAAGCTGCCGAAGAAGGTAAGCTTGACCCTATCGTTGGCCGTGAAAAAGAAATTGAACGCGTATCGCAGATCCTGAGCCGCCGTAAAAAGAATAACCCTATCCTGATAGGTGAGCCGGGTGTTGGTAAAAGTGCCATTGCAGAAGGTTTAGCTTTACGTATTGTACAGCGCAAAGTGTCTCGCGTATTGTTCAACAAACGCGTGGTTACACTAGATCTTGCTTCATTGGTTGCGGGTACTAAATACCGCGGTCAGTTTGAAGAGCGGATGAAGGCTGTGATGAACGAATTGGAAAAATCTCCGGATGTGATCCTGTTCATCGATGAGATCCACACCATAGTAGGTGCAGGTGGCGCATCTGGCTCGTTAGATGCATCCAACATGTTTAAACCGGCACTGGCCCGTGGAGAGATTCAGTGCATTGGCGCAACTACGCTTGATGAGTACCGTCAGTATATTGAAAAAGATGGTGCTTTAGATCGTCGTTTTCAAAAGGTAATGGTAGAACCTGCCACACCGGATGAAACCATCGAGATCCTGAACCGGATTAAAGAAAAATACGAAGAACACCACGGTGTTACTTATACGCCGGAAGCGATCAATGCCTGCGTTGCTTTAACAACACGCTACATTACCGACCGCTTTTTACCTGATAAGGCTATTGATGCTTTGGATGAATCCGGCTCACGTGTGCATTTAACTAATATCCACGTTCCGCAACAGATTCTGGATATCGAGCAGAAGATCGAACAAATCAAGATAGAAAAGAATAAAGTTGTACGCAGCCAGAAATACGAAGAAGCTGCCAAACTACGCGATACCGAAAAGCACCTCTTAGAGGAGCTGGAGCAGGCTAAAGCCGTTTGGGAAGCAGAAACAAAATCTAAACGCTACACCGTTTCTGAAGACAATGTTGCTGAAGTGGTGTCTATGATGACCGGCATCCCGGTACAACGGGTAGGCCAGGCCGACAGCCTGAAACTGTTAACGATGGGTGATACCATGGCTAATAAAATCATTGGCCAGGATGACGCGATCAAGAAACTGACCCGTGCTATTCAACGTACACGTGCCGGATTGAAAGATCCTAAAAAACCAATCGGTTCATTCATCTTTTTAGGCCCAACCGGTGTTGGTAAAACTGAGCTTGCTAAAGAATTGGCCCGCTACATGTTTGATACCGAAGACGCGTTGATCCAGATAGATATGAGTGAGTACATGGAGAAATTCGCGGTATCCCGTTTAGTGGGAGCGCCTCCGGGCTACGTAGGTTACGAAGAAGGCGGGCAGTTAACCGAAAAGGTGCGCCGCAAACCATACGCAGTTGTATTGCTGGATGAGATTGAGAAAGCCCACCCGGATGTATTCAACATACTGTTACAGGTATTAGATGAAGGCCAGTTAACTGATTCTTTGGGCCGCAAGGTTGATTTCAGGAACACTATCATCATCATGACATCTAACATCGGCGCACGCCAGTTGAAGGATTTTGGCCAGGGTGTTGGTTTTACTACAGCTGCCAAAACTACTCAGGCAGACGCACACTCCCGTGGTGTGATAGAAAACGCTTTGAAACGCGCTTTCGCTCCGGAGTTCTTAAACCGTATAGATGATGTGATCGTATTTAACTCTTTGGGTAAAGACGAGATCTTCAAGATCATCGATATAGAATTAGCGGCCTTATTTGGCAGAGTGAACAGCCTTGGGTACAAAATCGAATTAACCCTGGAGGCAAAAGAATATATTGCTGAGAAAGGATACGATTCACAGTTTGGTGCCCGTCCGTTAAAACGTGCGATCCAGAAATATTTGGAAGATCCAATTGCAGAAGAGATCCTGAAAGGTGATTTAACTGAGGGAGATACTATGGAAGTGGATTACGATAAAGAAGCTGACCAGATTAAGATCCTTGGCCGTAATAAACCGGAAGGTGAAGACAAAAAACCGGAAGAAGAGCAAAAACAATAAGCTAATGCTTTAACAATATCCAAACCCGTTTACGAAAGTAGGCGGGTTTTTTTGTTGGATTAAGATCTTGCTAAACTTTGTTGCCCTCCGTGCAGCACACCTGGCTAAATTAATACTGTAAGCAATAATTGATATATTGGTGCACCGTTAAAAAAAATAAATTTAAAATGGGCCTTAGATCTTATCAGATAGAACATAGTTTCAATCAGAAATATACGCTAAAGCCCAAAGCTGGCTTTAGAAAATGGCTTCGCAATCAACGGAACCGAAAAATCAGGCGGATAAAAAAGTCTGAAAAGCCTAATATTAAATATGAAGGATGGGAATATTAATTGACCCATGCTCAAAAGATCAAACATAAGGGGATTTCTTCAGCAACCCTGTACATCCAAAACTTAGATTCGTGGAGAATAACGATAAGGGCACAATTATTTCACGGCAACTGTAATAAATCCACTTTTCATTATACTCATTATAAAAATGATTAGATGAAAACTTTACTCACCCCATCAGAGCAATTACGATCTGTAAAAATTAACCGGATAGCTTACACCAGCCTGCTATTTGCGGCAATTGTTTTCTTAATTTTAAAAGACTGGCAAAGCGGCTTCATGATGCTTGGCATTAGCCTCATCGCCGACCCGTTTGATTACCGGGTTACCTGGACTAAACGGCCGCTGTGGCAGCGCAGCTGGCTTATTGTTCACCTGGTTATTTTGTTTGCAGCGATGTTCTATCTCATTATATCTAAACTTTAATTGGGCGAAAAAGAATTTTTAGGGCAGGTAAAGCAATGCCACGGGCTTATCTTAAAACTGATAGGGTTGTACGCCTATTCGTTAAACGACCGCAACGACTTATACCAAGAAATTTTACTGAACGCATGGAAAGGACTGGCGGGTTTTCGCAAAGAGGCAAAATTCAGCACCTGGCTTTACCAGGTAGCCATTAATACCATTTTTACAGCCAACCGCAAAACAAGGCCACTTAGTTATACAGACACGCTGGAGGATTTTATTATACCTGTAAATCAACAAACCGAACAAAAAGAGGATATACAACGGCTGTACAAAGCCATACGGCAGCTGGCAGAGGTGGATCGGATTATTATAACCATGCACCTGGAAGGATACGATAACCCGGAAATAGCAGATGTACTGGGGATCAAAGCCAACTATACAGGGGTTAAGCTGCATCGGATAAAAAGTCAACTGCAAACGATTTTAACACAGGACTAAATAATGGATATTGAAGAAGTTTGGAAAGCGCATAAAGCTGCAACTGCGGGAATTAACGATGTACACAGCGTAGATCAATTAAAACTATCAGGACAGGTGACCACTTTAAAGAAAATAAAGCGGGCATTGTTAACCAATATGTTATGGGGTGCACTTTGTATTATTTCGTACGTTTTAGTTATCTGTTTCTTTGCTTTTTGGCAGATACGGGTGCTATTTGCTATAACGCTGATATTTAGTTTGTGGGCAGTAGCAAGTGCACTTAAACTTTACCTGTCTGTGAATGATCATGTATCAGGAAACAGCCTGCTTGCCGAGCTTACGCGTAACCGCGATGCACTTAATTCGTGGATGCGCATGCAAAACAGGGTGGCATTATGCATTTACCCTTTTAGTGTAAGCGCAGGCTATATATGGGGCGGTGTGATGGGTTCGGGCAGGGATGTGGCATTTTTTATGAATAAGCCTATAGTGTGGCTGGCCCTTATTGTTTGTATTATAATGATGACGCCACTTGCTTATAAACTGGGAAAATGGTTGTTTAAAAAATCGTTTGGCAAAATAATTATTCAGCTGGATAAAGATATTGCAAGCCTTTCAGCAGACGCTGTTTAGCAGTTGTAAATGAACATAACAGGGAGAAAACCGAGTAATTTTACAGATGGATACGATGATTGGCTTTACTATCCAAACAGGTTTATTTTGGGAGCTGGATAACAAGATGGATTTTATATTGCCTTTCATCATCATCGCTTCGTTGGTTTTCGTTAGTATGAATCTTTTACTTACCAGCCGAAATGCCACCCCGCCAAAATGCTGATGATTTAAAAAGCCACTGCCGCTGATGGAATGGTAAGTTGGATTGAAAGTATACCGGTATCAAATCTGCCATTTTATATACAGTCTGGAAATATAATATAAAATCCGTTTGAATAAGAAACTGTTTTACTGTGATTCAGGCGATTTACCGGGTAGACAAAGGGTAAAAATACGGTATTGGGCAAATAAGTTTAGTGCTAGCTTTACAGTGTAATTAACCAATTCTTCACAATTTAATCCACAAATAAAATGGCAAAGCTTGATGACCTGATCCCTATCCCGGCTAAGGAAATAATGAACAAAGGATTGAGCTCCGCAGCTGAAACTACTATGCTGGCAGTCCTTGGAACACCCGGCTCACTTACCAAAGATTGTTCTAAGGGTGATCCGGTATACAACAAAAAACTTCTGACTGGTGTAGACATTGGCCCCTTTAAAGTTACCGGTTTGGCGTATGCCGTTGAATCTTTAAAGCAGATCTTCGCCCAGGTAAAGACCGAGCATCCGGATGTTTACGCTGGCGTAAAAACTGCAGGCATGTGGTGCGTAAGAAGTCGCCGGGCTAACCCCCATAAATTTTCAAACCACAGTTTCGGAACGGCAATAGATCTGTATTTCGGCAAAGGCGTGGTTGACCAGGGCGTACATCAAACGCACAGAGGTATCTATATTTTATTCCCTTATTTTAATGCCCACGGCTGGTATTGGGGTGCCGAGTTTTCGGGCGATTATGTAGATTCGATGCATTTTGAGCTGGCAGAAGAAACGATTTTGAAACATAAATAATAGCTTGCGGAGACTCGCTATCCTATATTGGCAGCATATTGTTGATATAGTTCTTAATAAACGAGCGTGTTCGGGCATATTCGGGCTGTTCGCGCTTGTTTTTATTAAAATGTAGCGCGAACAGAAACAGGTTTTAGTACCGCCAGCTTTTCAGATCAGCGCCTTTTGGTGCCCTGCCCCCTATTTCGTCCACCCATCGTTTAATAAACATTTGGTGATACCGCAGGCGGCTAATATAGTTAGGCTGGGTATGGTCGCCATTCCAGCAATGCTCGGCGCGGTCGCCGTAGTCAACCTGGCAGTTACAAACTGGGTTGCTCAGCTTTTTCAGCATATCCTCGGCACTATAAACAGCATTGTTTAGATAATAGGTGTCCATATCGCCCACGTAAATATGAATTTTTCCTTTTAACTTATCGCCAATTTTGGGCCAGTCGCGTTTTATGATATGGGTAAGGTCGAAATGTTCTTTCCAGTAATTCGCCACGCTGGTGTCAATAACACCTGTGTATTTGTCGTAGATCCGCTTGGGGTAGCCATCCTTATCCATCGGCGAAAACACAGCCTCCCAAATATCAAACTGGTCGCCACTGCGGCTGCGGGTGCCTAGTGCCAGTTCACGCTGATTGATCTCTTTCAAAGTAGCCTGAACATGGCCTAGATAATCGCGCTCGCCGGGGCGGGGCGTTTTCTTAAAGTCGCTTTCGGGGTAGTAGGCATTCTTGTCCTCATAAATATTCATGGTGGTGTAATGGTGAAAATCAACCGGATCAGGGCAGGCGGCATAACTGCCATTATATTCATCGGGATACAGCACCTGCACAGCCAGGGCCTCCCAGCCGCCGGTAGAGCCTCCATATACAAAACGCGCCCAGCCTTTACCGATTCCCCGGAAGCGCCGCTCAATCTCCGGGATCAGCTCATAGGTTATCGCATCGCCATAGGGACCAAGGTTCTCTGAATTCACTGCATAAGAGTCGTCATAATAAGGGTTGGCATGCTGGATCTCTATCGCCAGCACCCTCGGGAACTTGGGGCCGGTCCACAGCTTATAAAAGTCATACGCCTCCTGCTGCACAATACGGTTATAGCCCGTTATATGGAAACGGGCAGAAGTATCAGGCTTCAAACCAGCATCAGGTGGAGTTGCGCTAAAACCCTCAAAATCTGCCGGGAAATGTCCGTGGAATATAGCCAGCGGATATTTCACTTTAGGATGCTCCTCAAAGCCGCCTGGCAACAATATGTTTGCGCCGATATACATCGGCCTGCCCCAAAACTCGGTAAGCAGTTTACTTTGAATGCGGATATGCTTAATATATTTGGTATCGGCAGGTGATTTGATTGGCGGGATGATCTGGCTGATGTTTAGGGCGATCTCCTTATTAGCCATCGGGTCGATGTGCAATTTTACCGGCAGGGAATAGATATTACCCGGAGCCACGTTCCAGTGCTGGCCTTCGCCGCGGTCCATCGACAGCTTCACGGTTTGCCCCGTTTTTAGGTGAAAGGTTTCATACTTGTGCAGCAATACTTGTAGGTAGTAATCGCCTGCGGGCAGGTCCTTCAGTCGCTCAACCGGGTAGCCGAAGGCTTGCACATCTATAGTTTGGCTGGTTGCCGGCTGCCAATTCTCTACATCCACACCGAAAACCTGCTGGGTATTTTGCGCATCGCCTACCTGGAAACGGGGTTCGGCCAGGTTATTTTTGGAGACCAGTAAGAGTAACCGGCCATCAAGTGCCACCTGGTGCAGGGCGGGAGATATGGTAACTCTGAAAGTTTGCGCGAAAGCAGGTACGTAAATTAAAAGCAGCAGGTACAGGAATTTTTTCATGTGAGGGCAAGTTTACCCAAATATATAAAAGGATCTTAATGAACGGCCAATGGAATTTTCAAAGACAAGTTTGACTGCTTGCACCCGTTGGTTGCAACCAACGGCAGTGAAGTTGCACCTCTGGCGAGTTTACCAGCTTGGTACGGACCAGACCGATAGCACTAAAAAGCAGTAATACTTCATTACCGTCCCTTTAAAGGGGCGGCCGGCAAAAAGATGGAGGTTTTAGCTACAGTTTAATCCGCCCCTCTCTATATCCATCTCACCTTTTCTCTTTTACTATAAATATTAATAGCGTATTTTTGTATCCAAATGGGTGATTATCAGTTAAAGGTTACTATCGATCAGGATTCGGGCTTTTGTTTCGGTGTGGTATACGCTATCGATATGGCCGAAGAAATTTTGGCCGAAGATGGGTATTTATATTGCCTTGGTGATATTGTACACAATGACGAAGAAGTTGACCGGCTAAAGGCACAGGGCCTGCGCATTATTGAACATGCCGAACTGTTAAACCTGCGCGATGAAAAAGTATTGATCCGTGCACACGGTGAAGCACCCGAAACTTACCGGATTGCTTTAGATAACAACATTACCCTGATAGATGCCAGCTGCCCCGTAGTTTTAAAATTGCAAAACCGAATCAAAACATCTTATGATAAAGATGAGAAGATCCTGATCTTTGGTAAACATGGCCACGCCGAAGTGGTGGGTTTAGAAGGGCAAACCAATGGTAACGCACTGGTATTCCAGGACATTGCAGAACTGGATGACGTAGAACTTCCTGCCAGTTTTACCCTGTACAGCCAAACCACTAAAAGCATGGAGAAGTTTTACAATGTAAAGGATGAGTTGATCAGCCGCGGTTATGAAGTGAAGGCAAACGATACGATTTGCCGCCAGGTATCCAACCGGGACAAAGATCTGCCGGCGTTTGTAGCTAAATTTGATAAGATCGTTTTTGTATCCGGCAAAAAATCATCTAACGGTAAAGTGCTTTATGAGGTTTGCCGAAAACATAACCCCAACAGTTATTTCGTCTCCAGCGTAAGCGAATTGCGCACGGACATGTTTGCCCCAAATGACAGGATAGGTATAGCCGGAGCAACATCAACCCCCATGTGGCTTATGCAACAAGTAAAAGCAGAACTGGAAACGTATTAACTGCACGCTATTTGCTGTATACCAATTAGTGGAAAAATCACCTTCATATACCGGCCTGTTGGTTGCCATTCTGGTGATTGGCACTTGGATAACTGCCATCATTTTACTGATGCAATGGCAAGTAAACTTTGCCAACCCTTTGCTATACCTCTGCATACTGGTGCAAATGCACTTGTATACCGGTTTGTTCATCACCGCCCACGATGCGATGCACGGAACAGTAGCGCCGGATAAAAACATTAACAACGCTGTGGGGTATATCTGTACGTTTCTTTATGCCACTTTCTGGTATAAGCAACTTTATGGAAAACACCATATGCATCACAATAGCGTACACACAGCGGATGATCCGGATTACCACAACGGAGGATTCTTTTCCTGGTACGTGCGTTTCATCCGAAATTACCTCTCTATTTGGCAAATTGTAGTCATGGCAGCCTTGTTTAACATCTTGAAGCTTTGGATTCCACAAGCTAACCTGCTGCTTTTTTGGGTTGCACCCTCATTGTTAAGCACGTTGCAACTATTCTACTTTGGCACCTATTTACCTCACAAAGGCGAACACGACAATAAGCATCAAAGCCGCAGCTTTAGGCGCAACCATTTCCTGGCATTTTTCAGCTGTTACTTTTTTGGCTATCACTACGAACATCACGAAGCGCCCTGGGTACCGTGGTGGAAATTATGGCAAACCCCGCTGCCACCGGTACAGCATCGCACCGAGATTGCCCCTCATCATTAATTTGCAATAATAGGCGGCGGCTCAAGCCAATAGGGCCTATTTTTCTTACATTTGCGCACTTGTATATTATGGCAAAAAAAGGAGTTTTAATTGTAAATTTAGGCACACCGGATAGTCCGTCTACAGCGGATGTACGTAAGTATTTGGATGAGTTTTTAATGGATCCGCGGGTAATCGATGTAAACGCTGCATTGCGTACGGTATTGGTAAAAGGTATTATCGTACCTTTCCGCGCACCAAAATCAGCCAAACTCTACAGGGCAATTTGGGATGAGAAAACCGGATCACCGCTAAAACACTACAGCATTTTACAGCGGCAGCTTTTACAGGATCACCTTGGCGACGAGTATATGGTGGAATTGGCTATGCGTTACCAAAGCCCGTCTATTGAATCTGCACTGCTACGATTTAAAGAAGCCCTGATCAGCGAGATCCAGGTGATTGCGTTATTCCCGCAATATGCTTCTGCAAGTACAGGGTCTGTTTATGATAAGGTAATGAGCCTGGTGAAAGACTGGCAAACCATCCCTACCATCTCATTCGTAAACTCTTTTCATGATAACGAGCTGATGATAGAAACGTTTGCGGATAACGGCCGTAAATATCAGCCCGAAACGTACGATCATATTCTATTCAGCTTTCACGGCTTACCGCAGCGCCAACTAAAAAAATGTGACCATACCGGCAATTATTGCCTCAAAACCGATGGCTGCTGCAACACCTTAAACGATACCAATAAACTTTGTTACTCCGCACAATCGCATGATACGGCAAGACTGATTGCTGAGAAGCTGAACTTGCCTAAAGATAAATATTCAGTTTGCTTCCAATCCCGGCTGGGAAACGATCCATGGGTAAAGCCATATACCAGCGAAGTAATTGCCCAATTGGCTAAAGAAGGCAAGAAGCGCCTGCTTGTTTTCTGCCCCGCTTTTGTTGCCGACTGCCTAGAAACGGTTTTTGAAGTTACCGAAGAATATGGCGAAGAATTTAAAGCGCTTGGCGGCGAGCACATACAGCTGGTAGAGAGCCTGAACGATTCTCCGAAATGGATAGAAGCGATGGCACAGATGGTGAAGCCTGCTGCTCGTTAAACAGTAAGCGTCTTTACAAGCTGCGGCATTTCAACATCTGTTCGCCTTAACGGAATTAGGGGGCCGGGCTTAATTCGCTTACGATTTTAGCCGATAATAAGCATAACGGGATACCGCCACCCGGGTGTACGCTGCCCCCACAAAAGTAAAGGCCTTTAACGTTTGATGATTTGTTGGCATGACGCAGGAAGGCTGCAAACTGGCTATTGGAACTGGTTCCATAAATGGACCCCTTATAAGACGAGGTTTTACTCTCGATGCTTCGCGGATCGAGGATACTTTCGCCAACGATCAGCTTATCGATGTCCTCACTTAAAATACCCGTTAATTTTTCCAATATATTTTTCCGGGCCGATGAGATAAGCTGATCCCAATCCTGCCCGTTATTGGCCGGCACGTTGATCATCACAAACCAGTTTTCGCAACCGGGGGGTGCATCATCAGATTTGTATTTGGAACTGATATTGAGGTAAACGGTTGGGTCCCGGTAAATATCCTGCCGCTGCCAAATATGGTCGAACTCCGCTTTGTAATCTTTACTAAAAAAGATGTTGTGCAAATCCAGTTCCGGAAAACTTTTGTTAATGCCCCAATAAAATATCAAAGCCGAACTACTGCGTTCCTGACTGAGGATCTTGGCCGGGTGTAATTCGGGGTGTTTGTTCAAAAGGTTTTTATACGTGAACCAAACATCCATGTTAGATATAACCAGGTCTCCCAAAACATCTTTCGCCTTTATCTTTAAACCCTTTACCTGCTTGTTGATCACCACAATTTCCTCAACACGGGAATTATAATTGAACCTTACACCTAATTCCGCTGCCAGCTTAACCAGGCTTGTAGTAATGCTGTACATTCCTTCGTTAGGAAAATATGCACCGTAATGATGTTCCAGGTGTGGAATAACGTTTAATGTCGCCGGTGCCTGGTACGGATTTGAACCATTATAAGTGGCGTATCTATCAAAGAACTGTACTATCCGTTCGTCCTTAAAATAGGATGTATTAGCTTTGTGCATGGTACGAAAGGCATCGATTTTCGGCAACTTAAACACCGAGCGTATCGTATCCCAGCGCAGATAGGTTTGGAGCTGATGTAAGGATCGCTCTAAAAAAACATGGTTGGTAATGGTATAGATGCCGCTGCTATTGGCCAGGTATTTTATAACATTAATTTCAGGCTCAGCAGTTGACCGGTTAATTTCCCGGGCAAATTTTTGCGTATTCGCGTTGGCATCTATGCGCGTGCCGTCCTCATAAAAGTACCGGCACACTACGTCCAGTTTTTGGTACCGGAAGTAGTCGGATGGCTTTTTACCGGCCAGTTCAAAAATTTCCTCTACATATTGCGGCATGGTAAACAGGCTGGGGCCTGCATCAAAACGATATCCGTTTTGATCTATTTCGGAAAGTTTGCCACCAGCATAACCATTGGCTTCAAAAACCTCAACAATATAACCTTTTACTGCCAGCCGGATGGCGGTGGCGATGCCCGCGATTCCGGCACCAATGATTAAAGCTTTTTTTTGCGGCATTAAAAATCACAATTAAAGTTTTCTGCAATGAGCAATTGCTTTAGTAAGATATCACCAGTTAAAGCGAGGTGAATTATTTGCTTTTGGGAAATTGCCGAGGCTAATTGAATTGCATCCAAAGTTCGTAAACCCCTGGTTCCGTATTTTGCTACCAAGCGTTGCGCCTGCTTTAAAAGCAGTGTATCAATTTCAATTATATTAAAGTTCTTAAAATCCTTGTCAACCAGTGATAGAAACATTTCCGCCTCGGGGAGAACCAAATGCCCCATCCTCACTTTTTTAAAAATTGCTGAATAAATCTCAACCGTAGTTAATTCAGAAATATAGATACCAAAGCCAGGATTCGCGTTTAAGAAATTCAGAAGTTTATTCGTATCATCTTCCTGATGATATAATTTGGTAAGTGATGAGGTATCAAAAAAAACATTCACAGTGCACTTGTTCTCTCTTCAATTACAGCATCGGCCAAACTTCCTTTTAATTCTTTGAGTATCTCCCGACCTTTGGCGAAAGAAAAATCATCGACCGTTAAACGTTTTCCCTTATTTGAAATATCTTCATCCAAAAAAGTGACAACAACCTTTACAGGTTTATCAATCGTCACTGGTTTATCCAATGTCACGGTGCCATTTTCGTATGTTCCACTTAATTGAACCATAATCAAATTTAACAAATTGCATGTGAAATAAAAGGAGGAACTTTTTAAATTCCTCCTTTTTAATTAATGAAACCATAAGCTTACGCTTCTTCGTGTACACCTTCTCCAATTTCCTCAATCGTTTTGCGATTAAAGGCATCAAGATCCTTTGGTGTGCGGCTTGTTATCAAACCATTATCTACCACTACTTCTTCATCTACCCATTCTGCACCTGCATTTTTCAAATCAGTTTCCAAAGATGGATAAGAGGTAAGGCGGCGACCGCTGATCATGCCTGTCTCAATAAGCACCTGCGGACCATGACAAATTGCTGCCACCGGCTTGCCTTCGTCTAAAAATGCCGATACGAAGGCTACCGCGTCTTTATTTTGACGCAATTTGTCAGGATTTAAAACGCCGCCAGGTAATACCAAAGCATCATAATCATCCGGGCTTACGTCACTCAAATTCTTATCCACATCAACCTCAATACCCCAATCGGTTTCGTTCCAGGCTTTTATCTTGCCACTTTGTGGCGATATGATGTGTACTGTTGCACCCGCTGCTTCCAAAGCCGCTTTAGGGCTGGTAAGTTCTACTTGTTCAAAGCCCTCTTCTGTCAGAAGAGCTACTTTCTTGTTATTTAAATTTGCCATAGTAGTTTTTGTTTTGCTATACATTAACTACAGGGTAACAAAATAATAGTTTTATGAAAATGAAAGCTGATATTTTTATGACTGACCGGCAGCTACATGATGCACCGCGTAATTGATAAAATTACTGGTGAGCCCATTGTCCTCGGTTCCCTTTCTGCGGATAAAGTAAAAATCACGGGTGATCTTGAGTCCTTCTATCGGCACTTCCACGAGCTCGCCCTCCGCCAGCTGGCGCAAGATAGACGGGCGCGGCATAAACCCTAGGCACTGATCTGCCAACAGAAAATTCTTTAGCGCCTCTGTACCCCCCAGGCGAATCTTCACTGCCAGATCTGCAGGTTTTATATTAAGAGCGGAGATGGCCTTTAATAGCGCTGTTAATGTTCCGGAGCCCCGCTCGCGCAGTGCGACAGGTGTTTTAACAAACTGCTTTAACGTTAATGATTTCCCGGCCGGCGGACTTTTAGCTGAACAAACAGGGATCACTTCATCACTCATAAAGTGCTTGTAGGTAACGGTAGTTAATTTGCTGTCGGCCTCAATAATACCCAGGTCAACTTCGTGGTTCAGCAGGGCATTCAAAATATATTCTGAATTACGGTTAACAAGCTGTACACCCACATTGGCGTATTCCCGCTGAAACCCCGAAAGGATATAAGGCAGAATGTAAAGCGCTATGGTAGTACTGCCCCCCAGGCGCAAATGCCCGGCGGCATTAGAGGTGTTACTGAGGATAGAAAGATCATACTCTATCTTCCGCTCAATTTCCGTAGCCTGCTGCAGGTATTCATTTAATTTGATGCCTGCTTTGGTAAGCAGGATACTGTTACCCTTCCGCTCGAACAGAGGCACTTTATACTGATCCTCTAACGCTTTGATATGCTTACTGATGGCCGGCTGCGTAACAAACAGCACATGTGCTGCTTTACTGAAACTCAGGTTGGCAGCAACTTCCATAAACACACGATGAGCGAAAGAGATCATTCGGCTAAGTTAATAAACGATACGGTTTATTACAGGAAGATTAGCCAGTCTACATCTGGTTGCTTTTAAACAGCCGCTACCTTTTAGGAGTTGCCACCCCGACGAAATACAATTTGAATATTCAATAAAAAAAGGGAATCAACGATGCTGATTCCCTTTTAAAGGTTAGTTAAACTTTAACGATAGACATTGGTTGCTATCAAAACAGCATCTTATTTTTGAGCGGATAATCATCAAGGAGTTTCTCCAGGTATTCAGTAGTCAGCGCGTCTTCAAAGGCCGCGGCGTGGCGCGGGTGATGCATATCACTTGCAATAAAATCAACCATTTGCTGATCTACCAACTCTTCGGCCATCTTCTTTGTTGGCTTGCCGTAGTATCCGGTTAATGAAATTGTATTGATCTGGAGATTGCAACCCCAGCTACGGATCATCCTTAACCGGTCGATATCCATGTAAGGGTAACGTTCCGGATGCGCCAAAATTGGTTTATAACCAGCGTCCCGCATTTTTTGAATAAGTTGGATCACATTTGGGGCCTCATTAATGAACGACAACTCAAAGAGTACGTAATTATCTGCACCCATCGTAAACAACGTTTTTTCGTCTATCCGCTTTTCAAATGTTTCATCCAGGTAATGCTCGGCTGCCGCTTCCACCTGTATATCAATGTTTTGTTTTTTTAATTCCTCTTTAAGTATAGCAAGTGCATTAGATATCGATTCCCTGTCATTACGGTAATAATCTACCATGACATGTGGCGTGGCAATGATCTTTTTTATTCCCAGCTCCATCATCTTTTTTATCAGCACGATAGATTCTTCAGGAGTTTGGGCACCGTCATCAATTCCCGGCAAAACATGCGAATGCATATCTACCAAAAGAGGCCCGTAATCAAGGGTTCTTACTTTTTTTACTTCCTTTTTCTTAAAAAAACCAAACATTTATCTAGCGGTTATTATATTGTTCACTGTAATACTCCTGGTAGTGGCCGGATGTTACATCGCTCAGCCACTGTTCGTTCACCAGGTACCAGTCAACCGTTTTTTCCAGTCCTTCTTCAAAAGTAATAGATGGTTCCCAACCCAATTCATTCTTCAGCTTGGCAGCATCGATAGCATAACGCAAATCGTGACCTGCGCGGTCGGTAACATAAGTGATCAGTTGTGCCGATTCGCCATCTGCCCTGCCTAATTTTTTATCTAATATACTGCAAAGTAATTGGATCAGGTCGATATTTTTCCATTCGTTATGCCCGCCGATATTATAAGTGGTACCGGTGGCCGCTTTATGGAAAATCAAATCGATGGCCCTTGCATGGTCTTCTACCCATAGCCAATCACGAATGTTTTCGCCTTTTCCGTATACCGGAACAGGTTTTTGCTGCTTAATATTATGAATTGCCAACGGAATGAGCTTTTCCGGGAAATGGAATGACCCATAGTTGTTAGAGCAATTGGATATAACGGTATTCAGCCCGTAGGTATCATGATAAGCTCTGACAAAATGATCTGAACTTGCTTTTGAGGCCGAGTAAGGGGAATGCGGATCATAAGCGGTTTTCTCCGTAAACATATCGGTATCGCCTAGCGTACCATACACCTCATCGGTGGATACGTGATAGAAACGCTTATTTTCCAGGTCGTCCTTCCAGAGGTTTTTAGCCGCATTTAATAAGTTTACCGTCCCGACAACATTGGTCATTACAAATTCCAGCGGATTGGTAATTGAACGATCCACATGCGATTCTGCCGCCAAATGGATAACTGCATCCGGCCGTTCTGTCTCAAATAAATTATTGATGTAGCCAAGGTCAACAATATCACCTTTTATGAAACGGTAATTAGGCTCATTCTCTATATCTTTTAAGTTGGCCAGGTTACCGGCGTAGGTCAATTTATCCAGATTGATGATCTGGTAATCCGGATAGTTTGTAACAAAGCGCCGCACAACATGCGAACCGATAAACCCCGCCCCACCGGTGATAATGATTTTTTTCATTTCGAAAACTTATTTAATTAAAGCGCAGTACCTGCATACTGCAAGTACCGTGCTAATGTTGTTATGTTGGAGATTAAACAGGGTTTTGCGCCAGGTAGTTTTCCCACTTCCAGGCCGATGACATCATCGCATTGATGTCCAGCTCTGTTTTCCATTTTAATTCGTTGGTGGATTTGGTTACATCACCCCATACCTGCTCCACATCACCCGCGCGTGCAGGCCCAATCTGGTAGTTAAGTTTAACCCCGGTTGTTTGTTCAAAGGCCTTTATAACTTCCAATACCGATGTTCCGGTCCCTGTTCCTATGTTAAATACATCAAAACCTTTAAAGCTATCCTTTTCGGCCAGTTGAAGTGCTGCAACGTGGGCCTTACCAAGATCTACAACGTGGATATAGTCGCGGATATTGCTACCATCCGGCGTATTGTACTGGTCGCCAAAAACGGTTAGTTTTTCGCGCTTACCGATAGCTGTCTGCGTAATAAAGGGAACCAGGTTCTGTGGCACACCAATTGGCAGCTCGCCAATCAGCGCTGATTCGTGCGCGCCAACAGGGTTAAAGTAACGAAGCGAAATAATTTTGTAACTACTGCCTGCAGCAATAACATCTTTTAAAATCTCCTCGGCTATTTGCTTGGTATTGCCATATGGCGATTGGGCAGCCTTCACCGGTGCATCTTCTGTTACAGGCAACGTATCGGGCTGGCCGTAAACGGTACAGCTGGATGAAAATACAAAATTAAGCGCCTTACCTTCGTAAGCGTTAAGGATGTTAATAAGCGAATAGAAGTTATTCCGATAGTATTTTAACGGCAATTTTACCGATTCGCCCACCGCTTTGAACGCAGCAAAGTGAATGATACCACCAACTTCCGGCTCCTGTTTTGCAAAATCTAATACAGCTTGCTCGTCGCAAAGATCCAAATTGTAAAAAGCAGGCTTATAACCGATTATCTTGGCAAGCTGATCTAAGATCTTAATGCTGGAGTTAGACAGGTCATCAATAATTACCGGTTCGTAACCTGCATTTACCAATTCTACTACCGTGTGCGAACCAATAAAGCCTAAACCGCCTGTAACCAATATTTTCATGTTATTGTGTTGAAGTTACTTAGTGTTTGTTAAAATAGGTAAAATCCTTGTGCTGAATTTCCGAATCAGGCAACGATTTAAAATATTCATAGGTGATTTTCAAACCCTCACTGCGTGATACCTTTGGCTCCCAGCCTAAAATAGCTCTTGCTTTGGTAATGTCCGGGCGGCGCTGTTTAGGATCATCCGTAGGCAAAGGAAGGCTGATCATCTGTTGATCGGTTCCCGTCAATTTGATGATCTCTTCACCAAATTCGCGAATAGTGATCTCATCCGGGTTACCGATATTCATTGGCTGCGAGTAGTCGCTAAACAACAACCGGTAAATGCCTTCAATCAAGTCGTCAACATAGCAAAACGCGCGTGTTTGCGATCCGTCACCAAACATGGTTAATGGTTCGCCACGCAAGGCCTGGCCTATGAACGCAGGCAGCACACGGCCATCATTTAGGCGCATGCGCGGGCCGTAAGTGTTAAATATTCGCACGATACGGGTTTCCAAACCATGGAATGTATGGTAAGCCATGGTGATGGATTCCTGAAAACGCTTAGCTTCATCATAAACACCACGCGGGCCAACCGTATTCACGTTACCCCAGTATTCTTCAGGTTGCGGGTTAACGGTAGGGTCGCCATAAATTTCTGAAGTGGAGGCGATGAGCATGCGGGCATTCTTCGCTTTAGCTAATCCCAACAGATTGTGGGTACCCAGCGAACCAACTTTTAAAGTCTGAATAGGTATTTTTAAATAATCAATGGGGCTTGCCGGTGAAGCAAAGTGCAGAACATAGTCTAACTCACCCGCAACATGCACAAATTTTGACACATCATGATTATAAAACTCGAAATTCTCCAGTTTAAACAAATGTTCGATGTTTCGCAGGTCCCCGGTGATCAGATTATCCATCGCAATTACATGAAAATCTTCTTTAATAAACCTGTCGCAAAGGTGCGATCCCAAAAAACCGGCCGCACCGGTTATTAAAATACGTTTACGTGTTGCCATTAATTATGTTTTTTGTTGATATGTGATAAGTTACAGTTTGAAGTAGCCAGGTAGATCCTTTCGGAATTGCCAACCTGTTACTATTTTGCAATTAATGTTATTACTTTTACCGTCCGACGAAGATAATAATTACAAATTTAAAATGCTTGTACTATATAACATTGGTATTACATTATATTACTGGCTGGTATATTTTGTTTCGTTTTTCAATACTAAGGCAAAGTTGTGGGTATCCGGCCGGCAAAACCAGCAAATACAACCCCTTACTTCAAGCATTTGGTTTCATTTTGCCTCACTTGGCGAATTTGAACAGGGTCGCCCGGTTTTGGAGCAAATGCGTATCGCTTATCCATCTAAACCTATAGTTGTCACTTTTTTTTCTCCTTCGGGTTATGAGATCAGGAAGAACACACCACTGGCCGATGCAGTATATTATTTGCCTCTGGATACCGAAACAAATGCCAATAAATTCATAGCGACTATTAACCCTGTATTGTCTGTTTTCACCAAGTATGAATACTGGTACCATTACTTCAATGAGTTACATCATCAACATGTGCCACTCTATCTCATCTCGGGGATTTTCAGGCCCGAGCAGGTTTTTTTTAGATGGTACGGCGGCCTGCACCGCAAAATGCTTAAACTGGTTACCTGGTTCTTTGTACAGGATATCCCCAGCAAACACTTACTGCAAAGCAGGGGAATTACCAACGTAACCATCAGCGGCGATACCCGGTTTGATAGGGTTTGGGCCAATGCACAGCAGCCAAAAGCATTGCCGGAGATCGCCGGATTTAAGAACGGCCAAAAACTATTTATAGCCGGCAGCACCTGGCCGGCGGATGAACAGCTGATTGCTGCTTTAATAACCAAACACCCCGACTGGAAATTCATCATTGCCCCACATGAAATTGGCGAAGTACGAATAGGCAACCTGGTAAACCTGCTATCACAGGAAACAACCGTAAAATATTCACAACTCACAACTCACAACTCACCACTCACCACTTTGGTTATCGATAACATTGGTATGCTTTCCTCGCTCTACCAATATGCAGATATCGCTTATATAGGAGGCGGCTTTGGCGCAGGCATCCATAATACCCTTGAAGCTGCGGCCTTTGGTATGCCCGTGATATTTGGGCCGAAATATGCGAAATTTAAAGAAGCAAAAGATCTGGCAGAACTGAACGCCGGGTTTAGCATCAGTAACGAGGAGGAACTATTTAATATAGCAGACAAACTAATAGCGGATGAAGCATTCAGGCACCTTACATCTGCAACAGCCAGAAAATACGTGGAAGAGCATACCGGGGCAACAGAGGCCATTATGAAATACATTATAGGGAAGCACCCATTTTAAACTGATTTCTTTTTAAATTATCGAGGTACATTTCTGAATTCTTTACGCCAATCATCTGCGCACACGTTAGTTAAATCAACAGCCAACAAACCTCCATACCCAATTTTTACTTAATATTGCCATTATGGGCTTTTTACATCTTCCCGGTATCGGCACAGCACATTATCATGAGTACGGCAGCGGCTCAAAACCTATGCTGGCTTTTCATGGTTATGGCATGACGGGGAGGCAGTTTCACGTTTTAGAGCAGTCGGTTTTGCAGGCGTACCATGTTTATGGCTTTGACCATTTTTTTCATGGTGAAAGCAAGCTAACCAACTGGACCGAAGCGCAGATCACCGCCGGCATGCCCAAAGCCCTGGTTAAGCTTTATGTAGAAGAGTGGTTTAAACAATATGGCAGACAGCGGTTTTCGGTGATGGGTTATTCTATCGGAGCCAACATTGCGCTGATCCTGGTAGAAGAATACGCCGAACTGATAGACAATATTATCCTGATGGCGCCTGACGGCCTTTCGGTTTACAAAGGATTTCATTTTTTAACGCACAAAACAACCGGCCGGTTCTTCTTTAAAACCGTAACCAAAAGCAAGTGGCTGGCACCATCGCTGATCAAAGGCCTGAAAAAAGTTGGCTTTATAGATGATAGCTTGTTTAATATTGCTTACAATGAGATCGACACCGAACAAAAACGGCAGGATGTATACTATACTTTAAACCTTATCCGCTTACTAAAACCCGATACCGCCAAAGTTGCGCAGTTGATTAACCGGCACCACATCCATTGTAGGCTGGTTTTTGGAAAGGATGATAATTTATTTCCCAAGAGTGCTGCAGTGCCCTTTTTAAATACACTGGATAAAGCCGATGTGCACGAAGTATCCCTTGGCCATTGGCTGGTGGTGAAAGAGTTGGATGACTATTTAGTAAATTTACCGCAATGATAGCCGCCCGCCGCAAAAAATTCCTGGCCAACCTGTTTGCCAAATACATGCATTACCGCATGCGTAAAACATTTCACAGGCTGGTGGTGGTTAATAAAATTACGCCGAAACCGGAGCACTCAGTATTATTACTCTGCAACCATTTTGGTTGGTGGGATGGATTGTGGGCTAATTACCTGGCCTACTGGCACCTCTTCCGTAACTCCTATATCATGATGCAGGAAGATCACCTGCAAGCCCGCATGTGGCTGAACCATTGCGGTGCATTCTCTATTAACCGCAGTTCGCGGGAGATGATCAGATCGCTGCAGCATGCCGCGGAGATACTGAACGACCCGGAGAACCTGGTGATCGTTTTCCCGCAAGGCGAACTGATCTCTAACCATACGACTGAGATAAAAGTTGAAAAAGGAATTGAGCGCCTTATTAAAAACATTAAGGGCCCCTGCCAGATCATTTACAATTGCGCACTGATAGAATATTTTGAAAGCCTGAAGCCATCGGTATATTTCCACATGGTGGATTGCGGTTTGGCAGGAGAACTCACCTTTGACGAACTGAGCGAAAAGATTAATTCCGCACACCGTGAGGCCTTAAAGGCACAATTAACCGTAGCACATTAGGAAAGCATAGCATGTTATATCCAAAAAAAAATGCGGTTGTTAAATGGGTATTTGATACCTATGTGAAGTGGGCGGTAAGCCGCCAGTTTCATGAATTGCTGTATGATGAAATTGCTGTAGATAAAAACCGGTCGGTACTTTTGGTGGGCAATCACTTTAGTTTTTGGGACGGGCTGATCTTGTATTCCATCAGCAAAAAACTGTTCCGTAAAAAATTCCATGTGATGATCCTACAGGAAACAGCAACTCGTTCGGGAATACTCAGGTATGGTGGTGCGTTTTCGGTAAGCAAAAATTCGAAAGATCTAATTCGTTCGCTGGATTATGCAGCGGAATTGCTTGCCGAGCCAGGAAACCTCGTGCTAATGTTTCCCCAGGGAAAGCTATATTCGAATTTTGTGCAAAAGGTTAATTTTGAAAAAGGTATCCTGCGGATCATTAAAAAAGCTGAAGGCAAATTTCAATTGATCTTCGCTGCAACTTTTATTCAATACTTTAAACATAAACAACCCAACGCAACCGTTTATCTTAAAGCAGAAAGTACCAGCTATGCTAATAAAACCATTGACGACCTGCAAACCGCCTATCAACAGCACTATGACATCTCCAAAAAACACGAAACTGAAATTGAAATCTAAGTGATCATAGCCCTGCTCGTCTCCTTTATTTTTTTGATCCTGCGGTTTACGGTAACCCTGTTCAATTTTTTATCAAACCCAAAACTAACCCGGGTCAGCAAACGGTATGCTGATAAAATTTCGATCCTTATCCCCGCCCGTAACGAGGCGGAAGATATTTTAACACTGCTGGAATCTATCCACCAGCAGGAATACAGCAACTACGAGGTGCTGATCCTCGATGATAACTCATTTGATAACACTTACCAGGTTTGCGCCGACTTTGTGGAAGACCACCCCCGCTTTAAAATTATTAAAGGAGAAGCGCTCCCTCCCGACTGGCTGGGTAAAAACTATGCCTGCTACCAATTGGCGCAGCAAGCTACCGGCCGCTACCTGCTTTTTTTGGATGCTGACGAGAAGGTAAGCAATGGGGTGATCAACAGTACCATTCACCGGATGCAACTACGGAGACTGTCCCTGCTCAGCCTTTTTACCAATCAGGAGATGCGCAGCCTTGGCGAAAACATGGTTGTACCACTAATGCATTTCATTTTGCTGAACCTGTTGCCCCTGCGTTTGGTTTATTTGGTAAAAAGCGCATCCGTATCTGCCGCCAGCGGGCAGTTTATGCTTTTTGACAGCCAAACCTATCAGGAATACCAATGGCACCAATTGGCAAAAAACAAGGTGGTGGAAGATGTAGAGATTATGAAGCTGGTTAAAGCTTCGGGCTTGAACGGTGAGGCTTTGCTTGCTAATGGTATGATCAGTTGCCGGATGTATAAGGGCTATAATGAGGCCATTAACGGTTTTGGTAAGAATTTCCTGGCGGCCTTTAATTACAATATTTTTGGCTTTATGATCTATCTGCTGCTAATCATGGGCGGCCCGGTAGTGATTTTAATGGCAGCCAACCTTAATTTAATTTTTATCATGACCGGACTAATTATACTTACCCGCATCATGATCTCATTATCTGCCGGGCAAAAAGCTTGGAAAAACGTAATTTTACATCCTGTACAAATGATGAGCCTATTGCTTATAGGGATCACATCCATTCAAAAACACCTCAGCAAAACCACCGTATGGAAAGGCCGAAAGATCTCAGTATAACACCCCGCGCCGCCATTGCTGTAATTGTGCTGTTCCACATAGTGGGCCTTATGGGATTGGTGCTGCCCTTAACCCGCCCATTGTTCCTGCAAATAGTGCCCTGGCATATTTTGCTGATGCTGCTGGTAATCATATCAGGTCATAAAAATTTTAATGGTAAGTTTGTTTTTTTCATCTCCCTCATATTTATATCGGGCGTTGCGCTTGAATGGATAGGCGTACACAAAAACTGGATCTTTGGCGTGTATGATTATGGCTCCACGCTGGGCCTCAAAATCTTCGACATTCCCCTCACCATTGGTATTAACTGGTTCCTGCTCATATATGCCGCAGGGATAACTATGCAGCGCAGTAGACTGAAAGGTATATTACCAAGAATTGCTGTAGGCGGCTTAATGCTGGTTGCGTTGGACCTACTGATAGAACCGGTTGCCACCCGGTTTGACTATTGGCACTGGGCGGGAAACACCATTCCCTTCAAAAATTATTACTGCTGGTTTTTGGTGAGTGTTGCAATGCTGTTCGTATTCGAAAAATTTCAGTTTAAAAAGCAAAGCATTGCCGCCCCTGTGCTGCTGGCAACACAATTTATCTTCTTTGGCATCCTTGCAGCTATTATTCTCTTCTTTTAACCAACGTTTGCTGTGTGGGAGCAAGACCTGCTTAAATAAGGATAATAGAATTTAGATATAAGGCACCTTAAAATTTGATCAAACTCGAAAACAAAACACCTCTATCCAAGGCTTTGCGTTGCATTTTTTTTACGTAAGAAGTCTGAAAAAAAGTATTTAAAAATTTTGATTAAACCTTTCCATGGTAAAACAGTTCTATAAGAATATACATAAAACCATATGAAACGAATTCTATCTATTTTATGCCTTGCAATATTGGTATTGACAGCGGCATCATGCAAAAAGGAAAATGTAGTAGCTCCGGGAGCTATAACTTTTTTCACTAAAGCCAATAATTGGACAACGGCAGATAACGGTATCACTTACACAGCGGATGTTCCTGTTCAAGCCATCGACAGTTATTATGATTCAAATGGCGCCGTATTGGTTTACAACGATTTAGGATCGGGCGAATATGAGCAACTTCCTTCCGTTTACGGCGGCATCACCTACAGGTTCACGTATACCTTAGGGCATGTGTACATTGATGCTCAAAACAGTGATGGCGGTTCAACTACCCCAATCCCCCCAAATTTGAATTTGAAAGTAGTATTGATTGACTAACAGTATAAACAGGAAAGGCGCCAAATAGGCGCCTTTCCTGTTTACAGAACTCATCGCTGCGGGTTACGAAGCAATCTCTAAAGCTTTGCATCACCGCTATACTTATCTAGAGATTGCTTAGTAACTCGCAATCACGATTTAGTGATCGCGGTTGAGCGTAAATTTATTTCTCCATTTGCTCTATCACGGCAGCTGTTACGCCGGTAAAAGAAAATCCACCATCGTGGAAAAGGTTCTGCATGGTAACCATTTTGGTCAAATCGCTAAATAAGCTTACGCAGTAATCAGCGCACTGGTCTGCATTGGCATTTCCCAGCGGACTCATCTTTTCTGCGTAGTTGATAAATCCATCAAAGCCTTTAACACCGTTACCCGCAGTAGTACGGGTTGGCGACTGCGAAATGGTATTTACACGTACATGTTTTTTAACCCCATACTGGTAACCAAAGTTACGGGCAATACTTTCCAGGTAGGCTTTGTTGTCGGCCATGTCATTATAGTCAGGGAATACACGCTGAGAAGCAATGTAGGTTAAGGCCAAAACAGAACCCCATTCATTAATGGCATCCATTTTCATAGCCACCTGCATAACGCGGTGAAAACTTAAAGCTGATATATCTAAACCCTTGTGCGTAAAATCGTAGTTATTTTCTGTATACGGGATGTTTTTACGCACGTTCACGCTCATACCGATTGAGTGCAGTACAAAATCTACACCGCCGCCAAAATGCTCCATGCTTTTGGTGAACAGGTTGGTTACATCCTCGTTGCTGGTTACATCAGCAGGAATAACAGGGGCATTACATTCCTCTGCAAGTTTATTCAGTTCGCCCATACGCAATGCAAGCGGCGAGTTGGTTAAAACTATCTCGGCCCCCTCGGCTACGCAACGCTGTGCTACCTTCCATGCGATAGACTGCTCGTTCAACGCCCCGAAAATGATCCCTTTTTTACCTTTTAATAAGTTGTAAGCCATTGTTTTTAGTTTTATAGTGCGCCAAAGTTATAAATTAGTTCCAAGTTTGCAGTTGGCAGTTTGCAGTTGCCCATAGTTTTCTGTTAACTGCACGCTCTTATCTGCAAAATATCTAGCCTGCAAGTAACTCCCTGGCATTTTGGAGCGCACTTTCGCCCGGCTTATCACCGCTCAGCATTTTGGCTATTTCAGTAACGCGCTCTTCGTCGGTTAGTTTTTTAATGCGGGTTTTGGTTATTGCTTCCGTATCATCTTTATAAACAAAGTAATGGCTTTGGCCTTTGCCTGCTATTTGCGGCAAGTGAGTTATGGTGATCACCTGCAGATTCTGCGCAAGTCGTTCCATCACCTGGCCAACTTTATTGGCCACTTCACCGCTTACACCCGTATCTATCTCATCAAATATTATCGTTGGCAAGGCGGTATACTCCGCAATGATAGATTTGATGCTCAACATTAACCTGCTCAATTCACCGCCAGATGCTACCTTGCTCATATCAGCCAGTGTATGGCCTTTATTGGCGGAGAAAAGGAAGCGGATCACGTCTAAACCGTTGGCCCCCAGCTCCGCTGAAGTTGAATTGCCCTGACTGTTTGCAATAGCTCCCCCTTTAGTGGGTTGCGGGGCCAGCGAACTTTGCTCAATTTCCAAAACGGAATTGACCATACCCATTTCGGCCAGGTTCGCCAGTACTTTTTTAATGATCACCGGGATAACCTTTTTGCGGTTGGCAGACAATTGTGCCGCTAGCTTGTCCAGTTCAGCCTTGGCAGCGCTGATCTGTTTCTGTAACTTCTCAACCGCTTCGTCGCCAAACACCGCCTGCGCAATTTTTTCAGACAGGTCATTTTGGATCTCCAGTAGCTCCGCATTGCTATTTACGCGGTGCTTTTTCTGTAAATTATAAAGCAGGCTTAACCGTGTATTTACTTCTTCTGCGCGGGCATCGTCGGTTAAAGTTTTTTGTTCGATGCCTTCAATTTCAGCAGCGATATCTTTCAGCTCAATAAGTGCGCTTTTGAGTCGCTCATGTAAGTCTTCTACTTCGGTATTAAATTTTTCTACAATAGATAACTGCTGACCCGCCTCTCTTAGTTGTATAATGGCACATGTCTCTCCTTCGTTCATCAGGAAGTGGGCACCCAGCAGGTTACGCTTTATCTCGTCGGCATTATTTAAAGTAGCAAGTTCCTTCTCCAGCCCATCCTGCTCGTCGGCAGCGATGCCGGCTTTATCCAACTCATCAAACTGGAACTGGTAGTAATCCAGATCGGCCTTAGCTTTATCGTTCTGCTCTATCAACTGCTGCAATTGCGTAAGCGATTTCCGGTAAGCTTTGAACTTTATTTGATAGTCTGTTAACAGATCCTGATGACCAGCTACGCCATCAACCACTAAAAGCTGAAACTCGGGGTCGTTAATCTCCCGGGTGGCATGCTGCGAATGGATATCGATCAGTCTTTCGCCAAACTGCTTAAGCAGTGTTAAATTAACCGGCGTGTCGTTGATGAACGACCGGGATTTACCATCGCTGGAAATCTCGCGGCGCAGCACGGTATCGTCCTCGTGGTCGAGGTCGTTATCCTCAAAAAATGATTTTAGATGAAAACCATCGATCCTGAACGAACCTTCTATCACGCATTTTTTTTGCTGGTTAAAAAAATAGCGGCTCTCGGCACGCTGACCAAGAATCAGCGAAAGTGCACCCAGAATAATAGATTTACCTGCACCTGTTTCACCGGTTAGGATATTGAGCCCTTTATCAAAGCTGATCTCCAGGTTATCAATCAGTGCGTAATTTTGTATGGTTAGCTTTTGAAGCATAAAAAAAGTGCCCTCTTTTTTAAAAGCACTAAATTACAAAAAGATACTTACCTAAAAGTTTTACTCTTTAAAAATGCTAAAAAAAATAGCGAGGCATTGGAGCAGTTGCTGTTAGCAGAAGCAGTTCATAACCGCAGGCTCCCTTTGCGAAAGCCTGCGGCAACAATTTCATATAGACTGAGTGTTATTTACGGTTTAACCGGTGCTGGTGGCGCGTCAATCTTTACTTCGGTATTGTTATTATTATTGTTGTTGTTATTATTGTTGTTGTTGTTGTTGTTATTATCATTCTCCAAGCGGAAAGTTTTATGGCTGCTGCTATATTGTTTCATCTTGGCTTTAAATTGCGGTGAGTTAGTGTAAGTGTGCAAACGCTCAGTTGCTTGTTTCAACAATTCCTTTTGCTTTTTAATCTCCGGATTGTCGGCGTAGGCCCGCATCTGGCCACCTAGTCTACGCATTTCTTCCTGCTGCTGCTTTATCTGCGGATTATCGTAGGCCTGGCGTATGCTGTCGCCCATGGCACGTAATTTTTCACTCTTACCCACAAACTCGTCCGATTGGTAGAAGCTTCTCATTTTTTCACCTAAATCGCTCATTGCTTTTGTTTGCGATTTGATCTCTGGCGACAGGTTGCTTTGTAATTCGTCCTGGTATTTGCGGTAGTTCTCGTTGCGGTCGTCGTTATAATCGCTTTTGATGCCGTACTTGGCTTTTAATTTAGCGTTCATATTCTTAAACTCGGTTGAGTTAAAGTATCGCTCTATTTTTTTGCCCAGTACTTCCATTTGCTTGCCGTAACCCTCCACATCCGGATTTTTACTGATCTTCTCAAAGTCAGCACCCAGCTTTTCTTGCTCTGCCGTAATCTTCTTAATCTTATCACTGTTGTAAAAAGCATCAATTTCTTTACCCCGTTTATCTATGTCGGCACTGAAATTCTTAAACTTATCGCTGTCGTAATATTTGCTGATCTCGGCAGCATGTTTGTTTACTTCTGCAGTCAATTTGTCCAGCTGCGGATCGTTGATACTAAAAGTTTGGTAAACATCACCGCTATTGTTGTACAGATGCTTTTTAAGCTTTTGAGTTTTGAATGCGGTTGTTTTAAATTTTTTATTATCTGATTTGTCAGCCTTTTTTAGGGTAGTATCAGCAGGGGTGAACAGGCTTTTCATTGCTTCTGCCGGTTTTATGGCTTTAACAGTAATTTTGCCGTTCTTAATTTCGGGGTTTAGCCAGGCAATGCTGCTTAAGCTACCGGCTAATAATAATATGGCAAGCACCAAATGGCGTATGTTGCCTGTTTTTTGTTGAGTTTTCATGATGCGTTCAATTCGGGTTAATAAATAATGTTTTTGGGTGCTGGCGGCCAAAGCCAGCTGCAGGTTGCTTCGCCTGCTTTCTTCGAGCTTTAAAAGGGCCCGGGCATACACCAGCGGCTTATTTGTGGTTTGTACCACCAGGTCATCGCAGCAATTCTCTCGCTCTGTGTTTATTAAACCACTGATGACTTGTGCAAAAGGATTAAAGAACAATAAGGAATTGATTACCTGCTGCAGCAGGTTGATTAAATAGTCATTGCGTTTAATATGAGCGAGTTCGTGTAATAAAATAGCTTCCGTTTCTGCAACAGAAAGGTTGGCAGCCAGCGAAAATGGTAAAAGGATGATAGGTTTAAGGTGACCGATCATACAGGGTACATCAACAAGCGAACTAAAATTAACCCTGACGTAGCGGCGTATGTTCAGTTGCACCGAGAAATCGTCTACCAGCCATTGCAAATCCCCCGCCGGGAACAAGGCCTTTTTAATTTGATGCAACTTTAGCCTGCAATAACTCAATTTAAGCAGGTTCACCATTAAACCTGCGGTATAAAGGATAGAGATGTAGGGCAGATAGGCTTCAATTACATAGTAGTATCGATCTGCCTGCGCCGTAAAGGGCGAAAAATGATTTTTTAGGTCTGCCATAGAGATAACACCTGCTCCGGGCGTTTTAACAGCCGGGTGCCAGTTTAAGTTAACCGCCTCGTTAAACAGGGTAACCAAGAACCAGGCTGCAATAGCCAGCATAGCGGTTGCGGCCAAATTATACTTTTTTATAGCCGATAAATCAGGAAGACTGCTTAGTGCTGCACGCAACAGTATCCATATCAATAAACCCTGCCATAAAGAATGTAAAATGGCAATACCTAAAACCTGGCTGATGTTGTAAAGAAGAAACTGCATAAATCTTAAATGCTAAATCCTAAAATCTAAACGCTAAAAACCTAAAACTCCTAAATCGCTAAAACCAAATCCGAAAGCTATTCCCCTTCCCCAAACCTGGTCAGGAAATTCTTGATGGCGTCGATCTCATCTTTCGATGCCCGGTGCTGTCCCAGCGCCTGGATCACCAAATCGCTGGTAGAGCCTTTAAACACGGTAGATAAGATCTTATCCAGCGCGCCCTGTTGTGCCTGTTCGCGGCTGATCAATGCCTTGTACAAATGCGTTTTCGCTTCGGTGTTGCGTTCCACCAAACCCTTTTCATGCATAATCTGCATAAGTTTCAGGGTAGTCGTGTACCCCGCTTCTTTGTTTTTGGCAAGTTCCTCGTGCACGTCGCGTACCGTACACTCGCCCTTTTTCCAAATAACCTGTAAAATTTCCAGCTCGCTTTCTGTTGGTTTCAGTTCCATTTTTCCCTATTACGAATTCCTTCGTACAAATATCTACGATAACTTTCGTATATGCAAATTTTATTTTATTCTTTTTGGTATGATGTTGATTTAACACATAGAGAACAGAAATCTACATTTTGTTTAGCACAGAGCAAGGCAAAGCTTGGTCGAGTTATTGTTTTTTCAAAACGCAATTATTAGTTCACTAACTTTTGAACGTTTTTATTGACTATTGTTTTATTGCCGCTGCGGTAAATTGGTTTCCGACTAATAGACATCAACCATCTCCCCGCGTTACAGCTTATTGTCATTATTATCCCCTTATTTTTCAAAACCCTTTATGCCCCGTATATTTGCAGCACTATGGAAATTTTTGCATTGGGTGAGGGCTCCTATTCGGTTGATGTTACTAAAAAGTTTATTCCTTTTAACCCGGAAACAGAAAACCGGCGCGACCGCCCGGGATCGTTATTTATCCATGTGAATCCTTTCCTCATCAAAACCAATGATGACCTTATCTTGCTAGATGCCGGCTTGGGGTATAAAGACACCCGCGACGAATTATTACTTCATCAGCACATTCGCAATGCCGGTTTTGATCCGGAGGATGTTACCCTTGTACTCATGAGCCACCTGCATTACGATCATTCCGGCGGACTAGTGGTAGAGCGCAACGGTAAACTGGAGCCCAGTTTTCCGGATGCAGAACACGTGATCAACAAACAGGAGTGGGAATTTGGCCTTACCGGGGCGTCTTCTTCCTATCACAAAGAAATTTTTGAGGCTTTACAAAATAAGGTAAAGCTAACCCTCATTGAAGGTAGCGGCGAGTTTAAACCCGGCATTAGCTACGAACACAGCGGCGGTCATAGTAAATTTCACCAGGTATTTTGGTTTGAATTTATTAATGGAAAGGTGTTTTTTGGGGGAGATGAGCTGCCGGAACCAGAACAATTGATCAGGAAGTTCGTAGCTAAATATGATTTCGACGGCCAGCGGTCTGCCGGGTTAAGAATTGAATATGGGCGAAAAGCTGCTGCTGAAGGGTATACCTGCTTATTTTATCATGCGAGGGCCAATGCAATTGGTACCGTAAGCAATACCGATGAACAGTTTATCGTTACGCCTGTTCTTTAACCCCAAATAGTTCTTTTATCTTATCCACATTAAGCGGCTTTGAGATAAAATCTTTCACAAGGGGATAAGAGCGCGCTTTGTTGATATCGTTACTAAACACCGATGAAGAAATAATATAGATCTTGCTTTTTCCTAGCGGATCGATATTTAAACGCTTGTATTCGTCTAAAAATTCCCAGCCGTTCATAATCGGCATATTAATATCCAGCAAAATATAATCTGGCAATTTAGCAGGGTCGTTACGCTGAATCTCCGCAAGCTGATCAATAGCAAATTTCCCATTAAGGCAGGCCATGATGTCAGTACTGGTTAATGCCTTCTTGATTAACTTTATAGATATAAAGTTATTAATCTCGTCGTCATCAACCAATAATACGCTTACGGTTTTAGTACTAAAAGGGTTCATATATACTTCTTATACGCAAAAATGACGAAAAAGGTTTTACCACTGCCGGTTTGTATTGGGAAAAACGTGAGATGTAAAACAAGTAATTAAAGATAAATAGATTACAAATTTAATTTTTAAACTATTGGTTTAAAACAACAGATTTCATTTTGTATTTTAATCCGGTTCGTAAACTTAAGTAATATACGCAAAAAATCCACATATTATTACAAACTATCAAACCTTGCGTTTCCAGAAGTTAATTACCAGTTAACGCCCCTCTGATGATGGCATAGCGTTACCACCATCCTGGTTATCCTTTTCTTTCTCTTTGTCTTTAGAAAACTCCAATTTGCCAAATTTGTAACTCAAAGTTATCCCGAACGATTGCAACGGAACCTGGCGGATATTTACCTGATTAAAGGTTGGCCCGTTAGTGGTACCGCGTTGTGTTACATAATGTGTAAACGGATTTGCTGATACCAAACCAACGCTTGCCTTTTTGTTCATGAACTGTTTACGAATGGCAATATTATAGAACACAAAATAAGGCCTTGTACCCTGTAGTGTTCTCTGCGATGAGTTGTAATTAACAAACCCTTCTGCCAGCACATCATGCGGAAACTGGTAACTGGCATTTAAATTTATCCTGTACCCTACCCCTGTTACTTTAGCAATACCCGGGTTGGTATTGGTACGGCTTGCAATAAACATATTGGTACGCAGATTAAGCTTACTGCTTACCGGTACCGAGGCAAAAAGGTTACCGCCAATGGTTGTTTGGGTGCCAATGTTACTGCGCTGATTAAGCAGCACATCAGGATAATCTACACCATTGATGGTTAGCACATCATAGGGGATAGTGTATTGCTGTATATCATCAATATTATGGCGGTAAAAACTCCCCAGGTAAAGGTTGGCGCCTCCGTCAAAAGACCGGTTATACCCCAGTTCAACGCCATGGCTCAACTCGGGTTTTAAGTTAGGATTACCGGTACTGATATTATGTGGATCGCTGATGTTATAAAAAGGATTAAGATCGCCATAATCAGGGCGCTCTATCCGGTAGGAATAGCTCGCCTTGATGGATTGGGTAGGGCTAAGCTTGTGCGATAGGGTAACCGACGGCACAAATGTATTGTAACCGGGGATCACCACGCCAGCAAAATCTGCTGATGTATTGGTGTATTCATCTCTTAAGCCTGCTTTGACATCCAGAAAACTATTAAACAGAGAAGTAGATACCGACAAGTACCCTGCGTAAATCTGGCGCTTGTAATTAAACCCGTAAGATTGGTTGGCGTTGTTGATGTAACTGCCATCATTTAACAAACTATCGGTGTTCACCACATTTTTCAAATTTTGAAGAACCGCCTTGGCACCTGCTTCCAGCGTAAACGTTTTGGTAAACGGGTGCGAATAATCAATAGAGATGTTGGTTTCTCTATCGTTGCCCGGGTTATTACTGCGCGATCCGCTGGTTGGGTAATTACCCGTTAAGTAGTCTTGCTGGTTAAAATAAGAGAAGGTGTTTTTTCCATAGCTGGTGCTGTACAATATATCCAGGGACTGCCCTTCCTTCTTAAATGTTTTTTTGTAGGCCAAACTGAAATCAGTTGCATTTACATTGAAACGGCTATCTGATGTGCGGTTGCTTGATAATTGCGAAAACAGATCACCGCCGGGACTAAGGCGATCTTGTTGCTGGTTAGTAAACCCGTTGTTATGATTCCCAAAATGATTAAAATTTACCGAGGCTGTCAGCTCATCCATTTTACTTATGCTCCAGTTAAAACTGATGCCAGATTGGTAACCACTGCGCCGCGTGGTATTATCGCCGCTTTGCAAAAGATGGGTAAGGGTATCGCCGGGTATATTTCGCGATAGCCTGTCGTTACTGTTTAAACCTGTAGTTGCCAGCTGCGCATTACCGCTAAAAAAAGCGTTCACCCCAAAATTATTTTTCCGGGCATTTAAATTGAACGAGCCATTCTCCAAACGGGTGCCGGCAGACAGGTTGACACTTCCATTAATGCCTTGTACCTTGCTATCCTTTAAAATGATATTGATGATACCACCTGTCCCGGCTGCATCATATTTAGCACCGGGGCTGGTAATTACTTCGATGCTTTTTATCTGGCTGGCGGGTATAGCCTGCAGCGCGTCTGCTAAACTTGCGCCAAAAATACTGGAAGGCTTGCCATTGATCAGGAAACGCACATTGGCATTACCCTGCAGTTCAACATTTCCATCCAAATCTACAGAAACCATTGGCACCTTCTTTAAAACATCCAGCGCAACACCACCCTGCGCCGTAAGATCATTGGCCGCATTATAAACCATTTTATCTATCTTATTTTCTATCACCGGTGCCTTAGCGGTAACAACCACGCCTTTCAGTTGGTTCTGCGCCGGCTCCATCAACACGTTGCTTAAGGATGGGGTGGTACCGCCGTCGGAAACAATAACATGGTCTATAGTGGTACGTTTATATCCTAAAAAATCAATGGTTACCCGGTAATCACCAGCAGGAACATTATCAATACTAAAGGAGCCTTTAGCATCGGTGCTCATGCCATTGAAAGGGCTGGTTGCCGCTTGTTTATATACAGAAATGGTAGCATAATCTACCGGCTGCTTGCTTACGGCATCTATAACTTTACCGGCAATTTTGCCTTTTCCGGCAGTTTGCGCAAAGGTATTAACAGAGAAAAGAAGTATCAGCAATACAAAAGAAAGAAAACGCATAAAAAAGTATGTTATTAGGACACTACAAAACTGTCAAGAAAGTTTGGATTAAATTTGAGTTTTACTCAACGTGTCGGAAATGTTACAGAGAAGTTAAGAAATTTACTTAACTAAAAATGGTAATGCCGTATCATTTCAAAACCTATTGCACAGGCATTTTTAAAAGATCAATACCAGCGTGCCGCCGATAATCAACAACGCGCCGGATGCGGTTTTCAGCGTGAGCGGTTCTTTCAAAAATATAACCGACAATATAATGGCCAATGCCACACTCAATTTATCAACCGGTGCTACCTGTGATACTTTCCCTAATTGAAGCGCTTTAAAATAGCAGATCCATGAAAGGCCGGTTGCACAGCCAGAAAAAAACCAGGAACGCCCAGTTTTGTTTAGTTAAACTACCAAACCCACTACCGGCACCTTTGCAGGCTACAATTGCCCACGCAACAGCAGGATAACAACCGTACGGATCCCCGTTGCCAGATCAGTATCTACCCCCTTAATGCCAATCTTGGCAAATACTGCGGTAAGCGCCGCAAACAGGGCCGAATGCAAAGCATACATCCACCACATCATAAAAGCTTAGTTATCGCAATAATTCAGCCTAAAAATCGGTACGAAAACTGAATTAATTCTGTTAATTTTCTGTCGTTCTAAGTAATCATTTTTCAGAAAGCGATTGAAATTAAAATAAATAATATCGAAAAAAAAGTTTTTATGGTACGTTATTGTTATCTTCACCGTTTTAACCCTATATGAAGAAAACTGATTTTGTATACTCACAGGAGTCCGAGCCTCACCGTATCCGAACAAAAAAAATCTTAAAGCAGTTTCCACAATTGCGGAAATTGATCGGCAAAAATCCTAATACCATTTTTGCTATTGTTGGTTTAGTTGCTTTCCAGATCGTACTGGCCTGGTTCCTGCGCGACCAATCATGGTGGCTGGTTTTTGGGGCAGCATATTTATTAGGCGCCTTTGCAGATCATGCTTTGTTTGTGATGATCCACGAATGCACACACCAGTTGTTGTTCAAGAATCGTAATGCCAACCGCTTTGCATCCATGTTTGCCAATTTGCCGCAAATACTTCCCAGCGCGATCTCTTTCGAGAAATACCACATCAAACACCACTCGTTCCAGGGCGTACACGAATTAGATGCCGATTTACCAAACCGTTGGGAAGCAAAACTGATCAGCAATTCGTTTTTCGGTAAAGCTTTGTGGCTTTTGTTTTTCCCGGTATTTCAGTTATTTCGTTTATCACGTTTAAGAGAAATTCACCCTTTTGATGGCTGGATAGTAACCAATTTTTTAATTCAGGTGGCATTTACTGCAGCTATATATTATTTTATGGGATGGCACTCTTTGGGCTTTTTGCTGCTTAGCTTCTCTTTCTCGGTTGGTTTACACCCGCTGGGAGCCCGCTGGATTCAGGAACACTACCTTACCCATAGTGTTGAACAGGAAACGTATAGCTATTACGGCGGCCTCAATGCGGTTGCATTTAACGTAGGCTTCCACAATGAGCACCACGATTTTCCATCTATCCCCTGGAACAAATTGCCAGAGATCAAAAAAACGGCTCCAGAATTTTACGAAACGCTTTACTATCATACCTCATGGACCAAATTATTCCTGCAGTTTTTGTTTGATAGGGAGATCTCATTATTTAACCGTATCCTTCGCCGCGATCGTGGCCGGGTTGCTATCACCGATGTAAGCAAACCTGATATAGAAATGACCTCAAATGTTAAAACAGAAGCTGTAGCGTAAACAAACGGCTAAACTTGTATAACATAAAAAAGCTGTTAATTAACGTTAACGGCTTTTTTTATGTTATTGAGCAAGCGCATACAAACCGTTACATAGAATTGCCGCTTTTATGCTACTTTTGTTAAACAATTGCAACTTTTAATAAAATATTGATAATATATGAAACGTTTCTATGTTATTGATACTTATAAAAGAATGAGCCGGCGCCGAAAATTAAATATACTGTTACCCATTGTTGTGCTGATGTTTGTCGGCGCCTTTGCCAAACACAGGCTTATCGACAGCAAATTGCAGGCAGATTCCCGTCTGCAAAACAAAGAGATGGATGAAACCTCCGGCATAGCAGCATCCACCATTAACCCCGGATTATATTACGTTCATAACGATAGCGGAGACACCAGTCGCTTTTTTGCCATAACGCCCGATGGAAAGCTCCGTACTACTGTCTACTTTAAAGCCGAGAGGCACCGTTTGGGTGTGCTGGATTGTGAAGACATCAGTGTAGCGCCCGGCCCGGTCAAGGGTAAAAACTATGTGTACATTGGGGATATCGGTGATAATGGATCAACCAGAAAGTTCATAACCATTTACCGAACCGAGGAAAAAAAATCATGGTATAAGGACAGTATTGCTAATGTGACTTCATCTCCAATCAACCTGCGTTACCCGGATGGACCCAAAGATGCCGAAACAATGATGATAGACCCCATAGAAAAACTCATCTACATCGTAACCAAACGCCATGATACCGTGGGGGTTTATACCTCTCCTTTGATCTATAAAAATGATGACACCGTTACCATGACCTTGCGTACCAAGCTCTTTTTTAAAGGCATTAAGCCGTTCAAGTGGATCACGGCGGGAGACATTTCTAAAGACGGTTCTAAAATTTTATTGAAAAGCTACGAAAAGGTTTACTATTGGCAACGCAAACCCAATGAGCCTGCCTGGCGTGCTATGCAAGCCCCGCCACGAGAGTTACCTTATAAGCAGGAAAGGCAGGGAGAAGCCATTGGCTTTACGCCAGATGGGAAAGGTTATTATACCACCAGCGAAGGCGTGTATGCCCCTATCTATTACTACCAGGTGCCTAATTAAAGTTGCCCATTCTTTAATGCGTGCGAATAATCGCTGGTGTATTCACGGGGAGATTTGCCAGCCACATTTCTAAAAACATAATTAAAGTTTGTGATACTGCTAAAACCGCAGCTAAAAGCAACATCAGCTATATTATTTAAGCTGCCGTTGACCAGCATTTTACAGGCCTCATTCACCCTTACTTTATTTACAAATGCCACAAAGGTAGTACGGGTATGTTTTTTAAAATACCTGCAAAATGCGTTAGGCGTTAAATGGGCAATGCGGGCCACATCATCAAGCGTTAATGCATCGCTGTAATTGTGCATAATATAATTATACACAGCGGCAATACGCTCTCCTTCCGGATCAGTCATGGCATAGGGTTGCCCGCTCGATGACATCGGTAATAAACCTTTAGTTGCGTTCAATCCGCTCAGCATATCAATAAACAAGGCCAACTGTTCGGCGCCGGTAGCGTGCTGAATTTTACCTGTGAGTTCTGAAAAGGCAGGATAAGCCGATTCCGGTATCTTGAACCCGCCCTGCCATTGGGTAACAAAACCCAGCAAAGCTTTCATCTCCGGCAAATTGAACAATGCCGAAAGCTTGCCGTTTGGATTAAAAAAAATGCTCACCGCACGCACATTTTTTTTGCTTCCTTCCATAAAGTATTCCGGACTGCTTTTAAATAAATGGGGTTGGTTAGCTCCCAATACATAAATTTCAGCGCTTTTAAACACATGCATACTATTACCTGCCAGCAAGGTTCCTTCGCCTTTTTGTACCCAGGTAATTTGCACTTCGGCATGGCGGTGAAGGTGTGGATAAAAATACGGCAGGATCTCCTCCTGGATAATAATGGTTTTGTCGTGCGAAACCGGGATCGTAAACGGTAATACCTTCATGTGCTATCAGCTATTTAAGGGGGTTACTGATGTTGTTGACGGCCATTGTTTTAAACAATTGCCCCCAATTCTTTTAGAAACATAATTATAGCTAAATTTCTGCTGATTATCGCATAAACGCTTTTTTTTATCCCCGCAGGCAACCGATGGGATATTTACCTCGTGTTGTATGCAGATAAGGTAACATTTTAAGGCGAAGCATGACCCCTGCTATGGGCGAAAAAGAATTACTCCATCTGTTAACTGGTTGTTTGAAAAGCGACCGGGTCAGTCAAAAATTGCTCTATAAAGCTTTTTATGGCTATGCTATGGCTATTTGTTTGCGCTATGCAAACAACCGGTATGAGGCGGCTGAAATTTTGAACCAAGGATTTTTAAAGGTCTTTACAAATCTGAACCGGTACGAAAATAATAAGCCTTTTAAGGCATGGCTGGCCCGCATAATGATCAATACATCGATAGATCATTACCGGTCCAATTTAAAAACAGCGCGGACTGATGACATTGAAAATGCGCATCATTTAAGTGATGATAATTTTGCCGACAAGAATTTAAGCTATAATGAATTAGTAGCAATAGTACAGCAGTTATCACCTGCCTACCGGGCAGTTTTTAACTTGTATGCGATAGAGGGCTATACACATGAAGAGATTGGTGATCTGCTGGATATAAGCATTGGTACATCAAAATCAAACCTGCATAAGGCCCGGGAGAAATTAAAAAAAATAATAACTGACGAAAATTCGCTGCCCCATAATATGGGCGAACAGCAAACCATAAGAATGGTACCCATACAAAAGGGAGATATGAGTTTATCATATATGAACAATGGGGCTAAGCAATGAAAGAGGAAGATAAAAACGATATAGACAGCCTGTTTAGAAACGGTTTTAGCAACGCCGGAGAAAACGCCCTGCCAACAAACGAAGATTGGGCTGCAATGGAACGCCTGCTTGAAGGCGGCACTCAAAAAAGCTTGTTTTTGCAGAGGCTACCCATCATCATGAGTGGTATTGCTGCTATGCTGCTGCTATTACTGGGCTGGTTGTTTTTTAAACCCGGGGGGCAAGAAATAAGCACAAAAATGCAACAGGTTAAAGTGAAACCAATTATAAAAAAAGATACCGGTACTTACGGCCAGCGCGTGCAGTTACTAACCCAATCTACCAAGATTAAACCGCTTTCGGCAACTATGAAAAAGGCAAATAGTGAAATTGGAAGAAGCCGCAATAGCAAATCGTTCTTCACCTTATCTACTGTCGCTGCTGGCCGTACAACTACCGGCAACGTACCCGGTAATCATAACTATGCAGGCGAAAGCACAACGATAGCTATGCAGGATACAGCCATGCAGAATGGAAACAGCACTGTAAATACAGTTGATACAATTGCAACACAAAACATTGCCGCTTCAACCGACAGGGATACTAACCAACCTGTTATAGCTAGTGCAGAAGCACCTGCTGCAAAAATAAAAAAGACGAACACCGCCAGCAGGTTCAGGCCAACGTTTGCCGTAAGTGTATTAGCGTCTTCAGATCTCAACAGCGTCCAATCTTTCTCACAAAACAAGTTGGGCACCAGTGCAGGTCTTGGATTAACAATAGGTTTATCAAAAAAATGGAGTGTTACCACAGGCGCTTTTTATGCCGACAAACCGTATATGATACCATTTTCAGGTTATAAAACATCTTTCAAATTCAGTACAAACCCCTTAACGGTTAGTGCAAATTGTATCGTGTTGGATATCCCCGTTAACGTTGGTTATCAGGTTTATCACCAAAACAGAAACAAACTAAGCCTGGGTGCCGGGCTATCGTCATATTTTATGCTGCGCGAAAATTACACTTTCAATTACCCTGGCACCTACGGTGGCTCTGCCTACACCTCTAACTATGATATCCGCAACAAAAACCGGCATTTATTCGGGGTGGCAAATATTAATGCTACTTATCAGCGGCAAATAAACTCCAGGTTTGACCTCGGTATACAGCCCTACTTAAAACTGCCGCTTACCGATATCGGTTACGGGCAGGTAAATCTTAAATCTGCCGGGGTGGCAGTGGGTATAATTTGGAACCTTAATACAAATACGAAACCTTAATAAAAGATGAAAATTTTTGGCTTAATGATACTTGCCTGGTTTGGGATAAACCAGGCGGGGCAGGACATCTATGTGTGTAAAAATGCGGTTATTAGCATTTACTCCAAAGCGCCTATAGAAGACATCGCCGCCGAAAGCAATAAAGGCGTGTCGGTTTTTAATGCTGCAACCAGCGAAATTGCATTTAGCGTCCCCATCCGTTCATTACGCTTTGATAAAGCCCTGATGCAGGAGCATTTTAATGAAAACTATATAGAGAGCGATAGATATCCGCAGGCAACCTTTAAAGGCAGACTAACGGAGAAGCCCGACCTCAGCAAAGATGGCACCTACCCTGTCACCGCTACCGGTACTTTTGAGATTCATGGAGTAAAGCAATTGCGCACTATCCGTGGTACACTTTCCGTAAACAATGGCGCGGTAAGTATCTCGGCAGAATTTATGGTGGCCTGCAAAGATCATAAAATCGAGATCCCTACACTGGTATTTCAAAACATTGCCGAGACTATCCAGGTAAAGGTAGTCGCTGCCTACACCCTAAATCACTAAAACGCTAATCTTAAACAACTCACAAATATGCAACGCTATTTTTACTTAATTATCCTTTGCATTGGCTGCATTTCGCTGAAGGCACAAACCAGGGCCGATAGTTCATCCACCGATTCGCTGATGAAAACGTTGAGCGGAGTACCTGCCCGCGAACCTGTTATTGCAACCTTTAAAGCTACGCGGCTCATCCTATCGCAAACCACCGAAACGGTAAAAAAGAAAGAGCTGAACTTTTTGGTAATTCACCGATTTGGCGATATTGGCGGCGCAAGCGGGGGCGGCAAAACGCTTTGGGGCTTAGATAACTCTTCAGATATCTACATTGGCTTTGAATATGGCCTCACCGATAACCTAAATATTGATTTTGGCCGCAGCAAGTTTGAGCAACTTTTAGATCTGCAGCTCAAATATTATCTGTTGCACCAAACTACTAATGATGAGGTTCCCGTTGCTTTAACCGTTTTAGGCAAAACTGGTTTTAAACCTTACCATGTAAACACCAATATTTTCGATAATTACGGCAATCGCTTCTCTTACCTGGCACAAGCCATTATTGCCCGTAAATTTTCGAGTAAACTCTCCCTGCAGATCAGCCCATCGTATATCATCAATAATGTTCCTTACCCATTTATTGCCGGTAACGAAAAAAACTTCTTTGCACTCTCCGCTGCCGGCCGCTTAAAGTTTAGCAAACGCATGGGTATTGTATTAGATTATTTCCACCCTTTCTCCTCCTTCAGGCAAAATAGTGCCACGCCGCCTTTTTATGACGGATTTGGTGCCGGTATTGAAATAGAAACAGGGGGGCACGTGTTTACCATATATTTCACCAACGTACAGGCCATCTCCGAGATCAATTACTTCAACGATACCGAAAGCAGCTGGAGCAAAGGCCAATACCGGCTGGGCTTCACCATATCGCGCATATTTAACTTCAATAAAAAAGTAAAAAACTAAACTAAACATTATGGAAAGGCAAGAATTTTTAGCAAAATTAGGCATCAGCCTGGCGGCTGTTTGTACCGGTTGCAGCCTGGTTGGCTGCGGATCAAAAGGAAACGACCCAAGCCCTACACCGCCACCCCCCGCTCCGGGCGGCGGAGCAATGGTCACCGCAAATCTGGCAACCGAACTTACTGCTATCGGTACTTCAAAAGTATCCAACGGGGTAATTTTGGTAAGGATTGCAGATGGCAATACGCCGGCCTCATTTACAGCCGTACAGGTTGCCTGCACACATCAGGGCACAAGCATTAACTTTAATACCACACAGGGAATCTTTATCTGCCCTAATCATGGCAGCCAGTTCAGTACCGAAGGTGCCGTATTACTCGGCCCGGCGGCATCACCCTTAAAACACTATACCATTAGTGTTACCGGCACGTCTCTTACCGTAAACGCATAAAAACATAACAGCACTGTAAATTTACTTACAGTGCTGTTGTCCTTATTTTTTAGCGTATTCGCTGTTGCGAATCGCACTCGAAGCTACAAAACCGGGGCTTTTCAAGCTCCCCCCTTTTGTAAATGCCAGGGCTAATGATTAATATCTGTTTGGCGAAAATAGCTCTATCCCTGCCGACACCTTGTTTTCATTTAAAACTTCCTCTACCAATTTGCCGGTGGCTGGTGCCAGGCTCAGGCCCATCATGCCGTGGCCGGTTGCAATGGCCAGATTACTGAATTTAGCCGATCGCCCGATATAGGGTAAACCATCTGGTGAGCAAGGCCGGAAACCGAACCAAATATCCCGTTGCTGTGGTGTGGCGGGTTTAAAACCAGGGAAATATTTAGGAATTGATTCCACTATTCCGGCAACACGGTTCATGTTGATCTTATTATTCACTTTACCAATTTCCATTGTACCGCCAAAGCGGATACTACCGTTCATTGGGGTTACCGATACCCTGGCCTCGCAAAGCAGCGATGGGATACTCATGCGATGCTGCGGCTCGGGCACCATAAAAGAATAGCCCTTACCAGGCATCATAGGAATGTTTAACCCCGCCATTTTAGCAATTGCCGGAGACCATGCCCCACCTGCAAAAAGATAGGCATCGCCCGTGAAGCTTTTATCATTACTAAATACCGATTTAATTTTGGCGTAATCGCGCTCTATATGCGTTACTGCCGTATTACGATGGATCTTTACGCCATTAGCCTCCAGGTATTTTACCAAACCGGCAACCAGCTGATTAGGGTATAAGTGCCCGTCACAATGATAATGTACGGCACCCAAAATATCCATATCAACATCGGGCTGCAATTTTCGGCATTCGTCGGCCGTTAGGTATTCTGCATTTAACTCAAGCGACCGTGCCTTTTCGGCAGTATGGCGTTCTTCGTCTTCAAATTTAGGTGTTTTAAAAAGCATCAAAATACCCTTATTCTTCAAGCCGAAATCAAACCCGGCCTGTTCATCAAACTCCTTGTACAACTTACTGCTCAAAAGCGACAGGTCCCGCAGGGCGGTTGCTGACCGCTCAACATGTTTCTTATTGGCCGCTTTTAAAAACTTCAGGCCCCAGCCTATCAGTTCCGGGTTAAGTGATGGCTTTACATAAAAAGGGCTCTTACTGTCGAACATCCATTTCACGCCCTGCTCTATCATTCCCGGCGCTGCCAAAGGCACAAAGTGGCTGGGAACAATCATTCCGGCATTGCCAAAAGAGGCATTATCGCGCAGATCGCCTTGCTCCAAGATCTCTACTTCCCAACCCGACTTTTGCAGGTAGTAAGCCGAGAACAACCCGATAATACCGCCGCCTACTATTATTACTTTACTCATGTTGGCTCCCTACCCCTCTGAAGCGGGTTCGTTTAGTTTGAATTTTTAAATTATTCTTCGTGTGTTCCTAAGATACTTATCTGTATACTTTCAAGTTCAACCCTTTAGGTGGAGGACTTGAGTGGCGGTGCTTATATCACCTGGAAACCATGTGCATACGGATCGTCATCATCAATCTTAATGGTGTTGTACCCGTACACTTTTGCCCAGCCTTCTATACCGGGGATGATCCCTGTTTTGCCGCCAATGCTTACTTCATCCTCTACCGTGCCGATAAACTGGCTGCCGATGATACTTTCATGGATAAATTGATCCCCTTTCTTCAGCTTGCCTTTTGCATGCCATTGCGCCATCCTTGCAGAGGTGCCTGTACCGCAGGGTGACCGGTCTATCGCCTTATCGCCATAAAAAACCGCATTGCGTGCAGTTGCTTCCGGTGAAATGGTTTTGCCCGCCCAAAGGATATGTGTGCAGGTATTAATGGTTGGGTTTTCAGGGTGAACAAAGGTGTACTTTTCGTTGATGCGTTTGCGCAACTCCCTGCTCCACGAGATCAGCTGATCGGCAGTGTGATTTTCCAGTCCGCCGAAGTTTTCCTGCGGATCTACAATGGCATAAAAATTCCCCCCATAGGCAACGTCGATAGTCAGCATCCCCAGGTCAGGGCATTCAATCTCCAATCCTTCCGAATCGAGGTATGAAGCAATATTAACCAGCTTAACCGACTTCACTTTTGCACCTTCCTGCTTGTAGGAGATGAATACCAGGCCTGCAGGTGCTTCCATCCTGACTATGCCCGGTGTTTTAGGTGTGATCAATCCTTCTTCTATGGCAATGGTGATGGTACCGATAGTACCGTGCCCGCACATGGGCAGGCAGCCGCTGGTTTCAATGAACAACACGGCCACATCATTCTGCGGATCATGAGGCGGGTACAAAATACTGCCGCTCATCATATCGTGCCCGCGTGGTTCAAACATCAACCCTTTACGGATCCAGTCGTACTCTTTTAAAAAATGCTGGCGCTTCTCGCTCATGTTAGCGCCAATCAAATTGGGGCCTCCACCGGCAACTAATCTTACCGGGTTACCACAAGTATGCGCATCTACACAAAAAAATGTTTTACTCATGCTATTATTGGTGGGTGTAGCGCATTAAGGAGTGAATGGTGTAATCGGCTATGCCAACACTCACCACTCACGCTTTACTGTTCAACTACTTTGTCCATTCATTATTAAATAAACGCCAGATGCCAAGCGGGTTGCCATCTTTCAACGCATCGGGCAACAGGTCGTTGTCCCAGTTTTGGTATGCCAGCGGGCGCACAAAGCGCTTAATAGCACCGGTACCTACCGAAGTAAATCTGCTATCGGATGTAGCCGGAAACGGGCCGCCATGCTGCATAGCGTTGCCAACTTCCACACCGGTTGGCGGGCCATTGAGTATTACACGGCCTGCCCTTTCAGATAGCTTATCAATAATTGGCTTGTGTAACGCTAACTCTTCGCGCTCGGTCATTATAGTAGCGGTTAGCTGGCCTTGTAAGGCATCCAGCACCTGCTCCAGTTGTGCCATATCATCGGCAACAACCAGCATGCTGTAAGGACCAAACACTTCTTCCCTGTATTTTTCGTCGGCCAGAAAATCGGCAGCGGCTATTTCGCTTACTACAGCCAGCGCCTGGTTAACGCTTTCGGTATTTAACTTATCCGATTGGCTGATCACCGTTACGACATCGTCTGTAAGTCGTTCTGCGGCCAGTTTGTCAAAGTTTTTGCAAATGCCGGGGGTCAGCATCGTAGCAGAACCCACATTGGCAATTGCCTCGCTTAAAGTCTGTTTAAAACGATCGAGCCCATCAGACTTTACAGCCAGCAGCAAGCCCGGATTGGTGCAAAACTGACCCGCACTCATGGTGATGGATTCGCCATATGTTTTAGCAAGTTCTTCGGCACGGTTTTGCAAAGCCTGTGGTAACAATACCACCGGGTTAATGCTGCCCATTTCGGCAAATACCGGGATCGGTTCATCGCGCTCGCGCGCCATTTTCACCAATGCCATACCGCCTTTAAGTGAACCGGTAAAAGTCACAATTTTTGTTTTGGGGTGTTTAACCAGTGCTTCACCAACGGCATAGCCATCATCAAACAAATGCGAGAAAACCCCTTCCGGCAAGCCATGCTTTTCAGCGGCGTTTTTAATTACTTCGGCAACCAACGCACTCGCGCCGGGGTGAGCCGGGTGAGCCTTTACCACCACCGGGCAACCTGCAGCCAAAGCAGATACGGTATCACCGCCGGCAACAGAAAATGCCATAGGGAAATTGCTGGCACCAAACACCACAGCCGGGCCAATCGGTACCATCATCCTGCGCAGATCTACGCGTGGTAAAGGTGTCCTGTCAGGGATAGCCGTATCAATTACGGCATCCAGCCATGAACCCTCCTCTAACAGATTGGCATACATATTTAATTGCCCAACAGTACGGCCGCGTTCACCCGTTAAGCGGGGAATGGGTAAGCCGCTCTCTGCAGCGCAACGTTGAAGTAAAGCATCGCCCAAAGCCGTGATGCCTTCTGCAATACTGCGTAAAAAGGCAGCTTTGGTTTTGCTGTCGGTATGGCGGTACGTGGCAAATGCCTTATCTGCCAGTTTCATGGCGGCATCAGCATCTGCAGCGCTTGCAGGATAAAAGTCGCCTTCTACTTCGGTGTTGCTTGCAGGGTTTATGGCCCTGAAACTTTTACCGCTTTGCGGAAGGAACTGAGATCCTATTATATTTTTTGTGTTCATAGATAAATTTTAAAGCAATAATCGGGCTGTTTTCATTAACCGGCAAAACGCACCCGTTTACAAAAGTTTTTCATGTGGAGGAACGAGGGACCTACCAGTGGCATAAATGTAACACCACTGGCAGATGCCCCGTTCTTTAGCTTCACAAAATACTAGCTAACTCCTGTTACGTCAACTTCTGCTTCGATACCCCAGCTGCCGGCAGGTAGTTCGGGGCGATTTTTTACTGCGGTGTTAATTAAGCCTAAAACCCGCTCGCGTTCTGCACCGGTAATTTTCATACGTGGTAAACGCACGTTTTCGGTACCTAATCCGGTAACGCTTTCGGCTAACTTAATGTACTGTACCAATTTTGGGTGAATATCCAGCTCCAGTACCGGTAAAAACCAACGATAAATGGCCAGGGCTTCTTTCATCCGCTCGGCTTTGGCCAGGCGGAAAATAGCAACCGTTTCCCTTGGGAAAGCGTCAACCAAACCTGCAACCCAACCGTCCGCACCCATAAATAAGCTTTCTAAAGCCAGGGTATCTACACCGGTTAAAATAGCGAAACGATTGCCGAACCTGTTGATCATACGGGTTACGTTGCTTACATCTCTGGTAGATTCTTTCACCGCCTGGATGTTTTTGTAAACCGATAAACGATCAAACATATCCAACGTAACCTCTAATTTATAGTCAAAAGGGTTGTTGTAGATCATGATCGGCAACTCGGTGCTTTGCGCAACCGCAGCAAAGTACTCAAATGTTTCTTCCGTATCGGCCAGGTAACGTAACGGCGGCAACATCATTAAACCGTCTGCACCATATTTAGCAGCATTTTCGGCACAAAGCAATGCAGCTTTGGTAGTTTGCTCGGCAATGTTTAAAATAACATAAGCGCGTTTAGCAACCACCTCAACGGTGTGCTTCAGCAACTCAATCTTTTCAGCATCATTTAAAACGCTGGCCTCGCCTAAAGAACCACCGATTATGATACCACTGGCACCAGCTTCTAACTGCGCTTCGATGTTTTTATCAAATGCATCAAAATCAAACTCATCATTGTCAGTAAACTTGGTTGTTACCGCGGGGAATACCCCTTTCCATACTATGCTCATATTATTTTAGCCCCCAATCCCCCTGTGGGGGAATTTTTATTTGTTATTTGTTATTTAATCTCTTGCACTCCTCTAAAAGGGAGGGTCGGACTTACCATACCCTCAGCAGCATCACCCCGTGCGGGGCAACACTTGTTTTAAAATCGACGGCACTTTTCGCCAGGTCTTTTTGCTGCCAAACGTTGCGGATGCGTTTGTAAGCACCTGCTGTTTCAGCAGGCAGCGTAATGCTTTGGTATTTATCGCTCAGGTTGAACAGACCAATAGCCTTACTGCCGTCTTTCATTTCTTTTACCCAGATCTGGTAATCATCACCCTTTACTATTTGCCGTGCAGCTTTGCCTAGTTCATCCTGGTCTATCGCCAGCACTTCGGCGTTGGTCAGCAGGTTCAGCGTGAATTTATCCAGGGTACCCATATCGCAGCCGATCAATAAAGGAACAGCCTGCAGGCTCCATAAGCTGATGTGCGTGTACTGCTCATCTGCGGTAAGCCGGCTATTGTGCAATTGCGGCCCCCAGCCTACTTTTCCTACTACCAGCATATCCGGATCATTGAAATGGCCGGGCTGGGCAAATTTAGCGGCCTCGTCCTGGCTAAAACCAATTCCCGACATGCTTTTCCAGGTATCTTCTATATCTCCGGTTGTGCGCCAGCTGTTACCACCAACTGCGGCCCCCCATTCCCATACTTTACCCCAGCCATACTGGCAAAAACTCAGCATGATGTCGCGGTGTACCTTATCCAGTGATGCACGGATCACCTGGTAAGGTTTCTGATAATCTGCCAGTGTAGCTTGTTTAGGAGATACCTCGGTATAAGAACACCAGTCGTATTTTAAATAATCTATCCCCCAGTCGCCATAGGTTTTGGCATCCTGGTCCTCATGCTGCCAGCTCCCTAAAAAGCCACCGCAGGTTTGCGGGCCGGGCGAAGAATAAATGCCCATTTTAAGGCCAAGGCTATGTACAAAATTGGTGAGCCCCTTCATATCCGGAAACTTGGTGTTGCTAGTGATCTCGCCGCTTGGTAAACGTTTGTCTATTTCCCATCCGTCGTCGATGTTCACATAGTTCCAGCCGTAGGCAGAAAGTTTATCTATCATGGTTTTGGCAGCAGTGCGCACACGGCCATCATCCACACTTAATCCGAAGGCGTTCCAGCTATTCCAGCCCAAAGCGGGGGTTAAACCAATTTTATCACCAATGATAATGCTGAGCTTTTTAGTATTGGTACCGAGCGCATTGCTTACCGTTAGCGTAACCGGGTATTCGCCTTTAGCGGCAACGGTACCGCTAATAATGCCTGTTTTAGTATCCAGTGCTAAGCCTTTTGGTAAACCCGCAGCTTTATAAGTCAATGGTTTTTGCCCGCTTGCCGGGATGAGGTAGAGGAAGGGATTACCTGGGCGCGCACCGTAAACCTCTGCACCGTTTATTTTGGGCTGTGGCGCCGCTGCAGGTGTGAGGATGTAAGGCGTACTTTCGCTTTTAACAACCTGCATACTCGAAAGGCTATCGGTAAAAGTATAACTCAGGGTGTATGATTTTTTCTCCAGCGCCGCTGCGTTAAAGGTATAAGTAAAGGGCTTGCCGCCTGCAAAGGCTGCGTTATTGGTTTTTTGATAAAGCACGGTGCCGGTCTCCGGATCGGTTACTTTAAAATCCAGCTTGCCTTTGTAGTTGTAATTGCTCCCTTTTGAGATGAGCTTTATCGACTTGCCTACAGCATTTTTATCGCCGTAAATAAAATTTGCCTCAGTATTGATGGTCACGTAATCCATAATATCATTCATGCTGATACTGAATTTATCCCCATACAGACCACCATCGCCGCCGGTATCAAAAATGCGGATAGCAATAACATTTTCTTTATCCCACAGAATAGCGGGATTGCTGGTTGCCAGCACATAACGCCGCTGACCGTAATGGCCCTCCGTTTTGATATCTTTCCCGCTTTGGGCGATCAATTTACCGTTTAAGAACACTTCGTCGTTATCATCTACATTCTGCAGATCAAACCTAAGGCTGTCTTTTAAATAAGCTTTATCTTTTAATGAAATTGGGATTACCACATGCAAACGGTACCAGCCAAAGCCGTTGAGACCCGGGTAACCCTGGTTTTCCCAGCTTTTAGAAACATCTATCGGCTTCCACTGGCTGTCGTCCAACGTTGGAGATGACCAAGAGACGGTATCACCGGGTTTAAATTTCCAGCCGGAAGCAAGAGAAACTTCCTGGGCCTCCGCTTTACAAAAGCAGGCGGCAAATAATATCAGTGAAAATAGCTTTTTCATATCATTTATTTTGCCTGCAGATCAACATATTTTACCTGCTGCGGAAACCAAACCATCATTTCCCCTTTGCCGCGGTTGGCCCAGGCATAGTAAGGTATTGCGGTAAGGGTTTTTGTTTGCGTGCTTACATTCTGCCCGTCGTTATCAATGTTCACTGCCCGTACTTCACCGGTTAAAACAGTAACGCCATTGAGCAAACCAGCCTCATATTGCGTTTTAAACTCCGTAGTTTTTGGGATGATAATATTTGCGGCTTTGCCATCGTTATCTTTCCACTCGGCGCAGTACATCAGGGGGCCACGCTGCAAAGCTACTTTGCCGGCATCATCAGGCAATAGCTGGTTAGCTACTACACGCTGTATATCCATCGGTAAGGTCATTTCCACCTTATCGCCTTTTTTCCATTTCTTGCTGATCACCGCGTAGCCTTTGTCAACCGTATAAGCTACGGGTTTGCCGTTCAGTTTGATCTCAATTTTTGATGCAGATGATTGCTGATAGCTGTACAGATCTGACGGGATAGCCTGGTTGTTAGCCCAGCCCGGGATGCGGATCTTCAGGTTGAGGTCCATTGCCGAAGCAGGGTTAATATTGAACACCAAACCACCATCCCATGGGTAGTTATTTTGCTGGGTGATATTCAGTGTTTTGTTATTCACCTTCAGGTTTCCGCTGCCGCTGATAAACAGGTTTACAAAAACATCCTTACCGTTTTGGGCGTAAATGTAGCCGGGAATTGAAGGGATCAGCCTCGCTACATTGGTAGGGCAGCAGGAACATACAAACCAGCCCGAACGCTCACGCTCAATATCCGGGTGGGTAAAATCATCCTGGATCTGCATAGCATTGGTATAAAAGAAAGATTTACCATCCAAACCAACGCCAGAGATCAAACCGTTGTATAAAGTTTTTTCCAGCACGTCGATGTATTTTGAGTCGCCATGCAGCAGGAACATCCGCTGGTTCCAAAAAACGTTGCCAATGGCCGCGCAGGTTTCGTTGTAGGCAGTCGTATTTGGCAATTCGTAATTAGCGCCAAAACGCTCGCCATCGCCAACCGCACCAATGCTGCCCTGCACGTACATTTTTTTGGTAACCATGTTGTCCCAAATTTTATCTATTGCTGAAAGATATTCCTTATCGCCGGTTAAAGCGGCAACATCTGCCATGCCCGAGTACAGGTACATGGCGCGTACGGCATGCCCTTCTGCTTCATCCTGTTGAACAACAGGTTTATCATCCTGGTAATAGGTACCGTTCTCGTATACGTTCTTACTCTTTTTATTATAAACCTTTTGGCCACGCTGATCGATAAAGAACTTGGCCAGATCCAGGTATTCTTTTTTGCCGGTGATGCGGTATAAACGCACCAGGCCCATCTCAACAATCTCGTGGCCCGGGGCCACATGTTTTTTATCGGGGCCGAAGGTGCGAACCAATAAGTCGGCGTTTTTAATCGCTATATTTAAAAAGTTGCGCTTGCCGGTTGCCATAAAGTGAGCCGCGGCACCTTCGTACATGTGGCCGGCATTGTATAACTCGTGACTGGCTTCCTGCTCTTTTACCCAACGCTCGGGGCCGGCCCATGAGCCAGGGTGCAGCGGATCAATCGTACGGGAAGTATACAGGTAACCGTCTTTCTCCTGCGCCTTGCCAACAACTTCAATCAACGAATCCAGGTAAGCATCCAGTTTCTTATCAGGATGAACGGCAAGTGAATATGAAGCGCCTTCTATCGTTTTATAAATATCTGTATCATCAAATGGGTAGGCCGTACAAAATTTGCCTTTACCTTCTGCTGCCATCTCAAAGTTTTTGATCCTGCCGGTAGTTTTACAACGATCGAACGAGGCCGGGATGGTTACCGTTCGGTTGGTTTCAATGCGCGAGGTCCATAAGTGATCCGTCAGTTTCACCTGCGTAAATGCAACAGGTTGAATAGGATAATCCTGTTTTTGCGCAAGGGCAGAAACACTGTAGCAAGCGAAAATCAAAAAGCAGATCTTTTTCATAAACAAAGAAATTTGGTTAGCTGGCTTAAATGTAAAACTATTCAAATGTAAATGTAAATACCAAGCAGTAATAATTGATTTTTACCTGATTGTAACTATATATTACCCTTATAAGAAGTTATTTTACCATGTTATGGGATAAAATACCGTAAATATTAAAAGTTTAAAATATTATATATTCCGTTAAGCAGGTATTTATTTTAAATAATTTCAAATAAATAATATTATAATTCACTTGAAGATGGTGCTGAAAGATATGATTATCAGGGTTGACCAAAAAACAAATGCCGAGGATTTCGATCAACAACGAAAAAAGCTGCCAAAATCAAAAAAGAAATCATTGAGCGATTTTTACGGAAAGCTTAAGGGCGTTTCGGTGAAGGACGTTATTACCAACAGAAAATTAAGAAATGAATGGAAATAGGAACAAATATTTAATATTCCCTTTACATTTCTTAATTAATTAAATTGCTACATTTATTACTTGAAAAATTAACACCATTATGAAAAGAAAGATCTTTACTACAGCTTTATTATCCTGCTGCTTTATGATATGCCTGGCAGCATTCGCAACCCTTGACGGCAAATGGGTGGGCAACATTAACACACCAGATGGACAGGCTTTGGAAGTAACCTACAACTTTAAAGCAGATGGCGACAAGTTAACAGGTACCGCCGTATCTCCAATGGGCGAAGTAAACCTTGAGGATGGCAAAATAAACGGTGATGAGTTCAGTTTCAAAGTAAACGTTAGCGGCACCGAGTATCCTCACAAAGGTAAAGCCTACGCAGATTCATGCGCCATGGATATTGATTTCGGCGGCAGTTCTTCTCACTTCGTGGTGAAACGCGCCAAGTAATCCGGTAATTCCGACTTATAAACCACCCCCAAAAAGTTAAACACTTATTGGGGGTGTTTTTATGTTGTTAACCTTGTATATATTACCTTTGCGGCCAAATGCAACGTATAACCGCATACTTTCTCATCGTTTCACTTATTACAGTGAACTTTACCCGCCTTTTTATTTACGCGGGCTTTGAGCTGAACCGGGGTTATATTGCTGCCAAACTTTGCGAAAACCGCGATAAACCCTGGATGCACTGTAACGGCAAGTGCTACTTTATGAAAAAGATAAAGCAAGCCGAAGACAGTAAGAACTCCGAAGAAAAACAGGCCCAAAAAAACCTGTTCCAGGAGGCCGGCACCGTCCGCCAGGTGACTATCCAATTTCACTCCGTTGTTTTGGCAGTGATGCAAATTCCCCGTCAGCAGATTAAACTGCCTGTGCAGTCGCGCACTATCTTTCAGCCACCACGGCTCTCATAAATACCCATTCATTTCCTGATCAGGTTTTAAATAATGGCATCGCCCATCGTTTAAACTAATGCATTTTATTTTTTTGAATGCGTTGTTGGCCTGCTTACCGGTAATCCGCTGAATCGACTCCCCCCCCTTCTCTGCTTGGCAAAGGCGAGGAGACATAGCGCTAGTTTTATTTCCACCCTCTTTGCGAAGCAGAGAGGGTCGGGCAGCGTAGCGAACCCGGGGTGAGTGAACTCTTCGTGCGATTGCCACGGGTGTAGATGCCTGGATTAGTTAGCAATGGGTTTGAAACCATGCTAACCTGAAATCTCCGGTTTAACATCGCCTAACAACCACTCAATATCACCACATTGGCTTGCGCCACTTTAATGTACTTTATGAAACTATTTACCTTTATATATATACTATTCACATCCTTTTCCATCGTAACATATGCTCAAACCAGCCTGACTGGCACAGTAACGGATGCCCGTACCCACGAACCGATTCCAGGTGTAATGGTGTGTACTGCCGACGATGCTGCCAATCCGAAAGACCTTGCGCATACTAATGCCAAAGGTTGGTTTACCATCAACGCCGCGGGCATTAAAATTCTTCGCTTTTCCATGGTGGGGTATAACAGCCAAACGTTCACCATCAGCGGTAAAAATACAACAGTGTCCATCCTGATGGAGCCTTCTACAATTGATCTGCAGCAGGTAGTGGTATCTGCCAGCAGGGAAAAGCAGGCCAGGCAGGATGCGCCGATTGCCATCAGCAAAATAAACGCTACCCAAATTCATGACACCAAAGCCACCGCCCTTTACCAATTATTGAATAAAGTTGCCGGTGTTTACATGGTTGATCTCGGCAACGAACAGCATACCATGGCCATCCGCCAGCCGATCACCTATAATGCCCTTTACCTGTATATGGAAGATGGTTTGCCTATCCGCCCCACGGGCATCTTCAATCACAACTCCTTGTATGAGATCAACATGAGCGGCGTTAGGGATATCGAGGTGATCAAAGGGCCGGCTTCTTCCTTGTATGGCAGTAACGCTATCGGGGGTGCGGTTAATTTTATTACACAAGGCGCACCATCCGGTTATGCGGCCAATGTTTCATTGCGTGGAGATAATTACCATTACCGCCGGGTAGATGCCGATGGTGGCTTTACGTCGGGTAAATTTGGCCTGTATGCAGGAGGCTATATTGCCCATCAAAAAGATAGCTGGCAGGATTACAGCGACTTTGATAAATACTCGGGCAATTTCAAAACCACTTATGACTTTGATGCAGCAACCCGGTTAACTACTTCTGTAACTTATAACTACTTAAACACCCAAACACCCGGCAGTTTAGATAGTGCGCATTTTTATAGCCGCAGCTATGGGGCCAACCAGCGTTTTACCTATCGTAAGGTACAAGCCTTCCGGGCAAATGCCAAACTGGAACACGCCTGGAGTGAAAAAAGCAACACCTTTTTAACGCTGTTTTACCGGGATAATTCTACAGCACAGCTGCCCAGCTATTATATCAGCGACGTAAGGGACAACACCGGTCAATACATCAGCTCTAACGGACAGGTGAACGATCAAAGCTTTCACAGCATAGGCCTTTTGGCCCAGCACCGCACAGATTTTGATTTCCTGCGGTCGAGGTTAATTGTTGGCGCTTATTTAGATAACAGCCCCAGCAGCTATTACGCCAAGTACCTGGAAGTGCAAAAAGATGTAGCAAATAACTATTACACCGGCTTCACCAACACCGGCCGCTACATAGATGATTACCGCATTAAACTATTTAACACCGCAGCATACACCCAATACGAGATCAGACCGGCTGATGCCTTGCGCGTGGTAATGGGTTTACGGTATGACCGTATTCACTATGCCTTTAGCAATAACATCCCCGCGGGCAGCAGCAAGTACAAACAACAGGAAACAAACGATTTTAACATCCTTGCCCCAAAACTGGGCCTTACTTACAATATCGGTAATAACAAAGGTTTCTATGCCAACTACAGCGTAGGTTTCCAGCCACCGGAAACAGGCGACCTGTACAGCTCCAGGCAATTAGTCCCGTTAAAGCAGGCAACCTTTAACAATTATGAGGCTGGCGGCTGGTTTAGCGCACTCAGTAAAAAAATGTATGTGGAAGTAAGTTTGTTTGATCTGGAAGGACGTAACGAGATCATTAATCAGCTATTGCCGGATAATACCACGCAGAACCAAAATGCCGGTGCTACCCGCCACCGCGGTATCGAGTATTCGCTTGTTTACGCACCGGTAAGGGAGTTCAGTTTCCGGTTTAGCGGCACGAATGCCCGCCATACTTATGTTGATTACAGCGAAGTAAGCACCAATTTCGCCACAGGCACCAATACGGTGTTCAGCTATAATGGAAAAAGGATGAACAACGCCCCGGCCTGGATAGCCAACAGCGAGCTTACCTACAAACCGGCGTATGTTGATGGGTTAAGGCTCTCTACCGAGTGGCAGCACATTAACCGGTATTACACCAACCCGGCCAATACCAAAACCTATTCGGGCTATAATATTTACAACGTGCGGGTTGGTTACGATGTAAAAAGCAGCGTGCTAAAAGGTGCGGGCATCTGGCTCAACGTATTGAACGTTACGGATAAACTGTATGCTACAACCGTAACCAGCAACCAATATGGTGATACCTATAACGCCGCCCCTCCGCGCACTTTCACTTTAGGCATTAGTTATTCTATAGCAAAACACTAACATGGCAACAGCAAAACAAAATTTCTATAAATGGCATCGCATCCTGGGCTTAATAGCCCTGGTACCGGTGATCTGCTGGACGCTCAGCGGACTGTCGCACCCCTTCATGTCTAATTGGTTCAGGCCATCTATCGCGCTGGAAGTTTGTCAACCGCTTTCACAGGGCGAGCTGAAACCTGCCTTATCGTTACAGCAGGTATTGGCTAAAAACGGCGTTGCGGAATTTAGCAACTTTGGGATGATTAGCCTTGAAGGACAAACGTGTTACCAGATCCTGGGAAAGGACAGTGTGATGAATTACTACCTGGCAAGCACCGGGCAGTTGGTACAAAATGGCGACCAAAAGTATGCCCAATATTTAGCCCGGTACTTTACAAAAGATACGGTATCCCGCATTAAAAGCATCACCCTCCAAAATAAATTTGATGCCCACTATCAGCCCATCAACCACCTGCTGCCAGTTTGGAAAGTAGCTTTCGACCGTGCGGATGGTATGGATGTGTATATAGAAACCGGGCAAAGCCGCATGGGAACTTTCAACAATAATACCCGCAAAACCATGCTGGTGTTTTTTGAACAATTGCACACCTGGGCATTTCTGGCCGATTTTGGGGGCGAACAGTTCAGGCTCATCATCCTGCTGATCGTTGTAGGTATCATGTTTCTTTCGCTGGTAAGTGGCTTAACGGTTTATGGTTTCTTTTGGAAGAAATTTAAAACGATACAGCAAAAGCGCAAACTCACCGGCAGGGAAGATCAACGGTTTTTACACCGCTTTCACCGGAAACTGGGGCTTATCGTATCTTTTGTGCTCTTTACTTTTATCATCAGTGCAGCGTTTCACCTGATAGTAAAACTGCACAATGCCGGTCCGAACGCAAAAACCTACCGCCAAGTGATAGCAGCCAAAGAAATAGCGGTTTCTAATTTAAAGCTGCCCATTGCAGATAGCAGTATGGTTAAAACCGGGTTGGTTAAGTTTAACGGCAACAATTATTACCAGGTAAGTACCCGCGAAAAGGAGCTGCTTTATTTTGATGCTGCTACCGGGGCTGAACTACCTGGAGGTGATGCGTCCTACGCAACTTATCTTGCAAACTTTTACCATACGGGCACCCCGCCGGTTCAGGGTAAACTGAAGACAACCCAGATCCGCCAGTTTGATAATGAATACGGCTTCATCAATAAGCGCCTGCCGGTAATGCAGGTGGCTTATCCTGGTCATGAAAATTGGTATATCGAAACCACTACCGGCCAGTTAGCCACAAAAGTTGCGGGAATAGACCGCGCAGAAGGATTTTCCTTTATATTTTTGCACAAATATTTCGGCATGACCTGGGCCGGTAAAAACTTCAGGGACATTGTAAGTATGCTGGCCGCACTGGGCGTGCTGGTAGTTTCGCTATTTGGCTTTGCCGCCTTTATTAAAAACAAATAATTATCATGAAGATCCGTATCACATTATTCGCATTAACAGGCCTGCTGGCTTTAGCCGCCTGTAATACCGCTGCAAAAAAAGACGCAGCGACAACCGAAGCCGCTAAACCAAAGGGCAAATACTATTGTACAATGAATCCGGATATCACCTCCGATAAACCGGGCACCTGCAGTAAATGCGGAATGGATTTGGTAGAACGGGATACAACGAAGAAGTAAACTGTTTGTCTGAATCAGAATTTGCAGCTAATAAGCCGAATTGGCTTGTTATTTATGCAAATCCTGGTTCAGAACTTTTAAGCGATAGGGATGGTAAGGGTTTAACCACTGTGCGGCAGGATTTACCAGCAATTGGCGGTTAGCGGAATGCTGGGAACTAATATTTATAGATCCCGAGGCTATTTGTCTGGCGATTTAGGCGTATATACTGTGATAGACGCTAAAGGTAATATCGTTAGCCAAATGACAAACGCCTTGGGTGATGATTCTTATAGTTGTTAAGCGGCTTTGTACGAATATTTAAATGACTTGACGATAGCTCATCGTTCAGAAATACCACTTTCTGCGATTTTTCGACATCAAATTGATTTTGCAGATGGATTCATAAACGCTCCTTTTGTTGGATTTTCGCCGTCCACGGCTGTATCAAAAGGATTACTTACGGCAGGAATAGCCGAAAGTTTCTTAAAGGTGCCTGGGAAAACTCCCGAATCAATAGCTGCAGTTATTACAGGACGGGCACTAGGAATAGCTGGAGTCGCGTTTACTGCTTATTCGGCCTACAAACAAAATGGGTATATTACGATTGAGGATGGAGCAAAATTAATTATTGGAGTGGCTTTAATGGCATGGTCAGTTGGTTGGGTCACGTTAGGATACGCGGGCTTGGATATTTGAACAGAAACAATTACTGGAACATCAATCACTGTCAGATCGGTAATTTATTGATGAAGCGATAAAAAGATGGTAGTTTTAAGTATGAAATCAATTTTTGATTATAGCTATTATAGGCTAGCCAAATTATTTTATTCTTACGAGGGGGGGGAGAGTTCCCGAGCTATAGTAATCCTTAGTGCGCTGCAAACGATGCCAATTAGTGCCACCGTAGAGTACTTGATTACTGTCATTCTTAATAAAAAACAGATTTATGTTAATTCTATGGTAATCTTTCTAGTCTTGTTTATTTTTCCTTTCGCTGGGTTAACAGTTTATAACACATTAAGATATTTAAAAAATTATGAAAATTTGAAATTATACTGGGAACCCCAAAGTGTGGAAAGAAAAATTATCTATGATGTTATCTTTTTGGGCTCTTCAGTTTTGCTAATTTTTTATTTTGCTATAAGTACAAAATATTTATTCCTACTTAAGTAAATTTTACAAACTTACAGCGGTTGCCGATAACGCAGCTAATGCTGCTGCGGGTGGTTTTAAGGTTTTTGCGGGCGGTAGTGCCGCGGGGGCTTATGATTATGATGCAAGCGGCAATCTTAAAACCGATCCGTATAAATATTTGGGCATCACTTACAATATTCTGAACCGTACGGATGTGATCACCATGAACAGTGTTGCCGGGCGTAATATCAAATATACGTACGATGCGGGCGGCGTGCTGATCAGGAAACAGCAGTACGATGTGATTAACGGCACAACGACATTAAAAACGACGGATTACATCGACGGGTTTATTTATACGTACGGCGTGCTGGCTTATTTTGGTATGCCGGAAGGCAGGGTACTGAACACCGGCGGAACATTGAAGCCGGAGTATGTGATCACCGACCAGCAGGGCAACGCCAGGATCAGTCTCCAAGAGAATAATGGCGTTGCAAAGGTTACGAAGGAGAACAGTTATTACGGCTTTGGCATGACACTCGCCAATAGCCCGGTTGCGCTGCCAACCACACCCAATAAAAACCTCTATAACGGTGGCAGCGAGTGGCAGAACGATTACAGCAACCTGCCGGACCTTCAGCAAACCTTTTATCGAAACTATGACGCAGTTTTAGGTAGATTTGTTGCGAGTGATCCAATGGCGGAAAGTACCGCTAATTTGAGTGGCTACCAATATGGGAATGATAATCCCATTATGTATAATGATCCGTTAGGTGATAGAGCGGATTATGTTCTTGGCACATTAAATGATTTGACATCTTTTATAGTAATTGAAGGCAATGTTAGTTCTGTAGTCGGGTTCTTAGGAGCAACAAATGGGATAGATAGAGCAGCAAATGCTATTTTATACGTAAGTAACTATTACACAAACTATTTAGATGCAAGCACCTATAAAAAGTAAGATTACACAAGGGTTTCTAGAGCGTATTCTTAAGATGGAAAAAAGTTTCACTTTTGAAACAATTTTCTATATATTTTTAGGAATATGTGTCGGCTTATTGATGTGGGGCAGAGACACTAGCGGATTATTCTTTTTCTGGGTGATAGGTCTATTCGGAATAATTACGTTTTTCATTTATTGGAGTGCGTTCCGAACTTCCGATATCGTTAATCGAACTATAGTTCAATTAGAATTAACTGATGATGAAGTTATATTTACAACGGCAAATTTTACTTTGTTTTCATTTTATACCAAAAAGGAAATAAAATTGACAGTGAAAAAAAATGAGCTTAATTTGAAAGTCACGTACTATCCTTTAGAGAAAGTATTTAATTATAACGGTCGTGTTTTAAAAGTGATGCTTTATGAAAAAGAATTGTATCTTCTCAATGGATTTTTTGATCAGGAATTGCATGAAATTTTAAAGGGAATATAAATTAGGTTTTTCAGATGCAGGGTAAATATATCCCTAAGCTGGCGCACGGCTGTGGCATGTGTTAAGAAAGTGTTCGAGAGTTTATGCTGCCGCTACCGCAAGCGTTTTTTCGCTGCCGCAAGCCTCCCGGCTTGTGGCCCGCATGCAAATTATCCGTCTCTGCAAAGGCTTCGCATGCCCGCGCAGCTCAGCGATAGGGATGGTAAGGGTTTAGCCACTGTGCGGCAGGAAGCGAGCCGGGTAAAGTGGCCGGAGCAAAGCGGAGCCCTGAACAGCCCGGGCCGGAGGCATCGCCATTATTCTCTGAAACGATAACCTGCTTTATCTGCACATCTGAAATTTGCACATCAGCACATCCACTACTTTCCTTTCCAAAACGCGGTGCCAGGGTGGAACTGCTTCCACGAACGCCAGTATTCCTGGTAGGATTGTATAGCGGTGAGTTGTTTGCCTTTATTGGGGCCGCTTATACAAGTACCGGTGCGATCCCATACGGACGAGGTTTCTTCATCGGCAAGGCAATTATTCTTATACATTTTAAAATGCAGCAGCTTGCCGTCTACCCGGCGGCCCCAGGTATGAAAGCTGAGCTGGTCATCTTCAACGGCGATGACGAGCGAGGCGCCGTTCACCGTATCATTTAAAACCCGTTGCTTCACCAAATGCCGCCAATCGTAGGCCTTGGCTTGTCCGTTGGCGATTATGCCCACCATCCAGCTTTTGTTTATAAGCGAATCCTTGTTTTTAAGGCTACTGTCCTTATCCACAGCCTGCTTGCTGTCATAGTCTTTCAGATCGTTGTAGTCTTCGGCGTACTTACCGTCTGGCTGCATAATTAGGGAGGCCGGATATTTGTTTAGCCAGGCTTCCAGCGCCATTTGTTCATTGGGTATCTCCTGTAAGTGCTGCCCTTGCAGGGGACCAACAGCAGCAACCCCGGTAGCCTGGTACCACCATGACCCGGTAGTTTCATCTTCTATAATCGCATTGTAGTGCCGTGCGCCTACCAGCCGGAAGGTTTGCGCCGTGCCTTCCATAACCGGGTCATAAACCCGGCCGGTGCGGCACATAGTGCAATAAGTTACCAAAACAGGTTTGCCACCTATGCTATCCTGCACTTTATGGTGATAGCCCAGGTAAACAATTGGGTAGGCTTTTGCTACACCGTTGTGCACCACGCCAATAACCAGGTACCGCTGCGGAACCTTACTTTGCAAACCATTGGCAAACCGCGGTTTCAGCGTTTCTTTAAACATAACCTCAGCCTTAAACAGGTAGTCAGTAAAGTAAAAGCTCAGCAGGCACAAGGCCAGCACGCTCAGCTTTACGATCTTGTTCGTCCGGGTATTTCTGTTAAAAAAAACAATGATATAGGCAGCGATGATAACCACGCCGATAATCCGCAGGGGCAGCACCGCCGCCTCTAAATAATAGCAAAGGGTAATTGCTTCTATATTTTGACTGCCGGGAAACGGCATTAACAAATAAGCATGCACCAGGCCAGGAAAAACAAGCAACAGGATGCCAGTCCAAAAAAGCCATGGTTTATTTATAGTGTTCATTGATGGGGTAAGGCTTATCTAAGTATTGGTTAACTAGGTTTCAGTGACTAAGTTATAAAAAATAGCCTACCTTTCAACATCCCGTGAGGAGCTGGCAGTAATTAGTACATTCTGCGATAATTTTACGCTACCCTTACCCCAATTTTGCCAACATACTATACCTTTAGCCTGTAAAATTAAACGAGCATGAAAGTTGAGATCTGGAGCGATGTGATGTGTCCTTTTTGTTATATCGGCAAACGCCGTTTTGAGGATGCGTTACAGCAGTTTGATCATAAAGAACAGGTAGAAATTGAATGGAAAAGCTTTCAGCTGAACCCGGATATGCAAACGGACCCGTCGGTAAACATTAGTCAGTATTTGGCCGATGTAAAAGGCTGGACGCTGGAATATGCCCAAAACATGAATGCCCATGTTACCGAAATGGCTGCAGAAGTTGGCCTGACCTATGATTTTGACAGGGCTGTAGTAGCTAACAGCTTTAAGGCGCACCGATTTACACACTTTGCCAAACAACACGGCCTGGGTGATGCGGCAGAGGAGGCCCTTTTTAAAGCTTATTTTACTTTGGGAAAAAATACCGATGATATTGACACGCTGGCAGGCTTGGGAGAAGAGATAGGCCTTGATCGCGATGAGGTGATAGGCGTGCTGGGGAGCAATGCTTTCGCCGATGACGTGAAACATGACATTGCTGAAGCCGGTGAGTTAGGTATCCGCGGCGTGCCTTTTTTTGTAATGAACGGTAAATACGCAGTATCTGGCGCCCAGGCGGTGCCGGTGTTTACACAAACACTTGACAAAGCTTTTGAAGAGTGGACACAGGAGCAGAAAACAACTGGATTTGAAACCATTGAGGGCCCAACCTGTGGCCCGGATGGCGACTGCTAAACCTATTTTATATTATTGCCGGCACATTTTAATTGTTACGAAATAATTTCCATAATTTAGGGCAAGAACGACGGAACCTTTCCGCTTTTGCACGAAAGATTGGAAGATGACGATGGTGTTTTGCACAAAGATGTAGTAAGCTCATTTAACATTAAAAAGTAATACCTGCCATTAAAGCTTATTTTTAAATGCTGTAATTTTAATTATTTAAATTTAGATGCTACATTTGTACCTTAGTGTTAATAGTACACTTTGATAATTACAGAATTTGGAAACCGCAGCGCCCCTATATAATCATTCCCGAACCACATTACGTATTGCCGTAGCCGCTATGTTTTTCATGGCCGGGCTCAGCTTTTCCAGCTGGGCATCGCGTATAGCAACCGTTCAGCAAACACTCGACCTGTCGGATGCTGCTTTGGGCGGTGTGTTGTTTGCCCTGCCGGTTGGTTTAATGTGTTCCCTGCCTTTTTCCGGCTGGATCATCACCCGGATCGGCAGCCGGAATTTGCTCATTTCGGCATTAATTGTATATGCCTGCTGCCTGGTTACTTTAGGGCTGGCCCAAAACACCTTTCAACTTATTATTTGCCTGCTCTTTTTTGGCTTTAGCAGCAATGCGGTAAATATCTCGGTAAACACCCAGGCGGTTGCCGCCGAAGAATTATACGGTCGGCCCATTCTTGCGTCGTTCCACGGCTTATGGAGCCTGGCGGGCTTCACCGGGGCGGGGATCGGTACCTTTATGATCAGCAGAGGTATCATCCCGCTGTATCATTTTACGTTAATACTAGCAATCATCGTAGTAGTTACAATCATCACCACGGGGTATTTAAAAAACGACAAGGTAGCCAACTCGGGGCCGGTTTTTGTAATGCCGGATAACTCGCTCATCAAATTGGGAGCTATTGCTTTTTGTTCGATGATCTGCGAAGGTGCCATGTTCGACTGGAGCGTGATCTACTTTAAAAAAGTAGTGATGGCCGATGTGGCATGGGTAGGTACCGGCTTCACGGCTTTTATGTTTACCATGGCCGGCGGCCGCTTTATAGCCGACTGGTTTGCAAACAAATTCGGGCTAAAGCGCACCATGCAGCTTAGCGGGATGCTGACTGCTATCGGCCTGCTAATCGCGGTGATCTTCCCGCACCTCTACACGGCGCTGATTGGCTTCCTGTTTGTTGGAGCAGGGGTATCATCGGTTGTGCCGATGGTGTATAGTGCCGCAGGTAAATCTAAAACCATGTCGCCGGGTGTGGCGCTGGCTGCGGTATCTACCATCGGTTTTATGGGCTTTCTAATTGGCCCGCCAATGATTGGCTTCATTGCCGGTTTAGCCAGCTTGAGGGCATCATTTACGCTGATCGCCATGATGGGGGTTTGCGTAACCATTGTATCAACCAAGGCAAAGATCTAAGCCTTATTTAAATCATCATTCCCGGGATTTAAAATGTATTCAAAGTTTTCGTGACCGTTATGGAAATGAAATTTAAGCCGCTCTTTTGGTACTTCGATATCCAGCGATATGGCAGCAAGGGTTTGCGGCAAATTATCGCGGATCAGTTTCAGATCGGTAACATTGGGCATGGTGATATTGATATCATCGCCGCTTGGCTCAATTTGCCAGTCTTTTAAATTAGCGGCATTTAAAACATCGATCCATTTTTGCTGATAGGTATTCATAAGCTCGTAGATAGTTATGCTTAGGGAACAGCCTTATTGGGAGAAAGTTTTGGATCCGTTTAATGCATGGCCGTTTATTGTATCAAAAAGGACGCTAAGAAGGACACGGAGTGCACAAAGCTTTTAGTTAATATAAGCAATGCAGTTTCGTTTTAGAATTAATAAATCCCATACCCAATCTTTGTGCTCCTTTGCGAAAACTTCGTATTCTTTGCGTTACTGGCGCGACAGTCAACCCGCTACTTATTCAGCTGTCTCAGCTCGGTTTTGAGCTCCTGCACCTGCTGCTGTGCCTGCCTGTTCTCCAGGTAAAAGTAAATGGCACAGCCTAAAAAAATCTTGCCTAAAACAAACACGGCTGCAAAAACCCATTTCCATGCTTTATGCACTTTCATGTGGTTCGATTCTGCCTCTACCTCTATAAAATGGGGCCCGCTGTTCTGATTAAAATTATTGTGGTTGTTATCTTCTTTTTCTGCGTTAAAGGCTTCGGGGTTGTATTCTGGGCGCAGGATGAGTTCGTCTATCGTGTCAGAGATCTTATCCCAGGTACGGGCGGGCGGTGCCACAGCCATGTGCCGGGCCAGGTTTTCCATATCCAGCTCCAGCTGCTGCAAGGCAAAATTCACCTCAGGATATTTAACCTTCATGTACATCAGTTCACGGGTCTCCGCTTCGGTTGCAGAACCCGTTACATAGGCTTCTAAAATGCCGCTATCTATGTATTCTTGCTGTATCATTACGCTGGTTTCTGATGATGTTAAAAGATTCCTTTAAAATCCGCCTGATTGCGTCCTCAGGTTTGTTGAGTTCTGCAGCCAGTATTGCCGTGCTTTTACCGTGGTAATGCATCCCGCAAAAAACATGCTGCTGCTCTGGTGCCATCTGTTCGATGAATCTGTTGCCTTGAATCACCGCTTTCGCCGGTGCGGTATCTTCATTGGTACATTCTTCAATGGTAGCCGTGAATTTGGCCAGTTTCTTCCGGGCAATCTTTTGTAAGTTACAGAACGTGTTTGCACCCTGCTTTGTTATCGCCTGGATGTCGTCGAATTGCAATTCATTAAAAATATCTACCAGGTATTGCTCTGCTATGGCTTTCGTTTTTACAACTTCAAGCAAGTAGCCTAGCAGCATATTAGCGTAACTATTATACAAACTTTGTTTAGTTTGCACACCAGCCGGCATCGTTTGGTTTAAGTTTGGTAACTGCGGTTTCAAATTAGATGAGATAATTATATGCAGGGATCTAACGCAAAATATAAAAATATTTACCGCCTAATATATTAACAAAACACAACAATTTAGTTAAAAATTTTTCGCAGAAAATATTATATAGGTATCTGCTAGGGTAATTACCTCTCCTCAACGTTAAAAATAGTTAAATTTATAAGCACCCGCCCAAAATTTATTAGTTTTAAACCATGCTGAAGTATCTCTGCCTGCTCTTGTTTCCCTTTGCTATTACAGCCGCTCATGCGCAGGGAATTTTTAAAGGCAAGGTCATGGAAGATAAAACCCGCATTGGCCTGGCCAATATCTTCATCCAAAACCTTAACAATAAAAGTAACACTACATCTGATAAATCAGGATCGTACAGTCTGCCGGCAAAAGTGGGTGATCTGGTTTTGTTCAAGGGCTTCTCATACCTGCCAGATACCGTACTGGTTACCAGCCTGAACAGTACCGAGATCTTTCTGAACCCGCAGAAGTTTCCACTGCAGGAGGTTACCGTTACCGCAACGGAACTTAAAAAACCGCTGAAAAACATTTATGATCCTGAATTTCACGGGCAAACCGTTGTGAAGCACCGCGACCGGGAAGGCAATATCGACGGTGGTATCACCATGCGCTTGCATTACTGGAAAAAAGGCGAACATGACCAGGCCAAACTGGAGAAGAAGCTAAAGGATTTCGACACCATGGACGAGATCCATGGCCTATTTGTGCCGGAGAACATCGGCAAGTATGTGCCCTTAAAGGGCGAAGAACTGGATAACTTTATCGGGCTGTTTACCCCCGGGGTAAAGGAATACACCCGTAAGGATTTTAACCTCCTCAATTACCTCAACAGCAGTTACAAAAAGTACCTGGCCCTCCCGCCCGATCAGCGGAAGATCCAGCCCTTTTTGCAATAGCGTTATGCTTTCAGTATAGAAATGCCCGTGCCTAAGGCCACCGCATCTTCTACCACACCTGCTACCTGGTCTTTAACAAAAGGCAGTTTATCGGCATACTTGCGCAGGTAAAAACTGGCAAATGTTACCGCAAACGCAGACGCGCCCCCCAGCAGCATACCTTCTATAACACTCTGGCGGTTGGCCTTATATATGGTTGCGCCCACCAGTGCCCCCGATGCTACCCTTGCCATCAGTTGCGCCGGTATGATCCTGTCCGGGCCGCCCGGCACCTTATCGCCCGTAACTTCCGCGGCCGACATCAGCTTCGTAACGAATGCAGTTACCGGCATTTGGATAAACCTGAACGCCGTTCTGGACAGCGCCGGGTTGGGATGATTGCTTAAATAATGACTGGCCACCATTGGCGCCATAGATGCGCGCATCCCGGCCACTGCCCCCAGCCCTATCGTTTGTAATATGATGTTTCCCCTTTTCATAATGGTATCAGCTATTTTGTATGCCGATACAACATTGCAGACTCTTGATAGTTTGTTATTGCCGTTAATCTGATGAACAATTCCGGAAAAGGGTATGAATTCCCCTCAAAAACTAAGGCAGGGAAACCGTATTTACAATCAGGTTGTTACCTTTGGCACTATCTATAAGGCATAAACCCAATAAAATGGCGATCAGCAGCACACCATCAGCAGAAACACTAAAGGCCTTTGAAACCGTGCCGAACATGTACCTCGTGCTGTCGCCCGACTTGTACATCATAACGGCAAGTAACCTTTATCTCCAGGCGGTTTCCGCACGGAGGGAAGATATTACCGGCAAACATATCTTTGAAGCCTTTCCGGATAACCCCGACCTGCCGGATGCCGACGGCGTTCAAAATATCAATGCATCTCTGCAGGAAGTGTTGCGCACCCGCAAACCACACTTCATGCCCATTCAGCGGTATGATGTACCTGACATTGCTAACCCCGGTAAATTTATTGCCCGCTATTGGGACCCAAGCCACACGCCGGTATTGAACGAAGCCGGCCAGGTGGTTTATATCATCCAGCTGGCCACCAACATAACTGATCAGATCCTCACCAAACAGGCACTGGCGCAATCCAGATCGCGCCTGACGGAAGCCTATGAAGAGGTGCAGGTGCTGAACGAAGAGCTTACCGCATCTAACGAGGAGTTAATGCGCACACAGGAAGGACTGAATGACCTGAACAATGAGCTTGAACAACGCATTGTTACCCGCACGGCCGCACTCTCCGAAAGCGAAAACCAGTTTAAACAGCTGGCCGACTCCATCATCCAGATGATTTGGGTTACCGATGCTGAAGGTTACCATGAGTACTATAACAAACGCTGGTACGATTTTACGGGCACCACTTATGAGCAAACGCAGGGCGAGGGCTGGAACGAAATATTCCACCCGGATGACCGCGAACGGGCATGGAAAATATGGAACCATAGCCTGCAAACCGGCGACCCCTACGAAATTGAATACCGTTTAAGAAAATACACCGGCGAATATGCCTGGGTACTGGGCCGGGCCGCCCCTTACTTTGATGTTAACGGCCGCATTGTTAAGTGGTTTGGTACCTGTACCGATATTGACGAACTTAAACAGCTGCAGCAGCAAAAAGATGATTTCATCAGCATTGCCAGCCACGAATTAAAAACACCCCTCACCAGCCTGTCTGCCTGTATACAGTTGCTGTACCGGGTTAAAGATAACCCGCAGGCGGGCACACATGCCAAACTGATAGAACAGGCCAGCAAAAGCTGCCAAAAAGTAAGCAGCCTGGTCAATGATCTGCTTAATGTAAGCAAGCTTACCAACGGGCAGTTGCATGTAAACTATACCACTTTTAACATTGCCGCCCTGGCTACCGATTGCTGCCAGCATTTCCTGGACGATGGCAGGCACCAGGTGATCACAACCGGCGATGTGCACCTGCAGGTAACTGCCGATGAGGACCGCATTAAACAGGTGCTGGTCAATTTTATTAACAACGCCATCAAATACGCGCCGCAGTCGCCCAATATTGCTATCCATATTCAAAGCGTTGCGCAGGCTGTTAAAGTTTCTGTTACAGATGCCGGGCCGGGGATCCCCGCCGACAAGCAAAAGCATTTGTTTGATAAGTATTACCGGGCCGATAACAGCGGCATCCAATATTCGGGCCTTGGCCTGGGCCTCTATATCTGTTCGCAAATTATACAGAAACACGATGGCGAAATTGGGGTGGAGAGTGAGATGGGCAAAGGCAGTACCTTCTGGTTTACCATACCCCTCAGCCCCGGGGACGATGGACTACCACAAAACCAAAGCCCCCTTTAATTAAATGAGGCCCTGAACTCCAGCGGCGACTGGCTGGTTTTTGTTTTGAACAGCTTGCTGAAGGATTGCGGATGCTCAAATCCTAGTCCGTACGCTATTTCACTTACCGAAAGCCCGGTGGTGCTCAGCCGTTCCTTTGCTTTTTCTATCAGCGCCTCGTGGATGTGCTGCTGGGTGCTTTGCCCGGTAAGCGTTTTAAGCAAACTACTGAGGTAGCCCGGTGAAACGTTTAGCGCATCGGCTATGTATTGCACCGTGGGCAGGCCCTGCCCCGCTAACTGATCGCTGTTGATATATTCGGCCAGGATCTCTTCCAGCCGGTTGAGGATGCTGTGGCTGGTTATTTTACGGGTGATGAATTGCCGGTGATAAAACCGGTCGCAGTAGTTGAGTACCAGTTCCAGCTGGGCAATAATAATATCCTGGCTAAACTGATCGATGTTGGCCTGGTATTCCTGCCGGATGTTGTGCATAATACCCGTAATGATCGTTTCCTCCTTGTCCGACAGGAAAAGCGCCTCGTTCACCGCATAATCAAAATAGGCGTACTGCTTTATGTTTTTGGCCAGCGGCGTGTTCCATAAAAAGTCGGGATGGAAAAGCAGCATCCATCCCGACTGTTTTAATTTACTTACCTTTTCCACTTCCAGCTTAAGCACCTGCCCCGGTGCCATAAAAAACATGGTCCCCTCGTCAAAGTCATAGGGCTGCTGGCCGTACTTCATCTTTACGTTAAAGTTCCGCTTCAGCGCAATAGAATAAAAATCCTTCACCACGCTGATCTCACCCGGTGGCATTTCCTCCACATCATCTAAGCTGATCACGCTGATCAGCGGATGCTCGGGCTTGGGCAGGCCCCTGAATTTGTGGAACTCGCTGATTGTTTTACACCTGATGGGTTGCGTAACGGCCATAGCACAAATTAGTTATTATTTATCGCGGCAGCAAATTCCCCGGCATAAACCGCCATTTTAGTTTTGCCCAATACCGGCCGGTGTGCAAAGTAATCTTCAGATAACAGGCCCGTGTGCAGCCCGGCAAACATCTCTGTAAGGCCGGCCGCTATCCGCGGGTTCATACCCACCTTTACCAGGCCAGCCAGGTTTTCCTCATCGCTGATCAGCACCCACTCCAGCGGCTTTCCCAGGGCAGTGCTCAAAATAGCCGCCGTTTGCGGGCCGCTCAGCTCCTCGCTGCAAACATAACGGATCTTTCTGCCGGTAAAAGGCTGCCCAATCTCCTCCGCAATGGCCGTAGCGATATCCACAGGCGATACCCAGGGAATAACATCCCCCACCCCGTAATTGGCCGCAATGCGCCCCTGGTTTTTAATGCTGTAGGTATGCGCAAACAGGTTATAAAAGAAGGACGTTGGCCGCATGTGTACAATAGCCACTTCCGCAGGCAGCGCATTTAAAATGCCCTCCACATCATGCGCGCCAATCAATATGCCCGACCCTTTTTCCAGATGAGCGCCAATGGTGCTTAGGTTCACCACCTGCTTTACACCCGATGCCCCGATAGCCGCAGCATAGTTGTTCCCCAGGCGATGGTAATAGGCGGTGAGGTCCAGTTCCTGGTCAAAGTAGTTGGCGGGCGGCACCATGGTATACACCGCATCCGCACCGGTAAAGGTTTGGGTTAAAAAGTCGCGGTCCTCCAATGAGCCAATGGCTGCTTTGGCACCCAATGCCTCAATCTCCGCCTGTTTACCGGCTTTGCTGCTGATCACCGTAACCTCGTGCCCTTGCTCAACCAATTCCTGCGTTAGCGGCCTGCTGATGTGCCCCAACGATCCTGACAATATAATCTTCATAACGTTTTGTTTTTGTTGCTACAAAGATGCAGGGAAGCGGGCCGCCGCATGTAGCCGAATCTACTGAGCTTGTAGCCGGATATGGGGAGTGAGGAGCGGGGAGTGAGGAGTGAGGTGTGGGGGGTGGGTTTGGGAGTGAGGTGTGGGGGGTGAGGTGTGGGGAGTGAGGATTGGGGAGCGGGGTGTGAGGATTGGGGAGCGCGGAGTGGGGTGGGAGGAGTGAGGAGCGCGACTGTCCGCTCCCCGCTCCCCGCTCTCCGCTTCCCCGCTCTCCGCTTCCCCGCTCCCCGCTCCCCCGCTCCCCGCTCTCCCTCTCCCCGCTTCCCCGCTCCCCGCTCTCCGCTTCCCCGCTCCTCATTCCCCGCTCCCCCGTAGTAATCAGAAAAGCAAAGCCAGTGCTTCGATGGCCCTGATAGTCCCGCTGTACACCTGTCCTGATGAACATCAGGATGCAAGCCGCTGATAGAAGCGGCTTGCCGGGAAAGCGGTTTTAGGTGGGTTGCGCTTGTGGATTTAACCTGAGAAACGAATGCTTACCATGTACTACGGATGCACCGAAGCCCAGCCTTCCGCCTGCCGGATGATGATCTCGCCGTTACCGCTGGGCACATAGGAGATAAAAGGGAACAGGTCGTTTTTATCGATCTTGCGCTCGCGCACCGTATTGCTGCATTCTGCCAGGATCACCCCTCTGGCCTGCAGCTTCTTCAAGGTTTCTTCATACGCGCCCGATTTCATGTAAACCGCAACCCCATCGCCAAATACCACCAGTTCTATGGTTACTTTCCCCTTCAGCCGCGGGTCATCCAGCACGTTGCCAATATTGCGCAGCGTCCCCGTGATCTTTTTATCATCGGCAGAATTAAGAATATAAACGGCCTTGTAGCTTTTAAGCGTAGCCTCGGCACCGGTAAAGGCAGCCGGATCGGTTTGTGCCTTTGCGGGTTTAGCCAAAGCCAGGCATGCAAACGCGGTTAACATCATCAGGTACTTTTTCATTTTTGCTATTTAAATTTTTAGGATAGATGAATTTTTATGTGCGGCCACTATCGGCTTAAAGGGCCCGTACTTGTGCTGCTGCTCACTGTAGGGATCAGCATACGGACCAAACGGAAAGTCGATAGGTTTGGTATCCAGGTTTTGCCAATCGGCCTGCTGGTTGCGGTGCGGCCGGGGCTGCGAATTCACAAATGCCGCCACGTTCCAGCTTTCGGCATCCGTTAGCTGCGGGTTTTTGTAAGTAGCACCGTAAGGCATATTGTTTTTTACAAAGCCGGCAAAATTACCCAAGCGGTACATCCCCGCACCATCGGTATAGCTGCCCTTGCCCCATAAAGGCGGATAGGTATAGCTGCGCTGATCGGCGGCTAACAGTCCCTCCCCGTTTTGGCCATGGCAGCTTTGGCATTTGGCCACATACACCACTTTCCCTTTAGCGGCACTAGCGGCCACATCCATAAAAGGCAGCCGCGCTACCGACCGGCCATATAAAGCCCGCCCCTTAGCTACCCCTGTACCAACCCATTTCATATAGGCCAAAATGGCCTGCACCTCCCTGCCGGAGGTATCGGGCACCTTCCCCGCCAAACTCCTTTCAAAGCACTCGGCTATGCGCAGTGCCGGCGTGGTTGCCCTGCCCGACCGGTTGCTTCGCTTTGGATAACCGGCCACAAACTCCGCATAATTATTGCCGAACAGCCTGGTCCCGGCATCCAGGTGGCAATTTTGGCAATTCATGCCGTTGCTGATCTGCGCCACGCTGCCCTTTGGCCCCAGGTATTGGGCGGTATGGGCAATCAGCTCCCTGCCATAGCGGGTCATGTCGCCATATTTACCTGCCGGGATGCGCTGAACATCCGGAGCCTGCCAGTTTTGAGCAAATTTATCCGGAACTGCACCGGCAGCCTCTTTTCGCTGATCACCACCGGCCTCGCCACCTGTATTACAGGCAAAGCAGACCAGGCTAACCAATAACATCGCCAGGCCTGCCGAAAACAGCAAAGCTCTACTGGCTAGCTTTTTGGCTTCGCCCTTGTTTGATGATGTATTTGATGGCATTTTTGAACGATCGATTTTTTGGGGCAAACTATTTATTTGCGGATGGCCCGGAATTGCTTAGCCCGGAACTACCCGGCTGTTAAACAAAAATAGCGATGAGTTTGGTAGGGGCACTATGTGAGGGTGAAAATATTTGTTGGGGAGGATGGTTGGGTTATTATCCCACCATATTCTTGCGAGCGATAGCGCGGTTTGCCCGGGGGTGAAGGATCAGATAAGCTGGAATCAGTTAGGCGAATTTCGCGAGCGTGGAGGCTGAATAGCAAACCCGACCAAGTGTGAATACCTGGCCGGGCTGATTGCATTAGCATTTCATAATAAACTCTTTATGTATCTGTCAATTCGAGTGGCACCTACTGCCATTTAATATTTTGCTCTGCCCATTGTTTGGCAGACATGGTCGCTATTCCTTTTTGGACATTGAATGTTTGATCCAAACGCCAGGATACACCCGCACCATTTCCGAAAATATGCTGGTACTTTTTTACAAAATTTTCCGGATCATTTTTTAAGCCATCGTTCAATTCGCTGATGGTTATCACCTCGCGTTTAAATTTTTCGCCGGCCAATGTTTCTGCCAGATCAGCTAATTGTCCATAGGTTATCGTGTCACCACCGATATAAACAATACGGTCTGCTATCTGCGGTTCATCGAAAAATATCTCTGCGGTAAGTTTTCCTATATCTTCAGGCGTTGTTACCGTAACAGCTGTATCCCAGCTGCCTAAAGCGGTAATCGTCTTGGTGTCTAAATTAACAACACCGAAAAAAGGTTCAAATAAGTAACTCGTAAATAAACCGGTAGAAACAATAACCCACCGGGTAGCTTTTTGCGATCGAAGAAGTTCCCGTACATCCAGTTGCTCATCAAAAAGATCCTGGGCACTACCCCGGCCAATTATCTCAAAATCAACCCCGAATTGCCATGGGAAATATCGTTTCACCCCAGCCTCAAGTACGGCTCTTGTTAGTTTGAGCTGAAATCCGCCGGCACCACTGCCATAACCGGTACAAGAAACAACTGCATCGAATTCTTTAAAAATCCGAACAAGTTCAGCAGACGGAGCCGTCAGATCTCCTGCCAGCAATGTTACCTTTAATTCCTTAAGCTCGTCAATATTGCGCTTTTTTTCAATCTCTGTCGAACTGATGGTAGACTGGCGAAGCAGTACGGTGATTTTTGTATGGGGTAAGTGTTTTGACCTTTTAACTAAGCTGCGGATCACCGGCATGCCCAATTCGCCTGCGCCTAACACTAAAATTGATGTATTTTCCATTTTAATATGTTATTATTCCATCATCAGGATAGATTCCAAATGACTTGCATTCGCAAAGGTAAAGCATAAAAAAAGCATTGACAATGAGGCACCTACAAGTGGGTTAGTTACCTGCAGGTTAGTTTTCTTGTACTAAGGCGATTAATTTTTAAATAATCTAAGGTGAGCAGATTTGCCGATTCCTGAAACACATCCCATGGATAAAAATTATCCACAATTTCAAACCCGCTAATCCTTGAGAAATTTGATCACCTTTGAAAAATAATACTTTTTTTAAATTAAAAAGCTGGATTTTATATGATCGATGAGGAACTTAACAAGGCCTGGGATGACATTTGCAAGGTTTTAAACAAAGATCAGGACGAGCTTAAAAGAGATATTTTGAATCATGTTGGTAATAAGTGGTCCCTATTTATCATACATGCTTTAGGAGTGGATGGACGAATGCGTTTTTCCACCTTACAACAGCATATCAAAGGCATAAGTCAAAAAATGCTGACCAAATGTCTCCGCGAACTGGAACGGGACGGATTGATCAGCCGGAGTATCTATCCAGAAGTACCTCCAAGAGTAGAATATGAATTAACACCTTTGGGTAAAGGTTTGCTGGTACAGGTAACCCCGCTTTGGTTTTGGATCGCCAGTAACGTCGATGCTTTCAAAGAAGCACGAAGCCACTATATGAAATAGGATTTTCATTTTGTAGTTACAGCCAAATTAAAAAAAGCGATGGATTTGTAGAGGCAATGCATAGGCGGGAAAAGTTTGTTGGGGAAGGTGTAGAGGTATCGCCCTGTCCTTGCAAGCGATAGCGTGGCAACTTCAGCCGAAAGGTAGACGACATACCGAAATCGCTCCAGCAGCCATTCGCAAGCGTGGACGCTCACTAAAGAATCGACCAAGTGTGGACACTTGGTCGGGCGGGGGAGCATAGTGTAGAACGCATTCCCCCACCATGTCCTTGCGAGCGATAGCGCGGCAACCTAAGCATAACCGTAGCCGACATTCCGGACTATCACTCCACCATGTCCTTGCGAGCGATAGCGCGGTAGGCTACGCATAAAGTAGACGACATGAACCGCCATATTTCTCCCACCGTGTCATTGCGAGCGATAGCGCGGCAATCTCAGTATAAAAGTAGACGACGTGCCGAAATCGGTCAAGCAGCTTTCAGCAGCGTGGACGCTCAGCAGAAATTCGACCAAGTGTGGACACTTGGTCGGTCGGGTAGCCGACATGCCCGAATCGGTAAAGCAGACTTTCGCGAGCTAGGACGCTCAAACTAAGAATTGACCAAGTGTGGACACTTGGTCGGGCGGGGGAACATTTGCGAATCGAAGAAGCAGACCTTCGCGAGCGTGGACGCTCAAACTATGAATCGACCAAGTGTGGACGCTTGGCCGGACGGGGCAGGAGATTTATTGCAGTAAGACATACAGGACGGGCGAGTGTTGATAACCTGTAGCAACTTTGTTTAATAAATTACGTATAACGAAATATATCTGCACATCCTGCTTGCATTGCAAGAATAATTAGCCCATCCTATGATCCTCTCTATTAAAAACATGTCAACTATTAGTTGTAAGGTTGTTGTAAAACTCGAATTAGAACGACTTGGGTTCCACTGCAAAGCAATAGAACAAGGAAGCGCAGAAGTTGCAGGTGAAATATGTCCTAAAAACATCCAAAAAATTCGTATAGCGTTAGCACGTTCCGGATTAGAACTAATAGACAATAAGAAAGATATCCTGATTGACAAAATCAAAAGTGTTATTATCGAAATGGTTTATCATACGGATGATCATTTAAAAATAAATTTCTCCGATCATTTAACGTTTAAGTTAAAATTAGACTATACGTACCTCGCTAATACGTTTTCGCTTAATCAGGGCCTAACTATCGAGCGGTTCATCATACTTCATAAAGTTCGGCGGGTAAAAGAACTGATGATTGACAATAAACTTAGTTTAACCGAAATTTCGTGGAAGATGCATTATAGTAGTGTGGCGCATTTATGTACTCAATTTAAAAAGATTACAGGTGTTACACCCTCCCATTTTAAACACCAGGATCACCTAGCCTAAAGCCTTTCTTAAAGCTCAGACTGACAGCCGCACTATCGCCGGGACACGGAGAAACCGTCGAAATCCCGCCTTGATTGTGACCCATTCTGCAAAGCCAGCACAAGCCATTGCAGGAAAAACGGGCGCCCACCAGGAGCCAAATAGGCAAATGGAGCTGATTCACTCCAAGTGTTTCACTGCCGTTTGCCAAAAAGCTATTTATTTGATTATGAGGCAGTAAACCATTTCAGGTTGATTCAACAAAAAACACAAACCACTGATTATGAGCTAGATTAGTGTTTCACCCGATTCAATTTCGCGCAGTGAAACACCGGGTAAAAAAACCGCCACCGGGCGGTTAGGAATTGCTCCGGTTTATTCCCCCCGCAGCGCCGGGGTTGTGCGTTACATTGCGGTTTTATATGCCCTGTACAATCATTTTTATTTTCTCGTCGAGCTCGTCCACTGCCCTTTCCAGCATCTGCCACTCCTCCAATCCCTGGTTGCGGCCGTCCATCCGGATCAGCTCCATCAGCCCGAGGATAGATGCCACAGGCTTGCGTAACTCATGCGATTGGATAAAGGCGATCTCGTTAAGCTGTTCCGTTTGCGCTTTTACGGTAGTTTCGTGCGCTACCCTTTTGTTGATATCCGCCGTATTTACCGAAACGCCGATGATGTCGCCGGCAGGGTTAAACGCCGGTTCAAATTTTACAAGGCGCCAATTGTCCACCCCGTCTTTGCTCAAATTGCGTTCGTCATAAACGGCAGTACCCTTCAAAGCAGTGGTATAGTCCTTATAAAATAAGGCGAGGTTCTGGCTCGGCATAAACGGCGCCATAGACTGGCCTTTTTCCATCTGCAAGCCGTAGCTATTCTTCACATAAATTTCCCATGCCCGGTTAAAGGCGAGGATCTCAAAATTGCGGCCCAGCAGCATGTGGTGATCTATCGAGCTCTCAAAAAACGACCGCAGTTCGATCTCTGAACGTTTAGCGATAATAAACTGCTCTTTTAGCAGGTTTAAACTCTCGTGAAAATTCATCAGCTGCATAGCCTGTTTAGCCAGAGCCATTAACATTTCCTGCTGATGCTCATTCAACTGCCCCGGCTCCTGGTTGATGACACACAGGCTGCCAAGTTTAAGACCGTCTGCCGTGATGAGGGGGGCACCGGCGTAGAACCTGATATTGGGATCATCCAGCACCAGGGGGTTTTGTACAAAGCGGTGGTCCAGCGTTGCATCGGGCACCACCATTACCTCTTCCTGCTGAATTACGTAGTTGCAAAAGGCGTCGTTACGGGGTGTGGTTTCGAAGTTAAACCGCTCTCTGATCTTAATATGCTGGGTATCTTTATCTATTAACGTGAGCAAGGCGGTGGGGGTACCGCAAATTTTTGCTGCCAGCTTAACCAGCTCCTGAAGTTCTTTTTCCTTGCTGAAGTCGAGCTTTAAAAATCGGTTCACGGCCTGCAGCCGTTCCAGTTCTTTATAAGGCATAGTTATAAAATTTCAAATCGTTTGGATCTAGCGCGTCTGAGTGGTTATACGAATTAACAGCTTAAGTGGTTTGATAAAAAAAAAGCGATGAGTGTAAATCCCATCGCTATTTTCTCATAAACGCCTAAGCTCCTTTACATGGCAGCTTTGATGCTGTCTTGTTTGGCTTTTTCTTTTTTCTTGAAGAAGCCTTTCAGCAGGAAATTATGTTGTACAGCCTCCAGGTCATCATTCAGTTTAATAGAACTTTGCTGGAGGTAGTTAAGGGTACTTTGCACTTTTACGGCACCTTTGGGGTCGTTAAGCAATACGCCCAGGATATTATCGGTACTGTTGAGCTTGTTGCTGGCCTTGTTGAGGTTATCGGTAAGGATAGTAGCATTGTTAGCTGCTTCCTTTAGCTTGGCAACCGACTCCTGGATACGGGCATAGGCAACGGTATCCGTTAACAGTTTATCGGCAAAGCCGCCCTTGGTATTCATTTTATTGCTGAAGGCATCCAGCTGGTAGGCCATCCGCGATGCCGTTGCTGTTGTTGCCTGCAGGTTACGCATTGCGGCACGCAGCTGCATAGCCATGCTGCTATCAGCCAGTAAAGCCCCAACGGTACCCTTACCCGCCAAAATCTGGTGACCCAAGGTTTTAAAGTCGCCGGTGATGGCCAGCAGGTTTTCGTTATTCTTTTGCAGGGTAGCCATAATATCATCCGTAGATAAAAGTTTGGCAGCCTGTAGCACGTCGCCGTCCTGCACGATGGGTGCCTGTGGGCTACCTCCGTCAATCACGATGATCTTGTTACCAATTAAACCATCGCTGCTGATGTGGGCCACCGCGTTGCGGTGAATGTATTGCTGGGTAGCAGCGTCGATACTCATATCCACATCTACCTGCGCGCCGCCGGTGAAACGTACAGCTTTAATGGTACCCACTTTAACCCCCGAGAACCATACGTTGTTCCCTTTTTTCAAACCCGCAACATCGCTGAATATCGCGCTGATCTTGAAGCTTTTTACAAAGCTTTTATTTTGGCCGCCGAGGGTCAGTATGCCAATTACAAATACGGCCACTCCAAGCAGTACAAATACGCCTACCGTGATCGATTTTCTATTTTCTGATGCATCCATTTTGTATGGTAATATTATTCTGTAAAATTATAATCGTAAAAAGGTTTCACCCTTGCGTCGTCTGTGTTAAACACTTCTTCAAAAGTCCCCACCCGCTGAAATTGTCCGTCTAACAGCATCGCTACCCGGTCGCCCACTTGTTTGGCGCAGGTTAAATCGTGCGTGATAATGATAGAGGAGGTGTTATAGTTTTGTTGTACTTCGTTAATCAAGTCGTTGATCTCGATACAGGTGATGGGGTCCAAACCGGCAGTCGGCTCATCATACATCATGATCTCTGGGTTAAGGATCAGCGTACGCGCAATACCGATACGCTTGCGTTGCCCGCCCGAAAGTTCTGAAGGCATCTGGTTAATGGCCTGGAGCAAACCAACGGCATCCAGCACACTTTCTACATTCTTATCGATCTCCGCCCGCGTAATACCCTTTTTGTTCCGCACCAGCGGGAACTCAAGATTCTTACGCACGGTCATGCTATCATACAAAGCACTGTTCTGGAAGGAGAAGCCGATCCGGATTCTCAGGGCCTGTAATTCTTTTTCACTGATAGCGGTTACGTTGTTGCCCAATACTTCGATGGAACCGGCATCCGGCATCAGCAGGCCCGATATAAGTTTGATCAGTACGGATTTACCCGTACCCGAACGGCCTAGCACCACCAGGTTTTCGCCCTGGTACAAGTCAAGGTCGATGCCGCGCAATACATCATAATCGCCAAAGGATTTCTCCAGTCCGCGAATCTTCACGACTTCGTTGCTCGTATCAACATTTACCTTTTTCTTTTCCATAGCAATTAGCGGAACCAGCCGGCTATCTGTACAATTAAAACCTCTTCAATAAATACCAAAAACATGGCGGTTACTACCGCACCATTGGCTGCTTTACCAACACCCTCGGTACCTTTGGTAGAGTTATAACCCTGGTAACAGCCAACTATACCAATTGTAAAGCCAAAAACAACGGCTTTGCTCAACGAGGCCCAAAAATCAACAAATGTAAGCGGCTCAAAGGCCTGCTCCATAAATGTGGTATAAGTAGTGCCCTCATTCTGGCTTACATTTAAGTAGCCACCTATGAGTGCTATAAAGGCCACATAAGTGGCCAGCAAGGGAATAGTGATCGTAGTTGCGATTACCCGCGTACAAACCAAAAATTTAAAAGGCTTTGTTCCCGATACTTCCATGGCATCTATCTGCTCGGTTACCCGCATCGAGCCAAGTTCGGCACCGATACTTGAACCTACCTTACCGGCAGCAATAAGTGCGGTTACCAGCGGTGCAAGCGCTTTCATGATAGCGATGGATACCAGTGATGGCAGCCATGATGTTGCCCCAAAACCGGTTAACGACGGGCGGCTTTGCTTGGTAAAAATAATCCCTACGATAAAACCGGTAAGGGATATCAGCGTGAAGGATTTTACCCCAACTTCGTAACACTGCCGCATCACTTCTTTAAATTCGTAAGGAGGCAAAAACACTTCCTTGAAGAAACGGATGATGAATGCATAGATCCTATGCAGCATTAAAAAAAAATCTGCAACGCTGTTTACAGCTCTCGCAAAGCGCGATGGGGCAGGTTTTATGGTGCTTTTTTGGGTGCTCATTTAAGTGGGCAAAGGTATAATTAATACAAGATATAGAATAGGTTAGCGGGCAAATTGTTTTTAGGAGCTCACAAATTATTACATATTAAAGACCGTTAATTTCCCGGCTAGCACCCACGGTTGTATCACTTTAAATTTTGTAAACTTTTTTTACTGTTGATGAGTTGTTTAATAAACCAATATCCACATGACAGCCCCGAAACAAACAGCCTCCGACAAAACCGCCAGCGAACAAAAGCCTGCGAAAGAATTAAATACAGAGCAGCCTTTAAGCGAAAAGGACGAGGTGAAAAATGCTGAGCAGAAAACCAACAAACCGGTTAGTAAAAAAACTAACTGAGTGAAGCCGCTGCAGATAGCAGGTTAGCTTAAGAAATAAATTTGCGTACATCAGCGATTGGATTTGCTATGCCAAATGATACCGACTTCTTTTATACAACAACGCTGCCATTGGTCTGTTAAACCAATGGCAGCGTTAAATAGATCTTAGCAATAATTTTTAATTCAGCTCCAGTGTCACTACCGATTTGGCGGGCAGGGTAACTACCAGTTTATCGCCATCTTTTTTGGCACCATTAAAGTTTTGCAGTTGCAATTTCAAAGGCTGCTCAAAAGTATTTATATCGGTAATATTGGCCGACGTAAGAATGTTGCCTTTTACACTCTTCCAAACCAGTTCCTTCAGGGTAGTGCTGATGGTAACCGAATTGTGCAGGTCAAGGTTAACCAACGAGATATGTGTCTTACCGCTTGCATCTTGCGAAGCGGAAACGTTTACGGCATCAATCTTCTTGCCGTCCACTGCATACTCAGGCGAGTTCAATTTAATGTTTAAGTATTTGGCATCCTGATGCACCTTGTACATATCAAAAATGTAATAGGTTGGTGTAAGCAGCATTTTATCTTTTTTGGTAAGGATAAGCGCCTGCAAAACGTTTACAGTTTGTGCAAGTTCTGCCATTTTCACCCTGTCGCAATGGTTGTTAAATATATTTAGTGTAGTGCCGGCTATCAGTGCATCGCGCAAGCTGTTTTGCTGGTATAAAAAGCCCGGATTGGTGCCCGGTTCAGGATCTGTCCAGATACCCCATTCATCAACCACTAACCCTACTTTCTTATCAGGATCGTATTTATCCATCACAGCGGAGTGCTTGGAAACCAACTCATCCATCCGCAAGCAGTTAACCATGGTTTTAAAATACTCTCCTTCATCAAAACTGGTGGCAGATCCTTTTTTGCCCCAACTACCAGTAGGGATAGTATAATAGTGCATAGAAACACCCCACATCATTCCGTGAGGGATATTTTTCATTAGGGTTTCGGTCCAGTTGTAATCATCTGCATTAGCACCACTCGCTATTTTACGAAGTTTAATACCCGGGTAATCTTTGGCAAACGAAGCATAACGCCTGAATTCGTTGGAGTAGAACTCTGCCGTCATATTACCACCGCAACCCCAGTTTTCGTTGCCTACTCCCCAAAAGGAAACCTTGTAAGGCTCCGGATGGCCGTTTGCCTTGCGCTGCTGTACCACAGTGCTGGTGCTGTTGGAGTTAAGGTACTCCACCCATTTACTCATTTCATCAACCGTTCCGCTACCTACGTTACCGGCAATATATGGCTCGGTACCAATAAGTTTACTCAGCTCCAAAAACTCGTGCGTGCCAAAGCTATTATCTTCGGTAACGCCGCCCCAGTTACTATTCACCATCCGCGGGCGTTTGTCGCTCGGGCCAATGCCATCGCGCCAGTGATACTCATCTGCGAAACAGCCGCCCGGCCAGCGCAGATTGGGGATCTTGATTTTTTTCAGCGCAGCTACTACATCCAGCCTAATCCTGCCCTGCTTTTGCACCGGCAGGCTTTTATCAACCCAAAAACCATCGTAAATACCGCGCCCAAGGTGCTCGGCAAACTGCCCGTAAATGTGTTTGCTAATGGTCTCTTTTGAATTGTTGGTAATGGTGATGCTGCCGCTGCTTTGGGCAAACGCGGCAGAATTGCCGGCAAGCATCAGGATGAGTAGGTACTTCTTCATATTGGTTATTAATAAGTGTAGATTTAACGCTTATAAATCTATAACACTTTTTTTAATTATTGGGATGGTTGTAAAAAAAATGTGCGTTGCGCCCCGTTTATGCTTCAACAGCTTGTTAAACATATACCTAATGACCAATAAAACAACCATCGCTCACATCAGTTACTAAATTATGAAGAAAATCTTCCTCTTATTACTCGCCTGTCTGCTCCTGTTTGCCGCCTGCAAATCAGGTATCGAACCGCAAGGTTTATATGGTAAATGGAACTATATCCGTGTTGAGAAGCCAGCTTCGCCGTCGGATAGTTTAAAATCCTACGAGATAGATGAGCAAAAGCCCTATATCGTTTTTAATAAAGACCATACATTGCAGATATTTTGGGGCGGTAAATTACTATCACACGGTAAATTCAGCACCGCCGGGCAGGATATTAAATACAGAGAAGAACTTGGTGACGGCAAAGTGCGCGACTTCCCCTTCTCTGTTAATAAGCTTACGGATAAGCAAATAATTTTTGAGACGCTTGGCGAGGATGGGTCCCGGGTTACTGCCGTAAGGGAGTAGAGCGCCAGCTTGAAGAACCGGGGCATTAACTTTATGGCGCCCCCTGCGGGCCGGGCTTTGCAGGGCTACGCTTCGCTACGGCCCTCCGGGCTAAACCCTTACAATCCCTGGCGCAAAATCTGAAAATAATTTGTTTTGGGGATTATCCGGATTAACCAGTGCTGTTAGTGCACAGCAATACCGGCTCCCGCTTTCGCTTCCACTTTTGTTTTGATAGCCCGCCGGCCTATCAGCAATACCAACAGGCCCAGCGCGGCAGATACTACAATAACGGTAGCCATGGGCAACGTGGATTTTGATTTAAACAGACTTATACCAACCGACACCAGGGCTCCTATGGCCATCTGTGATGCGCCTAATAACGCAGATGCGGTACCGGCATTTTTTTCAAAAGGTGCCAGTGCCAGTGCAGATGTATTGGGACTGATGAGCCCTACGCAGCAAAGAATTAAAAATATCATAACGATTGTGCCACCCAGGCCAATCCAGCCCTGCAGCGATCCGGTGATAAATACCAGGGCTATCAGCACCATGGCAATCAATACAGTACTTACTATCTGTTCGCTTTTATAACGCTGTATTAAAAAACTGTTCACCTGGCTGGAGCCTATAAAACCAACTGATAGGCCAGCAAATATCCAACCGTAGTTTTCTTTGCTTACATCAAATACTTCCATAAAAACAATGGGCGATGCCGATATATAAGCAAACAGGCCCGCAAAGGCCAGCGAGCCGCAAAAGGTGTAGGTATAAAACTGAGGTGTTTTTAAAACGCCCCAAAATGCACTGATGATAGGTGCCGGCTTGAGGGAATAAGACGGGTCGGGCTGGTAACTTTCGGGCAGGAGAAAAATCACTGCCAGAAAAATGAACACAGCAATTACCGCAAGAATAATAAATATCACCTGCCAGCCCAGGTGAACGGTTACATAGCCGCCAACCGTAGGGGCAATCAGCGGCGATGCCCCCAAAACCAATATGAGCAGGGCAAACACCTTAGCATTATCTTCAATAGGAAAAATATCGCGCACCATAGCCATAGCTGCCACACCGGCCGCGCAACTACCTACCGCTTGTATAAATCTTACAATGATCAGCATCTGGATACTATCTGACAGGTAACATCCCAGCGAGGCCACGATATATAACGACAGGCCGAAATACAAAGGTTTTTTGCGCCCGAATTTATCCAGCAAAGGGCCATAAAGCAACTGCCCGGCAGATATCCCTATAAAAAAACTGGATAACGACAGGGCCACATTCTCCGTAGTAGTATGTAGTGACGCGGCAATTGCAGGGAAACCCGGCAAATACATATCAATAGAAAAGGGCCCCAAAGCAGTAAGCGAACCAAGGATCAGGATCAGTAAAAAATAGCGCTGTTTAGTCATTTGCAGTAAAGAACGGAGTTTTATTCCGGCTTAAAAAAACCAGTATAGATTATTACAATAAATAACAGCTCGGTAAAATAGTAGGGGTATTAACTTTATAAGCTTAATCCTTGGGTTCCCAAAGTTCTATTTTATTGCCTTCAGGGTCCATAATATGTACAAATTTGCCATAATCATAGCTTTCAATTTTATCGGTAACGGTTACCCCATCTGCGCGCAGTTGCTCAACCAGTTCTTCCAGGTTCTCTACCCGGTAGTTGATCATGAATTCTTTGGCAGATGGCTCAAAGTATTTTGTATTAGCAGCAAAAGGGCTCCATTGGGTAGATCCTTTTTGGGTTCCGTCTGGGTTTTGGTACCATTCAAAGTTGGCGCCGTACTGATCTGCGGGTAGCCCGAGGTTTTTACTGTACCAATCCCGCATTTTTTGCGGGTCGTCGCACTTAAAGAAAACACCGCCGATACCAGTTACTTTTTTCATGTTTTTATGTGATTTGATTGATTTAAATGCCCACCCCAGTGCGAAAGATGCGATGAAACCTATTGTCAACAATATTTTTTTCATGATACGGACTTGCCTGCCTGGTTAAAACTCGTTTTCCCATGCCAATTTACACAAATGTTATTACTTTTAGCTGCATCTTCATTAATCTCTAAAAGACTCGAATAATGCTGGTAATATTACTCTGCATCATATTGCTTATCCTGCTTGTAAGTTGGGCAAAACTCAACCCTTTCCTGGCTTTTTTAATCGTATCCTTAATCGCCGGTTTATGCCTTGGCATCCCCCTGGAAAAGATTAGCACATCAGTTCAAAAAGGCCTGGGTGATACACTCGGCGCATTGACCATTATCATTTGCCTTGGCGCCATGTTAGGTAAACTGGTTGCTACCAGCGGTGCAGCTCAAAAAATCGCCGAAGTGCTGGTGCGTGCTTTTGGCATAAAATACATTCAGTTTGCACTTGTGGCCGCGGCCTTTGTTATCGGAATACCATTATTTTACGGTATTGGCTTTGTATTGATGGTGCCGCTTATATTTTCAATAACCTATAAGTATAAATTACCCACGGTGTATATTGGCTTGCCAATGCTTTCCGCATTATCAGTCACCCACGGCTTTTTGCCCCCTCACCCCTCGCCATCGGCGTTGGTTGTACTGTTTCATGCCAATATGGGCATTACATTAATGTATGGCTTAATGCTGGCTATACCTGCTATTATACTTGCAGGACCGGTATTTGCGCAGTTTCTAAAGAATATCCCTTCAGAGCCGCTGGCTACATTCCGCGCCGCAGAGATAGCAGCGGACAAACTTCCCGGTTCAGGAATAAGTTTTTTTACTGCCTTGCTTCCTGTGTTGCTGCTGGGTATCACCGCAGCGTTTCCTTTTATCGGGAATGCCCAGGATCATTTGCATAAGTTAATTGCATTTGTTGGCGATCCATCTGTTGTAATGCTTATCGCCCTCATTATTGGCACTTACACATTAGGAATTAAACAAGGGAAAAAGCTAAGTCAGCTCGGTTCACTATACGGCGATGCTATTAAGGATATTTCTTTAATTTTATTGATCATCGGCGGTTCTGGAGCTTTCAAACAGGTACTTACAGATAGCGGCGTCAGTAATCAGATAGCTGACGGACTAAAATCTTTTAACCTGCAGCCATTGTTTTTAGGTTGGCTTATTGCTGCAATTATTCGCATCAGTCTTGGTTCAGCCACGGTTGCAGGTTTAACTGCAGCAGGTATTGTTGGGTCGATGCTTATAAAAGACCCTACTATCAATCCTAACCTGATGGTTTTATCCATTGGAGCAGGTAGCCTAGCCTTTTCGCATGTTAACGATTCGGGCTTTTGGCTTTACAAAGAATATTTCAACCTGACGATAAAAGATACGATACTATCCTGGTCTTTAATGGAGACGATAGTCTCATTTGTTGGACTGGCAGGAGTATTATTGCTAAACGTGTTTGTTTAAACTTCCGGGCAGATGAAAAAGTTATTTAGCCTTTTAACCTTGTTTTGCGCCATTGCATGCAGCAATATTTTTGCCCAATCTGCGGCCGGTCAAAGCTTTTACACTTCGTTCGATAGTACTAGGATTTATTATGAAGTGAAAGGCGATGGCTATCCTGTGGTATTGGTGCACGGCTTTACAGGAACCAGCCAGGGTTGGAAAAACGGCCTGCTTTATGCCGACTTATTAAAAGATGGCTATAAGGTGATCCTGATGGATCTTAGGGGCAATGGGCGCTCTGATAAGCCACATATTGAGAATGCTTATGAAAATGATGCGGAAGCTAAAGATGTAATAGGATTGGTAAACAAGCTTGGCATTAAAGCTTATGACGCAGTAGGCTACTCGCGCGGCTCTATAGTAGTATCGCGGCTAATGGTACTGGACAATCGCGTACACAAAGCCGTGATGGGCGGCATGGGTGCCGATTTTACCAATCCAAACTGGGAACGCCGCATCCACGCATATAAAGCCCTTGCGGGTGATACAACACTCCACGATGTAGATGACATGATGGTTTGGATCAATAAAAATCCTTTTGATAAAGTTGCATTAATGTACCAGCAAAAACATCAGCCGGTAACAAGCCCTGCCGAGTTAGCTGCGATTAAAATGCCTGTTTTACTGATAGATGGCAGCGAAGACAAAACCAACGGCGATGTAAGAAATTTACAAAAATTAATACCAGGATCGCAGATTAGGGTTGTACCGGGCGACCATAACAATGCAGGGAAAACTGTACAGTTTTCTGCAGCTATACGCAGCTTTTTAAAATAAGCTATTAAACCTTTACCCTTTTACAGCCTCTATTAGTCAGCAAGCAATGTGGCTTGCTATTTGTTTATATATTAACAAATTTAGATACTATCACTATGAAAAAGATACTCATATATGGCGGCCTCGCAATGGCTTTAACATCGTCGGTTACTTTCAATGCAGAGGCTCAAAAAAAAGGAATAAGCAAACAAGGTAAAGGTGCGATTATTGGGGGTGCTGGTGGTGCTGTTGCCGGTGGCTTAATTGGCCACAGCGTGGGCGGTGCCGTCATAGGCGGTGCAATTGGCGCAGGCGGCGGTTATATCATAGGGAATGAAGCCCGCAAGCGGGAAGAAAAACGAAAACATGCTGCATGGTTAGAACGCCGCCGTGCCTGGAAAAGGAATCACCCGGGTAAGGCATACCCATACTAATAAAAAATACTTATTTATATTAAGCCACAGCTTTACCAGTTGTGGCTTTTTTGGTAATATAATTTCAGGACAAACCATTGATGGATAGCTGCTATACAGGGATAGTAAAATAAAATACCGATCCATTACCATCGCTGCTTTCAACGCCTATGTGGCCGCTATGTAGCATGATGATCTCGGCAGAAAGATAGAGCCCAATACCAAAACCCGAAAAGCCTTTGGTGCTATCATCCTCTACCCGGTAAAAACGCTGAAAAATTTGTTGCTGTTCTTCAGGCTTTATGCCAATACCGCTATCCTTTACCGCTACTTTTACGTGATTGTTCTCTATCCCCGCTGATATTAAAATATCTCCGCATTGGGGTGAATATTTCACCGCGTTGCTGACGAGATTATCAATTACCTGCCCTATTTTTTCCCGGTCAGCTTTAATATTCAAAACACCATCCGCTTCAAACTTAATCTGATGATTGATGGCAGTTTGCCTGCTATCGCCCACCAGTTCTGCAATCAGCTCATTAAGGTCAAAAACCGCCGTTTGCAATTGCAATTTACCAGATTCTAGTTTGGCCAGATCCAGAAAGCCGTAGATCAGTTTGGTCATTTTGTTAACCTGGCTTTCCGTTTTTTGCAGCGCATTCATTGTAAATGAATCGCTTGCCCGCAATGCTTTACTAAGTAGTAGTTGGGTATACGCCTTGATGGTTGTAAGCGGAGTTTTTAGCTCGTGGCTGGCCATAGCAATAAAATCGTTCTTCCTCAGCTCGTTCTGCTTTTTTTCGGTAATATCCAGGATGGCTCCTGTAAGCCGCACCGGTTCATCAAATCTGTTGAAAATAATTTTGCCTTTGGCGCGAATCCAGCGCAGCCTTTTATCGTCGATACCTATGGTGCGGTACTCCACATCGTAATCACCATTACCAGCCTCTTTATTCCGCGCCAAGGCCATTGCAGTGTCTATATTGGCCATATCATCAGGGTGCACCGCTTCAGGAAAAATAGTATTGTAATCAACTACCCTGTCGTCATGTACCCCAAACAACTCTCGATGCCGCTTATCCCATACAGAATCCAGGGTATTAAGATCCATTGCGAAAGTGCCTAATTCTGCAGCGGTAGTAGCCAGGCGCAGGCCTTCTTCACTTTTTTGCAGCTTATCAATAATTTCCTTTTGTTCGGTTATATCTAAAATGGTGCCCAGCAAACGCAACGGATGCCCGTTATCGTCAAAACTTATTTTCCCGGTTGTGCGCACCCAGCGCATGTTACCATCGGGCCAAAGCACCCTTGCTTCGTAAATATAAATTCCAGTCACCAACGCATTTGCAAACGCTTTTAAAACAATAGGAAGATCCTCCGGCAAAATAAAATGCCTTAATTCAGCATGGCTTATTTTTGAAATATTAGCCCTTCCGAAGATCTCTAACAACCGCGGCGAATGAATAACATTGCCTGTTTGCAGGTCTAGATCAAAAGTACCTAATCCCGTAGCTTCAGCGGCCAGCCGCAGGCGCTCTTCTGCATCTTCCAATTTACGCCGTGCGGTTACCTGTTCGGTTACTTCAGTAGCCACTACCATTATCCCGTCCACCTTACCGTTAGCACCGGTTATGGGCTGATAAACAAAATTGAAATAATATATTCCGGGAACGTTATCACGTATCAGGGTAACCCTTGCCTCGCAACCGTAGTGTGCAACACCTGTATGGTAAACATTCTTTAACAGGCCTATAAATGGCTGGTCTTTTATTTCTGGCAAGGCATCTGCCAGGGGCAACCCAACAATATCCGGGCCTTTGCCCCATACCTGCAAAATTTGACTGTTGGCAGATTTGATGATAAAATCACTACCAAGCAGCACGCTTATTGCCACAGGAGCTTGGGCCATTAGCATATGAAAATCCTGTTCCCCGGTATTTTGCCGCATTTTATTATCCACCTTAATTACTCCAATAATAATACAATTATCAAAGTAAAATAAAGTAAACGAAACAGGACAAGGAAAAAATTGAAAATTCTCTTTACATCCGATGTTAGAAATATTTAATCGCAAATGCATGGGCTGCGCCACTGGCGGCGATTAGGATAGACTTAAATAGCCAAAAAATTATCGGAAAACGATAGCGATTTATTTAGGGCAAAAAATATTAGAATTTATATTATTTTTGAAACTTTAAGTAATCAATTATTAATTCTTCCTGGGAGTTATTATCACGATAAAAAAACAGATACTTAAAATACCTTTTTCGGCTCATTTTAGTTTATTAAATATTATATGTTAAAGCGTATTTTAGTACTGGATGATAACCAGGATATTCTCGATATTGTGCACGAAACGCTCACGTACGAGAATTTTGAAGTAAAGAGCACCGGAGATAGTGAGGATGTAATTCCATTGGTAGAATCTTTCGACCCAGACCTGGTGATACTTGACTTTAGGGTGGCTGGCACTAATGGGGGCGAGCTTTGCAGGCAAATTAAATCGCACCCAAAGTTCAGTAATGTTCCCGTGATCATTTTTTCGGCTTACATTAGCCGGGATTCAGAATTGTTGGCCTATGGCTGCGACGCCATCATTAACAAACCTTTCGATTTAACCGAACTGGTTGAGAAAGTAAACAGTCTTATCTCTTAGATTTTTATTGCTTCGGATACTTTAAAGCCTGTATTAAAGTTTATACTTTAATATGCTGTGCCGATACTCTTTTTTAGCCCTGCTTTATTTTTTATTATTACAATTACCTGCCTCCGCGCAAAGCAGCTATATCAGTACCGATTTTTTTGTACCGAGTGGAGAATTAAGTCTCCACGTTCGCAAGATTACGGAAAACACTTATTCTTCGCATCGCAAAGTCCCCCTGCTGGTGATCAATGGCGGCACAGGGGCCACAACCTCTTTTGACCTCGACGCGCCAGACGCTTCCTTTGCTAAATCGCTCGCATTATCTGGCTTTGCCATATATCTGATGAATATTCGGGGTTGGGAACGTTCTACTGCTCCTGCATACGCGTTAACCGATACCTCCCTCGTAGCTGGTTCATGTGTAGAGGCCGCATTAGATATAGATGCGGTAGTGAATTATATATTAAAGGATAGCCCGAAAGGTAAGATCAGTCTTTTTGGCTGTGAAGCCGGCGGCCACTGGGCATCTTACTACACCACACAACATAGTAACCGGGTTGCAAATTTAATTGTGCTGAATACCCTTTATGGCGTAAAAGCGCCATGGGCATTAAACGCTGAATTTGCAGACCCGGGCGATTCAACCAGATTTAATAATAGTATCCCAGTATACCGGCAATCGTCGGAACAGCAAGTGGCAGACATTTGGAAAACCGGCGATACAGTCAGCGATACATTGAAAGCCGATTCGGCGATAATAAAAGCTTTCGCCAAAAGCGCGGTTAGCTTTAATAACGAGCATTTGCTAAAAGTACCGGGGGGATTTAGGAAAGAGGCTTTTTATATGGCAGCAGGGCATAAATATTGGGATGCAAAAGATATTACCGTGCCTACATTGGTCATCAGGAGTGAAAATGATTTCTGGTCGCGACCTGTTGATTTGGATAGCTATTACGATGAACTAAAAAACACGCCCATCCGCAAAAAACTCATCATCGCGAAAGCTAATCATTTTGTTTTTTTAGACTATAAGGGCAGCGGCAGGCGGAAGCTGCTAATAGCAATTAACAATTTTGTAAAAAAAGGACTGTAGGCAACAACGAGGAATGCGCTCGTCCGTCTCCACATTATTACGGATTTGCTTGAAGATCTGACAGAACAAATGAGCACCTAGAGTCGCTCATCAATACTGCTACAGCTTACCTGGCCTGTATTTACCAGCTATTTATTTTAACAATTTGGTAGCTATTTTTTAATCAACCTCGTTATATTTGACGTACAAACATATCGGCTATGTCTCCACTAATTGAAATTACCGACCCGCATATACTTGATAACACTGCCATCCTGATAGATGTACGAGGTGGCGCTGATGCTTATGAGCGTTATCTTGCCGGGCACCTAAACAATGCAATTTTTGCCAGCCTGGATGCTGATCTTGCCTCAAAACCGGTTGATGCTGCCATTGGCGGTCGTCACCCACTTCCCTCGCTGGAAGATTTTGCTGCTACACTATCCCGCTGGGGCGTTACACCGAACAGCCACGTAATTGTATATGACGATAAAGCAGCAGCCATGGGTGGTGCACGCCTTTGGTGGATGTTACGCTCGATAGGGCATACCAATGTGCAGGTGATTAATGGTGGTTTAAAAGCCGCTATTGATGGAGGCATAGAATTGGCTAAAGGTGAATACAGCAATTCCCCTGCAGCCGCACCTTACCCTATCCCGGCAGAGTTTAGCAACACAGCTGAGATAGAAGAAGTGAAAAAAGCTGCAAAAGATGAAAGCCGTTTAGTGATTGATGTGCGCGAAGGAGCACGCTACCAGGGCATAACTGAACCGTTAGATTTGGTAGCCGGCCATATTCCTGGTGCAGTGAATTTATTTTACAGTAACAGCATGTCGCCGGAAGGGAAGTATCTAACGTCGCAGGCTCTGGCTACCTTGTATAATGAAACCATAGGGGAGGTAAAGCCGGAAGATGTAATAGTGCACTGCGGCTCTGGTATTACAGCCTGCCACACCCTGCTTGGCATGGAGCACGCGGGTATTACAGGGCCAAAACTGTACGTAGGCTCATGGAGCGAGTGGAGCAGGCGCGACCTGCCAATTGGTACGGTTTTGAATTAAATAAATTACACTAGCACGATTTTATACTAAATTTTTATATGTTACTTGCACTGTGAAAACATATGCAATAAAGTTCAAACAGAAGTTACCTATCAGCCTGGAACAGGCATGGGACTTTTTTTCTTCGCCATTAAACCTGGCAAAAATCACCCCGCCGCAGATGAAATTTGTGGTGACTTCTGAATATAACGGCGATACCAAAATGTATCCCGGAATGATCATTACTTATAAAGTATCTCCCGTATTTGGCATCAAAATGAACTGGATGACAGAGATTACGCATGTAGAAGACCACCGGTATTTTGTAGACGAACAGCGCTTTGGACCCTATACACTCTGGCACCACCAGCATCATTTTAAAGAAATTCCCGGCGGCGTGGAAATGACCGACATTTTACATTATGCTATCGGTTATGGTATTATCGGGCGCTTGGGTAATTCGGTATTAGTAGCCAGAGAAATTCAAAAGATCTTTGATTACCGTACAAAGGCTGTTGATGAAATGTTTGGTAAGTATAAGGGATAAATAACCTATTGTTGGATAGCTGTTGATTTATTTACCGGTTTTTAGATAGATCCATGTTTATAAGAAACTTTACCAATTCACTTATAAACATGGATTTCCCCGTTAATTTAACTTCTTTATATCTTTAATATAGCCTGTAGTGAACCTCCGTACCCAACACCGGCATTTCTGCCCATGAAAGTGTAAAACCCACCTCCAAATAAGGAGAATCGGCGGTTAAACGTGTGTCCGTAATTAACGGCCCCTTTGGTAAACGCAAAATCGCGGTTGATACTTAAATTAGTGCTAACAAACGATTTATTGTAACTGGAAGAATTTTGTCCGCCTACTTCGAAGCTTACCTGGTTGCGTTTATCAAGCGGCACGCCAAACAATGCCGAATAAACAATTACACTGGGGCCAGGTTTAGCAAAATACCTGCGAAAGCCAGCCTCTAAGTTATAATAGCACCCGCGTAAATGATTGCCGTTAATACTACCGGTATACATCAACTTAACTTCAGAACCAAAAGCACCGTAACCAAAGTCGAGTTGCTGATCGTCGTGCTTATAAAGCGGTGCAATTCCTGATACCTGAACCGATAGATAGGATTTGTAACCAAAGTTCACCAGTGCATAGCTTAAGCCGGCCTGGAGATCTCCAAACCCAAAACTTTGCTGATATGTGGTACCCGCAGAGGTAGTAAATTGACTTTGCTGATTAGGAGCCAATACGTTCACAATCAAATCTAAACGGCGGGTAATGCCATAGCCAAAATAAAGGCCAAATGCGTAAGATGAAAATGAACTGTTATTAGCAGGTTTTACCTTTTTACCGCTACTGTTGTAAACATCCTTGGCGGTATAATAATTAAACGACGGCACAACAATATTGCGATACTTGCCAACAGGAAAGCCTGCAAAAGCCTGCTGCCCGGCGGAAGTTATCATTGTTAGAAACAAACAAACAGTAAATAATTTTTTCATACTTTAAATGTTAGGGGATTCTTAGTTTTTCGCGCAGCCAAAGGTTTTGAAACATGAAATAGTTAAAGTCTACCTCGTGCGTTGAGTTTGGTACGCAAATAAACTCTTTGCTTTGTGTCCCTAAATGGTTAAACATGGCGAAGCTACAGCGTGGCGGGCAAAACTTATCAAGCAGACCCACGCCCATCAGTACCGGACATTTGATCATAGGAGCAAAATTTTGCGGATCGTAGTAGTCCCACACAGAGAAAAATTTATCCCAAGTGTAACCCGGATTTTTAGCTTTGTAACTCCGAAACATTTTAAATGGGAATACCTGATCGTCATAAAGCGATGAAATATGTTCCGCATCTCTTATATCAGCGTAGAGTGGCACTTGAACCGTCAATGCTTTTATTCGCTTATCAAGCGCAGCCGTAACCACGCCCAAAGCACCTCCCTGGCTACCCCCTTCAATATAAATCTTAGAGGTATCAATGCCCAAGTTGCTATGCGATGTTAAAAAATCTAAGCCTCGGATGCAATCCATATAAACACCGCGATAAATGTACTTGTCCCGGTCTTCCAGATTCAATAGGCAATAAGTATCTGTAGAAACTGACACGACGTCCCGGCTGTTGCCATTCCCCCTAACATTTATATCAAAGGCTATAAAATCGTCATTATCCATATTGGGCTTCAGTTCTACTACGTAACCTGGCAGCCGGTAATGCACCGGAAACTTTTTACCATAAGTTGGCACCACTAACCAACCACGGATTACAAGGTTATTATAAGAGTGCATTTCAACTAAATAAACTTTTTTGCTTTTAGTTGAAAGGTCCTTGCGCTCTGTAACTTTATACTGCGGTGCAACCCCTGCCAATTCTGTTTTCGTTTTATTCCAAAAAGCTTCAAAATCAGCAGGTTTAGTAAGCTTACTTTTTATTTTTAACGGGTCAACACCGAAAACTTTCTTAATCGTATCATCATATGAGGTAAGATTTAAACGCATGTGCAACCTGTAAAATCCTGCAGGTTTAGGCGGTATGGTGATGCTATAGCTATCAGATACGTTTTTGTTCAAATGAACCATGATCGTATTTGTATTGCCTATCTTTTTATAATCATCGGTAAGAATATCATAGCTAAGCTTACCGTCTTGATTTTCATCATAGGTGCTCTTCACTTTCAGCTGATACGTCACCATATCACGGCTTGTAAAAACAGCCTGCTTATTACCCGGCTTGACGTCGATAAAAACCTCACCGTCCGCGGGCTTATCTTTTTGCGCTATCGCACTAAAGCAGCCTGCAAGGATAATGCTTACCGTAATTACATAGTGTTTAAACATTTTTAGTAACTGCATTTTTTATATTTCTCGTTTTAGAAACGTCTTATACGGAAGCAGTGCGATTTTTGTTCTTGATTAAAAAATCAGATTTGCGGATATAATTATTTAGCGGTTCTTCTATTGTTTTATATAATAGTATAGAGACTGCATTAAGAATGAAAAACGCATACAATACGTTCAAAGAATCGTATTCAAAAGGCGAATGCCAATCTACCCCCCATTTATCGTACAGGTTAAAAACGCCTTCGTTGAGCCAGTTAAAACTAAAGTGCAGACCATCGTACATCCAGCCGAGATGGATAAGGTAAAATATATAAGAACTCTTACCTAAAAGCTCAACAAACTTATTGGAAAGGATCTTTTTCAACAGCGATCTTTCGGTAAGAAGACCGTAAAAAAACAGGGATATGGCAACGCACAGTATATAATTATTGGTTAATATACCAAGAGGATTATGGAGGCCGGCAACTTCGCCTTTGGGAATAACAAGCAGGCTCATGAACCAAACGCAGGCAAATATCAGCACAAAACCCAGGTAAGTAAATTTCTGCCTGTTTTGCCCATCAAGCTTTTTTTTGCGAACAATAAGTGCCAATTTAATCCCTACAAAAAATTCAAAGCAGCGGCCCAGAAAGGTATACAGCATCATAAATGTAAAATTGCCAAAGAAACCGTACCAGTTTACATGACGGAAGATGAGTACCAGCAACACACCGATTCCGGTAATGATGAGCGGCTGGATATAAAATTTACGATATTTCTGCGCAAAGTAGAACGCAAACGGAGCCGAAAAATAAAAGCATTCCTCCACGGTTAAACTCCATCCCTGGGCAATACCGGTAAACTTAAACTGGTCAAAAAAGCCCCGTAAAAAGGTAATGTGCATCAGCAACAAACCTATTGGGCTACCAAAACCGCTGGTTACTTTTTCATCATGGGTAAAATAGAAAGAAATAAAAGCAGCCAGCGTTAACAGGAAGTACATAGGGTAAATACGCGCCACCCTGTTTTTTAGATATTGTTTGAACCAATCGGTGGTTAGCTCAAACGTGTCATAATACCTGAAAGCAATTAAAAACCCGGAGAGTGTAAAGAATATGGTTACCCCAATATGGAACTCGTTAAGAAACCGTTGCACAGCATGGGGAAAATCCTCATCAAACACATAAGCATAATGAGAGATAAAAACCAGGTAAGCAGCCAGTGCCCGCACACCTGTAAGAGCCGGAATATAGTTAAGTAAAGGTTTTTGAGCCAAAACGGATCAGTGTTTAGTCGTTCCTAAAGATAAATTATATTAGAGGATTTGCAAAAACTAAGCCGCCGGAATCGGAACCGGAGGAGGCAGCATTTTTCAGAGCACCGATCTTCCTCCATGTTGCTCATCTTATCATTCTAAGCTTTTGGGCTCAAACAAGTGCCGAGCCTTGCACTACCCCTCTGCTGAGGATCTTTTGATCTATGTAGTATTGAATTTCGCTTTTCTTCAACCCCCAGTTAGGGGCAATAAGCAGTTCGCGGTCGCTTAGGCCAAATAGGCGCTGGATAATAATATCCGGGCGAACCAAGGGCAGCAGATCACATAAAAAATCGGCATACTCCTCCAGGCTGAAAAGCTTGAATGGTTCGCGTTTATATTTTACCCCCATCACGCTGCCCTCCACGATGTGCAGGTGATGAAATTTAACAAATTTAATTTGTGCGTGGCGGTTTATCTCGTCGGCATATTTCAGCATCATGTCATGCGTTTCCCAGGGGAAACCAAAAATGGTGTGCACGCAAACATCCAGCCTGGTATTTTCCGTTAATTTAAGCGCCTTCAGCAATTCATCATGGCTACAGCCGCGGTTAATCTGGTTTAGCGTTTCGTCATAAATGCTTTCCATTCCCATTTCCAGGTCTACATCAAAACGATCGGTATAGCTTTCCAGCAGGGCGATTTTTTCAGCGTCTATGCAGTCGGGGCGGGTGCCTACGCTTAGCCCAACAATATCTTCGGTACCATAGCTCAGTGCCTCGTCATACATCATTTTTAAATAATGCGCTGGTGCGTAAGTGTTGGTATTGGGCTGAAAGTAGATGATAAATTTATCGGCTTTATTGCCATTACGGGCGCGTTCCATCCCCTGCATTACCTGCTCGCGCACAGTAGGCGCATTACGACTAACCGACGGCGTAAATGAATCTACATTGCAATAAGTGCAACCGCCGTAGCCCTTGCTGCCATCACGGTTGGGGCAAGTAAAGCCACCATCAACAATCACTTTAAACACACGGTGGCCGGGATACTTTTCTTTAAGCCACGGGCCGTAGTTGTTATATCCTTTTTCCCACTGTGGCACCTGTGTTTGCCCCGATTGAATGATTGACTGCACCTATTAATTTATTGTGGGGATTTCAAATTTAGTCCTGCGACCTCCCCCGATTTGATTACTGTTTGAAGTTGATATGCTTAAAAACCAACAGGCTGCAAAGATACGAAAGATGTAGAGATGTGCACCTATACAAATCCGCCTGGACTGTCATGCTTTGATATGGGCTCAATTAAAACAAAACACTACCCCCGCTCCTTTTCTTCATACGATGAAAAGAGAAAAATTATTAATAGCACTTGCTGCCGGTGCCGGGTTGGTTGGCGCAGCTGCAGTAATTTATAGCTTAGTACATAAAGATAATCTGCCAAAAGGCGCTACGGCTGTTACGCCGTTCGATCTTGACCGATTCATGGGTAAATGGTACGAATTTGCGAGGTTGCCCAACAAGGTAGAAAGAAACCTAGCCGATTTAACGGAAGAATATATTAAACAGCCAAATGGCTCCATAAAAGTAATTACCAGCGCATGCAACCTAAAAACTGGTAAGTGGACCGAAGTAACCGGCACCTTAAAACCAGCCGGCCCTGAAGATACTGGTATGCTGAAAGTATCTTATTTTAAACCTGTTTACTTTGCCTATAACATATTAGATGTGGATGACGATTATCAATATGCGCTGGTATCGGGCAGTAGGATTGACACACTATGGATCCTGTCGCGCGGCACAACCATTCCTAATGACATCAAGGCCAGGTTCCTGTACAAAGCAGCAAGTATCGGTTTTGCTATCGACCGGATAGAATGGCAGTATGGCGCTTTATCTACCACGCTTGAGGTATAGCCAGTACAGCTAAAATGGCTACATATTGCGCCTATACTGACCGCCTACCTCATACAATGCGTGGCTGATCTGTCCGAGTGAGCAGTACTTGCAAGCCTCCATCAGACGCTCGAAGATATTTTCACCTGCAATTGCTTTTTGCTGGAGTTCGTTTAATAAATCCGGCGCTCGCTCCGCGTTGCGCTGCTGAAATAAATGTAACGCTGTGATCTGATATTGCTTTTCTTCTTCTGTGGCACGGATTACCTCTGATGGAATTAGCGTAGGTGACCCCTTTTTATTCAGGAAAGTGTTGACACCAATTATGGGGTATTCACCGGTGTGTTTCAGCGTTTCATAGTAAAGCGATTCTTCCTGAATTTTACTGCGCTGGTACATAGTTTCCATCGCGCCTAATACGCCACCACGATCGTTTATAGCTTTAAACTCTGCAAGTACGGCCTGCTCAACCAAATCTGTCAATTCTTCAATGATGAACGCTCCCTGGATCGGGTTTTCGTTCTTAGCAAGGCCCAGTTCACGATTAATTATTAATTGGATGGCCATCGCCCTTCTAACCGACTCCTCGGTTGGCGTAGTAATGGCTTCATCATATGCATTGGTATGCAAAGAATTGCAGTTATCATAAATAGCATACAAAGCCTGCAAGGTGGTACGGATATCGTTAAAATCAATCTCTTGAGCGTGCAGCGAGCGGCCGCTGGTTTGAATGTGATACTTCAACTTTTGCGATCGATCATTGCCTTTATATTTATTCTTGATCGCTTTGGCCCATATGCGCCTGGCAACCCGGCCAATAACCGAGTATTCGGGATCGATACCGTTGCTAAAGAAAAAGGACAAGTTCGGCGCAAAATCGTCAATATCCATTCCGCGGCTCAGGTAGTACTCCACATAAGTGAAACCATTGCTGAGTGTAAATGCCAATTGGGTAACCGGGTTAGCCCCAGCCTCTGCAATATGATAGCCCGATATAGATACGGAGTAAAAATTGCGTACTTTTTGATCAATAAAATATTGCTGAATGTCGCCCATCATCCGCAGGGCAAATTCTGTGCTGAAGATACAGGTGTTTTGTGCCTGATCCTCTTTTAATATATCTGCCTGCACCGTGCCGCGAACGGTGGCGATTGCATAGTTCTTTATTTTTTCGTACACATCCGCAGGCAACACCTGATCACCAGTTATGCCGAGGAGCATCAGGCCAAGCCCGTTGTTTCCCGGAGGCAAGCTCCCTCCCTGATACGAGGGTCTTTGTAGTCCCTTATCGTCGTACCATCCTTTGTACCGGGCCTCAACCAGGTGCTGCAGGTTATTTTCGATGATGTACTTTTCGCATTGCTGATCGATAGCAGCATTCATAAAAAAACCGAGCAGCATAGGTGCAGGGCCATTGATGGTCATGGATACCGAAGTGCTGGCATGGCATAAGTCGAACCCCGAATACAGTTTTTTGGCATCATCCAATGTGGCAATGCTTACGCCGGAGTTTCCTATTTTGCCATAAATATCAGGCCGAACGTGCGGGTCTTCACCATAAAGTGTAACTGAATCAAAAGCGGTAGACAGCCTATGCGCCGGCTGCCCCAACGAAACATAGTGAAAGCGTTTATTGGTACGTTCGGGGCCACCTTCACCGGCAAACATGCGGGTTGGGTCTTCGCCTTCGCGCTTTAGCGGGAACACGCCTGCTGCATACGGGAATTCACCGGGCACGTTTTCGGTAAGCAGCCAGCGAAGGATATCGCCCCAGGCCTCATACTTAGGCAAGGAGATTTTCGGGATGCTTAACTGCGACAATGACGTATAATACAGTGGCTGTTTGATCTCCTTGTCGCGCACTTTATAAATAAAATTTTCGGCCTTGTATTTGGCTACCGTTGCAGGCCATTCTTTCAAAACTCGTTTGCAATCGGCATGGAGGTGATCTTCCAGATGGGTGTAAATGTTCTGCAAGGCCGTCGTCCGGTCTGCTCCTTGAGTAGGTGTTGGGGCCTGTTTTTCCAGGATGTCCATCGTTCCGCTTAACTGGAACAACTGTTGCGCTATTTTGCACTGCGCGTTAACCCAGTCGTTATAAGCGGCACTACTTTCGGCAATTTCTGCCAGGTAGCGGATCCTGTCCGGAGGGATAATGTAGATCTTTTCGGATTCATCCGCCTTTCCTTTTAAACTATAACCCCTTCCGTCTAAAAGTTCAACACCTGTTTTAGCCTTAACGGCAGCCATTATCGCTGTAAACAAAGTATTCATTCCCGGATCATTAAACTGTGATGCCATAGTGCCATAAACCGGCAGGTCATCATCCTTGGCATCAAAAAGCTGGTGATTGCGCTTGTATTGCTTACGCACATCGCGAATAGCATCCAGTGCGCCGCGCTTATCAAACTTATTCAGGGCCACCAGATCGGCAAAATCAAGCATATCTATCTTTTCCAGCTGGGTGGCGGCACCAAACTCAGGTGTCATTACGTAAAGGGAAAGATCGCAAAAGTCGGTGATCATAGTATCCGACTGGCCAATGCCTGACGTTTCGACAATAATGATGTCATAGCCCGCTGCTTTACAAATATCGATAGCTTCCTGCACATGTTTACTCAGGGCGAGGTTGGCTTGCCGGGTAGCCAGTGAGCGCATGTAAACCCGCGGATTGTTAATAGCGTTCATCCGGATCCTGTCGCCTAATAAGGCGCCACCCGTTTTACGTTTGGCTGGATCTACAGAAATAATGGCCAGGGTTTTATCAGTCTCCATCAAAAAACGTCTTACAATTTCATCTATCAGAGATGACTTGCCCGAGCCACCGGTACCGGTGATACCAAGAACGGGTATTTTTGAGTGGTAAGCAGTGATTTGTGAATGGTGGGATATGGTTGAACCGGCCAAACTTTCATTTTCTGCCAGCGTAATGAGGCTGGCGATAGATCTGATATTTTTTTCGGGAAGCTGCTCAAGTTCACCGTTTAATTGGCCCACGGTTGCAAAATCGCAAGCCTGCATCATATCATTGATCATCCCCTGCAGACCCATGGTGCGGCCATCATCCGGCGAGTAGATCCGGCTGATACCGTAAGCGTGCAAGTCCGCAATTTCATTGGGCAGAAAAACGCCGCCGCCGCCGCCAAAGATTTTGATATGTGAGCCACCGCGTTCGTTCAGCAAATCGCGCATGTATTTAAAATACTCCACGTGCCCGCCCTGGTAGCTGGTTAATGCAATGCCCTGCACATCCTCCTGTAACGCGCAGTTTACCACCTCGTGTACGCTGCGATTATGCCCCAGGTGAATTACCTCCGCCCCGGTGCTTTGCAAAATACGCCGCATAATGTTAATGGTAGCGTCGTGCCCGTCGAACAAAGAAGCCGCGGTGACTAAACGAATTTTAAAGACAGATTTATATGGAGCTATACTTTCCATGCAGGCAGAAATTGGTTGGCCTAAATTAGCTTTTTTTGCAGAGGTAAAAGCTATGCATGCATAATATTAAAATCTTCGAGTAGCCTTTTAGCGGATAAATACTATCGGTTTATTCAAGCCCAATCAGTGTAATCCAAAAATAAACTACATTTGCGCAAACTATGCGCCTACCCAACATCCCCGGCTTTGATCAGCAAGCTTTAGAAAAGTATTTTAAGAATACGGGGATGAGCTTTATTGGTAAAGTAGGTAGTCTGCTGATAAAGATGTTGGTGGGTATTACGGTTGCCCGCTATTTAAGTAAAGATAAACTGGGAGTAATTACAGGTGGAATTACTTACATCTACTTATTTTCTGCTGTTGCAACCCTTGGTCTTGACCAGTTTATTGTTAAAGAGTTGCATCAATTCCCTGAAAACCGCGACCGTATTTTAGGAACATCTTTCTGGATGAAAGTTTTTGCGGGTTTTGCCTGTATACCGCTGATATGGCTATGCTACCAGGTTTATCCTGCTCATGGCACACCGTACGAATATGTGTTGATTTTTTCGTCTATAGGCATTGTCCAAGCATTTAATGTCATCGATTCGTACTTCCAAAGCGAAGTGCAATCCAAATACATTATGCAGGTGCAGGTTACCGGCAATTTATTGTCGGCGGCTATTAAGCTTATATTGATCTACCTCAAAATGCCGCTTATCGCTTTTGTATATGCGTATGCTTTTGACTTTATATTATTAGCTCTGGGATATTATTTCACTTACCAGCGTAAGGGACGCAATCTTTTTAACTGGGCTTTAGATTTGGCACTTTCCAGGAAACTCCTTGCACGGTCGTGGCCGCTTATTATCTCCGGAATAATGGTTTCGCTATATATGAAGATAGACCAGCTGATGATCCAAAACATCTCGGGTACAAAAGAAGCCGGTGCCTATGCCACGGTCGCCTCTTTGAGCGAAGCGTGGAATTTCATCCCTACGGTTATTGTAACTACGCTTTTCCCCGCCATTTTAAATGCCCGGAGGGATGATATAGCGCGTTACAAAAAGCGCATCCAAAACCTGTACGATCTGATGGTTTACCTGAGCCTTCCGGCAGCAGTAATTATTACTTTTACTTCGCATCTGATTTACAAATTGTACACGCCTGAATTTGCCTACGCAGCACCCGTTTTATCGGTGCATATTTGGTCTGGAGTGTTTGTGTTTCTAGGAGCGGCTAATAGCCAGTATTTAATTGCCGAGGGGTACGTTAAGCTTACCTTTTTGCGTACAGGCTTTGGCGCTATCGTAAATATAATCCTCAATATTATCCTGATCCCCAAAATGGGTATGATGGGTGCTGCAATAGCTACGCTTGTTGCGTATGCCTGTTCGGCGTTTTTTGTTTTACTGATCCCTAAAACAAGCAAGCAGGGTATTATGATGTTACAATCATTATTATTATTTTCACTTTTCAAAAAATCATCCAGGCCTTGAGTACATTTTCTTCATTAATAAAAATTTTGAGCAATCCATCACATTTACGTGCGTTGCTTTCTTTTGACAACAAAGGTTATCTGAACGATATCGGTTGGTTCAAGGCTTACGACACTAAATCACCTGTGGATAAGCATGGTAATCCTATCCCCTGGGTTACCTATTCTTTCATTGATTTTATAAAAGAGCGCATCAATAAACAGCATAGCGTTTTTGAATTTGGTTCGGGCAATTCTACTTTTTTTTATGCAAAATATGCCCGAAAAGTAGTATCTGTTGAACATGATAAGGAATGGCTGGAAAAGATCGACAAATCTCCTGAAAAGACAACAAATTCCGAGATGATTTACTCCGAGTTGCAGCGCGATGGTGAATACTGCCGCATGCCGCTTAAGCTGAATGAAAAATTTGATATTATTATTGTTGATGGCCGCGATAGAGTAAACTGCTGTAAACAAGCAGTGGATGCCCTAACAACAGTCGGTGTGGTGGTGCTGGATGATTCGGAACGCGAGTCCTACCAGGAGGGTGTTAAGTTTTTAGTTGCGCAAGGATTTAAACACTTATCCTTCAGTGGCATTTCACCAGGCTTATTCTATTTTAAATCAACTTCCCTTTTTTATAAGGCCAATAATTGCCTGGGGATATAAAAAAATGCACTCTAAACCGATAGTCTTGCTATTCGTGCTGCTATTGCTGGGCGTTGCTTACGGGCGCAACTCTCCGAGGATAAGATATGCTTTAACTCACTTAGGAAATTCAGCCGTCACTAACAAAAAGTCTGTTAAGAATAAGCCCCAAAAGGTAAAAAAGTTGCGTACCCGGGAATTTGCCGGAAATTGTTACGATATCAATTGGGCTACGTGGACCAGTTTTTCTGACGTAAAAACTACCACGGGCAGCATTATCGATGCTGATGGTACCTCAATTGGCATAACGATGTCTGCCAACTACAAATTTGGCTCTACTCCGTCAATTTATACTTACGCCAGGTTTAGCACCTATCCTGCAACAATTCCTAATTCAACCGTGCCAAAAACAACTTGGGCTGCCGGCGCAGGTGGTTCTACTGAAATGTGCTTTTCAAGGCCAGTAACTAACCCTGTACTATTATTATCATCATTGGGAAGTTCCCTGCCTCAAAGTGCAACGTTGGATTTTTCAATTCCTTATGTTGTGCTGTATGATGGTGGAGGTATGGTATATAATAACAGCACTAAGCTAACGGGTACTGAGGGCTACGCTATCATTATGTTTCCGGGTGAATTTACCTGTGTTACTATAAATTCATCCACACCTGAAAACTATACCAACTTAACCTGGGGAATCAGGCCACAACCTTTTACTGTTAACGTAATAGAAAATAGTGCTATATGCGGCAGTACAACCGTTACAGCTAGTGGAGGAACTACCTACCAATGGGATGGCGGAGATACGCCTGAGAAGGCAACCAATACCTTTCATCAAAGTGGCACATACCTGGTAACGGTAACTAATGCTGCCGGATGCGTTACAAGCGCATCTAAAGCAGTTACCGTAAGGAATTTAATTACCCCAACTATCTCATCGTTCACTATACCGCAACAACTGAATGCTACTGTTATTGATGAAGCTAATAAAACGATAACACTTACTATGCCAGCCGGCACAAATTTAGCAGCCCTGCAACCAGTTATAGCAGTATCGGGTGGAGGTATTGCAGTACCGTCATCGGGCGCTACACAAAATTTCACTAATCCGGTATTGTACAGTGTCACCAATACTTGTTCCTCGGAAATTTATAAGGTGACTGTGGTAATAGAAAAACAGGTTACGACTTGTTCCGGCTCAGCAAATATATTAACCGGAGATACGCCTGCACCCGCGGGTACTTATACCTGGCAAACTTTTGAGGGAAACAGCTGGGTAAACGCCCCCGGTACTTTTAATACTGCAAATTACCAAACCGCAGCACTTACTAATACCATAGCAGCGAATTCCATTTTTAAAATTCGTCGTCAAGTAACTGTTGGTGCTAATGTAACTACCGATTCGTATTACCAGTTAACCGCTCAGCTAACCACAGCAATAACAAACAACAAGGCCAACGCCCCAGCGGTTATTAGCTTTTGTGATAGCGGCGACCCTGCTTTAATAACTGGCAGCATTCCAAACGGTGGCACAGGGACTTTCACTTATCAATGGCAGGCATCAGCAGATAATATAACGTTTAACAACATTACAGATGCTACAGCTAAAGATTTTGACCCAACGGTTTTAACCGCTTCTACCTACTATCGCCGTACTGCAACATCCGGAATATGCACATTACCGGTTGTTAGCAATGTAGTTACTATAATTATTTTGGGGACACCTTTAAATGCCGTATTAACACCTGTATCCCCTATTTGTGCAGGCAGCGTGGCTGCTCTTTCAGTTAAGTCTCCAATCGCAGGTTTAAGCTACAATTGGTACGATTCTGCCGCGAAAAACAATTTGCTTTTTTCAGGTCCAACATACATCACTGGTCCGTTGACTACCAACAAAAATTATTTTGTAGAAGTTTCCAATGGCACCTGTACAAACGCACGCTTAGCCAACATAGCAGTATTGGTAGTTAACCCGCCTCCTGCACCAACTTTAGCGTTAATCCCAAGTTCAATTTGCCAGGGGGCTACCGCTACTTTAAATGTTTCCAGTCCGCAGGGGGCACTAAAATATAATTGGTACACCAGTGCGGCGGGTGTCACTCCTGCTTTTACAGGTACGCAATTTAACACAACAGCTACGGCGGCAAACGTCGCCTATTACGTGGAGGCAGTTAATGCTAGCGGATGTGCTTCTGCACGCACAGCGGCAAACATAAGCGCTACTGCAGCGCCGTCTATCACTACCCAGGGTGCAATTGTTTGCCCCGGAACGGGCACTACGCTTACCGCCACCAGCACGGACAATAATGTTACTACAAGGTGGTATTCATCAATGACGGGCGGCATTAGTGTATATACCGGAGCATCGTTCCCAACTCCTGTTATTAATACGGCAACAACTTATTATGCAGAGGCAATTAATAACGCAAACGGTTGTGTTTCCGTTACACGTGCCGCGGCGGCTATCCAAATCAGAACGCCGCTGCCTGCTCCATCAGTTGCTGCCGATGTGATAAAAGAAACAAGCGTAAGCTTTAAATGGGCTGCTGTGCCTGGCGCAACCGGTTACCAGATAAGTACGGATAATGGACAAACATTTAACAGTCCAAGTTCCGGCCCTGCCGGCTTATCCCATGTTGTTACTGGTTTAACCAATGGAAAAGGCGCCACTATAATTGTTCGGGCTAGCGGCCTTTCCGGTTGCGAATTAAGCGGTACTTCGGTTGCGGTTACCGCAATCGCTATTAATCCCTTCGCTGATCAAATTTATGTAGCCAACGCTTTTACACCTAATGGCGATGGTAATAACGATGTGGTTTATGTTCACAGCGAAAACATAACAACCGTTAAATTTTATGTGTACGACCAGTGGGGCGAACTGCTGTTTGCATCGACGAGCAAGCAAGGAGGCTGGGATGGAACCTATAAAGGCCAACCGGAGCCTGCAGGTGTGTACGTTTACTATGTGCAGGCTGTGATGACAGATGGCAAGCAAGTGAATAAAAAAGGGACTATTACGCTAATCAGGTGAAAAAAATAATATTACTCCTTTCATTTATACTCCAATTAGGAGCTATCACCGGGATTAGGGCACAGATTGATCCTCATTTTTCGCAGTATTACGCCTATCCGCTATGGCTTAATCCGGCCCTAACCGGAGTTATGGATGGCCAAACCCGTATAAATGCCAACTTCAGAGAGCAATGGGGCGGCCTACCAAAAGGCTATAAAACCGGCGGCCTTTCTATGGATTTTAAATCGGGAGATAAATCGGCCCTAGGCTTCAATGTTATCAACCAGAACGCCGGTACTGCAGGGTATAATTATTTTGCCGCTTACGGGTCATTTGGCTACAGTATTGCTGTTTCTGCTGATGGCACTCAAAAATTGCACTTCGGTGTGCAAGCCGGTTTAATTAATCGCAGCTTCGACCCCAACAAGCTGCAGCTGGATAATCAGTACAACCCGGGCAGTGGTTTCGATCCAAATTTGCCCAACTTCGAGAATTTTGCTACAACAAATGCTACCATATTTGATGCCAGCGCCGGGATGTTCTATTTTGACGGGAACCCGACGCACGCTGCCAACGTATTCGCCGGAGTAAGCCTTGCCCACCTTACCGCCCCAAATGATCCATTTGCTACTGCCGGCCTTAGCAGCAAGCTGCCTTACCGCTTCAACGCACACGCAGGTGTTAAAATTAAAGCATCGGATGGTTTTGATATTACGCCACATGCGGTGTTTATCCGCCAAAACAAAAATGATATTAAAGCTATGGGCGTGTACTCTGAATTAAAAGTTGACGATGAGAATGGGTTATTGCTGGGTGGCATGTACCGGATAGGCGACGCAGCAATAGTCAATGCAGGCTATCACATACAAAGCCTGGTCATTGGTCTGAGTTATGATTTTAACACGTCAGCGTTACGCAGCGCAACTAGCGGCCAAGGTGGTTTTGAATTATCTATCAGCTACGTGTTCCGCAAACATATTGCAAATCCTGCAGAAGTGTGCCCAAAGTTTTAATGTATAAGATCGGTAGCCTTATATTCGTTGCGTCTTGTATTTTACGACTCACTTTCCAGTCGACTTAATCGGAGCACTGACTTTACCATCCTTGATTAATAAAACATTTTAAAGGTGTGCCCAATAAACTAACTTTACACCCGTATTACACTCAATTAATATTAATGCAACAATCTGCTATAAGCGGTAATGTAAAAACCGCCTACGATGAATTTTACCAGAAGCATGATGAGGCCTGGCGCATGCTGGGTGCCAAATATAAAGCGGAACACATCATTGCTGTTTGCGCAGGCAAAAGCTTCGCAAAGGTGCTGGAGGTTGGTGCGGGCGACGGCAGTATTTTAACTTATTTGGCCGATCATGACTTTGCGGCGGAGTATCACGCTGTGGAAATATCAGATAGCGGAGTGGCCCACATAAAAAGCCGGAATATAAAAAACTTGATCTCTGTACAGGAGTTTGATGGTTATAAACTGCCATTTGACGATAATAGCTTCGATCTCATCATTCTATCCCACGTATTGGAACATGTAGAACATGAACGACTATTGCTTCGCGAAATAAAAAGGGTAAGCCGCCATTTTGTGATAGAAGTGCCACTGGATTACAAAGCCGGAGTGGATAAAAAAATTAAACATTTTTTGGCGTATGGGCATATTAATATGTACACCCCAACTTCGCTGCGGTATTTACTGCAAACCGAGGGTTTTGAAGTAGAGACAGATCTTACATCGATGATAGAACCGGAGGTAACCAGGTTCAATACCTACATTAATCAGAAGAAGGCTAAAAGTTTGTTAACCAATTTGAAAATTGCAGCAGAATATACCGTTAAAAACACACTAGGCAAATTGGGCGGAGATAAAGTAAACGAACGGATGGCAAATGCCTACACCGTACTCTGCAAAAAAACCGATAGGCAGGCAGATATATTTTAATAATAATTGCCGTTTTTATACCGCGGAGACAACAAAGCTTTTGCAAAAAACTTAAGCGTTTTTAATATTAGAAGCTCCCCCTGGTAAAATTAGTGTTTAACGGTTTATATAATTATAACTAACCCTTTAACGCCAATATCGTAAATTAATATTCACTTTACCCCCGGATCGCGCTGCATTACGTTGTAGATTCTTTGAGCGATCAGTGGTTAAAAAAAGTAAAATCTCCATTGCAAAACCCTGCTCCCATCGCCCTTTTTGTATATAACCGGCCAGACCATACCCGCCGCACCATCAATTATTTGCAAAAAAATTTATTGGCTGGTGAGTCACGCTTATTTATCTTCAGCGATGGGCCCCGAAAAGACTCAGATAAGGCAAGTGTGGAACAGGTTAGGCAAATAGCCCTGGAAACCACCGGTTTTAAGTCTATTAAGGTAATAGAGCGACCAAGGAATATGGGATTAGCTAATTCCATCATTAGTGGGGTAACGCAGCTAATAAAAGAATTTGGCACAGTGATCGTTTTTGAAGACGACCTAATCTCTTCGCCTTACACACTCCAATATTTTAATGAGGGCCTGCAACGCTATGCGGATACCGAAAAGGTAATGCACTTAAGCGCCTACATGTTCGATCTCCCCGACAAAACGCTCCCGGAAACCTTTTTTTTCCGCGCGGCTTTCAGTTGGGGATGGGCCACCTGGGCAAGAGCCTGGGATAATTTCGACCCGGATATTGATCAATTGATCAAACAATTTGATAAAAATAAGATCGACCAATTCTCCATCAACGGCACTATGAATTTCTGGAAACAGATGCTTGACTTTAAGGCCGGGCGAAATAATTCCTGGGCAATTCGCTGGTACGCGTCCATCTTTTTAAAAGGTGGTTTAACGCTCAACCCATCACATTCGCTGGTACACAACATCGGGCATGATGGCAGCGGCACACATTCCAATATCGAAAATACCTACCAGGTACAAATAGCCGAAACCCCGGTTAAATATTTTCCGGAGATAATTCAGGAAGATACTAAAGCATATGCAACGATAAGGCACTTTTTAAAGAACCGTAAAGGCAGCCTTGTAAAGCGTGGAATGAATTTATTTAATCAATTGAAAAACAAGTATCTTAAAAGAAATTAGCAATGTTGATAGATGAGTACTTGTTAATAATTATAAATAAAAAAATTAGTCTGGTAAACCTATAGACATTATACTTGTATATTATTAAACCAATTATAAACCAATCCGTTCTTTATGATTTAATAATAAGATCAGTTAAAAGCATCGAAAGAGAGAACCAAAAGTTTTCTCTTTTTTTGTTTACAGAAACAGGATCACTCTTTTAGTGTTATACCTAAAAATAGCTAAACCATGATTGACGAGAAAGACACCAAACCCGCAGATAGAGATGGCAAACACGAATTTTTGCTCCATTACTCCGGCAGAGAAGTACCCTGCACAGTGGTAAAAGAACAAAATAAGCTTACAGTATGCATTGACGATAATATTAATGCAGAGTTAACTGTAAATGAAGACGGTACCGTAGTACAAACTGGTGGAACCGAAATGGCAGAATCTGCTGTGGAATTCATTAAAAAAAGAATTTTAGGCTAATACCTTATGCTTACTAAACGCCGCGAAGCCTGTTAATAGCTTTGCGGCTTTAACAATTTGTTACCATGCGGTAAAATCAGGCCCCCGATAATCCGCTAATTTAACCGTGATGACCGTTCCATTCCTTAATCAAACGCTGCGGGTTCTCCTGCTATTCGTACTCACTTTTGCAGTACTGTATTTTGCTGCACCGGTGCTCATCCCTTTAACCTTTGGTGCCATACTGGCTATGTTGTTATTGCCTGTATGCAGGTGGCTTCAGAGAAGGGGACTAAACAATGCATTTGCGTCTATTTTAAGCATTATAGCATTGCTTTTACTTATAGCAGGCATTGTTTTCCTGATGCAAACACAATTAAGCGATCTTGGGAAAGACCTTGGCAAAATAGAGCAACGGGTTAACGGGATGCTAACTCAGCTGAAAGATTACGTACAGCAAACGTTTGGCATCTCGCAAAGGGAGCAGCAAAAAATGATTAAGGACCAACAGGGCGGCAGTATGGAAAAAGCCGCCGGCATGGTGACCACCCTCGTTGGATCGCTGGCCGGGATTTTAGTAGACGCAATCTTGGTATTAGTTTACACCTTTCTGTTCATTTACTTTCGCAGTCACTTCAAGAATTTTGTGTTAAGATTATTAAGCCGGGATAACCGCGAAACCGGCAAAGATGTATTGCAAAATGCCAGCACCGTAACACAGCAATACCTTGGCGGCCTAGGATTAATGATCGTGATGCTTTGGGTGATGTATGGCATAGGCTTTACCATAGTGGGCGTAAAAAACGCCATATTTTTTGCCGTGCTTTGTGGTATTTTAGAGCTTGTTCCGTTTGCCGGTAATATAACCGGTACTTCTATTACTATGTTGATGGCGCTGGCGCAAAGCGGAGATAGCCGTGTAGTTATCGGCGTTCTTATTACTTACGGTTGTGTTCAGTTGATTCAAACCTACATCCTGGAACCCCTGGTAGTGGGCGACCGGCTCAACATCAACCCCTTGTTTACCATCCTCATTATTGTTATTGGCGAAACCGTGTGGGGGATACCCGGCATGATACTGGCCGTGCCCCTACTTGGCATCTTTAAAATAGTGTGCGATAATGCCGAACCTTTAAAAGATATCGGTTTCCTGATTGGGCCACCGAAAGAGAAGAAGCAAAGTAATGAGGGTAACTTTTTTACGAAATTGTTTAAAAGCAAGCCTGCAAAGGTTGAGTGATCACAGGATTGGATTTAGGTGGTAGTTGCTTAATTAAACTTAGATAAACCGGAAACCTGTGGAATTAGCAGGGGTTTAGGAAAAGTGGCATCGATTTCGGTGATTCCATCAAATTTTCGTTTGTGCTAAATTGTCTTTATCCCAGCACCTCTTCCAGCACCTCATGCGACCGGATATAGCCGAAGCCCTCAATGTGCATGGCATAGTATTCCAATATTTTATTGATGAGGTAACGACGTTCATCATTACCCAGTTTAATGCTTTCTATTTTACCGAACCCATTTTGCAGCAGGTCGTAAAAATTTTTGGTGTGGGGTGGCGAGAGGTAAGATAAACTATCCGGCTTGAAATTGCTGAATACGCCATCTTTCATATCAAAGTAATTAGTGTTTGATGCGGTTGTCCCATGCGGATAAAAGCCCAGGTAACGTGTAAGCTGCACCAGGAACACAAGATGAAAATTCGCTAGTCCGCGGGTACTGTGATCCAGCCATTCTACCGCATTAAAAATGAAATCGAAAATATTTTCATCGGGTGTTTGCTGCTTTACGGCTTTATACAGCACCTCGTTTAAAAACATTACCAGGCTGCTTTTAATAATGTCATAAGGGATGGTAAGCAACGCCGGCGCGTTTTTCAATTCGGAGATCCGCTGTATGTTTCCGGCTGTTTTATGATAAACAACCATATCAACCAGGTGCAGCGGCTGCAGCATGTTGCGGCTTATTTTAGCACGGGGCTTTTTTACACCATTGATTAGATACGATTGAAGCCCAAATTTTTCGGTAAATATCTGTACCACTACGCTACTTTCGCTGTAGTCGGTAGTTTTAAAGACAATGCCGCGGGTTTTATGCAGCATAACCCAGAAGTGCTAAAATTTTGGGCAGATAAATTATAATACCGGTAATCAATGCAAAAAAGGCAACTACCAACACCGCTGCTGCACTGATATCTTTAACGTGCCCTGCCAGTTTATTATACCCTGGCGATACCAGGTCTGTAAGCGTTTCTATCCCGGTATTCAATAATTCTGTAAGCAAAACCATGGCAATACAAAGCAATATCCAGTTCCATTCGGCTGCGTTGATCTTCAAGCAAAACCCCATCGCAATAGCCGCTATTGCCGCAAACACATGCACCCTAAAATTGAGTTGTGTGCTAAAAGCATATTGTAAGCCTTTAAAGGCAAAGCCAAAGCCGCGAATAAATTTTTTCATTGATCAGCCGTAAATTACGCAAATCTGCACAAATTAATTTACGGGTAGTGTAAAGTAAAAAGTTGAACCTTGCGCCTTTTCACTTTCAACCCAGATTTTCCCATGATGGCGCTCTACAATTTCTGCACAAAGATAAAGCCCGATACCGAAGCCTGAAACCGTTTGCGTGTGCGCGCTGTCTACCCGGTAATAACGTTCAAAGATCCTGTCGATATCATTTGGTTTTATACCCATACCTTCATCCTTTACCGAAACCATTGCATCCCCGCCGTTTATTCTGCATTCCAACGATATATTTTTCCCCCTGGGCGAGTATTTTACCGCATTGCTCAGCAGGTTGGAAATCACCGAACCTATTTTGTCCATATCCGCAATCAAAGTTACAGGCTCGCTATGGATGAAGGTGATCTGGTGGCTATTGAAAGTAAGCCGGGCATCGGCTATCATTTCTTCAACAAGTTCATCCAACCGGAATTGTTCTTTATTTAAAAAGATCTTACCCGATTCCAGCCGCGAAACGTTGAGAAAGCCATTGATCATCGTACTCATCTTTTTTACCTGGCTATTCACCTTTTCCAGCGCGCCAATTGTAAAAGGGTCGCCGCCATTACGGGCTTTGCTATACAACATTTGCGAATAGGCGCTAAGCGATGTCAATGGTGTTTTTAACTCGTGGCTCACCATACCAATAAAATCGTTTTTGCGAATTTCGTCATGTTTTTGTTCAGTTATATCCATGATAATACCCGAGAAATGCGAAAGGCTGCCTTCCGAATCCGGATACAGTTTGCCATATGCACGCACCCATTGAATCTTTTGATCAGCGTGACTGATAACCGGGTGTTCCATTTCATAATTTTTGCCGCTGGCAATTGCCTTATCAACCGCGTCGGTAACGTTACGGCGATACTCCTCCGGGATAGCATTCGCAATCATATCGTAGCTTACCTCATCATCAGGTTTATAACCAAACTGTTCCTTTAGCCGTTGCGATACCACAAATTCCCGGGTATTAATATTTAGAAACCAGGTGCCTACATTTGCGGCTTCAATTGCAAAACGGGCTTTTTCTTCCGCCTTTTCTATTTCGCGGCGGGCAATCACCTGTTCTGTAACCACATTTGCTATTAGTATGATGCTGGTGGTTTGGCCCGCACTATCTTTTAGCGGGTGGTATACAAAATTAGAGTATACTTCTTCCATTTTACCATTCTGCTCAAGCCGGGCTTTCACTTCATTTCCGTAGTACGCTTCGCCTGTTTGGTAAACATTGAGCAACAAATCTATAAATGCTTGTCCGGCAAGTTCAGGCACGGCTTCTGCCAGTGGCAAACCCACTATATGGCTATCTTTACCCCACGCTTCTAATACTTTCTTGTTAGCTGCCTCCACAATGAGTTGCGGGCCTGTTAATAACGCGATTGCTATCGGGGCATCCGCAAGCATATATCGTAACCGGCCTTCGCTGGTTTCCAAAGCGTCAATTATCCTCCTTAGATCTAACTGGGTTTCGCTCAACTCTTCGTTAGTAGCGTGGAGCTCTTCATTTGTGGCTGCCATCTCCTCGTTGGCGGCCTGTATCTCTTCGTTGAGCGCCTGCTGTTCTGCCTCGCTTTCCTCCAATTGCTTTCGCGCATGCACAATATCGGTTATCTCAATAACGCTAACTAATATGGATTCAACATTGCCGGATTGATCGAACAGCGGGTCATAAGAAAAATCAACATAAATATGCTTTAGTCCGGCAGGGGTAGCAATATCTGCCGCTATCTCCCTTATGGCTAATTTTTCCCCGGTTTCAAAAACATCATTCAGTAGTTTAGGGAACGGCTGGTCCAGCAATTCTGGAAATACAGCTATCAAGCGTTCGTTGATCACCTGCTCCTCTGTACGGCCCCAAATATCCAGCATAGATTGATTAGCCACCGTTATGACCAATTCGCGCCCCTGCAACACGGCCATGCTAATAGGAGTACTCATGATCATGGTACGAAGGCGGTGCTCGCTATGCTTCACCTTATTGCCGGCCAGCACTTGTTCTGTAACTTCGCCGGCGACAACAATTACTCCGGTAATTTTGCCATAAGCATCTTTAAAGGGGTGGTTAACAAAATTGTAGTACCCTTTTGATAACTGCCCGCTCCGGTTCAGCATCACTTCGGCCTCAACGCCAAAGTATGGCCTACCGGAATTAAATACCTCCCCGATGATTTGCAGATAAGGCTGATCTTTAAGTTCTGGCAAAGCCTCCACAAGAGGTTTCCCAACCACAGACCTGTCTCGCCCCCAAAGCTCCAGGAAAGTACCATTGATCATATCAATCACCATATCCGGTCCTTTGAACAAAGCCATAGCAACCGGAGCCTGCAAGATCATATTTCGAAAATTAGCCTCGCTTTCGGCGAGCGCTGCAGTACGGCGGAGCACCTTTTCTTCCAGCTCCAGATTTAAATTACTCAGCTTTAACTGTATATCTTTTAGCTGTTCGTTTGTGGCATTAAGTTCTTCGTTTGTTACCTGCAACTGTTCATTTAATGCCTGCTCACGGTTAAGCTCGTCTTCTGTTTTACTCGCATTCAGCAACTTTTGGCGGTTTTTATACCGCTCGGTTACATCAGTTGCGGTATGTAAAATGCAATACACGTTACCTGCCACGTTTTTTATTGGCCGATAAACAAAATCGAAATAATAGGTGTTTAAGCGGCCTGTTAAATTAAGAAGAGCAGGCGTATCATTAGCGGTGTAAATTACACCTGTGTCCCAAACTTCTTGCAGGATAGCGATGAAGGGTTGCCCCTCTAGCTCAGGTACTGCTTTTTGCAGCGGTTGGCCTATAGCTTCCCGACCACGCCCCCATAGGCCAAGCATGGCATCGTTTGCAGTTTGAATAATTAGATCCCTGGTACTATAAATAGCTGTGGCGTTTTGTGATAGTGCCAAAACCTGCAGCAATTCATCGCTACTGAAACGGTGAATGTTATTCATTTAGTTAAATATGGAAAGCAAAGTAGATACTTAAACTATGTTTATTGTAAATAGCACACGCTGTAAAACAGGAGCTGTTTTATATAGTGCAACAATAGTTTACTTAGGGGAAAGTGTGTAAATATAGTATACTTAGCGGAAAAGAAGCAAATTGCTTTAAATTCTTAATTTTTAGCGCTCTTTAATTGGTTGACCAATAGAATAATAAAGCTGATGCAGCCCGCCAAACCTAAACCAGCCGAAGCACCTCTGATAATATCAAAATAAACCGGATTTTTAGGCGCGGGTGCCCATAAAATAATGGCAAACAACAGAATTGATACCGCTAACAATAAAACAGTGCGGGTTACCTGATTTTTCATTGCCGAAAGGTATCAACTTTTAGGGACATGGCAGGTTTACACTTTATAATTTATTCATAATAACTAACATTGCACTTATGGACCTGCAATTACAAAACAAAGTAGCGGTAGTTTTGGCGGCAAGCAAAGGCTTGGGCAAAGCAATCGCGACAGCATTATCTGCCGAAGGCGCAAAGGTGATCATCGGCTCCCGTAATCGAACCGAGCTGGATAAAACTGCTGCTGAAATTAGCCTGCAAACCGGCAACCCTGTTGTAGCTATTACGGTAAATGTATCGGACGCCGAAAACATTAACAGCTTTATAAAAGCTGCTGCTGAAACCTTTGGCGGGATAGATATACTGGTAAACAACGCAGGCGGGCCACCTTTTGATAAATTTGAGAACTTCGACGATCTGCAATGGCAGCAAGCCTTCGATATGAACCTGATGAGCGTTGCCCGAACCTGCAAACTGGCGCTGCCTTACTTGAAAACAGCGGGCGGCGGGCGCATTATTAACGTTATCAGCGGCTCGGTAAAATCAGTTTTGGCAGGCTCGGTGCTTTCTACTGCTATGCGCCTGGGTGTTGTGGGCATGGCTAAACTAATGGCCGACGAGTTTGGGCCTTATAACATTACCGTAAACAATGTGGCGCCCGGATTAATTCTTACCGATCGGATCAAACATACGCTCCCCAAAGATACCGACCCGGAAGAAGCCATGAAAGAAAAAGCCAAAGCCATTCCACTGGGGCGCATAGGAAAACCAGAAGAATTTGCAGCAATGGTAACCTTCCTGGCATCTGCTCAAGCCAACTACATTAGTGGTACTACTATACAGGTTGATGGCGGTGCAAGCAGGGCGATATATTAAAAGGACTCGCCTGCTTCAATTAATTACACAGCAGCCACTCCCTCTTTCTCCTGCTTGAGCTTAATAGCAAAGGTAATTATGCCGAGAAGAGCTCCAAAGGCTATTCCGCCCGAAAAACCCTGCATAAAATCTGATATTTTCCAATGCTGAAAGTACCCGGTAAAATTAGTAAGCAGGCATATAGTAGTCGCCACTATGGTGACGATTATGCACAGATATAATCTTGTTCTTGTTGTCATGATGAGTAACCTATTTTTATATCAACACTATTTCCCCATTGATTTTTCCCTGATCAATTTAAATTCCGAACCCTTCTTCCAGCCGGGAAAAGTTGTTTCGCCCGCCAGTTTTACACCCAACTGATACATCAAATCAGAGGTTTGTGCCATCCCCAGCGTGTTCATATCATCACTGTATTCATCCGATGGCTGGTGATAATGCTCGTCGTTATATTCCTTCAGCTTTGCCGTACCAAATGCCTCGCCCTTTTCAATAGATGCAGCACCATTATGCAGATCCAGCGCAGGCACACCTACCTTGGCAAAGTTAAAATGGTCCGACCGGTAGTAACTGCCCGATCCCGGCGTTTTATCGCCCACTACCTTCCAGCCCTTGGGTGTCGTTAAAGCCATCACATAATCATCCAAATCATTCTGCCCCTTACCTGTGATTGAGAAATCGCTGGTTTCGCCAAAGTCGGATAAAGCGTCCAGGTTAAGGTCGGCCACTGTTTTGTTCAAAGGATAAACCGGGTGGGTTCCGTAATATTCAGACCCTAATAAACCCTGCTCTTCAGCCGTCACTGCTAGAAAAACGACCGAGCGTTTTGGCTTGTCTTTAACTTGTGTAAATTTCTTAGCGATAGCCAGTATAGCCGCCACACCGCTGGCATTATCTACAGCACCATTATAAATGCTGTCACCTTTAATGGCAGGGCTCTTCACACCAAAATGGTCCCAATGAGCGCTATATAAAACATACTCGCCCGGCGTGGTGCTGCCTTTAATTGTGGCGATTACATTATGAGAGGTAGAATACTTCAGGCTATTTTTCAACCTTACGGATACAAAGCTGTTCAGCGGAACAGCTTTAAAATCTTTTTTGCGGGCATAAGCGCGCATATCGTCGGTGATACCGGCACCTGCTAAAAGCTTTTTGGCCGCTGCTTCACTTAGCCAGCCTTCTACTTTACAGCGATTCATGTGTTTATCGGCTTGCTGCAGGTATAGTTTAGATCCTGTAAAACTGTTCTGGATCACCTGCCAGCCATAACTTGCAGGTTCGGTTTGGTGAACAATCAACACGCCTGCGGCACCCTGTCGAGCGGCCTCTTCATACTTGTACGTCCATCGGCCATAGTAAGTCATGGTATCGCCTTTGAATAATTTCTCCGGCGATTTAAAGCCGGGGTCATTCACCAGCACTACTACCGTTTTACCTTTTACATCCAAATCTTTATAGTCGTTCCACTTAAATTCGGGCGCTACTATGCCATAGCCGGCAAATACAAGAGGTGAATTCTTCAGATCAACTGATGGAAGTTCCTGCCTGGTAGCGGCTACAAAGTCTTCCGCCATTTTAAGGCTCAGCGGCGTTTTTCCGGTGATTTGCATAGTTGGGGCAGCGGCGGCACCAATTTCAACCATGGGCACATCCTGGTAATAGCTACCCTTGTTACCGGGCTCCAGGCCCAATTTTTTAAACTGGGCAGAGATGTAGGCGATCGTTTTATCCTCACCGACAGTAAAAGGTTTCCGCCCTAAAAGCGAATCATTAGCCAGAACGGCAATGTGGTGTTTGATATCTGCCGCCATGGCGGTATCACTATCACTGGTGGCTTTCTTTTCTTTATCCGATGAACAGCCGGGCAATAAAGCGACGGCTGTTATAGTAATAAGGGCAATGGATTTGATTTTCATATCAGGGCTTTGTAAAACCAAATATAGTAAAGGGGAGGGAATGTTTTGATAGCAACCAGCTACTAATTGCGTGAACACGAATTTCACGAATTAATTTAAATTTTTAGTAGTGCTGGCGGTGAAATGTAATGCTCAAAAATAGGTTTATGTAACTCGTTTCAATTCGAAAAAATGATATTAACTCATTATATCCATAATTTGCAAAAATATATTTCAGGAGTGCTATTCCCGGTTAGTACAATAAATCAACTACCCACTTTCCCCCTTTTTAAATATAAATTCCTTATTTTTGCAACCTTTAAAATTCGACGCTAAACATATTGATGTACAAGGAATATAAGCAGTTAAATCTGGCGCAAACAGGTAAGGAAGTACTGGAATTCTGGAAGCAGAATGGCATATTTGAGAAGAGCATAAGCAGCAGGCCGGCAAGCAAGCCGTATACCTTTTATGAAGGGCCGCCAAGTGCAAACGGAATGCCAGGCATTCACCACGTTATGGGCCGCTCTATTAAAGATATTTTTTGCCGTTACAAAACGCTGAAAGGCTACCAGGTTAAACGCAAAGGCGGCTGGGATACCCATGGCCTGCCTATTGAGCTTGCTGTTGAAAAATCTTTGGGCATCACTAAAGATGATATTGGTAAAAAGATCTCCGTAAAAGAGTATAACGATGCCTGCCGCAAGGAGGTAATGCGCTACACCGACGTATGGAACGACCTGACCGAAAAAATGGGTTACTGGGTTGACCTGGAAAACCCTTACGTAACTTACGAAAACGAATATATTGAAAGCCTTTGGTGGATACTGCAGCAGCTTTATAAAAAAGGCTGGTTGTACAAAGGTTACACCGTACAACCTTACTCGCCAAAATCTGGTACCGGCCTTAGCTCGCATGAGCTAAACCAGCCCGGCACCTACAAAATGGTGAAGGATACCACCATTACCGCGCAGTTTAAAGTAAAAAGGGATAGCGATTCTGAATTTTTGTTTGAAGGCGTAAATACAGATGTTTTTATCCTGGCCTGGACAACTACTCCATGGACCCTGCCATCTAACTGTGCCTTAGCGGTTGGCGAAAATATCACCTACGTAAAAATCAGCACCTTTAATCCTTACACTTACACTCCTGTAGCGGTTGTATTGGCGAAGGATCTGGTTAAAAAATATTTTAAGGCTGAAGCCGAAGGCGCCTCTTTTGAGGAATATAAAGGCGGTGATAAGATCATCCCGTACCGCATTGATGCAGAAATAAAAGGCAGCCAGTTGCTTGGCTTACATTATTACCAGCTAATGCCATACGTTACAAATGACGACCTGGAGAAAAACGCATTCCGCGTGATCCCTGCTGATTTTGTGACCACGGAAGATGGTACAGGCATTGTACATACTGCATCTGTTTTTGGTGCGGATGACTTTAGGGCATGTAAAGAAAACAACGTGCCATCGGTAATGGTAAAGGATGAGAATGGCAAAGAAGTACCGCTTGTAAACAAGCAGGGCCGCTTTGTTGACGAAGTTACCGACTATGCCGGCCGGTATGTAAAAGAAGAATATTACAGCGATGAGGAACGCGCAGCAGATGGTTTTAAACCAACGGATGTACTTATCTCTATTAAATTAAAAGAAGAGAACAAAGCTTTCAACGTTCAGAAGTACGAGCACAGTTACCCTCACTCCTGGCGTAGCGATGAACCGATATTATATTACCCGCTGGATAGCTGGTTTATCCGCACCACAGCCGTTAAGGATAAAATGGTGGAGCTTAATAAAACCATTAACTGGAAACCGGAAAGTACCGGTACCGGTCGTTTTGGTAACTGGCTCGAAAATCTGGTAGACTGGAACCTTTCGCGCTCCCGTTACTGGGGCACCCCGCTGCCGATCTGGCGCGAGGAAAACAGCGGTGAGGAAAAATGCATTGGCTCCATTGCCGAGCTCAATGCAGAGATCAAAAAATCTATAGCCGCTGGCTTTATGCCCGAAGGTTTTAAGCTGGAAGATATGCACCGCCCCTATGTGGACGATGTGATCTTAACATCTGCCACAGGCAACAAAATGCTGCGCGAGCCCGACCTTATCGATGTATGGTTTGATAGTGGCGCCATGCCTTATGCACAATGGCATTTCCCGTTTGAGAACCAGGATGATTTTAAAGCGGCCTACCCTGCCGACTTTATCGCCGAGGGTGTTGACCAAACCCGTGGCTGGTTCTTCACCCTGCACGCCATTGCGGTGATGCTGAGCGAAGCCAGCGACGAGATCAAAGAAATCAATGCTGAAGTAGGTAATAAAGGGATAGCCTTTAAAAACGTAATAAGCAACGGCTTGGTGCTGGATAAGAACGGCAACAAGATGAGCAAGCGTTTGGGCAATGGTGTAGATCCGTTTGAAACCATTAACCAGTACGGTGCAGATGCCGCCCGCTGGTACATGATCAGTAATGCAGCGCCCTGGGATAACCTAAAGTTTAACATAGAAGGTCTGGATGAGGTACGCCGCAAGTTTTTCGGCACACTATACAATACCTATTCCTTTTTTGTGCTTTACGCCAATATAGATAAATTCAAATACGACGAGGCTGAAATAACCATAGCCGACAGGCCGGAGATTGATCGCTGGATCATCTCCCTTTTAAATACCTTGAGCGGAGAGGTAGATGCTTTTTATGCCGACTTTGAACCCACTAAAGCTGCCCGTGCTATACAAGAATTTGTAGATGTGCATTTCAGCAACTGGTTTATCCGACTGAGCCGCCGCCGTTTCTGGAGATCAGACAGCACAGCAGATAAGTTATCGGCCTACCAAACATTGTATACTTGTTTAATTACCATCAGCAAACTGATGTCGCCTATTGCGCCGTTCTTTGCAGAGCGTTTATATACCGACTTGAACTCAGTTACCGGTAAAGAAGAATTCGAATCGGTGCATTTGGCTTACTTTCCGGAGTATAATGCCGATTTGGTAGATGTAGAACTGGAACAGCGGATGGGTTTAGCGCAGGATATCTCGTCCCTTGTACTATCTCTACGTAAAAAAATAGAGATCCCGGTACGCCGCCCGCTTGGGAAGATCCTGTTGCCGATATTAGATAAGAACTTTAAGGAACAGGTTGAAAAGGTAAAAGACCTCATCCTCTCCGAAACCAATATTAAGGCTATTGAATATATTACCGATACTTTAGGTTTCGTTAAAAAGAAGATCAAACCAAACTTTAAAGCACTTGGCGCCAAGGTGGGTAAGGATATGAAAGAGGTAGCTGCGGTGATCAATGCGTTTGGCCAGGAAGAGATTGGAAAATTAGAGCTTGAAGGTTCTATCCTGATACTTGATACTAAATACTCGATACTATTATCTGACGTGGAGATCATAGCAGAAGATGTACCGGGCTGGCAAGTTGCAAATCTAGGCAAACTAACCGTTGCTTTGGATGTTACGATAACCAACGAGTTGAAAGAGGAGGGTATTGCAAGAGAGCTGGTGAACCGTATACAAAACCTGCGTAAAGACAAAGATTTTGAAGTTACAGATAAGATAAACGTTCGCATTGCCGAACATACCTACATCGCAGAAGCACTGAAAAATAATTTATCCTATATTTGCGCCGAAATTTTGGCAGAAAGCCTTGTGCTTGATAGTCAGGTTACTGAAGGTGACGAAGTGGAGATAGATGGACATAAAATATTAATAGTAATTACAAAAAACTAGATGACACCTGAAAACGCAAAAACAAGATATTCTGATGCAGAATTGAAGGAATTTAAAGACCTGCTTTTAGAAAAATTGCGCAGCTCTAAAGAAGAGCTGGCTGCATTAGCCACATCACTAAGTTCACCAAATGCCAACGGTACCGATGATACCGCCGGTACTTATAAAACACTGGAGGATGGTTCTGCCACTTTGGAGAAAGAACAAATCAATCAGCTAGCTGCCCGCCAGAAGAAATTCATAGAGCAACTGGAAGCCGCTTTGGTACGAATTGAAAACAAGACCTATGGAATTTGCCGCGAAACAGGCAAGCTGATCCCTAAAGAGCGTTTGCGTGCTGTGCCGCATACAACGCTAACTATGGAAGCAAAATTAAGGCAATAGATGAAGGCAGCTTACACTAAACCATTCTTAACCGCTGCATTTATTGTCCTCCTGGACCAGATCATCAAAACATGGGTGCATAATCATCTGGCTCCACAAGGCGAGATTAAACTCCTTGGTGACCGTGGTATGCTGCATTATACCGAAAATAACGGTATGGCTTTCGGGATGGAACTGGGCGGCGAATGGGGTAAACTGGCTTTAACACTATTTCGTATTGTTGCAGTGTGTGGTATTGGTTACGGATTGGTGCACCTGATCAAACATAAATACCACCGTGGCTTGATCATGATGGTTGCGTTTATCCTGGCTGGTGCCTTAGGTAATATTATCGACTCAACCTTTTATGGTATTATATATGGGTACGCGCCAATTTTTCATGGCCGGGTTATCGATATGTTTTACTTTCCGCTGCTTACGGGGCATTTCCCGCCATGGGTGCCGATCTGGGGAAATGAAGAGTTTATCTTCTTCCGCCCGGTTTTTAATTTTGCAGATGCAGCAATTTCTGTGGGTGTAATATTTATCCTGCTAAACCAAAAACGTTATTTTAAACACGAAGAGCCTGAACTGAGTAGCCCAAACAGCGAAATGGTGGAGGAATAGATCCCACCCTATTTCCTCAGGAAAAAATAATTTAAAAAGCCGCTTATGCGGCTTTTTTCATTTTGCCTTAGCTAACCGGCAATAGACCCAGGGCAACAAACAATATCGTAAATTGGATCGAACGCAAAATTTCATACCTTTAAATATCTAACTATCTAAATAAAACCTGTGAAAAAAGCATTTTTGTTAACAACCCTAGTTGTTGGGTTACTGAGTTGTAAAAAAGAAAAAATGGAGCCCGTTACCCTAATTGGTAAGTGGCACCTGGTTGCCGATACTGTGCTGACCTTTTCCCGCGGAGCATTAATTAAAACGGATTACAATACCAATACAAAAGCCAGCCTGAGCGATCTGGAATTTGCCCTTGGTCAAATGTTATATTTATATAACAATGAAACTTATGAAATTCAGCCCACTTATGATAGCGCAGGCTCCTCGGTTACTTTAAATTTGCCGGCATCAACGGGCGGAACAGCAGCAAAAACCAAAACAGCCTCGATAAAAGTATTGACCGCCGGTAGGCTGCTGCTTTATTTTCCACCGGTAAGCACCAATGGAACCAGTTCGACCATGGACTTTGTTAAACTATCAACCCAATAATTATCACGATGAAAAAGCTCTTTGTAATCCTATCTGTATTTGTACTCATTAATGCGGCCAAAGCGCAGGAAAAGCCAAAGCTGTACAATCCGGCTGCCGATGCAAAGGCAGATATAGCGGCAGCGGTGAAAAAAGCTGCAGGTGCGCACAAAAATGTGCTGCTGCAAATTGGCGGCAACTGGTGTTCCTGGTGTATTCGTTTTAATGGAGTGGTTACGCAAAACGACACGTTAAATACCTACCTGAATGCGAATTACGAAGTAGTACATGTAAACTGGAGCCCCGAGAATAAAAACGAAAAACTATTGGCCGAATTGGGTTATCCGCAACGCTTCGGCTTCCCGGTGTTCGTTATTCTGGATGCAAAAGGCAACCGATTAAATACACAAAACTCTTCCTACCTGGAAGAAGGAAAGGGTTACAGTAAAGAAAAGATAAAGGAATTTATTGAGAACTGGGCACCCGCTGCACTGGACCCGAAGAGCTATGTGGAGAAGGCCAAGTAAAAATAAACCTGCCTGGCGGCACTTACCAAGCTGGTAAACCGGGCTGTGAATTAAGGCTTGCACCTTAGCATAAAATCAGCGATGTAATTTCTTCACAAAGTAAAAGGGCTATATACTACCCGCCAAAATACCCAATTTAATACTTAAACAGGCTATGTTCGGGCTTGTTCGGGCACGTTCGGGCACGTTCGGGCTGCTCTCAAAATCAAGACACCGCGAACACGAACAAAAAACAGCATAAAAATAAAAGGGTTATCGCTCATCGCGATAACCCTTTTATTTTTATAAAATCATAAGGTATGGTACCTCTTACTTATAACTTCGATTATTCAACAACACTAATACGCAGCATGTTGGTTTTGCCTTGTTTAACAATTGGTACAGCAGCAGTATTGATCACCACATCACCAGTTCTAATCAGGTTTTCTGATTTCAGGATTTCGTTAACATCTATTATCGTTTGATCTGTGCTCTCCAATTTATCGTAAAAAAAAGCGCGTACACCCCAAACCAAGCTCAAAGAATTCAACAATTGCCTGTTAGAAGTAAAGATATAGGTACCGGCTTTAGGCCTGTAGCTGGAGATTTCAAAAGCAGTGTAGCCAGAAGTGGTCATGGATACGATCCCGGTTGCTTTAGTATGCTCTGCAAGGTAAACAGCGCTACCGCACAAATTATCGCTCAGGAAATTTGGAGATGCCGGATCAGGATTCTCCGCTTTGGAAGCATTGAAAGGATACCCCAGATCTTCCACATTACGAACGATCTTAGCCATTGTCTCAATAACGATAACCGGGAACTCACCAACAGATGTTTCACCACTCAGCATCACCGCATCAGCACCATCCAGTACGGAGTTGGCTACGTCATTCACCTCGGCACGTGTCGGGCGCGGGGTGGTGATCATAGATTCCAGCATTTGGGTAGCAACAATTACCGGTTTGGATGCATCACGGCATTTGCGCGCTATCATCTTTTGCAGCAGTGGCACTTCTTCCAGCGGGCATTCAACACCCAAATCACCACGTGCAATCATCACACCGTCGGTTGCAGCTATGATCTCATCTATGTTATCAATCGCCTCAGGTTTTTCAACCTTGGCAATTACGCGGGCGGTTTTACCGCTTTCGCGAATGATTCGTTTTAAATCTATAATATCAGCGCCGGTACGAACGAATGAAAGACCGATCCAATCTACATCCCAAGCTAAAGCGTATTGTAAATTCTCCAGATCTTCCGGCGTAAGGCTTGGGATAGAAACTTTGGTGTTTGGCAGGTTAACACCTTTACGAGATGTTAAGATACCGCCATGTACCACCTCACAAACAACAGTATCCTGGCGGTTGGTTTCAATAACCTTTAGCTGCAATTTTCCGTCGTCTAATAAGATAATCTCATTAGCCTGTACATCCTGCGGAAATGTTTCATAAGTAATGTAGATCTGGTTATCATCACCAATACATTCTTTTGTAGTGATGTTGATGCGTGTACCATTAATTAAATGGATGCCACCATCTTTTACCAGTCCAATACGGATCTTTGGGCCCTGTAAATCGGCCAGGATGCCAACATTAGTTTTGTATTCTGAATTAATTTCGCGGATCAGGTCGATAAATTTCTTGTGATCCTCTGGCTTACCATGCGAAAAATTAAGGCGGCAAACGTTCAATCCGGCGCGTATCATGGCCAATAAAACGTCTTTTTTAGCCGATGCCGGCCCCATTGTTGCAACAATCTTGGTGCGGTTATAATAAAAATTCATATTCTCAGGTTTAATCGGGCTGTATTTTATACTATATAATAGTGTAGTATTGACACATCTAAATTTCCGCTAAAATAAGAGATTTTCCCTTGATTTTATTTTTTTCGGATCAATCTTTACTGCCGTTACTACTTCCGGTATCTTATTCAGGGCCGAAATTATGCTTTCAAGATCGGATTCGTCTATATAATTTTTAATTAACATGAAATAATCCGCCCGCCGCATTTCGGGCACAAGGTAACCCTCTGATCCTTTATTAGCAACAAAAATAAAATCTGTTTCGGTGGCTTCCCAACTGTAGAGGAACATGGAGAACAAAACTTCGGTCCCGGCAGGCCCGATATCAAGCTCCAGATCGTTTTGACGTGTAAAATTAAAATTTAAACACTTGTTAATTAAGTAGCAAATACGGTAATCTTTTAATGATGTGGTGACCGCAATTAATATAAAATCAAAATCGATCTCAAACTTTAAATTTTTCCTGTTCAAAATCATTACTTTTACGGCGTTAAAATTACTAATCCAAACCTTTGCATTAAAATATTGTTCTATAAATTATGCTAAGTTTTTAGATTTGATATTTAACATTATTTATTTTTCTTTGCACTGAAAATTTATTAATCATTAAAAACGTAAGACTATGTCTGATATCGCTTCAAGAGTAAAAGCTATTATCGTAGAAAAACTGGGTGTTGACGAAAGTGAAGTTACACCTGAAGCTTCCTTCACCAACGATCTTGGTGCTGACTCTTTAGACACCGTGGAACTAATCATGGAGTTTGAGAAAGAATTTAACGTTGCAATTCCTGACGATCAGGCGGAAACCATCGGTACTGTAGGTCAGGCTGTTGCTTACCTTGAGAAAAACGTTAAATAAGCTCCTTTTAAAACTATTAAATGGAGTTTAAGAGAGTTGTAGTAACCGGGCTTGGAGCGCTTACTCCAATTGGTAACACTGTCCCCGAATATTGGGATAGTTTGATCAATGGGGTAAGCGGCGCTGCCTTTATTAAGAGTTTTGACGTTTCTAAGTTCAAGACCAAATTCGCCTGCGAAGTAAAGAATTTTGACGCGGAAGGCTTTCTGGGCAGAAAAGAAGCCCGTAAGCTTGATCCCTTTGTGCAATATGCTTTATTCTCTACAGAAGAAGCGGTTAAGGATGCAGGCCTTGATTTTGAAAAACTGGATACCAGCCGCATCGGCGTTATCTGGGGATCGGGCATTGGCGGTTTAAAAACATTTTTGGATGAAGTAGTGAATTTTGCTAAAGGTGATGGCACCCCAAAATTCAATCCTTTCTTTATCCCCAAAATGATAGCGGATATCGCCCCTGGCCATATTTCTATCAAATACGGTTTAAGAGGGCCAAACTTCACTACTGTGTCTGCTTGTGCTTCGTCTAATAATTCACTTATCGATGCATTTAACTATATCCGTTTGGGTAAAGCTAATATGTTTATCAGCGGTGGGTCTGAAGCAATCATAAACGAGGCTGGTATCGGTGGTTTTAACGCAATGCATGCGCTGTCCACACGTAATGACGACCCTGCTACTGCCTCACGGCCTTTTGACCTTGATCGTGACGGCTTTGTTGCCGGTGAAGGTGCAGGCACCATAATTTTAGAAGAATTAGGCCACGCCATAAAACGCGGTGCCAAGATTTATGCTGAAATGGTTGGCGGCGGCATGAGTGCTGATGCATATCACATGACGGCTCCCCACCCTGATGGATTGGGTGCTTCATTAGTGATGAAAGCAGCGTTGGAAGATGCGGGCTTAACCCCTGCAGATATCGATTATGTTAACGTACATGGCACGTCAACCCCAATCGGCGATCCGCAGGAAGTAAAAGCTATCCAGGATGCCTTTGGTGAGCATGCTTATCGAATTAATATCAGTTCAACTAAATCCATGACGGGCCATTTACTTGGTGCTGCTGGCGCCGTTGAAGCTATCGCGTCTATTTTAGCGCTTAAAAACGATATTATACCGCCAACAATCAATCACTTTACAGATGATCCAACCTTTGATCCTAAAATCAACTTTACCTTTAACACTGCTCAAAAGCGAGAAGTTAATATAGCGCAAAGCAATGGTTTTGGTTTTGGTGGCCACAACGCATCAGTGATATTTAAAAAATATCAGCAATAAAATTCTGGATGCCTATTAGTCGCTTCTACAAGCTATATATATCCCCAAACAGAAAATATGTTAAGGTTTTAAAGAATTTGCTCGGTTTCGTACCGGGCAATTTGTCTTTATACCGTTTGGCATTCCGGCATAAATCTGTAGCCCAAAACATAAAAAAAGGCGTAAAGAATAGCAATGAGCGTCTTGAGTTTTTGGGTGATGCCGTATTAGGCAGTGTTGTAGCCGAGGTGCTCTTTAAACTTTATCCCTACGAGGACGAGGGGTTTTTAACCGAGTTGCGATCAAAAATAGTAAGCCGGGTTAACCTTAACGCATTGGGTAAAAAACTGGGTTTTGATAAACTGATAGAGTTTGATACCAAAATTCTAAATTCCGGCAGGCAGGGTTCTTTACTCGGCGATGCTTTTGAAGCGCTGATAGGCGCTGTTTACCTGGATAAAGGTTATGATTTCACGAAGAATTTTTTGATTAACCACATCATCAAATCCCATATTGATATCCACACCCTGGAGCAAACCGAAACAAATTTTAAAAGTAAGCTGATTGAATGGTGCCAACGGCATGGTAAGGACATTAGCTTTGATGTGGTGATTAATCAGGAGGGCGAAAGCACAAAACTATTTACCGTACAAGCTACCGTAGATGGAGAAGTAATGGGTAGTGGTAAGGAATTCAGTAAAAAGAATGCTGAAAAGCTGGCGGCCGAGAAAGCTTGTGCAGCCTTAGGGATCTAAAGTCTACCGACACCTGAAGCGGGTATAAAAGTAAAATACTCATGGCTAAAAGCTGTTCTCCTTTCAACAGATCATGAGGAGCTTAATACAAGTTAGGTAAACTTACCCTGTCCCCTTCTTTACGGTAATATTCAAACTTGGCTTTTATTTGTTTAATGAGATCGTAGTCTCCCCAAACTTTTAGGTCCTCATAGGATGGGCGCCAAAAATCCATGAATTTTAAAACCTCGGTAGTATCTTTTGCCCCGGTTACCCGCATCACCACTAATTTATTGTAACGCCGGTCAACTTCGCTAGCTTCCAATTCATTTTTCTGAAACTTTGCAAAACGGCGTAAATTCTTTGCATCCTTACTAAACAATTCGCGTAAACCGGTAAGTGGCGAACCACCAATCGGCAAAAACACAGTTACGGGAGGTTTTCCATCATAGTAAAGCCCTTTGCTACGGTAGGCCTGCATAATTTCGCTTAGTTCCTGTTTTTTTGTCTGGCCCCGTACGGTAACCTCTCCCAGCTTTATTTGCGGTTGCATATAAACAATCATACTGTATCCGGTATACATCTGCTTTTGAGGCGTATAATCGTTTGTGGTAAACTGCAGGGTGTCGTTTAAGGCTGCCTTAATGGAAAAATTACCATAAATATCAGTCATGGCTATTGCCCGGTTGTTAAGGTTTGTCACCACAACATTGGCCAATCTATCGTTAGAGATCTTACGGTACAAGGTACCTTTTGCATCTTGTGCCATGGCAAAAGCCGAGCAAAGTAACAGCAGCAACGCGAACAATATGGTTTTGGTAAAGGGCATAAATATATATGCTACAAACTTATCGCTATTAAATGACTTGAATTGTGAAAAAGTGTTAAAAGCGGATGTACAGATTCCAAATGTGCAGATATGCAGATAAATGCTACCTCAAATCTCATTTCTCACATCTTTCTAAAAAGGCTATCTTTGCACATGATAAAATCCATGACAGGGTATGGAATTGCCAGCTTCGATTCGGGCAGAACAAAATATACCGTCGAAATTAAATCCCTGAACAGTAAATTCTTAGAACTATCCTTACGCTTACCTAAAATTTTTTCCGAAAAAGAATTTCAGCTCCGTAACGATTGCAGTAAACAAATTGAGCGCGGTAAAGTAAATTTATCTATCAATACCGAGCAGGCCAATGCTGCCGATGTAAAGGCAGCCGGTATTGACCGCGAATTGCTGAAACATTATTACAATCAGTTGAAATCAGTAAGCGACGAATTGAACGAACCAACCGGCAATTTATTACAACTGGCTTTGGGTTTACCAGAGGTAGTCAAGTTTGAAGAGGAGTCGGTTTCGGAAGATGAATGGAAGCTGGTAGAGAAAACATTTAACCAGGCTATGTCTGCATTCCAACAGTTCCGCAGTGATGAAGGGAATGTGCTTGAGCAGGATATCAAAATGCGGATCGGTATCATTCTGAAAAACCTGGAACTGGTTGAGATAGAAGAACCAAAGCGTGTGCCGGTCATCCGTGAGCGTTTAAATAACTTTCTAGCGGAAGCGGTGGGTGCAGAAAGCATTGATAAGAATCGATTTGAGCAGGAATTAATCTATTTTATAGATAAGCTGGATATCACTGAAGAAAAAATCCGCTTAAAAGCGCACTGCGATTATTTTATCGAAACGTTGAAAAATGCAGACGCAAACGGTAAAAAGCTAGGTTTCATCTCCCAGGAAATAGGCCGCGAGATAAATACGCTAGGCTCCAAGGCCAACGATGCCAACATGCAGAAATTAGTGGTAGGCATGAAAGAAGAACTTGAAAAAATTAAAGAACAACTTTTAAACGTATTATAGTTAGGTGGTTTAATATTTTATTAGTTAATGTTCTGCGTAGCGAACTTATCACCAATAAACTATTACCAAACTGAACTAACGAATTCATAAACTAATGACCGAAGGTAAACTCATTATATTTTCAGCTCCATCGGGCGCGGGTAAAACAACTATTGTACATCATTTGCTCGGCAAGGTGCCGAACCTGGAATTTTCAATTTCGGCCACTACAAGAACCGCACGAGGCGATGAGGAGCACGGTAAAGACTACTACTTCATAAGTTTACCCGAGTTTACACACCGCATAGCCAAGAAACAGTTTGTTGAATTTGAGGAAGTTTATACCGGTACGTTTTACGGCACACTTCGTACCGAAATAGAACGGATCTGGGCAAAAGGGAAAACCGTAATTTTTGATATTGATGTGGAAGGTGGCATGCACCTAAAGCGCAAATATCAGGATCAGGCCCTGGCGATTTTTGTACAACCCCCTTCTTTGGAAGTTTTGATAGAACGCCTTACCGGCCGTGGCACCGATAGTGCCGAAAAACTAAAAGAACGGTTTGAAAAAGCAGAAAAAGAATTAAACTACGCTCCTCAATTTGATATTATCCTTAAAAATTACGATCTTGAAACGGCGTGCGCGGAAGCTGAGAAGCTGGTGACCGATTTTATTAACTCCCCGGCCCCCTGAAAGGGGAGCTCCTGATACTCGTTAGGACCCGGGGCTTTACAATCACATATTATTTCCCCTTTAGGGGGTTAGGGGGCACATGAAAATAGGCTTACTATTCGGTTCGTTCAATCCCATACATATAGGGCATTTAATAATTGCCAACTATATGGCTAACCACACCGCCCTCGATAAGGTTTGGCTGGTGGTATCTCCTCAAAATCCCTTGAAAAAGTACGGGGATCTAATCAATACTTACGACAGGCTGGAAATGGCCAAACTGGCTACTGAAAATGCCTCCAATATTGGTGTTAGCGATGTGGAGTTGAAGCTCCCGCAGCCATCTTACACTATTGATACCCTGGCTCATTTAAAGGAGAAATTTCCAGAGCATGAGTTTGTCCTCATAATGGGTTCTGATAACCTGGGCACTTTACATAAATGGAAAAACTATCGCCTCATCCTCCGCGATTACCAAATTTTTGTTTACCCTCGCCCCGGCTATGAAAATGCCGAATTTGCCTCCCATCCCTCCGTTACAATTACGATGACCCCGCAGATGGAACTATCGGCAACATTCATTCGTAAATCCATCGCAGAAAAAAAGAACGTGCAATATTTTGTACCAGATCCTGTTTTGAAGTTTATAGAGAGCAAGAGTCTGTATAAGTAGTTTGTAGTTTTACACAAATATGGATGAGTTATGTTGACAAAAGATAAGGTATAAGCGCTCGTTAACGATATGCGGGATACGTTTGTGGTAGATGATATTGTGGGAGAAATACTTTTGCTAAAGAAAATCGAAATTCCCAAAGAACAATTTAAAAAGGGGGAGTTGTTAACCTAGGAAGAATTAGATGCAGAAATTGATAATTGGAGTTGAATTAGTTTACTCAAAAATCGCATAGCGAGATTTGAAAGAAATTTATGATTAACAATAAAAGATTCTAAAAGATTTGCACTACGAGAAATGCAATTAAATTATAATATAATAGAAAACTTAATTAAGACCACTTTCTTTGCCCAGAAAATTTACTATTATCTATTTATTATCATTTGCGTAATAATACGGCATTGAATACGAGTTATATCAACTTAGTTTTGCCGGGTTATATATTAAGACTAAATATGGATATGTGTATAGAGTAGTTTATTGAACGCTAAATTTGATACTCGTTTATACTAACCTTTAAAAAAAACAATGTAAAAAACTTGGTCTGAACAATCGATTTTTTATTTTTAATTATTACTAATTAATTATTTAATATTTAATTAATCTTCGTAACCTATATTTTACTTATGTTTATAAGGTTATCCATAAATTAAATATTATATGAAAAAAAACCTATCGTTCATCTTATCCACAATGATTGTTGCACAGCTTTTTACAGCATGCAAAAAAGAAGATCAGAAATCACAAACTTCCTCCGCTACCGCACTTGCAAATTCGCCTAAAGAACAAATTACTGCCATATCTTTGTCAACTGATAACTGGACGCAATTACCTGGGTCAGGCACGGATATTGGAATTGGAGCCAACGGATCTGTTTTTATAACGGATACTGTGACAGTTTCAGCTACCGGGGGATTCAGAATTCTAAAATGGAGTGGAAGCGAATGGGCAGTAATGCCTAGCGCCGCTGGGGTCAATATTTCTGTTGATCCTCAAGGCACACCATGGGTGGTAAATAAATCGCATTTAATATATAAATATAATGGCAGCACATGGACGCCTATGCCGGGCACTGCTACAGACATCGGTATTAGTGCCAATGGTTCGGTTTTTATAACTGACACGACTACCGTATCACCTACTGGCGGTTTCAGAATTTTAAAATGGAATGGAAGTGCGTGGGTGGTAATGCCTGGTGCTGCCGGTGTTAGGATAGCTGTTGATGCGAACGGGACACCCTGGGTAGTAAATAAATCACACTTAATTTACAAATATAATGGTAGTACATGGACACAAATGCCGGGTACAGCCACTGACATTGGAATTGGCGGAAATAACGTTGTATATATTTCAGGAACTACTATTTCATCTCCTACAGGGGGTAGTAAAATCTCGAAATGGAATGGAACCGGCTGGACAGATACAGCATCAGGTACTGGCATAAATGTTAGTGTTGACCCTAACGGCCATCCTTGGACGGTTAACGCCTCACATCTAATTTATAATAATCTAAATTTATAACTAGTTAAACTACGACAATTTGGGTAACGTTAAGCCTAAACGAATATTTCGTTTAGGCTTATTTATTATCTATAATTAAAGCCATTAAGGTGTATTAACGGATAAGCGCTAACGGCGCAATCTTCACCGACTAACAGCCCAAATAAAAAGCATTTGTCCTAGCCTGTTTGCCCTTAATCTTTTACCTCTCGCCTCCATATCTTATCTTTGCGCTGTGAGCGATAAAACCATCCTGAAACTACAACTCCCAACCGATCCGCTGTGGGTTAAGAATGTAGTAGAAAGCAATATTGAAGAGCTATTAACCGATCATGCCTATTGCGAGCAAAAAGCGGCTACTAATGCTATAACGCTAATTGTACAAAACCCCAACCTAAGCGATGTTGTACAGGAAATGATAGCCCTGGCACAGGAGGAAATGGATCATTTCAAACGCGTGCACGAGATCTTATTACAGCGTGGCTTTACTTTGGGTAAAGAACGCAAGGATAATTATGTGAACGAACTTCGCAAATTCATCATCATAGGTGGTGGCCGCGAAGCACAACTGATCGACCGGCTTTTGTTCTCGGCAATGATCGAAGCGCGTAGCTGCGAACGTTTTAAAGTACTGTCTGAAAACATCAACGATAAGGCCCTCTCAGAATTCTATTACGAACTGATGGTAAGCGAAGCTACTCACTACGCTATGTTTCTGCGCCTGGCTAAAAAACATGCGGTAGAAATTGATGTTGACAAGCGCTGGAAAGAGTTCCTGGCTTTTGAAGCGCTGGTGATCCAAAACTACGGTAAAGGCGAAACCATTCACGGCTAAACAAATTTTCAAAACAGGCTCTCTTAGCCCGCCGTCATCGACACAAATTCCCTGTTTACCGATACCCTAATAACGTTACCTCCATCACGCTTTACTTTTAGACGTAGTAAATGTAAAGAGTACCATAGTCTGTCATAAAATACAGCTATATAACTCTTTACACAATTACTGATGAAATGTATGAAAAAAGCGGCTACCTTTTATTGCTTCATTTTTTTTGTGGCTGCTACCGCGTTTGCTCAGCAAAAACGTGGGGGCAGTTGGGAGCCGTTTGTTACCAAAAACAAAATTGCGGGCCGTAGCGAATGCAGCCTGGCCAGTTCTGACGGGATATTGTATCTGTTGGGCGGCGACGGACCAGCAATAGAGGTAGAAGCGTTTGACATGCTCCCAAAGACCTGGAATAAAAAAGCTTTAGCGCCGATTGCATTAAATCATTTTCAATCGGTTGAATTTCAATATAAATTATATGTATTGGGCGCATTCACAAGCGGCAGCTTCCCTGATCAGATACCGATAACAAACATTTACACTTATGATACGAAGTATGATGTTTGGGAGAAGGGCATAGAAATTCCTGTAGACCGGCGGCGGGGCGGAGCAGGCGCTGCAGAATATAACGGTAAACTGTATTTGGTGGGTGGCATCACCAATGGGCACAGCAGCGGCACCAATGCGATGTTTGATGAATATAACCCGGTTAAAAAAACCTGGAAGAAGCTGCAAGATGCTCCTCATATCCGCGATCATGCCACGGCTGTAGTAGCAGGCAGTAGGCTTTATGTAATTGGTGGGCGAAACACAAGCTACCATGAGCCAAATAACTTTATGGCTTTTTTTAGCAAAGTAGAACTTAGTGTTGATTGCTATGATTTTAAGAGCCGGATGTGGAGCACATTACCAGCCAGGTTACCAATGGGTACCGGCGGCGGCACGGCAGTTAACCTCGATGGTAAAATTTACTACATTGGCGGCGAGCGGGCCACTGCCAACGAGCCAAATGCCGCCCGGAAAGATACCTACTGTTACGACCCTGCCAAAGGCGGAGAATGGGTTAAAACCGGCGATTTAAACGAAGCGCGGAATGGTGCAGGCGGCACCGTTTACGAACATAAAATTTATATAGCCGGGGGCGCAGGCGGAAGCATGGGTGTTCAGCCGCTTGGTGGGCCAAGCGTAGCGCCACCCCAAGTTGGTAACCAACCAGCTTTATCAACAAATAGTGGCAAACTGCCGGGGCCTTCATCGGGTAGACAAGGCACCAAAGATATAGCGTTAGAGGTATTTACTTTAAAATAACCAGGAAGGCAATACGGAGACAGGGAGGGCAGAATTTATGTAGGTGTTTTAAATTGCCTCTCCCCCCCTCCTATTTTAACAATGAAGTGTTCTCTGTTTTATAATAGTTCCATAGGGGTTCCGCGTGTGCTGCGCGGGCCCCATTTTTAAATTTAAACTCCAACAGATCAATTCCCCCTCTTGCAAAGCATATCGTTTATTTATCTGTCCGGAGCCAGCAAAATGGTATAAAAGACTCCCTGATTTAAACTTCCTATTAAAAAAAGATTTTAAGATTGTTAACATTATGATTGTCTGGCTATTACTGCATCGATAAAGAAATTTCACTGCTTTTTTAGGAAAGACAATTAGTCGATACATTACAGCCATTTAACGACACTCTACAACGCCGCACTGCGCAAAACTGCAACTTAGCCACACAAATTAATTAAACGATTATGAAAGGCTTTGAGGACAAAAAACACATTCTTGTGCTGGATAAGGATAACCGGCTGCTATCAGTTGTAGATGACCTGGCTTATCTGGGCAACTTCGAGATCCACGTTACCTATGACCCTAATGCGGTTTACGACAAAGCCAAAGACCTTAAACCCGACCTGATTATTTTAGATTACCTGCTGCTAAATAACGAGTGCCTGGAAATTTGCGAGGATTTTAAACAAGACCTTAACCTTACCAGCGTCCCCATCATTGTGGTTACGGCCTATAAATCTAAAAAGATCCGCGCCGAAGCTTACAAGTGCGATGCCCTATTTGTAAAGCCCCTTGATATTAGCCTGTTTGCCTCACGCATGGACTATTTAATGGCCTCGTGATAACGCGTAAAAGATCATTGAATAAGGAAACCAATAACAACAAATTAATAATCATGAAAAGCAAAATTATCTATTACAGTTTATTGATGCTGGGAGCCGTGAGCATGCTGGCATCATGTACAAAAGATGCCGTTAAAAGCACCACTACGAACACAGCAAGTAATGCCTTGGCGACAGCTGTAGCTTCAACAGGCGCTATCGCAATCGCAGCTATCAGCGCAAGCGGAACTACGGATAGCCTCTATGTAGTGGGCTGCATGGGCAAGCATGGCAAAAAGGATTCCGTTGCATTGAGCGCGTTACCTGCGGCAATTGGCACCTATCTAACAGCTAACTATTCGGGTTATACGTTTTCCAAAGCGTTTTCGGTTAAGGACAGCCTGAGTGTTGTAACCAATTACATTGTAGTTATAAAATACAATGGAAATTTCGTTGGTCTGAAATTTAAAACAGACGGCACATTTGTGAGCGTATTAGAACAACGGATAGGCGATGATTTAAAACACGACAGGCGTTTTCATGCGGGCGGCCCATTTGGCGACAGAGGCGGACCGGGTAAAGATACCCTGGCGTTATCGGCTATCCCTGTAAAAGTGAAAACCTTCTTTACGGGCAGTTACGCAGCCGATACGCTGTTGCATGCATTCGTAACGCACGATAGCACCTACGTATTAGTTAGCAAAAACAATGGCTTGTACGCAACCGCCATTACTTCCGCAGGCAGTTTGATTAAACGCGCTTTGATAGATGATCATCATGGAAAAGTAGCCTCAATTACAGAAGCTGCTATCCCTGCTTCCGTAACTAATTATTTGACCACTACTTATGCCGGCTATGTATTTAACAAAGCTTTTGCCATCAGTACTAAGACAGGTGCTTTACAAGGTTACGATGTGTTCATAACGGTAAACAACACCAAATATATGATAGCATTTGATGCTGCTGGCACCTTCCGCATGGCCCGGACTATTCATTAATCAAATCAATATATTATAATTCCCCCAAGCCCCGGTTTTTGGAAACAGAGCCGGGGCTATTTTTATTGAGATCAATTGCAACTTTTCCTAGCTAGCTTGAGAAAGCTATGGCTATCCCACAAACCCTACCACATCCACGAGGTAGTTATCCATTAGTTCGATATCTATCGCATCATTAATATAACCGATATACATATCCGGGCGTATAATGAGTGCTTTTCGATGACCGGGACGGACCTCAAATTTATCAAGAATATGCTGATTTTTATCAGAAGGCGGCAGGTGAAAAAAATTGATAACCCCATTATGCCGCTGTGTTATCCACTTAGCCAGGGTAAACAGGTATTGTTCCTGGATGATGCCGATAGTAATTAAAGTAAAGCCAGGCTTGCTGCACCAGGCATGAATATCGGTCGTCTCTTGTTTCTTTTCGTCATAGATCTCCAGGTAGGGCAGGCGATCTCCCGCTTTTATTTGCGTATTATGGCTGAGATGCAAATTAAGCCTGCTATTCCGGTAATTAATGCCAGTTTGCGAGATCCGCTTAAAAAATTCAGTTCGGAATTTCTCTTTCTTCCAAACGTAATTCAGCGCCGCGGGCATTACAAATCGTTTAAACAGGTTGCTGAAAAAGTTTCTCGAGGTGATGACATTAAAGATCCGGTCGGCAGAGTTTAGTAAGTCTTTAGCCAGGGGCATTCGCTCATCCGCATAACTGTGTAATATTTTAGGCGCTATTTGATGATGTAACACGCCGGCCAGTTTCCAGGCCAGATTGTATGCATCCTGCAAACCGGTATTCATTCCCTGCCCGCCAACTGGCGAATGGATGTGTGCGGCATCTCCAACTAAAAAGCACCGGTGATCAAAAAATTTCTCGGCCACGCGGTGGTGCAGCTTGTATAGCGTGAACCAACTATTATGCAATACAGCTATTTCGATACCGGTGATTTTGTTTAAGTGTGGCAAAACATCCTCCAGCTGCAGGTCTTCCTTATTCTCCAATTCATCGGGAATACTGCCCACTATCCTGAACGATTGTTCCTCTGGCATTGGAAAAAAACCAGCGAAATATTTTTTCGACATAAATAGCTGCACATAGTCGGGACGAAGCGTACTGTTTATCTGAACATCTGCCAGGTAAAATTTATGCTGATACGTATCACCGGTAAAGGGGATGCCTAATTGCTTACGAACAACGCTGTGCGCACCATCTGCACCTACCACATAATCGCAGGTAATTGTTTCATTGGCATCAACTGTTTGCAGTTGTGCCTCTACACTACCAGGATTTTGTTTAAAAGAAATAAGTGTAGTTTGCCAGTAAACCGGGCAACAATTAAGCGTCAGAAAATCCAGCAGCAGGCGTTCGTTTTTACTTTGCTGGTAAAAAAACACAAACGGAAACGGAGTTTCGGTTTGTTGGATACTGTCCCATCCAAGTGTTGCAAAGGCTTCACCATCGAGACTAAACGAAGCCCCGGCGGCTCTTTTTCCTCCGCTGATAACCTTATCAATCACCCCCATTTGGCGGTAAATCTCCAGTGAACGCGCCTGTACCGCTAAAGCCTTTGATTGATTAGTTGGCCCTTTTCTTGTATCTATTATAGTGGGTATAATACCATAACGCAACAGTTGAGCAGCCATCATCAGGCCGGACGGGCCGGCGCCAACGATGAGAGCAGATGTATGTTGCGGCAGTGCTATCATCTATGATCAGGGATGAAAGATCAGAAAAATAGCCGGGCGTTTCCGCAGATCAGGCACCTGCTTTTTCCATTCGGCAATAGTCATTGTTTTAATAAATTCAGTTGGAGCGGTAATATCACAGGCAATACAAAGTTTAGTTTGCGGCTTTGCGGCTTTTAACACGTTATCCAGCATGCTATCATTACGAAATGGCGTTTCTATAAATAGCTGTGTTTGTTTGTTATTTTCGGCCAGGCTCTCCATTTCCTTTATCTTTTTGGCCCGCTCAACTTTATCGATAGGGATGTAACCATGAAAAGTAAAACTTTGGCCGTTAAAGCCGGATGCCATCAAAGCCAGCAATATCGAGCTTGGCCCTACCAAAGGCACTACTTTAATGCCTTTGCGGTGTGCTTCGGCAACAATCTCGGCACCTGGGTCGGCAATACCAGGGCAACCCGCTTCGCTCATCAAGCCTACATCCCGGCCTGCTAATAAACCGGTAAAAAACTCTTTTAAACCATTTTCACGATTGTGCTTACCATAATCATGGATCAGCAATTCGCTTTGCGGGCTAATAAGCCCGGCCAGCTTTAAAAAGCGGCGAGCGGTTTTCTCATTCTCTACAATATATTCTTTTACCACATTAATGGTATCTACCAGGTAAGGGGTAAAAGATTTTGCGGCGGCCTCATCGGCAAGGGGTACGGGGATTAAAAAAAGCGTTCCTGGTTGCATTTTACAAATTGACGTTTTTTATTTAATTTAAGCTAATTGTAAAATCGTTTTAAATATGGGATCATTAGGCATTAACTGGTTCATAGAAGGTTCAATAGATTTTGAACACAAAAAATACATTTTGCTAAATTACCTGCAAGAGATCAACCGCCATTTTGATAAAACCAAGCTATACCCTAACCTAAGCGACCTGGTATTTCACTACAATAACCTGCTGGATTTTAAAAACAATAAATCAGCAATACAGCAGGCATTTCCGCAACGGCTTACTCAGGCAGATATAGCCGCAGTGAAGCTTACTTACCAAAAAATTGTTCAGGATGATAATTCTATGCAAGAGATTGAAAGCATTATCCATTATGCTTTGGATAAGATGAGCCCTGCAATGCAAACCGGTAGGGAGATCTATGATTTTGTAGAGAGCCAATTAAAAATTGGCCCGGTTGGGCTGGTACCACTCATGCCGCACCATGGCTATTTCGCATTGCGCAATGGACGCGAACGAACCAATTTAATTTATGAATACCAGCTAACCATTTTTGAAAATAAAAACGATCAGTTCCGGGGTATTAACGTGCAATTTGTAAATAGTTATGAACAAAGCATCACCACCACACCAGAATCGGTTAAACTGGATCTCATCCGGCAACGCAGGCACTTGCCAAACCTAGCTGTTTATTATGTGCAAAGCGATATCAGTTTCCCGTTGGAGCAAACGTTGTTGCCGGTAGCAAAAAGGAGCCTGGTAAAGTATCTTTCGGATGCGGCGTAGGTTTGCCCCACACAATTCTCCTACGAAAGAAAGGCCTTAATGGAGTATCTTAACCAGTTGAGATCCGATCGCTATGGGATTGGAGTGGGCTTACACCAATTTTGCCAATGCGGTTCTTACTCTCGGCAACAGCTCCTGTATATCCTGAAGGGTACTCGCCCCTACTGATGCGCGGAACCAGCTAATTTCATCGCCCGTGCCAAATGCAGAGAATGGTACTAATGCAACGCCTGCCTCTTTTATCAGATAAAAATTTACATCGGCAGAATTTGCCAGCACCTTGCCTTCAACTGTGGTTTTGCCAATATAGTCAACTTTTACAGTTAAGTAGATGGCGCCCATTGGCTCGATAGAATCGATGCTAAAACCATCGGCCTTTAGCTGCTGAATGCCTTCGTGTAATGTGCTTAAGCTGGCCTGAATATTTGTTTTAAGCTGATCTAAGTAGGCATCAACAAAGGTTTCATTCTTCAGATACGCGGCCATGGCAACTTGCTCGGCTTTTGGGGACCAAGCGCCCATGTGGCCAACAATTGCTTTCATATTATTAATGATACCTGCAGGTCCGAATCCCCAGCCTACCCTAACGCCTGTTGCAGCAAAGCATTTAGAGCCTCCATCAACAAATACGGTATAATCCTTTAGTTCAGGGCGCAAGGTAACCGGATCATAATGCTGGTAAGATCCGAAAGTAAGTTGAGAATAGATTTGATCGTAAAGTAAGTATAATGGTTTTTGATCAGCCGGACGGCTAGCATTTTCGGCTATTACCAAATCACAGATCTCCTCCAGATCCTTTTTACTGAACATGGTCCCTGTCGGGTTTAAGGGAGAACACAATGCCAGCAATGTAGCGCCTTTTAAATGCGGACGCAGTTCGTCTGCTGTGGGCATAAAATTATTTTCTGCACGGGTAGGCACAATTATGGCCTCGGCCCCTGTCAAATCGCAATAGTGATTATTGTTCCATGATGGCGCAGGGAATACCACCCAGTCGCCCGGATCAACCAGAGCCAGATAGGCTGAATAAATTAGTGGCCGTGAACCGCCTGAAATTAAAATTTGATTAGGATCATAATCCAGCCCCATCCTGTTGTTAAGGAAGCCCGCAACACTCTCGCGCAGACTTAACATACCATCAGCAGGTGGATAATTAGTTTGGTTATTGTTATAGGCTTCTATAATACCTTCTTTCAGTTCGGCAGGGATCGGATAAATATTTGAATCAAAATCACCGATAGTCAAATTTGCAATATTCTGTCCCTGCTTTTTTAACTCATTTATTTCACCGGCTATCTTGATGATCTCCGACCCGCTTAAATTTTCCGCTAATACCGATACTTTCATTATAGATTTTTATAAAGTGCAAATATAGGCCTTTTACGAGAAGATAAAAGTTGGTAAGAAACAACATGCAGCAAACAAATTAAACTGGTAAAGCAAAAAAGACGGGACCTCTTCCGAAGTTCCGTCTTTTCAGTTATTTAAACATTGTGTTTGAATCTATAAGTATGCCTTTCGTAGCCTGATTATTCTCGCCCAGTGCATTAGTTTCATTACCGGATAAACTGGATCTATCTCAAACCACTTTGCGCCAAAATTGGCATTGTTTGGGCGCTTGTGATGATTGTTCTGAAAAAGTTCGCCTAACATTAAAAAATCAAATGGGGTAGTGTTTTTTGATTTGTCGTTGTTATCAAAGTTAGCATAACCATACTTATGGCCGCACCAGTTGACAATAGCACCATGGATAGGCCCCATCATAAAATGGATTGGCAATAATAAAAACATCCACCATTGTGTTGCAAAAAATACATAAAAGGCGATATATAAGCCGCCAAAAATTAAACGGGATACGATAGATGATCCTATATAATCCAAAAACTTCCATTCAGGATAATTGCCCATGAAACGTTCCTCCGGATCTTTTAACCGCTTTTCATGCATTCTATAGCTAATAGCAGTATACCAGCTCATCTGAAACACATCAGTAAAAAAGTGTGGTGAATGTGGATCTTTTTCGGTGTCGCTATATGCGTGGTGTTCGCGGTGCATTATAGCATAAGCACGTGGATTTAAAAACGATGACCCCTGGAATAAATACGTCATGAAGTAAAACAGGCGTTCAAAAACTTTCGGCGTGGTAAACATCTTGTGCGAAGCATACCTGTGCAGAAAAAAAGTTTGAAAAAACAATGATAAAAACCAGTGTGCGAGAAAGAATATTAATATGATCACAGGATTCTAATTAGTATGGGAATATTATTTATAACCATTACAAATATACGATTAAAACGTAATTGTAGTTTTAAAATTACACACATTTATGCAATAAAAAAGCCGCTCCGTACAATAACGAAGCGGCTATTTTTATCTAGTGTTGGATATTATACTTGCGCATCCCTTAAAGCTTTGATTTTATCATGGCCTTCATTGATAGCTGTTTGCTGTTGAGCAATTAACTGGCTCTGCGCCACTGATAAACCGTTAACTTCTGATAAAGCATCGCGGTATGCTTTTTTAATTGCATCTTCACCACGCTCGCACTCTGATAATACAGCCTTACGATCATGACCGCTAAAAGTAGCCTTAACATCTAACCAAGCACGGTGAATAGTGCCGGATGCAGAGTTACCAGTTTCAACTTCGCCACCTGCCTGGCCAACAGCGCTGCTTAATTCCTGTACATTTTGGCGGCTATCGCTCGCAAATTTGTCAAATACAGCTTTTAAATCAGCATCGCCTTCGCCTAAGTCCTTTGAAGCACGGTTAAACCCGTCTATCCGGTCATTATTGATTTCTATTAAGTCGTTTAATACTTCGATTGCTTTTTCTGATGTAGTTTCCATGGTAGTTTTGTTATTGTTTGGTAAACTACATACAACCACCATGCCAACGTTTAATTCTTAATTAAAAAACTTACGAACCACCGCTCCTTTAACTGTCTACCCTTAAAATTTGTAATCAATGAAGCTTATTTCTCCTTAGACTGTAGGATTTTTGAATATTGACGAATGAAAAACAGTACAAGTTTAAGCAGTACGGTGCTGAACTGACGTTGAGACTAGGTTAGCCGATGATGGCCTTTAAAGCATATCTGGCGCTTCATTTAATCGAATAGTCGTAAATACGAATTTTTCCAAGGTCCGTACCATCGGCTTGTACTCCCACGTTCTCAATTACGCCTATACCCATGTTCATATAATAGTCATAGGTTGCGAAGGTTTCCCAGCCTTCTCCCCAGTCTTGCTGTAGCAGCAGCCTTGTATGTGCGACTCTGGGAAAATTTATGCCATGGACAGTGCGGGTTAAATCTTTAGCTACCAAGGTACCAATCATTCTGGCCGGGACGCCATTTAGCGTTCCATCATCGGTTATATTTTCTTCCCAACTACCGCCAACTGGAATAGTATCATCGTAATACTTAATTTCCGTTACTTGCCCATTGTAGGAAACGTTAGCCTGCCTCGTAGTGATTATATTCTTATCGGAGTAACAATAACCATTACCCTTTCTATGCTTAGTATCTGCGTAAATTGTATGGTATTCTTTGCCATTAAATACAGGTTTGTCGCCGGTAACTGTAAGCACGGAAGAATCCTGAGCCACTCCGGCCTGATCTATTGTGTATTTCCAATAAGATCCATTACTTACGGGCTGATAGCTTAAGGACCAATCTTCTTTCGGTGGCGGCCCATACAAAGGCGGATCCAGCTTGCAGCCCTGCGCAAAAAAAGCCATTATCATGAGAATGAAAAGAAGCCGTTTATTCATACTGTACTGATACGAATATTTAACATTTAAGGTTGCCGAAATTTTTTTTCTATAGTTCGACTTATAAATGAAAAATTAAATTTCGAATTAATTTAGGCACGGCAGTACTTAATTAATTACGAAAAAATATTACTCGTTCAACATGAGCCGGATATTTTAAGACTTAAACGGCAGTGTATCAAGCTTTACCTGACAGCACCAAATTAGAAATGGATATTGGCAGATCTAAGCTCCTTTTTTTACTTTAAGACTACTCATTAACTGATCGTACAAATCGTCACTTTTGGTTACGTGAGGTTTTAGTTTTTTAACTGTAGCCCGCTTGCCTTTAGCTTTCGCATGGATGATTTTGAGCAATTCGTCGTTATATTCGTCCTTAAATTTAGATACGTCAAATTTTTCCGCATACTGATTAATTAGTGCCAGCCCCACATCCAGCTCCTTTTTACTCACAGTTACATCTTCGGCAATATTAAGGTCTTCCGTATCCCTTATCTGCTGGCCAAAGCGTATGCGCGTAACAACAAGCACATTCTTCTGCGGATGAACAATGCAAAGGCTTTCACTGCTGCGGAGAACAAATCTTGCGAGCCCAGCTTTTTTAGATTGCTGCAATGCTTTTAACAGCAATGCGTAAGCTTTGTTGTTTTTAGTATCAGGTTCTGTATAATAAGAAGTTTCGTAAAACATCGGGTTTACCTCATCAATATCTACAAAACTTTCTATTTCTATTACCTTACTTTTTTCGGGCGCTGCGTCTTCAAAATCTTTGGCATCAACGATAACGTAATCGTCGTTCATTTTATAGCCTTTAACGATCTTGTCGAAAGGGACTTCTTTTTTGGTATTTTCGTTTACCCGCTGATATCTTATTCGGGCATGGTCCCTTGCATCCAGCATATCCAGATCAATAGAACTTGTTTGCACAGCAGAAAATAGTTTTACGGGGATACTTACTAACCCAAAACCAAGTGAACCCTTCCAGATAGATCTCATATGTACAATAATTTACTACCTGTTATAACTTTAAAGCATCAAAAGGGTTTTAATAAACAGGGAATTAAGCATTTGCTTTTTTAGCAAGCCACCGCCTGCGCAACCGTACAGATTGCCAGGATACTTCAGCCGTAGAAAGCACTAGTAAAGCGAATATAGCAGCCACTACCCCCCTTTCTTCGGACGCAAAGGCTCCGGCAAGCGCAGTAAAGTATACACCAAATGGCAAAATAGCGGCAATACAAAGCCCAGTTGTATTCAAGGGTATTTTAAATGGCCGGTAGGTGTTTGGTTCAGAAATACGGAGTTTGATGAGCGTAATGTACTCCAGCGAAAGCCCTGCTCCGTAAACCGTAACATCGATAATCAGCAGCTCGGCCAGCGGCCATAAAATCATTAAGCTTACCACCATTGAACAAAGAATGATAGAAACATACGGTGTGCCGAACCGGGGATGAAGATTATTGAGCCTTTTGGGCAGTAAGCCATCATCGGCCATTGCTTTAGGCACGCGCGATACGGATAACAATACCGCTGAGTAAATTCCAAGTGAACTGGCCATACCGCCTATGGCCAAAAGCACTCCCAGCCAATGCCCGGCTGTTAATTCACCTAACGCCGGAAAGCCATTTTTGTAAAACATACCGTGATTAATTCCCGACTGGATAGCCACCATAATTGCAAAAAAGTATACCACCATAACCAGTGCAAAAGCGATAAAAGTAGCTACCAGGTAAGAGCGCACCGGCTTTTCCACCTCTTCGGCATAGGTGGTTATATTGTCCCAGCCCAGGCAGTTCCACATTACAAAATAAAGCGCCATACCAAACGAGGGGAATGGCAGCCCGCGCAATGTTTGATGTGGCACGGTAATACTGCCACCATGATGGTAAATGGCAATAACAAACAAAATAATAAGCGGAGACAGTACAACCGCCCCCAGGAATAGTGAAACCCTCCCCACCGGAACGATACCAAAAATATTCAGCGTGGCTGACGCCCAAATAATACATAGGCACACGGGAATCCGGTAGGCCTCTATCCCGGGGAAAAAGAAAGATGCATAACCGACAAACAAAACCGGGTAAATTGCCAGATCGACAAAGGTGTAGAGCCAGGTCCACCAGCCCTCGTAAAAACCCCATCGCGTGCCCAGCGCATGCTTAACCCATTTATAGTAGCCGCCGGTAACGGGCATCATACTATTTAGCTCTAATACTGTAAATACGGCGGGTACATCCCAAAGCAAAGGCGTAACCAGTAGTATTAAAATGGCGGCATGATCACCGGCATAAGCTAGTAATTGCTCCAGACCATAGGGCCCGCCGGATACCGTAAAAAATATTAGCGCTACCAGCTGGTAAGGTTTAATCTTGTTGTTTATTGCAGACTGGTGCATAAGCCCTAAAAATATTATAAATGTTGGGAAAATGACTTCTTAATATAAAAAAAGCCCCTTCTGAATAGCAGAAAGGGCTCATCTATAAAGTTCAGAAACTTACAGTTTCAGCCATTTAGTCCGTACGGCCAGCTGCTGTGCGCTGGGTGTACCTGCGTCCTCTATTTTGTATTGCACCCTGTTGTTACGCAACAGGGTTACCGGCAAATTATAGGCTTTACCATCACGGTTAACGGTAACGGTAATTTTATCACCTATTTTGTGCCCGTTCATTATTGTAGTCATATCGGTTACGGGTGTGCCATCTACAGATACGATTTCGTCACCTACGTTAATGCCATCTTTCCAGCCGGCACCATCACGAACTACCAGTGATACAATTTTTTTGCCTCCAGGCTGGTTGCTCGCGCCTATTCCCAATGTAGGCTCGTTAGTTGCAGCCAATTGGTCGGTAATTTTATAGCCAGCATAGCCTAGGTATTTATTATAATCTATCGGTGCTAACCCGTTGATGTATTTAGCATAAAAATCATCCAGATTTTTGCCAGCAAATTTTTCAAAGCCCGCTTTAAATTCAGCATCGGTATATCCACGCTTCTTACCTTTATAATAGGTTTCGTACATATACTTCATCACGTCGTCCAATGAGTTTTTAGCGCTGGTATTGTTGATGATCTCCAGATCCAACAGCATACCAACAATAGCGCCTTTGTCATAATAGGAAATACCGGTATTGTAAGAGTTTTCGTTAGGGCGGTACGATTTTATCCAGGCATCAAAGCTTGATTCGGCTAGTGGCTGAACTTTGGTACCAGGCTGGTTTTCTACTGTATTAATATCGCCAACAGCGTCGGCTAAATAAGCATCGGCAGAATAAATATCCGCATGGCGCCGAGCTATATTTTGGTAGTAAGCAGTAAAGCCTTCGGCTATCCATAGGTTGGTTGTATAATTCTCATTATCATAATCAAACGGGCCTAATACAATTGGACGCAAGCGTTTTACATTCCAAAGGTGAAAATGCTCATGTGCAACCAAACCTAAAAAGCCCATGTAGCCGCGTTCTGTCGCATACTGATCGCGGGCGGCACCCAACACAGTTGAGCTTAAATGCTCCAGGCCACCACCACCGCGTTGCCGGTTGTGTACAATAAAAGTATAATGCTTATTAGGGTTTTCACCAAAAACTTTGGTTTCGGCCTCTATGATCTTAGTCATATCCACTTTAAGCTTTTCTTTATCATAATTACCGCCACCATACATGGCAACTTCATATTTAACACCTGCTGCGTCAAACCCAAAAACATCCTGGGTACCAACTTCAATAGGCGAATCATATAGAATATCAAAGTTTGGGGAGGTCAGCGTAAATTGATCGCCGCCTACCTTCTCTAAACTAGTAGATACAGTTGTCCAATCTTTATACGGAATTATCTTAACGGTTGATGGTTGGTTCAGCATCCCTTTAGGATACAGAAAAATCCCGGTGGTTGACAAAAAGCCATGGGTAATATCTACAAAACTAGTGCGTACAGACACTTCGAATGAATACACTTTATATTTAACCGTTACGGTGGTGACACCTGCCGTTGCAATGTGCCACGTATTTTTATTGATTTTGGGTGCCAGCACTGCTCTGCCATTGGCAGTTGCAGTAAAACTTTCTATATTTTTAGCAAATTCGCGGATAAGGTATGAGCCAGGGGTCCAAACCGGCATCTTCAGATCAAGGGTAGGCTGAGCCAACCCACTAATGGTCATTTCTACATCCGCATAGTGGGCCTGAGCTTCAGGAAAAGTTACTTTGTAGGAAATTTGAGGAGCTACCACAGCTGCGCCGGCCGTTGAAATGTTCATAATTAACAAAATTAAATAAGCCAGGGCTATTGGTTTAAAATTTTTCATGGCTGCAATTTATAAATTTTATCTTTTTAATTTGAAGCTACCAAAACTGCGGCGGTGTAAAATGGTTGATACATGCAATCAATTTTTACCATAAGCGGTTAGTTTTGCGAACATTACCAATAAATACTTATATTATTGACAGATTTTTTGACTGAGATGAAGAAGCCACAAAACAATTTGACTTGTTTTTGTGAGCATACCCAAATGAACGCTCATCGGAAGTTAAAATACTTGGTTGTGCAAACTGTCCTGTTTAATACTGTCTATACTATGCTTGATTTAACTACCTCCATTTCTTACAACTATTTACGCCTGATATGAAGATTAAATACATTATATATACCTTACTGGCTCTACTCGTAGCCTTTCTCATTTACAATAAGTTCTTTAGCAAACGGGCGAAAGAGAATAGTGCAGCGATCAGTGGCGGTGGCAAAGGCGGAAAGGGTGGCAAAAAGAATGGGCCGGTATCGGTAAATCTTATGATTGTAAAAGATACGGCCGTTAATAACCAGATAGATATCACCGGAACGATAGATGCTAACGAAAAGGTAAGCCTCATCAGCCAAACGGCCGGAAATATCACTGGTATTTATTTTACCGAAGGCACGCGGGTTACCAAAGGCCAGTTATTGGTTAAAGTTTACAATGCAGATCTGCAGGCGCAATTACAGCAGATCAACGCCCAGATGATCCTGGCAAAGGATATCAATAACCGTAATAAAATTTTGCTGGAGAAAGAAGCAGTGAGTAAAGAGGAATTCGAAACATCACTGTCGTCTCTCAACGCTATGAAGGCCCAGGCCGATGTAATAAGGGCGCAAATGACGCGTACCGAGGTTCGTGCACCATTTTCAGGTACTATCGGCTTGCGTAATGTTAGTCCGGGTGGTTATTTATCACCTTCTACGGCTATAGCTACCCTGGTCAATATCGATCCGGCAAAGGTTACCTTTTCTGTACCAGAGCGTTATCTGGAGATTATTGGTAAAGGCAGCAAGGTTAAGTTTACCATAGAGAGTTCTCAAAAAGTATTTGATGCAATGGTCTACGCCATTGAGCCTGCCCTTGATGCCACATCACGTACCATCACGGTGCGGGCTAAAGCTCCAAATCCAAACAATCTGCTTACTGCGGGTGCTTTCGCCAAAATTAACCTCACGCTGGATCAGATCCCCAAAACGATTATGGTACCAACAGAGTGCGTTATTCCGGATATTAAAAGCAGTAAGGTTTATGTTTATCACAACGGCATTGCGGTAGCAAAAGATGTAAAAACAGACCTGCGTACCGATACCAAGATACAGGTGATCAGCGGGCTTAAACAAGGTGACAGCATTGTGGTTTCTGGCCTTATCCAGATCCGGCCAAAATCGCCGTTAAAAATTCTAAAAGTTATCAAATAAGCAGTATGAGTTTATCGTCGGTAAGTATAAAACGCCCTGTGCTGGCAACGGTAATGTCTGTTGTTATTGTTGTATTTGGTGTAATTGGTTATACCTTTTTAGGGGTAAGGGACTTCCCTTCGGTAGATCCACCGATAATCTCGGTGTCAACCAGCTACTCGGGAGCCAATGCAGATGTAGTGGAATCGCAGATCACCGAGCCATTGGAGAAAGCCATCAACGGCGTTCCCGGCATCCGTAATATATCCTCCACCAGCTCGGTAGGTTCCAGCAATATCACTGTTGAGTTTACTTTGGATGCGGATCTGGAAACTGCAGCCAATGATGTTCGCGATAAGGTAAGCCAGGCTCAGCGCCAGCTGCCGCAGGATATTAATGCCCCGCCGGTTGTTACCAAGGCTGATGCAAGTGCCGATAACATCATCACCCTTACTGTTAGCAGCGATAAGCGCAATATTATGCAGGTGAACGATTTTGCCGAAAACGTATTACAGGAAGGTTTGCAAACCATCCCGGGTGTAAGTACCATCAACATACAGGGGCAGCGCCAGTATGCAATGCGTTTATGGATAAACCCTACAAAGCTATCGGCACTTGGCCTTACGGCCACCGATATTGGTGCGGCACTCACCCGCGAAAATGTAGAGCTGCCGGCCGGTAAAATTGAGGGAAACAATACAGAGATCACCATCCGCGCGCTGGGTAAGCTTACAACAGAAAAGGATTTTAATAACTTAATCATTCGTGCGGATAGTAACCGGGTGGTAAGACTAAGTGATATCGGTTACGCCGTGTTGGGTTCGTCCAATGAGGAAACCTCTTTGAAGGAATCTTTTGTACCGATGGTGGGCCTCAACATTGTGCCGCAGCCTGGTGCCAACTATGTACAAATAGCCAAAGATTTTTATATAAGGCTGAAGCAGATTCAAAAGGACTTGCCTCCGGATATTAAAGTAAAAGTAGCACTTGATAACACCAAGTTTATCAATAACTCTATTAGCGAAGTAAAGGAAACCCTGCTGATCTCGTTCATATTAGTGGTCATCATTATTTACCTGTTTTTCCGCGATTGGCTCATCGCTTTCCGCCCGTTGATTGATATCCCGGTATCGCTCATCGGCGCGTTCTTTATTATGTATGTGTTTGGCTATTCCATCAATATCCTTACCCTGCTGGGCATTGTACTGGCAACCGGTTTGGTGGTAGATGATGGTATTGTAGTAACCGAAAACATATACAAAAAGGTGGAGAGTGGTATGGCTATTCGCCAGGCAGCATTTGAAGGCTCCGCAGAGATCTTTTTCGCGGTAGTTTCCACGTCAGTTACGCTGGCCGCTGTGTTTTTGCCTATTATGTTTTTACAGGGCTTTACCGGCAGGCTGTTCCGCGAGTTTGCGGTAGTTGTGGCTGGTTCAGTGTTGATCTCGGCTTTCGTGTCTCTCTCGCTAACCCCGATGCTGAATGTAAAACTGATTCGTAAGGATCAGAAGAAATCCAAATTCTACGAAAGAACCGAGCCCTTCTTTGAAAACATGATTAGCTCGTACACGGAATCGCTTGTAAATTTCATGAAGAAAAAATGGATGTCATTTGTGATTTTGGGTAGCTCACTTGTATTAGCGGCAGTTCTGTTCAAGGTTATCCCCTCAGAGCTAGCCCCGCTGGACGACCGCAGTTTACTACGTTACCAGGTAACCGGCTCTGAAGGTGCCACCTACGAATACATGACCCGCTATATGGATAAAGTGGCCCAAATTGTGGCAGACTCTATCCCGGAAGCGACTGTAAATTTGGAGATTGTTTCACCGTCGTTTGGCGGTGGCGGTTCGGCAAACTCGGGCTTTGGCCGTATCGGGCTGGTAGCACCTGATGAGCGCACCCGTACCCAGCAGCAACTGGCCGATTTTATGAACAAAAAACTGAGCCGCATGCCAGATGCACGGGCCATTGTGGTGCAGGAACAAACCATCAGCGGTGGGGGTAGTGGTGCGCGTACCTCGCTGCCAGTACAGTTTGTTATTCAGAACCAGGATTTTGAAAAGATCCGTAAGGTGTTACCTGAGTTTTTTGCTGAGGTATCTAAAAGCCCGGTTTTCCAGGGAACGGACGTCAATCTTAAATTCACCAAACCCGAACTGCGTGTAATTACCGACCGCGACCGTGCCCGCGATTTGGGGGTGGCTGTGGAAGATATTGCGCAAACCCTGCAGTTATATTATAGTGCCGGCCGGTTAGATTATTTCCTCATTAATGGTAAGCAATACCAGGTAATTGCCCAGGTAGATCGTGCCAACCGAGATCAGCCCCTTGATTTGAAATCCGTATATGTACGTAGTACTAAAGGCAATTTAGTGCAGCTGGATAATGTGGTAAAAACTGAAGAGAGCGCTACGCCGCCTTCCATTTACCACTTTAACCGATACAAATCAGCTACTGTGCAGGCTGGGCTTGCTCCCGGCAAAACTGTAGGCGATGGTATTGCGGAAATGAACCGCATCTCTAAAGAAATGCTGGATGAAACATTTAGCACCGCACTTAGCGGCCCGTCGAGGGATTTTGCTGAGGGCTCGTCCAATATTATTTTCGCTTTTTTATTCGCATTGTTGCTGATCTACCTGGTGTTGGCTGCGCAATTTGAAAGTTTTGTAGATCCTATTATTGTAATGCTTACCGTACCCCTGGCAATAGCCGGAGCATTGCTTTCACTTTGGTTGTTTGATCAAACCTGGAACATTTTTGCCCAGATAGGTGTAATTACACTGGTAGGCCTGGTAACAAAAAACGGAATCCTGATTGTAGAATTTGCCAACCAGCGGATGGAACAAGGACTGAGTAAATATGAAGCTGTAGTAGAATCGGCAACATCGCGCCTGCGCCCTATTCTGATGACCAGCTTAGCAGTAGTTTTGGGTTCGGTACCTATTGCACTGGCTTTGGGTGCCGGTGCAAAAAGCCGCATATCATTGGGTATCGTAATTATCGGGGGGATGTTGTTTTCGCTGGTGCTTACACTTTATGTTATCCCCACCATGTATATGGTACTTGCATCCAAAACACGTAAGGACCCGGATGAAGAAACTCGGGAAGAGGCAAGTGCTATTCACCCTACCCCTATTATTATCCAAAAGCATTAAGCGATATATGAAATTTAAAACGATAATTAGCTTAATTTTTTGCTGCCTGGTCTATGGTGCTGCCAGCGCGCAGGATACTGCCCGACTTACATTGAAGGATGCTGTTGAGCTCGCCTTAAAGAACAATTATAACATTAAGCTGTCGCAAAATAACACCACCATCGCAGCCAATAATGTCACCCTTGGTAATGCCGGTTTTTTACCGCTGGTAACTGGAGATCTCACTTCAAATAACAGTATCCAAACCACTAAACAAACCCGGTCAGACGGTACAGTGAATAATATTGCCAACGCGCACAACAGCAATCTAAACTACGGCGTTAACCTTAACTGGACGATCTTCGATGGATTTAATATGTTCGCCACGTTTGATCAGCTGAAACAGCTGGATAAGCTGGGCGCCATCCGCCTGCAAGATACCATCCAGTCTACCGTAGCTAATGTGATCAATACTTATTACAACCTCATCAGCCAAAACGAACAAATAAAGGCTTTACGCGGAGCAATAGAGATCTCGCGCACGCAATTACGGTATGCTAATGACAAGTTTACGGTAGGCCGGGTATCCCGGTTGGATGTTTACAACGCGCAGATCCTGTTGAATACCGATACGGCAGCGTTGATCAGCCAGTTACAACAATTTAAAACCACCAAAATACAGCTAAACCAACTGATGGTGCGCAGCCTTCAGACGGACTTTACCGTGGCCGACACCATCATTATCGACCGCTCCCTCGTTCTTGGAGATGTCATCAGCAAGGCGCAAACGCAAAACCCTACTATACTCTCATCGCAGATCAACAGGCGATTGGCCGAGATCAATCTCAAACAGATCCGTAGCACCCGCTACCCCACCCTCGGCATTACATCAGGCTATACGTTTACCCGTAATAAAACCCCGGCTGGCTTTACTTTGCAGCAAAATGCACAAGGTTTTGCCTATGGCGTAGTAGCATCTGTAAATATTTTCGATGGTTTGAACCAGTGGCGGCGCGAACGCAATGCTAAACTACAGATAGCGAATGCAGAGATTGGGTATAAACAAACGATGCTGGATATAGAAGCGCAGATCAGCAATTTTTATGTGGCTTACCTTTCCGGGCTCGATCTGATCAAAGTAGGGGAAAGTAACGTAGAACTTACCCGCAAAAACCTGTTGATCTCACTGGAAAAATATCGCATTGGCAATATCACGCCGCTGGAAATCCGCGAAGCGCAACGTAACTATCTGAACGCACAATCCATATTTTTTAATGCCCAATACCAGAGCAAAATGGCCGAGGTTACCCTCAAACAAATAACTAATAGTATAAATATCCAATAAAGTATTTATTCTTACTTTAAAAGATTATTTTTGGGCATGCCCGTGCACTACGAAACTTGTTTGCTGATAGACGATAACTACATCGATAATTTTGTTACGCGCAAAATTTTAGAAAGCGGTAACTTTGCAGATCAAATTATTGTAGAGCAATCACCACAAGCGGCATTAAAGGCGCTAAGCGCAGGTACCATTAGCCCGGATGTAATTTTCCTTGACATCCGTATGCCACAAATGAGCGGCTTTGAATTTCTGGATGCCTACGAGAAGATAACGTTTAATAAAAAAGGTGTTGTAAAGATCTATATGCTTTCCTCCTCGCTCGACCCAAACGACATGAGCAAATCCATGGGCAGTAAATACGTTGCCCAGTTTATCCATAAACCCCTAACCTACGAATCGATCGAAGAACTGAACGCATGATATTAGTAGCAGACAGCGGATCCTCTAAAACAGACTGGCTGCTTTCGGCTCCTGATGAGCAGCCCAAAGCCTTTCGTTCAGTTGGATTAAACCCATACTTCCTTACCGAAAAAGAAATTACCAAGATACTGCAGGAACAGATCATGGACTTGGTGGCTTACGCAGACGAAATCACCGAGATCTATTTCTTTGGCGCAGGTTGCTCAAGTCCCGATAGGCACGAGATTATATCCAATGCCCTTAGCATACTGTTCCCAAAATCCTACATCAGCGTAGATAGCGACTTGCTGGCCTCAGCCTATGCTACCTGCGGGCATGAAAAGGGCTTCTGCTGCATATTGGGTACCGGCTCCAATATCTCCTTTTTCGATGGAGAAGAGATTCACGACGGGCAGCATGGCCTCGGCTACATATTAGGCGATGAAGGTGCAGGTACCATCATTGGCAAAACCCTGGTAACTGATTTTCTTTATGGCAATATGCCGGCAGATATCCATTCGCAGTTTAACGAAGAGTACCACCTCACCAAAGAAATCGTTATTAAAAACGTGTACCAGATGCCCAAAGCAAACACCTATTTGGCATCATTTTCAAAATTCCTTTTTGATATTCGCCAAACCGATTATGTACAATCGCTGTTGCGGACTATCTTCCAAGAGTTTGTGGATACCAATATCAAATCGTACCAGCAGTACGGCAAGTTCAAGTTCCACTTTGTTGGCTCCATAGCCTTCGTTTTTGCAGATGAGCTAAAAGCAGTTTGCGAGGAGAACGGGGTTCACGTTGGAAAGATCATTAAACAGCCCATTACAGATCTGCTTGATTTTATCATCAGCAGGGACAAATAGGGCGGGAACAATTTGGCTATTTGGGCGTTCCCTCCGGTCGGGCTTTCCGTTCATACGGCGCGGGCCTTAACCACCTGGCCGGTATCCACTCCAATACCTAACGCAATTTTAGTCAACAAGCCTTGTTCGTGTTCGCGCAAACTACAAACCCATACATGTGAAAACAGCCCGAACATGCCCGAACAAAAAATGCAGGCTTTTAAGCGGCAGTTTTCCGCCCCCGGGCCTTTGCCTGCAAACTCAAAACCACAATAACCACAATCCAAAGCACCGCTAAAACGCTCCCGGCCTTGGGCAGGTAATCGCCATATTCCACATAAAAGGTAATATCACTATTGAGGTTGATATCCTGTTTTAGCGCTGTTTTCACCCACCAGCCACTGTGTTGCACCACATCACCGCGCTGGTTAATAAATGCTGAGATACCGGTATTGGCTGAGCGGCAAACCCAGCGCCTTGTTTCTATGGCGCGCAACTTGGCATAATCCATGGCCTGGTCTTTTCCTGAAGTATTTTCCCACCAGCCATCATTAGTTATGATCGCTATAAATTGCGACCCCTGTTTTACAGATTTGGCCACCCATCCGCCCCAAAAGGCATCGTAACAGATCATTGGCGTTACACCGATACCGCTTTGCGCGTAAAATACGCTGGGTTCAGTTTGCATAGTATAGGCCCCGGTTGCGCCGCCTAAATGAGCAAATACGGGTTTTAAAAACGCTAATACGTTGCCAAACGGTAATGATTCTGCTCCAGGCACCAGTCGTGATTTATGATAGAGCTGAACTTTTTGCGAATTCTCAATATCGATAGCAGCGCTATACCTGTCCAGGTACCGGCCATCGGGCAACTGGCTTGCCGTTTCGTTGCTCAGTTGATCATAAAGGCGATAGGTTTCACCGCCGGTTATTACATTGCCATTTTTATACCGGTTAAGAAATTGCTTTACCTGTAAATAGTGGTTGCTGACCAATATATGGTCTTCATCTATTGGGTCCACTATGGCAGTTTCAGGCCAAATGAAAAACTCGGTATTCCGTTGCCCTAAAGAATCGGATAACTTGGTCAGCGTTTCTATCTGCTTAAAAACTGGAATGGTGCCCTCCTTATCGTAGGGATCGATATTAGGCTGCGCCACTATTACATTGGATGGATTAACCTGCTCCACATAACTGTAGTACCTATACAAAGAAAATCCCATTGGCAGCACCAAAACCAGGGTTACACTGATAACTAATTGCTTTCTTAGCTTTTGAGTTTGGGCTTCTCTTAGTCCAACATATATCAAAAAAACAAGGATATTGATGGCCCAAACCCAAATGCTGCCGCCGTAAACGCCGGTATATTCATACCATTGTACCCATTGATGCGACATAGCGAATCCGTTGCCCAAAGTCATCCAAGGAAAGTTAAGATCCCAGCTTTGGTGCAGGTATTCATACCCTATCCAAAAACAAACGAGACCCAAAAGGCCTATAGTACGGTTGGTTCTCAATCGTAAATGATAATACAGCCAGCAGGCAGTAGCCGTCAGCAACGGCCCAAGCGCATAAGGAATTAACGTTACCGGCACAGCGATAACGGCGCCAATGATCTTTAGCGAGTTATATACCCAATAAATACAAAGCGTGTTCCAGATAAAAAATCCGATAAAAGTGGTATTGAAAATTTTTCTCCCTTTTTGCAGCGTGTTGGAGTTAATAATTTGCTCCATCGCCAGCAACATCGGCACCAGCCCGATAAACAGGAAGAATGTAGTGTAAGGGGTAGGTGGCCAGGCCAGCCAAAGCAATAAGCCTGAGAATATGGAAAGTGGTATGTTTTTTTTCATTTAGTAATAATCAACCGTCATTGCGAGGCACGAAGCAATCTCTAAGATTTGCAAACCGCTCTGCCTGGGTAGCGATTGCTTCGTTCCTCGCAATGACGTGGTGTGGACAAAAGTTGTACACTTAGAATTTAATCTTCTTCATCATCCCCGTACTTCTTTTTCTTTTTATCTACCTCAACAGGTGCAGCGCCGGCTACGCACATTACAAACTCACCCTTCATGGGGTGAGTTTCAAAATAGGCTTTCACCTCTACAACCGTACCACGCACCGTTTCTTCAAACATCTTTGTCAGCTCGCGCGATACGGAGATCTGGCGGTCGGCACCCCAGTAAGTAGCCATTTCCTCCAGCGTTTTTAATAAACGGTGCGGCGATTCGTAAAGTATCAGCGTACGTTCTTCTGTGGCCAATTGTTTGTAGCGGGTTTGTCGTCCTTTCTTAAGCGGCAAAAATCCTTCAAAACAAAACTTATCGGTAGGGAATCCGGAGTTGACCAGTGCCGGCACAAAAGCGGTAGCGCCGGGCAGGCATTCTACCGCTATATTGAATTTCAATGCCTCGCGCACCAGGTAAAATCCCGGGTCGGAGATGGCAGGTGTACCCGCGTCGGAAATCAAGGCAATGTTTTGCCCCATCAGTAAAAATTTAATGATCTCGTTGCTACTCTGATGCTCGTTATGCTGATGATGCGCAAAAACCTTGTTCTGGATCTCAAAATGCTTCAGCATTGGTGCCGATGTGCGGGTATCTTCGGCCAGTATCAGGTCGGCTTCTTTTAAAATACGGATGGCACGGAAGGTCATGTCCTCCAGGTTGCCTATGGGTGTGGGTACTAAGTAGAGTTTACCTGGTGTTGGGTTCATGCTTCGCTTCTTGGTCCATAGTCTTTGGACGATAGACCATAGCTTTACTCAATTATCTATGGACTATGGTCTATGGACTATCGACTTATTTATATCTTTGCCTAAAATTAGAATAATGCTGCAAGTTAGTTATATCCGTGATAACAGGGAACAGGTTTTAGAACGTTTGGCTGTAAAAAATTTCAAACAGCCGGAATTGATAGATGAGGTGATTGGCCTGGACGAGAAACGCCGCCAAACCCAAAACCAGCTTGATACTGTTTCATCGCAAAGCAATACCGCTGCCAAACAGATAGGTGAGCTGATGCGCACGGGTAAAAAAGACGAGGCAAATGCCATAAAAGCCAATACCGGTAAATGGAAAGAAGAAGGCAAGCAATTGGCCGAGCAGCTAAGTGCCATTGAGCAGGAACTGCAGGACAAGATCATCTTACTTCCCAACCTGCCACATTCATCTGTACCCAAAGGCATCACGCCCGAAGAAAATGAAGTAGTTTTAGAGAATGGCAGCATTCCTGAATTGCATGCCGGTGCCTTACCACATTGGGAACTGGCTACCAAATATAATTTGATAGATTTTGAACTCGGTGTAAAAATCACAGGTGCGGGTTTCCCGGTATATAAGGGTAAGGGGGCCAAATTACAGCGCGCCTTAATCGCTTTCTTTTTAGACGAAGCAGAAAAAGCAGGCTACAGCGAGGTAATGCTGCCTTTGTTGGTAAATGAAGCATCCGGTTTTGGAACCGGACAGCTGCCGGATAAAGAAGGGCAGATGTATTTTGTTGGCCAGGATAATTTGTATTTGATCCCGACTGCAGAGGTGCCTATTACCAACCTGTACCGTGATGTGATCTTAAAAGCTGACGAACTTCCGGTACAAAACTGCGGTTACACACCATGCTTTCGCCGCGAGGCCGGGTCTTACGGTGCCCATGTACGTGGCTTAAACCGCCTGCACCAGTTTGATAAAGTGGAACTGGTACAAGTGGTACACCCGGATACCTCATATGATGTATTAGAACAAATGAGCAACCATGTGCAAAGCCTGCTGCAAAAGCTGGGTTTACCATACCGCGTTTTGCGCCTTTGCGGTGGTGATATGAGTTTCACAGCTGCATTAACTTATGATATGGAAACCTGGAGTGCTGCACAAGGCCGTTGGCTGGAAGTATCTTCCGTATCTAACTTTGAAACTTACCAGAGTAACCGCTTAAAACTGCGTTTCCGTAACGCAGAAGGCAAAACACAGTTAGCGCACACGCTGAATGGGAGCGCGTTGGCATTGCCAAGAATAGTGGCTACTTTACTGGAGAATTATCAAACCGAAAAAGGGATCAAGATCCCGGAGGTTTTGGTACCTTATACTAAGTTTGATTGGATTGATTAAACCTACGAATTGGTCATCCTGTAAAACGAAGCATCTAATTAACCTCATGCATTATTCAAATGCTGGTTGGTTAACAGATGCTTCGTTCCTCAGCATGACAGTATGTTTTATGGCGTCATGGCCATTACGAAATTATTAAACAAAAACGGCCGGCATATGCCAGCCGTTTTTGTTTAACCTTTATCATTCCCTACATCCCCTTTCCTATCGCATCATAAACCACATCCAGAATGCGTGGGCGGATATTGAGACTACCGAGCTTACTGCTTACATCCGGGTGTACCCGGTTAGAAAGGAACACATAAACCAAATTGTATTTAGGGTCTACCCATACGCAGGTGCCTGTAAAGCCGGTGTGCCCGTAAGTTTGCGGCGATGCCTTTTCTGACGGGTATTTTCGATCGGGGATAGGGTCCCATCTGTCGAATCCTAAACCACGGCGGCTAATTGCCGACTGCTTAGTAGTAAACAGATCAACCGTTTCGGGTTTGATATATTGAACGCCACCGTAACTGCCACGGTTCAGCATCATCTGGTAAAGTATCGCTACATCGTTAGCGCTGGCAAACAGACCGGCATGCCCGGCAACACCACCCATCAGGGCCGCAGTGGGGTCATGCACGTAGCCGTCAATCAGTGTATGGCGATCAGCTCTGTCGTTTTCAGTTGGTGGGATCCTGTTCAGAGGGAAGCGGTTCAGGGGCAAAAAGCCGGCTGTTTGCATGCCCAACGGATCGTAAAAATTCTTTTGAACATAGTTATTAAGCGGCGTTGCCGTGATGGCCTCCGTAATCTGCTGCATAAAAAGCATCCCCACATCGCTGTACACATACTGGCCGCGCGTTTTGATAGGAGAGTTAAGCATATCCCTCCACATCACATCTTCAAAATAATTCTTCCTCAGGTAGTAATTATCGTTCACCTTGGTTGGGTAAGCGGCTGATGAATCCACGCTGTAGTCAGCAGGTTTAATTTTACCGAAGGTTTGAATATCCGGAATAAGGCCAGACTGGTGTTGTAGCAACTCGCGAACGGTCAGTGTATTTTTATTTGATTTCCGAGCCATGGGGATATAAGTACCGATGGTGGAATCAAGCGCCAGTTTACCCTGGTCATACAACTGCATGCTCTCCATAGTGGTGGCTGAGATCTTGGTCATGGAGGCCAGGTCAAAGATATCGCTGATCTTGTCGGGGATCTGGTTATCATAGGCATGATAACCGTATGCCTTATTAAAGATCACCTTACCATCTTTAATAACCAAAACCACGCAACCCGGCGTAGCACGATTGCTGATCGCCTCTTTGGCAATAGCGTCGATCCCGTTCAGATTGTCCGCCTTGATGCCTGCATCTTCAGGCACGGTATACTGCAACCGGGTTTTAACGGTTATGAAGCCAGTACCGCTTGCGAATTTCGGTGAATAGGTTTTGTTTAATTTCTGCGTGATGGCCACACCGCCGAATAAAGCCTGAGCAATAAATAATGGCGCGACTGGTGACAGCCTCGTCGACCAGATTATCGGTGCGGTAATATCGTTTAGTTTGGCCAGCCCGGCTCCCGACCCAGCAAAACAAACTACCAGGTTCTTCATCTTCTGATTATTGGTAATGAAGCTGATGATCTGCGGATTATTTACGTCTACATCGGTAAGCTGTACAATAAGTGTATTGTAGAACCTGGTATCCATGGTCAGCATGTCCGGTGTCTTCGAGCCCAGATATTCGTTACCGTTAAAGGATGACACTTTGGTGTATTTATTCAGCAGGCTATCAAAACCGCCAGCATAATTATTAGCAAAATGAATACTGGCTAGATTTGCACCATCCAGATTTTGCAGGGGGATAACCTGTTTCTCATTATTTAGAAGAACTGTATTGAGTTCTACGGTTTTTTCCTCCTGAACATAGCCGCTTCCGCTAAACGGTGGGTTTTGTGCGCAGGCTGAATTGAATAAACTAAAACCCGACAAGAGCAGAAAATATATGTTCCGCTTATTTATTCTGATAAACCTTAACACCATTTATATATGTCTTTACTACTTTAACATTGGGCAATTCGCTGCCATCCACCTTCATAATATCTTTATCCAGTATTACAAAATCGGCATATTTGCCCACTTCAATACTGCCCTTTTCTTTTTCCTCAAAATTTGCTTTAGCCGCCCACGTGGTCATCCCTCTTAAAGCTTCCACCCTGGTTAGCGCATTCTCCATCTGGAAACCGGCAGAAGGCCAGCCTTTCAAATCCTTGCGGATAGTTGCGGCATAAAAAGTATACATCGGGTTAATGTTTTCTACCGGGAAATCCGTCCCCAGCGGGATCCATCCGTTTTGTTTCATCAGGCTTTTATAAGCATAGGCGGTTTTAAGCCGATTTTGCCCTAACCGTTTAATAGCCCATGCCATATCGGATGTTGCATGGGTGGGCTGCACCGACGGAATAATGTTGTCATCGCCAAAATACTTTACATCCTCGGGGGATACGACCTGCGCATGCTCTATCCGCCAGCGTTTATCATTCTTGCCTTTCAAAGCGGCTGCATATATTTTCAGAATCGTACGGTTAGCTGAATCACCAATAGCATGGGTACACATCTGGAAACCTTTAGCTGCTATTTTTTTGGCTACTTCTTCAAAATGGGCTTTGCTGCTCAGTAAAAACCCATTCCATTTAGCCGAGTCGGCATAAGGTTTTAAAAGGCAGGCTCCTCTTGATCCGAGTGCACCATCGGCATAAACCTTAAATGACCTTACATTTAAACCGGGGGTTTTGTAGGCGCCGCGTTTAAAAAGGTATTCATAATTTTCTTCCTTATCAGCCAGCATTACATACATGCGCATTTTTAAATCGCCTTTGTGCTGCAGGGCGGCAATAGTACTAACCATTTGGTAAGGCAGGCCGCAATCGTCAACCGTAGTTAAACCAACTGCAACGCAATTTTTTTGGGCACCCAGCAAAGCCGCCTGTACCACCTGCTCGGTTGGTTCGGGGATCTTACGGGTTACTATTCCAACCGCGTTATCCACCAGTATGCCGGTAAGCTTGCCGTTCTTAGTTTCTATAGTACCGCCAATAATTGTTTGCCCGGGCTTAATACCTGCAATGTTCAATGCAGCCTGGTTTACAATGGCGGCATGCCCGTCTACCCTACTTAAAATTACGGGGCGCATCGGGAACAGAGAATCGAGTTTTGCTTTATTGGGGAATTCTTTATTTGCCCAAATATTTTGGTCCCAGCCATTACCGATGATCCAGCCTTCGGTATTGGTGCGCGAAAAAGAATTTACCGTATCTAAAACGGCCTGCCAGCTTCTACTGCCTACCAGTTTAACCTCCTGCAGACCCATACCATATTCATAAAAATGCGCGTGGGCATCTATAAAACCCGGGTAAACCGGTTTGCCGCCTGCATCGATAGTTTCCCGGGCGAAGTATTTCCGTTCTAGCGTATCGGCTTTGCCTACTGCTATGATCTTTCCGTTGCTGATAACAAAGGCATCGGCTGTTGAAAAAGTACTATCGACTGTATAAACGAGGGCATTTTTAACAAGGGTGTCGGCATTATATTCTTTTTGCCTGCAGGCTGCGAAAAGTACAAATAACAGGGGCCATAGTTTCTTCATATAATAACAGGTGGATGTAAATATGATAACGTAAATACTATATACAAGTATTCAAAGGTAAAGTTATGCAATCAAATAATTAATTTAGCATCGAAAATGATCCCGCTGAAACCGGGAGAAGGGAAATACTGATAAATGCCAGATATAATACAGCTTTTACCAGATTCGGTAGCCAACCAGATCGCCGCAGGCGAAGTGGTGCAAAGGCCCGCATCGGCAGTAAAAGAATTGATAGAGAATGCGATAGATGCCGGGGCAGATAAGATTCAGCTGATATTAAAAGATGCGGGCAAAAGCCTGATCCAGGTTATTGATAACGGCTGCGGCATGAGCCTTACTGATGCACGCATGTGCTTTGAACGCCACGCCACTTCAAAAATCCGCAAGGCGGAAGACCTTTTTGCGATCCGTACCATGGGTTTCCGCGGCGAAGCAATGGCTTCAATAGCAGCAATTGCGCAGGTGGAACTAAAAAGCCGACGCCATGAAGATGAATTGGGTACCTGTATTTGTATTGAGGGCAGTGAGGTAATTACACAGGAGCCATGCAGTGCTAACACCGGTACATCCATCTCCATTAAGAATCTTTTTTACAATACGCCGGCCCGCCGCAACTTCTTAAAGAGTAACCCGGTAGAGATGCGCCATATTATTGACGAATTTCAGCGCGTGGCTTTGGCCAACCCCCAGGTTTTTTTAACCATGCATCATGACGGGCAGGAAGTTTATCACCTGCCCTCGGCTTCGCTGAAGCAGCGCATTATCCATTTACTGGGGAACAATTACAACCAGCGACTAGTGCCTGTAGAAGAAGACACCACGATCATCCGGCTTAACGGCTATGTAGGCAAACCCGAATTTGCCCGTAAAACCCGTGGCGAGCAGTTTTTTTTTGTAAACAACCGCTTTATTAAGGATGCCTATTTAAACCATGCGGTGCTGACGGCTTTTGAAGAACTATTACCGGACGAAAGCTATCCCCTGTATGTTTTATTTATAGATATCGACCCTTCCAAGATTGATATCAACGTGCATCCTACCAAAACGGAGATCAAGTACCAGGACGAAAAGGCTATTTATGCCATTATTCGCTCGGCTGTAAAACGTTCGCTCGGGAAATATAACATTACACCCACCTTAGATTTCGACCAGGAAAACAGCATTGGCCACCTTATTACGCAAAAACCTTTTGAGGAAATTATCCAGCCAACGATTGCCTTTAACCCGGACTTTAATCCCTTCGCGGCAGAAAAACGACCTGAACGTGAATATCCGTCATACATGCGCAGTGCCAGCGATCACCGTACCGCTATCCCTAAAAATTGGGATACGCTTTACGAGATAGCCAAAAAAGAAGAAACGCTGCAACATGAAATGCATAATACCCCAATTGCGGCAATCAACGAAACTGAGATTAGCAAAGGTGGTGAAAAACAATTTTTTCAGGTACATAACCGGTTTATCCTGTCGCAGATCAAATCGGGCTTTATGCTGATTAACCAGCAAAGCGCTCATGAGCGCATTTTATATGAGCGTTACCTGGTTCAGCTGGAGAACCATAGCGGGGTGAGTCAGCAAAGTTTATTTCCGCAATCGGTAACACTAAACAGTGCCGATTATGAGTTATTGAGAGAGCTTTTGCCTGATATCCGCGCGCTGGGATTTGATATCCGCGAATTTGGCAAAAACACCGTGGTAGTAGACGGTGTGCCCGCCGACATCACCAATGCCAACGAACACGAATTACTGGAACAATTGCTGGAAGGCTTTAAAAACAACCTGGCTATTTTAAAGTTAGATAAGCGTGATAATCTGGCCCGGTCGCTCGCGCGTAATGCCGCTATCAAAACCGGCACTAAATTATCTATGGAAGAGATGAACCAATTAATAGACCAGCTTTTTGCCTGCCAAATGCCAAATTTAGCCCTTAATGGCAAGCCTGTAATTACTACCTTTACATTAAACGAATTAGCCGAGCGCTTTGACAAATAAATAAAGCTTAAAATACACGATAACTAAACATGCAATCACCATTTGCCAACTTAACACCGGTTGTAAAAAACCTGATAATTATAAATGTTATTTTTTTCATTGCAACTTACGCGCTTGGTCAATACATAGATCTGGGAAAATATTTAGCAGCTTACTACCCGACAAATCCGCTATTTAAGCCTTGGCAACCTATTACGTATATGTTCATGCATGCTGGCTTTACTCACTTGCTCTTTAACATGTTTGCCGTATTCATGTTCGGCCCGCTATTGGAGCAATTGATGGGTTCAAAAAAATTCTTCAACTACTATTTTATTACAGGACTCGGGGCATTTGCATTATATATGATTGTGCAAGCAATTCAAATACATGCAATTACCGGTAGCTTTACAGTGCCTAATCCGATGATAGATAGCTCTTATTTTCAATATGGGGGAGGCCAGGCGCAAGCAGAAAAGCTCTATGGCTTATTCAATGGCCCCATGGTTGGTGCTTCGGGCGCAGTATTTGGTATCCTGGTTGGATTCGGCCTGCTATTTCCGGATCTGGAAATGATGATAATTTTTATTCCGGTTCCGATCAAAGCTAAATATTATGCATTGGGTTATGTTGTACTGGAGCTATTTTCGGGCGTACGGCAAGCATCCGGTGATAATGTAGCCCACTTTGCACATTTGGGTGGAGCGCTCATCGGCTTTATTTTAATTAAGATTTGGGGGCTCAAAAAAACAAACAATTTTTACTAGCAATTGGTAGTTATCGTATTATAAACTAGCTATATGAACACGCTTTGGAAAGATATTCAATACAAAATGTTACGGTCGGGTAATAAACTTACACTGCTGATCGGCATTAACGTTGTTGTTTTTTTAGCGATAAACATTCCGGCTGTTATTGAACAGCTTTTTTCCGGCTTCGGCAATAGCGTTATCTCCTCTTTGGCCAGCGATTATCTTTTACTGCCAGCATACCTCCCCAAACTGCTTTATCGTTTCTGGACACCCATCACCTACATGTTTATGCATGCGGGTGTGTTCCATATCTTGTTCAATATGCTTTGGCTGTACTGGATGGGCCAAATATTTGAAGAATATTTGGGCAACAAACGCACCATTGGTCTTTATTTACTTGGCGGCCTTACCGGCGGGCTCTTATTTGTAGCTGCATACAACCTTATCCCGGCTTTTACTGCTGTTAATGCTGCGCAGGGTGGCGTAATAGTTGGCGCTTCGGCAAGTGTTATGGCTGTTATTATCGCTACTGCTACCTTTCTTCCCGACTACACGATTTCAATGATGTTCATTGGCCCGGTTAAACTGAAATGGATAGCGGTATTTTACATCGTTATAGATTTTTTAGGCATCGCCGGCGGAAACGCTGGTGGTGAAATTGCTCACCTTGGCGGGGCGTTGTTCGGGTTTGTATATATCAAACAACTGCAAAAAGGGAATGATTGGATAGGCGGCATCACCAAATTGTTTGCACCTAAACCCAAGTTAAAGGTGGTTAACTTTGAAAACAGTTCTCAAAAAAAATCATCCAATAAACCCCGGCAGGAAGATATTGATCGTATCTTAGACAAGATTTCCGTTTCGGGATACGATAGCCTGAACAAGCAGGAAAAAGAAATTTTGTTCAGAGCAAGTAATGAAGGATAAAAAAAAGTTAGGCTTTTTTGGAAAACTTATTCTATGGTTTAATTATGGGTTCTGCCTGGCATTGCTCATCAGTTACCTTGCTCCTTACATTGATCCGAGAAAGGCTTGGTTAATTGCCTTCTTTGGCCTTGCCTACCCACCGCTTTTGTTGTTCAACTTAATTTTAGCTGGATATTGGTTGCTCCGCGGCCGCTTACACTTTTTACTTTCGGCATTAAGCATTGCCATTGGCTACCAGGTCTTGTTCAATAACATTGGCTTTCGCAGCCAAACTGATATTGCCAAACCCACGCAGCCGAACGCCCTTCGTATTATGACCTACAATGTACATGACTTTAAGCGGTATGGGGCCGGCAATGATATTTCTACCAAGCACGAGATCTTGGAACTCATTGCCCAAAACAAACCGGATATCATCGGCATCCAGGAATTTTACACCCGCAAACGCGGCCAGTATGCAATGATCGATTCTATCAAAAAGATCTTGAACAGTGAGTTTTATTATTTTGAACCCTTCGAGGTAAATTACGATCAGGCTTCGGGAATGGCGGTTTTTTCCAAATACCCTATTTTCAATTTCGGGATGGTACAGCTTTCCGGCAAAACCACCGGCAACCAATGCCTGTTTGTAGATATTCAGAAAGGTGATCAAAAAATAAGACTTTACAGCATGCACCTGCAGTCGATAAAATTTGAACCGGAGGATTATAGATATCTGGGCGAGGTATCCAAAAAAGGCAAAACCGATATGACAGCCACCAAGCGACTCGGCAGTAAACTTAAAATTGCTTTTTTAAAACGTGCCGAACAGGTTTTTACTGTAAAAGCCCACGCGCGGGAATGCCCTTATCCTTATATTTATTCTGGTGATTTTAATGATACACCTGCGTCCTTTGCAGTTACACAGATGTCTGCCGGGATGAAAAATACTTTCCGGGTAAAGGGTTCAGGCCTGGGGCGTACTTACAATGGCGATTTCCCTAATTACCAGATAGATTATATTATGACCAGCCCGCAGTTTGAAGTTCTGAACTACGAGATCATTAAAAAGAAACTTTCCGACCATTATCCGGTCTGGGCAGATGTATTGCTAAAGTAACCCCATGCAAGTTTTAGTGACAGGAGCTTCCGGCCAATTAGGTAAAGTAACGGTTAATCATTTAAGGATCCACGGCCACACTGTAATGGGCATCGATCTTAGCCCATCGCCTGCTACAGACCATATCATAGATATCAGGGATCAACAAAGTGTTGAACATATCGCTATCGGTTTTGATGCTGTTATTCATACCGCCGCCGTTCACGGCAAACATTACGAATTGAACTATCCCAGGGAAAGTTTTATTCACACCAATATTTTGGGGACATTAAACCTGCTAAATGCGTGTGTAAAGAACGGCATTAGGAAATTTTTGCATACCAGCACAACCTCTATTTACGGCCAGGCTTTGGTTGATATCAACAAAGCGGTTTGGGTAGACGAAGACCTGCACGTGTTGCCCCGTGATATTTATGACATCACCAAACAAACCACTGAACAACTCTGCCGCGACTTTTTCTATAAGGAAGGTCTCCAAACATTGGTATACCGTGTAGGCCGCTTTTTGCCGGAAAATGAAAACCTGAAGCTTAACCATAGGCTTTATCGCGGGTTGGACGAACGTGATGGCGCAGAGGCGTTCCGGCTGGCGCTAGATGTTAACTCCCCCGATTTTGAAATATTTAATATTAGCAGTGGTTCGCCCTTTAAACCAACGGACCTGGTGCAATTGAAGCAAAACCCCAAAGCTGTAATTCTAAAGTATTATCCCGAAGCGGCCGAGTATTATCGAACCAGGAATTGGGTATTTCCTGAAAGTATTGACAGAGTTTATGTTTGTGATAAGGCCAGGCGACTGCTAAACTACCAACCTAAATACACTTTTGAATATCTGTTGAATAGTTAGACCTAAGTAAAATCAGGCGGATAGGAAAGGATTTGTTATACTTCAATCCTAAAAATTGTAAGTTTGCGCTCATGGAACAAAAATTATTTGTTTACAATACATTAACACGTAAAAAAGAGGAGTTTATCCCACTGGATGCACCACATGTTGGGATGTATGTTTGCGGCCCTACCGTATATAGTGATGTCCATTTAGGCAACTGCCGCACCTTTATCAGCTTTGATCTTATCTTTCGCTACCTGCTGCATTTAGGCTATAAGGTACGTTACGTACGTAATATCACCGATGCAGGTCACCTGGAGGGCGATGCGGACGAGGGTGAAGATAAAGTTTCGAAAAAAGCAAGATTAGCGCGCCTGGAGCCGATGGAAATTGTACAGAAATATACGGTTGATTTCCATGATGTGATGCAGATCTTCAATGCCCTTCCGCCAAGTATAGAACCAACCGCCACCGGCCACATTATTGAGCAAATTGAACTAGTTAAAGAGATCATGGCCAAAGGTTTTGCTTATGAGGTTAATGGCTCGGTGTACTTTGATGTAGAAAAATACAATGAAACCCAGGATTATGGTATTCTGAACGGCCGGAAACTGGAAGATATGCTGAACAACACCCGCGCTTTGGGTGGTCAGAACGAAAAGCACGGCAAACTCGATTTCGCCCTTTGGATAAAAGCTAAACCCGAACACCTGATGAAATGGCCTTCGCCATGGGGTGTTGGATTCCCGGGCTGGCATCTGGAATGTTCTGCCATGAGCAATAAATACCTGGGGCATAAATTTGATATTCACGGTGGCGGTATAGATTTGATGCCAACTCATCATACCAATGAAATTGCACAAAGTGTGGCGTGCTGTGGTACCAATCCGGCAAGCTACTGGCTGCATACCAACATGCTGACCACTAACGGGCAAAAAATGTCCAAATCATTAGGCAACAGTTTTTTACCGCATGAACTTTTTAACGGTACACATCCCCTGCTGAAAAAAGGTTATAGCCCAATGACCGTGCGCTTCTTCTTTATGCAGGCCAGTTACCGCAGTACGGTAGATTTTTCTAACGAAGCAATAGACGCTGCGGAGAAGTTTTATAAGACACTGGCAGAGACGGCTAAAAAGTTAACCACACTGCAACAAAACAGTTTGATTGCTGTTGATGCCGAAGCCGAAGGCGCTATAATTGCCGCCTGCCAGGATTGCTATAACGGAATGAATGACAATTTTAATTCGCCTAAAACGTTAGAAGCACTAAATAACATATCTAAACGTGTAAACTCGTATGCTAACAACACCAGGAACTCCGGCGAACTCACAGCGGAGACCTTTGAACAAATGAAGAAAACTTACAACGACTTTTTCTTTGATGTTTTAGGATTAAAACTGGATGATAACCAAAATGCGGATACCGATGACCTGCTGGGCTTAATTATCAACCTGCGCAACCAGGCCAAAACAAATAAGGATTATGCTACTTCAGATAAAATAAGAGAAGGTTTGAAAGAGATAGGTTTCCAGCTGAACGACAATAAACAGGGAACAACAGACTGGATTAAGATTTAACCAAATTTAACTTAAATAATACCTAAATATAAGCCCGGCATACTTACATTTATCACAATCAAAAATAATAAAACTGCCATATACCCATTCTACTATACCATGAAGAAATTATTAATAGCGACTGTGATTTTTGCCGCTTTCGGCCAGTCAGTATTAGCTCAATCAATGCCTGTACAGGTTAGCAAAATAGTAAATACCGAAATTGATTTTAATAAATTAGTGGAGCGTAAAGGCATAAAAGCGGGTTTTTTAGCTGTAGCCGATCCGGAGGGTATTGTTTTTAAACCGAATGAAATTAAGATCTCCGAATTTTACAGCACTATTGATAAACAACCCGGCAAATTAAGCTGGCAGCCAAAGATTGCCCGGATCTCCGCAAATGGTGATATTGGCTTCACAGCAGGCCCTTATGTTTACCAAAACGGAAAAACTGAAGACGATAAAGTTTTCGGAGAATATCTTTCCGTTTGGAGGTTGGATGCTGCTGATAACAAATACAAATTACTTATAGACCTGGGCATTCAGCATCCAGAATCAGAGCAGGAAACCGGTACCGATTTTAAAGAACCCGATCTGTCTAAGCAAAAAGCACCTAGCAAAGATCCCTTTAACGGAAAACTGCTGATCACAAATACCGATAAAATTTTGAACCATTCTTTAGAACTGTCGGCCCTGGCAGCTTATAAAGAGTTTATGAGCCCTGAAGGAATGTACTATTTCCCGGGTTTCGAACCCATGACTGGCCGTGATAAGATTTCAAAATTCATCGACAATGAGGGCATTAGTATATCTGCCACTACTGTAAATGCAGGCCGCTCAACAAGTAATGATCTGGCCTATACTTACGGGACAGCGCGAATCCGCAAGGGTAATATTGTGAACAATTACAACTACGTTCGCATTTGGGAAGTTGATACCAACCATAAATGGAATGTATTCCTGGAGATATTTTCCACAGTAGAGTAAAAATTCTGATACAAATAAAAAAACCGCAGCCTTAAAAGCTGCGGTTTTTTTTATTTACAAGTAATACTTTTAAAATAATTGCTCAATGATATCAGCAGCGGATAATCCTTCAGCTTCTGCATGGTAGCTGCGAACAATACGATGGCTCAGTATAGGCTTTGCAACCGCTCTAACGTCTTCAATATCCGGAGAGTACTTTCCGTTTAGTACAGCATGACATTTGGCCCCCAGCACCAGGAATTGCGATGCACGCGGGCCAGCGCCCCAGTTTAATAAACGCTTGATCTGCGGCGTGGCAAACTCGCTGTCGGGCCGGGTTTTAGATACCAGCTTCACCGCGTACTCCAATACGTTATCTGCTATTGGGATATTGCGGATCAATTGCTGAAAATAAATGATCTGCCCGGCGTTTAACTGTTTATTAATGGTCACCGTATTGGTACTGGTCGTGTTCTTCACAACCTGCAGCTCCTCTTTAAAGGAAGGATAGTTTAGAGCTACATTGAACATAAACCTGTCCAGCTGTGCTTCCGGCAAAGGGTAGGTACCCTCCTGCTCTATCGGGTTTTGGGTTGCCAGTACAAAAAAAGGTTTAGCCAGCTGATGGGTAATGCCTGCTGCCGTTACCGATTTCTCCTGCATAGCTTCTAACAAAGCGGCCTGCGTTTTTGGCGGGGTACGGTTAATTTCGTCTGCCAGTATGATGTTAGAAAAAACCGGGCCGGGGATAAACTTAAAGTTCCTGTCCTCGCCCAGGATCTCCGAGCCAATGATATCAGAAGGCATCAGATCGGGTGTGAACTGGATGCGTTTAAAGTCGAGATCCAACACCTGTGCAACGGTTTGTACCAGCAATGTTTTTGCCAGCCCCGGTACACCAACCAGCAGGCAGTGACCGTTGCTGAAGATAGAGATCAGTACGAACTTGATAACTTCATCCTGCCCGATGATCACTTTCCCAATTTCTGCACGGATTTGCTGATAGGCGTTCTTAAGCGCGTCAGCAGCCTCTACATCAGACCGGTGTTGCATATATGTTATGGTTTAACCTGTGCAGTTGTTACCGGAACTACCCATTTTTGTAGTACCGGGCAAACCTGGTATTCAGCATCAATTTTAATAAAGGTCTCTCTACGGCGTTTGTCAAACCACTGGCTTACGGTGCGGTTAAGCTTGTCATCATTAGCCATTTCTTTCAACTTTGCAAAATCCTGCTCCATATTAGCTTTATGGGCATCGGTTACAGATTTAAGGTATAATATCTTATATGATTTTTTACCTGATTGTGCATCGGTGAATAGTGTCGGCTTAGAAAAACTACCAACTTTTAGGGTGTCTACAACCAGCGCTATTTGCGGGTCGAGCTTATCAGTTGGGATATAGGTAGACCTTGTCTGTACGTTTTCCGCATTCAACATCATTCCGCCGTTGTACTTGGTTTCTTTGTCGTCTGAGAACAACGACGCTGCACTTGAAAAATCAATCAGCTTGTTAGTTTTCATTACAGTATACAAACTATCAGCACTAACCTTGGCCCTGTCTAAACTTTCCTGGGTTGTTACCGGCACAATCAAAATATGGCGGGTATGCACCTGCTCTCCGCGGCGTTCTATCACCTGCAAGAAGTGAAAGCCAAAATCACTTTCAAATACCGGCGATATATCACCGGCTTTTAATTTAAAGGCCTGCGCAGAAAACTCCTTTACAAAGCCCTGCCTGTCGTTAAAACCAAGGTCACCACCATCTGGTGCCGAACCGGGATCCTGTGAATATAAACGTGCTAATGCACCAAAATCTTCTCCTTTTTTTACGCGTGCACGCAGTTCCTCAGATTTGTCTTTATAGTATTGTTTTTCGTCCTTTGTAAGTTTAGGGTTAAAAACGATCTCACCCACCTCTACTTCTTTATTAAATGTAGGTAGACTATCCTTAGGCATCTGGTCAAAATATTTCTTAACGTCCTGAGGGCTGGTATTTACCTTTTCGGTTATTTTAGATCTCATACGTTGCGCGATCATCGATTCCTTAATGTCCGGGCGGATCTCATCTTTATACTGTATAACCGATCGGCCAAGAAACTGTTCCAGTTTTTCCTGCCCGCCTGCGCGTGCAATAAAACTGCGCATCCGGCGCTCTACATCGGCATCCACATCTTCATCCTTCACCTGTACGCTATCAATCACAGCTTGCTGCGCAAGTAATTTTTGGGTAAGCTGATTTTGCAGCAAAACACATTTAAAGTCGGCATTAGGCTGCTGGCCACTAACCAGGTACTGCGCATATTGCAGTTCGATGTCAGATTGCAGGATAACGCTGGCACCTACAACGGCAGCAATTTTATCAATCGTGCGTACGGGCCCTGTTGGGCGATGGGCGGCAATTGTAGTATCTGCGTTTGGCTTTTTTGCGGTAGTATCTGTTTGTGCCTGGGCAATAGAAAGGACCAAAAAAATATTTACTAAGAATATCCCTAATTTTCTCATGAATTTGTTTAAACTAATAATGCGGTTGCTTATGCCGCGAAATGCAAATTTCGGTAAAATTTATTAATAATAATGTATAATTAAGCCGTTGGGCGAATATCCCTATAATGCCTCAACTGCTTTAGTTACTTTTGGTTAAAATATGTTAAATAATATGAAGGTTGATCATCCGCAGGCTTATCGCTTTATACTTCAGGACGAACTTTACCTGCTTCATGCTGATAAAACAGGCATCTTAGCCCACGCTGCTGAACCAGCTATCCAATCAGTACCTGTTGAGATACCTGCTGAAAACGCCGGGCAACAGCCCGCCTCCGCACGCGAAGACGCTGCATCACCGGTTATTTCTACGCCGGCCATAAAGCTTCCGGTACCCGTTTTAAAAACGCCTGAGCCGGCCTTTAATTATCTGGGCGGCAACAATAAAAACTTTGTAATCCTGCTCAACTATGCCGATGAACAATTTATACCGGCCCCCCACCTAACTGCGCTGGAAAGCATCCTCAAACGCAAGGGGCTGGAACTGCCAGATGTGGCCATTGTAAATATCCATACCTATGCACCTGTTACCCTGGCAAAAATAGCAGCAGCTTTTAGCCCGGTGAAACTGCTGATCATGGGTAAAGAGGCCCTGCCACAGGGCATTGGCAATTTACCGCTCAACCAGCCGGTACAAGGTAAAAAAACAAATGTGCTGTATAGTTTCAGCTTTGCCGAAATGATGAGCAGCAACGATAACAAAAAGGCCTTTTGGGACCAGATGAAAACCTTATAATATGCAGCAACTCGTATTCGCTACCAATAACCGCCACAAATTGCTGGAGGTATCGGCCAAAATAAAAGGTCAGCTAGCTTTGCTCACCCTGGATGATATTGGCTGTACCGGGGAAATTGACGAAACCGGCACTACTTTTATAGAAAATGCTGCTATCAAGAGTAATTATATCTGGCAGCGTTACCAACTCAACTGCTTTGGGGATGATAGCGGCCTTGAAATTTCCGCACTGGATGGCGCACCCGGAATTTATTCTGCAAGATACGCGGGTACTCACGGCAATCACAAAGCCAACAACGATAAAGTATTGGAAAACTTAAAGGGGCAAACCAATAGGAATGCACAGTTTCGAACGGTAATATCGCTGCTATGGAATGGCGAAGAACATTTTTTTGAGGGCATTGTAAAGGGTACTATCCGCACTGAAGTATGCGGCACCGAAGGCTTTGGATATGACCCCATCTTTCAGCCGGAAGGCTACGACATTACCTTTGCAGAAATGCCACTGGAGGAAAAAAACAAGATCAGCCACCGTGCTATTGCGGTTGAGCAACTGATCGAATTTTTAAATACCCAGACTTTATAGTTTAGGGCCTCGTCTTTCGCTCAATCGTTGTATCCCCTTGATGGGTAGCCGCCGGGCTGTTTGCCGGCCGGTTTACAATACTATCTAATTTAGATCGCGTTTGTTTTGGCACCGTATCTTTCCCCGTGATTGCAGGCTGCATCATGAGCGGCCGTTTACTCAGCGTAGTATCACCTGTAGTGCGTTTACCAGGCAAAGGTTTTGGTGACATAGGTTTAGCTGCGCCGGGTTTGTTCTTACCCGCAGATTTTACAGGAGGGGCAGCTGCGGCTTCAGCTTTTCGCCGGTATGACGGAATAATTGATTCTTTGGAGATCGGCCTTTCTTTTGGTTTCCAAATAAATCCTTTCAAGATCCTTTCATCTTCCTGGAATTTAGCCAGCGGCCCGTACCGATGCTCGGGTTTAGTAACAAAAAACACATCTGTTGCGCTATTATCCTTAAAAAGGATACGCATCCGGCTGGTTAATGAACGCTGCATCTCAATAGCTTTTGTACTATCACGGGTAAAATAAATACTCTCGGCATTGCCGGATATATACATCCGGTCGAGTTTATCACTCTTAAAAAAGCCACGCATTCTTTTGCCGGATACCTGGTTAAAAGTGGCCGAATCAGTCTTCTCTACATTCACAATAAATGCTGAAGGAAACATCATGATGTTATCCATTTTTTTATTCCGCATCTGCAGGTTAATGGTATCGCCTGATAGCTGCGAGCCTTGCGTCCAGATGATTGGGTTTACGTAGCAGCGCAATGTAGAATCGCTGTAACTGTAAAACATAGAATCAGATTTGGCCTGCAGATCTGATTTAAACAGCTTGGAGTGGTGATAGGCCCGGATGATCCTGATTCGGGCTGTATCTTTTAACTCTATTGTATTTACCTTAAACGCGGGGTCGTTATCATCCTCGTTCGGAGCGGGCTTCCGGGCAGCCTGCCGGGGAATGGGCTTACCATCCTTATCCAGCTTTACCGCTACCGGCTTTCCGTCTTTATCTAACTGAGGTGGCAACGTTTTACCGTCTTTATCTAATGCAGGTTGCACAGGCTGGCCATCCTGCCCCGGTTCCTTTGCGGACACCGTTGTGGTATCAACCTTTAATTTGGATGCTTTGATCTTAACCGGCTTTATCTTTTTACCGGCTTTACCAAGCGGTACAATAGTATCCAGCTTGGGCAGGCCGAAGAATAAAGGCCGGGTAAACAAACTGTCCTTTGGAAACGAATAAGGTACTGCGGTTAAAAACTTACCATCATCTTTTGCGGAGATAGCTTTTTTATCTGCTTTAGCCGTAGTCTTCTCATCCGTACCAGCCTTTACTTTAGTAGTGGTATCGCGCACTACCAAAGCAGCCATACGAGCAGTTTCCTTCATGATCTTCAGATTTTTATAGGTCACCATCTGGGTTTCCAATGTATCTGCTGATATATAAACCGAATCCCGTTTTACCTTTTCAGGCTTTTTAAGTTTCGAAAGGCTATCCGGCTTTACCGATGTATCCCTTTTAATTGAAGAATCCACTGCCGTTACCGGCATGTTTTTTAAGGGTGTGCCCAGTGGTGGAGCTTTAACGGGTGATGCTGCTGGCGAAGTTGATGCCGGGGCACTGCTCTGTGATGAAGCGGGCGATGTTTTCGATGGTGTAAGCAACGAAGGCGCTTTTATAGGCGATGGGTTCTTTTTTGATTTACCTTTACCCGCTAAAACACTGTTCACCGGCACGGTATCGGTTTTAGTAGTATCTTTTTCCTCTGTTACGATGATCACATAAGGGTCCTTAGTCACAACGGTGCGTTCTTCGGCTTTATAATAATTAGCCAAATCGCCCATGAGCGTGATTTTTTGCTCGCTATCAGTAAAGATCACATGCTTTACTGCACGGCCAAAGCCTGCTTTCTTATCATAAAATAAACTGTCTCCTTTCAGCCGTTTGGTACCGGATTTATAAAGGTTCTTCTTACCAAAAAATGCTTGCTCCACTACGGTATTGTACAAACCATTCTCAGTATATAGCGTGTCTTTTTTATCCTTGGTGTCGAAAATATTGGTTGGCCCATAAAAGTACGAGATGCGGCTGCCTGTATTATATCTTAACGTGTCTGTTTTTATCAAGGCGTCGGGTGTAACCAAAACCACATTGTATCGGAAGTAGGCATCACGCGAAAAAGCAAAGTAATATCCGTTTTTACTGGTGATGGTATTATCCTTATTCACCACCTTGCCACTGCCCGTGTAGGTACCAATGCGGGTTGCCGTATTGTATGTAAGGTAGTTGGTAGTCAAAGTGGCATCCTTATCCACCATCTTTACATTATCGGTTAGGATGGCCGTTTTGGTATTACCGTTATAGTTCAGCTTATCCGAAAAAATATTCAGCGTATCGCCCTGGGTTATATTTACATTGCCAAACGCATCAAAGGCATTGTCCTGCACATAAAAGTATGCGCTATCAGACCGCATGGTGGAAAAATCCTGCTGAAAAACGCCTTTATAAACCTTCAGCACATCTTTACCGTTCATCTTGATTCCCTCACTGCTTTGCGACTTGATGAGGTTCACCACAGATTTTTTCTGTGCCGATACGGTAAGGGTTATCAGTATTAATAAAAGGCTTGAAACGTATTTTATCACAATGGCAAAATTAGTTTTTTGCTGGGGTTATTAAATTAATAATTTTGGCTTATGCTCCCTGTTAAACAGTTTATTGATTTTGTTGAACAAAATACGTTATTCGGAACCACTACAAAATTGCTGGCTGCCGTAAGCGGGGGTATGGACTCTGTGCTTATGGCTCATTTACTGGGTTCTGCAGGTTATCATTTCGGTATTACTCATTGTAATTTTATGCTCAGGGGCGATGATGCCAATGCCGACCAGGAATTTACCCGGCAGCTGGCGCAACAACTTGGTGTTAGCTTCCATACGGTTAATTTTGACACCAGGCTATACGCTACCGAAAACAAAATTTCTATCCAGATGGCTGCACGCGATTTGCGTTACCAATGGTTTCAGCAGCTTTGCCAAACCGCAGGTTACGAAGCCGTTGCCCTTGCACACCATCAGAACGACACGATTGAAACAATATTGTTAAACCTTACCCGCGGTACCGGTATAGCCGGCCTGCACGGTATTTTGCCCAAAAACGGCACACTGGTTAGGCCGCTTCTTTTTTTAACAAGGGGTGAAATTGAAGACGTAGTTAGGAACGAGCAACTGGCTTATGTAGAAGATAGCTCCAACGCTTCTACCAAATACGCCCGCAACAAAATACGCCACCAGGTTATCCCCCTGCTAAAAGCGCTTAACCCAAACATCGAGCAAACTTTTGAGAACAATTTACGCAATTTTAGGGAATTGGAGCAATTGCTGAATGATACGATAGCAGAACTGAAACACAAAATGCTGGTGCAACACGGCGAGGACATTCATATCAGCATCCCTTCCATTCACCAGTTATCACCTAAACGTTTACTGCTGTTTAAACTATTGCAACCATTTGGATTCGTAGATAATGTGGTTGACGATCTGCTTACTGCGCTGGATAAACATTCGGGCCGTATTTTTGAGAGTGCGGGACATTTGTTGCTTGTGGATAGGGGCGAACTGATCCTAACGAAAAAGAAAGTAGTAAGCAACGATAACAGGCTGGTAAATGAGAGTGATCAGCAGGTAACATATGGGCAATATAGACTCACTGTTTTACCTAACCATCAATCGCTTATTATTAAGGACAATCCGCTTGCGGTTTCGGTACCTTCGGTAAAATTGATTTACCCACTCATGCTGAGGGCGTGGCAGCAGGGAGATACCTTTAAACCACTTGGGATGAATACGAGGCAAAAACTTAGTGATTTCTTCATCCACCAAAAGGTACCCCTGCACTTAAAACAGCTGGTACCGATACTTGTAAATGGCAATGGCGAGATCATATGGATTGGCGGTTACCGGCCCGATGAAAGATATAAAGTGGATAATAACACTGAAAAAGTTACTATATTCGAATTGATTAAATTATGAGCGATAAAGCCGTTTTCACCGAAAAACAATACCTGGGCCGGGAATGGATCCCCATTACTATCCGCCTGATGCTCGCTATGTTTTGTTTTGCAGCTTACTTTTTTACCGATGAGCGCGAACGGAATGGCGAATTACTGGCTGTAGTCGGCTTTGCTATAATTACTATATCTATCATCCTTGGTTTTTTGCTGCACTTTCGCACAACGGTGGCCAATAAAAGCATATTGCTAAATGGCTTGTGGACAACCAGACTTGTTAAAATAGATTTAAACAGTATTGTGAAAGCTGAGAAGGGAACCTACAGCCGTTATTTATTCAACAACCCTGTCTACAACCTGCATACCAAAGGCACCATACGCTTTTTTACTGCTGGCAACGATGCCATCCACCTTACCGACAGGGACGGATTACTATATATCATCGGGTCGCAGCATGCTAATGAATTTTTGCGTGCCATAAAGGAAGAGATGAACCGCAGGTAGCTCATTGGTGCCCCGGAACTCAGATAAGAACAGCTTCCTTATTTGGCATTTTAAACTAATTTATAAGGGTATCCTCACCATGGCAAACTATCTATAGGTTGCAAATGGGTTAACACAGCTTAACACATTTTAGTGTTAAGAATCCCCAAATAACTGATAATCAACACCCTAATTAAATTCATAAATTATCTGCTATCCCTGATGGTTTTAAGATAACTATAGCCATTCTACGGCAACACGGGCATATAGACTGGCACTTATTGGCTGGCGCGTAAATTACCGGCGCAGCATAAATTTTTGACTAATGTGATCTAAAGCTGGAGATATCCGTATACATCTGCCTGAACGAGCTGCGGATGCCTAATGTTAGCATACCTGTTTTATCATTAAAGGCGGTGTTCTTTTCGGTGCGGTACAGACCACCAAGTTCGATGCGCAAATTGTATTTAGGATTAAGCAGGAATGCGATTTTACCTTGCAGGTAAACCATATTGGTGGTTAAACCCTGGCCTATAAAGTTGCCCTCTACCTTTGCAGGAACGGTATAGTTGTCAAACGGATTTTTACCGTAGTTCATCCCGTTAACATCCAAACCATAGTGGCCAAGATCTACCTCGCCGGAGAAATCAAAGCGCTTGTAAGAGTAGTTCAGCAATCCCACATATTCGCGAAAGTTAGCTCCCCATGGGTGGGCCAGTGGCTCGCTGTTAGCCGTGTAATTTACAATAGTTGATCTTTCCGAATAAGTATACGGCCTGGCACTATTCGTTTCGGCCAGGTAGTTTAGGCCTTTTACGCCAAACAGGTTGGTACCCCTAAAGCCCACCTGGTAACCAAATTTATTGCGGTAATTATCCGGGTGAGAAAAAAAGTTTTTAGATTCAAATTCATCCAAAGAAAACTGACCGTATAAAGTCAAATTGTCCAACACTTCGTATTTGGCAGTAAAACCTATCACGGCATTATCCGGCGACCCGCCGGCTGCCTCTACAGGCCTGAGGAAGATGAAGGGGTTTACATAGTTAAAGTCGAATCCGCGCTTGTGGCCGGAGTCATCCGTATTGGCCTGCACAACAGCATCAAAGAAACCAACCGAAACACGATTGCTTATGTTCCAATCCAAGTAATGGAAAACGCCATATTTTTTTCTTTGTATAAACAACTCGCTCGTGGCGGCAGGGTCATTAAAATAGCCCCACATGGCCATATATTTTACATTGCCAACCGTGGCAGTTACTTTAACGTATGGGTACGGCGACGAATAGTCTGATAATAATAAAGAGCGATACCCGTCACCAATAAAAGTTTTATCCCTGCCAGCACTCAAATTAAAGTACTTGCTTGGTGTGTAAGACACGTTTGCAGTAATGTACGACCAATTGTACGCGTCGGCATCTTTTACCAGTGTACGCGCATAAGCCTGCGATGGTACTATCCCCACCTGCCTGATATAGGTCGACAAATAATCCGGGAACTTGGCGTTATTCAAATACCCGGCTACGTTATAAGATAGCTTGCTGCCCGCTGTACCGCCGATTTGCAAGCCTAATGAATTATAATGCGTTGTTTTGCTGCCTGAAAAATCGCGCCCTATGTTAAAATCGGGCAGCAGATCTGCATAGAAGGTAGAACCTGTGCTCTTATAGTCGACTAAATGCTCGTTAAAGATCTTTGCATAAACACCGTTTTTAACGGTTCCATAGTTCATCAACGAATCATAATGAACGCGCAAAAGTGAATCATCGCCCAGCATAGGTTTTAGAGACGAGTGCACTCTGTTTTTTGTTGAGTACACGTCGGCATTCAGTTTTTGATAAAACTGGTAGGAATATGGTTGATATACCGATTGCGCATTTGCAACCCCAATAGTAACCAGTAACAATAAACTGCTGATAAAAATTCTCTTCATATTTGCCAATTCAGTCAAACTTACTCAAAATAATTTAGTGTAGAATACCCGCTGCGTTGCAGGTGCTCATCTTGTTTGGCCAGGCTTAAATCTGCCATTACCATTTCTGTAACCAGCGCCTGCAGATCATATTGAGGAATCCAACCCAGTTGTTGCCTCGCTTTAGTAGCATCGCCTATTAATAATTCCACTTCTGTTGGCCTGTAGTATTTGGGATCAACCTTTACAACGGTTTGCCCAAAACGCAAAACGTCGGCATTTAAACCAAGTTCGGCAATGCGCTCTTCATCCATATCAATGATAACCCCTTTTTCGTTAGCTCCCTTGCCACTAAATTCAATATCTATCCCCAGGTCGCCAAAAGCCATGCGTACAAACTCGCGAACGGGAGTGGTTACACCGGTGGCTATCACATAGTCTTCTGCCTGCTCCTGCTGCAGCATCAGCCACATAGCAGCAACGTAATCCTTAGCATGCCCCCAATCCCGCTCAGCAGATAAGTTCCCCAGGTAAAGCACCTTTTGCATACCCAGTGCAATTCTGGTTACCGCGCGGGTAATTTTGCGGGTAACAAAGGTTTCACCGCGTACCGGGCTTTCGTGATTAAACAGAATGCCGTTGCAGGCATATATACCATATGCTTCGCGATAGTTGACGATGATCCAGTAGCCGTATAATTTAGCAACTGCATAGGGTGAGCGTGGATAAAAAGGGGTGGTCTCGCTTTGCGGCACAGCCTGCACCAATCCGTATAATTCTGAGGTTGATGCTTGGTAAAGGCGTGTTTTTTGGCTGAGGCCCAACAAACGGATAGCTTCCAGGATGCGCAGTACGCCAACGCCATCGGCATTCGCAGTATACTCGGGCATCTCAAAACTTACTTTTACATGGCTTTGTGCACCCAGATTGTATATTTCATCAGGCTGAGTTTCCTGGATGATGCGGATAAGATTGGTAGAATCGGACAGGTCACCGTAATGCAGATGAAAGTTTACTCCCTGCTTATGCGGATCGTGATAAAGATGATCTATTCTATCGGTATTGAATAATGATGACCGGCGCTTAACACCATGCACCTCGTACCCTTTTTTAAGCAAAAATTCAGCTAAGTATGCGCCGTCCTGCCCGGTTATACCTGTGATTAAAGCCTTTTTCATTAAGGAAAATTAGGGTGAAGATGATTTACCTGCAATATTACCAAAATAATCTAAATAGCGGCTACGGACTCCAAACCAGATTAAACTATTCTCAAATGCCGGCTACGGTATCTTCCAGTTCGCGGTACCATTCCTCGCCGTATTTACGGATCAGCGGTCCCTTTAAAAATTCATGTACCGATACTTTCAATTCGTTACCAAAACTACAAGCGGGGCTGCAAATGCTCCACCTGTCGTAATTCAACACATCGAACTCGGGGTACGCCGTGATACGGATAGGGTATAAATGGCAAGAGATGGGCTTTTGCCAGGTAATTTCGCCCTGCTCGTACGCTTTTTCGATAGCACATTTAGTGATGCCGTTCTCCCAGGTAACGTAGGCGCACTCTTTATTGGTATCAACACAGGGAGTGGTGTAGTCGCCTTCAAAATCGGTAACGTGGGTACCTTCGCGCTCTATGGTAGCAATGCCTTTAGCAGTCATAAAAGGTTTTACCTTGGGATAGATCTCCGCCAGGATCTCCAGCTCATCATGATTCAGCGGCGCGCCGGAATCACCTTCCAGGCAGCATGCGCCTTTGCACTTATTTAAATTGCAAACAAAATTTTCGTTAACCACGTCTTCGTGCACAAGCACGCTGCCTACTTCTATCATAATTATTTTTTTACAGGGTTTAACGGATATTTCAAGCCGCTTGCCTGTGTAAGATCCATCACTAAACTCCCCACAATCAGTTCAACATGCGCTTTTACGGGGATCCGGTTCTTATCGTCGGTAATCCACAAATATAGCTTACTATTCTTTTTGAAAATGCGGCCCGGGATAATTGTTGGGTTAAATTTTAAACAGTTAAAAGTACCCAACCCGCAACTAATCTTTTCCTTACCCAGGTAAGTTATGGTAAGGGTATGAATACCATCCTCGAGGAAATAACGCAGATCCAGCGTTTGATTTATCTTGAGGTTGGCTACATCTATATTGCGGGCAAAATAATACGCCGATAGAAAATCAAATACATTCCCCTTGAAAGGGTATTTACCATTATTGGCGGTAATAATATTCTTTTCATGATCAAAGGTTACCTTATCGGTGTGCTTATAGCCCCCCTCCTTCCTGTCCTCAGCATAATAATAAGGTAGCAGCGTATGCGGATCAATAAAGGTTTGATACAGGTTACGTACCTTAAAAAGCAGATTAAAGGTGCCGGAAGTATTGGCGGTGGAGTAAATGCGCAAAGCCGGCTTACCTTCAAAATTCTGCGCGCTGTTTTCTACCTTTATAACGGCTTCGGCGGCGGTAAAAATACCGTACCTCAGTTTGTAAGTGATCTGCTCCCCCGGTTGAAAAACCACCTCTTCCTTTTTGGTTACCTCCTGGCTGTAGGCGCAGTTGAAACTTACAAGCGACAATAATAGTAAAAGGTATTTTCTCATTTATTTAATGGTACGCTCCATAGACTGTAAACCGGCAAGCCGGTTTAGTCCCTGCGTTTATATATCGGAACAGTAGAGCAAGGTTCGCCAAACATCAGGCTTTTGGTAACTGGTGTAAGCCTCTTGGTAAGCTCTACATAGGCTGATACCGGTACAGGGATATCTCCACAACCTTTTAAAACGATGCGCTGATCGCGATATTGCTCTACATCCATACCCGCTATTTGCTTAATGAATAAAACAGTTTCCAACACCTCCGCATCGCCAAAAACAACCTCTTTGGCATAAGGTGCCAGCTTATTGGAAAGCAACATATAGGCCCACGCCGGAACGATAGCATCTGCGGTGCAGGTTAGTGCTACAAATTTATCCTGATACTGTGCCCAATCGTGGGCTTTTACAAAATCTCTAAAGTCCTTCTCGCGCAGCATTAGTCCATGAAATAAATTATCTTTTATGTCATAAACCACGCGTTCGCCCTGCGGATAAAACGAAGCAGGATCAAGCGTAACCAAGCCGCTTTGGGCTACTTTATTCACAATATTTTCCTGTATTTCCATGGTGTGGTAAAACCCTTTAAAATAAAAAAATCCGGCAAAAGCTTTAACGCTGTTGCCGGATGTAAAATTACTTTAAATTTAGCTTATAAGAACTTGGCTCTGTTATCTTTTACATTCGCCTTATCTTTCAGCGCATCAAGCACCTGGCCTTCCGCACGCTGAGCCAATGCCTGGCCAAGGGTTTGTTTCTCTCTAACAGAATTTGTAAGCGCCGCAGGATTTACAAAGCTATCTAATGAGAAAACATAAACGCCTTGTACACCTGCAATAGGCTTAGATATTTTATTTGGCTGCGAACCAAAAACAGTACCTATAACTTTATACTCCGCATTGGCGCCTGGTATAACAGGGTTAGCAAAAACAATGTTCTGAACCGGCACTACCTTGCTGCCTGCTTTTGCAGCAACCTGGTCAATTGAAGATGCACCATTCAATGCAGCCTGGAATTTCTCGGTCAACTGTTTGCCTTTTACAACAACTTTCACAGCCGGCTCAATTTGCTTTTTAACCGCATCCAAGCTTAAGAAACCAATCGGTTTAATTTCCTGAAGGCGGGCTATAACATATTGATTTCCTACCGGATAAACTTCTTCAGAGAAATCACCTTTCTCGGCTTTGAAAGCCCATTTAACCACAGTGCGTGCATTGTCTAGACCTTGAACCGCTGCTGCTGTTCCATTTACATCCTCTGCTTTTTTAACAGTTAAACCTGCTTTTTTTGCTTCGGCATCAAAGTTATCTTTATTTAAAGAGGTAAGGAAAGCTTGTGCTTTACTGTAAACTGAGGTTTGAGTAGTCTGGCTTGCATCTAAAGGCTTATCAACCATCGCAACCTTAACCACTTTAGAAGTGCCTTTTTGATCCTGGATCTCTATCAGGTGTACACCGAATTGAGTTGTGATAATTTTTACATCACCTTTCTTGCCTTCAAAAACTGCATCGTCAAAAGCAGGCACCATAGCACCACGTGCAAATGTGCCCAAGTCTCCGCCTTTTGCGCCTGAAGCCTTATCTATTGAAAAAGTTTGTGCTAGGTCTGCAAATGATTTTCCACCTTCAATCAGCTTCTTTAATGAATCTGCCTTAGCACGTGCCTTATCGATTCCGCCTGCTGTTGCAGGGTCAATTAAAATGTGGCGTGCTTTAACCGAATCAGGGCCTACCTTAGCATCTACCAGTTTAGCTAATTTATAGCTTCCGTTTGACAAGTATGGACCAAATACAAAACCTTTTTCTGCATTGAACATTACCGAATCAAGCTTAGGCTCTAACTGACCTTTGTGCAGGTAGGTAATTGGCGATTTGGTTTCTGAATTCACCTGTACAAACAATGAATCGTTTGTAGAAGCTTTAAAGTCGACAGCCAGTTTATCAACCTGCGTTTTTATAGCGGCTGAATCTGCGGCAGATGGTGCAGCGTTAAAACTTACATAATCAAAGCTGCGTAACTCCTCTTTATTTTTAAACTCGCTTTTGTGCTCGTTATAGTAGGTGCTGTAATCATCGTCCGTTAAAGTAACCTTACTATCAGGGATAGATGCATAATCAAGCACGGTATACTTAAAGTTGGCCAGCTTGTTTTTTGCCTGATAATCATCCTGCGCATCAAGCGAGTTCACATACAGGCCATTAGCGATTAACGTAGTATATTTTTGCTCTTTTTTAGCTTTTATCAATTCCTTTACAAAGGTACCCCACGCGTTTGACTGCGCCGTATCTTTGCTGGTTTGCAAATAAGTTAAAAACTGGTTCAGCCTCGCCCTATCAAACTGGCCGGTTTGCTGGTTGCTAAACTGGCGCATGATCTGCGGATCAGGGTTAGCACCGCTAATCATCGACTGGCTTTCTGCTTCGCCCACAACTATCCCGAGTTTTTCAACTTCTTTAGTTAAAAGCCTGTCTCTCAAAAACTGGTTCCAGGTTGTTTCCTGCAGATAGTTAGTTATTTGAGGCGTTATGCTCTGGCCCGACTGCTGTTTGAACTGCGCCGTAGTTTGATCTAACCTTTGGCTAAAATCAGCATAGCTAATGGCATTGCCATTCACTTCGCCAACTTCGCTTGCGTTGTCCTTAAAAAAAGAACTACCCGACTTTAAAACTTCGCCCGCCACGAAGGCAACCAGCGCAAAACCAATAACAATTGCGAGAATTCTTCCCATCCGGTCCCGCAAATAACCCATTATGCCCATATAACTCTATATATTTTATATTCCTCAAAAAGAGGCGCAAGATACAACTTTTACTAAAATTCTCTAATACAATTTTTTGCGCGATAGGTTTGCGTTATTGTTGCGAAAAATTACTCCCGTTTACGTGTATTACCGCGGTGGAATTTTGAAATATCGGGTGCTGCAATTTATCATCGCTGGTAAAACTACTTCCGCGCATGATATCGCCCCCTACCTTAGTCATCTCTACCGGCTTATTTGAATAGTAGATCTTCTTGATCTGATCCCAGATCAATTCTTCAGATTTATACACAGTTCCCTCAGCGTTCTGAGCAACCACATTCCTATGGAATTCGATGAACTTATCGTCCTTCAGCATAATGGCCGAGTCTGCCACTATCTGCCCTGCGGGCTTCACATCTTTATCTAAAAATACAATTTTGACGCCTTTTGGGAGTACCTTATAAGGATTTTTGATCGCATACTCCAGCATGAGAGGTGATTGCATCTGGAATTTAACAAAGCCCGAATCGCTAAAAATAACATCGAGCCCTGTGGTGCGCTGTACCGGCTTGGTGGCATCGGCGGCGGCAATAGCTTTAATTTTATTAATATCGTTTTCGCAGGCTGTCAGGAACGCCATGGCGAGGATTGCCACAGCGACAGGAACAAAGGAGAACTGCCTGCCGACGGTATGCATAAAGTTGCTATTAATCATACTTGTACTTCACAAACCAAAGATCGTTCAGTGTGAAGGATAAGTGCAGGTTAAGATAGTTTTCTTTTACCAGGCTGTTGGTTAGCGTACCGCGTACGCCGTATTCTGCTGCAAGGTTTATCTTGTAAAAAGCAGTGTTGTTACGCGGCAATGGTAAGCCGATACCAAAAGTACCTGCGTACTTTTTAATGTTAACGCTGTTAAGATTTAAATACGTTTGATCGTAAATGAAACCAAAGCGGTAATCCACACGGGCAAAGTAATTGGATAACGAGTTGGCATTTGGTGTAATTTGGCCACCCACGTTAAATGTTTTGCTGTTTTGCAAGCCTTGGTTCACACCTGCAATTGTCAGGGTAGACCAGTTGCCGATGCTGTAATCGGCACCTATTAAATATTTACCATCATACTGGTAACTTAAACCAAACCGGTTGATCTGCGGAAGTTGAATTTTACCTTTTGGCGTTTGCCTGTTAATTATACTATCAGTAGCTATATCCTGGTTACCACTGGCATCTGTAAAATATTGGCTAACTATATAGCTGTTCTGTGTATTGATCTTGGTATTTGCAGATCCTGAATAGCCCAAAACAAGGTGTTTACGATCTGTAAAATCGATGCTGTATTGCACACCGTAATCATAATTTAAACCCCTAACGCTGTTGCTTTCTTCAACTCTGGAGTTTAACAGACCAAATAAATTTGGTACTTCTGTTGATTGGGTTTCTTTGAGATTACCAAATATATATGAACCGTTAGCACCCACCGAAAGATGTTTGCCTATCCTTACACCGTAACCAAGGCTAAATTTAGTTAACCCGCCGTCGCCGCCATATACGTAATTAACGGCATTTGTATCTGCAGGTAAACCAGTACCGAAATTCGTTAGTTTTTGCCTGTAATCATAACCCAGCTCTGTATACGGCCTTAAACCGAATGTAAGCGCGGAGTGCTTGGTAAGTGGAATACCGAATGCGATGTGGCTAAGTCTGAAATTTGAATTGGTTTGATTGGTTTGACCTGTCTTGCTAAGGGTATTGATATTGCTGGAGATCCCCGCATCGATAACGGTGTAGTTTATCGAAGAATAAGAAGCCGGGTTTAAAAAGTTCACATAGTTAAAACTATTGATTTTGTTGATGGCAGTACCTATCCCTCCCATACCGATACTTTGCGGCAACACGGGTGAAGTAAGATCACCAAGGCCATATCTTGAGTAAGGCGAGCTTGTAGTTGCAGTAGACTGCGCATTGGCGCCAATTGCCGTTACCGTAATAGAAAGTATGAGTAAGAAGAACCTTATATATCTAATCATTATGCTTTTGTATAGCTGCGTTTAAACCTTTGAGAACCAGATAAGGCTCATTTTTTATATAGGGGGCAAAGATGCTATTTTTTAATAGCGTATCAAAAAAAATACTATCCCCCCCGTGTAGTATGATATTGTACGCTTTTTGTGTTTTTATGTACTCGTTTATGAAGCCCGTAAGCTCGTATTTTATACCATTTTGTACGCCGGATATAATGGCCGACGTGGTATCATTACCATAGGCTTCGTTAAATTTATTATCAGCCGAAATCAGCGGTAAACCGCCTGTATAATAATTTAAGGCTTTATAACGCATATTCAACCCCGGCGATATGCTGCCGCCGAAATAATTTGCAAAGGCGTCAACATAATCGTAAGTGATGGTAGTGCCCCCGCCGATGATCATGTTTGCTACATCGGGGTATAAATAACTGGCACCTATAACTGCTGCCAGCCGGTCGGGCCCTAAGGTTTTTGGCGTTTTGTAATGGTTTTTAATCCCGGTAGCTACGCTGCTGTTAAAATGTAACACTTCAAACTGAGCTTGCAGCAAACGCTGCCAGGGCTGCTGTTCGTTTCTAACCGATGACAATATCACTTTGCTGATCGTATATTTATCCAGCAACACGGATAGTTCATCAATGGTTGGTTGTTGATACTGCTGCACTTCGGCCAAATCGTCATTTGTAAAAACGGCAAATTTGGTAAGGGTATTACCAATATCAATAACCAGGTTTGCCATTAAGCTTTCGCCAGCGCTAATATCGATTCGAATATTGTAAGGCCATCTTCATTGCCAACCAATGATTCTGACGCTCTTTCGGGATGTGGCATAAATCCAAACACGTTACGTTCCGCGTTACAAACACCGGCAATATTCTCTACCGAACCATTAGGGTTGCTGTCGTCGGTGATATTACCTGCCTCGTCGCAATAACGGAATAACACCTGGTCGTTATCATTAAGCGCTTTAATTACATCGGCATCAGCAAAATAGTTGCCTTCGCCATGTGCAATCGGGATCTTTAACGCGCGCTCCGGATCCAGCTGACGGGTAACCAATGAATTGGCCGTTTGTGGTTTGAGGTAAATGTTGCGGCAAATAAATTTGCGGTTTTTGTTATGCAGCAAAGCGCCCGGTACCAAGCCTGCTTCTGCCAGGATCTGGAAACCGTTGCAGATGCCCAGCACCTTGCCACCTTTAGCGGCAAACTGGATAACTTCCTGCATGATTGGTGAAAAACGGGCTATCGCGCCAGAGCGCAAATAATCGCCAAAAGAAAAACCGCCCGGCAAAACAATGAACTCTGCACCCTGCAGGTCGTGGTCTTTATGCCACAACCTAACCACTTGCTGGCCCATTACATTTTGCAGAACGTGGATGATATCTTCATCACAATTGGAGCCGGGAAATATTACTACGCCAAATTTCATGCTACAAAACTAATATATAAGCCGAAACTTGAACGAATGTAAAAGTTAAAAAGTGTTAAACTGGAAATATATTATACTGATCAGCAGTAATAAATACAGGCTTTCATAAAACCATTTGGTAGTGGCATTGATGAAATAATAAGAGAAAAACACCGCTGCGGGTACTGCACACAATAAAAAATGATTTAAATTGAACTCTGCACGTACATAAAACGACAATCCCGCAATTAAAAACATAATGAATAATAGCTGGAACGATTTACGCACGTGCACATAACTTTTATAGAAATTCTGCTGCAGTTTTACAAAATATAGGGCGATGATAACGATGACAGGAATCAAAACCAGGTAATCCAGGTATTCGATATGGATGCGGTTTGGAAACTTGCTGCCCAACGGCGCCCAGATCTCATAAAAGCCCGCAAACCGGCCGTTCAGATAATAGAACACCGCTAAAAAGAAGAATACAGTAAGGTAGCCCAACACGCCGGAGATCCACTCGCGCCAGTTGAATGGCTTAAATATGATAAGCGCCACCCAGATAGCCAGGAACAAATAAATGAAAGGGAAGTAAATAAGTGATCCCAAGGCTACGATCATCCCCAGGTCATAGGCGATAGACTTGGCATCCTCGCTTTTATAAAAGCTCAGCAGTTTAAACAGCATCCAAATGAGCAGGAAATTGCAGATGAGCGGTGCGCTCAACACCATGAACGGGGCAAAAAGGGCCGTAAGTGTAACATACATCAGCGCAGGCAAAAAACTGGGTTTGCCCAACAGATTATGATGGTTTACCAGGTAATTAAGCAAAACCGCCTGCCCCAACACCAGCACACCGGCTAAAAACATATTTAAAACAGGCGAAAATGCGTACTCATAAGCCACAGGTACCAGCAGGCGGGCAAATGGCTCAACAAAAACAAATTCCAGTTTATCCGGCACCTGTACCAGGTAACCTATGCGCAGCGCAAACAACAAAATGGCAAGCCATAAAACATTGAGCGGATTATACACCTTAAAAATATTTACCATAGCGGCTTGCTTGTTGCGGCAAAATTAGCAGAAAAAGCGTTTAGGTTGTAATTGATTATTTGAAGGTAAAATATACTGTCCTTTTGGCTATTTTACTCACCCCGACATCGCTGCCGCTCGTCACCCCTCTCTGCTTCGCAAAGAAGGGTTGGCAAAAAAATCCGTCATATCAGACCGGCCTACCGCGCGTATTTTCTCACCATATCATCCACAATTTTTGCGGTTTCATCGGGGAAGTTCACTTCGATGCGTTTTGGGTCGGACAGCCAGCTGTTAATGTGGGTGGGGAAATCATCATTAATGGTGCTCACCACTTTTACCCCCAGCCGCGAAGCGGCCAGCGCATTACATTGCTGTTCGTATTGTCCCCGCATGGGGATCATCATCACCTTTTTGCCAAGGAATAAAGCTTCAGCGGGTCCTTCAAAACCGCCGCCGGTAAGCAGGCCCGTACAACTTGCCAGGCTGGCATTAAAACCTTCGTTATTAATGGGCGAAACCAGCACATTGCCTTCGCGATAACCGGTTTTGGTTCGCTTACTAAAGATCTGCCATTCGGCATCTTTTGCCTGGCCCAGGTATTTTACCAATGTTTTGTCGCTGTAAGCCGGAAGGTAGACACTGTAGTGGCCCAAATTAGAGGTTTCCATCCGTCGGATGTCGCTGCGGATCACAGGAGTATGGATAAAATCATCGTAGCGCTCAAAATGAAATCCGATATGATGTGTGGTTGGCGAATAATATTTAAAAAGCCACTCGGCCCAGTTCCATTTATTGGGGCGGGGCGTTTTCGGGGAAACAAACGAGCACTGGTGACTTAACGATACCGACGGTACACCCTGCAGACGGCACGCCCAGGCACTCACAGGTTCAAAATCGTTAATGATCAGATCGTATTGTTTCAGGGGTAAACTATGCATATCCTTCCACAGTTGCGGCAGGTTCATGATCTTAAAGGTGGCCCAGTTGTCAACTCCTCCTTTTTTACCGAAGACAAAGCTAAAGCCGTGGAATTTATGCGCAAGCGGCTGACTCAGGCTTACTTCAGCCTCGGTACCGCTTACTACAATATCCACTTCGCCATATTGCTGCAGCAGGGGCACAATTTCACGGGCACGGCTAATATGGCCATTCCCTGTACCCTGGATCCCGAACAATATTTTCATAGGCGTAGAATTGCGGGCAATTTAGCAAAGAAAAGTTTATCGGGTGTTATTAAATGATGAAATGGGCGTAAAGTATGGGGAGCATAAACGGTTTGGAATTTTTACAACCGTAGCAAGCACACCACTTCTACTAGCTGCTTACGGATTTAAAATAAAGTTGATGGCCGTTGTGGTACCCACATTTACCGGGCCAACCTTTACTACTTTATCATATTTATCAACTACACCATCCCTGTTAATATCAAGGTGTATATCATCGCCTAAATTGGCAAGGGGCGTTTGGCGTGGAGAGCCATTAATTTGCTCTTGTGTGGTAAACTTGCCGGTAACGATAAATATTGAGGTAGAATTATCCGGTGATCTTTGATCGGATCCGTAGTGATACAGGTAATAGGTGGTAGCGGGTTGTACTATAAACGTTATTTTACCATCCGCACCAGCCACCTCAGTTGCAACGGCATTGATCGATTTTTCGGGCAATAACTTAACCGATACATCACTTAAGGCCTGACCACTAACCGACCGGACATTTACGGTTATGATGGTTGGTTTATTTTCTTCTTTTTTACATGCGGCTACTAATAAAATTCCGCAAATGATAAGGCTGGCTCTGGTAGTCATACCCAAATGTACAATTTGCTGGTAATCCGACTCTTTGATTCAAACAAAAAATTCGCTTCCTACCCCGCTTCCTGCTTAAACCGTTCCAGCAGTTTGTTTACATCCAGCTTGGCATCCAGGTCTTCGGCATCGCTGATGTCGTCTTCGTCGTTGTCGGTATGGAAATTTTCGGGGAGATATTTAAACACCGTCCATTGTTTATCATGGTACTCCAGCGAAGTTAGGCTTTCCACCCAGTCTCCGCTGTTGAGGTATAACACGCTACCGGTTTGCTCTGTAGACTGAATGGTGCGGATCTCGGCGTGGTGGATATGCCCGCAAATTACATAGCTATACTCTTTTTCAATGGCCAGGTCGGCAGCGGTTTGCTCAAATGCGTTGATGAACTTTACAGCATCTTTAAACTTAGCTTTCACCTTTTGCGAAAAACTCATCTTGGGCCTGCCCATTGCGGTAAGGAACCAGTTAGTCATGCTATTGATGAGGATCAGCGTATCATAACCGATCGCACCCATTTTGGCCAGCCATTTAGAGTGCTGCATGGTTACATCAAACACGTCGCCGTGGAAAATCCAGGCTTTTTTGCCATCTATATTGAGGACTATTTTATTAAGGAGTTGGAAGGTACCCAGATCGAAATCGGTAAACTTACGCAGCATTTCATCGTGGTTGCCGGTGAGGTAGTAAACAGGAATACCTTCGGTAACAAATTTAAGGATGCGGCGCACCACTTTCATGTGTGTTTCGGGCCAGTAAGATTTGCTGAACTGCCAGATATCGATGATATCGCCATTCAGGATCAGCATTTTCGGCTTGATACTTTTTAAATATTTAAGCAATTCTTTGGCGTGGCAGCCATATGTGCCTAAATGCACATCAGATATGATAACGATATCAACTTCTCTTTTAGCCATTCCTACTGGGTACAATTGTGCAGCCCGGTATCAAATACCGGTATAAAACAAGAGCGTTGCTATATGCCGGCCGGCTATTCGTCGTCCTCGTCCTCATTAACTTTGAGTTCGTAAGGGCTCAGATAGAATGCGCCAAGCAACACCAGCAAACCTACAACAAACAAATAGGTAAATTCAAAATTCATCTTTCCTTGTTTTTACAAATGTCAGATAATCAGATTATATATTTGTTAAGACTATGTTAAATGTCAAAGGTTACTTTTTCGCGAAATTATTTTTAGATTTCGATATTCTTTACCGAATCAAAATTGTAAAAGTGGCTGTAATGTTGATGATATTGGTTGCTTTTACTTTTGATGTGAGCAACGTTTTTATTTTCATCAACTGAAACTATTATTGGATTAAATATCTCCATGCCGTTTTCACCCAACGTAATTTCTTTACCGAACAACTTAATTTTTACCGTTTCCCCAGTTTTAATAAATAGTGAAGTTATATTATCGGGAATTTTCGTAAACGCAGGACTTCCTAAGCTTTCTTTTCGATGCAGTAATACACCTTTGGCAAGGTTTAAATTGAGAAATCCGATATCAATTAAATTCGAAATTTTATTTACTTTATTTATGTTTTCTTCAGAAAAATCAAATCTTTCTCCTGAAAAGGTTACCGAAAATTTATTTTCAATTTTTTTCAACGCCAAAAAAAAATTCAATGTGGCCGTCGTAGGGCCTAAATCGAAATTTAAATGTTGACTAGTTATATCCAGAATATCTCCATTAAGATATATCAAAACTTTCCTTCCATTACCAATATTTAAAATTGCATTTTGGAATTGAATACATTTTAGAACCGAAGGTAGTATTTTGGGAAATAAATAATTGACTTTAAATATAGATCCATCTTTACTTAGGATTTGATCTATTTTAACTTCGAATCCTCGGACATTTGAACTTATTTTAATTAGGTTTTTACTAGCTCTATAAATTTCAAATTCAATATTTTCTAAAATTAAATTATCATCAGGGAACTCAATTGAACAACTATGCTTTTTTGGCAATCGAGCGATAAACAATTCGTCAATGACATCTGTGTTCAAATTAAAACCATCTACTGAACGCTTAAATGACATTAAATGTTCCTTGGGAATCTTAATTGATTTACCATATCCTTGGGTGAATTGATCTAATTTCTTAATCAGTTTTTTATCCGCAATTTCAAAATTGATTGTCGAAACTGATTTATTACCAGATTTAAACAAGGATTCAAGTTTTGTCTTCCCATCCTTATAAATTATATTCGAGTTTAAATCATGAAATGAAACATATTCGTTAAAAGTGGTTTGCGAAACTATACCATTTTCCAAATCACTAACAATATTATCTTTAAAATACTGATTCAATTCTTCTAAAAAACATTCTGCTGTCATATCAAAATATTTGATATGTCTTTCTTCTAACTGTTTAACCTTTAATAACGGCCAGTCCGGGGCAACCAAAAATCTTTCTTTGCGGTCAGCGCCAATTGCGTTGTCAATCAAATCCAGCCATGACCAAACGTTTTCATCTTCAAATCCATAGCCCAAAAAAAGAATATTTTTTTTAATCACTATATCTAAAACTGAAATCCAAAAAGGTTGATCTCGTTTTATGTTATGAAAACTTGCATAGTCATTTTCAGTAATTACTATTTTATCAGGAGACTCTAAATCACCATGTGGTTTATAGATCGTTACACCCAGGGATTCGATGTAAGGAACGTCTCTATCATATTTAATAACATTAGCTCTGCGCGTGTAACTTCTTTCTATCAAAGAGTCATAATTAGTAGTTATTATGGATCTAAAATGCGGTATCCTACTTAATAAGTCATGATTATGAGTATCTAAAGGTTTCTGCCCAAATTCCCTTCTTAAAATCCGATTAAGTTCATTCCTTGATCCATTTCTAAGTGTTACAAAAGCACCGGCGGTCTTACGCAAAGAAGAGTTTTTATCTAATTGTTCTTTTTCCTCAGTTGACAATTCATTATAAATAATTTGTTGCAATTTAACCCCTGAGGGATATCCCGCATATAATGAAAATCCAGCACCAACCCAAACGGCAGCGTCTTCTCTACTTATAATTTTAAATAGATTGTTTAAACTCATTTTAGGAAATTATTTTTTATCCGTTCCAATTGCTTTAGGTGATGCTGCAGATGGATGCGGATAAATTTAAACCACTGTGCGGCATTCAGCATGCCCATACGCGGGTGCTGCCAGCGGGCGTTGGGTGGCGCCTGGTTAACCAATCCGGCATTTGCCTCTACCCGCTTACGTATTTTTATGATGAGATTTTTAGCTTCTTCCTTTTCGATTTTTTTAGGAGTCATTTTTTCGGCCACCGATTCGGGCACTTTCAATTTTACGGGCGGGAAGGTGCCCAATAGCAAAACATACCAGCCGGCCAGGGTTACCCTTTTTTTTGATGGCGGGCAGTTGTTATTGGTGCAACGCTCCAATGCAATAGACGAGCCGAGACTGGCTTTCATAATATGATCGTAAACTTCCGCATAACTCCAGCCACCCATGGGCGGGGTGGTAGTAAAAGCATCGTCGGTAAAAGTATCCAGCAATTTCCGGTAGCTATCTAATGCTTCCTCTATGGCACGGCGTTCTTTGGTTACGTTCATAGCATTAAAGTTAGCTCTTTTAAATGATTGATCTGTACCGGCACATCGGCTGGTTTATCGATATTGGCTGGATTAAAATAAATGGCATCCATACCAAAGCCCAGGGCACCGCGTACGTCAGCCTCTATACTGTCGCCAATCATCAGGCTTTCCCGTTTGGTAGTCCCGGCCAGGTTAACCGCGTGCTGAAAAATTAAAGGATCGGGCTTGTTAGCGCCTACAACCTCCGAGATGATCACGTTTTTAAAATATTTGCCTATCCCGGTACCGCTTACTTTGATCTCGGTAGATTCTTTAAATCCGTTAGAGATCAAATGCAGTGTATACTTGCTTTGCAGGTAGGTTAATGTTTCGTGTGCGTGCGGAAACAGGTTGGTTTTATAGGGACCAAGCTTTACATAGTCGTCTTCAAACGCATCCGGCACCGCATCGGGGTGAACGCCCAAATCTAAAAAGGTTTTTTTGAACCGCGTTTCGCGCAGCGTTTCTTTATTGATCTTACCTAAATGGTAATCGGCCCAAAGCTGGTGGTTGTTACGGGTATAGGTTTCAATGAACAAATCGGCCGAGTGCAAACCAAGATCGGCCAGTCTATATTCGCTGTAAAGCTCAGTAAGTGTTTCTTCAGCATTGCGGTCAAAATCCCAAATAGTATGGTCGAGATCGAAAAATATGTGTTTGTATTTAAGTTCAGTTGGCGAAGGTTCTATTTCGGAATTTGACATGGAGCAAAGTTATTACTTTATGATTGCTGGCTTTAACAGGAGTTACGCAATTATTGTTTAAAGATTGAGCGGGATGCAATAACCTTGCCTGGCGATCAATCCAAAATCACAGATCTCAAATCTGGATCCCCTCCTACACCTTCTTTCCAAATGCCAGATCGCCGGCATCGCCCAGCCCCGGTACAATATAGCTTTTGCTGGTCATTTCCTCGTCTATGGCACAAACCCAAACATTGGCATTAGGCAGGTTGGCCCGCACATGCGTAACACCTTCGGTACTGGCAATTACTGCTGCAATGTGCAATTCTGCAATTTTATATTGCGCCAATAATTCCTTGCATACATTTACCACGCTTTGCCCGGTGGCCAGCATAGTATCTATCATGATCAATACTTTTCCATCGAGGTCGGTATTGGAAATGTGATCTACCTGGATAGTAAAACTGCCGCTCTTTTTGGTTTTACGGCAGGCCGTTATAAAGGCCGATTCCGATTGTTCAAAAAAGTTCATAAAACCCTGGTGAAAGGGCAGCCCCGCCCGCAGGATGGTAGCTAAAACCGGCTGGGCCACGGGCAGGCTGATATCGCAAATACCCAACGGCGTCTGCACATCATGATTTTGGTAATGCAGTGTTTTGCTGATCTCGTACGCCATTATGGCCCCCAGCTTTTCCTGGTTCCGGCGAAAACGCGCCTTATCCTGCTGAATGTTTATATCGCGCATTTCGGCAAGGTAAAGGTTAGCGATCGAGTTGGTTTTATTGAGGATGAAAGTCATATTTTAAATAGGAGATTTGAGATGCTTGCTTTGAGCGAATAATTATTAAAAAGACCAATGCGGTAAAATCAAAGTCGCGAATCGCCCAAAAAGGTGCGTTCGCGGCGTGTTCGGGCTTGTTCGGGCTGCCCGCGAGTGTTGGAAATCGCGAACGCGAACAAAAACACCTGGCGCTACAGCCTTAAATACGCGTATCAATCTTTTGTTAAAGGTTGGTAAATCAACTGAAAATAGCAATGGCTCTTTAAGAAATTCTTAAAACTAAACCTGCTGACATAGGGTTGTCATCACCAGGGTGTAGCTTTGATCTAATAACACGAAATGGCATTGTATTTTTTAACTACTATGGAAGCTCATCTCCAATCTCATATCTAACATCACAAATCTATACCTTTGTATAAATGGATTTTAAAATAACTTCCCAATACGTTCCTTCCGGCGATCAGCCAACGGCGATCAAGCAATTGGTGGATGGTGTAAACAATGCCGATCCGTTTCAGACCCTTTTGGGGGTCACCGGCTCGGGCAAAACTTTTACCATTGCCAACGTTATCGAGCAAACGCAAAAACCCACACTGATCTTAAGCCATAACAAAACGCTCGCGGCGCAGCTGTACGGCGAGTTTAAGCAGTTCTTCCCGGATAACGCGGTAAACTATTTTGTATCCTACTACGATTACTACCAGCCGGAGGCTTTTATCCCCTCCTCTAATACCTATATCGAAAAAGACCTCCAGATAAACGAGGAGATTGAAAAGCTGCGTTTGCGCACCACATCGGCCCTCATGAGCGGCCGCAGGGATGTGATTGTGGTATCCTCTATATCCTGCATTTATGGTATGGGTAATCCGGAAGATTTTGCCAACTCGGTTTTTAAGTTTGCCGTGGGCACGCGCATCAGCCGCAACGCTTTTCTGCACCGCCTGGTAGAGATTCTGTACGCCCGCACCACTGCCGATTTTAAGCGTGGTACCTTTAGGGTAAAGGGCGATACAGTGGATATTTTTCCAGCCTATATGGATTATGCCTACCGCATTTCCTTTTTCGGCGATGACATTGAGGAACTCAGCACCTTTGATATCACCACCGGTAAAACCATTGAGAAGATGACCCATATGGTGGTTTACCCGGCGAACCTTTATGTTGCTCCGCGCGAGCGTTTTCAGCAATCGGTTTGGGCCATACAGGAAGAACTGGAAACCCGTAAAAAGCAGTTTATTGATGACGGCCGCTTTATAGAAGCCAAGCGACTGGAAGAACGGGTTAATTACGATCTGGAAATGATTCGCGAGTTGGGCTATTGCAGCGGCATCGAGAACTATTCGCGCTTTTTTGATGGCCGGCAACCGGGCATGCGCCCCTTTTGCCTGCTGGATTATTTCCCGGACGATTACCTGATGGTGATTGATGAGAGCCACGTAACGGTACCGCAGATTCGTGCCATGTATGGCGGCGACAGGTCGCGGAAGATCTCACTGGTGGATTATGGCTTCCGCTTGCCTGCAGCGATGGACAACCGCCCGCTTAATTTCCAGGAGTTTGAGCGTTTGGCACCGCAAACCATTTATGTAAGCGCTACCCCTGCCGATTTCGAACTGGAAAAATCCGGAGGAGTGGTGGTGGAGCAGGTGATCAGGCCAACAGGGTTGCTGGATCCGGTTATCGAGATTCGCCCGGTGATAAACCAGGTGGATGACCTGCTGGATGAGGTAGATAAAACCATTAAAATGGGCGACCGCATCCTGGTAACCACACTTACGAAGCGCATGGCCGAAGAACTGGCCAAATACATGGACCGCCTCGGTATCAAATGCCGCTATATCCACTCGGAAGTGAAAACGCTGGAAAGGGTGGAGATTTTACGCGGATTAAGGCTCGGTGAATTTGATGTGCTGATAGGTATTAACTTGCTGCGGGAAGGACTGGATCTTCCGGAAGTTTCTTTGGTAGCTATATTAGATGCGGATAAAGAGGGGTTCCTGCGTTCCGAGCGATCGTTGATCCAAACGATAGGCAGAGCTGCGCGGAACGACCGTGGACGGGTAATTATGTATGCCGACAAGATCACCGATTCCATGGCCATAACCATGTCTGAAACCAACCGCCGCCGCGACTTGCAAATTAAATATAATACCGAACACGGCATTGTGCCGAAAACGGTAGGTAAATCTAAGGAGGAGATCATGGAGCAAACGTCCGTGGTTGACTTTAAGGGCGGTGTACAAAAGGCTTATGTGGAAAACGACGTAATGACCCTGGCTGCCGACCCGATTGTACAATACATGACCAAGCCCGATCTGAAAAAATCCATCGAAAGTACACGCAAGGATATGGTTGCCGCCGCCAAGAATATGGATTTCCTGCTGGCTGCCAAGTTGCGCGATGAAATGTTTGCGCTGGAAAAGATGATGGAGGAGAAATTTAGTTAGAGCTGATCAATGAGGTGTTTTTAAATATGCACGCCTGAATTCTCTGCAACCATTCTACTCGCCATTGAACATACTGTATCGTCGACAAGTGGCAATTGATTAAGTTTAAGTGAAGAGAATTATAACATAATAAAGGCCCTCCGGATCCGGAGGGCCTTTATTATGTTATAACTTAGTTTAACTATACAGCATCTATCGCTTCGCGCAGTGCCTTTGCAGCTGCCGCCGGGTCTTCAGCTCCATAAATGGCCGCACCTGCAACCGCTACCTGAGCGCCCGCTTTAATAACTGAAGCAACGTTGCTCAGGTTTACACCGCCCGCTATTGAAACAGGTACACCTGCTCTCGCTGCCTCATCAATCAGCACCTGGATAGAATAACCTGCAGTCCATTGCTCGTCCAGTCCGGCGTGCAGTTCCACAAATTCAACACCTAATTCAGTTACTTCCTGCGCACGTTTAACACGATCCGGGTAACCTATGGTATCTACCACTACCCCCTTACCATGTGCTTTCGCTGCTTTAACGGCACCAATAATGGTGGCGTTACCTGCGGCTCCCATTACGGTAACCAGGTCTGCCCCTGCTTTAAAAGCGATATCTGCTTCCAACTCTCCGGCATCAGCCGTTTTCAGATCAGCAAACACCAGTTTATCAGGATGCGCTTTCTTCATAGCTGTAATAACGGCGGATCCCATGTTCTTGATCAGCGGGGTACCCAGTTCGATAATGTCCACGTAAGGTGCAACTTTTGCGGCAAGCGCTAATGCTTCCTCTGTTGTTAATAAGTCTATTGCTACTTGTAATTTTGCCATTACTTGATTTATTGATTTGAATTGATATGATTAACTATTTTATTATTCCATGTTTGCGTGACGTTTCCAGAGCTCTTCAGCAGGTGTGCCGTCAATTTTCCATAACTGCATAAATACCGCATCGCCTACCAAAAGGACGGCTTGCTCAAATAGGCTCCCGGCATATTGCTTTGATATACCCCCGTTATGATCTTCTTTCTCAGCAGCAGGTATCAGAATGTTAATATCTGCAATCCCGGCCAGTAAAGAGGATGAATTGGTAGTCATCGCAGCTACACGTGCGCCAACCTTTTTAGCCTTTTCGGCTGCTTTAACAATAGTACTGGTAGTTCCCGAGCCTGACGCGGCCCATAACAAATCTCCCGCTTTAATAGCGGGCGTTGTAGTATCACCTATAAAATAAACTTTTAATCCCAGGTGCATCAAACGCATAGCTATGGAGCGCATAGAAAAGCCCGAACGGCCGGAAGCGATCAGGAAAATAGCAGATGCCTCGTTTATACTACTAATCAGTTCTCCGAAATTGCGGTAGTCGATTTTCTCTGCTAAGTCGGTATTCTCATACAACACCTGTATCATGTCTGCTTTAATGGCAGCGGCGGTTTCTTGATTGTATTGCTTTGTTAACTCCATTTCAAAGATTTTAATTCATCGGCAAAAGTATGCTCATACTCGTCGATAAGGTTATACAAATAGCCACATTAGGTGGACTATTTGGAAATAACATCAATTAAAAGTCATAATAGGGCAGCTCCATAGAGATCAGTTCAGAATAGTCCACCTAACTACTTGATTATTTAATTCGTTAATGCCTCAGTAGCTATCTTTACAGGATGGCAAATGATACAAAAGACAATCGCCTTGCAACAGCAATGATCTATATCAGAAACTTAAATAACTGCCCGCCCAGTTATTTAAATGATCCCGGCAGAAAAGACTTTTTTGAGATTGTATGGTTGAAAAACGAAGATCCTTTACATGCTTTAAAAACAAACGATTTTGACACTAAAGGAGATTGGATCTACCTGATCCCCCCGTATCGGGTACACCAGTTAAATAAAGCCGGCAAGAACGGGGAGTTGATATCCTTTAAAAGAGAGATCCTCGAAGAAGAAGATAAAGAGTTCTTACTTGATATTTTCAAGATATTTAACGTACAAGGGGAGTTCTCCTGCCTGCGATTAGACAAGGCTGCCGCAGATGATCTGAGTGGTATTTATACTTTGTTGATTGGTGAATACCAGAAATCACCAGAGGACCTCGTAATCTTAAAAACGCTATTGAAAGTGTTTCTGCTAAAGCTGATAAAGGTAAAAGAGGAAGAGTTTACCACTCATGATATCCAACAGAAACGAGTTTACGAGTTTTTAATGCTGCTGGAAGGAAACTACCTACTTGTACGCAACATTGACTTCTACGCCGGCAAACTGGACGTTAGCTCCAAGCGACTGAATCAAATACTGAAAGAGAAATTAGGCAAGACCGGAACGCAGATCATCCATGACCGGATCATACTGGAGGCCAAACGGCTGATCATACACAGCGAACACACTATTAAAGAAATTGCCTTTGAACTTGGATTTTCTGACCGCCCTTATTTTAGTCGTTTCTTTAAAAAGCAAACAGCACAAACGCCGGATGAATTTCAGAAACAGGCACAGAATCATTTAAAACTAAAGTCTAATACCTTAATTTAAGCCTACCCTAGAAATACTTAAGCCAAAAACATACTGCTAAAACCACAATCCGGATAAATATTTCGGCATTTATAAAATATGCCCTCTCCATTTTGCTGCCCATCAGTTTGCATCTTTCCTTACGCAAACTTTACCTAAGTTGAACCGATCATAGAACCAACGGCTATAAATGCCCGGCACCTATTTTTGATCCGCTTTACAAAATCACCGACTATCCTACATGAAAAGCATTTGTGGTGTTAAAGACCCGTGTCAAATAGTCTGTAAATAAATAAACGGGAATTAGTTACGGTTTATTTATTGGCGGTGTCTAATTAATATAAAGTAAATAGCGGTTAGCACATAACAATACTAACACAGTATCGATGATAAATTTTATTGATACAATCTTGAATAAATTATTAGTTTGAAATTTTACTTAGAAAGGCGATTTAATTTGCTTCAGGGTGAAATTATCTAAATGAAGCAACTCAAACTTGTTTAAACACGTAATTAACTGCAACTTGAGAGTCGATTCCCCGATCACACAATAACCTTAACATTCAAAATGTCTAAACATCACGGTCAGATAATAGAATATGCCGTTCGCAGGGCTGGTTACAACCTAAGTGAGCTTGCAAAGGCACTCGGTGTAAATCGCAGAACTTTATATAATTGGTTTCAAATGCCTAGATTAAGACCAGACCTTATCTATCGCATCGGAAAAATCGTAAGACACGATTTCTCAACAGATTTCCCTGAATTGCTAACTTCAGATCTGGTAGCCAGCGCCTCCCCCAGAATACAAGAATCTATACTTAACGATGAGATATGGAAAGACAAATACATTTCCTTACTCGAAAAGTACAATCATCATTTGAGCCAAAAAATCAAAACCGATATTAATAGTTTTAAATTTCCGGATTGAAGGCTAAATTTTTTTATTTGAAGGATAAGGGCCAGAATTGGCGTCAAGCATAGCTAATCTGACATTTATGATCTTTGAAATTTCGTCATTTGACTGAATCTTTTCGCTTAAGGAAATAATACTTATTTCTTCGTTGGTCAACATCCTCCGTGCTATCGCAACTTTTAAATTCTCAAGAAATTGGTTCATAATATGGTATTTGACTATTTATACGTTAACATTAACTAATTGTTACAACTAATTTGAGTAATGCAATATTTCTTATCGAATTGCAAAAGTTTTTTAACTTCATTCAATTCGGCAAAAATCAAATAGACTTTTATGGAGAAAAATATGCTAGAGTGCATTTATCGGATGCCGGATATTGGCATATTAATTTAATGTCTTAACGGTTAAAAACGAAATGACAAAATTTGAATTTGTGAATGGCTTAGGCAGGGAATTTAATTCACTGATAAGTAAAAGTTTATATTGTTAATAAATACCTGGAAACCTTATTTAGCAAAGTGATTGGTTAAGCATTTACGAAATTTCCGTGCAATGCAATAGGACCGGGTATATCGTTGAAATTAACCATACTTCGTAAACTATTTTCACATTTGGGTATACAATTAACAGGAATAAATCCAGACTCAGCCTGGTTTGAGTAGATTTGATATAGGGCACATCCCCAGATGCTTAACCAATTTTACAGCATGAAATATGAACCTGTCTACATTGCTTGGCATCAGTTGCCATCTTTTTAAACAATTGTAAAGGGGTTGACGGTTTAAGGCTCACCAATGCCCTTTAGCATAGCGTACTCATCTATCCAGTAATAAGTTCAGTTAGGAGTCTCCGAAGAGCGAGTCTAAGGAGACTTTATTTCGTGGTGAGCGAAACGCTGTTCCTTAATAACCTAAGAAGCTACTAATTGCTGATCATTAAGTTTTTTCGATATTCTAATTCTCAAAGCTTCATTGTAGTCTTCAAGTAACTGGATATATTTATCCTTCCACTGCTCAGCATCGCCATCTGTTTTAGTGACAGAGTCAAAACTTTGATTTTGCGGCTTTTTAACCTCAAACTGTTCGCTGGTAAATAATTCAGGAAATTCTTTTGAAAAGTCATGGCGTACGGTGATACCAATTTTGTAGATGATATCGTACTTTAAATTAGGGTTTTGAAAGTAGTTATATATGGACCTTCTATTGACATTTAATTCAGAAGCCAAATCGGTAATACTGTAACCGTTTCTCCTCACTATATACTCTACAATCTGCCCGTGATGATTTCCCATTGCTATTAATTGAGTGATCGCCTAAACAATTTGCGAGCCAAATTAGGGAAATACAACCTAAGGGGGTAGGTTACTCTTATTTTTCCAGAAAACCGTATAAATTTTCAAGATTTGAGAGATCATGTGCTTCTAAAGCAATAACACCCTTGCTGCAGGCAAAGAAATTTTGATCAAATTAAAGGACAGTGTGTGTAAAAACTACACATTTACGATTCTCAAAAATTTCACGGTCGGGGAACGGTCTATTATGTATTGCTTTAGCTTAAAAATAACATCATAATTTGATAACTGAGAAGTGCTAAATTTCAATCGCGAAAGGAACGATTCAGCAGCGACTTAAATTTTAAAATGCATATTTAAATCATATGCATTATGCCATATCACAGCAAGTGGCCCTGCCGGTCGTATTAAATTAAGCAAGCGGAGAAAAGTGCGCGTTCACTGACTGACGAACGACTAATCAATTGTTTTGAGCAAAATTTGAAAATGCGAATACATCTGTGATTGATAGTTGATCCATTCCATAAGACATCTTTTCCATTCGGACCAACTTCAAGATACGCACATTTCTATGATACCTGATGATTGCTAACATTCTTTTTCTTGATCTCCTCATTTGCTTAGTAACATTTATCTATTGGTTTCCATTTATACAGGCTGGTTGTATAAATCAATTGGTTCAATTAATAAAGTTGGTTAAACGCGCCAACTCAACTTCGGGTTACAAGTTAACGCATTTATTATTTAAATAAGTTGTTGAACCGAATCACGTTCCGCTTTTGAGAAATAAGCTATCCCAAAATGGTATAACTGGACATTCAAGGGGACATGTTTTAAATCAGTATTGGCTACTGTTTTTTTAGAATATTTTTACCTGATAAATTAAAAGTTAAAAAATGTCCGATAAAAAACCAATTATTTGGGTCATAGACGATGTGCAGCTCGATAGATTGATTTGCAAGATGGTAATAGACAATGTATTAGAAAACACCATCATAGAAACACTTGAAAACGGCCAGGAAGCAATTGACAGACTCGTTAAAATTGGCTTAACTCAGCCTGATATTTTGCCGGATTACATTTTTCTAGATATCTACATGCCGGTTATGAACGGGTGGCAATTGCTTGCTGAACTGGAACGGTTAGACATATTTTGCGACAAGCAGGTTCATATTTTCATGCTTTCATCATCAATTATGGCAAAAGATATCCAAAATGCCCGTGCAAATTTATTAGTTGAAGATTTCATCAGTAAACCGATTACTCCGAAACTGGTCGAGAAAATTTTTTGTGCGGCCTAGCGCTAAACAAATCGTTTCAACCCTATTAGCTCGAAAGTCGAGCTACATTTCAACACTTTCTTTCATACGAGTTTCACTAAGCAACGTTTCGGTATACTTTTCCAACAGATTAATATATTTTTCCTTCCAGGCATTTGCTTCATCATCTGCGGGATCGGCAGCGAAAGCTTTAGTCTTCGTTCCCGGATTTTTAAAAGGAAAATCATTTTCGGTAAAGTGTTCGGGAAATTCAGTGGAAAAATCATGTCTGATCGTTTGACCCACAACTTGAATAAACACCCTTTTTAAATGCTTTTGTCGAAACAAATTATAAATCGTTCTTCTGTTTACGTTCGCTGCCGTGGCTAAATCAGTTATACTGAAACCGTTCTTTCTTACCACATATTCTACAATATTTCCGTCGTGTTTTTCCATATAAATTATGTTATTCGTATTAATATATCACTCGAACGTTGCTATTAAACGTAGTGTAGAGCGTTTCTAATTCAAATGGTTTAAGCAAAAAATCGTCAAACTTAAATTTGCTGTGGCGTGTCAGGAAATAAACATGTGTAGAATAAGTGATGAGGTTTAGGTCATTTATTGAAATTTAAGTGGTTTCAGCGCAAGGACACAGTCAATCCCTGCTTAATTATCATGCAATAACATGAAATCAGGCTTAATAAAATCAACCCTGATTTCAATATATTTTTACATTCTTTAAAGGAGCAAATTTTACAGTCAGCTTCTTTTTACCATATCACTAAGGATACAAACTTCTTCATCGGCATCCTGAACAGATATCGTATTTACAGCCCTGGGGCTGTAAAATGTAGGACAATTTGATGGGCTCATGTTTGCGGGCAGCTATCTCAGGATGTAAAACTCCGCCAGTCATTAATATTTTAGCCTTCATTGGCTATTTTAGAAGCCGCTATCATCCAACGCAAATGTATTTTTACGCTCTTTCCATTTTCCTTTTGTGAAATCAGGGAACTTTTGCGGCATGTTACCGTCTGCTATTGATTTTTCTGAGAGCGGGGTAATTACGCTCATAGTTAACGAATCGTAAATATCTATCGGAGTTTGTTTCTTTTGTTTAACGGCTTCAACAAAACCATTAAATACAAACCAGTCCATACCGCCGTGACCTGCGCCTTCGGCAAATTTTTCAAATTTCTTCCAAAGTGGGTGGTCGTATTTCTCAAACCAAAGGCTCGCTTTGTCCCACTGGTCATAACTTTTTGATTTGCCCTCAATATAAACTGATTCATTTACATCCATCCAGATCCCCTCGGTACCCTGTACCCTAAAGCCTAGTGAGTACGGGCGCGGCAAGTGGGTGTCATGGCTTAGGGTCACCGTTTCGCCATTTGCACAGTTGATCATGGTAGTGGTTACATCCCCGTTCTTAAATTTGATCTTTGAATTTTTATTGCCGGGAGATACTTTGTCGATATACTTATTCAACCCGATTGATTTTGATGAAAACGACACCAGGTTATTAAAGCTGTTGCCGCGGTTGATATCAATATAATTCATCAGGGGGCCGGCCCCGTGGGTAGGATAAATATCGCCATCGCGGTCAACATTCCACTGCGTGCGCCATTGGGCTTCGCCAACAGTACCGGGGCCAAACTCGGCTCCCTTACCGCTAAAGTTTTTGCCATCATTAAATAATACGCCGCGCAGGTCATGCTGGTATCCCCCCTCCAGGTGCACCAGTTCGCCAAATACATTCTGGCGTGCCATATTTAAAGCAGCCATTACATCGCGGCGATAGCAAACGTTTTCCAGCGTCATGTATGGTACTTTGGTCGTTTCGTAAACCTTTAAAATATCCCAATGATCTTCTTCGGTTATTCCGGCAATAACTTCGCATCCTACATATTTACCAGCAAGCATAGCATCTATTGACTGCTGTTTGTGGAACTGCCACGGGGTAGCTATGATAACGCCATCTATATCCTTACGATCTAGCAGTTTTTTGTAGGCATCCAGCCCACCGGTATATTCTGCAGGGAGTTTCTTTTTTGCTTTTACAAATTGCTCGCGGCAGTATTTCAGGGAGCTTTCCTGTATATCACAAATGGCTATAATCTCCACATCATCGCGAAGCAAACCCTCACCTATATGGTTGCGGCCACGCAAGCCTACACCTATATAACCCAACCTTACCTTACTAGCACTACTTGCAAATAATGACTTTGAAGGCAAAATTGTTAAACCCGCTAATCCAACAGCAGTGTTCCAAACAAATTGTCTGCGATCCATAATTTTTATTTTTTATTTATTGATGTTTTGTAATTGTATTTGTGCCGAAGTTTTTGTTGCCATCCCGTTCCGGCTGACGGCAGTATATAAAATAATGAGGCAAGCTGGTATAAGATTGCTGCTTTGGCTTTTGTTGCTTAGTTCGGTTGTAATATCTGACATATTCGGGGGATCAGGAGTGGTTTATAAAGCTTCCGGACTAAAATTGATCTCTTTAAAAAACTGGCTCAAATGAAACTCGGGCTCAGGTGCCTCTATATTGCTCCAGCACAGATAGTGCGGTTCGGGCAGGCCGTCGCCGCATTTAAAAAAGTTAACCCGTGCCCTACTGTTTTCGAACGATAATGCCGGATGAAACTTAAATATTGTTTTGGGGATGCATAAAGTAAGCTCCCAATGTACATTGCCAATAGTAGTGTTCCTGATCAGCGTTTGATGAGCGATTGTTTTTAATAAGTTCACCGGTATAAAGGTACGCCCTGTTTTGTGTTGCCCGTATTGCACTCTGCTGTTGCCCATACAGTTAAACTCCAGGTTGTAATAGTTGGGATCATCGTCAAACGCAATAAAAAATTCCACGCAGCTATCCTCGAAAACCGGATCATTAAACTTATTGTACTCGGCTTTAAGTGTGTGTTCGGTAACGTAGTATTTTAAATAGATACCATTTGCGTTATGGGTCAACACAAATGATGCCTGCGGCTGCTTTGCCCCTGCCGACCAAGGCGCATATTGAATCTGCCTACGCTCATAGGTATCCAATCTGGCTGAGATATGCTCAACCGCGTGCTGGTCATCGACACCATTAAGCGACAAAATGTTTACTATCAGAGCGGTCTCCATTAGTGTTGCGTGGTCTTGTAACTGTCCATTTCGTTCAAGATGGTCTGGTGCATTTGTGCTGCATTGGCGTCCAGCATCTTCAATAACTGGAACTGCGCTCTTGCCCTTTGTAAATTATGACCATCAAACTTTACTTTAAAATAGGTATCGCCATTAATATGATCTGTTAAGAAACGTACTGCCTGCATGTAGGGTAACAGTAAGGCACCTTTCATCAGCGAATTCACTTCGGCATCCGTCAGGAACTGGTAGGCTTCTTTTAAATATCCTTGCACATAGGCATTAAACAGCGGCATATTCAGCAGAATTTTGCTCAGGTCAGCTTCATCTTCGGTTGTCGTGTTAATGATGGTACGGATGGCATCACCAAAATCGTACGCTACATAACCGTCCATTACGGTTTCCAGGTCTATAACGCACTGGGCTTCGTCGTTACTATTCAGCAATACGTTATTGAACTTGGTATCGTTATGGATAACCCGTTTTGGCAATGCAGCCATTTGCGCAGGCTGCTGAAAATATTGCATGCTATCTTTGTATTGCTTTACAATAGCTAATTCCGCGGCAACCGATACCACCCTGCCCTGCACATCGTGCTGTACGGCTTCGTCCAGCTGTTTAAGCCTTACCTGTATGTTGTGAAAGTTTGGAATCACCTCGTATATTTCACCGGCCGGAATATCTGATAGCATCGCTTGAAATTTACCGAATGCCTTGCCGCCCTCGTAAGCCTGCTTTGGGGTTTCAACTACATTGTAGCTTTTAGTATTACTTAAAAAGTAAAACATGCGCCAGTAGTCACCAGCGCTGTCCTGATAAAAAAAACGATTGCTATCCGTCGGGATTAGGGTCATTACCTCTGTAAAAGGATCTCCCGTACCCAGATCCTTCATTTTGCTTTTAAGATGCTCAGTTACCCTTTGCATGTTATCAGTAAGCTTTTCTACATTAGTAAAAATATGTTGATTTATACGCTGCAACAGGTAGTCGGTTCCACCGGCTGATAGATTTTTTAACTTAAACGTATCGTTTATATGCCCCGAGCCGTAAGGGACTTGTGAACTTACATCAGCCGCACATTTAAAGTGGGATACAACCTCAGCTATGTTTTTAGAACTTTGCACTATTTTTTAGAATTTTATGTAAAATATATCAATCCACACCAGGTAAGGATCATTCACTAAATTATTGAGAACCTACCAATAAACAGAATCATCTGCCCCAATATCGATCCTTAAATTTACATGCCTCACCGCTTTATCATTACCAAATGAACCGGTTTGCCATGTATATGCCGGCATATAGCTCCGTTAAAAGTAAGTTGCCCATCGTAGTAGCTTAAGGTTTTTGTTACTATTTAATTAACTCAAACACCGGCAACCTGTCGGCCGCTACATCCATCTCTATTCTGGAGGGACCCTTAACCGTTTTGCCCAAATCACTTTTCCATTTTCCTTTTGGCAGGTATATCGTTTTTTTATTGCCATTGGCTAGCATAGGTGCCACCAAGTATTTATCGCCCAACATAAATTGGCCTTGCACACCGGCTAAACCCTGGTTGGGGAACTCATACTCCATGCTACGGGCAATAGGCTCGCCTGTTTTGGCGGCTTGCTTTACCAGCTGCATAATGTAAGGCGTGTATTTGGCCCTAACATCCACTGCCTTTTTTACTGCTGCAAGGTTTTGTTTTGATAACACCCTCCAGGGCGCTACCGAGAACTGCATCATGGGCATCAGCGCCGAGCATTGCGCCGAACGCACTACCAGTTGTTCATCCAATTTATCCCTGCCAATGAATGATCCATACTCGCCGCCGCCAATCATATCCGGGCAGGTGAACTGATAACCCAGCAGGCCGGCAGTTGTCAGATCCGGGATCAGCTTTTGCAGATCTTCCCAGTTGTGTTTTTTATCGCGCAGCCGTTGTACCAATGGCTCACCTCCCATTTTCCACATCGCACGATATTCATTCAGCGGGTAATACAAGCCTAATTCACCCCAAAGCCGGCTTTGCTCGTTTGGTGTTGCCGGTTTAAACGATACCGCGTTTGGCGGGTAAAAATCAGCGTCGCCGGCATCAAACTTAAAGCCATCCAAATGATAGGTGGTCACCATGTGATCTAAGCGGCCTTTAAACCATTTTACAGCTTCAGGGTTGGTAAAATCAAGCACCACGCTGTAACCGTTCCACCAGGAGATTATTGCTGGCTCATCCGCATTTTTTTCCGGGTCACCGGTTTTCACTTTGCCAGCCACCAGCAATAGTTTTTTTGCAAGTAATTCTCTTGCAACTTCGGTATCGGGCGATACAAACGGACTAATCCAAAGCATTACTTTAAAACCCATGGCATGCAGGGTATCAACCATAGCCGCGGCGTTGCTGAACCTATCCGACCGGAAATCAAACCTGCCATAGTAATCAGCCCAGTTGTCATCTATCATGATCACTCCTGGAGGGAAACCATTATCGATAATTGAGTGGGCATACTTTAAAATATCCTTTTGATTTTGGTTATAAACCAACTCAATCCAGCTATTGTACTGCGGCTTGCTGAACAACAGCGTATCCGGCAGTTTACCCTTAGCCGGGAAAAAACGCTTAGAAGCGTTGCTGAATGCCTCGCGTAAATTTTTACCTGCCGAATCTATAGTTACTACGCCTTTTGCATTGCTGATGATCAGTTTAGCATCAGCGATCGTAAATTTAAAAGGTTCCTCGCTCCAAATAAAACGGCCTTTGGTAGATAGCAATAGCGGCGCAGCCTGGTTGCCTTTGGTATCGCCGTACATGTCGTAACTGTAACCATCTTTAAAAGGGGCCAGGTGCGCTTCATTGGAAGCACCGCCGAACCATTTTTCCCCATCTTTAATAGTTATGCTTGTTTGTGCGTATAGCAAGGCACCGTGGGTGCATAGCATCGCGGTAAACAAATATATTTTAATGCCCTTAATCATTTAGCTGGACGTATATTTAGTTAACTTTTATTGTGTGGTTTAACTTGTTGTAACCTGTTGCAGCTTCCCATGTATCGTTGTTGGCTAAACGGATACTGAACTCGGGTTTGGCAGCTATACTTGCGTAAGCATCCGGCAGGTTCAACAACATTTCATAATCGCCGGCAGGAAAGTCTGAAGGGATCTTCACCGTTTCGGTAATGGTGTTTGCGCCGCTGTACCATCTTCTGATATCGGTGGCCAGGTCTAACGATTTCACTTCGTTTGTTTTAGTGTTACGCAGTAATAACTTCACTGTACGCTTATTGTATGGCGATGCATAACCCGCGTTTTTAATATTTAAAGTGATATTGAGATCAGTGCCTTTAACAACGTTATCCGGTAATACGGCGCTTTGTAATACAAAACGGTAACCCAGGTTGCGTTTGATGTTATCCATACAGCCACCATCCTGCCAGTCGTTGGTAACATCGGTATTGTAGTGGGCGTTTATAAAGCTATAGTGCAATGCAGCAAACTCTGCCTGGATCTTTCCTGCAGGCTCACAATCATTGGTTGGGCTGTACCCATCAGAACAGGTTTCTCCACCTACTACTACAAATTTGCTATCGGCTTTAAAGTAATCTTTCAGGGTACTCAAAGCTGCGCCACCAGATTCGCGCAAACTTGAGCTATTTCCATAATCGGTATACGTACCAAAATCATCTGCACTAGCCATAAAGCAATCGTTATGATAGCCTAACCGGGCAATATCAGTCGCGGTGAAAGCTCCGCTTTCCGTTAATGGCGCCGAAGTTACCGGGGCGTTAACACCGTAGATATAACGTTGTTTTAGCTGCGGATAACGCAGCTGGATCATTCTATCAGCAGGTACTGCATCAAGCATGGCTTTAATCACTTCTATCCTGTCTTTCCAGTTTTGGTCAAGCAGCTTTCCCTGGGTAGCATTTGATGAAGCATCGCCAAAAAAGTCGCTGTAATATTGCTCGCCCCAGGTACCTATGAAGCCTAATTGCACACAGGCTACAACATCTGCATTATCATGCAACACCGGTTTTAGCTGCGCGATATGGCTTAGTATGATCGCTTTTGGCGCATCGCCGTAAAGCGGACAAATAAAACCTTCAGGACAGTTACCCGGCTTAGCAGTTGCGGTATAAACAAAGCGTGGAATCAATTTAACCCCAGCGGTACGCGCAGCCTCAAAATCCTTTTTAATGTTGGTAATGAAACTGGCGGAGATAGCCGTGTTGACTACGTCATCCAAAACATAGTATCTGAAAACAAGCGTACTGGCAACCTGATAGTTAGCCGACTGGATAGATTGCGGCGAACGGTAGCCTTTTAATTCATCGGCCGTTAATACCGTATAGTTACTTGAGTGCACCTCCGAGTACCGGTAGAAACCACGCTCGGGGTTAGGAAAATCTTCAGCACTTTCGGGGTAAGTAACATTTACCTTTTCAATCTGGACCAGGTTTGCAACTTTATCTGCACACGATAATGAAAGCAAAAGTGCTGCTAAACAGGTGCATAGGACATAGCCTTTAAATTTTTTGATCATGATCTCTTATTTTAAGAGGAGTTTTATAGTTTAAAAAAGATTCTCTGTTTATAAAGCCAGTAGCATAGGCCCCATTCCAAAACCAGCGCTGCAATAGCTGATATTACTGCCGCGATACTGAGCGGTAGATGGAAGAATAGGTGTAGCAGGTCGCCGGTAAAAATGGCCACCCTGGCATTTACCCATTGTGCACCAACGGTTTCGAAGAATAAGTAAATAAATATGGCGTTCATGCCTACCACCGTAAAGATCCATGCGTATTTAGTGTTGCGTTTCACATCCACTAGCCAATAAACTGCGGCCAGTATCAGCAATACCCATCCTGCTGACGCAAATGCGAACGAACTTGTACTGATGCGTTTAATGATCGGCGTAACTCCCAACCAATCTAACCCAAAGCCGATTACCAGTGCTAATATGCCTGTAATTACCAGCGCCTTTATTTTATAGCTGCTAGTTTTGTTAGATATTAGGAGTTTCCCGGCCAATACACCCCAAATGGTATGTGCTGATGTAGGGATACAGTTAATGGTGACCCAACCATCGCTGTTTATTTTGCCCATGAGCAGCGTATCCGCATAGGCCCCAAAATTTTTCCCTTCTACGAATGGCTGGTCGAAACCAGGCACTAATATGATGCGGTACATAACCTCGGTGAGTAATAACAGACCGAGCGTAAATACAAGCTGCCAACGATATGACCTTTCAATTATCAAATAAGCTACGATAGTGGTAAATGATAATTGAGTAAGCACATTCCAAAGCTCCCAAACGGGCTTGCCGGCATAAAAGCAATGCAGGCCAACACCGCATACCAATAGTTTGAGGCTGCGGATAAGCACATGTTTGAGGTTGTGTCCCCAGCTTTCACCTTTAGCAAGTTTCCGGCTGTAAGAAATATACATCGCAGCGCCCGCCATAAACATAAACGCGGGCTGCACCAGATCCCAGAAACGTAGTCCGTTCCAAGGATGATGAAAAAATTGCATGATCAATCCGCCCATGGGCCGGGCCGGATTGATCTGTTTGATTGCTTCGTAAAGCATGCAACTTTCGCCGCAAAGCAGTATCATAATCAGGCCACGCATCACATCTAACGATACTAAACGACCATTAGCTAATTGATGAGTATTCGAATCATTAACCATAAAACACCATGATATAAATACTTATTTACCGCCTCTACTAATTAATTATCCCGCTATTCACTCATGTCTAAGAAGTAGCTTGATGTACCTGTGTCAGGCGCGCTACCGAATAGTACCGAGTAATCATTTTTAGTTATTTGTATCGCCAAACGTGTACCGGAACCTGTTAAGCCTTTTAACTTGCCACGGGCAATACGCATCTCAAATTTGGTTATGCCGCTTGCCTCTTGCACCGTACCCACGGTTATCGCATCAGCTATTGATTGTTGGGCAAACGAGAAAGCATTCTGATCTGTGCTGTTGTGATAAAATATATCAATGCCGGTTGTAAGCAACTGGCCTTCCAGTAATATATCATACCCACCATCAGGATAGGTCCCGGTAAGTAGCCCTGTAGCCGGGTTGTTATCAGCATCAATATAAAAATCGAAAATATCTGCATCGCTTACTTTCCTGGCCATTTCCACATATGCGTAAATGTAATTACCATCATAATCAAACTTAACCTTGTTAAAAACACCTTTATTAGGGCCCAGGGCTATTACATCTTTGGTAACCGCATCCCAATCAGCCAGCGAATTATCGTTTATTTTAACCGGGGTTATTTTAGCAATACGCAATACGGTTGAGGCTTCGGCACTTTTGCCGTTCACCGATGCAGTAAGCGTAGGCACATATTTTCCTTTACCCGGGTATACATGAGTTGGTTTGGCATCGGTAGATGAAGTCCCATCGCCGAAATCCCATTTATAATTTGTAACACCTTCTGTTTTTACGGTAAAGGTTGCCTTGGCACCGTCAACCTCTACCTCGTAAAGCAAATCAGTTTTAGGAGTGTAATTATCTTTTTTACATGAGCTGATCACCGAACTTGCCACGGCTAGCAACAGCATCAACCGGTAAGCTTTAAATTTTTTCATATCCAATTGTATGTTAATGTGTGATAGGTAATTATGGATTTTGGGTTGCTAAGGGGTTACTTAGTGTTTCATCCACCGGGATATAGTAAATAGTGCGCGGGCTGGTGTACGGCACAGTTAGGTTTGGATAACCTGCCGGCGTTTTTGAAAGGTCTACATCGCTTTCTTTCAAACCTGCAATATGATAGCCCCAGTATGCTTTGTTCAGGGGGCGTTTGTTACGGAAAACATCATAAGTACGGTGGCCTTCAAAAGCCATTTCTATGCGTTTTTCATCTAACACCACATCTAAAGCGGTTTTACCGGCAGGCACTATTTTATTGTAAAGTGAGGCTTCCAAACCTCGGTTTTTGCGAATTTCGTCAACATCATCAAGAGCGGCGGCGGTAGCACTGGTTTTTGCTTCAGCTTCGGCACGTATCAGGTACATTTCTGCCAGCCTGAACATAATTGGCGAACTCAGATTTGGCAGCCCGCCCTGGAAAGAGAACTTACTAATGTAATAAACCTCAATTCCATTCCTCTTTTGAACATTGCCGCTGCCATCTTTTGACGGAACTATGTACGACCAGCGTACATCCTCAGGATGGGCTGACATTAAACCCCGTAATGATGATGAAGCATATTCTTCGCCCCAACCCGAATTACCATCTGAGTAAATCATAGAGGCTATAGAGCCGAATTTCCCATAATCATCTACCGGGGTAAATGCTACACACCAAATGGTTTCACTGGCCGTTTGCGCGTTGGCAAACATAGTTGGGTAGGTAGCTTTGGTAGTTAACGTATACGTGCCGGAATTGATGACCTTATTAGCATACTCAATAGCTTTCGCATTGTCCTCTTTGTAAAGGCTAACCCGCGCCAGCAGTGCATTTGCAGCAGCTTGTGAAGCATATTGAACGCCCCGCGGCTGTGTCATTAAACCTGCAGCTTTCTCCGCATCGGCCAATACAGCGTCGTAAACTTCACTAACCGTTGAACGTGCCTTTTTTGAATCATCTGTAAGGTTTGTACGTAATATGATGCCCGGCGAACCTGGGTCGGTTGTGTACGCCTTACCAAATATCCTAACCAGGTTAAAGTGGCAAAATGCGCGTAAAAAGTAGCACTCGCCCAGTAGCTGGTTAGTAGTCGCATCTGTTTTTCCCGATTTTTCTACCGCGGCTATTACGGTGTTGGCGCCGGTGATTATTTTGTAGGATATATACCAAAAATAACGGGTGTTACCCTGTGCCGGTGAATGATCTAAACTAAAGCTATAATACAATGGATCTGTTGTTACCTGGCCACAAACAATATCATCGCTGGCAAAATCGCTCAGGTGATAAAATTGACGCAAGTACATATTATTTTGATCTACTGACCCACCAAATTCAATATGATCTTTTAATAAAGCGTAAGCCCCGTTTAGCGCATTTGTTAAACCATCAGTTGTGGTAACAATTGTGCCTGTGCTAATGGCATCGCTTGGGTTTACATTAAGGTTTTTACAGCTGCTTGCTGCAACAACCATAAGGGTAATGAAGGTGAATATTTTCTTTTTCATATACTTAATTTTGAAAGGCTGCAGCCTGCTTAAAAGTTAAAATTAACTGTTAATAGATATTGACGGTTGTTAGGATATTTAAAATCGGATATGCCGGGCATTGCAAAACTGCCTGGTGTAATGGTAGTTTGCGGATCCTGCCCTAAAAATTTAGAGAAGGTAGCCACGTTATCAGCAGTTACACCCACGCTTACTCCCTTCATTGCTATTTTTTTAGCCCACACAATAGGGAGGCTGTACGAGAAAGCGATGTTCCGGATGGTAAAGTAGCTGCCATCCTTTAAGTAACGGGTGGACGTTTCTGTAGAATTTGCATTATTTTGCGGGCTGGGCTCGGTGGCTTGGGTATCACCCGGGCCTGTCCAAACGCTGGCACCGTCAGGTAGTTTAATTTGGTTATAATAAGGTTCATGCCCATCGTTCATCATATACCTTAAGTTATTACTAAACACCTTATTACCTACACTAAAATAAGTGCTTACCCGCAAATTAAAGTTTTGGTATCTAAAGCTGTTGTTAAAACCACCCTGAAATTTAGGTAAGGCCGAACCCACTTCCTGGTTAGTAGCTTCTGCATAGTTAAAGGTGCGTTCTTTGGCAACTGCCTTACCATCCGTATTGTAAATTACCTTTTCCCAGGTAGGTGCGCCTGTCTGCGCATCAACACCTGTCCACTTTTTCATGTAAAACTCAAACAGATTACCGCCATTGCGATAAATCTGCGATACGTTTGTAGTACTTGGGCTGGTTTTTACGATATCTGAAGGGAAGGCCGCCAGTGTGTTTTTATTATAGTTGATGGTGAAATCGGTAGTCCACTCAAAGTTTTTGGATTTTAGGTTCGTCGAGTTAATGCCCAATTCGATACCCTTATTGATGACTGTACCGGCGTTTTCCCATTTGGTTTCGAAACCAACGGAAAGCGGTTGCGATACCTGTAGTAACAGATCTTTGGTATCATTGCGATAAACATCTATTGTCAGGTTTACACGCTTAAATAAACCGATGTCGATACCGGCATTAATCTGGCGTTTACTTTCCCAGGTAAGGTTAGGGCTCTCTAACTGATAAGGGATAGCGCCAACCAAACCATTGTATTGCGTGGTTAATGAGAACAAGCCAAGAAAACGTGATGCACCTATATCCTGTGTACCGGTTATACCGTAGCTACCGCGGATCTTTAAATTGTTTATTACACTATTATCCTTCAGGAACTCTTCGCTGCTGGCTAACCATGCAGCAGATACTGATGGAAAACCACCGTAATGCTTACTTGGTGCAAAGTTTGATGAACCATCGTATCTGTACGAGCCCGAAAGAAAGTATTTGTCTTTATAGCTATAGTTAACCTGTGAGATTAATGACTGCAACAAGTATTTGTTATTAGCGCCATTAACCAGCTGGTTATTAGATACTACGTTCAGCACGCTGAGGCCTTCAGGTAATCCCTTACCAGAACCGCCGGAATATTCGTTCTTACTGCTTTCGAACGCGCCACCAACCAAACCACTAATATTGTGATCACCGAGCCTGAAATCGAATTTAAACAACTGGTTACTTACAAGGCCGTAGTTTAGGGTGTTCAACTCATCAAGGTAACCTGTGCCGTGGTAGGTACCAGCGGCCAATGGCGATACAAAGTTTCTGCTTTTATCAAATGATGCTGCCACCCTATTGGTACTTGCAAAGGTTAACCAATTGGTGATGTGGAGATTGATACCCAAATCGCAATTAAGATTAAATCCTTTGTAAGAGTGATCGGAATTTTGAACGGTATTGATCGGATTAATTTTGTCTCTTGACCACCATATGAATTTTGAATTACCGTCTACATAAATTGCGTTACCTGCGGCATCGTAGGGGTTATCCCAGGGCAAATTCAGGAACGAGTAATACACGTCCATATAATCATAGCTTTTGCCTTGCGATGCGCTTAAGTTAATATTATTGGTAACATTCAAAATTTTAGAGAAATGGTAAGTTGAATTACCGCGTAAGTTAACCCGCTCAAAATTGGTGTTGATGAACGTACCCATTTCTTTATAGTAGGACGCTCCTACATAATAATCGTTCTTTTCGGTTTTGCCACTGGCCGACAGGTAGAAGTTATACACCGGTGCTTTTTTGAATGACTCTTTGGACCAGTTATAATCCTGGTTGCGTAAGGACAAAGGGCGCTCTGTGTAAAACTTTGCTAAGTCGATCTTATAGGAGTTGTCAGTAGCGCCTACAATATAATCACGGTAGAACTCCTTTTGGTAGTCGTAAAGTTCATTACTGTTCATCACGTTGAGCTTACCAAAATCCGCAGTCCTGAAACCGGTAGAAACTTTGGCCTCAAACCTGGTTTCGCCAGATTTTGCAGTTTTAGTGGTAACGATAATTACCCCTGCGTTGGCCTGCGAACCGTACAAAGCCGTAGCACCTGCATCTTTCAATACCGTAACGCTTTCCACATCATTAGGATCGTAGTTACCGCCAATGATACCATCAACCACAAAAAGCGGGCTTTGGCTGGCGTTAACAGACGACACTCCACGCAGCCTGATCTCAGCAACGGCACCCGGCGCACCAGAGCTGTTCACCACGTTTAAACCTGCTACTTTACCTTGCAGCATTGTACCAATGTCATTTGAAGTAACGTCCTTAAGTTTGCTGGCCGATACCACGCTTACCGCACTCGTTAGTTCGTTTTGCTTTTTGCTGGTATAACCTACTACAACAACATCGTTTAGTTGCTGTACATCTTCTGTTAACTGAACCTGGATACCGGTTTGGCCACCGGTCACCGGAATTTCTTTAGGCAGGTAGCCTACAAAGCGTACCACTAAAGTTGCTTTGCCCGCCGGTACGTTTACAGTAAAATCTCCGTTAACATTTGTTATAACGGCGGTGTTTGTGCCTTTAAGCGAAACGGTTACGCCTGCCATAGGTAGCTTGTCCAGCGCAGATACTACACGCCCCGTAACCGGCAAAGATTGCGAGAAACCATGCAGGCAAAACATGATAGCGCAAGAACAGATAAGTAAAATTTTCCTGGTCATATTTGTGTGGTTTAGTTTAAAAGTTGATCTTCAGATTGTTGCATATTGTAAAAGTGATGTAAAATTATTGTTAACGAAAGGGTGCCATAAGATGCAAAAGCACTACAAAGACTACGCAAACGGTTGCGCCGGGTACGCAACCGTTTGCGCTATTTTACGCACCCGATTGCGTAAAATACATTTAAGCGCACATTAGCAGATTATTATTGGCTGTTTAACACCAATCACGCCATTTAATATATGGCAAACAGGAAGTAGAGGATTAATTATTTGGCAGAAGTGTAATCGATCATTTCTGAATCGATAATGTGTTGCAAAAATGGAAGTTCGCGGGCATTTGGTCGCGTCGCGTTATTTATCATCTCGAAAAGAAAGCCAGCTGCCATAGTGGCCTGCTTGTTTGCAAATTGTTCGATAGAAGCCAAAGGCACACTGTCCATATATTCCCAAATAGGTAAGTTGGCAAAACTGATAAAGCTTATGTCTTTATTTACCACCAGGCCTGCAGACTTTACGGCGGCTATGCAATCCAGCAAAACATAATCATTAAATACTATAACTGCGGTTGGTGGCTCGTCCAGCCCAAGAAGTTTATCAATTGCCTTAACATTATCGGCTTTGGCCAGGGTTGTGGATACAATAATATCCTGGTCTATCGGCAGGTGGTTCTCTTTCAAACACCTAAAATAAATCTCCAGTCTTTGCAGCGTGGCAGCAAGTTTAGCGGGGCCATTGATCAAGCCTATCCGGCTATGGTTCATTTGCACCAGCTTGGTTATGGCCTGCAGCATACCTGATACGAGGTTGCAAGCCACGTAATTAATATCTTTGCGGTTGGGCACCCTATCAAAAAACACCACAGGGATATTGTATTTCTTTAGGCTGTCGAAATGCTCGTAGGTGGACGTTTCTTTGGTGAGCGATACCAGCACGCCATCAACGCGGTGGTGTTTCATATTTTCCACTATCTTTTTCTCACGCTCAAAGTTATTAAGCGATTGCCCGATGATCACATTGTAATTGCTGGCTTCGGCGGCATCCTCTACACCTGTTAGTGCTGCCGAAAAAAATGGTTCAGAGAGATCAGGGATAATAACACCGATAGTATAGGTTTTACGCTCTTTAAAGTTAATGGCCATTTTGTTAGCCTCGTAACCCAGCTCTTTGGCCACTTTATGCACCCGCATGGTAGTTACCAACCCAATGCTCGGATGGTCATGCAGCGCCCGCGACACGGTAGATGCAGCTACATTGAGCCTTTTAGCTATCTCTTTAATAGTAGGTAACTTGTTGTTCAACATAGGTTTCTGGCGGTGCATTACTTATAGTTTGGTAAAGCTAACAATTTACTTTAATGAATATAGTTTTGCAGTCCTTACTTATGGCCGTAATACATGCTATAAGCGGTCATCGAACACATTAGCTGTTTACCATTACCGGAAAGCGCTACCGGCCCCCTTGGTGAGCTATTGTTTAATCCAGAATAACTTGGTCTCCCTGATGATAATAAGGTGTGAATCATGTAATTAATTAAAAAAATTGTGTAATAGATCGGCTGCTGAAATGGCGCAGATTTGTTAGGTTCTGTATAAAGAATGATGCAGAGCCTATTGACTGGAATGCCCCCCCAGCGATTGCTATTACAAACGTATACTTAGTTCTACACAACGCGCAAATACGGCGTATAAATAACATCTATTATTCAAGAGTAATTACACATGATTAAAACTTCTACCAATGATTAAAAAAAACCTCGCAAGCACTATGGCCCTTTTATGTGCTGTTGGCTTAACAATCGGATCGTGTAAAAAAGACTCAGCAATTCTGTCGGAAGCTTCTTCCGCAAATCTAACGGCCCAGGCGTTAGCAGCAACAGGAAACATTTCAATGGCTGGTTTATCACCTGGTTTTACATTAGGTATAAATGGCCACCCTCTTGGGGACGCTGCTTACCTAAGTGTATCTGCAGCAGATCAAATTAATTTGATCAAGAAAATGGGCATGGGCATTTATCGTATAAACGTTATGTCAACAAGTGATGGTACGGTCACCGTTCCAGAAAGGTTGCAGCCATTGCTGGATGCAGCTGTAGCAGCTGATATTACCTTACTACCTATGCTGTATACAAGTACGCTTGATTTCGACGATACAGAAGCGATTGCATATACAAAGGGTAATAACGTTGGTGGTAACTTTGCTGCCAAATACGCATCGGTATTTAAGTATTACGATATGGGTAACGATTTAGATATTGGCATTATCAATGATGGCAAGGATGGCCGTGTTGCGGAGGACTATGACCAAAAAAAATTATTGATTACTGCGTCCTATCTTAAAGGTATGAATGATGGTATTCACGCCAACGACCCAGATGCGCAAACCATGATGTCGTCCAGTTGGGTGCATTGGGGCTTCATCAAATTCTGTGAGAATTATGGTGTTAACTTTAATATTTTGGCTTACCACTGGTATTCTGACATGGAAGTTGAGATTCAGAATTCAAATAATTTAAACATCACAGATATTACCCTTACTTTGAACGACCTATTCCCCGGTAAACCCATTTGGATCACCGAAGTTAATTTAAGGCCGGGCAACATGAGCGTTTTTGAAGCTGACCAAAACTCGTTCTTAACCAGCTTTATTGCTAAATGTAAAGCTAACCCCACCGTTAAAGCATTTTTAATATACGAGCTGTTTGATGAACCTTACAAAACCGGGGGCGAAGAATACTATGGAATAACTAAATGGGCAACGCCGTTTACCGAGTGGATCAACAGACCTGCCGCTAAAAATTTCATCAAGGTAGCCACGCCTGAACTAATAACTGATATAACCACAGCTACAGGCGCTAAACCGAAGCTAAACAACTTTATTGCAGGCGCTACCTATTATACTGACAGGCTTTATAGAATAACGAAAAAAACACCTGGTTATTTACTTAAAAACCCAATAATTGAAACAGTTAATGATGATAAACTAAACACATTAAGCTCTTACCTATCTTTTAATCTTAACCGTGCATCTACCATATATATTGCATACGATCCGCGTGCCAAAAAAATTCCTACATGGCTGCAAAGCTGGACTAAAACTACAGATAAAGTAGGAATTACTGACCCTAAGGTGTCCTCCTTGGATTTATATGCTAAAGAGTATGCAGCCGGACAAGTCACATTAGGCGGAAATCTTTCAAATTCTGCCACGGGCGCTCAAACCCATTATTTGGTCATAGTGAAGGAAAAATAGGTTCAGCTTTTGCTATAAACCAACAAATTTCAATTTAAGGGTGAGCATTATGTTCACCCTTTTAATATTATCATTCCAGAGTGCTTATTTTATAATTGATCTGCATCAGGTAATATAACCGTACGAATACTTCTATCAAATGTAAACATCGGTCACATACTGGTACTCCTAAAATACCAAGCTGGTTCCGCAGCGCAGTCTACAACCCTCTTTAAACCTCAATAACAGGCCATAATTACAGGATAAATTATGCCAGGGAGAGATCATCAATTGTTGTAGCAACACCCACCCATATCACAACTTATTTACAAACCAGTTGTTGTGATTTAAGCTCTTCAGGGTTTGGATAGTGGATGATGTTTTAAATCAACTGTTATCTCAATCCCTGTTTTGATGAGTTTAAAATAATCGTAAAATCAAAATTTATAATAGATGGTTAAGCGCGGATTGGTTTGGTTTAAAAATGATTTGAGGCTCCATGATAATGAGGCTTTGACAAAAGCGCACGAAGAATGCAGTGAATTGTTACTCTGTTATTGTATCGAGCGGACAGACTTTGAAATGCTGGATCTCGGATTTCGGAAAATGGATATCAACAGGTTCAAATTTTTGGAACAATCTGTAGTCGATTTACAACATCAATTAGAGTTGTTGGATGGTCACCTGTTTATCGGTTTAGCATCTGCATCCCTCACATTGCCCGAACTCGTTGAAAAGTATGGCATTACAGACATTTATGCAGAAGAGCAGTATGCCAGCTACGAACATGAGCTTGTTAAAGTAGTTATCGCTGCTTTGCCTGAAACGAGATTTCATTTTTTTTGGGGCAAGACGCTATACCACAAAGACGATATACCATTCAAAATTGACAATATCCCCCTAACAAGCAAAGCTTATCGTATTCCTGCCGCGAATGAGGCAGAGCCACGTGATACTTTTGACGCCCCCACCAAAATCAATTCAGTAAAAAAAATAAAAAGTGTCCGTTTTCCCTCCTGTACCGACTATGGTTTCGACAAAGAGGAGTACAAGCAAGCAACCCCATTTATAAAGGGCGGCGAATCTGCGGCTTTGGAAAGACTGGAATACTACACATTCAAATCGGAACTTTTAACCGGGTACAGATGGAGCAGAAACCGGTCTGACGGAATGGACTATAGTTCAAAATTCTCACCATACCTGGCATTGGGCTGTATATCTCCCAGAGAAATTTACAAAAAGGTGAAAGCTTACGAAAAGGATGTCAAAAAGAATCAGAGTACCTGGTGGCTTATTTTTGAATTAGTTTGGAGAGACTATTTTACTTTTAAAGGAATGCGTTTTGGAAACCAGATTTTTAAAACGTCTGGCTACAAAAACAAAGAGATTGTTTGGGAGAATGATCCCGTAAAGTTTGAGCGATGGTGCTCGGGAACTACCGGCATTCCGTTTATAGATGCACATATGCGCCAGTTGAATCAAACCGGATTTATGAGCAACAGAGGCAGGGTAAACTGTGCAAGTTATTTCGTACATGATCTTAGGTTAGACTGGACCTGGGGTGCCGCTTATTTCGAATCAAAATTGATAGACTATGATGTAAGCTCAAATTGGATGAACTGGCATATGCAGGCTTTCGAGATCTGGTATACAAACCCGGTTCACCAATCCAACAAATACAAGGCGCAGGACTTTATACGCCATTGGATTCCCGAGCTGTCGTCCTGTAATAATATGGAAGTGCTTATTCCGTGGGAATTGGAAACACCCGCATATATTGAGCCAATAGCAGTATATGGTAAATGGAGCCGGGCTATCAACCTGATCAAAAAACTTAAGCCTTGAGTATAAAAATTTCAAACAAGCGCTACAAAAACTAAGCCTTAGCAGCATAGCAAAGTGCAGTATTTACGTATATAGTTTTTATGCTAATACAGTAACAATCAATCTTGGAAAAAAAATGAATTTTGGGTTACAATATTTACATTAGCGGATACTAATGAAAAAATGCCATCGTTGCGTTTGTTTACCCGTAATTTATGCAAAAATACTTCTGTGTTGTTATTGTAATTTGCCTGTCGAGCATCTGGCTCTCCTGCAAAAAAACGCACCAGCCTGCGCCTGATGTGCCTGATACACCTGGTGGAGGCGGCGAACCTGTTGTTGACAAGGGCATCTACGCCGACTCCGTATTTTACGTACAAGCCAACCGCAATACGGTTGAACCCCTAATAACAGATGCCGGGACCTATTCCAGTGCACCAGATGGCATGAAACTGGACGAGCGTACCGGCGAGATAGATGTAAATGCGAGCGAAACAGGGCTGAAATATAAAGTAACCTTTTCCCCGGCAAACGGTGGTGACGCCATTACTACAACGGTAATTATATCCGGCATAAATTACGAGGATAAGATTTACAACCTTGCCAAGGGCGACAGTATTGCCGCGCCTATTTATAACGCAGACCCAAAATTACAGCTGCCGGCAGGGAGTAACAACACCTTTGACCAGGGCGGTGGGTGCAAAAAAGCAGGCATTGATGTAAACAGGGGTAATGCGCTCATCAACCTTGCATCATCTGTTCGTTCGCAAGGGATTGATACCGGCGCTACCGAACAAGTGAAACTTGAATATCGCCTTGGCGATGGCAGCAAAAGCTCCTTAAACGGGTTGGATGTTAAAATATACTTTTACCGTACCGCAAGCGAAATACCTAAGTATCTTACAGAGCTGCTGGCCACAAGGAAAGCACAGGGACTTAGTGTGGCCAGTCAGCAAACAGGCTTAATTCCAGGGAATTTTTCGTTAGCAAGCTTAACGCGGGTTAACAGGAACGTTGTTAGAGCAAGGCCGCCCTGTATTATTGTTGTAAGCCGCTAAGCCGGCCATTTTAATTACCTTTAAACATGTTTTTGAGGCGTGTTTTTTACTGGTATATTTCTATTTTGGGCCTTGTGCTGCCTACGACAAATGCATTTTGCCAGCAATTTGATTACAAAAAAGTATTTAAACTTACCGAAAATCGTTCGCTGGTAGATGACCCAAATAATGCTTTAACCCATGAGGTTTTGCAGGGGTATGACGACGTAATTGCTTTTTTAGCTAAAACTAAAAAAGACCCTCCTCTGTTATTAAAAGCTTGTGTTAACGCAGGTGCCTACCTACAGGTATTGGGACAGGAAAAAAGTGCCGCGATTTACTACCGGAAAGCCTTTGCCGTCCAGGCTGCCATTCCTGCTATACCCGATTCGGCCATTTTTAAACCCCTGGTTTATTGCGGTAACAGTTATTACCGTTTGGACAGGCTCGACTCAGCAGCATATTTTTATGATCGCGCAAAAACAATAGCTGAGAAGTATCCGCAATTGGAAGAATTAGAACGGCTGTATAATACTTTAGGTGTTATGGCTTACGCAAGTGGCAACTATAGCAAAAGTATTATTTACTACGAAAAAGCGCTTGCGGTACTCAATAGCCATAAGATAGCAGACCAAACGCTATTGGTGCCTTACAAAAGCAACCTTGCTTCGGCTTATCGCAGGTTAAAAAAATACCCACAGGCCCTAAGTCTTTACAAAAGCATTTTGCCCGCCCATATCGAAAGCGACAAGATCAATCACAATATTGGGTCGCTTTACCTGGCAATGGGTAACTATAAAGAAGCGCTACTTTACCTGAACAAAGTGGGCTACCAGGACATTCGCAAACTAAACGACCTGGGCAACGCCTATCTGCAACAGAACGACACGCCTGGCTCTTTGCTTTATCTTACAAAGGCAATTGAACGCAATAAAAAAATGAACGGGCAACAAAAAAGCAGCGATCACGGCATTACGCTAAAGTATCTCGGCGACCTTTACCTGCGGCAAAACCAATTTGCTAAAAGCCTGAATTATTATCAACAGGCCATTCAAAACTTATTGAGCGATTTTAATTCAGCTGATATTTATACTAACCCAAGTAATTTTAATACGGTTTTTAATATCACCGAGTTGTTGGGCGTTTTACAAGCTAAAGCCGAAGCATTTGGCAAAATGTACCGGCATGAAGGCCAGCTAAAATCACTCGAAGCATCCCTTGCTGCATATTTGTCCTTTTACAAATTGGCTGGCCATATTGAACGATTTTACGAAAGCGACGAAGCGCGGCTTGAAATTGGTGAACGAAAATTCCTCGCAAGGTTACGCCCGATAACTATTTGCTTAGAACTATTCAAGCTTACCCATAATAAAGCATTTATTCAGAAAGCCTTTTTCCTCGACGAACAAAATAAAGCAAACACCTTGTTCCTCAGTCTAAAAGATGCCGCCTTGAGGTTAAACAGCCACATACCCCTAACTCTGCTAAAAACAGAAACAGAGTTGAAGCAAGCCATTACCCGGGCCTCGTTACGGGCCGCCCAGGAAACAGACAGTAAAGCTGTTACCCGCCTTAAACGAGAGGTGAATGATCTGTCGGTTAAATTGATTGCGGTTCAGCAAAAAATCAATCACACGATAGGAGCCGGTCAATTTAATAACGCTGAACAGCAGGTGGATTTAAAATCTCTTCAAAACATGATACCGGCCACAGCGGCACTGCTTTCCTATCACATCGGCGAAAAAGAGTTAGTTTGCTTTATAATCACCAATAATAATTTTGAATTTGCAACCGCACCTTTAACGGGAAATTATCAAACACTCATTAAAAATTTCTACGAAAACGCGCAAACCCGTGGGCGTAACAATACGGCAATACTGCAGGCCGAAGGGGAAAAACTGTACCGGCAATGGATAGCCCCGATAAGCAGCTTTATAGCCGGCAAAAAAAGTTTAATGATCATCCCTGATGGTGAATTAAACTACCTGCCCTTTGAAGTTTTACCTGATGAGCGCGGGGAGCTATTGCTCAAACAATATAATATCAGCTATAACTACTCATGCGCTATTTTGCGAAACAACCAGGCTGGTCCGGCTGCGCGTCACGAGGCAAGGCTGAGCATGGCGCCATTTACAGCAGAACAAGGCGAAAATGGTAAAAAACTTGGCCTGGTGCAATTAAGAGCATCGGCGGATGAAGTCCGCGTGGTTGGCGGAACAGTTTTAACCGGGCGCATGGCTACCAAACAACGATTTTTAGACTTGGCGGGGAAGTATAATATCATTCACCTGGCCACACATGCATCCGCTAACGATGCCGACCCTAAACATTCTTACATCAGTTTTTACCCAACACAACCAGATTCAGCCTTAAGTTATCAGCTTTTTGAACCGGAAATATATAATCTGAAACTAAGTAAAGCAAAATTGATTGTATTAAGCGCCTGTGAAAGCGGCGCCGGGAGATTAAAACAAGGGGAAGGCATAATGAGCTTATCACGCGCATTTTCATTTGCAGGCTGTGCCAATATTATTCCGGCCATGTGGAAAGCAGATGATGCGGCAACCGCCTACATTTCTGAAAGGCTACACCACTATATTGCTGAAGGTTTTACCCAAAGCCGTGCACTGCAGCAAGCTAAAATAGACTATCTGGATGATGATTCGGTATCACCGGCAAAAAAGCAACCCGGCTATTGGGCAAATATGAGGCTGATAGGAAATTTTGAGGAGCCTAAAAATGAATACGGTTTATGGTATTTGATCATTGGAGGAATAGTGGTTGCCGGAATCATCCTGCTGGCATCAAAAAAAATGGGGCTCTTTTGAGCCCCACACCTATCCCACTTATCCCTATCCTTAATATTTTTTATTTATGGTCATCGCTGCCGTTATCGTCATCAGATCCATCGTGCCCATGGTGTTCTCCCTCTATTTCGTGCCCGCCTATGTTTGCCACATTTGCTTTGATCTTATTGAACAGCGCGGTGTTGGAAGTACTTGATATAATAACGGTACCTGATGTGGCGGTGGCCATTGCAAGGTCTGCAGAGGTTATACCGCTGAGTAATTTATTAAGGTGAAGCGTAAAAGTGGTTTTCAAATCGGTGTTGGCATCAATAACCACATTTTTTATCTCCGTTTTTAAAACCATCGCTTCGTTAACATCCAATTCAACAGGCATAACCGTTCCGTCGGTTTTCATAAACGAACCTTTCAGCTGAAGCGGGATATTATTGCCGGACGGTGCAGCCAAGGCAAGTTTAACTTCGATTTCGCTGTAAGTGCCGGTATCTATTTTTGCAGGAAACAATGACGGTGATACAGCAAACAGGTCGACTGTACTTGCGCCTTTTACTTCGAGTTCAGTTTTTACGCCTGCCTTTTTAGCTTCAAATTGAAACTTACTTACATTAGCCATGCCTGATGTCCAGGTAATTACCGATCCTGTAGCATTGGTACCAACGCTGTTAATTACCGGGCCTGATGTAGAGGCAAGTGCTATTGAAGCATTATCCGCTTTAAGCCCAAATGATATCTGCGCAGCTGCTAACGGTGTTACACCACTATCTTTTTTGCAGCTAAATAATCCGGTAACAACCGTTATTGCAACTAATGCAACATATACCTTACGTGTTTTTAAGTGTTTCATATCTTATCGATTTTTATATTTAGTATCCGCTGCGAATAAGATTGTAACCAGATTTTAATTTTTTTATAAAAAAAGTCCCGGCTAATTTCCGGGACTTTTTAAGATGAGTAATTTGAGCCGGAGCATAGTCCAATAACTTACTTTACTGTGGTATAAATGGTTTTTGTTATGGTAAATGCGTTCAAATATTGTTTCTGCATTTGCGGGTTGGCGGTTAGCCAGGTAGCTCAGGGCTAAATAATATTCTGCATCTTCAACATTGGCGTAGCTGCCGGGCCTGGCTGCCAGCACCATATTAAAAGCCTTGATGGCTTCAGGCGCATTACCTGCATTCAAATAAGCCTGTGCGGCAATAAAACGATCATTCGTTGTAGGCGATTTGATGCTTTTGTACACACGTATTGTTTTGCCGTAATCACGATCGGCAAAAGCTTGTTCTACAGGGGCCATTGCGTTACTCCCTCTTTCCACACTCGTGCTGTACGATATGTACTTATCTTTAAATACACCCTGCGATGATACAGAAGCGAATTCATAACCGGCAAACGCAATTACTGCTATTAACAATACGGCAGCAATGCGCATAAAATTACGAACCATAGGGTAAATTAACGTGGCGGCAGGTTTAGTCCGGCTTACTCTTAATTCTTCCATGATCGTCTGGTGCACTTCGGCAACCTGGTTTGTTAAGCCATAATGCGCAATTGCTGACCGGGCTATTGATAAGTTTTCCAGTTCGGTTTGCAGTTCTATATCGTTTGCAAGCAATTGCTCAAAAGCTACTTGCTCCTCCCCGGCTAGTTCCCCGTCCAGGTACAGCATCATCCGGCTGTTCATTTCTTCATTATTGTCCATATGCCAATGCACTTTTGAAACGCTTTGCAAGCCCGGGGTTAGCAGACAGCATTTGTTCCAGGTTTTTTAAACATTTATATTTTTTGTTACGCAGTACTTGCTCGTTATCATAATCCACCAAAGGTAAAATCTCCTTCATCGGCAACCCTTCGTAATAATAAGCCGTCAGTATCCTTTTGCAGATGTCGCCCAGCTTTTCAATTAAACTATTCACCAGGTTTTTAGCATCGCGCTCAATTAAAAAGCTACTTACATCGCGTTCATCTTCATCCCGTTCGCTTTCATACTTCTCTTCGCGTAGCGAAGCCCGGGTTCGCTTCTTCAATTCGTTTAGCCATGCGTACTTATTTAAAGTGAACAGGAAAGTTTTAATGCTTGATTCGCCCCTGAATTTCTCTTTCCTTACAATCTCAATAAACGTTACGATCACTTCCTGAAAAATATCCTCCGCATCCTGTTCGCTTCCCTGGTTTTGGCGGATATGGTTACTCAGCACAGCAAAATAACTGCGGTACATAAAGCTGATGGTTTGGTTACTTATATGCTGATTTTTAAGCGTTTCAATCAACTCCTTATCGGAGAAATTTAATACGGCTTTCTTCATATCGATATACGGTTATTTGTAAAAGCTGGGGTTATTAATGTAACCAAAGTAACCAATATTTTTAGGAACTGTACAATCGGGAGCCAAGGAAAAAACATAAAGTAAAAGCCCCCAGGGAAATTAAACCTGCGGGCTTTTACTTAACTGAAGTATTGTGCTTAGTTGGACACTTTTACAAATATGAAGTGGGTGTCCTCCGCCGGGTTAATACTATCCATATAAACGTTGGTGGTGGTTTTTTTGCTGACGAATAAATTTTTAGACAGTAAGCTCAATGGTTTTTTAGTTCCGAGAAAAATCTTAAATCCATTAGGCGAATATCCGTAGCTCGGGATGCCGTAATAAAAAATCGCCGTTAAAAAAAGCCATGTACCACTTGTGATTTGCCCGTTGTTATCAACAGTTATAGCGCCCGATTTATCAAATACAAACGTGTAACCATTGAATTTTGATGTGCTAGCAGAGGTTCCTTCCCTGTATAGCGCTATCTTCCATTTGCCTTTAGTTACAATAGAGGCAACAGGGAGCGGAGACGTAACGGTATCGGTTACCGGAGCTGGAGAAGCTGGCGTTGGTGTTGTTACGGGTACTCCGACAGGCTTTTTTTTGTTGCTTTCTAATACGCTAACGGATGCGGAAGGGTTTACTTTGGCATCTTTTTGGCAGCTAAAAAGTGCGCACGCAACCATAAATGCAGAGATGATAAATAGATTTTTCATGTTACTGGTTTTTTAGTTTATTTATTTTCACTCATTTGTAATTCCCGGTAGCGGAAATGTAACCGGATAAATAAACTTGGCCAGCCTTGTGCAACAACTTGGTCGTAAAAAGGCACCAGATGATCCTTCCTAAATATATTTTAAACTTGGATAGATGTTAAAATATCATCCTGCAATCTTTTATGGGCTTAACTACCTTTTCTATAAGGGCTAAAAATCGATCATAAATCAATAAAATTTATTAGCTTTAAATATCGTAAACAAGCACTTATGACATCCGCCAAATTAACCAATGATCTATCCGATAAGCTGCAAGGCATGGGAAAGACCAGCGATACGCTCCGGGTGGTGCTTGAGCTTTACCCTAACCCTGATGAGACGTCACCAAACGCCGCCTCCCGCCAGGAAAAGATCCGGTACCAAAAGCAGCAGTTCCAGGCAGGCCTCGATGCGGTCTCCGAAGTGATTCACCAGGATGGCGGCAAATTACTGGACTCCGCCTGGATCAACCGCACGGTATTGGCAGAAGTGCCGGTTTCCGCGCTGGGCCGGATCACCGATATGCCAGAGGTTGCTTCGGTCGATACGCCGCGCCCCCTCACCACCGACTGATCAGACCACGCCGGTCTTGAGCAGTTCCGCCAAAGAGACAAATCCGTACCCCTGATCGTCCAAACCGGCTGTCGGCAATTGCTGGCAAAGCTTGATCATGAAATTTCGCTGTTCGTCCGGAGACAGGTCCTGGGCTTCGAGGATGAGCGCCAGCAGGCCCGTGACATGTGGGGCGGCGAAACTGGTACCGTAACCGACCTGACCGAGCGCCCCAGCGACATTAGCGGTAAATATCTTTTCGTTAGACGCTGCGCCCGGGGCCACCATATGCGGGCGGTAGGGCCGGCCGGCGATGGGTCCGCGGCTGCTATAGTCGCACACGAAACTGCCCGCACGGTTTGTTGCCCCTACCACGATCACGCCCTGGGCATCCGCAGGTGCGGTCAAGGTGCTTCTCCCTTTTTTACCCTCGTTACCGGCGCTTTTCACCAGGGTTAGGCCAAGGTTCCAGGCATTATCAAAGGCCAGGGCCCCGCGGGAGCTACCGTTGCCTGCCGGGCCTGTCCCCCAGGAGCAATTGGCGATATTTGCACCGTCCTCCAGCGCGTCCTGGATGGCTTTAAAACCCTGAAAATCGTTCGCATTCAGTGTGGAGACCGGGGTAAGCACTTTATAATTATAAATGGTTGCCCCTGGGGCCATCCCGGGATATTGCGGGTCATCAGCGGCAATGATGCCTGCCACAGCAGTTCCATGGTAATGAGGGTTACCCCAGGCTTCCAGCGTATAATTCTTTCTTTGGATCACGCGGCCCCCGAAAGCCGGGTGCGCGGCAAATACCTCAGAATCGATAACAGCCACGACGATACCTTTGCCGGTTTTTGAAAATCTGCTGCGGTAATCCGGGGCTTTAACCGCCGGTCCGGTAACGTCAACCTCAGCGACCAGCTGTCGCGGCAGGTCGAGCGCTACCACTTGCTCGTCGGCCGCCAAGTCGGCCAGAATGTCCGGCGAGGCAATCGAGCGGATGGTTTGGTTCAGCCAGCACAGTTCGTTGGCTTCGGGGGCTTCAAGCAGTGAACGGTTCTTCAGTGCGTAGCTGTTCGCTACGCTTTTGCCCAGGAAAGCGACCAGTTCATTGGTCCTTTTAAGCACACGGTCCCGGTGATGGGTCAGGTGCTGCTGCCGGACGATCTGACGGGCGTTCAACACCAAGTCGATGGGCGAGTCATTCACGCCCTTGATGGCCTGCAGAAGTTGCGCCCAGGCGTTCGGGTCCTTCAGTCCGGCCTCCGCCGGTTCAAAGCTTTCACCATTTAATTCGATGACGCTCGAGGCGGCGCGGTCGGGCTGGTTGGACACGGCGGCGGCATCTTCCAGGAAATCGGCCGCAGACTGGCGCAAGAGTGAAAGGTTGGCGTACAGGGAGACACAAAACTCGTCTGTAGCTTTTTGATGAAAGCTTTCGCCGTATTTGTTTTGTACGAAAGCGCGGGCTTTTTGACGGAACAACTGTTCTGGGTTTAAGGTAGGCATACGCGGATAAGTTAAGGTAAAAACGGCCGCCCCGGGCCAGGGCTAATGAAGGCGGCAGCAGGCTAAAAATAAGATTAAATATTTAAAAAAATAATCTTTTAATCGTTTGTTTTCAATAACTTAGGCATTAATATCGGCTCATATTACGAACCTAATATTATCACATGACCTATTCGTTGTCACCTTCGGAATCAGCCACCGTTTTGGTGGATTCCGCAGCTTACTATTCTGCAGATGAGCTGGCCGTTACGGCTGGTGAACCCTATGAATTTTCCTGTGATCCGGGCGAGACCTGGACCGACTGGTGGGTGAAAACCAATGCCGATGGCTATTGCAATCCCCTGGCCTCCCTTTGGGGCCAGCGCCTGCGCGGTACCAAGTGCTTTTGTATGTGCGGGGTTTATGACGAGGATGACCAAACGGCCTTTGCTATCGGCAGCCGCTTGCAGCTAACCGCCGGGCAGACCGGTAAGATCCGGTTCTTTGCCAACGACGCCCGGCATTTCTATTTCAACAACACGGGTGCGCTGCACCTGACCATCAAACGCATTTAAACCCTTCACGAAATATGAAAAATGCATTTTTTATTCAGCAAAGCGATGGCACGGCCAGGTATACCGATACGGCCGGTTTTTTAGAGGATGCCTCCAACCCCTGGGATCAGGCGCACCAGCTGCGCGTTGACGACCCGACGATCCGGTATGCAGAGCCAAACCTGGCCGACAATAACCCGCTGTTGAGGCAGGTTCAACAATTGCCCAATGAACCCGGGCTGGAAAGCGATCTGCCGGCCGATGAATACGACCAGGTATGGCCGTTCCCTTCTAAGCCTGGCCGGCCCTCGCAGCCGGATAAGATGATTTGGCACCTGCAGGATGCCTTCGCGCAATTGCGGTCGGCTTGGGTTAAGGAGGATACGAGCAACCAGTTGATTCGGGTGGCACACTTTGATACCGGTTACGATCCTAAGCATATTAGTTTTCCTAAGGATAATATCGAGTTCGACCTGCAATGGAACTTTATTGAAGATCAGCAATCCGCCGAGGACCTGGGTTCTGAAGGCTGGCTGAACCAGACTGGACACGGAACGGGGACATTGTCAATCCTGGCCGGCAAAGAGGTCGACCTCCCGAATTATGGGGAATTTAAAGGTTTTTTAGGAATTCATCACAATATTAAGATCGTGCCGTTCCGCATCTCGCGCAGTGTAATCCTCTGGAAGAATGATGCTTTCGCGGAGGCCCTGAATAAGGTGATCGATTATTACGACGATGAAAGCAAGCGCTGCCATGTGGTGACAATGAGCATGGGAGGGCTGCCGTCCAAAGCCTGGGCCGATGCGGTAAACCGCGCCTATGAGAAAGGAATATTTATCGTGACCGCGGCGGGCAATAATATCAACCGCATGACGCCCAGCACGCTGGTCTATCCGGCGCGTTTTCCAAGGGTAACGGCTGCTTGCGGGGTAACCTATGATTATTCGCCCTATTATAAACCATTTGGTGTATCCACGCTCAAAGTAATGGAGGGCAATTTCGGGCCCCGGGCGGCAATGGGTAAGGCCATGGCAGCGTTTACGCCAAATGTGCCCTGGGCCGAATGGCACCAGGAGGCAACGGTACGCATTAATGGCGCAGGCACTTCTTCAGCTACCCCCCAAATCGCTGCGGCGGCCGCGCTGTATTACCAACGCTATTATACCGAGCTAATGGCTATGCCAAAGGGCTGGCAGCGGGTGGAGACGATCCGCGGGGCAATGTATGGTTCGGCCGCCAAAAAGATCAAGGCGGGTTACCAGAATGATGTAGAACTTTACTTCGGTAATGGTATTCTACAAGCCAGCGCCATGCTGGAGGTCAAGCCGGCAGATGTCAATATTCAGGAAACGCCGCCAGTGGAGGTATCCTGGGCCTTTCTCAAGCTGATCACAGGGACAGGTTTGCTGTAGGATGCGGGGGATGAAATGGCCCTGGAGATGTTTGGCGTGGAGATCCTGCAACTAATTGCCAAATCCATGTCACTGCAAAACTTACTGGAGAATGAGGAAAAGGACTATACTGACCTGACACCCAAAGAGCAGCAGACTTTATGGGCAATTATCCTGGAACTGCCGGACAGTTCGCAGGCATTGAAGCAGTTCATCCTGAAAAACGGCCTGGTATCGGTGGTGCCGGTGAAAAAGTAGCCAGGTGACGATAAGTTACATTAAATAAAAAATCTAGTCACGTAACAACATCATCACCCAAATAGAATCGACGTTAGTTGAGTTACGGATCAGCGCCCCCCCCCCGCGGGGGGGCGCTGATTGTTGCTATTGTAGGATTTTTGCCAAACGCTATGCATAATCTAGTACTTAATTAGATTATGCAAGCTGGTTGATGCCACTTGGCCAATTTTAAACTGAACCCCTTTAATGTTTAAGTTCTGAATGCTTATTGATACCCTGGCAATTCAGGTGCCATTGACTACCTCGTTCCGAGGAGGCAATAAATCGATTCCGTAATATTTTGATCAGCCTGATTAATTGATTTAAAAAACGATTTGAAGAACCAACCACACAAATCGGCGCTTTAGCGCCTACAGAATTGCATGGTCAAGCCTTCCGGAATCTCCAACCATATGCTTATGCTCCGCTAAACATGACGTATGTTATTAGGCCAAATGCGGGCTTCTACTTTAATATTAGCTTTCTAACCATTCTGCTGTCGGTAAAATAGATCGTGCTTTCGTCTTTTGAAAGTGCAAGATAAAGTGCATGCACATCAGCACTGCTTCCAACGCCATCGCGGCCATCACTTACGGTACGCGGGCCTACCAGAAGGGTTACCTTATTGTTTGTGATGCTGTAGATTTTACCGCCACTGGTTAAATAGAGCGTACGACTATCTCTATTGGCTATGATATCTTCTACCCCGCCCTCAAAAGCAGGTGCAACTCTTGATAGCTGGCCGGAAGGCGTATACTTATACAAATGCGAATTGTTGACTACAAGATATTTTACACCGTTGTATGCCGAAAATATTTTTGAAACCACCGGGAAATTGCGATCATAGCTATCCAAACTATCAAGAGGTAGATAATATGTATTTACGCCTTGCTTACCATTCGGCAAAAACTGCTCAATAAATCCCTTAATGCCTTTGGCGGTATACTCCAGCCCGCAAGTCCAATAATAGTTGTGGTAAGGATCATCAGAAAACCCTCCATAATTCGCGTTCTTGCTTGCTTTCACTGCAATGGTTGCCCCACCTGGTTTCCAAATCCAAAACTTATATTTATAATCATAGTGCGATTGGAAGGCAAAAATAGCCACGGTGCCATCCTCAGCCTGTTCTACATCATAGGGGTTTAATAATTTTGAACCATCCCTTGCGCTGGGCACACCAAGTGTTGATACCAACCCCTCCTGCGTAACCACCCTGATTTTATTGTTCCTTACATCAGCTACAAAAAGTTTGTTGTCGTTTGTTAAAGTGATCCCGAACAAGCCTGTAAACAGCGCTTGTTGCCCGGGGCCATCCCGGTACCCGTCGATATTCCATTTACCTGCCATTGTTACAACAGTAAGTGGTTTTACCCCTGTGGATGATAAGGGTTGGGCTGCCTGCAATGCCATCAACCTCTCCGGTTCAGCAACCTTTGGAGCATCTTTTTTACAAGCGCTTAATGCGATGAGCAACAGGCTAAAAATTGTATAGGTAACATTTTTTTTCATGGGTTTACTTATTGGTAATGTAAGTTACCGCGAATAGAACCACCTTACAAGATGCAGGAAGATAATGTATACCAGATGACCGTTTTGTGTAAACAAATGTTCCGCCACTATGGGCAGATAAAAAGAGGAGATTAAAAAAAGATCTGCAATAAGCAGGCCTTTAGAAGACTTTAGCGGATGCCTATAAACAAGCTGCTCCAGCGAATCTACCGTTAGCAGTTGAACCCATCCAATTACCGAACCTTACAGCACAGGCCTTAATTGAAGAATTTACTTGCAATTTTGGTAGTTATTCCTGTGCAGACCTATTGAACGTGTCAGACTATGAAATAAATCCTATAATAACGGTTATTTTTCGGGCTACCATCCGTTCAGGAAAGGATATAACCTTCAATTTACCTTAGAACCTGCGATAAGCCGTGTGCCCAAATTTAAAATACTAATTGCAAAAACTTTGTTCACAGGACATCGAACTATATGGAAATTGTATGTAAATAAAAAAAGCACCTACAATTTTCATTGTAAGTGCTTCAAAATGTGTGGGAGTTACTGGGTTCGAACCAGTTCCTGTATATCATTGATTATCAAAACCCTTTGAAGAAATCCTTCGAGCAGGTAGTCGATTAGGTGAACCATTTATTGACAATAGCAAATATAGGCAAAATGAATTAAATTGAATTGTTAAGTAAAATAATTTAATACGGGGTGGACGTGTCCATAATTTTCGACAATAACTTTACAAGGAAGAATTTTGCCAAGGTGTTACTTGTTTCCCAGTTTCCGGCCAATATGATATACATGCTTAAGTATAAGCTTCCGATTGTTGTTTATGATCGCTCAATTTACTTCATAAACCAATTTTATGAAACCAAATATTTACACACTGCTTTTCTGCGGATTACTGGCGCTAAGCGCCTGCCGGAAAGATGCGTTCAAACAACCATCGATCACACAAAATGTTAACGGCTCTGACGACCAGTCGATAATAGCGGCTGTAAACGAAAATTACCTGCCGTTAACCGTTAAAACCATCGCCGGGAATGCCGGAACTAAAGGTTATGTGGACGGAACGGGTAAAAATGCATTGTTTAACCCGTTGTGGGGCATTGAGCTTACCGATGACGGCAACCTGTATGTGGCCGACATATTTAATAATAAGATACGTAAGGTTACCCAGGAGGGTGTCGTAACTACTGTAAAGATACCGCTGCGGCCCGACCGTACATCATTGCGAAACCCGGCTGTGATTAAAATCTCGAAGGATGGAACGATGAACATTTTGGCATTGGAATACACCCATCAATTTAAATATAAGATATGGATTGTAAAGCCTGACGGCAAGCTTTTTAACCCAGAGGTACGAAGTAACGAATTTTTTTGCGATATGTCTAAAGATCCCTATAACGACTTTTACTGGATATGCGGCGGAATTGCAGATTTCGGCGGGACGCATGGCGGAACTAAAGGGGTGATAGCGAAGTTTTTGCTCGATGCTAAAGACAGTTTGGGTACAGACCCTTATAGCCCGGATAAAGATAAGCTTGTGCAATATTACGACCAGCAATACCCTGACATTACAAGCATTTTTTGCGGATATAATGGCGTTAAGTACTTAGTTGTAAATCAAAAGCATATCTACAAGCTTACAAAGTCGGGAGAATTTACGCAGTTATTTAAAAATTATAATTTTGAGGGTATTTACAGCATCGTGGCGAATAAGGATAGCCGTACCTTATATGTTGCAGACGGCGGGCGTATAGTGGCCATCAGCAACAATAAGGTTCAATACCTTGTAGGTCCGCACCCGGACTATAAGGGTCGCGACGGCGTGGGCAGCAGCGCAGACATCAGGGCTCACCACATGGTTTTATCCCCGGATGAAAGAACCCTTTATTTTACCGACTATGCCTATTGCACCGTCCGCAAGCTACTGTTAAGATAAAAACCCCAGTCAAATGGCTGTTCGAATATCTTTAATAAAATGTAACAGCACTTTAAACGATTACTTAAGCATTATCTTACGGATAGTGTTTGTCACGTTGTCGGAAAAATAAAGGCTGTTTTCATGATCTCCCAACGCCAGGCTGAAAGCATGCACGTCTGCTTTAAGGCCCACACCATCTCGTCCATCAGGTGTAGCACTGTTCGGCCTTGCAAGTAGTGTTAACTTACCATTCTCGATCTTAAAGATTTGTCCTTCGGATGCTAGGTACATACTACGGCTATCGGCGTTTAAAACAAGACTGGTAATGCGTTTAAATTTAAAGTCGGGATAAAGCTGTGCGGTTACTCCCCCGGGTGTGTATTTAAAAATGCGGGAATCTGTAGCAAAATATATTACTTTATTTCTGCCAACGAATAATCCTCTGAAGCTTGACCCTCTTCCTCGTTCATTTGAGTTCAGCAAACTACTGTTAAACGGAACAATATCCCGTCCGGTTGAACCATTGGTATTGGCTATATGTTTTTCAATTATAACGTATTCCGAAAACCAAAAAAAGTCTTCGTAAGGGTCTTTTGCCAATGCACCAAGACCCGTATAAGTGTTCCCATCTCCTGCTACAAAAACACCATTTTTATCGAAAATGTAAGATAAGCCTGCCTGATCAACGAGATAACTGAGAATATGTACACTACCAGCATTATCTATGCCAACAGACGTCGGACCTTGAACTGGAAAATTTTCTGGGGCTTTCAAATTCAGTGTTGTAACGTTGCCATCTGATGTTAATTTACGGATAGCATTATTGTTTTTGTCAGCAATGTAAAGAGTTCCATCAGTAATCATTTGTATACCGAGGGGTGTGTTGAAATGAGCAGTTCTTGCAGTCCCATCCGCGAAGCCAGGACTGTTAGGCACGCCCGCTACCGTACTTACCATATTTGATGCCGTTAATTCGCTTATTGATAATATACCCGACTTAGTTGTCTTTTCTAAAGGGCCCGATAACTGGTCTTCTTTTTTACAGCTTTGTGTGATAAATAACCCACAAGTAAATGAGGTTAGAACTGCTATTTTAATAAATGTGTATTTCATATTAAATTTAACTGGTAGGTAAATTTAACTGCAAAATTGCTAGTTTTTTTGGCACATCATCGAGTGTGCAAATTATGTACTTATTGGTCTATTTATGTGATAAGCTTGAGTTTAAATGTAAATTATTAAGCTTCAATAACATTTTCTTTTATGGGCAATCAAGAATATGGAATACAAGCAATGAGCTTCAGGAAGTCAATCTTACAAGTTAAAGATAAAGTTACAATCAAAATAACGGATAGAAGCAAGAAAAATATTGCAGAAAAGGGTTCGCAAGAAGACAATCATATATCAAATCAATACTGGCAAGCAAAATTAACCAGTTTAGCCAGAAACGGTATTTAACACTCACGTACCTCTCCCTCTAAGGTAGTATCAAAAACTTTAGAGCTTTCACGGCATAAATCCGCGATGCCTACGCTCCCCCCCTTTGTTCCATGTCCCTAAAAGTTTGTTAATCGCCAAATTACCGTTATTCCAGCAACTCTGCGTGAAAGACAATAGAACATTATTATTTTAAGAGGGCGAAGTAAAATCCGCTGAAGGGTTGAGTAACGGATTCAAAACCCTGCTTAGGTTTAATATTTTCATCACAACATTATATATAATTATGTATTAAATAGTAACAAGCCACTAAGTAAGGAAGTAAGCAAGCCATGTTTTCGCCATGCGAAAACTAAGCTTGTCGGGACACCCGAACCCGAATACTTCACTTTGTTCAGCATTTAAAAGGCGGTTAGGCGACATCAATCGACATGTTCTAGAAACACGAATTGAGTCGGCATGTGTAAAACCGTCTCGGCTGTAGTAATTCTCCGGGAACAATAAGGCCATTAATGGAAGCCTGTGCGGAATGGTGTCGCAGTAATTTGAGGTTACTGCGACCAGCCATCGCAGGGGGCTGCAAATCTTTTTATTATCCAAATACAATTATAAAAAGCGGATTGGAACGATAGGTATTAACTGATCTCACCGTCTCCGATACCGCTTTGAGGGGCGTGCCAACCAGCTCAGCTTGTAATGATGCAGCAAAAGCCTATGATTGCGGGATAATTTTTTACAATTAATGTCTTTTTTGGAAAGGGCGGGGGCAGATCCAAGACACTCCTATAAATTTGAGTGTTATTCTGGCATTGTTTTGTTGCAGGGAAAGAAAGTAATGGCAGATATCGGTCAGAATTCCAAGAAAATATATGAAATTGTCGCGGAGCAATTCAAAGGCTAGTTATTACAAATGCATAAGAGAGATGATGGAAACCGGCTTCATTATTTGGACTTAGTTACGATTCTTTAAAGGGAAGTACTTTTCAGTTGCTTTTTAATAAGCCCTTAAAGTGGGCCGGTTTATTTATTTGAAGGCTTATTACAAAGAGCAAACCGGCGCTTCTGGCAATCCAGTCAGTAAAATTGTAATTGGCCTGGAACCTATGATTTTACCGTTTTCTCTAACAGTCAAGGTTGGTTTAAAAATGGACCTGCTTCTTAAATAACAACTCTCAAATACGAAAGGTTAATTTCTGTAAATTACTCTCCTAAATCTTAAGCTGATGGAGAAATTTGCAATCCAACTAAATAATGCCCGTAACGGAGAGATTATCCTCGAAAAAGTAATGCATACCGATGCACTTGATCATCGCCAGGAATATCTGCGTGATTTTTCACGCATTACCTGCCATTACCTCAGCTGACTGCCGGGGATAAAAAGACTTGTGCAGCCGTTGTACTAAAAGCTATTGGACCGAACGGGGACCTGATATATGATATGCATCTGCTTTATAAATACTGCAGCATGGGCGGCTTCAAATTCCTGAAAAATTGTACCATAAAAGTAACGCCTCCGAACAAATTTACGACCCGCTTGAATTTGCCGTGCATTCTAAAGGTAGGGTTAGTTTAGAATTTATCAGGCGGGTGGTTTTGGCATTGGAAGAACGATTTGACCAGTCAGAAGGTAGTATTGAATTTTTTGCTTTTAAAGTCGAACAGGCTGCATTGCTGGAAGATAAGGTCTGGTTTGGGAATACAATTGAACAGGTCACTGCACTTCATGAGGAATGGGCTGAAGGCTTTGTCGACCAGGTCAGCAAAAAAGGCGGTAGTGTATGTTTGACCCTGGATAAGGCAAATATATTGGTCTCATATGCTGATAACAAAGAAGATATAATGATCAGATTTGACGTGGACCGCCTTGCGTGCCTTCATGGCTCCGGAACGTACGATCAGGCTCCCTTTTAAATAAGACATGTTGGTTGCCACGTACATCACACCCAGGTTAAAACAAAAAACCCTGGTACAAGTACCAAGGTTATTAATCCAATCTAACTTAACTAATTTCGCATTTTCTTTTACGCAAATGTTAATGGAAAGTTACATCTTAGTTTATTTTATTAATTCTAGCTTGTCAGTTTTGACATGACATAAAATTCCATTGCGCAGGGTCAACTTTTTATAAATCAGCTAAGAAGTGTTACACTTTATACAGAATATATTCTGCTACAGTATATATGAATTTTATTGATTGAAAAAGAGATTCTACCATTCTTTGGCATGAAAGTGTGCACATTTCACAATATTGTTTCTGTTAAGGAAAATCCATCCGTGATATTTGTTGAATGCGTATGTTTACTTTAACCAAAACGATATCAAATGAACCTCAAGAATTATGTCCTCCTTATCTATGGATTAGTAATAATAAGCGCAGGTTGTAAAAAAAATGACGAGAGGTCAAATACCAAGGAATCTGCGTCTGAATTAATGGGAGTTGATGATGGATTTCAGGCCAAGCTAACAAGTATAAATACTGGTTATCAAGCAAAGCAAGTTATAACAATAGCCGGCAGAGCGTTTGAACGTGGCTTTCAGGATGGCAAGGGTAGTCAAGCCTTATTTGAATCACCATGGGGTATAGAAATGACGCAGGAAGGAACCTTATTGGTCTGCGATCCCGCAAATGACAAGATACGAAAAGTAACAACTAAAGGGGTTGTTACACCTTTAAATATTCCATCAGCCGCAGATGGTTCTAATCTTTTATCACCCCAATATATAAGACAGGGAAAAGATGGAACATTGGCTATAAAGGCTTCTGAATTTAAGGCTAGATATTGGATAGTGAAACCAAGCGGACGATCAACTGTAACCACCGGTACACGGAATGGCTATTATGGGTCATTGGCAAAGGATCCTTACACTGATTATTACTATACCTTTGGCTTAAATATCGGCACTAATAACGTTCTTACGGGATTTTTAGAAAAGGTATTACCATCTGGTCAAATTGGTGTTGATGCTCAGGATTTTCCAGCTTCATCTCTAAATGGCGACGAAAATACAAGAAATCCTACTATAACACCTTTATATGTAGGCTACAATAAAGTTAAGTATATGGTTGTCAACGGCAACCATATCTATAAATTAACCCCAACGGGTGAACTGAAGCAGTTATTTACAAACTTCAATTTTGAATCGTCAATAGATGATCTTATCGCTAACAAAGATAGTCGTACACTCTATATCGCATCGGGTGGGAGCATATACAGCATATCAAATAATAAATTAATGCGTTTGGTCGGTCCTAATATTGCATTCGATGGACGTGATGGAATCGGGAAGGACGCTGATGTTCGGGCATTTAACCTAGCCTTGTCGAACGATGAAAATTCCCTATATTTCACTGATGCTCGCTATACGGTAAGGAAACTAATATTAAAATGATCAGAATTTAAAGGAATCCAGCTTTAATAATTTAAATGGGCGCTGCTTAATTATTCCTATGAGGATCTAGTAATTGAACTGAGGGCTAAATTACACAGATTTCGTAGGGACTTAGAACAAGACAGCGACCTCAAAACTGCAATCAAAACAATTGATTTGACATGAGATTTAATGAATTTTGGTTTAATCATAAGATCATGAAATTTTGCTGTAGGGATTTAATAGAAGTTCTAAGCGTAATATAAGACCCAAACTATAAACCATCTCCTATAACTCGAAGACCCAACTCTGATGTAATTAAATACACCTCCCCATCTTCAAATTACAAACTCTTCCAACCTCTAAAATTTTCATATAATATTTTTTTTAAAGGCTTGAAAGCGGTCTTGGAGCTTAGACTTTAGCCCTGGCCTTTTGACGATGTAAAAGAGGATATATATATGTTAATGTTCATCCTGACAGGCAGGAACGAACACGCCAATATTCATCCTCTCGGAAGAAATCAACAAGTGCTGCGCACGTTGCTAAGAATGCTGCCTATCTACCTTTCCTCAAACCTTTTCAATCCCAAAACTTATCCATAAACGACCATTAAAATCACTCAAAACGCATGAAAGAGATCTCAGAAACACCCAAATCCCACAAACGACTATTATAACACCTCGACGAAACACTATGGGAAAACGTTGGAAAATGGTTAAGTCCAATACACACGCTAATAATCATAAACAGTACATTGCAACCAAGATGTTGCAATTTCAATTCGTAATTAAGGAAATCATACAACAGGGACTAACCAGTGACCAGCCTTACTTCAATCGTGATTACAAGGACGAAGGCAGTGAGCCATTCCTGATACATTATTTCCTGACGGAAACATTTCTATTGCGGATCGAATGCACCCTTAATTTTGATACTGTAGTTGAATACTCGTTCGAGAACTGTCCTCATGAGGAGGCAATACGGGCAATCATCAAATCAACCGGCTGAATGACATTGCTACATCAATTATCAAAAAGCCATCATTAGCTGCTCATTACAAAGGCGTGGTAGCTTATCAGGATCCGAAGCATTTCTATAGCATTTAGAGGCCATTTCCTTATTTATTTAAAAGTTACTACACTTCAGTGCCACCTACAACTAAATTAAAATGCTTGGTCTATTCGACCAGGCATTCTTCATTTAAACATAAATTACTTAAAAACGCATAAGATGAAAACAGACAGACAAACAGAAACAGGGCGAAGAGCCTACAATGAGGCTGTCAACAAAGCCTATTTAAGAATTGTTGAAACCTTTAAACAAATGATCGGTAGCCTGCCGAGGTACGAAGCAAAGTGCGTAGTTGATTAGAGGAACAGCTCAACTTGTCCGGCTTTAAAACCCATCAGTTTGTTTCACCGTTACTTTTTCTAGGCCTGGAATTGAGCGTTGATCTTTTACAAATTCAATTTGGTTACGAGAATTTGATGTGAACAGCGATCTTGCTGATTTTTCATCTCAGTTTGTTAGGCAGCTTTACAAATTTACATCTCGATAGTATGCGAAGGTCGACATAGAGGATTGTGTCCACACCAACCATTTGATGCATGACTGTTCTAAATTATATATAGTTATTAAGGAAAGTAAGTACAAGCGGCATGTCTTTAAAGAAATACCTTTTCAGGCACCAAAGACCAAAAAAAAGTGCTGCTTGAGGTAGCATAACTAAGTGGGAGATTCGGATCTCACTTCAAAGGGTCATCAGGGAGGGAATGTTTTCACTGAGCAATTAAATATGACTGCCAATGTTTTGAAATAATTAATTTTATATTACGAGCATCACGCATAAAAATCAAATTGACAGTCAAAGTATTATGACCATAATTAAATATTTGAATAAAATATTTAATTAACCTATTATAAATTAATATTATTAATAGCTTTAAGGATTCGAAATATATACGATCGTATGATTAGTAATAAATTCCTCGTATTGCTATTGGTTTTGAACCAATTGGCAGGTTTCAAAAGCGTAAAGGCCTCCACCTCTTCGAGAGATACTTTAATCGTAATAGCTTTGAACAAACTGGCCTACGATAATCGTTTCGATAATCCAGAGCAAACTATAAATAATGCTAATAAAGCCCTTACCATTGCTAAGAAAATAGCATTTAATAGTGGGGTTGGCGAAGCTTACCGGCTATTAGGGATAGGCCACTATTATCTTAACCAATCGAATAAAGCCATTGATGATTACTTAAAAGCTTTACATATTTTCGAAAACCTCAAAGACTTTCACAGCCAGGCCAAGGTTTTGAATAACATTAGTAATCTTTATATAGATGATGATAACAACAAAGCCCTTGATTATCTTAAACAAGCCTTAGTAATAATCCAAAGTACACCAGACACTAAATTACGTGCGGTGTTGTATATGAACATTGGAAATTTGTATTATAGAAAGAAAAGCTTTCACGAAGCAATAAAATATTATGACAAAAGCACGAGTATGTTTTCCCAGCTTCAAGACTCGATTAATCTTGTAACCGGGTTACAAAATAGTGGTCTGATATATCTTAACCTCAAGCAATATGACATAGCCGAAAAACGTTTGATCGCAGCCAACAACGCTGGTAAAAAACGCGATTTGAATAAGCCTGTTGCCAGTAGTAGCCTTGCTTTAGCTGCATTATATAATTTAACTGGTAAATTTGATTATGCTTGCCGCGCAGCTCGAGAAGGTGAGGCTTACGCTATTGCGGTAAACGATGATAAGCTAACAACTGACTACAATTATACTATTTATCAAATAGAGTCTAAGCGTAAGAATTACAAACGCGCACTTCAATATTTTCAACGTATTGTTCAGCAGGATAGTGCTGGTCGGATCAAAAACGAAATTGCCCACATAAAAATGGCGCAACGGAAATTTAGTTTGGGTGCTACTCAATTCAATAAAGATTTAATTATTGAGAAACAGCGAACAGATCGGATTAAATTTGTTTCAATTACTATAGTTAGTGGAGTTTCCCTAATTGTGATAATTATGCTGTTTTTTGAAGTTGTGGGTATTATTAAGTCGCGATCTCCTTTTCAAAGAGATCACTAACTTGCGAAAACGCTAGCATATTTATCCTCTATAAACAAATTCCAGAGCAGAGTAAGTATTCCATACTTTAAGATAAGGTCACAGGTCTTATTGAAGTTATACATGATTTTAGATCGATGCACATTTGCGACACCATTGAAAAGGTGATCGATTTCAACTTTTCTTATCCGCATCAGTTTGAATCTTCATTTGCAGCTTACTTGACACCATCTGATCTACAGGCTTATGAAACTTTTTTGGTAAGTGATCTGATAGAAGATGTGGTTAGCGGCAATTGGAACCAAGGAGATTGCTACCGTTTGAAAGAAAGTGAAGCAATTTGGGACGGAAAGGAGTTCTATTAACTTACAATTCAAAAAGTGATAAAATGTCGATAATAGGATAAATGTTTTATACTTTGCGTTTAGATACAAGTATATAATATTGTACCCCTCTTAAAAACTGGACTGGTTGAAGGACGAAAAGTCTTAACTTTAACCAGTCAAACGATGAAGAACTCGATTATTACCGAAGCACAGATTGTCAAGGCCATCAAAGATTATGAAGGAGGCCGAGAGCTAAACGATGTATGCCGTGAACTGGGCGTACACAAATCCACCTTTTATAACTGGCGTAAAAAGTATGCCGGTATGGACAGCCAGGAGTTGAAGCGTCTGAAAGAGCTGGAGGATGAGAACCGCAAACTGAAGCATATGTATGCGGAGCTGGCCTTAGATCATAGCCTTTTAAAAGACGTACTCTCAAAAAAGTTCTAAAGCCCTGCCAGCGCAAGGAGTATCAGCAGGGCTTGCCGGGTGGTAAAGCTGCCCAAATCCATGTATTATTATAAGAACGTCAGAGACGATTCAGAAACGATCGATAAACTGCTTGAACTATCGGAACGGCATCCTACTGAAGAGCAGGATCTATTACAGTAGAATCCTCCAGCAGGGCCTCATGTGGAACTACAAACGTGTAAGAAGTGTTTACCTGTTGCTGGGCATGAATCGCCGCAGAAAGGTCCGCAGACGTGTACCTGCCAGGATAAAAGTGCCGTTGATGGTGCCTGAACGTGCTGGACATATGTGGTCTATGGATTTCATGAGTGATGTATTAACCAGCAAAAGGAAGTTCAGGACGCTGAATATTATAGATGATTATAACCGGGAAGCAATTACGGTAGACGCTGCGTATACCATGCCGGCCACCAGAGTAACCCAAATCTTGGAGCGAACCATTCATGAGCAAGGCAAACCAAGCTGTATCTGGGTAGATAATGGCCCTGAGTTTATCAGTAAGGAGTTCAGGGATTGGTGTGAAAGCAAAGGTATCACAGTACAATATACGCAACCAGGCAAGCCAATGCAGAACGGCTACATTGAGCGGTTCAACAGAACGTTCCGCGAGAATATACTTGACGCCTACCTTTTCGAAGATATTTATCAGGTACAAATCTTAGCCGATGAGTGGATGGAAGATTACAATTACAGCAGGCCGCATGAAGCACTGGGAGGTACAACGCCAGACCTGTACAAGCGGCTAAACTGTGGAAATATTGAAAACTCTATCGAGTTTCCAACATCTCCACAGTTACAACAACAATAATTATATTTTTGAATTAAATAAGTCTATAAAACACCAGTCCGAACTAAGGGAGGGTTACAGTTATTCCAAAATACGCTCTCAATATCAATAATACAATGGCATCTTAAAACGAAACAAAAAGTAATAAGACTAATAAATATTACGATTATTGCCCGACTCACAATTGGGAAGGTTATAGGAGAGATGAGTATAATGAAGCACAAAAAGATTTGTCGGGCCATATTGAGCTGTATGCAGTCGAAAGTCATGTTGTAAATACCTATCCTAAATCAAGTTGATAAAAATTAAACGCTAGATCTACTTAGCCTGCCGTTTATCCTTAATGGACATTCTCCATTTTATACTCAACTTGGGCGTTTGATAAATTTCTTAACTCAAGATATTACATACTTCATTAGCACAGTCAGTAATGAGTACGATGTTGAAGCAAAGTTTGCATGCAGAGCAGTGTGTATCGCGACCGTATGTCTAAAATCAAAATACAAGCACTAGTCGATTTGGTAATGATTTATTAAAAGGTCACAAAGATAATTAAACCCTGTCTAGCCATCTGGCTGAGTGCAGTCTAACTTTTAAATACATTAGATAAGATTGCAACACCCAATCCTTCCCCATAGGATAACAGATAAGGACTTGATGCCATATCAACATCCTTTCCAGAAATTTACAATTTTTGTAAAACTTCTATACTGAATACAATTTATCATTTTTGGGAAAATGAAATTAGTCAATTCAGGATTCAGACGACCTGTGTAAACATGAAATTTTCAATTTTTCTTAATTGAAGAGAAAGGACTATTGTTCTTGCACCTTTTCATACAATCCAATGATCTGACGTTGCAATTTCAGTACTAAAAGATCTTGCTCTTTCAATTTACTTTTAGCAATTTCTAAACTATCAAGTAAATCACTAGCCGGTAGATATTCCTTAAACGTTAAGAGATCACTTAACCTTACCCCAAAGGCTTCTGAAATTTTGTCCAAACTAGCGGAATCGATGATAGTTCTACCTGCTTCCATATTCGAAATCGCAAAGATGGAAACACCAATAATTTTTGCAAGAGTTGTTTGGCTCATTTTACGTTGATTACGCAATTTGCAAATATTCAAACCCACTACGTTATTGCTCTTACTTGTCATAATATTCATTTGCAATGCCTTTCAAGTAATATAGCAATAATATTTAATTTTTAATCTATAATATGGAGATTTTAAGTGGATATGCAAACTAAATTATCAATCATCGAATGATCATAAATAATATTAGGAGTTGCTATCCCTAAACCGACAACAGCCAGCATATGTCAAAATAAGATAGAATAATCCCCGGCTTCAAAACCGGGGCTGAAAGTTTTTACTATTGACTAAAGACCACCCGGCTACTATTCCGCTATCTTCATACACACAATTCATTAAAAATTAGTTTAACGAGCAAAATAATTAATAATTAAGCAACGGACTTTACTGTATCCCAAATTCGCGCTCTCAACGCTTCATTATAATCCTCAAGTAACTGGACGTATTTGTCCTTCCATTGTTCAGCGTTAGCCTTCATCTCGTCAACAGTTATAAGACTTTGGGTTTGACGGTTTTTAATCTCAAACTCATTACACGTCAAGACCTCAGGAAATTCTTTTGAAAAATCATATCTAATGATCAGACCAATTTTGTAGATAACGTCATATTTAAGATTTGAGTTTTGAAAGTAATTATAGACTGTTCTTCTATTAACATTCAACTCGGTAGCTAGATCGGTTATACTATAACCATTTCTTCGTACTATATATTCTACTACTTGCCCTTTATGATTATCCATTCACTTTGATTGAATATTGTTGTATGCAATTTGTTGGCCAGTAGTCAATTTAGCAGGGAATGAGTAAAAATACCTTATTTGTTGAGCTTATATTTAATTAGATTTAATGCAAGTGGTGCATTTGTTTAATTTGCTGTAATGATCACTGTAGATATATTTGCCCAATAGGTGGTATTATGCGTAGCAATCGCACAGTTTTATGCGGCTGGAATCTGAGCATGCGATAATATTTTGAAAGTCGAACATTGAATTCTAGTTTCGTGTCGTTTAACGTTTAACTCGTCTACAAAATTTATAGTATTTACAGAGCCTTCCAAATATACCAGCATGCCATCCAAGAGAACAGTATGGGCAGAAAAACCAACGTAGTTGTACATTATTATATGATGAGTTTCGGCATGTTGTAAGTCATTTCTATACTTCTCTATTGTTGTAAGTTCGAATGAAAGCTTACATCGATTGTTTTGACCTGCCTCAAACAGCGGTTTACCTTTTATGTGACCGAATAGAATAACTTTATTAACTCCTGACATATTAAATTGATATAGTTGCGTAACCGTGATTTGGGACGATTTAGTTAGTGGTGTAGTTGAAATGCTTAGTTTAGGAGAAACAGATTGTAAGCCTCCAACAGAGCAATATACTTATCCTTCCAACTATTAGCATCGTCGACCAGTGGATTCTCAATAATAATCACAGTTTTATCATCCCAAGCGTTAAATGTAAAATCACTCCTGGTAAAGTGTTCTGGAAACTCATTGGAAAAATCATGCCTTATTGTCTGACCTACTCTGTGAATAAATACCTTTTTTAAAATCCTTTGTTGAAACAAATTGTAAATTGTTCTTCTGTTTACATTTGCGGCTACGGCTAGTTCAGTTATACTAAATCCGTTCTTTCTTACAACATATTCAACAATATTGCCATCGTGTTTTTCCATATTGTTTATGCCGTTAATTGTTAGTTTATTACTTGAAGATTTCGGATTATCGTGCTGTAAAGTGTTTCTAAGTCGAATGGTTTTAGCAGATAATCGTCGAATCCGAATTGACTGCATAGGTCCTGGATATCATAATTAGTAGAGATAGCTATTACAGGGATTTCACTATTGGAGGTTTTAATTTCTCTAAGGGCATCTATGCAATCGAGTCCACTTAACTTAAAATCCAGTAGGATTAGATCAGGTTTGTGAAGAGATATCAAGCTGAAAAATGTTTTATTACACTCTTCAAAGGAGTAAACTTTGTAATTAGCGTCTTCTAAAATGGCAGTAAGAATATACAAAATCTCCTCATCGGAGTCTTGAACAAATATCGTTTTCATAAAAATCAACCGTAATTACATTTGACGATAACACCAGATATCTAATAAGTCACAGACGAATTACTGTATAATAGTAAAACCAAGAACATTATAATATGATTGGAAACGAAGCGTCAATAGCTTCAACGTAGTATCGGCGGGAAGTATAGAATAGTGTAATTGTATCTTGACAAATCTATAGTAAACTGAATACAAAGAAGCTAATATCTAAACTTGGTTCTATTCTGCTGCAAATAGCTAAAAATACACATAAAATAACCAATACTGGCAAGTAAAGTTAGCCATTTCAGCCGGAAACGGTGTCCAGCCCTCCTGTACTCATCCTCCAAGATAGTACCAAAACTTTAGAGCCTTCACGGCATAAACCTACTATGCCCAAGCTTTGCCCATTTATTTTATGTCCTAAAAGTTTGTTCATCTCCACCTTGCACTTATTCCGTCTTCCAGGCTGCAGTGGCTGCCATAACTAATTATTTATCAACTAAATCATTAAGAACATGGTACTACTACAGTAAAGTCAACAGACAAAGCATCATTTAAGGACACCTACCAATAGGTAACAGATGCAGTAATCGAAGCATTAGAAGAAGGCACAATCATCTGGCAGTGTCCCTGGAACGGAGTCAGACTACCTAAGAACATCACCACCAACGTAAATTACAGAGGCTGGAACATCTTCTTACTTAACTTTCATTCGATGATTAAAGGTTATCCTAGTCCCTACTACATCACGTTCAAGCAAGCTGCACATCTTAAAGGAGCTATCAAGAAAGGTGAGAAAGGTATTAGGATCATCTACTGGGCAACAATCAATTCTAAAATTTCCGGAACAGACAGCCCTCAACCAATTGTTGACGAACCATCAAAGGCTCATACCATCATGGTTCCTAAAGTCTACACAGTGTTTAACATTGCACAAACAGAAGGAATTGATTTCCCTTACATCGAGTTTGAACAACGAAGTGAATACGAAAAGATCGAAGCATGTGAAAATGTCATTGCTGAAATGCCTAATAAGCCGACTATCAACACCAATGGTATAAATGCATACTACCGACCATCTACTGATACCGTTGTCGTACCAAGCCTTAAATTATCAAAATCTAATGAGGAATATTACAACACATTATTCCATGAACTGGCACACAGTACCGGCCATACAAACAGATTGAACAGAAAAGAGCTTATGCAATCAGATGGCTTTGGTAAAAGTGACTATGCTAAGGTAGAACTTATCGCTGAAATGACTGCAGCATTCCTGTCTGCCATAACTGGCATTGGTTAACCGACATTTGATAATAGTGCAGCCTACATTCAGGGTTGGTTAAAAGCATTGAAGAATGACAAAACATTAATCATTAAAGCAGCTTCACAAGCTCAATGTGCCGCTGAATATATCATATCAGTTAAATAAAATAGCAAGGCTCTTTTCTGGGTTTCCTTTTAAGTAGTCAGAGTACCTTTTAAAACTGAGATGACTTTACAGGAGATGAAACCTTCATTTAAATACTTAAAGTGCAAAATCAATCTGGTATGGTTCGATCTACAAAAGATTTGCTATTTAAATAGCGTCAACGTATTTATTTAAGCATGATCTTTCGAATAGTATTTGTGCTATAATCCGAGAAATAAAGGCTATTTTCATTATCACCTAAAGCTAAGCTGTTGGCATGAACGTCAGCGTTTGCACCTTTGCCATCACGACCGTCAGGTGTTAGAGTGTTGGGACCCGCTAATACACTCAATTTGCCATTTTCAATCTTAACAATTTTACCACCACTGGCAAGATACATTGTACGACAATCTGCATTTAAGACAATACTACTGATATTACTTAAAGCGAGATTTGGAAACAATTGGGCAGTTGTTCCTGAAGGTGTATATTTAAATAAGCGAGGTCCAATAGCAAAATATATTACACGGTTCCTGCCAACAAACAAACCACGGAAACTTTGACCTCTTCCTTGCTCATCATCAGTAAGTAGATTGTTGTTATAAGGGATATAATCTTTACCTGTAGAGCCATCAGCGTTGATTACATGTTTTCCTATACTGTTGTGGATGGAAAACCAAAGAAAATTTTCATAAGGGTCTTTAGCCAGTGCGCCAAATGCTATATACTGGAGGCCATAGCCAGTTAAAAGGTTGCCTTTATTGTTAAATATATAGAACAGCCCTTCCTGATCTACAAGGTAACTTAGTACATGTACGTTTCCTATATTATCTACCCCTACGGAAGTAGGGCTTTGCAGAGGGTAATCTCCTGTAGTCTTAAGCGGAAGCGTTGAGACAATACCTCCAGCAGTCAGTTTCCGGATTGCGTTGTTGTTTTTATCTGCAATGTATAACGTTCCATCAGATGTTAACTGAATGCCTGATACTCCATTGAACATTGCAGTTTGAGCCGGACCATCGGCGTAACCTGGAGTATTTCTAACACCTGCTAACGTAGTAACCAAATTAATGGTTGATAATGCGCTTGTTGCTAAAGGTGTTGTCTCGTTCGTAGTCTGTGTTAAGGATTTAGGTAATTCAACATCTTTTTTACAGCTTGGACACAAGAGAACAACTAACAAAACCGAATTTAAGATTACTAGTTTGAAAATGTCTGATTTCATAAAGATGTATTTGGTTGATCAAACTTAACTACAAATAACATCATCTTTCGTTTCTGTTGAAAACGGTCCTTCGATTGTGAAAATAATAGTAAAAGTTGTGACTTAGTTGTGGTTTAAAGAAATAATCAGATTAACGAATAAGTTTGATGTAAATACTAGTATTGGCAGCATGATTAAACCTAACTGATTCTATTACTTGATAGTTACTCAGCTTGGTTGCCTTTTGAGAAGTCATAAGGTAGTTATCTAATAGTAAACTACAAAGAATAACACATAAGCTCAACGAGCTGCTTATTACATTATAGCTGCAGTTACGAATCGGCATAGTTCTAAAGCCCTAGTGGGCTTTTTAGTTAATAATATTGGTTTAAAATCGTAATTTTCACTGATTTCATGAGTGATGACTGAAACGAAAAATGTAAAGATTACATTTGTGCCTACCATTCCAGCAGCAATTGCTTTTATTTTAATTGAGCTTGTAACGTTCTACTTATTTTTTGGACGCAATGTGCCTTCTCTACGGCTACCTTTTTTTTTAACCATTGCTCCGGAGTTTTATACTCATGTGTCCAACTTCTCACTTAGCTTAAGTACTCTAGTAATATTTTCGTTTATATGGCTGTCTTTAGGTGTCCCATTTCGCTATATAATAGCATTGGCTGGTATGATCTTGGGGCTTAACTTTCTTGTTGAAACCTGGGTGTTCGTTCTGAACATTCCTGACCTAATTGATGCTTATTATGGAGCAAGTGGTGTCACCATTGGAGTTTTATTTTTAGTATGGGTCAAATTTTATGGATTGAAACTCTTCCAACCGTAGAACAAACTAACCGGTTCAAGAAACAGGCGTTGTTCATAAATATACCATAATTGCGATAGTTCAATTTCTTAAAAGGTATCTAGGCAATTCACTCACTGAAGGTTCACTTATCATACTCAATTTATTCCTTAAAAGTAGGTATTGCAAAGATCTAATTAAAGAAGGTTGATTAGATCTTTGCAATAGGATAGCCAATTAATTGACAAGATGCTCACTAACAAGATGTTAAAAGACTTCTGTCAGAATAATGTGGCTGAACTTCATTTACTATTTCGGCGGCAAAAACCTGATATTCGCATCTATTTTAGGAGTTATATTAAAGTTGGGTAAATTAGCAAATACTATAGTTGTATCCTTCAATTTATACCAGCCATTACGTTTTAACGAGGCATCTGCATAACGTCAAATTGCATTCAATAAGCCAGGATACTTATTTCCATAGACATTATAGATTGAAGCTTTATCCTTACCATAATAAACTATAGCATTAAATGACAGCGCGTCTTGTATATGAGTATCTTCATATTTCTTGTGAACTGTTGATTCACTTAATTTACCTATAATTTCTTCTAAGTCTTTCGTATTTATCTGATTGTTAATGTAGAGACTGTTAACCCCTGATACACTTTTAATCAAATAAGCTCTATGATTGGCATAAACTTTTAGGGAATATGAATGCGTCCAACCGCTATGGAATGAATAATCCAATAGGAGCCTATTATCATCTGCAATTTTATTGCAGCCATAACAGAATACGTTTGTAATAAACAATAAAATATAGTTATTGAGCCTTGCCATTTAGATTTAATTGAACGCCCCCAGATTAATTCCACAATTGTTTCATAACCTGTGCCGGTGTTCTGCCTGCATTACCGAGTAACCGATAGTATAGCGGCAAAATCGGTGAAAAAAGCAAAAAAGCTAGGCGAGGGTTATTCAATATAGACAATCAAAAACCTATTGTGGCGACTTTTCTAAAAAAATGTAACCGACTACCTTCAAAATCTATTTTTTTATTATTTCTGAGAAGCATTGACACCAAATATAAAGCCAGCAAGTGGCAATAGTGCCTTAGTGGTTACAGAAATGCCTAAAGTCACACCCAGTTCTATGTGGTGTAATCAAATCATTTGATAATCAATAATTTCGAGCTTGTCGGTTTCATTCTGCCATGAAGCACACTATCTGCTGTTGAACATTTTTGTTTGTTTTATTTTGGCAGCAACTTTAGCTTCAAGGCTTGCATATCAGCACTAATTTTATTCTCTAAAACTTTAGCATATATCTGCGTTGTGGCAATTTTTGTGTGTCCTAAAATTTTGCTAACGGTTTCTATGGGCACACCATTAGATAGGGTTATGGTTGTAGCAAAGGTATGCCGAGCAAGATGGAACGATATTGTTTTACTTATGTCACAGAGGTCAGCGATTTCTTTTAAATAGCTGTTAACCTTTTGGTTTGAGATTATTGGGAATAATTTACCGGAAATTAGGGCACGTTGGTTGGTGCGATATTTTAGAAGAATTTCCATAGCCTTCGGCAATAATGGTGTACTCACTGGTGTATCAGTTTTTTGCCTGCTTGTCTTGATCCAATATTCGCCATCATTACCTTTTACCAAGTGCACCGCTGATAGGCTGGCCAAATCGATATATGCCAGGCCGGTATAACAACTAAAAATAAATAAATCTCTAACCAAGTTTAAACGATCTAAATAGAAGACTTTATTTTCAATAATTGAAAGTTCGTGTTGAGATAAACACTCCCGATTGACCTTTTGTGCTTTAATAGAGTATCTGGCAAAAGGATCTTTTTCTATCCATTCCAACTTGACCGCCAAGCCAATCATCTTCTTTATCCTTACCATGTGTTTTACCACGCCATTAGTATGGATTGGCTTCTGATGGTCAACTGGTTTATGATTGTATAGAAATGTTTCGAAATCATGAATGAATTTATAATTCAACTCATGTAAATAGATATCCTCTTTTTTAAAGTGCTGCTTTATAAATTGTAAAAGATAACGCTGCGTAACAAAATAATGCTTTAATGTTGTTGGCTTAATTACTGCAAGAGCTGTTTCATTGTGGTAATTGAATAAATCTGAGAGTTTGTGAATCTGAACATCCGTATTAAAATAAACATCTTTTATAGACTCAGCGGTCACGTACAGGCCCTTTAGCTGCATCTGTTGATATATATTACCAAGCGACCGCTTAAGTGTTTCAAGGTAGCTATTAATAGCTTTAATTTCTTCTTTGCTTCCTTTTGCTGCGCCTTTACGAGCATCCCAACTTTTTGACTCGACAGTTTGCTTGACGGCAAAAAAGCATTTTTTACCGTTTACTGTTATGCAGGCGTAAATGGGAGATTTTCCTCCTTTTTCTTTGTCGGTACGAGCTGTGAAATGGATACCGAATGACTGTGTTGCTTTCATGTAATTTTTGATTATTAATAAAATACAGCAAAATGATCCGTTCTCAGGTATCAATTTGAGATCCTAAAGGAGCTTTAACTCAGTCAAAAACACTCGTTTTAAACCGTAATTTTTAATTTGTAAATACATGATTTACAGACTAATAAGCCACTTTTAAATACCTCAAAGTTAAAAACTAAAAACAGGTAGTCGAATAGGTATCCTAAATTTTGACTTTCCTCGGTTGGATTTGGGAGGGCTAAAAACATAAAAGCCTGTAAATCATACGATTTACAGGCTTTTGGAGAACTTTGAATTCCCATTTTGTGGGAGTTACTGGGTTCGAACCAGTGACCCTCTGCTTGTAAGGCAGATGCTCTGAACCAGCTGAGCTAAACTCCCCTTTTTTGTTTCCCTTTAAACTTCCGAATATCTCCGTCGTTTTGGGATTGCAAATATAGAGTTTACTCTCAAATCTTCAAAAATTATTTTAAATTAATTTTAAGGCTCTGTAAAACAGCTAAATAAAATTACGCTCTTCATATTTCAGGCACATGCTTAAGCTTATCGGTAGGTATATCGCCCCGCAGTCGAACTAACCGTACCCTCTCGGCAGCAAATATTGCCAATCAGGATTACGAAAGCAATTTCACTATTACGAACGGAAAAATATTACCGAAGGCGGCCACTGCCCCTGGTACCAAATTAAAAACCGACTCTACTATCTCGAGATCCAATTTAGCGATGACCCGGTTCCGGGTGCTATTCAAAAAATTGGCGGCTATGCACGCACCCGGTTTGATGCGGATGACCATTATTAACGATCGGGTTTAAATAAACATTAATGCCGGGTAAAGCCGGCATTAATGTTTATTCTTATTTTGGTGAATATGGCATATCGCCAATAGCTTTTAAGGGGTAAATTTGCAGCTTATTATAATCGTTTGTCGAATTATAACATCAGTTAACAGTTAGTTTAAAGGGTCATTCGCGCGAGGTGAGTAAGTCTTTGCATTATTACGAATTAGTAGCAGATAATTATTTACAAATAGCTTCGAGCAGTAAAATCATATTAAGCACTTCGAATAAATGCAAGATATCGGCTTTTTAAGATCACATCGCTATTTCCTGCCCGGCACGCGGGTCTTCCGGTAAAATTTCCATTTCCGGGAAATCTATATAATCAGCGTACCATTGAATTGCACCCACTACATCCAGTGCATCGTCTGCCGATATATTTATAGTTTCAAATGCATATAGTTTTTCGTGGGCGTATCCATAAAGTTGTATCTCGCTTTCCTTCGGGTTAAAGCGATCATGATTTAAGCAATAAACGCGTATCTTCAAACGGGTGTCTCTTGAATGAATAACGTCCCGGCACGGATCACCAGGATCTGTTGCCAATAAATATACGTTGTAATCCATACCGGCTAATATTGGGGAGTTATAATATAGTAGTTCACAATTTTCATATGGATAACTATTGAGCAGGCATTGTGTTTTTTTTTAATTTATAAGCCATGGGGAAGTTTCCCCAATTAATGAGCATTACTTTCCACGACTGAAATCTAATAAAACTAAAAAAGCCTCATTACCTATTAATTAAGCGCATTTTGACAAAGGCACGTAATTTGAATAGGTATTGATACCCTTCTCATAGGGTGTTTTTCATAGGTAGATGTAAGGCCGAAATACTGCGAGAGCATTTCGGCCTTTTTTTATTTTGTTTTAAATTTTTCACTCTTTTTTTAGCTACTCCGTTTTCAGCTAATAACTTTTTCAACAGATTCAATCCAATTGCCCTTCTACGTCGTTTATCTCTATAATTAATTATCTACAAGCAAAATATCTTAAGTACTTATGAAAACAGAAACTAACTTAATTACAGGCGGAGCGAATATGGCCAGAAGGTCATTCCTGCGTTATGCCGGGGCCAGCGCGGCAGCGGTGGCTGTGCTTGGTGCATCTTCTTGCAGTAAAGACTATATCAAAAATCCGGATGGTTCTTACATTGACATCGGTACAGGTGATATTGGTATCCTAAATTATGCTTACGCATTGGAGCAATTAGAAGCGGCATTTTACTTACAAGTAATCGCTACACCTTACAGTGGTATCAGCGCGGCAGAAACTGCTTACCTGACCGACATTAAAGATCACGAGGTTTTACACCGCGATTTCTTTAAAGCTGCGATTGGTTCAGCAGCGATTGGTACATTAACCACAGACTTTTCGTCTATCAATTTTAGCGACCGTACTTCGGTACTTGGTGCAGCGAAATTATTGGAAGACACAGGTGTTAGAGCGTACGACGGAGCAGGTTACCTGATCAAAAGTGCTGATTACCTAACGATAGCAGGTAAAATTGTATCGGTAGAAGCCAGACATGCCGCATTAATATCAAATTTGATCACGCCGGGTAGTTTTGCCTCAACAGATCAGCTTGATGAAAATGGTATAAATAAGTCAAATACTATTGCTGAAATTTTGGCGGCTGCAAATGGCTTCCTTAAAACCAAAGTGTACGCAACCAACTTTAATTACCCAATCCAATAATACCACATCGCCATGAATTTATTCGAAATAATAGACGAAATAGAAAAAGTTGATCCGGAAATACACGAAAGATTAAACCCTCGTCGTGCCGCTATCAAAAATATAACCAGCTTTGGTTCAAAAGTGGCTTTAGCCGCAATGCCATTTGCCTTAGGTACCATGTTTAAAAAAGCTTACGGCCAAACATCTTCATCGGTTGTTGATGTGTTGAACTTTGCGCTTACACTGGAATATCTGGAGGCTGGCTTTTATAACCAAGGTACTGCCACAAGCGGCTTAATTCCGGCTGCTAACAGCACTTACATTGCAGAAATTACCGGTGATGAAAACGCCCACGTAACTTTTCTTCAAACCGTAATTAAATCTTTGGGTGCAACCCCGGTTACTGCTCCAACAGTAGATTTTACAGGTGGTAACAACAAAGGTAACGGCCCTTTCGCGAATGTATTCAGCAGCTATGACACCTTTTTAGCAGTAGCCCAGGTATTTGAAGATACCGGTGTACGTGCTTACAAAGGCCAGGCACCTGCATTATTGGGTAACCAGGTTGTATTAACAGCAGCTTTAGGTATCCATGCAGTTGAAGCGCGCCACGCATCTGCTATCCGTAAATTGCGTAATGACCGTGCCGTTGGTACAACCGCTACACCTACCATTAAACCATATATTGTTAGTACTGCTTCATTGGGTAATGATACCGGTGTTGCTGCAGCTAATGGTAACTATGCAGGTGAAGAAAATGTTACACAGGGTGGTGTTAACTTAGTTAGCGCATTAGGTGTATCTGTAGGAGTTGCTACAGCATCTTTTGACGAACCATTAACTAAAGACCAGGTGTTGGCTCTTTTAGTAGGCTCGTTCATTGTAAACTAATTCCAAAAATCAACAATAAGAAGAGGTCCGGATTTCCGGGCCTTTTTTTGTGCAATAAAGGTTTTTGAATGACTTCTTCTTACCGGGATAGCCAATAAGCCACAAACTTGCAGGGAAATCGTCTCAAGAAACCTTCCGGCACACGATGTAATAGCTACAAGTTTTATACTCATAATTAGGCGATGAGTAACTCACCCCCTGCCCCCTCTCTACAAGTAGAGAGGGGAAACAAATCCGTAGTTATTATTTCAACCTTCTTTCCGCGGAGCGGAGAGAGGGTCGGGCAGCGATAGCGAACCCGGGGTGAGTTTACGCTGCGAGCGATAAGTAGGCGAAGAGTAACTCACCCCCTGCCCCCTCTCTACAAGTAGAGAGGGGAAACAAATCCGTAGTTATTATTTCAACCTTCTTTCCGCGGAGCGGAGAGAGGGTCGGGCAGCGATAGCGAACCCGGGGTGAGTTTACACTGCGAGCGATAATTTGGCATCCTTTCTAACGCAAACACGGATGTGGGTTTCCTTCCCGCATCCGTGTTGCTATTAATCTTGTACCGAAATATAATTACGGCCTGGCAGGTCTGCCAGACTGTTGTTGGCGTTGCTGTTGTTGCTGCTGGCGTTGTTGATCTTGCTGTTGTCGTTGCTGCTCTTGCTGCTGCTGTTGTTGCTGGCGCTGTTGCTCCTGCTGCTGCTGGCGTTGCTGCTCTTGCTGCTGGCGCTGCTGATCCTGTTGCTGCTGGCGGGCCTGCTGCTGTTGTTGGCGCTGTTGCTCTTGCTGCTGCTGTTGTTGCTGGCGTTGCTGATCCTGTTGTTGCTGGCGGGCCTGCTGCTGTTGTTGGCGTTGCTGCTCTTGCTGCTGCTGACTGGCCTGTTGCTGCTGTTGGCGTTGTTGCTCTTGCTGCTGCTGATTTTGCTGTACACGCTGTTGCTGCATTTGCTGGCGCTGCTGTTCGCGGGCTTGTTGTTGCTGCTGTCTTTGTGCATCAGTTTGCTGCTGATTTTCCTGCATTCGCTGTTGCTGCATCTGCTGGCGTTGTTGTTCCCGGGCTTGTTGCTGCTGTTGTCTTTGCTCATTAGACTGCTGCTGATTTTGCTGGCCCCGTTGCTGCTGCATTTGCTGGCGTTGCTGTTCACGCGCCTGTTGCTGCTGTTGTCTTTGCGCATCAGTCTGCTGCTGGTTTTGCTGGCCCCGTTGCTGCTGCATTTGCTGGCGTTGCTGTTCAAGCGCCTGTTGTTGCTGTTGTCTTTGCTCATCAGTCTGCTGCTGATTTTGCTGACCACGTTGCTGTTGCATTTGCTGGCGTTGCTGTTCGCGGGCTTGTTGCTGCTGTTGTCTTTGCTCATCAGTCTGCTGCTGATTTTGATTACGATCATTCCTGTTGGAACGATCTGAACCATTTTGCTGCGCTGGCTGTGCAGGATTCACATTTTCCGCCGGCCTGCCGTTATTACGTCCGCGGCCTGTTTGCTGATTGCCCTGATTTGGTTGCCCGGGTCGATTATTTTGCGCCGGATTGTTTACACCTGCACCATTGTTAACCCTTACATATCTGCTATCGGGATTATTGGAGCGGGCTTCATTTGACAGATTCCTGATATTATCACGTTGTGTAACCCTACCGTTACGGCGATCTATCCCACCAATGCGCTGGTTTGGGTTTTGTTGCTGATATGCGGCTCCGTCTATTACCCTGCTTGGGCGGGCTCCGGCAGATCTGCGAACATCCGGCCGGTAAAAATTAACCGTATTCCGGTTGACCGTATTGCGACTTGGCCGGTTCACATTATTGATATTATAAACCGTAACCGGGCGGTTGGTATAGCGTTGAATTTCTTCGCGCCTTGGGCCGGTTATGTAAGTGCGGTTATTAAAATTATACGTGTTACGGATAAAATTACTGCGGCCATAAATGCTCCTTACCCTGGCGTATGGAACGCAATAGTTATAAATACCAGGTGAATTGATGTATGCATAGGGGGCAAATGACCAATAGGTATCCGGTAAATAATAGTCGCTGCCGAAAGATACATCAAAGCTGATCCCCGGAGTTAAGGGAGCCCAGCCATAATAACCATCGCCCTGGCGCCAGTCTACCCAGGCTGGCGCCCATTCGTTACCGGGCACCCATTCCCAGCCATAATAATCATCAAAGGCCCAGCGGCCATAGTGGAAAGCCGCCCAGCCCCACTCATAGTCGGATACCCAGGTATTGCCATATGTGGTGTACACCCAGTGGCCGTTCGTTACGTAGGGGCGAAAATTCTGATCTACATCCGGGATCCATACATCTCCATATTTGGCATCGGATACCCAGGTACCATATTGTGATAACTCATCATAAAAATCCTGGGTGGAGATATATTGCCCTTCGCCCTGGGCAAAGGTGGCTTTAGGGGCGGATGCTACCAGCATAAATGCCAGCAATGCCACGCCGTATATTTTGGTTAAGAGTTTCATAATATTGATACTTATCTTAGGTTTATATGTATATGACTTGGAGTACTATAAAACGTTTAAACAATAAATAGTTTTATAGCTTATTTAATAGCGCATTGGCCAAACAAGAATTTTTGGCCCGGTACTATCACATCTACCCGATCTTTTAATAATTTTGAAAGCATTTTGAATAAAGCATATGAGCACTATAAACATCCCACGCCTCGATTTAGATACTTATATAAACGGCACGGCCGAAGATAAAAAACAATTTTCTGACAGCATAGGTAAGGCGTTTAACGAAACCGGCTTCGCTACCATCACCAACCATGGTTTAAGTAAGGATTTGATGGACAAGCTATATCAACAGGTTAAAGCCCTTTTTGCATTACCTGAAGATGTTAAAAGCAAATATGAGCTTCCTGAACTGGCGGGACAGCGTGGCTATACCGGTAAAAACAAAGAAACTGCTAAGGGCTTTAAAGTGCCGGATCTGAAAGAGTTTTGGCAAATTGGCCAGGTAGATCCTGAAACCACCGCAACCAAGGCAGATTACCCGGACAACATTGCTGTAGCGGAATTGCCCGAATTTAATACTACTACCGAAGAAGTTTACCAAAAGCTGGAAGCAGCCGGAAAACATCTTTTACGCGCAATTGCCGTGTACCTTGAACTGCCGGAGAATTACTTCGACGATAAAGTAGCGCATGGTAATTCTATCTTACGCACGCTTCACTATTTCCCTATAGACAACCCAGATGCTTTACCTGATGACGCGGTGCGGGCAGGTGCGCACGAGGACATTAACCTGATCACCTTATTGATAGGTGCCAGTGCCGACGGGCTGGAGCTGCTAACCCGAGAAAATAAATGGTTCCCGGTTACTGCATTCGGCGAGGACCTGGTAGTAAACGTAGGCGATATGCTGCAACGCTTAACCAATAACCAGCTAAAATCTACCACGCATCGTGTAGTGAACCCACCGCGCGAGCAGATGAAGAATTCCCGTTTTTCGGTGCCGTTTTTCCTTCATCCCAAATCAGACATGGATCTGACCAGCTTGCCATCCACCATTGATGCCGAACACCCTAAACTTTACACGGATATTACTGCCGGCGAATACCTTGATGAAAGGTTGAGAGAAATTGGTTTGAAGAAGTAATGATAAAGTGATTGCCTGCGGTAAAAAAGATAAGGCCAAATTCGTACTAATCAATAAAAGTGTAAACTTTTTTCAATCAGACATACTATACGAGGTGATTCACTCCAGGTGATTCACCTTTTTTTATATTTAATTTTTATTGAAACAACTCACTGATAAACAATACTTTGCAAAAGCAAAACCGAAACCCGGGTGTTTCACCAAAAACTGCAAAGTATTGATTTTTAGTATTTTAGGTGTTTCACCCGATTCACATTTGCGGAGTGAAACACCCTGTTTAAAATCGGTAGTTTAGACCCTGATAGCAGCGGGAATGGTTTGTAGTGCAGGAAGGAAATGTATCGATAATATCCGAATGTAAACAAGAGATTAGTCATTGGTGCGCCGATGCACGAGCCAATACCAGCTCATATTAAAAGCGATGACAGCATGATTAAAGATAGTGGGGAACAGGCCATAATGTTTCTTCATAATATCAAAACGCTCTAAGAGGCTCTGCTTGTGTTTGGCTTTAGACATGCCCCCAACCAGGTATTTGGCCACATAACCGTGTACCCTAACTACTTTTTTTGCTTTTTTTGCTGCCCGGATGATCCAATCAATATCTGCGCTCAATTGATACGCCGGATCGTATGGCTCAACCAATGCACGTTTGATGTATATGGCCTGATGACTTACGCTCATTCCATAATTAAAGCTGCGCCAGCTGAAGTTGTCGGGTGCTTTATGCCGGCGTTGCCCAAGGCTTTCACGCTTGTCATTCACCATTTCGGTTTCACCGTAATAAATGTCGGCGTTACTAGCCGTTACAAAAACCTTTTCTACAGTGGTACTTTCATAAAATTCATCGCCCGAATTCATAAAGATGACGTAATCGCCGGTGGCTAAAGCCAGGCCCTTATTCATTGCATCGTAAATGCCCCGGTCCTTTTCGCTGATGAATTTGCTTATGCGGCTCTGGTATTTGCTGATGATATCCACCGTCCCATCGTTCGAAAGGCCGTCGACAACGATGTATTCAATTTCGGCATACGTTTGCCCCAATACCGATAACATTGTTCGTTCAATATCCCGTACGTTGTTGTAAACAATGGTAACTACCGAAAGCTTGGGGTTCATATCCGCTCCCTCCCTAACATCGATCGATAAACTTCCAGGTACTGCCCTGCGACCTTTTCGAAATTGAATTCCCGCAAAACCTTTTCGCGCGCTGCGCTTGCCAGCCTGGCGTGCTCATTTAAAACATAGTTTACCCCCGCCGCCAGGTCGGCGGCAGATTTAAATGCAGCCAGATATCCGTTTACCTGGTGATCAATCAGATCGGGCAGGCCACCGGTATCAAATGCAATTACCGGTGTACCGCATGCCATGGCTTCCATCACCGTATTGGGTAAATTATCTTCAACCGATGGCAATAAAAAAACATCTGCCAAACTGTATAGCTCCGCCATTTCAGCCGGCGACGTAATCAAATTGAGCTGGTGTACTGGGAACGGCAATGTTGAGGTGTCAAATCTTTTGTTTTTGCCAAAGATCATCACTTCCAGATCCTGCATTCCGGCATAATTTTTCAGGTACTGCAGCGCATTAATTAAATAACTGAGACCCTTACGGCGATCGGCAATATTGGCCGCCCCAAATAGAATAATTTTTTTCGAAGGGCCGATCCCGCGTTTCATCCTGGCAGCAGCTTTATCTTTTGGCGAGAAGATCGCGGTATCTACCGGATTGGGAATAGCCTGGATATTTGCCCCTTTTAGCAGTGAGCTTTCTTTTGCCACGGCACCAAGCCAATTGCTGCAGGTTACAAATTTTAGGTTACGATTATCGGCCAGCATTTTGCTTTTACGCAGCCATCCACTGTGCGATATATCATCCGGTTTGGGCTTGCGCAGGAAATAACAATTACCGCACTCGTTTTTAAAATGGCTGCAATCACCTGCGTAATGGCAGCCGCCGGTAAATACCCACATATCGTGCAAGGTCCATACAATGGGTTTATTTAAACCAATAAGTTTCTTGAGATCAGAAATGGATAGAAAACCGGAGTTAGTCCAATGGATGTGCAGAATATCTGCCTCTTTGATCACCTGCTCATCGCTGATATCAGTACCTGCACCGGCAGTTGAAAATGCAAACCGAACAGATCTGTCATTTGCCTGAAAGGCGATAAATGGCAGTCGCTCGTACAAAAAAGTAAAGCTGGAGTGCGCCTTATCCAGTTTGGTTCTATCAACAGCGTAAACATTTGGGTCATTCCGGTTTTTATTTTGCACCACCATGGTTGCATCCACCTGCTGTTGCTGCAACGCTTTTAACAAGCGAATGCAAGCTTCGGCGGCACCTCCGCCCGAGTCAGATGTATTGATCAGGGCTACCTTCATCCGGAAATTCATTTATCGGGGCAAGTATAATGATATCAAAATTAAAAATTTTACTTTTGAACGCTAAATTCATACAGTGAAGAATTGATCTGGCAAATGCATAAAAATAATGCAGAAGCTGAAATTGATGAGCAAGCATAGCTAGATAACTTATTTTTAAACATGAACCCTTTAGCTTATATATTCCAGGATTGGAAAGTCAACAGGGGAAATGTAAAGGCACGTATAGTGCTTACCATGTTTAGGCTGGTAAATGCTATTAACCATAATATGGTGGCCAAGATCATCCTTTTCCCTTACCTGATGTTCTACCGTTTTTTTGTAGAGTGGAGCCTGGGGATCGAGCTCCCGCGAAAATTAAGGGTTGGCAAAAACCTGGTTTTTTATCATGGACAGGGGCTGGTAGTAAATTTCGGCACTATCATTGGCGAAAGTTGCGTATTGCGTAACGGAGTGACTATTGGGCACAAGAAACTGGCAGATGGCACCCTGAGTCGTTGCCCGCAAATTGGCAACTATGTAGATATAGGCGCAAATGTATGTATCATTGGCGATATAACCATAGGTGATCATGTAACCATAGGTGCCGGGGCCGTGGTTGTAAAAAGCATCCCGGCTAATAGTGTAGCTGTGGGCAACCCGGCAAGAGTGTTAAACAGCAAAACCGCAACCGCGCAAAGCGGAGCAAATAATAATGGAGAATAACTTAACTGACCGGTCCTTCTGGAAATCTTTTTGGGAATCAAGGATCGGATTGATATTTAAAATTAAGCCTAATTATGTTTTTGGGGATCTCCTCGGAAAGATCATTACCGAAACAAAAGCCCAAACAGCTATTGAACTTGGTGGTTTCCCGGGTTATTATGCCATCTACCTCAAAAAATACAAAGGGCTAACCACTACCTTGCTGGATTACTTTATACACCAGGAGCTGGTAAATAAACTACTTACCGCCAATGAATTGAAAGAGGGCGATATTAAAATCATAGAGGCGGATCTTTTTAAATTTATTCCTGCAGAAAAGTATGATATGGTGCTTTCCTTTGGGTTGATAGAGCACTTTAACGATACCAAATTTATCATTGGCGAGCACTTGAAGTTTTTAAAACCCGGCGGCACCTTATTTATTACACTGCCTAACTTTAAAAGCGTAAATGGCTGGGTGCAGCGCAATTTTGATAAAGAGAACTACGACAAGCACAATATCAACAGCATGGACCTGGGCCTGCTTAAAAGCAGTTGCGAAGCTTTGGGCTTAAAAAAGGTTGAGGCTTATTATCATGGAAAGTTTTCCGTTTGGCTGGAGAACAAATCTGAGCAAACCGCAATAGCTAAATTACTCATGAAAACCATCTGGCTTGCGGGTAAAGTAGCCACTAAACTGGTACCGGTAGAGAGCAAGGCACTATCTCCTTATATTGTAGTTAAGGCGAGTTTGTAAAAAAGCGGCGGCAGATCTTGCATCCACCGCCGGCAGGTTTATAACTAACTTTGTAAGTTAAATCGCTTTTAGGCCTCTCCCTCAAATAAGAGAGTTTTAATAAAAAATTTTATTTTGCCTTTTTCAAGGTAACTAATATTACCCCATTTTTGCCTTTATCCCCGTAGATCGTTGTGGCACCGGCATCCTTCAGTACATTGATACTTTCAATATCATCTGGCTTCAGCGTTTCCAGGCCGTCCACTTCCTTGCCATCAACAATGTATAAGGGTTTATTTTTACCTTTCAATTCAATAAAGGTTTTGCCGCCATCCGTTTTTATGGTGTTCACCTTTACGGTTTGATCAACAGGCTGAATTAGGTTCCTGTCTGTTTTACCTAATAGGTTCAATTGCTTTCCGCTCAGCGCAAAATTGATCGGTACTGTATATTTTACGTTAACAGGGTGGCCGTTTTGCATGCCAGGGTACCATTTGGGCATGGCTTTAACAACCCTTATGGCTTCTTCGTCGGCACCATGGCCAATTCCATTTAACACCTGTACATCGCTGATACTGCCATCTTCGCGCACAATAAAGCTGGTGATCACCCGGCCCTGAATTTTATTTCTGCGTGCATCAGCCGGGTACCTGATGGTTTTGGTTAGGTATTTGGCAAAGGCCGCATTACCGCCCGGAAAACCAGGTAGCTGCTCTACTTCGCTGAAGACTATTTTTTGAACAGCCTTACCGGATTGATCTGCTTTTCCAGTTTTCTTCGCTTTATCGCCCGGCTCATCACTCAGCGCAAAGTTTATAGGAATGGCATATTGCACACGTACCTTGCTGCCTTTTTCCGAGCCTGCAACCCATTTTGGTGAACCCTTTAATACGCGTATTGCTTCAGCATCAACGCTATGCTCCACAGACCTGATCACTTTAATACCAGACAGCGTACCGTCTTTCTCTACAACGAAACCCATTACTACGCGCCCCTGGATCTTATTGTCGCGTGCTGCTTTTGGATACCTGATATTTTTGGCAAGATAGGCAGCGAAGCCTGCTTCTCCCCCCGGGAACGTAGGTTGCGTGTCAACCGCGCTGTAAACTTTACCTTTTGTTGAATCACCAACACTTGAGTCCTTTTCCAGAGCAATAAGCCTGTTAGCATTAGGATAAGTTTCCGGTGATGCCGTCGTACCGATTGAATCGGCAGGTGTCAAAAATAACTCTTCAGCGTTTCGATTGATGCTGGTTACCGCCTTGCTGTTGCTGATGGTAGCAGATGATAATACCAGCATTAAAATAAATAAGGGTGCAGATAAGCCATACTTTAACAGCTTGATGCGCTGCGATTTGTTTTTTTGTAACATCATGATGCGTTGTTTCAGTAAACTATGGTTGTAGAATGGATTAACCAGTTGATGCGCGGGTGTGTTAAAAGTATGGCTAAGCAACAACAGGGCATATTCTGCCTTATTATTACCCGCCTGGATAGCCTGCCGGTCGGCTATATATTCATGAATATGCCTGATAGAAAAGCGGTATAAATAAACCACCGGGTTAAACCAGTTGAGAATCATTACCGCCTCTATGATCAAGACATCGGCGGAATGCCATTGCTGTGCGTGGACTTCTTCGTGCGCCAAAATAACGTCTTTAGCTTCCGTATCGTCATCCACATTAATTTTGTTGAAGAATGAATATGGAACCGAAGGCCCTGTTTGCTTAATTACCCTGCGCAGCTGAACAAATTGCCACATTAACCGCAGGGCCAAAACAACTACCCCAGCCAGGTAAAGCATAACCAGGATTTCGCCAAACGTATAAGCGCTGTTTTCGATAGGTGCGAATGCTGTGATATTAATTTCGCTCCCTGTGCCGTAAACGGCATACTGCACCTTTTTTGTAATAAAAAGATCCTTTATCCAATCGGATTGTACCAATGGGATAAAAAAGGACAGCAAAGCCGCACCTACCAGGTAAATGCGGTTTAGCTGAAAAAATGTTTCGCGGCGTAAAAGCAACGCATAAAAACCATAAAACAGGGTGAGGTAAATATTTACCAGCAATAAATAATTCCACCAGGTCATCGTTATTTGTCTTTAAGTTTTTCAATCAGTTTCATGATCTCATCGGCCTCCTTTAAGTCAATTTTCTCTTTCTTCACAAAAAAGGATAGCATCCGGTTGACCGAATTATCAAAGTAGCCGCTAAGCAGCTTATCGGCGGCAAAATTTTGGTATTGATCCTTGCTTACCACCGGGTGATATTCGTGGCTTTTGCCATACGCTGTATGGCCAACAAAACCTTTCGTTTCCAAAATCCTAATAATGGTTGATACCGTGTTGTATGCCGGCTTAGGCTCGGGCAAAACATCTAAAACATCTTTTACAAACCCCTTTTTCAGTTGCCAAAGCACCTGCATAATTTGCTCTTCAGCACGGGTCAAATCTTTAATTTCCATAACAATAAAATAAACTAACTTACTAGTTGAACGAAGTTATAATTTTAAAACAAAATTTCCAACTAAATGTTTAGTTTTTTAATATCTAAGGCATTTTGAGAGTGACATGCTATAATTCCGAGCAAAGAGCTTGCATATTAAGTGTGGCTAAATCTTGGATATCGCTCTTAGAGCTGACTCACCCCGACATCGCTATGCGTATCCATTGCGCCACATCTACCAATTATCTAAACTTTTATGCGCATGTTTGGTTGTAATAGCCACAACCAATTACCATGGAAATAACCTTTCACGGCGCCGCCCGTAATGTAACCGGCAGCAAGCATTTACTCAGATTAGCAGACGGTACAAGCGTTTTATTAGACTGCGGTATGTTCCAGGGACTTGGAGAGCAAACCGATGATATGAACGAGCATTTTGGCTTTAATCCTACCAAACTGGATTACCTTATTTTGTCGCACGCACACATTGATCATTGTGGACTTGTCCCACGGCTGGTTGCTGAAGGATTTGAAGGTCAGATCTTTTGTACCGCCGCCACTATGGACCTGTGCCGGATTTTGCTGATGGATTCTGCCAAGATACAGATGCAGGATGTGGAATACAGTAATAAGCACCGCGCAAAAAAGAATGAGCCGCTTTTAGATGCGTTGTATACAGAAGATGATGTGACCAAAGCCCTTGCCTTATTTAAAATAGTGGACTATCATCAAGAATATGCTATTACACCCAGTATAAAATTTCAGTTTACAGATGCCGGGCATGTGCTGGGCAGTGCTGCCGTACATGTCACCGTATTGGAGAATGGCAAAGAAACCCAAATTACTTTTAGCGGGGATGTTGGCCGCTATGGCGATTTGCTGCTGAAAAACCCGCAAACCTTTCCGCAGGCCGACTATATTTTATTGGAGTCGACCTACGGCGACAGCCTGCATAAAGATATTGGTCCTATTGAAGATGCATTGCTGGAAATTATAAAACACACCTGCGAGGAAAAAAAAGGAAAAGTTATTATCCCGGCATTTAGCGTTGGCCGTACCCAGGAACTATTGTATGCGCTTAATTCGCTGGAATTAAAAGGCGAACTGCCCGATCTAAGCTATTATGTGGATAGCCCACTTTCTGAAAAGGCAACGCAGGTACTGAAAGACCACCCGGAAGTATATAATAAAGATGTAAAGGAAGTGCTGAAGGTAGATGCTGATCCATTTGCCTTCAAAGGGTTAAAATTTATTCAGTCCACGCAAGAATCAATAGCGTTAAATGACGATGCAAGACCCTGCGTGATCATTTCTTCGTCGGGCATGGCAGAAGCCGGCCGCGTTAAGCACCATATCAAAAACAACATCAGCGAACAAAAGAACACCATTTTAATGGTGGGTTATGCCGAACCAAATTCTTTAGGTGGCAGGTTAACAAGAGGTGAAAAAGAAGTCTATATTTTTGGGGACCAATACCAGGTAAATGCCGAGGTACAATCTATCAAAAGCATGAGTGCCCATGGGGATTACGAAGACTTACTGCATTTTTTGTCCTGCCAGGATCCTAATTTGGTTAAACAAGTGTTTTTGGTACATGGCGAATACGAGGTACAGCAACACTTTGCCGAAAAATTAAAAGAGAACGGTTTCCCAAACATTGAAATACCTTATCAGCACGAAAAAATAGTATTGGAATAGCTATGGCCATGGCTACCGTATCCATAAAAAAAAGCGATGAGCGTAATGCTCATCGCTTTTTTTGTATCAGTAGATATCTATTAAGCTTTCTTAAAAGCAACCTCTGGTTTTCTCTTTTTAAATTCAACAAATAAGGCACCGCCCAGGGCAAGCACCAGTAAAACCGAACCCGCCATTGAAATTCCTTCACCGGTATAATAAGATGCCGGGTGGAAATCAAACTGAATAGTATGGTTACCTACGGGGATCGTGGCTGCACGCAGCAAGTAATCTGCACGGTAATAAGGTTGCTCTACACCGTCGATGCTCATTTTCCATCCCTTGTTGTAGTAGATTTCCGAAAACACGGCAACCTGATTGGCAGCAGAGCTGGATTGGTAGGTTAAATGGTCCGGATTATATTTGGTTAATTTGATGGTAGCGTTTGTATCGATACCAAGGGTTTTAGCCTCCACAACACTTTTGTATTTGCCATCTATCATGGCTTCGTTTTTTGGGGAGAAGCTACTGATAGCCAACATTTCTTCATCCGCATCTTTCACATACTTAACACTCTTTACAAACCAGGCATGGCCGCACGCTGTAGGGTTAACACGCATGTTAGAGGTGCCTGTTTTTTGATCGGCAGTAATAATGTATTTGGTGTTGAGCATATCCAGCACGTCCTGGTTAATACTTTTAGTAAATTGATTATCCATCAATTCCTCATATCTTTTTAGGCGGGCAGCAGAGTAACCACTGATAGATTTATGGAAGAACGGATTAAAAAGATCGTATTTAATTGAGGCTCCATTATCATAAACACGGAAATTTGGATCGGTATCCTTCATAATAAAGGTATCAACCTCACGAGGTGCTATCGCCTGCGCCGCCTCTACTTTATCCTGAAAGCTCGCTTCCTTTAAATAGCGTTTATCAACCTGCCAAAGATCTACCAAAATAACGACAAGAAAAGCAACCGATAAAATGGTAGCATTAATTTTTTGTTTGGTAAATGCCCATAACAACCCAAAAGCAATAGCCACAAATACTAGCGATCGCCACGCATCGGCTTGCTCTAAATTTGTCCTGTCTTTAATTATAGCGCTGCTTACAGCGTTAGCGGTGCCTTCGTCGCCTTTCATGGCGTTGGCAAGCGTGCTGATACCTTCTGTTTGATCAAAGGCCCTGAAGCTGAGGATCAATGAAGGGACAAGTGCAAGTATCAATGTGATCCCACCGGTAATAAAAAACGCGATCTTTAATTTCTTAAATAAATCTGCCTTGTTTGGGTTGGTAATAAATTCGTTTACCGCTAATAAGGCCAGGATAGGGAAGCATAAGCCGGTTACTGCCAAAATAGATTCGGTAGCACGGAACTTATTGTATAATGGCACATATTTGAAGAAAATATCTGACAGGAACGGGAAGTTGCCGCCCCATGATAACAGCACGGTTAAAATAACGGTACCCAACAGCCACCATTTTAAGCGGCTGCGTACAACAAATAAGCCAAGCACAAACAAGAAAAATATTGCGGCTCCAAAATAATAAGGACCATAGGTAGAAGGGCGCTTTGGTCCCCAATACATGCCGAGCCCCGGAAAGTTGGAGATTTGACCGGCAATGTTTACGGCCTGATCGGCAGGTACGTCTTTAGCAGAAAATACTTTAACAATCTCTTTATCCTGGTCTATGCTCTCGCCACCAGAACCACCGCCCGCTGCATTTGGAACCAGAAAGGTAACCGACTCTGCAACACCCTGACTGTACTGGTAAGCATACTCTCTATCAAGCCCGTCCACAGGTTCTTTAGCGCTGGCTTTTAAGTTTGATTTACCACGGATAGTTTCTGTACCGTAATCATAAGTACTCCATAATAAAGAAGCATTTACAGCTAAGGCAAGCAAAGTAGCAACCGCTAAAAAGCCTATAGCTTTAAAAAAAGGAGCAGTAGCTTTAGCTTTCACCGCATGGTATAACTCGATGCAAACCAATATGATGATGGCCATCATCAGGTAGTAGGTCATTTGCACGTGGTTGGAGCGAATTTCCATAGCAAGGAAAAAAGCCGTTAGTGCAGAGCCGCCAATGTAGTTGCCGCGCAGTGTAAGGATAATACTGGCAATAATAGGCGCAAAAAAAGCTATCGCAAAGGCTTGGTTAGAGTGCCCCGCTACCAGCAATATCATATTATAGGATGAAAAAGTAAAGGCCACGGCACCTGCTGCTGCCAGCCATGGGTTCATTTTAAGCACGATAAATAAAAAGTAGGTACCCAATAAAAGAATCAGGATCGTATCAACCGGGTTTGGGAATGTGGCTTTTACAGCAGATACCACATGCGTGGTGATATTATTTGGATAAGGGGCCCAGATCTGGAAAGCGGGCATCCCGCCGAAGATTTGGTTGGTCCATAAAACGGTAGTGTCTTTAGCGCGGTAATCATTGATCTCCTTTTGGGTAGATTGTGCACCAATTACATCACTCTGCCCTAATGTTTTACCTTGAAATGCAGGCGTAACGAAGAAAAAGCATATTGCTAAGAAAATTCCTATAACGGCCAGGTGCGTACCGTTACGTTTAAACCAATTGTTCATTTAAATTATTTAAAGGGAAATTTATAATAATCTCCAAAAATAGAAAATTGAACGACAATACTAAGGATATGTTAGCCGAAACAATTTAATTAACAGTTGTGGGGTTGGCTGTTAACATAGAAAAACACTAAACCCATGCCTACGATGCTTACGATATAGATAATGGTGTTTAACTTATTGTATTCTTCGCGATTGCGACGGATGGTGTATGCGTTGTATAAAGCCAGCAGCGCAATGGCTGCCCAGAAGAAGTTATTGATTTTATCGCAGGAGGTAAACATTTGTATCAGCACGGCCAGCACAATGCAATTGGTAAAGATCAGCAACACAGATGGCGGGGTGTTGTTATGTCCTTTTCTGCGCTTATACAAATTCTCCGGAATCATGGATTTTGTTTTATTTCTTCGTAGTCAACAAATTCACCTTCCGTATCAGGCACCTTGCCTTTTTGCCCGTCGGGTATATAATCCACCTTCACGCGGCCATCCGGGCGTTTTTGCTGCTGATAGTTTTGCTGCTGACCAGCCTGCTGCTGCGCATTGTTGATCACGGTTCTGAATATCGCGGGCAGCAACATCTTAAAGAGGTAGCGCACGATATACAGGATACAAATTATTATAATTAAAACACGTAGCATCTTTTAATATTTTGGCTTACAAATATAAGTAGTATAACGTATTAATTGTTTGCTTAGTTTGCTGAAGTGAGGCGCTAATAATAATTCGAGTCAAACAATTCAGAGTTCATTATTGTAAAAAAGCACCTACGGCCCAAGCCATAAGTGCTATAATTCCAGCCTGTACATAGTGCCGAAATTTACAGATCAACGATCAATATACTGGTGATAATCATTCCAGCTTGAGTACCGTAAATTCTGTACGGCGGTTCAGCTGCCTACCATCGGGATTGTCTTGTCCGTTGGGTAAGGTATTTGGAGCAATGGGCCTCCGCTTGCCGTAACCTTTGGCGTAAACCCGGCTCTCGTCAATGCCGCTGGCTATAATGTAATCCACACAGGCTTGCGCACGGGCTTGCGACAGTTGATTATTGTATTTGTCGCTGCCAATAGCATCCGTGTGCGCGGCCAGCTCAATCTTGATCTTTGGGTTATCCTGTAAAATTTTCACTACCCCGTTCAATACCATTTTCGATTCGGCACGCAGGCTTGCCTTGCCGTAATCATATAATACATTTTTGATGACCATGGGCTTATCTACCTTGAAAGCCTGCAGGCAAATCTCCGGGTTAATTAAGGTATCACTGTGCATTTCTCCGGTTGCGGGTGCCGGCACAACTTTGGTGAAGTAACCGGCTTTTTCGAATACCAAATTATGAGGCCGCCGGGTGGTTACATCAAAACTATACCGGGCGGATTGCCCCAGCACCATCTGCTTAACGGTTTGCTTTGTTAGCGAATCCACAAAGCTTACTTTAACACCGCTTAAAGCTTTATGGGTATCGCAATCCGTGATTAATCCGCTCAGCACATGCCGTTTGTCGACAACCTCAAAAAGGTTCAAGCAGCAGTCCGATTCCCGGTCAGAGCTGATATAGAACTTATTATTGTTGGCCGGATCCGGCATGTAATATAAATCATCTTTTGCGGAGTTCATGGGGTAGCCCATGTTTATCGGAGCAGTCCATTTCGTGCCATCAAAATTCGATTCATAAAAATCAAATCCGCCTAAACCTAAAAAACCTTTTGAGCTATAAATCAGGCGCTTATCGCCAATACTATAATATGGTGCCTGTTCGTTTAACGGTGTATTAATTATTTTGCCCGGGTTAATAGAGTTTACCGGCATGCCGCTGCTATCCAAATCGCTGTACCAGATATCGTCGCCTCCCTGGCCACCCGGTTTATTGGATACGAAATACATACGTTTGCCATCGGCCGTAATAAACGGCTGGATACTGTTGAACCCTTCAGCATTGATATTCGCGTTTAATTTCACCGGCTGCTGCCACTCGTTATTAGCAAGCTCGCTGTAGTAAATACCATGGATAATTTTACTGCCAACTTTATACCAGCGAGTAAAATATATCCGCTGCCCGTTAGGGCTCAGAGCCGGCGTGCCATACTCTACATCCTTATCCTTCACATCACTCTTAAAAGTTAGCACGGCCGGCTCTGACGTTTTCCCCCCTGTTAAAGTGTACACACGGTTGCGGTGTATTTTCTCATTTTTTACAATCCGCGAGGAGGTAAAATAGCTATTCGCGTCCCGTTTGATCAGCGCATAGTCAGACCCATCCGAATACCAGGCACCCTTCATTTTGACTATATCCATCAGCAGTGGATATTGATATTGCTCTTTGGCAAACCGGCAATTGGCAATTTCTTTTATTGCGGTAGTTTTGTACCTCCCATCGACTTTATAAGCAGCAATAAACTGTTCCAATTGAATAATGGCCTCATCAAAATGCTGATTGGCTCGCAGGCACACACCATACCACAAACGGGTAAGCGGATATTGCGCTTCATAGTTCTCGTTCAGTACTTTAAAATACCAGGGCTCGGCCTCCAGGTAATTTTCATACAACCGGTACGATTCCGCCAGCTGGAAAGCCACATAGGCCCGATCTTCCGGTTTCCCTTTCTTCCCTCCCTTGGAGGAAGCATTGTACGGGATGGCCTCGTTAGTTACTAAACTTAGCCCTTCTGCTGCTTTGCGGTAGTAAAATGCGGCTTCATAATAATCCTTATTGGCAAATGCCTTATCACCAAGCCCTCTCGGATTTTCTTTGTACTGGGCATTCACCACGCTGGTGATCAGCAATAATGCGGCTATGACAGCTGTTATTTTCATCATGGTGGTACGTGTTAAAGGCGTGGACAGATGGGCTCCGGCTCGTCTACATGTTTGCGGAACACATAGCTGATAGAAAGCTCCAGCCCGCCCTGCCCGAATGTTGCACGATTGAGAGAAGAGGTGTTGAAATCATAACTCGCACCGATGATGAGGCTTTTTACGTGATAGCCCACATTAGCAATTGCTGCATCTTTGAAGCGATACATGGCTCCCAGTATCAAGCCCTTATCATCCGGTAATTTAAATTCGGTGTAGGCGCCCACCGCTTTCTCCTCTGCCTTTTGCTGCTTCATATAAATAGCATGCGGAATGATATCAAAGTAGTCTGACGCCTTGATCCGTACGCCCGCATGGGCGGTCCACCTCACGGGGATCTTACTCCGTACCCCATCTACCGCGAAGGGGTCTTTCGATCGCGATAAATGCGCGGCACTCACACCACCAAAAACATTTGCAGTATGCAGCGGATCTCCGTCATAATAAAACACACCAGCACCGGCATCAAAAACTGTGGCGTTTGTATTCAGGAAATTCTCGTTACTCGGCAAAGAAGGATCGAACCCGCTGCCGGGATTAAACTGACTGCCAAATTGCGCTTTGGTGGCATTGAAACTGCGGTTGATTAGACCCGCATTAATCCCGAAGCTTAGCTTCTTATAACCATCGTTAGAGATCGGCACTGCGTAGCCGAATGACCCATAAGCGGCAAAATAATTATAGCCAATATCTCCGGCTGCCTGGTTGATCACATTAAAGCCAAGTCCCACTTTTTCCGACGGACGATAATCTACCGAAAGCGCCCCGGTTTGATACGCATTATTGATGTTGGCATATTGATTTTTAAAATTTCCGTTAACCCGCAGGTCTCCATTGACAACTCCGGTTAAGGCCGGGTTTAAATAGATAGGATAGGCATAATATTGCGAAAAATGCGGATCGATCTGCGCCTGCAGCTTGCATACCGCCCCTAACTGGAGCAGTATGCTTATGGTGATGATGAGTAGTTTTTTCATTGGAAGATGATTTATAGGTTGCTGGATCTTACTATTACCTTAACAGGGTTACGGTGCCTCTCTTTTTAATTACCTGCCCGCCATTTAAGGTTACCTCGGCATAATAAACGTATACCCCGGCAGGCTGTGCCCGGCCTTTATAGGTACCATCCCATCCGTTTGATTTGTTGACAGACCTGAATTGCTGCTCGCCCCACTGATCGTACACAGAGAATGTGGCACTCTGAATGTTTGATCCATAGATGTAAAGCACATCATTATTGCCATCTCCGTTTGGCGTAAAGGCATTAGGAATAAACAAACCTGCATCCAGTAGATTAACGGTGGCAGTTGCGCGTTGGGTTGATTTTAACTGGCTCACCGGATCGGTAGCCTCAGCATAATAAATAACATTAGCGGTTGCTGCCGGGGTTGTAAATGTAGCCCCTGTGAAGATAGGAGTGCCACCGGTTGCTTCGGTATACCAATTAAACGTTGCATTGGCAGTAGTGCTGGTTGCCGTAAAAGTGGTGGTTTGACCAGCAATAACATCGCGCGATGGTGGCGTTACGGCTACATCCGGCGGACTAACCGGCGCAGCTAAAAGCACTGTTCCGGTAGCCCTTGGCGATATCAAGCCGCTCACCGGATCGGTTGCCTCAGCATAATAGATAACGCCGGCACTTATTGGCGGCGTGGTGAACGTTGCCCCGGTAAATATCGGCGTACCTCCGGTTGGGGTGGTGTACCAATTAAAGGTTACGTTAGGCGTGGTGGACGATGCCGTGAACGTAGTGGTTTGTCCCGATGCTACCGTGCGGGTTGGCGGGGTTACCGCTACATCCGGCGCAATTGCAGGTGTTCCAAGAATCACTGTTCCGGTGGCCCTTGGCGATGTTAAGCCGCTTACCGGATCGGTTGCATCTGCGTAATAAGTTACCCCTGCAGTTACCGGCGGCGTGGTGAATGTTGCCCCGGTAAATATCGGCGTACCACCGGTTGGCGTTGTATACCAATTAAAGGTTACGTTAGGCGTGGTGGACGATGCCGTGAACGTTGTGGTTTGTCCTGCTGCAACGGTGCGTGTCGGCGGTGTAACGGCTACATCCGGCGCAGTTGCGGGAGTACCAAGGATCACTGTTCCGGTAGCCCTCGGCGATGTTGAGCCGCTCACCGGATCGGTCGCCTCGGCATAATAGATTACATTAGCCGTTACTGGCGGCGTGGTGAACGTTGCCCCTGTAAATATCGGCGTGCCACCGGTTGGGGTGGTGTACCAATTGAAGGTTACGTTAGGCGTGGTCGACGATGCCGTGAACGTTGTGGTTTGTCCCGGTGCGACGGTGCGTGTCGGCGGTGTAACCGCTACATCCGGCGCAGTTGCGGGAGTACCAAGGATCACTGTACCGGTAGCCCTTGGCGATATCAAGCCGCTCACCGGATCGGTTGCTTCAGCATAATAGGTTACATTAGCCGTTACCGGCGGCGTGGTGAACGTTGCCCCTGTAAATATCGGCGTGCCTCCGGTTGGGGTGGTGTACCAATTAAAGGTTACGTTAGGCGTGGTCGACGATGCCGTGAACGTTGTGGTTTGTCCTGCTGCAATGTTGCGTGTCGGCGGTGTAACCGCTACATCCGGCGCAGTGGCAGCGTTCACCATAATGGTAACCTCGCCACGGGTCGGCGATGCACAGGCAGCACCAACTGCTTCAACATAATAGGATGTTGTTGTAAATAGTGGTGGTGTAGTGTACGAATTACCGGTAAATACAATTGCTCCACCTGTAGCCACCGTATACCAGTTATAAGTTACACCATTTTGCGCATTAATTATTGTTATAGTAGCAGTTTGGCCAGTGGTAAGGGTAGTTTGCGGCGCAGTTAAAACCGGCGTAACCGGCGGAGGGGTAACCGAAATGCTCACCGCAGTGCGCGCGGCAGATACACACCCGCCATCACTTACAGCCGCTACATAATAGGTGGTGTTTGCACTGATATTACCAGTAGTAAAAGCGGTGCCGGTAAATACAGGTGTACCACCTGTTGCCGCAGTAAACCAGTTATAAGTAAAACCGATTTGCGGGTTGTCAACAGTAAGGGTTATCTGTGTACCTGTACATGCGGCAACTGCATTGCCGTTAGCAACAGCCGGAGCATCCGGTGCTTGGCTGACAGTAACCTGCACCTGTGTAAGATTATTGCTGCTGCAACCGCTGGCATTTAACGCAGACACATAGAAATTAGTAGCCGCAGATATTGGGCCTGTTGTATAGGTAGTGCCCGTAAACAATAAGTTATTCATAGTGGGAGAATCGTACCAGCGGTAAGTAATACCTGCAACCGGGTTACTTACGCTTAAAGTGGCACCATTACCAATACAAACCGAAATGTTGGCAGCATTTACGGTAGGATCGGCGGGCAAAGCATTTACAGTAACCGGCACAGCGGTGCGTGCAGATGGATTACAGTTGCCGGCACTTGCAGCCTCTACATAATAAGTGGTATTAGCAGTTATTGCAGGGGTGGTAAATTCGGTACCGGTAAACAGCAGCGTGCCGTTTGTTGCGGCATCATACCAGCGGTAAACCAGGTCTGCCTTTGGGTTGCTGATGTTTAAGGTGATTGTGGCTCCATTACAAGCGTTTAATCCTACGGCAGGAGTTCGTACCACCGGCGCTACGGGAACTGGAATTACCGTAATATCAGCTTGTGTGCGGGTAGCGCTGGCACAGCCACTTGCAATTGCTTCCACAAAGTAGGATACACTGGCGGTTAAGTTATTTATTGTAAAGCTGGTACCTGTAAATACAGGCGTGCCACCTGTTGCTGCAGTATAGAAGTTATATTGCAAGCCCGCCACAGGATTGTTTATACTGATGGTAGCGGCGCCGCCATTACAAACTTGTGTTGCTGTGGCGTTTAGGGTTGGCGCAGCAACGGCGCCGTTTACCGTAACAGCTACCGGTGTACGGCCCCCGTTATTGATACAACCCGAGCTGATAATGGTTGCCTCTACATAATAAGTAATATTAGCGGTAATTGCTCCTGTAGTAACCGTAGCGCCTGTAAATGCCACAGTGCCGCCTGTTGCTGTGGTGTACCAGCTATAGGTTACACCCGTAACCGGGTTGGCTACCGCGAGGGTGGCTGTACTGCCCTGGCAAACCTGCACGGCGGCAGCTTGTACGCCAGGTTTAGCCGGCCCAGGGTTTACTACCACGGTACCTAAAGTGCGGGCAGGGCCGCTACAATTTCCGTTAGTTATTTCGGCATAGTAGTTCATGGTAGTAACCGGGGTTACAGTGATGCTTGGGCCGGTAAACAGCAGGTTGCCGTTCGTTGGTGCGTCGTACCAATTTACGGTAGCTCCCGCGGCGTTGCTAACCGTTAAGGTGGCATTTTCGCCGGAGCATATCTGCACATTGTTTGCTGCCAGCACAGGGTTAACCGGTGCCGGTGTAACGTTAGCCGTAGCTGACTGCCGGTTAGGGTTGGCGCAACCGTTGGCTGTGCGGCTGGCCTCTACGAAATAAATAGTGTTAGCTGTAAGTGCGGCGGTGCTAAAAGTTGCACCTGCAAAGATGGGTGAGCCACCGGTTGGAATGGTATACCATTTATAGGTTACGCCTGCCCGGGCATTGGCAACCGTAAAGGCAGCAGTGTTGTTAGCGCAAATATTTACGGTGCTTGCAGCCAGTACGGGTAACTCCACCTGTTTACTGGCAAAAAATACATTGAGCGAACTTAAGGCAGATGTTACGGTACTGTTCAAGCGGACCTCCACCCTATCGTAAACTGTTCCGGGAGCAAATTTTACAATTGCGGTAGTCCCCCCGGCCAATAATTGGATCCCGATGATGCTGTTTGATAAATTAACCCGATCATTATTATAGTTTGTACCATTGTAAGATGCGATCTGGATCTGGTCTAAAACAGCGGCAGAAAGCAATCCCGAAGAGACCCCTATTTTAACTTTTACAGTATCGCCAACAATACCACCATCACCAAATATGATCGTTTGCGATGCATTTGCACCCACCAAACTTAATGGCACATTGATCTGGCTGGCGGTAGTCGTATCTGTATCAACTGCACTGTTTGGTGCAGTAACATTACAACCGGCACACAGTCCGTTGATATCGATCGTTTGCGTAGACCCAAAATCGCAGGATGTAGAAAAGATCGGGTTTACGGTTATTGTTACCGGCGTGCGGGTGGTACTTATACATCCTGTTGCGGCTATAGCACTTTCAACATAGTAAGTGGTATTTGATGAAAGTACCGGGGTAGTAAATATTGAGCCGGTAAATATCGGTGTGCCACCACTTGCAGATGTATACCAGTTAAAGGAGGCACCAATAGTTGTAGAAGTTGCGGTTAATGTTGCGGTTTGGCCGGAATTTATTGTTGCATTAGCCGGTGTAACGGCAATTGCTGGCGCAACTGGTGTTGGGTTTACGGTAACATTGGCCTGTGCCCTTGTTGGGCTGACGCAGCTGCCAGCTGATGCTTCTACAAAGTAAGAGGTGCTGGCGGTGAGTGCAGGTGTGGTAAATTGCGCGCCCGTAAATACCGGGGTACCGCCGGCTGCAGTGGTATACCAGTTAAAAATAACGCCCGGCTGGATTGATGTCGCATTTAAAGTAGCCGAAGAGCCCAAGCAGGTTTGAACGGGCGTTTGTGATACTACCGGAACTAATGGGGTGGCTGAGACGTTAGCTGTAACCTGTGTACGGGTTGAACTTCCGCAGGCACCTGCGCCTGTAGCTTCTACATAGTAAATTGCAGTTGCGGTGAGCGGGCCAGTAGTGAACGAATTACCGGTGAATAAGGGGGTGCCGCCGGTTGCAGTTGTGTACCAGTTAAAAGTAACGCCAGGTATAGCAGAGGCAGTGAATGTAGCGGGCGCGCCTGTGCATACGGTTACTGCTGGTACGGCAACCACAGGGGCTGCAGGTACCGGGGTAACGTTTACCTGGATTGGTGTACGCACGGTTTGGCTGCAACCATCAGCTGTGCGGCTGGCTTCGGCATAGTACGTGGTACTGGCCGTTAATACTGGGGTGTTAAAGGTTGCTCCTGTAAATACCGGGGTACCACCTGTAACACTGTTGTACCAGTTTACAGTAACATGATCCGGTACGGTAGCAAATAATGTAGCCTGCGTGCCTGCACAGGCAGAAACTACCGCTGCAGCTACAACCGGTGCGGCAACTCCCTGGGAGGCATCATAAATGTTAAGCTGACTCAATACACCGGCAACGCCCGAATTTAACCGGATCTGCACCCTGTCAAAATCGGCCGTTGCCTTGAAAGCTACCCGGAAACGGTTGGTACCGCTAATGGCGCTGATGTTAAGTAGCGAACCGTTTAAGGCAAAACTATCGTTGTTGAAAGTTGCACCGTTATAAGTTGAGAGGCTTATTTGGGATAATGCTGAAACACTGGCAAGCGTTCCTGGTACACCCAGCTCCACTATTACGCTATCGCCTGCCCGGCCCGTGCCTGCAAAACGCAGCGTTTGTTCGGAATACCCTCCCAATAATCCTACCGGAGTATTTAATTGTGAGAAACTATCCCGGTTGCCATCTACCGAACCAGCGGCATTGTTTATCCCGCACAATACGCAAAGCGTGCCACTTACCGTACTGGTTTGAGCAATCGCCGCATCGCAAGGCACAGGGCTATTATTGATCGCGTTTACCGTAACAGCGCCCGCTGCCCTTATTGCCGATACGGCCCCGGTAGCCGGAATACTGGCTTCAGCAAAATAGGTTGTATTCGCCAATATAGCTGGCGAAGTGAATGTTGGCCCGGAAAATATGCTGGCGCCGCCCGTTGCGGTGGTAAACCAGTTAAAAACAGCACCCGGCGTGGCTGAAGAGGCTGTTAACGTTGCCGAAGCACCCGGGTTTACGGCTTGGGTAGGCGGATTAACAGCTACATCCGGAACAACTATAGCGGTTACGGTAACCGGGGCGGGCGTTCTGTCAACAGATAAACAATTGCCTATGGATGATTCTGCATAATACGTTTGATTAGCCGATAGCGGCGCGGTGGTAAATGTGGTTCCGGTGAAGACCAGGTTGCCGGCAGTTGGCGCATCATACCAGCGTACTGTAACGTTATTGGCCACCTGGGATGTGAAGGTGACTGTTTGCCCGCTGAATATTGTTGCCGTTGCAGGAGCAATAACCGGGCGAACAGGCGGGTCGTTAACCAAAATATCCACCGGATACCTTACCGGGCTAACGCATGTACCACGGGTGTAATCTACATAGTAAGTAGTGTTGGCAGTGGCCGATGTAGAAAAAGCTGCGCCTGTAAATACCGCAGTGCCACCAGTTGGCGCAGTGTACCATTTATATGTGCCGCCATTTGCCGGGGTAGTAATGTTAAGCGTAGCTGTACTCCCTTTGCAAATTTCGGCTCCAGCCGGATCGAATACGATTTTTGGATATTGTTGAACTGCGTAGTAAAGCTGTAACGAGGTAAGCAAGCCGGCCGCACCTGAATTAAGGCGAACGACTACCCTATCGTAATTTCCCGTTGCCGGTACATAAACTGCATACCGGGTTCCTCCACCTAAAAGCCTCAACTTTATCAAAGCGTTATCCAGCGGGTAGCGGGCTACCAATGTTGTGCCGTTATATAAAGCAACCGAGATCTGCCCCAGGAGGTTCACATCTGCCAAACTCACAGGTGTGCGTAGTACTACTTTAACTGTATCACCACTAAAACCGGGCTGCTGAAACTGCAATTGCTGCTCCGCATAGCCGCCGATTAACCCAGCGGTTACGGTAATAGTTGATGCGGTGGTTGTATCCGCATCGATAGCAAGGGCATCATTATTCACCAAACATCCGATGCATATCCCGTTCACCGCACTTGTTTGCGTACTGGCAAAAGTACAGGGTGAATTATTATTTATGGCAACACTGATAGTAATAGATATACGGTTAGCCGACAAACATCCGGTACTGTTTACCGCTGCTATATAATAGGTTGCAGTAGTAAATAGTGCAGGCGTAGTATAATTAACGCCGGTAAATATAGGGGTGCTGGCAGTGGCCGATGTATACCAGTTATAACTGATGCCGGTTTGTGCATTACTCACTTGGATAGTAGCAGTTTGGCCGGCGTTAATAGTAGTGGTATTCACAGCCAAAACAGGATCGGCTGGTTTGGGTACTACAGTAACGGTAGCCTGGGTACGGGTTCCGCTTAGGCAGCCTGTTGCATTAATAGCCTCGGCGTAATAAATGGTATTGGCATGCAAAACCGGAGTGGTAAAACTAACACCGCTAAATACAGGAGAACCACCGGTTGGCGTAGTAAACCAATTATAAAGGATGCCTGCACCGGGTGTGCCTATTGAAAGCACAGCAACATCACCATCGCAAACAGTCACACTGGCGGCGGCTAAAACGGGTGCGGCAGGCAACGCGCTAACAGTAGCGGTGACCTGTGTACGGGCCGGGCTAATGCAGGTACCGCCAACTATAGCTTCAGCAAAATAATTGGTAGTTTGAGTTAACGCACCGGTTGTAAAATTATTTCCGATAAAAATTGGTGTGCCACCCGTTGGGGTTGTATACCAATTTACAGATACACCGGTTACCGCTGTCGCGCTGAAGGTGGCTGGCGAGCCTGGGCATACCGTAATATTATTGTTAGTTATTAATGGTGCAACCGGGATTGGGTTCACAGTTACGGTGACCGGTGCACGCTCAGATTCATCGGTACAATTCGGCCGCATGGCAGCTACATAATAAGTAGTAGTTGCATTTATTGTGGGGCTAAAGGCTGCACCGGTAAATACTGGCGCACCTCCCGTTGCTGCATTGTACCAGTTAAAGGTAGTATTTGCCACAGATGCCGATGCGGTAAGCGTTACCGGGCTGCCGACGCAGATATTTGTATTGCTAACCGCTAAGTTGTTTATTTTTATAGTGGGCCGTGGAATTAACTTTTCGGCTTCAAATAAATTAAGGGTTGATAAAACGCTTGCAATGCCTCCGCCAAGGCGTAGCTGCACCCTGTCAAAAACCATGGAAGGGGCGTACGTTACGGTAACTTTGCGACGGTTATTGGTAAGGTCTAACAAACGCAACCTTAGCAATGCATCGTTAAAAGAATGCGTATCGTTATTGCTGGTATTGCCATTATATGTAGATAGCCCGATATTGGCCAGCACACCCGCATCGATAAGTGTCTGCGGGATAGACAAGGTTAACCTAACCGAATCGCCAATGATGGATGGGGATTGAAATATTACGGTTTGCTGGGCATAAGCACCAACGACAGCAACACCCGCGTTCAAAGTAGAGGCGGTGTTAAAGTCGCCGTCGATAGCATTTTGCGGATTTGCTACACCACCAACGTTTACACCCAGCCCTAATAATGTGGAGGAGATCCCATGTAACTCGTCAAACGCTGCATTACAGGCCAGCGGACTGGGTCCGTTATAAAATGCTCCATAGACATAAATACTGCTTAATGCACCAACTAGTCCACCGTTAAGTGTTACCCTTATCCTGTCATAAGTCTGGCTTGGGCTTATGGTAAGCTGCAACTGGTTATTATTGCTTAAAGCACTCACCAGCGTTGCGGCTGAAATGGATGCTCCTGCCGCCGAACTGCCATTATATGGCCGAATCGAGATCCCTCCCAGTGCGGTAAGGTCCAGCAGGTTATCACCACTGCCCAACTTGATAGTAACCGGAGTGCCTGCGGCTACTTTTCCTGCTGCCGGGAAAATAAGTTCCTGATAAGTTTGAGCGATCACCCCGGTAGTGACATTTAAAACCGAAGCAGTTTGCAAACTCCCGTCAACTGCGGCGGCCTGGTTGGTAACTAAGCACCCTACGCAAAGTAAGCCACCGTTGCTGCTTACCTGGGTTGTTGCAAAATTGCGTTGTGCAAAAAGATTACTTGCAAAGATCAACAGGAAGCATATTAGGAGAATAAGCCACCTATGAAAGGTAAAGGTTTTCATCATGCTGTTAGTTAAAGTAGATGTATCGTGTTAGTAAACACCTAATCTACGGGGCATGATCACCAATCGATTTAAGCAGTTCGTTCAGTAAAAATCTTACAAAAACCTACGTTCATAAGTGAATGAGCTGTTCATCTTATTCATAAAATAAATTACATAAAACAATCAGATAGTGAAACGACATTAAAATTCGCGATCGTTATTTAGCTCTTTTCAAAGACCTTCAAACGTTGCACAAAGCCAAATATTAATTGCAATAAGAAAAAAAAAAATGATGCAAACTCCAGGGCCATGCCCCAGATATGTGCAATAAACCAGAAGATGAAGGGGGAAATTACCCGGAATAATGAACAGGCCATTATTCCGGGCATATTTTAAATCTGGAAACAGTCTCTGTCTATACCGCTCCGGGTAAGGATCATGTTGTAATCGTAGCCCGCCTGCTTTTTAAAGCTGGGGTTTTCTGAAAGAAAAGTATCGTTTTTGAGCAATATCATTAAAATGTACACGCGGCTAAACTTATTTCCACAGTCTTCGGCTACAGTATTTACGCTTTTGAGGTCGTTTAATATTGAGTTGCTGGTGTTTTTATTTATAAAAAGCTTTATTTTTAAACTAAAAAACAGCGCTTTCATATAAGGGGTCATGCTGCCATCACCACTCTCATAAACACGGCAAATTGAATCGTACCAGCTTTTTACTTGGCTTTTATTTTCCAGCTTGAAGTAGGCATCCGCTTTTAAAATAGATGTAAAAAAAGCAAAATTGGAGCCCGTAGCGAGGTTTTCATTATGGTAAACCCTATCTATGCTCTTTGCAAACCGGATGACTTTTTTGGGATTATCAGCCAGCCACAACGTGTATATACCTAATATGAACAGCAAATCATTTATGGCACATTTTTTAAACGGTGCGTTTGCCGATTGGCCCATAGCGAAGGCCGTTTTTGTTAACTCAACCAGCGCTTCGCGTTTTATAAACCCAAATTTAAAATAGTGAAAGATAGCATCCAGGCAATTAAGCGGATCTATAGGGAATGAATAATAGTCTGCAACCTGCATACCCGACATTTGATCGAGCGTATGCTCAAGCTCTTTCATATCCAGCTGAATAACTGCAATAATGGCCAGAGATGTATACACGACTATTTTTTGCTGTGGCGATAATTTAAACATCAGCAAGGTTTGCAGGGTAGCTTTGTATTCCGAACAAATAAATTCAAGGCCGAAAAAGAAATTGAATATTGTGTCACCCGCGTCACCTTTAAAGATTTTGATCAGATCAGATTGCGCTGGGTACATTGTCATTTCCTGTTTAAGCAAATCGCTTATAAAGGTTATCAATTCCGCTTTTTGTACTGTTGTAATTCCGGCAGCCGGCAAACACTGCAAATCCTGAAACCGTCCGCTTTTTACAGCATCTAAAACACACCATTTCAAAACGGTCAATTTATCTTTACCATTTTTTAGCAATCGGTTAATTTTATTAATAGCTTCAGAATCAAATACGCCTCCACTTTCTTCAATGATAGACTGGGCAATAAAATGACTTAAAATTTTAGGATCAGCAAATCGGATGTAGTTTTGATAGCGGGTAGTGCTGCTGCTATTAATTTCTTTCAAAATGCCGATGCTTAGCAGCTCATGGTACGTACAGCTACTTTGTTTGATCAAACTATTCACTTTAAGCTTATCTATATGAAAAGCGTCCTGCTGAAAGTCCAACTCATTGATCAGCGCATAAATTAAGCTCACGGTTTCAGCAGAATTTGCACTGTTGTAGATCTTTGCGGAGATAAAGGCGGATAGAATCTCAAATAAGGTGTTACTGTTCACTCGCTTAAGAGAAAAATCGACCTTATTCAATTTATAAAAATATTGAAAATAGAGCGGATGGTGAACTACCTGCGAAGCTTTAAGGCTAATTGCACCTGCATCTGCAGGATTAATTTTATTGCGTAGTTCGGTCACCTCGCGAGGTGTTAAAACGGGTATATTTATGTAATCATTTTCGTTGGTTAAAGTATTAAACCAAGAGTACTTCTCATCCTCCCACTCAAGCCGGTTGTTTATCCAGGTAGCAGAACGCATAGTTAAAACCACCCTAAAAAAATCTAATCCCTTGCTCAAAAGTAATATGTCGCACAGTTGGCTCATCAAAATATTGAAATCATCTTTCTTCAGAAAAAATGGATCAAATCCATCGATGATAAGGTAGAACTTATGCTCCTGTTGCTGAATTAAATTCTTAAGCCCTATTACACCTGTATCGCCCCCATAACCTAATAAAGCCAAAAACCAGTCCATCAGGTTTTTTCCGCTATGCAAAACGCTCATCAACGCATGGCTGCTAAAAAAAAGCAAAATATCGTCGTTGCCAGTTGCATAGTTTAATTGCTGTTGCTTTTGTACCCAGTGGCACAAAGCAAGCGTTTTACCATAACCTGCCGGTGCCGCAAAGATGGTCCCGACATAGTCCGACACCTTAAAGTCATCCATATGGTTATCAAAAAAAGACCTGCTTATGGTCTGATTGAATGGGATTCCGGATCGGTTTCGTAATGCCTGAAGTGTAAAGTCGGTTATCTTGCCGGCTTCGTTTTTCAAATTTTGCCAGTCAGTATCAACCTTCATTCCTGCTGAACTAAGAACGTTTACTGCCTCTGTTTCACAAAAATTTCTCCAGCCAGTATAGCCACAGTATTTTGCCAGCACGTCTACGGTGTATTGAGATGGGTTAAATTTACTCAGCGCAAATCCAAAGATGCGTTTAATAGTGGTTTCGCTGGTAACCTGTTGGGTTGCATGGCTAATCTTCAATGAAATTATCCTACAGTCAGAAGGAATGATATCTACTATCCCTGCCTGTTCCAGAATTTTGGCTTTTAGCAACTTGAAATGCGGTGAAGAAAACGAATTCATAGTGATGTCATTTTAGGTTTTTTGTCAACAAAATGTTTCGCAAGGGGTAAGCTTCAAGCAATTAATTAAAGCTTGGAACTATTACGTATACATAGGTACGCATAGTCTTCGGATATTGTTTTTAATTACAAAGTAAAGTATTCTCATAAGTTTTAAATTCACCTAAATGAATGAAATGAACAGAAGTGTTTAAAAGACAGCAATTTCTTCTGGGGAGGGCATTTATACCAAGGGGCTGTTAACGCCTATGCAGAATAAAGAGACATTAATTCATCATTCAGCACATTGTCGCCGTCTTCGCAAATTTGGTTTATCAAAATTGTTATTTCCGGACGGTATAATTTTTCAGATAATAATCTCAACAAACGACAAGAGTTCATTCGCGTGCTTTTTACGTTTTGCAGGTAAGATAAAATGAGCATATAGGATAAGTAAGGCATATCGGTATATTGACGAAATGATGTAAAAGAGTCTTCCAGAAAACTTATTAAGCCGGCGCAATTATCAAAGTTGTAGGTAACATCTAATGCAGCGAAGATCTGATCTAATAATTTACTCTTTCTTTCCGAAGAAATTATCGCGTTTTTAATTGTAGAAGTAAGTGCAGCAAAAGCAGGTTCGTCATTAATTTCTTCCAGGCGTTCAACCAAGTGCGCCTCAGCACAATAAAGGCTATTTAACTGTTCTATAAAAAAAGCTTGAACTTGCTGGGATGATGTTTCCATAAATATAAACGCAGACAGAATTGATTGATAAATAGACTAATAACGCCCGTCGCACTTTTAATTGTATAAAAATAATTGTTAGCCAAGTATAAAATATACGCAAAGGCAATATTTATTATTCCAGTCCATTTTCGCGATGCCTCATGTAAGCGAAACTAGTGCCAAACAATACGATTTTATGATAACCAATGCAATTTAAATTCAAATTTTGCAACATAAAACGATTTAGCATTATTTTCATACTTTAGCCTTATAGTAGAGATCGATTTAGCATTGTTAAATTTTACTTACTCATGAAAAGAGGTATACTGTTAATTACATTAATACTTGTAAGCAAGCTTGCATTAACGCAAGGGCTGGAGCCCAAATTAAATTGGCAACTATCGCCAATGGAAGATAATATCAATACTGCGGCCCAAATTTCCACGCCGGGTGCCAGCAAAGGCAGCTGGATAAAAGCTGTGGTACCCGGCACAGTCTTTCATTCGTACGTTGTAGCCGGGGCGGAGAAAAACCCGGATTATGCCGACAATATATACCTGGTAGATAAAGCGAAATACAACCGGCCCTACTGGTACCGAACCGAGTTCGCTACCAAGCGAATGCCTGCCGGTAAGCGAACCTGGCTTAAATTTAATGGTGTTAATAAAATGGCCGAAATCTGGTTTAATGGACATCATATCGGCACATTAAAAGGTTTGATGCAACGGGGCAGATACGATCTGACAGATCTGCTGCAAAAAACAGGAAATAATGCCCTGGCCGTATTGGTCACTCCGCCTCATGAAGGAGATCTGGCAAACAGGCAGGCGCCTACCTATTTAAGTAGTGGCAGTTGGGATTGGATGCCAGCTGTACCCGGCCTCAATAGCGGCATTACCGATACGGTAGGTATTACCACAACAGGACCTGTGACCGTTGAAGACCCATGGATCAAGTCAAACCTGGTCAATAAAAAGCTGGCTGAACTAAATGTTAACATAACGCTGCACAATGCTTCGGCTTTACCGGTATCCGGCAGACTCAGGATCCATATCCAACCTGGCAATATCTTGTTCAGCGGCCCGCAAATAACGCTTGCTGCTAAAAGCGAACGGGTTGAAAATTATAACAAAACTCAATTTCAACAACTCAGCATTGCCAACCCAAGACTCTGGTGGCCAAACGGCTATGGAGGCAACGCCAATGGTACACAAATACTTTACACCTGCACTGTAAATTTTGTTGCCGATGGAATAGGTGTTACCGATAAAGCGACGAAAACCTTCGGCATCCGAAAAATCACCTCAGATACCACCTCGCTTGGCGGCCCGCTGCGGCTTTTTGTAAATGACGTACCCATTTTGGTGAAAGGCGGCAACTGGGGCATGAGCGATTACATGTTAAAAGCACGCGGCAAAGACTATGATACCCGCATCAGGTTTCACCAGGACATGAACTTTAACATGATAAGAAACTGGACCGGCGAAGTTACCGACGAAGCCTTTTACGCTTACTGTGATAAATACGGCATTATGGTTTGGGACGATTTTTGGCTAAACAATTTTGGCCCCATAGATAGCCTTGCCATATTTAAAGCGAACGCCATAGAAAAGGTAAAAAAGCTTAGGAATCACCCGTCCATCGTAATCTGGTGCGGGGCAAATGAAGGCCTACCCGGAGGTGATGTGAATGGCCCGCTAAACCAAGCCATAGCAAACGCGATCAAAGACAACGATGGTGACGACAGGCTGAACCTGCCACGTTCAAACGCCGGGGTAAACAATCCCAATTTCTCCATCCATGGTGGCAGCCGCAATCTGTCGGGCAGCGGCATTTGGGGCAATGTGGATCCTAAAACCTATTTCACAGACCCTCATAACGGCTACCTTTTCTCAACAAATAGTTACGGTATGCGAAGCGAACTTGGCACAGCAACTTTTGTAAACATCGAAAGTTTTAAAAAATTTATGCCGATAGACTATTGGGTTGCGCCAACCGCCGCATCGGTAGATAGCAAAACAAATATGTGGGCAAGGCACTATTTTAGTACAGATGGCGCCCTGGGTGGCGGTTCTGCCCCTGTCAACTATATCAAATCTATTAACAACAGTTATGGGGAGGCTACCTCACTGGCAGACTTTTGCAGGAAGGCCCAGCTCCTCAACGTAGAAACCACAAAAGCCATGTATGAAGCCTGGAACGATCATATGTGGAAAGATGCATCCGGATTGCTGATGTGGATGAGCCAATCGGCCTATCCATCTATGATCTGGCAAACTTATGATTACTATTACGACCTCACCGGCGCCTACTTTGGTGTAAAAAAAGCCTGCGAACCCATCCATATTCAATGGAACGCAGCAACTAATTCAGTTAAGGTCATAAATAACAAACCTTACGCTATTGAAAACCTAACTGCAGAAGCTATGGTTTATAATGCTGATGGCAAATTGGTTTTGGCCTACACACAGCGCAAAAAAATAAGCGTGAGTGCCACTTCCGCGTGCGAAGCTTTTATTGCGTTTGAAGCTGAACAAAACCGCCCGGCACTATCCGATGTTCATTTCTTAAAGTTAAAACTAAGCAACCAGGCAGGACAAGTGCTATCAGATAATTTTTACTGGGTAGGCAATACCTACCTCAACTATACCGCATTAAACAAATTAGCCCCCGTTGGAAAAGATTTGTCCACTGGACGACCGGTGATCACAACAGCCGCCAATGGTGTTAATAAAATTCTGACGTATCACTTAACCAACAAATCAAATAAAACGGCGGCCTTTGGTGTAAGGGCACAGTTATTAAATGGTTCCGGCAAGCAGATTTTACCCGCTATTTACAGCGACGGTTATTTCTCGCTTATGCAGGGCGAATCAAAATCATTGGCAGTTGAAGTGGATCCAAAACTGTTGGGCACAAAGTACACACTTTCGCTAAAGGCTTATAATGAATAGCGGATAAATATTGATAGCGGATGTTTAAAAGAAAAAAATATTTTGATATAACAAATGTCTGCGCATTCTTGTCCATTATGGGCTAATGGTTATCCAAATTGTATAACCACAGAGAGATTTCATTATTATCTGCTTTCAGGATCAGCCTTCGGTCGACACAAAGCTGGTATTCATCGATAGTATTTGTCTCAAAAAATCAAAGCATGTAGTTTAGCCTTCATATTATCAGGGCTACAGCCCACGTAATGTGATATGGTTTAGGTTTGAAAGCCTCTGAGCAGCGAGTGCAAAGAGGCTTTTATTTTTTTATTAAAAATATTGTCGGAAAGAATTGTCGACAGATTTTATTCGCTGTAGAATAGCAGCAGTTCTTTTTTGTCTTCGGTTAAATAAGTCCCAGCCTGTTTAAGCCCAAGCTTCTCTATTAGTTTAATGGATGACAGATTTGTTGGCATTACTATCGCACAGATTTTCGGAATATTCCATTTAGATTTGGTTCGTGCAAGCAGGGCGCTTGCTATTTCATACGCGTAACCCTTGCCGTCAAAACCGGGCAATAAAGCAAAGCCTATATCAGGCATTTGTAATGTAGGTCGCTTGAGCAGGCCACATAAACCTATGGGTTTATCATCTGCCCTGGTTGACACTAGCGACAAGCCAAAACCGTTTTCATGGTAGCTCTTGATGGGGCCATTCAATAGATAATCAGTAGCTTCTTGGTTAGTGCGCACATTACGGTCGCCGATAAAATTTAGCCAGCCCGGAGAGTTTAATAATTCAATGATGAACGCGGTATCACCAGTTGTGAGTTCCCTTAACGTTAACCGCTCTGTATGCAAAATCTCATCCATTGCCCGCGAACGTTAAAGTGCTAATCTACACTTACGGTTAGCCCCTCCTGCTGAAGAATTTTACGGTAAATCTCCATTTCGGTGAAAGAACCTTCCAGTACGGCGCATTTGCCTTCATTGTGGACTTTCCAGGCAATTTTTTCACCTTGCGCTTCGGTATAATCCAGATACTTTATCATACAATGAATAACATGTTCAAACGAATTATGATCATCGTTCCACAAAATAAGGCGGTGCATTTCCTTGAGCCCGGCCAGAATCTCTTCAAGAGTAAGCGTTTCTTCCTGTATTTCAGTTGGCATATATAACGGCAAATTTACTCAAAAAAGCTTAAAACTACATCGTTAGCTACAATTATTCAACCTGGTAGCGGTACACTTTGCGACCAAGGTTTCCTTCCCCATCCACCCCTTCCACAGTTATGCGGTAAGTACCTTTAGTATCTGCATTAAAATAATCAAACGAAACTTTACCATCTTTGCCAGTAATTACATCGGGTTTCCAATAGATGCCGGAGCGAAGATCGAGCGTGCTGTTGTTGATATTTGCCGAAGTATACTTAGGTGTATAGTAAACCCTTGCATTATAGAAACCTTTAAACGGATAAGTAATTAAGCCCGATGGGGAAGCGCTGGTTACAAAACTACGCTCACTGCCATTCTTCATGGTAATTACCAAAGCCCCCCCTTCTATACTACTACCATAAATTGATTTTGCAAAGGTACTGCGCAATACTTCAATACTAAGCACGTCGTTAGCATTTACATTATTCAATTCACTGCCCTGCAATTGATTACCATCTACAATGATCACCATATCCTGGCCACTGCCTCGGCTTATATTCACTGGCGTGCCATCAGTTTTAAAAGATATTCCAAATAACTTGCCTCTCAAACAATCAGCCAGTGAAGCGCAGTTTACTAACTTTTCACCCAGTAATACTTGGTCAGCATTTCCGGGCCCATGTAAATTGGAAGATCTCGTAACCTCATTTTTCCTTACTTTTTTACCTACTACCGTAACCTCTTTCAATATTGTTGTGTCTGTACCTGCGAGTCTTTTAGTGGTAATAACCATATAACTTCCTAACTTTTCTCCTCCCTGAATATCGCCGGAGGCTCCAAGTTTTAAATTATCGACTTCTGACGGCAAATAAGCAGTTAAATTATCGAGGGTAACAAATGTTCCGTCAAGTAAAATATCTGTTGGGGCACCTGTCCGGTCTTTAGTGTAAAACCCACCGGGCGGCTCTTTAAAACCTGGGTTAATACTCAAGACCACCTCCCTCATAGATGGGAATCCCAAATATTTAGTCATCTTAAATGTTCGCTCAGGAACGGCGCGATTATCCCTGAAAGGGTCTCCCTTACTTGTTCTTTTTCCTTTAACGGTTATCTGCAACAGCTGCCGCCCGTATTTTAAAGAGTCGTCGACTAATTGCTTTTGGTAAAGTGCATAATTTTTAATCAGCGTTGCTTCCGGCAAATCATTGCTAGCCAGGTCGCCGGCTACACTTTTAATGATATTCGGATGGTCAGGTTGTTTTACAAAAATAGCAACCCGTTTGCCATCGTTTTTTTTGCGCGCCTGCAGTACGATCTTGGCTGTATCGGACAAGCCCAAATTCACGAATTTAAAATTACCAAGGGCATCGGTAACAGTATCTAAAATTGTATTCTCCCGGCTAGCCGTTAGCGTAAGCTTTCCATTTGGCACTATATCCCCGCCGTTAGTCTTGATCGTCCCTTCAAGGGTGAGCCCTTTTTCCGGTTGATTCACAATCCGGGTATCCGGCGCGTTCAGGATTTGCTTCCATTCAAACCGGCGGTAACCTTGCGTAAGCATCAGCACGTCTAATTCGCCCCGCTTTGAAGCTGTGGGATCAACAAAATAGTAATTTGGCTTTTCGATGTATCCTTTCAAATCTGACGTTAACAACAAATGACTAAATATAGATCCTTCATTAATTTCATCAGCACCAACCCGGCTTTCGTTAATAACCGATATAGAGAAACTTCCCTCCACCGGAGCGTTAGCATCATTTCTAACATTAAGATCCAGCTTCACTATGCCCCGCTTAGGATAGATTTTGTTTAAAGAATTAATACTCATTTTTAAGGTATCATCAGCCATGATGAAAGCAATTCGTTCACAAACCGGCTTACCGTCGGCAAATAGCGTGAATTGCACAATACCGGACGGAAACCGATTCCTAGCTATAGCTGCGCCAAACACCAGGCTTTTGAAATTCCCCCCGGCACTATAGTATACCTCACCTGCAGCCTGCCCAACTATAAAAAAGCTGCTGTTTTGTTTAGTTTGTAACGTTTGGCTGTTAGTAGTCACTTTTAAAACAATGCTGTCCTTACGCGAATTGTTTATGGATAAAGTATAGCCCTCCTCCTGTACTTTCGGCATGGCCACCGGGAAAGTACTCCCGTCTTTAAGTGTAATTTTTGCAGTATAGGTTTCACCCAGCTGCGGCAATAAGGCAAATATGCCCATACCTGCATGTGTAGCTTGAAATTCAGCTGCTACATTGCCTAGTTTATCTAATACCGTACCTTTTATAAATTCGCCGGCACCGCTGGTTGCAACTGCTTTAAACGCCACCTTAGAGCGAACGCCGGCCAACAGATCGCCCCCTTCCGGAAAGAATTGTACGTCCGGGTTAGCTTTTGCTACCGGGAGCACCAAGTCAGCGGGTGATATACCACCAATATTTACGCGCTGATCATAAAAATAATCGGGCCCGGCGTTCCGCATCCATGCGGTGTAGGCACGCACATGATAGTTGCCTGGTTTAATTTTGCCTGGCAAGGCAAAATCTCCCCAGGCCACGCCGGCAATCAGTTCCAGATTTATTCTCCGGATCAATGAATCCTGCGGACTTAATAACTCAACATATAAAACACCGCTTAGGGCCGAAAGCCCATGGGTATACCCTACAACGGTGTAAGCTTTAAACCAAAGGGTATCGCCGGGTATGTAGTTGGGTTTATCTAAATGCAGGTAAACCTTTTCAACAGGCTTCGCCGCGTAAGTGGCCTTGAGATTCCCGACTGCCGTTGCCAGCAACGAACTATCCTTTTGGGCATAAACCGTAGGCCCTGATAAAAAACCAAATAAGAGGAATAAAAGAACTAATATTTTCATGATCGACGGGGCTTTCTGAGTTTGTACAATTTTTTGAGAGGTTTAATTATCAAATTACTCCACCTTATACCGATACACTTGCCTGCCAAGGTTACCATCGTCATCAATACCTTCTACTACTACCCGGTAGGTGCCCTTTGTATCCGCATTAAAATAAGTAAACGAGGCTTTACCATCTTTACCCGTTAACACATCCGGATTCCAGTAAATGCCGGAACGCAGGTCTGCATTCCCGCCGGTTTGATTGGCTGCTGTATATTTAGGCGTGTAATAAGTGCGGGCTTTGTGATAACCTTTGAACGGATAAGTAATTAAGCCGGTAGGCGAATCGCTGGAGGCATACGTTTTTTCGCTGCCGTTTTTTAAAGTGATAATCAAAGCGCCACCGCCAATGCTGCTACCGTAGATAGATTTGGCAAAATTCGTTCTTATCACTTCTATACTTACCACATCGCTTGCATTAATATTATTGAGTTCGCTGCCCTGAAGCTGAACACCTTCAACGATAATAACCATATCCTGGCTGCTTCCCCTGGAAATGTTTACAGGGGTACCATCAGCCTTAAAGCTTACGCCAAAAACTTTACCACGAAGGCAATCTGCAAGGCTGGCACAGTTACCCAATTTATCATCAAAAATCACCTGGTCGGCGTTACCGGCACCGTGCAGGTTGGCAGAACGGGTAGGCACAGTTCTCTTAAGTTTTTTAGCAATAACCGTTACCTGTTTTAATACGGTTGTATCAGTGCCGGCTATGCGCTTGGTAGTAACAACTATATAGCCGCCTGAAGGCCGCCCGCCCGGCGTACCTCTCTTCTCTCCATCTACAATATCACCCGGCAAGCCTATGGTAAGGCTTTCTACTTCCGACGGAAGGTAACCTATCAATGCATCTAATGAAGATATCCCCCCATCAAGGTAAATATCAACCGGCCCCCCTTGCTTGCCGGTTTTCACTAACTCCCCCTCAACTTCCCGGTAAAATGGTTGCTGTAAAACAAGCGCCTTTAAAGAGGCTATACCATCGGCTCTTTTCATATCAACATTGCGCTGTGGCATTACACGCCCTGCCGCATACGGGTCACCCTTATTTATCCTTTTAGCAGTAACGGTTACCCCGTTTAACTGTGATCCGTTTTTCAATGAGTCCTGATTTAGCTGTTCTGTGTAAACGTCAAATTTCTTTTTCATCTCTTCTGCAGGCAGATCATTTGAAGATGAAAAACCTCGGCTACTTTTTATTATTTTAGGATAAGCAGGCTGCTGAATAAAGATAGATACCCGCCGGCCATTATTTTGCTTGCGGGCCTGTAAAACAATTTTTGAGGTATCTGATAATTCCAGCTTACTAAACTTAAAATTCCCTTGTGTATCGGTTACTGTGTCAAGCACTACGTTTTCCCGGGGAGCAGTGAGCATCAGTTTGCCTTTTGCAATCATGTCCCCTCCGGTAGTCTTTACGGTTCCTTCCAGGCTCAGGCCTTTTTCGGGCATATCGGTAATCCGGCTATCCGGGGCAGTGATCACTTGCTTCCATTCAAATCTCCGATAGCCCTGTGTAAGCATCAGCACATCCAGCTCAGCGCGTTTTTGATCATTAGGATCGACAAAATAATAATTTGGCTTTTCAATGTATCCCTTTATATCAGAGGTCAGCAACAGGTGGCTCAGAATGGAACCTTCGGCCTGCTCGTCTACATCTAACCGGCTCTCATTTATTACAGCGATAGAAAATGTACCGGCAACAGGTTCATCAAGAGCATTTTTCACCAAAACATCCAGCTTTACGCCACTCCGGGCACCATAGGTTTTTGCAGCAGAAGCAAGATCTATTTTTAACCCATCATTGTTTTGGATGAATGCCACCCGTTCACAAACCGGTTGGCCTCCTGCAAAAAGTGTAAACTGCACTACCCCTGTCGGGAAACGTTTTTTATCTATTGCCATGCCTAAAACAGGGTTTTTCAACAAGCCTTCGGCCGTAAAATAACTTTTACCACCGCTTTGCGCGATAATAAAAAATGGAGTGTTCAATTTGGATTGAAGGAACTTACCGTTTACAGCTACCTTTATAAATAAGCTGTCTTTGCGACTGTTGTTAACCGAAAACGTGTACCCTTCATCCAGTATTTTTTGAATTGGAACCGTGAATGTACTGCCATCTTTCTGAATGATTTTTGCTGTATAAATTTTCCCGGGCTGGGGCACCAGGGCAAAAACCCCCATCCCTGCATGGCTGCTTTCAAATTCGGCAGCTACATTGTTGTCATTATCTAAAATACTACCTTTAACGCTCTGGCCGGCTCCATTCTGTCCGATGGCCTTAAATGCTACTTTGGACCTGATACCTGCAACCAAATCGCCCCCTTCCGGAAAAAACTGAACATCAGGATTTATTAGAGTAGCAGCAGGTGCAATTGCGTTGGGAGCAAGACGGCCAATATTGATGCGCTGGGTATAAAAATAATCGGCGCCTGCATTTTTCATCCAATTGGTGTAGGCTCTTAATTGATAGATACCGGCTTTAAGATTGTTAGCTAATGTAAATTCCCCTTTGGAAATGCCGGAAGTTAGCCTTAAAACCAATCTCCGCATAACGGAATCTTTAGGATTGATCAATTCCACATACAATACTCCGCTTAATGCAGAAAGATTGTGTGTTTCACCTACAACGGTGTAAGCTTTGAACCAAAGGGTATCGCCAGGTATGTAGTTCGGTTTATCTAAATGCAGGTAAACCTTTTCAACAGGCTTTGCCGCGTAAGTGGCCTTAAGATTCCCTACTGCCGTTGCCAGCAACGAACTATCCTTTTGGGCATAAACAGAAGAACTAAGCAGGAAGAATAAAAAACCGGAGACACTAAAAGAACGGCATAGGATTTTCATAGATGATAGTTAGGTATAGGTGAGATTGACTAAGTGTTGAATAGTTTAACCAGCGTATAAATAATAAAAATAAATCACTCAACGCGAAAGCGATAAAGCTGCCGGCCCAGCCGGCCATTATCATCAATACCTTCTACTATCAATTGATAAATACCTCTTGTATCATTTGTAAAAAAAACTGAATTAGTACGGTCGAGATGCAGATATACTTTCTCAACAGGCAACTGCTTTTCAATTGATGCCGAAATAAGGTTGCTAAATGAGGTCTCGCCCTGAGCGAAAACAGCCGAACCCAAAAGCATGATTGCGAAAAATGACAGTATTGGCAACACTTTCATAGGTAAGGTTTAAGTACATGCAATATACAAACCTTGATTAACCAATACTTTAAAAAAATAAAATTTATTGCACTTTATAACGATACACCATTCGCCCAATATTGCCATCAGTGTCTATCCCTTCAATCACTACACGATAGGTACCCCGGCTGCCGCCGTTAAAATACTCGAAAGAGGTTTTACCGTCTTTATCGGTTACTAAACCAGGATTCCAGTAAATGGTGCTCCGCAGATCGGCCAGTTGCTTATTGGTTTTAGGCTGATCATATAACGGAGAGTAAAAGCTGCGCGCTTTGTAGTATCCTTTGGGCTCATAGGCTTTTATACCACGGCCGGTAACCGGTCCATCGTAAGCATTATCTCTATCGTCGCCACGTTTGGTGGTTACTATAATTACGCCGTTACCGGCTCGGCCGCCATATATGGCTGAGTTGGCACCACTGCGCAGTATTTCAATAGCGGCAACATCATTCACGTTTATAGAATTCAGGTAATTACCATCTACATAAACGCCATCCAAAATAATTTGCATAGGCCTAAAACTGCGGGTACTGTAAGGGATGCCATTGCGAAAGATAACGCCAACCAAGCGCCCCTGCAAGCAATCCGACAGGTAAATGCAGCCATAATTTCTAAAATCGCGAGCCAGCATTACCTGGTCAGCGTTGCCCGGGCCGTTTAAATTAGCCGAATGTTTCAGCGCGATCTTCTTCTCCCTTACGGTGACTTCCTGCAAAGAAATAACATGGTTGCCCACGCCATAACGCCGCTGCATATCGTACAGCTGTTTACTGCTCCGGCTATAAACGGTTAGGGTATCGGTAATCCTCACCGAAAGCGCAGGTGCATTTTTGCCCCGGGCCGTTGCCGGCGGCGCTATCGAATCCAGGCGAATTATTACGTCTTTTTTGTTTTTAGCTGTGCGGGCCTGTATAATCAGCCGGATGCTATCGTTAAAGGCCAGGTTGGTAAAGGCAAAACGCCCGCGGGCATCGGTTAAGGTATCCAGCGTATAGGTGGCATCGTCAATATCAATTAACTGAACTTTACCATTTGGTACCGGTTTACCGCCTGGGGTAGTAACCGTCCCTGAAACCTGTAGTGCCTTTTCGGGCTGGAAATTATCTGCGCCAATCTTGTCACCCAGCAAATCCCGCCAGTTAAACCGGCGGTAGCCTTGGGTAAGCATCAGCATATCACGGTCGGCACGGGTTTTATCACTTACGTTGTTAAAATAATAGGCAGGCTTTTCTACGTATCCTTTCAAATCGGCAGTTAGCAGCAGGCAGGCTAATATATTGATACCACCGTCCTCGTTTACCGGCAATCTCGTTTCATCGGTAACCGATACGGAAAAACTACCGATCATGGGTTTTTCCAAACCGCTTGCCAATATATTCATTTTAACTTTTTGCTGCGGTGAGTAGCTTTGCCTGTCGGCAGATAAATTCAGCTTCAGCTTTTCGGGATGATGAATAAAAACCAGCCGCTCGTTTAGCGGTTCGCCACTGTCGGAAAATAAAGTAAATTGGATAATCCCTGCCGGAAACTTGCTTTTAGCCACCCGGGCAGTGAACATAGTGCTGCCTGGTTTACTTTTAGCTGCATAATGCACCTTACCACCACTTTGAGCCATTAAGGTTACTATGCGGTTTGGATCTTCCAATAAGGTTGCCTTTGCTATCGCAATTTTTATGTCCAGATTACCCTCGTCTGCGTCGGTAATGTGCAAGGCATATCCCTTATCCTGTGCTTTTGGCAACACAATGTTCAACGAGGTACCGTCGGCCGTTGTTACTTTAGCCGTGTAGCTAGTTCCAGCCTGCGGCGAAAAAGTAAATGTACCCATCCCTAAATGTGTACTGTTAAAACTTGCCACTTGCTTACCGGCAGCATCTACAACAGTACCCTTGGCATCCATCCCGAAACCATCAGGGCCTATCGCTTTAAATGCCACCTGGCAATCAAAGCCGTTTAGTAAATAGCCACCTTCAGGAAAAAACTGAACATCGGGTTTAGCGGGAGCAACCGCGGGCAAAATACCTTTTTTTGAAACCGCTTTTGCAGGAACTTTTGTGTTGGGGCTGATGCTGTTTATGATGCTAATAGCTTCGTCAAAAAAGTAATCATTGCCTGTATTGCGCATATAGTTGGTAAAAGCCCTGATGCGGTAATTGCCGGCGCTTAAAGTATCGGGCAGCGCAAAATCTCCGGCAGCGGTACCATTGCTCAGCTGAAGTTTAACGTATTGCTTAACGGCGCCCCGGGCATTTAACAATTGCACGTGCAACACACCGCTAATAGCCGAAAGCTGGTTGTTGCCGCCGGTTGTAACATAGGCCTTAAAAAAAACATCATCACCTGCGCCGTAATAGGGCTTATCCAGGTGGAGATAAACTTTTTCTATAGGGTGATTATCAGCCCATTTGGCAAGTTGCCGGGTTATTTTGGGAATAGGATCCTCAACTATAACAAAGCCGCAAACACCGGCAATACCGGCAAAAATAATCAGCCCGAAAAAAAATCTTTTAAATGCCATAATTGGTAATGGAAATATACAGCTTTAAAACGCTAATTACCTGCTTTCCTTATACCTATAACTACAATGTATCAAAACTTGTTCTTCCACATCATACTTTCTACCGGGCGGGTGGTAGGTTTGTTGTATTTGGCGTTGCTTTTGGTGTTGTACATGGTTTCTATCTCGCCTTCAACAACAAAATAGATCAACTGGCCAATGGGCATGCCTGCATAAATTTTAACAGGCTGCGCGCAGGAGATCTCCAGCGTCCAAGTATTACAGAAACCAACATCGCCTTTACCTGCTGTAGCATGGATATCAATACCCAGGCGGCCGGTGCTCGATTTACCCTCCAGGAAGGGAACGTGGGCGTGCGTTTCGGTATACTCCATTGTTACGCCGAGGTACAGCGTGTTTGGCTGCAGTACAAATCCTTCTTTAGGGATCTCGAACCCGATGATCTCGTTATGAAGTTTGGCGTCCAGCACACGGTCTTTGTAGGTTGCCAGGTGCTTGCCCAGGTGTACATCGTAAGAGTTAGTGCCCAGGCATTCCCGTTCAAAAGGCTCTATAATGATGGTACCTTTATCAATTTCTTCGAGGATGCGTTTGTCTGAAAGTATCATGGGCAAGTAATTAGGGTCCTAAATTACCCCTAATTGGGCTAAGCGACAAGGATGTTTTTTGAACAAATGGCTAAAATTCGCCTAAACCGCTCTAATCAACAATCAGCTTACACAATGCCGGAATATCATCTACACGCTTAATTTTTCTGTGCGCGTTTTTGTTTCCGCTGCGAATTGTAGCTTGCGGCAACTTTCTGTTAACGCCACAGCTATTAAAATAGCGGCTGCTATATAAATTTTTTTCATTGTTATAATACGCTCTTTTTTCTTACCAGTATAACGTAAGATATATGCAATATGTAACAGGCAAGTCTTCGGCAAATTGAATTATTATATTTATTTGATATAAGTTTGTTAACGTTTTTGCAATTTTACTTTATGGCGATAGCATACCGGCACCAGATAGATGAAGATACAGAATTTGCGCTATGGCGAATTGAGGAAGGTGCCGAAGAACTCTACAAACAACTGCAGCTTAATGATACCGAGAAAGCATTTACTAAACAACTGAGCAAAAGCAAACGCTACCTGCACTGGCTGGGTACACGGGTATTGCTGCGTAAAATGCTGGGGACCGAGGAATACATCGATTGTACGGTGGATAGCCATGGCAAACCTTACCTGGTAAGTTTACCGTATCATATTTCGCTTAGCCACTCTTTTGATTATGCCGCGGTGATGATCAGCAAAACAAGCCCCGTTGGAATCGATATTGAACAGATAAAAGAAAAGGTGGAACGTATTGCAGGCAAGTTCCTGAGTAATGCGGAACAGGCTTTTATTGATAAAAAAAATAAAATAAACCAGCTTTACGTTTGCTGGTGCGCCAAGGAAGCTATTTATAAATGCCACGGGCAAAAGGAGGTTTCGTTTTTGGATAATATTATGCTGCAACCATTCGGTTTTGAGGGGCATGGCGTAGTAGATGCCCGGTTAAAAAAAGGCCCTATCGACAGAAATTATGAGGTAAACTACCTTAAATACGAGGATTATATGATTGGATACGTGAAGGCTTAACGATGAAAAATAAAAAAGTTACAATACAAGACTGGGGCCTCACCGATTATAAAGAAGCCTGGGAACGCCAGGAATCCATTTTTAGCGAAACCGTAAAATTAAAAACGGAGATCCGCAACCGGCTCGTAGCCGTACCTGCTGGAGAAGAGTTTTGTGAAGATACTTCGACCCCTAACTATCTGATCTTTTTAGAGCATCCGCATGTATACACGCTTGGCAAAAGCGGCAAGCCCGAGCACCTTTTACTGGACGAAGCCGGGCTGCAAGAAAAGGAAGCAGTTTACTATACCATTAACCGTGGCGGCGATATCACCTATCACGGCCCGGGCCAGATTGTATGCTACCCCATACTGGATCTTGATAATTTTTTTACCGATATTCATTTATATCTGCGCACGCTGGAAGAGGCAGTGATTCTTACCCTGGCAGATTACGGCCTAACTGCCGGCCGCTACCCTGGCTATACAGGAGTTTGGTTTGATGGAGATAATGAAAAAGCCCGAAAGATCTGCGCTATGGGTGTGCGCTGCAGCCGATGGGTTACCATGCATGGCCTGGCTATGAATGTAAATACTAATCTGGACTATTTTAAAAACATTGTTCCCTGTGGGATAGATGACAAGGCCGTTACCAGCATGCAGCAGGAATTGGGACATGAGGTAGACCTAAAAGAAGTTCAAAAAATCCTTACCAAACATATTTCCGTATTGTTTGATATGGAGATCCTATGAAGAATATTTTTACATCGATGATAATAGCAGGCGCCTTTTTCGCCTGCAGCAAACAAACAGCAGTTACACCCGTGGCCAATACAACCAGCACGACTACCCCGGTTACCTATTCCGATACCTTAACTTACCTTGCATTGGGCGATAGCTATACTATAGGCCAGTCGGTGGAGTTAAATCAATCGTTCCCATACCAGCTTGCATCACAATTAAAACAGGCAAAGCATTTTGTAAGCATACCAAAAATAATTGCAACCACTGGCTGGACGACTGATGATTTGATAAAAGCAATTAGCGCCAGTGATATTACCGACAAGAAGTATAATATAGTAACACTGCTAATTGGTGTAAATAACCAATACCGTGGTTACAGCAAGGAGGATTACCGTACCGAATTTACACAACTATTGAATACTGCCATTGCTTTTGCAGGAGGCAACAAAAAACAGGTGTTTGTATTGTCTATTCCCAACTGGGGCGTAACACCCTACGCGGCGAGTTTTGATCGTGATAAGATCACCGCAGATATCAATGCTTTTAACGTCATCAACAAGCAGGAAACAGATAAACAAGGCGTGACTTATGTAAATATTACTGGTGTATCAACCAAAGCAGCTACAGATGCCAGCTTAACGGCGCGCGACGGCCTGCATCCATCGGCGGCTATGTACGAGTTGTGGGTGAAAGAATTATACCCAGCCGTATTGCAAGGTATAAAATAACAACTGCTATAGTTTATATTCTACTACAACAGTTGGCAGTAAGGTAGCCGCATTCAGCGGGATTTGGTCTTTAGCTGTGATAGGCCTGCGATGTACATAAAAGTCATACGCTGCCTTCTGCACTTCACCCGTGCCCGCAGAAGGGTTTAAATAGCCTATAGAGAAGGGGATAATAAAATCATGAAATTTTTCTTTATTGGGAATGATCCACTTTTTGCTGGATCTTTTCAATGCATCAATTACCGGCAGTGCTAACACGTAGTCATCCGCATAGTAGATCACTATTCTTGATATATTACCGTTAATATCAGCGGTAAACTTAATTACTGCCGTGCCTGTAGCTTTTTTACTTTTCACATCGGCGCTCACTTGCAGGCTATCTTTAAAAAACCTGGTCATGACGGGGCTGCCACCCTGAAACGGGAACGCCAGATCGCCTTCCTGTGCTTTGCAATAAACAGACGATAAGAGCAGGGCAATAATTAAGAGCTTCTTCATTTAATCTATTTTAGGTTCGCGTTTGCTTCCCTCATACAACTCGTACTCAAACAACCGGCAGTCAAGCTTGCCATTATAAAATTCAATTTTGCGACTAGGGCGCAGGCCTATTTTTTTCGCCAGATCAGGATTACCGGTAAAAACATATCCACGGTACCCCAAACATTGTTTTTTCAGATAGTCGCCAATGCGGGCGTAAGTAATCTCCAGTTTAGTGTGAACGCCAAGTCGCTCGCCATATTCAGGGTTAAACATCACCACTCCTGCCTCTGCAGGAACTTCTGTATCTGCAAAATCACAAACGCTAAAATCAATTAAATGTTCTACGCCGGCAGTGTTCGCATTTTTGCGGGCAATATCCACCGCATCGTCAGATATGTCAGTCGCGATGATCTTGAACCCAAGGGCTTTTTTTGCTTTATCTTTTAATTTGCGGCGCTCCACAAAAAACACCTGTTCATCATAACCCATAATGTGCATAAAACCGTAATTCATGCGGAACAAACCCGGGTGTTTATCAGTAGCTAACAATGCTGCTTCGATTGCCAAAGTACCAGAACCGCACATTGGGTTGATAAATGTGCTATTCATATCCCATTTGGTAGCAATAATGGTAGATGCAGCCAAGGCCTCCAGCATAGGTGCTTTGCCGGGTATTTTACGATAGCTGTGTTTAGCCAAAGTTTCGCCGGATGTATCGATATAAATATCAGCTTTATCATCCTGCCAGTACAGGCTGATAACCGTTTTGTTAGCATCAGCGCCACTGTTAGGCCGGATACCCTTTTGGGCTTTAATCCTATCTACTATAGCATCTTTAACCTTTACGTTGGCAAACAGCGGCGTAAGAATATGCTCGTTATTTACGTTGGAGGTCACCGAAAAATAGCCGGTAAAATCTATTAGCTGCTCCCATTCAATTTGAACCAGTTCTTCGTAAAGATCGGCAGGGGTAGCGGCTGTAAAGCTTTTTAATAAATATAGCACCTGGCTTGCGCAGCGCAGATTCAGGTTAAGGCTAATTGTATCGTTAACGGTACCCATCAGCTCTATGCCGGTTTGGAAAACACGTGTAGGCTTAAAGCCCAGTGCTTCAACTTCCTGCTGCAGGTAAGGCGAAAGCCTTTTGTTGCAGGTGATTATGATTTTACTCTCGGTGTGGAAAACTTGCATGATATATTTTGCGAATTTATGAATAAATAACCCCGTTTTTAATTCCTTACTCTTAACTTTACACTTTAAATATTTTCGGAACTATGGAAATTAAAGGTAAAGTGTATGAAGTGAGCCCAACCACACAGGTTACGGAGTCACTAAAAAAGAGAGAATTAATACTTGAATATATCGAGAACCCACAATATCCCGAGTATTTGAAGTTTGAAGCCATACAAGATCGTTGCAATTTGCTTGATAGTGTAAAGGTAGGCGAAGATGTTGAAGTTTTCTTTAACCTGAAAGGCCGCCCATGGACAGACAAAACAGGCAAGAAATCATATTTTAACTCATTACAACTTTGGAAGGTTAATGTATTGGGTGGTGCCGGTGCAGCAACTACACCAGAATATGCAGCCCCTGCAGATATCAGCTCAACCGCTGATGATGATGATTTGCCTTTTTAATAAATTGGCAGCTTAGCATCTGAGGAATAGCGATGGATTTTTATATCCATCGCTATTTTTTATGCCTCTTTAATCGCTTATTTATTCTTCTTCTAATCATTGGCCAAACGCTATGAAAACAGAAGTTAGGGCAGATGAAGCTACTCGCGAAACTTCTTTGTGCCCCAAAGGAAACCTAACCTTTCGTAAGCCTATAAAACTGCACAGGCAAATTGTTAAAATTTGTTAAATCAAATGGTTATCCGTTTAATTAAAATATTTTTGTGTAGAGATGAAGAAAAGAAGTATCGGTTTGATTATCGGCCTCATGGGTTTTGCGCTTTTGGGTGTGGTAGGCATGCAATACAACTTTTTGCGCCAGTCCTATCAAATGCAGTCAGACGTTTTTAACCGGTCGGTAAATGAAGCACTTGGCAGCGTGGTCAGCAAGCTCGCTAAACAGGATGCCATCACTTTTTTAAATGCAAAAACAAATATCCGTACCCTAACGGTAAAAAATACAGCAGGCGAAGAAACCACCAAGATAAGCATCAACGGCAATAGCTTTAAAGCCTACGATTCATTAAAAGCAAAAAAAAATCAAAGCAAGCGCGAGCGTAAATTGGCCATGCTGCGCGATAGTTTAAAGCGAATGATCCTCCATAAAAAAATGGACGATGAAGTATCCAGCCTCACCCAGCAGGGCACACTAAATTTAAGGATCCGCATTGAAGAGGTAACAGATGAGTACGGCAACGTACAAGGCCGGATGATTCCCGAAGTAATAAAAACGCCCCGCCCCGTAACATCCAGGCTTTACAAATATGATACGATCCGTGGCACCTATATTGATCCGCAGTTTGGCCCGCAGGTAATAACCATTGCAAAGCTAAATCCTTTATGGGTACAACAGCAGCTTCGGCTGCAAAAAGCTAAGCAGTTTAGGCAGGTGAAAAAAATGCTGGAGGCTGATTCTTTGGAAAACATCAGTCGCAGTTCTGCAAAATCCAATGTGATAGCCAACCTAGCAGAAGAGTACCGAAAATCTAATGAGCCACTTGCCAAACGTTTGAATGGCTTTTGGATAGATTCTTTGCTGCGTTTCGAACTGCACAACCGTGGCATCTTTTTGCCATTCAGTTACGAAGTAAGTACCGCAAACAGCGATTCCCTGATATTTGCCAGCGCATTGGATACAGAAGGTAAGAAGCCGGAATTTATTGAGGCCAATACTTACCAGAAAGCCATCTTTAGCAACGAAGTGATCAATGATCCCGGGCGGATCAAGATCGCCTTCCCGCAGAAGAATTCTTTTATTTTGGGTAATATGACTGCTACAATGGGTACAACCGGCGGCTTACTGTTTGTGTTGATATTTTGCTTCGGTTACACAATTTTTTCTATCCTGCAGCAAAAAAAGATCTCGGAGATGAAAATTGATTTCATCAACAACATGACCCACGAGTTTAAAACCCCAGTATCTACCATAATGATAGCCAGCGAGGCTTTAAAGGATGATGAGATAGCGGATGATAAAACAAGGGTGGCGAGATTGGCGAATGTTATTTATGAAGAGAATCTTCGCTTGGGTAGCCATATTGAACGGGTGCTAAACATTGCCCGAATAGAAAAAAACGACTTTAAGCTGGATAAAAAACCGGTTGATGTAAATGAAATGGTAAGTATTGTACTGGATAGCATGGCACTCAAACTGCAAAAATGCAATGCGGTAACTACCCTTAATCTTACCGAAGAGGATGCCATTATTACCGGCGACGAATTGCATTTCAGTAATGTATTGTACAACCTAATAGATAATGCCATTAAGTACAGCAACGAGATACCTGATATTACCATCAGCACAATAAAGCGTGGCGGGTACGTTTGTATTAAAGTATCCGATAAAGGCATTGGAATGAACCGCGACCAGCAAAGCAAAATATTTGAGCAGTTTTACCGCATACCAACAGGCAATCTGCACGATGTAAAAGGCTTCGGCCTGGGCTTGAGCTATGTAAATACCATAGTGAAAAGGCTTGATGGCACCATTACCGTAAAAAGTGAAAAAGAAAAAGGCTCTGAATTTGAATTGAAGTTTCCTGCCGCGTAGCAGCAGAGTCGGGAAGACGGTAAGTCTGAAAGACGGAAAATAATCAGAGGTTCAAGTACAAAATAACTTTCCGGACTTTCGGCATTTCCGACTGCCGGACTTAACACCTATCATGAAGAAAATACTCCTTGTTGAAGATGATGCAAACCTTGGCCTGTTATTACAGGATTACCTGCAGTTAAAAGGTAAGTTCGATGTAGTACTTTGTAAAGATGGCGAAGAAGGTTTACGGGCATTTACCAAACAGGTTTATGACCTGCTGATCTTAGATGTTATGATGCCCAAAAAAGATGGTTTTACTTTAGGCAAAGAGGTTAGAAAGATCAACGCCAATGTGCCTATTATCTTTGCTACAGCTAAAGCGATGATTGAGGATAAGACACAGGCCTTTAACTTAGGCGGCGACGACTATATTACCAAGCCCTTTCGTATTGAAGAATTATTGTTACGTATAAATGCCTTACTAAAGCGTACCGATAAGACTGACAAAAAAATAGCGGACGATAATCCTACGCAATTTAAACTCGGCAGCTACAGCTTTGATTATACCATGCAAATGGTTACCCGGGGTGATGCCCAGCAAAAGCTATCTACTAAAGAGGCCGAGTTACTTCGCCTGCTCTGCCTTCGTAAAAACGAAGTGCTTACCCGCGAGGAAGCCCTTTTGAACATCTGGCACGATGATAATTATTTTAACGGTCGTAGTATGGATGTGTTCCTGAGCAAAATTCGCAAGTATCTTAAAGATGACTCCACCGTTGAGATCATCAATGTACATGGAAGGGGCTATAAATTATTGATCAATTGATGGCAATTGAGCGTCTGCCTACCCGATTGTTTATCTAAAATTAACTCTTTATTTACTTTAGCGCGAGTTTCGTTGTTAGTTCACACAAAAAACAGCAAAATCATGTTAAGTGTGTTTACTACACTATGCAGTTTTAAGCAATGGCTATTTGTGGAAACAGGAATTTTAAAGACCCCTATCAATTTCTTGATTAAATATCTTTTTTAATTTAAACCTATAGTGCTGTTAATCAATTAGAAATAAATTTTTCTTATATCAGCTTTCAATTTTGTTTGCAAATATTTTTGAGATGGCATGGCTATTGCAAAAACTATGAAAACACAACAATTTATGAAAAAGATTACTTTATTATTGATTCTAGCCGCAGCATTCACATTTTCAGCGTCTGCGCAAATCCAAAAAGGCAATGTTTTGGTTGGCGGTAACTTCGCAAACATCAACTTAGGCTTGGATGACCCTCAAATTTTTAGTTTTGATGTAACTCCAAAGGCAGCATGGTTTATTCAGGATAACATTGCATTGGGTGGTTACGTAAACTTAGGCATTCAAACAGCTAAAAGGTCTAATACAACAACCAGCTATGGTGTTGGTGCTTTAGGCCGTTACTACACAGGTCAGGATGTTGAAGTATTGCGTCACGGTCGCTTTTTTGGTGAGGCTACAGTAGGTTTAGGTGGTGTAAATGTTAGCAACGGCGGTGGCAGCACCAACGGGTTAAACTTAAGTGTAGGCCCAGGTTTTGCTTACTTCATCACTCCAAACATTGGTTTGGAAACCCTTTTAAAATATAATGGCTTAGTTGGTTTCGGTAGCCAAACTACGCAGAACAACCTAAACTTATCTTTCGGTCTTCAGATCTACCTTCCAGGTCGTAGCACTGCAAGAAAAGTACAGAGTGACATTAGATAATCATTAGTACAAATATTACTAAAAGGTTTTGCAGGCTATAGCTTGCAGGACCTTTTTTCGTTTGGTATGCCCCGGTCACAACATCCTCAGAATTCAGACATTCCCTATAACGATGTAACAACTTTGTTAAAGCAACAGCCCGGCATTTGCAGTTAAATTTAGATAAGTTTGCTCATTACTTAATTAACTAACTGACCATGAAATTAAAACTACTCTACACATGTATTGCTTTTACGGGCATTACGGCGGCGGCTTTTGCGCAGGAGACCGTTGATCCTGCCGCGGTCGCAAAAATCCGCGAGGAAGGCCTCAACCACTCCAAAGTAATGGAAATTGCTTTTAACCTTACGGACGTATCCGGACCACGATTATCTGGCTCCCCGGGTTTAAAACGCGCCCAGGACTGGGCCGTTAACCAGCTGAAAGAATGGGGCATGAACAATTCTAAATTAGAAGCATGGGGCAAATTTGGGAAAGGCTGGGAAGTGAAAAAGAACTATGCTGCCATCACTGTGCCATACTATCACGCTATCATTGCAGTACCCAAAGCATGGACCCCAGGCACCAACGGCCCTATAACCGGCGACGTTGTTTTAGTAAAGGCCGATAGCGTACCAGAACTGGCTAAATACAAGGGTACCCTTTCAGGCAAAATTGTAATTTTCGATACCAAACCCCTCACCGAGCGCACGTACAAGGCAGATGCCGTGCGTTATACAGATGAGGAACTTGATAAAATGGCGCAAGCCCCTGCTCCTGCCCGCGGCGGTCAGCGTGCATTTGATCCTAACTCACCAGCAATGGCAGCCAGGCGCAAAGCAATTGCAATGCGCGGCGCCATTAACACCTTTCTTCTTGATGAAAAGGTTGGCTTGATCTTAACCCAGGCGCGCGGCACAGACGGTACCTTATTCACCACCAATGGCGCTTCATATGCCGATACCGCAAAAGCAGTAGCACCAGAACTGGAAACCAGCAGTGAAGATTTTCAACGGATCTTGCGTTTGGTAAAAGCCGGTAAAAAAGTAGCTGTTGAAGCAGATATCAAAACCGAATTCTTTACTAACGATATGCAGGGCTATGATGTAGTTGCTGAGATTCCGGGTACCGATAAAAAATTAAAGGACCAGGTAATTATGATTGGCGGCCACCTGGATTCATGGCATGCGGGTACCGGTGCAACAGATAACGCTGCAGGCAGCGCCGTAATGATGGAGGCCATGCGCATCCTTAAAACCATTGGCTTTAAGCCAAAGCGCACCATCCGCATTGCACTTTGGAGCAGCGAAGAGCAGGGATTGTTCGGGTCGCGCGGGTATGTGCTGAACCACTTTGGTGATCCGAAAACGATGCAGCTTAAACCGGAGCAGGCTAAACTCGATGCTTACTATAACCTGGATAACGGCACAGGCAAAATCCGTGGTATCTATTTACAGGGCGATTCTGCTGCAGGACCAATCTTTAAAGAATGGCTGGCACCATTTAAAGACCTGGGCGCAACAACCGTTACCATTAGCAACACCGGCGGTACCGACCACCAGAGCTATGATGCGGTTGGTTTACCGGGCTTCCAGTTTATACAGGATGGGATGGATTACAATACCCGTACTCACCACAGTAACCAGGACACTTATGACCGGCTTGTAGAAGACGACTTGAAACAATCAGCTACCATAGTAGCATCTTTTGTTTACAATACATCGGAGCGCAAGGAGATGATCCCGCGCAAACCCCTGCCGGTTGTAGCAGCGGCTACGCCTCCGGCGCCAGTTGCAGCACCGGCGAAGAAGTAAAAATCAGAGCACAACAAAATAAAAAAAGCGACCGGCAAACACCGGTCGCTTTTTGGTTAAAGAGGGTTTATCTACTAATCCGAACCCGCATTTTCGGCGGGGTGATTCACTTTGCGAAAGTGAATCACCTGAATCATGTTTACCATTGAAAATCAACGCCTTAGCGTTTTTACCGAATCGCCCTTTTTAATATACACTTTAATTTAAAATATTGACTATAAAGTACTTAACGGCTTAAAAATGCATCCATTTTTTGGGATAAAAAATACTTGAAACACTTTTTGTGAAACAGGGATCATCCGGGATAGTCGCCAAAAAAAGACGCCCTGTTTACATCTGCAAACAGGGCGTTATTCATTATAATACAGGCGCTATCGTTATGACGCTATCGTATGCTTATTGCATTTAATATCCTGGCTTTTAACTTTAGCAGCAATAGAGGCAGCATCGTATCCGCATTCTGCCCAAAGCTCCGGCTGTTCGCCATGTTCAATGATCCTGTCAGGGATTCCTAAGCGGATCACGTTTGTTTTTTGGTATTCGTTATCGGCCATAAATTCAAGTATCGCCGTCCCCATGCCACCTTCCACACAACCATCTTCCACGGTAATTACGCAGCTGAATTTGTTGAACACTTCGTGCAGCAATGCTTCGTCCAACGGTTTTACAAAGCGCATATCATAATGAGCCGGGAAATAACCTTCTTCGTTTAGTGCAGCGGTAGCTTTCACCACTTCGTTACCAATGGTACCGATAGATAAAATCGCAACGTCTTCCCCATCGCAAATCTTGCGGCCCTTACCAACAGGTATGGCTTTAAATGGGCGTCGCCAGTCTACCATCACACCATTACCGCGTGGGTAACGAATACTGAACGGCCCCATGTCATCTAACTGGGCCGTATACATCAGGTTACGCAGTTCCTCCTCATTCATCGGGGCAGAAACCGTCATATTAGGGATACAGCGCATATAGGCCAAATCGTACGCACCGTGGTGTGTTGGACCATCGGCACCGGCAATACCGGCACGATCAAGGCAGAAGATCACGTTCAAATTCTGTATCGCTACATCATGTATCACCTGGTCGTACGCGCGCTGCATAAAGCTGCTGTAAATATTACAAAAGGGTACCAGCCCCTGTGTAGCCAGCCCCGCAGAAAACGTAACGGCGTGCTGTTCGGCAATACCTACGTCAAAAGCGCGGTGGGGCATTGCCTTCATCATTAAATTAAGGGAGCATCCAGACGGCATCGCCGGGGTAATACCCATAATTTTAGCGTTGGCTTCTGCTAATTCTATAATGGTATGGCCAAACACATCCTGGTATTTAGGCGGCTGTGGCTTATCATATTTTGTCTTTTTTATCTCACCGGTTATCTTGTCAAACAAGCCGGGTGCATGCCACTTGGTCTGGTCTTTCTCTGCAAGCGAATAGCCTTTGCCTTTCACCGTAATGCAATGCAGCAGTTTAGGGCCGGGAATTTCGCGCAGATCCTGCAGCAATTTTACCAGATGTTCCACATCGTGGCCGTCAACCGGTCCAAAGTAGCGGAATTTCAGTGCCTCGAAAAAGTTGCTCCGTTTAAGCAACGTACCTTTGATACTTTTTTCCAGTTTCTTGGCTATTTTAAAAGCATCGGGCCCTATGGCAGATATCTTGGTTAGTACCGTAGCAATATCGTCCCTAAACCTGTTATAGGGCTTCGAAGTGGTAATATCGGTTAAATATTCTTTCAGCGCGCCTACGTTAGGATCTATCGACATGTTATTGTCGTTCAATATGACCAGCAGGTTGCTGTTCTCTATCCCGGCATGGTTAAGCGCTTCAAAAGCAAGTCCGGCTGTCATGGCACCGTCGCCAATTACGGCTACGTGCTGCCGGTCGGTTTCGCCTTTATATTGCGATGCCACGGCCATACCCAATGCTGCTGAAATAGAAGTAGAAGAGTGCCCTACGCCAAACGTATCATATACGCTTTCAGATCGCTTCGGAAAACCGCTGATACCATTGTGCACCCGGTTGGTATGAAACTGATCGCGGCGGCCGGTGAGTATTTTATGGCCGTAGGCCTGGTGCCCAACATCCCAAACCAATTGGTCGTAAGGGGTGTTCAATACATATTGCAGGGCCACAGTAAGCTCAACCGTGCCAAGGCTTGCAGCAAAATGCCCCCCGTTTACCGATACAACATCAATAATATACTGGCGCAGCTCCTCGCAAACCTGCTTAAGTTCTTCCTCTTTAAATTGCTTTAAATCAGATGGATTAATAATCCTTTGTAACAAATCACCTGCGGGTACCTGCATGGACATTCTTTAGAAGTATTTAACTTACAAAGTAAGCTATTTTATTTATAAGATTTAGAATACAGTAAAGTTAAATATTGTTTTGAAATTTATCGCAACTTCCCGTAAAATTGGTTGGTGCCGTTTTCTCATTCGCATCGGGTAGCTACTGCCTTGAAAATTTTAACCGCTATATCATGCCAATTACCCTCCAAAATAATATCTTTATTCAATTAAGCTTTTTAATGAAAATTAAATCACCAACCCGCCTTGTCCAATCTGCTTAACCCAACCAAACCGACAACTACAGGTGCTATAAGCCGCAAGCTGGCTGTACTGGTATTTTTAGCATCGCTACTATCTGTAAATAATGTAAAAGCAAGCTTACTGCTCTCTATAACCGGGAAGGTTGTAGATGAAAAAGGACAAAGTTTGCCGGGTGCCACGGTTTTCATTGCAGGCAGCCAATCCATCACCGCGTGTGATATCTCAGGTAACTTCCATTTAGATAATCTGTCGCCAGGCTCCTATGTGCTTACCGCAAAAATGATGGGTTTTATTCCCACAACACAAGCAATAATCCTTAAAGACCAATCGGTTAAACTTTCTTTGAAACTTATGCCCAACGTTAACCAGCTCAAAGGTGTTACGGTGCGGGCACAATCTAACTGGGCGGACCGCTACGCCATCTTTAAAAAACATTTCCTGGGCACTACCCCAAACGCTGCAGAATGCAAGGTCATCAATCCAAAAATACTCCATTTTCAATACGATAAAGGCACAACTGTATTATCGGCAAGCGCCGAAGATTTTTTGGTGATCGAAAACAATGCCCTTGGCTACCGCATTAAATACCTGCTCACAAATTTTGAATATAACGAAAGCAGCCAGGTGCTTAAATACGAAGGCTACCCATCTTTTGAATTGCTAACCAGCAAGTCTGAAAAAACCAGCACCTACTGGCGCAAAAACCGGGAGGCCGCCTACAGTGGCTCCATCGCTCACTTCATTAAAGCAGTTTATGAGGGTAAACCGTATGCTTACGGTTACGAAATTTTTAAGGTCATTAACCGCCCCATGCCCGGCGAAGAGTCCGACCCGAAAAAGCCGCCGTATTTTGACAGGCGGCCGGTGGCTTTAGATTCCCTGGTGACCATGGTTGACGAGAATTTTAAAACGCTGAGGTTTAATGATTGCCTGTTTATACTAAACACGCATGATCGCGTAGCACCGGAGCTGGCTGCCAGTGGCTACAAAATAGAAAAGCCGGAAGGATACAAACTCCCGAACGGGCAGATCTCGGTGGTAAGATTGCTGGATACCAGTGTTACTATTGATGCAAATGGTAACTTTGCCAACCCCGGAGCCCTATTTTTTGAAGGATATATGGCATGGGAGCAAGTAGCAGAACTGGTACCATTGGAATACAACAAAGAGTAAGCCGGATGACACATCATGACCGACGATAGTTTTGCCATAAAACTGCCCCAGTTTGAGGGCCCTTTTGACCTGCTGCTTTTTTTTATCGAGCGGGATGAGCTGGATATCCACGCCATTTCCATTGCTAAAATTGCCGATGATTTCCTGAACTACATCCACCAGATGACCAGCCTGAATATGGAGCTGGCCAGTGAGTTTATATTTGTGGCCGCCACCCTGATGCGCATTAAGGCTAAAATGCTGCTGCCCCGCCATAACACAGGCGAGGAAGAAAACGAACTGGACACCAGGGAGGGCCTGATTCGCAAGCTGATTGAATATAAAAAGTTTAAGGAACTCTGTGACGAAATTCGGCCCTTTGAAGATGAGCGCTTTAAGCAGGAAAAACGCGGCAACATTAAACAGGACCTGGAGCAGGTAGAAAAAGTGGTAGTGCCCGGTGAGGAACTGTCCGAAATTAACCTGTATAAACTGATGATGGTTTACAACCGGGTGATGCGCCAGTACGCCACGCGTACCGAAGAAGTTACCCATACGGTGGTACAATACCCGTATACCATCGAAAAACAAAAGCAGGCGATCCAAAACTTGCTACAGATCAACAAGCGGCTTGATTTTAAAAGCATAGCCGGTAACAGCGAAAACAAAGTGCACTTTGTATACAACTTCCTGGCCGTGCTGGAAATGCTGCAACAGGAACTGATAGACATCCAAATTGGGTTGGGGTTTAACAATTTTTGGATAGCGCCGAGGGAGATTTGAGATATTAGATTTGAGATATTAGATTTGAGACAGACATTTCGAATTGATATCTCGTAAAGTCCACTCTCTACACTATGTCATCCGCCATTATCAGGCGTTATAACCCAATTTCTAAAATCAGTATTGTCCTTGCAAATCGAATATTCAATATTATAATTGCAAGGATGATTAGGCGATATGCGCAAGACGAAATAGCTTTATTTCCCGCCTTTGTTGGGTGTTATCACCAATAACCCCGCACTGCTTATGATAAAAACATTACGATTGCAGCACTATCGCTAGCAAAATGTATTCAGAGCACTTTCCGGCTTTTTGGTGTTATTACAAACAACTCCGAGCCGGGAGCGAATATGGAGCATCATCAAGCGGGCAGCGTATAAGGGCCTACCATCATGCCGCACGCATAGCTATTATGGTTTGTTAGCGAATCGATTAATTTTAATTGAGGCACTTCCAAGATGGGCGAAAGGCACGAGTACGCCCCGCTCTTTTCCGACGCGGTATACGCGCGCTAATTGGGGAATAGACTGCGCCAACCATAGACAAAACGTTGCATACCCGCGCCAAAATGGGCGTTAAAAGCAACAATACGCCGTATTGCTAAATTGCGCTAAGTATTACAAATAAGGAGAATTGGCATTATTATTAATTATATTATATATTTGATTCAATAACCTAAACGAGCGCATAGTCAAACAGCAATCTACTTCTTATCAAAAGAATCAATTATTTAATGGGAGAATTATCAAAAAAAATCGGAGAGTTTGGAGAACAAGTGGTTGACAATTTCTTACAAGAAATTGGTTGGGGGCAAGCTCAAAAAGGAATTCAATTAAAAAATCTTTTCAAGGACAATTACAACAAGCTAACTTATGGAATAGATTTTTTAGTATCATATGAATGCCCTTTGATTGATAATTCAATCAAAAATATAATTATATCGGTTAAATATCACAAAGAAAAATACCCTGACAATTTAAGAACATTAGCTAAAACACATCTTGTGGAGATATCTGAAATGATGCACTCATTTGACTTTTCTAAAGAAAAATCCAATGCTAATCAAATGCTCGACGGAAACATTGTTGAAGACATTGGATTGTTGATATGGTTATGTCATAAGGATTCAACAACAGATTTACGAGATGAGATAAAGAATATCCGCGTTGACCTCCCTTTTGACCGAACGAAAATTATACTACTTGATAATCTACAAGTTGACTTCATTCTTTCTGCCATTTTTTTTATAAAAAACACATTTAACACAGACACAGCGGATTTCTACTATCCAAATACAGGTCAAAATATAAATCCCTTGACAAAGGCTAACTCGGGCGGTTTATTACCAATTGAATTTATTTCCAGTCCAATACTTCCGTTTAAAACAAGTGTCAAAAACATCATAACTCTATCAATTGTAACTTCAGAATCATTCAATAAAAACAACTTGCGAAGGATAATTGGGCTCGTTCAAGAATTGTCGACAAACCTATCTAATCAGATACTGATAGCCTTTCCCGATTATGATGACTTAGAGCACAGCAACGACTTTAATGCTGTCAAAGCTGAATTTTCGAATACCGATTTAACGAGAAAACTTTTTATCGCCAATCATAATAATAATCGCTTCAAATTATAATGAAAAAAAAATTAAAATCTGTTGATAAAATACTCCCATTTGGCGAGTCAATTAGAGGTTTTTTAAATCAATCTTTTCTAACGGAAACAGACATTAAACTTTTTTTAAGAAACAGGGGCGTTTTTTTATACGATTATTCGAAAGGCAATTCTGTCTCCTTTATCACTTCTACATTGATTAGTCCTGTAGAGTTTGATTCGTTGAAAGAGTCTCAAGGCACCCGTGAGGACAATCCTAAAAGAACTAACGAAATTTTCGTATGGGAAGGCGACAAAACTTTGAAAGATGCCATTAACGAGAATAAGACTGAAATATTAAGTGCGCTAATTCCGAACAGTTGTAACTTCAGACTTCTCACCACACCAATTATTCATTTCGACTCAACAAACAACAATGAAGCTAAAATCATAATAGAGATTGAACGAGATGATTTGAATAAAAGCTGGTATGAGTCGAAAAGTTCTTTTAAAGCTGAAGTGTCCTTAAGCTTGGATGTAGAGAAAAAACAATTGCGGCTAACAAAGACTCATACGTCCGACGAGACAAAGCAGGTTCTTTCAATTCTCAGCAAAAATTTAAAAAGCTCCTTCAGCGATAAAGGTTACCTTGATAAGTTTAAGAAAGCTGAAAGTATCCTATTCAAAGACTTTACTAACGAAAGTCGCTTTTATTTTTTATTCAGTCTCGCAAATCAATTGAATAACACGCTAATAAAAGTTGAATACAAAGATATTAGCGATATTGAATTCAGGCCCGATCCCAATATTAGTCTACCCGGTGAGTTAAAATGGATGAATGATAAATCCAAAGTAATATTAAAAGGTAAGTCAATCCAAAATACAGATTTTTTACTAAAAATAGATAACTATCAGTTGCTTGTACTATGGAGTGTCGAGGCTTTGTACAGATTTGACATTGGTGGAATTCAAGGGACATTTACTTTACAAATTGGCTTTCCTGACTATTCAAGAAATAATCAGGAGGAAGCTGAACTAATAATTGTATCTAATCAGTGTTATATTTTCGACCGCAGCCATGTCATGAAAAAAACAGAAATTGTTAAAAAATTGCTCGATGAAATGGATAGAATAAAGTTCGATATTTACGATTTACATCGAACCAAATAATGTAATATGTTGATAAATAAGACAGTAGTAATTAATGCTGATTTTTAAACCATTTTGTATCAAAAACAAGTAATAATGCAAATCGAAGATATTTTAGCAAAAGTTTTAAATGGTAGTCCGAGAGACTTCTACTCTTTTGAAACCTTTATTCTAAATTTACTTAAATTTCATATCGAATCACAAGGCAAAACACTTTCTATAATAAACACTGTACGTAGGATAGGAGATGCCGTTGCGGACGATGGATTTGACTCATTTCAAGGAAAAACCCTGATTGAAATCAAGTATAATACACAAGTGCTTACCAGTGTGTATAGCTTAGAGTTATTTTTCAATAAATTAATCACGTCGAAATCAATTGTTGACCTGAATGAGATACTGATTATAAGTTTCAAGCCGATATCATTAACGTTAGCAAAAAAACTTTCCGCTGAACTATTTAACGATAAGTCTGTTAAAATAACTATTTGGGGACTTGAAGATATTAATAAAATCGTCAATAAACACAAAAAAAAAGCTACTGAAATTTCAGACAATTTATTTTCTCTTCGGCTAGAGAATGCTGTCACCAAAGAAATTAATTGGGAAGAAGAACGAGATGAGAAAATTCAGCTTTTGCAAGAAGTATATGAAAAAGGTCAATTTTCATTTTTTTTGGGCGCCGGTGTATCAAGCAGTGCTGGCATGCCAGATTGGAATACACTTCTAAACTCGCTGTTTGTCTCTTATCTCACCAAGGAATTCGACAAACAGGTTGACGTCACGGATGAAGACATTAAACAAATTGTTTCGCGATTGAATAAAATTGATGAGCCTTCGGCCTTGATGGCTGCAAGATACCTTCGTAAAGGACTTTCGCACCAAGCGTCAGAAATTAGAGAATTTACAAAAACGATCACAAATAATTTATATAAGCTTCGGGATAATACGAAAAAAATCAATTCAGATTTATTGACTACAATCACTGACTTGTGCATGCCAAAACGTACTGGAGCAAAAGTAAGATCAGTTGTAACGTATAATTTTGACGATTTGTTGGAAAGACAATTAGAGTCGAAAACTATAATGCACCGTAGCATTTACAACGAAAATGAAAATTTAGATCCTGATGAACTTCCAGTTTATCATGTTCATGGTTTTCTGCCCGAAGATGCAAGCAGCTATGAGAATCTAGATAAAAGCACCTTAGTATTTTCTGAAGAGGGATATCATCAAATTTACACCGATGCTTATCATTGGTCTAATTTAGTTCAATTAACTAACTTAAGAGAAAACAACTGTTTAATGGTAGGATTGTCCTTAACAGATCCCAATCTAAGGAGATTGTTGGATATTGCTGCACGAAATATTGCTCGCCCCCGACATTTTGCACTTTTGAGGAGAATGTCAATTGAAATGTTCGCTTATACAAAAGATGAAACAGGAAATAGTATTCAAGTTATTGAAAACATGAAAGGGGCAGAAGATTTTTTAAATCGTCATCATAAATTAAATGAGGAAATAATGAAAGAATTGGGCGTTTCAATTATTTGGTTTAAATCATTTGAAGAAATTCCAGAAATCTTAAAGAAATTGTCATGACACTTCATCCCCCCCGCTGCCGTAATCGCCCCCCGCTGGTGCACGCATGTCGCGTGTTCCCCAAACGCTAAGCAGCCACCTTGCAAAGCCCCACGATGCTAACGCGCATCACCTGATTCAAACTAATTCCCCGCAGTAGGGGTAGTAGCGGATACCGGCCTTGCGCTTAAGGCCTGTGGCGTATGAGCGGATAACCCGGGCCGGAGGTACTGCCCAAATTATTCTGCCATACAGCTGTTGACCTTGCTCCGGGAGATGGCTTTAAAAGCGAAAGGAATTGCACGACCGCAAGAAAAATTCCCTTCGCTGGCTCTTAAAAAACACCCGCTAACCTTCCCGTAACATCATTTTGACGCTTCAATGAAAATCAAATTACCAATTATTACGTTATATGTCGCATAACATGGATAATACTAATGAACGTTCAACAAAAGAAAATACTGGTACTTGATGATACTGAAGACATTATAAATTTAATAAAAGATATTCTTTCGGAAGAAGATTACGAAGTAAAAGGTTTCACGCATACCGATGACATCATTAAACTGATAAAAGCCGAAAAACCAGACCTCGTATTGATCGACTACCTGCTTACTGGTATTAACGGCGGAGAATTTTGTCACCAGATTAAAAAACACGAAGACACTGCGCATACACCGGTCATCATGCTATCGGCCCATGCCAGGGTATTGAACTCATTGGGTAATTATGGCTGGGATGCTTTTATTGAAAAGCCTTTTGATATAGATGACCTGAAGCAAACAGTAAAGCATGTTTTAAACCATAATGCCGAACTGAGTTTAACCATGAAAGCAAGTTAAGCGTTAAGAATTATAATATATAGCGTAAATTATGGGTAAGCAACATCAAACCTTTCCGGATGAACCACAGGAAATACCTGCACAAAAACCGGCTACAGAAATTATCCAGCCAACTGATCCGCAACGGCCGGCAATTCCTGAAGAAGCACCAGACAACATCCCGCCGGAGATTGGCCCGGAAGATGCTCCCGTAACCACCGGCTAAAACGATGAATCAAATAGTTGGGGACCTGTATATCAGCTTGATAATTTACAGTGTACCACCTGCTGGCTTGCCCAAATGATAAAAATTGGTGGCTTAGTGCCTGGCCAACCTGGCAGGTATTGACCGAACCCTCTCATCCGGCTTGATAACGCTGCTGGAAGCTACCAAATGTAATGCTTGCCAACTAAGGCGTTACCACTTGATACAAGCAGTTTATTAATGGCTGCTAAAATATTATTTTCCGCTTCTTGCGCAACTGGTTCATCTCAAATCTAATAGGTTAATTTGAAATCTATTAGTTATTTTTACGCGCTTTACACACAACAATGAAAAGAGATAAACTAATATTCAAATTACTCGACGAAGAACAACAGCGCCAGGAGGAAGGCATAGAGCTGATTGCATCAGAAAATTTTGTTAGCAAGCAGGTAATGGAAGCGGCAGGCTCTGTTGCGACCAACAAATATGCCGAAGGCTTACCCGGTAAACGCTATTATGGCGGCTGCGAAGTGGTTGACGAAATAGAGACCATTGCTATTGAGCGCGCTAAACAACTTTTTAATGCCGAGTGGGCCAATGTGCAGCCACATAGCGGTGCACAGGCAAACGCAGCGGTTATGCTGGCCTGTTTACAGCCGGGCGATAAGATATTAGGCTTTGACCTTTCTCATGGCGGGCATTTAACGCACGGCTCGGCAGTAAATTTTTCTGGTAAATTGTACCAGCCATTTTTTTACGGGGTTAAAAAAGATACCGGTTACGTTGATTATGAGCAGCTTAAGGAAGTTGCCCTGCGCGAAAAACCAAAATTGATCATCTGTGGTGCATCTGCTTACTCGCGCGATTGGGATTACGAATTTATCCGCGCAGTAGCTGATGAAATTGGTGCGTTGGTGCTGGCAGATATCTCACACCCTGCCGGCCTGATTGCCCGCGGATTACTAAGAGATCCGCTACCACATTGCCATATTGTTACTACCACTACCCATAAAACCTTGCGCGGCCCGCGTGGCGGCCTTATTTTGCTGGGTAAAGATTTTGAAAACCCATGGGGCTTAAAAACACCAAAGGGAGAAGTAAGAATGATGTCGGCCCTATTGGATATGGCGGTTTTCCCGGGCACACAGGGTGGCCCGCTGGAGCACATTATTGCTGCTAAGGCTATTGCTTTTGGCGAGGCCCTGAGCGATAGCTACATGAAATATATTTTACAGGTAAAGCTGAATGGCGCGGCCATGGCCAAGGCTTTTGTAGACCGGGGATATGACATCATATCTGGCGGTACCGATAACCATTTGATGCTGATAGATCTGCGTAATAAAAACATTAGCGGTAAAGCTGCAGAAAAAGCATTGGTTGCTGCCGATATAACCGCAAACAAAAACATGGTGCCTTACGATGATAAGTCGCCGTTTGTTACTTCAGGTATCCGGGTGGGTACCGCAGCGATAACAACCCGCGGTTTAAAAGAAAAACACATGGATACCATTGTTGAGTTGATTGACATGGTAATTAACGACCCCGAAAATGAAACTACTTTAAAGAAAGTACGTAAAAGGGTACATAAGATGATGGAAGACCATCCTCTTTACCGTGATAAACATCTCGACTAATAAATGTCCATAACGCATCATACTCCTTCGGAACTGGAAAACAGCCGCTTAAACGCACTGAAATCCTATGATATCTTAGATTCATTACCCGAAAAAGAGTATGATGCTATTACACGCCTTGCATCCTACATATGCCAGGTACCGCTTGCCTTTATTACTTTTATAGATGAGAAAAGGCAGTGGTTTAAATCAAGCGTCGGGCTAAGTGTCGACTCCACGCCGCGGTCTGACTCATTTTGCCGTAATACCATTTTGGGCGACAGCCTGGTTGAAGTGCCGGACGCTTCACAGGATAACGAATTCTGCGATTCGGAGATGGTGACCGGCCCGTTTGGCATCCGCTTTTATGCCAGTGCACCGCTTATTGATCCTGAAGGCTACCGTATTGGCACATTATGTGTATTCGATCAAAAGCCCAAACACCTTACGGATGAACAGCGCGATGCCTTACTTACGCTGGCCAGTGAAGTGATGTCGCACCTCATTTTGCGTAAGCAAAAAAAAGAGCTGGAAAAGAATCTTGAAGCGCATAAGGAGTTTCATACGCTTTTTAATAATTCATCTGAGATCCATTTTATTGCTGATGCCGAATCCAATATCGAGCTCATTAATAATTGTGTGTTGGATATTTTAGGCTATTCTCCGGAGCAGGCTATCGGCAAATCCTTATGGAGCTTTGTTGCCGGCCAAAACCGCGAGCAATTTGCGCCGCTGATAGAACAAGCGGTTATGTCACAAAAGCCCTTTGAGCTGGAAACGCAAACTACTACCCGTACCGGCGAAATTAAATGGATCAGCTGGACGGCCGTAAACAAAAATGGTAAGTGGTATGCCAGCGGCCGCGATGTTTCCTTACAAAAAAATCTGCTTAGCCAAACCGAACAGCTTTCGCTGGTGGCCAGTAAAATAAAAAATGGCGTAGTTATCAGCGATTCGAACGATAAAGTGGTTTGGGTGAACGAGGCCTTTACCAATATTACGGGTTATGATTTCGCGGATGTTAACAGCAAATTCCTGGGTGATGTTTTAAAAGGCAGGCCAAAAGACGATAAGGCGGAGCGGGAACTGCTGGACGCCGTAAAAAATAAACGCTCGTACGAGGTTGAATTATCCATGTTATCAAAGCATGGTACGCCATTATGGGTATCGGTAACCAATTCAATAATCTATGCGGCCGATGGCAGTATTGAAAAATCGATCCGGATAATCATCGATATCACCACCCGTAAGCGCGCGGAACAGGATGTTGAGATCCTATCCTTTGCCGCCCGTAAATCGCCAAGCGGCACCATGATCCGCGATGCGGAGGGCCGGATCATCTGGATGAACGAATCGCTGGAGCATATCATAGGTTATACGCTGGAGGAACTTAAGGGCCACACGATAGGTACGCAGCTGGTTGGAGAAGAAACAGACCTGGAGGTTTTTAAAGGAGCTGTACAGGCTGTGAAAGAAAATAAGCCCTACGAAGTGGAGATAAAAATTTACAAGAAAGACAGATCCACCGCCTGGGTATTTATCTCCAACAGCCCGCTTTTTAATGAGATAGGCAGCGTGGAGCGGCAGATTGCTGTAATGGTAGATATTACCGCACGCAAAATTGCTGAAGAGCAATTAACCCTTCTATCTCTGGTGGCAAGCAAAACCACCAGTGGTGTGGTCATTAACGATAGCCAGGGTAAGGTGGAATGGGTGAACGATGCTTTCGAAAGAATTACGGGCTATACCATTGCTGATGTAAAAGACAAACACCTTGGTGATTCGCTCAAGGGTGAACTAACCGATATATCCATCATTTCCAGAGCACGGGAACTATCGCAACAGAAACAATCCTTTGAAGTTGATCTCCTCATCTACCGCAAAGACGGGCAACTGGCCTGGATCTCAGTCATCAATTCGGTTATTACCGATAGTGCGGGTAAGGTTGAAAAGTATATTGAAGTAATTATAGATATTACTGCGAAGAAAAAAGCCGAGCAGGAATTAGTGGCCGCCAAAGAAGAAGCGCTGCAATTGAACAGAGCAAAGGATATGTTTATCGGCGTAATGAGCCATGAGATCCGGACGCCGCTAAACGCGGTGATTGGCATGTCGCACCTGCTGCTGTATGATAATCCGCCGGAATCGCAAAAAGAAAATTTGAGTATCCTGAAATTTTCGGCAGAAAACCTGATGACGTTGATTAATGACGTACTGGATTTTACCAAAATTGAGACGGGGAACGTTGTATTGGAAAAAGCGAATGTAAACATCCGTGAAATGATCCAGGGCATCACCGCCTCTATGCAATACAAGGCGCAAGAGAAAGGGATCTATCTAAAAAGTAATATAGAAGAAGCAATTCCGGCAGTGGTGATTGGAGATCGCGCACGGCTGGTACAAATTTTACTGAATTTGGTGAGTAATTCTGTTAAATTTACACCGGCAGGTGGTGTTGAAATAGACTTAAAAATAATTGAACAGAACCAAAAGTCTGTACGGATACGGTTTGGTGTAAGTGACACCGGCATTGGCATTGCAAAGAATAAGTTGAATACCATATTTGAGTCGTTTAAGCAAGCTGAGGAAAATACCACCCGCGAATATGGCGGAACCGGCCTGGGTTTGGCCATAAGTAAACGATTGATTGAGCTGCATGATTCGCGAATAAATGTAGATAGCATACCGGGGCAGGGTTCAACATTTTGGTTCACCATAACTTTTAAAAAGTTAGATGACCATACTATAAATAATCACAACAAAGTGGAAACAGGACTAAATATCAATGTATTGGTAGTTGATGACAACCAGATTAACAGGTTATTGATAAACAAGGTATTAAAAAAATGGGGCGCAACCGCCGATTTTGCCGAAAACGGCCAGGAAGCAATTGATAAAATTGAAGCTTTTAAAAACTATGACGTGGTGTTAATGGACATCCACATGCCTATTATGGGCGGGCTGGAAGCCGCAGGGATCATTCGCAAAAGTAACGACCCATATTTTCAGCAACTCCCTATAATAGCACTTACTGCCTCTATGCTAAGCAATCAAATGGGCGAGATAGAACATGCAGGGATGAACGATTACATTCTGAAACCATTTGACCCCACTACCCTGCATATGAAACTCAGCAAATATCAGAAACAGTAAAAAGCCGGAGTGGTATTAAAAAGGTAAAGCTGGCTTGCTTAGCTATCACCAAAATTTAAACTTCCTTTTTTACAGTTGCAATGCTAAACGGCATAAGCAATTGTAGCTATACTTAGCTTTATACCCGGCACTGTCATTAGTATCTGACCGCAGGCTTCCAGGGTGGAGCCGGTTGTTACAATATCATCTACCAGCAAAATGTGTTTGCCGGCCAATTTTTCAGGATCAGCAACTTTAAACACCTCCTGCATATTTTCAAACCTGGCAAACCGCGATTTATGCGTTTGCGTTTTAGTTGCTACCACACGCACCAGGTTTTCGTACTCAACAACAGCATCAAGTTTTTTCGCCAGTCCTTCTGCAAAGCAGGCACTCTGGTTATAACCGCGCTCCTTCAGGCGTTTTTTATGGAGCGGTACCGGGATTATGTAATCTGCCGTTTTAAATACTTCGTTTTGCAGTAACTGCTTGCCGGCTATGCTTCCCAGTAAATTGCCAATATGCTGCATGCCGTCGTACTTAAAATGGTGCATCATCTTTTGTACTTTGCCGCCTTTGTTGAAAAAATACATCGCATAGGCGGCCTCTACCGGGAGCTTACCCCAAAATTGCTGTGCTACAATATTTGCCGGCTGCAGGTGAAAGTTGGTATAGGGCAGGTTGTACAGGCAATCGGTACATAAAACCTCTTCGTTAGCCACAAGGCTGGCATGGCAGGCGGCACACAACTCCGGGAAGATGAGCGATATAAAATCTGACAGGTATGTGCGCAGCGGATTCACCTAGGAAAGGTAGAAGAAAAAAATAATTAAAAAAACTAGCTTTAAATGAAAAATAGCGATGGGTTTAAAACCCATCGCTATCCCTCTTATACGATTTAATATTTATACTTCTTCTGCTACCGCTTTATCTTTTTCTTTTATGGCCAATTGGCCACAGGCTGCATCAATATCCTTGCCGCGGCTCCGGCGCAGGTTAGTATTTACACCCTGGCTGCGCAGGTAATCTGCAAAGGCTTCTACTTTATCTTCCCCGGCATTAATATAACTGGCAAAAGCAATGGGGTTATATTCTATAATATTCACCTTGCAGGGCAGGTGCTTGCAAAACTGGGCCAGCTCTTTGGCATCCTGAATATTATCGTTCACACCGTCGAATATGATATACTCGTAAGTTACGGCGTTCTTGGTTTTAGCGTAATAGTATTTCAAAGCATCTGCCAGTGCTTTTAACGAGTTTTGCTCGTTGATGGGCATAATAGTATTGCGCTTTTCGTCGTTAGCGGCATGCAACGACAGCGCAAGATTAAACTTCACCTCATCATCTCCCAGCTTACGAATCATCTTGGCTATACCCGCAGTTGAAACCGTGATCCGTTTAGCCGCCATGCCTAATCCGTCGGGCGATGTGATCTTCTCTATTGACTTCATCACGTTGGCATAGTTAAGCAATGGCTCGCCCATACCCATGTACACAATGTTTGATAACGGGATCCCATAATGCTCACGGGCCTGCTTATCGATCAGCACCACCTGGTCGTAGATCTCATCAGGGTTGAGGTTGCGTTTACGCTCCATATAACCTGTGGCGCAAAATTTACAAGTAAGGCTACAACCCACCTGGCTGGATACACAGGCGGTCATTCTTTCACTTGTTGGAATTAAAACACCCTCAATTAAATGGGTATCATGTAATATAAAAGAATTTTTTATAGTTTTATCAGCACTAATCTGTGAAGTATTTATTTTAACATTGTTGATAATAAATTTCTCGTGCAGTTTTGTACGGAGTTCTTTTGAAATATTGCTCATGTCATCAAAGGATAAGCATGATTTTTTCCATAGCCATTCATAAACCTGTTTGGCTCTGAAGGCCTTTTCGTCCATCTGGACAAACTGCGCCTGAAGTGCCTGAATATCAAGGCTGCGGATATCTACCTTATCTTTTTTTGCATTCACAATACAAAAGTACTTAATTTTAAAATTTCCGTCGCTTTTTTAAAGTCATTCTTTTATAACATTAAAAACAATAACCAAAGGTTAATTGTAACTAATTATACAAAGAGGGGTTTAATTTTTTTTTGAAGATGCCATTATTAACTAATGAAAAGTTTTAGAGCCGATTACGTTTACCCTGTTTGTGCCGATCCGATTAAGAATGGAATAGTAACCGTTGATGATAACGGGAAGATAATTTCTGTAAGCGATACACCATCAACCGATTCACAACTTCCCCCACCAGAACAATTTAAAGGTATTATTGTGCCCGGGTTTATCAATACCCATTGCCATACCGAACTTTCACATCTTAAAGATAAAATAAAACCCGGCGACGGACTCATCAACTTTATTCAGGATGTGCAAACTTTCAGGAACACCGAAAAGGAGTTAATTACAACAGCCGCGGCTAAGGCCGATGACGAGATGTATAACAATGGAATAGTTGCCGTAGCCGATACGAGTAACAGCGAAATCACCATTGATATTAAAGCAAAGAGTAAAATTCATTACCACACTTTTGTTGAGATCTTTGGATTTCTACCTGAAAACGCAGAAAGTCTTTTTGAAAAAGCGCTGCGTTTAATGGAAGATTTTAAACCACAGTCTGTTTCCATCACTCCGCATGCTCCATACTCCGTGTCGAAAGAGCTGTTTAAGCTTATTAAACGTCACACCGACTCGGGCACCAACTTGCTGAGCATCCATAACCAGGAATGTGAAGAAGAGAATAAATTTTACCGTTATAAACTGGGTGGATTTGTTGAAATGTACCAGCATTTTGATATCGATATTGATTATTTCCGCCCCCAGGCGCGTAACTCTTTGCAGTCTGTTATACCGCTCTTAACCAACAGGCAAAAGATCTTAATGGTGCATAATACCTGCACCAATTTGAAAGACATTTACTTTATTAAACGTTTTGACAGGAAGATCAATTGGTGCTTTTGTCCAAATGCCAACCTGTATATTGAAAAAAGGGTACCCAAGGTAGAGCTTTTTGTTAACCAGGGATTGAACATCACACTTGGTACAGATAGCCTGGCTTCAAATTCGGGTTTGTGTATCATGAGCGAGATGCGCACCCTGCAGGAAAACGTCCCATCGCTCAGTTTCGATACACTGTTGCAGTGGGGTACGCTCAATGGTGCCCGGTTTATGGATCTGGATGCTGAAAAAGGCAGCATAGAAGTGGGCAAAACTCCCGGGCTCAACCTGATTACCGGGATGGACGGCACTAAACTAACAGCCGCGAGCAAGGTAACCAAACTCATTTAACTAAAAGCCAATCATAACCGGGCGATTTAGATCTAGATCAGGCAAGAATTTCCAGTATTTACGCCGCCGCTTTTCAATACCAGCAACATTTGGCTATTTTTGTAATGTTACTTGATTAGTGCCCCGCAATTATTACGGGGTTAGCTATCGCAACGTTCAAAAAATGAAACATCATAAAATAACGGTTAAAGGAAAAGTACAGGGCGTTTCATTCCGGGCGGGCGCAAAAGCCGTTGCCGACCAGCTGGGTATAAAAGGCTGGGTAAAAAACCTGCCCAATGGTGATGTTTACCTGGAAGCCGAAGGTGACGACACCATGATGGAAATGTTTGTGGAATGGTGCCAGGAAGGCGCCGAGCATGCCGTAGTTACCGGTATTGAAGTGCATGACGGCGAATTAAAAAACTATCGTAATTTTGAGGTAGTTAAAAAAAGTTCATAACCCTGTAAGCTCCCTCCATTTGTCAACCGCTAAAAAATTTGCCGGGCAAACCGCTATTTATGGCTTAAGCACCATGGTATCCCGGTTAATTGCATTTGTTCTTACTCCTTTTTATTCACGGGCGCTCCCGGTAGCAAGCAACGGTATATTTACCGCAATGTATGGATATGCATCTATCATCAATCCAATACTTGCGTTCGGAATGGAGACCACATTCTTCCGGTATCTTAACAAACACGAAAATAATAAACAACAGGTTTACAATAATGCATTCGGTGCAATAATCGCTACTACAACCGTCTTCCTCGTTTTTTCTTTATTGCTTTTAAACCCTATTATCAATTTTTTGCAGGCTGGCGTTGTTAGAGATCATAGTGATTATGCGTTTTATGTAAAGTGTTTTCTAATCATATTGGCAACAGATGCCTTTTGCGTAATACCATTTGCAAAGATCCGGGCCGATGGACGCCCTATGAGATACGGACTAATCAAATTTTTAAACGTTTTGATGGTCCTGTCCTTCAATTTGTTCGTTTTATTTGCAATTCCCTATATTATTGAACACAATATGCCTGGCGCGGAATGGTTCCGGGGGTGGTACAGGCCCAAATGGGTGGGCTATGTATTTGTTTCAAATACATTAGCCAGTATTTTAACGGTTTTTTTATTGTTGCCCGAGATTTTTAAATTAAGGCTAAAATTCAGCACTGCAATGTTTAAAGATATGTTCGTGTACAGCTGGCCTGTGCTGATTGCCAACATATCATTTATCATAAACGAATCGTTAGATAAAACGATGCTGAAGCAGATGCTTCCGCACGCCGATCAGGAAGTTGGTATTTACGGCATGTGTGCTAAAATTGCTTTGTTCCTTAGCATATTTGTACAGGCATTCCGCCTGGGTGCCGAACCATTCTTTTTCAGTCATTCTAAAAACAAAAATGCAGGCGAAACTTATGCCCGTATTATGAACTATTTTGTGATAGCGGTTGCCGTTATCTGCTTGGCCTTGGTTGCCAACATAAACATTTTGGCTTATATAATTGTAGGTAAAGAAGTTATCGGCACGGGCGTTCATGCACATCGAAATATCTATTGGTCGGGTTTGGGTGTCGTACCGCCATTGCTATTCGGATATTTAAGTTTGGGTATTTATATGAATTTGTCCATTTGGTATAAATTGTCCGATCAAACAAAGTATGGCCTCTATATATCAGGAATTGGAGCAATCTTAACGATTGCATTAAATTACCTGCTCATCCCTAAATACAGCTATATGGCTTCGGCATGGATTTCTTTAGCTGCCTATGCAGTGATGATGATATTGTCATATTTATGGGGACAAAAGAACTACCCTATTCCATATAACATTAAAAAGAACCTTGCATATATTTTTATCGCAGCCTTACTCGTTTACCTATCGTTTAGCGTGTTTAACCGCAATATATTTATAGGCAATGCCCTCTTTATTTTATTTGCACTGGGCGCCTTGTACACCGAAAGGAAAGAACTAAAAGCTATATTTAGCAAATAACCGCAGGCATATTCAAAGCTTACTTGCGGATAAACTGTCAAAAAATGAAGAAAGCGGCATTTGTGATTCTTTTGAGTGGATTAGCCTCCGCCGCGCTGGCACAAACAAACGGCACCTCAATCGTAGCGCCCAAATCGCTCAGCAATGCTGATAGCGTTCGGATCAAGGGTATGTTTTTTTCTGCCATCCGCGAAAAAACCATTGAAAACACCAAACGTGCCGCCGATCTTTTCAGCCAGGTTTTATCCGTAGACCCCGCCAACGATGCAGCGATGTACGAACTGGCCAACCTGCAAAAATCACAGCAAAATTATCTAGCGGCTGCCCCCTTGCTGGAGAAAGCCGTTACCATTAAACCCAATAACGAATGGTACTGGATGGCCCTGGCCGATAGTTACGAAAAAACTAATGATGTTGCCCGGCTGGAAAATGTTTTCAATCAGCTTATCCGTATCAACCCAGATAAACCCGAATACTACTACGACAAGGCAAACGTATATTACCAGCAAAAACGATACGACGAAGCACTTAAATTATACGAAAAAGTTGAGGTGATCACCGGCCCTACTGATGAGTTACAAGGCGCCCGCCAACGGATTTTTTTAAGGCAGGGCAAAGTAGACAACGCCGCCGAAGGCACCGAAAAGCTGATTGCAGCTAATCCCGGGCAGGTAAAATATTACCTGATGCTGGCCGAACTATATAATTCTAACGGTTTAAATGACAAGGCAATTGCCGTATTGAACAGGGCTAAAAAAGCCGGGGTTACCAGCGGCTTGCTGCACATGGCTATGGCTGATATTTATCGCGATACCAAAAATTATGAAAGCAGCTTCGCTGAGCTCAAACTCGCCTTTGCCGATCCGGATATTGATATCGATCAGAAAATAAAGATCATTTTAAACTATATCCCGCAGTTTCCGGATCCGAAGGCTAAAACAAGCGCACTGGAGTTAAGCCGCACTCTCACCATTACACACCCAGCCAGCGATAAAGCTTATGCGGTTTATGGCGACATGCTGGTGCAAAACGAAAAATACCGGGAGGCGCGGCCTGCTTACAAAAAATCGGTGGAACTCAATGCTCAATCTTACGCCGTTCAGGAGCAGCTGGTACGAATGGAAATGGCCGAAAGTGATTTTGATGCAGCAATAAAAGATGGCGAAATTGCCTTAAGCTACTTCCCCAACCAAGCCTGGATGAATTACCTGGTAGGTGTAGCCTGGCAGCAAAACAAAAATTACAACAAGGCTTTAAGTTATTTGAAAAATGTAGCCGGGCTGGAACAGCAGGACAAAGATTTGCTATCCTTAACGTATTCAGCCATGGGCGATTGCTACCATGCCATCAGCAATACCAAAAATTCAGACGATGCTTATGAGAAGGCCCTCACCTATAATCCGGATAATGCCTTTACGCTGAACAATTACGCCTACTATTTGTCGTTAAGGAATGAAAGGTTGGATATCGCAGCTGCCATGAGTAAGCACAGCAATGATTTGCAGCCTAACACAGCCTCTTTCGAAGACACGTACGCCTGGATCCTTTTTAAGCAAAAGCAATATACAGAGGCAAAACTCTGGCTAGAGAAATCATTGCAGCACGATAATAAAAGCGCTGTGAAGATGGAACATTATGGCGATATTTTATATTTCACCGGGGATGTTAGCGGCGCTGTACAAAACTGGGAAAAGGCAAAAAAGCAAGGTGGGGCTTCACCGGTTTTAGATAGAAAGATAAATGAAAAAAAATATTCAGAGTAAAATAGTCATCATACTTTTAGTGGTTACAGCATTAAGCTGCAAGTCTAAAAAGCTGGTTGTGGTTAGCCGGCCCACAAATGATAGCACTACCGTAAAAACAACCGATGTCACCGAAAAGTTAAATACCATCCGTTCCAGGCAGGCAACTTTTAACACCTTCAGCGGGAAAGCTAAAACAAAACTTGCCATCAATGGCGATGCTAATGATGTTACCCTTAATATCCGCATTAACCGCGATCAAAAGATCTGGATCTCTATCACTGCAATTGCAGGCATAGAGGTTGCCCGGGCACTCATCACACCGGATAGCATCCAGGTGGTGAATCGTTTTCAAAGCGTTTACCTCAAAAAGCCTTTTAGCTACGTATACCGCTATGCCGGCAAACAGGTAAATTATAAAACACTGCAATCATTAATAGTGGGTAACGCCATTGGCGAATTGCTTAACCCAGGCAGCAAATTTACACCGGAAGGTTTTAATACCGCTATTACCGGAAACCTACAGGGCCTTGTTTATAAATTGCTTTTAGGCCCAGACATGAAGGTTACGCAAACTAATTTAAATAACCCAGTGGCCGCGCAGACCCTGCAGGTAGCCAACAAAGTATTCATCCAGGCCGATAACCGGGTAATTCCATCACAAATTGATATTACTTCTACTGCTCCGGGCAATAAAGTACTGGTAAACCTGCGTTATACACAAGCGGAATTTGACCGCGTTTTGGAGTATCCTTTTAGTATTCCAAAAAGTTATGAACCAGCTGATTAAAAATCATATTTTTGGTGGATGAAATTTTTTAGAGCAGCTCTTGTTATTTTTGGTGTTTTTATAGTTTCCGGTGCATTTGCACAAAGCAGCGCCGACTTAAAACGCCAAAAAGATAGACTTAACCAGGAACTGGAGCAATTAAACCGCGAATACCAGGAAACCGCCAGCAATAAAAAAGTTTCGCTAAAACAACTCAACATCCTAAAAGTGCAGATCAACCTGCGCCAGGAAAAGATCCAGAACATCAACTCCGAAGTAAGAAATTTAGATAATCAAATCTCTGAGAGCAATAATACCGTACATAGCTTACAAAGCCAGCTGGACCAATTAAAAAAGGAATATGCGGGCATGGTAATGTTTGCCTATCGTAACCAAAGTGCTTACAATAAGCTTATGTTTATTTTCGCTTCTAAAGACTTTAATCAAGCCTACCGGCGTTTAAAATATTTGCAGCAATTCGGCACTTATCGCGAGCGGCAGGCAGGTTATATCCAGGGTACTCAAAATGAGCTGCACGTTAAAATAAACGAACTGGATAAGGATAAAAAGCAAAAAAATAACCTGCTTACCGAGCAGGAAAAGGAAAAAGAGGAATTAGGTAAAGCAAAGAATAACCAGGTAAAGGTTATTGTTGATTTGAGCAAACACCAGGGGGAGCTAAAAAAGCAGCAAAAATCGGTACAGCAAAAAATAGCTAAAACCAATCGCGAGATTAGTAACGCTATACGCAGGGAGATTGAAGAAGCCCGGCGCAAGGCCGAGGAAGAGGCACGCAGACGTGCAGAAGAAGCTGCCAGGATTGCTGCAGCAAGGGCCAAAGCCGACGCTGCGAATAATGTACCTTCCGCACCTGTCAAAAAACCGGTTGCAGTGAAAAGGGCAACAGATAGCGAGGCGCTGAATGCAACACCAGAAGCGGCCAAACTCTCAAACGACTTTTTGGGTAACCGAGGCCGTTTACCATGGCCGGTTGCTAACGGTAATTTACTGCACGGATTTGGTATTTATACTGAAGATGGCATTCGTAACGATAACAACGGTTATGAGATCCGTACCGCATCTGGGGCCGCCGTAAGGGCGGTATTTGAAGGTACGGTAAAAATGGTAAAAGATATAAGCGGTACTTACCTGGTTATTATTAACCATGGCGAGTATTTTACATCATACTCAAACTTAAAATCGGTTAACGTGTCTATAGGTCAAAAGGTTAACACCAAGCAAAACATTGGCACCGTGGCAACCGATCCATCAAGCGGCGAGTCTGAAGTGATATTTATTTTAAACAAGGGATCTAACTTTGTTAACCCTGCACTGTGGCTTGCACCACAAAACTAAAGTTGGCGCTAAAGCGTTGTAATTGTATATATTTGTAACCTTAATTGTGAGATAAGATGTTGAGTTCGATTTTTTTATTCCTGAACATTGGTACAGGCGAGATGATCTTAATAGTTTTTGCCGCGCTGATGTTATTTGGCGGTGAAAAATTGCCTGAGCTTGCACGTGGACTAGGAAAAGGTATCCGCGATTTTAAAGATGCATCTGAAGATGTTAAGCGCGAGATTAACAATCAGATCAACAACTACGATGTAAAAACGCCGGACACTAAACCGAAAGAACTGGCAGAAGAAAACCAGCCGGAAGAAGATACCACACCGAAGTATGAGCCCGTTACCGGCACGGTACCGGCATTTGAAGGCCACGCTGCTACCGATGTAATTGATGAAACCGAGATCCGCAACCCGGAAGCGCCGGAGACTTATGCAGACGAGCCGGAGTTAAACCACCCGGTTACCGGTAAAAAAACTGCTATAGATTTAAGCAAGCCGTCCGACGAGCAAACTATTGAAGAAGAATATAATCATAACAAGAATATTTAACATAACATAAAATTTAAAAATCATGGGTGGATTAGGCGCACCAGAAATTATTCTGATCATCATCGCAATACTGATATTGTTTGGTGGTAAAAAAATTCCTGAATTGATGAAAGGTCTTGGTAAAGGCATGAAGGAATTTAAAGATGCTCAAAACGGCGAAAACAATACTACCGCAACAACACCTCCTGCAGAAGAAAAGCCGAAATTATAAGCTTTCTTTTTTCTTTAGCAGCCCGGTAGCTGTTTAAACTTATAAACTTATCTGTTGAAATATTTATGCTTCAACAGATAAGTTTTTTATTTTAGGCCCATGTCTAAAAATTATTCCTCTTACAGCAAACTCAAAAGAGGGTTACAGAACGGAGAAGTTACTGCGGAAAGTATTGTAAAAGGTTATTTAAAGCAGATAAAAGCTAATACCCGTTTAAACGTATTTAATGAAGTATTTGAGCAGGATGCTTTGGCAGCTGCAGAAAATATTGATGTGCGTATTAAAAATGGTACGGCCGGCAAACTCGCTGGTATGGTTATCGCCATTAAGGACAACATTTGTTATAAAAACCATAAGGTGAGCGCATCCTCGCGCATTTTAAAAGATTTCACCTCTATTTATTCATCCACCATTGTTGAGCGCCTATTGGCTCAGGATGCTATTATAATTGGCCGCTGCAACTGCGATGAATTTGCAATGGGCGGGGCTAATGAAAACTCTTACTTTGGCCCGGTAAAAAACTTTGCCGACGAAACAAAAGTTTCGGGTGGCTCATCAGGTGGTTCGGCTGTTGCCGTGCAGGCTGGCATGTGCCATGCAGCCATTGGTACTGATACCGGCGGCTCGGTAAGGCAGCCCGCTGCTTTTTGCGGGGTAATTGGTTTTAAACCCAGCTATGGCAGAATCTCGCGCCATGGCATCATTTCCTACGCTTCATCGTTTGACCAGGTGGGTACGATGACTAATTCTATTGAAGATGCAGCCCTGTTATTTGAAGTAATGGCCGGGGAAGACGAGTACGATAGTACCTTATCACATCAACCCGTTCCTGCTGCCGGCAACCTGAAAGTTGATACCGGCAAAAAAAAGATCGCCTATTTACAGGAAGCGCTATCCAGCTCAGGCGTGGATGCAGAAGTGAAGAACACACTGATTAATTATATTGAAAAATTGCGCGCCGAAGGGCACACCGTTAAGGCAATTTCCTTTGATTACCTGGAATACCTGGTACCCGCTTATTATATTTTAGCAACTGCAGAGGCATCATCCAATTTGGCCCGCTATGATGGGGTGCATTATGGTTACCGGAGCCCCAACGCAACCGATTTAACCTCTACCTATAAGCTTTCCCGCTCTGAAGGGTTTGGTAAAGAAGTTAAGCGACGCATTATGCTGGGCACTTTTGTGTTAAGCGCCGGTTATTATGACGCCTATTACGCCAAAGCCCAAAAGGTGCGCAGACTCATTAAGGCCCAAACCCTGCAAATATTACAGGAATACGATTTTCTGCTTACCCCAACCGCTCCTGAGCCTGCGTTTGATATCGGCAAAAAAGAAAAGGACCCGGTGGTTACCTATCTGCACGATATTTTTACGGTACAGGCATCGCTTGCAGGTTTACCGGCCATTTCACTTCCGGCAGGCAATAACAGCAAAGGTTTGCCGTTAGGATTGCAGCTATTGGCTCCCGGATTTGCCGAAGAAAAACTATTGAATTTTTCCGAATATTTCCTCCAGCTATAGTTGGTATGTTGGTAGCCGCGTCAATTTTTAACAGGGTTCAGTTTGGGGCTCTGCCTGTTAAAAGTATTCCTTTGTACAACGAACAAAATGAATAGCGGTTAGTCATCTAAAACTTTTACTTTAGTGAATATTTTTCCGGGGAACCCTTACCGGCTTAGTCTATTTTATGAAGAGATTTTTTACTTTCATTATCTGCATTTTATTATTGCAGGTAGTCAAAGCATTTGCCTTTCAATCGCCCGGTTATAAAACAGATACCACTTCGCTTTTACCTGTTAAAGAGGTGGCGGTATCTAAATATCAGAATGTAATTTTTAAACGCAGGTTAGATTCTATTCAAAAGGACGTTCCCTTAGATTATAACGAATACGTGCAGGGTTATATAGAAAACTATATGAGCCGCCGGGACGAAATGGGCCGTATGCTTGGCCTGTCTAAATATTACTTCCCAATTTACGAAAAAGCCTTCCGCAGTGCCGGGGTGCCCGAAGAAATCAAATATTTATCCATCGTAGAATCGGCCCTTAACCCAAATGCAAACTCTCGGGTAGGTGCTGCAGGCTTATGGCAGTTCATGGGCGAAACAGCCAAGATCTACAACCTGAAAATGACCGACTATGTTGATGAGCGCCGCGACCCGGTGCAAGCCAGCAATGCCGCAGCTGCGTATTTAAAAGATGCTTACCAGCAATTTGGCGATTGGCTGTTAGCCATTGCATCCTACAACTGCGGCAAAAGCAATGTAGAAAACGCCATGGCCCGTACCGGCGCTAACGATTACTGGAGCATCCGCCAATACCTACCTGCCGAAACACGGGGTTATGTACCGGCCTATATTGCGGTTAGCTACGTAATGAATTACTATAAAAAACACAATATTATGCCACAAACCTGCGATATCCCGCTATTAACGGATACCGTTATGGTGAACCGTATAGTACCCATGAGCCGGATGGCCGCCGCATTGGGGCTGGATCTGAAGGATATGGTGGTGCTAAATCCCTCCTACCGCATGCTGATCGTTAACGGCTCAGCTGCCGTGCCCCGGAGAATAATTGTACCCCAAAACCGTAAGGACCGTTTTGCGGTGTTAGCCCAGGCGATAGATAACCCCAATATGATTATCCCGCCTTACCGCCCCGTTTATGTGGCTCCGGTACAGCCCCAACCGGTTTTGCAAGGTGCCACAGCCAGTAACCAGCAGGCAGCAGGGTCAGAGCAATTACCCGGCAGAGCTATCCCGGCGTATCATACTACTATTAAAGGCGAAACCTTAACTCAGATAGCAAACAGGTATGGTTTAAAAATAGATGACCTTTTGCAATGGAACAAACCGCTTGGCGGCAATAAAAACATCCCGCTTTTGGGCGGCTTAACCGTAAATTTAAGCCACGGATAAATAAGCAATTGGCACTGCCCGGTAATGGCACCTATTAAACCGGGCTTTTTTTATTAACGGCTTTCAAAAAAAGTAATTGTAATTTTGGGGGCTTGAATTATAGAAGATGAACAAACAAAATCGTAAACAGGACGCCTTAAACTATCACGCTAAAGGCCGCCCGGGTAAAATACAGGTGGTGCCCACCAAACCTACCAATTCTCAGCGCGATCTTACTTTAGCATACTCGCCTGGCGTTGCAGAACCCTGCCTCCGTATTGCCGAAAATGTTGATGATGTTTATAAATACACCGCAAAAGGCAACCTGGTAGCGGTGATCAGTAATGGTACTGCCGTACTGGGCTTGGGTAATATTGGCCCTGAAGCCAGCAAGCCGGTAATGGAAGGTAAAGGACTGCTGTTCAAGATCTATGCAGATATCGACGTGTTCGATTTAGAAGTGAATGCCAAAAGTGTTGACGACTTTGTAAATATTGTAAAAGCCCTGGAGCCAACCTTTGGCGGGGTAAATCTCGAGGATATTTCTGCTCCTACTTGTTTTGAGATCGAGCGCAGGCTAAAAGCTGAAATGAACATCCCGGTAATGCACGATGATCAGCACGGCACGGCCATTATTTCCGGCGCTGCGTTGATGAATGCCTGCGAGATCCAGGGCAAGAAACTTGATAAGATTAAACTGGTAGTGAATGGAGCAGGTGCCGCTGCCGTCTCCTGCTCAAAAATGTACCTCTCACTTGGGGTTAAAAGAGAAAACCTGGTGATGTTTGACATTAATGGAGTGCTGGATAAAAGCCGTACCGACCTGGACGAGATTCGCATGGAGTTTGCTACCGATCGTACGGATGTGAAAACTTTGAGCGATGCGATGAGAAATGCCGACGTATTTGTGGGCCTTTCTGCGGGGAACGTTGTTACGCCAGCGATGCTGGTAACTATGGCTAAAAACCCTGTTGTGTTTGCCATGGCCAATCCCGAACCGGAGATCAATTATGATTTGGCCATTGGCGCCCGCAAGGATATAATCATGGCTACCGGCCGGTCGGATTTTCCTAACCAGGTAAATAATGTACTGGGCTTTCCGTATATTTTCCGTGGTGCGCTGGATGTACGTGCAACCGCCATCAACGAAGAGATGAAAATTGCTGCCGTGAAAGCGATAGCCGAAATGGCGAAAAAGCCGGTACCCGAGGCTGTTAATTTAGCCTATAACATCACCAACCTTAAATTTGGAAGGGATTATATCATCCCTAAACCAATGGACCAACGGTTAATTACCGAGGTATCATCCGCAGTAGCAAGGGCGGCCATTGAATCTGGCGTGGCCCGCAAGATCATTACCGATTGGGATGCCTATAATGAAGAATTGTTATCGCGACTTGGAACCGATAACAAGCTGATGCGTGATATCACCAATAAAGCCAAACAAAGCCCTAAACGGGTGGTGTTTGCCGAGGCTGATACCTATAAGATACTCCGCGCAGCGCAAATTGTAAAAGACGAGGGTATTGCAACCCCTATCCTGCTGGGTAATATAGAAAAGATCAAACAGATCATGCGGGAAAACGAACTGGATCTGGGTGATGTGCAAATGATAGATACCCGCGATGAGTGCGACCGCAAGCATGATTTTGCCGAATACCTGTTTAAAAAACGCCAGCGCCGCGGTATTACTCTGCTGGAGGCTAAAAAACTGGTAACTGACCGTAATTATTACGGCGCATGTATGGTGCAGTTTGGCGAGGCTGATGCATTAATTTCGGGGCTCACCAAAAATTACGTTGACACGATTAAACCGGCCTTACAGATCATCGGTACCGAAGAGGGTGTAAACCGCGTTGCCGGGATGTACCTGATGCTGACGCAAAAAGGGCCCGTATTTTTTGGTGACACTACCGTAAACATTAATCCAACCGTGCAAGAACTCGTGGATATTACAGTCTTGGTAGAAAAAGCGGTATCCTATTTTATTCCTAAGCCACGTGTGGCCTTATTATCCTACTCCAATTTTGGATCGAATAAGGGAGAGATACCCGAGAAATCTGCTGAAGCAGTACGCATTCTGCACGAGAAATATCCCAACATGGTTGTGGATGGCGAAATGCAGGCCAACTTTGCGCTTAACCCCGAATTATTGAAGGATAATTTCGAGTTTTCTACGCTAAACGGTAAACCCGCAAACACACTGATCTTCCCGGGGCTGGCATCCGGTAACATCGCTTATAAATTACTACAGGAGATTGGCGGTGCCGAGGCGGTAGGCCCCATTTTGCTGGGCCTGAAAAAACCTGTACACGTATTGCAGCTTGGTAGTTCGGTACGGGAAATTGTAAACATGGTCACCATTGCCGTACTTGATGCACAAGAAAAAGCCCGTACACAGGCTGCCGTTAAAAAAGTAAAAGTTAAATAGTTTATGTACGATTATATTGATGGCCGACTTGCCTTTAAAAGCCCCGCGCACGTTGTTATTGATGCCGGCGGAGTTGGCTATCATCTCAACATATCGTTGAATACTTTTTCCCGCCTTGGCGATACTGAAAGGGTTAAATTGTACGTTTGGTTGCATGTGAAGGAAGATGCGCACACTTTATACGGCTTTGCCGATGAAGGCGAGCGGCGGTTATTTCTTCACCTGGTATCCATTTCGGGTATAGGCCCAAATACAGGGAGGATGATGCTATCCAGCATTACTCCTGCCGAAATCCAGGCTGCCATTGTTCAGGGTAACGTAACTTTAATTCAACGGATAAAGGGCATCGGTCCCAAATCTGCACAACGTATTATTTTAGAACTTCAGGATAAACTGAAGAAAGAGGGACCGGACACTTTAACAACAATGCCGGCGCTAAAAACGGTGAAGGACGAAGCGCTATCGGCATTAGTTATGCTTGGGTTTGCCAAAAATGTTGCAGAAAAAGTACTGGACCAGCAAATTGACAAAAACACCGGCGTTTTAACTGTAGAACAATTAATTAAATTTGCGTTAAAAAGCTTATAATTACCTGAAATAAATAACAGCCCTTGGTTAGAAATTTTACCTTTAAACTTTTTACGGGTACTCTTTTGTTATTCACGTTATGTGGATCGGGGAAACTTATTGCGCAGACCTTACCATCGCAACAACAACAAATTCCGGGGCAAACGCCCATACCAAGGCCTCCGGGGCAGCAAAACGGCACACAGCAGCTCCCGGGGCAGCAGCCACAACAAGTTAATAACCAGCCACCGACAGTGGCGCCGGCAGACACTACAAGGCCCAGAAATACGGCACCGTTAAGTAACGCACCTAAACTTACACAAACCCGCAATCAACTGGCCCGGCAGGGAATTTTTGATTTTGATCCTCCCGGCTTGGTGCGCACCATTGAATATGATGCAGCAACCAACAAATATGTTTTGTATGAGCGTGTAGGGAACCTGCTTTACCGCCCCCCTTTGTATTTAACTTTTGATGAGTATTTAAAACTGCAGCAAAAAGGTGTGCAGCGCGAATATTATCGGCAGCTGGCAGATAATTACGCGTATGATTCGCAGCAGCCGGGTTTCATCCCGCAGATAAAGGTGCGCAGCAAAACGTTCGAGCAGATCTTTGGCAGCTCGAATATCAACATTCGTCCGCAAGGATCGGCTGAAGTTATTTTGGCGGGGCAGATCAATAAAAACGAGAACCCGCTTTTCAATACCCGACAGCGCAGCCAGTTCAACTTCAACTTCGATCAGCGTATTCAACTCAATGTAACCGGCGATATCGGCGACAAATTAAAGATCAGCACTAATTACAATACCGAGGCGCAGTTCCAGTTTGAGAACCAGATCAAGCTGGATTACACCGGCCATCCGGATGAGATCATTCAAAAAATAGAAGCCGGTACCGTAAGCATGCCGCTTAATACCACCCTTATTACGGGCAGCCAGGCTTTGTTTGGTATCAAAACCAAGCTGAAGTTTGGCAGGCTGGATATTACCAGCATTTTATCGCAGCAGCGCTCGCAGTCCAAAAACATAACCATCACCAATGGGTCGCAACAGGGTAACATCGCCCTTACCCCGGCAGATTATGAGTCGAACAAGCACTATTTCCTGTCGCAGTATTTTCGCAATAATTACAACCGGGCGCTGGCCAATATCCCCATCATCAGTTCCAACATCAACATTACTAAAATTGAAGTCTGGACCACCAACCGTACAAACGTTACTACCGACAGCCGGGACATCTTAGCCTTTTTAGATTTAGGTGAGAACAGGCCTTACAACACATCATTAGTGCAGGGGGGCGGCGGTTTCAGTGGTTTGCCGGCAGGTTTCCAGGGGCCGGGCTTTACGCAGCAGTCTAACTCATTATTACAGGGTTTACCGGCTAATGCCCGTATCACCAATGCTAATGATGTGGCCAACTACTTCCGCGCTACCGGCGGTACCGATAACTATTCAAAGCTAACCTACGCCCGTAAACTAACCGATAAGGAATACACGCTACATCCGCAGTTAGGTTATATATCACTCAACTACCCCTTAAACAATGATGAGGTACTGGCAGTGGCGTACCAATATTCATACAACGGCCAGCAGTACCAGGTGGGTGAGTTCAGCAGCGATGTGCCTGTAGACCCAACCACCCCCAAATCCCTTTTTGTAAAGTTACTGAAGAATGAGCTGCTGAAAACTAATTTGCCCACCTGGGATCTGATGATGAAAAACATCTATTCCCTGGGAGCATTTGGGATCAGTCCAACCAATTTTAAACTCAACATCAGCCGTCTCGATGATAAATCGGGCATAGAAAAAACGATTATGGACGAGGGCGCGAATACCAGGAGCAAGCGCTGGCTGCAGCTTACCGGGGTAGATAACCTGGATCAGCAAAGCGATAAACGCCCGGATGGCTATTTCGATTTTTTAGAAGGGATCACGATCGATTCGCAAAACGGCCGCATCATGTTTCCGGTGCTGGAGCCCTTTGGATCTGACCTGGCTAAACAATTTACCGCTACGGAAACGGACCTGGTGAGCCGCTACGTATACCAGCCACTTTACGATTCTACTAAAACTATTGCGCAGCAGTTTTTTCCCAAACTCAACCGCTATCTCATTAAAGGCACTTACACTTCAACCCAGGGCTCAGAGTACCAGCTCAACGCTGTAAATATCCCGCAGGGATCGGTGGTGGTTACGGCAGGTAATTTAAAACTCAGCGAGGGTGCCGACTACACGGTTGATTACAGCGCCGGCCGCATCCGGGTTTTAAACCAGGCATTGTTATCATCAGGCCAACCCATTAATATTAAGATAGAGAACAACGAGCTATTCGGCGTACAGCAGAAATCCCTGTATGGTACCCGGCTGGACTATCGCGCAAGTGGCAAACTGGCACTTGGCGCCACGTACATGCACCTTACCGAGCAGCCCATTACCCAAAACGAATTGGTAGGTGAAGAATCCATTTCCAACTCCATTTTTGGTTTTGATGCCAACTACAGTTCCAGCTCCAGGTTTTTAACCCGGTTGGTTGATAAAATTCCATTTATTAATACTAAAGCGCCATCAACTATCAATTTAAGTGGTGAGTTTGCGCGGCTAATGCCGGGTAGCCCTAGTGCCCTAAACTTTGCAGGATCAAAGAATGGCACTTCCTATCTGGACGATTTCGAGAATAGCCGCTCGGTGATCGATATCAAGAGCGCCAATGCCTGGCAGATCTCTGGTACCCCGCAGATGTTTCCGGAGTCGCAGCTTTTTGACGACTTAAGCTATGGCTTTAACCGCGCCCGATTGGCCTTTTACAATATCGACCCGATATTTTATACCAACTCTAACACCATCCCGGTAACCCGTACCGATCTTTCTAACCATTATGCAAGGCAGGTAATTGAGCAGGAGGTATTCCCTTACAAACAATCGGTAACAGGGCAGCCATTAACCCTGTCTACGCTTAACCTTGCCTATTATCCAAGCGTTCGTGGTCAATATAATTATAGCACCAGCGGCATCAATTCAGACGGTAGCCTGCAGAATCCTAAAACCCGCTGGGGCGGTATGTTCCGCAAGCTGGAAACCAACGATTTTGAATCGCTGAATGTGGGCTATATCGAATTCTGGGTGCTGGACCCGTTTATTTACAAACCAGCCTCACAGGGTGGTGATCTTTATTTCAACCTGGGCAGCCTCTCCGAAGATATTTTAAAAGATGGACGCAAAAGCCTGGAGAACGGTCTCCCGGTTGATGGTTCTACCGATAAAACTGACGAAACCAACTGGGGCCGGGTATCTAAATTGCAGCCGGTGATCAACGCTTTCGACAATAACCCCGACTCCCGGCGCTTACAGGATGTTGGTTTAGACGGGCTGAATGATACCGACGAGCAAACCAAGTTTGCGCCTGTGGTAAACCAGGTTACCACCGTTTTGAACCCGCAGGCTGCCACTGCTTTTAAAGCAGATCCTTCATCAGATGATTACCAGTTTTACCAGGGCCCGGCACTGGACCAGGCCAGAGCGGGTATTTTAGAGCGTTACAGCCGCTATAACGGCACTGATGGCAACTCTAAAACAGCCGAACAATCACAGGCAGAACTGGGTCTGCAAACATCTGCTTCTACTTCCCTGCCGGATGGTGAAGACATTAACCGCGATAATAACATGAGCCAAACCGACGAGTACTTCCAGTACCGCGTCTCTATCCGCCCGCAGGATATGCAAGTTGGCCAGAACTATATCAGCGATAAGGTAACTTCGAATGTAAAATTACCGAATGGCCAAACTGAACCGGTTACCTGGTACCAGTTCCGCATCCCCATTACCGATTACCAAAGCAAAGTAGGCAACATCCAGGATTTTAAGGCCATCCGTTTTATGCGGATGTTCATGACCAACTTTGCCGACACCTCTATTTTGCGTTTTGCCACTATGCAGCTGGTGCGTGGCGAATGGCGCAGCTTTAATGCCGAAAAAAACCCGCTAAACGTTATTGCCGATCCGGCTATTGCCAACCCGGTGGTAGATAATTCTGTGCTGGACGTGCAGGCAGTTAATATAGAGGAAAATGGTAACCGTACCCCCATTCCTTACGTGGTACCGCCGGGAATTAACCGCCAGCGGAATTACAATAACCTGCAATCAGATACCAGGCTGAACGAGCAGTCGCTCTCTTTAAATGTGAGTGATCTGCGCGATGGTTATTCAAGAGCCGCATTCCGTACTTTTTTTAACGATCTGCGGTCATACAAAAAGATCCAGATGTTTGTACATGCCGAAGGCGACCAGCTGAAGGATAAAGATATCAATGCTTTTGTACGTTTGGGGGTCGATTATCAGGACAACTACTACGAATACGAAATTCCGCTGGCTATTACCCCATCGGGCACCCGGGATCCCGGCACCATTTGGCCGGCTACTAACGAACTTAACTTAACGCTGGACCTGTTAACCAGTGCCAAGCTGGCCCGTAACAATGCCAAGCTCAACGGCGTGCCATGGCCATTTACCACACCGTTTGTTTACACCGATGGCCAAAATAAAGTAACCATAAAGGGGCAGCCGGATCTGAGCCGACTGCGCACCATCATGATGGGCGTACGCAACCCATACAGAGGCACTAATACCAGCGCGGACGACGGCCTGGATAAAACCGGTACGGTTTGGTTTGATGAGCTGCGACTAACCGATTTTGACCAGCGCGGCGGCTGGGCAGCAACAGCGCGTGCCGATTTCGCCCTGGCAGATTTTGCCAACATCACCGTATCAGGCAGTAAAAGTACCATAGGATTTGGTTCGCTGGATTCACGGGTGAGCGACAGGAGCCGAAGCGACAACCAGATCTACGATGTATCGGGCAGTGTAGAGCTCGGCAAATTTTTCCCGGCAAAAAGCGGCATCAAGATCCCGGCTTATGTCAACATCAGCAACGCCGTGGCTACCCCGCAGTACGATCCGCAATCGCCCGATGTGGAGCTGAAAAAAACATTAGCTGCCGCGCCAACCTCTCAGGCAAGAGACTCTATCCGTAATGTATCTGTGGATTACACCATGCGCAAAAGCATCAACTTTACCAACGTACATAAAGAACGTACCAACCCAAGCGCACCGGTAAGGGTTTATGATATTGAAAACTTTAATGCTACTTACGCCTACACCGAATATACCCACCATGATTTTATAGTAGCCAACGATTATGCGAAAACCTACCGGGTAAGCCTGGCCTACAATTATAGCAACCAGCCTAGGTACTACTCGCCTTTTTCCAAGATCATTAAAAGTAATTTGCTGGCGCTGGCGCGGGATATCAACTTCAGCATATTGCCATCAAGGTTAAACTTCAGCATTAATTTCGACAGGTATTATTCGGAAAATACGCTCCGTAATAACGATCCGAATAATTTTATTCCTATCCCAACCACCTTCAACAAGAACTTTAACATTACACGTGTTTATGGCATCGGCTGGAACCTATCCAAATCGCTGCAGATGGATATTGATGCAACAAATCTTTCGGTAGTAGATGAACCGGCCGGGCGCATCAACGGCTTAAAACGTGATACGCTATGGGAAAATTTAAAACGACTAGGCCGCACCACAAACTATAATCACACCATTAACTTTAATTATACCACGCCAATAAATAAGGTACCTGGCTTAGACTGGACGGCCCTGATAGCGCGGTACAGCACCCACTTTAACTGGCAAACACAACCGGAATTTGCGATCAGCAATCCCGACTACAACATCGGTAACAGCATCCAAAATTCGCGCACCATACAAATGAACCCAACGCTGAACTTTGTTACCTTATACAACAAGTTTGTAGCGTTGCGTAAAACTAATACCAGCAATGGCGGCGCCAAGGGTTTGATCTTAGGGCTGCTCACCAGCATAAAAAGTGTAACCGGTACTTATACGCGTACGGAAGGAACCTTCCTGCCCGGTTACCTGCCCCTTTCCAACTTTTTTGGGCAGGATTTTAATTACAGTGCTCCGGGCATTGGTTTCTTGCTGGGCAGCCAAACAGACTTGCGGGATAAAGCCGTGGCAAATGGCTGGATAACTACCGATACGCTGCAAAACCAGCTATTCGTGAGAACTTATAACTCAGACTTACGCCTGCGGAGCATTATTGAACCCATAAAAGACCTGCGGATTGAACTCATCGGCTTTAAAACGCAGGATCGTAATTATCAAACTAACTTTAAATACCTGGCCACAACCAACAGCATAGAAAATTTAAGCCCCGTAACCAGCGGCACATACAGTGTATCTATTCTATCATTATCAACTGCTTTCTCCAAATCCAGCGGCGTTAATAATACCTCTACTACGTTCCAGCAATTCCTGGCTAACAGGACCGTCATCTCCAAACGGTTGGGGGTTACCAATCCAAACTCTACAGGTGTAGTTACCGATGGATATGTGGATGGTTACGGGCCAAATGCGCAAAACGTTTTGGTTCCTGCTTTCCTGGCGGCTTATACCGGCAAAAGTGCAAGCGGCTCATCATTGAGCCAATTTCCGGATATCCCAATCCCAAACTGGCAGATCACCTATAACGGCCTAAGTAAGATGCCATTTTTTACAGAGCTTTTCGATTCTTTCGATTTAAGGCACGGCTACCGTTCATCGTATAACGTAAACGGGTACACTACGCTGCTGCAATACCAGGCGGCAAATGGTGCAGTAAGTTCAAGGGATGCCAATACCGATTTCCTTCCGTTTTACCAAATGACCCAGGTAAGCATTTTCGAACAGTTTGTGCCTTTGTTAGGTGCCGATGTTCGATTCAAAAACAGCATGACGGCCAATCTTGAGTTCCGCAAAACCCGCTCGCTGAGCTTGAGTTTACTGAACAGTCAGCTTGCAGAGCAGGCAGAGAACATTATTGTTTTCGGCTTTGGTTATCGCCCCAAGAACTTCCGGATGCCGTTTGGTCTTTTCGGCACAGGCGCCAAAACCAATAATGATATAAATTTTAAATTGGATGTGGCGGTACGTGATAACAAAACGCTTATTTACCGGGCAGATATTGCAGCGGCAGAGATCTCATCCGGTGCCAAGAATATTACCCTGCGCCCATCGATAGATTATGTAATTAATCAGCGCTTTAATCTAAGCCTGTTTTACGACAGTAATATCACCAAGCCGTATACCTCGCAAACGTTCAATACATCGTTTACTAATTTTGGGATAAACCTGAAGTTGTTGTTACAGTAGCATGCCGAAATGAAACAGCGGCTTCGACTGCCGGTATTTAGTCTTCCCAACAATCTCAACTCTTTTTCTTAGCTTCTTTTCGCCGTTTCTCTAGTTCCTTTTTAAAATCTTTATCCAACTGCTCCTTTCGCTTCGTGGCATCCTTAAGCAATCTCTCCTGCTCTTTTTCGGTTTTACCGTTAGTTTGCTCGTCGAATTTCTTTTCTTCAGACTGGCCAATGCCAGCACAAGGCTTTATACCGCTTAATAATGACTGCCATACCGTTTTAAAAAAGGGGAAGTTTTTTGGCCGGATAAATAAAAAATTTGCTGTGCGTGGAGTAGTGCTGCCGTCATCAGGGTTGTCGTGCTTTAAAATTATCGTGTTGGCGAGTGCACTAAGCAGCGTTTTTTTAGAATAGTCGGCATTTAGCAGGTCAACTTTCAGATCATTATACAAAAACGAAACTTTGCCCGAGGACACGTTTTGATTGCCATGAATAGCGAAGTACAAGCTTTTGGCTCGGCCCGACGTTATTTTGGCCAGGGATAAAGGCATAATTGCCGGGTTAACAAGTTTCATATCCATTGGCGCTAAGCCGCCGTTGAAACTATAACTGTAAGCAGAATCGCGTAAATTAAAATCAAAGCGCAGCTTAAATTTCGCCTTACCCATAAAATAGCTGGTTAGGTTAGCTGTACAGTTGGCATTCCTTTTTAGTAACTCCTGTTTATTGGTCATATTTAAGAACCGCCCATTAGTGCTGGTAAAAAAGATAACGCCAGTCTTTTTTGACTTTTTATTATATTCTTTATAGGTAAAGCGGAGCTGCTTCAGATCCAACGTATCTGCATTTACATTTGTCTTTACCAGGTTCCGGAGTGCCCAGTTGGGGAAAGTAACCACCCTGTCTGATGATTTTAGCTGTCCGTTATAATTACTGAAAATCTCAAATTCACCCTTATCAATTACAATGCGGGCAACATCCAGTTCCTGGCTTTTCTGGAAGTTCAGGTAATCGAAATTATTAAAACTGACCGTGTTCAGTTTCAACAGCATCAGATCGTCCTGCCGTTTCTTGAAGAAGGTCATATGATCTGCGGGTTGTAAGTTGACCCCTGCAACGGTTAACAGCGCTGTTTGGGTAGAAAGCTTTACCGATTTAACACTAAAATTATACATGCCATCGGCAGACCGGCTCTTATAATTATGCAGTTCTGCTATTACATCTTTGCAATAAAAAAAACGGGAAGTGTCGGTTTGGGTGGCGGAATCAATTAGCAGATCAACCGCCTTTAAATTGAGTTCTTTAAACTGCGATACAGCAACTTTAGGTAGAGCGTAGTCTTTATACACCAATTTTACTTCATCAAACCGTATTTCACCAACATTAATTACTTTAAGGGATTTGGAGATCTTTTGCCAAAGGGTACGGCTATCTTTTGTATCCTTATTAGTTGTCTGATTGCGATGGTAAGTCAGGATCAGATCAGGCTTATTTAAAGTGATAAGGCCAATGTTTAGTTTCTTTTTAAAGTAAAGCGTAAACGGATGCAGATCGCTAATTACCAAGCGGTCTACATGCAGTTCATACAGGTTATTGGGCGCATTACCCGCCAGTTTTTTCCGGTTGTACACATTGGTATCAGCTTGCAACCTGATATCGTGCAAAACTGCTTTGCCTTTAAAGAGGCTAAAATCCAGACTTTTGATATCAATATGATAGAGATTATCGCTGCTTTTTGCTACCTCGGCCTTGATCTTACCGACTAGTATAGGCGAAAGATAAAAGTTTATAAAAGCGCCGACCACAAGCGTTAGGCCTAATAGGGAAAGCAAAATAATTGCCGCAATTTTTTGCCACCTGTGTGCGAATAATCTATTGCCCATTATAGTTGTTTTGTCGGTTATTTGATAGCTGGCTTTTTGATGTATTAGTATTTAACAACAAATTATTCATTTTGTTAACCGCTGACAAACTGTCACATCTTTATCTAAAAATTTGTATTTTTGCTCCTCAATTATGATGGATACAATGGATTTGCTTATTCCGGACAAGGCGCATGACGAAAGCAGGCAGGGCGAAGCTTTGGTGCTGGAACCTGTTATTGGTAAAAACAACGGTCGAAAACTGTATATAGAAAGTTATGGCTGCGCCATGAATTTTTCTGACAGTGAGATCGTTGCTTCGATACTTTCTGAAAAGGGTTTTGAAACCACTAATGATTTTAATAATGCCGATGTGGTTTTTATTAACACCTGCTCTATTCGCGAAAATGCCGAAGTACGGGTGCGTAACCGGTTAAAAGAATTTGCCGGTGCCAAGTTTAAAAATCCGGGAATGGTAATAGGCGTTTTGGGCTGCATGGCCGAACGTTTAAAAGCAAAGTTTTTAGAAGAAGAAAAATTGGTAGATGTAGTAGTTGGCCCCGATGCCTACCGCGACTTGCCTAATTTGATAGAACAGGTAGATGGCGGGCAGCGTGCGGTAAACGTTTTACTGAGCCGCGAAGAAACCTATGCCGATATCAGTCCGGTGCGTTTAAACAGCAACGGCATCAATGCATTTGTATCAATTATGCGGGGATGCGACAACATGTGCTCGTTTTGCGTGGTACCATTTACCCGCGGCCGCGAACGTAGCCGCGATGCCGTATCTATAGTTGCCGAGTGTACCGACCTTTTCAATAAGGGCTACCGTGAGGTAACCCTGCTGGGGCAAAACGTGGATTCATATAAATGGAGCGGACAACCGGCAGAAGGCATTGAGCAAATTAAAGTTGGTGAGGAAATAAAGATTGTCAACTTCGCAAATCTGCTGGAGATGGTTGCACTGGTTAGTCCGGAACTTCGGGTGAGGTTCTCTACCTCGCATCCAAAAGATATTACCGACGAGGTGCTTTATACCATAGCCAAATACGATAACATTTGCAATTACATACACCTGCCTGTGCAAAGTGGCAATAGCCGCGTGCTTGAGCTGATGAACCGTACTTATACCCGCGAGTGGTATATCAACCGGATAGATGCTATCCGCCGGATCATACCGGAATGTGCCATCTCTACAGATATGATCACCGGTTTTTGTACCGAAACAGATGAAGAGCATAATGATAGCGTAAGCATGATGGACTACGTAAAATATGATTTTGCGTATATGTTTAAATACAGTGAGCGCCCGGGAACGTTAGCAGCCAAACGCTATGCAGATGATATCCCGGAGGTAATCAAACAATCCCGCTTAGCGCAGATCGTTGCCAAACAGCAGGAGTATTCGTTCTACCGGATGCAGGCACGTATCGGCAGGGTGGAAAAAGTACTGATAGAAGGCTTCTCCAAAAAATCTAACAATGATTATTGCGGCCGAAGCGATCAAAACGCGATGGTGATCTTCCCGGTACGGGAAGATTACAAACCGGGGCAGTATGCAAACGTTTTAGTTGAACGCACCACATCTGCAACGCTGATAGGAAGAATATTGGAATAGAGGGAAGAGGTCAAGAATCAGGAGTCAAGAAAAGGAAGTAGATAGATCAGCAAAAACTAAAGGATAAATATCTGAAAAAAGTTGAGACATAATTTTAAGAGTTTGAAAATATGGCAAAGATCCATGGACTTGACCGACTTTACCCATGTATATTGCAAGGGTCTGCCGCCCGACGAACGCTTTAATCTTATCGATCAACTCAACAGATGTTCCTGCTCAATCCCATCCAATATAGCGGAGGGATCTGGAAAAAGGACGAAAATTCATTTTGGTGAATTTTTAACAACAGCCTTAACTTCAGCATTTGAAGTAGAAACACAATTACTGATTTGTGAAAGAAGAGCATATGGCTCAAAAGAAAAATTAAATGAATGTTTAGCGTTGGTGGTTGAGGTTCAAAAGATGATATTTTCTTTTAGGGAATATATTTTGAATGGAAACGATTAACTCAATCAAGATTGGTGGAGCAAGTCTTTTTTTCTTGTCTCTTGGCTTCTTGATTCTTGCATCTTATTAAGCATGGAAATACAAGAAATTAAACAGCGCTTTGGGATCATCGGCAATTCGCCGCTGCTTAACCGGGCAATAAATATAGCTAACCAGGTAGCGCCTACCGATATTTCGGTTTTAATTACCGGCGAAAGTGGTAGTGGTAAAGAGGTGTTTTCACACATCATCCACCAAATGAGCCCGCGGAAACATGGCCCGTTCATAGCGGTTAATTGTGGAGCCATACCTGAAGGCACTATCGACTCTGAATTATTTGGGCACGAAAAAGGGGCATACACCGGTGCCGTTGGCGAGCGTAAAGGTTATTTTGAAACCGTAAACGGCGGCACCATATTTTTAGATGAAATAGCCGAAATGCCTTTGGGTACCCAGGCACGCTTACTGCGCGTTCTGGAATCGGGGCAATATATCCGGGTAGGATCATCCAAAGTAGAAAAGACTAATGTGCGTGTTATTGCTGCTACCAATGTAGATGTATATGATGCGGTAAAAGCGGGTAAATTCCGTGAGGATTTGTACTACAGGCTAAACACTGTGCCTTTGCGCATTCCACCACTGCGGGACAGGAAGGAAGATATATTTTTGTTGTTCCGTAAATTCACATCAGACTTTACTGCTAAATACCGCTCGCCGCCTATCCAGCTGGATGAAGATGCACAGCAGGTACTAACCAACTACACCTGGCCGGGTAACGTGCGCCAGTTAAAGAACATGGCAGAACAACTTGCTGTGCTGGAACGCGACCGCGTAATTACGGCAGCTACCCTGCTTACCTATATTCCGCATGAAACCGGCCGCAGCAACCTGCCAATGCGCCTGGATAACCAGCCTAAAGAAGACTTTTCTGAAAGGGATATCCTGTACAAAGTACTTTTTGATATGAAACGTGACATGGTGGAGCTAAAAAAGCTGGTAGCCGATATTATAGAACACGGCGGCGTTAGCACCAACTATCAAAACCATTCGCAAACCATAAACCAGTTATACCGCGATATAGAATTGCCGCCGAGTAACTTTAAAGAGCCACAATTTACTTTACAACAACCCGTTAATAACAACACAGCCAGCAATAATAACACCAGCAATACCGATGCTTTCAATATTACGCAGGATGCGGAAGAAGTAGAAGAATCGCTGTCGTTAATAGATAAAGAGTCGGACCTGATTCGTAAGGCGTTAAAAAAACACAAAGGAAAACGTAAGCTTGCCGCCAATGAGCTGGGCATATCAGAACGTACTTTGTATCGTAAAATTAAAGAGTTAAATTTATAGTTATCGATAGTATATGATAAGAAGACTCTTCTTTAGCGCGCTGTTGTTAGGTGCAATCATGATGGTATTTAACTCATGCTCGTACAAAATATCGTTAAATGGTTCGGCTATCCCGCCTGATCTCACTACCATCAACATCCAGTATTTTGAAAATAATGCTCCGCTGGTTGTAAATACGCTCAGTCAGCAATTCACCGAAGCGTTAAAGAACCGCATTCGTACGCAAACCAATATCAGCATTGTGCGCGGTGAGGGTAAGGCAAGCCTATCAGGTGCTATTGTCGGCTATACCATTGCACCAATATCAATCGAGGCAACCAATAATAATACAGCGCCAATAGCAGGTGCCAGCCGCTTAACCATTACGGTAAACGTAAAATTCGTTTATGATGCCGATAAAAAGCTTAGTTTTGAGCAAACATTTAGCCGATTTGCAAATTTCACAGGCGATATTAATTCCCAGGAGCAGGCGCTGATACAGGATATCAATAAGCAGCTAACTGAAGATATTTTCAATAAGGCTTTTAATAATTGGTAAGCAATTTATAGTTTTAACGAAGTGGATCAAAACATAAATAACAGGCATAAAGAAATTTTGTGGGATTTGCTGGCCAATCCGGCCGAAAATGGCCAGTTGTACAGAACCACGCTGGAACGTTTGGTACAGGATAACCCGCAAAGCGGTTTGCTGCAGGTTATGTTTGCCCGGTCTGCAGCAACAGCCGATATGAATAAGGCCTCAGCTTATTTCAGCCCTAAAGCGCTTCACAAGATCATGTATGATCCGGATGGCTTGCTGCCCGTATCACGCGAAAGGATCAACATCTCGTTAAATGACAAACAATTTTCCAATCCTGAAAACTACTTTAATATTGGCCAGATTGCCGAGGCCGAACCGTCTGCACAGCTAAGCGAAGCACCGGTTGCGGAAAACGAAAGTTTAATTACGCAGGATCTTTCCCAACCCGCCGCCCTGGTAATGTTAAATGAAGAAGTAGCAGCAGAAACAGACAATCCTCCTGCACTTCCGCCACATACCGAAGACGATAATTACCAGGAACCTGTACAGGATTATATTGCCCCGGTGACTTTAGAGGCTTATGAAGCTATTACAGCCGAACCGGCACAGCCCGAAACCGAAATACCGCAGCAGATTGAAAGTAAACCAAACACTGACACGCAAAACTTAGGGTTAAACTCACCGGAGGTTGAATCTTTTGAGCCAGAAGAAGCTGAGACAACGTCGCCGGTGACGGAGGTAGAACCGCCAAATATTGCTCCGGAACCTGTGATTTATCAATGGCATCAGCCATCGAATGAGGCAGAGGATGACGAGGATCCGTTTTACGATCCTTGGGACATGTCAAAGTTGGAAGACGCACCGGAAATTGCCGTACCTGTATACCAATGGCAAACAGAGCCCATGACAGAAATTACTATCGATGAGGCAACGGGCGTTGAAACTGCTGTGCAGCCGGAACAAACTTTAGAACCTGTAGATGCAATAACCCCGCAAGCCCCTGTAACGCCAGTGGCTGTTGAAGCCTTTAAAGTGGCAACTTACGATCATTCGCTTTCCGGTTATGAGCAGGCCGGATTTGATGCCGCACTGCAAGCACCCGATAATGAAAAACTTGGAGAAGTATCTTCATTTGATCACTATCGTACCGAAAATGTATTCCATCATTCCGATGATATTGATGATGAGGTTTTTGACGAGATTGTAAGTATTGATGAAATAGGTGTTGTAACGATTGGAAACAAATTTGCTGAAGATTCTTCAGCCGGCAATGAAATTCCATTAGATGCGGGCTCAGGAGAGATAGCAACCCAGCAAAGCTTTATAGACGATGAAACTGAAAGGCTGATCTATGGCAATATAGCTGCTACTGACTACCTGTCTTTCGATAAAAAGCTTGATGAGTTACGCAGCGGGATCAAGGCACCGCGCACTGCAGATGTACCGGCAACCCCTCCAGCTGAAGAAAATGCACCGGCAGCTGACATTCCTGTTGCACCCATCGCTGAGGTTGCACCACAGGCGGCTGCCATATCTGTTGCGCCAGCAGAATTACCTGCTCAGCAGGCAGCCTTACCAGAACATGAACCTGATGTGGTTGCCAAATATAACGATGAATCGCTGCCGTACAGTTTTATGTGGTGGCTGGATAAAACCCGTAAGGAACATGCCGGCACAACGCAGCCTTATGTAGCCGCTACGCCGACACCGCCCAATAGCCCATTTAGGCCTGAGTTTAATCCATCGCAGGAAACTTTGGTGCAAAAGCCAATTCCGGATGAATTGCAGCAGCAGTATTATGCTAATATATTCAGCCTTACCTCGGTTAGCAGCATCGGCGATGCAGAACCACCTCAAATTGCATTTGATCCGGATAAAAAAGAAGACGTGATCATCGAGCGTTTTATTCATACCGATCCGCACATCAAGCCATTAGCCGCCGACAAACTGGATAATGAAAACAAGGCCAAGAAGAGTTCCGAGGACCAGGATATTATGGTGACTGAAACACTGGCCCGTATTTACGGCGACCAGATGCTATATCATAAAGCCATAGCTACTTATAAAAAATTGCAGTTGAAAATCCCGGAAAAAAAGCTTTACTTTGCATCCCGGATTGAACAGTTAGAAAAGAAAATCAATTAATAAATAAAGAAATGTACCTAGTTTTAATCATTATCACCATCATTATATGCGTGCTTTTAGGCCTTATTGTTTTGATACAGAACCCTAAAGGCGGTGGTTTATCATCAAATTTTGCAGGCTCATCTCAATTAATGGGTGTACAAAAAACCGGCGATTTCCTTGAAAAAGGCACCTGGGTTTTGGCTATCAGCATTATGGTTTTATCATTGATCATTAATGTATCTGTTAAAGGTGGCGCACAAAGAGGTGATGATTCAGAAACAAAGAAACTAATTCAGAACGCATCTAAGCCAAGTGCATCAGCTCCGGCAGCTGCTCCGCTGAACTTGCCGGCTACAACACCAGCACCGAAAAAACCATAATCATTACGTTTTTAAAATAGCTTTTAAAGGCCCTGAATATTCAGGGCCTTTATTGTTTACGCCCTGACACGATGACACGCGGCTATTAACTTAATGTTACGGTCGGCTGGCAAGCAGACAAATGGCTGACAATACAACAGAAAAACATGCCAATCAAGGCCTTTTTAAACCCTTGGCATAATTGATGTGATTCCCATCAACGTAAACTAAAAATTATAAATTCAAATTAATAGTACTATGTCATTAAACATTAAACCCTTTGCAGATAGAGTGGTTGTTGAGGCCGCAGCTGCTGAAACTAAAACCGCTTCAGGTATCTACATTCCTGAAACAGCACAAGAAAAACCACAAAAAGGAACTATCGTAGCAGTTGGTCCGGGCAAATATGCAGATGTGTCTGGCGTATTGATCCCAATGACCGCCCAGGTTGGCGATTCAATTTTATATGGCAAATATGCCGGTACCGAGATCACTCTTGACGGTAAAGAGTATCTTATCATGCGCGAATCTGATATTTACGCGGTGCTATAATTAGTGAATGCCCGAATGACTGAATTAGTGAGTAAGCTTCCTAATTCATTATCCGGAACAAAGTCAATCACTAATTCAATAATTTACTAATTCAAAACTTAAAACAAATATGGCAAAGCAAGTTAAATACAATGTTGAGGCACGCGACGCTTTAAAACGCGGTGTTGATATTTTGGCTAACGCAGTAAAAGTAACGTTAGGCCCAAAAGGCCGTCACGTAATTATCGATAAAAAGTTTGGCTCACCAAGCATCACTAAAGATGGTGTAACTGTAGCTAAAGAAATCGAATTAAAAGACCCTATCGAAAACATGGGTGCACAAATGGTTAAAGAAGTTGCATCAAAAACTGCTGATATTGCAGGTGATGGTACAACTACTGCTACCGTTTTAGCACAAGCTATTGTTACAGCAGGTATCAAAAACGTTGCAGCCGGCGCTAACCCAATGGATTTGAAACGTGGTATCGACAAAGCTGTGGCTGCTGTTGTTGCTGATCTTAAATCTCAAAAACAAGATGTTGGCGATGATTTCGGTAAAATCAAACAAGTAGCATCTATCTCTGCAAATAACGATGAAGTTATTGGTGAGATGATTGCTGATGCAATGAAAAAAGTTGGAACCAGCGGTGTTATCACTGTTGAAGAAGCAAAAGGTACGGAAACTGAAGTTAAAACTGTAGAAGGTATGCAGTTTGACCGTGGTTACCTTTCTCCTTACTTCGTAACCAATTCAGATAAAATGGAAGTTGAGTTAGATAACCCATACATCCTTATCTACGATAAAAAAATCTCTTCAATGAAGGAATTGCTTCCTATCCTGGAGAAACAAGTTCAAACCGGCAAACCATTGCTGATCATTGCTGAAGACTTAGATGGCGAAGCATTAGCTACATTAGTAGTAAATAAGATCCGTGGCTCACTGAAAGTAGCTGCTGTTAAAGCACCTGGTTTTGGCGATCGCCGTAAGGCTATGTTAGAAGATATCGCTGTATTAATAGGCGGTACCGTGATCTCTGAAGAAAGAGGCTACAAATTAGAAAGTGCTGACCTGAGCATGTTAGGCCAGGCTGAGAAAATTTCTATCGATAAAGACAATACTACTATCGTTAACGGTAATGGTGATGCAGAACTGATCAAAGCCCGTGTTGGCGAGATCCGTGCGCAGATAGAAACTACTACTTCTGATTACGATAAAGAAAAATTGCAGGAGCGTTTAGCTAAATTAAGCGGTGGTGTTGCTGTATTATACATAGGCGCTGCTTCTGAAGTGGAAATGAAAGAAAAGAAAGATCGCGTTGACGATGCTTTACATGCAACCCGTGCGGCTGTTGAAGAAGGTATTGTTGCAGGTGGTGGTGTTGCTTTCATCCGCGCAGTTGCTGCTTTAGCTGAATTGAAAGGTGCTAACGACGATGAGAACACTGGTATCCAGATCATCCGTCGCGCTATTGAAGAACCACTTCGTCAAATTTGCCAGAACTCTGGTATCGAAGGCTCTATCGTGGTTCAAAAAGTTAAAGAAGGTACAGGTGACTTCGGTTACAATGCCCGTACTGATGTTTACGAAAACTTAATTGGTGCCGGTGTTATCGACCCAACTAAAGTAAGCCGTGTAGCATTAGAAAACGCTGCGTCTATCGCTTCAATGCTGTTAACTACCGAGTGTGTGTTAGCAGATGATCCGGAAGATGAAAAAGGTGGCGGTATGCCTCCAATGGGCGGCGGTGGCGGCATGGGTGGCATGATGTAATCATCCCCCTCGTCCTGCAAAGGATTTGTTAAGACCCTTGTATACAAAAGTATACAGGGGTTTTTTCTTTTAAAGGGACTTTAACTGAAAATAAACGTTTAAACACATTATCCACAAGCTTTTTGCTCTGTTAATAGATCCGTATAAGAGAATTAAGCGTAATTAGGTTAACACAGGGGCTAATGCTGTAATTAGGCACAGCATTTGAATACCCCACAGTATTATGAAAAACCTCAGAAATAAAAAGACACAGATTCATAGCCGCATTGTAGAATGGGTGCTGTTTAAAGGCCCTGAGCTATTCGTGGCCATGTATAGCTAGTCAACAAAAAAACATTAATTTTGGCTCCTGTTATGGAGCTAAAAGAATTTTATCACACCATCCACATCTGGCTTGTGGAAAGCGGACCAAAGTACGTAGCCGGAATAATTCTTTTCTTTGTCGGCATTTGGGTGATCTCCTTCATGAGGATGCGCATCACCAAAAGAATGAGTACCCGCAACGTTCATTCTTCATTGCAACCCTTTATTTTAAGCCTTTCCATCACCGCGCTATATTTTATACTGGTATTTTCAGTATTGAATATCGTAGGTATCCAACTCACTTTCTTGAGCACTGTAATTGGCGCGGCAGGCGTGGCAGCAGGTCTGGCATTATCAGGAACCTTACAGAATTTTGCCGGAGGAGTGTTGATCTTGCTATTAAAACCTTTTGAGATAGAAGACAGCATCGTGGCACAGGGGCAGGATGGCAGAGTAACCTCCATCCAGATTTTTTATACTGTGCTGATCACAGCAGACAATAAAACGGTAATTATCCCCAATGGTAAACTGTTTAATGAAGTGATCGTAAACGTTACGCGGGAAGGCAAGCGACGACTTGATTTTGAAATAAAACTGGGTTACGCCGCACCGGTAAACCAGGTAAAACAAGTCATTAATGATGCGATAAAAACTATCCCGGCCATACTACCCGATCCGGCCCCACGTGCAGGCGTGGTAGCGCTGGAAATCGACGGCATCAAGTACACCATCAATGTTTGGGTGCAACCCGCAAACTTTCTGACTACCAAAATAGAACTTCAAGAGAAAATAGTAATAGGTTTAGCCGCCGCCGGCGTTAAACTGCCGGGAACCTAGGAGAGAAGAATCAGGTAGAAAGAATCAAGATAGCAAGAGAGAAGACTGCAAAAAAGAAGAGTCAAGATACCAAGAGCCAAGAATCAAGAATCAAGATCAACACTGCTACCGATTCTTTCCTCCTGATCTTGCCTCTTGGCTCCTGATTCTCGGCTCCTGATTCTTGCCTCCCGCTCCCCGCTCCTCACTCCCCTATATCCGCTGCTTGGCTTTCAACTCTAAATACCTGTTAATGGTGTTGATGGTCAAATTTTGCGGGGTACTTAGTATAGACTGTATGCCGTGTTTAGCTAATTCTTTTACAATCAGCTTTTTATCGTACGCAAATTTTTCCGCAATTGTTTTTATGTAGACTTCCTCCACATCTGAGGCAGGGGTCTCGGTTAACTGCTTCAATTCGGTGTTCTCGAAAAACACCACCAGTAATAAATGAAAGCGGGCAATCCGTTTCAGAAAAGGTAGTTGCCTGTGCAGGGCGGGCATACTTTCATAATTGGTGAAGAATACCACCAAACTACGCTGCTTTATAACCCCGCGAATAGTTGTGTAAAGTGCCTCCATATTGGTTTCGAGATATCGGGTGCGCTCTTTGTACAGCACCTCCAAAATCTTATTGATCTGCGAATGCTTTTTATCGGCAGGTAAAACCGAACCAACTTTTTCGGCAATGGTGATCAACCCGGCCTTATCCTCCTTTAGCAATGCTACATTGGATAGTACCAGGCTGGCATTAATAGCGTAATCCAGCAGGCTCAATTTTTCAAAAGGCATCTTCATCACCCGAGATTTATCAATAATGCAATACACCTGCTGCGATTTCTCGTCGGTATAGGAATTTGTCATCAGCGTACCCTGCCTGGCCGATGCCTTCCAATTGATGTTGCGGTAATCATCTCCCGCCACATAAGTTTTAATCTGTTCAAACTCCAGGCTTTGCCCCAGCCTGCGGATCTTTTTGATCCCTATCTCATTCAACCTGTTAGATATCGCCAGTAATTCATATTTGCGCATCTGCAAAAACGATGGATAAACCGGCAGCGTTTCTGCCTGGTCGAAATTATACCGCCTGCTGACTAACCCCAGCGGACCACAGGCAAATACCCTTATGGCGCCAAACACATATTCGCCGCGTTTAAGCGGCCTTAGTATGTAGTTAATGAGTTTGTGCTCGCCTGCCGTTAAAGTGGTTTTAAACCACACATCACGCTTCTGGAACTGCACAGGTATCTCATCAATGATCCCCACTGAAATGCCGAATGAATACCTGTTCTCAATATAAATACCCAATTCATTATCATCGCTGTTGCTCAACCGCTCCGGCGCATGCCGTTTGGCAAAAACAGCATTGGGTAACCGATATAGCATCAGCAGATCTACAAGCGTCAACAATACAATGGCCCAAAAGAAGATTCCAGGAAGATCGCCCAGCCAAGGGAAAAAGAACGAAAAAACAAAGAACACCACACTGCCTGCCAGTGCCGCAAACAAGCGGTTGGTTAAAAAAAGATTGGTATAAAACAGATCGATCAGCTTTTTCACCGGCAGTTATCGTGGGATCTCAATTTTTTGGATGATCTGCGCTATCACATCATCAGGCAATACGCCTTCCATTTCTTTATCCGGCGTAAGCATAATACGGTGTCGCAATACCGGGGCGGCCACTAAAATAATATCATCGGGTGTTACGAAGTCGCGCCCTTTTATAGCGGCAACGGCTTTGGCAGCATTAACAACGGCTAATGATGCTCGCGGCGAACCTCCCAAATATATCGACCTGTTACTACGCGTTTCGTGGATGATCTGCGCAGCAAAGGCCAGGATCTTTGGCTCTACATATAGCGACCGCACCTGCTGCCGTAGCGCCACAATATCTGCAGCACTTAAAACAGGCGCTACATGATTGAGCTGATCGGTGGTTTTTTGCTGGTGCTGTTGCGTTACAATGGCAATCTCATCCTCCAGCGTTGGGTATTTGATCTCTATTTTAAACAGGAACCTATCTAACTGTGCTTCGGGCAAGCGGTATGTACCTTCCTGCTCAACCGGGTTTTGGGTAGCCAGTACAATAAATGGCTCATCCATTTTATAGGTGTGCCCATCAATTGTGATCTGCCGCTCTTCCATCACCTCAAACAGCGCCGACTGCGTTTTTGCCGGTGCACGGTTGATCTCATCGATCAGGATGATATTGCCAAAAACGGGGCCGCGCTTAAACTCAAACCCGCCGTTTTGCGGGTTAAATACGGAAGTACCTAAAACATCCGACGGCATGAGATCCGGCGTAAACTGGATGCGTGAGTATTTAGCATCGATAGCTTTCGCGATCAATTTAGCCGTAAGCGTTTTGGCAACACCCGGCACACCTTCTATCAGGATGTGGCCGTCGGCCAAAATACCGGCTATCACCAAATCTATTACATGCTGCTGGCCTACTATGATCTTAGATAGCGTGGCCTTTATTTTTTCAACGGCACTGCTCAGCTTGCCCAGGTCTGTCCGTTGTTCAAAGTTTTCATTTTCCATAAGAGCCGGATTGGGAATAAAATTTTTCTATTAGTTGGTTGAGTACAATAAGTTCATGATCGGTAATGTGATTTTGCGGCAGCAGGTAATTGATGTGCCTGAGTAATTCGCCTGCAAACATTTCGTTTACACCTGTTTTACCGGCGAATTGGGTAATACTTTCGGGGCTGTAACTATTAGTTTTCAGCCCAAAGTTATTCCGAACGTTCTCCGCAAAATACAGGATCTTTTTTGAGGCGATATTGGCATTATTACGCTGTTCGTAATATACCTTGCCTACCACGGTAACAAATTCCAGCGTAGAATTTTTCAGCGGCTCTACAACGGGAATAATGCGTTGCCTGCGCTTAACTTCATAAACAATAAAAAGAAGCAGGCTTGCCAGTGCCACGTAGTAAGCCCACTGCAGGGCAGGATATTTAAAAAACACCCGCATCGGCGATTCATCCACCGGGATATCATGATTTTGGAACTGATCCCAATAAACATTATCTGCATCTGCAGGGAGGCAGGATAATACCCGGGCTGCATAAGCCGCTCCCTGCGGAGTAAGCAGGCTGTAATTGCTAAACACTAAAGGATCGGCCATCAGGAATAATTTACCCTTACCAAATTGATAGCTGATAAAGTTTGCCTTTCCATCGGAGTTTTGGCCAATAACGGTTGCTTTAGCGGTATCCAGCTTACTAAAGTACGGGTCGCTGATGTGTTTATCAAAATGGTAATCCTTAGCCTGCCTGATTTTGACATTGCTAAAATTAAGACCCGGGCTTTTCTTATTGAAATCGCTTTGGGTATTTAATTTAAGCGTATCGGGGAGCTTTCCGCCTAAATCAAAGGTGCTGATAAATACCGCGTTGCCCGCGCTTATGTATTTCACCATGGCAGTATAGTCCTCTTTGCTGAATGCTACACTTTTAGCGACAATAAAAAAAGTGCTTTTGCCGGCAACACTGTCGGTCACTGTCGAATCGGAAAAAAAGCGGTAGGCCGACCTGTTGCTCCTGTCAATTTCCGCCTCCGGGAAAACATCATTCAGCCGGTTGTACAGCACATAGGTGCCAAAGGGGATCTTATCATTAAAATACAAGGTGCTGCTCCAGTCTACGGGATTGGGGCGGTTGTACTGCGCAATTAGGTATAGAAGGAGGCATGCAGAGGCAACGGCAATATATATTTTAAAATCCTTCATGCCGCTTTGGTTTTAAAACTGCCAAACAATTGGCTTATCCGTTTATAGGATTCGCCGGTTATTAAAAAATCGCCATACCAGGCATACTCAAACTGCAGCGTAAGTTGCTTAAATTCGGCTCGCTGATCTTCATCAGCCAGTTCGCTCACATAGTCGGTATTCGTTTTATCGATCTTCCAATTGATGAGGCCGTTATCACTCAGCTGTTTAAGGCTTCGTAAATACAGCAGGCGCACGGCCAGGCGGTAATTCTTAGCGGCTACTGCTTTTTCTATCTCAGTCTCAAAATTAATTTCATGGATGTTTTCTTCGGAAGTTGTATAGGCCAGCGGACTATAAGCTTTTTTACGAAACAAGCCCAGCATGTTAATCCCTGAAAGTTTCAGGATCAAAAACACAAGGGCAGCCGGACCACCAATAATAAACAGATATTTTAGAATGCGCCAGAACCAGGTAGTTTTGCCGGCATTTTTGCCACCCAGATCGAGCCATTTCCAAAACCAATCCCAAAAGCGTGTCCAAAGCGATGAGCCGGTATAGCCTGCTTCCGCGTATTTAAACTCGGGCCGCTTTTTATAATTTTCAAGCGCGGTGCCGTTTAGTTTGCGCACGTCTACGCTGGTAGTATCTAATACCAGAATTAATTTGGCTTTTGATTTGGTTTTGACGGTAACTGTATCAACCGCCCGTTTAAGTTTTGGCACCTTTTGCCCGGCAGTAGTATCAGGCCCGGCAAAAAGCACGCAAGTCGTCAGCATGAAAATAAACAGGCAGGCAGTTTTCAGCATTAGTACTCCTCGGTTGGCTGGTCTGGCTGGGTATTGTGCTCGCCGAATTTATTGATCCGGTCCAGCAGGCTGGTACCCTCTTTTGTCTCCGCAAGGTTAAAGTAACAAAGGCAAAAACCGATGGTAGGGATCATCAGCAGAATTTGCAAAAATTGCTGCAAAACGGCCGATAATATAATGGTGACCAGTGATAATTGAGGCATAGCCTGCCCCGGCTTTAAAATGGCCTGCAAAACGTTAACCGCCTGCGCCGGGATACTGACTACGGCCATCATGATGTAAGCGATAAGCCACAAAACAAATACGCTTCCAGCAGTTACCCACCAGTTATTGCTAATAAGGCTAAACGCACGACTAAAAGCAAAACTAAAGCTGCCATTCTCAATGATCATGATCGGAAAGATCAAACCAAAGATAGGAAACAGCCAGATTCCTGGTGCCAAACAAAGAATAAAGCCAATACCTAATAATACCCAGGTTACAAAAGCAGCCAGGATTGTACGCAGAAAATAGTACTTAAAGTAGGCCCAAACCTCCTCCGTGCTCGGTGCAATACTGCCCTTATGCTTATAAAGGCTTACAAAACAGGTTACAATTGTAATGTTTGCACAATAGCCCAGCACGCCAAATATAAATAAACCAACTAAACTCAGCCACATATTTGATAAGCCACTAAAGGTTGTTGGCCCCTGCCTCATAATCTCGTTTTGCAAACTCATTATCTTATACTGGCTCAGTGTGGTGGCCAGTATGCCTGCTATCATAAAAAATCCGCAGAATACGAAAAAGTTCTTTACCAGGCTTTTAAAGTTCTGGCGAATAAAACCAAAGGTGTCAGCAACTATTTCACCAAAATCACGCGGTTTAGCCAGTTCGATATTCGGTTCTTTATAAGGTTCCATATTGTGTTCTATTAAGTTTACGGGGGTAGATGATTACATACCAAATAATAAAGCAGGCCGAAGATGCCAAAATACCGATGCTTAGCCACAGTGGCATTTTGGTATGGCGGGTTACAAAACCCTCAAGAAATGCGGCCGTAATAAATATTGGTATCAGCCCTACAGCAATCTTCATACTATCGGCGGCACCTTTCTTTAGAGACACCAACCGGGTATAGGTTTTAGGGAACAAAAAGCTGTTGCCCAATACCAGCCCAGCCGCACCGGCAATAACAATTGCCGAAATTTCCAGCGTGCCGTGAATCCAGATCACCAGCACCGATTGCATCCCAAGGCCCTTGCTAAAAAAATAATATTGAAAAGCGCCCAGCATTACACCGTTATTGAAGAGTTCATAAATGGACCCTACCGAAAATATGATCCCGAAGGCATAAGTGCGCAACGATACATAGATGTTATTAACGGCAATCATAAAAAACATTGAAAACTCCGATTCTGAATTATAGACACCAAACGGTTCGCCGCGGGCAATGTTGGCATTGGTTGTATCCACGTAGCCATCGCCCATGATCAGCCGCACAAAATCTTCATCGTACATGGCTGATAATATCCCGATGAGTACAAAAACCATAAAAAAGCAAAAGGCATAAAGCAATTGCTTGCGGTAAGTGTAAAACAGCAGCGGTAATTCATATTTCCAAAACGTAACGAACCGGTTGCCTTTTTCCGTTCTGTTTTTATAAATGGATTGATGGAACCGCCCGGCCAGGCCGTTTAAATAAACCGTAGTTTTTGATTTTGGGTAGAAGGTTTTGGCGTAGGCCAAGTCATCGGTTATCTGGATAAAGCTGTCTGCAAGTTCGTCTGGGTCGCCTGTTGCAGATTGGTCAAAGCGTTCCCACTTTTTGGCGTTCTGCTTTACAAAAATGGGTTCGCGCATTAGTGGTTCAGGGCGTTTTTAATATGGCGTTAAAATAATTACAAAAGTTTTATAATTCAACAAAAAACCAGCAAATTGACCATATATATTTCTTAACATGCAAACCATCCGTATCACTACATCCCAAAACATCGATATCGACTATGAACTGGCCGGCCTGGGAGAACGGCTCGTAGCCAGTATTATCGATTTCGGGATTTTTTTTGTGATCTATCTCTCCACTATCATTTTAGGGATTAGCCTCAACATGGCGGATGCATTGGGGATGGTGTTGATTATTCTTTACGCCGTACTATACGTTTTTTATGATCTTGCCTGCGAGCTATTCATGAACGGGCAATCCGTTGGCAAAAAAGTGATGAAAATTAAAGTAGTAAGCCTTGATGGCGCGCAACCCCGCCTAAGCCAGTACATTTTACGCTGGCTGTTCAGGATCATTGACTTTGGTATCACCTTCGGGGCTGTGGCCCTGGTGGTTGCAGCCATCAGCGAAAAAGTGCAGCGCGTAGGCGACCTGGTTGCAGGTACCATACTTATAAAAACCCAGCCCCGCACAAATTTGACCCAGCTGGCCTTTATGCCCGCCTACGATGGATATGAGCCTGTTTTTGCATCGGCCGGGCAACTGAGCGAAAAAGATATAGAACTGGTGAATGAGGTCATCAATACCTACTCAAAAACGCAAAACAATGTAGTGGTATATAACATGGCTTACCAGATAAAGCAGCATTTAAATATCAGTACCCCGCCCGAGATGAATGATATGCGTTTCCTGCAAACCATTTTGAAAGATTATAGCCACCAGGTAGCACATTCGGAAATGTTGTAGCTTAACCCGGTAAGCTTAAAAGTTTTATACTGTAGCTTATTAGGATTATACCAGCCAACGTTAGATAAATTCCGTTTTTTATTACACTAATATATTTGAGTGGCACCTTGGTTTGAATGATTAGAAAAACTGCGGCAGCCAATATGGGTATGGTTGCTGGGTACAAATGCACACTATCCCGCAGGTTGCCAGCAAGCAGCGCCAAAACCGATCGCTGAAAACCACAGCCAGGGCAATCGATACCCGTAAAATATTTAAAGGGGCAGGTGAGCAAATGGGCGTTGAGCCAATCCATCGTTTTTTATTTTGAGCTGTTATTAACTTTGGTTTAAGTTATAAAACCATCCGCGATAATTAAACACTAATAAAATATTTATTCTGTGAGTATGAGTAGTTTTGTGCCGATGCAAAGAGAGCAAATTTCGGTTTTTGATATGTTTAAGATAGGCATTGGCCCATCGAGTTCGCATACGCTTGGCCCCTGGCGGGCCGCCCAGCAGTTTGTGCAGCTTTTACAGGAGCAAGACGTATTAACGCTTGTTGCCGAAGTAAAGGTTTTGCTTTACGGCTCGCTGGCAAAAACCGGCCGCGGCCATGGCACCGATATCGCTATCCTGCTTGGCCTGAGCGGTGACGACCCCGTAACCTTTGCTGTGGACCAGATAAATACCAAAATTGGGCAGATCAATTCCAGGCGCAAACTGCACTTAGGAGGGGTGCAAGAGATCAGCTTTCAATTTGATGAGGATATGCTGTTCCTGTACACCGAAAGCCTTCCTTTTCATCCAAATGCCGTCACCTTCCAGGCTTTTTTAAACAATGGCGAAGGCGTATCGGCTACGTATTATTCCATTGGTGGCGGGTTCGTCGTAAAAGAGGGTGGCCAAAGTCATCCTAAAGCAGAGGTAGATCTTCCCTTCCCGGTAGATACGGCCGGAGATCTTTTACATTGGTGCCTTAAAACGGGACTCAAAATTTCGGAAGTGGTAGCCGAGAACGAACTGGCCTGGCGAAGCGAAGCTGAAACACGCAACGGTGTGCTGCAAATATTCAACGTGATGACCGAATGCATGTATCGCGGCAGCCATACCCCCGGCAACCTCCCAGGCGGCCTAAATGTTGGCCGCCGTGCATCCAAATTAAATCAACGCCTGTTGGGCAACCGTACCTATAGCAACTATACCGAGTGGGTGGCTGCTATCCGGGAAACCGGCAGCAGTTTCCAGAATATTTTAGATTGGGTAAGCTGCTTTGCACTTGCCGTTAACGAGGAAAATGCCAGCTTTGGCAGGGTAGTTACAGCGCCCACCAATGGCGCAGCGGGCGTTATCCCGGCTGTACTGCAATACTTTATTTGCTTTTGCGATGGTTACGACGAGGATAGCATTATGCAGTTTATGCTTACCGCATCAGAGGTTGGCAGCATTTTCAAAAAGGGGGCTACCATATCCGCCGCTATGGGTGGCTGCCAGGCAGAGATCGGCGTATCATCAGCCATGGCAGCAGCAGCTTTAACCGAAGTATTGGGTGGCAGCCAGCGCCAGGTATTAATGGCCGCAGAAATTGCGATGGAGCATCACCTCGGCCTTACCTGCGATCCGATAGGCGGGTTAGTGCAGGTACCCTGCATCGAACGTAATACCATGGGTGCCATCAAAGCAATCACGGCTACGCAGCTAGCCCTGCAAAGCAACCCGGACAAAGCAAAAGTAAGCCTTGATGCGGTGGTACGTACCATGTGGCAAACCGCACTGGATATGAATTCTAAATACAAGGAAACATCCGACGGAGGGTTAGCTATTAATATCCCGATCAGTTTGCCGGAGTGCTAGGGAGGGATCGTCCGGTTTGATTGTAAAGAAGATATTAGCATATTGCAAAAGGTAACATTGTCTTACTAATCAAAACAAATCAATGACCCAACAAAAAACCGAACTCCAAAAAATGCTTGACGGCGAACTTTACATCGCCAACGATCAGCAGCTAAGCAACATGCGTGCAAATGCCCGTACGTTAATGGCGCAATACAACCAAATGATAGCCGAGCCACTGGAACCTCGCGTAGCGGTTTTGCAACAGCTGCTCGGTAAATGCAGCACGCTGGATATTCAGCCACCCTTTTATTGTGATTATGGCGCGCACATCCGTGTGGGCGAAAACTTCTTTATGAACTTCAATTGCGTGATACTGGATTGCGCCATGGTGACCATCGGTGATAATTTTATGGCTGGCCCATGTGTGCAGATCTACACGGCTTATCACCCGGTTATCGCCAGCGAGCGCATCAAAGGTCCGGAACTGGCCAAACCCATTACTATTGGCGATAACGTTTGGATAGGCGGCGGTGCTATCATTTGCCCCGGCGTAACTATTGGCAGTAATACCACTATTGGTGCGGGTGCGGTAGTAACAAAAGATATCCCGGATAATGTGTTTGCCGGCGGCAATCCCTGCAAGGTGATCCGTACGCTTTAACGGCAGGGGATTATCAAGCTACTATCGAGCTGGTTAAGTAGAAGGCAACCTCTGTACGATCGTTTAAGAGATATATTGAATTGTAAAAAAGTGTTAAAACAGGGTTTAAATGCAATATATTTAAACAACACGGGTTATTATAACATACCGGAAAGCTACTGCCCCTGGCCCCGGAGTTTAAGGTTTAATTTTAAATTAAAACGTAAAAATCTACTATGAACAGTTTAATGACAGGCGTTTTCAGCCGGCTTTTCACCATCAATTTTAAGAAAGAGAATGAAGTAACCTACTGGGCAAATAAATGGGGCATTACCCCTGCCCGGCTCAAAATGGCAGGCAGAAGATCTGTTAACAACACCGTAGCTGCCGTATACAACACGCTGATTCAGTTGGGTTATTTGGAGGTTGGGTATTAAGAAATAGTTTTTGAGATTTTTGTTTGCGCCTGCTTTTATTTAGCGCCCGAGCATATCGATATTTATGTCTCGCATATGTTTAAACCCGAAAATAAAATAATTCCTATCTTTCGGCCCAAATTAAAAATACCGCCATGCAAGAGCCCAACGCGTTAAACCAAGTCGCCGAATTTCATAAAACGTTTAAACACCCGGTGGTTGACGGCCCGGCCATCCCCTCTCCGGAACGTTGTGCCTTGCGTGTATCCTTACTAGCCGAAGAGGTAAAGGAACTACAGGAAGCTATCGCCGATAACAACCTGGTGGAGATTGCCGATGCGCTTTGCGATATACAATACGTATTGGCAGGTGCAATACTTGAGTTTGGACTTGGCGAAAAATTTAAAACTTTGTTTGATGAGGTGCACCGTTCTAACATGAGCAAGGCCTGCAAAACTATTGAAGAAGCTCACCAAACTATAGCGCATTATAAAGCTAAAGATGGCAGCGAAGCACATTATAAAGAAGAAGAGGATTTGTTTTTAGTGTACCGCACACAGGATAACAAAACGTTAAAATCCATCAATTATTCCCCGGCAGATCTGGGCGGGATCTTATTGTAAATTTTTACCCTTCTAAAGTGCCCGAACTTTTGTGTTCGGGCTTGTTCGGGGCTGTTCGGATTGTTTAGGGACGGTTTACCTAGTTTGCGCGCGAACGCGAACAAGGTTCACCAGCTTGTGATCATCCAAACAAATCGCTGCTTAAATACCTGTCGCCCCTGTCGCAGGCAATAAACACGATGGTGCCGCTCTCCAGTTCTTCCGCAAGTTTCAGCGCCGCAGAACATGCCCCGCCACTACTCATGCCCGCAAACAAACCCTCTACACGGGCCATTTTGCGGCTCATTTCGGTAGCAACGGCCTGGTCGATATCCATTATCCGGTCTACCCGGCTTGGGTCGAAGATCTTTGGGAGATATTCCTGAGGCCAGCGGCGGATGCCGGGGATAGAAGAGCCCTCGGTTGGCTGGCAACCAACAATCTGGATCTCCGGATTCATCTCCTTTAAATATTTTGAGCAGCCCATAATGGTACCGGTAGTCCCCATTGAGCTTACAAAGTGGGTAACGCCACCTGCAGTATCGCGCCAAATTTCCGGACCAGTAGTTTTATAGTGCGCCATATAGTTATCACTGTTGGCAAACTGGTTCAGCACATAATATTCGCCCGATAGCCCTCTTTCATCTGCATAATCCCTGCAGGCTTCTATACTTTCCAGCAAGGTAACCTTAGCGCCAAACGCTTCCATGGTAACCTTACGCTCCCGGGTTGAATTTGATGGCATAACCAGTTCAATTTCCAAATCAAATAGAGCAGCTATCATCGCCAGGGCTATTCCGGTGTTACCGCTGGTGGCTTCTACCAGTTTCATCCCGGGCTTAATTTCTCCGCGCTCTATCGCACTCCTGATCATATTCAGCGATGCGCGGTCTTTAACACTGCCGCCTGGATTATTGCCCTCCAGTTTGGCAAAAATCCGCACGTTGGGGTTGGGGTTTAGTTTGGTAAGCTCCGCCAGCGGCGTATTTCCAATTAGATCTATAATGCCTGCCATAGGTTGTAAGCTATAAAAGTTCGTTGAGGGTACGCACGTTAATATTTGGTGAGTGGTAAACGGTAGAGTATGGCGCTATGCTTTGCGTAAGCCAAACATTACCGCCAATGGTACAATCATGCCCGATCACAGTATCACCGCCCAAAATGGTGGCCCCGGAGTAGATCACCACATGATCTTCCACCGTTGGGTGCCGCTTGCTACCTGCATGATGCTTATGAACGCTCAGCGCCCCAAGCGTAACACCCTGGTAAAGCTTTACATGGTTGCCAATAACGGTAGTTTCACCGATAACGATCCCGGTACCATGATCGATATAAAAATACTCGCCAATTTGAGCAGCGGGATGAATATCAATACCGGTTTTGGAGTGGGCATATTCCGTTAATATGCGCGGAACCAACGGTACGCCATAGTCAGACAAGATATGCGCCATACGGTAAAAGCAAATGGCGAAAAAACCCGGATAGGTGCGCACAACCTCAAATTCGTTATGCGCAGCGGGATCACCTTCATAAATCGACTGGATATCGGTATTTAATGTACGATAGAGTTCGGGAAGTTCATCGAAAAAACGTTCTGACAGCGGATCGGCAACACCAGATGCACAACCCGTTGCCAGGCAAATTATTTCGCGCAGCTCTCTTTGCAAGCCAAGCGCATAGGTCTTAAGTTCCTGCGGATCTGCAAAGCCATTGTTGGCAACCTCCGGATACAACAAGCCTATAACATTCAGCGCCCAATGTGCTATTGCTTTATTAGGCGGAACGTTCTTATTATGATTTGGCTTCTCAAATAAATGCCGGTAAAAATCATCATTCATGGTATAGGGTAATTGGGCTTTTTTTGTTGTAAAACCAACAGCTGTTGCCGCAGCGGAGGTTCTCTATACAATAATCGACAGTCGACACTAAAGTTTTGTTTGCAAAAAGCAATCTTGATAAATAATAGGTACAAAATAGGCATTCACAACCATTATATTCGTGTTTGATAAAACGATATTTATGAACTCGAAAATATTCTCTTACAAAGTAGAAGGCATACTACTGGGTGTAGAAAAAGACAACCTGAAAACAAGCCCAAATTTCGACAGGAAGGCGATTATAGAGCAACTGAAAACTTTATTTGCATCAGACAATTTTAAGCCTGACGAACGGACACTTAGCTTTAAAATAAAAGATGGGCAACTTTTTATAGAAGGCCTGGCTACCGAGACTGAAGCGCCAAAGACTATCGGTTTTTTTAGCGGTAAATAACAACCTCGCTTTGCTCCAATTTTTACAATCATTCAGCTTTTTTTGGTGATGATATTGCGGGCGGTTTTGTAAATTAGCCATTCAAACTGGCGATGTCTCACCCTTAGGCCATTTGAATTAGCGTTGGCTAATTCAAGCCGTTTTTGAAGTTACTTCCTGTTTATAAACGGGAAAACGCATCTTGAAGAATTTTTCCAAAATTTTCACTATCATAATTAAAACACCATGAGCAAAATCACAGTAAAAGACGGAACCGAAATTTATTACAAAGACTGGGGAACCGGCCAACCCATTGTTTTTCATCACGGCTGGCCATTATCTGGAGATGACTGGGATGGGCAGATGATGTTCTTTCTTGAGCATGGCTACCGGGTTATAGCACATGACCGCCGGGGCCACGGCAGATCTACCCAAACTGCGGTTGGCAACGATATGGACACCTACGCTGCTGATGTAGCCGAACTGACTGAGTTTCTGGATCTGAAAGACGCCATACACGTTGGCCATTCAACCGGCGGCGGTGAAGTGATTCGTTATGTTGCCAAATACGGCAAAGGGCGCGTGGCAAAAGCTGTACTCATTAGTGCGGTTACGCCGACAATGGCAAAATCCGAAAGTAATCCGGATGGCGTACCGATGGCAATATTTGATGAGATCCGTGAGCATACTGCAACACAACGCACCCAATACTTTCAAGATTTTACGATTCCTTTTTATGGTTACAACCGCGAGGGTGCAAAAATATCACAGGGCGTAAAAGACAATTGGTGGCGCCAGGGTATGATGGGCGGCATCAAAGCGCACTATGATTGTGTAAAGGCTTTTTCAGAAACCGACTTTACGGAGGATTTAAAAAGCGTAGATGTGCCTGTGCTGGTACTCCATGGGGAAGACGACCAGATAGTACCGTTTGAGCTCACCGGAGCGAAAGCAGTAAAATTGGTTAAGGATGGCAAACTTATTTCATACCCAGGTTTTCCGCACGGCATGCCAACTACTGAAGCTGCTACCATTAATAAAGATCTGCTGGAATTTATAAAAGGATAATTCATCGGCAATTGCTAAAAAAAAAGCTGCCTCGCATTAGCCGGCAGCTTTTTTTTGTACTTGGTTTTTGTTGTACCAACCTTGCATCGAGCACTATTTCTTGATTAGTGGATACAGATTTTTGCTGCCCGGTTAGCTCAACAATTATTCTTTCCTGAAATAAGCATGGTTATATTGGTTACCGAACAGGCAGATGATCTGTTCCGGCTTATCAGCAAAAAACTCATCATAGGCTAGCTTTACGCCCGGGTTAATATCAAGCCCGTCGGCATTTTCTGCTTTATCGTAATAATCCATTAAGATGCAAATAGCCCCTTTTGGCATACGCGGATAGATACTTGCGAAACAATGCAGCATTACCGCCTTATGCTCAAATTTATCTCCCCCATAACCGCAATCGATGTGTACAAAAGCAATTTCGGCAGGCAGTTCATCAGGCAGGGTGGTTTTAAAATCACCTTTATGGATAACGGGGAGTTTAAGTCCGGCTTTCTTAAAATTCAGCTTCAATTCATCTTCTACACTTCCTTTATGTTTAAAGCTGGCGAAGAAGCTATCGTAAAGGTGCAATTGTTTTTTAGACTGCCGTTGTTCTATTACTTTCTCAAACAAAACGGCACACTGCCCCGTGAAACAGCCCAATTCAATCACATCGCCGGGGATACCGCTCATTATCACTCCATCTAATAAATGGTAGTAATTGATACGCTGCTCCACGGTGTTCATATCTACGCTGGTATCAAGTTGCTGTATCTGGTAGCCCGTTTTAAGAAAGCGTAAACCTTTATTAGCAATATCTATCAATGCTGATTTTTTGCGTTGATGTACAGAAAACGGCTGTGTAGTAATGAAATGATTGTTCATAAGGTCGGATTAACTACCCAAATTTAATTATTGTTCGCAATTAAAAAATAATATATCGCAGCAAGGTGCAGATAAATAAATAGCATAGACAGCCATCGGAAAAGCAATGGCTGGCAGATTTAAAATAATCCTAACTGATTAAAACGAGCGTAGGACCAGATATACTAAACGCACGCTTACGGGCATAGCAAACGTTAAATAAACGAGCATAAAAAATGCCGCCCGGATGCGGGCAGCTTTTGCAAATATTTGTTAAACTTTTTATTAGATAGCAGTGATTTGCTTGGTTGTAACAACCGCATTTTTATTTTCGAACAGTTGTGTTACCGCGAGGTTATTGCGGGTAACATTTTGGTCAACTTCGCGGTTCAGGTTAAATTCTCCAGCAACCCCATTGATTTCTGCTTTAGCATTGTTCCTTACCAGCAAATTCAATTTAAAAGCATCGAGGCTTAAGTTTGCAAGGGCGTTATCATGCAGGTCTACACTAAATTCTATTTTAGCCAGTGTACCGAAAGATTTGATCTGTGCGTTATCATATAATGATACCGATCGAAGGTCTTTAGCCTTTACCCAGATAATTAATTTTTCGCTTTTGTAAGAAGAAATGCGCAATACGCCACTCTTGTTTTGTATAAGTGCGCCTTCAGTATAATACTTATTATAAACCTTTATCATGTCGGCAGGTGCATCTGTCACAAAAAGCGTTACGTTGCCGTGAACTTCTATGCTGTTGATAGAGCCCACATCACCTAATATGGTAAATGCGTCGTCGTTTATGGTATTAGCGTAGGTTGATTTGAATGATCCTGAGGCAATAATAATTGTTGCGATAAGGAATAAATTTTTAATTTTCATTGTGTGTGTTTTTTATTTGGGCTTCTTCGTCAATTGTATTAACCGCTTTAAATACAACTAAATTAAAGGGACTTTTGCTCCATCATCGGGCAGTACTTTTACCCCTTTTAATTCTCTGCAAAGGTGAAATTAAATTAGCATCCACACATCATCTTAGTGTAATAAATACACTAATGAATAAAATCAAAATTTTTTGATTTAAAAATCATAAAACCCTATTTTAAAGCTATTTACAATTGCAAGAAAACAAGAAAAATCTATTTCACTTACTTAAAATCTGTTTACTCCAGAACTTTGAACAAAATTTGGCGGCGTAAAAAACAGGCTTGTCGAAAGGTTTTTCTGCCGCCGTCTCAAGTAAAAACGTTACTTTTCTCTCTTGGCTGTGGCAATAAATTGGCTTATCAACTTAAACAAGATAATTATCTTGTGCGTTAGCAATAAAATCAACACATCGCCTGTCTTCTTGCAAAACACAACCAAAGAAAAGCTGACGCCTCCAAGTCTCCTAACAAGAATGTTTCTGATGATGCCAATGCATATTTGAAAAGATCCCAGATGCTGGTATTTCAAAATAATTCCCTTTAACAATTGGTATTCGACATACCCGCAAGGCCTACGCCTGCGCTGATTAAGGGCAATTAACTTTGTAGCGGAGGAGGTATTTCCATCAATATGCCGGAGAAGGCTTTATTTTCAATCGGTTCTTCTGAAGATACTTTACCGATAGCTCTTAACCAGACCAACTTCCCATCATTAAATCGTTTTTGACAATAAATAATGTCATACTGCCCACCTTCATCTACCGCCTTATTGATAGCATCTATAACAGCCTGCCTATACTCGGCTGTAACCTGCTCAATTCCTTTTTCATAAGGCATAGGGTATTCTCTGTCCCATCCTGTTATTTTTGCAAACATAGGATTGTATTTCACGGTATTGTACTTCATATTAAATGACCATATGCCAATATTTGCTGCCGACACAGCCAGCCGCAATATCGTTTCAGACTCCTCTAACTTTTGGCGGGCTATCACATGTTCCGTTATATCAATAGCAACAACGTAAATACTATCAGTTATGCCAGGCACCAATTGTATGGGTTGGTAAACCATATCATAGTAGCGCGGCTGCAAAATTCCGTCAAAAATTAGCATTGCCCGTAATTCCGGATTGCTGTAAGGCTTTCCAGAAGTCCTCACCTCATCTAACATCCTGATGAAAGACTGGCCTCTCAATTCGGGCACTGCTGTAGTCAATGGCTTATTGATCACAGGATTAATTTTGCCCCAGTAGTCCATTATTTTTTTATTCGCTATTTCTATAATATAATCTGGTCCGCGTAAAAAGGCAATGGCGACAGGTGCATTGTCAATTAACTTCCGCTGTTTTGCTTCACTTTGAAAAAGCTTCTTACTTCGCTCAAAAACGCGTTGTTCCAAATCGCGGTTAAGGGCTTCGAGTTCACCTTTTGTTCTAATCAGTTCGTCATGGCTCTCTGTTATATTTTCCAGCGCGGCACTTAGTTTTACGTTGGTTGAAGCGAGGTCTTCTGCCATCGTCAGCTCCTTCATAATGGCCTGCTCAATGGCATCCTGATGCACCATTCTTTCGGTGATGTTTTTTGTGTTCACTACTAAGTATTTACAAACGCCGCTGTAGATCACGGGTACAATCCTCATATCCCACCAACAAACGGAATCCATATTTGGCAATGCCGACGGTATATTATATTGCAAGGGTTTCATCTCAACTATTTTTTGCGAATAGATGGCTTCATGAAAAGCTTCCAGCAAAAGCGTTGGCCCCAAGCCACCTGCGTTTTTTGGACTAAACACTTCCCACAAGGTTAAACCGGTTATCTCCCTATTGGCTGTATTAGTGGCTTCCAAATAAGCGCTGTTTTGGGCAAGGATGGTAAAATCCGGCGCATTAGCTTTTAAAACAACCGTTGCCACAGGCGTTTCCAACAATAATTGCAGCAAGGGATCTTTTAAGACTTCCACATCCGCACTACTATCTATCGATACCGCGTTGAGATGTAGTTGGCAGAATGCATCCCAACCAATGTAGCCACAAAAAACAGCAAGCGCGTTAAGCGTAAAAAGTGATGGGTTGAATTTACTCTCGGCGAAGCCATACAGCCTTTTTAGGGTAGTTTCGCTTATCCCTAACTTGGTATTTGACATGATCAAAAATGAAATTGTGCGACAATCCATTGGCGACACGGCAGTGATTCCAGCTGCGGAGAGCGTAAGAGATTTTATCGCTTCAAGGCAGCGACTATTGACAGTGGCATTCATCGTGCGGGCATCATTAATAAATTAATAAAACAATTTAATAACCAGCAATGAAAACAAAATATGTCCGGATACAGTGGGGATCAGCATCCGGTAAGGTTTGCGAAACATACAGGTTGTCCATTAATAAGTAAATATTAATAATAGGCTATGAAGTAATACTTTTTAAATAAAAAATGTTTCAAGTATTAAACTTTTTATTAACTCAAAAAAGGCGTTAGGATTTGTATCGCTTTTAAGAAATTGGGTTTAACTTTTGTGGCGGATAAATGCAGCAAAATCAAACGCTACAGTTGCGACAAATGCATTCAATTTTTGGTAGTCTGCACGGCTGCGGATGTCATCTTATTTCATTTGATCAGCTTTGTTGTTTTAGGTAATCAGCTATTACCGCTTTATGGCAGAACTGCACCAGTTCGTAACAATTAAAATACACCGCTACGCTATTATTAATGTTGCGGTAACATAAACGTGAAACGCTTCACGGAGATTTGAGCCAGTATAAGCAATTTGAGCTTTCTTCTATATATCAAATATACCCCACGCATGAAACGCAGAGATTTTGTAAAGCAAACCACCCTAACTACCCTTGGCGCATCGTTAATAGCACCGCTCAGCGCACTAGCCGGCCCCGCAGTTACTCATCTCGATAGTGACGACCTTTCGCCCAGTGCATCGCTTAAAAACGGCTACCCTTTAAATTTCCTGGCTATTGGAGATTGGGGCCGCAATGGCGAATTCGACCAAACAGAGGTGGCCAAACAAATGGGCTTATGGGCAGCTACTAATCCTAACAATTTTGTAATCTCTGTGGGTGACAATTTTTATCCGCTAGGGGTGATAAGCGAGAATGACCCGTTGTGGCATTACTCTTTTGAAAGCATCTATACAGCGCACTCCCTGCAATGCGACTGGTACCCCATATTAGGCAATCATGATTATGGCGCTGACCCCGATGCACAAATCCGCTACGGCAAAATAAGCCGCCGGTGGAAAATGCCTGCACGCTATTACACCAAAGAAGTGGCCCTGGCAAAAGATGCCAAAGCTTTGTTTGTAATGATCGATACCGACCCCTTTCTTTTTGAGAGCAAGAAGGATTACGTGGCCGAACAGATGGCCTGGCTCAACAACACCCTTGCCAATGCAACTGCCGATGTAAAATGGAAAATTGTGGTTGGGCACCACCCCTATTATACCGTTGGCCCGCGTATGAAAAATTATGATACGCTAACTTTGCGCAAAGCTATGACCGATGTTTTTGAAAAGCACAAAGTAGATGTTTACCTCTCCGGGCATGATCATTCCCTGCAGCACCTTAAACCGGATGGTTATACGCACCAGTTTATATCCGGTGCAGGTTCTGAACTTACTCCTGTCACTACCGGAATTCCGTACAGCCGCTTCGCAGCATCAGAACATGGCTTTATGTACTTTTCAGTAAGTGCTAATAGCTTTAAAGTAAGTGCGATTAACATGGCGGGCAAGGTGCTGTATGAAACGGAGCTTAAGAAGTAAAAACTACTTACCTGCATTCACCACTGCCTCCGGCCAATCATCTGTTCTAAACGGTACTGCAGGCAAGTCTACTCCGTTTTGCAAATTAGTTGTTGGGTAATTGGTGAATGCATACCGAACCGCCACCGGATGTTTTACAGATTTGCAGGTTAATATGATAGTATTGCCTTCTATACGCGCATCGGCATAGTGGAATACCTGGTCGGTATCGGCTACAAAGAAATGGCGCGGTACTTGTCCGTCATTAGTTTTCAGGCCACCTGCCATAGTGCCTTCGCCAAAATAAATGATAGCTTGATGCCTGGTAAATATGGCATGGTGATAATGCGGACCAAGGTAAGCCACATCCTGCATATCGTACGTACGGTTAAGGGCGGTATAGGCCAGTCTTAAGCCAACCGGCTTTTTATTTTTGGGGTGGATATCGTCCTTGTCTCCTATATCCATCGTTACCACCATAGCAGTATTGGAGCGTTTAGCAATCTTCTCCTGTGCTTCGCGGAAGAAAGCACAATCATTGAGGGTAGAATCAAGTTTTCCGTACGCATGCGGCGCAACCTGTACATAGTAAAAAGGCAGGCTGCCTTGTGCAAAGCTTTTGCGCCAGCTTTCAATCAGGGTATAATTGAGTTTTACGTACTCGTCGCGCTGCTCGCGGTTAGATTCGCCCTGGTACCAAAGAATGCCTTTGATTGACAAATTAAAGAAGGGGTAGATCATCGCATTGTATATGAGATAAGGGTAGGAGGTAGTACTCCAGCTAAAACCATTCAGTTGATTGTTCTTGTAGGCATCGGTTTTGTAAAAGGGTTCCAGATATTTTGCCTTCAGTACCGAATCGGCCTCCAATACATCACGAGCCACGTATGCCTGGGTTACAGACCCGCCGATGCCCGAGTAGATAACACCGATCGGAATATCCAGCCGTGCCTGGATCTCATTGGCAAAATAATAGCCAACAGCGCTAAAATCTTTTAAAGTTTTCGGGTTACATTCGGCCCATCTGCCCGCGATGGTATCAACCGTTACCGACTTCCAATTAAAGTTAACCGACAACAGCCGGATATACGGGTTATTTACCGAATCGATCTTTTTGGCACCGTCCACCAAATCCCGCATGGGGAACTGCATGTTAGACTGCCCGCTGCAGAACCACACATCGCCGATGAGCAGGTTTTGCAGCACTACTTTATTGGGCCCGGAGATTACGGTTAGCCTTTGCTTGGTGTAGTCGCCTTTTTTAGCAGCCGGAACATTAATGATCCCGAGGAAGTTTTTAGCACTATCAGCCATAACGGTCACCGGCTCATTCAGCCAGCTTGCTTTAATGGTTACCACTTTTCCGGCCGGTGCATGTCCCCAAACTTTAAATGGCTTGTTCTGCTGCACCACCATGCTGTTTTGCAAGGCATCGGTAATGATCAGGCCCGCTGTGGTGTCCCGGGAGATGGTCGATTGTGTGGGATACTTCGCAAAAACGAAAACAGGCAAGGTTACAAAAAGCAATAACAGCTTGAATTTAGCATTAGTCGGCATGAATGATTGGTTGAAGTAATCAATCGAAATTAAATAAAAAAATCGATTTAGCAAATGGTGGAACTAAAAGGATCTTTTAAATCAGGCCACAAAATAATGAGCGAAAAAGATTTTATGATTTCCATACCTCTTACTTTACAACGCGGTACACAATCCAGTTCTCGGTCTCAAACACCCTGTGCAGCAACATTTGCGGCAGGGTTTGTTTTAAGCTAACCAAATACCGGTTATTCAGCTGGGTATAGCCAGTTACCAAATTCCTGGCGGTGGCTATCATAATGTAGTCGGCATACTTGTCAGGCGATTCCAGTGCGCTAAGGAACTTGTCCTGATACGGCATGGTAAGGCTTTTGATCTTCTCCTGGCGCACAAAAGCTACTACCGGGTAAGCCGTAGCATCATCCAAAAGCACGGTTGCATCATCGGGCAGGCTATTGAGGTAATTGGCCACCTCGGCACTTTCATTCTCGGTAGGATCCTCCTCGCGATTGGTAAGTACAGTAAGAAAATTGCGTTCCTCCTGTATCGGCGATGATTTAAGATAGTACCAGCCGGTATACAACTCGATAACCACCGTTAATACCAGCAATATGCGAAAGCCTCTCACATTCTTCACTGTTCGCGATTTAAACATTACGCACAGGAATGCCAGTATCACAAATATCATGTAGTACTGGTAGGCAAGGTAAACCTTATCGTACTTAAGGTGCAAAAACTCGATGAATGCAAATGGTGTAAGTATGGTTAATGCCTGGTAGGTGCTCGCTCTAAAAAGGTAAATAGCGATCAGGATCATTGGGCAAAACAAAACTACCCGCGCCGATAGTAACAGGCTGATCTCTGGGATCTGGTAGCTAAAACTGGCAGTCTGCTGATCAAAACTTAGCTTGTCTACCAGTACGTTCCAGGTAGCATACGGGCTCTCGTTAAAATAGTTTAGATCACTTGCGTGGGTAAGGTTCAGCAATTTGTAGCAAAGTACCGCTACCAGTGGCAGGGCAAATAGGATGATGTATAAACTGAAGGTTTTGTTTACCAGTTTTCGCCTTAAGCTTGGGCTGTTAAAACTCAAAAACAATCGGAAGATACTTTCCTGCTCGCCCAGATTAAGGCTATGAATGGTAATAGTTAACACTAATGGCAGAAAAAACAAGGTAAGCCACACGAATTTGTAATCGCAAAAAATAAGTGTGACCAAACAGATACTGGCGATAGATACGTGGAATGTGGTGTTACTGCGATAAAACTTAAGCAAGTTTAAAAAGAAAAGGAAGAAGAATATCAGCACCACATAGGTGCTTTTGCCGCTGGCTGCTACATATAGAATACCAGGATGCAGGAAGAAAAGGGTAAGTAAGATATACAGGAAAAAATCATCATCGAGCCGTTTGATGAGGGTTGATGCAATAACATAAAACAGCATTGCTGTACCAATTGCCGAGGCAAGAACGGGTGCCATTGTATAACTAATAGATGTGAAAAAGAAAGTTGACAAAAAAGGTATCATAGGCGAGGTAAGGCCCATCACTTTTAAGCGGGCACCTACGCCATCAAACACAATATGTGCCTTCTCAATATAAAATAGCGATTCGTTGTTATAGTACCCCAGTTTATTCAGGAAGATGGCTGCAACCAGGTAGTATACAACCAGGATACAGGCGAGTAAAAGTATAAACAGTGATTTGCTAAGTCTCATTTAATAACATTTGTAGGGTTATTCACTTTGCTTAGGCCGTGGTTAGTTTTTTCCCAGTAGAAGGGGTTGGTAATTAATTGCCACAATCCTTTGTATGCCGCTATGGAGTGCATTAACCAATAGATGGGGTTGGCAATAGCAAACAAAATCAGTTCATAATAACGCCTTTTAAAAACCGCCATCATATTAACGTAAATCATAAGAATGTTGCCTACCATGAGGTTGAAGATAGACATGAACAACACCCAATCCGGAAAAAGGGTGCGAATGCTGGAAAGATCAAAGATGATATAGCAGATGAAAAAGGTAAGCAGCAGCGGATAAACCAAAAATATTACCGGTGTAGCGCCGATAAAGAAGTTAAACCCCAGGAAGCCTTTCCAGCCAATTTCACGCACCAGCTTGGCCGGGTTGCGCATATGAACCAGGTAAGTTTGCATGTAACCCTTGATCCAGCGGGAACGTTGGCGGATCCAGTTGAAAGGCTCGTTATTTGCCTCCTCATAAGTAGTGGAGTTGATAATGGCTATTTTGTACCCTTTTGCATAAGCACGTACGCCCAGGTCGGCATCTTCGGTTACGTTAAATGGATCCCATGCCCCTAGTTCAACCAGTTCATCTAGTTTGAAGTGGTTACTTGTTCCGCCAAGGGGAATAGGGATATCCAGCGTATCCAGCCCGGGGAGCATATAATCAAACCAATAAGAATACTCCAGCGTAAACATACGAGTAAGGAAATTTTCGTTCCGGTTGAAGTAATTTAGTGCGCTTTGTACACAAACGTATTCTTCAGGCAATTTACCAAACAGGGACACCACTTTTTTAAGCTGATCGGTGTCTGGAATATCTTCGGCATCATAAATTGTAAGGTATTTACCGCGGGCAAAATGCAGGCCGTAGTTACAAGCCTTAGGTTTGGTTTTTGGCATATGAAATGGCACGATGATCACTTCAAATATGGCAGGGAAATCCAGGTTTCTAACCGCATTTAATGTTTGATCATCATCCTCCTCTATCAGCAACTTCACATCCAGGCGGTGGCGCGGATAATCAATGGCCTGCAGGTTCCAAATCAGTTTTTTAATGAGCTTATCTTCCTTGTAAACCGGCAGCAGGATCGTGTAAATTGGCAGTTCATCATCAACAACCAATTTCAACTCATCCTTAGTTACTGCCTGGTGCAGCTCAAACCTCGACCCTACCAGTGCTAAAAAAAGCTTGAAAATGATAGCTACCAGGAAAAATGAACTGATGATAACGTTAATAATGATAGAGGTATTTTTAAAACTCAACACCATACCTATCGCTACCAGGCCTATTAATATAAAGGTAAATACAAGCTGAGAGGAGGAGAACGTAACCACTGCAGAACTTTCCGGATCGCGTTTCATCAATTCAAACACGGCCGATTTAAGATACTTATCACCAATGAGCTTATTGCTTAACCAGGTAATATCCAAATCAGAGGCAATAATGATCTCGGGCTCCATATCGTAGGTAAACTTTATGAAGTCTTTAAACAGCTCATCGTCGGGGCTGGCCATTATGGTTACCACCTTACCGTTAGCTATCCGCAAAGGCAGGGCGAGGTGATCATTAGCAAAGCTCAGATCAATTTGATCTAAAACAGCCTGATCATATGCCATCTCCCTGATAGGCGCGAAGGAATATCCCGCATTAATCATCGATCGCTCGTAATTTTTGCGGGATATATAGCCTAAAGTAAGCGCTATCTTGATAAATGAGAGGCCGGATTCCTTTGAAAAATTTTCAATTTTTTCACGGTCGTTGGCAGTAATAAACCCGTCATTAATCAACAACTCAGGAATAGACATCGTCATGAAAAAATTAATATGTTATTGAATGCATGTACACCAGGTACATTAGTCATTAAATAATTCCTGTGATTTTTGAACTTTAGACCGGATGTACAGGAACGATAGTAATATCAACACTAATATACCTAACAATATGTACAGGTTGTAGCTATCCCAAAACCTGGTTAGCGCACTCTTAGTATCTATATACTCCAGATTATCGCTGGATTTATTGATATTGAACAAGTACTTATTGTTATTTACATCAGAGATACACACGTTGCTGCTAAGTGTTGACAGCTGCTCGGTGATGGATTTGGAGGCCGACAAGAACGCCTCAGACAAGTGCTTGCCGGTGGCAGTTAATACCAGTGTTGCGTTATTGCTTCGCCCGTAGAAAATCTGGGCTAAGCCGTTGGATGTGGTATCAGACAGGGAATAAACAACCGTATTATTATCCGTATTGTAAAGCCTGAAGTTTTTATTGAACTTAATTGGTGCATCGGGGAACTGATTCATCAGCTTGTCATCCTTAGATAACAAGGCGATTACGTTATTCTTTTTAAGCTCGGTTGCCTCAACCTCGTCAGAGTACATAAACTCTGGGAAATTATTGGCGTTGATATTGTTATTTAACTCATAAATAATCTCGCCCATGGCGCCTGCAGCATATTTGGCGTAGGGTTTAGAAACGATGATCTTTGTTGTACCGCTGTTAAATGCTTCCGGGTATTGGTAAAAGCTCAGATCGCTGGTGATGAAAGGATTTTTAGATTCAAGATAAGATTTATCTACGTCAACCTCGGCAAAGAAATTGGTAAAGCTATTTTTACAGTTACCATTATTAGGATAAAACCTAAACTCGGCCTCCAGCGTGTTGTATTTGTGATGCTGATAGCGGTTGATCGTTACCGTTGTATTGAGCTTGCCGGAAGCATCCAGTTTTTCGCTGCTGAGTAATAATCCATTCAGGTAAATGTTGAAGAAACCTCTGTCGCCCGGGTTGAGACTGCTGTAATTGGCCACAATGCGGATCTCCACCTCTTTCGGCGTAAAGCTAAAATCGGAGTTTTTGAAATTGTAAGCACTTTTAAGTGAACCGATACCGGATAAAAAATCGCTCACGCCCCCAATTTGCTTTAACGATAATTTTGAGCGATTCTCATCAATAGTTTTAAAGAATTGGTTTTGTGCTTTATTGATTAAAAGGAAATCCCCAAAGGTTGAATTCAGGATGTTCATATTACCCAGGGATGTGATGGTTTTTTCGTAACCGGCATCATCGCCACCTGTAACAAATAAAATCTCGCTTGGTATTACCTCCTGCGCAATTGACTTTATCGGCATAACCTTCCCCTTAACATCTACCATGCGGGTCAATGTATCAGTTACGGTAATGATTGATTTATTAAGAAATAATAACCCCTGGTTATTTTGAGGCGTTACTTTTACCAAAGCACGCTTTTCCGGGCTCAGGGAAGCCATTGTACCCACCAAAATGTAATTACGGACACTGTCTGGCAATTTATCTGCCTCGTACACACCAATATTTTTTTGCTGTGTTTTTTTCATTCGCGAGTATGCCCATGCTACTGCCTTTAAATCATGCAGGGTGGGGTTAACCGGGTAAACAATAGCGCGTTTGCTGTCAAAGCAATTACTTATATTGATGTTGCTGAAAAAGTTTTTATTGCTTTTCACCAGCGACAGATAGGAGTAGTTTTTTATTTTTAACCACATAGCAGGGTTATCCAGATCACGGCACTGATCGTCTGTAATGGTCAATAAGGTTTTAACGCCAATTTTAAGGTAGTTATCAGCCGATACATCATTCTTTGTAAGATTGATAGAGATCTTTTGGATAGAATCTTTTGTTAAGCGTGCGCTGTAAACCGGCTTCGAACCAATAAAAAGATTCACAAAAGATTTCTCCCTGATCAACGCTTGCGATGGCTCGAAATAAATCACAAGCTTGCTTCCTGTAATTTCATACTGAGGAGTGATCTTAAAGTAGAATGACGTTGCCCCGCTCATACCATATACCGGTTCATCATCATCATGGCCCATAGCTTTAAACGAAATGATGCTTTGGGCAAATGACGTTGTACTCAGCAGTATAAAAGCTAAAAAGGTAAAAATTCTATTCATGGGGTTATCAGTATTAGTTTATTACGTAAAATTCTACTCTAAAATAGTTGCCATTATCATCGCTGCGGTATTGCAGTTCGCCACCAAGTTCCTTGGTCATCAACTTGGCTATAGAAAGGCCTAAACCCAGGCGACTCTCTATACTGCCAGAAGCGTCATTGAGGGTTTTGAGCTTATTAAACATCATATCAAGTTCCTGCTGGCCAATAGCTACGCCTTCATCTATGATCTCGAACACAAATTTCTGGCGCTGCAAACTGGTTACAATTTTAATATTGTTGTTGGTTTGCGAAAACTTAATAGCGTTGGAAAGCAGGTTCTGAAAAACCTGCCCGGCAAATACCCTATCCAGCTTTACATTCAGGGGTAGCTTCAATATATTATCAACCAAATGAATGTTTTTCATCTGGGCAGTTTCCTGCAGGCCCCTGAATACGTGTACCACCTCTGCATTAATATCAAATATCTCCAGGTTAAATTTCATCTCTGGTGATTCGATCTCCTTAACATCCATCAGCTTGTTGAGCATGTACTGCATTTTATCGGCAGACTCTGATATAAAATTAGTAAACTCCTTCTGATCGGCGCTAAGGCGATAGTCTTCTTCCTTAAGCATGTTATTACTCATCACTATCTGGCCAATGAGGTTTTTAAGATCGTGCCCAGCAATGTTAATGAAGCTGTTTTTTTGATCGTCCAGCTTGCGAAGCTGCTCGTATTGGCTGTCGATAATGTTATTTTTCTCGTTGATGTCGCGGTTTTGCTCTTTCAGCTGATCGTTTGATTTTTCGATAAGTATTTGCGAACGCACCTCCCGGCCAATAACTTTATAGCGAGCGTTTGGTATAAGGCAGGATATAAATGCAATCACGAAAAAGAAGTTACCGCCATTGCTAACAACCAGGTCCAAAGAGTAATCACTTAATAAATTATAAAATATTGCTAGCAGCAACAGCGCAATTAAGGTTTGAATTATGGAGTTTATCGGCTCCCAAAAAACTTGCAGATTGAAAAACAAAAGAATAGCCGAATACATTAAAAAGTAGATCAGCTGCTCCTGAAGGCTAACTACAATACATAAGATAGCCGATGTAATGGAAAGAAAGAAAAAACAGAGATGAAGCAGTATGCGGTAATTGTATTTTTTGGTTTGAAAAAAATTATACAAACCCAGTATAATAAGTACTGTTATAATACGGACGATCAAAAATTGAAGCCAAATATTGTTAGCGTAAATAAAATCTACTATACTAAAGATCGGATATAAGAAAATGATAGACCAAATAATATTGTTAGTTTGGTACCATGCCTTTTTAAGGATCTCTCTTTTATATTCTTCTTTTGATATTTGAACAAACATTACTTTTCCTTAAATTGTAGATAAGATTTTCAGAACAGTTAGTAGTATTAGCAGATTGAAACACGAGTGGAAAATACACCTTTCTTAGCAAATTCGTCTTCCAAAAGAGTGCTATTTATAGCATTAATTATATTTACCCTGTGTATTAATGCAAAAAGCAAACCAATGCCGTTAAACGAAAGATTGGTTGCATTTAAGCGTGCAAATAGCCTCAATAACGGGGTTAGTGTTTCCTGGCTGGAGCAGTGGTGGAACAAAGATATTTTAAGCACAAATCCCATAAAAAGAGCTGATTATGAATTGCTGAAAAAGTTAAAATTTACCACCATCAGGCTACCTGTAGCGTTTGAATATTTCGAAACCAGAAAGATCCCTGATGAGAAAGTATTTACTCACATTGATGATGTTTTGAAACATTGCAAGTTATACGGGATAAAGCTGATTTTAGATTACCATTATGGGAAAATAAATAATAATAATTTTTTAACTGAAACTCCAAAAGTAATTAACCAGTGGTTATTATTAACTAAAAGGTACGCAAGGGAAAGCCCGGATGTGTTATTTTTCGAAATTTATAACGAACCACCTCATATTAACCCCAAAGTGTGGAAAGATGCTGCTTATAATATTGTTACCGCGATACGCAGGGTAGATAAGCGGCGAACGCTGATTGTAGGTGCATCCAACTATAACAGCATTTACGAGCTTAGCCGCATGGAGCGCCTCGCCGACGAAAACATCATATACACTTTCCACTTTTACGAACCCTTTCTTTTCACCCACCAGGGTGCAGACTGGGTTGGCGACCAGGTTGCCACAACCGGGATCCCGTTTCCATATGCTGTTAATAAAATGCCCCCCATCAATCCATCGGTCATTGGCACCTGGGGCGAAAACAATTACTTTCAATATCGTAATGATGGGAACGCCCAATCAATAAAGGACAAAATGCAGATAGTAAAAAATTGGGGCAATAAATATGATGTGCCTTTACTATGCGGTGAATATGGCGTGTACAGAAAATACACACAGGAAGATAGCAGGGTAAAATACATCAAATCGGTTAGGCAAGCGCTTAAAGCGTTGAATATTCCGGGAATCATGTGGGATTACAATTCTAATTTTTCGGTCTTTAATGGTGATCCCTGTATAAAAAACCTTTCTGAGGGAATGAAAAAGGCTATCGATTATTCTCCTGCAAAACAATAATGAATTTAAATCCTTAGCTTTGTAAGCTAATACTGTACTATGCACTTTTTTGAAGAAAAACGTAAAGAGGTTATGTCACATATCGAGCAGTATATGCTTGAAAAAATGTTTGAATACCTCAAACCTATCGATACCATATGGCAGCCGTCAGACTTTTTGCCTGATGCATCCCGATCGACGTTTTTCAGCGAGATAAAAGAACTTCAGGAAAGTGCCAAGGGCCTTTCTTATGATTTAATTGCAGTACTTATCGGCGACACCATTACTGAGGAGGCTTTGCCGACTTACGAATCATGGTTAACAATGGTTGAAGGTGTATCGCAAAACGAAGAAGGTGGCTGGATGAAATGGACCCGCCATTGGACTGCCGAGGAAAACCGCCACGGCGATCTGTTAAATAAATACCTTTATCTGTCTGGCCGCGTAAACATGCGGATGATGGAGGTAAGCACCCAGTACCTGATAGCAGATGGGTTTGATATTGGCACCGGCCGTGATCCATACCGCAATTTTATATACACGTCTTTTCAGGAGTTAGCTACTAACGTATCTCACCGCAGGGTGGCATCGCAGGCTAAAAAAGATGGTGATACGCTATTGTCTAAAATGTGCGGTGTTATTGCCGGAGATGAGGCCCGCCACGCTAAAGCCTATAAATATTTTATCGAAAAAATATTTGAAGTGGACCCTAACGAGGCCATGCTTGCCTTTGAGGACATGATGCGTAAAAAAATTGTAATGCCGGCTCACTTCCTGCGCGAAGTAGGTTTAAAAATAGGCCAAACCTTCGGCCACTTTACCGATGCTGCCGAGCGCCTGGGTATTTATACCGCTTTAGATTACGTAGATATCTTAAAAGAACTGATAGAAGACTGGCATATTGAAAGCGCCACCGGCCTGGAAGCAAACGGCGAAAAAGCGCGTGATTACATCATGAATTTACCAAACCGTTTACTGCGGGTTGCAGAACGGATGAAAAACCCAATGCTGGAATATAAGTTTAGCTGGATAAACGGGTAAGTTTTTGCCTAATGACATTGTAAAGGCCTGCTGCAAAGCGGGCCTTTTTTATTGCGTATGCTGATCTGCTTTTCCTGACGCTTCATCTACAAACCTTGCTGCTGTTTTATCCTTCTAAAACCAAATCCGTCCCCAACCCATCCGACAAGTCATCAAACAGGCTGTTCAGTATCGATTCAAGCGTTATCGAATTAACATCATCCACATAGTGCTCATTACGGGTGATCCAGAGCTCGTCATTCTGCACAGCAATCGTGAATAAAATACCCTCATATAATTCCGGCTGACTAATCGCTACGCCTTCCGGGGTGTTTTCAATTACAAAGCTGATATCACTTTGCCGTTGTTTTTGGAAAATAGGGTTTAGCCGTTCTTTAACATGATGATATAATTGATCAACGTTAACTGGTTTATGCAGGGTAATAATCTTCATGACTTTGTTTATTTAATATATTTACAAGTGGCATTCCGCTTTGTTTCCAAAGCATTTTTATTTGCGCCAGCAAAACACCAGCTTTGCTAAAATCGTTTATCTAATTACACTACCACAAATACTATGAATTACAAATTATTAGGAAGATCGGGCTTGAAAGTTTCTGAACTTTGCCTTGGCACTATGGGTTTCGGAACCGAAGGCGGTTGGGGCGCAGACGCCTCCACCAGTTTCGAAATTATGGATGCATATGCTAGTGAAGGCGGTAATTTCCTGGACACTGCAAATGTTTACAAATTGGGCACCAGCGAAAAGATCATTGGCGATTATATTAGCCACCACGACCGCGATTATTTTGTTCTTGCCAGCAAGTACACGTTAAAAGATAATACCACCAACCCTAATGCCAGCGGCAATAACCGCAAAAACATGATGCGTAGTGTGGAAGAAAGTTTAAAACGCCTCAAAACAGATTTTCTGGACGTTTTGTACCTGCATATATGGGACGATCTTACCCCGATTGATGAAGTACTTCGCGGAATGGACGATCTGATCAAACAGGGCAAGATCACCTATGCCGCTATAAGCGATACACCTGCCTGGATAGTAGCAAAAGGCAATACAATGGCCGAGTTAATGGGCTGGAGCCAATTTATTGCCCTGCAAGTAGAATATAGCCTGCTGGCCCGTACACCGGAGCGCGAACTGATCCCGATGGCCAAACACTTCGGAATGACGGTTACACCATGGGCACCCTTAGCGGGCGGCGCACTAACCGGCAAATATCTCAAAGGCGATAAAGGCCGGATAAAACCGGAAAGCAACCGCTTGAATGAGCGCGCAGAAAAGATTACCCGGGTGGTGATGGAGATTGCAGAAGAACTGGGTGTTTCAGAAAGTCATGTGGCACTGCAATGGACCATGAGTAAAGGCTTCAGCTGTATTCCTATCGTAGGTGCTACCAAGGTGGACCAGCTAAAAGACAATTTGAAAACGGTTGACGTGAAACTGAGCAAGGAGCAGATCCGGAAATTGGATGAAGCCAGCAAGATAGAACTGGGCTTTCCCGGCGACTTCTTTAACGAAGATGCCGTTAAGATGAACTCGTTCGGCGGATATTATGACAGGGTGGAAAAGCGGTAAGTCATGAAATGGCTTTTGGCTGTTTTAGTCCTTTGTTGGTTAGGATTTGTACCCGATTTCAAACTTCGGAACGATCTGAAAAAAGACCGGCTTATTTTGAGTCAGCATGGATCACTGATAACTATGGCTGATAAAGCCAAGCTAAAATTTTTCGATCAGTACGCGAAAATGGATTTGTCGCGATTCGATTTTTCCCGGCGTAAACAGGGCAGACACACCATCAGCCATTGGCAACAATCGGGGGGAAAGAAACTGAATATCTATATGGTGGTGACGCCAGTAAAGCTTGACACTGTTTATGAAGAAGACCAAAAAAAAATGCCTTTAAAAGTCGGATTTAGCTTCCGAACTTATATTATTAAGTCAGCAACCAGGCAACTGATATATCTGACAGAGGAACATCAGGGCCTATGCAATTTTATAGTTGACGGAAAGTCCTTCTCAATCGCTTACGAAGACATACCCATTGGATTTACATGTCCTGATATTAAAGAAATAATGAATTTGACTGCTGAAAATTAATCTTGTTCGGGCTTGTTCGGGTTGTTTTTGGCGTGTTCGGGCATGTTTTTGATGTTTGGAAATTATTAGAGCGTAAACAAAACAATCAGCCAACCAGCCCTTATTCGGCGTAATCGTATAAAATGGTTAAATTTGATAAAACTGTAAAGTTAACTCTAATTTATGCTACATGCCTGCGTGTGTGTCCCTAGCCCTTCATTAAAAGCTATGGTCAAATAATAAATATCCATTCCATGCAGCTCAATATCAAGCCGATTAGAATTTTCAGTATTCGTAAATACCATTTGTAAATTTAACAAATAGGCGTATCTTTGCAGTCCCGTAATTACGGGGTATAGAATACGTTTAATAAATTTAAATTAAAGCAAGTGAATACGTTAAGTTACAAAACTGTCTCAGCCAACAAGAAAACCGTTAGTAAAGAATGGGTTGTTGTTGATGCAAACAATGAGATTTTGGGGCGCTTGTGTACTAAGATCGCGATGATGATCAGAGGTAAGCACAAGCCAGGGTTCACCCCACACGTAGACTGCGGAGATAATGTAATTGTTATCAATGCAGACAAGGTAAAACTGACAGGAAACAAGTTTAGCGATAAAACTTATGTTTCTTACACCGGTTACCCGGGTGGTCAGCGTTTCATTTCTCCAAAAGAGTTAATGGCAAAGCATCCTGAGCGTGTGATTGAAAAAGCCGTACGTGGTATGTTACCTAAAAATCGTTTAGGCCGTGCTATTTATGGTAACCTGCATGTTTACGCAGGTGCAGAGCATCCTCATGCAGCTCAAAATCCAACAACCATTTAATTATTTAAAGGAGAAAAAAGAAAATGCCAACAACTAACACTTCGGGCAGAAGAAAAACAGCCGTTGCGCGCATCTACTTAAATGATGGCACAGGCGTAATTACCGTAAACGGTAAAGATTACAAAGAGTACTTCCCTACCTTACCTTTACAATACATCGTTATGCAAAGCACAGAAGTTTCTGGCCAGGCAGGTAAATTCGATGTTAAAGTAAACGTAGCAGGTGGCGGCGTTAAAGGACAGGCAGAAGCCGTTCGTTTAGCGATTGCGAAAGCTATTGTTGAACTGGATCCGGAGAAAAAACCGGCTTTACGCGCTAAAGGTTTAATGACACGTGATGACCGTATGGTTGAGCGTAAGAAACCAGGTCGCAGAAAAGCACGTAAGAGATTCCAATTCAGTAAACGCTAAAATTTTAGGAGGACAACAACAATGGCAAGAACAACATATCAGGATTTACTGGATGCAGGTGTACACTTTGGTCACCTTACCCGCAAATGGGACCCGAAAATGTCACAATACATTTTTATGGAGCGCAACGGTATCCACATTATCGATTTAAATAAAACCTTATCTAAGGTTGAAGAAGCTGCTGCAGCTATAAAACAAATTGTAAAATCAGGCCGTAAGGTATTATTCGTAGCTACAAAGAAACAAGCGAAAGATATCGTAGCTGAACATGCAAAAATGGTAAACATGCCTTTCATTACCGAACGTTGGTTGGGTGGTATGTTAACTAACTTTGCTACTGTACGTAAGTCAATCAAAAAGATGTCAAACATCGACAAGTTGACTAAAGACGGTACTTACAGCAACCTTTCTAAAAAAGAAAGACTGATGATACAGCGTGAGCGTATCAAATTAGAAACTTTGTTAGGTGGTATCTCGGACCTTAACCGTTTACCGGCTGCATTGTTCCTGATCGACGTTAAGAAAGAGCACATCGCTGTTTCAGAAGCATTGAAATTAAACATCCCGACTTTCGCGATGGTTGATACCAACTCCGATCCTTCTAACATCGATTTCCCTATTCCTGCAAATGACGATGCTACCAAATCAATTTCATTGATCACTGGTATTATCATCAAAGCGATTGAAGAAGGTTTGGAAGAACGCAAACGCGATAAAGAAGACGAAACTGAAAAAGAAGCTGCTGCTGCTAAAGCAAAAGCTGATGCGCCTGAAGTAGCAGATCGTTCTGCTTCAACTGATGGTGGCAAAAGAAGAAGAACTGCAGATGTTACAGCAGAAACTGCTGAAAACGAAGCACCAGCTACTGATTCAACAGAGGAATAATAATATTTGGTTGTAAGGGTTGTAAGAGTTGTAAAGGTTTTTTCCTTGCAATTTTTACAACCTTTGTAACATCTACAACTTTTAAAAACTAATAAAATGTCTACAGTACAAATATCTGCATCTGATGTAAATAAACTGCGCCAGCAAACCGGTGCCGGCATGATGGATTGCAAAAAAGCTTTAACTGAAACTAACGGTGATTTTGAAGCTGCTATTGATTTTTTAAGAAAAAAAGGTGCTAAAGTTGCTGCAAGCCGCCAGGATCGCGAAAGCAATGAAGGTGTAGTAATTGCACGTACTTCAGAAGATTTCAAACGTGGTGTTGTGATCACTCTTAACTGCGAAACTGATTTCGTGGCTAAGAACGCTGAGTTCGTTGCTTTTGCAAACCAAATTGCCAACGCAGCAGTTGAAACCAACCCGGCAAGCATCGAAGAGCTTTACGCTTTAGATATTGATGTTGAAAATAGCCGTGTAAAAATTGGTGATGCGATCATTGATAAAACAGGTAAGATCGGCGAAAAGATCGGCGTATCTAAATACGAAGTGATTGAAGCTGAAAAAGTGGTTGCTTACATCCACGGTAACTACCGTTTAGGTGTATTGGTAGGTTTAAGCAAAAACGTTGAAGGTGCTGATGAAGCAGGTAAAGACGTTGCCATGCAGATTGCTGCCATGAACCCGGTTGCTATCGATAAAGACGGTGTTGACTCATCGGTTATCGAACGCGAAATGGAGATTGCAAAAGACGTTATCCGTGCAGAAGGTAAACCAGAAGCTATGGTTGAAAAGATCGCCGCTGGTAAACTGAATAAATTCTACAAAGATTCTACTTTATTAAACCAGGAGTTTGTAAAGGATTCATCTAAGAGTGTTAGCCAGTTCCTGGATAGCATTGATAAGGGCCTCACCGTTACCGCATTTAAGCGGGTAGCTTTAGGAGCTTAATTTATTATCCCCCTCGTTTTTAGCGAGGGGGATTTTTTTTGCAATATTGTTTCATAATTGTAGAGACGCGATACTTCGCGCCTCATATAGGACGGGCGCCTTAAAGTAATCTATGATAACAGCACTACATCATTTACAACTCATCACCAACGGTACAATTACCAATGGTAAAGCTGTTTTAATATCCGGAAATAAGATAACCGCAGTTATTGATGAATCAGCTATCCCGGAGCAGGCTGAAAAAAATGACCTTAACGGCGCTTACCTTGCACCAGGGTTGATAGATCTGCAGATCTATGGCAGTGGAGGCAAACTGTTCGCCGGTACGCCGGAGGTTGCTGCGCTTGAAAGAATGGAAGACGATCTGCTTAACCAAGGCACCATCGGCTTCTTTGCTACCATTGGTACCAACACTAACGAAATTGTTGAGCAGGGCATAGCAGCAGCAAAAACCTACCGTGCAACAGCTAAAGGAAATTGCTGGGGGCTGCATTTGGAGGGCCCTTATCTCAATGCGGCAAAAAAAGGCGCACACCCGGAAAAATATATTAAAAAGGCCACGTTAAACGAAGTAAAGGGCTGGGTAGATCACGCTGATGGCGTGATAAAAATGATGACCATTGCGCCCGAGCTGCAGGACCAGGAGGTAATTGACTATTTACATGCTCAGGGAGTCATTATTTCATCCGGGCATAGCAACGCCACTTATGAACAGGGAAAAGCGTTTTTAAATAAGCCCATACCAGCGGTTACACACCTTTTCAATGCCATGCCGCAGATGCATCACCGTGAGCCCGGGTATATTCCTGCTATTTTTGAAGAAAAGCCATATACCAGCATTGTAGCCGACGGGAACCATGTGGATTGGCCAATGATCCGTTTAGCAAAACGAGCGCTTGGGAATAAATTGTTCCTCATTACAGATGCCGTTACCGCTGCAACAGAAGGAGCCTACCAGCATCGTTTGGTTGGCAATAAATATGTGATGCCGGATGGCACCCTATCCGGTTCGAGCCTAACGATGCTAAAAGCAGTACAAAATTGCGTTGAAATGGTAGGCATTGATCTTGCGGAAGCAATTAATATGGCATCCTTATACCCGTCGGAATTGGCAGGTAGGCCACTAAATGGCAAAATTGAAGCTGGTTGCTATGCGGACCTTATTATTTTTAATGAAGGTTATGAAGTATTGGGGACTATCCTTAAAGGCAATTTCTTAACGAAAAAAACATAAAATTTTAACAATACTATTTATTATCTATTTTTGACAAATCACCTTTCCAAATGAAATACAAAAGAGTTCTCTTAAAGCTTAGCGGCGAATCCCTGATGGGCCAAAGACAGTATGGTATTGATAACAACCAGGTTTTGCAATATGCGCAAGACATTAAAGCTGTAAAAGAACAAGGTATAGAAATAGCAGTAGTAGTAGGCGGCGGCAACATTTTCCGCGGCTTAAGCGCCGAAAAAAGCGGCATGGAACGCGCCCAGGCAGATTATATGGGTATGCTGGCAACTGTAATTAATTGTATGGCATTGCAAAACGCGCTGGAAAGTGTAGGCGTAGAAACCCGTTTGCAGTCTGCTATTAAAATGGAACAGATCTGTGAGCCTTATATCCGTCGCCGGGCAATGCATCACTTAGAATGCGGGAAAATAGTGATCTTTGGTGCAGGTACCGGTAACCCCTACTTCACTACAGATACAGCAGCATCTTTACGCGCTATCGAAATAAAGGCCGATGTAGTTTTGAAAGGCACACGGGTAGATGGCATTTATACTGCCGACCCGGAGAAAGATCCATCTGCTACCCGTTACGATGAGATCTCGTTTCAGGAAGTTTACGACAAAGGATTAAATGTAATGGATATGACCGCCATTACGCTTTGCCAGGAAAACAAACTCCCGATTATTGTTTTTGATATGAATAAAGAAGGCAACTTTATGAAAATTGCCCAGGGTGAGCCAATTGGCACACTGGTAAAATAATATTCGATTTATAAAATGAAAGGCCTGCCGAATTAATTTCGGCAGGCCTTTTCTGTTATAATCTTTTGTCCGGTTAGTGTTACGCCTCTACCGCAAACTTTTCGCCGATCTGCTGCCTCCACATGGCATAGTATAGTCCTTTCTGGTCTATCAGGTCAAGGTGCTTGCCCGATTCGATGATGTGGCCTTTCTCCAGCACAAAAATCCGATCAGCATGCATAATGGTTGATAAACGGTGGGCAATCAGAATAGTGATCCGGTCGTTTAGTACCGATACATCACGAATGGTTGCGGTGATCTCTTCTTCGGTAATTGAATCCAGTGACGATGTGGCTTCATCAAACACCAGTATATCCGGTTTACGTAATAACGCGCGCGCTATAGAGAGGCGCTGTTTCTCACCGCCTGATACTTTCACCCCACCTTCACCAATCACGGTATCCAGCCCCCTATCTGCACGGGCCAGCAAAGTTTGGCATGCCGCGCGTTGCAGAACGCTCATGCACTCCGCGTCAGTTGCCTCGGGGCGTACAAATAACAAATTTTCACGAATAGTTCCCGAAAACAGTTGAGTGTCCTGGGTTACAAAACCGATCTTCTCCCTTAGCTGATCGAGATCAATCTCATTGCTTGGGATTTCGTTATACAAAACGCCCCCCTCGTAAGGCTGATAAAGCCCCACCAGCAATTTAACAAGTGTACTTTTACCAGATCCTGAAGGACCAACAAAGGCTATCGTTTGCCCGCTGCTGGTTTCAAAGCTAATATGGTTAAGTGCATTACGGTTAGCAGTAAGATGTTTAAAGCTTACATCATTAAAAGTCAGCGTATCCACTTTTGCAAGTAATACAGGCTTCTCCGGTTTCCTATCAATAGGAATACTCAGGATACGGCTAAAGTTAGCAAGTGACACTTCCGCCTCGCGCCATGATAAAATTACATTACCGAGCTCCTGTAAGGGATTAAAAAGGAAAAACGAATAAAAAAGCAGACTTAAATATTGGCCGGGAGAGATAGTTTTTTCGAAGATGAGTAAAAGTAGCACGACAACCATGCTGCTCCGTACCAGGTTTACGGTAGTGCCCTGTACAAAGCTCATGCTGCGTACATATTTCACTTTCTTAAGCTCCAGATCAAGGATCTTGTAAGTGGTGTTATTTAACCTTTGTATTTCTTGCTTGGCCAGGCCAAGGCTCTTTACCAGTTCAATGTTACGCAGCGATTCTGTTGTAGAACCGGCAAGTGCAGTGGTCTCGCCTACTATCTTTTTCTGAATCACCTTTATTTTCTGGCTCAACACCATACTAACAATCGCAATAATAGGTATAGCCGCCAAATAAACCAGTGTTACTTTATAACTGATGCTTAAAGAGTAAAAAATAACAAATATCATCCCCGTAAGGCTAACAAACAGGATCCCGATAAAAGAGGTGATGAACTTTTCGCAATCCAAGCGCACTTTTTGTAAGATGCCTAATGTTTCGCCGCTGCGTTGATCTTCAAAAACCTGGTAAGGAAGTTCAAGCGAGTGTTTTAAACCATCGGCATACATTTTTGCACCAACTTTTTGTGTAATGATGCTGGTAAAATAATCCTGAAAGTTTTTAGCAATGCGGGATACCATGGCCACACCAATTGCAGCACTAACCAATTTCAATGCGGCCATCAAATAATCATGATATTGATAATGATCGCGGTTACCAATCACCTCATCAAGAATTCGACCGCTTATATATGGATCTAGCAAGGAAAAACCAATGTTCAGACCTGCGAGAACGAGTGCCAACACCACCGTTAATCGGTAGTTTTGGAGATAATTTAAGAGTATTTTCATGTTTCGACGCAAAAATAAAAAAAGGGAATGGCTAAGAAGCTCATTCCCTTTAATTTGACAATAGCGTTAATGTTGACCTACACCAGGGCAAGCTATCAATTAAAAATAGTAAATACTGACATCCAGTAATTGGAATACTAGCGTTTAAGCCCCGTAACTACTATATCTATCTTGGCCCCAAATCCGAGTTGTCGCCAAAATTTAAAAAGTATTTTTCACAAAAAAAGAGGGAACTAATTCAACTAGTCCCCTCTCTAACAAATTGTTTAGTAACCTAAACTGTCATAATATCTTTTTCTTTTAAATCTGATAACTGGTCTACTTTGATGATGTAAGCATCTGTCAGTTTTTGCACTTCTCCCTCCCCAACTTTTATCTCATCTTCAGAAACACCTTCTGTTTTCAATTTTTTGATCTTCTCATTAGCATCCTTGCGAATATTGCGAACAGCAATTTTGCCGGTTTCTGCTTCGCCCTTTGCTTTTTTCACAAGATCGCGACGGCGCTCTTCTGTAAGTGGGGGTACGTTAATGCGGATGATGACACCATCATTCTGTGGATTTACACCCAGGTTAGCTTCTTTTATAGCCTTTTCGATAAGCGGCAGAAGATTTTTCTCCCATGGCTGCACAACAATTGTGCGGGCATCCGGTGTATTTATACTACCTACCTGGCTTAAAGCAGTAGGTGTTCCGTAATAATCAACGGTAATGTCATCCAGCATACTTGGATTAGCCTTACCTGCGCGGATCTTTGATAATTCACTATCTGCGTGCGCAATGGCCTTATCCATTAAAGCCTTTGCATCATTTACTTGTTTTTTAATGAGTTCGCTCATCGTTTAAGATTTTTGACAAAAATAACAAAAAGTATCAAAGCCCATAATTAACCTTGATTACACTTTGGCACAGTTAACTATCTATTTATTAAATTTATTTTTCACAAGCATCCACACCCCTCCGTGCTTTTGCGACACGAGTTGATCTACCGGGTATCTCATCGCCTTGCATTTGGCAATCACATCGTCATCAATTTTAATACTGATAATTAGCATCCGGCACAAAATAAACAGAATTTTAGGATTGGGCGGCCTGCCAATACATAGTAATAATTGTTGGCCAGGTCAATTAACAGGTGATCTACCTTAAACGGCCGCACGAACTGAGCTTTCATCTCAGCATTATTGCTACCCTCTACCTGGAAAGTTTGGAATTTACAGTTGTAAGAATATCGCGCCGCTATACTTTGGAGAGCGACTAGCAAAATTTAAACTTCTTCTAAAGGAGTTTGGAAAAAGCGATAACGAAAAAAATCACGCTACCTGGTTGATGAAAGCGTGCAAACAAAAATTTCAGCAAGCCACCGGTTGAAACGATGCCTTGCTGAAAAATTTAAAGAACTACCAACGGCTACCGCCGCCGCCGCCACCGCGGTTATTATCTTTTGAGTAGCCGCCACCGCCGCCACCTCTGCTGTCTCTTGAGTAGCCACCGCCGCCACCACCGCCACTGCGGTTGCCGCCACCGTAACCGCCGCCGCCGCCACCGCTGCTTCTGCGATCACCTGGCTTTTTGTCTTCAGCCTGGCTAACCGCAATTGAACGGCCGCTAACTTCAGAACCATTCAGACCTGAAATTGCTTTTTGAGCAGCTTCATCGTCAGACATTTCAACAAATCCGAAACCTTTGCTTCTGCCGGATTCTCTGTCAATAATAATTTTCACGGTGGTAACTTCACCATAAGCTTCAAAAAGCTCTTTCAAATCTGCTTCCTCTAATGAGTAAGGAAGGCTTCCTACGAATATGTTCATCAAAAAATTAGTTTAGTAATGATCAGTTTTTCTTGCTGTCATTTTATTGTTTACACCAAATATAGAATAGATATTAATCACTTGTACAATAATTTATCAAACTATCTTCTTTATTTTTACAAATAGGTGCTTTTTAGGGCGTTTTGTTACAAAATCGTACTTATTTGATACGCTTTACCGTTCAAGTTAAATTCCTCCCCTGCTTTTTTACCCTTTAATTGAACACCTATTGGAGATGCAGGCGAAACAGCGATATACTTTTTGCCATCCAATGTTAACACACCTGCGCTTATGGCTACGTAAAACTCTCCGTTATTGGTAGTTACGAGGCTGCCGATTTCAACAGCTGTCGAAGTTCCTTTGAAACTTATCTGATTTAACGCAACCATCAGTTTGTTGGCTTCGTTTAATTGCCCCAGGTTTCGGTTGGTTTCCTGCTGTGCCATTTCCCGGCCGGTTTCATACTTATCACCGGCACTACTCTTCGTATCGCTGTTGGCAGATTGTTGTGCTTCGGCAATTGCCTGCTCTGCAGCATGCATCCTCCCCTGTACATATTCCACACACAACCGATGCAGCTCTTCCTTTATATCACTCATTAATTACAAAAAACGAATATGGCTAAAATGCTTCACAAACAGATAGCTCCAAAAAATAAAAGTCCCGGAGCACTCGCTGCCCGGGACTTTCAACCTAAACCTTATCACAATTGTAAGTGCGATTGCACTTATGCATTTATTAACGACCACAATTGTCAATTTGGTATAATTACCTTTTTCAATATTACCTCCGGATGATGTTAATAAACTAAGTTCTCCAAAAAAAACGAATCGGCTGTTACATTTCGTAAAGAACCCCCGTATTGGGTTAACATATCTTTCGCAATATGACGCCTCACTTCAAACACACTTACTTTAAAGGCTACCCATACACGCTTTTATTGTTGTCGATACTACTGCTATTGATTGGCCTTTTTGCTGTTATTCCGTTTAGATAGGGGTAAGCCCGGCAAACAAGCATTTAGCTGTTGCATTTGTAAAACAAATCGCAGCACGATGGGTTAATAAGTTTACATTTTAAACTTAAACATTTAAACAGCTAAAAACCATGAACTTAAAAAGAACTTTCGGCACAGTGCTTACCGTATTAGGTATTATAGGATTAATTTGGACCGGTATTCAAGTGATAAACCACACAGGAAGTGTTACTACTCAAATTGTGGTTGGGATCATTTCTATAATTTTCTTTTCTACCGGTATTAGCCTGGTAAGGAATACTAAAGACGAGGCTTAATTTACGTTTACTGCCGTTATTGCACCAAGTGGTGAAATTGAAAGCCCCGGATTTTCTAAGTCAGTCTCCGTTAATTCCTTTATGCGTAAAGCTGCTTTATTGAGTGTATCTAATACTAATCCGTTATCGTGCGATTGTTTATACGATATAATCTGGCCACTTAAAAACTGGCCATTTTTGTTTATTTTCATTTTAAGCATAGGCGCTAGTCCGCACACTCCTGCCACACTAACACTCCGGTAGGTGCAAAAATTACCGAGGCTATAAGCTATCAGGCGGTTTTTGTACAACTCCATCCCCCGGCTTACATGGGGGCCATTACCCAGCACTACGTCGGCGCCTGCATCTACTACCGTATGTGAAAACAATTTTACATTTCCCCGTCGTTCGCCATTAAAAGATTCATCAGCTAACGGTACATGTTCAAATCCTATACCTTCACCACCGCCATGAAACGATACCACTACAACATCGCATTGCGCTTTTAATGCGGCAACTATAGAGGCCGCACCTTTTAAATCAAGCAAGGATACGGTTTGGCTATTGGGAGAAAATGCACAAAACCCATATTTAATACCCTTGTTAACAAATATTTTTGCAGGATAGGTTTTCAATCCCGCATAATTAATACCCAGGCTATCCAGCAACTGCATGGTATTGCTACGGCCCTTTACGCCAAAATCGTTACTATGATTATTTGCTAAACTTAAAATATTGAAGCCGGCTTTTTTCAAAATGCCGCCATAACTTTCCGGCATTTTAAACAAGTAGGGTTTGCTGCGAAACTTCAACTTTCTGGCAACAGGGGCGCCGGTATTAAGCAGCACACCTTCGAGATTGCCAAAAGTTATATCTGCGCTGCGCAAATTTTCTGATGCAGACCTGAAACTGTTTATACCGCTATGGGGCGGTAAAAATGAACTATCCGGGTAAGCGGTACCCAGCATTATGTCGCCCACTGCAACTATGCTGATAATTGTATCAGCCGGCAAGTTCACCTTTGCATCTTGCGCATGTTTAACAGCCTTATTTGTAACCGCCTTCTGCACGCCACTATTAATACAGCCGGTAAATACCAGGCAGCTAAATGCGCAGACGATGTAGATCGTTCCGGTTTTCATGGGCAAAAAAAATCCCCCCATATTAGGATGGAGGGAATAGAGAAATATAATAATTTAGGTTTAATCAATTTGCCTCTTTGTCGGTATTTGCGGTACTATTTGCCAATTCACTTTTAAAAGATTCCAGCATACGGCCACCTTTATAAAAATAGCGGCTGTAATAAGCATCATCCAGGCTGCTGATAGCAACACCACGGGATGAAGCGTGCGCAAACCTGTTATTACCCAGGTATATCCCAATGTGCGAAATACTGCGGCTGTGTATTTTAAAGAAAACTAAATCGCCTTCTTTTAAATCATCTTTACCAACCGGGTTAACCATGCTAAAAATATCACGTGAATTGCGCAAAATATTTAAATGGAAAACATCACTATACAATTGTTTAGTAAAGGCAGAGCAGTCAATACCATTTCTAGAACTTCCGCCAAATCGGTACGGAGTACCAATCCAATCATGTACAAAATTAAAAAGCTTCATGTTTGAAGTTGCTGATAACGCTACTCCCATAATTTGAGAAAGGTAATCCTTCGCTAAGCTTTCTTGATCATCTGCTTCAACTGCGGGGGTTGGAACACTTTTTGTTTGAGCCTGAGCGGCTAAAACGCTCATAAATAGTGCAATAGCAAGTGCGATTTTCTTCATTTAATCTTGTTAATTGTTGTAAAATGAACAACAAATGTATATTAAATTGGACGTTGTGTCTATTGTTGGATACAAATCTATATATTATTTGCAAACCACCAAACTAATTGTGAAATAAATTTCATGTTCGTTAGTGTAAAAAATATTAACCCTTGTTAATAAAACTATCGTCAAAGTAAACCCAAACAGCCTAATTAAATCGATAAACAAGTATTTATCAGATCATTAAAAACAAAGTTAAAAACCTGCTGACTGATTCACTATCGAGATATATTTCAAACTGCGAAACATTTTGAACCCTCATTTGCAATTTCAATTAAATGGCACTTAAAATTGAAATAATGCGAATTCTGCAAATTTCATTTTACAATACCCGACAGGATGGTTTGCATTGGTGTATGCCGCTTAACTTGTAATTTAACGCAAGTTTAGAGCAAAAGCTGCAATACCGTACAACAAGCGCTTAAGACATGCACGTAATACAAACAATTAGGTGATTTAAATTCGTGCTTCCCAAATCTTCACAAAACAAAAAGAATATTGAACTTGAATAATAAAATTAAGCGAAAAGATTATTGTGGGAAATCAAGCTATTACACCTTTATAAAGGGTACATTTTACACCCTACCCAAATCATATTTTGCTTTTGGGGATTTATAGCTTGTTACCATAAAAAACTATCCGGTTTTGTAAATAATTCTTACAACAAATTCGTTGCAGTTTCGGTTATTTGCAGGATATAATTAGATTTGCACATTCTCTTAGAATTGTTTTTAATAAATGAGTTCAATCGAAATAACTAAAGACACCTACCTGATGTGGTATGAGTCTATGCTTTTAATGCGGAAATTCGAAGAAAAAACTGGTCAGTTATATGGCCAGCAAAAGATCCGTGGATTTTGCCACCTGTACATTGGCCAGGAAGCAGTATTAGCCGGCGCTATGTCGGCTATGCGTCACGAGGATAGTATGATCACCGCTTATCGTGATCATGCCCACGCATTAGCAAAAGGCACACATCCAAACGCTATCATGGCCGAGATGTATGGTAAAGCAACCGGATGCTCTAAAGGCAAAGGTGGCTCTATGCACATGTTTGATAAAGCCAACCATTTTTATGGCGGGCACGGCATTGTTGGCGGACAGGTACCTATGGGTGCAGGTGTAGCCTTTGCCGAAAAGTTTAAAGGTACCGATAACGTAAACATTACCTATATGGGTGATGGTGCTGTTCGCCAGGGTGCTTTAACCGAAACTTTTAATATGGCCGCATTATGGAAACTCCCCGTAATTTTTGTTTGCGAAAACAATGGTTACGCCATGGGTACTTCTGTAGAGCGTACCACCATACAAACAGATATCTATAAATTAGGTTTACCGTACGGTATTCCGTCATCACCAGTTGATGGTATGGACCCGGTTGCGGTACACAATGCAATGGATGAAGCCATTTCTCGTGCACGCCGCGGCGAAGGCCCTACATTCCTGGAAATGCGTACTTATCGTTTTAAAGGTCACTCTATGAGCGATCCGCAAAAATATCGCACTAAAGAGGAATTGGAAAGCTATAAAGCTAAGGACCCTATTGAGGTTGTGAAACTTGCTATCCAGAAAGAAGGTTATGCTGATGATCAATGGTTTGAAGAAATTGAAGCCAAGATAAAGGGACAGGTAGATGAAGCAGTAAAATTTGCTGAAGAATCTCCATGGCCTGAAGCATCGGAACTTTATACCGATGTTTACGTGCAACAGGATTACCCATATATCCGCGACTAATTATTACACCTAAAATATTAACAACAAACAGTATATGGCTGAAGTAGTTAAAATGCCTAAGATGAGCGATACCATGACCGAAGGGGTATTGGCAAAATGGCATAAAAAAGTTGGCGACAAGGTAAAATCTGGCGATGTTTTGGCCGAGATTGAAACCGACAAAGCCACTATGGATTTTGAATCGTACCAGGACGGCACCTTGTTATATATAGGTGTAGAAGAGGGAAACGCCGTACCTGTTGATGCTGTTATAGCAGTTTTAGGTAAAGAAGGCGAAGACTACAAAGCACTTTTAGATGGCGGTGCTACCACGGCAGCACCTGCTGCAGAAGAAAAGGCACCTGAAGCTGCACCTGCTGCAAAGGAAGAAACAAAACCTGCCGCTGCTGAAGATAAAAAACCTGCGGCTCCGGTTGAGGCCAAACCAAAGGTTGATCTATCCAGCATCCCGGCTGCGGTGATCCGGATGCCTTTGCTAAGCGATACCATGACTGAAGGCACCATTGAAAAATGGTACTTTAAGGTAGGTGATAAAGTTAAAGCGGATGATTCATTAGCGGATGTGGCAACCGATAAGGCTACCATGGAAGTTGTTGGGTACGAAGAAGGTACTTTATTATATATAGGCGTAAAAGAAGGCGAAGCCGCTGCTGTAAACGGCATTATTGCCATTGTTGGAAAAGAGGGTACCGATATTACCCCGTTATTACAGGATACCGGTAGTGAAGCAGCACCAGAAAGCAGCGATAGCAGCGAGAAACCTGCGAATGCTGAATCTCCAGAAACTGCAGCTGCCACCAGCGAAACCGGCACATCTTCTACCGAAGATGACAGCCGCGTGAAGGCATCCCCGTTAGCGCGCAAAATTGCAAAAGATAAAGGCATTAACCTTAATGATGTAAAAGGCAGCGCTGATGGCGGCCGCATTATTAAGAAAGATATTGAAAGCTTTACACCAGCTGCTGCTAAACCGGCTTCAGCACCGGCCACTGCGCCGCAAGAACAAGCTGCCGCGCAACCAGCGGCTGCCCCGGCCAAAGCAGCAGTTGTATTGCCAACTTACACCGGCGAAGAGAAATTCAGCGAGCGCCCGGTTACGCAGATGCGTAAAGCCATCAGCCGCAGGTTATCCGAAAGTTTATTTACTGCTCCTCACTTCTACGTTACCATGTCAATTGATATGGACCAGGCGATGGCCGCACGTGTTAAAATGAACGACGTTGCGCCGGTTAAGATCTCCTTTAACGATTTTGTGGTTAAAGCATGTGCAGTTGCATTAAAACAGCACCCTGTTATCAATTCATCATTCCTTGGTGATAAGATCCGCACTAACGAGCATGTACACATTGGCGTAGCCGTAGCGGTTGACGAAGGTTTATTGGTACCGGTTATTAAATATGCTGATGGCAAATCGTTGAGCCACATTTCACAGGAAGTAAAAGAATTTGCAGGTAAAGCTAAAGGTAAAAAATTACAGCCGGCAGAAATGGAAGGCTCTACATTCACCATATCCAACCTGGGCATGTTCGGTGTAGACGAATTTACCGCCATTATCAACACGCCAAATGCATGTATCCTTGCTGTTAGCGGCATCCAGGCAGTTCCGGTTGTTAAGAACGGTGCAGTTGTACCGGGCAATATCATGAAGGTAACACTAAGTGCAGATCACCGCGTGGTAGATGGCGCATCAGCTGCAGCATTCCTCCAAACATTAAAATCAATGCTGGAAGAACCGGTAAGGATGATGATATAATAAAGTCGGAAAGTCCGGTAAGACGGAAAGTCCGCAAGACGAATAGCGATGGGTTTAGGCCTATCGCTATTTCTGTTTTAATACTTTTAGATGATATGATTAAGTCGGAAAGTCCGGTAAGACGGAAAGTCCGCAAGACGAATAGCGATGGGTTTAGGCCTATCGCTATTTCTGTTTTAATACTTTTAGATGATATGATTAAGTCGGAAAGTCCGGTAAGACGGAAAGTCCGTAAGACGAATAGCGATGGGTTTAGGCCTATCGCTATTTCTGTTTTAATACTTTTACCTAATCATAAATGCTTATGGGCGTTGCCTTCGGCCCAGGCTTTTCAGGGCTGCGCTTTGCTCCGGCCACGTTGCCCCCCTTAAGACAGCGCACCGTGGCTAAACCCTTACAATCCTTAACGCTAAACGGTGCGATATTTGTAAATTTATACGCTTTCAGCTCTAACCAATCCCGTAATATGATTCCGATTATCATCATACTCTGCTGTGCCATCATCTTTTATGCCTCAAAGCGCATGCGTAAAAAAAACGTACCAATGCTCAATATAATAGGCCCTGCGCATCAAAAAATCCTGATCGACCACATCCGCTACTACAATCAGCTTACCGAGCCGGATAAAACCAAATTTGAAGATAAAATAGAGCAGTTCTTAGATGACGTACGTATAGAAGGCGTTGGCCTTGAGCTTACGGATACCGACCGGATCATGGTGGCAGCAAGCGCAGTAATCCCCATCTTTGGATTTAAGGACTGGCGCTTTCAAAACGTTACCAATGTGCTGCTCTACCCGGATACCTTTAATAAAGATTTCCAGTTTGAAGGGAATGATGGTGAAGGCCGAAATATCATGGGCATGGTAGGAAGTGGCTATATGAACGGGCAAATGATCCTCTCGCGGGCCGCCTTAGTTAAAGGTTTCTCTAAAAACGCAGGTAAAGAAAATACAGGCATCCATGAATTTGTGCACCTGCTGGATAAAACAGATGGCGCAACCGATGGGGTTCCCGAAAATTTCCTGGAGCATGATTATGTTGACCCATGGGTAAAAATGATGCATCAGGAGATCCGGAAAATAGAAGCGGGCCATTCGGATATTGATCCTTACGCCGGCACCAATGAGGCAGAGTTCTTCGCGGTAGTTTCCGAATACTTCTTCTCTAAACCAGAGCAGTTCCAAATCAAGCATCCAGAATTATATGATATGCTGAGCAGGATATTTGGGCAAAAACCAGCGTAGTAAATTTTAACAGGTCATGACATTCGCCGAAAAGGTTATCGAATTTAACAAGCAGCTGGAATACAAGGGGCCTAAATTACCTAACGGTATCCGCATCATGAACCCATTCCAGGAGGAAGATCAGGCATTTAAAATTTCATCAGCATTCTATCGCAAATACTACAGCGACGAAAACAAACGGCACCTGGTGCTGGGCATAAATCCGGGCCGGTTTGGTGGCGGCTTAACAGGCATCCCCTTCACAGATCCTAAGCGATTGATAACCGAATGCAATATTGCTTATGAAGGCAAGCTCACCCATGAACCGTCCTCGGTTTTTGTGTATGAGGTAATTAATGCTTATGGTGGACCCGAGGCCTTTTACAAAGACATTTATATCAACTCGCTCTGCCCGCTGGGCTCTACAACCGTTGATGATAAAGGAAAGGAAAAAAACTACAACTATTACGATAGCAGGGAACTCTGCGCAACCGTAACCCCTTTCATAGTAGATAATGTTCAAAAACAAATAGCATTAGGTTGCCAAACGGATACCTGTTTTTGCTTCGGCACCGGGCAGAATGAGAAATTCGTTAAAAAGCTAAACGAGCAATTTGGCTTTTTTAATAAAATAGTAGCACTAGAGCATCCAAGGTTTATTATGCAGTACAAAAGCAAAACAAAGCAGGCATATATAGATAAGTATATAGAAGCATTTGCTGCGGTTAAATAAAAATCCCTTTTCCTGATTCACCTTGGTGAAGCTACCTTTTAATCTGTAGGTGGTTAGTTACCATTATTGCCAAACGCAAGAAAAAACCAGATTTCCATAAGCCACAAAAAAAATATATTTTGTGGCTTTTAATGAACTTCATCAGAAAACCAATTAGGCCAGAGGATACCGCAGATGAAGAGCTGGTTAACAGCTATCGTTTAAACGCCGATATAAGCGTACTGGGGAAGCTATATGAAAGGCACATGCCACTTGTATTTGGCGTTTGCCTAAAATACCTTAAAGATGAGGAATTAGCCCGCGATGCCGTTATGGGTATATTTGAAGAGCTGGTAACCAAAGCTAAACAGCACGATATAAAACAATTCAGGAGCTGGCTTTATGTAGTGAGCCGCAACCATTGCTTGATGCAATTAAGGGCTGATAAAAAATTGCCTACTGTTGAACTGGAGGAGTTTATGGAATTCACTCCGGTTTTGCATCCTGAGGATGATAAGGAAGAAGCACTGCAGGCATTAGAGCGTTGCATAAATAAATTAGTGCCTGCACAAAAACAAAGCGTACGCTTGTTTTATTTAGATGAAAGGTGCTATAAAGAAATTGCAGAAGTAACAGGATATACCTTAAACGAAGTAAAAAGCTACATACAAAATGGCAAACGCAATTTAAAGCTTTGCCTGGAAAAATACGGTGGATAAGCCAAGGGCCAACATATCGCAAATCAGGAAGTATCTCAACGGAGAGCTTGATGCTAAAGCTATGCACCAGCTGGAGCGAGAGGCACAGGACGATCCATTTTTGTTGGATGCACTGGATGGTTACGAAATGGCCGGGAAGGACCAAGATGCAAACCTTTCTTTATTACAGGAGCGATTAATCAATAGAACTGCTAAAAAAGAACGCCGGATTGTTCCCTGGATGATGATCTCAATAGCGGCAGGGCTTATCGGTTTTATGATCGTGGTTGGTTTGCTGTATAGAGCAAATGACACCGGCACCAATCCTGCTGCGAAGACAGCACAATTGATGCCTGCCACAAAACCCGCTGCTGATACAATCGCTCCCAAAACAGAATTGCCTAAGCAATATAATGAAGCGGCTGTATCGCAGCCAAAAGCACATTCGGCAAACTCCGTACCTATAAAGATTAAGCATAACAAAACTGTTCCCAATGAACATGTTATAGCCGAACCAGCTGCTTTATCCGAAATTGCAAGTGCACCGGTTGGCAATGCGGGCGCAAAGCAGGATACTGCATCACCAATGGCGGATATGATAATGGGAACGATTGCCAGGCAAAAAGATAGTGCCGAAACTCCGCTTACCGTAGCCATTGCCAAACGGCCGATATCGCAAGCACTTAAAGGCAAGGCCGAGGGCGTGGTAACCAACGAAAGCAAGAGCCAAAACAATAACTATAAGCTCAATAGCCTCAACCTGCCTGCTGCAGAGGCTGGCTACCTGGCGGGTGTTGTAGTGAATAATAATGGATTGCCAATGCCCGGTGTAACGGTTAAAATTGCCGGTAAACCGGAAGTTACCCAAACCGATGCTAAGGGTGGTTATTCTTTACCGGCTACCAAAGACAAAGAAACATTGGATTTTAGTTATAAAGGCTATTATGGCAAAAAGGTAACTGCAAGCAGCAAAGACAGTTTAAAAGTAGAATTAAATGCCAATTCTGATGGGTCAAATTCAGACTTGAATTTAGCGGCGACTAATACCGGCGCTCATCCTATAAGCGGCTGGGAAAGTTTCAATGCTTATGTTAAAAAAAGTGCCGTACTGCCAAAGGGGGCAAAAACCGGAAGCGTAACTATTAAATTTAATATAATGGCTAATGGTACCGTTGCCAATATACTAGTGCTGAGAGGCCTCAGCCCCATTGCAGACGAGCAAGCAGTAAGTATCATTCGCCAAAGCGGTAAATGGATCGGCAACCGAAATGGTAAAACCGAAACGTTGACCAAAGTAATTAATTTTACCACGGGTAATTGATTCACTAATTAAAGATCGATATCGCAACTTAAACCCAGTTTGCGTTTACGATCGCTAACTAATGCATTCCGATCAACCCGAGCCCGCTCAATACGATTTTTTTAATCGGATATATCACGCTAAAGTACATAAAAAGGCCCGGTTCCTAATAAAGATCCCGGGCAGTAATTAAAAGGAACTATATCTTATTTTTTATTTTTATCGTAGTACCCAAATACTTTTTGTAGTAACGGTGTGGTACGCGCAGACAGGTTTTGGCGAATGTTCAGTTCCTCCTTAGCTATCTCAAAAAATAAACCGTCAATAGCTTTTTGAGTTACATAATTGGTGATATCAGGATTAATCTTACTCACAAATGGCACCCTGTTATAAGCAGTTGCGGCATCCGTATAGTACTTTGTAGCGCCTACTTTATTTAAGCTGGTTTGTATCACCGGGCTAAACTTGGCCGACAATTGCAAGGTGGTAGTCCGCTTAAAATAGGTTGTCGCGGCATCCTGGCTTCCTAAAAGGATGTTTGTCACATCCTGCAAGGTCATTTGTTTTATAGCTGTTACAAATATGGGTTTTGCCTCTTTAGCGGCATCTTCGGCAGCGCGGTTAAGGGATAGGATTACATTATCAGCTAGCTTGCCCAAGCCTATACTTCTTAATGTGCGTTCAGCCTTCTGTGCTTCCGGTGGGAATAGTATTTTAACTGCTGCGTTTGCAAAAAAACCATCTACAGTTGAAAGCTGGTCGGAACTTTTGCCTGTACCAATTTCAAGCGCTTGCTTAAGTCCGTTGCCGATTTCTAAATTGGTGGGGTTACTATATTGCTTTACGGTAGTTTGAGCTACCTGACTAAGTGTATCGCAGCCAGAAAATAACAAAAAGATAAAGGGGATAAAGAGCAGGACTTTTTTCATACCCTTTTAACGAAATTACTTACGGTATGTTTCGTTAACCTATCAAGTGGATCAGCACAAATACCAAACCGGCAATTAGTGCAGAAATAGGAATGGTAATGATCCATGCCCAAACCAAATTTATAGTTACGCCCCAGCGCACAGCAGATACGCGCTTGGTTAAGCCTACCCCGATAATAGAACCCGTAATAGTGTGTGTAGTAGAAACAGGTATTCCAAAACGCTCGGTGATAAATAGAGTAACGGCACCGGCAGTTTCTGCAGCAACACCTTCCAGCGGAGTAATCTTGGTTATTTTAGATCCCATCGTTTTCACGATCTTCCAACCTCCGCTCATGGTACCTGCAGATATTGCAGTGTAACAGGCAAGTGGGATCCACTCCGGCATAGGTGAACCTGCGCCGATTATTTTAGCTGCTATCAGCGCAACGTATAAAATACCCATTACCTTTTGTGCATCGTTAGTACCGTGTGCAAAGCTTAATGCCGCTGCCGAAACAAGTTGCAGGCGTTTAAACCAGCGTTCGGCTGTTACGGGCCTGGCCTTTTTACATATATGCAGAATAAGGATAGTAATAAAATAAGCGATAATTAAACCAATAAAAGGCGCTAGTACAATATAGGCAATAATGGTTAAGATGTAGTGAGCGTTCACCGCACTTAAAGCTGGTGCACCCAGGTAGATGGCATTACAAACACCGGCACCTGCAAACCCGCCGATAAGCGTGTGGGATGAACTGGAAGGAATACCAAACCACCAGGTAGCTAAATTCCAGGTAATTGCCGCTATAAGCCCGGCAAGGATAACATGAAGTGTGATATACTGTTCTACCACAATTTTTGCTACCGTGTTGGCAACCTTATGGTCTTTGATAAAAAAGTAAGCGGCAAAGTTAAATACAGCAGCCATCAACACCGCCTGGAAAGGCGTTAGTACCTTGGTTGATACGATGGTGGCTATAGAGTTTGCTGCATCATGAAACCCATTGGTATAATCAAATATAAGGGCCAGGGCAACTACAGCAACTAATAAAGTGGTAACCATTTAAAAATAAATAAGGTATGCTTAGGCGTTCTTAACTAATATCGATTCCATCACGTTGGCGGCATCTTCGCACATATCGGTAGCAGTTTCAAGAGCAGCCAAAATCTCTTTGTATTTAATCAGGCGGATAGCATCTGTTTCATAAAGGAACAAATCAGCAACGGCACGGTCAAAAACATAATCGGCCTGGTTCTCAACGCTGTTAATACGGATGCAGGAATCTGCAATGGCACGTACGTTTTTAAGGTCTTTTAATTCGCGTACGGCCTTTTCCAAATCGCCGGCCGCCTGCAGGATCAAATCGCTTAACTTACGAATATGCTCGTTAAAATCATCGATCTTGTATAAGCTCATGCGGTTAGCCGCACCATGGATATAATCAGCAACATCATCTATAGCAGTTGCCAAAGCGTGGATATCCTCACGATCGAAAGGAGTAATAAAGTTTTTGCCCAGCTCCAGGTAGATCTGGTGGGTAAGCTCATCGCCTTTATTCTCTAATTTATCAATCTGCCTAAACAGCTCATCCTGCGTTGCCGGGTTATTGGAATTTACGGCTTCTACCAGAATAGTAGCCATGGTTACAACGTTACTTGCTGCCTGCTCAAATAGCGGGAAGAAAGTTTTTTTATCTTTTGGGACAAAGTACTGGAAGATACTGTTGAGTGACATTGTGTTAAATTATTTTGGTAAAGGTACGCAAGCAATGTTAATTTAATGTTAACTTTTTAGTACCGGGATATTTGGAAAAGGTAAAATCTGCTTTGTTTTTTGCAAAGTGAATCCAAAAGTTGAGCCTAAGCCTTCGGTACTACGCACATTAATGGTTTGCTGATGAGCTTCGATGATGTGTTTTACAATTGCTAAACCTAAGCCAGAGCCGCCAATCTGACGCGAACGACTGGTATCAGTGCGAAAAAAACGCTCGAACAACCGAGGCAGAAATTTTTCTTCAATACCCATACCATCGTCGGTAACTTCTACCAGCACCTGCTCATGCAGTGTAAAAATACTGACGGAGGTATTGCCACCCTCCTTACCGTATTTAAACGAATTGTCTATCAAATTAACCAGCACCTGGCGGATCTTCTCCCTGTCGCCATTTACATAGATACCATCATCATATTTTTGCTTGAAAGTAAGTTTGATATGATGATGCTTTGCCTTTAACTCCAGGGATTCAAACACCTCCTTAATCAGATCATTTATCTTAAACTTGGTGTAGTTGATCGGAATCTCGCCAGATTCGAGTTTAGAGATCTCGTCCAGATCTTTGATGAGGTAACTCAGCCTGTCTACATTTTTTGATGCCTTATCCAAAAACTTGGTGGCCATTTCTTTATCCTCAAAATCATCATCCTGAAGTGCTTCAATGTAGCCCTGGATGGCAAAAAGCGGCGTTTTAAATTCGTGAGAGATATTGGACAAAAAATCCCTGCGGAACCGTTCCTGCTTCTTCAGATCATCAACCTCTATTTTTTTCAGCCTCGCCCACTCTTTAACTTCATCTTCCACATCTTTGATCGGGTTGGCGCTAACATGCTCACCCAGTGCATCGCGAAGATCTCTACCTAGTTTCAAATTATGGATCAGTTTGTAGATCAGCTTAATTTTGGAGTAGATGTATTTTTCGATAAGATAGTAAAAAACGATATAGCTGCTGATGAGTGTCACCAGGAAGGTGATCATCATATCGTACCATTTATGCTGAAAATAATAATTTACGGCCGAAAGACTGATGGCTACCGCTGCCGAATTGATCAATACCAGTACGCGCAAATTCATGCGGTAAAGTTACGCTTTGTAGGTGAAGAATTGACTACAGGCTACGCGAGCAGGCATTAAATAATTGTTACCAATTTCTGGCAGCTTATTTAGCTGGTAAAGTCTGGATATCAATGGTAACATCGTTACTGAGTGTGAAGCTGTTTCCACCAACGCCAAAGTCTTTACGGTTAATCTTAAAGTTTCCTTTAAACAAGCCCCCGTTGTCACTTTTAGTATAAGTAAACGGCACGGTAACTGCCTTCGTTTTATCTTTTATAGTTAAATTGAATTGCCCAACATAATTATCGCCCCCCTTTTTAGTAAAGCTTACCGATTTCATGATGATCTTCGGATACTTGGCCACATCAAAAAACTCCTCTTTTTTGAGGTGGTTATTCCGCATGTCGTTATCGGTATCAATCGTGTTGGCGTCGGCAACCGCATCAATTTTACTTTCTGCAAGTTTAGCCGGGTCAAACATAATGGTAGCCTGGGCAGCGGGGATCACACCACTGGTGTTCAAACCCAAATTTTTGATCTTAAAACTAACCGTTGCTTTTACATCATTACTTTTTATCTGTGCAAATGTTGCAGCACTAATCATCAGGAACAGAATTACAGAGAATGCCTTTTTCATTGAATATCTTATAATGGTTTTATGACCTGCTGAAAGTCAATTAGTTTAATCAACCTTAAATAAACGCTGCAACAAACTTAATAGTTTATTGCAGCCTTCCGATATTAAAATTCTACATGCGCCCTCAGCGAGAAAACATTTACCGGGCCCCGGTCTCTATTATACGCCGGGTTGGCTATAAACTGGTAATCGGGAGTCAGCCATAGCTTCCCCTGGTAGGCATTTATCTTATAATAAAGTTCTGCTATCAGTTCATGAGCATAGTTAAGTTTGCCATCACCGATGATAAAACCATAACCACCTGCAGCCAAATAATCGCGGTGCGGCCCGGAGATCCCGTTAGCGACAAAGGCCAACGCCAGTTCATCATCCTTACGATGCCATTTGCCACCCCTTAGCACAGCGCCGAAGCTTAAAGAGCGGTCGATCTCCGTAAATGCCCAGGTTTCTGTTTTGCCATCATTGTAACTCAGTTTGGCAAATACACCAAAGTATTTGCTCAGGTACTGGTCGGCACTAATACCGAAACCGTATTTGTGTTTGCCATAGGTAAGGTTGGTATCCACCACCGGGTTAACCGGATTTTGCGCCAGAGCCAAACGGTAGTTGCCCATTTTACCATTATTGCGAAAGCCCAGTATCCGCACATTTCCGTTTCTTCCGTTTACCTGATAGCGCTTTTCGTATTCCAGCGTTTGTGTGTTGGCGTGCGCAATGCGTTCATCCCAAATAGCGCCATTGGCCGATGTTGTGGTCATGGTGAAGGCAAAGCGTAGGGCCCAGGAAGGTTGCCCCAGTTCTGCCATGGCACCCATCACATAGCCGCGCGTATTTGCAGGGTAATCCCAGGCGGCATTATCCATCAAACTCCAGTTCATGAATTGCGACCGCGGGTCGTGGCTAAATTCGTTGCCGTCGAAAAAATCAGCCATACCAAACTTACCAATGGTAAAATTCAGGTATCGCTTGCTCCTGAGGCCTGCCAGGCTCTTCCCATTGTCAGGCAGCGTATCTTTCTCATTTCCCCACTCAAAATTCTGCGACAAGTATAGCCTGGCGATATAGATCTTCGGCTCGGCGCCACCTACCCGGAATGTTTCGCCGTTGGGAAAACCGGCTACACCCAAAGTTTTACTCAGGCCGGATCCACCCGACATCTCCGGATTGAAAAAAGCTGACGCACCTTTCCATAACCGGGCACCCCCAAAAAATGTTGTAGTTATTGACGACTGCGTTTCTTTACCCGTTAACAAGCTGTTGTTACCGGTATAAGCAGCGCTGAACGCAGGCTTAAATTGCGTAATTACCGTTTGCTGAAAATGGAAATTAAACCGCTGTTGTTTTAAAGTATCCTGCGCGTGGCAAAATTGGCCTATAGCCATTGCCGAAATGAAAAGTAAGGTTTTACACATAAGGGGGGCTTATTTGTATAGAATTATTGTTTATTGTACTTCGCTGTAAAATTGGTCCAGGTAGGTTTCCATAAATTCATGCCGCTGCAACGCCATTTGCTTGCCGGTAGCCGTGTTCATTTTATCTTTAAGTAAAAGTAGTTTTTCGTAAAAGTGATTGATGGTAGGCGCCGTGGTGTTTTTATACTCCTCTTTGCTCATGTTCAGGTTCGGTTTCAATTCGGGGTTGTAGATCTCCCGGTTTTTAAACCCGCCGTAGGTAAATGCACGCGCAATGCCTATAGCGCCAATGGCGTCCAGCCGGTCGGCATCCTGAACAATGGCCAGCTCCGGCGAGTGGAAGGTTACTTTATCAAAACTAGCCTTGAAAGACATATGCCTGATGATCTGTTGCACATGCACCACAATCGGTTCATCTACCCCAATAGCCGTAAGGAAGTCGCCGGCCGTTCTGGGTCCTATTTCCTCATCTCCGTTGTGGAATTTGCTGTCGGCTATATCATGGAGAAGGGCGGCAAGTTCAACCACAAGCAAATCGCAGGCCTCCGTTTGGGCCAGCTTTTGGGCATTGATGTGCACCCGCTGAATATGCCACCAATCGTGCCCGCCCTCGGCGTTTTGCAGGGTTTCCTGCACAAAGGCAGTCGTTTTTTCAATGATATCTGCGTTACTCATTCCTCTGAATTTGCCGCAAATATATCACGTAAAAATTACACCGACTAATTAAAAAGCTTTATGCAGCCTGTTCGCTTTCTGTTTTGATCAGTTCAATCAAATCGGCATCCAAAACTTCGGCGATCTGGAAAAGGCGCTCCAGGGTTATTTTAGTATAACCCAGCTCAATTTTGCTGTATGCATTCTGAGAAATATTCAGTTTGGCAGCGAGGTACTCCTGCGTGTAATTCAGTTCTTCGCGTTTAATACGGATGTTAGCAGCAACGGCTTTTACTTTAATATTTAGCAAATTTTTCATCGTCTCGTTATTTCGGGGTCAATAATTATAGTATAAACGAGAATATTTATCCTGCGGATTTAGAAAATCTGCTATTTTAGTTAATTTTTTTTCTGTGTTATTAAACGCAGATACGGAGATACCGGCGCAGCAACAACACGCGGCAGTAGCAATTTTGGAAAGGACTTTTGCCAGATTATCCATACCACCTTCAACCATTTTCCAATCCTGTTCCACATTGCGAATGTGGAACACCCGAAATACGTTTCGAATTGACAATCAACTGTTTACAGACTTAAGGTGGAACAGATTGGAACATCCCTGTTCTTTAAGTAACTTAATCATCTGCCTTATTAATAGCTACTTAACAAAATAAGCATGGATTAAAAACAGCACCATGGAACACCCCTTTGGAACAAGTTGGAACAGCCAAACACGCCTACAATCCGACTGAAGGTTTACACTTTTGAGCGTTAGCTCCGGCAGGCGTTTACTTACCGCAAAACCACCCGACCGGCCCCGGCAAGCCTCCGTAAAAGCTCTAGTTTGAAAAGGTGCTGCAGCGTCCATCGGGAAGGGCTGGCCCCGCTTTCTGTACAAGCCGCCGGTAGAAGCGGCTTTTCCGCCAATCGGGTTTAGGTGGGAGGGGTTCGGAGCTCGAAGAGTGAACCACAATAAAGGAGTTGCTGCATTGCGATCAAAACGTAAGATTGCGCCGGCCCAAAGTTTGCTCCGGTTGTTTGTGCATTTTACAGTCTATTGCACAATAGGTATAAATTGTAATAAAACCCTCAAAATACTAATATTTTTAGCATAGCTTTGTGATTAAAAATAGAGCGATGGAAGATTTTACAGTGAAGATGGATGGAGGGGTGACGATAATCGAAAGCCATAAGCGTCAATTTAGGATGAGTGTGCAGAAGGACCGGCAAGTAAATGCAGACCGAAATACGGCACTTATGGACGCTACACTCTACAAGGAACAGGGCTCGTTCGTGAGGGATTGCAGCTACATATTCGAAGCACTAAACATTCATAACGAGCCGCTGGTATCAGTTGACATCGAACTGTTTAAGAACGCCGTTGATTTCTTCTTTACGTCTGTTTTAGGAACCGATCTTTACGTAAAATCAATACCAAGATCCTCCAGCCTGTGCGGGCAACACTTAAAGGCCTTTCAGTTCGACATCAGATAACCCCCACCATCATAGCGAACTTATCGGTTTAGTAAGGTTTATTCTGTTTGGACGAATTAGGAAGTGCTCCCGGCCAACGCGAATGATACAATTGATTACAAGTAAGAACCTGATGCTGCCCGGGATACAGAAAATCAAACCGCAATCTATGCCCCCTATTTCGATAAATACGGTTCTGGAAAGCGCCCGAATTTACCGTCAACCGATTTTACCTGGTTCACGAAAGTTTATATAACGAAGTTATTGAGCCAAATTAGAAGTATACGATGCGGTGATTATGTAGGCGGATTTTGATCGGATTACTTGCAGATAACAAACGGCATATGTCAGCAGAGAACGGTGATAATTCGCAACTTCGAAGCAAGTAACTTACTACTGCGATAATTTTCTTAATTTCCCCAATAACTTAGACCAGCAATATGAGCGAGTTAAAAGAACTTCAAAAAAAATTTATCGATTTTAGGGATGAACGAGATTGGGCACAATTTCATAATGCTAAAGATCTAGCCTTGGCTTTATCTATTGAAGCTGCCGAACTTAATGAATTATTTCTCTGGAAAAAGGCAGAAGATGTTAATATAGAAAAGGTTAAAGACGAATTGGCTGATGTCTTTGGCTACGCATTGCTCATTGCGGAAAAATTCGATCTCAATATCAGCGAAATTATCACCAACAAGATCACCAAGAACAACGAAAAGTATCCGGTTTCTAAATCGAAAGGAAGTGCTAAAAAATACAACGAACTATGATGCCAGTCGCAGGCTTTGAAATTAAAAGGTATGATTTCAATTCGAATTTATTCAGTAGTTTCCAGCATACACATTTCGCTACAGACCTCTGGCCAATTGTTTACATAATAAGTGATGGTGCAGTAAAGGAAGCATACGTTGGCGAAACAACAGATACCTACGCCCGGATGACTGCCCATTTGAAAAGCCATACGAAAAGTGTGTTATCCACCGTCCACCTCATCAGCAGCGAAAAATTCAATAAATCTGCAACGCTGGATATTGAGTCAAATTTGATCAAGTATATATCCGGCGACGGTCAGTACAAATTACTTAATGGCAATATCGGATTAGCCAACCACAACTACTATCAGAAGAAAGAAATCTACTGGGATCTGTTTAAGGCTGTCTGGAATAAACTCAGGGCAGAAGGAATTACTAAACATTCTATCGAGCACATCAATAATTCAGACTTATTTAAATACTCTCCATATAAAACTTTAAGTAATGAGCAAAAGGAAGGCTTGATGACGATCATCACTGCCTTGTTGAATAATAACTTTAAAAATGTGATTGTTGAAGGAGGCGCGGGAACCGGAAAAACCATCCTGGCAATCTTCTTATTCAAACTTCTTCACTCCAAAAATGAGGATTTTAATTATAAGGAATTCGGCGATGATGAATCCGATTTTATTAAAGCTGTAATTGAACTAAAAAAGAGATTTCCTAATCCGAAGATGGCGCTGGTAGTTCCTATGTCATCGTTTAGAAATACGCTGAAAAAAGTATTCAAAAATATAAAAGGACTAAACGCCAATATGGTCATTGGCCCCGCCGATCTAAAAGATCAACGGTTCGATATTGTAGTAGTTGATGAATCCCACCGATTAAGAAGACGGGTAAACTTAGGGGCTTACTTCCGCGCTTTTGATGTGGCATGTGAAAAGTTAAGCTTTGACAAAAACACCTGCAGCGAATTGGACTGGGTTAAAAAACAGTCTGATAGGGCGATCCTATTTTATGATGAAGGCCAATCCATTAAACCGTCTGATGCCCGGAAAGAAGATTTCGACAGGCTCAAACTTTTACCGTCAACCAAAATTGAAGCACTAAAGTCCCAATTCAGGGTGAAGGGCGGTAACGGCTATGTTGATCACATCAGCAATCTTTTGAACAACAATCCGCCATTGCAAAAGGTCTATCTATCCAAGGACTACGAATTTGTTCTTTTCGACTCTATCGAAGCAATGGTAAAAGAAATAAAATTAAGGGATGAAGAAAGTGGATTATCAAGAACTGTCGCTGGCTTCTCGTGGCCCTGGGTATCTAAAAAAGACAAGACCGTTTACGATATCGAAATAGACGGATATAAATTAAAATGGAATAGTGTTTCAATCGATTTTATTAATTCTGCCAACGCAGTCAATGAGGTTGGATGTATTCACACAACTCAAGGTTATGACTTAAATTATGCGGGAATAATATTTGGCAACGAAATTAGTTACGACAAGAATAAAGACGAAATTGTAATTGTAAAAGAAAACTACTTCGATGAAAATGGAAAGCGGTCCATTTTAGATCCTTTCGAACTAAAAAAATACATCTTAAATATTTATAAGACTATGATGCTAAGAGCTATTAAAGGCACTTATGTATATGTCTGCGATAAGAACCTGAGAGAATATTTTGCAGGCCATATTGAAAAGGCGACTGCTACCATATCACCTACCAACTACCTGCCGCTAACCAACGTCATTCCTTTTGTAAATTCAGTTCCAGTAGTTAACCTAAAAGCAGCGGCTGGCAACTTCAGCGAATTGCAAATAGCAGACACAAATGCCGAAGATTTTGAATGGGTAGAAATACCGGCCCGATACAAGCCGTCAAAAGATTTATTTGCTTGCAGGGTTATTGGGGAATCAATGAATAAAATTATACCCAACGGATCGCTGTGCCTTTTTAGGAAAGACGGAGGCGGTTCACGAAATGGCAAGATAGTATTGGTTGAATATACCAGTATCCAAGACCCTGACTTTGGCTCGAGCTACACGGTTAAAGAGTACACGAGCCAAAAACGTGAAAGTGATGGACAATGGAGTCACCAATTGATTATCTTAAAGCCTTTGTCATATAGTTCAGAATATAGCGACCTTGAAATATCTGATGATGAGTTGGCTTATTTAAAAGTGGTTGGGATTTTTGAATGTGTACTATAACTGATCTATCCCAGTCAACTCGCATAACGTAAACGCTTATCAACCGTGCTTACACTAATCGAAACTTTGAATTCAATGAAAAAGTTGGAATGTGCTATAATAAATTACCTCCAGTTTACTTGGTATTCTACAATAGTAAATCGGAAATTTGCGAACATTTATTTTTAAAAAGCCACAAAAAATTATTTAACGCTAGGCTCGCTAAAGCTTATTTTAAGGCGCGGGGCGGCTTTTGCATATCTATGCCAGCCTTGAAATCTCAAGTTAGTTAAAATACAATTTAACGATTAAACAATTCACTAATCCTAACACTTGGTCCTACTTAACAAATTCATCTCAAAACTTACCCGGCTAAACCGCGCCAATACGGTATACGGTAAAGCACCGCATAAACCTGTTTTGCTTATCTCGATAATTGAGCTTATTGAAAAGGGTATCATAATAGATAATCAAATATATGTAGACACCAATTTGGTTGGCTCCTTCTGCGAAAATTGGCAATTGCTGGTGAGCACTCTTCATCATGAAGATTTTACCCAACCATTTTATTACCTGCAAAGCGAAAAAATAGACGGACAGGGTTTTTGGTTTCTAAAAACCAAACCGGGTTGCCTGGTAAATGCTTACATCCGTAGCGTTAATACCTTGGCCAATGTAATAGCATATGGGTATTTTGCTGATGACATTTACTTGCTTCTGTGTGATAAATCCTCGCGCGAAATGATCAAAGCTGTATTGCTGGAAACTTATTTCGCAGGCACTAAAGATGCCTACCTGCAAAACAAACAAACCGGGGATGGTTATCTGCACAACCTGGAAAGTTATATACTTAATGAACCGGAAGTAAAATACCGGTCCGCTATTGTCGAAACTGAAGAGGAGCAATTTGTAAGAGGCGGTTTGTTTAAAAGATTAGTGCCAAAAGTTTACAGTAGTACCTGTTGCATCACCGGCATGCAGTTGCAGTCGCACCACGGGCATAGCTTTATTGATGCCTGCCATATTGTGCCCTTCAGCCTTACGCATGATGATACGGTAAGCAATGGCATTGCACTTTGCCCAAACCTGCACCGTGCTTTTGACAGGGGTTTGGTAAGCATCGATAATGATTATAAAGTAATGGTTTCGGGCCAGGTAATGGAAAGTTCAGATCACCCGTACAGCCTACAACATCTTAATGGGGTTAAAATTAAACTCCCTGCACAGTCGTGGCATCATCCCGAACAAGCCAATTTAGATTGGCACAGGGGTAATGTGTTTAAGAGGTAGCCTATTTACTTAAATACATTAAAGAATGAAAACGCTTTTCTTGGCTGCCTATTTAGGTTAATTTCTAGAATTTCGGTTATGGTATCGGCAGTTTCTTCGGGACATTGATGCACCAAAGAATTTGGTATTCGCAGTGTAACGTATCCTTTTTTAAAGGCGTGATATGTTCTCTTTAAATCGGCTAGCGCTTGGCGATGACTATAATTATGATGCCCCCCATCAACCTCAATGTGTACCTTTGCTTCTTCAACAACAATATCAACAGATTTATATCCATCGTGCTTTTCTAGTTCGGCGGGAACGCCATTTTGTTTAAGTAGAAAGTAAAGGTGAATTGCTTGTGGCGTAGCTTGATGACCTCTAATCCAATCCTGATGATTTCGACATAAGGGTATTCCTATATTTTTGATTGAATAACGATACACTACCTCTGGGATTGAGCAGTCACACTCTAAGCAATTCATACTGATAAGGGTTTAAGAATGGAAAAATAGTCTTTTATTTGTGTAAAGTCAAGGGCTGATGATATCACGGTGCGACTATACCTCAAAATGTTGCCTTGGTCACGCGCGCACTAAAGCCTCTGCTAGCACACACATGCCGCGTGTGTTTCTTCACTATCACACGAAGATGTCCATATGGCAAAGCCATTGCCCACTGGGTTACGCGCAGCACCGGCGCGCCAGCCTGTGATTGCGATCATTGCTATCTGTATAACCTTTACATCATGCTACACTTATTTAACCATTGCTGGCAAAGGCCCGCAGGGAAATGAATCTGTTACCCACAAAAACCACTACCTGATAGACGGCCTGGTGACCCTTAAAACGTCGGACTTGAAAGCTATGGCCAGTGACGCAAAAGATTATACAGTGACTACCCAACATACTTTGTGGAGAGTTAGCGGGCGCTGATTACCTTCTGGATCTATTCTACTACACCTACTACCGTTACTAAATAAAAACATGAACCCGGTAACAGCAATTGTGCCGGTGCAGGATTTAGGTTTAGCAAATGTCAGCAAACGGCTTCAGCCAAAAACGTCATCAAAAGACGGCAACTTGTCCTATGAGGTTGCCGCGCTATCGCTCGCAATGACAGGTTGGTAAGGGGAAAATAAGCATGTCTATTTCATGCTGGCAACATGTCCTGTGGGGCCCCGAAACAAGTTCGGGATGACGGCGGGGGAATGTATGCTGGCAGCCTGTCCTGTGGGGTTGCCGCGCTATCACTCGAATGACATGGTGGTGAGGAAGACAGTTGATGCATCCGCGATTGCTGCCAGGTCACGCGCGGCACGCGCGAGCCAACAATCAGTTCCGAAATGCAATGTTACGGGATGTATACAGCATGTCAGCAGAGCAGCTTCGGCCGAAAGCGGGCAGAATAAGGTGGACTGAGGGGTGGCAGGGGCATAGCAAACTTGCAGAAGCGAGGGGTTTGCGGGAACGCCAGTGGGGCAAGAATTTGCAGCCCGTGATGCTGCCCGCTTTGCAGGGTAAAGGCCTGTGCGTAAAGAAGCCTCTCTGCTGAAAGCGCTTTTGCTTCTTTTGGCGCAGCAAAACGGCGCAGCCCTCTTGAGTACCTTTAAAAACAACAACAGCGAAAAACTAATAGCCTCCGCGGCAATGAGCGGAACGGGTTTAGTTAATTTGCGAGATATAATTAAAAGACGGCAACCTGTCCTGTGGGTTCCCGAAACAAGTTCGGGATGACGGCGGGAGTAGGGAATGCATGCTGGGGGCGTGTCCTGTGGGGTTCCCGAAACAAGTTCGGGATGGCGGCGGGGGTATTAGTTGGAAAAAAGGGTATAAATAAAGAAACCCCCAGGCTTTCGCAAGGGGGTTTAACTTTAAGATTGGGCACCGACCTACTCTCCCACATTTTACTGCAGTACCATCGGCTCTGGCGGGCTTAACTTCTCTGTTCGGAATGGGAAGAGGTGGACACCGCCGATATAGGCACCTGAATACCTTTTTGTTAGTATCAAGTAGTTAGTATCAAGTATCAAGACTTGATCTTAGCTACATCGCTAACGGTTTTTTATTTGTTTCTATCCATGCAGGGTAGTTATATCTTGATACTTGATACTAACTACTTGCTACTGATAGCAAACAATGACATATTATTGAAAGAAGTAAGTTTTAAGAGAAAACAACAGCTTTGTGTTGAGGTGTCAGAGGCAAGAGATCGGATTTCGGTCTTAGGATTGCTCCTGGTTCCCGGATCTTACGGTCTTGTATCTCTAACACCTTTAATTACCTGCTATGAGAAAGCTTCGGATTATTAGTATTACTCGGCTTTGATGTCACCACCTTTATACCTGTAACCTATCAACGTAGTAGTCTGCTACGATCCTCAATGGAAGTCTCATCTTGTGGCTAGTTTCGCACTTAGATGCTTTCAGCGCTTATCTATTCCCAACGTAGCTACTCTGCAATACAGCTGGCGCCATAACAGATTCACCAGAGGTTAGTCCAACCCGGTCCTCTCGTACTAAGGTCAGCCCCACTCAAACTTCCAACGCCCACAACAGATAGGGACCGAACTGTCTCGCGACGTTCTGAACCCAGCTCGCGTGCCACTTTAATGAGCGAACAGCTCAACCCTTGGGACCTTCTCCAGCCCCAGGATGTGACGAGCCGACATCGAGGTGCCAAACCTCCCCGTCGATATGAGCTCTTGGGGGAGATCAGCCTGTTATCCCCAGCGTACCTTTTATCCTTTGAGCGATGGCCCTTCCATGCAGAACCACCGGATCACTATATCCGTCTTTCGACCCTGCTCGGCTTGTCTGCCTCACAGTCAAGCAAGCTTATGCTATTGCACTCCGCGTACGGTTACCAAGCGTACTGAGCTTACCTTTGAAAGCCTCCGTTACCTTTTTGGAGGCGACCACCCCAGTCAAACTACCCGCCAAACAATGTTCGCCGTTTCCAGCGTTAGACACCAAATACAGAAAGGGTGGTATTTCAACGTTGACTAACATACTCCTGGCGAAGCATGATCACAGTCTCCCACCTATCCTACACATCCTGTATCCGATATCAATGTTAAGTTGTAGTGAAGGTGCATGGGGTCTTTCCGTCCCGTTGCGGGTAACCGGCGTCTTCACCGATACCACAATTTCACCGAGCTCATGGCTGAGACAGCGCCCAGATCGTTACACCATTCGTGCAGGTCGGAACTTACCCGACAAGGAATTTCGCTACCTTAGGACCGTTATAGTTACGGCCGCCGTTTACCGGGGCTTCGATTCAATGCTTCGAATTGCTCCTAACATCCCCTCTTAACCTTCCGGCACCGGGCAGGTGTCAGGCCATATACGTCATCTTTCGATTTTGCATAGCCATGTGTTTTTGTTAAACAGTCGCCTGGGCCTTTTCACTGCGGCTGATATTGCTACCAGCGCCCCTTCTCCCGAAGTTACAGGGCCATTTTGCCGAGTTCCTTAGCCATGATTCACTCGAGCACCTTAGGATCCTCTCCTCGACTACCTGTGTCGGTTTACGGTACGGGTTTTTATAACCTGAAGCTTAGCGGGTTTTCTTGGAAGTCTGATTACCTGAACTATTACCTTACCCGAAGGCTCAGTATACTATCAGCTTTCAGCAAGTCTGGCGTACTTAACTACCAAACCTATACCTACGGCCTTTAACGAACTATTCCGTCAGTTCGCGTCAGTGTCACTACTCCGTCACCGCATCGCAGTTATAAAAAGTACTGGAATATTAACCAGTTGTCCATCGGCTACGCCCTTCGGCTTCACCTTAGGCCCCGACTAACCCTGATCCGATTAGCGTTGATCAGGAAACCTTAGTCTTTCGGTGGGCGGGTTTCTCTCCCGCCTTATCGTTACTTATGCCTACATTTGCTTTTCTAATTCCTCCACAGTCAATTGTCTTTCCTGCTTCACCGGCAATTAGAATGCTCCCCTACCAGTATATCGTGAGATATAATCCATAGCTTCGGTATAACGCTTAATGCCCGTTTATTATCCATGCCCGATCGCTCGACTAGTGAGCTGTTACGCACTCTTTAAATGAATGGCTGCTTCCAAGCCAACATCCTAGCTGTCTGTGCAATCGGACCTCGTTAGTTCAACTTAGCGTTAATTTGGGGACCTTAGCTGATGGTCTGGGTTCTTTCCCTCTCGGCCATGGACCTTAGCACCCATAGCCTCACTGCAGTGTATATTATACAGCATTCGGAGTTTATCTGGATTTGGTAGGATTTGACTCCCCCGCACCCAATTAGTAGCTCTACCTCTGTATAACTTTACCACCACGCTGTTCCTAAAAACATTTCGGGGAGTACGAGCTATTTCCCAGTTTGATTAGCCTTTCACCCCTACCCACAAGTCATCCGGAAACTTTTCAACGTTTATCGGTTCGGTCCTCCAGTACCTGTTACGGCACCTTCAACCTGCTCATGGGTAGATCACAAGGTTTCGCGTCTACCTCCTCTGACTATACGCCCTATTCAGACTCGCTTTCGCTTCGGATCCGTGTCTTAAACACTTAACCTTGCCAGAGAAGAGTAACTCGTAGGCTCATTATGCAAAAGGCACGCCGTCACGGAACATGTCCGCTCCGACCGCTTGTAAGTACACGGTTTCAGGTTCTATTTCACTCCCCTGTTCGGGGTTCTTTTCACCTTTCCCTCACGGTACTGGTTCACTATCGGTCTCTCAGGAGTATTTAGCCTTACCGGATGGTGCCGGCAGATTCCCACAAGGCGTCTCCGACCTCGCGGTACTCAGGATACCACTATCCTATCATTCATTACCCGTACGCAGCTCTCATGCTCTATGGCCGGGTTTCCCACCCCGTTCCGGTTTTGTTTGATATTCATGTTGTGGTCCTACAACCCCGGATATGCCGTAACATATCCGGTTTGGGCTTCTTCCCTTTCGCTCGCCACTACTCAGGAAATCATTATTATTTTCTCTTCCTCTGCTTACTTAGATGTTTCAGTTCAGCAGGTTTGCGCATATTTGCAACTAATCTTCAATTAGTTAGGTTTCCCCATTCAGAAATCTGCGGATCAATTCATATTTGCTGATCCCCGCAGCTTATCGCAGCTTATCACGTCTTTCATCGCCTCTGAGAGCCAAGGCATCCCCCGTGTACCCTTTCTTACTTTCTTCTATACTTGTGATGCTTTTGCTCACCACTGTATGCTTTTTGATTATGCTGCCGTTTATCGTATCAAGTAGTTAGTATCAAGTAGCAAGACCGAAGTCCTGGTTACCTTTCAACCTTCCGTTGATCTTTTAAAGCCTGCAACAGTCCTCTACTGTTGTTTTCTCTTTAATTTACTTCTTCCAATATGTCAAAGAACGTTTTGCTTGTTCGTATCAAGTCGTTAGTATCGTATCAAGACTTATCTTGCTACTTGATACCAGCTACTTGCTACTGCGAAGCATCGTGGAGAATAACGGATTCGAACCGTTGACCCCCTGCGTGCAAGGCAGGTGCTCTAGCCAGCTGAGCTAATCCCCCTTTCAGATTCGTATGCAGTGCCTCGTATTGCGTATTCACACCTGTTGGTGTCTTGATACCTGATACTTGCTACTTAATACTCGCCTATCGTAGTCCCGAGCAGATTTGAACTGCTGACCCCTACATTATCAGTGTAGTGCTCTAACCAAGCTGAGCTACAGGACTGTTTTTTACCTACAATACTGCCACTCTAATGGCTGAACCACTGATGGCTTCATCTTCCGGGTTGTTTTTTAGAGTTAATAAGAAAATAATCATGCAGGTAACAATTCGTTACCGTTTACTTCTGAAAAAAGATTTTGTTGCTTTAGATCTGCGGATAATGCTCCAGAAAGGAGGTATTCCAGCCACACCTTCCGGTACGGCTACCTTGTTACGACTTAGCCCCAGTTACCGACTTTACCCTAGGACGCTCCTTACGGTTACGCACTTCAGGCACTTCCAGCTTCCATGGCTTGACGGGCGGTGTGTACAAGGCCCGGGAACGTATTCACCGCGTCATTGCTGATACGCGATTACTAGCGAATCCAACTTCACGGGGTCGAGTTGCAGACCCCGATCCGAACTGTGAATGGCTTTACGAGATTGGCATCCTGTTGCCAGGTAGCTGCCCGCTGTACCATCCATTGTAGCACGTGTGTAGCCCCGGACGTAAGGGCCATGATGACTTGACGTCGTCCCCTCCTTCCTCTCTATTTGCATAGGCAGTCTGTTTAGAGTCCCCACCTTAACGTGCTGGCAACTAAACATAGGGGTTGCGCTCGTTGCGGGACTTAACCCAACACCTCACGGCACGAGCTGACGACAGCCATGCAGCACCTAGTTTCGTGCTCCGAAGAGCTGATCCGTCTCTGGATCATTCACTAACTTTCAAGCCCGGGTAAGGTTCCTCGCGTATCATCGAATTAAACCACATGCTCCTCCGCTTGTGCGGGCCCCCGTCAATTCCTTTGAGTTTCACCCTTGCGGGCGTACTCCCCAGGTGGAATACTTAACGCTTTCGCTTAGACGCTGACCGTATATCGCCAACATCGAGTATTCATCGTTTAGGGCGTGGACTACCAGGGTATCTAATCCTGTTTGATCCCCACGCTTTCGTGCCTCAGCGTCAATCACACTTTAGTAAGCTGCCTTCGCAATTGGTGTTCTGTGACATATCTATGCATTTCACCGCTACTTGTCACATTCCGCCTACCTCAAGTGTATTCAAGCCCGTCAGTATCAAAGGCACTGCGATAGTTGAGCTACCGTCTTTCACCCCTGACTTAACTGGCCGCCTACGCACCCTTTAAACCCAATAAATCCGGATAACGCTCGGATCCTCCGTATTACCGCGGCTGCTGGCACGGAGTTAGCCGATCCTTATTCTTACCGTACATTCAGCTCTCTTCACGAAGAAAGGTTTATTCCGGTACAAAAGCAGTTTACAACCCGTAGGGCCGTCTTCCTGCACGCGGCATGGCTGGTTCAGGCTTCCGCCCATTGACCAATATTCCTTACTGCTGCCTCCCGTAGGAGTCTGGTCCGTGTCTCAGTACCAGTGTGGGGGGTCATCCTCTCAGATCCCCTAAACATCGTAGCCTTGGTAAGCCATTACCTTACCAACTAGCTAATGTTCCGCATGCCCATCTTAATCCTATAAATATTTGATCACTCTGCAATGCCGCAATGTGATGTTATGCGGTGTTAATCTCTCTTTCGAGAGGCTATCCCCCAGATTAAGGTAGGTTACATACGTGTTACGCACCCGTGCGCCACTCTCATCAGGAGCAAGCTCCCAAATCCCGTCCGACTTGCATGTATTAGGCCTGCCGCTAGCGTTCATCCTGAGCCAGGATCAAACTCTCCATTGTATAATGTTGTTGTTTGCTCCAAGCCCTATTAAACTCAATCAATAGAAACTTGTAAAAAAAAATATTCTCTTACATTATCCGCTATTTGATCTTTTAAGCTTCTTTTTTCTTCAGCTAACCGTCTCTCAACCGTTACGCTGCATAATTTTATTTTCTATCTCTTTTAAGAACTTGTTGAGTAGTCTGTCGCAGACTCCCTATATGTCATTACATCATTGCGATGCTTAAACTTTCATTATTTTGTTACCAGGAATTGCTCCCGGTCCCTAACTCCTTTTCCAAAACCGCTTCCGATTTTTTCTCCCTCGTTTTGGGATTGCAAAGGTAAGAACCTTTATTCTAATTCCAAACTTTATTTTTTTTAATTTTTAAAGTCTGTTTTTCAATGTACTTCCCACATTTTCGTTGCCTCATTTGCGGGTTGCAAAGGTGCAAATATTTTGAGTGTTTGTCAAGTGAAATTTTCACTTTTCTTTAACTTTCTTTTATTTGCCTGATCTTCAAAAAACAACGCCCTTTCGTTTGAGCGGATACAAATGTAAGCAGAAAGGCACTCTCCGTCCAAAAGAAATTTGAAATAATTAAAACAATGATTTAACTGGCTGAAAGTGAACCAACTTAAAGTATAGCAACATGTGCCAATAACTGATAAAGCAATCCGTACATGCAAACAACCATTATTAAATGTACGTTAAGAGCGCGTAAATTTGATTACAGGCAAGCCCCATTTCTGCCCAAAAACACAAAAGCGGCCAGATTTTTTTTGCGTAAGTTTGAAATTGATATGGATAATTACACATTCCCACCCAATTTTCTCGACTCATTAACTAACGAACCCGGTTTCGACAGGACCAATTTTGTGCGCGAACATGAGTCTGGTGCAACAATTACGTCAATAAGAATGAATCCTTTTAAAGCTTCTGCGGCTAAAAGTGACAAACGGGTACCCTGGTGTGCAGAAGGTTTCTATCTGGATACCCGGCCATCCTTTACTTTCGACCCCCTCTTCCACGCAGGAGCCTACTACGTACAGGAAGCATCCTCCATGTTTATTGCTCATATCTTAAATTTCATCCGCCCCGAAAAAGATGAACCCATTAAAGTGTTGGACTTGTGCGCGGCGCCCGGGGGCAAAAGCACGCTTCTAAATTCTGCGCTGGAAAGCACAGACCTGCTGGTTGCAAATGAGATTATTAAAACACGGGTACCTATACTAACAGATAACCTGAGCCGGTGGGGAACAAGCAATGTGATCGTCACCAATAACGATCCTAAAGATTTTAACGCTATACATAGTTTTTTTGATGTGGTACTGGTTGACGCGCCCTGTTCAGGATCGGGCATGTTCCGTAAAGATGCCGCCGCCATGAATGAGTGGAGCGAAGGCAACGTGAACCTTTGCCACCAGCGTCAGGAACGCATCCTGGCTGATATTTACCCTGCATTAAAAGAGGACGGCTACCTTATATATAGTACCTGCTCCTATTCGCACCAGGAAAATGAGGACATACTCGATTGGCTATGCACCGAATTCGACCTGGAAAGTGTGCGGATCCCTATAGATAAGGAGTGGGGTATTGTGGAAACGCAATCTGCCGTTAAAGGAGCATGGGGCTATCGCTTTTACCCCGGTAAAGTGCAGGGCGAAGGTTTGTATGCCAGCTGCCTGCGCAAAAAAGCCAGCAGCGGTGGCTTATCCAATTATAAAAACAATGGCCAGCAAAAACTGCCCGCGAAAGAAATGGACCTGGTTAAAATGTACCTTAAAAGTCCCGACGATTTTTACCTGTTTAAAGTAAATGATGACTGGCTGGCCATGAACCGCGAGCATAAGGAGAGCCTTAATATTCTACACCGGCATTTGTATATCAAAAAGTCGGGGGTGCGCATTGGCAAACTGGCCGGGAACGACCTGATACCCGACCATGAACTGGCTTTGAGCCTGGCTATTAATAAAGACAAGGTTTTAATAACTGATTTAACCAAAGAACAGGCCATACAATACCTGCGCCGTGATCATATCGCTATTGAAGTTACCGAAAAAGGCTGGAGCCTGATGGCTTATGAGGGCCTGGCTTTGGGCTGGGCTAAATTACTGCCGAATCGTATTAATAATTATTATCCGAAGGAGATCAGAATAATGACGAGCCCCCCAACTGCCTAAAGGGAGTTTTGATTTACAGTTTTACCTCTTGATTCTGATTTGATACGCTGAGATGACAAGCACACGTTAGCGATTGCAAGGGTTTAGCCACGCCGGGGTGGGTAAGGGCGGGGCGGGTGTGGCCGGAGCAAAGCGCAGCCCTGGAAAGCGCGGGCCGAAGGTAACGCCATAAAAAATACTAATTAAGGCGATTATTTAACTAATGATACCTAAAAGCCTTTCCTTCTGGTAACGCCAGCCTTTCGTGGTTTTGGGGCAATTTTTTCTGCATCGCTTTCATCAACATCGTAGCGGCGGGCCATTTTGGCAATCCGCTTTTCCATGGTTTCAGTGGTGAGTTTTTCCCTGCCCATGCTATCCACTAAAATGGGAAAGGCAAAAGGGGTGGGCCGCTCGATCGTCTTGAGAATAATGCTTTGGGTTTGGATGCGCTGCAGGGCCGCTCTTAAGCGAAACTCTTCCAGTTGAAAGGCCAATGCCTCATTATATGCCTGTCGCACCAGCAAGTTATCCGGCTCGTACTCGTTGAAAACTTCAAATAACAATGATGTGGATGCCTGAAGGTGCTTGTTCTTAACCTGCTGGCCCGGGTAGCCGGTAAATATCAACCCGCCGATGTGGGCGATGTCCCTAAACCGGCGGCGCGCCATTTCATTCGCATTCAAACTGTTCTGAATATCGTCTATCAAATTATCGATAGAGAAAAAAGAGGCATCTTCCAGGGCTTCTTCAATCGGGATATCTTCATCGGTAAGCAATTCAAAACCATAATCATTCATGGCGATGGAAAAGCTGGAGGGCCTGATCTTAGCAATACGATAGGCCAGCAAACTTGCCATCCCCTCGTGTACCAATCTTCCTTCGAAAGGGTAAAACAGCAGGTGATGCCCTTCGCGGGACTTGAAAGATTCAATCAAAAACTCGTGGCTTTCGGGCAGGTGCGATAATTTCTTTTGCAGATCGAACAAAGGTTTTAGGGCCTTTACTTCAACGTCTGCTTCAATACCGTGTGCTACTTCATCCAGTTTATCGCGGAATACTGCAGAAAGTTGAGATGAAAGCGGCATCCGTCCACCCGCCCAGCTGGGAATCAATCCTTTTGTTTTGGTGGATTTTTTAACGAACGCACTCATCTCCTTCACTTTGATAAACTCTAAACTCCTCCCGGCAAACCAAAAGGTATCACCAGGCTTCAGTTTAGCAATGAAACCCTCCTCCAAGGTACCGAGGCTGCCGCCGCTGAGCCACTTTACCCGGATACTGAGTTCGCTGGTGATTGTTCCGATACTTAGGCGATGGCGCATGGCTACCCTTCGGTTATTTACTTTAAACAGGCCGTTCTCTACCTCTACCTTTAAAAACTCATCGTATTGTGCAAGCGTTTTGCCGCCGTTGGTAATAAAATCCAGCAGCTGGTTAAATTCATCCCGGCGCAGATCGGCAAAGGCAAAGGTGGATTTTACTTCTTTGTAGAGTTCGTCGGCACGAAACCCATCGGATACCGCCAGCGTAACCATATATTGGATCAGTACATCCATCGTCAGCAACATTGGATCACGACTTTCAAAGACGCCATTTTTTATAGCCTGCTTCAATGCCGCGCCTTCTAACAGTTCTAAAGAGTGGGTTGGAACAAAATAAGCCTTGGATATCGCCCCGGGATGGTGCCCGCTTCGGCCCGCACGCTGCATAAACCGCGCAACACCTTTTGGGCTGCCCACCTGTACCACCGTATCTACCGGCCGGAAATCGACACCAAGATCGAGACTTGAGGTACAAACCACAACTTTCAGCGCTTCGGCATGCAGGGCCTGCTCTACCCAATTGCGTAATTCGTTATCCAGCGACCCATGGTGCATGGCCATAATGCCGGCGTACTCGGGGTAGTTATCTATAATGGCATGATACCAGATCTCCGCCTGCGAACGGGTATTGGTAAAGATGAGCGTAGTTTTGCTCTTAGCAACGATTTTCATCACCTGAGGCAACAGCTTAACACCGATGTGGCCCGCCCAGGAATAGTTCTCAATATTTTCGGGGATGACGGATTCGATCAACAGTCGCTTTTCAATATTCGCCCTTACCATTTTAATGCGTTCCGGTGGAAAATCATTGCCTAAAAGCACCTCGGCGGCTTGCTCGAGATTGCCAATGGTGGCAGAGATCCCCCAAACTTTGAGATTGGAGATCTGAGATTTGACATCCGAGACCGGAAGCGCACCACCCGCCGTTGGCGACGCTAATACCTTCAACTTGCTTAACCCCAGTTCCACCTGCACGCCGCGTTTGGTGCCGAGCAATTCGTGCCACTCATCGCATACAAATACTTGCAGGCCCTTAAATACTTTGTCGTATTCTTTTTGGGCGAGCATTAAATGAAGGCTTTCCGGTGTGGTAAGAAGCACCTCGGGCAGGCGTTTTTTTAGTGCTGCTTTATCTGCTGCGGAAGTATCCCCCGTGCGGGTCATGATGCGCCAGGGCATGCCCAACTCATCGCACACTTCCTGCATGGCTTTGCGAATATCGTTGGTTAACGCCCGTAACGGGGTGATCCAAAGCATTTGTAAGCCGTTGTTGCTTTTAGTTTGATAGGTATCCGGATTTTGATTGATATAACCCGCCAGGAACGGCAGGAACAGTGCAAAGGTTTTACCGCTGCCGGTAGGTGCGTTTAGCAAACCAGAAAAGCCGGAAAGGTAAGCCTCCTCCATTTCTTTTTGAAACGGGAACTGCTTCCATTGCTTTTGCTTATACCATGTTTGGATAACCTGCTGCCCTTTTGTAACCATGCCAATAATATACAACAGAAACTGCAATAAGTTGCATTATGATCTACTGCCGGGATGGTTTATTTATGATGCGCTTTAATCCGGGATAATCAATTCGGCCGGCTGCCCCTCAATAAATTCATCTTTATTCAACAAATTTAATGGCCGAAAGACAAATAGATCCAAATGGGGTTCGTCGTGGCCGCCGATTATTCGTGGCATTTCGATATACGTATCGATGGCTATTCCACCAAAAGATGCCCCTTCCTTCATCTCAAAACCGGCTATGCCGTTTGATAAACGAGCCAAAATATACTGGCCACAGCTATGCACATTAAAAACTTTTAAGAATTCAAAAGTCAATACCATAAGCGTAATGTGTAAATTGATCCATAACAATCAAATAATTCCGGCGCGACCCTACGTACTAATACGCAAAGTATTGCGTCTCTACCTGATCGTCTGCTTTACCATAAATTTTAATGCGGCATCATCCGGCAGGGTGGTGGCTGCTGGTTTTTCGCCTAAAATCATTACCTGCTTCCCGGTGGTATTATAGGCAGGCCATACGGGTAGGTTATTGCCGTTAGGATTACCGGTTTTAGCAAAGTTTACCCAGTAGGACGAGATCTGATCTGCCAGTTGCTGGTCTACTGGCTCGAAAGGGCGGTTCAGGAATTTGAGGTTATTAAATACATACCCAACTTCGCCGGTATGGAAAGCACCATATTTTTTAAAATCTTCGGTAGCAGGCAAACGGCGGGTAAAACGGTACAGGTAAACTTTGGCCGTACCTTTCGTACTTTGTACATTAGCCCAGGTATAATTTTGAACCCCAAAGGTGATATCCCGGGATATATTGATCTGTGACCGTTCCGCTTCGGCATCTGTGTTTCCCGGATAGTTTTTTAAATAGGCTGCAGCATCTGCCGGGTATCGTTTTTCGATATCAGCCTTGTATTCAGCGGCGCTTTTTAGTTTACCAATGAATGCGTCATCTGTATTCCAGCCGGTTAATACAGCCACCTGGTTTTCTTTCCCGGCCGCAAATATTGCCGATATGGATTGAGGCACTACATAGCCATCTATAATTGGCCGCCCGCCATTTTGTTTAAGCAATTGGTATGTGGATAATTTCCGCAGGTCGGCCAAAGATTTGGCGCCAAGCCTGGAAGCTGTTTTAACGCCCTCTTCTTCGGCCTGCTTTAAGTTTACGCCACCAAAGGGACCATCCAGAAAAACCGCACCGCTTTCGGCAATGGCACGTTTAAACAAGCCTTTGCCTAATGGCGACGCAACCAGGTAATTTACGCTCATTGAACCGGCGGACTGGCCCGCAATGGTAACATTGTTTGGATCTCCTCCAAAGGCTGCGATATTGTTCTTTACCCATTTTACCCCGGCCAGCTGATCCATCAAGCCGTAGTTACCGGAAGCGTGATTGGGCGATTCTGCCGATAATTCGGGATGTGCCAGGAAACCTAAAACACCTACCCTGTAATTTACACTTACCAGTATTACCCCTTTTTTGGCCAATGCCTCGCCATCATAAATCGGCACGTTGGTACCGCCGCTGCCGAAACCGCCGCCATAGATCCAAACGATAACCGGGCGCTTTTCTGCCGGTGATTTGGCTCCTGTCCAAACATTCAGGTACAGGCAATCCTCGCTTAGTGCTTCATCTTTGATCAGGAACTCGCGGGTGTAAACACCAAATTCATTTGGTTTGCCCTGGATCGGCATCTTAGAAAAGTCGGTGCAAGTCTTTACGCCTGACCATGGCTTTAACGCCTGCGGGGCTTTCCAGCGCAGATCGCCAACCGGCGGGGCAGCAAAGGGGATACCTCTGTATACGCTGATGGTTTCATCAGCATTCATCGAACCGGAAAGTAAACCGGCATCTGTTTTAATAACTTTTGGCAGGCTCTGCGCCATTACGCCGGCAGCAAACAAAATAAGCGGCAATAAAAGTAAGCGTTTCATAGCGTTTAATTGACGTTCATATTTGTAAAGTCAGGTGCACACTTCCCGTCTAGCCAGCTGGCGCTATGCAACATCTGCCTCATCTTTTTTAGGTAAGCTCATATTATAAAAGCTTTTGAGAAAACTCAGCGCAACATTGAGCCGCTGCAATTTTCCACTTTCCAGAAAAGCGTCGTTCAGTTCAAAATGCCCTTCTTTGGCTTCAAATTCTTCTGTAAATAGTGACTCAAAGCCCATCTGCCAGTTTTCAAAATTTCTCTTTTTTATGACTCCCTGTTTCAAAACGGTGATAGCCTGATGCCTTTTGTCTTTATTGATCCTTTCAAAAATGTATTTCACCTCATCTTCAGGGCCCTCAATCACCTGGATAAAACGCCCCTCAATATGGCTGAGGATATGGCCCCGGATATAGAGTAGCATACCTGTGAGTTCATGAGTTTTATTCCAATCCCGCGATTCTTTCAGTACCGCATTTAAATCTTCTTCCTGCATCAGCTTTACAGCTTTGCTCATATAAATTATATAAAACATAGAGATACCTACAGTATGTGATTAACTAATATACTAATTAAAACAGCTTTATGTTTGTTACAAGGGCTGTTTACTGCATATTAATCTAATCTTTCACTGTGCCTGTTTTAATCCTAAGCTATCGAAAGTCTGAAGATTGATATGGGGCCAGGGCTATGGCTTCAGATTATACTTAGCTGTGCGCGCATCTTTAATAACGCCCTTCCAGTTCAATCCGTAACCAAAATCATACTTGTGCCCTTCGCTGTCAACAAATACTTTCATATCATGCGGTACATCTTCAAATTGGGCTTCCACGGTTATCATATCAGCCGGCATTTGCAGTGGCAGTAAGGCAGATGGTTCTGCTTTGCCGGTAAGGATATCCAAACTGGCCTGTCCCTGTACGCCAAAATCCGCGATGATCGCGCTGGCTTGCTTTTCCAGCTCGGTAAACACCATTGGGTTGTTTACGTTAACCGATACAATCACCGGCTTGCCTTTCATTTTCGCATAAGTATCGTTTACCATGGCCAGGTCGGTAACATTGGTCGTGGTTTCCGATTTATCTTTATAGCTCCTGTTGGTAAAAGTTTCTAATGGGTCGCCGCCGGCAATACTGGTAGCCCGGGCGGTTGTTGCGGTATACGGCCCGTATTGCAGGGATACCGGTAAATAGCCGTTGCCACCTGCTTTCACATCATCGGCACTGTAACCGCCGTGGCCTATCGGACTAGCGATAAAAACCAGCGCATAATCAGCTTCATCCGGATTGTCGGTGACCTTAAAATATTTTTTAACGGTCTCCATGTTTACCGGGTATTCCAGGCGCTCCGGCGTTTTCATCCCCAGGAAGTTCACCCCCGCCGGTGTGAATTTTTTAGGCACGTAAACCGTTTTGCCGGTTTGCAGCGGCAATACACCGCCTTTGTTTTTTAACAGCACAATTGATTTTAACTGCGCCTGGTAACCTGCTGCCATAAACTCCGGGCTGCCTACTGTTTTTTTGGTAGCTTCGGCATCCAGGTACGGATTCTCAAATAATCCCGTACGGAATATGCCCCTTAATAAGCGCACGGCAGATTGCTCGAACCGGGCACGCATAAACACTTCACCATGTTCTTTAACCCCCATTTGATAGGCCGCCATTACCGGCACCATATCGTTGTTACCGCCAAACTGGTCAACCCCAGCCATCAGGATCTTGTAATGGCGCTCCGCGATGGTTGCTTTCTCCATTCCCCATGATTTACCGGAAAGGAAACTGTTGAGCACGGTTTCGTCGCCGGTTACCAGCCAGTCGGTACATACCACGCCGTCGTAATGGTATTTGTTGCGCAACAGATCGGTAATGATATACTTATTGTAATTATTGGCTACGTTCTCCTGATTTTTGGTATCCTGTTTCCAGCTGATGGTATAATACGGCATCACTGCAGCAGCCATCCCGGTTTTTCCATTAAGCTTAAAAGCACCTTGTGTAAATGGTATCATGTGCTGGGCAAAATTATTGCCGGGATATACCGCATATTTACCAAAACCGTAATGCGCATCGCGCCCGCCCTCGCCGGCACCGCCGCCGGGCCAGTGTTTAACCATAGCGTTTACGCTGTTGTATCCCCAGCCATTGGCCAGTTCTTTATCGCCGGTTGATGTTTGGAAACCATCGGTATAAGCACGTGCCATATCGGCGGATAATTGCGGATCCTCGCCAAAGGTACCGCTGAAACGGTTCCACCGCGGATCGGTTGCAATATCTACCTGTGGCGATAAGGCAGTAGCAATACCTAAAGCCCGGTATTCCTGCGCGGCAATGTGCCCGAAGTTTTGGGTAACCGACGGATCAAATGTAGCGGCCATGCCTAATGAGCCGGGCCACATGGAAATATTGCCGCCCGCACCTGCATTAAATTCGGCCGTGGCCAAAGTACCGTGGCGCGGATCGGAGCTGTTATTGTTTGGGATGCCCAGGCCAATTCCCTCAACATAGGCCTGTGCGTTGTTATTCCATTTTGCGGCAACCTCGGGGCTTTGTACCGAAGTGATGAGCACATGGCGAACGTTATCTTCTTTCAAAAATTTCTTTTGCTGATCTGAAAGATCCCAGGCATTGGCGCCGCTTTCGGCAAATACCTTACCGCCGTAAGTGCCCGCAAACGGACCAGCCGGAGCGGAAGGGATTGGCTGGTGGCGGCTATACAACATCAGGCCGGCAATTTGCTCAACGCTCATTTTGGCCGCCAGATCTTTTGCACGCACCTCAACGGGTAAACGCCAGTCTTCATACTTATCCAGCTTGCCGTTTTTGTTGAGATCTTTAAATGCCAAACCGCCTACCGTTAAAATTTTAACGCCGGATGTTGCAGAATACCCCAGCTTTTGCCCGCCGGAATTGGCAACGGTTACCACATCGCCATTTTTAGTTTCGGTAAATTTTGTTTGTGCCGATGCCATTACCGGGAGGATAGCGATCAGCAAAAGGTATTTTTTGCTCATATTTATGTTAATGAATTTTTAAAATAGGGCATTACAAGTCGCCGCCACCCTGCGGTTAAACCCTAATGCCTGCTGACGAAAATTATATTTATTAATTGGTTCATAATCAACAACAAAAAAGACTATGTGTCGATACTACACAATGGTAGATATTTATTTTTTAAATAGCAATAGCTGAAGCAATTATCCGCTTAAATAAATTCGGATATTTATAGCAGCACTATTTTTGCTGATATCGCTTACATTTACCCCGGAGAATTATACAATGCTAGCAGATAAATTAAAAGAAGAAACCAAAATCAACCATCAGATCCTTGAAAAAGCACTGGTTGGCAACTTGAAAGCGATCCGGTCCGAAACGGAATATGCTGATCTCCTGAAACTGTTCTATGGTTATTTTGGCGGCCTGGAAACGCGGATAAATGAGTTTATAGACACCGGATTGCTGCCGGATAGTCACCAGCGCCGAAAAACAGCTGCGCTTGGCCATGACCTGGAAGATTTGGGTAGTGATTTACCTGCCAAAGCTTCCGGCGAATGGCTACCAACTATAAAGATGCATTTGCAGGCACTCGGCGCTTTATACGTAATTGAGGGTTCAACCCTTGGCGGCAAGATCATCAGTAAAATGATGCAGCAACACCTCGGCTTAACAGACAAGGGCTTATCCTTCTTTGCAGGCTATGGCGAGCAAACCGAGCAAATGTGGGATACTTTTAAAGAGGTATTGAACCAACAGGCTCAAAACCCCGAGGAGGAGGCCGTTGTAATAGCCGCGGCGAACGAAACTTTCTTAAAATTTGGAGAATGGTTCAGTAGCAAGCACTAAAAGCAAGCACTTTATATGCTAGCTTGACATAGGGCTGACTCCATCCCAGCCATGCACGGTACGATATACCCCTCCCGGGTGACGGGGAATATCGTACAGTTATTTATTAAATGAAAGGTTAAAGGTAGAACCGCTGCCTAATTCGCTGTCTACCCAAATTTTTCCATTGTGCTTTTCAATGATACGCTTTACAATGGCCAGTCCAACACCTGAGCCTTCAATGTCGGTAACATTATCCATCCGCTTAAATAGCTCGAAGATGCGCGGCAAATTTTTTATATCAATCCCCAAACCATTATCTTTAACGGTGTAAACCACCTCAGTTTCGGTTTCTGTGCCGTTTATGGTTACCCGTGGTGGCTCGCTTTTCATCGAATATTTAATAGCGTTACTCAGGATGTTGGAAAACACCTGCGACAGCATACCGGGATCTCCATATATTTTGGGTGTATCCCCGATGATGATCTCAGCATGTTCAGCACCAAGAGCAACCCGCAGATCGTTCACATGATCAGTAATGAGTGCTTTTAGGTCAACCTCTTTCAGCGCAAGCTCAGACCGGCCAATTCTCGAATATTCCAGCACTTCCTGGATCATCTTATTCATTTTATCAGCACCGCCGTTTATCCGCCCTAATATTTTGGCAGCAGTTGGTTTCATGTCAGGGTCACGCATCAGGATCTGGGCGTAACTTTTAATGGCAGTGATCGGGTTCTTCAGGTCATGAGATATGGTATAGCTGAAGGTATCCAGTTCCTCGTAAGCCAGCTTAAGTTTCTCGTTGAGCAGGCGGATGGCACCCGCTTTTTGGTTGATCGCGTAAGTGATTTCGCTTTTTAACCTGATGGCAGATTTCACCTCCTCGCTGCTCCATGGTTTGGATGCCCCGCTTACTGTTTGCGACCATGCCTCAAATGATTTCCTCGGCGAAAGCTGCATCATACCGTTTGCATCCGGCTCAACAGGTTTGTCGGGGTTGCCCGCCCAGGTAATCGTTTCCAATTGCTCGGGCTTAAACCATATAACGTATTCTCCCATTTCACGGGAAAGCGTTAACACCATTACACCCGATGCCAGCTGCTTAAATGCTTCGGCGGGCGCATATTGATCAGGGAAACGGTCGGTAAAAAACAGTGACTCGTTAACGTTGCTTTTTAGCCAGTTGGCTAATGCGGTCAGCTGTTCATCGTTCGGTGTGTTCCCAAGTTTCCTGATACCGTTTTCGAACGATAAAACAGCACCTGCCGCATCCACTGCGTGTAACAAGTTAACCGCGTGCTCTGTTAGGGCCGATTCGATCTCGTTATCTTTCAGCATCAGGCGGCTTAGCTGATCAACTGTGCTTTTGTATTTTTCCTGGATTTGCTGATTCTCTTCATCCTGCCTAAATTCTAAAGCAGATGAGAGGATCTGACCGATCAGTTTAGCGGATTCGCGCTGGCGGTAGTCAATAAACCGCGGGCTATAGTTATGACAGGCGATCAGCCCCCAAAGTTCCTTTTTATAGATAAGGGAAATGCTGAAGCTGGAGTCGACCCCCATGTTCTTCAGGTACTGAATATGGATAGGAGATACTGCCCGCAAGCTGGAATTGCTCATATCCAGCTCAATACCACCGGCATTATCTTCTGCAATAATGGCTGAGGGTACTGTATGGATATCAGCTATGAGCCGGGTAAGGTTGTGTTTGTATAACTCGCGTGCCTGTTTCGGTATGTCAGATGCAGGGTAATGCAAGCCGAGCCATGAAGGCAACTCTTCCGTTTTAGATTCGGCAACCACCTCACCATGGCCGTCTTCGGCAAAGCGATAGATCATCACCCTATCATAACCGATGATGTTCTTTACTTGTATTGCGCTGTTGTTTAACAGGTTCTGCAGGTTTTTATCTGCCAGCATTTCAGATATGGAGCGGCCTATCATCCGCTGTACATCTGATGAGCTATCAGACCGCGCCGGCTCAAATTCCAGCATATAATAATCGCCCGCTGTAGAAATGATAAGATGGAACGGCATGTTATTGACATCCGTTTTAAAAGGATTGATCTGCTCAAACCCGTTTACCTTGCCCAAATTGATCAATTGCCCAATAAAATCCGGCGATTCGTTATTACCAACCAATGCTTCTATCGTATTGATATGAACACCCAGGATATTAGCCGGGATATCATCCATAAACTCAACCAGGTTTTCGCTGTGGAAACGAACAATGCACTTCCTATCTATCACGATGATAAAACCATGCGATTGGATTTTGCCGGGAATATGAATAGGTTCTCTATCGCAGTTAGTTAAATCGACGAGGAATGATGACATTGCTTTACTTAAAGGTAATTATATAAACAAATATGAAAAAATAATCTCGGTTTAAAATAGTAAATGGTAAACTGGCCACCGTTCAGAGCCTCATCCTGCTGATGTATAAATATATAAACTAAGCACAATAAAAGAGCAGCCAGCAAAAATTCCGGTACCTGCAACCTGATCACATTCCCGGGCGGCATAATGCTGCAAATTAGGGTAACAACTTGTTCGCCATTGCATTAGGCACAGACTAGCCTGAAGGAATCGTTGTAGTTACACCCACGTCATATTTTTACCGTTTTATACCCTTTGCACTATTAGCTGACCGTTTGGCCCGCATTTTTAAATTCAACATCTCTACCAAAATAGAGAAAGCCATTGCGAAATAAATATAACCTTTAGGAATATGTTGCTCAAATGCTTCGGCTAACAGAGAAACGCCTATTAGAAGCAGGAACGACAAGGCCAGCATTTTTACCGTTGGATGCTTGTTTACAAAACCAGCTACCGTATCTGATGCCCACATCATAATACCTACAGCAATGACCACTGCTGCTATCATGATCTCTACGTGCTGGGCCATGCCTACGGCGGTGATAACAGAATCGAGCGAAAAGACAATATCCAACAGCATGATCTGGAAGATGGTTCCCCAAAATGGGTGCGCTTTTACCTTGCCTTCATCTTCCTCCTCGCCTTCTATTTTTTGATGAATTTCGGCCGTGCTTTTATAGATCAAAAATAACCCGCCAACGATGAGGATAAGATCGCGGCCACTTATGGCCAGCTTTTCTATCCAATCCGGATCTGTTGCGCCTACTAATCCCGAAATATTGAATATCGGGCTGGTGAGGGTCATCACCCAGCTAATAGAAAGCAGCAATAGTATACGGGTGATCATGGCCATTCCCAAACCTACCCTCCGCCCCTTTGATTGCTGGTCTACCGGCAGCTTATCAGCCAGAATAGAGATGAAGATCACGTTATCTATGCCCAGCACGATTTCTAAAACGGTGAGCGTAACGAGCGAGATCCAGGTTTCCGGTTCGGTAAATATTTCCATCGTGGTAATTTGCGTGTGCCCTAAAAATAACAAAACCCCTGCCGTTTATAGCAGGGGCTTGCAAAAACCTGATATTTGGCAATCTAATAAAAGCTAACGCCGGTATAACTGGCGGTAATAGATATTTTATTAGCAGAACCACTGTTGCCAATATAGCCTTTGTAGTTTTTTGTAGATGACCAGCCGCGGTCTTCATCAGAGGGCGTTTTGGATGTAACTTTCATATTGTTATCATCATAATCGAATCCTCCAAACCGGGTGGTTACATCAAATGTATAATTTCCCAGTTGCCTAAAATCGAAGTTGATCTTTGTGAATTGCGCATTAACATATATGCTTTTAACAGTTTTTTCTACCGTACCAATGCGAAACCCGTCGCCATATTTTACAGTAACATCTGCAGAACCTTTTAGACGATCGATATTAATTGATGAAAACTTAATGTCCGCCTCAATATTATTAACGGTACCTGTTTTTAATTTACCGTACGCTACCTCAACTTTGCCGCTATTGAAATTACCGATATTAGCATCACCAAACTTCACAGTTACATCGTTTTCACTATTGGTAAGCGCCCCCGCGGTTAACCCCCCGTACGATACCCTGATGGTTGCTTTGCCTGATAAATCTGGCAGGACCACAGAGCCAAATTTATTTTCGATGTCCACAGGATTACCAGCTGGCATGTAAACGGTATAGTTAATCTCCATGCTTTGGTGCCTGTTACCGTTGTTATTACTGCTGGGCAAGTTTGTTTTGAAAGATACCGTAGAGCCTACCTTGCTATCGCTCACGCTAGCCCCTTGGATCATATTGTTTACATAATCGGCATTCTCCGAACTGAATTTCATCTGCACATCCACCTTAAATTCGTTCTTTGCCCAGGTATTGACGGTTATTTTGCCGAACCTATTATCTAACTCCAATAAATCGTTGCCATCTACACTGTAGCTTTTGCTGTAGTTCTTTATTTTTTCGGTGATCTCGCCGCTGGCAATTTTCTTCCTGTATTCTTCATTATCGGTATTGTTTTTAACCGATCCGTTAAAGCTTTCGCTCACATCTGGCACCAGGCCATCAAACGCCCCGGCAAAGTTTTTACCAAAATCGCTACTGAACGTTTTACTAAAATCCTTCATTACCAGTTTGATATCAGCTTTTTGCTTTATGGTAAGTTTTTTCATCCTCACCTGCAGATCTTTCATCTTTAGTTGTACATGTGCCATACTTTTTTCAAAGGCTTTGGTATCAAAATCTACATGTATGTCTTCATCCTGCACCGGCGGGGTTGGCGGTAACGGTGGCGTTACCTGCGCAAATACGGTGGTGCTAAGTACAATGCCTGCAAGTAATGCAAGCGCCCGGTTAAATATCTTTGGTGCCATTTTGATGTTGCTTTTTACTTTGATTAAATTGTTCTATCACACTCAATTGCTGATTAAGCACCTCGGTTTGTACCTGCAAGTTCCGGATCATTGCACGTAAAACACGTTCCTGGTTAGGGCTGGTGGCCAAGTCACTACTTAGTTTTTTATAATTAGCCTGCATTTTTACCAGCTCGCTGTTAAACTCGTTGTACAGCTGCGGGTCAAATTTGGCTACTTGTTTTAATTCTACTCTTTTAGTTTCTATCAGCGATGCATAGTGCACTTGCTGTTTGGCATAGGCTGGGTTTATATCGGCTAAATTAACTTCCCCCGCGGCGCCTGCCGTTTTTTGGCTTTGTATATATATACCGAACCCTATGCCCATAACAACTATGATCATGGCGGCTACTCTTAGCACAAAGCCAAGGGTAAACGTTTTTGCTTCGCGCTTTTTTGGCAATTGCTCCGCCTCCCAGGCATCCAGTTCGTTTGAAATATTGTTCCAGATATCAGCACGTGGCTGCAGGTCGTCAAATTCTTCCTTGTGCCCGTCCATAAAATCTTCCAATCGCTTGCTCATCTTGTTATTCCTTTCCTTATTAATATCTCGTTCAATTTTCGTTTAGCTCTCAGGAACTGGGTTCTGGATGTGTTTTCTGTTATGCCCAAAACCTCGCCTATCTCTTCGTGATCGTACCCCTCTAATAAATAAAGCGATAATACAACCCGGTACCCATCTGCCAGTTCTTTCATAGCATCCTTTACCTGCGCTACTTTGTATTGTAAATCGTCATCATCCCAGGGCTCCTCATCGGCAATGTTATCCATGTGCCCATCTTCAACTTCCACCAGAACCAACTTTCGTTTGCGTAACAGGTTAATTGAGCGATGTACCACAATTTGTTTGAGCCAAAGGCCAAATGTTGTCTCCTGTCTGAAATCTTTCAGCCGTTTAAAAGCATCTGTAAATGATTCCTGCAAAACGTCCTCCGCCTCGCCAACATTACCCACTATCCTAAAGGCAATGTTCAACATTGCTTTAGAATATAATCGATACAACTCGTAGCAGGCTTTTTTACTGCCCTGCTTACACTCAACTACCAGTTGATAATGTTTATCTATAAATACAGCTTCCAAATTATTGACAGGTTTCGAACTAAATGACGCGCAGGAAATACGAACGTTGCACTGTGCTTAAAAATTAATGCGTTTGCAGGTTTTATATGGAGAGAAGACGCCAATCAGAGGATCATGCATCATTTTGAAATACACCTATCGAATTTCCATCCGGTAAAATTAAATACGCACTTGGGTCAGCTGTGCTAAGTAACCACAAGTGATTCTGCTTTTGCCTGCTAATGGGCGTTTAAATAGGCATCTATCGCTTTCACGGCGTGCTCATATCTTTCATGCCCTGTGCCCGAGATGAGGATGTAGTTGGCACCGAGATCATTTAGTTCCTTATACCAAACATCCATGAAATGATCGCGCATGTCCGGGAAATCGCGCAACGGGTCATCCTCCCAGGGTAAGTCAATATTAAGCAGCAGGTACAGGTCATAAGGGTGCTTCGGCAATTCATCCAGTACCTCCTGCGGCGAACTACCAAACATCTGGTCGCTCCATACCTTAACCGTTATAAACGTGGTATCGCAAATAAGCAATTGATTTGCCTGCGGCAGCATCGCTTCTTCCAGTGCCAACTGGCCATAAAACATATTGATCTCATCCTGCCAGGTGGGGGCTTCGGTTAATGCAGCACAATAGCCGCGGGCGTATTCCGGCACCCAAACCGTATGATATTGCTTGGCCAAAAAAGCCGACATGGTAGATTTACCGGTAGATTCCGGGCCAACGACTGCTATTTTAATAATTAGTTTCTCTGGCATTGGGGATTATGCATTAATTGCAGCAAACTGGTTCTTGTATTCCTTTTTCCAATCGATGTAACCTAAAGCGGCTATAACAATGAGGATAAAAAACATGCCTGATGTAAACTGAAGATCTTTTTTAAAGTAAATAACGGTATAAATAATATCTACAAAAACCCAGATGAGCCAGTTCTCCAGTATTTTTTTGGTGAGGAAGTATTGAGCTACAAAGCTACATGCGGTACAAAAACTATCCAGGTAAGGGTAAGCTGGCGGGTTGTAGTTTAATTTTTTTGTAAATGTGATGAGGGTGAAACCCAGAGCAGGTGTTGTAATGAGTATAATCAGCACCGATACGATTATTTGCTTGCTGGTTATCAACATTATCGGCGTTTTATCCTCCACACTTGGGCGGCGGTTCCAGTTATACCATCCATACATGCTGGTAATGCACAAGTATACGTACTGAAGCATATCGGCATATAAAGCGGCCCCATGATAAATGTATATATAAATAGCGGTGCTGATAATGGCAATTGGCCAGTTCCAGATGTTGTTTTTGGCTGCCAGGTATACGCAGGCAAGGCCGGTTATCACCCCGGTTATTTCTAACCAGGACTGATGCCGCCACCACTCCTGCACCAGAGGTAAAATTTGCATGGGGGTAAATATAAGCAAGCGGATGACATATTGCTATTTACGAAACAGGGCACGAAGAAAATTCTTCGTGCCCTGTAAATATTTCTTGTAAACTTGGTGATCAGAGCCTACCAAATCTTTACCCGCTTATCCGGATCAAGCCACATTTTGTCGCCTTTTTTAATACCAAATGCTTCATAAAATTCAGGCACATCCGTAAACGGACCGTTAACCCGCATAAAACCCGGTGAGTGTACATCGGTAAGCAACTGGTTAGCTAAAGATTCTTGCCTGTCATGGCCCAGCCATCCCAGGGCATAGCCCATAAAATAGCGTTGTACAGGCGTAAGGCCGTTGATCTTTTTGCCTTCTTTGTACTGCCTGGTCTTTTTGAATGCATCCAGGCCAATAACAATTCCACCGAGGTCGGCTATGTTCTCGCCCTGAGTAGCTTTACCATTAACATGCTGATCTCCTATTTTGTAGCCGTTAAACTGGTTTACCAGCATTTGTGCCCTTTGCGTAAACTTGGCCGAATCCTGCTTGGTCCACCAGGCCTTCAGGTTTCCTTTTTCGTCGTACTGGCGGCCCTGGTCGTCAAAGCCGTGGGTAATTTCGTGGCCGATGGTTGATGCTGCCCCATAGCCGTAAACAATAGCGTCATCAATATTTTCATCGCGCACACCAGGTACCATAAATATAGCAGCGGGTAATACAATCTCGTTGTTTGACGGGTTGTAGTACGCGTTATAGGTTTGCGGGGTCATGTTCCACTCGGTACGGTCAACCGGTTTGCCCAATTTGGCTGCATTAAATTTATGGCGGAAATTGATGCCCCGGGAAACATTCTGTACGTAAGAATCACGGTTGATCTCCAGATCCGAATAATCTTTCCAATGATCCGGGTAGCCAACTTTAGGGTTTACTTTAGCCAGTTTATCGTAAGCACGTTTTTTGGTTTCCGGGCTCATCCAGTCCAGCTTATCAATATGTTCTTTAAAGGAGGTACGCACGGCCTCTACCATATCCACATACCTTTTCTTGGTTTCCTCGGGGAAGTAATCTTTCACAAAGATCTGCCCTAAAACTTCACCCATCAGGCTGCTCTCGGTATCCAGTACACGTTTCCACCGCGGCAGCTGTTCTTTCCTGCCGGATACTACTGTTCCATAAAACCTGAAATTTTCCAGATCGAATGATTTACTAAGGTATGAACCGTAATCATCGGCCAGGTTTTTCTTCAAATAATTTTTCCAGTCATCAATACTAAAGGCTGTCAGTGCCTTGTTAACCGCCCGGTAATATTCCGGCTGACCAACAATTACGGTATCAACATTCTTATAATCCATTTCATTAAACGTGGTTACCCAATTAATGCCCGGTGCAAGCTTGGTTAAGCCAGCCAAGGGCATTTTGTTGTAGTTATGATACGGATCGCGCAGGTCTTCCAGTTTGCGGGAGCTATCTGCCAGAAATTTTTCTATCGCATATGTTTTATTACTGGCTGCTGTGGCAGCATCCGGTGCAAAACCCAGCAATTTAAATAAAGTGGGCAAGTGCTTTTGCTGATAATCTGTCCTAACGGCTACGGATTGTTTATCGGTATTAAAATAGTAATCGCGGTTGGGTAAGCCGAGGCCTGATTGAGACAGTTGCAGCACAATTTTATCGCTGTTACGGTCGTCCTGCCCTGCGTATGCGCCAATGGGTGTAGATACGCCTATCGTTTCAAAATAAGCAAAAGCATCCACCAGGCCCTTAGTATCTTTTATGGCATCTATTTTTGCCATTTGGGGGTTTACCGCGGCGATGCCCTGTTTTTCAATATTAACGGTATCCATTCCGCTGAAATAAAAGTCGCCAATCTTCTGCGCATTGGTGCCTTTATCGGCATTCTCTTTTAAGGCATCTTCATTAATCTTTTTCAGCTTATTGCGCAGATCTTCCTGTACCAGGTTCCCGATACCCCATGAAGAGTAAGCCCCCGGGATCGGGTTATTTTTTAGCCAGGTACCATTAGCATACTGGAAAAAATCATCGCCGGGCCTGGCAGATTTATCCATGTTTTTTACTAATGGATCATTCTCCGCATAAATTTTTGACTTGTCTGCATCAGCACCGGTATTACAGGCCGATGTAAATAAGGCGATGCCGGAAAATACCGCCATAGCGTACTTGTTTACTTTATTGATCATATTTTAGATGTGTCTTTTATAAAATACATGCGCTGTATTAAAAAACAGAATAATTATTCTGCATTTACCTACAGGGTAAAGTTAATTTGTAAATGTGTGCTTTTAATTATTATCTAACGAAAAAGATTTGAATTTAATTTAGACAAAAAAACCTATCCCGCCATAGGCCTGCCATGTTAAATTTAAAATACCTGCCCGAACATGAAGCCATAATCACCTCATCGTCAGTATCTAACGTAATTATTATAGAATTAATTAGCTGCCCAGCGTATTTGTATCCGTCAGCACTCCCTAAATTGTAAGTCTTCCGTTTCAAATATGGCTTTACTTTTGTTAAATTGATAACAGCCTTGCATACATCTTTGAAAACATAAATTCATCTACCTATGTAAAAACGTTTTAACAGGTGTTCAGGCTTACCTTGAATTCTCAGTAGCCCAAGTTGAGATGAATTGTTCTTTTTTTTGGGTTTAATCAATAGTTTAAATTAATTAGGGGAAAAGGGAGCTTCGCAATAAGCTCTCTTTTTTTGTGCCTATAATTTTGCTATGCGTGCATAATATTTTACATTTATCTTTTTGATTATAACCATGCATTTTGAACTTACAGAAGAACATTTAATGATTCGGCAGGCAGCACGGGATTTTGCTCAACACGAACTTAAACCTGGCGTAATTGAACGTGACGAGCACCAGAAGTTTCCGGCTGAACAAATTAAAAAGTTGGGTGAGCTAGGCTTTATGGGGATGATGGTATCCCCCGATTATGGGGGCAGTGGCATGGATGCAATTTCCTACGCGATAGTGATGGAAGAATTATCAAAAGTTGACGCATCCGCCTCTGTGGTGGTATCGGTAAACAATTCACTGGTTTGCTACGGATTGGAAAAATACGGCAGCGAAGAACAAAAACAAAAATACCTGGTACCACTGGCACAAGGGCAGGTAATTGGTGCATTTTGCCTAAGCGAACCAGAAGCCGGAAGCGATGCAACCTCACAGCGCACTACCGCCATAGATATGGGCGACCACTATCTGTTGAACGGTACCAAAAACTGGATCACTAACGGAAGCACCGCATCTACCTACATTGTAATGGCCCAAACCGATGCTGAAAAGAAGCACCGCGGTATTAATGCACTCATCATAGAAAAAGGTATGGATGGATTTACCGTGGGCGCTAAAGAAAATAAGCTTGGCATCCGTGGCTCAGATACGCATTCGCTGATGTTCACCGATGTAAAAGTGCCAAAAAAAAACCGCATTGGTGAGGAGGGTTTTGGGTTTAAGTTTGCCATGGCCACACTTGAGGGCGGCAGAATTGGGATCGCATCGCAAGCTTTGGGGATTGCCGCAGGCGCGTACGAACTGTCGGTACAATATGCTAAAGAACGTAAAGCCTTTGGCAAAACACTGGGCGATTTGCAGAACATCCAGTTTAAGTTGGCTGATATGGCTACGGAGATTGAAGCGGCCCGCCTGCTTTGCTACCGGGCTGCATGGTTAAAAGACAATAAATTGCCCTACGCGCAGGCCGCATCGATGGCTAAACTATTTGCATCGGAAACAGCGATGCGGACTACTGTAGAGGCGGTACAAATTCACGGTGGTTACGGTTTTGTGAAAGAGTACCATGTAGAGCGGTTGATGCGCGATGCCAAGATCACGCAGATCTACGAAGGCACTTCCGAAATTCAACGGATTGTCATTTCCCGTGAAGTTTTGAAATAGTGGCTCGCTTTTATTACTTTTGACAAAGTATATAGAACTAGTAGACTATTTTTTATGATCAAAAAAATCGCATTCGGCGCATCACTTTTTATTGCGCTGACCCATATAAGTTCGGCACAAACTAAACTGGCAACTGGCATTTGGCGCGGCGCACTAAAAACCTCATCCGGAAATGACATCCCGTTTAATTTTGAAGTTAGAGGCAAAGGCCGGCAATCGCTTTCCATATTGAATAGCAGCGAACACTTGCAGGTTACAAACGTAACCGGGCAGGGCGACTCGGTATTTATTAAAATGCCCTTGTTCGATTCTGAATTCCGCCTAAAGCAGGTGGGCACTACTTTAACAGGCAACTTTATTAAGCATTTGGGAGTGCGCGATGCGGCGATTGAATTTACTGCAACCGCAGCCACTCCCTATCGCTTTTTTAAAGATGCTGAAAAACCCAAACACAACGTAAGCGGTCGCTGGTCGGCTATATTTGGCGAAGGCGACGGGCGTGATACCACAGTTGGTGAATTGAAACAAACCGGTGCAAGGGTAACCGGCACATTTTTAACCACCACAGGAGACTATCGCTTTCTGGAGGGGACTGTAGCCGGAGATCAATTATATTTAAGCTGTTTTGATGGCGGCCACTCTTTTTTATTTACCGCAAAAATCAGTGACGATAAAACATTAACAGAAGGCAAGTTTTTTTCGGGGGCGACAGGTAAGGATGTTTGGACCGCAGTGCGGGATGAGAACGCGAAGTTACCCGATGCTTATTCGCTATCGGCCTTAAAACCGGGTTTTAAGAAACTTGCTTTTAGCTTTAAAGATGTTACCGGCCAGCCGGTATCGCTGGATGATGCAAGGTTTAAAAATAAGGTGGTCATTGTACAGATCATGGGTTCGTGGTGCCCCAACTGTATGGACGAAACAGCGTATATGGTAAACTATTACAAAAAATACCATAAAAAGGGCGTAGAAGTAATTGGGCTGGCCTACGAGCGTACGACAGATTTTGCTAAATCACAAAAAACGGTCGCTCAGATTAGTAATCGTTTTAATGTGCCTTACCCACTGTTGATAACCGGCTATACCAGCAACAAAAATGAGACAGCGAAGAGCTTACCAATGCTGACCAAGGTAGTGGGCTTCCCGACTACTATTATTATTGATAAAAGCGGGGATGTACGTAAGATCCACACCGGCTTTAGCGGACCGGGAACCGGCGACCACTATACCGAATTCATCAGCGAGTTTGAAAAGCTAACAGATGACCTGTTGGCCGAGAAAGCCATGTAGGTATACATGATATATAAACAAGAACGCCGGGCAACACCCGGCGTTCTTGTTTATGCTAACGGCGGATTAAGAAACAAATTCTCGCTTATCGCCGGGATAATGCCTTTCTCCAGCGCCGTATCAAAAAGCAGTTTTACGGCTTTTTTTCCTTCAATTCCTAAATCCACAGAAAATTGGTTAACGTATAGGTCGATATGTTTGTACATCACCTCTTCGCTCATTTCCTGCGCATGAGACCGGATGTACTCTAACCCTGATTTAGGGTTTGCAAACGCAAATTCTACCGAAAGCTGCAAAACCCGGTTTACTTTATGCTGAACATCCTGGGGTAAGCTTCGGTTAGCTACTATGCCGCCCAACGGTATCGCGCAGCCGGTTCGTTTTTCCCAATAATCACCCAGGTCTATTATTTTGTGCAACCCTTTATCCTGATAGGTAAACCGGTTTTCATGGATAATAAGGCCAATATCAACCCGGCCATCTAATACAGCGTTCTCAATATCCGAGAAAACAAGCTCCTGTTTATCGGTCGCATCCGGAAAAGCAAGGCTCAGCAAAAAGTTAGCAGTAGTATACTTGCCCGGAATGCCGATCTTAAGATGTGAGAGATTTGCTTTAAGTGCCGATACATCGGCTTGCCGGGTAATTAAAAGTGGCCCAACACCAAAGCCTAAGGCGCTGCCTGCATCCAACAGGATGTATTTATCAGCCGCATAGGCAAAAGCATGATAGCTGAGTTTTGTAATATCCAGTTCGCCGCGAAATGCCTTTTGATTCAGCGTTTCAACATCATCATAAAACACCTCAAAGTCCAGCCCCTCGGTATCTATTTTATGATGGATCAAGGCATCGAAAATAAAGGTATCATTAGGGCAGGGAGAAAATCCGATAGTTAGTTTCATCATGTTTGAAATTGATTGCCAACGGCGCCTAATCATTAGGCAATTGACCAGGCCTGTTAAAGCGACTCCAGCTGCTTCAGCAAATCCACCGCAAATCTATCCAGATTTTTTACAGCAAGCCCTATCTGCCAGTTATCACGGTTACGCCTTTCCACATAATTTGACACAGCCCTGATCTGTATGCAAGGCACGCCGGCCTGGCTGCAGGCATAAAAGAACGCTGCACCTTCCATGCTTTCAATTTGCGGGTTAAGGCGTTTGATCACCCGCTCTATAGATTCTTCATCGCCATGTACGGTATTTACCGTTATGGATTTAGTTTGCTTAAGCGTTTTGTAAAGTGCAGCCGATTTAGACCCACCAAAAATATTAGCTATGGTTTCCGAAGCTTTGAAGGCGCTTTCGCCCAGCCCCATTAAGCTGATGGGCAAAAAGGCATCCGCATCCTCGGCACCCAATTCAGATAATGTATCATAAACCACTTCCACCACTTCTCCAAGCGCTATCGACCTGTCAAAACTGCCTGCTATGCCCAAATTAACAACCAAATCGTATTGATTAAGCGCCAATTCTTTGCCCAGGGCAAAAGCGGTTGCCACCATACCTACGCCCGTAATCAGTAAAGAGTGACTGGTGCCCTGCTGCGACCTTGGCGTAACAAACACACTCTTTTTTTCAGCATCCAGAATGCGAAAGCCGTAGTCCATAATAAAGCCGCCCACTTCCATTCCAGTAGCGGCCACAAATAAAACTTTCATTATTACCCGTATTTTGAGGGCTAAGTTAAAACAACTCGCCTATTTTTGTTTTGTATATTTGCACCATTAATTGCTATGATGATACATATAACGCGCAAGGAACATTTTAACGCCGCACACCGGATGTACCGCGAGGAATGGAGCGCAGAAAAAAACCAGGAAGTATTTGGTAAATGCGCCAATCCAAACTGGCACGGGCATAATTACAACTTGTTTGTAACAGTTAAAGGCGAGGTTACCCATGCTACCGGCTACCTGATGGATTTGAAAGACCTGAAGGTAATCATTAACGAATATGTGATAGAAAAGCTGGATCATAAGAACATTAATCTTGATGTGCCGTTTATGGCCGGAAAAATGGCCTCGACCGAACTGCTCACGATTGAAATTTTCAACCAGCTGAAGGAGCCGATTGAAGCCTACCCGGGTGTATTTCTGCACTCGGTAAGATTATTCGAAACCGAAAATAATTCTGCCGAGTACTTTGGCGGTTAATTCATAAAAATGGATATCGACAACAACATACCCGACAGGGATGAGGGTATAAACGGCTATCAAAAGATAGACAGGTATAATCCGGAGCTGATAAAAAACCTATCCGGTAACTACCACGAAGTTTTAAAGCAAATTGGCGAAAACCCGGAACGGGAAGGCTTGCTGAAAACGCCGGAGCGGATGGCCAAAGCTATGCTGTATCTTACGCATGGATACGATTTAAACGCCAAAGAGATCCTCAACTCGGCTATGTTCAAGGAGGATTACAGCCAAATGGTCATTGTAAAAGACATTGAGGTGTATTCCATGTGCGAGCACCATATGCTGCCATTTTTTGGCAAGGCTCATGTGGCATACATCCCGAATGGCTATGTGGTAGGTTTAAGCAAGATACCGCGGATAGTTGACGTGTTTGCTCGCCGTTTACAGGTGCAAGAACGTTTAACCAATGAAATCCGCGATTGCATCCAGGAAACGCTTAACCCGATAGGTGTTGGCGTAGTTATTGAATGCAGGCATTTGTGCATGAGTATGCGTGGCGTACAAAAGCAAAATTCGGTCACCACCACTTCTGCTTTTACAGGTGAATTCCTGAAAGAGAAAACAAGGACTGAATTCTTAAATTTGATCAGCGCTAAATTAAGCTAGAGCCGCCGTTGCCGCATAAGGTATGATGGGCAGTAACAGGGAGTAGAAAGCAAAAATTATAATTATAACCATTAAAAATTACCCTTCAGAGGGAGACGGTACATGAAAGCATATATTTTCCCTGGACAGGGCGCCCAGTTCCCGGGCATGGGTAAAGACCTTTACGAACAAAGCGAGCAAGCTAAAGAACTGTTTGAAAAAGCAAATGATATTTTAGGCTTCCGTATTACAGATATTATGTTTGAAGGTACCGAAGAAGACCTTAAACAAACGAATGTAACCCAGCCCGCAATTTTTCTGCATTCGGTGATTATGGCCAAAGTCATGACCGGTTTTGAGCCGGAGATGGTTGCCGGGCATTCATTGGGTGAATTTTCATCGTTAGTGGCAACAGGGGCCTTATCTTTTGAAGATGGCTTACGTTTAGTTGCTGCCCGCGCTAATGCTATGCAAAAAGCCTGCGAAATACAGCCGGGTACAATGGCTGCTATTTTAGCACTGGATGATTTTACGGTTGAGGATATCTGCCACCAGGTGAGCGACGTGGTAGTCCCCGCAAACTATAATTGCCCCGGGCAATTGGTTATATCTGGTAGTATTGCCGGTATTGACGCCGCATGCGAAAAAATGCTGGCAGCAGGCGCTAAACGTGCACTTAAATTAAATGTTGGCGGCGCGTTCCACTCACCACTGATGGAAGCAGCGCGCGTTGAGCTGCAGGATGCCATCATAAAAACCGAATTCAATGTACCTGCCTGCCCGGTATATCAAAATATAGATGCCAAACCGCATACCGATGTGGAAGACATCAAGAAAAACCTGATAGCGCAACTCACGGGCCCCGTACGGTGGACACAAACGGTTGAGCAAATGCTGCGCGACGGTGCAACCTCTTTTACGGAAGTTGGCCCGGGTAAAGTGCTGCAAGGCCTGGTTAAAAAAGTAGATAAGAATGTGCCCACGGCGGCCGCAATGCTGTAATTAGTTTAAAGCCATCTCAAACAGATGGCTTTACTGTTTGTATGATGATTGACTAGTATTATAACCCCCTTGACTACCGCAGGAAAAATACGTGCTTTGCTGGCCCTTCTATTCGTCAGCCTATTGATTACAGCAGTTATTGTTGAGAAGACGTATTCTCCTGAAAATAATTTGTCGCAAACGGCGCGTAAACTCGAAGACAGGCTTAATCGTAAGGAAAGCTACATTTATGGTTTGCTTAACGATGCGGCTACTTTTAAACAAATTAAAGGCTTAGCTGATAATCACGGGGCCGCAATTAATTTTTTAAACAAAAATACACTTGAAAAAAGTATTTGGTTAGTCACCTTAAAACGTGGGCAGGTGAGCTTTTGGAGCGGCGCAAAAGTTATCCCCAATAATCTGGAAAAATTTAAAGATGGCTGCTCGTTCATCAAGGCAGCCAACGGCTATTACGAAGTAATTAAACGCAGCGACGGAGATTTCTCCGCGGTGTTTTTCATACCGGTAAAAAGCGACTACGAGTTTCAAAATAAATACCTGCAAAACATATTTTCTTCAGATTTAACCGGCGATCGCAATATTGATATCGCTGATTTTACTGATAAGGGCATTTTTGCAATTCATGATATTAACGGCGTATACCTTTTTTCGGTAAAGCTAATTGGCAACGGCGTTAACAACCGGTTTTTTTATTTTGAATTGGGTATTTGGCTGCTGGCCCTGGGCAGTCTTTTTGTGCTGGTGCATGCCATGATCACTTACCTTGCCAATAAGGGAATGGTGTATCTTTCTATATTAGCGCTGGCTCTTTTTATCGTTGGGTTACGATTTTTAAACCTTCACTATGGCTGGCCATCTGTTGCGCAACCACTCAATTTGTTTAATCCCCAGTTGTATGGATCCAGCTATGTTTATCCGTCGCTAGGCGATTTTTGCATTAATATACTCGCTATATTTTGGTTTGTAAGTTACTGCTATTCACTGCGTAACAAATTAATTAAAACTCCACCAAGTAAGCTGCAAAGTTATGGTATATTAACATTCTGTGTCATAACACTCCTGGTCACTTCCGTTTCCTTCCTCAAATTATTTTTTGGTTTAGTAGTTAATTCAAAGATCAGCTTTGATGTAAATAACGTATTGAATCTTACAGGATACAGCATGATCGGCGTGTTAATGCTTTGCTTTAGTTTTTCAGCATTTGTATTACTTACCGAAATATTTTTAACCATTTGTTTCAGCTTAAACATCCGCTTGCGTACCCAGGCTTATGTATTTGCCATAGGTATGTTGCTCGCTACTGGCTTAACCTACTGGCTGCATAATTTTACATTTTTTTATATATTTTGGGGAGGCCTGGTATTTATACGGGGCTACTGTTATTTATACAAGGATCGCAGACTCACCTCAACATCTTTCATCGCCATTATATTAGTCTGCGCAATTATATCTTCAATCAAGCTCAACCAATTTGAGCGATTTAAAGAAGAGCAAACCCGCAAGGCATTTATACAACGCCTGGAAGTACCTGACGATGCAACGGCCGATACCATATTCAAATCAATAGAGCAGAAAATAATAACGGCCCCTACGCTTGTAGCGTATTTTAAAACCCGCCAATATACCGACCATTACCTTACAACCCGCCTGCAGAAACAGTTTTTTGACAGATATTTATCTAAATATGAGTTCAAAGTGCATGAGTTTGATGCGCAGGACAAACCAATATCTGCCGACACCAGCTACACACTTAGTGTATTTAAAGACATGGTGCTGTACAGCTCGTTCCAGGTATCGCGTTATTTTTACCGCGAGAATGAGTCATTCGGCTTCCAGAGCTATTTTGCCATATTACCGGTGATAGATAACGGCACAACGCTGGGCACTATCGTTATTGAACTAAAGGCACGGCCATTCTTTACTGACGGCACTTTCCCCGAATTACTGATAGATAAGAGTATTAAACCGGAAAATGAATATAAGGACTATTCATATGCCTTTTATACCGATGGTAAGCTGATAGGCCAAAGCGGCAATTATGTGTATAGCGTGTTCAACAATGAGTTTAACAGCCCGGTAAAAAAATACACCAGATACGTTAACAGCGGCACCCGCCCGGGCTTGTTTGACAGTTTTACCAAGTATAGTCATTTACTTTACCGGCCAAGTAACCGTAACCTCATCGTAGTTACGCGCGAAATTAATTCTGTATCTGCTATTGTCACCGCATTAACCTTCTTTTTTGTAGTGTTCCTCGCCTTTGCAGCGGTTATTTTACTGGTTCGCTTGCTTTGGATCAAAATTAAAATCTTCAACATTAATAATAACCGCATCAACTGGAGTATCAATCTCAACTTTGATAAAATACTTTATAAAACCCGCATACAGTTCTCTATGATATTTGCGGTAGTGATAACGCTTATACTAGTTGGTGTGATAACATTTGTATCTATCAGCACGCAATACCAGGCTCAGCAAGACCGAACCATCCGGACCAAGATAACCCATATCACCGGTATTTTAGAACGTGGGCCAATCAACCAATATACGCATGGCATTACCGAGGAAGGCCGGCTTACTTTCGATAAAATAGCAGAGAACTATTCGGCGGATATAACCCTTTACGACCTACAAGGGATTCCGTTAATTTCCACCCAGCCTAAGATATATGAATCGGGATTGCTTGCTCCGCGAATGAACGGCAGAGCCTTTATCGCTTTAAAAGACAAGCAAAAATCCGAATTTGTTAATGCAGAACGGATAGGTGGCCTGGCCTACAAAGCGGCCTATGCTCCGCTCCGGAACGATAAACATGAAATTATCGCCTACCTGCAATTGCCATATTTTGCTAATGCGGCCGATTACAACGAGCGTATAGGATCATTATTAAACATTATGATCAACTTATATGCGCTAGTGTTTATCGCTATTGGCTTATTTGCAGTTTTTATTGCCAGGCAAATTACCGCACCTTTAAATTTCATCCAATACAACCTCAGCAAAACTATTTATGGTAAAAAGAATGAGCCTATTATATGGCAGCGTGATGATGAGATTGGGGCACTTGTAAAAGAATATAATAATATGATTGCCGCACTGGAAAACAGCGCGCAGAAACTTGCCCAGTCCGAAAGGGAAACGGCCTGGCGCGAGATGGCTAAACAAGTTGCTCATGAGATCAAAAACCCGTTAACTCCTTTAAAGCTGGGATTGCAGTTGCTTGATAAATCCTGGCGGGATAAAGACCCCAAATTCGATCAGAAATTTGAGCGGTTTAGTAAATCATTTGTAGAACAGATAGAAAGCCTTTCTAACATCGCATCTGAATTTTCGGCATTTGCCAAAATGCCCGATACCCGGATAGAGCGTATTAACCTGTTTGATATGCTGGGACAGGCAGTAACCATATTTAAACAGATGGATAATGTAGTTATAGATATGAACGCCCCTGCTTCGCCATTTTTTGTAGCTGCGGATAGAGACCAATTGTTGCGTTGCTTTAATAACCTGCTAAAGAATGCCATTGAAGCCACACCGCCGGAGCGAAGCTGCATGATCAATATTAATTTTCTCGTTACCAGTAAAAACGTGCTGCTTACGATCAAAGATAATGGCAACGGCATACCCGAGAATATGCGCGAGAAGATATTTGAGCCAAACTTTACCACCAAAAGCTCGGGCACAGGTCTTGGCCTTGCCTTTGTTAAAAACTCTATAGAAAATGCAAACGGCAAAATTTGGTTCGAAACAAATATTGGCGTAGGCACCACCTTCTACTTAAACTTCCCTACTGAAACGCTCGACGCTTAATTATTTATATTGGATTACCAGTGTGTTTCAGCACAATGCCAGTTATAACGCTACTAGGCTTACTTTGCTGGTGGTTTAAGCCGTGCCGATACCCACATTATTAAAGCTCGAAAAGCTAATGGCCTGCGTGTAGAAAGCTAACGATAACTTTTAACGGTAACCATTACTGATACCATCAACTAAGCGATGATCCGGGCGTAATGGATCTTAATGAATTAAGAATCTGGCATGCATTATTTAATTTGTAATGGAAGCACTACTTAAAGCAAAAAAGGCGAAACCAGTAGTTTCGCCTTTTTTGCTTGCTGCCATTTATCTGATGGCGTTATATAACCTATTTTAAAGTGAACGATGATTTACCCATTGTATAACCATCGGCATACAATACTACTGTGTATGTGCCTTTTTGGAATGGTGAATACAACCAATCAATAGTATATCCACTGCCATCATCTTTAAAATCTATAGCAGTTTTATAGGTGTATTGCATTTCCTGGCCGTCGGCAGTAAATGCGCCCGAGTCTGTGGCGGTAACCTGATTGCCTGTAGGGTCAATTACGCGGACGTAAATATCATGCAGCCCTTTTTCGGCAACGGTATTGCTGGCTACCGTAAAGTTGATCTTTATTTTCTGAGCATTTTTTGCTTTTTTCTCTTCAACTTCCTTACCGCTGTTCTTAATTTTATAGGCCACCACACCAGCGCTTCCTACTTTTATCGCCGATGCCTCTTTCACTTTGCTATCCAGCTCCTGATTTTGCTTTTCAAGGGTAGCGGCTTTATCGCTGACCGTAGCCAGGTTAGTTTTCAGGGTATCCCGTTCTACAGAAAGCGTAGTATTCTCTTTTTTAAGCTCCTCTATCTGTGCGGTGTAGTTGGTAACAAAGTAGCGTAATTGCTTTATATCTTCCTGTGCTTTTGAAAGCTCTGCAAAAGTAAGTTTCCCTTTTGCCAGCTCTTTTCTCAATACTTTTATCTTAACTTTTAACGAGTCATTCTTGGCCTGCATCTCCGTGGTCATTTTTGCATGGCCGGCATTAACCTGCTCTATCTGTGCTTCCAGGCTATCTAATTCGGTTTGCAGCCTTGTTTTTTCATCGTTCTGATAAACTATCTTCGTATCCGATTTATTTTTCTGCATATACAGGTATACGTCAGTGCCTAACAAAGCAACTACCACTGCTATTAAAAAATAAATTACGTTCGAATTCTTTTTAGAGGATTGTCCGGGTTCTTTTTCCATATTTTATAATTTAAAGTTAATACAGCTTACCCAAAGTTATCACTTTGCTCAGCTATGGTTCTTCGTCGTTATGTAATAAATGTAGCGGTAAAAATTACACTAAGGTATAAAAATCTGTTTAAGCGCCTAATATAAGGCCTGCGTTAAAATTAAACACAATAACATTAAAACAGAAATTGGGCTCAAATATTATGATTAATAATAAAACGGCTTAGTAATGAGTTTATATCTTTGCACCTTTTATTAAAACGACTGCTTAATGCCTTTACATAGATACTTGTTCTCCCTGTTTGCTTCTGTTCTGATCACCACTATTACCTTAGCGCAAACCATTGTTCCACAGGACACGCTATTACCGGCACCTAAGCACGAATTCAGAGGGGTATGGATAGCCACCGTAGTTAATTTAGACTGGCCACAAAATGCCCGCGCGACAGCAGAAATGCAGAAAAAGGATCTGGTGACTCAGTTAAACTCGCACCAGCAAACCGGTATCAATGCGATCATGTTCCAGGTGCGGCCGGCAGCAGACGCCTTTTATGCCAAAAGCCGCGAGCCATGGTCAAAGTATTTAACCGGCAGGCAGGGCCAAACGCCCGATTACGATCCACTGCAATTCGCTACCGAAGAAGCACATAAGCGCGGCATGGAATTGCATGCCTGGTTTAACCCTTACCGGGCAACGTTCGATAATAAGTTCAGCACTATTGCACCAGATCATATTACGCGCACCAAGCCGGAATGGTTTTTTATTTACGAGGGAATTAAACTGTTTAACCCCGGGTTGCCGGAAGTACGTGAGTACATTGTGCAGGTAATTTTGGATGTAGTTAAAAATTACGATGTGGATGGTATCCATATGGATGATTATTTTTACCCTTACCCGGCTAAAGGGCAGGTAATAAACGATGCCGATGCTTATAAGCAATACGGCGGCGATTTTGATAATATAAAAGACTGGCGCCGCAGCAATGTAGATACGCTGATAAAAATGATGGGGGACAGTATTCATAAATACAAACCCCGCATGAAATTCGGGATCAGTCCGTTTGGGATCTGGGCCAACCAAAGCCAGCACCCCGATGGTTCCGACACACATGGTGGCTCATCTTACATTGAAAATTTTGCCGATACCCGCCAATGGATGCAGGAAGGATGGATAGATTACATTAACCCGCAGTTGTATTGGCACATTGGCAATCGTGCTGCGGCTTTTGACAAGTTGCTGAGCTGGTGGAGTAACAATACTTACAACCGCCATTTATATGTAGGGCAGGCACCCTATCGCTTTTACGAGCAGCGCAGCCCTGCATTTAAAAACCCCTCCGAAATTCCAAACCAGCTGCGGCTTATCCGTGCCAACCCGCGTGCACAGGGGAGCGTTTATTTCCGTTCTTTATCATTGCTAGGCAATGCCAATCACCTCGCCGATTCGCTGAAGGATAATTTTTACAAATACCCTGCACTTCCGCCGCCCATGCTTTGGCTGGATTCTATCCCACCGAATGCGCCTCAAAATTTTATCGGCAAAGCCGAAAACAAGAGCGTGGTTTTGAAGTGGACGGCACCGTTACCCGCTAAAGATGGAGAACCTGTTTATGGTTATATCGTATACCGGTTTACAGCGAACGAAAAATTTGACATGAGTAATCCTGCTAATATTCTGCATATTCAATATGATACAGAGCCGGTTTATGTGGATAGCAATGTAAACGCGGGGAAAACCTATTTCTATATTGTAACAGCTATAGACAGGCTAAAAAATGAGAGCGAACGAACGCCAACCATGGCGGTAGTCGCCCAATAGTTTATTGCAGACCGATCAACTTTCTATCTGTAAGTTGTTGTAGATAAAGGTCTAATGCGTTATCAGCCATGCCATAGATCTTTTCGGTTTTCCAAAAATACCGGTAGATCTCGGGCCTGGTTCTTATACCGCTGCTATAAGCTTCCAGTAGTTTAAGGTGAATATAATTGAGCCCGTCGGCGTTTGTCCCGAGGCGTTTGAGGTGAGCCTCCATAGCGGGTTTTAGGTTATGCATGTTGCCCCAAAACGGCGTCTCGTTCAGCCATGCCTGTAGTTTGCCGGCATCAGCTCCAACATATAGTTCCCAGGCTTCCAAAGCCAGCCGGAAATCATATTCGCCCAGCTGTAAACGGACGTTATCATAAAGATAGCCCATCTGCTCACCATTGAGTTGGCCCATCCCGGTAAAATCCAGCATCTCCGGAAATTCGGCCGGGCTGATCAAATACACATCCGGTGCAGAAAGGTTAGTTTGGCGATTCAGCATATTCATGATGCCCAGTAAATTTACCTGGCAATGCAGATCATATTCAAACCAAAGGTTAATCTCCTCATAAGGCTCGGCAAGCTTTTCCAACTGATTAACAACACCTGTGGAGTAGTTATCCGGCGTTTCAGCAAAGGCTGCGCAGATCCACTCAGACCGATCCTGCCAAAATTTAGCCGACTGCACATTCCGGCTTACTGGCCCTTCCGATAAAACCTCCCGCCAGATCATGATATCGCCATCTATATCAGCCTGCTGAAATCCGGCAAGGGTGGCATCGCCATTTAAAACGTGAAGGGTATTATTCATTTAACAATGCTTTTAAACTATCTAAAGTATCGGCTTCTTCTTTGGGTTTATCGTGCCGCCAGCGTAAGATCCGCGGAAAACGCAACGCTATACCCGATTTATGGCGGCTTGACTTATTGATTCCTTCAAAGCCTATCTCAAACACCAACTCGGGTTTTACGGTGCGTACCGGCCCGAATTTTTCCAGCGTATTTCGTTTTACAAAATAATCTACTTTGTTAATTTCGGCGTCGGTGAGGCCGCTGTAAGCTTTGGCAAAGGGCACCAGCTTATCGCCATCCCAAACGGCAAAGGTGTAATCGGTGTATAGGTCTGCCCGGCGGCCGTGGCCCTTTTGCGCATAGATCATTACCGCATCTACCGAAAGCGGGTCTATCTTCCATTTCCACCAGTCTCCCCGGCGGCGGCCAACCTGGTAGGTGGCACTCTTGCGTTTCAGCATAACGCCTTCGGCAATCATGGCGCGGGATTGTTCCCGGGTTGTTTCCAACTCGTCCCAACTATTAAATTTTATAAGCGACGAGATGCGAAAAACCTCCGGAAATGGTGTTTCACTCTGAAGTGCTTCCAGTATCTCCCTCCGTTCTGATTGGGTTTTGTAACGGATATCCTCGCCGTTAAATTCCAGGCAATCATAAACTATGGTAGCAACCGGGCTATCGGTAAGGATCTTTTTGCTTAGATTTTTACGGCCGATACGCGTTTGCAACACACTGAACGACATGGGTAACCCATCCTGAAAACTCAGGATCTCACCATCCAGCACCGTACCATCCGGAAGCGCATTTAAAAATGGGTGCAGTTCCGGAAATTTTTCAGTTGCCAGGTCCTCACCGCGGCTCCATATAAAAATCTGCCCGTCGCGTTTAATCATTTGCGCGCGGATGCCATCCCATTTCCACTCGGCCTGCCATTCATTAGCTCCGCCTAACGCGGTGCCTACCTCTTCAGCAGATTTCCTTTTTTCTGAAGTTTCCTGGATAGGATAAGCCAAAAAGAAGGGATAGGGGCGAGAGATATTGTCCGATGCCGTTTGCTCCTGCACCAGTTGCTCATAGGTATAGTTCTCCGGCATCCAGCTGCCCATAATACGGTGGGTTAATGCGGGAGCGTCTATTCCCGTCACATCAGCCAGCGCTTTAATCACCAGGCTTTGCGATACACCCACCCGGAAACTTCCGGTGAGGAGTTTGTTGAACACAAAACGCTCCTGACTATCCAGCATAGCCCAGGAATCCATTAGCCAAAGCTTCTTCTCCACTTCGGTCTTATCTGCCAGCGCATTTATTTCCGCTATCCATTCGGTTAGCGTTTTGCTGCTGCTATTTTGACTCTCAGGCATCAGCAGTGACATGGTTTCGGCCAAATCGCCCACCACATGGTAGCTTTCTTCAAACAACCACACCGGGATGTTGGATACCTCCATGGCCCAGGTACGCACCAGCGTAGAATTGATCTGCCTTTTGGGTTTGCGGCCCGAGAACAGGGCCAGCATATGCATTTTATCGGTATCGGGCACATTGGTAAAATAATCCTTCAGCACCTTAACCTTTTCGTTGGTTTTGTTGGTTTCATCTAGTGACAGGAAGAGTTGGGCAAATGCTTTCATAGCGTAACCTCCTCTTCCGCATCTCCGGTTTTTGTCGTTTCTTTCTTTTCTTCTCCTTCGGTTACAGGCGCATCTTCCTCCTCACCGCCATACAGGGTATGAACTTCGCGGGCATCGAAACCAATTTCGGATAAGTAACGGCTAAATGAGGCTGTATAGCCATGGGTAAGGTAAACGCTTTCGCACTGGGTAGCATCAATGGCGCTAATGAGACCGGGCCAGTCGGCATGGTCAGACATGACGAAGCCACGGTCGGCAGCCCTTCTGCGCTTTGCCCCACGGATAGCCATCCAGCCACTGCAATAACCAAAACTGTAAGGCGCAAACTTGCGCATCCAGGGTGTACCTACCGATGAAGGAGGTGCAATGATGATGCCCTTGCGCACTTCCTCTTTCGGGGAGTCGAGCGTGATACGTTCTGTAGGATTCAGAATAACCCCGTTGCGGCGGAGGGCTTCATTGGTGTTCTCTATCACCCCATGGGTATACACTTTGCCGTTATCCAGCTCCAGGTTTTGCAGTATGCGTTGCGCCTTACCCAATGAATAACCTACAATGATAGTCGCCACGCCGTTTTGTTGATTGGTGCGCCACCAGTTGTTTACATCTGTAAACATCTCACTTTGTGGTTTCCACGTATAAACGGGCATACCAAAGGTACATTCAGATATAAAATGGTGGCATTTTACCGGCTCAAAGGGGGTTGATATGCCGTCATCCTCTACCTTATAATCTCCGGAAACTACCCAAACCTCGCCTTTGTATTCTACCCTGATCTGCGCTGAGCCAATAACATGGCCGGCCGGGTACATGGAGATCAGCACACCGTGTTTGTTTACGGTTTCGCCATACTCAATAGTGCGCAGGTTAATATCGCCAAGGCGGTACAACATTACTTCGCGTGAAAGGTGATGAGCCAGGTAGTTGTTATGCCCGAAATAGGCATGATCTGCATGTGCGTGGGTAATCACTGCATCGTCCACCGGTTTCCACGGGTCGATATAGAATTTACCTTTTTCGCAATAAATTCCCCTGTCTGTAAATTCGAGCAACGGTTTGGCCATACGTACAGCATATAACCTTTAGGATGGTATTTAGTTTGATACCCAGTTTATGATTCAATCACCTCACCGGTTTAGGTAGTACCGGTAAACTTTCGTGCCCGGCGGCATCTACCGACTGCACGGCGAACAGGTAATTATCCTTTGAATAGCCAATGGTTGCATCTGTGCCCGTTATATAAAATTTCTTTTCCCAATAAGGGCTGATGGTTTCACGCATCAGGATGTAATAACCTGCCGGGACTTTCCCTTTGGGTGCTTCCCACTTCAATTTGGTTTTGTTCGTCAAATCGCTGGTGATAACGCCCACGTTTCGAGGCTGACCGGGGGCAGTAGCCAGGTTGGCCAGGATAGAGAGATTCATCCGTGCTATTTTCTGAATGTAATCGTAATCCGCAAAATCGGGCATGTCGCCATAGTCAACGCCATTCTCTTTGCGCACGTCCTGGTGCTGGCGATCGAAGTTTTCATTCATCTCGGTGAAGCGTACAGCCGCAAAACCCTGTTCTAGAAAAGGCAGGTGATCACCGCCGCGCAGGTAGCGATCTGTGCGGTAGATGAGTTTTACATCAAGTTGATCAACGTAGCGCTCACCTATTTCTTTGGCATACCGTGCTAGCTGCCGCGATTGCCCGTCGTTTTCTCCACCTAATGATTTCAATGCGGCGATATCTTTTTCCGTTGCGGCATTCGGCACGCCATCGCTAAACACCCGGATGCTGCGGTTATCTTTCAAACCGGTTTCCATGCCTAATGTGTTGCCTACGATATCGTTATTCAGCATCGCATCAACCTGCCAGGCTTCTGCCTTTGCGCGTTTAGCAACGTTGGTGGAGCCGTACAACCCCTGCTCCTCCCCCACAACTGCCATAAAAATAATGGTAGCCGGGAAAGATCTCCTGGCCATCACCCTCGCCAGTTCCATAGATACAGCTGTACCGGAGGCATCATCCACGGCACCCGGCGCAAAGGAGGTAGAATCCATTGCTTTGGTAGCCCGGGAATCATAATGACCGGAAACAATGTAAACGCGATGGTCGGCCGTATCGGTCCCTTTTAATATCGCCAATACATTTTTCATGGTAGTTGGCTTGCTTAAGCGGCGGCCCTGGGGTTGCACAAATACATCAAATTGCACCGTCATTCGGCCGTTACTGGCTGCCGCATATTTTGTGTATTCGCCTTTAATCCAGTTGCGGGCAGCACCAATACCTTCGGTTTTGCTAAGGGTATCACTCAATGTATGCCTTGTTTTAAAGCTGACCAGTTTACGTACAATGGCCTCAATATTTCTATTAGATACCTCATCTGCCATTTGCTTAATGGCAGCATCTTGTTTGACGATGGTTTGGGCCGAAACGGTTAACGCGAAGAATGACAAGGAAAGAAAAGCGATGTATTTCATAATTATTTTTTATTGTAAAGACACGAAGTATCGCGTCTTTGGCGTATTAATTAATTTCATTACTGTCCTAAGGCAGACGCGAAGTATCGCGTTTCTACAGTTTAATCCGTTTCTTCCTCTCCTTCTACTGTTTCTAAAATATTACCAGACTGTTTGAAATTGCTTTTTACAAAATGGCACCAGTCGCAGTCTTTTTTGCCGCAGCCTTCATTAAACTCATGGTTCAGGATCTTTTGATAAACCGATGTGATCTGGCCGGTTACCTCTTCGATATCCTGCGGACTGATCACTACTTTCTCTTTAAAATATTCTTCACTTACCGGTTCTACAAAATCAAATACTGTGTTTACCACCTGCCAGTCGTTGGTGCGGTCGTTATCGATTAGGATCTTATAGAACACCGCCTGCCGCCAGTAATCACCGCCATGCGGCTCGTCGTTGGTGGGCCGTTGAAACTTGTCTTTTGCGTTGCGGTACTTGCCGGTCTTATAATCCACTATGGTAACGTCTTTACCATTAAATTCTATTTTATCTAGGTTACCTTTTATGGGCACCCCCTGCACTTCAATGTTTTTTATGCTGCGTTCGGTTTGCGCAACTTTATTCCACAGCGGCACGTTCAGCTCATAGTAGGGCGGCAGTATCTTGTCGCCATAATCTATCCTTAGCTTAAAGTCAGTTTTGGTGAACGAATCGCGGTTACGGTACATATACCAACGGAATTCCTTTACAAAATCTTCTGTCGGCATAAACTCGTTGCCATATTCCGGCAGTTTGCGATAAGCCTTATTAAGCGCCCAGTGTACTGCCTGCCCGAAGGTAGCCGATGGACTTTTACCTGATGGCACCCGGATCAAACTTTGAAAATAAAACCGCAGCGGGCAATCTAAATAGTTGCTGAGGTGCGTAACCGAAAGGGTATAATTCTGCAGGAGCTGGTTGATGTAGTTCGTGTCCAGCAATTCTACTACCGGCTTTTCCGCCTCGCTGAACTGCGTAGCAAAAAAACCGAACATATCCGCATCGTTTACCTTCGGGAATTTGAGCTGCAGGTGTGTATCTGCCAGTATCTCTCCAATAAACTGCGAGGGTTCCTGTTCTTTACCTTTTGCATCCTTGCCTGCAAAAGAAATATTGAGGCATTGCTTGGCACGGGTAATTGCTACATAAAATAACCTGCGGGCTTCTTCCTTCTGGGCAATATCGTCACCGGCCGAATTGGTCAGGGTGTCCGGGTAACTGAAACCGTAATTCCGCCCCTTGCCATCCCAGGTTTTTTTATCGCAGCCAATAAAGAACACATGCTCAAACTCAAGCCCCTTGGAGCCATGCGCAGTTAAAAAGTTAATGCCATTATCAGAAAAGATCACCTTATTCAGTTCCAGCCTGATGTTGTTCTTTTTCATCAGTTCTATCGTAGTGATGAGGTCTGCTAATTTGATCTCCGGGTTCTTGCGGCTCTCATCTTTCAAAAAATCGAAGAAGCTGGTCAGGATCTGCATGTGGGTACCTTTATCCTGCTGATGCATGATATATTTAAGGATCCCCATCTTGGTCACCACATCCTGAAAAAACTGCTGTACAGTTACGCTAACGGCAGATTTAAGCAGCTCATCGATATCATTAATGAGGTACTTCATCTCTATATTGGGCTGCTTGTTAAACAGATCTGTTTGCGCAACCAGCTTGGTTTCGTGAAGGTGCCTGCGTAAAGATGTTTTGGGCTGATTATTTGCTGCCGTTGCAAAATTTTCTTTGGCTACCGCGATACTGGCCTTTGCAATTTCAATAGGTGCTATATTGAACAGATCATAGTGCAGGATCTCAAATAACAGCTCATCCCCGCTGTAAGGAGAATCCAGTTCCATAGCGAGATAGCGCAATATGTTCACGATCTTTTCGCCGAAGGGCACCGTCAGGATATCAATCTTCCGCTTGGTGTTTACGGCTATTTTTTGCGCCTCCAAATAAGTAAGCAGCTCTTCTACCTGGCTATGATTGCGGTAAATCACCGCTATCTCACCGGGCTGGGTGCCATCGGCCACTAATTGTTTTATCTGCAGGGCAACATTAACCAGCTCCTGCGCGGGGTTCTCGTATTCCTGGATGGTGGGTTCTATTACCAGCTTATCAAAGCGCGGGTGCGAAGCCTTCAGGTTTTTATCCAGTTTAAGCTGACTGGTTAAACGTTCGCGATTGTTGTTGATGAGTGCCCCCGATATATCTAAAATGTGCTGGTTGGAGCGGTAATTATGCTTCAGCACCACGGTGTGCAACGTATCTACATAGTCGCCGGCAAAATCAAGAATATTCTTCATGTTTGCCCCCTGGAACTTAAAAATAGACTGGTCATCATCGCCCACGACAAATACGTTTGGCGTTTCCCAGTAATTGAGCAGGAACTTGAGCAGTTCGTTCTGCGACCCGCTGGTATCCTGGAACTCATCCACCAAAATATATTGATAGCGCTCCTGGTATTTGCGCAGGATCTCATCGTTCTCGCGGAAAGCCTTCAGCACCCAAATGATCATGTCGTCATAATCATAAAAGCTTTTGGCTTTCATTTTACCCGTGTAGTTATCGTACTCGCCAACGGCAGCCAATAGCTTGGCCATGGTATCTTTGGCCTTATCAATATCTTTTTGCTTGGGGTCTCCTATTTTAATGCCTGCCTTGGCATTGGCTCTTTTGTAAACAAACTCCTCCCGGTTGGGCAGGTCGTCCAGGTATTCCTGCACGGCTTGTACAATCATATCTTTTGTCCAGTTCTCCCTTTTCATGGTAGAGAACAGGCTTTTTAAGCGCGGAGCATCGTAATAAATGTCGCCGGTAAACCGCTTCAGCAAATGGTCTTTGCCAAATTCATCCACTAATTCGCGGAACAGCATAGCCGATTCCAGATCAGACAGCGACTCCAGGTTCAGCTTGCCGAAATAGTCGAGGTTCTCCTGGATGATCTCATTACAAAAAGCGTGAAAGGTATAGATGTTGATGCGGTAAGCATCGGGGCCTATAAATTCAAACAGGCGTTTGCGCATGGCCACTGCACCGGCATCGGTGTAAGTTAAACAAAGGATCTCGCTAGGCTGGGCATCGGTATCCGTCAGGATCTTCCCGATACGGGCCGCCAGGATCTGCGTTTTACCCGTGCCCGGGCCAGCTACTACCAGCACCGGGCCATCCATTTTATTTACCGCAGCCAACTGTTCGGGGTTTAAGCCGGCAAGTGCTTCGCGGAATTTGAGGTTATATTTATTGAGGGTTGGTTGCATCATTTATAACGTAAAATTACTAAAAATTATAGCGTTGCGGCAGTTAAAATAATGCAGCAAAGATTTGATTGTAATAGACAGAACACTACTTTTATGACCAACTAAAACCAACAACCTTTTACGATGGAAAACCCTTACTCAGGCCGCGCAATCATAAACGATAATTTCGACACGGTGGAGATTGAAATACCCGGAAAACGAAACTATTTTATCTTGCTATTTTTTTCGGCATGGATGGTAGGTTGGTTTTTTGGCGAAACAAGTGCGGCATCATCTATAGCAAGTGGCGATGGGCCTGGGTGGTTTTTAACAATCTGGCTAGCAGGATGGTCGCTCGGTGGTATATTCGTAATTAGCACTATACTATTTATGCTGCTGGGCAAAGAAATTATAGCGGCGGGGAAAGGAACTATTTCTATCCGCAATCGCGTCTGGTTTTTCTTACCAGCAAAAGTTTACGATTTGAATGAGGTAAAGCATATCCGGGCATCAGAAGAATTTTCAATGTACAATAGTTTTCGATTTGGCCGAAGTCAAAGCGGCGTTCTTAGCAATTTCAATTCGGGCACTGTAAAATTCGACTACGGGCTCAAAACTGTGAGGTTTGGAAATGATTTGGATGAAGCTGAAGCACGGTACATTATTGAGAAATTAAAAAGCAAAAAGATATTAACTGAAAAGAATTTTTAAGATTTGTCTTTTGAAGATATGCAGATCCGGTATTCAGGCTCCGGGCGGTGCCCTCGCTGCCGCTTTGCCGTTTCCGCATTAGCGATTGCAGCGGATACTGGCCAAGGTGCCTAAGGCCTGTGCAGTATGAGCGGAAAGCGCGGGCCGAAGGCAATGCCATAAACCAGGATAGCGGCGAATATACTTACCCCGGGTTTGCTTACGCTGCCCGGCCCTATCTTTGCTGCGCAAAAAGAGGGCAAAATTCATGTTTGCCGCTAAGGCTCTCTGTCCCGCCGAGAGGCTAAAAAAAATAGCGATGGGTTTTTAAACGCATCGCTATCCAAGATATTAAATTGATCACTACTTCTGCCTGAACCACACCTGGATGGGGGCACCGGAAAACTCAAAATGCTCGCGCAGCTGGTTTTCTATAAAGCGGTAATACGGTTCTTTTACGTACTGCGGCAGGTTACAGAAGAACGCAAACATGGGCGACTGGCCCGCTATCTGGGTAATGTATTTGATTTTTACGTATTTGCCTTTTAATGATGGCGGCGGATAGTTCTCGATGATCGGCAGCATTACCTCATTTAATTTAGAGGTTGGGATCTTGCGGGCGCGGTTAGCGTAAACCTGGTTCGCCACATCAATCACTTTTAGTACACGCTGTTTCTCGGTTACCGAGGTAAAAACGATAGGTACATCAGTAAAAGGTGCTATTTTCTGTTTGATCTGGTCTTCAAATGCTTTAACGGTTTTATTATTTTTCTCTATCAAATCCCATTTGTTCACCACGATAACAATACCCTTTTTATTTTTCTCGGCCAGGTGGAACAGGTTTACATCCTGAGATTCCAAACCTTCTACCGCATCGATCATCAGGATCACTACATCAGCTTCTTCCAAAGCTTTGATGGTACGCATTACCGAGTAAAATTCAATGTTCTCTTTTACCTTGGTCTTTTTCCGCATCCCGGCGGTATCGATCAGCATAAAATCATGACCATACTGTTTATAATGGATGTGGATACTATCACGGGTGGTGCCGGCAATGGGCGTAACGATATTACGGTCCACGCCTATCAAAGCATTGATAATAGATGATTTACCAACGTTAGGGCGGCCGACTATGGCATATTTAGGGCGCTCGTTCTCATCAAACGGAACATCTTCAAAATGCTTAACCACTTCATCCAGCAATTCGCCGGTGCCGCTGCCCGTCATAGATGATAACGTATAGATCTCGCCCAAACCCAGGCTGTAAAACTCGGTGGCATCAGCCAGCTGGGCGTTATTATCCAGCTTGTTCACCACAACAAATACCGGCTTTTTGCCTTTACGCAGGATATTGGCTATCTCGTCGTCCAGATCGGTAATGCCTGTAGTAACATCTACCATAAAAAGGATAACGGAGGCTTCCTCGATTGCGATCAAAACCTGCTCGCGAATGGCCACTTCAAACAATTCTTCCGAATTGGCTACATAGCCGCCGGTATCAATAACGGTAAATTTCTGGTCGGTCCATTCGCTGGTACCGTAATGCCTGTCGCGGGTTACACCGCTAAAATCGTCAACAATAGCTTTACGGCTTTCGGTTAAACGGTTGTATAAAGTGGATTTGCCAACGTTGGGCCTGCCTACTATAGCTACTATATTGCTCATTTTGTATTAGATATGAGATGTGAGATAGGAGATATGAGACCGGAGGAAAGTCCTGTCTGATCTCTTTCTACATCTAAATTAAATGTTTTTTGAATACTGGATGCTGCTTTATCTCAAATCTCACATCTAATATCTCAAATCTGTTTTATTATTCGTACCCGAATTTTTTCAGGTAATTTTTTTTGCTGCGCCAGTCGGGGATAACTTTTACAAACGTTTCCAGGAAGATCTTCTTCTGGAAAAAATCTTCCATATCGCGGCGGGCGTAAGTGCCAACTATCTTCAGCATTTTGCCGCCTTCCCCAATGATGATATTTTTTTGCGAATCGCGTTCTACAATGATCTCGGCACTTATGCGGTGCAGTTTTTCGCCTTCTACAAAAGCGGTAACTATTACCTCGGTACTGTAAGGAATTTCTTTTTTGTATTGTTTAAAGATCTGCGCACGAATCATCTCCGATGCAAAGAAGCGGTCATTACGGTCGGTAAGCGCGTCTTTCTCGTAATAGGCCGGGTGCTCGGGCAGGTTCTCTAATATAAAATCCATGATGGCTTTTATGTTATGATCATGCAGGGCCGAGATGGCAAACACCGCTTTGGGGTTTAGCTTCTCCTGCCAGTAATCCACCTTTTCTTTTACTTCAGCTTCCTCGCTCTGGTCTATCTTATTTACCAGCACTACCAGGGGCGCGGTAGAACCGGCCAGCTTTTTAAGTACGTCTTCTTCATTGTACTCCTCGTGAATATCGGTCACCATCAATATCAGGTCGGCATCCACAATGGAGCCATCTACCTGGTGCATCATACTTTCGTGCAATGCATAATGCGGTTTAATGATACCCGGCGTATCCGAGAATACAATCTGGTAATCCTCTTCGTTCACAATACCCAAAATACGATGACGGGTTGTCTGTGCTTTTGGGGTGATGATAGACATTTTTTCGCCCACCAGGGCGTTCATAAGGGTTGACTTACCCGCATTGGGTTTACCAATTATACTTACAAAACCTGCCCTGTGTGCCATAAAAAAAATAATTAAAATATTATTTGGACTGCAAAGAAACGAATTATATCTTTGCAGTCCAATAAAAAACGGCATGCAAATGCATTTTCACATTTGGAAAGAAAACATTTCGGATGTTATGACCGTTATGTAACCAACAAAAATAGTGCGGGATGGAGCAGTTGGTAGCTCGTCGGGCTCATAACCCGAAGGTCGTAGGTTCGAGTCCTGCTCCCGCTACCCAAGATAAGAGAAGGCCTTGATCGAAAGATTAAGGCTTTTGATTTCTTAAAGCGGGAAGGCCTAAGCGGCTAAACCGGATTTCTGCCCAACAGGATCAAACATTTCGGAGTTATGCCCGTTATGTAATTAATAAAAATAGTGCGGGATGGAGCAGTTGGTAGCTCGTCGGGCTCATAACCCGAAGGTCATAGGTTCGAGTCCTGTTCCCGCTACCCAAGTTTAGAAAGCCTTGAATCGAAAGATTTGAGGCTTTTTTGGTTTAACATGCTAATTGTATTATCCCTCATCGTTTCCTATCAGTGTTAAGACAACTTTATACGCTGTGTTTTTCTCCAAGCGTGCTATTAGCCAGGCGATAAAACTTAAAGAGAAGATATCATTATTCTCTTTTTGGGTGAGTTGGTTTACAACAGTAGCTTTGTACCTGGGGTCAAAAGCTACATCGGGTTTCAACAGATATTTTTCAACCAGCCCCAGATACTGTAACACCCGTTCCTCGGAGGTCTTCAGCAGATATTTTTTGTACCGTCTCCGGAAGCTCATGAGCCGTGATAAGGCAAGCTCAATATTAGAGAATTGTGCCTGTACCAGTATTTCCATCAGGTTTTTACGGATAGTCCATAACATGCCCATCTTTTTTTCGTACCATGCATCGGTCTGTGTCAATAGTGCCAGCTGTTTCAAACTCGCCCGGTCATCACAAAGGGCTAAAAACATCGCCAGGCTTAAGCGTACATCCGCTAGATCTTCCGGCTTGGACGTACTCTTTTTGTTGGAGAGCGATTCCTGCAATAGCGCGATAGCCCTATCAGAAAACCCTGTAAAAAACAGATTTAGTGAAGTGAGTAACTGATGGCGTAAATAAAACAGCGCATAATACCGGCTGTCTGCTAACATTAAATGCATCATTTCCTTTAGGTAGGATGCACTCTTCCCGAACCTTCTTTGCCGTAAATGAAAATTGGCCAAAAAATACAAAATGGATATATGATAAAAACCATACGTCTGTTTGTGCTGCACCTGGCCTTTCATAAATTGATTGGTTCGGTTAATGTATCGCTCTATCAACCCATAGTTCTGCTGAATGGCTGCGTATTCATTCGCTATGAAAAGAATTTGGTAAATAGACTTGTAAGTCATTAAGTCCTGTTTGGAAATCTTGTATTTCCGGATGGTAGCCAGCATTAAAGTGGTCAGATTAACAATCTTGCCGTTCAGGTGTATCTCCTGCAATTCCTGCCTTAAATAGGCGTAAGCCATATTGAGCCTGGCTTCGCGCTGCATTTCCGCCTGGTTCCGCAAAAAGCGAGCGGTTAAAGTGTCAAGGTCCTCCGCTCCAGGCATATGAGCATACTGCAGCCTTAACAGCAAAAGTTCGTTCAATAAGTTAAATTGCTCCAAAGACTCCGCTATCGCTTCAGCCTTGTCCATACACTTGAACGCAATTTTAACCAGCTCATTTTCCGAGAGGAAACGAGCTACCACAAGCAGGCGCAAAGCCTCATAGCTATCTGAATGATTGCTCTCAAAGGTTTTCTGCGATAAGAATAACAACAAATTATCCTGCAGCCTTTTTCTTAAGGCATAGTATGCATCTTTATTTTTGTAAGATTTGTAGAGCTTGTCGAAAGCAGTTATATCGTCAGTTTCTACCAAATTGAATAGCTGTAAATTTTTTACATCCTCTCTTTTATTCTTATCCCGTAAAAACTGCTTAAACAGCTTTCTGTCTGTATTATTAAGAAGGCTGGTCAACTCTAAAAGTCCGTCCATGACTGGGTTGTGATTGCTATAAAAGTAATATATTTTTCATTTATATATCATCAGTTATCTGAGAATCCTGACTTTTCAAGGTTTGTTTTATACCCGACATTTGGTTCAACAATAATCACAAAAACAAAAAATCATGGAATCGCTACAACACAGAACTGAAGAAAATTTGAATACCCTAAAAGCAGGTGAAAAAATCAGAAGCCCGTTTAAACCAACTGCCGCATTTATAGGGGCATCATGGTTTGCATTATTAGCCGGAGCAGTGGGATACTGCATAGGCTTATGGAATGCGGGTATGGCATTGAATGAAAAAGGCTATTATTTCACCATTTTATTATTTGGCCTGTTTGCTGTGATCTCCGTACAGAAAAGCGTGAGAGACCGGGCTGAAGGGCATGCGGTTACCGACCTTTACTACGGCCTGAGTTGGTTTGCCACTATTGCGGCAATGATCTTACTCACTATTGGATTATGGAACGCAGACCTCGCCAGAAGTGAGAAAGGCTTTTACGCTATGGCCTTCTGCTTAAGTATGTTTTCGGCCATTGCTGTGCAAAAGAATACCCGCGACGCAAAAATGTTAGCCGACAAAGAACTGTAACGTAGCGGTTACCACCCCGCAGCGCCTTGCCTGGCAAGCCTGCGGGGTTTTATGGCAACAAGATTTGGTTGTTTTGGCACCAGGTTTATAAAAGCTTGCTTACGCTTGCTCCATTAATTCATCATGCGCCTGGGTCATATTCAACTATCCATTCAATACCATATTTGTCTCTGAACATCCCGGCGTAGGTGCCCCAGGGGCTATCGCCTATCGGCCCTTCCACTTCCCCGCCTGCAGATAATCCGTTAAATACCTGCGTGGCTTCTTCGCGGCTCTCTGCACTCACCGCAATTTTAGACCTGTTTTCACGTTCGTTTACCCTCCCCATAAACTCTGGAACATCATTGGCTAACAACACATTGTTACTCCCGATAGGCAGCGCTATGTGCATAATTTTGTTAGCCTCATTTTCGGGCACCTGAAATTCATCGCTCGCAAGGTCTTTAAAGCGAACGACCTTTTTAAACTCTCCGCCAAAAACTGATTGGTAAAATGTAAATGCTTCTTCGGCATTGCCATTAAAGTTGATCCATGGATTAATTGCTTTCATGATATTTATTTTTAATTGTGAATGTTTTTTGATTAAGGTATTCCTTAAATTATTCTAAAATTTTCATACGATTACTTCCGGGATAAATTAGCAAGCAAATCTTCCAGGTTTTTAAGGGTCATATTGAAACCTATTTTAAAGCCTTCCAACAATTTCTCCAACCGCTCGAATGATTCATTGTAAATGGTAATGTCAACTTTAGTTATGCCATTTTTTTCACTGAAGTGGTAGTCCCACTCCGAACCCGGCAGTTCACGGTTTTCGTCCTTATCGGCAAAAGCGTTATACATTTTAAAATTAGTTTTCGGGGTAATTGCAGTAAAATCCTGTACTGCCCAACGCTCCTGCCCGTCGGGGCTTACCATTGCGTAAACCCTGCGCCCCCCAACTTTAAATTCCATATACCTGGTTTTTGCGCGCATGGGTGCAGGTGCGCCCCATTGGTCCAGCAATTCGGCTTTGGTGAAGGCATCCCATACCAAAGATTGTGCGGCATTAAACTGCCGGGTGATATAAACCGTTTTGGCTTTTTTATCAACGTTAAAATCAAATAGCAAATCGTTGTTCATTATTTCTGTTCTTTAATTGTTGTCAATAATTGGTCAAGCTGATTAAATTGCGTTTCCCAGTTCTGCCTGAACTGGGCCAACCAGTTGTCAAACTCCAACATTTTTTTGGCGTTGAAGTGATAATAAATCTCTCTGCCTACGGGCTCGGGTCTAATCAGTTCGCAGGCTTGTAACACTTTTATATGTTTTGACACAGCCTGCCGGCTCATATCAAATTTTTCTGCCATCGTATTTGGCGTTAAAGCCTGTATTGCAATTAAAGTTAAAATAGCCCTGCGTGTTGGGTCGGCTATTGCCTGAAATATATCCTGTTTCACAATTTAAATTTTAATTAAGCAACCTTTCGGTTGCAAATATATATGCAACTTTTGAGTTGCGCAAATTATTTTAACTATTTTTTATCAGCCCTTGAATCTTTAAAATTTACCCCATAATCAAATATTTATTTATTTACGCTTTATTGACATTACAATCTAAATCATTGCTCATTTTTGTCTGACATTTTTGTCAAACTAATCTAAAGCGATGGCCATCCGCGATACCGGTACAGAACAACATATAAAGGATACTGCAAAAAAGATTTTTTTCGCGGAGGGACGGTTCAACGCTACCACCCAGGATATTGCCGATGCCGCAGGTGTGGCTCGTACAGTCATCAATTATTACTTCCGTTCGAAGGATACGCTTTTTAAAACCGTGTTTGAGGAAGCGATGCAAGAGACTGCGATGACTTTGGACAAAGTATTATTATCTCCCTTACCCTTTAGGGAGAAGGTAATTAAGTTTATCGACGTTTTTTTGCGGGAATTGAGCCGATATCCGTACAAGGAGTCTTTCATGATCAGCGAAATCAATGCTAATGGATTTGTTGCGCCCGAGAAAGGTGCGTCTCCGGCATTAGTTCACTTTTTTAAAGAAATAGAAACCGCTATGGATAAAGGCGAGATAAAAAAAATGTTGCCAATAAATTTTATGCTTAATCTATTTTCATTGACCGCATACCCTTTGCTTGTCCGTCCGCTCTTCAAACAATTATTTAATATTAATGATGTTAAATTCCGGGAACTGATGACGGAACGTAAAAAGGTCATTATCGAAATGCTGTTCACTTAATTTTTTTGCCAAAAAACTGACATAAACGTCAAACTAATTCGTCTATTATAATTTTTAATTCATCATGAATCATTATCAACTCCATACCAAATGAAAACAAATGCAATAAATTGCACAATTTTAAGCGCGGCAATAATCATTCTTTCCTCGTGCGGGGATAACAATAAAGGCGGACAGGCAGCCCCCGGCCAGAACCCACCGCCTCCTGCAAATTATCAGGTATTTGAAGTTACTCCCCAGGATGCTACTTTGCACACCAGCTACCCCACCGTTCTGCAGGGACAACAAACGATCGATATCCGCCCTAAAATTGATGGCTATATCGACAAAATTTACGTTGATGAAGGGTCAGTTGTAAAAAAAGGGCAGCCGCTTTTTAAATTGAGCGCCCCCCAATATGAGCAAACTGTACAAAGCTCAATTGCCGCTATCAATAGTGCCAAAGCAGATATCAATTCTGCCGAAATTGCAGTTAATAAAACAAGGCCCTTGGTTGATAAAGGCATCATCTCCCGCTACGAACTGGAAACGGATCAAAACACACTGAATACCAAACGTGCCGCTTTAGCGCAGGCCCAAACTAATTTAGCCACAGCCAAAGTAAACCAGGGATATACATTGGTTACCAGCCCTGTTGACGGTGTTGTAGGTACAATTCCATACCGCTTAGGTAGTTTGATCACCAGCACAACATCCAGTCCATTAACTACGGTAGCTAACATTGGTAACGTTTATGCTTATTTCTCACTCAACGAAAAACAACTTTTAGATTTTTCGAGGACAGTGAAAGGCTCCACCCTGGATCAAAAAATTAAAAATACCCCGCTAATCAACCTAACCTTAGCTGATGGTTCTACCTATCCGGAAAAAGGAAAAATACAAACCATCAGCGGTTTATTAAACACAGCAACAGGTACGGCCAGCTTGCGTGCTGCATTTCCAAACCCTCTTCATTTGCTGCGAAGTGGTGCCACCGGCAGCGTGGATGTACCACAAGCATTAACCTCCGCCTTATTGATTCCACAAAAATCTGCTTATGAGCAGCAGGGTAAATACTTTGTATTTGTACTGGAGCAAAATAACATCGTAAGAAGCCGGGAAATTAAAATCATGGAACTTACTGCCGGACAGTATTACGTGGTAACGGAAGGCATAAAAGCAGGAGAAAAGCTGGTGCTTGACGGATCAATATCGCTAAAAGACTCTACAAAAATCATCCCGCAGGCACTGGTTGCCAGTAAAGTTTACCAGGACGTTAACTAAGCTTAAAAACAAGCAGCTCCCCATTAATAAATATAGCGCATACTATTATGTTAAAAAAATTTATAGAACGGCCGGTATTATCAACGGTAATATCGGTGATACTGGTCATCCTGGGTTTAATAGGCTTGCTAACGCTCCCTATTACCCAATACCCGGATATTGCACCGCCGCAAGTGGTGGTTTCTGCAGGATATTCTGGCGCCAATGCCGATGTGGTGTTAACCAGTGTTATCGTGCCCCTGGAAGAACAGATCAATGGTGTGGAAGGCATGACCTATATGACATCCACCGCGAGCGATGATGGCTCGGCACAAATCACTGTTTATTTTGCCTTGGGTACCAACCCGGATATCGCTGCTGTAAACGTTCAAAACAGGGTATCTAAGGCTACTCCGTTGTTGCCTGCTGCCGTTACGCAAGCTGGTGTTACTACCCAAAAGCAACAAAGCAGTAACATCATGATCTTCTCGCTCTCCAGCACCAATAAGTCATACGATCAGACATTTTTACAAAACTACGCCAACATTAATTTACTCCCGCAGATAAAACGGATAAGCGGAGTAGGTGATGCAACCGCATTTGGTTCTAAAGATTACTCCATGAGAATCTGGCTTAAGCCGAGCGTGATGGCGTCATACCATTTAATACCGGATGATATTAATGCTGCCCTTGCCGAGCAAAACGTAGATGCTGCACCCGGTAAAGTAGGCGAGAACGATAACCAATCATACCAATACACCCTCAAATACAAGGGTCGTTTAAAAACCGTTGCCGACTTCCAGAACATCGTTATTAAATCAACCAGTACGGGGCAAACCCTACTGTTAAAAGACGTTGCCCGTTTGGAGCTTGGATCTTTAAATTACACGGGAAACACCTATACTGATGGTCACCCCTCAATAGGGATAGCAATATCCCAGGTTGCAGGCTCCAACGCACACTCACTCATTCAGCAATGTGAGGCAACTATAAAAGCAGCATCAAAATCGTTCCCTCCGGGTGTGCATTATACCTCATTGCTCAACGCCAACGACTTTCTGGATGAATCGATCAGCAAGGTTATACATACCTTGATCGAAGCTTTTATCCTTGTGTTTATCGTAGTATTGATTTTCCTGCAAGATTTCCGCTCGACTTTAATACCGGCAATTGCGGTTCCGGTCGCCATTGTGGGTACCTTCTTTTTCTTAAACCTATTTGGGTTTACCATTAACTTGCTCACCTTATTTGCGCTGGTTTTGGCCATCGGGATAGTGGTGGATGATGCGATAGTGGTTGTTGAAGCAGTACACGCCAAGCTGGATGCCGGGGCAGTTTCCGCTAAAGAAGCAACAGTTAGCGCTATGAATGATATTAGTGGTGCCATTGTATCTATAACATTAGTAATGGCAGCTGTATTTATCCCGGTATCATTTATATCCGGTTCGTCAGGCGTTTTTTATAAACAATTTGGTTTAACACTGGCTATCGCCATCATCATTTCTGCGGTAAACGCCCTTACGCTTAGTCCGGCGTTATGCGCCCTTTTCCTCAAACCACATCCGGAGGGTGAGCATAAAGACGCTGGTTTTCTGCAGCGGTTTTACACGGCCTTTAACACCGGGTTTGAGTCGGTAACAAATAAGTACAAGAACTCGGTTCACTTCCTTATCGGCAAAAAATGGATAGCCGGCTTAATTATTTTAGTTTTCTCGGGTATCTTTTACATCCTCATGAAAACTACCGCAACGGCTTTCGTTCCCAATGAAGATCAGGGTGTGTTATTCGCAAATATCAGTTTACCGGTAGGATCATCTTTAGACAGAAGTGCAGCCACTGCTAAAGAAGTGGAAGGGATCATCAAAAAACTGCCGCAAGTAGCCTCGACATTAACGATAACCGGGCAAAGTTTTATTGCCGGAGCAGGTGGTTCATACGCAATGATCGTCGTTAAACTTAAGCCCTGGGATCAACGAAGAGGTAAGGGCGAAGATATCGGCAGCATTACAGGCCAGCTTTTTGGAATGACCGCGGGCATTAAAAATGCGCAGGTGATATTCTTCGCCCCGCCAACATTGCAGGGCTTTGGCACCAGCAGCGGGTTTGAATTTCAGCTGCAGGACAAAACTGGTGGCGATATCAATAAGTTTAGTAACGTTAGCACCAGTTTCTTAGCTGCATTAAGTAAACGGCCCGAAATTCAATATGCTACCACATCTTTCAATACAACGTTTCCACAATACATGATCAATGTAAATGTGGCCAAATGTAAACAGGCAGGTGTAACTGTCAGTCGCGTATTGAGCACCCTTGAGGGCTATTACGGTGGTGTATATGCATCTAACTTTAATGAGTTTGGCAAGCAATACCGGGTGATGATACAGGCTGATGCCACTTATCGTGGTACCACGGCCAGCCTTAATGATATTTACGTACGGGCAGATAGCAGCAGCACCATGGCACCAATATCTGAATTTGTTACACTGAAAAAAGTTTACGGTCCGCAGGCTATCAAGCGATTTAACCTCTTTACATCTATTGCTATACAGGGCGCGCCAAATGCGGGCTTTAGCTCTGGCGATGCAATAAAAGCGATTGAGGAAGTAGGCGCTAAAACTTTACCGGTGGGGTACAGCTATGAATATTCGGGCTTAACGCGGGAGGAAATAGCCGGAGGCAGTCAAACGGTTTACATCTTTATGCTGTGTTTAGTTTTTGTGTACTTCTTACTAAGTGCACAGTACGAAAGCTATATTTTGCCTTTCGCTGTATTGCTTTCGTTGCCCGTAGGCTTGGCAGGCGCTTTTGTTTTTGCCAAGCTATTTAATGTACAGAATAACATCTACTTGCAAATAACGCTGATCATGCTGATTGGTTTGCTGGCCAAAAACGCCATCCTTATTGTGGAGTTTGCGGTTGCCCGCCGTAAACATGGCTTAAGTTTGGCAGATGCAGCCATTGAAGGTGCAACGGCCCGTTTAAGACCTATCCTGATGACTTCATTCGCATTTATACTCGGCCTAATGCCGTTGATGCTTGCTTCCGGGGCAGGTGCGGTGGGTAACAAATCTATCGGTACGGGTGCAGTGGGCGGCATGCTCTTCGGCACATTGTTCGGGGTGTTTGTTATCCCGGTACTGTTTATTGTATTCCAGGGTTTACAAGAAAAAATAAGCGGTAAACCACCGGTTGAACCAGCTACTGATACCCCGGCAGCTGCTCATTAATGATCTTCATATTAACAGAAATAATGAAAACAACATATTATTTATTCATGCTGGCAGGGTTGCTCACCATTGCATCCTGCAAAGTTTCAAAAACTTACAAGCGACCTGATGTTAAGGCTCAAAATCTATACAGGGATAGTACCACATCTGATACAACATCGATCGCTAAATTGCCCTGGCGAAAATTATTTGCTGATACCGTGCTGCAAAATTTAATACAGGAAGGCATTGACCACAACCTGAACCTCCAAAATGCGGTGCTGAAAATAGCGGAGGCGGATGCTACTTTAAGGCAGACCAAAGCTGCCTATTTCCCTACCTTGGATGCAGGGGTGAGCGCAACTAAAACCAAAACCTCACAGGCTGCTCTTAATTTTCCGGCAGGGGTGGGTATAAACCTTAATACGATAACGTACCAGGCACAATTCAGCGCCAGTTGGACGGTTAATGTATGGGGACAACTCAGCAGCCTGAAACGCCAGGCGATAGCTAATTTTTTACAGAGTGATGCCTCTAAACGGGCGGTGCAAACGCAACTGATTGCTGATATTGCTACGAACTATTATATACTATTATCTTACGACCAACAATTAGCCATCACTAAACAGAGTGTAAAAAACTATATCCAGGATGTTGAAACCAACAAAGCGCTGTTAGAAGGCAATGTGGTTACCGGAGCTTCAGTGGTACAAAGCGAGGCCAACCGCTACGCAGCAGAGATCACGATACCAGACTTGGAACAGCAAATACGGGAGACAGAAAACGCGCTTTGTATTTTACTTTCCCGCCCTGCGGGCGCAGTTAAACGCGCTACCCTGGCCGATCAAAAACCGCTTGAAAACATCACTGCGGGTTTATCTACCCAGCTATTGCGTAACCGCCCGGACATTCAGCAATCGGAATTTTCTTTTATGGCAGCTTTTGAAAATACGAATGTGGCACACTCTTATTTTTACCCAACGCTAACCATTACTGCCGAGGGTGGCTTATCCAGTTTGCAATTAAAAAACTTGTTTGATAATTCCATTTTTTACAACCTGATTGGCGGATTAACCCAGCCTATATTTAACCAGGGGAAAAACAAGTCTCGTTACCGCATTGCAAAAGCACAACAACTGGAAGCCCTTAACACCTACCAGCAAACTATACTAACGGCAGGGCAGGAAGTAGCCAACGCGCTTTACGCTTACAAAACTTCAATTAAAAAGCAGGAACTACGGAAAAAGGAACTGGATGCCTTACAGAAATCTGTAGAATATACGAAGCAGTTACTTACCTATAGCTCGGCTACGAATTACATAGATGTATTAACATCCGAACAAAACTTACTGGCAGCGCAGCTGGCCGGCGTAAACGACAGGGCGCAGCAGGTGCAGGCAATTGTAACCTTGTATAGCTCCTTAGGCGGAGGGTGGCAATAAGCCTAATACAAATTTTAGCTATCTAAATCCGGTCTAGCTAATCCCGAAACCAAAAAGGCCTTGAATCATTAGATTTGAGGCCTTTTTAATACTCCGAAATTCAGCATAAATAATAAGAGTTCTGTTTTGGCATTGGCACATTTGACAGGTTGTTACGAAACACCAATAAGCACCAAGCAAAAAGGGACAGCTTTCGCCGTCCCTTTGATATGATCTAAACAAATTCGATTAAGCCAGCTTGCGCTTCACTTCTACATTTTCGTATGCTTCTACTATATCGCCTACTTCAATGTTGTTATAGTTGTTGATGTTCAAACCGCACTCGTATCCGGTTGCAACTTCTTTCACATCATCTTTAAAGCGTTTCAATGATGCCAGTTCACCAGTATGGATAACCACACCATCACGAATGATGCGGATCTTACTGTTACGGGTGATCTTACCATCTAACACCATACAACCTGCAATGGTACCAACCTTGCTGATCTTGAACACATCGCGGATCTCCACGTTGGCAACAATCTTCTCTTCAAAGGTTGGTGCAAGCATACCTTCCATCGCCGCCTTGATCTCGTTGATCGCATCGTAGATGATTGAGTATAACCTGATGTCGATCTGTTCGGCTTCAGCCAGTTTACGCGCACTTCCCGAAGGACGTACCTGGAAACCGATAATGATCGCATCTGATGCAGACGCTAACAATACATCGCTTTCGGAGATCTGACCAACTGCTTTGGAAATGATGTTCACCTGGATCTGCTCGGTAGACAGTTTCAGCAATGAATCTGACAAGGCCTCGATAGAACCATCCACGTCACCCTTAACAATAATGTTAAGTTCCTTAAAGTTACCCACTGCCAAACGGCGGCCGATCTCATCAAGTGTAATGTGTTTCTGGGTACGTAAACCTTGCTCGCGCTGTAATTGTAAACGTTTATTTGCAATTTCACGTGCTTCAACTTCGCTTTCCAGTGCGTTAAACTTATCACCCGCCGTTGGTGCTCCCTGCATACCCAGCACCTGTACCGGTGTTGATGGGCCTGCAGATTCTACCCGCTGGCCACGCTCGTTGGTTAATGCCTTAACACGGCCGCTGTAGCAACCTGCTAATATTGGGTCGCCCACTTTTAAGCGTCCTGCCTGTACCAATACTGTTGTAACAATACCACGGCCTTTATCCAGTGCAGATTCAATTACCGTACCTACGGCGCGTTTGTTAGGGTTAGCGGTAAGCTCCAGCAATTCTGCCTCAAGCAATACTTTCTCTAACAACAACTCAATATTTAACCCTGTTTTGGCCGATATTTCCTGGGTTTGGTATTTACCACCCCATTCTTCCACCAAAATATTCATGGCTGATAACTGCTCACGGATCTTATCCGCATTAGCACCCGGCCTGTCTATCTTATTGAATGCAAAAATGATTGGTGCGCCGGCAGCCTGTGCGTGGTTTATGGCCTCGCGGGTTTGCGGCATCACGCTGTCATCAGCAGCAATTACAATGATAACAATATCTGTTACCTGTGCACCCCTTGCACGCATGGCGGTAAACGCCTCGTGACCCGGTGTATCCAGGAAGGTGATCTTTCCTTTATCATCCGGCAATGTTACTTCGTATGCGCCGATGTGCTGGGTTATACCCCCTGCTTCACCACCGATAACGTTTGTTTTGCGGATAAAATCCAATAAAGATGTTTTACCATGATCCACGTGACCCATAATGGTTACGATAGGAGCACGAGAGATCAACTGCGCCGGATCATCCGGTGTATCTAAATTGGCCTCTTCATCCTGTGGTTTTACAAACTCTACCTGGAAACCAAACTCATCAGCAACAATGCTTAAAGTTTCGGCGTCCAAACGCTGGTTGATGGATACGAACATACCCAAACTCATACAAGTTGAGATGATCTGCGTAACGGATACATCCATCATGAGAGCCAATTCGTTTGCCGTAACAAACTCGGTAACCTTCAACACTTTGGATTGAGCATCCTGCTCCATTGCCAGTTCCTCTGCAGTAGCAGCAACATCGTCACGTTTTTGACGACGGAACTTAGCGCGCTGTGCAAATTTACCGCTCTTACCTGCACCGCTTAAACGTGCAAGGGTAGCTTTGATCTGATCCTGGATATCTTTTTCTGATGGCTCTTCCTTAGGACCTGTACTTGGGGCCGCATTTCTGTTACCACCTCTAAAGTCCGGACGATTACCAGCGCCACCACCCGGAGGGCCTGCCGGCCTGTTCCTGAAATCGGGGCGATTAGGGTTGATTGGCCCGCTTGGCGGTGCCTGCTGCCCGGTTGTGTTGTTACCACCACCCGGACCGCCTCCCTGGCTATCTTTACGTTTACGTTTACGTTTTTGGTCTGCAGCGCTGCCGGCCGCACTTGATGATGAAGCAACCGGACCGCCACGTTTAGGGGCGCTAACCGGTAACTGGATCTTGCCGATGATTTTCGGCCCGCTTAAGCGCTCTGCACTGGCACGGATCACATCGTCGCCCTCCTCTACAGGTGCTGTTACTACCGCCGCAGGTTCGGCCTGAACCGGAGCCGGAGGGGTGACAACTACAGGTGCTTCTGCAACCGGGGCAGGTTCGGGTGCTTTTGGCGCTTCAACCTTTGGTGCTTCTGCAACCGGGGCAGGTTCGGGCGCTTTTGGCGCTTCAACCTTTGGCGCTTCCGCAACAACTGGTGCCGGAACTTCCGCAACAGGCTCAGGCGCTTTCGGCACCTCTACCTTTGGCACTTCAACTTTAGGTGCTTCAACTTTAGGCGCTTCAACCTTGGGTACTTCTGCAACCGGGGCAGGCACCTCTTTAACAGGTTCAGCCGCTTTCGGTGCTTCTGCAGGTTTGCCGCTTAAATTGTTAAGGTCAATTTTACCCACAATCTTAACTCCGGGTAGCCCTTCGCTACTGCGCTCTTCTGCTTTTGGCTGCACAGTTTCTGCCGGCTTTGGCTTCTCAGCCGGTGCCGAAGAAAAATGACCTGTATTTTTGATCAGAATTTCTTCGTTCTCGAAATCTCTCGAACGGCGGTTTTCCACAGGTTTTTCAGGAGCCTGTCCGGGCTCATCTTTCCTGATCTTACCAATGCTGATCTGTTTGGCCTCTTCCTTAATAATTTTATCAACAGCAAACTCCTTCAACAAGGTAGTGTACATGTCGTTGTCCAGCTTGGCCATCGGATGTTTATCAACCTTGTAGCCTTTAGTAGCTAAGAAATCGACAAGGGTACCCATACCGATGTTCAGTTCTTTTACTGCCTTAATTAATTTTATTGATTTGTCTTCTGACATTTATTATTATTTCTCTGCTAATTATCGCAAAAATACGATTTTATTTTGCTATTTCTGATTATTCAAACTCAGCTTGCAGAATTGATAGCACATCTTTTACTGTTTCTTCTTCTAAATCGGTACGTTTTACCAATTCGCCAACGGATAATGCCAAAACCGATTTCGCGGTATCTAAGCCTATACGTTTAAATTCATCCAGTATCCAGCTTTCAATCTCATCTGAGAATTCTTCAATATCCACATCCTCATCGTGTTCATCAGCCTCCCGGTAAACATCGATTTCGTATCCTGTCAATTTACCTGCCAACTTTATGTTATGGCCACCACGACCGATAGCTAATGATACCTGATCAGGTTTTAAGTATACTGCAGCGGTTTTTTTCTCATCGTCTAATTTGATCGAAGTGATCTTGGCAGGCGATAAAGCACGCTGTATGTACAGTTGTATATTATTTGTGTAGTTAATAACGTCAATGTTCTCGTTTTTCAGCTCGCGAACAATACCATGGATACGAGACCCTTTCATACCTACGCAGGCACCAACCGGATCGATACGGTCATCGTAAGATTCTACCGCAACTTTAGCTCTTTCACCCGGTTCGCGAACGATCTTTTTGATCGTGATCAAACCATCAAAGATCTCCGGAACCTCCATCTCGAACAAACGCTGTAAAAATTCAGGCGCTGTACGTGATATGATGATCTTGGGATTGCTGTTCAGCATATCAACCTTACTGATGATGGCACGTACGCTGTCACCCTTCTTAAAGTAATCTGCCGGGATCTGCTCGGTTTTAGGCAATAATAACTCGTTGCCTTCATCATCCAAAACTAAGGTTTCCTTTTTCCAAACCTGGTAAACTTCGCCGGTAACAATTTCACCAACGCGGTCTTTATATTTCTTGAAGATCTCGTCTTTCTCCAGCTCCAGAATTTTTGATACCAGGGTTTGGCGCGCAGCTAAAATAGCGCGGCGGCCAAAGCTTTCTAAAGTAATCTGCTCAATCTGCTCATCACCAATCTCCAGGTCGGCATCAAATGCTTTAGCTTCTATTAATTCAACCTCAAGGTCATCATCTTCGCTAAAACCATCTTCAACTACAACACGTGTGCGCCAAATTTCTAAGTCACCGTTGTCGGTGTTTACAATTACGTCGCAGTTTTCATCCGTACCGTACTTTTTCCTGATCATGCTTCTGAAAACGTCTTCCAGTACGCTCATCATGGTTGGGCGGTCGATGTTCTTGAAATCTTTAAATTCCTGAAAAGAATCAATTAAATTAATATTGCTCATTTTTCATTTAAATTATTTTCTCTAATAGGTAATGAAGCTAGCATGAGCCTGTTGATTCGGCTGCTCATGATGGTTCTTACTTAAATGATATTAAAACTGTTGCCTCTGTTATTTTATCTGTAGGGATAGTGCTTTCAACAGTCTCCGCCTTTTTCCCTTTTTGTTTTATGGTTTCGTCAATCGTAATCGTTTCCTCACCAGCTTCTTTCAAAACACCTTCGCGCTTGGTGCCATCATCCATTTTGATAGCCAGTGATCTGCCGATATTTTTAGCGTATTGCCTTTTCAATGTTAGCGGGGTCTCGATGCCGGGCGATGAAACCTCTAAATTGTAAGCCTCTTCTATCACATTCTCCTCTTCCAGGTGGAAACCCACATGCCTGCTTATTGCTGCACAATCGGCAATCCCAATCCCGTTATCCCCATCTACCAAAACAATCAGCTTGCCGTTTGAATGCATTTTTACGTCAACCAAAAATAAATTTGGCATATCGGCAATTTTCTCTTCAACCAGCTCTTTTACTCGTTTTTCAATATTCATTATCGGTTTTGATAATTTGATTGATAAAATAAAAGAGGGGACAAATGCCCCCTCTTTTTTAATTCAGATGCAAATGTACAAAATATTTTCCAATCCAAGCGCTTATTGCTTAAAAATCAAATCGGTAAATTGAATTTTGCCGAGCTGCCTGCTCCCGCTCAGGAAGCTGGTGGGCTTTGCATTATCATCTACATGGTGCCAACGCACAAAGTAGTTTTGCCCTTTAACAAAAGGGGTATCTGGCGTAAAAACAAGCGCGTTACCCGCCACCCGGTATTGCCCGGGTTGTTCGGGCTGAAAAGTTTTTAAATCAGTATCGGCAGGCATCCGGTAAACCGGCACCAGGCCCAGCCATCCATTTCCCGTGCTATCACGGCTGATCTCCCCCATAACAGATGGATCGAGCCCTGTAAATTGCAGGGATTGTTTGTTATTGATCAGGGCTATGTGGATATTTACATGCGTCTTCTGGGGCGAAGAGCAGCAACTTAATCCAAATACTAAAATAGCTATCAGTAAACTCTTTATCATTGTATAATCTGGACTAATTGCAATCCAATTAATTCAAAGTGTTTATCTGTAGTAAATAAGGGCAAATTGTTGGCTAAGCTAACTGCTGCAATCCAGATATCATTTTCAGGTATTGGTTTACCTCGTCGTTTTAAATCCGCTTTTATCTCGCCGTAAAGTATCGCTGTAGCAGTGTTTACTGCCGTTATTGTGCAGCTTTCTAAAAATGACACGATCTGATTAATATGCTTCGTATGGTTTAAAGAGACGTATGCACCATAATAAAGCTCACCAACAGCTATATCGCTAATATAAACACTATCGAATGATTTAATGGTATTAACCACAGCCGCATTACCTCTAAAAAAATCAATAACGACACTGGTATCTAAGAAACACTTATTTCCAATCATCTTTATTTATTTGTTCGCAACCATCCCTGATGTTTTTTTCGAACTCATTCAGTTCTTCCTGAGTTAACACATTAGAAAAGTCGCCAAACTTACGCATTGAAATATCTGTGGATTTTGTAAGTATATTTTCAATTTCTTTTAACACTGCATCGTCTTTTTCTTTGATTAATGATTCTATGAGATGCAGTTTTTTACTTTCTGTGTATATCATACAAATAATTCCTAACACAAATATAAAGTATAAATTTAAAAATAATATCTATTTGATAGATCTGGGCTTCACTCGTTGCTTTAACAAACAAATGAACCGATGACATCGAGATTATACTGGCTACCGAGACTTAAACAGTTTTTATTTTATCTTTTATGACACAAACCAGTTCCCAAATAATAATCTTCTGTTCTCAAATCTCATTTTTAGGCGGTTTTGAAAGTGGGATTTTTCACGAACTTGTTTTTGGTAATGCTACTCCTGTAATATCTATCGTTGAGAAAGAAACTAATCGCTTTCAGGTGTCGGCATCCTCTTACACGCTCTATTTACAGGCGATAATTTACAAATTAGCTTTAAGTCGGCATGCTCATATTAAATTTCATTGTTTGCCTATTTTTTGAGTAATTAGAGCAACTAAACCAATATCATGAAATTACGCTACATAGTCCCTCTTCTGTTAATAATTACCGCCTGCAATAAAACACCAAAATTAGAATTGACAGTCAAGGCACCGGAAATTGCCGATGGCCTTGTTACTTTAAAACAGGCCGGCACGTTGGCTTTTAACGAGCCTTTTAAAAACGGCGAACTTTCTGCAAATAAGCAGTTGCAGTCGCCCGGGTATTATCAGCTGAATATTATAAATAACAATGCGGCGATCACCACCAGGCCCGGGTTTGATGTTTACCTGGAAAACGGCGCCTATACCATCGAGCTGCAAAAAGGCAAACCGGATGCTTATCCCAATATCACGACCACTTCTGCCACGCAAAAAGAATTGACCGAGTACTACAAACTGGACAACCAAATGGCTGGAGCGGTGGACCAGCAGATAGATTCATTAAGCCGCTATCTCAAAACAGCAGCTGCGGCAAAATTATCTAAAAATGACCGGGCCGACATTTATACCCATACACGTGCCATCCAAAAACAGCGCCGTGAACTGGATCTGCAGATCTTGCAAAAATATATTTCAGAACACCCCAACAATAAAATTGCCGCTCATATCATGAATCAGCAATATGTTGCGGAGAACCCCACCGGGTACAATGCTGTTTTCCAGAAATTTAGTGCAGATCTGAAAACAAGCGATGACGGATTAAAGATCGGCAATAAACTAATGCCTCTGCTGGGCGTGCTCACCAATGCTGCTGCTCCTGAAATTGTTGGCAGCACCCCGAAAGGCGCTCCCTTCAGTAAATCGATGGTGAACAAAAAAGCAATTCTAGTAGAATTTTGGAAACCCAGTAACAGTACCAGCCGCCTGTTGCATCAACAATTGATACAGGGCATTATTCTTACCCCTGCAGACCAAAAAAACCTTGCCATACTAAGTGTATCTATCGACGAAAACCGTGCCGCCTGGATGGAAGCGATAAAAGACGAGCATAAGGAGTGGCTGGATATATCCGACCTGAAAGGCGACAGCTCGCCAAACGTAAGCGCATGGGGAATTAAAGCCGTGCCGGCATTTTATATACTGGATAACAACTGGCACATGATAAAGGCCGGCGTAGATTTTGCCGACATAGATACCGAAGTACATGAATACCTGAAGAAACATTAAAGTCGAATGGACCGGATATCTCATCCCTATACCGGTATTGGGATAGGTTGCTGTAGAACCGGCTAATGGATAGCGATCACCTTATCCTTCAGCACCCCAAAAATGCTGTCATTTTTTTGGCTGCGGATAGCCACCTTACCGGTAAACTTGCCGAAAGAGGGCAGTATGGCCATGTTTTTACCAAAAGCAAAACATGGCAAAGTAATGCGCTGGCGACCGCGGCCCACCAAACTTACACCAGGGTGAATATGGCCGCAAAGCACATAGCCGCCTTCAGCCCTAACAGCGGGTTCCGCAAGGGGATGATGCAGCATGAGAAATGGACCAACGCTTAACTTTTCGGCCAGCACAATACCTAATTCCAGGTAGTGGTTATCTTGTATAATATCATGATTGCCCTTTACCAGGATGATCTGCAACCTGGGGAACTGGCTGCGCCACAACACAAACCAATCCCAGTCGGCATTGAGGTCACTGTGGAAAAAATCGCCCAAAAAAATGATCTTTTCGGGTTTGTGTTCATGGATAAGATCTGATAGCATGGCGAGGTCATCCTGCTCCATATCCCTCGGGATGGCAATCCCCGCTTTGCGGAAATGCCCCACCTTACCCAAGTGCACATCAGCTGCAATTAGCGCCTTTTCCTGCTGCCAGTAAATGGCCTTTTGCGGTAACAATAAAAGATCCTGGTCTAAAAAATTAAATGGGGTACCCGCACTCATCGTCATATCGGGGCAAAGATAAGGCTTAAAATTTAATGGCGATGAACAGCCCCACCCCAACGCTACCGTAGAGCAACTGGCCCGCGCCCCGGGAGTTTGGTCAGGATTCTAAAGAATCATTACCACCGTGCTCCCAACTAAAGAATTTTGATTGCACTAGCTCTATTTCACGCTTTTACGTTGCACAATGAAGTACCCTGCTACAAAAACAACAACAGATATGATAAGTGCTACAAAAACATCCTTTGTAAATACATCTATCACGATATCGTGCGCCGGGCCTTTTTTATTCTTTATCATACTGCTTAGCGCCACCATAGGGTGCGAATAAGGGAGCAGGTAGGCGTATTCCCAGTGTTTGGTTGCTGCCGTTACGCCAACTATAGTGAGCACGAAACCAATGCCCATCGGCTTTAAAAAATCGCTCCACAAAAGGCTAAGCAAAAACTGGATAGACAGGATCCCTAATGAAGAAAGCAAAAGTTTAAAATATACCTGCGTAAGCTGCCATTCCAGATGATAGCTGTTAAACTGCAGTTCGGGCTTTAATACACCCAGTAAATTGCCAAACCCAATGGTAAACAATACAAACAGGGAAAGGCATAACAGTATCAGAAAAACGGCATAAAAAAATTTAGCCCCGTAAACAGACCAGCGCGAGATGGGTAAACTAAACAAGCTTTTCCAGGTATCGGCTTTATGCTCTATGTTGTTTACGGAGTAAGCAATAAATATGGTGTACATGGGTAATAATAACGAACCCATTATACCCAGGCTAACAGACGCAAACTGCAGCCACAGCATTATGGGCTGCATGGCAACAAATTTTTCGCTCTTAAAATAAAATATAGCCATCGCCAGCAAACTGATCAGCAGCGGCAATATAATGGCACTCCAAAAACCCAAAGTTTTGCGGCTCTTGTAAAATTCCGACCGGAATGATAATAAAAATCCTTTCATCGTGATCAGGCGTTTTGGGTAATGGACAAAAACAGATTTTCCAGGTCTTTATGCTGCTTGTTGATCGCAAATACGGTAATGCCATTCTGGTTTAGCAACCCGTTAATGGCACCCATTTGCTTTTTAGAAGTAAATGGCACCGTTAAGCTTTCATTGTTGATATCAGTAACGTCATAGTCGTTTCGCCTCAACAGGTTTGCCGCATCCACCGGGTTATCGGTATCAATAAACACCTGCGGCTGGCTTATGGCTTCCAAATCTTTCACACTCCCCTGAAATAGCAGCTCGCCATGGTTGATGATACCTACATGGGTAGCCATCCGTTCAATCTCTGCTAATAAATGACTGCTGATAAATACGGTTTTGCCATGATCTTTTACAAGCCGCATCAGCAGTTCGCGGATCTCGATGATACCATTTGGATCTAAGCCGTTAGTGGGCTCATCTAATATCAGGAGTTTCGGGTCGCTTAGCAGGGCAAGGGCAATACCCAATCGCTGTTTCATCCCCAGTGAATATTGGCCTGCCTTTTTTTGGGCGGCGGCGGTTAGTTTCACCAGGCCCAGCATTTCATCAACACGGGCCTCTTTTACACCCAGCAACATGGCTCGGTTCAATAAATTTTCGCGCCCGCTCATGTGGGCATATATAGCAGGCTGCTCTATCAGCGAACCAATTTGTGATAATATAGCGATGCGGTTGGTTTGCAGCTCTTGCTCAAAAATAAAAATGCTGCCTTCGTCTGTTTTTAACAGGTTGAGCAGCATTTTAATTGTAGTGGTTTTACCGGCACCGTTTGGCCCCAAAAAACCATAGATACTTCCCTGCGGAACTTGTAGTGATAGTGATTTAACAACCTGCTGGCTGCCAAAGCTGAACGACAGCCCTTCGGTGCGAATTACCATACGTTCTCTTGCGCTACAGATACCACCGTTTTTACCAGGCTAACTCCTTTTATAAAAAGTGATTTAGCTTGCGAGGCCGAAGTATGGGCAGCAGTAAATTGTTGTGTACGTTGTTCAAACTGGTAACTAACTCCCATTACTATGGCAAATAATACAGGTGCCAATAATAAGATGAATGGATTTGAGTTGGAAACTAACTTTTTCATTACTGTGATTGTTTTGATAGAACAAAGGAATACTAAATAACTTGCCCCCTAAAAACATTTAGACCAACAGCCTGCAATTGTAGATGAACGGTACTTTTTGGCATTAAACCTTTTCATCGGCTAAAAATGCCCGTTGGTCGAAAACCGGGCTGCTTAGATATAATACCGGGCCGCCTTTGGCAGCAATGTATTACATTAGGTGCTTTTAAAGAATTGGATATTTAATGAAAAGAAGCTGGCAAATATTCTGGCATGTGTTTTTTTGGCTCAGCATGATCTCGTTCTTCGTGTTCGTGGCGCATAGCAACGGCAAAACCAGCTTCAAAAATCTGCTGATCATTTTTGTTGTTTTCGGTGTAATTAATATCGGGCTTTTTTACCTTAACTATTTGGTATTTATCCCGCAATATCTCGATACCAAAAAATACAAATCGTACGCTGCTATCATAGCGGCTACGGTAATGGTACTTGGAGTTGTTAAGTACGGAGCGGCGCTGCTATTTAAATCTACCATTTTAGTGCGCGCGGGTATTCCAATTGGGTTTTGGCAATACCTGCTTAGTTCTGCATTTACCAGTATTATTTTTGTTTTTTTGAGTACGGTATTGAGGTTTACCGTAGATTGGTTCTTGAACGAACGCGTACAGCGCGATCTCGAAAACCAGCGCCTTACGGCAGAATTGTCTTTTCTTAAATCGCAGATCAATCCGCACTTTCTCTTCAACTCCTTAAACAGTATTTATTCGCTGGCCTATCAAAAATCGGACACTACGCCCGAGGCCATCCTTAAGCTATCGGAAATTATGCGCTACATGCTATATGAGTGTAACGACAATAAGGTAGAATTAACCAAAGAGTTGCAATACCTGCAAAATTACATCGATCTGCAAAAGATCCGCTTCGGCAATAAGGCGTTCATCAATTTCGAAGTGAATGGTGAAGTAACCGATCAGTCGATTGTCCCATTATTGCTTATCTCTTTTATCGAAAACGCCTTTAAACACGGTGTGGCAAACGATCCCATTTCGCCAATTTTATTAAAGATCAACCTGAGTGATGGCCGCCTTTACTTTTTTGTACAGAATAAGAAGCATACGCATAACCGGGATGCATCAGGTGGTATCGGTTTAATCAATGTTAAACGCCGGCTCGATCTGCTATATCCTAATAATTATAATTTAGAAATTCGCGACGAAGCGGATACTTACACTGTGCAATTATCCTTAGTTTTATAGCCATGATCAGATGCCTTGTTGTTGACGATGAGCCCCTGGCCCTCCACATAATGGAAGATTATATCTCCAAAATCCCTTTTTTGAAATTGGTTAAATCAACCACTAACCCAATAGAGGCATTAACCCTGGTACAGGATGGTGGTATCGACCTGGTATTTCTGGACGTTCAGATGCCCGAGTTAACCGGCATCCAGTTCCTCAAGATCTCAAACGGTAAAGCGAAAGTTATCCTTTGTACCGCCTACCCGCAATATGCGCTGGAAGGGTATGAGCTGGATGTGATTGATTACCTGCTTAAACCCATTGCTTTCGACCGGTTTTTTAAATCGGTACAAAAGGCCCAAGCAGTATTAATACCTGTGGCTAAACCGGCGGTTACGGCAGAACCGGCCAGGCAGGATGATTTTTTGAGCGACTTTATCTTTGTGAAAACCGAGCACAAAATTCAGAAAGTATACCTGCACGATATTTTGTTTATAGAGGGCCTGAAAGATTACATATCCATATTTACCCCGGCAGAGCGGATCATTACCCTGCAAGGCATGAAGAAAATGGAAGATGCCCTGCCCGAAAAGCATTTTATGCGGGTGCATAAATCCTACATCGTATCCATCAACAAAATCGATAGCATCGAACGCAGCCGGATCTTTATCGGCGAAAAGATCATCCCCGTAGGCGATACCTACCGCGAAGATTTCTTTAAAATTGTAGACGGGAAAAATATTTAATCCGCTTAGCTGTTCGCAGTTACTAACCCACTAGATCAGCTCCAAAACTTCGATCAAATTATTAATTACCTTATCCGGATTTGCGGTTAACAATTGCTCATGCGTGTGTGCGCCGGTAGTAATACCGATGCTTAATCCACAACCGGCATTTTGCCCCTCTTCAATATCGATGATAGAGTCGCCAACCTTGGCCACACTATTACTATCTGAAACGTTGAATTTCTTCATTGCCAGGAGGATCATATCGGGGTTTGGCCTGTTGTTACTTACATCAGATGCTGTTATCAGCGCATCAAAATCCAAGCCTTCTTTCCATGCCAGTTTATCGATAATGGATTGTGCGGTTGTTCTGTCATACCCGGTATTTAATACCCGCAGAATATTTTTCACTTTCAATGCCCGGAACAATTCAATAGCATTTGGCTGCGGCAAAATTTCAGCCGTATCATAGGCGGTCTTTAGCTGGCCCATGAAATTTTGAAAAATAGTGTCGATCAGCGCTTCATCAGTGGAATTGCCGAAAACCGATAATATAGACCGGATAGCTTGCTTTTTTTCCTTACCAGCTCCTTCTAACAGCACCTGATCTAGCGTGAAATCAAACCCGGCTTCGTTGATCGCCTTCTGTAAAGTTTTGTAAACCAGGTTATCCTCATTAACCGTTGTACCGGCCATATCAAAAACCACCAATTTTATTTTGCTATCCATCCTAAATATGCGCTTGTATCAATTTAATTTGTGCTCCTGCCAGCTGATCAGTAAATTCACACCAGCTAGAAGCCACAAACAATGTTTAGCAAAACTAAACAAAGTTTATCCCTGTTGTTATTATTGGATTATTAAATTTTTGTTAATTGCGTGGCCGACTGGTTAGTCTTAGCAAACTTTCGGCATACCAGCAGCATGGTTTTTAAACAGTAGTTTATGTTTAGCCAAATTTACCTCACCATAAATTGTTAGTCGTATTGGATAATACCTTTCGGCTATGACATTCAACAACCAACGCTCCCTACACATCTGCCATTTCCACATCGTCCCAACTCCGCTTTTTATACTGCCTGAACATTATCCAATTGATCAGCAGTGCAGGTATGATACAGATCCAGATCACCATTTCCCAGCGGGCCAACAAGTAGTGCCCATAGGCCAAAGCTCCGATAAAACCGATAATGAGTAACGAGGTGATCATTTTACCCCCGCCTTGCTTTACCACTACCGGGTTAGAAAATGGCAGCCCCTTCACCATGAACAAAGCCATGAAAATGCCGTAGATAAGGCTCACCACAAACGCTAATAAAATATCGTTAATGGCCTGCGGCCCCCAAACGGCCACGATACCTATGCCCAGCACCAGGCAATACGGCAAAAAATATAGTGCAACAATAGCCTTGTACATGCCCGAAAGGATTTTCCCCGGTTCGCTGATGGGCATGGCGTAATATACCCAGGCCGACTTATACTTCTCCGACATAGAAATATTCATCAAAATAGACGAAACAATAAATGTACACAGGTAGGTAATAAACACGTAAGTATGGCCATTTTGCAGCTGGTACCAGCGGTCTTCCAGCGAACTGCCTTTTCCGTTGAGTGCAAAATACAGGAAGTATATGGGCACATAGGCAAAAGCGGGGTACACCTTCATTTTAAATTCCCGGGTACGGGCGGCTAATTTCCAGGTAATGCGGAAACCGGCATTTTCCACAGGATCCGGCGCCAGGATGTTGGAGAGTTTTTCAATAAAGTTAAACTTGCCGGCTTTTTTTGGCTTGTCGGTGGCATTGCTGTTTCCATCGGACGTAGCAATCACCGAAAGCCGGCGGTTAAAGCCCGGCGCCAGTACCTTTGCAACCAGCCAGAGGCCTGCTACCGGCAGGGTTAGCCCAAGGATAGCAAGTAAACTGGTGATGAGGCTGGAGCGGCCGGCATGCAGCAGGGCTTCATTCATGGCAGCTATCCATACCGGCGGCAACAAGTAGGCCCACCAGTGGGTTAGCAGATCAATCTTACCCAGTACGGATACATTGATAAATCGCGGCAACAAGTAGTACGAGGCGAAAATGATCACCGAGAACCCGATCTGGAAATAACTGATCACATCCTTAAACTTCTGCGGACTCACCGAGCGCATAAATACCAGGTAAATAATATTTACAAAAAAGATGCTGAGAAAAGTAGCTTCCATCAGTTGGATAAAGAACACCGGCACAGCCAATACGCCATCCACAAAACCAACAATGATCAACGCAGGGAAACCCTGTACCAGGGCCAGCCGCAACACATAAATACTGATATGCAAAATGCGCGAAACCGCTACCGTACGGTCATTCACCGGGCGGGGCAGCAGGATGAACTGGTCGCGGGTATCAATTAAAACAGTGGTAAAATCGGAGATAAGCGTGAGTGCCATCAGCACCATAAATATCAAAAAGTAGTAGGTTTGCCCTACATAAGGCATGTCGTTCAGCAATAACAGTAAGCCCATAAATACGCCTGTCAGCAATTGGAAAAACCCCACCAGCCAGGGCGATTGCTGCCCGTTATTTTTTGCTCCCTTTTTTACCGCAAACATGGCCTTTGGCCTGCGGTTATCCATCAGGAGTTTTACCTTCAGGATCTCTGCCAGCTGATCTGTATCCACACCCGTACGTGCAAGCAATGGATATAAAAAGGATGCCGCCTTTAAAAATAGCTTATCCATAGTTATTCGAAGGCATTAATAATGGCATCTGTTTCATGCGTGGATTCATCCCTGCCGGTTAGTTTGGAGAATATCAATTCCAGGGTATCGCTGTGGTTTTGTTTAAGTGATTCAAAAGTACCATCGGCAATGATCTCCCCTTTATTGATGAGCAGGATCCGGTCGGATACTTTCTCCACCACATCCATCATATGCGAGCAGTAAAAAATGGTTTTACCCTCCTGGGATAAGCGCATGATCAGCTCTTTGATCATGATCACCGCATTTGCATCAAGGCCGGAAAGTGGTTCATCCAGGATAATGATCTTAGGGTTATGAATAATGCCGGAGATCAGCAATACTTTTTGTTTCATCCCTTTAGAGAAAGTATCCATCCGGTCGTTCCCATTGGTGCCCAGGCCAAAAGCGGCCAGCAGTTTTTGCGCCCTGGAGGTTAGCACGGCTTCCTCTAACCCGTAAAGCTTGCCAATAAAATCAAGGTACTCCATAGGGGTAAGCACATCATAGATCTCGGCATTCTCGGGCACATACCCAATCAGCTTTTTAATGGCCAATGGATTCTCAGCCATTGAAATACCATTAACTTTTACCGTTCCCTCAAAATCGGGGATCAGCCCGGTGAGTATCTTTACGGTGGTAGATTTACCCGCACCATTGGGGCCGATGTAGCCGATCACCTGGCCGGGATATATATCAAGCGAAAGGCCCTTTAGCACCTGTTTGGCTCCGTATGATTTTGTTAAATTACTGATATGTATGAGCGGTTCGCCTTCCATGTAGGTGTAAGTTTTATTGGCGGTAAGTTAACAAAAAATCAGTGGATGGTTGTACAACAAAACGGCGGAGTGATTGAAAGTTAGGCGACAGACAAGCCACCCGGCACACGGTTTCCTAACTTCTTAATACACTGTTAACATTCCATACCGTTTTAGTTATTGCGGCCGGGTTAATTTTGCACTGGCTGGATATAGCTCAAGATAATTTATGGAAAGAAGATCGGCATTAAAAAGTCTGGGTGGCTTATTGTTGGCACCCGCATTAACCTTTGGCAGCAATAAGCCAGGTAAGGCAAAACCCGTTTTACGCGTTGCGCACCTCACCGACGTACATCTCAAGAATAAATTCAAGGCTCCGGAAAAATTTGCAAAGTGCCTGCACCATGTGCAAAATCAATCGCCCGGGGTAGATTTTATACTCAACGGCGGCGACATCGTTTTCGATATGAATAAAGAAAACCTAGATGTAATCAACGCCCAGTGGAAACTGATGCACGATACCCTTAAAGCAGATTGCAGTTTGCCGGTACATTATTGCCTGGGGAACCACGATATCTGGTGGAATGAGAACAACAAAGGACAGGCAGTTTATGGGAAACAGTTTTCATTAGATCAGCTTCATTTAACCAGGCCCTATTACAGTATGATGAAGGGGGGATGGAAGTTTATTATACTGGATAGCGTACACCTTGATATAGATGGCACCTGGTACATTGGCAAGCTGGGTGATGAACAATTTGCATGGCTGGAAAACGAATTGAAAACCACCAACGCAGCCACCCCCGTGCTGATCATGTCGCACATCCCTATTTTAACGGCGACGAACTTAATTGAAGAGGATATTGTAAACAAATGGGTGATGCTTGGCGGCGACATGCACACCGATACCGCAAAGATCATCAAACTATTTTATCAGCACCCCAATGTTAAACTATGTCTTAGCGGCCATATTCACCTGCGTGAAAAACTTGTTTATAATAATGTAACCTACATTTGCGACGGAGCCGTAAGTGGTGCCTGGTGGGAGGGAAACCGCCGGGAAACAGCGCCCGGCTACGGACTGATAGATCTATATGCCGATGGCAGTTTTGAGGAGCGGTATGTAAATTATTAAAATCGACGTTTGATAAGATATAAAATTGCGTTAAATCCGCTAAATAAGTAATAATTGCTTTTCATAACGGGGTACTGGCTAAGTGCGCGTGTTGTATGCTTCACGCTTGAAACCTTGCGTATTCGACATGCTGCAGTGCGCCTGATTACGGCTCGCAGAGAAAACTCACCCACAACCCCTCTCTGCTTCGCAGAGAGAGGAGTTCTTATGCTAATTTAATAATTTTTACGCTCTTCCGCAGCACGGAGGAAAGGTCGGACAGCGATAGCGAACCCGGGGTGAGTTAATATGCGGGCGGACCAATCGTTTCGAACACGAAAGTTTTTTACCTATAGCTATCCGCCCGCGTTATTTTTGCTACTTATTTGCGCCCTACTTATTAACCCCAAAGGCTTCCCAGCCGGAGGCCGTTGCGCGTGTGCAGGTCATGGCCTGGGTGCCGTTTTCGCTGGAGATAAACTTCCCATTGTTGCCGCGGAAGGTAACCTTACCGTCAGCGGTTGGCACCCAGTCGAATTTCTCCCAATCGCTAATGACTGTACGGTTACAGGTAATGGCTTGTGTACCATTTTCGCTGCTTACATATTTACCCTGGCTTTGCAGCGCAACTTTGCCTGCGCCCGCATCAACTACGGTAAATTGTTCCCAGCCGCTGGCAGTTGCGCGGTTACAATTCATAGCTTGCGTACCGTTTTCACCGCTTACATATTGGTTATTGATGCCTTTTAACGTAACTGTTTGTCCAATTGGCGCGGTAGATCCTGTGCTGCCGGTAATATTATACACACGCACATAATCAACATACATGCTGGCCGGTAAAGCGCCGTTGTTAATGGTATTGCCCGGCAGATCGCCACCTACTGCCAAATTGAGAATAATATAAAACGGGAGCTGAAACTCTTCGGTGCCATTGATATTGTTCTGGATATTTCCCGTATTGAACAAAGTACCGTCTACGTACCATTTGATACTGTTTGCATCCCACTCAACAGCGTAAACATGGTAATCGGTTGCTGTAGCGGTAATGCTGTTGCCATAATACACGTGCCCATTGTTGTTCCAGTGCATCGTGCCTAAAATAGTGTTATTAGTATTTACCTGCTCCATAATATCAATTTCACCACATTGCGGCCAGCCTACCTGGCCTATATTTTGACCCAGCATCCAAAAAGCAGGCCAGCTGCCCTGGAATGCCGGCAGCTTGATCCTCGCCTCGATTCGGCCATATTTGATACTGAACTTTCCAGAAGTGTTGAGCTTGGCTGATGTATATGGCTGACCGCCGACGCTTTGGTTTTTAGCAGTGATGACCAGGTTACCGCCGGTTACAGCAGCATTAGCCGCCTGGTAGTATTCTTTCTCGTTATTCACGTTGGGATTACCATTATCAATGTTCCATTTGCTGCCGTCAACTCCGGTACCGTTAAACTCATCCGACCATACCATGGTTAAAGCCCTCGGTGTGGTGGTGGCTACGGTGGTTTCCTTCGGCACAGCTACACTATCTGCACCTGTAGATTTTATATCCTTTTTGCAGGAAACAGCCATGATACAGATCGCCAGGCCCATCCCGGCAATCCTCAAATAGGTAAATAATTGCTTTTTCATAATATGGTGTTTTTGGTAAAGTGTGTTTTTTCGCCTGCATTAATTTTGCCAGCTAAATCAATGTTTACTGATTCACGCCAAAGGCTTCCCATCCCGATGCCGTTGCGCGTGTGCAGGTCATGGCCTGGGTGCCGTTTTCGCTGGAGATAAACTTCCCATTGTTGCCGCGCAGGGTCACTTTGCCGTCTGCTGTTGGCACCCAGTCGAATTTTTCCCAGTCGCCAAACGTAGTGCGGTTACAGGTTATCGCCTGTGTACCATTTTCGCTGCTTACATATTTCCCCTGGCTTTGCAACGCAACTTTGCCTGCGCCGGCGTCTATTACAGTGAATTGTTCCCAGCCGCTGGCAGTTGCCCGGTTACAATTCATGGCTTGCGTACCGTTTTCGCTGCTTACATATTGATTATTAAATCCTTTTAGGGTGATAACCGAGCCGACAGGCGCGCCGGTACCAGAACTTCCGCCGGGCGTACCGGCCCATTTAAAGGTGACTACTGCACCGGCAGCAAGGCTGTACGTGAAAGATTCGGTACCCCATTTCAGTTTAAAAGTAACGGTGCTGCTACCGTTGTTCAGGGCAATGACTACCTTGGTGCCGTCGCTGTTTTTGAAGGCCACGTTTTGGATAGAACCAGAGAGGTTGGAGGCAATGCGCACCGCTCCCGGCCTGACAAATTTAGAAGCATGGGCAATAATGTAGTAGCCCACGTTGCGGGTAACCGAAGTTCCGCTTACGGTAATGGCTCCCAAACAAGTGCTGCAACCCCCATTGGTATGCGGATTGTAACCCGGATCTGCCGCCAGGTTCCACTCCAAAACATTACGGCTCCAGTTACGGGTGCCGCCGATGATCAAATTATTCATATGCCAGCCCAGGTCTCCCCCAAAATTACTTGGCGCACCAACCCATTGCTCGGTAAAGTAAACGTTCTTGTTTGGGTACGCATCATGCACGGTTGACAGTGCACTAATATCACCGGCATACAAATGGAAAGCGGATCCATCCACATAAGAACTTGCCTGGCCAACTACGGTGGTGGCGTAGCTCGGCACATCGGCATTATGATCGTAAGCGATAATCTTGGTATTAAAGCCTGCGGCCCTTATTTGCGGCCCCAGGTTGTTATTAATAAACGTAACCTGCTCGTTAGCCTGCATCACCATACTGGGGTTATTATAAGGGTTAAGCGGTTCATTTTGCGGAGTAATAGCATCTATCGTAATCCCCTGCGCTTTCATGGCTTGCAAGTATTTGACAAAGTAACGGGCGAAGGCATCATAATAAGCCGTATTTAAACTACCGCCGGTATAACCATTATTCCCGGTGGTGTTAACCTTCATCCAGGTTGGGGCTGTCCAGGGAGTGGCAATAATCTTGATAGATGGGTTAATGGCGAGAATCTTTTTCAATATGGGCAGAAAATCGGTACTCTCCTGCGCCAGGCTAAAATTGTTCATATTAACATCGCCGGCTGTTTGGTTGTAAGTAAAGTCAGACGAACTTAAGTCGGACGCACCGATACTGATGCGCAGGTAACTGATTCCAATTTGCCCGGCAGCAGTACCAAACAATTCGTTAAGCACATTAGCCTGGTTGCCGCCGAGGCCGTTTAACAGGCTTGCACTACCACCTGTCAGGGTAAAACCAAAGCCGTCAATACCCTGATAGGTGACACCTTCATCAACAGTGATGGTAGTGGCATTGGTGCCTGCATCCGGCGCAAAATTCACACTACCCTGTGCCAGCAGGCTGGATTGATTGGAGGTGGTGAGCCAGGTACTCACCGGGCCGGTAGCGGCACGGGGCGTGGTACCTACCGGACCCGGGCCACCTGCAATTTGCGACCGAACGTCTTTTTTGCACGCATTTACCAACAGGGCAAAGGTGAGCATCACCGAAACCAGCAGCTTAAATTTGTAATTGATTTTCATAATTGGTATTTGATTTGGTTAGTAATTGGTTTGCATAACTGTTTATAAATCAGTCGGTAAATGCTTTGTAATTATTAACTTTTAGTAAACAAGCCTGCTGGCAAACAAACTTGAAATTTGCAGCTTAGCGGTTTTTTCCAGGAAATAAGCAGATGCCGGTAAAATTGGTTAAGCAAATTTAAAGCAATTTAATGCTTACAAACAAGTGATTAAATTTATAATTTACTGATAAATAAGCCATTATACATCAGTTGATACGGTTACTTCACACGCCCTAAACAGGCAAAAAGGTATCCAGTGCATTTAAAGCAGGTTTTGTAAAAAAGAAAAAATAGTTGCGATACGCTTACTTCACAATTTACTTTTTAAGCAATATAGCTTTGAGGAATAACGTATCAGGGTGCGGGAAATGCAGCAGCCAGTTAATTACAGGGTGCTACGAACATTGCTAAGGTTTAAGTGCTTTAGCATTCTTAATTTAATTAGATTTGAAGGATAGGCCGTTTTTAAAACATGCTTAAAGTAAGTTCTGATACATTGCCGTCATATCTTCGCGGCTTTGCGTGCCTAAGTCTAACCACCAAGCAGGATGCGGCAAATTAATATGGTTATTTTCATTTGAGCTATCAATATTTTAAGCTTGCTATTTCAATTAGGGTTTTTTATTCGGCCGGGGGTTCGATCACCAATTTACTCCAGCCTTTGCTACCTGCATTTTTAATTTCCTTCTTCCTGCTTTCCATTGCTTTTTTTATTCGGCTGCTGTAAGCCCAACAAGTACTTTGGCGAATGGATAGAATTTCCGATAGCTTATGAGATGAGATTTTTCCCTTGGTGCTGTACATCAAAAAGATCATGTAAAAAGCTTTATTGATAGGGATGCGTGTGTTTTGCAAAATGGTATAAGCAATAACCGATTCCTCATACCCGCACTTGGAACACCTTCGGCTGTAAGGCAAATGCCCGTTTCCGTAGCTGGTATTGCAACATTTTTTGCACGCGTAACCGTGCTCCCATTTCAAATCGGACAGGAATTTAAAGCAGGTTTCCCGGTCGGGATAGATTTTGCTGAACTCCTCAAAATCCACTTCGGCCGACATTACCCTGTCGTGTGTTACTTTCTCTATGTCATGATGTAGGGTAATGTTGTCACTTTCCAGCAGTACATTCATCCGGGAGATCTCTTCAGCTTGCTGCTGCAAAAGTTGGTTTACAGCCACCAACTCCTCGTTCTGCTGTTCAATGAGGGAGGATTTTTCGATCAGTTCCCCGGTGCGGGCTGCTACTTGATCTTCCAGGTTTCTATTCAGCTGATCTTTCAGCTCTTCGTTTTGCTGTAGTTGTTTAATCATCCGCAGCTGGGCTTCATCTTTCTCCCGTTTCAGCATCCGTACCCGGTCACCAATAGCGAAGGTGATAAAGAGCATCTCCATAATAAAACAAAAACTTAGACTATAAAAATTAATTGCTGTAACCGGGAACCATCCTAAATTTAACGCGATAAGTGATTTGATAATAAAACCCGCGAACAGGAAGCTATACCCGATTACAAAAAACCGCGCAGGCCGGTAGCCTTTATACAAAACATAGCAACCCGACGCAAAAGCTACCGAAAGCGGAACAATCTCGATGATTTTGTAGCTGAACCAGTTTTTATCGATCAATAAGCACAAAACAAAAAATACGGTTCTCACTGTAACAACTGCAATTAATATTTTATTGAATCGTGGTGCATTCTCTTTTAAGTTGAGCAGGCTCTGCGCAAAGAGCATTGCAAAGGTACTGGCCAAAAACAAAGAGATGCCGTAAGCGTAATGGTTCCATTGAGGCGCCATCTCCCATAGGTATTGGTAAGCAATACCATCCGTACACATTTCATACAAGCCAATGCTAAGGTTGTAAACAACGTAATATAGGTATTGCCGCTGGCGCATGGCAATAAACATCGTTAAATTATAAAGCCCGAATACAAGGATCATCCCGTAAAAAATACCGAAGAAAAAATATTCATCCAGCGCGTAGGCTATAAACCAGTTTACAGATTTAAGTACAATAATAACATTCGCAGACTGGTGGGAACGCAGGCGGAAATAATATACGTTTTCGGTTTTAGGCCCATGGTCTAAATCAAGCGTAAAGTTTTTATGGCGGTATAAACGCTTCGAAAAAGGGCGATTGCTCCCTAGCAGCGTGGCTTTGTAAGTGTTGTCTTTATCTGGTTCGTATACGGCAATGCTATCAATGGTTTGGTCAAAAAACTCCAGCACCCAATTATTGCGGGTTGATAGGCGCTGATCTAACTTGATGCGATACCAATAGGAAGCAGTGGCATCCGTTATTTGTGGAGTAGGTGCCGTATTTTTACTAAACTCACTGCCGTAGCTCTTTACTATATCATCAAAGGTAAGTTTGTTGCTGGTGTCTTTAAACCACTCCAGCTCGCCGTATCTGAATACATGCTGTTTGGCGGAATCCACTACAGGCACGATATTTTGAGCGCTGCCACTCATCACTGCGCCGCTCAACAAAATGAAAAGGCATATAATCCGGCAATAAAATTTAAGCATGCGTATACGCTAAATTCAGGTTATAATTATTTGAGCAATGTAAACGATTTAAATATCCAATCCTATTAAAGGTAGACTTGCAGTTTAATTACCAGGCACTTTTAAACCCAGTGCCTTGATATAACCCTTCTGAGGGAAGCAATTGGCAAATTTACAGTTCTCTAAAAACCCGTAAAGTGCTGCCTTTATTTTTGCCCTGTCGGTAGGTGCTGCCTTTCGGATATCTTCAAAACTGCCGCGATCTTTTTCGGTATAGTCAATCACTTCCTGGTAGCCATCCGGCACGTTGAAACTCATAACTCCTTTATCATTATCCAGCTTTTTATAGGGCCAGTAATGCCAGCCTATATTATTCTTTTCGCATACCACCCGGAAATCATGGACCCATAGGTCGGTGTTCTCACCCGTTTCGCCTACGTAGATCGGTACGTTATATTTGTCACGAAAATCAATATAATCCTGGATAACTTGCTGAGTGGGATCCGTCCAGTACTTGTGGAAAGTATAAACCAGCTTGCTGTCGAACGGCTTGCCAAACGGCTTAAAGTTGCTGTCCCATTGCGCACCACCCAGGAAAAGGAGGTGATTTTTATCTACCAGGCGGATAGCGGCGGTGATCTCTTTATAAGTTGGTTCCAGTTGCGGGTTAATCTCATCCACATTAAAATAATGAGCAATGGGCTCGTTCAGCAGATCGTAGCCTAAAATAATACCTTCGTTTTTGTAATGGTCAGCAATGCGTTTCCAGATGTCGGCGGTTTGCTTGCGGTTTGCAGGGCTGGTAAACAAGAATGGGTAGCCGTCGCCATCATCGATATTATCCCCCGTTTGTCCGCCGGGAGCGCAATGCATATCCAGTAATACATACAGGTTTTCCTGCTTGCACCAGCCAATTACCCTGTCCAGCAGTTCGAAGCCACGGTTAGGATTGTTTTGGCCCATATAACTCTCGCTGGTAAAAAGCTTATAATTAAACGGTATGCGGATGGAGTTAGCCCCGGTAGCCTTCAGAAACCTGATATCACCCTGGGTAATATAGGTATCCTGGAACTTTTTCCAGAACAGTTTAGTTTCTTCCGGGCCGATCAACTCGGTAAATGCCTGGTTAATGAGCCTTTGCGAGTTTACTTTTTTAAACTTAAACATATAGCCTTCCGGCACCAGCCAGTTACCCAGGTTTGTACCACGGATTAAAAAAGGTTTACCATTGCTACCGATGATCTCTTTACCCCTAACAGAAATGAATTTTGCGGTTTGGGCCGATAGATTACAGTCGCCGCCAAAAAGCACCGCTAAAAGGATAAGTAATTTTTTCATCACAGGAATTGGTTTATATTGGTTTATAAGCAAAACAAATGTAACAGATTTCTGTCGGGATATTTGTGCGTTATATTTGCAAACAGGCCCATATACACGTATTTTGTCTGCATAGGTTACGCAATACAACATGAAGGAGTTTCAACAAACCACTTGCACCCGCAGATGTGGGTACAGAATAATCGCAGTGATGATGCTGTTGGTATGCAGTGCCGGTTTAGCCCATGCACAAAATTTGCGGATAGCTATTGCGGCCAATCTGCAGCCGGTAATGAAAGTTTTACAAAAAGACTTTAAGCAGCGCAGCGGCCTAAATATAGATGCCATTTCGGGCCCATCGGGTAATTTGACTACACAAATAAAAAACGGGGCACCCTTTGATGTTTTTTTATCTGCCGATACCGGATTCCCCGAGGAGCTTTTCAAAAGCGGTTTTGCAGTGAACAAACCTGTGGTATATGCACAGGGTATTTTGATATTGTGCAGCAGGCACAAACTTGGGGCCGAAAGCTGGAAAACGACACTGCTAAATAAAAACGTCAGCCGGCTGGCAATTGGCAACCCGGCAATAGCACCCTATGGCAAAGCCGCAAAAGAAGTGCTGACCCATGAAGGGATTTACAAGCAGCTTAAACCTAAACTAGTTTTTGGTGAAAGCATTACGCAGGTAAATACCTACATAGCAACGGATGCGGTAGAGGCAGGATTTACGTCCCTATCTTTTTATAAAGAAAACAGCAGCAGGATGACGTTGTTCAGCTGGCCAATTGATCCTGCAACTTACTCCCCCATACTGCAGGGTATGGTGTTGCTTAAACATGCCAAAAACAACGCCGACGCCAAAAAATTCTACGATTATATCCTGAGTCCACCGGCCAGAAAGATCTTTGCACAGTATGGTTATCACCTACAATAAACAGCTATAGAATGGATCTTACACCAATATGGCTCACGCTAAAACTAGCAAGCATTACCACCTTACTGCTGCTGGTACTGGGATTGCCCGTGGCCTGGTGGCTCTCCGGGAGGCGGTCGTTTATCAAGATCATCATTGAGGCCTTTATTACTATGCCACTGGTTTTACCCCCATCGGTGCTGGGCTTTTATTTGTTGCTGGCTTTTAGTCCGCAGCGTGGGGTGGGTAAATGGCTACACGATAACTTTAACCTGCAATTTGTATTTTCTTTCGAGGGGTTGGTGCTGGCCTCGGTCATTTATAGTATGCCGTTTATGATCAGTCCGGTAAAATCGGCGTTTCAGCAACTGCCAGCATCCCTGGCGCAAGCATCCGCCACGCTGGGAAAAACAAAGTGGCAAACTTTAAGATGGGTGCTGCTGCCCAACATCAAACCATCGTTACTAACGGCTACCGTTTTAACTTTTGCGCACACCCTGGGCGAGTTCGGCGTAGTGCTGATGATCGGCGGCAATATCCCGGGCATTACCCGGGTAGCCTCTATCGCCGTGTACGATTCGGTAGAACAGATGGATTACACCTCGGCCAATAACTATTCGCTCATCCTGTTTGCCATTACTTTTGTGCTGGTCACCGGGGTGTTCATCTACAATAAATACCAGGTAAAAACCCCCTTAGTATGATCCGCATCCATATCGAAAAAAAGCTCAGGGCATACCAGGGGGTACAGGTGCTCAAGATCCGGAAGGAGATGGCCGCCGGCAGTATTACCCGCGTTACCGGCCCCTCGGGTGCGGGCAAAACCACGTTGCTTAAAATGATAGCCGGACTCATAACACCAGATGCCGGACAGATCACGATCAACCAAACCGTTTGGTTTGATGCCGCTCAACAGATCAACCTGCCTACGCGCTTACGGATGCCCGGTTTTGTTTTCCAGGACTATGCGCTGTTTCCCAACATGACGGTGCAGCAGCATTTGGCCTACGCAACCACCGATACCGCATGGATCAACCGTTTACTCGCTATCGGGCAGCTGGAAACCTTTGCAGCTCATAAACCCGAACACCTTTCCGGCGGCCAACAACAGCGACTGGCTATTTTGCGCGCACTGGCCATTAAACCGCAATTGCTGCTGATGGACGAGCCCTTTTCCGCGCTGGATGTGAAGATGAAATCGGCGTTGATTGCTGATTTGCTCACCCTTTTTACAGAATTAAAGGCCACCGTACTCATCGTGAGCCATAACCCGCAGGAGCTGGATGGCATTTGCAATGACGAATTAGTGCTGGACTAACCCCCCATTCTAAAAAAAAACAGCCGGTTTTACCTGGCTTGTTCCACATTACGAAGGTGGAACAAGGTTTATTGTCTATGCATTGACTATCAATACCTTACAGACTTCTAGTGGAACAAATTGGAACATCCCTGTTATTGAAGTAAAATAAGGTAACAAACTATCTGCTAAATACTTATCAAAATTCAGTTACAGATTTCTGAAACACTTTGGAAATGCCTTTTGGAACAAGATGAAACGCTCCGCCGGCGGGTACTGACAAAACACTGTCACCACTCTTTTGGCGGCTTCCGGGTATCTTTGTTACATCCATCCAATCAATTTCATGACGCATTACAAAACTCCCGGCCCCACGCTCCGGATGCCACTTGAGCTGGAACTTGCCCGCGCCCGCGAGCGCGGCACCATTACCGCCCGCCAGCGTAAACAGCTGCAGCGGATAGAAGCCCAGCAATTAAAAGACCTCCGCGACTTAGAAGCCAGCCAGGTGACCGGCGACGAAGCCTTTATCATTAAAAAAGCCGGCGACTGGCTTACCCTGCCCGCCGGCGAAAACATGGGCGACAGGCTCTGCGGCGACCTCTGGTTTAAAAACGAACTTTGTATCATGTTTGCAGATACCAACGCCGGCAAATCTATCCTCGCCGTGCAAATTGGTGATGCCATTGGTCGCGGGGAGGCCATGGGTAACCTGGCGGTAAAACAGCAGACCACCCCCGTGCTGTACTTCGATTTTGAGCTCAGCGCCGAGCAGTTTGCCACACGCTATGCCGGCACCGGGGGCGAAACGCACCAGTTTGCGCCCAACTTTTACCGCGTAGTCATTAACCCCGATGCCAGCCGCGAAGGTAAATTTGCCACCTATCACGATTACCTCATCAACTCGCTCGAAAACATTATCATCAGCACCGGCTCGCGTACCATCATTATTGATAACATTACCTGTCTGCGCAGCGGTACCGAAAATGCCGCGGCCGCCATCAAGCTCATGCGCAGCCTGCAAAACATCAAAAACCTGTACAAGGCATCGCTGCTGGTACTGGCCCATACGCCCAAGCGGAACCCTGCCCGGCCCATCACCCGGAACGATCTGCAGGGCAGCAAAATGCTCATGAACTTTGCCGACAGCGCATTTGCCATCGGCGAGAGCCAAAGCAGCCCCGGCCTGCGCTACCTCAAGCAGGTAAAACAGCGCAGCAACGGCCCCATGCAAAGCAACGGCACCGTACAATTTTGCCGCATCGTAAAGGAAGGCAGTTTCCTCAAATTCGTGTTTGAGGGCCAGGGCAGCGAAGCGCCCCACCTGCTGGCCTATACCCAGCAGGTACGCCGAAACCTGGAGGACCACATCATGCGCCTTAATGCCCGGGGCCAAACCCTCCGCCAGATAGCCACCCAAACCAATATGCCCACAACCAGCGTTTACCGGGTAATTCAAAAAATGAACGAGGCAGCAAAGCATGAAGTATAAAATAATGGCGGTGCCTCCGGCCCGGGTCATCCGCTCATACTGCGCGAGGCCTTAGCCACCGGCCGGTATCCGCTACTACCCCTACCGCGGAGCTGCGGGTGGGTGGTTAATTGTACGGGCTAGAATATGAGGCTTGCGGTCGCGAGGAGATAAATTACTATGGTAATTTTTGCAAACACGTTAGCATAGACGCTTACAAATTTATTTGTTCCGGTGTGGACGCTTGGGCAGGCGGCTTAGTAACGAATTTTAACAATTGAATATGCTCTTTAATTAAATTGTTCTGAATCTTAAGTAACTCCGTTTGTTCTAATTGATTTGCCACTATAAGATTAACTTTCCAGTACCATAACACAACGCTTCGGAGGACGAAAAAAATAAGGACAAAGAAACCGAAAGCTAAGAGTATCATTATAAACTCTGGTGCCCCGACACTGCTGGCTTGCAGTAAAATAGTTAAATTATTCATCTGTTTGAGGTTTAGTTAATGAGTCCAATATACAACAATTTAATTTACAAATTAACTGCTTCACAGGTCACCCTTCAACTAACGCCAGCAATCGCTCCTGTAAGGAAATGTAAAATTTGCTTGCAGAGCCTTTGGGCATGCGTAGAGATTGCTTCGTACCTCGCAATGACGAGGCGGCCTTAGCCGCCATTATTGCTGCCCCGCCCGGCAAGGTTTACCTCCCCGCCTACCCAGGAGTCCACACCTGGACAGGCGCGAGCCACCAGAAGTCAAACATCTTTGCCCGGAGAGCAGGCTACTCTACGTCTGTATATGCATAACCGCCAATAAAGATCAAGGCATTGTCTGGCCTGATGGGACCGCCTTTGGCACCAAACGCAAAAGATGTCTTTACAACTTTGCCACTGTTATAAGTAAATTCAATGGAATGGCCGGAGATGCGGTAGGTGCCGCCGCTCGCTGATTTTTTCCAGGCAGCGGCGTTGCCTGTTGACATTCCTGCGTTTAAGCCTTCAGTAAAATGGGTCGCATCCAAAAATGTGATTTGTTTAACAGATAAGGCGTTCAGTCCATTACCATAGTCCCCGCCGCTTACTTTTTCGTAAGCCGGTTTAAGTTTAACCGAGCCTGTATAGGCATATTCCGGGAACCAGTTACCCTCGCCAAGTTTATAATCGCTTGCTTCGCCTTTATTATTGGTCAGTAAAAAGGTCTGGCCCTGTTTTTTCCATTTACCCCAGGCTTTAGGGTGTTTACTTTTATCAGCAGAGATATTTAAGCCTTCGAGTGTTTCCGCGCCTGCTTCCCAATAATCACCGTTTTTGAACAGTACTACCGGCTCAAATGTAATAGCAGTTGGATAGCCGCTTATGGCCCTGAAATACCAGCCCTCAACAGCCGGAGCAACCGCTATTGAATGCCCAGGGTTTGACCTTAAGGATTTGGCATCGGCATGCGATAAAGCTAATAACGCAAAGGAGATAGCCAGGCCACTCAAACAGATTCTTAATTTCATAATGCACAGATTTAGTGTGACTTTGTTTTTTATAACAGATGGCTTGTCTTTAAGGTTTGTAAAAAATGTAAGATTTAGCTATCAGTAAGCACAACCGCCTGTCCAAGTGTCCACACCTGGATACCAGCCCGGGTAAGCGTCCACGCTTGCCCGCGTTAATTAATCATCTTCAAAGGGGCATATGAATCGCCGTCTTAGGGTTCCAAAATAGATCTTGTCGGTTGAGGGGCTGTGGAATATGAACTAAATATCGTAGTTTGGGCATACACGTATGCGTGGACGCTTACAAATTTATTTGTCCAAATGTAACACTTGGACAGTCGAGAGGTATGTGGAAATTTTGGCTGTCAAAAGTCGTCTTTTGCAAGTAGGAGTCTCGATACCACTGCTATAGTTATAAACTATTATACGTTTTGGCGTGATTCTGGACTTTACCCAACCTAAGAGAAAATGATTGAAAAAAAATTCATAGCAGACCCTTCACTTGAACAAAATTATATAAATAGAAAAGTAAGAGAATCGAAATATTCAATAACCATCGGCTTGACTATTTTTTTAATTGTCGGTACAGCCTTTTATTTGAATTTAGACAACACCCTTCTAACGCTATTTAATGTAATAATAATAGCCGTACCCATTAGCATCTACATTCATATGTCGACATTTAAACAAGCAATATACATGAATAGAATTATTTCGTCTATTGTTGTCAACGATAATGATTACCAAATAAGTACGTTCGCTTTTAAAACATGGTTTATAAACATACCTGCAGTTAATAAGTTAAAACCTAAAAATACCGTAAGTTTAAAAAGAGTAGACTTTCCATTTAACGAGGACGGTTTGAAAGTTGATAAAATGTCGACCATGTGTTTAATGGTCGACGGACAGGACTTTTATCTTTTACATCAATATTTTTCCGCAACTTTAAATGAAATTTTGAATTTTTCAGGATAAGTAAACGTAGTAGAACTATGATCCCGCCTATCCAAGTGTCCACACTTGGATACCTAACTTGTAAGCGTCCACGCTTACCTGCATCAATAAATAATTTTTAAAGGGCTTTCCGGGTTAGCGCTGCTGTACCAAAACTCATGGGCCGCTCCTACAAAACCCGCACTAACCGGGTTATCATGTATGTAATCTATTTTCTGCTGAATTACATCCGGTGAGTAAAGCAACACCGGATGATTGCCGTTTTGCCAGAATTGATTGTGGGTATTTAAAGAGTTGTATTTGCCAGCCAGCTCAAATTGTTTCAGCATCCACTCCTTCCGGCTTTCCTGCGAATTACTAGCAATCATCTCCACCATGCGTTTCGATGTAAAAGTTTTAAAATCTCCCAATACATCACCTAGTGACCCCTCGGTTACATTGGCAACCATATGAATATGATTGGTCATGATTACATAAGCATATATGTTCAGTTTTTTGTGCTGCTGGCAATACTGCAGGTTTTTCACGATAAAATCATTGTATTGCCGCCTGGTAAAAACATCTATCCAGTTGATAACGGTTAAGGTTACAAAAAACAGCTCGTCAGTTGAGGCATTGCGTGACATGAAATAAATATCGCAATTTTGCGTACAAGTAAGCGTGGACGCTTACAATTTATTTGTCCAAGTGTGGACACTTGGACAGGCGGGGGCAGTATGGCCATGTTTACGCCTGTACCTAATGATGAGTGTCAAGGCTAAGATGTATATACCTTGAAAAAATAATAGTTCAGGTGCGTCGTTAGGCATTGCTATAAAGATTAAACTTAATCAATTCAGAAAAACTCAATTTCTTAACTTCATAGGGGCTACACAAATTCTGAATTATGACTTGAGCTAATGTGCTTTGGTATAGGAAATAGTATTGCCATCATAGTCAAATACATACTTGCTGTAATCAAAGTCTATAACAACAATGCTATCTTCAAACAGGATGATCTCGCTGCTTCCTTCAGGTGTGACAAATATATCTGAACCGCTTTGTTGCCAAACAATGTTGCCTGATCTGTCCAATCTTGAAAGCTCAACTTCTCCATGTATGATATAGTCTTGTTGGTATTGATAGACCGCAAAGCAAGTAGCCCAATCTGCTTTTGTTTTCCAAAGCATCTCTAATGACTGCACAGAAAGACTGAAGACTGTATTGGAACAGCAAGTAATTAATCGGTCACCATCTAACAGGGCTGTATTGGCATATACTCCTGTTCCTCCACAATTAGCACCGAGCAGTATGCTTTTTAATGGTACTCCATCCCTATGTAGGTGAATGGCTTGCATAGAGTTAGGTTTATAACCGTCATCATTGAGATATAATGCATCGTAATCTGACAGGTTATCCAAGTCTTGAGATGTAGCATCTTTGACTGTTATAGTGTATTGATTGACATTGAAGATTAGCATAGTGTGAACAAGCTTTCTATTTAGGAAAGTTAAGAATTAAAATTCTGAATTGACAATCTCTAAAACTACTACCCCGCCTATCCAAGTGTCCACACTTGGATACCAAACTTGTAAGCGTCCACGCTTACTTGCATCAATTAATCTTCTAAGGGCATTTGAATTACGCCTTAAGGTTACAAAATATAGCTCGTCGGTTGAGATATTGCGGGATATGAACTAAATATCGCAATTTTTGCATACACGTAAGCGTGGACGCTTACAATTTATTTGTCCAAGTGTGGACACTTGGACAGGCGGGTACAACAGCTTGACGACGATGATAAACAAACCATCTTCAAACTTATTGAGAAAATGCTCACTAATAAGAAGTTTAAAGACTTCTTTCAAAAGAATGTAGCTACGCCATAAAAAAACTTTAAAACCTATTATATTTTATCCCATAATTATAAACTACTTACTGACAAGTCAAATCTTCTACATTATACTATCGTTAAACGAATTACATGAAGTATTATCTTTTATCAGCATCTACAAACGAAAAAGAAATTGGGGCTTACTTTCAAACTGAAGGCCTACCTAAGGGTTATACTTCAAAATGGTATGACGAACCTAATTCTATGACTAAGTTGGTAGATACCTCTTTACCTTCATTTACTCCCGATTTAAAATGGGAACTTAAGACTGAAGCTATATTAACCGATATAATTAGCGCAGGTAATATTACTGCTACAGGTCTTTTAATGAGTACAAAAGCAAGAAATGTTTTCCAAAAGCATAATTTAAATCAACACAAGTTCCATAATTCAGAACTAATTGTAAATAATAATACAATAGATTATTACTATTTACAATTAGTTAATCGTGATTTTCAAGATATAGACTTAGAAAAATCATCATTTGGCATAACAAACGCTTTTAGAATGAAAGAGGGTGATATTATCATAACTTCCTATAACGACTTAGTCGAAAAACAAAAATCACTAGAGTTTGGCAGCATAATAAATGCAGAAGAAATTTATATTAAAAACAACCACTTTGATCTCTTTTTTTTTCCTCTTATTCACAATGATATTTTTGCATCCGAAAGGCTTTTAAATAATCTAAGCAATAATGAAATAACTGGCTATGATGCGAAAGAACAACATATTTTATATGTCAATTAATTGATCTTTTACTGTCCAATCTTATTTATTTTACCCGCCTATCCAAGTGTCCACACTTGGATACCAACCTTGTAAGCGTCCACGCTTACTTGCATCAATAAATCTTCTAAGGGCATTTGAATTTATGCCTTAAGGTTACAAATTATAGCTCGTCGGTTGAGATATTGCGGAACATGAACTAAATATCGCAATTTTTGCATACACGTAAGCGTGGACGCTTACTATTTATTTGTCCAAGTGTGGACACTTGGACAGGCGGGGAATCAAATTTGGTAGTTCAACCCACCCCCAAAATTCAACGAGCGACACTCAATGACGAAATCTGGAAAGACAAGTATATTTCCTTACTTGAAAAGTATAATCATCATTTGAAACAAAAAACTATAATTGACGCTAATAGTTTTCAATTGTAAACTCGAGTACTGTATAACTTATCATTGTTAAGTGATTAATTTTAAGCAGAAGCTCATTTCCATTTTATTTTATTGAATGTCTTTTATAGGGAGATTACAAAGATTTAAGATTTTTTGGAAATGATGATATAGTAAATGAAAACGATGATGAATGCTTTGTTTAGCTAGTAGTGAATCCAATTTTCCATTTATACTTTAAAACGTGCTATTGAGCTGCTTCGCTAATTCATTGGGCCAAAGTTGTAACTTACACCATTTAAATTATGGTTAGAACAGCGCTGTATTACAGTTTAAAAGTATGGCTTACAAGTATTATTATAAGCCCTATATTGTTTCTCCTGATCGATCTTTTTACAAAGCACAATCAAACCAATTTAGAAGGGGGTGTTCTCTTCATAATCTTGTCGACCCTTTATGGATTAGTTCTTTCTTCAATTAGCTGGCTATTGTTCTGGCTTTGGTCTTATTTTTTATTAAAACTTTCTATCTCGCTAATTGCATTTAAAACTGTTTTAAGTTTTTTTGGCAGTGCTTTAACCATACTGCCATTCGTGCTATTTAGCAGGGATCATGGGTTTCCAGACGCATCCACAATTATGTGGGCGTTGAACTACAACGTCGTTATCGTAGCAGGTGTATGGTTTTATAAAATAAACTCTTCCCTTCACTTATAACATCTAGGAATATGATGAAAAAGTTTATCTTGTTTTTTACCATACTTGTCGCATTATTCAGTTGTACGAATAGGAGCAAGAAAAATCTAATCTCTACCTTTAAAAGAGGAGACAATTCAGAGTCTATTTAGGCACATTTGATGATGAAAATGGCTTTATATACTGTAAAATCGATGGAAATAATGTCTACGTTGAACAAAGAGATCATGGGAAAGGTTCAAGTCCTCAATGGGATACACTTAAAGTTGTTTCCATAAAAACTTTTAGTTTACAAGACTTGAAGAAACAACACAAGTTTGAGTAATTTGAAACTTACATCAAATAACAAGTCAACTCTGATATTTGAATAAACTAATAATATGATGATTAACGAGAGCGATCAAGCCATATTAGACATAGATTGGTTCTTCACTAATGGCAGCGAAATTGGATTTATTGCTTCTGCAGGCGGTAGATTACCTGCGTCAGTTGCAAAGTCAAAAGAAAATATTGAAGCGTTAGCCACTTACTTTAGAAGCCTACCACAAACAAGAAATATTGTGATCAATCCTGACTTAGAGACGAAACTCGCAAAAAGGTCTATAAATGATAATTATCTTTCAGATTTCGTAGATATGGCTAAAAAAGGTCTTTATACATTTGACAAAACGATTTTAGGTAATTATTCAGCGACGCAGTATCATTTAGTGGCCAAGCCAATAGTCTCTTTGAAAATAGAAGAAATTCCTTCAGCGATAGTCGAAATACTACTTCAAACACAAAAGGTCGGCTCTATTGAAGGAAGTTTAAATATTGAATCATTTAGTAGCTAACCAAAAGGTTTACTACCCGCCTATCCAAGTGTCCACACTTGGATACCAACCTTGTAAGCGTCCACGCTTACTTGCATCAATTAATCTTCTAAGGGCATTTGAATTTACGCCTTAAGGTTACAAAAAAACAGCTCCTCGGTTGAGGCATTGCGGGAAATGAACTAAATATCGCAATTTTTGCATACACGTAAGCGTGAACGCTTACAATTTATTTGTCAAGGTGTGGACACTTGGACAGGCGGGTTCGTTATAATCAAAGTCATTTGTTTTATAATTTTGAAGTTTCCAATTCCCCTTTCGCCAGATAATACATTTGTTCCAGATAAGAATTTGGTCCGTAACTGATGCAATCCATAAGCTTTTTGTAATACTCATCTTTATTCCCAGTTTCCAATATTTTAATAGCAGATACGAAATGCGCCTGACATAACTGCCTTTCTTTAAATATAGGAATGGCAGACACATAAGAGAACAACTCAATATCAGTAATATCATTTATCAAATAATGACCAAGCGGGCCAGGCCAGTTGGTTGCGCGCTTAGATTTCAGAAGTTTTTTAACAGTTTTTACCGCTTCTGCCTTTAAACTATCTTGCCCGGTTTTTATACCAGAAAAATATAAAAATAACTGGATTTCTACCCCTCCAGAAGCATCTTTGTATAAACAATTTTGTGACTGCTGCCATACTTCCATTGCTTTAGCTGTATTTCCAAGAATCCAGTTTGCAATGCCTGATGATTTAAATGCATTCTCTGATTCTGCCTTTTGAAACCCAATAAGTTTCTCCGATAATATTATAGCATCTTCATATTTGTTCAAATGAAATAATGCAAATATTTTATTTTGAAGCACAAAAGGATTTCGATTTTTTTCAAAATCCAAGTCAATTAATTTAATCGCTTTTTCAAATTCATTGTTCTGAATAATCAGCCAAGGATCTAATTGATTAATTTCATTCATTTATTGCAATTTTCCCGTAGTCGGGTCAAAAGTTAACTTTTGAGTATTTGCCCGCAATTTACCTGACTTTACTTCACTATTGAATTTAGTATCGTTAGTTGTGTCCACACTTGGATACCAACCTTGTAAGCGTCCACGCTTACTTGCATCAATTAATCTTCTAAGGGCATTTGAATTACGCCTTAAGGTTACAAAATATAGCTCGTCGGTTGAGGCATTGCGGAATATGAATTAAATATCGCAATTTTTACATACACGTAAGCGTGGACGCTTACAATTTATTTGTCCAAGTGTGGACACTTGGACAGGCGGGTTTGCCGGTGATGGGAGGGTGCCCTCGCCTTTGCGTGTTTCGGCAGTGCATTATTGGTTACCCTGGCAAATAAATGGATCTGATGAGGCTTGAGCCAAATGGCTGTTATTTATGCAGTTTTCTTTTCCGGAGATAGGCGAGCAGCTGTTGCGGCCGGTCGGTTTGTATCACCGTTGCTCCATGGGCTACGATCCAGTCCCAGCTATCCTTTAAATTGCCATCCTCTACCGCGGTATCGTCATCATGGCCCGCATTGAGCGATGCCCACAGGGAGTTGATCCAAACCTTTGCACCCTTGTTGCTGATGAATTTGTTATCGGATAGCACAGCAGCCGTATCCTTTGTGAAGTTCAGCTCAAAAGCGTAAGGTTTCATGTTTTTTAAATAGTCGGTAATTACCTGTTTGGCACCGGGTTTATCCAGGTTTACCACGGGCATATAGGTAATACTGTCTATCAGTTGCGGATATTTTTGCTTGAGTTCGGCATAGGTGACCTCGGCTTTAAAAACGGCCTGGCTAAGTGTGCCTGTTTCTTTTAAAATGGCATAAGCTTCCGGGTAATACGGATAGCTTTTATCCAGGTTCACCAATACGCCTGTGCCTTTAAGAGCAAGCATTACGTCGCGAAATTTGGGGATATGGTTATTGGTTACCCGGCCCAGCCCGTTTTTTAAACCAAACTTACTGATCTCTTCCCAGGTGTAATCTGCCGGTTTGCCCTTGCCATTAGTGGTCCGGTCGATAGTGACATCGTGCATGATCACAATTTCGCCGTCGCTGGTTTTCTTCAGATCGAGCTCTACCATATCCACCCCCATGGCAGCGGCCGCCTGAAAGCCACGGAGGGAATTCTCGGGGTTGTTACGCCAGTCGCCGCGGTGGGCGGTAACCATTACTTTATTTTGTGCCGAAGCCGCAAGGCTGGTTAGGGCCAGCAAGCAGCCGGTAACTATACTTTTCATAATTCTCATTTAAGTTGATTAGTTGATGAACAAAAAAAAGGAGGAAAAAATCCTCCTTTTTAAGTTACTTATTATCTGATTAATAGCCGGGGTTTTGATACATTTTCACCGGGTCGAGCTTGTACTCATCAAACGGGATGGGGTAAAAGCGGTCCTTAGTGGTAAAGTTTGCCAGCTGTGCCGAACCGAAGTTAGCCTGCGACTTGCTTTTAAAATACGTCACCAATTCGTCGGTAGTAAAGAAACGCTGCAGATCAAACCAGCGGTGGTGTTCAAACGCCAGTTCTACACGGCGCTCGTGCAACAGGGCCAGTTTTAAGGTTGGGAACTGGCTGCTGTAGGCCGGGTTGGCCATAGCGGTTGCGTAAGGTACCACACCGGCACGGGCACGCACCATATCCATATACTGTATGGCCGATGCGTTATCGCCCAGGTACAGGTTCACTTCTGCCAGCATCAGGATCACATCTGCGTAGCGCATCAGGATCCAGTCGTTACCGCCGTAGCCTAATTTACCTGCGGCATCGCTTGCATCACGAAATTTGGTAACAAAGTAATCCTTTACAATCGGGTCGTTGGCTAATTTTACGGAGAAGGCCATACGCGGGTCGCCGGTTTCGTATTCGTTCACCAGGTCGCGGGTTACGTTGTAACCAACACCGGATGCTGTTTTCTGCGAGTTGATGGTTTCGCCCTTGGCCTGGAAATTGGCGGCTATGCCGGAGCTGTAAGTAATATCTCCCTGTTTGTTGACGATCTGGAAGATCAATTCCGGGCAGGTAGATTTTTTGTTGACATCAAATACATCGGTATAAGGAATACTGCTGAGCGCACCGAAGGATTTCATGTTATAAGCAGCCGTTAAAAACGTTTTTGCTTTAGTCAGATTATCGGTACGGTTGGCGGCATCCTGGGTGGTGGCCATGGTTAAATAAACCTGCCCCAGCAGGGCATTAGCCGCCGCTTTTGATACCCGGCCAATACCGGCACCGCTTTGCAGGTTGGGCAGCGGGCTGTTGTTGATCACTTCATTCAAATCGGCAACGATCTGGGCGTACACTACGGATTGCTTTTCGCGGAAGGTAGCTGCAGCCACTTCGGTAGAGGCCAGCTGTTTAGTTACCAATGGCACATCGCCCCAAAGGCGCACCAGGTGGAAATAAACCAGCGCACGCAGAAACTTTGCTTCGGCAGCGTATTGCAGCTTCAGGTTGTTATCGGTAAACGGCACGGCATCTATGTACGTTAACACCACGTTGGCGCGGGTTACTGTTCCGTATAAAGATACCCAGTGGCTTTTTAAATAGGTGTTGCTGGGCAGTATAGAAAAGTTGTTGAATTGGAAAGGCTCACCTGCGTTACTCTGGTTGTCGTTGGTGCCGGTATCGTCAGACCGCTGATCGGTCCACAGGTCGCTGCTTTCGCCGATGTTGTTACCGCTGCGCAAGGATTCATATATGCCGTTAACCGCCAGCAGGATATCGTTCGGCGTTTTAAAGTTATTGGCCAGCGTAATTGCGTTGGGGTCGGTTTGCTCTAAAAAGCTTTTTTTACAAGCCGGGCTTATGGTTACCAATGCGGCCAGGCAAACTATAGCTATTAATTTCTTTTTCATCTCTGTGATCTCCTTTAATAATTAAAAAGTAACATTTACACCCAGGTTGAACGAGCGTACGAGCGGGTAGGCACCATAATCGATACCAGGCGCCAGGTTGGCCGGCTGGGTATTGTTTGATGCACTGCCCGAGTAGTTATAATCAACATCGGGGTTGTAACCTTTGTATTTGGTGATGGTAAATGCATTGACTACGCTGGCAAAAATGCGGGCTTTGGTAATACCCAATGCACTTTGCAGCCCTGTTGGCAGGCTGTAACCCAACTGCAGGTTGGTACAACGCAAGTACGAACCGCTTTGCAGGTAAAAGGTGGATAAGCGCGTGCTGTTACTTTGCGTACCCCCGCGCGATGCACGGTATACCAAACCGTTACCCGGGTTGGCCTCGTTGATGTAGCGGTTGGCTACATCTGCATACTGGTTGCCGGATCCTTCCATGTTGTACAAATAATAATCCTGCCCATCCAGTATTTTGTTACCGTACGAACCATTGAAGGATGCGCCGATATCAAAACGCTTGTAGGAAGAGTTTAACGAGAAACCGTAAGTGAACTTAGCGTAAGGTGAACCGATAACGGTTTTATCCGCATCGTTTACCTTGCCATCGCCATTGGTATCTACAAAATAAAGGTCGCCCAGTTTAACGGAGTTAGTTGAAGAAGCCGAAGGTGCAACTTTAGCAATGTTCTCCGGAGTTACGATACCGCCTACGGTGAAGCCATAGAACATACCCACCGGCTGGCCCTGCGTGGTAATGTTGGTTAAGTAAGAACGCTCCGCACCGTTAATGATGATGGTGTTATTGGAAGGCAATTTAACCACTTTGTTGCGGTTAAGCGAGATATTACCGCTCATGCCCAGGGTGAAATCTTTCGACTGGATGATACGGCCATCCAATTGCAGATCGAAACCGGTGTTGCGGATCTTGGAATCGCGCAGGTTGGTTAGGATGGTGGTGCTGCCCGATATAGCCGAAATAGGCTGGTTATACAGCAGGTTGTACGAGTAGCTTAAGTAGTAGTTGGCAAGGATAGACAAACGGCCGCGGAATAACCCGATATCGATACCGGCATTATACTGCGAGGTGGATTCCCAGCTCAGTTTCTGATCTTTTATACCGCCTGCATAGGTTGCTGTAGTAATGGTGTTGTTACCGAACACTGCGCCTGTAGGGTTGGCCAGTGTTTGTTGTACAGCATAGTTAGGGATGTTATAGTTACCGGTGAGGCCCCAGCTGGCGCGTACCTTAACGGTAGACTGGTCGCCCAGCCAGTTGTGGTAAAACGGCTCTTCCGAGAGTGTCCAGCCGGCAGCTACCGATGGGAAATAACCGTATTTGTTCAATGGACCAAAACGTGAAGAACCATCGGCACGGAAGGAACCGGTAAGGAAGTATTTACCTGCGTAGTTGTAGTTAACACGGCCCAGGTAGGATAGCAGCGTATAAGCCGATTTACCGGTAGTATTATTTAGGGTAAAGAAGCTGGCATCAGCACCTTTGCCGGTAATCTCCGGGATGTTATCATTCTGGAACCCTTTAGCGCTTACGCTGATCACGTCGTTGTTGGTAATTTGGGCGGTATAACCGGCCAATGCATCCAGGTGATGTTTGCCAAACTCTTTTTTATAGTTCAGGGTGAACTCCGCCAGGCGATCTGACTGGGTAATATTTTGTGCCGTAGCCGTTGCTGCCGCGACAGATTGCGTAGAACCCGGAGCGAAGGCTCCGCTGCTTAGGCTGGTAGGCAGGTAATAATCGTACTTTTCGTTGTAGGTTTGGGTACCCAGGTTAACTTTAGCATTAAAGCCCGGCAGGATGTTATACACTGCGTTAGCGTTGTAGGTGCTGCGGTAACCTTTGCGGGTAATTTTAGTACGGGTAACCAGCGCCAGCGGATTTTCTATACCCTGGTAACCGTAGGCAGCAGATTGTGAAGCCTCGGCGTTGGTAGCGTATGAGCCATCGGCGTTGTAGGCCGGCAAATATGGCATATAGATCAGGGCTCCCAATACGGCTCCATGATCAAAACGGCCTTCCTGCGCTTCGCGATTGGTGTTTTGCGTGTAGGAGATGTTAGCGCCAACATGTAGCTTCTTGCTCACATCGCCATCGATGTTGGTCCGGAAGTTAATCCGTTCCTGACCGGTGGAGATGATGATACCGTCCTGTTTCTGGTAACCACCGCTTACGTAGTACCGGATATCTTTTGAAGCACCGGAGAACGAAAGGCTGTGTTTTTGAGTGAAGGCATTGCGATAAAGCTCATCCTGCCAGTCGGTGTTTACCGTTTGGTGGATCAGCGATTGCGTGCCGAAGTTATACAGGTCTGTAGGGATACTTACACTGCCCGCGTTACCCACATTGGTGATACGGGTGGCATTGGCATCAGAAAACATGGCATCGTTCCAGGTTTTGCCGGCGTTTATCCAAAGGTCTTTATAACTGTTGTTACGGCCATCGATAAGTAATTGTGCAGCCTGGTCCGAGTTGAGCAATTTTACTTTTTTGCCTAACTGGTTAATGCCCGTTTGCCCGGCGTACTCAAATTTACCTTTTCCTTCTTTCCCTTTTTTGGTAGTGATCAACACCACACCGCCAGACCCGCGCGAGCCGTAAATGGCAGCAGAGGCGGCATCTTTCAATACGTCGATACTTTCCACGTCTTCGGGGTTGATAAAGATATCGTTACCGGCAGGGTAACCATCAATCACATATAAAGGATCGGAGCTGGCATTAAAAGAGCCTACCCCTCTCACCCTGATTTTAGTGCTGGCATATGGTGCACCACTGGTTTGCGATACCTGCACACCCGCTACTTTACCGGCCAATGCCTGGCCCAAAGTTGGGGCAGATAAATTCAGATCGCTGGCTTTAACGCTGGCGATAGAACCGGTTACATCACTTTTGCGGATGGTTTGGTAACCAATGGCCACAACCTCGTTCAGCATGTTTGCCTGAGGCGCCATTTTTACATTCATCACACCCGAACTGTTTACCGGCAGCTCCTGGGTAACATAGCCAATAAACGAATAGGTAAGGATAGCACCCGGTTCGGCAGTGATGGTATATTTACCGCTTACATTGGTAGTTATACCTGTGGTGGTGTTTTTTACCCTTACGGTTACTCCCGGCAAAGGCTGGTTGGTTTCGTCGGTAACGGTACCGGATACCTGGATGGCGGCACTGGCGTTAAAACTGCAGGTGATGAGCAGGAGCGAGAAAATAAAAAGGAACCGTTTTACGGTAACCGAATTAAAAAGATCATGAGTAATCTTTTTTTTCATAGTTTTAAATGTTAATTGTTTGAAAATGACAGAAAAGCATGCGAGCGCTTTTAGTTATTCAGATGGTTGACCTCAATCGGGGGATGTTGACGCATTCTCCGGTTTTTTCTGTTTTAAAGGGCAGGGAAGTAGTTAGTGTTACATAGGCAATCGCTTAATTTCCAACCGGATAATTAATATTATTTAAATAAAAAGCCGCTTCTGTTAAAATAATAGTAAGCGGCGACAAGTATTAGTGTAAATATTGCGACAAAGCTAAACCACCCATCTTAAGCAAAGGCTACCTAATAGTTAAGTTTATATTAACTTAAAATAAAAAAGACCAACCTTTTGAGTTAGTCTTTTTTATTAAAGGGCAATCAGCATTACCAATCCGTGGCGGTGAAATTTACATTATTTTTTCGTGCCGATGTTACAGCTATACCCTTGTTCCGGCTGCCCGTAAAAGCAAAACCCTCCAGTTCATCAGCGCGGTCAATGCCGTCGGTAACTTGTACAACTACCTGGCTTCCTGTTGCTATTGATTTTTCAAGGTTTATATAAGTAAATCGCCATTGGCGGCCTTGCATTTTATTTTGTACCAGCACCAGTATGCCCCTATCAGCTACCCAATGCAGGTTTTGTACCCATGGGGTGCAGGTGAATTTTTTGTACAGCACGCCGGGGTCGCTGGTTTTTTTGGCGGTCTTTAGCTTTTCGGGGTCATAAAGCCTTACCTCGTTGCCGTGGTCGCCATAGTCTGCCGTGGCAACGTACCACTTCCCATTATACTTAACGTATTCCGGGCGGGTTCCCTGTATGCAGGCATCATCATCTATGGTATTTAGCAGCGTACCGTCCAGTGTGCCGGTTTTAAGCAACGCGTTCCAGTCTACACAATAAATAACGGCCCGCCATTTGGTGCCCTCTTTATTCAGGCGGATAGAATTCCCGATAAACGTGGGCGAGCTGCCGTTATAAGCAATCCCGGTTGGGTGGTTAATTACATCCCGGCCGTTTTGTGTAAACTTTACCTCGCGGTGCAGATCCACCAGGCTATCGTTCATCAGCCTATACTCGCGGAGCATCCCCACTTCGCGGTCGCCGTATAAAAAAATGCGGCCCTTTTGGTAGGAGATACCCTGGCTGGCACCAACCGAATCTACCGTGACCGTTTTGGTTAGCTTAGTAACAATACCCGCATCGGTAAAAGCGCACAATACGGCGAACAGCAAAGTAATCAGGGGCAGTTTATTTTTCATGGTGCTGGGTCTACGGATCAAGCGGCTCGTCCTGGTCTATCTGTAAGGCAGCCACCAGCGGGTAAAATTCCAGTTCGGTTTCGCTGATGCGCTTGCCCAGTTTATAGGGTACGTAGTTCAGTTCTTTCTGGCAGCGGGGGGCCATCGTCATGATAAAATCCATCTGCGACTTATCGGTAACAATATACCCCGGTTTATCAAACGGAATCCCATAACGGAACACCAGCCGGGCATCATTACGGATATTGGTGGTGGTATGGCGGGCATGCGGATCTATAATAATGGCACTTTCGGGGATGTGCAGGGTTTTTAACAGGTAAAGCTTCATCTCCACCGCTTCGTTATTTTTGGTTTTGAAGGGATGCACCGCCCCGCCCGATACCACGATGAACGGCGCTTTGCCCAGCCGGTATTGCACAGCGGCCAGCCGGCAACGCAGCATACCCTCGCCGCTTAAAGGCGTGGTTAAGTTATCCGGCCCGGCGCCCGGCACCAGGATGTGCGTGTACGCAAATTTCGCCCACTGAATGGTCTTCACGCGGTCGGCAGCTGCTTTATTAGCCGTGGCAGCCATTGGTTCATAGCCCGCAGCATCCCATCTTTCGTTGATATCCAGGTAAGTTAATGCGGCATTAAGGGCGGGTTCAAAAAACAGGCGCGTGTTTTTAACATCGGCCAGTACAGCGGTGCTGCAATCATACATCAACGTGTAGTAGGCCCTGGCATTAATGTTATAACTAATAGAATCTATAGCCGGGTAGTTGGGCTTTTTCCCTTCGGCATAAATGGCAATGGTATTATTAACGGCAGCGGCATCCTGCTCCCAGGCTTTCACCAGCAGATCGGCAGGGGTGCCCGTGTTATATAAAATGTACGTACCCGATGGCGCCAGTTGTGTTTTCACCAGCTGACCCAGCGCGTTGCCGGTTTTATACAAGCTGCGCAGGCGCTCACCAACGGCCTTGATCTCTTCATCGGTAAACTTTAACTGTGCAGGCAGGCAAAGCGCATCTTTACAGGTAGTCAGCGATGTTTGTAATGCACCAAGCTTTTTTTGTGTCAGCAGCGCCAGCTCCGGGTCGGCTTTGAGCAGGGCGTTTGTTGCTGCATCCTGCTCCAGCAGCGTAAGCAAGTAGTAATTTTTAGCTTTTAACCAGTTGCCGCCGGTAATTAAGCTGTAATTGGGGTTGGGTGACTGTGCAAATGCAAGGCTTGTGCCCAGCACGAAGGCCGTAAGGGCCAATAGAATTTTACTCATAGTAGTTGTTTGCTAAAAACGCTATTAAATGTAAACTGTGGGTTAGTTGCAGTATATGTTATTGTTAAAATTATAAGCGCCATGGTTAAAACATGCTTATTTAAACAGGTAATTTGTAACACCGGCAGCAAACCGGTGTCTGTTTAAACAAATATCCAAAACTGAATGAAGTACTTTCTACCCGCCCAAAACAAAAAAACCGTTTTAAGGTCCGCATTTTGCTCCCTTATTCTCCTGTTAACTGCTATCTGTGCCAGCGCACAGGAAAACAGCCCTTTCAACACCGGGTTTGAGGAAACTTTACCGTCTAAGATCCTGGGGCAACAGCGTAAAATCTGGATCCATATCCCTAACAGCAATGGCGGAAACAAAATTAAAGACCGGGGGCATTACCCCGTGATCTATGTGCTGGACGGAAGCGAAAACTTTAATACCGTTGTAAGCATTACCGAACACCTCGCCGAATCCAGCCTTTGTCCGCCCCTGATCGTGGTGGGTATCATCCCTATCGACAGGCTGACCGAATTAACCATCGGTACCGACAAAGAATTACCCGGCGTGGTGGGCAATGGCGAAAAGTTCATGGCGTTTGTAGCGAAAGAACTCATCCCCTATATCGATGCCACCTATCCTACTACCAGCTATAAAACTTTGATCGGCCATTCCCTTGGCGGCCTAACGGTGATGAACACCTTCCTGCATCAGCCCAATTTATTTAATGCCTATGTTTCCCTCGAAGCCTCCCTGTGGTGGGATCATAATAAAACAGTGAGCGATGCCCAGACCATCCTGCCCATGCAAAATTACAAGGGGAAAACCTTGTTTATGGCCATGGCCAACCGGATGGAGAAAGGCGTAGACACGCTGATGGTTCAGAAAGACACCAGCGGTACAACCGCACTTATCCGCAGCAGCTTAGCATTTATTAAAGTGCTGGCTAAAAACACAAAGAACCAGTTGCGGTTCCAGGAAAAGTTTTACGAAGATGACAACCACCCTTCTGTGCGGCTGATTGGCGAATATGATGCGCTCCGGTTTGTTTTCGGCTTCTACAAACTCAAAATTTACGAGAGCGAACTAAAAAATCCTGCTTTTAAAATAGACTCCGTATTGGTTGCACATTACCAAAACGTTTCCCGGCAAATGGGCTACCCGGTTAAACCCGACGAAACCCAGGTAAACACTCTCGGCTACCAAATGCTGAATAACAACCAGTTTGCAAAGGCCGAACGCCTATTTAAACTCAACATTGCCAACAACCCCGGCAGCGGCAATTGTTATGACTCACTGGGCGACCTGTACCTTAAAACCGGCGATAAAGCAAAAGCCATCGCCAGCTTCCGAAAGGCCCTTACGCTGGCCGCCATCCCTGAAAGCAAACAGAAACTGGAGAAGTTGCTGAGCGGGAAGTAAAAGTGGGTTGGGGTCCCCAGGGTCATTTTTCAAGAGACCTTTCGGGGCCAGGAGAGACAGGTGTATAATGTTAGTATTTAATATTAAATAACCACAATTAATATTATAGCTTTACAGTACCTAATCGTCACTAATTATACCTTTTTAGATCATCTCGATAACTTTTGTGCTTAATTAAAGCGGATTTTACATTCTCCCGAATTTATTGACGGTGGGTTGGTATGTCTTTATTATTAAATAAAAACTGATTTTACTTATGAAATGGATTGACACTACTCATATCAGAAACTGGGCTCAACGCCGGGATTGTCAGGAGTATTTGCCGTTGTTGGTAAGAAAATTAATTCGTGCAACCTCGGATTCTATCACAAGTATCAGCTTTCCATCCGGTGAAAATGTATTAATTGGTGGTTGGGATGGAATTCTTGAGGTTTATGAAGAAACTGATCGTCTCCCGCTCGGATTGTCAGTTTGGGAATTTGGGGCCAATTCTGACATTAAAGGTAAGGCTGACGACGATTATACCAAGCGGTCAGCAGCTCCATTAGGTGTCGACACCAAAAATACAACTTACATTTTTGTTACACCAAGGTTATGGACAAAAAAACAGGAATGGATTGATGCGAGAAATGCCGAGGGTGTTTGGAAAGAGGTCAGAGTTTATGACGCGCAGGATTTAGAAGAATGGCTCGATCTTGCCCCGACGGTCGGATCTTGGCTTGCTATTAAGCATTTAGGCATATTGCCGTCCGAGGGCATCCAACCTGCCGATGATTTTTGGGAAGAGTGGTCTACAGGAAATCGAATCAATTTTGTGCCGGATGTAGTTCTTGGTGGACGAAGTGAACATTCGAAAACACTTGTTGAGAAGTGTAGTGTGCCCGATATTATCGCTATTCAGGGTAATTCGAGGGAAGAAGCACTAGCTTTTATTGTTGCCACCTTCTTAAACGATCCACAACGCACGGAAGATTTTTTTTCAAGGAGTATAATCGTCGACAGTGTAGAGGCTTTCAGAGAATTATTGATCATTGGTAAGCCTCTGTATTTGATTTGCAGATTCGACGATGATGGAATTTTGAACCGCGCGAAGCATAAAGGTCATACTGTTATTGTGCCGATTGGCCTTGATCGTACTAATGCATGGTCTGACAAAATCATATTGCCGCCGTTACAACGTGACGCTTTTGTTGCGGCAATGGTAAAATCGGGAATGACCGAAGCTGAAGCTGAGGAAGTTTCCAAAAAATCCGCACGTAACTTAATTGTCGTTCGCCGACAGCTGGATTTTCAGCGCCTTAACCCGCAATGGTCGCTATCGGAAAATGTGAACGTAATTCTACCGGCTATTCTTGCTGGCAGATGGAACGAAGAGTTTGAGGGAGATCGGAAAATGATTGCCATGCTTGCAGGTGAGGAATACGAGGTTTACATCAAACGCTTACAGCCATGGTGTTTCAGCCCTGATTCACCCGTTGTAAAAATTGGTAATACGTGGCGTTTAACATCGCCCATGGATGCCTGGACACATGCTGGCCGATATTTAACAAAAGACGATTTTAAAAGAGTAGCTGAAGCATTTTTGACGGTGCTTACAACTATCGATCAAAAGCTTGATTTATCTGCTGAAGATCGGCATAAGGCAGGTTGGTACCGTATTAAAGCCATTTATTCGCGATGGTTGAGAGAGGGTCTGATACAATCTTTGATATTGAGTTCCCTGTATGGCGAAAAATTAGGTTTAGATGTACCAGAGCAAGCTGGTAGCTGGGTGGATGGTTTGATACATAAATTATTAAACACCGACAAATTAGATATGTGGCGTTCGCTTGACCATGACCTCTCTTTAATTGCCGAAGCATCGCCGAGCGCTTTTATGACTTGCGTTGAAGCCTTGCTTAAACTTGACCCTTCGCCGATTATTCAGCTGTTTGATGAAGAGCCTGGGTATTTCGATAATCAAACCTATTATACAGGATTATTATGGGCATTGAAAGGCCTTGCCTGGATGCCGGAGTACTTATCCAGGGTGACCTTAGTTTTAGGGCATCTGTCAGAGAAAGACCCTGGCGGCAGATTACAGAACAGGCCGATCAACAGCTTATATGGTATTTTCAGGTCTTGGTTTCCGCAAACCTTTGCTCCACTTCACGCACGAACTGATGCGCTGCGTCTTTTGCAAAACAATCACAAAGAGATCAGTTGGACGATACTGACCCGAATGTTGCCCGAAGGCGGCAGAAGTTCAGCGGGGCATATTCATAAAATGCGGTGGCGGTTAAGCGATCAGCCACGCCGGCACAGTATGGAATATGAAGAAATTTATAATACTTACAAACAAGTGCTGGAGTTATTACTGGAGAAGTTCGACGATTCTGAAACCCAATTTATTTGCTTGGTTGAAAAATCGGTGAACATTGAATACTTCGGCCGGGAAAAATTACTGGAATTTATGCAAGAGCGGATGGCTAAAATTAAATTTGAAGGCACGGAAACCCGGGATAAATTAAGAAAACTAATTGGCCATCATCGGTCTTATCCAACCGCGGAACGGTCACTACCCGAGGAGATTTTGAAGCGGTATGAAAAACTTTACGAAAACCTTGAACCCGAGGACGATATAGAAAAAATATGGTGGCTTTTCAAAGATAACTGGCCTCAATTTTTAGAGGGTAAAATAAGAAGTGTATCACACTCTGAGCAAGCGGAAGAATTGCAGCTAAAAAGAAATGATGTTTTAAAAGAGGTTTATACAAAGTATGGTTTCGCGAAGATCCTTGAGTTAATTGAACGCGTGGGCGACCAACAGGCTCATATTTTGGGTTTTACCTTAGCGAACGTTATTACCAATATTGACGAAATTTATCACTTAGCTCAATTTTTAAATGCCGAGGATAAAAAACTGGTCTTATTTCAGACTTTTTTACAACGTAAATTCTTCAGCGAATCTAAAGAGTGGGTATTTGCGCTATACGATGACCTGCAAAAACAGGAATTTAGTTCAGAAAACCTTGCCAAAATGTTCTTGAAGTTGCGGGCCGAAGAGGCTATTTGGGAATTTATCGAAAGCACTAAAGACCAAAATTTGATAGATACATATTGGAAATTAGTTGATTCCAATATGTTTTACATCGCCGAGAAAAGCTGGGACTTTGTAATCAGAAAACTGATTCAATATAAACGTTTCGCAAGCGCCATTTATGGCATCAGCCACAATGTCGAACACATCACCACCGAGTTAATTATTGAGGTGTTACAGAATTATCTAAAAAATGAACCGGAGCCAAACGTCCACTTGGATAGTTACGATATCAACCATCTGTTCGAGGAGCTAGAAAAACGAAACGAGGTGGATAATTCAGTTATGATTCCGCTGGAATGGTTGTACATGCCATTATTAGGTTCATCCTATGGCGATACCAAAACACCTCGATTGAGTAAGGCAATGGCAGAAGATCCCGATTTTTTTATAGCGGTGCTTTCTTTACTATATAAGCCTGATATTACTGAAGGTAAAGAAGAAGTTGAGGAAAATAAAGAAGATGAATCAGAAGCGTTGTTAAAACGTAGCATGGCCCAACAAGCCTCCAGCTTACTTTACCACTGGAAAACAATACCTGGCGTAAATAAGGATGAAACAATTGATGAGGCAAAATTAAATTCTTGGGTAAATACAGTTCGGGAAAAGGCTGAGAAAAGCCATCTCTTAGGAATAGCAGATGATCAGATTGGCAAAATTCTTGCAGAATATCCCGAACCTAATATACAAATGAAAGAAGGGATCGCTATCAGTTGGCCACCTGAACCAATATGTCATGTGATTGAAACAATTAGTACCGAGGAAATTTTATCCGGTTTTAGCGTTGCTTGCTATAATAAACGGGGTTTTTCCACTCGAGGGCCTTTTGACGGCGGCATAAGGGAGTGGAATTTAACGGAGTATTTTACAAAACTGGCGGCAGAGAAAGCCGCAAAATACCCTAAAGTTGCGGCGGTTTTTGGAAGCCGCGCACGAGGATATGCAACCGAGGCCAAGCAGGAAGATGAAAGAGCAGAACGCGATAGGTTGGATTATTAAACATTGACAGATAAATTTCATTAGCTTTTAAGCTGCTATTTCCTTCTGCCTTTTTTCTCCCGCTACCTAAAGCAAATACTGCCCGTTGCTGCCGCATGCGTATTTAGTGTGTTCTACACGCTAACGAAAGCATATTCACTTATATGCCTGCAAAGCCGCTCGCCACACGCCTATAGATTGATTAGTGCCTCGCAATTACTGGCTGTTGAGAACGCGAACTACTACTACCGCCAGCATCCCCGCTCATCAGCCTGCATGCAACGTGGCAACCCTGCCGATACCCGCAAAGCTCCCCCAACGCAAGCGCAGCTCCAGCAATAGGGATTGTAAGGGTTTAGCCCGAAGGGCCGGAGCGCAGCGGAGCCCTGCAAAGCCCGGGCCGGAGGCATTGCCCAACAGCTTAAATAATAGCATGCCTAATTTTCGGAATCTTTGCCTTCCTTCTCCGCCACAACAAACCATACTTGGACACCAACATTGGTAAGCTATCCCGAGAACCGCATACTACTAACAAACGATTTTAATAAATCGACCCGTAAGCTTGGAAGCTTACGGGTCGATTTCTGCTGATGGACAGCTTCACCCGGGGGTGAAGTGCCTGGATGCTTAAATTTTAACTTATTTAATAACCAGTACCGGCTTGTTGCCGGCATTTTCCTTACTGTTAAACTGTACGGTGATATTTTTATTTGCAGCGTCTTTGATAACAAAGCTCGCATTTTTATCTCCGGCAAGCTGCGCTTTTACAAAGGCGGTAACATCAAAATCAATCCGTTTTGCCTGGCCGTCCACTACGGCAACGCTTAACGCGCCGGGTAAGGGCTGCGGTGCGTTGGTAAATGACAGGGTGTTCTCCAACCAGTTATCATCGTCGACACCGAAACTGGATAAAGTAAGGCTGTTGGTATTATCGGTGTTTTTGCCATAAATACTCAGCGTAGCTGAATTAACCACGCTGATATCAGCCAGTGAAAATTTTAAATAGGCAGACCGCAGGTAGTTATTCGAGGTAGCGCCTTTGATGTACAGGGAGGTATCGCTTCCGTAATTAGCTGCGCCGAAACTGCCGTTTCGCACAAACGCATCTGCCGAAGGAAATATTTCGGTAGCAACGGTATTGGTAACCGGAATACCTTTATAGTTGATAGCAGAAAAGTTGCCCCCGGTATAGTAAATATTGCCGTTAAATATGGCTGCTACTCCTGCAGATTTTGCTGCACGCATCGGCGACAATACCGACCATACATTGGTTGCCGGGCTATACGCAAAAACTTGCTTTCCCGGTGTGTTGTGTGCGGTTTGGCCGCCAAGTACAATGATACGGTTGCCGTACACCACCACTGAAGATAAGATATGATCGATAGCGACTGGCATATCGGCTAGCTTTGTCCAGGTGTTTGTTTGTTCGTCGTAAACCTGGAGCGTTTTCTGTGGTACCGAATCTTCATTTTGATTATGGGAGCCACCCATAATATAGATTTTGCCGTTAAAAATAGCCGCTCCCGGGTGGTTTACCGCATTGATCAGCGGTGCCAGCGTTTGCCATCCGGCACTTAAATTATTCAGATCTAACACCAAATGAATATTGGTATCTAAACGGGACATGTTGGCCCCGCCGATATAATGCAGCTTGCCATTTAAAAAACGCAGCTGCCCGGCAGCAAGGCCCTGTGGCAGGTCGGGCATTTTGCTGTAATCATTTTGGGCAACGTTGTATTTCCAAACCTGTTTGGTACCAAATATTTGGCCGGTACCTGCGGCGTTGGATGTATATCCCCCCGCCAGGTAAATATCTACCCCATCGGTTGTAACCGCAACGTGCGTGCCACCGCCAAAGTTAGACCCGGAAGGTTCATGCGGCATGCTCTTGATAGCCGCCCATGCGTCGGTAACCGGGTTATAAACATAGGCGCGTTTAGTTGGCGTCCACTGTGGCCGTTTGTTGACATCGAACCCACCAAATATATAGAGCTTGCCTTGCACCACCTCGCCCTGAAGCTCATGTGTAGCTATAGGTTGTGCTTTTGCCGTCCCCCAGGTAATTGTCGAGAAATCATCATTTGCAGTTTCGAGCGAGTTCACTTTGGTAACGCTCATCAGCTTTACATTTGCCGGCGCATCTGGCGCATCGGCTTTTTTACAACATGGCAGGCAGGCTATAGTGGCCAGCATAGCCATTTGAACAGATAATTTGAGTACGTTTCTAGTCATATCGCAAAAAGTAAAATTTTAGTTGCAGGGTAAAAATAAGGAGAAATTGCAGGGAGCTGGCAGCACAACGGTGATTGGCCTGAATATGTGAATAGTTGCGCAAATTTGCCAGCTTAGCTGCTCAATTCATTGTACTGAGGGGCAGTACATCAGGCGTTTATGGGCAAAATACACCCCGAGTGCTATAAAAAAGCAAGGCCCTGGTACTGATACCCGGGCCTTAACTTAACAAAACTGAACTGCAACTAACTCTTAAACTACCTTTTATACGAAAGATAAAAATATTTAGTTACAGTTAATTTTATTTGCCTTACTCCTTTTTCGAATGCTGCATTAATTTTATCTTTTCCTGGAGGCTGCAGGTCCGGGATACTGTTCAGATAGCAGCTATAATCGTTATTCAAACCGCTATAAATTAGTCCGGTAACTTAATGACAAGCATCATGGGTGTTAATCTTCCTGATCTTTGTCTTCTTTTTTACCAGCCATGGCCAATACAGGTTTGCCAATGACTTTGAAGCTACCTTCGCCTTTGAGGATGGAAGCCAGCTGGGTTTTATCCTGCATGGTTTTTACAGCCTGCGCCAGTTCTTTATCGTACTTAAAGTTGGTTTCGTACCGACCCTTTTCGTAATAGTATCGGGAGGCGATCTCGTTTTCGAGCACCTGTTTTATTTCGTCTTTATGGATCTGGAGGTCATTCTTCTTGCTGGCCGCCATTTTAGCTTTTAGCACATCATACTCTGCCTGGATCTCGGGGAATTGCTTTTCTTTGGTGGCTTCAGTTTTCAGCTGGGTCAGGATCTTTTCCGACGCGGTACTGTACGTGTAATTTTTATTCGACAGGTATTTGGTAAAGTCGGCATACTCGGCATCTTTTAAGGCAAAGGCATGCGGGTCGCCAATTTGCGGGTGCGCATTACGGTACTGGGTAGCATAATCAAAAATGAGCAGCTTGCCTACCAGCGCGGTGGTGATATTGGCAAAACGTTCCTGCTTTACCAAAATATCCGGGTAAACGCCGCTGCCATCATAAACCGAGCGGCCGTTTTTGGTTTTGTACTCGTGCAGCAGCGAATCTGCAAATTTGATCACGCTGCCATCGTCTTTACGATGGGCGTAATCCAGTTCCTGCACGCAGCGGCCCGAGGGCACAAAGTATTTGGCAATGGTAATTTTTACGAGGCTGTTATAGGGCAGCGGGAAAGTTTGCTGCACCAGGCCCTTACCGTAACTGCGCTGACCAATGATAATGGCCCTGTCGAGATCTTGCAAAGCTCCTGCAACAATTTCCGACGCGGAAGCCGAGCGACTATTCACCAGCACTACCAGCGGCAGGTTGGGCTCCATAGGCGTAGCCACGGTGTTGTACGTAAAATTCTTTTCTTTGATCTTACCCTTTTGCGATACGATGGTGACATCCTTGGGCACAAAAAGGTTTACTATTTTAACGGCTTCCTGCAAAATGCCGCCGCCGTTGGAGCGCAGATCCAGGATGATCCCGTTGGGATTGTTCTTTTTAATGGCTACCAGGGCGCTGGTTACCTCGTCGGCAGAGTTCTCCAGGAATTTATTGAGCTTGATATAGCCCATGTTGCCATCCACCATGCCCGAGTAAACCACATTGGGCTGCTTGATCTCATCGCGCATCAGGTTTTTTTCAACCGGCGCTTCGTTATCGCGCTTTAACTGGAGCTTGATGGTTGCGCCTTTACTGCCCTTAAGCAATTGGCTCACCTGGTCGTTATTTTTGCCGCCCAGGTCGATGTCGTTGATCTTCACCAATTGGTCGCCAGGGCGGATATCTGCCTTTTGAGCGGGGAAGCCGGTGTATATATCAGAGATAAAGACCTTTTTATCGCGCACAAAAATGCTGGCGCCGATGCCCCCGTACTGGGTGCTTACATAATGCAGCTTGTACTCTTCAATTTCAGATTCGGGCACAAACTCGGTGTAGGGGTCCAGCCCATCCAGCATGGCATCCACACCGGTCTTTACCAGTTTTGCGGAGTTGATATCATCCACATAGTTGATGTTGACCTCTTTATATACCGAGACAAAAACATCCAGGTTTTTACTGATCTGGAAAAGATCGTCGGTAAAGCCAAATGTTACTACGGCCAATGCAAATGCGCCTGCAATAATTGCCGGTTTTTTGTAACTATTCTTAGTGCCTTTTTCCATGATCGTTCTAAATGCCTTTGTGCCTCACCTAAATCCTATCCAAAGGAGAGAACGTTAATCGTCCCGGTTAATTTTCAGCCCTTCTCCTTTGGACAAGGCTCCTTTGTAATTAACTGATTTTAAAGGCGGTTATTATCGATGTTCGCCAAAGCTTTTTTGAGGGTGAACACTATATAGTTCCGGTCGCGGTTTACCAGTTCCATCATACGGGTAATCAGGCTGTCCTCCTGCCCTTCGGTATATTGTAACTGCTCGTCGGTAAGGCTGTTATACTTGCGCTGAACCTTTATCTTAATGCGTTCCCACTCTTTATTGCTGATGCTGATCTCTGCCATAAAACAATTTATTTTAGCAAAAATATAAAAAATACAGTGGGGCATGCGTTAATTATGCAGCTTACGGTTAAACTTTTAGCATTAAGCGGCATCAAACCGATTATTAACTAAACTACAAATCCATGAAAAAGTGTTTATTGAGCATAGCTATTATGATCGTGGCGGCAGTAAGCGCCAAAGCGCAGTTCTCGTTAGGAGCAAAAGCGGGCGTAAATTTTTCTAAAGTAAATACCGACAACCTGAAAGAATCGAGTATTGCAGGCTACCAGGTAGGTGCCTGGGCACGCATAGGCACCGGTTTTTACCTGCAGCCAGAAGTTTACCTCAGCAGCAGCGGCGGTAAGTTTGAAAGCAGCAGCAATGGCACCGACTACAACGGCAAAGTACGGTTCACCAATTTGAACGTGCCTTTATTATTGGGCAAATCGTTTGGTGGCGATAACTTGAACATACACTTTAATGCCGGGCCTATTTATACGTATATACTGGATAAGAATACCAGCTTCTCCAACAATCTCAGCACCGCCTATAAAGATTTCGGCGATTACCGCAACAGCACGCTGGGCTACCAGGTAGGCGGCGGTTTAGACCTGGGGCATATTACCGCTGATCTGCGGTATGAAGGCGGCCTCACCAAAGTGAACCAAAACTACGGTCAGCGCCAAAACCTATGGGCACTTACGCTTGGCTTTAAGTTTTTTTAAGGGGAAATAGTTATTGTATTTGAAAAGCTTCGGTTGATGCCGGGGCTTTTTTTGTGGATTTTACATTAGATTGAAGATGGGTATGTTCTTAAATTGCGCCTTAAGGCACTAAGAAGTAAAAAATCTTTAAAACAGCAAAGCCCCCTGATGGGCAGGGGGCCTTTACTAACCAATTATAAACCTAAATTATGAGAAGAGCTGTAGGAGAAGGGGTCGAACCTCCACAGAGTGGTTATTCTTATTGCTAAGAGTTTCCCATATTCTCCGCCACCGCGACAAGGAGGTGTGTCTGCCAAAAATTTCACCATCCTACAGGATAAAAACTAAACCTTGCGTTTAGCGTGCTGTTGGGGAAGGGATCGAACCTTCACAGAGTGGTTAGCCCGCGTCGGGTTTCCCATATTCTCCGCCACCGGGACAAGGAGGTGTGTCTGCCAAAAATTTCACCACCCAACAATGTTTTTCTTTAAAGAACAACCAGCAATTGTCATTTGCTTTCTACAAATCTAAAGGACTTTGCTATTCCTTGCAAATATTTCAACAAAATATTTTTATTTTTACTTTAATTTTAATTAAACTTGTATTTGAATAAAGATATCTAAATATATGCCTCACAGGAAACCCCAAAATTTAGAAATTGACAATCTTGACATCCAGATTCTGTCGATTTTGATGAAAAATGCAACAACTCCTTACACGGAGATCGCAAAAGAGTTGATCGTTTCCGGCGGAACTATCCACGTAAGGATGAAAAAGCTGGAAGAGCTGGGTGTAATTAAGGGTGCAAGCCTGGAAGTTAACCCGCAAAAGCTTGGTTATGACGTTACTGCCTTTTTGGGGATCTTCCTGGAAAAGGGATCACAATATAATGAAGCGGTTAAACAGCTGAAGATGGTGCCCGAAATTGTTGAGTTGCATTATACCACCGGCAGCTGGAGCATCTTCGCTAAAATTGTTTGCCACGATACCAATCACCTGCGCGAAGTGTTAAACGAGCAGATCCAGAGCGTAAAGGGGATTCAGCGCACCGAAACGTTCATATCCCTGGAAGAAAGCATCAAAAGGCAGATCACTTTGGAATAACGCTTACCTATAGTTGTCCTGTGGACCGGCAACCGCATAAAGCCATTTAAAAACATCGGGTAGCAAGGTGAAAAGCCCTGTTACCCGATATTTTTTGCCGGACTTTTACCAAACCCTGCATAATAAGCCTTTTAAATATTCTCCTTCGGGGAACGATGCCCGCACCGGGTGATCCTCTGGCTGGTGAAACTGATGAATAAACTGCACCTGTTTACCGGCATCAAGCGCGGCCCAGGCTAATACCTGTTTAAAGGTTTCCATATCCATTGCGCCCGAGCAGGAGAACGTGGCCAATAAGCCGCCACTATTCAACAGCTGCATACCCAGTCTGTTCAAATCTTTATAGGCACGGGAGGCTCGATCAAGCGCTGACCTTGATGGTGCGTACTTTGGCGGATCCAGCACGATGATATCAAATTTCTCCCCCTCATCTCTAAACTTACGCAATTGTACGTTTACGTCGGATTTGATTGCGTTGTGTACCGTTCCCTCAAAACCATTTAACCGGATATTCTCAGCCAGCGTTTCAATGGCTAGTGCCGAGCTGTCAACACTGGTTACGGATGCTGCACCTGCCAGAAAACTATTGAGTGTAAAACCACCGGTATAGCTAAAGCAATCCAGTACTTTTTTGCCTTTGGCGTAGGTTGCCAGCACTTTCCGGTTATCCCGCTGATCGCAGTAAAATCCGGATTTTTGGCCCTCGGCGATGTTGATTCCGTAGGCAATGCCATTTTCTTTTACCATCACCAATTCGGGTGGCTGGCTACCGGCTAATAAAACGTTGGTGGTTTCTAAACCTTCATGGGCGCGGGAGGTAGCATCGCTTTTGTCAAATATGCTTATTGGTTGAAGCAAATTGTTGAGCTCATCGATAATCACCGGCAGCGCATTCTGGATGCCGGAGGTAAGCACCTGCACCGCTAAATGACCGGCGTATTTGTCTACGATCAACCCGGGCAGGTAGTCCGACTCGCTGAAGATCAACCGGCAGGTATCGGTACTGCCATCGGCCAGAATATGTGCGCGACCGGCAACTGCCGTCTGCACTTTTTGCCGAAACCAGGCTTCGTCAACTGCAAAGCTTTCGTCCCACTCCAGCAATCGCACTGCAACACGCGATTGATCGTTATAAAAGCCGTAAGCCAGGAAAGCATCCTGGCTGTTTAGCAATCGAATTACCGCTCCGTTTGCCGGTTTGCCTTTTAATTTATCAATCGCACCGGAAAACACCCAAGGGTGCCTGTGCAGCACTGCCTTCTCTTTTCCCTTCTTTAATACCACGTCAATCATGGTGCAAAGTTAATAAACATAGCATTGTTGCGCCATGTTTATTAAAAGGGCCCCAAAGGCCATGATAACTTAATCCTGTGTAATAGGCTGGTGATCCGCATGGCATGCTTCGGCACATTCAAAACATGCAGCAGCGCATTTTTGGCAATGTTCGTGCTCATGCAAGCCGCATTCAGCAGCACACATGCGGCAAATTTCTTCACACAACACCAGGAATTGATGAGCCAATTCAGAATTACGCTGCAATAACCTTGCTGCAAGGCTGCAAAGGTCGGCACAATCCTTGTCAAGGCTGATGCAGCGCACCATCGGCTTTACTTCGTCTTCGTTCAAACATGCCGTTGCGCAATTTTCGCAGGCCGCCACGCAGGCGAGTAATTTGTTGATCAATTCGGTGTGATGGTGATTTTCCATAGTAGTTTATGTAGTTTATATACATTCAATACGCATTGCGACAAAATGTTTACTAAAAACTAAATATTGTCACCGTTCGCAAGTCAACCCAAATCCAACAAAAAAAGCAACCGGTAAACCGGCTGCCCTTTCAAATCAAAATAATGAATTTATATTACTTATCGTCATCGGCTGGCTGCTCATCTGTTGGCAGGCCCACAACCTTGTAAACTTTGTTATTATCTTCATCAAGCGCTTCCTGGAAATAGGTTCCGTCTGGTGCTACGTAAAGCTTTTCTCCGTTCACTTTTATCTTACGGCTATCCTGCGGCAATTTATCAACTATATCACCAACTTTTAAAGGCGCTTCATCTGCAGCGTAACTACCCTGGTCAGTGGCGTTGGCGTCACTGGTATTCAGCTCGCCATCTTTACCGGTTACTTCATACACCTGGGTACCATCATCTTTAGTAAACAAACGGTAGTATACACCATTAGCCTCATAAAACTGCTCGCCATTAATGGTAATCGGCTGTGCATTTGATGGCAAAGCGTTGATCTGGGCACCCACAGGTGGCTCTACCACCGTATACTGGTTGTTGTTTTGCTGATAGTATAAACCGTCGCTGTAATAATATTGGTAATCGCCAAAGTAAAACGGATAGTAACCAAATGGCAATACACCAATACTGAAACCTATTCTAGGCAGGTAGTAAGAGTTGTAGTAGCCACGATAGTTATAAAAACCCCGGTTGAAATAACGTGGACCATAATAGCCCCTGCCATAATTACCGCGATAACCTCCGTAAGCACCACCACGATAACCATAAGCACCGCGGCCATAGCTATTGCCGCCACGGTATGCATAATTTCCGCGGGAGCCTGGATAAACGTAGCCACTGCGATTCCCCGGCCTTCCCTGGAAACCACCTACCCCGTTTGTGCGCGGCCCTTGTGAAAAACCACCTCGCTGAGGTGATACGCCAACGCTATTGGGCCTTGAAGCAAAACCTGACGAACGGTTAAAACCGCCGCCGGAAGGCCTGCTAAAGCTACCTCCGCTGCTACCGGATGGCCGGCTGAAACCACCGCCACCGCCACTTGAAGGGCGACTGAAACCTCCGCCGCCACCGCGACTGCCACCACTGAAACCGCCACCGCCACCACCACGGCTAGAGCCGCCGCCGCGCTGGGCTAGTGCAGGCAACGCTAAAAAGAGGCCTAAAAGCCCCCCAAAAGCTAATGAAAGAAATTTTTTATGTATCATTTTGAACTATTATATTTGATCAGCACTAGTACTGATAGGGTTATAGACTAAGAACATTGCCAACGGTTTAATGCTGCTATTAATTATTATAACAAAAAACAAGCCGTGATTAAATTCCTTAGTTGGCTACCTAAGCTTTAATCACCAGGTCTGATCTACGCTTCTGCTTAGATCTCGATCAAGAGGGTCTTGTAAACAGATGCTTATGCCGTTGGTAATTGAACAACGATAAAGTATTTTCTTATTGAAATACTTCAAAAGCCTTATACCTATTGAAGAAACGCAAAGATGCTCGAAAAATTTTCAACGTAACTTCTAAATGTCATTGCTTCAGACCATTGAAATAAATGAAACGATGATAAAATAAACGAGCAAATTTTTACAAAAGCATTTACCAATGCAACCTTTTTATACCGGCCAACATCTTTTAGAAAAAATTATCCCAATGAAACACATTTACCTGTCAGCCCTGGCGGTTTTATGCGCTATCAGTGCAATTGCCCAGCAACAATCTGCAACAGATGATTTCGGAGTGTTTAATACAACAACCGAAACGGAACGATTTACTGCTACGGAAAAACACGAATATGCAAAAGCCGATCACCTGTTAGAAACCTGGATAGATAAGTATAACAAGGCCGATGCAGCAACTAAACAAAAATATAAAGGCTATCAGCCCAGTATCTATTATAATCATGCCTGTTATGAAGCGCTCCTGGGCAATAAGGAAAAAGCGCTGGCCGCCCTTGAGCAGAGCTATACACTTGGTTACAACAATTATCAAAGCATTATGGCCGATACAGATTTGAATAGTTTGCATGCCGAAAAGCGCTACCAGGCTGTAATAGCGCGCATGCGCGAAAAAAGCGACTATGCTTATTTGCTGCAACATTCCGGCCCGTACAACAATTCGATTGATAAAGCCTGGCCGGTATTTTCTTATCAGGAAGCAAGCACCCCTGAACTGGAGGGAATGAGAAAAAAGTTCAATCTCGATTCTGTAAGCGGGAACGGTGACGAGATCAGTAAGCTAAAACGCTTAATGTTTTGGGCACACAACGCAGTACGGCACGATGGTAATTCCAATAACCCTGCCTTGAAAAATGGGATCGACCTGATTGCCGTTTGCCAGAAAGACAGCCGGGGTGTTAACTGCCGCATGATGGCCACCATTTTACGGGATGCCTACCAGGCCGAAGGGTTTAAAGCCCGGATGGTTACCTGCTTCCCTAAAGATACAGCTGATAACGATTGCCATGTAATTAACGTTGTTTGGGCAAACACGCTAAACAAGTGGGTTTGGATGGACCCAACCTTTAACGCCTATGTTACCGATGCCAAAGGCAACCTGCTGAATATTGAAGAAGTACGGCAGCGAATGGTTGATGGCAAAGACCTGGTTATTAGTGAGCATGTAAACTGGAACGGCAAGCCGTTGAGCCAGGATTATTACCTGGGTTACTATATGCGCAAAAACCTGTACTGGCTGCAATGCGCAGTAAAAAGCGAGTGGGATCTGGAAACCAGCAAGCCTGGTAAGCCGGTATCCCAATACCTGAATTTATACCCAGGCACTTATAACACCTTACACCAAACTAAAAAGATAACGCGCGGCAGCGAACAGTATGCCTTGAACAACCCGAAATACTTTTGGCAAAAACCGGTGGAGAAGTAGCCCATTTGGAAAAGAAGAGACCGTGATGCGAACCCCTGAAAATTGTGATGAAGCGAGCAATTTTTAACCCGGATGATCGTAACTCGGGGTATGTATGGGCCTTCCGTTTAATAAAATTAGTTAATCGTATGAATCGGGTTCCAAACAATTTGTAAAACGTTTTTTCGTTTCGCATCTTAGCACTCTCATTCCTAATTGATTTATGAACTTCAACAGAAATTTTTCTGTAACCGTACTGGCATTCGTGGTTGCTACTGGCAGCACTTTTGCGCAGGTTAAAAGAAAAGCCAACCCATCACCAAAAAGCAAACCAATTCCGGCAGCGCAGCAGATCCGCCCAACTTTACTCCCGGTAGATCCTGAGGTACTAATCGGCAAACTTCCAAACGGATTAACTTATTACATCCGCCATAACGAGCAGCCAAAAAATCGCGCCGAACTTTACCTGGTTGTAAAAACCGGCTCGATACTGGAAACCGATGCACAGCAGGGCCTGGCGCATTTCACCGAGCATATGGCCTTTAACGGCACCCGCGATTATCCAAAGAACGCACTGGTGAACTACCTGCAAAAATCGGGCGTTCGTTTTGGTGCGGATTTAAATGCATACACCTCTTTTGATGAAACCGTTTACCAACTGCCTTTACCTACCGATAGTGCCGCGGTTTTCGAAAATGGTTTTAACATATTGGCTAACTGGGCCGGTTACATCACATTTGACCCGGCTGAAATTGATAAGGAGCGTGGCGTAGTGCTGGAAGAAGCCCGGTTGCGCGGCAAAAACGCCCAGGAACGCCTAAGCCAGCAAACCTTACCAGCTATCCTGAATAATTCTAAATACGCATCGCGCCTGCCTATCGGCCAGGAAAATATCATCAAAACCTTCGATCAGGCTACGATAAAAAGCTTTTACCATGACTGGTACCGGCCAGATCTGGAAGCCGTTATCGTAGTGGGCGACTTTGATGTAAAAACAGTTGAGACCTACATCAAAAACAAGTTCTCATCGCTGGCCAACCCGGTGGGTGAAAAACCGCGTACCGAATTCAGCGTACCACCAACCCCCGGTACAGTTGTTAAAATAGCCACTGATAAAGAATTCCCCTATACGCTGGCGCAAATTGTTGTGAAGCATCCGCAGTCGGTAGTAAAAACAACCGGCAGTTACATGCAGAGCCTGCGGGTTAACCTGTTTAACTACATGATGGGCGAGCGGCTTAACGAGTTGCTGCAGAAGCCGGAGCCGCCATACCTGTATGCAAGGGCTAGCTATTCCGCACTAATTGCTAAGCAGGATGCCTTCTCAACGGTAGTGATTGCCAAGCCGGGCGATTTGGAAAATGCACTTAAAACAATGGTTGCCGAAACAGAACGCGCCCGTAAGTTCGGATTTACCTTAACCGAGCTGGAACGCGCAAAACAGGCTATGCTGGTGCAAATTCAAAACGCCTATGCGGAAAAGAACAAAACCAACTCGGCCAATTTTGTAAGAGAGTACAGCCAGAACTTTATTAACGGCGCAGCCGTACCCGTGATAGATTTTGAGTATAGCTTTATCGCTGGCAATATCAATAAGATCTCTACCACCGAGATGAATGCGCTGGCCGGTCAGTTTATCAGCGATCAAAACCGGGTGATCATTGTTGAAGCACCCGAAAAGGATAAGGACAAACTGCCCACCGAAAAAACAATATTGAGCTGGATAGCTACCGGTGGCGCAAATGTTACCGCTTATGTAGATAACGCAACTACCCGCCCGCTATTGGAAAAAGTGCCCGAGCGCTCAAAAGTTGTAACCGAAACAAAGGATGATGCCATTGGCACCACTACTTATGTTTTAGAGAACGGCCTTACCGCTATTTTAAAACCAACTACCTTTAAAAACGATCAAATACTGATCAATGGCTACAGCCTGGGTGGGACTTCGCTGGCCAGTGATAAAGATTTCACCTCGGCCAATTTAGCTGCACCTATCATCAGCAACAGCGGTATTGCCGATTTTAACCAAGGCATGCTGGATAAGCTGCTTGCCGGTAAAAATGTAACGGTTAATCCATATATCAGCGATGTGGCTCAGGGGATAAGCGCAAACACTTCACCGCGCGATTTTGAAACCACCATGCAAATGATTTACCTGTATTTTACCCAGCCCCGCAAAGATGAGGACATCTGGAAAGGTAATATCAGCCAAACCAAATCTATCCTGTCAACCCGTGGGCTGGATCCGGGCAGTGTTTACCAGGATACGGTTTCAGCAGCTCTGGCAAATAACAATTTCAGATCGATGGTAACCACCTTACCAAATCTTAACGCAGCAACTTTAGACAAAGCCTACAGCTTTTACAAGGACAGGTTTGCAGATGCGAGCGGGTTCACGTTTACCTTCGTGGGCAATTTCGACCCGGAGGTGATCAAACCATACATTGAATCTTACCTGGGCGCATTGCCATCTACCCATAAAAAGGAAACTTATAAGGATCTGGGCATCCACCCGGCCGATGGGCAGCTAACCAAAACTGTTTATAAAGGCATTGATGATAAAAGCACCGTGCAGTTGGTTTTTAGCGGTAAGTACGAATACAGTGAGGCCAATAACCTGCAAATGGACGCACTGGAAGAGGTGATGAACATTAAACTTACTGAACGGCTTCGCGAACAGGAAAGTGGCGTTTACTCGCCGGGCGTCAGGATTAGCTATGCTAAGATCCCATCCGGCAGGTATTCTGTAAACGTTTATTTCAGTTGCGCCAGCGCTAACGTAGATAAACTGATCGCCTCCACCATGGACGAAATAAGCAAGCTTAAATTGAACGGTGCACAACCGGCAGATATCCAAAAGTTTGTTGCCGAAGAAGCGCGTTCAACCCAGGTGCAGCTGAAAGAAAATGTATTCTGGGCGGGTTACCTTGGGTCGGCATCGCAAAATGGCACCAATCCCGATGATGTACTGAGCCACGTAAGTCACCTGGATCAGATCACCGTTCAAAGCACAAAAGAAACTGCCGCCAAATATTTAAACACCAGCAACCTTATTAAACTTATATTGATGCCGGAGAAAAAATAAACCAATTGTAATGCTTCGTGCCTCAGCAAGACAATGTTGTCATCCTGACGAAGGAAGGATCTACTAAACGCCATGCACAGTGTGACGTGCGTGTCGGTTAACAGATGCTTCGTGCCTCAGCAAGACAAGGTTGTCATCCTGACGAAGGAAGGATCTATTAAACGCCATGTATCATGTAACGTGCGTGTCGGTTAACAGATGCTTCGTTCCTCAGCAAGACCAATTTCTTTGTTTCCCCACCTTGTCATCCTGACGAAGGAAGGATCCATTATGCGCCATGCTTAAGCGTTTCGGTTAACAGATGCTTCGTGCCTCAGCAAGACAAGGTTGTCATCCTGACGAAGGAAGGATCTATTAAACGTCATGCATTGTGTGACGCGCGTGTTGGTTAACAGATGCTTCGTGCCTCAGCATGACAAGGTTGTCATCCTGACGAAGGAAGGATCTACTAAACGCCATGCATTAAGCGTCTCTCGGTTAACAGATGCTTCGTTCCTCAGCAAGACAATTTCTTTGTTTCCCTACCTTGTCATCCTGACGAAGGAAGGATCTACTATGCGCCATGCTTTAAGCGTTTCGGTTAACAGATGCTTCGTGCCTCGGCAAGACAAGGTTGTCATCCTGACGAAGGAAGGATCTGTTAAACGCCATGCATCATGTAACGTGCGTTTCGGTTAACAGATGCTTCGTGCTTCAGCATGACAAGGTTGTCATCCTGACGAAGGAAGGATCCATTATGCGCCACGCTTTAAGCGTTTCGGTTAACAGATGCTTCGTGCCTCAGCATGACAAGGTTGTCATCCTGACGAAGGAAGGATCCATTATGCGCCATGCTTTAAGGTTTCGGTTAACAGATGCTTCGTGCCTCAGCATGACAAGGTTGTCATCCTGACGAAGCCTAACCAATTCATCAATGCATATCCAAATACGTACCAGCCGTTGAGTTTGGCTGGTGCACGAGGATGCCTACACATTTCCCCTGCGCATCAATCTCAAAAGAAATACCCTTCGGGATATCCGAATAGGTTTTTATTTTTTGCCCCCCGGCGGTATAACTATTCCCTTCTTTAAGCGTGTAAAATTTGGCAATGTCCTGCCTATTGTTGCCTGTACTAATGAAATCGGCAGTTTTAAACCAGGGAGAGGTAACCAGTATTTTTTTGATGTGCTGAATGTTTTCATCGGCACCACCCATGGTGCGACTGGCAAAAATACTGGTACGATAGCCTGTTGTATCATGATTGGCATACCAGGTAGCTAAAGCGCTGCCCATTGCGGCATCACCCCCGTCTGGCTTGCCAAGCAGTTTAATAGCATCGGCCAAATTACCATCCAATTTTATCTGGCCAATACTTAGTCCGGGGCTAATAAGTTGTTCCGGAGAAATGGTACTTGCATCGGTGGTATCGGGCGCGTCAGCAACTTCCTGATCTGTAGATTTTGCCGCCTTTTGCTCGCAGGCCACTATCAAAAAGACTGCTACAAGTAACACGATGTATTTGCAAACCTTCATAAGCTAAATTTGATTTGTTAATGCTATAACCTCAAATACGGGATATTGTTGATAAATGGTTGCTGTAGTTTTTGTTATGATAAATTATCTACCTTTAAAAACCAGAATAATACCTTTAATCATGACGTTGATGCTAAAATCTATATCCACGGTATGTTTATCGCTGCTGAGCCTGCTAGCCGGTGCGCAAAACATTAACCCCTTGCTGTTATCAAAACCATGGAAAGCCTACTGGATCACGGCGCCGGGCGCGCCGCCACGCGAGTATGGTGTTTTCTACTTTCAAAAAACGGCAACGCTGCAGGAGAAACCCGCTCACTTTGTTATCCATGTATCGGCAGATAACCGGTATAAATTATATGTAAACCACCAGCTAGTTTCCCTCGGCCCTGCCCGTGGCGATACCTATTACTGGAACTTTGAGACCATAGATATTGCTCCTTACCTCGTGGCCGGCAAAAACAGCGTTGCCGCCACTGTTTGGAACGAGGCAGCATACCGCCCCGAAGCACAGATCTCCGAGCGCACCGCTTTTATTTTACAGGGCGATACCAAAGCGGAAGAGATACTCAACAGCGACTGGACCTGGAAGTCTGCACAAGACATGGCGTACAAACCGCTTACGGGTGTAGGCTACAGTACTTATTACGTAGCCGGCCCCGGCGAAATGGTGGATATGCACCAATCCGTAAAAAACTGGCAGGATAGTACCAGCCACTGGGTAAATGCCGCCGGAATTGAACCCGGCAACCCAAAGGGTATTGCCAATGCCTTTGGCTGGATGCTGGTGCCATCTTCGCTCCCTCAAATGGAGATGAAACAGCAACGCCTTTCTTCGCTCAGAAAAGCTACGGGTGTTACCGTTCCGGCATCGTTCCCTATCTCAAAAACCGCGTTTACGATCCCGGCGAATACAAAAGCATCATTACTGCTCGATCAATCATTTTTGACGAACGCTTACCCTACGCTCAATTTTAGCGGTGGCGATAATGCAGGCATCTCGCTTACCTACTGCGAATCACCGATGAAAAACACGGGCAATACCTATGAGATTGTAAAGCCTAACCGCAACGAGGTGGAAGGCTATAAGTTTGTGGGCAGAAAGGATAGCATCATCTCAAACGGCTCCAATGCACAAAGCTTTACCACATTGGCATTTCGCACTTACCGGTATATTTTGGTAAACATTTCTACTAAAAGCCAGCCGCTCACCATCGATGATATTTATGGCACGTTTACAGGCTATCCGTTCAGGTTCAACGCCAAATTACAAACCGGCCTGCCCGAAATGCAGCAGATGCTGGATATTGGCTGGCGTACCGCCCGCTCCTGCGCGGTAGAAACTTACTTTGATTGCCCCTATTATGAGCAACTGCAATATGTTGGCGACGGCCGCATCCAGGCGCTGGTATCCTACTTCAACAGCGGCGATGACAGGCTGGCGCGTAATGCTCTTAACCTGATAGATCATTCGCGCGTGGCCGAGGGGATTACACTGAGCAGGCACCCTTCTTATAGTCCGCAGATAATTTCCACGTTTTCGCTTTGGTACATTGCCATGCTGCATGATTATTGGATGTATCGTAACGATGCGGCTTTTGTAAAAGATAAGCTAAATGGCACCCGACAGGTGCTGGCATTTTTTGCCAAATTTCAACAGGCCGACGGGTCGCTAAAAAACACACCGTACTGGCGCTTTGCCGATTGGGTATCTACCAAAGGCTGGGATTTTGGGCAGCCACCGCAGGATGCCGGCGGCAACTCGGCCATACTGGATATGCAATTGCTTTGGACCCTGCAGCAAGCCGCCGAAATGGAAAGCAAACTGGGCCTGCCCGTGTATGCACAAATGTATGCAGCCAATGCCGCCAAGCTAAAAGCAACTATTCAAAGAAAATACTGGGATGCAGCCAAAGGCTTTTACGCCGATACGAGGGATAAAGAAACCTGGTCGCAGCATGCCAATGCACTGGCTATCCTGAGCGGCGTGGCGGGACCAAGCACTAACACGCTCGCTATAAAGCTGGAGGCGGATACCAGCCTTGTAAAATGTACCATTTACTTTAAATATTACCTGCACCAGGCCCTCGTGAAAGGCGGCCGGGGTGATAATTATATGAACTGGCTGGATGTTTGGCGCAAAAACATCACTACCGGGATGACCACCTGGGGAGAGATAAGCGATCTGGAACATACGCGCAGCGACTGCCATGGCTGGGGTGCCAGTCCGAATATTGAATTCTTCCGTACGGTGCTGGGGATAGATAGCTACGCACCGGGTTTTAGCAAAATAAAAGTGGAACCACACTTAGGCAGCCTCAAAACTGCCTCGGGCGAAATTCCGCACCCCAACGGTACGATTGCAGTAAACTATCAACTTAAGGGGAGCAAATGGGCTGTGAGTATCCATCTGCCTGCTGCCACACATGGCGTTTTTATTTGGAGGGGTAAAAGTTATGCGCTAAAGGCAGGGACAAACAATTTAGCTATTTAATTCAGCCAGCGCCCGCTCCGCCAAAAAGGCTTAATTTAGATGATGAGGGAATGATTTGGCGTTGTTTAGTCAATGTCATAAACAGCCCAATTGCTTATCCGTTAAAACTTTTTCGACTATTTGTGGGTTATGAAATCATCCGTTTCGAGATAAATTGGGTTAATATTTTGAACCGAAACGCTTGCCCCAAATAATGTATAGTGTATTAATATACATTTTATACTTATTTATTATTAAAAATGTGATATTTACAAACTCAACCCGCATACATCTTATTATCACTGGTTAATGAAAACTACACCCAGCCAATTAAAAATCCTCTCCATTGATATCGGTGGATCAAGCATCAAAGCCACAATTTTAGATAGTAAGGGCAACCTTAAAATGGATTATAAAAAGGTAGTTACCCCAAATCCTGCCAATCCAGAAAATGTTATTAAATCTATCAATGTGCTGGTAAAAAGTTTTCCCGGTTATGATAAGGTCTCCGTGGGGTTCCCCGGTTATGTACGTAACGGCGTTGTTAAAACTGCTCCTAATCTTGGTAACGATTTTTGGAAGGATATCAACTTTAAATCGAAGCTGGAAGAAGCTTTGGGTAAAGATGCACAGGTGGTAAATGATGCCGATATGCAGGGCCTCGGCGTAGTTAGCGGCAAAGGACTAGAGATGGTGATTACCCTGGGTACAGGTTTTGGTACGGCATTGTTAATGGATGGGCACCTGTTGCCGCATTTAGAAATTGCACATCACCCGGTATCAAAAGGCCGCGATTACGACGAATATATAGGTGATATAGCGCTGGATAAAGAAGGCGTTAAAAAATGGAACAGCCGTATAAAAAAGGTTTTCAAGATTTTAAAAACCGTTTTTAATTACGACTATTTATATATAGGTGGAGGCAACTCCGACAAGCTGAACTTTAAGCTTGATAAGAACATGAAAATAGTAACCAATGCCGATGGCATAAAAGGCGGGGCAAGATTGTGGCAGGAAGATAAACACCCGGTTACGCACGTTGCAATGGCAACCCCAACAAAATAATAAACTTTTCTTTGATAAAATGATGGAAAAACCAAATCAAGAACTCGAAACATTAGCAATAGATACCGTAAGGATTCTCTCAGCAGATGCGGTACAAAAAGCAAACTCGGGCCACCCGGGTACCGCAATGGCGCTGGCACCAATGGGCCACGTACTTTGGACCAAGTTTTTAAATTACAATCCAAAAAACCCCGATTTTGTAAACCGCGACAGGTTTATCCTATCTGCGGGCCATGCTTGTATTTTACAATACAACTTTTTGTATCTAACCGGGTACGATCTAAGTTTAGATGATATCAAAGCTTTCCGCCAGTTAAACAGCAAAACCGCCGGTCACCCGGAGTATGGTTTGGCACCGGGTGTTGATGTAACGACAGGCCCGCTTGGCCAGGGTTTTGCCAACGGTGTAGGCTTTGCTATTGGAAAAAAGCATTTGGCTGCCCGCTACAATAAACCAGGTTTCGACCTGTTCAACTATAATATATATTCTATCGTTAGTGATGGCGATATGATGGAAGGCATCACATCTGAGGCGGCATCATTAGCAGGCCACTTACAGTTAGGTAACTTGATCTACCTGTACGATGATAACCACATCTCTATTGAAGGTAGTACTGACATTGCCTTTAACGAAGATGTATCGGCCCGCTTCCGTGCATACGGATGGCATGTGCAGGAAGTACCAGACGTAAACGATACCCATGCTTTAGAGCTGGCGTTGATCAATGCTAAAACCGAGACACAAAAACCATCATTGATCCGTGTTCGTTCATTGATCGCTTATGGCAGCCCTAATAAATCAGGCACTGCAGGTTCACACGGTTCGCCGCTGGGTGCCGATGAAATTAAACTGGTAAAAGAATTCTTTGGATTCGACCCGGAGCAATCATTTAACGTACCTGCCGAAGTGTTGGAATATTACCACAAAAAAGGTGCACGCGGAGAAAAAACAGAAGCTAAATGGAATGAGCTCTTCGCTAAATACAAAGAGAAATTCCCGGAACTGGCTGCCGAGTATGAAACTGCGCTAGCAGGCGACCTGCCAACAGGCTGGGCCGATAAACTGCCAACCTTTAAAGCATCAGATCCTAAAATGGCAACCCGCCAGGCATCAGGTAAAGTGCTAAATGCAGTTGCAGCTAACCTGCCAAACTTAATAGGTGGTGCAGCAGATTTGGCCCCATCTACAGAAACCAACTTAAAAGAATACGATTCGTTCACGTCAGAAAACAGGGCAGGCCGCAATTTCCACTTCGGGATCCGCGAGCACGCCATGGGTGCAGCGTTGAATGGTATGTCGCTTACTAAAGGGGTGCTGCCATTCGGTGCAACATTCTTGCAATTTGCTGATTACATGCGCCCGCCGATCCGTTTGGCCGCCATTATGAAGATCAACCCGATATTCGTTTATACACACGATAGTATCGGTTTGGGCGAAGATGGTACTACTCACCAGCCGGTTGAGCATTTAGCATCGCTGCGTGCCATTCCAAATGTTACCGTGATCCGCCCGGCGGATGCCAACGAAACATCTTACGCATGGAAGATAGCGATTGAGAAAAAAGGCGGACCTACTGTGCTTGTATTCACCCGCCAGGGTTTACCAATCCTTGATCAGGATAAATATGGTAAAGCAGCGGGTGTTGAAAAAGGCGCTTATGTGCTTTCGGAAGCAAGTAAAGGTGTGGATCTGATCCTGATGGCAACCGGTTCTGAAGTAGCACTGATCATGGATGCACAGGCTAAACTGGAAGCAGACGGTATCTCTACCCGTGTGGTAAGTATGCCATCATGGGAGCTGTTTGAAAAACAGGATGCAACTTACAAAGAGTCGGTGTTCCCTAAAGCGAGCCGCAAACGTTTGGCAGTTGAAATGGCATCCCCAATGGGCTGGCATAAATACACTACCGACGAAGGCGATATGCTGGGCATGACCACCTTTGGTGAATCGGCCCCTGCGGATGACCTTTACAAACACTTCGGCTTTACAGTTGAAAACGTAGTAAACAAAGCTAAAGCGCTGTTGAAATAGATATGAGATCGTAGATATGAGATTTGAGATTAAGGCTGCTTCGGTCTCAAATCTCAAATCTCACATCTAAAATCTAAAAGAATGAGTTTAATAAGCGAGTTAAAATGGTCCGCCGATATTATTAATCAAAGCGGCAAGCAAAAGGTAGCGCAGCAAATTGCCGGTATGGTGAAAGATGGCGATATCCTTGGCGTTGGCTCGGGCTCTACCGTGTACCTGGCACTGCTGGCGATAGCAGAGCGCATAAAAGCAGAAAAGCTGCATGTAATGGCTATACCAACCTCGCTGGAGATCTCGATGTTTTGCAGCAAGCTGGGCATCCCGCTAACTACATTGTTTGAACATACGCCAGATTGGTTATTTGATGGTGCCGACGAAGTCGACCCTAAAAATAGCCTGATCAAAGGCCGCGGCGGGGCAATGTTTAAAGAGAAACTACTAATAGCCAGCAGCCCGCTGAATTATATCATTGTAGATGACAGCAAGATGGTGCCCAAAATTGGCACAAACTTTCCTGTACCGATAGAGGTATTTCCGCAGGCTTTATTGCATGTGGAGAGCGGATTGAAAGAGCTGAAAGCGAACAGTATCGTAATCAGGCCTGCTAAGGGTAAAGATGGCCCGGTTATTACCGAAAATAATAATATGATACTCGATTGCTATTTTGATGATGTACCTGATAGTTTGGAGCGCGACATTAAGAGCATTACGGGTGTGATAGAGAGCGGATTGTTCATTGGTTACGAACTCAATATCTTAATGGCGGCTAATAACTGATCAATTTTACCTGATTGTAGCAAAACGATGAGATTGGCTTAACACTATAACATTTAATAATTAAGACCTTTACATAACAACAGGGCAATTGCCTTGCAAAACACAACAATTAAAATCAATATTCCTGAATATGGCAACTAACAACGTTAAACAAATACATGATTTCGGCCAGAGCATCTGGTTAGATTTTATCGATAGGCAAATCCTTTCAACTGGTAAGCTAAAGCAGATGATTGATGAGGATGGTTTAAGAGGTGTCACCTCTAACCCGGCTATTTTTGAAAAAGCAATTAGCAGCAGCAGCGATTATGATGCAGACATTGCGGCTTTAAAAAAGGAAGGTCAAACCACCGAAGAATTGTTCTTTGAATTAGCTGTAAAAGATATCCAGGATGCCTGCGATGTGTTTGATAGTGTTTATAACGACGAGGTTGTAGGTGCAGACGGTTATGTCAGCCTGGAAGTGTCTCCTTTCCTGGCATTGGATACCGAAGGCACTGCCAAACAGGCGGAGTTGCTTTGGGAAAAAGTGGACCGGAAGAACGTCATGATCAAGATTCCGGGTACACAACCGGGTTTAGCGGCTATCAGACAGACTATCGCAAAAGGCATCAACGTAAACGTTACTTTGCTTTTTGGTTTAGAGCGTTATGAAGCCGTTACCGAAGCTTATATTTCTGGTTTGGAAGATCATTTAGCTGCAGGCCATAAAATTGCACACATCTCATCAGTAGCAAGTTTCTTCTTAAGTCGTATCGATGTAATCGTTGATCCGCTTTTGGAGGCAAAAGGCGAAAAAGACCTGGTTGGCGAAATCGCGATCGCGTCAGCTAAAAAGGCTTACGAAATTTACAAAAGAGTATTCAGCACCGAGCGCTGGAAAAAGCTGGAAGCAGAAGGTGCAAAACCACAACGTTTGCTTTGGGCGAGTACCGGCAGCAAGAACCCTGCATTTAAGGATACCAAATACGTAGAGGCTTTGATCGGGCCGGATACCGTTGATACAGTTCCATTGGAAACTGTTGACGCTTTCCGCGATCATGGTGTTGCTGCCAATACGCTGGAAAATGGTTTGGATGAGGCTACCGCCGCTTTAGCCAAATTGAAAGAACTGGGCATAGACCTGGATGCTATTACCCAGCAACTGGAAGATGAAGGCATCGAGAAATTCAACAAGCCTTTTGAGAAGCTGTTAAAAGCTATTGAAGACCAAAAAGATAAGGTTTAACCTAAACACAAAAGGGGGAGTTGCAGGTTGCAAGTCCCCCTTTTGATAGTATTGCAATTTTCAAAACAAATACGTTTAACCGCTACTTATAATTACTAGGTTAACCATATATGAAATATAACGATCTCAAGATACTTTTCTTCGATATTGGCGGCATTTTGCTCACCAATGGCTGGGGGCATGAATCGCGCAAGGAGGCCTCCAAAAAGTTCGGACTGGACTATGACGAAGTGAACGTCCTCCATAACTTTATCTTTAACGTATATGAGATTGGCAGCATTTCGCTGGATGAATACCTCGATACGGTTATTTTTAATCACCCCCGTGATTTTACCCGCGAAGATTTTACTGCTTTTATATACGAGCAATCAAAGGAATTGCCGGAGATGCTTGCCTATTTAAAAGAATGGAAAAAGGATTGCGGTTTCCGCATTATTTCTGTGAATAACGAGGGTAAAGAACTGAACGATTACCGGGTCAGAAAATTTAAGCTGCATGAGGCTTTTGATGCATTTGTTTCCTCATGCGAGGTGAAAATGCGCAAGCCAGACCCTGGTATCTGGCAGCTGGCAATGGGTATCGCCCAGGCTACGCCAGAGCAGTGTGTATATTTCGACGATCGGATCATGTTTGTAAAAACTGCCGAAAAGCTGGGCATCCGTGCCTTTCAGCATGTCGATTTTGAAACAACCAAAAAAATATTAAACCTCCTTAAAGAAGAAAACCGCAATTAACATGAGCGACACAACAGATAAATATGCCTTTGGCATGATCGGCTTAGGTGTAATGGGCCGCAGCTTACTATTAAATATGGCAGATCACGGCTTTGCAGTAGCAGGCCATGATAAAGATGCCGCAAAAGTAGAGTCATTAAACAAGGAAGCGGGCGACCGCAAGGCAAAGGGCTTTGGCGATGTAACGGAATTCATAGCCAGCCTGACCACGCCCCGCGCCATAATGATGCTGGTACCGGCCGGTAAAATTGTGGATGCCGTAATTGAAGAGCTTACACCGCTTTTGGAGAAAGGCGATATATTGATAGATGGCGGGAACTCCCACTTTACCGATACTAACCGCCGCGTAGACCAGTTGGAGGCTATAGGCCTGCATTTCTTTGGCATGGGTGTATCCGGTGGTGAAGAGGGTGCACGTAAAGGCCCGAGCATGATGCCGGGCGGCGATAAAGACGCCTACAATGTAATGAAGCCTATATTTGAAGCCATTGCCGCAAAAGTGGATGGCGTGCCTTGTGTAACCTACATTGGTCCCGGTGCATCCGGTCACTTTGTAAAAATGGTGCATAACGGAATTGAGTATGGCATTATGCAGCTATTGGCCGAGACCTACGAGATCATGAAAAAGGGCCTGAAGATGGATAACGATACCATAGGTAAGGTTTTTACCGATTGGAACAACGGTCGTTTACAATCTTTCCTTTTAGATATCACTAAAGACATTTTCAAATACAAAGCTCCGGGAACCGACCACCTGTTGCTGGACGATATTAAAGATGAGGCCCGCGCTAAGGGCACCGGTAAGTGGACTTCTCAAGGCGCTATGGATCTGCAGGCTCCTATCCCAACGGTAGATACGGCCGTAGCTATGCGCGATCTGTCTAAATACAAGGCCCTGCGTACAAAAGCAGCCGGCATTTACAGCACGGAAGATCACCAGGCCATACCCGGCAGTGCAGAAGAGTTATTAGCCGCTATGGAACAAGCTTTCTACTTTACAATGATCATCAGCTATGCACAAGGCATGCACATGCTTTCGTTAGCGTCTGCCGAGTATAAGTACGATCTGAAGCTTGATGAAATTGCCAAGATCTGGAGAGGCGGTTGTATCATCCGGTCTAAATTCCTGGAAAATATTTATGGCGCTTACGGTAAAGATAAAACACTTGAACACTTGTTGCTGGATAGCGACGTGGCCGCATTAGTTGAAGGTACTTTACCGGGCATCCGTAAAGTGGTTGCTGCCGCGGTTACTGCCGGCATTTCAGCGCCTGCTTATGCATCATCTTTAAGCTATTTTGATGCTTTCCGCAGCGAGCGCATGCCATCAAACTTAACCCAGGCACAACGCGATTATTTTGGTGCGCATACCTACGAACTGATCGGCAAAGAAGGAACGTTCCATACACAATGGGCACCAGCTGAATAATAAGATTCAAGAAGTTAAAAGACAAGAATCAAGCATAAATAACAGCAGGATGAAAGAATTAAGAACCACGAAAGATCAAATATTTCTGGCTCTTAATTCTTACCCCTTGCTTTTAAAACATCCCCAATGAGCACAACGAGCAAAACAGAGCCTACTATATTCATCATCTTTGGTGGTACAGGAGATTTAAATTCGCGCAAAATAGCACCGGCCCTCTATAATCTTTTTTTAGATGGCTGGCTGCCTAAGCAGTATTCTATCATCGGCACCGGTCGTACTAAATTAACCGATGAAGAGTTCAGAACCAATTTACATAATGATATCGACCAGTTTTCGCGCAGTGGCAAAACCGACCCCAAAAAATGGGAAGAATTTGCAGCTAACATCTATTATCAGGTATCGGATGCTACCGATGCAGTTACCTACAGGGAGTTTGGTAAACGCATAGATAAACACAACGCCGATTGGAAAACAAAGGCTAACGTATTATTCTATCTGGCGGTTGCGCCTAACTTCTTCCCAATCATCGCCTCCAATATTTCCAAAGCCAAACTGGCCGAAGATAAAGACCGGGTGAGGATCATTATAGAGAAACCGTTTGGTCACGACCTGGAGACAGCCAAAGAACTAAACGCCTTGCTTTCGGGCATTTTTGATGAATGCCAGATCTACCGGATCGATCATTACCTGGGTAAAGAAACCGTGCAGAATATTATGGCGTTCCGCTTTGCAAACTCCATTATGGAACCATTGTGGAACCGTAATTATATCGAGCACGTACAGATATCGGTTACCGAACAGTTGGGTGTGGAAGAACGCGGCGATTATTATGACGGATCAGGCGCAATGCGCGATATGATTCAGAATCACTTATTGCAGTTGCTTTGCCACGTTGCAATGGAGCCACCTGTAAGCTTTAGTGCCGACGAAGTGCGCGACCGTAAAGTAGATGTACTAAGAGCGATGCGCAAATTCACACCGGAGGATGTACGCAATTCTGCTGTTAGGGGCCAGTATGGCAGCGGCTGGATGAAGGGCCAGGAAGTACCCGGATACCGGGAAGAAAACAAAGTGAATCCGGATTCGAATACCGAGACCTTTGCAGCCATCAAATTCTTTGTGGATAACTGGCGCTGGCAAGGTGTTCCTTTTTATGTGCGCACCGGCAAAAGACTGCACCAGTCATCATCTGTTATCACCATCCAGTTTAAGGATGTGCCGCATTTGATCTTCCCTACCGAAGCTGCCGAAAGCTGGCAGCAAAACAGGCTTATTATCAGCATCCAGCCGGAGATGAGCATCCGTTTACAGGTACAGGCTAAGCGCCCGGGGATAGATATGGTGCTGAACGTAGTAGATATGGTGTTCGATTATAAAGGTACCTATTCCACACAGGCTCCCGAAGCGTATGAAACGTTGTTACTGGATACCATGCTGGGCGATCAAACCCTGTTTATGCGCGGCGACCAGGTGGAAGCTGCCTGGGAACTGGTAATGCCGATCTTAAATACATGGCAGCACAAAAAGAGTTTAAACTTCCCTAACTATTCTGCAGATTCATGGGGCCCTGAGGCTGCCGAGGCTTTGATAGCCCGCGATGGTTACAATTGGTTCACACTGCCGGTAAATGGTAAAAAATAAGCATAGCTATGAAGCTTAATATATTTGAATCGCCGGATGAGGTGATAAGCCAAATGGCAGAATTCTTTGCGAAAATCGCTAAGGAATCTATCGAGAAACATGATCGCTTCAGTGTTGCGCTGAGCGGCGGCAGTTCGCCTAAGAAATTGCATGAGCTATTGGCCAGTGAATACCGCGATAAAGTAGAATGGGAAAAGGTATGGTTCTTTTTCGGCGATGAGCGCGATGTGCCTTTGACTGACGCACAGAGCAACTATTTGATGGCTAAGCAAACTTTGTTTGATCCGCTGGAGATCAACCCTGCGCACATCTTCCCGGTGCAAACCAACTTGGGAGCTGAAGAAGCTGCTAAAGATTATACCAGCAACCTCATCAACTTTTTCGACGGGCACAATGCCAGTTTTGATTTGATCATCTTAGGCTTGGGCGATAACTCGCACACGGCGTCCCTTTTCCCGCATACATCAGTTTTGACGGATGAAAGCGCTTCGGTGCAGGCACTCTATATTGATGAAGTCAAAATGAACCGGATTACCTTCACTGCTCCGTTGATCAACAATGCATGCCACATAGCCTTCCTTGTTTATGGTAAAGGGAAAGCGGAGGCCGTAAAGCATATCCTGGAAGATAAAAAGGATATCCAGCTATACCCGGCACAGCTTATTGAAGAAACCGACAACGGCGACCTGCAATGGTTTATGGATGAAGCCGCTGCTGGAGAGTTAAAGAAGTAGCATAAAATCTGCTAAAATAATAAAGCCGATAGCAGTTATGTTATCGGCTTTATTATTGGGTATGTTTCGCCTCCCTTTCCATGTCTTAATTTGTTTCAGAGCGTAAATACCATCGGCGGCAGTCTGCTATTAAGTTGCCTGCATACCCGGGCATTCAAGTGGCAATTCTCTCCTTGGTTCTTAAATTCATTCTTTCTTCACGTCGTCCTTAAACGCATCCTGCAGCATTTGCTGCAATTCCACCTGGTGGCTTTGCACGGCTTGCTGGCCCAGCTCGGCCCCTTTCTGGAACAGGATGGGTTGCTTCTCGTTTAACTTTTTCCCCAGTGGCGACTGGTAGAAAATTACCAGTTCCTTAAGATCTTTTTCGGTAAACTCTTTTGCGTACATAGCCGCCATCTGGTCCTTCAATAGGTCCCAGTTCATGTACTTGTTTACAAAAGCGCCTGTAACTGCTATAAACTTAGTGCGTTTATCTTCGGGTACGTTGGCACTGGCCTGCTTCAGCATCGTATTAATATTACCCTGCAATTGAGCCTGTGCGCCAGAAGCAACTAACAAATCTTCAGCGGCTTTTAAATGAGCGGGGGTAATTACAGGCGTTTGTGCTTTAATAGTAAAACATGCCAGTAAAAAAGCAATGGTGCAAAAAGCGAAAGTCTTCATTCAATTTTTAATTTAAAACTACAAATCAGCCACTAATTATATGTAGTGGCTGATTTGTATAAATGGTTCGATTAATATGGACTTTAGTATACTTGTTTTACCCTCGTATCACCAGATCCATAATAAAAGTTAACAACTTTCTTATCTCCCTTGTTGGGTAAAAGATAAGTTGTATTTACATACGTGTTAGATGTCGTGTTTAGTGCAGCGTTAAAACCTAAGATATACTGCCCTGAATACGAGTCATATAAAGAGGCTTTTAAAATAGCTCCTCTGGCATTAGCAGCCAGATTACCAGAAGCATCTCTGGTTAAATGAACATATCCGCTGCCTCCTTCCGGAGAATTGTAACTCATTAATTTTCCGTTCTGATCCGTTTTGGCAGTAAGTATGGGGGCTGTTTGAACTATGGCCCCGGTAATATCAACAATTTCTACATTCAAACTTGTATTTGGATCGTAATTGTAAGCGTTAAAGTCAAAATACACACCGTTATTGTTATTATAAGAACTGGTGTAAAGGCGATCTACCTGAAAATGCCCATCGGTTCCAGTAAGGAATATTTGGTTGTAATAATAGTAGTAGTAATTTGAATTTGAAATAGGGATATAAAGGTTTTTACCGTTTTTATCTTTAGAAACTTTTAAGTAGGTAGCGGTATAAACAGTGGGTACCGGCGCGTTAAAGGTGTTAACGTTGAAATAAGTTTTTATAGTTGCAAGAGATGGTAAGGCAGAAGGAAAGGTTTTTACCGCATCATCTTCAGAGGCGTTGATGAATAATTTTTGATCTGCGGCAATTTGGTCAAACGTTAGTGAATACCCATTTGGAGCAGCAGGTAATTTTAAAGAATAAGCACCGCCAGCTGTAGAATAGGTAGGGAAAGAAACCGAATAGAAGCTATTAAACCCATTGTCGATTCTTGATGTAGCAGAAACCAATACATTTGCCCCGGCTTTCTCGGGTAAGTTGTTGGTCAGGTCCGTTTCAATGTAAAGTGTGCCCGAAATCTCATTGGAGAGGTCTGCAGTGTTCCATAATTTAGCAGAAGTCAACGTTATATCCTTTCGGAATAATTGGGTGGCTGCGTAGCCTGTTTTTGATACAAGAAATGCACTTGTTGGAAATAAATACAACGAAGTAAATGCTGCAATACCCTGTGCATTGGTTTTCGCCGCAAATACCTTACCTTCTGACGATACCGTAACATCGGCGTCAACAATCGGCGCATTGGTAACAACATCAACCACGCTAACGCTGTAGTCTTGTTTATTGGCAGCAACTGCACTTGCACGCGTTAAACTGTCACTTATCCTGAGCTGATTAAGAGCTGCTGTGTTTACCATCTGCTGTAAGGCACTTGCCCCTTTTTGTTTAAGTGTTTCCAGATCAATTTCATGCTGATACTTGAGATTGAGCAACTCTTTTTGTGCTTCTACGGCATCCCGCTCATTGAAGTCGTTTTTAGAACAACTGGAAATAAGTATGGCCAAGGCCATTGTAATTAAAATGGTAAATTTTGATTTCATATGTAATTTTAAAAAGATTGTGAATAGGTAGGTGAGTGCTATTAAAGCGGCAAAACGAAGCCGACTTTTGCTATGAAGGAGTTTGCATATATATCGCTGCCAAAGCCAATTTTTTCTATGTAAGAATAGTGCTGCCGGGCTGCTGACAAACCTGCGGAATATCTAAAGTCGATAAGCATCTTCACGCTGGCAAATAACGGAAGCTTTACCTTAACTCCGGCAACAAAGTTGGCCCTGTTAGTGGTGTAAACACTGCTAACGTTTTGATGATCACTAACAGTAGCGATCACATCTTCTCCGGTGAGCAAATTGCCGGTTTTTTGGTAACGGTCGGTAGCATTAAAGTTGTATATATAACTCGCCCCCGCGTAAAATGCCGGTTGCCAGGTTTGTTGAATAGGTAAATGATAACTAATCAACAAGGGTAATTCCAATCCTGTTAACGTAACCAAACTGTTTTTAACATTCTTTGTAGAAAAGCTTTCCGGCAAGCCGATCCGGGTATCATCTTTAAAACTGATCAACTGCCCCCCTTGTTGCAAGATGCTTGCTTCCACCTGTAAACTTAAATGTTTACTGAGTTGATAGGCAAGTGACAAGCCAGCGGTAAACCCGGTGTTAGATCCTGTTTGAGGTTGTCCTTTTGTAAATCTGTTTAAGCTGGGTCCTCCGGATATCCCTGCTTCGAATTTGCTTTCTTTAAAATTTTGTTTGACTTCGTCAGTTTTATTTTGTGCCGATAAAACACACGGAAGCAACATAAACAAAATAACTGCTGGTAGATACAGACAACGGATATTCGAGGCGCGGCTGCGGAATGATAGAAAAAGAGGCATTATGTGATAAGGTTTCTGCCCCAAATATAATTATTTTAATAAGCATTTCGATTAAATAAAATTTTTAACCGAAATGCCTATTATTAATTAAATTTTGATAAAAATCTTTCGAACATAAAAAGCCCACATGACCACCCATAGTAGCAACACAATTAAGATAGCGCCACAAAGCGAGGCATTTACCGGAGAAAAATATGGAACGAACAAGTTCTCGTACAATGATTTACCACCAATGGTGATCTTGTTCCAGTAGTGAGGAATAAAGCCAGATAAAACATAAGCTGCAATGGCGTTGGTGCCGAACACAACTAACGGGTAGGTGAAACGCTTATGGCCCTGCACATCTATAAGCCAAAAGCAAATAGCCAGGCCGATGGTTGCCAATCCACCGGTGTAAAGCACAAAGGAGCTGGTCCAAAGCGCTTTGTTAATCGGGAAGAACAGGTCCCAGATTAAACCCAGTAATACAGCGATAATGCCATAGGTAAACATCCAGCTTACTTTAACACTGTCGTCCCGGTCGCGGCGTTTGAGCCAGCTTCCTACACGGATGCCAAAAAGCCCGGTGCCTATCGCCGGTAAAGTGCCCAGTAAACCTTCCGGATCCCAGGTGCGTGACGAGCTCCAAAGATGATTGGGCGTTAATAAAACGCGGTCTATCCAGGCACCCAGATTCGTTTCGGGATTGAGGTTGGCAGAACCAACACCCGGTACCGGCACAAAGGTCATGAGTATATAATAGCCGATAAGTGCGCCGGCAAAAATCCAGTCGCGGGTTTTTTGAGAGGTCTTTAAGTATAATATCGTGCAGATAAAATATACAAGCGCTATCCGCGGCAGGACCCCGGGCAGGCGTAATTCACCAATATTAAAGTTCCATCGAAGGATCATTTGTGTACACCAGGTGATCAGCAGCAATACTACCGTACGGCGCAAGGCTGTCAGGATCATTTTTGACTGATTTACACCACTCGCTTTTTTACTTTCCATAGCATAAACAATGGATACACCAACCATGAAGAGGAAAAACGGAAACACGAGGTCGGTAGGTGTGCAACCATCCCATACGGAATGCTCCAGCGGGGCGTAAATATGGCCCCAGTCGCCGGGGTCGTTAACTAAAATCATCATTGCGATCGTCAAACCGCGAAAAACATCGAGGGAAAGCAGGCGGGGGGATTTGGTAAGCGTTTCGGCCATTGCAATAGTCGTCTCTTTTTTGGGAGCAGATAAAAGTAACAAAAAGAGCCGACCAAATGCAACAGCCCTTACCGGCGGCCTGTATTATTTAAAATTTAATAGGTTTAGGAACCATTGTAGTTTACCGCACGGCCTTAATTCTTCTAAAATGAATTATTTGTAATTAATCTAAATAAGGATACATTTGTATATCAAACTTTACCACCATGAAAAGGCCTTACCTATTTACCACAATTCTACTGCTTATCAGTTCAATGTTAACGTATGGGCAATCAAAACCCGAGATGGACAGGGCTGCTATACGAGCGTTGGGTGGATTTTACAAGGTAACATTCGATTATGCTGAAACTTTTGCTACGGATACGGCCTATAAGTTCCACCCACGGTATCATTCATGGGGATATGAATGGGCTGTGGTTGAGGAAGAGTCGCCTAAAAAAATAGTGATCCAGCATATCTTGGTTACTGGCGACAGCTCCGTCATTAAGCATTGGCGGGAAGATTGGGTATATGAGGAGAAGAACTTATTGCTATTTGATAGAGAAAATACCTGGAACAATACAACTTTAAAAGCTGCCGATACAAAAGGCCGATGGGTACAGAAGGTTTTTCAGGTAGATGACAGTCCGCGTTACGAAAGCATTGGCACCTGGGTACACGTAGATGGCCGCCATGAATGGCACAGCGAATGCGATTCGCCCTTACCGCGCCGTGAGTTTACTAAACGCAGCGATTATAACATTTTACGCCGTGGCAATCGCATTTATTTAACCGCTAACGGCTGGATGTTTGAACAGGACAATCAAAAGATAATAAGATCTGCAGGCGGCGACAAATTGCTGGCAAGAGAAAAAGGCTACGAAGAATTCACCAGAGCAGATGAATCCCGGTTTGCTTTTGCAAAGGGCTGGTGGAAAATTCAGCAGCCGTACTGGACTGCTGTTCGCCAGGTTTGGGATGATGTTTTTGCCGGCCGAAAAATAGTGAAGATAACTGCAAAGATAGATGGCAAATTATTGTTTGAGCGGCTTTTTGACCTGGCAGATCAATCTGCAAAAGAAAAATGGGATGCTGCTAAGAATAAAGCCGAAGCCCGTAAAGTGATAGATAATTACTTGGTAAATGTGGCCATTTAAACTCCATTTGCCCGGCAATCCGGTTTAATAGTATATTTGATATCGTGATTAAATGAAACGCGCAGTTGCCATAGTATTGCTTACTATCCATTTTTTTAATTTGGGTGGCTACCTGCTGTTGCAAATGTATGCGCTCTATCAGTCGGACAAGTTCATGAACGAACTGATCAGCAGGAACCTTTACAATCCCAATTCGCTGATAGAAATTAAGATTAAACAGGATAAGCCGATAGCTACCGACTGGACCGATTTTAAAAACATCAACGGGCAGATCCAGCTGAAGGAAACTTGCTACAACTACGTTAAATTGAAATATGCGAAGGATACGCTTTATGTAAAGTGCGTACCCAATTATGAAAAAACCAAGCTTATCCAAAGCAATATCATTTATGCCAAACAGGTTAATGATACCCCTCAAGATGGGAAGGACAACAACTCTTTATTAAAAAAGGGCGGGGCCGATTCCAAATACGATCATGATACAGCCGAATTTAGCTTCCTGTGTTTTAGCAACCTGCCGCCGCTGGTTATTAAGCCACGTTGTTTAGCTATACCCTCTCCATTTATCGCTGTACAAGGCCGCCCACCAGCTTTATTAGGCTAATTCTTATTTTATTTAATTGCTCTATTCACCTGCAGGCGAGCCTGTAGCGTATGGGCTGTTTATATTATTTACCCTAATAAAATTCACATGAAATATATTTATACAACGCTGCTGGCTTGTATTTTAAGCACCTGTGCATTTCAGTCGCTGGCGCAAACAATAAAAAAAGACACCGTAAAATTAGATAGTGTTATTGTTAAAGAATCGCGCAGCAAAAGCCTGCCCGATGTTAGCGGCACCTACTTGTTTGCAGGTAAAAAAACCAACCTTATTTACGCCGACCCTGGGAAAGCAAACCTGGCGGGCAACACAGCCAGAATGCTATTTTCGCAAGTGCCGGGCATCAACGCCTGGGAAATGGATGGCGCCGGCCTGCAGATAAACATTGGCACCCGCGGCACAGATATGCACCGCTCCATAGAAACCAATATGCGCCAAAACGGCTACGCTACCAATTCAGATGCTTTCGGCTACCCCGAAAATCATTACAACGTGCCATACCAGGCTATGGACCAGGTGCAAATTGTGAGAGGCGCGGCTGCCCTGCAGTTTGGCCCCCAATTTGGCGGCATGTACAACTTTAAAATAAAAGAAGGGAACAGCAGCAAAGTATTCGGCTTTGAAACCCAACAGTCGGCAGGATCTAACCGTTTCCTTAACTCGTACAACGCGGTAGGTGGCAAAGTAGGAAAGATAAGTTACTACGCCTATTTCAGCGCCCGCAGCGGTGATGGCTGGCGGCCGGATGCTGCGTTTAACTACCACGCTTATTATGCCAATATCAAATACCAGTTCAACCGCAAGGGCAGCATTGCCCTCGAATTTTCGCGGTCGGACTATGTGCAGCAAATTGCGGGTGGCTTAACAGATGCACAGTACAATGTAACCAGCAGGCAATCTAACCGGTTCCGTAACTTCTTTAACCCGGTTATCAATATCCCTGCATTATTGTTCAAATACAATTTCAGCAATGACACCAAACTGGAGTTTACATCGCACATGGTGATCGGGCAGCGTAACAGCGTACAATTTATAGCACCATCCAATGTAAGTGATACGCTGAATACCACGCTTAAAACCTTTAACCCGCGCCAGGTAGACCGCGACTATTACACCAGCTTTGCTACCGAGGCCCGGCTGTTGCATAACTATACCATCGGCAAGCTAAAAAGTACGCTGAGTACAGGTGTGCGGTTTTCAAATGGCTTAACCAAACGCGAACAAAAAGGAACGGGAACCACTGCTACCGATTTCGATTTGAGTTTAACCAAGCCTTATGGGATAGACCTGCGGGCACGTACTTACAATTACGCAGCCTTTGCCGAGAACCTCTTTCGAATAACGTCTAAATTCTCTGTTACGCCCGGCATGCGTTACGAGATCATCAAAACAGACCTCACCGGGTCAATTGTTAACCGAACTGTACAGGTAAGCTATCAGGCCAGGCGAAGCTTCCCCCTCTTCGGTACAGGCCTGCAATACCAGGTAAATAACAGCAGCCAGATTTATGGAAATATTTCCCAGGCTTACCGCCCTTACCTTTATGCGGCCGTTACCCCTGCCGATCAGCTGACCGTTGTTGACCCAAACCTCAAAGATAGCCGTGGTTACGATATTGATTTTGGCTACCGCGGCCACGTCAAAAACATTTTTAGCTTTGATGTAAATGCCTTTTATGTTTACTACGGCAACCGGGCAGGTACGCTTACGGTAAAAGATGCGGCCAATGCCAACCACCTGTATTTAACCAATATTGGCAACGCTGTTGCAAAAGGTATGGAAGCTTATGCTGAGGTATCATTACTCCGGTCATTCAGCCCGGAATCGGGCAGTGATCTGCGCTTATTCAACACGCTGGCTTATACCCATGGCCGGTACATCAGCGGCGCTATCAACAATGCCGGGACAAATGCCAGCCTGGTTGGCCATCAAATTGAAGGCACGCCAACCATTACCAACAGAACGGGGCTTACCTACTTAAACAACCATGTCACTACATCATTACTGGTGAGCTTTGTTGGCAAAAACTTTAGCGATGCCAATAATACTATCTTTAATCCAACGGGTGCTACCGGTATAGTGCCAGCTTACCATGTAATAGACTGGGCCGTAAATTACCGTTTCCTGAAAAGCTATAATGTAAACTTTAACCTAAACGATGTACTTAACGCCAAGTACTTTACCCGCCGCATTAACATGTATCCAGGCCCGGGCATTTTACCTGCGGATGGAATCTCGTTCAACATCGGCATAGGGATGAAAATTTAATATAGATACTCAATTGTTACAAGGAGCCCCGGTCAAGCGATTCGGGGACTTTTTTTTGGCTGATATTTGGATTAAAAGCAGGTCGACCCAAATCTCCTATAACAAAAGAGCCTCCCGGCATACCGGAAGGCTCTTAAATATTTAAGCGTTACTAACTATTTGGCAACGTACATTACTTCTTTAACTGCTTTTACCACACGCTCCGGATTTGGCAGGTATTCCTGGATAAGGGTTGGTGCGTAAGGCAACGGAACATCTCCGCCGGTGATCCGCAGGATAGGGGCATCTAAATAATCAAACGCATCTTTCTGCACTTTAAATGCAATTTCTGTAGCGATTGAACCTAAAGGCCAGCTTTCCTCAACAATAACCAAACGGTTAGTTTTCTTAACCGATTCGATGATGCAAGGATAATCGATAGGGCGTACGGTACGCAGATCGATAACTTCAGCATGGATGCCTTCTTTTTCCAATTCAGCAGCAGCAGCATTAACCACTTTCATAATCTTACCGAAACCTACCAAAGTTACATCTGTACCTTCTTTAGTTACGGCAGCTTTGCCTATTGGGGTATAGTAAGTTTCTTCAGGTACTTCACCTTTATCACCATACATCAGTTCCGACTCCATGAAAATACAAGGATCCGGATCGATGATACATGATTTTAGCAGCCCTTTTGCGTCAGCAGGGTTTGATGGAACAACCACCTTTAAACCCGGGCAGTTAGCATACCAGTTTTCAAAGCACTGGCTGTGCTGTGAGCTTAGCATCCCTGCGTTACCGGTTGGGCCGCGGAAAACAATTGGCACAGAGAACTGGCCACCGCTCATGCTCATGATCTTGGCAGCGCCGTTGATGATCTGGTCGATAGCTACCAGTGAGAAGTTAAAGGTCATGAACTCGATGATCGGTTTTAAACCATTCATGGCCGACCCTATACCTATACCGGCGAAACCCAATTCAGAGATAGGTGTATCGATGATACGTTTAGCACCGAACTCATCCAGCATACCCTGGCTTACTTTGTAGGCACCGTTATATTCGGCAACCTCTTCGCCCATTAGATATACGTTCTCATCATTGCGCATTTCTTCCTGCATGGCTTCTCTAAGCGCTTCCCTGAATTGTATTTCTCTCATTATTATATAAAATGAAGTTTTTTGCGATGGCAAATATAAACACTAATTGGTAAAATGCAATCCACGCTATGGATAATAAAGTGGTTACATTAAGTGCCTAAGCGTTAATGGCATCAGGCAGCCTGAGTAACAGTTGCGGGTTGGGAATGTTCTGGAGCAATTCCGCTTTTTGCGAGTATTTGCCTACACCGGGATAGTCGCCATTTGCATTGCCGATTTCCAGCATCAGCTGAAAGTGCAGATGAGGGGGCCAATGCCCGTTCTGGGCTGAATTGCCGAGAGTGGCAATCTTTGATTGGCTGAAATAAGTTGCCCTATTTTCAGGCCCGTCAAACTTTCGCGGCTTAAATGCCCGTATAAACTGTAAAGGACTAAATCATCCAGTTGGTGTTCCAATAGGACGGTAGGCCCGTAGTCGCCAAAATTATCGTTATCCTGAAAGCTATGCACCCGCCCATCTAACGGCGAGTAAACCGGGATCCCGGCGTCGCCCCAAATGTCGATGCCAAAATGGAGGCGCCGCGGCTCGTCTTCGGTATCAAAATGGCTGCTGCGCGAATAGATAGTGCGGTGCTCCATATAGCCGCCAATGCCATACCGGCAATTATTGGCGACTAATTTCTGGTCAATGTACCGGGTAAAAGCGTCGGTATCTGAAACAAGGGCCTGCTCTAATTCAGTATTGGCCGAGGTAAGATCCAGTTGATAGAGCTGGTCAGTTGCGGGGTTAAAATCGACTACTTTACCAACCGTACCTTTATATTTGGCAAGGCACGCGGCTAATGTTTCGGTAGCACCCATTAGGTTTAACTCTCTTCGGTGGTATCCGGCTGGCGTTCTTCTTTGCTTATTTTATCAAAGATCTTGTCCATCCGTTCCACGTATTCACTGGTGTCATCCACAAAAAATTCCAGTTGCGGTATTACACGTACCTGGTCTTTTATCCGGGCGCCCAGCTTGTAGCGGATCTCTGATGCGTGTTGTTTAATGGTTTGTAAAGCTACCTGTGTATTCACACCGTTGAAAAAGCTTAGGAAAACGCGTGCGATGGCCAGATCTGGCGTAACACGTACTTTTGTGATGGTTACCAGGGTATTGGGCAAATAGTTCATGCCCTCGCGCTGAAATATTACTGCCAGGTCCTCCTGGATTACTCCGGCAAATTTTTGCTGACGTTTTGATTCCATGATAATTGATAACGCCGGTTAGGCAAATGAGTTTAATTTATTATGTATTGCAGCGTTAGAAGTAAAGCTAAGGAATTGCCCTTCGTCTGCAAATTGTTTTTAAAATGAATTGGCTGGGGATTGGTTACAACTCCTTCACAAATTCGCGCATGGCCTTACCAGGGTCCGCCTGTTTCATGAAATTTTCACCGATAAGGAAGCCATTGAATCCCGCTTTTTTAAGTTCCTTGATCGTCTGCGGATCGCTGATGGCGCTCTCGGAAATCTTTAGGAACTCAGCCGGAATATGCTCTGCCAGCCGGTAAGAGTTTTCTACCGATACAGTAAAATCGGCCAGGTTGCGGTTGTTCACCCCTATTGCATCTACATTACTATCGATGCTGCGCTCCAGCTCTTCCAGGTTGTGCACCTCCAGCAGTACATTCAACTCCAGGCTTTTTGAAAGCGCCGCGAATTGTTTGATCTCAGCCGGGGTTAGGATCGCTGCAATCAGCAGGATGATATCGGCACCTAAAGATTTGGCTTCTACAATTTGATATTCATCAATCATAAAATCCTTCCGCAGCACCGGGATGGTGTTAGCCTTCCGCGCACGTTTCAGATCCAGTTTGCGACCGCCGAAAAATTTGCGATCTGTTAATACCGACAGTGCCGAAGCTCCTGCATCGGCATAGTCTTTAGTTACTTCTTTTACCAGCGCATCATTATTGATCACACCTTTGGAAGGCGACTGGCGTTTAAATTCTGCAATGATACCGGTGCGATCCTCTGCCAGTAAAAATTCTTTAAAAGAATAGGTTTCCCGGTGAAAAAATTCAGACTCTTCCAGTTCGGTAAAAGTAGTTTCACGCTTATCGCGGTCCACCTCCCATTTCTTATGTGCTACTATTTTATCAAGTATGTTCATTACGCCCCCTAACCCCCTGAGGGGTAATTTGTGATTTGCATGCAAAGTTAGTGATTATCCTTTTAGCCAATTCTGCATCATTTCCTTACCGTACTCGGTTAGTACCGATTCGGGGTGGAACTGTACACCGCGTACATCATAATGCTTGTGCCTTAACGCCATTACAGAATTATCCTGTTCATCAATGGCGGTAACAGTCAGTACTTCCGGCAAGTTTTTCTCTACCACCCAGGAGTGGTAGCGGCCAACTTTAAAGCTTTCCGGCAAGCCGAGGAAAAGCTTTTCAGTTTCATCGGTAACCTTGATCGGCGTAGCAATACCATGCATAGGCTGCGGCAGGTTGTATAGCTTTCCGCCAAACACTTCAGCAATAGCCTGCTGGCCCAAACACACCCCAAACATGCTTTTAGTAGGCGCATATTTTTCTATTACCTGTAACAGCAATCCCGCTTCTGATGGAATGCCTGGTCCGGGCGAAAGGATAATATGGCTGTAAGCATCCACATCGTCGATATTGAATTTGTCGTTCCGCCACACGTCGCATTCCAGGCCAATCTCGTTAACCAAATGCACCAGGTTATAGGTGAAAGAGTCGTAATTATCTATGATGAGGATGCCCCCCAACCCCCTGAAAGGGGAGTTTTTTGAATTGCTATTTGTCATTGTATCCTATAAGTCCCAATCGGGAATTTAATTGTAATTATCTTTAACTTCCGTCACCCCTTCAGGGGGCTAGGGGGCCAACTTCCGTCACCCCTTCAGGGGGCTGCTAGGGAGCCGCCCTACAGGCTCTCCGCCAGTTCTATTGCCTTCCTTAAAGCCGCTATTTTGTTATCCACTTCTTTCAACTCACTTTCCGCAACCGATCCTGCTACTATGCCGGCCCCTGCCTGGTAGTGCAACGTATTGTTTTTACTGAGGAACGAACGGATCATGATAGCATGATTAAAATCGCCGTTGAAACCCAGGTAGCCGATAGCGCCGCTGTAAAAGCTCCGTTTACTTTTCTCATTCTCATCGATGATCTCCATAGCACGAAATTTTGGTGCGCCGCTCAATGTACCGGCCGGGAAGGTATCTGCCACTATTTTAAATGAGGATACCCCCTGCTTCAACTTCCCGCTTACATGCGATACCAAATGAATGAGGTGTGAATAGTACTGCACTTCTTTAAACGCCTTAACATACACCTGTTCGCAATGGCGGCTCAGGTCGTTACGGGCCAGGTCAACCAGCATAACGTGCTCTGCCGACTCTTTAGGGTCGGCTTCCAACTGGCGGGCTATCTCCGCGTCTTTCTCGTCATCGCCGCTGCGTTTAAAGGTACCCGCAATCGGGAAAATGCTGGCTATATCGTTTTTAACGGTGATCTGGGCCTCCGGCGATGATCCAAAAATGCGGAAATCGCCAAAATCAAAATAGAACAGATACGGAGATGGATTAATAGACCGCAGCGCGCGGTAAACGTTAAACTCATCCCCAAGGAATTTCCTGGAGAAGGCACGCGAAGGTACGATCTGGAAAACATCTCCCCTGTAAATATGCGTTTTCATCTTTTCCACAATGGCGATGAATTCCTCGTTGGTTAGGTTAGATTTTTCTGCCTCGTTGCTCTGAAAGGTATATTCGGGGAAGTTTTTGTTTTTGATGAGGTACTCCAGTTTCTCCAATCCGTTGGTTTCCGGCTGGCCCTCAATCTCATTATGAAAAATATACAACTCGTTTTTAAAATGATCTATAGCGATGATGTAGGCGTAGATATGGTACTGCATCACCGGGATCTTACGGGTTTGGTCGTCGCTTTTCTTTAGTTTGATCGTTTCAAAATGCTCAACAGCCTCGTGTGTAAAATAACCGAACAAGCCGTTGGAAATGATTTTGGAGGTTTGAGCGTCGGTCTCAAAACGACTTAAAAAATTGTTAATCTCATCGGTAAGTTCAAAAGTATTCGGGGCGCTTACCTCTTCGCTGCCATCCGGGAATTTCTTTTTCAGCTCATCATTTTCCAATACCAAACCGCTAATTGGCGAACAGCAGATGTAGCTCAGACTGTTTTCCCGGCTGTGGTAGTCCGAGCTTTCCAGCAGCAATGAATTTGGGAATACATCCCGCAAACGAAGGTAAATGCTAACCGGGGTGGTCGTATCTGCCAGCAGCTTTCTTTGAGTTGTATTTATTTTAAAAGTTGTCATTTTTCAATAGCTCGTTAAACGAAAAAACCCGGCGAATGAGAGTTCGCCGGGTTTCAATATAGGTTTATATTTGATTAGTAATGCATGTCAAAAACTATCCGGCTGCCAAAGTTTGTTTGGTGCCACCAATAAATATTGTTCAAAGTTTTTTTCATGATCGGGGAGCAAATTTATAAAGAAATTTGAATTACCAAACTTTTTCTCATCTTTTTTAAGCACTTACGCCAAAAAAGCTCCTTTTACTCATTACGATAGCCATTACAATCACAATTAACGCTACCGAATAAAACATCCCGATAACCCGGTGCTTACCTTCCGGCAGGGTGATCCGTTTAGATTTAGCGTGGCCGATGGTGATCAGCACCAAAGCCAGTATCATTAGCGTAATGTGCTCCACCGTCCAGTACCGGGCCTGCGGATCTTTCATCACACCAGGTGCAAATTTTACGTAGGGACTTAAAAAATATAATACCAACCCTATTAAAAGCTGTGTATGAGCCGAGATCATGGCGAAGAGGTTAATCTTACGGTTACCTTCGGTATAAGCTTTTTTACGAAACCAGGCGGGGATGGCTTGCAGGATAGCTAATAATATCAGTACCAATACGATGTACCGAAAGCCGGAGTGCAAAAGCAGCACAAATTTATATAATGTCATAGATGTTGAATTTCGGTCCGAATATAAGCATTGTTTTTTTAGGTAGGTTGTTTTTTAAACACGGAGAGCACTGAGAAGACACTGAGGATGGGCTCATGATCTAAGAGAAATCGCGTTTAGAATTTCTACCATCATACCGAATAGCCAACGGGTTTAAACCCGGCACTATTTTTTAATCGGAAGCACATTTACAATCAATTTTTAATCTATCTTCAGAAATTAAGTTTGTTTTTTCTATAGCGATGGATTTAAAACCCATCGCTATCCGGTAACCGCATTCGGGAATTTTAAAATGCGATTTCCCTGTTATAAATAATCGTGTTAAAAAATATTTGCATTTCCTGGCTCTGCGAACCTCAGTGCCTTCTCAGCGTACGCTGCGGTTAAATCACAAACAACAAATTACCCCGGAAAGCTAAATTTCCCCATTAGTACTGCCGGGTTATTTCCTATCTGCATGGGTTCCCCACAAAGGGCCTCGTTACCTAGTAGTGCAAACAATATCGCTTCCTTTGCATCGGGATCGATCCCTAATTCGCTTGTATCCCCAAATGACGCGCCGGGTAATGCATGTTTAATATATCCCGTGATGAACGGGTTCCTGGCGCCGCCGCCGCTTGCAAAAATCTTAAGAGCCGGCGATTTTAAATTTGCAGCGATGAACTGCGCTATGCTCCGCCCGGTACAAGCACTCAGGGTGGCTACCAGGTCAGCTTTAGAGAGGTTAAGGGTACGGGTTGCCTGTTGCGCATCGGCTACCAAATCAAGGTTAAATAGTTCCGGTCCGGTAGTTTTGGGCAGCGATTCCTTAAAAAAGGGATGATGCAGCAGCGCATCCAGCAGGTTTTCATTTACCTGGCCCGAGTAAGCTATGGCCGAATCCTTATCATACGGCGTATCAAAATATTTTCGGCACGCAGCATCTATCAGCGTGTTACCGGGCCCAATATCGGTACATAGTACTTTACTGTAGTTGGCATCGGCAGGCAGGTAGGTAAGATTGGCAATTCCACCGATGTTGAGGAGAATGCGGTCCTCACCGGGTAGGCTGCCTAAAAGCACGTCGCCGTATAAGGCCAGCGGTGCGCCCTCCCCACCGGCAGCAATGTGTTTCTGGCGAAAATCGCTGATGGTGATGATCCCGGTTTTTACAGCTATATGATCTGCATCGCCAATTTGTAAGGTGCCATTGCCGTAGTTGTTTTGTTGATGCAGGCGTTTTGGTGCGTGGTAAATAGTTTGGCCATGACTGGCAATAAAATCCACCTCCTCCGGCTTAACATGCCATCCGGCCAGCGCCTGTATTATCAGCTCCGCATGAAAATTGCCAATGTATGCATTTAGCAAGGTGACCTTTTCCAGGCTTACCTGTTTTTGGGCAAACACTTCCTGCACCTGTGCCTTAAACGGCTGCTCATACGGAATTGTAGTGAAACTGATCAATTTAAGCCGGGTTTGCAAACCACTGCCAATGAAACGACAGAGCGCCACATCCAGCCCATCCAACGATGTGCCCGACATCAGGCCGATCCCTAACCGCTCCTGTTTTTGGGCAATGGTAAATAATTTCTGCAGGTTTTGGTTTAATGGCGGCATGTGTGTAATTTAAGCCTTTAGGCAGGCATACAAAAGTAAATTAAAATAGGGGGTATATAAATATCCTATATATTTGTTTAACCCATTGTATCCCAATTACAACCTTTATCGATTTTATGGCAAGATTAAATTTACTGGAAGAGACCCGTTACGAAAAGCTGCCGGTGAGCGTTTATGCAGACCAGAAAACTGCATCAGTGGCGGTGGCCGCAAGGATAGCTAAACTCATCCGCGATAAGCAGGCCGCTGGTCAGCACACCGTTTTGGGCCTGGCAACAGGCGTTACACCCATTGGCGTTTATGCCGAACTGATCCGCCTGTACAAAGAAGAAGGTTTGTCCTTCCGTGATGTCATCACTTTCAACCTGGATGAGTATTTTCCTATGAAGCCCGATGCCGTGCAAAGCTACGTGACCTTCATGCACGAGCATCTCTTCAACCATATCGATATTGACAAAAGCTCGGTACATATTCCTGATGGCACTTTAGCACAGGAAGATGTTGCCTCTTTTTGTTTGGATTACGAAAGACAGATCTCCGAACTCGGCGGGCTAGACCTGCAATTATTAGGAATCGGCCGTACCGGCCACATCGGGTTTAACGAGCCGGGTTCTGCACCTAACTCAGGTACCCGCCTGGTTACGTTGGATGACCTTACCCGCCGCGATGCTTCCCGCGATTTTGGTGGCAAGCAGAATGTGCCAACCAAAGCCATCACCATGGGTGTGGGTACCATCTTTAAAGCACGCGAGATCATCCTGATGGCCTGGAGTGCTAAAAAGGCGCCTATTGTGGCCAAAGCTGTGGAGGGTGAGATCTCCGGTGACGTGCCCGCTACTTTTCTGCAGTTATCCGAGCATGTGGAGTTTGTACTGGATGAAGGCGCAGCCTCCGGGTTAACCCGTTTTGACACCCCATGGCTGGTGAAAGATTGTGTTTGGAATAACACCCTGATCAAAAAAGCGGTGATCTGGCTCTCGGGTACGGTGGGTAAACCGATCCTGAAGCTGACCGAAGAAGATTACAATAACCATGGCATGGCACAGCTTGCCGTAGAGCAGGGGCCGGTATACGATATCAATATCGACATTTTTAACCAAATCCAGCATACCATTACCGGCTGGCCGGGTGGCAAACCAGGCGCGGATGATTCGCAGCGCCCGGAACGTGCCGAGCCTGCCCGCAAGCGTTCTATCGTATTCTCCCCCCATCCGGACGATGACGTGATCTCCATGGGTGGTACTTTCATTCGTTTGGTTGACCAGGGGCATGATGTGCATGTGGCTTATCAAACCTCCGGCAATACCGCTGTTTGGGATGATGATGTACTGCGTTATGTTGAATTTGCTATCGATTTTAAAAACAGCGTTGGCGAGGATACCGCCGAACTGAAGAAGCTTTATGATGAAATGCGCCACTTTATCGAGAACAAGCTCCCTAACCAGATCGATACCCAGGAGATCCGTAACGTGAAAGGCTTTATCCGTAAAACGGAAGCCATCTCGGGTGCAAGGTTCTCCGGCGTGCCGGACAGCAACATCCATTTCCAGGCTTTGCCTTTTTACGAAACGGGTAAAACCAAAAAGAATGCCGTGGGTGAGGAAGATATCAAACTTACCATGGAGCTGTTACAAAAAATTAAACCCCACCAGGTTTTTGCTGCAGGTGACTTTGCCGACCCGAACGGTACGCACATCGTTTGCTTCAACGTTATCCTGGAAGCCTTAATCCGGCTGAAGGAAACCGAGGACTGGGTAAAAGATTGCTGGATGTGGCTGTACCGCGGTGCGTGGCATGAGTTTGCCACCCACGAGATTGAGATGGCGGTACCGCTTTCCCCTGCCGAGGTACTGCGCAAGCGCAGCGCCATCTTCAAGCACCAAAGCCAAAAGGACCGTCCGGTTTTCCCGGGTGATGACGAGCGCGAGTTCTGGGTACGTGCCGAAGACCGTAACCGCGAAACGGCCGTTTGTTATGATAAACTGGGCATGGCTGAATATGCTGCGATGGAAGCTTTTGTGAGGTATAAGTTTTAGCGTTTTGGTTAGCGCAATGCAACCTGCCTATCGTTAACAGATGCTTCGTGCCGCAGCATGCCAGTTTGTTTCTTTTCCCCAATTGTCATCCTGACGAAGGAAGGATCTGCTAAACGCCATGCTATTTGCGCGATGCCTATAGGTTAACAGATGCTTCTTTCTCAGCAAGGTTTGTATACGCGATACTTCGCGTCTCTTATCCGAAATTAGTATCGACTTTAAGAACAGAACAATGTGTTGTTTATTACGGGTAATTAGGTAAGATTTCGCTGTGGACGGCTTCCCTGAAAAAAGCGGGATCACTCCTGAAGCCACATTTTATAAGGGTCGGCCAAAACTGACGACAAAGCCAGATGGCCCCAAACGCAAGTATTCAGGCTGCGCCTTACCAGCCAATGATGCAGATGTTGGCGAGTTTAACAAACAGGTTGAAGATGTTGTAAATTTTCTCACCACAAACTATTCAAAATTGAAGTACATCAATTCCACTCCGAAAATTCAGTTTGCCTCATTGGATTTTGAGATAACCTATGATTCTGGTAAATAGTGCAGTCAAAATATCTGCCATTAGAGCTGGTTATATTATGCGGCTAACTAGGTCTGGGGATTGAAATTTCGATATATCAGCCGGGCGAGGATTGATATATATGTTGAAATAACTAAAGGTACGATACAAGATTGAATTTCAACAATAGCATCTAAAATGTGAAGCAATCGCTGCTTGTCTCCTATCCTACCTTTCATAGATCAAAACTTTGTCTTTGTCAATAAAGGGGTTAAGATGCGGAGAAACGCCCCCCGACGAAATCAAATCAACTGGCCTTTGAAGCTTATTCTCCAAATCAGACTGCATTGTTACAAAGCCAAGGCCTATATGTGCAGTGTAATCCAGATCTACCAAAATATCCACATCGCTGCTCTTGTTGGCTTCATTACGGGAATAGGACCCAAAAAGATAAGCCTTTAAAACTGGTTGGCTTTTAAAGTAATTACTAATTGTGTTGATATCTTTGGCTGATAACTGCATGATCAAATATATAATCTAAAATTTCCGGCCAAGCTTATATTAATCATAACTATGCCTACCCAAATCGTATGCAGATTGGCCGGTAATGATCTGCTTTCGCCGGTTTACATCCTCATCGAGGTTGTGATCATAGGTGTTATCGGTAACGGCAATATCGCGGTCTTTATCCTTTTCGGCAAAGTGTATATTGGCCTCCGCAATTTTGGCAATAGCCATATCGTAAGGCCCTTTTGGCGACATCAGCTTTACAAATACCGGTAAACACTCAAACAGGATAAACAGATAGCCTATAAAAGATATAGCCATATATGTATCTATATCTCTGGTGCCGTTTACATTATAGGAGAGTTGCCCCAGTGCCCAGTTACGATCTGCGAAGCCGGCCACATTGGCTAGGCTATCCAGTTGGTGCTCACTGAATAAACGGGTGCTGTTAAGTCCTTCATAATCTTTGCGCCTACCCAGGTAAGTGTCCATCTGCCCCAAATTATCAGTAACGGTTTTTAGGCGGTCTTCTTTCTCTTTTAACACCTGTTCTTTTTGTTTGGCATAAGTACCATAGCCGGTGATGCCCGATGTTTGATTTGTTTTGTCGCCAAAAACTTCCTGGTTCAACTGGTACCGGGAGCGATTGATATCGCGCTCCAGCGAATCCTTTTCCTTTTTCAGATCAGTGTTCTTGCCCAGTTCCTGCGCGTACTTTTGCTGATAAGTTTTTTGCAGCGTATCTATCTTACTGTGCTGCCCTTTGAGATAGGCGGTTTTGAGTTTTTGGCGGATCTCCTTATCGAAGATCTTAAGCTCCAATGGACGCGAAATTACCACACCGATCATGATAGCAAGTAAAATACGGGGCGATGCCTGCAGGATCTGCGAGTTGGTGCTGCCCTCTTTGTTGATACTGGATACGATATACCTATCCATATTAAAGATGGCCGTACCCCAAAGCAAACCAAATAATATGGCAAAGCCAACAGCAAAAGCATTGCCGCTGAATACAAAGTACATGGCATACCCGCCTGACAAAGAGGCAAATAGAGCCGTGAAAAATATAGTAGCACCAATACCCACATATTTATTATGTTCTATAGGGTATTTCTTTAAAGTATCTATATGTGCTCCCGAACAGAACCAAAAAAACCGGGTAACTTTCTTCATTTAAGTTGTTTATGTACTAATATACACGTATATATGAAACGCGCGGGCACACGTATTGTTACAAAACACTGGCAACTATTTGATTGAGAAAAAGCATACCTTTGGCTTATAATTATAATACGATGAAAGAAATAAGCGTACAGGAACTAAAAGAAAAGTTAGATAGCGGCGAAGATTTCCAGCTGATAGATGTTAGGGAAGATTTTGAATATGAAACTTCCAACCTTGGCGGCAAGCATATTCCACTAGGTGGCATCCTGATAGAAGCGGACCAGGTGGAAAAAGACAAACCGGTTGTTTTAATGTGCCGCAGCGGCAAACGCAGTTCGGTGGCGCTTTACCAGCTAGAGCAGCAGGGCTATACCAATCTGTATAATTTGAAAGGCGGCATTTTAGCCTGGCAGGCCGAAATAGACCCGACTTTAAGCGTTTACTAATACCATGGGCAAGAAAATAGCACTAAATGTGCTGTATAACCTCGGCATTTTTGTCGCCATACTGGCAGGTTATTATGGCTTTCAGCACGCACGCTACGAATTTTTATTAGGCGCCATTTTTATTGCCGCCGTCTTTGTGTCGCTAAAGCTGAAGCTGATAAAAGAAGTGAAGGAAACAACACGAAAGCCGTAGAGGAAACTCACGGCTTTTTTTATTAGTGCCTGTTTAGTAACAATCTGCGCATTTGATATTCTAATCAAAAACGCTTCTTATCACAATTATAATTAATCCCTAAAATCATGTTCTTAGCAATTGTTGGCATAATTATATTTTTTGTTGGCATAACACTTAAACGCTCCAATGAACCTGCCGGCCGTTTTGGCGGCCTGGTGAGTATTGTTGGCGGGGTTATTATCGCCATTGGGCTGGTAACGTCTATGTTTAAAGTGATAGAACCGGGCAAGGTTGGCGTACAGGTGCTGTTTGGTAAAGTGCAGCCGGATGTGCTGGAAAGCGGGCTGCATGTGATAAACCCGTTTGTTGATGTTACGCTGTTCAGCATCCAAACACAAAATTATACCATGAGCGCGGTGCATAGCGAAGGTGATGTGCAGGGCGACGATGCAATCAGAGTGCTATCTTCCGATGGGTTGGAGGTTATGGTTGATCTTTCTGTACTCTACAAGGTCAACCCGGCAAAAGCGCCTTTTATCTTGCAAAATATAGGGTTGGATTATGTAGACAAAATCGTTCGTACCGTATCCCGCACAGCTATCCGCGATAACGCTGTAAACTATGCAGCTGTGGACCTGTATTCTGTTAAAAGGCAGGAGTTTCAGGACCGGATTAACCGTACAATACAGTTGAGTTTTGCAAAAAGGGGCTTAGAACTACAACAGATCCTTGTCCGTAATATTTCCCTGCCGGCTTCCGTCAGGGCCAGCATCGAATCAAAGATCAACGCCGAGCAGGAGGCTCAGAAAATGACCTTCGTTCTGCAGAAAGAACGCCAGGAAGCAGATCGTAAACGGGTAGAAGCACAAGGTATTGCCGATTACCAAAAGATCCTCAGCACCGGCCTATCCGACAAGCAGTTGCAATACGAAACCATTAAGGCCCAAAAAGAAATTGCCTTGTCGCCAAATGCCAAAGTGATAATTATCGGCAATGGAAAAGGTAACCCGATAATGCTGAGCGATAAGTAAAAGCCATCGCTTCTAAATCAATAGGCTCGCGTAAAAATTAAAATGCGTAACAGTGATTTGTCCAGATAGGTCTTCTAAAAAGAAAATGTTAGCCCCCCCAAAAAGCGGTACCCGGATCGGACCACACTATTCAATTGCGTTTTATCCGATCCACCGGAGTTGAGGTACAGCTCATCAATACCAGTGCCCGTATGCCAGGTGTAATATCCGCCGCCAATGTTCACTGCAATTTCAGGTGTGATAGAATAGACAAAACCCGCATTTGCATCTATCCCGTAGCCTTTGGCAGTGTGCCGGTAACTTACCGGATGTTGAAATGCAGGGACCAAATTCCAGTCGGCTGTGGCATTATAATTAACCTGGTTATAGGCAACAGCAGCAACTACCTTTAAATTTTTGACCAGCCTTGCCAATGCGGCCGCCTTTACATATGGACCCTTCCAATTGGTTTCGTAGGTGCTGTTCAAATCAGGAAACTGCCCGCTCCTGTCCAGCAAATGCAATGACTGTTTGGAAGCACCATACCCCAAATAGGACGTGAGGCTAAGTTTATCGGTATTGACCAACCGGTAACCCAGGCCGGCCCGAAGTTCCCTTGTGAAACCCCTATCTGCATCAAAAAGTTGATTGTATGCCGGGTCGGTGCGGTTGTCGCCATTATAATCATTATCGGTTACCGTTCCTGATCTGATAAATATCCGTGAGTAGTCGCCCATTAAAACCAACTTATTCCAGAAATTCCATTGGAGGGATGCGCTTACCGATTGGCCGCTCACTTTTTTCCACTGCAGCTCCGAATAAATGTTGGGGCTTTGCCCATTCTGGTTACCAGCGATAGACCAGTTCAGGCCCTGCCGTTCATAACCGGTAACAACACTAATCTCCAGTTTTTTCTGAAGCGGCTGCGCACGAACTAAGCCTGCACTTAGCAGTACCAGCAAGCATTGGATGAAAATTGATCTCATAGGTATATTAGGCCCAAAATAGCAGTTTTTATCATTACTTTTGGTTTATAACCCTTGTTGGCTGATACAATTAATAATACCGCAGCCAATTCCCTTTATCGCTGATGAAAATAAACACCTTATCCATCATTATTCCTGCTTTTAACGAAGCGGCCACCATCCACCTTATTCTAGATAAAATCAACAGCGTTGTTTTGATGAATGGGATACAAAAGGAAATTATCATTATTGATGACTGCAGTACCGATGGCACCGAACAGGCTGTTAAGGCTTACCAGGAGAGCAACAACAAACTCCAAATCCATTTCTACAAGCATGACATAAACAGGGGCAAAGGCGCAGCATTACATACCGGAATTGCAAAAGCTACCGGCGAATACTTAATCATACAGGATGCTGATTTAGAATACGACCCGGAAGAGTATAATCACCTGCTTAATCCGGTTTGCAAAGGCGTTGCCGATGTGGTGTACGGCTCCAGGTTCATGGGTAGCAACCCGCACCGTATCCTTTTCTTTTGGCATACCATTGGTAACCGCTGGCTTACTTTTTTTTGCAATATGTTAGCTAACCTTAACCTCACGGATATGGAAACCTGTTATAAATTATTTAACACCAGCCTCATTCAATCTCTTTATTTGCAAGAACAACGTTTTGGTTTTGAACCCGAAGTTACTATAAAGGTGGCCCGCATCCCCCGTATACGCATTTACGAGGTGGGCATAAGCTATTACGGGCGCACTTATCTCGATGGCAAAAAAATCAGCTGGAAAGACGGCGTGCGTGCCATATTTTGTATCATCAGATATGGCCTGTTCACTTCCGGCCCTCAAACCAAAACGGAAGCAAATCAGGTGCCGGCAGTTGTAAAATTTGACCAAATTTAATCTGAGTGTGTTTGAATCATAGGAACATTTCGGAGGGTTATCCGCCAAAACCCCTATCCTTTACGCTATTACACTGAAACATTTACAAACTGCGATGCCTGGATAATGAATTAGCTTGCAGTCAATAAAAAATGCTGATAATATTACTTACTTATGAAAGTTTAATTTGAAAGGTGAAATTAGATTTACCTAATTTTAAAGAATTAAACCAAGATATCTTTAACTATGCAAGACAAACCACAGCACGGCATTTCAGGCGGCGACAATCAGCCTGGCGATGCAAGCAATTGCCCCTTTTTAAACGGTGCGCTTGAGCAAAGCGCAGGCAGCGGTACCCGCAACCGCGATTGGTGGCCAAAACAATTAAAACTTAATATACTTCGTCAACACTCGGCGTTAACTAACCCGATGGGCAGCGATTTTAATTATGCAGAAGCCTTTAAAAGCCTTGATTTAGCGGCTGTAAAACAAGATCTGAATGTATTGATGACGGACTCGCAAGATTGGTGGCCGGCAGATTTTGGCCACTATGGTGGTTTATTCATCCGTATGGCTTGGCATAGTGCCGGCACTTACCGTATAGGCGATGGCCGCGGTGGCGCAGGTGCTGGTTTGCAGCGTTTCGCACCGCTTAACAGCTGGCCTGATAACGTGAGCCTGGATAAGGCCCGCCGGTTGCTTTGGCCTATCAAGCAAAAATATGGCAACAAAATTTCCTGGGCCGATCTGATGATCCTTGCCGGTAATGTTGCACTGGATTCAATGGGCTTTAAAACCTTTGGTTTCGGTGGTGGCCGTGCCGATGTTTGGGAAGCGGATGAATCAGTTTACTGGGGTGCCGAAACTACCTGGCTGGGTAACGATAAGCGTTATGCAAATGGCCAGGAAGGTGTTGAGGGGCACGGCGTGCTGGTATCTGATGAGGATGCCGACGGGCAGATCCACGACCGTATCCTGGAACAACCGCTTGGAGCAGCGCACATGGGCTTAATTTATGTGAACCCTGAAGGACCGGATGGTATTCCTGACCCGGTTTTGTCGGCAAGGGACATTCGCGAAACCTTTGGCCGTATGGCTATGAACGACGAAGAAACCGTTGCCCTGATAGCAGGCGGCCACAGCTTTGGTAAAACACACGGTGCATCCACATCAGAGCATGTAGATAAAGAGCCGGAAGCGGCAGGCCTGGAACTGCAGGGCTTTGGCTGGGCAAATACATTCGGAGCTGGCAAGGGGCCGGATACCATCACCAGCGGACTGGAAGTAACCTGGACCACTACCCCAACTCAGTGGAGCAATAACTATTTCGAAAACCTGTTTGGCTTTGAATGGGAACTGACCAAGAGCCCGGGCGGCGCACACCAATGGGTGGCTAAGGATGCCGAAGAGATCATCCCGGATGCTTACGATAGTGCAAAAAAGCACCGCCCAACCATGCTTACTTCCGATATTGCCCTACGGGCAGACCCGGCGTACGAAGCAATCTCACGCCGCTTTTTAAATGATCACGAAGCTTTTGCAGATGCGTTTGCACGTGCCTGGTATAAACTAACCCACCGCGACATGGGCCCCGTTACCCGCTACCTCGGTGCCGATGTACCGCAGGAAGAACTGCTTTGGCAGGACCCACTTCCGGCCGTAGAACATCAATTAATTGACGACAATGATATAGCAAGCCTTAAATCAACCATTCTGGCTTCCGGACTCAGTGTATCCGAATTGGTAGGTACTGCCTGGGCATCTGCTTCTACCTTCCGGGGATCTGATAAACGCGGTGGTGCAAATGGTGCGCGTATCCGTTTAGCGCCGCAGCGTAACTGGCGGGTAAACAACCCAACCCAGCTGCAAAAGGTGCTGGGCATACTGGAAGGCATCCAGAATGATTTCAACGGCGCACAGAATAGCGGCAAAAAAGTATCTCTTGCCGATCTGATTGTGCTGGCAGGTAATGCAGGTGTAGAAAAAGCTGCTGCTGATGGTGGCAACACCGTCACCGTTCCATTTACTGCGGGCCGTGCAGATGCTTCACAGGAGAAAACGGACGTGGAATCTTTCGGTTACCTGGAACCTATTGCTGATGGCTTCCGTAACTATAATAAAGGCCGTTCCAATTCTTCTACAGAAGATTTGCTGATAGATAAGGCACAATTACTCAACCTTACCGCGCCGGAATTAACCGTCCTGATGGGTGGCCTGAAGGTCATCAACATCAACTTCGATGGATCCAACAAAGGCGTGCTTACCTCTACCCCTGGCAAGCTAACTAACGACTACTTTGTTAACCTGCTGGATATGGCAACCAGCTGGAAGGCGACAGGAGTGGACAAGGAACTATACCAGGGTAGTAACCGTATAACCGGCGAAACCAAATGGACCGGCACCCGTGCCGACCTGGTTTTCGGGTCTAATGCCGAGCTTCGTGCTATTGCAGAAGTTTACGCCGCTTCAGATGCCAAAGAAAAGTTCGTAGCGGACTTCGTAGCTGCCTGGACCAAAATAATGAATGCTGACCGTTTCGATCTGAAATAGTACCGGCTGATTATATTTATTGCCAGAGGCGACCTTAACCAGGTCGCCTCTTTTTGGTTAGATGCCGCCTTATAAGCCATAGGTTTGGCAAAAAAATAACAATTCAAAGTTATATAACTAGGTGCAACACACCCCCTGCTACGCTTTGTGCGCAGCCAGCCCTTTGTAACATCCATGTTATTACCCAAACGATATTAAACTATAGGTGCCAACTGCATGTCATACCTGCAAAACAAACGAATATGAAAAAGATTATTTTAACAACCGCAATATTATTAAGCGCACTGTCTTTCCAGGCAGCAAAAGCGCAGGTAAGCTTAAGTATCAACATTGGCAGCCAGCCTGAGTGGGGGCCCGTAGGCTACGATCGTGCAGATTATTACTATATGCCTGATATTGATACCTACTACGATGTACCCGCCCATCAGTATGTGTATTATGAAAATAATGCCTGGGTGCACCGCGGTGCCTTACCCGCAAGATATAGCAATTACAACGTTTATAACGGTTATAAGGTAGTAGTTAATGAGCGTAACCCATGGGTTCGCAACACTGCCTACCGCGCTAAATACGCTGGCTACAGGGGCCGTCAAGGTCAAACCATTATCCGCGACACCAAGGATTCTAAATACCGTAACCATTGGACCGGCGACCGCAGGGAAATAGCCAACGATCGCAGGGAGGTACGTAATGACCGCAAGGAAGTGCGCCAGGACAGGAAAGAATTAAAACGCGACCGGAAAGAGGACCGTCACGACCGCAAACACTAATATTTACACTAATAAAAGAAAAAAGCTTCCATATCCGGAAGCTTTTTTGGGTTGTGATAAACTTTTATACTAATACTTATTCATACTCTAAAACTCCTCTGGCCAAAGATTTCCATTGTGGAAATGATAGGCCTGCACGGGCAGTAAGGCCAAGGATGGTGTTGCGTACCGTATCGTAAAGATTAGTATCGGTGTTAGGCACTTCATTTCTGCCGTGGATGGCAACGCTGACATTGTTCTTATACCGCTCTACAATAAATGTGTTGGTTGATGTATGTTTAAAAAAGTGCGCCGGCGCCCCGTCTGTTTTACCATCAGGGTTTGCAACCGGGCGTGCAGTCATCGTAAAATATTCGCTTTCGGCTTCCGGGTCTTCGGCAAGCTCGGTACTTTCTATCCGTACCCACTCCTTACCGTCGCCGGCAAGAGATCCGGGTGCCGGGAGATCAATGTAAAAGATATCACCCTTCTCGGCCATTTTATAAATTTCCTGTCCCTGCGCATCAGTAATGGCAAACCGGGCAGAACCAGGTCCGCTAAACCGGTGCCACATGGCCACGTCTTTAAGCCTATCCTTCGCCAGCAAAAATAAGTTATGGGCCTGCTGCTGATCGGGGCATTCGGTGATATGAATTGTATCACTATGCTCACCCTCTACTTGTAGTGGGATATTTTCAAATGAGTTTGTCATGGTTGCCTAATTGATATTAATACAACCCCCGGGAGTACATTGTGTTTTATAAATGCTGTTAGTAACAGGCTTAAAAAAATACAAAAAAAGCGGCCGTGTATGGCCGCTCTGAATATCTTGCTATTATTGATTTTACCAGAAGAATGAGTACAACGCTACGATAATACCACCGATGATGAGTGTACCGGCAGTAAATGCACGGGATGTTTTGAACATGGATGCATCAATTTCAAGCCCGTTGGTTTTAACACCTTTGGACTCGTCAATTTTAGAAATGATGTACATGCCAATAACACAGATGAGGAACACGAAGCCCATCCTGTCGATAAACGGAATTTCATATACATTTTTGTCGTTCAGTTTAGAGAAACCGTAAGGCGAAAGGAAAGCCAGGTTTGCATAGTATGGCAAAAATTTAAAAACTACCGAAAATACAAACCCGCCGATGGTAGCAAAAAGTGCCGCGTTTGATGAGGCCTTTTTCCAGAAGAACCCAAGAATAAACATGGCAAAAATACCCGGCGACACAAAACCGGTATACTCCTGAATGTATTGGAAACCTTGCTTGCCTTCGCCCATCAGCTGCTCGCCGATCACCAATGACATAATTACACCCAGTGCCATGGCTACAACAACGGAAATTTTACCCAGGTTTACCAAATTTCTATCGGTAGCTTGTGGATTAATGGCTTTTTTGTAGATATCTAACGTGAAGATGGTTGCAATGCTGTTGGCCTTACCAGCCAGAGATGCCACAATAGCTGCTGTAAGCGCCGCAAATGACAATCCCTTTAATCCGGTAGGCAGTAGATTTAAAAGGGTAGGGTAAGCCTTATTGTAATCGATAACGCCTTTTGAGCTCAGCATTTCCTGTTGAAACATCCCCCGTTCATGCAACACATAGGCGGCAATACCAGGTAACACCACAATTACCGGCATCAACAATTTTAAAAATGCCGCGAATAAAATTCCTCCGCGGGCAGTTTTGAGGTTAGCACCCAGTGCCCGTTGTGTAATGTATTGGTTACAGCCCCAGTAATTTAAATTCACAATCCACATACCGCCAATCAGCACAGAAAGACCAGGAAGATCCATATAGTTTGGGTTATCCTTCTTAAAGATCATGTGAAAATGGTCGCTGGCTTCGTTATGTAAGGTTCTTAAACCTGCCAAAATAGAATGGTCTGCCGTGTTTTTAGTTAGTTCGCCTAAACCGATATAAGTGGCTGCTAAACCGCCTATAATTAGCACCGCTACCTGTATCACATCGGTATAACCAATAACCTTCATACCACCGAGTGTAATAAAAACAGCGAATATTGCCAGCAGGCTGATACATAAATTAATATCCAGGCCAGATATGCCACTAATAGCCAAAGCTCCCAAATAAAGGATAGACATTAGGTTTACAACGATGTAAAGCAGCAGCCAAAATATTGCCATTACCATCGCTACGGTTCCGTTGTACCGCTGATTCAGGAATTGCGGCATGGTGAAGATTTTATTCTTCAGATAAATGGGGATAAAAAATACAGCTACAATAACAAGGGTGGCAGCAGCCATCCATTCGTAAGTAGAAATAGCCAGGCCCATTTTAAATGCCGATCCACTGGTGCCGATAAATTGCTCTGCCGAGATATTTGAGGCGATAAGTGATGCACCAATGGCCCACCAGGTAAGTGATCCTTCGGCCAGGAAATAATCTTTAGAGGTGGCATCGGCATTATGCTTTCGTCTGTAGATCCAGTAACCGTAAGATGATACGATGATGAAATAGATAAAAAATACGATATAATCGCGGGTGGATAAGGAGTTCATTTATCTGCTCTGTTTAAGTTTTATTGGTTGGATGATTTGGGAGGCTAATAATACGCCTTATAAACGTGTTTATCAAATTTCACCGGCATTCTTATTCCGGAATAGGTCGCGCTGACGGGTACTGTTTCGGTTTATAAAATCAGCTGTGTAATTCGCCGGGAACAATTAAAAGCTGGACAAGTGTTGCTCCAGTATCATTTTCCAATCTGCATATATCTCCTCAAATGAACCTATAACCGGCTCAACATAAGCCACGGACCTGGTATTGCTAAAGGCTTCTGCGGCAGATGCGAAAATTTCCGCTCCTATACCGGCGCCTATAGCTGCACCCAGGCTACCATCGTTATTAAAAAGCTCAACGGGTACGCCCGTGCTGTTAACAAAAGTCTGCGTGAACAAATCGCTCAGGAACATATTTGTTCTACCTGCACGGATAACCGTAGGATTCATCCCATTCCCGCGCATAATATCCAGTCCGTATCTAAAAGCACAGGCAATGCCCTCCTGTGCAGCCCGGTAAATATGAGCGGGCGAATGCAGGTTAAGATCAATATGATGAAGATGAGCCCCTACTTGCTTATTATTCAGCATCCGCTCCGCACCATTGCCGAAGGGCAAAACCCGTAGGCCGTTGCTACCTGGCGGAGCTTTTTGTGCTTCAGCATTCATTTGCTGGTAGCTAATATGGGGGGCGAAACTATTTTTTACCCAGCGGTATAAGCTTCCTGTGCCGTTAATGCATAACAATAAGCCGAGCCTGCGGCGCTCATTGGTGTAGTTGACATGTGCAAACGTATTAACCCGCGATTGCTGATCGTAAGTAAGCTGGTCGCTAACACCGTAAATAACACCGGAAGTGCCAGCGGTGGCTGCAACCTCGCCCGGATTTAGCACATTAAGCGACAAGGCGTTGTTGGGCTGATCACCTGCTTTATAAGTTACCGGAGTGCCGGCATTCAATTGTAAAGCTGCAGCCACTTCTGCTGTGATCCTGCCGTGAGATGAAAAAACGGGTTTCACCACCGGGAACAGGCTATCATCAAAATCGAAGTAATCTAAAATATCCTTAGATAGTCCATTGAACTGGAAATCGAAAAAGATGCCCTCAGACATAGCGGACGCGGAAGTTGTGATCTCACCCGTTAGCTTCATGGCAATATAATCGCCTGGCAGCATTACTTTATCAATTTTACCGTAAATTTCCGGTTCGTTTTTCTTTACCCATGCCAGTTTAGAAGCCGTAAAATTGCCCGGAGAATTAAGCATATGCGATAAACAGGTCTCATGCCCAATGTCTTCAAAAGCTTTATCACCTATTTCTACCGCCCTGCTGTCGCACCATATAATGCTGTTTCGTAATACACGCTTGTTTTTATCAACTAAAACCAGTCCATGCATCTGGTAGGCAATACCTATAGCAGCAATATCTTGGGGGTTATAGCCGCCTCTTTTATGGCACAAAGCTATAGCCTTGCCGGTATGCTGCCACCACATCTCCGGCGATTGCTCGGCCCAGCCGGTTTGCAGCGATATTATAGCCGCCTCGTGATCAGGGTATTGCGCCGATGCAATAACCTGCTGCTTTTCAGCATCAACTACACTTACTTTCACCGAAGAAGTACCCACATCAACGCCCAGTAGCAGCATATAAAAAGTTTAAATAAATAAATCAGGTTTGTACTGGAAGTGCAGAAACGAAATTAATTTAAATTTTTAATTTGTTGCATCTTGCTGTAAATAAGGCACTAAAAAAATAAATTACATTAATTTTAAAAACAACTTGTGTAAAAGAAAAAGGTGCGTATATTTGCAATCCCAAACGGAGTGGTAGTTCAGCTGGTTAGAATGCCTGCCTGTCACGCAGGAGGTCGCGGGTTCGAGTCCCGTCCATTCCGCAACAAAGTGACAAACAAAAAAAGCTTAAATCAATGATTTAAGCTTTTTTTTATGCCAAATCACCATCTTTTATACAAAAGAAATGAAAGTAGCGACCATATTAGCTAAATAGATTAAAACAAATTTACCGCACAGAAGGTCTACCGCCGCCATTTAATCTCTCTCGAAGCTTTTGATGACCATAATGCGCTGTTGGAAGCTTGGTAGGCAATGTTACGCTAACTAAATAAGAATTAAGATTAACGACGATATCAACCACCAATACCGTAAAAGACGATTTATACTTGAAGAGCGTGATATATGCCTCATAAGCAATTGCCAGGATTTCTAAAAATAGCGGCAGCAATTCGGCATGTCAAGGTGATGGGAACTTTCACAGCAATAGTTTTATTTTAAAACAATTAATAAAGTTTTAATTGACCGGTGGGCAGAGTTGCATAAACGTTACAATACTGCTGGCATCGTATGAGGAAATTTCGCCTTCAGGGCAAATTATACGGTAATCACGATATGTTAAATTTCTTTTAGTGTCCCGGTTCTTCCAACCGGTATTTATGTTGGTTTGTATCCACGGCAAGTACTGTGTTTGCCCCCCCTCCTTAATTAACTGCATTACATATTGTGCAAAAATTGATTTTAACACACCTTGTTCATTGAAGCTTGCTTCGGCGGGTAGGATAGCATTTGTGCACAAAATATTTTTAACGTAATTTGTGTAAAGCTTTGCATCATTTAGGTAAGTTGCCTTGGATGTTGCTTTATACAATGCAAATGCTGCACCAATGGCCGTGCCCGAATTATACGTATAATCTTGGCCTCCCGGGGGATTTTTCCTAATTTTGTTATCAAATACTTGACCTGTTTGGCTGTCAACTAAATTATTCCTGGACCAGCCATAAATTAGTTTGGCTTTATTAAGATAACTTGTATCCCCTGTAATGGTATATAACCTGATAGCCGCTATCACAGTTGGGAAGTTAATACAAGAATTTTTACCACTGTGTTTAAAATCCCAAAACATCCCGCAGTCTACAGGGTCATATGATCCGGCCCACACATGATCAAAGCCCTGTTTGGCTTTTTCCAAATAGATTGCTTTACCAGTTAATTTATTAGCTCTGGCTAAAGCAACTACCCACCACATTATATCGTCATAAATAAACCATTTGGTTTTATTGTTCCAATTATAGCCATCGTATTCTTTGTAATTACCTTGATAAATATCCTCGATCAGTTTTAATTGATCAGGGGTTTTTCTTCGTTCGTACACGTCCATAGCCATATCCCAGTATACGGCTTGCGTCCAAATAGCAGCCACGCCTGCCTTTTTTGTTGTACTGTAGTACAGTTTAGCTTCAGGGTTATAAAAAGCAGTGTTGAAAGATTCATAGGCAAGGTCTGCTTTACTGCCGTAATGTTCATCGACAACTGATTTGAAAGCTGATGAATGTTCTTTCGGATAAACAGTTTGCGCATCAACACAATTCATAGTGCTGATGAAAATGCCAATATTTAAAATACAAGTTAATTTAATCATAACGCTATTTGAAAAAACAATGCGTACCCTAAATCCCATTGATGACTGAAATGTGCAGCAGTTACAACCAGCTCTTTAATTGCCTGTAAGTGCCGCCTATGTCCAAATTGAATAGTTGCAACTCTATATTAATTCGTTACCGGGAAAGATGATATTCTTAATCTTGCACCGCCCATTGGTACCAAAGTTAAATGAGTGGTAACGCCCTTAACGCTTACGGGGCTTTGTGGCAGTACGCTGCATAAACCATATTGATCGACAGCCCATTCAGGGATTTTCTTTCCCATGGCCATCAGCTGAATAGGCGCATTGCTGTTAGTAAATGGATTATTGTCTTTCGGCCATTCACGATGCACCACTTTAAAAGATCGTTCGGGGTGTTGTTTGTTTAACATCAACCCAAAGTTCCATGCCGATGCGGGATGGATCTCAAAAGATGGCCATTTTTCCGGGTCGGCACCTGCTTGCCACCGCGAATCGCCTATGGCCGTTGTCTTACTGTCTTGCTTAATATACTGCTCGCTGATCTTTAAGGAATACGTTAGCGGGCCGTAATTTACACTAACGCTATTTTTGTTTTTGGCCCACTCACGCACTACTATCTTCATCGGCAAGTGCAGGGTAATTAAGTCGCCATTTTTCCAGGTTTTACTTAGCCTGATGTAATTACCGCTAGTATGAGTTATATTAACCGGCATGCCGTTTACGCTAACAGCGGCCCCTGTGCACCAGGCCGGGATACGTAAATAAAGTGGGAATTCATCTGATTTTGATGCGCTTACTTTAAAGTTTATCTGATCTGAAAAAGGATAACGTGTAGTTTCAGTAATATTTACCATTGTACCATTGCCAACTTTTGCATTAACTTGCCCTTCGGTATAAAACTGTGCTGCCAAACCGTTATCCGGGGTGGCCATCCAGCTATTTTCAGCATAGTAAACCCAGCCTGCGGCATGGTTGTGCTGGCAGCAACGGCTGCTGAATGGGTTCATCATTAAAAATGGGCCGTTGTTATCAATACCGGGGCTATGGTTTTTACCATCGCTGAGCACCATATTTGGAGCAGTTAAATAACGTAATGACCGATAATCCGGCATAAAAGCAGCCGAGAAGGTATTAAAGGCCACATCTTCGCAATTCTCTGCCCAAAAACTGTCACCGGTAATGCCCAGCAACATTTGGTCGGAAGTCATTTGCTCTACCATCCCACAAGTTTCTACTGCCTGCCTCGGATCATCATAACCTTTGCGGGCATTTTCATCGGCTCCAAACATTCCACCGGGTACCTGGCCATAAATATTGCGGACCAGCTTAAAGTTGCTGTAGGTTGCTTGCAGATCCTGAGGGCTATTGCTTTGCAGAAAAAACGTAGCGGGTTCTCTAAAACATTGCGCAACGTTCACGTTATGCCAATTGGGCAAATTATTTACCTGGCGCCAGTCGGCCGTATTTTTATCAAGTTTTACAGCCAGATCAAGCAGGTATTTTTCCCCTGTATGATTGTATAGCCAATAAACACTCGCAATATTATCACCGCCGCGGCTTTTCTCCCAGTAATCTTCTAACAGCTTACTATCCGGTAACGATAATTGAAATTTAAAGTATTTGTCCATAAAGGGAATCACCCGCGGATCCTTGCTGTATTCGTAGTAGGATTGCAGGCACCAAAGCATTGGCATATTGGTCCACAGATCCCGGTTGCCATTATGCTCGATGGCTGGCCCAAAGTCGCCATTATCTCGCTGATTGTTCAACACAGCATCTATCCAAAACTTAGCTTCGGTAATCATTTTTTGATCGCCAAGCATATAACCTATGTTGGCATAGCCCTTAAGCCAGTATGGCAATTCCTCCCAGCCGTATTCGCCCCTGCCTTCTTTATTAAGCCATGCATTATTTGTTTTAGACAGCCAGATGCTGATCTCACCCAGATTGCCGGTAAGTCCATCCCGCTGCAATTCCAAAGCTTTTTTCAGCCAGCCGCCAGCCTTGATGCTTCCTACCGGCAGTTTAACAAAGTAAGCCGCTTGCAGCGGGGCACGGTTGCTTACGTAGTTTGCATTGGTCTGCCCGTTGTTGATCTTTTTTAATACGGTGGCTTTAACAGACTGAGCGGAGGATGTTACCAGCGCCGCCCAGTTTAGTAATAGCGATAAACAAAGCAGTTTACCTATAGCGTTTAAATGCTTCATTCAAAAGTTTTATTTTGAAAACTCCGGGTTATATAATTTCAGGTTCTCCTGGCGTAACTTCTCTACCTGCATTTTAATAAACTTACGATCGTATGTAATAAATCCGTTTACTTCGCCTTCCACATCCGTTGTTTGTGTGTAAACAGCTGCCGATAAACCAAGCTTGATCAATTCCTGGAGCCTGTTTGTAAAAGTGACATATTTTTTAAAGAGGTCATCACCATTTTTAAAGTTCTGGTAACCCCAATTTTTGTTGGATTGCCAGTTATGCCCATCAACCGGCCAGCCTAAACCACCAAATTCTCCCAATACTACAGCTCTTGTTTTGCCAAAAATATCCGGGCTTGGCATAGCAGGATTAGGGTAGTTATGCAGATCTACAATGTGGCCCGTGGTGTAAAAATTACCCCCGCTGGCACTGTTTACCAATCGCGACGGGTCATTTTTCATTGTCCACTCGGAAATTTCTACTGTTTTAAACTGACCCCAGGCTTCGTTAAACGGTGTCCAAACTACAATGGATGGATAGTTATGCAGCGCTGTCATTATCGCTTTCCATTCCTTGCGGTAGTAACCTTCAGATTCGGCAGTACGCGCCTGATCAGTAGCACGGTCCAATACCCCCGGGCGATTTTCCCAGCCGTTACCTAAATCGCCGCTTGGCATATCCTGCCAGAGCAACATGCCCATTTTATCGCAATAGGTATAGTAACGTGCCGGCTCAACTTTAATGTGCTTGCGGATCATGTTAAAGCCCATTGCCTTTAACTGATCTATATCATAAATCATTGCTTCTTCTGTTGGGGCGGTATATAAACCATCGGGCCACCATCCCTGATCAAGCGGGCCATATTGGAACACGAATTTATCATTAAGCATCATCCTCTGGATGCCGTTTGCATCGGGAGCTAATGAAATTTTGCGCATGGCGAAATAGCTTTTCACCTCATCAATCTCTTTGTTGTTGCGCGTTACTACGACCTTCAAATTGTAAAGGAAAGGATCAGTAGTTGACCACAACTTTTGGTTTTGAATAGTTAAAATTGCGGTAGCGCCTGCTTCAACCGTTTTTTGATCCACCACGGTGGCACCGTCTAAAGCAGTTATTTTAAGTTTATCACCAGGTAAAACATTTGCTACTTCAGCAGATATAGTAAGTGTCTTATCGTCGATATTTGGTGTTTGTTTAGTAGCGGCTATATGCGTTTTTGCAACGCCTTCTAACCAAACCGTTTGCCATATTCCGGTAACAGGTGTGTACCAAATGCCTTCAGGTTTGTTTACCTGTTTACCACGCGGCTGCGGGCCATCATCTGTCGGGTCCCAAACGCTTACGGTGATATCCTGCTTACCAGACTTTAAATATGGGGTAATATTAAATGAGAACGGATCAAAGCCGCCCTCGTGAGTGCCTGCGCTTTTGCCATTAACAAAAACTTCTGTACGCCAGTCTACCGCACCAAAATGCAGTAATACATCTTTACCTTTAAGTGCATTGTTAAGCGTTATGCTGGTTTTATACCAAAGCATGCTATCCTTACCAACTGTTTTGCCAACGCCTGATATTGACGATTCTACCGCAAATGGCACTAATATTTTACCGGGATACGTTGCCGGGGATTTTTGAGCTTTAGGAACGATTGTATAGTTCCACAAGCCATTTAAATTTTGCCAGTTTCCCCTTACCATTTGCGGCCTTGGGTATTCAGGCAACGGGGCTTTAGGGTCAACCTTTTCGGCCCATGGCGTTATGATCCTATTCTTAATGAGGTGCCAGTCACCCTGCTGGGCATTGGCTTGCAAATACGCGGAAAGTAACAGCGATAAACAGAGTGTAATTTTCTTCATAATGTTTTTAGCGGCAGGTAGTTAAATAGACTTTGGAAAAAATTAAATACCAGGAAGGCCGCTGCCGCAGATGCGGCCTTCCTGGTGGTGGGTTAGAATGTTACTTTAGTAACCGGTGAAAAAACCATGTCCTCTACCCCGGCTATCTTAATACCTATCCGGGCAAAAACATAATTTTGCGTTGGTGTGATTGACGGAATAGCATCGGTTATAGTAACACCATTCATATTGACAATGGCAGAACCACTTAATATAGCCGGATCGTTGTTGTTATCTTCGATGTTAATTTTATCGGCTCCGGAGACGAATTGTGTTTTATTGATATAGAGTATAACCCGCTCAATATCTTTGGCGTTATTATCTGTTACTACCTTTTCGATATTAAAAACGGCCGTTAATTTACCACCAGTAGCGGTAAACACCGGCTGGCGAACCATATAGAAGGGAGTAACCTCAATATCAAGCGTTTGATCACCATTCACTGTTACGGCAACAGTGTCTCTTTTGCCTCCTGCTATTTCCTTCCATAAAAAAGGACCCTGGTTGGTAGACATTGTAAATTTGTAATTACCGTTAAACAGTAACGTGGAGTACGCCCCATCCTGATCGAATGTTCCGTCTATCGCCCCCGTTTTACCAAACCCGGGCTGGAACAACTGAAATGGCACCTGGTTGAACTCTACGTTTACGTGTTCTCCTTTATACACCAAATGGCCGCTTAGCTTGGACGACGGCGCATCGTAATTATCCTTTTTGCAACCTGTGGCCGCAATAAGAAGCGCTATGATTATATAATGAAATTTTATTTTCATGATCTTAAGTTAAAATGGGCTATTGATTTGGTTGTCTTACAATCTTTGGGTTAGCCGATAAGATGTCATTGCCTATCTGCGAATAATAATTACCCAGCTGGAACCTGTTGGCCCCGGTAACCTGGCTTGGCTTAACTTCTTTAAAGATCCATTTACCATTGTTTGCACTATTTGGGTTATAGTATTTATAAGGCCATAAACCAAAAGGCTGTGTATTCCGCTTACGGGCGTCGCCAATATTGGTTACCAGATCAGCAACCGTCATTTGGTTACCATCCCAAACTACATTTGCCAGTCTCCAGCGTTTCATATCAAACAAAGTGTGACCTTCAAACACCAGTTCTACACGGCGCTCATGCACAATCCTGTCAAAAGTGACCTGGCCCACGGTAAGCGGGGTAGTTAGGCCAGCCCTGGAGCGAACCTGGTTAAGGTAACCAACCGCTGCACCAGCGTCGCCAAGCTCAAAAGCAGCTTCTGCCGCATTCAGCAAAACTTCTGCATAACGGTAACGGATAAAGTTAACATCGCTGCCACGGCCACGGCGACCTGAACCAACTGTTGGATCGAGGTACTTGCGGATATAAAACCCTGTTTGGGTACGAAACTCACCACCATTAACAATACCATCTTTACCTACAACCTGGATCCTGCCTAAACCGGGCACATCCTGCGGTTGCGTGGCATCGCCGCTGGCAACAACGGTACCATCGGCCAACTGATAGCCGGCAAACACTTCTGTACGTTTGCCTTTAAACAAGCCGTTTGGTAAAAGCACCGTCCCTGCAAGGCGTGCATCCCTGTCAGCAAAAATATCAAGCTGGTTAGCGTAATAAATAGGGTCACCACCCGCTGTTTTTGTTGGGATAGGTGCATAGGTATTATCCAATTTCTCAAAAGCTTCCACCAGATTAAGTGATGGGTTTAAACGGCCTGCGTCAAGGCCTTCATCTGAGATAGAAAAAGGCTGATTGTTTGTTGTAAAACCGTGTGTTTTACCCCCGTTTGCTTTAAAATCTTCCACGAAGATAGATTCTGAACTGTTTTTATCAAGGAAAAGATTGGCGTAATTATCGCTCAGATCAGGCAATTGCCTGTATAGCGAATAGCTGCCTCCGGCAATAAGTTCCTTTGCAGCTGCCAGCGCTTTAGTGTAATAAGCAGTAGCCATAGCCGATGGTATGCCAACTTCACCGCCGGGCAGGGTTACCTGCGGGGTGCTTACGCCATATTTGGCAATCGAAGCAGCGTACAAGGCAGCTCTCGCTTCCATGGCCAGTGCTGCACCGCGTGTTGCTCTCGATTTATCAGTAAGCGAAGGATTAAATAGTCCTTTTATCGCTTCTGCTTCGCTGATGACAAAATCGTATATATCAGATTCTTTAGCCCGCGGTTTTTGCAATACACTCACGTTCCCGGAAAAATCATAATCTAAAGGATCGGTAATTAAAGGAACACCACCCATTCTCTTCACCATTTCGAAATAGTAGTTGGCACGGATAAAGCGGCCTTCGGCTATAAACTGGTTCTTTTGCTCGTCGGTAAGGGCTGTGGATGCTGTTGCGCGTTTTATAAATAAATTTAGCTCGCGGATATAGGTATAATCCCATGTACTCCATTCACCATAGCCCCATCCTGTACGCTGTACAAAATAAGAGCTTCCGTTTTCTGAAGGGAATGCTTCGCTAAAATCTACAAACGATGCCCAGCCATTATCTAGGCCCGAAAAATCTACAGTACGGTTGTAAAGGTCTCCTAAGATCGATAGCACGAGGTTTGGATCTGAAAAGGCTAGATCTGAGGCAACAATAGCCTTAGGTGGTACCTCTAAAAAATCGCTGTCTTTCCGGCAGGATCCTGTAATCAACAGGCCTGCGCATATTAATAAAAGAGTTGTTTTTTTCATTTGGTTTGAACTTAAGGGATTAATTAAAAAGTTAAATTAACGCCGAAGTTGAGTACTTTACTTTGAGGATTCTGAAGCCCGTTATCGTCCGTAGTTTCAGGATCAACAGCGTATTGCTTTAAATTATCAAACGAGAACATGTTATATCCATTAACATAAACCCTTGCTTTTTTAATTTTCACTTTTGCAAGCAATCCGGATGGCAACGTGTAGCCAAGCTCGATCGTCCTGGCTCTCAGATATTTTACGTTATGCAGCCAGAAAGATGAATTGCGCTGTCCGTTAAGCTCATAATCCGCGTGGCCAAAACCAGGATTAACCCGGTTGGCCGGATATTTACCCGGAATCCAGGCGCTGTTGACATCATATGGATCTGTTCGGTGCCATCTATCAGCAAATATTGTATTAAAGTTACCGTTGTTTTGGAACGCCCATCTTGTTTCATAATTCTGGAACCAGGTATAACCGGCACCACCAGAGAAATCGGCATGGAAATCCACCCCTTTATAAGCGGCACCTATAGATAATCCGAAGTTAATATTAGGCTGCTTGCCGTAACCAAAACCGATTGGCCGTTCATCATACCCATCAATCTTCCCATCACCATTCTGGTCTTTGTACATCAGGTCGCCCGGTAGCAGTGTGCGGTTACCTTTATTATCATTATTAATAGTATAATTGTTTATCTGCTCCTGCGATGTAAACTGCCCTATCACCTCGTAACCCCAGTCGATGTTTGCATACCGGTTCCTGATATCGTTTCGATACTTATCCAATGAATTGTTAAACAATGGCTTATAGGTATCCAGATTTTTTTGTCGGCTATAAGAGAAATTGCCACCAACATTGTAAGTAACCTCACCAGCCTTGCCATTATAATTTAGCGAAAATTCCGCACCATATTGAGCGTCGCTATTTAAGTTTTCCGCTGGTAAACCGTATCCCACTTCTGCTGGCAGTACCACATCGGTTTTGCTGGCAAGTAACCCGCTGCGTTTCCGATAAAAATAATCCACCGTACCCGATAATCTGTTGTTAAGGATGGTGAAATCCATACCAATATCGGTTATTTTACTTTTTAGCCAGGAGATATTGGTAGTTACCAAACCTTTATCTGCCGATGTTACCAATGCATTGCCACCTATAATAGCTGTACCCGTGTTATAGTTATAGCCCGGTAAATAGGCATACGGAGTTACAATTGGATTTCCTGAGCCGTCGGGGTTACGATCGTCTCCCAATACACCGTAAGATGCACGGAACTTGATATCATTAATGAAACTGTTTTGACCAAGCAAGTTTTTCATGAAGCCTTCCTGGGTAATTCTCCAGCCTACCGAGGCGCCCGGAAAGTAACCTACCCGTTTATCAGGAGCAAAAAGGGATGATGCATCGCGCCTTGCGGAAGCCTCAAAGTAATATTTGTTATCATAATTATAATTGATTCGCCCAATGTAACCTATGCGGGTTTCTTTATTATCGCTATCCTGGTACTGATCTGCCGTTGGGAAATAGATTAATGGCAGGTTGTTAGATACCGGTGAAGCATGGATCCAGTTACGCAGGTGCTGTAACTCTATCCGTTCGGTTACAAACGTTGCACCTATAGTACTTTTACCAAATGAATTATTGTAATTGAGTTGTACCTGCTGCGTTTTTGCAAACTCTTTTCTTTGCTCGCGCTCTCTCCATGGGTTTGTACTGCCACCTGTTACATCGTAGGTATCTGTTGCAGGCCTGTAAGTGTAAGCATTGTAGGTATACTCCTGGTTGTTAAGCAAATAATCAGCAACGTAGTAGGAATATAAACCTTTTAAGGTTAAACCTTTTATACCGGGAATCTGGTACTCGGCACCAAAATTTGTTTGCAATACGCGCCAGTCGCTATGATAAACACCAGATAGCTTTTTGTTTAGAAACGCGTAGTTGGATTCGGTGTGGCCGATATCGTTCAAGTAATCGGGATTGTCATTTGCATATGGGCGTTCCAGCGGCGTATTCCTTAAAACCGCAAATTTCGCCAAGCCGTAATCATCGCCCCCAGGTACACCTGGGTTTTCGCGCGTTTCCACCCGGCCATTAATGTTCAGGTTAACTTTTAAACCATTGGCAACTTTTACTGATACGTTTGACTGGATGTTGGAGCGGCTGAACATATATTCTTTACCCAACTGCGAGCTTTGAAATAAATGTGTTGCTGATACATAATAGTTAACCCTGTCGGTTGCACCGGTAAAGTTTGCATTTACCGAGTTTAGCGGTGCGTTATCGTGTGCTTTAAGGATATAGTCGCGCCAGTTAAAACTGCGGTAAGCAGGATCTGTACCTGCCTGGTATTTATCCAGCTCAGCCTGGGTAATGGTAGTAGAACCATTACTGTTCACTTGAGCATCGGCCAGGTAGCGCATGTAATCGTAGGAGTTGGTGGCTACGTTAGGGAAGCGGTAAAAATTTTGATAGCCAGTGTAGGCGTCAATATTAATGCGTGCATCGCCGGCACCTTTCTTAGTTGTTACCACAATTACGCCGTTTGCCGCACGAACACCATAAATAGCAGCCGAACCGTCCTTTAATACCGAAATGCTTTCGATATCATTTGGCGCCAGATTGTTGAACTGGCCCTCATCCTGTTGTATCCCATCAATAACATATAGTGGCGTACCCATGTTCCTGATCTGGATGGCTGCACTGGCACCCGGCCTGCCTTCAGACTGCCTGAAGGTTACGCCCGGAATTTTACCCGCGAGGGCGGTACTTACCGTTGAACCGGCATGCACACGATCAATATCCTTGCTGGTAACGCTTGAGATAGCGCCCGTGATCGACTCCTTTTTCTGGGAACCATAACCCGTTACCACAATTTCCTGCAGTGATGAGTTAAGCACTTTAAGCTTAATGTTGAAATTTGTTTGCCCGTTTAAGGGTACTTCCTGATTTGCAAAACCAACATAGCTAAATATCAGCACACTACCAGCAGCAGGTGCTTTAAAGCTAAATTTGCCATTCCCATCGGTAGTAGTGCCTGCCTGCGTCCCCCGGACCCTTACGGCAACGCCCGGCAGCGTTAAGCCGGTGGTATCAGTAACCGTACCGGTTACCTTAACCTCCTGAGCAAAGGCGCTTCCTGCTAACAATGTGCCAAAAAGAACAAAACACATAATTAACAATGATTTGGGATACCGCAAGCCATAGCGCCAATGCGTGCAGACATACCCCTCCTGTGTAGGTAGTAAAGATTTTCTCATAAGTAATATTGTTTGGTTAAATTGGTTTTAAAGGGGCGAGAGTGCCCGCTTTAATTAAGTTCAAAGAAAGAGGATTTATTATTCAGCAATTAATCAAATCATATCAATAATTGGTCGAAAAGTATCAAAGTGTTTTTCGCCGAAAACCTGGGGCCAGATTAAGTATATTTGTTTTAAGCCAATTGATTTGAAACCGTTTTATCTGATTTATGTACTGCTAACGCTGCCTTTTTTTTGCAGCGCCCAAACCTATTATTTTAAGCACTACCAGGTAGAGCAGGGTTTGTCTAATAACACCGTTTACACGGGTACCCAGGATAAGAACGGATTTATGTGGTTTGGCACAAAGGATGGGCTTAACCGATTTGATGGTTATTCGTTCAAAACCTTCCGGCATGATGCCACCGACCCTAAAACCATATCAAACAATATGGTACACTGCCTTAGCCTTGATATCGACGGCAGCTTATGGATTGGTACTGACCAGGGTGTAGACCATTACGACCCCATCACAGAAACCTTTGCTCACCTTAAAATAGGCGGCTACGATGGTGTGCGCTGTATAGTACAGGATAGTTTTAACAATTGCTGGTTTATCACCGGGCCGGCGTTGATGAAGTACGATAAAAAAACTAAAAAGATCACCAATTACCGCCCCTTTCAGTCATTCGAGGCCACATCAATTGTGTTCAACAACGGCGATTTGTGGTTATCCACCACCGCCGGCGAACTTAAACGCCTCAACAGATCCAGCCGCACTTTCACCAGTTACAATATGTTTGGGCACTCCCGGCGGGTGGCATCTAATTATATCGAAAAGATATTTGGTGCAGGCAACAATAAAATATTTGTAGGTACCACTAACCAGGGCTTTAAAGAATTTGATTGCATCAGCGGAAACTACCGTGACATGCTTATTTATAACTCAAATAAAACTGAAATATTTGTTCGCGATTTTGTAAAATACAACGACAATGAATATTGGGTAGCTACAGAATCCGGCTTGTTTATCTACAATGTAAGCGAAGGTACCTTTACCAATGTGAAAAAACATTATAACGACCCTTACTCTTTATCAGATAACGCCATCTATGCATTGTATAAAGATAGGGAGGGCGGGGTATGGGCCGGCACCTATTTTGGCGGGGTAAATTACTACCCCAAACAGCATTCATTATTTACTAAATATTACCCCGGTGAAAAAAACACACTTAAGGGTAATGTTGTGCGGGAGATCTGCAAAGACACATTTGGCAACTTATGGTTGGGTACAGAGGATAATGGCTTAAATAAACTCTCGCCCGATAAATCAACCTGGACACATTATTATCCGGGCGCTTCCAACGGCATATCAAACTCCAATATACATGGTTTACTGGCCGATGGCAAATACTTGTACATTGGCACATTTGAACGGGGCCTGAACGTTTTTAACATTAAAACCGGCAAAGTAAAACGCGTATTTATAGCCGGAGCTGCAAAGAACTCCCTAAAAAGCAACTTTATTATTTGCTTCCTTAAAACCCGGGCCGGTGTTATCCTGGTAGCCACCACCCACGGCTTATACCGCTTTAATTTGGATAAGCAGGATTTTACTTTGATGGATAAACTTCCTAATTATGATTTTGTATACGCTATGATTGAAGATCATAATGGCAAAATATGGTTAGGGACCGTTCGTGATGGTATTTACTGCTATGACATTAAAAACAATTCCTGTACCAAACTAACCGATACTTATAAGGTAAAAGATGCTTTAAAAATTTCGGTGATTAACGGCATTTTTGAAGACAGCGATCATAACCTTTGGTTTGCTACCGATGGATTAGGTTTATGGCGTTATAATACTAACGCCCATACCTTTGCTTACTACGATTCCAATAATGGATTACCCAGTAATTACATTTTTAAAATGCTGGAAGATGATGACAAAAACCTTTGGATAAGTACTACAGGGGGCCTTGTATCCCTAAACCTTAATAACAATGCTATTAAGGTTTATACCAAGGCAAACGGCCTGCTAAGCGACCAGTTTAATTACAATTCTGCCTTTAAGGATACCGACGGTACCATGTACTTTGGATGTGTGCGTGGTTTAATCAGTTTTAATCCCTCACATTTTACCCGCAATGATTTTGTGGCTCCGGTTTATATTACCGGTTTCCAGGTTCACAACCGCGAAATTTCGGTTAATGGGAAAGATTCGCTGCTTAAACAATCAGTAATATTCACTAAAAATGTCCGCCTTAACTACGATCAATCATCGTTTAGTATCGATTTTGCCTCACTGAGCTATCCCGCACCAGAGATGACGCAATATAAGTATATGATGAAAGGACTTGACAAAGCTTGGATAAATTTAAAAACTAACCGTAAGGTTTACTTTACCCAGCTGGCCCCCGGCCGTTATACTTTCATAGTAAAAGCAGCCAATAATAACGGAGCATGGACAGCGAAGGAAACTACCATTGAGATAGATATATCCCCGCCTTTTTGGAAAAGCATCTGGGCCTATTTCTTATACACCATTTTGGTTGTGTTTACTGCTTACTATCTTTTTAAACGATATCATAAAAACATCAGGCAAAATAACGAGCGCTTGATACAGCTACTGGAAAACGATAAGGAGAAAGAACTTTACAACGCAAAAATTGAATTTTTTACTAATGTTGCCCATGAGATAAGAACGCCGCTCACTTTGATAAAAGGCCCCATGGAAAAGGTGATCAAGAAAGCGCATCAGGTCCCGGAGATCTTTGGGAACCTAAAAATAATGGAACGTAACACCGACAGGCTGCTGGATCTAACCAATCAGCTGCTCGATTTTAGAAAAACGGAGAGCAGTGGCTTTAGCTTAAATTTTGTAAAGACAGATATTACCGAAATATTAGCTAATACCTACCTGCAATTTAAAACCATGGCCGAACAAAAAAATATTTTCTATGAACTTAAACAGCCCGAGACACCTTTGTATGCTTACGTAGATCTCGAGGCTTTTACCAAGATCATCAGTAATCTCATCAATAACGCTATTAAATATGCCACATCAATTGTTAAGGTAGAACTAGCAGAAGAGCAGAAAAATGACGAATCATTTAAGCTGATCATAAAAAACGATGGCTATCTGATTCCTTATGAACTGCGCGAAAGGATTTTTGAACCTTTCTTCAGGATGAAGGAATCTGAGAAGCAAACCGGTACCGGCATCGGGCTATCTTTGTCACGCTCACTTACCGAGTTGCATAAAGGCTCACTTTTATTGAACGATTCTGCTGATAATTTTAATACCTTCGAGTTAATATTACCAATTCACCAGGAGAAAGAGTTTGATCTCCAAAGTAAGCCGAATGACTACGAGCATCACGGTGTTGTAAACCACAACGACAATTTTGACTTTATGAAACCGATTATACTTTTGGTAGATGACAACCCCGAGATATTGGATTTTGTTGCTAATGAACTAACCGAGAAATACTCGGTCATCAAAGCATTTAACGGGCAGGAAGCGCTCGATATGATTGATATTGAGAACATCCAGCTTATTATTTCTGATGTAATGATGCCAGTTATAGATGGGTTTGAACTTTGCAAGCGCGTAAAAACCAATTTTGATCACAGCCATATTCCTATCATCCTGCTAACGGCTAAAAATACTTTACAAAGTAAAATAGAGGGCTTGGAAGTAGGGGCAGATGCCTACATCGAAAAACCCTTTTCGCCAGAGCATTTACAGGTGCAGATAGCCAACCTGCTTATCAATCGTAATAAAATAAAAGATTATTTTGCAAGCTCTCCGCTGGCTCATATCAAAACCATGGCTTATTCTAAGCCGGATGAAAGCTTTTTAGATAAACTCAACGCCGTAATTTATAAAAACATTCAAGATGTTGATTTAGATGTGGAGCACATTGCTAACCTCATGAATATGAGCAAGCCCACCCTCTACCGCAAGGTAAAGGCTATCTCGAACCTTACCATAAATGAATTGATTAATATTACCCGGCTTAAAGCGGCTGCCAAACTATTGGAAGAAGGTGATTATAAAATTTATGAGGTGGCCAATATGGTGGGCTATAGTTCGCAATCACATTTGGGGCGAAACTTTTTAAAACAGTTTGGCACTACCCCTACCGAGTATCAGCAAAACAAGCGGGCAGCCAAGGTAAAGTCATATTGATGCTATTGATGAGTCTTTAGCTTTTTTAAAGCAAACTGCCCAATCCGCCGGCCTTCATCAATACCGTTCACAACTGATGGCATATAGTGGATCCCTCCGTAAAAGCGACTGATGGATGCCTCATTTGCCGCAGCCGTAAATGATGCGAAGGTGCGTGCCGGGATATTAAACGCTACCTCGGTAGAATCTGTAAACGATATCTCTCCAAACAATTTACCCAATACAACTGCCGAAGCATTGGATACTACGCTATGACCGCTGGTATATTCCGGGAATGGCGGCGTTTGTAGCAGCGGTGCCCAGGCCAGGTCTATATACTCGTTGATATAGGTCTCCGGCCTTATCACTTTGCTTTTGTATTTTTCATCCCAGCAATTAATAAAGCTATCGGCAATTACCACGGCAAGGCAGGCGTAGGTTTCTGCGGTGCGCACATAACCGGCTTTTGCTTTACGGCAAACCTGCCCGGCTATATTTATCCAGTGCCCCCCGGGTGAGATTTTTTTGATGGCAAACATGGTATGGCCGTTATTATTTACTTTGAATGGATTATCATCCCAAAAAGTAGCGATTGCGGTCTGCTGCGTTGTTAAGTGCAAGCCGGTGTCTCTCACGGCAAGGGCAAGTTTATAAAAATAGCTATCGGGCTTAAGTGAAAAATCAACTGCCCGGGCAGGTTTAAACTGTTGCGCAGAATCTAATAAGAAAGGGCGGATTTCGTTCCAATGCGGTTCAACGCCTTTCATGTAAGCCGGCGGAGTGGGCTTCCAGGTGGCATCATCGGTTTGGATATCGTATTTGGATAACGACCGGGTATGTTTATAATTATCTGTCCCTGCCCATTTCAATATCCGGTCTGCAACAAGTTTTCCGTACACAATCGAATTATTATAAACACTATCGGGCATACCCGTTTCTTTAAATTCGGCCATTAGCTGATCATGAAAGCGTTCGATGCGCCCTTCAGAAATCAATAAAATTTTACTAACAGTAAGCGCTGCGTGGGCTGCTGCCAGGTTATAACAATACTGCTTACCAGCCACCGGCCTGGGGATAGAGTCGAGCCCGTTCAGCTGCCCCGATAAAGAAAGGTATTGTTTGTCGCCATTCGCCGCGGCTTCATACGCTGCAACACTAACGTACGCATAAATACGGCTGGCTACCGGCGGCGAATAGATATCGTGGACCATTACATCTGTAACCTGCCTAACCGAGCGGTGTATAAACTCCGGGTTTTCGGCAAGCTTTTGCCAATTGCCTTTGTTATGGCAAGATGTAAATAACAACATCGCCGCGAAGGCAACTATTATTTTCTTCATAAATCAGATACAATTATCAGGTTTACCCGGCTGGACAGTTTTAAAATTATAGCAAATATATATTCTTAAACAATGATTATCCCCTGCGATACATTTCTGCTAACTTTTGAGATTATTTGACGAAAGCCACGTTTTAAAATACATTTTCTTTACATTTAGATACCCATTATTTACCGGCCCAACAATGCGTTAGCAAAGTACAGATCAAAGCTTAGCGTTACACGCCGCCAATACAATTTTTAGATCCTTATTCATTACCAAATGTTTACCTGCAAGCGTAACCCTTATATAAACTTGTTAACTGCGGCGCTTTTTTTATTAACTGCATGTTCAAGCAAACAAAACGGAAACACTTTATTCAAACTATTGCCAGCCTCTGAAACAGGTATCGACTTTAAGAATACAATTACCGAAAGTGACAGCATAAATATCCTCAACCACCCATACTTGTATAACGGCGCAGGTGTGGGAATAGGCGATTTTAACCGCGACGGCAAACCCGATATTTATTTTGCCGGCAACATGGTACCAGGCAAGTTATTTTTAAATAAAGGGGCTTTAACATTTACAGATGTAACCAGCCAGGCCGGCGTTAGCGGCGAAGGTAAATGGTGTACCGGCGTATCGGTAGTAGATATTAATAATGATGGCCGGCCCGATATTTACGTGAGCGCATCATTTAAAAACGATCCAAACCAGCGTAAAAATATGCTCTACATTAACCAGGGCATCAATAAGGACAGCATCCCAACTTTTAAAGAATCAGCTCAGGCTTATGGCTTGCAGGATACCGGCTACAGTACACAGGCGGTTTTTTTTGATTATGACCGTGATGGTTTTTTAGACATGTACCTACTTACCAATGTGCTTGGTAAAACTACCCCGGTTGCTTATCGCCCTAAAATAGCCAATGGAAGCGCCGAAAACAATGACCGCCTTTATCACAATAATGGTAACGGCACCTTTTCCAATGTTACTAAAGCTGCAGGCATTTTATTTGAAGGCTTTGGCAACTCAGTTTCTATAACAGATATTAACAACGATGGCTGGCCGGACATTTATGTGGGGAATGACTTCATCTCGAACGATGTGCTCTACGTAAACAATAAAAACGGCACGTTCACCAATCAGTCCTCAGCGTATTTTAAGCATACGGGCTGGTCGGTAATGGGGTCTGATGTGGTAGATATCAATAACGATGGTTTGGCCGACCTCATCTCGCTGGAGATGCTGCCCGAAGAAAACCTACGTAAAAAAACAATGCTGGTTGGCGACAACTATATCACCTACATTAACAACAGCAAGTTTAAATACGAGCATCAGTACATCCGTAACGTATTACAGCTAAACCAAGGGCAATTACAGGGCGGGCACCCGCTATTTAGTGAGGTTGCTTACCTGGCCGGCGTTTACCAAACCGACTGGAGCTGGACCCCCCTGGTAACCGACTTTGATAACGATGGATACCGAGACATGATGATCACCAACGGCTACCCGCGCGATGTTACCGATCTGGACCACGCCCTATATACCAACGGACAGGGACGTACGGTTAAAGAAAACACAACCGTTGCTGCTGCAGATTCATTCCCGGTGGTAAAAACCGCCAGCTATGCCTTCAGAAACAAGGGCGGGTACCTGTTTAACGATGAATCGAAAACCTGGGGAATTACGAAGCCCACCTTCTCCACCGGGGGTGTTTATGCTGATTTGGATAATGACGGCGATATGGACCTGGTGATCAACAACATCGATGACGATGCCTTTGTTTACGAGAACACAACCAATACCAAAACACAGGTAAGCAAGGCACATAACTATTTTAAGGTGGCCCTTGAAGGCGATGAAAAGAATAGAGGTGGCATCGGGGCCACCATCCGCATTTATTACCAAGGCAAACAGCAACTGTATGACCAGCAACCTTGCCGGGGATACATGAGTACTGTTGATGCAGTGGCTCACTTTGGCTTGGGTACTGCCACAAATATCGATTCGCTTAGAATTAGATGGGCGGATGGCAAAACCCAGCTATTATCCAATCTGAAAGCCAACCAAACCTTACGGCTGCTCTATAATAAGAGTTCGGGAAATTATCCGCCGGGCATACCTGCCACTGGCAACCCAATATTTAGTTCGGCTAATAACCAAACCGGCATAAACTATCTCCACCGGGAAAAAGATGCTATCGATTATAACATTCAGCCAACACTTCCCCACAAATTAAGCCAATACGGCCCGTGTATTGCCGTTGGCGATATTGACAAGAACGGGTTAGATGATTTTTACATTGGCGGTTCGGCAGGCAACAAAGGGACCTTTTATATGCAGCGCCCGGGCGGGCACTTCACTATGGATAACAAGCGCTTTTTGCACGAGGACCAAAAAGAAGAAGAAGACATGGGGGCTCTTCTTTTTGATGCCAATGGCGACGGCCATCTGGACCTTTATGTAGTTAGCGGCAGTTACGAATTTGCAAATGGCCACACATCAGCGCAAGATCGTTTGTACCTAAATAATGGCAAAGGGCAGTTTGAACGTAATTACAACGCTCTACCCGTTGAATATGATAATGGGTCATGTGTGCGCGCAGCTGATTTTGATGGCGACGGCGACCTTGACCTATTCGTTGGCGGGCGCTCGGTTTCCGGTGTTTATCCGTCGCCGCCGGCTAGCCATATATTTCAAAATAATGGTGGCGTATTTACAGATGTTACCGCAAAACTTTGCCCGCAGCTTAGCCATGGTGGCATGATTACCGATGCCCTCTGGAGCGATTTTAATGGCGATGGCAAACCCGATTTAGTTGTAGTGGGCGAGTGGATGCCGTTGACCTTTTACCAAAACAATGGCAATGGGTTTACCAATGTTACGGCCTCATCGGGTATTGACAGCCACGTGGGCTGGTGGAACAGCATTGTTGCAGGCGACTTTAACAATGACGGTAAAATAGATTATGTAGCCGGCAATCTTGGCCAAAACTCCAACTACAAAGCATCGGCTACACAGCCTATGACTATTTTGGGTAAGGATGTTGATGGCAACGGTTCATTTGATGCCATGATTTTTTGCTATATGAAGGCAGAGGACGGCTCTCAAAAGGCTTTCCCGATGCATACCCGCGACGATCTGATCAGTCAGGTAATCGGTATTCGGAAAAAATACCCTACCTATAATGGTTTCGGCCGCGCCACCATGCAAGATCTTTGGAGCGGTAAGGATAAACAAAACGCGATTGAATTAAAAGCTACAGACATGAACACCAGCTTTATTCAAAACAACGGAGGCGGCAAATTTAGTATAACCCCTTTGCCTTTAGCTGCCCAGATGGCGCCGGTATATGGTATTTTATCCGAGGATATTGACCTTGACGGCAACCTTGACCTGATTATGGTAGGCAACGATTTTGGTATGGAGCCATTTACCGGCAGGCACGATGCTTTTATGGGCCTTTATTTAAAAGGTAATGGCAAGGGCGGCTTTGCAGATGTAAAAATGGCACAAAGCGGCTTATGCATTAATGGCGACGGAAAAGGGCTGGCATCTGTACTTTGCGCTAACAAAGAGCTGCTTATTGCAACGCAAAACCAGGATAGCTTAAAGGTTTACCAAAAACCGGGAAACAGCCAATCAAAATGGATCAAATTAAATCCCGGCGATTTTTATGCGGATATTGCTTACAAAAATGGTGGCAAAAAACGAATAGAGTTTTATTATGGTTCAACCTATCTTTCGCAATCATCAAGGGCCTTAAAAGTTGCTCCGGGCATCGCTAATATAATTATAACCAGTTTTAATGGTAAAAAAAGAACGGTTAAAAATTGAGCCCAGTTAAAACAGGGCGTTGAACAACCCGGAGTTACTTAACAAAATCTCACCTAATGAAATTAATAAAAAACACACTATTTTGTCTTTTTGCATTTACAACAAACGCCGTTGTAGCCACCGCCCAAATTGCGCAATTGCCTACAGAGTGGACGGAAGCGGCTAGCAAGGCTGGTGTACCGTTAGCTGAATACCCGAGGCCGCAGCTGCAACGGGAAGATTGGCTTTGTTTGAACGGCAAATGGGATTATCGTGGAGGCAAAGAGGCTCCCGATGCACTTGACCCACAAATAGCGGCTTCATTTGATGCCGCCGGGGTAAAGATCCTGGTGCCTTATTGTCCCGAATCTGTACTATCTGGCATCCAGCGGAAACAAGAGATCAACATGTGGTATCGTCGCACATTTCAAATACCTTCAAATTGGCAAAACAAGCAGATCATCCTTCATTTTGGTGCAGTTGATCATGATGCTACCATATTTATAAACGGTAAAAAAACGGGTAAACACGCAGGCGGTTATGATTCGTTTAGTTTCAATATTACCCCCTTTCTTAAAAACGGCACCAATACTATTATTGTTGCAGCGCAAGATTTGAACAATGGCCGGGCACCATCCGGCAAAAACGGCCCCCGCGGCGACTATACTTTTTCTTCGGGGATTTGGCAAAGCGTTTGGATCGAGCCGGTGAACAAATCCTTTATCAAATCCATCCGCCTGTTGCCTGATCTTGAAAACAGCCGGTTAAAAGTGCTGGTTATGACCGGTGGCGGCGGAAAGGTATCTGCAACAGCCCTGGCTGGCAGAAAAATAGTGTCGCAGGCAAGCTCTGCCGCCGGCACTTACTTTTATTTACCGATTGATCATCCTTTACTGTGGTCGCCGGATACGCCTTTCCTTTACGACCTGAAACTTACCTTATACGGCGCTGACGGGCGTGTTGCGGATGAGGTGAAAAGTTACTTCGGCATGCGCGATATTAAGCTCGGAAAGATTAATGGTGTGGTACGCCCGCTAATCAATGGCAAATTCATCATGCAGCTTGGCCTGCTAGACCAAGGTTACTGGCCAGATGGCATCCTGACAGCCCCTACCGAGGAAGCCCTGAAATTTGACATGGAGTACACCAAGAAAGCGGGTTTCAACCTTATCAGGAAGCATATGAAAACTGAGCCCCAGCGCTTCTATTATTGGGCAGATAAAATGGGGCTGTTGGTTTGGCAGGATATGCCCGCCATTTGGTACCAAAATGAAGATACGCTAAAAACCCGTAAAGTATTCCGGCAAGAGTTAAAAGCCATTATTGACGACCATTACAATTCTCCTTCGATAATTACCTGGGTACCATTTAACGAGAATTGGGGTGCCTTTGATGTAAAAAACATCACCAATTGGGTAAAGCAGTATGATCCATCCCGCCTGGTTAACGGCAATTCCGGTTTCAACAACAACCCTGATTACCAAAAACCTTATGGCGATCCGGGCAATGGTGATTACGTAGATACCCATATTTACGTTGGGCCCAACGGTGCATCTGTACCCGATGGGAATCGCGCTGCTTCACTTGGCGAATTTGGTGGCGTTGGCCTGTTTACCCGTGGCCAAATGTGGCCGGTAGAGAACAATGCTTATGATTACTCCGCAACTCAAACAGCACTTACAGACCGATATGTGCTGATGCTAAACCAAGTGGAACAATTGATGAAATATAAAGGCCTTAGTGTTGCCATTTACACCCAGACTACAGATGTAGAACATGAAGTGAATGGTGTGTTAACATACGACCGCGCGGTTGAAAAAATGCAAACCCAACGGATGACTGAGGTGAACGAGGCCGTGATTAAGGAAAGCTATAAAATGACCAAATAAGTTCCCCTTAGCTTGCGGAAGAAATTGATAATGCGCTCCTTTGTGTACATAATTAAAGCCTCAAATCTTTACGATCTGAGGCTTTAACGGTTTAGGTTATTGTTCGTTTAGCTTGTCTGATAACACCTTCATATAGAAGCCGCCAACCACACTTCTTGCTTTAAAGTTATCGCGGATGCCGGTGTTGGAATCATAAAAATCGTTGAGCGGTACGCGCGATTCCGTTTCTATAGCATGCCTGTACACCGGCTTTACCAACGCTTCAAATTCTTGCCTGGTAGGGGCAAAGGTTGCGGTCCACAAGATCCAGTCGTTCTTCGTGTAAGCTTTGCGGCTGTCCAGGGGGATGCCAAATTTATTCTGCTTGGTGAGGTAGTATTTAGTTTCGGTATCATACACCTTTTTTGGGAACAGGTTTAAATTCAAAACCTTATCCCAAACCAGGTTATATTTTTGGCTCCAGGTATTTTTATTATCAAAAGTGAGGGCATAATGGTCGCCGGCATCTGCCATTGCGATCCATTTGGGCACCATACTTTCGGCTATGGCACGATACTTTTTTGCTGTTGCAAAATCACCAAGTTTTTCGGCCATTTGTGCATAACAGGCTATTCCAACAATTGCCTTAACCGATAAGTTGGCGTTGCGCGCCAAATGGCCGGCGAAATCATCGGTACACAATTGAGTTTTAGGGTCCAGGCCTTCTTTAGTTAAATAATCAACCCAGGTAGTAAGCGTTTTCCAGTGCAATTTGGCAAAATCGCCATTGCCCTGGGCCTTGGTTATCGCAGCGGTAAGAATGATCATATTTCCGGATTCCTCTACCGGCATAGGCTCACCGTAAGTTTGCCCGTTAGCTAGCGGATAAGTACCCAGGTCATGTGCTGCCCATGGGTGCGCATACTTTCCGCTTTCGCTGAAATAAAAGATACCGTTTAGCATGCCCTGAAGCAATTTAGGGTTATAAATAAGATAAAGTGGCGCAGATGGATAAGTAACATCCACCGTGTTAATAAAACCACCGCTGTTATTTTCTTTAGATAACCACAGCACTTCGCCTTTCGGGCTCTTTATCAATGTGTGGGCCGCAATACTTTGCCGGTAGGCTAGTGCACACAAACGGGCGTAATCTTCACCACCCGATTTCAGTGCCGTAGAATAAACTTCCTTGTTCAAGGCCTCGCATTTCTGCATTATAGCCTTGTATTCGCTTAAGGCACTGGTTAATTGCCCGTCCATAGTTGCCTTGCCAGATGTATTCCACCATGGCCTCAAGTTAGTTTTAAAATACTGAATAGCATATATTTCGTCATAACCGAGTTCAATGAAACGCTCGACTGCAGTTTTACCAACTTTACCAAAGGTAACCACAGTATTAAGAGACAACGACTTTCCGCGGGAAGCAGAAGAAGCAGTAGAACCGTTTCTGAAGGCATCAGCAGCGGCGCTGCCTTGGGTAATAAACTGCACTGCTTGGCTGGATTTAGGTGCCGCAACATAAAAATATCCCCAGTCTATCCGCATGTCATCAGCGCCTTTTTGCAGAATTGGCTGCTCTGCGGTACCTGTTTTTAAGATCGCTAATTTATCAGTCGTATATTTTTTTGCTGTTACTTCCTGTGAAGGTTGATAAACAGCAATGTCTGACGATGCACTCAACAACACTTTTACCGCGTGCAACTGGTTATCTTTCGCTTGCACCTTATAAGTAATGTAAGATACGGGGCGCGATAACACGTTAAGATCCCTCATCAAAAGCGGCGATGTGAAAGTAAGTTTAAGATCTACCTTGCCGCATGAAAAATTGTATATGGTTTGTGTGGCCGTAACATCCACATTGTTTTGCTTAGCAAGCTGCATCTTATCGGCATTATCTTTTTGTTTGTCAACCAGGCCAAAATCAAGGTACCTGCCGCCTGCCGTATTTAGCAAATGAATAGCAATAATATTCTGCCCCGTTTTTAGTTCATTTTTGCTGATCGGAAAATATTGGAAAGTGCTGGTCCAGCCTTGTTTCTCATAAACCTTCTTACCGTTCAAAAACACTTCAATGTTATCGTCGTGATTGATCTTTAAAAACAGGTCATTGATATTGGAAGGGTTTGCCAACGAGAATATTCTCCGCACCCAAATGTCATGAGATTTCCAGGTTGTTTTTACAAGGCTGGCATTATCCCCGATAGGTGCAACACCTGATTTCCAGTCGCCTGCTGCATAGGCTGCCGATTGCCAGTCACCTTGAGGTACCGTTTCAGTGTACTTTACGGTATAAGGTGTTACATCGGATGCGCTTAGCACCTCTTTATACTTTACTTCTTCTTTACCCAAAAACCGGTAAATTGTGCCATCCACATTGATCAGGCCAAGCAAAGACTGATCTGCACCCGTCCAATGAGCGGTAGTAGATGTCTGCAACTGATCGGTGTTAGACCATATACTAAAATTAGGATTGTGTGTGATCAACGGGTATGCCGGTGCTTTTCTGTCCTGCGCCTGGATCTGGCCAACGCCGAAGGCGCAGCACAGCAAGCCCCAAAACTTTAACTTGATAAATTGATTCATATAAAATAAGTTCGATAATTGAACCGGTAAAATTAAGCGACCGGCATCTTACAGTAACATCTTTTCGTATCAAGCTTTCGACTATTCGTATCAATTTGCTCCTAAAAACAAAAAATATCGCGCCTGCAATTGGTCATTAGGCAAAAACCGAAAATCAATTTGGCCGGAAAGGTCGGCTTTAAGTAACAACCCGGTCTTTTGTTTTAACCACACTACCTTAATGATGGCTTAACACCCTTAAACTATCTTTGCCTGTCTAAATTACTAATGAATAGTACCGACAAGGAATTGATTGAATCAATAGCAATCGGGAATCCGGATGCCTTCCAAATTCTTTTTAACCGACACTGGAAATCTTTATATGCTTTTGTTTTTCGTTTAACAAGAGACGAAGACCAGAGCAAGGATATCGTACAGGATGTATTTATGTACATCTGGAATAATCGCGAAAAATTGTATACCTCTGAATCTTTTCTGCCATATCTGCATACCGTTGCTAAAAACAGTGTGATGAGCAATTTTCGAAAAGATAAGGTCCGGCTTGAAGGTGTTGATAAACTGCTTAATGATATGCAAGCACCTGCTAACAGCGATGATCGCCTGTTGTTTAGCGAGGTACAAGTAGCTGTTGATACCGAACTTTCCAGAATGCCATTGAATATGCAGCGATGCTTTAAACTGAGCCGTTTTGAAGACAAATCCATTAAAGATATCGCTGCCGAACTCAAACTATCCGAACAAACTGTAAAAAATAATATTTCTGAAGCTTTGCGCCGGCTAAGACATTCCGTTGAACAGGGTTCGTTATTATATCTATCGATCTTAGTGCTCAAGTTGATCGTAAAAGATTAACGGAAGCTTAACATTAGCTTAAAGTACTTTTTAGCGTTTCAGGCGCTATATGTATGAATGAAGATAAAGAATAACGCTCTCATTAAGCGGCTGTTTGCCGGGTATCAAGACGGTACCCTCTCTAATATTGACAAACAACTAATTGATAACTGGTTCAGTAGCCACCATGAAGATGCTGCCAACGATATTTTTAGCAGTCTGGCAGATGAAAGCAGGATACACACTGAGCTTACCGAAAGACTAAACCGGCGTATTAATGATCAGCAGGTGCGCAGGTTATGGTACAATTCTTTCTGGCTAAAGGCAGCATGTATAACAGCTGTCCTATCGGTTACAGCAATTCTGGTATTAAAGAACAGGCAACAGGCTTTGGTAGTACAACAGCTTACGTATCAAACCATCACTACCCAGAACGCACAGATCAAAAATATTTTGCTTGATGACGGAACGCGGGTATGGCTAAACTCGGCCAGCCGGATAAGGTTTGCCCAATCATTTAATACCGGCAAGCAACGTACAGTATACCTTGACAAGGGCGAAGCCTATTTTGAAGTAAAGCACGATGCTCATCGCCCTTTTGCAGTACTGTCCGGGCGTTTCCAAACAACCGTTTTAGGCACAGCCTTCAACATTAGGGCATATAATACCGAAAAAGAATATAAAGTTGCAGTGGCCTCGGGCATGGTAAGCGTTGGTGTGGCTGGTGAAAACGGCCAATACGTGGCTTTGAGTAAAAGCCTGATAAAAGGCCAGATACTTAAGTTTAATTCCGCGAATAAAAAGCTGGCAATATCACAAGCCGCTATTCCACCCCAATTATCATGGATTGCCGGTCGTGTCATCAACATTGACGGCCTTAACTTAAGATCCATCGGAGAGGAACTCGCACGCGCCTACAACCTTAAAGTTAGTTTATCTCATCCTGAGTATGATAGGAAACAGTATACGGTTACCCTTAACCATCATAATCTTGCCTTGACCCTTCAGCAATTAACGCTTAAAACGGGCGTGAGCTACAAACTGGAGAACTATCACTTAACCATTAACCCACAAAACCCGCTTATGAAATAAAGTTTCAATAACGTCAAAAGCCGAAAGTGTTGGCGCACTTCCGGCTTAAGTCAGGGCTGTAGCAGCCAGGGCTATTAATCAACTCTATCAAAATTTAATTAAAGCAACTCAATATGCACCTTTTTATTCAATTATTAAAAGACCGGAAGGAAATAAATATTTTAAAAAAAGTATTCCTCCCGGTTATTGTACTTATGTTATTAGTAAATGGCAATCTTTACGCCCAGTCTACCGATGCCTCCATATCAGGTTTGGTTAAAGATGCCAAAGGCGCAGCTATACCCGGCGCTACCATTTCCATTCAAAATGAGACTAACGGTTTTCGTGCGGTGAGTAGTACCAATGCACAGGGCCGCTATATTTTTGCCCAATTGCCATTAGGTCGTCAGTATGCGGTTAAAGTTTCTTATATAGGTGCAGCTACGCAGATTAAGAACGAAATTTCTTTAAATCAGGGTGATAAACTGGTGGTTGACTTCAACTTGTCAAGTACTTCAACTGATTTGAACGAAGTGGTGGTAAAAGCTAACGGGCTCAATAGCCGTACCGACCGTTTAGGCGGAAGTACAGCTATTAATTCCCGTACTATTCAGCAGATCCCGGCGCTTAACCGGAATTTCACCAACCTGTTATCGCTGGCGCCAACCTCAAATGGTGGTTCCATTGCGGGTCAGTTGCCGTCATCAACCAATTACTTGATTGATGGTACCAGCGCGCGCAGTAACCTTACATCGGGTGCAGTAGGCAGCGGTCCTTATTCATTGTCTCTCGAAGCCATACGAGAATTCGAGGTGTCAACCAATATCTATGATGTATCCCAAGGCCGTTCCGGTGGCGGTACAGTAAGTGCTGTAACCAAATCTGGTACAAACACCTTTACCGGTGCGGTTTTTGACTACTACCGGTCTGATGCACTGGCCAGTCCATACGATACACGAGGTAACAAACGAGTGCAAAATTTTACGACTAACCAATATGGTTTTGCGGTAGGCGGTCCTATTGTTAAAAACAAAGTTTTCTTTTTTACCGCTTTCGACCGTCAAAACCAGGCCGCACCCTTCCAAATCGCCGATATTCGTTCCGATGCAGATGCAATCTCTTTGCGTATTAGTAAAGGAATGCTGGATAGCGTAGTTCGGATAGGTCAGCAAAAATACGGATTGGCTAGCAGTCCGCAAGTAGGCGAATTTCCGCGTAATACGGTTGCCAACACTTTATTTGCCCGTATCGACTGGCAGCTTAATGACAAAAACAGATTGACCATTCGTAATAATTATAGTGACTGGAACAACCCTAACAGTACCGATGATAACTCCAGTATCAACCTGTTTGAAGTTTATGGTGATTTTAAATCGCATGAGAACACCACGCTGGCATCGTTACGTACACAGTTCAGTTCTACATTCTTAAACGAATTAAAACTGCAGTTCCAAACCGCCAAACGCGATTACCTGCCTAACAGCCAATTACCTTTGGCTAATATTCCACGTGCAATTGTGACTGTACGCTCAACCTTGCCAAACGGTACCATAGGCAGCACATCGGTACAACTAGGTGGTCAGCGTTTTACACCAGAAAGTGATTTAGAAAATCAATTACAATTGGTGAACACCAGTTACCTTACAAAAGGCAAATACAATTTTACCTTCGGAACCGATAACACGCTGACTTACCTGAATACCTATATTTCTAATGAGCAAAATGGCCGGTTCCTTTTCAACAGTATTCAGGAATTTGATAATTTGAACCCAACGCGTTTTGTACGCGAGGTACCTCTTGCCGGTATTCCATCGGTACAGCAATATGTATTGAATTTATCGGCTTTTGGCCAGGTACAGTTTGAACCCGTTAAAAATGTAAGTGCAAGCTTTGGCCTGCGCTGGGATTTAACCAGTTATCTTAATGCTGGAGAGTATAACCCGGCTGTGGATAAAACGCTTGGTTTAAAAACCAATAACAACCCTACTGATTGGAATAATTTTCAGCCGCGTATGCAAATTTCATGGGATGTGCAGGGTAAGAAAACAGATATCATCCGTTTAGGCGGTGGTATATTTTCATCAAACCCTATTAACTACGCGCAGGTTAACAACATTCAAAACAGCGGCACCAAAGTGGCCTCTATAGATGTAACCCGCCCGGCTACCGGTACCAATCTAGTTCCGGTGCCTAATTTCCCGGCTTACCGTAATGATCCATCAACTGTTCCGGGCCTTATCGCAGGCGCACCTACGGTTTCAACCATCAATCTTAACGATCCTAACCTGCAGATCCCAACCATTTACAAAGCCAACTTAAGCTACAACCACCTGTTTGGCGATTGGCTGCGTTTGGGCGTAAACTTATTAGTAAGCCACACGAAAAACAATTATGTTTATTTAGATCGCAACCTGGTAGATCAGCCATATTTTACTTTATCAAACGAAGCTAACCGCGGTGTATTTGTTCCGGCAGCAACCATCACAGCGGCCGGTATCACTGACAATGTTAAGGGGCGTAAAACGCAGGCGGTTGGCCGTACTCTTGAACTTACCAATGGAGCCAAAATCAACTCCCAGGCGATCGTATTTGACGGTGATGTGCGCTATTTTAAAGATGGTTTCCTATCGTTCAGCTATACGTATAACAATACCAAGGATAACACCTCTTATAATGGTAACGTAGCCAACACTTCAACTTTCCGCCCAATAAAATCGGATCCCCGTGACTTGACCGAGCTAAACTACTCGGACAATCAGTTTAGAACTAAAGTAGTTGTATTTGGCTCTACGCCAACCTGGAAAGGTTTCTCTTTAAGCGGCCGGTACACCGGTACAGGAGGAACGCGCTACTCGTTAACTGTTGATGCCGACATCAACGGTGACTTTGTGGGTGGCCCAAGTACCGATAACGATTTGGCTTTTGTATTTGATCCAAATGACCCCAATACCTCTGCCGCCGTTAAAGCCTCGATGGAAAAAGTGCTGAATAACCCGGATAACCGCGCTAAAGATTATATCAAAAAGAGTTTAGGCAAAATTGCAGACCGTAATGGTGGCAGCAATCCGTTCTCGGGAACTATTGATCTTAGATTAGCCAAAATCTTCAAGTTTTACAAAAAGAATGCACTTACCGTGTCTGTAGATGTATTCAACTTTGCAAACCTGCTCAACAAGAAAAACGGTGTGAATTATAATTTGGGTCAGCAAACCTTGTTAACCGTAACCGGCTTTAACCAAACCACCAAACTATACAACTATCGTGTAAACGAAAATGTAGGCGTAACAACCGCTGGTGGTACGCCATACCAGATACAACTAGGAGCCCGCTATACATTCTAAAAAACAATTACCATGAAAAAATTATTCTTTTCAATCATATTCGCGGCCGTTTCGGCACAAGGTTTTGCCCAGCAGGCCAAACATGTGATCATCATCAGTATTGATGGTTTCAGACCCGATTTCTATCGCGAGGATAAATGGCCTACGCCAACCCTGCACAAATTGGTAGCCGAAGGTGTTTCGGCAGATGGCGTACGTGGTGTATTCCCAAGTGTTACTTACCCGTCGCACACCACCATTATAACTGGCGCTAAGCCCTTAAAACATGGCATTTACTACAACTCACCGTTTGAACCTGATGGTGCAACCGGCCGTTGGTATTGGGAAACCAGCTCTATTAAGGTGCCAACCCTTTGGGATGCAGCGGGGAAGGCCGGCTTAAAAACAGCTTCAGTGATGTGGCCGGTATCTGTTGGGGCAAAGGTTGATTACAACATCCCCGAATACTGGTCGCTTGATAAAAATGTGGAACGTACAGCTCCTCAGCGCGAAAATGCAATGCCTAAAGGATTGTTCGAAGAGATTGAAAGGGAAGCAACCGGCAAGCTGGATGCCCAAAAGCTAAGCAGCGATTATTCATCGGCTGATGAAAACGGGAGTCGTATGGTAGCTTATATTATTAAAAAATATAAGCCAAACCTGCTGACCTTCCACATTTTTGCGGTTGATCATGCTGAGCACGGCGAGGGCAGAGACGGTGAGCACGTACGGAAAGCCATTGCAGGTGCAGACCACGCGGTTAACAACATTTTAGAAGCCATCGAGCAGGCTGGCATAAAAGATAGCACGGCGGTGATCGTAACGGGTGACCATGGTTTTGTTAATGTTCACACTGCGCTGGCGCCTAATGTATGGCTATCTCAAAATAACATCTATACCAAAAATGGCGATAAAGCACTATGGAAGGCACAGTTTCACACCTCGGGTGCTGCTGCATTCCTGATGTTGAAAGATGCCAAAGATCAGCAAACCATTGCAAAGGTGAAAGGCATCTTAAATGCTCTGCCTGAGTCGCAAAAGAAACTGTTCCGTGTAGTTAACCGGGCAGAATTGGACCGGATCGGTACTGATCCGAATGTAGCGCTGGCATTGGCCCCGGTTGAGGGAGTATCCATGAGCAGTGCACTTACAGGTGATGCTGTCAGAGCCGCATCTGGCGGTACCCATGGTTTCTTCCCCGATTTTCAGCACATACAAACCGGCTTTATTGTAGCCGGAACTGGTGTTAAAAAGGGAGTTAGCCTGCCACTTATTGGCCTGGAGGATATTGCGCCTGTAGCCGCTAAATTACTGGGCATTGAATTTACTGCGCCCGATGGAGTTTTATACCCGGGAATACTGGTTACCAGCCGTAAAAACACAACAGAATAATAAAATCATAAAGGGTGGGTGCATACCAGCTATCCACCCTTTATTTAAACTAAATGTTATCGCATATATTTTTACTTATCACTACCTAGTTAATTAACATGAACAAATTTTGGTTCATTGTAATCCTGATATCGGTTTTAACACCGCGGTATCTAATTGCCCAAACTACCAGAAGTAGCTTATCAGGAATTATTTGCGACCAAAATAAAGTTAGTATTGAAGGAGCCACCGTTAATTTAACTTATCTGTTTACGGGTACGCAGTACGGATGTTCTACGAATAAAGACGGACGGTTCACGCTGCCCGACCTCAAACCCGGCGGCCCCTACCAGCTACAGATCAGTCACACTGGATATACCACTTATACGCTAAAAGATATTTTTTTGCGACTTGATGAGCCCTGGATCTTAAACATCGTTCTTGATGACAGCGCGCCAATGCTGCTTCCCGAGGTATCTGTAACAGCGCATCCCATAAAAAACGCCCTGAGTGCGCAGCGAACAGAGCCCGGATTGAGAATAGACCCAAATACACTGCATACCCTGCCTACCATTAAACGCAGTATCAATGATTATGTACGCCTGGTACCACAATCATTCGGTTCATCAATTGCAGGGGGAAACTATCGTCAAAATTTCATTACAATTGACGGCTCGGAATTTAACAACAATTTTGGCGTAGGCGATAACCTGCCCGGTAACGGTGCCCAGCCTATCTCGCTGGATGCCATCGAACAATTATCTATTAATATTGCCCCTTATAACAGCATCTGGCAGTCTGGCTTTATAGGTAGCTCCATTAATATAGTTACCAGGCAAGGAGGCAATGCATTGCAGGGGTCGGCTTATCGTTATTTTCGTAACCAGGCCCTCAATGGTTCTCGCGTTGGAAATGACCGCATAGAAAAGCGAAACTCCAATTATTATCAAAACGGCTTCCGATTAGGTGGCCCTATAGTTAAAAACAAGCTATTTTATTTTGTAAGTGCCGAATTTGAAGAAGAACGCTACGATCCGCAACCATTAACTGCAGCTACCATCAATGTTCCTTACGGTGTAACGTCAAATACTGCCCGGCCAACCGTTACTGAACTTGAAAATATCAGTAATTATTTAAACACAACTTACCAATATGATGCCGGCCAGTATAAGAATATCGCCTTCAAAAATACGAGCGTAAAATTACTTGCACGTTTTGACTGGAATATTGCCGATAATAACACTTTCAGCATCAGGTATAATCAACTTAACAGCACCCGCCCCGAATTAGTTAACGGGTCGCGCAGCCCATTGCCTTCGTACCCCGCAAGCATGGGGCGGAGGAACGCTAACGCACTTCCGTTCAGTAACTCAAATTTCAGCACGCGATCCAACTTTTATTCACTTGCTGCCGAATGGAACTTCAAAGCAGCAAAAAACCTGTTCAACACATTACGCACTTCTTATACCCGCCAATACGAACCACGTGAATCAGAAAGCGCCATATTTCCGTTTGTTGACATACTGAAGGATGGGGTACCTTTTACGTCGTTTGGCTACGAGCCTTTTACTTATGGCAATAGCCGTGATGTTAGTATTGTATCGGTTACAGACCACCTAAGCTGGAACCATAAAAAACACAACTGGCTGGCTGGCATACAAACCGATTACAGCAATACCAAAAACACCTATATGCCATTTGGAACGGGCTACTATACCTTTGCCTCATGGGAAGATTTTACACAGGGACAAAACCCGGTTGATTATGCGTTGACCTATTCAACCGTGCCCGGAATGAAGCAGCCCGTTTACAGCTTTAATTATCTTAATGTGTCAGCCTTTGCCCAGGACCATTTTTTAGTGAATGACCGTTTTAGTTTTACAGCAGGCTTACGGGTAGATCTTCCGGTGTTTCCGGAGCCGCTCATTGAAAACCCGCTTGCCGCAAGTTTAACTTTTGCCGGGGGGCAGCATTTACGTACCTCGCAATTGCCTAAAGCCACCTTTCTGTTTTCGCCACGTGCGGGCTTCAATTTATACCTGGATCATCAAAAAAACTGGCGATTGAGGGGCGGAACAGGCATCTTCACCGGTCGTATTCCGTTTGTATGGATCATCAGTCAGGCACGCTATTCGGGTATGCAGCAAATTACGCAAACCTGGCAGGGTAAACAAAATACGCCTGGCCCTTTCAACCGTGATCCGCAACACTTTTCACCTACAGTTTTACCGGCACAGGGAACAACGTTACCATCTTTGATCAGTGTTATATCTAAAGATTTTAAAATGCCTCAAACCTGGAAGGTTAGCATGGGAGTAGATGCCCGTTTACCTGGTGAGATAATTGCCTCGGTTGAGGCGCTGTATAATAAAGATATCTATGCAATCGGTTTTAAAGATGTTAATTTAGTTGATCCGCAGCCGCTGAATATTCCCGGCTACCCAGATCACAGGTTAGTATACCCTGCAGCCGCAAACCAACGATTTATCAATCCGCTCAATTCATCGGGCCTGCCTGATCAAGCCGGCCGTTCACCGTTGAATGCTGTCGTAGTCGACAATACCTACAAAGGTTATTATTGGTCCGTTACGGCTCAAATCGAAAAAAAGTTCCGCAAAGGCTTTGGGTTTACAGCCGCCTTTATACAAAGTATGGCCAAAAGCTATAATGACGGCGATGGCGACCAAACCCTATCGGCACTGAACGCTACACCAAGTGTTAATGGCATTAACCAGGCCGAATTAAGTTATGCCGGGTATGTAAGCCCGCAGCGTGTTGTGGCTACCTTTACTTATCAGAATTTATACTTAAGGAAATTTAAGTTAGGCGTTACGTTGGTTTATCAAGGTGCTTTTGATGGCCGGTTTTCATATACTTACTCTCAAGACCTGACCCATGACGGTACTAACCGTTCGCTAATTTATGTACCTAAAGACCCTACTGAAATAACATTTGTTCCCATTACTTCGTCATCGTCAGGAAAGGTTATTTATACAGCACAACAGCAAAGCGAGGCCTTTTTTAGATATTTAGACCAGGACAGATATCTGCAGACCCGTAAAGGTAAGTACGCAGAGCGCAATGGTGCTGTTTTACCATGGCGTAACCAGACAGATCTTAAATTTAGTCATGATTTCATACTTAACACCCAAGCGGTAAAGCACACGCTGCAGTTATCACTTGATATTTTTAACATTTGCAATTTGCTAAACCCTAATTGGGGCGTGCATAAGCTGGTTAATGCCAGTTCCATACTGGTGCCCACAAACCTCGATTTTGTACAACCGAACGGTACAACAAAACCAAACTTTCAAATGGCTACCATAGGTGGCAAACTTGTCTCCGAAACTTTTAGAAACGATGTCAGCCTTGGTTCTACCTATTCAATTCAATGTGGTATCAGGTATTTATTTAATTAGCGGCTAAGCTTATCCGCCTTTGGCCTACATTATAAATCCATGATATCTCCCAGTACTTTATTCAAGCGTACTCGTTGCCGCAGTTTTTAATCCTTCATCAACACCGACGATATGATTGTTAGTTTAAGTTTTAACTCGCAGCATGTAAAATTGTTGACGCTTTCTATCTTTAAAAGACCACGGATTCGCATGGTCATTATCGGAAATATCCACACCTGTAAATAAATCGTGCCATACTTAACAACAATTCAATCAACGGGTATATAACCATTTACCAGCAAACTAAGTGCAGATGCGTCTATTATCTTGTAAAATCATACGCTCCTGCATTCACATTTTTCTTTTCATAATTTGTACCGCCAGCATTCGGCACAAACACCTCGGCAGTGGTATTTGGCGGGATGGAAACATGAAGCTGGAGTTTGCCACCTGCTAACTGCCACCTGCTTTTTATTAACCCGTAGGGGCTTTCAAAAGTGGCCTCGGCCCAGGTGAGGTTACCACCGATAACCGGCTTGATAATTATTTTTTTATAGCCGGCCAATGCAGCCTGGATACCGGCAATGTTCTGATACATCCAGTCGCCAATGGCGCCGTAGGAATAGTGGTTGTAAGAATTCATCGAAGATTCTTCAAAGGTTCCATCGGTCTTTATACCATCCCAGCGCTCCCAGATAGTAGTTGCCCCCTTTTTTATGGGATACAGCCAGGAAGGGTAGGTATCTTGCAATAGCAGTTTATAGGCGACACTAGCATAACCAAACCGGCTTAATACATGGCACAAGTATGGCGTACCCAAAAAACCGGTGGTCAAATGGTTTTCATAACGGGCTACATTTTTAGCGAGCCGGTCTGCGGCTTGCTGCCTGAGATTTTCTGGTAACATGTCAAATTGCAGCGCTAGCGCATATGCGGTTTGGGTATCAGAAGAGATAAGGCCATTGGGCGTAACGTACTCGTTTATAAATGCAGTTTTTATCTTTTGCACCAAAGCCGTGTAATAGGCTGCATCGGCTTTATTTCCCAGCAATTTGGCCGCGTCGGCCAGTATTTGGGTGGAGTGGGCATAAAAGCACTGGGCAATGAGGTACTTGTTGGTAATGGCAGATGAGCCATCCCGGTCGTTATTCACGCTGTAAAAAAGCCAGTCTCCAAAATGCTCACCTGTTGCCCAGAGGTTGTTTTTGGCTTGTTTTTGCATATGATTTACCCAGGCTTTCATGCTTGGATATTGATCTTTCAGTATCCGTATATCGCCATAGCTCTGGTAAATATTCCATGGCACTATCGTGGATACGTCACCCCAGCCGGTTGCCCCACCTACTTCGCTGCCGTTTGTTGTAAAGATATCCGGAATAATAAACGGAATACTGCCACTTTTATACTGATCCGCGGCAACATCTTTCATCCACTTAACAAAGAAGTTATGTACATTCATATTGAAAGCTGCGGTATGCGCAAATACCTGTGCGTCACCCGTCCAGCCTAAGCGTTCGTCCCTTTGGGGGCAGTCTGTAGGCACATCCAGGAAATTACCTTTTTGGCCCCATTGAATATTGTGCTGTAATTGGTTCAGCATGGGATCCGAACATGCAAAAGTACCCGTAGGCTGCATATCAGAATAAATGGCTATAGCTTCGAAATCAGCAGGATTTAAAGCGCCTTTTATTCCTTCCACTTTAATATAGCGAAAGCCCTGCCATGTAAACTGCGGCTCGAAACTATGTTGTTCTTCATCGCTTAAAATATAGGTATTTGTTGCCTTTGCTGCCCTTAAGTTTTCTGTGTAGAAGTTGCCAGCCTTATCCAGCACTTCCGCATGCGCTATTTTAACAGAGTCGCCGGCGCGGCCTTTTACAGACACCTTAACCCAACCCACCAGATTCTGCCCAAAATCAATCACCTTTTCGCCCTTTGGGGTTGTAATAATTTTGACCGGCCTAAAGCTTTCATGCTTGGTTACGGGCTCGTTATACGTTGCGATCAGGTTGGTTTTGGTATACGAAAGTAATTTAACCGGTTGCCATTTTGCTTCGTTATAGCCGGCTGACAGCCAGCCTTTTTGATCGAGGAACATATCTATCGTGCAGCCATTATATATTTCTGCCATCCGCAAAGCACCTGTTGCTGATTTCCAGTTGCCATCCGAAGCGATTGTTTGCGCTGTACCATCAGTATAGCTGATTTTAATCTGCATTAACAGCCCCAGCTCTTTCCCATAAAAATTTGGCCTTGGAGTATAAGGGCCAAGCGGGCTGCGGTACCAGCCGCTGCCCAAACTTACACCAAGTGCATTTTGTCCGGATTGCAGCAAACCCGTAACATCATAAGTTTGATATTGCAGCCTTTTGTTATAGCTGGTCCAGCCGGGCGTTAAAAAACCGTTACCAATTTTTTTCCCGTTAATGGCAGCTTCATAGAATCCCCGGGATGTAATGGAGGCTGTGGCTTCGCGTATTGTTTTATTTACGCGAAATTCTGTGCGGAGTAAGATAGCCGGTCCATTAACAGAATCCGCTCCGGGCGAGCCTATCCAACTGCCTTGCCAGTCTGCCGGCAAGAGCAAGCCCATTCTCCAGGAGGCAGTTTCACTCCATTGCGATGCCTTTCCGTTTTGATCCCATACACGCACGCGCCAGAAATAACGCTTAGCTGATTTCAAGGCCCTACCATTATAGCTGATAAAGATCGATTCATCCGAAACCACTTTTCCTGTCGACCAGTAATGAACACCTTTGGCTCCCTCCGCTTGATTAACGGTGTCTACCACTATTTCGTAGGCTGTTTGAGCGAAATCTGACTTCGTGTTTTCGGCCATCCGCCAGCTGAAACGCGGCACAGCTGCGTCGATACTGTTAGGATTTTTTAAATTCTCTACGGTTAGCCCGGATGGCTGGGGCTGTGCCACACCCATTTTAATGATCAACAGGCAGGCTACGCTTAGCAATATTTTAGTCATGCGATGTGTTTGGATGTATTCAGTTTTTAATTCATTCAGGAAAGCCTAATGAGGCGGGCCAAACTAACACACCTGGACGGTGGCTATCTTCAAGATCTCTCCCAGCTTCTTTACTTTCGAGGCAACGTGGCCCCGGCCGATGGCGCAATGATGGGCAGGCCCTTGTGCATTCCAGGCCTCAACAAAGCCCCTTGCCCCTATGCTGAAACGGTACCTGCTGTTAGTATTGCCTATCTCCAAAATCTCACCAGGCACAGATTCGCCTTCGGCAACCAGTAATTTAAGTTCGCCATTACCAGCCTCTACAACAGAAAGCAGGGTTACCGGCCCGTAAGTTACGGACATTTCTACCGACAAACCGTTACCCACTTTACCATGGTATACCTGCAGCGGTTTCACTTTTATTTTTCCTTCGGCTATACCCGGATGGCAGGGTCCATCGTGGCCCATCAATACCACATCGGCATTAAAATCCATGGCGTAATATTCTGTAAAAGAGCCTCCTGCGCCAAAGCTATCCATTATCTTCATGGCCTGGGCATTTTTTATTTCGTATTCACCAGCCACAGGGACGTTCCTGCCTGTAAGCAAAGAATTACCAAGGATAACCGAGCTCACTGTGTTCTCATTGGCCGCATTGCCTGTTCCTTTATGGTAATACGCCAGCGATCCCAGTTGATGCCGGCTGACCAGCTTATCCAGCGCAACAGCGGTGTGAGCAGCCCGGTGGAGCTCTGCGGTTGAACAATCAGCCTGCACATCAAACTCATGCGCTATCTCTGTCAGTTTTGCTGTTATTTCGTCTTCCGAAACGGTTTCTCGCAGCTGCGATAGTTCGTCCACTTCTATTATTTCAATATGGCCACCAAAAGTTGCACACTGCAGGGTGAGGTCAGTGTAGATATCCATCATGCCGCCATAATAATTACCCATTAAGCCCAGCCTGTTGCTGGCCATTGTGCGTGCCACTCGGGCGGCATCTATCCAGTCATTTACTTCATTCCAAACGTGCGCATCGCAGGTAAGCATACCCGTAATTTGGTAAAATGGTATTTTGCAGCGCTTAAAAACATTGGCTATTTCGGGTACCGAACAGGAGGAACAATGGGCAAGCCATTCACCTGTCATTGCGGTTCGATCGCTCATATTATTAAAAGCAACATAGTTTATGCTTGCCTCCGGCGATAGGTTTAACACGATGACTGGCACATTGGCTTTCCTGACCACCGGAATTACGGTGGCTGACAGTGCATAAGTAGATACGTATAAGAAAATGATATCGACGTCTTCGCGCCTGAATGTGCTGCCCCCTTCAAACGCTTTCTCCGGGGTATCAACCAGTCCAATATTTATTATGTCGGCATCCAGGCACTCCATGCCCTTAGCCACTATATCTAAGTATCCTGTCAAACGATCTTTTAAGCCGGTGAACTGCTCCCAATATGCCTCCAGCCCAATACCAAATAACCCGGCCTTTACTTTTGTTTGTATTTTCATTTCGAACTTCTATTTATGGTTAGTTTGGCCGGTTATTGTTACCGGGCCAATTAGCCCTGACTCCAGCAAGGGCGAGTTTTTGCTGTATTGGCGCGTGCTGGTAAAGGTGAACCTGCCACTGGAACGCGGTTTGCCTTGCAATAACCAATCAGGCCATCGGCCATCAATTATACCGTCGTCGGGTTTGTACTCATCCCCTATGAGTCGGTTAGGCCAAAGATTTACCACATCTATTGTTAGCTGATTGTTATTGGGAAGCAGGGCAGATGAGATGTCAACCCGCCAGGGCGCAGTCCAGATAACGCCAAGATCATGACCATTGAGCGTTACCCGCGCCATATTTTTCACCTTACCCAGATCCAGGTATAAAGGCCCGGCAGGCATCTTTTCCATGTTAAATTGATAGTGATAGTTTGCGGTGCCGGAGTAATACTTTATTCCATCGTTTGCGTTTTTACTCCAATCGTCAAGTGTATCAAATGTTGTATTGGCCGGGCCGCCCCATTGAGGGTCGAAGTTTACCTTCCAGGACCCGTTAAGGGTGAGTAATGTGGTAGCAGTAGTATCATTTACTGTAGCAGCGTTCCAATTATTACCGCCGTAAAATACCACGAATGCACTTGCATAGGGTGCCAGTCGCATAGGCACTTCTGTAGTTCCCTTACCGGTTTTAAATTCTGTAATCTGAGATGTTTTACCGCTGATGCCATCCCATAGTTCGGGTGAGCCTTTTATACTGCGAAACTTGACTGTGGTATTTACCTGGCGGGATGTTTTATTGGAGACAAAGTAAATATCCCAATTGGTACCGGTACGGTGGGTATAGCGCAGGTCGCCATCCTCCGCAAAATCTTCCGGGATACCTTCATGCTGTAAAATCTGGGCAGTAACAGCATATTGCGGGTAAAGATGATCTTGGTTTTTGGCTATTGCGCTGCCCCAAATCAAGGTGCCTTCGCCATAGTTGCGTCGGCTAATGGCATCGGGAACCGCTGTGCTGCCCCAAATTTGCTTTACCATCGTTACAAGCTGTTGGTCGCAATACGGATAATTGACCAAACTTGGCGACCGCAACGGTGGGTTGCCGACTACCAGGGCGCCTAATTTAACCAGGCTGCCTATTTTGGCTAGCAATTGCGGTGTCATCGATTCGAAAACAGGTAACACCAGCAAGCGGTACTCAGCGCCTCCTGGAAATATTATGTTGTGGCCCTTCACCGTGGCTTTCATTAATTGGCCTGGCGAGCAGCCATCAAAATTATAACCCTTCCTGTCACCAATGGTGTCGCCGGTAAGGGCAGATGAAGGGGGCACAAACACGTGGGGAGCACCCTCTGGTGTAAGGTAAAGCACATCTGCTACGGTACGACCTTGCTGAAGTAAGTACTGGCAGCGCGAAACATAATCGTGATAGGCGCTCACCATTGGCCACCATGTTTGGCTCCGGTCCCAATGTACACCATAGGGCCCCATGGTCGCGCCTGGTTTAAGAGAGTCGGCCAGGAACTGATTTTGAAAAGTGTGGTACACAAATCTATTCACACCGGCTGCAAAGGCCCAATCCCCCTGATTTTTCATACTGCCGGGGTGTTGTTTCCAGCCCTCATTATCCTGTGCCGTAAAAGCTTCGGCCGGCACTTGCGATTTTCCCATTACATGCCCTATAGAAGTGGCCTCTATTACACTATAAGTAGAATTGAAGCCAAAACCCTTGCTCCAAAACTCGCCCATAGGTATATCGGCTACAGCGCCCAGTTCCAGATCAGCCGTTGGTGTCATATCATATGGTTCTATGGACAAAAGCAAGTTGTGCCGTTTTGCGTAAGCTTTGACGTGGCTGGCATGGTTTTCCAGCACCAGCTCCTGCGAGGTTTGCCTGAGGTCCCATAAAAAGCGCTCACTTTCCTGCAGGCTGCCTACTACATTGCCCAGGTAAACCGGGTAGTATTTTAAAGGGTCGTAACCTCGCCTTTTAAGAAATTCCTTCCGGAACACGCCGGTCCAGTTTTGGGCTCCCATCTCCCAGCTATCCATATGCAGGCGTTTGAGCCCACCAGCCTGTGCCGGATTTATCTTGCCTATTTTGCTGAGCAGTTTACCTACGTAGGCATTTAAATGTGCGTCCAGCGCAATGGTGTCAAATTTGTCAGATTCCAGCCCCAGGCCTGGCACCGGGGCGGGCCGGGTAATAGCACCATTGTTGCGGCTCACAAAGCGCATTACTATCCATTTACCCGCCGGGGGCGTCCAGTCCAGCTTACCATCTGCCTGCATTTTTCCGGTCAGATCAATTATTGTGTTTTTTGCTATCGCCGGGCCAGTCGCATTATCAGCTGCCGGCGAAGTCAGGTATGAGCGTACCACACCCGAGCTGTATGGCGCACGGTAATACAATGCTTTCTCGTCGATGTCTTTCAAGGGCTGGGCTTTTTTGCCTGCCGGGTAGGCCAGCACAGCAACATCTTGATAGTAGGCCAACCATTCCTTTTTTACTTCCGGACTTAGTCCGCCTTCGCCAAAGAATGGTTTGCGCGGCGGCGGAACGGGTAAAACTATCGTTTTATCACCCGCACTGACTGTGGTTTCACTGGCTACCAGATGCTGCATGGATTGGCTGCCTTTCACCCAGGGGCCGCCGCTGCCGGTCCATCCCGGGCCTATGCCCAGCGTAATTTCAATACCCAGGCGCCTTGCTTCTTTTTCGGCGTGCACAAAGAGCGTAGTCCATTGCGGACTCAAAAACTTCACCGGCCCGCTCGGGATACCGACGTTCACTTCTAAAAAGATAAGATTACCGATACCCGCCTTCTTCATCGATTCTAAATCCTTTGTGATAGTTTCGGCCGACATGTTGCCATCCATGAAATACCAGTAAACGCCAGGTTTGTACTGGTCAGGCGGCGATTCGAATGCGCTTTTCGAGGGGCGCGGCTGCGCATTCGCTGGCGGCCAAAAGCAAGCTAAACATCCGAATAGCAATAGGTAGTTCCTAAGTTTAGTGTATTTAATATCCATTTAAATGATTGTCTAAAGTTCTGCATGCGCACATTTCAATTTGTTGCGCGAATAGTATTTATGCCAAATAAAAACCCCCCTGCAAAGGCGCTGCAACGGGAGAATTGTCAGGGTTTGTTTCCATTATATCCGCCATGTATTCCCACCATTGCTTTGGTTGGCTGCCTCAACAATATCCAATCACCACTCTTGCATAAATAGAACATTGGATAAATGAGATACGGTTTTTTCACAACTAAGCTGCACTTTATACATTAGCTCTCAAATTAATATTTTGATATTTCGACTGTGGTTTTTGACATTATCTTTAAAAGCTTGAAAATGATCCCTAATTTTATTTAACCATCGCATTGTGCACCTTTGCACTAATTGTAGACCCGGTTTAGCTATTTTTAATAAATTCATTTGCGAACCGTTAGGCGGTATTGCTTCACTGATTTTGGTTATACATGATAAATTTTTACAAGTATTTGCCTGTTAGTAAGGAAGACGAGGATTGGGGACTAACTGTTCTCAACGCCGGGTGTACGCATATAGAAGCATCCAAGGCCTACCCATTTGAGAATCACCCTGCGCATCATAACTTCAATTGGAGCAGTTGGCGGATATTACAGGAATATCAAATTATTTACATTACCAAGGGCCAGGGGATATTTGAGTCGGAAAGTGTTAAGCAAACAACTGTAAGAGCCGGCACGCTCATCGTTCTTTTTCCTAATGAGCGGCACCGGTATAAACCGGACAATCAAACAGGCTGGGACGAATACTGGGTTGGTATTAAAGGGGAAATTATAGATAAACTACTTATTTCAAGCTATTTAAAGCGCGATACACCGTGCCTGTATATTGGGTTTAACGAGAGCATTTTCAACTTGTATAACTGCATTATTGAAAAAACCAAACAGGAGCGCCCGGGTTACCAACCGCTCATATCGGGCGCTGTTCTGCATTTAATAGGTACCAGCTATGCCATTATTAAACAAAATGCGGTAGAAACCAAGGATGATGAAAATATTATTAACCGGTCGCGCTTGCTATTCAGGTCTAACATCAGCAACCCTTACTCAGCGGAGCAGGCAGCACAGGAACTTAACGTGGGTTACTCCTGGTTTCGAAAACTATTTAAAAATTATACAGGACTATCGCCAGGCCAGTACTACCTCCAACTTAAAATAGAAAAGGCAAAAGAATTACTGAGCAACAGCAACGTGCCAGTCAAGGAGGTTTCCATAGTGCTAAACTTTGAATCAAGCTTTTATTTTTCCACAATATTTAAAGAAAAATCCGGTCTAACGCCTACTGAATACCGAAAAAGAAACCATGATCTACAATAAAATATTCGCCAGATACCTTGCCTTTAAAAAGGCAGTCGTTGCCTCAGCAATCCTGCTTTGTAGCTTATCCTCCTTTGGCCAGATCACTAATTTCAGCCGGGACGGCCAACAAGCTATCCGGTTTAGTGCGGCCGGGGATGCAATAGATGCCCACGATGGTGAAATTGCTTTTTTCAAAGGAACTTATTACCTGTATGGCACCAGTTACGACTGTGGCTTTCAATGGGGTAATAAAGAGGCGCCTTTTTGCGGGTTTAAGGTCTACGCTTCTAAAGACCTGAACAACTGGACTGACCGCGGTTTTTTGTTTGACGCTAAAACACCCATCTGGCAATCTCGCTGCGACGGTAAAACTTATGGCTGCTTTCGGCCCCATGTTATTTATAATGCCAAAACGCATTTATATGTACTTTGGATAAACGTGTATGATAATGTTGTTGGCTATCGTGTCTTTACAGCCAAAACACCTGTAGGGCCATTTAACGAGGTTGGTGAGCCGCACCTGGCGGTCAACAGCGATATGCCTGCCGCTGGCCTCAATAACGGCGACCATGATACTTTTGTTGATGACGATGGCACTGCTTACCTGGCTTATACCGACTGGCGTGCCAAAGGCGCCATAGTAATTGAAAAATTAAGTGCAGACTACCTTACAGGCACGGGTGAAGTAGTAAAATCGGTAACTTCAGGAGATACCGAAGCACCCGGTTTGTTTAAGCGTAATGGGGTATACTATATAGTCTATTCCGACCCGAATTGCGGCTATTGTTCGGGCACAGGCTCCTCTTATAAAACAGCGACAGCACCGCTTGGGCCCTGGTCAGCGGGTAAAAGAATAAGCGACAACTCCTGCGGCGGACAGCCTTCTTTTGTCTCGACCATTAAGATTAACGCGCAGACCGTATATCTATATGGAAGTGACCTTTGGAACAACGCGGCTAAAAACGAAGCATTGGCCAACTATTACTGGGCGCCATTAACCTTCGCCCCTGATGGCTCCATTAACCCTTTAAAATGTGCCGAAGTGTACCAGCATCCGAAATACGCAAAGCCTGCTGATCGGCCCGGACTTGACAATACATCGGGTGATGCTAACTTCTTTGCCAAATGTGATATTGTCCGTTCGCTTCAAAGAGCCCAGGCTTTCACTGCAAAACGAAACGGAACCCTATCTAAGATAACAGTAACAGCTTTTAAAAACAACCACCCAAACAAGGATCTGGTCATGGCTCTTTATGCTGCCACCGAACTTGATCTTCCAGCGGGTACGGCATTATATTCAACAACCATACCGGACGCGGCGCTTGGCTGGTCGGCAAGAAACGTTGCTATCCTACCAAATTTGAAAGTTAAAAAAGGAGAACGATTTGTGATAGTTATCAGTTCTGAGGCGACAGCTGGCTGCTTCGGCGTTTCCTACAGCAACAACGCAAGAACTACTATCGGCCAAAGCAGCGAAAGCAATGATGGAGGAAAAACGTTCAAAGCTATTAATGGTGCGGGCATTAAGTTTCAAACCTTTATCACTGGCGGCAAATAGCCAAACGGCTCCCAATTCGCGCCAATGGCTTAAATTCATTTTCATCTATTGCTTGGACGTATGAGCGCTATCGTGCCTGCTCCCCGTTACTGCTAATTATAGAAATTATATTTTATACCAGTTAGATTCGCGTAGAAGCTGTATTTATGTAAATTTGCGATGATAAAGCAAAATTGTATCCGGCTAAGTCTTTCCCGCCCTTGTTATCATACTATTGCTAAAACACCGTGAAAATTAATTTTCAAAAAGATAAAGTGCGCTTTAAAAGCGTCGATCCACCTGTTAGCAATATGCAATCGCCTGCCAATAGCGATGGTCAATTTTTATACAATAAGGTGCAAGTAGCTGTAAAAATTGAACTTTCCCAAATGGCATCTGATACGCAACGATGTATAATTTAAGCCATTATGATGACAAATACATTAATGCTAGTACATCAGACTTCTAATTATGAAACATATCTTGGATAACCCTGCCTGGAGTGCTTTAACTTCCGGCAATAAAAATTTATCTAACGGGTCCGATACCGTTAAATACTTTAATAAAGATGTATCGCCCTTCGTCGGTTTTAAAGAAAATAACGAGGAAAGTTTTGATCAGCTATATCAATTGATCACGCAAGAACGTACTTTAGGCTTTATCTCACCCGATGAAGTTGACATCCCCGCAGCATGGGAGGTAATACTTGCACTGCCATGTTTCCAGATGATCTACGCAGGAGAAGTTGCGCAACCTGATGCAGCCATTAAGATTGTCCCGCTTACAGATAGCCATATCCCGCAAATGCTGGCGCTAACTCAGCTCACCAACCCCGGCCCGTTTGCAGAACGTACCATTGATTTTGGCCACTATTACGGCGTTTTCGATAAAGACCAGTTAGTAGCAATGGCGGGGCAGCGGATGCATATTTTTAATTATGCCGAAATCAGTGCAGTTTGTACCCATCCCGATCACCTAGGCCGTGGATATGCTAAAGCGCTTTTACAATACCAGGCGAACCGAATTTTAAATGCAGGCGACACACCTATGTTACATGTGCGTTTTGATAATCACCGTGCGGTGCAGGTTTATGAAAGCCTGGGTTTCTATAAACGGAAAGAGATCTTTTTTTATATTATAAAAAAATAGCCAGAGGCGCTACCCAAACAGCAGTCCAAAAACTTCCTCAATCCTTCCCACAGTTTTTACATCGATCGTGTAACGCGACAGATCCAGTCGGTTTTTGTCTTTGGCACCTGATGGCATGTTATATTTTGAGATAAAGATCTGCTCGAAACCTAGTTTCTGCGCTTCGGCAATACGTTGTTCCACCCGGTTCACCGCGCGGATTTCTCCTGATAAACCAATTTCGCCGGCAAAACAGGTTTTGGCGGGAATGGGAATATCCTCATGAGATGAAATAATAGCCGCTGCCAGGCCCAGGTCAATTGCCGGATCCTCCACCCGGATGCCGCCCGTAATATTCAAAAACACATCTTTGGCCCCTAACCTAAAGCCACAGCGCTTTTCCAACACCGCCAGCAGCATACTCATTCTTTTGGTATCAAAGCCCGTGGCGGTACGTTGTGGTGTACCATAGGCCGATGTGCTTACTAGCGCCTGGGTTTCAATCAGCATTGGTCGCATGCCCTCTAAAGTGGCCGAAATAGTAATACCGCTCAGTGGTTCATCGCGTTGTGATAATAAAATCTCTGATGGATTAGATACTTCACGCAGGCCTTCGCCAAGCATTTCGTAGATTCCAAGTTCAGATGAAGAGCCGAAACGATTTTTAATTGTGCGTAAAATGCGGTAAACGTGGTGCCTGTCTCCTTCAAACTGCAAAACGGTATCTACCATGTGCTCCAGGATCTTAGGCCCTGCAATCATCCCATCCTTAGTGATGTGGCCGATCAAAAACACCGGGGTGGCGGTCTCCTTGGCAAAACGCAGCAATTCTGCAGTACATTCCCGCACCTGCGAAACGCTCCCCGGCGTAGATTCCACATGCGAAGAGTGCAGCGTTTGTATAGAATCGATCACCACCATATCCGGCTGCAATTCTTCTATCTGCTTAAATATATTTTGGGTGGAAGTTTCTGTAAGGATGTAGCAGGCTGCAGCCCCCCCTGAAGCCCCCCGGCCCCCTGAAGGGGGAGTAGAATCACTTTGCAAATCAAAGGCTCCCCCTTCAGGGGGCGGGGGGGGCTGAGTTAGCCTTCCCGCCCGCATTTTTATCTGGTGATCGCTTTCCTCGCCGGATACATAGAGCACCTTGATATTGGGCATATTCAATGCCAGCTGCAGCATTAAGGTAGATTTGCCGATGCCCGGCTCACCGCCGATGAGCACCAACGATCCGGCCACAATACCGCCGCCAAGTACCCGGTTAAATTCTTTATCAGGCGTAAGCAGGCGGTGTTCTTCCTTAAAAGTTATATCGGCCACCTGTACAGGTTTGTTAGCCCGCACGGACGAACCGGGGCTAGCTTTCCAGGTGGGAACAGAGGCATTGGATTTTTCTAAAATCTCTTCAACAAAAGTATTCCATTGCTGGCAGCTCGGGCATTTGCCCAGCCACTTAGGCGATTCGTAGCCACAGCTCTGGCAGAAATAGGCGATTTTGGATTTGGCCATGTTTGGATGTGCAGATGACAGATATGCAAATTTTAATTGCCAATAAAATTAGCATTTTTTGGCGGGGTTTGCAAGTGCGATGGTTATCTGCTCTATAATTGCTTAAACTTATCCAAATATTTAAAATTGTCTGCCGTTATTTCCATCAGATTGCCGGCAGAAATTATCGAGTGATATAACCGCTCGTTTAAAGGAATAGCGAATTCAAATAACTGCTCGGCCAGGTGTTCCAGAGCAAGACCATATTCGTTAACTTTTATATACTTTTCGGCAATTGAAATATCAGTCTCTGGCAAATCTTTGTCTTTTAAAAGGCTTATTATTTCTTTAAGTGCTATTCTGATCTTTAGTGAGCCTATCATAATGTAAACATACAAAAGAGCCTACGCTAATAGATACACGTCAACTCTTTCAAATCCAAGCCTACTCACTCCGCAAACTTTTCACCGGGTTTACGGTGGCAGCCTTTATCGCCTGGAAACTTATGGTGAAAATTGCAATCCCGCATACTGCTAAGGCAACCAAGGCAAAAACCCACCATTCTGCATTTATCCGGTAGATATAATTTTGAAGCCATTTGGATGTGATGTAGCTTGCAATCGGTATCGCAATTAGGATGGCAACGGCTATCAGCTTTAAGAAATCTTTTGAAAGCATGGTAACAATTGATGCCAGGCCAGCCCCTAGTACTTTACGGATGCCGATTTCTTTGATCCTTTGTTCGGCCGAAAACACGGTTAAACCAAACAAGCCCAGGCAGCCAACAAAAATGGTTAGTATGGCAAACAGTAATATAAAACTAGCTGTTCGCTTATCATTTCTATAAGATTGATCGATTGCTTCATCCAAAAACGAATACTGGAAGCTAACATTGGGCTCATAACTCTTGTAAAGTTTTTCGACCTGTTTAATCACATGTTCTGCTTTGCCAGGCATTACTTTGATAAACACACGAAAATAGCGGTCTTTGGGTTGGTAGCGTAAAATCAAAGGCTCGATGCTGGTGTTAAGGGGTTTGTAATTAAAGTTATGTATTGTGCCAATAATCGTTCCCTTTGCTCCCCAAAAAGTAACGCGTTTGCCTACTGCGTTATCATTGCTATACCCCATGCGCCCGGCAGCTGATTCATTTACAATGAAATTGGCTGTATCATTTGTAAGCTGTGGCGAAAAGTTACTTCCACTTATCAACTGCATCCCCAATGTGCCAATAAAGTCGGGGTCAACGTTTGCCTGCGTTATCAAAAATTTATCATCTTTTAACATTCCTTCCCACTCCATATAACTTGTGTTTTGATCAATAACAAGCGATGCAGTTGTTAGTGATACCGATTTGACACCGGCGGTATGCTCCAGATCTTGCTTAAGGTTGGCGGCCTCTCCCATCAGCTTACCCCCTAGGCCCACGCTTAAAACCTGTTCTTTATTAAAACCAAGGTCCTTTTGCTGTATGAATTTTAATTGCTGATACATAAAACAAACACATAAGATCAATATTACTGAAATTGAAAATTGACCAACGACGAGGGATTGCCTAAAAAAGCTACCTGATGACAAGCCCGCCGTGCCTTTTAATACCCTTGATGGCTTGAACGATGACAGCACAAAAGCCGGGTAAGAGCCTGCTAAAACCCCTATGATCAGTATGAATAGCAGGAAAAAAGGGATAATCATAGATTCAGACAGGCTTGTGTTCAGCTCTAAACCTATCAGAATAGTTAACCAGGGTTTGGCCAGAGCAATGATGAACACGGCTAAAAGCCCTGAGATTAGCGCCAGTAAAACAGATTCTACCAGAAACAGTAATATGAGTTGTTTTCTGGAAGCACCCGTTACTTTTCTGATGCCAACCTCCACCGAGCGCTTAAGCGACCTGGCGGTGGATAGATTGACAAAATTTACGCACGCAATTATCAATAAAAGTGAACCAACACTCAAAAAGATCCTGATGTATTTAATGTTGCTTCGCTTGCCCCAATCTGTATTAAAATCAAACTCAGAATATAAATACTGATCCTTAAGCGGCTGCAATCGCATCTTGTCGCTACTCTCCTTATTGTAACTGTGCAGGCAATTTTCAATTTTGTTTCCAAATGCAACCGGGTCGGTGCCTGGTTTAAGCTGCACATAAGTGTGGTAATTATTACTGTTCCATTTGTTAGAGAACGGATCGGAATTAAACAGATAAGCAATGGGCAGTAGTACATCAAACTGAATGCTGGAATTTGCCGGCACATTCCTGGCTACTCCCGTGAGTTTAAAATTAAATTCTTCGTTTAATAGAAAATTTTGCCCAATGATATTGGGGTTGTTTCGCCATTGTTTACCAAAGTATTGTTCCGCTACTTTTTCTGTGATCACTATACCGTTTGGTTCGTTCAATGCTGTTGCTGCATTACCTTTTACCAACGGAAAGTTAAATACGGTAAAGATGCTGTTGTCTGTAAGTTGAATATCGGATTGCTCAGCACTGCTTTTTCCATTAGTTAATACTCCGCTCCATTTCCCAAACCGCACGGTATGTGCAATCTCCGGGAAATCATTTTCAAGGGCGGGGGCCAGCGGGCCGGGTGTTACAGCTACGTTGTACAGCTTGCCAGCCTGGTCTTGACTTTCTGTGAGACGGTAAATATTTTTGATATCATTATGAAAAGTATCCTGCTGCCATTCGCCCCAAACATAAAGGCTTATTAATAGGCAGCTTGCCATGCTCAATGCAAGCCCAACCACATTTAACGCTGAAAAAACGCGATTTTTAAGCAAGTTACGAAAAGCTATTTTAAGGTTAAATGAAATCATATTGCAATACGGTTCTACTTTACCGTCAGTGCTTTAACTGCACCAATAGGTATGCCAATGAAAGAAAACATTGTTTTTGCATAATTTGCCAACCGGTGCTACAACAGACTGTGCGAAAACGAACAATAAACGTACGCTAACGTACAGAACCGACAAATGATTCGAAGTAAAAAAAAGAGCAGATGTTAACTAAAACACCTGCTCTTTTTCATTTGCATAACTGCACATTTACAACTTTATTTCCTCGTCTTTAGCTGACAGGAAGTGGAATTCGGTGATCTGGTAAGCAGGGTTGCTTTTCACTTTTATCCACTGGTTATATTTAAAGTACCATTTCATCTGGCGGTTAAATATTCCTTTTTTGATGTAGGCCTCTATGTACGGGTGTACGCTAAGGGTAATATTTTTCTCGTTTTGCTCTTCCAGAATGAAGTTGAAATTTGTCTCGATATCATCCAGCAGCAAAATTGTTGGTCGTATGGTACCGGTTCCATTACAGGCCGGGCATACTTCAGTAGTTACAATGTTCATCTCCGGGCGCACGCGCTGCCGGGTGATCTGTATCAGTCCGAACTTACTTGGCGGCAAAATGGTGTGCTTTGCACGGTCATCTGCCATTTGTGCCCGCAGATAATCAAAAAGCTCCTTGCGGTTGGTTGGCTTGTGCATGTCAATAAAATCAACAACCACTATACCGCCCATATCGCGCAGGCGCAGCTGGCGGGCAATTTCTTTAGCCGCCTCTTTATTTACCTGGTAAGCGTTCTCTTCCTGGTTTTCTTTACTAGCTGTGCGGTTGCCGCTGTTCACGTCAATAACGTGGAGGGCTTCCGTATGCTCAATAACAAGGTAAGCGCCGCCAGCAAGGTTCACTGTTTTGCCAAATGCACCTTTTATTTGCTTATCCACACCGTGGTGCTCAAACAAAGGGTCTTTGTGTTTATGCAGGCGAACAATGCCTTCCAACTCCGGAGAAATGTCACGAATGTATGATTTTACATCTTCAAACATTCCTGCATCGTTCACATAAATATTCTGAAATTCCGGGTTCAAGATATCCCTCAGGATAGTTGATGTTCTGCCAATCTCGCCTAAAACTTTTTTAGAGGGCTCGGTACCGTGTAATTTAGTTACAAAAGTTTCCCACTTGGAAATCAGATCCAGCAAGTCTTTTTGTAATTCTTCCACTCCCTTGCCTTCAGATACAGTGCGAATGATCACACCGAAATGTACCGGCTTAATACTTTCAACAACCTTTCGTAAACGGTTGCGCTCGGTGTTGCTTTTGATCTTTTTAGAGATCGAGATCACTTCAGAAAAAGGCACCAGCACTACGTAACGCCCTGCGATAGACAGGTCGGAACTTAGGCGGGGCCCTTTTGTTGAAATAGGCTCCTTAGCAATCTGGACCGGCACAAGCACTCCCTTCTGTAAAACATCGGAGATTTTGCCCCCTTTGTTTATATCAGCTTCAGGCTTAAAGTTGTCTAAAAGTTTCGATTGGTATCCCCCGCTACGCACCAGTTTGGTAAGCTTAAGCAGGCTTTGTACCTGCGGCCCCAAATCCAGATAATGCAAAAAGGCATCCTTCTCATATCCTACATCCACAAAAGCAGCATTTAGGCTGGGCATTATCTTTTTGATACGGCCCAGGTAAAGATCTCCAACAGTATAATTATTGGTGATTTGCTCTTTATGGAGTTCTACAAGTTGTTTGTCCTGTACTAATGCAATAGTAGTCCCGTTAGGGGATGAATCGATAATTAGTTCTTTTATCAATTGCTACTCCATTTCTTAACGGCGCGGTAATGCGCCGCGTATTGTTAGGTGGATAAAAACATTACATAATGAAAACAGTCCCGCAATTTTAATGCGGGACTCTAAGCTAAGCGAATAGCTTATTTTTTCTTATGTCTGTTTTTTCTTAAACGCTTTTTGCGTTTGTGGGTAGCCATTTTATGTCTCTTACGTTTTTTACCGCTTGGCATGATAGTAGTTTTTAAGTGTTACGTTATTTTTTTAATTCCTTTATATACTCATCTATGCGCTGCCCTGCAACAGGGTCGCCCATTAAATCCTTGCATTTTTCATAAGCTGCAATCGCTTCTTGTTTTCGGCCAAGCTGTTTATAGCTTTCTGCCAGGTAAAAGTAGGGTTCTACTTCTTCCTTTACCGCAAGCATATTTTTAAAACGGGTCACCGCTTTATCAAACTGACCGCTCTTCATGGCAAACATGCCTAAGTTAAGGTTAGCTGCATGATTCTTAGGATCCTGTTTTACTACATCAAGCAGTAAAGTAATACCCTGCATGGGCATGCCGCCACCATTTACATAAGCTACACCCAAACCTGTTTTAGCTTCCAGATCTTCGGGTTTAATTTTAGTAGCTGCCTGGAATGCTTCAACAGCATTTGCTGTGAAAGTCATTTGCGCCGCCGTATCCTGTGATGCCTTATAAGCTTCATTAAAACGGTTACCAGCGTTTACCCAGTCGGCAAACTCATTATTTTTCTGCGCAATAGCCTGGTAGTAAAATGCAGCCGGTGCGGGTTGCGTAGCAGCATCCCAAAGTGTGGCAATTGCTCTTTGCAACGCAGGTTTCGCAGCATCAGGCGCTGTTTTGATCTGCGCTTCGAGTGCGTTTACCTGCTGAAGCTGTGCAGCAGCTAAACCCGGTTTTGCCAGAGCCGATACCGACTCTTCATTTATATTTGCCTGCTTTGCAGCTGGAACCATGTTAGCTGCACTTTTACCCGCAGCCTCTTTAGCTTTTGTTAAACCTTTAACAGGTTGCAGGTACAAATAGCCCATAGTAACAACTACTATTGCACAAACGGCTATCTGTTTTGTATTCATGCTTTAATTATTTGGCTGCTTTAGTAGTAGTTTTGTTACCCGAACGAACTTTTTCTACGAAGGTCTTAGCTGGTTTAAAGCTTGGTACAAAATGCTCAGGGATAATAATGGCAGTATTTTTCGAAATGTTACGTGCGGTTTTCTTAGCTCTCTTTTTTACAACAAAACTTCCGAAGCCTCTTACATAAACATTCTCGCCACCTACCATTGAGCTTTTCACTACTTTGAAAAATGCTTCAACGGTTTCCTGCACATCCACTTTCTCGATACCTGTTTTAGAAGAGATTTCAGCTATAATTTCTGCCTTGGTCATATCCTTGTTTTCTTTTATTTAATGTATAAATACTTAACTGTTTTGGGGTTGCAAAAGTATCGCTTTAAAATTAAAGATTAAAATAAATAGCGCATTTTTTTTATGCGTGCTCCGAAACCCTATTTATAACGTTAAATTATGATACTGAGATGGATAATGTATTTTTGTAACGGATGGAGTTTTCAAGAGAATTAGTGGGCTGGTATGAGGAAAACAAGCGCGATTTGCCCTGGCGCAAAACCAATGACGCGTACATTATTTGGCTTTCGGAAATCATATTGCAACAAACCAGGGTAGAGCAGGGCATGCCCTATTTTTATCGATTTGCGGAAAAATACCCTACAGTAAGCCACTTCGCTGTGGCACCAGAGGATGATATATTGAAGTTATGGCAGGGGCTAGGCTATTATTCACGGGGCCGAAATATGCTCAAAACAGCGCAACTGGTACAAGCAAATTATAATGGCGTTTTCCCCGTACAATACGATGAGCTTATTAAACTGAAAGGTATAGGGGAATATACTGCTGCGGCCATATCATCGTTTGCTGCTAACGAAGCCCGTGCAGTAGTGGACGGCAATGTGTACCGCGTATTGGCCCGGTATTTTGGGATCGACGAGCCCATTAACTCGCCAAAAGGTAAAAAGCTTTTTCAGCAATTAGCGGATGAAATGCTAAACAAGCAGCAACCTGCTTCGCACAATCAGGCTATGATGGAATTTGGCGCAATGCTATGCAAGCCTAAAAACCCAGCGTGTGGCATTTGTCCTGTAAGGCTTGGTTGCCTGGCTTTCAAAACTAACGCAACTTCGTATCTGCCAGTTAAATTGAATAAAGTAAAAATCCGCAAACGCTATTTTAACTATACGTTAATAATGGAAGACGATAAATTACTCATGAACAAGCGGGGAGAAAACGACATTTGGGCCAACATGTATGATTTACCCATGATTGAGACCGATGAGCCAATGACTGCCGATGCTGTGATTTCACTACCCCGTGCACTACAACTCTTTGAGGGAATTACAGGCATCAAGGACCATTATATTGCAGCTAAACATGTACTTACACATCAACATCTGTATATTCAATTTTTAATTTTAAACGGCTCACCAAAAAATTTACAAGCATCCTGGTTTTATACCGATTTAGAAAATCTGAAGAATTTAGCTATGCCGAAAAGCGTTTTTATATTTATAAAAGATTTTTTTAATTTCTAAATAATTCTCCGTTAATTTATAGCATGTCTGGAATTAATAAAGTAATACTTGTAGGTCATTTAGGAAAAGACCCGGAGGTTAGGCATCTTGAGGGTGGCGTAGCCGTGGCAAGTTTTCCGCTGGCTACATCAGAAACGTTTAACAAAGATGGCCGTAAGGTTGAGCAAACCGAATGGCATAATATCGTTATGTGGCGCGGACTGGCTGATGTAGCGGCAAAGTTTTTACAAAAAGGTAAATTGGTTTACATAGAAGGAAAATTACGTACCCGTTCTTTTGAAGATAAAGAAGGTATTAAAAAATACACTACTGAAGTGGTTGCGGAGAATTTTACGATGCTTGGCCGCAAAACCGACTTTGATAATAACGACGGCGCTCAAAGAAATGCTTTGAAAACTGATGATAGCACACGCACCAACGATGCTGACGATCTTCCCTTTTAACCTTAATTATTTTGACCAAAAAACTCCCGAATAAATTGGGAGTTTTTTTTTGAGCCCTTTCATAGATTTTTAAAGAGTGCCGCCAGAAACTGATCGGGTACCTCAATATGCGGTATGTGCCCGCAATTTTCAAATTCCACCAATTTACATTCGGGAATTTGCTTTGCTGTTTGCCTACCCAGAATTTTATACTGCCCATGTTTTGCTTTCTCCACATCGTTTAGCAGCGATTTGCCAACTATTGTTTTGTCTTCCTTTCCGATGAATAAAACAGTTGGCATTTTTAGCAATCCAAATTCGTAGCATACGGGCTGCTCGTAAATCATTTCAAAAGTTAATGCGGCAACCATCGCATACCTCGGAAAGTCGGCACTCCCGGAAACACCGGCACCAATTTTAACAAGGTAATCATACTCCGGCTTCCATTCTGCAAAATAAGAGGTTTCATAGTACCTTTTTACGCTTTCAAAGGATGTCTTCAATTCAGATTTATAATCGTCGGCCGCGCTATTATAGGGCACAAAGGTGCGATAATCTTCGAGGCCTATCGGATCCTCCAGCAAGAGCTTATTTACTTGGGCCGGATACAATAGCGCGAACCGGGTGGCCAGCATGCCGCCCATAGAGTGGCCCATCAAGCTAACGCTTGACACTCCGAGTGAATCCAGCAATTGCTTATTAAACCTTGCCAATGCATGAAAACTATAATGGATAAAGGCCTTAGATGATTTGCCAAAGCCAACCTGATCCGGAACGATCACCCGATAGCCCTTTTCTGCCAAAGCCTTGATCACATTTGCCCAATAGTAACCCCCAAAGTTCTTGCCATGAAACAACATCACTGTTTTGCCATTAGGCGACGTGGGCTTAACATCCATATAGGCCATACGGATGTCCTGATTTTCTACCCTGATGGAAAAAAAGCTTACCGGGTAGGGGTATCTAACATTCTCCAATGTGATAGACAGCGTATCCTGCCCCTTAGATCTCACTGCACCTGCCAGAAGTAAGATAATGATCGCCGTTCTTTTAAACATGTAAACAGTACATCAATTCACAAAGAAAGGTTTGAAAAGAGGTGAATTTGACTATACTGCAGTTTAACTTTAGATAACTGCGGAATTGAGCCCTCAATAGATCTTCCTGTAAAACTCCTTCACTACACCGGCAGGGTCAAAAGACAAATTAACGGCAGAAGATACGGCTATACCATAAATACCTGTCCGCATTAAATGGTCCGTATCTGCTAATTGCACACCTCCTACGGCAATTACCGGGATCTGAATATTGTGTTTTTCCAATTGCCGGTATCCTTCAAAACCCAGTAATGCGCTTTTATTTGGCTTGGTATCGGTATGCGCAAATGGCCCATAGCCGCAATAATCTACCACACCGGAACCTTGAATCTGTAAAAGCGAATTAACATTGGTAGCTGATGCTCCCAAGGTTTTTTCGCCGGTAATGATCTCACGGATAGCTGCAAGATCGGCGTCGAAATCTTCTATATGCACACCTTGTGCATCTACCTTATCCAGCAGGTGATAGTGATTGGTAAGGATAAGCGTTGCGCCCCAGTCGTCGCAGGTAGCTGCTATTTGGTGTATCTCGGCTACCAATTCTTCGTCGCTTTTGGTCATGCAGCGATACTGCACCCAGTTGGCACCAGCCTCGCAGGCTATTTGCGCCTGTTCTGCATGGCTGCGATTAGGCAGATCCTGAGTGATATAGTGGAATTTGGAAATATATTTGCGCATGCTAGTGAATCCGGATGTCGGAAAAGACCGAAAGTCCGATAGACGAAGGTAAAAATATTATCTGCTTCTCTCACGGACTCTCGTTCTAAATGCCTTTCGGACGGCGTCCTACTTTAATACTTCTGCTATAGGTGTCCCGATGTTTCCGTTCGGTGCCTGTATGTGTAACAAAGCGGCAACTGTTGCTGCAATATCTGTCATGTGAGTTTCGCGGTTAAGGCTACCATGCTTTATTCCCCAGCCCATAAACAGTAACGGAATGTGGGTATCATACGGGTTCCAGGTGCCATGGGTGGTACCTGTTGTGCCATGCCCCGAGAAATAGGCCGGTTTTAATATAATCTGGATGACACCGCTATGCGCTACACTGTAACCGTTAATAATCCGGCTTCGTAAGGTTTCGGGAATATTGGCGGACTGTGCCCTTTGCATGTCAACAGCAAAAGCTACTTCTGGAAGTTGCTGCAGATAATTAATGCAATCAACTTTAATAGCCTCTTCGCTTATTTTTTCTCTTTTAATAGCAATATTGTTCAAATTAACCTGGTAGTTATCCATGCTGATCACCAACTGCTTTATCTTATACTTCTCCTCCAGCATTTTATTCATCTCGGCCATTGCTTTGCCATCGTTAAAAGTCCCCGCGGGGATACCATGGTCGCTAAGAAAAGCGGGGTTGTGTGCCGCGGCATGGTCTGCAGTTAAAAATACGCTGTAATTACCTTTACCAACAGTTGCATCCAGGTAGCTAAAGAAAGAAGCCAGGTCGCGGTCTAGCCTCAGATAAGTATCTTCAGTTTCTACCGCATTTACGCCAAACTGGTGGCCAATATAATCGGTAGATGATAAACTCACCGCTAAAAAATCGGTGACCGTGTTTTTACCCAGGTTTTCGCTGGCGATAGCAGCTTTTGCCAGATCAAGTGTCATACTGTTTCCGTAAGGCGTGCTCCGGATCATCCCTAATCGGCCTTTGTATAGTTCGGAAGTTTTAACCGGGAAGGTCGGCGCTTCGGCACCGGCAAATTTACCCTCATATTTAGAGCTATTATCGGGTGCGCTTTGCAAGTAGGTATTTATTGGATAAAGGGTGTTCCAATCCTGCTTTAAATATTTTTCCGGGATCTTCTGGTCGTTAAATGCTTTTACCCAGGCAGGTAACTGGCTCATATAATAGGTGCTGGTGATCCAGTTACCGCTGGCATCATCAAACCAATAGGCGGCATTGGCGGAGTGCCCGGCCGGCAGTATACCGCCCCTGTCTTTTAATGCAATGCCAATTACCTTAGCACGAAAATTGGTAGCCAGGCGCAATTCGTCTGTAACAGTAGTAACCAGTAAATTACGCGGCGACATTTTACCTGCTATAGAGGTACTGCCAACGGCAGTAACCGTACTATCATCCGTACAGTACATCGATTTGCCGGTAGCCTGTATAATGAAATCGTTGCCGGCAATACCATGTATAGCTGGTACCGACCCGGTATAAACACAACTGTGACCGGCTGCCGTGACGGTAGGAATATAATCTACCTGGGTATTGTCGCAGGTAAAACCATCATTAATGAGGCGTTTGAAACCACCCATCTGGTAACGGTCATAATATCTGAAAAGATAGTCCCAGCGCATTTGATCTACCACCAGGCCGACCATTAGTTTTGGCCTCGGTAATGTTGCTGTGGCTGGTGTTAAGGTTTTTTTTGTTTGAGCCGATACGGTAACTACAGCCGCGGCAAATGTTAGTGTAAACAGAAGTTTTATCTTCATCTAAAATGTTTTGAGTTGGCAAATATCGGTAATGCTTGTTAATTGCAATGTGATATTTGTGTTATAATAACCCTAACTAATCACACAAAAAAGCCGCCTGATTAGAGTCAGACGGCTTTTCCAATTAAAAAATGTATTTTAACGCTAATAGCTGTAATCTATTTTTTAAATGCAGTGAAGATGGTCTGGGCTATTAATTCGCCTCCTTTTGGCCCAGGGTGAACTCGATCCGCATTCATCAGCCCCTGATCGACGGAGCTTTGTGTAAACTTTGGAAAGATTTTTTCGAAATCAATAAATGCCGTATTATTGGCAAGTGCAAGTTTGTGCATTGCATCGGCATATTGCGATAATTTGTACTTGTGATTTTCTTCGGTTGCATATTTCGTTTCGGGTGGAGAAATAAGCATGATATCACAAGCCGGATTGTAATGCCGTAGGTGATCGATCATGAACTGCACATTCAGTGTTAAACTTTCGGGGTCCAAATTAAGGAGTTGTTCATTAGTCCCAAACATTATCACCGCTCCATTTGGTGCCAAAGCTTCTACTGCACTCTCCCAGGGATAATCCTGGCCAAAGAAAACAGACACCCCGCCAGACATTCCTGCTTTATCAACCGTTAAAAAACTGCCCCATCGCTGGCCAACTACGCCGCAGAACCTTTGCCCCACCGATAGTGACTCAATTTCAATAGCTATTTTATCGCCTAGCTTATCCGTTTCTATAGTGTAGGTATTAGTAGATTGCACATCTGCTGAAATACTCACTGTTACCCAGGCGCCGCCGTTTAACCGGTAACGGAAATCCCCCGCATCTGGGTGCTGCTCAAATATTATTGTGACCGCATCAAGTGGTACTGTAGCAGTTACATTTATGGTTGCGTTAGCAACAGCACTTATAACATCGCCACACGGGCCAACCGTTCTTTCCTTATTTAACGTCCACTTTAACGGGTCGTAGGTAAATGTTAACTGTTCCGGGTCAATAGAACTGTCTATTGAATATAATCCTGTAGGATCATAACGTCCAAAACTGCAATAGCCCGGGCCTCCATCCTCATTGCCATCATTTAATAGCTTATTGCGCAGCAAAGAGGTGAAATAATTGCCCTGGACGTAAGAATCACCAAAAACCGCAAGGTTGTAGGGGGTACTATGATTGGTTTTGTAAACCTTCCAAGCTGTAAGTTTCTCAAAATTTTCCGTGCCAATGGTGTCGGCAGGTGCCGGGCTGGGCAGTTTAAGTGGGTCTCCGGGCTTTTTACAACTTTCAGATAAAATTAATACCGTGATAATTAATGATAGATGTAAAGCTGCAGATCTTAAAAGATTAATGATGGCAGGTAAAGGTTTCATGCAAACGAGGTATAGGTTTTATAATATTTTACAGCCCGTCTCAGGTTTTCTCCTGAACTCATGATGCTAAACCGTACACTCGAACTGTTAAAGACAGGTAATGACGCATTTTCCCGGCGAAAATCTGTTCAGCAGCGGTGTTATCACGCTTTTGTGTACGGTTGCAAATTGAGCCTTAGCTGTGACTAAAAATAGGAAATATACCTCAAAAAACTAATTATTAATATACTTATATCGGATTTGCGTATTTACTCCAGAAAGGTAAGCAAAGCGTGCTGACTGGCGGTATGCAGATCGCGCCAAACACGGTTAATTTCAGTATCTGGTGAAGCCGCCAAAAGGCCGCAATAAGGGTACAGCAGATCCACACATTCTCGCGCTGCTTTAGCAAGCAAGCGGCTATTGGCGCTAACTATTTTAAGAAGTGATACATCATTGGGGTTTTGCCACGCAAGCTCAACCGAGTTGAAAAAATCAAACCTGACCTGGTCAATAAATTCTTTAGCTTGTAATAATGCATCACCCATTACCGCTATGTTGGATGGGTTGACTCTGCGCAGGTTAGTTGCTTTGTTTGCGAACGCAGGTACGCACAGATCCATAAAATGAATGGCCATGCCCGATAGATTAGCTGCAAGGGTTGCTTCGGCCAATTGCAGAAAGGGGAAGCTATAAAGTTCGTTGTCAATTACAGCATCTCCTGGTTCAATTTTAAAGCATCGTGCACGCTCAACATATAGCTCACTAACTTGATAGGCATCACTTCCGGTAGCGGTCATTCCTATATATTTCCAGCCTGCCAATAGGGTGACATCGCCGCGGTCTAATATAAACGGGAGGATAAGTTCTGTGCCATCCGGATTTAAAACCGGCCCTCCTTCGTTCGTGATAACACAATTGACAGTGATATGAGTAGCGTGGTGTACGCCGCTGGCATATTTCCAGCTGCCATTAATCAGGTATCCGTTGCCATACACAGTAGCCGTGCCGGTTGATGCACCGCTGCCCGCTATACATGCTTTGGTATTCTTATAAACCTGGTGGGCTATATCCGGCTGTAAAAAACCGCCAAACCAACCTGCGCCGCAACATAGCGTAACTACCCAGCCGAGGCTGCCATCAGCCCAGCTGAGGGCCTCTTCCATTTTTACCAGCTCCGGAAGCGGTGTTTGCAATCCGCCGTAAACCGCCGGACTAAGCAAATTGAACCATTGTTGTTGGTAAACCAGCTCCAATTGACCGGGATGTAACTGACCAAGCTTCTCGGCACCGGCCGCGTATTTTCTGATGACAGCGATCCATTCTGCCTGCAACAGGGAAGAGGGGTGCAGCATATTCTTTGTACTAACTGGCATATTTGGCAGATTTTTCTTTGGCGATAATTTTTCGCCAATCGATATAACCGAAAATGGCAACTACAAAAAGCACGATGGTAAGCACGGCAAACAGGACCAGATTTTTATGGTACAACAAGGGTATTGCAAACAAGTTGCTGATATTCAGCAGCAACCAGTTTTCTATTTTGCGCCTGGCCAGCAGCCACATCCCCGCCCAGGCGGTAGATGATACCCAGGCATCCCAAACTGGTACCGTAGAAGATGTAAAATGAGCCAGCAGCAGGTACAAAATACCCCAGCCAACGAACACGATGAGCAGTGTTACTACCCATTCGTGTTTATTGGAGTAACTTACCTTAACAGGTGGCTCGTTTTTCTTTGTAACCCAGTAGTACCAGCCATAAATGCTCATGACTACATAGTAACCATTAAGCAGGCATTCGGCATAGAGGGCCACGCTCAGTAAAAGATAAATAGAAATTATAGTAGAGGCTATACCAGTTGGGTATAGCCACACTTTATTTGCCTTTGCCAAAAACACCTCCGCTACGCCCAGTATTACAGCAAGCCATTCTAAAAGCGAAGTAGCTTTAATTTGCTCTATAAATAGTTGTGCCCAGCTATTCATGTAAGTTAAAAGCTTAAGCTAAGCGATGCCATGAAATTGCGCGTAGCCTGAGGGAAAAAGTAATTATAGTTTATTACCTGGCCGCCCTCAATATCCGGGTAGGTAGCACCGTTGGCTTCGTATTGTTTACTGAAAATGTTATTTACCTGTAAACCGATGCCAATATTTTTTACCGAGCGAACACTAAAGTTGTAGCGCATTCTTACATCAGTTACGAAGTAGCTATTTAGCTGCCTGTTCTGGATATAGCGATTGCTCGCCGCAACCGGGAAGCCTGCCGGGTTGGTATTTGATGTGTTATCAAGGAATTGACTGCTTACGTAACGATTGATCAAAGCAATCTCAGCGCCTTTTACCGGTATATAGCTTAAGTCGCTGGCGGCCGAAAAAGATGGGGAGTAAGCAATATTGGTTTCCTTTAAAAATAAAGAGACGAGGGTGTTGTTATCGTAATTGGCAAAAAATTGCCCGTAGTTTTTTATTTTATTGGCACTCAAAGTAGCAGTAGCACCCCAGGTAAGTTGCTTAGCCAAGTTCACCTTGCCATCAAACTCGATACCTGCGCGGTAGCTATCTTTCACGTTCTGCCTGATCTGCGAGCCTACGTCATTCAATGCACCTGTTAAAATCAACTGGTTTTTGTAGAGCATGTAAAACAGGTTAATACCGCCCCTGAATACATCGCCGCTGGTACGGTAACCCGCTTCAAAATCTTTCAGGTTCTCGGGTTTGGGCCTGTTAGCCGGGGTAGAGTTAGTATAGTCATCCCGGTTAGGCTCGCGGTTACCCACAGCAAAGGAAGCATAAACATTATTATGCTCATCCAGCTCATAGGTAACCCCTGCTTTCGGATTGAAAAAATTCAGCTTTGCATTTTGCTGGGTATTATTCAAGTTTCTGTCGAGGCCGAAAAAAGAATAATAAACGCTGCGATATTGCATGTCGGCAAACAGCGTAATATCGCCAACTTTGTATTCGCCACGGCCAAAAATGTTAAAATCGTTCTTTTTGGCGTCGTCACGATAATATTCATAATTCGGCGTAATGCCTGCGCTTTGGGCTGTGTAAATGATGTTACCATAGTGTGCGCCGGCATACCGATTGTATGCCCCGCCTAAAGTAAAATTAAGGTTGGATTGCGGCTTGTATTTTAAGGCATAAGTAACACCATAGAAATCATTATCCAGCCAGCGGCGGCGGGCCAGATCGGTCCTTGCTATCGTATCTGTGTTGTAGATTACTGGTGCTAAACCATAATCGGCTACCTTTGCGTTTGTTTTAAATTCTTCATAATAGCCTTTTCCTTTAGTATAATGCAACGCACCACTAAAAGATAGCCTGGACGAGATCTTTTGATCATATAGCAACTGGTAATGGTTTTGCAGGTAATCATCAACCTGATCTTTATAATAAGTGCCATCGGGCATCAAACCCAGCTCGTTATAAGTACGGTGATTAGGGATGCTTTTATCGCTGATGATATAATCGGGAATGCCATTCCAGGCCTGGTAGGTGCGCTCATAGCCCGAAAAAACATTTGCTCTTAACGTGCTGTTTGCGCCATAATAAGCGCCGCTTACAAAAAACGACTTCAAATCGGCAGAGGCTCTATCGATGTAACCATCCGATTTAATGCGTGATAGCCGGCCGTCTACACTGAATTTACCACCCAACAAACCAGTACCCAGGCTAACTGTGTTCTTAACCGTACCGTATGAGCCTACTGAATTGTTGATATCCGCATATCCGGTATCGCGACGGGTTGCCGTTTGTACATTTATACTCCCACCAAATGCACCGGCGCCATTGGTTGATGTACCTACACCTCGCTGCACCTGTATATTGTTTACAGACGAAGCAAAATCCGGAAGATCTACAAAGTAGGAACCCTGGCTTTCCGCATCGTTGTAAGGGATACCATTAATGGTAACATTTACCCGGCTAGCGTCTGATCCGCGAATGCGGATTCCTGTATAACCAATGCCTGCGCCGGCATCTGAAGTGATTACAGCGGAGGGCGTCTGACTAAGCAAAAAAGGCAAATCCTGGCCGAAGTTATTTTTCTCCAGATCTTTTTTACTTAAGTTGGTAAATGCGGTAGGCGAGTTTTTGCCGGCCCGGGTAGCAATCACGGTAACCTCTTCTACGCCAAGTGTGCCGTTTGTAAGTGTTAAATTAAGTACAACATCGCTGTTTACCTGCACAGCCTTGCTTAAGGTTTGATAGCCGATAAAACTAATCCGCAGCAGTCGGCTACCTGCGGCAATATCGCTTAGTTGGTATTTGCCGTTTACATCTGTTTGCACATTTTTAGCCGGGCTGGCCAGGCTAACGGTTGCGCCGGGCAATACCTCGCCGGATTGACTAGTGATTTTTCCGCTGATGGAAAATTGAGCCGACGCCAAAACTGGCAGCAGCAGGGCGAAGAGCGCCGCAAATAAATTTTTCAAAATTTTTTGAACAAAAAATGAGTTAAACCATCTGCTCGCCGGGATAAAACGGCAGTACACTTAACTTGTTACCTCTCCCTACGCCGGCATTACCCGGATCAGGTGCAGATCCCCCGGCCGCCTGTGAGAGGAGCAATTGTTCCTAAAGATGGACTTTAAGATTTTTTTGCTCCCCTTTAGGGGTCGGGGGATCATGGGTTTGATCTCAGCCTGTCTTTCAGTTTGGTAAAATAACCTGCAGATTATTTTTAGTACACCAAAGCAAGGCACCCCTTGAGAATTATGCTGCAAAGATAGAATTAGATGTGAGATTTAAGATATGAGATGTGAGAAAATGCGCTTTTTAGCGTATTCCTGCGGGTTTCTCTAAACTTCTTCTTTCTCAATACTCAAATCTCACATCTCATATCTCAAAAAAATGTACTTTTGCAAACTTTTTAAAAAGGAATTATGCTTAGAACACACACCTGCGGGCAATTAAATATCAGCAATTTAGGGGAAACAGTTACCCTTTGCGGATGGGTGCAAAAATCACGCGATTTGGGCGGTACCACTTTTATTGATGTACGCGACCGATACGGCTTAACCCAATTAGTTTTAAATACAGACACTGATGCCGACCTGCGCGAAGCAGGCCGCCAGTTAGGGCGCGAGTTTGTTATTAAAGTTACCGGCAAGGTAGTGGAACGTTCTAACAAAAACACAAAAATCCCAACCGGTGAAGTAGAAATTACCGTTACCGAACTGGAAATATTAAACGCCGCCAAAATTCCTCCGTTTTTAATAGAGGATGAAACGGACGGTGGCGAAGAGTTACGTGCCAAATACCGCTACCTGGATCTGCGCCGTAATCCTATCCGGAATAACCTGGTTTTGCGCCATAAAATGGCACAGGAGATCCGAAGATATTTATCTGACCTGGATTTTATTGAAGTGGAAACCCCGGTGCTGATCAAATCTACCCCGGAAGGTGCACGTGATTTTGTGGTGCCAAGCCGCATGAACCCGGGAGAGTTTTACGCGTTGCCGCAATCGCCGCAAACTTTTAAACAATTGCTGATGGTAAGCGGGTTCGACCGTTACTTTCAAATTGTGAAATGCTTTCGGGATGAGGATCTGCGTGCCGACCGCCAGCCGGAGTTTACCCAGATAGACTGCGAAATGTCTTTCATCACGCAGGAGGATATCCTGAATATATTCGAGGGCCTTACGCGACATTTATTCCGCAACGTAAAAGGATTGGAACTGGGTGATTTTCCGCGTATGCAATATGCTGACGCGATGCGTTTATATGGTTCTGATAAACCCGATACCCGTTTTGGGATGGAGTTTGTTGAACTGAACGATATGGTAAAAGGCAAAAACTTCAGCATTTTTGATAATGCGGAACTGGTTGTAGGCATTAATGCCAAAGGCTGCGCCGGCTATACCCGCAAACAAATTGATGAACTTACCGAGTGGATGAAACGCCCTCAAATTGGCGCTACCGGTTTGATCTATGCACGCCATAATGAAGATGGCACCATCAAATCATCGGTAGATAAGTTCTATAACGAAGAGGAACTGGCTAAATGGAGCGCTGCTTTCGGTACAGAAAAAGGTGATTTGATCCTGATCCTTGCCGGCTCCACCGACAAAGTACGCAAGCAACTGAACGAACTGCGCCTTGAAATTGGCGGCAGATTAGGCCTGCGCGATAAAAATAAGTTTGCTCCGCTTTGGGTGCTGGATTTTCCGCTTTTAGAGTGGGACGAAGAAACAGAGCGTTACCATGCTATGCACCACCCATTTACCTCGCCAAAGCCGGAGGATATAGCAATGCTGGATACCGACCCTAAAAATGTACGCGCCAACGCTTATGATTTGGTGATCAACGGAACAGAAATTGGCGGCGGCTCTATTCGGATCCACGACCGTGCACTACAATCCCTGATGTTTAAACACCTGGGCTTTTCTGCAGAAGAAGCGCAAAAACAATTTGGCTTTTTAATGGATGCCTTTGAATACGGCGCACCTCCGCACGGTGGTATAGCCTTCGGTTTCGACAGGTTGACCTCCATTTTTGCAGGCCTTGATTCGATCCGTGATGTGATCGCTTTCCCTAAGAATAACTCGGGCCGCGATGTCATGATCGATTCGCCATCAACCATCGCTGATGCCCAACTGAATGAATTAAAAATCAAAACAACTGTATCACAAAGCTAAAAATGCCCGTTTACCTTTATATGAAAAGAATTTTATTAGTACTCAGCCTGGTGATCATTGGATTTTCGGCATGTAAAAAAGAAAAAACGGTCAATGCATCAGAGCAAGCCGCTATCGATGATAAAGCTATCCAGGCTTACCTGGCAGCAAATCCGAGCATTACAGCTACCAAAGATGCTTCCGGTGTTTATTACCAGGTTATTACTGCGGGCACAGGCAATTTCCCAACGGCTACATCAACCGTTAGCGTTAATTATTCAGGCAAATTACTTAGCGGCAGCCAGTTCGATGCGGGCTCAATTTCTAAGTATTCATTAACAAGTCTTATAAAGGGCTGGCAATATGGCGTTCCGCATGTGCAGGCAGGAGGCCGTATTTTGCTTATTATCCCATCGGGTTTGGCTTATGGTACATCATCGCCGGGTGCATCCATTCCCGCAAATTCAGTATTGATATTTACTATTGATCTGTTGAGTTTTACCTAATCAATATTTAATCAATTATTATAAAAGAGGCGCACCATTATACAGTGCGCCTCTTTTTCGTTTAGTTTGTCATGAACTACTTTTTATGTTTTTAAGTGCAAATTTTTATATTTAGGGAAAATCCAACCTTCCCAATATGAAAAGACTTTTACTCTTTGCATTTACGATTGCCAGTTTAGCTGCTTCGGGGCAAACCAAAGCGGTAATCTCCAAAAAAGCCGATGCTTTGCAGGATAAAATTGTAAACTGGCGACGCGATTTTCATGAACACCCCGAGTTGGGCAACCGTGAAATCCGAACCAGCGGTATCATAGCCAAACATTTGCAGTCGCTCGGGATAGTTGTGCAAACAGGGGTAGCAACTACAGGCGTTGTAGGCGTACTTAAAGGCGGCAAACCAGGCCCGGTTGTAGCCCTTCGCGCCGACATGGACGCTTTGCCGGTTATCGAGCGGGTGCCCTTACCCTTTGCATCAAAAGTAAAAACCCAATACGGTGGGCAAGAAGTTGGGGTAATGCATGCCTGCGGGCACGATTCGCACATGGCTATACTGATGGCTGTGGCAGAGGTGTTATCATCCATGAAAAACGACCTGCACGGTACCGTTAAATTCATATTTCAACCGGCCGAGGAAGGTGCCCCGCTTGGTGAAAAAGGCGGCGCGGAAGAAATGGTCAAACAAGGCGTATTAGAAAACCCAAAGGTTGACGTGATCTTTGGCCTGCATATCAATTCACAAACCGAAGTGGGTAAAATTGTTTACCGCCCCGGAGGCACCATGGCAGGCGTAAGCGATATGCAGATCACGGTGAAGGGCCGCTCGGCCCATGGCGCTTACCCATGGAGCAGTGTTGATCCGGTTGTGGTATCGGCACAAATCATCAGCAGTTTACAAAGTATAGTTAGCCGGAATGTAAACGTTACGGAAAACCCTGCCGTAGTTACGGTTGGGCTGATACAGGGCGGCACGCGTTTTAACATCATACCTGAAAGCGTGAAAATGCAAGGCACCTTACGCTATTTTACGGAAGCCGACCAGAAACTGGTTACCGATAATGTGCGCCGCATCGCTATTAAAACAGCAGAAGCTTATGGCGCAACAGCCGAGGTAATGATCCCTTTCAGTAACCAGTACCCGGTTACCTATAACGACCCGGCCCTTACCGCTAAAATGCTACCAACGCTGGAAGCCACTGCCGGAAAAGAAAATGTATTGTTAAAACCACCTGTTACCGGCGCAGAAGACTTTAGCTTTTTTGAGCAGAAGGTACCCGGCATATTTTTCTTTTTAGGCGGGATGCCAAAAGGCGGGAACGCACTAACCGCACCATCGCACCACACGCCCGATTTTTACCTGGATGAAAGCGGCTTTGCATTGGGTGTAAAAGCGTTATGTAATTTGACACTGGATTATATGAATGGGGCGAAAGGGAAGTAAGTCTTGAATGAAAAATGGATTTTACGTATCATATTACCGGGATAGCTTTTTTTACAATTGGCTTATTCATGTTTTCGACATTAGAAAGAGTAGACCTGCGTCTGTGGAAACAAATTGGAATGGCCAGTTATTACCGCAATATATCCAATTTTGGATGTGGACAATTATATCTTTAGTCACAGGGATAGTATTTATTCTAAAAGCATTTATAAATTAATCTCCCTATAAAACACCCACCAATGAAATCCCTTTCCCCCGAACCATTCATTCCACCGGGCCCAGATTTTGAAAAAGCTAAACAGTTTCTTATGGCTGGGCTAAAACGTATCTGGCAAACGAGTAACCTCAAGCAGGGCTATGTCGAAACAATACATTTCCATATGGGATCATGAAAAGGATACGCTTCCTGTACTCACCAGGCAAGGCTGGAACAGGATAAAACAAGAAAAAAAAACATGGAACCCGATAAACAATAAGATTTTGCCCAACCTACTCTTCATCTGCAGTAAAAACCAATGGCGCAGCCCTACTGCCGAACTCCTTTTTAAAAACCACTCGCTGCACCGGGCGCGTTCGGCCGGGACAAGCGACAAAGCAAGGGTCCGGCTAAATCAAAAAATGATCGACTGGGCAGACGAAATCTTCGTTATGGAAAACCGGCACCGCGAAATGGTTAAGCAAAACTTCCGGCTGAATGGCCGGGTACTTACCGTGCTTGATATTGATGACCTTTACCAGTTTAACGATCCCGAGCTGGTGGAGATATTGCGGATAAGCCTTGCTGAGTATTTGTGATCTCTAGAATCAATCCACCTTCCTAAAATCATAAAAATTGTACTCTACAAAGTCGGCCACTTTTACCCTAACACCCGTTACCTTGTTGTTAGTTACATAGAACGGGAACACAGCCTTGCCAAAGGTAGGATCGCTGAAGGTAACGTAAAAACGATTGCCGCCAAGTGGCTGCAATTTGGCGTACATTTTTGGATGGTGTTCAAAACGCATCTCCAGATTATTATTTTCTCCGGCACTGATGGTCATGTTGCCATAAAAATCGTTTAAATATTTGCCGGTATAATCATTTAAAGACAGTTTTGGTTTCGGCATGGTAGCTACCGTGTCGCGCAGCTTGCGGTCGGCGGCTAATTGCTGGATAGCATTGGCTCTAAACTGGGTGAGATACACATCGCTGTAATTTCGGAATTTGTCTTTAAAGTAAGCATCCAATATCTCCCAGCGCAGGGCATCAAAAAATTCATTTTGGTCGGTATTGGTTAGTATCACAATGCCCAGCTTATCCTGCGGCACCAGCGTAACCGATGACAGGAAACCATTAACGCCACCATCATGCATAATAAGGCGATGGTTGCTGTAATCCTGTATCATCCAGCCCAATCCGTAAAGTTCGTAATTGGTTTCGCCGTTTAAGTGTTTTACGCTGCGCATAATATCCTGTGGCTGGCGTGTAGCCTGGATTGCTGCGGCGGGGATCACCTGGCGGTTGCCCACTTTACCGTCATTTAGCAGGGCCATTACCCATTTGCCCATATCATTGGCTGATGAACTGATTGATCCTGCGGGTGCAAGTCCGTCGATATTGCAATAAGGAATAGCGCTTAGTCTGCCATCTATCAGTGTATGTGCCACCGAACGATTAATGGCTTTTGGCATGTCGGCGGTCAATGCCAGCGTATTGCCCATCCCCAGCGGGGCGAAAATGCTTTCTTTTAGATAAGTTTCCCACTGCTTGCCAATTACGCGGGGGATGATCTCACCCGCTGTTAAAAAAGCAGCATTAGTGTAGCCCCAGGTAGTTCGGAAAGGGTAAGTAGCTTTAAGTTTGCCCAACTTATCTATCACCTGGTAACGGCTGAGGTTGGTGTTATAAAAAGTAAAGTCGCCCTGAAATGTGCGGAACCCTAAACGGTGACAAAGCAGATCTTTTATAATAGCTATATCGCCTGCAGGTTTGTCATCAAGCTTAAATTCCGGTATGTATTTGGTCACCTTTTCATCCAGCGAAAGCTTTTTATCAGCCTGCAGCATGGCAAGCGCTGTTGCGGTAAATGCTTTGGTATTGCTGCCTATCATAAACAAAGTGTTTTCATCCACCTTATTCATCAGGCCAAGTTCTTTTATGCCGTAACCTTTCATCAACACGGTCTTGCCGTCTTTTACAACACAAACAGCCGCGCCTGGAATGCGCCAATTAGTTAAAGCGCGATTAATATAATTCTCCAGGCTATCTTTGATGAACTTGCTTCTGTCAATATTCTGAGCATTAACGGTTAACCATGTAAAAAAGCTGAGAAACAGCAGAAACGTTTTTTTCATACGGAGGCGGTGTAATTAAAAGGCATTAAAATGCTAATTTAACGCAAAATTTATCAAGGCATTATTTAATTACAAATAAAGCCGGGCAAACAATTAATTAAAGATTTTTTTATGAAAATTTATCGTTGGGGCGTACCTGCCCTTATGCTATTATTACTCCTGCTTGCGCAGAACCCTGCTTTTGCACAAATACCATCTACCCATTGGGCCAAAGATGGTTATCAGTACTACAAAGCGATGAGCGGTGAAATTGTGGTATTGGATGCCCGCGATGCTGCTAAAAAAACGGTGTTAGTAAGCAAAGAAATGCTGACCATTCCCGGTCAAAAAGCTATCATGCCAAGAAATTTTTATCTGTCGGAGGATGGGCAGAAAGTGCTGATCTATACCAACGCCAAAAGAGTTTGGCGCTACGCAACCCGCGGAGACTATTACGTTTACGATTTCTCTACCAAAAAATTAAGTAAACTTGGCGGCAATCTGCCCGAATCATCTTTGATGTTTGCCAAGTTTTCTCCCGATGCTACCAAAGTTGGCTATGTAAGTGAGCATAATATTTATGTAGAAACTTTGGCTGATCATGCGCTTAAGCAATTAACCGCTGATGGCACTACCAAGCTAATCAACGGCACTTTCGACTGGGCCTACGAGGAAGAATTCTTTTGCCGTGATGGTTTCCGCTGGAGCCCGGATGGCAAGCAACTGGCTTATTGGCAAATTGATGCCAGCAAAACCAAAAACTATTTAATGCTGAACACAACGGATTCCATTTATCCGTTTGTAAAACCGGTAGAGTACCCAATCGCCGGTGAACCGCCTTCTCCTTTTAAAATTGGAGTAGTTAGCGCCGAGGGCGGTGCAACCAAATGGATGGATATCCCAACTGATCCGGTATTGCAATCCTACGTTCCGCGTATGGAGTGGGCCGCAAATAATACAGACCTCATCATTCAGCATTTAAACCGCGCGCAAAATCAAACGGATGTAATGCTTTGTAATGTTGCTACAGGTAAAGCAACAAGCATTTACCACGAGGAAGATGCTGCCTGGCTGGATATATTACCCGAATGGGAAGCCCACTACTATTACGGTGGCTGGGACTGGTTTAATAAAGGCAAAGAGTTTTTATGGGCTACCGAAAAGGATGGCTGGAGACATTTGTACCGTATTAGCCGCGATGGCAAAAAGCAAAAGCTGATCACCAGCGGTAACTATGATGTAATGCAGATCAACGCTATTGATGAGGCTTCGGGCTATGTTTATTTTTCTGCATCGCCAACAAATGCTACGCAAAAATATTTGTACCGCACCAAACTGGATGGAAGCGGCAAAGCCGAACGCTTAACACCAATGAGCCAGCCCGGAACACACGAATATGATGTATCACCAAATGGGAAGGCAGCTACCCATGCTTTCACTAATTACTATACCGAAGGTGCAAATGAGGTAGTTTCCCTGCCGGAGCATAAAACGTTCGACGGTTCTGAAAAAGCTGCTAAGGCTGTGATCGCTTCCGCTGGCGCCAAAGAAAAATCAAATGTTGAATTTTTCAAGGTAAAAACTGAAGAAGGCGTGGAAATGGACGGCTGGATGCAAAAGCCAGACAATTTTGATCCAACTAAAAAATACCCGGTTGTGTTGTATGTGTATGGAGAGCCGTGGGGCCAAAATGTAAAAGATGAATTTGGCGTTACCAACAACTTTCTTTACACCGGCGATATGGCTAAAGATGGGTACATCTACATGTCGATAGATAACCGGGGCACACCGGTGCCTAAAGGCCGCGAGTGGCGCAAATCTATTTACAAAGGCATTGGCACACTTAATATCCGCGATTTGGCAATGGGTACCAAACAAATGCTAAAACAACACGCGTACCTGGATTCATCCCGGGTAGCTGTTTGGGGCTGGAGCGGTGGTGGCTCATCAACCTTAAACCTGATGTTTCAATACCCGGAGATCTTCAAAACCGGGATTTCTGTTGCAGCAGTAGGCAACCAGTTAACGTACGACAATATTTACCAGGAACGTTATACCGGCGTACCGGTAGATGATGCAAGCAGAGCGGTATTTACAAAGGGATCGCCTGTTACTTACGCCAAAAACTTAAGGGGTAACCTGTTGTACATTCACGGCACAGGCGATGACAATGTGCACTATACCAATGCCGAGCAATTGATAAATGAGCTGGTTAAAAACAATAAGCAGTTTCAGTTGATGCTATATCCTAACCGTACCCACGGAATTTCCGAAGGGCCGGGCACAGGTATGCATCTTCGTACACTTTATACCGATTATTTAAGAGAGCATTGCCCTCCAGGAGCCAGATAGCAACTTATAAAAATGCCGGATAGACAAAATTATCCGGCATTTTTAATTAAGCGTGTAGCATTGGAGCTTGGTTGTTCGTAATAATGATCATGAAACCAACCTATAAACCGCATTTTTTATCCGGCATACTTGCCGTTATATTAAGTATTACGCTTTATGCCTGTAGTAAGGACTCCGCCCCGGCCGTTGCATCCCTGGTTGGCAACTGGTCCAAATCTTCCACGGGCAACCTGTCAACGTTTGAGTTCAAAAGCGACATGACCTATCAGTCCACCACATTCACTACAGATGCTACAACCGGTAAAATACTTGGCTATAGCTTTAAAACCACAGGTAAATACAAACTGATTGGTAAAGCGCTAACTTTATATGCCGCTATAGCTTATGCGAACGCTAATGATAGCTACGGTACGGAAGCTGAATTAACCAAAACCAGCACCCCGGTAACGGAGGAGTATACGATAGCGGTAAACAACAGCCAACTGCAGCTCTATTTTACCTGCCCGCCAAACGCCAATTGCATCGCTTCGCCCATTGTTTATTTTAAGCAATAAAAAGGTCAAAAAAAGTAACGGCCCCTAAGTAAAAACTTTGGAGCCGTCCTGATGTAAACAGTAGTATAAATTTAGTCTCTGTAGTAGCTGCGGCTGTACCGCGCTTTTTTGTACCTGTGACGATAGCTTGTTTCATAGTTACCGGATGAACGGTAATTTGAGTTCCTGTAAGCTGCAGCGTAACCGTTCTGATAAATGTTAGCACGCTTTTGTACTGCGCGCTGATGCTCGTTACCAACAATATAGCCGCCGCCTGCACCAATAGCTGCACCAATTAAGGCACCCTGAACATTGTGCCCTAAAATGCCGCCCAATAAAGCACCACCAGCACCACCTATAATAGCACCCTTAGCCTGCGGACTAATTCTCCTTTGTGCCTGTGCGTTAAAATTAACGGCGAATACACATATTATTAAACTTAGTGCAAAAATTATCTTTTTCATAACCTTATAGTTTAGTAACATTCATACTATATCAGAGAGTTATTGGAGAAAAAGGTTTAATATGAAGTGGAAGTAGCCAAGGCCGTGACTACAGTCCCCGCAGTTATACGAATATTAGCCAGTTAGAATTATTTATGGTTTCCATTCCAGCCTATTTTCAATTTACCATTTTCTTCATGCGCGCGAATGTGTACCACAATCCCTTTAAAACGCCTTTTTGACAATTCGGCGGCATCGGTGATCTCTTTATCTTTTTCGGGGTTTCTTAGCGGTATATCCAGTGCAATGTCTGTACCGCTGGTTAGCCCGTATATACCGGCAACATCAACGTTAAGCACACTTGAACTAATCTCCATCGGGTTAATAACGATCTTATCACCCTTAATGTCAAAATCTCCCTGCAGTGGTTTCAGTTGTATATTATTCAAATCGCGGAAAGGGAATACAAATTTACCAACACTCTTGATCGCACCGTAATTAATCAGTGCACCATTTCTCAGATCTATTTTTACTTTACCTCTGATAGAGTGTTTCACCACATCGCCGGTATTGGTAATAGATCCCGTGGTACTGGTCTTAGCCGATAAAAAGCCTCTTAAATTCTGGCTCGTTAAATCTTTCAGTCCAAAATTATCAAAGGATTCAAAAAATGAGCGAATATCCACATTATTAACATCTGTAGCCATGATAAAATCGTTCAGGTTACCTTTTTGAACCAGGTTGCCGGTTAATTTTAAAGAGCCTCCCGCATTTTTAAGGCTTACACCGTTTATCCTGATACCATCCTCCGACATCAGCAGATCGGCATTCACATCGGTTGCCAAAAATTTCCGGTAATGTAATTCGTTAATCCGCATGTGCATATCTGCTTTAGCCGTATTTAAAACTTTTGCTAACTGATTGACTACATTGCCGCTGTTGGCCGTTTTGAATGTTGGGGCAGACGGCTTGGTTGCGCCCAAAAAGCCAATGAATTCTGCTAAATAAATTTGCGGACTTGTCACCTGCCAATTGATCAGAATTTTTTCCGGCGCACTATAGTACAGGTTCAAAAAGTTTTTTACCTGGCCTTCCATCCTCACAATGCTTTTGCCGCTTTGCAGGCGGATATTTTTAAGTAGCAGATCATTACCAACGAATAACATTGAGATAGAAGTATTGGTTAAATTAAGATTACGCGGGATGTATTTAATATTAGCGTTTTTTAAATTGATGGCGCCTTTTACCACCGGTTTGTTCAATTTTAAATTGATTACGTCTGCCTTGTATTGCAGGTTCATATCAACCGTACCGTTGCTAAGTTGCGCAACGCCGCTGCCTACCGTATTTAATTTTGATACCGGAAAATTAGCACGGAAGTTACCGGTAGCAATAGGAACCGCGAGATTCGTGATGCTTCCGCTATCGATATTAAATGGCAGATCGCTGTAGGTACCGCTGAACTTCGTCAACCGGATCACTGAGTTTTCATCAGTTAAGCCCTTTCCTTTAACATTCTCATTGGTAAACAACGCGTTAAAATTACAGTCATCTATGATAGCCCCGGGAACCGTAACCCTGTTGTCTTTAATTTCGCTGCTAACCCGGAAATACGGATCGCCGCCACCAAAACTACCAGATATCAGGGCATCCACCTTAATAGGTTTTTCGATATTAAATCTATTCAGTGTTTTGGATATATTGGCCGCCAGCAAGGATGAGGCACTTCGCCATTGGAGTTTGTCATTTGTAAAATGAAAGGTAAAGCTATCTGCACCTTTACCGGTTACAAATAAGGTATTCATTCCAAAAGAATCGTCACCTATTTTAAAGGCGTCAGAGTGAACATTAATTTTACCACTCGCCTCATTATACCCGCCTTCCAAATCGCTCACAACTCGCCTATCCTTGATAAAACTACCCTTTTTAGTATTAAATGCGAGGCTTTTTGCCAGCACATCCAAATGTACCGAGGCATGCCAGCCAGTATCGGGGTAAGTCATTTTCCCCTCTAAGTCATTCACCTGAAAGTTGAAAAGTTTATTGGCTTTTTGGTTATTGATGGTGAAGCTAACATTATTTAATCCGAACTTTTTCAACTGGGTCGACGAATTACTGTTTTCGCCGGCATGCGCTTTAACCGTGTCTTTTTTGTTTTTCTTGAAAACAGCTGTATTACTATAACCTGTACTATCGGTATACAAATCGATCGCTGCATTGTGAATACTTACATTATTTATGCTGACTACGCCATGGAGTAATGCACCGGCATTAACCGATACATCAAAATCTTTTGCATTCAGTAAAGTGTGCTTGTGGCGTGGGAATTGCCTGTCGCGGATCACTACATTTTTCAGCTTCAAAGAAGCATCCGGAAAGTTTGAAAAAAATGATGTATTGATATCACTAACGGAAAGCGTGCCATCAATATTTTCATTTAGCTTTTGGGTAACCTTAGCAAGCACTTCTTTTTTATTATTGGCTATATAAACAGATACCCCAACTATTATCAGGATTAAAAGCAGCAGTAGCGCTCCGAGGATCTTCAATGATATTTTTAACCACTTAGGCATCGTAAAACAATTTTATTAAGAAAGGATTTGAGCCTGATTTGTTTTAGCTTATGCCTTGAGAAGCAGAGATTATTTCATAACCATAGCGGCTTTAGGAATAGACGCTTATGAAAATACCATTAAACCTGAAAAGGCAGCCTCAAAGACTGCTTGTTTCAGCTATCTGTAAGTGAATTAAAATACACGATCTACGGGGTAGCTCCCTTACTTATTTACTTGTTATTTTAACCGCACTAGTATTTTCTTTCAACCGGAAAGCTATTATCCGCTTGATAAGATCCAGGGGCATGGGTTGATTTAACGGGAATTGAATAGAGCCTTTTGCACTTTTAAAGCCGGCAATATCTTTGGCAAAAACTTCAACAGCCAATGCACCGGGATAAAAGCCGATATGTTTATCATACGCTGCAAAATGCGCCAGCAAACCCCTGTATCTATAAGTTGGCATTGCATAACTTATGCTCTCTTTTGCATCAGGAATAGCATTTAAAATAGTTGCCTTAACCAAACTCATTGCATCCTGCGTTTGCTGTGGAAACCAGGAAAAATATTCTTCAACATCTTTGGGGACTGCCCGCATGTTAATCATTGTTATAGGCAGCTTCCAAACCGGCTACCTCTATTTTTACCATTTTCATCATGGCGTGCATTACGCGCTGTGCCTTTTCAGGATCAGCATCTCCCATTAATTTGCCCAATGCATCAGGAATGATCTGCCAGGATACGCCAAATTTATCGGTGATCCACCCGCATCGCATTGGTTGGCCCTCTGCACCAAGTTTATCCCAAAGTTCATCAACTTCGGCCTGGTCTTTACATTTTACAAAAAACGAAACGGCGGGGTTTAATTTGTAATAATCGCCGCCATCCAATATCATAAACTCAATACCCTCCAGTTCGAAAGTTGCGGTTAGCACTTTTCCCCTGCCGGTCAAATCGTCCGGAAGGCGGTTTACATTCTTTATAGCGGAATTTTTGAATACTGATGTATAAAAATCTATCGCTTCGCCTACATTACCATTGAACCATAAAAACGGGGTGATCTTTTGCATAATGCTACAATTTATATCCTAACCAAAGTTAACGTTACTTGAAAAAATAACCGGGGTGCCAACGCGACTGTATACAGGGGCAAATAAGACATCATGCCTGCTGATTATGGTAATTTGCCAAAATCAAGCCTAAGTTATCCACAGCAAACTATTTTAGGTGAATATAAGTTGTTGGCTTATAATAACTGCTATTTGTAGTAATTTTATCCGGCCTCAAAAATGTACCCCGCTTGATTAAGGTTGGTCCATAAGCGGAATATATATCCCGGAATCATGACCGAAATAAGATTAGAAGAGCTAAAAGCCATCCCTGTACTAAGTGAAGTACCCGATAACCAGCTGCAATGGCTAATGGAAGCCGGTGAAATGATGGAGCTGCAACAGGGCGAACGGATGTTTGATGTAGGTGAGCCTATTGATAAAACGAGCATTATTTTGGAAGGACGCATCCGGATGTGCGTTTTACAAAACGGCAAACTACGTGAGCTTGCCGTAATGAAAGAGCAAGGTATTACGGGTTATCTTCCGTTTTCGCGTGCAAAAAACACTCCAGGTTTCGGCGAATGTGTTAAAAAGGCGCGCATCTTCCGGGTTCCTGCCAGTAAGATAAAAGAAGGCACTCAACTTCATTACGAACTTACCGAAGCGCTGGTTCACACCATGACCAGCCGCATCCGCGATTTCACTTCGCTGCAGCAGCAAAACGAAAAGATGTTTGCCCTGGGTAAATTGTCGGCCGGGCTGGCGCATGAACTTAACAACCCGGCATCGGCCATTGTTCGTGGCGCATCATCCCTGCAAAGCCAGGTACAAAGGCTGCCCGTAATATTTAAAGATGTAGCGGCACTCAGCATCGCACCCGAAAAAATAGACACCATTAATCAGATCCTCATTAGTAAAACCCAGCAAACCGACCGGCCGGCATTAACCATGATGCAGCGAGCCGACCAGGAAGATGCTTTAGCCGATTGGCTGGGCGAACACGGCATCAAAGATTTTGATATAGCCGAAAACTTCACCGAATTTGGCTTTACGCCGGATGATTTGGAACATATGAACAACTGCACGCCTATGCCGCAGCTGAATGTAGTTTTGGAGTGGATGAACAATTACCTGCTGGAAGAGAAGATGATCTCGGACATAAGGGAATCATCGCAGCGAATTTCTGAGCTGGTGAGTTCGGTTAAAACCTTTACCCATATGGATAGGGATACCGACAAGCAATTGCTGGATATCCATGCCGGCATTCGCAACACATTAACCATGCTTAACTACAAGCTAAAAAAAAATAACATTAAGTATGTTGAAAAATTTGACACCAGCCTGCCGCAGGTAAAAGCAATGGCCGGCGAACTGAACCAGGTTTGGACCAACATTATTGACAATGCTATTGATGCGATGGAAACAAATGGCGGCGGCGAACTGGAGATTCGTACGCAGCAGGATGGACCTTTTGTTTGTGTATATATAAAAGATAATGGCCCGGGCATCCCACAGGAAATACAATCGCAGGTCTTCGACCCGTTTTTTACTACAAAAGATATGGGCAAAGGAACCGGGCTAGGGCTGGATGTGGTAACGCGCATTATTCGCCAGCATAATGGCACCGTAAAAGTGAATTCGGTACCAGGCGTTACAGAATTTACGGTGTGCTTCCCTATAAACGATAATTAAAACTTAAGAACAACAATGAGCCTACCCATCATATTTGTTATAGACGATGATCAGCAGGTGCTGCGGGCAATAAGCCGGGACCTGAAAAATCACTACCGCGAAAACTATCGCATCCTGAGTACAGACTCGGCCAACGAGGCTTTGGAAAGCCTTCTGGATCTAAAGAATAAGGGCGAGATTGTGGCCTTGTTTTTATCAGACCAGCGGATGCCCGAAATGGAAGGGGTAGATTTTCTGTGCAAAACCACCGGCTTTTTCCCCAATGCCAAAAGGGTATTGTTAACCGCTTATGCTGATACGGATGCGGCTATCAAAGCCATTAACGAGGTTAAACTGGATTATTACTTAACCAAGCCATGGGACCCGCCTGAAGAAAAGCTTTACCCTATTTTAACAGATTTGCTGGAAGACTGGCAGGGTAACTACAGGCCGGATTTTAAAGGAATAAAAGTGATCGGCTACCAGTTTTCGCCCAAATCACACGATATCAAAGAATTTTTATCTGGCTACCTGGTACCCTATATGTGGTTGGATGCCAATTCTGATGAGGCCAAAAAGCTGTCGCAACTAAACACTTTGGATGCGAAAGACCTGCCCGCCATAATTTTTGCTGATGGAACTTTGCTGAAAACACCAACAGTAACCGATATTGCTACAAAGATTGGGCTGAGCCAGTCTGTAAAGAATGAACTATATGATGTAGTGATCATTGGTGCCGGTCCTGCCGGGCTGGCGGCCTCTGTTTACGGCGCATCCGAAGGGCTAAAAACTTTGCTGATAGAACGGAAATCGCCGGGCGGCCAGGCGGGTACCAGTTCAAGAATTGAAAATTACCTGGGCTTTCCTGCGGGTTTAAGCGGGGCAGACCTGACCAGAAGAGCCATTACCCAATCCACCCGTTTTGGTACCGATTTTTTAACGCCAAAATCGGTTAAAGAAATCAAACTGAAAGACAATTACAAAACCGTTGTAATGGATGATGGCAGCGAAGTAGTAACCAAATCTGTAGTGATCACTACGGGCGTTGACTACCGGCAGCTCACCACCCCGGGCGTAGAAAAATTTACCGGCGCAGGCATTTATTACGGTGCTGCCATGACCGAAGCCGCATCCTGCAAAGACGCTACAGTATACATTGTGGGTGGCGGTAATTCTGCGGGCCAGGGAGCAATGTACCTTTCTAAGTTTGCAAAGCAGGTGTATATTTTAATCCGGAAAGAAAGCCTTGCAGCTACCATGTCATCCTACCTGATAGACCAGATAGCCGGGGTAGCTAATATAACCTTACTTCCTTGCAGCGAAATTACCGAAGCCATGGGCGAGAACCGTCTCCAACAGCTAATGATTAAAAATTTAGATAATGGCGAGGTTAGCGCTAAAGACGCAGATGCGCTTTACATTTTTATTGGCGCCAAACCATTTACCGAGTGGCTGGGCAAGGATGTGATAAAAAATGATAAAGGCTTTGTAGAAACCGGTCGGGATTTAAATAATTGCCAGGATTTTGGTAAAATGTGGAAAGCCAACCGCGACCCGTACCTGCTGGAAACCAGTATACCCGGCATTTTTGCTGCTGGGGATGTACGGGCCGGAGCGATGAACAGGGTAGCTTCCGCTGTGGGTGAAGGATCCATGGCCATAAGTTTTGTACACAAATATTTAAATGAGATCTAAAACAAATTCAAATAAATTAACGGGATTCTGTGATTGAATTTGCACCGGATTTTTAGCATGTTATTATTTAAAGGAGTTCCAAAACCAATACAGGTAACCTTTTTGTAAAGAATCCGTATCCATTGGTAATGATAAACCCCTGCAAATAAAACAATGAGAAAATCAGCCCTTAAAATCAGCCTTTTTGCAATTGCAATTAGCTGCACCGCTCTTTCCTGCAAAAAAGACAGCACCTCTGCAACCGCAACCAGTTCAGAAGTTGCATTTGATGTTTCATCGGATAATCCGGGTACTGTTGTTGCCGCCGTAAATTCGCCTGTAGTTCAAAGTTTTGGAACTGCGGCTATTGCTAACAATTTAGTTTGGACGGCCGGCGTTGCTAACATTAGCACCTTTAAATTGGAAGCGAAGAAGAACGGTGTGCAAGCGGAAATTATCACTAAAAACTTAACTGTTGATTTGTTTGCGCTCACACCAGCAACGATAGCTGCGAAAATCGATACGGGCACCTATAAAGAAATAGAAATTAAGGCGGTGCTTCAACAATCGGCAGGCAACGATATACCATTGAAGTTGAACGGTACGTTCACAACTCCAGGCGGTGTTTTAGTACCGATTGAATTTGATTACAATGATGCCGCTGTAATTAAAGTAGAGGCCGAAAACGTAACCGTAGATGGCACCAATAATATCTCTGCACATTTAGGCTTACACTTAAACAGATTATTAAGCAGTATTTCTTCAGCAGAGTTAGCTAACGCAACCCGTACGGGCGGGGCTATTGTGGTGAGCAGCACCAGCAATACTGCTATTTATAACAAGGTACGGCTAAACATACTGCTTGCGTTTATATCAAAAGGCTGGGAAAAACGCCGTAAATAGAATAGTTAAACCTTATGATGGAGGGCCTTTACGTTAATGCGTAGAGGCCTTTTATTTATTTAGGCCTATTATCGCTGCTTGAATTTATTGAACAAACGTTTTATCGAATGTAAATCATCAGATTTAGCAATTAATCCCAAATCATCTTCCAAAAAAATAACGAAACGCACTTTTATTTCAAAAAAATATAAAACCTATATCATTTCCCCCAACTATTTTATAATTTACCAAAATTATTAGGCCTTTGATGTATTTATCGGATATAATTAATTTTCGAAGAGCACTGGTCGGTATTTTAGGGAATAAAGGAGGGTTTTATGTACAAATCGCAGCATTTTGAAAAATATAACGTCATCAACGGCGTATGGGACGAAATGTACAATCAAAACAGCATAGTCCGCGATCATTATCAGAAGGTAATAGCATATTTGGCGAAAGAATCGCCGGACGACTTGAATAGGAAAGAAGAGCTGGCCAGGCGTTTGTTCATGACGCAGGGCATTACCTTCACCGTTTACAATAGCGGCGAGGGTATCGAAAAGATATTTCCGTTCGATATAATACCCCGGATTATCACTTCGGCCGAATGGGCGTTCGTAGAAAAAGGTATTAAGCAACGCCTAACCGCACTCAACCTTTTCCTGAAAGATATTTACCATAACCAGTTTATTGTAAAAGACGGCATTGTGCCGATAGATATTATCTACTCCTGCCCGCATTTCCTGCGCGAAATGTACCAGGTGGATGTGCCCTATGATGTTTATGTCCACATAGCCGGAATCGACCTGATCCGTGACCATGACGGAACTTTTTATGTGCTGGAAGATAACCTGCGCACACCATCCGGCGTAAGTTATATGCTCGAAAACCGGGAGATTACCAAACGTTTATTTCCGGATTTATTGCCGAATTGCGGCGTCAGGAGCGTTACCGAATACCCTTCCATCCTTTATAAAAACTTGTTATCGCTATCGCCAAGGCAAATCAGTAACCCTACTATCGTGCTGCTAAGCCCCGGTATATTTAACTCTGCTTATTTTGAGCATACCACGCTGGCCCGCCTCATGGGTGTTGAGCTGGTAGAAGGTAGAGACCTCGTAGTGAACAATCACAAAGTTTACATGAAAACCACCACAGGTTTGCAGCAGGTAGATGTGATTTACCGCCGGGTGGATGACGAGTACCTGGATCCGCTGGTATTTAATCCTAACAGTGTATTGGGTGTCGCCGGGTTGATGGGTGCTTATCGCAAAGGCAACGTGGCCATTGTAAACGCCATTGGCAATGGTGTTGCTGACGATAAAGCTACTTATATTTATGTGCCGGAAATGATCCGGTACTACCTAAATGAGGAACCGATATTAAAGAACGTTCCAACACATCGCCTCTCCAATCGTGACGAGCGCGAGCACGTTTTTGAGAACATCAATAAAATGGTGGTCAAAAAAACAAATGGCAGCGGTGGTTATGGTATGTTAATGGGACACGCCGCTACCGAAGAGGAAATAAATGAGTACAAGCTGGAGATCTTAAAAGATCCGAGGAACTTTATCGCCCAGCCAACTATCAGCCTGTCAGCAGCGCCTTGTTATATAGGAGGAGTACTGCAACCACGCAGAATAGATCTTCGCCCCTACGCCTTGTGCGGGCCCGATGGCATTGAAATTGTACCGGGTGGTTTAACACGTGTGGCACTTACCGAAGGCTCATTGGTAGTGAATAGCTCCCAAGGTGGCGGCAGCAAGGACACCTGGGTGCTGAGCCCCCCTGCTCCCTGATAGGGAAGCAGGAATTGGATGCAAGACTGTAACAAAGGGAAAATTAAACCAGAAAATTGAACCAGAAATAAATGCAGGATATACTTACAAATATTACGCTATCATTCCTTATTCAAGTAGTTAGTGAAACAAAGCGCCCCCTTCAGGGGGCTGGGGGGGCCATATGTTAAGCAGGGTAGCAGCAAGTTTTTATTGGTTAAGCCGGTACATCGAACGGAGTGACGGGATCTTAAGAATGCTTAAGATCAACTATAACTCGTCCCAGGATTCTTCCGAAGGCTTTACATGGACTCCCGTGATCCGGATTTTTTCGGGACTGGATGAAGAACTGGAAGCGAGACTGGGTAATGATAGTCGCGCGGTACTGAGGTACATGGTAACCGACAAAAGCAATCAGAACTCTATCCTCAACATTATCACCTTCGCACGTGAAAATGCGCGAAGCGTGCAGGAGCACATACCTAAAGACCTCTGGCAGTGTTTAAACGAGTATTACCATACCGTTAAAGACCCTAAACTGGACGAACGCCTGCAAAAAGAAGACCCTATAACCGTACTGGATGTAATCATTAAGCAGGTGATGCTTTACTATGGTACTGCAGAAATTACCATGGAACGTGGCCAGGGCCGGAGTTTTATGAATATAGGCAAGTATCTTGAACGTTCTATCCAATCTATCGATATCCTGGATATCAAATATAAGCCTACCGACAGCAACCCAACCTTGCTTACCGATATTACTTACTGGAAGCACTTATTGCTATCTATAGGCGGGTACGAACTGTATCTTAAAACTTACCGCGACGGGCTGGAAGCCCAGAATGTTATAGAGCAGATCATCCTCAACAATGATTTCCCGCGGTCGGTGATCTATTCGGTGAATAACATTCAGCGGTATTTCGACAGGCTGAAAAACAACAGCAATGTGAACGATTACCGGGAGATTTCGTTTCAGATAGGCAAGTTGCAAAGCAGCATTAAATACAGTTCTGTAAAAAGCATCACCAACCAGGGCCTCCACCAGTTTTTAACCCTGATAAAAGATGATTTGTATAAAATTGGCAATTCGCTAAATGAATACTACTTTGCAAATTCCTGATTAAAGAATTACACCCCTAATTGATTTCTTATGCCCGAATTTAAGATCCAGCACGTTACTAAATATTCTTACGATAACTTTGTACGTGATAGCGCCAACAAGATCATTTTGTTCCCTATTGTTGACATTTATCAGGATGTTTTAAAACACGACCTGGTTATTACCGGCCACCCGCAAGTTGATACCTACATTGACTACTATGGCAATGAAGTGGGTAGCTTTACCTATAGCGAACCGCATAATCTTTTAGTGATCAATTCCCAGGTATCCGTAAACACCCATCACCGCCCGCTGCCAACAGATGCAGTAGATGCCCTTACCCAATGGGATGAGTTATACAGCATTAAATACATTGTGCCCTATATAGATTTTTTGAAACAAGAGTATTTTGAAGGGCTGAGTGAATTGTTCCCCATAGTGGAGGGTGAGCGTAAAACCAATGATACCCCCTACCAGGCTGCCCTAAAATTTACCGAGTATGTATATCGGAACTTTGAATACATAAAAGGGGTAACAACAGTAGAAACTACACTTGATGAGATCTGGGGGCTTAAAGCCGGTGTATGCCAGGATTTTGCCCATATTTTAATGGTGATGTTGCGTTTGGTTGGCATCCCGGCGCGCTATGTAAGCGGCTATATTTGCCCTAACCGCGATGGTATGCGTGGCGAAGGTGCTACCCATGCCTGGGCAGAGGCGTATTTACCAGGTTACGGCTGGCTTGGATTAGACCCCACCAATAATTGTGTTGCCAACGAAATGCACGTACGCCTGGCAGTTGGCCGCAACTTTAGCGACTGTTCCCCGGTTAAAGGGGTGTATAAAGGTTCGGCCCGCCATATCCTGGAAGTGAAAGTATCCGTTGGTTATGAAGACAGCCATTTACCCGCAGAAAAAGATATATTTATCGTTTCAACATTTCCAAAAGCCGAAGAAAAAACGGTGTCGAGAAACAGTTATGAACGGTACATGGAAATAATTCAGCAGCAGCAACAACAGCAGCAATAAGGGATTAGACTATTTTAGCATGACTTACTGTTTAGGAATTAAGGTTAAGGAAGGATTGATTGCTATTGCTGATACGCGTATTACTACCGGTACAGATATCACCATAAAGAAAAAGATCACGATTGTTCAAAAGGAACATTATTCTTTGTTTATAATGACCAGTGGTTTGCGGTCTGTGAGGGATAAAGCGATAGTTTATTTTGACGAGCTATTGGAAACTGCGGAATTTGGCAAACTTTACCAGGCTGTAAACGCTTTCGGGCAGCAAGTTAGGCGGGTAGCTGACGAGGATCGCGCTACTTTGGAGAAAACTGGTTTTAAGTTTGATCTGCATACCATTATAGGCGGCCAACTAAAAGACGACGATGAGCACAAACTTTTTTTACTGTATCCTGAAGGCAACTGGGTGGAATTAGGACTCGGCGCCCCCTTTGTAGTAATAGGCAATTCGGGGCATGGTAAGGCCATACTAAACCGGGTTCTTCACGAAGATTCGGATATGAGGCTGGCGCTAAAAGCTGGCTTTTTATCGTTCGACAGCACCCGGGTGAGCAGTAATAATGTAGATTTCCCAATTGACGTGGCTCTTTATAAAAAGGGAACATTTGACCTGGTGGAACAACGCTATACGCAAAAAGACCTGGAAGATATTTCTGCCAAGTGGGATGAAGAACTAAGAAACGCCCTGATGAATATCCCGGGGGAATGGATGGATAAAGCATTTAAAAAACTACCAGTATAGCACAATGAAACTTAAAGTATCGGCCGAGTTGGAATATGATGTAAAAGCTCCGAGCACCTTAATATTAAACGTACATGCACTAAGAACCGCACATCAAACTGTTATCACCGAGCAACTGGAGATATCCCCCTATGTTAAAATTGAAGAACTAAATGCCGTAAACGGTGAAAACCGTTTTATCAGGCTGGATATCCCGGATCCCGGCCTCATCAATATTAAATACGATGCACTGGTTGATAATTACTACGAGGTTAAAGATCATTCTAACGTGCTTGAGATACCGGTTGCCAAGTTTGATCCATCTGTATTGCCATACCTCAATCCCAGCCGTTATTGCCAGAGCGATAAATTATACCGTTTAGCAAATAATACGTTCGGCCACATCCGCACCTCTTTTGAACAGGTGTTTGCTATCACAGACTGGATTTATAAAAACGTAGAATATTTAAGCGGCTTCACCAATTCCGAAACATCAGCCTACGATACCGTTACGCAGCAAGCAGGCGTATGCCGGGATTTTGCGCATTTAGGTATCGCGCTTTGCAGGGCGCTAACTATTCCGGCCCGTTACTTTACTGGTTATGCCTACCAGTTGCGCCCGCAAGATTTCCATGCCTGTTTTGAAGCTTATCTCGGTGGAGATTGGGTATTATTTGATGCCACACGGCTTATTCCGCTGAATGGCTTGGTTAAGATTGCAACCGGCAGAGATGCTGCAGATGCCGCCATTGCCAGCATCTTCGGTGATGTTTTTTGTACCAATATAAAGGCTGCCTGCGAATATGCCGACGAAAATGCCTTTAAACCGATTTATTATACCCGAAGTATTTTTGACGGCGTTACTTATTTATAATCGTTTACCTTAAAGCCCGACGGATTAGGTAATGGTACAAGTTAACCAGCGAGTTCCATTTCTACCTTCTCAATCACATCACTTAACTCTTCAGCCCGTTTACCCCAGGTATTGCCTTCTGCTATTTCTAACCGGCTCTGGCGCTTTTCTGTAGAATCGTAATTAATCTCATCCAGCAGACACTGTAAAAAGGTTTCTTTATTGTCCGTGATCTTTATCACCCCCTCAAAATCAGACAGGTCACTAAAATCAGTACTTACCACAGGGAGCCCGGCAGCAAGGTATTCGTTTATCTTCATGGGGTATATGCCCTTTGTAAATTCGTCTTTTATAAACGGAATAATACCGGCAGAGAATTGCCTGGAATAAGCCGGCAGTAATTCAGGCGCTTTAGCACCCTCCAGTTTTACATTCTTGTGCTTTTTGAGCTCGGTTTCAGACCGCTCACTCAATATCCGCCCAACAAATGTGAATGTGGTGTCCGGCATATTTTTAAACAAATAGGTAAGGATATCCAGGTCCAATCGGTCATCCACGCTGCCCACATATCCAATGTTTTTTTGTTGAGGGTCAACCTCAGGATTAAATCCCTGCCTGAATAGCGAAGCCTTGACCGCATTATTTACGATATAACACCGATCGGCCGCGGCGCATTTACTGTGATAAAGGCCTTTGGAGGTTACGATAACTGCATCAACCATTTTCATAAAGGTATCTTCTAGGCGTACGCCATGCTTGCTGAGCCAGTAAGCTGCGCCTTTAATCTCGTCGTAACAATGATAAATAAGAGTTTTTTCATTAAACCTGCGCCCCGTTTGTACCCCCATACCAGGGTTAAAGGATACAAAATTAATTAGGTCGTGATTCATATCCAACTGCTTCAACGCCTTCCGAATGGTGCGTCTCAGGATCCAGCCGTTGTAATTCAGCATGGCATCATAAATTCTACCGGGCGGTAGAAAACTAACCGGAAAAACCAACGGAGGGGTAAGGATATACACGGAGCCGCCTGTTTCTGGATGAATAGCGCTGATACGGGTTTTTAGCCCAAGCGCCTGTACATAGTCTACCTTGTTTTTATTGTTAACACCGGCAATAGCATCTTTATAGGTGTACGCATTTTCTACAAACAATATTTTGTTTGTAGCCGATAACACCTTCATTAGTTCAACAACAGCCTTTATGTAATTCCCGTGCCATTCGGTTCCGCTAATGCACAGTATGTTGCGGTTAGTTAACATGCCGGTATTTGTTTTTGCTAAACTAGTAATATTATAACAAGTTATAAGTGTATGCCTTACAATATCCTGCAAAAATCCTTTATATTTACTAAAATGATTTACCTTTAAAACGGCAACTACATCATTCTTATTTTTGATATAAAACCTACATACAATGCCCACAGAACAAAAATTGTACGTACACTACGGATGCGGCCAGGCTGCACCGCCTGAATGGAAAAACTTTGATGTATCGCCTACCCTGCGCATTCAGAAAACCCCTATTCTGGGCGCTATTTTAAAAAAAGGGCTGGGCCAGGTGTTTGATAAAAACGTACAGTATGGCGATATTACAGATGGCCTGCCTGGTATAAAAGACGGAACGGTTGACGGTGCCTACTGCTCGCATGTGCTGGAACATATGTCTTTGGAGCACTTTAGAATAGCCTTACGCAATACCTATAAAATGCTTAAACCGGGTGGTATATTCCGGATAATTATGCCCGATTTGGAGGTTTTGGTGCGCGACTACGTAAACGACAAAGATGTTAAGCACGATCCGGAAGCATCAATAACCCTTATAAAAAGGATGATGATGGGAGTGGAAGTACGTCCGCGTAATTTTATGGCAGTTACAAAACATTTGTTTGGCTACCTGGACCACTTATGGCTTTGGGATTGGGAATCTACAGAGAAAGAACTGCGTGATGCTGGATTTACAAATATTCGCCGCTGCGAATTCAATGATTCTGCCGACCCAATGTTTAAACTGGTTGAAAATAAAAAACGCTGGGAGTTGGTGGTGAAGTTTGAAGCAATAAAGTAGTGTACGGCATATATTATTCCGTAAGCAACGAGAATTACCCTAACTATTTCAATGGCGTTTTACGTAAATCTATAGAAACAGAGCATCTTAACCTCGCAATGCTGGAGGTATCAGTGAGTTCGCGCGAATAAATAAATTATAAGATTTCATCCATTGTTGCTAATATTACCGTTAAGTATTGTAGGCAGTAAACAACATAATATCGGCAGCAGATGAAAAAATACGGACTGATCGGCTTTCCCCTTTCACACTCGTTTTCTAAAAAATATTTCACAGAAAAGTTCACGGCAGAAAAAATAACCGACACGGAATATGAGCTTTATCCGTTGGAGGATGTTAAAGATTTGCCCGCCTTATTGCATCAGCACCCGGGTCTGTGCGGGCTTAATGTAACTATTCCACACAAGGTGAATGTGATGAAATATCTTGACTGGATAGAGCACGATGCTAAAAATGCAGGTGCTGTAAACTGCATCAAAGTGATTTCGGAGAGCCCTGTTTCAGCAGCATTTTCAGGCGAAGTAGGTATTGCCGGGCACGATTTCAGGCTTGAAGGGTACAATACTGACCTCTACGGTTTTGAACAATCGTTAACGCCACTATTGAGTAGATACCATGATAAGGCATTGATACTGGGTGATGGCGGCGCGGCCAAAGCCGTAAAATGTGTATTAGAGAATAAGGGAATAGATCATATATCTGTAACGCGCAAACCAGGGCGTGGCAGTATTCTCTTTAGCGATCTGACTGAAAAACACATTAGAGATTACAAACTTATTATTAATACCACACCGCTCGGCACTTTCCCTAATGAAGATGAATGCCCGCCGATCCCGTATGAAGCAATAACCAGCGATCACCTGTTATTTGACCTTGTTTACAATCCGCCGCAGACGCTTTTCTTACAAAAAGGGGCCGAGCGCCGGGCAACCACTAAAAATGGATATGAAATGTTAGTTTTGCAAGCCGAAAAGGCCTGGGAAATCTGGAACTCAAAAGAATAACAATTTGAAATTTTTAGCTCTTTTTATTGCTGTACTATTCATTGCATCCTGCGGTGGCTCAAACGACTACTCGCCAAAACCACGGGGATTTTTCCGCATTGTATACCCTAAAAAAGAATACCAAACCTACCAGGAGGGCTGCCCGTTTACTTTTGAATATCCAAAATATGGAAAAATAGAACCGGATAAATCGCATGGTGCAAAGCCTTGTTGGCAAAACATTCAGTTCGATCAATTCAACGCTACCCTCCATTTAAGCTATCAACAGATCCATTCTAAAGCAGAATTTAATGAGCTGATAGAGGATGCCCATAAGCTTAGCTTTAAGCATACGGTTAAGGCCACATCAATTGATGAAGGAATAATTGCTTACCCGGCAAAAAAGGTATATGGTATTTATTACACTATAGACGGCAATGCCGCCTCATCGGCGCAATACTTTTTAACCGATAGTACGCAACACTATCTGCGCTGCGCACTTTATTTCAATTCCGAACCTCGTTTAGATTCTATCCAACCGGTGTTAAACTTCCTCAAAAAAGATGTTGATGTGATGATCAAAACTTTTCAATGGAAGTAAGCTTCACTACTTTATTTTACGGGCCGATACCCCTGTATTGGTTATTTTAACCGTCTTAATCAGGCCACTAGCGTCGAATTCCATTTTATCTATACAGGTTACCCGGTGGTTGCCATCGGTTTCTGTTAATGGGCGGCGGTGATATACGATGTAATATTCATCTTTACCCGGCACTTTAATCACCGAATGATGCCCCGCGCCAGTAGCCACGGCAGGGTCCTGCTTTAAAATGGTGCCGATTTTTTTAAATGGCCCGTTAATGCTATCGCCTATAGCATATGCTACCCGATAATCCGGACCTGTCCAACCACCTTCCGACCACATGAAGTAATATTTGCCGTTACGGATAAACATAATTGGCCCCTCTACATAGCCTTCAGGCGTTATTGATCTGAAGGTAGTCCCATCTGCAAAAGGCTCCAATGCGGTAAAATCATTTTTAAGCTTTGCAATGTTGCAATGGCCCCAACCACCATAAATGATGTAATACTGCCCGTCTTTATCTTTAAACACAAACTGATCTATCGGCTGTGCACCGTTCACTATTTTATCTATCAAAGGCTTACCCAAGAGGTCTTTAAAGGGGCCTTCCGGTTTATCTGCCACGGCTACACCAATACCGCCAACGGTTTCGTTGTTCTGGATATCATTTGCTCCAAAGAAAAAGTAATACTTGCCCCCTTTTTGTACCAGAGCGGGCGCCCACATGGCGCGTTTTGCCCATTTAACGTTTGAAGAATCAAGCACGTTTGCGTGCTTGGTCCAGGTAACTAGGTCGGTAGATGAAAATGCATCAAAATGTACCTGATTATTATACTTGTCAGAAAAAGTGGGATAAACCCAATATTGTTTGCCAAATATGGTAGCCTCGGGGTCGGCATACCAGCCGGGAAAAATAGGGTTGCCGGATGTTTTCTTAACAGGTGCTGTTTGAGCAATTGCACCCTGCAGGCATACAATAGCACTAATAAATAATAGTAATCGCTTCATAGTTGTTATTTTAGCATGGTTATCAGATAACCAATTAATTCTTTAATATATAAATTCCAATTGCCGTATGTTTCACTTGCCGGTAAAAGATCAAACACTGAAAATAGACCTTTGTAAGTTTTATAATCGCACGGAAATGGAACGACTTCCAGCCCTTCTTTCTTAAATACCATTAAAGCGCGGCGCATATGGAAACCAGATGTAACCAGCAAATACGGCGGCTTTAAACCGGTTTTCTTTAATATCGCATGCGAAAGTGCAGCATTCTCAAAAGTATTGCGTGCTTTGCTTTCTATCAATATACTACTATCCGGAAAGCCCATCTTTTTAAGTTCCCCTTTAACAAACGCGCCCTCAGAAAACCCATCCGGGGTAAGGCTGCCGTTACCGCCCGTCATTAACAAATGGGTTATTGTATGGTTTGCAAGCAGTTTGGTTGCCTGCACATACCGGTCTTTAGAATCATTAAAATAGCCTTCGCCTGTTTGATCCTGTGAGATAAATCCGCCGAGTAAAATTGCAAGGTCATATTTTTTGCCATTTATTTGGTAGGGGTCAATATCCCAGGCTTTTGCATAAAGATTGTACAAGCAAGGGTTGCCGAACAAGTAAAGTAGTAACAAAGCAGCAATTAACAAATTTCGGCGCCGCTTTTGTTTCCTGGTAATAAGCGCATAAACCAGCATGGCAAAGGCCCACATGAATGGGAGCATAAAAATATAGAGGACCTTTGATAGTACAAAATACATACAGTTGCTAATGGCGGCTCAATTAACTCATCTTTTTCCCGGCATTAATAACAAAGCCCGGCGTTAAATCCGGGCTTTGTTATTTAAATGTATAAGCCGTTTGTTATACCACTACATTTTCCATTCCATACTGCTTCAATACGTCAGCGGGTACTCCGGTCCATTTGTTTGGGGCATTACCCACAAAACCCAGATCTTTGATCCCCATTTCGGTAGTGAAGAAACCGGTTGCTGTTAAATCCCGCATACGGTTAAAAAAGGCTACGCCTTGCTGCATATCAGGTGTAGCTTTGGCCGGATAGGCAATCAGGTCCACCAGTTGTATTTGCTGTGCAGGTGTAGAGGCTACAAAGGTTTTACCAAAACGGTTCAAAGTTTGCAGATCCAGCCAGCGCAGTCCGCCGCGCATAGGCAACTGATGATCCGGAATATCTTTAACAATAAACTCGATAAATTCCGGCACCTTGGCCTCCGTAGCGCTGCCCGATTTTGAATCTTTTGGAATAATTATATCTGCCAGCACAGCAATGGTCGCCATTTCGTGCTCGGTAAAATATTTATCGGCCATTAATTTTTTATCCCGTTCTATCTCTTCCGGCTGGCGGCCGGCGGCGGCTTCTTTAGCTGCTTCTTCAGATTCGGGAACGTTTTTATTATCCGGGGTTTTGCAGGCCTCCAGCAGAACGCCTGCTGATAGGGTGCCGAAACCAAGTGCTTTAAGGGAATCGCGTCTGTTCATGATGCGTTATACGTTAAGTTTTTTACGTTGAGCCAAAATGTATTCTGCGGTACGCATGCTAAGAGCAAGAATTGTCCAGGTGGCATTTTTATCGCCTTGCTGCACAAAAGGAGCGGCATCAACCACAAAAAGATTTTTACAATCGTGGGCCTGGCAATATTTGTTCAGGGCAGATTTGGATGGATCATCACCCATACGGACAGTGCCCACTTCGTGAATGATCTTACCTGGTGCTTCTAAGCCGTAATTAGTTTCCGGCCCTTGTTTAGGGCCATGTATAGCACCCATATTGTGTAAAACCTCCTCAAAAGTATCCTGCATGTGCTTAGCCTGGTTCACCTCGTCATTGGTCCATTTGTAATGGAAACGCAATACAGGGATACCATACTTATCCACAACGCTAGGGTCTATTTCACAATAATTATCTGCACGGGCAATGGCGGTACCACGGCCGGCCATTCCCACACTACTGCCGAAGAAGCGGCGGTAATCATCTTTTAGCGATGCACCATAGCCACCGGCCTCCTTTGTTTTACCATCACGGCCGGGAACTGCGCCATTTTGGTTTTGCATACCGAAACCAAAGCCATATGATGGCATATGTAAACCACCACCATATTCGATATGGTATCCGCGCGGAAAATTCAGTTTTTTGTTATCCAGCCACCACGGCGAGTAGATATGCACGCTACCTACGCCGTCTTCGTTGTAACGCTTACGATCCAGCAGTTGCGGCAGAAAACCACCAGCACTTGAGCCGGTAGAATCATGCAGGTATTTACCAACAACGCCACTGCTATTGGCCAAACCGCCCGGATGTGCTGATGATTTGGAATTGAGCAGGATGCGGGCAGATTCTCCCGCGCTTGCGCCAAGTATCACTGTTTTGGCATTTACCTGGTATTCCTGCATATCTTCTTTATTAATGTAAGATACGCCTGTTGCCAGTCCGTTTTTATCCGTCAGTATCTCGCGCACCATTGCATTGGTGATCACTTTGAGATTGCCGGTTTTAATAGCAGGGATAACCAGGCAAGAAGAAGCCGAGAAATCGCCGTAAATTTTACAGCTACGGCCGCACTGCCCGCAGAAGAAGCATGCACCCCGTTCTTTATTGCCGGGCAATGCCTCTGTTAGTACCGAACCACGCCCCGGGATAACCTTTACACCGGCCTTGCGCGCGCCCTGCGTAATAAACAACTCGTTCAACCTGGGCTTTGGCGGCGGTAAAAAGATGCCATCCGGTTCGCTTTCTATGTTTTCCTTGGTACCGTAAATCCCAATCAAACGGTCAACCTTATCGTAAAAAGGTTTTACATCCTCATAAGAAATTGGCCACTCATCGGTCAGGCCGTCTTTCGGTTTAAAGTCATCCGGACCCATTCGCAGGGAGATCCTCCCCCAGTGATTGGTACGACCACCCAGCATCCGCGAGCGGAACCAATAAAATTCTGTTTTGTCTTTTGTAGTATACGGCTCGCCATCGATATCCCAACCGCCAAAAGCAGCGTCGAAATCACCAAACGGGCGCGTAGTGCTTGCCCCGCGGCGAGCCGATTCCCAAGGCCACTTTAATTGGGCCGAATCTGTTTTTGGGTCAAAGTATGCACCGGCTTCAAGCATTAAAACTTTAATACCTGCATTAGCAAGCACATAACCTGCCATACCGCCCCCTGCACCCGAGCCTACAATAACTACATCATAGGTTGTGCCTGATTTTTTGATCTGCAAATCTTCCATAAAGAATATTACCCCGGCGCTGGTTAGTGCTCCGGATTTGACTAGCTTATAATTGTTTTAAACTGATATTTTTGTATGATACTACTGCGCCATGGCCCTGCAAAGCAATGTGGCCTTTAGGATACTTGGCAAAACCTGCCCAGGTTTTAAATTTGCTGTTGTTCAGCATTTCTATCCATTCCGGGCTGCCAATTTTTACATTAACAGTTTCTACACCATTTAGTGAGAAAGTAAGCTGACCATCTTTTTTGCGGATCTTAACCTTGTTCCATTCGCCAGCCGGTTTAGCAGCTGTCGCAGGGGCAGGTTTCAAATCATATAATGAACCCGCCAGGTGGCTTGGTTTTTTATTATCTTCCGCTTTTACGTTATCGAGCACCTGCATTTCTATGCCGGTAAGGTAGGTAGCACCTAATGCAGGGTCTTCATGCACGCCGAAAATAATACCGCTATTTCCACCTTCAGCAATCTTCCAATCTATACTTAATTCAAAGTTTTCATACTCACCATCAGTAAGCAGATCTGCTGCTTCCGGAGATTTTGGATCCAGCTGAAGTGCCCCATCAACTACAGACCAGGCACCGACACCAGTTTTGTTATAAGTATGCCAGCCTGTGGTGGTTTTACCATCAAATAGTTTTACTGTTTTTTGCGCAAATGCTGCGTAGCTTACGGCCGTTAAAGCCAGTGCGCCCAGGATCATTTTTTTCATGAAGATAGTTTTTACAATGCAAGATGCACTGTTTAGTTATAGTTTGGATAGTAAAAGTAGTATTTATTTTGATTGATGCTACTTTAACGCTTAATCAATCAAAAAAATTACAAGGCTCAGGTTTGGCAATTAAGAAACGAGAAGCAAGAAATCAAGAAGCAGGAAATTGAGATACAGGAAATCACGAGGCAGGACGCCAGAATCCAGGAGGCAAGAATTTAAGAAGTACGAGGCAGGAAATCGTGAACCAGAAAATAAGAACCGGGAGGCATAAAAACTAATCGACAGAGCATAATAGCGCCCCCTCACTATTTGCAAATAGGAGCTTGCTTACCGGCTCAACATAAAAGATAATCCAGATGCCAATCCTATAGTTGCATAGCCATAACTATCCTGGAAAGAGATATTATAATCATCCTGGCCGCGATAGCCACCACCGGCTATAACCGATACATCGTACAAAAAAGGTAAATGGTAATAGTATTTCAGGCTAACATTCAGCCGTTTTTTGAGGTTGAAGGCGTTATAGTCATTATACTTATCAGCGATGTAGGTAAAATCAAACTGCAGACGCTGCCAGTTGGCAAATAATTTGCGATTTTTTTTGATCGGGTCTTCATAAGCCTTGGCCAGGTTGATCATATAGGTACCGTTTGCCCTGATCCAGCCGTAGTGGCCCGGCAGGCCAGCTGCGGCACCAGTGCCAAACAAACCCGCATGTACTTCTACACCAATGGTTTTATATTGATTAATGACCAGGTCTGGCTTGTCGATCCGCTTACCAACAGTATAGTTAAGTGTGTAGAAATTGGTAGAAAACTTGCCACCATCAACATTAAAGCTGCCATCTTCCAGTAAGGTTGGCCCGCGCACGCCGTTAGAGTGGTGTGTATATCCGCCTGATAAAAATTCCGGGCGATACACATCATGGTTTAGCCGGTAAAAGAACTGGATGCCTGGCATATAGCTTGGCGACTTTACCGGCGCGCCGGGTGATGAAAGTAACCGGATCTTTACCCTTGTAAAGGCATTTACAAACAGGCGGGATTTGGGCGTGTTGTATATAACAAAGTTTGCTACAACATCTGCCACCAGCTGTGTTTTTACCGGTTGGAAAAATTCCTGCCCAAAAAAGGAAGTACGCAGATTCTGTACGTATATATCGTTAAAATCCTGGTTGGTCAGGCGCCTGGCAATTAGGGATGTGATGGTATCCTGTATAACAGGGGTACCTTTAACATGAATGGTATCTGGCGAGATGGATGCGAAGCCGTTAATGGCTGAAAGGATTAAAATAAATAAGGCAATTAATATTTTAAAACGTGATTTAAAAGGGGTAAACATTCTGTCGTATGAAGCTATTTTCTTAATAGTAAAAATATATTACAGTGTTTTAACCTGATTGTTTTGCTACTCTTAGCCTAAGTCAGAATCCGACTTTACGCTGACATAAGGGATAATGTAGTGCAGCTTCAGTTATAGTAAAATCTGCTTTGATGAAGCCGCTACTATCCGGTATCTAACATTCAGCAGCATCCCAGCAATGACGAAAAACGGAGTTGACATTACTTAATCAAATTTGATGATGATCTAATGCACAAACCTGACTTTCAGGTATTTAAAATTTATCTTTAAACAATATTTTAACCATGCTCTTTCGGAGGCCAACGATCGATGGCATTTGCCGGGGGAGGTGATACTTTAACAACCGTACGCCTTATAAACTTGTCAGCTGAAATGATGGAATTGATATCAACATTTCTTCTGGCTGTACTTCGTTTTAGTTTCGATGCTCATGATGGTAGTTAAGTTGCCTGTAGTATCTGAGGCATCTAAGTGAATTCATCCGGCTCATATAGCCGAGTTTACACGGTATTAGAAACAAAATGCTTACCTTGCCAACTCATCTATAAGAACATAGTGACTTTTCAGGATTTCAATTTCAACGAACAATTATTAGAAGGCGTACTTAGCATGGGTTACACCAAAGCTACACCTATTCAGGAAATGACCATACCGGTTATCATGAATGGCGACGACCTGATCGCCTGCGCCCAAACGGGTACAGGTAAAACAGCTTCCTACTTGCTGCCGGTTTTAAATTATATCGCGAATAATAACAGCCATCAGACCACTGCATTGGTGCTGGCGCCCACACGTGAGCTTGCCCAGCAGATAGATCAGCAGGTGGAAGGGCTAGCCTATTTTACTGGTATTAGCTCACAAGCAGTTTTTGGCGGTGGTGATGGCATGGCTTACGAGCAGCAGCGCCGCGGCATTCAAAACAGTGTTAATATTATTATCGCCACACCTGGCAGGCTCATTGCCCATCTTACCTCCGGCGTGCTTAAATTTAACCACATTACTCATTTGGTATTAGATGAGGCCGACCGTATGCTGGACATGGGTTTTAGTGACGACATTATGCGCATTATAAGTTACTTGCCCAAAAAACGCCAAACGCTTTTATTTTCGGCTACCATGCCGGGCAGGATCCGCAACCTGGCCAAGGCCATCCTAACAGATCCGCAGCAGATCAATATTGCAATCTCGCAGCCCGCTGCCGGTATAGATCAGCAGGTTTACCGCGTGCACGACGGACAAAAGACTCCTTTGCTAAAAATGCTTTTAAAGGATGGCGGCTATTTAAGCTCCATTATTTTTGCATCCCGTAAGGAAATTGTAAAATCGCTTTACAAAGAATTGAAGCAAGCACACTTAAATGTGGCGGCCTTTCACTCAGATCTGCAGCAAAACGAACGTGAGGAGATCTTGCTTAGATTTAAAAACAAACAACTGCCCGTTATTATTGGTACCGATGCCTTATCACGTGGTATAGACGTAGAGGGGATAGACCTGGTAATTAATTACGATGTGCCGGGCGATGCAGAAGATTATGTACACCGCATTGGCCGTACTGCCCGTGCAGCTACAACGGGTACCGCTATTACTTTTGTAAATGACAGGGATTTGAAAAAGCTGAAAAGTATAGAACAGCTGATAGACCGCCCCGTAGCCCAAAAGGAATTGCCTGAAGAGTTAAAAGGTATTGAGGCCGTAAAAACTGAACAGCCGCATGGCAGTGGCAGGAACGATCAGCGCCGTAAACCTAACCGCTATAAAGGCAGCAAGCCGCGCCCTGCTGCAAATTAAACCATGTATTATTTGTTCGGTCTATTTGATTGTATTTGTCAATGCGTTACATTTACACAACAAACCAATTAAAAAACCAAACATGACTTCAAGACGTTCGTTCCTGAAAACCTCAGCGGTGCTGGGTACAGGGCTCTTAATGGCGCCCGATGTATTATTTGCGCGTAACAAAAAATATATAGGCGTTCAACTTTACACCGTACGCGATGCGATGGCTAAAGACCCTGTGGGTACTTTAGCGAAAGTAAAAGCAGTAGGCTTCAATACGCTGGAAGGTGCCACCTATACCGGCACCCAAAAATTCTACGGCATGGAGCCTGACCAATTTAAGCAAGTGCTTAAAGATAACGGGCTGATGATGCCAAGCGGCCATTATATGCTGGGCGAAGGTATGGCTACAGCTAAAGGTACCATTACAAACGAGTGGCAAAAAGCGGTTGATGATGCTGCTGAAGTAGGTTTAAAATATATGGTTTGCGCATATTTGCTTGATACAGAGCGCGGCAGCCTTGAACATTACAAACAAACAGCCGATAAATTAAATACTGCCGGCGAGATCTGTAAAAAAGCAGGCATTCAGCTTTGCTACCATAATCACGATTTTGAATTTAAACAGGAAGACGGTAAATACCCCTATGAAGTGCTTTTAAACAGCACCGATAAGGACCTGGTAAAAATGGAAATGGATATATATTGGATGTACCGGGCCAAACAGGATGTTGTTGCTATGTTTAACCAACACCCGGGCCGTTTCCCACTCTGGCATGTAAAAGATATGGATAACACGCCTAAACAAATGTTTACAGAAGTTGGAAATGGCGTAATACCATTCAAAAAGATTTTTGAACATGCTGATAAAGCCGGGTTAAAATACTTTTTTAATGAGCAGGATATTTGCCCGGGTGATCCATTCAACAGCATTACCCAAAGCTACGCTTACATTAAAAAGAACCTGGTTTAACCACCGTATAACATCATAAAGCCGGATTTTGTCCGGCTTTTTTTGTGACTAAATATTAGCAAAACTAAATAAATCGACATTCGTTAGTATTCCCGTATATAGGTTATGAGCAACTCAATGATCAAATATTTTCTGGTAGCTGTATTGGCTATTGGATTTACAAATAACGTTAAGGCACAAAAACATGTGGGTCCGGGCGATAAGGTACCAGCCTTTTCACTTACCGATCAAAATGGCAAGGTGTTTAACATTGCCAGCGAAATAGGCAAGCACAAAATGGTTATCTATTTTTATCCTAAGGATGAAAGTATGGTCTGCACCAAGGAGGCCTGCGCGTTCCGCGATAGTTTTAACGATTTTGTTAAAGCCGGAGCTGTGGTAATAGGCGTAAACGGTGGAACTGTTGCCAGCCATAAAGCATTTACCGATCATTATAAATTACCTTTCATCCTGTTAAGCGATCCCGGCGATAAAATTTATAAACAGTTTGGTGTAAAAAATAAGCTCTTCATGAGCGGCCGCGAAACTTTTGTAGTAGATACAAAGGGCGTTATTGTTTACTCACATGCGGCCATGTTGCAGGGTAAAGAGCACGCTGAAGAAGCCTTAATAGCTATAAAAGCAGCCAAATAATTCGGTATGCACTACAAAAAAAAGCTGATGCCTGGCTGAGCAATATGGATAAACACAAAACCAAAACTATATCGCTGTTCGAGCGGATCTATGTAAGGACCAGGCGGTACAACTGTGATTTACTGGCGCAAATTTTATTTAGCATGCGCAAAGTGTGGAACTACAACAACGGCAACGAGTGGATCGTAAGACATCAATTATTTCATAAAACCGGCGCATGATCAGGTTAATTATTATCATACTACTTTTTTTTATCTCCTTGTTATCCGTATTTAAGGCTCCGGCTTATTACCTGTGGCTTTTGGCCATTGGGGTAACAGAATATCCGCTGGTATTTGCGGTGATCACTTCGCTATTTTTAATCGCAGGTTTTTGGGTGCATAAATATCAGTTAGCGAGTACCGTAATCGGGATATTAGCCCTTTTATTGTTCCTTTCACCAATCTTCAGGGCTTATATTGTTGCATCGTCATTAAAGCAAAATTTCACAGCCACCTTTGGCCCCGGCAGTGCTGAAATGCAGGGGGACAGTACCCAGGCGCCATTTAGCTTCTTTAAACTGCTTAAAGACCCTCCTGTACGCCCCTACAAAACCATTACCTATAACACCGATAAACATATGCCTTTAACCATGGACTACTACCCAGCGGCTAAGCCGGGTAAAAAGCCTTGTGTTATAATAGTACATGGCGGCTCCTGGAGCAGTGGTGACAGCAGGCAGTTACCGGAACTAAACAGCCACCTTGCAGCAGAAGGATTCAATGTAGTCTCCATCAATTACCGGATGGCACCCAAGTATCAAACACCTGCGCCGGTGGAGGATATTAGCCAGGTCTATGCGTATTTAAAAAAGCATGCTGATACTTTACAAATAGATACCGAAAAATTTGTGTTGGTTGGCCGTTCTGCAGGGGCCCAGATAGCACAGCTATCTGCTTATACACAGAAAGAACCCGGTTTACGGGGGGTGGTAGATTTTTACGGACCCGCCGATATGGTTTGGGGCTATTCTCTCCCATCCAGCCCCTTAATAATGGATTCCCGGAAAGTGATGGTGAATTACATAGGCGGCGATTACGCAACTGTCCCGCAAAAATATGTGGCCTGCTCGCCGATAGAATTTGTTAACAAAACAACCGTGCCAACGCTGATAATTCATGGGGATAACGATGTGCTGGTGTCGCCCGGGCACAGTCGCAGGCTGGATAAAAAATTAACCGAGTATAACATTAAGCACTTTTGGCTAAAATTGCCATGGGCAACGCACGGCTTTGATTATAATTTGAACGGACCCGGCGGCCAGTTATCAACTTACGTGGTAGAACGCTTCATAAACACAGTAACCAAATAATAAGCACAAAACAGCCATCATTCGTAATTACCTTACCTGCTTAGCGCTATAAAGTTTGCGGAAAGGGGCAGACTCGATTAAAAACCTCTAATCCCATGATCGCTACGTTAAACTAACTAGGCTGCTAGCTGGAGTTCTACTTTGTTAAGCAACGAATTCATATCGAACGGTTTGCTCAATATATCATTTGGTGCGCCTTCTTGTTTAAGAGAATCTTCTATATCATCATTTGCTGAGCAAATAATAATTGGTAAATTTTGAGTTGCTTTATTGTGCTTCAAAATTCGGCAGATATCACGCCCGTCCACACCCGGTAACATGATATCCAAAATCAACAGATCAGGAAGGGTATCTTTTATTTGAGCTACTACGCTATCGCCACGATGTAAAGTAGTAACCTGATAACCACTATTTGTAAGAATGTATCCCATAACCTCGGCTATAAGCTCATTATCGTCTACAATTAATATCTTCTTGGTCATGGCGATTGTTTTTCAACAGGTTATGCAAACCCCGTGCCGCTCATTAACTGTTACTTAAAATAATTATGCCGTGCTAAATAATGTGCAGTATATCCTACACTTTTTGATATTATAGAAGAATAAAGCACCGTTTTGGAGTGGCGGGTCTGGTGCAAATATCCTTAAAGAACAAAAATTAAAATGATCTGCAATATTTTCTTTGGTGGGCCAGTCGCCGCGGAACTATTTCGTCCTTACCAATGCTTGCCTATCGTTCTAATCCAATGGAATGCCCTATCGGCACCGGCAATTTGTCGTTAAGCTTTTTTTGCTTTTAGTAATTTTAAATCGTTCGTCAAAAGGTGTAATAGTTCCCTGTCGAATTGGATCGTCAATTTACCGGCGTTGATTTTTTTTAGCGTTTTCATATTTATTGTGATGTAGGGTAGTTATTCCTTTATGGCCATTTTGGTGATCTGGAAGCTTTCGTAAGCCATCTTCTGGTTATACTCGTTCGCAAGTGATTTGTAATTTGCCAAATCCACAATTGAACCAACGAAACACAAGCCAATAGTAAACAGATATAAGATGCCCATGCCAATTTGCCCGATAATAAAGCGCTGCAAACCGGGAACGAGGAACAAACCAATAAGGCAAAAGATGAGCATATCCTGGTGGCTTTTGCGTTTGCTTTGGTAAACCATAAAAAAATATTGCTTTTGCGCATCGCTAAGATCGTTTGTAGCTTGTTGCAAAATGCTCATCTCCTCAGTGCTAAGGTCCGCGAAGCCCATATACGGATTTTGTTGATACATGTTCATTGTATTGATTTTTAATTTGTTAGTGTTAATTTCTGATGTAAAACTACTATCAAATCAAGGGCAACGCAATAAGAATTAGGCAGTTTGTAATAAACTATCGGTAAACACTGGAGAAACTACGGTGAACTGCCGCGTGGTTTTTTTGGCCGACTAGCAACAGGCCGGTGAACAGTAACTATTTGCTTTTTACGATAAGGTATAAACTTGCGGATTAATCAATCGGTATATCCGGTACAGAATAATAAAAACAGCAGGAATACCCAGCCAGTGCGCTTGAAAGGATCTTGAAATATCTCCGTGAAAGAAATAAGCGATAGAGTGCCCAAGGCCGCAACCGGGGCACCAGGTTATGCCGATTTGCTTAAGAGGGCACAGGCTAAAATGCGAATGGTTTGCCGGGTTAGTAAACGCCAGGCAAACCATTGCAGTTGTCCAAAATACGAGTTCGAAATATTTATCGAAAAGTTTTTTAATCAACTTTGTTACTTTTGGTTGTCAGTAATAAAGATACAGCAAATGCCTCTATTATCCCAACCAATAACGCACCGAAAATTCGGCCGCTAAAACTCTGAAAGCTAGTCTCGGTCCCGGTCGGTAGTATCCAGTTAATGTATACCACACCGGCAAAACCTGCCACAACGCCGCCAATCAGCAGAATTTTAAAACTCTGGATCAGAGCCTCCAGAAAACCCATATTGCCATTAAGCTCACCATCCCTAAAGTTTTTAACCCCAAAAAACAAACCGATAAGCGGTATAAGTATGGAAACGTATTCGATAGGCGACACGATGCTGTCCCCCAGATTGTAGCCGGTTTGGCGCATCACGAAAAGCCAGATAATGCTAAGTACACCTATTAATAAACCGAAAATTACTGAATTCTTCATGATAGTTATAAAGTTTGGTAGCTAAGTTTGTTAGTTTAATCTCCGTTACCCGGAATATCATTTAAAAGTAAACAATAGGCGTTTTTGTTTGCTATAATTTTTGATAAAAAAATCCCGGGGCCTCAAAGGCTCATTTTTAATTATATTTGAAACGTTTTGAACATTCGTGATATATTAGATAGGTATAAGGCCGACGAGCGGATAAAGGCACTGGCGCAGGCGCTTAATGCCAGCAAAAATCCCAGGGTTCAGCTGAGAGGTTTAGTTGGATCGGGTGATGCGGCCATGGCGGCAGCATTGTATTTTTTGCAGCACAATCATATGATCTTCGTGCTGCCAGAACGTGAAGAAGCTTCTTATTTCCAGGCCGATCTGGAAAACCTTACCGGGAAAGAGGTTTTACTTTTCCCGTCGTCCTATCGCAAAGCATTTGAATTTACCCAGCCCGATAGCAGCAATGTGCTGGCCCGGGCAGAGGTTTTGAATGAACTGAACCATTCCACCGAATATGGTCAGCTGATTGTTACCTACCCCGAGGCAATTGCCGAGAAGGTTATTGACCGGGCATCGCTGGAAAAAAATACACTTGAAATAGCTGTAAACAATAAGCTCAATATAGAATTCATCAGCGAATTTTTGGTGGAGTACGATTTTGACCGCGTGGATTTTGTTTACGAACCCGGGCAATTCTCCGTACGCGGCGGCATTGTAGATATCTTCTCATTTTCGCATGATCTGCCTTACCGGGTAGAATTCTTCGGTGATTTTATCGAGTCGATCCGTACTTTCGAGATCGAGAGCCAGCTATCGGTAGAAAAAGTGAAGAACATCACGATAGTGCCAAACGTGCAATCTAAATTTCTTACAGAGAATAACATTTCCCTGCTGGAATATGTGGATGCCGGTACGCAGGTCTGGCTTAAAGATGTACAGTTTACCCTGGATATTATCCAAACCGGGCACAAAAAGGCTACCCAACTGTGGAAAGCCTTATCTGCCGAAGAAAAGAATCAAAACCCCGACTGGATTGACCCCAAGTTTAGTTTTACAGACGAAAAGCTGATCGCAGATCAGCTGCACGATTTCCCGCTGGTAGAATTCGGCAAGCAGTTTTTTTACAATGATGCTACCCCTATCAATTTTGAAATGCGGCCGCAGCCATCCTTCAATAAGGATTTTAGCCTGCTGATCCACAATTTTAAGAATAACGAGGCAGAGAAAGTTGAGAACTACATTCTTACCGATAGTGCGAGGCAGGTAGAGCGCCTTTATGCGATACTGGAGGACCTGGATAAAACGGTGAAGTTTACGCCGATCAGTGTCTCCATCCGCGAAGGTTTTATAGATAAAGAACAAAAGCTGGCCTGTTATACTGATCACCAGATCTTCGACAGGTACTACAAATACAAACTTAAAAAAGGCTATCAGCGTTCACAGGCGATTACCCTGAAAGAGCTTCGTGAACTGAAACCCGGAGATTTCATCACTCACATCGATCACGGCATCGGCAAATATGCCGGACTGGAAAAAGTAGAGGTGAATGGTAAGGTGCAGGAAATGATCCGCCTGATCTACGCTGATAATGACCTGCTGTATGTGAACATCAACTCCCTGAACCGCATCAGCAAATACAGTGGCAAGGAAGGCACGCAGCCCCGCATGAATAAACTGGGTACCGACACTTGGGAGCGCCTCAAAAAAACCACAAAAAAAAAAGTTAAAGACATTGCGCGCGACCTGATCAAACTTTACGCGGTACGTAAGGCTCAAGACGGTAATGCTTTTTCTCCTGATAGTTATTTGCAAACCGAATTGGAGGCCTCTTTTCTTTACGAAGACACCCCCGACCAGGAGAAGGCCACCGTTGACTTTAAAAAGGATATGGAAGCCCCGCACCCTATGGACCGCCTCATTTGCGGCGATGTGGGCTTTGGCAAAACGGAGATAGCTGTACGTGCGGCGTTTAAGGCCGTTGCGGATAGCAAGCAGGTAGCCATATTAGTGCCAACCACTATCTTGGCAGCCCAGCACTACAAAACCTTTAGCGAGCGGCTGAAGGGTTTCCCGGTGAACATTGATTATGTTAACCGTTTTAAAACCAGCAAGCAGATCAAAGACACCCTTACCAATCTTAAGGATGGCAAGGTTGATATCATCATCGGTACGCACCGTTTGGTAAGTAAGGATGTGAAGTTTAAGGATCTCGGCCTGATGATCATCGATGAAGAGCAGAAGTTTGGCGTATCTACCAAAGAAAAGCTGAAACAGATGCGCGCCAATGTGGATACGCTAACCCTAACCGCTACCCCAATTCCCCGCACATTGCATTTTTCATTGATGGGGGCCAGGGACCTTTCTATTATCTCCACGCCACCGCCCAATCGCCAGCCGGTAGTTACCGAGCTGCATGTATTTAACGATAAGTTAATTAAAGAAGCCGTTGAACACGAGATAGAGCGGGACGGCCAGGTGTTCTTTATCCATAATCGCGTAGCTGACCTGCCGCAGTTAGGCGGCATGATCCATAAACTGGTGCCTAAAGCGCGTATCGGTATTGCCCACGGGCAATTGGAAGGTGATGCACTGGAGGATGTGATGCTGAAATTTGTAAACCACGAATATGATGTATTGGTGGCCACTACCATTATCGAAGCTGGCCTTGACATTCCGAATGCCAACACCATTATCATTAATCACGCCCACATGTTTGGCTTGAGCGATCTACACCAGATGCGCGGCCGTGTGGGACGGAGCAACAAAAAAGCATATTGCTATTTGCTGAGTCCGCCCTTATCTACGCTCACCAACGAGGCCCGGAAACGCCTGAGTGCCATAGAAGAATTCAGCGATTTGGGCAGTGGTTTTAACGTAGCTATGCGGGATCTTGACATCCGCGGCAGCGGAAACCTGTTAGGTGCCGAGCAAAGCGGCTTTATTGCTGAGATCGGCTTTGAAATGTATCATAAGATTTTGGATGAAGCCATACAGGAGTTGAAAGAAGATGAGTTTAAAGGTGTATTCCCCGAGGAAAAGCCGAAACCATTTATCAGCTTTACCCAGATAGATACCGACCAGGAGATTCTGATACCAGACGAGTATGTAACCAGCATAGCCGAGCGCTATAACCTGTACACCGAACTGAGCAAACTGGAAAATGAAACCGAACTGGAAGCATTTAAACAACAACTGCATGACCGGTTTGGCCCTATCCCACGACAGGTAGATGATCTGCTGAACTCTATGCGCCTCCAATGGCTGGGCAAAGCCATCGGTTTTGAAAAGGTTTCGTTAAAGAAGAACGTACTACGCGGCTACTTTATCACCAATCAGCAATCTGCCTATTTCGAAACTGACGCCTTCCGTGAAGTACTTAATTTTGTGCAGCGCAACCCAAAGCGAACTAATCTGAAAGAAGTAAAAAACACTCTTCGTTTAAGTGTAGAACGGGTGGGCAATATTGACGAGGCTCTGGAGGTTTTGGAAGAGTTGATGGTGGTTGGGGTATAAGCAATAAAGTCGTCATGACGATGAATATCGGCATCCCACACGCACAGTGGGACTTTGCGTGTGAGATACTGAAATAAAGTCAGCAACGCGTTTAGGGTTAGCTCTCCTTTGTCTTACTCACCATTTCTGTAAAACTCTTCGCTGCGTTCGTAAAGTCTGATGGTACTAAAACAATAGTAGTAGTGTTGTTATCGATACCGATCTCCGAAAGCATCTGCATACGGCGGAGTTCCAAAGCAATCGGGCTGCCTTCCATTTGTTTGGCCCCCTGCGTAAGCTTGATAGAGGCTTCCAGTTCCGCTTCTGCTTTGATGATCCTGGCGCGTTTCTCGCGGATGGCTTCTGCCTCCCGGGCCATGGCACGCTGCATCGATTCCGGTATCTCCACATCTTTCATTTCTACCATTACGATCTTAATGCCCCATGGTTCAGTGGCTGCATCTACGATCTTTTGCATGGTAGCATTGATCTCTTCCCGCTCGCGGAGTACCTCATCCAAATGGTGCTGACCGATGATATTACGTAATGCCGTCACCGCAAACTGGTAAACTGCCATGTTGTAATTGGCCACTTTAATAATCGCATCCTCTGGGTTGATCACCTTAAACCACAGTACGGCATTTACTTTAATAGTAACACTATCCTTGGTAATGGTTTCCTGCTGCTCCAGGTCTACCGTGCGGGTACGCACATCCACAGTGATCTGTCTGTCTACAAACGGAATAATAAAGTATAGTCCCGGCCCGGCGGTGCGGTGGAAACGGCCCAAACGAAAAACAATAGCGCGTTGATACTCCTGTGCAATGTGCGCACTAATAACTACCAGCACAATGGCGACAGCTAATACAATAAGTAAATACATGATGTTGATTTGTTTAATTTTTATCGCCTGCCTGTAGGTTCCTGGGAGGGTTTTTAGGACGATCGGGGAAGATATCCGGTATGCGATTTGCGCGGTAAATGTAGAATAGATTTCGGGATTTGCAAAAATATATTTTAGTGGGAAGCTATCCTTTTTTGATAGCATTTTTTAAAAAAGCTTGGTGTGTAGCACTATAATGGACACTAAGATTTCTTAAAAAAACGCAAAGGATATGCATAAGGTCTAATTAAAACAATCTGCTTTGAACTACTAAGAAGTAAAAGAATCGACCAATAATAAATCTTACATGCTTTATCATCTTAGTGGGTCCCTTAGCGCACCATCTTACCCAATCTTCCTGTAAATCCCCTTTAGGTTCCTGCCCAACTCCCGGTAATCAAGGCCGTAACCCACCACAAAATCGTTCGGAACCTGGAACGCTACATATTTTAACTCCTCAATGCTATAAACCACCGAATCTGGCTTAAAAAGCAGCGATACCACGGTAATGGAAGCCGGCTCACGCAGCGTCAATTTTTGGATGAGATAGCGAATGGTATTACCGGAATCGATAATATCTTCTACCAGTATAATATCGCGGCCTTTGATATCCCCCGTCAGGTCGAAATCGTCGCGGATAGTTTGGGTACTGGATACGCCGCCAAAATAAGAGGACAGCTTGGTAAATGTAATTTCACAGGGCAGGATGATCTCTTTAAGCAGATCGGCAAAAAACATGAAACTTCCATTGAGAACACCCACAAATATTGGCGACTTGCCTTCAAAATCCTCGTTGATCTGTTGTGCAACTTCCGCAACCCGCTGAAGTACCTGTTCATAAGAAATCAGCGGTTCAAATTCCAGGTCGGCTATTTGTAGTTTCATCTCACTAAAATAAACTAAATCCGGATATCAGCGTGTAAAATTATCGTCATGAACATGAAAAAACCAAGCCGCGCAACCTAAACATTTGTAAACCCTTTGTTGGGCTTACTTATCGGGAATAATTTAAACATTATCTTTGCAGCCTCAATGATAGATCACTACGTACACGCGCTGCCCAATGGCATCCGCATATTATTTAAACATTCACCCTCGCCTATAACGCATTGCTGCTTTGTGCTTAACGCCGGATCGCGCGATGAGCAACCCGAGAAAGAAGGCCTGGCTCACTTTATAGAGCATATGCTTTTTAAAGAAACCGAAAGACGCAGCACCACTCAGATCCTTAACCGGCTGGAATTGGTTGGTGCGGACCTTAACGCTTATACCACCAAAGAATATACCTGTATCCACGCGTCGTTGCTTCAGCAACACCTGGAGCGGGCTGTAGATCTTTTTGAAGATATCCTGTTTCATTCCACCTTTCCGGAAGAAGAGATTGAAAAGGAGCGCGGTGTGATTCAGGATGAAATCGCGTCATACCTGGATCAGCCGGAGGAAGCCATTCAGGATGATTTTGAGGAGTATCTGTTTAAAGATCACCCCATCGGTAAAAATATTTTAGGCACCCCGGAAACGGTTGCTGCATTAAACGGTGCCGACATCAAACAATTTATGCTGGCCAACAACAATACCCACCAAATGGTATTTGCTGTATTTGGCGATTATGACTTCAACAAACTGATAAAGCTTTGCGAAAAGTATTTTGGTAACGTGCCCGGGAATACTGCGGTAAAGAACCGGGTAGCACCTTCGCCCATCACGGTTGCCGGGCACTACGTTAAACAACTCCCTATCTCGCAAACGCATTGCGTTTTGGGCAGCCGGGCCTATCCTTCGGCACATGAAAACAAGTATGGCTTATTACTGCTAAACAACCTGCTGGGTGGCATGGGTATGAGCAACCGGTTAAACCTGGAGATCCGGGAAAAATATGGCATCGCTTACACCATCGAAAGCAATTACACATCCCTTACCGATACCGGTATATTTTCCATTTACTTTGGCACCGATGCTGGCAAGGCCGATAAAGCATTGAAGCTGGTGCATAAAGAACTAAAAAAACTGCGAGATAATAAAATAGGGTCTTTACAGCTAAAACAAGCAAAGGAAAAGTTTATCGGGCAAATTGCTTTGGCCGAAGAAAGCCGCATGAGCCTCATCATCAGTATGGCTAAAAGCCTGCTCGATTTTAACCGGATCGATTCGCTGGAGGACATCTTTGAGAAGATAAATGGAGTAACAGGCGAAAAGTTGCTGGAAATTAGCAACGAAATATTTGATAATGACCGTATGATCACCTTATTATTTGAGCCTAAATAATAAAACCTGTATTTTTGTATAATGAAATATCCTATTGTGGCATATGGCGACCCGGTTTTAAGGCGCAAGGCCACTTCTATAGAGCCGGATGAGTATCCTCATATTAAAGAATTGGTTAATAACATGTACGAAACCATGTACGGTGCACGTGGTGTTGGTTTGGCCGCCCCACAGGTAGGTATGAGTATGCGCCTGTTTGTGGTGGACTGTACGCCCTTTGACGATGATGAACCGGAGCTAAAGGATTTCAAAAAGGCTTTTATCAACGCATCTATTTTAGAGGAGAGTGGTAAAGAGTGGTCTTTTAACGAAGGCTGTTTAAGCATCCCCGATATCAGGGAAGATGTATCCCGCAAACCAGAGATTCGCATATCCTACTACGATGAGGATTGGAAGCACCATGAAGCTACTTTTAAAGGTATGGCTGCCCGGGTTATCCAACATGAATATGATCATATAGAAGGTAAATTATTTACCGATAAGTTAAGCCCGTTACGTAAACGCCTAATAGAGAAAAAGCTCAACGATATCTCCAAAGGTGCTATTGACGTTGACTACAAAATGAAGTTCCCGGACGCGAAGAAAGGACGCTAAAAAAGAGAGGCAAGAAATCAAGAAGCAAGAAATCAAGATTTAAGAGCCAAGAAAGAGTGGATTCAAGATATCAAGACCTGAGAGCCAGGAGAGAAGTGATAGGGGAAGATTAGAATAAGATTCAAGAAATCAAGATCCAAGAGTCAGGAAATACCTGATATAATAAGAAAGCCGCAACAAATGTCGCGGCCTTCTTATTTGTAGGATATTTTATTTTGTCTCTTGAATCTTGATCTCTTGCTTCTTCTTTGTTCTTAATTGGCTTTTTTCTCCCCATCGGTGATCGACTTGATCAGACTACCCCAGGCAAGCGGGTTAAGCAACGGATTGGTTATGGAGTGCGAATTGACAATATTGGTATGCATTTGCTGGGCATTGGCCGACTGGATCTCCTGCCCGTCTCTCGGCAGTGATGTGTTCAGCGCGGCAAGGGTAGCTTTGCTTACGTTTTTTCGGGCAATTTCTAAATCGTCATCCGCTAGCTTCGCAGTGACAAAATCCCTGCGGAATTCATCAGTTGTGGCCCATGGAAATACCCTGAATACGGGTAAATTTGTAATAGCGGGTTTTATTTTTATCTGGGTGGTATAACTTTTATTTAAATTAGATGGAATGACAACTGTTACTGGGCTGTAACCCACCGCTGTAAAACTTACCGTATCCTGCTCATGAACAACAAATGAAAAATAGCCATTATAATTAGCTACGGTAACCGCGTTGTGATAACTTTTATTGGTGATGCTTACATAAGGCACAACGATACTGGCACTGTCGGCATTGTAAATAACGCCGGTAAATTGCACCAACGGTTTCTCCTTTTGGGCAAATGCCGAAAACGACACCAACAAAAATAATATGCCAACTAATCTTTTCATTTACAACTCGTACCTATTATACGGCCCCTGTTTTAAATTGTTTGTAAACAGGAACGCAAAAATACGCCATTCGAATACATCAGGGTGTAATTTAACAATCCTTAACACTACCTCAAGTTTTCAGGCAGCACAGCGTTAGGGTCGTCAATATCTGTGAGGTTTACCGCTTCTACGCTGGTTATATCCGGCACAGCCTTTTTGATGGCCTGCTCTATTCCCGCTTTCAAAGTCATGATGCTCATCGGGCAAGACCCGCATGAACCCAGCAATTTTAGCTTAACAACTCCTTCAGGCGTAATTTCTTCTACAGAAACGTTACCGCCATCTGCCTCCAAATATGGGCGAATGGTATCTAACGCTGCTTCCACCTGTTCAATTAAACTCATTTTGATCTTATATATACGTAAAGTTATTAATTATTTGCAACATTCATAACATTCGCCTTTTCAGCGTTAGCTATGGATACCTGCTGCGCAACGCGGCGGGCCATTTCCATAAATGCTAAGCTCATTTTGCCGTCCTCTTCCAGTACAATGGGCTTGCCGGCATCGCCGCTGTCGCTTATCCCCTTTATCAAAGGGATCTCTCCCAAGAATGGAACGTCTAAGGTTTGCGCCAGTTTCTGGCCGCCGCCCTGCCCAAATATGTAATACTTGTTATCCGGCAATTCAGCAGGGCTAAAATAGCTCATGTTCTCCACAATACCCAGTATTGGCACATTGATGGCATTCATCATAAACATGCCAATTCCTTTTTTAGCGTCGGCCAGCGCAACATTTTGTGGGGTGGTAACAATCACAGCACCAGTAACCGGGAAGCTTTGCGTTACGGTGATGTGAATATCGCCGGTACCCGGCGGCAGATCTATCACCAGGTAATCCAGCTCACCCCAGTCGGCATCATTAAACAATTGCTTAACCGCTGTTGATACCATTGGCCCGCGCCATGGCACGGGTTGATTAGGATCTGTAAAGAAACCTATCGATAGTAGTTTGATCCCGTATTTCTCAATTGGTTCAATGCGCGTTTTTCCGTTTACGTTAGTCGCCATCGGTCGCGCACCCTCCAGCCCGAACATGATTGGGATAGATGGCCCGTAGATATCTGCATCTATCAGGCCCACTTTAGCACCAGTTTTTGCCAGTGCAAGTGCCAGGTTAACTGATACCGTTGATTTACCTACACCACCTTTGCCTGAGGCTACGGCGATGATATTTTTAACACCGGGAACACCAGTGTTTTTTTGCGATGTAACACGCGAAGTCATGTTAACACTCACCTCAATCTCCGGGCTGATGAAATGCTTTATTGCGTTGCGGCAGGCATTTTCTATTAATGCCTTTAGTGGGCAGGCCGGGGTGGTTAAAATCACCGAAAAGCTCAACTTATTGCCATCGATAACAATATCCTGTATCATGTTTAAAGTAACCAGGTCCTTTTTCAGGTCGGGTTCTTCTACGTTGCTAAGCGCTTGTAAAACTTGTTCTTGCGTAATGCTCATATTATTATTGTTGCAAAAATACGAAAACAGGGGTCGGATAGCGTTGTTAATAAAACAAATAGCTGCAACCACGCGTTGCACCGCTGCATATTTAGTTTAGTTTTGAAGTAAATTTTTCAGATGCGCCGTATCAATCCTAAGTATATTCGTATTGCTGGTATAGTGGCTGCCGTGTTGGTGATTATCGTTTTAATTGGAGGATATATTGCTTACTCCAAACGCGAAGCCATACTGCAAAGTGCCATTGGCAAAGCTAAAGCAAAAGCAAAAAGGGATTATAATTTAGATGTAAAAATAGGTTCGGCACGGTTTACAGGACTGGCTACAGTTGCGTTTACCGATATCTCAATAGTTCCGGATCAGCGTGATAGCCTGCTATCTATCAAAACTTTTGATGTAAGCGTAAAGGTCCTGCCGCTCATTTTTGGCAATATTAAACTTGGTGATGTGGTATTGCAAAACGGGCACCTGAATTTAACCAATATTAAAGGGGTAAAAAACTTTGATTTCCTGTTTAAAAAGAAAAAAGACAGTACGAGCACTTCCAAAAAAGTAGATCTTGCCGACCTGAGCGATAACCTCATTAACCAGGTACTTTACAAAATCCCGGATAATCTCTCTCTTACCAATTTCTTGATATCGGCAACCGATGATAGTACCCATATCACAGCGCTTGCACAAACTGCCTTGATCCGTGACGGTAAGTTAGCCTCTACCATCAAAATAAACGATGGCATTGCAGCATCTACCTGGCACTTCGATGGCAAGATGCACCCATCAGATAAAGATATTGACATTCGCCTGTATGCAGACGGCAAAAAAGTGGAGCTGCCGATCATCGAAAAGAAGTTTAAAGTTAAACTGAACTTTGATACGCTAACCACCAAATTAACTAAAGTGCGCAACAGCGATGGTGAAACTAAAATTTACACTTATTGTGCCGTTCGCAACTTATTGATCAACCATGCCGGCCTGTCTACAACAGATATTATTGTACCTGCCGGGTCAATCGACGCAAATGTTTTTGTGGGATCAAACTACGTATCGCTGGATAGTTCATCGGTTATTCATTTGAAAAAGATTACCGCCAATCCTTATCTGAAGTATACTTTGAATCCTGTTAAGATCTACGAAATGAAGATCCATACCGGCTGGCTCAACGCTCAGGATATTTTTGATTCCTTTCCGGTTGGCATGTTTGAATCACTTGAAGGAATGCAGGTAGCAGGAAAGCTAAACTATAGTTTGAATTTTTTCATGAATTCCCAGCACATCGATGATCTTCAGTTCGATTCGAGGCTGGACCAAAATAACTTCCGAATAGTCAAATTCGGCAAAACCGATTTTGACAAGCTGAACAAAACTTTTGTATACGTGCCTTATGAAAAAGGCAAACCAATGTCGCCACATACCATCGGGCCCGAAAACCCTGAATTTACACCCCTTAACCAAATTTCACCTGATCTGCGTAACGCGGTAATGACTGCTGAAGACCCCTCATTTTATCGCAATAAAGGTTTTGTGGAAGAATCTATCCGCAAATCATTGGCTACCGATTTTAAAGACAAGAAATTCAAACGCGGCGGCAGCACCATTTCTATGCAACTGGTCAAGAACGCTTTTCTCAGCAGGAACAAAACACTTTCGCGTAAAATAGAGGAGATTCTGATCGTATGGATGATAGAAAATACCCGTTTGATGAGTAAAGACCGGATGCTGGAGGTGTACTTTAACATTATTGAATGGGGCCGCAATATTTACGGTATCAGCGAGGCATCACACTATTATTTTGGAAAATCACCATCAGAACTAACTTTGGGCGAAAGTATTTACCTGGCCAGCATTGTTCCTAATCCTAAGGCAGGACTTTATTCCTTTCAGCCCGATGGCTCCTTGCGCCCCGGCTTACATGGTTATTTTAACCTGATCGGCAGACTTATGGCGGGCAAGGGTTTAACGCAACGGGATAGCAGTGCTTACGGGTTTTATAATGTTCGGCTAAAAGAAAGCCTTCGCCGCGGTATAGCGCCAGCAGACACCGCTATTGCTGACAGTCTCCTTAAACAAAATGATGAAAATGCCGGAGTAGGCGTGGCACCGCCGGTTTTTGACGAGCCTGCCAAAAAGCCCAATTTCTTCCAGCGGCTATTTGGTAAAAAAGATACCGTCCAAGCCAAAGCTGAAGAAAAGATTAAAGAAACTAACGAGATGATCAAAACGCGTATAAAAGCCGACATTGAGAAAATGAAGGCTGAATATAAGCTGAAGATAGATAACGTTGATACCGCGGGCCGAACCAAAAAAGAAGTGAAAGAGGAAAAAAAACGACTCAAACAAGAGCAGAAAGATAATGAGCGGGATTTGAAGGATAAAATGCCTTAACCCATTTGTCATTTAAATATCTAAAAGCCTATCAGTTTGATAGGCTTTACTTATTTATGACTATTTTGAGTGTTTAAACATATATGTTTGAACAAAAGATTACGAAATGTCTATAATTGATCAACTACACTGGCGATATGCCACTAAAAAATTCGACAGCACTAAAAAGATTGCTGCTGATAAATTAAATACTTTACTGGATGCTGTGCAGCTATCGCCATCATCTTATGGATTGCAAACCTACAAGATCCTCGTAGTGGAAGATGCTGATATAAGGCAACAACTGCGTGCTGCAGGTTACGGTCAGGCGCAAATTACAGATGCATCACAAGTGATCATCTTTGCTTCAGAAACCACTATTGACGAAGCCCGGGTTAATGAGTATGTGGACCTAATTGCCGAAACCCGCAATATGGACCGTAGTTACCTCGCCGACTATGAAAAAATGATGGTAGGCGCTATAAACAACATGCCACAGGATAAAAAAATTAATTGGTCGCATAAACAGGCTTACATCGCATTGGGCGTATTGTTAACCGCTGCTGCTGAACTAGAAATAGATGCCTGCCCTATGGAAGGTTTTGACGGGCCAAAATTTGATGAAATTTTAGGTCTTAAAGAAAAAGGCTTAACCGTAAGCGTTATTGCACCTATAGGTTACCGTGCCGAAGATGACGACTATGCGAAATTAGCTAAAGTGCGTAAATCTAAAGAAGATCTGTTCATTCACATCTAAATAGTTTGCTTCAAACATATTTTATAAAAGGGGTAGCTAGTCTGCCCCTTTTGCATTTGCTGAAGTTGCTATGTTATTCCTATTTTTAGGTTTAAGCTATTAAAACCTATCTTTGCCCCCGCAATGTCTGATAAAAAAGTAAGAGTTCGTTTTGCGCCGAGTCCAACAGGTGGTTTACACCTGGGTGGCGTGCGTACCGTGTTGTTCAATTATCTGTTCGCCAAAAAACATGGTGGTGATTTTGTTTTACGTATTGAGGATACCGACCAAAATCGCTATGTGGATGGGGCCGAAAAATATATAGCCGATTGCTTGCAATGGTGCGGAATAATCCCTGATGAAAGCCCTGCCAAAGGCGGCCAATATGCACCTTATCGCCAAAGTGAGCGCAAGCCTATTTACCGCGAATATGCCGAACGGCTGGTTTCCCAGGGCCATGCATATTATGCTTTTGACACGCCCGAAGAACTGGATGCCAAACGTAAAGAAGTGCCTAACTTTCAGTATGGGCACGCACACCGTAATGAGTTGCGAAACTCGCTCAGCCTGCCATTGCAGGAAGTAGAGACCTTATTGCATAACGGTACGCCCCACGTGATCCGCATAAAAATGCCCGACGACGAAACGATCAGTTTTAATGATATGATTCGCGGCTATGTAAGCTTTGAAACCGCCCAGGTGGATGATAAGGTATTGCTTAAGGCCGATGGTATGCCAACCTATCACCTAGCCGTGGTTATTGATGATTACCTGATGAAGATCTCACACGCCTTTCGCGGTGAAGAATGGCTGCCATCTGCTCCTGTGCATTTATTGCTATGGGATTATTTAGGCTGGAAAGAGGAAATGCCGAAATGGGCACATTTACCGCTGATATTAAAGCCAGACGGGCATGGCAAGCTGAGCAAACGCGATGGCGCACGCTTGGGTTTCCCGGTTTATGCCATGAACTGGTTTGATGCTAAAACAGAAGAGTTAACCCTAGGCTTTCGCGAGTTAGGATTTTTGCCGGAGGCTTTCCTGAACTTACTGGCCATGCTGGGCTGGAACGACGGTACCGACCAGGAGATTTTTACGCTGCCCGAAATGATAGAGAAATTCTCCATTGACCGGATCAGCAAGGCAGGCGCTAAATTTGATTACGAAAAAGCCAAATGGTACAACGCCGAGTGGATAAAAACGCAGCCTGCAGAAAACCTGAAGCTTAAAGTAGCTGAAGTTTTAAGATCAAATAGCATTACTGTTAATAACGAGGCTTATTTGCTTAAGATCATTGATATTGTAAAAGATCGCTGCGTACTGCTAACTGATTTTTATTTGCAGGCAGGCTATTTCTTCCGGGCTCCCTTAACCTACGATGCCGCATCGGTAAAGCCGAAGTGGAATGATGCTAAAACCGCTTTTTTTAACGAGTTGAAAGAGGTGTTCAGCCATACCGATACTTTTGAAGCTGCAGGCCTGGAGGCCGCATTTAAAGCTTTGGCAGAACAAAAAGGATTAAAATTAGGTGACTTGATGCTGCCCTTCCGCATTATGCTGGTAGGCGGAAAATTTGGCCCGCATGTTTTTGATATTGCTGCGATATTAGGCGAAGCCGAAACAATGCAGAGAATAGATAAAGGACTGGAAGTATTTACCGCCCCTGCTGCTTAATTATTGAATAGCCCGATGACCATTCCGGATCACTAAGGATACAAAGCTTAGTCGCCCGAAATGGCACCAATAACGAATATGCAAAAGCATCAGCACTCCTGCTGGTGCTTTTCTATTTACTAGCAGTCGCTATTGCATAATAATGCAACATCATCCCCAAACTTACAGGTAACGAGAGTGTTACAACAATGCACAGCAGCCATTAGTTTGATTGCTTAAATTTGATTAAAACCAAAAATTATGAGCCAGATAAAAAAGGAAGACATTAAGCAGGAGGTGTTTGACCTGTACGACGATTATGCACACGATCGCCTGGACAGGCGGGCTTTTGTAGAGAAACTTTCGCTGTATGCAGTAGGTGCCATAACCGTACCTGCCTTAATGAGTTTCCTGATGCCCGACTATAAAACTACCACACAGGTAAAAGCTGATGATCCACGCCTCAAATCAGGATATATTACTTATCCCTCTCCGAAGGGCGGCGGTAACATCAAAGGCCTTTTATCAATACCGGTAGATGCAAAGAAAAAGCTGGGAGCTATTATAGTAGTACACGAGAACCGTGGTTTAAACCCCTATATTGAAGATGTAGCAAGGCAGGCGGCGCTGGCCGGATTCATTACCCTGGCACCAGATGCTTTAACGCCACTTGGCGGTTATCCCGGCAATGACGATGCAGGCCGCGAAATGCAGGCTAAGCGCGATAAAGGCGAAATGGAACAGAACTTTATTGATGCCTTCGAATATTTGAAAGCCCATAAAGATTGCAACGGCAAAATTGGCGTGGTTGGTTTTTGTTACGGCGGCGGTATTGCCAACATGATGGCGGTACGCGTGCCGGATCTGGCAGCGGCCGTTCCTTTTTATGGGGGCCAACCCGCTATAGAAGACGTGCCTAAGATAAAAGCACCGCTGATGCTGCACTATGCATCGCTGGATACCCGCATTACCGGTGGCTGGCCCGCTTACGAAACCGCATTAAAAGCCAACAATAAAAAGTACCAGGCCTTTATTTATGAGGGCGCTAATCACGGCTTTCATAATAACACTACGCCAAGATATGATAAGGCCGCAGCCGAGCTATCCTGGCAGCGTACTATTGATTTCTTTAAGGCCAACCTGGCTTAATAAAGCTAACTGCCGGCTCTTGGGCTTCGGGTGTTCCACTTTGTGAAGGCGGAACACCCAAATTGCCTTTCACGCTGATTGACAGCAACTTGCAGGTATGCGATGGAACAAGTTGGAACATCCCTGTTATTGAGGTAAATATTGTAAAATACTACCGGTTAAATACTTATCGAAAATTCCATATTCCTTAAAAAAAGAAGTGGAACACCCTGGTGGAACAGGCTGGAACGCTGCGCTGCACTGTACTGAAATAGGTTTACACTTTTCAACTATTGTACTGGCTTAGCTTTACACTTTTCCATGTTCTCAATTAAAAACCAAAAGAATATAGATCAGGGTGTAACCTAAGTAGGCTACCGGTAGTCAGAGAGGTTGTAATATATGCAAAGCAAGCTTTCAGATATCGAGTTGATACAACAAACCCTGGCGGGGAACCAGTCGGCATATGCTGATCTGGTAAAGCGGCACCAGCGTTTTGTATTTACGCTGGCGCTGCGGTTTACCAAAGCCCGTGAGGATGCAGAAGAAGTTGCTCAGGATTGCTTTATAAAAGCCTACCGGTCGCTGGGTTCATTTCAGCAGCAATCTAAATTCAGTACCTGGCTGTACAGCATTGTTTATACTACCGCAATGACTTTTTTACGCAAAAAACGGGTGGATACCACCTCTATTGATGGCGAAGACAGTTATTTACAAATAGCACAGGTGCCCGGTTCTTATGAAACTGATGATATTGAATATAAATCACGATCGTTTTATTTGAACCAGGCAATTGAGCAGTTGCTGCCGGATGATGCAACCATCATTACCCTGTTTTACAAAGGCGAGCAATCACTTGAAGAAATTGCTCAGGTTTTGGGCATAGAGGCCAATACCGTAAAAGTGAAACTATTTAGGGCGCGCCAGCGTTTGAAAGATAAGCTGGAGCGTAATTTAAAACACGAAGTTAAAGAACTGATATGAACAGTATAGAAGAACAACTTTGGAACTACATTGACGGTTTTTGTACGCCCGAAGAAGAGAAAACTATTGCCGCTTTAATTGCCGGCGATGAACGCTACAGCAGTAAGTATGCGGAGTTGCTTCAACTGAACCAGGAATTTGGCGCGCAGGAACTCGACGAACCATCAATGGCCTTTTCCTATAAGGTGATGGAAACCATCCGCACCGAAAATTCACGCCAGCCGCTTAAAGCAGCCATCAATAAGCGAATCATCTGGGGTATTGCCGGTTTCTTTATTGTAACGATAGCCGCGCTGGTATTATTGAGCCTGGGTAGCGTAAACTGGACTGGTGCCGGTGCTGTATCCTTTGATATTAAAATGCCGGAGCAACTCAATTTCAACCAGGTTAAAAACATGTTTACAGCGCCAGTGCTCAAAGGGTTCTTATTCTTTGATGTAGTAATGGGCCTGTTTCTGCTGGATGCTTACCTCCGCAGGAAACCACTGGTGAAAAACTAGCCGATCTGATGCAAAATCCCTTAACGGATGTATATTATTCTATACAGCAAAAGGCCCTCTGAGGCCTTTTTCACTTTTAATTACACTTGGCTAAAATCTGGCATTGTTATTAATATAAGTATAGTATCAACATCTTAAAAATTATGAAAACTTCACTACAAACTACCATCCTGTTAAAAGCTTTCGACATCGAATTGAAAAAGATTATTGACCAGGATCTGACTAAATTTAAAGCCGAGCAACAACGCAAAAAGAATTTGCAGTTTATTCAGCAGTTACTTGTCGCTGCATAATAACAATACGGACTTTACAGCCGCTACACAGTGGCCCACATATAACCGTGGCATGCAGGTTTGCTGCATGCCACTGGTTTTCTTAAATATAATCGCTAATTTTTATACGCGGTTTCTTCCATTCTCAATAAAATCCTTTATTTCCTTCACGTCGCTTTTAGAAAAGCCGTGCGCCTCCACTTTATTGCCGCTATGGTAAAACCTTATGGTGGAGTATCCTATTAACGGCGTGTCAATCTCCACAGCTGAAATACTTCCGTAAGCGATGGTGGTAGTGTCCGAACTAAACAATCCCGGCAAGCGAATCGTAATTCCATTTTCTTCAGTTGTAATTTCAGCAGGAAAAACCTTGTTGCCTTCTGAAAGGCGGGATGCTACATATTTCATAATAATTGTGTTGGTGTTTTAAACGGTCAGGCAAAATGCCTGGTGTGCAAAGATAAAAGTATTTGTTTGGTGATTTTACAGCATTGGAATCCGAATCGGTGGAATTTACTTTTTTAATTAACACGCGGAAGTGGTATCTATGGAGCCGTTCTGTCAGGGTTATCTTGCTATAAACACGCTGCTCCTCCGGAGCGTCTGAGATGATTTGTTGTTTAAATACTAAAACTCACCCCTTCTGGGTTGGCCAGCGCTAGGCCCGCTACCAGCATATTTTCCTGTTAGCGCTATTGGAGCGTTTTAAATGAATGTTAGGGTTGAAATGTATAAACCCAACACCTTCTGGTTGATCAGCACAAAGACCAGTTGCTGCAAAATTCCCCTATTGGCGCTGCAGGAGCGTTATTAATTAATGTTGAACTTAATATTATAAAAAAGCGCTCCTCTTTGGTTGATGCGTGGCATGCCTGCCGTCTAACCGTTTATATCTTTTGGCTCCATCGGAGCCTTGTGTTTATAGAAAAATTGCAACATGAATACCGGGCTCCGTAGGTGCCCCCTGTTGTAAAGCGAATGCCCTTAAAAGGTTTTTTATCTTTTGGCTCCATCGGAGCCTCGTGTTTATAGAAAAATTCCATCATGAATACCGGGCTCCGTAGCTGCCCCCTGTTGTAAAAGTGATTACCCGCAATATGGATAGTTCAACGAATGAATTTAGTACTCCATTCGTTGAACTATTCAAATTGGTTAGCATCACCTCGTGTCAGATTCCCTGGTATTCGCTAGTCCGTTATCTTCTGCGCGTTTTACGACACATCTTCATGCCCGGTATCATGTGTTTTAATTGCCGCTTCCCGCTGCAGTTTCTTAAGCATTTCGTTGCCTATCAGGGCATCTATCATTCCGTTACCACCGCCATTTTGGCCATTTATCAAAATCTCAGGCACTAATTTAATACCGTTCATGGCCAAAGTTTCAGCTACACGCACAATCGCATATTGCTCGGTACCCATGGCTTCGGTCTTCTGTTTGGTAACTTCAGCTTCCGCCAAACCAATCGCCTTGATTTTACCTGCATCGGCATTACCATTTACTTCGGTTGCAGCAGCATCGGCTTTCGCATTAATTGTTTTGGCTTCAGCATCGGCACGGGCAATAATGGTTTTATTCTCTGCATCGGCTTTCGCATTAATTATCCTCGATTCGGCATCACCCCTTGCTGAGGCAACTTTTGAAGCGGCCATCTGCGTATTAATTTCAACCTGCCGGGTTGATTTTACCACTTCAGGCTGCATGTCAGCACCCGCCTTAGCACTTTCAAATTCTTTACGCTCTACCTGTGCACTCTTTTGTATCTCGTAAGTAACGCGCTCCTGCTCGGCAATCTTACGGTCGGTAAGGGTTTTCATCAATGCCTCCGGCGGCACAATGTCACCAATTAAGGTATCCACACCCTCTACATTATATTCGCCCAACACCTTACTTATCTGGGCGCGGGCATCTTCCTGTCTTTCAGACCGGTTGGTCAAAAATTCTATAACACCACTTTTTTGCGCTGAATTACGGAAATAGTTGGCGATAGTAGGCTCCAGCACCTGTGATACCAGGTTCTTCATGTTCCCGAAACGGGCTATCACCTTAGGGGCATCATTACGCGGTATGTGGATGATCTGCGATACATCGAGGTTAAAAGTAAAACCATCATAAGAACGCACGCTGATGGTACAAAGGTTTTTATCCAGCTCGTGCGATTCGGTGCGGCTATTGGCCCAGTTCAGCACAATATTGGTGGTGGGTACAATTTCTACCGTGTGGGTATAAATATTCACGGGGTGCTTACCCGGGTCTAACGGTTCGTCCCAAACACCTTTGTCGTATTTTTTCACAATATTACCATGCGTAAAACCTACGCCACTGGTGTCTTTACCTTCCGGCCCGACGAAAGAGTTAACAACGCCAACATAACCAATATGGATATGGGTCATCTCCACCTGTTCCACCACGGCAAACCATGGGTTAAGGTAGTAGGTACCTGCTAATATTACATCTTCCTGCAAGCCTTTTTTACCGCCCGAAGTGATGAAGGCCATCGGGTCCTGATAGTTGCGGTGCCCGGCAACAGAGCCACCGGCAATCTCACCTTTTTCAAGTGGCTCACCATCCAGCGTGGTAACAATACCCACCTTATTTTCGTGTACGCTGGTGATAGGCACCATAACAATCTCAAACAGGAACGTGTTGATCCGGTAGTTACCCGGGGTTAGGAACGCAGCCTGCGGGCCTTTTTGCCCGTTATTTTCGAGGAAAGCCTGCGAATCCTGGAATTTATCGCATGGCACAGGCTTGCCCAGTACACGGCCGATATCCATCGGCGCACCATCTTTAGCTTTTACCAGGCCCAGTTTATCCTGCGGCACTACGGTGAATTGCTCCATTACAATGGTGTACTGCCATGGCCACATATGCCAGTACAAACCCGGGGCCAATGGTTTGCCCTGCATACCGGCCTCGCCGTTAATGGCAATGATACGGCCATCGGGCATGCGTTTATCCCCGTAAAGGGTGAATTTTTTAACAACCAGGCCTATACGGTCATCCGGAACGATGATCATACCAAAAAACACCTGCAATACAAACTTGTACGCAAAAAGGGCGGCAACAAGCGGCAGCACCCACCAGAATTGGAGAATTGGAATAGATTCAGACATTATGTTTTTGATTTATTTAACGGTGCCCTTAAGGTGCGGGCTCCTCACAATAACTTATAGCTTTATTGAGACCTTGGCTATATAGCGTTTGATTAGATGGAGGATAGCTAATTCTTGTTACAAAAACTGCGGGATATATTTTACATCACCTTGCCGCTGAAAGCACTTTCCACGATCAGGCGGATCACTTCATCTATTTCTTTTCCAACGGTTAAAAGGTGGCCTATCGTTTCCTTATTTTCGGGGTTGTTGAAGTTCTCAAAATCGATAACATTGATCAGCCCCAGCAGGCTGGCCACCGGGCGGCGCAATTCGTGGGAACTGATAGACGCAATATTCCTGAGCCGGGCGTTTTGATTGCGAATCTCCTTTTCGTGGTTCAAATGCTGGGTAATATCACGGGCAAAACAACCCATGCCCACCACCTCGCCTTCGGTATTGTATATTGGGTTAAAGCCAACTTCATAATACTGCTGCTGGTTGTTTACTGCATTTAAATGCTCATAAACAACATCAAAATGCTCGCCCGACAGGGCTCTTGCATAGTAGTTTTGCCAAAGGGACTGTTGCTCATTTGTGCCAAATACTACCAAAGGTTTCCCCCGGCGGGGCACTTTCCCTGTCTCTGCCAATACCGCCTCCTTATAGGCAATATTAGTGTACATATAGTTTAATGCAGTATCTATCGACCAAATATGATCCCTGGTATTATTGATCAGCGACTCCAGGTTGGCCCGTGCGCGTTTCAACTCTTCACCGGTAGGCGTACTGTCCTGTGATGCCTGCTCATTAAACAAACTCCAAATCATTTGGTGCCCGGTAATTGCATCTGTATAAATACTTCTCTTTTCGGTAATATACCTGTACGAATGGGAGCCAACCGGCGTTATGCGATAGCTAACTTCTGTAGTTTGACCAATGAGCTGACTAGCGTGCACGGCCTTAACCTTTTCTACATCAGCATGGTGTATAACAGGGTACCAAAAATTGGCCTGATCCGGCACTTGCTTATTACTGTACCCGGCAAGCAGCCCAATACCAGTACCTATGGTATTATATTGGTGCAGGCTCAAATCAAAAGCAATTATACATTCGCTTATAACGGGCCAATTGTTTTGTGGCATGGATGCAAAGCTTTAAATATAATTAACACTAATTCTACTGCAAAACTACATTTTACACTTGATATAACATGCGGTAAATGAACCCGGTAAGTATTTTATTAAACCTGTTTTATTTTATTATAATTATGTATACCTTTGCATCCCCGCAGAACAGACTCCGGGGACAATGTTGAATACATAAAATAAAAAAATGGCAACTAAAATCAGACTGCAAAGACACGGTAAAAAAGGAAAACCTTTTTACTACATTGTAGTAGCAGATGCCCGTGCTCCAAGAGACGGTCGTTTTATTGAGCGTGTAGGTTCATACAACCCTAACACTAACCCGGCTACTATCGACATCAATTTCGAAAAAACTCTTGAGTGGGTTAACAACGGCGCACAGCCAACAGACACTTGCCGTGCAATACTTTCTTACAAAGGTGTATTATACAAGAAACACTTAGAAGGCGGTGTAAAAAAAGGTGCTTTAACAGCAGAACAGGCAGACGCTAAATTTGCTGAATGGCTGGATCAGAAAGACAGCAAAATCACAGGTAAAAAATCAAACCTTAACGCTACAAAAGATGAAGCCCGTAAATTGGCTTTAATTGCTGAAGCTAAAAAGAAAGATGATAAAGCTGCTGCCATTGCTGCTAAAAATGCACCAGTTGCAGAAGAAACAGAAGAAGCTCCTGCTGATGATGCAGCTGCAGAAACTGAAAGCGCTGAATAATTTATTATAGACGACAAACATCAGGAACCGGGACACAAGATTTAGATCTTGCTTTCTGATCTCTTAAAATGTTTACGCTAAACAATGGCGAAGCCCCCTAAAGGTCTTCGCCATTTGTTATTTAAAAGCAATAGAAGGATGAAAGCAGAAGATTGTTTCCGGATAGGTACCGTATTAAAAACAAAAGGATTAAAAGGCGAAATGCAGTTGTATATCGACTTTGAAGGCGCAGAGAACATTAAGGTTACCTCGCTGTTCCTGGATATTGCCGGCAAGCTGGTGCCTTTTTTTGTTGAATCGATAAAATTCAATCAGAAAAATAGTGCATACCTGTATTTAGAGGACATAGATACCATAGAAAAAGCAGCGATGCTGGTTCGGAAAGATATTTACCTTCCCAATAAGGCAAAGCCCAAAAAGAAAAAAGAAGAATTTACGCTTAAAGATTTAAAAGGCTTTATTGCTGTTGATATTTACGAAGGCGAGCTGGGCGAGATCACGGAAGTTCACGAATTCCCCCAGCAGCTGATTGCTGCCGTTACTTACAAAGGTAACGAGGTGCTGTTCCCCTTAAATGAAAGCATTATCCAGGGGATAGATGTGGTAAAGAACATCGTATCTGTAGACCTACCGGAGGGTTTGCTGGATATTTATATGGAGTAAAACTAATTCCCGGCGAATACAACTGATTTTGCCGCCATTTTTTTATTCACCCTGGTGATGTCCTTTCTATTCCCGGGGGTAAAGCTATAACTGGAAACCGTATCACCGGTTTTGGTAGCAATCAGGCAAATATTGTAATCCATATCGTTTGCCTTAACGTATTTCAAACGCGGCGGAGCATTCTCAGCGGGTGGCGGCAACAAGCCGTTTAATACCGCGAAGCCAATATTGGCCCATGCCGCTTCCTTAGCCGACATGTACCGCTCCCTGTCCATCTGCACTTTAATGACCAGGTCAGCGCCTATCATCCGGCCAACGCTGTCGGCCGGCATTGTCCAGGCCGTGCGCAGGTCAGCCATCTTCATTAATAGCAAAGCGTTGACGCTATCAGCACCCATCAGTTGCACAGGATATTGCCTGGAATGGCGCTCGTGGGTGTTCTTGTAATCAAAAAAAGTTTGAACCACCTCTGCCTGCAACTGGCGGCTTGCCTTTTGCTCTTCTGCATACCAGTCTTCTTCCTTTGGCTTTTCACCGCTGTAAAAAACATCAACAGGTAAAACAGCCAGTTTGCCGCCGATGGTATGTGAGGCTAAGTAGGCACGATTAATGTAAACCCCGCTACTGGCGCAAGAAGATGCAAATGTAGCTAAAGTGATCAGCAGGTTCAGGAGCTTTGTTTTCATTATTTGGGTAACTGTAACCAATACGAATAAAAGGGCTTGATTATTACCGGCAACGAAGAATAAATTGAACGGTAATCTATTAATCTTTCCAAGACCCGAAAAAGGCAATATTTTTAACTCAACCATAAAAGATAATTGAGTTTGCTTAATTTCGCCAAAATGGGAAACACCGCAGCAGCGTTTTTGGCAGCCTCCGAAGAGAAGGCATTCGAGATGGACCACCGGCGGATCATCAATCATAACATAGATAAGTATGATACGGCTGTTGTTCGTGGTCAATCGCGGATGATCAACCTGGATAATTCCAAAAAAAAGGGCCATGCCATTAAATGGAAAGTAATGGAAAATCTGGATAAATTCCTGCCGGAATTCGAAGCCAATTTCCAAAAGCGCGGAGGTAAGGTGATCTGGGCCAATGATGCTGAAGAAGCCAACCGCGAGATCCTTAGCATTATTCAAAAAGCCAACGCCAAAACGGTTATCAAATCCAAATCAATGGTTACCGAAGAAATTCAGTTGAATGAATTTTTAGAAAGCAACCAAATTGAATCATTGGAAAGCGACCTGGGCGAATATATTGTACAATTGCTTGGCCAAAAGCCATATCATATTGTTACCCCGGCCATGCACCTCTCCAAAGAGGATATTGCCAAGCTATTTAATGAAAAATTTGGCACACCGCCGGATGCCACGCCAGAGCAGCTTACCCAAAAAGCCCGTGAGCTGTTGCGCGAAAAATATTTAAAGGCCGATGTTGGCGTAACCGGGGCCAATTTCATCATTGCCGATACCGGCAGCATTGCCATCAGCGAGAATGAAGGCAATGCCAGGCTCACTACATCGTTCCCCAAGATCCACATCACGGTTGTAGGGATAGAAAAGCTAATTCCATCCATTACCGATCTCGATCTCTTTTGGCCAATGCTGGCAACCCACGGCACGGGGCAAAACCTTACGGTATATAACACCATACTGAGCGGCCCGCGCCAGCCTGACGAAACTGATGGCCCCGAAGAAATGTACGTAATACTGCTGGATAACGGCCGCACCAACCTGCTGGCTCAAAAAGACCAGCGCCAGGGTTTATACTGCATTCGTTGCGGCGCTTGCCTTAACGTTTGCCCGGTTTATAAAAACATTGGCGGCCATACGTATGATACGCCATACAGCGGGCCTATAGGATCTGTAATCACCCCGCACATGCGCGGCATGGAAGAATTTAAACACCTCAGTTACGCATCTACCCTGTGCGGCAAATGTACCGAGGTGTGCCCGGTTAAAATAGATATCCATAAAATGCTGCTGCTTAACCGCCGCGATGCGGTTACAGAAAATCTGAGCCCCAAATTAGAACAATGGGGCTGGGCCCTCTGGAAAAAGGGAATGCTTAAACGCAATTTTACCGATTTTTTTGGCGGCAAAGTGAAGAACTTCATGCTGAAAACATTCTTTAAAAAAGCCTGGGGCAATTTTAAGGAAATGCCGGTAGTGGCTGATAAATCGTTCAGTAAACAATGGATAGAACGGGATAAGGCCGACAAACAAAACGACTAATGCGTAAGATCATACTGAATGTGGCCGTGAGCCTGGATGGGTTTATTGAAGGGCCCGCCGGCGACTACGATTGGTGCCTAACCGACCAGGATTATGGAATGGCTGCTTTTTTTGAAGAAACAGATGCCATATTTATCGGCCGCAAAAGTTATGAGCTGATTGGTGCGCAAACCGATAGCTTCCCGGGCAAAAAGATGTATGTTTTCTCCGATACGTTACAGCCGGGTAAAAACGAGGATGTGGAGGTGATCCCCTCTGCCAGGTTTGACCATGCAGTTAATGGCATTGTGAACGAAGCGGGGAAAAGTATCTGGCTTTTTGGCGGGGCCGGTTTAACAACAGCCTTTATCAACAAGAATCTTATCGGGGAGTTGCTGCTTGCTATCCACCCGGTTATTTTAGGCAGTGGCAAACGTTTGTTTGACGAGCTAAAAGAACAGGCAGATCTGCAGTTTGTATCGCAGCAGGTATATAGTACAGGGCTGGTACAAGTACGCTATGCGGTTAAGCCAAAGTTCGATATGGAAATGCTTAAACTTTTATAGTCGCATTTATCCCGCCACTGCTACCGTTACTGGCAATTCTCCGCATTGCAAAGCGGTTAATGTTTATTGCCGAAGCCAAATTCCCTGTAGGTATTGGGTAACTCGTCCTGGTTGCTAAACGCGAATGAGAAGGTAGACACCCAGGTTTCAAAGTCGGCATCATTTTTTACAGAAGGCTCTATGCGGATGCAGCGCAGCATGTATATCCCGTCGCGGCTCGGGCTAAAAAACACCTGTCCGTTGGCATCGGTAGCCAAAAGTTGCGGATGCACCGTGCCTGATGCCGTTTTTATGTACAAAAACACGTTGCTGGTTTTTAAGGGTTTACCTTTAAAATAAACTATCGCGGTAATATCATCGCCATAGCTCTTTTTATAGGGGTTTTGCTTCAACACAATTTCCAGTTCGCTCCCCATTACTTTGCTGTAAGCATTACCGCCACCGTTATCCACATTAACAAGGGTTTTTAAATAGTAGCGATATTTTTCAACCAGGTTAAGTCTGGTATCGTCCTTTACCTTTTCCGCTAAGTTATCATACCCCTGTTTGCTCAAATAGGCTACAAAATCTTCGTGAGGCAACTCATTCATCTCATCTTTTGTGTTCATCTCTACCATCACCATACCGCTGCCATTTACGGTATAATCCAAAACCGGGGTAGCGCTGTCTTTAGCAACCTTCAGCAGGTCGGTCATCTTGCTGCCTTCGTAAATATTGAATTTGGTTGTTTTTTTGGAATTGTAGCGGCTTTCGTCTTCTTTGTTCAGGTTGTCTCCGCTCAGCAGGTGTACGCTCATTTTATCGCCTTTATGCAGGTAGAAACTTTCGGGCAATAAAAAACTGTCGGGTGCGAAGGCGGTAAGGCCCAAAGCGACAAATATTACGAACGATATAGCATATAGGTTCTTCATAGCAAAAAGATGGATTGCTCAAACATACAAAGTTTTAAAAACTTCTTAGCTTTACCACATGACTTTCGACCGTAAACATATCGATAATGACGGTTTAATAACTTTTTACAAAAAATTATTATTGCCCCGGTTAGTTGAAGAGAAGATGCTGATCCTGTTGCGGCAGGGCAGAATTGGCAAATGGTTTTCGGGGATCGGGCAGGAGGCAATTGCCGTAGGCAGTACGCTGGCTATGGAGGCCGACGAATACATTTTACCTATGCACCGTAACCTGGGTGTGTTTACCGCGCGCAATGTTCCAATCTCCCGTTTAATGGCGCAATGGCAGGGTAAGCTGTCTGGTTTTACCCGCGGTCGCGACCGTTCTTTCCATTTCGGCACACAAGAATTTAAGATCATCGGGATGATCTCTCACCTGGGCCCGCAAATGGCGCTGGCTGATGGTATTGCCCTTGCCGATAAACTCAGCGGGAAGCAAAAAGTTACCCTGGTGTATTGCGGCGAGGGGGCAACCAGTGAAGGGGATTTCCACGAAGCCATTAATATTGCCGCCGTTTGGGATCTGCCCGTAATATTCCTGATCGAGAATAATGGCTACGGCCTCTCCACCCCCACCAAAGAACAATACCGTTGCGAATCTATCTCAGACCGGGCCATTGGTTACGGTATCGAGGGCCGGAAGATTGATGGCAACAACATCCTGGAGGTTTACCACACGGTAAATCAGCTGGCAACAGCAATGCGCCAAAACCCCCGCCCGGTTTTACTGGAATGCATCACGTTCAGGATGCGCGGGCATGAGGAAGCCTCGGGCACCAAATACGTTCCGCAGGAACTGTTAGCGGAATGGCAAAAAAAGGACCCGCTGGACAACTTTGAAAAATACCTGCTGAGCGAACAAGTATTGCGGCCGGAATGGGTGCCTTACCTGCGCAATGAGTTCACCAAGCTGATAGATGCAGAGATAGAAAAGGTTTTCAGCGAGCCGGACATCATTCCCCACCTGCAAACCGAACTGGATAGCATGTACAGGATGTTTAACATCCCTAAGCTGCCGCCTTATGAAGCTTTAACAAACAAGCGATACATAGATGCCATTAGCGATGGCCTTCGCCAGGGCATGCGCAAACACCCCAACCTGGTGGTGATGGGGCAGGACATTGCCGAATACGGCGGTGCCTTTAAAATAACCCAGGGATTTTTAGAAGAGTTTGGCAAAGAGCGGGTACGCAATACGCCCATTTGCGAATCGGGCATTGTAGGCACGGCCATGGGCCTTGCATTGAACGGCTACAAGGCAGTTGTAGAAATGCAGTTTGCCGATTTTGTAACCTGCGCATTCAACCAGATCATTAACAACCTGGCCAAAACTTATTACCGCTGGGGCCAGGCGGTAGATGTAGTGATCAGGATGCCGGCAGGCGGCGGTACCGGTGCAGGGCCGTTCCACTCGCAAACCAACGAAGCCTGGTTCACCAAAACGCCCGGCTTAAAAGTGGTTTACCCCGCCTTCCCTGATGATGCCAAAGGTTTGCTGATGGCCGCCATTGCCGACCCAAACCCGGTGATGTATTTTGAACATAAGGCCTTATACCGCAGCATTTCCGGCAACGTGCCGGATGAGGATTATTATGTGGAGATCGGCAAGGCTAATATAGTTCGCCCGGGTACAAAGGCCAGCATTGTTACTTATGGCATGGGGGTGCACTGGGCCATGGAATATGCGGAGAAACATCCCGAACATGCTATAGAGATCCTCGACCTGCGCAGTTTGCAACCCTGGGACAAGGAAGCCGTGGTAAAAACGGTGAAGAAAACTTCCAGAGTACTGGTTCTGCATGAAGATACCCTAACCAGCGGCTTTGGCGCCGAAATAGCCGCATACATCGGCGAACATTCTTTTAAATACCTGGAGGCACCGGTAATGCGCTGCGCCAGCCTGGATACCGCCATCCCAATGAATAAAGACCTGGAAGACCAGTTCCTGGCCAAATCAAGGCTGGAAGAGTGCATGGATGCTTTATTGAAATTTTAGCATATCTTAGTGTTATGGTTACCCTTGAAGAAATATATAAGCAAGAGCCTATAGAAAAAGGTATAGATGAAGATGCCGGCTTAGGTGCCGAAGCTATGCTTAAGGCAGGTATCCCAATTTTTTACCGGGATGAATTATACCCCGAAACATTGAAAGGCGAGTTATTTGTTAAGGAGTATACAAGTGGGGCAAAGTTTATTGTACGCAAGCACCTCACCGAAGATCTCCGTTTAATAGAAGAAACAATCAGAGCTATAAATCCATTATAATGCCGTTATTAGTAGTTGTTGGAGGGCCCAATGGTTCCGGTAAAACAACATTGACTGCTCAATTGATAAAACGCGGAAGGATAAAGACTGCGGTCATTAATCCGGATGATATCGCCTTAACTGAATTTGGAAGTTATAAATTTCATATTCCTGCTTCTAGGGAAGCATTGCAAAGGCGAAAAAATGCGCTCGTTTCAAAATCCGATGTGGCATTCGAAACTACTTTTTCAGGAAAATCTGAAATTGCCGATATCCGGGCGGCTCACAAAGGTGGCTATAGAACTATTTTATATTTTGTTGCTTTGGAATCTCTAATAGACAATATAATAAGAGTAGAGGAACGGGCACATAATAATGGCCACAAAGTTGAATTGGAAGACATGATAAGGCGATATAATAAAATTAAACTCGCCCTGCAAAATCATATTGCGTTGTTTAACAGAGCCTACCTGTTTGACAATTCAGGGACCAGACGTTCACGTGTAGCCATATTTGAACACGGCAATTTAGTATGGCTTAATACGAAGCATGAAAACCACCCTTTTTACCAGCACTTATTCAGCCCTCTACCAACTCCACCTCCGCTACAGGGCTAAACAGGTAAACCCGTTTGCTGCTGATCTCAATACATTTGTAACGTTTGCGCAACTTTTCTTCTTTGCGAAATACCCGGCCATCTTTCAATTTAAAAACCGATTGTAACGGCAGTTTTTCTACCGTATGCACAGATTCCTTAACCGGGTCATATTTGCGCAGGGAACGGTAAAGTGTTAAGTCCGAACAGCTGGAAGCGGCCGGATTGTTCAAATAGCTCGTGATGGCTTGTTTAATATCCGGCGGGAAAACATCCTTTTCAAAAAAGGGCTGCATCATTTTTTTGAAGTTTGTTTTCCACTCAATGCCATGGGGTTTTGCTTTTTGCTGATGCTCGTTCCAAGTATGGAGGTGCGCAAATTCATGCACGGTGGTTACCAAAAAAGCGTAAGGGTTTAAATCGAAATTTACAGAGATGCGGTGCCCTTTACCATCAAAAGGTGCCCGATAATCGCCAAACTTAGTACCGCGGTTTCGCGAGATCTTGAACTCGCATTTAAAATAATCGATCCAGCGGCCTATTAAAGGTGCCGCTTCCTTCGGCAAATATTTTTCGAGAATTTGTACTTTATCCAATGTTTACCTCTGTATCAAAGATAGTTTATTGCGTTTAAAGGTGGAAACAGAATGGCAAAAGGTTAGGAACAGATGACAGATTAAAGTTTGCTACCGCAGCAAATGGTAAACCAAAAACGCTGCTCCGTAAGCAAGGGCGGTCATATACGCGAATTGCGCGGCGGGCCAGCGCCAGTCTTTTGTTTCACGGTAAACTACCGCTACCGTGCTGGCACACTGCATAGCGAAGGCGTAAAACATCATTAATGAAAAGGCTACCGCCAGGGTAAAAACAGGTTGCCCGGTTGCCGGATTTTTTGCATGGCGCATTTTATCCTGTACCGAATCTATTTTATCGGCATCGCCCTCTACACTGTAAATAGTGGCCATGGTGCCTACAAATACTTCCCGGGCGGCAAAGGATGTAATGAGCGCTATCCCTATCTTCCAATCGAAGCCTAATGGCCGGATAGCAGGTTCGATGGCATGCCCTAATACCCCGGCGTAGGAGTTCTCCAGCTTTTCTGAGGATACCATGCGCTTCAGGTCATCCGGCTTAACGGTGGTGGTATAGGTTTTTGCACTATATTTTTGCTCGATCTTTTCGAAACGGTTCCCCGGCCCGTACGACGACAGAACCCATAAGATCACCGATACCGCTATGATCACTTTGCCTGCCTCAAACACAAAGGTTTTAGCCCGCTCATACATCGAAAATAAAACATTGTTCCAGCGTGGCATACGGTAAACGGGCAGCTCCATAATGAAGTAGCCACGTTCGCGGGCTTTTAGCAGGTGTTTCATCACCCAGGCTACAATTACTGCTGATATCAGGCTCAGCACATACATACCGGTTAATGCAAGGCCCTGCAAATTAAAAATCCACCAGATGTTACGGCTGGGTACCACCAGGGCGATAAGTAAAGTATAAACCGGTAACCGGGCCGAGCAGGCCACCAGCGGCGTAACCATAATGGTGATCATCCGGTCCTTCCAGTTCTCAATAGTGCGGGTACTCATGATAGATGGCACCGCACAGGCAAAACCGCCTATCAGCGGCACTACCGATTTTCCGTTAAGGCCAACCTTACGCATGATCTTATCCATCATAAACGTAACCCGCGACATATAGCCGGTATCTTCCAGTATAGAAATAAAAGCAAATAAAATAGCAATCTGCGGGATAAACACCATCACACCACTTAACCCGGCAACAACGCCGTCTATCAGCAGATCGGCCAGTGGCCCTCCCGGTAAAACACTACGAAGCCCACCCTCTATCCAGATAAAAAGATCTTCAATGAGCGACATAGGGTACGCCGACCAGGCAAAAATGGCCTGGAACATAAACAGCAGGATACCCATGAAAATGATAAAGCCAAATACTTTATGGGTAAGTACCTTATCTATCTTATTGCTGTGGCTTTCGTCATATGCGGTTACCGGTGTTTTAACCGTATCGTAAAGTACATCATTAATATAGTTGTACCGCGCAATGGTTTCCGTGGCTTGTGCCTTTTGCGAATGGAAGGTGTACTCTTTCTCAAGTTCCTCTATGCGGCTGCTTTGGGCAGGCGTTAAAAATTTAAGTGTTTCGTGCTGGTGTGCAAGCTGAAGTGCAAAGTAAGGGTTATCGATGTTTAATTCAGCACTTATGGCTGCTATCAGCCCGGGAGCTATCCCCTTTACATCTATGCTTTCCAGCTGCAAGGCAAACTTGTTAGCAAAGGAGATTCCCTCCTTCAATTCAGCTATTCCTTCCAGCCGCCTTGCCGAAACCGGAATAATCGGTACCCCCAGCTTTTGGGAGAGCAAATTGATATCGATGCTGATCCCCGCTTTTTTGGCAAGGTCGCTCATATTTAAAGCGATGATCACCGGGATCTTCAGATCGGCAACCTGGCTGTAGAGTAAAAGATTTCGTTTAAGGTTTGTTGCATCCAGGATCACCACTACCAGATCGGGAGCAAGCTCACCGCCCTTTTCGGCAAGTACCGAAAACACGATCGATTCGTCCTGACTTTTTGGGTATAAGCTGTATGTACCCGGCAGATCAATAATTTCCGCACGGCGGCCATCAGGCAGTTGGGAATAACCTACTTTTTTATCAACAGTAACACCAGGAAAATTTCCTATTTTTTGATTGAGTCCGGTTAATGCGTTAAATAACGTGGATTTACCGGTATTGGGATTGCCTACTAATGCTACTCTGATATCAGCTTTCAATGGCTAACGGGGGAACTATTGCAAAATAATGGTTGATGCTTCAAACCTGCGCAAACTTAACTGATACCCCGAAACATGAATAGCGATAGGATCGCCAAGCGGGGCAACACGTGATACTCTAACTTCTTCACCGGGGAGGCATCCCATCTCCATCAATTTAACAGACATTTCCATATCAGTAAATTCCTTTACTATTCCGGTTTGTCCTGGCTCAAGCTGTGAAAGTGTCATCTGCGAAAATATTGAGCACAAATGTAGCTTTATTTATATTAAATCCAAATAAGAAGAGTGAAATTTTTGAACAGTAAAGTCTATGCTCTGTAAACTTTAGCCGGGGTGGCTTTCATACTGAAATGCGGGCATCCACAGTCTTTTTTAAAGATACCGCAGGATGAGATGCTAAACAGTGTCACGATGATGGCGAGATATCTAAATGCTTTCATGTTTTATCGCGTTTGTGGTTACTAAAACTGCAAATATGCCCATACAAGCGCCAACTGTATCTGCAAAAAGATCTGTTGCATCACCTGTGCGCCACGTAAATACATACATCTGCAGCACCTCTATCAAAGCACCGTAACTAATAAGCACAATGGTATTCTTAACGGCAATTTCAATGCGCAATTCTTTGGTTTTATACTTACGGATACTACCGGCGCAGTAAAATACCGCCAGTACAAAAAACAATCCGCAATGAACTAGTTTGTCAAACCCCGGGAAAAACATTGGTGCGTGGTCTACCCCACCCATGCGGATACTGCAAATAGTCAAAATAAAGAGGGCCCACAAAATAGCGGGCCCGTAATATTTAAATCGGCCATTCATTAAACACCGATAACGGATTTATAATCATCAGCGGATAAAAGGCTTTCAGCTTCTGCAGCATCACTCAGGCTGATCTTCACCATCCAGCCATCGCCATATGGGTCTGAATTTACCAGTTCCGGCTGGCTATCCAGCAATGGGTTTATTTCCAATACAGTTCCGTTCAAAGGCATAAACAGGTCAGATACTGTTTTTACCGCTTCCACTGTTCCAAAAACGTCTTCCTTAGCAACTTCCTGGCCTACGGTATTGATATCGATGTAAACGATATCGCCCAGTTCGCCTTGTGCAAACTCAGTAATTCCGATAGTGGCGGTATCACCATCCACCTTTATCCACTCGTGGTCCTTTGTATATTTTAACTCGGCAGGGAAATTCATGTTGTTTATTTTATATGTCCCAAAAATAATAAAACTTTAAGGTATAACAATAATTGCCACCATTTTAAAAACACCTCAGACAAAATGCATCAAAACCAAATGGGCCTAATTGTGTTACCTTAAAAACAAAAAACAACCTACAAAATGAAAAAGATTAGTTTAGCGGCAATGATTGCGCTCGCAGCGTTATCGTTCCAGGCTTGTAACCAGGCACCAAAAGACACAAAAGATGCAGCCGACAGCGTAAATGCAGTAAAAGACACAACCACCAATGGCTCTACAGGTATTGCAGTTGATGAAAATGATGCAAAATTTGCGACAGGGATTGCAAACGCAGGTATGACAGAAGTTGCACTTGGTAAAATAGCTGCAGAAAAAGGCGTAAATGCACAGGTAAAAGAGTATGGCGCTATGATGGCAACAGACCATAGCAAAGCCAACGAAGAGTTGATGGCTATTGCCAAGACTAAAAACATTACTTTACCTGCATCACCAGATGAAGAGCACCAAAAAGAAATTACCGAAATTTCTGGTAAATCTGGTGCCGAATTTGACAAAGCATACGTTGATGCAATGGTAGATGGCCATAAAAAAGTAGCAGATATGCTGGAAGATGGTTCAAAAAACTGCAAAGACACAGACTTAATGGCATTTGCTACCAAAACTTTACCGGTAGTAAAAGCTCATTTAGCTAAAATAGAAGCGATTCAAAAAAGCATGAAATAAGCTTAATTTGATTTAAGCGGAAAAGGGAATAGGCGAAAGTTTATTCCCTTTTTGTTTTTTACGTTGTTTGGGGGGTTGCAAATGAATATATTGGGCATCCAAAGCCTTTCAGATGAAAAAACATTACCTGCTCTTTGCGCTCTGCCTGCTGGCCATTCAAATGTTAAAAGCCCAAAAGGCAGAAACGATCCAGGCCAAAACGCAGGGACTCACTAAATATACCGGCTACTTTAATTTTTACTGGGATGAAAAAACCGGCAAGGTGTATTTAGAGATTGCCCAACTGAACCAGGAGTTTTTATATGTTAATTCGCTCCCGGCGGGTGTAGGTTCCAATGATCTTGGGCTCGACCGCGGGCAGATAGGTAACAGCCGGATAGTAAAATTTATCAGGGTTGGCCCAAAAGTAATGTTGATACAGCCGAACTATAATTTCAGGGCAGTAAGTAACAATGCCGATGAGCGAAAATCCGTAGCCGAAGCATTTGCACAATCGGCTATATGGGGTACCACCGCCATTGCCGAGGAGAACGGGCGGGTGCTGATAGACCTTACCCCATTTTTGTTGCGCGACAGCCACAAACTGGCCGACAGGTTAGCCGGCAACGACCAGGGAAATTTTAGCGCCGATGACAGCCGCTCGGCCGTTTACCTGCCTAATACCAAAAGCTTTCCTTACAATACAGAGTTTGAAGCGATGATCACCCTGGCCGGTAAGGCAAGCGGCAGCGAGATTGCCTCAGTAACACCGGATGCCAATTCAATCACTGTGCGGATGCACCAATCATTTATAAAACTGCCAGACGATACCTATAAGCCGCGCAATTATGACCCGAGATCTGGCTATTTCAGTATCGATTACCTGGATTTTGCTACGCCGATAGACCAGCCTATTGTGAAGCGGCTTTTGGCCCGGCACCGGCTGACTAAAAAAGACCCGACTTTGGCCTTGAGCGAACCTGTAAAACCTATTGTTTATTATGTAGACCGCGGCGCACCCGAGCCGGTGCGTTCGGCGCTGATAGAAGGCGCATCCTGGTGGAACCAGGCTTTTGAAGCCGCAGGGTATAAAAATGCCTTCCTGGTAAAACTACTGCCGGAAGATGCCGACCCGATGGACGTGAGGTACAATATTATCCAGTGGATCCACCGCTCCAGCAGAGGATGGTCATATGGCTCATCCATTACCGATCCGCGCACCGGCGAGATCATTAAAGGCCAGGTATCACTGGGATCGCTTCGCGACAGGCAGGATTTTTTAATTGCCGAAGGCCTGGTACAACCCTATGAGGATGGCAAGCCCACCAGCGATAAAATGATGAAACTGGCCCTTGCCCGTTTAAGGCAGCTTTCTGCCCATGAGGTGGGCCATACACTTGGTTTGCAGCATAACTTTGCTGCCAGTACCAAAGATAGGGCCTCTGTGATGGATTACCCGCCACCGGTTATCAGCCTCAGCACCGATGGCACTATCGACCTCAGCGCAGCTTACAAAACTGAAATCGGTGGATACGATAAACGCGCCATATTATATGGCTACCAGGATTTCACGGCGGGAACAAATGAGGATGAAACCCTAAAAGGCATCATCGGCGAAACGTTGAAACAGGGGTACCAGTTTATTTCTGATGATGATGCCCGCGCCGCGGGCGGCGCGCACCCTCAGGCTCACCTTTGGGATAGCGGCGTAAACGCTGCCGAGGAGCTAAACCGGCTGATGATTTTACGCAAACACGTGTTAGATAACTTCTCGGCAAAAGCCATTCGGCAGGATGCGCCAATGGCTACCATAGAAGAAGTTTTGGTGCCGATGTACCTGATACACCGCTACCAGGCAGAGGCCGCCTCAAAAATGCTGGGCGGTTTAAACTATACGTTCGCTTTAAAAAATGATGGGCAAACCGTTACTAAATTTATTCCCGCTGCCGAACAGTGGAAAGCCTTTGACGCATTGATGGGTACCTTAACGCCCGATGCCCTGGCTATTCCTGAGAAATTGCTGGCGATGATCCCTCCGCGCCCACCGGGCTATCCGCGTACAAGGGAGCTTTTTAAATCACGCACCGGCCTAACGTTCGACCCAATGGCAGCGGCAGAGTCTGTGGCAGGCACCACCCTGTTGTTTATGCTGCAGCCAGAACGCGCCGCCAGGCTGATAGAATACCAGTCGCGGGATGCAGGCCAGCCCGGCCTTTTGCCGGTATTAAATAAGCTGATTGCCCGAACCTGGCAGGCGCCACAACCAACCGGTTACAAAGGTGAACTACAACGCTTAGTAAACATTTTAACGTTAAAACAGCTGCTGGCACTCGCCGCTAACACAAGTGCTGCAGATAACGTACGGGGTATTGCATTGTTACAAGTTGATGAACTGAAAAATTATATGAAAGGTGCTTTAAAAACATCAGCCGGCAATACAAAGGCCAACCTGCTGTTTGGCCTATCGCAAATTAACCAATTCGAAAAAACCCCGGAGAAATTTCAGCAAACCCGGCCAATAGCCATGCCGGATGGTTCGCCGATAGGAATGGATGATGAGCCGGCTTACTAATTTGTAAATAAAAGCATTTATCTTGCGGTTCCTAAAAAGAAAAACATGGCAGCACCAATAGTTACAGGCTTAATGGCCTTCGGGATGTCGGGCAGAATATTTCATGCACCGTTTATCCATACCCATCCGGGCTTTACCCTAAAAGGTATCGTAGAGCGTAATCAAAAAAAATCACCCGCTATTTACCCGGAGATCATCAGTTACAATAACCCCGATGAACTACTTAACGACCCCGAAGTAGAACTGATCATCGTTAATACACCCAACAACCTGCACCTGGAGCAAACCATTGCGGCCATGCGGGCGGGTAAGCATGTATTGGTAGAAAAACCTGCCGCTGCTACTGCTGCACAGGTAAAAGAACTTTTTGATGTTAGCCGAGAAACGGGCAAGCACCTTATGGTATATCAAAACCGCCGCTATGATAGCGGGTTTTTATCTACCAAAAAAATTATTGAAGGCGGCCAACTGGGCAACCTGCAAGAGGTGATCTTCCGCATGGACCGTTACAAGGCGCAATTGGGTGTAAAAAGCTTTAAAGAGACGAAAGATACCCCGGCGAATGGATTGGTATACGACCTTGGTCCGCATTTGATTGACAATGCTATTGCCCTTTTTGGCAAACCGCTCTCTTTCCATAAAACCACCGGAATCTATCGTGAAGGCTCAGAAGTGCCGGATTATTTTCACTTCCATCTGTTGTATCCAAACCAGCTCAATGTTTATTTAACAGCCGGATTACTGATGGCCGAGGAGCAGCCAGGCTTTGTGGTGAACGGCACCGTAGGCAGTTTTGTAAAAGCCCGTACCGATGTGCAGGAAGCGCAATTGGATAAAGGCATGATGCCGGACGACGAGGCGTATGGCGTAGAGCCCGCCGGAAGCGAAGGCAAGTTGGTAACAGTTGGTGCGGATAATAAAAAGACTGCAGAGCCTGTTGCATCAGATCGTGGCGATTATATGCAAATATTTGACGCTGCTTATCATACAATCCGCAATAATGCGTTATTTCCTGTAACAGAAGAACATATTGCCTGGCAACTTGAACTACTGGAAGCATAATCATATTTATTAAGCCCGCATGCTATTATACCAAATGAAAAAAATATTATTCGCTCTTTCCCTATTTATCGCCGTTGGATGTTCTGCACAGCCGCCTGCAATTGCCCCTTATAAGATCCTGAAGATCGATAACTCGTATACAACTAATGCCGATCTGAAAAAGAATAAGCCAACTATGCTTATCTATTTTGCACCGGATTGCAGCCACTGCCAAAAGCTGGTATATGATATGAAGCCAAAGATGAACAGCTTTAAAGATCTGCAGATTGTGATGGTTACCTTTTCCGACATTAAAATGGTAAAACCTTTTTATGACGAATATAAGCTGGCATCATTTCCAAATATTACGATCGGCTCAGAAGGATACGGCGGATCGGTGCAGAAGTTTTACCAGATCCGCACCACACCGTTCATAGCTTTTTATAACACAAAGGGCAACTTGGTTAAATCTTACGAGAAAGTGCCGGTAATGGCTGAATTGCAGGAGAGTGCTGCAAAAGCCGTTAAAGGTGAAAACGCAAAATAGATAAAAGCATAAAGACCAAAGCTTAAAGCTACAATGGTTTAGAACTGAAAAGTCCCGGTTACAAATGTAGCCGGGACTTTTTTATATCAAATAGCTGCTATTACTCGCCGCCGGTATGGTCGTGGGCGTGTTCCTCGCGGAATAGCTTTGCACTGTAATAATCATTGTTCATACGGCCAATGTTCATCAGCGTAATCTCTTTAGGGCATTCTGCTTCGCAGGCACCGGTATTGGTACAGTTACCAAACCCTTCTTCGTCCATCTGGGCAACCATTGCCTGTACACGGCTGTAACGCTCGGGCTGGCCTTGCGGTAATAAGCCCAACTGGGTGATCTTTGCCGATGTAAACAACATGGCCGAAGCATTTTTACATGCCGCTACGCAAGCACCGCAACCGATACAGGTAGCGGAGTTGAAAGCCTCATCAGCAATCACCTTCGGAATAAGGATAGCGTTGGCATCCTGAGCTGCACCGGTGTTTACCGAAATAAAGCCACCAGCCTGCTGTATCCTGTCGAACGCAGAGCGATCTGTACCCAGATCTTTTACAACCGGGAAAGCAGCCGCGCGCCATGGTTCAATAGTGATGGTTTCGCCATCACTAAAAGTACGCATGTGCAGCTGGCAGGTAGTAATTGCCTTTTTTGGACCATGAGGCCGGCCGTTGATATATAGCGAACAAGACCCGCAGATACCTTCGCGGCAATCGTGATCAAAATGGATTGGCTCACCGTTATTTTTAGTCAGGCTTTCGTTCACCACGTCCAGCATTTCCAGGAATGACATGTCCGGAGAAATACCTTCTGCTTTATAAGTTACAAACTTACCTGCCGTTTGTGAATTTTTTTGGCGCCATACTTTCAGCGTCAGATTCATGTTTCCGCTCATCTTAATATTAGATTGGGTATCAAGTATTTAGTATCAAGTATAAAGACAGAATCTTGCTACCTGATACTTGCTACTAAGTACTATTTATAGCTTCTTTGTGATAACTTAACATTTTCGAAGATCAGCTCTTCTTTATGCAATTCCTCTTCCTGGTTTTCACCTTTGAACTCCCAGGCAGCAACGAAGGCGTAATTATCATCGTCGCGCAGTGCCTCACCTTCCGGGGTTTGTGATTCTAAACGGAAGTGACCGCCGCATGATTCACGGCGCATCAAAGCGTCATCAATCATTAATTCGCCCAGTTCAATAAAGTCGGCAACACGACCGGCTCTTTCAAGCGCTGCGTTAACCTCATCATTTTCGCCGGTTACAATTGCATTCACCCAAAAATCAGCCTTCAGGGCCTTGATCAGTCCTTTTGCTTTTATCAGGCCCTCTTCGGTACGCGCCATGCCGCAATACTCCCAAATAATGTGGCCCAATTCGCGGTGATATTCAACCACTGTTTTATTGCCCTTTAGAGCAAGCAATTTGTTATTGTATGCAATTACTTCCTGTTTGGTTTTCTCAAAAGCAGGGTGACTGGTATCAATGGCTTTAGGGCCAATAGTTGCCAGGTAATCACCTATTGTGTAAGGGATAACAAAATAACCATCTGATAAACCCTGCATCAATGCCGAAGCACCCAAACGGTTTGCACCGTGATCGCTAAAGTTACACTCGCCCATGGCGTAAAGGCCCGGTACGTTGGTGCTCAAGTTATAATCCACCCAAAGGCCACCCATGGTATAGTGCACCGCCGGGTAAATACGCATTGGCTGTTTGTAGGGGTTTTCGTCGGTAATTTGATAGTACATATCAAACAGGTTACCATATTTGGCCCTTACGGTATCTTCGCCCAAACGCTGGATAGCTTCTGCAAAATCAAGATATACTGCTAAACCGGTAGTGCCAACGCCTTTACCTTCGTCGGTCATCTCCTTGGCATTACGAGAAGCTACGTCACGCGGAACCAGGTTACCGAACGATGGGTACTTACGCTCCAGGAAATAATCGCGCTCATCTTCTTTCACTTGCGCAGCAGTAATTTCCTTTTTGCGCAGTTTCTCTGCAACCTCAGCAGTTTTAGGCGCCCAAACACGTCCGTCGTTACGCAACGATTCGGACATCAGGGTAAGCTTGCTCTGGTGATCACCGGTTACCGGGATACAAGTTGGGTGAATTTGTGTATAACAAGGATTGGCGAAGAACGCACCACGTTTATGAGCGCGCCATGCTGCCGTTACGTTTGAACCAATTGCATTGGTTGACAGGTAAAAAACGTTACCATAGCCACCGGTAGCCAATAGTACGGCGTGGCCGCCGTGAGACTCTATTTCGCCGGTCTTCAGGTTACGGGTAATAATACCTTTTGCCTGTCCGTCAACAACCACCACGTCCAGCATTTCTGTACGGGTATACATTTTCACCTTACCCAAATGGATCTGGCGGTTAAGTGCAGAATAGGCACCCAGCAACAGCTGCTGGCCAGTTTGACCACGGGCGTAAAACGTACGTGATACCTGTGAACCACCGAATGAACGGTTATCCAATAAGCCGCCGTATTCGCGGGCAAATGGTACGCCCTGTGCAACGCACTGGTCAATAATGTTTACAGAATTCTCAGCAAGGCGGTAAACGTTAGCTTCACGTGCACGGTAATCGCCACCTTTAATGGTATCATAAAACAAGCGATAAATACTATCGCCGTCGTTTTGATAGTTTTTTGCTCCGTTGATACCACCCTGTGCAGCAATAGAGTGCGCACGGCGAGGGCTATCCTGGAAACAAAACGCTTTAACGTTGTAACCAAGCTCAGCCAATGATGCCGCTGCTGATGCACCAGCCAAACCGGTACCAACAATGATCACATCATATTTACGCTTGTTAGCAGGGTTAACCAGCTTTAAGTTAAATTTATGCTTGCTCCATTTTTCGGCCAGCGGGCCCTGCGGAATTTTAGCATCTAAACTCATATTCTTATTTTAGATTAAAGAGTTGAAAACAAAGTGCCTTGATAACGTGGCCTGATGTCTCATCTCTGTCTTATGTGCGTTTATTGAAGTCTTAAATCTCGATTCCTGAAATCTTGATTCGTATTACTATTTTGATAAACTCTGTATAAAATATACAACCGGCATCAGGGCAAAGCCCAGCGGTATAATTACACCAAAGAACCAGGTGCCGATGAAATGTACTACCGGTGTGTACTTACGGTGTCTCCAGCCCATTGTTTGAAATGCACTCTGGAAGCCATGCAGCAGGTGGAAGGATAAAGCACCCATCGCGATCACGTAAAATACAACGTAGATAGGGTTGCTAAAGCTCTCCTGCACACGTGCGTGGATGTCTTTAACCCGCATAATTTCCACATCCCCATCGGTAGTGAATGATCTTTCGAACTCCTGGTTTGGCGGGGTAAATGCTTCTACTTTTCTTTCGCCGGTTACCTGGTTGGTGGTATACTGTTTAAAGCCAAGAATATGCTTGTATTTATAAGTTAACCAAAAATCGCCCATGTGGATTACGATGAACACCAACAGGATAGAACCCAGCAGCCCCATGTTTTTTGATGACCATGACGCAGGCGATTTAGTTTGCACAGCATAACCTACCGGCCTTGCCCTGCGGTTTTTAACCGTTAAAACCAGCGCATATACCGCATGGATAATAATGCATAGATACAAGATGTAAGCAATAACTTCTATCGGCGGGAAATGCGTTAAAAAATTTGCATAGGCATTGAAAGAGTAACCGTCATCATTACTAAAAAGTAACAGGTTACCACCAAGGTGCACAATTAAAAAAGTACACAAAAACAAGCCAGTTAAAGCCATGATCAGCTTTTTTCCCAGTGATGAGTTAAAGGTTTGTTTGAATTCGCTCATTGATTATCAGATTTATTAGGCAAAAGTATTTATTAAAAGCCAAATGGTATAAACGGTTTTGGTATTATGAAGCATAATCGGCTATTTAGAAACAATCTAAAAGAAATGTTTTTTAATAAGTCGGTCTCAACTTTGTAAATTTTCAAGGTTGTTTTCGCAGAGCTGAGCGAGACAGCTCCATTTATTTCCCCTTCAGTGTTTCTTCAAACAGTTTATAGATCCGTTTGTACTCGTCTGTCCAGCTGCTGGGTTGCACAAAGCCATGGTCTTCTACTGGGTAGGAAGCCAGTTCCCAGTTTTCTTTATGCAGCTCTATCAGTTTTTGCGTAAGGCGGATGATATCCTGGTAGTTTACATTCTGGTCTACCATGCCATGCAGCATCAACAACTTACCTTTTAAACCGTCTGCAAAGTAAATGGGCGAACTTTGGCGGTAGGCTATCTCATCTTCAAAAGGCTGGTTCAGGATATTGGAGGTGTAATTGTGGTTATAATGCGCCCAGTCGGTAACCGAACGGATGGCACCGCCCGAGGCGAAAACGTCAGGCTGGGTAAACAGGGCCATCAGGGTAATAAAGCCGCCGTAGGAGCCGCCATACAAACCAACATGCTTTGGGTTAACGCCGTATTTCTCTACCAGGTATTTCACACCGTCGGACTGATCGGTTAGATCCTTGCCACCCATATGCCGGTAAATCCCGGTACGCGTGTCCCGCCCATAACCCGAGCTGGCGGTATAATCGATATCCATAACGGTATACCCATTATCTACGAGCATATTGTTAAACATGTACTCGCGGAAGTAGCTGCTCCACCAGTAGTGTGCGTTTTGCAGGTAACCGGCGCCATGCACAAATACTACGGCCGGTTTACCTGGATCAGGGGTTTTAGGCTGGTAAACCCGCGCGTAAATATCGCTGCCATAACGGTTCTTAAAGCTGATCACCTCCGGTTGCTTCCATGGGTACGAATTAAATTCAGCCGTGGCGGACCGGGTTACCTGTACAGCTGTTGCGCCGGCCCGGTTAGGCTGGATAAAAAGTTCCCATGGTTTGTTGGAGTAGGAGTAACGGATAGCGATCCACTTTTCATCGGGCGAAAGAGAGATCTCATTACCGCCTTTCATCGAAGTGAGTTTCAACGGTGTACCGCCAGTTACCGGGATACGATAAAAATGAGTGATGCCCGGGTGATCGATATTGGCGGTAAAATAAAAATCCTTTTTATTGACAGAAAGGTGCAGCGTTTGCACCTCCCATCGGCCGGAGGTTAGCTGCTTCTTTACGCCGGTTGCCACATTTACCACGTATAAATGCGAATAGCCACTTGCCTCGCTCTGATAGTAAAAGTTTGTATTATCGATAAAACCCAGGCTGCCGCTGCTAAAAAAGCCGCCGGTACCGGGTCCGCCAATCCAGGCTTCGTCGCGCTGGCGGTCTAAAAGGCTTAGGGTACCTTTTGCTGCATTCAGCTTCATGATCCAGCGGTCTTTATTATCCAGTGATTCTACCACTACCACAGCATATTTGCCGTCTTCGCTCCAAACCGGGGCGCCTACGTCTACCAGCCGGTCCGCATTGGCTTTTTTGCGCGCTTCCAGCACTTTTGGATAATCTTTCAGGTAGTCGGGCAGGTCTTTAATCCCCGGCAGATCTTTCGTATTGATGACATAAACGCTATCGCGCAGCGTATCGAAAACGTAGCTAACCGATGTAGATTGCGCTGCGCCAACCTTCGTCCGGTTGGGGATGTCTTCCGTAAAGCCCGATGCGGTTACATAGTTGGGCACAATTGCTCTTTTGTCACCTTCAGCAGGCTGCACCAAACGATAGGTGATGTATCGCCCATCCGGACTTGCCTTTACGGCCGTAACCCGTTTATCGCCAAATACCAGCTCCTTCAGCTTATCGGGCTGCGTAAGTTTACTCTCAGCGCTATCCAGCTTGCGGTCCTTTTCGTTCACTTTGATGATATCAAAAAGTTCCAGCTGCTGTTGTTTCAGGAATTTCTCCTGTTGGTTATCAGTATTTTTTTTGGGAGCAGAAGCCGTTTTTACGAAGTTGGTCAACTGCACCAACTCACCCTTAGCAAGGCTAAGCTGGTAGAGGTTACTACCCTTTGTGAATATAATAGCTTTTTCGTCTCCGGTAAAAACCGGGTTTGCTTCCTGGTCGGTTGTGCTGGTAAGTTGCCTTACCGCGCCGGTTTTGAGGTCCTCCAGAAAAATGTCATCGTTACGCTCAAACGTTTTAAGGGTAAATTTCTTGTTGAAACTGCCGTTTTCAGATACCAGTTCGCGCAGCTCATCTTTGGCAACTTCGCGCGGTTTGGTGTTGGTGGGCGTTATAAAATAGCGGTCGTCGCGCTCAGTATTTTTGGGGTTCCAATCGAAATAGAGCTTTTTGCTATCGTCGCTCCAGCGAACGTTTGACGGCGATACGCCCATCCATTTCGGATCGCGCATGATTTTTTCGATGGTTAAGGTTTCCAGTTTTTGTGCCGAAGCGCCGGTAAACAGGAACAGCAGGATGGGGGCGAAGCGTTTTTTCATGAATGGCTAATCAGGCGCAATTTAGCAGTTTAACCAATATTACTGTTTTTAAACAGCAGATTATCGCAAAAAGAGGTTTGATGGAAATTTTATACCTAAAAACGATTTTGCCCGGGGTTTACATCGTTAAGTGCATCAAAGTGGGAAGATGCGGTTTTATCTGTGTAGATTTGCCGCCAAACAATCACAATGGAAGAGTTAATCGTAAAAGACAGCAATGGCAATCAATTGAAAGATGGCGATAGCGTAACGCTAATCAAAAGCCTGAAAGTAAAAGGCGGCGGCACTACGCTGAAACAAGGCACGCTTGTAAAAAAGATTCGCCTTACCGATAACGAGGAAGAAGTAGATTGCAAGATTGACGGAATGAGCATTGTGCTGAGAACGGAATTTTTGAAGAAGAGATAAGCTTTCCGGATCACCTCACTATCATTGGGTTATAAAAAATTATTTTATTTTAATCCAAATTTTTGTATACCTTTAAATTATGGCAACTCCCGAAAACCGGAAACTAATCTTCCCGCTGATGATCTTCATCGGTATGGTTGCGGTGGGTGTGAACACCATTAATAAGGCTATTAATTCGCACCAAACCTGGCGCCTGATCATAGCCGTGATCCCTACGCTGATGTTTAGTGCCGCCACCATCCTGGTCATTATGCAGTATAAATACCACCATAAAGAGTCGGAAGAAGAAACTACCGATCACCGCCTGGATTAAAACCCCATGTAGATTTTATTGAGTGAATACGAATTTTTCGAATAAATCGAATTTCACGAATTGAAGTTATGTCTGTAATATTGGCAAATGGCGGTGTAATTCAAACGTACTTACTTCAAACAGCTTCTTGCCAATTGCAGACCCTGTGATGCTCTGCGTCATTTCCGTTTCCTCTGCTGTTTAAAAACCAGTCTTTACAAGTCCACCAAAATATTCTCTCCAAATTTTTGCGATACCGTTGTGTTGGCGCCATCGGCAATGCTGATCACCAGTGAACTGTCATACTGAATCTTTTCTACCAGCTGCACCATGGTGCCGATGTTGATATCAAGCTTTTGCAGGTATTGCAAAAAAGCACTGCTGGTGTCTTTAACGGCAGAGATACGGCAATGGGTTCCCGGCTTTAAATCAGCCAGGGTAGTTGATGATCTTTTGGCCATTTTACCGTTAGCTTTCGGGATAGGATCACCATGCGGATCGTACTCCGGGAAGCCCAGGAATTTATCCAGCCTGTCGGCCAGGGATGTATCTTTAATATGCTCCAACTCTTCGGCAATATCATGGATCTCATCCCAATGGTAGCCCAGTTTTTCTAATAGAAACACCTCCCAAAGCCGGTGGCGGCGAACAATCAGCACGGCATCTTTCTGCCCCTGGGTAGTAAGTTCAACGCCTTTCTTTTTATCATATGCTATCAATTGCTTATCCGTTAGCTTGCGGATCATATCCACAACCGAGGCCGGGTTGTTACCCAACGATTCGGCAATGGCCGTAGGCGTTATTTTCTCACCCCGATCCTGCCAAAGGCGATAAATACATTTTAAATAGTTCTCCTCAGATAGCGTATGCATATTCATTTATTGGGTATTACAAACATAAACAAAATTGGCCCGTTATAAATATAATTAGTCTGCCCTAATTATATTTATATGTTTTGTATAATTTAATTTATACGTTTGTACAATAAATAATATCATGCGTAACCTCCTCCTGGCTATATTGTTATTTTTCATCGCCGGAAATTCTTTTGCACAAACCGGCAGCCTGAGCGGAAAAATCACCGCAGGCAACAGCCCCCTGGCCTATGGCACAATCACCCTGGCCGGCACCCGGCATGGCACCACCGCCAATGAGCAGGGCTTTTACGAGATCAAAAATCTGGCTCCCGGTGAATACCTTGCTCTGTTTTCCCGCCTGGGGTATTATTCCGAACGAATTAAAGTAACCATCGTTGCCGGGCAGGCAGCCACCCGTTCTGCAGATCTTAAGGAGGGTAGTTCAGCCCTGAGCGAGGTAGTGGTTACCGGGGTATCGCGCGCAACACAGCTCCGTAGTAACCCCGTGCCTATTGTAGTGCTGACTAAAAAGGAGATCGACCAAAACGTGAACAATAATATAATAGATGCCATTATTAAAGGGGTGCCGGGCGTTACAGCGGTTACTACGGGGCCAAATATCTCCAAGCCTTTTATCCGTGGACTGGGGTACAACCGTGTGTTAACCCTGTATGACGGCATTCGCCAGGAGGGGCAGCAATGGGGCGATGAGCATGGCATCGAGATAGATCAGTATGGCATTTCCCGTGCAGAAGTGATCAAAGGCCCCGCCAGTTTAACCTACGGATCGGACGCCCTGGCAGGGGTGATCAACCTTATTCCATATATTCCGAATGGAGAGGACGGGAAGCTGAAAGGTGACTGGGTAACCGATTATCATACCAATAACGGTTTAATCGCTTCGTCACTGGGTTTATCGTACAAAAAAAACGACTGGAAGTATGCGTTCCGGGCAAGCGGCAAAATGGCCCGCGATTACCAAAACACGATAGATGGCCCTGTTTATAATTCGGGTTTCCGCGAATACATTGTTTCCGGCATGCTTCGTACTGATAAAAAATGGGGTTATTCACAACTGGCGGCAACGGTTTACAACAATCAGCAGGAGATCCCCGATGGCAGCCGCGATTCGCTTACCCGCAAATTTACCATGCAGGTTGCAGAAAGTGCTGCCGATGATATTAAAGACCGGCCAGTGGTTTCTGCAGCCCGGCTCAGTTCATATGCCATTAGTCCGTTGTATCAGCATATTCAACATTACCGGATCTATAATAAAAACGAGTTTAAGCTGGGCGATGGCATCCTGGACCTGTCAATCGGTGGGCAGCAAAGCATAAGGCGCGAATACAACCACCCAACCCTGCCGCAACAGGCCGGGCTATACGTTACCCTGAACACTTTTAATTACGATCTGCGCTACAGTCCGCCCTTATTTGCCGGGATAGAAACCTCGTTTGGCATCAACGGCATTTATCAAACTAACCGCAGCAAGGCCGCAACCGATTTCCCTATCCCGGATTACAACCTGTTTGATGCAGGCGGCTTTTTCTTCGCCAAAAAAACGCTTGGCAAAGTGGATATATCAGGCGGCATCCGGTACGATACCCGTAACATTCGTTGGGAAGATTTTTATGTAGGCCCAAATGCCGCCAATGGCTTCGAACAAAAAGCAATACCTGGTTCACCAGGCGCCAAACTGCAGTTCCCCAATTTTGATTATCACTATCATGGCGTTTCAGGAAGCCTTGGCCTCACTTATAACCTGAGCGAACGCTTATTGCTAAAAGCCAATATCGCCCGCGGTTACCGGGCACCAAACATTACCGAAATTGGCAGCAACGGCCTTGATCCGGGTGCACATATTGTTTACCTCGGCAACCGCAGCTTTGTGCCGGAATTTAACTTACAGGAAGACCTGGGCTTCATTGCATACCTGAAGGATGCCGATATCATGGTGGAGCTATTTAATAACCAGGTGCAAAACTTTATCTACCAATCCCGGCTGGACGATGCCAACGGCAACCCGGTAATTATTGTTGCGGGGAACAGCACCTACCAATACCAGCAATCTAAAGCCAGGCTCTACGGCGCAGAATTCAGCCTGAACCTGCATCCCCATGGTATCAAATGGTTATCGCTCAACAACAGCCTGGCCTGGGTAACGGGGATCAACCAAAACGAGGCACTTATTAAACAATCTGGCGGGGCGGCCAAATACTTACCCTTTATCCCGCCCCTGCACCTGCGCTCGCAGCTGATGCTAAAACTCCAGGGCACCTATGGCATATTCAGTAAAATCTATTTACGGGCCGAGGCAGATGCTTATGCAACTCAAAACAATTTTTATGCCCTTAACAATACCGAAACAGCAACACCCGGCTACACGCTTATCAATACCGGTATTGGTGCAACGCTTACCCGCAAGGGCGGCAAGCCCTTTTGCGAGCTCTTTTTACAGGCCGATAATTTGTTTGATGTGGCATATCAATCTAACCTGAACCGTTTAAAATATTTTGAATATTATAATAGTTCGCCGAATGGCCGCCTGGGCATCTACAATATTGGCCGTAATTTAAGTTTCAAGGTGATTGTGCCTTTCTAAGCCCCCCTGCGCCCTCAAGGGGAAGCAAAACTTTATATATCCCAAAATCATTGTGCTGTTTTGAATTACAGTAATACATTTAGTTGCTCGTCTGGCGCGGAATGGTTAGTAACCTTATACATTGCCTAAATCCTTCGGATTGGTCAAATCTAAAAAGCTGACCAATCTTGTTTCCGCTTTTTCACCGACTCCAATCTGCCGTTTACCGATATAAATCCGCCGTACATCTATTAGGCCGGATCTGGCTGTAACGTTTCTCGTTTGAGGTCGTCATATGGGTGTATTTAATAAATAGCGAAAACATAATAACACTCATAATCAAAATATTAATCATCATGAAAACTCAAATATTCACCATCGCCACCATCTTCACTTTAGCCTTAGGTACAGTAAGCAGCACCTTCGCCGGCACCAATGATAAAGCCAAAGAAGAAGTAACCACTTTAAACAATGTAAGCCAGATCAGCAGGATCGAGATCCGCGGTAATGTGCAGTTGTTCGTTTCAGACGGCAGCGCCGACCAGGTAAAGGTTTACAATAAATTCTATGCAGAAAATGCAGTAGTAAAAAGCGATAACGGCACATTGAGCATTGCCTCATACGACGCCAGAACTTTAGTAGTTTGGGTAACCGCTGCCGACCTGCGCACCATCAACGCATACGATAATGCAGAAGTTAAATCTTTCGGTAACCTGTCAAAGATCGATCTGGATGTTAACCTGTATAACAATGCATCAGCCAAACTCAACCTGGATGCCTACAAAGCCAGCATTACGGTAAACGACCGGGCTAAAGCCGATGTAAGCGGTACCGTAACCGAGTATAGCGTAACCCGCGACCAGTCGGCCAGTGTTAACGCCAGCACCTTAGCTGCTACTAACAAAACCGAAAAGGTGACCAACAAATTCACTCCGGCTAAAAACGAAGTAGCCACGCTGTAAGCATTTACTTTTGCAAAAGTTCAACATATAGTTCACCAGGAGCCATCGCGTAAGCGGTGGCTTTTTTGGTTTTAAATCCTGGAATGCGCTGACCAACTTGCTACTGAGGCACGAAGCATCTGTTAACCGGTAGACATCACGCACAATGCAGGGCGTTTAACAGATCCTTCCTTCGTCAGGATGACAATTGGGAAAAAAACAACCTTGTCATGCTGAGGCACGAAGCATCTGTTAACCGATAGGCATCACGCACAATGCAGGGCGTTTAACAGATCCTTCCTTCGTCAGGATGACAATTGGGAAAAAAACAACCTTGTCATGCTGAGGCACGAAGCATCTGTTAACCGATAGGCATCACGCACAATGCAGGGCGTTTAACAGATCCTTCCTTCGTCAGGATGACAATTGGGAAAAGAACAACGTTGTCATGCTGAGGAACGAAGCATCTGTTAACCGATAGGGATCGCGCACAATGCGGGGCGTTTAGTAGATCCTTCCTTCGTCAGGATGACAATTGGGAAAAAAACAACCTTGTCATGCTGAGGCACGAAGCATCTGTTAACCGATAGGCATCACGCACAATGCAGGGCGTTTAACAGATCCTTCCTTTGTCAGGATGACAATTGGGAAAAAAACAACCTTGTCATGCTGAGGTACGAAGCATCTGTTAACCGATAGGCAAACTAAGCATGGCGTTTAACGGATTCTTCCTTGCTGAAGCAACCTTGTCATGCTGAGGCACGAAGCATCTGTTAACCGATAGGCAAACGTAAGCATGGCGTTTAACAGATTCTTCCTTCGTCAGAATGACAATTGGTGACTCTTGGGTAGTAATCGTAAGGTTTACCAGCTTTCGCTTTAAGAAGACCCCCAGTTGCTGCCGCTCCCCCCCCGGCATGACAATTGGTTTTCCATTGTCAATTGACCGATCTCACAGGAGATAACGGGCAAGATGTAACTGTTTGTTAACAACCTTTTTTTGGCTTTCTCCGCAAATACCCTCAACTTCGCAATCCTGAAATTGAATGTATGATCAATCATGATATTAAAATAGCACAGGAACTTGCTGTAAGCTCCAAACAAGTTACTGCCACTATAGCCCTTTTGGATGAGGGTGCAACTGTGCCTTTTATCTCCCGCTACCGCAAAGAGGTTACCGGCAGTTTAGATGAGGTGCAGGTAGCCGCCATCCGCGACCGCGTGCAGCAACTGCGCGAACTGGATAAACGCCGCGAGGCTATCCTTAAATCGCTCACTGATATGGCTAAGCTTACACCGGAATTGACGGCGCAGATCAATGCAGCAGAAACCATGGTGCAGCTGGAAGACATTTATTTGCCTTACCGCCCCAAACGCAAAACCCGTGCAACCGCCGCCCGCGAAAAAGGCCTGCAGCCTTTGGCGGATGTATTGCTGGAACAAAAGAATTTGGATCCCGAACTGGAGGCAGGCAAATATATTGATGCCGAAAAGGGCGTTGCCAGTATGGAGGAAGCTTTAGCCGGAGCCCGCGATATCATAGCAGAACATATATCTGAACATGCCGAAACCCGCGCAAAAATGCGCCAGCTGTTTACCGAAAAAGGCACTTTTCAATCAAAAGTGGCGGATGGTAAAGAAGTGGAAGGCATCAAATACAAAGATTATTTCGACTGGACCGAGCCGGTTAAATCAGCCCCCTCTCACCGCATCCTGGCCATGCGCCGGGGTGAAAAAGAAGAGATCCTGTGGCTGGATATTAAACCAACCGAAGAAGATGCATTGCACCTGCTGGAAAGTGAATTTATAAAAGGGCGTGGTGCTGCCTCATCACAGGTGCAGCTGGCTATTGGTGATGGCTATAAGCGCCTGCTTAAGCCCTCTATGGAAACAGAGATTCGCCTGCTCACAAAAAAGAAGGCCGACGAAGAAGCGATCCGTGTATTTGCGGAGAATGCCCGCCAGTTATTATTAGGTGCACCGCTCGGTCAGAAACGTATTATGGCAATAGATCCGGGATTCCGTACAGGATGTAAGCTGGTTGTTTTAGACGAACAGGGGCAGTTATTGGAAAATACGGCCATTTACCCACATACTGGTGCGGGCCAGGCAAAGGAAGCAGAGAAAACTGTTCAGCATTTATTTGAAAGATATAAAATTGAGGCCATTGCCATTGGCAACGGCACCGCCGGCCGCGAAACAGAGGTTTTTGTAAAAAACCTTAACCTCCCGGGGGCAGTCATCGTCATGGTGAACGAAAGCGGTGCTTCTATCTATTCGGCATCGGATGTGGCTAGAGAGGAGTTTCCGGATAAGGATATTACGGTAAGAGGCGCTGTTTCTATCGGCCGGCGACTGATGGATCCGCTTGCCGAATTGGTAAAGATCGATCCAAAATCTATCGGGGTGGGCCAGTACCAGCACGATGTGGACCAGAACAAATTGCAAACCTCGCTGGATGATACCGTTGTAAGCGCGGTAAATGCGGTAGGTGTAGAATTAAATACGGCATCCAAACAGATCCTGGCTTATGTATCGGGCCTTGGCCCGCAACTGGCGCAGAACATTGTGGAATACCGAAACGCCAATGGTGCTTTTAAACGCCGCGACCAACTGAAGAAAGTGGCCCGTTTAGGCGATAAAGCTTATGAGCAGGCGGCAGGTTTCCTGCGCATCCGCGGAGCGGAAAACCCTTTGGATACCAGCGCAGTTCACCCGGAGCGCTATGCTTTGGTGGAGCAAATGGCCAAAGACATCAATTGCAAAGTACTGGACCTGATGCGTGATGAGAAACTGCGGAAATCTATCCCGCTGCAAAAATATATTTCAGACACGGTTGGATTACCGACTTTGAATGATATAATGGCCGAACTGGCCAAACCCGGGCGCGACCCGCGTGAGCAATTTGAAGCATTCAGTTTTACCGAAGGCGTAAACGCCATCGGCGACCTTAAGGTTGGGATGAAACTGCCGGGCATTGTAACCAATATTACCAACTTTGGAGCCTTTGTTGATATAGGTGTACACCAGGACGGGTTGGTACATTTGAGCCAGATCACCAATCGTTATATTAAGGACCCTAACGAAGTTTTAAAAGTACACCAAAAAGTAGAGGTAACCGTAACTGAGGTAGATGCTAACCGCAAGCGCATTTCATTATCTATGAAAGAAAACGAAAAACGCGAAGCGCCTGTGGCTAAAAAAACCGCAGGATCGTTTTCAAGTAACCCTGCCGGAACTAAAACCAAGCCCGCTCAAAAGCCAATTGCCCAACGCCCCGCAAAATCACAGGCCGAACCGGAAATGGATATGATGAGCAAACTGGCTGCATTGAAGAATAAATTTAAGTAAAGCATGCCGGCAAAGAGGTAATTGATTATAGGTTTAGTTCACTGCTTTACCAGTTCCGGCGGCAGCTGACTGATGGGCTGAATCTTTATCTGCCGGTAAAAGATCTCGGCCCCTTCCGATTGGATCTGGATCTTGCCTTTTGTTAGGGGCAGCATTTTGCCATTTTCAGGTTGTTTAAGGTGGTAAAGTACCATCATCACCTTATCATTGATCACGTGGATACTGGTATCGCCGCTGCAATACAGGTCCAGCGTGTTCCACTCGCCAGTGGGGGTTTCAGCATTGCCACACTTTGTGCAATGCCTTCCGGCTTTGCCACCCTCGGCAAAGGTTGTCAGTATACCACCTACGTTGTAAACATATTCTTTACCGTAGCGCACTATCACGGGGATTTCGGCAGTTGCGCCAGCTACGCCCCAATAATCACCGCAGTTACCTTCTTCTACCTGGAACTCCTGCGAGCGCATCCATGCGCCATAGTCGGCACCGTGTTTGCCGGTTGCGTGGTACAATACGCCGCTATCCATCTTCTGGCCTTTCTTTTGCCCCCAGGATAGTTTGCCCCATTTAAATTCCAGCTGCAGGTGGTAATTCTGATATTCCTTTTTGGTGGAGATGCCGCCCCAGTTTTCGCCCGAGATGCGGATGGCACGTTCGCCGTCTTCTTTCACAATCGTAAAAACGCCTTTAGGGTCGTTGTTCAAACCGATAGGCACATTGTTTACCGGCTTTCCTTTATCGTCCAGATCTGGACCAATATAGGTATCCCAACCAGTGAGGTCTTTCCCGTTAAAAAGCTTTTCCCATTTGTCAGTTGCTTCCTTTTGGGTAAAAGCAAGAATACCTGCACAAAGCACTAGTAGAAGCAGCAATTTAGCGGTTTTCATAATAAGGCGATTAACCATATAAATATATTAAATATCTGTTAGAAATTAGCTGTTTAACCCTTTCCTGATAGTAGAAAAGAATAAATTTGCTGGAATTACATCAACCCATCTGCTATGAAATTCACCCTGCTGATACCAGCCCTCCTATTAACCGCATCCTCTTTTGCCCAACAGTCTAAAACGGATATGGTAAAACCCGCGCCGAGCGTAGCCGCAAAGGAGGATTTTGCAGATGATTGGGCCGATCTGCGCCATTATGCAGCAGAAAATTCGGTTTTGCCTACCCCGGCGCGAGATGAGCACAGAGTGGTGTTTTTAGGCAGTTCTATTTTTGAGCGTTGGAAAGTGCTGGTACCCGAATATTTTAACAATAAAAACTATATAGACAGGGGGGTAAGCGGGCAGATCTCACCGCAACTCTTGCTGCGTTTCAGGCAGGATGTGATCGGTCTTAAACCAAAAGCGGTAATTATTTTGGCGGGAAGTAATGATATTGCCGGCACAACCGGCCATGTTACCAATGAAAGAATTATGGATAACATCCGGTCGATGACGGAACTGGCCCAGGTTAACCACATTAAAGTGATCCTGTGTGCATATTTGCCGGTATTTGATTACCCCTGGCGCAGGGGCCTTGAACCTGCCGGGAAGATCATTGCACTTAATAAGCTTATTAAAACCTATGCCACCGCAAATAACCTCACACTGCTGGATTATTTTACCCCGCTTGTTGATAGCCAAACTAACGGCCAAAAAGCGGAGCTGACACTAGATGGCGTACACCCCAATGTAGCAGGCTATAAAATTATGGCGACGGTAACGGATGCTGCGATCAAAAAGGCATTGAGATAGCACCCGCGTTGAAAATTTTTTTTTCGCACGGGGCATGATATGGCTCAGGTTTCTTTATCCGGCTGTAAAGCCCTATCTTGATCTTATTAAATAATTAGACCGTTTGGCATACTAGAGATCGATCGTTTTGCCTGGTTTTGCCATATATCGGCGTAATAGCGCACACAAAAAGCATATTCCGCTGTACATCTTTACTATATGCTTATCTTTGCATGTTAATTTATTTATGAAGCAAAAATTTTATGATACTGCTGTGAAGCAGGAGAAGGTAGTGCTGGTAGGTGTGATCACCCCCAATGAAACCGAAGCACGGGAAAAAGAGTATTTGGAAGAACTTGAATTTTTGGTTGCCACCGCCGGCGGCCTCACTGTGCATACTTTTACCCAAAAATTACAGCGCCCGGAGCGTGCCACTTTTGTGGGTACCGGTAAACTGGAAGAAATTAAAGAATATGTTACCGCTGAGGAGATAGATATTGTTGTTTTCGACGACGAGCTAACGCCTTCGCAATTGCGCAACATTGAGCGGGAATTGCAGGTGAAGGTTTTAGACCGAAGTAACCTTATCCTGGATATTTTTGCCGGGCGGGCACAAACCGCACAGGCCAAAACACAGGTGGAGCTGGCACAATTACAATACCTGTTGCCACGCCTAACCCGTTTGTGGACTCACTTAGAACGCCAGAAGGGTGGTATCGGGATGCGCGGACCCGGTGAATCGCAAATAGAAACCGACAGGCGTTTGATCTTGAATAAGATCTCGTTATTAAAAGAACGCCTTAAGCTGATCGACCGGCAGAATGAAACGCAGCGCAAGAACCGCCAGCAGCTGATCCGTGTGGCATTGGTTGGATATACCAACGTGGGTAAATCAACCATCATGAACATGCTCGCCAAATCTGACGTATTTGCCGAGAACAAGCTGTTTGCTACGCTGGATACTACCGTGCGCAAAGTGGTGATAGAAAATGTTCCCTTCCTGCTATCGGATACGGTTGGATTTATCCGCAAATTGCCTCACCATTTGGTAGAGTGTTTTAAATCTACCCTGGACGAAGTACGTGAAGCTGACATTTTGATCCACGTGGTGGATGTGTCGCACCCAACTTTCGAAGATCAGATCCGTACGGTTAATGAAACGCTGAAAGAACTAAAGGTGGTTGATAAAAAAACCATCACCGTTTTTAATAAGATAGATGCCTTTAACCCGGCAGATCATAACATCGATATTAAAGAAACGCCATTGACCATGGACGACTTTAACCACAGCTGGATGGCGAAAAATAATGCACCGGCAATATTTATTTCTGCTACAGAAAAAGAGAATGTAGAGGAATTTAAAACCATGCTGTACGATGCCGTGAAAACTATCCATACCGAAAGGTACCCGTATGATAATTTACTCTATTAATTTCGGTTTGTCATGCTGACGAAGGAAGCATCTGTTGATGAACATGGCGATCCTATATACATGGCAGGATTGGCGCTTAACAGATCCTTCCTTCGTCAGGATGACAAATTAAAAAGCGCGTACTAGGCCGCCAAACCGAAAGCTCCCTTTATAAGGCTGAAGGGCTATTCTCTTCCCAAATCATACACAAATGCAAAATGGTTTCCACGGCTTTTTGCATATCCTCCACGCTTACCCATTCCTGTTTGCCATGAAAGGCATGTTCCCCGGCAAAAATGTTTGGGGTTGGCAGGCCCATGAACGATAGTCTTGAGCCATCGGTACCGCCGCGGATGCTGCACAGCCTGGCTTCCAGTCCAGCGCGGCGGATGGCTTGCATGCCGTAATCAACTATCTGCGGATGCTGTGCCAGCACATTTTTCATGTTGCGGTATTGTTGTTTCACCTCCAGTGTATACGTAGAATTTGGATAGGCATCCAAAACTTCCTCAGCGGTTTTCCTGATCACGTTGGCGTGACTCAGCAATAATTCTTCTTCAAAATCCCGGATGATAAAATCAATCGTAGCTGTTTCTACATGCCCTGCCATATCTACCGGGTGCACAAAGCCCTGCATACCTTCGGTTGCTTCAGGCGATAATCCGGCGGGTAAAGCAGCAATGATCTGGCCGGCTATTTTGATGGCACTCTCCATTTTACCTTTGGCAAAGCCCGGGTGCGAGCTAACACCGTTGATCGTTAAACGTGCACCGTCTGCAGAAAATGTTTCATTCTCCATGTTGCCTGCGCTTTCACCATCTATAGTATAACAGGCAAAAGCGCCAATCTTTTCTATATCGGCCATATCCACACCCCGGCCAATTTCCTCATCGGGTGTAAATAATATTTTAACTGTACCGTGCTTTAGTTCGGTATGGGTCATCAACTGGTAACAGGCATCCATAATTTCGGCAACGCCGGCCTTGTTATCGGCCCCAAGCAAGGTACTTCCAGATGCGGTGATGATGGCATTACCGAGCTGATTTTGCAGGTCGGGGTGATCCGCCATCCGGAGTATTTGGGAACTATCGTCCGGCAAAACGATATCGGCACCATCATAATTCAAGTGCACCAGCGGCTTTACATCCTTTCCGCTGCAATCTGGCGCGGTATCCATATGTGAGCAAAAACAGATCACCGGCACCTGCATTTTATCAGAATTAGCAGGTATGGTAGCATACACATAACCATGTTCATCCAGGTGAGCATCGGTTACGCCCATTTGCAACAATTCCTTAACCAGCAGTCGCCCCAGGTCCTTTTGCTTTTCGGTAGAAGGGCAGGTGAGCGAATTTGGGTCGGACTGCGTATCGATGGTTACATAACGCAAAAATCTTTCCGTTGCAGTGAAACTTAAACCTGTGTGAAAATCCATATAAAGCCTATATTAGTCAAAAATTTTGGTGAGGGTGTTTAGTGCGCAAAATTGGAAATAATCTTAACTTAATCACGTTGAAAAAGTACATATTATTGGTTGCCGTTACGATAACATCGTTGGCAGCTAAAGCCCAGGGCGGGTACAATTATAATTCTTTTGGGTTTGGTATAGGCGTAAGCTATTTAAAGCCGCTTGCCGACTTAAAAAAGAACTATAGTGATCTGGGTTATCATGCAGATTTTACATTTTACTACAACCCCTACATACCTGTTGCACTTGAATTTCAAACGGGTACGCTACGCGGCGGCGGCGACAATATTAGTGATGACCTGTATACCCGTAAATTTAACAACAAATACAAAGCTTTATTGCTGCATGTGGATTACCAGTTGGGGGATGCCTTAGATTACGAGCGAAATGGTTTTTTTAATATCCTAAAGAATTTTTATGGGGGAATTGGTGCAGGCATAGTTTTTAACAATGTTACAACTAATCGCTACAGCCTTGTTGTACCCAATTATAAATTTCCGGGGGTAGATAAAAGTATGAGTTTTGCAGTGCCGCTGCGGGTGGGGTACGAATTTAAAGTTTTTGATTATTACGGAGTGCCTAAATTTGGCATCACGCTAGGTTATGAACACACCTTTACAATTGGCGAGGGCCTTGATGGCTATAATGACCCGACAGGACAGTTTAAAAATAATGCGGCCGACCAGTACCGCCAGGTAACTATTGGCCTGAAGTATAATTTTGGTTACGAGAATAGCTACGATAAATCGATTAAGGGAAATTAATTTGAATATAGAAGAGCTGCGCGATTATTGCCTGGAAAAAAAGGCGGTGACGGAAACGTTTCCATTTGGAGAGGACACGCTGGTATTTAAAGTGGGTGGTAAAATATTCCTGCTGGCGGGGTTGGAAGACGGGCACCATTTTAACGCAAAATGCGACCCGGAACTTGCCAGCGAACTAAGAGAGCACCATACCGAGGTAAAACCCGGATACCACATGAATAAAGCGCACTGGAACACGGTTTACATGAGCGGCACTTTAACCCGTAAACAGCTCTGCGAAATGATAGATCATTCTTACGGCCTGGTTTTGAAGAGCCTCCCAAAAAAATTACAGGCGGAAATTTCATCTGCAAATAAAACGGGCTAAGGCCAATTTGACATGAAAAGAACTATTGCATTATTATTTAGCTGCTTTTACGCTATCGCTTCATATGCCCAGCTTACCCCCTTTGAATTAAGTAAGAACAAAAACTACTCCGCAACGCATGCCGAGGTTATTGCTTATTACAGCAAACTAGCCAAATTATACCCGCAAATGCGGATGATAGATTATGGAATGACGGACGTTGGTAAGCCCCTAACTTTGATCGTTCTTTCAAAAGATAAAGTCTTCGACCCGGCTGCTGTCAAAAAGCAAAATAAACGTGTACTGCTTATCAACAACGGCATCCATCCTGGCGAGCCGGAAGGGATAGATGCCAGCATGATGCTTTCCCGCGATCTTTTAAAAAATAATACCCTGCCAAAGGATGTGGTGATCTGCATGATAGCCGTTTATAATATAGATGGCAACATGAACAGGGGGCAGTCGCGCGCTAACCAGAACGGTCCGCAGGCATATGGTTTCCGCGGTAATTACCGCAACCTTGATCTCAACCGCGATTTTATAAAAGCCGATAGCCGCAATGCCCTGGCTTTTGCGCAAATCCTGAATACCTGGCAGCCGGAAGTGCTGTTAGATAACCACGTAAGCGACGGTGCAGATTATCAGTATGTAATGACGCTGATAGAAACCCAAAAGGATAAACAGAACCCTTTGTTAGCCGCCTATACCGCCAATACGATGACCGCTGACCTATACAAAGGCATGAAAAAAAGCGGATTCGAAATGATCCCCTATGGTGCGGGGGAAAGTGGGTTGCCGGATAGTGGTATTGTAAGTTTTATGGAAACGCCGCGTTTTTCTACCGGCTTTGCCGCCCAGCACAACATGATCAGTTACATGACGGAGACGCACATGCTGAAACCATTTGATAAGCGCCTATACGCTACTTATAACTTTATGCAGCAACTTATCGGCATTTGCCAGCGCGATGCCAGGGTAATAGGCGATCTGCGTAAAAAGGTAGATGCAGAAGTAAGTAAACAAACAACCTTTGGCCTGGCCTGGGCGCTTGATGAAAAAAAGGTGGATACGATCACCTTTAAAGGCTATGAAGCGGCTTACAAAACCAGCGAGGTGAGCGGCCTCAACCGCCTGTATTATGACAGGACCAAGCCTTACACCAAAACCGTAAAATTCTTCAACACGTACAAAACCACCGCTGCTGCAGATAAACCGGTTGCCTACATCATCCCGCAGGCATGGGGTAAGGTTATTGATCTGTTTAAACTGAATAACGTGGCTATGCACCGGTTGGCGCATGATACTACGCTCAGCCTGCAGATGTATTACATCGCCGATTATAAAACGGCACAACGCCCTTATGAGGGGCATTATATTCACACAGGCGTTAAATTAAACCCGGTGGAAAGTAACATTAAATTTTACACCGGCGACTATGTGGTATATACAAATCAGGCCATTAACCGTTACATTGTAGAAACATTAGAGCCACAGGGCGTCGATTCGTTTTTTGCCTGGAACTTTTTTGATTCGGTACTGGGGCAAAAGGAATATTTTTCTGATTATGTGTTTGAAGATATCGCAGGCAACCTGCTGAAGAAAGACCCTGAGCTGCGTAAAAAGCTGGATGACGAAAAAGCTAAAGATCCTAAACTTGCGGCAAGTGGCGCTGCCCAATTGAATTTTGTGTACCGAAACTCGCCTTACTTTGAAAAAACTTACCTGCGCTACCCTGTAGGCAGATTATTAACCGATACTAAACTCGACCTGAAATGATGGAATACCTGATGGTTGCCCCCGTGGCATCCATAATATTTGTAATTACCCTGGCAACTTCGGTTTACGCTTTCTCTAACGAAAACATCTACGCTAAATTTATTCTCAATCCGTACGAAGTATCACGGGGGAGCCGTGTTTGGACAGTTATTACCAGCGGCCTGATCCATGCAGACTGGAACCACATGTTCTTTAACATGCTGTCCTATTACTTTTTTGCTTTTAACCTGGAGCCGGTTTTGGGTCACTGGCAATTTGGGGTGCTATATCTGGTAAGCATGATCCTTGCCGATCTGCCATCTATTCAAAAGCATCGTGATGATTCCTGGTACAATACACTAGGAGCTTCGGGGGCAATAAGTGCGGTGGTATTTAGTGCAATTCTATTCAATCCAAAAGGAGAAATGGGGCTGATATTTTTGCCCTTTACAATACCAGCCTGGATCTTCGGGATCCTGTACTTAATCTATTGCCACTTTGCATCGAAACATGCCCGCGACAACATCAACCACGATGCTCACTTGTTTGGTGCTTTAAGCGGTATCCTCATCACTATAGCCTTGCACCATAGTGTCATCAATGATTTTGTAGCGCAGTTTAAATAGGCAGGGAGATTTCTGCCGCCGGGATGCGGTTGCCGGCGTCGTCGAACAAAAAGCTCATTGGCTTTTCAGGGTTCTTGATGATCTCCAGCAACAGGAAACCCCAGTTCTTCCAGAAATTTTCCAGCACCTGTCCGTAGGTTTTGTTCATCCAGTCGTCAAACAAAGGTTTACTGCTGATGCCCCTTAGCGGCATAGCTTCTATGAAGATCTCGTCGTTCAGCGGCATAACCTCATACTCCGGCAGGCGGTTAAACAGGTAGGCTGAATAAAACACCCGGCCGGAGAATTCTTCAAACTGGATAGGGTGCAATACATCTTCTTTTATCTTATTATAAATCTCCCGGTGGTAGCTACCGTTTGCGCCGTTATCCTGCAGGCACATTACCAGGCCAAAATCTTTTATGCGCAGGGCAAAAGTTTGGGTGTTGATCTCATCGCGGTAGCCAAATTCCTTTTCGTTATTGTCAACCTTAAATAAAAACAGGCTGTAGGGCTTAAAGTCCTCAAAAACAACCGGCAGGTTAATGCTTTGCAGCATTAAATGCAGGTAGCTGAATTTGTGGATGATGGATTGTGAAATATTGAATTCCTCGCCCTGTGCATGCTGCATTTTAATGCCCGCCTGCAGTTCGTTAAATATAATGCCGTATAACAACTTGGCCACCCATTGAAAAAGGCGGAGATCATCCAGCGCTTTTACGCCGCCATACCCTTTACTGAAAGCTTCGGCTATTTCAAGTTCAAGGGCTTCCAGATAGGTGTTGTTAATTTCGGCAGAGCAGGGTATCTTGAGGTCTTTGTAAGTGGCTACACTTTCGTCAAGTAGTTTAAAGGGCTGGTCCTCCAGTCCGTAAAGGCTCATGAGCCACTGCGGAAAAACCTGGATCTTTTCTTCGGAGCTGCTAAGCGGCTGCCCGGTTAAAAAGCATTTGTTATTACTGAAATTAAAAGTACTAAAGGGGTGGTAAATTTCGGCCGCCATAGGCGCAAAGATAAGCAGCTTTTAGAAGTATTATTTTAGCTTTGAGTTTTATGTAGTAAAAATGACTTTATCCCTTTTAGCCTTACCGGACAATGAGCACTGGATCTACAAGCGGATTCAGCATCAGTTGAACAGCACAGTCATTACAAAAAGCGACCGGGGGATTTAATGATCAAGACGGATAAATAACACATGAAACTTACCTATCAACCATTTGATCTGCAGCTAAAGCATACATTCACCATTGCCAAATTCTCGCGCACATCTACCCCGGTAATGCTGGTGCAAATTGCGCACGAGGGATTAACCGGCTATGGCGAAGCATCTATGGTGCCTTATATGGGCGAGAGTTTTGAAACCGCAGCCACTTTTTTAAGCAGGGTAGATGCCGGTCAGTTTCAGTATCCGCTTAATTTCCCGGCCATCATCAGCTACCTGGATAGCATCGCCCAGGGGCAGCCTGCTATTAAAGCCGCTATAGATATTGCCCTGCACGATCTGGATGGCAAACTACAAGGCAAACCCTGCTGGGAGCTATTGGGAACCGACCCGGCTAAGATGCCGCTAACCAGTTATACTATTGGGATAGATACCGAAGAGGTCATCATTCAAAAGCTAAAAGACGCAGCCGAATTTAAAATAATAAAGGTAAAACTTGGCCGCGATAATGATAGAGAATTGATCCAAACCATCCGCTCGGTTACCAGCGTACCCTTATTTGTAGATGCTAACCAGGGCTGGACCGACCGCGAAAAAAGCCTCGACCTGATCTATTGGTTAAAAGAACAGGGCGTGGTACTGATAGAGCAGCCCATGCTTAAAACGGATATCGACGGCAATGCCTGGCTTACTGAACATAGTCCTATCCCCCTCATTGGCGATGAAGCAGTACAGCGATTGCCGGATGTAGCAAAAGCCAAAGGTGTGTATCATGGCATCAATATCAAACTGATGAAATCTGCAGGGATGTATGAGGCTAAACAAATGATCGACAAAGCCCGTGAACTCGGTTTAACGGTGATGATCGGCTGCATGAGCGAAACCAGCTGTGCCACTCTTGCCGCCGCCGCACTCGCACCGCAATGTGACTGGGCAGATTTGGACGGGCCTTTCTTAACAGTCAACAACCCCTATCAATTGCCTGCATTCGAAGATGGTAAATGGATATTAAATAATGCGGCTGGGTTAGGCTTAGAGAATTTTTAGCCATTTATGACTGAGGGGTGCGCAGAAAAAAGAGCACATGCCATATGTGACCTCGTTCTTCGCAACGGCCCGGGTGTCAAAATATCCACGGTGTTCTGTTTGTCGACATTTACACCGCAAATAAAAAAAGGAGCGCCTAAGCACTCCCTTTTTATAAACATGTTCAATGTATTTTTATAGCTCTTCGTCGTGCTGGCTCATATCCAGACCAGCCATTTCGTCGGCTTCAGACACACGCAACTTGCTTATCATATCTGTTACCTTCAATAGAAGGAGCGACCCGAAGAAAGCAAATGCGGAAACAGCAACCAATGCAATAAGGTGTTTAACAAACAAAGCAGTATCGCCATAAATGAGGCCATCTGCACCTGCGCTGTTAACACTCTTTGTAGCGAATACGCCGGTAAGCAGCATACCCATCATACCTCCAACACCATGGCAAGGGAACACATCCAATGTATCATCGATGTTTGTTCTGGAACGCCATATAACTACTAAATTACTTACCACTGCGGCCACTATACCAACGATCAGCGAACTTGAAACGGTGATAAAGCCGGCAGCAGGTGTAACTGCTACCAAGCCAACCACAGCGCCAATACAAGCACCCATTGCAGATGGTTTCTTACCTCTCAAAATATCAAAAAACACCCATGACATGGCTGCAGCTGCAGATGCTGTTGTAGTGGTGGCTAATGCCGTTGCAGCCAGCTCATTAGCGCCTAATGCAGAACCTGCATTGAAACCAAACCAACCAAACCAAAGCAAACCGGTACCCAATATTACGTAGCTGATACGGGCAGGTGTGTGAGCCGCCGGTATTTCATTACGCTTTTTAAGATATAAGGCAGACGCTAAAGCAGCCCATCCTGCGCTCATGTGTACCACAGTACCTCCTGCAAAATCCAAAACGCCCATTTTAAAGAAGTAACCTTCCGGGTGCCAGGTTGCGTGCGCAAGCGGCATGTAAATGATTACGATAAACAGGGTGATGAAGATGAGGTATGAATTGAAACGGATGCGCTCTGCAAATGCTCCGGTAATTAGCGCAGGGGTAATAACTGCGAATTTCAATTGGAACATTGCAAAAAGTACTACAGGGATGGTTCCCCAGGATACACCCAAAGTGTTCTGCATCATGAAGAAGGTTTTCGGGTTACCAATAATTCCATAGCCGCCAACATCTTCGCCAAAGGCCATGCTGAAACCAAATACTACCCATATGATCGTGATCAGACCCATACAAACAAAACTTTGCAGCATGGTTGAGATTACGTTTTTCTTTTGAACCATCCCGCCATAAAAGAAGGCCAGGCCGGGGGTCATCAAAAGTACTAGTGCAGTTGATATCAACAGCCAGGCTGTGTCGGCTTTATCTATAACGCCCGGCTTGGCGGCCGTTGAATTGCCGGGAAACATAAACGCCAGGATTACTACGATTATAAGTATGCCAAATGGTACAATTTTTTTCATTGTGAGTTGTAATAAGTTATTTTAAATAAACAGTCAGTTGCGTAGGATGGATTGGAGTTTTGCAATGGGCTGTACCGAAAGCTTGTCAGTCGGCTTCGCGTAAATCATCAAATTATCAATCTGCATTACAAAACCGGTGATAGTTTAAATTAGACAGATCATGAATTAAGCGAGAACAGCCTGTGTTTTACCAAAAGGAATGGTATGGAAACAACATCAGTTTAGTTAAACGCAAAACATTTAAATCATACCGATGGAAATCACTCTGCAGGTAAGAAAAACCTGAGTTAAAAATTACGAAAGCTTCCTTCATGAAGAAAAAGGAGCGAGTTCTTTGATTTTGAAAAGTCCTGGATCTATTTTTTAAATAGAAAGCAGCACTAACATGCCTCTTTTCCTGATTTAGCCTATAATTTGTGATTGAATTAACCGAATAATTCTCTCTTTGCTCAAAACAGGGAACAGATAATAGAAAAAGCGCCTCGATTAACAAGAAAGAAGCGAAAATATTTCTAAATTTCCTTAGCGACATAAGCTAAAAATAGAATTTATAAATCAATATTGCAAAATTTGATTTATAAACGTGATATTATTATACATTTTTTCTGCTAAAATATCAATCTTGATAAAAATTTAACGGAATAGTATAACGTTACACGTAATGAATTGGCGGAAAGATCATTTAAACGACAATAATTTAAATACAGCAGATCGTTGAAACTAAAACAGGGAAAGCTGAGACGACTCGCCTTTGACCGTGATTTCAACTGCATTAAAGTTTGATACGGTAATACCTAATAGCCTAATGCGGCTATCATCCGTATCGGTGCTCAAAAGAAGACTTTTTGCGGTATTCAATATCGTCTGGAGATCATTGACTCTTTCGGGAAGAGATTGGCTCCGCGTTATCTGGCGAAAATCGCTGTATTTTATTTTGAGGGTGACGGTACGGCCCAGGAGTTGATATTTTAACAAGCGCTCATGAACTGTTTTAGCAATCTTTTCCAGTTCTTCATCCATCTCTTCAACCGATGTGAGGTCATAGGCGAAGGTATCTTCGGCACCCATCGATTTAGTTTCGCGATGGGGCTGCACTGCCCGTTCATCTATCCCCCTCACAATGCGGTAATAAAACGAACCGGCTTTACCAAAGTGCTGCCGCAATTGCTCCTCTGTCAGTAGCTTTAAGTCGTAGCCGGTAAATAAACCCAGCTTCTTCATTTTGGCGGCAGTAACCTTACCCACACCATGAAATTTGTCTACTGCCAGGTTACCAATAAAATTCTCTATGGTTGATGGGCCGATAAAAGTTAGTCCGTCGGGCTTCTTTAAGTCTGATGCAATTTTTGCTACAAATTTGTTGATGGATACGCCCGCTGATGCCGTTAGGTTCAACTCATCCTTAATAGCTTGTTTAATTTGCTTTGCGATGTCTATGGCTGAGCCAATGCCGAGTTTGTCTTCAGTAACATCCAGGTAAGCCTCATCCAGCGACAGTGGCTCTATCAAATCGGTATAGCGGCTAAAGATCTCGCGGATATGTTGCGAAACCTCCTTATAAGCAGCAAACCGGGGCCGTACAAAAATGGCATGCGGGCAAAGCTGTAAAGCCTGTTTGGATGACATGGCGGAGCGAATGCCAAATTTGCGCGCCTCATAACTGGCGGTGGCAACAACGCCGCCCCTGCCCTCGGGCAAGCCGCCTACAACAAGCGCCTTGCCCCGGTATTCGGGGAAATCGCGCTGCTCTACCGACGCGTAAAACGCATCCATATCAATATGAATTATTTTCCGCCTTGGTTGTACCTCTTTTTCTTCCACCACAAATACCCTAACAAATATTAAGCTATTTATTTAAATTATCTTTGCTAAAAGTATCGTTTAATAAAATGTCATCTCACCACATCGTTCGCGAAAAACAAGAACCTGCTTTGTTGCTGCTTAATATTGACGGCTTCGACGATGAACTATTGGGCCAGTTATTGGAGTGGAGCCCTACGGTGATCACTACACCCATAACTGCTGAGCAAATAAGCGCTTTTGGTATAAAGGTTGATTTCATTATTACCAACGAGCTTAACCAAGGATTACAATCCGATATCAAACTCATCCCAACAGGTGTCATCAGCGCTACCAATGCAGCCATGCATCACCTCATTAATGCAGGCTACACTTCTGTAAACGTAGTAACCGCTGAGATTATTTTAGATGAGTTACTGGCATATGCCGATAAAATCAACCTAGTTATATTCTGTAAAGATCAAAAGATCTTCCCTGTAAAATCGGGCTTTAGTAAATGGAAACCTGCCGGTGAGGACATCTTCTTGCTCAGTTCCGCAACAAACCTTATTACCGAAGGGCTTGCGGTAAACAGTAATGCCCGGTTTTTAACGCAGCACGATGGTTTTTACACACTATGGTTCGATGAACCTTTTGTATTTATTGCAGAGTTTATTTAATCTGCTGCCAACCAGGCCGATGCAACTCTCCCAAACAAAAAACCCGGCTTTTGGCCGGGTTTTTAAGATAACTACTTATACTAAATTATTGTACTTCGAAAACGTTGCTGAAACTGCCACCGTTTGGATAATAACCGCTGATAATCAACCGGCCATTCTTTAAGTTGGTGATTACCCTGTCCATATCTTCTACACTGCCTATCGACTGCTTATTGATCGATGTAATTACAGAGCCGACTGGAATTTCGGTATCATCAAATATACCACCCGGGCGAACTTGTGTTACTACCACGCCAGAAGTTACGTGGAACTTGGCTTTTAGTGCCTGGCTTATCGGCTGGAAACTCGCGCCCATCTTGTTAAATAATTCAGACGCTGATTTAGATATTGCAGCTGTTTTGGCAACCGGGGCTTCTGCTTTAAGGGTCACATCAAAATTCTTTTCGCTGCCGCTACGTAAAACGGTAATGTTGATCTTATCACCTGGTTGCAATCTGGCCACGCGCTCCTGCAAATCGGATGATTCAAAAACGGGATTACCTTCCACTTTAGTGATAATGTCACCAGGCTGAATGCCGGCTTTCTCTGCACCGCCGCCTGCTACCAGGCTATTTACATATAAGCCGTTAGTCTTGTCGGTTTTTAAGCCTTGTGCGGCTTCCGGGTCGCTTAGGTCAGCAAAGCTGATGCCGATGTAACCACGTTTAACCGATCCGAATTTTTTGATGTCGTTCAGCACCTTCTTAGCTAAGTTCACAGGAATAGCGAAGCCGTAGCCTTCATAAGAACCGGTATGAGATGCTATAGCGGCATTGATACCGATGAGTTCACCGGCTGTGTTTACCAATGCACCACCGCTGTTTCCAGGATTAATTGCTGCATCTGTCTGGATGAAAGATTCGATGCCTTTTCTTAAAGTAGGCGTTTGCTCTTTTACCGGCCCAAAAGGATTCTGCTGGTCATCATCATCATCTTTACCAATGATGTTGATGCTGCGGCCTTTTGCACTAACAATACCCGCAGTAACGGTTGAAGTTAATTTAAAAGGGTTGCCCACTGCCAAAACCCACTCGCCTACGCGTACCGCGTCGGAATTGCCTAACTTTACTATAGGCAGATTAGTGGCGTTGATCTTGATCAACGCTAAATCTGTATTTGGATCGGTACCGATCACTTTAGCCTCAAACTGACGGTGATCGTTCGTAACAATCGTAATTTTCTCTGCCTTTGCGACTACGTGGTTATTGGTTACAATGAACCCGTCGGGCGAGATGATAACACCAGAGCCTGATGCCATTTGCGGCCCCTGCGGGCGCATGCGCTGACCGAACATCTGCCCGAACATTTGCTCAAACTGGTCCTGGTTACCCTCGCTTTTTGAGGAGTAGGTAGTGCGGATGTAAACCACCGCTGGGGTTACCTCGGCTGCAGCCTGTGTAAAATCAGCTGCCCCGGCAGATGATACCATGGGTGCCGCCGAACGATTGCTGGCAAAATAAACTTTTTGTTTGTCTTCGAAACTCATGCCCTGGTCATACTTGTTTTCTGCAAACTTGTAAACGCCCAACGCCAAAGCGCCACCAGTAAAGGCGGTCAATAATGTTAAACCAAACTTTTTCATATTTCTATTCACTTTCTTTTTTACAATTATGGTTGTGATGTTCTGTATTCAAATTTAATACCATATAGACGACATAAACAATGATAAGTTATATGCAATTTTGTTAAAAATTGTTAAATGAATGCTAACGGACCAAAACTTTTGTTACGATCTGTTAGTCTTATCAAATTACGGGCCTAATACACTCAATCATTGTGAATATAAAATTTTATAAATACCAGGGCGCGGGCAACGACTTCGTTTTGATAGACAATCGGGAAGAAATTTTAAATACGCCTGCTAAAGAGGCAGTTGCACGCCTGTGCGACAGGCGTTTTGGCATTGGCGGCGATGGCCTGATGCTGCTGGAAAACCTGGAGGGGTACGATTTTAAAATGGTATACTATAATGCCGATGGCAATGAAGGCAGTATGTGCGGCAACGGCGGCCGCTGCATAGTGGCTTTTGCCAAACACCTGGGCATTATAGCCGACACGACAAACTTTCTGGCTACAGATGGCCCCCACTATGCCAAAATTTCAGAAAATGGCAATTGGGTGAGTCTGCAAATGATAGATGTTGCCGAGATCACTAAAGATGGGGATGCCTACGTATTGAATACGGGCTCACCACACTATGTTAAACTGGCCAGCGATCTGGAGATAAAAGATGTTTATAACGAAGGTTATGCGATCCGTAACAATGCAACCTATAAGGCTAACGGCATTAATGTAAACTTCACCGAAAAAAACGGGGAGGGATATTTTGTGCGCACCTTTGAACGCGGCGTAGAAAACGAAACTTATGCCTGCGGCACGGGTGTTACAGCAGTTGCACTGGCAATGGCTAAGCATAACAGTCAATTCGGCACCATTAGCACGCCGATTAAAGTTTTAGGCGGCGATTTAAATATCCGCTTTGATCACGATGGCGAAACGTTTAGCAACATCTTCCTGGAAGGGCCTGCGGAATTGGTGTTTGAAGGTGAGATAGTGATATGAGGCAATTAAATTAGCGTTAGCTTCTGCAATGGGCTTGATTGAAAAATCATCTTCAAAAATTTTCGCATATCAACTTTTTAGTTTACGTTTGAATTTTTTGCTGATGTAGCTTTCATTAATTTTTTACCTGAGAAATTGATGTTACGCGTAGACAGCAGCAAACCGTGCCAAATTATTTATGCCATTGCCCGGCACGATTACCTGTCGTATGTTATTGAGCCGCACATCGTTCAGCTCAACCCGAACGGAGAATTTTCCTTTACGCACCAGCGCCTTTTTAGCAATACTGCGGTAGAATTTGTTCATTGCATAGATGATACCGACCGTAAGCTCATCAAGATCCTGGAGGACATGGAACAGGGCAACGTTATCAAAAAATTCTACAAGAAACCGATCCGTCCTTTTGAGTATTTCGCCAAGATTTTCAACGACCAGCTTTTTGATACCATACGCCCAAAAATAGAAAAGAAGATTGTAGAGGCACTTGGCCTGTTAGGTAGCGGCAACAAGCAGCTTTACCTGATGAGTAAAGAAGGTTATCCGGCCGGGCGCAAAGTGCATATAGCAGCAGAACCCGCTTCTGTATTGTTTCACTTTCGCCGCAATGAGGAGGAGATCCGTTATTTCCCTACCATCAAATATCAGGGCATGCGGATCGAGTTCATGTTTAAAGATGCCGAGATCATTTGCAACCACCCCGCATGGATGCTGCTGGATGATACCCTATATTACTTTGATAAAGAGATTGAAGGCAAAAAATTACAGCCTTTTTTAAATAAGCGGTTTATATCGATACCAAAATCATCCGAGCAATCTTATTTTGAAAAATTTGTTGCCCCGCTTATTGAAAAACACAACGTTTATGCTGAAGGGTTTGTCATAAATACCGAAAAGTACGATGCTACACCTTTTTTGAAACCTATTTATGTAGAAGGCGGCACGTCTCAGTTACAGCTTTATTTTAAATATGCCGGGTATATTTTTCCTTACGGAGATGGCAGAAATGTATCTGTCCGGATGGAAAAAACAGGAGATGATTACCTTTTCCATCGCATTAGACGTTCGGTTACCTGGGAGAAGGGCAAACTACAGCAATTGGAAGCGATGGGTTTGCAAATCACCTCATCGCTGTTTCAGAATTTAGAGGTGGCCACTGCGGATGATGATACTGATAAATCTTTCCCCGTTTTTGAATGGCTTAACCAGCACCATGACGAGCTGATAGAAAAAGGCTTTGAACTGGAGCAGCCCGACGGGCAAAAGCGGTACGTATTTGGCACCACTAAGATTGATCTGGAGATAAGTGAAAATAACGATTGGTTCGATATCAACGCGGTGGTGTATTTCGGCCCGTACCGCATTCCCTTTATCCAGTTAAAGAACCATATTCTCAACCATAAAAAAGAATTTATACTGCCCTCGGGAGAGATAGCCGTTATCCCGGAGCAATGGTTTTCGCAATACGGTAACCTGCTGCATTTTAGCGAAGGGGGCGACGGCTTGAGACTTCGCAGGCACCACATTGGCCTGGTTGGCGAGCTAACCGATGGTGAAATGGCCGAAACCGCCATGAACCGTAAACTACAAAAGCTTACCAATTATGAAGAAACCGAAGATGTGCCGATGCCGGTAAACTTTGCTGGCAGCTTGCGCCCTTACCAAAAGGCAGGGTATAACTGGTTTCATTTTTTGAAAGAATACCACTTTGGCGGCTGCCTGGCAGATGATATGGGCTTGGGTAAAACCATTCAAACCCTGGCACTGCTGCAAAAGCACAAAGAGGATACTGAAGCTTCGGGAAGCAAGAGCACTTCACTTGTGATCATGCCGACATCGCTAATCTATAACTGGCTCAACGAAGCGCATAAGTTTGCACCGCAATTGCGGCTGATGGTACACACCGGAGCCTTTCGCTATAAATCTGCTGAGGTATTTGCCAATTACGATGTGGTGATCACTACCTACGGAATCAGCCGGATAGATATAGAAATGTTTAAGGCTTACTACTTTGATTACGTGATACTGGATGAGAGCCAGAACATTAAAAACCCGTCGTCAAAGTCGTTTCAATCTGTCAGGCAGCTAAAATCGCGGTTTAAGCTGATACTGAGCGGCACGCCGGTAGAGAATTCGGTTAACGATTTGTGGACACAGATGTCGTTCATCAACCCGGGGCTGCTTGGCGCACAAATCTATTTCCAGAACGAATTTGTAACACCCATAGAAAAAAAGAAAGATGAAGAAAAGGCCCGCAAACTGCAGGCCATCATTAAGCCTTTTGTGTTACGCCGTACCAAGGAACAGGTTGCCACCGAGCTGCCACCAAAAACAGAGAACCTTTTTTATTGCCAGATGAGCGAAGAGCAGGCTGAGGTTTATGACAAGGTAAAATCTGAATACCGAAACGAATTACTTAGAAGCATTGAGGATGGTAGTTATGCAAAAACGCAGATCCAGGTGTTGCAGGGGCTGATTAAATTGCGGCAGATTGCCAATCACCCGCTGATGATCGATAAAGATTACGAAGGGGATTCGGGTAAGTTTGAAAACGTAGTACACACGTTGGCCAACGTGCTGGATGGCGGGCATAAAGTTTTGATCTTTTCTCAGTTTGTAAAGCAGTTAACGATTTACCGGGAGCATTTTGATAGGGAACACATTCCGTATGTTTACCTGGATGGCAGCACGCAAAACCGTGGCGATGTAGTAAAGCAGTTCCAGGAAGATGTTAAAACACGGGTGTTCCTGATCTCGATCAAAGCCGGTGGTGTTGGTTTGAACTTAACCGAGGCTGATTACGTTTTCATTTTAGACCCATGGTGGAACCCGGCGGTAGAACAACAGGCGATAGACCGCACGCACCGTATCGGCCAAACTAAAAACGTGTTCATCTACAAATTCATTACAAAAGATACAGTAGAAGAAAAGATCCTGGCGCTTCAGCAGCGTAAACTGAGCGTAGCGCGTTCTTTGATCACCACAGAAGAGAGCTTTATCAAGTCACTTTCAGCTGATGATATTAAGGAAATATTAGGGTAGCCATGAAGTCCGTACAACGCTCAGCTGGCCACAAAACAAAACAACATAATTTTCGTATAGCTAAATAAAAAGATTCATCATGAAAAAAATCCTACTCCTCACATTACTTACCATCAGCACTATTACCACATTTGCTCAGCGCAGGGTGGTTTGCTGCAGTAATCCAACTGCTACCCAACGGTTTGCCATGCTGGCATCTGATGAGAAATTTAAAGCATCGCACAAAAACCCGCTGGCTTTTCATTTTCAGAGTAGTATTGGCAAAACTGTTTCCTATAAAACAGCAGATGGCAAAACGTCAACGGGTTGGGAATTAAAGGCTAAAAAGCCTACCAACAATTATCTGTTAGTAATACACGAGTGGTACGGGTTAAATGATTATGTAAAACGAGAAGCAGAACGTTTATACAACGATATTGGAAATGTAAATGTAATTGCATTAGACCTTTATGATGGTAAAGTTGCCGACAATAAGGATGATGCTGGTAAATACATGCAGGCCGTAGTAGAAACCCGGGCACAAGCCATCATTAAAGGGGCAATTACCTACGCGGGTGCAAAAGCACGTATAGCAACCGTAGGCTGGTGCTTTGGCGGCGGATGGAGTTTGCAGGCAAGTTTACTGGCGGGTAAACAAGCTGTGGCTTGCGTAATGTACTATGGCATGCCGGAACAAGACATAGCTAAATTAAAAACCCTCCATACCGATGTTTTAGGCAATTTTGCAAATAAAGATCAATGGATAAACACCAAAGTTGTGGGCAAATTTGCAACCGATATGAAAGCTGCCGGTAAGAAACTTTACCTGCACCAATACGATGCAGACCATGGGTTTGCCAACCCCAGCAACCCTGCCTACGATAGTAAGGCTACAAAAGATGCATATACATTTACTACCGCTTTTTTAAAGGCGCGCTTAAAATAATCCGCCTGTTAAAATAATATTAATGGCAAGCTAATAGCTTGCCTTTAATATTATGTAATCTTGTACAAATTTTAGTTGTTGACAGCCTCCGCCAAAAAAATTCTTTCTTACCTGCTCAAAGCGGTTATTCTTTGCCTCGCTTTTGCTTTTATATACCACAAATTTTTAGGCAAAAACAATGATTTGCATCAGTTTATAACCCAATTAGCTCACATCAGCCGGCGCGGGGTAGTCATCACCCTTGTTTCTGTAGTACTGCTGATGTTTGTAAACTGGCTGTTAGAAAGCCTAAAATGGCAGTATCTCTCAAAAAGACTTGTCAATATTTCGGTATGGGAAGCTGTTGAGGCCGTATTTTGCGGGCTTACCTGGGCTATTTTTACGCCCAACCGCATTGGCGAATTTGGCGGCCGGGTGATGTTTTTGCCTGGCAGGAAACGCATCCACGGGGTATTTGCAATGGCGGTTGGCGCTTTGGCGCAAAACGTAGTAACCAACATTACCGGGGTATTGGCTACCCTATGGTTTATCTGGCGTTTTTTACCCATTAACTCCTGGTTGTTTATCGGCATAGTTGTATTGGCGATAGTGTTTTTGGGCTTGCTGACCCTATTTTACTTCAATATAAAATGGATGGTTCAGCTTTTAGATAAAGTTCGATTCCTGAAAAAATATCACCGCTTTTTTGATATCATGGCGCGGTATAATTACCGTGAGCTTACGATTGTTATAGGCTACAGCATTGCGCGCTTTTGCGTCTTTTCCTTTCAATATTATCTGGTGATCCACCTGTTGCTACCAACGCTACAGTTTTTACCGATGATGCTTACACTGCTGGTGTTTATTTTCATCCAGTCGGCCCTGCCATCATTAGATCTGCTGGATATTGGCGTACGAAGCTTTACAGCAGCGCACCTGTTTTTTTATATTACCCATCAGCAAATAGCTATTATTGCAGCGGTATCGGCAATCTGGCTTATTAATTTAATCATTCCGGCCATAATAGGTTCTGTTTTTGTTCTTAAACTCAAATTCTTTGATCGTACATAGCGTTATTTCCCTGTTTTTAACCAGCCTTTATTTGCTGGTGCTCGTCTATCTGATAAAGGGCTGGGCTGCTCTAAGACGGCCCACCACTGATGGCGCTCCGCATACTACCAAAGTAACTATCCTGATAGCTGCGCGTGATGAAGAGCAGCGGATTCGTTATACGATAGAAGATATTATAGCCCAGGATTATCCAAGGCATTTGGTAGAGGTGATCATCGTTGACGATCACTCTTCCGATAACACTGCAGATATCATCCGCAGCTACGCAGCTGATGGTATAAAGCTCATGCAGTTACAAGCCGATAAACCCCTCAACTCCTATAAAAAGAAAGCTATCGCCGAAGCCATTGCCCTCTCTACCGGAGAATTAATGGTAGCTACAGACGCAGACTGCCGTATGGGTACAAAATGGCTCTCGTCTGTTGTGGCTTATTATGAAACACATCACCCGGTAATGATCTCCTCGCCGGTAACCTACTTTGAGGAACGCAGCCTTTTTGAACGGTTGCAAACATTAGAGTTTTCATACCTGATAGGAATTGGTGCAGCATTTATTGGCAACGGGCGGGCATCAACTTGTAACGGGGCTAATCTGGCATATCGCAAGGATATCTTTTATGAAGTAGGTGGTTTTAAAGGAATCGATGACCTCGCATCGGGCGATGATGAGTTGCTGTTACAAAAAGTAGCTGTAAAATATGCCGACAGGATTGGTTTCCTCAAAAATAGCGAAGCGGTAGTTTATACGCACGCCAAGCATACCTTGCAGGAGTTTTTACAGCAACGCCGCAGATGGGCATCCAAATCTACCCGGTATAAGGATAAATGGGTGGTAGCGCTGGCCGTATGTATTTGGTTGTTTAATTTATCCCTGTTGGTTAATGCCGCATTAAGCTTTTACGACTTGTTTTTTTTCAGACTGTTTCTGGTGCAGTTTGTTTTAAAGTATGTATTTGAATTAGCCTTTTTGCTGCCTATCATGTCCTTTTTTAAGCGTACCGGTTTGGTAGGTTTGCTGATTATCCTCTCGCCAATCCATATTATTTACTTTGTTTATGTAGGACTGATCGGTAACACGCGAAAATATTCGTGGAAAGGGCGGGTGGTACGATAACATTCGTATTAGCTATAAATAGCAAACAAATCCTTATTACCAGGAATTATTGATTATTTTAGGCTGTCTATTAACATAATGCAAAATAAACAAGATAGTTCCGGCGAAGAAGAACTGATCAGATTACTGCTGAAACGGCAATCCGAGTTAAATTCATTATTGGAGATTACCCGTGCTATTAATAAAAATACGGCCACCAATGTATTGATCCAGATGCTGGAAGTAATTTTGCAAAGCTACTTGCAAATAGGCAAATTTCGCTTCCTGATAGCTAAAGACAAAGTTTACACCTGCATCTCCAAATACGGCGGGGTGATAGAATCCCCCTCGGTACTGAACAACACCTGGGAGCCCCTGAGCAAGATCAAATCACCAACGGCTCTTGCCGGTCATCCACACCCCATCATTAGCCGGTATGAATATTTTATCCCTATCTACCATAAAAATAAAGCTTTGGCCTATGCGCTGATAGGGGAGTTTGATACCAGCGGCGAAATGCTGAGTAACGATTTAACGTTTATTCAAACATTGATCAATGTTATTGTTGTAGCACTTGAGAATAAAAAACTGTTCCGCGAGCGCTTGCAGGCCGAACGGTTTCAGCGTGAAATGGAATTGGCTGTAGAAGTACAGAATATGTTGATTCCTGTGCGGGTTTTTAAAGAAGATGGCGTTGAAGTTGGTGCCAAGTACCTGCCCCATCAAAACATCGGCGGCGACTATTTTGATTTTTTCAGGCTTAATGAAAACGAGTTTCTGTGGTGTATAGCAGATGTATCGGGCAAAGGAATTTCGGCGGCGCTGCTAATGGCCAATTTCCAGGCAAGCCTGCAAGGCTTGGCCGCAATAGAGGATGACTTAACCAACATTGTAGAGCGCCTTAACAAGATTGTGATCAACAATACAAAAGGCGAGCGTTTTATTACCTTGTTCCTTGCGCGATTTAACCAAAAAACACGTAAGCTTAATTATATCAATGCCGGGCACAACGCTACTATCTTATACTGCAATGGAGAAGCGTTCCCATTAAGGTTAGGCACCACTATGATAGGTGCCTTTGATGAATTGCCTTTTTTAAATGAAGGTGAAATTGATATCGAGCCAAACAGCCTGTTTTTTAATTATACAGATGGCCTGATGGACCACGAGTTGCAAAACTTTAAAGCCTGGAGCGAGGAAAAATTGTTAGAATTTGTCATCTCCAACGGCGAACTATCTCCCGATAAATTTAACGAGGCCATGATGGAGCACATTAATGTAGTTATAAAGGGTAAGCCAATTGACGATATTACACTGCTTACCGTGAAGATCTCTTAAACGGTATAACAATTCCTTATCAACAGTTTATCTTAATTTTCTTGATGCGGCTTGCAATGCTGCATGTTCGCTTAAAACCCATCCTTGTATCTGTGTATAATTGATGTAGTAATTTGCATATCCAATGCTTTGATTTACTAATATTAGCACTGTATATTTGCGCGCCGCGACTTCCGCTACCAAAAAGCGCCAGCCCATACGGTTAGGTAAAAAATGTCTTTTACGGTAATAAAACAAGGTAGTTTTCTTCCGTTTACTACATCAATTTTAGTAACAATTGGTGGCAGCATCAATCCAAAAAAAGATCATCTAAGATCTTCCGCATTGTATTTTCACAATAACAATAATAATATATCATGGCTATTAATTTAAGGAAAGGGCAACGCATAAATATTGGCCTTTCGAAAATAAGCGTCGGCCTTGGCTGGAATCCAAACGAGGGAACCGGTTACGATTTCGACCTTGACGCATCGGCTATCATGATCGGCACCGACCGGCTGATCCCATCAGAAGAATTTTTCATTTTTTATGGCAATACCGATTCGCCCGAAGGGTCGCTTCACCACTCGGGCGATGATCCAACCGGGGGCAACAGTGATGGCGGAGATGACGAAGTAATTAATGTAGACCTGGATAAGGTGGACCCGCGCATCAACGAAATACTGTTTGTGGTAACTATTCACGAAGCTGCACAAAGGCGGCAGAATTACGGGCAGGTTAGAGAGGCTTATATCCGCATTGTTGATGAAGCCAACGGCGCAGAGATAGCAAAGTATGAACTGGACGAAGATTTTTCGATAGAGACCGGTATTGAATTCGGACGCCTTTATAAAAGGGATGGCAATTGGAAGTTCGAAGCATCGGGCATCGGTTACAGGGAAGATCTTGCTTTCTTCCTCAGTAAATATTTCAAAGGGCAAATCATTAAATAAAATGGCAATTAACCTAATCAAAGGGCAGACCATCGATCTGCGTAAAAATGAAAAAGGCGCTGATTACAACCTATCTGCCGTAACAATTGGCCTGGGCTGGGATGTCCGGAAAAAAGAAACGGGCTTTTTCAGCAAATTGTTTGGTAATGACAAAGAAGAGGAAGAGTACGACCTGGACGCTATCGCTTTTTTGCTGGATAGCAATGGAAAGGTGGCAAATCCCGGCAGAACAATTGAAAAGCCTAACGGCACCAGCGTCAGGTTTTACGGGGGCGATATCGTCTTCTTCAACGCTATGCATCATCCGTCCGGTCACATCTGGCTTACCGGCGATAACCGGACGGGTGCAGGCGATGGCGACGATGAGCAGATCATTGTTAAATTAAACGACCTTGACCAAAAATACCAGCGGATAGTTTTTTTAGTGGCCATTTATCAGGGCAAGGCAAAGTACCAGCACTTTGGGTTAGTAGAAAATGCTTTTATACGGGCGGTGGATAAAATGGGTCATGAAATAGCCAAATTCAGCTTATCAGGCAACAGTACTTATAACGGTATGTGTTCTATGATTTTTGCGGAAGCCTACCGAAAAGATAATTCATGGAGTTTCCGGGCCATTGGTGAACCTCACTCTACCGATAATTTTGTAGAGCTACTTAAAAACTACAGGTAGCACCTACAGGTTCGGCAAGGCAGGTGCGTATTATTGGCTGCTTTAATTAACCTTAAGCCAGCCGGTAATGCTCATCCGCGCTTTAGCGGTTACCAGTACCTCATGCTCCAGCTCGGTACTTTTAAAAAAAACGCTTTTGCCGTTCATGGGCGAAATGCGCTGCTCATGATCCGGGTGATGGATGCATAATTCTCCGCCGTCTGCCAAAACCCAGCCTGCATTTAAGTACATGATCATGGAGTATGCCCGCTTGCCATTATTTTGAAACTGATCAAGGTGCTTTTTGTAATACCGGCCCTTTTCATAAAGCGTGTAGTGGAATTCATACCCCGTGATACCCGTATAACAGGTGCGATTGAGGTAAGCGATAAAACTGTCCATAAAATCGAAAAAGGCATTCTCGTACGTATCGTTGTGCTTGCGGTCCAACCAATAAATACGGTCGCCCCTTATTAGTTTGTTGTGTGATACAAGGGTATTATTACCCGTCCCTGCTGCTTGCAGTAATTTGCCTGCAAACAATGTTTCAAGGTTATTTTTGAGGTGCCCGGATAATGCCGCGGTTAAAAAATCTTCTGAAATACCTACGTTCGTATCCAGGTAACTATCTATAAAATTGCTAAAGATCTCTTCCAATAAAGGGTGCATCACAAAACGTGATCGTGCATTTTGGTGAAGGTATGCTTAATTACCGGGTTAAAACCATTCTGCCGCTAATGAGTTGTGTTACCTATGCGATACTTATCAAAACAGCAAGCTACGCCCATAATGATTGGTGCCGAGGTTTTTATAGAACCCGGCCAAACACCCGCAGAAATAGATACTTGGTTTTTGCGGTTAAAAGAGGCCGGGATGAAAGTAACCCGCATACGGCTGTTTGAAACGTATCTGCGTAAACCGGATGGCAGCTGGGATTTTGACTTGTTTGATGCCGCTTACCAGGCTGGTGATAAATACGGCATTAAAATCTATGGCAACCTATTCCCCGCAACTGCTTTTACCGACCTTGGCGGTTTAAAGTTTCCGCGCGACGAGGATCATTTGACAGCTATTGCCAACTATATCAAACACGTAGTATCCCATTTTAAAAATTTTGATTCATGCTATGGCTGGGTACCGGTGAACGAACCGGGAGTGGGTAGTTTTCCACAGGACCCTTATGCAACAAGTAAATACCTGGAATGGAAGGCCGCCCAGGCCCATCCGGATTATAACAGCAATGGTTATGATCATTTCGACTTTGCAGATGAGCGTTTCCTGCTGTATTACAACACCTGGTTCTTAAAATGGCTAACCGATGAGATTCACCGGTACGATCCTGGCAGCATTATCCACGTAAACAATCATGCTATATTTAAAAACGCAGCGGAATATAACTTTACCGACTGGCGCGAATTCCTAACCAGCCTGGGAGGATCCGCTCATGCCAGCTGGCATTTCAGCTATTTTAACCGCAGCCAGTACACACTTGCGGTTGCTGCCAATTGTGAAATGCTCCGCTCCGGCGCGGGAGAAATCCCTTGGTTTATGACCGAGTTGCAGGGCGGCAACAATACCTACAGCGGGTTTTTGGCGCTATGTCCCACAGCCGAAGAGATCAGTCAGTGGTTGTGGACGGCCATTGCTGCAGAAAGTAAAGGCGCTATTTTCTGGTGCCTCAACCCGCGTTCATCCGGTATTGAAGCCGGCGAATGGGCGATGCTCAACTACCATAACCAACCATCAGACCGGCTGCTAGCAGCTACAGATGTGATGCGCACCATTAATCAGAACCTTAATTTATTTGAAAATGCCAAAGTGGTTGAATCTGGCATTAACATTCTGTATACCCGCGAATCGTTGTGGATAGAAAAGAAACTGCAAACCGGGGGCAAAAGCTACGAGGGGAGGGACGAGGGCGGGGTAATGCAATCAGCAATAGCCTATTTTGAGGCCTTGAGCGAAGCCGGGATACAAGCCAACTTTAAAGAAATAAGCGAATTTGATTTTTCAGGGGATAACTATCATGGAATTGCTATCATCCTGGCCCACCAGATCGCTATCCCTTCTAAATACTGGCCAGTACTGAGCTCGTTCGTGGAAATGGGCGGTAAATTACTATTAGATGGCTTGAGCGGCTATTATGACGAAAATGCGGTAGCAACTACACGACTGGGCTTCCCGCTTCGTGATTTGCTTGGTGGCGATGTTTTAGAGTATAAAGCAATAGATGAGATAGATATTTTGCAGCTAGGCAGGAATGTACTGCCGGCGTACCAATGGAAGGGCTTACTCCATCCTACAACCGCCCAATGCCTATCTGCAGAGCAAGGGCAGGCCGCTGCCATGAAAAACTCTTTTGGCAAGGGTACGGTTTGGTGGTTACCAACACTTGTTGGTTTAGGCAGCCGGATCTCTGAAGACTACAACCATCTGAACGTATTCCTCAAAAGTATCCTGGAGTATAAATCTTTAAACATCCCATTTAAATTTAACGCGCCTCAAAAGCTAGTGCTGATGAAAACGATGAGAAGCGGCACCGATCTGCTAACCGTCGTTATCAATAAATCCACGGTGCGGCGTGAGTTTACACTTACCATCACCCCCTTTGCTTTACAGCCTGATGTATTGTTTGCCAATAAGGGTGGAAAAATAGGCGGCAATCATATCAGTATAGACCCCGAAGAAACAATGGTTATTAAATGGAGCTAAAATGCAGCTTTTTGATTGCTGTTACTACAGTTTCTTCCGCATTACGTAATCATTCATCCAATAAGGTCCGATAGCAATATCCTCTTCATAAGCAATTTCGAATCCCATTTTTTCATAGAAAGTTCTGGCCTTATTATCCCTGTTTACGTTGAGATCCAATGTAGATTTTCCCGCTTCTTTGGTTTGTTCAACCACAGCATTAATTAACATTTTGCCATAACCCTTGCCTTGAGTTACCGGCAGGCAGTATAGTTTGTGCAGTTTGTAAATTTCCGGATCTTCCCCTCTTGGAGAATATGCAGCGAAAGCTACAGGTTGCCCATCGGCTACCAGTAATAAAAAAGTCTGCGATCCATTTTTTACCTGGTCTGTTATTTTATCAGGTGAATAAATAGTGCCAAGCATATAAGCAACCTGTTCTTTACCTAAAAGCGGCTCATAGGTTGGCCACCAGGTTTGTTCTGCTATTTGCAAAATGCTGTCAACGTCGGCTTCTGTGGCTTTCCTTATTAAATACATGCAATTCTCTCTCTTTAAATACGGTAAGGCAACTTAATATTTATACCGATCGCCCCAGAGCTTTTTTAATTTTTCTTTCGATTCGTTTTCTTTGGCGTTATTACCCGGCTCATAAATTTTTGTTCCGCGTATTGCTTCGGGCAAAAAGTCCAGGTCGGCAAAGTTGCCTTCAAAACTGTGGGCGTACTTATAATTTTTGCCATAGCCTATGTTTTTCATCAGCTTGGTTGGGGCGTTGCGCAAGTGAAGCGGCACGGGCAGGTCGCCGGTTTGCCTTACAAGAGCAATGGCAGCGCCAATGGCGGTAGTAGCTGAATTGCTTTTGGCCGATGTTGCCAGGTAGATGACCGTTTGTGACAGGATCAGCTGCGACTCGGGCATGCCGATCACCTGCACCGCATTGAAACAGCTTTGCGCGAGCAGTAACGCATTCGGGTTGGCGTTACCAATATCCTCTGATGCCAGGATCAGCATGCGGCGGGCAATAAATAAAGGGTCTTCCCCGCCAACGATCATCCGTGCCAGCCAGTACACCGCTCCGTTAGGGTCACTGCCCCGCATGGATTTGATAAAGGCCGAGATAATATCATAATGTTGTTCGCCGGTTTTATCATACAGCGCCATGTTTTGCTGTACGTGCTCCAGCACTACATCATTGGTGAGCACTATTTTTTTACCATCAAATGCGTTTACCAGCAACTCAAAAATATTAAGCAGTTTGCGGGCATCACCGCCACTAAGGCGAAGCAGCGCTTCGTGCTCCTTTACAGTAATGTTCTTGTTTTTTAATACTACGTCTTCTTTTTTCGCCTTATCGATCAAATCCAACAGATCCTGTTCTTCTAAAGGTTTCAAAATATAAACCTGGCACCGGGATAGCAAAGCGGAAATCACCTCGAAAGAAGGGTTTTCTGTAGTTGCGCCGATCAGTGTTACAATGCCCCGTTCAACCGCCCCTAATAGGGAATCCTGCTGCGATTTGGAAAAACGGTGAATCTCATCGATGAAAAGGATCGGTAAAATTTCTCCCTGCTCTTTTAGTATAGAGGCCTTTTCTATTACCTCCCGTACATCTTTCACACCCGAATTGATAGCGCTAAGCGAAAAGAAAGGCCGGAACAATGATTGCGAAATAATATAGGCCAGCGTAGTTTTACCAACCCCGGGCGGCCCCCAAAACAGCATAGATGGCAAAGAGCCGGATTCAATGGCCTTGCGAAGTACCGCACCAGGCCCCACCAAATGTTTTTGACCCACATAATCATCCAGTGATTTGGGGCGCATGCGTTCGGCTAATGGCGGCAAATTATTCATAAATGTAAAATTCGGAAATGGAAACGCCAAATCCTAAAATGATTAGTAAGTTAGTTGGCGGTTATTTGTTTTATATCTGGTGAAGAAAAACGATCTCTTGTATTGTTTCAGTTTAGTTACTGCACCGGGGATGTTGATAACTATTATATCATAGGATCTATTGGCTCCGGGCCGAACCTTGTACATAAGGTTAATTTGCTGGCGCTTATCTTTAGTTTAAGTTTGGAATTTAATGGAAGCCTGGCAAGATAGGTTTAAACCATACATGGTACCATTTTTAGTTATAATTGTTACTTAAATTACTTGTCAATAGATCCGAATGCCAAAACAGTTCACCTCCGCTACTTACCATCCCATTTGTGATGAACTCGCTTTGATGGATCCTGATTTTGCCGATGTTATCCAAACTCACGGCTACCCGCCACTGTGGAGCCGGCCCAATACTTTCGAAACCCTGGTACATATCATTTTAGAACAGCAGGTATCACTGGCATCGGCGCTTTCGGCATTAAACAAATTGCGTGAGCGTGTACAGGAAATTACACCAGCTAGGGTTTTGTTGCTTACAGATGCAGAACTGCGAGACTGTTATTTTAGCCGGCAAAAATCTGCCTACGTCAAATATCTGGCAGAAGCAATCATCGGTGGGCGTATTGATCTTGCGGCTTTTGAGCAAATGGAGGACCAGGAGATTCGCAGCAGTTTATGTGCCCTCAAGGGCATTGGCAACTGGACGGTTGATGTTTATCTGATGTTTGTGCTGAAGCACCCGGATATTATGCCGCTTGGCGACCTGGCAGTTGTCAACGCCATGAAACGGTTGAAGAAGCTGCCCAGGGAAACAAGTAAAGAAGAGCTAATGTCAATTGGCGAACAATGGAAACCCTATCGCACCGTAGCAAGTATGTTGTTGTGGCATTATTATTTATCGTCGCCGGCTCCAAAAAGATCTAAGACAAAAAAGCAAATACTTTAAACACCCTAATTAACAGGGGCTTTTAGCTAACTGAAGCGCGTTTACTCAAACACTTCTACCTCACCATCGTGTAAAGCCCAAACCATATAAGGGTGCGTATCGGCGTGGTAAATATCTCCCATATTGCTGATGCCGATTACGCCGGCAAAGCCGTCGTAAGGTTTCATTTCGTCTAATGTTTTTTCTGTAGCCAGCGAGAGTGGCATACCATCAGTTACGCGGGTAACTATTTTGGTAGCAACAGATCCGCTTGTAATATCTTCGCCCACGCCGGTACACGAAATGCCCGCAAAGGCGTTGGCATAATTGCCTGCCGTTGTTGCCGAATCGCTTACTCTGCCCGGAATTTCAAAGCCTTTACCACCTGTTGAAGTAGCGGCGGCAATGTCTCCATAAATATCAAGTGCTACGCAGCCAACGGTACCGAGGCGAATGGAGTCGCTGAGTTTCTTTTCGTATTCTTTCCGGCGCTGTGGAATTTCTGTATTAAAATAGGCAAAGCCATTTTGTTTAGCAAAGTTACAGGCACCGCTTCCACTTAGCACACGGTCGTCATACTCCATCAGTTTTTCAGCCACACAAATAGGGTTCCGGATATCTTCTATATTGATCACGCCAGAAAATCGTTGGGTTTTGCCATCCATAAGCGCTGCGCTTAAACGGATCTTACCATCGCTTTGGATCTGTGAACCGGTTCCTGCGTTAAAAAGGTCACAATCCTCCAGCAGGCGCACCGTATAAACAACGGTTTGGGCAGCCGTGTGGCTTTCCAGAAATTTATGGCCAAGTACAACAATTTCATGCAGAGCATCTTGCTTAGCTTTTTTAACTTCCTGATTGGTCCCCGATTCGCTGAAAAAACCTCCGTGAATAATTAGCTTCATTGTAGTAGATCGTTACTGCTATCCTGGGTGGAAATAAATACACCCTCCTCAACCTTAACTGCTTGTTTGATGATCATTTTGTGCTGTTCGAGATCGTATTTATCAAATATCGACATCACATGCACTTTCAAATTTTCTATAGAGACCGGGCTGCCAATTTCTACATCATAAACATTAGTTTCCACAATATTAGTGCCATCAACCAGCATTACCAGGCCAGAACCAATAGCTTCCATCATACTGCCTTCCGTTACCAGCAAACCGGCATCCTCGCCCAAGCCAATTCCAAGTATGCCGGGGTTGGTAGCTACCGCATATAATAACCTACCGATGCGGCCGCGCTGCACAAAGTGCGTGTCAACAATAACCGAATCGATGAAACCAAGGCCAGCTGTAATTTGCACCTCGCCTTTAATAAGCGCTTCGTTGCTTTGCCCACGGTAAATCATGTGAGTAGATGCAGCAGCAGCGCCTGCAGATGTGCCGGCAATTACAAAGTTCTCTTCGTTATAACGCTTTTTTAAGATCTGAAGGAATTGTGTGCCGCCAAAAATAGCGGTAAGCCGCAGTTGGTCGCCCCCGCTAAACATCACTACGTCTGCTCTGCTGATCCGGTCAAGATATTCCGGATTGGTAGCATCTTCGCGGCTTTTAATATGTAAAATATTTACATGGGTTACATTCAGCTGGTTAAAAGCCTTAGTATATTCATTGCCCACTAATTCCGGGATTTGCGAGGCTGTGGTGATCACCTCTACCAAAGAAGCTTCCTTTTTTGCCGATTCATTGATAATGCGGCGAAGGATCCCCTTTTCGAAAAATTTAATATAATGCGGCTGTGCGATATGTTCCAGCACACTTACGTTACTGCCCATATCAACAGCACCACCAATTATCACTAACTTTCCTTTTGGGCTACTCATTTTTTACATCAATTTATACAAATTAAAATAAAAATCATTAAAATGGTGGCAATTAATTAATAAAAACGCATTTTTCCGCCTAAAGATTTTATTAGATTGATAAGTTTTTTAGATTTAAAAACTTATTATCCCTCTTACTCCTTTTGATACTACACCTATGAAGATAGAAAACATACAAGTACTGCGCGGCCCCAATATTTGGAGCATCAGCCGCAAAAAGTTAATTCAAATGCGGCTGGATCTGCTGGAGATGGAGCACCGCCCCACCAATGAAATTGATGGCTTTTACGAACGGATGAAAGCACTCATTCCTTCGTTATACACTCACCGCTGCTCACCAGGTGTTCCGGGTGGTTTTTTTGAGCGGGTAATTGCCGGCACCTGGATGGGGCACGTAATTGAGCACATCGCTTTAGAAATTCAAACCCTTGCCGGTATGGAGACAGGCTTTGGCCGTACCCGCGAAACCAAAACACCAGGTGTGTATAACGTGGTTTTTGCTTACCTGGAAGAAAAAGTGGGCGTTTTTGCAGCAGAATCTGCCGTAAATATTGCGCAGGCATTAATAGACGGCACCGAGTACGATCTGGAAAAAGACATCCAGGAGATGCGCGAAATACGTGAGAACACCCGCCTTGGCCCTAGTACGGGCGCTATTGTTGAGGAAGCTATCGCACGGAACATCCCCTGGATCCGCCTGAATAAGCAGTCGCTGGTACAGCTGGGGTATGGCAAAAACCAGGTCCGCTTCCGCGCTACTATGACGGAGAAAACCAGCAGCATTGCTGTAGACATAGCCAGCAATAAAGATGAGACGAAGCGCCTTTTGCAGGAGCAGGCTATCCCGGTTGCTAAAGGCATGACCATTAGCAGCGCCGAACAGGTGATAGAAGCGATAGACCGGATAGGTTTCCCGCTGGTGTTTAAACCGCTGGATGGTAATCATGGCCGTGGCATCAGTATCAACATTCAAACCATACAGGATGCAATCGCTGCTTATGAATTTGCTGCCCGCATCTCGCGCCGTGTCATTGTAGAACGCTTTGTAACCGGATACGATTTCAGGGTGCTGGTAATTGATAATAAAATGGTAGCCGCCGCCCTGCGCGATCCGGCGCACGTAGTAGGGGATGGAGAACTGACCGTTCAACAGCTGATCGATAAAGAAAACACTGATCCGCGCCGCGGTTATGGCCATGAAAACGTGCTAACCCTGATAGATATCGACCGTGATACGTTAGACTTGCTGGAGAAAAAAGGCTATACACTAGAAACCGTTCCGGAAAATGGTGAGAAAGTGTTTGTAAAATCTACCGCCAACCTCAGTACTGGCGGCACCTCCGTTGATGTTACCGACCATGTACACCCGCAAAACGTTTTTATTTGTGAACGTATCTCCAAAATCATTGGGCTGGACATCTGCGGCATCGACATCATGGCACGAAACCTTACCGAGCCATTGACCGAAAACGGTGGTGTGGTGCTGGAAGTAAATGCTGCCCCGGGCTTCCGGATGCACATAGCGCCAAGCGAAGGTTTGCCGCGCAACGTAGCAGGCCACGTAATAGATATGCTTTATCCTACTGGTAAATCAGCACGCATCCCGATTATTGCAATAACGGGCACCAATGGTAAAACCACTACCACACGTTTAATAGCCCATATTGTTAAAAATAATGGCCACAGGGTAGGATTTACCACATCTGATGGTATTTACGTGCAAAACACCATGATGATGAAGGGCGATACCACAGGCCCGGTTAGCAGTGAATTTATACTAAAAGACCCGACGGTTGATTTTGCCGTGCTGGAGACCGCCCGGGGCGGCATCCTGCGCTCCGGCCTTGGCTTTGGTTTCTGCGATATTGGTGTAGTAACTAATATACAGGAAGATCACCTTGGCTTATCAGATATCCACACGCTGGATGACCTTGCCCGGGTAAAAAGCGTGGTGATTAATTCGGTAAAAAAAGATGGCTGGGCAGTACTCAACGCCGACAATAAGTATTGTGTTGAAATTGGCAAAAAGGCTGATTGTAATGTGGCCTACTTTAGCCGTGATGAAAAAAACCCGGTCATTGTTTCGCATTGTAAAAAGGGCGGTATTGCCTGCGTTTGCGAAAACGGCTTTATCACTATTCAAAAGGGCGATTGGAAAATCCGCGTACAACGCACCATTTTGATACCGCTTACATTTGGCGGCACTGTTGCGTTTATGATAGATAACGTAATGGCAGCAACCTTAGCTACATTTTTACACGGATTCAAAACGGAAGACATCAAAATGTCGCTGGAAACCTTCATCCCTTCGGCCGCTCAAACCCCGGGGCGGATGAATATTTTCGAGTTCAAGGATTTCCGCTTTATGATTGATTTTGCTCACAATCCGGATGGCTTTAACGGGATCAAACAATTCCTCAGCCATATAGATTCTCCGCTGAAAATCGGCATTATCGCCGGTACCGGCGACAGGCGCGATGAGGATATTGTGGAACTTGGTAAAATTGCTGCGGAAATGTTTGATTACATTATCCTCCGCCAGGAAAAACACCTGCGCGGCCGAACCGAAGAGAACATTCTTGATCTGTTGAAGCAAGGAATTGCCTCTGAAGGTAATAACACACCTTTTGAAGTTGTGCCAAAAGAAGTAGACGCGATTAAACACGCCATGAGCCTGGCTCAACCGGGCGCATTTATCACCGCCCTGAGCGACGTGATAAGTAACGCGATAGAAACGGTACAAAACTACCAGGAGCAGGAAAGAAATGGTTTATTCAATGTGTAACATTAGCTTGTTTAGACAGCTTTAATTGCACACTGCCTGATTCCTTGTTTCATAGAACGAATATCCCCATAGCTGGAAGCTGTTGGGGATATTCGTATTTTAGGTATTCTTATATCCATTTGTTATCTTGTAGTTAAAGCTTATACCTTAATGGCATAAATTACGTTTACAAAACTGAAACTGTCAACCTGTTAAGGTAGCAATGTGCGGATTTTGCATTTCCTGGATTTTGCATTATCTTTATATACCAGTTAATTTAACTATATCCGGGCGAAAAAATAATGCGATATCTTATATTATTCCTTTTTTGCACGCTTCATCTCACGGCATCGGCGCAGTGGTGGCGCGGTGATTTTAAAAACCATCCCAGATACCCGGCTATTGCTCTTGTGCAGATGCATTCTGTTAAGCGCATCCCCAGTGCCGCTGCGATAGTTAAAAAACTACCCATGTATAAGTTTCCACGCACCGTTTACAACTTACAGCTTAGCGAGGGCGTAGTGATGAGATCGGCCCAGCATCATATGCGCTATCGACAATATGATTTGGCAAGTTATAATTTTAGTGAACTGGCAGAACTGTACGTTCAGGAAAACCGCTTATCTGAAGCCAAGTGGTATTATCTGCAAAGCATCCAAATCTCAAAGAGAATGGCAGACGACCAGCATACTATTAAAAGCCTGATTAGCCTGGCCATGGTTAAAGCTGATCTTGGCGATTTACCTCAAGCAGGACAGGACCTGTCAGAGGCGAGAACACTGGCAGTAGCCACCGGCAGGATCGAAGATATCATTACGGTAGATAAAAAAATAGCGTACGTAAAAAGCAACAAGATCTGGCTGGATAAGAGCGAGTGGCGGTATGCCGAGAATGCAGAAATAAAAGATAAGAAAAAATAAACCGTCTTTTGGCTCATAATGTAACATTTACGTAAAATGCGGGTCGTATTATAAAACAACCCAAACATTATTGTAATATTGTTATTCAATATATTAGCGGGACAGCCTTAAGCTGTCTCTTTTTTTATAAAGCAATTTAAAACAGGCATAAGCACTGATGTTTCACCAGGATCCCGATTTAAAGACTGTAAAAGATATGTGTAAAAAAATTTATTTGATGCTGGTTTTAGCGGCTGCGCTTGCCTGCAACGCCTCTCCATCTAAACCGGTAGCTATGAAAAAAGCCGGGCCGAATGACATCCAACCGGATGAGCAGCAAAGTATTGTGATGCAAAAGGTGGCCGGCCTTGTGGGCACTTACAATTACAAAAAGGTGGATCTAAATGATTCTATCTCCGCTATCATCTACACAGAATACTTAAAAAAGATTGACGAGAATCATAATTACCTAACTGCAGGTGATATAAAGGGCTTTGAACAGTACAAAACCACATTAGATGACGATATCAAAAGTGGCGATCTGAGCCATGTATTCTACATCTTTAATGTGTTTCAAAAAAGGTATAATGAATACGTAAATTATTCAATAGCCCAGCTTGGTCAGTCTTTCGATTTTACAAAAAACGAAACCTTTACGTACGATAGGGAAAAGTTGCCTTACGCTGCAACGGAAGACGATTTGCATAAGCAGTGGACACAACGTGTAAAATACGACCTGCTTAACTTGATGCTTACCGGCAAAACGCTTGAAGCCAATAAAGTAACTTTGAAGAAACGCTACAGCAATGTGCTTTCACAATCAAATAAGTTAAACAGCCAGGATGTTTTCCAGGTGTTTATGGATTCTTTTACGGGCGCTATCGATCCGCATACCAATTATTTTATCCCGTCTGCGGCAGCTGCATTTAATATTGATATTTCCCGCTCTCTGGAGGGTATTGGAGCTACACTGCAATCACAGAATGAATATGTTACGATCACCTCTATCGTACCGGGCGGCCCCGCAGATAAAAGCAAGCAACTAGCGGTAGACGAACGTATAATAGGGGTTGCACAAGGCAAAGCCGGAGAGTTTCAGGATATTGTTGGTTGGCGGATAGAGAATGCCATCGCCTTGATCCGCGGTACGAAGGGTACTGTTGTCAGGTTACAGATCCTCCCAAAAGGAACTGGTGCCAACGGTAAGCCGAGAGTATTAGAATTGGTTAGGGAAAAAATAATACTTAAAGATATATCTGCGAAAAAAGAGATCCGCACATACAATAACAATGGTAAAATGGTGAAGATCGGGATCATTAATGTACCCGCTTTCTACCTTGATTTTAATGAATATAAAGCTGGTAACCCCAACTATAAAAGTACAACCCGTGATGTTAGGCTGATTTTGGATACCCTGAAGCGCGAAGGTGTAGATGGTGTGGTACTTGATCTTCGCCAAAATGGTGGCGGATCGTTAATGGAAGCCACAGAACTAACAGGTTTATTTATTAAAACCGGCCCGGTTGTGCAGGTAAGGGATCCGCGCAATTCCGTAGAAGTTGAAAAAGACGACGATCCTGCGGTTGCGTATGCAGGTCCACTGGCGGTTTTGGTAGATCGCTTTAGTGCTTCGGCATCAGAGATCTTCTCCGGCGCGATACAAGATTACGGCCGTGGATTGATTATCGGTACTCAAACGTACGGTAAAGGTTCTGTACAGCGCATTATTGATTTGGATGAGGTGATCAGCCCAACACTAAAAGAGCGGCTTTCAAAACTAGCCGGTAAATCCACCACTGTTGCAACCGGCAGCCAGAACAAGTTTGGTCAGTTGAATTTAACCATCGGCAAATTCTATCGCATCAGCGGTGGCTCTACCCAGCACAAAGGGGTATTGCCAGATTTAGAATTTCCATCGGTTATCCCTATGGATAAATATGGTGAAGACACCGAGCCATCTGCGATGCCTTATGACGTGATCCCGAAAACAGAGTATACGAAAGTTGGGGACTTTACAGCCGTTTTGCCACAGTTGAAAAAACTGCATGACCAGCGCATGAGCAGCAGCGACAGCTATAAATACCTGATGCAGGATATTACGGAACTGAAAGCACGTGATGCGGAAACCAGCATTACCCTCAACGAAGCACAATTGAAAGCCAAACGTGATGCGGATGAGAAGAAAGCTTTAGAGCAAAACAATCTTCGCCGTGTAGCACTGGGTCTTCCCGCTTTGAAAAAGGGCGATACAAAACCCAAGAATGAAGACCTGGATTTCCTTAAACGAGAAGCCGGTCAAATTCTGACAGATTACCTTACTTTAGATAACAAAGTGTCTACGACCATCAAATAGATAATACTTAATTCGAAGCCCGGTTAGCAACGCTAGCCGGGCTTTTTCATGGGCCATCCCTAAGGCGTCTATGATATAACTTTCTTCCCTGTAGTATGCGGTTTTTATAAAAAAAGGGGGGCTGTTACGCCCCCATCCTTTAAAACAAAAACAACCTCCCAATTATTTATTGCCTTATCTTTTGGTCATTACATTTTACTCATGGTGTCTTTTTCCATTTTCATTTTGCCTTTCTTCATTTTGGCCATTTTCTTCTTTTCCATTTTCATTTTTTCATTGTGCATTTTTCCGGTATCAGGTGCCGTTTTTTGTTGTAGTACCGCCGCCGTGCCAGCGTTTCCGTTAAGGCTGCAAAGTGAAATGGCTCCTGCCAATAAAACAGATGATAAAAGTGTTTTGCTGTAAGTTTTCATGTGCTTAATTTAATTTCCTGCTTGGTCGATACGGGTCACTAAACCTTACACCTTTTTTAATTTTTGTTTAACTCATCTTCTATCTGTAGCTGCAGTTTGTTTTTGAAGGCATCATCCAGTCCTGTTGCTGCACTTGCCGCCCCGTTAAGCAACCTGCTAATCATCAAGCCGATCTTTTCACTTTGCTTTACATATAACTTACAGGCATCGCAGCCCGTAAGGTGGATCCGGAGTTCTATCTGCTCTCTAAAACTTATTTTTCCCGCCAGCTTTTTATCCACTAAAAAAGTGGCTTGGCGGCAGTTGTAAATTATTTTCTTTAATCCATCCATATCATAACCAATTTTTTTGAAGGCAGGCCCTCAGATTTAATTTTGCCCGGTGGATGATTACCCAATAATTCGATGCGGTTATCCTTAGTTCGGAACAAACCATATCGGTAGGCGCATCATCAAGGTGCTTCATCATAAAAACAGTGCGCCATAAGGCCGGCAGTTTTTCCATACATCGTTGCAGGATCGTGTTAAATTCCTTTCCTGCAAGCGGGTCATAGTTATCTATACCAAAATGTTTGGGGCTGTGCTCTTTTTTCCAATGCCCGTCATCCTCCCTAAAAAAATCCGCCATGTCCCCTTCTGCGTTTATCAGCTCCAGGGTTTTTAATCCCGATGCCTTTTTACGGTAAACATCAATGATCTTATTTTTCAATATGCCCGTAAGCCAGGTACGCTCGGAGCTTTTACCGGCGAAGTTGCGCATGCTTTGCAGCCCCGCCAAAAAGGTCTCCTGCACCAGATCACGCGCCTGTTCTTCATTGCTAACACGGGTTACCGCGTACATATAAAGGTAATCTGCATAAGCCTTTACCCATTTTTTGGGTTCCAGCTTATGATCGTTGGGAGGTGTGATCATTTCTTAGTTATAAACAAGTGCTTTGTCGTTAGGATATGCAAAACCTTACAACGAGATTTACATTAAATTTGTACCCGGATTCTCGCCCTATGTATAGCCAGTTGTAAAGCTATAGCCTGTGTTGATAAATATAATTTTATTTGTAAGGAAATCTGCCGAACACCTACTAAGCACGAAAAGATTATTGTTATGAAAGCTATCAAACTATTCACCTATGCAGCTATCCTGCTTGCTGCTGGGCTTGCATCGGCCGCATTTATTAATCCAAAGCATACTCCTGCCGTAATGGGCCATAAAGTGATGGCAGGGGATGAAGGCTTTGCTGTAGTGGAGCTGTTCACTTCCGAAGGTTGTTCCAGTTGCCCTTCGGCAGATGCCGTAGTTGCTAAAATCGACAAAGAAACGACTGGCAGGCCGGTTTACATCCTGGCCTATCATGTTGACTATTGGAACCGCCTGGGTTGGAAAGATGTTTTTAGCAATGCCGATTATTCGCGCAGGCAAAGCATTTACGCCAATTGGCTAAAGCTAGGTTCGGTTTATACGCCGCAGATCATTGTAAACGGCCATACAGCATTTGTTGGTTCGCAGGAGGGCACCCTCCGAAACGCTATAACAACCGGCATCAATAAAAAAAGTAGATCACAGCTTTCGTTTGAAGGCTTAAAAGCAACCGGCAGCCAGGCATCTGTAAAATATTCAACAGCAGGAATTACTGCCGGCAACGCTTTGGTACTTGCGCTGGTAGAAAAGAATGCCAGTACGGTGGTAAAAAGCGGTGAAAATGGCGGCAGGACGCTATCACATGTACAAATTGTAAGCCAACTGCAGAGCATTAACCTAAACGGAGATAAAAGCGGCGAGGCTAAGATCACTTTGCCGGGTTCATTTTCGGCAAGTAACTATGAGGTAATTGGCTTTATACAAAACACCCAGACCGGCGAGATCAAAGCTGCCGCGCGTACCGCTTTTCCTGCAATGGTTAGTGCAAGTAATTAACCCCAGAAGATTAAAGCCTCCCACCATATGAAAGCTATAAAAGAAAAACACTCCCTGCTGATGCGCTGGACGCATTGGGTCAATTTTCCTATCCTCACCATTATGATCTGGAGCGGGATGCTGATCTACTGGAGCAACGATGTGTATACGCTAACACTGTTTGGCCATACCTTTTTTAAATTCTTCCCGGATTGGTTTAATAAAGCCCTCAATATACCCGCCCGTTTACATGAAGGCATGGCGTTCCATTTTCTGTTTATGTGGTTCTTTGCACTGAATGGCGTTATCTATGTTATCTATACCATCATCTCCGGGGCCTGGCGTGAAATAGTACCCCAGAAGAGATCTTTCAAAGAAGCATGGCTGGTACTATTGCATGATCTGCACATCCGCAAAATGGCTCCGCCTCAAAAAAAATATAATGCAGCGCAGCGAATTGCCTACACGGCCATTATCATTATGGGGTTCGGGTCGCTGTTCACCGGACTGGCCATTTATAAACCCGTACAATTCAACAAACTTACCTGGCTGTGCGGAGGCTACCATGCTGCACGGATAGAGCACTTTGTTTTAACGCTAGGCTTTGTGTTTTTCTTTTTGATCCACGTATTACAAGTAGTACTGGCCGGATGGAATAATTTTCGTTCGGTAGTCTCGGGGTTCGAAATTGTGGAAACGTCTTCGGCGCCCGGGCCTTTTGTAAAAGAACCTACAGCTATAACGCCCTCAACCCCAGATACCGATGGAAAATAACAAAAAGCCAAAAAAAGCGCTTACCGTTGATCAACAGATCAAAAGGCGCAACTTTATATCATTCGGCGTATTCGGGGTGATGAGCGCCGCGGCTTACACTGGTTGGCAAAAATTGTATCATTCACCAAAAGAGGTTGCGGGGATAACCGCCAATGAGCATGCGCCACTGCGCAGGGCCTTGAATAAAACCGAGCTGTTCTTCAGGAATTTTTTTAGCAGCAACCACCTTGTTAAAACTTATCCTAAGGAAATGGCCGCCAAAAACGTGCGCCAAAATAGCAACATCGGACTCAAAACCCCGGTTGACCTGCCCGGCTGGAGCCTTTTTGTAAAAAAACAGAACGGCGAAGTTTTCAACATTACCATGGATCAGATCCGGGCACTGCCAAAAACTGAGATCGTGTTTGATTTTAAATGCGTGGAAGGCTGGGACCAGATCCAACACTGGGGCGGATTAAAATTTATCGATTTTATAGATCATTTTGGGCTGGCAAACGAAACCACGGCAGGCTACGTAGGGATGATGACACCTGATAAACAGTATTTTGTAGGGTTGGACATGCCAAGCGCGGTGCACCCGCAAACCATACTGGCCTATGAAATGAATGGCAAACCAATACCGGTAAACCACGGCGCACCGCTGCGCCTTATTATACCGGTAAAATATGGTATCAAAAACCTGAAACGAATTGGCAGCATTACTTTCAGCAATAAGCGACCGCCCGATTACTGGGCCCATGCAGGGTATGATTATTATTCAGGACTGTAGACAAACACATCGGCGCTTGCGAAATCCCCTTAGTCAACACATAGCTTATGTTTAATGGAAAGAATTATTAATTGCGCAAACTGCATGATGGTTCAACAGAAACTACCCACGGCTTTATTACTTGAATATACTTTTCGCTTTCGTTATCGTTTTCTCCAGGTCTATTCCTTCATCCAGTACGCCTTTAAACAAGTCGCCTTCTTTTTTGAGCCGCGCTATAGCGTTATGAATGGTAAAATCTTTCATCGTTAAGCCCGGCTTTACTTCGTCCCAATGCAAAGGCATAGATACCGTTGCGCCTGGCTTTGGCCGTAGCGAATATGGGCCCGCAATGGTTGCGCCCGGGCGGTTTTGCAGAAAATCGAGGTACATTTTGCCGTCCCGGTTTTTAATCATCCTCTCCAGGGAAGTATACTCCGGAATTTCCTTGTGAACAATGTTTACGATTAACCGGGCAAACATTTGCGACTGGTCATAGTCGTATTTTGCACCGAGCGGGATATAAATATGCATCCCGGTGGATCCGGATGTTTTGCAATAGCAAGGCACATCGATGGCATCCAATACTTTTTTTACCTCTAAAGCGGCCGAGATCACCTGGTCGAAGGTGTTTTTATCCGGGTCGAGGTCGATGATGCAATAGTCCGGATTATCGGGCGACTGCACACGGCTAAACCAGGGGTTCATTTCAATACATCCCAATGATGCCATCCACAGCAGGGTAGCTTCATCGTGCCCCACAAGGTAGTCCTTTTCTTCGCCATCGCTGGTAGTATAAGGGAAAGTGCGCACCCAATCCGGCGATTTGCCTTTTACATCCTTCTGGTAAAAACTCGGCCCGTGAATGCCCCCCGGGAAACGGTTGAGCGATTGCGGCCGGTCTTTCAAATATGGTAAAATATACTCGGCTACCTGGTAATAGTAATTGAACATATCCCGCTTGGTGATGCCATCCTCGGGCCAGTATACTTTGCTGAGGTTAGTAAATTTCAGATCGTGCCCGCAGATCTTTTTAACCTGCGTTTCTTCCTTAGGATTAAGCAGCGTACGCTTTGCCGATTCTTTTGGCGCTTTAACTAAGCGGTGTTTATGCTCTTTTGGCTTTGCTGCTTTTTCCGGCACTTCATCTGCTACTAACTCATCGGTATCCACTTCCGTTTCCCGAACAACATCTTTCGCTTTTTTGTCATCCCGCATGCCCTGAAAAGAGGGGTGGCGAAATACACCGTCGCTGGTTACTTCCGTAAAACTTACTTCGCAAACCAGCTCCGGCTTTAACCAGGTAGCTTTCGCCTTTGGCGGATTAGGCCTGAAGCGCGATGGCTTGTTTACATCCGGCTCGGTGTCAAATGGCGTTTTATCAACAATTAACGGCTTAAATGATGCCATCATTTCCTTTTGCAGCTTATCAGAAAAGCCGGTGCCAACCTTGCCTACATACTGAAAGCGGCCACCTTCATAAACGCCTAACAGCAGTGAGCTAAATTGCTTGGCTGTGCCTTCATTTTTTGTAAAACCACCAATCACCACTTCCTGGCGTTTGTTAATCTTGATCTTCAGCCAGTCTTTGGAACGATTATCGGCGCTATAAGTACTATCGGCTTTCTTTGCCATAATACCTTCCAAACCAATCTTTTCAGCAGCTTCAAAAAACTCAATTCCGCTGGCCGTAAACACCTGGCTCATTCGGATTCGGTCATCGTTAGTTGGTAGCACTTCTTTCAGAATAGCCTGCCGTTGTGTAAGAGGCAGGTCCATCAGGTTTTTACCATCATACCACAATATATCGAATACGTACAGCATCAATTCGCCGTCTGCTTCACTTCGCCAGTTTTGCAGTGCACCAAAGTTAGATACGCCTTTGTCGTTCAGCACCAAAATTTCACCATCTATCACAGCGTTGATCTTCCAGCTTTCCAATAGCTGGGTAATGGGGTAATATTTTTCGTTGAACGACTTATTATTACGGGAGAGCAATTGTACTTCGCCTTTGTTAATAAAGCCAAGTGCACGGTAACCATCCCATTTTATTTCGTAGAGCCAGTCGGGGTCATCAAATGGTTTATCAACCAATGTAGCCAGCATGGGTTTCATTCCTGTAGGGATAGCGCCTTTGGGTGCCTTTTTTAATACGGCTTCAACATCAACTTTCTCTGCGGGTTTTGCTTCTTCAATTACGTCTTCTATTGCTTCAACCTGAGGTTTTATTTTACCTGCTTTTTTTTTACTATTAGTCTTTGTATCGTCCACATCTTCCTCGTGGCCGTGCTGCCAAACCTTCTCACTGGTTTTTTCCATCTTTTCAATGGTTTTACCGGTAAGTACCGATTTATCTTTTTTGGTAATGTCGGCAGCCGACGCAAAATCGTCTTTATGCTTGATCAGCAGCCAGCCATTCTCGCCCATGCCATGGGTTTTTACCAGCGCGTACTCGCCCTCTAATTTTTCCCCGTGGAGTTTTATTTTGAGGGAGCCATCTTTTAGTTGCTTGAGCAGATGCTTTTCTTGTGCTTTCTTGCCCTTAATTTCCTCAATAGGCTCGTAGGTGCCTTCATCCCAAACAATCACCGTACCGCCGCCATATTCGCCCTGAGGGATAATACCTTCAAACAAGCGATAGTCATACGGGTGATCTTCCACCATCATAGCCAGCCGTTTGTTTTTGGGGTCGGTGGATGGGCCCTTAGGTACCGCCCAGCTCTTAAGCACGCCATCCATCTCCAGCCTGAAATCATAATGCAAACGGCTTGCGTCGTGCTTTTGGATCACGAAGCGCAATTTATCCTTCTCGGGACTTTTACCACCCTTGGGTTCTGCGGTTTTAGTAAAGTCCCGCTTCTCTGCATATTTTTCCAGGCTCATGATGTTGCTTATTATTTGTTTAAATAAGCTTCAACAGCTTTTGCAGATGTACCAACTGCCTTAACAGCTTCCCGCAATTCATCGCGGGAAATGCCAAACTTTTCGCTCCAATACTGTAATTCGTAATCCTCATTCACGTTGATCAAATCGCGATCTGGGGAACCTGTTTGTTGCTTGTTATCCATGGCTTGCCTGTTTGTTTGTTTTACTAACACGCTTACCCTTATATGGTTTGAAAGCAATTTAATTAGTAGGAAAATCTATTTATGAGGGTTATTCTCAATTACTGACAAAATATTCCCTGCCGGATCCGTGAACCAAGCGATATCAGGTCCGCCGTTACCTCGGGCGATATTATTCTCATCCGTTTTTAAATAAGCGCTGTCGTAGCTTTCAAATTTCACGCCTTGATCTTTCAGCGCTTTCACCGTTTCTTCAATATTTTCCACCGGGAAGTTCAAAACCGTGTAGGTTGCAGGTTGATGGTTCGGTTTCGGATAAATGATCAGGTCATTACTTCCGCTGATCTGTACATGAAGAATACCGCCCATTTCATTGTTCTGCGATACCGGCAGGCCCAATGTTTCGCTGTAAAATTTTTTGGCTGTCTCGATATCGTTTACCGAAAATCCGCCGAATGCCTTCGAGTCTTTTAACATGATCCGCTTTATTGGTTAATATATACCCTCAAAAGTGCGGCCAATAACTTGATTAATAAGGGGTTATTGCGACAAATTAATGGTACAGATGCGACTCACAGTAATTTAAACACAATTTTTTTTCCGGGCTTGTTTGAAGATGCCAATAGTAATCACGCCCATTGTGACTTAGCGCTGATTAATTTTGAATTTCTGTCACTTCTTCACCTCATAAACATTATTCCCCTTGTTGACATCCGGATAAATATCCCCTGCATCGATGATAACTTTTATCACCCGCCCGGGTTTGTCTGCGGTAAAAGTGTATTGATGATCGTACTCCCAGATCTCCACCGGGAATGCCCGTTTTTCGATCGACCCATCGGCATACGTAAGCTCAGCTAACAGGGGCATTGCAGCCTTATCCAGGTTTTCAATGGTGATTTCTGCCGGGCCGTTTGGTTTGTTCTCAATAATTTTTACTGATTGGTCCAGCCGGTAGTTCTCTAAAAACATCGACTTCCAAAACCAGGTCAGGTCTTCTCCTGACGAACTATCCATACTCCGGAAAAAATCCCATGGGGTAGGGTGCTTGTACGCCCAGTCGCTGATGTATTTCCGAAAAGAACGGTCGAACCTGTCGGGACCAAGGATTTGTGTGCGCAACAATGTTAACAGGTAGGCTACCTTTTGATATTGCAGCGTGTAAACCTGGCTGCCGGGGATGGCATCGGGCCGGCTAACTATAGGCAGCAATTTTGGAGAGAAGAGCGCAAGCCGCGGACTATCGATTTCCGCGTAGCCAATGTACTCACCTTTATTAAATGCTTTTGTAGCCATATTATCGATAAACAGGTTAAAGCCCTCATCCATCCACGCATATTTCCGTTCGTTGCTGCCAACTACCATCGGGAACCAGGTGTGCCCTAATTCATGATTCACCACCGCCCAGTACATATTACCGGTATCCTTCGCCGAGCAGAACACCATGCCCGGGTACTCCATCCCATCCAAATTGGAGGCTACGTTCACGGCTTTGTTGTAGGGGTAGGTAAACCATCTCTCGGAGAAATGCTGTATGGTAAATTTGATATATTCAGATGAGCGTTTCCAGCTGTTTTGCTTTGCAGATTCTTCCGGGTATAAAGAGCTTGCTATAACTTGCTTGCCATTGGCTAGCGAAAAACTTTGCGCCTCCCATATAAATGACCTAGACGCCGTCCAGGCAAAATCACGGGTGTTATCCATTTTATATTTCCAGGTACAGGTTGCAGCGGCGGGGCGGGAGGATGCCTGGGTGACTTCTTTAGCCGTACGGATCTGCACCGGCTTAGCGCTGCCATTTACCGACCGCCAGCGCTGTAACTGCACGGGCGTTAAAACTTCCTCCGGGTTTTGCAGATCACCGGATGCTTCTACCAGGTAAGCCGAAGGCACCGTAATGTTAACATTAAAACTCCCGTACTCCAGGTAAAACTCCCCGTTGCCGAGGTAGGGCAGGGTATTCCAGCCCTCTGCGTCATCCAATACACACATGCGTGGATACCATTGTGCCACGGCATAAATGTCGCCGTTTTTGGTGGGTAACAAATCTGTACGGTTCACCAGGAAATCGGCATTTTTATAATTCAACGGAAACTGATAACTGTAGGCAATACTAAAGGTGATAAGTTCGCCGGTTTTTAGGGGTTGTGGTAACTCTACCTGCATACGGGTATCATAAATATGATAACGCAGCGAATCGGCACCGCTACCGGTTAACTTAACCGACTTCACCTTATAGCCGCCATCTGTCGTCTTTTTAGCCGGATCTTTATAAAGAAACAGCTTTGCCTGGACGCCCCGCGAATCTTTTTTAAATACATTTTGCTCCAGCTGCATCCATAAAGCCGAAAGAGCTTTGGGGCTGTTATTGGTATAGGTTATGATAGCTACACCTGTTATGGTATTGGTTTGCTCATTAAGTGTTACGTTCAGCTGGTAGTCGGCGCGGTTTTGCCAATAGTTTGGGCCGGGCTCGCCGTTCGCCATCCGGTACTCGTTGCCGGGCGGCAATAGCGGCAAAGCAGGAAAAAGGTCTGACGGGTTATATGTAGATTGTGCGGAAGAATAATTAACGCTGAATAGCAATGCGGCGGCAATAGCAGCTTTTATTCCTTTTAATAGCTGTGGCATAGCGGTGCAGGGGTTTTGTATATGCTAATATAAAAAAAGCCCCAGCATTTCTGCTGAGGCCGTATCAATTCTGCTCCCCCTTGAGGGGGTTGGGGAGCGTCTTACATCTTTGGCATTCTCCGCATCATGCTGGCCATGGCTGCCGGATTGCTCATTTGCTTCATCACCTTTTTCATATCGTCGAACTGCTTCATTAAGCGGTTTACCTCTGCCAGATCACTGCCCGAGCCTTTAGCGATGCGCATGCGGCGGCTTTGATTGATCAGGTCGGGGTTTTCCTTCTCCTTCGGTGTCATGCTCTGGATGATCGCTTCTATGCCCTTAAAGGCATCATCGCTCACTTCCACATCCTTCATCATTTTACCAACACCCGGTATCATGCCCATCAGATCTTTCATGTTACCCATTTTTTTGATCTGCTGGATCTGGCTGTAAAAATCGTTAAAGTCGAACTTATTCTTGCGGATCTTCTTTTGAAGCTCAGCAGCTTCTTTCTCATCGAACTGCTGTTGCGCACGTTCTACCAGGGAAACCACGTCACCCATGCCCAGGATCCTGGATGCCATACGATCCGGGTGGAAAACATCCAGCGCTTCCATTTTTTCGCCGGTACCGATGAATTTGATAGGCTTGTTAACAACCGATTTAATGGACAGCGCAGCACCACCGCGGGTATCACCATCCAGCTTGGTTAAAACCACACCGGTAAAGTCAAGGCGGTCATTAAAAACTTTAGCGGTGTTCACAGCATCCTGCCCGGTCATGGAATCCACTACAAAAAGGATCTCATGCGGTTTAGTAGCATCTTTTACCTTTTCTATCTCCACCATCATGGCCTCGTCTATGGCTAAACGGCCAGCGGTATCGATAATGACTACGTTATGCCCGTTTTGCTTCGCAAAAGCAATACCTTCCAATGCAATTGCAACCGGGTCTTTAGAATCGCGGTTAGCATACACCGGGATGCCCACCTGCTGGCCCAATACCTCCAGCTGATCTATCGCCGCGGGGCGGTAAATATCATCAGCAACCAGTAAGGGTTTTTTGTTCTTTTGCGTTTTAAGGTAGTTTGCCAGTTTACCGGTAAAGGTGGTTTTACCCGCACCATTTAAACCTGCAATCAAAATAATGGTTGGCGACGCTTTCAGATCAAGATCTGCAGTAGTACCACCCATCAAAGCGGTAAGCTCATCGTTCATGAGCTTGGTAAGCAGCTGCCCCGGCGAAATGGAGGTCAATACATTCTCGCCCATTGCCTTTGTCCTCACATCATCTGTAAAGGTTTTGGCTGTTTTATAATTTACGTCGGCATCAAGAAGGGCCTTGCGGATCTCCTTCATGGTTTCAGCCACGTTGATTTCAGTAATTGAACCCTGGCCTTTTAATACTTTAAACGCCCTGTCGAGTTTATCCGATAAATTTTCAAACATTATCTATTCCTAATTTTTGAGGACACAAAGTTATCATTTTGAAGCATAAGCACCTATCACAATATTGCATTTATAATCGGGTATGCAGCAGGGGTTTCTTACGAAGTACTGGTCAGGTCTCGATTAAGGTGCATTTTCGCTTAGTATAACGATCAAAACACCCAAAAATGAACGGCTTGGATTCAACCGGCAACCGGGTATTTGCCTTGCTTAAAGTGCACACGGTAGAAAATATTTTCAACCTAAAGTATACCTTGAGCCGTATTATGGGTTTGAATTTGCGACTGAGACATTACTGGATTAAGCTCAATAATGAGGAGATTTTTATCCTGGCGAAGGATGGTGCGTTAGCCACACTTTCCTCATCAAAAGCGCAGGGTTTAAACCCTCAACATTTACGGAAACTTGTATAACACGCCCAGCGATAAGCCCTCTGTTCCCTGTACGCTGTTAGACGTGTTTTTGTCAAACAGCAAAGTGCCGTTGACAGAAACATTGATAAGCCGGTTTACACGTGCCGCTAAAATAGCATCCAGGCGATGGCGGGTAAAAGCGATGGGCTGGCCATAGGGTACAAACATATCATAACGGGCATTCAGGTGCATGTTTTTTGCAATATCCTTATCAAAAATCGCCACCATCTGGAACGCGATATCATTACGGATGGTTTTTCCCGGCGTTACACCGTAATTGCCCGGTATGTTACGATAAATGGTGGTATCCAGCACAAAGGTTTGGCGGGCGGTACCGGTACCTAAACGCAGATCAAAATATTTGGTTGGCTTATACTCAAAACCTATAGACTCGGTTAAATAACCTGGCGACATTAAATTAGAGATGAGCTGTGGCGGGGTTAAATTGGTAGCATCGTATTGAAAGCCTTTATCAAATTGCGATTCAAAACTCAATGAACCGAAAAAGAACCAATTCTTAGATAGCTGGGAAGCAACCTTGTTATCGTAAAAGATGCGGTCGTTACTCTTGCGGGCACCCTGGCCTTTGTTTTTTGATTTACCGTAAAGCAGGTTCAATTCTGATGTGTAACTGAAGGGTGCCTTATTATACTCTAACCTGTAGATGAAGTTTGAGCTCAACGCTACTGCGGTTATACCCCCGGCTGCATAGTTGTTACTAAATGCCGACTGGCTAAAATTCAACCCGAATGTAATGTACTTGCGCCAGTAGCTCACCTTGTAATCCATCATGGTTACGGGTATCAGCTCTTGCTGTATAGTCACTTGCTTGGATGGTACAGGTATCGAGTTGTTTTTTGGATAGATACGATACTTGTTAAGCATATTTGTATCTATTTTAACTGTATCACGCTTAAGGGTGTCGGTGTTTTGGGCTTTGGCAGATAGGGCAGCAGCTAGCGAAAGCAGGAAAAACAAATACTTACCGGTTTTCAACATATCGCAAAGAAAAAGCAAAATTCTGTTATTTCAACGTTCTATTTTTAAATGTTGTATGCGTATTTAAAAAAACTTTGCCCAACTGTACCATTTTCTGCTTGATAGATAGGTCATCTCTGTTTCTTTCTGATACGCCTCACGCTCAAATACAATGTTGAAATACGCTTTGTAGTGCTGCCGGTAAATTGCCAGGTTACAGAGGTAATTGAGCAAGTATAACACGTAAAAAGGTATTACCAATAGCTCGGCCTGCTGCCTCAGGTGGATGCGCTCATGATTAAGTACAACCTCATCATTTAAAGCCTTGCTATCGCTTACCAATATGAACGGCCACAAAGCCATGCCACTTACATTTAAAAAACGGACAATAACTACGGGATATCTCATTTGCTCATAAAGATACTGGGCAGGGGCGAAAGTTCAAAAGCTTTCGGGTTGCGTTTGTAACGCTTAAGGCTGCTGCGAATGTAAGATATGAAATCGTACTCATTAGTTGTTGTGACCAGGTAGTACCCGGGCCGGTATTTAAACATAAAATCGCTCAGCTGCGGTTCCTTTAAAAAGGTTATACCAGCAACAAAAGTTTTGTTAAAGCGGTAATCAACAACCGACTGCTTGTAATCCCTGTCGATGATAATTTTAAGGTGTTCCGCATTTCGGCCGCTTTTACTAAACATGTTGTAAAGGGCATCAATACTAAAGCCAACAATTCCCTGCCCAATGCTAAGTAAATCGCGGTTGCCTATAGGTCCGTAGATTTTGCTGTATTCGCTTTTAGTAGCCAAATAGCGGCGCTGCGGATTCAGTAAGGTATCCCTCACGGTTACTTGCTGTAATTGAATAGCCAACGGCCGCAGGTAAACAGCTAGCGGCGAATAGTTTTTAATAACAAGTGTGTCGGTATGGTGATCGGGTTTGCTAAAAACAAGCTGATCGCCGGAGGTGGCATTAATACTAAACTCACCTTTTAAGTTATTGTAAACCGACTGGCCAGTTCCTATATTACGCACATTTACTTTAGCAATCCGGGCGTTGCTTTCTTTGTCAAATACAATTCCTTTAATCTCCTTTTGCTGAGCAAAGGCTGATGTGCAAAGGATGCAGAACAGAAGCGGGAACCATAATTTCATTAGAGGGGTTAAAACTACACGTTTAAACGTACTGCGCCATTAAATTAACAGTATTTAACATGCTATTTAACTACTACAAGCTTCTGGCCAATTTTTATGCCATTGTCGCCCATGCGATTCAGCGCCTTCAGTTCGTCAACGGTGATACCAAAACGTTTGGAGATGTTGTATAGTGTATCACCTTGTTTTACGGTGTAAATTTTTTCGTCGGGAGAGGATTTTGCAATGCTGTCTGTAGCCGGTTTGCCTATTTTATCATTGATCTCATCCAGCACCCTGTCCTCGCGTTTAATCTTGGCCGCTTCGCCCTCGGGCCTGTCATATTGGTCCAGATTGTATTTAATGATCAGATTGATCAGCAGCTGCGGATATTTTGGATTCGTGGCGTATCCGGCAGCTTTTAGGCCATAAGCCCAGCCTTTGTAATCGTCTTTATCCAGCTCAAATAAACGGGCGTAATTTTTTTTCTTTAAGAATTCAGAGTGGTCGCGGTAAGAGTCCTCCGGGTTTTCATACACCCGGAAGCAATCGTTGGTATTGTCATCGTCTTTGTAGTAAGACTCCCCCATCCAGGTTGAACCGCATTTAATTCCAAAATGGTTATTTGCTGCAACAGCCAGATCGCTGTTGCCGGCTCCCGATTCAAAAAGACCCTGCGCCAGCGTGATACTTGCAGGAATACCGTAGGCATTCATTTCCTGAATAGCTATGCCCTTAAACCGGTCAATGTATTCTAGCGATGTGGATGATTTATGGCTGGCGATGCCAAATTTGTTGCGCGACCTGATGGCATTATTATTTCTGCGGGCCTTACCGCTGCTAATGGCGCTTTTGTGAGCTGAGCAGGAATTGAAGAGTATAGCAAGTATAAGAAGCAGGTATATTTTCCGCATTGCAGGATAACCATTTAACCCCAACGGGCTGTTAATACTAGAAATTATTTTTGGTTATCTGCCAGTTCGGTTTTATCAGCAGCAGGTTTTTCATCAAGGTCGTTCAGGTTATATTTTTTGATTATCCCCATTACCTGAGATGCCCAAACGCGGCTGCTGCAATAACCGCTGCGCTGGATGCCTTTTGCCCAGCCGGCGTAGTCATACTGGGTAAGCTTATCTGCAAGATGGCTGAATTGCTTGCGCTCAGTCATGATGCGGGCAAAATCCTGGAATGAATCCATAACAGAATCATAACGTTTGTAGGAAGTTGTCACTTTCTTATTGTGTTTATAATAAACTACAGAGCCTCCACCTTTTACTCCAAACTGATTGTTGAGGTTTTGAGCAATATTGCTTTTGCCGCTTGCAGATTCATGCATGGCCACACCTAAAATGATGCTTGCCGGTACGCCTGTTTCGTGCATAATACGAATGGCATTATCTTTGAACTTCTCTATGTAAGATTGTGAAGTTGTTTGTGCCGATACGGCTGTTGATGTTGCAATAAATGCGGTTGCCAACAGTAGAGTAGCAGTAAAGAGTTTCTTCATAATTATTTCTTTCTGATGAGCAATAAGCCATCACGAACGGGGAGAATAAGTTTCTCCACTTTCGTATTAACTGTTATTAGCTCATTTAGTTTGCGAATGTTTGTTGTGTCAGCGTCCTTATCGTTGCCATACACCTTCCCTTTCCACAAAACATTATCAATTATTATTAACCCACCGGGCCTTACTTTATCAATTACTAACTCGAAATAAGTAAAATTATTTCGTTTATCGGCATCTATAAAAACCAAATCAAAGTTATCTATCTGTAAATCTGCTATTACAGCCTCTGCAGGGCCAAAATGAAGCTTTATTTTTTTATCCACATTTGTTGAGGCAAAGTGTGAATTGAGCATTTCTTCAAATTCCCGGTTTACTTCGATCGTGTGTAAAACCCCCCCTTCCAACAATCCTTCAGCCAGGCAAATGGCCGAGTAACCGGTAAAGGTGCCAATCTCCAAAATGAGTTTCGGCTGCATCATTTTGCTCAGCATACTCAACAAGCGCCCCTGGTAATGCCCCGAAAGCATGTGCGGTTTAAGTACTTTAACATACGTTTCGCGATTGATGGCCCGAAGCTCGGTTGTCTCCGGATCAAGGTGGGCATCGAGATAGTCCTGAAGGTCTTGAGGGAGAATTTCCATGGCGCAAAAATAAGGAATTTATTTTTGCACTAATTTACCCGTTACCTCACCAGTCTAGAAGACCACATTACTCCCCGAAAAATTCTATAATCGGCCATTGCTGTTGTGCAAACAAGGTGCCGGCAATTAAAAATATAAATGCCGCTGTAAGAATAGGTTTTAACATTGGGTTCTAAGTTTGAACCTAAGTTAATTATTTAATAAGATGGTAAGGGACGGTTTAACATTCTTTAACAAGGATTTTGTCTGAACCTTGCTTTTCCTGATAAAGCATTCCTCGATGAAAATTAATTTTTAAATCCTTCTTCAAAAACTTTTACTCATCCAGCTCTGCAGCAGTATCACTGCCGAAATGGTATCCACCAATTCTTTATTCTGCCGGGCTTTCTTACCCATGCCGCTTTGGGCAATAGTGGCCGAGGCCATTTTTGAGGTGAAACGCTCGTCGAACATTTCTACCGGGATTTCCGGGAAAGTTTTTTTGAGCAGGTTACCAAAGCCTTTTACATGGCTGGCAGATTGGGATGGCGTATTATCCATTTGCTTTGGCTCGCCTAAAACAAAGCGCTCCACTTGCTCGGTTTGCAGGTATTTCTTTAAATAATCAATTATTTTTAACGGGTGGATAGTGTCCAGGCCGGTTGCGATGATCTGCATAGGGTCGGTAACCGCAATACCTATGCGTTTGGTGCCATAATCGAAAGCCATTACCCGCATCAGATTTGAGATAGAAGATAGGAGATGTGAGATTTTTGCATATAGAATAGTTATAAAATAACTTCCTCAAAGATAGACGAAAGCGAGCTTCGTCTCAAATCACATATCTTATATCTCACATCTAAATACAAAATCTCATATCTAATTTTTACCTTGCACCAATGCAGTTTAAGCAAATTACCGGGCAGGATGCTGTTAAGCAACGATTGATCACCTCTGTAAATGAGAACAGGGTGAGCCATGCGCAGCTTTTTTTAGGCCCGGAAGGGAGCGGCAGCCTGGCGCTGGCCGTAGCTTATGCCCAGTATGTTTCCTGCGAGAATCGCCAGCCGGATGATTCCTGTGGTGAATGTTCCTCCTGCCGAAAATACGGTAAACTAATGCACCCCGATTTGCATTTTTCGTACCCCAACTTCGGTACACCCAAAGAAACTTCTATCGATTTCATAGAACAATGGCGCGAAGCATTTACCACCAACCCGTATCTTAGTTTAGATACCTGGCGCGGATACCTGGATGCGGGGAACAAGCAAGCCAACATCAATATCGCCGAGTGCCATCAGATTCTGAAGAAGCTTAGTTTTAAGCCTTTTGAGTCGGCCTATAAAATATTGATATTGTGGCTGCCCGAGTTTTTGGATAAGCAGGGTAATGCCCTTTTAAAGGTGATAGAGGAGCCACAGCCCAACACTTTGTTTTTACTGGTGGCCCAAAATCAGGATCAGATCCTGAATACCATCCTGTCCCGCACGCAGCTGATCAAGATCCCTTGTTTACATTACGAGGAAATCCGGAGGTACCTTATCGAAAACCATAAGCAAACAGAAACGGCGGCGGCTGAAATTGCTTACCTGAGTAACGGCAATTTAACCGAAGCCCTGCAAATGCTGAAGCATGATAGCAAAGGCTACCACAGTATGTTTGTACAATGGCTGCGCCTGTGTTTTGGCAACAAGGTGCTGGAGATTCTGCCGTTTGTAGATCAGTCGTCCAAAATGGGGCGCGAGAATCAAAAGAATTTTATCCGGTATGGCATCAACTTTATCCGCGAATGCTGCCTGATCTCTGCAGGTGCAGAGCGGATGGTTCACTTACCGGATCAGGAACTTGAAACTGCGCGGAAAATGGCCAAAGTGATGAACATTGCCCAATCCGAAACGATCATCGCCGAACTGGAAAAGGCTCATTATCATATAGAACGCAATGCTAACCCTAAGATCTTGTTTTTAGATGTATCTTTGCAGATTATAAAAGTACTAAATTTGAAAATTGTCCCCCCGGGGAATCATTATATACCGAATTAATTATGGGATGCGGAAGTTGCTCAACAGGGGGCGGTTGCTCACCTGCGGGCTGCAAAAGTAATGGCAGTTGCCTTACTAACGGTTGCAGTAAATTAGATGTTCACGATTGGCTTTCCCACATGGATATGCCAACTAATTATAAGCCTTTTAGTATTGTTGAAGTAAAATTCAAAGGATCCAGAAAGGAATTTTATCATAACAACGATAATATATACCTGGAAGCGGGCGAACTGGTAGCGGTAGAAACTACCACCGGCGGTTACGATATCGGCCACGTATCTATCACCGGCGAACTGGTGCGCATGCAAATGACCAAGCGCCATGTAAAGGAAGCAGATGTGGTTAAAAAGATCTATCGCCGCGCTACCCCTGCAGATGTAGATAAATGGAAAATGGCAAAAGACCTGGAGTGGGAAACGATGCACAAATCGCGCACCCTGGCTTTGGAACTGAAGCTAAGTATGAAAATTAGCGATGTAGATTACCAGGGCGATAAAACAAAGGCCACCTTTTATTATACGGCGGAAGGCCGCGTAGATTTCAGGGAACTGATTAAAAAGATGGCGGAAAGTTTCCGTATCCGGATAGAGATGCGGCAGATAGGTATGCGCCAGGAAGCAAGCCGTTTAGGCGGTATAGGTTCCTGCGGCCGCGAATTATGCTGCAGCACCTGGCTTACCGATTTTAAAACCGTATCTACTTCAGCTGCGCGATACCAAAATCTGTCATTAAATACCTTGAAGCTTGCCGGCCAGTGTGGCAAACTCAAGTGCTGCTTAAACTATGAGTTGGATACTTATATGGACGCGCTAAAGCACATTCCGGATAACGTAAACTACTTAAAGACTGAAAAAGGAGATGCCCGTTTGCAAAAAACCGACATATTTAAAAAGATCATGTGGTTTGCTTATCCGCGCGAAGAATCATGGATCCCGTTGCCAATTAGCCGTGTAAAAGAAATTCAGCAAATGAACCGCGATGGCGTTTTGCCGGAAGACTTGGGAGAAATTGTTGAAATAGAAAGCGCACCGGTAAAAGTATTAGATTACGAGAATGTTGTTGGCCAGGATAGCTTAACCCGTTTGGATGAGCGCCGAAGTAATAACAACAAAAATAAGAACAAGAACAAAAGCCGTAACAAAGGCCCTAAGCCTGAAGGTGGCGAAGACAGGCCGGTACAAGCTGGAGGCAGCCGCCCACAGGGACAGCCGAATACACCAAAAGCTAATGTGCCTAACCAAGGCGGCCAGCAAAGGAATGCACCACGGCCGGAGGGCGGCGAAAATCGCAGGCGGGGGAATAATCCAAACAGGGGTGCTGCGCAACAAGCAGGACCAAAACAAGAGAGTGAAAGCAGGCCGCAAGGTGAAAGCAAACCACAGGGGAATAACCGCAGACCTAACCGACCGCGGCCAAATCCAAATAACCCTAACAGGAACAGTAATAACCCACCACCACCCCAGGCAGAATAATGAACCGGAGTTTTAAAATGATGCTGGGCGGGTTAATCGCTTTTTGTTTGCTAGGGGCACAGGGCTGCAGCGATCCGGCAGGTGTTTTTGATCAGAATGCGGAAATAAGCAACCATAACTGGTCGTACACTAACCGGGTTAAATTTGATGTTAAGATTGAGGATGCATCCATCCCCTATAATCTTTATATGAATCTACGCGTATCCGGCAGTTACCGGTATGCTAACATCTATGTGCTTTTGATACAGGGTCACTCCGGCAAAACAGCAACTACACGGTACCAGGTACCCTTAGCTAACCCCGACGGAGAATGGTTGGGTAGCGGCAGCGGTAATTTATACAGTTACCAGTATCCGCTCCGTAAACACTACAAATTCCCTGCAAAAGGCACTTATCATTTTGAATTTGAACAGAACATGCGAGATAATCCGCTGCATGAAGTGAGCGATGTTGGCTTAAGAGTAGAAAAAGCTAATTGATATCTTATATCGTTTTTGTTTGTTGTTTTCTGTTAGTATATTACCCAACGTAAACCTAAATTTTCAAGCGTGAAAAAAATCTTACTAATATTCCTTATCTGCCCGCTTTTTTCACGGGCGCAAACTACTACAAAAAATTCAGACAGCGTCAAATTTGCCGGATCGGTAAAGTATTATTCTAAAATAATTATTAAAACACCTACGGATGCAGATGCTTACTATAAACGGGGCAGTGCTAACCTTAATCTACGAAACTACAAATTAGCCTTAGCCGATTTTAATAAAGCTTTAGCCATCAATCCAAAATATGTGGAAGCTATTTTAGACAGAGGCCGGGCATACCAGTCGCTCGAACAATATGCATCTGCTATCAAAGAATATAATGCCTATCTCATCTTAAATCCCAATAGTTCTGCGGGATACTATAACCGCGGCATGGTTAAGCGCCTTCAAAAAAATTATACGTCTGCATTAGAAGATTATCAAAAGGGTGTATTGATAGATCCGAAAGATCCTGACTTTTATAATGAAATAGGTATTTGCAAAAAGCGCCTTGAAGATTACAAAGGAGCCTTAGTTGAATTTAAGAAAGCGATAGACCTGGCCCCGGCAGACTATAGCGCCTATTACAACTCCGGCCTTACTCAAAATCAAATGGAAGCTTATAAAGATGCTATCCTCTCATTTAATCAGGCAGCAGAAAGATCGCCTAATAATGCAGATATTTATTACAGCAGAGGCGATTCCCACCGTTATATGGAAAGTTATGATGAAGCCATTTCAGACTATTCCATTGCAATAAAACTCGACCCTAAATTTTTAGATGCTTACAACAATCGTGGTATAGCTAAATATGGCAAGAAAGATTATGAGGGAGATATTGCCGATGCAAATCTTATTTTAGCAATTGATCCAAAATATGCAAATTCTTATTATAACAAAGGGCTGGCTAACGATAAACTTAACAATTATGCAGATGCTGTAGAATGTTATGATAGCTTCATCAAACTGTCGCCTACCGATCCCGACGGTTTTTTTAAAAGAGGAAACGCAAAATTAAATCTTGAAGATTATAAATCAGCTATTACCGACTATAATGAAACCATCAAACTTGACGTAAAGTATGGTAATGCCTATAACAACAGAGGAGTAGCTAAACGGTATCTATCCGACTATAAGGGAGCGATTGCAGACTATGATCAAACGATTATGCTTGATCCAAAAGATGGTGCTGCTTACAGTAATAGGGGTTATGCCAAACAAATGCTCGGAGATAACACTGCTGCATGCATCGATTGGAAAAAAGGTTTAGAATTAGGTGATACAGATGCTGCGGATTACATTACTCAGTATTGTAAATAGGCGTTAATTCACCGTATAATCCGCAGTTAGCTTGCTGAAGGATCCCAGTTCCCGCCCGTTTTCGCTTGTGCCCGGCGCGCCATTATCGGTAATGCTGTAGCTGATCGTATTGGCTAATGATGTCTGAATTTCAAGATGAACAAGGTCTCCCGGGTTTAAAGAGGTGCTGTAATCATAAGATCCGCCGCTAACCGGTTTTGTCTCCAGCGGGGTGCCCGTAGTTGCATCGCTTTTAATTACACTTAATACAACGGTATAGTCTGCTGTTCCTGTTGCGGTAACCTTGATGGTATGTGCCATTGGCGCCGGGTTGCTCTTTTTTGAGCAGGAAAGCATTGTGCAGCAAATCATCATGGTTGCTATTGCGTATAGGTATTTCATAGCTTTGTTTATTTTAAGATAATTTAAACTATGTAAAGATGCTGATTGTAGTTAACTGTAACAACCATACTTTTACTATGAAAAATTTCCATTCTTACCTGCTGATTTTACTTGCGTCCGTTTTACTTTGCTTTTCGGCATGCAAGGGTACCACCGGACAAACAGGGGGCGCACAGGCAGATTCCGGACAGACACACGTTGGTAACTCCGGACCGGCAGACAGCAGCGGTTATAAAACATCTCCAAATGAAACAGGCGGTAAGGACACCAGCGGGAATAGATCAGGTACTACCAACGCGCCAACAGATACGCTGAAGCAGTAAATATTCTTGGCATAAAGCCGTTTTTAATTCAGGTGTTTCACTCCGCGAAAGTGAATCACCTGAAACAGGTTTATAACTGATAATCAGTTTATTGCTGTTTTTGGTGAATCGGCCTTTTTAATATACAAATAATTTTAAATTACTGAATATCAATTACTTGTTACTTGATAGATTTTGCAGGCTTGAGAAATTGAACACGCTGAATCACTTGCAGTGAAACACTTTTTATACACTATTTACAGACTATTGAACCGCCAGATAGTTCCCTTATGTAATCCAATAACTCTTTTATTTTTTAGTAAATTATAAATTACTACATTCGTTTTGCTAATATTATTATCAAATGGATGTGCCTTTAATATTGATTGTGCTCAGTGTAATTATACTCGCTGTTGCTTTGTTGCTTTTTATCAAACGGCCTGCTTCCGGACTGGTCTCTTCAGCAGAGTTAACCGGCTTAAAGGCAGAGAACGATCATCTCAAAATATCGCTGGCCAGGGCAGAAGAAAGGGCGGTTAACCTCCTTTCCGAAAAAGAAAACATCACCAACCATTTGAAGGCCGAAAAAGTAGTACTGGCCGATGAAACCTTCGATCTGCGTGATCAATTGGCGCAGGCTCATCAGTCATTGGAGTCGGCCAGGGCTAATTTCCAGGCGCAGCAGGAGCGGCTGCTGGAACAAAAAGCAGATGTTGAACAAACCCGCGGCCATTTCCAGAAAGAGTTTGAGAACATTGCCGAAAAGCTGCTAAAGGAAAAATCCCGGGAATTTACCGATGTAAATAAGTTGAGTATCGATACCATCCTTAACCCGTTAAAAGAGAATATAAAATCATTTGAGGAAAAGGTTGAAAAGGTATACAATGCAGAGGCTGCCGAACGCCATGTTTTACGCGGCGAGATTGGCAAACTGATGGAATTGAACAAACTTATCAGTACTGAGGCATCTAACCTCACCAAAGCGCTAAAAGGCGACAATAAAAAACAAGGAAACTGGGGCGAGGTGATCCTGGAGAAAGTATTGGAACGCAGCGGCCTGGTACGCGACCGGGAGTACCGCACACAAGCCAGCCTGAACCACGCAGAAGGGGGCAGGATGCAACCCGACGTGATCATTGACCTCCCGGATGAAAAACATTTAATAATTGATGCCAAGGTCTCCCTGATCGCCTATGAGCGCCTGGTAAATTGTGAGACCGAAGAAGAGCGCCGGTTGTACTCAAAAGCGCACGTAGAATCTATCCGCGGGCATGTGCATGGTTTATCCTCTAAAAACTATCATGACTTGTACCAAGTAAATTCACCAGATTTTGTATTGCTGTTTGTGCCGATTGAATCATCCTTCAGCTTTGCGGTACAACTGGATGCCGATCTGTTTAGCGATGCCTGGGATAAACGCGTGGTAATTGTTAGTCCGAGTACCTTGCTGGCCACCCTGCGCACCATTGCCAGTATATGGAAGCAGGAGCGTCAAAACCGCAACGTTTTAGAGATAGCCCGTTTAAGCGGTGAAATGTATGATAAGTTTGTTGGTTTTGTAGGAGATATGGAAAGCATCGGCAAAAACATCAAACAAAGCCAGGACAGCTACGATAAGGCGCTTAATAAATTAACCGATGGCAGAGGTAATTTGACCATTACGGCCGAAAAAATTAAAAAGCTGGGAGCAAAGGCAAATAAACAAATAGATGTGAAATATATTGGGGAAGGCGAAGCGTAGCCCCCTAACCCCCTGAAGGGGGAACAAAAATTTATATTGTGTATACTTTAAGAGCTCCCCTTTCAGGGGGTCGCGGGGCATCGTTTTCCATCAAAAGCTCCCCCTTCAGGGGGCCGGGGGGCTAAACGCATTCCAGCCCTGTGCTTTTAATGGATGCACATTATTGCTTTTGGTGATCAAATTACAACCGGCACCTGGTTCTGTGATGTATCCGATAATGGTAAAATCCATTTTAAATTTGATCTTATCGTACTCCGCCTGTTTTACGGTGAAGAGTAACTCATAATCTTCGCCGCCGCTTAGGGCACAAATCGTTGGATCAAGTCCGAATTCACGGGCAGTTTCATAGGTCATCGGATCGATAGGGATCTTCTCTTCGTATAAATTACAACCCTTATTGCTTTGCTTGCAGATGTGCAGCATCTCCGAAGCGAGGCCGTCTGATACATCTATCATCGCTGTTGGCTTTACACCGAGCTCTTTCAGCAGATCTATAATATCTTTACGGGCCTCCGGTTTTAACTGGCGCTCAACAATATAGTCCTTTCCTTCCAGGTCTGGCTGAATGTTAGGATTTTCCAGGTAAACCAATTTCTCCCGCTCAAGAAGCTGCAGCCCGGTGTAAGCACCCCCCAAATCTCCGGATACACAAATAAGGTCGCCCTCTTCGGCCGTATTGCGGTATACCACATCATTTTCATCCGCATAACCTAATACCGTAACGCTAATCACCAGGCCCTGTTTAGAAGCCGTTGTATCACCGCCAACCAAATCAACATTGTAGTTGCCGCAGGCCAGGTAAATACCCTCGTATAATTCCTCTATCGCTTCCAGCGGGAATTTGCTGCTCATGCCGAGTGAAACCGTTACCTGGCTTGCTGTACCGTTCATGGCATAAATATCGCTCAGGTTCACCTGGATAGCTTTATAACCCAAATGCTTTAATGGCGTGTATGCCAAATCAAAATGGATGCCTTCCAAAAGCATATCGGTGGATACCAGCACTTTTTTACCGGCATAATCCAGCACGGCAGCATCATCACCCACACCCTTTACCGTGCTTTTTTGGGTTAGGTTAATATTTTTTGTCAAGTGACTGATCAGGCCAAACTCACCTAACTCTTCTAAATTGGTTTTCTCTTCGTTTTCAAACATATTATTTTCCGATTACACCGATTGGATAAGACTACACTGATTGCTTGTAAAAAAAGATGAGATCATCTGCAACCGGTGTAATACGCCAGGCCAAAATTACCAATAATAAATTAATCAAATACCAGGTCCGCAACGCTGTAAAATATATCTCACATAAAACTAATTAACACATAGTTAATACAGAAGAGTTAGTTTTGCTTTTTTAAAAATATTTACATGAAAATCAGAAATTTACTTATTTACCTCGGTTCAGCAATGTTATTTTTAGCAGGTTGCGCCAAAGAGTACACAGCCGGCATCAACATTAACCCTGCCCTACCAGTTGAGGTGGTTGTACCAAAACCTTATACCATTATTGAAGGATTTGAGACAGGTACTAAAGGCGATTACAAACAAAGTGACGTACAGTTAAATACCGGCTTATGGACATTTAGTGACGCTCTTATAGGCAATTTACCTGCCGATCTTAAAAACGGTACAAAATCTGTCCGCTTACGCGCAGGCAATCTGACTATGAAATTTGATGTTGCCGGCGTGCAGCAGATCAGCATTACTCACGGTAAATATGGCAACGATGCCAATCAAACCTGGCAGCTGCTAATGTCGGTAGATAGCGGTAAAACTTTTACGCAATTGGGGAATGATATTTTAGAAACCAATACTACTTTAGTTACCGATTCTTTCAAAGTAACCACCACCAAAAGAGTGCGTTTCCAGATAAAAAAAGTTGGTACTGCTACCACCAGAACTAATATTGATGATATTACCTTCCAGGGACTCGGTGATGCCGGCATTATTGTAGGGGGTAGTACCGATAACAGCGGTGCGGATACGACGACAACCACAAGCCCAGAAACAGCCGAAAGAGATGTAACCGCGGGTGCTGATGCGCAGCCAAGCAATGGCGACAATAGTAATCTCTTGTTTGGTAACCCTTCGGGCGCACAACCTTCTGTTGTTATGCTGAACGATTACCTGATCGATCAAAAATACTACGTAGAATCATATAGTGCAAACCGTGGTGAACCAAATTGGGTTAGCTGGCATTTAGATGCTACCAATATTACCAATGCATCTCCGCGTTTAGACAATTTTGCAGGTTTTATTGGGCTGGATGCCAGCTTTTACCATGTAGAAAGCAACAGCTACCAAAATTCAGGTTTTGACAGGGGCCACAACTGCCCCTCGGCTGATCGTACAAGTTCGGCGAATGCCAATTCAGCTACATTTTTAATGACGAATATGATACCGCAGGCACCGAATAATAACCAGCAAACCTGGGCCAATATGGAAAATTATTTGCGCGGAGAGGTAGTTGCAGGTAACGAGGTTTACATTATCATGGGTGCTTACGGCCAGGGTGGTACCGGTTCAAAGGGTGTAGCCAATACCATTAATAACGGGCGCGTTACCGTACCTGCAAACGTTTGGAAAATTGCAGTCATCGTTCCAACAGGAGATAGCGATCTAAGCCGGGTTTCTACGGGTACCAGGGTAATTGCAGTTAACACGCCTAATAATAATGTGATTAACAGCGATTGGAAACAATACCGCGTAACCGTGCGTGACATTGAAAAAGCCACGGGTTATAATTTATTAAGCAGCTTACCGCAATCAGTACAGGATGTAGTAGAGATAAAGAAAGATAACTTGTAATAAATGAGGCTATCATTGGTAAAATGATAGCCTCATTTATTATATTAGCGTTATGAAAACTAAAATATTATACCTAAACCTTGCATTGCTTTTTGTTGGATATTTTGGCTACGGTCAAAAAGTTCCCGCAGTAGCATCTTTAAAATTTGATCAGATTTACATTGTATCAAACAATCATTTTATTAAATTAAGTGACCTCAAAAATTCAAACATTACTAAATTTTTAGGTAGTCCCGAAAAAATAAAAAACGAAAAGTGGGAAACAAATGATTCCAAAAACAACAAGACCTATGTATATAAACTTGGCGAATTGGTTTTAGAAGATAACCAGCTTTCTTTTATCGAGATAAATAAAAAGGGTTGGGCATTTGCGTTCAAAAATGGAAAATCACTTAGTGCCCCAATCACTATCGGTAGTAGTAAAGTTGAATTGGAAAAACTATTCCCTCTTTCATCTAAAAATGGAAAGAATGGTTTACAGGTCATTATCAAGACGAATACGGGTAAAATAACCGAATCAAGTCTTATATTTAAGTACGCCGGAAACGCTATATCATCTATGGAGTTGTTTACAGATGAATCTTAAATATAAAAAATAGCTATAAAAAGAGGTACCGTTTTTTAATAATTGATACCTCTTTTTTTTGGTTCCTACTATAATCCTAAATTTGCCGAGATCTCCAGCATCCGCTCGATTGGCTTCACAGCGCGTTCGATGATATGCATTGGCACCTCAATTTCCGGCATCTCATTTTTCATACACAGATATAATTTTTCCAGTGTGTTGCGCTTCATATGCGGGCAATCATTACAGGCACAGGAATTATTCGGTGGCGCCGGGAAAAATTTCTTGTTAGGATTTTCCTTCTCCATTTGGTGGATAATCCCCGCCTCGGTTGCCACAATAAATTCCATTTCGGGGCTATTCGTCGCATATTTTAATATTCCTGTGGTAGAGCCTATGTAATCCGCCATTTGCAAAATCACCTCCTCACATTCCGGGTGCGCTAAGATCTTTGCATTTGGGTAGCGTTCCTTCAGTTTGGTTATTTTCTCCCGGCTGAAGATCTCATGCACCATACAGGCTCCATTCCACAGTACCAGGTCTCTGCCTGTTTTCTTGGCAACCCATGCACCAAGGTTTTTATCCGGCCCAAAAATGATCTTTTGATCTTTTGGCAAGCTCTCCACAATTTGCACGGCATTGCTGCTGGTACAAACAATATCGCTCAAAGCCTTCAATTCTGCGGTACAATTCACATAGGTGATCACCAAATGATCAGGGTAATTTTCCTTAAACTTTTTAAATAAATGCGGCGGGCAGCTATCGGCTAATGAGCAGCCCGCTTTCAGATCCGGTAACAGAACTTTCTTGTTTGGCGATAAAATCTTGGCGGTTTCAGCCATGAAATGCACACCGGCGAAAACAATAATATCCGCATCGGTTTTAGCAGCTTGCTGAGAAAGCCCAAGGCTATCGCCAATATAATCGGCAACATCCTGAATATCTCCTTCCTGGTAATAATGGGCCAGCACAACTGCATTTTTTTCCTTTTTAAATTTTTCTATTTCGGCAAACAGGTCAAGCGACGGGTTGATGTATTCGTCGGCAAATCCTTTCACTTTTATTTCTTCGAAGGTATCCATTCCACAAATCAATTAATAATAACTTCTTTTTATATATAAAATAAAACTATTGTTATTAAGGTGTTAGTAATGTTAAAAGATTGAGATGAGTTTTAGTAAAAAAGTTGTTTTTACAATTTTACTAACATTTATAAACATCCTTTTATTTTTTATTTTATTGATCTTAAGCATAATCCAACAAACAACTTTTTGTTTCCAAACTTTAATGTTAATATTTACTTGCTCAATAAAATGTTAGTTTCGTTGTTAAATCGTCTTACAAATCGCTCAAAAGTATTGTAAAAATTGGTAAAAATCCGAGTTGTTAACTATCTCATCTATTTCCTACTTTTTACTTACACAAAATTAACACGTTTTATACTGCTTATTAACATTGCTACTAATTTTACACAACATATAGATAAAACATGACCAGAACTGTGGATTTCCTGGTGGTAGGTTCGGGCATTGCCGGCCTAAGTTTTGCACTGAAGGCTGCAAAACACGGTAAGGTACTGATAGTTACCAAAGCCAACGAAGACGAAAGCAATACTAAATACGCCCAGGGAGGCGTGGCGGTGGTTGTGGATAAAAAAGAAGATTCCTTTGAAAAGCACATTAATGATACCCTAATTGCCGGTGATGGGTTGTGTGACCTTGAAGTTGTGGAGGCTGTTGTTAAAGAGGGACCGGAGCGCATCCGCGAGATTATTGACTACGGAACCAATTTCGACAAGACGAACGAAGGGATATATGACCTGGCAAAAGAGGGGGGTCACTCCGAATTTAGGGTATTGCATTACAAGGATATCACCGGTTTTGAGATAGAAAGATCATTGCTGGAAGAGATCCACCGTGAACCCAATATTGAGATACTAACCCATTACTTTGCGGTTGATTTGATTACCCAGCACCATTTAGGGCAGCTGGTTAAAAAATCATCGGAAGATATTGCCTGCTATGGCATTTATGCTTTTAATACCGAGAATAACCAGGTAGAAAAGATTTTATCTAAAGTTACGGTAATGGCATCCGGTGGTGCAGGTCATATTTATTCAGTTACCACAAACCCTACTATCGCCACTGGCGACGGTGTGGCAATGGTTTACCGTGCTAAAGGAAAAGTTAGGAATATGGAGTTTATTCAGTTCCATCCCACCGCTTTATACAATCCGGGTGAATATCCTTCCTTTTTGATCTCAGAGGCGGTACGTGGTTTCGGTGGCATACTTAAACGCACTAATGGCGAAGAGTTTATGCAGGAATATGACGAGCGTAAATCGCTTGCGCCACGTGATATTGTTGCGAGGGCAATTGATGCGGAAATTAAGAAGTCTGGTGAGGATTATGTTTACCTAGATATCCGCCATCGTAAGAAGAAGGATATTTTAGAGCATTTCCCTAATATATATGCCAAGTGTTTGGATATGGGGATAGATATGACCAGGGATATGATCCCGGTAGCGCCTGCCTGCCATTATATGTGTGGCGGTGTATTGGTTGATCATAGCGGCCGATCATCTATCAAGCAGCTGTATGCCTGCGGTGAATGTTCTTCAACAGGTTTACATGGGGCCAACCGGTTAGCTTCTAATTCTTTATTAGAAGCATTAGTGTTTGCACACCGCATCTATCAGGATGCAGTAGTTGAATTTGCCCAATTTGAGATTCCGGATAATATACCCGATTGGAATGAGCATGGTGTAAAACTTTCAAATGAAGATATCCTGGTTACCCATAACATCCGCGAAATGCAAAAGCTGATGAATGATTATGTGGGTATTGTTCGGTCCGACTTTAGGCTGGAGCGTGCCATGCGCAGACTACGGTTATTATATGAAGAAACGGAGGAGTTTTATAAGCAAACCAAAGTATCTGTAAAACTTTGCGAGTTAAGGAATCTGATCCAGGTAAGTTATTTGGTGGTAAAATCAGCCACTGCCAGGCACGAAAGCAGGGGACTGCATTACACTACGGACTACCCGGAACATGCGGATATTTTGGAGGATACAGTTTTATAGCATGGTGGAACGTCTGCACCCGTCATTGCGGGGATAAAGTGGGCTTTGAAGTTTTTGAGCGGAAAACGGGATTCGAACCCGCGGCCTTCAGTTTGGGAAACTGACGCTCTACCGACTGAGCTATTCCCGCTAAATTTGTGTTCAAACATAATGAATATTTTAATCACTAAGTCAGTCATTCAGCAAATCATTAATTTATTACTATGGCATTAATACTTCCTGTTAAAGACAAAAGTCCTATGTGGGGCAGCGATTGCTTTATTGCTGACAATGCTACTATTGTTGGCGATGTGGTGATGGGGGATAACTGCTCTGTCTGGTTCAATGCAGTGATCAGGGGAGATGTGCATTACATTAAAATAGGCAATAATACCAATATCCAGGATGGGGCAGTTATTCATGCTACTTATTTGAAGGCGCCTACCCATATTGGTGATAATGTATCTGTTGGCCATAACGCTATTGTGCATGGCTGTACAGTACACAATAATGTTTTAATAGGAATGGGCGCCATTGTAATGGATGATGCTGTAGTGAACGAATATGTGATCATTGGGGCAGGCTCCGTAGTGCTTGAAAAAACTATTTGTGAGTCCGGTTATTTATATGCCGGTACGCCTGCTAAAAAAATGAAGCCTCTTACTGGTGAGCAAAAGACTTTATTAAATAAATTACCACAGAATTATATCCTTTATTCGGGTTGGTTTATGGAGTAGTCTCCTTTGGAATCTCCAGCAGTTCTTCTGCCTCCCAATTAGCCCTTAGGGTGATATCTTTTGGGCTAACCCATATATTCTCCGGTTGTTGCCTTAATTTTACGTTACCGCTGTCTAAACGGCCGTTGTGATTGGCGTCATAAATAACCCGCACATTATATTTACCGGTAATATAATTTTTGTAGGTAAGTGTCGTGTTTTTAGAAACCACATCACTTCGTAACACGGTTTTATCCTCTCCTAATAACTCTACTACATAGGTTTTGTCGGCGTCTGCAGGGAGCACAACTTTGAGGGTTAACTGACTGTAGTTTTCGGGTTTATCACCTGTAAACTGACGCGTGCTCCGCTTATTTTTTTCGCCGTATAGATCCGTAAAAGCTCCTTCGTTTAAAAGCAGCTGGTATTTGCTATTCGCCCTCCAGCGGTATTTTAGCAGGTAAGTTTTTAATGCCGAACTATCTTTTACAATGGTAAAATTGCTCATGGTCACCGAGTCTTCGGTCAGCACCATTTTTGACTGATCGAAGCTGGTAATTGGAAAATTTGCAGTTATGGTGAGGTCGGTATTTGGTTTTAACCGGTTATCCTTATTGATGTTGTATGCAAAAGTTAGGTTATGTGAAAATGTTTCTGATTTGCCTTTTCTGAGGAAAGTAGTATCTAATGCTTTGTTATTCTCATAAAAAGCAACGCTAACGGAATCATAGTCCATGTTACGGATAAATAGAAACGCACTGTCGCGGGTTTTGTTAATGTCGAAAGCTTTTTGACTATCAAAGGCAGCGGGGTACAGTATTTTAACAGATGGCTTTTCTACCGGTCTGTTAAATACAAATGACAATTTGCCGTCGGGCGTAAATTTCTTTTCTGCTATCCTGAATTTTTCAGGCACCTGTTTAAATAATTTTAGTACGACATTAGAAGAATCTTTGTTTACAACAATTGGTTTGGCACTGAAGGCTATTAATTCCGCGTCGTTATTAAAAATCTTGTCTGGGCTTTGCTCTTTTAAAGCATAGATGCGATAGGTATCTTCACGCAGGTTGTTTAAAGAGAAATTTCCGGCAGAATCTGTTGTAGCAAAAATGCTTGGTTTCTTTTTGCCAAACAGCAATGAATCCTGCTTTATTGGGAAAAGGAATACCGTTGCATCTTTCTCTTTTAAATTTGTTGTGGAGTTGATCACGTTACCGGAGATGCTGAGTGAATCTATATGCGGACCGGTTGAAAAAACGTAGGTGAAGTTTTTCATGATGTTCCCCTCGTTTACGTCTACAATGGCTTTACCAAAATTGACAACGTAAGTTGTGTTTTTTTGGAGCGTATCTTTAAAATCGATGATTAAACTTTTTGCGGTGACTTTGTACTCTGGTTGTTTTTCCTGAGCAGGGGCGAGGCTGATCTCCTGGTATTGGTTGCTAAGTTTAAAATACTCATCAAAATCCAGCCGGATTTGTTTTGCTCTAAAATTTCTCGTCTGATCTTCCGGCGTCGCTTTCAATAATTTGGGTGGCGTAAGATCTCGTGGCCCACCCTGAGGCTTTTGCTGGGCAGCGCAGCCACAAATGATCAAAACGACGGTGAGATAGAACGACAACTTATAAAAAAAAGCCGGTTTTGGTTTTAACATAGTTTTTTTGGCCTTTAAGCAACTTTAATGTTTTGATGAACGCTGATATAAAAAGTTAGAAATAATGCTTTAAAACAGATATTTTGTAAATAATTGATTTATAGTTACTTAGCGGTTATCTGGATACATGAACCATTAAAACCGATACATCTGATGGTGAAACGCCCGAAATCCGGGATGCCTGCCCTAATGTTCTTGGTTTAATCTTTCTTAATTTTTCGCGTGCTTCTTTCGATAATGAAACCAGTGTGCTATAATCAAATTCCGGATTGATCTCTCTATCCTCCATTTTTTTCATACGCTCAACAATTTCCATTTCCTTGATAAAGTAACTCTCGTATTTAATTTTTATTTCAGCCTGTTCTATAGTTTCTTTATCATAGCCTGCCAGCTTATCCTTTAGTGCCGGATCTATGCTTAGCAGATCTTTAAATCCTAATTGGGGCCGGGTAAGTAAATTAAATATACGTGCACTTTGATTTATCGGGCTGGTTCCCAATTCTTCTAACAGGTTATTTACAGCGGTTGGGTCAATGCTCTTAGCCCGGGTAAAGGCTACAATGTCATCAGAGTTTTTAATTTTCGCATTTACCTTAGCTAATCTTTCATCGCTGATTAAACCCAGATCATGGCCCAACGGGCTCAGCCGTATGTCAGCATTGTCTTGTCTGAGTAACAATCTGTGTTCGGCGCGGGAGGTAAACATTCGGTACGGTTCTTCCGTACCTTTGGTCACCAGGTCATCTATCAGTACGCCTATATAAGATTCTGATCGTTTCAGGATCAATTCATGTTGATCATTAATTTTTTGATGCGCGTTGATCCCTGCAATAAACCCTTGCGATGCTGCTTCTTCATAACCTGTGGTACCATTGATCTGTCCGGCAAAATACAGATTGCTGATTAGTTTAGTTTCCAGGGTTAATCCCAACTGGGTAGGTGGGAAGTAATCGTATTCTATTGCATAACCGGGACGAAACATCTTTGCTGTTTCGAAACCAGGAATTTGGGTAAGTGCTTTGTACTGCACATCTTCCGGCAATGAGGTAGAGAATCCGTTTACATAGATCTCGCAAGTGTTCCAACCTTCGGGTTCTACAAAGATTTGATGTCGGTCACGTTCGGCAAACCGGTTTATTTTATCTTCTATAGAAGGACAGTATCTCGGTCCTAAGCCTTTGATTCTGCCGGTAAACATTGGAGATCTTTCGAAACCTTCTTTAAGCGTTTCGTGCACTTTAGTATTAGTGTAGGTTATCCAGCAACAACGCTGGTCTTTCGCTAATGCCACATCGGTGTAAGAAAAGCGTCCGCGCTCTTCATCCCCCCATTGCTCTTCCATCAAGGAATAGTTTAAGCTCCTGCCGTCAACTCGAGGTGGGGTGCCAGTTTTCATTCTTCCGGAATCAAAGCCTAAAGTAATTAATTGCTCTGTAAGGCCTGTTGCAGACTTTTCTCCTGAACGACCTCCGCCAAATTTCTTCTCGCCAATATGGATTACACCATTTAGAAACGTACCATTGGTCAGTACGACGGCATCTGCTTCAATTTCTACACCTATGGAGGTTTTAACACCGGCAATACTATTTCCCTTTATTAACAGAGAGGTTACGGTATCCTGCCAAAAGTCGACATTCGGTGTTTTCTCTAAAGCGATTCGCCATTCTTCAGCAAACCTAGCCCGGTCACTTTGGGCTCTTGGGCTCCACATCGCGGGACCCTTCGACAGATTGAGCATTCTGAATTGAAGGGATGTTTTATCTGTGATAATGCCAGAGTATCCGCCCAGTGAATCAATCTCTCTTACAATTTGCCCTTTGGCTACTCCGCCCATTGCAGGATTACAACTCATTTGAGCAATTGTGCCCATATTCATCGTAATTAACAAAACAGAAGAACCCAAGTTTGCAGCGGCTGCTGCAGCTTCACAACCTGCATGTCCTGCGCCAACTACAATTACATTATATTTCTTAAACATATAACCTCCATGTTCCACGTGGAACATTGTTTACTCATTATTGAAATGTTCCACGTGGAACTTATATTTCTATTTAACCAATGTTCCACGTGGAACAATGAAAGAATAAAGTGCAAAAGCCGCCCATATGCTTTCTAATACAATAAAAGGATAGAAGCCGATCAGGTACGATGAGAACGCACATAAACCAGCTCCAATAAAGTTCATTCCACTGTACCATCTGCTGTGGGAAGGCAGTCTTTTATATAAATTTAACAAAAACGCTATTAACAATATTATGACGCCAATAGACGCGATTGCATCGGAAAGATTCATATTATGCTTCCTTTAACTCGGATAATTCAATCCAGCGCAAACTTTTTGCATCTAACTGTTTGTTTAAGTACACGATCTTATCAGTTAGCTGCTGCAATTTCTTAGGATCGATGTTTATGGTATTTAACTCCTCGGTGGTTGATTTCAAGTTATTTTCAATATCAGCTATTTCTTTTTCCAACCCCTCATATTCTTTTTCTTCTTTAAAGCTCAGTTTGGCCTTTTTTGGAGCCTCAATTTGTACAGAAGGGGTAGGCATTGGTTTTTTATTTTGCTGTTTGCTTTCTTCCAACTCAATTCTATAGGAGGAGTAATTGCCATTATAGATTTTGACACTTCCGCCCACTTCCATAATGAAAAGCTGCTCAGCCATTTTATCCAACAGATATCTATCGTGCGATACGATCATTAAAATGCCGGGGTACGTCAACAGAAATTCCTCCAAAACGTTGAGCGTATCGATGTCCAAATCATTTGTAGGCTCATCCAGGATAAGGAAATTTGGATTCTTCATCAGGATGCTCATCAGATGGAGTCTTTTCTTTTCACCACCACTTAGCTTTGCAATCATTCCGTATTGCTTTGCAGGTGGAAATAAGAATAAGGTGAGCAGGGCAGAAGCAGAGATCATCTTACCATCCGCCATAGTAATAAACTCTGCGACGTTTTTAACGACGTCAATTACGCGCTCGTCATCTTTAAATGTTAAACCTGCCTGGTTGAAATAACCCATAACGGTTGTTTCACCTTTTATGATTTGCCCGCTATCTGGCTGCAAGTTGTCAGTGATCAGGTTGAGCAGGGTTGATTTACCACTTCCATTTTTACCCGCGAGGCCAATGCGATCACCTTTTTTAAAGATGTAGCTGAAATCGTTTACGTAAGTATTCCCGTTGAACCCTTTTGTAACGTTTTCCATCTCCATGATCTTGTTACCCTGGCGCGCTATTTTTACGCTTAGTTCAACATCAAGTTTTGGACCGTTGTTTTTGGTTTTAGCCTCCAGGTCATAGAACGAATCAATTCTTGATTTAGATTTTGTTCCACGTGCTTTAGGTTGACGGCGCATCCACTCCAGCTCTTTCTTTAGCAAATTTGAGTTTTTTGCAAATGTTGCTTCGTCAGAAGCCTCACGTTCTGCTTTCTTTTCAAGGTAATAACCGTAATTCCCAAAATAGGGGATGATCTTACCTTTATCAATTTCAAGGATCTCGTTGCAAACGTTATCCAGGAAGTAGCGGTCGTGCGTTACCATTAATATGGTTTTGCTCCCCTCCGTCAATAATTTCTCCAACCACTCTATCGTGTCTATATCCAGGTGATTGGTAGGCTCATCTAAAATGTATATTTCGGGGTCTTCAATTAGCAGCTTAGCCAATGCCAGGCGTTTCTTTTGCCCGCCCGAAAGTGTGTTGATATGCTGATTAAGATGATGAATATCCAGTCGGCCCAGAATGGTCTTGATCTTATACTCATATTCCCAGGCATCAATCTCGCTCATCTCCTCCATCACTTTATCCATCTCTTTCATATTCTCCGGATCGTTCTCTAACAGCTCCTCGTAACGTCGGATCAATTGCTGCTGGATATTATCAGCATGGAAAATGTAATCACTGATGGTAACCGCATTTTTGAAATAGGGATCCTGCTCCAGATATCCTACATTCAGATCGCGGCTTTGCGCCACTTTGCCTTCTGTAGGTTTTAATGAACCTGACAGAATTTTCAATAGCGTTGATTTACCTGCGCCGTTGATACCCACTAGGGCAACCCTGCGGCCGCGGTTAATGCCAATGGTCAGGTTTTTAAACAGCCAGTTATCATGAAAAGAGTGGCCCAAATTTTCGGCCGAGATGTATGTACTCACTAAGTATGTATTATATTGTCGTATGTATGTATAAATATGCCTGACTCTCCGTTAAGAGAATTTTTGTACATGGCATGGGCAACGCTATCGGCAGGAATGCTTCTGAATTTTCGCCATCCACCTAATAGCAGCGGATTGATCACTTTAAAAATTCCTACAAATACGGTCTCTAATGAACGTTGCTCTTTTCGATCGCCATATAACATGGACGGCTGATAGATATGCAAAGTTTGCAAGCCAACCTTTTGCAGGTCTTCTTCCAACTCGCCTTTTAGCTTAAGGTAAAAGGTAGAGGAAGTTTTGTTTGCGCCGATAGCCGAAACCAAATGGCAATGTTTAACGCCGTTCTTTTTGGCAAATTGCGCCAATTGGAGCGGATAGTCATGATCAATTTTCCTGTATCGCGCTGCATCGGGGGTTTTACTTTTAGTTGTGCCCAGGCAACAAAATAAAGCGTGACCAGTTATCGCATCGCTATGCTTATCCAGGTTATCAAAATCAACCACCAATTGAACCAGCTTTTTGTGCTGTAAAGGCAACTCTTTGCGCACCAACACCAAAACCTCGTCATACTCTGCATGGTTGAGCAACATGGTCAGTAAGCTACTGCCAATAAGCCCGCTTGCGCCTACTACTATTGCCTTATATGCCATTGATGGTCAGTTTAAAACGCAAAAATACGCATAAAATAAATAGTGGATAATTAGAAATTGTTAGTTTACCGTTTAACTACAGAGTAAATAGGTATGGTAGCTTAGGTATAAACTTACGCGGATTTACTGTTTCATTCTCAGGTTAGCCAAAACTCTTTAAGTAAATGATAATCAAATTGTTGTATTAGGCGTACTTGGATTGCCTGGCTTCAAACCTATAGTTTTTTTGAATACTTTTGTGGCATTAGTAGATTAAATCACAAGTTCAGGAAGGGGCTTGATAACCAAAGCCATTTGAAGCAAGGTTTTTAAGCGTAAGATTGATTCGGAACAACCGTTGAATAAGGTAATAAAACCCACAGGGGAGGCTCGAAATCCGAAAAATTTCCGGACGAACGATTTTCACCACCTTTAAAGCATATGGGTTCTAATCGCGTTTAAAAGCGCTGTAACGGCCCTATCCATTACATTGGTGCTGTTTGATGGCGTCGCTAAGCTGAACACCTGCAATGGAATAAAAATGAACAAAAAAGGGGAGCAAATATTTTGCTCCCCTTTTTTTATAAGGTATTTTATAATTATAACGCGCTGGTTATAGCCGGGTCCAACGGTTTAGTTTGTGAACGGTACCTGTGAATTAGTTTGCCATTTTCATCGATCAGAAATTTTTCGAAATTCCATTTAACATCGCCGGTAAAATCTGGGTTAGCAGTTGTTGTTAGATACTTAAACAACGGGTCGATGTCTAATCCACCCACGCTAACTTTGCCACTCATTGGGAAAGTAACATTAAAGTTATCGTGGCAAAAAGCTTTTATATCCTGGTTTGTACCCGGCTCCTGGCCGCCAAAATTATTCGCCGGGAAACCCACAACAACCACTTTATCTTTGTATTGTTCTGCAAGTTTCTGTAATTCAGTGTATTGTGGAGTAAAACCACATTTAGATGCCGTGTTAACAATCAATACCTTTTTGCCTTTGTATTTGGCTAAGGAGAAGTTTTTGCCATCAATTGATTTTAATTTAAAATCATAAACGGATGATGGCGCCGAAGTTACGAACAGCAGCGACAGTATAAGTGCAAGTGTTTTCATTTGGTTAAAAAATTGGAGATGAATAATTTATGATGGTAAAAATAGGTATTAAAAGCCTCTTTTATCCAAATAGAAATCTTCTTTTAAAGTCATTTTTTTCTTGTCGGCTGCCGATTTATCCTTGTAGCCAAGCAGGTGCAAAGCGCCATGGATCATCACCCGATGCAGCTCCTTTTCTACCGAAACCGTGAATTTTGCGGCATTCTCTTTTATACGGTCAACCGAGATAAAAATATCACCGATGATCAAACCTTCTTCTTCAGAATTATCAAAGGTGATTATATCAGTATAGGTATCATGATCAAGATATTGTTGATTGATCTGCAACAGATACTCATCCGAGCAAAAAACATAAGTAAGTTCTTCCAGCTGAAAACCCTCTTCAATTATAGTGCTGGTAATCCATTTGCGCACATTAGCTTTGTTTTTGAGTTTGTAGCTAATGTCTTCCTCAAAAAATTGAATTGCAGGCATTAAATTTTAAAATGAAGTTCAACCTCGTTACCGGTGGCATTAAAAATGCACTGGTCTGCCAGGTGTTTTAATATAAATACACCCCGGCCGGTCAGCTCTTCCAGTTTATCCGGGGCTGTAGGGTCGGCAAGGTTGTTATAGTCAAAACCCGGTCCTTCATCCGTAACCGTCCAGATGATCCGTTTACTTTCCACATCAGCATTTACGATCACCATTTTATTGGCGTCCAGCTTATTGCCATGCACAATAGCATTTACGGCTGCCTCATTAAGGCAGGTCATCATGTTAGCGAAAGTATCTTCACTTATTTGGTACTTATCTGCTATTTCTTCAATCAATGTCTCCAGCTTGGTTATGCTTTCGTACTTTGAAGGAAGCTGTAAGGTATATAATTGCCCCGTTTGAAGCTGCTCCATATCATTTCCCATTAAGTTGATCATAGTATAATTTAATCTTTTGCCTGTAATACAAATTCAGTGCCGATGGAACAGTTTTCAATTGTTCTGTTTGCTTTGTCTTCACCTGCTCATAATCCTGCAAAGCCTTTATATACCCTGGAGGCTGGTTTGTAGCGGCACGGCTTTCTCTCTTGTTATCCTGGTCGCGCTGCTGTTCTGCCTTCTCTGCCTCCAGTAATCTGGTTTGAATTTGTTGCTGCCGTTTCAGTGATTCCGATGTAATTTTCCTGTTTACGAGATCGTTCTCAGTTTGTTCCATTTCTTTTGCAATTTTATCCAAACTGCCATCGGCACCCGTTCCACTTTTAGCGTCTTTATTAAGCTGTTGTAGCGCCTGCCGAATGGTCTGCTGCTCGCGTGCCATCCGGGCCATTTGTTCGCTTGAGCCCATTTTGCCCTGCTGCCCGCTATTACCCTGGCCCTGGCTGCCCTGTTTTTGCATTTGCTCGCGGGCTTTTTGCATGTTATCATTAAGCTGCTTTTGCATTTTGCTTAGTTGCGATAACGACGGCTGGCCACCTTTGCCTTTGCCGCCTTTGCTTTTGTTCATCGCTTTTTGTAATTGGTCTAGCGCCTCGCTCAATAATAAGGCCAAATTATTCATGGAGGTCATCGCATATTGCTGATTTCTGATCGCTTCAGCTGTACGGCGGTCGCCAAGCTTATCCAGCGCCTGATCGATCATACTATTGATAGCCGTTACCTCCTGGTTTACCGTGGACTGTATTTGCGGCACTCTGCGGCTCAATGCATATAAGCTGTCCTCAGCAGTTTTAAGATTGTCCTTGATATCCTTTTGCTGCTGCGCTAATTTAGTATAATTAGGGTCAGACGGGCTGGTGCCCCGCAATTGCTGCATTAGCTTTTCCTGGCCAAATGAACTGTTAACCAACGATTTTAAGAGCTCCCGCAGCTGTTTTGCATCTACCGAGTTCTGGCTGGTTTCACTTTCAGCTTCTTCTTGCGACATTTTTTGTGCCAGCTCTTTCAATTGTTTTGCGGCCTCCTGCTGAGATTTGGCTGCTTGCTGGCGATTGTTCTTTTTCAGGTTGTCGCTGCTTTTGTCCATCTGCTCATTAATGGCCTTTTTTTCTTTTTCCGGGTTTTCAAAAGATTCCTTTTTTCCGTTTTGGTCATTGGTTGCTTGCAGGTCGTCGAAGGACTTTTTAACATCCTGGAACTCTTTACTTAATTTTTGCTGCTGTTGTTGCAGGTCCTGGTTGTTTGCCTTTTCCTGCTTAGTTTGCTCCGCCAGCTTTTGCTGATCGTCCGACAGTTTATTGAGCTGGTTAATGTTCTGATTCAGCTTTTGTTCAAACTCCAGCTTTTTGTACAGGTCCAGCATCCGGTCCAGCTCTTTCTTTAACGATTTGTTATCGTTTTGCATCTTTGAAAGCTCATTGCGCGTCGCATCTTTCTGATCCTGATCCATTAGCTGCTGTAGTTTCATCAGCAGCTCTTTTGTTTTATCGTTCAGCACATTGTTAAATAAGTTTTCAATTTGCTTTTGTTTTTCTAATAGTTCTTCGTTCTGCTGTTGGTTTTCCTGGCGATTATACAGGTTTTTTTTGTTATCCTTTTGAATTTCCTTTACCAGTTCGTCCAAATCTTTCCGTTTTTGCAATAGCTCCTCCACCTGTTTTTTTTCGTCGAACGACAGGTTGTTTTTATCTAGCAAAGCCTTATTTAATTTCTGGGCATCTTTCTCCAGTTGGCCTGCCAGTTTTACCGCTGATGCCATTTTTTCTTTAACCGCCCGGGTACCGGCATTTAACTGTTCTGCCAGTGCGGCAGCATCCGGTATAGTAAGTGTTCGTTCGGGCGTGCGCGCCGTTTTTGGGCCGTTAACACCATCATTATCTGCCACTTCAAAATAGTAAGTTACCTGGTCACCCGGTTTAATTCCGGTTTCTTTAAGGTCCCAAAAATAGAAAAAGCCCGACTGAGAGGATGTCAGATCTGCCTTAACTGCTTTAGTAAACGACTTCTCCTGATTTTTAGTGCCTGTTTTGTAACGGAAGGTAAGCGTAGAAAAGCCATGATCGTCCTGTATTTTTCCGTTGAAGTAAATGGCTTTAAGGCTTACACTATCCGGTTTTTCTTCCACAGCAATTAAAGGGCTTTCGTCTGCAATTACATTGATCCGGTAGGCTGCAGAGTCGCTGCGGTTTACTGCTTCATTTAGTGGGCTTATACTATAAGTGGTGTTTTTTAAAATCCGTTGCTGGTGTTCAAATTTATTGTTCGCCAATGGTTGCACTTCTGTTGTACTGCCATTGCTGTTAAATTTAAGTGCGGTGGTATTTTGTGTAAAAAACGTCCATTTAACCATTGTTCCGGCTGGCAGTGTCAAATCGCCGGCATTCTTAATCGTTTCGTTTTTTTTATGCAAATAGGGTGGGTAAGCCAAATCGGCGTCGAAATGCTGCAGCACCGGTTTAAAATTTACAGTTATTTCGTATGGAACTGATGAAAACCCATTGCCTGATAGCCTGAAGCGGGTGTTTTTTTGTAAATTGGTAAACAGGTAGCGGAAACGGCTGATATTCTCTTTATCAAGCTTAAAGGTGCTGGCAGCGGTTTCCACGTAAACATCCGCGGGAATCTTGTCACCCGTTATTTTTAAATCTAACTTAAAATCTTCTCCCTGTACGGCGGAAAGACTTTTGTTTAGGATAACAAAACGGAAGGGTGCAGCAGGGGCAAAGTATTGATTATGGTGGATTAGCCTTTTAGTACTTTCGGTTAAAATGGAGGGCGCTGCAAATGCAATAATGCAAATAAGAGCCGCCGGCGGTATAATGTATTTTAAGTATTTATTATTCTCCCGGATGTTTACCGCTGAAGGGAAGCTTACCGGTTTTAGTGTTTCGATCTTTTGACTGATACTGGCTTCAATCAGCTCGCGATGGGCAGGGTTATCCAGCGATTGTCTTTTTAACTGGAGTGTGTTTAGCAGCTTATCGTTGATATCATGAAAGTGCCGGCCGATGATTTCCGCAGCCTGGTCATGGGTAAGCGTTTGGCCCAATTTGAGTCTGGCCAACAAAGGTGGAACAACCAGCCAGGCTATCAATGCAACGTTTAACAGGATGAAAAAGTAGAAAAGGATACTGCGGAGGGTGGTATTAAAATTGCCGAAGTACTCGCTAAGCGTAATAACCACATATGCCGAGAATATACCCGCACCCAAAAATATCAGCCCGCGCAGCAGGTTGTTATAGTGGTATTTACGAATAAATGTGTTGATCTTATCGATCAGCAGATCATAATTTTCAGCGGATGTCATAAAAGCCTAAGCTACCATTTCTGGCATTTAAACGAAAATAACTAATAATTATGGTGTTTGAAATTGATTTGCGAAATGAAATAAATAAAAATGTACTTATGCCGCATGTACTCCCACGGCCGGTTGCTCCATCAGGTGCTCTTGCCGGGCTTTTAATTTTTCTTTGTGCAGGTAACGCCAGTGGAGCCCGGCAATAATTAAAGCCGCCACGCCCTCCAACAGCATGGTGTTTGTGGTGCCGATCCATTTTGAGACCGACCCGATAATGAGCCCGCCGACAGGTTGCATGCCAAAAAAGGCCATGGCGTAAAAACTGATTACCCGGCCGCGCATATCGGGTGCTACGGTGGTTTGGATGATGGTATTACTCACCGTAATCTGAGACATCATTCCAAAACCCGCAATGGTGACAAACACCAAAGCCAAGGGATAGCTTTTTTCATGTGAGAAGAGAATGAGGCCAGCGCCAAACACGATGGTATTGATAAACAGGATCTTTTTTAGATTACTGCCTTGTTTTTGGGAAGCCAGGAAAATTGCGCCTGAAAAAGCACCGAGCCCAATAAAGCTGTCGATAACGCCGAAAGTAGACGCCGAACCATGGAAGATATCCTTAGCATAATAGGGTATCAGCGTGCTGAATGGCAACACGAATAAACTAATGAGCGCTAACATAAGGATGATAAACCGGATGGATGGCGTTTGCCGGATATAAGCCAGCCCTTCCTTTAATTCACCAAAAGCATTTTTAACATGCGTTTTGGCTTCGTATTTAGGTAGCCGCATCATGAGCAGCGAACCGATAACCGCAATAAAACTGGCGGCATTGATTCCGAAACAGATATCATCACCAAATTTTTCCAGCACCAGCCCCGCTATTCCAGGGCCTATTAGCCGGGAAAGGTTCACCATTGAAGAGTTGAGCGCGAGTGCATTTGGCAGATCTGCTTTATCCTCCACCATTTCATACACCAATGATTGCCTGGCCGGCACATCAAATGCGTTGATGATGCCTAGCACTACGCTTAGCGCCAGGATCTCCCAAACCTGGTAGTTTTTGGTAAAAATGAGGATGGTTAGTAAAATAGCTTGTATCATTGATGCCACCTGCGTGCCGAGCAATACCCGGAAGCGATTGTACCTGTCTGACACCACGCCTCCCCAAAGGGACAGTACAAATGAGGGAAACTGGCTGGCAAATAAAGTAAGCCCAAGCATAAAGGTGGAGTGCGTATGCGTATACACCACCCAGCTAACGGCAGTTTTTTGCATCCATGTGCCAATGAGAGAAATAGATTGACCAGCAAAATAGAGCTGGTAGTTGCGGCTTCGGAAAGCCTTGAATGTAGTAATAGTCATACTTTGAACCCTTGTGTGCAAACTTATGGGCTACTCAAAATCAAGCAGTTTTGTTAAGGGGCCTATTGCCTTTAACAATATCTCCTGCTCTTGGGGCGCGCAAGTGTCTGCAATGGCTCTGCTTAGCCAATGATTACGCTCTTCCCGCATCTTTAAAAGGAGGTCTGTTCCTTTGTCGGAAATCGAAACAACCACTTTGCGTTTATCCGTTTCCGATGCCTTACGATTAATCAATTCCAAATCTTCCAGATGGTTTAAGATCTGCGACATAGATTGATTTGTGATTTTTTCTAATGCAGCCAGTTCACTTGGCAACATTTCCTTTTGATAAAGCGTAGCCAATGTTGAGCGCTGTGTAAGGGATAGTTGCTGCCCGATCTCTGATTTCTTACGTAGTTTTTTAACCAGCCGTGTAATCACCGTACGAAGTTCGGCCGCCAAAAATTCTCTATCGATACTGAACATTTTATAAGTTAAACTAATAAGTTTGCCTTACAAAAATAGATTATGAATATATTATTAATATCATAATTATGTCATAAAAAATACAGGTCGATTAAGCTATTTAAGTCCAATCAAGATATTTAGTATGCCTAAATGTGTGGTTTTCAAGTATCTAAACCACGTAAATATTAAAGAGCTTAAAAACGCCTGGTTTTTTGTGTGTCAATAACACGCAATGTGCATGATAAATTAATTAAATGTAATATATTTGTTACATCTACTGGGTTTCTATACCCATTGTGATAAGGTTTAGGTTTAAGTCCCCAAAGAGCAAGTCTAAGGGGACTTTATTATTTGCTTGATCCTAAGCCTGCTAACAAAGAAAATTGATTAACAATTAAATAATTGTTAATTTATGATTAACCGGAGTTGCTTTTAAGCATATGATATTAATGTTTTGGAAAACAAATTGAGCAAACCGTCGTTTAAATGCTCATGACTATTGGTAAACGACCTAAGAGCATTTTTGTAATTGATGACGAGGCCCTCGATATCATGATTTTTAAATTGATGGTTAAGAGGGTAGATGAGTCGCTTGATGTGGATGCTATAAGCAGTGGGCACAATGCGATTGATAAACTCAACCAGATTGCTAAAACGCAACCGGAACTTATGCCTGATTATATATTTTTGGATTTAAACATGCCGGGAATGAACGGTTGGGAATTTCTGGATGAATACAAACGCTTAAATATGGATAGGATCAAAAAAACCCATATCTATATCTTGTCATCTTCTGTTTATAACAACGATCTGGCAAAATCGCAAGCCAATTCGTTGGTTGAAAATTTTATTTATAAACCAATTAATTTAGATAACCTTCGTGAAATTTTTGCGGCCGCTTAGATTTTATAATTGCAAACCAGTTTAAGCCGACCCATAGAGAGCAGATGAAAAAAAAGATACTTGTCATAGAAGATGACAGCGACATACTGGACATAACCACCACCGTACTAAATATCAACAACTTCGAAGTTTTTGGTGTAGATGGAACCGAAGACATTTTAGGCTTAGTAAAAGATCAGCAACCAGACCTTGTTTTAACGGATTATATGCTGCCTGGTTTAACAGGTGGGCAAATCTGCAAGCTTATTAAAACCAATAAAGATACTAAAGACATTCCTGTGGTGTTGATGTCTGCATACAGCAAACAGGCTATCGCAATTGGTAATTTCCAATATGATGCTTTTATAAAAAAGCCATTTGATATTAATTACCTGGTAGCAGTGATCAATAAATTCGTCAACTGATTAAGACTGTAAATTTTAGATAAACGTGTTTCATCCTAATAGTTCTCAATTACTGATTTGCGCAGCACCTATATGAAGTTATTAGGTTGATTGACTTATCAGGTATCTGGGGAATTGAGAATTATATTGAATTGGGTTTGCGGTTTCTTAGCGTAGCATGTTGAACGAAAATGATGCAGATGACGATAAAAAGACAGAAATAGAAGAGTATGTTTTGGTATGCTGTGCCAACATCTAATTGTTTAATTATATTATCGTACATTTCGTCCATTTGAGTTCCTTTCCACAACAATTTGACTATCAGCCAAAACTAAGGCGGAAAAATGAAATTTTTAATAGTGACTACGATATTGACCGGTTATCGTGTATGTTTCCCGTATTTGCTCATATTGATGATTATTGTTTGATAACAATATTTTGTGGGTGGTTGTGTAACCTGTTACTTGAAGGCTATCAAACTTATCTGAAAGATCTTAATGAGTACAAAATAAATTTAACGGCTTAGCGAACGTGCGAACAAACCATTTATATTTGTAACCCCAAAGTTCGGGATGTAGCGTAGCCAGGTATCGCGCCAACATGGGGTGCTGGAGGCCGGAAGTTCGAATCTTCTCATCCCGACATAAAAACAAAAGCCTTCAGAGCAACGTGTGAAGGCTTTTGTTTTTATGGATCCTTATATGATCAAATCGCTCTTCTGGGCCTTTTGGTCCGCTCGGCGCTACCGGCACTACCACTATTGCGCGAGGTAGAAGAAGGCGCCCGGAAACCACCGGTTCTGGGCCCGTTGAAGGGTTTTCTAACCGGTGCAGCAGGTTCTTCTTCGCGGATGCTGACACTTAAACTTTTTCCTTCCAGCATCGTGCCATCCAAAGCTTCTATGGCAGTCTCGGCACCGGTACGGTCAACCATTTCTATAAAAGCATAGCCTTTGCACACGCGCGTTTTTTTATCACGTACAATTTTTAATGTACTGATATCTCCATGAATTGCAAATAGCTTTGCTAACTCCAGTTCTCCCATTTCCAGTGGAAAACCTCCTACAAATAATTTAATCATCTAATAATACTCCTGCACAAATATGCGCCTCAAACTATAATAACGCTAATATGTTTTGAATGTTTTAAAGTAATTCTAAGCAAATTACCTGACTAAAGTTATTAATTTTTTGCCAATCCTATAGCGATCATGAATTATTTTCCGCATGTGCTTTTAAGTACATTTCGCCGGCAAAATAACCAATAGCGCAAAAAAAGACGGGCAATCGCTTCCCGCCTTTAAGCTATCGTTTAAACACCTGTTATTGTTTCTCAGGAGCTTTATTGATCAGTTCCATAAACTGGTCGAGTTTTGGGGTAATAATAATTTGGGTGCGCCTGTTTTGCACTTTACCGCTTTCGGTTGCGTTATCAGCAACAGGGTTATACTCGCCGCGACCACCGGCGGTTAAGCGTTTAGGATCTACCTGGTAGGTGTTTTGCAGGGCCTGCACTACAGAGGATGCCCTTAAAGCACTCAGATCCCAATTGTTACGGATGTTTTTTTGGCTGATAGGGATATTATCGGTATTGCCCTCTACCAATACATCATAGGTGCTGTAATCTTTAATGATCTTAGCTATTTTGCCTAACGTAGCACCTGCCTTGTCGGAGATTTCGTAGCTGCCTGATTTATACAGCATATTGTCAGATAAAGAGATGTAAACCACACCCTTTAGTACCTGTATATTCACGTCCTGTGTTTCCTGAGCGCTTAACGAGCGGGTAAGATTGTTGGTTAATACCATGTTAAGCGAGTCGCTTTTGTTTTTGGCATTTACCAGTTGTTGAATATACTTGTTAGAGCTGTTGATCTCATCAACCAGTTTTGAGATATTTACGTTACCCTGGCTGCTGGAGTTTAAGCATTTGTTTAAAGCCTCTTGTAACTGTTTCGCGTTTGACCGTTCTGATGCTAATTGTTCTTCCAGGCTGGTTACGCGGCCACTTGCTACAGCCAGGTTGCGTTCGCTTAAAAGGTATCTGCCTTTTAAATCGCGGGTGTTGCTGTCCAGCTGGTTATAGTTGGTTTGTAACTCTTTATATTTTTTTGAGCTTACGCAACTTTGCGTCGCCACTGCCAAAACAAGCAATGCCGGTATAATTAATTTGATTTTCATATACTTATGTTTTTGATATTAAATTAGTTAAGGGTGAGGTTTACGTACTTAACGCTTTTTAGTTGTAGATAGTGCATCATAGCTCATAAATGAGAAAAGGAGAATGCGGTGTAATAATGTCTGCAGCGTAATTGCGCAGCTCTCAGTATTTAAAAAATACGCCAGATTGCAGCAGTGGCATCTGGCAAAATATATTTACCTTATCAGAAACTTTTATAAGCGGTGTTTTCGTATAACGCTACGTAGTTAAAATCAATCAAATTAATGTATATCAATCACATACGCTTTTTTAAATTAAGCGTAGCTTTTTTAGTTTTACTAAATTATGCGCCACTTCGGGCTAGTACCCCTGGTGTTCGGGTTGATAGCATTAAGAATTTATTGGCAACGTCATTAAAAGCACAGGCGCCTGCAGATACCTCCACCATCAATAGCCTTAACAAACTTGCCGAGGATTATTTTCAATCTAACCCGGACAGCGCATTTTACTATGGCCAAAAAGGTGTTACCCTTTCTCGCAAAATTAAATACGATAAAGGCATTGCAGATGGTTTGTTGCAAACGGGGCATGTAAACTATTTTAAGGGCCGATCAGACAAGGCGCAGAAAGATTTTGATGAGGCGATAGTTATTTTTAAACGGTTGGGAAACTATAAAGGGTTAAGCGCTTGCTATGTTTACCTCGGGCGTATGTATACCCTGCTGGCGGATTATAGGCAGGCCCTTATCTACCTCAACCAGGCCTTGCTTATAACCCAAAAAATTAAAGACGAAAAAGCCCTGACTGATATTTACAAAAACATCGGTGTGGTTCATTACAGCAAGGGTGACCTATCCAAAGCGCTGGACTTTTATTATAAAGCGCTGTTTATAGCTGTAAAAAACCACTACACCGGGCCATCTGCCGAGCTGTACAATGATATAGGCCTGGTACTGCAAAACATGGAGGTGTATCAAAAAGCTATTGACAATTATCAACGGGCACTTGATCTGTTTGAGGGTACAAAGAATTACCAGGCCATTGCTACCATAAACGAAAACATTGGTGAAGTGCTGTTGGCTCAGAAAGAATACACAAAGGCTATTGGTTACCTGAGCACCTCCCTAAAGGTTGCAAAAAGCCAGGGAGATATTGATGGCTTGTGCTCATTATATACCGATTTAGGATTGTGCTACGCCAATCAGGGCCGGGGTGAGTTGGCTATCAAATACCTTGATACTGCGCTAAGCATATCAAGCAAGTACAAATATGTGTTTAACCAGGCGTACGCGTTAATTGGTTTGTCTACTGCGTACAACATGCAAAAAGATTATAGTAAAGCCTACAGCCACGCTATGAGAGGCCAGGCGCTGGCCATTCAGCTGGGAAATTTACAGGTAAGAGCAAATGCCGCGCTGCAACTAAGCAAAACGCTGGCCGGCCTGGGGCGGTTTGATGATGCCTATTTGTATCTCAATCAGTATATGGAGCTCAAAACCAAGCTCAAGGCTAATGAAAGTATCCAAAAACTCACCTCGTATAATTATGAGTTAGATTTCAGCACCAAAGAACAGCACTTACAGGAACAGCAGAGGGAACAGACACTGCTTTATAAGCAAAAAATTTCTGAACAGCGGTCACTCAATATCATTTTCGGGATCATCATTTTAGCGATGGTGATCATCCTGGCAAGTTACTACCGGCAAAAACGTCAACAGCAAAAAATAAATGCGCGGCTCGAAGAAAAGAACAGGGAAGTGGTGCTGCAAAAAATAAGCCTCGATGAACAAACCTACGAACTAAACGATCTGAATAAATTAAAAGACAGACTGATTTCAATACTGGCACATGATCTCCGGGCGCCGTTAAGTACGCTCCGCGGGATGTTTGATCTGTTAGTAGATGATTCTATCACCCATGAGGAAATGCTGGCGATGATTCCCGAAGTGCTAAAGAAACTGGAGTACACGTCTGACTTTTTAGATACGCTGCTTTTTTGGATCAATAGCCAAATGGAAAGTTTTGTGAGTTCGGTAACAACCTTTTCGGTATCCGATATAATAAATTGCGAGATAGATAATTATCGCGATGCGGCGAACCATAAGGGCGTAACGTTAATCGGGACTGTTCCGCAAGGGCTAATGGGCTCCGCAGATCCTAATTCTATCCGGATCGTTATCAGGAATTTAATTACCAATGCCATCAAGTTTACGGGTAAGGGTGATACTATTGAAGTGTCTTCGGGTTTTCAGGATGATGATACTATAATGGTAACCATAAAAGATACAGGTGTGGGCATGCCCGTGCAACAGGCCGCCAAACTATTCAAAACCAAAGTAGACAGTAAAACCGGAACTAATAACGAGCTTGGAACCGGCCTTGGCCTGCTATTTTGCAAAGATCTGGTAGAAAAATGTAACGGCAAGATCTGGGTAACCAGCGAACCGGGCATTGGTACGGTGTTTTCGTTTACCCTCCCTGCAGGTAAGCACATAAACTAATTATAAGCACCCCAAGCAGGCCGCTTTATATTAAATTGCTTTCGTTTTCTGCATCGTCCTCGCTTTTCTTTTTATCAACTAGCTCAATCAAGATTTCACTATCAATAAAGTCGTTTTGTTTCTTAGAAGGAGGCGGGGCTGCACCAGTTACGGCAATGCCTGTAAGGGCCAAAAATAAGAAGAGCACAAGGCTGCAAAGCCTCAGAAATTGCTTGAATTTTTTCACATGAAATAAAATAAAGCATTATAGCCGGGTAGGTATTAAACCAATTGAAGAAGGTGGTGTAACTTGGGCTAACTTAATCCCGCGGCATATTGCAGGTGCTTCACCTGGAAAGCAAGTGAAGGTTTAATATTAAGAGCGCGCTGCACCTGGGTGCGCGATTGATGGCCAATGTACCGGGTAAACAGTATCGGCTTTGGATAAACAGATAATTGGGCATTAATCAGGATATGGTGTTTAACCTGAAACTGCGGCCACTCTTGACCGCATTGTAGTTTGGGGGCACTCTTTATGCAAAGTTCAATTTGATGAACTGAAGTGCTTTCATGAACATGGCGCACTTTTTTGATGTGCCCCGAAATAAAAAACAGGCCCAACAATAGCGCAACAGTAATCGTTGTGCGTTTAACGTAGCCGTACAGGCTATTATTTATTGTGCCGGTTAGCATTGATATAAAGATATAATATTTTTTTAGTTTACTCATAATTGATCTTCTCAGCCTTTTATATGGTAAATGTTGTATTTGTCGGAATTTAATTTTACTTTGCGTAACAAAACAACTTTCCCTGCGTTAAACTATATTATACCGGGGCAGTCATAATAACAATATTGTTAACCTTAAACACCGCATGTTATGTTAAAAAGCTATCAATCCATTTATGTATCTTTTTACAGGTGGAACTTTAAAAACTTTGGGCAGGGTAGAAGCTTGCCAGAATTTAAATCAATTTTTAACGTAAGTTTTTTGCTGGTTGTGCTGCTTACCAACGCTATGTTATTCACCAAGCTAATGATCAAAGGCCAGTTCATCAACATTGGGATGGGCACCTGCCTGGCTATCGTTGTAGGCGCGGTTTTTTTCTTGCTCATCAATCACCTGATCCTCTTAAACAACAAATGGTTTAGTAAAGTTAATTTGCACATGGCGCACATTACTACCCGCCGTAATATGAACCTATGTTCTGCAGCTTTGCTGCTTAACGTTTTTATAGCCTGTGGGTTAAGTTTTATCTGCTAAAACTACCCATGCTCAGGATTTTTAAGGCCCACATTTTGCGCCTTTTTTATTGCAATGCTTTTTGGGTATGATGAGCAAGCATTGTTTGTGCAATTCTTTTTGCGAATTGTATTTCTGAATAGGCTTCCGCAGATAAAACATCAGTCTATTATCAAAACGAAGTTTTATTCTATATCTTTCGCTGAGATATCCCGGTTAATTAATGAGCGACAAGCGAGACTTCAGGTTGAACAATTTTGATTTGCTACGGTTACTGGCGGCAATAGAAGTGATTTTCGATCATTATTTTGAGCATCTTAAAATACCTTTGAGTCACACCTGGTTAAAAATCATTTACTTGTTCCCGGGGGTGCCCGTTTTTTTTATTATTAGCGGTTATCTTATCTCGGCATCCTATGAACGTAACAGCGGGTTAAAAAACTATGCCCGTAATCGTGCGCTTAGAATTTACCCTGGCCTTTGGGGCTGTATAATAGTCACACTAGTTGTTTTTACTTTAACCGGAGTGAATTTTCTCAATAAGGAAACAATAGCCTGGCTGCCGGCTCAGTTGACGGGTCTTATTTACACACCCCACTTTTTGGCCAATTACGGCTTCGGTTCCTACAACGGTAGTTTGTGGACCATCCCTATCGAACTACAGTTTTATATGGTGCTGCCTGTTTGCTTTTTGCTGGCACCGAAACGTCAAATGAATTTTTGGTTCATTACTTTATTTTTAGGGTTTGTAGTGCTGTATATCGCCTGCAGCCTGCTGCCGCTTAGCAGCAAGTTAACAAAGCTACTCGACTACACCTTTATACCGCATTTCTACCTTTTTTTACTGGGCGTTATTTTCCAAAGGCTGCGCATCTATCAATCCGCGTTTATTTATGGCAAGGCGCTTTACTGGATAGTTCCATACGTTGCTTTTACCTTGTTCTTTTTCGACAGGATAGAGGCGGTTTACTTTACACTTATGCAGTTTATATTCCTCGCTTTCACGTTGCTGTCCATGGCGTACACCTTGCCTGGTTTGGCCGGTAAACTGCTGCGGCGAAACGATATTTCTTATGGTATTTATATGTATCACGGGCTCATCATTACCATAGCCGTTGAATTAAAATGGGTAGGTTACCTCAGCATTCCCGTTCTGATATTACTAACCGTTGTGCTTGCTGCCTTATCCTGGTTCTTTATCGAAAAGCCCTTTATTAAGCGGAAAGAGCGAACGATACATACGGTGGATTGACATATTCCCTAAAACGAGGTTAGTTCTTAGTGGCTGATAATACCTGCAAAAAAGCTGGCATTTTGACTGGTGTGAGGTTAATTTTCTGGTTTGGAAAGGTTTAAAAAAGCACCTGATCAACTCGGCTAAGCGGTTATCCTCCTCTCAAAAAAAATCTATATCTTTCGGTTTATAAAAACCTTATCAATTGTGTTAGTTAAAACCTTTGGGAGTGCGGTTTATGGGATCCAGGCGATAACCATAACCGTGGAAGTGAATATTGCATCCGGCACCAAATACTTTGTAGTGGGCCTCCCGGATGTAGCCATTAAGGAAAGTTATTTCCGCATAGATTCTGCCCTGAAGAATTGTGGCTACCGGATGCCACGCCAGCAGGTGGTGGTTAACATGGCCCCTGCGGATATCAAAAAAGAAGGATCCTCTTATGACCTTACCATTGCCGTTGGCGTATTGGCAGCCTCAGGGCAGATAGAATCTGACGAGCTGGATATATACCTCATTATGGGCGAGCTGTCATTAGATGGCAGTCTGCAGCCGATAAAAGGTGCTTTGCCGATTTCTGTACAAGCCCGAAAAGAGAAATATAAAGGCTTCATCCTTCCCAAGCAAAATGCCAGAGAGGCCGCCATTGTAAATGAACTTGAGGTTTACGGTGTGGAAAATATTAAACAGGTTGCCGACTTTTTTAATGGCACCGGCTTGTTAGAGCGGGAGGTAGTTAATACAAGGGAAGAGTTTTATGACAGCCTTACCAATTACGATAGCGATTTTAGTGACGTACGCGGGCAGGAAAATATCAAACGCGCGTTGGAGATTGCTGCTGCCGGTGGCCATAACGTAATACTGATCGGCCCGCCGGGGGCTGGAAAAACCATGCTGGCCAGGCGCCTGCCATCTTTATTGCCGCCACTGAGCTTACATGAATCTTTAGAAACCACCAAGATCCATTCCGTCGCAGGGAAATTATCCGCTGCCGATGCGTTGGTAACTACCCGGCCATTCAGATCGCCGCATCACACCATTAGCGATGTAGCACTTGTGGGCGGAGGGAGCAACCCGCAGCCCGGCGAGATTTCGCTGGCGCATAATGGCGTGTTGTTTTTGGATGAATTCCCCGAATTTAAACGCAGCGCACTGGAGGTGATGCGCCAGCCACTGGAGGAACGCCGGGTAACCATATCCCGTGCTAAATTTACGGTAGATTATCCGAGCAGTTTTATGCTGATAGCCAGCATGAACCCATGCCCTTGCGGTTATTATAACCACCCGGAGAAAGAGTGTATTTGCCCGCCCGGTACGGTACAAAAATATTTAAGCAAGATCTCTGGCCCGCTGCTGGATAGGATTGATCTGCATGTGGAAGTTACCCCGGTGAATTTTAGCGAATTATCATCTGACCGGCTTGCGGAAAAAAGCGAGTTTATTCGCGACAGGGTGATCCTGGCCCGGGAAAAGCAAACCGAGCGATTTGGAACCAAGCCAGATTTGCATGCAAACGCGCAGATGAGCCCGCAAATGGTTAGGGAGATTTGCAAAATAAGCCAGGCCGGGCAAACTTTGCTAAAAAAAGCGATGGAAAAACTGGGGCTTTCCGCGCGTGCTTATGACCGTATATTGAAGGTATCGCGCACCATTGCGGACCTGGCAGGCAGCGACGAAATTTTACTGGAGCACCTGGCAGAAGCGATCCATTTTAGAAGTTTGGATAGAGAAGGGTGGGCGGGATAAGCCCCTCATTAAATGCTTTGACAATAGGCCGTTTGATGTAACATGTTTGTTATAGTGCTTTTAATGTGTTCATTTGATTGCAGTTACCTTATTTTTATAAGGGCAAACAAATGGGCCTGTCCGTCAAATTGGATGTTTAAACACCCTTGGCGTTTTAATTAAAAAATTTGCATCTTTTAAAAGTAATTTATAGCTTCACCCGCTCATCCCCTATGAATAAAGTGCCCAAAAAAATTATTATTTTCGATGATGACGAGGATATCTTGTCAATCTGCAGCTACATATTAGAGGAACAAGGCTGGGAGGTAAGCACCTTTACCGATTGTAATGATATTATAGAAAAAGTTTCTGGTATTATGCCAGACGTGATCCTGATGGACAATTGGATCCCGGATGCAGGCGGCATTGTTGCTACACAAACGTTAAAGAAAGATGATAAACTGAAAAATATACCCGTTGTTTATTTTTCTGCTAACAGCGATATCCAATTATTGGCAGACCATGCCGGTGCAGAAACATACCTTGCTAAACCGTTTGATCTGGAAGAATTGGAACGAGTGATCAGTACCGTTTTGATAGATCAGTAGGCATTCATATTATTTATTTAAAAAGCCATCTGGAATTTCCAGATGGCTTTTTTTTTTAGCATTACATCGGCGGTCCACCTGGTCCGCCGCCACCTGGTCCGCCACCGCCTGGTCCGCCGCCGCCATTTCTAAAACCGCGACCCGGATCCTGGCTTGGGCTTTTGCCAGAGAATTTTTGCAGACGCAAGGTAAACGTTACCAGGAAATATCTGCCCAACCGGTTTACATTGGTTTGCGTTACGATGCTACCGTTTGTTGTGGTAGAAAAACCAGTGTTTTCATTGAAAATATCATAGGTAGCAAATCTTAAGGTGCCTCTGTGATCTTTTAAAAAACGTCGTTCTACGTAAGCATTAAACAGATTGGGGTTTTTAACGTTGAGGCTGCTTGCATAGCCATAGTTCAATTGTTTGGTGTAATCGTAACTAAGCGTCCAGTCTTTCCAGAAATAATTTTTACCACTGAGGCCTAAGTTCCATACCCTGATATCGGTATTGGCACTGTAAAGGGCAGTGTTTAAAGAGTTTGTAGTTTTGTTGATGGCATAGCTGGTGCTTGCTTCAGCATCAATAACATCGGTAATATTGGTCCTGAAACGCAAGCTTGGCGTTAATGTCAGTGTCTTGGCGATGTTTTTTTCTATCGGTGTCAGGATATCAGAATTTGTACTATCTGCCGATTGAGAATAACCTATATTATTGGTGTAAGTTAAATTGGTATTGAGAATAAGGGTGTATTTACGCTCGCTCCAGGGTTTTGCGTAAACCACGCCACCATTTATCTGGTAATAGCCGTCGGCGTTTAAATACTGCGTTAAATTGGTGTTTTGCAGTCTTTTTTGTTGCTCGGTAGCTGTTGCTAAAAAAGCCTGTGTGTATTTTGGATATACGATGGTGTTAGAAACGATCTTATTGTCAGTTTGGGTAACAGAGAAATTAGTGAAGAAGATGTTACCCGTTTGAAAGCTGAATTTGTTATAACGAAGTTGCAGGCTATTGGTAAACTCCGGGTTCAGGTTGGCATTACCCTGTACAGGATAAAGCGCGTTGGAAAAATCAATAACCGGTTGTATTTGATTGAAGGCCGGCTGGTTACTGCTGCCATTGTAGTTTACACTAAAAGACTGGCTTCTTGAGAAGTTATACACATATCTGGCGGTTGGTATAATGTTAAAGGTAGTGACTTTTGTAGGCTGTGTAGTGCGTGAGGAGAAACCTTCTAAAGTAGCTGGTTGTGCACCCACGCCCAGCGTTAAATTGTATTTAGCTTCTACCAGTCGGTAATTTAAACCAAAGCGGTTGGTGGTGAAAGTATAATTGTACTGGTTGCTAAGCAGCGCATCGCGGGAAAATGAGTTGGATATGGTGTCCAATACGTCAGTCCGTTTGTCGCTGGTGTTATAATTGTGGTTATACGCGTAGTTGGCTTCTAAAAAGCCGTGTTTGCTTATCGGTTCCAGGTAGGAGAAATTTACGCCATAGGTATTGGTACGGCTGTCTGTGTTGATCACCTGGTTAGCAGGCGCGGTGCCGGTGCCAATGGTGTAATTATAAATTGGATTATCGTATTGGTTGGTTTTACTCGTGGAAGCGTTAAAGTTGATACTTAGATTTCTTCCATGGCCATTAAAACGGTGATTGTACAACCCATTGATACCGTAGTTTGGAGCAGAAGAATTAGTGATAGAAGTTGAGGTGTAAGCCAGGTTGGTAATGCTGTTACGGGTAGAAGTAACATTATCGAAGCTATTTACATCGCTGCCGGAATAGGAAAAGTTAGGTGTTAACTTTAAATAGTTTACGGTGTCGGGCTTCCATTCTATATTAAAATTAAACCGGTGATTGATGGGGTTGCTGGTTTCCTGGCTGATTTGGTTACTGGTACTGGGTGTTTGAAAATTATTGGTTTGTAAAATGGTAGAGTTGGTAAATGTGGTGTTGTTGCTAAAGCTATAGCTGCCATAAACCGATACATGTTTACCCCATTGATCCCTGAAATTAAGGCCAATAGAACGTGCATTGGTTATACCATTGGCATTGGTGGTAGAGCCATTGTTTCCGCCTCTCAATGCATTGCCACGGCCACCGCCGCCCCCGCCGCCAAAACCACCACCGCCTGCGGCTCCGCCTGTTGCAGAACCAAAGCTAAATGTATTAACGTTAGTATTGTTGATGCTACCCAAAACGGAGATCTGCTGATCGCCCTTAAATTTAAAGAAGTTTAGCAGGCCTACGTACCGGTTATCATTTGTTACTCCGGGCTGTTTAGGCAATAGGTCAGATCCGTCGCCGGCAGTGGCCTGGCCAAAGTAACCGTAGTTTTTATCTTTACGGATAGTGAAGTTCAGCACTTTAGTTGGCTCACCTGTTTTTACGCCGGTTAAATTTGCCTGATCACCGTAATCATCCACTACCTGTACACTTTCTATCACATCTGCAGGTAGGTTTTTAGTTGCGCTAAGTACGTCACCTCCAAAAAAGTCTTTGCCATTTACCCTAACTTTGGTAACCTGTTTGCCCTGGGCAGTAACGGTTCCGTCTTTAGCTACATCTATCCCCGGGATCTTTTTCAGGACATCCTCAATAGGTGCGTTTTCCCGAACTTTGTATGCTGAGACGCTGTATTGGATGGTATCCTCTTTAAAAACAACGGGGTTAACGCCCACAACGGTTACACCGTTGAGTTGCCTTACATCAGATTTTAGGATGATTGGTGGCAACGATACAGGTTTGGCATCGTTATCAAGTGTGTAATGTTTAATTAAGCCCTGGTAGCCGATTGATGATATGGTTAGGGTGATTTTGCTTCCCTTAACAGCCGGGAAAACGAAGGCCCCGTTCACATCGGCTGTAGTTGTCAAATTGTCGCCCTGGTCCGATTCTATTTTAATACTGCTACCAGGCAGCGTAATTTTAGTGGAATCTATTACCGTTCCGCGCAACGTGCGGGTGGCCTGCGCATTTGATCTGATGGCGGTGCAGGTTAAAATGGCAACAAGTAAAAAAATGTATTTCATAATATTTTTAACAATTGGTGGTAATATCCCCACCACTAGTACACAGATAGTATACAAATGTTCACTTTAATGTGGTTAATTGATTATCAATCATATCATTGTTACATATTATAATAGCCATAGCAATATTATTGTTACATCTGCAAACAAAAAGCCCCGCATTTGCAGGGCTTTGATGATTGTTGATAAGAAAATTAGTAGTAGGCTATATTACTGGTTAGACAAGTGTATTGCCGAAGCCAGTTGCGTGTAATTGTTTACGTTTACACCCGGGTGCGATGCAGAAAAGCCGGTTAGGGTGGTACCTTTAAGTATAACTACCCTAAAATCTAAACCGCTTGCAGTGAAATTAGATTTTACACTAATGTATCCAACGTCATAAGATGACAGTGCTAAAGTTTGTCCTGCTTCAGAATATGGCAATGCGTAGTAGCCGGTGTTGCTGCCCGAAATCCGGAAGAAAATCAACACCACGCCTTTATCTACAACGTCTTGTGTGATAGCAGATACGCTGAAGGTGGTAAAACCGGTTAAAAATACACTTTGATTAGTTAAGAGATAGCTGTCAACGTTAGCGTTTCCATCAGCACCTGCCGCGCCGGTAGCACCTGCAGCACCTGTTGCACCTGTTGCTCCTGTTGCTCCTGTTGCTCCAGTCGCTCCTGCCGGCCCCTGTGCGCCTGCTGCGCCAGTTGCACCGGTTGCACCGGTTTGTCCGGTTGCACCAGCCGGTCCTTGCGCACCTGTTTGCCCTGTAGCTCCGGTAGCGCCTGTTGCACCTGCCGGTCCAGCCGGTCCTTGTGCGCCGTCTGCTCCATTAGTACCATTAGTTCCATTCGCCCCGGCGGGCCCTGTTGCACCTGTTGCACCTGTTGCTCCGGTTGCTCCGGTAGCTCCAGTTGCTCCGGGTGTGCCTGTACTTGAGCCCGGCGCGCCCGTGGCACCGGTAGCTCCGGTAGCACCCTGCGGGCCTTGTGGACCTGCCGCCCCGGTGGCTCCTGTAGCCCCAGTGGCGCCATCGGCCCCTGTTGCACCAGCCGGACCAGGCGTTATCGTTTTTTTGCAAGCGCCAAGGCTTAATAAGCAAGTTACTGAAATTACAAAAAGAGTATTGGTTATCTTCATATTGGTGACGTTAGAGTGTCCTTGTACGGGGGAAATGTTAATAAGTTTCAATATTAGATTGCCATAAATACAATTACTAATATGAGTAATCTGTGTATAAGTAGTTGTTGCTAACAAACCTTATGCACCGGTGTGCAAAATGAACATTTTTATTGCTGCAACTTTTATGTAAATCTTTTCGTTTAACATTAAAACCAATTAACCTATGGACAATATCGGGAAGAATCTCCACGGCAAAATACATGCCTGGATTGATGCTATTGGCTTCACGCTCAATGCATCACAAACAAATCTTAAAAATAAAGTCACGACCAGTCATTATTTTTTTGAGACTTTCAATTTTTTTGAGAATTCCAAAAGTAGTGACCCAGCCAGCGTCAGATTTCTTTGTTTTGATACCTATGGTGAAAAAGTGAATGTTAATTCATTATTGGATCTTCAGGCGGCTTTTTTTGAAAATATCAGCCAGTTAAAATAAATTTTCAATCTTCCCGTCGAATTTTTTTCCACATAAAAAACCCCCGCTAATTCAGCGAGGGTTACAATTATTCATCCGTGGCTTTTTAAAGCCACAAAGTACTTAATAATTTATTTCTGTTTCCGGCTGTTCAATTTCAGTCAGCCTACCCGGAGTTGCCCCTGCAATATTTACAATCGGCCTGGTAGGGTTAAGCGCTTCTTTTATTCTTATGCGCAGGTCGGCGTAGTGTGCGGCCGTTAACTCGTCCCCACCTTTTGGCAAGCTTGCAGCTATTTTAGTCAGCTCGATCCTCACCAATGGGCGGATATCAGATAGCGCTATGTTGATCGGCGTTAAGCCATAGTTGGCCAACTGAGCAGAAGTAGCACCAGGGATAGACTGGCTTGCATCTGTATTTAAAAACATCTTCAAATTATCAACGTAACCACGTTGCAGGTTGCGTTGAAACTGGTCTGGCTTGCCTGCCGGGAAAATGCCCGGGCGCAGATCTGCAAATAAATTATTTACTGTGTAGGCACCCGCGCCTGATTTTGCTTCATTATCAAACATGCGAGCCATCCGGGATGGGCTTAGCACATTTGCCAGGGCATTTACCTGTACAGATTTTATCCGGCTGATCACAACACCGTTATCAAATTTGCTCAGCTCCGGTGTATATACTAACCAGCTTGGTGTTTTAAACAATTGCTGATCAAGAAAAACAACGGCATCATGCTGCAGCGATTTACTTACAAAACCATAAACCGGTCCTTTTTGATCGTACGTTTTAAAGTTCTCGTTCATGCCGCCAATGTTCATGGTAACATGGCCTATATAACGATTGAATTGCCCGATAACTTCATTGTATAGCGCTTGCACATCATCAAAATCCTCTCCTTTCTGAAAGGTCCATTTTTCTATATTCGGTAAAATGCGTTTCAGGTTGGCAATGCCATAGGTGCTTGCTTTCATTGCATTGTCGCCCAAATCCTCGTTTTGCAAACGGGGATCAATAGACGTTCCCTGGCGGCCGAAGTAATATAAGGGATTGCCGGCACGTTCTTTTGTCCAAACATCCAGCATTTCCTTTTCCTGCTTAGGCGTTTTGCTGCCGTTAAAATAGCTGTAGCCCCATTTAACCGACCATAGGTCATACTCGCCGATTTGGGGGTAAAACCGGGTTACACCATCACCCGGTTGCGCTATATAATTGAAACGCGCATAATCCATTATAGACGGTGCCGTACCATGCGTGGTTGTAAAGGTTTTAGAGCGTAAAGAATCTACTTTATAAGCATAGCTGGAACCGAAATTATGCGGAAGGCCCAGCGTGTGACCTATTTCATGCGAAGAAACAAAACGGATCAGCTCGCCCATTTGGGTATCGGTAAACTTAGGGTTGCGAACGTTGTTATTGGTTGCAGCTGTTTGAATGAAATACCAGTTGCGCAATAAGCTCATCACATTATGATACCAGCCAACATGGCTCTCCAGGATCTCGCCCGTGCGCGGATCTGAAATATGAGGCCCGTAGGCGTTCTGTACATCTGATGCAAAATACCTGATCACACTGTAACGTGCATCTTCGGTACTAAACTCAGGATCTTCTTTAGCCGTTGGCGCGGCTTTACCAACAATGGCATTTTTAAAGCCGGCCGCTTCAAAAGCTTTATTCCAATCGTTAATACCAGCAATTAAGTAGGGTACCCATTTTTTCGGTGTAGCCGGGTCTATGTAGTAAACAATTTGTTTTTTAGGCTCAACCAGTTCGCCGCGGGCATAAGCAGCCTCATCTTTTGGCTCCAGCTTCCACCGGTGGATGTAGGAGGTCACCTCTGCTTTTTGTGCATCGGTACCATAGTCTGTTTGTGCCTGGCCAAAATAGCCAACACGAGCATCCATCAGGCGCGCCTTCATTGGTGTTTTCGGCAGTAACAGCATAGAGGTGTTCAGCTCGAAAGTTAACGCCGCGTTGGTATTATCGGTTGGAGATTCTGTTGCACGGAAAGTTTTTAAGGTGCGCACTTCAACGTTGATAGGGAAGCTCTTAATGGTATCGATGTAAGAACGGGTGTTATCGATAGTGCTCACCTTATACGCTTTTTTGATGTTATCGGGCAGACTGATGGCGGGTATATCACCATTGTACATGTCGGTTACATCTACCAAAACACCGGTGGTATCTTTATTATACGCTTTAATATCAAAGGAGGCCAGTACTGCATCCAGGTTGGAGTTCTTAACAGACTGATACATATCACTGGTGCTATCTGCCCGTACGGAGTAGCTCGGCACGCGAATAAAAACTTGCTTATCATGACGTTCCCATTTCCAAACCTGGTTGTTAACTTCTTCACCACCATACTGCTGGCCAAAAGATTTTAAGCCTACAGGGGTTTTCACAAAGCGCGTAACTACGAGCATTTCGCGGTTCTGCAAAGTGTCGGGGATTTCAAAATAGTATTTGCCGTCAACCTTATAGGTTGGGAAAAGGCCATCGTCTGCTTTCACTTTACCCACCAGGTCGGCAAATTTTTTGATGCCTTCTTTTTTCGCGGGGCCAACGGTAGCGGTAGCGGTTGAGCCGCGCGGGGTGGTTGTGGTTTTTAGGGTAACTGTTGATGCGGTTTGTTTTTTTGTAGCGCATGAACCGGCCAATACGGCAAGTATCACAATTGCTACGCGCAAGCGGATGCCTGCCCGTAAAGGTGTGTTCATTTAAATCGTTAAGTTAATCGGTAAAAAGCAAGCGCTAAAAATATGCAATAATATAGCAATTGCAACATGGCAACAGGTTTATTACAAAGACATTAAATTCGGCGTTTGAGGGTAAGAATCACTTTGTCGTAACGTTTATCATGATATATCTCTAGCAGGATGCTGCGGTCGCTTCTTGATTTTAAAAGATTATCAACTTCCTCTATCCCCATTTTTGATACCGGCTTAAAGTTGATGGAGACTATTTCATCATTTTTTTCTAACCCGACTTCATCTGCCGGGGAATTTGGTTCTACCCGGCTAATGATCAAATGGTCCAGCGCGTTGCCGGCAGAGTAGTATTCAATGCCGCTCATATCGTGTTCAAAGGGTTCATTAAAAGTGTTGTTCGGCTTTAGGTAGATGGCGCTGTTGGTATAGTCAAATATCACATTGAATTTTTTGAGGATGCCAATGCCCAGGTTACCATCGCGCGGAACCGTATATGTTCGCGAATTGTAATTGTCATCCGGAAAGGATGTGATCACATTTTTGACTTTGTATTTGCCTAGTGCGATTTCTTTTATCCGGCTAATGTAGCCAAAAATGGGGCCGTTCAACGCTACCCCCAGGTTGGCTTTAATGTAGTTTTTGGGGAGCCCGTTGACCTTAATCAGGTTCTCTAACGACAAAGGGTGCCCCGCACCCAAATCTATTACCAGCTTGTTTTTTATCTTTTTGCCATCAGGGAAAGATACCATGGTTTCCAGATAAGGCTTTTTATCTTCAATGGTAATGGGTACCCGCTGGCTTTTCTTTGTTCCTTTCAGGTCTTTAGGGCGGCAAACGGTCAGGGTGCTATCGCTAAAACTTATTTTAACAGCCAGGTTATTAAAAAAATCCCAACCTAACAGGCCATGCACGGGCATTCCTATGTAGGAGGAGAGGTTAAAATAGTCTTTCTTTAGGATAGCTGCCGATATGCCGTTGCTGAAAAGGCCAGGGATAACCAGCTTGAGCGGCGGGGTTACAAAAGCTTCATAATCGCCATCGGTACCTAACCCGGTAATTTTGATGCTCCGTTTGGTGGTGAGGTTGATCGAATCAACCATTGCCGGATCTGTCATGATCATGAGGCCCACACCAGTATCCAGTACAAAATTAAATGGCCCCCTGTTGTTGATCTGCATTTTGATAACAACCATATTGCGGATAACCCTAAAGGGGATATTAACATTCTTGCGGCCGGTGTCAACATCAAAAAACTGTGCAGAAACCGACAAGCAGCAAAAGGAAAGTACAGCGATAAGCCATAAAACCTTTGTATTTATGATATGGATGGCAGCAAACAAGCCGGTATAATTGGTAGCTAAATGTACAGTAATATTTTATCAAAAAATATACCGCCATCGCGCTAACAAATTAGCCAGCACTTACCTAAACTTTCAAACAGCGGGAGTTAGCCTTTTTTACTGCCTTCGCCGTTGTTGCAATTTGCATCTTTCGGGTCATCACATTTCAGGTTACCTTTAAGCTCGGGGTTTTGCGCCGGTAAGGTAGTTACAGACCGTTCCACTTCTGTTTGCTGGATATGCACAGCGTATTCAGCCGGCTCAATATGGCTACCGATTGCTTCAGCATAAACTTGCGTAAACTCAGCACCGATGTATAGTATAGCAGCGGTATAATAGATCCAAACGAGGATAACAATTAATGACCCTGCCGCCCCGTAAGCCGATCCCTGTGCGGTATAGGTGATGTAAAGGCTGATAACGTACTGGCCGATCATAAATAAGATAGCAGTAAAGATAGCTCCTGAGCGTACATCCTTCCACCTGATCTTCACGTCGGGCAGGAATTTGAATATGATACCGAACAGGGTAGAGATGACCATTAGGGTAATACCCAGGTTAATGATCTCGATCAGCTTACTGGTAATGCTTGGTAAAAAGTGAGTGATCTGATTTTGAAGGGCTGCGATCAGTAAATTTATGGCCAGGGTAACCAACAATAAAAAGCCAAGACTAATGATCAGTGAAAAAGACAAAAATCTGTTTTGTAACAATTTTACCCAACCCCTTTTTGGTTTAGCCTTAACCCGCCAAATTCTGTTTAAAGAATCTTGAATTTCTATAAAAATACTGCTGGCACCGAGCAGCAAGGTAACAACACCAATTACTACGGCTGTCCAGGTTTTGCCAGAGAGTTGTAAGTTTTTTAGCATGTCCTGAATTTGAACAGCAGCTTGAGCGCCTACATAACTTTCTATTTGCGGATAAAGCTTTTCTGTAGCTGCATCATGCCCCAAAAAAAGGCCGGCGAGGGAGATAATTAAAATCAGCAACGGTGCCAGCGAAAACACCGTATAATATGCCAGTGATGCGCTTAGTTTTAGGCCATTATCATCAGAAAAATTACTAAAAGTGGCTACTAAAACCTTCCAGAACTGTTTTAAATATTCTTTGCTAAAAAACTTCATATCAATATATAATGTAAATACCTTTATCGTAAAACTGCTTTAATAAATTGCAATGCAAAAAATTCTCACTCCCTCTAAAGCGTTAATGATATTCTTTGTCTGTTTATCCCTTAGCAATTATAGTGCCTTTGCTCAAAAAACTACAATTTGGTTTGTACGGCATGCCGAAAAAGAGGCCGGAACACCACAGTTTGCCAATGATGCCAACCTTTCTCCCGATGGACTCAAAAGATCAGAAGCGCTTGCTAAGATGTTAAAGCATGAAAAGATAAAAGCTATTTATGTTACTAAATTTAAGAGGGCAGGCCAAACCGCCAGACCGCTCGCCGCGCAACTCAAATTGCTACCCAGGCTGTATGGAGATAGCGTAAAAATGTTTGCTGCAGCCGTTCTTAAAAACTTTCGTGGCAGTAAATTAGTTGTCATTGGCCATTCTAATACATTGATGCCGCTATTGGGGGCCTTTGGGTCTAAAGTGCCATTTGAAACACTGGACGATGATGATTATGATATGGTCTTCAAATTAACCATTCAGGATTCGGGAGAAAGACAACTGGAGATCAGTTATTACGGCATGTTACACCATCAATCAGAACTGCCGCAGAAATATAAAGAAGATAACCGCCCGGTGCAGCAATTTATCGCCCCGGCCACCCATTATTAACCGGGGGCTGGTTTAATGATTGGTTACCACTAACAGTTCAAGATCTTTGCAGGGGATGCTGAATCGCTCACCCATATGTTTGTTGGTGAGGTGCCCCTGGTAAATGTATACCGCATTGCGGATGCCGGCCTTTTTCCAGATCACATTTTTTAGGCCGCCATGTTCGCCGATATCTAATAGAATTGGTGCAAAAATATTGGTTAGCGCATAAGTTGCAGTACGCGCAACGCGCGATGCGATGTTGGGCACGCAGTAGTGGATCACATCATACTTTCTGAACACCGGGTGCGTGTGGTTAGTTACCTCTGAGGTTTCAAAACAGCCACCCTGATCTATACTTACATCTATAATAACCGAGTTGGGTTTCATGCGGCTCACGGTAGCTTCAGATACCAGGCATGGGCTGCGGCCATCATCAGCGCGGATTGCGCCAATGGCTACATCACAGGTCGTAATGGCTTTTTCTAAAACGATAGGTTGCACAACCGACGTAAATACCCTGGTGCCGATATTATTCTGCAAACGACGCAGTTTATAGATGGATGGGTCGAACACCTTTACTTCTGCTCCTAAAGAGATTGCAGTACGTGCGGCATATTCGCCAACCGTACCAGCACCAAGGATCACGATTTCGGTAGGGGGAACACCGGTTACCCCACCCAGCATCAGGCCCTTACCTTCAAAAATATTACTGAGGTATTCGGCAGCTATCAGTATGGAGGTGGCACCTACAATTTCGCTCATGGCGCGTACAACGGTTAATGTACCGCCTTCATCTTCTAAATGCTCAAAGCAAATAGCCGTTATCTTTTTGGCTAACAGGGCATGCAGGCATTCTGCTTTTAAGGTTGATACCTGCAATGCGGAAATAAGCAACTGCCCGGGTTTCATCATTGCAATCTCGTCCATAGTGGGCGGTGCAATCTTAATGATGATATCGGCCTCGTAAACCCGCTTGGTGTCGTAAACAATTTGGGCGCCTTGTTCGCTGTAATTATTGTCAGAAAAATTGGCGGCTTGCCCGGCATTGCTTTCCAGCAGGATATCATGGCCGTTGTTAACCAGCAGCGCAACTGAAAGTGGTGTAAGCGGAATGCGGTTTTCCTGGAAGGAAACTTCCTTTGGAATGCCGATGTAAAGTTTATTCTTCTTGCTTTTAACCTCCAGCATCGACTCCTGTGGCTGCATCATTGCCTGCCTGGCAACATCAGAAAACCCGCTATATTTCCCTGAACTCATGATATTTTATTTCCGGATGATGAAGATAAGAAAAACAACGGGTATGAACGTCAAATGTTTTCCACAGTTAGTTGCCGCTTGCTGTTACCTAAAACAGCAATGCGTACACTGGTGTACTGATCCGGTATCAGCCCGGCTATTTTTTCGGGCCATTCAATGAAGCAGTAATTGCCCGAATAGAAGTATTCTTCGTAACCCATATCAAGGGCCTCGTTCGTATCCTTTAAGCGGTAAAAGTCGAAATGGTAAACAGGGTCACCAGCACTTTCATATTCGTTAACGATAGAAAATGTTGGGCTGGTTACTTCATCATTAACGCCCACAGCAGCACAAAGCGATTTAATGAGCGTTGTTTTACCTGCCCCCATATCGCCATAGAACAAAAATATACTACTGCTGCCTGCAAAGGAAATTATTTCGTGTGCAGCTTTGCCGAGGTCGTCTAACGAGGTGATTTGGATATCCATTCCCTTAAATATGTTCGTACAAAAACAACTCCAATTCCGGAATTTTTTTAAAGTTTTTGTCAGCAGTAATAAACGGTAGTTGCTTCGTTAATGCAGATGCCGCAATAATACTATCTGGCAACTTTAATTTGAATTGTTTTCTGATGTGTATGGTTCTATGCTTGATGTAATGGGTAACGTCAAATACGGTTACAGAGCTAATAAAATCATTTAATACCTTTTCGGACTCGTTGGTTTGTCCATGAAAAGCATACAGCTCAATTTCTGTAATAAAAGAAATATGAATATTTTGATCTTGTAAAAGGTTAGCTAACTTAACATCACCATTTAGTAAATAAATACAGATGTTAGTGTCAATAAATAGATCAACTCCATTCATTACGCAATCGCAACTGAATTTCTAATCCATCTTCATCAGTTTTTAAAACCCCACAAAATTTTTTGGCATCAAATTTTTTAGATTGCCTTGCTGCCAGAATTTTTTTGGTTTTGGCAATATCTTTGGCCGTTTTTATTACTACTACCATACTCAAATATACACAATACTAAGAATAAACTTCAAGCCTCCATGTTCAGGTCTTGAAGTTTATTTTTGATATTATTTCGGCCCGTATGTAACAATCGGGATGATCATTTCTTCCAGCGATATACCACCGTGCTGGAAGGTTTCATTGTAAAAATTCACAAAGTGGTTATAGTTATTTGGGTATACAAAATAACTATCGCCTTTGGCAAAAACAAAGCTGCTGCTTACATGCAGCTTAGGCAGCATGGCATCATGCGGGTTGCGGATGTGGAATACTTCCTTTGCGTTGTAATTTAAGTTTTTACCTTGTTTGTAACGCAGGTTGGTATTCGTATTCCTGTCGCCGATGATCTTGCTTGGATTTTTCACTTTAATGGTCCCGTGATCGGTCGTAATAATTACCCTTACCTGTTTTGATGCCAGGAATTTAAGCAGATCAAATAACGGGGAGTGTTCAAACCAGGATAAGGTTAACGATCGGTAGGCCGCATCATCACTCGCCAGCTCGCGGATCATTTGCATATCCGTACGGGCATGGCTCAGCATATCTACAAAGTTGTAAACCACCACATTCAGGTCGTTACCCATGAGGTTATTTACCGACTCATTCAAAGCGCGGCCCTCATCAATGTTGAGGATTTTGTGATACGAGTGTTTAATCTCGCGTCGCAGCGTCCTTTTTAACTGATCGGCGATAAAATCTGCTTCATATAAATTTTTCCCACCCTCATCTTCATCATTCTGCCACATTTGCGGATATCGTTTTTCCATATCCAGCGGCATCAGCCCAGAGAAAATGGCGTTACGTGCATATTGTGTTGCCGTTGGCAGAATACTGAAATAAGTATCTTCTTCTTCCAACCGGAAATACTCGGAGATGATGGGGTTGATGATCTTAAACTGATCGTACCTTAAGTTATCTATCAGGATAAAAAATACCGGGCCATTACCATCCAGCTTAGGGAAAACTTTTTTCTTGAATAATTGCGGTGATGAAGTTGGTGCAGTATCCGGGTTTTTTACCCAATCGAGGTAATTACGTTCTACAAACTTACAGAACTGCACATTAGCTTCTGCCTTTTGCAAGGTGAGGATCTCGTGCATGCCCGCATCTTCCAGTGTTTCCAGCTCCAGCTCCCAATAGATCAGTTTTTTATAAACATCTACCCATTCCTGAAAACTCAGATTGTCATTCAGCGTCATCCCCAGCGTACGGAAATCCATCTGGTAGGCCATGGTAGTTTTCTCGGTAACCAAACGCTTGTTTTCGGTAAGCTTTTTTATGGTGAGCTGGATTTGTTTAGGATGCACCGGTTTAATAAGGTAGTCATCAATTTTCGATCCGATGGCATCTTCCATCAAATACTCTTCCTCGTTCTTGGTGATCAGAACAATAGGGACATCGCTGCGTATATTTTTTATTTGCGACAAGGTTTCCAGTCCGGTTAAGCCGGGCATGTTTTCATCAAGGAAAACCAGGTCGAAGTATTGTTTCTTGAATTCGTCTAAAGCATCGTGGCCATTAGTTACCGTAGTAACTTTATAGCCTTTTTCAGTTAAAAACATTATGTGCGGTTTCAACAAGTCAATCTCGTCGTCGGCCCATAAAATGGAAGTATCCTGCATAATCATTTATTTTACCCTATTATAACCCCTTGGTAGTACTATTTGTTGTAAAAATATAGAAACGTTTAACATATATTAACAATAACATGGTGCTTGTTTTGTCATAATTAGGCACTTTTGCAATCTTAAATGCCGCTTTGAATAAAAAGAAAATAATAAACGACCCGGTTTACGGGTTCATCACCATTCCTTCCGAGCTGGTGTTTGACCTTATCGAACATCCCTACTTTCAACGGCTGCGTTATATTAAACAGTTGGGAATGACACATTTGGTGTATCCCGGCGCGCTGCATACACGCTTTCATCATGCCATTGGCGCCATGCATTTGATGAGTACCGCAATAGAAACGCTTTGCAATAAAGGCTGTGAAATTACCGCTGAAGAAAAAGAAGGGTTGATGATTGCCATTTTGCTGCATGATATAGGCCATGGCCCATTTTCGCATGCTTTGGAGCAAACCATTATAGAGGGTATCGATCATGAGGATATTTCTATTTTACTAATGGATAAACTGAACCAGCAATTTGAGGGCAGGTTATCATTGGCGATAGAAATTTTCAGAGGCATTTATCCAAAAAAGTTTTTGCACCAGTTGGTTTCCAGTCAGCTGGATATGGATAGGCTGGACTACCTTAACCGCGATAGTTTTTTTACCGGCGTATCAGAAGGTGTGATCAGTTCAGACCGGATCATTAAGATGCTGAATGTAAAAGATGACAGTATTACGGTGGAAGAGAAGGGTATATATTCGATAGAGAAGTTTCTGATAGCACGCAGGCTGATGTACTGGCAGGTTTACCTGCATAAAACAGTAATAGCAGGGGAGCAGCTGCTTTGTAAGATATTTAATCGCAGCAGGGAGCTGGCCATGCAGGGCCAAAAGTTTAACATTACTCCTGCGCTGAACCATTTCCTGGATAACATCGTATCTATAGAAAGTTTTATTAATGACGAGCGCCACCTGGAGGTTTTTGCCAAACTAGATGATAACGACGTGATGGCTGCTGTAAAAATTTGGGTGGACAGCGATGATTTTGTACTAGCCAAGCTTTGCACTAATTTTATTAACAGAAGGTTATTTCATGTAGATATAGCTGCCGAAAAGCCCGACGAAGCATTTATTTTGGAGTTGCGGCGCAGGGCGGTGGACCGCTACAACATCAGCGAGCATGAGGCATCATACTTTGTGTTTACAGATATTATCCGCAACAATGCTTATACCAAAGGCGATGGCAACATTCATATCTTAATGAAGAATGGCGACACAACAGATATTGCAATGGCGAGCGATAATTCTAATTTGGAGGCTTTAACGAAAACAGTTAAGAAATATATTCTTTGTTATAGTAAGGATTTGATATAGCTCGCTTAAAGCGGCAGCGAAGAGAACCCGGGGAGCGTGCAAAGCGCAGATTCAACTCACCCCCGCCCCCTCTCTGCTACGCAAAGAGGGGAGAAAGAACGGCCATTGTGTTTTACCCTCTTTACCGTAGGTAGAGAGGGTCGGGCAGCGGAGCGAACCCGGGGTGAGTTAAAAAGGGAGAAATAACGGCCATTGTGTTTTACCCTCTTTACCGTAGGTAGAGAGGGTCGGGCAGCGAAGCGTACCCGGGGTGAGTAAAAAGCGCGGATTCAACTCACCCCCGCCCCCTCTCTGCTGCGCAAAGAGGGGAGAAAGAACGGCCAATGTTTTACCCTCTTTACCGTAGGTAGAGAGGGTCGGGCAGCGGAGCGAACCCGGGGTGAGTTAAAAAGGAAGAAAGAACGGCCATTGTGTTTTACCCTCTTTACCGTAGGTAGAGAGGGTCGGGCAGCGAAGCGAACCCGGGGTGAGTAAAAAGGCGCGGATTCAACTCACCCCCGCCCCCTCTCTGCTACGCAAAGAGGGGAGAAAGAACGGCCAGTGTTTTACCCTCTATACCGTAGGTAGAGAGGGTCGGGCAGCGGAGCGAATCCGGGGGGAGTTAAAAGTGCGGATTTAACTCACCCCCGCCCCCTCTCTGCTACGCAAAGAAGGAGAAAGAACGGCCATTGTGTTTTATCCTCTTTACCGTAGGTAGAGAGGGTCGGGCAGCGGAGCGAATCCGGGGTGAGTAAAAAGGGAGGCACAAACGGCCTTTTTGATTTACCCTCTTTACCGTAGGTAGAGAGGGTCGGGCAGCGAAGCGAACCCGGGGTGAGTTAAAAGGCAGGCACAAACGGCCTTTTTGATTTACCTTCTTTACCGTAGGTAGAGAGGGTCGGGCAGCGGAGCGAACCCGGGGTGAGTTAAAAGGGAGAAAGAACGGCCATTGTGTTTTACCCTCTTTACCGTAGGTAGAGAGGGTCGGGCAGCGAAGCGAACCCGGGGTGAGTCCACTCAGCATGCGCTGTTGGGGCCTATTAACAAACCTAAATAGCAGTATTGAAACCTATAATTAAACCGTTATACAGAAACATAAAATAAACTTAAATTCGCAGCATGCAATTTACCGCTAAGGATATCGCCTTAATGCTGAACGGAACCGTTGAGGGTGACCCGCTCGCGGCCGTTAGCAAGCTAGCCAAAATTGAGGAAGCGCAGCAGGGCTCTTTATCGTTTTTGGCTAACCCCAAGTATGAGCAGTTTTTGTATACCACAAACGCATCTATTGTTATTGTTAATAACGATCAGCAATTAACCGGCCCGGTAAGCGCCAGCCTGATCAGGGTGGAGAATGCCTATACGGCCTTTACCTTATTACTAGAGCAGTACAATAATATAAAACTGAGGAAAGCTGGCATAGAGCAGCCATCATTTATTCATGAAACGGTGCAAATGGGCGAGCATGTTTATATCGGGGCTTTCGCCTATATTAGTCAGGATGTAAAGCTTGGCAAAAACTGCAAAATATACCCTAATTGCTATATTGCCGATAATGTAACCCTTGGCGATAATGTTACTTTATTCCCCGGAGTAAAAATATATTTTGATTGTGTAATAGGTAATAATGTTACTATTCATTCCGGGGCAATCATCGGTAGCGATGGTTTTGGATTTGCCCCACAGGCAAACGGAACCTTCAATAAGATACCGCAAATAGGCAATGTTGTAATAGAAGATGATGTTGAAATTGGTGCTAATACAACTGTTGACCGTGCCACAATGGGTTCTACTTTGATACATAAGGGCGCCAAGCTTGATAATTTGGTACAAATAGCCCACAATGTTGAGATCGGTGAAAACACAGTAATCGCTGCGCAAGCCGGCATTGCTGGCAGCACCCGCCTGGAAAACAATGTAATGCTTGGCGGCCAGGTTGGCATAGTAGGCCATATTAGTATTGCAAAAGGCAGCCAGGTGCAGGCACAATCTGGCGTAAGCCGGCCAATTAAAGAAGAAGGTAAAAAGTGGGGAGGGTCGCCTGCATTGCCCTATGGCAGTAATATGCGATCTAACGTAGTGGTAAGCCGCTTGCCAGATCTTGAAAAAAGAGTTTTAGAGTTAGAAAATATAATTGCTGAATTAAAGAAAAGTATTCATTAATTGGTCACTCCCGTATGCGGGGCTTTGGTCCGTAGCACCAAAATGGCAATTGAATTAATGAACCAATGAACATTAAGATGAACGTAAAACAAAGAACTATTAAGGCACCTGTTTCCATCTCAGGTACCGGTTTACACACCGGCGAAAGCGTTACCATGACCTTTAATCCGGCGCCAGAAAAGCACGGTTATAAATTCCGGAGAGTGGATTTACCGGGTCAGCCTATCATCGATGCCGATTGTGATAACGTAACCGATACATCACGCGGTACCACCCTTACCCAAAACGGGGCAAGTGTAAGTACGGTTGAGCATGTGCTGGCTGCCTTAGTTGGTTTGGAGCTGGATAACGTGCTGATTGATATGAACGGGCCCGAGACCCCTATTATGGATGGCAGTTCTATCCAGTTTATTGATGCCATTGAAGCCATTGGTTTTACCGAACAGGATGCCGACCGGGAGTATTACCACATCCCATACAACATTCACTATTCTGAACCGGACCGCAAAGTTGAAATGGTGGCCATGCCTTTAGATGCCGATTATCGTTTTACCTGTATGGTTGATTATAATTCGCAGGTGCTGGGCAGCCAGCATGCTACCATATCAACCATTGGCGAGTTTAAAAAAGAAATAGCATCGAGCCGTACCTTTTGCTTTTTGCACGAGTTAGAAGCATTGCTTAAGCATGACCTGATCAAAGGCGGCGATTTAAATAACGCGATTGTAGTAGTTGATAAGAAGGTTGATGAAGCAGAGCTGGCGCACCTGGCTAAACTATTTAACCGTAAGGATATCAGCGTAGCACCGCAAGGGATATTGAACAATATCGAGCTGCGCCACCAGAACGAACCAGCCCGCCATAAACTGCTGGATATGATTGGTGACCTGGCGCTGGTTGGTGTACCCTTAAAAGGGCACATTATGGCAGCAAGGCCGGGCCATGCAGCAAACGTTGCCTTTGCTAAAAAGATTAAAACACTCATCAAGAAAGAGCGGAGCCGCAAGCACGTTAAAGTGTACGATCCCAACATGACACCGGTATATGATACTGTTCAAATTATGAACATATTGCCGCACCGCCCGCCAATGCTGCTGGTTGATAAGATCCTCGAGCTCACCAAAACACACGTGGTAGGTTTAAAGGCAGTTACCATGAATGAGCCATTTTTTGTGGGCCATTTCCCCGGCGCACCGGTAATGCCAGGAGTTTTGCAGATAGAGGCCATGGCGCAAACGGGCGGTATTTTGGTGCTGAACACTGTGCCCGACCCTGAAAATTGGCTAACGCTGTTCCTGAAAATAGAAAATGCAAGGTTTAAAGATAAGGTATTGCCCGGCGATACGTTAATATTCCGTTGTGACCTGGTTGCTCCTATCCGCCGTGGTATTGCCCAAATGAAGGGTATTGGTATGGTAGGAGAGAAGATAGTGGTAGAAGCCGAACTGATGGCGCAAATAGTTAGATATAAATAAGATGATACAACCCCTGGCATATATCCATCCGCAGGCCAAAATAGCCGACAATGTAGTTATTGAGCCTTTTGTTACCATCCATAAAGATGTAGAAATTGGTGAGGGCACGTGGGTGGGGTCCAACTCGGTAATTATGGATGGTGCCCGTATTGGCAAAAATTGCCGTATATTCCCTGGGGCGGTTGTATCTGCACCACCGCAGGATCTGAAGTATAAAGGCGAAGCCAGCACTGTTACCATAGGCGATAATACCGTTATCCGCGAATGCGTTACCCTTAACCGCGGTACCGCCTTAGACAAAAATACTACGACCATTGGTAACAATTGCCTGCTGATGGCTTATGTGCACGTGGCTCATGATTGCGTTATTGGCGATAACGTGATCATAGCCAACTCGGTGCAGCTGGCCGGGCACATCAATGTTTACGACCACGCTTTTATCGGCGGTACATCTGCCGTACATCAGTTTGTTGAAATTGGTGCTCATAGTATGATCTCCGGCGGGTCGCTGGTGCGTAAAGATGTTCCGCCATTCACCAAGGCTGGCCGCGAGCCGCTTTCTTACATCGGGATCAACTCGGTAGGTTTGCGCAGGAGGGGTTTCTCAGCCACTACCATCAACGAGATCCAGGAGATTTACCGCATCATCTTCCTCAAAAAATATAATGTTACCAAAGCCCTTGATATCATAGAGGCCGAATTTAACCCAACAGTGGAGCGCGACGAGATCATTAATTTTGTGCAAAATTCACAAAGAGGTATTATGAAAGGATTTGGGGCTTTATAAGGTTTCGGAATCGGAATTTAAAGAATTTTAGAATGAGCAGAATGTTCTTCACCAACCTTCCTGTCAGACATTAAATCTTACCGTATTAAGCATAAGCAAAAAGTCTTTACGCGCTCATTCATTGAACTATTATTCTGAAAATCCTTTAATTCTGAAAATTCTGATTCCGATAGACAAATGAAAATCTCCCTTCAAAATATTGGGCGCCGCTTTAACCGGGAATGGATCTTTAAGGGGGTTGATTATACTTTCGAAAATAAAGATAGCTACGCCATACTGGGATCTAACGGGTCGGGAAAATCTACTTTACTGCAGGTGCTGAACGGCAGCCTGGCCCCATCAACCGGAGACCTGGGCTATACTTATGAAGATAAAAAAGTAGAGCCAGAGGGCGTTTTCACGTACCTCAGCCTGGCCGCACCATACCTGGAACTGATTGAGGAGTTCAGCCTGGCAGAGATCATCGATTTTCATTTCAAATTCAAGCTTTATAGAGCCGGTTTGGATAAAGCAGCCATCATAGCAATGCTGAACTTGCCGGGCAGCCCTAATAAGCTGATTAAGTATTTTTCATCCGGCATGAAACAGCGGTTAAAGCTGGCACTTGCCTTTTGCTCGGACACGCCTATGCTGATGCTCGATGAACCTACCTCCAACCTGGATACACAGGGCATCGACTGGTACCTCAGCCTGATTGAAAAATATAGTGCCGACCGCTTAACTATCGTATGCTCCAACCAGGAGCACGAGTACAGCTTTTGTAAGCACAGGTTGAGTATAGCAGATTACAAAGTGTAGCTTGCCAAATTTCAGATCCGGGGCAGCTTCACGCTCGGTCAATCTCAAATCTCCTTTCTCAAATCTCACATCTAATAATTATTTTTGTCACCTCAATTGTAAAATTTATGGCAAAGGCATCTGAAATAAAGAATGGCAATATCCTGCGATTTAATGGCGAACTGGTACAGGTAGAAGACTTTTTACACCGCACACCCGGCAACCTGCGCGCGTTTTACCAGGCCAGGATGCGTAACGTGAGATCGGGCAAATTAGTAGAGTACCGTTTTCGTACGGATGAAGAGGTGGATATTCGCCGTGTAGAAACCAGCGACTATCAATATTTATATGAAGACGGCGATTCATTGGTGATTATGGATAATGCCACTTTCGATCAGCATAATGTGCCTAAGTTTTTATTTGGCAGTGCGGTTAAATTCCTGAAAGAGGGGGCAAATGTGGTGGTAGCTTTTGAGAGCGACGAACCTATTATGGGTTCTGTTCCGGGTTCTGCCGAGTTAGAGATCACCTATACGGAACCAGCCGTAAAAGGCGATACCTCAACCGGCGCACAAAAGAATGCAACTGTGGAAACCGGTGCAGAGATCCGCGTGCCATTGTTTATCAATATTGGCGATAAAGTAAAGGTTGATACCGCTACCGGCACCTATGTAGAACGCGTGAAAGGGTAGGCGAAGCCGCCAGGAAATTTCAAACTTGATTCACCGAAAGTACATCTGGCATACCTACGGCATGCGAATATAGACGTTTTAATTGCCTGCCGACCTGTTGCACCTATAGGCGCAAATTGAAAATTGCTTAACTAAACAACATTGATGCCCGGATACTAATCGGCCAAATCAATCGTTGCAAGCAAGTCTACGTTTGGATCGAACACCACATCATCCGAACTGGCGCCTAATTTAATGCTTGTTTCCCTTTCTGTTACCTGGATTAGCCCGGGACGTCCTTCAATCGTAAACGCTAACGGAAATTCATAAAGCGCATCTTGTTTTTGTATGATCTTCAGTGCTATGGTTTTTGATGCCTTATCAAAAGTTTTCTCAATCTTTAAAACAGGGTGTCCTGCTGTATAGAGCCATTGTTTAAAAAATTGTTTAAGGTCGGTGCGGCTGGTTTGCTCCATCACCAGTTTCAGGTCATCGGTATGGGCATTTTTGCCGTTGTATTTGGCAAAATAAGCGCGGATACCCATCCAGAATAACTCATCTCCCAACTTTCGGCTTAGCATGTGCAAAACCCAGCCGCCTTTTTGATAGCTGTTGGCATTTAGCAGCTGCATGTAATTACCCGTTACCGCGGTATCAACAATAGGGGTGAGGCGTTTCTGTTCAAACGCTATCACCTGTTTACGGTCGGCAGCCAGGCGGGTTTTCAGCGTATCGGCACCATATTTATTTTCGAGGTACAGGTTAGTCATATAAGTGGCGAAGCCTTCGCTGAGCCACAAATTGGCCCAGCTTTTTTCGCTGGCGGCATCGCCGAACCATTGGTGGGCTATCTCGTGCGCCATCAGCTCCTCTATCCCTTTGCTATTTACCGATTCTTCAAAATAGAAGATGGCACTGGCATTCTCCATGCCCCCGAAAATAGTTTTAGACTGCACATTAGCCAGTTTCTCATAAGCAAACGGACCCACATGATTGATGAAATAGGGTAGGATCTCTTTGGCAACAGCATAGCTTTTAAAGCCGGTTGCCTTATCTTCCGGAAACACATAGGTATAAACCGGAATGCCATTTACATTTCCGGTATGGTCGATCACAAAATCGGCCACGCCGATAACCATCACCTTGGTAGAGATCTGTGCCGATTCGTTCCAGTGGGTGAGTTTGAGGTGCCTGGGCAGTTGCTGCTCTTTTTGCTTTAAACCATTGGCTACAACATTATAATGATCCGGTGCGGTTACCATAAATTCAACGGTAGCTTTATCTGCTGGATGATCTACACAGGGCAGCCAGTTTTGGGCACGATTGGGCCAGTTATCGCCAAAAAACGTGCGGTGCTTGTAATTATTGGTAGAGATGATGAGGCCATCGGCAGGGACGCCATTATATTTTATTATATAGGTATGCGTGCTGTTGAGTTTACCACCCCTGTTGATAACCAGGGTAATACTATCCTGCCTAAATTTAAGGGGTTTGCCCAGCTCTGTTACCGAAGTAACCAGCATGCCTTTTCCGGTGGCATTCTTTTTTACCAGGTTTAAATAAAAACTCCCAGAGGGCTTTAAAAACTTAACAGTTACCGCGGCATGCCCTTTAATGGCGTTATTGTTATCGTTTACCTGCAATGCGAATTTATAATGCTGGACATCTATAACTGCGTCCGGCTGCTGAGCTACCGTGATTTGATTAAAAGCGATTAACAGACAAGAAAGGGCATAATAAAATGGACGCATAGCTCAAATGATTTTCTGACTAAATTAACAAATTTGGTTTCCCGGAACGTCAAATTCCACAAGGCGATTCATCGTTAAATATCTAACTTCTTTTAGGATGACGCCGTTTTAATGGTGTTCCATCAATTTGTTCCAAGTCGCTAAAAGGTGTTCCACCGAAAAATGCATATAATTGAAAATCAATTATAAAGGTGTTTCAGGGTGTTTCATCAAAATTATATAATGCCTTGATAATCAGATTTAATGCTATTTCGGGTGTTCCACATTTTCGAAGTGGAACACGGGGCCTAAAATTCCAGCTCCAGTAATACCGGGCAATGATCTGAGTGCTTTGCTTCCGGCAGGATAGCGGCGCGTTTGATATTGCCCTCCAGCTCTTTGCTCACCATGGCGTAATCGATGCGCCAGCCCAAATTCTTGCCGCGGGCACCCGAGCGGAAACTCCACCAGGTATAGTTGTGCGGCTCTTTATTTAAATGCCGGAAAGCATCCACAAACCCCGACTCGATAAAGTTCTCCATCCATTCGCGTTCCTCGGGCAAAAACCCGGAGGAATTGGCATTTGATTTTGGGTTGTGAATGTCGATGGCCTGGTGGCATATATTGTAATCACCGCAAACCACCAGGTTGGGATGGTCCACTTTTAGCAGGGTGAGGTATTTACCAAATTCATCCAGGAACCGGTACTTGAAGATCTGCCGTTCATCGCCGCTGGAGCCCGATGGAAAGTAAACACTCATCACCGATACCTCGTCAAAATCAACCCGGATACAGCGGCCCTCGCGGTCAAAATCCGGAATACCGCAGCCATACTCCACATGGTTGGGCAGGATCTTACTAAAGATAGCTGTTCCGCTATATCCTTTCTTTTCTGCCGGGAACCAAAAATGCTGGTAACCCAAAGCATCTATCAAACCAAGGTCGGTTAATACATCAGGCGTTGCCTTAATCTCCTGCAGGCATACCACATCTGCATCAGTAGCCTGCAGCCAGGCCAGCCAGTCTTTACTAATCGCCGATCGAATTCCGTTAACGTTATAAGTAATAATTTTCATAAGGCTTGGCTCCCGGCCCCGTAAAGGGGGAGTAATAGTTAAATTATAGGCAAATATATAAATTTGCCGGTCAAAGGCTCCCCCTTCAGGGGGTTGGGGGGCTCGGCATCAGGATTTTATCCAGTTGCTTACACGCTCCTTTACTTAGCAATGCTACCGTCATCGGCACATTGGCTGTTGGCCTGTCGCGTTCGTCTTTTTTAACGGCGGCTATGCGGTCAACCATATCCAGCCCGCTTACAACTTCGCCATATACCGTATAGTTTTGGTCAAGGTGGGGTACGCCGCCAACAGTTGTATAGATATCTCGCTGCCAAGTTGGGATCTTGCGCCCCTTCAGCCGTGTCATTTCAAGGGTATCTAACTTACCCGGCGTAAAACGCTTGCCCTCTACCAGGTAAAACTGGCAGCCGCTGGATGCTTTTTGGGGGTTGTCGTCTCTCGCGGCGGCCAACACACCCCGTTTGTGGAACAGGCTGTCGCGAAACTCTGCCGGGATAGTATATTTAACATCGCCGTTGCCTAGTTCGGCACCGGGTTTTGCCTTGCTGGTATCCCGCGAATCCGGATCGCCGCCCTGGATCATGAAATTTTGGATTACGCGATGGAACAGTGTGCCATTGTAAAAACCCGATTTGGTGAGCTTGATAAAGTTGTCACGGTGCAGGGGCGTTTCGTTATACAGCCGGATGATCACACTGCCATAACTGGTGGTAATGCGCACATACTGATTTTTTGGTGGCTTGGCAAATGCCATGCTGACCACCAGCAGTAAAATACAAAGTGTAAAGATTTTCTTCATCTGGGTTGTGTAAAGTTTAAAAATACCGTAACGATTGAAAATTTGCTAGCGGTTAAGAAAAGCGTAAAATAAGTTAGTAAGCAAATTGGGAATGCTACCACCATTTTTTCCTTTCAAACCTTGGCGAATCTTTTATGCTTTCTTAATCAATAGCCATTTTCTTCAAAATAAGTAACTATCAGTGATTTTATCAGAAGCTCCTGTTCCAATATATTATAACTCGGGATGGTTTTGATGAGTTTCCAGTGCGGCCAGCCGTCCTGATCTTGCCCCTCCAGTTCGTAAAAGCCCATTTGACTAAAGAGTTTACAGTTCGCTATGTGCATCAACTCTTCCTTTTGCCGTTTATTAAATTTACGCGGTCCCTGGCCCAGCTCCTGTACCCCAATTAAAAATAACAGTACTTTGATATCCGGCTTTTCATTGTCAAAATCCGCGGCTATGCGATCCTGTAAGGCGGCGAACTTTAAATTAACTCCAGCTGGTTTCATAGCGGCAAATATACGTACCTAACCTTGTTTTAAATTCCACTGTTCGCACGCTATTAACAATATTGTTACGTTTTAAACATAACACTGGCTTTTTATTAATTAGCTTTGTAGAATATTGCAAAAACAATACTTGTAGTTGTGAAAAAAAGCATTTATCGTATAATTTCCTCGTGGGCATTGCTGCTATGCTTTGTCACAGGCCAGTATATGGTTTATGCCCATCAGCATAACCAGGTTAAGAACATTCATGCTTCCGCAAATCACGATTGTAAAAATTCGCAACACACCATTGTTAAAGAGAAATGCGAACTATGCGATAGTATGCATCACAGCGCGATGGAGCTTGCAAGTAATCCAACCTATCATGCCGCGCTGGTAGGCACCAATCGTATCTATAAACCTTCGGAATACAGTTTTACCAGTATCGCCCTCATCTTAGCTGCGGGGCGCGCTCCTCCTTTCGCTTCATAATAAGCTGTTTCAATTAACGCCGCATTCGTGGCACTTTATCGAATTTCAAATTATTATTATGAAACTAAAACTCATTAGTTGCTTCTTCTTGCTGTTTATTCAATTTGCGGCATTTGCCGATATTACTATTATAAAGGGAAAAGTTATCGATGCCAAAACCAACGAAACCTTGCCTGGTGCTGTTGTAAGTATTCCCGATCTTCATGTATCGGTAGGTACAAATGCCAATGGCGAGTTCATTTTACACTCTGTTCCTTCCCAGGGCCGGTACGTAATACAAGTAAGCTATATCGGTTATAAAACATTAACACAAACCATTGATTTTTCCTCGAACGCCCCCATGGTTTTTGCTTTGCAACCGAGCGTTATCGAAGCGCATGAAGTGGTCATAACCGGCACACCAATTACAGCCGGCAGCAAAAGCAACAGTACATCGGCCAGTGTGGTTAGCAAAGAGCAATTGCAGGGTACATCAACTAACCTGATCGACGCGTTGGCCAGGCAGGTTCCCGGTGTCAGCCAGATCTCAACCGGCCAGGGTATCTCTAAACCGGTTATTCGCGGTTTAAGTTACAATCGGGTAGTTACGCTAAGCGATGGCGTAAAACAGCAGGGGCAACAGTTTGGTGATGAGCATGGGATAGAAATTGACCAGAACCAGGCCGAACGTGTGGAGGTGCTCCGGGGCGCGGCATCCTTGCAATACGGATCTGATGCACTTGGGGGTGTGATCAACATTATCGAGCCATCATCGCCTGCCGAGGGTAATATAAAGGGGGAGGTGCTGAGCAGTTATTCTACTAACAGCGGCTTAGTTAACACATCGCTGATGCTTGCCGGTAATCAGGATGGTTTTGTATGGCGCGGTCGCGGATCTTATCAGAATGCACATTCATTCAACACGCCCGCGGGCTACTATCAAAACAGTGGGTTTAACCAAACTAATTTTAGCGGGATGCTGGGTGTCAACAAATCCTGGGGTTACTCGCATTTAAATTTCTCCTACTTTAAAGATAATATTGGTTTTTTTGATGCAGAACCGGGAGATGAGCTATACAGCACATCTACCAGCCGAACAATTGAATACCCTCGCCAGGATATCAGACACTACAAACTTGCATTGAATAATAACTTCATATTTCATGGCAGTTCATTAAAGCTTGATCTTGGTTTTCAAAAAAACCAGCGCCGCGAACTGGAGAGTACACCCGTGCCTTCATTGTTTTTTGATCTGAACACCTACTCATTGGATGCTAAATATTATATGAGGGAATTTAGCGGATGGCATCCTGTTATTGGCATAAGTGCCAGCCTGGGGCATAGTGTTAACCTTGGCGAAGAGCTGTTGGTGCCCGCCTATGACGAATACAGCACCGGCGCATTTGGCTTTATTAAAAAAGTGTGGGATAAAAACACCTTCAGCGCAGGTTTAAGGTTTGATTATATCCAAAATAAAGGTAAACAACAGTTTGTAGCTGGTGAGGAGGTATTCACGGGCTTTGATAACAAGTTTGGCAATATAAGCGGCGCGCTGGGTTATACCCACGAGTTTAACGATGCCTTAAGTTTTAAAGCTAATGCAGGTACCGCATTCCGCGCACCCAACCCGGCAGAACTTGGCTCAAATGGCGTGCACGAGGGAACATCGAGGTATGAAATTGGTTCGGGCAACCTTGCACCGGAGAGAAGCTACCAAGCTGATGCTACACTTGAATACGGTACCGGATTCGTAACAGGCAGCTTCGGCATTTATGAAAATTATATTCATAATTACATCTATGCTTCCAACACCAATAAAGAGCAAATAACTGTTACCGATCCGGCAACCGGTTTACCGCGAGGATATGATGCTTACCGCTATGGCCAGGTAAACGCTAATCTTTACGGTTTTGAAGGTAATTTAACGCTGCACCCGGTATCATTCCTGCATTTTGAAAATACCTTTAGCTATACCAGGGCACAAAATCAATCTTTCGACAAGCCTTTGCCGCTAATACCGGCGGGGGTATTGCATAATACCCTTCGTTTTGAGCCGAAGATTAAAGGGATAAAAGATTTTTACATATCCGCGGGACTGGATAATTACTTTAAACAAACCCGCATTGATGCAACGTTTGAAACACCAGCCGATGCTTATACGCTAATTAACGCTGGCATAGGCGCAACGTTTAAAATAGGTGCCCAGCCGCTTAAGGTTTATATCGCCGGAGCCAACTTAACCAACAAACGTTACTACGATGCGCTGAGCCGTTTAAGGCCGGGCCGTTACAGCCAGGAAGACCCAACCTTTGGAGTTTATAACCCGGGTAGGAACATAACCTTTGGGTTTTATTTGCCCTTTGGGACAAATAAATAGTTGAGACTTTAATACGCGAACTATAAGGCGCGAATTTAAGACGCGAAGTATCGCGTCTCTACATTGGAAATCTTTGTAGAGGCGCGATACTTCGCGTCTATTTTACAGGACCTGTTTAGCGATGAGTTCCTCTCTTAATTGCTCCGGGGATGTAAAGTGGATACAATTGATACCCATTTTTTCAGCAGCTAATATGTTGCGGTAATTATCATCGATGAACAAAGATTGCTGCGGAATTACATGATACCTGTCCAGCAGGATCTGGTAGAATTCCGGTGCCGGTTTACGCATTTTTTCTGCTCCCGATACCACAACACCATCAAACCAATTTAAAAAGTCAAACCGCTCCTGTGCCAACGGAAAAGTTTCCGCAGACCAGTTGGTGAGCGCATAGATCTTGTATTTACCACTCGCTTTTAACTCTTTAAAGATCTCCACCGATCCCTCGAAAGCATCCCCAAGCATTTCTATCCACCTGCCATAAAATGCACGGATGTGCGCCTCATGCTGCGGGTGCTGTTTAACCAGCAGTTCGGTACCTTCCTTAAGCGAGCGACCTGCATCCTGTTCCTCGTTCCAGTCGGAAGTTGTAATGTTGTTGAGAAAGTCGCGCATTTCCTGCTCATCGTCAAAAAGCGTACGGTACATGTAATCGGGGTTCCAGTCGATAAGTACTGCCCCAAGGTCGAATATGATTGTGTTGATCATGATATTTTTAGCTAATTAAGTGCTTTTAATTAAATACTCATTTAGTATATTTAAATAAATTTAAGGATATGCTAACTAGAGATGATGTTTTAAAGACAGTGAGTGATTTGCCGTTGGAGTTTAGCTTTGATGATATTGTTGACAGGCTGTTATTGTTAGATAAGATAGATTTAGGCGTCGAACAATCTGATAACGATGAAACAGTATCAACACCAACGGCTCAAATACAGTTGTCTAAATGGTTAAAGTAAATTGGACTAAGCAAGCTATAAATGATATTGATAAAATTGCCGAGTTTATTGCTAAAGATTCCGACCACTACGCTAAAGTACAAGTGAAAAGATTTTTTGATAGCGTGAAAATATTAGAGCGACACCCTTCTTCAGGGAAAATAGTTGCTGAAAAAGCAGACGATTCAATAAGAGAACTTCAGCAAGGCAATTATAGGATAATCTACCGTATTGTATCAACATTTCACGTTGACATTATAACCGTTCACCATAGCAAGCGCCTCTTGTCCAGTAATCCCAATTTAAAGTAAAATACTATTTCTTTTTGGTTTTTCGTTCGTAGTTTTTCTCTGTAACCTTTACATCAGTTACTACCGAATCTTTATTAAGATACAGCACCAGGTTCTTAGCGTATAGGGTATCTATGCCATCCATTTTCCGGGTGATCTCGTAAGAAAAACTCCTGTCGGTATGGCTGTTGCGTTGCGGGTAATGCAGCAGGTTTATTGCCTGTTTATAGGTGAGGCCTTTCAGTTTATGATTAGCCATCAGATCATCCACCATCATATAACGCTTAGGGAAATCGATGCCATCGCCATCATCCCATCCCCAGCGGTCAAAAGGTTTTTTGTTGCTGCAGCCAGCCAGGCTAACCAATGCCAGCACCATTACAGCCAGGAAACGTGCATTACTGCGTTTAATCATGCTTAACTATTTTTCAGCAAATATCTTTTAAATTCGTCAAACTCCGTACTTAAAGCGGTTGCTTTATGATCTTTTCGTTCCAGCGCTTTTACCTGCTCTGGTATAGCAATATGGCCCGCAATTTCATCTGTAAACGCATCCGGGAATTTACAAGGATGAGCGGTTGCTAAAAATACGCCAGAGGTATCGTTTGCGGCGTGTTCCTGCTGGTACGCCTTTAATGCTTTCCAGGCAATGGCAGTATGCGGGCAAACTACATACTTGTATTGATCATACACCTCCTGAATTGCTTTCACGGTTTCTTCATCGCTATACGTATAGCCGGTAATAAGCTTTTTTAAATCTTTTGGATCTTCTTTAAACAGGTCAGCAATGCGAACCCAGTTGCTTGGGTTGCCCACATCCATCGCATTAGATAATGTGGCTACCGATGCTTTGGGCTGATAGATACCGGTCTTTAAAAACGCTGGCACAGTATCATTGGCGTTGGTGGCAGCAATAAATTGCTCCACTGGCAAGCCCATTTTCCAGGCTAATAAACCGGCGCCAATATTGCCAAAGTTGCCACTTGGTACTGCAAATACCACTTTATTAATGCCCTGTTTAAGCAACTGTGCGTAGGCATTGAAGTAATAAAAAGTTTGCGGGATTAAACGGGCAATGTTGATGGAGTTGGCCGATGTAAGGCGCAATTTGGCATTCAGATCGGGATCTGTAAAAGCCAGTTTTACCAGAGCCTGGCAGTCATCAAAGGTGCCGTCGATTTCCAGGGCGCGGATGTTTTGTCCGTTGGTGGTTAATTGAAGCTCCTGAATTTGGCTAACTTTTCCTTTGGGATACAGAATGGTTACCCGCGTGTTAGGAACGCCTAAAAAGCCCAGAGCCACTGCGCCGCCGGTATCACCAGATGTTGCCACCAGTACATCCAGCTGCTTTTCGCCATCTTCTAAAAAATAACTCATCACGCGGCTCATAAACCTGGCGCCGAAATCCTTAAATGCCAAAGACGGTCCATGAAAAAGTTCAAGTACGCCTATGTTTTGCTCCAGTTTTACCACTGGCGCGTAAAAGTTAATTGCATCGTTGATGATAGCTTTGAGATCATCTGCCGGGATATCATCGCCTAACAGGTTTTGAGCAATATGGTATGCAATTTCCGGAAGTGTATACTGGTCCAGGTTGCTGATGAATTTTTCACCTAAAACCGGGATCTCTACGGGCATATATAAACCCTTATCCTGGGGCATGCTGTTAAAAACGGCTTCTTTAAAACCTACTCTTAAATCGGTATTGTTGGTACTGTAGAATTTCATCTGCTATTATTCAAATCATTACCCACGCGTTATTGCGGGGGATGAAGCAATCGCTAAATTTCAAATAATTCCCACGCCTGTCGAGAGATTGCTTCATTTATCGCAATGGCGTGGTAAAGAACTTAGCCTATTACTCGGGGCCCTTTATCATTGATGGTTGAAACATAACCATTCGAGCCTATTTTTATACTGGTTAAATGTTTTTGTAGTTTTTGAGTGATCCGCTTAGCGGTATCCTCATCGCGGGTAAAGGCAAACACAGATGGCCCTGATCCGGAGATGCCAAAGCTTACCGCGCCGAGGTCCATGGCCATTTCCCGCATAGCATAAAAATCCGGGATCAGCATGCTGCGCACAGGCTCCACCAGTACATCTTTCATACTACGCCCAATCAAATCGATGTCCTGCATAAATAAACCGCTCACCAGGCCTGCAATATTGCCCCATTGGGTTACGGCGTCCTTCATAAAGATCTTATTACGGATGATCTGCCGGGCTTCCCTGGTAGGTACATCCACATCCGGGAAAACGATGGCACACCACAAGCCGGCGGGGTGCGGTAAACGCACTACATCCAATGGCTCATAACTGCGGATGAGCACAAACCCGCCCATCAGCGCGGGTGCCACATTATCGGCATGGCCGTGTCCGCAAGCCATTTCCTCACCTTTCATAGCGAAAGGTAACAAGGTAGAAACATCGGTATCATCACCCAAAAGGGTCTTAATGGCAAACAAACCGGCTACCGTACTGGCAGAGCTTGAACCCAGTCCGCTGCCAATGGGCATTTTTTTATGCAGTTCGATGTCTAACCCGATATCCGGCCTGTCTATACTCTGCAGGTAATGCTGAACGCTTACACTTACCGTGTTTTTAGCCGGGTTAAGCGGCAGGCGCCCGTCATCACCGGTAATCTTACTGATGGTAATTCCCGGTTTATTGGTTAGGCGCATAATAACCTCATCGCCCGGCTCATTCACCGCAAAGCCCAGTACGTCAAATCCACAGACGACGTTGGCAACGGTGGCCGGCGCGAAGACATGGATACCCTCCCCGCCCCCTGAAGGGGGAGTTTTCCCCCTGACCCCCTGAAGGGGGGAATGAATATTTTTTTCTAAGCTATTTTCCATATAATTTTTCACTTTTACTCCCCCTTCAGGGGGCTGGGGGGCTTCCCCTAATTCGCTCCTACGTTTATCAGATCCGCAAATACGCCAGCTGCGGTTACTTCGGCACCTGCCCCGGGGCCCTTAACTACCAGCGGGCGGTCCTTGTACCTATCGGTAGTAAACGAGATGATGTTATCGCTACCGCTAAGCATATAGAAAGGGTGGTTCTCATCAACCATTTGCAGGGTGATAGCGGCTTTACCGTCTTCCAGTTTGCCAATGTAGCGCAATACTTTTTTATTCTTTTCTGCTGTATCTTTCAGGTTGGCGAAGAATGCGTCTTCGTTTTTTAATGCAGCATAGAAATCCTCCACCGTTTGCGCATCCAGGCAGCTTTGCGGCAGGATGCTATCAATCTGCACATCTGCTGCTTCCATTTCGTAACCGGCATCGCGGGCCAGGATCAGCATTTTGCGCATAAAATCCTTTCCGCTCAGATCGTCACGCGGATCTGGTTCGGTATATCCCTTATCCTGTGCTTCTTTCACCACATCGTGAAAGTTGGCATCGCCCTTAAAATAATTGAAAATAAAGGAAATGGTACCAGATAGAATAGCTTCGATGCGCTGCACCCTGTCGCCACTGCTCATCAGGTCTTTTAGGGTACGGATGATTGGTAAGCCCGCACCTACGTTGGTTTCATAAAAGAAATCAACCCCGTGTCTGCGTGCCGTATCTCTGAATGTTTTATACTGGCTGTAGCTGGCCGAGTTGCCTATTTTATTACAGGTAACTACCGAGATGTTCGATTTGAAGATCTCCTCATAAAACCCGATAGGAGCTGGGCTGGCAGTATTATCTATAAACACGCAGTTGGGCAGGTTCATTTGCTTCATATGGTGAATAAAAGTCTGCAGATCTGCCGTATGGTGCGAATCCTGCAGTTCCTCTTCCCAGTTATCCAGCGATAGGCCATCGGTGTTAAACACCATTTTACGCGTATTGCTGATACCTGCAATTTTTACTTGGATGCCGTTGTTTTTTTGCAGGAACTCGCGGTGTGCGTTCAACTGGTTAAACAGGGTTTTGCCAATGTTGCCGGTGCCGAGGCAGAAAGCATGCAGCGTTTTGGTTAGCTGGATAAAGAAGGCATCATGTACTGCATTCAGCGCTTTTGCCAGGTCGGTTGCCGAGATGATTACGGAAATGTTATACTCGGAAGACCCCTGTGCAATGGCGCGCACGTTTATACCGTTACGGCCCAGTGCATGGAATAGTTTGCCGCTTACACCCGGCGTTTGTTTCATATTTTCGCCCACTATAGCCAATATAGCCTGGCCTTTTTCAACCACTATAGCTTCCAGCTTATTGGCCAGCAGTTCCAGTTCAAACTCTTGTTCTATCAGTAATTGTGCTTTATCAACATCATGTGGCTGTACCGCGAAGGTAATGCTGTGTTCTGATGAAGATTGGGTGATCAGTATGATGTTGATCTGCTCTCTCGCCAGCAAAGAAAACAACCTGCCGCTAAAACCGGATTTGCCCACCATACCGCTGCCTTCCAAACTCAGGATGCTGATGTTATTGATAGAGGAAATCCCTTTGATGGGCAGGGTAGAAGCCTTGCAGTCGTGACGGATAAATGTGCCCACAAACTCCGGCTCAAAGGTGTTTTTGATCACAATGGGGATCTTCTTCAAAAATGCCGGGATCATGGTTGGCGGGTAGATCACCTTGGCGCCGAAATACGATAGTTCCATCGCCTCGGTATAAGTTAGCTCCTCTAATGAGAATGCTTTTTTAACCATGCGCGGGTCGGCGGTCATCATGCCGTTTACGTCCGTCCAGATCTGGATCTCCTGCGCATTTAGGGCCGAGCCGAAAATGGCGGCGGTATAATCACTGCCGCCTCTGCCAAGCGTGGTAATCTGGCCGGCATCATTACCTGCAATAAATCCGGTAACGAAAAGCATTTTATCGTTGTTCTCATTGTAAAAGCTGCGGATCAGTGTTTCGGTCAGGTCCATATTTACACGCGCCTGTCCAAAAGAATTGTCTGTTTTGATGAGCGTGGATGCGTCAACAAACAATGCTTCCGGGAAGTATTGGGCGGCAATCTTACTGATCATCAGGGTAGAGCAACGTTCGCCGTAACTCAGGATGGTATCCCTTGTTTTTGCAGTGAGCTCGCGCAGGGTAAGTACGCCTTGCAACAATTCTTCCAGTTGGTTAAAGTGGATCTTAAGGCGGGTATAGGCCGGGTTTTGGTTTTGAATTTCCAGTAAAGCTTTCACCACTTCAAAATGCCGTTTCTCCAGCTCTGCCAGTTCGGCGGTAAATTCGTTACCCGCGGCGGCACCTTCCGCCATGGCAATCAGCAAATTGGTGATGCCGCTCATGGCAGATAAAACTACCACCGGGCGTTCGCCATTTTTGTGTTGTTCTTTGAGTATATCCAGCAGGGTTTTGATGCTGCTTACCGATCCTACGGAGGTTCCTCCAAACTTAAATACTTTCATTATTAGTGGTAAAAAATAAAAAAGCCTTCCTCTTTGCGGAGGAAGGCTTTCATTTGGTTTTTCTTTATGTTTTACACCATACGATTATCTTCCTCCAAGTTTTATCCCGGTGGTAATAATGGTAATAATTGTGGTGTTGTTAATTGTCATATATTATGTTGGTAAAGTAAGTGGAATATTTTCTAATAAACAAATACCCAAACGATTTTATTTTTAATAGGTTGTTTATCTTCCTAAATTGCGGCCGTATGCAGGGGCTCGTAACAAAATCAACCGGAAGCTGGTACCAGGTAAGATCTGGTGAGGAGACAATAGATTGCCGGATCAAAGGAAAATTCCGTACGAAAGGAATTACTACTACTAACCCGCTGGCAGTGGGGGATGTGGTTGATTTTGATATGGAACCGGAGCAGGGCACAGGTGTAATTACCAACCTGCACCAGCGCAAAAATTATATCATCCGCAAATCAATCAACCTGTCTAAACAGGCGCAGATCATCGCCGCCAACCTTGATCTGGCACTTTTGGTAGTAACGCTGGCTTCCCCGCGTACTTCATTAGGGTTCATCGACCGGTTCCTGGTGACTGCCGAAGCCTACGGCATTACCGCCTGCCTCATCTTTAATAAGCTCGATTTGTTTAGCGATGAAGGACTGGAGATCTTGTCGGAATACCAGGCGGTTTACGAAAATATCGGTTATTCGTGTTATTCCGTATCTGCACTGGAAGGTACCCATATAGATACTGTACAGAATTTGCTGAAGGATAAGATAACCTTATTCTCGGGCCACTCGGGCGTTGGTAAATCCAGTTTGATCAATCGTTTATTACCCGATCTCGACTTGCGCACCCACATGATCTCCGACTGGAGCGATAAGGGGATGCACACCACCACCTTTGCCGAAATGTTTGAACTGCCGCAAGGCGGATATATCATTGATACGCCTGGCATCCGCGAATTGGGTGTTATTGATATAGAAAAACAAGAGCTAAGCCACTTTTTCCCGGAGATGAGGGAGCTGATGAATCAATGCCGCTTTAATAACTGCCGGCATATTAATGAGCCCGGATGCGCGGTATTGGCGGCAATTGAACAGGGGGATATCGCCTTATCGCGTTACGATAGCTATTTGAGCATTTATAACGGTAACGATACGAGAGCGTAAGGCGGAGAGGCAAGATGACAAGAGTCACGAAACAAGAAAAATCCTGATAACGCGTCCTGATTGTTGAGTCTAGACATCTTTATTCTAATTATGCGAGCAGTTATACAACGTGTCAGCCAGGCATCATGCACAGTCGACGGGAACATCACCGGTCAAATAGCAGCCGGTTTTTTAGTTTTGTTGGGGGTGGAGGATGCCGACACCCTTCAGGACGTTGATTGGCTTGCCCCCAAGATTGCCAATATGCGCGTTTTTGGTGACGAGCAGGGTTTAATGAATAAAGCATTGGCCGATATTGATGGTGGCATTTTGCTGATATCGCAGTTTACCCTATTCGCTCAAACTAAAAAAGGAAACAGGCCATCGTTTATCCGCGCGGCTAAGCCGGATAAGGCTGTTCCGTTGTATGAATATATGATAAATGAGCTAGCTAAACTTGTCAACAAACCGATACAAACGGGGATTTTCGGTACGGACATGAAAATAAGCCTGCTGAATGATGGGCCGGTAACTATTGTGATGGATACGAAGGATAAGCAATAAACGTACGCCCTGCATAGAGGCGAATTGAGTGAACACGAATTTGATCGAATAGAACGAATTTCACGAATTTTAGGAAATTGGCATAGAGGCGAATTGAGTGAACACGAATTTGATCTAATTATGTCGAATTACACGAATTTTAGGAAATTGGCATGGAGGCGAATTGAGTGAACACGAATTTAATCGAATGGAACGAATTTCACGAATTTTTAGGATTGGCATTGGGGCGAATTGAGTGAACACGAATTGTATCGAATAGAATGAATTTCACGAATTTTTTAGGATTCGAGATGGGATGAATTGAGTGAACACGAATTTGATCGAATGGAACGAATTTCACGAATTTTTAGGATTGGAGGAGGAGGGTTTACTAATTACAAATTTTGATTCATGGCAGAGATTTTATTTAAAGAAGAGTCTTATAAGATAATTGGGGCTTGCTTTGAGGTTCACAAAGCGCTAGGGCATGGATTTAAGGAGGTTGTTTATAAGGATGCATTAGAGATAGAGTTTAGGCGAATTGGTATTCTGTTTCAAAGAGAAAAACTTTATGATATTTATTATAAAGCCCAAAAGCTGAAACATTGCTTTGTTGCTGATTTTGTTGTTTATAACAGCATTGTTCTTGAGATTAAAACCGGCGAGTATATTGGAGATCCCTATTTGAAGCAAACGCTTAATTATTTAAAAGCTTCTGGTCTTCGTCTTGGATTAGTTGTCAATTTTGGGGCTCCATCAGTCCAATATGAACGTGTAATTATATAGCTTTTAAAAAAATGAAAAATTGTTTTCTGTGACTTAGGCAATGAATTTGTGAAATTCGTTTTGTTCGATACAATTCGTGTTAACTTAATAAAAATCGTGTTAACTTAATAAACTATGACAATTGAAGAAGCTCAGCAAGCGGTTGATAACTGGATAAAAACTACCGGTGTCCGTTATTTTAATGAACTCACCAATACCGCTATCTTGATGGAGGAGGTGGGAGAGGTTGCCCGCATTATGGCCCGGCAATATGGCGAGCAATCGTACAAAAAATCTGATACAGAAGTTAACCTGGCGGATGAGATGGCCGATGTGCTTTTTGTGCTGATCTGCCTTGCTAACCAAACGGGGGTTGATCTTACCGACGCTTTGGAAAAAAACATGGTGAAGAAAAGCATTCGCGATGCTGATAGGCATAAAAACAACAAAAAATTAAAATAACCCAGGATACACATTATTTCCCCTATCCCGTAGAGACGCAATATTTTGCGTCTCCCGCATGCTGTCTCCCGCATGCTGTCTCCCAAAATTCCACAATGCAAATCCAATAATGCAAATCGGATATGCATAGCTGAGACGCAAAATATTGCGTCTCTACGGACAGATCTTAAACCAATTTCACCAGTCTATCGCCATCCAAAACCGGGATGGCGGTAGTTACATCCACCTGCAGGCAAAAGGCAATGTCTTTTTCGATGCCCAACTTTTTTAGGCGCTCGCCGTGAGATGTTTTGCTGAGGTATTGGGCTATGTCATTCTTTCCTAACTGGAAGAGGTCGTTAGCGGCCAGGGAGGGGTCATCCAAAATATAGCCATCGCCCTTTAGTTGTTCTATTACGGCCCCCGCAAACAGCGTGTCTTCCAAGTTGAAGTTGTTTTTCCAGCCGGCGCACACCAGTAAGATACTTTCGTTCTGCGTTTTAAGCCAGTTACAAAGTGCGGTTAAATTCAAGAAAGAACCGATGACGATTCTTTTTGCTTTGCGTGATAAATGGAGCGCGTGGGTCCCGTTTGTGGTAGTGAGGACAACAGTTTTGCCTGCTACTTTTTCGGATGTATAGGAAAAAGGGGAGTTACCGAAATCGAAGCCCTCAACTACTTTACCGTCTCTTTCTGCGGCTAATAAATAATCAAGCCCCTTTTCACGATAGGCAGCACATTCTGCTACTTCTGATACCGGAATAATTGCTTCTGCGCCATTCTCAACGCCATAGCAAATTGATGATGTGGCGCGAAAAATATCAATCACCACAACAATATAATCTTCCACGTTGTAAAGTGGGATAAGGGCAGGGCTAAGGCAAACGTCGAGCCCAAGCCCTGCCCCCCGGCCCCCTGAAGGGGGAGCGGAATTTGTATATTTTTTAGTCATTATTTTAATTCTGTTCCCCCTTCAGGGGGTTAGGGGGCCGCGGCTGCCAGGCTTCTTATTTATAAAAAGGCGGCTTTACAACCTTTGCTTTTACTTTATTATCACGGATGCTGATGTAGATCTCGCTGCCTTCTTTGGCAAAGTCGTTCTTTACGTAACCCAGACCAATGGCTTTTTGCAGGGATGGCGACTGGGTGCCGGATGTTACACGGCCAATTTTGTTGCCATCGGCATCAACAATAGCGTAGTCGTGCCGGGGGATGCCGCGGTCTATCATTTCAAAGCCAATCAGCTTTTGGCTCACACCGGCGGCTTTCTGCTGTTGCAGCGCCTCAGAATTAGTAAATGATTTACTGAACTTCGTTACCCAGCCTAAACCGGCTTCCAGTGGCGATGTTTTATCATCAATATCGTTACCGTAGAGGCAAAAGCCCATTTCTAAGCGCAAGGTATCACGGGCAGCCAGGCCAATAGGTTTTATACCGAAAGGCTCGCCGGCATTGAACACCTCGTTCCAAATAAATTCGGCATGCTCATTATCAAAATAGATCTCGAAACCACCTGCCCCGGTATAGCCCGTTGCTGAAACAACTACGTTGGGGATTCCAGCAAATGTGCCTTTTTTAAAGGTATAGTACTCCATCGATGCCAGGTCGATGTCGGTAAGGCTTTGCAAGGCTTCGGCCGCTTTTGGTCCCTGGATAGCCAGCAAAGAAGTTCGGTCGCTGATATTTTTCATATCAACGCCTTCGGTGTTAAATTTAGAGATCCAGTTCCAGTCTTTTTCGATGTTAGATGCATTGACTACCAGCATATAGGTTTTCTCATCCATGCGGTAAACCAGCAAATCGTCCACAATGCCGCCGTCTTCGTTTGGCAGGCAGCTGTATTGTACTTTGCCGTCATACAGTTTAGCCGCATCGTTACTGGTAACTTTCTGGATCAGAGCAAGGGCGTTTTCTCCCTTTAAAATAAACTCGCCCATGTGGCTTACATCAAACACACCCACGCTTTTGCGTACGGTATCGTGCTCAGCATTGATGCCGGTATATTGTACAGGCATATTGTAACCGGCAAACGGCACCATTTTAGCACCTAAATTGGTATGCACGTTAGTTAAAGCAGTATTTTTCATGGTTATTTATTGTGGGGGCAAAAGTAGCAAAATAGCTTCAAATGCCCGTTGTTTAGATAATTGATTGGTAGAAAGCAATCAAGCCCGCTGTAACGGTATCTACATCATGATTTTGCTCGATCAAACGGCGTGCATTAGCACCAATTTGGTAGCAGTATTCCTCGTCGGTAATGCATTTCAGCATGGCACTGTAAAATGCATCGGCATCATTGGCAATGATAATATGTTCGCCATCGGTAAATGTGATGCCCTCAGCACCAATGGAGGTAGAGATGATACATTTCTGCATAGCCATGCCCTCTACAATTTTTACGCGCATGCCCCCGCCGGAAAGCAGCGGTACGATCATGATGGATTTGCTGTTTACAAATTCCATGGCATCATCTACCTCACCTTTTATAAATACCTTACCGGGTACGTCGTACTCGTCAAATGCTTCGGGGATATTGTTGCCGGCCACGTAAAACTTGCATTTGAGGTCACCATCCACCAGTTCTTTGTGAAAGTTATCCAGAAACCATTCAATACCCTCTCGGTTGGGAAGCCAGTCTAAAGAACCCAAAAAGAACAAACTGGGGCATTCGGTTTTTTCGGGGTCGGGCTGGTATTTGGAAAGGTCCACTCCAATTGGTAACACGCTTACAGGAATTTTGGTACCGAAGGATAGTAACAAGGCCTTATCCTGCCCGGTAAACACCACAATTCCGTCGAACCGGTTAAGTAATTCCAGTTCATACGCTTTTACGCGGCGTGCAAGCAGGTTGAGGTACCAACGTTTGAAAGGATCGGATTTTTGTTGTGCCAGTCTTTGCCATACCTGGTGCTCGATATTGTGGGCGCGGTATAATATTTTGGCTTTGGTGCTTTTGCGAACGATAGCCAGGTAGGGCGCCACAAACAGGCCTTCCAGTTGAATTACATCGTATGTATTGTCTCTCAGATTTTGGATCAGCAGCTTTTCAAACCCGGTGTTATAATATTTGTCAATGTTATAAGGGTTTTTTGTGAACAGGTTGCTGAAGGCCTCTATCATAGAAACGCGGGTATCAATATCATACTCGGTATAATTGATTTTACTGAGGAGTTCGTCGCGCTCCAGGATCTTATCGGTATGCTTCTTAACGTTTAAGGAAATCAGTGAAACCTGGTGCCCGTGAGTTAAAAGTCCTTTGATGGTATTGCCCACCACAATGGGGTACCCGCCATTCTGCGGAAACGGTACTCGGTGGGTTAAAATGAGGATCCTCAAGGCGAGCAAATAATTGGTTCGGTTAAAGGTATTAACCTTGCGCGGTTTGGCAAACTAAAGCTTAAAAAATACGGAGCTGAGGATCCGTTACCCTAAAAGTTTTACGATGATATGGCGTATGGCCGAGGTCCATCACCATTTTGCGGTGCGCTGTTGTTGGGTAGCCTTTGTTGCTGTGCCAGTTATACTCGGGGTGTTCGGCGGCAATTTGCTTCATGTAATCGTCGCGATAAGTTTTAGCCAGGATGGATGCTGCCGCTATACTGAAATATTTTCCGTCGCCCTCAATAATGCAGGCATGTGGCGTAGTACCATATTTGTTGAAACGGTTGCCATCGATTATTAAAAATTGTGGGCACAAATGCAGCTTTGCGATAGCGCGGTGCATGGCCAGGAAAGAAGCATTAAGGATGTTGATCTCGTCTATCTCGTGGTTATCGCACCAGGCAACAGCATGAGCAATGGCCTTTTGTTCTATCTCGATACGTAAAGCATACCTCACTTCTTCGGTAAGCTGTTTGGAATCGTTCAATAAATGGTGATCAAAATCATCGGGCAAGATCACCGCTGCTGCAAAAACAGGACCCGCTAAACAACCACGACCTGCCTCATCGCAGCCCGCCTCAAGCAACTCATACTGATGTCTCGCTAATAATGTTCTGGTAACCCTGGCCTTCACTTTCATTTGTACAAATATCCTAAATTGTAATGCTGCAACAACTGCTGTTTATAAATACCCGCGAAAATCAATTACAGCAAACTAACAACTTAAACGAATGTTATTGTTTTATGCGGATAATTAAGGGACTATTTATTTTCAGTTTGATTTTCACGGCGGCAGTTTGCTTTGCACAAAAGCCGCCGCCATTGCCTCACGGAATGGTTTTTGGCATTAAGCCGACCGGTATAGCGCCAACGGATGCGGCCCTGGTTGAAAGCAATATGATGAAAAAAACGCGTATTACCACGGCCATTAGGGGACGAATTATCCGTGTGACCAGATCCAAGGGCGGTTGGTTTGAAATGGATGCCGGAAAAGGCAAGATAATTGACGCTCACTTTAAGAATTTTGATGTAGACCTGCCAAAGGCTTTGCGTGGGCGGGTAGTTATATTGCAGGGCGTGGCGCAAAAAGAGTTTATTGCAGATGACAGCCAGCATTTTGCCGGCGACACGGTTAGCGGTAAAAAACAGCATAAAGTTAATGCAGACCCAAAGCAAAGATTAACTTTTGAGGTGACCGGGCTAATGGTGGATGAGTAGATGGAAGTCAGCAAGGCAAAAAAATAGCGATGAGTTTAAACGCATCGCTATAAGCAGTAAATTTTTGAAGCAACCTTAGTTAAGCAAATCTTGCCTCTTTAGTTAAAGCAGATGGCGCCAACTGCAAATAATCAGCAAATAATCCTTTTACCTTTTGAACAACATCTGCGCGGTTAACGGTAGCAGCATCTTTACGGCATTTGAAATAATGCTCGCGGGCTATTTTTTCGGCCAGATCACCAATGGTTTTTACTTTCAGTTCTTTACCAAAACGACCGGCTAGTCTTAAGCCAGCAATGGAAATAATCAGGCCTACGGTTGCTATGGTCGTGTTAACCCAAAACAAGCCTAAAGATAAGATCAGAAGCAACGCAAAACTCCAAACGATCACTGGTTTGGGCTGCAGCAGGTTCATGTGCAAACCCATTTCGTTCTCTATATCTGCAACTATCTCAATACGGTTATCACGCGGAAAAAGCTCACAAAGCTTCGTTTGCGGTTTAACCAGGTATTTTTCTGCGGGGTTTTTAGCATTGATGGCGTTGCGCAATTTATAAAAAGCCTGCTGCGTTGTGCAGCTATCGGCTTGCGCGTGTTTTACTTTGGCAACCACCACATCGCATAGCTGACCAAAGGTTTTAGCCTCCTTCAGATCTTCATCCGCAAAAGTAATGTCGAATGACCGTTCGATCTTTAGCAACACATCGCCAATATCCTCAGCGTCGAATTTGTTTAAATTAACGCCGGGGGCGGCGCTTTTTATGTTTAGTTTCAATACTTGCTTACTAAATTAAACCATGGTTTATTGCAGCAATTGCTCGCTGCAATAAACAAGTTATACTGCCCAAACAGTAGCGTATTATTTACTCAGGTACATTGATTTTTCTTTGTACAAGTGCCTGAAGTACGGATCCTGCAGATCAGGAATAAATCTGATCGCTTCACCTGTAGATTTCATTTCCGGCCCCAGTTCCTTATTCACCTCTGGGAATTTATCGAAGGAGAACACAGGCTCTTTGATGGCGTAGCCCTTTAATTTGCGCTCTATGGTAAAGTCTTTGATCTTGGCAACCTCCAGCATTACTTTTGCTGCGATATTGATGTAAGGCACATCGTATGCCTTAGCAATAAAAGGAACCGTACGTGATGCACGTGGATTGGCTTCAATTACATAAACCTTATCGTTTTTCACTGCAAACTGGATGTTCAGCAAGCCGCGAACGTTTAGTGCACGGGCAATTTTTGCGGTATATTCTTCCATCTGGCTGATCACGTTATCGCTCAGATCAAATGGTGGCAACACAGCAAATGAATCTCCAGAGTGGATCCCCGCGGGTTCAATATGTTCCATCATACCAATAATGTGCACATCATCACCATCATGGATTGAGTCTGATTCGGTTTCAGCAGCGCGATCCAGGAAGTGATCGATCAATACCCGGTTGCCCGGTAGATTTTTCAACAGATTAACTACTGCTCGCTCCAGGTCCTCATCATTGATCACGATACTCATTCCCTGGCCACCTAAAACGTAGCTCGGACGAACCAGCACCGGGTAACCTACCTCATGTGCTACAACCAATGCTTCTTCTGCGCTTTCCGCAACACCGTATTTAGGATAGGGGATACCAAGATCTTTCAACAGATCGCTAAAACGGCCGCGGTCTTCCGCAATATCCATATTATCGAATGATGTGCCGATGATCTTGATACCGTGCTGATGTAATTTCTCAGCCATTTTTAAAGCTGTTTGTCCGCCAAGCTGAACGATAACACCGTACGGTTTTTCCAGCTCAATAATTTCGCGTACATGCTCCCAGAATACAGGCTCAAAATATAACTTATCGGCCATGTTAAAGTCGGTAGAAACTGTTTCCGGGTTACAGTTGATCATGATGGCTTCAAAACCGCTTTCCTTAGCAGCTAACAAGCCATGCACACAACTATAGTCGAATTCAATTCCTTGGCCAATGCGGTTAGGGCCGGATCCTAAAACAATGATCTTCTTTTTATCAGATACGATGGATTCGTTCTCTCCTTCGTAGGTTGAATAATAATATGGCGTTTTAGCGGCGAATTCTGCAGCACAGGTATCTACCATTTTGTAAACGCGGGTAATTTTCAGTTCCTTGCGGCGCTGATATACATCCTCTTCGGTTACATTACCCAATACATAAGAGATCTGGGTATCAGAGAAGCCTTTTTGTTTAAGCGTGAAGAAAAAGTCTTCCGGGATGTTATTTAAAGAATAACGGCGCAGTTCATTCTCCATGTTCACCACTTCAAGGATCTGGTTCAGGAACCAGCGATCTATCTTGGTAGCTTTCCGGATAGACTCCAATGGTACGCCGAGGCTCATTGCATCATAAATGTGGAAAAGTCTGTCCCAGCTTGGGTGCTCCAGGCTGTGCATGATCTCTTCCAAGTTACGGCTCTGGCGGCCATCGGCACCCAGGCCGGCGCGACCGATCTCTAAGCTCTGGCAGGCTTTCTGCAGGGCCTCGATAAAGCTGCGGCCTATACCCATTACTTCGCCTACCGATTTCATGGTTAGGCCCAGCTCGCGGTTGGCACCTTTAAATTTATCAAAGTTCCAGCGCGGGATCTTTACAATAACATAATCAAGCGTTGGCTCAAAGTATGCTGATGTTGTTTTGGTGATCTGGTTCTCTATTTCGTCCAGATTATAACCGATAGCCAGTTTTGCAGCAATTTTAGCAATGGGGTAACCGGTTGCTTTTGATGCTAATGCAGACGAGCGCGATACACGCGGGTTAATCTCAATAGCGATAATACTTTCGTCTGCAGGGTTTACAGAGAACTGTACGTTACAGCCTCCTGCAAAATTACCAATGGCGCGCATCATCTTGATCGCCTGGTTGCGCATCTCCTGGTAGCAGCGGTCGCTCAGTGTCATGGCAGGCGCAACGGTGATAGAGTCGCCTGTATGGATGCCCATCGGGTCGAAATTTTCGATAGAGCAAATGATAATAACGTTATCGTTGCTATCCCTTAATAGTTCGAGCTCATATTCTTTCCAGCCTAAAACAGCCTGCTCCACCAATACCTCGTGTGTTGGCGAAGCTTGCAGGCCGCGGCTTAGTGCGGCATCAAACTCTTCCTTTTTGTGTACAAAGCCTGCACCTTTACCACCTAAAGTATAGCTCGGGCGGATAACCAGCGGATAGCCGATCTCCTGTGCGGCCTCTTTACCCTCTAAAAAGGAATTGGCAATTTTTGACGTGGCCACGCCAACGCCGATGTCAACCATTAACTGGCGGAACGCTTCGCGGTTCTCTGTCTTCTCAATTGCGGCTAAATCAACACCCACAATTTTAACACCGTACTTTTCCCATATACCGCGCTCTGCAACGCTGATACAAAGGTTAAGGGCAGTTTGGCCGCCCATGGTAGGCAGTACTGCGTCAATTTGCTGCTCTTGCAGTATTTTCTCAATACTTTCCGGTTCCAGCGGCAAAAGGTATACGTTATCAGCAATAACTTTATCGGTCATGATAGTTGCCGGGTTGCTATTGATGATGGTAACAGTAATTCCTTCGTCTTTTAAGGAAAGGGCAGCTTGTGAGCCTGCGTAATCAAATTCGCAAGCCTGACCGATGATGATTGGGCCAGAGCCGATAATGAGTACGGATTTGATGGAGGTGTCTTTGGGCATAGGGCTTTTTTTTAATTAAAAAGTTCTAAGTAAGAAGTCAAAATTTATCAAATTGATAACGATTTTTCCTATGCGCTGAAAGCGAAAATCCCGACTTCAGCGTCGGGGTGCAAAGATAGTAATTTAGAGGTATTTGAAATTTTAATTTGAAAATTTAACGTTGAACGCTTTTAGCCAATAAAAATGCCTGATAAATTGCCGGGAATAACAGTGAAAAATCCGTTAAGCACCTGCTGTTCAGTCGCGTTGTTTTGCAGGTTGTCATACTGATTTAAACCAGCCAATAATATTTCCGGCTATTTAATAAGCTTATTGTTAGCATCAGGAAAAATGAGAATAGGTTCGTATTTGCGCGCTTCTTCGGCTTCCATATACGCGTATGACATGATAATAACGATATCACCCACCTGTGCGAGGCGGGCAGTTGCACCGTTCAGGCAAATTGTTCCCGTGCCGCGTTCTCCCCTGATTACATAGGTTTCAAAGCGGGCGCCGTTGTTATTGTTAACGATCTGTACCTTTTCGTTAGGGATGATATTGGCCGCATCTATCAGATCCTCATCTATAGTGATGCTGCCAACATAGTTAAGTTCTGCCTGGGTAACCCTAACGCGGTGTAACTTTGATTTTAAAATCTCAATGATCATAATAATGCTTTCCTTCAATAATCCGGCGGATTGATAAAACCAGCCAGGTACAAAATGACGCCGCAAAGATACGGGTATTTTTATCCCTTGGTCAATAGTTGATCGTCCACGGATTGTAAAAGGTTGTTGATGGAATGGCTTAGCTTTTTATACTACTAAAAAACCAGGGAATATCGGCCCTCGTCATCAGTCTACCTGATTAGCACATTATCTATCAGCCTGGTTTTACCAACTTTAGCAGCGGTTAATGCAACAATGCTTTCAGAATGCGTATCAGCCGGCAGCAGTGTTTTGCCGTCGGCAATCTCAATGTAATCAGGTTCAACACCCGGTTCGCTTTGCAGCATAGCCATGGCTTCCTGTTCCAGTTCAAAGATATTGGCCGGGTCAAAATTTGTTTTCAACCAGTTGAGGGTTCTTGATAAAACAAGGGAGTGCTTGCGGTCGTCGGTTGTTAAATGGATGTTTCTGGAACTCATGGCCAACCCATCGGCTTCGCGGGCAATGGGGCACATAACCATTTCAACCGGCATCTTCAATAGTTCAACCATGCGGGCTACCACCATAAATTGCTGGTAATCTTTTTGCCCCATGTAGAGCTTTTGTGGTTGCACAATATCCAGCAGTTTGTAAACCACCTGGGTTACGCCCTGGTAATGCCCTGGCCTGAATTCCCCCTCCAGTAAAAATTCCAGTTGCCCGATGTTTAAATGCCAATGCTCATCCGTGTCATAAATTTCTGTAACCGGCGGATTGAACAAAATGTGGCAACCTGCCGCCGATAGTTTGGCTATATCCGCTGCGATTGGGCGCGGGTAAACCTCCAGGTCCTTAGGATCGTTAAATTGCGTAGGGTTTACAAAAATACTGCAAACTACCACATCGTTTTCCTGCAGGGCCTGTTGTATCAGCGAAATATGGCCGGGGTGTAAAGCGCCCATCGTAGGCACAAAGCCTACTGTTTTGTTATTTAAGGCGGTTAAATGTTGCCGTAAGGCGCTTCGGGTGCTGAATATTTCCAAGTTATTTTTGGTTGAAAAAATTTGGTAAAGGTGTACAATAGATTAAAAATTACCAAATACCCTTGCATAATTGGTTGTCAGTTCATATTATAATGCTTATATTTGCAGACTCAAATTTTTTGACTTCTTACATTTTAAAATTCTGATTTAGTGATGGGTAAATCTAAGCTTTTGTTCATAACTCATGAAATGTCTCCTTTTCTCGAACTTACAAAAATTGCCGAAATAACACGTCAGCTTCCGCAAGCAATGCAGGAGAAGGGGTTCGAAATTCGCATTTTGATGCCACGTTTTGGGAATATCAACGAGCGCAGGAACCGCTTGCATGAAGTTATCCGTTTATCAGGGATGAATATTATCATTAATGACAACGACAACCCGCTGATCATTAAAGTTGCCTCGATCCCGGCGGCCCGCATGCAGGTTTATTTCTTAGATAACGAAGAGTATTTTCAGCGTAAGCACGTCTTTAATGATAAAGACGGTAAATTTTATGCCGATAACGATGAGCGCATGATTTTCTTTTGCAAAGGCGCATTAGAAACCGTTAAGAAATTAGGTTGGGCACCGGATGTTATCCATTGCCATGGCTGGATGAGCGCTTTAGTGCCGGCCTACTTAAAAACCACTTATAAAGACGACCCTACGTTTAAGCATTCAAAAGTTGTTTACTCTATTTACGAAAACGACTTTACAGAAAAGATGGATGCTGATTTTGCCCGTAAAGCCATTATGGGCGATATGAGCGAGGCGCACACCGAAGTTTATAAAGAAGGCACTAACGCTGCCATGTACGCAGGTGCAATTCAATACAGTGATGGCATAGTTCTGGCCAGTGAGCATATTGATGCAGATGTGTTAAATAATGTTAAAAACAGCAATAAATCAGTCTTAGAGTTCGTTTCCACTTCAGATTACGAAAATTATTACAATTTTTACGACGAAATCACCAACGATGAGTTGGTGGATGTTGCATAAGCTTTAAAACTAAATATGAAATTTTCCAAATTAGGCTTATTAACCCTGTTAATAAGTCTTTTTATTTTGAATAGCTGTAAACGCCAGGATGGTATCGGTTTAGGCGTAGATGGGAACACCCAATTAAACGGGACTTTAATTGCGGATACCAATATTACTACCACAACGGTACTGGAGGATTCGGTGCTAACATCGGCCTTGGCTAAAACACCAATCAGCTATTTTAATGACCCGGAGCTTGGCGTTACCGAATCTAACATTGCCATGCAGCTTACCCTGCCAGGCAGTGCAGCTTATACTTTGCCTACCGGCACCATTACAATAGATTCAGCGCTACTGGTGTTACCCTACGCTGCTACAGGTTTCTATGGCGATTCTCTTACCACTAAGTTTAAGGTTGATATTCATCAGTTAAATGATAAATACGTTTCTGCAAACTACTATAGCAACAAACAATGGAGTGCAGGCGCCGCCTTACTTGGTACAAAAACATTTGTTGCGCGGTCGCACGATACGCTTAGGCTAACAGATATTGTAGCAGGAAAACCCGATACTTTAAAAAAGGTTGCGCCGCAAATTCGGATTCCTTTTAGTAAAGATTTTTTAACGGACAACCTTTTTGGTGCACCAGCTAGTTACCGGAGTTCGATTCTTGGATTTCAGAATGCAATAAAGGGCCTTTATTTATCTATAGACAAAAATGGTACAACAGGCCCCGGCGGAAATATTTTACTGACGATGGATTCTGTGCGGATTGCGGTGTACTGCAAAATTAATAACGGTACTACCATCGATACATCGTTGATCAATGTCCCTATCGCTACAGGCCAGCACATGGCGTCAGTTAAACATACCTACAGTACTAAAGTGCAGGCGGCATTGGCAAATACGTCTACAGACGGTTTGGTATATCTGCAGGGCCTTGCGGGCTTAAGGGCCAAAATTAGTTTTCCTGATATCAAAAATACATTTGCTTCCCTCGGCAGCGATGTGGTTATTAACCGGGCAGAACTGGTTGTCACCGCTGCGCCCGGCACCATAATACCCTATGTACCAGCTGCGCGTTTAACCATGTACCAATTGGATATTGCTAAACAACGCCTAAGATTACAGGACGCAAGTACCACCGACCCACGGGGCGTTAATGCATTAAGTTATTTTGGTGGCTATTACAATAAACTAAACAGCGAATATCATTTCCTGGTAACTGCTTTTGTGCAGGACCTCGTGCGTGGAAAAACGGTTGATTACGGTACTTACATCGCACCGGTAGATCCAACGGCACCGACAACGGTTTTGGATATAGCTCCAACGGCAAGTTATACCGAACGTACCATTACGCCGGGTAAAAACTCGCCATACCGGATCAAGCTGAATATTATATACACCAAGATAAATCAGTAAATAGCCTTCAATAATATAATCAGCCAAAACCAGTGTTAATTTTTATAACACTGGTTTTGCTGCTTTAAGCTTACTTTTGCTGCAATACATCCAAATCTTAATTTGAATTTATGTGCGGCATAGTTGGTTATATAGGCTATAGGGATGCCTACCCTATTGTTATAAAAGGCTTACACAGGTTAGAATATCGCGGGTACGACAGCGCCGGTATTGCGCTTGCTGATAACGGGCTTAGAGTTTACAAAAAGGCAGGTAAGGTTAGCGATCTTGAAAGTTTTGTAAAAGATGTTAAGCTGACGGGCACCGCGGGGATGGGCCACACCCGATGGGCTACCCATGGGCCCCCAAGCGACCGCAATTCGCATCCGCATTCCTCCGGAGACCGCAAACTCACTATTATCCACAACGGTATTATTGAAAACTATGTAGTGCTTAAAGAAGCACTTTTGGCAAAGGGGCATGTTTTTAAAAGTGATACAGACACAGAGATCCTGATTCACCTGGTGGAGGATATACAGAAGACTACCGGTCTGGAGCTCGATGAATCTGTTCGCCTGGCATTGAACAGAGTTGTAGGTGCCTACGCTATAGTGATCATGAGTGCCGATGAACCGGATAAGCTGATCGCCGCACGAAAAGGCAGCCCGATGGTTATTGGAGTAGGCAAAGGTGAATATTTTATAGCTTCTGATGCCACGCCGATAGTAGAATATACTAAGAACGTTATTTATTTAAACGATAACGAGATTGCCTATATCAAACGGGATGACCTGCTGATTAAAAATATAGATAATACGATCCAGATCCCATATATCCAGGAACTTTCCTTAAAGCTGGAGATGCTGGAAAAAGGCGGGTACGATCACTTCATGATGAAAGAGATCTACGAGCAGCCGCGCTCTATCCGCGATTGCTTACGCGGGCGCATTTACCCTACTAAAGGCCTGGTGCAGCTAGGCGGTATCAAAGAGTATGTTGAAAAGCTAAAAAACATTGATCGCATTATTATTGTAGCCTGTGGTACTTCATGGCATGCGGGCCTGGTTGGTGAATATTTAATTGAAGAATACGCGCGGGTACCGGTTGAAGTGGAGTATGCCTCTGAATTCAGGTATCGTAATCCTATTATTACTGCTAAAGACCTGGTGATAGCCATATCACAGTCCGGTGAAACTGCCGATACCATGGCTGCTATCGAGTTAGCCAAGGAACGGGGCGCTACTATATTTGGTATTTGCAATGTGGTAGGTGCCTCCATCCCAAGATTAACACACGCTGGTGTTTACACGCATGCCGGTCCCGAGATAGGGGTTGCATCTACCAAGGCATTTACCGCACAGGTTACCGTACTTACGCTCATGGCCTTTTACATAGCACAGCAAAGGGGTACAATTACACAGGGTAAGCTGGTTGAATATTTAACGGAGCTTAATGAGATACCGGATCTGGTAGTGAAGGCGCTGGAAAGTAATGAGCAGGTTAAAACAATTGCCGAACGATTTAAAGATTCTCCAAACTGCCTGTTCCTGGGTAGGGGAAGTTCATTCCCGGTTGCACTGGAGGGTGCTTTAAAACTGAAGGAGATCTCCTATATTCACGCGGAAGGTTATCCTGCCGCTGAGATGAAACATGGCCCGATAGCCTTAATAGATGCAGAAATGCCGGTAATATTTATAGCGACTCAAAATTCGTCGTACGAAAAGGTAGTCAGCAATATCCAGGAAGTTAAAGCCCGCGGCGGTCACGTGATTGCGATTGTTTCTGAAGGCGACACCCATGTAAAGGAGATGGCAGAATATGTGATTGAGATTCCGCAAACGGGGGAGGCCTTTGTTCCCTTATTGGCCACCATTCCATTGCAGCTGCTGGCCTACCACATTGCTGTGCTGCGTGGATGTAATGTGGATCAGCCAAGGAATTTGGCAAAATCGGTAACGGTAGAATAAAATTTAAGCGATTTTGATAATCAGTATATAGTCGGCACTAGCCGGCTTTTTTTATGGATTACACTGTCCGGAGCTATAGGTTCTCTCGATAAACACATCAATCAATATAGAAAAAAGTAATATTTGTTATCTTTGCATAATTTTTATCTATAGCATTATGACCATCACCCAACTGGAGTATATAATAGCGGTTGATACTTACCGCAGCTTTGTGGGCGCTGCGGAAAAGTGTTTTGTAACCCAACCTACTTTGAGCATGCAGGTGCAAAAACTGGAGGATACCCTCGGCGTAAAGCTGTTTGACAGGAGTAAGCAGCCTGTTATTCCCACAGAGATAGGTTCGGAAATTATTGCCCAGGCCCGCGTATTGATGGCAGAAAGTGAAAAGATCAAAGAGATTATCAGCGACAGGCAAAAGGAACTTTCCGGGGAACTAAGGGTGGGCATTATCCCCACGGTAGCACCTTATATTTTGCCGAAGATCATCCAGGGCTTTATCGAAAAGTACCCGGGTGTAAAGCTGATTGTGTGGGAGCAAACCACCGAGCTGATCATACAACAGCTTAAATTAGGCACGCTGGATTGCGGTATTTTATCAACACCGTTGCATGAAAGCAACTTGACCGAATTGCCTGTATTTTACGAAAACTTTGTTGCCTATGTATCCAAAAACAGTAAGCTCTCTAAAAAGAAGAACATTGTGCCGGATGATATAGATATGGAGGAGATATGGGTGTTGAACGAGGGCCACTGTATGCGGGAGCAGGTTTTGAATATTTGCCAGCGGCGTAAGGCTACAAAAGGTTACCAGCACTTTGAATACAATACCGGTAGTGTAGAAACGCTGAAACGAATGGTAGATATGAACAATGGCGCTACTATTTTACCGGAGCTTGCCCTTGCCGAACTGAGCGAAAAACAGATGGATAGGGTGCGTTATTTTAAAAGCCCCGAACCGGCCCGTGAAGTAAGCATTGTAATTCACCGTAACTTTTTAAAGCGCCGAATGATTGAGGCATTAAAAAACGAAATTTTGAATTTTGTGCCGAAAAGGCTGCGGAGCAAGAAAAAGAAAGAAATAATGGAGATATAACATAGTTTGTCCTGATGCACACCAGAACTGGCGCCGCTATGGTGACAAAGTCCTCTTAGAAGAAATGTGAGATCAGCTAAACTGGCTCACTTAGTCAATAGTTGAATAATTCTTCAGCACGACGAAAAGGAGATTTAATCCTCCGCCGTTACCACCTTAAGTGCTTCGCGAATTTTTTCAGCGGTTGTTGCTAGCTCTTCCTGGCTGGGTGATAATTTGGGCCTGGAGAAATTCATATCGTCCACCCGGTTCATGGGGATGAGGTGGATATGGGCATGAGGCACTTCCAAACCAATGACTGCAACGCCGACCTTTTTGCAAGGAATAGCTTTTTTTACGCCGATAGCCACGATCTTGGTGAAGATCTGCAGCTCATTATAAGTGATATCATCCAGATCGAACAGGTAATCAACTTCCTTTTTAGGGATAACCAAAACGTGCCCTTCTGCTAATGGACTGATATCTAAAAACGCTAAAAAATCATCAGTCTCAGCAACTTTATGCGCGGAGATTTCACCTGATATGATTTTGGAAAAGATGGTCATGGTGTTATTAGTGATGTAATGAATTAGAGATTCGGTGGATCTAAAAATCACCGAATCTCTAATTCACTAGCTGTTATCTGGAAACTTCAAGTATTTCAAATTCTATTTTGCCGGCGGGTACGGTAATTTCTATGGTCTCACCAACTTTTTTACCAAGCAGCCCCTTTGCAATTGGCGATGCAACAGAGATCTTGCCGGTTTTCATATCAGCTTCGCTTTCAGATACCAACTGGTAGCTCATTGTTGCGCCGTTTTTCAGATTCTTTATTTTTACGATTGACAAAGCCAATACTTTAGATACATCTAATTTAGATTCATCCAGCAAACGTGCGTTGGCCAGCGTTTCAGACATCTGGGCAATTTTGGCTTCGTGCAGGCCCTGTGCCTCCTTAGCGGCATCATATTCTGCGTTTTCAGATAGATCGCCCTTATCCCGCGCTTCGGCAATCTGTTTAGATATATCAGACCGGCCGGTTGTTTTTAATCGTTGTAATTCTTCTTTTAGTTTTTCTAAACCTTCTTTGGTATAGTACGAAACATCTGCCATAGTACACTAATTAATAATATTCATTTACGGTATTTGCCAAAAAAAACCGCCCTACTATTTATTAATAAAATAGAAGAGCGTGATGGCCTTAAAAACAAACAAGACTACGTCGGCCGGGCCTGCATAGTCTTGTTTGATGTAAAACGAAGATAAGATATTTAAGTTTTAATATCCAAATATTTGTTTTTGGATTCCGCCGATGGGGATTTATTTTACCGAAGGAAAAACATTCGTCATTTTCTAATCGCCTATTGATCCCAGCCCTTTAAGTTTTGCTGCCATTACTTCACTTATTTTGCGGTAACTGTCAAACGTCCACCCGGCAACATGTGGGCTTAAGATCACTTTGCCGGAAGTGCGCAACTCTTCAAACCATTGCTGCTCGGCCAGGGCCGGGAATTTCTCTACTTCCAAAACATCCAAGCCGGCGGCCAGGATCTTATTTTGTTTAATGCCGTTTAATACTGCGCTTGTTTTTACCACTTTGCCCCGCGAGGTATTGATTAAAAAAATAGGCTTGCGAAAATGGAACAGGAATTCATCATCCACCATGCCATTGGTTTCTTTGGTAAGCGGTACGTGTAAACTTAGCACATTGCTGTGTTTTACAATTTCCTCCATACTCACTTCGCGGGCATATTTATCACTAAAGCCGGTTTTGTATTTATCGTAGGCAATAACCTCCACCTGGAAGCCAGATAATTTGCGGGCCAGGCTTTGCCCCATATGGCCGTAGCCGATAATACCAACCACTTTTCCCTTCAGTTCGTGCCCGCGGTTTTCTTCGCGAAGCCAGCTGCCTGCCCGGATCTCTGCATCAGCCCTGTTAAGATTATTCATCAATGATAGTAGCAGGCCGATAGCATGTTCGCCCACCGCATCCGAGTTGCCTTCAGGCGCGTTGATTAGCGAAATGTTTTTAGATAGGGCATAAGCCTCATCAATGTTATCCATACCCGCACCGGCCCGGCAAATAAACCGCAGGTTTGGGGCAAGGTCAATAACGGCTTTGTCCACCTGGAATTTTGACCGGATCACCAAGCCATCATAATTATTTAGGATCTCAAAAGCGTTTTGCGCTTTTATGTGTGGCTGATAATCACAAGTGTACCCAAGAGTTTCCGCTTGCTCTATAAATATCGGATGGATATCGTCAACGATGAGGATGTTGTTTTTCAATGGTAAATATTTATGAAGCAAATTTACAAAAATAGCACTACTGAATAAGCGCTATCTCCACCAGCGCATTAATTATGACATTATGTCGTTCATCGTTTGATCGGATTCGCGCCGGCTTGAGCAGGGAATTAAATCTGGCACGTAAATAGCAACAAGAACACAGACGATATTAAACCGCCTCATAACAGATGAAATTACCATTCAGGAAACAGCAACTAGATATAAAGCAATACGCCGAAAAACTTTCGCACGACGGATTCAAAAAGATCTTTGATCATATAGATCAGTTTAATATCAAGCGCGGCGTTGATAAAATGGGTTTGGATAAGTTTATCAACCAGTGTGCATATTTAGCTGCTGGTTCCGGGGCCATATCCGGTACTGGCGGTATTATCACTATGGTAGTAGGTATGCCGGTGGATTTTGCAAATTTGATTACCCAGCAGTTTAGGGTTACTATGGCTATTATGTATTACAGCAGGGGCAGTTATAAGATCACCTTTGATGAGTTTATGGCATTGGTTGCTACATCTTTTAAAATAGAGGCAGGCGTAGCCATGAGCAAAACCGTAATGGAGAGCGTAGCCGAAAAGCTATTATTGGCTTTCGGCGTGCGCACTGCCGAAAGATTAGTACCAGTGGTTGGGGCAGTAATAGGTGGTACTGCCAACTATATCTTTATTAAACGCATGGCCGATAAAGTAAAAGAGATCCATCATATTCATGGTCCCGTTGAGGTTAAAGTGTATTAAGGTAAACGGTACAATTCCGGAATTGAATCTTAAAAAATAGGAGATGCACCTGCTTAGCATATTCATCTGCGTTTGACATTAGCAGCCGGTTTATTTAGCCGCCGTTATCTCATTGGTCAACTTCACAAAATCCGCTACACTTAATCGTTCGGCCCGCAGTTCGAGTGTTTTGTTCTCGGCCAGGTTTTCTTTATTGATGAGGGATGACAGTGCATTGCGTAATGTTTTGCGGCGCTGGTTAAAGCCTGCCTTTACCACCTGCCAAAATAGTTTTTCATCACAACCCAATTCTGCTGTTTCATTCCGGGTTAAGCGGATCACTGCCGACAAAACTTTTGGCGGCGGATTGAACACCCCTGCTTTAACGGTAAACAGGTACTCCACCTTATAATATGCCTGCAGGAAAACGCTGAGAATGCCGTACTCTTTACTGCCGGGTTTGCTGGCACAACGCTCGGCCACTTCTTTTTGAAACATGCCCACCACTTCAACAACCTGCTTACGGTTATCCAGGATCTTGAACAGGATCTGGCTCGAGATATTATACGGGAAATTGCCGATCACCGCCATCTGCCCCTGAAAAACAGCCGGGAAATCAAGTTCCAGGAAATCGGCATTAATTAAACGGCTGCCTAACGCCGGATACTTCTTTTGAAGAAAGGTGTAAGATTCGGTATCGATATCAATCAAAAAAACTTCGTAATCGGTCGTTTGCAGCAAGAAATCAGATAGGATCCCCATGCCTGGTCCAACCTCCAGCACTTGCTTGTACTGCCCCGCCGGTCGCAAGCTCTCTACAATTTTTTGTGCTATATTTTTATCAGTAAGAAAATGTTGCCCCAGATGTTTTTTTGCTCTTACTAATGTCATTATCAGTTTTTATTTAAGCAAATTAAGGCATATTTGCGCTTTATTAAGTAATTATAAACTTAAAATCTTTTAATTTGCATATTAAGCCAAGCCGCAAAGGTCAAGGCTTAAAGCATTTATAACCGGTTATCCCTTCCGTTGGTCGCAAAGTAACTTGTGAATTTTAAATCGGTGGAAGCAAGCAAAAACCGGTGAAACCATAAAATCATGAGCGATAAACCTAAAATAGGAATAAGTATTGGCGACGTTAACGGGATTGGATTAGAAATAATTATCAAGACTCTGGCCGACACAAAAATATTTGATTACTGTACCCCAATTGTTTACGGGCATACCAAGGTGGCATCATTCCACCGCCGTTCTACACATATCAACGAGCTTAACTTTAATGTAATCGGCGATGCCGGGCAAGCGCTGGTAAAACGTGCCAACATGATCAATTGCTGGGAAGAGGATGTGAAGATAGAGCCTGGTACCGTTACGGCCGATGGTGGCAAATACGCTTTCCTGTCGTTGCAGCGCGCTACCGACGACCTGCTGAGCGGCGTGATAGATGGCCTGGTTACAGCACCTATCAACAAAGATAATATTCAGAACGCTGATTTTAATTTCCCCGGGCATACCGAATATTTGCAATCCAGAGATAATGCAGCGGAATCGCTGATGTTTTTGGTGAGTGAAACCCTACGTGTTGGAGTGGTTACCGGTCATATCCCGGTTTCAAAGATCGCTGAAAGTGTTACTACAGAAAAAATTATTGCCAAGTTAAAATTAATGCATGCCAGCCTTCGCGATGATTTCTGGATCCGCAAGCCTAAAATTGCTGTTTTGGGTTTAAACCCCCACGCCAGCGACAACGGCCTGATCGGTTCGGAAGAGAAGGATGTGATCATCCCGGCGATAGAAGAAGCACGCGCTAATGATGTACTGGCCTTTGGACCATATTCTGCAGATGGCTTTTTTGCTAATGGTACTTACCTGCAATTTGATGCCGTGCTGGCCATGTATCACGATCAGGGGCTGATCCCATTTAAGCAGATTGCATTTGAAACCGGTGTGAACTATACAGCCGGATTAACCTTTGTGCGTACTTCGCCGGATCACGGCACGGCTTACGATATTGCAGGCAGAAACATGGCTTCGGAGATCTCGTTTCGGGAGGCCTTGTTCACCGCCATACATATCATTAAGCATCGCCGGGAAACGGCAGCGCTTAATGAAAATCCGCTAGTATTTAGTAAGCTAAGCCGCGACCGGGACTAAAAGCGCCTTTGAGAATACTGTTTTAAAAAATTCACCGTTTATTTAAAACATTTATCTCTTGAAATACATTTTCTTGTTTAATGAGTAATTTAATTAACCGCATTAGGTCAATTGATGCGTTTCGTGCGGTTACCATGTTCCTGATGATCTTCGTGAATGACCTCGACGGTGTGCCTAACACGCCCTTGTGGCTCAAACACGCCGCGGTTAATGCCGATGGATTAGGGCTTGCGGATACCATTTTCCCTGCTTTTTTATTTATAGTGGGGCTGGCCATACCGTATGCCTTTGAGCACCGTCTTAAAAAGGACGATGCAAAAATACCGATGCGCATCATCACGCGTTCGTTCGCACTGGTTTTTATTGGATTTTTCCACGCTAATATGGAAACTTACGACGAAGTGCATGCCATTTTGCCAAGGCCGGTGTGGGATAGCCTGGCAACCTTCAGTTTCTTTTTTATTTTTATTGATTACAGTAAAAGTACCTCTTTACTCAAGCGCTATCTGTGCCAGGGTTTTGGTATAGCGTTGTTAATTGGTGTTTGCGCAATTTACAAAAGTTCTGATCCGGGGCATTCCTGGCTGCACTTAACCTGGTGGGGTATATTGGGCCTTATTGGCTGGGCCTACCTGGTGTGTGCCTTTATTTATTATTACTCAAATGGGGTGTTGTGGGTGCAGGCCGCTGCCTGGCTCTTCTTTATGTTTTTCAATATCGATGTACATTTTGGCTTCCTGAATTTTTTGGCACCCGTGCAAAAATATGTGTGGCTCTCGGGCAACGGGGCCATGCAGGCATTTACCATGGCTGGGATCTTTGTGTCGGTGCTGTACATCCGGCTTACGCAAAATGGTGAGATAAAAATGCTTTGGGTGGCTATGCTGTTAATGGCTGTGATTTTGTTTAATCTTGGTTTTATAGTGCGCTACTTCAGCGGCGGCATCTCCAAAGCAAGGGATACCCCTTCATGGGTGCTCATTTGCATCGGTATCAGCTTAGTTATTTATGCGCTGTTTGTTTTTGTGGTAGATACCTGTGGCAAGTACAATTGGTTCAAGGTAATAGAGCCTGCGGGCACCAACACTTTTACCTGTTACCTTTTGCCCTACCTGTTTTACCCCATGTACCAAATGTCTACACTGAACTATCCGCAATACTTTGACCAGGGTACGGGCGGACTGATCAGATCGTTGCTATTCGCATTGTTCATTGTGTGGCTAAGCGGCCTGCTGCAAAAAATCAATGTAAGGCTTAAAATATAGACTTCGGTCAGAAGTCAAGAATCAGGATTAAAGAGTCAAGAATCAGGAATCAAGAATCAAGAATCAAGACATTTTATAAGGTAGAATTTTTTTTTGCCTTGCCTGCTGAATCTTGACTTCCTGCATCGTCTTCCTGAAACACTCCTGCCTTGTCTCCTGGTTCTTGACTTCATGCATCTCTTCTGCCTTGCCTCCTGATTCTTGCCGTCCTGCATCTTCTCTCGCGCTGGATAGCGCGCCTGCCTTGCCTCCTGATTCTTGCCATCCTGCATCTTTCCCAAGGGGTGTTAATAACCTCTTTTCTAATTAAAAAAAACAGTTTCCAGTTTTGGTAATTTTACCTACATTTGCGGGCTAATTGTTGCTCATTGAAATCGCTTAAAACATATGCCATTCCTTTTACCGGCTTAAAGCTTGGTAAACATCTGTTTGAATACGAGATAACAGATGAATTTTTTGGTGAATTTGAATATTCACTGGTTAAAAAAGCAAATCTGATATGCAAGGTTGAACTGGAAAAACAGGAAACCATGCTGATTTTGGACTTTGATATCATTGGCAGTGTAACCGCTACCTGTGATAAATGCCTGTCGGAATATCAGCAGCCTATTGATATCCGGGAACAGCAGATGGCTAAGTTTAGCGAGGAAGAGATGGGCGAAGATGACGAGGTAATTACCCTTGGTAAAAATGATCATGAGATCAATATTGCCGGGCTGATATATGAGTATGTTAACGTTGCCATGCCGTTTGTTGCTTTATGCAGTAACCAGGGCGACGATAAACAGTGTGATGAAGAAATGCTTGATAGCTTAAATAAGCTATCGGTAAATGATGAACAAGCAGAGAAAATAGACCCAAGATGGGACGCTCTGAAAAAATTAAAGTAATAAACATAGGAAGTTATGCCACATCCAAAAAGAAAAATTTCGAAATCGAGAAGAGATAAACGTCGTACGCATGATAAAGCGTTAGCGCCAACCTTAACTACTTGCCAAACCACTGGTGCAATCCACTTGCCACACCGTGCTTACACTGTTGACGGTAATGTATACTTCAACGGTAAAATTCTTATCGAGAAAGCAGTAGCTGTATAAGTTAATTTTCTGAAATGAAGATTGGCTTAGATATAATGGGGGGGGATTATGCCCCCAAAGCAGCCGTTTTAGGAGCGATAGAAGCACACAAAGTGCTCTCTGCCGGCCAAAAGCTGGTGCTTATAGGCGATAGAGATATTGCAGTTACTATTCTTCAGGAAAATAATTATAGCCCGGATAATTTTGAGTTTGTACACACAACCGAAGTTATCTCTATGGGCGAACATCCTACCAAAGCCATCGTACAAAAGCCCGATTCGAGCATCTCGGTCGGCTTTAAAATGCTGAAGGAAAATAGCATACAAGCGTTTTCTTCGGCAGGTAATACGGGAGCTATGCTGGTAGGCTCGATGTTCAGCGTGAAAACTATACCGGGTGTTCTGCGCCCGGCCATGACAACCATTGTACCCAAACTTAAAGGCGGTTTGGGTATTATTTTGGATGTAGGTGCCAATGCCGATTGTAAGCCGGATATGCTTTTACAGTTTGGTGTGCTTGGCAGCCTGCTTGCCGAATCGGTTTACAACATTCCAAACCCCCGCGTCGCTCTGATGAATATTGGGGAGGAGGAAGAAAAAGGTAATTTGCTCGCTTTGGCCACTTACCCCTTAATGCGCGATACGGAGCTTTTTAACTTTGTAGGCAATATTGAGGGGCGCGACCTGTTTGAGGACAATAACGATGTGGTGGTTTGCGATGGATTTACCGGTAATGTAATTCTTAAGCTCTCCGAGTCGTTTTATGTTATTACCTTGAAGAAAAGATTAAAAGACGAATTTTTTGATCGTTTCAACTATGAGCAATATGGCGGCAGCCCTATTTTGGGTGTTAATGCGCCGGTTGTAGTGGGCCATGGTATTTCCAGCCCCGAAGCCATTAAAAACATGGTGCTTTTGTCTAAGAACATGATCGAAACCAATCTCATCGATAAAATTAAACAGGCTTTTCAGTAAAAATATGAGTAAAATCCATGCCGCTATTACCGCAGTAAATGGTTACGTGCCCGATTATGTCCTCACAAACCATGAACTGGAGTCGATGGTGGAAACCAACGACGAATGGATAATGAGCCGTACCGGAATAAAGGAACGCAGGATATTAAAAGGCGCAGGACTTGGTACCACTGATATGGCTGTACCGGCTGTGCAGGGTTTGCTGAAAAAGCGGGGCATTAGTGCAGACGAGATCGATCTGATCATCTTCTGTACAACTACGCCGGATTTGCCTTTCCCTGCCTCGGCAAATATTCTGGCACATAAAATTGGTGCAACTAAAGCATGGGGCTATGATCTGCAGGCCGCTTGCTCGGGCTTTGTATTTGGTTTAGCTACGGGTGCGCAATTTATTGAGAGTGGCAAACATACCAAGGTTTTAATAGTTGGGGGTGATAAAATGTCGTCGATCATCAATTACGAAGATCGGGCAACCTGTATCATTTTTGGCGATGGCTGCGGTTGTGCTTTGTTAGAGCCCAATACCGAAGGCTATGGTATAATGGATTCTGTACTGAAGAGCGATGGCGCAGGTGCTCAGCTTTTATATCAAAAGGCTGGCGGTTCGGTAAACCCGGCTACGCACGAAACGGTTGCTAACAAAGAACATTACGCTTACCAGGAAGGCCAGGCAGTTTTTAAATTTGCCGTAACTAACATGGCCGAGGTTGCTGCCGAGGTGATGGAACGTAACAACCTTACCGCTGACGATATTGCCTGGCTGGTGCCTCACCAGGCAAACAAGCGTATCATCGCCGCTACTGCAAACCGTACTGGCATCAGCCCGGAAAAGGTGATCATCAACATAGAGCGTTTTGGCAATACCACTAACGGCACCATCCCGTTATGTTTATGGGAATGGGAAAGCAAATTTAAAAAAGGTGATAACCTTATATTAGCTGCTTTCGGTGGTGGCTTTACCTGGGGGTCTATCTATTTAAAATGGGCATATAATGCGTAATATTTCAGTTGTGAAATTTTAAATTTGGCCCAAGGCGGATTTTTAATCAAAACATCTTAAAAATATACCTGTTAAATAATTAATTCGTAAATACATTTGCACATCTGCATATTGCACATCTGCACATTATCATATACTTTTATCCAAAACCAATTAGCTCCAACATGGATATTAAACAAATTCAGGATCTTATACGCTTTGTTTCAAAATCTGGCGTGAACGAAGTATCGATTGAACAGAAAGATTTCAAGATCACGATCAAAACAAACGAAACGGTAGCACCGGTTATCAACGCTACCGTGCCTGCGCAAACCTTTGCTGCTCCGCCGGTTACACCACTACCAAGTGCAGTAGCCCCGGAACCTGTTGCAGCAGCAGCCCCTGAAGCCACAAACTACATCACTATAAAATCGCCAATGATTGGTACCTTTTACCGTTCAGCCGCACCGGAAAAACCATTGTTCGTAAACGTTGGTGACGAGATAAATACCGGTAGCGTGCTTTGTATCATTGAGGCGATGAAACTGTTTAACGAAATAGAATCTGAAGTATCGGGCCGTATTGTAAAAATACTGGTTGATAATGCTTCCCCGGTGGAATATGACCAGCCTTTGTTTTTGGTTGAACCTAAATAATGTGCAAATATGCGGATGTGCAGATGTGCAGTTGAAGCACGTTTGACGATCGTCCGCACATCTGCACATTTGAAATTTGCACATCGAAACTATGTTTAAAAAAATCTTAATTGCCAATCGTGGTGAAATTGCTTTGCGGATCATCCGTACCTGCAAGGAAATGGGCATCAAAACCATAGCTGTGTATTCAACAGCCGATAGAGATAGCCTGCACGTACGTTTTGCTGATGAAGCCGTATGTATTGGCCCGCCTGCAAGTCGCGACTCTTACCTCAACATTCCTAATATAATTGCTGCTGCCGAATTAACCAATGCCGATGCTATTCATCCAGGCTATGGTTTCCTTTCTGAGAATGCAAAATTTTCTGCTATTTGCGCAGAATACGGTATTAAATTTATTGGTGCCACTGCAGATCAGATCAACCGGATGGGGGATAAAGCGTCGGCTAAGGAAACCATGAAAAAGGCCGGGGTGCCTATCGTACCGGGCTCGGAAGGCTTACTTGCTGATATCAAATCGGGTATCGCGATAGCAAATAAAATTGGCTACCCGGTGATACTTAAAGCAACTGCCGGTGGTGGTGGCCGCGGGATGCGCATTGTTTGGAAAGACGAAGAGTTTGAAAATGCCTGGGATAGCGCACGTGCAGAATCTGGCGCAGCCTTTGGAAACGATGGTTTGTACCTGGAAAAATATGTACAGGATCCCCGCCACATCGAGATCCAGGTGGTGGGTGACCAGTATGGCAAAGTTTGCCATTTGTCTGAACGTGATTGCTCAATCCAGCGTCGTCACCAGAAACTGGTAGAAGAAGCGCCGTCTCCGTTCATGACCGATAAACTCCGTAAGAAAATGGGTGAGGCTGCTATTAAAGGTGCCAAGGCCGTTAAATATGAAGGAGCAGGTACAGTAGAGTTTTTGGTTGATAAGGACCGTAACTTCTACTTTATGGAAATGAACACCCGTATCCAGGTAGAACACCCGGTTACCGAAGAAGTGATCAATTTCGATTTAATAAAAGAACAAATTAAAGTTGCTGCTGGCATCCCTATCTCGGGTAAAAACTATGAGCCAACCATGTGTGCTATCGAATGCCGCATTAACGCCGAAGATCCTGCTAATAACTTCCGCCCCTCGCCGGGCAGAATTACCAACTTTCATTCTCCGGGTGGCCACGGGGTGCGTGTAGATACGCATGTGTACAGTGGATATGCTATCCCGCCAAATTACGATTCGATGATTGCCAAGGTGATCTGCATGGCTCAAACACGTGAGGAAGCGCTGGCTACTATGGAGCGTGCCTTAAGCGAATTTGTTATTGAGGGTATTAAAACCACCATTCCATTCCATTTAAAGTTACTTAAGGATCCAAATTTCAGGGCGGGTAATTTTACCACCAAGTTTATGGAGACCTTTGAATATTAATAAAACCTTTGGGCTACTTTAAAACGTAAGTAGCATTCCGGGGTTACAAGCTTGGTAGTTACAAAAACATAAATGAGCGACAATAAACTTATAAAGGCAATAAAAGAAAAAGGCCAGAACATGGAAGCCGAAATGTCATTCTTTGACCATTTGGAGGCTTTGCGCTGGCACCTTATCCGCTCGGCTATTGCCATTGTTGTTATTACTGTTGGTGTTTTTTATTTTTACGATACCATCTTCAATACCGTAATCATGGGGCCGGCGAACCCCAATTTTTGGACATACAGAATGCTTTGCAAACTGGGCGATTTACTGCACAGCCCGGGTTTTTGTATCAACAAAATAAACATCAACCTTATTAATACCGAGATGGCGGGGCAGTTTACCCTGCAAATCAACTCGTCACTTTTAATAGGTGTAACGCTTGGTTTCCCTTATTTACTTTATGAGATTTGGCTGTTTGTAAAGCCTGCACTGCACGAAAAGGAGCGTAAAGCCGCAAGTGGCTTTGTATTTTATGCCAGTTTCCTGTTTGTGCTGGGTATTTTATTTGGTTACTATGTAATCACGCCGGAGTCTGTTAACTTTTTATCCAGCTATACCGTAAGTGATAAGATTCAAAACCTGTTCGATATCGATTCGTATATATCCTCGGTGGCTACCTTAACCCTGGCAACGGGCGTTGTATTCCAGTTGCCTATTTTGGTTTACATTCTTTCCAGTCTGGGTATTTTGACACCTAAATTTATGCGTAATGGCAGGCGGTATGCAATCGTTGTTATCCTGGTGATTTCCGCGGTAATTACACCCACGCCCGATATGATGACCATGACCATTGTAAGTATCCCTCTTTTTGTATTGTATGAGGTTGGTATTGTGGTAGCTGGTGTGGTAGAAAAGCGTAAGCTCAAACGCGCTGCTGAATTAGACTTGTAATTTGTAGCATTTTTTGTATCCCGTTTTACTCGTGACCTAAATTAGCGATCATTTAAACAGCGCTAGCACAGAATAAATAACGAGTTGCCGTGCTTATACTTAATAAGTACGGCAACTAGTTGATCCAACCTTTGCTTTTCCCAATTTGCGGCTGCTGTGCTTAATTATTTTAGGTTAAAATATAGGCACCAATGATACCTCCTTTACCACTCCCCCTTCCTAACAAAATATTTACTTTCGGCCTTATTAATTTGTTATACATTTGAATAATGAAAACAGCGTTTAAGATAGCCATTGGTGCAGACCATGCCGGCTTTGAATATAAACAGGCCCTGTTAGGCATGTTTGATCATATCACTTTTAAGGATTTTGGAACCTACTCTACTGCATCTGCCGACTATCCCGATTTTGCCCATGCAGTAGCTTCTGCTGTTGAAAGCGGTGAATTCGATTTTGGTTTCCTGCTTTGCGGCAGCGCCAATGGTGTGGCCATGACAGCTAACAAACACCAAAATATCCGGGCAGCGATCTGCTGGAAAGAAGACGTTGCCATCCCGGCACGTACCCACAATGATGCCAATGTGTTGTGTATCCCTGCCCGCCATGTTACGCTTGAGGAAGCAAAAACAATCATAACAAGATTTTTAAGCGAAGAATTTGAGGGCGGCCGCCATGCAAGGCGTGTGGAAAAAATAGGCTGCTAATAAAAACCATAACATAAATTTAAATAAATGAAGAGAGTATCACTTTGGATAACCGCGCTGGCCATAACAACTAGTGCATGTGCACAGCAAAATGCCACAGCGGTTAAATACAGTAAGCTGATTACGGCAGATGATGCAAAAAAGCACCTGAGCATTTTAGCGTCTGATGAGTTTGAAGGCCGCGAAACCGGCAAACCCGGCGCAGAAAAAGCCGCCAATTACATTGCAGACCAGTTTAAGAAACTGGGTTTGCAGGCTCCTGTAAACGGATCATACTTTTTTAATGTGCCTTTATCAGAAAGTATGTTGAAAGTAACCGCCTTCAATATTAATGGGCAGGCGTTTGGAAATGGTGAAGACTTCTTTTTAAACGGCTCATTCGCCGATAAGAAGATCGTATCGCCTGATATCATCTTTGTTGGCTATGGTACCGATGCTGAGTTGGCCGGAACCGATATTGCAGGCAAAGTTGTGCTTTGGATAAACGAAGACAAGCCAGAGGCCGGTAAAACAACCAACACAAGTTACCGCATGAATAGCACCCGCCAGGCGATAGTTAAAGCTATGCAGGCCAAAAACCCTGCCGCTATTTTGGCTGCAAACGGTGAACTTGGCCCACTACTGAAACGTTTTGGCAGCAGCGTTAGAGGCGGCAGATTAGTCATTAAAAAGGAAACCGCCGAAAAGGTAAATCCGAATGCCCCAGTATTTAATGTAACCCTGGCAGTTGCTGATCAAATTGTTAAACCAAGCGGTAAAACCTATACCGACCTGAAAGCGGCTGCAGCCACTGCATCGCAAACTCAAAGCGTTAAATCTATCGCGACCATATCTTACGCCACAGAAATGAAGGACGTAAAAGCGGTTGATGTGGTAGGTTTTATGCCGGGCAGCGACCCTAAACTCAAAGATGAGGTGCTGATATTCTCTGCACACTATGATCATATTGGTTTAGTAACCACCCCGGGTGCAAAAGATAAAGTAAACAACGGTGCCGACGATGATGGCTCCGGCACTACCGGTATGCTGGAAATTGCTCAGGCATTTACGAAAGCAAAAAAAGATGGCCACGGCCCTCGCCGTAGTGTACTATTCCTGGGTAACGTTGGCGAAGAAAAAGGCCTTTTAGGTTCTGAATATTATACCGATCATCCTATCTATCCGTTGGCTAACACTATTGCCGATTTAAATATCGATATGATTGGCCGTGTAGGGGAGGAGTACATCGGAAAGCCGGATTCTGCAAACTATGTGTATTCCATCGGTTCAGCAATGTTAAGTACCGATCTGAATAAAATTGGGGAGGATGCAAACAACACCTATACTAAAATGAAGCTGGATTACAAATACGATGATCCTAATGATCCTAACCGTTTTTATTACCGCAGCGATCATTACAACTTTGCCCGTTACGGTGTGCCGATCATATTTTACTTCAACGGCGTACATGCTGATTATCACCAGCCGGGTGATGAAGTAAGTAAAATCAACTTTCCGTTATTGGCAAAACGTGCCCAGCTAGCATTTTTCACCGGGTGGGAACTGGCTAACCGCGATGCCCGGCCTGTAGTTGATAAGAAACCAGCCGGCGGTACCCGCTAGCCCTAAAAAATACATTTCAAGAGCGCCTCAAAAGGGCGCTCTTTTTGTTTGTAAATCATTGCTTTTTAGTCTAAATTTATCGGTAGGTAATTGAATATGAAGGTCCAAATATTTGATCATTTAGTAGAAAGTCCGGGTGCCGGCGGAGTGGCTTTTGCACCGATGCTTTACATTCCCAGCGGCATTACCGATGTAAGTTTTTATGAAAACGCATTTGACGCGCGGGAGCTGCGTCGCTTTATAAATGAAGATGGTACTATCCATGTATCTGAATTGATCATCGGTAACGCCATCTTTCATTTACACGAGCCAACCAATAACACTTCCGCATCAAACCCGGCAGCTATGGGATATACTACCGTAGTAATAGGTTTATTTGTGGACGATGTGCATGCCATTGTAACACAAGCGGAGGCCGCAGGGGCGAGGATTGTGTCGCCTGTTGAAGATTACGATTATGGCTATCGGCAGGGTGAAGTAATAGATCCGTTTGGCCACCGGTGGCAGATTCAAAAGGCGATTGCACAAAAACCAGATCTGCAGTAAGTAAATTTATCCCTATTAAAGATCCGGTAGGCTGTGCCTTCTTTAGCTTCTGCTGAAATGTTTCTTGAGCCGGAGAAACCTGTTTTCGTAAAAGGTATAGGATAGGTATGAAACCAGCAACATTGCCGGCAAATTGAGCCACAGCGAGTCTGCATATTTAAAATAGCCCGCCCATGGCTGGTGCAGCGTGAATATTTGCTGCCAGATATAAATGCTGTAAGATAATATGCCGGTCTTCACCAATATGGGGTTGCTTAATAGCTTTGTTAGTAAATTATCAGCCACTAAATTTAGTCCGATAACAGCCGTGATTAACACGGTGGAGGCTATCGCCGAAAAATACGGTATTACAAATAAGTTACCGGTAAAGGGGTAATGGATAACAAGAGCCAGGCAAAACAAGATAGAACTTAGATAATATGAGTTGCTCAGCTTTTGTAAGTTCAACACATTTTTAAATAGCAATACAGCTAAGAGCGAACCAGAAAGGATGTAAAGCGCCCCTCTATCTAAAATGGCAAGTATAATGTAAATAACTACATGCAATACCCGGTTAGTGTAAAAAACGCTAATGTTATTAAAAGCCAGGTAATTTAATAAGGGTACCGCAATACATAAAAAGACGATAACTTTCAGATAACGGTTTAAGCTTGTAATCAAAATAATTGGCGCGAATAAATAAAATTGCTCCTCGATAGATAGCGTCCAGAAATGACCTGTATACCAATCTAATGGTACCGGAAAGTTTTTTAAATATAGAGCGGCTCCTATAAAGCTGAGTGGTACTATCTGCAATTTGAACGCATAATTCAGGATGATCAAAACTAAAATATACAAATAAGCTACAGGGAAAATCCGGAGTGCCCTGCGGGCATAGAATTTTTTTAGCGATACTGTGCCGTATTTGAGTTTTTCTTTGATCAGCAAAGTAGTGATCAAAAATCCGCTTAGTATAAAAAAAATATGCACCCCAATAGTGCCGTCTAAATACCCGGACCAGGGCTGGTCTCTCGTAACATGTGCCAAGATAACGGTTAAAATAGCAACTCCCCGCAGGCCATCCATAAATGGATAATAAGATGCTTTAAGTTCTTCAGGAACAGAAGTTATATCTGCAAACAATTGGTTTTTAAATTTCCGGAATGCAGCAAAGGCCATCGATCAAAATAAGGGAGGCTAAATATATATATTTTGAACGATATAGAAATGTGCTTACGAGGGTGCTATGTACCACTCTGCTGGGAATACCCCTTTTGAAATGTGCATTTCCGCACATGTATAAAACTGTATCTTTGCAGTATGCGTTTTGATATCATTACCGTACTGCCTGGCTTGCTGGAAAGCCCTTTCGCTCATTCCATTTTGCAGCGTGCTCAAAAAAAGGGGATCTCCGAAATTGTAGTGCATAACCTGCGCGATTATGCCAGCGGTAAACAAAAAAGTGTAGATGATTATCCTTATGGAGGTGGTAGCGGCATGGTGATGACCATACAGCCATTTGCTGCCTGTATAGAAAAACTAAAAGCGGAGCGTGAGTATGATGAGGTAATCTTCATGTCGCCTGATGGCGAAACACTTAATCAGAAGATTGCTAACCAGCTGTCTATCAAAAAGAACATTATTATTCTGTGCGGGCACTACAAGGGGATAGACCAGCGCATCCGCGATATTTATGTGACCAGGGAAATCTCTATCGGCGATTATGTCCTCTCCGGCGGTGAGTTACCCGCAGCTGTTCTGGTAGATGCAGTAGTCCGGCTGATCCCGGGTGTTTTATCAGATGAAACATCCGCCTTGTCTGATTCCTTCCAGAATGATCTGCTGGATGCCCCGGTTTATACCCGCCCTGCGGATTGGAATGGCCATAAAGTACCTGATATTCTGCTGAGCGGCGATACCCCAAAAGTAGAACAATGGCGCTTTGAACAAGCTGTGGAACGTACCAAACAAAGGCGGCCTGATCTGTTGGACTAGCATAGTGGCAATGAGGAAATTGTGTATAAAACACAAAATGTTGAAATTTTTAAAACATACTTTTTTATTTCAAATAAAATCCCTATAATTGCACTCCGATTTTTACGGGTTAAAAGTCGCTTTAAGAGCTAAAAATCATGGATTTAGTAAAATTTGTAGAAGAACAATCAATAGTTAAGAATCAATTTCCCGCTTTCAAAGCAGGTGATACTGTTAGCGTTTATTATAAAATCAGAGAAGGTAACAAAGAGCGTATACAGCTTTACCAGGGCGTTGTTTTGCAACGTAACAGTGTTGGCAACAGCGAAACTTTTACCGTACGTAAAGTATCTAACGGTATTGGTGTTGAGCGTATCTTCCCTTACAATTCTCCTAACATCGATAAAATAGAAGTAAATAGTGTTGGTAAAGTACGCCGCGCTAAATTATTCTACCTGCGTGCCCTTACCGGTAAAGCAGCCCGTATCAAATCAAAAAGAGTTTAATTACATTTTATGTATATTGGAGCCTTTCTGCAATGCAGAAGGGCTTTTTTTGTTTGATTACAGCGCAATGAGAAAATCTATACTGTTGGTACTGTTTTTTTTAGCTGGCGGCCTGGCCTTTGGCCAAAACCTCACCGGTAAATGGCAGGGGGAGCTACCCCAGGGCAACCGCGATGTAAAGTTTAAGCTGGAGATAGATCTTGTGCAAACCGGTAAAACGCTGAGTGGTACTTCTACTTTTGTTACCGTTGATAATCATAAAGTTATTTTTGCGCTTACCGGCACAGTAGATGGGAGGAACATTACGCTGGAGGAGTATAAGGCCGTTTCCTGCGATTGCGATGATGGGCATTACGAGTTCTGCCTGAAGAAAATGAAAGGCGCTTTTAGTGTAGATTCCTTAAATACGCTTTACGCCATAGACGGAACCTGGACCAGCGACAAGTCTTACAACGGTAAGCAATACCTGGCCAGTGTTTGTACACCGGGCAGGTTTACTATTTTGCGGCCTGCATTCATCCGCCCGCTTGACGGGGCATATCGTAAAACGGATATGCCCAACGCCACAAAAATTTCGGCTTATGCCAACCTGCGCGAAGGTGACGCCTCGTTTGTAAAACGCATCTGGCGTGAGATAGATCTGCGCGAAAAAATGAACCAATATATTGCATCGCCAAAACAAGGGCTGATGAAAATATTGATGGACGGGATAGAGAGCCGGGATATTGTAGCCTATAACGCAACTGCCACGAAAGATAACCCGAACGGGGACACATTTAATAGCCGCCTAACCGCCGCACAGGCAAGGCAGCGATTGGCCGATAGCTCGGTTGTTGATATTTTCGACAAAAAATCGGGTGATAAAACTGGGTCAAAGGTTGTTGCGGGAGAATTTAACCCGGATGACGTACTGAAGTTCCGTATCAAAGAAGATTGGTATTTTGACAAACAACGGGGCATTTTTGAGCCACGGATAATCGGGATAGCGCCACTGATTAAAGTTAAAACCTCTGCAGGGGTGGCAAATAACGAATTTCAACCCGCTTTTTGGATCTACTTCCCCGAGGTGCGCACCATACTGGCTACAAAGCCTGTTGTAAACAGAAACAGTGATGCAACCGGATTGAGCTATGACGATGTATTTATGAAAAGATTGTTCACCAGCCATATTGTTAAACAATCTAATGATAAGGACGAACGTATCCGCGATTATACAAAAGGCATTGATCAACTATACGAGTCGGAACGCATTAAAAAAGGTATAGCCGACTGGGAGCAAGCCAACTGGCAAAATTAGTAGCTGTCAGGCAAAATGCTGTTGTAATGAGGGGATATCGAACCTAATACACAAAGGCTAAGACTCATCACCAGCTACTCACAACTTGCTTTTGCAACTTTACTTCTTAGGTCTCGCGAATTTTTCGTTTGGAGCCTGCTTTGCGTTGGCGGTTCTTTTTACTTTTTTAGGTACTTCCTCTCCGGAATGATCAACCACCATAGTTGCGCGGCCATGTTCATTAGATAACGGAGCGTTGGCGTGTTCGTCAAGTTCGGGAACCTGCACTACATCCGGAATATCGTCGATGTCTACAAAGCTGCCAACGGATGGTAATTCGGCCAATATGGTTCGGCCTCCTTTTACAACCTCATTGATAGCAACGTTGATCTTTGAGTTAAGTGGTAAAAAGATATCTACCCTTGATCCAAATTTTATAAAGCCGAACTGGTGGCCCTGATGTACCCTGTCGCCTTCTTTTACATACCAAACTATCCTGCGCGCCAAAGCGCCTGCAATCTGGCGAAATAATACGGCAACGCCTTCACTGTTTTCGGTAACAACGGTAGTGCGCTCATTCTCAGTAGATGATTTTGGATGCCAGGCTACCAGGTATTTACCCGGATGATATTTAAAGTATTTGATTACGCCACTGATGGGGTTACGGTTAATATGCACATTGATAGGAGACATAAATACCGAAATCTGGATGCGCTTATCTTTGAAATATTCAGTCTCTTCAGTTTCTTCTATCACCACCACTTTGCCATCTGCAGGGCAAAGTACCTGCGTTTCTGCCGAATTCAACATCAGCACCGGGCTGCGGAAGAATTGCAGAATAATAAAAAACAGTAATGCTGACAGGATATATATGATCCACTTCCATGTATGTGCATCAGGAAAATAAAATTGCATCAGTGCGTTCACAATGAATATGAACAGCACACACAAGGCGATAGAGGTGTATCCTTCTTTATGGATAGTCATACTGGCTTATATATGGTTAAAAATCTTATTACAAAACTAAACATTTACAACAAAGTACAGATAGGTATAAACAATTGGGGCGGCCATTAAAAACCCATCGAACCTGTCCAGTAACCCCCCGTGGCCCGGTAGTAGGCCACCTGAGTCTTTTATATTGATACTGCGCTTAAACATAGATTCCACCAGGTCTCCCAATGTACCAAAACTGCCTATAATTACGCCGATGGTTATCCATTGGGCGGGTTGTAATTCCGGGTAATACCTGCTGATGATATACCCAACCCCGGCCGCTATTAAAACGCCGCCGACAAAGCCCTCCCAGGTTTTTTTTGGCGAATGCCTTTCAAACAGCTTTGTGCGGCCAATGGCCCGGCCCACCAGGTATGCCCCGGTATCGTTACTCCAAAGCATTAACAAAAACGCAAGTGGAAAATGAAAATTGAACGAACCCTTTATATATGCCAAAGCATGAAAAAACGTAAAAGGCAGGCACACTAAAATCAACCCGGCAAATGTGTAGGCAATATTGGTGAATGGCGCTATAGAGATTTCAAACAGTTCCCCAACAAAAATAGCTGCCATGCTAATGGTTAACAGGAAGAGCAGTTTATGCAGCATTGGGCTATCCTGGTAAGTGATAAAAGCGAATAGGCCATAAATAAGCACGGCATTTAAAAAGCCGGCCACCCGGTTGGGTTGTACGCCGCTTTGTATGTTAAGCCCGTAAAACTCATGGAGGCAAAGCAGACTTAACGCCAGGTAAAAAATTCCGAAAGTATAGTGGCCCAACAACACAGAGCCTATCATTACGATAATAAAGAAGAAGCCTGTAATGGCGCGTGTTTTCATAAGTTCAGTTGGTTCAAGATCATTATCTCAACGGCAGTGCTAAAATTTTCCTGGTGAATGTAAACTTCAATATCGCCGAAAGCCTGGTGAGATGATGCCTGCCGATTGAGCAAAACTGCATCAATATGGTGGCCCGTAAGCATTTGCTTTACAATTTCTGATTGATAAAAGTTGGATGATGTAAAAATTTTAACCCAGTTCTTCTCCATTAATATTCACTGCCTGCTTTTTGCTTAATGCTACGTTTTTATAAACTAACAGCAAAATTATAATAATTATAACGCATAATACATAGACCCCGTAACTAAATGTATGCCCATCATCCAGGTTTACCGTTATTTTTTTTTGCTGATACAAATAAGTTGCAACAACTGCGGCGCCATTATTTAAAAAATGCCCCCATATTGCCGGCCAGATGCTGCCGCTCCAGGCTACAAAATAGCCAAACAGGCCACCTAATAACATTCGGGGTAAAAAACCATAAAATTCCATGTGGAAGGCGCTGAATAATGCCGCGGTAACCCAAATGGCTGCATGCGTGTTTTTCGTCCACCGCAGCATAATGGTTTGCAACACACCGCGAAACGTAAGCTCTTCCACAATTGCCGTAAAAAGTCCTATCAGGATTACATTTTTCAGCACATCGCCTACGCCGTTCATCTTCAGTAAAAGCACAATCAACTTTTGAGCCTGGGCTTCGCTCTCTTTCATCCACCTTTCCAGCCCGCTTAAAAATTTGGGCAGCACCATTTGCTGGTTAATATTGCTTAGCATTTCAATCGGCGGCATGCTCACCATCATGATTAAAAAGGCAACTGCAAAAAGCAGCAATGGGGCCTTTAAATATGGTTTTAAATACGTCACCGGTTCCTTTACTACGTAACGGGCAAAAATAACCGGCGCAACAAAAAGCGGTACGGTGGTGCTAATGATCTGCAAAATATATAGCACCTGCGGTAATTGAGGGTTGTCCAGGTTGCCCTTCATCAGATCTGTAAGTACATCAATGCCGTATATACCTACAATAACACCCACGCCGAGGAGGTTAAAAAGCAGCAGTATGCCAACAGTTATGCCCAGGAATATAGCAAACTGCATGAGTGGGGAGAGCTGGTTTACAGGCCGTTTTAGCATTTAGCTTAATTTTTGTAAATTTGCACGAATATAATCCATGTCTGTACAAATAGGAAATATTGATTTAGGGGAGTTCCCGCTGTTGCTGGCGCCGATGGAAGACGTTAGCGACCCGCCGTTCCGGTATGTGTGCAAGCAAAACGGTGCGGATATGATGTATACCGAATTTATTTCTTCGGAGGGCCTCATCCGTGATGCCGCTAAGAGCCGCCAAAAGCTGGACATATTTGAGTATGAGCGCCCGATTGGCATCCAGATCTTCGGCAGTGATATTGATCACATGCGCGAAGCTACCGAAATTGCCTCTTTAGCCGGCCCCGATCTGATGGATATTAACTACGGTTGCCCGGTAAAGCAAGTAGCCTGCCGTGGTGCCGGTGCAAGTTTATTACAGGATATTGATAAAATGGTAGCTATGACCAAAGCGGTTGTAGGGGCTACACATTTGCCGGTAACGGTAAAAACCCGCCTGGGCTGGGATGATAATACTAAAAACGTTTACGAAGTAGCCGAGCGCCTGCAGGATGTTGGCATTAAGGCGCTAACTATACACGGCAGAACCCGGTCGCAGATGTATAAAGGCGTGGCCGACTGGAGCCTGATCCACGATATTAAAAAGAATCCGCGCATTAAGATCCCTATTTTTGGTAACGGTGATATTGATTCGCCGGAGAAAGCTGCCGAATGGCGGATGCAGTACGAAGTTGATGGCATGATGATTGGCCGTGCTGCTATTGGTTACCCTTGGATCTTCCGCGAAATAAAACATTATTTTAAAACCGGCGAACATTTAGATAAGCCCACCATTGCCGAACGCATTGAGGTTTGTAAAACCCACCTTGAAAAATCAATGGAATGGAAAGGCCCGCGTACAGGTATTTTCGAGATGCGCCGCCACTACAGTAACTATTTTAAAGGGGTGCCTGATTTTAAAGAGTTCCGGATGAAACTTGTTACCGCAGGTACCGTAGAAGAGATTATGGATATTTTAGGAGAGGTAGATAAAAAATATGCGTTTGAAATGGCGTAATATCTCTCCGGATGCTATATATTTGAAATAAAAGAGATTAACAACAATGGCTACTACCATAACTGAAGGTGTTAAGGTTTCAGTTGAAACAATTTACCAGCCCGAATATTCTAACCCGGCAAACGATCACTTTATGTTTGCTTACCGGGTGACCATTGAGAACCTGGGCAATTATGCCGTGCGGCTTGTTAGTCGCCATTGGTATATATTTGATTCTAACGGCGCTAAACGCGAGGTAGAAGGCGAAGGCGTAGTAGGCCAGCAGCCGGTTATCGAACCCGGCAACTCCCACGAATATGTATCGGGCTGTAACCTGAAAACCGATATGGGCAGCATGAAAGGCGAATACCAAATGGAACGCCTGTTAGACGGTCAGCTTTTGGATGTGCAGATTCCCGAATTTTATCTGGTAGCCCCTTACAGGTATAATTAATTACTGATTACTTAATTACCGATTGAGTGAGCACGAATTTTTCAGATAAGCATTTGTATGCTAAGCTTTTTCTCTGTCGGCAATAAACTTTAAGAAATTACACTGACCCGGGAAATTCGTGTATCTAATTTACCTTTCCAGCCTCACTCCAGGGGCAGATCCACTTACGTCCTTTAATGCCCCGATCCGGTTGCCGCCATCATACCTGTCATAGTATACCAAGCGCATATTTCCTATCGATTTTATCTTCCCCAAATTGTCTTGGCCGTCATACCTGTCGTAATAGGTAATGAGGTTTGCGCCTACCTGTTTTAATTTACCAATATTATCAAAGCCGCCAAACCGGTCGTAATACTCAAAATTAATGTCACCTATCGATTTTACCCGCCCAACCTTATCAAAATTGCCGAAGTGATCAAAGTAAGTGATTTGCACACTCCCTACCCTTTTGATATTACCATCATAGTCGCCAAAAATATCGCTGTAATATTCAATCTGCGTACCTCTTATAGAGCTGGGTTTATCCTGCTCAAAACCATTAGGTGTTGAAATATCATCCCGGTAATTATAAGCGCCTGCATCTATAGCATAAACACCCCCATCAGGATCAACGGACACCATTACATTGTCTACCAAAAATTCAATTTGCCTGACCGTCTTTTGGTGATGAGACAAACGAATAACTATTTCGGGGCTGTTTTGTGCGGTACAAAAAAGACCGGTAGTTAGTAGTGCCGCAAGGAAGACCAAGGTTTTAAGATTCATGTAATTCGGGTTAGTACCGGTTTGATCGGTAATCCGCCTTAAAGTTTAAAGTACTTACAAGTAATTTCAAAAAACCTTAATCCATTATTAGCCGAGACCCACTTGCGGGTATTTGAGCCTTAGCTCCGCCGGTTAAAAAGGAATGATGCATAATAAACCAACGTAGCCAAGGATGATAAAGCAGCAACCACATAGGTCATAGCGGCCCACCAAAGGGCATCTTTGGCCTGCTCGTGTTCGTTGCCGGTTTGCATAATGCTGTAGTTGTTGTTTAGCCAGGCTAACGCGCGGTTGCTGGCATCAAACTCTACAGGCAACGTAACAAAACTAAACAGGGTAACCAGCGCCAATGCGGCCACACCAATAGTTAACACAAAAGTGTTGTGGCTATAGATCATCAGGATAATGCCCAGGAACAACGTCCATTGCGTAAGCGTACTGGCTATGTTTACGGCAGGCACCAGGGCAGAGCGCAAGCTTAGCCAGTTGTAAGCTTTGGCATGCTGCACAGCATGCCCGCATTCATGCGCCGCAACGGCGGCGGCGGCAATGCTCCGGCTGTAGTATACATCCGCACTTAGGTTAACGGTTTTATCAGCCGGGTTGTAATGATCGGTCAATTGCCCCTCAACAGAGATCACCCGCACGTTATAGATGCCGTTATCACGCAGCATACGCTCTGCAACATCTTTGCCGGATAATCCTGATAGGAGGGGCATTTCCGCGTATTGCCTGAACTTGCTCTTAAAGCGCATCTGCACCAAAAAGCTGACCAGTGCTATAATGATCATCAGCAGCCAGGCAGAACCAGTGCCGATGATTCCGAGTATAAATGATAAGTGGAACATCTTGTTGTTTTTGTAAATGCTATTTCAAAAAGTATTCCACATTAAGCCAAAACGCCCTGCGGAATGAGTCGATTAGCTACATTTGGTTGTGGAACCAACATTTTCCTATTGGGAGCGTACTTCGTTTATCGATCATGCAGATGTGATCGTCATCGGCAGCGGCCTTGTTGGCCTAAGCGCGGCCCTGCATCTCAAAAAAAAGCAACCGCACTTAAAAGTTTTGGTATTGGAGCGGGGCTTTTTGCCCAGCGGCGCAAGTACAAAAAACGCCGGATTTGCCTGTTTTGGCACTGTTTCCGAGCAGTTGGCTTCACTGGAACAATCATCCGAAGCGGAAGTTGCACGGATGGTAGCCTATAAATGGCGCGGGTTGCAACGATTGCGGGAAAATCTTGGCGACGCTAATATCGACTTCTATCAGCATGGTGGTTACGAGCTGTTTATGAACGATGAAACTACGCTGGCTGATAAAAACATTGCGCAAATAGACCGGCTCAATGAATTATTGAAAAATGCGATCAGCGGTACTGACATTTATTCAGTCGCTAATGAAAAATTGCAGGTTTCGGCTTGGGCAACGTTAGCCGCATGATCTACAATCCTTTTGAAGGCCAGATCCATACCGGTAAAATGATGCGCACCTTGCTGCATAAAGTTTATCAGCAGGATGTGATGGTTTTAAATAAGTGCGAGATCAAAGCGATTCATCACGAAGCTAATAGTGTGCACCTTGCAACATCGCAGGGCAGCTTCAGGGCGGACAAGGTAATTATGGCGACTAATGCATTTGCCAATCAGTTATATCCGCAACTTAAAGTTGTTCCAGGTAGGGGCCAGGTGCTGGTAACCAAGCCGATAAAAGGGTTGAAACTGAAGGGCACCTATCATTTTAAGGAGGGATACTACTACTTTCGGAATATAGATAACCGCATCCTTTTCGGCGGGGGGCGCAACCTTGATTTCGCAGCAGAGGAAACCAGCGCGTTCGGGCATACGGAGCGGGTAAAGCAAAGTCTGCTGAATTATTTAAAAGAGGTGATCCTGCCGGGGCAAAAGGCAGAAGTTGATTACTGGTGGAGCGGAATCATGGGCTTTGGTGACGACATCAGCCCCATAGTAAAACAGGTTGAGCCCCATATTTATTGCGCAGTGCGATGCAATGGCATGGGTGTAGCAATGGGTAGCCTGGTTGGCGAAGAAGTGGCGGAACTGGTGATGAAACAATAGAGCGTTTAATTATAAAGAAGGAGGCTCTTGCGCAGCCGTGGTTTTGATGGAATTGCTATAAACAGGCAACTCCGCCCGAATCAAAAGAGCAGCATGCTTCGAAGGAGCATGCTGCTTATAAAGAAAGATAAAAACAGGATCCGCTCCGTAGGTTCTTCCGGATTAAATATGGTGCATGCTATAGATGAGCCTCGTTATTAAGAACTTAAAAATACTTGGGCTTGTCTTTGGTCCAGAAAGATAAATTTAGAACATCGGGTGATATAAGGGGTGTTGGAAATCCATATTGTTGTACACTCTCTAATGGTTCATTAACAGTGAGTTAAAATAATTCCACCAATCGTTCCAGTGCCATTCCTCTCGAGCCTTTTATCAATACAGTAGCGTTCGTGATCGGATTCATCTTTAATCCTGCCATGGCATCTTCTGCGGTTAAATAAAAAGTGGCGCTACTCATATCTGCCGCTATTTCAGTTTGCTGGCCGGAGAAATCTTTACCAATAAAGATCCTTTCGGTTACCTCTGCATCCATGGCCTTTCTCATCACCGAAACATGTTCAGCAGCAGATTCTTCTCCCATCTCAAACATATCCCCTAATATCAAAACCTTTTTACCTGCCTGCATTTTATCCATATTATCTATCGCTACGAACATACTGCTGGGGTTGGCGTTGTAGAAATCACAAATAAGAGTATTACTATTGGTCCGCATAATTTGCGAGCGGTTATTTTTAGGTTCGTAACCGGCAATGCCATCACAAATCTCTTCAGGTGCCAGTCCGAATGTTGACCCGATACAAACCGCTGCCAAAATATTATCCAGGTTGTAAGCACCCGTTAAGTGTGTGGGCACTGTAAAGGTCTTCGTCTCTAAATTGTCGGTCCATTCAATCATCAAAAGCGGCGAACTATCCAGCAGTTTGCCACTAACCAGGTTACCCGGGTGCTCGTTTTTACCGTAGTAAATTGCATTGGTCAGGTTACGTTGCTCCTGCATGCTAACCAAAGCAGGGTCATCGCTATTAATGAATGCCACCCCCTCGTTATGTTCAAGACCTCCCCCTGTAGCGCGCTGGGGGGTAACCAGGTAATCATACATTTCTCCCTTACCTTTCTTAACACCTTCCACACCGCCAAAGCCTTCCAGGTGTGCCTTGCCTACATTGGTGATCAAGCCATGGGTGGGCTGGGCAATACTGCACAAAAGCGCTATCTCTTGCTGATGGTTGGCGCCCATTTCAATCACCGCCATTTCGTGTTCGTTTGTTATTTTTAATAGTGTTAAAGGCACGCCAATGTGATTGTTTAAGTTCCCTTCGGTAGCAAGCGTTTTAAAACGCTGCGACAGTACCGCGTTGATCAACTCTTTGGTGGTGGTTTTGCCATTAGTACCGGTAAGGCCAATCACCGGGATATTTAACTGGCTGCGGTGATGGGCCGCTAACTTTTGCAAGGCAATCAGGCTATCTTCAACTAATAAATACTGTTCGCCCAATGCAAACGCTGAGTTGTCTACCACGGCATATGCGGCACCAGCTTCAATCGCTTTTTGTGCGAAAGTGTTGGCATCGAATTTATCGCCTTTGAGGGCAAAGAACAGGCTGCCGGGTGCTATTTTGCGGGTATCGGTGCTGATAACAGAATGCTGCAGATACAGGTCGTAGATTTCTTCAATGGTGTACATATGATATAGTATTAATCCCAGATGGCCGGGCGATCAATGTTTAGTGTTCTTAAATAGGTGAGGATATTGCCGGCGTGGATGCTCTCGTGATAAGCAATGCGCAGTAGATAGTCGCCCAGTTTGCGGCGCTGGTTTAAGTCTGCCCGGATAATTTCAATTTCAGAAAGCTGGGGCGTTGTGTAGGTGCGGATATCAGCCAAAAAACTTTCGTGAAATCCTTGGGCAAATGCAATTTCGTCTGCAATGGTAGTATAAGGGCGCTCATCCCAGGGTGTTATAAAATCTCCGCCTTCCCAACCCCTGTTTTTGATGATCAGATTATAGATATAGGGGCTTTGAAGCACATGGCGAATCATCTCTATCATCGACATGGCCTCCTCATCAGGTTTCCACCCGGCCACTTCGTCAGGGATGCCTTTCCACAAAATCAGGCTTCGGCGCCTTACCTCCTCCATGTTCAGTATCAGCAGTTCTATCGGGTTCATTGCGCTGTTGTTTTTTTATTCATCCACGAAACTACTGCCCTGATCTCCCCGTAGGTGTAATCTTCGCCCAGCACTTCTTTTAAAGGTGCCAGTCGTTCATTACCATAGCTTGCAATGGCATCTTTTATAGCGGGGATCTTATCTTCCTTAACAAGGGCAAGCACATCCAGTTCTCCGGTTTGTACAAAATTTCCTAAATGATTTTCAATCGTGATGGGACTAAGACCGCGTTCCTTTGCAATTTCTGCGATGGTACGCCCCTGCCTAAATAAAGCCAGGGTAGTTTTTGCTGTTTCCGGCACCTTATCCGTGCGGGGTTTCCTTTCGCGTTTGACCGATTTTTGACCCATGCGCGATTCCAGACCTTTGGCCTTGCAATAATCAGTAACAATATCTAAGAATTCCCGGCCATAACGCGCCAGTTTGATGTCACCAAAACCCGAGATCAGCCTAAGCTCATCCAGTTTTTGCGGCAGGTAGGTGGCTATTTCCAGTAGGGTGGGATCAGATAAAATAATGTACGCCGGCAGGTTTTCCATAATGGAGACCTCCTGTCGCCGTTGGTGAAGGTTGCTGAGCAATTCTGCCTCAAAATCAAGCGTTTCTGCTTGCCTTTCATCCGTTGTTTGTGAAGAGATCAGGGCTACTGTTTCCAGTCCTTTTAAAACCGGTTCAGCTTTTGGTGTAAGCTTTAAAGTAGCGTAGCCATCATCCGTAAGCCGGAAGTAACCCATCGCAATCAATTCGCGCACGTAACGCTGCCAGTCGGCTTTGGCAATATCTGCACCAGCCCCATAGGTTTTTAACTGCTTATGTTCCTCGCGGATCTTCTCGCTGCGCGATCCCCTTAAAAAATCAACTACATAGTTGGCGCCGAAGCGCTCTTTCAATCTTGCCACTGCCGAAAAGGCTTTCTGCGCGATCAGCGTACCATCAAATTTTACAAATTCGCTGAGGCAAAAATCGCAGGAGCCGCAGTTGTCCGGGAAAGCCTCATCAAAATATTGCATCAGGTATTGGCGGCGGCATGCATGCAACTGGCAATAATCAACCATATCGTCCAGCTTTTTCAGCATAATTGCGCTTTGCTCCGGGTTATTCTCCACTTGCGCAAAACCTTTCAGTTTCATAGCGTCACCGGGAGAATAAAGCAGCAAGGCATCAGAAGCCAAACCATCCCTGCCAGCACGACCGGTTTCCTGGTAGTAGCCCTCAATATTTTTGGGCAGGTCTACGTGCACTACCCAGCGCACGTTTGATTTATTGATACCCATCCCAAAAGCAATGGTAGCTACAATGATCTTTACATCATCCCGCAAAAATGCTTCCTGGTTTTTGGCTTTAGTTTCGTTTGTTAACCCGGCATGATATGCTTCGGCAGCAAAACCGGCATGCTTCAGATCATCGGCCAATGATTCTGTTGATTTGCGCGACAGGCAGTAGATAATGCCCGATTGGTCCTTGCGCTGGTCCAAGAAATTAATGAGCTGGTTAAAGCTATTCTTTTTTGGGTTTACGCGGTAAGTAATATTAGCACGGTTAAATGAGGATACAAATACTTTGGGTTGGTGCAGGTTGAGCTTATTAAGGATGTCCTTTTGTGTAAGCTTATCAGCAGTAGCCGTTAAGGCAATTACCGGTACACCCGGAAACTGTTTTTTCAACCCCGCCAGCATGAGATATTCCGGCCGGAAATCATGCCCCCATTGCGAGATACAATGCGCTTCGTCGATAGCTATCTGCACTACGTGCAATGTTTTCAGAAAAACCATTAGGCGGTCGTCTTTGCCGAAGAGTCGCTCCGGGGCCACATAAAGTAAGCGGAGCTCGTTATTTTTTAAATGGATGGCGATGTCTTTCTGCTCCTCGGGCGATTGGCTGGAGTTTAAAAATGCTGCAGGGATGCCACTCAGATTCAGGCTGTCTACCTGGTCCTTCATTAAGGCGATCAAAGGGGAAATCACGATAGTTAAACCGTTCAATAAAACAGCGGGCAACTGGTAGCATAAAGATTTCCCACCCCCGGTGGGCATCAGCACCATCACATCCTGTTTGTTTAAAACATGCTGAATAATGGCCTCCTGGGAGTGCCTGAATTTGCTGTAACCAAAATATTTTTGAAGGGCTTCTAGTGGTGTCATAGATCTGTTTACAAATGTGCAGATTTTTGTTTATCCGCCTGAAGTGATGTTTAGGTTTGCTGATTTTTAAATAGAAGCTACCTGCATCAAGTAAAAATCATATTGAAATAGGCTGTAATTTATAAAAAACGCTTTGGATAAGTAAGTACAATGGGATTTATTTTTAGATTAGCCTTCGCTACTATCCTCATCAATATTATGATAAAAAAATTACTCCTGATTTTCCTGGCTGTCGTTTCGATGTCAGCAACCTTTGCGCAAAGCATTCAATCGCCCGAGGCGTTTTTGGGTTATAAGCCCGGTGAGCAGTTTACACCGCATTACCGCATTGCAGAATACTTTAAATATATTGCTACGGCATCAAAAAATGTTAAGCTACAGCAATTTGGTACCACCAACGAGGGGCGGCCGCTGCTGGCCATGTTTATTGCTTCTGATGAAAACATAGGCCGGCTGGAAGAGATCCGTCATAATAACTTAAAACTGGCTGGTTTGGAGAGCGGTGCAGCAAACCTGCCCGAGGCTCCGGTGATTTTATGGCTAAGCTATAACGTGCACGGTAACGAGCCGGCATCCAGCGAAGCAGCCATGTGGACGCTGTATGACCTGGTTGATCCGGCAAATACCCGTACCAAAGCCTGGTTGAAAAACATGCTGGTGGTTATCGACCCATGTTTGAACCCGGATGGTCGTGACCGCTATGTGAACTTCTACAACTCGGTTAAAGCAGGTAAGCCCGACCCAACGCCTACCGCGCGCGAACACTCGGAACCATGGCCGGGTGGCCGGGTAAATCATTATTACTTTGATTTGAACCGCGATTGGGCATGGCAGGCACAAAAGGAAACGCAGGCCAGGGTTGGTTTATATAACCAATGGCTGCCCGAAGTACATGTGGATTACCACGAGCAGGGGATAAATGCACCTTACTATTTTGCACCCGCTGCAGAACCCTATCATAAGGATATTACGCAATGGCAGCGCGATTTCCAGGTAACCATTGGCAAAAACAACGCTAAAGATTTTGATAAAAATGGATGGATGTATTTTACCAAGCAAGAATTTGATCTGCTTTATCCATCCTACGGTGATACTTACCCCTTATATAACGGCTCCATCGGGATGACGTATGAGCAGGGGGGCATCGGTGGCGGCCTTTCGGTAATTACCCGAAGCGGCGATACGCTAACGCTGGTGCAGCGGGTGGCGCATCACCATTCAACAGGTATCAGTACCATTGAAACGGTATCAAATAATTCGGCTAAGCTGCTTTCTGAGTTTAAGAAATTTTATAACGACGGTAAAACCAATCCGCCGGGCCAGTTTAAAACCTACGTTATCAAAAATGATAACAATGAGAAGGTTGATCAGCTGGCGAAAATGCTGAGCAGAAACGGTATCCAGTTTGGTTATGGCCTGGCCAGCAAAAGCGTAACCGGCTATGATTACTTCAGCGGTAAAACCGGAACCTATAATGTAGATGGCAACGATTTGGTGATCAGCGCCTATCAGCCCAAAGCAGTTTTGTTAAATGTGCTGATGGAGCCAACCACCTTTATTGCCGATTCGGCTACCTATGATATTACCGCCTGGGCTTTGCCTTACGCTTACGGTTTACGCGCTTACGGTGTGAAAGCATCATTCAAACCGGCTAGCGCCAGCTGGAATGTGGCTAAACCACAGCCGTTGGTCAACACCCATGCCTACGCCTATGTATCAGCATGGCAATCTGTTGCAGATGTTAAATTCCTGGCAGCGCTTTTAAATAAGGGCATTAAAGTGCGTTATTCTGAAAAGCCGTTTGAGGCAGGCGGCAAGAAATTTACAGCCGGATCTTTACTGGTTACCCGTGCCGGCAACAACCGCGCAGATTTTGACCAGGTAGTAACGCAATTAGCCGCCGATATGGGGCATGAGCTTACGCCACTGGCATCGGGCTTTGTGGATAAAGGCAATGATATCGGTTCAGATGCGGTGCACGCAATTCGCCAGCCGCGGGTAATGCTGGTAGCCGGCGACGGGGTGAATTCTGAAGCGATGGGCGAGGTTTGGCACTTGTTTGAGCAGCAGATCGGCTACCCTGTTTCCCTTGTTAAATACCAGGACCTGGGCCGCACCAAACTATCAGACTTTGACGTAGCTATTTTTCCCGATGGCAGATATGAGAATTTCCCATCCGAAAAGTTAATTGGTTGGGTACGCGACGGCGGCCGTTTGATCGCCATAGACAATGCAGTATCGCTATTGGCTGATAAAAAAGACCTGTCATTAAAAAAGAAAGAAGATAAAAAGGACGATAAAGGCAAAGAGAAGCCGGCGGAAGTTAAAGTATATGCTAACCGCGAACGCGACGCAATTTCTTCCAGTATCCCGGGTGCTATTTTCAAGCTAAACCTGGATAACACCCATCCGCTGGGTTTCGGCTTGCCAAACTACTATTACTCCCTTAAAATGAACGACGACGTTTACGAGATGCTCGGCGATGGCGGCTGGAATGTGGGTACGGTAAAAAAAGATGCTTATGTATCCGGCTTTGCCGGTGCAGCATCAAAGGCCAAAGTAGCTAATGGGATGCTGCTGGGCGTTCAGTCGCTTGGGCGCGGCTCGGTAGTGTATATGGTAGACGACCCCTTGTTCCGCAGCTTCTGGGAAAATGGCAAGCTGCTGTTCAGCAATGCCGTTTTTATGGTAGGGCAGTAGCGCAGGCCCCCCAACACCCCGAAGGGGGAGTAGAATTAGAAGCAAGAAGCTAAGACCAAAGATGCAAGAAAATCAAAGGCCAACCGGATCACCCGGTTGGCCTTCATGCGTTTAAAAAGCTCCCCCTTCAGGGGGCGGGGGGGCCGCCGCTGCGCTTAGTTGGCTCCTTTCACCCGGTTGCTTTCTTCATCGGCGCCGGTACGGTGTTGGCGGGCCTTTATTTTATTGTTACCAAAATTGTAGGTGAGGGTTAGTCTGGCAACACGGCTATCGTTCCGTTGGCGGATATCGAAATTATTGTTGGAAATGTGACTGCTCAGGTCATTCCTGCGGAGGAAAAAGATATCATCACAAGCGAGTTTAACATTGAGCTTTTTATCAACAAATGAATGGCTTACACCGGCATCTATCGAATACCTGGCTTTTATGCTGTAGATACCATAGGTTAAAGGTGATCTGTAATCGGCCAGTATCTCAACGCGATACTTGCCGAGCATAAAAGTTTGTGTAAGTTTTGCCTGTGCGGCCAATTGGCCATTATTGAAATTCACGATAGAAAGCGAATCGGTTTTGAAGCCCAGGTAAAAGGCGTTAACGTTGATGTTACCTGTCCACCATTTGGTGAAGGTAAAAGGCGTATTAACGTTTAAATTATAACTTTTCTGGGTTTTTAAATTCTGGTGGGTTTCAAAAGACTTATTGCCCTGCGTGAGGATCAGTTCGGTGATGGCATCGGTGGTAAGGCTATAACCCAGGCTCAGATTTAAGTTATGGTTATAGGTATAGTTCAGCTCAAAGCTTTGGGTGTACTGCGGGTTTAAAAAAGCATTGCCCTGGCTGTAAGTGTAAGGATCCAGGTAGTAGATAAACGGGTTCAAATCGTCGTACCCGGGGCGGTCAATGCGGCGGCTGTAAGAAAAGTTGACTTCGTTCTTGTCATTAATGGTTTGGTTGACAAAAACACTTGGGAAGAAGTTCAAATAGCTGCGGGTTACCGGGCTGCTGCCGATCAGGTTACCGTTTGATTTTGTTTGCTCTGCGCGCAGGCCCAGCTGTACCGAGGTTTTCTTAAATTGTTTGTTCAGGTTAAGGTATCCCGCGTTTATTTTTTCATCATAAATAAAGCGGTTGGAACGGCTGGTGTCATTAATAAACTCGCCGTTACTCACAATTTGTGCCTGCAGATCATTATCCGTTTTTACATTGCTGAACTTTGCACCCGCCTCCAGTTTGATGGTTTTCGTGATGGGCTTTGCGTAATCAACTTTGCCGGTATATATTGTAATAGATGAGGGCGTTTGGTTGCGTAGCACTTGCGGTGTGTGCTGGGTGCTGCCATCCGGTAAAAAATAATCGGTATGGTAATCTGCGTTTGAATTGTTTCTGAACTTAGAGTAATCCAGATCTACGCTGATCTCCTGGCCGCTGGTGTCAATCTTATAGCGGTCGTTTAAATTCAAGGCAAAGTTCCTAAACGTTTGGTTTACAATCGACGTCGTACGAAGGGAAGAGTCGGCTACGCCAAACTGCTTGCCAATGATGGTGGTGTTATTGTTATCGTTCTTGTCAGAATTGGCGTACCCGTTTAAAACAAAGCCAATGGTGTGTTTTGGGGTAAGGTCATAGTCGGCACCAAGGCGATAATTATTGTAATGATTGGTGTTGGGCATTGTAGATACCTGGTTAAAATAAGTTTTATTGCCCAGGCTATCCGTTATAATACGGTTGAGGCTCAGGTCGTGCCCGCGTTTGATGTCGCCATGGCTAAAAGAACCGAACACATTCAAATTGCCTTCTTTGTGATTAATGTTTAGATTGGTGCTCTCCCGCCAAAAATTACTGCGCGCTACCGCTGCGGTAAGGCTTCCATTAGTGCCCGACTGTGTATTCTTTTTTAGCTTGATATTGATGATTCCCGAATTGCCTGCCGCATCATATTTAGCAGAAGGGTTGGTGATGATCTCTATCGACTTAATGGTGCTGCCATCTGTAGAGCGCAGTAATGTGGCCAGCTGTGCTGCCGATAGATAGGTCAGCTTGTCATTGATCATAACGGTTACACCTTCCTTACCCTTTAAACTGATATTATCGTCTTTATCCAACGATACACCCGGCGCCCTGGCCAGGATTTCCAGCGCTGTGTTTCCCGCCGCCAGAACGCTGTTTTCTATGTTCATTACAGTACGGTCTATTTTGCGTTCTATCAGTGGCTTTGCTGCGGTAACCGTAACCCCCTGGAGGCTTTTACTGCCCTGCAGCATTTTTATAGCCGGCACGTTAAAAATAGCGCGGTCGCCGGTGACTTCCACCGCGGGGCTAATTGTTCTTTGATAACCTACAATGCTAACCGATACCAGGTAGTTGCCCGGCGCAACATGATCAAAAATATAAGTGCCGGCGTCGGTGCTCAAAGTTCCCTTTACTACCGACGAGTCTTTTACGCGCAACAGGGTCACGCTTGCGAAATCCATGGGTTTACCCGCTTCGTTTAGTAGTTGGCCGTTAATGCTTACAAACGGAGGGCTCTTAGGCTGGGCAATGGCCGCCACCGGGATAAAAAAGATGAGTAGTATATAAAAATATTGGAGGATAGATTTCATGGTTTAAAAAAATTTGGGCAATAAAATGCCAGGGAAGGTCGCCCTTCATTTTTTTTGCTTTAGTAAATAAAAGTGTTTAGTAAACTGCTATCAAATAACAGCGGGTTTTGCGGTGATTGTTATATAAGTTTTTATCATAGGTTCTTCGTGTTGTTTTTTTTAAATAGTGGCTGTTATCAGCATAGTTTTGTACAGATAAGATGTATAAACAGGTGTCAAGGTTACATTTTATTAAAAATTTAATACCGGTAGCATTGTACCAGCCATATTCAGCTGGTTAATAAAAAGGCCATGGCAGGTTTTTTGGACTTCCGCTCGCTGCCGGCCCGGCAATTCAACAATTCAAAGCTATCGCTACAGGCAGGGATTTTCCACTGCAAGCAGTTTTATAATAGGCCTGCTGATAATCAGCAGGCTTATAGTTGATACATGGGTGTTGTTACTCCGCGTTTTGAGCGGTATCGGGTGCAATAACGGGCTTGGTGGTATTTGGTAATACTAAAGTATCAACCTTGCATTGCAGCCCATTTTCGGTCATGATAAATTTGGCAGAGGTGGCACTTTCCTGTTTGTTGATCTCTTTGCAATCATACACACTCACGCCCCTTACAAAACGGTCCATCTGGTTATCAATTACCACTTTGGAGTTCATTGGGATGCGCAATACCAGGTGCAGTTCCTGTGCGCGCCAAAACCGGTCGGTTTGCTTTTCCATTCGGCGGTTAAAACGCAGGGTATTACCTTCCTGTACAAACTGGTAGCTGATGCCCCGGGCATTAAATAGCGCATCCTCATAATCACGGCCACGTGCACTAAAAGATTCCACCAGCTCCGGTTTTGCCACATCGCTTCTTTCAATATACAGGTCGATGTTTTTGTTGGGCATATCCATGTTATTATCCTCGTCGTCATCCAGAATAATGCGGCCGTTAAACTTCTCATTTATCTTCAGGCGCACGCTATCATCGGCGGTCAAATATTTGATATCGTTCAGCTTTAAGTAGTAAGTGCTGTCGGCAGCTGGTTTAATGCTGACGGTTTGACTGAAGGTTGCACCGGTCCTGAAATTAGCGCTCGCCTTGGCACTATAGTAGATCACCACACTCAATGCAATTACCCATACCATAAACAGGGCAGATCCTGTTGTACGGCCAACGGTGTTACCTTTAAACACGTAGCCGATAATAGCCAGGATGATCGCCAGCAGCGGCATGGCCAGCATCAGGAACGCGCAGACTAAAAATATGGTGTTAGCTTCCTGGTTAACAATATTGAAGGGGAAAACATGCGCCAGGAAAGTACTGCCGTAGGCGGTAAACATCACAATGGCAATAACCAAGCTTATTAATGCGCCGAAGCAGGAGACCAGTAAAACCAATCCGATAAATTTGAGGAGCAGTTTACTGGCACCGCCTGCAAAAGAGCCCACATGGCCAAATACATCACCGGCAAAATCGCGGGTTTTGTATACCAGGGGTTTAGCTTCATGGCCAAGGCTGTGCAGGTTGCCTTTTACATTGCTGATCTCCTGCTCAAAGTTCAGCTTAAAACCCTGCAGGTCCAGCTTTTGGCCTTTCATCGCCATACGGTCGGCGCGGGTATTGGCTTTGGGCACTACAATCCACAAAACAATGTATAATAAGAAGCCAACACCACCGGCGCCGCTAAATAAAACAAAGGCCAAACGCACCCAAAGGGCGTCGATATCAAAATAATTGGCAATACCTGCAGCTACGCCGCCAACCAGGTGATCGTCGGCATCGCGGAACAGCCTGCGGTTTTCGGTTGTGTACCCAAACAGGTTGCCGGTTTTAATACCGTCTTCCTCGGCCGATTCAAAATCAGCTACCGAGCCCATTTGTTCCACAACGGCCTTAACATCCTGTGCAATAATAACTTGTTTGCCTTCGCGGGTTAAAATATCTGCAAACATCTCTGCAATGCGGTTTTCGATATCGGTGGTGATCTCCAGGCTATCGGCAGAGTTCATAAAATGACGCGTTACATCGGTCATATAAGTTTTCAGGAGCTCGTAGGCATCTTCTTCTATATGAAAAACGGTGCCGTTTATATTGATGATAATAGTTTTATTCATGATGGGTGATAATTATAGGTGATTAATTTTTTCGGTCGCCGATAGCGGTTTGTACGGCGAACGCCAGTTCCTGCCAGGTGTTATCCAGTTGCTCCAGTACCTTGCGGCCTTCGTCGCTCAGCACATAGTATTTTCGGGGCGGGCCGGAGGTAGACTCTACCCAGTTGTAGGAGAGTAAGCCGTTGTTTTTCAACCGGGTTAGGAGAGGATATAGCGTACCCTCAACAACAAGCAGGCGCGCTTTCTTTAGCTCGGCAATGATATCCGAAGCATAGATCTCGCCCTTTGCAATAACAGAGAGGATGCAATACTCCAGTATGCCCTTTCTCATTTGGGTTTGTGTGTTCTCAACAATCATAGCACAAAGATATATGTTTAAGAATGTATTATGCAATACATAGTACTATAATTATTTACTTTTTTACACTTTTTAACTTATTTTAACAAAACGGTGCTTTTTTTTACAAATCATTTGATTTATTGATAGCGTAACACTACTTTAGTAATTAATTAACTATTAACTGATCTTATTTATTAACAAACATGAAAAAACTTCTACTAGTAAGTTTGTGTTTCCTGATGTTATGCGTAACACAGGTATTTGCACAAAATCGTACGGTATCCGGTACAGTAATGGCCAAAGATGATGGCTTGCCTGTTCCAGGAGCTACTGTAAAAGTAAAAGGGACCACCATCGGTACCCAAACTACAACAACCGGTAAGTTCACCCTTAATGTTCCTGCCGGGGCTACTTTACAAGTATCTTTTTTGGGTTATTCAACCCAGGAAATTAAAGTTGGTTCCAGCGATGTGATCAACGTTACGCTTGAGTCTTCAATGAACACCATCAGCGAGGTTGTTGTAACCGGCGCTTTGGGTGTTAAGCGTGCTGCTAAAGAGTTGGGTTATGCTACTACCCGTGTTAGCGGTAAAGAAATCAACCAGACTAACGTTACTAACTTTGCAAATGGTTTAACCGCGAAGGTTGCTGGTTTGGCCGTACAAACTATCGATAACAGTATCGATCCGCGTTTGCGTATCACGCTTCGTGGTAACCGATCATTATCCGGTAACAATACTGCATTGATCGTATTAGATGGTGTGCCGATCCCGGGTGGAACCATTTCTTCCATCAATCCTGATGATATTGCTGAAACACAAATCCTGAAAGGTGCCGGTGCTGCTGCTATCTACGGTTCTGAAGCATCAAACGGTGCAATCATCATCACCACCAAACGTGGTACAGGTGATGGCAAACCGGTTATCACTTATGGTAACTCTTTTCAGTTTAAAACTGTAGGCTTTTTCCCTGAGTTGCAACGTAATTACGGCCCTTATGGCGGTGAAGGCGATCCTTATGTAGATCCGGTTACCGGCTTCTCAAGATACACCCCTTATGAAAACCAATTGTACGGGCCTGCTTTTGATGGCAGCCAGGTTCAGGTTGGTTATCCTGCCGGTGGCCCAACAGCTACTGTTGCACAAGGTAATGCTGCAAACAACGGTTTCCCGGTATTAACCGCAACCTATTCAGCTTTAAAACAAAATCCTATTACTTCTTTCTTCAACAGAGGTATAGTTGAACAAAACCAGGTTGCATTTCAACAGGGTGATGCAAAAAACTCTTTCTACTTTTCTGCTCAGAATGTAATCGACAAAGGTGTTGTTCCAAAAGATAAAAGTACCCGTACAGCGGTAAGCGTAAGAGGTGCAAGAACTTTCGGGATCTTTAAAGTAGACTATTCTGCTTCATACACCCGTAGCAGCATCAGCACCTATGGTGTAGGTTACAACGGGGCTTTACTTTATACTACTGTTTTACAGTGGCCTGCGTTTTTGGATATCAAACAATTCCAAAACTCTACCACCGGTACATTCTCTAACCCTAGCGATTTTTATGATGCTTACGCAGTTAACCCATACTGGATCACTGATAACGCACGCAGCAACAGGCAAAAAGATGTGTTTCTTTCTAACTTGAAATTAACACTGAGCCCAACAAAATGGTTAGATGTACAATACAACGTCTCTCAAAACTTTGGTAACTTTCAGCAACGCAATACTGCTGCACAGGTTAATTTTAGCCCGTATTCAGTAAGCGATCCTTACGGAGCAGGTAGTGTACAGGGTAGCTTCGCTTCAGGCAGTCGCCCGGGCCAGGTATCAGATGTTTCTGTTTTTGGTGATGGTACAGGCGATGGCGATGGTTACGCCAGGTTGCAAGGTGATGCAACAGCCAATCTGCATTACACTTTCTTTAAAGATTTTAAAACCAGCTTATTATTAGGTAATACTATTTATCAGCGTGGTTTAAGCGTTATATCCGCAGGTAGCAATAACTTGCTGATCAATGGATTCTATAATATCAATACCATTTCTGGTTTTGCAAGTGCAAGCACTGGTTATGCTAAGATCCGCCAGATAGCTTACTTTGCTGATTTGAACATCGGTTACAAGGATTTCTTATTTTTAGAAGGTACGTTAAGAAACGATCATGATTCTCGTTTACCTGAGGTTAACCGTTCTTTCTACTATCCATCAGGTAAGGTATCCTTTATCCCTACCGAAGTTATCCCGGGCTTAAAAGGCAGTAAGATCTTAAACTACGCTAAGCTTTACTTATCGTTAAGCCGTGTAGGGAATATCTCTGTGGGCCCGTACAGCATTTTCAACAACGTGGGTGTAACCGGCGGTTTCCCTTACGGTGCACTGGGTGGTTTAAGTTTAGGTACACGTAACTACAGCCCAACGCTTAAACCGGAGATCATCTCGGAAATTGAAACAGGTGGTGAGTTTTCGTTCTTCGATAGCCGTTTAAACGTTAAAGCTACTTACTACAAGCAAAACAGTAAAAATCAAACTTTAACGGTTAACACTTCCAGTTCAACAGGTTTCAGCTCAACGGTAATTAATGCAGGTGAAATTCAATCAAGCGGTGGTGAATTTGAGGCAAGAGGCTTCATCGTTCAGCAGCCAAGAGGGGGCTTTACATGGGAACTCGGCGGTAACTTCTCTATCAATGATTCAAAGGTTTTATCTCTTATCCCTGGTATCGACCAGTTAGATCTTGGTGGCGGTATCACCGCAGTGGTAGGCCAGCCTTTCCCCGTTTACAAAGGTACCGATATGAATCGTGACCCTAACGGTAACGTTATTGTAAGCGCTACTACCGGTTTGCCATCATTAAACCCAACCCAGGTAAACTTTGGCCGTACTACGCCTAAGTATATCTTTGGTGTAACCAACACTTTCGGCTACAAATTTGTTAGCCTTGGCGCAACCGCTGAATACCGCGGTGGAAACATCATTTATAACTCTATTGGTGGCACCCTGAACTTTGCAGGTTCTTCATTGATCTCTACATTAGCAGGCCGTCAGCGTTTCGTTTACCCAGGTTCTGTTATCAACACAGGTACTGCTGCTGCGCCGGTGTATACACCAAATACTAACATCACCGTTCAGGACGGTAATTACGGTTTCTGGCAGAGTTCTGCTTACAACTCCACCAATCAGCCTCGTGTATCGAGCGCTGCATTCTGGAAACTGCGCGAAATCAACCTTAACTTTAACTTAACCCAGTTTGTTAAAAACACCCGTTACATCAAAGGCTTAAACCTTTCATTCACCGGTCGTAACCTGTTCTTGTGGAAACCTAAGAACAATCCTTGGAGCGATCCTGAATTTAGCGATACTGCAGGTAACGCAGTGGGTGTAACAAGTGCAAACCAGGTTCCGGGCCAGAGAATTTATGGTGCCGATCTTAAAGTAACATTTTAAATAATACGAAAATGAAAAAGTATACATCAATCATAGCAGCTTTTCTGGCAACGGGTGCCATATTATCCGGTTGTAAGAAAGACTTTCTAAGCCAGGAGGTGAATCCAAACACACCTTCGGTTACTACTCCGCAATTCGCATTGTCAGGTGCTGAAAAGGTTGCGGCAGATATTCCTAACCTGAGCTTTAACGTGTACGGGATTTGGGTTGGCTACGCAGCCCCAAGCGGTAACTTTGTGCCAAGCCCTGCTTTACAGCAGTACCAGTTTACAACGGATAACTTTAATGTTTTTGGAACCTTATTTGGAAATGCAACGAATTTTAACAACTTAGAGGTCATCAGCGCCGATCCTGCTTTTGCCAAGTTCAAGGCGATCGCCATGATCATGAAGGCTTATGACTTTCAGCAACTGGTAGACGTTTATAATAATGTGCCGTATACCCAGGCTTTCCAGGCGAGTACTTACCTGTTCCCTAAATACGATAAAGGCGCCGATATTTACGCCGATCTGGTAGTTCAATTAACGGCTGCAAAGGCCCTTATTGATGCCAATGGCAGCGCTACCGATCCCGGTGCATCCGACATCATTTTTAAAGGTGATATGGCTAAATGGAAACGTTTTGCAAATACGCTGATCTTACGCCTGGCCATTCGCCAAAGTAAAACCAATGGTGCTACTGCAAAGGCTGCATTACCAGCAGCAGCAGGCAACGATTATGTTACAGATGACTTTACCGTTGCAGCTAACCCTGGTTATACCGGCAGTGGTTTCGAAGGACAGCAAAGCCCTTTCTGGAGAAACTTCGGTACTGATATCAGTGGTAACCCAGTTGGTACCAGTGTACGCGGCGGTGCTTTCGCGTTAGAATTGTTAAGAGGCTTTAATGACCCAAGGTTGGGTAAAGAGTATGCTTTAACAACTAATGATAATGTTTATCGCGGTATTGTTCTAGGTGATCCAAACGCGCCTCAAAATCCTAAGTCTAGTAACTTTGGCCCGGGTTTATTAAAAGGCCCAACCCAGGATGCTGTCCTTTTAGGTAGTGCACAGTCTTTGTTTTTACAGGCTGAAGCAGTTACAAGAGGATGGATCACAGGTGATGCACAAGACCTTTATCAACGCGGCATCACTGCCTCATTTGTTGCCCTTGGTTTAACGGCAGCAGATGCAACTACTTACTATACCCAAAATCTGGCAAATGTAGGCTGGACAGCTTCTACAGATAAGTTGCAGGCAATTATTACCCAAAAGTATATTGCGATGAACGGTTACAGTTTCTTTGAAGGCTTCAATGAATTTAAAAGAACCGGTTTCCCGGCAGGCGTTCCACGGTCAATTGATACTAAAGCAATTGGTAACATCATCCCTAACCGGGTGTTCTATCCAACTTCAGAATATCAGCAAAATTCCGCTGCGGTGGGTGCCGAAGGTACTATTGATCCCTTTACTTCAAAAATATTCTGGCAACCATAAAGATTGCTTTTTGTAAGTGATCATAATGCTGACAATAGTATTTATATTTTAAAACATTAAAAATGAAAAAGAGATTATTAATAAAAAACCTTGCCATTATATTAGGCCTTTTGGCAATGGTAAGTTTTAGCTCTTGCCTTAAAGACAAGAACTTTGTAGACTTTGCCGCGGTAGGTACTACAATTGATATACCGTTGGGTGGCCTTTCAGGGGTTAGTTCTTTAACCGAGAATAAGGATACAATTGTACGGCAGTTTGCTGTTAACGTGTCATCACCAAAGCCACTTACCACAGATTTAACAGTTTCCTTGGGTGTGGATCAGGCTAACATCGACGCCTATAATAAACTGCAGACTGCGGTTGTTTATGAGGCATTTCCAGCCGGTTCTTACGTGATGGACAAAACTTCGGTTGTAATTCCTGCGAATACACGAACACAGATAATTACGGTTACTTTTTACAAGAACAAATTAGATCCTGCTAAAAGTTACCTGTTACCGATTGCTATTAAAGATGCCCAGGGGCAAGTGATCAGTGGTAACTTTGGTATTAAGTATTATAATGCGATTGGAAATGATTTTGCCGGCCCGTATGATCACGCTTTCACAAGAACACCAGCAGCTGGTAACTATGGCTTTGGTGAAGGGCATACGGCAGTATTTATACCAAACACTCCTCGCCAATTTGAAGTTGCGGGCGGGTATTTCACCGGGACAATCAGATATCGCGTGTCGTTTACTAAAACGGGTACAGGTGCTGGTGCAACTTACTCGCAGTTTTCTATTGTTGTAAATCCGGATGATGTGAAGGACATTTTAGCGGTTCAGTCAACCCCTATCTCGGTTACTGTTCCAGCTTTCATTGTAGACTATGTTGAGAAACAGTATACATTCACGGAAGCTCTTGCCTTGTTTAAGGGTGGGTTTAGCTACTCCGTATTTGGTTCTGCTGCACGGACAAACCTTGATCAGTATCAAAAATAGTCTGTCACCGACCGATCATTAAATGTAAAGCCGTCTTGTAGAAATATGAGACGGCTTTTTTGTTGAGTGGAGTGTAAACGGATATATTAATGAAATATAATCTGGGGATACTTTTGGAGTTATTATGAAGCTAGTGGTGGATATTGACCACGTGACCGGTCAATTTGAAAATTGATAGATTTGATCAATTTTGGTCCACCCTGTAATAGATTTACCCCCTCGTGTCACAACTATTTTCTTACTTGTTATTCAGAATTGATTTATTACTCGTTTAACTTTGGTAATGCTCAAACTAGCTTTGCGTAATCAAATAAAAACTTAATTTGCGGTTGGAAAAAGGGTATATTGTTTTGCAGTGTTTCCGGCTGTTTTAACAGAGTGATGTTTATTGTTTCAAGAATTTTGGGCGTCGGTTGCAGTAGTTTATTATTTTGGTAAGCCAACTAAACCTTTAAGATCTTTTATCGTCTAAACAGAGAAAATCATTATAACCTTAGCCTTATTTAAACCAAAACCACACCACTCATGAAAAAAATCAACATTTTACTTGCCTCAATTTTATTTGCAGGAGTTTCTTTCGGCCAAACGGTAGCCGTACAAGGTATGGTAGTTGATGGAGCTGGCAAGCCCGTACCTTTTGCCTTTGTAAGAGATGCACAGCACAGCTACGCCACCTACAGCGATCCTGATGGTTCTTATATGCTCAGGGCCGATCCGGCATCTAAACTCGTGGTTACCGCAAAAGGTTATGGCGAAGCCACGGCCGCTATTAAAGAGGGCGGCGTAAACGTTACACTGCCGGCCGGGGATGGCGCAGTTGCTACCACAAACAGCGGGAATATTTTTAGTGTGCACAGTGATGCAGGTACGTCAACGGTAATGGGCAGTTTCCAGGCAACTACGGAAGTGCAGGGCAACCGCTACTTATCTGAAGGCTGGATGCATGGTTTCGCTATTAATACCGAGGGTGCTGTTGTACAAAATCCGGCTATGCTGTTTAATTATGATATGATGGGCGGGGATATTATTTCTACCACTGATGAAAAGAGTGTTACTAAAGTAGCCCGTGCAAGCATAATGGAAATAAGCCTGTTTGACAGCAAGGGTAAAGCCTACACCCTGGCTTTTGTACCCGCGATAGATCCATCCCATTATGTGCAAGTGTTGGCGAATGGTGCGAAATATAAGATCTACAAGCAGATCATCATTCGTTACATGAAAGCCAATTACCAAACCAACGGCATGACCTCTACCGGGAACAAATTCGATTCTTACGAGCCAACCTACTTTTACTTTATGGCGAATGGAAGCAATGCACCGGTTAAATTTAACCCCAAAAAGAAAGTATTGAAGGAGCTGTTTGCTGCCGATGCCGAGAAGCTGAATAAATATATGTCCTCAGCCTCCGGTGATATCGATGACGCCTATTTGAAAGGCCTTGGCGATGCTTTAAATTAATCGCAAATAGTTTTTAGTTACGTAAAGCGCATAAATAGACACGAAAAGCGGAAATAAGATTCAGGTAGTGAGGTTTACCCTGAACCACAAAAGGTGAAAAGAGTTAACTTGCCTTGCACATTCAAAGCTTTGTGTTCCGTAATAGCGCGCTTTGTGTTAATTAACAGCCGAAATGATTTAGCCCTGCAAACAGGGCTTTTTTATTTCTTATCCACGCTATATTTCCCCGGCCCGATAAAGAATAAGCCGACAAACATGATCGCGTCTTCAACGGCATGTGCTGCGCCGTCCATGCCGTCGCCCTTGCCGAAGTGCATTGCGGCGGCTACCATAAGGTTGACAACCAGCAACAGGCACACCGGGCGAAAGGCAAGGCCAAGCATGATCAGCGCACCGCCAACAGCTTCGGTTACCGCAGCCAGGAAACCCCAAACAACCGGAAGGAAATGGATCCCTACGTACCTGGTGGACGCGCCTAAACCGGCCCAGGCGGCAGGGCCGCCTATCAACTTTGGATAGCCGTGGTAAACAAACATGGCGCCAAGGCCAATACGGGCGATGAGGATGCCAAAATCGCGGTACTTGTTTAAGCTGCTGAAATATGCCATAAAAATATTTGTAGGTTTGTTACTGATAACTTAAAGTGGCGCCGTCTTGTTTCACCGTGAGGTTAATTGCCTCACCCAGAACCAGGCTGCAGTTATTGGGCACGTGCCCCGCCGGGAAATCAAAACACACAGGATAGTTGTACTCGCCGACTACATCCATGATCAGCTCCGGGATAGTTTGACCGAAGGGGATCTCGTTATCCTTCATATCGGAAAAGCTACCAATAACAAGCCCCACCAGTTGCTTTAATTTTCCGGCGCGCTTTAAACAGCGCAGCATCCGGTCGATAGCGTACAGGTATTCGCCAACATCCTCCAGGAACAAGATCTTGCCGCTGTAGTCCATATCGCTTACCGAGCCGTTTAAGGCCACTAACAGGGATAAGTTGCCCCCGATGAGCATGCCGTTTGCATCACCCATCCGGTTAAGTGCGTTAGGGGCTATTTGATAAGATAGTTCATCCCCAAACAGGGCCATGCGCAGGGTCTCTAGCGAGTAAGCGGAGGCATCAGGGATATTGAGCGGCATTTGCCCGTGGATACAAGGCAGCCCGTAGTTAGCGATTACATGCGCATGCAGCAAAGTAATATCACTAAAGCCGACCAGCCATTTAGGATTTGTACTTAACCGGTCGAAATCTACCAGGTCAATCATCCGGATGGTGCCGTAGCCACCCCGGGCGGCTATGATGGCTTTGATACTGTCATCGTCGATAAAGCGCTGCAGATCTTTAGCCCTTAGATGATCGTCGCCCGCAAACTGGTGGTGAGCCGCGCTAACGGTTTCGCCCAAAACCACCTCAAGGCCCCAGCTTTCCAGCAAATTGATAGCATCCGTCATGGGGATGGGCAGCTTTTTAGCCGGGCAGGTAATGGCAATTTTATCGCCTTTTTGAAGGTAGGGGGGATTTTGGTCCGATAGTCCGAAAGTCCGCATAAGTCAGTAAGATTTGTTAAAGCGAATAAACAAAAAATAAGTCAGGTATAGCGGATTTGATAATTTCCGTTCAAGGTGTTGATAGGGATACAAAGCTAACCCGGATTGATCAGCAAAAGTTTAAACTATTTGCAGGACGATACACCTTTACAAGAGTAAAATTAAAATGTAAACCTATAACAGGATTAACCATCAACAGTGTCAACTTTTGTCAGGACGACACAGGGAAGTTTTTGTTCCAACTTGTTCCACCAGCGTGTTCCACTTTGCTTTTTTGAACTATCTAAATATTGAATAAGTGTCTGACATTTAATTAATTACGGGGTTTAATTAAAGATCAGGGATGTTCCAATCTGTTCCAGGTTAATCGTATAAAGCGCTGACAGTCAGTTATAAACGAGATTTGCGTGTTCCACTATCACGAAGTGGAACACGCGGCGTTTTTTAAGAATTTTATATCTCAGCCTTTCGCGCGGCGACTTCCTTTTTTTCCTTGCTTCCCGTCATCGCATTTTCGGACTTCCCCAACCGCTCCCAACTTCCCGACTAAAAACTTATCTTTGCGAAATAATAAACATCCCCGTTTAATGTCGCAACTTAATAAGTATAAAAGATACACCATTACCTCGGCTTTGCCTTATGCAAACGGTCCGCTGCACATAGGCCACCTGGCCGGTGCGTATTTGCCTGCAGATATATTTGTGCGCTACTTGCGGTTGATGAAAAAGGATGTGGTATACATTTGCGGATCCGACGAGCATGGCGCAGCAATCACTATAAAAGCTAAAAAGGAAAATACTACCCCAACGGCTATCATCGATAAGTATCACAAACAAATCAAAGACAGCTTTGAAGAATTCGGGATCTCATTTGATATCTATCACCGCACCTCATCTGCTATTCACCATGATCTTTCACAGGAGTTTTTCCTGAATTTATACGAAAAAGGCGAGTTCATTGAGAAATTCTCGGAGCAATACTACGATGAAGATTTCGACCAGTTCCTCGCCGACCGCTACATTACCGGTACCTGCCCCGTTTGCAGCTACGACCGCGCTTACGGCGACCAGTGCGAAAACTGCGGCACCTCACTCAACCCAACGGATCTGATCGACCCGATATCTACCCTGAGCAGTAAAAAGCCCGTGCTAAAACCTACCAAACACTGGTACCTGCCCCTGGACAAATACCAGCCCTGGCTGGAAAAATGGATAGACGAGAAAGAAGGAGAGTGGAAGGTGAATGTATTTGGGCAGTGCCGCTCCTGGTTAAAATCGGGCCTGCAGCCCCGCTCCATGACCCGCGACCTGGATTGGGGTATTGATGTACCCCTGGCAGAAGCGAAAGGCAAAAAGCTTTACGTTTGGATGGATGCCCCGATAGGGTATATCTCGGCCACCAAACAATGGGCTATTGATAACGGTAAAGACTGGCAGCAATACTGGAAAAAGCAAGCTAATACCGAAGACGATGCCTGCCTGATGCACTTTATTGGTAAGGATAATATTGTGTTTCATTGTATCATTTTCCCGGCGATATTAAAGGCCCACGGCGACTATATTCTGCCGCAAAATGTGCCAGCGAACGAGTTTTTGAACCTGGAGGGTGATAAACTATCTACTTCCCGCAACCACGCTGTTTGGCTGCACGAATACCTGGAAGAATTTCCGGGTAAGCAGGATGAGTTGCGCTATGTGCTCACATCCATTCTCCCGGAAACCAGCGACAGCGAATTTACCTGGAAAGATTACCAGGCCCGTGTAAATAACGAGCTGGTGGCCATTTTAGGTAACTACGTTAACCGGGTAATGATCCTGATGCATAAATACTATGAAGGGAAGATAGAAAGCGAAAATGCTGCTCTTAAATTAACCGATGCTAAATTGGAGGCTGAACTCGGCGTGCATTATGGCGAGCTGGGGAAAAACCTGGAGAGTTATCGTTTCCGCGCGGCCATGCAGAATGTAATGGATATTGCCCGTTTGGGCAATCGTTACCTTACTGAGCAAGAGCCCTGGAAAACAATTAAAAATAATCCTGAAGCGGCCAAAACTGCCTTGCACAACAACCTGGTATTGATTGGCCACTTAGCTACCTGCCTGCAGCCATTTCTACCCGCCACCGCTAAAAAGATCTTCAATATGCTAAACCTGGGCGTTGATAATGTGGCTTTTAATGAACAACTCACGTTTGCAAATGGACATCAACTGAATCCTGCCGCCTTATTGTTTGAGAAGGTGGAGGATGAGGCGATGGATGCCCAAATTCAAAAACTAGCGGACAAAAAGAAAGCAGCCGTTGTGCCTGTAGAAGTAAAAGTAACACCGGCAAAAAGCAACATCACGTTTGATACCTTCGCTACAATGGACATCCGTACCGGTACGATTTTAACGGCCGAGAAGGTTGCCAAAACTAAAAAATTGTTAAAATTGACGGTCGATACCGGAATAGATCAGCGCACTGTGGTATCTGGCCTGGCGGAGCAATACGAACCGGAAGGCATCATCGGTAAAAAAGTAAGCATCCTGGTAAACCTGGAACCGCGCGAGATTAAAGGTATCCTTTCACAGGGAATGATCCTGATGGCAGAAGATGCTGAGGGCAAGCTAAGCTTTGTAACCGCTGCTGATGAAATGCCAAACGGATCGGGCATAAGATAGTAAATGTGGAGCGTTGCAGATGATGCACAAATGGCTTTGACAAATGAGGTATAATTTGCACCTTTGCAATTCAATTTGCAGATCTGCATTTCCACGCGTTTGCACGTTAACAGGTCCCGTAGTTCAACGGATAGAATAGGAGTTTCCTAAACTCTAGATATGAGTTCGATTCTCGTCGGGACCACAAAAAAAGCCTCTCATGCTAACATGAGGGGCTTTTTACATAAATTAAAACAAGTTAGATGCGGATCTGTAGTTTATTCTTTAAATGCTTCTAATTTGGAGTAAGAGGGTTCCCTAAAACTTGATGAAATCCAGTATTCCACCATTGCCCCTTTTTCGTAATTTGATCACTGTGCCGGCGCGTAATATTTTAGCCCTGCAATGCCTATCATGATTAGTAGTATGAACAAAGCTTCGGGTAGGGAAATCGACTGCTTTAAAAAAAACATCTCTGCTAGTTTAATAAATGTGAGACTAATGGCTGTCCACACGGCAAAGGCCATGGCCATAGGTAGTTGCTTAACTGCCTGCGAAAAAAAATAGACGTTGATAATACCAAATACAATATAACCAGCAAATGGTAAAATGATAGGCAGGCTCACGCTTAAATTAAACGCAGTACTGCCGTTCAGTTTTATAAGGTCGTTAAACTTCATGAGCTTTAACGAAAACGTCCATGCTGTTTCACAGGCAGCAGCTATAATTAAATATATCCAGGCCACAGTATTAATTGTTAATAATTATAATTGTTTAGTGACCCACCAACGGGTTACTAAATGTGTTGTTTACGTCTGAGTTTGCTTATTTTTTCCATACAATAAGGCCGAAGTTCATAATACCATTTAAACCACCGGTATGTTAGTAACTTCTGTTCATCAAATCGCCTGACAGAAAACGCATGCTGTAAAAAATAATCACGTGGGTAAGAATACGGTAGCCCCCAATTTTCAGGTCTGTTACCGGGAGCATGATGGGGATCATAAATTGTTCCGAAAAGATAATCCCAAACGGAAAATTTGGTAGAGAAGTTAGCGTGAAATACTTCTTGGTAATTGGCATGATGCCATAAATGTAGTTGTGGCGTATTGAAAAAATATTTAAACTTACCCAGGTTCACACGAATATTGGCGTGGATGAACATTCCAAAAACGGCGTCGAGCAAAGCCTTTATCGGTATCACTTCAGGTGCCGCACCTAACAAGATAATGGGCGCGAACTCTATGGTTTGGTTGATAACTATCTCCATAATATGCGACCGCGACCCGGCTAAGAAGTCCACCTGTTTACCAGAATGATGCGCTTCATGAATGCGCCAGAATAGCTTATTTGAGTGCTGGAAGCGATGGAAAAGGTAAATGTATAAATCATGCGTAAACAGAAAGAACAAAACTTGCACGATTACCGGCCAATGACTTACAAACTGGATCTTCGAAAAATCCAAATGTTGGCTTAACGGCGAAATGAGATAATCAAAGATCAGGATCTTTAAAAAGTAACTTTGAATAATGGTATACCAAACCAAATCAACCCAAAAGCCCTCCCTGAAAAAAGGAAGGCCTTTACGGTAAGGCAGAATTCTTTCCCATGCAATTAAAATAGTTGCACAATTAAAGAGTATTATAGTGGTAATGGTTACAATGTTCTCTTGCGGCATTAGCTAAGTGGTGTCTTTTCTTTAAACTCCTCGCTGATATTTACGCGCAGCCTTCTCATAGGCGATAGTTCAGACTCATACACTTTTTTGATGCCGTCGCCAATAGCTGTTTCCACATCACGGATATCGCGTACCAAACGTTGCAGGCCCTGTGGCTCTACAGAAGCCGCGTGGTCTGATCCCCACATGGCACGGTCAAGCGTAAAGTGGCGCTCTACAAATGTGGCTCCCATTGCAACTGCACTTATGGTAGTAGCCAAGCCTGTTTCATGGCCCGAATAGCCGATTGGTACTCCCGGGAATTTATTACCAAGCGTTTCGATCATTTTCAAATTCAATTCTTCGGGCCGGCACGGGTATGCCGACGTAGCGTGTGCCACAAATAAAGGGTAAGCCGAATCGTAATCATTTATAAACGCCATGGCATTTTCTATCTCTTTCATGGTAGACATACCTGTCGACAGCATCAGCGGACGGCCCGTTTTTAAAATCCGTGCTATCAGCTTATAATCGGTTAATGACGCGGAAGCTAGTTTATATATAATTGTATCAAACTGTTCCATAAAATCAACCGAAGGGACGTCCCATGCTGAAACAAACCAATCGATGCCCGCTTTTTTACAATATTGGTCGATTGTAGCATATTCGGCCACCCCAAATTCTGTTTTGCGTTTATAGTCTATGTATGACATACGTCCCCACGGGGTGTCTCGCATTATTTCCCATTGATCTTTAGGTACACAGATTTCAGGGGTACGTTTTTGAAACTTTACGGCATCCGCACCGGCAGTTACGGCTTCATCTATCAATTTTTTTGTAATTTCAAGCGATCCGTTATGGTTTATACCGATTTCGGCTATGATGTAGCAAGGGGCACCATCGCCAATATTACGGCCATTACGCAAAGTAACAACGCCATTTTTCATAGAGCCGGCTGGCACGAAGGCCTCTTTCGCTTCAATGATCAGTTCCGCAAACTCGCGGAAACAGCCTTCACCGCTTTTGATATGGCAAATATAGTCCGCAATAGCTTTGATGCCGGGTAACGCGTCCGCCGGGCAGGCAGCCAGTCCTACCAGTTTCATTATCTCTGCGTCGTTATAATCATCGCCTATATAAGCCACCTCATCTGGTTTTAAGCTTAGTTTTTGGATGATGCCCGCCAGCACAGCTGGTTTATCTTTTACAAAAAGGTGAAGCTCAGTGATGTTTAATTTTTCGGCGCGTTTAATCACTGACGGTGATTTTTCGCCGGTAATAATCGCGGTATCTACCAATGCCAGTTTACGCAGGCGCTCAACACCCATGCCATCGCGGATGTTGAACTTTTTCAGGGATTCGCCGTCCTCACCGTAATATACACCACCATCGGTTAGTACACCATCGCAATCAGTTATTAGTAGCTTAATGCGAACTGCTTTTTGTTGTAATAGGTCTTTCATGTTTTAGGGTTTTAAATAGCTGTCCATCCACCGTCAACCACCAGGTTGGCGCCGGTCATATAAGCCGATGCATCGCTGGCCAGGAATATTAAGGCGCCCTGGTAATCGTCAGCGGTAGCCATGCGGCCCAATAAAGTTTTTGATGAATAATTTTGAATGAAAAATTTGTCTTGGCCGTTTTCAACTCCTCCGGGTGACAACGTATTTACTCTGACACCTTTATTACCCCAATAAGCGGCCAGAAAACGGGTGAAATTGATCACTGCACCTTTAGTAACCGGGTAAGCGGCAGATTTATAAAAAGTCTGTTCGCCCTCAGCATTGCGGTAAATAGTTTGGTCGGGGCCAACTATGCCATAGGTTGATGCTACGTTGATAATGCTGCCGCGGCTTTGTTTGGCCATTTGTGCGCCAAAAACCTGCGCACATAAAAATACGCCGGTAACGTTAACATCCATTGAACGTTGAAAAGCTTCAAGCGGGTAGTTCTCAAATGCAGATAACTCTTTGGCCAATGCCGGGTTCTCGAACATGTCGTTAATGGCGGCATTGTTAACCAGGATGTCAATAGCTTGATATCGGCTCAGTATTATAGTCAATGCAGCCTTAACAGACGCTTTAACTGTCACGTCCAATAAAACACCTAAGTGTTTTGTGCCAAGCTGTTTAGCGTATTCCTGCGCTTTTTGCTCGTTGATATCTGCAACTACCACATTTGCTCCGGCCATTGCCAGCGCCTCGCAATGCTTGCGGCCGATAAGCCCCAGTGCCCCCGTTATAATGGCTGTTTTGCCTTTCAAGCTGAATAATTCCATTACATTACCGCCTTAGGCTTGATATTATAGTTGCTCACCTTTCGAAATACGGTTTCGAGTATTTCGCCCTTCAGATACGATTTAATATTACCGCCCAAAATGGCTTCTTTTAATATCGGCAACACATCGCGATAAGCAGATAAAGTGTAATTAATATCGTCCAGACTATGGCTAAAGCACACGTTATGAAAACCAGCCCAAAGGATGCCTCGTTTAATCATCTCCTGCTGCATCAGTGTTTTTAGTTCCAGGCCGTTACCTGCTTCAGGAGTAAAGGTCACCATGGTGCGGCAGTTGTAACCTACACAGCGGGTGTATTGATCCATACCCAGTTCTATTGCAATGCTGTTATAACCATCTTTTAAAAAAGCCCCTTTTTCATCAAGATATTTTGGAACATCACAATCAATCAGTTCATTTATTGTGGCGATACAAGCTGCCATAGAAAGCGCCTCACCACCAAAAGTTGTGTAACTAAATACCTCCGTATTAAATAGTTCCATTACATCGGCACGGCCTGTTAATAATGCCAAGGGCATTCCATTAGCGCATGCTTTTGAGTAAACAGCCAAGTCAGGCTTCACACCAAAGTATTCTTGGGCGCCACCAATAGCAATACGGAAACCGGTCCACATTTCGTCAAATATCAGTAGCGTACCGTTGGCCTTACATACATCGGCCAGTTCCTGCAGGTAGCCGGGTTTTGGTGTTTCAAAAATAAAGGGCTCAAGTATTAAAGCTGCAACAGTTTCATCAAGTGCGGCTTTCACTGCCTTAATATCATTGTACTCAAAAGTATAAGTCATCTCCTGAATTGCTTCAGGAATACCTGCGTTACGGCTGGTGATCCCGATGTACCAGTCATGCCAGCCATGATATCCGCAGCAAAAAACTTTATCGCGCTTAGTAAAAGCACGCGCAACCCTGATCGCCGCAGAGCAAACGTCGGCACCGGTTTTTGATATTTTTACAGCTTCGGCATTAGGAATAACCTTTTGTATCAACTCTGATAACTCCACCTCAAGGGGGTGCATTAGTGAAAAGGTGATACCGTTTGTTAATTGGGCTTTAATGGCCTCATCAACTGCGGGATAAGCGTATCCCAAAGACAGTGGCCCTATGGCCGCGTTAAAATCGATATATTCATTTCCGTCAACATCCCATACATGTGATCCTGTTCCCTTGACCAGGTATTTAGGCGCTATGCCCCTGGTAAATTGGCCCGGACCTTTAGCCAGTGTTTGGGTAACAGGTTTTTGTACCTTAAGTGCCCTTTGATATAATATATCAGACTGGCTGATGTCGGGGTAGTTCTCGTTAAAAGCTACTTTATTTGCCATAACTTTATTCTGTAAAATGTGGTGTTGAAATCAGGGGTTGTTTATATTGGGTTTGATAGCCCAGTATTTGCTCGGCTATCTGTTTGCCGGTAAAGCCTTCATACTCCAGTACGGCTGGTAATAAGGCAGGCCTAAACCATCGCTCATTAAGTGCGATAGCTAATACGTTGGCGGTTTTTTGGTGTTTTAGCAGCACTTCTGCAACAATAGTGTAAAGGCCGCCAGTTATAAAATGATCCTCAAGTGTAACCACTAAATCGCTTTGCGAAGCTTTTAATATTGCTGATCCGTCAACCGGTTTCAAACTGCGCATATTTACCAGGCCTACAGACATTCCCTCAGCCAATAGTATTTCCCTGGCGATCAAGGCTTGTTCAAACAAAAGGCCGTAAGTCAGAATAGTGACATCACTACCCTCGCTAATCACTTCCGCTTTACCTAATGCAAATTCGGCATGTATATAATCGGTCTTACGGGTATTGATACGCGTATAAGCCGGCGATGCGGATTGCCAGATATACGGAAGCATTTTTACCAGGTCATCTTCATCTGCGGGTGCAAACACCGTCATGTTGGGGATGCCGCGCATTAAAGCCACATCCTCAATAGCCTGGTGGGTAGGTCCGTTAGCATCCGACAAAAAGCCCGGTATAAAACCACTGAGTTTTAAAGGCAGATTAGGTATGCCAGCATCAGTACGTACAAATTCAAAAGCACGCATCGTTAAAAATGATGCAAGTGCGTGCACCACAGGGATGCGTCCGCGCAAGGCAAGGCCTGCGGCTGCACCTACCAAAGTTTGTTCTGTTATGCCGGTATCAATAAAGCGGTTACCCAAAATACCCGGAAGGTTGCGTACCAACGCGCGGTTCTCAGCAGTCATTACAACCACTTGTTCATTGGCGCTGGCAATGGCTGTTAGAAGTTCTTCGTAAGTCATTATCTTACAATTAAGGTTTCAGAGGTTAATTCAGTGTTATTGTTGCCGTGCAGCTCTTCAAGTAATTGTTGTACTTCATTGGGGGTGAAATTGCAGAACCATCTATCGGCACGCTCCTGTATACTTGGCAGGCCTTTGCCACGAATGGTATCAGCTATTAATACATTTAAGCGGCCCTTGCCGAACGGAAAGCGGGAAAATGCTTTGTGCAATTCATCAAAATCATGCCCGTTGATCCGGGTAACCGCGGCCCCGAACGCGGTGAATTTATTATGCAGTGGCTCTAATGGGATCAATTCTTCTGTACGCACGTTCGCCTGGAATTGGTTGCGGTCAATTACAAACACAAGGTTATCCAGTTCATAGGCATTTGCAACCAAAACCGCTTCCCAACAGGAGCCTTCATTGAGTTCGCCATCACCTAAAATGCAAACTACGTTGTTACTGCCTTTACGCATTTTTATATCCATGGCAACACCTATAGCAACTGATGGTAAGTGCCCAAGGGATCCGGAATGAAATTCTATACCCGGGATATGCGTGTTGGGATGCCAATAAATGTGATCATTGGTGGTAAGATGATTAGCCAGGCGCTCTTTTTCCAGAATACCTAATTCGGCTAATGTGCCGTATAAGGCCGGGACATCGTGCCCTTTTGATAAAAAAAGGTAATCGCGGTTTTCATCGTTTAAATTACCCGAGTTGATGTTTAGAAAGTTCGTGTACAGGTATACGATCAGGTCTACCGCCGAAAGCGATGCGCCGGTAAAGCAGCCGCCATTGGTAGACAAGCGTACTATGTGTTCACGTACTTTTAATGCAGTTTTTTCAAGCTCTTGTTTGTTCATCTCTCTTTTTTAGGCCAGTTTGGTTTGTGCTGCCGATACTGTTTTAAGCTCATTTAGATGGTGCCGGTACCAGTTAACACCGGCATATTTTTTATTGATGTTAAATAGCTCAGGCTTGGCAGCTAGTAGCAGTAATATGTCTTCGCAAGAAAAATTAGGGTTAGCAGGGTGCAATTCTTCGTATATACGGGTGATAAACTCATAGTCTTCCGGGTAATCAATGGTAAAACGGTGACTCATGGAATAGTCAAAACCCGTGGCCCACGCTACATTACCTATGCTGAATTTTTGAGTGTTTTCCCAGATATATGGAGTGGTATGCTCCAACTCCAATTTTGAAGATGCTTCATGCCATGTTTTTTCAAGGCAAGGCATCGTCATGATCTCAACATCGTTGCCATCGGGCCAGGTTGCCGGGTGCAGGTTACTTACAAAGTCGTAATTATTAGCAAAAAAATAACCGAGCGACTGATCGATCGCCTTTGGATCAATTAACGGGCAATCTGACGGAATTTTTAATACAACATCAGCATTAAAGGCTTTGGCGGCCCGGTAGTGCCTGTCCAGCAAGTTATTCATATTGCCCCGGAAGCATTGGAGCCCCAACCGATGCACCTCCTGTTCAATGATATTATCTTCAATCGCATCAGGTATCGCTATGACAATGGTGGCTGGATAACCCGACTGTTGTAAGCGTTCCACCATTCTTGCTAACAGGGTTTTACCTAATACGGGCATCATCACCTTGCCGGGCAATCTTGTCGACGACATCCGCGCCTGTACAACAATTACGATGTTCGATGCGATGTTCATGCCGTAACCAATTCAATTTGCGGTACAGATATTTTTTCTTCAGCTGGCTGCGATAAACAAAAGGTTTTTTTATCTCCGGTATGTAAAGCATATTGCCGGCAGATATTGGCAATGTTTCTTGCCGATAGGCCATTATTCTGTATTGGCATAAGCTTTTTCAGTTCATCTACATTAAACCACGAATACACCTTTTTCCCCAATGCGATACCGGTATAAACAACAGTTGAATATTGTGTGACCAACTCACAGCAGTTTGCAATCATTTCGTTGGTGCTACCGTTAGAAAATATCAGCGTACCATCCGGCGCATGTTTTTCAATTTCCTTTTTGGCGCGCTTTACATTTTCATTAGGGTGGAGTTTAAAAAGTAGTTGCCTGCCATCCGCAATTTTCACTGCTGCACGGATAAATGCAGGTCGATTTTCATAACGAAGGGTTTCACGCATGTCAGTGGTAGCAACCATCACGTAGCCCTGATGCGGGAAATTGTTTTTGACAGATTTTTGTAAATCATCATAGTTAGGCATGCCGGTAACTACAATTTTTTCTAACGCAGTGCCGCCTTTTGCAAAAAAGCTTTTATAACCTGCAGATGCAGCGCAGTATATATCACAAAGGTTCGATGCGCCATTCAATGACGTGTTGCCCGTAAACCAGGGAGGCAGGCCCAGGGCTTTAACTATACGTGTGGCTAAAGTTTGCTTATCGGTCATGCCTTCCTGCACCCACACTGTTTTGTAATGTCGCATTCGGTGCGGAATCAGCATATCTGAACAATACACCACCAAGTCATATTGATTAAGCCTTGCGCCATAATCTATCTGCAAACCGTGATCACTGAGATATTTTTCTGAGTTTTCTTTAAACTGCCCGGTAAGAACGGTGCCATTTAAAAGTCCGGTGTATTTAATCAAAAATTTTGTAGAGGCGGTGTCAGTAAAAACCTGGCTAAACCAACAGTCAAACCCAGGTAGCTCATCGGCTATCTGGTGCATTTGTGAGGTTTGGTTAATAGAGCCTGTGATGAATAAAATCTTCTTCATAAAACTCAAGGCAATTTGCCAGTGTTTGTCAAACTTAAACAATGGGTTAGCTTATGTTTTACACAATCAGCAAACTTCACGAAGATTTAATGCGGGCAAAATGTATGCTTAGTAAAGCGCCCGCATTGTTAGGTTTAACTTAATTTATTCTTAAAAAGAGATTAATAGAATCTTCCGGTAAACTACCATTTTGTTGAAATCAACCGCCCAAAAAATTAAGTTGGGTGTGTTGCCCGTAAACTACAATTGCGATTTTTTAACGCAATGCCCTTTAAATACCCCTTCATTTTACTGGTTTACCCCTCATGGCTTATAAATAATAAGCCTTATTTCGAGCACATAATTGTTAATCACGGTTAGCAATAACAACCCCCAACATTTGATTAAATACTATATGAAAATTAAACAGCTACCACATTGGTTTATTTTATTCTGTTTGACGGCTATTTCTATTCCGCTCATTTCAACTGCACAGCGGGGGCAATCTGTCAAAGCAATCTCTTTTACACCTGGCGATATCTGGCCGGATAATAATGGCGTGCACATCAATGCCCATGGCGGCGGCTTACTTTTTGATAAGGGCAGATATTATTGGTTTGGAGAACATAAAATAGCCGGGGATGCTGGGAACCGTGCTATGGTAGGTGTACATTGCTACTCGTCAAAAGATTTGTACAACTGGAAAGATGAAGGTATTGCCTTGCCGGTATCGGCCGATGCTACCAGCGATATCGCGAAAGGCTGCATCCTGGAACGCCCCAAGGTGGTTTACAATGCAAAAACCAGAAAGTACGTAATGTGGTTCCACCTGGAATTGTTAGGGCAGGGTTATAAAGCCGCCCGCACTGGCTTGGCCACAAGTGATAAGGTCACAGGCCCCTACACATTTGTCAAAAGCTATCGCCCCAACGCCGGGTTTATGCCTTTTTATCCGGCGGGTAGTACCGATGCCGATCAAGTGAATTGTGCTGTTCCTAAAGACAAAAGCGAAGGCTTTTTTTGCCGTGACCTGCCGGGCGGCCAAATGGCGCGTGATATGAATGTGTTTGTGGATGACGACGGTAAAGCCTATCATATTTTCTCTGCGGAAGAGAATTTCACGCTGGATATTGCCGAACTGGATGCTAATTATACCGCCCATACCGGCAAATTTGCAAGGGTTTATGCCGGGCATCAAACTGAAGCACCGGCAATATTTAAACGTAAAGGAATTTATTACCTGATTGGTTCGGGCACTACCGGTTGGGATCCGAACCCTGCGCGGTGGTTTACGGCTAAATCTATTTATGGCCCCTGGACCTATCACGGCAATCCCTGCAAAGGCGCCGGTTCAGAAATCACGTTTGGTGGCCAAAGCACCTATGTGTTGCCGGTGGCTGGTATAAAAGATGCGTTTATATTTATGGCTGATAAGTGGGCACCTAAGGATGCGATTGACGGGCGGTACTTATGGTTGCCTGTTACCTTCAAAGGTGACGAGATCGAAATAAATTGGGCAGAAAAATGGGATCTGAGTGTTTTTAAACAGAAATAGAATTTTAAATTAATCATAAGGCCTGGTCGTTATCAGCGATACGGCCTTATGATTATCTGATATCCATTCAATCGTAAAGTCGGTTATCTTTTACCCGAATCCGTTGACCCAAGTTGGTTATTTTCCTTTTTCTGATACACCCTTACATAATCGATCATGTATTCTTTTGGGAATGAAGTTAAAGCCGGGTCTCCACCGTTGTCGCCACCTACAGCCAGATTTAATAAAATATAATGCGGCTGTTTAAAAGGATTGATGTTGCTGCCATCCCGGTTTACAAGATCTTTGAGCGGTACACGGTTCAACAGTTCATCATCTACAAACAAGCTTATCGCTTCGGCGTCCCAATCCATGCGCCAAATATGGAACCTATCTTTCCATTTTTTATCTTTAAAGGTGGCTAGGTCCTTGGTTTTACTGTACCACAACGCTTTGTAAGCGGTGCCCGTGCCGCAGGCAATATTGGCTAATAGCTTATTCTTATAAAATTCCATAATATCAATTTCCCCGTTGGAGGGCCATTGCCCGCTTACGCCAAGCGTCCAAAACGCTGGCCATAACCCTTTTTCTGTAGGTATCTTGGCGCGCATCACAAAGCGCCCGTATTGCCAGCTATGAAGCCCGGAACTATTGAGACTCGATGAAGTATAGGTAATAAGTGAATCTTTTGTCTTCCAATCAGAACTACCTGCGCTGTAGGCAGGGTTTGGTAAATGTACTCTTTGCGCCTTTATAGTAAGATATCCGTTTTGGCAGCGAGCATTTTGTTCCTGGTACCATTGCAGTTCATGATTACGTTGAAATCCCTTTTCAAAATTCCAACTGGCAGAATCGGGTGCTCCGGCTGTATTAAATTCATCCGCCCAAACTAATTTATAAACATCCACGGGTGTTTTCGACTGACCGAGCGATTGTAGATCAGATGCAAAAAACACCAGGATGCACAGGCAAAAAATCTGTAGGTTTTTAGGGTTTAAAGTAGCAAAACAATCAGGCATATCTAAAAGGTTTTTAGGTCAGAAAGGTCACTAAATTAAAATATAAAACAAGCAATTTTTACTCATTACTTGTCACTTGACCCTATTTATGCCCAAAATAGCTGTTTTTACCCCCGAAAATTATTGTTTTACCCCCCTTGTGTAAAATGAAATATCCTTTAATTAGTTTCCAACAATGGCATTAACGAATAAGTGTATTGTCAACAGTTATAAACTTAATAGAATAAAAATTTCTTTAGCGGCTTAGGCCGGTCTGATAGTTTCGGTAAACGATACTATATCGGCTACAATTTACTTTGCTTCAACATTGGTTGCGGTTTAGGTAGGCTGTGCTTGAAATTGATTTGACTAGTACTACCAATTAACATACTATATAAACCTAATTAAGCCAATGAATAAAAAAAAGACTGAAACATTCCTCCCGAAAGCACAACAAAGCTTAGCAATGCGCTGTAATTTTTAAATTTTAACCAGACCCAATTATGCAATACATTTTACTTCAAAAATCATTCTTGCAGAAAAACTTTAAAAGCCTCCTTATTTTAGTAACGGGGATGCTCTTATTATCAAACATATCTTATGCTGATAATTCAGGAGCGGCTTTTTTGCACGAATTACATACATTTCCCGGTGTTTCAACGCCGCTGCCGCCAATCACTGTAAAAGGTAAGGTGCTCGATAAAGTAACGGGCGAAACCGTTGTCGGTGCATCCATTTTAATCAAGGGCACCAACCAGGGCGCCGTAACGGATGTAAACGGTGTTTTCAGTGTAACCGTTCCGGATGATGCCGTGTTGGTGATCTCCTACATCGGTTACGAAACCATTACAATTCCGGTAGCGGGTCAAACTGCTATTACGGTACGCATGCAGCCTTCAGGTAAAAACCTAAACGAGGTGATCGTAGTGGGCTACGGTACCCAAAAGAAAACATCTACCACTGCGGCGGTATCTACCATAAAAACTAACGAAATTGCCAAAAAACCAGTTGTAAACTTAACCAACAGCTTGGTAGGCCGCGCCGCTGGTTTAATTGTTACCCAGGGTAGTGGTGAGCCGGGCTATGATGGCTCAAATATCCAGATCAGGGGTATCGGTTCAACAGGCGGAAGTTCTCCATTGCTGATTGTTGATGGTGTTCCACGCGATTTCAGCCGATTAGATCCAAGTACGGTAGAAACCATATCGATCTTGAAAGATGCTGCGGCTGTTGCGCCCTACGGTGTAGCCGGTGCAAACGGTGTAATTTTAGTAACTACTAAGAGAGGGAAAATTGGCAAGCCAACACTAACCTATAATGGTTATTACGGTATCCAAAATCCTACTAAGGTACCAAAGTTTATCGGTTCGTACCAGTATGCGCTTTTGCGTAACGAGGCAAACGCCAACGATGGCCAACCTGCTGCTTACACGGCTGATGACATTCAGAAATTTAAAGACCGTTCTGATCCAGACGGACATCCGGACGGTCATCCGTTGGATGAAATCATTATGCCTAACAGGCCTATTACCTACCATAACGTTACTTTATCTGGTGGTACAGAAAATGTTAAATATTTTGCAGCTTTGGGCTACAATCACCAGGATGGTATGTGGAGTACAACGTATTTAAACAAATACAACGGCTCGTTAAATATTACGGCAAACGCTACAAAAAGTACTGTTGTATCTTTATCTGTTAATAGCTACGTTGAAGATCAAAACTTTCCTTCACAAAGTGCAGGTACTATTATTGGGCAGGCCCAACGCCAGGCTCCAACTACGCCAATTTATTACAGCAATGGCTTATGGTCTGGCTACATTGGCCAGTCTCTTATTGGTGAAATCTACCATAGCGGCTATCAAATTAACGAGAATACAGCAGTTCTCTCCCAGTTTACGATAGATCAGAAATTACCTATAAAAGGTTTAAGTGTAAAGGGAGTATTAAGTTACGATAATGGTCCTGATCCGTTATTCACCGGAAACCAAACGTCTTTTCAGCGTACGTACTCAACTCCAATACCTTTTTACAATGTTGATGTAACTACCACCCCATACACCTACAAAGAAGGTATCCAGGGTAACTCCAAAGCAACATTTACAGAATCCTATAGCCAAAATCACTCACTAACAATTCAAGGCTTATTAACGTATGCCCTTAAACTTGGAAAAAGCGACATCAGTGCATTAGCTGTAGTAGAAAGCCGCAGGGTTAAATATGCTACATTTGGTGCCACCAAATTTAACTATAATCTAGATATAGATGAGTTGAATTATGGCGGGCCGGCAGCTGCAGATGCGACCAATAGTGGGTATTCTAATGGACAAAAGCAAATTGGTTATGTATACCGGGTTGGCTACACTTATGATAACAAATATTTGTTAGAAGCTGCAGGTAGATATGATGGTAGCTATTTATTTGGTCCTGGACACAGATATGGGTTTTTCCCGGCGTTTTCTGCCGGTTGGAGGCTTTCTGAAGAAAAGTTTATTAAAGATAACCTAACATTTGTTGATAATCTTAAATTAAGAGCATCGTGGGGCCAGTCTGGTGCTTATCCAAGGTCTAACGGTAGCATCCTTACCTACCAGTATTTAAGCCCATATAACCCTTATGCAAATTCTGCTGTTTTAAATGGCAGTGCTACACAAGGCATCAACGAATCTCTGCAGGGAAACCCTGAAATTACCTGGGAAAAAGCTACTAAAACTGATATAGGCTTCGAGGCAACATTATGGAAAGGCGCTTTAAGCATAGAGGCTGATTATTTTTATGAGAAAAGAGCTAACATGCTTGTTAGCATAGGTAATACATTGCCTGGCGAATATGGTATTGGTACTGGCCTGGTTAACGGTGGTATTATGAGCAATCATGGTGTGGAACTTACGCTACAAAGCGGCCATAGTTTTTCTAACGGATTGAGGCTGGATGTTACCGGAACCTTTACATTTGCCAGAAACAAACTATTACAAGTTTACGAAACAAATGCAACTGCCAATAATCCTAACAGAAGGCAAACCGGCAGACCTATTGGTACACCATTTGGTTACCAGGCACTGGGCTATTTCAAAGCTGATGATTTTAACGCAGACGGCTCTCTAAAAGCGGGTATACCGGTTCCATCATTTGGAGCTGTAAAAGCAGGCGATCTTCAGTATGCGGATTTAAGTGGGCCAAACGGAACACCTGACGGCAAGATCGATGCAAATGACCAAACTGTTATTGGTCATCCTCAAACACCGGAAATTATCTATGGTTTGGAGCCCCGGATTTCTTACAAAAACTTTGATGTTGATGTGTTATTTCAAGGTTCGGGAAATAGCGATTTTGGAATCAATAACTATTTTGCATTTCCATTCAACGCATCTGGCTCCGTGTCTCAACTTGTTTATGATGACCACTGGACACCTGCTACGCCAAATGCTTTATATCCAAGGGTAACCGGTACCCCTACGTCAAATAATACGCAGTTTTCAAGTTGGTTTATGAGGAACGCGGCTTACGTTCGTTTAAAAAGTTTCGAGTTAGGTTACACCGTATCTAATAAGGTATTGAAGAACAAGATCCAGTCGCTCCGCATCTACGTTGCCGGGCAAAACGTATTTACCTGGTTACCTGGCACAAGAGAAATTATTGACCCTGAAAACAGCGGAAGTAATACCAACTATTATCAGCAGCGCGTATTATCGGTAGGTGTTAATGCTACATTTTAATCATCATAATTATGAAAGCGATGAACATGAAATATAATAAATACATAACGCACTTTTTATTGGCATTACTGGTAGTAAGCGTAGGAGCGTGTAAAAAAGACAATGGATTAACGGTAACGCCAAAAGGGTTTTTAACTGACGCGACTACCTTCAGTTCACAAAGCAATGCCGACCTTTTTGTAAATGATATTTACAATCAATTACCAGACGTTAACAACGATTACCAGTTAACGGAGCAATATGCTGACAACAGTTTTTGCGGTGCTGCCTGGGAAACCGGTCAAGCCACAGTTAGGGCAGGCTCAATAGGGCCGAGTAACGTACCTACCGGTCCGGGGGGTATGTGGGACTGGGAAGGCACTTTCGGCAAAATCAGAAAATGTAACGTGTTTTTGGAACAGGCTGCAGCAAAAAAAGCCAATTTCACAGACAGCTGGTATACCCAGCGTGTTGCAGAAGTAACTTACATGCGCGCCTACTTTTACTCGTTGCTGTTTACTTCGTACGGTGGTGTGCCTATTATTAAAACTCCATTGAACAACGCAGATGGAAGCGATATTTTTACAGCGCGTGCTTCAATTGATGAAACAGTAGCATTCATTGAAGCTGATTGTGATGCCGCTGCTGCAGTTTTGCCTAATAAGGCGACTGAAAGCGGTCGCGCCTCAAAAGGGGCTGCTTTGGCATTGAAAGGTTGGGTAGAACTATTTGCTGCCAGCCCATTAGTTAACACCGGTAACGACGCTGCTAAATGGTCAAAAGCTGCTGCAACCAATAAGCAAGTAATGGATCTTGGTACATACAGCCTGTTTAATGCTAGTGCAACATCCTATGCTGATCAGTTTTTGAGCGCCAATAACTGGAACTCTGAAACTATATTTGCCCGTGGCTACGCTACCGGTCCTGCGAAAGGCAGTCACCGCGAGGGTTATTTAGGCCCGGTTTATGTAAACGGTGTGCAACAATCATGGGGAAACCTGGCGCCAACACAGGGTTTGGTTGATGATTATTCAATGGATAATGGTTTGCCAATTACAGACCCTGCCTCTGGATACAATCCGCAGAAACCCTATGAAAAACGCGAACCACGCTTTTACCAATCTATCTTGTTTGATGGTGCAGCCTGGCAGGGAGATGTGTTTAAATCGAGAATTGGCGGTAGCAACCAAATTGATTTAGGTTCATCAAGCGATATCACCAATACGGGTTACAATGCTCGTAAAACACTGGATGAATCCATCACAGGGCAAACCAGTATAAACCTGGCACCAAGTTTCGCTAACTATATCATTTTCCGTTATGCGGAGATCTTGTTGAGCTATGCTGAGGCGCAAAACGAAGCAGTAGGCCCGGACAATACGGTTTATGAAGCGGTTAATAAAGTGCGCACGCGTTCCAATTTGCCGGGTTTACCCGTTGGGCTTTCCAAAGACCAAATGCGCGGATATATCCACCGCGAAAGACGTATAGAACTGGCGTTTGAAGACAAGCGATGGTTTGATATCCGCAGGTGGCTGATAACTACCGGAACGAATGGTGTACTAACATCACCTGAATACGGTATGAAGATAGAATCTGTAGGAGGTGCGTTAACCTACACTCCGGTAAAAATCTTCACCAATATCTTTTTCGACCGTCAAAACTGGATGCCTATTCCGCAATCGGTTATGGATAAAAACAAAAAGCTGGTACAAAACGCAGGCTATTAATTGTTGATTAATTGATTAAGTAAAAACACACTTTGGGATTCGTTCCGGGTGTGTTTTTAGTTTTATAGAATACCTGGCTACAATAAGATCGGTTATCGAACAAAATTTATAGATTTAAACACTGATTAAACCTAAAATAAATTCAATGCAATTTTTGGGAAGTGCTACACCGCTGAAGCAGATTGTTTTTCTTTTTTTGATTGCCCTGGCTTTCTTCGGCTGTAAACGCAATAACCCAACCGGTGAGACCGCAAAGGAAAATACCTTGTTTACTTTACTGCCTTCAGAAAAGACACATATTGATTTTGCGAATACTTTAACCGAGGGGCTCAATACCAACGTGCTGATGTACGAGTATTTTTATAACGGCGGGGGAGTTGCAATTGGCGATGTAAACGGCGACGGCAAACAGGATATTTATTTTACCGGTAACATGACCGATAATAAATTATACCTGAATAAGGGCAGTATGCAATTTGAAGATGTTACCACTTCAGCAGGAGTAACCGGCAGGCCGGGACCCTGGAAAACAGGGGTGACCATGGCTGATGTAAATGGCGACGGCAAAATAGACATCTACGTATGCTACTCCGGAAAAATTGGACCTGCTAAAAGAAAGAATCAGCTTTTTATCAATTTAGGCAACGATGCCAAAGGCCTGCCGCAATTTGAAGATCAGGCTGCTAAATTCGGCCTTGATTTTCCATCCTTTAGTACACAGGCCTATTTCTTTGATTATGACCGGGATGGTGATCTGGACCTTTTGCTGGTAAACCACAACCCACAGCGCATCAGTAGCCTGGATGATATTTCGGTAAGTACTTTAATGAAACAGCCGGATGAGCAGGCAGGTATCAGGATGTTTAAAAATGACAACAATCATTTTGCGGATGTTACTGCACAGTCGGGTATTATCAACACTTCGTTATCTTACGGACTGGGTGCCGGTATTGCCGATGTGAATAACGATGGCTGGCCGGATATCTACGTATCCAATGATTATAACGTGCCCGACAGGCTTTATATCAACAAAGGCAATGGCAAGTTTGCAGACGAGTTGCAAACCAGCATTGGCCATACCTCTTTTTACTCAATGGGGAATGACATTGCCGATATCAACAATGACCTTAACGCAGATATCTACACGCTGGATATGCTGCCCGAAGATAACCGCAGGCAAAAGCTTTTGTTCGGTGCCGATAATTACGATTCGTTTAACCTTAACCTGCGTGTAGGTTTTTATTACCAGTACATGCGCAATATGCTGCATGTGAATAACGGTAACGGAACTTTCAGCGAAGTTGGCCAGCTGGCAGGCATCTCCAATACCGACTGGAGCTGGGCGCCTTTATTTGCAGATTTTGATAACGACGGGTGGAAAGATTTGTTTGTGAGTAACGGCTACACCCGCGATTATACCAACATGGATTTTTTAAAATATATGGGGGATAATCTGCGCGACAGGAGCGTAATGCGGCAGGACCTTTTGAACATTGTAAAAGAAATGCCTTCATCTGATGTGCAGAGTTACTTTTTCCATAACAGTGGTAATTTAACCTTCAGTAATACCAGTATCGCGTGGGGCATTACCCAGCCATCAAACAGTAACGGTGCCGCCTACGCAGATCTGGATAATGACGGCGACCTTGATCTCGTGGTCAATAATATCAACAAACCAGCCTTTATTTACGAAAACAAAGCGAACACCTTAAGTAAGAATCGGTTTCTGGAGGTAGAGCTAAAGGGCAAGCCTGGAAATACCCAGGGCATTGGTGCCAGGATAATGCTTTATGCCGGCAAGCAAACCCAACGGCTGGAACAAATGCCGACAAGAGGTTTTCAGTCCAATGTGTCGCCCGTGCTTCACTTTGGTTTAGGAAGCGAAAAAAGTATCGACTCACTATTGATCATCTGGCAGACCGGAAATAGCCAGCTGCTGAAAAACATCACCGCCGGGAAAAGCCTGGTGCTAAAGGAAACAGATGCGTTAGCAAAAATAGTGCTTCCGAAAAGTAAGCAACCGGTATTTAAAGAAGTAAAGCCACCGGTAAATTTTACACAAAAAGCGACTCACCAAAACGATTTTAAACGGCAGCCATTATTGACCAATCCCTTATCTTTCGCCGGGCCATGCATGGCCAAAGGCGATGTAAACGGTGATGGATTGGAAGACCTGTATATTGGCGGAGCCAACGGTAAAGGGGCCGTGTTGTATCTGCAACAAAAAAACGCATCTTTCCTTCAAAAAAATGTAGCTGCTTTTGCTGCCGATAATGCTTTTACGGACGCAGCGGCTGTATTTTTTGATGCAAACGGAGACGGAAAAACAGACTTGTACGTAGCATCCGGGGGGTATGGCAATTTAAACCCTAATGACCCGCTGCTGCAGGACAGGCTGTACCTAAACGACGGTGTGGGTAATTTTACCAGGGCAAAAAACGCTTTACCAGCAATGCTGAGCAGTAAGAGTTGCGTAAAAGTGGCGGATATCAACGGCGACGGGCATCCCGACCTGTTTGTAGGCGGAAGAGTTATACCTGGCCGCTATCCGGAGGCGCCGGAGAGTTATCTCCTGATCAATGATGGCAAAGGCGGGTTTAAAAACGAAACGTCGAGTTACAATCCGGCAATCAAAAATATTGGCATGGTAACAGATGCTGCCCTGGTAGATATGAACCACGATAATAAGCCCGACCTCGTATTGGTTGGCGAATGGATGCCCATCACTGTATTTATTAATAAAAGTGGTAAGCTGGTGGATGAAACAGCCAATTACTTCGACAAAAAATATGCGGGCTGGTGGAACTGCTTAAAAGTAGCAGACATTAACAGCGACGGTCATCCGGACCTGATAGCCGGTAACCTTGGCCTCAATACGCAGTGCAGAGTATCGGATGCAGAACCGGCTGAACTTTACTATAAAGATTTTGATGATAACGGATCGGTTGATCCTATCCTGTGTTTTTATATCCAGCACAAAAGCTATCCCTACATTACCAGGGATGAGCTGCTTGATCAGATGAGTATGATGCGCGGCCGGTTCCCTGATTATAAAAGCTACGCGGATATCACCATTGATAAGCTTTTTACGCCTGAGGAAATTAAGGATGCACCTAAATTAACCACCAATTACCTGGCAACGGCTTGTTTTATAAGTGATACTAAAGGTAAATTGCAAGAGGTAGTGTTACCTGTAGAGGCCCAGTTTTCACCGGTGTTTACGATCAATTCCCTGGATTTTGACCACGATGGCATTCCTGACCTCCTGCTTTGCGGTAACATCACTCAGGAACGGTTGCGGTTTGGCAAGTACGATGCTAATTATGGCACTTTATTAAAAAGTAATGGCAAGGGACATTACACTTACATCCCTCAACAACAGTCTGGATTTAAGATCGCCGGAGATGTACGTAGTGTGGTTGACATAAACGGGCTTTTATTATTCGGGATCAATCAGCAAGCCCTAAAAGCCTATAAATCAAAATGATGAAAAAGCTTATTGTCTTTTTAATTTTAAGCGCTATTGGTATCAACGGGTGCAAAGATCGTATTATATCACCACAACTTACTGCCAAAGACATTGGTAAGGTGGTTGATCAGATGACCGAAACAATGGTGCATGATGTAACCAACCCTCCGCTTGCCGCACGTTTTTTTGCCTATGCCTGCCTGGCTGGTTATGAGGTGGTTGCAGAGAATGACAATAAGACCCCGCAGCTATACGGACGCTTAAATAGTTATCCGCACATAACTAAACCCAAAACTGTATCAGGTTACGACTACCGGTTGAGCGCTGTTTTAGCCATGCTGAAAACCGCCCAAAAACTACAGCCGTCGGGTTCGTTGTTGGTGAAATATGAGGAAACGCTGCTTGATTCTTGTCGTAAAACAGGTTTTAGTTCCAGCGTGATCGATAGCTCTGAGCATTATGCAAATATCATTAGTAAGAAAATACTAGCCTATGCCAAGGCCGACAAATATAACCGGATAAGCAACTACACCCGCTACCAGGAATCAAGCGGAGAGGGCGACTGGAAAGCTACCCCGCCATCGTATATGGTCCCTGTGGAGCCCTACTTCAATACCATCCGGCCCATGACACTGGATTCCGCTTCCCAGTTTTTGCCCGAACCACCTATCCCTTTTTCAACAGATAAGCGCTCTGTATTTTACAATTACCTGCAAATGAGTTATGCAAAAAGTGGTAAGGCGCTCAGTACAGAAGAGCGTAATGTTGCTAACTTTTGGGACTGTAATCCCTTTGCCGTTCAAAATGACGGTCACATGCTGTTTGGCCTCAAAAAAATTTCCCCGGGCGCACACTGGATGGGTATTACCGGCCTGGCATGCAGCTTAAGTAAAAAAGACTTTGCCAAAACCATGGAGATCCACACGATGGTAGCCATTAGTTTGATGGATAGCTTCATTTGCTGCTGGGACGATAAATATAAGACCAACCGTATCCGCCCGGAAACAGCCATCCGCAGGTATATTGATCCAAGTTGGAAGCCGCTACTTCAAACACCGCCTTTTCCGGAATACATCAGCGGTCATTCCGTTGTCTCCACCTCTTCAGCGGTGGTGTTAACACATTATTTTGGCGACCATTTCTCGTACACAGATGGCATCGAAGTAAAATACGGTGTCCCACCAAGACATTTCACTTCTTTTAGCCAGGCAGCTAAAGAGGCCGCTATCTCCAGGTTTTGGGGAGGCATCCATTTTATGGATGCTATAGATAACGGGGTGATACAGGGGGAAAAAGTTGGTCATTGGGTTTTAAGTACCATTAATGGGCAACCAAAACCTACCAGACAACCGGCATCAAAAATATGAAGGCAAAAAGTCAGGGTATAAATGCATCCAGCAGCAAGCCGGTATCCAAAATAATATTGGTGGTTACGGTATTGTTGATGCTAGTTGCCGCGACTGCCTATTTTCTGCTGAAGAATGATGCAACTGACGCGAATACAATAGTAGGTGACGCATATCAGCAACCGGCAACCGAACAGGAACTGGCCGAAGGGGCTATGCTAGCCAGGCAATATTGCCAGTCGTGCCATTTACTGCCCGATCCGCTTTCGCTTAACAAGAATAAGTGGAAGAATATTCTGCCGCAAATGGGTATCAGGCTGGGCATCAAACAGCACTATGGGGAATCCTATGAGGAATCTATCAAAAGTGTTGATTTGGTAGTGCCTGCAAAGCCCCTGATTACCCATAAACAATGGCAAAATATTTTGGCCTATTACATGGGCCGATCCCCTATATTTTTACCAGCGCAGGCAAGACCAGATCAAATTGAACGATCAATGCCTTTTTTTTCTATTAAATCTCCGGGTAAAGAATTTTCGGGTAAACAGGTCCTGGCAACTTATGTAAAAATAGATACCAGTGTAAAGCCTGCAAGATTATTTGTGGCCGATGGGCAGGCGCACAAGCTTTTTTTGCTAGATAGAAGCTTAAGTGTAATAGATTCTATCCGCACGGCAGGCCCGGTGGTAGATATTTCTTTTGAAAAAGAACGGATATTGGTTTGCATGATTGGCACTGAACTGGGTGCCAATGATGATAAGGCCGGAACTATAGCAGAGCTAACGATCAATAAGGATGGAAAAATGAGCCTGGGGCAGCAGCCTGTTTTTAGTAATCTGGCACGCCCTGTTCAGATCATGGCAGCAGATTTAAACGGCGATAGCCTGGCAGATTACTTGATTTGCGAATTCGGTAACTTAAAAGGTGCACTATCGTGGATGGAAAATAAAGGCAATGGCGCTTACGTAAAACACATCATTAGTAATTTGCCAGGTGCGGAAAAAGCATATATCGATTACCCGCAGGGTAGCAAACTGCCCGACATATGGGTGTTGTTTACCCAGGGACAAGAGCGTGTTTCACACTTAAAAAACCTGGGGAATGGTCACTTTTCAGAAATTCCCGTACTGCGCTTTCCTGCAATCTACGGGTCATCATTTTTTGAAATGGTTGACGTTAATCAGGATGGCCTGAAAGATATTGTTTACACCTGCGGAGATAACGGAAACGCCACACTTGTATTGAAGCCGTACCATGGTGTATATCTTTTCATCAATGATGGGCACGGTCAGTATGTGCAAAAATACTTTTACCCCATCAATGGATGTTATAAAGCACTGGCGAGGGATTTTGACGGTGATGGCTATATAGATATTGCAACAGTTAGCCTTTACACCGATGCGCATCAGCCTGAGGAGGGGTTTGTATATCTAAAAGGCAACGGTGGATTTCATTTTAAACCTTTCTCCGTGCCACGCGACACGAAATTTGAGCGTGCGGTAACAATGGCCGATGGTGATTTAAACGGGGACGGGAAAACAGACCTGCTTATCGGCAACGCTTTTTTTGATATTGGGCCTTTTGCTTATAATATCACCGAGCCCCTTTTTTATTTGCTACAAAACAAAAGTGGTAATCATCAATAAATGGTACGGGTACCAATGGACATGTTTTGGTTTTTACCGTTTTTACCCCCTAAAAATCACGTTTTGTCCCCCGCTGGTTTGTTGCCATTAATGGAATTTTGATTTTATGTAATAAATATTGTGGGGCGGAGGTGTTTTTTAGATGCTGCCAACAAATTTATCTGATCGGAAAAACTGTTGTTATATAATAGTTACAATCCGAACCGGTACAATAAATTACATAAACTTTATATTGTGCTTCTTTTGAATTAATATACCAAAACCAATTATGCTGAAGTTTTCCTTTACATTTTTTTTCGTCATCATTTGCCTGGGTGCCGTTAAATATTTTAGTGGCGCCCAAAATGACAGGCAAAGCTTGTCGATTAAAAAAGATGTAGTCCATACAAATCAGGCTGCCAATGCGCCACAACAAAAGCTCCTGCAATGGCCGGACGGTTTGACGGTAACCACCTTTGCTGGTCCGGAACTTACGCCAAGCCCGGCCTGCCTGGCAACTGCACCCACAGGTGAAGTGTTTGTTGGGGTAGATATGATGGGATCGTTGGGTAAAGCACCCGGCAAGGGTAGTATCCTGAGACTGGTGGATACCGATAACGACGGCAAAATTGATCAGCATACTGAATTTGCCCGGGTGGATAACCCCAGAGGTATTTTCGTACTGGGCGATAAGGTTTATGTGCTGCATACTATTTTCTCTCCAGAAACACAAAAGGCAACAGGGATGGACCTAGTTGTATTTGAAGATAAGGATCACGATGGTATTGCCGACGGCCCTGCTAAACCTATTATAGAACATTTAAGCAACCCGAACATGCTGGCGGAGCGCGGTACCGACCACGCAACCAATGGTATCAGGCTGGGAATTGATGGCTGGATCTATATTGCAGTGGGCGATTTTGGATTCCATGACGCTATAGATCGTTCGGGTAAAAAGCTAACCATGCTGGGCGGCGGAATTGTTCGCGTTAGGCCGGATGGCACAGGCATGGAAATCTTTTCGCATGGAACGCGGAATATTTACGATGTAGCGATAGACTCCTACATGAATGTTTACACCCGCGATAATACAAATGATGGCGGTGGCTGGAACATTCGTTTCTCGCATCACCTGCAATCGGGCGAATATGGTTACCCGCTATTATTTCAAAACTTTACGGATGAGATCCTGCCCGCGCTTGCCGATCTGGGTGGCGGATCGGGTACAGGGGCTTTGTTTATGGATGAGCCAACCTGGCCGGCAAAATACAACCATGTACCCATGATGGCCGATTGGGGAAGAAACGAACTATACATTCACCGTTTAACGCCGGATGGTGCAAGTTTTAAGCAACAGCAGGAAGAATTTATACAACTACCGCAAATTACAGATTTAGATGTGGATGGCTCCGGCAGGTTGTATATGTCTGCCTGGGATGGTGCGGGTTACTCCGGCGACCCGGCGAAAGGGTATGTGGTGAGGGCAGTTCCTAATGGCTGGACTTACAAAGCCTTCCCTGATCTGAAAGCTGCTTCAGTTAAGGGCCTTGCCGATCTGCTTAAGTCTGAAAGTGCGGTAACGCGCCTTTATGCTTCGCAGGAATTACTTTCCCGTTCTGCAGGCGAGGCTGGAACAGCAGCGCTGACGGTAGCATCAAATACTAGTATACCATTGTATGCGCGTTTAGCTGGTCTGTTTACTTATGCCCAAATTGCAGGAGCAAGCGGGGTGCCGGCATTGGTGCAACTGGCGGATGATAAAGACCTGAAGGAATATGCCCTGCGGGAACTGACCGATAGAAAGGAAAACCTGGCGGGTGTGCCGACAGCGTTATTTGTTAAGAATTTAAAGGATCCGTCTCCACGCGTACAAGCAGCAGCAATAATTGGTTTAGGCAGATTGGGCAGGGCGGAAGCGGCTTCATCATTGTTGGAGACCCCGGTGCCTGCATCGTTTGCTGCCCCTGCAAAAGGTACCGAAGGCCCGCATGCTACGCCAAATTCAGGTATTATTCCTGCTCACCTGGCAGTACGTGCCCTGGTAAGCTTAAATGCAGTTAACACCTGCGTAGCAGCGATTGGAACTCAAAATTCAACATTAGCCCTTTGGGCATTGCGCTATATGCACAGCCCGGAGGCGGTTAACGGTCTCATCAAAGCCTATCCGTTAATAAAAAACGAAAGAACGAAGAAGCAGATCCTGGTAACCCTGGCCCGTTTATACAAAGAGGAAGCCCCGTATGATGGTTCATGGTGGTGGAGCACGCGTCCGGATTCTCATGGCCCATATTACAAAGCGATCACCTGGGGCTCATCTGCAAAGATCAGCGCTTTTTTAAAGGGAATACAAACCAAGGCTACTCCTGCTAAAAAAGTGTTCTTTGGCGAACTCAATGCCCGGAATCGCATGGAAATCACTTCATTTGGCGGGGAAGAAAAAGTAGCGGTAGTAAAGGAGGCAAAAATCGACCTGGAGAAGATAAGGAGCAAAAAAGGGCAGATCGGAAAATCATCTATTGAGGATATTATGCTTGCTCTTGCTAAAATTAAAGGTGATCCGTTTAAAGGTAAGGCACTATTTACGCAGCAGGGTTGTATCGCCTGCCATAGTATTAAACGTGGCGAAAAACTAAAAGGTCCATTCATGGGGCAAATCGGGTCTATCATGACGCGCCAGCAAATTGCAGAATCTATCCTGAAGCCAAGCGCTTCTATTTCGCAGGGGTTTGCTACCGTGATGATTACCGCAAAGGGAAATAAAACGTATATGGGCTTCGTAACCGAAGAATCTGCCCAGAAAATGGTGATGCGTAATATATCAGGAGATGTATTTACGATTAAAACGTCCGACATCGTTTCCCGGAAGGAATTAAAAACTTCCATGATGCCAACCGGAATGGCGAGTGCGTTATCTTATGACGAATTTGCATCGCTGGTTACCTTCCTGTCTCAACAAAAAAACTAGGAAAACTATTCATACCTGTTCCGTGGCACCTCATGCCCGGAGCAGGTTTTTTTTGGTTTGTTATAATAACGTTCGCTTGCTTTCCACTTTATTTATACATAGTATTATCAAAAACTTATATTCCATTATGAAAATAATACATGCTGCACCTTAGTGTATTGGAAATTTAGCAGTAAAAATCAACGGTAGATGTAAATCATTCTTTTCTTAACTATTCGGCAACCAGCCGGTTTGTTTTTTTGCCAAATGATTAGCTTTGTGTATCTCCGATACCAATTTATACCACATTGAATGAAGATACTTTTATCTGGCAGGTGTATTTATAGCTTACTAAGTGCAGTGTTATTATTTTGTAATACAGCTTTTGGATTCCAATCCATTCAATATTTAGGTATTGAGCAGGGGCTTTCAAACAATGCTATTACCAGTATCTATAAAGACCACCACGGCTTTGTGTGGATTGGTACCTACGATGGTTTAAACAAATACGACGGCAGTAAAATAACCACGTTCAGGAACGTTTGGGGCAACGCAGCGTCGTTAAGCGATAATCATATTAACCGCATCATCGGCGTGGCCAACAAGATCTTTATTGGCAGCATGAAAGGCCTGGTGTATTTTGATTATGATAATTCAAGGTTTCACCCGGTATGCTACAGCACTAATAAAAACTCCGGTGTTAAAAAAATCACCAATAACGTTACCGCGCTCCAAACAGATGCCAATCAAAACCTATTTATAGGTACAGATTATGAGGGACTCTTCATTTACCACAAAGGCGATAAAGTAGGCCGGCAAGTAGCGTTTGGTAACAGTAGTAAAGGATACAGTGTACAGTCCATCTCTATCGGCGCAGAAAACACCGTTTGGTTGTTTATTCGCAATACGGGCCTTTGCCGGTATAACCAAAAACAAAACCGTATAGAGGTTGTCAACACCGATTTGAAGTATGCCAACTGTATTTTGGCAGATACAAAACGCCATATCTGGATAGGTACAGATAACGGGCTTTTTTCATTTTCTTCCGCAACAAAGACTGTCTCTGCGAGTGCTGCCATCAATAGCAAACTGAATAATGATAATATCATCGATATTAAATTCTCAAAAAAAGCGGAGTTATGGATCGGCACTAACGGTGGTGGCGTTAACATTGTAGATACGCTTCATAGCAGCATCAGATATTTGGTGAGCGGGAAGATCAACAATGATCATCTGCATAGTGATGCCGTGAGCATGATTTATGAGGATAATGAAAACCGCATGTGGATAGCAACGCTGAGAGGCGGCGTTAATTACCTGGACAGCAAACCGAATCCGTTTAAGCTTATCACGCACGATCCGTTTAACAACAATAGCTTAGTCAATAATTTTGTCTTGTCTTTTTGCGAAGACAATGCTCAAAACCTATGGATTGGCACCGATGGCGGTGGATTAAGTTATTGGGACAGGAAGGCAAATACTTTTACCAACTATGTTCACAGCGCAAAGCCTTCCTCATTACGCAGCAACTTTGTAGTTAGTGTAGTGGAAGATCATGATAAGCAGGTCTGGCTGGCTTTATTTGGCGGGGGGATAGATCGCTTTGATGCTAAAGCAAACCGGTTTGTACATTATGACTGTTTTAACACGTTTACCAAAATTCAGGATAGAAGCCTATGGAAGCTGTTAGTTGACAGCCATAACACTTTGTGGGTAGGCGCAACCCGTGGCGGCGCCTTATACCGTTATAACAAACAGGCAGATAAATTTGAACTTTTTGATGAACAGCTAACCAATATACATGCTATTTATGAGGATAAGAACGGAACACTTTGGGGCGGCGATTATGCACGCTTAATCAAGATAGATCCGCTTGGAAAGCATCACCATTACATTAACATCAAAAACCCCGTAAGGTCGATTACCGAAGACGGATACAATAATCTCTGGATCGGTACAGAAGGCGGAGGGCTATTAAGATATCACCTGCCTACTAAGTCGTTAAAACGGTTTACTCAAATTGATGGTTTGCCCGGTAATTCATTACTCAATGTTTTAATAGACGACAAAGATAAATTATGGGCAAATACTTTTAACCGCCTTACTGAGTATGACATTGGAGCTAATGTTTTTAAAAACTACGATGCATCAGACGGCTTGCAAAGCAATCAGTTCAACTTTAATGCAGCACTGAAATTGCGATCGGGCGAACTGGTGTTTGGGGGCATCAATGGCTTCAACATCTTCTACCCGGATAGCATCCGGCTACCCATGCATCAGCCCGACTTAAAGTTTACGGGGGTATATGTAAACAACAAAGCTGTTGAAAATAACACCGAATTTACCGGTAACCAGGCCGTGGTAGATCTAAAGCAAATTACCCTGCCGTATAATGAGGCCACGCTTGCAATTGATTATACCGCCCCGGAGTATTCCTATCCCGATAAACTGAGCTACGCTTATTACCTGGAGGGGTGGGACCACGGCTGGAACGATGTGGGTAAATTAAAAACAGCCTACTACACCCGTTTGAACGAGGGGAAATATACGCTTAGGGTTAAAGTTACCAACAGCTCCGGTTCCTGGAATCCGCGCCAGCTAACACTGCAAATTACTGTTTTGCCGCCATTCTATCGCACGTGGTGGGCTTATATGTTATATGTGGCATTTACAGTTTCGGTTGTATATTGCCTTTGGCTTTACCGCATCAGGCAAACCAGGCTGAAATACGAAGTGCAAATAGCTAATATGAACGTAGAGCGTGAAAAAGAACTGAACGAAAAAAAGCTGTCGTTTTTCACCAATATATCGCACGAGTTCCGCACGCCGCTTACATTGATTATTAACCCGATCAAGGATTTGCTGCGTACCGAGAACACCAAGAACAATGAAGAGTTGCAAACCATTCACCGTAATGCCCGCAGGCTGCTGGGTTTAGTAGATCATTTATTGCTGTTCAGGAAAACGGAGAGTGAAAACGATTCTCTAAACAAAGTGAATTTAAACTTTACAAAACTTTGTAATGAGGTTTACCTGTGTTTTACGCAACAGGCAAAGATAAAACAGATCAAGTATCATTTTAACTTTGGTGACTGCCCTGTTTATTTATGTGCTGATAGAGCGAAGATGGAGATTGCGATTTTTAATTTGATCTCTAATGCGATTAAATTCACTCCGCAAGGCGGCGAGATCAATATTCAGCTAACTGAACAGGAACATAAAGTTTTATTAACGGTAGAAGACGATGGCTGCGGAATTGCAGAAGGTACCGGTGAAAGGCTCTTTGATAAATTCTACCAAATAAAAGACAGTACAACCCTTAAAACAGGCTTTGGCATTGGCTTATACCTGGTAAAAAGCTTCGTGAAGAGCCATGGGGGAGAAATTACTTACGTTAAAAATGCAGAAAAGGGCACACGGTTCATAGTAGAACTGCCGAAGACCAGCCATGAAGAAGTTCACTTGCCGGCTGAGACGGACCAACCCGCAGAACGCCTTTTTGATGAGCTGATGGGAGAGATCAAAAATGTACAGCCGGCTGAAGAAGAAGTAACTAATTTTGAACTCCTTATATCAGATCGTCAGTCTGTATTGATTATTGACGATAATGTGGATATGCGGGATTATATCATAAAGATCTTTAAAGACCGGTACAAGATCTACGAAGCCGCAAATGCTGAATTGGGACTAGAGCTTGTTAAAAAAATTCTTCCCGATCTGGTCATCAGTGATATCAGTATGGAAAGTATGTCAGGGATTGATCTGTGTACTATTATGAAAAAAGATTCGTCGCTGAGTCATATCCCGGTGATACTGATAACCGGTGATCCTAATCTGGAAATACAGCTCAAAGGGATTGAAGTTGGCGCGGTTGATTTTGTAAGCAAACCTTTTGAAAAAGATCTGCTGCTGGCACGGGTACAGGGAATTCTGAAAGACAGGCGTGAGTTGCAGCGCTATTTTTATAACGAAGTTACGTTAAAATCAAACTCGAGGAATATCTCCGAAAATCACAAAGAGTTTCTGTATAAATGTATCAGCATCATCGAAAACTATCTGATAGATCCGCACTTTGATGTAAAAACGATAGCCGATGAAATGGGCATGAGCTATTCCAGCCTGTTCAAAAAAATTAAGGCCATCAGCGGGCAATCGGTAAACAACTTTGTAAGGTTTGTGCGTTTGCGAAAGGCCGCCGAAATGATGATCAATACCCATTGCAACGTGAATGAAGCGGCACTAAATTGCGGCTTTAACGATATTAAATATTTCAGGGAGCAGTTTATCAAATTATTCGGTGTAAAGCCTTCCGAATTTATCAAACAGCACAGGCAGGCTTTTAATAAGACTTACTTGGTGGAGCAGTCTTTCCGATAGTACTTTTTATTGTAAGGGTTATCTATCTGGTAATGTTACCAAAACATTAAACGTATGATCCCCGGCAGAAATAGCCATACTCCCGTTGTGCGCGCTGATGATTTGTTTGCAAAGCCACAGCCCGAGCCCTGATCCTGCTTGTAACGATTGATTCGCAGTAAATGCGTCGGTTAAGTTATCAGTACGGACTTGTTCTTCAGCTGTTGTGTTTTTAAAAATGATTTCCAGGCCGGTTCCCTGCTGCTCTATTTCGCAAATGATGATGCTCTGTTTTGGCGCATGTTTTAAGGCGTTTTGCAGTAGGTTTTGCCATACAACCTCCAGTTTATCACTATCGCCATCAATATTAAAACTTTGGATATTATTGCCGAAGTGGATAGTAGTTTTGATCTGTTGCCTATCAGCGGCAAAACGGTTCCGTGCGAAAACTTTAAGCAGTTGATCCGATAAGTCTGTAGATCGCTTGTTGATGATTAAACCTTTGTGTTTAAACTGGCTGATGAGCAAAAACTGCTCTACAATTTGCTGCAGCCGGTTAATTTCCTGTATCTGACTAGTTAATAATTGTTTATCTGTTTCGCCGCCTTTATTGCTTAAATGCATTTCGGTTTCGGCCTGCAAAATGGCCAAAGGGGTGCGCAGTTCATGTGATGCAGCAGCAAAAAAGTTGTTTTGCAATTCCTGTTCGTGCGCAATGCGTGCTATCATCGCATTGATAGTTTCGGCTAGCTGTTGCAATTCGTCGTGGGTTTGCGCCACATCTAAACGCTTATCGAGCTGGTTAGAGTTGATTTGTGTGGCCTGTTTAACAATGGAACGGATGGGGCGCAATAACCACCCCGCGGTTAGGTAAGCTGCAATGGAACTAACTAATACACTACCGATAGTGGCGAGCATCATTAACAACGATAAATTGGCTAATTTGCTCATCAGCGGGAGGTTGGAAACGGTAAGGAACAATTCAACAGGGCGGCCATCAAAATCTTCTTTCTTAATATAAACGCCGTGTTGCCCAAGGCTGTCCACTATGCCGGTTTGATAGGGTGTCTTAAGTTTTGAAATAATACCCGGGGACTGAAACACGGTAACCAGTTGCCGGGCATTGTTATGATAAAAAACGCGAATTGACTCGCCGGAATCCGGCAGCGCAATCAAGTCGGGGTTAATCTCGGTTCTGTTGATAATGGTTTGTGCACGGGTATATAGGTATTTGTTATAATTCCCTACATAAGCGCTCTTAAAGTTTTGATAAACAACCCTGCTAAAAATTACGTTAATAACCATAAACACCAGGCAAAATAGCAAGGTTATTTTAAACTTGAGGCCCTTGTAAAAATAGCGGTGCATAGCTTTAGCTTAGAGATTTTAGAACGTACCCCCTGTTGATCACCGTTTGGATATGCTGATGGGTAAAGCCCTCATTTATCTTTTTACGCAGCTGGTATAAATGCACTTCAATAACATTACTGCCAGGGTCAAAGCTCATGTTCCACACCTTATCCAAAAGCTGTGCCTTGGTAATAACTTTATCAGCATTCAGCATCAAATGCTCCAGTAGTAAAAATTCGCGGTTACTCAGGTTAATGTCTTTATCCTGCCGTTTCACCTGGCGGGTATGCAGGTTTATTTCCAGGTCGTTTACTTTTATAGTTGCATTGCTTTTTGGCGTTTGCTGCCGTTGCAAAACCCTTACCCGTGCAAGTAACTCCTGCATTTCAAAAGGCTTTTTAAGGTAGTCATTAGCGCCGGCATCCAGCCCCTTAATAATTTGGTCCGTACTGCCTAAAGCGCTGATGATAATTACCGGCACATGGTTATCAAAAGCCCTCAGATTTTTTAGTACATCAAACCCATTTTGCGATGGCAGCATCAAATCCAGCAATATAAGGTCGTAACTATTAACCATGGCACTTTGCAACCCTGCTGTTCCGTCGGCTTCATGGTCTGTTACATATCCGGCCTGCTCCAGCGCCATCTTTATAAATCCGGCCAGTTTTAGCTCATCTTCTATCAGTAGTATCTTCATGTAAAAATAATGGCGGTATTATGCAATGCGCTACAAACGGTAAACGTTTGCAGCGCATTTTTTTTATCTAACTAAATAGGCCTGGCCGTTAATGGTAAGGATCTGCGCCCTTATCATTTTTACACTTTGGCTATATACCACGCCCTCCCTTTTTGGCTCTGCAAAACCGTTTACAGTTATTTTTTCGCCTGGTTTTAATTGGGCTGATAATTGCCGGGCAATGTGCGGTGGTATGCCAATCCGTTCTCCGGATGACAAAGTAAAACCATTGACGTCTTTACGCGGAGAATAATTTAGCTCCTTTACAGTAGCCGTAATGCTTTTTTGTTCCTGGGTGCCGGGTACAGGTGGTGCAACTGGAGGGGTATCAGTTATGGTACTGCCATTTACATCCATTCTTACCAGGCGGAATTCTTTTTTTCCTTCCGGATCGGTGCGGTCAAACCCCGTTACGGTAATTGCGGAGCCATTTTTTGCCTTGCCGAGGATCTGTTCGCCCAGGTGCGGCGGAAACATAACTGTAACATTCCCGGTGTTTGTTTTAACCAGCAGGCTGTTATACTCAAACCGGTCGTTCGCAACCGGGTTCAATACGGTGCCTTTAATCGCGGTTAATTTAATGGCTTCGTCTTTTGGTCCCCGGTCTTCTCCGGGCCTACTGTCATCACCAGGCCGTTTGCCTGTTTTTGGCGGGCGTGGTGGCGGCGGCGGGCCGCCTGCCAGCATTGCTGGCGGGCCCTGTGCAGGGGCCGGAGGTTGTGGTAATTGCTGTGCGTTTACTGCGTAGGTGCCGGTTAACAACAACGATGTCAGCCAAACTTTATTCATGTGATTCTTCATGTGTTTTTTAATTATTTAATACTTCAAAAGTACCGGCACCTGATAAGCTGCGGATGAATGCCAAATTAATTTTTCTTCATTTCGCGGCTGCAACCTAAACATTTATTTATGCCTTTGGTTGTCCTCTCAAATAATTTGATAAATAATATTAAAGTTGTTATGAGTAAAGCCCCCCTCAAAAAACACAGCCTGAATTGCCTTAACTGGCTCAATTTTTCGGCGGCAGATGTAGCCACCGGTCTTGGCCCATTTTTGGCTGTTTATCTTGCATCTAATCTGCATTGGAATCCTTCTCAAATTGGCATAGCCATAGGTGCCATGAGTTTTGCCACCGTTATTGCCCAATCTCCCGCCGGCTGGCTTTGCGATGTGAGTAATAAAAAGCGGCTCGGAATTGTGGTGGTGTCTGTTACTATCGGCGTTGCAGGATTTTGTATGTTGTTTTTCCCCAATTTTTATGCGGTGATAGCCTGCCAGATCGCAATAGGGGTATCAGCTGCGTTTTTTGGCCCGGTACTCATCGCATTGGCTATGGGCATAGCAGGGCGCAGCAGTTTCGACACCACTATTAGCAAGAACCAAACTTTTAATCACGCAGGTAACGTGGTATCGGCCATTTTAATTGGTGTGCTGGGAAAGCTTACCCACAATGCCGGCATTTTTTATGGCCTGGCCATTTTCTGTTTGATGAGCATCGTGTTTTCGCTCTCCATCAGAGAAGAAGACATCGACCATGACGCTGCAAGTTCGGCGGATGAAAAAGCAGGTGAAAAATCGAAAAAAGAAACCTCGGTTTTAGACCTGCTGAAAAACAAGGGTTTTCTCATCCTACTGTTTTCTGCTGTGCTGTTCCACTTTGCCAATGCGGCCATGTTGCCGCTGGTAGGGCAGGAGCTTGGTAAAGCGCGTACCTCCAACGCATCGCTGTACATGTCGGCTTGTATTGTGCTGGCACAGCTGGTAATGGTGCCAATGTCTTTTATGAGCGGTAAATGGGCAGCAAATGGCCGTAAAAAGCTCATGATGATCGCTTTCTTTATTCTGCCTATCAGGGGTATTCTTTATACATTCGCCAAAGGTGCGGTTTACCTGGTAAGTATCCAGGTACTGGATGGCCTTGCCGGCGGAATCTTTAGTGTAGTATCGATCCTCATCGTGTCCGATCTGTTTTACGGTACCGGGAAAGATAACTTTGCACAGGGAATATTGGCTGCAGCAGTAGGATTAGGGGCATCACTAAGCAATGTGATCAGCGGTTATATTGTTAAGGCCAGCGGCTTTAATTATGGCTTCTATATGTTGTCGGCCATTGCGCTGGTGGCCTTTATTGTTTTTTGGACGATGATGCCCGAAACCGTTGCTTCTGCCGGTGAGAGCCCGGAAATAAAAGATGCTAAATTAAAAATAGCCGGATAGCATGAACCATACACCAATGCTATATGCGCATATTGGCGATTTGCATATCACCAATGCCCGGGAACAAAACTATATCGATTTTTTATCCATTGTTGCCCAAATTGAAACGGAATGCCGTACAAGGCTCGATTTTGTTTATTTACCGGGCGATAACGCAGATAACGGATTACTAGCTCAATATAATTTGGTTGACACCGCTTTGAAAATGCTGAGCGCACCTGTGTACGTAATTACTGGCGACCATGATATGGAGCAAGGCAGCCTGGCTAATTTTTATACGATGCGGCATGCACGGCAACTGCCTGCAGCGGCGAATATAAAAGGGCTGCATTGTTTATTTTTAGATGTGAGTGGCCCCGGCACGGGCGGCCCCGATTTCAGGCTTGGCCGGCAACAGCTGGATTGGGTGATTGCCGAATTGGCGGACGCCAAAAGCCTGGAACAACGCTCTGTGATTTTTACGCATACCTATCCGGCAGATTTAAAAGATCAGCAGGAAATGCAGGTCCTCAACACGCTGATTGCGGACAATCGAGTAGTACTTGTTGATATGGGCCATACCCATTATAACGACTTAGCTAATAACGGGCAAACCATTTTTGCAGCTACCCGCTCCAGCGGGCAAATTGAAGAGGGGCCGGTTGGCTACTCCTTAGTTTCGGTGGACAAGGGGGTGGTAAGCTGGCGGTTTAAGCCCTTGCATGACGCTTTCCCCTTTGTATTGATCACCTCGCCCGCTGATTATCGTTTACAGCCCGATGAAGTGCCACACTTGGATGGGTGGATAGAGATCCGTGCGGTAGTTTTTGGCGGCCGGGCAGTGCATCATGTGAAATGCAGTGCCGACGGCCAAACCTGGGTGGCAATGACGCTAGGTCATGATCAGATCACTTGGTCGGTGCAAATAAATGCTGATCCGGCCCGTAGCCTAACGGTGATGGCAACCGATGAAACCGGCAGGCCGGGAATGCACAGCATCGACCTTAAAGCTCCCGCGGGATATCAGCCGGTAAGGGTTGCCGAAGGAAGCGATGGCGATAGCATTGGTGCATGGCCACAAAATGGTTTGTTTGGCACGCAACTGGGGCCAAACAGAAACGGTAAACCCTCCTCATAAATTTTGAACGACAACACATGACAAATATCTATATCTGGATCATTTCTTTTTTAGCCATTGCCGGAGTGATCATCCGCCCGTTTAAAGTAGCCGAGGTGATCTGGGCTGTGTCGGGAGCATTAGTTTTATTGCTGTTCGGCTTTATCAATTTGAACGACGGATTTGCAGGCATCGCAAAAGGCACCGATGTTTACCTGTTTTTAACCGGCATGATGCTACTGGCAGAAACCGCCCGCAATGAAAAATTATTCGACTGGCTGGCTGCCCATGCTACCCAAATGGCTAAAGGTTCTCCCAAACGTTTGTTTTTTTTGATTTACCTGGTAGGCGTAATTGTTACCACCTTCCTGTCAAACGATGCCACTGCCGTAGTGCTTACGCCCGCTGTTGCCGCAGCCGTGAAAGCAGCAAAGGTAAAGAACCCGTTACCTTATCTTTTTATCTGCGCTTTTATAGCCAACGCGGCTTCGTTTGTGCTACCGATATCTAACCCGGCTAACCTCGTGATCTACGGCAACCACATGCCTGCCTTACTGGTTTGGATGTCGCATTATTTGGTTCCATCAGTAGTATCCATCGTAGTTACTTATTTGGTCTTATTTGCTACACAGCGGGATCAACTGAAGGAGGATATCGAAACCAATATCAGGCTGCCTCAATTATCGCAGGGGGGTAAAACGGCGCTTATCGGCATCGGCGCAACTGCCATTATCTTACTCGTGTCGTCGGCTTTGGATATACAGCTTGGTTTACCAACCGCTATTACCGGCGTGCTCACCTCTGCTATAGTGCTATTGATGGCAAGAAAAAGCCCTTGGGAGGTAATTAAAGGGGTGTCCTGGGCTGTGCTGCCGCTGGTTGCAGGTCTGTTTGTGATTGTAGAGGCCCTGAACAAAACCGGGTTGACCGAACATCTCGCCGGGTTGCTGCAGCAAAGTGCTGCTGAGAATGTAAACTATGCCACCTGGTACGCCGGACTAAGCACCGCTTTTGCCTGTAATTTAATGAATAACCTGCCGGCGGGATTAATTGCCGGTAACGTGATCCAAATTGGGCATGTGCCGGAAATGGTGAAAAGTGCGGTACTCATCGGCATCGATCTTGGTCCCAACTTGTCGCTCACCGGCTCACTGGCCACTATTTTATGGTTGGTAGCGCTCCGCCGCGAAGGCCAGGAAGTAAGTGCCTGGGCATTTTTAAAATTGGGTGCGGTAGTGATGACAGTAACGCTGCTGGCGGTGCTGGGTTCGTTGTTTATTTAAACAATTGCTATTGATCACAGTTTACCCAATCGGCATTTTGAAAATAGGGTGATTAAACGAAGTTGATTTTAGTACCTCGATAATTATTCAGGTCCCGCTTACCTCGCAAGCTTCCCGTTTACCACTCTGTCCATATAATCCTGGATCAGTGCCTTGCAATCTGCAATCCCTTTGGTCATTTCAGAATTTAACACGGCGGTTTTTAGGTTTTTCTGGAAACCTTTGTCGGCTGCGGCGAAAATACCGGTGATATTTTTACCGTCGAAAAGGTAAGTATAATTGCCCTGCATAAACTGGTAGATATCACCCGTGGAGTTGATCACCCTTGGTGTTTCGGTGGCGAGGTTGCTGATAAGGCTGCGGCCCCAGGAACGAAAGGGTTTATTATACCCAATCAGATCGACAATGGAGGGGTAAATATCCATCTGTGAAGCGAGGTCTGTACGTACCCCCTTCAATGCATAGTTTTTATTTGCGCTAAAGAACAGGATTGGCACTGCAAAACGGTTTACTTCTTTGCTGTATTCAGGGTAGTAGGTAAGGCTGGTATGGTCTGCAGTGATTACGAAAATGGTGTTGTTGTACCAGGGCTGCGTTTTGGCGTAGTTAAAAAACTCGCGAAGCGAATTATCCGTATACTGTACACATTTATCGATAACCAGCGGTCCGCCTTTAAAGCGATCAACATATTTTTCGGGCAGGGCGTAGGGATCATGGGAGGAAAGGGTAAACAGCGTAGCCATAAATGGTTGCTTTTGCTGGCCGAGTGTGCGCCCCATGTATTGGAAGAATTGCTCATCCCAAATTCCCCAGGTGCCGTCGAAGTCTTTTTCGTTATTATACTCATTTCGGCCGTAGTAATGCTGGTAGCCTAAAATATTGCCAAAACCCTGGAAACCCATAGAACCATCAGCAGCGCCGTGGAAAAAAGAGGTTTGGTAACCCATGCTATCACAAACGGACACAACACTCTCTATCTTTTGCTTGGCATACGGTGAGGATGTAAACGCCCGTTTAAAGGTTGGGATGCCTGCCAGTACCGAAGACATTGCATGGATAGACTGGCGGCCGGTAGCGTAGGCATTGGTAAAAAGGAGGCTGCTATCCGACAGCGAATCCAGGAACGGGGTATAGGATTTGAAACCCGGGATACTGCTGCCACGGTTCATGCTGCCCCAGAACTCGCGCGCCATGCTCTCTAGAATGATCACCACTACGTTCGGCTTTGCCTGTAATTGCCTATTATACTGTTTTATAGGTTTAATGTTGGTGTTGATATATTGTTCGCTGGTCCAGTATTCCAGCTTGTAATTGTTACTGCCTAAAGTGCGGAAAAGGGCAAAGGGGGTGTTGAGTACGATATCGCCCTGGTTAGGTATGGTTACATGTTTATAAGCATCCACCATATTGATGGGCCTGGTACTGTGTTTAAAATCGCCCCGGATACCGCCTACCATCAGTACTATAGTTACGATGAACATAGCTGCGGAATACAAGTAGTAAATGCCTGGCTTTTGCACTGGGGCTGGCTTAACTTTCACCAGCCTGTACAGCCAAACCCAGCACATACAACACAAAATAAAAATAGCGATGATGTACCAGTAAGCCCATGTGAAATGGGCAAAGAGCGCTTTCTTATTGGTCTCGTCGCTGAGCAGATCCAGCGTGGAAGAATTTGACCGCACCTGGCTGAAGCGGTAATAAATGATATCGATAAAATTGGTTGCGTAAGCCAGCAGGTTAGTAATAAAATACAAAATGCCCAGCCCTTTTTGAAAGCCGGGGTTGGTATTGACTGTCAGTGGCAGGATGCTGAGCACAATAAACAAAATATTGATATATAGCAATGCAGTGGTATCAAAAGCAATCCCATAATAACAGAGTTTGAGGAAAGCCGTTATGGAGTTAATGTCGAAAAGATGAGTGTTGAAAGAAAAGAAAAGTACGCGTGCGATTGTATAAAAAAAGTAACACAGCAAAATGCGATAGCATAATGCCCTGTACTCGGCCGATCGAAATGGATTGTTCATTAAAGTATTGCCTGCTGTTAGCAGGCGGTAATGCTAATAAGTAATATGGTTATGGCTGACTTTACATCTACTTAATACTGGCGTAAAGTTATGTTAACAAAGTTAGGAAAACTGCAGGTAAATTATTGTCGGGAGATTGTAAGCATTACCGGAGTGCCGGGAGCAAACAGCGCTTTTAAATTAATGTTCCTGGTGCTTCAGTTACAATAGGCTTGGCCTCTGCTGTTTTACTGTAGTAATTATTGCTTTTATAATGCCGATATTTGCGGATTAGAATAATTGACATGCCTGTAAACGCCAAAGCCCAAACTCCCGTAAAAGAAACCCTGCACCCACGTAATTTGCATCGCACCGGGTATGATTTTGACAAGCTGATAAAAGTGTCGCCGGAATTGAAACCCTTTGTGCAGGTAAACCAGCATGAGCTGAAGTCGATAGATTTTAGCAACCCGGATGCTGTTAAAGTATTAAATGGGGCGTTGTTGAAATTCTTCTATGGAGTAAAGTCCTGGGATGTGCCTGCTGGTTACTTGTGCCCGCCTATTCCCGGCCGGGCAGATTATATCCATTATATGGCCGACTTGCTGGCAGATGGTAATGGCGGCGTTGTGCCAACAGGGCCAAACGTAAGAGTACTGGACATTGGCGTCGGCGCAAATTGCGTTTATCCGCTAATTGGCAACAGCGTATATGGCTGGCAGTTCACCGGTACCGATATCGACCCGGTTGCCATTAAATCCGCCAACCAGAACATTTTCCAAAACGGGTTGGAAGGTGCTATAAAAAGCCGACCTCAAACCAATAAGGCCAATGTTTTCAAAGGAGCAATTACCCAGAGTGAGATCTTTGATCTCACCATCTGCAATCCACCCTTCCACACTTCATTAAAAGAGGCACAGGCCGGTACATTGAAAAAGCTCCAGAACCTCAATAATGGTAAGCCGCAGGAAGCGGTGCTGAATTTCGGCGGTAAAAACAATGAACTTTGGTGCCCCGGCGGCGAGGTTGCCTTTATCCGCAACATGGCAGATCAAAGCGTATTATTTGGTGATAGAGTTTTATGGTTCTCTACGCTCGTATCCCGGAAAGATTCATTAGAGGCAGTTTACCGCGCGCTGAATAAAGTAAAAGCCCTTGAGGTGAAAACTATCAGTATGGCACAGGGACAAAAAGTAAGCCGCATTGTAGCCTGGACCTTCCTCAACCCGGTTGATCATGCCGACTGGCGCAAACTTTTCTGGGGTAAAGAATAATACCCGGCGGATAGGGCAGGTGTGTTTTATTTGTTAATTTTAACATTAACTAATTAGCCTGGTTAAGTGAAACCCCGCGCTTTTGCAACTTTATCCTTCTTGTTTTTCTGCTTTTTTGCGCTTATTGGTGCAGGGCATTGCTATGCCCAAAAAACAATCCCCTCAGTAAGTATTGGTCAACGCGACACGTTTAGTAAAACCAGGCCAAAGAATTTGCACGGCTGCACCACCATTGCCATCCTCACTGGTAATACTTGCATCGGCAGTGAGCTAATAGCCAGCGCAACAGAGCCCATCGCCTCGGTAGAGTGGTTCTATGAAAATCCGGAAACACATATTAAGCAAAGTCTCATTAAACAAACCGGTAGCGGCCCATTCATTTACAAGGCTGATGTAGCAGGTGGATATGTGTTGAACTTAATTACCTCAGGGGGATGCGAGGTAAACTCCAATGCTATTACGGTGACTGATCTAAAAGTGCCACTGATTAAGATCTCCACCAAATCTAGTGTGGTCTGTCCCGAATTCCCCAACCCGGTTTTTACCGGCGTTCCTACGTATAATGGGGAATTCCCTAAATATCAGTGGAAGGTTAATGGCATAAATGCAGGTGCAGCAACATCGGTCCTCTCCCCATTCTCTGTTTCAGGCTTAAAAAAAGGTGACGTAATTACTTGCGAGATGACCAGCAGCGATATTTGCATCACCACCCCAACGGTGCTCAGTAATCCCATCACTATAGATGATATCCCGGTTGAAAAGCCATCTGTAACAATTGATTTAACCGGCGGGGAATTATGTGATGGCGGGTTGCTTACGTTTACCGCGACAACTATCAGCGCGGGCGACGCCCCAGCTTACCAATGGATGGTGAACGGGGTTGATGTACCCAATTCAAACGCTGCCAGGTTTACGTCAGGCCAGTTGAAAACCAGCGACCAGGTTTCCTGCAGTATTATTGGCAATGCGCAGGTGTGCCAGGTAACCCGCGCTGCTGTAAGTTTGCCTTACCTGGTGGTAACCACTCCCCTGATAACCCCCGCAATAGCTATCACTGCAGATCATACAACTGCAGATGCAGGCAGCAGCATCAGTTTTACGGCAACGGTACAAAATTCCGGGGATCATCCCCTGTATCAATGGATGGTGAATAATGTAGCGGTTGCTGCAACGGGTGGCACATTCTCTTCAACAGATTTTAAAGATGGCGATGAGATCACCTGCACCTTAATAAGTGATGCGGCGTGTACAAGCTCTAATACGGTTATATCAAATCTGGTATCCGTACGAATAGTTCCTAAAACCCAGGTAATAATTCCAAGTACATTTACGCCCAATGGCGATGGCGTTAACGATACATGGGTAATAAGCGGGATTGAAACTTTCACAAATTTAAAAGTGAACATATATGACCGCTACGGTCAGCGGGTATTTCATTCTAACGGTTACCCGAAGGCGTGGGCCGGAAACAACAACGCCGGCAGCTCCTGTGCTTCCGGCGTTTATTATTATTTAATCAACCTCGACGATAAAAAGGATATCTCAGGTTCGGTTACCGTTTTACGATAATTACGATGCTGCCACTTCTGCTTTTGGCTCTTGAGCTGTTTTTTTAGCTGGTGCTTTGGTTGCTTTTACAGGTTCGGCAGGTTTAGGCTCAGTAGTTGGCGCAATTGTAAGTGCTATAGCTTCTTTATCAATCTTAACTTCTGACGATAATTTTTTTGCTAATTGCTTTGCAGCTTTATCTATTTCTTTATTAACCTTTTTTGAGGCAAGGCCCGATTTGGCAGCCATATCCTTCAATTGTGCGGCAATGCCTGCGCGAAGGCTTTCTTTAGCTGATTTACGTGCTGTTTTTACTAAGGCTTTAAGTTTGTTCTTTTTCATATCTGCTATTATTCTGCAAATATATATGAAGAACAGGTTAATTCAATGTTATCATTGTGTTAAGCATAATATAAATACTTAACATTGAACTTATTATGGAGTTAGTTTAATGCGCCTAAACAAGTAGGCTTGCCATCTACTTATTTTTGATAATTATACTTTCAATCACTACCGTGGCATGTTCGCATTTATCAGTGGTACGTTCCAGGGCAGCCAGGATCTCGGTGTATTTCAACAATTCTACCGAGTTTTTTTCGGTAGCCATAATGGTGCCTATAGCTGTACCGTAAATTTTGTCGGCAGCGTCTTCCAGTTCTTTTATCTTATTGCAGTGCTGTATAATTGTATCAGATTCGTCAAGGTCGTTCAAGCCTTTTACCGCAGCCTGCAATTCTGTACAGGTTTCAATGATGATACCCGCCAGTTGTTTGATGGCGGGTGCAGCAGGTTCCGACTGAAAAAGGCTAAATCTGCGCGAACAAATATAAAGGTAATCGCAAATATTATTTATAGCCGATGCCAATGCGTACATATCATTGCGTTCAAAAGGTGCTACAAAAGCTTTAGCCGAGGATAGATATACCTTGTGCTTTACCTCGTTGCCTATTTGCTTCAGCCGGCTTATCTGGTTAAGTTGTGTATGATCATCACTCTCTGATGTGCCCTCAATTAGGTGGTATAATAATTCTGCCATTTGCAGGTTGTTGGCACAGGATTGGTCAAATAATTTGAAAAAAGATTGGTCCTTTGGAAGTACAAATTGCAGGAATTTTGATGCCATCGACGAGCTGTTTGCTGCAAACGTACATAAAGCATATTAAGCCAGTGTTATATCGCTTTAATATTTTAGCAGATGTAACACTTAGCTGACAGCCTGCACCATCTGTTATGTTAAGTGTTTTCTTTGCTTGTGATCAAAGCAGCAATATTTCGCGTCGCAATCAACCCCTAACATGTCGTTAACACACCCTTGCGGATAGTTTACTGCCATGCACCTTTGTGCACTGCCGAAGATGATAGAAGTATTTAAAACCAACGTAGATGATGTAGGCCGATCGCGTATGCTGATCCGATTAATTTATGAACGTTTTACAGTAAGTAAGGTAAATTTCGATCTAGAGGATTGCGATAACGTACTCAGGATAGAGGGCCGGGAATTTTGTGCGGGCAGCATAATTGAATTTTTAAAAGCAAATGGGCATTGTTGTGAAGTGCTTATCTAACAACCTAAATTCATTTACCATATAAACCAGCATATCATGTCGAAAATTAGTGCGTACATCAATTTTAATAACAATTGTAAAGAAGCAATGGGTTTTTACCAGGCTTGCCTTGGCGGTGAGTTAACAATAACCATTGTAAAAGATTCGCCGATGGCAGCAATGTTCCCGGCAGATGCCCAGGATACGGTGCTGCATGCCGACCTCACCGCCGGGAACCTAAACTTGCTTGGCTCTGATATGCAGGATAAAAACGTTCCCGAAAAATCTGCGGGGTCCGTATCGCTGGTACTTACTTGTGATAATAAAGCTGCCCTGATGGATGCATTTGAAAAGTTAAGTAACGGTGGTTTGGTAACTTGCCAGCCGGAAAAGTTTTTTGCCGGAACAATGGGTAACCTGGTTGACCAATTCGGCATCAGGTGGGGCATATTTACGGGTGAAAAGTAATCCGGCTATTACATCAATTAAATAACATGAGTTCCAAATCAATTAAAATTACCTATTGGGTGCTTACAGGGGTATTCAGTGCTTTTATGCTAATGGATGGTAGTGCGGGTGTAATGCAGGAAAAAACTGGACGTGAAGTAATGGCACACCTGGGTTTGCCCGTTTATATAATGATCATAACCGGGGGGTTCAAAATACTGGGGGCGTTTGCTATATTACAAAACAAATTTAATATGATAAAGGAGTGGGCTTTTTCCGGCTTTACAATTAACTTTATAGGAGCGTTTGCGTCAAGGGCATTTGTTGGGGATAGCGTCGGGTTGCTTGTGCTTCCGCTGATCATATTGGCCATCATGTTTGTAGTATACTATTTTTGGAAAAGATACCAACGATTACAGAACTAACTGCCTAACCCACGCTTCATGAATATCGTAATCATCATTTTAATAGTTATTGCAGCCATAATTGGCGTTCTACTTATCGTAGCTATTTTTACTAAAGCCGATTATTCGGTTGAGCGCGAGATTGTGATTAACAAGCCTGCTAACCAGGTGTTTGATTATATTAAATGCCTGTGTAATATGGATTACTATAACAAATGGGTAATGCAGGACCCGATGGCGCGCAAAGATTACAAAGGTGAAGATGGAACGGAGGGTTTTATTTACGCGTGGGATAGCGATAACAAAGGAGGCAAAGGCGAGCAGCAGATCATGAAAATAGAGGATGCGAAAAAAATAGATATCCGGATTACTTTTGAAAAGCCTTTTGCAGCCGTATCTGATTCTTATCTGGAAACCACGCCCGCAGATCAACGCACTACTTTACTAAAATGGGGCTTCGACAGCAAAATGCCTTACCCAATGAATGCAGTATTGATATTTATAGATATGGGTGAGATCCTTGGTAAAGACCTGGATATAAGTCTTGGAAACTTAAAGCGGATTTTAGAAGATCAAGCGTAAGCAAACGGACAATTTGAGTTAATTAGATAAAGAATTATAAGTTTAATACTAAACCAATAAAACCAGAACATATGAAAATCACAATGATTGTTATTCGCACACTGATGGGTCTGTTACTGCTATATGCGTCAATAGCTTATTTTTTCAACTTAAATGGTAAACCGCCGGTAATGCCGCAACCTGCAATTACCTATAATGCCGGGTTGGCAGTAGTGCACCTCATGACTGTTGTTAAGGCAGTAGAATTGCTTTGCGGTATCATGTTTATTACCGGCAGATTTGTTACACTGGCTGTGGTACTTCTATTCCCTATCTCGGTAAATATTGTATTATTTCATGCGGTGGTAATGCCTGCGACGATCGGCGCCGGGGTGTTTATTTTATTGGGGAACCTGTTCCTGGCCTGGTATTACCGTAAAAATTATGTGCCGCTGTTTTCTATGAAATAAGATCATCCAAAACCGGCTATATTTACAGCATGAAAAGAATTTTGCTGTTTATCTGTTTGCTATCCGTAACCGCTGTTAACAGTAAAACTGCACCGCGCACAGATGTTGCGCCCGAGTTTATGCTGGGGAAATTTAAAGATGATTACGGCATTAAATACGAGATCAGCGATACGCTGTGGGTACAGTTTCCGCACACCAAATACCGTATTGTAAAGTGGAACGCAAAAGAGCAATACCTGGTAGCACGCAATGGTGACGGAAACCCGGGCGAAGGCGGTTTGTATACCCGGATAGATTTTATGGAGTTTAAGTATATGTCGCCCTGGAAATGGGGCTATTGCCTTACGGCTTATGATGCTAAAACCGATGTAATTGCTGAAAGCATGGCCAAAGCCGATCGGAAACATCCCAAAACGGGCTGTAATGGATTCCCATTTTCCCGGATGAAATTGATTGAATAATTTCTAGAAACGATTAGCAGGGGTTAAGTGATACTAATCTTACACAAAGCAGTTAAACAAGCTTGGCCCAATCAGCCACTAATATTCTTAAAAAGGCCACGAGTTTAAACTTCGTGGCCTTTTGTTTAAAATTTAATTGTGCTCATGGATGATTTGCAAACTACAAACCGGCCCGGCAATGTACTTACTGTCCCGCTCTTTTGTTTAGCTCGGCTACGGGCATGGTCACCATTCTGCCGATAGGTTGTTTGCGTTTGTAGGTTATTACCCTAAACTGCGTAGCATCAATCGGTACATTTAAAGTGCCGGCATACTTAGGATAGAATCTATCGGGGTAAGAGTTGTCGAAACTGTAATAGATATCTAATCCAGGTACTTCTGTTTCCAGGCTTACGCTTAAAGATTTGTCGGCGTTGCGCTTGGCAGTGAAAATTGGGTCGTAAACACTTGGTGCATACTTGGTTTCCGCCTCGTCAAAGCGTTTAAAATGTTTTTCGACCTTGGGGAAGAAAGTTGCAAAATTCTTTTTTTCCTTTGGTGACCACACAGATTCTGCCACTGCAAGGCCGCGCGGCCAGGTCATGTATTCTGCCTGGCGCAAATTGTAAACCTGTTCGGTCCATAAGTTTGCCTGCCCGCCTTTGATGTATTTAGCATCGGCACCATCTGGTACGGGTTCAAACTCATAGGTCTTATTCAGGCGAAGTGTTGCATAAACCACCGGTTCCATGATCTTGTCGCTTTGCATATAATCAAGGTACACAAAGGTTGTTGGGCTCATTACTACATCATGCCGCTGTTTGGTTGCTTCAATGCCCCCCTGTGTTCCGCGCCAGCTCATCAGCGCAGCATTAGGGCCAATGCCGCCTTCAAGGATCTCATCCCAGCCCATAAATTTTTTACCCTTGCTTTCTACAATTTTTTCCAGGCGCTTTTCAAAATAGCTTTGTACCTGCTCCATCGTAGTTAGCTTTTCTTTAGCCATCAAAGCTTTTACCTGGTCGCTTTGCTCCCAAAAGTTTTTAGCACACTCATCGCCCCCCATGTGGATGTACTGAAACGGAAAGAGTTGAGCAACCTCCGTTAATACTTTATCCAAAAACTCGTAGGTATATTCGCCTGCCGGGTTCAACGTGTTATCAACCAAGGCCGGGTGTCCTGGTTTAGACCAATCCATGATCTTTTCGCCGGATCGTACCACATATTTGTCAGCACCCGGTGTGGCAGAAAGTTGCGGGTAAGCAGCAACTGCTGCAAGGCTATGACCGGGCACGTCAACTTCGGGCATAATGTTTACAAACCGGTCCTGGCCGTATTTCACCAGCTCGCGTATATCATCCTGCGTGTAAAAACCGCCGTAAGTACGCGGTTCTCCCGGTAGTGGGGGAATAAAATCACCAAATGATCCTTCTCTTTTAACGTTAAAAGCACCAACACTGGTTAAGCGCGGCAGGCTTTTTATCTCAATCCGCCAGCCCTCGTCATCGGTTAAATGCAGGTGCAGCAGGTTAAACTTATATTTAACCATGTCATCAATGTAACGCATAACCTCTTTTTTAGTAAAAAAGTGGCGGGATACATCAAACATTAATCCTCTCCACGCAAAGCGGGGATAATCATAAATATCAACAACAGGAACGGTCCATTGAACATTTTTGGATATTACGCTACCTTCAATTTCTTTAGGTAGTAGTTGCAGCAACGTTTGCACACCATAGTATAGCCCGGCCGGTTCGTTGGCGCTTATGGTAATTCCTTTTGGTTTTACTGATAAAAAATACCCTTCCTTGCCCAATACCGCATCCTGTTTTTTATTGATGATGAGTTTTAAGGCTGCAGTTGCAGCACTTGTGCGGATAACTGTCATTTTCCCGGTTGCAGTTGAGATTTTGCTCCGCAGCAGGTTTAAAACAGGTGTCATCTCAGGCTGCGATTCCGCCTGCACAACAACGGCACCCGGTAAGGTAAATACACCGGTATGTTTGGTGATTTTTACAGGTTCCGGAATAATGGCAATGTCGGGTGCTGTTTGCTGGGCATAACCTAACGCACTAACAAGGCACGAGCATACCAATAAGGATAATTTTTTCATAAATAATTTTCGGTTTAAAAGAGGGATACCAATGTGCAATTTATAACTTTTTAAATAAAATTAATAAGTTAAAGTGAGCTTTATTTAAAGGATCAAAAGGCCTATAAATTAACTGATATACAAAGATTTGAACTATTTTTTTATTAGATTGCCTCCTGTAAATCTCACAATTGCGCCTGCAATTTTATAACCAATTATTAAACTTAATTAATTTCCAATGTCAACAGATCGCAGAAAATTTCTCAAACACCTGGGTACTTCAATGCTCCTTACGTCGGCTTCGCTCACCAGCCTTGCAGCCAAAGAAGAGAATGAGGTACGCTTGCTAAGGGCCGAAAAGCGGATTATGCCAAACGATAAGATCCGTATAGCGACCATAGGTATGGGCATTATGGGTTTCAATGATACCAATTCGGCGCTATCGGTGCCGGGTGTAGAGCTGGTTGGGGTTTGCGATTTGTATAAAGGCAGGCTCGCCCGTGCCAAAGAAGTATACGGAGCGAACATTGTCACAAGCATGGATTACCGGGAACTGCTGGAACGTAAAGATATCGATGCAGTAATAATTGCGACCAGCGATAACTGGCACAGCCAAATAGCCATTGATGCCATGCTAAAAGGCAAGGCAGTTTACAGTGAAAAACCAATGGTACACCAGATAAGCCAGGGCCTGGCCGAAATAAAAACCCAGCAGGATACAAAAATGATATTCCAGGTGGGCAGTCAGCGGGTAAGCAGCATCGCTTATAAAAAAGCAAAAGAGATGTACGAGGCCGGAGAGATAGGCAAGATCAATTCCATTGAAGCCTCCTTTAACCGCCAGGACGCGCTCGGTGCATGGCAGTATACCATACCGTTGGATCAATCGGTACAAAGTGTAGACTGGGCTAAATTTCAGGCTAATGCCAAATCAAAGTATGATTACGACCCTAAACGTTTCTTTCGGTGGAGAAACTACCGGGAGTATGGGACTGGTGTGGCCGGCGACCTTTTTGTGCACCTGCTGAGCGGGATCCATTTTATAACCGGTTCAAAGGGCCCTGAAAGGATCTATTCCATTGGAGACCTGGCGTACTGGAAAGACGGCAGAAACGTGCCGGATGTGATGAGTGCCGTTGTGCATTACGGCGACACCAAAGAACACCCGGCTTTCCAGGTTACTTTAAGGGTGAACTTTATCAGCGGTGAGGGCGACCGCACCACCACAAAAATTGTAGGGTCGGAAGGAGTGATGGATCTTGGCGGCGAGGGCGATAGCTTTAGTATCCATAAAAATAAAATGGCAGAGGCGCCTGGTATCGGCGGATGGGATTCTTTATTTACCTATACAGAGGCTCAGCAAAAAGCACTGCTGGAGGATTACGATAAGAAGTACACCGAAGCACAAAAGGTAAGACCAAAATTTCAGGATATCACCTACCGGGCACCGGAGGGCTACAGCGCTTCCAAAGATCACTTTGCTAATTTTATGGATTCGGTGAGGCATGGTACACCTGTGGTAGAAGATGTTGTGTTTGGGTTTAGAGCAGCAGCGCCATGTTTAGCCTGTAACGATAGCTATTTTGAGAACAAAGTTATCCGATGGGACGCTGAAAACATGAAAGTAGTGTAAATGTATTAGGTTGAGTTATGTTACCCTTTCTGAACTGCAGAATCGGGAGATAAACAATTCGGCAATCACAAATCCTCCGCAAAGATAACAAGGAGGGGGGGTAGGAAGATGTGTATAGAAAGCGCCACTAGACTTTTGTGGCCCAAAGTGTACTTTCATGCAAAGCAAAATGCCTCTCTGTTATTAAACAAAGAGGCATTTTTAGTTTGCGGCAGAATTTTAATTTATAACAGGCGATATAAATTACAATATTGAGCATTGGAACTATATCGATAAAATCTCTACTATCTTAAGGAAATTGGCGTTGATCTCTACATGATGTTTGCAGGCATGCTCAAACGGTGTGTAAGAGATCTCGTTGTGTACAATACCGATCATTTCGTTTCTGTGCCCGTCGCGGAGGGCCTCTACGGCAGCAACGCCAATTCGGCTAGCTAATACCCTATCCATACAGGTAGGTTTACCACCACGCTGAATGTGCCCTAATATCGAAACACGGGTATCGTAATTCGGGAATTTTTCTTTCACCTGGCGGCCAATATCAAATGCACCTCCGGGTTCTTCACCCTCGGCAACAATAACTATCTTGGAAGATTTATCTTTACGGCCATGTTCCAAACGGTCCATCAGCGCATTAATGTCTCTTTTCGTTTCGGGGATAATAATCGCTTCCGCGCCAGATGCAATGCCGGTACGCAAAGCAATCAACCCGTTGTCGCGGCCCATTACTTCTACTATAAATACCCGGTCATGAGATTCTGCCGTATCGCGAATCTTGTCAACGGCATCTATCACCGTATTGATAGCGGTATCGTAACCGATTGTAAAATCAGTCCCGTAAAGGTCATTATCTATAGTGCCGGGTAAGCCTACAACAGGCATGTCATATTCGGTACCAAAAATGCGTGCACCGGTAAAGGTTCCATCGCCACCAATAGCAACTAATCCTTCAATGCCCTGGCGCATTAATTGGTCGTAAGCAAGGCGTCGGCCTTCGGTAGTTTTAAATTGTTCGCTACGCGCGGTTTTTAAAACAGTACCACCTCGCTGAATGATATTTGCGACGGATTTCCCGTCCATCGGAAAAAATTCACCATTGATCATCCCTTCGTAACCACGACGGATGCCAATCACTTCTATATTGTAGTATTTTGCTGAGCGGACAACCGCGCGGATTGCGGCATTCATTCCCGGCGCATCACCGCCCGAAGTAAAGAGTCCTATTGTTTTGATCTGCGTCATATAATCAGGGAACGCTAAAAGCTGTAAACTAATGTAAGTTTTGTACTTGGTTAACGATACACATAAATTGCTGTATATACCGCCTTAAAAGTTCGGCGAAGTTAAGCTTTTTTGCCAATTGTGGCTCTTATAAATCGTGAAGCCTGTTGAATGAACAAAATTGTTTGCCTATTTGCCTGCTTTGTAAGCGGCCAGTCCGCTATCCAGGAACTTGATGTAGTTAGCTACATTATAGTTGGCACCCTGCGGCGGTACAAGCACGTTGCCATTGCTATCCATTATAACATAATTAGGCTGCGAATTTGAATTGAATTTATCTGCCTCCATGTCGCTCCATTTTGCGCCAATGGTTGTAATTTTTCTGCCGCTGAATTTCGAAACATAAAAATCTTTAGGGTCCAGATCTGCTTTATCGTCCACAACCAGTTGCAACATTACAAAATCATCGCGTAAGCGAGTGAATACTTCGGCGTTTGTCCAAACATCTGCCTCCATTTGGCGGCAGTTCACACAATTGAAACCCGTAAAATCTATAAGGATAGGCTTATGCAGTTCTTTCGAAACCTGCAGGGCCTGGTCGTAATCATACCATGCATCCAACCCACGTGTTTTAATCCGGTCGTAATTACCGGCGTATTTTTTGGTTTTGATACTGGTTTGTTGTTGAACAGCTGCGGGTGCAGCCGCGCCACCACCTGGTATAGCCGATAAGTTAAAGTCTTGCGTTGCCTCCGGCGGCAAAAATGCGCTGATAGATTTTAACGGAGCACCCCATAGTCCGGGTACCATATATATTACAAAGGCAAACACGCCCAGCGATAAAAATAAACGTGGAATACTTAAGTAAGGTACATCGCTATCATGCGAAAACTTGATCTTACCTAAAAGGTAAAGCCCCAGCATTAAACCAATAGCGATCCATAAGGATAAAAAGATCTCCCTGTCAAACCAGTTCCAATGATAAGCCAGGTCTACATTGGACAGGAATTTAAGTGCAAATGCGAGTTCCAGGAAACCCAGAACCACCTTAACGCTATTAAGCCATCCGCCGGATTTTGGCAGGCTTTTAAGCATCGATGGAAACATGGCAAAAATGGTGAAAGGGAGGGCAAGCGCAAGAGAAAAACCAAACATACCCATTGCCGGGGCCAGGCGTTCGCCCTTGGATGCCGCGTCCACCAGTAGTGTGCCTATGATAGGCCCTGTACATGAAAATGACACCACAACCAATGTTGCCGCCATAAAGAAGATCCCGGCCATGCCACCCTTATCAGAATTTTGATCTAGCTTATTTGCCAGCGAGCTGGGAAGTGTAATTTCGAAAGCGCCAAGAAATGATATCCCGAAAACGATCAATAACAGGAAGAAAAATATGTTAAATATGCCATTGGTTGCCAGCGCGTTTAATGCATCGGAACCGAAAGCAAGTGTGATAATTATACCTAATGCAACATAAATTACAATAATAGAAAGGCCATATATCGCCGAATTCATAATACCCTTGGCCTTACTGCCGGCTTTCTTGGTGAAGAAGCTTACGGTTAGCGGTAACAAAGGGTAAATACAAGGAAGGATAACTGCAGTGAGCCCTCCTAAAAAGCCTTCTAAAAAAATCTGCCAGATAGTTTTAGGGATAGAGAGCTGCTTGGTTTTTGCCGTTTGCGTATCTGCCTGTTTTTTAACTTTAACAACTTCCGCATCCGCTTTCTTCTTAGCTATCAGTTTTTCGGTATTACTTGGTGCATCAGTAAACTCAACATCGCCTGCAGCTGTATCGGCTTTTTGAATAGCCTTTACCGTTTGTGGCATAAAAGCCAGCACAGCAATAATAGTAACTAATAAAAAGAGCGATTTCCGCAGCATGCCACGGGTAGTAAGTAATTTCATGAAAGTGGCTATTATTTACCTAAAGGGATAGAAAATTCAACCTCATCTGGTGGCAGGCATTTAACATTATTACAAGTCATGAACTCTAACTTGCCGTTTACTGCACTGGCTTTAGCCGATTTTAATTTGATTTTTTGAGTAAACATAACCGTGTTCTCAAAATAGCTTACGTTCATTTTAAAAGCATCTTCATACTTGGTTACCGGCGTAGGCTCTGTTGCTTTGCCAACTATCGCATAAAGTTTCGATGGCGTGAAAGTAAAAGATGTTTTGATCGGCCCGCCTTCTTTAACGTTTTGCGAATAAATATGCCAGCCTTTATCTATAGTAGCCTTGAAATAAACTACCGCTTCTGTTGCATTCACTTTTTTAGAGGCATACGCCCATTTCACATGCGATTCGATTTGTGCGCTTGCACTAAGTGATATCGCTAAAGCAGCTACTGCTAAAAATAATTTCTTCATCATTTATCTGTTAAAAATTCTATTCCTTTTAGGTTATATGATTCCTCAATGTCATTATGCTGTACAATCAGCATCCCGGTCTCAGAAACATTTTTAATTGTCCCGGTAAAAACTACATTATTCGACCGGAATTCTTTCGCTTCGTTTAACCGGTAAAGCCGGCTTAAATAGCTATTTCTTATCAGCTCCGTTTGGCCTCCTTTTAATTTGAGGTACCAGCCCTCAACATGGGTGCTAATTTCGAATAATATATCTTTTAAATCATAATCCCTTTGTAATATCTGCTTAACAGAAATCGCACTTCCGGCGGTTTCCGGATAGTTGTCCTGGTTAATGTTAATGCCAATGCCAATTACCGAATTGCGGATTTGTCCTCCTTGTATCATATTTTCTATTAACATGCCACCAAGTTTCCGGTCTTTGTAGTAAATATCATTAGGCCATTTGATTTTAAGCGCTTCGCCCAGCAGCGGCGCTAAAGCATCATAAACCCCTAAACTAACGGCTCTTGTGAGATCGAATTGTAAAGGTGGCGCAATAAAGGAGGGCTTAAGTAACAGGCTGAATGTTAAATTTTTGCCTGGTTCGGCATGCCATGTGTTTTGGTGCTGCCCGCGGCCTGCAAATTGGGCTTCTGCCATAATGACCGTTCCTTCAGGTACTGGCTTGGAATTTGACAATAGGTTCTTGAGGAAATTGTTGGTAGAGTCAACTTCTTTTAGTGTCACTAAATTTTGTCCAACAAATAATCCTGAATTTATGTTATTTTGCAACGTATAATATTTTATAAACCAAAATCGTTCAAAACTAATTCTTTTTGATGGTAAAAAGTAAAGTGATAAATGAATCCACCTATATCTCCGAATTGGCCATACACGGCATGCAGGAGAAAAAGGGTAATGAACTCGTAAGGCTAGACCTTCGTAATATCAAAAGTTCGGTTGCAGACTATTTTGTAATCTGCCACGCCGATTCTGCCACACAGGTAAAAGCAATTGCAAACAGTGTTGAGGAAGAAATTTACAAAGCTATGCAGCAAGACCCATGGAGAAAAGAGGGACTTGAGTATGGCGAATGGATACTGCTGGATTATGTTGATGTAGTTATACATATTTTCAGAACTGATAAACGGGAGTTTTATGGTGTTGAAGATCTTTGGGGCGATGCTGAAATTAAAAGCTATAAAAGCGCTTAATTATTTGAAAACATAAAGGCCCTTTAAATTATTGATAGATTGAGCTGAGATAAAATGGAGATTAAAGATAAAAAGGCCGATGGCCAGAAACCGTTAAGAAAGATCCCTAATAAAAAGATAACGCCCAAACCACCTAAGTTTAACCTGATGTGGCTTTATGCCATTGCAATTATTGGTTTGCTGGTTGTTCCTACTTTTATTGGCGGTAATACCGGGAAGCTGATAGACTTTCAGCGTTTTAGTACAGACATGCTTAAAAAGCGCGATGTAGCCAAAGTTGTTGCTTACAAAAATGGTGATTTAGTGGTCGCTGAGGTTTACATTAAAAAAGATAGCTTAAGCAAGCCAGAGTACAATGATGCCAACAAAAACCAGCGCGGTTTAAGCATGGCAGCAGATGGCCCGCAATATTATTTTACTGATGCTTCGTACGAAAGCCTTAAGCAATCTATCAGCGGTGCTGAAAAAGACTTGAGCGATGCTGCAAAAACGCCGATACTCTATGAGCAGGGTAAAGAAAACCTGCTGAGCAATTGGTTGGTACAGTGTATTATTATGGCTGTATTGTTGGTTGGGGTTTGGTTGTTTATCATGCGCCGTATGGGCAGTGGTGGCGGCGGTGGCCCGGGTGGACAAATCTTTAACATAGGTAAGTCTAAAGCTACCTTATTTGATAAAGAAGCACAGGTATCGGTAACTTTTAATGATGTTGCCGGTTTGGAAGAAGCCAAGCAGGAGGTGATGGAAATTGTTGATTTCCTTAAGAATCCTAAAAAATATACTAACCTTGGTGGTAAGATACCTAAAGGCGCTTTACTGGTGGGTTCACCGGGTACAGGTAAAACCTTGTTGGCAAAAGCCGTTGCAGGCGAGGCGCAGGTGCCATTCTTCTCCCTTTCGGGTTCAGATTTTGTAGAGATGTTTGTAGGGGTTGGTGCATCACGCGTTCGTGATTTATTCCGCCAGGCTAAAGATAAGGCTCCTTGTATAATTTTTATCGATGAGATCGATGCGATTGGCCGTGCACGTGGTAAAAATAATATGATAGGCGGCAATGATGAGCGCGAAAATACCTTAAATCAGTTATTGGTTGAAATGGATGGTTTTGGTACAGATTCTGGTATTATCATTCTGGCAGCTACCAACCGCCCGGATGTACTCGATTCGGCATTAATGCGTCCGGGACGTTTCGACAGGCAGGTATCTATCGATAAGCCAGATTTAATCGGCCGTGAGCAGATCTTTAAAGTACACTTAAAGCCCATAAAATTGGCGGAAGGTGTTGATCCTAAAAAACTTTCTGCACAAACGCCTGGTTTTGCCGGTGCAGAGATTGCTAATGTTTGTAACGAGGCTGCTTTGATAGCTGCCCGTAAGAACAAGGAATCGGTGGATATGAAAGATTTTCAGGATGCTATTGATCGTGTGATTGGTGGTCTTGAAAAGAAAAATACACTTATATCACCAGAAGAAAAAAAGGTTGTGGCTTATCACGAAGCCGGCCACGCCATTGCAGGCTGGTTCCTGGAGCATACCGATCCATTGGTGAAGGTATCCATAGTTCCGCGTGGTGTTGCTGCATTGGGTTACGCGCAGTATTTACCGAATGAAAGGTTTTTAGTTGCCAAGGAAGAACTGATAGATGACATGACACTTTCTATGGGTGGCCGTGTGGCAGAAGATATTGTATTCGGTAAAATTACCACAGGCGCATTAAGCGATTTGGAACGTATTACCAGGTTGGCGTATGGCATGGTTAAGATCTATGGTATGAATGATAAGGTGGGTAACCTTTCATTCTATGATCCGCAGGGCGATAATCAGTTTGTTAAACCATATTCTGATGCTACAGCAGAGTTGATTGATGCTGAAGTACGTAATCTGATTGAGTCTGTATACGAACGAACCAAGCAACTGCTGATCAAACATCGTGAAGGACTGGAAAACGTAGCAGCAAAGCTCTTGGAAAAGGAAGTACTGTTTCAGTCTGACCTGGAGGAGATTTTGGGTAAACGACCATTTGAGCACCGTACTGCTTATGATAAATTCGTAAACGGCGAACCGAGTCTTATCCCTGATAACAACGCTATCCCGGATAATCTGATCAATCCAGAGGTGTCACGTATAGATGGTGGGAGCGATACAGCCCCGGAAAGATAGTTTATAGAAATCGCGAAGTCGCAAGCCAGTTCAGTTATGAATTGACTTGCGACTTTTTTGTTAATCTTGTCTAATATGAGGGATATTACAACATCAAAGGAAAAGCTGCTTAAAAAAGTGCGAAAGGCGCTTTTGGAGAAACGCGATAATCCCTATCCCAATCTGGAAGATTTACCTATGTACCCTCCAAACGAGGAGCTACTAGAGGTTGTCTTTGCAGAGCAATTTACAGCTGTAAGCGGGCAGTTTATTTTTTGTGAAGATGAGGTGCAGTTTATAGAAAACCTGCTGGAGTTGGCCGAAGAACGCAAATGGCATAAAATATACTGCTGGGAGCCGGCATTGCAGGAAATTCTTAGCGCCTACGAATATCCTTATTTTGAGACTGACAAAGATTTTGACATGGCTGATGTTGGCTTTACTTTTTGCGAGGCGCTTATCGCCCGCAACGGTAGCGTTCTGCTCTCTAATGGCAACGCGGCAGGGCGCAGGCTAAGCATCTACCCGCCGGTACATATTGTGCTGGCTTATACATCTCAGTTGGTGCTCGATCTTAAAGATGGCTTTAAATTGTTGAAAGATAAGTATAACAATCAACTGCCTTCAATGATCTCTAATGTAACCGGGCCAAGCCGCACTGCAGATATCGAGAAAACATTAGTTTTAGGCGCCCATGGGCCGAAAGAACTCTTTGTTTTTCTGCTTGACGGATAGGCGGCGGGAAGCAGGATTTCGAAACTCAAGAATCAAAATTCATTGAGCTCTTGTATCAAGGCGTTTTCATGAAGCCTGGAATTTGGTTATCATCCTAATTTTTGCTCCCAGGTAGGCTAAATGCCACCCTTGTCCAGGTTAAGATCTTCAAGCCTGCATTCTTCCAATACCACCCGCGTGCTAATCTTTTTGTGGTAACTCCATTTAGTAAGTCGGATGAAGCCCTCAGCAATTTCTATCCCGGTAATATCACCATCGTCGAAACAGCAGCAGCCGCAATTAAAATAGGTATCCAGATAGCCATTGAAATCAGGCTGAGTATCGCCGTTTAAGTGCAAGCTCGTAATTTTTTGCTCCAAATTGGCAGTTTGTGCAACATCATCATTCTGTTTGGCTTTATCCAGGGCAATGTATAGGCCCTCCAGTTGGGTAAGGGAACGAAACACCGGCTGATGCGTGTGCCCGGTAATGAGCAACAGATCTTTTTTTTGGCTGCTCCATTCATACATAATTCGGTTATGGTCTGTTTTTAGCTGGTTATTGAATGCCGGTGTGTTTGGATTTATCCTCAGGTAGCCTTGCAGTGGTCCCCATATATCAGAAACAAACCATTTGCTAAACCAGTTCCCATCGCTTTGTAAATCACCCTGGTGACCATGTGTCATGAAAATTGAAAGTGACCTACCATTTACCAATGTTTGTAAAACTATCCCCTCATAGATGCGGATGGCCTTGCCATAAATTTGTGTGAGGCTCACCATTGCAAGCGGATCATTTCCCCAGTATAAGTCGTGATTGCCAAAGATCTTCACAAAGCTATCACGGGCAATAAATAGCTTTTCTTTCTCAAACGTATTTTTGTTGTGTCGTTTTACCGTTTGGAAAAGATTTTCCCATAGTTCTTCACTGTCGCCAAGATTAATATAAAAATAATCGTGGGCGTTGTAATGGTTAAGGGCAGCAATATAATTTCTGGAGGCTTTGGCAAACATATCTCCCCCGTCGCGTGCGCCTTTATGCTGATCGGACAGGATAATGAATTTATCGCTATGCTGATTAAACGGCAGCACTAAACCTTTCTTACCAGGCTTATTAATAATGCTGTTATGCAGTGCATTCAGTGCCCGAAACACCCTTTTTTTATCGGGGCGAGACGAGTATTTATCGGCCAACCTAACGATGGGTTTGTAAAAGAGGCGTTGTAAAAATCGGCGCATTTGTTGGGAACATACAAAGGCCGAAAAAGTTGCATGGTAGATGCAGGGTTGGTGAGATGATTGCTGGAAGGAGGCGGAAGGGGGAATAGTTCCCCCTTGCCAAAATCCTTCCTACCCTAAATTCCCCCGAAGTAGGGATTTTTTTATAACGTAATTTAAACTATACGTTATCAACACATTTTTTTGCCCTTCACCAGCGGTTTACTGACTAAGGCTGCAGTTAACTATTTATCTTATGTCAAATTTCGCACTTACGACGCCTCGTTAAAAGCGTTAATTCACCCTAATGAAAGGGTGATTTCACGTTACCTATACCGTTAAAACACTCATTGTAATTCTTTCCTAAAACTTATATTAGCACAATATTAAACCCTTAGCATAATTATCGATGTCTTCCCCAGCAGTTTCAGCAGAATTGATAAAATTATTATCAGACAATTATTTTAAACACGTGCATATTACCCGCGAAAGTGGTAAAGTAGAGCCGCTTGATAAAGATATAGACAGTACGTCTATTTGGTTTTCAAAAGAAAATATAGATCAGTTATTTGCTGATAACGGATACAAGCCAGGTGATACTGATTACGGTTTGCGAATTTATTTTGGCGTACATGATAAGTCAAAGTTACTTAAAGATATCCCTGAAGAAGACGATAACCGGTTGATGACTATATTGGTAGCAACTAAAGGCCCGGCTGATAAACCTGTGGATCTGTTAAAAGGAATTTCCGCAGACGATCAATTAACAGCAGGCGGTGAATTGAGCGGTGAAGGATTAGATAGCGGAAAGATTTGCCCGCCTATGGTGTGCGGAAGCATATAATTGCTTGTTTCAATCTGGGCCAGGCTTGTTATCACCTCTGAATTGTAGGGTGGTACAGGCTTGGTGTTTTTAAAATAGATCCTACAGCTTAGTAATGATAATGGGTTGCTTCAACAACCTGTCGCATTCATTTAGTGCTGCCCAACTCGTATCTAACTTGCGAATTGCTTATAATCGCTTAATATGTATATTAGTGGCAATGCTGGACCAGGTATATTTGTTTTTTGAAGCGCTGTCGTTTTTGATTGCGGTAATACAATATCCTAAACTAAAAAGTACCCCCTATAAATTTTTTGTGCCGTATCTTTTTTGTGTAGTGATATATGAAATTGCAACATCATTAGGATGGGTAGGGATAAATGGCAGTAATCTCTTCGCTACAAACATCGCCATGTTTGTGTCTTTTTTGTTTTATAGCTTTTTTATTTTAGCGCTCATCAGGACGCCAAAATTAAAAAAATGGATATATAGAATAATTTGGCTATCCGTTACCTGTTCAGCGATAAACATGGCATTTTATCAAGGTTTTTGGCAATTGGATACGATTACCATACTTATCGACTTCGCCATTCTTATCGTGTTAGCGTGCCTTTATTTTTACGAGCTCATGAATTATGCCCAACTTCAAATTTCCATAATTTCGCTACCCGGGTTTTGGGTGAATACCGGGCTTTTATTTTTTTGTCTTGCCGAGTTCTTGCTATTTGCATCATTCGCGTTTTTAGCCGATAAAAAACTTCTGGTGTTTTTAGAGTTATTCGCTGTAATTGTCAATGTGGCTATCGGCATCCTCTATTCCTGTTTAACCGTTTCATTTTTATGCTTCAGGAAAACCAGCAGTCAATCGTAATTGTTATAGTTGGCACAATTATGCTGCTGCTATTGGGGTTATTTATAATCGGCTTTCTGTTTTTTTATCAGCGGAAACACAATGGCCATATTGCCGAACAGGAACATTTAAAATCTGTATTTCAGCAGGAATTGTTGAAAACACAGATTGAAATGCAGGAACAAACGCTGAACTATGTGAGCCGGGAGATTCACGACAATATTACCCAAGTACTCAGTTTTGTAAAATTAAACCTTGCTATGGCAGGCAACATTACCGAAAGCCAACGTGCAATTAAGGTAGATGAGAGCCGTAAGCTGGTTTCACAGGCAATTACTGATCTGCGTGACCTATCCAAAAGCTTGAGTTTTGAACATATTGCCCAGCTTGGATTGGCTAAAACAATTACCGTAGAGGTAGACCGTTTGAATAAAAGCAGCATTATGGAGGCCAGTATTACAGTTGATGGCCAGGTAATTGCGTTAGGGGATGAGCGGGAATTAGTATTATTCCGAATTTTTCAGGAGGCCCTTAACAATAGTCTCAAGCATTCTGGTGCCAAACAATTTAAAATTGGGTTGCAGTATTCTCCACATTTGTTTAATTTAACCATCGCGGATAATGGGGCTGGCTTTGCTTACAATGCACTTGAAAATGGTGGGTCGGGCCTCAGAAATATGCAAAACAGAGCAGCCTTGATCGGTGGTGTTGCAAAAATAAGCAGCGAACCGGGAAAGGGTTGTTGTATTACAATAACAATTGACCCCCTCTTACAACAATCTTATGCCGACGGACGCTATTCAAATAGTTCTGGTTGATGATCATCGCCTGTTTAGAAGTGGGCTCGTATCACTCATCAGTACGCTTGGTGATTATCAAATTCTTTTCGAAGCAGGAAATGGTGAAGAACTGATCCGTAAAATTTCGCCCCAGCTTAAGCCAGATATTGTTTTACTGGATATTAATATGCCGGTTATGGGTGGTGTAGAAACGGCACAGTGGCTAAAAGCAAACTACCCCGATGTTTGTGTGATCATATTATCGATGTTTGAGGACGCAGACAAAGTATTAACGATGGTTAAGCTTGGTGTGAAGGGGTACCTTTTAAAGGATGCAGAGCCCGAGGAGTTTCAGCAGGCACTGGAGAAAGTCGCACGCGGAGATTTGTACTATCCAGATTTTGTAACCCGACACATGGTTAACAGCTTTAATCGCAATGTTGATGAATTGAAGTTAAATGAGCGCGAATTGGAGTTTTTGCGACTCTCGGCTACCGAACTTACCTACAAAGAGATTGCTGATGATATGTGTGTAAGCACACGTACTGTTGATAACTACCGCGATGCGCTATTTGAAAAACTACAGATAAAGAGCCGGGTTGGCCTGGTGCTATATGCAGTAAAAAACAATTTGATCCGGTTGTAGAATGCTAAAATAATTAGCATTTTTGTGGTATGTCCCATGAAGATAATCCGGATTTTTTTAAAGGCAGAGGAGCCCAGGTAAATACCCATAACAAGTTTTTAACGAGCAAGTATGTGCTCGAACACGTTGAAGGCCTTGACGAGCAGTTGCTGGAAAATACCCACACCCAGCTTTTTGAAGAAAACGCTAAAAAGATCGTTAGCGAATCTAACAGTCCGGACCTGAGCCATTTTGTTTCTATCAACCCCTATCAGGGCTGCGAGCATGGCTGTATTTATTGTTACGCCCGCAATACCCATGAATATTATGGCTTTAGCGCCGGCCTTGATTTTGAACGAAAGATCATCGTAAAGCGCAATGCTGCAGAATTGCTGGAAAAATACTTTAATAAGCGCGGCTATCAGCCCGTACCCATCGTGTTATCCGGCAATACCGACTGCTATCAACCCATCGAGCGTAAGCTAGAGATCACCCGTTCCCTGCTGGAATTATTTCTGAGATACCGCAATCCGGTAAGTATCATCACTAAAAATAACCTGGTACTGCGCGATATAGATATCCTGAGCGAAATGGCCAGGATGAATCTTGTTCACGTAAATATTTCCATCACTTCCCTAAATGAATCGCTGCGCCAAAAGCTGGAGCCTCGTACAGTTACGGGCATGGGGCGGTTGGCGGTAATTGAAAAGCTAAGCGAAAAAGGTGTCCCGGTACGGGTGATGGTGGCGCCAATCATCCCCGGTTTAAACAGTAACGAAGTGCCGGATATTATAAAAGCGGCGGCAGGCAGGGGGGCATTATCTGCAGGTTTTACCATCGTGCGCCTCAATGGCAGCATTGCAGAGATCTTTACCGACTGGGTACACAAAGCCTATCCCGACCGGGCTGAAAAGGTTCTGAACATGATAAAGGCTTGCCATGACGGTAAATTAAACGATAGCAATTTTGGCCGCCGCATGAGCGGAGACGGGCATGTGGCTAATTCTATTCACCAACTGTACCGCATGGCCTGTGTGCGCTTCCTTTCTGGCAGAGAAATGCCTGTGTATGATCTGAGCTTGTTTACGCCAAAAGGAGGGAAGCAGATGGGGATGTTTTGAACAGCAGGTATGATTAAACAGCGATAGGCCAAAATGTAAAAATTGATTACAGATGTTGCTTGTTTAATATCCATTTTATTAGTTAGAATGACTGATTCTATCCAACAAAAAAGGCCCCATAGCTGGAGCCTTTAAAATATAAATTTATAGTTGGTTTCTTATTGAGCGTTTTCTTCTTCCAAAGCCATTTGCTCATCAACCAGGATACGGCCGCAATGCTCGCAAACAATGATCTTTTTGCGTTGACGGATATCAGACTGGCGCTGCGGCGGGATCTGGTTAAAACAACCTGAGCAAGAATCGCGCTGAATGGTTACTACTGCCAGGCCATTTTTTGCGTTGCCGCGTAAACGGTTGTAAGCAATAAGCAAACGCTCATCTATATTAACGGTAGCTTTTTCAGCTTGTGCGTTAAGCTCGTTTTCTTCTTTTTCAGTTTCAGCGGTAATGGTACCCAACTCATCTTTCTTTGCATCCAGGTCGCTGCGGCGTGCATCTAAATCAGCTAAAGCTTTTTCGTAGATAGTGGTCTTTGAAGCGATCTCGAAACCAAACTCGCGAATTTTTTTCTCGCTCACCTGTATATCTAAACCCTGAATTTCAATTTCTTTTGAAATAGCATCATACTCGCGATTGTTTTTTACCTCGTTAAGCTGTGCTTCGTATTTTTTGGTATTGCCTTGTGAATCTTTGATCAGGTTCTTGCGGGTTACAATTTCATCCTCAAGATCATCAAGCTCATTTTTTATTTTTTGTATACGGGTCTCTAATCCGGCAACGTCATCTTCCAGATCGGCCACTTCCATAGGTAATTCACCACGTACCTGGCGTATTTTATCAACTTTGGTGTGGATGGTTTGCAGGTCGTATAAAGCTTTAAGCTTTTGTTCTACGGTTTGTTCCATTAAATATAATATTTGACGGGGTTTGTATTCACTTTTGTTAAACGGACCGCAAAGCTAACAAATTTATTTTGAATAATTTCATACAATAATTGCTGCGTAAATTGCTCACTTTCAAAATGTCCGATGTCGGCAATCACTATTTTTCCTTCAGCATCAAAAAACTCGTGGTATTTGTAATCCGCGGTGATAAAAATATCTGCACCGGCGGCTATCGCCTGCTTTAAAAGAAACCCGCCCGAACCTCCGCAAACCGCCACTTTTTTAATTGGTTTATCCGTTAAAGCGGTATGGCGGATAACGGACGCATTCATCTTTTCTTTTACGAAGCCCAAAAAGGAGCTGGCATCCATTGCGCTTTCCAGTTCGCCTATCATGCCGCTACCTACTTGCTGGTTTTGGTTGGTTAGTGCGAAAAGGTCGTAAGCTACTTCCTCATAAGGGTGATTAAGTACTAAGGCCATGATGATCTTACTCTCCAGGTTGGCGGGGTAAATACTCTCTATCCTGATCTCGTGCTCGCGGTGCCGTTTACCCGGCGTGCCTACATATGGATTGGTATGTTCGTTGCCCTTAAAGGTGCCAAAGCCTTCCGCATTAAAGCTAACCTCGCTGTAGTTGCCAATTTTGCCCGCTCCGGCCTCAAATAAAGCCGTCCGCACAGCTTCTGCCTGTGCCACAGGTACGTAAGTAACCAGCTTTTTTAATAACTGATGCTTAGGTGCCAGTATCCGGCTGTTTTGTAGGCCCAGGGTTTGGCAAATGCGCGCGTTAACCCCTGTCATGATATTATCCAAATTGGTGTGGATGGCGTAAATAGCAATGTTATTTCGGATAGCCTTCTCAACTACGCGCTCCACATAGGTTTTACTATTGAATTTTTTTAAGCCCTTAAAAACAATAGGATGGTGAGATATAATAATCTGGCAGCCGGTAGCAATGGCTTCATCTACCACTGCCTCGGTGCAATCGAGCGAAATGAGTGCCTGGCTGATTTCCTGATCTGGATGCCCTACGATCAGTCCCGAATTATCGTATTCTTCCTGATAGGCCAGCGGGGCGAGTGTTTCCAGGTACGTAGTTAGCTGTGCTAATTTCATATGGATAAAGGTATACACGATTTATACATTTAGAAAATTTTATTGGAAAGGTAGGAAGAACAGATAAGGCTTGCCCGGATTTTATTTAGTTTTTGCTCGCAGAGTGAACTCACCCCCTGGTCGCTGCGCTGCCCGACCCTCTCTACCTTCGGTAAAGAGGGTGTAAAAAAGGCAGCCCTTCGCTTCTTTGCGGAACAGAAAGGGGGGATACCCGGTAGCGATGTCGGAGTGTGTAATTTTCTAACGCGATGTGGTAATTTCCTTACTGGAAAATTTTCCGTTATTTAGAGGTATCTTATATGAATCCTTACCAACAAAAACGTCGCTGGAAATATTCGCTGCTCGCCTTTGCTGTAGTGATAGCAAGCGGATCGTTACTTTATACGAGTTACCTGGTGCGCAATATTGCAAAGTCCGAACGCACCCGCGCGCAGGTATGGGCGCTGAGTATGAAACAGCTTACCTCATCGGATGACAATGACTTTATTGACTTTGTGCTGGCCGTTAGGGATAGTTCTGTGGTACCGGCGATCATTACGGATGAGCAAGGCGATTTTAAGTTTACCCGCGGCCTGGATAGCGCCAAGACCTTTATCAAACTGGATGCCGCAGAGCTAAAAGAGCGTAAACAGATATATGATATCGCTTATTTTAAAGAAGAGCTGGCTTTTATGAAGTCACAGCACGAACCTATCCGGCTGAGTATTTCTAACCTGAACGAACATTGGCTGGTTTACTATAAAGACTCACCATTGCTCACGCAGCTTAAGATCTTCCCTTATATCCAACTTTCGGTTATCGCTATATTTCTGTTAGTGGCCTACACCGCTTTTAGTTCCTCCCGTAAATCGGAACAAAACCAGGTTTGGGTGGGGCTAGCCAAGGAAACCGCGCATCAGCTGGGTACGCCCATTTCCTCACTGATGGCTTGGATAGAGTTGATTAAAGATAAATTCAATGCTGAAGATGATCCTTTAATGGCCGAGATGGAAAACGATGTAAAGCGACTGGAAATTGTAGCCGACCGTTTCTCTAAGATCGGATCTAAACCAAAACTGGAAACCAATAACGTTTATGAGGTGGTGAAAGATTTTGTAGATTACTTTAGCGTGCGGGTAAGCGATAAGATAGCTTTCGAATTAACGGGCAACCGGCGCTTATTGGCAGGCTTAAATGTGCCACTATTTGATTGGGTGCTGGAGAATTTACTGAAAAATGCGGTTAATGCCATCGATGGTACCGGCAGCATTAAGGTTAATATTAGCGGTAGTCGCGTAAAAAAACTCATTTACATCGATGTTACCGATACAGGTAAGGGAATACCCCGCTCTAAATTCGAAACCGTTTTTCAACCGGGATATACTACACGTAAACGCGGTTGGGGGCTGGGGCTATCGCTTACCAAAAGGATGATCCAAAACTACCATAACGGGCAGATCTTTGTACGCGACTCGGAAATTGGCAAAGGCACTACGTTTAGAATTGTATTAAAAAGCTTAACAAATGATATCACGCCCACAACCTGACGAATACCCCGTATTTGCTGAAACTTATGTATCCATGGTTCCCCAAGGGGCTGATGTTATGCGGATTTTAGTTGATGCGCAAGCTTCCAGCTATGACCTGTTTACCAGTTTAAATGAACGCCAGGCGCAATATGCATATGCTGAAGGCAAATGGACAGTGAAACAGGTACTGGGCCATATGGCTGATACAGAACGTTTTTTTGGATTCCGGGCGTTTGTTTTTTCCCGTGAACAAACATCTCTGCCCGGATTCGAGCAGGATGTTTATGTTAACAATACTAATTATAACAGCCGTACACTGCAAAGCCTTGCTGAGGAATTTAAAGTAACCAGGGAAGCTAACTTATTTGTGTTTGGTAATCTAACAGACGAACAAATTAATTGCGAAGGCACGGCCAGCGGCAACCGGGTTACAGTGAGAGCGCTGATATATATGGCGGCAGGCCATGAAATGCATCATTTGCGGATCTTAAAAGAAAGATATCTGTAGAGACCATCCTGGTAAAATTTACAACCCTGATAACGCAAAAAAGGTACATCGGCGCACCAATGACTAATTCTTGTTTACATTCGGATATTATTGATACATTTCCTTTCTGCAATACAAACAATTCCCGCTGCTATGAGGGTTTAAACTGCCGTTTTTATACAGGGTGTTTCACTCCGCGAATGTGAATCGGGTGAAACACTTAAAATATTAAAAATCAGTATATTACGGATTTTGGTGAATCGCCTTGGTTTCGGTTTATATTTTGCAAAATATTGTTTATCAGGCAGTTGCCTGAATAAAAATTTATTGTGAAAAAAGGTGAAACACCTGGAGTGAATCACCTTGTAATAGCATATTCTTGATGATAGTCCACTATTTTAATTGAGGCAAAAGCTTCTGTCACATCACCTTCCTTCAGATTACCTTTTTACTTGCGATCAGATCATTCACTATCCTTGCCGCTGTAGAGATCTTTTTTCTCAATGCGGTAAGATATTACTAAACCAGCACCTCCGAAAATGGCGATCAGGCCAAAATAAATAGCCTCGTTCTCATCCTGTGTAGCCGAGAAAGCAGTGCGATCCAAAAGGCAGGCGATAAATAAACCCAATCCGGCTCCGATTAATAACAAACCCCATTTTAAGTTTTGATAAGGAGCGGGTTGCGCTTTGTAGTTACGAGGGTCCATGCCGCGTTCTATCATGGCCATTTTCTCGCGTTTGTGTAAATAGATAGCACCGAATATAGTGCCGAAGGTGCTTAAGATTGCAATAATGCCGGCTAATACGCCTAAGTTATCAGTATTCATGTTATAATTTTTAAATGTGTATATTTTGTTTTAACCACCAATGTGGTGTGTTTGTAGGTTATGACTACTTGTTTTTAAACCAGGTTACACCTCTTGTTGATTATTTACAGCAAACTAGAAAACTTTAATTAGGCTAATGTATTTGTTGGCGCAAACGGCGGGTGTTTGATGATTAGATTGTACGAGGCTGGTTTACGCACATGCTAATAGGTGCAATTTCTTAAAACCTCCAACTCTGGTTTTTCGCCGGATGCGCAACCTCTCATCAGGCATAAATACAAGGGTGGTTTCATTAATCGGTTACTAAATCAAAAGGTAAATTTTTAGGGAGCAACTATGCAATTGAATAGGAGCACACTATGCTAAATAAAAATCTTAACGCTATAGTTTCCCTCTATACCACATAGATATTTGAGATAAGGTTCCCAAAGTTTTAAGATTACCTTTGTTGTGTAAATTTTAATAAAACAACAATTATGTTAACAATAGGACAACAATTTCCGCAATTTTCTAAAATAGCCGTAACAAGCTTGGAGAAGGGTAAAGAGTTTGAAACCATCACATCGGATTATTTGGTTAATGATGATAATGTTTGGACGGTAATGTTCTGGTGGCCAAAAGATTTTACTTTTGTATGCCCAACAGAAATCGCGGAGTTCAATAACAATTTCGGTGAATTCCGTGATCGGGAAACCCGTTTGATCGGTGCCTCTACCGATTCTGAATTTGTACATGCTGCATGGAGGAGAGATCATGACGATTTGCGCGGGTTAAAATTCCCGATGCTTGCTGATACGTCAAAATCTTTGGCAGAAGAACTTGGCATTTTAGAGCCAAATGAAAAAGTGGCTTACCGTGCAACTTTCATTATTGACCCTACAGGCATTATCCGTTGGGTTTGTGTTAACGATTTAAGCGTAGGGCGTAACGTTAAAGAAGTTTTACGCGTGCTTGATGGCCTGCAAACCGACGAGCTTTGCCCATGTAACTGGGAAAAAGGACAAGAAACGCTAAACGTGTAATTTAGCTTAATAGCTACTCTTCAACCACAGATAGGACGGTGATGGTATAGGGACGCAGTTTTTTTCTGTATGCCTGCCAAAACGCATTGCTATCTGTGGTTAATTTTTATAACCAACTGCCACAAGCATAGGCGTTGAATCATTTGCATTTATGATTTGATCTCTTTTAAACTATTGCTTGCCCTGTGGAAAAAAACTAAACAAATGAACGAAAGTACCGAAATTATTCAGGAGATCCTGCAGAGTATGGGTTTGGAGCCCGAATATCGCACCGCAAGTTTAACCTTGTTAGAAAAAGGCGAATCGCGCTATCTGCGTGATTTTAAGTTGAACTTTACGAGCACTCTGTCATCTGCTCATCTTACCGAGAAAGAATGTGCCCTTTTAGGCTTAAGCACCGCTATCAACAATAATGTCCTGCCGCTAACTACCTATTACACCAGGTACGCCGAAGAGCAGGGTGCTACAGCCGCGGAAATTGCCGAAGCTGCCGGTTGTGCATCTTTGCTGGCATCCAATAATATTTTCTACCGTTTCCGCCATTTCACGCAAAAGGAGAAATATACGCAAATCCCGGCGCGCATCCGGATGCAGCTGATGATGAAGCCTGTAACCGGTAAAGAATTTTTCGAGCTGATGAGCCTTGCTATCTCTGCTGTTAACGGCTGCGAGATGTGTGTAAATGCCCATGAAGATTCATTAATTAAACTGGGTACTACCGAAGAACGTATTTTTGATGCAGTACGTATTGCTGCACTGGTAACTGCAACAGGTAAGATTATTTTTTAGATCTCCAGTAACTAAATAGAAAAGGGGCATGTTCAACATGCCCCTTTCCTATAAAAAATTTATCAAGATGAAATTTTTATGAAATTAAATTTGTGTTTCTTAATTAAAAACAACTAATTTTATAGCATAAGATTATAACACCTCTCTTAATCATAATTTTTAATTTTATTTATTATTTGTGAGCCTGGAGAGGGACTACAAATTTAATTGTTGATTTTTTTGGAGAAACCGTTCAGTTTGCAAGAACTGAACGGTTTTGTTTTTTTAATGCGCATCTGTAACCGCCTTCATATTCTTGCGGAATGGCTGCAGGTACAATAGCGGTATCGAGAACAGCATCACCAGCCCCGAGATCCAGTAGGCATCATCATAACTCAATAACATGGTTTGCCTGATCACAACACCTTCAATCGCACCGTACGCCATATGCGTAGCATCGATAAGCGATTTGCCCTTAGCAACAAACGCATGCTGATATTGACTAAAACGTTCTGTGAATGCCGGGTTATACGGATTAATGTAAGTAATTAAATCACTTCGATGTTTGCCCTGGCGAATGTGAATGATAGTTGTTAAAGCCGCTATACCGAATGAACCACCCAGCTGCCTCATCATATTATTTAACCCCGACCCCTGGCCTATTTCCGGCCCTTTAAGGTCGGCCATAGCTAAGGTAGTTAGCGGTACAAATAATAATGCCATCCCTACACCACGAACCAATAACGGTATCAATACATCATGCTCGCCTGTTGCAAGGGTAGAATTGCTCAGCATCCAGGTGAAAACAAAGAACAGAAACATGCCAGCAGTAGCCATAAACTGGGCCGGCACACCCTTATTAAGCATTTTACCTATAAAAGGCATCATAACAATAGTACATAAACCACCAGGGAAGAGTAGCTGCCCTGTTTGCTGTGCGTTAAAGCCCAGCAGGTTCTGGCAAAACACAGGGAACACAAACACGGAGCCATACAGCCCGAATCCGAGTATAAACGACGTAAACATCCCTACTGAAAAGCTCCGGTGGCGCATAATACTGAAATTAACAATCGGGTGATCTGTACTCAGTTCGCGCCATATGAAAAGGATAACACCTAGCACCGCCATAACCGTTAAAACCAGAATATAAGTTTTTGCAAACCAATCTTCAGATTCACCTTTTTCCAGAATAGTTTGCAAACTGCCTACTGCCACTGCAAGCAGGCCAATACCCCACCAGTCAATCGGCTTCTTTTCCTCCTTGGGCGTTTCCCGTACAAAAGTGTACGTTAAAAATATCGCCAATGCACCTACCGGAATGTTTACATAAAAAATCCAGGGCCAGGCATAATTCTCGGTGATCCAGCCACCAATGGTAGGGCCTACAGTTGGGCCTACTACCGCTCCTAATCCAAACAATGCAGTAGCTGTACCAATTTGCTCGCGCGGCCAGGTTTCCAATAAGATGGTTTGGCCGGTTGATATTAATCCACCACCCGCAATACCCTGGATGATCCGGAAAACTACCAGTTCATCTAAAGTTGTTGCGTTACCACAAAGGAATGAGGCTATGGTAAATACAATTATAGAAGTAAGGAAATAGTTTTTACGGCCAAAGCGCCCGCCAAGCCAGCCGGACATCGGCAGGATGATAACGTTTGCTACCGCATAACCGGTAACTACCCAAGCCACATCTTCAAGTGTAGCACCAAGGTTACCCTGTATGTGTGGAATGGCCACATTTACGATGGTCGTATCTATCAGCTCCAGCAGCGAGGCCATGATCACCGTAATGGTGATAATCCATTTTTTAAAGCCAGTTTCAGCCATTTTAATTAGTCTTTTGTGATTACCGAAACATCTACGCTCATACCAGGGCGCAGTTTGGCAAGTTCTTCCTTGCTTCCGGTTATTTTAATTTTTACGGGTACGCGCTGTACCACTTTAACAAAGTTACCTGTTGCATTATCTGGTGGCAGTAAAGAGAACTTTGCACCTGTAGCAGGGGAAAAGTTATAAACTGATCCTTCTACTTTCAAATCCGGGTAAGCATCAACCTTCAGGTCAACCTTTTGGCCGTTTTGAATTTTCTCCAGTTGAGTTTCTTTAAAGTTAGCGGTAATGTAAAGGCTGTTATCGTTTACAATTGAAAACAGGGTTTGGCCTGCCTGTACTAACTGGCCTATCTGTACATTCTTTTTAGATACTATACCCGTAGCCGGTGATTTAACATTGGTATAGCTTAACTGTAAATTAGCATAATCAATATCAACCTGTTTTTGGCTTACGCCTGTGTTAACAACTTTTAACTGGCTGCGGCTGGTGGCTACCTGCTCTAAGGCTGCTTTATACCTGTCCTGTGCGGCGCTGTAATTAGCTTGTGCCACTTCAAGGTCGGCTTTTGCCTGGTCGAATTGCTGGCGGGTTACCGATCCGTCTTGCACCAGGTTGGCGTAACGTGCATAATCTTTTCGTACTTTATCTAAACGTGCAGCGGCAGATGTTACATCAGCTTTGGCACTTGATGAAGTTGCTGCAGTTGTAGAGATCTGGGATTGACCAACGCCAATGTTCGCACTGGCCCCCGTCTGCGCGGCTTGCGCTTGTTCTACTTTTAATTTATAATCGCGGTCGTCTATTTTAACCAGCATCTGGCCTTTACCAACGTGTGTGTTTTCCTCAAACGTAATGCTATCCACATAACCGCCAACGCGTGCCACAACCGGGCTGATGTCGCCGTCTATCTGTGCGTCATCGGTATCAACATGCTTGCTGAAGTAGATGTATTCTTTTACACCGAAAATTAAACCACCGATAAGTACGATACCTAATATGATAGGAAGAACTTTGTTTGGTTTCTTTTTGGTTTCTGTTTCCTGAGTTGCCATTGTATTTTGATTTTTGTATTATTTGTTAAGTGTTCCGGTTGATTTTAATAAGTTGTAGTAAGCCAGGCCAGCATCGGCTTTTGCCAGTTCCAGATTAATTTCGGCCTGGTAAAGCAAGGTTTGTGCATCGGCACGGTCTGTAGCAGAAGAAATATTGCTTTTGTATTTCGATTCCAAAATGCGGTTGTTTTCTGTTGCCTGATTAATAGATGTTTGTAACAGGTTAATTTTATCCACCGCCATTTGATAGTTCTGATAGCTTTGATTTACCTCGTTCTTCACATTGTCTATCGTAATCCCTTTATTGATGACTACTTCTTCGCGCTGTAAACGTGCCTCGTTAACCTTGTTTTTATTGGTCCAAAGCGTGCCAAAATCCCAGCCAAGGGTTAAGCCGACAGAGATAGGGGTTATGAAGTTGCCGCTTTTGGGTATCGGGTTACCAGAGATGCCAACATAGTAGGCGCTGCCGGATGCAGAAAGCGTAGGAGATGTATTTGCCTTTATGCTTTTAATATTGGTTTCGGCTACCTGAGTGCGCAAGTCAAATTGTTTCAGCTCCGGGCGGTGTGCCATTGCAGAATCAATATAGGCTGTGAATGGTGCCGGTGTTCTTTCCGCTTCGGTAATCTGGGCGATGTTTAACTGTGTAGATTCGGGCAAGCCCAGCAGGATATTCATGTTGTAATTGATGATCCTGCGGTTATTTTCGAGGTCGATACCGTTTAACTGGATATTGGAGCGCTGCAACTGGAAACGAAGTACATCATTTTTAGTTACCAAGCCTTGATCGAAAAAGCGCTGTGATTGTTTGATCTGGGCATCGATGGTGGCCAAATTCTGCTGAACAACTTTTTGGCTCTGCAAAACTTTATACAGGTTGTAATAGGAATTAATTACGTTGATCGCTATCTCATCACGATTATTCACTGCATCCAGCCGTGCCACTTGTGTAAGCAGGTTTGTGCTTTCGCGGGCATAGCGTAGTTTGTTACCCGCCCAGATGATCTGGTTTAATGATAAAGTACCCAGATAAGCATTGGCACTCCCGGGAAGTCTCAGATCTTCCTCACCAAATTTTAAATGGTTGGCCGGAATCTGAGCGCGGTTATAACCGAAGCTGGCTTTACCAGTAGGCAATGCACGGTCTTTGGCTTGCTCGTACTGTGATACGGCCTGGTCTATTCTGGATTGAGATGCTTTGAGCATTTTACTGTTTTCCAATCCAAGCTTAACAGCTTCGTCAAGCGTGATTGTTCTGTCTTGCGCGGCGGCGGGGTTGGTTACCAGCAGAGCTATAATCAAGATAGCCATACTGCCCGCAGCCTTAACAGCTTTGTTGAGTAGATGAGGGTTCAAGGGACTTTTATTTATGGTTGTCATTTTAATTCTTTAAATAAGCTTTCAAAAGGGTCTTTAAATACGTTTTGAGGCGTGGCTTAAGCAACTCTTCCTGGGCTTGATCGCTCATCACATCGTAACCTAAAACTACTGATGAAATGTGCGGGGTATTGATGATATAGTTTTTTGTGCCAAATACTGTGGCAACCAGCATTTGCTGATCAGTGTTCTTACTGAACTCTCCGCTTTTTATGCCATCAGCTATAATATCTTGAAAAACGGTTACGTTCTTCATTATGATAGCCGTTATCTGGTCGGTCAGGTCTGTTTTTTTCGTTTTAGAGATCTCGCGGTTTAGCATAATATGAAAGCAATTATTATTTACCACTTTCTCTACATAGCTCTCCAGGTATTTATCCAACTTGGTCCAGGCGGAGATGCTGTTGTCATTTCCAATTTCTGCTAATACTTTTTGAAAGGTAGAAATGCGGCGCTCAAATATGGCCAGGAACACACCCTCTTTAGAACCGAAGTAGTAATTAAGCATAGCCATATTTACACCTGCTTCGCCGGATATAGCTCGGGTGGAGGCACCATCATAACCAAATTCCGCAAAGATCTTTTCAGCAACATCCAGGATATGATCTTTTTTATCTGTTTTATCTTTTTCCATTACTGTCGTTATCACGGCGCAAAATTAATCAAACGATTGATTAGTTAAAATAACTTTTGTCAAATATTTGTAAGACGTTGATCCACAATTACAAATAACCGATCAAACGTTTAACAAGAGCGTTAAAAATTAGTTTCGCATGATATAATATTGTTGATACAGACTATTGCAAACAGCTGTTTATAATATATTTGCTGCTATGAAGCGTACTTTGCTCTTTACCCTCGCCTTATTTTTAACGGTTAAAAGCCTTAGGGCGCAAACTTCCCCACCGGCGGATATCGCTGCTATACAGCAAAATTTAAATAAACTAAACGTTTTGAGTAGCGTATTGTACATCGCTGCGCATCCCGATGATGAAAACACCCGGTTGTTGGCCTACCTGGCACAGGAAAAGCATTATCGTACAGGATACCTAAGCTTAACCCGTGGTGATGGAGGCCAAAACCTGATTGGGACAGAACAGGGCGAATTACTGGGACTCATTCGCACACAGGAATTATTGGCTGCGCGCAGGGTGGATGGAGCTGAGCAGTTTTTTAGCCGCGCTACTGATTTTGGTTTTTCTAAAAACCCGGAGGAGACTTTAAAATTTTGGGATAAGGATAAAGTACTGGGCGATATGGTTTGGGTGATCCGGAAGTTTAGGCCGGATGTAATGATCTGCCGTTTCCCTACTACCGGCGAAGGTGGTCATGGTAATCACACTGCATCAGCCATCTTAGCTCAAGAAGCGTTCAGCGCTGCGGCCGATGAAAAACGCTACCCCGAGCAGTTGAAACACGGTGTTTCTACCTGGCAGGCCAAACGCTTGCTTTGGAACACGTTTAACTTCGGCAATACTAATACTACGTCCGAGGATCAGTTTAAAATAAACGTAGGTAACTACAACCCTATATTGGGTAAAAGCTACGGTGAAATTGCTGCTGAAAGCCGGAGCAATCATAAAACGCAGGGTTTTGGCTCGGCCAAACAACGTGGCGATGCTTTTGAATATTTTAAAACCATTTTAGGTGATGCCCCTAAAGCCGACCTTATGGATGGTGTAGTTACTAACTGGAGCCGTATACCGGGTGGTGGACCTATTGGCGAGGCGATAGCAGTTATGCGCAAAAATTTCAACGACGATGCTCCTGAAGCGTCGGTGCCCGCATTAGTAAAATTGCTGGATAAGGTTGACATGGATTTTGTTAATGATAAGGCGATGCAAACGGTAAGGTTAAAACCAGGCGCAGTTGATGACTATACTTACTGGCACCAGTTGAAAGCCAAAGAATTAAAAGATCTGATAGCCGCCTGCGCGGGGTTGTGGTTTGAAAGTTACGCGGCTGAACCCAGCTATGCTGTAGGTGATAATATAGCGATCAATAATCAGCTCATTAACCGCAACAACGCTGATATTACTGCCGTTACCGTAAACGCCGGGCAGGGCATAAGCAAAGCTTTGAACGGGTTAGATAATTATCGTTTGCCTTCCGGAACAGTTACCAATATCACTTTAACAGAAAATGATATTTCCGCACCGCTAAAAAAAATATCACAACCCTATTGGCTTGAAACAGCACATAGTATAGGCTCCTATCATCTTGCCAACGACACACTCGCTGGGCCTCCAGAAAATACCGATGTACCTAAGGTGACTTACACATTTACAATCAACGGTAAAAAGATTAGTTACCAGCGCAACATTGTCTTTAAATACGTAGATCCCGCCCGTGGCGAGATCTACCAGCCATTGGAAATTACGCCGCCTGTTACTGCTAATGTTGCTGAACTGGTTTACGCTTTTAACAAAACACAGCCACAAACCGTACAGGTAAAATTAAAAGCTTTCACTAATGCTAACGGCAGTGTCAGCATCAAGCCGGTTGCAGGGTGGAAGCTAAGCCCCGAAAAAATTGATTTTACCGGGAAGAAAAAAGGCGATGAATGGACGGTTGCGTTCAGCGTTTCCCCTACTGACAGTAAGCCCAATACCAGCACCCTGGAAGTCATCGCGACTGCAAATGGTAAATCTTTTTCCCAGGGCTTGCTTAACATCAAATACAACCACGTACCGGCTATAACCATCTTTCCGCCGGCGCAAGCAAAACTGGTAAATATCGACCTCAAGACAGCGGGCAAAAAAATAGGCTATATTGCCGGCGCAGGTGATTTGGTACCCGATGCCTTGCGCGAAGTTGGCTATGATGTACACACGCTTACGGAGAACGAGGTACTTAATAGCGACCTGAGCGGCTATGATGCCATCATTACAGGTGTACGTGCTTATAATGTTAATCCCCGCCTTAACTATGAGCAGCCTAAATTACTGGAGTATGTAAAAAATGGCGGCAACCTGGTAGTGCAGTACAATAACAACAACGGATTAGTTACCAAAGAGATTGGTCCGTACCCGTTTACGGTAGTTAATCAGCGCGTTACCACAGAAGACTCGCCTGTTATTATTTTGGATGAAAGCAGCCCGGTATTAAACTATCCTAACAAAATAACGCCGGATGATTTTAAGGGCTGGATCCAGGAGCGGAGTGTTTATATGGTAAGCAATATAGACGGAGCATACAGAGCGCCGCTGCAAATGGGGGATCCCGGCGAAACGCAAAGCAATGGATCCTTAATCGTGGCAAATTATGGGTCGGGCAGGTTTGTTTACACGTCGCTGGTATTTTTTAGGGAATTACCTGCAGGTATCCCGGGTGCTTACCGCCTGTTTGTGAATTTATTAAGCAAGCCAAAGAAATAAATTAATTCTGAAGGTGCGGTATTTTGCAGATCCTGCAGGGTAGCCAACATTAAGTTGCCGACGAGTTTCGGCAACTGACCAAAAGATTGCAGCTTTACATTTAAAATGCTTAAATGCCTTTTTGTATCCGGCGGTTAAACAAATATTTTAATAACAAAACACTAAAATTAGGCAGCAATGGTTTATTAATATAAATTTGCGACTATTACTTTAATAACAATTACTATGTCTCAACATCACCACGAAGAAGAAACAAATCTGGACTACATATTTTACCTTATTGCAGCATTGAGCGGCATGTTTGTTGGCGCAATCGTCGAAAGAGGATTTATCTGGATACCTGTTGGCGGTGTTTTCGGCTTATTGACCGCGATAGTGTTCATTAAGTTTTTGGTTAAAGGCCGTGAAAACGCCTGATAGCAGCCTCCCTTCATTTATAAAAAACTGGAACCAGTTTTACGGCCTTGTGGTTGTATGGCTGGTTTTTTTAATCTTCTTTTTTTGGCTCATTACCCATTATTTTGAATGAGCTTAACCGACTGGATAGTATTAGGCTGCACACTGCTGGCCATAGTTGCCTACGGCGTTTTTAAAAGCGGCAGCAATAAAAATATCGACCAGTACCTTGGCAGCCGCTCATTGCCATGGTACCACGTGGGCCTTTCGGTAATGGCTACGCAGGCCAGCGCAATTACTTTTCTTTCAGCACCTGGCCAGGCTTACAGTGATGGAATGCGCTTTGTGCAGTTCTACTTTGGGCTGCCACTGGCCATGATTGTGTTGTGCATTACTTTTGTCCCCATATTTCATAAGCTTAAAGTATACACGGCTTACGAATTCCTGGAACAGCGCTTTGATCTCAAAACCCGCACGCTCACTTCTCTGTTATTTTTAACCCAGCGAGGGCTGTCTACCGGGATAACAATTTATGCGCCGTCCATTATCCTCTCGGGTATTTTACATATTAATATTACTTATACCACCTTATTTATTGGCGGCTTAGTGCTGTTTTATACCGTTTATGGCGGGTCTAAGGCAGTATCTTACACCCAGTTGCTGCAAATGACTATCATCTTTTCGGGGATGTTTTTGGCCGGAGTGTTTGTAGTGATATTGATGCCAAAGGACGTAGGTTTTATCAAATCCATAAAACTGGCGGGCAACCTTGGCCGTATGAATGTGATTGACTGGAAATTTGACCCCAATAATCGTTATAATATCTGGAGCGGAATCATTGGGGGCTTTTTTTTGCAACTGGCGTATTTCGGTACCGATCAGAGCCAGGTAGGCCGGTACCTCACCGGCAGCTCTGTTGAGCAAAGCCGGTTGGGGCTGATCATGAATGGTTTACTGAAAATTCCGATGCAGTTTCTGATCCTGCTGGTTGGCGTATTAGTTTTTAGCTTTTATCAATTTACCCGGCCTCCTGTGTTTTTTAACAATTACGAGGTGGAGCAGGTAAAAAGTAGTCCGTATGCAACTCAATACAACTACCTGGAACAGGAATATGCGCAGGCCTTCAAGCAAAAGAAAGAAAAGGCAGCCGCACTAATCAGTGCCTTTGACACCGACGATAAAGGTAAGATATCCCGTGCGCAGGATGCTTTAAAAGTAGCCAATGTGCAGGCGGGTATTATAAGGCAGGACGCCATAGCCGTGATAAAAAAGAACAACGCCAATGCTAATGTTGACGATACCAACTACATATTTCTCACGTTTGTTACGCAGTATTTACCAAAAGGCTTAATCGGGCTACTAATAGCAATTATCTTTTTGGCCTCCATGGGATCAACGGCCAGCGGCTTGAACTCACTGGCATCAACCAGCGTGGTTGATCTGTATAAGCGAATTATTAATCCCAATGCAACTGATAAAAACTATGTAATTGCATCGCGGGTGGCCACTATCTTTTGGGGCCTGGTTTGTATCATAATGGCACTGTATGCAAGTAAAATAGGAAATTTGCTGGAGGCAGTAAATCAGCTGGGATCTTATATTTACGGAACGGTGCTGGGCGTTTTTGTTGTTGCCTTTTATTTAAAGTGGATAAAGGGTACGCCGGTATTTATAGCTGCGGTTATTACCGAGATTATTATTTGCGTTATGGGGTATTTTAATGTAGTAGCCTACCTGTGGCTCAACGTTGTAGGCTGTCTTGGAGTGATGATCATTGCAGCGATTTTAAACGCCCTGATAAATCCTAAATCTTCTGTTTCTACTAATGGCTGATAATATCCGGGTTTTGGACACTAAACTTTACGGACTTGACCACCTGCGGGCATTCGCTATAATGTTTGTGCTGCTTTTTCATTACCAGTTTTTTGGCGCACCGCAATGGGTACATGACATAGCTAAATTCGGCTGGACCGGCGTAGACCTCTTTTTTGTTTTAAGCGGTTACCTGATCTCTTCCCACCTTTTTGCTGAGGAAACTACCACCGGTACGATCTCGTTACGTATCATTGAAAAATCATTCCTTCGCCTGCGCAATATGATACTTTCCAATGTCAAACTCAGCGCGAGGAAGGCCCCTCACCCTGCAGTTTTGAACCACCGTAGGCATAAATAAAAAGAGACGCGATTTTCGCGTCTCTTCCAAAATATATTTGGTTGAAAACTAGTTTTTTGCCTGGGTAATTACAGCTTCATTCAAACGTACGTATTCCTCGTCTTTGGCGGCTTTGGCCAGCTTAATGCCTTCCTTCGCGGTAGCAATCGCTTTGGCTTTATCACCCATTTTGAATTGGATGCGTGCTTTCCACAATTTATACCAGGGTGCACCTGGTTCCTGCTTTTCAGCTTCCAGGGCCCAGGTCATCGCCTTGTTTAAATCTTTGTCGTTTTCATAGTAATACTGGATAGCATTAAAATAAGGGCGTTTAGTTTTGTCGCCGAGCATTAATTTCTCAATGTTGGCGGTTATTTGTGCATCATCATCGGTCTGCATATGTATAGTGACCTTGGTATGGTCCCAAACCAGATTCAAATCGTTTGATTTGGTAGTGCAATTCGTGAACTGAATAGTAAAAGTCTCTCTTTTTTCATCTACTGTAATTGGCTTCACAGTAAAACGCAGGATGTCATCGGCCTGTTTGTAAGTATAAGCACCCCATTGCTTGAAGGTCTTATTAAGGATAATGGTCCACTCTTTTTCGCCGGGTATGCTGAATAGCCCATAAGTGCCTGCCGGAACTTTGTGGCCTTCCATAACAATGTTTTCGCTGAAAGTAATAACGGTAGCGGAGTTTGCGCCAGTGCGCCATACTTCGCCATATGGGTTGATGCCACCAAATATTTTACGGCCCTTAACATTTGGTCTTGAGTAGGTTATCGTGATCTTTCCGAGTCCGAAATCCTGGATGATCGTTTGAGTCGAGCTGGCTTCGGGAATGCGTGGTTCCTGTTGTGCAAAAGTTTTAATAGTTATACAACACGCCATCAGCAGGCTAAAGATATAGATCGGAGTTTTCTTCATGAGCGTAGTAAAAATTTACTACTAAGGTAATGATAGTTGTATGAATTTTTAATGAAATACCTAAGAGACCGATTTGCATTAAAAAATAAAAGCCTCCCAACCTTGCGTCGGGAGACTTTCAACCTAAACCTTATCACAATTAACCAGCAAGAATTGCTGGTCCGTTTATACCAGAACAAATACTATGCCAAACCTATGATGTTGCTATTCACTGTACCTCTAATTCATTTGACCCCATTTTACACCGTTAATAAAAGCGTTAGCAGGGAGTTAAGGGCCAATACGCATGTCAGGAAAATTATACAAGAGTGTATACTATGTATCATACCCTGGTAATATCTCACCATTTATAAATATTTAATGGTTGTAACCAATTACACAAATAGGGGTGTACTGTCAACAATTGTATCTCAGGCAGTTATGCCAATTTAATTAGGTTTTGCTATTTCTTCGTTACCAGGATTGCCAACGATACGGGATTGGACAGCGACAATTAGATGTTGACGTTTATTATTAGCTATTTTTACTGCAAATAATTTGAGGAAATTGCGTTATTATTTCCATATCGGCTACCTTGGATCTAACTATAAAGGTTGGCAAAAACATCCTGACGGCATCGGCGTACAGCAGGTTTTAGAAATAGCCTTAAGCCAGATTTTTAAAACCCCAATGTTTATAACAGGTTGCGGCCGTACTGATGCCGGTGTGCATGCATGCCAGTTTTTTTTTCATGTTAATATAGAAAAGGCCTGGGATTTCGACCTGGTGTTCAGGCTGAACAACGTGTTGCCTGATGATATTTCGGTTTTCGATATTATACCCATTGATGCAGGCGCTCACGCTCGCTTTGATGCGGTAGAACGCTCGTATGATTATTTTATCCATACCTATAAAGATCCATTCCTAAATGGCTTCAGTTCTTATTACGAAATAAAAAACTGGGATTTGGAGCCGATGCAGCGGGCCGCTGACCTTTTATTGCAATACGAGGATTACCGCGCTTTCTGCAAAATGCCGGACCGAAATGAACACACCATTTGCAGGATAAGTGAAGCGCAGCTTTTTACAGATCTTTCTGGGAAAAGGTTGCGTTTTCATATTTCCGCCAATCGTTTTTTGGGACGGATGGTGCGGGTTATTACCGGTAAGCTCATCGATATAGGCACCGGGAAATTAACGGTTGATGAATTTGAGTCGCATTTAAAAGACCCCATGTTGCCGCAAGTAATCAAGCCGGCCTATCCGCAGGGCCTGTATCTTAGTAAAATAAAGTACCCTTATCTTGATATCCCGGTGCAAAGTGATTTTCACGGGCAAATGGTTGGGATAGTTCAAAAGGCGGTTGGATAATAGCAGCTTGGACTTCACCGGGAACTTTGACACCCCCCGACTTTCGCTGCTGTACAATAAGGGCGAAAAATCAGCAACATTGGTTTTACCTTAAAATGAGTGCGCTCGCACCTGATACGCTGCGCAATTTAACCTTCTCTGCAAAACAATGGGGGTGAAGTAGACTAGCTAACCCACCAGGCCTGTTCCAAATACAATGTTTGCCTTGCACGGGTAATAGACGTGTACCACCATTTGCAAAGTTCCAGCCGGTCCATACCGTACATGCTCTTCTCCAGGAACAGAAATACATTGTTCCATTCGCCCCCCTGTGCTTTGTGGCAAGTAACCGCGTAGCCATAAGTTGCTTTTAGGCATCCAAGGTACTCGTCGTCGCGCATGGCCTTTAAATAGGCGGGCGAATTTGGCTTCATCTTTTTATCATCCATCCGCATACTAAAGTCGATCATCAGCTCCCTGGTCTGGTCTTCAGTAAGATTGCCTTTGATGTGGTTTACGGCATCCAGGGAAAGCATCAGTGTAAACTCTATCTCCGAGGATACCGGCCTCACTTTTACTTTTTGAAACTTCATCCCTGCCTTTATCGCAATGGCACCCAGCTCGCGGATCTCTACAAAATCGCCGTTGGAAAGGGGTACAGTATAATTGTTTTGCGTTACCAGCAGCACCTCACCTATTTGTAGCGGCATGTATTCGTCACCAAATAATTCCCTGCGCATATCCTGGTTTATTTGTTGTACCGCCTTGTTACTGCGTGCTATTGCGAGGGTTTCGTTAGCGCCGGTGGCTTTGTATAATTTTACGTATTCGGCGAACAGCACGTTATAAGCGGGCAATAGCTTTACATTGTTTAATCCGGTTGCCGGGATTCGCGGGAACCGTTCCCATTCCGTTTGCTGGCTCAACTCTCTAATGGCAGTGGCCAGGCGCAGGATATCATTACCCGCAGTCACGCGTTCTATCTTGTTGAGCGAGAATGACACAGCCACCCTGTTCTGTTTAGCCAGCCAATCCATATCCAGTGCCGGGCTGATATTTTGCCCGACAGGCGGCAGCTGGCAGGGGTCGCCTACAAAAATAATCTTGTTATTGCCGGCTACCAGGAAAAAGTCGTTCAGCAAATTACCGGATCCGAAATTGGTAAATGAAGTATCTTTGGATGCCTCACAGGAGAGCATGGACGATTCATCTACTATATACACCCGTTTATCCTCATCGGTAGCACGCACCAAAAATTCCAGGCTCATTTGTCCTGCCGCCACCTTATCTATATCGCGCTGAATAATTGTGTCCAGGCCGTCCACTTTACTGAAATTATAAAGTTCGCCATGAACTGTTTTGGTATCGAAACCTGTTTTTCCCCTCAAAACGGTGGCTGCCCGACCGGTAGATGCCAGCAAACAAAATTCCTGTTCGTTTTCTGTAAGGGTTTTAGCCAGGCGCTGCATCAGGAAGGTTTTACCTGTGCCTGCGTAACCCTTCAATACAAAAACATTGGCTGAGGGGTGCTCCAAAAATTTTTCAATTGCTTTGAAAGCAGCATTTTGTTCAACGTTTAATGTGATCTCGGCAGTCATTTGCTGCTAAGATATTAAAACTAAAAATGTTAGCAATGTAATGAGCTAAATTAATTTGGAAGATTGTGGTTAAAGGTCCTGTTTAATATCATCCAGCCCTTTGATGCTTAACCGCGCACTAATGGCCGATGCAATAATAGCGATGAATGTAACGGTAGCAAACACCAGCAGGAAATCGCTTGGTTTAAAATCTACCGGGTATGCATCCAGAACCGACATTTTTGCGCCCATCTTCACCAGCTTAAATTCCAGCTGAACAAAGCATACAATGGTGCCGATAATGATGCCTATTATACAGCCAATAAGGGAGATCATCATCCCCTCGCAAAAGAAGATACCCTGAATAAGGCGCTTTGCAGCACCAAGGCTGGTAAGTATAGCGATGTCTTTCCGTTTATCCATCACCAGCATGGTAAGCGAGCCGATGATATTGAAGATAGCGATGATGAGTACAAAAACGAGAATCATGAATATCGACCAGCGCTCGTAATTTATGGTTTTATACAATTCGGTGTTTTGTTCCTTACGGTTTTTGATGATATAGTTATTGCCTGCCTTTTCTGTTATCTCTTCCTGCACGTCTTTCAGGTTGGTGCCTGGCTTAAAGTTTATCTCGACAGATGATACATTTTTAGGTTGATCGAGTAAGTCGCGGGTGAACTCTATGGGGGTGATCACCATATCGTCGAAATCCTGTTGGATAGAAAACACTCCAACCGGTGTAATCGGCCGAAATACGAAATCGTTCATAGGGTTATTTGAATTACCTGCAGTACGCCTTGGCGAATAGATCTGCAGTGGCGTAAACTGGTCTACTATGCTAACCCCCAGGCTCGCCTGGATAGTGGTGCCGATAACAGCTAGATTATAACGACCATCCTTTAAAGTAAAGGAGCCACCATGAATCGTACTGTCAAGGTCCTTGTTCTTCAAAAAATCATCGCTCACCCCTTTAATCGTGCCAATAAAAGGCTTGTCGCCATATTTGATAAGTACCTTTTCCTGCAAAACGCGGGTATAAGAAAAGATCCGTCCATCTTTGCTCAGTGCCGTTAAATATGCTGTATTTGGATCGAAAGTTTTGCCGAGCCGGGGCTCTATTTTGATCTCGGGTGTAAAGTCGCTATACAGCGAAAGAATTACCTTTTCAAAGCCGTTGAATACCGATAGGATAATAATAAGCGCCGCACTACCCACCAAAACCCCAAGCATAGAGATGCTGGAGATGATGTTAATGGCATGAGTCTGCTTTTTACTAAACAGGTATCGTTTGGCTATGTAGATAGAGGTGTTCAAAATTATAGATATGGGTTAAATTGTTTCTCGTACCCAATGGTGGTCGCGGGTCCGTGACCGGGATAAACCGTGCAATCCGGATCAAGTGTGAAAAGGTTTTCTTCAATGCTTTTAACAAGTTGCGAATAATTGCCGCCGGGCAGATCGGTCCGGCCGATGCTGTTACGGAAAAGTACATCACCACCGATAAGGATATTCGCCGCACGGTCATAATAACACAAATGCGCTGGTGAATGTCCTGGCGCAAAAATCAGTTCCAATTCGGTATTGCCAAATTTAACACTACCAGTTTCGGGCAGGTACTCATCAGGCAACGGAGAAGCATCGTACCTGAAACCCATAGCCGGTGCATAAGCAATTACGGCCTCTAATACATCCGATTCTCCTTTATGGAATTTAGGCTTTAGGCCGTACTGATCAAAAACAAAACGGTTACCCAAAACATGGTCTACATGGCAGTGGGTATTCAATAGCAATACGGGCTTTAACTGGTTATCTTTTATGAAATTGACTACCGTGTTTTGCTCGGCCGAAGTGTACATTCCCGGGTCGATAATTACACATTCGCGGGTATCGTCGTATAAGATGTATGTGTTTTCCTGGTAAGGATTATTTTCAAATGCTTGAACGGTCGCCATGTTGCAAAGCTACTTTATTAAGGTTAAAGGCGAAAGTATTCTAGGTGCTGATTTCTACAGCAACGATTGAAGGGGCCGCAGTACGCAGTTTGCTTTAGTGCGTAATGAAATTGATAGAAAACATTTAGTTATTAAATGTTAATTTCATCGCCATAAAATACGCATCAATGAAAAAAATATTTACGCTTGCAGTAGTCTCTTTAATAGCAGCGTCGGCATTTGCGCAAAAACAAAGGCCGGTTTATTATACCATTTCGTTTCCTAATGCAGTACACCATGAAGCGGAGATTGTGCTTACGCTACCACAATTAACGGGGAGCACGCTTAGGGTTCACATGAGCCGCTCATCTCCGGGGCGATACGCTACCGCAGAATTTGGGAAAAATATTTACAATTTGAAAGCTGTAGGAGCAGATGATAGGCCGTTAATTATAAAACAACTGGAGGGTGAGGTATATGAAATACAGCAGACTACAGAAACGGTAAAAATCAGCTATACCCTATTTGGGAACTGGACCGATGGTACCTACGCCAGTATAGATGCGAGCCATGCCCACCTGAATATGCCCGCCACTATTATGTGGGCAGAGGGACAGGACGAGCGGCCGATTAGGGTGCAATTTAATGATGCCAACAAATACGGTTGGAAAGTGGCCACCCAGTTGAAAAGCGAAGGTGATAATGTTTACAGCGCCCCCAATCTGCAATATCTGATGGATAGCCCTGCAGAGCTATCGGCTTACAAAACAAACAGCTGGACGGTTAATAATAACGGCAAAGATGAGAAGATCAACTTAACGGTACACGCTGATGATGACCAGGCAGTTGTGGATAACTTTGCGAAAATGGTGCAGAAGGTAGTGTTGGAAGAAAAAGCGGTTTTCGGCGAATTGCCAACCTATGATTATGGCGAATACACATTTTTGCAGGATGTTCATCCTAACACATCCGGCGACGGAATGGAGCACCGTAACTCTACAGTTATCGTACAGCCGGCGCCAAAAATTGCAGGTTTTGAGACCAGACTGATCGGCACATTTTCGCATGAGTATTTCCACAGCTGGAATGTAAAACGCATCCGCCCCAAATCATTGGAACCGTTTAACTTTACGCACGCCAATATGAGCAGTGAGCTTTGGTTTGCAGAAGGCTTTACCCAATACTATGGTGAAATGCTGCTGGCCCGGGCCGGGATAAATAGCGTTGACGAATACACCCGCACTATTGCCGGCTTAGTTAACCAGGCCGTCAACACTCCCGGGGCCGCTAAATATTCCCCTGCTGAGGCAAGCCGCTACGCGGTATTTGCGGATGCAGGTGTATCAATCGATCCAAATAATCAGCCTAATATGTTTACCAGCTATTATACTTACGGCGGTGCAACAGCTTTGGCGCTTGATCTGCGCCTGCGCAGCGAATTCAATTTAACATTGGATGACTACATGCGCAAAGTGTGGCTAAGCCGGGGGAAGGTTATGAAACCCTACACTATTGCTGACCTGCAGAGTGACCTTGCCGCTGTAACTAATAATCCAAAATTTGCTGCAGACTTTTTTAAACGTTACATTAACGGAACAGAAAAAAATAATTACGAGGCTTTGCTGGCCAAAGCGGGGATGGTATTGCGCAGGTCGGCACCGGGTAAAGCCTGGGTAGGTTCAGTTAACTCATTTGGAGGGCGCGGGCGGTCGGGCCAGGCACGTACCACAACTGAAGGGCTGGCGATCAGCGCTAATTCAATAGCGGGTACACCAATTTACAAAGCAGGAATTGATGCGGGCGATGTAATCATACAGGCCGACGGCAAGGAGACAAAAGACGAAGCCACTTTTATGGAGGTTGTGAATAGCAAAAAACCGGGCGATAAAATTAGCATTACTTACAAAAATCGCGCGGGTGAACATACTGCCACTATTACCACCGAAGAAAGCCCGGCCTATGAAGTATTGACTTTAGAGAAAGCTGGCAAAACACCAACGGCAGAACAACTTACTTTCCGCACAAACTGGTTATCATCAAAAGTAAAATAAAATGAAAAAATATATCGCAGCATTCGTCCTTTTAGCAGTATCGGGTTACAGCTTTGGACAGGACGTAAATAAATTAATTAAACAGGATGACGTAGAGCGCATCATCAAAACTCTTAGTGCAGATGAGATGCAGGGCCGTGGTACGTTTACCCCCGGTATTGATAGAGCCGCTACTTTCATTGAGGGTGAATTTAAAAAAGCAGGCATTCAGCCGCTTACCGGGAATACCGGGTTCAGGCAAAGTTTCAGTCTTACCCGCGTAACACCTGTAAATAGTAAAGTAACTTTTGATGGCGTAGAGGTACCTGCAAACAAGGTTTCGGTTTCGGCGGGTGCATCTTTCAACTGGAAAGGCGACGAAGGTGTGCAGGTGGTAAATATTGGGTCAGGTAAAAATTTAAGTACTGAATACCGCTCAATCGTGCGCAGCGGTAAAAAATCCTTAGTACTGATTGATACTTCTTTTGCAGATATGTTTTCGCGCCTTCGCGATAGGAATAGTGGGGGCAAAATCGGCGAGAAAGTAAGCGATGCCGCGCCGGTGGTTTTTGTGCTATCGTCTGCAATGCCAAAAAGCTTTGAAGTAATAAGCGAAGCAAAAGAGGAAAAACTGCCGCTATTCAATGTAGCCGGGATGATTCCGGGTAAATCAAAAGCGAATGAGTATGTGGTTTTTTCCGGGCATTATGATCATTTGGGGATGATTAAACCGGTTGCCGGAGATAGTATTGCCAACGGTGCCGATGACGATGCATCTGGAACAACGGCAGTCATCGAATTAGCCAAATATTATAAAAAATTAAACAACAACGAGCGCACTTTGATCTTTGTGGCTTTCACTGCCGAGGAAATTGGCGGCTATGGCTCACAGTATTTCTCTAAGCAAATGGAACCTGATAAGGTTACGGCTATGTTTAATATCGAGATGATTGGCAAGGCTTCCAAATTCGGTGAGAATTCTGCCTTTATAACCGGTTATGAAAGGTCAGATTTTGGGAAAATCCTGCAAGGTAACCTGGAGGGGACAGCCTTTAAATTTTATCCTGACCCATATCCGCAGCAAAATCTATTCTACAGGAGCGATAATGCCACACTGGCCGCTTTAGGTGTACCGGCGCACACCATCTCTACGGATCAGATCGACACTGATAAGTTATACCATTCTGTTAAAGATGAATTCAGCAGCATGGATGTAAACAATATTGTAGCTACCATACGCGCCATAGCGCTGAGTTCGCGCTCAATAGTAGCGGGCAAGGATGCCCCAACCAGAATTCCGAAGTTGGAGAGGTAGATCATCTACTCTTTGAAATAAGGTTGCAAAGCTGGTCGGCTTTAAAAACGACCCGCTTTGCAGCCATTTTTTTTGCGGCAAGATCATCGGCTTTTTAAAAAATTTTTACAGTAACAAACATTTGTCGCTATAACATCGTTAAGCTAAATTAAATTGGAATATTATGCAATGGTTTGGCAGGCGCGAAAGCAGTAATACAGAAGAAGGCAGCGGCGGCGGCGGCCGTGGTATGGCAGTAGGTGGTGGTGTTTTAGGTTTGATAGCTGCGGCTATCTACTTTTTCACCGGGATCGATCCCTCGCAGGTGCTGAACCAAACGCAGCAAGGCAATACCCAACAAGCCAATACAGAAACTGCCGGGCCGGATAATAACCAAAAGAAGTTTGCGCGCGTGGTACTGGCTGATACGGAAGATATTTGGGGTAAGCTTTTTAAAGATATGGGCAAAACTTACGAGCCTACGGTTATGCATTTTTTTACGGATGGCGTGAGCACAGCCTGTGGCGATGCTTCATCGCAAAGCGGACCTTTTTATTGCCCGGGCGACCAGAAGGTATACATCGATGTTACTTTTTTCGACGAATTGACAAACAAGTTTGGTGCCGGCGGCGATTTTGCCCAGGCTTACGTAATTGCGCATGAGGTAGGCCATCATGTGCAGGATCTGCTGGGCGTAAGTGCCAAAATGGACCAGGCCAGGCAACAGCTAAGCCAGGAAGAATATAATAAGCTATCTGTTAAATTAGAACTTCAGGCAGATTTCTACGCCGGTGTTTGGGCGCACTATGAAAAGAATACGAAGAACGTATTGGAGGAAGGCGATATAGATGAGGCTCTAAATGCAGCCAATCAAATTGGCGACGACCGCCTGCAACAGGAGTACCAGGGCAATGTAACGCCTGATACATTTACACATGGCAGTAGTGCCCAACGTAAGTTTTGGTTTAAAAAAGGGTTTGATACCGGGGATATGAGTCAAGGTAATACCTTTGCAGCCGGAGACTTGAATTAAAGGTTATTCCACTACCAACCTGATTTTTTCCTCAATTTGTTTTACCAGCTCATCAACCGGGGTTTTGCCGGGCTCGATAGGTTCAAGCACCTCCCAGCTCATAGGTGTAAAGGTGTTGAGCGGATATAATCCGTAGCGGATCATTTTCCAGGAGTCTTTAATAGCTACTGGTACCAATAAGGCATCGGGGCATTTTTTTAGCAGCGTGGCGACACCGGCTGATTGAAATGCCTTTACTTTGCCATCTTTAGACCGGGTGCCTTCCGGGAAGATCATTGCCGACCATTTGTTGTCTTTCATCCTTGTACCAAACTTCACAAGCTCGGTAATAGATTGCCGCGCATCCTTCCTGTCGATATTGGCGCCGCCACCAACTTTGAGATTATATGATATAGATGGGATACCTCGGGTGAGCTCTACCTTGGAGATGAATTTTGCATGATACTTCCTCAGGAAATAAATCATTGGGGGGATATCAAATGTGCTCTGATGGTTGGCGATGAAGATCATGGGCCGGCCAATTGGCAGGATTTGCTTATTTGTGAATTTTACCCTGTTAAATAGAATATAAAACGTGCCCACCAGGAAAAAGTTAAGGATATCAACACTGCGTTTATGAGCAGCATAGCCAAACCAGTGGTAGCAGATCCATTGTATAGGGTGAAAGATCACCAGCGCTAAAAAAAACGCAACAATTGCAAACGGCGACAGAATGTAACCTAAAAACTTTTTCATCAACCGCACAAAGTTATATTTTTTTGAGATAATGATTAATCTTACACCTATAATCTGTTCTCCAACAGCAGTAGCTTAACCTTCAGCACGGCGGCAATAGTTATCGAATCTGTTATTTCGCCTGAGTTGATCATCTCATATACTTTTTCAAAGGGAAGCTTGTTAACCAATAGTTCTTCCGTATCCTCCGGCTCAGCTTCATGCTGCTCCAGGCCGCGTGCCAGGTAAATAATGCTTAACTCGTCGCTTACCGAATTGGATAGATGCATTGTCAAAATCTCCGTCCATTCAGATGCTTTTAAGCCGGTTTCTTCCAAAAGTTCCCGTTTGGCTGATTCCAGTGGGTCACTTCCTTCTGGTCCTCCCCCCTCAGGGATCTCCCAGCAGTACCTGTTTATAACATAGCGGTACTGCCCAACCAGGTAAGTATTTAGCTCACCATCCAAAGGGATTACGCCAATGGCCACATTTTTAAAATGCACTTTTCCATAAATACCCGGGTTGCCAGATGGATTAATTACCTGGTATTCGGTAACGTTGATCCATGGGTTGTCATAAACGTTGTTTTCAGAAAGTGTTTTCCAGGGATTTTCGTTAGGATATTCCATGCGATAAAGATAATTTTCTAAAATTAAATTAATTTAGCTTACTGCGTTGTTTCAGTTCTACGCTGAAAATACCCAGGCAAGTTCACGAGCAGAATTCCTGCCAATATTACTATTAAGCTTAAAAGTTGAGGGGTATTTACATCCTCGTGGATAAAAAGCCACCCCAAAAAAACGGCCACTACCGGGTTTACATAGGTATGCGTGCTGATAATTGCAGGTGGTTTAAAAGTAATGAGCCACACAAATGATAAATAAGCCACTAATGATCCCATTACGATTAAAAAAATAAGCCCTGCCCAGGCTTCAGGTTTTATATTAGCAAAGGAGAAGCCAACCTGCTCACGTTTGCAGAATGCGATGACGAATGCTGCAACACCGGCAGACAGCAACTGGATACTTGCATTCATGACAGCCGAACTTTTACCCTGGCTGCTCTTGGTGATGAGTGAGCCAAACACCCATAACATAGCGCTGAATAACACTGCGATACTCGCGATAGTAACCATTGGTGATGCGCTGGTATCTGTAACTCCTAATTTTAAGAACAAAAATATTCCGGTGAAGCCAACAGCCAGCCCGCAGAGGATATACCAGTTTGAAAAATATTCCGGCCATCGTTTCCGGTCGATGATTAAAAACATCAAGGGTTCTGTGGCAACCAATATAGCCGCCTGGCCGGAGCTGATATATTGCTCTGCCCAGGCTATCATACCCGTGCCGCCTATCAGCATTAATATGCCGCTTACTGCCTGGCGCCCAAACAATTTGCGCTCCGGCAAATGCTCACCTTTAAGTTTGGCCCAGGCCAGCATTAAAAAGCCTGCAACCAAATAGCGTAAGCCGACGAGGATAAACGGCGGGAAACTTTTTAAACCAACAGCTACAGCAAGATAGGTGGACCCCCATACGATATAGATGTTGAAGAAGGCGAACAATACCAGCCAGGGCGACTGGGAATTTTTACTATTCATGGGGGCAATCATTATAGCCAATTGGCGCGTTGTTGTAAAAAAAAAGCGGCTGATGTTGCAGCCGCTTTAAGTTTTATGTGCAGAATTATTACAATCCAAACTCGGCTTTTACTTTATCTACGTAATCCAGCTTCTCCCATGTAAACAGTTCTACTTCGCGTTCAATGGTGCTGCCATCATGTGCGTTAAAGGTTTTAGTAATGGTTTCACTTGGGCGGCCGAAGTGACCGTACGCTGCAGTTTCGCTGTAAATTGGGTTACGCAATTTAAAACGGGTCTCAATTGCATATGGAGTCATATTGAAAATAGATTCAACTTTTTTAGCTATTTCTCCATCATGTAAATCAACTTTGCTGGTACCGTAGGTGTTGATGTAAATACCCATTGGTTGCGCTACGCCGATTGCGTAAGATACCTGCACCAACACTTCGCTGCAAACACCGGCAGCTACCAGGTTTTTAGCAATATGACGGGTAGCGTAAGCGGCAGAGCGGTCAACCTTTGAAGGGTCTTTACCGCTGAATGCACCACCACCATGGGCACCTTTGCCACCATAGGTATCAACAATGATTTTACGGCCGGTTAAGCCGGTATCGCCATGCGGGCCACCGATTACAAATTTTCCGGTTGGGTTAATATGGTATTTAATGTCGCTATTAAAAAAGTGCGCGTATTTTGGATATTTAGTTTGAATACGTGGAATAAGTATACTGATGATGTCGTCACTGATCTTTTTCAGCATGGCTGGTTCTTCATCAAAATCATCATGCTGGGTAGATATTACAATGGCATCGATCCGTTGTGGTTGGTTATCGTCACTATATTCTAAAGTAACCTGTGATTTTGCATCCGGGCGCAGATATTTGATATCGGTGCTTTCGCGGCGGATAACGGCCAGCTCTTTTAACAAAGCATGAGCAATATCCAAAGCTAGCGGCATATAATTATCCGTTTCGATCGTTGCATATCCAAACATCATTCCCTGGTCGCCTGCGCCTTGCTCTTCTTTAGCCGCCCGGTCAACACCCTGATTGATATCGGGAGATTGTTCATGAATGGCAGAGATCACAGCACATGAACCGCCATCAAACATATACTCCCCTTTGGTATAACCAATTTTGTTGATTACTTCGCGGGCTATCTTTTGTACATCTAAATAAGCCTTGGATTTTACCTCTCCGGCTAAAACAACCAGGCCGGTTGTTACCAGTGTTTCGCAGGCCACTTTCGATTCCGGGTCGAAAGCTAAAAAATTATCGATTAATGCGTCTGATACCTGGTCGGCAACTTTGTCGGGGTGCCCTTCTGATACGGATTCTGAGGTGAATAAATATGACATATTTGTTTTTAATGAACGATAAAAACGAAAGTATGGATTTCTTTCAACTTGTAAAAAGAGAAGCAGGTATTAGCACTTTTTTACGTGGTTGCAATAGGTGAGGGGCAGGCCCATACACTCAAATCAGTCCACTTTCGCGAAGCAAAAATAAAACAATTTTTTACAAAGCCGAAAATACATTTACTTTTGCCCGCTGTAAACCTATATAGTTGAAAAGGAAAGCGTTATTTATTATAAACCCGGTGTCGGGAGGGAAGAAGAAGGATGGGGTGCCGGAGCTGATTAAGAAGCACCTGGATCACACTATATTTGCCTACGAAACCATTTTTAGTACTGGTGTGAAGCACGCTCGTGATGTAGCCCGCGAACGCGCTGCCGAGTACGATGTGATTGTGGCCGTGGGAGGCGATGGTACCATCAACGAGGTAGCCTCAGCGATAGCAGGAACCGATACAGTATTAGGCGTAATTCCCTATGGATCAGGTAATGGTTTATCCCGTTTCCTGGATGTACCCATGGATGCGGCAGGTGCTATCAAATCCATTAATAATTTCCGTGTGATTACCATTGATGCCGGCCAGATGAATGGCAAGTGGTTTTTTAATATGGCAGGGATGGGTTTTGATGCCCACATTAGCCATGTTTTTGCAAGCGGCAGTGATAAGCGGGGTTTTTTAAGCTACCTTAAATCATCTTTACAGGAAGTTGCGAATTATAAGGCGCAGACCTATAGTATAGATATAGATGGCGTAAAATACCAGCGGGAAGCATTTATGCTGAGTATGGCCAATTCATCTCAGTACGGCAATAATGCCCATGTATCGCCAACGGCATCTGTGCAGGATGGTTTGCTTGATGTTTGCATCATTAAGCCATTTCCATTATACCGTTTTCCGGAGATGGGCATCAGGATGTTTACCAAAACATCAGCAAGCTCTAAATTTGTAGAGATCATTAAAGGTAAGCATATCGTTATCTCCCGCAGTGAGCCCGGCCCCATTCACCTGGATGGTGAACCACGTGAAGCAGGTATCGATATAGATATTGCCGTAATTCCTGCTGCGCTAAATATAATTGTTGGTCAATCTTACAAGGGCTAATAAAATATGGCTAAGAAAAATTTCACCGGCATTATGTATTCAACAGATCCTGATTTTCAATACCAGGAACAGCCTGATCATTCGCAAACTACTTTGCCGCCTCAGCAGCAAAACCTAAAGATTTTTCTCGATCGGATTAAGGGCAATAAGCTGGTAACCCGTATCAGTGGGTTTATTGGTGCAGAAACCGACTTAGAAACGATTGGCAAAAAATTAAAAACTAAGTGTGGCGTTGGCGGCTCGGTAAAAGATGGAGAAGTATTATTACAAGGCGATTTTAGAGATAAAGTGCTCACTTTATTGCAAACAGACGGATATAAAGCAAAGAAAGCCGGTGGATAAACCTGTTAGATTTTATATTCTATTTTTACTCCCAAGGTTTTTTGCCTTTACATCTTACTGATTAGCAATAGCTTGTGGTTTTTTAACTTTCAAGCGATAAAGCTGTAAAATTGAAGAAGCTTCCAGCAAACAATGCAGTCATTTTAATAGTTGCTAGAAACGGATATGCTAAATAAACTTACAAGCAATGCGTTAATATGACACATTGAGGTGTAATTGCAGGACTACAACATTGCCTTAGACAACCACATATCATTTTAGTTACACACTTTTTATGCGGTAATGCTTGCAATTCTTAAAAAAAATGGGTTTCATTGTAAAATATTATTTGGCAAAAACACAATTTATGTGTTGAATAGCGTTATGTATTACCAATTTGCAAAATGCTTAACGGCTTTATTAAATTATTATAAAGAATTACATAAATAGTTTTTTTAATTCATTTAAATTCTATTTTTGTTATTCGCTTAGTTCGCACACATTTTTTATTAACTTATATTACAAACAAAACGAAAACTAAAAATTAAAAGTAATGGCAAACGCACCAACAAAACCAACTACTCCTGTTAAACAAGAAAGCTCAAGTGCATCCGGCGCATTTGCATCTTTAACTATCCCAATTTGTATAGCTGTAGCTATTTTGATATTCGTGTTCATTTTAGGCGACGGCAGTCATTACAAAGGCGGAGATTCTGCAAACGAACCGGTACCTGGAGATTACTTCGGTACAGTACACAAAGGTGGGGTTATCGTACCTATCATCATGTCATACTTATTGATGGTGATCGTGTTTTCTATCGAGCGCTTTGTGGTTATCGGTAAAGCATCTGGTACAGGAAACGTAGAAACATTCGTTAAAAAGATCCAGTCTTTGCTTAACGCAGGCAATATCGATGCAGCTAGCGCAGCATGTGATACTCAAAAAGGATCTGTAGCTAACGTAATCAAATCCGGCTTGAAGAAATACAAAGAAATGGAAGTTGACCAAAGCATGGATGTTGACCAAAAAACATTGGCTATCCAGAAAGACATCGAAGAAGCAACTGCTTTGGAAATGCCTATGCTAGAGCAAAACTTAACGATCATTGCTACTTTGGTATCAATTGGTACATTAACAGGTCTGTTAGGTACGGTAATCGGTATGATCAAGGCCTTCGGTGCATTAGCAGCATCAGGTGCTCCAAATCAATCGGCTTTATCAAACAGTATCTCTGAAGCATTGATCAACACTGCATTAGGTATCGGTACTTCAGCTGTGTCAATTGTAATGTACAACTTGTTTACTTCTAAGATAGATAAATTGACCTACGCTATCGACGAAACTGGTTTCAGCATTGTTCAAACATTCGCTGCATCACACAAAAACAGCAGGTAGTAAAATATTAGTGCTTGCTTCCACGTTATAGCAAAATATAATTTGGAATTAGTTGTAAATTGTAACACTAAATATTTATCTTTACAAAATGCCAAGAGTAAAAGTCCAAAGAAAGAGCACCTCGATAGATATGACCGCCATGTGCGACGTAGCTTTCCTGCTGCTTACTTTCTTTATATTAACAGCAAAGCCAAAAACAGAAGATCCTGTTCCGGTGGATATCCCTGCTTCGGCTACGGAGGTTCCAATTCCGGATGATAACATGTTGATGTTGACCGTCGGCCAGGGTAAAGTATTCTTTTCTGTTGATGGTAATGATATCCGTAAGCAAACGCTTCTCCAGATGGGAGAAAAGTACAACGTTAAGTTCACTCCAGAGCAGCAAGAAAAGTTTTCCGGCTTACCTATTTTCGGTATGCCACTTGGTCAACTGGCGGGCTATTTGGATTTGGATGCTGAAAGACGGAAAGAGTTCAAGCAAAACGGAATTCCTGCAGACACCACTGCCAATAATGAGCTGGCAGATTGGATTCGCGAAGCGCGTAAGGCTGATGTAGCCTTGCACAATAAATCTTTGCGCATCTCTATCAAGGGTGATAATAAGGAGGAATATCCAACTATCAAGAAACTGATAGCGTTGCTTCAAAGACAAAAAATTGACAAGTTCAGCCTGATCACTACGGTCCGGTCTGCACCTAAAAAGTAAAACAATGGCAGAATTAGATACCTCCGGCGGGGGTAAACATAAAGGCGGGAAAGTAAGAAGTAAAAAAGCCTCCACACGCGTGGATTTAACCGCGATGGTGGATTTAGCCTTCTTGTTGATTACCTTCTTTATGTTGACCACCACGCTATCGAAACCAAAGGCAATGGACCTGACCATGCCTAACAAGGATGAGAAAAAAATTGACCAGTTACCGGTAGCTGCATCCCGCTCTATGACCATATTATTGGGTGCCAATAATAAAGTAGAATGGTTTATTGGTGAGCCAGGTAAATCGCAGCCAACAACTGATAATTATGGTAAAGATGGTTTGCGAAAAACATTGTTAGAGAAAAGCGCGGAAATTCAGCGTACTACAGGCAAGCCTATAGTGGTATTAATCAAGCCGAGTGATAAATCCACTTACAAGAATGTGGTAGATGCGCTTGATGAGATCAATATCACCAAAATTCAAATTTACGCAATCGTAGATATTTTGCCTGCAGAAGTAGAGTTGCTGAAACGCGATGGTAATTATTAATAGTACATTAACGTTATAAAACAATGTTCGGATCAAAATTAGACATACTAAACCAGCAGTGGATAGACGTTGTTTTTACAGGCCGTAACAAAGCTTATGGTGCATACGATCTTAGAAAGACCAACCCTCGTAATACGAATAAGGCCCTTTTTATCGGAGTTGCAGTATTTGTTTTCCTTATTTCCTTTAAAACAATCCTCAACAAACTTGAGGGGTTTATTCCTAAGGCTGATGAAAAGGTGAAGGTTACCGAAGTGGTATTGCCTCCGCCACCGGTTGATGAAACCAAAAAACCACCCCCACCTCCTCCGGAGCCACCTAAACCAAAGGTTGACCAGGTGCGTTTCCCTCCTCCGGTAGTAAAGCCGGATAACGAGGTGCGTGAAAAAGATCCGCCTACTGTTAAAGAGTTGGAAGTTGCGGATCCTGGTCCAAAAGATCAAAAAGGTGACCCTAACGCTGATATCAAAATTGATGAGCCGGTAGGAAACTCAGATGTAAAGCAAGTGGTGGAGGAAAACCCTAACCAGATCTTTACAGCCGTTGAAAAGCAACCTACGTTCCCTGGTGGTGAAGGCGGTTTTGGTAAATATTTATCAAAAAACCTTCGTTATCCTGCAATTGCACGGGAAAATAACGTGCAGGGCCGTGTGGTATTAACCTTTGTGGTAGAAAGAGATGGTTCTTTAACTGACATCAAAGTGTTACGTCCATTAGGCAGCGGTACCGATGAAGAAGCAATCCGTGTACTGAAGAGCTCACCAAAATGGTCTCCTGGTATTCAGAATGGCCGTCCGGTACGTGTTCAGTACAGTATTCCAATTAACTTCGCTTTAGCATCAGAGGAGTAATACCAATGTTGCCAAGAGATATTGACAAGCAAAAATCGCCCAAAAGGCGGTTTTTGCTTATTTTGGGAGTTACTGCATTTGCTGGTTTTTGCGCACTGGGCTTAATGATTATCTTTTGGGATAAGTTCCCTTTGGATTTGCCAAAAACGCAGCGCACTATATTTGGATCGGTTATATTAGTATACGCAGTTTTGCGCTTTTCCCGCTATTTAAGAAAGGAGCCTGATGAAAATTAATTTGATCTTATTTTTAGCTGCTATAACAGCTACAGTGTTTTTGCAAAGTTGCTCTGATAGTAAAAAGAACAAGAAAGCCGTTCCGACAGACGGCTATACTTTTGGGACAGCAACCTTTGTGGCTGATGAATCATTTTCGCCTATAGTGGATGAGGAAGCGTTTGTATTTAAAGCCCTCTATCCGGAAGCCAAACCGAAAATAGATTACAAGCCGGAAAGTCAGGTTGTAAATACCCTTTTAAACGATAGCTCGCGCGTAGCTATATTGGCCCGTGAGTTGGATACCACAGAAATGGGGATCCTTAAAAGACGGGCACTGGCCCCTGATGTAAATAAATTTGCGGTAGATGCCGTTACACTTATTGTAAACAAAGCATCTAACGACACGCTTACCTCAGTAAAGGAAATTATCAATATGCTGAATGGAAAAGCCAAAACGGAGAAAAGCATCGTTTTTGATAATCCGAACTCCAGTTTGGTAAGATATTTGAAGCTAATATCAGGTAATAAAGATTTTAAGCAGAAGAACATTTACGCGTTAAAATCTAACAAGGAGGTTATTAAATATGTCGCCTCCCACCCTGATGCAATTGGTATAACGGGGTTCGCCTGGCTCAACGATCCGGACAAGGATTACGCAGCCGCAGTTGATGGTGTAAAAATAATGGGTGTAAAAGATGAAAACAATAAAACGGTACCGGGGGTTTACTTTAAACCTTCACAAGAAACGCTCGTCCAACATACGTATCCGCTAAGCAGGTCGTTATATATCATCGATTGCACGGGAAGAAAAGGATTAGGAGCGGGGTTTGCATCGTTTTTAGCAAGCGACCGGGGACAGCGAGTTATATTGAAATCAGGTTTGCTTCCTGATTCTATTCCGCCGAGGGAAATAAACATAACACATTAACACTATATATAAACTAAGTAACTAAGATGAAAATGATCAGTAAGATAAGTAAACTAATATTAGCGCTGATGTTTGTTGGTTCTGCGGTTTTTGCACAGAGTTTAGATGATGCAAAAAAAGCAATTGATGCGGAGCAATATCAAAAAGCTAAAGCGATGCTTAAAAACCTAACTACTACACAGGCTACAAAAGATGAGAATTTCTTTTACCTGGGTTGGGTTTATGTATTGCAGGAATATACCGACTCCGCTAAAACCGTTTTTAACAAAGGTATTGCTGTAAACCCAAAATCCGCTTTAAACTATGCTGGATTAGGTGCTGCTGCTATTGTTGACAAAGACAAAGCGGGTGCAACAACCAATTTTAACCAGGCCGTTGCGTTAGCCGGTAAAAACAGCAAGCCTTATATATATATAGGTAAAGCATACTTGCTTAACCCGGTAAATGATAAGGTAGCTGCAGCTGATGCCGATGCCGCTATTGCTGTTCTTAATAAAGGTAAAGCCGTTAACCCTAAAGATGCCGAATTATTGGTTGCCTTAGGAGATGCTTACCGTTCACAGCTGAAAAGTAATGAAGCTTATGAAAACTACTCAGCAGCAACAACATTAGATCCTAAAAACGCGGGTGCTAAGGTTGCTACAGGTGTACTTTGGAAATTTGCCAATAACTTCGAAGACTCTGAAAAACAATATAAAGAAGCGCTAGCTATCGACCCTAACTACGGTCCGGCTTACCGCGAATGGGCAGAAACAGATGTACGTTGGGCTTTTACCGACCCTAAAATGGCTTCAGTAAAAATTAAAGAAGCTACTGATCAATATCGTAAATACCTGGCTTTAACAGACCTTTCGGTAGAGTCTCGTTTACGTTATGCCGACTTTTTGCTGTTATCTGGCGATTACAAAACACTGCAAACAGAAACAGCAGCATTGTCTAAAGTATCAAACAACCTTAGGGTTCAACGTTACCTGGCCTACTCAGCGTACGAGAACAAAGATTATCCTACGGCTCTTACGGCGATGAATACCTGGATCACCAAGGCTGAACCTAAGCGTATCATTCCTCGTGATTACTTGTACCTGGGCCGTATCCAGATTGCATCTGCTCAGGATTCTGTGGGTATCGGTTCTTTGCAAAAAGCTTATACTATGGATACCACTCAGGCGGATGTTTATGCTGAAATTGGTAAATCATTGTTTGCCCAGAAAAAATACAAGCTGGCTGGTGATGCATACCGCTCTTATTTAACAAAGTCGCGCAAAGGAACGCTGAACGATTACCTGCGTGAAGGAATGAGTTATTATTTTGCTTACGACGATAAGAAGAACCCGGATACTACTTTGTTAACAAAAGCCGATTCGGCGTTCAGTTATATCCAGCAAAAAGCAACTACCCCAGTAGCTGCAGTGCTTTTATATCGTGCCTATGTTAATGACTCGAAAGATGCAGACCGTAACAACATAAAAGGTTTGGCTAAGCCTTATTATGAGCAGTACATACAGGTACAAGCTGCCAAAACAGGATTGACAGATGCTGACAAGAAAAGCTTGGCTGCTGCATATGCCTATTTAGGGACTTATTATGAGTACAAAGAGAAGGATGATGCTAAAGCGGCTGAAAACTTTGGGAAAGCTAGAGAAGCAGATCCGGCAAACAAGCAGGCCACGGCTTACTTCGCCCGAAAAGGCGGTGCCAAAGGGAAATAACTTACCCTTATAAATATTAATTTAAGCCCCTTGAAAAAGGGGCTTTTTTATTATATACGCATTTGTATATTTGCACCATGGAATTACAAAGCACATCGGTTGATTATTTACCAATTATATTCCAGATGCTGGTTGCATTGGGGTTTGTTGTTACCACGATGTTCGTAACGCATAAAATCGGGCCCAAGCGCGTAACGAAAGACAAGCTTACCCCATTTGAATCGGGGATTGAGGTTATTGGTAATGCAAGGCAGCCTATGTCTATCAAGTATTTCCTCGTTGCCATCCTGTTTGTACTGTTCGATGTGGAAGTTATTTTCATGTATCCATGGGCCGTTAACTTCCGTGAATTAGGTAAAGACGGTTTAATAGAAATGTTCATTTTCATGGCAACTCTATTGGCAGGCTTCATTTACATCATTAAAAAAGGTGCGCTAAACTGGGATTAGTCCGTTAGCAATTAATTTGCGAATAAAAGAGTTCATTATCGTACTGCCCCTTCTTTCGGAATTTGGCTTGCCGATATTTGTTTAGATTCATTCTAAATATTGCTGTCAGCCATACCGGTGTATTTGTTACAACGTATTTTAATTAAATTTGTAAATCAGTTTTAAGCTGATGGTATAATTTATTTGATAAAGATTCAATGAGTGATATTCAATTAGTTGATGCGCCGGCTGGTTTAGAAGGATCAGGATTCTTTGCCACTGCGCTTGATAAGGCAGTAGGACTTGCCCGCGCGAATTCTTTATGGCCATTACCTTTTGCTACATCATGCTGTGGTATCGAATTCATGGCTACCATGGCTTCGCATTACGATTTAAGCAGGTTTGGGGCAGAGCGTTTAAGCTTTTCGCCGCGCCAGGCCGATTTGTTAATGGTAATGGGTACAATATCAAAAAAAATGGGTCCTGTTTTGCGCCAGGTTTACCTGCAAATGGCCGAGCCCCGCTGGGTAATGGCTGTTGGTGCTTGTGCATCGAGCGGAGGCATCTTTGATACCTATTCTGTTTTACAGGGTATTGATGAGGTGATCCCGGTAGATGTTTACGTACCAGGTTGCCCGCCCCGCCCCGAAGCGATCATTGATGGCTTTATGGCAATACAGGAATTAGTGAAAACAGAAACGGGCCGCCGCAGGGAGGAGCCTAAATACCAGGCATTATTAGCTCAATACGGAATTCAATAATGAGTAAAATAGCTAACGAAGTATTGATAATAAAGCTTGGTGATCAATTTGCCGGACAAGTGACGGAGTTGAGCCAGGATTACGGAATGCTTTCGGTTGAAACAGGCGTTGAGCAGATTAGCGAGGTATTGGCGTATTTGAAGAACGATCCCGAACTGAAATTCATATTTCTGACCGATATTACCGCTGTTCACTACCCTGAGCTAGAGAAGCCTATAGGTGTTATTTATCACCTGCATAGTTTAACAACTAATACCCGTATTCGGGTAAAAGTATTTCTTGCCGGTGATAATGTTCATATCCCCACCGCAACCACATTGTGGAATGGTGCCAATTGGATGGAACGTGAAACATATGATTTTTTTGGGGTAATATTTGACGGTCATCCCGATCTGCGCAGAATATTGAACGTAGATGATATGACGGTGTTCCCGATGCGGAAAGAGTTCCCACTGGAAGACCCTAACCGTATTGATAAAAAAGATTACTTTTTCGGAAGATAATGCAGAACCATCCCGTATATACCGATAACGACCCGCAAAGCGAGTATTCTACGCTGAACCTCGGCCCAACACACCCGGCCACGCATGGCGTGTTTCAAAATGTATTGCAGATGGATGGCGAGCGCATCGTAAGCGGCGTATCAACCATAGGTTACATACACCGGGCATTTGAAAAAATTGCCGAGCACAGGCCTTTCTACCAGATAACTCCGCTAACCGACAGACTCAACTATTGTTCGTCGCCTATAAACAATATGGGCTGGCACATGACGGTAGAGAAACTACTTGGCATCCAAATGCCAAAACGTGTGGACTACATGCGCGTCATCATCATGGAACTTGCCCGTATTGCCGACCATATTATTTGCAATGGGGTATTAGGTGTGGATACCGGTGCGTTTACCGGTTTCTTATACATGATGGAATATCGCGAAGATATTTATGAGATCTACGAAGAAATTTGCGGATCCCGTTTAACTACTAATATTGGCCGTATCGGTGGATTTGAGCGTAACTTCAACACCATCGCTTTTAATAAGATCCGTGCATTTACAAAGAAATTCCCTGCAGGTTTAAAAGAGTTTGAAAGCCTTTTTAACAGAAACAGGATATTTGTAGATCGTACACGGGATGTTGCAGCCGTTACTGCAGAGGATGCATTAAGCTACAGCTGGACAGGCCCGATCCTTCGTGCTGCAGGTGTAGATTATGATGTACGCGCCATGGAACCGTACTCATCTTACGAAGATTTCGACTTTGAAGTACCGGTAGGCGAAAATGGAGATGTTTATAATCGTTTCCTGGTTCGCAACGAAGAAATGTGGCAGAGCCTTCGCATTATAGAGCAGGCGCTTGATAAACTGGAAAAAGAACCTTCGGATATTTTTCATGCGGATGTGCCGGCATTTTACCTGCCCCCCAAAGAAGAAGTATATAACAATATGGAAGCCTTGATCTATCACTTTAAAATTGTGATGGGCGAAGTGGAAACTCCAACCTCCGAAGTTTATCATTCTGTTGAGGGTGCAAATGGCGAGTTGGGATTTTATTTGGTAAACGATGGCGGACGCTCACCATACCGTTTGCATTTCCGCAGACCAAGTTTCATCAATTATCAGATGTATGCGCCAATGAGCCGGGGCATGCTTTTATCTGATGCGATTATTAACATGAGTAGTTTAAACGTAATAGCAGGAGAGTTAGATGCTTAGCGTACAGGATACCAATACACCGGTTACATTTTCGCCGGAACTGATCGGTAAGTTTGCCGATGTGGTTAGCCGCTACCCGGAAGGTAAGCAGAAATCTGCATTGCTGCCGGTTTTGCATTTGGTGCAGGCCGAGTTTGGTTGGGTAAGCCCGCCGGCGATGGATAAAGTTGCCGAATACCTTGCTATTCAGCCTATCGAAGTTTATGAGGTGGCATCGTTTTACACCATGTATTTTTTGAAGCCTCAAGGTAAGTACATGCTGGAAGTGTGCCGTACTGGCCCATGCGAAATTGTAGGTGCTACACCGATAATGGAACATATTGAAAAGACACTTGGCGTTAAAGAGGGAGATGTTACCGAAGACGGCTTGTTCAGCTGGCGAGGTGTTGAGTGCCTGGCAGCGTGTGGGTTTGGCCCGGTTTTGCAGATTGGCCCTGAGTATACTTTTTACGAAAACTTAACTACGACGTCGGTTGACAAATTGATTAGTGACTTAAAAGCAAAGGCGAACAACTAATGGGACGCAAACTTTTACTCGAACATATAAACGTACCCGGCATCAACACCTTTGATGTATACCGTTCTAAAGGCGGTTACGCAGCAGTTGAAAAGGCCCTTAAAACCCTTACGCCCGATGAAGTGGTGGAAGAGGTGAAGAAATCGGGCTTGCGTGGCCGGGGTGGTGCAGGATTCCCTACGGGGATGAAGTGGAGCTTCTTGGCCAAGCCGGAAGGCGTTGCCCGCTACCTGGTTTGTAATGCGGATGAATCTGAACCCGGAACATTTAAAGACCGTTTCCTGATGACCTATATCCCTCACTTACTAATTGAGGGAATGATTGTAGCCAGCTTTGCGCTCGGTGCTAAAACATCATTCATCTACGTACGTGGAGAGATGATGCCGCAGATCCGTATTTTGGAGAAAGCCATCGCTGAGGCAAAAGCAAAAGGATTTTTAGGAAAAAATATATTAGGCACAGGGTACGATCTGGAGCTTTACGTACAACCCGGTGGTGGTGCTTACATTTGCGGTGAAGAAACTGCATTGTTGGAATCGCTGGAGGGTAAAAGAGGTAACCCGAGGATTAAACCTCCGTTCCCGGCAATCGCAGGGCTATACGGATGCCCAACGGTAGTGAACAATGTTGAATCTATTGCAGCTGTAGTACCCATCATTAATGAAGGTGGTGATGAATACGCTAAATTAGGGATAGGTCGCAGCACTGGTACAAAGTTAATATCAGCCGGGGGTAACCTTAAAAAACCGGGTGTTTATGAAATTGATTTAGGCCTCCCTGCAGAGGAGTTTTTATATAGTGACGAATATTGCGGTGGTATTGCGAATGGCAAACGCCTGAAAGCAGTAGTTGCAGGAGGTTCTTCTGTTCCTATCCTGCCCGCTAACCTGTTCCTTAAAACCATAAATAATGAGCCTCGCTTAATGAGCTATGAATCGTTATCAGATGGTGGCTTCGTTAGCGGCACAATGATGGGGTCAGGTGGTTTTATTGCGTATGACGAAGACCAATGTATTGTGCGCAATACCTGGAACTTTGCAAGATTTTATCACCATGAAAGCTGCGGACAATGTTCACCATGCCGTGAAGGTACCGGCTGGATGGAGAAAGTTTTACACCGCCTGGAATATGGCCATGGTAAAATGAGCGATATGGATCTGCTGGTTGATGTGTCGAAAAAAATTGAAGGTAACACAATTTGTCCATTGGGTGATGCAGCGGCATGGCCGGTTGCCAGCGCTATCCGTCACTTTAGAGATGAGTTTGAATGGCATGTAACGGACGCCGCGACGGCAGTTACAAGAAATTACGGAATTGCACATTACGCTGATCCGTTGACAGTAGAGGTATAGCATTTGAGTTAAACAACAGGGAATATTTAAAGTATCTTTGAATATGCAAAGCATAGATGATTTAGATTTCTCGAAAACTTACACTTATGCTGATTATTACTCCTGGCACTTTGAAGAGCGGCTTGAATTAATTAAGGGTAAGATTTTTAGAATGAGTCCCGCGCCAGGGGGGAATCATCAAATTATATCAGTCAATATTTCAGGAGAATTATATACTTTTTTAAAAGGCAAGTCTTGCAAAGTGTTTGCTGCGCCCTTTGATGTCAGGCTTGTAAGGAACGAAAAAAGCGATAAAAAAGTAAAGACTGTTGTTCAGCCGGATGTGTGTGTGATTTGTGATTTAACAAAAATGGCTGATCCGCGAAGCTGTCTTGGGGCTCCCGAGATAGTGGTTGAGATTTTGTCTAAGGGTAACAACAAAAAAGAGATCAAAATCAAATACGATCTTTACGAGGAGTTTGGGGTAAAAGAATACTGGGTGGTTTATCCTGATGAGCAATCACTGATTAGGTACATCCTGAACGATGAAGGTAAATTTACCACCAATGGCGGTGCACTTACAGTTGGTGATACATTAACTACCCCGATTTTGCCGGGTTTTGAATTAGCAATGGACGATGTATTTGCTAATTTGTTTGAACAAGAATAAGGAATTAAACATACTTTGATAAGTAGTATATTTTAATGAAAGTTACAATTGATAATATAACCATTGAAGTAGAAGCCGGGACATCCATCCTGAATGCCGCAAGGATGATAGGTGGAGATATTGTCCCGCCTGCTATGTGCTATTACTCTAAGCTGGAAGGCAGTGGCGGTAAGTGCCGCACCTGCCTGGTACAGGTAAGCAAGGGTTCTGAAAAAGATCCTCGCCCCATGCCAAAGCTGGTAGCGAGTTGCCGTACTACTGTAATGGACGGTATGGAAGTAAAAAACATTTCATCACCGGAAGTGATTGAAGCGCGAAAAGGTGTGGTAGAAATGTTGTTGATCAACCACCCGCTTGATTGCCCGGTTTGCGATCAGGCCGGCGAATGCCACCTGCAGGATCTTGGCTATGAGCATGGCGCGGCTAAGACCCGCTACGAATTTGACCGCCGCACGTTTGAACGTATTGACATCGGTGACAAGATTCAACTGCACATGACCCGTTGCATCCTTTGCTATCGTTGCGTATTTGTTGCTGATCAGATCACGGATCACCGTATCCACGGTATTTTAAACAGGGGCGATCATTCTGAGATCTCTACTTACATTACCAAAGCGGTTGATAACGATTTTAGTGGAAATGTTATAGATGTTTGTCCTGTTGGAGCGTTAACCGATAAAACTTTCCGTTTTAAAAATCGTGTATGGTTTACCAAACCGGTAGAAGCACACCGCGATTGCCAAACCGAGGGCTGTAATGGTAAAGTAACATTATGGTATAAAGGTGAAGATGTACTGCGTGTTACGGCTCGTAAAGACGAATATGGTGAAGCAGAAGAATTTATATGTAATAGCTGCCGTTTCGACAAAAAGAAAACAGCTGATTGGGTGATAGAAGGTCCGCGTAAAGTATCCCACAAATCGGTTATCAGCTCTAATCATTACGATATGCTTAAACCATTGCCGGTTGTTAAAACCAACCTGGTGCTGCAGCAAGCAAATAAAGAACAATTTGAAAGGGAGACCCGCCTGTAATGCAACTTACTATAGCAGATATCGCCATAAAATTTGGGCTTATTATCATCATCTTTTTGATAAGCCTGGTAATCGCCATGTACTCTACTTACGCCGAGCGTAAAATAGCAGCATTCTTTCAAGATAGGGTAGGACCTAACCGCGCAGGGCCATGGGGGATTTTACAGCCTCTTGCCGATGGCGGAAAGATGTTTCTGAAAGAAGAGATCATCCCAACCAACGCAACACCGTTTTTATTCATCGTAGGTCCATCACTGGCTATTTTAACAGCCTGTATCGGTTCTGCCGTTATACCATGGGGACAAAACCTGGTGGTTAATGGCAAAGTAATTCCTTTGCAGGTAACTGATATCAATGTAGGTATCCTTTATATTTTTGGCGTTGTATCACTGGGTGTATATGGGGTAATGATAGGGGGCTGGGCATCGAATAATAAATATTCGTTGTTAGGCGCTATCCGCGCAGCATCACAAAACATTAGCTACGAAATTTCGATGGGCCTTTCCATCATCGCGTTATTGTTGGTTACCGGTACGCTCAGCCTGGGCGAAATCGCGCAGCAACAGCATGGCTGGCACTGGAATGTCATTTATCAACCGGTTGGTTTTATACTATTTCTGGTTTGTGCTTTTGCCGAAACTAACCGCACACCATTTGATTTACCAGAGTGTGAAACCGAGTTGGTTGGTGGTTATCATACCGAATATTCATCAATGAAATTAGGTTTTTACCTGTTTGCTGAATACATCAATATGTTCATTTCATCGGCGGTAATGGCTACATTATACTGGGGTGGATATAATTATCCGGGTATGGATTGGGTTACCGCGCACGTTGGCCCGGTAATAGGTCCGCTGATAGGTACGGCTGTTTTATTTACAAAAATATTTTTATTCATCTTTTTCTTTATGTGGGTTCGCTGGACTATCCCGCGTTTCCGATATGATCAATTGATGGACCTGGGCTGGAAGATTTTGATACCTTTGGCCATTGCTAACATTGTTGTTACCGGTATAGTTATTACTTTTTTATAATCGAGAGGGAGTTTTAGATCAATGGAATCATTAAGTAATAGAAAGAAGCAACTAGAGGTAAAGCCGCTCAATTTTTGGGAAAAGGCTTATCTTCCTGCTATTGTAAAAGGCTTGAGTATTACCATGGGCCACTTTTTTAAGAAACCGGTCACCATACAGTATCCGGAGCAAAAGCGGGAATTCTCTGAAAATTATCGTGGATTACATTCGCTGAAACGCGACGAGAATGGTAAAGAGCGTTGCACCGCTTGTGGCCTTTGCGCCTTATCGTGCCCTGCAGAAGCAATCACCATGACTGCTGCAGAGCGCCAAAAGGGTGAAGAGCATTTGTACCGGGAGGAAAAATATGCCGCTGTTTATGAAATAAATATGCTTCGCTGTATTTTTTGCGGTTTGTGCGAAGAAGCCTGCCCTAAAGAAGCTATTTATCTGGATGGCGACATCGTACCTTCAGATTACTTGCGTAAGGATTTTATTTATGGTAAAGATAAATTAGTAGAGGCTCCTTTAAATCAATAACAGAAGTTTTATACCTTTGCCCAGCTTTTGGCGACAGCACAGGTATATTGTAAAATATAAACATGAGTACATTTTACTTCATCGCGTTTTTATCAATATTTTTCTCGATACTGGTTATCTCTGCGAAGAACCCGGTACATAGTATCTTGTACCTTATCCTTACCTTTTTTACTTTCACCATCCATTACATTTTACTGAATGCGCAGTTTTTGGCCATCGTAAACTTTATAGTTTACATGGGTGCCATACTGGTGTTATTCCTTTACACGCTGATGCTCATCAATCTCAATAAGGAAAGTGAGCCTGTTAAACCATTTATGGTGAAGCTGGCAGCAGTTGTTGGGGCTGGTGTTTTACTTGTCGCGCTGGTTTCATCATTAAAGTCTCTTGGAGCCTCGGAGCCAGTGGTATTGAAGGACCCCGGGTTGGGATTGGTAAAAAATCTGGGAAAAGTATTATTTCATGAGTTCCTGTTGCCATTTGAAGTATCATCAGTATTGCTGTTATCGGCAATGGTTGGCGCTGTTTTACTGGCAACAAAAGATCCTAAAGAACAAAAAGCAACCATCTGATGGAAAGTTTAACCAATACCATGCACGCGGTACCGCTTAACCACTATATTTTGTTAAGTGCAATAATTTTTTCTATTGGGGTAATGGGCGTATTGCTGCGCAGAAACGCCATCGTAATATTTATGTCTGTTGAGCTAATGCTTAATTCGGTTAACTTACTCCTAACTGCATTTTCTGTTTATCGCGGCGATGCAGCGGGGCAAGTATTCGTGTTTTTTATTATGGCTTTGGCCGCTGCTGAAGTTGCAGTTGGTTTAGCGATTATCGTAATGATTTATCGCAATACTAACTCGATCGACATCAATGTATTAAACAGGTTAAAATGGTAAGCCCCCCAACCCTCTGAAATGAGGCTGGAGAGCGCAAAATAAAAAAAATTAAACTTTCTATTCACCCTTTAGGGGCTTAGGGGGCTAACGAACTATACAAATGGATAAATATATCTGGCTTATTCCTATATTACCTTTAGCCGGTTTTGTTATAAACGGACTTGGGCGTAATAGCTTGTCGAAAACGATCATCGGCGCTATTGGAAGCCTGATGGTACTAATTGCTTTCGGAATAAGTGTCACTGCTTTTTTTCAGATCAAGTCTACAGGTGTACCGATAAACGTGACCATTTTTGATTGGATTAGTGTTGGCGATCTTAAAATTCCATTTGCGTTCCTTATTGATCAGCTAAGCGCTATCATGCTTTTGATCATCACCGGCGTTGGTTTTCTCATCCACTTGTATTCTATTGGATATATGCATGATGATGCAGGCTTTGGTAAGTTTTTTGCCTACTTAAACCTGTTTGTTTTCTTCATGCTACTGCTGGTTATGGGCAGTAACTATGTCATCATGTTTATTGGATGGGAAGGTGTTGGTTTATGCTCCTACCTGCTTATCGGATTTTGGTATACCAATGGCAGCTACGCCGATGCTGCTAAGAAAGCGTTTATCATGAACCGTATTGGTGATCTAGGTTTCCTGCTTGGCATATTCCTCATCTCTAAATTTTTCGGTAGTATAGAATATACCAACGTATTCCACCGCGCGGCTTCTTTGCCTGGCGAAATCGGAGGCACGATGTTTACCGTGATCACGCTGTTGTTATTTGTTGGTGCAGTGGGTAAGTCTGCTCAATTGCCATTGTTTACCTGGTTACCAGATGCAATGGCTGGCCCAACACCCGTTTCAGCACTGATCCATGCAGCTACCATGGTTACTGCTGGTATTTATATGATCGCCCGCTCTAATATCCTCTTCAGTATGGCGCCGGATACAATGGAGGTTATTGCTATCATCGGCTTAGCCACTGCTTGTTTCGCAGCGCTGATTGCTTTAACGCAAACTGATATCAAGAAAGTCCTGGCCTATTCTACGGTATCTCAATTGGGATATATGTTTTTGGGTTTAGGCGTTGGTGCTTATACCGGTTCTTTCTTCCACGTTTTAACACATGCTTTCTTTAAGGCCTTATTATTCCTTGGTGCAGGTTCTGTGATCCATGCGATGGGCGGTGAACAGGATATGCGTAAGATGGGCGGACTCAAAGGAAAGATCAAGATCACTTTTATTACGATGCTGGTGGGCACGATCGCTATTGCTGGTATCCCCCCGTTCTCTGGCTTCTTTTCTAAAGATGAAATATTAGCAGCAGCTTTTGCACATAGCACTACATTCTACGTAATAGGTGTTATCACTGCAATGCTTACTTCTTTTTATATGTTCCGGATGATGTATCTTACCTTTTGGGGTAAGTTTCGCGGTACGCACGATCAAGAACATCATTTGCATGAGTCCCCACCAAGCATGACTATTCCTTTAATCGTCTTAGCAATCTTATCTGCTATCGGCGGTATTATTGGTGTACCGGCAGTAATGGGTGGGCATCACGAATTAGGCGCTTTTCTTGCACCAGTTTTTGAAGGATCCGCTAAAATTTTAGGCGAACATGAGCTGAGCCACAATACAGAAATTATTCTAATGGTGATATCAGTCGTATTAGCACTTGTTGCGATGGTTTACGCTTATATCAAATATGTAAAAAATGTAAGCCTTCCGGTCTCTGATGAAGAAGAACGTCCGGCACTGGCCAATCTATCCTATCATAAATTTTATGTGGATGAATTGTATGATACTATTATTCGTAAACCGCTGGATGCTATATCGGTATTTTTTTATAAAGTAGTTGAGTTAAGCGGAATAGATGGATTTGTGAATGGCCTGGGTAAAGGGACTTTAGAAACAAGTAAAGGCCTGCGCCTTTTGCAAACAGGTAATGTAGGTTTCTACATATTTATGATGGTGATTGGCATTATTGCCATTTTAGTGTACAGTTTAATTAAAATATAAAACGGTAGCGTTTTACCCAATAAAATGACGGTTAGCATTTTAATTTTTTTGCCAGTAGTTGCAGCTCTTTTAGTGCTGTTATTTAAGAATGATACAGCAAAGCATGCCGCCATGCTGTTTTCTGTTATCGAGTTTGGTTTAGCGCTTTATTTCCTGAGCGGTTTTGTAGCCGATGCTTCAACACAATACACCATTGACGCTCCCTGGATCCCGAAATTTGGGGTGTATTTTACTGCAGGAATTGATGGCATCAGTATGGTAATGGTATTGCTTACAACATTGCTGGTTCCGATTATCATATTAACAACTTATGAACATCAATATAAAAATGCTCCGGCATTTTATGCATTGATCTTATTCATGCAGGCAGGTTTACTCACCGTTTTTACAGCACTTGATGGTTTCCTCTTCTATGTAGGCTGGGAAGCTGCATTGATCCCGATTTATTTCATTTGCGCCTTGTGGGGCGGCGAAAACAGGATCCGTATCAATATTAAATTTTTCATATACACATTTGCGGGTTCCTTATTTATGCTGGTAGGTATCATTTACCTGTATCTGCAAACTCCGGATAAGGTTTACGATATTCATCATTTTTATAATCTTACACTGGATGCTAGTCGCCAGTCATGGGTTTACCTGGCGTTCTTCCTGGCTTTTGCTATTAAGATGCCGCTGTTCCCTTTCCATACCTGGCAGCCGGATACTTATACGGAGGCACCAACTGCCGGTACCATGATGCTTTCGGGCATAATGCTTAAAATGGGCATCTATGGTGTTATCCGTTGGATGATCCCAAATGCTCCGCTTGGTTTTTTAAGCTGGGCAAACGTGTCGATCATATTAGCGATAACAGGAATTGTATACGCATCACTGATCGCCTTTAAACAGATTGATGGTAAACGTTTGGTAGCTTATTCTTCAATAGCTCACGTTGGTTTGATCGCTGCCGGAATCTTCGCCTGGAACATTTACGGTGTACAGGGCGCCATGATCCAGATGTTGAGCCACGGTATAAATGTGGTTGGAATGTTCTTCATCTGGGATATTATCTCTCGTAGATTAGGGACAAGGGATATTAGCAAATTGGGCGGTATCGCAAAAATTGCTCCTAATTTTTCTATCGCATTTTTAATCATCGTACTCGGTACTGTTGCCTTGCCATTAACCAACGGCTTTGTTGGTGAGTTTTTATTGCTAAGAGCGGTATTTCAGATCAGCACTTATGGTTTGCTTTATTCGGGAATTGCCGGTTTGACAATTATTTTTGGTGCAGTGTATATGCTTAGGATGTACAAAAATGTTATGCAGGGCGAATTGAATACCCTCACCGCCACATTTACCGATATCAAAGGTTCAGAGAAGCTGGCGTTAGGTATCATCTGCGCATTGATCATCGTCATCGGTGTATATCCGCAACCATTATTGCATATATCAGAAGCAGCCGTAACCAATCTTGTGGATACAGTGAACCATAAATTCATTACAACGAAATTTTAGAATACAGATATACCCTTAAGAAATGACTACATTAATTATCATATCTGTTTTGCCGATAGTATTGCTGTACTTAGGTTTATATAAAGCGCAGAAGGCACTCTTACCGGTTGCCATAGCGGGTATGTTGCTTGCTTTAGGTGCTGCGGTAATGCAATGGAATAACAATGCAGAGGCTATTTATTCCGGAATGATGCTATTTAATAACTTTTCTATCGCATTTTCGGTAGTAAGCATCATTTCAACTATCCTTATCATGATGTTATCTAAGGGGTACTTTGAAAAGATCAGCAGTCATATCGCAGAATATTACGCGATCATACTTTTCTCGTTAGCCGGGATTATCGTTATGGTGAGTTATCACAACTTAACTATGCTGTTCATCGGCATCGAAATCATGTCGGTAAGTTTATACATCCTTGCCGGAATCCGTAAAAATGATTTTGCATCAAACGAGTCTGCCTTAAAATACTTCCTTATGGGAGCGTTCTCTACAGGCTTCTTGTTGTTCGGTATTACCCTGATCTACGGCGCATCCGGTTCTTTCGACCTTGATGCTATTCGCGATTACGTAGTCACAAATCCCCATACTATTGATCCGATCTTTTATACCGGTGTATTGCTGATCATTGTCGGTCTTTGCTTTAAAGTAGGTGCGGCGCCGTTCCACTTCTGGACACCTGACGTGTACGAAGGCGCACCTTCGCTGATTACTGCATACATGTCTACTGTGGTTAAGGCAGCTGGCTTCGCAGCATTTTTGCGTTTGTTTTCTGCATGCTTTGCTCCTATTGCCGAATTCTGGTCGCCGGTATTGCTGGTTATTACCATTATTACGTTATTGCTGGGCAATATCACAGCATTATATCAGCAAAGCTTTAAAAGAATGCTGGCTTTTTCCAGTATCTCCCATGCAGGTTATTTGATGTTTGCTATAGTTGCCCTTGGTGCAGCATCCGCTAATTCGGTATTTGTATACGCTACTGCGTATTCAATAGCATCTATCATTGCTTTCGGCGCATTGGTTTTGGTAAGGCAACAAACGGGCAGCGATAATTTTGAAGGCTTTAATGGTCTTGCCCGTAAAAATCCCTTTCTTGCGTTGGTGCTTACCATAAGTATGCTTTCTTTAGCGGGTATTCCACTAACGGCAGGCTTCATTGGTAAGTTCTTCATGTTTTCAGGGGCATTGTTGCAATACAAATACCTATTGGTGATCATTGCAGTGGTGAATGCTATCATTAGTATATTTTACTACTTCCGGGTTATTATTGCAATGTATTTCCGCAGTGCAGAACGTACAGAATTGGTTATACCTCCGTATTATAAATTCGTTCTGGGTTTTTCGGCAGTGATAACAATAGCTATTGGCGTGTACCCTTCATTGATATCCAGTCTTATTTAATTCAACCCTAAAGAACTTTTCCGTTTAATATTTGTAGTTTTACGGATAGACTTAATGGAAGATTTTTGGGAATACCTGCGAACATTAACCGACGCACAATCCATTATAAGCAGTGGCGGGTTCTACCTATTGCTTATCGTGGTTTTTGCTGAGACCGGCTTATTTTTTGGTTTCTTTCTGCCAGGCGATTATTTGTTGTTCCTGGCAGGGATACTCAGCGCGGCCGGGATTATACAAGTTCCAATTTATGTTTTGGTGCTTTCATTAATCGGGGCAGGTGTTTTGGGCAATTTTGCAGGGTACTGGTTTGGGTACCGAACAGGGCCCGTTCTATTCAACAGAAACGATTCTTTGTTTTTTAAAAAGCGCTATATTGCAGTAGCTGAACAGTTTTACGCAAAATATGGCGGAATGGCCCTCATTTTAGGCAGATTTTTCCCTATTGTTAGAACTTTTGCTCCTATATTTGCAGGAGTTGTTAAGGTTGACATAAAAAAGTTCACCCTATATAACATAATTGGCAGTGTTGCGTGGGTTACCACACTAACTCTGGCCGGATATTTCTTAGGCAGGCGGTTTCCGCAGCTTAAAGATTATATGCAATACATCATACTTGGACTAATAATAATAACAACTGTGCCGCTTATTGCAACATTTGTAAGGAATAAATTTACGAAAACGGACGACCAATAAACAACACATATACCAAAATGAGTACTCAACATCCTTGGCACCAGGTTTCACCGGGCGAAAATGTTCCTGAAATAGTGAATGCTATAATTGAGATCCCTAAAGGATCTAAAGCAAAATATGAGATAGATAAAGACTCTGGTCTTTTAAAGCTGGATCGTGTTTTGTTTTCTTCTGTAATGTATCCTGCCAACTATGGCTTTATTCCTCAAACTTATTGCGACGACAAAGATCCGCTTGATATCCTTGTATTATGTTCTATCGACGTTTACCCGATGAGCATCATCGAAGCAAAAGTTGTTGGTGTAATGCATATGGTGGATAACGGAGAGCAGGACGACAAGATCATCGCGGTTGCGAAAAATGATATGTCAGTAAACTACATTAACGATTTGAACGAGTTGCCGCCACATGCGATGACGGAAATTGTGCGCTTTTTCAAAGATTATAAAAAATTGGAAGGCAAGAACGTAACAATTGAACATTTGCTGGGTTTACGTTACGCACACAAAGTAATACAAGAAAGCATGGAACTTTATAAGTCCACTTTCCCTGTTTACCAATCATAACTTGATGGACCCCGCGCATTACGAAATAAATATTTTCTACATTTTCCTGACCATATTTTTGGTTTTGCTCAACGGTTTTTTCGTTGCTGCGGAGTTTGCAATGGTGCGGGTACGTGGTTCTCAAATAGAACTAAAAGCAAAAAGCGGCAGCGGCGTTGCTAAAATTGCCCGCGGCATTTTACACAATTTGGATGGATACCTGGCTGCAACGCAGCTAGGTATTACCATTGCCTCGCTTGGCCTTGGTGTGGTTGGTGAAGAAGTAGTAACCAACATTGTCCTGACCGGTTTTTTAAAACTGGGCATAACGCTATCCCCTGGTTTTATCACGGCCAGCCACGTAGTGGCTTTCTCGGCCATCACCATATTGCACATCGTATTTGGTGAACTTGCTCCAAAATCATTAGCTATTCAGAAATCAGTACGTACAACGCTCGCGGTGTCATTACCGTTGCGATTTTTCTTTGTGGTGTTCCGTCCCTTTATTTGGTTGCTTAATGGCTTTGCTAATTTTATTTTAAAGTTACTCGGGATTCAAACCCTGGAAGGTGGCGAAGCGCATCACAGCTCTGAAGAATTGCAATACCTTTTAGATCAGGGTAAAGAGACCGGTGCGTTGGATTCAAACGAGCATGAGCTGATCCAGAATGTGTTTGATTTTAACGAGCGGGTAGTGAAGAATATCATGGTTCCGCGAACCAAAATTTCGGGTATTGAAATTGATACGCCAACAGAGGAGTTGCTGGAAATACTGATTACGGAAGGATATTCGCGCATGCCCGTTTACGATGAAGTGATTGATAAGATTATTGGTATTGTGCATGCCAAAGATATTTTGCCTTTGTTAGCACGTGGCGAAGAGATTGTGCTGAAGAATATTATTCGCAAACCATACTTTATCCCCGAAACTAAAAAGATAAACGATCTGATGGCTGAATTGCAGCAGAAACGCATCCAGATAGCCATTGTATCTGATGAGTTTGGCGGCACTGCCGGTATGGTAACTCTGGAAGATATTGTTGAAGAATTGGTAGGTGAGATTCAGGATGAGTTTGATGAGGAAAAACCGATTGTAGAAAAGGTGAACGAACGCGAGTTCATAGTGAACGCCCTGGCACCAATTTACGATGTAAATGAACACCTGCCCCACGACTTACCAGAGGATGGTGACTTTGATACGGTATCCGGGTGGTTGGGGCATATCTTCGGTAAAATTCCTGACGTTGGCGAGCAAAAAGAATCTAATGGGTATAATATTACCGTGCTTAAAAAATCTGACCAAAACATTGAATCAGTTAAGCTGGAGTTACTGATCAACGAGGAAGACGCAGTAGACCTGCACTGATAATTTAAATTTTATTAATCGGAAGATTTAATCATAGCTTTGTGTTATTGGCTTACGCTTTTAGCTTCAACTATGCATTTGTTTTACACGCCCGGCATTGACCCTACATTATCCCAATACTTTTTAAGCGAGGAAGAAAGTAAACATGCTGTGCGCGTTTTGCGTATGGTTAATGGCGAACCCGTTACCTTGATTGACGGTATGGGAGGCTTGTACAGTGCTGAGATAAAAGATGCGCACCCCAAGCGCACTATCCTGCAGATAAATTCAGTAGAAACTGATTTCAATAAGCGCAATCATTACTTGCATATCGCAATCGCTCCAACAAAAAATATTGAACGTATAGAATGGTTCCTGGAGAAGGCTACCGAAATAGGCATAGATGAGGTCTCGCTGATCATCTGCCAGCGATCTGAACGAAAGGACGCTAAGGTTGAGCGTTTGAACAAGATCATTACCTCAGCTATTAAGCAATCCCTTAAAGCATACCATCCAATACTAAACGAAGCCTTATCTTTCAGTCAGTTTCTTAAAAAAGATTTTGACGGGCAAAAATTTATAGCGCATTGCGAAGAAGGTGTTAAAACCGGCCTTGCGCAAACTTTAAACAAACAAAGCCGCTATTTAATATTGATTGGGCCCGAAGGTGATTTTAGTCCGCAGGAAATAGAATTGGCTTTGCAGAATGGGTATAAACCCATAACTTTAGGTAACAGCCGCTTGCGTACCGAAACGGCAGCACTGGAAGCCTGTTTTGAAGCTAACTTTTTAAACCGGATATGAAAAACGCTATTTACGTGATTGTGTGCATATCACTGGTGTTTTGCATCTGTAGTTTTACCGCTCCGTCATATAAAATGGGGCGTATTAAATATAATGGAGGCGGCGATTGGTACGGTGACCGTACAGCTTTAGTTAACCTGATTAAATTTTGCAATGAAAATTTAAAAACCAATTTCCAACCGGATGAAGAAACGGTAGAGGTTGGCAGTGAAGAGTTATTTAATTATCCATTTGTTTTTATGACCGGGCATGGCAATGTGGTCTTCAACGATCAGGAAGCTAAAAATCTACGCAAGTATTTAACAGGTGGTGGCTTTTTACATATTGACGATAACTACGGCTTCGATCAGTTTATCAGGCCGCAAATGAAGAAGGTGTTCCCCGAATTGGACTTTGTGGAGTTGCCTGCTAATTATGCCATTTATCACCAAAAATATAACTTCCCGACGGGCCTTCCAAAGGTTCACGAACACGATGGCAAACGCCCCCAGGGATTTGGCCTGATATATAAGGGACGGTTAGTATGTTTTTACACTTTCCAATGCGATTTGGGTAATGGATGGGAAGATTTGGGCACTTATGCAGGCGATAGCCAGCAAACCCGCCTTAGAGCCCTGCAGATGGGCGCTAACTTGGTACAGTATGTATTTACCAAATAATTAAATATATGCTGATTTTTATGATGATTAATTCCATAGCATGTACAAATTAAAAGTTAACAACAAGCACAGTTTTGAAGTTGAAATGCAAAACAGGGAATTGCAGGTTGATGGCCTTACAATTGATGCTGATGTAAAAAAGATTAATGTCAATTCATATCATGTCATTAACAACGATACGTCGTATAGTGCTGAAATTGTGAGCTTTAACAAGGCAAATAAAACAGCTGAAATTAAAGTCAACAATAATATATACTCGGTGACTGCAAAAGACCAGTTTGACGTGCTGTTGGATAAAATGGGCTTGAGTAGCTTAAATACCGTAAAAATAAGTGATATCAAAGCGCCTATGCCCGGGTTGGTGTTAAAGATGTTGGTTGAAGTTGGGTCGGAAGTAAAGAAGGGCGATAACCTGTTTGTACTTGAAGCGATGAAAATGGAAAACATTATAAAATCGCCGGCAGATGTAATTGTTAAGGCAATTAAGACAAAGCCCGGTGATAAAGTGGAAAAAGGCCAAATATTGATGATATTTTAACCTCAGTTACCTTATATTTCTATAATATTGAGATTTCTTTAACGAAAGCCGTAATTTTTTGCGCCTCTTGTTGTTTTTTTGCTTTTTTATTAAGAACTTACTTTTGATTAACTTAATAGATATATCGCATGAAGAAAATTCTACTCTCATTCCTGCTGTTATTTGCTTGTTTTACCTTGGCTTTCAGTCAAAGTAATGTTATTACAGGTACAGTAACAGATCAGAAGGATGGATCAGCGTTACCGGGGGTAACCGTATCCGTTAAAGGATCACCAGCCATTGGCACCCAAACTAATATTAATGGTAAATACAGTTTGTCTGTACCTGCAGGGGCGGTGCTCGTGTTTAAATTTATCGGCTACAAGGAGCTGGCATTAAGTGCAAATGGCGGCGTAGTAAACGCCAGTTTAGTAACCGATTCGAAGCAGCTAAATGAAGTTGTAGTAGTGGGTTATGGAACACAAAAGCGGCAGGATATTACGGGCTCTATCGCTTCTATCTCTGCAAAGGAAATTGAAAATACCCCGGTTACCTCGCTGGAGCAAGCTATCCAGGGAAAATCTGCAGGGGTTTTTATTCAATCTGATAACGGTAAACTTGGTCAGGGTATTTCCATAAAGATCCGCGGCGCCTCATCAGTTTCTGCAGGTACGCAGCCATTGTATATATTAGATGGTATTCCTATCACAACTGATAACCAGTCTTCCTCCGGCGCTCCAACCAATCCTATTGCCGATATCAACTTTAACGATGTAGAATCTATCCAGATCCTAAAGGATGCATCAGCGTCTGCCATCTATGGTGCCCGTGCATCTAATGGCGTTGTGGTAATCACTACCAAAAAAGGTAAAGCCGGCGCGGTTAAAATCAACTTCAATTCTCAGTTTGGTAATAGTAAACCTTCACGTCACCGCCAGTTTTTAAATTCAACACAATTTGTTCAGTTGGAACAACGTGCGGGTGTTGGTGCCGCAACCCAGGATTTTAACCAGGGCTTTTACGACACCATAGATAATGCGGTAGCGGATTATAAATCCTTTGTTGACGGAACCCTTACCACTTTATCAGCCGGAACAGATGATTGGCAAACCGGTAAGATCAATACTAACTGGGAGAATCTTGCTTACCAAAATGCTCCTCAACAGCAATATGATCTAAACGTATCTGGCGGTAATGATAAAACTACCTATTATATAGGCGGGCAATACCTGAATCAGGATGGTATCTTATTTGGTAATAGCTTTAAACGGTACTCCGGTCGTTTAAATCTGGATAGTAAAATTGATAAGAATCTTACCATTGGTATGAACTTGAGCTTTGGTAACACCATTAATAATCGTGTTTCTAATGATAACGCTTTCAGCACGCCCTTGCAGATTGTTGCGCTTTCGCCAATAACACCATCTATCGATCCGCGTTCCGGATTAATCAGCGGTAGTTTGCCGGGCGAGGCAGAGGATTTCCCTCTATATTACAATCCTTTACTCAGCAGGGATAATGCTTTTTATAAGGCCACAGTGTTCCGTACAATTGGTAACGTATATGCCAACTGGGATATCTTCAAGGGTTTTACTTTCCGGTCTGAATTCGGTATGGATCAGTTGAACCAGGCCGAAGACAGCTACTACGGTCGTCTTACTTTCAGAAACACTGGTACTAATGCGGGTTTTGGAGAAAATACGACCACCCAGGTATTAAATTTTAACACCAATAACTACTTTTCGTACAAAACCGTTTTCGGAAGCAGTACATTGGATGCTACCTTAGGTACCAGCTATCAAAACTCACGTACAGTGGGTAACGATATCCAAGGGCAAACCTTTCCGTCTGATGCTTACAAAAAATTAAATGCAGCAGCCGTAAAAACAGCGGGTACTTCATTTGATAATGGTTTCCGTTTCCTATCTTACTTTTTAAGAGCCAATTATGCATTTAAAGGCAAATACCTTTTATCGGGTAGTGCCAGGATAGACGGATCATCCCGTTTTGGACCTAACAACCGTTATGGTTTCTTTCCGTCTGGATCTGCAGGCTGGATCTTATCTCAGGAGGATTTCCTGAAAGACAGTAAATTTGTAAGTAATTTGAAATTAAGAGTTAGTTACGGTTTAACAGGTAATGCGCAAATTGGCAATTACTCGTCATTAGGCTTATTTGCCCCGGCTAATTATAATGGTGCAGCCGGCCAAAGATTTACCCAGATTTTAAACCCGGATTTAAAATGGGAAAACACTGCTCAATTTGATATCGGTACTGACTTTGGCTTTTTCAACAACAGATTATCAGGTAGTTTTGACTATTACAGAAAAAATACCCGCGATCTTTTGCTTGACGTAAACTTGCCAGGTACTTTAGGTATAGCCATACAAACTCAAAACCTTGGCAAACTATACAATACTGGGTTGGAACTTGAGCTATCAGGCGATATACTGGTTGGTAAATTTAAGTGGACGTCCAGCATCAATGCTGCCTACAACAAGAACGTTGTAACGTTTATAAACAACCAGGTATTGGGCACCAATGATTTGAACCGCGTGATTGAAGGACAGCCTATCGGTGTGTTTTATGGCCGTGAGTATGCCGGTGTTGACCCTGCAAATGGAGATGCACTTTATTATGTAAATACCAAAGATGCAAGCGGAAATCTGGACAGGACAAAAACTAACGATTATAATTCAGCGCAAAACGTAGTATTAGGTAACCCAACACCTAAATATACAGGCGGCTGGACAAACACCTTTTCTTATGGTGGTGTAGACCTGTCGGTTACTATGCAAGGTGTACAAGGCAACAAGATCTATAACAGCGGTGGCCAGTACATGTCTGCAGCGGCCAGCAATGGCTTTGATAACCAAACCGTAGATCAGCTTAATTATTGGAATAAGCCTGGCGACATTACCGACGTGCCGGAACCACGTTTATTTTACGGAAATGGCGTTAATCCATCAAGCAGGTTCCTTTCAAATGGTTCTTATATCCGTATGAAGACAGTTGCGCTGGGTTATACGCTGCCAAAATCAGTGGTTAATAAGGTGAAACTTCAACGTGTAAGAGTATTTATGAATGCATATAACCTGTTTTTGATAACCAAATACAAAGGATGGGATCCGGAAGTAAATTCCGATTACCAGTCGGGCAATATCAATTTGGGTGTTGATTTCTACTCAGCACCTCAGCCACGTACAATCACTTTTGGTTTTAACATAGGCTTATAAAATTAAAATTACGGATATGAAAAAATTAAATTATATATCTATCTCAGCCCTTGCTTTAACGCTATGCTTAACCGCATGCAACAAGGCGCTGGATCTGAAGCCTACCGGGTCTATCGATCAAACGCAGGCTATCTTAACATCAAATGATGTACAAAGCACGCTGGTGGGTACTTACAACAGGATGGGGCTTTCGGACGTTTACGGCGGTGGGGTTTTCGTTTACGAAGATCTGCTGGCTATGCAAACCGTTGTAAACTTCGCCGGTACTTTCCAGGGTCTAGCACAAATGGCGAATCAAGCCATGACAAATGATAATGGTTTCGCGGAGAATACCTGGCTTGGCGCTTACGAAGTTATCAATCAAACTAATAACGTTATTGCAAATTTAGCGAAAGCTGACGCGGATAAAGTAGACAGGATTGAAGGTGAAGCGAAATTTATGCGCGGTTTGATGTATTTTGACCTGGCGAGAATTTACGGAAAAGCCTGGAATGATGGCGACCCTTCTGTTAACCTAGCAGTGCCATTGGTATTAACGCCAACTACTGTTGTTAGCGCGGCCTCTTTGGTTCCCCGTAACACGGTAAAAGAAATATACGCACAGGCGATAAGTGATTTAAAAGTGGCAGAGACTAAATTGCCTGAAAAAAATGATTTTTACGCTAATACTTACTCCGCCTCGGCCATATTAGCCAGGTTGTATCTACAGCAAGGTGATTATACCAATGCACTTGCAGAAGCAAATAAGGTTATTGCAAGCGGCACATTTGCACTGGTTGGCAATTATGCTGATGAGTTTGGAGGAACTGCCGCACATGTATCTAATTCAACCGAAGATATTTTTGCGATCCAGGTAACCGAGCAGCAGGGCACCAACGCTTTAAATACTTACTATGCATCTTCGGGCTTTGGTGGTCGCGGTGATATAAGAGTAAAAGCGAGTTTTTTGGCGGAGTTTGAGGCGGACGATGTACGTGGTAAATTCTTTACCGGAACAACTACTATTCGTACCCGCAAGTTTAATAATCAGTATGGAAACGTCCATGTAGTGCGCCTTGCCGAAATGTACCTGATCCGTGCGGAAGCAAATATCCGGTTAGCATCTGCTGTTGGTGATACACCTGCAAATGATGTAAACCGGATTAGAAGACGCGCTGGCTTGGCTAATTTAGCAACCGTAAACTTGGACAGAGTATTGACGGAAAGAAGGCATGAGCTTTACTTTGAAGGTGGCTTTTTTCTTCATGATGCAAAGCGCCTTGCTACTGCAGGCTCCCAGATACTCGGTCCAAACTTGATTTTCCCTGTACCTCAGCGCGAAATAAACGCTAATTCGAAATTGATACAGAACGAAGGGTATTAATTATCCCTCAATAATGCAAAACCCCGGAGTTTCAATTCCGGGGTTTTTGTTTTTTTGTGGAGGGGTGAATTAATGATCAATCTCCATTTTAAAGAAAGCGAGTTGTGAAATCCTCCAACCACTACTTTAATTCACCAATAGCCATTAGCGCATAAAATAACCCCGTGCAATGCAAAGATTGGGCTATCTTGTTATCTGCTAGTAGTTGTTTTACCTCTGCAATGGTATATTCTATTACCTCTATCTGCTCATGCTCATCCAGATTTTGTTTGCCCACTTTTTTGCCGCCCCTGGCCAGGTAGCAATAGGTTTTATTACCTGCGGTTGATGGGTTAGCGTAAACAGTACTTACCAATTCCAGGCTTTGGAACTGATAACCGGTTTCTTCCATCAATTCGCGCATAACGCCTTCTTCAGGTTTTTCACCCGCTTCAATTACGCCTCCCGGAATCTCTAAAGAAACCATTCCCGCAGCGTGGCGATACTGGCGCACCATCACAATTTTATTATCCTCGGTAAGGCCAACGGCATTTGCCCAATCGGGGTACTCTAGTACGAAATATTCGTCGACAATAACGCCGTTGGGCATCTCGCATTTATCAACCCTCAGCGTGGCCCAGGGGCCTTTGTGTACATATCTGCTGGAAAGGGTTTTCCACTTAAATTCAGTCATAATTATTTTTGAAAAAACTATAGATCTTATTGCGTTTACTTAGGTTATCAAAAGATTCATAGTGATGCTCGCTTTCTAAGAGATTAAATAGGATAAGCACCTTTTTGAGTAAAAGGGCAGTGTGATCATTAATAGTGAAGGGCTCGGCAAATACATATAACATTTGACTAAGCGCGTTGAGCTTTTCGCTGCTGTATTTTGCCGTGGAAATTTTTTCCGCAAATTCATTTTCTGATAACTCGAGCAACTCCGCCAGTTCGGTTTGGTACTCATCGTGCAACACCTCGTTAAAATATTGCTGAAATTCCTCGTTACTCTCTTCGGTTTTAAGGCCCATTAGCTTTGCCAGCATCAATGCAATCTTACGGGTTTCGTTCAATATATAATCTCGCTGCATTGTGTTGAGGTTATAAGTTTGATCAAGGTATAACAGAAGCTCCCCATTTTAAAGGGGCTTAAGATTTACTGCTACCAGCTACCGCTGCTACCGCCGCCACCACTGCTACCTCCGCCAAAACCTCCCCAGCTGCTACCGCCGCCACCTCCGCCGCCAGAGAATCCTCCCCAGTCGCTGCCGCTGCTTCTGCCGCCGCCGCCCAGTAGATTACCGGCCAATAGCCACCAAAAGGGATTGGCGCCACCGCGGCCGCCAATTACACGCTTGCCGCCGCCACCACCACGGTTACGGAAGATAAGTATGAGCACGATGATAACTATTATAACTACAAACCCGATACTGCCGCCGCCTTTGCCATCACCTTTATTGGTCGCTTTTTTTTGCGCTTTGTACTCACCTTTGGTATACTTGATGATATCCGTAGTAGCCGCATCTAAGCCACCATAATAGTCCCCCTCGCGAAAGCGGGGCTTCATGTCATTTTGAATGATCTCCTGGGTAACAATGTCTGGTAATGCACCTTCCAGCCCATAGCCGGTTTGTACCGACATCTTGCGATCATCCAGCGCCACCAATACCAATACACCATTGTTTTTGTCTTTAGTACCTATTCCCCATTTACGGATAAGCCCATTACCGTACGATATGATCTCATAGTCGCCTATCGTTCTGACCAGCACCACCGCTATTTGATTGGAGGTAGAATCTTCAAAAGCCTTTAATTTTGTATCCAGCTGTTGTTTTTGAGCATCCGAAAGTGTGCCGGTGAAATCTGCCACTGGGCTATTGGTTGGTCTTGCAGGATAGTCCTGCCCAAACACAGCGTTGATGCAAAGCACCAGGCCGATAAATAATATTATTTTCTTAAACATTAGGTGAGGTTTATTGGCCATCCATAAAAGCGATATCATCCGGCAACTCATTCTGATCATCCAACAGATGAGGGAAGTATTTTTTTAACTGATCACCCGCTTTAGCAACTCCGGTGACAATTCCATCCACTAAATTTCCATATTTAAAATGGCTCATCATTTCTTCTTTTGTGCTATCCCAGAAATCAGCAGGTACAACCTGGTTAATGCCGGCATCTCCGATAATGGCAAACTTGCGGTCAACTGTTGCCAAATAGATCAAGACGCCGTTGCGGAGTTTGGTCTTGTGCATTTCCAGTTGTGTAAAATATCGTGCCGCACGATCTAGCGCCTCGTCACTGCAGGTTTTCTCAATACAAACGCGGATCTCGCCCGAGGTGTTCTTTTCGGCCTTTGCTACAGCTTTTTGGATGCGCTGCTGTTCTTCTTCAGTAAATACTGCCATCTGTTAATGAATGAATTATAGAATCAGTGATTAAGTGAACAAATTAGCGGGTTAGCAAATCTATCTGTGTTAAAAACTCAGTAATTCACTAACTCGCTAAATCACTAATTAAAACTTAACGGTTGGCGCTTTATCAGAACCAGGCTCTGCGCTAAAATAGCCTTTCTCTGCAAAGCCGAACATTTTGGCAGTGATATTGGCCGGGAATGAACGGATCTTGCTGTTGTAAGCCTGTACCGATTCGTTAAAATCTTTACGGGCGATGCCGATGCGGTTTTCTGTGCCCTCCAACTGTACTTGCAATCCTCTGAATGCATCGTTAGCCCTAAGGGTAGGGTAGTTTTCGGTAACGGAAAGCAGGCGGCCCAAAGCGGTACTCAATTGACCTTGTGCTTCCTGGTATTTCTGAATGCTTTCCGGCGTAAGTTTGCTGGCATCAACCTGTACAGACGTTGCTTTGGCTCGGGCCTCGGTAACTTCGGTTAATGTACCTTTTTCAAAATTAGCTTCGCCCTTAACAGTTGCAACCAAATTAGGGATCAGGTCGCTCCGGCGCTGATATTGTGTTTGTACTTCGCCCCATTTACCTTTTACATTTTCATCGGCTGTAACCATACCGTTATAACTGCAGGAGCTTAAAGACATGGCCCCAACCATTATTGCTATTGCGAAGAATACTTTTTTCATTTTTTGCTGTTTTTAGTTTATGGTGATGTGAATTTACAAATTAGATTACAAAAGCCATACCGATGTTACAAAACGTAACAATTACGCCATAATGGCAATATTTGCCCCCCAGCTAGTGCATTTTAATAGGGTTAACCAAGATATGCTTTTATATTTGCTTTCATCAATCTGTTTTACTGATCATACACCGCTTCGCGATAATGAAAAAATTAATAGCTGCTCTATTGCTTTTCCCGGGTATTTACGCATCTGCCCAATCTGCCAAACACGAAAATTTGGTTCAATACGTAAAGCCTATTATCGGCACACAACGCATGGGGCACACCTATCCTGGTGCCACGGTACCTTTCGGTATGGTGCAGCTGAGCCCCGAAACCGATACTGCCAGCTATGAGCTTAATGGCAAATACAACCCCGATGTTTATAAATATTGCGCAGGTTACCAGTACGATGATAAAACGATAGTGGGCTTTAGTCACACCCATTTTAGCGGTACGGGCCACTCAGATCTGGGCGACTTCCTCATTATGCCTACCGTAGGGGCCTTAAAGCTCAATCCGGGCACGGCAGATAAACCAGGCAGCGGCTACCGGTCGGCATTTTCACATGCTAACGAAGTAAGCGAGGCTAATTACTATAAAGTTAAGCTGGATGAAAGCAATATCACAGCCGAGATGACTACCAGCGCCAGAGTTGGCTTTCATCAATATACCTTCCCAAAAACCGACCAGGCGCACATTGTGCTCGATTTAATGGCCGGCATCTATAATTATAGCGATAAAACGGTTTGGACCTATGTAAAGGTATTAAACGATAGTACGCTGGTAGGGTACCGCCAAACCAATGGCTGGGCACGCACCCGCACCTTGTATTTCGCGCTGGCATTCTCTAAAAAGTTTGATCAGTATGGCTTTAAGAAATACGATAAACGCCAGGTTTACGGTGGTTTCTGGGGTAAATTCAATCAAAGCAAAAACTTTCCCGAGATAGCGGGCAAGCAGATCCGTGCTTATTTTGATTTTAAAACCATAGCGAACGAAAAGATCAAAGTAAAAATGGCGCTATCGCCGGTAAGTATGGATGGCGCAATGGCCAACATGCAGGCCGAGGTACCGGGCTGGGATTTTGACAAAGTGAAATCTGACGGGCAGGCCCTTTGGGAAACTGAGTTGGAGAAGATCACCGTGAGCAGCAGTACCGAGCGCAAGCAGGATTTTTATACGGCCATGTACCATACCATGATTAACCCTACGGTTTATATGGATGTGGATGGACAGTATAAGGGCCTCGACCAAAATATTTATAAGGCGGATGGGTTTACCAACTACACTACTTTTTCTTTGTGGGATACCTACCGCGCATTGCACCCGCTATTTAATATCATACAGCCGCAGCGCAATGCCGACATGATTAAATCCATGCTGGTGCATTACGAGCAAAGCCCGGAACACATGCTGCCGGTTTGGAGCAATAGCGGGAACGAAAACTGGTGTATGAGCGGTTACCACAGCGTATCTGTTTTGGCAGATGCCGTTGTAAAAGGCAACGCACCGTTTGATGCCAACAAGGCTTTGGATGCGGCAGTAACCACCGCCCGCCACCGGAGTTACGAAAGCATAGGTGAATATATCGATAAGGGCTACATAGCTGATGAGAAAACCGGGGTATCCGTTTCTAACACGTTGGAGTACGCTTATGACGACTGGGCCATAGCACAGATGGCCAAAAAACTGGGCAAAACAGAGATCTACACCGAATTTATTAAAAGGAGCCAGAACTGGAAGAACGTGTATGACCCATCGGTAGGGTTTATGCGCCCCAAACTGGCTAACGGAACTTTCCGTGCTAAATTTGATCCGCTGAGTACCATCAACGAAGGTTTTATAGAAGGTAACTCCTGGAACTATACCTTGTTCGCTCCGCAGGATCCGGAAGGGTTGATCAAAGTAATGGGTGGCAATAAACGTTTTGTGCGATACCTGGATTCGTTATTTACAATGAACCTGCCGGATAAATATTTTGCGGAGACGGAAGATATCACCCGCGACGGGATCATCGGCAACTACGTGCACGGTAACGAACCATCGCATCACGTAGCATACCTGTACAACTGGACCGATCAGCCCTGGAAAACGCAGGAGCGGATCCGCATGATCCTGCCACGGATGTATAAGCCTACGCCGGATGGTTTGGGTGGAAATGATGATACTGGCCAGATGAGTGCCTGGTACATCTTCAGCTCATTGGGTTTTTACCCGATTGCTCCAGGCTCGGCAGATTATGCTATCGGCAGCCCGGCAATTAATAATGCAACCATCCAGGTAGGCGGTGGCAAAACGTTCAACATCACCGTTAAAAACCAAAGTGAAAAGAATGTTTACGTGCAAAAGATCACACTAAACGGCAAGCCGCTCACCGGCTTGTCCATCAACCATGCCGATATCATGAATGGCGGCGAGATGGTATTTTTTATGAGCAATAAACACAAATAGAGTTTGTTGCTTAAAGAACAGCAGGTGGTTGATGGAGTTGGTTATCCGGCTTGATCAGCCATTTTTTTTGATGGACATTTGATGCTCATCATGCTGTATATCCTGCAAATCATTTGATTCAGACAACTTATCCAGCCAAGCAGTGGCGCTCTCTGATGGTAAGCTGGCTGAGTCTTTCTTTTAGTATAGCCCGGGCGCGGTGCAGGGTAGTGCGGGATAGCAGTTCGGTCATGCCCAATGTGCTGCCAATTTCCTGGTGCGAGTAACCTTCAATAGCATACATATTAAATACCGACCGGTAAGTTTTGGGCAACTCATCTACCATTTGCATCAGTTCGCGGGCCTCTAGTCCGTTGGCGTTGTAGCTGCTGCTTACCGGGATATTCTGCCCGGCAAAGTCATCTACCAAAACTATAGCTTTAGCTTTACGGTAACGCGAGATGGCGCTGTGTACCATGATCCGGCGGATCCAGCCTTCAAGGCTCCCTTCGCCGCGGTAGCTGTTCATGCTTTTAAACATCTTGATAAACCCTTCCTGCAGGATGTCCTGGGCCTCATCTTTATCTTTTGCGTAACGCATGCAAACAGCCAACATTTTTGGGGCTAGCATCTTGTAAAGCATTTCCTGTTGTTTCCTGTCGTTTTGTAAACAGCCTTCCCAAAGGGTGTTTAAGCGGGTATCGGTATCGGGTGTCATTGCGGTATTGTTGTGATTGGGGATATGCCAAAACTCAACCGTTTTTATATTTTATTGACTATCAGTGTAATATAATTTGATAGCAAACAGGAACTGTTCGTATTCGAACGGTGTACCGTGCTATAGCGGACAATGATCTATAAGTAGCAACTTCTTCAACCGCTGCTAATTCTCCTTGTTTGCTCCGTTTGCTTTGTGTTGCTATCATCGCCCTGCAATCCACTTAAAACTGCCGCTCAAAATATTTATCTTTGCCCTATCCGGGATAAAAACCCGGCAATCTATATGATCAAAGAAGTAGAAATTGTATGCCCTCCCGGGCAGCAGGAAGACGAAGCGGTTTTAAAAAGCCTGGCAGCAACCGCCGCCAATATTTCCCAAAAACGAATTAATAATATCAAGATCCTTAAGCGCTCGATAGATGCGCGGGGGCGGAAGGTGCTGTACCGGATGCAGGTGGCTGTTTATATAGAAGAACCATTATCGCCCGAAACCTATACCGTTCAGTATAAAAATGTAAAGGATGCCCAACGCGTAATTATTGTTGGTGCTGGCCCTGCCGGGCTGTTTGCTGCTTTGCAGTGTATAGAACAGGGCTTAAAACCCGTTATTTTAGAGCGTGGGAAAGATGTAAAACAACGCCGCCGCGACCTGGCCAACATCAACAAGCAGGGCCTGGTTAACCCCGAATCTAATTATTGCTTTGGCGAGGGTGGGGCGGGTACCTATTCTGACGGGAAGCTTTACACCCGCAGCACCAAACGCGGCGACGTTACCGGCGTGCTGAAAACCTTTGTTGCCCATGGTGCTACCGAAGATATCCTGGTGGATGCCCGCCCGCATATTGGTACCAACAAACTGCCGCAGATTATTACCGCTATGCGGGAGAGCATCCTGAATGCCGGGGGCGAAGTTTTGTTTGATACCAAAGTCACGTCCCTGGTAATAGAATTTGGTAAAATAAAGGGGGTGCAATTAGCCGATGGGGAGAAATTGCCGGCTGATGCGGTGATCCTGGCGACGGGGCATTCGGCGCATGACGTATTCCGGATGCTGCATGCACAAAACATTTTGATCGAAGCCAAACCGTTTGCCCTCGGTGTACGCATAGAACATCCCCAGGAGATCATCGACCGTGCCCAATATCATTGCGAGTCGCGTGGCCCCTACCTGCCGCCTTCTTATTATAACCTGGTAGAACAGGTAGACGACCGCGGCGTGTTTTCTTTTTGCATGTGCCCCGGTGGTATTATTGCCCCCTGCGCTACCGCTGCCGATGAAATTGTAGTGAACGGCTGGAGCCCTTCTAAACGCAACAATCCTTTTGCAAACTCGGGCACCGTGGTGCAGATTAATATGGAGGATGTAAAAGGTGATATGAACGACCCTTTCCGAATGCTGAACTTTCAGCAGCAGGCAGAGCATCTGGCCTTTAAAGCTGGCGGCGGTAACCTGGTTGCCCCGGCACAGCGTATGGTTGATTTTGTAGAAAGGCGCATCTCTGCCGATCTGCCCCTCAACTCCTACCTGCCCGGCTGTAAAAGTGTCGACTTGCTGGAAGTATTACCCGACTGGATCCACGCCCGCCTGCGCAAAGCATTGCCAGCCTTCGGCCTTAAAATGAAAGGGTATTATACCAACGAGGCTATACTGGTTGGTGTCGAGTCGCGTACGTCATCGCCTATCAAATTGCCCCGCGACCGTGATACTTACCAGCACCCGCAAGTAGCCGGTTTGTTCCCCTGTGGCGAAGGTGCCGGGTATGCAGGTGGCATTATCTCCGCTGCAATAGATGGGGTGAACTGTGCTAATGGGGTACAAAAGTATTTTGGGTAGAATCAACCTTGTTGTTGCGAGGAGTGAAGTAGGGCGAGCGCTGTGCGGCAATCTCTTACTTGCCCGGTTAGTGCCATGCCAGGAAAGGGTTACCGGGTTGCGGCGGTGCAAATCAAAAGCTCCCCCTTCAGGGGGCTGGGGGGCTTCGCCTAATATTTCTTATAAACGTTATACAACACATCCATATCACACGGTGTAAGCACCGGCGTATCATCTGCCTGCACAAAGTGGCGTTTAAAGGCGCTAATGGCAGCCGGCAGGTTGCTGGTATCATAACCAATCAGGCGCAGCGCCATTGCCGTATCAAAGTTTTCCGGAGCCGGTACCAATACAGCATCCTGCCACTGGCCGAAACCTTTTTGCGCCAGCAGCTGCCACGGAAACAATATACCCGGATCCGGCTTGCGAACCGGCGCTATGTCCTGGTGACCAATAAAGTTATTGGCGGGGATATTATAGGCCTTTTTTAGCTGTGCCAGCAGCAATAGCAGGCTTTTTACCTGCAGGGGGTTAAAAGCTTCTTTACCATTGTTATCAATCTCAATCCCTATCGAGCAGCTGTTCATATCACTAATGCTGCCCCATTTGCTGATGCCGGCATGCCAGGCACGCAGGTAATCATTCAGCATGTGTACAATGCGGCCATCTTTGCCCACCACGTAATGGGCGCTTACCTGCGGCTTTACCAGCGTAAAGGTTTTGAGCGTTTGCGCGAGCGAATCCTGCGCGGTATAGTGTATAATAACATAGTTGGGTTTGCGCAGGTTAAAGTTAACCGTACCAACCCACTCGCTGGCTACGGCTTTGCCGAGGCTATCTGCCAGTGTAAGTGTGTCCTGCTTTTGAATAACCGCTATCAGGCTGTCGGTTTGGGTGGCGTAAACTTTATTGGTGGCGGCAAAGGGTATAATCTTTTTAGCACACGAGGAAACGGCAAGGGCAGCCACAAACAGCAGCGGGTAGATGATTTTTCTCATTCAAAAACGGGTTCAGTTATAGTACAACGCAGTTGCCGGCCAAAGGTGTTATTTATTAATGATCAAACAATATTCCGGTTCGTGCTGGGTTCTTTAATGGCAGGTGGCGTTGGCTGCCCTAAAATAGGGATAAATTGGCAAGCCGCAAACTATGGCTCCGGGCACGAAAGTGTAAACTAATAGCGGGATTTTACAGTAGGTGTTTCACTTTGCGAATGTGAATCGGGTGAAACACCATCTATTTTGATAATCAATGCTTTACGTTTTTTGGTGAAACACTTAGGAATACCCGCATTGTTTAAATAATTGTTGTAATGTATTTATTATAAGTTAATTATGAAAACAGGAAAATTGTGTTATAATTAGTGAAACACTTTGATGAAAAACCTGTGGAACAGGTTTTCCGGTAAAAACATTAGAATTACATCTGTTGTTTTGCCCTGAAATTACCAGACGATCATTTTCGTGGTATCAGGAAAATGGTAATTGTTTAATCACTTCTATAAACTCCGGCAGGCTCAATCCGGAAGTCGCAGCCTCATTAGTATGTTCTATACTTTCAAACTCGTGCCAGGTATGGTCCAATTCATTATCCCATGTGCCGAAATGCAAATCTGTTACTTGCCATTCATGATGGTAAAACCAGGTTTCATCAAAGAGTTTGGAACGGATGAGGATCTTTAGGGCTGCCAAGTCTATTTCGCTTGGACTGGCGAAGATCACCGATCCATAATTTTTGTAGTTGCCTGCGTCGCGGTAGAGGTAGTTGAATTTGATGTTCGGCATGCGGCTAATTTAGCCGGATGGATCGGGGCGGGCAATTGGATATAAGTGAACTTATCCAATTGCTAATTTACCGCTTTCTTTCCAAAGATATGCAGGCATAGGTTCACACAACTGCCACTCTACATTCATCGGTTTAGTTCCATTCGATTTTATATAATTGGCTTCTCCCAAAAACACATAAGGCATGGTAAAGCCATATTGATCATCGTTTTGCTCGCGGACGAATAGCAAAATTTTCTTGTCTTTCGAATTGTGATTTATGTAAGATAGACCTTTAGAGGAGGTTGGTGATGTTGCGTTTTGAGATTGCCAATGAAAAAGATATTCATTAATTGCGTAATCATCGTAAAGCGTTGATGGCGAATACTCTTTCTCCGACTTTTTTAATGTGATAAATAGTGATTCGATATTTAATTCTTTATTTTCAGCTACTCCTTCTCGATTCGACGAAGCTTTATCAAATTTGTGCATACCTGTTGCTACCAATATTTCGCCTCTGTTATATCGGCTGTGTATCCGTAATGGCATTGGGATATCCAACTCAAACTTTCTCTCCACAAAATCTATTTTGGACATGAGGTAGTCCGTGATTTCAACAAATTCAGCCAACATCGTTGGGTTTTTGGCAACCTGATTAAAGCTTGCCTCCAATGAAACAAAATCTAACATCGGGCCAGCCTTTTGCCAAATATCGTAATGAAGCATTAATAACATTAGATTCTTTTCATCATTCAGATTGTGGATGTTAAAATCATCTACAATTAAATCTTTGATGAATTTGAGGTACACCATCGAATTGCATCTCAATAATCGCTTGATGCATCCAGTAATTTCAACTTCGTTAGGTTCGATAAAGTTTGGAATTACGTTTGCCTCCGTACAAAGCCGCTTCCAACTGCCTTTTTTGTAAATTAATTGCAATTCAATGTGCTGGAATTCGATGAAGTTTTTTAAGTTTAGTGGTAGTGTTGACTGATGTTTGAAGTTTTGAATTTTGATGACAAGTTGCTTTCGATTGAAGCCAATGGCTGCGTTTATATTTTTTAGTATTACTTCCTTTGCCTTTTTTTCTAATACGATAGAGCAACCCAAAGGTAAATGTGGGAAGTCATCTTCAATTTCTTTAATGATAGATGTTTGAGTTTTACCAACCAACGCTCTGAATTTATGTTCAAAATCGTATTCTGGTCTTGCGTTACCCACAAAATCTAAAACTGTTAAACAGTCTTTATTCGAAGCAATCCTCAGTCCTCTTCCTAATTGTTGTAGGAAGATTGTTAAACTTTCCGTCGGCCTTAAAAAAAGCACTGTATCTATTTCTGGTATATCTACGCCTTCATTGAAAATATCTCTAACGAATAAATAGTTGATTTCTTTATTGCGAAGTCTTTCCCTTATCTCTGATCGATTAACTGAATTTTCACTTGTCAAATAATCTGCCTTCAGGCCGGCTAATATGAACTGCTCCGCCATATATCTGGCGTGATCTATACTTACACAGAAACCTATTGCTCTAACATCCTGAATGTCGGTTAGATATTTTTCGCAGTTTTTTAAGATATCTCCAATTCGCCGATCATCTTCAGTGTAAAGTTTTGTAAGTTCATTGATTTCATATCTCCCGTTTTTCCAAGAGAGTTTAGATAAATCAACATAATCTGATACGGCGAAATATTGAAACGGCGAAAGTAGTTTTCTGTTAAGAGCTTCTGGCAATCTAATTTCAGCAGCAATTACGCCGCAAAAATCTTTCAAAATATCCTCGCCATCTCCACGCTCTGGCGTAGCAGTTAAGCCGAGCAATATCTTTGGTTCGAAATGGGCCAAAATAGGTCGGTAACTTGATGCTGCAATATGGTGTACCTCATCTATTATAATAAAATCAAAAAATCCTGAACTTAATTTTAACTTCATGATTTGATTAGCTAACGTTTGAACTGAGGCAAAAACAAATTCATAACTGGCAGGCTCCTGTCCATCAACCCATAATTCGCCAAAGTTTGCGTCTCTCAATACGTGTTGAAAAGCTTGTTGTGCTTGTTCTAAAATTTCTTTTCTATGGGCTACAAAAAGTAGCCGCGCTCGTTGATTTCCATTTTTGAAATTGCGATAATCGAAAGCAGAAACTATAGTTTTTCCTGTTCCTGTAGCGGCAACAATTAAGTTTTTACATCTTTCGTGTACTATCCTTTCTGACTGTAATCTTTCCAGAATTTCGTCTTGGTAAGGAAAAGGCTTCAAATCAAAAAAGGTAGTTATGCCTTGTCTGTCGAAGGATCGTTGTTGTTTTAAAGCTGCTATAAGCCTTGGTTTATCTTTGCCAAATTCATAGTTTTCGAAATCTTTATCTACCCAATAAGTTTCAAAGGTTTTTTTAAATTTATCAATGATGTGGTTAATTTCTTTTGATGTCACCTTTAGGTTCCATTCTAAGCCATTTGTGAGCGCTGATCTTGAAATATTTGACGAACCAATATAGCCAGTTGTAAAACCGGTGTTCCTTAGAAATAAATATGCTTTAGCATGTAACCGTTCATGATCGGAATTATAGGAGACTTTAATTGCCGTGTTCTTTAAATTTGAAAGAAATTCAATCGCTTTTACATCAGTTGCTCCCATATAAGAAGTTGTAATGATTCTTAATTTCCTGCCACTGTTTGTGAACTCCTCTAACTCGTCCTTGAAAATTCTTATACCGGAGTATTTTATAAAGGATACCAACCAGCAAATTTCATCCGATGAAAGAATTTCTTTCTTAATTTCACTTTCTAACGAAATGCCAACGTTGTTTCCAGTAAATAATTCGCTCTGACTTAGGCGAGTGTACGGAGTGATTTGTTTAATTCGATCATTAAAATCTGCAAAGGGGGTATCTAATTTTGAAAAAACGGCATCAAGGATTTTTCCCTCATTATCGATTAAATTATCCGATAATCCTAAATCAGGGAGTTCGGTTATGAGTAGCTGAATTATTTTGTTTGAAAGCTCAATTTGTTTGAGCGTTTTGTCCTCATCTTTAATTTCATTGAGAGCAAATTTAATTGTCTCAGACAAGTATAAACTCAGATATCTTGATGCCTCTTCCTTGTCGAGTTTAGCTTTCTTAATAAAAAAGGATTCGGTATTTAATAAGCTTAATTTGTTAGCGATGAGCTTGTTTATCAATTGTTCGTACAGGCCTAATTCAATTACCGACATTGGAAAGGTTTAGATAGTTATAAAGAATAGGCACATCTGCATCCGCCCAATCCAAAGCTAGCAAATCATCTTTAGGAAGCCACCTGAAATTTGCGTGTTCTCTAAGGCTGATTTCTCCAGTTAGGTATATGCACAGAAAGGGAATAAGTTCAATGGAGATGTGCGGATAACTGTGATTGTTGCTAGGCAACTGCTTTACAATCCGGATATCTATATCTAACTCTTCTTTTATTTCTCTGACTAAGCAATCGTTTGGAGATTCGTTTGGTTCAATCTTACCTCCAGGAAATTCCCATTTTAACGGTAAACTCATTTGTGTACTACGTTGTGCCACAAGGACCTTTCCTTCGTTATTGATTATAAGTGCACACGTTACTCTAATGGCCATATAACTTTTATTTTTCTACTTCGGAAAATACATATTTACAACCACTATTTAAACATCGCTCAATCCGTAGCCGATTATTGAGATGCGAAAAATCCGCAATCAATTCAGTCCTCGCACCGCAAATTGGGCAATTAGTCGGCTGATCGGTAACTAGATAAAAGGTATTCATTCAGCAAATCTATTTATTATGCCTACGATAGGCAATCGGAGATAAGTGAGCTTTCAAAATTAATCAAGCGAATTTTCAAAGTTCAAAAAACACCCATTTCCCCCGCACTACCAATTTGTCAATGCTTTTCCACTGGTCCGCACTATTCCGATTAAGCATGCGGACGGACAGTTCCGACCTAAACCTGATAGCAGCGTAAAGCCGGCAAAAGGAGGGCTTGCATCGACGGTACGCCTGCCATCTTCCAATGTGTGCAAGCAAACAGCAGATAAAACAAACCTTCTAATGTAGAGACGCAATATTTTGCGTCTCCCGCCATGCAGGTGAACGCGATATTGTTAGTCCCCTAATGCCTTAACCAATACGCGATGAGGTAAATCGGAAAGGGACAAAGTTTAAAATATTGCGTCTGTGCGGTGGGGTAAATACGCCAATCATGGTTGATTTGTATGTGTGAGACATACGGTGGAATAAATCCGTTAATCATGGTTGCATTTGCATGGGGGAGACGCAAAATATTGCGTCTGTCCGGGGTAAATCCGGGTAATCATGGTTGCATTTGCATGGGGGAGACGCAAAATATTGCGTCTGTCCGGGGATTAAATCCGGGTAATCATGGTTGCATTTGCATTGGGGAGACGCAATATTGCGTCTCTACAGGAATTGAATCCGCTTTCATGGTTGCATTTGCATGGGGGAGACGCAAAATATTGCGTCTCTACGGGAATTAAATCCGTTAATCATGGTTGCATTTGCATGGGGGAGACGCAAAATATTGCGTCTCTACAGGAATTGAATCCGCTTTCATGGTTGCATTTGCATAGGGGAGACGCAAAATATTGCGTCTCTACGGGGATTAAATCCGGGTAATCATGGTTGCATTTGCATGGGGGAGACGCAAAATATTGCGTCTCTACGGGGATTAAATCTGGGTAATCATGGTTGCATTTGCATGGGGGAGACGCAAAATATTGCGTCTGTACAGGAATTGAATCCGCTTTCATGGTTGCATTTGCATAGGGGAGACGCAAAATATTGCGTCTCTACAGGAATTGAATCCGCTTTCATGGTTGCATTTGCATGGGGGAGACGCAAAATATTGCGTCTCTACGTTGGGGTAATCCGCTAATCATGATCTTAAGGCGTATCAAAATTCGGTAGAAAATCATTGGAATTGTCGCCCTTACACAGCCATTGCTGGGGATTGTTGGCAATATACTGCTGGATGTTAAAATATTCTTTTTCGTTTCTGATGACGTGATCGTGATATCTGCTTTGCCAACTGAATTCAATGTTGTTTGTGGTTGCATATGTCTTAACCGATGCTTTGAACCCCCTTAATACCGAAGCCAGGTTTCCGCTTTGTACGCCAAATCTGTTGGGTGTCCAGTCTGTTTTTTGTGGTTTATTAAAAAATAAAATACCGTGGATATGATTGGGCATCACCACATATTCATCAAGTTCCACAAAATCAAAGTGATCAGGTATGTTTTGCCAGTTTCGCTCGGCAATTACTCCCATTTCGGTAGATTGGAGGCCTGCTTCTTTTTCCTTTCCGGAAGAAACTATATCGCCAAAGTAATTAGTGCGGTTTGCTGTACATATTGTAATATAATATAAACCATTTGCGCCATAATCCCAATTTGCAAGCCGGGTAGGTAGAATTCGGTATTTATTTTTGAATAGGTTTTCCATGTTCCAATGTAAGAAACCTGCATATTAAAAAGAAGGAATAGGAATATTATCAAATTTAAAATACGTAATGTTTTACGTCCCGGTTTAGTAGAGCAACGCTGATGCTAGTGAGGCTTAATTTGCATGCTTGTAAAAGCAAAATATCGCCGTTATGCCAGGGGGGTATATCATACAGTCAAACATTCGCCCTCCTTTTTCCTTTTGGTACTATGCGGTTGAACAGCGGTTTGTGTTTGGTTTTTATTGGGCTGGCGGCTTGCAGTGCGCCGGAGGAGCCTGCTTATGTAATTACGGTGAAGGATTCGGCCGGGAAACAGGTTACGCGCAAAATTCCGGAGCATACGCCCATTGCACCTACCGACGGTACGCCGCAGATGAACAAAATTAACACGGGCAGCACTACGCCGGCAGAACTGGTTGCTTTTGCCCGCACGGCTACGGGCATTCCCTACCAATACGGCTCTACCGACCCATCGGTGGGGTTCGACTGCTCGGGCTTTATTACCTATGTGTTTAACCATTTCGGTATCGCGGTGCCGCGGTCGTCGGTTGATTTTACACATGTGAGCAGAGAGGTGCCGGTGGGGGAGTCGCGCCCCGGCGACCTGATCCTTTTTACCGGCACCAACCCGTCCGACCGCACAGTTGGGCATATGGGGATTGTGGTATCGCCCGCTGCTGCCGATACGGTGAAGTTTATTCATGCTACATCGGGCAAAGCCAAAGGTGTGGTGGAAACGCCGCTGACTAGTGGTTATGTGCAGCGGTTTGTAAAGGTTCTGAGGATATTTAAGTAGGGATGGAGGGATGTTTGTCGGTTAAAAGATGCTTCGTGCCTCAGCATGACAAGGTTGTTTTCCCCAATTGTCATCCTGCGAAGGATGGTCTGCTAAACGCCACGAATCACACGCCATTCTATCGCTTAATAGATGTTTCGTACCTCAACATGACAACTTCTTTTTTACCAATTGTCATCCTGACGAAGGAAGGATCTATTCAACGCCATGCGGTAAGCTCCATGTCATACGGTTAGCAGATGCTTCGTGCCTCAGCATGACAAGGTTGTTTTCCCCAATTGTCATTCTGCCGAAGGAAGGATCTGCTAAACGCCACTGATCACACGCCATTTCTATCGGTTATAGAGGTTTCGTGCCTCAGCATGACAATTTCTTTTTTTTACCAATTGTCATCCTGACGAAGGAAGGATCTATTCAACGCCATGCGGTAAGCTCCTTGTCGTACGGTTAGCAGATGCTTCGTGCGTCAGCAGGACAAGGTTGTTTTCCCCAATTGTCATCCTGACGAAGGAAGGATCTGCTAAACGCCACGGATCACACGCCATTTCTATCGCTTAATAGATGCTTCGTGCCTCAGCAGGACAATCTCTTTTTTTACCACATTGTCATCCTGACGAAGGAAGGATCTATTCAATGCCATGCGGTAAGCTCCATGTCATACGGTTAGCAGATGCTTCGTGCCTCAGCATGACAAGGTTGTTTTCCCCAATTGTCATCCTGACGAAGGAAGGATCTGCTAAACGCCACGGATCACACGCCATTTCTATCGCTTAATAGATGTTTCGTACCTCAACATGACAACTTCTTTTTTACCAATTGTCATCCTGACGAAGGAAGGATCTATTCAACGCCATGCGCTAAGCTCCTTGTCGTACGGTTAGCAGATGCTTCGTGCGTCAGCAGGACAACCGACCTAATACTGACCTATGCTCAACAGCACCAGCGTACAGGCGTAATCCGTTTCGATGCCACGTTCTTTGGCCATGCGGCGGAGGTCGCTGTTTTCGGTGCCTGGGTTAAAGATGATCCGTTTGGGGTTGGTGTTCAATATATAATCGTACAATGGCGGCTGGTTTTGCGGACCAACATACAGCGTTATGGTATCAATATCGGTATGGATAGTTTCCGGTTTTTCAATAGGTACACCTGCTACTTCGCCGGTTTTGATGCCTACGTTTACAATAGGATGCCCGTAACTGATTAAGCGGTTAGCAGCCAGGTAAGCGTAGCGGCTAGCATCTGGCGTAGCGCCTAATATGAGTGTTTTTTTATCAGCCATGCATTTATAACGTTGGGGAGGGCGTAAAAGTTTGTTAGCAACTCACCCCTGCCCCCTCTCTGCTACGCAAAGAGGGGTGGCACAATTCTTCCCCTCTCTACAAAGTAGAGAGGGGTGGCGAGCGATAGCGATGTCGGGGTGAGTAAATTTACCGGGATGCAGTATTCTTATCAACTCACCCCCTGCCCCCTCTCTGCTACGCAAAGAGGGGTGTAGCACAATTTTTCCCTTCTCTACAAAGTAGAGAGAGGTGACGAGCGATTGCGATGTCGGGGTGAGTAAACTTCCGGCACGCTCCACCCTTAACAATTTTAATTTTTTTTAAAATGTATTCCCACCACAGTCGTCTTTATATTTAAACAATCATACAATTGACTACCACCGCGCTAATGCCCCAGGATAAAAACAGCCATATCATACAAACCATTACGGCGTATGGTAAAAGCTTGCTGGGCTTTATCCGCCGCAGGGTGAGGAGTGATGCCGATGCCGAAGACATTCTGCAGGATGTATGGTACCAGTTCAGTAATGTGATCAATTCTGAACCTATCGAGCAAACCAGCGCCTGGCTGTACCGCGTTGCCCGCAATAAAATTTTAGATAAACATAAAAAGCATACCGAAACGCTGCTGGACGATATGCTGCCTGATAACGGTGAGGATGGCGACGATGCGCCGGATTTCCAGGCGATACTGATGAGCGAAACCCGTACGCCGGAAACCGAGTATATTCGCAACCTGTTTTGGGAAGAGCTTTTTACAGCGCTGGATGAATTGCCCGAGCAGCAGCGGCAGGTGTTCATTTGGCAGGAGCTGGAGGACGTACCTTTTGATGAAATTGCCAAACGTACGGGTGAAAACATCAATACGCTGGTATCGCGCAAGCGCTACGCGGTGCTGCATTTACGCAAGCGGTTAAAGCAATTGTATAATGAAATTAATGATTATTGAAAAAATCTATTGAAATGATTACCAAGCATAGAAAAAAACTATTTCTAATTCCGCTGGGAGTAGCGGCATTATTAGCCCTGATAAGTTACGTGGTGATGCAGTTGTGGGACCACCTGCTGCCGGATATAATCCATGTAAGTACCATTACTTACTGGCAGGCCATGGGCATATTTATATTGTGTAAGATCCTGTTCGGCTTTGGCAAGGGCGGCGGTGGCGGTGCCCCATGGATGCGCCGCAAGCAAATGATGAACGAGCGCTTTAACAGCATGTCGCCCGACGAACGCGAACAATTTAAACAACAGTGGAAAGACCGCTGCGGCTGGGGCCGCCGGGGCAACCGCGACTGGATGGGGCGGGAGAAGGAGAGTCAGGAGTTTAAGAGCCAGGAAGTCAAGAATCAGGAGCCAGGGGTTTAGGAATTACGAATCAAGAAGGAATCAAGAGTCAAGACGTCAAGAGTCAAGGCGTCAGGAGTAAAGCCGTCAGGAATCAGGAGTTTAAGAATTAAGACTTCAAGAAGGAGTCAAGAGTAAAGCCTTTTGGTATCAGGACTTCAGAAATCAGGAGTAAAGACGCGGGCTAAAATCTCCCTGTTATTTCGAACGAGGCGCGGGAAGGAATCTTATATTATTTGCAAACGTTATGCATCTCGTAAAGATTTCTCCTCGCTATCGCTCGTTCGAACGACAAGGGTTATTAAAATTAATATATCATCACCTTAAATAGCAACCTTATGGATGTGCTGATCTTTAAAACAAGTGTTACTACGCCGCGGCAGGCGAGCCGGTTGCAACCCCTGCTCTCGGCCCTGGCAGATATCAAACAATACAACTTCGACCTGGAAGATTGCGATAAGGTGCTGCGCATTGTAAGCAGCCGCATAGAACCGCAAACCATTCGCCATATTTTGCAGGTTGCAGGGTTTATGTGCGAGGAATTAAAATAATTGAGCCGGGCCCCAACCGGCTGATGTGGCTTAAAACTTTTTAATCGTTTCGGTTAGGTGCGCCAAATGGTGGCGGCTGTGCCAGGCATAAAGCGCAAGCCCTTTATTCAGTGTTACCGTATCGCCAGATGCGGGGTGTATAAAGCTGCGGTCCCATTCGTTTTCGGTAAAGCTTTCAAAAAGTGCCACCATGTGGATGTGGATCCCCTCCAGCATTTTTAAAGATGATTCTACCGGCAGGCGATAGTCAGGCAGCAGGGCCCAGTCGGCTTCTTCATAAGGTTTTATAGTGGGGCTGTTTTCGGTAAGTGCCAGCTTAAAGCGCACCAGCGAATTCATGTGGCTATCGGCCAAATGGTGTACCACTTGTCGCAAGGTCCAGCCGCCGGTGCGGTAGGGGGTATCCAGCTGCGCGTCATTCAGCGGCATAATGGCATTGCGCACCTTGCCGGGCAGGCTGTGCAGGTCGCTGATCCATTTGCGCTTATCTTCTATAATATAGGATACGGGGGCTACAAAATTACCAATGGGGTAACGCATCTGCTCGTCTGTCATGGTTTTTAATTTTCTTGAGGGATTAAAATTTAACGGATCCATAAGGATTTGCTCTAAATTAGCGTTTTGTACTTGTTTTATAAACTGATGATCAAAAAAATTCTCTCCATCCTGCTGCTGCTGATTGCTAATTTTACCTATGCCGATACCATAAAAACCGATGTACTTGTAGTAGGCGGGGGAGCAAGCGGGGTGGCTGCGGCTATCCAGAGTGCACGCAGTAACGTAAAAACCTTGCTGATAGAGCAGGGCCCTTTGCTGGGCGGCAGCATGACGGCCGGCGGTTTCTGTATCCTGGATGCCAACCGCAATTTACCCACAGGCATTTATGCGGAGTTTAGGGGGAGGGTTGTCAGCTATTATAAAAGCCGGCTGGGGTATGATACTACAAAAAATGCCCCACTCAATTTCGAGCCCGCAATAGGTGCCTCAATCCTGAAGAAACTGACAGACACGGTAAAAAACCTGACCATTAAAATGAATACACCTTTCACCGCCATTAAAAAAGATGGTACGGGCTGGGAGGTGAGTATTACCGCAAATGGTAAAACCGACGTGATAAAAGCGCAGGCGGTTATTGATGCGACCGAACTGGGGGATGTGGCTGCAAAGGCGGGTGTAGTGTTCAATACTGGTTTTGATAGCCGCAACGATACGGGTGAGGCACTCGCTCCGGCAAATGCCACCAACCAGATCCAGGACATCAGCTGGATAGCTATTTTAAAAGATTACGGCAAGGGCGCCGATAGTACCATCGTTAAACCCGAAGGATATGAAGCCAGCCAGTTTGCCTGCCTTAAAAAGGCCGACATCAAAAAGCTGCTGAAAGCCGGTGCTTTGATGAACGATAAGTATCTGGTTAACTGGAACGATTGCGCCAGTCAGTATTCGGTAACCTCTAACGATCTGCTGCCCGAGAACCGGGAGGCTACCTTTCGGCAATCGCGGTTGCATACGCTGGGCCTCATCTATTACCTGCAAACCGAACTCGGGTACAAGAACCTTGGCTTAGCCGATGAGTTCCCCACGAAAGATAAACTTCCGCTGATTCCCTATATCCGCGAAAATAAACGTGCATACGGCGAGTTACGCATGGTTTTGGGGGATATATACACCCCATACGAGCGGCAATCCCGGTTGTATCGTACCTGGATTGGGGTGGCAGATGCTTTACCCGGGCAGCACTATGTAGTACCCGGTGCACCGAAGATCAACTACCCGCCCTTTCCGGCGTTTGGAATTCCGCTGGGTGCTGTAGTGGTAAAAGATCAAACCAACCTTTTTGTTACCGAAAAGGCGTTGTCGGTTACCCACCTGGTGAACGGCAGTATTACCGACCCGGCCGTGCAGATGACGCTGGGGCAGGGGGTAGGTGCCTCCGCTGCCTGGTGCGCATTTTTTAAAAAGACCACCAAGCAGCTGGATGTCCGCAAGATCCAGGATGAGATCCTGGTATACAGTGGTTCGATCATGCCATTTAACGATATCCCAAAAGCAGACCCGGCCTACCGGGCGGTACAACAGGTGGGGGCAACCGGAATGCTGCGCGGCTTTATTAAACCAACCGGCAACGCCGCTCAGTTTTTGTTTAAGCCGGATACCATTGTTTATACGGCGGAGGTAAAGCCGTTTTTGAACGAGATCTACGCACGGTCGTTCCTGTGGTTTAACAAAACAAATCCGGGGGAAACCTTTACTGTGGGCAACCTGCTATCGTACATCAGCGAGATGTCGCTCACCGATCCGGAGACTTTACAGAAGATGATGCGGGCAGCCTGGCAAACCAAATACAAGTTTAACACCGCTTTTGATATTAAACGCCCGGTAACACGAAGGGAGTTTGCCGTGCTGGCCAACAAATATCTCAATCCATTTTCGCGAAAGGTGGATATCAGCGGGAAGCTGGTGAATTAGCTGGTTACAGGGAGTGCGTGTGAGCACAGCGAACGGTAGGATTTAAGCGGATGGGGAAATGTTTAATTCGTTTAAATGATTTTTATTGTCGCCTCCTGTTTTGCTTAATACCTTTATACCTTTGCCGTATGGAAACCATCAGCTGGAACGATTTTGAAAAGGTAGAGTTGCGTGCGGGTACCATCCTGGAAGCGTCAGATTTTCCGGAGGCACGGAAGCCTGCTTATAAGCTCCGGGTGGACTTTGGCCCGCTGGGGATTATGCAATCCAGCGCGCAGATCACTAAACACTACACTAAAGAAGAGCTGCCGGGCAGGCAGATCCTGGGCGTTGTGAATTTCCCAAAAAAGCAGATCGCCAATTTTATGTCGGAGTTTTTGGTAACCGGCCTGGCTGATGAGAACGGCGACATTGTGCTGACTGCTATTGATAAACCGGTACCAAACGGAAGCAAACTGATTTAATGAGATACTATAATTTCGGCGAAGAGCCCGCAATATCGCCCGATGAATTCTTTATGAAAGAGGCTTTGAAAGAAGCGCGGCTGGCCCTGCAGGAAGATGAAATTCCTATTGGCGCGGTGGTGGTATGTAAAGGGCAGATCATCGGCAGGGGCCATAACCTTACCGAGCGGCTGAATGATGTATCGGCGCATGCCGAAATGCAGGCGCTTACTGCTGCAGCCAATTTTATGGGCGGTAAATACTTGCCGGAGTGTACGCTGTATGTTACGCTGGAACCCTGCGTAATGTGTGCCGGCGCATCCTACTGGTTCCAGGTAGGGAAGATAGTTTTTGGGGCCTACGATGCCCAGCGCGGTTTCGGCAGGCTCAATCAAAAGATCACCCACCCAAAAACGGTTGTAACGGGTGGCATTTTCGAGAACGAATGTTCGCAGCTGGTGAAGGATTTTTTTAAATCGAAGAGATAGATTGTAGTGGGGCAGTCGGAAGTCCGAAAGTCGGCAGCTCGAAAGTCCGCAGTGTGGGGTCCGAAAGTCCGCGGTCCGAAAGTCAGTAAAGACGCTCACTGGTTTGACTTCTTCTTCCGGACTTACCGACTTTCGGACTGCAGACTCATATAAATGACAATCCTTTAGAACAAAAAGCCGTTTCGTCTCTTATATTTGCTCAACACGAATTGTTTAACCACAAATACTAAATATTAAACATTATGGCATTTACACTACCGGCGTTATCTTACGCTACTGATGCATTAGAACCGCATATTGATAAAGCTACTATGGAAATTCACCATGGCAAGCACCACCAGGCTTATGTTACCAACTTAAACAAAGCTTTGGAAGGTAAACCAGAAGCAGATGCGAAAATCGAAGACATCATTAAAAACATCTCTAAGTTTCCGCCTGCTGTACGTAATAATGGTGGTGGTCACTATAACCACACTATGTTCTGGACTTTGTTATCTCCAAGCGGTGGTGGCGAGCCAACAGGCGCATTAGCCGATGCGATCAAAAGCACGTTCGGTTCATTTGCTGATTTCAAAACTAAAGTATCTGAAGCTGGTGCAACCCGTTTCGGTTCGGGCTGGGCATGGTTAATTGTTACTGCTGATAAAAAACTGGCTGTAACTTCAACCCCTAACCAGGATAACCCTCTAATGGATATTGCTGAAGTAAAAGGCACACCGATTTTAGGTATTGATGTTTGGGAACATGCTTACTACTTAAAATACCAAAACCGTCGCCCTGATTATTTGGCGGCTATCTGGAATGTAATTAACTGGGCACACGTGTCTGAGTTATACACTAAAGCAATCGCTTAATAAGCAAATTGATATAAAGGGAAGCGGCAGATTGGCAACAATTCTGCCGCTTTTTGGTTAAGTAAAATACCTATGAAAGCTATCGTTCTCGAATCTGCAGAAAACCCGATCGTATTTAAAGAAGTTGAAAACCCTGTTGCCGGCCCCGGTGAGGTTTTGGTGAAAATAAAAGCTGCTGCCCTTAACCGCCGCGATTATTGGATCACCATTGGTAGGTACGCGGGCATTAAATACCCAACCATTTTGGGTGCCGATGGCGCTGGCATTGTAGCCGAAGCCGGCGAGGGTGCCCAGGAATGGCTGAATAAAGAAGTGATCATCAATCCATCGCATCACTGGGGTGAGCACCCGGAATATCAGGGGAAGGATTTCAAGATCCTCGGCCTGCCGGATGATGGCACTTTAGCCGAATATGTGAAAGTAAAGGCGGAGTACTTACTGCCAAAACCCGCTCATTTAAGCTTTGAACAGACTGCTGCTTTACCTTTAGCCGGCCTTACCGCCTACCGCGCCTTGTTTACCAAGGCCCGGATCAAGAAAGGTGATAAAGTCTTGATCGTCGGCGTGGGTGCGGGAACCGGTACTTTTTTGTTGCAGATGGCTGTAGCGGCAGGTTGCCAGGTATTTGTAACATCGGGCACCAGTGAGAAGCTGGCGAGGGCCAAACAGCTGGGCGCTGCAGCGGGTGTAAACTATAAAGCGCAGGACTGGGCCGAAGAACTTAAACACCTGGCCGGTGGTTTTGATGCGGTTATTGACAGTGCCCTTGGTGAGGGCTTTGCCAAAATACCTGACCTGTGCAACCCCGGCGCAAGGATCGTTTTCTTTGGTGGAACGGCGGGCAATATTCCCGAACTGGGTGGCAGGGTTATCTTCTGGAAGCAATTGCAGATCTTGGGTACCACCATGGGTACGCAGGAAGAATTTGAGGCCATGCTGGATTTTGTTGCCACGCACGGAATTGTGCCGGTGATAGATGAAGTTTTTCCTATTGCGCAAGCCAAAGACGCTTTTGAGCGGATGGGTAATTCGGCACAATTTGGCAAGCTGGTTATTACAGTTTAGGTACTGGTTTTAGCCACAGCGCCCGCAATAGCGATTGCAGCGGATACCGGCCATTGTGGCTAAGGCCCGTGCAGTATGAGCGTAAAGCGCGGGCCGGAGGCATTGCCAAAAAACGCTTGTTTCTCTGCAAAACTTTCCGCAAACTGCAGAATTTTGCGGAAAAATAGAGGCGCACTGCAAAAATTTTCGTATCTGCCTGATACTATACTTACTTTTGCGCCACCATGAGCGAAGAAAGATCACTGAATTTTATAGAGGAAATTGTTGAGGGCGATATTGCTGCCGGCAAGAATGATGGCCGGGTTTTAACCCGTTTCCCGCCGGAACCTAACGGTTATCTGCATATCGGGCACGCTAAGTCGATATGCCTTAATTTTGGTTTGGCGCAGCGCTACGGCGGTAAAACCAACCTGCGCTTTGATGATACCAACCCTGTAAAGGAGGATGTGGAGTATGTGGACAGTATTAAGGAAGATGTAAAGTGGCTGGGGTTCGATTGGGCCGAAGAACTTTATGCATCTGACTACTTTGATAAACTGTACGACTTAGCTGTAGAACTGATTAAACAGGACCTGGCTTATGTTGACGATAGCACTGCCGAAGAAATTGCCGTACAGAAAGGTACGCCAACCGAGCCTGGGGTAGCTAATGCATTCCGGAGCCGCTCTGTTGAGGAGAATCTGCAGTTGTTTGCCGATATGAAAGCCGGTAAATACCCGGACGGCGCTAAAGTGCTGCGTGCTAAAGTTGATTTAGCCGCGGCCAATATGCAGCTGCGCGACCCATTGATGTACCGCATTAAGCATGCTCACCATCACCGCACGGGCGATGCCTGGTGCATTTACCCGATGTATGATTTTGCACATGGGCAAAGTGATGCCATTGAGGAAATTACGCACTCTATCTGTACAGTGGAGTTTATACCTCACCGCCCGCTGTATGAGTGGTTTATAGAGAAATTAAACTTGTTTCCGAGTAAGCAATATGAGTTTGCCCGCTTAAACCTTAACTATACGGTAATGAGCAAGCGCAAGCTGCTGCAATTGGTTACCGATGGCCATGTGGATGGCTGGGATGATCCGCGGATGCCCACCATTAGCGGTTTGCGCCGCCGTGGCTACACACCCGCCAGTATCCGTGAGTTTTGCGAGCGCATTGGCGTGGCCAAGCGCGAAAATATGATAGATGTTGGCTTGCTGGAATTCTGTATCCGCGAGGATCTGAACAAAACCGCATGGCGCCGTATGGCAGTGCTTGACCCGGTTAAGCTGGTGATCACTAATTACCCGGAGGGCAAAACGGAGATCTTTCATGGAGAGAATAACCCTGAAGCAGAAGGTGGAGATGGCAGCCGGGAGTTTGGTTTTGGTCGCGAGATATGGATAGAACGCGACGACTTTATGGAAGTACCTACCAAGAAGTATTTCCGCCTGGGTGTTGGCCTGATGGTGCGTTTGAAGAGCGCCTATATTGTTAAAGGCGAAAGCGTAGTGAAGGATGCAGACGGTAATATTACGGAAATTCATTGCACGTACATCCCCGAATCGCAAAGTGGGAACGATACCAGCGGTATCAACGTAAAGGGTACCATCCATTGGGTGAGCGTTGCACATGCCAAAACTGCCGAAGTGCGCCTGTACGACCGCCTTTTCCAAGTGGAAGACCCTAGTAACGAGGACGGTGATTTTAAGGACTATATTAACCCAAACAGTCTGCACATATTGCCGGCTGCCTTTATAGAAGCCGATTTGGCTAATGCCAAAGTGGGTACCCCGGTACAGTTTATGCGTAAAGGTTACTTTACATTAGATAAAAATTCAACTGCAGATAAGCCCGTATTTAACCGTACGGTAACGTTGAAGGACGGTTGGGTGAAGAAATAGCAGCCTCCCTTCAAAAGGTGCTTTTAAAAAATAAAATAAGCCGGCCATGTTGTTAGTGATAACTTGGCCGGTTTTATTTTACATATCCATATCATCCATCATTTTACCATTCATTTTATGTTTGCCGCCCATTTTCATGAGCGCCGGTGTTACCCGCAGGTAAACCTGGAAACCAACCGGACTGCTGCCATACAACGGCTTTAGTTGATTTGGGGACAGGTTAAGGGTTGCTTGTGCCCCAACGGTAAGGTTGGTTTGCTTAAATGTAGTAACAATGCGGTTGGTGCCTAAAGTAAAAGCATTGATGTTGAACCGCGGATCGGTTGGGTAAATTTGTTCCAGGTCCAGTTCTTCTGCATCTTTTTGGACAAATTCATAACGGCCGTAAATGGCTGTTTTATGCAGCTGCAGTGCATTTTCCAATAATAGGGCAGGCTCATTCCGGCCGGTGCTGTTGTGGTGGTTTTGCCCGAAAACTAATGTAGTGGCAACATAGCTATCCCCGTTAAGCATTTTAGTGTGGATAGCAGATGCTGAAAACCGCCTGATGTTTTCCAGCGGCTCGGCCTCTTCCGGGCTTTTTAACCAGCCGTTGGATACCTGCAGCGCCCATTCTTTAGATGGGTTGACCGACAGCCTTACAGAATAAGAATCAAACTTAGCTTTATCAAAATCGTAGCGGTGCTCGTCAGGTTCGCGCCCGGTAAATACTGATCCTTCCAGTTTTACATTTTTATACCTGAAACCCAGTGTGGCAGTACCAAAAGTAATATGGGTAGCATCGGCATAATGATGGCTCAGGGGCGCATCGGGGTTGTTCATGGCCGAGAGCCTGTGCATAAATACCGGTGGGCCTAAAGCAGGTTCGCCAGGGTAGCCAACAGACAGCGACAGATCTGTATTTTTAGCCACTCGCTGGGTATAAGCAATACTTAATTCGGCAAACAGATCATGCGGATGCTGGCGATCTACCAGTTTTCGGCCCTTGTATGATTCGCCCGTTTGATAAAGCAGGGGATAGCCACCTGCACCAACCGTAAAAGGATCGAATGAGAACATGGTATTGATAGCGAACAGGCCGTTATGGCCTACTTTACGCTGCGCCATGTACATGAGCCAGTTGGGTGCATCAACCTGGCTGCCGCCACGGCTGCCTTTATTAAAAAGGTCCTGCTTATTGTATCTGGCGAATACACTCCCATGAATCATCTGCATCCATTTTCTACCATGGATCATATACATATACATGGGTGTTTCGTCCGGCACCCATGATGTGCCCGAGCCATCACGGTTCATCGGCAGATCCAGCGAGAACTGGCTGCTCATCGTATTCATTTTCTTAACGGTATCCGCCTGCATATGCATCATGCCCATATGCCCGGAGTGCTGATCCATTTTGCCGGCGGTATCGCGTTTTATAGGTTTGGTGTCTGCAGATTTGCCCTTTACTGTCTTTTTCAAAACAGTATCTTTTTTCATGTGCATATTACGCATATCCTGGGCGTAGGTAAGCTGCGTAACAAGCGCGGCAATCACCAGTATTATATATTTCTTCATTTGGCTAAAGGTTAAAAAAATTGTACTCCAAACGTACCAGGTACATGTTTTGGCTATTGCGCTTCATGCTGTTATAGATTGGAGTGCGGTACGAAAAATCAACCCGGAAAACACTGTTAAAGATCAACTGTACAGCCGGTGCCACATCAAGGTAGCTTTGTGCATAGCCGGGATTGGATTTACCGAGCAATTCTGCATACACATTCAAATTGACCTGATTATAGCTGGTGTAGTTTTTAGGCAGCAATAAATATCCGGCCGACAGGGTATAAGCTACCGCGTTTTTAGCCCCTGAAACAGGCATTGCGTTGCCAGCATTATCAAAGGCATGCAGGTAACTGGCAGAACCTGATACAGCCAGTTTGTGGATCAACTTGGTAAAAACTACCCCGCCCTGCAAGCCACTGTTATCGCCCTCCAGTGCTATTTCCTGCAAATTGTACGGATTGCGGCTTATAGATGCTTTTCCAAAAAATGCTCCCCGAAAATGGGATTGTATCGTATCTGCAGAGTAGAACCTGTACTTGGCATAAAAGCTGCCGCCCTCAAAACTTTGATTTGGCCGGTACATATCAGAAACATAGGCCGAGCCGTGTACCATTAGTTTCCCTGTTGCACCATACATCATCTCGAGTGTTGTACGGTTTTTAAACGTGGGCGAGTAAAAGCTTTGATTCTCTAAGCGGATCCCAAGCGAACCGGTAGCCATATTGCTGGCCGGTTCGGTATTTACATACAATTCTTGCGCACAGGCGGAATAGGCCAATGCCGTAAGGCAAAAAGCCAATAAAATGGTCTTCATAAAAATTTAATTTAGAAGACGCTTAAATTGCTAAATGATAAGTTTTGCCTGCTGCTGCCGGCGTTTCCGGGGTTTTACCCAAGTATTTTTTAGATACTGAGTTTGGCGCAAAGCCTTTATCCACAATGGTTAATGATACTTCGCCATTTAATGGTTTATCAGCGTTTAAAACCTTAAAGGTATCGCCTCCGGAAGTAAATGCATTGTCGGCAAGGGTGGTGCCTGTGAAGTTATAGGTGGTTTTAAGATAGTTCACAAAAAAACCGGCACCCAACACTTTTTTGCTGATCTGCGAAAAATCGACAGGAACACCGCTTTTGAAGGTGATGTTGTAGATATTGTGGATCAGATCGGGCTTAATTTCGCTTACAAACGGCAAGGCTTTGATCGCTTTTTCGGTTGATTTTGCGCAAAGAGAACAGGTAAGGCCGCTAACTTGTAGCTCGGCTTTGGTGAATTGTGCTTTTGCAACGGTTACTGTTGCTAATAAAAGAAAGATATATACTTTAAGCGTTTTCATGTTTTTAAAATTGAATTTGAATTGATAGAATAACTAATGCAGCGATTGGTTATTTATCAGATCCTGAAAACGCAATTTTTTATAAACACAGCAATGCTTTCCGAGGGAACATCGGGAGGGCCGCGGCCGAAGACTTTTTCTAAAAAAGCCTGCTGAGCAGCAAATAAAAAGTCTGCTACCTGGAATTTAGGCAGATCGAAAGCAAACAGACGGGAGAAAAATGATGTCGATTCTTTTTGGTGACCATCTTTAACCTTAACGGTAAGCTTACTATTCTTGCAGCAATTCATTTTGCTTTTGGCCATCGCCATAGGTTTGGCACAGCTTTTAGCAGGGGCGTTGATCTGTACATCGGCTACCTTATTGCCGCAATAATGAAGATTCAAAGCAAAGCCGGCCACTGTAACGGTGTACAGTAACGCCAATAGCAACGCCCCTCCTCTTTTTATCATATTACAAAAATACTGTTTAACTTATTGATTACAAATATTATCGGTAGATAAAATTAATGCAGTTTATTTTCCGGCAGGTTTTAGCGTTGCCGTAACTTTGCCGCATTCCATCATTCCCTCGCCATAATATGGGTTGCGGATCTCCTCAGATTCGCTTAGCCAATACGATTTTTTCATCGGGCAGTATTGCTGGTAAACCGTGGTGGTATTCAATTTTAAGCCGGTGAGCAAGGCGTACATGTTTTTTGAAAGGCTGGCAAAATGTTCCCGCTGATGATCGATCACGGTTGTTTCGCTAATGTGGCGGCTATCAAACTTTAGTTTTTCCAGGTAGGTGGTGAGTAGCTTTTGCTGCTGTGCTGTCATTCCTTTGGCCTGCTGTGCAGTTAGCACCGAAAGCAGGTCCTTTGCGCGGCTTTTCGCTAAAGCAGCATTACTGCCTACCAAAGCATCTTTTAGGCCAATGTAGGAAGTCGTTATTTTGTCGATACTGTTTGTGTCCGTTGCTTTAGCGCTTACTATACTAAAAGCGAGGATGAAACTTAAAATGAGTGTTTTCATGAAAATTGATTTAAAAAACAATTTGCGGTGATGATATCGATGCCATGGAATGGATGTAAGCGTAAAAGATCTTTATCTCCCGATACCAATGTAGAACAGCCGCTATCAAATGCCAGGTTTAAAAATTTGTTATCTTTTTCGTCTCTGCAATCGGTAAATTGACTAATGATTTTGTATTTGCTTCCCCTTAATTCCCATCGTTGTACAAATTCCAGCCGCTCACTCACCGGGAGATATTTATCAAATTTAGTTCTTACGATAACTAGCTTCAATTCATCTAAAGTCTCAGTTGAGAAGGCTAATTTGCCAATATCGTCGGCTCTTCGTAATGCCTGCCTACTAACAGAAGTTGGAATAAGTAGGGCGCTAATTAATGCGTTTGTATCAAAAACGAACTCATTAATCTTCATTAAGCATTTTGTTGAGCTCGTCCTCCGTTAAGCCATTCTCGGTGGCCTGCTTTCCTGCTCTTTCCATAAAGTCCCAGAAATCATCATCGGATTTTTCAAGACTTTTGCTGAGCATCCTACTAACCACTCCTGTTATTTCCTTTTTCTTATCCGCAGAAGCATATCTATACTTTTTTGCTAAAGTGTCGTCAATATCGAAAACTACTCTATCCATAATTTCAGCGTTTAACGTGTGAATCAAATATACAACTTACTTGTCTTTATACTGCCTGATAATTTCTTTGCACCCGGTCTCTATTAGTTTAAAAACAGGTGCAAATTGCGTATCGTCATAATAAGGATCGGGCACTATTTTATCGCCCAGTAGCATCTTCACTTTTTGCCTGTCGGAGTCATTACGTGATAACGCTAATATATTGGATAAATTACTTTTATCCATCACCAGGATAAGATCAAATTCATCAAAATCGCTGGTAGTGAACAATCTGCAAACTTGTTTGCTGATATCCACACCCTGTTCATAAGCGGCGCGGATAGATCGCCTGTCGGGAGGGGAGCCGACATGCCAGTTGCCCGTTCCGGCAGAATCCACCTCCCAATTTAAACCTTCCTTATCGGCAAGGTGCTGCATAATACCCTCCGCCAGCGGCGAGCGGCAAATATTGCCGAGGCAAACCATCAGTATCTTCATTTAGTTGTGCAAATGTGCAAATAGGCAGATGTGCAAATCAAACTCGTGTGCATTCATTTGCACATTTGAAATCTGCACATCTGCGTTATCCAAATATCTGGTTCAAAACACCCGCCAGTCTAACCCCGCCTTTCAAAAGCTGATCATTAAGGATGGCAATAAATTTAAAGTTATACTTATAGGTGTTGATCTTGTCGCCCGGTTTAGCATCCGCATAAATTTTATCGGCTAACTGGTTCGATTCAAATAACCACTGGCTTACCGGGGCCTTTTGAAGGGTAGCCCTGCCGGCTGGTGTAGTGTGATTGATCCAGGATACGTATTCGGTATAACTTAATTGCTGTGCATCTATCAGCTGCGAATCCCAGATAGAGTGCAGGTTGCTTTCCTTATCAAACCACATCACTTTCACATCGTTGCCGCCTTTATCGCTCAGGTGCCCGGTATGCAATGGCTGGTGCACATCCTCCACAATATGGATCAGCATTCTTAGATAAAGCAATTTGCTTTCCTGAGGCAGGTTTTTGTTTTTTAGCTGGCCGGTTAAAAAGTTTATTTTGGTATAAGCATTTGTGGTGGTGTCCGCTTTTAAGTAAGTCTCCATCTCAGGATAAGTAAGCGTTTTATCAAAATTTATAAAATGCCAGTTATACAGGTAATTGAAATTTGGATCTGATTTGATAAAATCAGCCCAGTTACTGGTAATGGCGATGGATTCATTGCCGAGAATGGCTTTAATTGCTGCACGGGCCTTGGGTGTAAGGTAGCTGTCTGCTATTTGGCCGCAAATCCGGTGTCCGTTGGTACCCCATGCCATACTTTGTATGGGCAGATACATTACGGCTACTGCCAGTATTAATTTTTTTAACAATTTGATTTTCATGTTATAGTGGTTTTGGGATGCAGGTATAATGCTTGATTAAGCGAGCACTGAAGGGTACAACGCTGGATGTTGGTGTAAACTGAAAAACGGAATCGCTTTTTTTATCTATCTTAAAAAACTCTTCGTAATTGCCGTACCGGAAGCAGCCGCCTTCGTCTTTATAGCTATAATTGGCGTTACAAAACAAGCCTTTTAAATGCAGCGTGTCGTTTTGTTGATTGTAATAGCCCTTGGCATATTCGCTCCATTGCCCGTTTTTAACGCAGCTATCCGGATTGCCGCCATTGGCTTTGCTGAATGATTGCAGGCTTACAAAAAAAGAATCGCAGGTAAACTTAAACCGGTACAGCGAATAATTAAGCAATTTCTTTTGCAAAGCGGATGTGTCCTGTTTCCATTCACCCTGCAGGTATTTTTCGCCCTTGCCTTGCAGGTTGGGATTAAATTTGCAACCGCAGGCACTCAACGCCATAAGCATTATGCAAAAAACTATTGGTTTATTTAGGAGCAAGGGGAGTTTAATGAGGGACTGGTGCATAGCATGCTTTGGACAAGTTTCTAAAAAACCCTCTCTTAAAGCAGAGAGGGTTTATGTAGTGCTTTATTCCCTTTTAGGGGGCTGGAGCGCGTTATTTTAAACCGCCGATCATGTCTTCCGGGCGTACCCACTCGTCAAATTGTTCATTGGTGAGGTAACCTAAACCAACAGCGGCTTCACGAAGTGACTGGTTTTCTTTCAGCGCTGTTTTGGCAATTTTGGCCGCTTTCTCGTACCCGATGTGCGGGTTAAGTGCAGTAACCAGCATCAGCGAATTTTCAAGATGCTTTTTGATGCCTTCGTAGTTTGGCTCAATGCCTACAGCGCAATGATCATTGAAAGAAACGCAAGCATCACCAATCAGGCGGGCCGACTGCAAAAAGTTGGCAGCCATTAATGGCTTAAATACGTTGAGTTCATAATGCCCGTTTGAACCACCGATAGAGATAGCTACATCGTTCCCCATCACCTGTGCAGCAACCATAGTTACCGCTTCGTTTTGTGTAGGGTTAACTTTGCCGGGCATAATAGATGATCCCGGCTCGTTATCCGGAATATGAATTTCGCCTATACCCGAGCGTGGGCCAGATGCCAGCATCCGGATATCGTTGGCAATTTTCATTAGCGATACTGCAATTTGTTTTAATGCACCGTGGCTCTCCACAATAGCATCATGTGCAGCTAAGGCCTCAAATTTATTTTCGGCAGTAATAAATGGCAAATTGGTGAATTGCGCAATGTATTCGGCCACCTTTACATCATAACCTTTAGGCGTGTTGATACCGGTGCCTACGGCGGTTCCACCAAGTGCTAATTCGCTTAAATGCTCGAAAGTATTACGCAGGGCCTTTAGGCCGTGGTTCAGTTGTGATACATAGCCCGAGAACTCCTGTCCCAATGTTAATGGGGTAGCATCCATTAAATGGGTGCGGCCAATCTTCACAACCGATTTAAAAGCTTCGCTCTTTGCTTTCAGTGTGTCGCGAAGTTTTTCGATCCCGGGTATCGTTACGTCGATCAGGATCTTATAGGCGGCAATGTGCATTGCGGTTGGGTAGGTATCGTTTGATGACTGGGATTTATTTACATCATCATTTGGGTGGATAAAGGTTTTGCCTTCGCCTAAAGTATTACCCTGCAATACGTGGCTGCGGTTAGCTACCACTTCGTTTACGTTCATGTTTGATTGCGTGCCCGAACCGGTCTGCCAGATTACCAGAGGGAATTCTGCATCCAGTTTACCAGCCAGGATCTCATCACATACCTGCGCAATCATATCGCGTTTCTCTGCAGGTAGTACACCCAGGTCTGTGTTGGTATAAGCGGCAGCTTTCTTTAAAAAAGCAAATGCTTCTATGATCTCCTTCGGCATAGATGCCTCGGGGCCAATTTTGAAGTTGTTGCGGCTGCGTTCGGTTTGTGCGCCCCAGTATTTATCGGCCGGTACCTGTACCGCGCCCATGGTATCATATTCGGTTCTGAAACTCATAACTATACTATGTTTTTGCGGTGGCAAATTTATGGTTTTATATGGAGTACGCGGAATGCAATGTGGTAATCTTTTTGGTACAGAAAAATTTAATAGGCAGGTTGATTTGCAGCTACCCAATTGTTTAGTGCTTTCGCTTTTTCGGGGTTATCCATTAGCCACTTTGCGTTAGCCGCGTTAGCAGGCTGGCTGATATAACGTACAAAGGCGGGCATGTTTTCGGTTTGAGAAAGCTGATTAAAATAACCCGAAAACAGGAATTGCCCTATGGATGTATCGTTTACGGAAAATACAGCGCTAAGCTGCCCGGCAAGCAAATCAGCAGAAGAACTGTATCTCCTGGACGCCAGGGGTGAAAGTGCTTTCTTTAATAACAATTTCTGCCTGTTTGCTTCGGTAAGCGCAGCACTTGATGGCTTGTAACCCGGTTCGGGCTTAAGCTGCCCGCCCTGCAGGATATTTTGCAGATTATTGAAAGCCTCCGAACTTTGCGGTGAATTGGGTTGTAGGGTTAAAAACCTGCAAAACCCATAAACGGCTTCCAATCTTTTGTTTTGATGGAAAGCAGCTAACGCATACATGCGGGTGCTGCCGGCGTCATTCGCATCTTTTGTTATTGCCGCAGCAAAGGTGAGGCCGGCCTCGTTGTATTGTTTGTTGCGAAAGTATGCAATGCCTAAGTTGTAATAAATGCGCTGGTTAGTTGTATCAGCCGCAATGCCCTTTCTATACGCTTCGATGGCGTTAAGCAATTGGTTGCTGCTGCTATAAATGCTGCCAGACAGGCTGTACGCAGCTGCTGTAAATTTAGCGTTCGTGCTTAACCGGATTGTCCGTTTGATATAAGGGATCGCCTCCATATTTTTTCCACTTGAAAAAAGAGTAAAGGCCAGCTGATAATTGGCTTGGATATGATTGCTATCGACGCCTAAGGCGGCCCTGAATTTTTCAATAGCATCGGTATATTTTTTTTGGCTGGTCAGCCCGATGCCTTGCTGCACCAGGTCATTAGTATTGTTTTGCGCCTGCCCATAAACCAAACCCGTGCCAGCAACCATCGAGGAAACAATTAAAACCCTAACCCACACACTCATGCCTAAAATTAACCTGTTTTTAATTATGTTGAAACATTAATTGAATTTTAATCTAATACGTGCTATATAATTTCCATTTTTGCTTTCGTTTAACGAAGTATTTTTTCCTATGAATTTTGTTCTAAAAGCTACTGCTACCTTTGTAGCTTCTTTGTTTATATTGGCTTCCTGTTCCAACGGCAAAACTGATAAAAAATCCAATGCCGATCCGCTAAAACCCTTTGATTCTTCGGGATTATTAAAATATGACGCTAAAAAAGGCGACAAAAAGATAGATGATTTTATGCAACACCTGCACAAGGTGAGCGGGTTTAACGGGAATGTGCTGGTAGCAAAAAAAGGTAAAATCCTGTACGAGGGTACCTTCGGCTGGGCCAACCACCTCACCCGCGACAGTTTGAAGATCAACTCTCAATTTGAACTGGCATCGGTTACTAAAACCATGACGGGTACTGCCATCATGCAGCTTTGGGAACGTGGCAAAATAAAACTGGATCAGGATGTACGAGATTTCTTCCCGGATTTTCCATACGAAGGTGTAACGATCAGATTGCTGCTCACCCACCGGTCTGGCATGATGAACTATGTTTACTTTGTAGATAATATTTACCGTACCCAGCATTTAAATCAAAAAAAGGGTTTAACGAATGCCGAGGCAATGGCCATGATAGCGAAATACAAACCGGCCCGGTTTAATAAGCCCAACGTTAGGTTTTTATACAACAACAGCAATTTTATGGTGCTGGGTGCTATTATAGAAAAGGTAACCGGTAAAACCTATGCTGATTATATGATGGAGAATGTGTTTAAACCTGCTGGGATGAAGCACACGGCCGTATATTCCAAAGCGGTTTATGAAAAGATACCCGCGGATGTTGTAGGACACGACCGTAACAGCTGGAAATATTCGGTAGCGCAAAACTACCTCGATGGCCCTGTGGGCGATAAGGGGATTTACAGTACAGTAGGAGACCTGTATATTTTTGACCAGGCGTTAAGGGCTGGGCACTTGATCAAACCTGCCACACAAGACTCTGCTTATACCCCGCATAACCCAATGGTTCGCGGGCACTTTAACTATGGTTATGGCTGGCGCTTATTTGAAGCACCAGGCCAGAAGGTAGTTTATCATACCGGTTGGTGGCACGGCTTTCGCCACATATTTTTGCGCGATATGAAAAACGATGTTACGATTGTTTTGTTAGGTAATATGGTTAACGGGAGCCTTTTACACTTGGATGATCTGTTTAAAATTACAGGAATGCCAGTGGTACGTAAAGGAGCCTACAACGGGGCAGGTGATACGGCGGAAGATTAGCGTGCCCCCCGCCCCCCTGAAGGGGGAGTTAATATTTGAGATGTTTATAATAAATCCCTACTCCCCCTTCAGGGGGCTAGGGGGCTTTAGGAGGTAATATGTTTGATAAATTAATGGAAGCTCAGCAAAAAGCTGGCGAAGTAAAGCAAAGGTTAGATGCCATTACCGTTACCGGTACGGCAGAGGGTGGTAAAATTACGGTTCAGGCCAACGCCAACAAAGTGGTGAAATCGATCGCTATCGACGAGTCGTTTTTAAAAGAAGCGGATAAAGAGGAATTGGAAGAATTGCTGGTTGTTGCCATAAATAAAGCAATGGCGGAGGCTGATAACGTAAGCCAAAGTGAAATGGCGGCCATGACCAGTGCCATGTTTGGCGGTATGGGTGGTTTGTTTGGTAAATAAATGTTGCAACATTGTAATATTGATGATATAGCAAACAGGGTATAGTTTTTACCGTTGTGTACTTGATAGTTTACCAAATTTAAAAAATTAGCTATGAAAGTTACCTATTATGGCCAGTCGACAATAGAACTCGAGGCCGACGGCAAAAAATTATTGTTCGATCCATTTATCACCTACAACGAATTAGCAAAAGGTATTGTTGAGGTTTCGGCTTTAAAGCCGGATTATATCCTGGTATCCCACGGCCACGGCGATCATGTTGCCGATTTGGTGGAGGTGCAAAAACAAAGTGGCGCAAAAGTTATCTGTATTGCCGAAATAGCCGATTGGCTGGGCAAGCAAGGCATTGACAATGTGCACGGGATGAATATCGGCGGCGGCTTTAATTTCGATTTTGGACGTGTGAAAATGGTGAATGCCATACACTCCAGTGCACTGCCCGATGGTTCTAACGGTGGCAACCCTGCCGGTTTTGTGATTTATAGCGAAGGTAAAGTAATTTACTTTGCAGGTGATACAGCACTTACCTATGATATGAAGCTATTGGAGGGTGAAAACCTCGATTGGGCTTTTTTACCATTAGGCGATAATTACACGATGGGCGCGGATGACGCTATTAAAGCAGCAGGTTTTATCAACTGTAAAGACATTATTGGTATCCATTACGATTCCTTCCCGGTGATCAAGATAGATAAGGAAGAGGTGAAAGGAAAATTCATTAAGGCCGGGCTAAATTTAAAATTGCCGGCTATAGGCGAAAGCTTAGATCTGTAATAAAACAATAAAGGCTCCGGGTTACGGAGCCTTTATTGTTTTGGATGAATTACATCTTCATGGTGTCTTTCTTCATTGTTGAATCTTTCATCATTTTGTGTTTCTTCATCATTTTTTTCTTCACTGGCTTCTTCTTCATCGTAGTGTCTTGCTGAGTTTGCACTGGCGTTGCCGCGAATGCATTAATGCTGCCAAACGAGATCGTAGCGACAGCAACCATACAGATAGCTTTTTTCATGATTAGTAAGTTTATTTAGTTGTTGTTATATAACAAATTAACCTGGGAATGTTCAATGCTATTGCAGATTAAATCACCGTCCCGCTCGGTATAACTGCACGTTTTTTAACAATAACAATACCATCAACTACTGTGTAGGTTGGGAAGTCTCCATCCGGTAACCTGCCGCCACAATTAATTTTCACATCGTCTCCAATATAGGTGTTCTTATCTATAATGGCATTTCGCAATGTACACCGGTCGCCTATCCCCATAATAGCTTCCCCTTTTGCTTTTGCTGCAGCAATTTCATCAAGGGTTTGATAATTATCGCTGCCCATTATATAACAGCTGTCGATGGTGGTGTACAAGCCTATCCGGGTACGGATCCCAACGATTGACCGGGTTATTAAACTGGCGTTGATAATACAGCCATCTGCAATGATTGATCTGTCCAGATGCGTGCCAGAGATCTTTGTTGGCGGCAGCATACGCGCCCGTGTGTAGATGTGGTTTTTATCAAACAGATTAAACTGCGGGATATCATCTGTAAGGCCGAGATTCGCGTCAAAGAAAGAAGGGATAGTACCAATATCTGTCCAGTAACCTTCATATTGATAACTAACTACTTTATGCCCTTCTATAGATTGCGGGATGATCTCTTTGCCGAAATCGGTATGGTCGTTACCTTCCAACAATTCATATAAAAGTTGACGGTTAAATATATAAATACCCATCGAAGCCAGGTAAATACGCCCCTGCGCCTTCATTTCCGGACTAACTTCTGACACCCAATTTTCAAAACCGCTTTTTGGTTTTTCGATAAAAGAAGTGATCAGATTGTCGCTATCGGTTTTTAAAATCCCGAAACCAGGAACATCGCTTACATCAACGGGTATAGTAGCTATAGAAATGTCAGCCTTCTTTTCGATATGCTGGTTGATCATTTCTTCAAAATCCATCTGGTATAGCTGATCGCCGGATAGAATCAGCACATAATCAAATTCGTGCACGGCCAGGTGGTGCAAACTTTGCCTTACTGCATCGGCAGTGCCCTGGAACCAGCCTGCACTGGTAGGGGTTTGTTCTGCAGCCAATATATCAACGAAAGCAGTGCTGAACGTGCTGAAGTGATAAGTGTTTTTGATGTGTTTATTTAACGATGCTGAGTTAAACTGCGTTAACACGAAGATCCTGTCGATACCTGAGTGTAAACAATTAGAGATAGGGATATCAACCAAACGATATTTACCAGCAATTGGCACTGCAGGTTTTGAGCGTGTTTGTGTTAGCGGTGCTAAACGGCTGCCCTGGCCGCCGCCAAGTACAATGCTGATTACTTTTGATGTCATATTTTCGGGATTAAGCTTTCATAGAGGTCAATATATTCTTTTGCCGACCGGTACCAGGAAAAATCGAGGCCCATCATGCGCTTGCGCAATAGTTGCATTTTTTTAGTGTCGCGGTACAATTCAACCGCCCGCGTAACTGATGTACTGATGTCATCAACACTCGTATTATTAAAACGGATGCCGTAACCACCCTCGTCGGCGAAATCGATAACGGTATCAGCCAGCCCCCCGGTGGTGCGTACCATCGGCACCGTACCGTATTTGATGGCGTAAAGCTGGTTGAGTCCGCATGGTTCCACACGTGATGGCATCAATAAAAAATCGGCCCCGGCATAGATCAAATGTGCAAGCGATTCATCGTAGCCTATAAATACATTGCAATTATCCGGGTACAAATCTTTTAGTTTTTGAAGTGCCATTTCGGTTTCGGCATCGCCGGCACCTAATATCAGGAAGTTAACTTCATCACCATGTTGCTGGATGCTTTTTTCGATAGCAGCCGGCAGCATATCGGCTCCTTTTTCAACCACCAGCCGGCCTATAAATACAATCAGGGGTTTGTCCGGTGAAAGATGAAAACGTGTGCATAACTCTTCTTTATTCTTTTGTTTGCCCTTACTAACCGTAGCCGCGCTGAATTTGTTTGGCACCATCGGGTCTGTTTCTGCATTCCAAACATCGGTATCAATACCATTGATGATTCCGTGCCCCTTAAAGCGTTCTACATAAAATAGATATTCCAGTCCGTTTGAGCTAACGGATAGTTCTTTTAAATAATTGGGCGATACCGTAGTAAACTTCCAGCAGCATTTAACCGCACAGGCAAGGGGATTTATGCCGCCGTTCCAATCCAACAGGCCGGTTTTATAAAAATCAACTTCGGGTAACAGGTGGAAGTGTTCCCAGCCAAAAGCCCCGTGGTATTGGCCGTTATGGATGGTAAATATGGTTGGGATATGTGCCAGCCTGCGATACAATGCGGAGTGATACATCAGGAAAGGAACCAGCCCGGAATGGTGGTCGTGGCAGTGCACCAGGTCAGGGGTTTGGCCGCTCCAATTGATCCAATCCAGGAAACAGATCTGAAAGGCCAGGAATTGCTCGCGCTCATCAGGGTAGCTGTAGATATTTTCACGATCCAGTAAACCCGGGATTTTGATCATATACAGCTCAAACCCTAGTTCGTCGGTGCTTTCCTTTATTACTTCGAAATAAATTCTCCGTGTGCCCAATAATGTAGCTCCCTGGAAAACTATATCAAAAGTATGCTCATGTACAAATTTGCGGTTATAAAAAGGCATAACCACTGCCGCGTTTTGCCCGGCCTGGTTTTGGTATTTTGGCAGTGCGCCAACAACATCTGCAAGCCCGCCAACTTTGGCAATTGGGTAGCATTCGGCACTGAGGTGGAATATTCTCATTTGGGTTTATATAGAGGTTAAGGTACTAAACATTTCCCCAAATGAACAAACACATTATTTGAAAAATGTGTTTGAATTGCTGTTATTATTTAATTAAAAAGGTTCAATAGTTGTCATTTCAATATTTTTTGAAAATAGGCAGATACCCCAATTGCCAATTTCGAAATCTGCTGTAAAGCGGTAGGATAGAAAAAGAATCTGGAATTTAAAACGTTAGATCACAAGCCAACACGGCAGACCTTAAGACGCCCGTTTCTTCATAAGTTTGCTGGTAAACGCCGGTAGTAGCTAACGTAAGCAAAGTTGTTTTTTTGTTTTCAGGATCAATTAAGAAATATTCTTTGATACCTGCTTTTTCGTAAAGTGAGCGTTTACGCTGGGGATCATAAGTGCGGTTTCGTGACAATATTTCTAAGGCAATATCTGGTGAGCCGTATATACCGTCGTTTTTAATTTTATTTAGGTTGTGATTTAAAAGCACAATTAAATCCGGCTGTACCACAGAATCCATAGTTACCAGATAAACATCAATAGGCGAGGGGATCACTTTGCCTAAATTCGAATCTTTTAAAAAGAAATAAAGTAAAGCATGCAAATCCGACAGTAAAAGCTGATGCAAGGGTGTAGGCGATGGCGACATAGTTAGCTCGTTAAATATAACTTCACAGCGCGTACCCTCGGGGAGCACGCGGTAAATATCCACTGCTGTAGCAGGTATTTCTGTTATTACTTGTTGATATTTATGCTTGTCGTCCATACAACTCCTAAAGCGCCTTAAACAAATATAACCATTGTAATAAATAAACCTTAAGTGGATAAATTATTTGAACACTCATTTTTCGAACATCGATACAGTGGGCGTGCGTTGGAGTCGGTCGGTCTGAATTATTTTAAGTTCGCCATAGTGGATATCATTAAAGCTTTGAAATGAGTAAACTTTTAGAAATATAGCCTATCATCGCCGGCAGGCAAATATTAAATTTCTGAAATTTATCAATGTGCCTCCAGCCAGTTCTTTCCCGTGCCTATTTCCACCATGATCGGTACTTCGGTTTTAATGGCGTTCTTCATGTTTTCCAGTATGATCGGCTTTACAATCTCAATCTCATGATTCGGCACATCAAACACCAGCTCATCATGCACCTGCATCGTCATACGGGCATCCAATTTTAAGGTTTTAAATTCACGGTGAATATTGATCATGGCTATTTTGATCATATCTGCAGCCGATCCCTGGATAGGGGCGTTTATAGCGTTTCGTTCGGCAAAGCCGCGTACAGTTTGATTGGCTGAGTTGATATCGCGCAAATACCTGCGACGGCCCATCAACGTGGTTACATATCCGTTCTCACGGGCAAAGTTCATGGTATCGGCCATGTATTGTTTTATGCCGGGGTACTGGGCAAAATAGTTTTCGATGATATCGGCCGCTTCTTTCCTCGGGATACCAAGGTTTTGCGATAAGCCAAAGGCAGATTGCCCGTAAATGATTCCGAAGTTTACCGCTTTGGCGTTTCGGCGCTGGGTGCTATCCACATCTTCAATACCCACACCATATACTTTAGCTGCAGTAGCCGTATGGATGTCGATGTTATCGATAAAAGCCTGGCGCATGTTAGGGTCTTTGCTGATCTCAGCAATAATGCGTAACTCTATCTGCGAATAATCCGCAGATACGATGCTGTGATTTGCGTCGCGGGGGATAAAAGCTTTCCGCACTTCGCGCCCCCGTTCTGTACGGATCGGGATATTCTGCAGATTGGGATTGTTGGAGCTTAAACGCCCGGTAGCCGCAACCGCCTGGTTATAGCTGGTATGAATGCGGCCGGTTTTGGTATTTACCATTGTTGGCAATGCATCCACATAGGTAGATTTAAGCTTTTGCAGCTGCCTGAAATCAAGGATGTCTCTCACGATATCGCTTTTAGCCGCCAGGGCCAGCAGCACATCCTCCCCGGTTTGGTACTGGCCTGTTTTAGTTTTTTTAGCTTTAGGGTCAAGCATTAGCTTCTCAAACAGCACTTCGCCCAATTGCTTTGGAGAGGCAATATTGAATCTGACGCCCGCCTTTTCAAAAACGGTTTTTTCCAGTTTGGCTATATCAGTTTCTAGTTCTTTACTAAATTCCTTCAAAGTTTCATGGTCTATTTTTACACCTTCGTGCTCCACATCAGCCAGTACATATATCAGTGGGTTCTCAATCTCATGCAGTAGTTTTTCGGCACCAACTTCTTTAATCTTAGGTTCGAAAATGGTTTTCAGCTGCAGGGTAACATCTGCATCTTCTGCGGCGTAATCTTTAATTTTTTCAATTTCCACATCCCGCATGTTACCCTGATTTTTTCCTTTAGGTCCAATTAGTTCGGTGATGGAAACCGGTTTATAATTCAGGTAATTCTCTGATAATACGTCCATGCCGTGGCGGGTATCCGGATCGATCACATAGTGCGCCATCATGGTGTCAAACAAATCACCTTTCATTTCAACATCGTACCACTTCAGCATCAGGATGTCGAATTTTAAATTCTGGCCTGTTTTGCCGATCGTTTCATCTTCAAACAGCGATTTAAATTCTGCAACAATGGCTTTAGATTGCATTTCATCAATGGGTACCGGTACATACCAGCCCTGGTTATGTTTTACAGCGAAGGAAAGGCCCACCAATTCACATTGATTGGCATCTGTGCCGGTAGTTTCGGTATCAAAACAAAAAGTTTTCTGCTGTTTTAAAATGTTGATGAGTTCGGCCCGTTTTTCAATTGTATCTGCTAAGATATAGTCATGCGGTACGGTGTTTATGTTTTTAATTTCAACCGGCGTAGGGGCTTCATAAATATCTTCTACATCCACCGTGAGCGTAGTGCGCCCGCCTGCTACCGCATTGCCGAACAAGTCGGTTTGTACCGATACGGCCCGGGTTTCGGTAATGCTAAAATCGTCACCAAACACGCGGCGGCCCAGTGTTCTAAATTCCAGATCAGCAAATAAGGGCTCCAAAAGATCCTTACTTGGCGCACACATTTCCAGCCCTTCTTCATCCAGCTCCACCGGGGAATTCAAATTGATAGTAGCCAGCCTTTTAGACATCAGTCCCTGCTCGGCAAAGTTCTCTACGTTCTCGCGTAGCTTCCCTTTTAATTCATGACTATGCGCTATGATCTCTTCAACAGAGCCATATTGTTTAATCAACAGCTTTGCGGTCTTTTCGCCCACACCGGGGATGCCCGGGATACCATCAACGGCATCGCCCCACAAACCCAATATATCTATCACCTGTTCCGGGCGTTCAATTTCCCACTTGGCCAATACTTCCTTTACACCAAGGATCTCCATATCGTTACCCATGCGGGCCGGTTTGTATATGCGGATGTTCTCGGAAACCAGCTGTGCAAAGTCTTTGTCAGGGGTCATACAATAAACCTGGTAGCCTTTTAGCTCAGCTTTTTTGGCGAGGGTGCCAATGATATCATCTGCTTCGTAGCCATCACTGGTAATGAGCGGAATGTTGAAGCCCAGCACCACTTTAAATATGTAAGGCAATGCTTTGCTCAAATCTTCGGGCATCGCTTCGCGGTGAGCTTTGTACTTTTCGTATTCGGTATGGCGTTCTGTTGGCACATCTGTATCAAATACCACGGCCATATGCGTAGGTTTTTCTTTTTTCAATACATCCAGCAAGGTATTGGTAAAGCCCATAACTGCCGATGTATTGAGCCCGCCGGATGTAAAGCGGGGAGATTTACTTAATGCAAAATGCGCCCGGTAAATTAGGGCCATACCATCAAGGAGAAAAAGCTTCTTCATATATAGAGTGAATTACACTGATTGTAAAAATGATTACACCGATTGGCGTTTGTTTTCAAAAGTACGATTATTGTTGCCGACGGCCCAAAATCTAACGCATCATTTTTACAGTTATGTTATCGGTGCAATTGTGAGAAACCAATGCAATTATCTGAAATCGCACTGCGGTACATGGTCGTTAACCATACCGGTAGCCTGCATAAAAGCGTAGCAAATGGTAGTGCCAAAAAATTTAAAACCTCGTTTTTTCATGTCTTTCGCAATCGCGTCAGACTCGGCTGTGCTAACCTGCGGGCCATTATAAACCGTTACAGGCTTCCCATGCGGCATAAAGCCGTATAGATAGTTATCGAAGGAGCCAAATTCTTTTTGCACCTCCATAAACAATTGCGCGTTCCGGATGGCCGACGATACTTTTAACCGGTTGCGAATAATGCCTGCATCCTGTAATAAACGCTGTTGGTCCTCATCAGTGAAGGCCGAAACCTTTTCTACATCAAACCCGGCAAATGCATTTCGGTAGCCATCGCGCCGGCGCAAAATGGTAATCCAGCTTAACCCGGCCTGGGCAGATTCCAGCGTCAAAAATTCAAAGAAGATCTTATCATCATGCACAGTTTTGCCCCATTCTTTATCATGGTACTCCATATAAAGCGGATCGGTGCCGCACCAGGTGCAGCGGGTTAATTGTTTAGCCATTTGCGAATAAATTTACTAATTTTTGTCTAGCCATTACAACCGCATTCAGTTGATCCAAGTATTCCACTGCTGTAAAGTAGTGCGGGGTAAAAATAAAGCCGCCCGCCAGGTTGGCAATCATTAATACATTGTTGAATTCATTATTTTTTATACCTGTTTCGTGGTATTTGATTAGGTGGTATTTAATACAATCGTCGAGGGGTAATACCATAGAGGCAACAAGGCCAGGCATCACTTTAGTTTTAGTATCCTATAAGCCATCAGCGTAGATGATATTCGTATTGGCAATATATTATGCTGTAGTTCATTGTAGTACGACAGGCTTCAAAATCATATATTTAATCGCCATTTGTTGTTATATTTGATGTTTTACAAACCTAAATATATACATGAAGTATTTTTACCTTACCTTATTATTAATCATTTCTGCGCCTGCACTAATTAAAGCGCAGAGCAATTTTAAACCAGGCTACCTAATAGATTTAAAAGGTGATACGATTAGGGGCCTTGTTGATATAAAGGAATGGAACCAAAACCCTGATAGAGTTGACTTTAAGCTAAATGACAATTCTCCGGTAAATCACTATTTGCTTGATAACATGCTTGGCTTCGGCGTGCCTGGTAATTCTGATTTTGAAAAATTTGAATTGCCGGTTAGTTTAGATTATGCGGATGCCAACAATACTACTTTTAGGACCATTGATTCAACTGTAAACAGGAAAATGTTTTTAAAAGTTGTTTCAACAGGTAAACTTGCAAATCTTTACAGCTATACAGATTTAATTAAAACAAGATTTTTTATACGAGATAATGATGATAAGCATATTGAAGAACTGATCTATCATTTTTACTATTCTGGTGGGTTGTTAAAAACCGTAACCCGTTACAAAACGCAGTTGCAATTTGTTGCTCAAAATACCCATATGGCTGGTAATACACTCGCCAGGAGGATACAAACGGCAAATTATCTGGAGAGTGATTTAACAAAAATTGTGCAAATGATTAACCAAAATAAAAGTGGTAGTTTTTCAGCAGAGAAGCTTTTCGCCTCAAGGTTTTTTATTGGTGCCAGTTACGTTAATACATCTTTATCCTACAACCACTCCAATCCTAATGCATCAGGCACATTACATCACTCTTCGCCCAAGCTCAATGCGGGTATCGATTTAATATTTAACAAAAAAACACAACAGGTATTTTTTAGGGTAGAGACTGGCTATAGCGAGAATAAGTTTAGTTTCCCCCTTTTAGTTAACTCTTTTGCCCGGTATGATAATTATGTTAATCAAAAAGTACTGTCACTAGCACCTGTTGTAGTATATAATGCCTATGCTAGTGACAATTTCAAGATTTTTGTGGCGGGTGGTTTTTTGTATAATTATTATAATTACGACAATTATGACATTTATTCATACTCAACGGACGCGCCAAAAAGGGAAGTTAGTCCCGATTTGAAGTTTCAACGGTCTTCTGTACATATACTTTTAAAAACTGGAGTAATGATTTACAGACACTTGGAATTAAACTTTGGGTATGCAACAACCACAGAAGTATCAGTAACTAATTCAGCCATTTTTAAAATGGGATCTTACCAGGCAGGATTTAATTTTTTATTCTAATAATTGAACCTTATGCAAAGTCTTTCTCCCAACTTTTTCGTTAACGACATTGATAAAACTATCGAATTTTATACCATTTTAGGTTTTGATTTGGCAATGAGCGTCCCTGAGGGCGGCCCTGATTTGGTTTGGGCCATGATGGTAAAAGGCAGTGTAACGGTGATGTTCCAAACTTTTGAAAGTTTGGCTCAAGACTTGCCGGAAATTAGCCGGAGCAACGGGGGCTCGCTATTATTCTATATCAAATTAGAGGATATCAGAGCTTTTTTTGAGGATATAAAAGACAAGGTAACCGTATTAAAGGGCCTTGAAAAAACCTTTTATGGCGCAACAGAGTTTTCTATCCTTGATAATAACAACTACGTTTTAACTTTTGCTGAAGACGAAAAGGCTCACTAATTGACCGCTTTTGTTTAATCAGGCCATCCCCGAAAAATGATCATCAAACTTATTTTTACGTTGGCTATTCGCCGCCTGCAAAAATAGCTGGTTACCTTGGTTTGGCGGCAACCGTGTCGTCTTACCGGGCGGGGGTGACTTATATATTTAAGAAATTTTAAATCATGATAACGTTTAAAAGAGTTGATCATTTCCACGTTTGTGTGTCACCAGAGTTATTAGAGGAGGCGCGGGCTTTTTATGGCGGTATACTTGGTCTTGAACAAATCTCCCGCCCGGATCATCTTTTTTCATCTCGTGGGTATTGGTTTAATATTGGGGATTCGCAGTTACATATTGGGGTGGAACCTGTATCACCACAATCCATCAGGCATACCGCCCTGGAGGTGCTTGACATAAGCGCCGCAGAATTGCATCTAAAAAACAATGGTATCCAAATACTGGAAGAGCCGGTTATACCCGGTAGAATCCGTTTTGCGTTTATAGATCCGTTTGGAAACAGAATGGAATTACTGCAAATAACTGCTTAAGTACTGGCTGAGGGGTGTGATTAAACCGCTCACTCTCGATAGATTTGCGTTGGTCGGGTTTTTGTGAAGATTTAATTTTAAGTGTTTATTCTGATGGAAATTCATCAGGCCCAAAACCAACTGACTGTTATTGCACGTGTTAAGTACTGATTTTGTTTATGAAGATACTTACTCCTTCCATGCATGGCCTCGCCGATTACCTGATCGTGCTGTTTCTTTGGTCGTCTCCTACACTTTTTGTATTGCCCGATGGCATATCCCGGTGCGTTTATATGCTGGGCTTTGCATTTTTGTTCTTTACGGTTTGTACCGATTCTACTTCAGGCATATTCCGGTTCTTTTCCATGCCGCTTCACGGATTGATAGAATTTGGAATAAGTATTATCCTGCTCATAATAAGCTATACTTTCTTTAACTACGATGAACGCTCCAAAAACTTTTTTATAACGCTGGCCGTGATACAGCTGGTACTATATATCGTTACCGATTATACATGGGTAGCCCACCCAAAACGAACTAGACGCCTAATTCAACTGCAGGATTCCAATACAGCTCTTTAAAGTTCTGTACCTGGTTATCTAAAACTGTAATTCCCTCACTAGTCAAAAGCTCTTCCATTGTATTGCCACCAAAGTGAAACTTCCCGGTAAGCAGCCCATGCCTGTTGACCACCCGGTGAGCAGGAACAGGCGGTTTAGCATTGCCGCAGGCCATCATGGCATATCCAACCATCCTGGATGATTGTTTAGAACCGAGGTATGCAGCTATGGCTCCGTAAGAGGTTACTCTGCCTTTTGGTATCAGCCTTACTACATCATATACATTATCGTAAAAAGTGTAGTCGGGCATGATCGTTAAAATGAGAATTTAAGATAGTTAATGTTTTTGTTATGTTGGAGGTATTTTTTCTCGTAATAGGTTTTAATGCAAAGTACTTCGTCTGCAAATTCGGATTTGTAAAGGTCCTCAGTTCTGGCAAAAAGCGCCAATTTATGCTCTTCGATCTTTTCTACAGTGTAAGCATGCAAATCGTCATTATCTGTTTTAAGATTCACAAAGCCACCGGGTCTCAAAAGTTCGCGGTATTTTACCAGGAAGCGGGGAGAGGTAAGGCGCTTTTTTTCGCGACTGAGCTGTGGCTGCGGATCCGGGAAGGTTATCCAGATCTCATCCACTTCTCCGGGGGCAAAATAATCAGTTAGGTTCTCTATCTGGATCCTTAAAAATGCTACGTTGGTTACGCTTTCTTCTACCGCAGTTTTTGCTCCGCGCCAAATACGGTTACCCTTATAATCAATACCAATAAAGTTTTTTTCAGGAAACATACGGGCAAGGTTCACGGTGTATTCACCTTTACCACAAGCTAGTTCCAGTATTACAGGATTGTCGTTTTTAAAGAAATCTTTTGCCCAAACACCTTTGTGAGGTTTTCCCTCATCAAGCTGCAACACATTTTCAAAAGTATCTATTTCCGCAAAGCGTTTTAATTTGTCTTTTCCCATTAATGGGCAAAATTAAAAAATTAATTGTGTAATTGCTTTTTTGGCCGATGGCTAGGAGATGAAAACAAAAAGGGACAGACCATTACGGCCCATCCCTTTGCAATCGTGTTTCACAACAGGATTAAGTTTTTATGTATTAGCCAGCGTAAGCTGGTGGTTCACCTTCGTGGTTTTCTGATGCGCCTTCTTTATAATATTTAGCGTATGCAGGAATGATTTCTTTATGCACATCTTTCTTTTTGGTAAACTTACCAAAGAGGGCCTTCGCCTTATCCCAAACACCCGTTACTGCATCTTCGCTAACATAATGCGATGCCTTTTGAGAAAGTATACCTACCAATGTTTTAACTAAAAAATTGGAGTTTCTGAAAAGTGTCTTGTTAAGTGTCATTGGCAATGCAATCCGTGATATCAACCCTAAAAAATCCTGGCTAAAAAAGCTGCCATGCTTTATGCCGTCAATTGTTGGAGATTTTGGGAATAAAGACATCGCAGTGGACATTACGGCCGACGGACTCGCAAAGCGCGCTTTTAGCGCTATCGACTGATGCGATTCCAGATTTTTCAACCGAGCTATTTCAACCTTCAGGTCGTCTATATTATGTACGATGATTTCCATGTTTATTTAAATAGCTTTCTTACTAATATGTTAACAATAGGCCGCTCAATGGGTTTTTTTGCAACAATTAAAATTACCGCAATTAAAAGGTACAGCAGGGCAACCGAGCCAAAACCTTTCCAATAGGAATGAAAAACATCTCCCAGGAATAAGGCCAACGTAAAGCTGGCGAATAGGAATGTTAATATCAGGGATATTACCACCACTAATTCAACCACTATATTGGCTATTATTGAGGTGCTGCGCTCAATGGCTTCCAGCTTTAAAAGCTTAAGGCGCGTTTCTACGTACTCTTTCGCTTGATCAATTATTGGGCGTGCTGCCTCTTTGTGTTGTTCCATATAAGTAGCTATGGCCGGGGGTGTTGATCACCCGCAACCGGTAAAATTTAAGCGTGCTCCAGGTCGTCCTGATATTCTTCTTCGGTAGACTTTACTTTACTTTTAATGTTATCTACTACCGTATCTTTCAGGCTTACTAATCTGTCAATTTCAGATGCTGCCGTTTCTTTAATCGTATCGCTCAAATTTTTTAACGAATCTGATAACTTGTCGCGGGTTTCTGTTCCTCTTTCCGGTGCGAATAAAATTCCAAGTGCCGCTCCTGCTGCTAGCCCTGCCAGCAACGCGACAACTACTTTAGTGTTATCGTTCATATTGTATTAATTTATAAGTTGAATATTTGTTTTATTAATTATTAAAATTATTCGTTTTATTGGTTTATATGGCGCTTTTTCTGGCTTGCTAATGTAACGCCCGAGTCCGTTAAATGTTACAGCTCGGGCCCCACTCTTATTCGCTCCAGCCTTTCCGCAGCTAATCGGTTAGTTTCATATATTTCCAGCAATAATAAGAAATAAGACAACAACACCGGACCAAAAACCAAGCCAAGTATTCCGAAAAGAGGTAACCCTATAAATACTCCTATTACGGAGATGATAGGGTGGGTGTTGCCAATGCGCTTGTTGATGATCACCCGCAATACATTATCCACATTTCCAATAAACAGTAAGCCGTAAGCCAGCAATAGCACCCCTTTGAAATTTTGCCCCGATGCAAAAAAGATAATACTTGCCGGGATACACATTGTTGGCGCACCAACAACGGGCAAAAACGACAGGAAAACACCGATCACTCCCCAGAAGATTGCGTCGGGTATCTGGAAGGCATAAAAGCCCATGGCTAGTAAAACGCCTTGGGTTATAGCAATGATGCCCTGGCCCAAAACATTTGAGTAAGTGGAATCGCGGAGGGCCTGTGCAAATTTTAAAGCGTGCTGTTCTCTAAACGGGGCGTATTTTAGTAGCCCGGTTTCAAACTCCCGCATTTGGGTAAACATAAAATACATCAAAAAGTACATCACCAATAGGGTGAGTATGATGCTTGCTGCACTGCCAAGCAGTGACGGAAACAAATCGGCCACATATGCACCCAGTTTCTGTAAGGTATCTTCAGCAAAATGTGGCTGGTTTAAATTTGACCCGGTAAAGGCATCTATCTTGGCCGTCCATTGGTCTATATGGATGGATTCTTTATTAATGCTTCCTATTTTACCGATCACCATAATGCTGAGCGAAAGGAACGGAATAACGATTACGATAAGGGATATGAAGATAATGATGAGCGCTGCGAAAGCTGTATTAAGCTTTTTACGCTCCACCATGTATAAATAAAAGGGCCTAAAGATGGTGAACAGTACTATTGCACCAAGTATGGAGCTGAAGAGTTCGCTAAGGGCGTACAACAAAAAACAGCCAAGCACAATAATGCTTACCAATACGATATTGTTGCGCTGTTTATAGTTGAAGATAGACATGCCCGTGAAAAGCCTTAGTTGTATAATATAAACAAATAAGTGAGAAATAGTTTTGGCAGTATGGCCGCTTTTGGGGTTATTTATCTTCCCGTATCACATTCAGCAGTTCGTCGATTTTTTGTGCCGACCGCAGCATGGTATCGATATATAGACCTATATCGCCGCCAATGTCGTCAACCTCATACCGCAAGCCTTCCAGAGCAAGGTGGATATTGGAAAGTTGATTCTTAATATCATGCTTCAGCATCTGTAGCGCCGGGGCATCAGGCATGCCTGAATTTAAATTTGCCATAACTTATTTAAGGTTGATCGCTTTCATTTTATTATAGAGCGTCTTCCTGTCGATATTAAGGATCTCGGCAGCCTTTGTTTTATTGAAGTTAACTTCGCGCAGCACCCGTAAGATCGTGTCATGCTCAGCACCCAAGGCCGCATTTTTTAGATCATGCTTCGCTGTTTCGCGCGTTTCGAAAACTGCAGGGGTAGCCTGCGCACTTTGGTAACTTGTAGCAGGTTCGTATCCGGTAACCTTAAAGTTAGAGATTTCCAGGGGCAGCGTCTTCATGGTTACTTCTGTACCCTCAGTTAACAACGTTGCGCGGCGTACTACATTTTTCAGCTCGCGAATGTTTCCCTGCCAGCGATAGTTCATAAAGCATTCAATCACTTCCGGCGCAAAGGTGGATACATTGCGGTCCAGTTCCTGGTTGGCAATTTTCAGGAAATGCTCGGCAAGCATCATTATGTCATTCCCCCTGTCGCGCAGCGGCGGCATATAAATACTAAACTCGTTAAAACGATGGTACAGGTCCTCGCGGAAACGGCCTTTAAGTATGCCATCCTGCAAGTTTTCGTTAGTAGCAATGATAATGCGTACGTCCAGATCGATCTCCCTGGTGCTGCCGATGCGTTTTACCTTACGTTCCTGAACGGTACGCAGTAAAGCCGCTTGTATGTCGTAAGATAAATTGCCTACTTCATCCAAAAAAAGGGTGCCGCCATTCGCCATTTCAAAGTGGCCGATCTTGGTGTACAGTGCTCCGGTAAACGAGCCTTTTTCGTGGCCGAAAAATTCGCTAGCCGCCAGTTCTTTAGTTAAAGAACCGCAATCCATTGCTATAAAAGGCTGGTTTGCACGTAAGCTGTTTAAATGGATGCTTTTAGCAACGGATTCCTTTCCGGTACCACTCTCTCCCAGGATTATAACGCTGTAGTTGGTAGGGGCAACAAGTTCTATTTGTTTAAGCAAATCTTTAGATGCACGGCTGGTGCCCGCAACAAACTCGCCTGAAAGAATCTGTTTTTTTACTTCTTTTTGAGGTTTTTCTGTGTTGAATTCGTTTTGAGCGATTTCCTCTAACGCATATTGGGTCTCGATGGCTTTGTTAATGGTAGTTAAGATCTCATCGGGATAAAGCGGTTTTGTGATGTAATCGAATGCGCCCATTTTGATCAGTTCCACGGCCATTTTTATGTCCGAGTAACCCGTAATGATAATTACCCCCGTTTTTGGATAAAGGGCTTTGATATTTTTAAGCATTTCCCGGCCATCGGTGTCTTCCAGCCTGAAATCACAAAGAACAAGATTATACGCTTTATTTTTAAGGTGCTCCATGCCATTGCTCCCGTTTGCAGCGGTATCCACTTCAAACCCATTGCGGGTTAAGAACTTGGATAGTAACAACCCAACATTCACTTCGTCATCAATGATGAGAATTTTCTTCATAGCAAAAATTACAGATTACAGGTAGCGTCTTGAGAATGTCAAGGTACAAATATTTGACAATTTTTAAGAATTATTTAAAATTGCCTAAAGAAATTTCTATTTCCTTAAGGGGTAAAACTTAGGCAGAAAGCCGGATCTTTTGATTCGGAAACTAAACGATACGTTTAAGGCTTTACTAACCTGTTTGCTTATATTACTTACCCTTAAAATCCGGCTTGCGTTTTTCCATAAAAGCAGCCACCCCCTCGGTAAAATCTTCCGTTGAAAAGCATTTACCAAATTCGGCTATCTCTACATCAAATCCGTTGATACCCTCAGTTGCGGAGGCATTCACCGCCCTTATGGCGGCAGCTAGCGCAAGTGGCGCACGGGTTAAAATTTTGGTAAGGATCTCTTCGGCTTTTAGTAATAGATCGGTTGGTGGTACAACATGGTTGACCAACCCCCATTGCTGCGCCTGCTGGGCGGTAATCATATCTGCAGTCATGATCAATTCCAGCGCTTTGCCGCGGCCCACTAATTGGGTTAACCGTTGCGTGCCACCATAACCTGGAATAAGACCAAGCGTAACCTCGGGCAAGCCCATTTTTGCATTATCACTTGCAATACGCAGGTGGCAGGCCATAGCAAGTTCCAAGCCCCCGCCAAGTGCAAACCCGTTAACAGCTGCTATAACAGGTTTGGTGCCATTGGCAATTACATCAAAAACCTGCTTTTGGCCGTTATTGGCTATTTTAGCTCCCCCGGCTGCATCTACACCAACAAATTCGGCAATGTCTGCTCCGGCAACAAAGGCTTTAGTGCCGGCGCCGGTGATGATCACTCCGCCAATGCTTTCATCGGTAAAGGCAGCAGTAAAAGCCTGGTGCAATTCATCAAGTGTTTGTTTGTTTAGGGCATTCAGCTTGCTTTCGCGGTTAATAATAATGTAGCGAATGCGGCTTTTGGTTTCTATAAGCAGGTTTTGGAAATCCATAGTAGAGATTTAAAAATTGCGGTTGGTGTGTACCCAGTTGGTTATGTATTTCACAATATCCTGCGTGCTGGTACCAGGGGGGAATAGCTCGCCAACACCAATCTTTTTCAATTCGGCCATGTCATCTGCCGGGATGATACCGCCACCCGTGAGTAATACATCGCTGATGCCTTTTTCTTTTATCAATGCCATTACCTTGGGGAAAACCGTCATGTGAGCGCCGGACAAGATGCTGATACCAATAGCATCCACATCTTCCTGCAGTGCGGTATTGACGACCATTTCGGGGGTTTGGCGTAGCCCGGTATAAATTACTTCCATACCGGCGTCGCGCAGTGTGGTGGCAATGATCCGGGCGCCGCGGTCATGCCCATCCAGGCCTACCTTAGCTACTAAAACACGAATGGGGCGGTTAAATTGGTTCTCGCTCATTTACAAACCGGGTTGGTTGGATGTAAAAGTAAGCAATTTGTTTTGTTTGCTTTCAAGGCTTAAATAACGGCTGTGGCCATTATTTTTCGATAACAATCAGCACCGTGCTTTGCCAATTAAAAGGGCGCAATAATGGCTAGAAAGCAAGAAACTGTGCCAAATATTTCAAAATGACACAGTTTCTTTTCATGTATTGTCTTAGGGTAAGTTTACGTTTTTATAGTTTCTTACTTCCGCCGCTTTACACCCGTATGTTAAGTTTTGGTTCTCCGCGGGTGACTCCACTATTTAAGATTAAGTAGTTCTCAATTGCCTCGTATGCGTTTTTCGGTGCGCAACTGTGCGCACTTTTTTGGTTTTACTTTTCTTGCGTTTACCCAGCCAGATAATAAATCCGGTTATTGGCAAACTGGCACAAATCAGGCTTACCAAAAAAGCAATGATCTTGCCCGGCAGGCCAATGATCTGGCCTACGTGGATATCGTAATTCATCTCATTCAATTTTAGTCCGGCGCTCTTTTTTTCGTACAGGTACGATTTTAGCAGTTTGCCATTGTACTTATCAAATTCAAAGCCGGTGGCGAAAGCATACCGCATAGATTTTGGGTAGGCTCCTACACCTATAGCGCCGGATGGCGCAGGATCGTTATGGATTAAAAACATCTCGGCATTTGGTGCCTGTTTGCGTGCGTAAGCAAAAGCCAGGTTTATTACCGGCTGTTTGGCAATACCTGCCCGTTGCAGCGAATCTGACTTTACTTCTTCAACTTCATTTTTAATATTCTTACCCAGGTTAGCGGCCAGGTAAATAGCTTTATTAACCGGCTCAAATGCGATAGCCAGGCCGGTTATGGCCAAAATAATAGCGATAGCGGTTGCATAAAAACCCAGCACGTTGTGCAAATCATAATTAACGCGGCGCCAGCGGCTTCCCCACTTAATGGTAAAGCTCCTTTTTCTGTCGGTTTTGCGTTTTGGCCACCATAGTATAATACCCGTAATCATCAGAACAATAAAGATAACAACAGATATGCCGACAATCCATTTACCGATAGCAGGGGGCAGCAACAGGTATAGGTGCAGGTATTCTACAACGATAAAAAAGTTAGTTTGCGGTTTTTCATGATAGGTTATTTTAGCAGTGTATGGGTCCAGAAATACATATTCGAATCCTTCTTTGCCTGTATTGGCCAATACGCTTGCTGGCCTTTCGGGGCCGTAATAGTAAATATAATCCGGGCTTGCTTTGGGGTATGCCGTTTTAACAGCAGCTACCAGTTCTGATGGCTGTACATAGGGTGTTCCGGGGTTATGCACGGTGCGATACTCATACAAGGCATCCTGGATCTCATCCTGAAAACAAAAGATGCAACCGGTAATACTCACTATAAACACCACTAGCCCGGAGATGAGTCCGAGCCAGCGGTGGCAAAAAAGCATTACACTTTTAAATTTGGTCATACTTATAACTTGTAAGTTGCACTCAGCACAAACTGGCGTAACCGCTGCGGGTTTATGGTGGTGTAACCTGTGTAGTAATGTTTGTCGGTTAGGTTATTTACCGCTAAGCCAAATCGGTATTTAGCTCTGTCGAAAAATAAATTGCTGTTTAACACAGTGTAAGATGGTAATTCAAAAGTACCCTGGCTTACGCTGTTGATGATTTTGTTTTTGCTGGCGTAGTTACCACCAAAACCAATACCTAAACCTTTAACCGCAGTTTCGGGCAAACGGTAGCTAACGTAGAAGTTGCCAAGGTATGGTGAGCCCGCCGTATTAGGGCGAAGTCCTAAAACATCTGGTGCGCCGGCAATAAATTTTGAATTGTTATAGGCAAAACCAGCTACTATGTTAACGGAAGATACAGGGTTGGCGATAAGTTCTGCTTCAAAACCTTTACTGAGTTGCGTACCGTCCTGGATTTGACCAAATACCGCGGAGTTTGGATCTGCGCGTAATACGTTGGTTACCCTAATTCGATAATAGCTTAGCGTACCGTTCAGTTTTCCATTGAATAAGCCCATTTTAACACCACCTTCTATCTGGTTAGCATTTTGCAGGTTGGCAACTAAGGGGTTTCCCTGGCCGTCATTATAAACCCCAGGGTTTAGGAATCCGTTTTGATAGTTGGCAAATAACGATAGCTTATCTTTCAAAGGTTGGTATATCAGTCCGAATTTTGGCGAAAACGCAGTTTGATTAAAAGGCTGGGTGGTTTGCTGCCCGGAATAACTGTAATTGCCTTTGTTCTCGTAACGGTCTACACGTGCGCCAACTGAGGCAATGAGTGTTTCAGTAAGGTTAATTACATCAGAAGCGTAAGCGCTGTAGGTATTGGTTTTATAGATATATGGATAAATATTAGCTGCAGAGACCGGGTTTGCCGCCACGGTAGCATCAACCAATTGTTTGTTAAATGAGCCATAATCATAAGTAGGATCGTTTATCGGCACAACGCCATAAGCATTTCCGTAAAATATTTGGTTGGAATTTTGGCGCTGAAAATCCAGGCCCACAACAAAACGGTGGCGGATTGTACCCGTGTTAAAATCGCCGTTAAAGTTTTCCTGAATCTCTATAGCACCCAATTTGCTGTTGGCGGTTGATTGATCATTACGGTAAATGTAGTTGTTCTCACCCGGAAGATCCGCTAATGTTTTATTTTCTGCGGCCGCTATGCTAATTGCTGTTGCATCATTTACCAGGTAATAATAGGGGCTTGCACCGTTGGAAAAGCTATTGGATGATGAAAATACAGTTTGTGAGGTAAATTTATCAGAGAATTTATACTTCGCCTCTGCAAAATAATTCAAGCTACGGCTGTAGGCTGTAACGTTATCATTTGAATACGCGTTTTTGTAGTCGATATTTAACTGGCTAACTGCTGTAACCCCCATCTGTTTTGGGCTGTTGTAAAAGAAAAAGAAAGGTTTAGCTGAATTACGGCCGTAGAACATTTCAGCTTCTAACAGGAACGACAGCTTGTCATTTGCTTTTATAGCCAGACTTGGTGCTGCTGTAAAATTGCGGCTTTTCCCATAATTCTGGAAACTGCCTTCATAATTGTATGCCGAGTTTAAACGGAACGCAACATTAGCGCTTAGTGGCGTATTTAAATCAATGCTGGTACGGTTGAGGTCGTAATTGCCAACGGTATGGCCAATTTCCAGGCCGAATGCGTCATAGGGCTTCTTGGTGACCCGGTTTATTAAGCCGCCAAATGATGTTAAAGTACTACCAAATAGGGTAGCCGACGGGCCCTTGATCACTTCCACTTTTTCGATGTTAACCGCATCTATACCGGCTGTAACCAAGCCTGCAATACCATTGCGCACACGGGTTTGTGTTACAAAACCACGCAGGGTAAAATAACCACCGCCGTCGCCGGCACGGCCGGTAGCGTCCCACATTTTTTGGATACCGGGCGCATTTCTTAATGCATCATCTACACTAAATACCTGTTGTTCTTTCAATAGCTCGCCGGTAACCGTTGTGTAGCTTTGAGCATTCTCCAGTTGAGTTAGCGGTATTTTGCCTGCGTCATTACTTATTTTGCTGGTAAAGCGGTTTGTGCGGCTTGCAATAACGTTTACTTCAACTAATTGAGATTGGCTTGCATTTACAGTTATGGTTGGGATGGTTATTGTTTCACCGGCAGTAACCATTACCGGTACTTCAACCCGCTGAACACCAACATAAGAGATAATTATTTTATAGGAGCCTGCAGGAGCGCGAAAAGAAAAATCGCCATTGTCTGTTGTAGTAGTACCATAAGTGGTGCCTTCCAGGCCGATTGATACGTTAGATGCCGGTTCGTTTTTTGAAGCTATTACACGGCCTTTGATAGTGCCGCGTGTTTGTTGAGCAAATATGGTTGAAGGGGCTATAAGAATAAGCAGCGTTAATGCCGCAGGTAATAATTGTGTAAGGAGGAGTTGAAATTTCTTCATGTTTATTAAGACTTATTATAAATAATGCGTCAAAAGTACACGAAGATGACTGTTTATCCAAATTATTTAGAAAGATTATAAATAAATAGTCATTTATTTTGCAGAACCCTTTACCCGCGAGCCGTTATCCTTTACAAAAGTCTCCCATCCCGAATAAGATTTTTTGCTTTTTCCTGATGACGTTGTCGGTATACGCTGAAAGGAATGGCAAACTGCAACAGCAAGCCCATCGGTGGCATCTAAAAAATCGGGTGTCTCGGTAAATTTTAACAGCGTTTGCAGCATAGCAGCAACTTGTTCCTTTGTGGCATTACCGTTGCCGGTGATAGATTGCTTTATTTTACGGGGCGCATACTCAGTTATGACAATATTGCGTGAGAGCGCTGCGGCGATGGCCATCCCCTGGGCACGCCCCAGTTTCAGCATTACCTGGATGTTTTTACCATAAAAAGGGGCTTCGATGGCAAGGCAATCCGGTTTGTAATTATCAATCAGAGCAACGGTTTTTTCGAAGATGCGCTGGAGCTTCAGCATATGATCATCTATCTTCTCCATTTTCACTACGCCCAGGCTGATCAACTCTATTTTCGGTCCTTTTTCCAGCACAAGTCCGTAACCCATCACGGCTGTACCAGGGTCAATCCCTAAAATTATACGCTCTTTATTGTTTAGCTGCTCCATCAATTGCCAGCAAAACTAAGGTTTACGCAATGGTTTTGTGCAGGATGCCGATATATTGTTGACGCGAAATCATTTCGGCACCCATACTAGCCAGGTGTTCCGTGTAAACCTGACAATCTATCAGGTCATACAACCCGGTGTTGCACAGCCAAATGAGTGCTGTTTTTGAGGCGTTGCTTACCTTGCTAAACATACTTTCCCCACAAAATACCCGGCCGACTTTTACACCATATAAGCCTCCGACTAACCTATCTCCTTGCCACACCTCAACCGAATGTGCATAACCCTGTTTCTGCAATTCAATGTAAGCCGCCTTCATTTCGGCTGTAATCCAGGTGCCATCCTGGCCTTCTCGCGGCGCTGTAGAACAGGCAGTAATTACGTCGCCAAAACGCTGGTTTGTGGTGATCCTGAATGTATCTCCCCGCAAAACTTTGCGCATGGATTTTGAGATTTGCAATTTACCGGGGAAGAGTACAAACCGTTCGTGCGGGGAAAACCATAGGATGGGGTCGTCATCGCTATACCACGGAAAGATCCCGCTGGCGTAGGCCAGCAGCAGGCGATCGGTACAAAGGTCGCCCCCTATTGCCAGCAGGCCATCCTCCTCGGCGAGGGCAGGTTCCGGAAACAGTATACGTTCATCAAGCTGGAAGATCATCGGGGCAAATTTATGCCTTCTTACGAATCACCAGTTTTTTATTTTGTGCTTTTGCAATATTATCCATGTATTGCTGCATTTCGGTGTATTTACCAGCAGGCACCTTTTGGGTGGTTAAATTGAATTTGGCAGTACTGATAATTTGATTTTTAGCAGCATCAAACACATAATTGACCTCGTAGTTTCCGTAACTGAATTTCAAGCTTTGGTTTACCGGGAGCGTTTCAACCTCAAAGCCGGCAGGAAGATCGATGGTAGTTGTGCAGGATTTCTGCATAGGCTGGTCAAAGTAAAAATCGGTTTTTCTGTTCTCTAAAGTCGGCAGTGTTAATTTCCAAAGATCAAAAAGCCGTGGCCGGTAGAATTGCTTGCTCCCCGACGCCACTTCACAAAACTTATCATATTCCACATTTAGATCCAGTTCTCTAATCCCGTCTTTATCCTGGCCGGGTACTAATTCAAGGGTAGAGGGTTGTTTCATATTGAGCGTTTTTATCAGCATTTCTTTTTGCTGATCCGTTTTCAATGACGCCATACTTACATAATCGCCCCTATACTCACCGGTGCTTAATATTTTTACAAGTGCTTTAGCACTTCCGTCAGTATTTAAAATTAAATGTACTTCGCTATTAAATTGATTATCACTGTAATTGCTTCTTGGCGTATTAATCAATTTGCCGCCAGTTTCAGTCACCAACAACGCATTACGGTTCTCCGTAAAGCTTCCTAATTTACCAAATGGTTTATTGTTATTAGTGCACTCCAGCCAGGTTGTATCTCCTTTAAAGGGTATGCACAATATAACATGGTTAAAAGGATCGGTTGGGAAGGCTGCATCGGCCGGTTCTTCATTTACACCAGCCCTAACCATAGCATAATACGACGGAATGTTCACCGCTTTTAAAAGTGCATACATATAATTGGATAGCGCCTTACAATCACCATATTTTTTTTCATCTACGAAAGTCGCAGGGAAAGGTTTCAATCCCCCAATGCCCAGCTGGATGCTTACGTACCGCACGTTTTGTTGCATGTACTCATACAAAAACTTAGCTTTCTCCTTATCGGTACTTATAGCCGCAGTCATCCGTTGAATTTCCGCAACCCGCGCCGGGCTTAACGTGCATACATCATTATTTAAAATTTGCTGCCACTTGCCATAATTTTCCCAGGTACTGAAGTCGCCTGGGATGCCATCAAATTTGAATTGATTGGTTGCAAACATAACCTTCGGGAAGACCTGCCAGTTCAATGCATCGTCTTCCGGCTTAAGCGCCTTTAAGTTGGCTACTTTCCAGCTATACTTTTCCAAATTGCCCTCGGTTGTTTTCTCGGGTTTAATATTGGTGTTTTTGTTTTTATATCTAAAGCCAACTAACGGGTCTGCAATTACAGTATATTCAGCATTTTGTACAGAACGTTCGGGGTGAAGAATGTTCCATTCGCCTAAATCGAGATAACTATTTAGGCCGGTTTCATAAGTAACTTCGATAGTTGCCGGGTACGATGCCACGGTGTGGTTTAATATAAGCAAGCGATAGTCCATAATGGTCGACATACCATCGGCAGCAGCCCGATCATACATATCGCCCTTTTTGTACTTTTTTATTTGTAACCCCGCCGCGTTATAAACAATCATTTCTGCACTGTTTACCGTATTAAAGTTTTTATCATAAGATAATATTAGCTCTGCTTCGTCATCCCCTTTCTCGTTCAAAATGGTGACGATGCTATGGTGTTTTTTAATGGCTTTTCCCGGTCCTTTTACAATGATTTCATCAAAAGAATAACGCACCACTGCGTTTGCTTCCTCCTTTAGTGAGTCGGGTATATTAGATGCCAGGTAAATTTCCTTTGCTATTTTTTTATCTTGCGCTAAAACAGTACTTAAAAATGATGTTGTAAGGAACACCAGGTATAGCAGCTCTTTTTTAAATTTCATGGTGTGACTACGATTTTTTAAGAACTACCGGTTCATTTAACATTTCATACATCTTCTTAAAAAATTCATGAAATTCGGCGTAATCTTCTTTGAAAAATATCGATTTTTTCCGCTCAATAATGTACCTCACTGATAGACTACCATCTTGTTCACCCAGAATTCGTTTGAAGGAAATACTGGCATCGGGCATTGTCATAGAGATGCTTTTTGGGAGCGACTCTACCTTAAAACCAGCCGGTAGTTTATAAATCCCTATCAGCGAATAATTGTTGCTGTAGCCAAAGTCGATATCACTGGAGCGGCTGGTTTTTAAAAACGGACTAGTTTTTGAAACGCCCAAGACGTTTGGATTAAAATAGATGTAATTGTCGTCTGATCCGGTAAGTTCAAGGTTGAAATCAACTATTTCTTTAAGAGGCAGCGTATCAATATCCATGTTTTCAAATTTGATAGACGAGATTTTAAGATTGCTGTTATCATCCTTCAGGTAGTCTATATATTTTTTTTCTCCATCAGTTTTATATCTCTCTACTGCATTCATCCTTTTGTAGGCAAAATCAACAACATTAGCAATACCTGTAACTTTGCTATCCGGCTTTATTTCGGCATTTACCATGATTACCTGTCTTACAGGTGTTGTATTTTGCAGGAATAACATGTCATAAGCTTTATCATCCTTATTAAGGCAAAGGCCGAAAGTATTAAGCAGGTTGGTAGGCACCTGGTTGTACAGATTGTATTTGTTGCTTGCATCAAGCACGTACGAGCGGGTACTATCCACCGGTACATAAGCTACGAGGCTGTTAAATTTATAAGAGTTGGGATAGGCTGGGTTTACCTTTCCATTGCCCCGGGTGCTTACGATCATAGGATAAACTTTAACTCCAGATTTTTTTAGCAAGTGGCAAACAATCATATTCAGTTCACCAGAATTTCCCGTCTTCTTTTCCCAAGCCCGGTACACGCCATCATAGGAAGATTTGCGGTAAGCGTTGTTCCATTTCATTGCGTTTTTCACCTCGCCGAATACAAATGCAATTTTTTCATCATTACTGGCAAGCGTTTTAGCTTTAGCGATTATAGCTTCTTCGCCGTTAAGCTTTTTACCCAATTGAGTGCCCAGGTATTCGCTCTCCATTAGGCCTTCTCCAACCTTTAACCAGGTTGCAGAAAAATTCTGCGAATAGACAGCTGAACTGCCGGTATAGCTAAGTAGTTGAAAAAGAATGCGTTCGCAATTATCCTCACGGGAGGTCATAAACGGCTCATCCGGTATGGAAGGTATATTTTCCATTGCCCTTGTATGCGTACCGGAGTTATCCTCTTTATCGATAGTGTAGGGCTGAAAACGGCTTTCGAGGTTTTTATAATATAGTTCATTTGGAACAGTTGTTTTTAAAATACTGTACCGATTGGGTAAATTGCTTTGGAAATACCAATCCGGGAAATCAAAAGGGCTATTGGCCGTTATCGTGTATTTAAATTCTAATACTGATCCTGGCTGCACATTAGGAAAAGAAAAAACGAGGGCAGATCGGTCATCATCTACCACTTCAGTGAATATCTGTTTTTTGTCAACCTTTATTATTTCAATATTACCATTGTTTAAGTTTATAGTTTGAGCCTGCAAACCTGTAATAGATTGGGCCCGCCCGCCGCTGAAATACTCCAGACGGATATCTCCCTCCTCTTTGGCGTTGACGTTGAATATTTTAATACGTTTGTGTATTTCTGTAATAACCTGATAAGAAGTAGTTAAGAAAACATTGGCTTTATCAAATAATACCATCGCGTTCGCGTCCTTTTCAAAATCGCATGATTTTAATTCTAGGTCAGCTTTATCGATTTTACCAAATGGTTGTACGAGCAATGGCGTCTGCGCTTTCAGTATAATTGAAAACAGGCAGGCGAGGGCGAGGCAAAAAAACTTGTGCATAATGCAATTGAATAAGGTTTCACGAATATAATTGCCGGAATTCAAATTGTTGCCTTTTTGGTTAAATATTTTAAATTAAAACCTTAGTTAATTAAACCCAACAACTCACATCCAGTCAAACCCGGTATGGGGAGCAACTTGAAACATATCAGGCATTTGTATGCAAGGGCGGGGTTTGGGCTCCGCTTTGAAGATCTTAGGCAGGTAGAGGGGCTTTCTGTCAAACAAGCGGTGGATCTGCTATTGGCCCAAGCTGACCGGGTTGACGATGCCTCTATTATTGCGGGCAACATTAATTACAAAGATTTTCTGATGGCCAATGAGGGCACAAAGAAGATGTTTTTGCAGGAACAGCGCCAGCAGGAAAAGGCATTGAATATTGATTGGGTTAATAAAATGAGTACCAGTAATGCGCAGCTGCGCGAGCGGATGACCCTTTTTTGGCACAATCACTTTGCCTGCCGTACCCAAAATGCCTGGTATGCCCAGCAACTTAATAATATTCAGCGCAAACATGCTTTAGGGAACTTTAAAACACTTCTGCTGGAGGTATCTAAATCGCCGGCAATGTTGCAGTTTCTCAATAATCAACAGAACCAAAAGAATCATCCGAATGAGAATTTTGCGCGGGAGCTGATGGAGCTTTTTACCATTGGTCGGGAAAATTACACCGAAAGTGATGTAAAGGAATCTGCCCGGGCTTTTACAGGCTGGGGATTTACCAAAGATGGCGAGTTTAAAGCGCGGCCTGCGCTGCATGATGCCGGAAACAAAACATTCCTTAGCCAAACCGGCAATTTTGCGGGGGAGGATATCATTAATATACTGCTGGATAAAAAGGAAACTGCCCGTTTTATTTGCAATAAACTTTACAAAAACTTTGTAAATGAAACGCCCAGCGCCGTTCATGTTAATGCGATGGCTGATGTATTTTATAGCAGCAAATACGAGATAAAGCCACTGCTTACCTACCTGTTTAATGCAGATTGGTTTTATGAGGAGAAAAATATCGGCAACCTCATTAAGTCGCCGGTGGAATTTATTGTTGGGCTAAACCGGCAATTTTATATCACCTATCAAAACCCTGATGTAGTATTGCAGTTTGAGCGCGCACTGGGACAGGTACTTTTTTATCCACCCAATGTTGCAGGCTGGCCGGGTGGCCGCAATTGGATAGACAGCTCATCGCTGATGTATCGCTTAAAAATCCCGTCTACGGTATTGAACGGAGGGGTGATTGATTTTAGCGGGAAGGTAGACCCGGAAGACGAGGCCTTTATTGCCACCACCCGCAAGCAGAAAGAAGCTGTAACAACTAAAGTGCAGGCAACGGTAGACTGGGATAGGTTTACTGCCAATATCCCGGCAAAGGCCAGCCCGCTAGCTATTGCGCAAACTATTTTAAACACCGGACTAAGTGCCGGTTTAACAAACCTGATTAACAAAAGTACGGATACAAAAGCAATGGTGATAGAACTGGTCTCCACGCCTGAATATCAGCTTTGCTAGATAGTTAGTGAAGGACTGGATGAGTGATTTACTGAATTAGTAGTCACCCGAAGCCACAAATTGTCAATCACTAAATCAATAATTAACTATGAAAAGGCGAGATTTTTTAAGAAATTCAGCATTGGCCTCGGGGGCATTCTTGATCCCATCGTTCCTGAAACCGTTGGAGGCAATGGCTATAAATAATCTGTCGGGCCACAAAAACCTGGTGATCATACAGCTATCCGGTGGTAACGACGGATTGAATACTATTGTACCTTATGCCAATGATATCTATTATCAAAAACGGCAAACCATTGCTATTAAACAGCCTGATATTATAAAGCTGACGGATTTGCAGGGCCTTAACCCCAACCTTGGCGCATTAAAAGAAATTTATGACCAGGGTTGGATGAGCGTGATCAATTCAGTAGGGTACCCTAACCCGGATCGCTCTCATTTTCGCTCCATGGATATCTGGCAAACCGGCAGCGACGCCAACCAATTTTTAACCACCGGCTGGATAGGCCGATACCTCGATTCTAACTGCAGCACCTGCCAGCATCCCTATACCGCAATCGAAGTGGACGATACCCTATCGCTGGCCATGAAAGGGGGTAAAATGAAGGGTATAGCTGTAGAAGACCCCGGCAAGCTATACCAGGCAACCCGCAACCCTTATTTTAAGCAGTTGATCAACGAACACGCCCATTCGAATTTTAATGAAGATAACCTGGGTTACCTGTATAAAACCATGATTGAGACCAATGCATCGGCAGAGTATATCCAGCAGACCTCTAAAACATATACCACTAACTCGCAGTACCCGCAAACGCCTTTTGCCAACCAGCTAAAAACGGTTGCCAAATTCATCAATTCGGGGTTAAAAACAAGGGTGTATTATGTATCGTTAAGTGGTTTTGATACGCACACCACGCAGCAAAACCAACAGGGCCGCCAGTTGAAGATTTACGGTGATGCGGTGGCTGCTTTTGTAAAAGACCTTAAGCAAGCCGGCAAACTGGATGATACGCTGGTGATGACATTCTCTGAATTTGGCCGCAGGGTAGAGCAAAATGCCAGCAACGGCACAGATCACGGTACGGCAAACAACGTAATGATATTTGGGGGCAAATTGAAAAAACAGGGGATTTACAACAATGCGCCAAACCTTTCGCAATTGGATAACGGCGATTTGAAATACGAAATTGACTTTAGGGATGTGTATGCCACCCTGCTTGATAAATGGCTGGATGTTAATAACAGCCAGGTGCTTAATAAAAATTTTTCGGGCCTGGGTTTTGTGTAATCAGGCATTAAATTAAATCATTCTGCTGACGATATCTGCGGCCGATAATTTTTCTTGTTCACCGCTTTCCATGTTTTTAAAAGAAAGCAGGCCGGTTTGCATTTCGTCACTGCCTATCAATACTGCGTAAGGGATGTGTTTGCTGTTAGCATAATCCATTTGTTTTTTAACCTTGGCTCCGGCGGGATATAATTCTGCATTTATATCATGATCACGTAGCTGTTGCAGTAAAGGCAACGCATAGGTTTCGGCCGGGGTATCAAAGCAAATGAGCAATACTTGCGTGCTTTGCTCTGCCGATGCAGGGAACAAGTTCAATTCTTCCAATACATCATAAATACGGTCCGCGCCAAAGGAGATGCCTGCACCGGTTAATCCGTTTAACCCAAACATGCCGGTTAGGTCGTCATAACGGCCTCCTCCGCCGATGCTACCCATAGCTACCTCGTTGGTCTTCACCTCGAATATTGCACCTGTATAATAATTTAAGCCGCGGGCCAGGGTTATATCCAGCTCTATGGTTGCTTTTTTTAGCGGTGTGTAGCTGAGGTAATTAAATACAGTTTCCAGTTCATTACAACCCTGCAGGCCAATTTCTGAAGATTGTAATGCCAGGCGCAATTTTTCTAGTTTCTCTGAATTACTACCTTCCAGCAAAATAACAGGCTTTAGTTTATCGATATCGGCATCGGTGAAACCACGCTCCAATAGTTCTTTGGTAACACCATCCAGTCCTATTTTATCCAGCTTATCAATAGCAACGGTCAGGTCAATTATGCTATCGTATTTATCTATAACCTGGGCTATACCAGATAGTATTTTTCTATTATTAATTTTTATTGTAAAGTCTTTTAAGCCGAGCAGACTCAGGGCTTCATCATAGATCATTATAAATTCTGCCTCGTTTAATAATGAGGCTGACCCTACCACATCGGCATCGCACTGATAAAATTCGCGGTACCTGCCTTTCTGCGGGCGATCCGCACGCCATACCGGCTGCACCTGGAATCGTTTGAACGGGAAAGTTATTTCGTTTTGATGTTGTACCACGTAGCGTGCGAAAGGCACCGTAAGATCGTACCGGAGGGCCTTTTCGGAAATGGAACTCGTAAGCAGGTTGGAATTACGTTCAGTTAATTGTTGTTCGTTCGCTTTCGCTAAATAATCGCCGCTATTTAATACTTTAAAAATAAGCTTATCGCCCTCATCACCGTATTTGCCTGTTAAAGTGCTCAGGTTCTCCATGGTAGGCGTTTCTATTTGCTGATACCCATATTTGCGGAACACGCCTTTAATGGTATCGAAGATAAAATTACGTTTAGCCATTTCGGCCGGGGAGAAGTCACGGGTGCCCTTAGGTACAGATGGTTTGATGGATGCCATGCCGCAAATGTACAAAAAATCAGGCCTTCGCTAATCTTCTCCGGAATTGAGGCCTTTAAAAAAACATCACTTATAGCTGGCTATGCCTAGCGGTATTGTACTTACATTTTTTTAGAGAGCGGGAGGTTTATAAAAAACAAACCCTCTTGCTTTTGGCAAGAGGGCTGCTGAAACTATTAATCGATCTTATTAAAGACTATTGAGTAGAACGTGCCTGATTTTTCATTTGCTCGTTTGCTACAATTACAATTTCCACCCGGCGGTTTTGTGCACGGCCTGTTTCGGTTGTGTTGTCACCTATTGGCTCAGACTCACCTTTGCCTGAAGTTGTCAAACGTGAATTGGCAACATTTCCGGCGGCAATGAATGCTTTTACTGATTCAGCTCTACGCAAAGAAAGCGTCATGTTGCTGGCATCAGTACCAACGTTATCGGTGTGGCCAACGATCAAAATATTCGTCTGTGGGTTATTTACCAAAGATGTTGAAAGATTTTGCAGGTTGGTACGGGCTTCACCTTTAAGGTCTGACTTACCGGTATCGAACAAGATGCCTGAATCGAACTTTACAAGGATACCTTCGCCTTCGCGGATAACAGTTGCACCCGGTACAGTTTGTTTTATTTCGGCAGCTTGCCTGTCCATATTACGGCCAATGAATGCTCCGGCTGTACCACCAACTGCTCCACCAATTATTGCACCTAATGCAGTATTACCGGCTGCTTTTCCTATAAGCGCACCAACTGTACCACCGGCACCTGCACCTATAGCTGCACCTTTTTGAGTTTTCGTTAACGAATTACAGCTGGTTGCGAATAAACCTACTGTCGCAATTGCAATACTGAATGTTGCTATTTTTAGTTTTAGAGTCTTCATGATTTTACCTTGATATATATAACGGACTATTTGCAAAGTGAGTGCCAAAGGTGTAAACTAAATTATATGTGAAATAGTTGGCCGATTATCGAGTGAAATACAACTTTGGCAACAATTTTTTAATGATTACGAAAAGCGGCCAATAATGGCCAGGTATGGTATATTCAAATGCATTTTGTGTGACCGTTATTTAGGACAAAGATTGTTGCTAAGATCTTATGAGTCGGGCTGGAATGATGATAGAGAAGGTGCTCCCTTTATCTTTTTCAGAACGTACGTTAATTTCGATATTGTGAAAAACGGCGATGGATTTAACTATTGGAAGCCCAAGTCCGAAACTATCCTGCGTAAGTGATTGCTTAATTTTTTTAAACCGGCGAAAGATGTACGGCAGTTCTTCTTCTGATATTCCGATTCCGGTGTCGTTGATATTGATCTGGTAGTAGTCTTTCACTAATTCACCAGTGATCATGATGCGGCCATTAGCTTTATTGTACTTAATAGCATTGTTTACCAAGTTAAACAAGAGGTTGAAAAGCAGGAATTTGTTTACGTTGATGAGCGTTATATCTTGCGCTAGTGCCAGTTCATAACTGATGTTTTTATCCTGTAACCTGATGGAGATTTCCTCATACAGATCCTGGAGTAAATAGTTCAACGAAATTTCGTCTTCTTTTAAAAACTGCTCATTTTCTATCTGTGAGATCAATAGCAATGTTTTGGTGATGCTTTTTAAGCGGTTGAGGATCCTTTGCATCTCCAGCATTCTTACCTTCAACTCGTCGGCTATGTCTTCCTGCTCAAACAAGTTTTCAATTTTAGATTGCAGAATGGAGATGGGCGTCATCAATTCATGTGATGCGTTGGAAATAAACTCGCGTTCTTTTTGAAAGGCCAGTTCTATCTGCGCAATCATCCGGTGGATACTTAGATCCAGATGCCGAAAATCTGATGTGCTTGTTTTTACCTGGTTGTATGTAGTAAAACTCGGGAATTTGGTACCGACCAGTTTGGTTTTAATAATCCGGCTCAGTGGCGCAAGTATATAGTTAGAGTATACGAGGTCGGCCAGGATGGTGAGCAAGATCATCCCTAAGAGGATAAGAAAGGCGATAGTTTGCAGCGGGCCTGTGGTGTCATTTATTGTTTCGGTGCTTTTCCCTATCTCCAATAGGTAGTTTCGCTTGCCGGCTTTAAAAGTATGGCTGAGGATGCGGTAATCAATGGTGTCGCGCTCAACCGAACGGCGGTCATTATAAATTGTATCGGCAAAGTAGTCTGGTTCTACTTCGTCCAGGCTAATGTATTCCTCTTTAAGCGGTAAATAGCTACCATAGCTTTCACCATCTGCTATATAGTTTTTTATGCCCTTTTCTTTTACTATTTGTAAAAGTTTGTCACGTTGTTTAATGAGGCGGCTATCTGTGTAACTTTTATTGATGCTTTCTATTACCGATGGCAGCAGCAGTACGAAAAGGGTTACGATAACCAGTTTCGACAGGGCATTAAACAGCGTAAGTTTGGTTTTAAGTTTCAAATACTTAAACGTTTGTTTTTATACGGTAGCCTAAGCCACGCACGGTTTCCAGCCAGTCGGCAGGGGCAAAGGCGCTCAATTTTTTGCGGATGTTTTTGATGTGAGCATCAATAAAGTTCGAGTCGTAATCATCGTTCACTACGCTTCCCCATATATGTTCGCTTAGCTGCGCACGCGTTAGCGTTCGGTTTTTATGGAGAATCATATAAGCGATCAGGTCGAATTCTTTCTTAGTGATATTAGTAACAGAAGTGGTTAGATAGGTAATTGTCCGGTCTGTTAAATTTACCAAAAAACCGTCGAGGTTGACAGTTTGGTTTACCAGTCCGAATTTTCTGCGGGTAATGGCCTGCATGCGGCTTTGCAGTTCTAAGAGTGAGAATGGTTTTGGCAGGTAATCGTCGGCACCCAGGTCTAGCCCCATTATACGATCATATACTTCTGCGCGGGCAGTTAAAATAATACAGGCAGCTTCCGGGCGATTTTTTTTGGCTTCCTTCAGCAGGTCCAGGCCATCGTAATCCGGCAGGCCAAGATCGATCAGGATAAAATCATACAGATTTACGGCAATTTTTTCTGATGCGGATGTGCCATTAAAACATACCTCGCAAATATAGTTGTGCTTCGAAAGGAATAATTCCAATTCGTAGGCAAGCGCTTTTTCGTCTTCTATAATTAAAACATTCATTTGGCACAATTAATAAAAAACGTAATAAAATGTTAAATTATAAAAAGATTCACGGCGGTTAAGTAATGCACCCTCCACATTAACAGGAATAGAGTATTTGTATGAAAACTCGAGTGTATAATGAGGGCGGTTGTATGATATTGGAATCTTAAAGCTGTAATTAAGCATAGTAAACTTGGCATTATCGCGCGCGCCCAGGCCGTTCTCGTTTTTAATATAAATATTGTTCGCCTCCAGGCGGTATTTATGATCTATCGAATATCGCTGCACAAAGTTTTGTGTGCCCAAAATGAAATTAAATGATGGGTTGATAGATAAGTAATCCTGATCGTCGAAAATGCTCCAGCTGCTTTCCCAGTATCTTGAATTACTAACAGTTGCAAAAATATCATAAGATTTGCCAAAAAGATAATCTCCTATCAGGCTGGTTTTCAGCAGACCCCAGTCGTACGAGTTTTTTAAATTGATATCGTTCGATGATGCCGATTTGATGATCTGCGAGTCGTCATTGAAAAAGAAGCGGGTGTAACTGATCGTCCCGGTGAACTTTTTCGAGAAACGGTAATAATACCCGCCACCAACGTCAATTTCATCAACAACGGGTTTGTAGCCCAGTACCTTCAATGCCGACCCATATACAAAGAAACCGGATTTATAATTGATCACCATGTCACCAGAAACAAATGGATATCTATACGGGCCTGTGCGGCCAAAGAACAAGGCATCGCTGCCATAATTAACACCTGCTGATAGAGAATTTTTGCGGACTAATACCGCTGTGGTATCGGCAAGTTTTGTTACCACAGTATCGCTATCAGCAACTAGTGCCTTTTGCGGAAAAGCAAAAAGCAATGCGCTTGGCGATGCACTTAATGCACTGCTTGTGATAAAAAAAAGTAATATGCCGAAGTATCTCATTAACAAAGTGCTGTAAACTTAATATTAATTATCATTTCTTCTTGGTATCTCAGGTGGCCTTTCTAAACCATCAGGCCTGCGCTGCCTTTTAGGTTTAGGTTTTGGCTTTCCGGTCGCCGGGTCTATTTCTTCTAACTTCTCTGGTTTCGGCTGCTTTTTGGCTTTCGCCACTTCTTTAATTTTCTTTTTATCTTCTTCAAGCTGGCGTTGCCTGGCTTTTGTGGTAGTATCGCGCTGCAAAGCTGCAGGCATAGCAAAGTGTATAGCCGGGCTGGTAAATTCGGGGCTTTTAATAGCATTATTTTTTGCAGATAGAAGGCGTGGCGCGGATATCATCAGGAGTACAATATACAAAAACCACTTTATCATTTCAGACGCATGAACAAATGCTTAACTATTAAACGCAAAAACGGCCATTACGCCGTAGTGCATATTCAATAATTAGCGGGGGTAAAAATTAAGCCAAATAGGTTTGGTTGTATTTAATGTAAATATATAAATAGAACGGATAGCGTAATACGCTTACCCTGCTAAATTAATTCCTTTTGACGTATAGATACGTGCATGGTCATCAACGATAATACAAGCCATTTGGTTAAGCTTATTAATGAGATATAAACCCGCATTTATGCCCATGGCAATAATTGGCGATGCCATTGCATCGGCAAGTTCTGCACCGGGGGTGATCATGCTAACGCTTTTAATTTTGCTTACAGGGAAGCCGTTCTCCGCGTTGATCTTGCCAATAACGGTATTGCTGGTAATAGGGGTGAGTTTTTCTGAATTGAAAGAGGTGGCGAAAGCCATATTACTGATGTTGATGCCCGCAAATGGCTGCCCGGCCTTTGATGGGTCCGCTGAACCGATGGTCCACGGGGTGTTATCAGGCTGGAGGCCCCAGCTGAGCAGGTCGCCGCCGGCGTTAATCACACCGCTGTTTACCCCATTCATCTGTAAAATATATTTTGCCCTGTCGGCAGCATACCCACGACTGATGGCGCCAAAACCAATCCGCATCCCTTTATTTTTAAGGAAAACCGTTTGCTTCTCAGCATTCAATACTACATTCTTATAGTTGGTTAGGCTAATTTTACGTTTTGCCGCTTTTGTATCAGCATTGCTAATAGCAGGGTAGGTGATATCAAAAGTACCGTAAGTAAGTTCGGAGATTTGAATTGAGCGGTCAACAAGTCTGTATATTTCAGCATCTACATGCACCGGGCGGATACCGGCGTTGCGGTTGATCTCGTTTAAGGTGCTGTCGTCTGTAAAAGTGCTGAGTAATTTTTCTACCCTATTAATTTCGGCAATAGCATTGTCGATCCGATCATCTGCCCAGGCAATATTATCAGCTAGGAGGCTAATTTCAAATCTGTTTCCCATTAACCTAATTTCGCGAGCGAAAATGCTATTGTTACCTGTTAAGTTTTTTACTGCCAGCATACATCTTAAAATTAAATACAGTTAAATAAGCTACAGCCCAAAACATTAAAATTCAGTTAGGGGCTAACTTATTGATACTAAAGTACAGGGGCAATATGAAATTGAGATGAAAAGAAACCCGGCTAAACAAATAAAGCACCTTAAATTAAGGTGCTTTACTTACAAGTATCATGATGTTACGTTTTATGCCGCGGTACCTTCTTTTAAACGCTCGGCATTTTCAGCAAATTGCAATGCTTCCATTATCTCTTGCAGATCGCCGTTCATAACGCCTACCAGATTATAAATAGTTAAGCCTATGCGGTGCTCGGTTAAACGGCCCTGAGGATAGTTGTACGTTCGCACTTTGGCACTCCTGTCGCCCGTTGCCACCATGGTTTTACGCCTTTTCGAAGTTTCTTCCAGATGCTTCTGCAGTTCCATTTCGTACACACGTGAGCGTAATACACCAAGGGCTTTATCGTAATTTTTCAATTGCGATTTTTGGTCCTGGCATTGCGCAACAATACCGGTAGGTAAGTGGGTTAAACGCACGGCAGAGTAGGTAGTATTTACCGACTGGCCGCCCGGGCCCGAAGCACAGAAAAGATCCTTACGGATGTCACTCACCTGCAGGTCAATATCAAACTCATCAACTTCAGGCAAAACTACCACCGATGCAGCTGAAGTATGTACACGGCCCTGAGTTTCGGTATCCGGCACGCGCTGTACGCGATGTACGCCAGATTCGTATTTAAAGTTACCGTAAGCATCTTCCGCATTTACGTTAAATACAATTTCTTTATAACCGCCCGATGTGCCCTCGGTGTAATCGATCAGCTCGGTTCTCCAACCCCTCTTTTCACAGTACCGCATATACATGCGGTAAAGGTCTCCTGCAAACAAAGCAGCTTCATCTCCGCCTGTGCCGCCACGGATTTCGATAACCGCATTTTTAGAATCTTCCGGATCTTTCGGGATCAGCATTAAACGAATAGCTTCTTCCATCTCTTCCTGCTTGGTTAGCAGCTCGTCCAACTCCATCTTGGCCATTTCGCGAAACTCGTCATCCTTTTCGGTAGCCAGGATCTCTTTATTGGTATCTATGTTGCTCATGATGTTACGGTATATGTTATACTCGTCAACAATCTTGGCAAGGTCTTTATATTCCTTGTTCAGCTGGGCAAAGCGTTTCATGTCGCTCATGGCATCCGGGCTGCTTAGTTCAACTTCTACTGCTTTCCAGCGTTGAAATATTAATTCTAATTTCTCTAACATCTTATTTTGAAAATCAATGCAGTGCTAATTGGTTACTATAGCCCCGCTTTTTATTACAAGCTTTTGCCCCGGTAATTGCTAACCCAAAGTTTTCCATTTCAATCGGGTTTATTTTAGGTAATGCGGTGCAACAAACATGCAAAAATACGTAATTTAAAGCAGATTATATATTCAGGGTATTGTAAAGAGAAATCAACTTCTTCTTTAATTTTTAGTAGGCCTATGTTAGGAAGAATGTTAGTGAGATTACCGCAGCGATCATCTCCGTAACCCTGATTGTTTAAATATTGCAATACGCTTAACTACCTGGCAGGCTCAAAATGCTTTAACTCCAGCGTAGTGCCGTCAAATACAGTATAAGTGCTAAAGTTTACCCACTCCCCTAAGTTAATATAGCGGCTGGTTGGCGATAGTATTCTATCCAGCGGGAAATGACGGTGACCGAAAATTAAATAATCGTAATGTGTTTTTGATAAAAGCTGCCTGGAGTAAGTAACCAGCCATTCGTTTTCGTGCTTGCGTAAATGTTGGGTTCGCCCGCCTTCCATTCTGCTGGCTCTTGACCACCTGTTGGCAATCCCAACCCCAAGGTTTGGATGGATCCTTGCAAAAAGCCATTGGCAGAGCTTGCTGCGAAATATGTTTTTTAGCAATTTGTACTTTTTATCGCCAGGGCCAAGGCCATCGCCGTGGTGCAGAAAAAACTTTTTGCCCCCACGTTCCATAACCATTTCGTCAGATATGATACGCGCATTTAATTCTGTAACCAGGTAATCAAACATCCACATGTCATGGTTGCCCTTAAAGAAGTAAATTTTGGTACCATTATCGGCCATTTGCGCCAATCGACCTAAAAAGCGGATATAACCTTTGGGAACAACTGTGGCATATTCGAACCAAAAGTCGAAAATATCACCAACCAGGAAAAGTTCGGCGGCATCGGGCATGATCATGTCTAGCCAGCGCACAATCCGGTCTTCGCGTTCACGGCTGGAGGTATGGGATACGGCACCTAAATGAAAGTCTGAAGCAAAATAAATATTTTTACCCGTTGGCATAGCTGTCAAAAATACAGGATTAATTTACAGTGCACAAATTTGATTTTAAAAGAAATAGCTTACCTTGAGGCTGCTACAGGCGGTAAAAATTCCATACGCTTGGCGAAATATACATCCCAGCTATGCTGCTGTTGTTTGTTGGTGCTATGTTCCGTATCATCGTCATAATCAAGATTAAGCTGCTTGTATTTGGCATCAACCCGGTTAAATATAGCCATCGCTTCATTTTGATAATTTGCAGTGAAACGAGTGCGGTTAACTATACGCAGTACCTCCTGCTGCTCCAGGTAGGCAATGTTGTAATGGCCTTGCTCATGCTTCAGAATCTCGGCAAGCTGAATTTGCGATGAGATGCGCGACCTGTCTATCCATGATTTGTAATTGTTCATGTTTAGCGTCACATTAAAATGCAAAATGTACTCTCCATCTGTATGCGATGCCTGGAATCGAAAATCAATAGTACAATTGGTATAAGCAACCACTCCGCGGCTGTTAGCACGGGGCGATCCTCTGAAATCGTCGGCGGTTAATTGCCTGAAAGATTGGGCAAACAGCGTAGCAGAAACCAGCATCAAACCTAAACACAGGATGCCGCCTTTCAAAAGTTTAAATGTCATCGAAGCCGTTAAGTAAATTTTACTTTTGGACTTTATCGGTATGCAAAAGGTTTAAGGCCATCATTTCTTTCATGGTACGCTCCATTCCTTCGGTAGATCCGTCAAGGAAAATGACATTGCCCCTGGAGTTTTCGGCAAAGTGCTTGATGGATTCCGTCCACATGGTAAACAGAATCACCGAGGTATCCATGTTGGCCTCCTGCATCTCTTTGGCTGCAGTCGTCATACCCTTGGCTACTTCCTCACGGAACAAGGCAATACCCTGTCCGCGTAATTGCGCGGCCTGGCGTTCTGCCTCCGCAGAGATCTTGATAGCGTTACCTTCAGCCTCCGCCGCTTTGGTCTTGGTGATCAGCAGGGCCTGGCCTTCATTCTCGGCAGCGGCTTTTAAATTGTTCGATGCTACCACCTGGCTCATCGATTTCATGATCACCTCATCAAAGGTGATATCATTCAGCTGCAGGTCCTGCAGGTGATAGCCCCAGCCCTCCAGTATCGTATCCAGTTGGTCTTTTACATGCTCCACAATATCGCGGCGTAATATCAACACTTCGCTTTGTCGTTTGGTGGCCACAAATGCGCGTATGGAGCCTTCTACCGTACGAATGAGCGCCTGCATAAGGTTACGGTCGTCTACAAACTTAAACGCTACATTTTTGATAGCTTCTTCCGACTGATCCAGTACGGAGTAGAGCAACATAGCTTTGAAATATACATTCGCCTGATCGAACGTAACGGCCTGGAACTCCAATTCTACCGACCGGTTCTGGATGGAGATCTTGGAATGAATATTTTCGATGAAAGGGATCTTGAAATTCAATCCCGGCGTTAAAATCCGGCGATATTTACCAAAAATGGTGATCACTACGATAGTGCCCTGCTTAACAGTTACAAAGCAGGATATCAGAATAATAAAAATAAAAAAAGCGATAAGTAAGAGAGCGATTGATGAGGTTCCCATTGATTGTGATATATTGATTAAATATAGCTTTATTAGTTGATGTTACAATACCCCAAATGAATCTGCTATCTTGGTTAATGAATATGAGCTTTAGCACAACTAACAATTTCACGGATTATTGTGAACGTCCATGAGTAACAGAATTAATTAAAATACATTGAATAGAGAACAAAAAAGCAGACGGGTACTGCAATCAGCATTTATTAGCTATTTAATTGGCTGCGTTTTATGGTACTTTATTTCTTACAAAAACGCTGAGATTATTCAAATAGCAATTGTTGCGTTTATATTAGCAAGCGCTGTTTTATTTATTTCCGAATTTAAATCACGCAATGTGATATCAAAAAATGTAAACGGATATAAAACGGTTTTCGTCGTGATTTTTTTGATTGTATTTATAACCGTTTTTGGGGTAATAGATAACTTGGCTAAAGTAAGGGTTGATAATATTTTATCTAATGGACCAATAAAATCCACTACTGCAACGGTTGTAAAAGTTGATATGAGGAGTACAAGATCTGGTAAACAGGCTTGGTCAATTATTAATTATAAAACGGCAGGAACAATAATTGAACAATCTTTCGCTGATACAAGTGACCCTCAAACAGGGAAGAAATATTTAATTGAATATTCAGTACAATACCCTGATATGTTTAGGGTATTAAAAACAGTAAAGTGAAGTGTAAAACCTAGCTTATATATTAAGCTTTAAACGCATTTTTGCTGCCCACACGGTGTCCTACAAAAAGCGCCAACGGGACGTTCTGCCGTATGGCAGCGAAAACACTTGGACGAAGATTTAAAGTTTATCTGTTGTGTGTAATGGCATCCAGCGATTGTTAAAATGTTTCTTGTAATCCGTTTTTTACTCAAATAGCTTGATTTCAAGTTTGCATTAATGGCATTAGAGAGCCAAAGCCTTAAACAGCTTAGTTATTAAGGTCAATTGTGCTCCTAACTACTCCGCCATCCAAACCGCATCAACAAACCAGCCTTTACTATCCAGTAATTGATTAAGCGGCTTAAACCCGGTTGCCTTAGCCATCTTACTTACCTGGTCCAACGTATACTTCTGCGAGATCTCCATGTAAATGTATTCGTCTTTAGCAAAGCTGATATTGTCGGCACCATTTATTTTAACCTGCTGATCTTGCAGGCTTACCAAATAGCTTCGGCAAGCGCCGCTTTCCGGGTCATACATTGCATAATGGTCAAATTGCTCAGTATCGAAATCTGCATTGAGCTCCCGGTTAATGCGCTCCAATAAGTTAAGGTTGAAGCGTTTGGTAATGCCTTCTTTATCGTTATAAGCTGCCAGTACCGTTTTCGGGTTCTTTTTCAAGTCGACACCAATCAGCACCATATCACCGGGGGAGAGGTGGTCGCGCAGTATTTTACAGAAATCTTCGGCCTCTGCCACAGGCATATTGCCAATATTAGAGCCAAGGAACATCACCACTTTGCGCTTATCAGAAATAGCAGCGGCTTTTTTCAGCATATCAAAGTATTCGCCCTGCAAGCCGGTTATTTTGATACCCGGCAAAGTAACCGGCAACGTGATGTTAAGATAAGAGATCACATTGCCCGAAATATCTATCGGAAGGTAGGTAAAATCAGCTTTTTGATCTATCAGGTTTTTAAGCAAATGAGAAGATTTTGTGGCATCACCTGCACCAAGTTCTATCAAATCAAAACCATCACCAGCGGCAATCAAAGCATTGGCCAATTCCGCGGTTTTTTGAGTGAAAATCTCCATCTCGCAGTTTGTAGGGTAATACTCGTCACAGTTCATCAGGTCCTGGAAAAGTTTATCACCCTGTGCATCGTAAAAATATTTCGATTCCAGGCGCTTTGGTACAGACAGCAGGCCCGCCAAAATATCATTGTGAAATTGCTTGTCTATTACTTCATTTTGTTTAGCGGCCGATTGTTGGCAGGTGGTAGTGTTTTCCATATGGATTAAATAGTGATCGTCTTATTTAGCAAGACGTATGCCAGTAAATTGCCAGCGTAACTCCGGCTGAAAAAAGTTTCGGTAAGTAATTCGGCTATGGTCCGGAGAGGTCACTTCAGAAGCTCCCCGGAGCACCTTTTGCCCCACCATGAATTTGCCGTTATATTCGCCAATAGCACCCGGTGCTTTGGCAAAACCAGGGTAAGGTAGGTAGCTGCTTTCTGTCCATTCCCAGCGATTGCCCCAGGCAAATTGTGTTGCCGCTACTTCCCATTCAAATTCGGTTGGCAATCTCATACCTTTCCAAGAGGCATAAGCATAGGCTTCATAATAGTTAATGTGGCACAATTCTTCATGCATTACCAGTGGCTCCAGGCCATGGTAATTGTAGTACTGCCATGCGCCATCTATCTGGTGCCAGTACATAGGGGCCTCTATTTTATTGGTATTTACCCAATCCCATCCGGCGGCGTGCCAATGGCGGAAATCGTGATAACCACCTGCGTTAATAAATTCCAAATATTCGGCATTGGTAACCAGTGCCGAGCTGATCTCAAAGGCGTTCAAATATACCTTATGACGATTCAGCTCGTTATCAAAGGCGAAGCCTTGCCCTTCAAAACCGACCTCGTAAACACCTTCTTCAATTTTAACAAACGCTTTGTCCGCAGGAACTATGGCCCTGGGTTTAACATAATTTTTTGAATAGGCAGGAAACAGCGGGTTGTTGCCAAGGATGTATTTGATATCTGTCAGCAGTAGTTCCTGGTGTTGCTCTTCGTGGTGAAAGCCCAAAATAAGGAGTTCTTCCACGTCGTTACTTATGTTGCCACAAGCGATAAAACTCTGCATCGCATCGTCCACGTATTTGCGATACAGCTGAATGTCGATCACCGTAGGGCGGCTTAAATTACCCCTGTCCGTACGGATAACCCGGTTGCCTACCGTTTCATAATAACTATTGAACACATAATTGTAGTTGGCATCATATTCCTGATACCCCATAAAATAGGGTTTCAAAATAAAAGTTTCGAAGAACCAGGTAGTATGGCCGATATGCCACTTAGGCGGACTTACATCGCCCACAGGCTGCACTACATAATCTTCGGTTTGTAAGGGGGCGCAGATCGCTTCGGTGCGTCGGCGTACTTTTAAATAACAGTCAGCTAAATCCATTGGTATTATTTGCTATCCAAATATCGTTTGAGGTTAGAAATTGTTTTAACATTCAAATCTTTTGCCTGTTGCTGCCGCATCATTAAAGCGTAGGCGTTGTTGAAACCGATTGGCTTGAGCCATTTAAGCTGATAGCGCTTTTCAAATTCGCGGGCTACATAATTGTAGGTGCTATCTTTACTTACCTGTAGCTGGCTCACCGTTTTTGAGGATGCCTGCAGAATAGCAAGCAGGCCTGTGCCGGTGTACTCCGGGTAAAAATCTACCTGGTCGTTGGTTAAGGCATCAAAAACTATCTTGGTGCCCCCTAGGCCGGTTTTGGTAGCTACATCATAGTTGGTGTAGCCTTTTATCAGCATGCTGTATATGCTGGCCAAAATGTATTGTTCGCCAAAAATTTTTGAACCGATGCGCACCACGCCGCCGCTTGCCGTTTTTGCAGGGCGAAAAAGATTTTTTGAAACCAGAAAGTCTTTAGCAACCCGTTCCGGGGATTGGTGCAGGTAGTCGGTTCTGTAATTCAACTCCGTCATAATGGAGTCGTTGATATGGCCGGCTAACAGATTGAGTGTTTTTTCAAGTTCAGGGAATTTTCTTAAAGCATCATCGCGAACAACGGGTGCGGCATAATATGGCGGGAAGATCTTTTTATCATCCTCCAGCACCACCAAATTGTAAGCCTTTAAACGCCCGTCGGTAGAGTAGCCGCTGATCACGTCCAGTTCCTTTTCTTGCGCTGCTTTGTACATCACTGCGTCGCTAATCACAATGGTATGGATCTTTAAGCCATATTCGTTTTGCAGGCCCAAATTGCCATCTTGCCTACCCATAAACTCGGGCGTGAAGCCTGCCGTTAATTTACTGCCATAAGCGGAAGGGATAAAGTAGAGGCAGGAGAGTATGACCAACATCACCGGCGCTACCTTTACCGCCCCTTTTATCTTTTTAAAATTCAGCTTTTGCACCAGTGAGAGCAGAAAATCGAAAATTATAGCCAGCAATGCTGCCGGGATGGCCCCCGCAAGGATCATATTGGTGTTATTAAGCGAGATGCCGCCGAAAATGAATTCCCCTAAGCCGCCAGCTGCAATATAAGAGGCTAAAGTGGCCACACCAACATTGATCACCGTTGCCGTGCGGATACCTGCCAGAATCACCGGCATGGCTAAAGGTAGTTCCACTTTAAACAGTATCTGCCATTTGCTCATCCCCATAGCCATTGCCGCCTCTTTTACGGTGCCGTCCACGCCGGTTATACCGGTATAGGTATTGCGGATAATGGGCAATAGCGCATAAAGCAGCAATGCCACAATAGCGGGTTTGGCGCCAATGCCTAACAGCGGAATCATAAAGCCGAGCAATGCAATACTTGGGATGGTTTGTAATATTCCTGCAATACCCAGCACCAGCCCCGAGATGCTTTTTTTCCGGGTAATATAAATGCCTAATGGCAGGCCTATGAGCACCGCGATAAATAGCGAAATAAAGGTAAGCCCAATGTGTTGCAGGGTTTGTATGCCCAGTTTATCGGCCTGCTGACTCATAAAACTCCATAAGGTTTGCTGTTGCTCATTCATGGGGTTGCAGAGTTTTATATTTGGAATATGCCGCCATAACCTGCTCAAAAGTTACGGTTTTAAAGGCTTTGGTTTGTTGATTGAAGATATTGAGATTTTCGCCCTGAATAAACTTGAACTGCTCAAAGGCCGACCAGATATCCGCATCGGCAGATAATGAAGACGGGTTTGTTTTGCGATCTACTTGCGGCAGGTATTCCCACAGGTCATACACCCTGATCGCTTTCAGCTCCAGTTGAAGGCGCTGCTCTTTTAAAAAGCTGCTGACAAAATCATTTGCGGGTTTGAACAACAGATCGGCAGGCGTGCCTATCTGTACAATTTTACCCTTATCCATCAGCGCAACCCGGTCGGCCAGTTCAAACGCTTCCTGCACATCGTGCGTAACCATGATGATGGTTTTTCGCTTCAATTCGTCCAACGCCTTAAATTCCTTATGAATACTGGTACGGGTAACGTTATCTAAGGCGCCAAAGGGCTCGTCCATCAACAGTACCGGCGGGTCTGCTACCAGCGCGCGGGCCAGGCCAATTCGTTGCTGCTGGCCGCCGCTTAGTTCGTTTGGGTAAACATCTAAATATTGTTTATCCAAATGGAGTTTTTGTAATAGTTCTAAACTCCGCTTTTGTGTTTTCCCTTTATCCCATTTAAGCAACCCCGGCACTATAGCAATGTTTTCTGCAACGGTATAGTGGGGGAAGAGGCCGTTATTTTGCAAAACATAGCCAATGCCCCGGCGTAATGTCTCGGGCGACTGCTCTAAAATGTTTTGCCCACCAATGGCAATCGTTCCACTGTCAGGCTCTATGAGCCGGTTCAGCATTTTAAGGGTGGTGGTTTTTCCGCATCCGCTGGTACCCAGCAAAACCAGGGTTTCGCCTTCGGCTACTTCAAAAGAAATGTCATCTACCGCTTTTGTTGTATTGAATATTTTTACGAGATGCTCAACTTTGATCATACATTTGCTTATGCCTCCAGCGCCATAAATAGGTTGTTTAATGATTCTGAATAAGTAGGATGGGCAAAAACACAATAACGTATGCGATCATAAGTAATGCCACCCTCCATAGCCATTTGCAGCACCGACATGATCTCGCCGCCTTCGGTCCCCACAATAGCTACACCCAATATTTCTTTGGTATCGGCATTAACTATCGCTTTCATTAAGCCTCGGGTATCGCCGGTTTCCAGCGCCCTCGCCACATGCGACATTTCTAAACGTGCTACTTTTATGTTTAGCCCCTGCTTTATTGCTTCTGCTTCCGTAATGCCCACGCGCCCAAGTTCCGGATCGGTAAACATACAGTAAGGCACCGGCCTGTCTTTTATCGTCAGGTCTTGTTTCTCTACCAGGTTACGGTACACGATGGTGTAATCATTATAGGAGATATGTGTAAATGCCGGGCCGCCTTTTACATCGCCCAAAGCATAAATGCCTTTTGCGCTGGTTTCCAGCTTGTCGTTTACCTTGATGTAGCCCTTTTCATCAATCTCCACACCTGTTCTGTCTAAACCAAGCTTCTCGGTTTGCGGCGACCGGCCAACTGCGATCAATACATGGCTGCATTTTATTTTCGATTCTTTGCCGCCGGTTCTAATTGTTGCTGTGATTTTGTTTTTACCCTTATCCGCAAATTTAACAGCCTCAGCACTTGTAATTATTGTTAGTCCCTCATCTTCAAGTATCTTGGTTATTTCCAACGCAATATCCTCATCTTCGCGGGTCAGTAATCTTTCCGACCGTTCCAGTATGGTCACCTTGCTGCCAAACCTGCGAAACATCTGCCCAAACTCCAGCCCAATATAGTTACCGCCAAGAATCAGCAGGTGTTCGGGCACTTTCTCCAGATCCAAAATAGAAGTAGATGTTAAATATTCTATTTCATCGAGGCCTTCAATCTTTGGAATAATGGTTTTGCAGCCGGTGTCTATAAATATTTTATCGGCCGAAAACTGACGGGCTTTTCCGGTTTTAGGGTTTACCGAAATAGTGTTTTTATCAATGAAAGTGGCCTCACCAAAAAGCAGATCAAGATTTTTTGTATGCTCAATAGCGTCTTTTGCGCCATTCCGCGATTTTTTTACAATGCCATCCGCACGTTTTTTAACCTGCTTCAGATCTACCGTATAGCCTTTGATATTAATTCCCATATCGTTACAACGGCCTGCCAAATAAGCTAGCCGCGCACTTGCTACCATTGTTTTGGTAGGCGTGCAGCCATCATTAACACATGTGCCACCAATAAAGCGCTTTTCAACCAACAGGGTTTTCATGCCGGCATTTGCCAGTTTTTTACAGAGCGGCACACCTGCCTGGCCGGCCCCGATAACAATCGCGTCGTAATGCTTCATATTATTGCGTTACTTTCACCCCTTTCCAAAAGGCAATGTAATTGGCAATGTTTGCTGCAGCAGATTTTGGCTCCGGGTAATACCAGGCAGCATCCGGGTTTTGTTTACCGTCTACTTCCACAGTATAGTAGGAGGCAAGGCCTTTCCAAGGGCAGGTTGTTTTAGTGGACGTTTGTTTAAAAAATTCGGCTTTTATACTATCCTTTGGAAAATAGTGGTTGTTTTCTACAACGATGGTTTCATCGCTTTCCGCAATAACCTGGTTGTTCCAGATGGCTTTCATGTGAAGTTGATTTGTGTATAAAGATATCGTAACGTTATCGGAATTATAAATAGCCAAAAGCCTTTTTTGTTTGCCGGCAAAAAAAATGAGATTCATTTTAATAATCTGTAGCAGAGGCAGAAAAATATTTACGATAATTTTTTTTTAAACTTTATTTTAATTTTCTCAGAAAAGATATATCTTTGCATTCCCAAAATAAGGGGAGCAAAATTTAAAAACACAAATTTTGCCACTCAGAAATGGCCCGTTCGTCTAGGGGTTAGGACGTTAGATTTTCATTCTAGAAACAGGGGTTCGATTCCCCTACGGGCTACAGCAGGGACTTGTCCCGAAAAACTAAGGGTTGTTCTACAAAGAGCAGCCCTTTTTTATTGGCTTTTAATAGTTGTGCCAAATCGCTTCATTTATAGCAGGTGTTTAATACCCACCTTAAAGGCTAATAAATTTTCAAACTCGCTATGAAGGGTGATCCCAATAGGGCAGTACGTTTTTAAGCTTTTAGAGCATCCGTAATTTATTTTAATACTATTATCATAAAAGGTTAAGCTTAACACAAACTTAACATTGAAGGTGTTTGCGGTAATATGGTGTACCTTAAATTTGCGCCCTTATGGAACTGGCATCTACCTCAGCACCTTGTTTTGATTTGCAGCAGTTTGAAGATGTTTTTAAACAGCATTATTCAGCACTGTTTCGTTATTTGAAATCAATTGTGCGGGATGGGGAGCTCGCTAAAGATATACTGTCGGATCTTTTTCTGAACCTATGGCTGCAAAAGGATAAACTGCAGATCAATAATATTAAACCTTATCTCTTCCGTTCCGCCCGAAACGGCGCCTTAAAGGCAATGAGTTCGCAGTCAGTAAACAGTTCAATAGACGATTCCTGGGATATTACTGAAGATGCATTTAACCCGCTTGAACGTATTGTGGCTAAAGAATCTATAAAAATAGTAGAAGAACTCATGAACAAGCTACCTGCCACGCGTAAAGAGATCATCAACCTCCGCCTCATTGGTTTAAAGAATCATGAGATAGCCAAAACGCTAGATATCAGTGAAAAAAAGGTGGAATATAATATGCGTGAGGCGATTGAGCAGTTGAGCTATTATATGCATAATAGCAATTATGATAAGGCAACTATTGCAGGCGGCTTAATGCTCGTTAACATAATCTTCACATTAATTTAATTATTTCTTTTAGTGGAAGCCGGCGTGTAATTGCTCTTACACGTAAAGCATTAATCACTCAAAAGATATGTCTAACAGAAGAGACTTTATAAAAGCGCTTGGCCTTACCGGTGCAGTGCTAACCGTTCCCGCGGGTGTCACGGTTGCCAATCCTGCATTAGCTATTCCAGACACCGTTGATATTACCAACCTGACACTTAAAGGCCGCGTACTTAGTAACGGTGCGGGTGTAGCCAATGTTGCTGTAACAGATGGCGTAAACATCACTTTAACGGATAAACGTGGTAATTACCAGTTAATGAGCAATAAAACCGCAAGATTTGTATACATCAGCATCCCGGCGGGATATGCTATCCCACATGATAAACATATTGCCCAGTTTTATAAAACAATCGATGTCAAGTCAAATGCTTTTACAGCGAACTTTCAGTTGGACAGGCTGGAAAAAGAGGATAATGATCACGTTTTTGTAGTTTGGGCCGATCCGCAGATCATCTCTAAAAAAGATGGCGAGGCGTTAGTAAAACGTACTGCCCCCGATCTACGCGACCTGGTAGCCAATTATCCAGCCGGTACGTCTGTTCATGCCATTGGCTGCGGGGACCTGGTGTGGGATCATTTTGAACTGTTCGATGATTACCGGGAGGCGGTTAATATTACCGGCATCCCATTTTTTAACGTCATTGGTAACCATGATATGGACCTGGATGCCCGAACTGATGATTATTCGGCAAAGACATTTAAAGATAATTTTGGGCCAACCTATTATTCTTTTAACCGGAGCAATATCCATTACGTAATGCTGGACGACGTATTCTTTATCGGTACAGCTAAACGCTATATTGGTTACCTTACCGAAACCCAGCTGCAATGGCTGGAACAGGACCTGAAACACGTTAAGGCAGGCAGTACAGTAGTAGTGTCACTCCATATCCCTACAAACTCCGGTGCAATGCGCCGGAATAAAGACAAGCAGGATGATCTTGGCGGCACAGTATCCAACAGGGAGCAGCTATATAAAATACTGGCACCATATAAAGTTCATATCATGTCGGGCCATACCCACATGAATGAGAAATGGGAGGACGGTAACATCACCGAGCATGTGCATGGCACGGTTTGCGGTGCCTGGTGGACAGGCCCAATTTGCAGCGATGGCACACCTGAAGGTTATGCCGTTTATGAAGTTAAGGGCAATGAGATCAGCTGGTTCTATAAATCGACCGGTAAACCTAAGGATTATCAGTTGAAAGTTTATCCTAAAGGTTATTTGGCAACTGCTCCGGAAGAAATCGTGGCAAATGTTTGGAACTGGGACAAAGCCTGGAAAGTACAATGGTTGGAAGATGGCGTGCTGAAAGGCGATATGGACCAGCGTATTGATTTTGACCCCTGGGCGGTTGACCTGTATGCAGGACCTCAGTTACCCAAAAAACACAAATGGGTTGACCCAACCCTGACCGATCACCTGTTTTTTGCAAAACCCTCGACTGGTGTTAAAATAATAAAAGTTATTGCCACTGATAGGTTTGGTAAACAATACATGCAGGAAATAACATTAGCATAATTTTCTGATAATGAAAGAGCTGCTTTTAAGGCGGCTTTTTCATTATCGTTTTAATTCGTACATCTTCTAAACGCTTAACATAATATTCATAAACACTTAACAATTTCTTTTGGTGGAAAGGAGGGCTGTACTCCTCTTTAAATAAAGATCACCATAAATGAATTGGGAATTACTAATACGGCATGTTAACGGCGAAAGCACAACGGAAGAAATTGCCGAAGTTGATGCCTGGCTTAATGAGAAAGCCGAAAATAAGCTCATTCTTAAACAACTGCAGCAAAAGCAAAAGCAACTTACCCAGCCTGTAAAAGAGGATGCGATCCATACGGAATGGGTGAAAATGTTAGACAGGGTTTTTGAAAGCCCAAAGCAGGTGGGCGAGGCTAAAATTAAGCCACTGTTCCGCTTGCTGAGTATTGCCGCAACCTTGCTGTTGGCCTGTTGTATTACCTGGTATGCTGTTAATACCAATAAGAAAATTGCCAACGAAATAGTAACCGTCAAAACAACCTTAGAAAGACGTCAGGTTACATTACCTGATGGTTCGGCAGTTTACCTGGCACCAAACTCCACCTTAAAGGTAAGTGGTGCATTCGGCCAGAAAACAAGAGAGCTTACACTTACCGGCGAAGCATTTTTTGATGTAAAGCACGATGGTAAGAAATCTTTCATCATCCATACGGCCAATAACCTTAAAGTAAACGTGCTGGGTACCTCATTCAATGTGTATTCCCGTAAGGGCGTCAATGAAGAGGTTAAGGTAGCAACAGGGTTGGTGGGTTTGGTATACGGGAAATCAACCATATTCATTAAAGCGGGCCAGCAGGGTAACTATACCTTAGCAACACAACAAGCCAGCAAAACCCGGGTAAATATCCAGGATGCATCCAGCTTGCAAAACGGCACCTTATACTTCCACAATAGCCGTGCAGAAGAGATAGCCCGAAAAATAGAACGTTACTACAATGTGCAGGTTTCAGTTGCACAATCCGCCAAAAAGCAGGCGGCTTTTAGCGGCGAAATGAAAGATTATGGCGTAACCAAATTGCTTGATGGTTTAGGTTATGCCACAGGCATCCGTTATCGGTTCACCAATAAAAATTCCATCCTACTATATTAATTAAATACATATGTATCGTAAATTTTTACTTCATCTGGGTAAGATCTGCATCTGTTTACTGGTCGCAGGTATCATTGCAATTAAAGCAAATGCCCAGATCAATAACAACCAGCTTACTTTCAACAACAACGCCTCCATTGCCAGCATTATTGACAGGCTGCAAACGGTTTATAAATACCGGGTATCTTATGAAGCCGGCTTAAATACGGCTAAAGTTATCCACCTGCCTTCACAAAAGCTTTCGTTAGAAAGCCTGATGAGGCAGATAGAACAGCAGGCTAATGTGGGTATACGTAATATGGGCGGTAACTTAATTATCAGGCAGCTTGATGTGGTATCGATTAGCGGTACTGCTTTTTCTGCTGATGACAACCAGCCTTTAATAGGGGTAAGCATAATAGGAAGCAACAAGCAAATGCTTGGTATCACCAATGCCGAAGGAAAATTCAACATCCGTATAAGCAGTGGTACTAACGTCATCTTCTCCATGTTGGGTTTCGAGCCGCAAACTACAACGTTCACTAAAAACACAACCGATACTAAAATTGTGCTTGCTATAGCCAGCAACGCACTAAATGAAGTTGTTGTTACAGCCCTTGGTATAAAACGGGAAGAGAAAGCCTTGGGTTATGCAGTTACAAAAATAAAAGGTGAGCAGCTTACCGAAGCATTGTCAAATAACTGGACCGATGCTTTATCAGGTAAAGTGGCAGGTTTAAACCTGATCCGCTCTAATGGCGGGCCTACGGGGTCTAACAAAATCATTTTACGGGGCGAGAGTAACCTTACCGGAGAGAATGATGCGCTTATTGTAGTTGATGGCGTAGTGATCAACCACGGGAGTGGCCGCCGTACCGATAATGGTAGTGGTGCTTATCTTGACAGCGAATCGCCAGTTGATTTTGGCAGTGGTTTAAATGATATTAACCCTGAAGATATCCAGGACATCACCGTATTAAAAGGGCCAAGCGCAGCTGCATTATATGGCCAGCGTGGTGCCAATGGTGCACTTATCATCACCACTAAAAGCGGTAAGGTAAGAAAAGGAATAGGTGTTACCCTCAATTCAAACATGGCAATTGAGCAAATTTCGCGCTGGCCAGATTATCAGTACCAATACGGGCAGGGTGCCGATGGCGAAAATTATTATTCATTTGGTGCAACGGCTGATGGGGCAAGTACACGCAGTACAAGTTCGGCGTGGGGCCCGAAGTTTGACGGGCAGTCATATTTTCAATATGACCCTATCACACATACAGGCGGCACAACCCGTACGCCCTGGGTTGCCTATCCCAACGCCCGAAAAGATTTCTTTGAAACAGCTAAAACTTATACAAATAGCATAACCCTTGATGGCGGTACCGAAAAAACATCGGTAAGGTTTTCGGCAACAAACGTAAAAAACACCTGGATCTTGCCAAATACAGGGTATGATCGCAATACTGTCTCATTATCAGCCAACCAAAAGGTTACAGATAAGTTACAGATCAGCGCCAAAGTTAATTACACTAATAAAGGGAGCGACAACCTGCCGTCTACCGGTTACAATAACCAGTCGCTGATGTATTGGAACATGTTTTGGGTGCCCAATGGTGATGTAAACTGGTTGAAAGATTACTGGTTGCCGGGTAAAGAAAATATTAATCAGAGCTATCCTTTCAGCAGCTTCCCGGATAATCCTTATCTGATATCTTATCAGATGCTGAATAAATCAACCCGTAATGATGTGTTGGGCAACATACAGGCTACCTACAACTTTTCTAAGGAATTTAGTGTGATGGTACGTACAGCATTGACCAGCTCATACGATCAGCGTTCACAGCAAAGGCCTTACGACACAGAAAAATTCAGAAAGGGGATGTTTCGTACGCAGAGCATTTACTCACAGGAGATCAATAATGATTTTTTGTTGAGATATGCGAAAAAAATAAGCAAAGATTGGTCTGCTTCAGTTTCTGCCGGTGGTAGTATGCTTATAAACAGCTACAACCGGGATGACCTACGTGCAGATTCATTACTCTATCCTGGTGTTTTTAACCTTGCAAATAAAGCGGGCGTGTTGGTTGCATACCCATACCAAAGTAAATACAAAGTCAATAGCTTTTATGGTATAGCCACTGGTGGCTATAAAGACTTTTTGTTTATGGACGTAACCGCCCGTAACGATTGGAACGGTGTGTTGGCATCAGCTACTTCTACGAGCAATGTCTCCTTTTTTTATCCGTCAGTAAATTTAAGTGCTATAATTTCAGAGATGTTTGATTTGCCTAAGTTTATCAGTTACGCAAAGTTAAGAGCATCCTATGCCAGTGTAGGTAGTGGTGGACAAGATCCATATTACACCTCTTATGGTTATAACGCCAGTGCCACATTTCCCGGCGGGTTATTTAACCCAACGCTTGTTGCCAACCCCGATCTTAGATCGTTGCGTACAAATAGTAAAGAAATTGGAGCCGACTTAAGGTTCTTCGGCAGCAGGTTAGGACTGGACGTTTCATTATATAAAAGCAATACAAAATCTCAAATTTTGCGCAATGCGCTTGATCCTGCAACAGGATATAATGAGGCAGTAATTAACGCAGGAGATGTACAGAACCGTGGTATTGAGATCCAGGCCAACGGATCACCAATCAAAACCAAGACTTTCAGCTGGAATGTCAACTATACATTTTCAGCGAACAGTAACAAAGTAGTATCGTTAACAGACGGGCTGCCGTTAACCCTGCAATCTGGCCCTGGTGGCAGGGGGCAGGTATCGGCCAGGGTTGGTGGCAGCATGGGCGCGCTATATGGCCGTGGGTATCAGCGCTCGCCTGATGGCCAGATCGTTTATTTAAAAGGCTACCCGCAACTAACTGATAGTTTACAATACATTGGCAACAGTATTCCTACCTGGAAAATGAGTATGGGCCACCAGTTCAGGTACAGGCAATTCAGTATGAGCTTTTTGGTTGATGCACAGTATGGCGCAGTTGGCTACTCACTAACTGCAGCTGTATTGGCCGAACAAGGTAAAACGAAAAATACATTACCCGGCAGGTACAATGGTATTATTGGCAACGGTGTAATGCTTAATGCAGATGGCACTTACATTACTAACAATGTAATTGCGCAGGATGTTTATACATACTACAATGCTCATTACGGCCGGGATAATGTGGAAGGTTCAACCTACTCAACCGACTTTATTAAACTGCGCGAGACAAGGCTGGATTATAGCCTTACTCCAAAACTGCTGAGCAGGCTTGGTCTACAACGTGTAACGCTTGGTATTTACGGGCGTGATTTGCTCACCATAACCAAATGGCCGGGCTTTGATCCCGAGTTTGGTACGCTGACAACTAATGCCCAGGGCGCATCAACCATAGCAAGGGGCTTTGAGTTGGGTCAGTTTCCATCCACCCGCACTTTTGGCTTTAACCTAACTGTTGGCTTTTAATTATAATCAAAAATGAGAATTAACATACGTTTCGTTTATCTGATAACCTTGATATCAGCAATATGTACAACATCGTGTACAAAAGATTTTAAAGAACTAAGTGTAAACCCCAACGTTGCCGATCATGCCTTGCCGCAAGCATTGCTGGCACAGGCAATTACAGATGTGGTAGCCACCAACATGAGTCGTAGCCAGAGACTCACAAATGAACTGATGCAGGTAACCGTAAATATGGGTGACGGCGATGGGAAAATATTCAGATATGATGTTCGGAAGGCTGAATCAGACTATCTGTATCGTAACTGGTATCTCGAGCTTACTAATATCAATGATGTTTATAGAGGTGGTGTTGAAATCGCAAGCCCAACCTATCAGGCCATTGCCTTGATCTGCCGCTCATGGGTATTCTCTCTCCTTACTGATACCTATGGCGATGTTCCTTTTACCGAAGCTAATCTGGGAAAAGATGGTTTGTTTACCCCTAAGTTTGATAAGCAGCAAGATATCTATACCGGTATTTTCAAACAATTGGAAGAGGCTAACAATTTATTAAAGACGGGGGCAAATGTATCCGCCTCAAGCGACCCGCTGTATGCCGGCGTTGCCGCCAATTGGCGCAAATTTGGCAATTCATTATACCTGAGGTTGCTTTTACGGGTCTCAGCCAAAGCAGATATGAATGCACCTGCCAAGATCAAAGAGATGGTTGATACCAATCCGGCAAATTATCCAATCATGACAAGCAATGCTGAGTCTGCCATTTTAAAATGGTCTGGTACCGCACCGTATATATCACCGTTTGCAACCTGGCGCCCGGCAGATTGGTACACGCCAAAATTGGCTAGTTTTTTTGTAGATAACCTAAACGCCTGGAGCGATCCCCGCATTGGCCGCTGGGCAACTTTGTTTGAAGGCGAATATGCAGGTGTGCCAAGTGGTTACCAACCGGGGCAGCCGCCTGTAGCAAAATCAACTTTGCTTTCCTCCTTACAAAGCGAAGCTTTATTTGGCAATGTGATGAACTACTCTGAACTGCAGTTTACCCTTGCAGAAGCCGCGGCGAAAGGCTGGATAACAAAATCAGCCAAAACATATTATGAAACAGGTGCTACCAACGCTATAACACTTTGGAGCCTTACTGTCCCGGCAGGGTATCTTGGCTTTCAGCAAGTTAAGTGGGACGATAATTACACACTTGATCAAAAAATGGAACTGATTCACAAGCAAAAATATTACTCCCTGTTTTTTACCGATTTGGAGCAATGGTTTGAATACCGTCGTACCGGTCACCCGGTGTTGCCAACCGGCCCCGGCTTTCTTAATAATGGTATAATGCCGGCCCGCTTAAGTTATCCAACTTATGTGCAAACCAGCAATACAGCTAATTACAATTCTGCAGTAGCAGCGCAGGGCGCAGATAATATCAACACACTGGTTTGGTGGCAAAAACAATAACAAGGATAGTTATGAAAAAACATATAATAATGAAAACAAAATTTTTATACATCATTTTGTGTCTTGTAGCATTGGTCGCAGCATCATGCCAAAAGCATGATTATGCCAGAGGCGAATTAAGCCCGATCATTTCAGTTGGTGATATGCGGGTGCTGTACAAAGGGGCGGATGTAACATTGACTAAAGACAATATGCTGGGCGCTTACCAGATCACCGGTACGGTAATATCCCGCCCGGACTCTGGCAATGTGCCGCAAGGGATAGTAGTTATTCAAAATTATCGCCGGGCAATGTTAAGAGGCATCTCTTTTGACCTTGGCGCTGTTGCCGGCAACTATAAATCGGGCGACTCCTTAGTGGTTAATGTAGAGGGTACGGTTTTAAAGAGAGTAAACGGTTCGCTGCAGATAACAGGATTAAGCGAGTCAAAAATTCAACGTATTTCTCAGGGTAACCCGGTGAATGTACAGTCTGTTTCCAGCTATTCAATTAAACTGAATCCAGACCAGTATGAGAACACCCTTGTGCAGGTAAAAACAGCCAATATTTCTCCTGCGCCAAAGTTCGACGATACCTTTGCAGGCGATCGCTTCCTGGTAAACGGCGCCGACAGTATTATGCTGCATACCGAAACTGCTGCAAGCTTTGCGGGCGCAAAGCTACCGGCAAACGCTACAGTGGCCGGCATCTTATTTGTTGGCAAGAATGCTGCTGGTCAGGATGCACTGCAGCTCTGGCCGCGAGGTATTTCCGACATAAGTGACATTACCAAACCTGCTGATCCAAATGCAACGCTGGGTAAGGCGCCGGTAATTATTACCGGATTTATCAATGACACTAAAGGTGCTGATGGTAATTACGAGTACTTCCAGTTTCTGGCCACCCGCACAATTGACTTTACCAAAACACCAATGGCCGTTATTACCTGTACCAACGCAGGTAGTGCGGCACCAAATGCCGGCGACGCGCCGGGTGCAGGCTGGGCAACGGGCGGGGGCCGTACCTATAAGTTTAATCTTACATCTGGTACAGTTACCAAAGGGGAGTTCTTTTACGTAGGCGGTAGCAACAAAAAGATCAACGGGCCGAATACTACTGATATCAGCACGGCTAAATGGATCAGATCAATAGCTTATGTGACAAACGATGGGGATGGTTTTGGCAGCGCGAGTTCTGGTTTATTACCCAATAGTGGTAATGCAGGTGGTATAGCTATCTTTGATGGTGTCACTATTACGGAAGCTTCAGTACCGGTAGATGCAATTTTATTTGGCGGAACAGGCAAGACAACCGTTTTTAATGCCATAACCAATAAAGGTTATCGTGTTGCCGATAACGATCGCTACAATGCACTGGATGCAGCGGGTGCCGCACAACCATTCTTTTACCAGGGCACCAATACTTACGTTATACCGCATTCAACCCCTGCTGATGCAGGCATATTTGTAAAGCTGGGTGGTAAGTTTAATGCTACGAGTAAAACATGGGTTACGCCACGTGGCTTTGTATTCTTTACCTTATCCGCAACATCGGCTTTAAACGCTATTGAAACAGGAACAGATGTGAGTGCATTAATTAATTAGTGTATATATACGCAATAACTTCCAATAGTTCTGATAGGCGTTCAAGTAATTTGTCTTTCGGGCTACAAGAAAACCACAAAAAAAGGCTGCAAATCATTGATTTGTAGCCTTTTTTGCTCTAGCTAAACTCCGGTATTGGATCGCCTTTAAGCTTCCATTGTTAAATATTCCCCTTCTTCAGCTCCGCTACAGCAAATGATGCTGCACGGGCGGTAAGGGCCATGTACGTAAGCGACGGATTTTGGCAGGCACTTGAGGTCATACAGGCGCCATCGGTTACAAAAACGTTTAGCGCATCCCATACCTGGTTATGGCCGTTTAGCACCGAGGTTTTAGCCTCTCGCCCCATTCTGGCAGTTCCCATCTCGTGTATGCCCTGGCCTATTGCATAGTTATCGTCCCAGGTAGTAATATTTTTCACGCCGGCAGCATCATACATGGCTACTATTTCTTTAATGATGTCTTTTCGCATTTTCAATTCATTCTCCTTTAGCCCGGCATCCATCGCCAGTACGGGCAGGCCCCATTTATCCTTTATCGTTTTATCCAGCGTCATTTTGTTGTCGTGATATGGTAAGATCTCTCCAAATCCTGTGGCACCGATATGCCATGCCCCGGGTTCTGCAAGCGCGTCTTTAAACCCGCCACCTATATTCATCTCGGCCACGTTGCGGCTCCAGCCCTCGCGGCTGGCGCTTCCCTGGAAACCGTATCCTCGCAGAAAATCACGTTTATCGCCGTTGATATTAGCAAACCGGGGGATATAAAAACCATTGGCCCTGCGGCCGAAGTAGTATTTATCTTCATACCCTTCAATGGTTCCCTGTGCACCAAGCATGTAATGGTGGTCCATGATATTATGGCCCAGTTCGCCGCTGCTGCTGCCCAAACCTTCCGGCCATATATCAGTAGCGGAGTTCATCAGTACCCAGGCGCTATTAAGGCTGGATGCATTGAGGAATACAATGCGCGAATTAAACACGTAGGTTTTGTTGGTTTCTGCATCCAGAACTTCTACACCGGTAGCTTTCTTTGTATCTTTATCATACAGTATTTGTGTTACGATAGAAAAGGGGCGCACCGTTAAATTCCCCGTGGCCATTGCGGCCGGGAGCGTTGACGACTGCGTACTGAAATAGGCGCCAAAAGGGCAACCTTCCCAGCATCGGTTGCGGTACTGGCATTTGGTGCGGCCCGGCAGCGATTCTGTAATATTGGCTACGCGACCAATGAACATATGCCGCTTTTCTTGATAGAAATTTTTGATCCGTGAGGCTACATCCTTTTCCACGCAATTGAGTTCCATCGGTGGCATAAAATGACCGTCTGGCAGGTGCGCCAGCCCTTCCTTTGAGCCACTTACGCCAATAAACTTCTCCACATGATCATACCATGGCGCCATTTCTGCGTAGCGGATGGGCCAGTCTACCGCGATGCCATCTTTTGCGTTTGCCTCAAAATCAAGGTCGCTTAGCCGGTAACTTTGCCGGCCCCACAAGGTGGACCGGCCACCTAACTGGTAAGAACGCCACCAGGTGAACGGCTTTTTTTCAACATACGGACTATCTTTTTCATTTACCCACGAATCCATCAGTGGCTCTTGTGCGGCGGTTCCGTACATGGCCCAGGGGCGGGTTATTACCGGGTTGTCTGTTTTTTGCTGTAGTGTTGGCTGGCCGCGATGTTTAAAATCCCAGGGGGCTTTATTTGCGGTAACATAGCCCTTAATATGTTCGTAATTCCTGCCGCGTTCCAGCATCAGCACTTTTAAGCCTTTTTCCGTTAATTCTTTTGCCGCCCATCCCCCGCTGATACCCGAACCAATAACGATTGCATCATACGTGTTTTGCGCGGTTGCTTTGTTGTTTATGCTTGCTGCTTCTATTGCCATAATGTGTTGGGTGTTAAGGATATCCTTTTTGCTAAACTTTATTTGTAATCATTTGGTGTGGATGCCTGGGGGCTGCTTATTTAGTATTTGCGTTTGCTCATTATTTTTGGCGAACACGAGGAGCGTTTTGCTGCCGGCATCAATCTGCAAGATATCGCGTACGGCACCTTTAACGAGTATGCCGCTTTGCTGTGGTGCCACGGCGCGGAAACCACCGCTGCCATTGCCTTTGAGCAGCAGGCCGTAGCTGGCATCGTAAATACCGGCCTCGGGCTTGGATTGGTAAAAGTTGCCTCCCAGCAGGATATCCGCCTTGCCGTCGCCATCCTGATCTTTTACCACCAGCCCGAATACGGTGGAGAACTGCGCCTCTGCCGGCAGTGGCTGCAGCTTAAACCGGCCTTTGCCGCTGTTGAGCACTACGCAGCTGCGCATTTCATAGGCATCTGTTTTGGTGATGGTTTTCAGCAGTTCCGCCCCAAAAATATCTTCCATTGTTTGCTCTTTATATTGTTCGTAGCGCAGGTATTTCTTTTTCAGCAGCGGTAGTTCGCCCATCAGATCATGGCGCAGCACCATGGGGTACTGCTTATCGCCGTTGTACGTGCATACGATTTGTTCTATGGCACCCGTTCCGCTGAAGTCGCCGGTGTAGAGGCTTACGGGTTTTGTTGCGCTGGCTTTAAACCTGGAGTTGAGGCCGTGGTTGCCAGCCACCAGGTCCGGGTAGCCATCGCCGTTTACATCGGCCACCTGCAGGCGGTTCCACCAGCCGCTGCTCTTAGATAAGCCTGCTGCATCGGTGATCTCGTTTAACCTGCCGCCCTGGTTATGAAATATGCGGATGGGCATATACTCCCCGCAGATGGCCAGGTCCGGGCGGCCGTCGCGGTCATAATCAAACCATTTGGCGTCGGTAACCATACCTGCCTGGTTTAAGGCGGGGGCAACGTTATCTGTTACATCGCTGAAGATGCCGCTCCCGTTGTTGGCCAGGATATAGCTTTTGCAGGCATAGCCCCAGTTTCCCGGCTTAAGCCTTACGCCAACAAACAGGTCCAGGTCGCCGTCACCATCCATATCGGCGGCTGCCACACAGGAACTGCTCTCGAACTGAAAAGAAGGGAGTACCTGGGGGGAACGGCTGAAACGGCCATGCCCGTCATTCAGGTAAAGCCTGCTGATCAGCGCGGTGGAGTTGGCAGAGAACTCGCTGCCGCCGCTGCAAACGTACAGGTCCTGGTCGCCGTCGCCGTCCGCGTCAAAAAACAGGCAGTCGGTATCTTCGCTCGCTTTGTCTTTCGCCAGCAATTCTTCGTTGCTTTTTTTGAACCGTCCGCCGGGGGTTTGGATATATAGGGCACCGGGCTGATCCTTTGCTCCGCAGATATAAAAGTCCTGCAGGTGATCTCCGTTGACATCGCCTGCGGCCATGCGGGGCCCGTCGGTAGAGTGCATCTGGAAAATAAGCTTCTCCTGGTCAAAGTCTGCGTACTCGTTCTCCTGATGTTTAAAAGCGATGCCGTAATCGTCTGCACCTTGTTCAAAAATAGTTTTGGGTGCGGCTGCTGCCTTGGTTTTTAAGGGAAGAGCGGATTCGCTTTGCTTTATGGTAATTGTTTGGTTGGGTTTCACCGCTTTCAGGATCTTTTGTTTCCCGTCGGGCCATTGCACCAGTACCGAATCGATCAGGCCGGTTTTCCCCAGCCCGAAGTTGAGGCGGTTATCCACGCTGGATTCAAACCCGCGTGCGGGCATTTGCTCCTGGTAGCTCAGGGTATGGTTGTAATAAACGGTTACACGGCTGCCGGTGCCAAAGCGGTTCATGCCTTCGCCCCGGAGCACTACCTTGAGGTATTTGTTCTCGGGGTGCAGCTTGCGGCTATTGTTGCGGTACACAAATGCGGGCATGTTCACGTTATTAACAACCAGGTCAAGGGCACCGTCATTATCCAGATCGCCGTAGGCCGAGCCGTTGGAGAAGCCCGGCTGATCCAGGCCCCAGTCTGCAGCCTTGTTGCTGAAGGTAAGGTCCCCGTTGTTGTGATAAGCATAGTTTGGTATAGCCACTGATGGCATCAGGTCGATCAGCTTTTTGTAGTTGATGCTCTTATCTTTAATTAACGTAGTCATCACTTCTCGATTAGAGAGGTATTGGATATAATCGCCATTGGTAAGATCCTGGTAAATACCATTAGCGACGAAAATATCTTTAAAGCCATCATTATCCATATCGGTAATTAGCGCTCCCCAGCTCCAGTCGGTCGCATGCACGCCTGCTAAACGACCGATTTCGCTGAAAGTGCCGTTACCATTATTAAGCTGCAGGGTGTTACGGGTAAACTGGTTGTAATAGCCATACTTTAGGTCCATCTGGTATTTGTCCCAGTTTTCGTAGGTGGTGTTGGTTTTAAGTCGCGCCTCGCGCTCGGGCAGCATGTCGGTCACAAAAATATCGGGTCTGGCGTCGTTGTTAATATCGGCCAGGTCGGCGCCCATGGAGGCATTGCTGATGCTGTGCATCTGGTCTTCCAGCGATTCCTTAAATGTGCCATTTTTATTATTGATATACAGGTAATCGCGTTCAAAAAAGTCATTTGATACGTAAATGTCGTCCCAGCCATCATGATCAACATCGCCCACACTTACACCCAGCCCAAAACCGATCACGCTACCCAAAATCCCAGCCTCAGCACTTACATCTTTGAAATGCCCGCCGTCATTACGGAAGAGTTTTTGCCCGCCCAGGGGGTCGCGTATGTTCCGCTCGTTGTTCTGGATGTTAAAAGTGCCGATGGCTTTAAAGGAATTACTGAGGATGAAAAGATCCAGGTCGCCATCGTGATCGTAATCAAAAAAAACGGCGTGGGTAGAGTAACCGTTTACGCCTATGCCATATGCAACGGCACTCTCTTTAAACTTTAAGTTCCCTTGGTTAATGTACAGTTCGTTTTGCTTATGGTCGCCTTTAACGTCTCCGCTGTTGCAAACATAAATATCCAACAAACCATCTCCGTTAACATCGGCCATGGTTACCCCGGTAGACCATTTACCCACTTTGCCGATACCTGCCTTGACGGTGATATCTTCAAATTTAAAATTCCCCTTGTTGAGATAGAGTTTACTTGGCTCGGTGTTCCCTACCATAAAAACATCTATCAACCCATCATTATTAATATCTCCAAGTGCCACACCGCCGCCGTTGTAAAAGTTGCGGTAGGTATAAATATTAAACTCGTTGTTGTAAGTGAGTTTGTTAGTAAAATTAATGTTGGTATCGTCGGCATCCAAAAGCTCAAAAAGCGTTGTGCCCGATTTGCCTTTGCCGCCACCGCAGCCACAAAGCATCCAGGTTAACAACAGGAGTGTACCGTACCGGCTCAAGTACCTGCTGCGAATTTTGCTACCGGTGATATAGTCTCTCATTACTGGGTGCTGTTTTCTGTCAACAGATCGGTAAAATCCACTTTTACGCGCTGCTCGTCATACTTGCCGATGATAATCCTGCGGTTGCCTTTAACCTGTACCAATATCGTTCCGCGCACAGGATCGGTCATGGTTAGAAAATCAGCGCCTTTGTACCAATTTTTAAAAAGATTGGATACGTCGAGCTGTAAACTATCGGCAAACAGTGCCTTGTTCCAGGGTGCAAATGCGTCGTAACTAAATGTTACCCCCATTTTGTTGATCTTATCCTGGCGAAAATCGGGGTAAAAGGTCATGGTTGCGGGGTGTTTCAATTCATTTTTGAAATGGTACAATACAGACATGTTTCCCGGGCCTTCGAAAAATAATCCCTTTTTGTTCATCCGCCAGCAATGAGCATAAAATTCTTTGCTGGTCATTCCCAGTTTTATGCCCATAAAAATGCTGTCATGCCGAATGCCGGTAGCCAATTCGCGCGTTACCGAATCCTTATACCGCTGATTGTCTGACTGGCAGGCCACCAGCGCGCACATGACAGCGACAAAAAATAACCATTTATAACGTTTTATCATTTAACCGCGATCTTATTTAAATTTAGTATTTGCGTTTGCTCATTATTTTTGGCGAATACGAGGAGCGTTTTGCCGCCGGCATCAATTTGCAAGATATCGCGTACGGCACCTTTAACAAGTATGCCGCTTTGCTGTGGTGCCACGGCGCGGAAACCACCGCTGCCATTGCCTTTGAGCAGCAGGCCGTAGCTGGCATCGTAGATACCGGCCTCGGGCTTGGATTGGTAAAAGTTGCCGCCCAGCAGGATATCCGCCTTGCCGTCGCCATCCTGATCTTTTACCACCAGCCCGAATACGGTGGAGAACTGCGCCTCTGCCGGCAGGGGCTGCAGCTTAAACCGGCCTTTGCCGCTGTTGAGCACTACGCAGCTGCGCATTTCATAGGCATCTGTTTTGGTGATGGTTTTCAGCAGTTCCGCCCCAAAAATATCTTCCATTGTTTGCTCTTTATATTGTTCGTAGCGCAGGTATTTCTTTTTCAGCAGCGGTAGTTCGCCCATCAGATCATGGCGCAGCACCATGGGGTACTGCTTATCGCCGTTGTACGTGCATACGATTTGTTCTATGGCACCCGTTCCGCTGAAGTCGCCGGTGTAGAGGCTTACGGGTTTTGTTGCGCTGGCTTTAAACCTGGAGTTGAGGCCGTGGTTGCCAGCCACCAGGTCCGGATAGCCATCGCCGTTTACATCGGCCACCTGCAGGCGGTTCCACCAGCCGCTGCTCTTAGATAAGCCTGCTGCATCGGTGATCTCGTTTAACCTGCCGCCCTGGTTATGAAATATGCGGATGGGCATATACTCCCCGCAGATGACCAGGTCCGGGCGGCCGTCGCGGTCATAATCAAACCATTTGGCGTCGGTAACCATACCTGCCTGGTTTAAGGCGGGGGCAACGTTATCTGTTACATCGCTGAAGATGCCGCTCCCGTTGTTGGCCAGGATATAGCTTTTGCAGGCATAGCCCCAGTTTCCCGGCTTAAGCCTTACGCCAACAAACAGGTCCAGGTCGCCGTCACCATCCATATCGGCGGCTGCCACACAGGAGCTGCTCTCGAACTGAAAAGAGGGGAGTACCTGGGGGGAACGGCTGAAACGGCCATGCCCGTCATTCAGGTAAAGCCTGCTGATCAGCGCGGTGGAGTTGGCAGAGAACTCGCTGCCGCCGCTGCAAACGTACAGGTCCTGGTCGCCGTCGCCGTCCGCGTCAAAAAACAGGCAGTCGGTATCTTCGCTCGCTTTGTCTTTCGCCAGCAATTCTTCGTTGCTTTTTTTGAACCGTCCGCCGGGGGTTTGGATATATAGGGCACCGGGCTGATCCTTTGCTCCGCAGATATAAAAGTCCTGCAGGTGATCTCCGTTGACATCGCCTGCGGCCATGCGGGGCCCGTCGGTAGAGTGCATCTGGAAAATAAGCTTCTCTTGGTCAAAGTCTGCGTACTCGTTCTCCTGATGTTTAAAAGCGATGCCGTAATTGTCTGCACTTTGCTCAAAAATAGTTTTGGGTGCGGCTGCTGCCTTGGTTTTTAAGGGAAGAGCGGATTCGCTTTGCTTTATGGTAATTGTTTGGTTGGGTTTCACCGCTTTCAGGATCTTTTGTTTCCCGTCGGGCCATTGCACCAGTACCGAATCGATCAGGCCGGTTTTCCCCAGCCCGAAGTTGAGACGGTTATCCACGCTGGATTCAAACCCGCGTGCGGGCATTTGCTCCTGGTAGCTCAGGGTATGGTTGTAATAAACGGTTACCCTGCTGCCGGTGCCAAAGCGGTTCATGCCTTCGCCCCGGAGCACTACCTTGAGGTATTTGTTCTGGGGGTGCAGCTTGCGGCTATTGTTGCGGTACACAAATGCGGGCATGTTCACGTTATTGACAACCAGGTCAAGGGCACCGTCATTATCCAGATCGCCGTAGGCCGAGCCATTGGAGAAGCCCGGCTGATCCAGGCCCCAGTCTGCAGCCTTGTTACTGAAGGTAAGGTCCCCGTTGTTGTGATAAGCATAGTTCGGTATAGCCACTGATGGCATCAGGTCGATCAGCTTTTTAATTGGCTCTTTTTCACGGCCGATCATCCGGCGCACCTCGACGGGGTTGGCCATAAACTGAATGTAATCCTGATCGGTAAGATCTTTAAAAATACCGTTACTCACAAAAATGTCTTTGAACCCATCATTATCCATATCGGTAATTAGCGCTCCCCAGCTCCAATCGGTAGCATGCACGCCTGCTAAACGCCCGATTTCGCTGAAGTTGACCCTTTGCGTTTTACTGCCCGGCGCAGTGCCCCGGTTCAATTGCAATACATTACGCAGGAATTGCTGGTAATAACCGTTATCTAGGTCTGATTGGTATTTATCCCAGTTTTCAAATGCGGTTTTTGTTTTTAATCGTCGCTCTGTTTGCGGCAGCATGTCGGTAACGTAAATATCCGGAAGGCCATCGTTGTTGATGTCGGCAATATCGGCTCCCATGGAGTTGAGGCTTAATTCCCTGATCATATCTGGGAGGCATTCTTTGAACGTACCATTGCGGTTATTGATATACAGGTAATCGCGTTCGAAAAAGTCGTTGGATACGTAAATATCATCCCATCCGTCGTTATTTACATCAGCAATAGTTACACCGAGCCCAAACCCGATTTTGCTGCTGTAGATGCCCGTTTGCAGGGTAACGTCGCTAAAATGCCCATTGTCATTCTGGTACAGTTTATTGCCGCCAAGCGAATCGGGTATGTTACGCTGATCCTTGATCAGATCATAGTTGCCAACCGAGCGGAAGGAGTTATTCAGTAGGTAGCAATCCAGATCGCCATCTTTGTCATAATCAAAAAAAACAGCGTGTGTACACAATCCTTTGTTATTAAGCCCATAACGGGCGGCCTGTTCGGTAAAAGTTAAGTTGCCGTTATTAATGAACAGCTGATTGCTGCGGTTTTTCCCGGAAAAATCGCCTGATTTACAAACATAAATGTCAAGCCAGCCGTCGCCGTTAACATCGGCCAGGGTAACGCCGGTTGACCAAACACCTGCTGAAGAGAGACCTGCTTTAACAGTTACATCTGAAAATTTAAAATTGCCGCTGTTTATATAAAGCTTATTTGACTGCTGGTTACCACAGAAAAAGATATCGGGCAATCCATCGTTATTCATGTCCCCAATAGCCACGCCTCCGCCATTATAAAAATTGCGGTATGTATAAACGTTAAGCTGCTCGGTATACGCTACGTTGTTGGCGAATGAAACGCCTGTAAAGTTAGCCGGCAATGCAGAAAACAATTTTATGGCCGCTGCCGGCGGTTTGTTATTACAGGCTACTAAACCTACCGCCAAAAGTAATATTGCTCCGATGCCTGTGCGATTACTACCGGCATTTAGCCTCCTGCGCAGCAATAGGCAACCGTACCTTAAAATTTGTTTTAAAATCGCGTCTAACATCTATTCTATCCCCGGTAGTGCGGTGCTATCCTTGTAAGTAACTGGTTAATAAGCCATCAGACAAATAATTTCGACTTGAAAACGCATATCCGTTTGTAAATTAAAACGGAAGGCAAATCATAAATCATTTGCCTTCCGTAGAACCCAGTTCTAATAAAACTATACTATCAATTAATAACCCGGATTTTGCTTCAGATTGGGATTTGCGTTGATCTGCGGCTCGGGTATCGGGAAAATATTAACATTTGTACTTGCGTCTGCCTCATGGAAACGGTATTTATTATTATACGTACCAAAGCGCAGCATGTCCTGCCTCCGGTAACTTTCGGCAAACATTTCGCGGCCGCGTTCGGCTAGGAATGTTTCGGCTGTTAAGGCAGGCATAGGCGAAACTCCCCCATGCACGGTACGTATCTGGTTCACCAATGCTAACGTCACCGGATCATTCCAGTTGCCACTTTTGCGGGCAATTAATTCGGCTTTCATCATTAAAATGTCGGCATAACGGTAAATGGCCAAATCGTTATCCAAATCGGTTAACATGCCTTTGTAGAACTGCCATTTGCCAATACGAGCGCCCGATTGTCTCCAGGCATTCGGTTGCAGCTCGTTGATATAGGGTGTCAGAGTGATCGCTTCACCATCCGGGTCGGTTTTATCTGCACCACCATCCGTTAAGGCTGTAACGCCATCGGCTTGGTACTGCGGCCCAACAAGGAAATTATTCAGCATCCTTTTATCTACTGTACCGGTTGTTGGGGTTCCTTTCGGATCTAAGCCTACTACTGTTCCCTGCGGGCCAGGGTTTTGTGCCGGATCGATATAGGATTGATAGAATTCCTGTACCGAAGCGAAACCGTTCCATGGCTGGTTGTTCATTTGGTAGGTGTTTTGGCTTTGCAGATGCAGGGTTTCCATATTCATATTAAAGCCTTTTGCTTTTACGCCATCGAAAGGTATTGCCCAGATCGATTCGGTAGAGCCAGCATTATTGCGCGAAAAAAGGTCTGCGTAGTTGTTCATCAACTGGTACTTACCCGAATTAATGATCGTATCGCAAGCCGCCAAGGCTTTATCATACTGTGGCGCCCCGGTATAGGTTTGTGCGTTTAAATACAATTTGGCAAGCGTGGCTTGTGCAACATAATAAGTAACACGGCCATAATAGGGGCCATCTCCAGGGCCAATCTTTGGCAATTTTCCTATATTCTCAAGCAATTCTTTTTCAATAAACGCATATACTTCAGCACGGGGTTTTGTAGCTGGCGGGGCAGTTTCCGAAAAATCCGTGGTGATGGGCACGTTACCAAAAAGGTCTAGCAGCCAATAGTAATAAATTGCGCGCAGCGCCTTTAGTTCGGCTACGTAGGTAATTGCTGTTGGCGATTTGCTAACCGCAAGGGCTGCAAGTAATTTGTTACAGGTGGTTACACCACCAAAACCAAGGTTCCAGCCGTTGGCGGGCTGCGAATCGGTACTGTTGGTTTTATGTGTTTTTAAACGCACCCAGTGGCCGCCGTCACCCCAGTCTGCACCGCGTGTGGGCACTACAACCTCATCGGTGGTAACTTCGTTGAGGTTAAAAAATGCGCCATTATAGCCGTATATAGTAGAATATGCTGCTCCAACTGCAGATGCCAGTTGCTTATCGGTTTGGTAGAAGTTTGCTTCGGTAACCTGGTCATAAAGCAGTTTGTTCTCATCAAGTTTGGTGCACGATGCGGCAACAAACAAAACTGCAAGAACTGCAAATTTGGTTAATGATGTATGTTTCATAATTCACTAATATTTTTAATTGACAATCTTAATATTATTAAAAGCCGATGTTTACGCCCAAAGTAAATGAACGGGTATAAACCCAGGTTTCCCGCCGGTCGATACCGGGTGCCAGTACGTTACCCGAATCGGCATACCTTACTTCCGGATCAACCCCGGTGTAGTTGGTAATGGTAAACAGGTTTTGGCCTGAAACAAACACCCTTAAACTACTTATCATCCCCGGTTTGGTAGACCTGCCGATTGGGAAGGTATAACCGATGGTAGCATTATCCAATTTCAGGAAAGAGGCTTTCTCTACATCATAGCTGCTGTATGCTGCGCCATCAGTTACATTCGGGTTAAAGTACTTGGTGTTTACGATGTTGTAACTTGTTGCCACATTTGGGTTTTCATAAAATGCCCGGAAAGTGTTAATCAACTGGTGGCCAATGGACGAGCGGAGGAAGAAGCCGAGATCGAACTGCTTGTATTTAAAGTTGTTTGTGATACCAAATTCAAATTTAGGCAAGCCATTGCCAATTACCTGTCGAGGAGCATCTGCCAGGCCTGTAACGCCGCCTTTGCCATCGTCATATTGGTAAACGCCTTTTGCATCTACACCAACATATTTTGGCCCATACAGTATACCAATTGGCTGCCCTTCAACAGCCCGGGTTAGCTGAGTAGCCTCCTGGCCCGGTGTACCCAGGTTAGTTGCACCCACATATGAGCCTTTCAATTGGTCAATCAATTTCGTTAATACCACGTGGTAGCTGGAAATGTTACCGCCGGTTGTCCATGTGAAATTCTTACCTCTGATCACTTCGTAACTTAATGCCACTTCAATACCTGAATTGGTTAGTTCGCCAATATTTAACCAGGTATTATTAAATAGTGCAGGTGGTGATGGTACGGTTACGTTGAAGATCAAATCGTTTGTTTTACGATTGAAGTAATCTATAGAGCCGGTTAGCCGCGAATCAAACAAAGTAAAATCCAAACCAATATCCGTTTCTAATTTTTTCTCCCATTTCAGATTGGGGTTTGGGTTACGCGTACCAGCATAAGTACTGAAGTAATTGTTGTTGCCCCCGTAATAAGTGCCGCCGCTATTGCTTAGGGTGGTTAATGAAAGGTAGGGGAATGGTGGCAAAGCACCGGTTACACCAAAGCTTCCCCTTAGTTTTAAGTTGCTAACAAAAGAGATATCAACCATTTTGCTAACATCCAAACCTGCGCTAACTGCCGGGAACAATCCCCATTTGTTGTTCTCTCCAAACTCGGTAGAACCGTCGCGCCTTAAACTGGCAGAAAGAAAGGCAATGTTGTCATAATTTACTTTTACCCGGCCAAAGAAAGAGATCAGTTTGTTTTCATTCTTATAGCTCTCTACAACACCGATTCCGTTTTTAAAATCGAGGGCCGCGGCAAAATTCTGGCCGGAAGCATCGGTTACGAAATTACCTCCCTGTGCATCAAAGCCTGTATATTTAAAGTCCTGGTACGAATAGCCTGCAATAGCGGATAGTTCGAATTTTTTTATCGTTTTGTCATATGATAAGGTATTCTCGTACAAAATATTGTCTGCTTCATCGTCATACTTGGCAGAAATACCCGACCGCCCAAAGCCGCTGCCTAACGGAAATCCCCTTGAAATAAAGGCATCGGTTGGCGAATACATAGAGCGGTAGTTGCTGGTGGTTTGCTTGTAGAACTGAGTTGAAAATTTCAGGTTCTTGAATATCTCGTAGCTTACTGTTCCCCCTATGTTGAATTTCTTATTGGTTGCTTCATTGGTATTTTGTTTTAGCATTGCAACCGGGTTAGAATAATCAACAAAGTTCGATTCAAAGTAACCGCCACCGGTAAGGTCATAAAGCGGATCTTTTGAATAAACAGGCGCTGTCGGGTTAAAAATGGTAGCGTATTTAAAGGCATCGGAGAAGCCAAACTGAGAGTTGCGGCTGGTTGTGTTGATGTTTAAATTAAATACCAGTTTATCGTTCAGTGCCTTGTGGCTTATATTTAAGCGGCCGTTAAGTTGCTGAAAACCTGTAGTGATTGCAACACCCTGAGTATTACGATAGTTAAAGGAAGCATTATAAGTTGTGCGTTCATCTCCGCCGGAGAAACCAAGGTTATGCACCTGGGAATAAGCGGTACGGGTGATCTCTTTGTTCCAGTCGGTGTTTGAGCCAAAATCGGTTCCTTTACCAAGTGCCTTAAATTCGTCAGCATTCATATGCTGAGTAAATCTGGCAGGTGTTTCGCTGGTTCCGGATACGTTGTAGGTGAATTTGGAGGTACCCTTTTTGCCCGATTTGGTAGTGATGATGATCACACCAGCAGAGCCACGTGTGCCGTAGATCGCAGCGGCAGAACCATCTTTCAATACGTCGATACTTTTGATATCATTAGGGTCAACTGTGTTAATATCCGCACCTACCTGCCCATCTAACACAACCAGCGGCTGTGTATTTGCACCTAAGGTAGATAACCCTCTTAAACGGATTGCAAAGCCACCATTTGGATCGCCTCCGGGGCGTGCAATGGATAAACCAGGTACCTTACCCTGTAGTAACTGAGCAACGTCGCTGATATTACCTTTATTAAACTGTTCGGCATTTACCGTTGTTATGGCGCTGGTTACTTCCCGTTTCTTTTGCGTACCGTAACCCACAACCACCACCTCGTCAAGATTACTCGTGCTTTCTGTAAGTACGGCATTGGCAGTTACCACAAGCCCATCAGCTACTACAACGGGTTTGGATAGGGTAGTGAATCCCACAAACGTAAAGCTGATGGTATAGTTGCCCACAGGCAAATTGGTAAAACTGTAAGCCCCAATATAATCGGTAACTTTTGCCATTGAGGCGGCTCCGGTAAGGCTAACGGTTACCCCGGGCAAAGTGTTGCCTTTTTGGTCGGTAACGATACCTTTGATACTGCCTGTTGCTACCTGCTTAAATGCACCGGTAACGGATCCAGGCTGATTTTCCATCATGATATTGTCGGTACCCGCTTTGGATATCAATATCTGGTTGTCTATTTGCTGGAAAACAAGGGAGGTGTTCGTGAGAATCGTTTTTAATAATCCCGCTACGGATTGGGTTTTGGCCTCCAATTCCAAGTTACGAATGCCCTTAATGTCTTCATTACGGTACATAAAATGAAACGGTGTTTGCGCTTCAATTTTCCGGAAGGCTTTCGCCAATGATTCGTTTTTGAGTGAGATGCTGACTTCAACCTTCTCAAGCACCTGGCTCTTAGCTGTAGTGGCCGAGAGCACTGGTATTGAGGTGATTAAAGCAAATAAAGCTATTATCCCTGTTCTCATAATTAATTTAAAATTGGGATTAGGTGGCAAGCACAACCTGAGCACAAATTTGACAAAATGCCAAGGCTGCGCATTAATTGCTGAAAAAATCATAATTTAGTTCGTTTTAAGTTATTAATGCCTGAATTGATTTTAAAATTTAAAACACATGTTAAGCAATCGATTGCAGTCGAAGGCCAAACAAGCCCGTAGAATAAGCATCCCCTGGGGAAATATTCTGCGGGTTTTTTATCCTAAAGCGTTGTAGTAATGCGCTCCGGAATAGATCTGATTGGATGATTTAGATAAATTTTCTTCATATTTAAGGGTTTAATTAATTGGTTTCGCTTTAATAGTTATTAGTGTCCGCTCTTTATTATAGCTATAGGTTGCATCGTTGAAAGCACATGTACTTATAAGCGCCTGATCAAGGCTCGTTACGCTATCGAAAGAAGCAGTAAAGTGTTTATTTTTAATACTATCGTCACCAAATCCTATTTTCACTTTAAACCGTTCCTCAAATAATCTGGCGGCTTCTGCAACGCTAACATCCTCTAAATAGAGGTTGTTTTTGGTTGTCCAACCGGTAAAAATAGTTGCGGTTGTATTTGTTTTTGTTGCGCTTGCTACGCGCTCATCGTAAATGATTTGCTGGTTTGGTATAATTACCCCTATCAGTTTGTTTTCATTATTGACTTTTACCTTTCCCCTTGTAACGGTTATGGTTACTACCTTGTCGCCGGGCAGTGCTTTGATGTTAAAAGCAGTGCCCAAAACGGTAGTATAAACGTGCCCGGTATGTACTACAAACGGACGGGCGGCATCATGTTTAATATCAAAATACGCTTGCCCTGACAAGTAAACTTCGCGTTTAGCAAACCCAGGTGCGTAATTCAGTTTGCTGCCATGGCTTAAAATCACGCTGCTTCCATCCGGCAATACCATATAAATATTGGAAGATTTTTGTATTAAATTTTCACCTATAATGTTATTTTGAGCATGTTTCTCGCGTGCGTAAAACAACGCCCCGGTTGCCGCAAAAACAAATAACAGTACAGCAGCTACCTTAAGCCAGTAACCGGCGCCAACCACACCATTATCTTTTTTTTGTTCCTGTTGTTGTATTTTCCCCCAGATTGCTTTTTGGATGTTCTGCTTTAACTCTTCTTTTTCGTTGGTTGATAATAATATTGTGACGTCCGTTTCAGACGCAAACATTTCGTAGAGATTAACTAAATAACTTCTTTCCTCGGCCGTTGCCGTGCCGTCACGATGCTTTCGCAACAACTCCAGGATTTTCGTTTTGTCCATCGAAAGCAGTTAATCAATTGTTTTTAATATGACCCGTAACTTCGCAAAAGTCCCATCGCTCATTAAATTATTTTTATACAACATTAAATAAGAAAATGAGCAGTGAAAAAAGGGGAGTTATTGATACTTTTAGTTTCTTCACCGCCTTAAGTAGTTGGTTTTGAACAGTCTTACGGGAGATGCCCAATTTGGCCGCAATATCTTTAGTAGGTAAATCTTGCTCATAATGCAGCCGAAAGATATTCTGCCCTTTATCCGGTAAATTATTCACCCATGTTTCGTAAAAACTGGTAAGTTCCTTTGTGAGAAGATTTCTTTCGCCATTTGAATAGTCTGATGGTATGTTTTCCAGCGCGTCAAAAAACGGGATATGATTGGACTGTTTCTCCAGATGTTTAAAAACCTTGTTTCTTATCGCAATGTTCAAATAGGCCGGCAAATTCAGGATTTTCAAAGTTTCCCGTTTTACCCATATGTGTACAAATACGTCCTGTACAATATCTTTCGCTATATCTGTGTCGGCTATCCGTTTAAAAGCATCTGCGTATGCCTTCTCCCAGTGTAAATTGAAAAGTGCATTGAACGATTCCTTGCAGCCACAGCTTATTTGCCGCAACAAAGCGTCATCTGTTGCCTGAGCCAATTTATCTTTTAGAATAATTTGCATATTAAGGACTGCCATTTGGAAAAAATTCTAAACAGTTTTTAAATCCTGCATCAACTGAAGGATCAACAAAAACAGGGAAAAAGTTTATAATTGCACGGCTCGCCGCGTTGGTTTCAATGCACTAATCTAAATGTAATATTTCAATTACAATCTAAAATAAAAAATTAATTGTATAAAAAACACTCATTATATTTTAATGAATGGATTACTAACCCGTTTTTGGTTTCGACCGGGCCTTTAGGCTTTGAAATGCAACACTTTATAAAACGATGGTAATGTGCAAATAATCATTTTTGCAACTACTAGCCGGCTGGAATGGGATATATCAGTGATAAAGGTGTGCAATTCAGCCTACCGGTACCATTCCCGATGAATTGGGAAGCGGCGGTGGGATGCAGGTCGCTACCGTACAATTGCTATCACTAAAGGAGCGACAATAGGTAGACTTGTATAATTTGAGCGTTTCGGAATTCTGTAGCTTAATAAGTGTTTACTGGTTTACCATTCGGAAATCTGAGAATTGTGCATCGAGCTTATCATCGCCATTAAAATGTAAGCCGGCTCTTGGGCTGCGATCCCATTGGGGTAGAAGGTCGGTTTTTAGGGCGGTATCAGTTTTTAACTGTTTCCACTTACTTGTCCCTTGCCGATAATAGAACACACATGTTTTTGTACCAACTAATTCCAGCTTAAGTTGAACCGGTAATTTATCATTTGCGGGTACCTTTTTTAAGGATGAATATTTATTAGCTGTAACTTCCCAAAGCGTTATTTGGTTGTTTTGGACACCTATGCCCACTGCTATAGTGGCATCGCCATATAAACACAGACCTTTGAGGGCATTGTTATGATTTACCACTGTAGTTGCGATTGATAAATTACCCGATACCGGCCTCGCGGTTAATACGATACCGGTTTCATTGCCGGGTTTAACAGTTCCCGATAAATGTAAAATACCCTTATGCTGACTTATTGCCGGTGCTGCGTTCCGGAAATCCCATTGCCAAAAGTTAGCCGGCAATTGCCCGTTGAAACTTTCATTGATATCAGCAGGCTCGTCACCTGTTATTTGCTGCGTTTTAAATAAAGGCCAGCCTTCTTTTGTTGGCCGTACCAGTTCTGATATTAAGCCCTGCCGACCGGTGAATACTGTGCTTTCCCGGTTATAGGCATGATGCAGATACATATCGGCCCCGGTTGGCCCCTTAATAAAAGTGCCATGGCCCATACATTTCCATTTTTCATTTTCAGATAGGATAGGGTTAGCCGAATAGTATGTGTAAGGGCCTTTGAAACTTCTTGAGCGCGCCACCCTCACATTATAGCCACAATTGCCGCCGCAGCAATTCCCGGCCGAATAGAACAGGTAGTAAAAGCCATCTTTTTTCAGGAAACTTTGCCCTTCCATGCCTATCCGCTGCTCATCTTTTAGTAATGAAAACGGCTGGCCTTCTAACTTAAGCCCATCTGCAGATAGCTTGCTGCCAAGGATCTCAATTGGCCGGTTATCCAAACCGTAGGCCTTAAAGGTGATATACAATTGCCCGTTATCGTTAAAAATAAAGGCGTCTATAGCCTCACTGCCAAATGCCACCAACACCCCATGGTCGGTAAATGCTTTGTCGGGATACTTTGAAGTGGCAACCCCTATGTACGATTTATTATCAGTTTTTCGGCGCGCTGTATAGTAGATGTAGTAAGTGTCCTTAATCTTGTAATACTCAGGTGCCCAGAACGAACCGGATGCCCACTCTGGTGTTTTATTAAACACATAGCCGCTTTGCCGCCAGTGCTTCAGATCGGACGATTGGTATAGTGGGAAATGCGGCGCCCACTCGGAGGAAGTGCCAACCGCGAAATATTTATTACCTGCTTTGATAATTGAAGGATCCGCAAAATCTCCCGGGATAACCGCCCCGTTATTGTGTTGGGCCAGAAGGGTAAACGGGAATACACAGATTAATATGTGTAATAAAACGATTGCTTTTAAATGCTGCATAATAGTAATTGCTGTAAAGTATCTGGTCGGATTTATCTCTTATAGCGTCTTCGAATCAGGCCCTTGATTATTGGGGCGGAAATTAGCTAAATCAATTTACGGGTGAGCTATATTATGCTAATTAATTGTACTTCGCCAATATCTTTAAGCGGACGAATTAAATAAAGGCTCGACAGCTACCAGCGAAACATAACAGTGCATAACAGTTGTTAAAAAGGGGTTATTTAAATTAGCAGGGTTATTTACCAATTAACCTATTTTTCATGCAAGCAATCTTTGGGATTATTTTCCATTTTATCGGTGGATTCTCGTCGGGTAGTTTTTATATTCCTTATAAAAAAGTAAAAGGCTGGTCCTGGGAGAGTTTTTGGATTGTAGGCGGTATTTTCTCCTGGTTAATTGTGCCGCCTATCGCTGCATGGTTAACCATTCCCGGTTTTGCGGAAATCATCAAACAAACTAACGGGCACATTTTGTTGGTCACCTATTTTTTCGGGGTGCTTTGGGGCATAGGCGGATTAACCTATGGCCTTGGTGTTAGATACCTCGGCGTAGCCTTAGGTAGTTCAATTATTCTGGGCTTATGTTCCATCTTCGGTGCGCTGATCCCCTCTGTTTATTATGATTTTTACCCGGCCAAAGGCAAGGATTCTTTAACTGTTTTACTAACCAGTCCCTGGGGGCAAATGGTACTGATTGGTATAGCCGTTTGCGTATTGGGGATTGTTATTTGCGGATACGCAGGTACGGTAAAGGAACGTGAATTATCAAAAGACAGGGAGGTATCAGCCAATAATACTGAATACAAATTTGGCCTTGGCCTTTTTGTGGCTATCATATCGGGGGTGTTAAGCGCTTGCTTTGCCTTCGGTATAGATGCAGGGAAAAGTATGGCTAATGAAGCCAACACGGCCTGGAAAGCGCTGCATCCGGGTGGCGGCGAGTTTCTTTATCAGAATAACGTAACGTACATCGTCATACTTTGGGGCGGGCTTACGACTAATTTTATCTGGTGCATGCTACTGAACGCCAGAAACAAAACCTTTGGTGATTACACCAATAAGGCCACCCCGCTAAAGGCTAATTATATCTTTTGTGCACTGGCTGGTACCACGTGGTTTTTACAGTTCTTTTTTTACGGAATGGGGGAGAGCCGTTTAGGTAACGGACCGAGTTCCTGGATTCTGCATATGGCCTTTATTATATTGGTAGCTAACATGTGGGGCTTGTTTTTAAAGGAATGGAAAGGCGTAAGTAAAAAGGGTATTACCGCTTTGGTATGTGGCATTTTAACCATTATTGTTTCCGTACTGGTTGTTGGTTATGGCAATTCTATCAAGCCATAGTACAATATATAACGGCTAATCAACACAGTACATAACAGTTTAAAAACAGTTGTTATTTACTTTAGCCCAACAATTTCCGAGATCTGTCAATAATCATTTAACAATACAAAATACAAGTATATGTCTGTCAGCAATACACAATTTAAGCATGTAAGTTACCTGTGGGATGATGCCCGCGCCGCCGAGTTAGCCGGGGATGAAGTAGCCCTGCTCATCTACCGTTCCAACCTTCTGGGGGCCGATCTGCGTTTAACTAATTATGGCGGTGGCAACACCTCTTGTAAGGTGATGGATAAGGATCCGCTAACTGGCAAAGAAGTAGAGGTAATGTGGATCAAAGGTTCTGGTGGCGACATCGGTACGTTAAAGAAAAGCGGGCTGGCAGCACTTTATGTTGATCGCCTGCGCAGTCTGACAAATGTGTATCGCGGCATAGCGCATGAAGATGAAATGGTAGCGCTTTTCAACCACAGTATCTTCGATTTAAATTCAAAAGCACCATCTATAGATACCCCGCTGCATGGCTTTCTTCCTTTTAAACATATTGATCACCTGCATCCCGATGCAGCCATTGCTATCGCGGCAGCAAAAGATGGGGAGCAGATCACTAAAGATCTGTTTGGTGGAACAATTGGGTGGGTAGGCTGGCAAAGGCCTGGTTTTGACCTGGGCCTTCAGCTTAAACAGTGCCTTGATGAAAATCCCGGCATCCGTGGTATTATGCTGGGTTCGCACGGTTTATTTACCTGGGGCAATACGGCTTATGAAAGCTATATCAACACGCTTGAAGTAATTGAGAAATGTGCCGAATATTTAGAAGAAAGCTACCTCAAGAAAGGTGCGGCGTTCGGCGATAAGAAAATAGATAGCTTACCAAAAGATGCGCGTGAAAAGCAAGCCGTAGCTCTGGCGCCGATACTGCGTGGTTTCTGTTCATCAAAAACGCAAATGATCGGCCATTTTACGGATGATGCGCGCGTATTAGAATTTATCAATTCTAACGATCTGGACAGGTTAGCCCCGCTGGGCACCAGCTGCCCGGATCACTTTTTACGTACAAAGATCAGTCCGCTGGTATTGGAACTAGGTGCAGGTGACGATCTTTCGGATGTAGATGCTGTAAAAGAAAAACTTAGTCCGGCATTTGAAGCATATCGAAAAATGTACGGGGATTATTATGATACTTGCAAACACCCTAACAGCCCGGCTATAAGGGATGCTAACCCGGTGGTTATATTATTCCCCGGTGTAGGCATGTTTACGTTTGCAAAGGATAAGCAAACCGCGCGTGTTGCAGCCGAGTTTTACACCAACGCCATTAACGTAATGAAGGGGGCGGAGGCTATTTCTGAATATACCTCTTTGCCGAGGCAGGAAGCTTTCGATATAGAGTATTGGTTGCTGGAAGAGGCTAAACTACAGCGCATGCCAAAAGCGAAAGCCTTATCAGGCCGGATTGCTTTAGTTACCGGTAGTGCCGGCGGAATTGGTAAAGCCATTGCTAAAAAGTTTGCCGATGAGGGTGCCGTAGTCGTATTGAATGATATGAATGCCGACCGCCTGGCTGAAGCCGGCGAGGAGTTTGAAAAGCTTTATGGCAAGGATGTTTATACTACTGCTTTGCTGGATGTTACTAAAGGCGACCAAATTGCAGACGCTATTGCCACCGCGATACTGGCTTTTGGAGGGGTGGATCTGATCGTAAACAATGCGGGATTGTCTATCTCAAAAACCATCGCCGGGCATACTGAAAAAGATTGGGACCTGTTGTATGATGTGCTGGTTAAGGGCCAGTTTTTGGTAACACAGGCTGCGGTTGCCGTAATGCAAAAGCAAGCCATTGGCGGAGATATCATCAATATTGTAAGTAAGAACGCATTGGTAAGCGGACCAAATAATGCGGGTTACGGCAGCGCTAAAGCAGCGCAATTACACCTTAGCCGGTTAAACGCTGCTGAGCTGGGTGCCGACGGGATCCGCGTAAATGTGGTAAATCCCGATGCGGTAATAAGCGACAGTAATATCTGGGCTGGCGGATGGGCCGAAGGCCGTGCGAAAGCTTATGGGATTACAGTAGCAGAGTTACCCGCATATTATGCTAAGCGGACTTTATTGAACGAAACTATTTTACCCGCCGATATCGCTAATGCCTGTTTTGCATTTGCAGGAGGGTTGCTCAATAAATCAACCGGAAATGTGCTGAATGTGGATGGCGGCGTTGCGGCAGCTTTTGTACGATAAATTTTAAATGAGCTGGGTCAACATACTCATTTTACCAAGTAATAAACCAATATGCAGATAGAGAAGAATGCTATTGATGACCTCAATCAGCAGCAGATAAAAAAACACCAGCGACAATTCGATTTTGTTGCCGGCGAGATTGATAATCTTGATGGGATCTTAGAAAAGCTGAGTGCTTTCAATGTTGCCATACCAAGCTGGGCTTTGGGTACCGGCGGCACGCGTTTCGGCAGGTTTTCTGGCGGCGGCGAGCCGCGCAGCCTGGAGGAGAAAATTGAAGATGTGGGTGTTATTCATGCGCTGAACAAATCCAGTAATTCCATATCGCTGCATATCCCCTGGGATATCCCGGATAATGCGCCCGCGATAAAAGCGCTGGCGTCGCAATTGGGTTTACGCTTTGATGCCGTTAATTCCAACACTTTCCAGGATCAGAAAGAACAGGAATTGAGCTACAAGTTTGGCTCGCTGCATCATGTGGATAAAGGGGTTCGCAGGCAAGCTGTTGAACACAATATAGAAGTGATTAAATACGGCAAACAACTCGATTCAAAAGCACTGTCAGTCTGGCTGTCGGATGGGTCAAATTTTCCGGGGCAATTGAATTTCCGCACGGCTTTCCAAAACACATTGGAGAGTTTGCAGGAGATTTACACCGCCCTGCCCGACGATTGGAAGATTTGGGTAGAATATAAACCTTACGAACCAAATTTTTATTCCACAACAATTGGCGATTGGGGGCAATCTTTTTTGCTGGCTAACAAATTAGGAGCAAAGGCAAGCACGCTGGTAGATTTAGGTCACCACTTGCAGGGCACCAATATCGAACAGATCGTGTCCATTTTATTGATGGAGGGCAAGCTGGCCGGTTTCCATTTCAACGATTCTAAATACGGAGACGACGATTTGACTGTGGGGAGTATCAATCCTTATCAGCTTTTCCTGATCTTCAATGAACTGGTGGAAGGGATGGATGCACGGGGCATGGATCACGCCACATCCATTGGCTGGATGATCGATGCATCGCATAATGTCAAGGACCCTATAGAGGATCTGCTACAATCCGTCCAGGCGATTAAGATCGCCTATGCACAGGCGTTGTTGGTTGATAAGCCTGCTTTGCAAATTGCACAGCAGAACAACGACGTAGCCCTGGCACAGGAGATTTTACAGCAGGCCTATCGCACCGACGTACGTGCCCTGGTATCAGAAGCAAGTTTACGAATTGGCGGCGCTATCAGCCCGATTGAGGCTTATCGCAACTTGAAGGTACGGGAGCAACTGATCAACGACCGTGGTTTAAAAACAGTGGCAACAGGACTATAACGAATATGCAGCCTGTACCTGTTATCGCCATTTTTGATGTAGGCAAAACCAACAAGAAGCTTTTCCTGTTCGATGAACACTACAGGATCGTTTATGAACGTTCGGCGCGCTTTAACGAAACCGTAGACGAAGACGGCGACCCTTGTGAAAACCTGGATAGCCTGCGCCTATCAGTTTTTGATTCGCTGCGTGAGGTCTTTAAATTAGTAGAATTCAACATCAGGGCGATCAATTTTTCCACTTATGGGGCAAGTTTTGTGCACATCGGCGAAAGCGGAAATGCTGTAGCGCCGCTGTATAATTATCTGAAGGAATATCCTGCAGATTTGAAAGAACAGTTTTACCAAACCTATGGAGGTGAGACGAAACTTGCACGCGAAACGTCATCGCCGGTATTGGGTAATCTAAACTCGTGTATGCAATTGTACCGGCTCAAATACCAAAAGCCAGACGTTTTCAGCGAGATAAAATATAGCCTGCATTTGCCGCAGTATATGAGCTACCTGCTTACAGGCAGAGCTTGTACCGATCTTACAAGCGTTGGCTGCCATACCGGGCTTTGGGATTTTGCCAAAAAAGATTACCATGATTGGGTTTACGCTGAAGCGCTCATTAGCAAATTTGCGCCGATCACCAATGCCGATTTTGTCATGCAAGGCAAGGAACCCGGTTATGATTATGTGGTAGGCATCGGTTTGCATGATAGTTCTGCTGCACTGATTCCTTACCTTGTTAATTTTACGGAGCCTTTTGTACTGATCAGTACGGGTACCTGGTGTATCAGCCTCAATCCTTTTAATAACTCCCCGGTTACCGATGAGGAACTGGAAAACGATTGCCTTCAGTATATTCAGTTTAAAGGGGAGCCGGTAAAGGCATCCCGGCTTTTTGCAGGTAACGAGCATGAGTTACAAATAAAGCGTATTGCCCGGCATTTCCAGATCAAAACAGCAGAACTAAAGCATGTGGAATATGATCCGGGTATCATCAGTCAGCTGCAAAATAACGGAGCTATCGCGCACTTGCCATTTACACGGCACCAATCTGCATTTGCAGCGCGTGAACTGAGTTTTTTTGTGGATTACAAAGAGGCCTATCACCAGCTGGTGGCGGATATTATGGATCAGCAGGTGCAAGCCACGAATCTGATCCTGGGCGGTAACCAGATCCACCGCATCTTTGTGGACGGTGGTTTTAGTAAAAACAGGATCTATATGAACCTGCTGGCAAGAGCATACCCGCAACTGGAAGTATTTGCAGCCTCAATGGCACAGGCAACTGCTATAGGTACGGCCATTGCCATTCACAAAAGCTGGAACAGCAAGCCGCTGCCTGCCGATATCATCGAATTGAAGTACTACTCCGGCCATCATCCGGCTACGTTGTGAGCGCCTAAATTGCGTTTGTTCCATTTTGTAGTGTGGAACACCTGTATTTGTTATTTAACTGTATATCAGATATTTGCAGGGCTGTGTTGGAACAGATTGGAACATCCCTGATCTTTAGGTAGATTAAATAAACATTTGATTTTCAATGTTTTATAGAGAATTTGATTTTTCTTACGAAGCATCTTGGAACACCTTTTTGGAACAACGGGAAATGCCATTTCACGGGCCATTTTAGCCACCGGCATTTGTTAGTAGTTTTGGATCATTACATTTACGGTTACATCAAGCCAGCTAAATTTGAAAAAGTTAACCTTTTACGATTTTATTAAGATAGATGAATACTCTGCAACACCAAAATATTTGCAGCTGGCCAATTCTATCGTTAATGCCATCGAGGCTGCCGTTATTCAAAAGGATTACCTGCTCCCCTCCATCAACGAGTTGAGTTACCAGTTTGATATTTCCCGTGATACCATCCAGAAAAGCTATAAGCACTTAAAAAAGATTGGCGTTGTCAACTCCTTTCCAGGTAAGGGCTACTGCATTTCCAATATGGACTTTCGCCAAAAGCTAAAAGTGTTTTTACTGTTCAATAAGCTTAGTCCGCATAAAAAGATCATTTACGACGCCATGGTGCAGGCGCTGGGAGATGATGTTGCGATAGATTTTTATATCTACAACAACGATTTTAAGCTGTTTAAAAAGCTGCTCCAATCCAAAAAAGAAGACTATTCGCATTACGTAATTATTCCTCATTTCATCGATGGCGGAGAAAATGCCAACGAGATCATCAATACCATCCCGAAGGATAAACTGATCTTGCTGGATAAAAACATCCCGGGCATCAGTGGCGAATATAGCGTGGTGTACGAGAATTTTGAAAAGGATATTTACGGGGCGCTAAGCCAGGCAAAGGAACCGTTGAGTAAATACGATACCATTAAACTCATCTTTCCCGATCAAACCTACTTCCCGGTAGAGATCATTAAAGGGTTCCAGCACTTTTGCCAGCAGTATGCCTTCAATCATGAGGTGATCAACGATATCAGTACCGCCCCCTTAAAAAAAGGCGAGGTTTTTATCAGCCTGATGGAAGACGACCTGGTGATCCTGCTGGAAAGAACGATGGAGCTTAAACTTAAAGTCGGCAAGGAAGTTGGCGTAATTTCCTACAATGAAACTCCTGTGAAAAAAGTTTTGTTGAATGGCATCACCACCATATCAACGGATTTCAAATACATGGGAAATATAGCTGCCGGCATGGTGTTAGGGAAATCGAAAGGGCATGTAGAGGTGCCGTTTTACTACACGCGGAGAGCGTCTATATAATAAGTAAGAATTTAGTGAAAACCGTATATTTGTTTGTATGTTTAATGAAAAAGACAAAAGATGAATTACAAAATATCATTTTCGGAGATGGACCGGTTGGCGAGGATAGCCAACTCAAAAAAGCCCAAACTTTCCTTAGAAGATATGCGCAAACAAGTGTGTCAAGTGAAACATCGAAGCAATTCAAATATCAAGAAGCAGCAGCACTCTTAGCTTTTGCTGAAAAAGAAGGGCTTTACTATACCCTTCCTGTAATAACTGCTAATTTTCTCGGCGAGGGGGCAGAGCAAAAGGTCTACAGATACGACGATGCTACCGTTTTAAAGACTAATCAGCGTATTTTCTACGAAACCTGGCTCGACTATTTTAATAGTCTTTTGATTCATAACTATTTTTTTAAAACAACTGCTTACCATTTTATTGGTTTTCAAATAATTGATGATGTGTTGCAGGCAATTGTTCAACAGGAATTTATTATTTCAGATGAAGTCGTAAATCAGGAACAATTGAAAAATTTCCTAATTTATAACGGGTTTAAGCACACGCGAAACAATGATTACAGCCATCCTGAAATCGGCTTGATTTTAGAGGATCTTCATGATGAAAATGTATTGTCTTATCATGGAATACTTTATTTTATAGATACCGTTTTTTATTTAACTCCTAAGTTTTTCCACTAGCTTTCCTGCAAAACCTAACGCCCTTCCCCGGTCAGCACAGCACAGGTTGCCAATGCCAATTTCATCAGGTATTCTTGCGTATTACAGTACCAATAATAAGCCATCTAAATTGTTGCCTGAAGATCCTGGGTCATGTCCGCTATCCGGAATTGTGCCGGCCGGATCAGCTACTGGCAAAAAGATTTGTAAACCACATGGAGAAAATATACCGCAACCCTATTTTTAATCATCTGCTCACTTCCCTTTTGCTAAAAAAAGCTGTCGTGATTTTTCTTTTTACAGCGGTGTGCGGGGCTTCCTTCTGCCAGGTAAAACCAAACGTTAAGCAGGGATTACCTGCCAACTTTCGCGCTATCGAATCAGGCTTTGTAAACATTCCCGACTCCGTTCAAACCAGTATTTACTGGTATTGGATCTCCGGCAATATTTCTAAAGAAGGGGTGATCAAAGATCTGGAGGCCATGAAAAAAGTGGGTATCAACCGTGCCTTTATTGGTAATATCGGTTTGGATAACGTCCCTCAAGGCAAGATTAAAATGTTTTCGGACGAGTGGTGGGATATTCTGCATACCGCCCTTAAAACTGCCACCAGGCTGAATATCCAGATCGGGCTTTTCAATAGCCCCGGCTGGAGCCAGTCGGGTGGGCCCTGGGTTAAACCGGAGCAGTCCATGCGCTACCTTACCTCATCTAAACAAATGCTGAAAGGCCCGGCATTATTCAACGGACAGTTGCTTAAGCCAAAGGAATTGTTCCAGGATGTAAAAGTTTTGGCCTACCCGGTTGCACCAGGCTACGGTGATGATATCAGCAGGCAAAAAGTAGTACTTTCTGCTACGCCGGATGTTGATTCGCTGCGTAACCTAATGGACCACGATCCTAAGACTGCCGTTCATTTAAAAGGCGGCCAGCAGTTTTCAGTAGCCGCTAACTTAAAAGAGGCTTATACGGTCCGCAGCTTAACACTTACCACCACCCAGCAGCCTGTTCGGTTGGCAGGCGAGATCCAGGTAAATGTGAACGATAATTTCGTTACCCTTAGAAAGTTTAAAATTGACCGCAGCAACCCGGCCATTAATACCGGTTTTGTACCTTTTCCGCCTGCTGCCATCTCGCTGCCACTTACCACGGCGAAAAACTTCCGGGTAGTATTTACTACCATATCTAACGATTGCGGAATTACCGAACTCAAATTCTCCGGTACACCGGTAGTAGAAAATTACGACGAAAAAACACTGGCTAAAATGTGGCCCAATCCGCACCCTTTTTGGGATGCTTACCAATGGCCGCAGCAACCCGATGAGCCTTCGTCCTTTTATATCAACCCGGCAAAAGTTATGGATATCTCTCATTTCATGACTGCTGACGGTACCCTTAAATGGAACGTGCCTGCCGGTAACTGGATGGTTGAGCGCACCGGCATGACGCCAACCACGGCAACCAACAGCCCCGCCCCGCCGGAAGGGACAGGCTTAGAGGCGGATAAAATGAGCAAGCAGCATATCGCGGCGCATTTTGAAGCTTTTTTAGGCGAAGTGATCAGGCGGATTCCTGCGGCGGACAGGCAATCATGGAAAGTAACCGTGGAGGACAGTTACGAAACCGGCGGCCAAAACTGGACCGACGACCTGATAGCGGAATTCAAACAAAAATACAACTACGATCCAACACCTTACATCCCCGTTTTGCAAGGGACTGTGATTGGCAGCGAAGATCAATCCGACAGGTTTCTTTGGGATTTGAGGCGCTTAATTGCTGATGATGTTTCGTTTAAATACGTAGGCGGGCTCCGGGAGATCAGCCACAAATACGGCCTTACTACCTGGCTGGAAAACTATGGTCACTGGGGGTTCCCGGGCGAGTTTTTGCAATACGGCGGCCAGTCGGACGAGGTTGGCGGCGAGTTTTGGAGCGAGGGTGACCTGGGCGATATAGAAAACCGGGCTGCATCGTCTTCGGCCCATATCTACGGTAAAACAAAGGTTTCCGCAGAATCATTTACCGCTGCAGGTGCGGAGTTCAGGCGGTACCCGGCCATGTTTAAAAAACGCGGGGACAGGTTTTTTACCGAAGGTATTAACAATACCCTGATGCATGTATATGTCCAGCAGCCAAATGATGATGCCATACCGGGCTTTAACGCCTGGTTTGGAGTAGAGTTTAACCGGCTCAACACCTGGTTTTATGATATGGATGTGTTTCTCAAATACATTAAACGCAGTAATATGATGCTGCAGCAGGGGCAGTATGTGGCCGATGTTGCTTATTTTATTGGCGAGGATGCACCAAAGATGATCGGGGTGACGGACCCGGCATTGCCGCAGGGTTACGCTTTCGATTATATTAACGGTGATGTGATTAAACAGCGGCTAACCGTAAAAAATGGCAAGCTTGTTTTACCAAACGGCATTAGCTATAGCGTACTGGTACTGCCCAAACTGCAAACCATTCGCCCGGAACTGCTTGTTAAGATAAAAGAACTGGTAAAACAAGGCGCTGTTGTTCTTGGTCCAAAGCCGGAGCGCTCGCCAAGTTTGGCCGGTTATCCGGCAGCAGACGAGCAGGTAAAAAGCATTGCCGCCGAACTTTGGGGTAATGTTGATGGTACCAGGAATAAAGTTCATCACTACGGAAAAGGGATGGTAATTAATGGAATTGATCTGCAACAAACGCTGGACCTGATTAAGGTGAAACCGGATCTGAAAATTTCCGGCAGCGAACCAGTACTGTTTATCCACCGCAAGCTAAACGAAGGGGCCATCTATTTTATCTCCAACCAAAAGGATACCCCGGTAAAATTTTCTACCGCTTTTCGTATCACGGGCAAAATCCCCGAGCTGTGGGATGCGGTAACCGGTGCCATGCGCAACCTGCCGGTGTACACGCAGCATGCAGGTACAACCCAAATCAATATGCAGCTGGAGCCTTTTGAAAGTGCCTTCGTGATCTTTAGAAACAATGTGGCGACAAGTAATACAAAAAAAGCCAATTACCCTTCGCCTGTACATACCACAGCCATTACACAACCCTGGACGGTAAACTTTGATAAAGCGCGGCGCGGGCCTGCAAACCCGGTGGTTTTTAATACGCTGACGGATTGGACGGTAAATGCAAACGACAGCATCAAATATTATTCGGGCACTGCCTATTACCATAATACCTTTAAAGTGGAGCAGGTAACAAAGGGTGCAAATTATTTTATCGACCTTGGCCTTGCCCGGGCAATTGCCAAAGTGAAGGTAAACGGCATAGATGTAGGCGGCGCATGGACCCCGCCTTACCGGCTGGATATTACAAAAGCGCTAAAGCCGGGCGAAAATAAAATTGAAATAAAAGTGGTTAATACCTGGGCAAACCGATTGGTAGGTGATCAGCGGCTGCCCAAAGATCAGCGAAAAACATCGGCAAATTACAGTCCGGATGCAAAGGCTTCATTGGAATCATCCGGCTTGTTGGGCCCGGTAAAAATTGATGAAATAATTTATTAAAGGCAGCATGAGCAAGATCAAATTATATATTCTCCCATTATTGCTTTTTTTTACCAGGAGCACTTACGCGCAGCTGCCGCCGGTTTTTGCCGGTACACATCTTAAAGATGTGCAAACCGAGGAGACTGTTCGGCGGTATCTTTCACCTGTGCGCATTTTATGGCAAGCGCCGGGTGCGGCCAGCCATATCAAAAATGCCGAACGCTTATTGAAGCCGGGTGATGGACAGGCCGACCTTTCGGGTAAGGACCTGTGCGTAATGGAAAATGATGCTACCGGCAAAGCTGGCTTACTGCTGGATTTTGGCCGCGAAATGCACGGCGGGCTGCAGCTGGTTACCGATCAATCCCGGGGAGGCAAACCGGTGAGGGTTCGCATCAGGTTTGGCGAATCAGCAAGTGAGGCCATGAGCGACATCGATACTGTAAAGGGTGCAACCAATGACCATGCCATGCGCGATTTTGTGATCTCGCTGCCCTGGCTGGGTAAACTGGAGGTGGGTAACACCGGTTTCCGGTTTGTGCGGATAGATCTGCTGGATGATAATGCACAGCTAAAACTTAAAGAAGCACGCGCAATTTTCATTTACCGCGATATTCCGTACCTCGGCTCGTTCAAAAGCAGTGATACCTTACTAAACAAGATCTGGATGACCGGGGCTTATACCGTACACCTCAATATGCAGGATTATCTTTGGGATGGCATCAAACGCGACCGCCTGGTTTGGGTGGGTGATATGCACCCCGAAACATCAACCATAGCAGCGGTGTTTGGTAATAGCAATGTGGTAACCAAAAGCCTGGATCTGGCACGTGACATTACCCCATTGCCCGAATACATGAACGGTATGGTGTCTTACTCGATGTGGTGGGTTCTCATTCAGCGCGATTGGTATATGCACAACGGCGACCTGGCCTATCTAAAAAAGCAAAAAATATACTTAACTGCTTTGCTCAATCAGTTTGCTCAAAAAATTGATGCCAATAACAGCGAAAGCCTGAACGATGGTGCCCGCTTTTTAGACTGGCCCTCCAGCACTGACCCGAAGGCAATCCACGCGGGCCTGCAGGCTATGCTGGTGATGACTTTAAATGCCGGGGCAGAGCTCAGCACGGTTTTAAATGATCCTGCTACCGCAGCCCGGTGCAAAGCCGCGGTAGCCAATTTGAAAAAGAACGTACCCGATCCGGGCAGTTCCAAACAAGCGGCGGCTTTGCTTTCGCTCTCGGGCCTGATGCCGGCTGAAAAGGCAAACCAGATCCTGTCGGCAGGCGGCGTACACAATTACTCCACCTTTTTTGGCTATTACATGCTGAACGCCAAAGCTAATGCAGGGGATTACCAGGGTGGGGTGGATGCTATCCGCAATTATTGGGGGCCTATGCTCTCATTAGGTGCAACCACCTTTTGGGAAGATTTTAATATCGACTGGCTGCCCAATGCATCAAGAATAGATGAACTGGTGCCTGCAGGTAAAAAAGATATCCATGGGGATTACGGCGCGTTTTGTTATAAAGGGTTTCGGCATAGTTTAAGCCACGGCTGGGCGTCGGGCCCAACGCCATGGCTTACCCAATATGTGCTGGGCGTTAATTTAATGGCGCCGGGTTGCCGGGTATTAAAGATTGCACCGCATTTGGGCGATCTGAAATATGCAGAAGGCACTTTCCCCACGCCGTTGGGTATTGTCAGCATCAAAAATACAAGGCTGGCGAATGGCAGCGTTAATATTGAAGTGAAAGCGCCAAAGGGTATTAAAATTATAAAGGTTAAATGATAAATTGCCGCAACAATGAGAATTATCAAACTAACAGTTGCTGTTTTATTGGGCATAGGCTTGCTTAGCTCATTCAGCAACCGGGAAACAACCTGGGTGGCCATCGGCGATTCGATCACTTACCTGAACGATCACCGTAATGAAACGGCGAACCGCGTTACTAAAGGCTATTTGACTGGTGTTGCCGAGCATTTTCCTGGGCTGCATTACATCAATAAGGGATACAACGGATGGACATCAGGCAATATAGCCAGCCGGATAGATAGCCTGGGCCTCACCAAAGCCGATACCTATTCGGTATTTTTAGGCACGAATGACTGGTGGCAGGGCAGGCCACTGGGTGCGCTGGCGGATTACAAAACCAATAGAGGCAATGCCACGGTTTATGGATCCTTCCGGATCATTATCAATAAAATCCGCAGCCTCAAACCGCAGGCAAAAATCCTGCTGATCACCCCGATGCAGCGTGGTGACTTTGTATACATCAACGATGCTAAGAACAATGCATTTGGCTCTTACAAATCCAAAAACGGGCAAACGCTGGCAGCTTTTGCCGATGCAATAGATTCGATAGGGCAATTTGAAAAGATCCCGGTGGTGGACCTTTATCACAACAAAAAATTAGCGGTTGAAAAGGCTGTAAAGTTCAAGCGTTTAAAAGACCCGGTAACTGGTTTATACGTCAATTATAAATATCCCGGGTACATAGCAGTGCCGTTTAACCCGGTTACAGATGAATATCCCTACCCGACAGCGGCCAGCAACGTAACTTTTGATGGTTTGCATCCCTCAGATAAAGGATATGCCATCATCACCAAAGCGATAATTAAGCAATTTGAGCAACTGGGGTTATGAAGCAGTGCAGCAGGGAGCAAGCTGGCAATTTGTCAATTTTTGCTAAGTTGAAAGTTTATGATTTATATTCGCCCGCTGCGGCTTTGCCGGTTTAGATAAGAAAATTAATACAACAAAATAAGTATAACCGCGTAATCATTACATGAAAGTAGGCCTTTTTATCCCTTGCTACGTCGATCAGTTTTATCCCGGCGCAGCTATCGCCACACTGGAGTTGCTTGAAAAGCTTGGTGTGGAGGTGGCTTATCCGGCTCAGCAAACCTGCTGCGGGCAGCCTATGGCCAATTCCGGTTACGAACACCTAACCGGGGGTTGCAATGATCTGTTTGTAAAAAACTTTGCAGCGTATGATTACATCGTATCACCCTCTGGCAGTTGTGCCCTGCACATTAAGGAGCACCTGCACGCGCAAGATAACGAGCAAGCTGCACTCGGGATCCGCAAAAAGATCTATGAGCTTACGGAGTTTTTAACCGATGTATTAAAAGTAGAAAAATTAACCGCGAAGTTTCCGCACAAGGTGGGGCTGCATCAAAGCTGCCACGGGCAACGCGGACTCAAACTAGCGCAAATGACGGAGCTGACTGCTGCGCCTTTTTCTAAACCCGGCAGTTTGTTAAATATGGTGGAAGGCATACAAATGGTGGAGCTTACGCGGGCAGACGAGTGCTGTGGTTTCGGCGGTACTTTTTGCGTGGCAGAGGAGGCGGTATCTGCCAAGATGGGTAAGGATCGCGTGGCTGACCATATCCAGAATGGTGCGGAATATATCACGGCTGCGGATCTGTCCTGCCTGATGCATATGGAAGGCATTTTGAAAAGGCAAAATAGTAAAGTAAAAGTGATCCATATTGCCGAGATATTGAACGGTGTAAAGGAGGAAGCGATATGAAAGACCATGCAGAACTTGCAGAGGCGTTTAATAAAGATGAGCAGCGCGTAGAATGGCACGATGAAACCCTCTGGTGGGTTCGCCAAAAGCGGGATAAGGCATCTCACCAGATTCCTGATTGGGAGGAATTGCGGGAGGCAGCTTCGCAGATCAAACACAATGTATTGTCAGATCTGGCTAATTACCTGGAGCAATTTGAAAAGCATGCCATAAGCAATGGTATTAACGTGCACTGGGCGGCCGATGCCAAAGAACACAACGAGATTGTGCTCAGTATTTTAAAAAAGCATCAAATTCACCAGATGGTGAAAAGCAAATCGATGCTGACGGAAGAATGCCATCTCAACCATTACCTGGAAGAACAGGGGATCAATGTGGTGGATTCTGACCTGGGCGAACTTATTGTTCAGCTGGCAAAGGAGCCGCCAAGCCATATCGTATTGCCCTGTATCCACAAAAAGAAAGAAGAAATTGGCGATATTTTTCACCTGCACCTGGGCAGCGAGAAGGGGGAATCTGACCCGCAGATTTTAACGGAAACTGCCCGGATCCATTTAAGAAACACTTTTTTATCGCGTAAAGCAGCGCTTACCGGTGTAAATTTTGCCGTGGCAGAAACCGGGGAATTTGTAGTATGTACCAATGAGGGGAACGCAGATATGGGCGCCCACCTGGCAGATGTGCACATTGCCAGCATGGGGATCGAAAAACTGATCCCTGAACGCAAGCACCTTGGCGTATTTTTACGCTTGCTTACCCGTAGTGCTACCGGGCAGCCTATTACCACTTATTCCAGTCATTTTAAACGCCCGCGACCAGGGCATGAAATGCATATTATTTTGGTTGATAACGGCCGAAGCATTCAGCTTGGCCGTGAGGATTTTCGCAATTCGCTTAAATGCATCCGTTGCGGAGCCTGTATGAACACTTGCCCGGTTTACCGGCGCAGTGGCGGGCACAGCTATCATACGGCGGTAGCAGGGCCGATAGGCTCTATACTGGCGCCGAATTTAGATATGAAGCAATACGCCGACCTGCCATTTGCTTCAACGCTTTGCGGGTCTTGTACCAATGTTTGCCCGGTTAAGATCGATATCCACGAACAGCTTTACAAATGGCGGCAGGTAATTATAAAAGAAGGTTACGGCGATAAAAAGAAAGCCGCCGCCATGCAGGCCATGGCCTATACCCTTTCATCGCCAAAAGTTTACCGAGTTGCAGGTAAGGCCGGGAGGTGGGTAATGAAGCACGCGCCTTTTGCCATGAACAACCCGCTAAATCCCTGGTATAAGCAGCGCGACATGCCCGATGTACCAAAGGAATCATTCGGGGAATGGTACGCGAAGAACAGGTCTTAAGAGGCAAGGGGGCAAGAATCAAGAGACAAGAATCAAGATATAAGAGACAAGAATTCAAGAGTTAGGAATCAGGAATTCAGGAGTCAGGAGTTAGAAATCAGGAATCAAGAATTCAGGAGACAGGATCAGGAAAGAGTTAAATAAGAATATGACTGCAAGGGAAAAGATATTGGCAGATGTACGCCGCAACCAGCCGCCTTTGGTAGCTGCGCCGGGCGTTACCGGATGGGAAAATAAGCTCTGCGATAAGGCTGATTTGCTGGATACTTTTAAAACGATTGCCGGGAATGTAGGCGGTAAAGTGATTGATGTAAACAACGTTGCTGAAATTAAAGATCACCTGAGTATCATTAGCGGCGCAAGGGTATTAACATCCATCCCCGAGCTTTTAGGCGTAGCCAAAGATGCCGCGTTGTTTGCCAATGAAACCCCGCACGAAATGGCTAATGTAGATTTAGCGATATTACAGGCAGAGTTTGGCGTAGCCGAGAACAGTGCCTTGTGGCTTACCGAAAAGCAAATGGGTACCCGTGTGCTGCCGTTTATTTGCCAGCACCTGGCCCTGGTGGTGCGCGCGGAAGATATTGTGCCGGATATGCACGCCGCCTACCTGCGTACCCAAGGCAGCAATCACGGTTTTGCCACTTTTATAGCCGGCCCATCCAAAACTGCCGACATAGAACAATCGCTGGTATTGGGAGCACACGGGGCAAGGAGTTTGTTGATTTTTGTTGTGGGGGGAGTGGGCAGCTAAGGCTTTCTTTCTTTGAGGTAATTTAAGTACAAATAAGGCCCCTGATTTTTAAACCAGGGGCCTCTTCATATTTTAGAACGGACGCGGTGGCGCCGGTGGTCGTGGCGGTAATTTAATGCGCACTTTTCCGCGGCGATGTCTTACTACTCTGCGGCGCGGGCGCTTGCTGAAAATGTGCAAGGGATCTGGTGGCGGCGGCGGTCTCCTGATCTGGAAGGTTTCCGCTGGTGCCGGCATTAATGGCGATGCATCAGCAAACTCAAAGCTGGTCATGATGATCACTGCAATTAAAACGGTGCGTATCAGTTTCATGTTTAATTGGTTAATTTATTGTGTAAGACATCAGTTAAACGCCAAAGTTTAATTATTGTTTATCAGAGGTGTTTTCGTTATTTGATAACATTGGCGTAAAGAAAGTCTGCGGTGAACTGCCCCGCTTCCAGCCAACGCGATTTGGTGCTTTTGCCAAGGTTGAACAAAGGGTTGAAGTGCCGCTGCAATTCATGCGAATAACCTTCGTAGATCTTCAGATCGTTGGGGATCTTCAACTCGTCGGCTTTTTCGTGAATGGACACGCTGCCGAAAAGCGGGGCACTTTTGTGAGTTATGGGCACAATACCATCCTTGCTGCCGTGTACGCTTACGATGGGCACCCGGGCGTTCTTCAGCCAGTCGGTGTTGAATATTGCGCCCCAATAATTAATTACCCCTGCAACTTTAAGCATTTCGGTTGCTTTAGTGCCCGGGATTGAATCCGGCATAGCGGCCATTTTACCAAGCTCGGCATTACTGGTGTAGGCTGCTTGAAGGGCGATCATGCCGCCGGCAGAGTTTCCGCCTAAAATGATCTTGTTTGGGTCGATATGATATTGTTTGGCGTTCTTTTTAAAATACGCAACGGCAGTACGGGCATCCTGCACCGCCATATAAGCGCTGGTGAGCAGCTGGTCTACATGCAGGAACGGGTAGTGCTTACTTAGCGTATAATTCAGCGCTACGCATACATATCCGCGTTTGGCAAATGTTTCGCTCCATAATTTAATGCCTGATGCGTTTTTTGATCCGAATTTGAAGCCCCCGCCGTGCATCCATATAATCAGCGGGCGGGCGGTGGCTTTATCACCCGCGGGCTCGTACAAATCAAATAGGTGGGCTTTTTTCTGGTCTTTATCATCGCCGGGGCTGTAGGTCAAGTCTTCTGTTTTGCTTACATTGGGGAAAACGAAATCCTTGTATCTCACCGGGTTGTTTACTTGGGCAGTCGTGCTGAAAGTAATCACAAGCAGGGCGACTAACATCATTGGGTGTTTAAACATAATACTTTACATACGTTACAAATTAAACTTCGGCTTGTTTTGCGTGTCATGTTTATGGAGTAAGTATCACATTGATAGTTGCCTGCCGGTCTTTTTTCTTAAATTTGGAATCGGCTCGGCCTAAAAATGAGAGCCGCACAGTGCTTATAGCCGCGGCAAAGATGCGATAGATGGTGAGTTGGTTACGATAGAGGAATACATGGAATTGATAAAAGAGAAGCCCGAAGGGACCACTTTACTGCAGGAAAGAAAATTACAGGAACTGTTAGCTTATGTGGCTGCTAATTCCCCGTTCTATAAAGAGCTGTTCGCCCTGCACCAGGTAGATTACCGTACGATCACTTCGGTTGCCGATCTATCGGTGATCCCCGTTACCACAAAAGATGATCTGCAGCAGCGCAATGACGAATTCCTGTGTGTGGCTCCGCGTGATGTGGTGGAATATATGTCTACCTCCGGTACGCTCGGCAGCCCGGTTACTATAGCCCTCACCGAAAACGACCTCAACCGCCTGGCTTACAACGAGTACAATTCTTTCCTGTGCGCCGAAGGTACCAGCGATGATATCTATCAGCTGATGCTAACGCTGGACAGGCAGTTTATGGCCGGTATCGCCTATTATTCCGGCATTCGTAAATTGGGTGCAGGGATGGTACGTTTGGGCCCCGGCGTACCTGCTCTGCAATGGGAAACCATTAAGCGCATTAAACCAACAGCTATTGTGGGGGTACCGTCGTTTATTTTAAAACTCATACAGTTTGCAAAAGAGACCGGCATCGATGTTAACCAGACATCGGTGAAGAAAGCCATCTGTATCGGAGAGAATATCCGCAATACCGATTTCAGCCTGAACATTCTCGGTAAAAAAATCACCGAAGCCTGGAATATCCAGCTGTTTTCTACTTACGCCAGTACAGAAATGCAAACCGCTTTTACGGAGTGTACCCAAGGCAAAGGCGGCCATTACCAGCCTGATCTGCTGATTGTGGAGTTACTGGATGAGCAAAATCAGCCGGTTGCGCCATATACGCCCGGCGAGGTTACCATTACCACATTAGGAGTTGAAGGGATGCCGCTGCTGCGCTACAAAACCGGCGATATCTGTATGTATTTTGATGAGCCCTGTGCCTGCGGCCGAACCAGTTTGCGCCTGTCATCTATCATTGGCCGTAAAAAGCAGATGATCAAATTTAAAGGTACCACGCTGTACCCGCCGGCACTGTTCGATCTGCTGAACGAGCGGGAAGAGATCCTTGATTTTGTGATAGAAGTGTACCCGGATGAAATTGGGCTCGACCAGGTATTGCTTTACCTGGTGCCCGCCGAAGATAACGAAGAATGCGATCACCGCATCAGGGCGTACCTGCAGGCCCGGTTGCGCGTTAGCCCGCATATTAAATACCTATCGGTTGAAGAGATACAAAAAATGCAGTTCAGCGATGCCAGCCGCAAGCCCATCAAGTTTATAGATAGGCGCCCGTAATAGCCCGAATTGCTTTTACATAAGGGTGCTTTTGCATATATTTTATACTTTAGCCAATTATTATTCACCATCGACAGAAAAACTTGCCCATGATACTTGTTGGACAAAATGTCCTTTCCTTAGCTGATTTCTCGGAACTGATATTCAAACAAAAGCAGATTGCATTAGATGAAACCGCCTTGAAAAAGGTGAATACTAATTTTGAATTTCTCCGGCAGTTTTCGTCCAATAAGTTGATCTACGGCATCAATACCGGGTTTGGGCCAATGGCACAATACAAGGTAACCGAGGAGAATATACTGCAGTTGCAGTATAACCTTATTCGCAGCCATTCATCCGGCAGCGGCAAGGTGATGCCTGCACAACTGTCAAAGGCGTTAATGATAGCGCGGTTAAACAGCTTTATGCAGGCTTATTCGGGCGTGCATCCCGAGGCTGTCGAGATCCTGAAAGAGCTGATCAACCATAATATTTGTCCCTGCATTTACGAGCATGGCGGCGTAGGCGCAAGCGGCGATCTGGTACAACTGGCACACCTGGGTTTGATCCTGATTGGTGAAGGCGAAGTGCTGTTTGAAGATGGTGTTCATCCAACTATCGAGATCTTTAACAAATTCAACATTAAGCCGTTGACCATCCACATTCGGGAAGGTTTGGCCATTATTAACGGTACCTCCGCAATGACGGGTATCGGGATGATCAATATCATCCAGGCGCAGAAATTATTAAACTGGTCGCTGCTGTTTTCAGCGATGATCAACGAGGTGGTACAGGCGTTTGACGATCATTTTTCTAAAGAGCTTAATATTGTAAAACACCATAAGGGGCAAAATAAGATTGCCGCTATGATGCGGGAGATCCTAAAAGACAGTCAACTGATCCGTGACCGTTCTGAACATTTATACAACCCCGATAATTTAGACCAGGAAGTATTTGAGGATAAGGTGCAGGAATATTACTCACTGCGCTGTGTAACGCAAGTGCTTGGGCCGATCTATGACACCATCAAATCTGCGGAGCATGTGGTAGTGAACGAACTGAATTCGGTAAACGATAACCCGGTTATCGATCACGAGAACCAGAATATTTTTCACGGTGGCAACTTCCACGGCGATTACGTTTCGCTGGAGATGGATAAACTAAAGATTGCGATCACCAAGCTAAGTATGCTGGCCGAACGCCAGCTGAACTATCTGCTCAACAGTAAGCTGAACCAAAAGCTGCCGCCATTTGTAAATCTGGGCGTGCTGGGCTTTAACTTTGGCATGCAGGGGATGCAGTTCACGGCTACCTCTACCGTGGCGGAGAATCAAACCCTGTCATTCCCCATGTATGTACACAGCATCCCGAATAATAATGATAACCAGGATATTGTTAGCATGGGCTGTAATGCTGCGCTGATGACCAAGCGCGTTATCGATAACTCGTTTGAAGTGCTGGGCATCCACCTGATGACTATTTTACAGGCGATAGATTATTTGAATTGCCAGGATAAGCTCTCATCGGTATCCCGCGCCCTGTATGATCAGGCCAGGGGGATCTTCCCGAAATTTGTGGAGGATCAGCCAAAGTATAAAGACTTGCAGCGGATAAAAGAGTTCCTGGAAAACAACGAACATATTACTGCGTTTGCCGATTAGTTAACGGCAATAAACCAAGCAAATGAACAGTGCAGGCGAAGACATAGCACGCGGCGTGTATGTGGTTGCGGATAATATTTTATCTCCGTTAGGGAAAACCACTGCCGCAAATTTCGCAGCCTTAAAGGCCGGGCGAACAGCTGTGATACAACGCAGCGATCCGGCATTGTCTGCCCGGCCTTTCTTTGCCGCTCTGTTTGATGGGGACGAAACATTTCTCGCTGATTCCGATAACCGGTATACCCGCTTTGAGCGGATGCTTGTTGCATCTGTTGCTGATGCCCTGCAAATAAGCGGCATCGACGCAGAGAATAGCCGTACCGTTTTAATCGTTTCTTCTACCAAAGGCAACATTGGCCTGCTGGATACGGAAGTGAGTAGCCCGGAGCTTAACGCCCGGATTGCGCTGCCGGCTTCTGCAAAATTAGTTGCAGCACATTTTGGGTTTGTGAACGCCCCCGTAGTTATTTCAAACGCCTGTATTTCCGGGGTTTTGGCGTTGATTACCGCCATGCGTTTATTAAAATCCGGGCAATATGACCATGCAGTGGTAACGGGTGCAGATGAAGTATCCAGGTTTGTGCTATCCGGATTTCAATCCTTCCAGGCATTGAGCGATGCTGTATGTAAACCGTTTGATAGCGGGCGTAACGGTTTGAATTTAGGCGAAGGAGCTGCAACGGTTATATTATCAACCAACAGCAAGTACAAAGATAATTTGCAGGTTTTGGGCGGTTCGGTAAGCAATGATGCTAACCATATTTCTGGCCCGTCGCGCACCGGTGAAGAATTGGGGCAGGCCATAAAAGATGCTTTGGCAAATGCCGGCAAACGCCCGGCCGATATTGGGTTTATATCTGCACACGGCACAGCCACCCCCTATAACGACGAAATGGAGGCCAGTGCTATCACCTTTGCCGGGCTACAAAACACACCTATAAATAGTTTAAAAGGCTACTACGGCCATACGCTGGGCGCGGCAGGATTAATTGAATCTGTTATTTCTATCCAAGAGGCTGTTCAGGGGTTGCTTATTGCAACCCCCGGCTACGAGCATAACGGGGTTACCCATGAAATGAAGGTGAGCCCAACGCAGACCATGATTAAAACAAACACCTTTTTAAAAACAGCTTCTGGGTTTGGGGGTTGTAATGCTGCCATGGTTATTGGTAAAAAATAATATTTTTGGTAATTAGTTAAATAAATAAGTTGCTTATAAATAACTACATAACTGCAAATTGTTCCATTGCCGGCAGCACTGTGTTTAAAAACGAGCAACAGATATTTAGCAATCCGGATGCTTCTTTACAGGAATTCCTGGTGTATATTTACCAACAGCTGAAAGTAACTTATCCTAAATTTTATAAAATGGATAACCTGAGCAAGCTCGGTTGGCTGGCATCGGAGGTATTGCTTCAGAACGAAAATATACAGGAAAATTACCAAGCCGGGAAAATTGGATTAGTTATCGCCAATTGCAATTCCAGTTTAGATAACGACCTTAAATACCACGATACGATAAGCGAGATTCCGAGTCCTTCGGTGTTTGTTTACACTTTGCCCAATATTGTTATTGGAGAAATTTGCATCAGGAATAAATTCAAAGGCGAGCAGGCATTTTTTTTACAGGAAACATTTGATGCGGCTTTTATGCATAGCCAGGTGGCCTATTTGCTGAATCATGGCATCCTGGATGCATGTATCTGCGGCTGGGTGGATGTACTGGGCGAAGAATATAAAGCCACGTTGTTTTTGATTGAAAAGAAAGAAATTCAATCAGCTGATTTGTTTACACCGGCGAACATGAACCGTATTTTTAACAGGGCTAATTAACATTACCAAATTGAGTACAGAGGCAACCATTTACATAGCGGGAGTTGGCGTTATTTCTGCCATCGGTAACAATGTGAACGAACATTTAACCGCATTTAAAAACGAGACGGCCGGTATGGCCGGTATTACCCTGTTTGATACCGTATATGAGGGTAAGCTGCCCGTTGCAGAAGTAAAGCTATCCAACGAAGAACTGGCCGGGCGGGTTGGGTTAATTGATTACAACAGCCGTACCACCTTACTCAGCCTGGCTGCTGCACAGGAGGCACTGGCAGATGCCAATATCCCCGGAATTGCCAACCTGCGTACCGGGTTTATTTCGGCAAACACCGTGGGCGGGATGGATAAGAGCGAAGATTTTTTTGTTGATTTTTTAGCCGATAATAACAAGGGGAAATTAAAGAGTGTATATGATCATGAGTGCGGCAGCGTTACCGAAATTGTAGCCGATAAGCTTGGGATAACCGATTTTATAACCACGATCAGCACGGCTTGTTCCTCATCTGCCAATGCTATTTTTTACGGTGCCCGGTTGATCCGGAACGACGTTGCCGACGTTGTGGTAGCGGGAGGTGCGGATGCTTTGACCAAATTTACGCTGAATGGATTCAATACGCTGATGATATTGGATGATGATTTTTGTAAGCCATTTGATGAGGAGCGGAAGGGCTTAAATTTGGGCGAGGGTGCCGGTTACGTGGTGCTGGTATCAGAAAAAGTTGCAGCAACTTTAGGCAAACCCATGTATTGTAAATTAAGCGGCTACAATAACAGCAATGACGCTTACCATCAAACCGCGTCATCTCCGGATGGCACCGGCTCTTATATGGCCATGACGGGTGCACTTTCCAAAAGCGGCCTAAGCCCGGCGGATATCAGCTATATCAACCTGCATGGCACCGGCACGCCAAATAACGACAGTGCCGAGGGTACAGCGGTAAAGCGGGTATTTCATCCCAATTATCCCCCCATGAGCTCTACCAAATCATTCACGGGGCATACCCTTGGTGCAAGTGGTGGTATCGAAGCGGTGTTTTCTGCTCTGGCCATCCGGCATAAGATCATCTATCCTAATCTGCGTTTTAAAACCCGCATAACCGAATTGCCTTTTGAGCCCGAGAAGCATTTCCAGGAAGAGCAACCGGTTAACCATGTAATGTCCAATTCATTTGGCTTTGGTGGGAATTGCACATCTTTAATTTTTTCGGCTGTTTAATATGAAGATATATATCAGGTCGGCCGCCGCAATATCTGCCCAAAATACCCTGGCTAATCCTGCCTTTTTGCAGAACGTTTTGGAGTATACCGGCACCCGTTTAAAAGCGGTTGAGCCGGATTATAAAAACTATATCGATCCCAAATTAATCCGGCGGATGAGCCATGTGATCAAAATGGGTGTGGCTGCTGCCAAAGAGTGCCTGGCTTTGGGCAAAACCGAGATGCCGGGGGCAATCATTACAGGTACAGCCTTTGGTTGTATGGAAGATACCATCACTTTTTTAACCCGGATAGTTGAACTGAACGAAGAGATGCTGCCGCCGACAGCGTTTATCCAAAGCACCCACAACACGGTTGCAGCGCAAATAGCGCTGATGCTGAAGTGCCATAGTTATAACAGCACCTTTGTGCATAAAGGTGTTTCTTTTGAAAATGCTTTGTTTGATGCCGTTATGCTGTTAAAAGAGCAGGAAGCTGATACCGTATTGGTAGGGGGGATAGATGAAATGGTAGATACCAGCTTTAAAGTTTTTACCCGTTTGGGCCTTTACAAGCGTTCGCCCATATCAAATATTGAACTGTATAAACAAAGATCCAAAGGCACTATAGGCGGGGAGGGGGCGGCTTTTACGCTGCTTTCTAACAATTCATCTCCCGAGGATCTGGCAGAATTGACGGATTTAAAAACCTTGTACAAGCCGGCAGATCTGCACGCAGCCATTACAGCTTTTTTAAGGAAAAACGGATTGGTAGCTGAAGATCTTAGCCTGGTGATCGCCGGTAAAAATGGTGATCTGGCCAACGATGCGATCTATGAAAATTTGGAGCAATCGCTGTTCAAAAGTAACACCACAGGTGTTTATAAACACCTGTGCGGCGAATATCCTACCTCGTCATCATTTGCATTATGGCTGGCGGCAAATATTTTAAAAAGGGGTGAGGTGCCGGCTACGGTTTTGCAGGGAGCAAACCAGCCTCAAAAGGCACTTAAAAATATTTTATATTATAACCATTACCAGGGTAAATATCATTCGCTGATGCTCGTATCGGCCACCGAATAAGGTATAAAAAAAGCCGGCAGCTTCAGATGGCTGCATTTGCCTTCGGAAACTGCCGGACTCAATATTACTTAGCAAAGGAGTGTTACTACGCTTAGCGTTAGTAACAGCAAGTACTTTCGTATTATTTTGGACTATTAGCCTGGATATAATCGGCCATGGTAGCTACATCTACCAATGCTTTACGGCCCTCTCTCGGGTCTTTAATGTCTACACCATACTCTTTTTTTAACAATACGATCAGCTCGAGCGAGTCGATAGAATCGAGGCCCAGTCCTTCGCCAAATAGCGGTTCTGTATCACTTATATCAGCAGGAGTAAGGTCGGTAAGGTTTAAAAATTGGATGATCTGACGCTTAAGCTGCTCTTTTAATTCGGTAGTTTCCATTTATATTAAGTTCTTTCTTTTTAAGCCCGCATAGGTAATTCCCTGGAGCAATAGGGTTATCAGGAATAAAGGTATAATATTATTTATAACATCTTTGAGTTTTCCGCCTTCCAAAAACAGCGTGTAATATGCTTGCAGGCACCAGTGCATTGGTGAAATATTGGCTGCAGTTTTAGCAAAACCCTGCATGGCAAAGCTGGGTACCATTAGCCCGCCTATACAGGCCAGTATTACAATAGATACGGCGCCAAAGCCGTTGGCCTGCTCCTGGGTATTCGAAAAAACACCCACACACATGGCATAACTTACCGCACACCAGCCGCAAATAATGGTGACGATGACGAGCGCCAGCAGATCTGTTGGTACGTTTAAGGCAGGTAACCCAAAAACAGGGAACAACCATATGCCCATAGAAAATATAACCGCTGCCTGCAGCATGGTAACCGCCAGGTAGGTGATCTGTTTAGATAGTAAACCCACCAGGTAATTGGTAGGGAGTGTTTTTAACCGGATAAAGCTTCCGCTCACCTTTTCCCGTACAATGCTGCCGCCAAGCGACATAATGATAAAGAACATGGCAAAGATGGTCCAGGCGGGTACGTTGTGCTGGGTAGCATTGGGCGTTGTACGCGTACCGTCTTTAGATACCGGAATTTCGTTTATCGCTGTCTTATTGTTCAGCATCTCGTTCTCCAGGCTCTCGGGCAATTGTTTTTCGTTAATGGCCAGGTAAAGTGTACGCAACGTTTCGCGGCTTTCTACCAGCTGCAGCGCGCTTCTTAAAGCGCCCTGAATAGATGACCGGATATTATCCTGCAAAACCGGGTTGTAATATACCGTAAGGGGATCAACATCGCCCACATTTTTAACGGTATCGCTCTGCAACCCGAAACTGATCAAAGCTTTGCCGGCCACTGCTTTTGATTTGGCCGCTACCTTTTTAGAAAAATCAGCGGGTATGATCACCCCCAGCATGGCATCCTTTTCATGCATAGCATCGGCAATTTCCCGCTCGGTTTTATCTCCTGCTACCAACGATACGTTAAACATGCCAATCTTGTCAATTGCTTTGATCAATTGTTTGCTGGATGCGCCGGTATCGATACTATTTATAATGATAGAGAGCTTGTTTTTATTTACCAGCTGAAAGGTGCTGTTTTGAATGTTAGTGACTACGATCACCAGGATTATGGGCATTACGAACATCAGCGAAATGCCCACTTTATCGCGGAAGAGGATCCGGAGATCTTTTATGATCGTTGCTTTTAATTTAAACATCAGTTTCTGTACTCCTTACCTGTTAAGTTCAAAAACAGTTGCTCTAAATTAGCTTGATTGTGTGTTTTTAGCAATTGCTCCATACTGTCCTGGGCAATGATCTTGCCGCCATCTATCAAAGCAACCTGCTGGCAAAGCTCCTCGGCCTCGCTCAATTGGTGCGATGTATAAACCAGTGTTGTGCCACTTTCATTAAGTTGCAGCAGATAGTTAACAATGGCGTGCCCGGTTTGCACATCCACCCCAACGGTAGGCTCATCCAAAAATAAGATGGCTGGGTTATGGATCACACCAATCGCCAGGTTCACGCGCCTTTTCATCCCGCCCGAGAATTTATGTACCTGTTTATCGCGCACATCGTTTAGCCCCAGTATGGTTAGCAGTTCGTCTGTACGTATTATAATAGCCTGTTTAGAGAGCCCGCTCCAGGCGCCGAAGAATTCCAGGTTTTCTACCGGGCTCAATTCATGGTAAAAAGAAAAATCCTGCGGAACAAAGCCGAAGAGTTTATTAACCCCGCTTTTTTGCTTGCCAATTTGCTGCCCCAGCAATTTGATCTTGCCTTCATCGGCGCTAAGTAAGCCCGTCATGAGACTAATGAGCGTAGTTTTGCCGGCACCATTAGGCCCAAATAAGCCAAAGCGAACGCCTTTTGGAACCTTTAGACTAAGATCGGTAAAAGATACATCAGGATTGCCGGGATACCGGAACCCTATATGATCTACTTCGATAGCCAGTGGCTCGTTTAATCCCATTTGATTTTTTTTAATTGCTCAAAAGCCTGTTTTTCTACTTTGGCAATTTCTACAAGGTAGTCACCCATCTGATCAAAATCAGCCTGGCTGGTTAATCTTCCTTTGAAAATACCCGCAGCCTGCACCGCAGCGGTCCGCCACAGATCTCCTGATACAGTAAATACATTCGAGATGTCTAAAAGGTTCTTGTCCGGCCAATAAATAGCTGCCTGCTGCAAAAACGCCGCATAAATATATCTGAAGCCACCCCCGCCTGTACCAATCTCTTCCTGCATGCGTACCAGTTGGGCCAGGTAAAGGCCTGATTTTTCCAGGCCAAGCTTATCGCGCCATTTTTTAATCCGCTTGCCGGTATAGGCAATGCCGGCCACCCCTGCAAAAGCCCCGGGGATGTTCAGCATATTGGATACGTTTTTTTTAATGCCGTTTTTAATGGCCTGTTTGATCTGCTCGTGCGTGATGTTTTTTATTTCTTTTGGATAATAAATATGGCCCTTAGGCGCCAGTGCCCCTTTTGCAAAACGAACCCGTTCCAGTTCGTAACTGCTCATGGTGGTGGCCTCTTCCATTATGGGGTCGCTGATCATGTATTGATCACCTTCGCGGCCGTACACAATAAGATTATGTGCGTTAAAATGGAAACGGTATTGCTTGGGGAAGTAGGGCAAGTAATAAACCCCCACCTGGCATCCAACAGGCTGGCCGGTATTGATCGCCTCATTCAGAAATCCTTCCGCCTTCTCTTTTGAATAAAATTTTTTACGTTCCACCGGGATGCCCAGTGCCTTGCAAGTACGGCTAAAAATATAACCCGGAAACGTACGGAACGCTATAGCCGGGCCGTTATTTATTTTGATAAGCGGGATGTAGGCGAAAAATAAGCCGGCACCTATACCAAATGCGAGTGGCTCGGATATTTTACCGCCCGAGCTTTCCCATAATAAATTACTGGTAACGCCCGATTCACAATGTGCACTCTGACGGTGTTTAAACTCAATCATGCACGGTCATGGTTTTAAGATCTTCAATAGTCGTATTAAACGCCGTGGCGTATTTTTTTAATTTGCTATCCGGCAGTTGCTCAAACACAGCAGGTTTTAAATGCCGCTTAATTTGCCACTGCCAAAAGCCGGTATAGTCGGCAAGGATGCCCAGGTCCATCAGGCGGTATTCCATAAAGAAATGGATAGGGCTGGTTTCTTTGTTCAGCACTTTTTGCCTGGCGGCCGCAATGCGTTTTTCAATATCACTCCAGGCCAGGTCAAGCGCATCTATCTTTACATTCCAGCCCCGGCTTAGTTCGGTGGTGTATTTGCCATCGCCATCGGTGGCATAGCAAACCTCTTTGGTTAATTTGCCAAGCGCACTCAGGTCCTGTGGTATCTCATCCTTTTTCATAACCAGCGCCCCCTTAACAAACCGTAAGCATGGCATACATGTAAGAGAACCGCGCACTCTCCGGTACCAACAGCAGGATCTTTTCCCCGGGTTTCAAACGGCCGCTTTTAAACAGCTCATCAATCATTAAATATACCGATGCTGCACCTACGTTGCCCACGGTGTACAGGTTGATAAACCATTTTTCGTAAGGGATGCCGCCGCCGTACTCCAGGATCATATCATAGATCTTGCTTTTGAAAAAGTTGCTGGAGATATGAGGTAAAAAATAATCGATGTCTGCCGCGGTAAGGCCCTTATTTTCAAAGATCTCTTTGATTTTTTTACCACCAAGCGGTACAATGTTATCACTCAGCAGGCTAATGTCCTGTTTTACGCTGAAGATAGATTTGGTCATGATCTCCTCCGGTGTATACTCCATAAAGCCTTTAAGGCTGCCATCGGGCTGTTTTTCGCCGCCCATATACATACAGGTATCCATTTCGTTGGCATACGAAACGCCCTCTATCCATTCTACTTTAAGCGAAAGGCCGTTAGGGTTGGGCTTATCCGTCATTAAAAATGCCGAAGCGCCATCAGATAGCATCCAGCGTAAAAAGTCTTTAGAAAAAGCGATGAAAGGGTTTTCCTCCATCTCTTTCAGCTTTTGGGCCTCTTCCTCAAAAACGTCAGAAACCAGCAAACCCGAAAATCTTTCGGAACCGGTAGCCACCGCCATTTTAACGTCGCCTGTTTTAATGGCCAGGTAAGCATATTTTAAAGCATGCATTCCCGCGCAGCATACACCGGATGGGGATACCACTTCTACGCCGCCTAATTCCGGGAGCCAGCCATGCGTCATTACCCCATGGCTCGGCATCATCTGGTCGGGGGAAGAGGTACCGCAGGAAAGCAATTCAATTTCTGCTAACTTTTCGGTGTCGTTTTTAAAAAGCTCCCTTACAGCCAAGGCAGTCATCTGGGCATTGGTATGGGTGGGTTTGCGTTCTTTGTTTAAAGCGTAGTACCTGTTGGTTATACCGTTGTTACGGAGCACAATCTTTTTAGACTTTGAAGGCTTATTATCGATATAGCCAAGGTATTGCTCCATTTCATCGTTCGGAACGGGTTCATTAGGGAAATAGGCAGCCGTATGGTTAATATAAACGTCAGACATGTGGGGATCAGTTATTAACTTGTAAGTATCTTAATTTTGTTCGTTTAATCCTTGCAGCCGAGAACGGCTTCAGCAGGATCGCATCTAATGTTAACAGTACAGGGGCGCCCAAAAATAGCGCGATGAATAAATAATATTTAAAGGCACTTAACCAGGGTACCTGGTTTTTACGTTTGGAAATAAATTTGGCCCAAACCGCAAATATCGGCTTTGCACGGGCCTCTATAAACATCAGCTTGTAGTTGATCACTACAGCGTTTTCTTTTAACAGTTCATCCTGCAGGGTTGTCCAATTGTCTGCGCCAAGGTGCCGGTTTACAATGTGGCCAAAAACCGCGGTGTTTTTAATATCCGCCTCGTCTACACCCGGCTTAGGGAAGATATTTAAATACCTTTCTTTTTTTCCGGACAGCATCCAGTAAAATATGGTAATAAAGCTTACCACGTTTGGGTGTTTATCAACTAAAGCAATATTGCCAACGAGGTTGGCACCTGCATCTGCAAGCATTTTTTTGATGCGTACAAAAGCGTTGATCCACATATTGCGTGCCGCGCTGATGGTGATCACCGGCGTTCCGTTTAATAGCTGTTTAAACTCCGGTGATTGCAGCAGCGAATTACTTGGGATGCTTGGCGATAAAAACCATGGCTGATAAGCCATGATGATGAGATCGTATTTGCTTTCCTTAAAATTAAAGGGTTCCAAACTCGTAGGGACACCCAGTACACAAGCCGGCATGACGGAAAAAAAACGCTTGCCCGTCCATGGGAAATCAAAATTAGCTATGGGTTTTATCTTCACCTTTTCCACAACTGCGCCACCTGCAATTAATGGGGCTGTGAACGAGTCGATTATTTCGGCCATCTGGCCCGACTGGGTGTAATAAACGGCTAGGATCTTTTTGCTCATGCGCTGCAAAGTTAACAACTATCATTAACCATTACTTTAAATCTTCGGCATGCAGAACCTTAGATTTTTTACTGTAATCAATTATTGCCTGTTGGACAGCTTGGGGCTGGGCTTTAAAATGAGCCTGGATAAATGCTTTGTCTTTCTCTATTTCCTTATTGTATTTAACAATTTTTGGGGCGTTCTCTTCTATCGCCAACCGCAAAAACCGGAACTCGGTATTCTCCGGTTCGGCTAAAATGGCAGTCTCCAGTTTTATCCGTCCTTCTTTAAAAAAGCCGAGTTTCTTTTTTGGGCCCTTGGCCTTGCCTGCTTTGCGCATTAGCAATGCACCTTCGTACCCGCCTTTGTTAGTCAGGCTGGAGGCAGTAACGGTCTCCAGTTCGTTATCAATTGCGGTGAGATCGCCATCGGCCATAACCGTGTAGAAAGCGGCTTTTTCAAATTTTTGCTGTGCGTAGCTTTTAAAACTTGCTACCGTGCAAATGAATAATAGCACAGCCATAGATGTTACTGTGTTTTTAAGGATGCTTTTCATATCATCAAACATAATTAATTATATATACCATTTCAAACCCCGAAAAGGGCATCCATCCCGGTTAAATGGGTAATGCCAATACAACTTAAACGATTAAAAGTTGTATTATCTATAAAGCATACGTTAAATTTCGTATACTTTCGCTTACTTTGGGGTTGGGTTTTTTGCTCATTTCATTAATGACACGTTAAGCAGGGAAAGGTTTAAAAATACCGGATGGATAAAAGTGTACAATTTAAGGGGCTATGGGCTGTTGTTTTGGGTGGATCGAGCGGGTTTGGCTTTGCCTCCCTTGAAAAACTGGCCAAACACGGTATGAGTATCGCCTTGCTTTACCGCGAAACGGCTGTTGCCGATAAAGCCCTCCGCATGAAACTTGCTACCATTGCCGCTGCAAATTCCGTTACTATTTTACCGTTCAATATCAACGCGCTGGACAGCCACGGAAGAGCGCTGTTTATTGAACAATTTACAGCAGTGGCCCCAAAACACAGCGTAAAGTTATTGCTGCACAGTATTGCAAGGGGTAATTTAAAGCCGCTTACTGCCAATGGTGATGAATATGCCGAGCTATCTGCCGAAGATATCCAGATGACCACCTACGCTATGAGCAACAGTTTGCTGGATTGGACCCGGCTGTTGTTAAAGCATAACTTTTTTCATGCAGATAGCCGTATCCTTGGGCTGACCAGTGAAGGCGCACACAAGTATTGGGAGAGTTACGCTGCCGTATCTATTGCCAAAGCATCTTTGGAGAGTTTAAGCAAGTACATGGCGGTAGAGTTTAGTCCCTTTGGCTTGAAAACCAATATTATACAAGCAGGGGTAACCGAAACCCCATCACTAAAAATGATCCCCGGAAGCGAACAATTAATTGCGAACGGTGTTACAAGAAATCCCCTCGGTAGGATCACCCAGCCTGCAGACGTTGCGAATGTAGTTTACCTGTTATGTACCGAGGAGTCGTTTTGGATAAACGGGGCCCTGATTCACGTTGACGGAGGCGAACACTGCAAATAAATACGCGCTTATGGCACACATGAACAATCATATATTAAACCATTTGCCCTATAAATCGTCTTTTCGTTTCGTAGATCACATTTTGTTTTTAAACGAGAACGAAGTTCGGGGCGATTATACCTTAAAAAAGGATTCGTTTTTTTACGAGGACCATTTTGAAGGCAACCCCGTTACGCCGGGCGTTATCATTACTGAAATAATGGCGCAGATTGGCTTGGTTGTGCTGGGGATATTTTTGATCCTCCGTGATACTGACGTGAATTTTGAAGGTGATGACGATTCGGTATACCCTTTGTTAACCTCAACAGATGTATCGTTCTATAAAATGGTGCTGCCGGGAGAAAAAGTAACCGTGGTATCCAATAAACAATATTTCCGTTTTGGTAAGCTGAAATGTTACGTGGAAATGCTGGATGCCGAAGGCGAATTAATTGCAAAAGGAACTTTTGCCGGGATTATAAAAAAGATATCAGTTAAAAAATGAGCAAACGTGTTGTAGTTACCGGCTTAGGAGTTGTATCGCCAAATGGAATTGGGGTGCCGGCTTTTTTGCATGCAATACAAAACGGGATATCTGGTATAAAATTTATCCAGCAATATAAAGAGCTGAATTTGAGCTGCCAGTTGGCGGGGATGCCTGCCTTTGAATGGGAGAGTTTAAAAAACTATATTTCTGAAGTGGCATTCCACGGGCTAAAGGGTACCAATATCGGCTATGGTTTAGCCGCCGCGCTGGATGCCTGGGCAGACTCCGGCATGCCGTATGATACCGATGAGCCTCATTGGGAAACCGGCTGCGTATTTGGCAACAGTATTGCCGATACCGAGGCCATGAAAAGCGTTATTGCCAAAGTGGATAATAAAGAAGCGCGTAAGCTGGGCTCCCGGGTGGTGGAGCAGGCCATGAACAGTGGTGTAACTTCTTACATATCCGGCAGGCTTGGTTTGGGTAATAAGGTGATCACCAATTCTGCCGCCTGCGCAACCGGCACGCAATCCATCCTGATGGGTTACGAGTATATTAAGCACGGCTATGCACAGCGGATGCTGGTAGGAAGTGCCGAGCATGTGGATACCTACGTTTATGGTGCTTTTGATAGCATGCGGGTACTATCGCGCAAGTTTAACGATGAGCCCGAAAAAGCATCCAGACCAATGAGCAGTACCGCAGGTGGCTTTGTGCCGGGATCGGGCGCCGGGGCACTAGTTTTGGAAGATCTGGACTTTGCGCTGGCACGTAATGCCCATATTTATGCCGAGGTTTTAGGCGGATGCAGTAATTCTGGTGGGCAAAAGCAGGGAGGTACCATGACGGCCGCCAACCCCGTTGGCGTGATCCGCTCCATCACCGAATCACTGAGAATGGCTGGCGTTACTGGTGAGCAGATCGATCTCATCAGCGGGCACCTCACTGCTACCAATGCCGACAGGCAGGAAATTGAGAATTGGTGTAAAGCGCTTAATAGGGCAGGGGACGAGTTCCCGTACACCAATTCCATGAAATCGATGATAGGGCATTCATTGAGCGCCGCCGGTTCTATAGAAACCGTGGCCTCGATTTTACAGATCGTGCACGGCTTTATTCACCCAAATATCAACCTCGAGGATCCTAACCCCGAAATTGAAAAATTGGTGAGTTTAGAAAAGTTGCCGGTTAAAATGATAAAAAAAGAAGTTAACATTGTAGCAAAAGCAAATTTTGGTTTTGGAGATGTGAACTCCTGTTTAATACTTAGTAAATACAAGGGATAATAATGACAAGAGACGAGATTTTAAGTGAATTGAAGACGGTTATTTCGCCGTATACCACCGATAAAGAAAAATTGGCACAGATCAATGATGATACAGACCTGATCAAAGATCTGAAGATCAATTCGGCCAACCTTGTTGATATTATTATTGATGCTGAAGCCAAGTACGATATTGAAATTGATTACGACTCTGCCGATAAAATGGTAAACGTAGGCAATTGCCTTGATGTGATCAGCGAAAAGCTAGCCGAAAAGCAATGATAAGTGCCGGCAACGATATCGTATCTTTTGCCGCAACAAATTTCAAACGCACCAAACAGCCTGCGTTTTACAGCAAGATCCTTTCCGAACCGGAAATAGCAGCCATTGGTGAACGCTATGCAAGCCTTCTTTCTATTGAAGTGTATGTTTGGCTTTTATGGTCGGTGAAGGAGGCCGTTTACAAATTTCAAAAGCGGCTATATCCCGAAACAATGTTTTCGCCGACAAGGATAATCATAACCCGGCTGCAATCCCCTGTAAAGCCTCAATCGGGTTTTGATGCCGGAACATTGGAGGGTATTGGTTTTTCCATTGACACAAGCTGGGCGGGCGTAGCTACGGTTGGCCCGTATCGGCTATATTTCAGGTCGCTTGTATGCAATGATCTCCTGCATACGGTGGTTAACCCCCTGGATGATTTTGATAATGTTTACTGGGGTATACAAAAAATAGCTGATAGCAGTTCCCCGTCCCAATCTGCCGCGGTAAGGGCCTTTGCATTAAATAGGGTTCAATCCGTTTATAGTCTAACAAAATTGCAGATTGAGAAAGACGAGCAAGGGATTCCGCTGGTTACCGGCTTTAAACAAGGGACAGTCTTACCCGTTTCGTTTTCGCACCACGGCCATTTTATAGCTTACAGCTTCAATACTCTGCAGATTTAAATTGCTATACAGTAATGCATTGTAATATTTTCATCGACATGATCTTTTAGCTGGTGATCTTACAGGAAACTTTTGCTTAGTGCAGGTTAAAAAAAACGCAAAAAGCCAATCTTTCTTGATGTTATACCGTATAAAGCGAAAGTTGGGTTTTAAATTATTAAACATTAGTTATAATTATTTCTCTTTGCTTCATTAAAAAATTACGATTGCCCTTAACTGACCTTTATTTTCATTATTTGAAAATTATATATCTTTATACACGTTTTTGATGACCAGGTTACGCTGGTAGGTGACCAATTATGAGAAGGATATTACTCTTCGTTTTCGCTTTATTACCATTTTCGTTACTAGCGGCTTCTAATACCAACGATTTGTTTGATGATTTAAAGTCGGAGTTTGATAAGAAAAGCACCTACGATCAGCAGAAAGAAGCGCATATAGCAAGCCTTAAAGCTGCTCTCCGGCAACTCCCCGCAGCTGATTTAAATAAACAGTTTGCTGCCTGCAATAATTTATACGAGGAGTACAAATCATACCAGTACGATTCAGCCTACGTATATGTCAATAAGCTGCTTTCCATTAGTCAAACGCTGCACGACAAGACCAAAGAAGATCTCAGTAAGATAAAAATGGGTTTTATCCTGCTGTCTTCCGGTATGTTTAAGGAAACATTTGAAAGTATGCAGGGTATTAATGTACCAACGCTTGACGATGCCGCAAAATCTGAATACTACTCCATTAAAATGCGGGCCTATTATGACCTGGCCGCCTACAATAACGACAAACATTATAGCCCCAATTACATCAACCTGGCTAACCGATACATCGATTCGGCCATCTCGCTGAGTACGCCCGGGTCTTATGATAATTTGTACCTAACCGGCTATAAAGCCTACAAAAACGGTATGAACGACTCGGCAGAGAAAATATTTCTGCAATTACTTGGTTCTAAAAAGCTGACAGAGCACCAGGAAGCCATCGTTTCCTCTACTTTAAGTAACGTTTATCAAAACACATCAGAGTCTGATAAAAGCATTGGTTTGCTGGTAAAGGCTACCATTAGTGATATCCGCTCATCTACCAAAGAAACTATTGCTCTTTTTTGGCTGGCCGAGATCCTCTATAAAAAAGGAGATATTAAAAATGCCTATGTGGCGCTGGAACATGCACTGGCCGATGCGGAATTTTATGGCGCAAGGCAGCGCAAGGTGCAGATCGGCTCGCTGCTGCCCATAGTGGCATCTGAGAAGCTGGTATTTATAGAGCGGGAGGAAAACTTATATATCAGGAGTCTAAGCCTCATCACCGCCTTGGCAGCAATAATTATCCTGGTGTCTATATTGCTTTATAAGCGCAACCACAAGCTAAAGGCGAAAGAAAAGATCATTGAGAAGGTAAACCAAAAACTGATAGAGGGTACCAAGATCAAAGAAGACTATATCGGTTATTTTTTCAATGTGATCTCCGGCTATATCCTGCAGCTGGAACGCATTAAACGATCTGTTGATACCAAGTTGCCCGCCAAAAAATATGAGGATATTCAGTTGATGGCTAATAACATCAACATTAAAAAGGAACGCGAGACGTTGTTCAATACTTTCGACCAGGTGTTCATCAAGATCTTCCCCAACTTTGTGGAAGAGTTTAACACCCTGTTTAAAAAAGAAAACCAGATCTGGCCAAAAGAGCACGAGGTGCTCACTACCGACCTGCGCATTTTCGCATTGATGAGGATGGGCATTACAGATACCGAAACCATCGCCAAGATCCTGGAATATTCTGAAAAAACCATCTACGTTTATAAGATGCGGATCAAAGCCAAGGCACTCATCCACGGCGACGAATTTGATCACCGTATCATGGCCATCAAGGCGGTTGATATGACGAGCAAATCTTAGGAGTCGGACCTCCAGCTAAAGCATTTAAACTTTAATCTTATTGTACTTAATACACTAAGCCATTTTTCCATGTGCCGTTTTTTTGTGATACACATCAATTTGGGTCTGTCATTTTTTTGGAATTGTTTCAATGTTATTGGCATTCTTAACCCCGCCGCCGCTAACCCCCGATTATCCCTTCATTTAACCCAATTAAATGCGATAATTCAATGTTTAGTGTGTTCAAAATGTTGCTAAACTATTTAAATTTTTTGATTTTAAAATATTTTAATAAATTGATTATCAATTTGTTAAATTTAAACAAAATGCTATTTTATTAAATTTTCAGTAAATAAATAGTTAGTGGTGTTTTAGCTCCTTTTCTTTGTATCATCATACAAGGCAGGCCCGCCAATTACGGCCCTGTCTTCAAAGATCAAACCAATTATAATTATCGTACCAGCAAAATTACTTATCGTTTTGTGGATCAGTCCTGCAACAGTCTGTGATACATTTCGGAGTTGAACCAATACACGACAAGTGTTTTGCAGCGATGAGCAATGAATGTTTACAGGCCATTTATTAATGAAGATTAACCAATTATTACCCAGTAACCGGCATCCGGCAGCAGATGTGCCGGCTGGCAATTAAGAATTTTTACAAACAAACTCACCAATCCAAACTACTAATCAATTAAATTAAATGAGAAACAATTACCTTAAAAAGTTTATGCTCCTTTTTGCTGTGCTGTTTATATCACAAGTGATATTTGCACAAACAGGAAGCATTACCGGTAAAGTGGTTGACGAAAATAATCAATCGTTACCCGGGGCAACCGTTTTAATATCAGGCACCACCACGGCCGGTGCGGCAGATATTAATGGCGTTTACAGGATCACCGGCCTTAAAGCCGGTACTTACACATTAACTGCCAGCTTTATCGGCTATACCTCGCAGCCCAAAACGGTTACCGTAGATGCCGGTGGCGCAACGGTAAACTTCACCATGCAATCATCATCCAAATCGCTTAACGAAATTGTGGTGATTGGATACGGTACCGTAAAGAAGAAGGACCTAACCGGTTCTGTTACAACCGTAAGCTCAAAAGATTTCCAAACAGGTAACATTACCTCACCCGAGCAATTAATTGCCGGTAAGGTAGCGGGTGTTTCCATCACTTCAAATGGTGGTGCGCCGGGTGCAGGTAGCACGATCCGCGTTCGTGGCGGGGCATCGCTAAATGCCAGTAACGATCCTTTGATTGTTGTTGATGGAGTGCAGTTGAGCAACGATAACGTACCAGGGGCTCCTAATGCTTTAAGCCTGATCAACCCTAATGATATCGAAACCTTTAGCGTACTAAAAGATGCATCAGCGACAGCGATCTATGGTTCACGGGCATCAAATGGTGTAATTATTATTACCACCAAAAAAGGTGTTACAGGCAAGCCTGTTATTAACTTCAATACACAGGTATCGGTCTCAACCCTATCTAAAGAAGTGCCGGTTTTAACCGGCGATCAGTTAAGAGCTTACGTAAAAGCTAACGGAACAGCTGCTTTCCAGGCATTATTGGGTAACGCCAATACCGACTGGCAAAAGGAAATATACCAAACTGCTATCAGCAATGACAATAATTTGAGCGTTGCCGGTGGAGTAAAAAACTTGCCATACCGTGTTTCTGTTGGTTACCTGGATCAAAAGGGGATTTTGAGAACAGGCTATCTGAACAGGGCATCTGCATCTATTAATATTTCTCCAAAGCTATTTGATCAGCATCTACGCATTGATATCAATGTAAAAGGATCAGCAAGCAAGGCTCGTTTTGCTAATCAGGGCGCTATAGGTGCAGCAGTTAGCTTCGACCCAACGCAACCCGTAAAATCGGGCAACAACAACTACGGCGGTTATTACGAATACCTAGATTCAGACCCATCATCTGCTACCGGTTTAAAGCAATTAGCGCCGCGTAACCCGGTTGGTTTACTGGAGCAGCGTTATGACAAAAGTGATGTGAAAAGAAGCATTGGTAATGCGCAGTTAGATTATAAATTTCATTTCCTGCCGGATTTACATGCCAACGTAAATTTTGGATATGATGCTTCTGAAGGAAAAGGAACAATTGTGCATCCGGATTTTGCTGCTGCCAGCTACAGAAGGTATAAAGATGCCAATAACGTTTTACACAGCGGGGTAAATAACCAATACAGAAGTACTATCCTGAATACAACTTTTGAAGCTTATTTAAACTATGCCAAGGATATTAAATCACTTAACAGCCGTGTAGATGCGATTGCGGGTTACGCATTTTACGACTATAAAACGACCAATTATGGTTTCCCGGACCTAACAACCGATGGTACTGTGGTAAGCGTGCCAACCTTTCCGTTTGATAAACCGGAGAATACACTGTTATCATACTATGGCCGTTTAAATTACACTTACGCTAATAAGTACTTGCTGACAGGTACCATTCGTCGCGACGGATCATCAAGATTCAGTCCGCTTAATCGCTATGCGGTATTCCCTTCCGGTGCATTTGCCTGGAAGATCAAAGAGGAGTCTTTCCTGAAAGACAATAAGGTTTTATCTGATTTAAAATTGCGTGTAGGTTACGGCTTAACCGGCCAGCAGGACGGTTTGTCTAACTACGCTTACACCCCTTATTACAGTTTAAGCTCGCAAACAGCGTCTTACCAGTTTGGTAACACTTTTTACCAACTGTATCGCCCTGTTGCTTATGACCCGAAACGTAAATGGGAGCAGAGTGCCACTACAAACGTAGGTATTGATTACGGTTTCTTAAATGGACGTATCACCGGTAGTATTGATGCTTACTATAAAGAAACAAAAGATTTATTGGCAGAGGTTACCGTACCAGCTGGTGCTGGTTTCTCTAACAAATTTGTAACTAACGTGGGTAATATGGTAAATAAAGGTATCGAGGTAGCGATAAGCGCACAGGTTGTACGCAGCAATACCGTAACCTGGGATGTAGCCTTTAATGCCACTTACAACACTAACAAAATAACCAAACTTACTTTTGTAAATGACCCTAATGCAACAGGTGCCCCGGTTGGCGGTGTATCCGGCGGAACCGGTACTACCATTCAGCGCAATTACGTTGGGCAACCACGTTCGGCATTTTACGTTTACCAGCAGGTATACGGTACTGATGGTAAACCGTTGGATAATGTGTATGTAGACCGTAATGGCGATGGAACCATTAATGACAAGGATCTGTATTTATACAAACAGCCGGATCCTAAATATATTTTTGGATTTTCAAGCAACGTAACTTACAAAAGTTTCAACCTGGCGGTGGTAATGCGTGCCAATTTAGGCAACTACGCTTATAACAACGTATTCTCAAGCACCGGAACGCGTAACAGTGTTCTTAACCCGCTTGGCTACTTAAACAATGGCTCAACCAACGTTTTAGAAAGCAGCCTTATCGGTGCTAACGACAAAAACATATTGTCTGATTATTACGTGCAGAACGCTTCATTCGTAAAAATGGATAATGCGAGCCTCGGTTATAACTTTGGCAAAGTGTTAGGTGGTTCAACTCAATTGAGCTTGAGCGGAAATGTGCAGAACGTGTTTACTATTACCAAATACAAGGGTGTTGATCCTGAAGTAGGTGGTGGCATAGATAATAATATCTACCCGCGGCCGCGTACTTACGTATTGGGTTTAAACCTTAAATTTTAATTCATTCGTATAGTAACATATACATACAGCTCATAAATAAAGCGACATGAAAAAGAACTTGATTATAAAAGCATTTACAGTGGTAGTGCTAACAGGCAGCCTGGTATCTTGCACCAAAAGGCTTGATTTACAACCCACAAACGATATTACCTCGGCCACCGTTTACGCAAATGCTGCCGGCTATAAACAAGCATTTGCCAAGGTTTATGGCTCCTTTGCCTTAACAGGTAACCAGGGCCCGGCGGGTAATGGCGACGTACAGGGCATTGATGAGGGTACTTCCGATTTTTTACGTTTGTACTGGAAAGCCCAGGAACTGAGTACCGATGAGGCTGTGATTGCCTGGGGTGATGTAGGGATCCAGGATTTTCATAACATGAACTGGTCTGCCGCTAACCCATTCCTGAAAGGTTTATACTATCGCAGCCTATACCAGGTAACCTTGGCGAATGAATTCATCAGGCAATCTGCCGATGATCAGTTAAGCAGCCATGGTATTACCGGTGCCGATGCAGATGCCATCCGCCAATTTCGTGCAGAGGCCCGTTTTTTGAGAGCGTTTCAATACTGGGTGCTTTTGGATATGTACGGTTCTGTACCGTTAGTTACAGAAACCGACCTGATAGGCGTTACTGTTCCTAAACAGGCTGATCGTAAAACCTTGTTTGCTTACGTAGAATCTGAATTAAAGGCGATCGAGCCAACGTTGGCGGCTCCGAAAGCCAACGAATATGGCCGTGCCGACCAGGCAGCTGAATGGGCCTTGTTGGCGCGTTTATACTTAAATGCCGAAATTTATACCGGTACAAAAAGATATGATGATGCTGTTACCTATTCCAACAAAGTAATTAACTCGGGCTATTCTCTTGTTAGCAACTATCAGTGGCTAATGCTTGCAGATAACCAGCAAAACACCAGTGAAAACATTTTCACTATTAACTATGATGGTTTACGCACACAAAGCTATGGTGGTACAACTTTCCTTACCCATGCACCGGTTGGCGGTTCAGAATCTGCCAGTAATTTTGGTATCAGTGGCGGCTGGGGTGGTACACGTACTACTAAAAGCCTGCCTAACTTGTTCCCTGATTATACCGGCACTGTTGATAAACGTTCTCAGTTTTACACTAACGGACAAAATCTGGAAATAAAGGATCAGAGCGTATTTACCGATGGCTTTGCAGTTACAAAATTCCGTAACGTTAACCGCGCAGGTGCAGCAGGCCAGAGCCTTGACTTTGCCGATGTTGATTTCCCGCTGTTCCGTTTATCAGAGCAGTACCTGATTTATGCAGAAGCAGTTCTGCGCGGCGGGGCAGGCGGCGATGTGGGTACAGCCTTAAACTATGTAAACAAGATACGCACCCGTGCCTATGGTAACACCAGCGGTAATGTGGCTACCATTAATCTTGACTTTATCCTGGATGAAAGAGCCCGCGAATTATACTGGGAAGGTTTCCGTCGTACAGATTTGATCCGTTACGGTAAATTCACTACAGCAACATACCTGTGGCCGTTTAAAGGCGGTGTTGCAGGTGGTAAAAGTGTTGAGGATTTCAGGAACATCTACCCAATCCCAACGGATGATATTACTGCAAACCCTACTTTAAAACAAAACCCGGGGTACTAAAAATAAAAAAAAGGCCCGGGCAAACGGGCCTTTATAAAGCTATTTTAAAAACGTATTCAATATCAAAGTATTCAAAATGAAAAAATTAATTACCAAATTTTTAGCATTCAGCTGCCTTGCCGTACTGGTATTGGCATCATGCAAAAAGGATGAAGTACGCACAGTGGCGCAGCCTGCAACAGGGGGGGCGTTAACTGCATCAACTACGGCACCGGCACTGTCTAAAGCAAACCTTAGCGCAAACGCCATTACTTTAACCGGTACCGCGCAGGCTTACGGATATAACTCGGCTGCAAGCAATGTATTGCAGATAGCGGTTAAGGGCACCAACTTTGCTGCCCCTGTTGAGGTATCTCTACCGGTGGGTGCGCTTACCAAAAGCTACACCGTTCAGGATTTTAACAACCTGTTATTATCCATGAATTTACCAACCGGCACAGCTGCCCAGCTCGAGATGAGAATGAAAACTTCGCTTAGCGCAACGGCTACCCAAGGTACCGCATATACCAATGTGGTTACGGTAACTGCCACGCCATTTGCGCTGGTTTCTTACATCTACGTGCCGGGTGCTTACCAGGGCTGGAACCCGCCTACAGCAGATAGTTTGCAATCCCCTACAGGTAACGGTATTTATACAGGTATCATCAACTTTACTGCTGGTAACCTAAACTTTAAGATCACTCCTGAGAAAAAATGGGACGTGGCTTACGGTAAAACAAGCGGTAACGGTATCAGCACTTCCGGCGGCGATATTCCTGCACCAGGCGCAGGCCAGTACCAGGTTACGGTAGACCTAAACGCTAAAACCATTACCCTGGAAGCAGTAGCTGCTTACTACAGCATCATTGGCGACGCAACAGCTGGTGGCTGGGATAGCGATACCGACATGAAATATAATAATGGAACCAATGTTTGGGAAATCACTGCTCCGCTTGTTTCTACAGGTCAGTTTAAAGTGAGAAAGAACCATGATTGGGGTACCAGCTATGGCATCCCGAAAATCGGTGCCAATGGCGCAACATTAGCTTCAAGCGATAGCGACAATATACCGGTAGCCACATCAGGAACTTATAAGTTCACGTTCGCACCGGTGGGCACCGACAATAAAACTGCCGCTTATACTTTAGTAAAACAATAAACATAAAACGGCCGGCCTGCAATAAGGGCTGGCCGTTTTGTTCTTTCTGTCCTTTTTGTGCAGCTACCCAATGGCTGCTTCATACCAATTTTAAACTTATGAAATTGAGATTAAACATTACGCTGGCCTTTTTGCTGCTGTCAAGCTGCTTAATGGCACAAATCCCTGCACTGGAAAGAGTAGAACCAGCCTTTTGGTGGGTTGGATTTAAAAACCCTAAAGTGCAGTTGCTGGTGCACGGCGATAAAATTGCCGGCAGTGCGGTTAGTTTAAACTATCCCGGTGTAAAGCTTACTGCGTTACATAAAGTAGAGAATAGCAACTATCTGTTTTTGGATCTCACTGTTGCTGCGGCAACCCGTCCGGGCAAATTTCCAATCACTTTTAAACAGGCAGGCAAAAAAGATATCGTATACACGTACGAACTTAAACAGCGCAACAAAACCGCGCAATGGGCACAAGGCGTAACCAATAAAGATCTCATCTACCTGTTAATGCCGGATCGTTTCGCCAACGGCGACCCATCTAACGATGTGGTTGCGGGTATGCGCGAAACCGGCTTGCACCGCGATTCGATGTACTCCCGCCATGGAGGCGATATCCAGGGGTTGATCAACCATTTGGGATATTTGAAGGATCTGGGTGTTACAACAACTTGGATGACGCCAGAGATAGAGAACGACGAGCCGCATGCATCTTACCATGGCTATGCCGTAACCGATTATTATAAGATCGATCCACGCTATGGCACCAGTGACCTGTACAAAACCTACGTAGCTAAAAGCCACGAAATGGGGATGAAGGTTATTAAAGATCTGGTGCATAACCATATTGGTACAGAGAGCTGGCTGATACAGGATATGCCGATGAAAAGCTGGGTACACCAGTGGCCAAAATATACCAATTCCAATTTTCGGGATGCGGCCGTAATGGATCCGCACGGCGCTGCTGCTGATAAAAAGCAAATGCTGGATGGCTGGTTTGATAAGCGTATGGCCGATGTAAATCAAAACAATCCCTATGTGCAGAATTACCTCACCCAAAACCATATCTGGTGGGTGGAATATGCCGGTATTGATGGCTTCAGGTTAGATACTTACCCGTACAATGATGCTGCCTACATGGCCGACTGGGCCAAAAAGGTGAAAGCAGAGTTTCCTCACTTTACAATTTTCGGCGAAACACTGGTATGGTCGGTAGCTAATCAGGCTTATTTTACGCAGGGCAATACCGTAAACCGCGGTTTTGATACCGAGCTGCCGGGCATAACCGATGCGCAGATAAAAGATGCCATTACCGAGGCGCTGAACGGCAAAGAAGGCTGGACAGACGGGGTTTACAGGCTTTACAATATCGTAGCCCAGGATTTTATGTACCAGGATGCTACGCGCAATACTATCTTTTTAGATAACCATGATATGAGCCGCTTTTACTCCGTAGTGAACGAAGACTTTACCAAATTTAAATCGGGTATGGCGATGTTGTTGACCATGCGCGGCGTACCGCAGATGTATTATGGCGACGAGATATTGATGAAGGGTTACTCCAACCCCGACGGATTGGTGCGCGAGGATTTCTCCGGCGGCTGGGCAGGTGATAAAAAAGACAAGTTCACCGCAGCGGGCCGCGATAAAAAAGAAAACGAAGCATTTGATTTTGTACGCACTTTAGCTAATTACCGCAAAAACACCCCGGCGCTGCAAACAGGTAAATTAATGCAATACATTCCGCGGAATGGTATTTACACTTACTTCAGGTACGATGGGCAGAAAACGGTGATGATTGCTTATAACGGTGGCGATAAGGATGCGGTTTTAGACACCGGCTTTTTTACCGAACGCATGGCCGGATTTACCAGCGGGACCAACATCATCACGCATGAAAAAATAGGCTCTTTAAAGCAGTTAAACATACCTGCCAAAACCACAATCATTATTGAATTAAGCAAATGACAGCTTTAAAAGAACCTATCACCAACCGGGCTGCAGCAAATGCACACCAGGTTGTTGAGCGCCCAAAACTAACTTTTTGGCAAATCTTCAATATGAGTTTCGGCTTTTTGGGGATCCAGTTTGGTTTTGCTTTGCAAAATGGTAATGCATCGCGCATACTGCAAAGCTTCGGTGCCGATGTGGAACACCTCTCGTTATTTTGGCTGGCGGCGCCGATAACGGGCATGATCGTGCAACCCATCATCGGCCACTACAGCGACCGTACCTGGAACCGCCTTGGCCGCCGTAAACCGTATTTTTTAACCGGGGGGATACTATCTGCTTTGGCACTGTTATTCATGCCGAATTCGGCTATGCTGATGTTCCTTCCGCCGGTGATGGTGGGTGCAGGTATCCTCATGATCATGGATGCTTCCTTCAACGTAGCGATGGAGCCTTTCCGGGCGCTCATTGGCGATAATTTGCCGGATAGCCAGCGCAGCCTGGGCTTTTCTATCCAGACTTTTTTAATCGGCATAGGTGCGGTAACGGGCTCTGTTTTGCCATGGGCTATCAGTCATTTTATGGGAACCCAAACAGCCCAGCCGGGTCATGTGCAGCCGAACGTTATTTATTCGTTTTACGTTGGCGCAGCCGTGATGATTATTTGCCTGCTGTGGACGGTTTTACGCACCAAAGAATACTCGCCTGCCGAGTACGCCAAATTCCACCCGGAAGAGGCGGAAGAAGAACAAAAGCAAGGCCTGGGCGAGATCGTTAAAGATTTTAAACGCATGCCGATGGCTATGCGCCAATTGGGGTTGGTGCAATTTTTTTCGTGGTTTGCCTTATTCTCTATGTGGGTATTTGCATCGCCGGCAATAGCAACCCACGTATTTCATGTAGATTTAAAAGATACCACATCTGTAAATGCCGCCAAAGCCGGCGATTGGGTTACATTGATGTTTGGTGTATACAACGGCGTATCCGCAGTTTATGCGCTGTGCTTACCGGCCATCGCCCGCGCAACCAGTCGCAAACTGGCGCACTCATTTTCGCTGATTGCCGGGGGTATAGGGCTCATCTCTATCTTTTTTGTGCAGGATCCAAATATGCTCATCATCAGTATGATCGGCATCGGGTTAGCATGGGCCAGTATCCTGGCCATGCCATATGCCATCCTTTCGGGTTCAATCCCGGCTAAAAAGATGGGGGTGTATATGGGGATCTTTAATTTCTTTATCACCTTTCCGCAAATTGTCAACGGTTTTTTTGGTGGCTGGATAGTGAAGAGCCTCTTCGGCGGTCAGTCAATCTATGCGCTGGTACTGGCGGGCATTTTTATGCTTTGTGCAGCGGTATCGGTAATTTATGTGCAGGATGGCACGGATATTAAATACGCCAAAAATTAGCAAACTACATTTACATGAGGGTACTTAAGTTTTACGGATCGATATTTTTATTAATGCTAGGCGCTACAGCCTTTAAGCCGGCTGAAGCGATTGATCCCGTTTATAAAGGCACCGATTTGGGCGTTACCTATTCGCCGGGCAAAACAACTTTTAAAGTCTGGGCACCGGAAGCGGCCGCTGTTAAGCTGCGTTTATATGCAAATGGCCTGGGCGGAGAAGCGCTGCAAGCCATCGATCTGAAAAAACAGGCCGACGGCGTTTGGGCAACCAGTGTGGTGCAAGATCTTAAGAACCGATACTATACTTTCCAGGTAATGCAGGGCAACAAATGGCTGCTGGAAGTCCCTGATATGTACGCCAAAGCCGTGGGCGTTAATGGCAAACGCGGTATGGTGGTCAACCTTTCGGACACCAATCCGGTTGGCTGGACTGCGGATAAAAAACCTGCGCTGAAGAATTTTACCGATATCGTTTTATACGAAACCCATGTGCGCGATATTTCTGTGGATGCCAATTCGGGAATTCAACATAAAGGGAAGTTTCTCGGCCTGGCAGAAGTGGGCACCAAAAGCCCGGATGGTTTATCTACCGGGCTTAGCCACATAAAAGAATTAGGCGCAACCCATGTACACCTGTTGCCATCGTTTGATTTCGCTACGGTTGACGAAACCAAGCCATTAAACGGGCAATATAACTGGGGTTACGATCCGCAGAATTATAACGTGCCCGAGGGGAGCTATGCAACGGATGCTTACAACGGCAACGTGCGCATCCGCGAGTTTAAGGAAATGATGAAAGCGATGCATGCTAACGGCCTGCGGGTGGTATTGGATGTGGTTTATAACCATACTAATGATACCGAACATTCAGTTTTTAACCAGTTTGCACCAGGCTATTTTTACAGGCAGACAGCATCTGGCCAGTATTCAAACGGAACAGGCTGCGGTAACGAAACCGCGTCTGAAAAACCGATGATGCGCAAATTCATGATTGAATCTGTTTTGTACTGGGCCAAAGAATATCATTTAGATGGTTTCCGGTTTGATCTGATGGGCGTGCATGATATCGCCACTATGAATGCACTGAGCGATGCCCTGCACCAATATGACCCAACAATCTTCATCTACGGTGAAGGCTGGACGGCTGGCGACAGCGTTCTCCCGGATAGTCTCCGTGCCACCAAGGCCCATACCGCGCAGCTGCACCAGATTGCAGCCTTCGGCGATGATATGCGCGATGGACTGAAAGGCGGCTTCAGCGATGTTAAATCAAAAGGTTTTGTAAGTGCGCAACCGGGTACTGCCGAAAGCGCGAAATTTGGCATTGCCGGGGCAATACAACATCCGCAGATCAATTACCAGGCGGTAAATTATTCCAAAGCGCCATGGGCGGCACAACCCGGCCAGGCCATCAGCTACGCTTCCTGCCATGATGATAACACGCTTTTTGATCGTTTAAAGATTGCTAACCCGGATGCTACCGAGGCGCAGCTCATCAAAATGGATCAGTTGGCTAATACGGCGGTGTTAACTGCCCAGGGAGTAGCATTTTTACATTCAGGAGCAGAATTCCTGCGGACTAAAAAAGGGGTAGCTAATTCCTATAATTCGCCGGATAGCATTAACCAGATCGACTGGCACCGCAAGGCGCAGTATAAGCAGGTTTATAATTATTACAAAGGATTGGTCGCGCTGCGTAAAAGTCACCCCGCGTTCCGGATGCCTACCGCGCAGATGATCCAAAAGCATTTAAACTTCGAAAAAACAACTGAAGAGGGTTTGATCGCCTACACCTTAACCGACAATGCAAACGGCGATAAATGGAGAAATATTCTGGTAGTGCTCAACGGTGCTGCTGCTGCAAGGCCCCTAAGTTTGCCGCCAGGTAACTGGACGCTGGTTGCCAATGGTAACCAGGTTAACCTGGCTGGTTTAAGTAAGGCAAAACAAAACATTACGGTGCCTGCTACTACAGCGTATATATTCTATCAACAATAAAACAACATTTACCAAGCAGTCTACAGACTGAAATACCACCAATATGAGGAGAAGAATATTTTTATTAACAAGTATTATCGGCTTACTGTTAGGCACTGTAAGCTGCAGTAAGAAAAGTGTGGATGTGCCATCCGGCGGTGGGGGCACTGTTACGCCTCCGGTTACCAATGGCAAAGCACTCCCTTCCGGCGCAGGGGATGGAGTAACCTTTATCAATTCGGGTGCTTCGGCCATCTTTAATATTTACGCACCGGGCAAAACCTCTATGGCCGTTATTGGCGAGTTTAATAATTGGTCGCCTACCGCCATGACTGTTACCCCCGATGGTAATAACTGGTGGGTGCAGATAGATAACCTGGACGCCAGCAAAGAATATGCCTATCAGTTCCTGGCAGATGGCACCTTAAAAGTAGCCGACCCCTACTGCGAAAAGGTATTGGATCCGGATAACGATAAGTATATCCCGGCCAGTGTGTATCCAAATTTAAAGGCATACCCTGCGGGCCAAACAGGCATAGTAAGTGTAATGCAGGCTAATCAGCCCACCTACACCTGGAAGAACACCAACTTTACCCGCCCGGATAAAAATAAACTCGTGATCTATGAATTACACGTTCGCGATTTTGTGGGTACACACAGCTATAAAACCTTAACAGATACGCTGAATTATCTGACCAATTTAGGTGTTAACGCTATTGAGTTGATGCCGGTCAACGAGTTTGAAGGTAACTCCTCTTGGGGATACAACCCTTCCTTTTATTTTGCGGTGGATAAATACTACGGAACCAAAAATGATCTGAAAGCATTCATCGATGCCTGCCACTCACGCGGTATGGCGGTGATAATGGATATGGTTTTAAACCATTCATTTGGCCAGTCGCCCATGGTACAGTTATATTTTGATAAAGCCACTCAGAAACCTACCAGCGCTAACCCCTGGTTTAATGTAGACCCTAAGCATCCTTATAATGTGGGTTACGATTTTAACCATCAAAGTGCTGCCACTAAGTATTTCGCTAAGAATGTGATGAAGTTTTATATGCAGCAATACAAAATAGATGGCTACCGTTTTGATCTGGCAAAAGGATTTACACAAAACGTTAGTTCAGACGATGGCTCTTTTGCAGCTTACGATGCCAGCCGCGTGGCCATCTGGAACGAGTATAACACCTTCATCAAAAGCATTGATAACAACAACTTTTATAATATACTGGAATTTTTTGGCGGCGATCGCGAGGAAAAGGAACTATCAGATAATGGCATGATGCTTTGGAGCAACATCAACTATAACGTTAACGAAGCCACCATGGGCTATGTGCCTACATCAAACTTCGCGCGCCTTTATTTTACTAACCACAGCGGCTTTACCCAGCCGGATAATATTGTGAGTTACATGGAAAGCCATGACGAGGAGCGCCTCATGTATAAAAACATACAGTTTGGTAACAGTGGCGGTGCAAGCGGCTACAATGTAAAAACACTGGCAACTGCGCTCTCCCGCCAGGAGGCAGCTGCTGCGTTTCTTTTCACCGCTCCTGGCCCAAAAATGGTTTGGCAGTTTGGAGAATTGGGTTATGATGTTTCTATTGATCAGAATGGCCGCACAGGCGAGAAACCAATCCACTGGGAATATAATAACGATCCGCTTCGCCATAAGCTATACGCCACGTTTTCAAAGCTGATAAAAATGAAGATCAACAACGCGGTTTTTGCTACTTCAACTATCACCTACAATGCAGCCGGTTCTATAAAAACGGCCTACTTAACGGGAACAGGCGGCACCAACGTGGTTGTTGCGGGCAACTTTGATGTAAACACTCAGTCGGCAACACTGGCCTTCCCAAGCGCAGGTACCTGGTACGATTACATGACCGGTACGTCAATCAACGTTACCCTGCCGTACACGGTAAACTTCGCACCCGGCGAATACCACATTTACAGCAGTACGGTCTTGAAATAGGCTTCGCCGAATTAATTGTCATTTGAAACAGTAAAGGCTGCCCGCATCGTCGGGCAGCCTTTACTGTTTGCAGATTTCCCATCGGATGTGGCAGACCCGGAGCAAAACTTGGTTCGGTATTAATTTTAATTGTGGAAATAACACTTATTTTTAAAAAGAGTCGATTTTAAAAATATATTTGTTAAAAATCCAATCAAACCAATGCTTCGCCAAATGAACCGGACTATCCTAATAGCCTTTTTCGGCTTGTGTATCGCTACCTTGACTGCAGATGGGCAATCTGCAAAAGTTTATACTATTGCCGCCGATAAAATAAAGGCACACATAGAGCCAACCATGTACGGGATCTTTTTCGAGGATATCAACATGGCCGCGGATGGCGGTGTTTACGCCGAACTGGTAAAGAACCGGTCGTTCGAGTTTAATTCGCATTTAACCGGGTGGACGGAGCAACAAAAGGCAGGCGGTAAAGGCAGCATTGAAGTGTTGGACCGTACCGCCGAACGCCCGGATAACGCTCATACAATTAAAGTTGATGTAAATTCCAATACCGGAGCCTTCGGGTTGGCAAACGAAGGGTTTAGAGGGATGGGGATAAAAAAGGGTGAAACCTACAGTTTTTCGGTAACGGCACGCAAACCGGTTTTCAATGCTATAACACTACTGGTTGAATTGCATGATGCTAACGGAGCCGTAATTGGTACCGGTAAGTTGTCGCCGGCATCTGCAGCCTGGAAAAAATATAATGTAAAATTTGTAGCAACGGCTACAGCCAATAAAGCCAGTTTATATGTTTGGCTAAAAGGGAAAGGCGCAATTGAGCTGGACATGATCTCCCTTTTTCCACAGCATACCTGGAAGAACCGCCCGGCGGGTTTACGTGCCGACCTGGTGCAAAAGCTGGCCGATATGAAACCCGGTTTTCTGCGTTTCCCCGGCGGCTGTATTGTTGAGGGCCGCGATCTGGCTAACCGTTATCAATGGAAAAAAAGCATCGGCGATATTGATAAACGTGAAAACATTATCAACCGCTGGAATACTGAATTTGAGCACCGCCAAACACCCGATTATTATCAGACCTTCGGGCTGGGCTTTATGGAATATTTTATGACGGCCGAGGATATTGGTGCTTCGCCGCTCCCTATTCTTAATTGCGGCATGGCTTGCCAGTTCAATACCGGGCAATTGGTGCCGGTAGATCAGCTGGACCCCTACGTGCAGGATGCTTTAGACCTGATAGAATTTGCAAATGGCGGTCCCGATACCAAGTGGGGTAAGCTTCGGGCAGATCTTGGGCACCCGAAACCATTCAACCTAAAAATGATGGGTGTAGGAAATGAGCAATGGGGTGAACAATACATCGAACGTTGGAAGGTATTTACCAAGGCCATCAAGGATAAGTACCCCTATGTGAAGATCATCTCCAGCGTTGGTCCGTTTGCAGGGGGCGAAGAGTTTAAGCGACTGGACAAATTTTTCAGAAGCGAGCACGCTGACATCCTGGACGAGCATTATTACCAGTCGCCCAAGTGGTTCTTGGATAATGCAAAGCGATATGATAATTACGACCGCCAGGGGCCAAAGATTTTTGCAGGCGAATATGCTGCGCAAAGTAAAGGAGGCGGTAGTCCCGAAAACAAGAACAACTGGGATTGCGCATTGTCTGAAGCCGCTTTCATGACGGGCCTGGAACGCAATGCAGATATTGTGAACATGGCATCCTATGCGCCGCTGTTTGCGCATGTGGATGGTTGGCAATGGAAACCAGATCTGATCTGGTTTGATAACCTGAAATCTTACGGATCCCCGAGTTATTATGTACAGCAACTATTCGGCGTAAATAAAGGTACCGATGTAGTGCCACTATTGCAAAATGGTGAAATGGTGAGCGGGCAGGATGGTTGCTACGCTAGTGCCAGTGTGGACAAGGCGACCAATGAATTGATCATCAAATTTGTAAATAGCGGCTCCACGGAACAGCAGGTTAAGTTTGCTGTTGATGGTTCAAGAAATTATCAGAAAACAGCCTTAGTAACTACGCTGCGCAGCGATAGTAAAGAAACAGAGAATACACTGGAAGCGCCAATGGCAGTTAGTCCCGTTAAAAGTGCTTTAACAGTTAGCAACAAGACGCTGGATTTGCTGGTGCAACCTTATACGTTTAAAGTGATTCGGCTAAAAATGATTTAAATAGCGTATTGTAGATGGTAGTGACTGCCACCCAGTAAACTCTTTTCGCCTACCATTTTAAAGCCCAGTTGCTCATAAAGCTTCCGGGCTTTATCATTTCCCTTGCTTACCAGGAGGCCCATTTTATGGTGCCCCAGGCTGGTTGCTTTTGCCGTTAAAGCTTTTATTAAATCTTTAGCTATGCCCTTACCCTGGTGCTGCGGAAATACCGCCAGGCAATCAATGTAAAATTCATCAGCCTGTGTTTCGTCCTCCGGCGTTCCCCGGAAGCCAAGTTCAGCACGGGTATACTCCAGGAATGGCTCTCTTAAATCGTAAAGCTTTGCACCATCATAGCCGAGGATCATACCACAAATTTGTTCGTCTTCCTGCCAAACCAAAATATTCCTATAACTGTAAAGGTTGCCCGGCAATGCTGTAAATTTTTCAAATAATGCGGTAATGACTGTCATATCGCCGCTGTTTGCAAATTTGCCGGCAAGGCTGTTACCCATAGCCAGGATAATTAATTGCGCAAGAGCAGGGTCATCATAGGGTGTAGCAGGGCGGATCATAAAGAGTTAAGGCAGTTTGTCCAGCTTGAAATAACCCAAATGAATTTCATCATCCGGAAGGTTTGCAGATGGTGTAATTTGGATATGATAATTGTTTTTATGCGCAGGTGTCAGCATTTCTTCAATATTATAAATATCATCCACATCTATGCCGTACTTATCATCAATATGGGCATTGGCACCTTTCACTTTAGCAATGGTGTTGGATTTAAAGAACACCGTTTTTTTAGCATGCTGTATGGCCTGTGCTCGGTCTGTTTGCACGGTTAGTACGGTATAATGCTGTTCCTCTAGTTTATTAGCCTGGTAACCACCAAGAAAAATGAAGAAAAGCTTTTCAGGTGTATGGTTTGCTGCTTCAGCTTTCGGTACTACCTTAATATCAAAGCCGTCAACCGAATTTACTTCGCGCCAGCCATCGATATGAATACTCGAACCCGCTTCGCGCCAGAAAGCTTTAATATCGGGCACCAGATCCTTCAGGCTGTTGGCTATGCCAAAGAAAAAATCATGCTGTTCCACATGCCGGCCTGGGGCCTTACTGCCGATCAGCAGCATATATAATTTAGGTAGATCGGTTGTCATTTAATAATTTATACGGTTGTTATGTTAAAACATACTTTCAATAATACGGCCCGATGCTTCTTCGCTAAAATCCAAGCCTGAATAATCAGGGTTGAAACCGCCGATATATGGAACGGCCATCATGTAGATCCGGTTATTCAGCGCGCCATATCCATCCACAATCTGGAAGCTATCGTTAATTGCGATGCCCGGCACCCGAAGGTAATAAATCCCCTTATGATCTAAATCCACTTTATCATCGCAATTCTCCATTGCCGCTTTACCTATCGATTGGTCTTTAAAACGGAGACGGGCCGGGCTGATCGTTCTTGCATCCAGCAAACCCTTAAATGGGAAATCGCCGTATGACAAATGCTGCTGCCCAACGGAATCTATATAAGTTTCAAAATGAACGGCCTGCTCCTTACCGCTTTCATCAGTATAATGATAAACAGCTCCGCTTTCATCTCCGGGCTCTACAAAACTATCATTGCCCACCGGTAAAATATCCAGTGCGCCGGCATTGTGCAGCGCCATCAGTTCTTCGCAGGAACTTTGCGGAATGTAGGCGATCACTACAGAGATCAAAGGCTGCAGCACTTTTTGTAACCGCTGCATATCTTCTGCCGAGAAATGCTTTGCCGGGTAATTCATCGCGAAGCTTAGAACGCCCAGCATCTCTTTCCAGTAAACGGATTCTTTATTTCTGATAGACTGCTCCGCTTCTGCATATTCTGCTTTCAACAGATCGAATGCGTCCTGGCTTTCCCTGAATCCCATCATCATTTCAACGAATGCCTCCATGTCCAGGTCGCGGATGCGGGCGTAAAACTCGGGGTCCTTTTCTTTAATGATCGCTTTAAAGTCGTTTTTAAAAATAAAATCAAGCGATAAAAAGCCGTCGTTGTTTTTCATGTGCGCTGCGATTTCCTCCTCGGTAAGCAGGGAATCATTTTCGAGATGCGAATCCTCCAAATGAAACCGCACAGCAGGCAGCAAGCCGTTACGTGAATGAAGCACAATTTTAAAGTTCGGGCTTTCCGGCGAAACGGTGTAAGTTAGTTTACCTTTTGCGTCCTTATCATAGGCACCATTATGGCGCGACAGTGTCCGGATCGCATCTACTGCAGTGAGAGACGATCCTTTGATGGCCACCGGGTGATTGGCACGAAAAGCGAGTTTAGCAGGAGGATAAGGGGAGTCAAACCAGCCAGGCACAGTTTCTTCCTTTTTTTTGAGCCAGTTGTGGCCGGTGCAAACAATAACCTGGTCGTACTCGAAATTTTCGTTGTTATTGATTTCTACGGAAACGGTTTCAGATTCCGGATCATCGGTAATATCGGTTACCGCACTATTATAATGAACAGTAGTTTCTATTCCGGCCTCTTTAGCATTTTGCTGCAACAGTTTAAACTGGTCAGCCAGGTACCGGCCAAATAGCAGTCGCGGTAGTACTTTATAATCGTTGAATTTTGCCGGGTCTATCCTGTATTTAAGCAGCGTATCGTTATGAACGGTTTTGATCCACTCATGAATGGGTGTCACAAGATCCGGAATCTCGTTGCCGGATACATTGGTAACATGTTCATCATTGGCTCCCTCTGCACTGTAGGGCATTCCGGAGCCCAATTGCTGCTTGCGTTCAAAAATGTCTACACTAATGTCATTACGTTTGGTCTCTACCAATCGCTTGTACATAAATAAAGCACTTGGGCCACCGCCCAAAATTGCTATGCGCTTATTGTTAACTAAAGTTTTTGCCACGTAACAAATATGAAATGGTTAAATTAAATTGGTATGAAATTGTTTTAAGTAGAAACGCTTTAAACAAAGGGGAGCGGCAAAAAATAAAAAAAGCCTCAATTAAGAAGCTCATTTCCATAGGTAGATGGTATATGTAGATCAGGCGATGAAGCCCGGAAATTGCGTGTTATATTCATCGTTATTCTGCAAAAACTGCTTGCTGAAAGCTTTGATCATTTTCACATCTTTTTTAAACTGTTTGATGATAGATCTTTTGATCTGAACAACAGGCTGGTCGAAATTTATGTGTACTACTTGCATGTTTGATGTATAACCAAAGTCGTGCCAAAGTGCCGGAAAGTTTCGTCAAACAATAGTTCAGTGTATCTTCTTGCAGAGAAAATAGACGGTGTGTCAAGAGAAATACACGAAGTATCAAATTAGCGCATTGAATTGCTAACACTGTACAGCTTAAATTCATCGCTATTAAATTCTTTCCGTTTTAGAAAATGATTAACAGGTTTTGGAAACAAATTTTTAAAGGTTTTAGTTAGATTTGAATTACACCATACACTTTGAGTGTTTGTGTATGGTTTTTAATCACCACCATGAGAATTGCTACTTATAATGTTAACGGAATAAACGGCCGCTTGCCGGTACTGCTGCGCTGGCTGGAAGAAACGAAACCAGATGTAGTTTGCCTGCAGGAATTAAAGGCTCCGCAGGAAAAATTCCCGGAACAGGCAATAGCCGATGCCGGTTATAACGCTATCTGGCACGGGCAGAAAAGCTGGAACGGTGTAGCCATTCTGGCCCGCGGGCAGGAGATCAAAGAACTGAAACGCGGCCTCCCCGGCGAACCGGAAGATGAGCACAGCCGCTATATCGAAGCATTTGTAAACGGCGTGGTAGTTGGTTGCCTGTACCTGCCAAACGGAAACCCGGCCCCGGGGCCTAAATATGATTATAAACTCCGTTGGTTCCAGCGCCTTCATGAGCATGCCGCCGGGCTGCTAAAAAGCGGTTTGCCCGTTGTTTTAACCGGTGATTATAACGCCATCCCTACCGAACTGGATGCCTACAAAGCCGAGCGCTGGGTGGAGGATGCCCTGTTTAGACCGGAAACGCGCCTGGCTTTTAAAAACCTGGTTGACCAGGGCTGGACGGATGCCATCCGGAAGCTGTACCCGGGTGAGATCATTTATACCTTTTGGGATTATTTCAGAAATGCTTACGGCCGCAACGCCGGTTTGCGGATAGACCACTTCTTGCTTTCGCCGGAGGTGGATAAACGACTGCTTGCCGGTGGTGTAGATCACCAGGTACGCGGCTGGGAAAAATCAAGCGATCATGGCCCGGTTTGGATAGAAATTGGTGACGAGTAAACAGCTGCGCGGGTAAATAAATTGAATTTTTTGCGAGGTGTTTCACTGCGCAAATGTGAATCGGGTGAAACACCCTACCGGCTGATTATAAGTGCTTTGCATTTTTAGCTGAATCACCCATTTTGCGGCATTGTATCCGAAAGTATTTGTATTTCAGGTAGTTATACTTACCGGTAAGATGGTTGCAAACAGGGTGAATCACTTTTAGTGAAACACTGCTGGCAGGTGCTTGTCCGTATTTGGGTTTACACTTTGGCGGTTTTTAGCTGTTAATAATCTGCGTTGATCTGCGCTTAACATCGAGATAAAAAATTAATTTAGTGCCTCAACCATAATACACCACAAGTGAAAAACTTCTTTACCCTATCAGTGCTTCTGCCGGCGGCTTTGTTGCTAACGTCAACCGTTTTGGCGCAGGATGTAACCATCCCCGTTGAAACCAAACACAACGCCCTGGTACTGCAAACCGATGCAGAGAAAAACCTGAAAATGGTTTACTTTGGTACCCGGCTGGCCGATAGCAAGGAATACGCACAGGTTAAAAAGATGTACCGGCAGGCCGATGATTCCGGCGTGCTGGATGATGCCTACCTGCCATCCGGCTCTACCGGTTTGGCCGAACCGGCTATTACGGTTACTCATGCCGATGGCAATAAATCGCTCAACTTATATTACGTAAGCCATACCGTTACCAAAATTGATGATAACGTGTCCTTACTGGCCATCAACCTTAAAGACCCTGCTTATGCCTTTGCCGTAACTTTATATTACAAAACGTTTTTCAACGAGGATGTTACCGAGCAGTGGAGCGTGATCAAACACGGTGAAAAGGGCGTTGTTACCCTCAATAAATTTGCCTCAGCTAACCTTAACCTAAAAGGCGATAGCTTTTGGCTGAAGCAATACCACGGCAACTGGGCGTCTGAAATGCAGCCCGAAGAAAGTAAATTAACGCACGGCATCAAAACCATCGACACCAAACTGGGTACCCGCGCCAATTTGTACGAACCATCTATGTTTATGGTATCCATTGATAAACCTGCTACCGAAGATGAGGGGAAGGTGCTGTTTGGTGCAATGGAATGGTCTGGCAATTTCCGGGAGGATTTTGAATTGGATGTATCCAATAACCTGCGTGTAATTGCAGGCATCAATAATGCGGCTTCAGAATACCACTTAAAACCGGGCGAAGAATTTACTACCCCCGCATTCCTGTACACCTATTCGGACCAGGGCAAGGGAGATGCCAGTCGCAAATTGCAGCGCTGGGCACGCAAGTATAAAATTGTAGACGGCGAGGGCCAGCGGCTAACGCTGTTGAATAACTGGGAATCTACCTATTTCGACTTTAATGAAACCAAGCTGGCAGAACTATTGAAGGATACCAAAAAGCTGGGTGTCGACCTGTTTTTGCTGGATGATGGCTGGTTTGGGAACAAGTACCCACGCAACGGTGATAACGCCGGACTGGGCGATTGGCAGGAGAACCGCCAAAAACTGCCGAGCGGCATTGGTTCGCTGGTAAAAGAAGCGCAGGCAAACGGTGTGAAGTTCGGTATTTGGATAGAGCCCGAGATGGTGAACCCCAAAAGCGAACTTTATGAAAAGCACCCGGACTGGGTCATTAAACAGCCCAACCGCCCCGAGAAATATTTTCGTAACCAGCTGGTGCTGGATCTCAGCAACCCTAAGGTGCAGGATTTTGTTTACGGTATTGTGGATGATCTGTTTACCAAAAACCCGGCCCTGGCCTATATTAAATGGGATTGTAACGCAGTGATCTATAATGCGTATTCGGCCTATTTAAAAAAGGATCAGTCGCATTTGTATATAGATTATGTACGCGGTTTATACAAGGTGCTGGATAGGGTAAGGGCGAAATATCCCAAAGTACCCTTGATGCTTTGCAGTGGTGGCGGCGGCCGGGTAGATTACGGCGCGCTTAAATATTTTACCGAATACTGGCCAAGTGACAATACCGAACCGCTGGAACGGGTGTTTTTACAATGGGAATATTCCTACTTTTTCCCGGCGATCACCAGCTCAAATCACGTTACCGACTGGGGCAAGCAGCCTATCAAATTCCGCGTGGATGTGGCCATGATGGGCAAATTAGGCTTTGATATTGTGGTGAGCAAGCTGACCCCAAAAGAACTGGCCTTTTGCCAGGACGCGCTAAAAAGTTATGATGCTTTGAAGGATGTGATCTGGCACGGCGATCAGTATCGTTTACAAAGCCCCTGGGATAATGATGCCGCCGCGCTGATGTATGTTAACGATGCCAGATCAACAGCGGTAGTATTTAATTATTTGGTTAATAACCGCTTTGATAAGGGTACGAAATCACCCATCCGCCTTAAGGGTCTTGATCCGCAAAAGAAATATTCGGTTAAAGAGATCAATGTGTATCCCGGCAGCAAGTCCGTATTGCCTGCCGGCGAGGTATACAGCGGCGATTTTTTAATGAACATAGGACTTAACCCCGAAGTAAGCGCTTCCCACACCAGTGTGGTGTTGCAGCTGGATGAGGTAAGATAGTTTGCGGGGGCGCGGGGAGATTAAGTAAGTCTTCGTATTTATATGTAGTTAATAAACTCACGCCCAACCAAGTGTGTACACTTGGATATGCGGATGGTTTCAAATAAGTGGTTCGAGCCAAGTCTTGGGAGCAACATCATTTAGATGAAAATTCGTTGCGGTTCTATATTAATAGTGTAATGTTGTTACAATAATCACATTTTTTAATATCAAGTTGTCTAAATACAAAGGGTATTTCGTCGAGTCCACTTCGCTCAAACTATTCAAAAGGCTAATTATTCTCCTAAACAAAGGATTCTGCATTAACAATTTTCACTTAACCGAAAACCGATTCCGCGAATGCTTTCAAGTTGAACGCATGTATCTTCAGACAAATATTTACGTAAGCGGCTGACGAACACATCCAGGCTACGGCCATTAAAAAAGTCCGGCTCACCCCATATTTCGCGTAAGACCTTTTCCCTATTTATCAGGTTTCCCTTGTTCAAACAAAGCAACTTTAACAAACGGGCTTCTTTATCAGTAAGTGCCCGATGACCTGAAGGACCCGCGAGGGATAAATTTTTAAAGTCAAGGATATAAGATCCTATTTTATATGCTTCCGGTTCCGGACTATTCACCCTGGTTCTCTTTAAAATATTTTGCAGGCGTAACACCAATTCTTCTACATCAAAAGGTTTGGTAATGTAATCATCGGCACCCAGGCCCAGGCCTTTCAGCACATCATGCTTTTGGTTTCGTGCGGTTAAAAACAGAAAAGGTGTTTGAGGATGATTGCTTCTGAGATGCAACGCCAAGCTAAATCCATCCTCTCTAGGCATCATGACGTCTACCAGCAACAGGTCGTATTGATTCTCTAGTAAGTATTGCCGTGCTACAAAACCGTCCCCTGCACAATCCACCAAAAAACCCCGGATTTGAAGATATTGAGCCAAGTGAGCAGCAAGATCTCCATCATCTTCAACTAGTAAGAGGCTATGCTTCATGTTTAGGAAGATTTAATTGAAAGCAATTGCCAACTTTATGAGGTATCAGGTAACTAAGGTGGCCTCCCAATGCTGACGCATTGCGTCGGCACAAATACAAACCAAGACCTAAGCCTTTTACCGAATGCTTATTGTTATCCTCAGGTATCCTGTAAAACTTATCAAACAAGTATGGCCGGTACTTCTGCGGAATAGTTAATCCATTGTCCTCCACTTCGAAGATGTAGTCGTCGTTATTTGTGTAATATCGAATAGTGATCGTTCCGCCTAAATCGCTGTACTTAATGGCATTGTCCAGCAAATTCCCTAGAATTCCTGTTAATAGTACTTGATTGTTGTTGATCCGCTCGTCTGGATCACACTCGATCAGTAATTGGTGCAAAGGTGCCGCACGGTTATTGATCAAGTCAAGCAGCCAGCCCTTAACATTAAATTCTTCGGCCATTACTGGGGGTGTGTTAACCATAGCGCTCTCCAGTACAAAGTCGACTGTCCTGGTGATCTTTTGGTGTTGCTTTTCCAACGATAAAAGCTGCTCCTGAAAAAGTTGCTTGTCCTTGGCAGCATCAAGGATACTAAGCGTTTTAATGATTATACCTGCCGTGCTTAAAGGAGTTTTGAGCTCATGGGTGATGTTGTTTGCAAAATCAGTCTTTAGCTCTGCTACCTTCTTTTGCTTAAGCAGGGCGACAACGATGCCATATAATACCAACACTATTAAGATGATCAAACCGGCACAGGAAAGGTACACTGCCGCCAATCGCTTCAACGCTTGTGATCGCCATGCGTCAATATTGACGTTTTGCGCAATACTGATCTCCACTGTAAATTCAGTTAATTTACCTTTAGCGTTTTTGCTCTTGAAAGTGGTGCTTTGAACACCGTTACTGATCGATAATCTGTTTGGCTCTTTAATTTGACTGCCTGCGATCACTAATAACGGGTGTGTACTTGCTGATACCAGTGTGTCAGCTTTATTGCCATTCCGAAGCAAGATGCGAGGATAGCTTAGATTGTAGTTAACACCATTTAGTTCCGGGACGCGGCCGATTGCTTCCAAAAGTAAGGTTCGAAGCATTTTGTTGTCTCTCGCAATTTGTGTGCTGATAGTCTTAGACAGATCTTTACTCACGGCAGGGTTATGCTTAGTAACATCAATTACTGAAGCAACTGCTGTAGCATGTATCTTTTCAACCTCTTCACGCAAATTTTGGGCTATTGCCTGGCGCAGTTCACTAACATACTTTTCTTTTTCCAATTGGTAGGTTTTCATGATCAGGAAATACTGAAGAACGCCAAACACGCCTACAATCAAACCACAGCCAGCAATGAGTAACCTAATGTTGTTTTTAAACATCTTGTCAAATATAGGCGGTTTAAATTGGTAGTGAATGACGTTGCTGGCACATTAACCTTTCATTAACCTAATTTATGATTGCATTAATTAACCTTTGCGACCTGTTAAACATCATACTAAACAATCAACTTATCATGAATATTTTTAAATGCCTTTTAATAGTTTTGTTAATCAGTTTACTGTCTCCGGGCAGATTATTAGCCCAAACTGAAAAACGGGCGGCTGTGCCTCGCTCCAATGTTTCATTACAAAAGCATCTTGACAAGTATTTGTCGGCATTGAAGCTTCTTAAAAAGTTCAACGGCTGTATCTACGTCAGCGCGGCCGGTCATGAAATTTTGAAAAAGGCATATAATTTAAATGCTGATCCTAAAAGTACTTTGTGGGTAACGAATGAAAGCCAGTTCGACATCCATTCGGTAAGTAAACTCATGGCTTATAGTATTTTAGTTAAATTACAAGCCGAACACAAAGTAACGATGACAGATACCTTAGGCAAGTATCTGCCACAATTCAATCAAGACAAAAGGATAACAATTGACCAGTTATTACACCATAGCTCGGGTTTGCCACGTGAGCTTACCAACAAGCCAAATAATGTTTTGGGCTTAAATCCAGATCAAATTATTTACGCGGCAAGCAAAGAAAAATTGGAGTTTGCTCCGGGAACCGATACCCGCTACTCCAATGTAGGTTACGAGGTGATCTACTATCTTATAAAGAAAATAACAGGTAAACCTTTTGTTCAGTGTGTCGAAGATTACATTTTTAAACCGTTAGGCATGAGGGGTTCCGGGGCTCACTTTATTATCAGTCATACCAATTTGAAGCACCCGGCTTTGAATCACCAGTTAAAGAATGGAAAAATTACTCGTATTCCAAATATCACGCAAGACGAGTTTGCTACTGCCCGGATCTATTCTACTACAGGCGATCTAATGGTGTATTTGCAGTCGCTCACCAAAGAACCTTTCCGTTCAACTTTAAAAAATGCCCAAGATGTGATTGAAAAGAACGGAGGGGCAGACGGCATCAGGGCGCAGATCTATACGGATACACGCCTTAATTATAGCTTTGTGTTGCTGTCAAATTATGACGAAATACCTTTCCAGCAGACCATTACAGATCTTATCAGCATCATGGAAAGCAAACCATATCAGGTTCCCGCAGAGATCAACAGAAAAGCGATAACTCTACCCATAAATGTACTAAAACGGTATGTTGGTAAATACGATTTTGCGGAAGCTAACCACACGCAGTTAGCATTCAAATTAGAAGATGGACATTTAGCGCTTTACCAAAACGACAAAAAGCTTTCTACCCTTTTAGCTGAAAGTGAAACAACATTTTTTGAAGCCCCCAAAGCAGCTACATCATATGCGTTTACAACTAATAGAAACGACTGGGATATTGTTTGGACTTACCAAGGGGTTAAGTTCAAGGGCATTAAGATTGGGAAAGAATGATAAGGTATAGATTAGGTCGATCCGTCCAATAGATTAATAAGAAAAAATAGCAGCTCAAGTTACTATGAGACAATTATATCATTGGTCACTATTACCACAACGTTAGAAAAAAATCGTCTAAAATTTGAATTGTTTCAATACTTGTAATTCATTCAAAACCTTTAATTGTTCAATTAAATGATTCGAATTATGTCCAGTCTGGGAGCAAATGCCATCAACTTAATATTGATAGCATTTTTATTTAAAGTTGTTAATGGATACGATCAATAAAGGCTTTTATCCATTGCAAAATATGAAGTTTTTAGGGTTCGAGCCCATCTCGGTTTCAGGCCATTAATTTTATTTTAGCCGTTGCATGAGATAGAATTGTTACTGTAGCGGTATAGTAACCGAACTCGTATTTCGCGCTACTAACTTTTACTTTGATTTACTCGATCTCATTACTTGTATTTACAGCCACAAATCAATTAGTTTACAATCATTAAAATCGGCGTTTTCGTTGCTGGTATAGGCAATTAATGAAGCTCGGAGATCAACTCCGTCGTCTCTAATTTGAAATTTAAATAAAAAGGTCATTTTCTTTACCCGTCATCGTTAAAAAAATATGCAGCCACATTTAATCTTTATTTACTGTAACATCATATAGGCGAACTGCATCATAGCAACTACTAAACACTATGGCATTAGAAATTAAAGGATTATCCAAACAATACAACGCAACTAAAATCGGTTTATCAGACTATTCTATTTCGATTGACAAAGGTATACTTGGGCTGCTGGGGCCAAATGGGGCTGGTAAATCAACCTTAATGAAGATTATCGCTACAATAAGTAAGCCTACGAGTGGCACTTTATTCTTAGACGGTGTCGACATTGTAAGCAACCCGAATTTTCTTCGTAAAGTATTGGGCTACCTGCCTCAGGATTTTGGCGTATACCCGAATTTAAATGCTTATGAGTTTTTGGAATACATCGCAGCGATGAAAGGTGTAGGCGGTAAAGGTTTAAGCCAGCGTATCGACATGCTTTTAGAAAGCGTTAACCTTACTGCTGATGCTAAAAAGCCTATTGGTACCTATTCCGGGGGGATGAAGCAACGCGTTGGCATTGCGCAGGCTTTGCTCAACGACCCAAAAGTGCTGATATTTGATGAACCCACAGTAGGCCTTGACCCGGAAGAACGGGTGAGGTTCAGGCAACTGATCACTGAACTTGCAAATGATTGTATCATTATTCTTTCCTCGCACATCGTATCAGACATTGAAACCATTGCTGATGAAGTAGCTATTATGAAAGGCGGGAAACTGGTTACCAAAGGTTACCCGCATCAGATTATTGAACAGGCCAATGGACAAATATTTGAAATACTATTAGATAACACAGATGTTGCTGGATTTAAAGCCCGTTACCAGGTCATTGATTCCGGACGCCACGACACCCGTACCAGAATACGTTTCATCAATCCCGACAAATTTACTATCCCTGCATCAAGGGCTATTGATGCCAGTTTGGAAGACGCTTACTTACTATTAACTCAAAACAAAGCTTAAACTGATGCCTTACATTTATAGCATTATCAAAGCTGATTATTTACAGCGTACCCGCAGCTACTCCTTTTTAATCACCCTGGCTGTTACTGTTTATATAGCCTATCTCTTTGTGCCGCCTACCGATGCTTCTTACACCACTTTAAGCACGGTTGGATTTAAAAGTGTTTATAACGCCGCCTGGGTGGGTTATATTTCAGCTACAATGACAGCGGTGATGCTTTCTTTTTACGGTTTCTTGCTGGTCAATAACAGCATTAAAAGAGATGTGGATACAGAAGTAGGCTTAATAATTGCCGCCATGCCTGTTTCCAATTTTAAATATCTTTTAGGCAAGCAACTTAGCAATTACGCGGTACTTTGCACTATTTCCGGTTGTACGTTCGTGATCAGTATTTTGATGTTCTTAATGCGTGGCACTGGTTATCCTTTTGTGCTGGCTAATTTTGTGTTACCCTACCTGTTTTTTGTATTACCTGCTATGTTCCTGGTCGCCTCGTTAGCCGTTATCGCCGAAGTGTTCTTAGGAAAGCGCAGCATCCTGCAATTTATTTTATATTTCTTCCTCTGCGGGGTAAGCATTGCTGCTACCAACACCCAAAACAACCATCTTCCCATCGGTATTTTTGATCCGTTTGGTCTGAGCTTAGTTACAAGCAGTATCAGAAATCAGGTAAACGCACAATATCACCAGCATATAGACCAAGTGTCATTCGGTTTTATATTCTCCAAACGCCAGCCTTTTAAGCTATTCACTTGGAATGGCGTCCATTGGACGGGCTTGTTTATTTTGAGCCGTGCGCTGTGGATGCTCTTATCGTTCGGGCTGGTGTATCTGGCTTCTTTCTTTTTTCACCGGTTCGATATTGGAAAGGCAGTTAGCAAAAAGAAAAAGCGGATACAATTGATGCGAAACCAGGAAGGGTTTGCTTTGGTCCCGACTGGTATATCTTGGGCATCAATCCCTCCTGTACAATTTGATTACCGCATGTTTCCCTTTATTAAAACCGAGTTGTTATTGTTAGTGAGGCAGGGAAATAAATGGTTGTGGCTATTGAATATAGGTTTAAGCTTAAGCATGCTGTTTGCCCCTTTGACTATCGCATCCTTATATTTGCTCCCGACTTTATGGTTCTTGCAGGTAGCTCGCTGGTCAGAACTAGTAACAAAAGAAAAAACTAACCGGGTCCATTATTTTACCTATGCGGCTTATAAGCCATTGCAACGCATGCTGCCTGCTCAAATTATAGCCGGCTTTTTATTGGCTATAGGGTTATCACTACCCTTGATAATACGTTATATAATTCCCTTCAATGGATTAGCTATTGTAAACATCATTGCCGGAGCCTTACTAGTAGTTTTAATGGCGGTAAGTACAGGCATTTTAAGTGGCGGTAAAAAACTGTTTGAGGTTTTCTTTTTTCTGCTCACTTATACGTTGATTAATAAACTGCAGATTGCCGATTATTTGGGCGTTATGCCGCAGCATCGTACCTTAATATACACCGGCGTTCTTGTTAGCATTGTTTCCCTTTTAGCAGTGATTAGCTTTGCTGCCAGAAGCTATCAAATAAAACACTTGTAGCGTTAATACAAAATTCTGATCATCACAGATATTTCCTAACGTAGAAAAGACGTACAAGTAGCAGGCCGCAATTAACATAATCAAAGTAAAGTAAACGAAGGTCTTCTTTACTATTGGACTGAGAAGATGCTGATTGACGTACATTAACGGAAAACTCAAAGGTTCGGTTGTCGAATAAGGTTTCGTTCTTTACTGGATTTCTCATGCCTTAAAAAAAATTTAAGATTTTGTTCGAATTATGTCCAGTCTGGGACTCGTTGTCTTAGTCAACCTTGCCTTACCAACTGTCCACACTTGGATATGCGGATAAATCAGTTCAATAACCCAGCCTACTCTTTCCATCGGCCGGAAGCGCACCGTGATCACTTAAAGCCCGCTTTTTTAATCCTTTGTCCGTATGCTTTACCGCTATCAGTTTTAAGCCCGATTACTTGCCTTAACGCGGATATTACGTATTTATACAGAGTTATTAAACGCCGCATTTGTACTCTTTTTGAGGGTAGTTGAAGCTTGTACTTTAGTATTGTTATCAGCGGCTGATTATTTATCAACCGGATAACAAAACGGAGCAAGCCGAAAATCCGATCAAAGAGTAGGCGATCTAAATAACCTATCATGAGTTCAGTAGAAATTTCGTCTTCAGAGGCGATTGACATCCTCATCGTAATCGACACCGAGTACGTGAAAAAAACTTACCCTCACCCAAGCCAGGATCCAAACAATCCAACCGGCATTGATCACACCAGCCAGTTTATGATCTGCAGCGACCCGCGCGGGGGCATTAGCGGACAGGGAACTGCCGACCTTAACTTTAGAGCCAACCCGGGCGATACCGTATGGTTCAGAGGCACATCTATTTATCAAAATTCAGATGATGCGGTTATTGTTTACAACATTAAATATTGGAGCGGTGATAAAGTTTTCAATCAGTTTACTCCCGTATTGGTAAAACGTAACCGTGCGGTTATGCCGGATGTAAACACATCAAACGGCCTGCCTGCTGTTCAGGCAGCGTTAAACTTTACCAGTTTAAATACTACAGTAAGCCAGTCTGGTACCGAGAATTTCTATGTATACATTGCCTTGTATACTTTAGGGAGCGATGGCCAGACTCAAAACCTTTTCGGTTACTATTTCTGGGATCCAAGCTGCACAGTACCTGCCTAACGGGTTAATGTTTTACCTAAACATATCGCAAAAAAGGGGGCTGGCAAAGTATGGCCAGGGCCCCTTTTTCATAAATACCCGTCATCTTTAATCTTCAGCCCTCAGCGGGCATTTGTTATTTCCCAATTACCTGTAACAGGCCCGTCTGGTTGGTATTTGCTTTTGGCATATGCAGAGATCTGGTCCCGTGCTGGTTATCAGTTCGTGGTTGGTGGCGTGATCAAACCTTTAACCGTGAAGCGAAGGCTTTGCAACGGCATTGAGCGGCAACGCCCCAAAAGCAAAATTCAACTAACATCGTTTTATCCGCAGCGCCTGGTTCAATAAAATTGGAGGATCAGTGCCTGGATCATCAGTATTTGATCGTTGTAAAACAACCGCTTTATTAGCCGAAAAAAAGTAGTTTTGCAATTCACAAATACACAACATGAACACCATTTGCCTGGTAGAGGATGAAGAGAAGGTGTCGTCTTTCATAAAAAAGGGGCTAAACGAACACGACTTTGCGGTAGATGTTTACCAAAGCGGGCGCGATGCTTTACAGGCCCTGCCGCAGAAAGATTATAATTTGGTGATACTGGATGTAATGCTGCCCGATATAAGCGGCATTGAAGTGTGCAGGCAGCTGCGAATGCACCAGCCGCAATTGCCGGTTTTGATGCTGAGTGCGCTGGATAGTATTGACGACAGGGTGAACGGCCTCCATTCTGGTGCGGACGACTATTTGGTAAAACCATTTCATTTTAATGAGCTTTTAGCTCGCATAGAGGCGCTGTTACGGCGAAAGAAACTGGCTGAAACGGTAAGCCATATCCTTGCTTTTGGCGGCCTTAAATTGAATACCTGGACCAAAACCGCAGAACGCGATGGCAAGCAAATTACCTTAACCGCAAAAGAATACAGTTTGCTGGAACTGTTTATAAATCATCCAAATAAGTTGCTTTCACGGGAGTACATTATGGAAACCGTTTGGGGGATAAGCTTTGATACCGGTACCAACATGGTAGATGTGTATGTGAATTACCTGCGTAATAAGATCCAGAAGGGGTTTGATAAAAAGCTGATCCATACCGTAATTGGTATGGGCTATATTTTAAAGGATTAAACAGCCCGGCAAAGCATGAAGATAAAAACCCGCCTTTCGCTTTATTTTACGCTGGTAAGTTCCGGGGCGCTGCTGCTGGTCTTAATCTGCGTATACGTGGCCGTTTTCTCTTTTTTTAAGGCTGATTTTTATAACCGCATTACCGATAGGGTGAACCTGGCCTCGCAGCTTTATTTAAAAGCCGATGAGCTGCGTGCCGATTCGATACAGCAGTTACAGCAGCGATACCTGGAAAAGCTGCCGGGCGAGGTGATTCGCCTGTATGATGATAACAACCTCTCGGCCTTTAGCATGAAGCATAATATCTACTGGAAAAAAGATATTATAGACCAGGTACGGCAGGATGGTTACCTGGAATATGAGGAAGGGGATAAAAAAGTAGTAGGGAAATATTTTAAAGATAACCAGGGCAATTTTGTGATCCTGGCTTCGGTAATAGACATCAATTCCTCGCGGCGCATGCTGATGCTGGGCCAGATAACAGCAGTGCTATTTTTAATATTTAGTGCTATCCTGTTTTTTGCGGGGCAGATGTTTGCACAAAATGCGTTATCCCCGGTAAATAAGATCATCTCGCAGATCAATCAGATCCGCTCAACCAACCTGCACCTGCGGGTTACACAGGTAAACAGCAAAGATGAAATAGCCGAACTGATAGATAACGTTAACCGGCTGCTGGCCCATTTAGATAATGCGTTTGAGCTGCAGCAAACATTTGTTTCCAATGCATCGCATGAACTGCGCACCCCCTTAACAAGCATCATGGGCGAGGTAGATGTAGCGCTGGATAAACCACGGGATGAGCAGGAATATAAGCGGGTACTTAACTCCATTGCTGCTGATGGGGCCCGCCTGCAGGAAACCATTACCGGTTTAATGGAGCTTGCCCAGGTGGATGTGCATTACACCCAGGCCAAACTTTCGCCGGTGCGGGTGGATGAACTGATTTGGGAACTATCAGAAAAATGGACCACCAAAAAAGGCCCCGGATTTTTAAAAGTGACCATGGCCGATATGCCGGAGGATGATGAACTATTGAATATCCCCGCTAACAAGCCTATGCTGTACATCGCTCTGAATAATATTATAGATAATGCCTTTAAATATTCGGCCGGGCAGCCGGTGACTTTAAATTTTACGGCTGATCAAAGCTCCGTAAAGATTGTGGTGCAGGACAAGGGGCAGGGGATAGATCCCGCCGAGCAGGATAAGATTTTCAGATCCTTTTATCGCGGCAGCGGCGTTAAGGCGGTGGCCGGCAGCGGTATAGGTTTGTATATCACCAGCAAGATCATCGAACTGTTTAAGGGTACCATCTCTGTAACGTCTGACGGTGCCAGCGGCAGCACTTTTGTATTGCAGTTTTTTAGGGAGCAATAGCCGGCTGCAATTCTAATCCCATTCTAATGTAGTTTTAATTCGCCTCTAATTCGGGTACGGTAGTTTTGTTTCATAATACTATCGTACTTATGATCAAAAAATATCACATCGCCCTGATAACGCTTGCCCTGGTTCTGGGGGCACTCTCAGGCGCTTTTGCGCAAACAGATACTTTAAAGGTGACATTTAAAGATGCCGAGAAAACCTTTTTGGCGAATAATTTAGAATTACTGGCGCAAAAGTATAACGTAGATGCTTCCGCTGCTTTAATTCAGCAGGCCAAACTTTGGGATAATCCGGTTTTAAACACCGATCAAAATATCAAGGCAGATAATACCCCACGTTTCTTTGATCATCGCGGCAGCAACGGGCAAATATTGGTACAGCTGAGCCAGCTGATTAAAACTGCCGGCAAACGCGGTAAAAACATCCAGATTGCGCAGGATGGCGCCCAGATACAGCAGGCCCAGTTCAACGATCTGCTGCGCAACCTGCATTACAACCTGTTGCTTGACTTTGCACAGGTTGCCAACCTGATAGATCAGCGCAAAGTTTATCAAACAGAAATAGCTTCGGCCACGCAAATGGTGGCTGCCATTGACAAATCTTACAAAGCAGGTAACCACTCGCTAAAAGATGTGATACGTTTAAAGGCCTTGCTTTTTGGCCTGCAAAACGACCTGGTAGGCATAGACAGTCAGCTAAATGAGTTGCAAAGCGAATTGAAAACCTTTTTGGTAGCTAACCCCGCGCAGTTCATTGCCCCGCAAATAACTTTCAATAACAGCGATACTACACTAAATGCGGCCTTACTGGCCGAGCAGGCAAAAGCATACCGCGGCGATTATTTGGCCAACCGTTACACGCTCAATCAAAACAACCACAACCTGGCGCTGCAAAAGGCAATGGCCGTGCCTGATATTACCATCGGGTCCACCTTTGATCAGAACAGCAGTTATGCCGGTAATTACGTGGGTTTGGAGATCAGCCTGCCAATTCCATTGTTTAACCGCAATCAGGGCAACATCAAATCGGCCAGGTTAACGGCGCAAAGCCAGGAATATACGGTGAAGAACAGCGAGGTGCAGTTAATCAATGATGTGTATTCGGCCGTAAATCAATATAATATCAGCAAGCAATTGCTGGGCACCGGCGAAACCGACTTTTACAATAAGTACGACCAGCTGTACAACAGCATGCAAAAAGGTTTCCAGATGAAGCAGATCAGTCTGCAGGAATTTATTGATTTCTTCGATTCATACCGCGAAACCAAATTGAAGATTTTACAGCAGCAGGTAAACATGCAAAAAGCCATTGCCGATGTAAATTACTCCGTTGGCACTACAATTATCAACCCACTTTAAAACAAAGCTTAATACTTAAATACGATGAATAACAAAATATTATATATAGCTGTAGCCGGGCTTTTGGGAGTTGCGTCCTGCACACAGGAAAAAACGGGTACAATGGAAACCAAGCAGGTTTGCATCAGCGATTCGCTGGCGAAAATGGTTACGATAGATACCGCTAAAAATACCCCCATGAAAGATGAGCTAGCGCTGTCGGGTGAGGTGTCTTTTGATGAGAACAAGGTGGTAAAGGTGTTCCCTTTTACCAGCGGGCAGGTGGTAGAGGTTAAAGTTACCTTAGGCGATAAGGTAACCAAGGGGCAAACACTTGCGGTCATCCGCAGTGCTGATGTTGCCGGCAATTATACCGATCTGAGCTCTACCAAGGCAGATCTGTCCATCAGCAAACGCCAGCTGGAGCAGGCGGAATACTTATACAAGAACGGTATATCCAGCGAGCGCGATTATACAGAAGCAAAAGAGAACTATAACAAAGCGATAGCGGCCAACAGCAAAGTGCGCGATCAGATCTCTATCAACGGCGGAGGCAATACCAGTTCTAACGGTACGCTGGTTATCAAAGCGCCGGGCAGTGGTTTCATTGTAGAAAAAAATATTACGGCCGGGAACTTTATTCGCCCGGATAACAGCAGCAGCTTGTTCACCATATCTGATATGAAGGATGTTTGGATCTGGGCCAACGTTTTCGAAAGCGATATCTCTAAAATTAAAAAAGGGTACAACGCCCGTATAACCACACTGGCTTATCCGGATAAGGTGTTTAACGGTAAGGTGGATGAGATCAGCTCTGTGCTTGATCCCGATAATAAAGTAATGAAAGTGCGGATCTCTTTGAGTAATGCCGATATGCTTTTAAAACCGGAAATGTTCACCAATGTGCTGATCACCAATAAAGAGAACGGTACCGCGGTGGCCATACCGGCATCGGCAGTGGTATTTGATAACAGCAAAAACTTCGTGGTAATATATAACAGCAAGTGCGACTTGCAGGTGCGCGAAGTAGGCGTAATTAAAACGGTTGACGGTATCACGTATGTATCGGGTTTAAAACCCGGCGAAAAGGTGGTATCGAAAAGCCAGCTACTGCTTTACCAGGCTTTAACAGAAGATTAACAAATTTATTTTACTGTAGAATAATCCGGTGCGCCCTGGTAAACCAGGGCCTGTCTTCCCGTACTATCATCATATATAACATGGATAAGCTAATAAAAAATATCATATACTTCTCGCTCCGGCACCGGGCGATGGTGTTCTTTTTAACAGGTGTGCTGGCGGTATTGGGCGTCTGGAGTTATTTAAATACCCCTATCGAAACTTTTCCGGATGTTACCAATACACAAATTATCATTATAGCCCAATGGCCGGGCCGCAGTGCCGAAGAAGTAGAGAAAATGGTAACCATCCCAATGGAAACGGTTTTAAACTCCGTACAAAAAAAGGCCAACCTGCGTACTACGTCCTCCTTTGGCTTATCATACATCCGTATCATTTTTGATGATGATGTGGATGATGCGTTTGCACGCCAGCAGGTATTAAGTCGTTTAGGCAACGCCGATTTGCCGGATGGCATTAAACCCGAAGTTGAGCCACCATACGGCCCGACGGGGGAAATTTACCGTTATACGTTAAAAAGTAAAACAAAAACGCTGCACGAGCTTACCGCTATACAGGATTGGGTGCTCGACAGGCAATTTAAGGCCATTCCAGGTGTTGCCGACGTAAACAGCTTTGGTGGCGAGGAAAAAACATACGAGGTAAGTGTAAACCCCTCGCTGCTGCAAAAATACGGCTTAACCTCGTTGGATGTGTATAACGCCATTAACCGAAGTAACATCAATGTAGGCGGTGATATAATTGAAAAGAATGACCAGGCTTATATTGTGCGTGGTATCGGGTTGATCAATAACATTAGTGAAATAGAGAATATCATCATTAAAAACGTAAACAACGTACCGATACTTGCCCGTAACATTGCCGATATTAAAGAAAGCGGTTTGCCACGGCTTGGCCAGGTTGGGCGCGATAAGGATAACGATGTAATTGAAGGCATAGTGGTCATGCGGAAGGGTGAGAACCCGGCTGATGTGCTTACCCGCATCAAAGCAAAAGTGACCGACCTGAACGACAATGTGCTGCCCAAAGATGTAAAGCTGGATACGTTTTATGACCGTACTAACCTGATGGAGTTTTGTACCGAAACGGTGATCCATAACTTGCTGGAGGGAATTGTGCTGGTAACAGTTGTTGTGTTCCTTTTCATGGCCGACTGGCGTACTACTTTAACTGTGGCTATTATTATACCGCTGGCTTTGTTGTTTGCCTTTATATGTATGCGTATAAAAGGAATGACAGCCAATTTACTCTCGATGGGGGCGGTAGATTTCGGGATCATCATAGATGGTGCCGTGGTAATGGTAGAAGGTATTTTTGTGGCGCTGGATCACCGCGCCAAGGAAGTAGGCATGCAAAAGTTTAACGGCCTTGCTAAACTTGGTCTGTTTAAAAATGTAGGTGCCGAGATGGGTAAGGCCATCTTTTTTTCCAAGCTGATCATCATCACTTGTTTGATCCCGATTTTCGCTTTTCAGAAGGTAGAGGGCAAAATGTTCTCTCCGCTGGCATATACGCTGGGCTTTGCCCTGCTGGGTGCCTTATTATTTACTTTAACGCTGGTGCCGGCCTTATCCAGCATCCTGCTGCGGAAAAACGTGCGCGAAAAGCATAACCCGGTAGTGCTGTTTTTTGAGAATGGCATTCGCCGCATGTTTGGTTACACTTATAAAAACCAAAAGTTAAGTTTAAGCGTGGCCATTATTTTTATGGCGCTCACCTTTTTCTCTGCCCGTTTTTTAGGCACGGAGTTTCTGCCGCAATTGAATGAAGGCGCCCTATGGGTTACCGCCCAGTTGCCGATGAGTACTTCGCTGGAAAGTTCGGTAAACGTAACCAATAAAATGCGCCAGGTGCTTTCTACCTTCCCAGAGGTTAAACAAACGCTGTCGCAGGTTGGCCGTACCAATGATGGTACCGACCCGAAAGGATTCTTCAACGTGCAGATCCAGGTAGATCTTTTGCCAAAAAAAGAATGGAAACGTAATATTACGCAGGAAGAACTTATTGCCCAGATTGATAAAAAGATGAGCCAGTTCCCGGGTATCATTTTCAATTATTCGCAACCGATTATTGATAACGTGGCGGAGGCTGTTGCCGGGGTGCCCGCATCCATGGCAGTGAAAATCTTTGGACCGGACTTTACCGTGCTGGATCATAAAGCAGATTCGGTAATGGCGGTGCTGAAAAAGATCCGGGGTGTTGAAGATCTGGGCATATTGAGGAACCTTGGTCAGCCGGAGTTCCGTATTGAACTGGATCAGCGCAAAATGGCCCTTTACGGGGTAGCTACATCTGATGCCAACTCTGTTATTGAAATGGCCATAGGCGGTAAAGCTGCAACGCAACTGTACGAGGGTGAGCGGAAATTCGATATCAGGATCCGCTACCAGAAACAATACCGTGATACCGAAGAAAAGATCAGGAACCTGATGGTGCCTACGCTCAATGGCTCAAAGATCTCTATCCAGGAGATTGCCAATATCACCACCTCAACCGGGCCTGCATTTATTTATCGTGATAATAATATGCGGTACATTGCCGTAAAATTCTCCGTGCGTGGCCGTGACCTGGGCGGAACCATCGCAGAAGCACAGCAAAAGGTTGGCGATGCCGTGAAATTGGGGCAGGGTTATTCCTTCACCTGGAACGGAGAGTTTGAAAACCAGATCCGCGCCTCCAATACATTGACCCACGTAGTGCCAATATGTTTGCTGGTGATCTTTTTAATACTCTATACCACTTTTGGTAATGCAAAAGATGCCGTGCTGGTTTTGATGAACGTACCGTTTGCGCTGATAGGCGGCATCCTGGCGCTGCACATTACCCGCATCAATTTCAGTATTTCGGCGGGTATCGGCTTCATTGCCCTTTTTGGGGTGTGTATCCAAAACGGGGTTATCCTGATCTCTGTGTTCCGCAAGAACCTGCAGGACGGCCTGCAACTGGATGAAGCGATCCTGACCGGGGTAATATCCCGTGTGCGCCCCGTAGTAATGACCGCGCTGATGGCCGCTATCGGTTTAATGCCGGCAGCTATCTCCACCGGTATCGGGTCAGAAACGCAGAAACCACTGGCCATTGTAGTGATTGGCGGGTTGGTAACCTCAACTATCCTTACGCTGCTGATACTCCCGGTGATCTATGCTATTGTTTACCGGTTTATCCACAAACGCGAAAACAGGAAACTCTTAAAGAAAATTGGTGCTATCAACGCCTAGAATATTTTTAATTCCCCTACAAACATAAGCCCCTAATGTTGGCAACTGGCTGCTCTACGAAAGTAAAGCGGCCTTTTGTTTTTATATCGTGCAGGCAGCCAACTATATCATAATACAAACTTAACTTTAGAGTAAAACCATTCGGTTACCTTTAGGTTATTAAACAAAAGGTATTATGGAAGCGAGTTACAGTACAGTTGACTTAGTGATGCTTGCCATTGCAGCATTTATTATCTGGATGACCATGCGTACGCCTGAAGTGAAAAGCACTTTGGAGCAACCCGAAGTGATGCCAGCAGAGCAATAGCAATATCTTATTATTGTTACAGCCATGACAGGTACATTGCCGGAATCTGTCCGCTGCGAGGTTAGCAGGAAGATCAGGGTTGTTTTCTTTGCCGAGATACTGACACCCGATCAGGACGGCGCTATCCGCACCATGTACCAACTCATCAACAGGGTGGATCGTAACCGTTTTGAGTTCCTCTTTATTTACGGTGCAGGGCCGGAGGTTATTGCAGGTTTCCAGAGTTTAAAAGTTCCCGCAGTATCTTTATTTATCAATGCCGGGTACTCGCTGGCACTACCCGCGCTCGCTCAAAAAACGATTACCGAAACTCTTCACCGTTTTTTGCCGGATGTAGTACACATCGCTACGCCATCGCTGTTGGGTAACGTTGGCCTTCACTACGCTTTGCAATTGCAATTACCGGTCATCACCATTTACCATACCCATTTTATTTCTTACATCGATTATTATTTTAAATACCTGCCCTTCCTGATAGATGGGGCCCGGCAGCTTGTTGCGCAAAGCCACAAGGCATTTTATAATCAGTGCGGTAAAATATATGTACCATCAAACGCTATCGCAGCCGAACTGGTGGCAATGGGTATAGAGGCCACTCGGATGCAGATCTGGAAACGGGGGATAGACACCTTTTTATTTTCTCCCGCTAAGAAAGATAAGCCGGCAATGCAGGCTATTACCGGCAACAGTTATGCAACTATACTATTTGCCAGCAGGCTGGTTTGGGAAAAGAACCTGGAAACCTTGTTTCTTATTTATGATGAGCTGCAAAAATCTGATTTAAAAACCAATCTGGTGATTGCCGGTGACGGCAGTGCGTTAAAGGCATGCAAAGCCCGGATGCCCCGCGCTGTTTTTACAGGTACGATCAGTCACCAGCAGCTGGCAGTACTGTATGCCTCGGCTGATGTTTTCCTGTTTCCCTCCGTTTCTGAGGCATATGGCAATGTGGTTTTGGAAGCCATGGCATCGGGCCTGCCTTGTGTCATAGCAGATGGCGGTGGCTCGGCAGATTTTATTACGCAGGGCATCAATGGGTTTAAATGCAGGCCATATGACGCTAAGGATTATGTAGCTAAGATCCACTGTGTGCTGCAAAATACGGCCCTAAGCAACCAATTTGCTGAGGAGGGCCTCAGCTACAGCAGTGCCTTTAGCTGGGATGAGCTCGCCGAAACCTATTTTACCGATCTGGAGCTGCTTGCGCTGCAACCCGGCCACAAGCTGGCGCTGGTTCAAAACGCCCACAAAGCCATACTTGCAATGTTTATTTAATATTATCATTGCGTTACCAAATTGATTGTGCTTGTATCCCGGCCGTAAAGTACAAATCTTTGCAAGTTAAATAATGCCCGGTAAACAGCAAATGCTAAAAAATCTGATCAAGTCTGTGTTCTTTTTCACGATACTCATGATCATTGCCATGCCAACGTTTATGGCTTTTTACGGCCCGGCGCTTCACCAGCATCATGCCCACATTGCCACCAAACAGAAAGCCGGGCATACTTACCTGGAAACGGGCGGGCATCATGATACCAGCTGGGAACTGATCAAAAAACGGCACCTGTCTGCCCCGCCCACACTGATTAAAGTGCGTATGCTGGCAGCAGTTTGCCTGCTTTTCAGCATTTTTGCCTTTGCTGTTTCATCAGCGGTATCCAACCTATCCTTCGTTAATTATCTCTCCCGGAAAAAGCCTTTTCCAATTGCTGAAAGATATCTTGTTTATCAAACGTTCCTTATTTAGTCCTTCTCCGGCTTTATAGCCAAATCCGTTTCAATTAACTTATTTTTTAATAAGCCGCCGGCATGCTATGCCTGTGCCCGGTTTTAAGTTTTTTACATGAATTTTGGAGAAGATCTGAGCCTGCAGTTGATGCTGGCTAATAAATCATACCATCAGTACTTATTTAACGTGTTAAAAGAGATAGATGTTTACCAGCATTACCAGATCATCTTACTCATTAGCCGTTGCGGTGGCCGTACCACGCAGAAAAACATCGGCGATACCCTGCAGATAGAAAAATCGAACATGGTGGCCATTATAACCTTGCTGGATGAGAAGGGCTATGTAACTAAAGAGGTGAATTTTAAGGACCGCCGCAGTAAGCTGATCTCATTAACAGCGAAAGCCCGGGAACTGATTACCACCATTGGCCAGTCGTTTGCCGCATTTGAAAATGAGCTGGCAGATGACCTTACCTGGCAGGAAATGCATAACTGCCTGCGTGTGTTAAATAAGGTGACGGATAAACTTAAGCACATCTCCTTAGCGGCAAATGGCCTTAAAACGTTAAATGAAAGCGGTGCTTTTGTTAACTCCTAACCACGGGTTTTACGTTTTGTTAACATAGCTACTATCCCGTTAGCTATAAATGGTTGTTAGATTGAACCATTGGTAACATCCATTGGGCAAATATATAATAGTATGATAACCGCAAAAAATCGCTTGCAAAATGCCGCCCCGGTAGCTTTGTATCAAAATAAAAGCGGTGAAAAAAGCAATACATACAGCACTTGTAATTTTAATAACTTACTCCTTTTGCCTGCCTGCATTCGGGCAGAGTACCGGTAAAATTATCGGTAAGGTAATCGATCAAAAAACCAGCGAAACACTTATTGGTGCTACCGTTAATATAGAAGGTACCACGCAGGGCATCGCTACTGATGTGGATGGGCACTATGCGTTAAGCGGGGTGAAGCCGGGTAAATACACCATCCTGGTGAGGTACATTGGCTATCAAACCAAATCCATATCTGATATTGAAGTTAAGGCCGGCGCAACTACGCCGCTGGATGTTACCTTAGCTGCATCAACTACCACTGCTTTAAAAGAAGTAGTAGTAAGAGCAACCTATCGCCAGGCATCGGTAGCATCCTTATATGCTATTCAAAAAAACAGTGTATCGATCTCTGACGGGATCTCTTCGGAGCTGATCCGCAGATCGCCTGACAGAAACACCAGCGACGTGTTAAAACGAGTAAGCGGTACAACCATACAGGATAACAAATTTGTTGTTGTGCGTGGTTTAAGTGATCGTTACAACAGTGCATCCTTAGATGGCGCGCCGCTGCCAAGCACCGAGCCAAACCGCAAGGCTTTCTCTTTTGATATTGTGCCTTCAAACCTTATCGACAACATTATTATCAATAAAACCGCAAGCCCCGATCTGCCCGGCGATTTTGCAGGCGGTAACGTACAGATCCTGACCAAAGATATTCCGGATCAAAATTTTGTAAGCCTTGCCCTCGGCTATGGCTACAATACACAAAGCACATTTAAAGATTTCCGCAGCGGTTTCCGCAGCACCAGCGATTATTTTGGTTTTGACGACGGTAGCCGTAAACTGGTCAAAAACTTTCCATCCACTAATGAAATTTTAACTAACCAGGTAACCGGTACCCGCAACATCCAGTCTATCAATAGCCTCAACAACGATTTTAATATTTATACCAGTAAGGCCTTGCCAAGCCAAAATTACCAGATCACTGTAGGCAATGTGCAGGAGATAGGTAAAAACAAAAACCGTTTTGGTACTACATTGTCATTAACCTATCGCAACACGCAAACCATTACGCCCGATTTGCAGCAGCAATATGATAACTACGATTATCATAGTTCAGTAAGCAAGTTTTCTACCAACATTGGTGCTTTGGCAAACTTTGCCTATAGCTTTGGCAAAAGCAAGATTACCTTAAAGAACCTATATAACAGGATTCTTGACGATCAGTTCACTTATCGTACAGGTGCTAATACAGGTACAACATCATCCGACAACCGGTATTATGCTTTCGATATGCTTGAAAAGGGATTGTTTAAGTCAACCCTGGAAGGTGAGCATGCACTGGGAGCAAAAACATCCAAGATAAAATGGAACCTGGGGTACACTAATATCATTAACGATCAGCCGGATCAAAAGAAAGTAAACTACAAGCAAAATAACCCGGGCGATCCTTATACGGCAACTGTCGCCTCTTCACTGGGAAAAGAGAATGCGAGGTTATTTTCTAAATTAAACGAGAATATTTACTCGGGTAAGATAGATTATAGTTTGCCTGTTGATTTGTTTAAACAAAGTACACTTAAAATTGGCGTAAATTCTCAATACCGCGACAGGGTTTTTGACGCCAGATTCCTGGGTGTGGTTTTCAACGAACAAACATCAGATCAGCTAGGTTATAATACTGCCAGCCTTTTACAACGTCCAATCCAAACTTTATTTGGACCAAACCTGGTAGGTACCGGCGTTTATGATCTGGATGAGATTGCCAACTTAACAGACAGGTATACCGCTAATAGTCTTACCAACGCTGCATACGCCATGCTCGATAGCAAATTGGGCGATAAGGTACGCGTGGTTTATGGGTTGAGGGTTGAAAAGTTTGATCTTAATTTAGAAACAAAGGATCCTACCGCAGATAAGGTTAAGTTAAATAATACCGATTTCCTGCCCTCTGTTAATTTTACCTATGCTTTAACAGCCAAAGCGAACCTAAGAGCATCGTATTATCGTTCTGTAGCAAGGCCGGAGTTCAGAGAATTAGCCTTATTCTCTTATTACGATTACGAATTGCTGGCCTCTATACAGGGTAATCCAGCTTTGAAAAGAGCATCTATTGACAATGCAGATATCCGGTACGAATTTTATCCTTCAGCGGGCCAGATCTTTTCAGTATCTGCTTTCTACAAGAAATTTCAAAACGCTATAGAAAGCTCTCTGGATGACCGTAATTCAACGGCCACTATCTCTTATTTCAATTCAAAATCAGCGTATGTGTATGGTGTTGAACTGGAAGCTCGTAAAGCGCTTGAGTTCATCAATGGAGGTACCTTCTTTAAAAATACTACCGCTTATGTTAATACCTCAATTACAAAGTCAAGGGTAGAAAATCCTACTACTGGTGATGCATTTTTGGAAGTAAACCGCCCGTTGACTGGTCAGTCCCCATATGTGATCAACGCGGGTATAACGCACAGCGAATTAGATAATAAATTATCAGTGAACGTCTTATTTAACCGCTTAGGAAAAAGGATTTTTTATGTTGGCGGAACAAGGTTCCCTAGCGTATATGAATTACCAAGGAGCGTACTTGACTTACAGGTTGGTTATAAGGTATTGAAAAATAAAGGGGAGTTCAAACTGAGCGGTAGCGATTTGCTGAACGCCAGGTATAATTTCCAATACCAGAAAGATGGTAAGCCATTTTCACCATCAGGAGGTTCTACTTTCAGGAGATATACACCGGGTACCAATTACGCATTGTCATTCAATTACACATTTTAAGATAAACTAGCAATAAACCACAGAACAAGATGAAAAAATCATTATTAGTATTTGCATTAGGCGCCTCAATTATGTTCGCCTCATGTAGTAAAAAAGACGTTATTATTGATCCGGTTGTACCAGTAATACCGCCGGTAGTAACTCCGGTTACAGCAGTTGAAGTTTCCGGCGATATCTCTGCCAACACTACCTGGACTGCAGATAAAATTTATACCCTTAAAGGTTTTGTGTACGTTACCAACGGTGCAACACTTACCATAGAAGCAGGTACAATCGTTAAAGGCGATAAAGCGTCCAAAGGAACATTGATCATCACCCGTGGTGCTAAGATCAGCGCTATCGGTACCGTTGATAAGCCAATCGTATTTACATCATCATTTGCTGCCGGTACACGTGCATCGGGTGATTGGGGTGGTATCATCCTTTTAGGTAAAGCGCCGGTAAACCAGGGCGATAACGTAGGTATCGAAGGTGGTTTGGATGCTAAAGGCGATGCTGCTAAATACATCCAGTACGGTGGTACAGATGCTGCTGATAATTCAGGTACATTAAAATATGTACGTATTGAGTACGCAGGTATCCCTTTTTCACCGGATAATGAGATCAACGGCCTAACCATGGGTGGCGTTGGTACAGGTACTACTTTAGATTATATCGAAGTTTACCGCTCTGGCGATGATTCTTACGAGTGGTTTGGCGGTACGGTAAATGCAAAGCACCTACTATCTATCGCTGCTTTGGATGATGATTTTGATACTGACTTTGGTTATGCAGGTAAAGTGCAGTTCGGTATAGCACAACGCTATCCATCAATTGCTGATAACTCTGGTTCAAACGCTTTCGAATCTGATAACGATGGTTCGGGTTCAGATAAACTGGCAAAAACATCTGCTGTTTTCTCTAACATGACATTATTAGGCCCTGCATCAACTGCATCTACTCCTGCTAACATCAGTGCTAACTTTCAGCATGGTGCGCAGATCCGCCGTAATTCATCAGAAAGCATCCTGAACTCTGTGTTTGCAGGTTTTATGGAAGGTATTTATATCGATGATTCTAAAGTAACTACTGCAGGTTCAACCTCTACTAACTTTACTACAGGTTCTTTGGTATTCCAAAACAACCTGATCTACGGCAGCAACAGAAAAAGCAACGAAGTAAAAGGCGACAATGTTACCCAGAAAGCTATTTTTGAAACTAAATTAAGAGCAGAAAATACTTTCTTAGCTACTTCTTTTGCCGATGCTTTGATCACTACACCATTTAAATTCTCATCAGACTTTGCTAACGCTGGTACACCAAACTTTGCTGACCTTGCAGGTTCACCATCAGCTTCTGGTGCATTATTTACCAATGCTAAAGTTACTGATGCATTTTTTGATAAAGTTACCTACCGCGGCGCTATCGGTACTACCGACTGGACCACTGGCTGGACTAACTTTGATCCACAAGTTATGCCTTACACCACTCCTGGTGCTGTAAAATAATTTACACGAAAATAAAAAGCTGCCCTACGCAAATAGGGCAGCTTTTTTTAATTAAACAGTAGGGTTAACAAACAGATGAGTTTTTTACACGTAAACTTTAGTGAGGTAGATACACAGATAGCGCAGTTTGCGAGGGCAATTGCTTTGCCCATCAGAGTATTTATCATCAGGATGATAGCCGAAAACGGGAACTCTATTAATAAGCAAAATTTTTACAACAGTACCTTTGATGCCCGTGCCATTAATAAGCATATCATGGAGCTTAAATCGCTGGGTATTATTAAAGTTAAAACGATAAAGGCCCAGGTAACCTATCACATAGATCAGCCGATGTTCGATCAGATGTCGGCACAGTTTGGAATGTTATTTTACCCGGTTTCTAATTCAAAACCCATTGAAGAGCCTAAGCCGGAATTACCGGTTGATGATGCCGTAACCGCTACCAGTTTTGGGCAATACATTAAGCTGCACCGCATAGAGTTAAACATGTCGCAGGAGAGCCTGGCTGCCAGGATACAAATAGACCGAGCTTTGCTGAGCAGGATAGAATGCGGCCGGAAGCCATTTGCTGCTGATAAGCTTGCCCAACTTGCAAAAGCCCTGTACCTGAGTATGGAGGAAGTTAAATTAGCATTCGAATATGATGGTGGCTTATGTTAATTAAATGTAAACAATCCCGGTTGTTAACATTAACACAGCGTCGCTAAACATAATACATCCTTAACATTTACTTAATATTATAGCCGAACCTTTGTGGAGTTTAAAAACCCCACATGAAAAAACTATACTTTTTTATTTTTACACTGCTGTTTGCCGCAGGTGCAAACGCACAGATCACAACCGCTGTTATCAGCGGAAAGGTGGTTGACCAGAAGGGTGTTACCATGCCCGGTGTTACGGTTTCGGCTGTAAATACCAGTACCGGTACCCGCTATGGCGCACAAACCAACTCCGATGGACGTTACACTATCGCGAATATTAACCCGGGTGGCCCTTATACCATAAGCGCCAGTTTTGTAGGTTACAAAAAAGACGAACGTACCGACATTACCTTATCATTAGGCGGTGCTGCTTTTAACTTTTTATTAGCTGATGAAACCACCAGCCTGAAAGAAGTTAGGGTTGTTGCTACAGGTGGCGCTACTAAAACAGGCGCAAGCACACGCATCAGCCAGTCGCAGATCCGTAACCTGCCAACGATTAGCCGCAGTTTGCAGGATCTTACCCGCACAACGCCGCAAAGTAATAACAACTCTTTCCAGGGTACCAACTACCGCTATAACAATGTAACGCTTGATGGTGCTATCAATAACGATGCAATTGGCTTTAGCCCTTCATTAGGTGGCCAGTCAAATGCTTCTGGCCAGGTGGGTAGCAGTACCCGTACCAGCCCGGTATCTTTAGATGCCATCCAGGACATCCAGGTTTTGGTTGCCCCTTACGATATTAAAATTGGTAACGTATTAGGTGGTAGTATCAACGCGGTAACCCGCAGCGGTACCAATGATTTTACAGGATCTATTTACGGTTATGGCCGTGGTGCATTCTTAGTAGGCCCAAACAACGCTAAAGCAGCGTCGGGCGGCGATGGTTCAAGCCTGCCAACATCTTTCCATGATTATCAAACAGGTATCCGTTTAGGTTTCCCGTTAATCAAAAACAAATTATTCTTCTTTACTAACGAAGAGATTGCCCGCCGCCAGGATCCTGTTATTGCAGGTGCAGGTACTGCAGGTTCTGCCAATGTGCTGAGCCTTACCGATGCGCAAAATATCGCTAATACAATGGCTAGCTATGGTATCAATGCCGGTAGTTATGGTAACACGTCAATCTTCTCTCGCAGCAATAAATATTTTAACCGTTTAGACTGGAACATCAACGATAAAAACCAGTTGACGTTGCGTAACAACACGATATCATCAACCGCTACCAATTTGGAGCGCGATCAGCAGAACTTCCGTTTCAGTGGTATCGATTATACTTCGCACAATAACTCAACCTCAACGGTTGCCGAGTTAAAATCAAGATTCAGCAATAACTTAAGCAACAGTTTAGTTTTAGGTTATTCTAACGTACATGACTTCCGCGACCCTAACTCTGACCCGGCATTGCCGCAGATTGAGATCACCGGCCGCACACCAGGTACAACCATCTTCCTGGGTACCGACAGGGAAGCTGCGATATTTGATATGCGCCAGAAAACCACTGAGTTTACCGATAACTTAACTTATACAAAAGGGAAGCACACCTTTACATTCGGTACACACAATGAGTTTTATAACATCACTTACAACTTTGTAAACGCATGGAATGGCCGGGTGGCTTACGCCAATATTGAGGATTTTTTAGCAAATAAGCCGTCACGTGTACGCGCTAACTACAACTATACCAACAATACCCGTGATTATATCATGGCTAACCCGTCTGCCAAGTTTAACGTTAACCTCTTAAGCGTATACGGACAGGATGAAATTCAGATCACTGATAACTTTAAGCTGACTGCCGGTATTCGTTTTGACTATGCTGATGTGCCAACAAAACAACCATTGAGCATCAAAACTACTGGCGCACCGGTTGACGCTAACTACGGTAATACCTTTACCTATACCAAACCTGCCGATATCAAGAATAATTACCTGGGTAATGTTCAGGTTAACCCAAGGGTTTCGTTTAACTACGATATTAATGGTGACCAAACTGCTGTACTGCGCGGTGGTAGCGGTTTCTTTACCGGCCGTGTACCTTTTGCATGGTTCGGTTATGCATTTTATAATAATGGTAATACTTACGGCGCTTTTGATAAGCGTTCCAGCAAGTACGTGTTTACTCCTGGTACAAACCCGGTACAAGCGCCGGCTAATGGAGGTTTAAACTTTGTAAACCAGCAAACGCTTAACCCGGTTAACACCGGCGCAAGCGGCCCAACCCAGGTAGATTTAATTGACAACAACTTTAAAATGCCGCAGGTATGGCGTACTAACCTGGCGTATGATTACACTACTGCTGATAAATGGAAATTTACGGTAGAAGGGATCTATACCAAAGTTATCCGCGATTTGAAATTCCAGCAGGTAAATACGGTTGACCAGGTAACTTATTACCCTTATGATGTAAATAAGCAGCAACCTATTTTTGTAAACGCACCGGTTAATGCTTCTTATACCAACGCTTACCTTTTATCAAACACCAACCAGGGTTACCGCTACAGTGCTACCGCACAAATAGCCAAGATCTTCCCTTTTGGTTTAACAGCTAACGTTGCTTATACCTACGGTCACTCTAAAGATGTTACCAACGGTATCCGTAATTCAATGGAGAGTAACTGGCAGTTGAACCAGGCGCTTAACCCTAACAACCCGGGTTTAGCTAACTCTAACTTTGATATCCGTCACCGCATTGTATCAACCGTAAATTATAACGTTGCATGGGGTACAAACAAAAGCCTGGTATCTAACTTCGCATTCTTCTTCGCCGCACAGTCTGGCAATCCGTATACCTACGGCTTCCTGCCTAGTGCAATCGACGGAACTGGTCAGCAGGTTAGCTTAGCTTACATCCCTAAAAACGGTGAAACTGTAAACTTCTTCAGCGATGTGGTAGGTGGTGCAACTGCTGCACAGCAAGCTGCTGCTTTTGATAACTATATCAACGGTAACAAATACTTGTCGAGCCGTCGTGGTACCTTTACCCAGCGTAATGCTGCTTTCACACCATGGAACAATAACCTTGATTTCCGTTTCTCACAGGACTTTAAGTTTGGCAGCGGTAAACGTAAACAGGTGATCACCTTTACTTACGATATCGTAAACTTAACCAACCTGTTAAACAAAAGCTGGGGACAATATTACTTCTCCGCCAATACCTTCAATTCAACCAGCAGTATCGGTTTAACACCAAAAACAACACCTGCTTTTGGTTCTGCATCAACTACTTATCCTAAGTACACTTTTGCTGACCCGGGTGTGCCATACTCAGTTGATCTGTTTGCTTCACGCTGGCAGATGCAGTTTGGCTTGCGTTACGCATTCTAAACAAAAAACAAACTACCTAACAAAGGCTGCTACCGGATGGAAGCAGCCTTTTGCTTTTAAGAAGAAATTTAAGAATTTAGTGAACACGAGTTTACCGAATCTTGATTTGCCAACCAGCAATTAAGTATTGGTGTGATTGGAGCCTGATTGAGTGAACACGAATTGTTACTAATTGAACTAATTACACGAATCTTGATTCCCAATTGGAAGTTAAATAGTTTTTTAACCAACATGATTTGAGCAAATCAGCCCAATTCGTGAAATTCGTATTCACTCAACCTTCAACATTGCTTAACCGATATGATTTGAGCAAATCAGCCCAATTCATGTTCACTAAACCTTCAACAAGGCCTATGGGTTTTATTCCTCACCCGCGTCATCGCTTTCGGCTTTTGCCAGTTCATCCAGCTTTTTTAAGTTGGTTGTGATAGGGTTATTTATAAGCAGCTGCGCGAAAAATACCAGGTTAGCTACCAGGTAGCGTACAGTTTGATTGGTGTAGTAATGTTTTTCGCCGCCGGCCTCTACATAATCTTTTCCGCGGCCAGCCAGGCCAACCCAGTAAGCATTTACATTCGGCGGGATAGTGAAGCCGAATTCCTGCATGGCCCATAGTATTTGTGCTGCGCAGGAGTGGGCACCATCCTCGTTCCCTGTAATTAAGCAACCAGCTACTTTTCCGTAGGTGAAATACTGGCCGGTTTCTTCATCGGTAAAACCGTCTTCATGAAATATGGCATCCAGTCGCTCGATCACACTTTGCGCAGTGGAAGCTAACCGGCCCATCCAGATGGGGCTAGCCAGTATAAAAATATCGCATTCGCGGATCTTTTGTAATAAGATCGGCCACTGATCGCCGTCGCCCAGGTCAGTTTCTGTTCCGGGCTTTACTTTATAGTCTACAAAACGAAGCACTTCGGTTTCTGCTCCCTGTTCCTGCAGCTGGGTTACCGCCTTATTGATAAGCGCCTCGGTGTTGGAAAACTTTGGAGATGGCTGTAAAGTACAGTTGAGAATGAACGCTTTCATATGGAGCTTAAGATTTATTAAGCAACATATGATATCGGAATATGTTACGGCAAATCTGGGGTCAATTGTAAAAACCCAGAGAGCAAGCTTCCCGTGGAAGTGCCGGTTGTAACCTGATTGATTAACTTTGGAGATGAAGAAGCTGAGTCTGTTATATTGGGGCCTGTTATGTTGCCTGGTTTCCAAAGCCCAGGTAAGTACAATTGCGAAAGGCGAACATTACCCGCTTACTATCGGGGTGGTGGATCATGTGCAATCGGCACAGCTTGGAGAGGATCGCGCACTTAATATTTACCTGCCCGGGGGTTACGATAAAGATACCGCAACAAGGTATCCGGTTATATATCTGCTCGATGGATCTAAAGATGAAGACTTTATGCATATAGCAGGCCTGGTGCAGTTTTTAACCATGATAGATGCCATGCCAAACTCCATTGTTGTAGGCATAGCCAATGTAGATCGCAAGCGGGATTTTACTTATCCATCCGCCAACCCGGCCGACTTGAAACTGGTACCTACTTCTGGCGGCTCGGAAAAATTCACCGCTTTTATAGAAAAAGAATTACAACCCTATATCCAAGAAAACTACAAAGTGAGCGGAAGCAAAACCATCATCGGGCAATCATTGGGGGGCTTGCTGGCAACGGAAATTCTGCTCAGGAAACCGGCTTTATTTACCAACTATATCATCGTTAGCCCCAGTTTATGGTGGGATAACGAAACCTTGCTAAAAAAAGCACCTGCTTTGCTCAGATCGAATGCTTACCGGGGCATCAAAACCTACCTAACCTACGGCAGCGAAGGTAGCCAGATGATAGGCGACGCGCAAAAGCTAGCCGGGATGTTAAAGGCAGATTTAAACCTGCGATCCGCCAGCAATTTTATGCCCAACGAAGATCACCTTACTATTTTACATAACGCGGTTTATAGCGCTTTGCAATGGATCAACAAACCCTCAATAAAATAAACTTCCAGCTTCAATTTCACCTTTAGCTGCATCACCCGGATCGGTTACATAAATTTTTAATGGCGTTTGCCGCAAACGCGTTCCAGGGGTTTGCACCGGCGCGGTATAAATGTATTTTACCGTTATTTGATGAAGTCCCTCCGCCAGCGGCAGGACGGGTTCACTTTCGGTTATTTTTTCACCGTCTATAAATAGCTGCGTATCCGTATACGATCCCTGCGAAAAATTGTAGTTGCCCGTTTCCGGGATCTTTACATATCCATTGTAAGTGACACCGAAGTATGGATTGTACTTTTTCAATGGTTCCGCATTCAATTTATCGGTGGTGGCCGAATCGGTTGCGGCTACGTAATCCAGTTGATCGGGTGAGGTAAACCGGCCCTTGATCATTTTATATTGCAAGCCGGGTTTATTGGCTGTGTATGTCGAGGCAGGTAATACCGCCCTGTTGACCATTAATACGCGGGTAGCAATGCTCCTTCGCCCAGATGGGGTGATCACCCTTGTTTTAAATTCCCGTTTTTCGCCTGCCGGGATAATGATCGTTCCCGGGGTAATGTATTCCAGGTCGGTATCCAGCGGATCGCGGCCGTTCAGGGTATAGTAAATGTGTGCACCCGGCACTACCGTTGTGGGGGCATAGGTAAACCTTTGGCCTATCAGCATCGTGTCTAAAACAGGCAGTGCCGTAGGTACCCGGTAATTGTAGCCCATGGCATCCAGCCTTGCAAAGTGGTTCGCAAGCCTTACCCCGGCAAAATTGTTATAGTTTTTATTTTCGAGCTTGGTCCAGGCTACTTCCGCCAGGGCAAACAGCCGCGGAAAGATCTGGTATTGCAGCTTGGCTACAGTAGGTACATATTCCGTCCATAAATTACCCTGTGTGCCAATTACGTATTTGCGTTCATCCGGTGTAAGTTGGCTAGATACAGGGTCATAATTATAGGTTTCCTGCAACACCGCGTAACGGCCAAAGGATACAGGCTCCTGTGGTGAGGCACTCTGATAATGGTCGAAGTAGTTACCGGTTGTTTGCGGGGTCATGATCACATTATGATGCTGACGGGCAGCAGCAATGCCGCCTTCCTCGCCGGTCCAGCTCATTACGGTGGCATTTGGTGCCAGGCCGCCCTCCAGGATCTCGTCCCAACCAATGATGCTGCGCCCTTTAGCATTGATGAATTTCTCCATCCGCTGTATAAAGTAGCTCTGCACGCCATTCTCATCCTTCAGGTTCTTTTCCTTAATCAGGTTCTGCACAAATGCCGATTCCTTCCAGGGTTGTTTATTGGCTTCATCGCCGCCAATGTGGATATACTTGCTCGGGAAAAGATCCATCACCTCGGTCATTACATTTTCCAAAAAGGTAAAGGTTTCTTCGGTAGGGCAGTAGAGACCATTCAGGCTTCTCGATGGTTTACTGGGATCAGCGGGTTCGCAGCGCAATTCCGGGTAAGCGCGCAAGGCGGCGTCGGAATGCGCGGGCATTTCAATTTCGGGTACTACGTTGATAAACCTGTCGGCCGCAAATTTCACTACCTCACGGATCTGGTCCTGTGTGTAAAAGCCGCCGTAGCTCAGGCTGTCGGGCCAGTCGCGGTTGGTGCCGTACATCGTTTGCTGGCGAAAACCGCCGACTTCCGTTAGCTTTGGGTATTTTTTGATCTCTATGCGCCAGCCCTGGCCATCCACCAAATGCCAATGGAAGGTATTGAGCTTATAGGCTGCCAGCAGCTCTATCACTTTTTTTACCTGTGGCACGGTGAAGAAATGGCGCGATACATCCAGCATCATGCCCCTGTAGCCAAACCTGGGTGCGTCGTCAATGGTAACACAGGGCAATTGTACCGTAGCAGAGGGCTGCACCGGGAACAATTGCATCAGCGTTTGCATTCCATAAAACAGGCCCGCACCCTTACCGGTAATAGTGATTTTTTTTGGGGTGATGGTAAGTTTATAACCTTCTGCGGGTAACAGATCTGCCCCGGCAGCGGTAAGCACTAAGCCGGTGGCTGTTTTACTTTTATGATTGTATTTGCTTATCTTATTTTTAAAATGACCGTTACTTTGCAGGAAATCCAATAAGAACAAAACCGTTCTATCCTTTGGGTTATCTGCCTTAATGGTGGTTGCCGAACTGAAAGTAAATGTCCCTGCAGATTGAATAACCGAGGCAGGGGCAGGGATAATTCCTATATAAGGATCGGTTGCGGGTGCCTGCGCATGCAACTGACCAGCGCCCGCTATGAGCATAACTAATACCTTTAAAGTAATCCGAATAATTTTGTTTTGAGGAATTTTCTCGTTCATTATGAGGTAGATGTAAAATAACAGCCGCCAATTTAAGAATTATGTGTTAACAATTATATTAAGCTATGGTAACAAATACTCTACAAGCTTATCTTTACACCTTTAATAAAAACGCATGTTTGATATTTGTTGCATAGGGCATATTACAATAGATAAAGTAGTTACCACCCGTTCGGTGATGCATATGGCCGGTGGAACGGCCTTTTATTTTTCGCACGCCATGCGTAATATGGATGTGAATTATGGGCTGGTGACGGCCCTTGCCGAAACGGAATTGCAAAGCGTTACGGATCTGCGTGAACTGGGCATAGCGGTAACGGCTTTACCCAGTCAGCACTCTGTTTATTTTGAGAATATTTATGGTGAGAACCAGGATAACCGTACCCAGCGGGTTTTACAGAAAGCGGATGCCTTTAGCATAGCTGACCTGGAAGGGGTGGAGGCCACTATTTTTCATTTAGGGCCCTTGCTTGCAGATGACATGCCTACCGATCTGATTAAAGACCTGTTCAGCCGTGGTAATGTATCGGTAGATGCCCAGGGGTATTTACGTGAGGTGATAGATCAGGGCGTACATGCCATTGACTGGACCGATAAAAAAGAAGCCCTGCAGTATGTAGATATTTTAAAAGTGAACGAACACGAGTTGGAGGTGCTTACCGGGTTTGCCGATATTGAGGAAGGTGCAAAAGTACTGGCCGAATGGGGCGTGAAGGAAGTGGTGATCACATTGGGCAGTATGGGTTCTGTAATTTATGCTGATGATATTTTCACAACAATTCCGCCGTATAAACCAGCAGATATTGTGGATGCTACCGGTTGTGGTGATACCTATATGGCCGGCTATCTATACCGGCGGATAAAGGGCGATAATGTATCAGATTCGGGCAAATTTGCGTCTGCAATGGCAGGTTTGAAGATCGGTAATGCGGGGCCTTTTAAAGGAACGGAAGACGATGTTCACGCAATGATGTTGCGGAAATAATAGTATAGCCGTTGGTTGTATCCAGTTAAATCTGCCCGGTTAATGTTTTGGAGGGTTTTTAATTGAGGGTTAAATCTGTAGAAATCCGACGTGTCCTCCGCACGCATTGACTTAGCGTTTACGCAAACATTATCAGTGGGTTAAATGAGCGAAAAAATTTTCATTTAATTTTCATGTTCGTAAAATATTCCCATATTACTATCGTTATGTATTTAAACAAAAAAACGCTAGCTTATGGGTCAAACCTTTACATCAAATTTTTACGCTGTCAACAACAAAGCTCAGATGAAAGATTCAGATGTGCATGAAAACCTGGACGCGGATGCAATGATATTTTATCATTCCATTCGTGCTGATTTGGATCTCTTGAAAAAGAAACCAAAGCTGCAGACCATTCATCACATCCTTGATTATTCAAAGAGCTTGCGTTAAGCCGCACAGCGTCTCCGAAACTGGTTCATAGATCATGCAGTTTGGCATAAGCCGGCAGTGTGATTTATGAACCTTTCTATTTTTAGCCAACCATCTACCCTTAATCTTACATAGTGGAAATGAAACGATTGTTGTTACTATGCAAAAAATCCAGGATTATTGTACTAACTACAGGCTATTAACTATGCACTTTTAACTAATGCTCAAATCAGAACGTTACAGACACTTTTTAGAATACTTTCAAAAAAACCAGCCTGCCCCGGAGACCGAACTTCATTACAATAGCCCTTATGAGCTGCTGGTAGCTGTTATATTATCGGCCCAGTGTACCGATAAGCGCATCAACCAGGTTACACCAAAACTTTTCGAACGCTTTCCTGACGCTGCTGCACTGGCGGCGTCTGATGCCGACGAGATCTTCAACTATATCCGCAGCGTAAGCTATCCTAATAACAAAGCCAAACATTTGGCTGGTATGGGCAAAATGCTGATGGAGGTTTTCCATGGCGAAGTGCCATCCGGGTTGGATGAGCTGCAAATGCTGCCGGGTGTGGGTCGCAAAACCGCCAATGTCATTGCTTCTGTAGTTTTTGATGCCCCGGCTATTGCGGTAGATACACATGTGTTTAGGGTGGCTAACCGGCTGGGCCTTGTACGTGCGAGTACCCCGCTGGCAGTTGAAAAGCAACTGGTAAAAAACCTGCCCGAAAATACACTGGCCGTGGCGCACCATTGGCTGATATTGCACGGCCGTTACATTTGCGTGGCGCGGAGCCCTAAATGTGAGATCTGCCCGCTAACCTGGTTCTGCAAATACTACGCCCAGCAAAATACCGGCGCCGCCTTGCTAAAGGCCGAAGCACTCAAACTGCGTAAAGTTAAAGATGCCAAAAAGAAAAAAGCGCTCAATATTATGGGGAAAGAATTGGCTAAAAGAGTTGTTGATAAAGATATTTGAAAGCTGGGTACTCATTAGCTAGCTTTACACAAGCCCCGTGCAATGTACAGCAATCTTCTTTTTATGGGGTAATTTGGCAGCGGTAATTAATTAAAAATAAATACTAAAATAATTAGCAAACAAATAAAACATTATTTATATTTGTTTCACGAAAAAAACACAGATGAGCAGCAACACGAACGCAGATAAAATGAAGGCTTTACAGCTTACCCTTGATAAGCTGGAAAAATCATACGGAAAAGGCACCATCATGAAAATGGGTGATGCCGCTATCGAAGCAACAGAAGTTATATCAACCGGCTCTTTGGGTTTGGATATAGCTTTGGGCGTTGGTGGCTTACCTAAAGGCAGGGTAATAGAGATCTACGGACCGGAATCATCCGGTAAAACAACTTTGGCGATCCACGCAATTGCCGAATCGCAGAAGAAAGGCGGCATCGCTGCATTTATTGATGCGGAGCATGCATTTGACAGGTTTTATGCCAAAAAGCTAGGTGTTGATGTAGAGAACTTATTGATCTCTCAGCCGGATAATGGTGAGCAGGCTTTAGAAATTGCCGATAACCTGATCCGCTCTGGTGCTATTGATATATTGGTTATTGACTCCGTTGCTGCATTAGTGCCAAAGGCGGAGATCGAAGGTGAGATGGGTGATTCTAAAATGGGTCTGCATGCACGTTTAATGTCGCAGGCATTACGTAAGCTTACCGGTACCATCAGCAAAACCGGATGCTGCTGTATCTTCATCAACCAGTTGCGCGATAAAATTGGGGTGATGTTCGGTAACCCGGAAACTACTACAGGCGGTAACGCTTTGAAGTTTTACGCTTCTGTACGTTTAGATGTACGCCGTATCTCTCAAATTAAGGATACCGATGAAGTATCAGGTAACCGCGTTAAGGTAAAGATCGTTAAAAACAAAGTAGCGCCTCCGTTCAGAATTGCTGAATTTGATATCATGTTTGGTGAAGGGATTTCCAAAGCCGGCGAAATTATCGACTTAGGTGTAGAATATAACATTATCAAAAAAGCGGGTTCATGGTTTAGCTATGGCGATACCCGCTTGGGGCAGGGCCGTGATGCAGTTAAACAACTGATACTGGATAACCCGGAACTGATGGAAGAACTGGAAGTGAAGATCAGAGCTACCGTAACCGGCGAATCGCTGGCTGAAGCTTAAGGTTTAGCTTACTGGTGATTGTTTTTCACCGCTTATATAATGACAATGCCTTCCCAATGTGGAAGGCATTGTAGTTTAAAGTATTGTGTTATTCGATATTTTGATTTTTTTATATTTGATTAGTGCATTAAAACAAATGGAAATGGAAGAGATAGCAATGAAAGCAGATCTGTTTGATAAAATAAGTCATTTAGAAGGTGAACAGCTACAGCAATTATATGGGCTGGTGCTTAACTATTTAAACGGGCAGGAAGATGAGACAGACTGGGATAAATTACCGGAGTATCAAAAGGAGAGAATAACAGAAAGCTTGAAGCAAGCGGATGAAGGTTTAGGAAGGCCGTTGGATATTGTATTGAAAGATTTAAGGCAAAAGTATGGATTAAATGATTAAAGAAATTATACTTAGCTGAAAGATGTCTTGAAAACGTAGTGATATATCTAACAAATGAGTGGGGCGTTGCTACCGCTAATGATTTTGTAGAACGAGTGGAAAAAGTGTACAAATTTCTTGCTTTATCGCCAACCATTTATCCTTTTGTCAATAAATCTACGAGAGTTCAAAGGTGCATTCTCACCAAACACAATATCTTGTACTTTATAGAATACCAAAATAGAATCATGATTGTTGATGTTTTCGTCACAAGGCAAAATCCCAAGAAACTGTCAGGGAGATTTTAAAAGATTTACTACCTCAACCTATCCGCAGACCTAACCAACTTCTCGTCACGCTGGATTGCTTTAACTGCAAAAATGATAAGGATGATACTAAGCGAGGTAAGAAACAAGCCAACACCCATGTTTTTGTATTCCAGCGTAATAGCGCCAACCACTTTTTTAACGGTTTGAGCCATCCAGAAGCTGTAACCTATCAAGATCAGTATTGCTACATAGCACAAGGTGATCTGCTGCTTACGATTTTTGTAAAGGAAGATCAAGGCCAGCGGAACCAGTGCCGCTATCACCGTAACAATAGTTAAAGCAGTAAAAACTTCTATGTGATTTTCTTGTCCGTTTACTATTTCGTAAACTCCGGTTACCGTTACATTTACCAGTTTGCCGCTCACGTAAATATTATGTGCCAGCGGGAACAGGAACAAGCCGAACATTACGATAGAGGCAAACAGGAGGTATATACTTTGTATTCGTTGTAGCATGTGTATTTTAAAAATTGATTTGCAATTTTGCTGCGCCAAATATAACAGATATCCCGCGCTTATATTTTCAACTTTTGCAACATTTTTAAGGCCTGCAAGCTCGTAACAAAACTTACCTTTGCCCTCGTGTCTGCTCAACAACGTTATTTTATTGAATTGGCTTATGATGGTACCAAATACCATGGCTGGCAGGTGCAGCAAAATGCGGTAAGCGTGCAGGAGCTAATAAACAAAGCACTATCTACTTTATTGCGCCAGGAAATTGAAACCGTAGGCTGCGGCCGGACTGATACCGGCGTACATGCTAAAGAATATTTTTTGCATTTTGCCCCCCAGCCCCCTGAAGGGGGAGCTGAAGATGCATTGCAAAAGTTCCCCCTTCAGGGGGTTAGGGGGCTCAACGCGCTGCTGCCGCATGATATCGCCATCAAACAAATCATTCCTGTTCATCCGGATGCCCACGCGCGTTTTGATGCTACGCTGCGTTCCTATGAATACCATATCCATTTTGATAAGAACCCATTTTTAAACGGGTACTCCTGGTTGCTGCGCGACAGGCCAGACCTGGATAGGATGAACCGGGCGGCGGCAATCGTCATGGAATATACAGATTTTAGCTGTTTCAGTAAATCAAATACCCAGGTTAAAACCAATAATTGTAAAATTGTAAATGCGGTTTGGGAACAAACCGAAAATGGCATTGTATTTAAAATTTCAGCCGATCGTTTTTTGAGAAATATGGTACGCGCAATTGTGGGTACATTATTAATGGTTGGCAAAGGCGATATGCAACCGGAAGACATCCGGAAGATTATAGAAAGTAAAAGCCGAAGCAATGCAGGCATGAGCGTACCGGCCTGCGGCTTGTATTTAACGGAAGTAAAATATCCGTATATGCCCCCAAGCCCCCTGAAGGGTAGGTAAAATTGAAAATTAAATGGCAAAGGATTCAAAAATCGATATAGCAAAAACTCCCACTTCTGGGAGCAAGGCCGCCCCGGCTGCAGGGGCAATTACCGGCAAAGCCTTTGATTGGCATTTGTTGAAACGCATTATGCACTACGTTAAACCATATACATCGGTTTTTGTGGTTGCAGCATTCCTGACTATTTTTTTGGCGGTAATTGCTTTGGCGCAGCCTATCCTCATCCAATTAACCCTGGATAAATACATCCTTGCAAACGATTATAATGGGCTGCTATTTATGGTTGAACTGATGATTGGCCAGCTGATCATACAAACCATAGCACAGTATTACCAAACCTACCTGACCAACTCCCTTGGTCAGTCTGTTATAAAAGATCTGCGGATTGATGTGTTTAACCACGTAACCAGTCTCCGTTTAAAGTATTTCGACCGTACGCCAATTGGAATGCTCATTACCCGCACCGTATCCGACCTGGAAACCATAGCTGATATATTTTCGGAGGGATTGATCTCCATCATGGGCGATATGCTACTGGTGTTTGCGGTGATCGGCTATATGCTTTGGCAGGATTGGAAACTGGCACTCATTACACTTATTCCGATGCCGCTTTTGTTTGCCTCAACCTATGTGTTTAAAGAGGCTATCAAATCATCTTTTCAGGAGGTGCGTACCCAGGTGGCGCAGCTGAACACTTTCCTCGCCGAGCACATCAGCGGGATCAGCATCATCCAGTATTTTTCGCGGGAGGATCAGGAGATGCGGAAGTTCCGCGCGGTGAACCAAAAATACCGCGATGCCAATATCCGGTCTAACTGGTACTATTCCATTTTTTTCCCGGTAGTGGAGATCTTGTTTGCTATTTGTATGGCACTGCTGGTTTGGTACGGATGTAAACGTATCCTCAGCGATGAACAATTACACAGTATCTCAGCATCACCAAACGGTGTTACGCCGGGTGTAATAACGGGTTTTATTGTATTGTTAAACATGCTTTTCCGCCCCATCCGCCAGCTGGCCGATAAATTCAATACCCTCCAAATGGGTATGGTGGGGGCCGACCGGATCTTTAAAGTGTTGGATACCGACGAGGTAGCCACCGACGATGGTAAACTTGCCCCTGCTGTTCTGCAAGGCGACATTGAGTTTAAAAATGTTTGGTTTGCTTATAACGATGAGAACTGGGTATTGAAAGATATCAATTTCCATATAAAACCCGGTGAAACGCTGGCACTCGTGGGCGCAACCGGCGCTGGTAAATCATCCACCATCAACATCCTTAACCGCTTTTATGATATCGGCAAGGGTACAGTAAAAGTAGATGGGCACGACATTCGTGAGTATGAAGTGGATTACTTGCGGTCGCGGATTGCAACGGTGATACAAGATGTGTTTTTATTTACAGATACCATCGGCAACAACATCAGTCTGAACAATACCAATATTACCCGGGAAGAAATCATTAAGGCAGCGAAAGATGTAGGGGCGCATGAGTTTATTGAGCGTTTACCGGGAGGCTATGATTACAATGTGATGGAACGCGGTGCAACACTTTCCGCAGGGCAGGCCCAACTCATCTCCTTTATCCGTGCGCTGGTATATAACCCGGCCATTTTAGTACTGGATGAAGCAACGTCATCGGTGGATACCGAGACAGAATTACTGATTCAGCATGCTATCAACAAATTGATGCAGGGCCGTACAGCCATAGTGATTGCGCACCGTTTATCTACCATTCAAAATGCGGATAAGATCATTGTGCTGGATCACGGAGAGATCAAAGAAATGGGTACCCACCAAGAATTGCTGCGGATAGAAGGCGGCTATTACCGCAAACTCTACGATCTGCAATTTAATTCAGCGGGTATCGCCAAATCGATATAAACACTATTTGGATTCCAATCCCCGTGCGTCATCATCAGCGGCATCCGGCTGATCTTCTTTCGGTGCTTCCTTATTAGGGCTTACAGGTTGTTCCTCGTTTTCGTACCTTTTAGCTATGTTCTCCTGTTGGGGTTCATCTGCATGGTACTCTTTGTCCTCTTTTTTCACCACGCTCTCGCGGCCGTTGTCCGCAGGCCTTTCGGTTGGCGTGTCAGATGGAGATGGTTTGCTGTGGTTGTTTGCTGGCGTTGTCATAATGGTACAACAGGGCCGGGTGAATTTTGTTGAGCTACCCAACCCTAAATCCTGTTATTAATTGACAATCAGGAAACGGATAAGATTATTGGTTGATCTAATTTTAGGCTTTTAGCAATCATAGCCGTTCGTTAATAATTGTTAATTATACGGCATAAACTTTTACCTTTAGGGCAGGTTTGCTATTTTCGCAAATTGTTATGCGATGTGAATTAGATAGTTTATCTCAATTTTCAAATTTCACATCTCAAATCTAAAACAGTATGGAAGAATTTGAAGTAAGCGAATCGGCAAAGAAAACGAAAACGATATACATATCTACCGTTTTCGGGATTGCCATGGTGCTGTTAATGATAGGGTTGCTTGGCTTAATATTAGTGAAAGCTAATAAATTATCCCGTTACGTGAAGGAAAATATTGTACTTAACATTTTTATGGACGACGCCGCACACGAAACCGATGTGCTGCAGTTTCAAAAGCAGCTGGATGCTAACATAATGGTAAAGCAAACCCAGTATGTAAGTAAAGAATTGGCTGCCCGTAACCTTCAAAAAGATTTAGGCGAAGATTTTGTGAAGTTCCTGGGTTATAACCCGCTGTCACAATCGCTGGATGTATACCTGAAAGCCGACTATGCAAACAATGCAGGGATCGATAAGTTCAAGGCAGAATTGCTGAAGAATCCCCTGGTGAAAGAAGTGAAATATCAGCAATCACTGGTAGATCAAATGAACCAGAACTTGAAATCAATCGTACTGGTGATCCTGGCCTTTGCCGGTATTTTTGTGGTGCTGTCTGTAGCATTGATCAACAATACCATCAGACTGGCTATTTATTCGCAGCGTTTTTTAATTAAATCTATGCAGCTGGTAGGCGCAACCAAAGGCTTTATCCGGAAACCATTTTTACTATACGGCATCTGGCACGGGCTGTTAGGCGGTCTGATTGCCGTACTAATTTTGATAGGAACGTTATATTTAGCGTACCAACAGATACCGGATTTGGTAATTCTACAGGATTACACCCAATTTGGTATTGTATTTTTGGGCGTAATTGGGTTAGGGATGTTCATGTCGGCAGTGAGTACTTTCCTGGCGGTGAACAAATTCCTTCGCTTAAAAATATACGACCTGTACCGGTAGTAATAAATTCATTTGTAATTGCAAAATCGCTAATTCACTAAATCGCTAATTCACTCATTAAAATATATGGCATTGCAATCAAAACCGGCCGCCCCGGTTAAAACAACCACCCCATTAAAGTCACAGCCGCTAGGTACTACCACACCCGTGCAGTTTGTGTTTGGCAAAGAAAATTACCGCTGGTTAATTATCGCTATTGCCGTTGTAGCCTTCGGGTTTGTGCTGATGAGCGGAACCACCGATATTTACAGTACTACAAAAATTGTTATAGCGCCTATAGTGGTGCTGGCAGGTTTTGGTTTAGGTTTTTACGCCATCCTTAAAAAGCCAGCCGCTAAAGCATGAATTTAATACATGTAATTATCCTGGCAATAATTGAAGGCATTACCGAGTTTTTGCCGGTGTCATCAACCGGGCACATGATCATTGCCTCATCTATAATGGGTATTGCAACAGAAGATTTTGTAAAACTCTTCACGGTGGCAATTCAACTGGGGGCCATCCTCTCTGTAGTGGTTTTGTATTACAAAAGATTCTTACAGTCACTGGATTTTTATGCCAAGCTGATCGTCGCCTTTATACCAGCCGCAGTTTTCGGATTGCTTTTTAGTAAAAAGATAGATGCTTTATTAGAAAGCGCTTTAACGGTAGGGATTACGCTCTTCATCGGCGGTATTTTTCTTTTGTTTGTTGATAAGCTTTTTAATGAAGGACAGGTTAAAGAAGAAAAGAAAGTTGATTACTTAACTGCTTTGAAAATTGGTTTTTTCCAATGCCTGGCAATGATTCCGGGAGTTTCGCGTTCTGCTGCAACCATCGTTGGTGGTATGTCGCAAAAGCTTACCCGCAAAGCAGCTGCCGAATTTTCGTTCTTTTTAGCTGTACCAACCATGTTTGCCGCTACCGCGAAAAAACTTTTAGACTTTTATAAAGAGGGCCACACCATCACCAGTCAGCAATGGCAGTTTTTGGCAGTTGGGAACGTCGTGGCGTTCATAGTAGCTATGCTGGCTATTAAAACCTTTATTACCTTTTTAGAAAAGCGGGGCTTCCAGTTATTTGGCTGGTACCGTATTTTAGTAGGTGGGGTGATCATTATCCTATATTTGAGCGGACATAACCTTCAGGTGCTTTAACAGCCTTGAACAACATATTAAACAGCGGCAAAGTAGAATTGCCGCTGTTTTTGTTTGCAGCCGCTTCCAGCGTACTCCGCTAAATTCCCGGCTATAAAAATCTTACCTTTGCCGCTTAAATTTTAGTTTTGAGCAAGCACTTTACCAACATACAGGAATTTGCAGATGGCCAGCTGTTACTGGTTAACAAGCCCTACAAGTGGACCAGCTTTGATGTGGTGGGCAAAATTCGCAACGCATTTAAGCCGCTAAAACTGAAGGTTGGCCACGCAGGTACGCTGGATCCTTTAGCTACCGGTTTGCTCATCATCTGCACCGGTAAAATGACCAAGCAGATCGATACCTTCCAGGCAGAGGAAAAAGAATATACCGGCACCATGGTACTGGGTGCAACAACGCCCACTTATGATCTGGAAAGTGAGCCGGAAAATATTCTGGATGTCGGCCATTTAAGTGGTGAGGAAATTAAAGCGGCTTGTGCCACGTTCACTGGCGACATACAACAATACCCCCCTGCCCATTCGGCCATAAAAATTGACGGCGAACGCCTTTACGAAAAAGCCCGCCGGGGCGAAGAAGTAGAGCTCCGCTTAAGAAATGTCACCATCTCTGAATTTGAGATTACCCGGATAGAACTGCCCGAAGTTGATTTCCGGGTGGTATGCAGTAAAGGCACTTATATCCGGTCGTTAGTAAACGATTTTGGCGCGGCGCTAAAAGCGGGCGCATACTTGTCCAGGCTCCGCCGTACCCGCAGTGGCAACTATCGGATTGAGGATGCCCACGAAGTGATGGAATTAGTGACTACCATTAGGGAGCTGAAATCTGTCGGCCCGGCAGGTGAGGTATCTATAATTGGTGAGTAAAAAAATGAAAAGCATTCTGCATTCTGCTATCTCCTTTTAACTTTGTGAACACTACTATGAAGATATATAGTCACATAGACGAATTTGCGCCGGTAAGCAATGCCGTGGTTACCATCGGCACCTTTGATGGGGTCCATATTGGGCATCGTAAAATTATCGCACGCCTCAAAGAATTGGCCGTGGCTACCGGTGGCGAAACGGTTATTCTTACCTTTTTTCCGCATCCGCGGATGATTTTGCATCCCGAAGACGAGAACATTAAGCTGATCACTACGATAAATGAAAAGGCAGAATTGCTGGAGCAGCTAGGCATAGATCATCTGATCATCACCCCGTTTTCCCGCGATTTCAGTAACCAATCCGCAGAGGACTATATCCGCGATGTACTGGTGAACAAGATTGGCACCAAAACTATTGTGATCGGGTACGATCATCGTTTCGGTAAGGACAGGCAGGGCGGGTTGAACGATCTGCTTCATCTGGCGCCGCGATATAATTTTGACGTATTGGAGATTCCCGAGCAAGACATTAATGATGTTGCCATCAGTTCTACCCGCATTCGCGCCGCTTTGCTTGACGGAAATATTTATATAGCCAATGAGTGTTTAGGCTATCCGTTTTTCATCACCGGTAAGGTAATCCGGGGCGACCAGATAGGCCGGACACTCGGCTACCCAACGGCCAACCTGATGCTGGAAGAGCATTATAAATTGATCCCTTCGGATGGGATTTATGCGGTAAGGGTAAAGGTTGAAGGCCTGGAGTATAACGGCATGGCCTATATCGGTCACCGGCCCACGGTAAATGGCATGACGCGTAACATTGAGGTAAATATTTTTGATTTCAATAGCGACATCTATAACCAACAATTACGGATGGAATTCCTTCATTTTGTTCGCGAAGATATTCGTTTTTCATCGTTGGATGAGTTGGTTGTTCAACTAGGAAAGGATAAGAACGATGTGCAATTGCTGCTGGCTTTAGATGATCCGCAATTGAACACCTAGTGACCTTTTTCCGGGTGGGTAACGCATGTTTAACGCGTAGTCAAATTCATGCGTGTTAATTAAAATTAAATAGCGAAATTCGGTTTGGCTCAATTCCTACAATTGGCTGCATCTGTAACCTATGGCTAAACTAAACGTGGATCGGCAGGAAAGCGAATTTCTAAATAATACCATCGCTCACTGGGAGAAAAACAACCTGCTCGACTCCGGGCAGGCCGAAAAGCTACGCACCAGCTATGAGGTAAAAGGTTTCGACTGGATGCGGCTGGCCAAGTATTCATTTTGGGTTGCGCTTATTTGCGGGGCGGTAGCCGTTGGCTCTTTAATTGTTGATGACGCCGTGATCAACTGGATCAAAAAACTTTATGATACCCCCGATATCGTCATCAGCATAATCTCTGCAGCCATGGCGGTAGGTTTATTTTACCTTGGCCGCAAAGCAGAGAAACGCTATCCCGAAAAAGTTTTCAGCAACGAGGCGGTGAGCTTTACCGGCGTGCTATCTACGGCATGTTCTATTGCTTACCTGGGTAAAACTTTTGATAACGGCTCAGGGCATTATTCGTTACTCTTCCTTATATCAGTTTTCGTTTACGGGTTTTTAGCCTGGAAAATGGGCTCCCGGCTCATTTGGCTGTTTGCGCTGGTATCGCTGGGCAGCTGGTTCGGTACCGAAACGGGTTACCAGACCAATTGGGCGCTTTACTTTTTCGGAATGAATTATCCGCTGCGCTTTGTATTGTTCGGTTTATTGCTGGTGGGTGCCTGTTTCCTGCTCAAAAACAAAAAGTGGTTCGGCTATTTTTGGGAGCTTACCTATGTAGTGGGGATGCTGTACCTGTTCATGTCGCTTTGGCTCTTGAGTATCTTTGGTAATTACGGCAGCCTGGATGCCTGGTGGCATATCACGCAGATTAGTTTATTTTACTGGGGCATCATATCTGCTTTGGTTGCAGTCGGTTTCCTGCTTTATGGCTTAAAATACAACGATACCATTGCCCGCGAGTTCGGCGTTACTTTTTTAATTATTTTCCTGTATACCAAATACTTCGAATATCTGTGGGATCATACCAATAAAACGCTTTTTTTCGGGATTTTGGGTTTATCTTTCTGGCTGATAGGGCGCAAGGCAGAAAAGATCTGGAATATTAGAAGCCCCCCAACCCCCTGAAAGGGGAGCTTTTGATAGGCAACTCTATTACTAAGCTAGCGATTCTGTTAGTTTAGTACCTAACAGGTTTATCTACCATACAAAGGCAGATGAAAAAGTTCCCCTTCAGGGGGTTAGGGAGCTCTTAAAAAATACCAGATAGATCTGCTTAAAAATATGGTAAGCTGCAAAGCCAAAGAAAAGGATGGCGATAGCGGTATCGATAACCCTGGTGCTGAGCGCAAATCGCTTTTGAAGAAATTTTGCAAACCTGGCATAAAGGAATAAGGCAATGAAAGCACCTGCCGCCGAGCCTATGCTGAAAAAAATAAGATCTACAGGTCCGTCATCTATCCATTCATGCGTTATCAGATAAGTGCCCGTGATCATCCAGAAAGGGATTTGCATCGGGTTAAGAAAACCCAGAAGGATTCCATATTTAATGCTGGCATGTTCGGAATAAGTGGTTTTTGGAGGCTTATTGCGGTTCATCCAGGTTACGGTGCCCAAAACGCCGAAAAGCACTACCATTACCCAATCGATCACCGTATCCAGCTTCACCTGGGCAGACAGCCACTTGGCTCCCAGCATTACCACAAACGTAAAGAAAAACTCCACGCAGGAAAATGCGATGATAAACTGCAGGGCCTGTTTTATCCCCCGGTTTATGGTGATCTGTACCAGTGTAAGGTTGATATTGCCCGGAGGTATATAGCCAATAAAGTTGGCGATAACTCCGGCAAGTAGGGTTAGGAATATCATTGCGATAAAGATAATACTTTAATGATCAATTAAGATTAAGTCTAAAAAAGTAGCAGGAGTATCATTTGATAACCGTAAGATTTACGATTGCACGCTTTAACCCCATAATTCGCATATTTGCAAATCTGTAATCTGCACAGCCAAAACATGTCTAAAAGAATAATATCACTGCTTCCCGCCGCTACCGAAATAGTTTGTGCCTTAGGTTTAGAAGAAAGCCTGGTGGGCCGCTCGCATGAGTGTGATTACCCAGAATCGGTAAAAGTACTGCCGGTATGTTCCGAAGCGAATTTTCCGGATGGGATGAGCAGTGCCGATATTGACATTAAAGTAAAAGAGATCCTGGCAAATGCTTTATCGGTATATACCGTAAAGCGTGAGCTGATCAAAACATTAGATCCCGATGTGGTAATCACCCAGGCGCAGTGCGAAGTTTGCGCCGTATCACTGCAGGAGGTGGAAGCCGCGCTTGAAGATTACCTGGATAAATCGGCTGCTGTTATTTCACTACAGCCAAACAGCCTGACGGAAATTTACGAGAACATAGCAACCGTAGCTAAAGCGATTGATGCTACCCCTGCGGGTGAGCAATTGATTGAAGATCTGGAAGAAAGGGTAGATATCATTCGCCATAAGCTCAAATTTATTGAGGATAAACCAAAAGTTGCGTGTATAGAGTGGCTGGAGCCGATGATGCTTTCCGGGAATTGGGTGCCCGAGCTGGTCAGCATAGCTGGCGGCGTATCCATCCTTACACAAGCAGGTTCGCATTCGCCATATGTCAATTGGGAGGAGATCCGGCTGGAGAACCCGGATATTATAATTCTGATGCCTTGCGGCTTTCCGATAGAACGCACCATGCGCGAGATTGATCTGCTTTTGCAATTGCCAGGTTTCAGCGAGTTAAAAGCCGTAAAGAATAACCGTGTTTACATTGCCGACGGTAGCCAATACTTTAACCGCCCCGGCCCTAGAATTGTAGACTCCATTGAGATCCTGGCCGAGATCATCAATCCAAAGCAATTTATATTTGGTTACGAAGGGGAGGGGTGGATCAAGTTTGCACTTTAACGACTATTTTAAAAAGTGAGCTCCACATTTTAAAGCGATAAATAATTATATTTACGGTTCTCAACCTGAAAATAATTTTTTATGCGCCGTATACTTACTCCTCTGCTGGTTCTGCTTGCTTTAGTTCAATCTGTAACCGCGCTGGCTGCAGATCAGCCTAAATTTAATGCACATGATCTGTATATCACCTGGGAGGTTGTAGATAACAACTATCAAAATAAGCAGCAAGCTTTAACGGCGCTCATCATCACCAATAAAAGCAAAATCGCGTTTCCCGCTGGCGGCTGGAAGTTTTACTTCAACTCATCGCGGGATTTTTTACCCAACGCGGCAAGCGGTAACGCTTCCATAGTGCACATCAACGGCGATGTTTACAGCATCAACCCCACTGCACAATTTAGCCAAATCACGCCGGGGGAGAGCGTAAGGATAGAATACGTATGCGAATCGCCTGTGGTTAACTTTACCGATGCCATTGAAGGCCCTTATTTGGTTTGGGATGCCGACCCGGAGAAAGGTTATGCGCTCGGTGATTTTATCGTAAAACCTTATACCCCGCATTACCAGGGATTGATCACACCCGAGATCCTTTTTAATCAAAATAAAATTGTACAGGATATCCCGGCAGATAAATTGCAAAAGATCATCCCAACGCCGGTAAGTTACCAGGAAACAGGTGGTACGTTCAACCTAAGCAGCACGGTGGGTATGGTTTATGAGCCCGCATTCAACAAAGAAACTAACGGCCTATTTGCCGATCTGGAAAAGCTCTTCGGTAAAAAAGTAACCGGCAAAGGCAATATAGCTGGCAAAGGTATTTTAATTGCTAAAGACCCGGGCTTAGGCGCAGAAGCCTATCAACTGCAGGTAACGCCAGATAAGATCACCATCAAAGCTTCGACTACGGCTGGGATCTATTATGGTATCCAGTCGCTAAAAACATTGATCCCAGCTTCCGCATGGCTAAAATCTCAGTCATCTGTACAAATACCCTGCGTGGATGTAACCGATGAGCCGCGTTTCCCTTATCGTGCGGTGATGCTGGATGTGGCCCGCAATTTCCAGCCAAAGAAACAGGTGCTTAAACTGATTGAACTGATGTCGCTTTATAAGCTCAATACGCTGCACATGCACCTTACTGATGATGAGGGCTGGCGGATAGAGATCCCGTCGTTACCCGAGCTAACGGCTATCGGTTCAAAACGCGGCCATACGCTGGATAGTAAAACACATTTACCTGCTTCACATGGTTCCGGGCCGGATTTTACAAATACAGCAGGCACGGGTTTTTACACTAAAGCAGACTATATCGAGATTCTGAAATATGCTACTGATCGCCACATCACCGTGCTGCCCGAGATTGAAACGCCCGGCCATGCCCGTGCATCCATCAAAGCTATGGATGCCCGTTATCAACGCTTAATGGCCGCAGGTGATAAAGCTGGTGCGGAGCGTAATTTGCTGCGCGATCTGAACGATAAATCCGACTACCATTCGGTTCAATACTGGAATGATAACGTGATCGATGTATCGCTGCCATCAACTTATAACTATATCGAAACCGTAGTTGGCGACCTGTTAGGTATGTACAAAGAGGCTAATGCCCCATTGCCTGCTATACATTTTGGGGGCGACGAAGTGCCGGCACATGTTTGGGAGCGATCACCTGCTTATTTGGCATTAAAAGCTACACACCCCGAAATCAAAAACACCGGCGACCTGTGGTACTACTTCTATGGCAGGGTGAACGATATTTTGAAGAAACGAAACATAACCCTTTCAGGCTGGGAAGAAATGGCTTTGCGCAAAACGTTAGTTGACGGCCAAAACGCTTACGTGCCCAACCCGCAATTTGTAAACGAGGGTATGCAGGTGGATGTGTGGAACAACGTATTAGGCGATGGGCAGGAAGACCTGGCTTACCGTTTGGCTAACGGCGGCTACAAGGTGGTGCTTACCTGCGTTACTAACTTATACTTTGATATGGCCAACTACAAATCTTTCGATGAACCGGGATATTATTGGGGCGCTTATTTGGGGATAGATAAATTCTTCTCTTTTATCCCGTACGATTACTTTAAAAATGCGGATGTTGATAAAAATGGCTTACCGATCAACCGGAACCTGTTCATTGGCAAACAACGGCTGACAGACTATGGCAAGCAAAATATCATTGGCCTGCAGGGTGCGTTGTGGAGCGAAACCGTAAAAACACCGGAGCGCATGGATTATATGATGTTTCCCAAATTGATCGGACTGGCAGAGCGTGCCTGGGCAAAAGATCCATCATGGGCTACCGAACGCGATACTGCCAAAGCAAGAGTTTTATACAACGACGATTGGAGCAAATTCCTCAATATCCTGGGCAAACGTGAACTACCGCGACTGGCCTACTTTAACGGTGGCTACAGTTTCCGCATCCCGAAACCAGGCGTTATTGAGCAGGATGGCAAATACATCAGCAATATTCAATACCCCGGGCTCACTATCCGCTATACGAACGATGGCACAGAGCCAACAGCCGGCAGCAAAGTTTACACCAAACCGGTGGATGCCAAAGGCATAGTTAAGTTCCGTGCGTTTGATGCAAAGGGAAGAGGCGGTAATGTTGCAGAAGGTACCATGGAAACACCGAAGCCTGCTATATAGGTGTAGCAATAGCCAATGTATGATGTCAAAGGTCTCGTCTCTAACTTAAACAGGCGTCATTTTACCGTTTATCAAAATTTATAAATTACTTCAACTCCACCTTTTTCTCACCGGCATTAACACCTTTGATGAATTTGATTAACCCCTGCATATAGGTTTGCTGGTCATCGTACATGCTCATATGGCTGCCGTTTTCACAATAAAGATAGCTGCCGTTTTGAAACTGGGTAGCCATCCATTCCATGTGTTTAGGGTCCATGGTATCATATTTACCACCGATACTTAAGGCAGGTACCGTTAAGTTTTTGATCTCTTTTGTGCGATCCCACTTTTCCAGTTTACCGGAGATGCCAAATTCGCTCGGCCCCTGCATCGTAACGTATAACGATTCATTTTCTTTGGCTAAGGAGCGGGTGATCGGCTCCGGCCATTTATCTGCCGGAAAACGGATAATGTGTTTTTCGTAAAAGTTTGGCACCAGCAGGCCCATATATTCAGGGTTCTTAAAGTCCTTTTTGGCTTCTATATCCCTAATGCGCGCTAAAACTTTTGGGTCGAATTGTTTGGCCAGTACCTGGTTAGCGTACTTGCCATATTCAGGGCAGCTCACCATCATATTGGAGATGATCAGCCCCTTTAAGTGTTGCTGGTACTTCAGCGCATATTCGGTAGCCAGTATCCCGCCCCATGAATGCCCTAGCAGGTAAAAGTTGTCTTTATCCAGATGCAGCGCCTGCCTTACCTGTTCTACTTCCTCCACATATCGCGGTAGGCTCCACATGGAAGTGTCCTTTGGGTTATCAGAGTTACCGCAGCCGAGCTGATCGTAGTAGATCAATTCGATGCCTTTAGCTGGTAGATAGCTTTCCATACACTCAAAGTATTCATGGGTAAGGCCCGGGCCGCCGTTTAACAACAGCAATTTCATTGTGGGGTTATTGCCCAGCTTTTTTGTCCAAACTTTAAACTTGCCTTTTGGGGTAGTAATGGTTACCATTTGTATGCCTCCGGTTTTGGGCAAAGCTGTGGTATCTTTAAAATAATCGGCAAGAGTTGGCTCTTCGTACTGTTTGGCAGCCGGACTAACACAGGCAGAGATGAATGCGGCTGCTAAAATCAGGGCAGATAGGATAACGGTTTTTAATTTCATGATTAAAGGGCTGATAAACAAATCTAATAAAATTTAAGCCATAGTTGATTCCCTCTGCGCCTTTGAGAAGCGCACTTGATGAATTTTTTATCCATTTCTTACTCCCGGAAACTAAGGTTGTTGCCATGGCCATTAACCATGCCCATGGATTAAAACCCTATCCCCAACCCCGCGTAGTAATTTCTTAAAGGCGATGGGTTATAGTACCTGCTGCCGATCGCGTTCAGATCATTCCCTAAGCTGTACTTTTTATTCAGCAGGTTGTCGCCTCCAACATAAATCTCCAGGCGTGTTTTATGAAGCCGGTGTTGCCAAGATGCTTTGGCTTGCAACAGGTGATAGCTACCTGCATAAACCGAATTTGCATCATTTAACGGGATTTTTGATGTATAGTTATGCTGAACAAAAAGCGACAGGCTCTGAGGGAATAAAAACTGCAGCGATGATACCAGCACCTCGCGCGGTACGCCCGTAAGTCTGTTGCCCGTATAGCTTGCTCCGGCTACATTATAATCCCTGAAGTTGAAGCGGCTAATGCTTACGGAAGTATTGAATTGCAGTCCGCGCAGAAAATGCGTACTGTTTTGGCGGATGAGCCAATTGGTAAAGGCCAGCTCAAAACCCGGTTGTTTTGTGCCACCGGCATTAATATAGTATTCTGTTTCGTTAGGATTTAACTGCCGAACAATGGCGTTGCTGATCCGGTAGTAAAACACAGATGCATCCAGCAACATAGTTTGATCCTGGTTCCTCAGGCGGAAACCGGTTTCGTAATTCCAGCCAAATTGTGCCTGCAGGGCTGTATTTACGATGTTGTCGGTAGGCCTTACTTCTCCTGTGGTAGGGGTGGAGTAGCCCCGGCTTACCGATGCCCTCCAAATAAAATCATTTGTGATCTGGTAAGAAAGTGCCAATCTCGGCATTAATTGCGCACTAAAATCGCGGGTAGTAAAATCGGCTTCGCTGAGTGGCGCAATATTACGGAAGTTATAATGATAGTAGTTTAAACTCACCGCTGCTTCGGCGTGTAACCGTTTAAAGATATCGGCTGCATACCTGGCAAAGAAGAAATGCTGGTTGGTATTGATCTTGTCTATCTTTTGCACATTACCCTTTTCGCCCTTGTTGTTATCGTAATTACTGATGAGCGAATTGGTTTGCTGCCATTCCAGCCCAACGTTCAGCTTGCCATCAAAATTAGGCGATGCTGTACCCGCAAATTCAAAATAAGTGCGCAGGCCGTAAGTGTTTTCCTTACGTTGTTCGTAATTAGTGATAAACGGATTGGCAAAATCTACATGGTTGCCAAAAACAGACAAAACATTCCTTACGCCATCGGTTAGTTGGGCATCATTTGTCAGGCCACCTAAAAGCATTTTAGTGTTGATGCGAATCTTTTGATCAATTGCACCCGGCAGGGTTTTAGTAGCCAGCCTGGCGGAGCGGGGATCGGCCTGCGTCTGGGCAAGGGTTAAACCACCGGGTGTTTGATAGTCCAGATCTGAGTACAAGGCCGTAGCACGCAATTCGCTGTGTTTTGCATATTGGTAGGCATCACCAGCCTGTAAATAAACACGGTGCATCCGGCTGTTTTGGCGATATCCATCATAGTTTTGGTAGGATTGATTAAAATTGAAACGGTTATGCACACCAGCCTTTTGCAGCGAAATCTTCTCATGGAACAGGCCGTAGGACCCGCCGTTAATGCCTGCGGTGAAGTAAGTGCTATCAAACTTGCTTGCCGGATTAAGCAGGGCAACCCCGCCGCTGTTGGCGCCGAACAAGCTGCCGTCGGGGCCTTTTAAAATTTCAATATGGCGGATGTTGCCAATATCTATGGCATTGAGATAGGTATTGCCGCCTGCATCCGTAAGGGGGATCTCATCAAAATAAACCTTTACATCCCTTACACCAAAAGGCGAACGAAGCAAACTGCCCCGGATAGATAAACGGTAACTGCCCGGCGAACGTTCTTCAGCGCGGATGCCGGGGATGGTATTCAATGCGGTAACAAAGGAGTTATCAGGCTGGAGCCTTAGCTGGGCAGCGCTTAGTACCGCTACAGAAGCCGGTACGCGTAGTAATGGCTGATCAGAAAGATAGGCCTTTACCGTAACGGATTGCAATTTGGTTACCGTATCCTTTTTGGTAAGTGGTTTGTTTTGGGCAATGACATTAACCGTTAGCATGGAAACGGTAAAAAAGACAAGTAGATGTTTGTTCATAGAGACTATTAAACAAAAATAGCCCTTTAAATGGCAAAGGGCTATTTTCTGTAAAGATTTAAAATGATATTTATCTCGCTGCTACCCGCCAGATGCGGTTACTGGCATCATCAGCTACCAACAAGGCACCATCTTTATTAACGGTGACGCCTACCGGTCGGCCATAAACTTCCTGCTTAGCCGAATCGGCCATAAAACCAGTCAAGAAATCTTCCATTTGGGCACCTGCTTTGTTATTGCTGAAAGGCAAAAACGTAACCTTGTATCCGGATAATGTAGATCGGTTCCATGAGCCGTGCTGGCCTATAAATGCGCCGCCATTGTATTTGGCCGGGAATTTTTTGCCATCGTAAAAAGCCAGTCCCAATGATGCGGTATGCGCACCCAGGGCAAAATCCGGGGTGATGGTTTTCTTTACCATATCCGGCCGTTTTACTTTAAGGCGGGGATCCTCATGCTGGCCGAAATAAGCCCATGGCCAGCCATAAAAACCACCCTCTTTAACGCTGGTCAGGTAATCCGGAACCAGTTCATCACCCAGCTCATCCCGCTCGTTAACTACAGTGTACAATAGATCTGTGCCCGGCTGCAGGGCAATACCAACCGGGTTGCGCAGGCCGCTTGCATAGATCCGTTCGCCGCTGCCATCTGGGTTGATCTCTAGAATATCTGCACGTCGCTTTTCTACTTCCAGGCCCTTTTCTGCTATATTGGTGCCGGAGCCTACTGATATGAAAATTTTGGTTCCATCGGCATTTGCCAAAATATTACGGGTCCAATGGTTATTATAGCCGCCTGCGGGCAAGGCTAAAATCATTTTGCCCACGCCGTCAATTTTGGTTTGGCCGGTTTTATAATCATATTTCCAAAGTCCGTCGGTATTCGCCACGTAAAACGAATTGCCGATGATCAGCATCCCGTAGGGTTGGTTTTGCCCGGTAAGAAAAACAGTTTTCAGATCTGGCTTGCCGTCTCCGTCAGCATCGCGCAGCAATGTAATGCGGTTGGCGCTTTTGCCTAGATTTTGCGAACCAGCCGCACCAATGATTTTGGCACCTATTTTTTTGACGCCCTTCATTTCCGTATTAGCTTCCGAAATCAAAATATCACCATTAGGAGCGATATAGATATTTCGCGGATTGGCGAGGCTGTCTGCAAACAGTGTTACGCTAAAACCCGCTGGTGCAACGGGCGTTTTACCTGCGGGCCAGCCTATTACTTTGCTATAATTACGTGCAGATTTTGTTTCAAATGGAGCGGGAAGGTCAACAGTTTGTTTGGCCGTTGTAAGTGTGCTGTCCTGTTTGCTCAGGTCGGCTTTGGGCTGGTTTTGGGAGCAAGCCGATAGGGCCGTCGCTACTAATGCCAGGTATGTTAAGTTAGTTTTCATCAGGATGTTATTCATTTTATCAAAATAACCTGAATTATCGCCTTTTTGTTTGAAAATGGGGAATGTAGTTAAACCAACAGAATAATGATAATTCACAATTATCATTAGGTAAAAACAGTATTTTTGGCTGCAACTGCTTCTGTAGCAGGATAAACATGCGGCCAATAAAATCAAAGCTATTTTTTTTACTGTTCTACGTCGGCTTTGCTCTGGCAAGTCGCGCTCAAAGCACCATCTGCACCGGTAGCCTTGGCGACCCGGTTATCAACGAGGATTTTGGATCTGGCCAGGGTAACGGCGGGCCCCTGCCTGCCGGGGTAACAACGTACAACTATACTTCCAGCACTTGCCCCAGCGATGGCAGCTATACAATTGCTTCAAACACTAACAATTGCTTTGGCGGCACTTGGTACACGGTGTTGCAAGATCATACTAATAACCCTAACGGGCGGATGATGATCATTAATGCCGCTCTTGCAAAAGGAGAGTTCTTTACGCAGATTACAGCCGTTGGTGCCCTTTGCGAAAATACTACCTATGAGTTTTCGGCCTACGTACTTAATCTTATCTTGCCATCTACATGCGGTGGGCAATCTTCACAACCCAATATTACGTTCATTATCCAAACCACTACGGGGCAGGTGTTGAAAACTTACGAATCTGGTGATATCCCCCCAACCAGCTCCCCGGTATGGGTCCAAAAATTCACGTATTTTACCACGCCACCCGGCGTGTCTGAGGTGGTGATCAAAATGGTCAACAACGCTCCGGGCGGCTGCGGTAATGATCTGTTGCTGGATGATATTACTTTCCGGGCATGCGGCCCGATAGTGCAGGCTGGTTTTGCGGGTACGGCAACTGTTACGCAGCAAAATACTTGTGTTGGGCAGTCCGCATCTTACAAGGTCATTGCTACGCCAGGCCCGGGTTATAACAATGCCAGTTACCAGTGGCAGCTTAACGCTAACGATGGGCTGGGTTGGCATGACATACCTGATGGAACACAAACTACGCTTGACGTTATTTTTATAAAGGCGCAATTAGGTACTTACCAGTACCGCCTGGGGGTGGCGGAAGGTGCAAACATAGCTTCTTTAAATTGCAGGGTATATTCAAACCCGGTTACCGTTTTTGTTAGCGGCTACCCTGTTGTGCCGGTAATTGCGCCTGTTTCCGTTTGTGAGGGGGAAGTGCTAACGCTCACTGCTTCCGGGGGCGCAGTTTACAAATGGAGCGGCCCCAATATGCCGGAAACTACGCAGAATCCTTTAGTAATACCCAATGCAACGCCTGCCGATGCCGGTAAGTATACGGTTATTGTAATTTCGGCCCAGGGCTGTGAATCGAAAGGCGGAACAGATGTAGTTATCAAGCCTAAAACGGTTATTACGGTGAGTGATGAGCAAACCATATGCCGGGGCAGTAATACCAATATCTCCGCTTCGGCAGCTAACGCAGATTCTTACAGTTGGCTGCCAGTAACAGGTCTGTCTGATCCTGCATCGCCCAGCCCTATCGCCGGGCCGGATGTTACCACCGTTTACACCGTAACCGTAACTGGCGTAAATGGCTGTACCAGCACTGCGCAGGTAACCGTAAATGTAATCGATGCCCCTGTTGCAAATGCCGGTAAAGACCGTAAAATGTCTGAAGGGCAATCGATACAATTGGAGGGCAGCGCTACCGGCAGCATTTTAAGTTATCTATGGTCGCCGGCAGATTATCTGGATAATCCCAATTCTCTAACGCCAACTGCTTCGCCGGTAAATGATATCACTTACACCCTTACCGTAACTTCGGCTAACAATTGCGGGATAAATACCAGCAGCGTTTTTATCAGGGTGTACAAAAAGGTGACTATCCCAAATTCGTTTACCCCAAACAGCGATGGTAAAAACGATACCTGGAATATAGAGGCACTGGAAACATATGCCCAAAGCACCACCAATGTTTATAACCGGAACGGGCAGCTGGTTTATAACAGTATTGGGTACAGCAAACCGTGGGATGGCACCTTTAATGGCAAATCATTAACCTCTGGCACTTATTATTATGTTATCGATCTTAAAAACGGTTCTCCGTTATTCTCGGGCTGGGTTTTGCTGCTGCGGTAGAGGTGTGTTTAGTCGGATTCGGAGCCTAATCCAGACCTTCGAGCTAGCATACCAAAGCATTGGCTAAGCCAAACCGTGGACAGGGATTTCGGAAGGCAACCTGCTGCCCGCAGGATGTACTATTATGTTATCGACAAAAAGAACGGCACTGCATTTTCGCTACAGTCCGGATGGGTATTTCTTGTTCGCTGAGATTAGAATTTTATAAATTTATCCATCTGCTCATCGGTAAACTTAAGTGTATCGGCTACAAACAGGTTGCCGTTCTCGTCAAACTCTTTATTAATACCCCCAATATGTATTTTGAGCGGCATAACATGGAGGTGAACATAATTGCAGATGCCGGTAAAATGGTCCACACCTCTAATATTACCGTATTTACCGGTGGATAGCCCGACCAGTGCAGCCTTCTTTTCGTAAAAACTTTGCGGAAAGCTGCAGGCATCAATAAATACCTTTAATACGCCGGGGAAGCTTCCGTTATATTCCGGAAGCAAAAAAAGGAATTTATCGGTATCATCGATCAACTGCTGAATCTTTGTAAATTCCGGACTGCGTTTACCGTACAGGTCGGTTTCTATAATGCATCCCGGTAATTCGGAAAGCGACAGGAGGGTGGTCTCCAGGCCTTTCTCAGCGAGCCTTTTCTGGTAATATTTACTTAATTTATAAGTAGCGCTGTTTGGGCGGTTTGTGCCGGATATTATGGTTACCATACAGTTAAAGTGATTGAGTGAACGCGAGGAACCCGGATGGTAAAATCATTAATTCACTAAATCAAATATTCTAAATTGCTACCCTACAATGTTTGTAAGTTGACAAATGCTGTGGAATTCTAATTTATTTAATTACGTATCTTTATCGCGGATAAAAAACAGTGCAAACATAAAAATTATTGTACTTGTTTTGCGTTGTAATGAACCGCTTAATTAATATTTAATATATAGAATGAGTAAAATTATTGCTTTAGCCAATCAAAAAGGCGGCGTTGGGAAAACTACATCATCTATTAACCTGGCAGCAAGTTTAGCTGTGCTGGAGTACAGAACCTTATTGGTTGATGCTGATCCGCAGGCAAATTCTACATCAGGGATCGGTTTTGATCCACGCAATATAAAGAACAGCATTTACGAGTGTATCATTAACGATGTTGATGTTCGAGAAGCAATTCAAAAAACCGATACGCCTAATCTGGACCTTTTGCCTGCTCATATCGATTTGGTAGGTGCCGAGATAGAGATGATAAACCTGCCCAACCGAGAATACAAGATGAAAGCGGTTCTGGATGGAGTAAGAGATGATTACGATTTCATCATTATCGATTGTTCACCATCGCTGGGCTTGATCACCATAAACTCGCTTACCGCAGCAGACTCGGTTATTATACCCGTACAGTGCGAATACTTCGCGTTAGAAGGCCTTGGCAAACTTTTAAATACCATTAAAATTGTTCAAACCCGTTTGAATACCCGGCTGGAGATAGAAGGTATATTGCTAACCATGTACGATGTGCGCCTTCGCTTATCAAACCAGGTGGTTGACGAAGTTAAAACGCATTTCGAGGATATGGTTTTTGAAACCATTATACAGCGTAATACCCGCTTAAGCGAGGCCCCTAGCTTTGGGATCTCCGTGATTATGCACGATGCCAATTGCAAAGGTGCGGTTAACTACCTCAACCTTGCGCGCGAAATTATCCGCAATAACGGCCTGGTAAAAGATGAAGAACTGGCCACTACAGAAACCGCTTAATTAAGGTATGAGTTCAGAAAAGAGAAACGCCCTGGGCAAAGGCTTAAGCGCACTGTTAAACGATTCGCCAAGTGTTAACCAAAATAAAAACAGCGGGCCATCTGGCTCTGTTACCGAAACCAACAGCCTTGGAGCGATAGGAGAGGTTAAAATAAGTGAAATAGAGGTAAACCCATTTCAGCCAAGGTCGGAGTTTGATGAGCAGGCACTTGCCGATCTCAGCGCATCCATCAAATTACAGGGGCTTATACAGCCCATTACCGTTAGGCGTATAAATTCGCATAGCTTCCAGCTTATCTCTGGCGAACGCAGGTTGCGTGCCAGCAAACTGGCCGGTTTAACGCAGATACCAGCCTATATCCGCAGTGCCAATGATCAGCAAATGCTGGAGATGGCGCTGATTGAGAACATTCAGCGCGAAGATCTGAATGCTATAGAGGTTGCGCTCAGCTTTCAGCGGATGATAGATGAGTTGAAACTGAAGCAGGAAGAGCTTGGAGATCGCGTTAGCAAAAATCGCAGCACTGTTACCAACTATTTGCGGCTGCTTAAACTACCGCCAACCATTCAATTATCACTGCGCGATGGCGAGATCAGCATGGGCCACGCAAAGGCTTTACTGGCCGTTGATAACCCCGCTACACAAATATACATTCACCAGCAAATTTTAAAGCAGGGCCTCTCTGTACGGAAAGTTGAAGAGATGGTACGTGAGATGGCCAGCGCGCCCGATAAACGGGAAGGCAAACAGCCGGAGCAGCTCACTTTCCAGATGCAAAAGATCCAGGATGACCTGGCTTCCAAATTCAGCACAAAGGTTAAGTTAAAAGTTAATACCCAAGGCAATGGATCGATAGAAATACCGTTCCTATCAGATGACGATCTGGGCCGGATACTGGAAATGCTGGATTGGTAATAGCTTATGTTTAAACAACTTGTAGTTACTGTGTTTTTTGTGGGTTTGGCATTCTTTTGCAAAGCACAAAATCCCGATTCGCTCGCAAAAACTAAGGATACTGCCGTTGTAAAACGCGATACCGTTGCGCGCACTTCATTTGCGCCGAAGATTAAAAAAGATAAAAAATATCACCCGGATAGTACTCATATTCCCAGTCTGGCTGTTAAGCGATCCTTATTAATACCAGGATGGGGCCAGGTATATAATCATAAATACTGGAAAGTGCCACTAATTTACGCTGGTCTGGGCTTATTGGGCTCGGCTATTGTAACTAATCAGCGGGAGTTTCAAAGGTTCTTAGCGCTGGCTAAAATTAGTAAATCGGGTTCGGTGCCCGTTCCCGGCTCTGTTCTTTACGCCTCCTATATCAAATATCAGGCAGATTACAATCGATTCGGAAATTTAGGCTATCAAACCCTTGCCGATGCCTCAGACGGTTACCTTCGTAACCGCGATATCAGTATCCTGAGTACGTTGGTTGTTTGGGGCGTTCAGGCAATTGATGCCTATATTGATGCCAAGTTCATCAGTTCCTACACGGTAGATAATGATTTGAGCATGAAGGTAACGCCCGGCTTTATCCAGCCGCTTTATGCAGCAAATTACAGTAATGCGTATATTCCGGGTATAAAAATTACCTTTACGCTAAATTAAAAAGCTGTAATAACATATACTGATGAAGATCGCATTATTAGGCTATGGCAAAATGGGCAAGATCATTGAACAAATAGCCCTGGACCGTAAACACGAGATCGTTTTAAAGATAAACCAAACTAACCTGCACGACCTTACTGCCGAAAACCTGCAACAGGCCGATGTAGCCATTGAGTTTAGTACCCCCGCCACGGTTTTAGATAATATTGCCGCTTGTTTCGCAGCAGGTGTACCTATTGTGGTGGGCACTACCGGCTGGTACAACATGCTTTCCGGCATCAAAGAAAAATGTGAAGCCGGTAATCACTCGCTCCTGTATGGTACCAACTTTAGCGTAGGGGTAAATATTTATTTCCATGTAAATAAGGTGCTGGCCAAGCTGATGAATAACTACCCGTACTACGATGTGCAGGTAGAAGAGATCCACCACACCCAAAAGCTGGATTCGCCAAGCGGAACAGCCATTACTATTGCCGAGGGCGTGATCAACAACCTGGATAGCAAAGCCGGCTGGGTTAATATTTTATCAGGCGATGAATCTGCAGACGACAGCAGTGTACCAACTGATCAGCTGCTGATAGAATCGCACCGGATAGAGAATGTACCCGGCACGCATACCGTTATTTACGATTCTGAAGTGGATAGCATTGAGTTTAAACACACGGCGCATAACCGTAATGGTTTTGCCTTAGGTGCCGTACTGGCGGCTGAGTGGTTAAAAGACAGGAAAGGATGCTATTCTGTTGAGGATATGTTTAATTTTAGCAATCAGTAGTCACTACCCCAATATTTTAGCAATGAACTGGAAATTCTGGAACAAGAATACGCAAGAGAAAAAAAAGAAAAGTGCCACACGTGAGTGGACAGACGCGATCATCTTTGCGGTAATTGCCGCTACCCTGATCCGCACCCTGTTTATTGAGGCCTATACTATACCCACACCATCAATGGAACGTTCCCTTTTAGTAGGGGATTTTTTGTTTGTGAGCAAGGTTAACTATGGTGCACGTACGCCTATGACGCCAATTTCCTTTCCTTTTGCGCATCATACCATGCCGCTAATAGGTACCAAGGCTTATTGGGACGGGATTAAATTGCCGTACTACCGCCTGCCGGGTTTAAGCGAAGTTAAAAAAGGTGACGTAGTGGTTTTTAACTATCCTATGGAGGCCGATTCTCCATATTACAGGCCGGTAGATAAACGGGAAAATTATATTAAACGTTGCCAGGGTGCCCCGGGCGATACCATTGCCTTACTGAATGCACAGGTATATGTTAACGGCAAACCTGCGCCAAACCCGCCGGGTGAGCAAACGGACTATTCTATCGGGAACAACGGAGTTCCTTTGAATCCCGAGATTTTGGACGAGTTAAAGGTTACTACCTACGAAGGGTCTATGTATCCCACCATGACCAAGGAGGCCGCTGCTAAGCTGAAGGGGTACTCTAACATTACATCCATCGTACCAAACATCAAGCAAAAAGGATTAGCAGATCCGTCAAGCCCCGTATTCCCTGCGGCTTATCCTAAATATAAGCTTAGCCAAAACAACAAAGATTTTGATTGGAATGTAGATAATTTTGGTCCTATCATCATCCCTAAAAAGGGTTGGACGGTTAAATTGGATAGCTTAACCCTGCCGGTTTATGGGCGTGCTATTGAGGTGTATGAAGGCAACAAACTGCAAATAACCAATGGTAAGGTATTTATAAACGATAAGCAAGCCGATAGCTACACTTTTAAAATGAACTACTACTGGATGATGGGTGACAACCGCCATAATTCGGCCGATTCAAGATATTGGGGATTTGTGCCCGAAGACCACATTGTTGGCAAAGCACTATTTATTTGGATGAGCTGGGATGATAATGGATCGTTTTTAAGCAAGATCCGCTGGAACAGGTTGTTCAGAGGGATTAATTAACATCCTATACGTTAAAGTTTTAAGCCCCGTCTGGTCCAGACGGGGCTTTTTTATTTAATGCATTTCGTAAGGTCAGCGACTTTTGATGTTATAACATTATTTTTCGATAATAAAAGCAGTGTTTTCACCCTAATTTTAGGGTTAAAACAGGGGTTTCTACCTATTTCAAATGCTTAAAACCCGCCCTATATTAGCGGAACCTAATCCTTGTCATTTGAACTGTCGCCGGGGAATCAGTGGTTGCCCGGCGGCAATTTAAAATAGAAGATCTTTGATCGTATAAAAATATATATCCTAACCTTGTCCTTCGCCCCAATAGTCGGTCAGCCGGCTATTGGGCGTTGGTAGATAAAAGCAAAACGTTTAAGCATCTTAGCACATTGAAATCGATGGCTTGTTTCAATGCAGCCCCTAAACCCGCTTCAATTCATTGAAAATCTCACTACGGGTATTGATAAGTATAATTAAGGCACGAAATGAAGTGATAGGCGGCGAAGGTCATTGAATTCTTTCAATAATTCTTTCTTCCGGCAAAGATGTTTCTTGATTTAGCTTTTTTTGGTTATTATTTTTTTGCAAGGGAAATAGTAGTTTGCTATCCATGTTCGCGATTGTTTTTGCTTGGGCTGAAAAGGCGGAGCACGAGCAGATTTTTCACAGGCACAGCGGTTAAATAAAAACCATTACTTATATTCACGCTTCGCTCCTTATCGCATCAACGCTATGAAAAAAGCACTGTTCATCACCCTAACTATAACTGCCGCTATGGCCGCAAAAGCACAAAAGTTCGATCCGCCCAAAACCAAAATCATTCCGGTTGCAGATACCCTGCACAATGTTATCCTGACGGATAATTACCGCTGGCTGGAAGATAAGAAAGATGAAAAGGTAATAGAGTGGACCAAAAAGCAGCACGACTATGGTGTGGAATACCTGGCTAAAACGCAAAAGATCCATCCCGAACTGAAGGAACAGATAGCAGCCTACCTCAATATGGATTATGAAGGCCCCTTGACTAACGTAGGGAAACGGGTTTTCCAAACCGTTAAGCTCAAAGGAGATAAGCAATACAAAACCTACACTATCATGGATGGTAAGAAGGTCCTGATTTGGGACCCGGTGCAACTGGATACTACTGGTAAAACATCAACCAGCGGTGTAAACTACACTTATGATGGCGAGCGTGCTGCCGTCAGTGCCCAAAAAAGTGGTGCCGAAGTAAACACCGTGTACTTTATAGACACCCGGACCGGCAAACAGATCCATCCGCCAATCACCAATATCTTTGGTTTTCAATGGACCAAAGATCAGCAGCACGCGTACATCACCCTGCGCAGCCAGGATGATGTAGATAAGCAGGTGCCGCTTAAAACCTACCTGCTAAAAATAGGCGAGCCGGTAGAAAAAGCCGTTTTTCTGGGCACTACCAAAGATGCCAAGAATAATTACAACATCTACGATAACCGTTACAGTGATGTGACCTTTAGCGGCGAGGGAGATTTTTACTCCAATAGCCTGAGGATCCGCCCGACAGGTAGTTTGAAAGAGGGCAAACTGATCTACGACAGTAAGAAATTTTCGGCTTACCCTGAGGCGATTGGCGATAAGCTTTACGTAATGACCAACGATAACGCGCCGAAGTATCGACTAATGGTTGCCGATAAAGCTAAACCCGATTATAAGGATTGGAAAACGCTGATCCCCGAAGGGAAAACGGTGATGGAAAATTATGTGGTTACCAAAAACAGCATCATCGTACAGGATAAGTTCGACCTGGTTAGCCGTTTGACCATTTACGACCTGAACGGTAAGAAACTGCGTGCCATGCCCCTGCCCGAAAAGGGCAGCATCGGTAGTGTGAGCTATGACCGCGAACTGGATTCGGTTTACATTTCGCTGGTTACTTTTACATCTACCCCAAAAACCTACGTGGCTTCTCCGTCTAACTATAAATGGCGTTTGTATTACCAAAGGCACTTGCCGGTAGATATGAGCAATATTGTTGGCGAGATTAAATTTTACACAGGTAAAGATGGCAGCCGTGTGCCGGCATTTGTAGTTCACCGTAAGGATATTAAAATGGATGGTAATAACCCCGTGCTGCTTACGGCTTACGGTGGTTTCCAATCGGGAATTAAGCCCGGCTATATGGGCTTCTACGCACCTTTTATCAATGCCGGGGGTATTTTGGTCAATGCCGGCATCCGTGGTGGCGACGAATTCGGCGAACAATGGCACCTGGACGGTATGCTAGCCAAAAAGCAAAATAGTTTTGATGATTTTTATGCCTGTGCCGAGTGGCTGGTGAAGGAAAAGTATTCCAATACAACTAAAATTGTAGCCTTGGGCGGAAGTAACGGGGGGCTGCTAATGGGTGCTGCTGCAACACAGCGACCAGACCTTTTCAAAGCCATTGTATGCGAGGTACCCTTGCTGGATATGCTGCGTTACCACAAATTTTTGATAGCGCGTTACTGGATTCCGGAGTATGGTGCAGCCGAAGATGCAGAGCAGTTTCAATGGCTGCTACGCTATTCGCCATATCAAAATATCCGTGCGGGTGTAAATATCCCACCCATGCTGGTAACAGCGGGAGCGAACGATACCCGTGTTGACCCGATGAATGCCAAAAAATTTGTAGCGGCTGTGCAAAACAACCCGGGGCAGGTTAGCCCGGTTATACTCCATATGGATTACGATAGCGGCCATGGAAGCGGGCAGGCAACTGAGCAAGCCATCACCAACTGGACGTTTATATTTGAATATATTATGAATCAACTGGGAATGTAGGACGGTATTGCCTAACAAGCGCCTACCAATTGGGGGCGCTTTACTTTGCCTGTAAAATCTTTGAAATCACTATTAATGATTGAAATTGTGCAATAAAAAAGCGTTCCGTATCTCACCCCGGAACGCTTAATAACATTATCTCTCAAATAATGTTAATCAACTAAATCTCAGATAACATATTAATTTACCCAAGTTCTTTATTAAGAAACCCTCACCGGGTAGTTAAATGCTTGTAAAACAATTATTCTATACAGGTAGTAATGCAAATACTGTACCTAAACTTTTTAAAGCAGCCCATTACTGTGTCAAATATACACATCTAATAAAAGCAATTTTAAAATATCGCGCGCTGTGATATTGAAATGACGTAACATTTATGCTATATGTTACACGGATGTAATAATATATCGGTTTTAAAATTACAGATATTATTATAAAATAAAACATTATCAGTAGGTTATTAAAACATTAAAATAACACTTAGTGTAAAAAACTTTTTAAACCCAAGGTAATTGTGGCGTTATTCAATTCGTTTTTGTATTGCGTTTAGTGCGACTGGGCTATCACCATGATATATTGGGCAATGTAAAGTTTGAAAAGGATCTTTATAAATACCGCGCTTAAGTGCATCGTTCGGCTTGTTCCTTATATTATTGATATTGAGGATGTTTACGCTGAATGTGTATTGTTGCCTGGTTGACTGACTAATTCATTGCCGCTGTTGAATTAGGAAGAACAAATAATGCTTCTTAAATTACCCTTGCAAAATTGGATCTGTTTAACTAATCTGTTCATGAAAAAACTATTCTTCATATTTATATTATCATTTCCGGCTGTTGTGTTGGCCCAGAAATATACAGCTGCAGAGATAGCCCGGTATCAGCGGCAATCTCAGTCGGTTACTATTATCCGGGATAATTATGGTACGCCGCATATATATGCAAAAACAGATGCAGCTGTGGTGTTTGGTTTAATGTATACCCAATGCGAAGAAAATTTTAAAGGGATTGAACGCAATTATCTTTATCAAATGGGCCTGCAAAGCCAGGCGGATGGTGGCGCACCCTTGTACACCGATGTGCAGTTACAGCTTATTGCAGATAGTGCTGATGCCATAACGGACTATAAGTCCAGCGCACCTTCCTTTAAAAAATTGCTGGATGCTTTTGCAGATGGTGTTAATTATTATTTGTACAAACATCCCGAAGTAAAACCCCTGGTATTTAAAAAGTTTAAGCCCTGGTATGCATTGATGTTTACCGATGGCAGCGTTGCCGCTACCGAAACAGGCGATATTACCCCAAAGGAAACTGAATTGTTCTATGGCAAGCGGGAAAACACTGTCGGTGCGGTGTTCAATCCCAATAGCATCATTAATACCCACGAGGATAAGGAAACCGGTTCTAATGGTTTTGCTATCTCCCCATCGCGTACAGCATCAGGAAATGCTATGTTATACATTAACCCTCACGTGCCTTTTTATTTTCGCAGCGAAGTGGGCCTGCAAAGTGAGGAAGGCTTGCATGCTTACGGCGCCGTAACCTGGGGTCAGTTTTTTATTTACCAGGGCTTTAATGCGCATTGTGGCTGGATGCATACCAGCAGTTATGCCGATGTGGGTGATATGTATGCGGAAAAAGTGGTAAAGAAAAATGGTAAGTGGTTTTACGAGTACGATGGTAAATTAAAGCCCGTAACCGAAAAAAAACTGAAGATGCAGGTTAAAAAAGGTGATGCGTTGGTACCCGTTGAAATCACCGCCTATTATACGCACCACGGCCCGGTACTTGCCACCCGCGGAGGTAAATGGTTGGCACTTAAACACTATAACCGGTCATACAAGGCACTGTTAGAATCCTGGCTTATTACGAAGGCTAATAATTATGATGCGTATAAAACGGCCATGAATCTGTTGGCTAATACCAGCAACAATACCGTTTATGCGGATGACAAAGGCAATACTGCCTTTTGGTATGGAGACTTTATCCCGAAACGTAACCCAACGTTTAATTGGGCTGTGCCGGTTGATGGCAGTACCTCTGCCACTGAATGGAAAGGGCCGCATACGCTGAACGAGTTAGTACAGGTGCACAATCCGGCTACAGGATACATTCAAAATTGCAACTCTACTCCGTTTACCTCAGCTGGCACTGCCAGTCCCGATCAAACAAAATTCCCATTGTATATGGCTCCTAATGATGAGAACTATCGGGGCATTAATGCCATCAATCTTTTGAAAGATGCCAAACAGCTCACCCTGGACGGTCTTATCGCCAAAGGATATGATCATTATTTAACCTTTTTTGATGATGTGCTGCCTGCGCTGTTCGCAGCATATGATCAAGCGCCAGATACCTTGAAAAGCAAACTTGCGGAACCAATTAGCCTATTGAAACAGTGGGACAGGCGTACAGCGGTAAATTCAGTGCCTTCCACTTTGGCGGTTGAGTGGGGCACGCTTATTTTCCGTGCAATGCCGCCAGCCCTCCCGGGAGAAAATAGTTACCAGGTTAAACGGGTAAGGGAATTGCTTAAAAACCTGCCAGGCCAAACACAATTAGCGATGTTGAGCACCGTTATAAGTGATTTGCAGAGCCGGTTCGGTACCTGGCAAATGGCTTGGGGTGATATAAACCGTTATCAACGCCCTCCAGCCGGAACCGGGTTTGACGATGCCGCGCCCAGCCTACCAGTGGGATCAACGTCCTCTAATTTTGGCCAGTTGCCATCTTTCCAAAGCAAACTTATGCCAGGTACCAAAAAGCGCTATGGCTTCTCGGGTAACAGCTTTATTGCGGCTGTAGAATTTGGGGCGGTAGTAAAGGCCAAATCTATTATTACGGGCGGGCATTCATTTGACACCACCTCCCCAAACTTTACCGACCAGGCCCAAGGATATATCGATGGTAACTTTAAAGACGTATTGTTTTACCGCGCAGATGTATTAAAAAATGCGGTGAAAACTTATCATCCGTAAATTGTGATCGTTGGGTGTAATGAATATTAAACAACTGGTATTTATTTATAGGTGCCATTTGGCTTATTAACAAGATATTTAAATTAAATTATATTTGTTAAGGATAACATATATGAAAAAATGTCTTTTAATAATACTGCTCACTGTATTAGGGGTTAGTTCAAACGCGCAAAGCATCACCTTTTACGACCTTACAAATTTAACCAACTTAAGCGAGGGAGAGGCCCGCCTTTATTTAACGCTCGGCAAGGTTTTTAAACACCAGTATATTGACGAAACTAAGGGGCACAAAGAGGAGCATTTTCGTTCTACGAATGCGAAAGAAAAAGAACAGACGGTTACCATAGGCGAAAGCACTATTTTATCAAACCATACGGTTTTGCGTTCGGTAACTTATACAACGCGCGATCCACAGCATATCCTGAATTTAATAGCTCAGGCAAAGCGAAGCAAGATGACCATGAAATTTCAGGGGTCCGATTCCAATAACAACATCTATATCTTTGATAACGACTTTTATCACGTTGCCATGTACATCAGCACTACCGAAAACAAGGGATCGGTGAAAATAGATCAAAAAGAGTTTATTGCAAATTGATATTTTCAAGGGCGATAATTAGCACATTTAATTTGTACGCTCTCCCAAACTTGTACAAACACTGGTAAGCATTGTGCTTTCAAGCTTTGCCGCCTGTGTAAACAGCGCAATTTATCATTTATCGCAAATATTGATGACAACTTCAATGCATCCTGACTTGGAATCGGATAGATTTGTGTTTGTATGGCTGGCAAAAAAATGCTATGCCTACGCGCTTGCCATGCTATTTGTCCCAGCACCAAATACATACGATCTTCGGTAGCAGCTATTGCATTCGTATCGTTTTATTGGCAGAAAGAACAACAAAGTTTTCATCCAAAGAGGGCGTCTGGCTCTTGTAGTTAAATATCCAATTGTACACTTGGGGCATTTGTGTTTTATCTTAATTGTTTCCATGGGGTTTCTGAATAACGGTTATAGATTTTCTTACAGCATTAAATTTCGGGAACATATTTAATTGAAGCCACTGCAATACATGTCGCTACTTTATTCAGCGCATCAACCAGGAACAATATTATACCCGAGAATTTTGCGCGCTTAACTGAAGTGGAATTGCTTCCCGGATTTTTCATTGGTAATGACGCTAACATGTGATAAGAGTACAGTAACTTAAAAAGCGAAAAATGGTAACTTATAATTTATTATTAAATGATAGGAAACTATTATTTAATAATAAGTTATATAATACTCCGCCTTTAAATATTAATCAAATATAGTATTCGTGGAGATTTTTAGAAAGGCAAGGGGGGTGGACAAAAGTGAGACAAAGTTGATACGAAATGTACGCCGATGGTATAATCACCATTTAAAGTCCCTTTATAATATCTTCAAGCTCCAAACTTCCTTCGAGCTTGATTTTTTTGCGGAGGCGCTGTTTCGCCTTTTTTACACCATCGGTAGTTATGCCCAGCATACCTGCCATTTCACGATTGTTGAGGTTGAGTTTTAAAAGAGCGAGTAAACGTATTTCTGTGCTGGTAACGTGCGGGTATTTGTTTCTTAAATTATATAAAAATGCAGGATGTACATTGCTGAACAATTTTTTGAATTCTTCCCAATTTTCATCGGTCATGATGTGCAGCTTCATCATGTTGGCAATTTCCCGCGCGCCATCTTCAGCATTGAACTTTCTTTTTAGCTTATCAAGCTCGGTTTTAAATTCATCTATCAGCAGATTTTTCTGCGTTAGTTTTTCGGCATATCCGGCTATTGCGAGTTCGGCAGTCCGCAACTGCTCATCTAACCGTACCTTTTCTGAAGTTAATAGTGCTCTGTCTTTTTGTGCATGAAGGCGTTGACTGTTGAAAATCAACCCACTAATCACCATTATAAGCATCAAGCCAATTATAACGGTATTGCGCTTGTATATTTCCATTTCGGCCCGCAGTTTTACATTATTTAATTGTGTTTTGCTCCGGTCAAATTCCCATTGCGGCCGGGCGGGTATTATCGATAACGGATTATAAAGGCTCTCTAATTTGTTTTCTGAGAAGTTATACCCTACCTGATTTTGCATAGCATCTAAAGTGGCGCTCGCATTTTTATCGATTTCTGATATCTGTTTATAGCGTTCCGTTCGGGATTTTAACACACCTTCCCGTGTTTTCGATAGTAGCCTGGATGTATTCTCTGAATGGTATTTTACTGTCGACACTAAACCTGTAGCGATGATAATCCTCGCCAGTTGTAATTGAGTTATTAAGGCATGGTAACCGGCTTTGTAAAACACGCGTGGTTGATCGACCCTTGTATTTTTTTCGAGCTTTTGTATAGAAGAAAAGATGACAGGTTTGTGGAGCACATTCAGCACAATTGCGCTGCATACCAGGCAAATAGAGGAACTGATCACAATAGCAATTGAGAAAATTGCACATCGGAATTTGTTTAAACATTCAGGCGACAATGTCCAATACAATTTGCAGGTTATTTTAAGAGTGACAGTTAAAAGTAACAAAATTTTTTAAAAAAGATGTTTTTTAAGTCACTACCCTACATAACAATTTTTTGAATTTGTGCGTTTCAAAAACAGATCATTCTGTTTTTTCAGCAGCCTCCGGTGCCTGGATCTGTGATATAGAAAGCGGTAGCAGTTTCCGTGTTTTTAAAAAAGTGATACTTACAATGAGCAGCGTCATGGTGCCGCCAAATAACACGGCAGGGATGGTACCAAAGAGTTTAGCAGCCACGCCCGATTCAAAATCACCAATTTCGTTAGATGAGCCGATAAACATGGAATTTACCGCAGATACACGCCCCCGCATTTGATCTGGAGTAAGCAATTGCATTAACGTACCCCTTATGATCACGCTCACACTATCAAATGCACCCTGCAAAAAAAGGAATATTAGCGACAAGTAAAATATATGGGATAAACCAAAGCCAATGATACACAAGCCAAAACCGGTTATAGCAATTAGCAAATTGCGCCAGGGCCTGTTAAGGGGCGAAAATCTGATCATGATGAGCATCGTAAGCGCCGCGCCAAGGGAGGATGCCATGCGCATAGTACCCAGTCCTTCGGCTCCAACTTTTAATATATCCAGCGCAAATACCGGTAGCAGTGCTACCACGCCACCAAAAAATACCGAAAACAGATCGAGGCTCATTGCGTAAAACATGATCTTGTTGGTAAATACAAAGTTTAGCCCTTCTTTCAAACTTTTCCAGATGTTTTCTTTGGGGATGAATACCGGCGGAAACTGGCGCAACAGGTAAACCAGCACCAGCGAAATCAGCATAAAAATGAGTATGATACCAAATGTTGCCGTTATGCCGCTTAGCCCCGGGATGATGTGAGGCGCAAAGCCATAAACAAAGCCACCAACAAAGGGCCCCAGAATAGAAGCTACCTGCCAGCTGGAGCTACTCCAGGTACTCCCGTTCGGATATAAATCTTTTGGGATGCTTTGCGCATAAATAGTAAAGGTAGCCGGGCCGTAAAAAGCACGGGCCACGCCATTGCAGAATATCATGCTGTACAGTATTGGCAGTACCCAGTCTGTTCGTACGTACGCATGAGCACTTTGTAGCGTAACGATAAACATAGTAAGGGCGGCCATACAAACGCCGCTAAATATCAGCAGCAGCATTTTTCGTTTTTCATATTTATCAGCAACATAGCCACCGTATAGCGCTATGCCTACAGCAGGTACAGCTTCTGCAAGCCCAATAAATGCTAATGCAATTTTACTGTGAGTTAGTTCATAAATATAGAAACCCAGCACCGTTGTTTGCATTTGATAAGCAAATGTAAAGAAGAAGCGCATGCCAATGTAGGATCGAAAATCCTTATACCGCAAGGCTGCAAATGAATCTGGTTTTTGGGGTTGTGGTTGATCTCCGTCTGGCACCTGTAGTTGTTTTGTGGGTCCGCAATTTACAAACCTGTTTTATGAAATAAGCAGGGGCGCAAAACATTGCGCCCCTGTGAAACTATAATCCGTGTTGGTCTATCAGATATACCATTGCCGCTATTGCTGCGGCACCCAGCTCCAGCTCCCGTTTGTTTACGTTTTCAAACACATTGTTTGGTGTATGATGGATATCAAAGTAACGCTGCGAGTCGGGCCGGAAGCCCATAAGCATCACCGATGGAACAGTCTCCTTTAGCGGGCTAATATCAGTGCCGCCGCCGCCCGCAACCAGTCTGTCTGCCTCATATGGTTCCAGCAGTGTTTTCCAATTTCTATTGATCTCTTTAAGTTTTGATGAGGAGGCGCCCTCGAAGCTAAAACCGCGCGGTGTAAAGCCGCCCTCGTCAGTTTCTATTGCGGCGATGTGTTCTTCTTTATTTTTAGCTGCCAGCTCGGCATATTTCGTCCCGCCTTTGTGGCCATTCTCCTCATTCATGAACAATACAGCACGTACCGAGTTTTTTGGTTTATAGCCGGTGGCTTTAAAAATACGCAACACTTCTACCGACTGCATTACACCGGTTCCATCGTCATGTGCACCTTCAGCAAGATCCCATGAATCCAGGTGCCCACCAACAGTAATGTATTTGTTAGGGTTGTCGGTGCCCGTAATTTCGCCAATTACGTTATATGATTTTTCGTCGGGAAGTAAAGCGCAGCTTTGTTTAAAATAAAATTTGATAAGTGGCAGCTTCCGTAATTTAAGCAGATGGCTTAATTTATTGGCCGCAATGGTTGAGATAGCTGCCGCCGGGATAATTTTAGTTTTGCCGCTAGTGTCATAAAGTGTAGCGCCGGTATGCGGATAATTATCAAGAGATTCTGTCAACGAGCGTACAATTACCCCAATAGCGCCGTATCTGGCTGCGGCTGCAGGGCCGGCAAAGCGTTGGTCGCCTGCACTGCCATATGCTGCGCCCGTCTCAATAAAACGGGGATCGAAAGCACGATTAAAGAAAACGATCTTGCCTTTTATAACACTTTCGCCTAATGTCTCCAGTTCTTTTAAACTTTTCACTTCAATTACATTGGCAGTAAGCCCCGCTTTAGGTGTAGCTACCGACATGCCCAAGGCTGCAATGGCCACCGGGATTCGGGTTTTACCATCAATTATAAAAGCTTGCTCTTTTTCTCCCCGCACCCAATGGGGTACCATTACTTCCTGCAGGTAAACCTTATCAAAGCCGTAAGTATCCATCAACTTCTTGCTCCATTCAACAGATTTTTGTGCATTCAAAGAGCCACTTAAACGGGGGCCAATACTTTTACACAAATAACGCAGGTTTTCATAGCATTGCCCATTCACCAAAGCCTCATCATAAAGCTTACGAATGATTAGGGAATCCTGGGCTTTTAAAGTTGTAGCAGCCAGCGAAAAGGAGAGAAGAAGCAGTAAATATTTTTTCATTTAACGGGTGTTTAAGCAAAAATACTATTTGTACCCGGAAAACCTATTTTATGAGATTTTATCCCAGCCTAGCCCGGCATTTGCAGACTTAAATGACTGGTGGAGGATCTGGTGCTCCGGGAGGGCAAGCTGAGGATCTTGTTCGAAGATTTGTTCTACGCACTTTCGTGCCTGGATCAGTACCTCCTGGTCGGTACTTAAGTTGGCCACTTTCAAATCCAGTATGCCGCTTTGTTGCGTGCCTTCTATATTGCCTGGTCCGCGTAGCTGCATATCTATTTCGGCTATTTCGAATCCGTTATTAGTTTTAACCATTGTGTTGAGGCGGATCCGGCCGTCGGCACTTAGCTTGTGACTACTCATTAAAATACAGTAGGACTGCTCAGCACCCCTGCCAACCCGGCCACGTAACTGGTGCAATTGCGAAAGGCCGAAGCGTTCCGCATTTTCAATGATCATAACCGATGCATTGGGTACATTAACCCCAACCTCAATTACTGTGGTAGCCACCATTATTTGTGTTTCGCCCTTAATGAACCGCTGCATCTCAAAATCCTTATCCGCGGCAGACATTTTACCATGTACCACACTTATACGATATTGCGGTAATGGAAACTCCCGAGCCATTAGTTCGGCACCATCTACCAGGTTTTTCAGGTCCAGCTTTTCACTTTCTTGTATCAGCGGGTATACCACGTAAATTTGCCGCCCCTTCGCAATTTCCTGTTTCATGAAGCCGAACATTCTTAATCGTTGCGTATCATAAAAATGCAGTGTTTGAATAGGCTTACGCCCTGCAGGCAGTTCATCTATTACAGAAACATCCAAATCGCCATAAAGCGTCATAGCCAGGGTACGGGGAATAGGTGTTGCTGTCATCACGAGGATGTGAGGTGGTACAATATTTTTGCGCCAAAGCCTGGCCCGTTGCTCTACGCCGAAACGATGCTGTTCATCAATTACTACCAGGCCCAGGTTTTTGTATTGCACTTTATCTTCTATCAGGGCATGAGTGCCTATCAGTATTTTCAGGCTGCCATCTTCCAGTTTTTCGTGGATAATCTGTCTCTTTTTCTGCGGTACCGAGCCGGTTAACAGCGCAACCGCTATAAAATCGTCTCCAACTAAGCTTTTGATAGTTTGAAAATGCTGATTAGCCAAAATTTCGGTGGGGGCCATAATGCAAGTTTGAAAGCCATTGTCAATAGCTATCAGCATGCTCATTAAGGCAACAACTGTTTTTCCGCTACCCACATCCCCCTGCAATAGCCGGTTCATTTGTACGCCGCGCTGGGTATCGATCCTGATCTCCTTTAAAACGCGCTTTTGCGAATTGGTGAGTTGGAACGGGAGTTTATTTTGATAAAACTCGTTAAAACAACTACCAACTGTTCCGAAAGTATTGCCCTTGAACTTTTGCGTGCGGGTTAACTTAGTCTTTAGCAATTTTAGTTGCAGGAAAAATAGTTCCTCAAATTTTAGGCGCCTGATCGCCTCGTTGAGTTGGTTTTGATTGTCGGGAAAGTGAATGTTACGATAACTTTCTGCCCTGTTGGCAAGTTTAAAACGGTTCAGGAGATAGGCCGGGAGATTCTCTTGGATATCCTTAACATGTTGATCCAGTAAAATAGTAACGAGCTTTTGTAAGCCTTTACTGTCTAAGCTAAACTGTTTTAATTTTTCTGTTGAATTATAAGCAGGTTGGAGCGTGAGGTTGCCGTTTTGTTTAATGGTATTTGGTGCATAAAGTTCCATATCGGGATGCGCCATCTGGGGTTTCCCATTGAAAGATCCTGGCTTGCCAAAGAGCACATAGACTTTACCCGGAACCAGGCTTTTTTCAACCCACTTAATGCCCTGGAACCATACCAATTCAATGAAACCGGTATCGTCCTTACATTGTGCAACCAGGCGTTTTGTATGTTTTTCGCCGATAATTTCTTTAGAGATCAGTCGAGCCAATACCTGAACATATGGCATTTCTGTATTGATATCTCTTATTTTATAGAAACGGGTTCTATCGATATACTTAAACGGGAAGTGTTTAAGCAAATCATCAAACTTAAAAATGTGCAGTTCTTTTTTAAGCACCTCGGCACGGGCAAGGCCTACGCCTTTTAAATACTCGATGGGTGTTTGGAAGTGCTGGCTATTCAATTGATAAGCAAATCAGGACTTAAAGGCGATTACTGAGATCTCGACATTAACCCCCTTTGGAAGAGCCGATACCTGTACGGTTTCACGTGCCGGGAAATCAGAAGTAAAGTAAGAACCGTAAACTTCGTTTACCTGGGCAAATGTTTGCATATCTGTAAGGAATATGCTGCTTTTGATGATCTGGTCGAAACCGACACCCGCTTCCGCCAATATAGCTTTTAAGTTCTCCATTACTTGTACGGTTTCATCAGAAATACCAGTGGTGATGATTTCTCCTGTTGCCGGGTTCATTGGAATTTGGCCGGAAACAAATAACATTCCGTTAACGGAAACGGCTTGGCTGTAGGGACCGATCGGGGCAGGAGCGTTTGTTGTATTAATAATGGTTTTCATGCGGTATATATGTGTACAGGTAAATGTATTTAAACCTTCTTTAAAATGAAGAATTTGATAAGCACCCAAATGATACCTAATAAAAACATAATGATAGCTATCGCATTGATGGTATGCATCACCCTAAGATTAAAACTAGTGGGCCTGTTCGGATCTTTTTTTCTGAAGAAATACATATTACAAAATTAATAAAAAAAAGAAAGCTCCGGGTTATCCGGAGCTTTCGCATAATATAATTTTAGAAAAATATTATTTTTTAGCGAATGATACACGACGGTTAAGTACGCGACCTTCTTCAGTAGAGTTGTCAGCAATTGGGTTAGTTTCACCGTAACCTTTTACTTTCACTTTAGATGCAGTAACACCTGAGTTAACTAAGTAAGTTTTTACAGAGTTAGCACGATCACGTGATAAAGACATGTTGTGAGCAGCAGTACCTTCAGATGAAGCGTAACCGTTTACTTGAACAGTTGCAGCTGATGAACGTAAGTCAGCAGAAGTAGCATCTAATGTTGGGTAAGAAGATGTACGTAAAACTGAGCTATCAAATTCAAACTGGATGTTTGAGTAAGCAGTACCCATGTTTTTAGTAGAATCAACAGCAGGAGCTGGGAATACGATAACGCAACCAGAACCATCAACTACGCTACCGGCAGGAGTGTTAGGGCATTTATCGAATTGGTCAGCAACACCATCACCATCAGAATCTTTCTTCAAATCAGTAACAGCATTTTCAACGCTAGTTACACGAGTTTTAAGAGCAGCAACTTCCTGACGTAATTCAGCATCGTACAATTCATCGTACATCATAGCTACAGGGTTAACCCAATCTAAATTTGGTTTGCCTTTGCCACCTAAAGTGAACTCTAAACCAGCGTAACCGTAAGAGAATTTATCTCTAGCTTGTGGTTTAGAAGCGCTGTAAGAAGCATCAAAGTTATTACCATCAATAAAGTTCATGGTGTAACCTAAGTTTAATGCAACCGCATCAGCTAATCTGAATTTAACACCTACACCGATAGGGATAACCAATTCTTTAACTGTTTTTTTCTCGGTACCGTTTCCTGGAACACCTGGAGCAACATTGTTGCCGTTAGCATCTTTAAGGAAGTAGTTGTAGTTACCAGTGTTACCAGCATCAACATCAGCAGCATTTGCAGTGTAACTTGGTTTGTAGAACACTAAACCACCACCACCGGTGACGAAGAAGTTGATTGCGTTTTTGCGACGTAAGAAGTCAACTGTTGCAACGTTAACGATACCGCTCAAAGTTACATCATAGAATTTAGTAGCAAATCCAGCTCTTTGGCCAAATGCTACAGTGTTGCCATTGATGTCTTCGTTTTTACCTTTAACCTGGCCGTAGTGACCATCTAATTGTAAGCCAAAAGAGTGAGCTAACTGTTTCCTTAACGAAACACCAAATCCGTAAGAGATTTGATAGTTAGTCCATTCGTTTGTACCACCAATAGCTAAAAATGGAGATGTTACACCACCATTGATACCAATGCTAAAAGTTTTGTACTGACCAGCTCCGCCAAATACCTTTGGAGTGCCTGCTGCAGATGACATAGTCGTGTCTGACATTGTTGTTGTGGTCATGGTTTTAGTAGTGTCCGTCTGGGCACTAACCATTCCAGCAGTTAACAAAGCAGCAAACGATAATGCAGCTGTTTTTTTAAGTGTAGAATAATTCATAGTTTTAAGATTAAACGATTTAATTGTGATTTTTTTCAAAATTAGTAATTATGTTTGAAACGAATACCAATTTTTGTTCCAAAATTTATTTTACCTACTATAAATAATAAAAATAAATTGCTTTTGTTAAAATACACGTAATCTAACCATGAAATATCTACCTGTAAATGAGCGTCTATTTCTAATTAATAGAAAAAATTTCGTTTCGCGACTAAAGCCAAACGCTATAGCTATATTTCACTCTAATGATGAATTCCCTCGCAATGGTGATCAAAACTTCATTTTTAAGCAAAATCCCGATTTTTTTTATCTTTCTGGTATTGATCAGGAGCAAAGTGTCCTGATTTTGTTTCCCGATTGTCCTAATCCGTTATACAAAGAAGTACTGTTTTTAAGACAAACCAGTGAACATATAGCTGTATGGGAGGGGCATAAGTATACAAAAGAGGAGGCAATGGCTGCGTCAGGCATACAAGCTATCTTTTGGCTGCAAGATTATGACGCGATTTTGCACTCTATAGTTAACTATGCAGAGCATATCTACATCAATAGTAATGAGAATGACCGATATAGCCATACCGTTCCATACCGTGATATGCGTATGTACGAAACGCTTAAATTAAAATATCCGCTGCATCACTACGAGCGGTCTGCGCTTATACTGCGCGATTTGCGTGTAGTAAAATCAGACACTGAAATTGAACTGACCAGAAAAGCATGCGAAATTACCCGGGATGGGTTTATACGTGTCCTGAAATTCACCAAACCCGGGGTAAGCGAATTTGAGGTGGAAGCTGAGATTATTCACGAGTTCATCAGACAGCGGGCTACCGGGCACGCCTACAACCCGATCATAGCATCCGGGAATAACGCTAATGTATTACACTATATAGAGAATAACCAGGTTTGTAAAGATGGTGACGTAATGTTGCTTGATTTTGGTGCCGAATATGCTAACTACAACGCCGACATGACCCGCTCCATACCTGTAAACGGACGCTTTACCGCACGACAGCGACAGGTATATGATTCCGTTTTGCGTGTACTGAAAGCTGCAACCGCTATGATCGTTGCCGGTACCGTATGGAATGACTACCATGAAGAGGTTGGAAAAGTGATGACATCGGAACTGATTGGTCTTGGTTTATTGGATAAACATGATGTAGAGAAGCAGGACCCCAAAGCACCTTTATATAAGAAGTATTTTATGCATGGCACCTCGCACCATTTGGGCCTCGATGTGCATGATTATGCCAGCCGGTACAAACCGTTTGAGGTAGGTAATATCTTAACCTGCGAACCCGGTATTTATATACCTGCCGAAGGTTTGGGCATCAGGTTGGAAAATGATATATTAATAACTAAAGAAGGTAATATCGACCTAATGGCGGATATACCCATAGAAGCAGAACATATTGAAGAGATAATGAATTAGCTCTTTAACAGATTTCCCCTCTCCTCAGGGTGCGGTGGGGGCTTGATAATCTGCTATAAACTTGTATAGGTTAAACCCGTCCTCTTTAAAAGCTTCAGCAATATCCTGCTGAAGCTTTTTTTTATTTATCCCAACCATTCGGTTTTGTTGGATGAGGCTGTAAGCCTTTTGCGCCAGCAAAAGTTCTTTGCGATCGTTGCTTCTTTTTTGCGGCAGTAATATCAGGTCTGCCACTTTATCTATTCCTTCGTTTTGTGAAGCTATGGTTCTCAGTATGGGTATTTGCTCCCCTGGTTTCTGGTGAATAATCTTTTTTAGATTGTTGATGAAAAGGTCGGCACCTTCACGGTCGGCTTTGTTGATGATGAAGGCATCGGCAATTTCCATCAGTCCCGCTTTGATATTCTGGATCTCGTCGCCGGCTTCGGGCACCAGTACAACGAATGTAGTATTGGCAAGCCCGGCTATTTCAACTTCAGATTGGCCCACGCCTACCGTTTCAACAATAACATGGTCGAAACCGGATGCACGCAGCACATCTGTCATTTCAATAGTTTTAGCAGACAAACCGCCCAGTGAACCCCGTGTAGCCAGCGACCGGATAAACACGTTGGGATTATTGAAGTGTGCCGCCATCCGGATCCTGTCGCCAAGCAATGAACCAAAATTAAATGGCGAGGTTGGGTCTATAGCCAGTATGGCTATCTTTTTATCTTTCGCCAATAGTTTAGCTATTATAGCATTTACCAGTGTGCTTTTGCCGGCTCCGGGCGGGCCGGTAATGCCGGTTACCGGTATATTACTATAAGGAAGCGATTTTAAAATTTCTACGGCTCCTTGCAGGTTATTCTCAACAATAGTGAGTTTCCGCGCAACCGAGCGGAAATCTATCTCTCCATTGTTAATATGTTGCATTGCGTTTTCCATTTGCCGGTAGCCCATAAAGTAACAAAAATAGAAGTTAATTAAACAACTGGCAGATGAGTATATTTGCCGCAAACACTATTTGCTGAATGAAAGTATCCGGTTTTACGTTTATCCGCAACGCAGTTAAAAACGATTATCCTGTTGTGCAGGCCATTATTTCCATACTGCCCTTATGCGATGAATTTATTGTGGCGCTGGGAGATAGTGACGACGGTACTGCCGATCTGATCAAAAGTATCGGCTCTGCCAAAATACGCATCGTAGAAACCGTTTGGGATAGCAGCGAGCGCAATGGCGGAAAGGTTTTTGCCGACCAAACCGACATCGCCTTTAAAGCTATAGCGCCAGATAGCGACTGGGCCTTCTATATCCAGGGCGATGAATGTGTGCATGAGCAATATTTGCCGCTGATCAAAAAGGAGATGGCGGATAATTTAACGAATGCCAATATCGAAGGGCTGTTATTTAAATACCTGCATTTTTATGGCTCTTTTGATTATTACGGGCAATCGCGCAGGTGGTACAGAAGGGAGATCAGGATTGTGCGGAACAATACGGCGGTACACGCGTACAGGGACGCGCAAGGTTTTAGGTGGGATGGCCGCAAGCTTAACGTTAAACTGATAGACGCCTATATTTACCATTACGGATGGGCAAAACCCCCGGCCGGACTAAATAATAAGATACGCAACTTTAACAAGTTTTATCATAATGATGAATGGCTGGCACAAAATGTCCCTGATACCTACCAGTTTGATTATAGCAATGCCGACCGGTTGCTGCCATTTACCGGCACACACCCGGCAGTAATGCAAAAGCGGATAGATGCCACCCGCTGGAATATTGATCTTGCGGACAAGCAATTAGATAAGAGTATGACCTTTAGGCGGAGGGCGCTGCAGTTTATTGAAGACCTTACCGGCTGGCGAATCGGAGAGTATAGGAACTACAAAATAGTGAAATAACCGCGATTGGGGAGTCTGAATTGGACAGGCTGTTTCACTTTGTGAATGCGAATCGGGTGAAACAGTATTGTTTCTGATTATTAGATAGTTGCATTTTTTTGTGAATCACTTTGGAGCAGCCTTATTGTTGAGTGTAACAGCGTAAATGACTATTAGTCAGCAAAATAAGGAAATACGGGTTAGGTTAGTAAAACACCATGAAACAACTTCGTGAAACACTTTTGAAACAACAAACAGGTTAATGAAACATATATTGATCAGTCGTACGGATGCCATTGGCGATGTGGTTTTGACGCTGCCTATGGCCGGTTATTTACGTCTCCTATATCCTGCTGCCAAGATCTTGTTCCTGGGCAGAACTTATACCGGGCCGGTGATTAGGTGCTGCACCAGTGTTGACGAGTTTATAGATTATAACGACCTGTTAAAACTGGATGAAAAACAACAAATTGCTTTTTTAAAGCACAAGCACATCGACACCATTATTCATGTGTTGCCCAATAAGCATATCGCGGCTTTAGGCAAACGGGCCGGCATCAAGACCAGGATAGGTACCCGAAACCGTGTTTTTCATTGGTTTTCATGCAATGTTCTGGTAAAACTGAGCCGTAAAAAATCTGACCTGCACGAAGCGCAGTTAAACCTAGTATTATTAAAGCCACTTGGGCTGGAGTCGGTTCAAACCATTCCGGCCATTGTAAATCATAACGAATTTAAGCCGACCATCGCAATACCAGCCAGGTTAAATGAATTACTGGTAAAAGATCGGTTCAACCTTATCCTTCATCCAAAATCTCACGGTAGTGGGGTGGAGTGGGGACTGGACAAATTCAAACAACTGGCAGAGGCATTAGCTGCCTCCGGTGTTAGGATCTTCATTACGGGGTCCGACAAAGAGCAGGCCTTATTGGCAGACTGGGTAAAAACCCTCCCCGCAAATGTAACTGATGTAACCGGGCAATTGACACTGGATGAACTGATCGCTTTTATTGCGGCATCCGATGGTTTGGTGGCATCCGGTACCGGTCCGCTGCATTTGGCTGGGGCTTTGGGTGTGCATACTTTAGGTTTATTCCCGTCATCGCGCCCCATCCATCCCGGCAGGTGGGCTCCAATTGGGAAAAAAGCCGAATATTTGGAAAGTGACGGCGGTGATTTGCGAAGTATAACGGTGGATATGGTAGCTAATAAAATTAACACCTGGCGCAGTGGATGTCGGCCATAAACGAGTGTTAATATACATCAGCTAAATTGTATAATTTTGTAAATTAATAATTTAAATGAAGACCTACTTTCGTCTGCTATCTTATGCAAGGCCAATTGGAAAATTTGCAGTCCCTTATATAATTTGCACGGTACTATATGTGATTTTCAGTACAAGCGTGATCGTGTTGATCGGCCCTCTTTTAAATACGCTTTTCCACATTGGAGGCCCGGTGTCGGGTGCAGCAAATGTGGCTAACCCGGGAGCGCTCGATCTTTCGGGCTGGTTTCAGCATTACCTCCAGTATTTTTTACATACTTACGATGAATGGACGGCTTTAAAGTTTGTTTGTGCAGTATGCGTTGCCTCGGTGTTTTTAGGAAACTTTTTCAGGTATCTGTCGCAGCGTATTATGGAAAACTTGCGTGTCTACACCCTATTGAACCTGCGCCGCTCGGTGTTTGATAATGTAATGAACCTACACCTCGGTTTTTTTAATAACGAGCGTAAAGGAGACATCCTGACGAAGGTTGCATCTGATGTTCAGGTGGTGCAATTCTCAGTAACCAGCACTTTACAGGTTGTTTTTAAAGAACCGCTACAACTTATTGGGTTTTTAGTGGCGCTTTTCTCTATCTCCGTAAAACTCACTTTAATTTCCTTACTGGTATTACCGCTATCCGGCTTTATTATCTCCCGCATCGTAAAACGGCTAAAGGCACAGGCTATAGCAGGGCAGCAATCCTATAGCAATATGATCAGCTACCTGGACGAGGCTCTTTCCGGTATTAAAATCGTGAAAGGTTTTAATGCTACAGATTTTGTTAAAGATCGCTTTAACGCCGAGAACGAGCGCTACTCTAAGATTTCAAAATCGATAGCCAAAAGACAGCAATTGGCGTCTCCAGTGTCCGAGGCATTATCTATTACTATGGTAGCTTTTATCATGCTCTATGGTGGTTACATGATCTTTCATAAGTCATCAGAATTATCTCCTGGTAGTTTTGTGGCTTACATTGCTTTGTTTTCGCAGTTAATGCGCCCGGCAAAGGCAATAACGGATGCGTTCAGTAATATCCATAGCGGTATCGCAGCGGGCGAGCGTGTGCTGGAACTAATAGATCAAAAGCCAGCTGTTACAGACGCGCCATGTGCAAGTACGCTCGACGTTTTTAGTGAATCAATGCGTTTTGAAAATGTGTCGTTTGCTTATGAGGAAAAGCAGGTCCTGAAAAATGTAAGCATAACGGTGCCAAAAGGCAAAACAGTGGCGTTAGTCGGCCCATCCGGCGGTGGTAAATCTACCATGATGGATATGATCCCTCGTTTTATGGATCCACAGCAAGGTAAAATAACTGTTGATGGGCACGATATCAAAATGGTTACTGCCAGTTCGCTGCGTGCATTGATGGGCATAGTTAACCAGGAATCAGTATTGTTTAATGATTCCATTTATAATAACATTGCCTTCGGTAAAAAAGGGATAAGCCGCGAGGAGGTAGAAGCAGCAGCCCGCATAGCAAATGCCCACAACTTTATTTTGGAGACGGAAAAAGGATATGAAACCAACGTCGGGGATCGTGGCGCAAAATTATCTGGCGGACAAAGACAAAGGATCTGTATCGCTCGCGCGGTGCTAAATAACCCGCCTATTATGTTGCTGGACGAAGCCACATCGGCCCTGGACACAGAATCGGAAAAGCTGGTGCAGGATGCTTTAAACAACCTGATGAAGAACCGCACCTCCCTGATCATCGCGCATAGGTTAAGCACCATTCAAAATGCCGACTTGATCATTGTGCTGGAAAGCGGTAAAGTGGCCGAGCAAGGCACCCATCAACAATTACTAAAGCAAAACGGAGTTTACCGCAAGCTGATAGATATGCAAACCTTTAACGATTAATCAAAATTGTTGCTTTTTATGTAGTTGATCATCTTATTAAACTTATTAATGACCGTTTCCCAGGTGTAATTTTTGGCAACGTATTTTTTAGCGTTGCTGCTTAACAGAGCAACATCAGTTTGTTGTTTAATGATCTTATCTGCGGCTGTTTTAAAACCAGCATAATCATGGTAAACAAAACCGGCCTGGCTTTTATCTATATGATCTTTTAAAACCTCGCAGCCTTCATTGGCAATTACCGGAATACCATAAGCCATACTCTCCAGCGTTACCATTGACAGACTTTCGTAGAACGACGGCATTAAAAGAGCCTGGGCATTTTGTAATAGGTTTATTTTGACGTCCTCATCCACAAAACCCATTTCAATAATAGCAGGGTGCCGCGGGATTTTCATGAAAGCCTGCCCTACCAACACCAATTTCACATCGGTTGTGGTAGCTTTTACATATGCCAAAAAATGATCGAACATTACTTGGCAACCTTTGCCACTATCTATCCGACCAATGTAAATGAAATAAGGTGCATCGGTTTTCAGCAAAGTTTTTACATCGTGTTTTACCGCAGGCTCGGTGGCTTCTACACCAACACCGGCAATGTTGCTGTAGATATCGCCATTATTAAAAAGAGTGTTCACGAAGCTTTTCTCGCTTTCGGTATTGTACATGATCGCCTTGGGCGTTTTAAAAAAGGGCTTAAAAAAGGGAAAGTAAATGGGGGCTTCGTCGTGAGCAGTTGGGATCAGTATCGATTTTTCGGGCGCTACTTTTATACCGAAAATGGTGGGGTGATATAAATAAGTGAAAAAGATCAGAGCATGATATTGCTGTTGATTTTCTTCCAGGTAATTTATAAGGCCCGGCAAATAAGGCCCTTGTTCTTTCACCCAGTTGTCGTTATCCTCCTGCGTAATGTTAGAGGGGACGAGCTTTTCGTAAAAATCAAGCAAGCCCAAATAGCGAAGCACTTTTTGATAGGGTTTACGCTTTTTAAATTTGCGGTTTAGCACCCGGAACTTTTTACGATCGCGCATGGTGTTCGTAGCGAAGCGGATCACTTTAATATCGTTGATTAGGGTTTCACCTTCCGCGTATTCATCCGCCCAGGTAAGGTAATTTTTGGCGCAGGAAGTTAATACTGTTACATCATAGGTGTCTTTCAAATGCTCGGCCAGAATGCGGCAATGAAATTCGGCTCCGCCGTTTACCTCCAGGCCGTAGCGTTGAACTATAAAGGCTATTTTCTGTTTCAAATGCTTGCTGGCTTTTTATTATCGTCTGTTGAAAGGCTGTCGTAAAACTCGTTTTGCTTTTCTTGCCGTACTATTTCCTTAACGTGTACAAGGCAAAACTCTTCTGATTCTGCGGGCAGGTGAAAAGATTTTTTAAAGCCGCACAACTTTTCGTGCACTTTATAGCGCCATTTAATTTTTCCATTCAGCCTGAATAACCTGAACTGGTAATCTGGGTAGTTTACCCGGTTCTGCTCGTCGCGGGTCCAGTTCCATTTCGTTATGTGCTCGTCGGTTAGCCCGTTTACAATATTAATGCGGGGCACCAAAAAACACTCAGCTTTTACTTTCCTGCGCACAATGCGTTTTATGTTTTTTATTAATGATGGCTTCGGGATCTCATCGGCATCTATCTGGAAAAGATAGCTACCCGTTGCCTCGGCTATCAGTACGTTTTTAAAAGTAGCAAAATCGCCATCCAGTTTGGCTCTAACATGTTTAATGCTTACTTTATATTTAGCAATAATTTCGTTCACTGCGGCATATTCCTGGGTTGTATCCTGTAACACAAGGACACTGTCGCGTTTACCAATCAGTGGGATCAGTGTACTTAGTAACTCATCCAATTCGCGCGCCTCGTTGCATACGGTTATGCCGTAAGTGATGCGGATCTGTTTAAACAAATTATAAAATATGCTCATCATTTACGGTAGTTATAAATCAACTCGGCTTCGTGCGTTGTTGATTGCTGTACCTCGAATTTTAATGCGCGGTGCTTAAAACTGGTTTTAGTTTCCCCTATAATTTTTTTCAACAGGGGCACTTCGCTATTTAAATGTTCTGTTATCACCTTGCTCAAATTTTCGATAACATGATACGATTTATGATTGAAGATTTCGCCGTTGATAGCTATTAAAACACCGTTAGTTTTTGGGGCATCATATGGCTTTATTTTATCGGCCAGGGCGAACGCCGTATTCGGTTGTTCATTGGCGATGTAAGGAGCGCAATCAAAATCGGTATACAAGGTACTGCACCAGGGCTCCAATTTATATAGAAGGTCGTCGGTCATGTTGGTTATGCAAAATCCAATATCGTAACGCTTTTTCACCGGCGAAAAATTAGCGAAGCCCCACTTACGTACAAAGTTACGGTTAGAATTTACTTCGATGCGTTTGGTAGTGGCCTGGTATTCTGCCGAAAAGCGGGACGTTTTACTTACAAAATGGTAAGCAATGGCATCCAGCGCCGTAAAAAATTTGAGGCCCGATAACTTTAGGCGCAGTAAAAGGTCGTCGTCTTCGCAAAACATGGGTTTAAAAAGCGGGTCGAGGCCGCCTATTTTCAAGAGTTTATCTCTATCGGCACATAAAAAAAATGATACATCGTCTAGGTGGGTAGTGCCGGCGGCTCTTTTGCTTGTTTCTTCGGCGAAGCTATACAGGTCGTTTAGCCTGAGGTTATCCAAGCTCTCTCCAAAGTCCTTAACAATTTTGCCTGGCCTTACATGGTCCGAAAATATCGGGGGCTCGATAGTAGTATAATAAACCACGTTTTGCGGCCCGGCATGCTGCAGTATATTTTGTATAAAGCCGGGCGTAAGCACCACGTCGTTATGGGCAAATGTCACATACGGTCTGGTCGCCAGCTCGGTACATTTATTATAGGTTTGGGCAAAAGTTTTATTCTCTGCCGAGTGAAAAGCAATGAGGTTTTTGTCGTCCAGTGAGTCGAGCCATTCGTGTGTGCCGTCGGTGCTGTTATAGCTGACGAATACGATCTCTACATCGGGATACAGCGCCCGGGTAGTCGCATAAAAATGCTTGCTGTAATCCAGGTTGTTCTTCAATCCAACTAAAAGCGATACATTGTAACTCATGCTGATGCTCCCGTTTTGGCTATTGTTTCGCTTAACAATTCCTGGTACAATCCTAAATAATTAAACGCTGTTTTATCCCAGGAAAATTGTGCCGCTCTTGCTATGCATTTGCCCGCCATCTGCTCTTTCTCAAATTTGTCCATCCCGTTTTTAAAAACGCTTTGCATATCCGCGGGCTCAAAGCTTTTAAAGTAAAACGCCTCATCGCCGCCAATTTCCGGCAGCGATGTTTTGTCTGATAAAAACACAGGCTTGCCAAACGCCATCGCTTCTAAAACCGGCAGGCCAAACCCTTCGGCCAGCGAGGGGAACAAAAAGGCACTGCAGTTTTTATAGTACCAGGCTTTTTCATCGTCGCTTATCGGCCCGGTAATTTGGATGCGGTTAGACGCACCATATTTTTCGGCTTCTGCCAAAAGTAATTCTTTATAAGCTAATACAGGTGTGATACCTGATATCACCATTTCGTAGTCATTATCCTTTAAAAGCGACGGTAAAACATGGAAGTTTTTTTTCTCGTTAAGCGGCCCCAGCGTAAAAAGAAATTTTTTTCGAGGAATGTAGGCAGGCTTAAAATCCGGTGCCACGGTAAGATCATCGGCTCCGTTATAAATTACACTTATCTTATCCGCACTTTCCGGGAAATTTCGCCTCACATCATCTGCTACAAAGTTTGATATTGCTATTACCTTATCGCAATATCTAATGCATTTTGCTAATTTCAATTTATACTTCTTTTTAAAATCATCACTGTAACCGGGTTGGTGCAGCTGGTTAAGATCATGTATGGTTAGTACCTTTTTCCCGAGTACTTTCCATGGCCGCAGGCGGCAATTTTGGTCGCTAAAATGTACGATATCGAAACGATAAAAAAAAGGGAAAAAAACTTTATGGAACTTGTACAGGTGGTATAACGCTAAGCCTTTAGAAAAAAATCCTGACTTGTCTTTTATATAATAATTTAGTTTAAATCTGCCCTGATTATGCTTATTTATATGTCCAAACAGTGCTTTCCCGAAATAATAGAAACCTGTATTGGGATCTTTCATCGAATCAAGCGTTAATAGCAGTTCGGGCTTTTTTATTCTCATCATATACTTACAGAGTTGTAAAGATACCAAACTTACAATAATGCCCTGAAAGTAATTTTGCTACGTCGCATTTGTAAAAAAATAAGGCCATCCTGATTGGACGGCCTTATCTGTGTAGCAAAAATTCTTCTTACTGAAACTTAAACCCAATTCCCACCTGGAACACCTGGTTTCGGAAATCAGGCAAACTAGAGTTATCGTCGCCACGGTTTTGGCTCAGATCCAGCGCGTAGCGGAAACGGAGTTCGGTATTGCGGTTGAGATCAATGCCCAAACCTATGAGGCCGGATATATAGCTTTTATCCCGCAGGTTATCGTAGTTGTCACGGTAAATGGTGTTGAAGCCATTATCATAAGTATTGCGTGTGGAAGTTTGGAACGTTAGCTGCGGGCCCACTACAAAGTTAAGTCCCCGTGTAACGCGGAACTTGGCCAGTAAAGGGATATCGATGAAGTTGGTACGGGAACGGAATGTACCGTCGACAGTTTCGGCTTTATAGCCCTTTTGCGAAAACAAAAATTCAGGCGCGAAAGATAGGGGATAAACGATAGGCAGCTCGAAAGTAAGCCCCACATGTGCGCCGGCGATGCTGCTGGTACTAAAATCGGAGTTATAGGCGTCAACCGTATTGCTGATATTTAACCCGCCCGCGACCCCTACTTTAGGGCGATACCAATCGTCCACCTGGCGTTCCCGCTGCTGATTGGGTAAGTGCCTGACTATGCGGCGCGGATAACGGCGGGGGCCATATTGCGCACTTGCAGTACCCGCTAAAGTTAACAGGCCCAGGGCTAAAAAAAGAAGTTTTTTCATCATGCTTGTTGTTTAATGGTTAAGAAGCCCACAGGGGTTTTACCCGGGCCGGTAGGCCTCTGTTGTAAATTTTTATAGCTTATAGAATGTTTTTTTTCGCCAAGGTTTATTTAGGTTTACAAAAAATTGGTACGTGTAACAAAACAATTACCCGCACCGCTTATTAAGCTACAATTACTACAATGCGATATAAACTACACTTTATCTACAGCCTGCTTTTGTTGATGGCTGGCACAGCCACCTCCTTCGCGCAAAAAGCAGCGTTCATCAGCTCTTTGTCCGAGCAAAACAAATGGGTAGATTCTGTTTATAATAAGCTTAACAGGCGCCAGCGTGTAGGGCAGTTGTTTTTTGTACGGGCGCATACCAATAAGGGGCAGGCCTATGCAGATTCGGTAGCGGATGTGATTAAAGATGAGCATGTTGGCGGACTGGTTTTTTTCCAGGGTGGGCCGGGCAGGCAGGCTAATCTCGTCAACTATTACCAGTCGGTTACCCGGGTGCCCCTGCTGATCGCTATGGACGGGGAGTGGGGCCTGGGCATGCGGCTGGATTCTACCGTTTCTTACCCGTACCAGATGACTTTAGGCGCTATACAGGATAATAACCTGATCTATAAAATGGGGGAGATGGTGGCCTATGATTTTAAACGCCTGGGGGTACAGGTTAATTTTGCGCCCGATTTCGACGTGAATAATAACCCGGAGAACCCGGTGATCAACTACCGTTCTTTTGGTGATAACAAGTTTAACGTGGCCCGTAAGGGAATTATGTATATGAAGGGGATGCAGGACGCGGGACTCATCGCGATAGCCAAACATTTTCCGGGCCATGGTGATACCAATGTAGATTCGCACTTTGATCTGCCTTTGCTGCCCTTCACCCGCGAACGGCTGGATTCGCTGGAAATGTACCCTTTTCGCGAGGCTATTAATGCCGGTATAGCAGGGGTGATGATAGCGCACATGAACATTCCGGCGCTGGATGCTACAAAAAATTTACCGTCTACATTATCCCGCCCCGTAATTACCGGTATCCTGAAAGATTCGCTGGCTTTTAAGGGGATAGTGGCATCTGATGCGATGGAAATGAAAGGTGTTACCAAGTATTTCCCTAACGGAGAGGCCGATTTGAAGGCCTTTTTGGCGGGGATGGATCTGATCGAACTCTCTACCAACTCAAAAAACGCAGCTAAGCTGATCCGCAAGGCGGTGCGTCACAACCAAATCTCGGCAGGAGAATTTGAAGTCAAAGTGAAGAAGATCCTGGCGGCAAAATACTGGGCCGGTTTGAACAACAAAGCGCACATTGCGCCCGGGGGCCTGGTGCAGGACCTTAACCGCCCGGCCGCCGCCGAACTGGTGCAGCAGCTGAGCGATGCCGCCGTTACCATGCTGAAAGGCGACAGCAGGACGATTAAACAGGATACCACCAAAAAAACCGCCATCATCAGCATAGGCGTTTCGGAATATACCACCTATCAAAAAGAACTTTCCAAAAGCTATCCCAACAGTAAAATGTATACGGTGGCAAAAAATGCCACAGCTACCAGTTTAAATAGCATGCTGGCCATGTGGAAACAATATGATCAGGTGATCATCGGTATTCACGATGCCCGCCTGCGCCCCCAAAGCAAACTGGATTACAGCAGCGATGTTAAATTGCTGATTGCGGATCTGGCCTCAAAAAATAATTCGGTAATCAGTGTATTTGCCAACGCCTATACCATTGCCGGTTTGCCTGGGATAGAAAAGGCAGGTGCCTTGCTGGTTTGCTACCAAAAGGATGATGCCCTGCAGCGCGCAGCGGTGAAAGTGATCACCGGTAAAATTAAGCCCACAGGTAAACTGCCGGTAAGCGTAAATACTTTCTTTACTACCGGGGCAGGTGTAAGCCTTTAAATCTTAAATTAAAGTGTCATTGCTTTTTTAAAGGTGTTGTCATCCTGGTTAAGCACTTCATAGTAAACGCTGTTGCCCCATTTAAAACGGGCAGCATTTGCTTTGATCAGTGTTTTGATGAGCCCCTCAGAGATCTTCATATCCTTTGCGCTGATCTCCTGGATGGTTTTTGCGGCATATTGCACAAAGGCCTCCAGTTCGTTGCTGGTAACGTTATATTGTTTCAGGAAGTCGGCCTTCGAGTTGTATTTTTTGAGCAGCGGCTGCAGCCGGTCAATCACGTAGGCGGTGAAAAGTTGTTTATCCGTTAGGTCCTCCAGCAACTGCGTGTTCTGCGAGGTATCTGCAGGCACAAAAACATCCGGCATAATACCGCCCGAGCTAAACACTCTGCGGCCGTTGGTGGTATGATAGGTGGATGCGCCAATAAAAGCGCTATCCGCCAGGCTGCTGCCAGCTGATAGCAGCTCGCCTTTTCTAACGCGGTCGGCCAGTTCATGGCGGTAGCTTTGCGCCCCGTTTTTGTAAGATTTTTGGATGGAGCGGCCCGATGGCGTATAATACCTGGCCACGGTTAAATTAATGGCGGTACCATCTCCAAAGGGAAACTGCTGCTGAACCAACCCCTTGCCAAACGACCGGCGGCCCACCAGGGTGGCCCTGTCCAGGTCCTGCAGCGCGCCGGCCAGGATCTCGCTTGCGCTGGCAGAGTATTCATCTATCAATACCGTGAGTTTTCCGTTTTCGTACAGGCCCGAATCGGTGGCGAAATAGTCGGTACGCGGTTCGTGCACGCCTTTGGTGTAAACGATGAGTTTGCCTTTACTTAAAAATTCATCGGCCATTGCCGTTGCGGTGTTTAAATAACCGCCACCGTTACCGCGCAGATCAAGCACCAGGTGTTTCATGCCATCAACCTTTAAATAGTTAAGGGCCGTTCTGAAATCTTTGTTGGTTGTGGAGGCGAACTTGCTTATTTTAATATAGCCCGTTGTGCCGGTTAGGTACGATGCATCCAGGCTGCTCAGGGCCACGCGGCCGCGTTTGATGAGGTAATTTTTACCGGGTTGGTTATTCCGCCGGATATTGAGTGTTACCTCTGAATCCTTTTCGCCGCGAAAGGTTTTACCGATGCGCAGGGGAGTTAGTTTTGTGCCCGAGAAGGGTTTATTGTCAACCAGCACCACTTTATCACCTGTCATTAAACCGGCTTTTGCGGCTGGTCCGTCCGGATAGATCTGGGTGATCACCAACGTATCGCGCAGTAACTGGTACTCCAGCCCGATGCCGTTGAAACCGCCACCGAGTCGCTCGTTTATATTTTGGGCCTGCTGGGCGGGCAGGTAAATAGAATGCGGATCGAGGCTTTGCAGCATATCGTTTACCGTTACGCCTTCAATGCTATCTGTGTTTACCGAATCTACGTAGTTGTTATTTACCAGGTTGAGCACCCTTGAAATTTTATCGCTTTGGGCAGGGGCGCCAAAAATTGTATGGCCATTAAAATCGCGGGTCATCAAAATCCCGATAGTAACGCCGATCAGTATCAGTAATATAGTTCTTAAAATAACCCCTGCAGCCTGTTTCATGTAGATAGTGATGGCAAATTTAAACAATAGCCACAATAGCGTATAATTTATATCATCTTCGTTAAAGGAGTTTTCGCTATTGTCAAACTGTTATCATAATGATGGCCTGAGATATCTTTAAGGCACTTACTTGCGTATCTAAATTGATGAAGAAAATATTTTTATTTGCTGCGTTTCTGATTATTTCGGGTGTCGCCGTTTTTGCAAAAAGCAATCCGGTGCCTAAAAAACCGGTGCTGGATACGGCCACATTTGCTACAGGCTGCTTTTGGTGTACTGAAGCAAAATTTAAACAATTAAGGGGTGTAAAGTCGGTCGTGTCCGGCTTTAGCGGAGGTACAACCGTAAAACCCACTTACAAAGAAGTTTGCACCGGCAAAACCGGGCATGCCGAAGCTTGTAATATCGTTTACGACCCGAAGGTGATCTCATACGATGAGCTGATAGCGGCCTTTTTTGTAGCACATGACCCAACCCAGTTAAACAGGCAGGGGAACGACATCGGCACACAATACCGCTCGGCTATATTTTACCATAGCTTGGCGCAAAAGCAAAAAGCTGATTATTACATCGCGAAGCTGAACACCGAAAAAGCTTATCCGGCTAAAATCGTAACCCAGGTGGTGCCCTACAAAGTGTTTTATAAGGCGGAAGATTACCACCAGAATTATTTTGCACTGAATGGCAATCAGCCCTATTGCAAATCGGTTATCCAGCCGGAAGTAGAGAAGTTTAAAAAGATATTTAAAGATAAACTGAAATAATGAAGAGTTTGATCATGATGCTGGTAACGGTTTTGTCTCTGGGTGCAAGCGTCAACGCACAGCAGTTGAAATCACCTGCGGGGCATCAGAATAATCCTTATTATTCCAATACGGATACTAAGCATTTAAACGTAACAAATGACGAATGGAAAAAGATATTGCCTAACGACCTGTATGCCACTGCGCGCGAGCAGGCTACCGAGCGACCTTTTACCGGCCAATACTGGAATAAAAATGCAAAGGGAACCTACTATTGCGCCGTTTGCGGTAACAAGCTGTTTCGGTCGGATGCCAAGTTTTCGAGCAATTGCGGCTGGCCCAGCTTTTACGAACCGGTGCGCAAAAATAGTGTGATCTATAAAGAAGATAATTCCGTTGGCATGAAACGCGCGGAGGTGATCTGTGCGCGTTGTGATTCGCACCTTGGCCACATCTTTAACGATGGCCCTCCGCCAACCCACAAAAGGTTTTGTATGAATTCCGTTTCGCTGGATTTTCAACCGGACGGTTTGGGGAAATAGTTATTTGGACCGAATTCATAATAGTGAGATTTTCACGCTCTTTGCGCTTGAGTAGAAAGTTCGCGCTTTGAGTGCCTCGGGGTGAGTCGCCTTTGCGGGCGAGATAAAATTCCAAGCCCAATCCAAACACTTTTCTTTGCTTTGCTGATTTTTGCTCAATTTTGTAAAAATCAAATAGCCTTAATGGAAAGAACTACCGAAAAGGACTCTAAATACAACGGCCTGGAAACAATGTCGTTGCTGGAGATCCTTACCAATATCAATAAAGAAGATCAAAGTGTACCCTTGGCCGTTGAACAGGCCCTGGAGCAGATAGAGGACCTGGCCACCATCGTATCCGAAAAGATGCGGATTGGCGGCAGGTTATTTTACATCGGCGCTGGCACCAGCGGCAGGCTGGGCGTGGTTGATGCATCAGAATGCCCGCCTACCTTTGGCGTGCCCTTTGATTTAGTGGTGGGCATCATCGCCGGGGGCGATCGCGCTATCCGCAGGGCCGTAGAGTTTGCCGAAGATGACCGCGAGCAGGCCTGGAAGGATCTGCTGGAATTTGATATCAACGAAAAGGATGTGGTTGTAGGGATAGCAGCTTCGGGTACTACGCCTTACGTTATCGGTGGTTTGCAAATGGCTAATGAGCAAAATATTGCAACAGGCTGCATTGTATGTAATGCCAAAAGCCCGGTGGCGGCAGAGGCGCAATACCCGGTTGAAGTAATTGTAGGCCCCGAGTTTGTAACCGGCAGCACCCGCATGAAAGCCGGCACAGCGCAAAAACTGGTTTTAAACATGCTGAGCACAAGCGTAATGATTCGCCTGGGCCGTGTAAAAGGTAATAAAATGGTGGATATGCAGTTAAGCAATAACAAACTGGTAGCGCGCGGCACCAAAATGGTGATGAGCGAAACCGGCCTGGACGAAAAAACGGCAGCTGCTTTACTGAAACAGCACGGAAGTGTAAGGAAAGCGGTGCATTTCCATACAGCCAATAAATAAGCATATGCGATTTATTCCAATCCTATTAATTTTTCTGACTCTTGTTAACATTGGCTGTTCGCAGCCTTCTGGTAAGTCGACAGTGGCTCCATCTGCTGCATTTAAAAAAAGTATTAAAATGGATGACGCTGAATTTTGGAAAATTATCGATTTTGCTTTTAAGGTTGCCGGAGAAGATCAGGAAAAAGAACAAAAAATTATAACTGAGAAATTATCAATGTATACTGCTGAGCAAATAATAGCGTATGAATTGATATTTAGCAAAAAACTTATTGAAGCTAATGATTTTAAGATGATTGCTGCAGCCCGGATAATTGACGGTTCGGTTACTGATGATGGCTTTTTGTATTTTAGGTGTTGGTTAGTAAGTCGCGGTAAAAATACATTTGAAGGGGCCATGAAAAATCCTGATTATTTGGCGCAGGTGACTGACCGAGGAGTTGTTGCCGATTTTGAAAGCATGTTGTATGTTTCAACCGAAGCTTATAAGACCAAAACCGGGAAAAAAGAGGAGGATGATTCCTTTCCTCGCAACGTCGCTTACAAAACAGGTTTGAATTATGAAATGGGCGGACAGCCAACCGCTGGCGAAGATTGGAAAGAAGAAGACCTGCCTAAGTTATATCCAAAACTCTGGAAGAAATTTAATTAAGAAAGCAACTCAATGCACGCAATAGAACCCTACTATAAATGGCGCGATGATTACATAGCTGCAGAGGACGAGTACTCGCCCTTTTACGCTACGCAATACAACGAGTTTGAATTTGATAAACAGATCTATAATTACCTGCTGCATCCGCAGTGGGATTCGTTCGGATCTAACACGCTGTATATGAAAGTGCTGTTTGTTGATTACGACAAAGGGTACAGCATTATTGAATTTATTGGCGAATGGAACGATGCCATCAACAACGATATCATGCTGCTGAAGCGGGAGATCCTGGAGCTGATGATAGATCAGGGCGTTACCAAATTTGTGCTGATAGGCGAAAACGTGCTTAACTTCCATCACTCAGATGATAGCTACTACGAGGAGTGGTTCCAGGATGTGGAGGATGGCTGGATTGCCGGCATCAATTTCCAGGACCACGTGATCAAAGAATTCAAGAACAGTAATATCGATTACTACATCAACTTCGGCGGGCAGCTGGATGAACTGAACTGGCGGGCGCTTAAACCTGTGCAGGTATTTAAAAAAGTGGAAGAGCAGCTGCAGAAAAGATTAAATTGAGATTTACATCCCATTGTAAGCTTTAAGCAGGTTTATAACAATTCAATCGCACTTAACGTTTCAACTTTACTATATTCGTATTAAATAATCCTAAATAAAAAATGGAAACTAACACTTCTGATTTCGTTTACGCAGACAAGCCGGGCATCGTTGAAAATGCTGAAGCGTCGCGTAAATTTATAGCTAATGTATTCTTATGGATGTTTGTGGCGCTGGGGCTGTCTTCTGTATGTACCTATATTTTTGCATTCAATCCCGAACTATCTGCCATAATTCGCGATCCGCTTACTAATCACAATACCATTTGGGGTACCGTGGTTACCTTTGCGCCGCTGGCATTTGTGTTCTTAATTTCCGGAGCATTTAACAAGTTTAGCTTCGCCGGTCTGCTTATCGCTTTCCTTGCTTTTTCTGCATTGATGGGGATGAGTTTGAGTAATATATTTTACATGTATTCGGTTGCTACCATATCTGGTACTTTCATCACTGCGGCAGTGGTATTTGGCGTAATGGCTGTAGGCGGTTATATCACCCACCAGGATCTAACCAAGTTTGGTTCTATCCTGATCATGCTATTGATCGGTATCGTTGTGGCTACCCTGCTCAACGCTTTCATATTGCATAGTGGTAGCCTTGGTTTAATTATCAGCTATATTGGGGTTGCTGTATTTGTGGGCCTAACGGCGTACGATGTTCAGAAGCTTAAACGGATGGGCGCAGTAATTGAAGCCGGTGATGAATCAGGCAAAAAAATGGCCATCATGGGTGCCTTAACTTTGTACCTCGATTTTATTAACCTGTTCCTGATGCTGCTGCGCGTATTTGGCGGTAACAGGAGATAATCGGATCTCAAATAGATTTTGAAAGCTACCTTCGGGTGGCTTTTTTTGTTTGTCGTGCGCAGGAACGAGGCATCTTTAACCGATAAGCAACCGTAGCAAAATTCGTTATCAAACCCTGCGTTCCTTAAGGGTGACACTTTTACGATTTTGCATTCCTACTTATCCTAAGACAACTTCATTCTGCCCCCAGGCACTCCATTTGCACAATACAACATTAATAATCATATTTGTGATGCTTATGGAGAAAGGCGGAGGGATTAGACCCTGCGATGTCTTGGCAACCTGTGCTTACAAGGTGCTACATTCTACTTAGCCGGGAGAAATCGGTTAGGAAAGATAAGCGGAAGTCATTATTACAGCCTGACTTTTCGAAATAAGTTTTATAAGTATCAAGTAGTTAGTATCAAGTAGCAAGATGGTATACCGTCTGTTCTGGATCCGAATAAACGCTTTTGTTTAAGCACCAAATACTTGCTACTTGATACTTGATACTAGCTGCTAAATACCAAATGGATATTAGAAAAGAATTAGAAAAACGCATCCTGGTTATTGATGGGGCGATGGGTACCATGATCCAACGGTATGAACTAACCGAGGAGGATTTCCGTGGCGAGCGTTTCCGTGATCATGCTTCAGACCTTAAAGGCAATAACGACTTACTGAATATCACCCGTCCTGATGTGATCAAGGCTATCCATGCAGAATACCTGGATGCCGGTGCCGATATCATCGAGACCAATACTTTCAGCACGCAAAAAATCTCCCTGGCGGATTATCACCTGGAAGAACTGGATTACGAATTAAGTTACGAAGGCGCCCGCATTGCCCGCGAAGTGGCGGACGAATACACTGCTAAAGACCCAAACAAGCCCCGCTTTGTAGCCGGTGCTGTTGGTCCTACCAACCGTACCGCATCTTTATCACCGGATGTAAACGACCCGGGGTACCGCGCAGTTACTTTTGATGATTTAGCCGATGCTTATTACGAGCAGGTACGCGGACTGGTTGATGGCGGTTCGGACGTGCTGCTGGTTGAAACCATATTTGATACCCTGAATGCGAAAGCAGCTTTGTTCGCTATCGACCGGTATAAACAAGAATGTAAGGCAGCAGGTAAAGATTACCTCGCCTTTCGTGATACCGGCGGCGTGATGATCTCCGGCACCATTACCGATGCTTCCGGCCGTACGCTTTCGGGCCAAACAGTGGAGGCCTTCTGGAATTCTATCAGCCATGCCAACCTGTTATCGGTTGGCTTGAATTGCGCTTTGGGTGCCAGGGAAATGCGCCCGCACCTGGAAGAACTTTCCGAGAAGGCTGGTGTATATATATCGGCTTATCCTAATGCGGGCTTACCCAATGAGTTTGGTGCTTATGATGAAACACCGCACGAAACCGCCCACCAGGTTGATGATTTCATCAAAGCCGGGTTGGTTAATATTGTAGGCGGCTGTTGTGGTACTACGCCGGATCATATCCAGTGTATTGCCGAAAAAGCCGCCAGATACAGTCCCCGGAAAAAACCGGAGATAGCGCCGTTTTTACGCCTCAGCGGACTGGAAGCCGTTACCCTTACCCCAGAAACAAACTTTGTTAATATAGGCGAGCGTACCAATATTACCGGGTCGCCAAAATTCTCCAAACTCATCCTGTCCGAAGATTACGAGGCTGCGCTCACCGTTGCACTGCAACAGGTAGAAGGCGGGGCGCAGGTCATCGATATTAACATGGATGAAGGGATGATCGATTCGGAAGCGGTGATGGTGAAATTCCTGAACCTGGTTGCCTCCGAGCCGGATATTGCCAAGTTGCCGATCATGGTGGATTCCAGCAAGTGGACGGTTATTGAAGCAGGTTTGAAATGTTTGCAGGGCAAGGGTATCGTTAACTCTATCTCGCTAAAAGAAGGCGAAGAGAAGTTTAAAGAATATGCCCGTAAGATCCTGAGCTATGGTGCTGCTACGGTAGTGATGGCCTTTGACGAAACCGGCCAGGCAGATTCATTGGAGCGCCGTAAAGAGATCTGTGAACGCAGTTACCGCATCCTGGTGGATGAGGTTGGCTTCCCGCCGCAGGATATCATTTTCGACCCGAACATCCTTACCGTTGCAACCGGTTTGGAAGAGCATAACAACTACGCGGTTGACTTTATTGATGCTACGCGCTGGATAAAAAATAACCTTCCCTACGCCAAAGTAAGCGGCGGGGTAAGTAATATCTCCTTCTCGTTCCGTGGTAATAACGTGGTGCGCGAGGCAATGCACTCCGCCTTTTTGTATCACGCCATCAAAGCCGGGCTGGATATGGGTATTGTGAACGCCGGGATGCTGGAAGTTTACGAGGAGATCCCTAAGGATTTATTAGCGCTTGTGGAAGATGTGTTGCTGAACCGCCGCGATGATGCTACCGAGCGTTTGGTTGAATTTGCAGATACCATTAAAAGTAAGGGCAAAGAGATTGTTCGGGATGAGGAATGGCGCAAGAACCCGGTGGAGCAGCGCTTATCGCACGCTTTGGTGAAAGGTATCATCGAATACCTGGATGACGATGTGGAAGAAGCCCGCCAGAAATTTGCCAAGCCACTGGAGGTGATAGAAGGCCCCTTGATGGATGGCATGAATGTAGTGGGCGACTTGTTTGGTGCCGGGAAGATGTTCTTGCCACAGGTAGTAAAATCTGCCCGCGTAATGAAGAAGGCGGTGGCCTACCTGCTGCCATTCATCGAACTGGAAAAACAGCGGGTGATAGATGCCGGGGAAGATAGCAGCGGCAGCCGTGCCAACGCCGGCAAGATCCTGATGGCCACCGTAAAAGGCGATGTACACGATATCGGCAAAAATATTGTTGGCGTGGTGCTAGCCTGTAACAACTTTGAGGTAATAGATCTTGGGGTGATGGTACCGGCGCAGCGCATTATAGAAGAAGCTAAAAAACACGATGTAGATATAATTGGCTTGAGCGGATTGATCACCCCATCACTGGATGAGATGGTGCACTTTGCCAAGGAGATGGAACGCCAGGAGTTTACCATACCGCTGATCATTGGCGGGGCAACTACTTCGCGTATCCACGCAGCCGTTAAGGTGGCGCCCAACTATTCGGGTGCTGCAATCCACGTATTGGATGCATCGCGCAGCGTAACTGTTTGCAGCAGTTTGATGAACCGCGATGGCCGCGATGCGTATATCCAGGGCATTAAGGACGAATATGCCAAGGCCCGCGAGGCGCATGCCAATAAAAAGAACGATAAGCGTTTTGTAAGTATAGAAGAGGCGCGGGGCGGCAAATTCCAGATCAGTCTGGATGGTGATATTGCACCAAAGCCTGCCATTATTGGCACAAAGGTTTTTGAAAGTTACCCGCTGGAAGAGCTGGTGCCATATATCGACTGGACGCCATTTTTCCATACCTGGGAGCTGCGCGGCAGTTATCCGAAGATATTCAACGATAAATACGTAGGCGAAGAAGCGAAAAAGCTATATGATGATGCACAGGTTTTATTGAAACGGGTGCTGGATAATAAACTGCTTACTGCAAGCGGCGTCATTGGTTTTTGGCCGGCCAACAGCGTGGGCGATGACATCGAAATATATACTGACGATACCCGCACTACACTGCTTACCCGCATCCATACGCTGCGCCAGCAGGCAGAGAAGGCTAAGAATGAGCCATATTATGCCCTATCGGATTTTATTGCACCGAAAGATAGCGGTATACCCGATTACTGGGGCGGCTTTGCCGTAACTACCGGGATAGGCTGTGATGAATTAGTAGCCGAATTTGAAGCCGACCATGATGATTATAACAGCATTATGGCCAAAGCAATTGCCGACCGTTTGGCAGAGGCATTTGCCGAAAAAATGCACGAACTGGTACGTAAAGAGTACTGGGGCTACAGCAAGGGCGAGCAGCTGGCTACCGAGGAGCTGATTAAAGAAGAATACCAGGGCATCCGCCCGGCACCGGGTTATCCCGCCTGCCCGGATCATACCGAAAAAACTACTTTGTTCGAAATCCTGAAGGCAGAGGATAATGCCCACATGCAATTGACAGAAAGCCTGGCCATGCTGCCGGCTGCTTCGGTAAGCGGGTTCTATTTTGCGCACCCGCAGGCGCGCTACTTCGGTCTGGGTAAGATCAGCAAAGACCAGGTGGAAGATTACGCAGTAAGAAAAAATATGAGTGTTGATACCGTAGAACGCTGGTTGGGGCCGAATTTGAATTATTAGGAGACAGTAGCAAGTAGTTAGTATCAAGTATCAAGACAAGAATTGTTCCCGGGGGATTAATTAGGAGAGCTTCGCTTGACACGTACAAATTGCGAAATTATATAACCAAGTATCAAGACAGGAAATGCATAATTTTAAGGAGTTAAAAGTATGGAAGGCTGGGATTGAAGTAAGCAAACTTACTTTTAATATCACCAGAAATTTCCCGTCTGAAGAACGGTATGGGCTGATATCCCAGATGACACGGTCAGCCGTTTCTATACCATCTAATATTGCCGAAGGTTGCGGACGAAAATCTAATAAAGAGTTATATCATTTTTTAAATATTTCTCTAGGCTCGGCATTTGAATTGGAAACGCAGTGTATAATTGCAAAAGAGTTTGGTTATATGCCTGAAATTCAACTTAACGAAATTACCGCACTACTATCCGAAATACAGAGAATGATCTATGGCTTGCAGAAAAGTCTAAATATATAATCAAGTCTTGATACTTAATACTAAATACTTGTGTCTGAAAGCCAACTTAACGAAATTACCGTACTACTATCCGAAATACAGAGAATGATCTATGGCTTGCAAAAAAGTCTAATTATATAATCAAGTCTTGATACTTAATACTAAATACTTGTGTCTGAAAGCCAACTTAACGAAATTACCGCACTACCGTCCGAAATACAGAGAATGATCTATGGCTTGCAAAAAAGTCTAATTATATAATCAAGTCTTGATACTTGATACTAAATACTTGCTACTATAATGAAGATTACAGAACATATCGCGAACGCCAACGGCAAAACACTTTTTTCATTTGAACTTATCCCGCCTTTAAAAGGCGAGAGTATCCAGGGGATCTATAACGCAATTGATCCGCTGATGGAGTTTAAACCGCCGTTTATTGATGTTACTTCCCTTCGGGAGGATTATATCTATAAACAACACGAAACCGGCTTGCTGGAGAAACTGGCTTATCGCAAGCGTCCGGGTACCATTGCCATTTGTGCTGCGATCATGAACAAGTACAAAGTAGATACCGTTCCGCACTTGCTTTGCGGCGGCTTTACTAAAGACGAAACAGAAAACGGCTTGATCGACCTGCAGTTTTTGGGAATAGAAAATGTATTGGTATTACGCGGCGATGCGCGACGGGGTGATTCGTCTTTTGTGCCTACACCCAACGGGCATTGTTATGCTACCGATCTGCTGCAGCAGGTATCCAATATGAATAAAGGGATTTACCTGCACGAGAACCATGAAGGGATTCTGAAAACTGATTTCTGTATCGGTGTAGCAGGTTATCCCGAAAAGCATTTTGAGGCACCAAACTTAAAAACAGACTTTAAATATCTAAAGCAAAAGGTGGATATGGGGGCAGGCTTCATTGTAACCCAGATGTTTTTTGATAATCAGAAGTACTTTGATTTTGTAAACAACTGCCGCGCCAATGGCATCAATGTGCCGATCATACCGGGACTGAAACCGATCACCACGTCAAAGCAGCTGGTCAACCTGTCAAAAACATTCCATATTGATATTCCCGAAGAACTGAGCGATGCCATCCAGGATTGTAAAGTAGAGAAGAATGTAAAAGATATCGGGATTGAGTGGATGATTAACCAGTGTAAAGAACTGGTGAAGTTCGGCGCGCCGGTACTGCACTTTTATACAATGGGTAATCCCGGCCCAACCAAGCGGATAGCTGAAGCTATATTTTAACGGGCAATGAAATGTCCAAATTGTTGTCCAGAACCATGAACGAGGAGGGTTTTCTGCACTAGTATCTCTTTGATGTTTTTGCGCAAAAGCATATCACAGAATAACTCTGATAGTCTCGCTTTTAACTGAACGACACAAGTATCAACGCAAAAAGCCGGTCCTTTACAGAGCCGGCTTTTTGCGTTAAATAGCAATTGACTTAAATGCCTGCTTTTTCTCCCTTTAATTTAGAAGCGATCACCAGCGCACGGTAGGCATTAACAATACCTCCTGTTTTTGATAGGGTTGTAAAATCAACTTTTTCTTTGGTGCCCGGTTTTAAAACCATCGTTCCCTTTAGCGGCGTAGCCGATTCAAGAATTACCTGCTTCAACTGTTTGGCGCTCAGGTTAGGGTAATACTCCAATACCAATGCAGCGATGCCAACCGTAATTGGCGAGGCAAAGCTGGTGCCATCGGCCGTGTTGAATTCAGCGTTGGTATCAACAGACGTAACCTTTACGCCCGGCGCAAAAACGTCCACGTTCTTTTTACCATAGTTGCTGAACGAGCCTGCCAGATTTTCATCGTTCTTTGCGGCAGAAGCACCTACGCTTATCACGTTATCTGCATCAGTTGCAGAGCCGTCGGCAAACAGATCATTCGGAAATTCAGGTTTTGCATCCACGTCCTGGTTATCATTACCTGATGCCTGGATCAGCAATACATCTTTAGATGCTGCATATTTAAAAGCTGCATCAACCCACTCTTTGTGCGGGGATAGTTTTTTACCAAAACTCATATTTACTACCCGGGCACCGTTATCAACTGCGTAGCGGATCGCATTGGCAATATCTTTATCATACTCGTCGCCATTGGGTACCGCTTTGATAGCCATAATGCGCACATTATCGGCCACGCCGTTAATGCCATAGTTGTTGTTACGTACTGCACCAATTAAACCCGCAACACCGGTACCGTGCGATGCATCGGCAAATTTTAAGATGTTGTTACCGTATGGTTTGCCGTCCTGTACATCGGGGTTATCACCTACTATGCGTTTGCGGGCATCCAGATCCGGGGTAACATCATTATTCAGCTTAGCCAGGTACTCGCTTAAGTCGGTAATTATTTTAGCATTGGTTGCGCCTCCGCCTTCCTGCCCAAATACCGATGTCCAAACATATTTGCTGCGGTTTAATGTGTCGTTACTGGTTTTGATCTTATCCAGATCTTTTGCGGTAAAAGAATCATCTGTTTTTAAGTTCAGGGCCCTTTTAATATAACCGCTGGTAGCCATTAAAGCACTCATGGCCGGCTGTAACTGCGCAATTTCTTCGGTAGATTTGCGCAGGGTTTCATCATGTGTAAGCTTTACTTTTTCCCAGTAAGCAAACTCTTTTTCCTGCCCGGCGGGGGCTGAGGTAAGGCTCATGTATTTGCCTTTGAGCTTATTGTACTCGCGGATCTCTTCGGTCGTTTCGGTATAATCACATTTGCCACCCGGGCCGCCAAGGAAATCCCAGCCATGCACATCATCTATATAACCGTTGTGGTCATCATCAATACCATTACCCGGGATCTCTTTTAAATTTACCCAGAGAACAGACTTCAGATCATTTTGGGCGGTATCTATACCGCTATCTATCGTAGCAACTACTACCGTTTTGCTTCTTTTACCGGCTACAAACTGGTAAGCCTGTTTACCGCTGATGCCGAAAAACCCATCGGTTTTAAGGTCCATCAGGTGCCACGCTTTAGGCGGCTCGGGGGTGGCAGCGGGGGCTACCTGCGCATAACTGTTAAAGCCTGAGAATAGTACAGCGCTGCACAGCACCGCGCCGGAAAAATAATTACCAAATTTGTGCATATAAAAATACGTGTTGTTTTAAATGTTAAAGATCAAACTTGATCCCTTGTGCCAAAGGCAACGTTTTTGAGTAGTTTATAGTATTGGTTTGGCGCCGCATGTACACTTTCCACGCATCCGAACCTGATTCGCGACCGCCGCCGGTTTCTTTTTCTCCACCAAATGCGCCGCCAATTTCTGCCCCGGATGTACCGATGTTCACATTGGCAATTCCGCAATCAGAACCAGCGTAAGATAAAAATGTTTCCGCCTCGCGCAGGTTATTGGTCATGATGGCCGATGATAGCCCCTGGGGTACGCCATTTTGCAGGTAAATGGCTTCTTCTATGGTTTTGTATTTGATGAGGTAAAGGATAGGGGCAAAGGTTTCATGCTGCACAATCTGGTAATGATTTTCTACTTCGGCAATGCAGGGTTTTACATAGCAGCCTGATGAGTAGGCGTCACCTTCCAGCTTGCCGCCTGCTACTACAAAATTACCGCCTTCGGCCTTGCATTTTTCTATCGAATCCAGGTACAATGCAACTGCGTCCTGGTCTATCAGCGGGCCCATGTGATTTTCCTCGTTCAGCGGGTCGCCGATCTTGATCTGTCCGTAAGCATTAACTAATTTCTGTTTAAATGCGTCGTAGACACTTTCGTGGATAATGAGCCTGCGTGTGCTGGTGCAGCGCTGCCCGGCGGTACCAACCGCCCCAAATACAGCGCCGATGAGCGACATATCCAGGTCGGCATTTTCTGTAATGATGATCGCGTTGTTCCCGCCAAGTTCCAGCAGGCTTTTACCTAAACGTGCGCCTACGGCTACGCTCACTGCTTTACCCATCCGGGTAGATCCTGTAGCAGAAATCAATGGTACGCGGGTGTCTGCCGCCATCAGTTCTCCAATCGCTCTGTCTCCAATTACCAGGCAGCTTACGCCTTCGTCAATATTATTCGCTTTAAAAACGGTTTGCGTAATATGCTGACAGGCAACGGCTGTTAAAGGCGTTTTTTCTGAGGGCTTCCAGATGCAAACATCGCCGCAAACCCAAGCCAGCATAGCGTTCCAGCTCCATACCGCAACAGGGAAGTTAAAGGCTGAAATAACGCCAACAATCCCAAGCGGATGATACTGCTCATACATGCGGTGTTCCGGGCGTTCACTGTGCATGGTCAGGCCGTATAACTGGCGGCTCAGGCCCACCGCAAAATCGCAGATATCGATCATTTCCTGTACTTCGCCGTACCCTTCCTGCAGGCTTTTGCCCATTTCGTAAGATACCAGGGCGCCAAGTTGCTTTTTGTTTGCCCGCAATTCGTCGCCAATCTGGCGTACAATCTCGCCGCGCTTAGGCGCGGGGACAGTGCGCCATGTTTTAAAAGCTTTCGCAGCGGTATCCACAACACGGTTATAGTCGGCAGCGGTGGCGAATTTTACGGCGGCTATCTTTTTTCCATCGGTAGGAGAAAAGATGTCTTTTACCTCAGCATCAGGGCTGCTACCCCAGTTACTGCCGGTGCTGAAGGCTTCGTTTATGTCGTTAATATGTAAATGATCCAGGATGTCGGAGATTATTACGCTCATAATTGGTACTTTTGTCAAAGTTAAAAATCTTTAGGGCAAATAAAATCACTACCCACCGCCTCCCGCTTCAATTGCTTTACATTTATTATCAGCCACTTGTCATTAAGGGTGTTAGTAATGTGTGTATGTTGAAAACTTATTTGCTTTAACGATTCTTATTATTGTAATTTGAACTCATAGCGTAAGCTTTAGGCGGTATGGACGTGCCTGAGGTGTATTATATGATGTTCTGCAAAAAAACTTGAATGGAAGAAGAATTTGAATTTGGTTTTACCGAAGATCCAAAGTTTTCGGTAGAACGATACGAAGAGATGATCCGCAATCATGATCAATACTTTTTTGATGCGCAGGCTTTTGAAAACATCATCGACTACTATATTGAAAAGAATGATCCGGCGAAAGCCCTGCAAGTTTCAGAGTACGCCCGTAATCAGCACCCATTTGCTGCTGTGTTTTTTATAAAGCAAGCGCAATTGCTGGTGGTAACCAACAGGTCATCAGAGGCCTTTGCCGCCTTGGATAAGGCCGCCATGCTGGAGGCAAGCGATGCAGACATTTACATTATCAGGGGCAACCTTTATGAAAGTATGGAACGCAACGCCGAAGCCCTGGAGAATTATGAAAAGGCACTTGGCCTTGCCGAAGAAACCGACGAGATTTTACTGCACATTGCCTACGTTTACCAAAACATGGGCGAGTATGATACTGCGATTACCTACCTTAAGCTGTGCCTTAAACAGAATATGGAGAATCAGGATGCCCTGTACGAACTGGCATTTTGTTACGATGTTTTGGATAACCAGCAGGAAAGTGTTCAGTTTTATCAGCAGTATATCGATAATGAGCCTTACAGTTACGCGGCCTGGTACAACCTGGGTAACGCGTACACCAAACTGAGCCTTTTTGAAAAAGCGATAGATGCTTACGATTATGCTATCCTGATCAAAGACAGTTTTGCATCTGCCTATTTTAACAAGGGTAATGCCCTGGTTAACCTGGAGAAGTATGCAGAGGCTATTGATGTTTACCGCGAAACCTTTGAGTACGAACAGCCCAATGCCGATACCTATTGCGCAATTGGCGAATGCTACGAGAAGCTGGAGCAGATGGATGAGGCGCGTTCGTTCTATAAAAAATCTGTTAAGATGGATCCTAAGCTGGCAGATGCCTGGTTTGGTATTGGTGTGACACTTGATTTTGAAGAACGCTATTTCGAGGCGCTGCATTTTTATAAAAAAGCACTGGATCTGGATATCGCCAACGCTGACTATTGGTTTGCAATTGCCGATGCCGAATACAAACTGGGCCACATGGACGAGTCTGAAGCGGCCTACGAAAAGGTGGTGGAACTCAACCCGCTCGATGTGGATGCCTGGCTGGATTACTCATCTATTTTATATGAGCAGCAGCGTTTGGAAACAGCGATTGAGATTATTTCATCGGCTATAAAAAACAACCCCGAAGCAGCAGAATTGTACTACCGTATGGTGGCCTATCTTTTTGCCAAAGGAGAATATAATGAGGCGCTAAGCTATTTGGAAGTCGCCCTAACTTCAGACCCCGAGAAGCATTTTATTCTATTTGATTACCTGCCCCAGCTGCAGGAAAATAAAGTGATCATCGATATTATTAACCGGTATACGAAGTAAATGTGCGAATGTGCACATTTAAAATGTGCAGATTTTAAATGTGCGGATGTGCAGATTTCAAATGTGCAGATGAGGAATCATCTGCACATTTTTTTTGCAGCTGTTCCAGTCAGTTGCACATCCGCACATCCGCACATCCGCACATCCGCAGCACATCTCCACATTTGTTTTCATCTTAACAAACCCTTAACATTTCGTTATTGGATATCTGCATATCAAAGCGGATATTTGCGGCATTAATACTTTTAGTTATAAGCTATAACCTGCTAAGATGAATTACGAGATAAAAGGCTTGCCGGAACGTACTGCTAAACCCAGGAATAAAGGGTTGACGATGGTGATGGATAAGGGCCTTAGCCTTCGCCAGGCGGAAGATTTTATTGAAATGGGTGCTGGTTATACCGACCTGGTTAAACTGGGCTGGGCCACGTCCTATGTTACGCCAAACCTGGATGCCAAGTTAAAGCTTTACAAAGATGCCGGCCTGCCGGTTTATTTTGGTGGTACGCTGTTTGAAGCGATGATCGTGCGGGGGCAGTTTGATGATTACCGACGCATCCTTGATAAATACCAGATGCAATATTGCGAGGTGTCTGACGGTAGTATTGAGATTGAGCATGAGGAGAAATGCGAATATATCCGTAAGCTGAGTAAGCAGATTACGGTGATATCTGAAGTAGGATCAAAAGACGTGCAGAAGATCTTTGCACCGTACAAATGGATCAAGCTGATGAATGCAGAGATAGAAGCCGGATCCTGGAAGGTAATTGCCGAAGCCCGCGAGAGTGGCAACGTTGGGATCTACCGCGATTCAGGGGAAGTAAGGCAGGGGCTGGTTGATGAGATCCTGACTCAGATCCCCGAGGAAACCATTATTTGGGAAGCCCCGCAAAAAGCACAACAGGTATGGTTTATCAAACTTATCGGTGCTAATGTAAGCCTGGGTAACATCGCCCCGGCGGATATCATCCCGCTGGAAACGCTTCGGTTAGGTATCCGGAGCGATACGTTTGAGCATTTTTTGAAGTAAAGGGTTTTTATAAGTTCGTGCCTCGAAATGACGCTTTTTTAAGTTGAAACAACGCTCCCTGCCATCTGTTACCTCAATAAACAACAGTAATCATGAGCGACCCAAAAGACAAATCGTCCTTAAATAATCCGCCGGGCATATCTGATGTGGATGCCGAACAGGATGTAATTACCAACAGCGAAGAAATTGTGAACCAGGAAGGCGTTGTTGCCGATACCGACGGCATTACCGAAACGTTTAGCGAATCTGAACCATCAACAGCCGTAAACGCAGCGCATACTTCATCAACCGAATCACAACCCGCGGGTGGCGATACCATTTCGGATGCCGATGTTGCGGGAGATGACAACATTATTTAAGCCGGAATAAATTACCAAAAGAGGCAGCCTGAATTTTAGACTGCCTCTTTTGCTTCTCGTAACCAGCTAATTACTTCTTATGCGAAAATAGCCACGGAATTAGCCCTGGTTCGTTAAAAGCATCGTCCCAGCTGTTGTGGCCGTCGTTGGGGTACACGGTATATTTTGGCTCGGCCCCCGCATCCTTCAGCGCAGCAACCATCACGTCTGAGTGATCTATCGGCACCACGTTATCCTTTCCGCCATGGAAGATCCACATCGGTACCTTTTTAGCGAAAACAGCCGCGTTATTGGTGTTATCGCCTCCGCAAATACTAAACGCCGCGGCAAAAACTTTTGGTTTGCGCCTCAACAGTTCAAACGTACCCATACCGCCCATAGAAAGGCCTCCCACATAAACCTGCTTTTTGTTTACAAAAGGCTTATCCAACATTTGATTTACCAGGCCCAGTAATGCACCCATGGCGCTGGTTGGTTCGCCGCCTTGCTGGAAATGGAAGGTTCGTTTACCGCCTGCTGTATCAATTTTTACATTGCTCCAATAGCTGCCGGCGGGGCATTGCGGGTAAACTACGATAGCCGGGTAATTTTGGCGAATCGTATCGTTAAGGAAAAGTTTGGGGCCGTAAGCCAGTTGTGCATTGTTATCCGTGCCCCGCTCACCGGAGCCATGCAGCACAAAGATCAATGCGTACTTCTGGGCGGGATCAAACTTTTTAGGGAACAGGATGCGGTAGGGCAGCGTATCTTTCCCGGAGATGAACGATCCCCTGTCGAACGCGCCATTAACTTGCGCTTGTGCAAAAACAGGAAATGCCAGGTGCAAGGCACCCAGCATTCCAATTACTAATATTTTTTTGAAGGTCATAGTGCCTGTGTTAAGATCGGTGAATAATTGGCTTGCATTCTAAACGTAAATAATTAAAAATCGATTTATGCAGGGCCAAATATATTTTACCGGCTTTAACCGTATCGCTCCAAAATAAAAGAGTTGATCATTATTGGTTTAATTTTTTCCTAAATACGGGCTCTGGAAATTCAATTTCTTGAGACCACTTTGCACTTCGGGTGCGCTCATGAACAGGTTCCATAACAGGCCCGAGCGGTAGTTTTCTATCATCACTATTTCCGGCCCCTGGTCAATTGCCAGGTACGATTTTCCGTACCAGCCCTTTGATTCGCTAAAGGCATCGGTAAAGCCATATTCGCCCCAGATCTTGTCGCCCAGGTCATAATAAAAATGGCGCAATGCCAGCATCGAATACTTTGGCGAGTAAGGGAATGCGGAGATGGCGGCCGTTGGCGTTATCACCCCCAAATCGTTTGTAGGCGAGTGGGCATTGTAACCCTCGTAATTATCACTTGCGGTAAGTCCCCAGCAGTTTTCACCGTAGCCTTTAAATTTCTTAGGATTGGCAACACAGTAGGCATGATTAATAAATGTATGGTTTTGATTCTGCTCCCAGTAATCAGCATATTGGTCCTTAAGCCCGGTAGGGTTTAGGCCCAGGAACGAGTACTGCGAAAAGAAAAGCGGGCCACCATAATCAAAACCTAAAGGCAACTTAAAGCCATAAAAGGTTTGGCCGTTTTTAAAGAAATCACTTTGTGCCCAGCCGCGGTGATATACATCGGTAACCGGCGCATGATTTGCAGAGCTTGCGGCAAGAATGTAGGTGATCAAACATTCGTTAAAACCACGGATAGGGAAATTCATCGACCAGCCATAGTTAGGGCTCCAGTGCCAGTACAGGTTGTCGCGGTTATCCTGTGTAAACCATTGCCAGTCCATTTCGCCCCACATCCAGCTGATCACATCGCGTATGCGGCGCTCTTTAGAATCGTTGGCAGTGAAGTATTGTTTGGCGCACAATAGCCCCTGGAACAGGTAGGCCGTCTCCACAATGTCGGCACCATCATCACGGCGGCCAAAGCGGATAGTTTTGCCCGTTTCGCCATTCAGCCAGTGTGGGAAAGCGCCATGGTAAGAATCGGCCTTGTACAGAAAATCCACAATTTTTACCATCCGGTCAACCGCTTGGGCATGCGTAACAAATTTACGGTGATCAGCGGCAATCAGCGCCATAATGCCAAAGCCCGAGCCGCCGGTGGTAACCACCTCGTTGCCATAATCGAAGGCTGCATTGCTGCGTTCACGGGCAAGGCCGCTGGCAGGGTGCCCAAAATCCCAGAAGTAACGGAAGGTTTGACGCTGAACCACATCGAGGAGTGCGCTATCGCTCAGGTTTTTGATGATGCCAACGGGTTTGATGCCGTCGGTTGGTTTCGCTTTCTTTTGGGAAAAGCCGCTCAGTACGATGAACAACAACAGAAAGGTTGATGCAAATTTTTTCATTTCGGAAGAATTTATTGAAGTATTTGGCTAAATAAAAGCCATTTTGATTTAATGAAAGAGGCTGCCTGCATAATACAGGCAGCCTCTCCAATCTACTGGCGGGTATTTATTAATAACCCGGGTTTTGTGTTAGCCTGCCTGCGCTAAGATCTATCTGCGTTTGTGGTATTGGGAACAGCGCAGCCCTATCCGTCCAGGTTTTTCCGTGAGCCGCAAAAGCAGCAGCAGCCCGGCCTGGCTGTACGGCGTTTTGCCGCACAATGTCGAAGAATCTGTCATGCTCTTCGGCAAGCTCCATACGGCGTTCGTGCCATATAGCTGTTAGGGTTGGTGCTACGGTACCTAAGCCTGCACGCTGGCGTACTAAATTTAAGTTAGTAGCGGCATCGCCCAGCTGGCCTGTTTGCAAAGCTGCTTCGGCATTGATCAATAATACATCGGCATAGCGTAAAATACGCACCTGCTTAGGTAATCTGTCTGTGTTACCACCACAGTTATCTTCTGCAGTGCGGCTATGGTAAGCTTTGTAACTGTAACGATCATTCTCCACAGAATCGCGGCTCGGGATGCGGAATCCATCGAATAAAGTGGTGCCGTTTGGCTGTATGGTTATAACCGTCGCAGCTTTTCTAACATCATTCGGTTCGTACTCATTCATTAAACTTAAAGATGGATTGTTAAAGCCAAATCCAAGATCCGACCAGCCGTATTTGCCACCGGCACGAGGGCCCTGAGACACTGTGTATAAATTTATACCCGCTGAACAGTTTTTGTTAATGCCTGCCTGGATCTCGAATATAGATTCTGAATTATTGTTACCACCATCACCGTTTACAGCTCTTTGTCTCCATATCAGCGAATAGTCTTTAACCAAAGAATAATTGCCGCTGGTAATTACAGTTTTGGATAAATCGTAGGCTTTTTGGTAATCCTTCATATAAAGGTAAACCTTCGCCTCCAGCGCCTGGGCGGCGCTCCTGTTTGCCCGGCCTACATCGGTTGCATTTTTATCCGGCAGGTTGCCTACGGCAAAATCAAGGTCGGAGATAATGAATTTATAAATATCTGCAGCGCTTGCGCGGGTTTGATATTTGTCTTCATTTGCTTCGCTGGCCAGTGGTAGCTTATCTAATAAAGGTACACCACCGTACAAGCGAACCAAATTGAAATAAAAGCAAGCTCTTAAAAATCTGGCTTCCCCAATTAACGCATTTTTTGTACCAACATCAAATTGCGCCGCATTGAGTTTATCCAGCGCCTGGTTGGCACGGGCAATACCCTGGTAGTGGCCTGTCCAAACATTGTTGACAACCCCATTGGCGGCTGATGTTGTTAAATTGTCAATTTGCATCGCGTCGCCATAATCATTGGGCGTACTGCCCTTATCGGCATCATCCGATGCGATATCTGACATGATCACAAACTGAAAGCTATCTATATCCGGATCAAACCCGCCAATATAAAACACATTATAAATGCCGGTAACTAAATTTTTTGCCTGGGCAGGGTCAGAGGCAATCTGATCTTGCGTAATTGCCCCCTGCGGATCTACCTGCAAGTAATTTTTGCAGGCACTAAATGTGCTTGCAGCAAATGCCGCACTTATAAAAAGCAATGTTGATTTTTTGCTATATATCTTTTTCATCGTTGTATCTTATTTAAATTGAACATTTACACCCAGGGCAAAAGTTCTGGTAACAGGGTAATTTGTAGCATCGATACCGGCAGCAAGTATATCCGTACTAAACAATTCCGGAGAGGAGCCGCTATACCGTTTAGCGGTAAATAAATTCTGTGAGGTTAAGTACACTCTTAGCTTAGCCATACCTATCCGTTTCGCAATATCAGCCGGCACAGTATAACCTAACGTTAAGTTGTTTAAACGAAGGAAGGCGCCAGACTCAATAAAGTAAGTGGATGGCGGCGTGCTTTGTGTAATCACATCCGGATCTGTTGATGATGGATTGGCAGTAGTATAACGGGCACTAGCGTAGCCGGCTTCAATGTTATCATTGTTGCTGCCTCTGGCATTCTTTTTACCATTATAAATTTTGTTGCCCCAATTGCCATAAAAATCAGCACTTAAATCAAGGCCGTTGTAATTAACCCCAAAATTAAATCCACCGAAGAACTTAGGCTGATAAGATCCTGCATAGATGCGGTCATTCGCATCTATCTTGTTATCGCCATTCACATCCTGGTATTTTAAGCCACCAACGTGGTTTGCTTCAAATGTATTAGCAGGCGCTGCTGCTACTTCGGCTGCTGTTTGGAAAACACCCGTAGCATTTAAAACATAATAGCTGGCAATGGGCTGCCCGTTAGCTGTGCGGGTAATGGTTTGCCCGTTGGCACCACCAGCATTAAGTGCCTGCCCGCCATTTAGGCCCAAAACCGTGTTTTTATTATAGCTGATGTTTGCGCCAATGTTGTAAGAAAATTTAGGGCTGATATTATCTCTCCATCTCAGGGCAAATTCAAAGCCCCTGTTGCGGTAAGATGCCGCATTGGTGATATAACGGTTATCAGGGTCACCCAATATGCCCGGAAGGGTTACATACGTTAAAGCGTTGTTCACTTTTTTATCGTAATAATCGGCCTCACCGCTCAAGCGATTGTTTAAAAATGCAAAGTCTAAACCGATGTCCAGCTGTTTAGTGGTTTCCCACTTTAAATTGGTGTTTTTAATATCCTGTATTACGGTACCGTTAGCTAATGTGCCATTGTTAAAATAGTAGGGCTGGTAAGGTACACCGGTTACCACAAACAGGGATGGGTCAATATTATCGTTACCCAATTCACCATAGCTTGCACGTAATTTTAACTGATCGAAGATGCCACCTTTAACAAACTCTTCTTCGGCAATATTCCAGCCTGCACCTACGGTAAAAAAGTTAGCATATTTTTCACTGAACTTAGAACTGCCATCCCGGCGAAATGATCCGCTTAGCAAATATTTGCCTGCGTAATCATAATTTACACGGCCAATAAATGATTGCCTTGTAAATAATGAGCCATTGTTACTGTTCGATGCATTCAGATCCGGGTTGCCCAGATCTAAAAACCATTGGTCCTGATTAGCCGGTACATCAATCCGGGTTCCGTTGATGTAATTAGACCGGCCCTTTTCAGTAACAATACCACCTAAAACTGTGAAATGATGCTTATCAAATGTTTTATCGTACGTCAGCGTATTATCCCACTGGTATTGGTATGAATTATCATTCTGAACAAATAAAGAGCTGTTTGTTTGGCGCTGATTACCTCCACCTACCGTAAAGGTATTGCCATCGGCATCAAACTGGTAGGAGTAATTTTTAGCATTATTGAAACGGGCATCCAGGTTAAATGCAGAATGGAAGGTAAGTGCTTTAATAGGGTTATAATCAATAGCAACATTACCGAGCACGCGGTTATTTAAGGCAAAATTATTGGTTTTGTCTAATTGTAGTAGCGGGTTGCCTACGTTACCCCATGCAGATGTATTGCCGTATTTTCCATCCAGGATAGCAGGAATAATTGGTGCTGCACGATACACGTTACCGTAAACTGCACCGATGTCTACCGCTCTTTCTGCGCCGCGGGTAAGCGACAACTGATCAGAGAAACGCAACTTGTCGGAGATTTTTACGTCGTTGTTTGCACGCAGACTAAAACGCTGAAAGTTGTTGGTTTTTATAACACCGTTTTCATAAATGTAATTTCCGCTGATGAAGTAGGTACTTTTATCCCCACCGCCAGAAACTGAAATGTTATGATTAGTTTGTAGTGCCTGTCGGGATATCGCATCGGCCCAATCGGTAGTCCCGGGAATGGTGAGCGGCGACTTATCATCCGCGGTTATCCTGCCCGGATTAGCTACGTTCAAATAGTCAACATATTGCTGCCTGTCGGCCAGTTTTATCTGGTTGGCAACCTGGCGAAAACCAACGTTGGCATCATAACTAACCACAGCAGGGCCAGCTTTACCTTTTTTAGTGGTTACGATAATTACACCGTTTGCTCCCCTCACACCATAAATAGCTGCTGATGCATCTTTCAAAACATCCAGACTAACGATGTCGGCGTTGTTTATGTTGCGGATGTCATCAGTTAAAACACCATCAACAACGTAAAGGGGATTGGCTCCTGCTAAAACCGAACCCGTACCCCTGATGCGTACTATAGGTGCAGAGTTTGGCTGCCCGGAGGAAATAATTTGCACGCCTGCAACCTTGCCCTGTAAGGCCTGGGTAGCGGTCTGTACGGGTTGTTTGGCTAATTGGTCGCCGTTTACACTGGCAACGGCTCCCGTTACATCGCGTTTACGCTGGGTGCCGTATCCTATAACAACAACCTGCGCCAATTCAGTTGAGCTACCGGCCAGCTTTACTTCAATGGTAGTTTGGCCATTTATGGCAATTTCCTGAGTGGTATATCCAATATAGGAAATTACTAAAGTGGCTGCTGATGGTGCGCTTAATGTAAAACCGCCGTTAACATCAGTTTGGGCTCCGTTTGTTGTTCCTTTTAAGCCAACTGATACACCAACAAGTGCTTCGCCGGTTTTAGCATCTGTAACTTTACCTTTAACAGCAATGTTTTGTGCGTAAGCGAAAGTTGACAGAAAAGTAAACAATAGGAATAACCCCGAGATGGTATAAATTCTCTTCATAGTGGGTAGATAATTAAGTAGTACGTAGATTTAATTGGTTTCTGTGGTTCAAAATTGCAGAGTTATTGCAGGTTAAGCAAATATTGTTCCTCTACATTAATACATCAATGCTAAAACGCTTTCTCAAATCATTTTTCAAAAATTCAGAAAATGCTGATAATTAAGAAATTGTATTGAAGTTAGTGTGTTTAGTACATACTACAAATGCGACCTGTTGTTTGTTTGCTCCGAAAGGGGCTATGAGTGGTAATGATGTAGTGTTACAGCTCCATGAGAAACTCCGTGAGGTTCTTGTCATGGTCTAGATTGAGCTTTTTGCGCAGGCGATAGCGCCTTATTTCCACCCCGCGTAAAGAGATGTTTAATAACGATGCCATTTCTTTACTGCTCATGTTCATACGCAGGTAGGCACAAAGTTTCATATCATTTGGTACAAGGTCGGGATGATCGTTTTTAAGCTTTTTGAAGAAGTTCTCGTGGGCTTCGTTAAAACTGCTTTCAAATATGTTCCAGTCTCGCTCATCGCTCATACCCTCATCAATCACTTTGTGCAATTTTTTAAGTTGCTCTTCAGGAAGTTTTTTGCCCGCGCTATCTTTAAAAGTATTGATCTCTTCGCTTATCTTTTGGAGCAATTCGTTCTTATAAACAATGTTCATGGCCGAACTGGCCAATTCGCGGTTCTTGCTGGCAAGGTCTGCCTGTAGTTGCTCGTTCTTTATGGTAACAATTTGTTGCTGGTTGGCAATGGCTTCCTGGCGGAGGAACTCTTCTTTCTCCCGTTGTAATTTTTCCTGGATCTCTGCCTGGTGGCGTTTCAATTTAAGGCGGTAGTAATACCGGCTGGCATAGTAGGCTAATATGGCCAATAAAGTATAAAACAGGAAAGCCAGGTTGCTTAGGTACCATGGCGGCAATATTTTAAAAGTTAGTGAAGTTACCGGGGAAATATGCTCATCATTGATTTTAGAACGCACTTTAAAGTGATAGGTGCCCTGGCTTAAATTGGTAAACTCACGCTGGCTTTGCGGGCTCCAGTCGCTCCATTGCCTCGAGTAACCCTCCAGGTAGTACTGAAACTTTATTTTTGATTGCCGGTAATAGGGCAGGGTATAAGCTATCCGGATGTTGTTTTGGTTATAGGGAATTTCGAGATCGTTGTTGCCTGTGCTGATATCGCTGATCACCGTTACCTTGTCTGTAATGTTTTCTACCTTGCGGATGAGTACCGAAGGGAGTTTAAATTGCGCCTGCTGCCGGGCGTCAGCATCGTTAAGGATCACGAAACCATCATCCACACTGATGAGATAGGTGAGGTTATTGATGAGGTTGATGTTCTCGTAATTCTGCACCATTTGGCCGTTAAGCATACTGAACCGGTTAGAATCGATAGTGAGTTTGCCGGGGATAGACAGATCTGCCAGGGCCACCCTGCCATGGTTAATGAACCAGTATTTTTTGCCGATTGCAGCGATAACCTTGTTGGAAGATGAGAAGCTATGCAGGCGGGTATTCAATTGTGTGTATTTGTAAAAGCGGTCGGTAATGTCATCGTAAACGTAAAAACCCGAATCTGAAGAAAACACGATGCGATTATCAAGACTGAACACGCCCACATTATAGCTATCCGGCAAACCGGAACTTTTATCGTAATATTTTTGAGAGATCACTTTCCGGGATTCGGCGCTAAGGGTTAGTTTATAAATGCCCTTATAGGCATGGCTTACCCATATTTGCCTTTTGCTATCCTGCTCCACATACCGGGAGGGTTCGCCAAAGCCTTCAACCTTATGATCAAATATCCAGTTACCGCCGGCATTTTTATGATAGATAATGAGGCCGTTGTATGTGCCCTGGATCAGCTGGTCGGCATTAAACTTTTTGAGTGTCCAACCGCCGCTAAGCGAGCTTATTTTGGTAATGGCGTCACCGTTAACCTGGAAAGTGCCGTCGTTATGCCCGCAAAGCAGTCGGCCATCCTGCAATGATAGCTCCCAAACCTGGCCCTGCGAACCGGGGATAAGCTTAAAGTCAAAAGACTGGAACAGCCGCTGTGGGCCGGAACTGAGCCAGTCGCTGTAAAATAGCCCCTGGTTGGTACCCAGGTAAATTTTGTTATTAAAAATAATGCTGGAGTAAACGGTGCCAAAGCGGCCGGTTTTATCAAAATAGAAATAGAGGGGAGAGTTAATTTCAATCCGGTCGATCCCGTTATCCAGGCCTGCCCACAAATTCTGCTCGGTATCTACATAAAGGCTTAAAACGGTGTTGTTTTGAAGCCCGCTGGATTTATTGATATGCTGCACCACATTGCCGGCAGTATCCATCATAATGATACCGTTTAAGATGGTGCCGTAAGCGATGTACTTGTTGCTTATAAGCGCGCCATTGTTTAGCTGGTAGGTTTTCAGGAATTCATTAGCCTGGTTTACCCATGGCTTTACCTGTACACCATCATAAACAAATAAACCGTTTTTTGCAGTACCGATGAGGTATTTGCCATTTTGAAAAGGCAATATTGATAGCACCCGGGCGGCCAAAATATTGCTGCCCTGTACATAGACTAATTTGTTTCCTTTCAATTCAAACAGGCCAGCATCAACCTGCTCTACAAAATACCTGCTGCCCGTTTTAAACAGAAAGAGGAAAGGTTTAGGCGCCTGTACAACCTCTACGTGGTCATTGGCATAAATATATATCGCACCGAAGGATTGAAATATAACCCTGTTTTTTTCCACATAGATCTTCCAGGTTTCTTCTTTTATAGGCTGGTGTTTTTTTGGCACCAGGCTGCTAAGCGAATGATATTTAAGAAAGCCATCCTTGTTTTCCCAATAGCCGAAATCGCCAAACCCACCGGAATAGATCTTACCCTTGCCATCTGCAGCAACCGAGCGTACAATGAGGCCATTGGGCATCCGGTTAAGCTGCCAGTATTTCCCGTCGAAGGATAGCAGTCCTTCATCATTACCAAAATACATTACGCCATGCTCATCCCGCGTAACCGACCAGTTTTGGTTACCCGACTGGTATTGTGCTTTGCTATAATTTTGCACGTAAGGCACCCCAATACTTTTAATATCAACGGCATAACTGCATGCTGATATTAGTGCGAAACAGGAAAAAAGCAAAAGCAGTTTACGCATAAGTAGAGTATAGCCCTGGGTAAGCGCTGGTTATTTTACGAAAATACAGTTTGAGATTGAATAAACAGAAAAGCTTACCTGGTTTGGTAAGCTTGCTGTATCTGTTAATTCCCTGCTAACTGGAGTCTTTCTCCCTTTTTTGCAGTATTTACCGGCTGAGGTACTTTTACATAATAACCTGTGCCATCATAAGTGCGCTTGCGCGGATGCTCTTTGCAGGCATCACAGCAGCAGCCGTCCATAGCTGTTCCGCAATCATCGCATTGGGTAAAATGTTCGTTGCACTCGGGGTTGGCACAGTTGATCATTTTAGGCGTAACCTTACCACAATTGAAGCAGGTGGAAATTACTACCGGGTTCACACTGTTCACATCAACCGAAAGGCGGTTATCAAACACGTAGCATTTACCATCAAAATCTTCTCCGCCGGTTTCTTTGCCGTATTTAATGATACCGCCGTGGAGCTGGTATACATCGGTAAAGCCTTCATGCAGTAACAGGGCCGATGCTTTTTCGCACTTGATGCCGCCGGTGCAGTAGGTGAGGATCTTTTTATCTTTGTATTGCGCCAGTTCGTTGATCATCGCCGGGAAATCCCTAAAGTTCTCGATATCCAGCGTAACCGCATTTTTAAACCGGCCCAGGTTATGCTCGTAATTTGATCGTACATCTAAAACCACCACATCGTCGCGGTCTTTCATTGCCAAAAATTCGGCAGGTTCCAGGTGTTTGCCGGTTTGTTTTTGCGGATTGATCATATTGGGATCGCGCAGGCCGGAGTGTACAATCTCTGATTTGTAGCGGCAGTGCATCTTTACAAAGGATGGCTCATCAACCACATCGATTTTAAAGTCGATGCCGGCAAAGCGCTCATCAGCATGTAAAGTATCCATATAAGTTTTGCAAGCTTCAGCCGTGCCCGAAACAGTACCGTTAAGGCCTTCTTCTGCCACAATGATCCGGCCGGTTAACGCTAAACTTTTACAGAATTTTAAATGATCGGCAGCAAATTGCTCCGCATCGGCTATTGTTGAATAACAATAGTATAGTAGTGTATTGTAAGTTGCCATAAACATCGATACCGCTGCAAACGGTGTTAAATGAGGCGCAAAGATAAGGAATTGAGCGTAAAGGAAAGAGACCAAAGCAAAAAGCATTTCGCGGCTTCATGCTTTGGTCTTATGCTATGCGCTTACCTGATACCGTAGAAGATCCTGAATCCCTGCAGGTACTTGTTGTTTCCCGCGTAAGAAACACCGTAATCTACACGGAAGATGAGGCGCTGCACCCCGACGTAGAACTCCCTGTAGTTTTTGTTGCCTTTGGTGGTTAAATAGTTTACCCCAATTAACTCTTCGAGTTTCAACTTGCGGAGCAACGGGATCTTGTTAAAGATGGAACCGGCAAAATTATGCTGGTAATGGCCCTCGAAAAATGCACCATTTGTACTGTAGGTATAAAATGGCAGGAAGTGGAAGCTGCCAATATAGGTAGGATCGAAGGTGGTACCCTGGTTACCTAAAAAGTGGTAGTAATCCATGTAGTATACCCGCTTGTTATTGAAGAAACCGCCAGCCGTTAGTTTAAATGATGAATAGCCGAACAAACCAATTCGCATGTTGTACTGGGACAGATCTGCAGAAGCGAAATCATAATTTACATCTGATCCTAACACGTTATCAAAGCCTTTACGATAATTAACCGTAAGGGTAGGATATTTGGATGGCAGGTTGAACTTACCGGTTGGCCGGGTAATATAATGCTGATCGAACGTGAATGCTAACGAAGTATTAAAAGTTAATGCCTGGTGCTCCGGAAAAAGGAAAGAGCGGTCATCTGCCGGGGTGCCTGGTGGCGCCAGCGGGTTGTTGGAAGTATATTGCGAGCTGCTTACATTAACAATATGGCCCAATGCGGTATTATACAACTGCATCCGGCTGGAGTAACTGAGGCTACCCGTCCACAATATGCCATTGGATAATTCCCGCTGATAACCGAAGCCGCCGTATTGAGAGCGGTAGTATTTAACATAGTTGTTTTTGCTTAAAATGGTGCTTAGCGTATTGAAATACAAGGAACGGGTACCCACATTGTTCAGATCCAGCACATCGCTGCCAAAGTTTGCCCACCATTTAGAGTTGTGGAATGGATCATCCTTATATTCAAACAACATATTAGCGCTGAATAACCGGTTAGAGAATCCGTATCGGATAGCCGGGGTCACTGAAAAGGAATGGAAATCATCTATGGTGCGGGTGTAGCGTACTTTAGCATTTATCCCAAATCCCTCCACCGTGTTATAGTAAAATGTTTGCAGGAATGGGAATACATAAAGCGAGTCTTTTTGATTACGGCTGCTGGCGTTGTAACCGAAAATTAAATACCCGGGATAGTTAATATTATTTTTGGTATGCTGCAGTTCATCTAAATAGGCGTCGGTTTTTTTGTACGTTGCTAAACTGTCTTTTTTGAAATAATCGCGTACTTCCTGCGTGGTTAACGGTACAGGGCGTGTGTTATCCCAATAGTTTTTAGATTTTATGTTGGCTGCGGTATCAACTTTCAGCACTTCGCCGGTAAAAAACTTATCAGGAAAGGTAGGGTTAATTTTATAATTGTTGTAGATGCCGGAGTAGTAACCGCCGAACTTAAAGCCAAGTACTGTGCCTTTAAAGTTGAAACTTACCGATAGCGGCATCCATACACTATCTGTAATAGGGATGTATTGCTGTTTTACCTGTAAGGTATCTACCAGGTTAAGGGCATTCGTTTTTTTATCGAGATAAAGATCTACGCTGTAAATTCTCCAATCGCCTTCTAAAATATACACATAACCCTGAAAGTATTGGCCATAGTTATGCTGTGGAATAACCTGGATCTTATCAATGGTCCGGCCGTTCTGTATCGTGCTGCCAATCAGCTTGTATTTGTAATGCCTAAACCCGGTTTCGCCCAATGGAGATACGTAGCCCCGGGTGCTTAAACCGTTTATGCTAAATATATTATTATAGAAATTTACCTGCAGATCTGAAGCTTTGCTATAGTCAAAGGCGGTATTAACACCCGCAGTTTTAGAGGCGATGGTTATCTCCCGCACTTTATCCGGGCTTTTAAAATTAAAATCGGAAAGTGATTCCGACTGATACAAAATCCCCCGGCCCAATGAATCTAAGTCGAGTGCTTTAGTAACCGCCTGGCTGGCCAGTGATTTTGGCGAACTCAAAAGTTTTTGTACCCCCTTAATATATACTGCGCAGGAATAGCTTGTGACTTCTTTCATGTGCTTTTCGCGGTTGGCCATAACCATACGCATAATGGTGTCGCCGGGGTCGGCATTGTATTTCCATTTGTCAGAAACTTCGCTGAGTCGGAACGCCTCTCCAATAAACTGGATATCCTTTACTTCATTATGATCACTTACCGCAATAGTAGTTGACTGCTCTGCATACCCAGGCGAACGGTAAACCACCGTGTACGTACCCGGGCTTAATTTAAACTGGTAGTAGCCTTCTTCGTTAGCAATGGTGCCGTAGGTTGAATTTCGGATATATACGGATGAAAACGGAACCGGGTCGTTTTTTGGCCCCGTTAATTTGCCCGACAAAGTAAATTGCTGAGCAGAAGCCGTGATGGCAGTAATTAAAAATAACAGGAAAGGTAAGGATCTCTTCATGAGGGATTCGTGTATAGCTTTCGATTTAAATATCTGTTTGCCTCAAAATGTTTGTTTATAGCGTTAATATATTTAAAATGGGGCATATAGGTGTTCATTTGGGGTTAATGTTTAATTTTGCAGCCTTAAAATAAGATTATGTACAAAACATTGCAGCCGGTTTTACAGCAAGAGCTGGCCGATATTGAAAACGCAGGGTTATTTAAAAGAGAAAGAATAATTACCTCGCCGCAAGGAGCAGATATTACCGTGGAGGGAGGTAAGGATGTGATCAATTTTTGTGCAAATAACTATCTGGGCTTATCGGCACACCCCAAGGTAATTGCCGCTGCAAAAAATGCTATGGATACCCATGGTTTTGGCCTTTCATCCGTGCGCTTTATTTGCGGAACGCAGGATATACACAAAGAACTGGAGCAAAAGATCTCTGAATTTTTAGGTACCGAAGACACCATTCTGTATGCTGCTGCATTTGATGCAAATGGCGGTGTTTTTGAACCGCTGTTTAACGATCAGGATGCCATTATCTCTGACGAGCTGAACCATGCCTCAATTATTGATGGGGTGCGTTTGTGCAAGGCTCAGCGCTACCGTTATAAACATGATGACATGGCCGACCTGGAAGAGAAACTTCAGGCTACACAAGGGTTGCGCCATCGCATTATTGTAACCGACGGCGCTTTCTCTATGGATGGCACCATAGCGCAGCTGGATAAAATTTGTGTGCTTGCAGAGAAATACAATGCCCTGGTAATGATAGATGAGTGCCATTGCAGTGGCTTTATGGGTAAAACCGGCCGCGGCACACATGAGCACCACAACGTGATGGGCCAGATTGATATTATAACCGGCACTTTGGGTAAGGCCCTGGGTGGTGCGTCTGGCGGATTTACATCGGGTCGTAAAGAAATTATCGATATGCTGCGCCAGCGGTCGCGACCATACTTATTCAGTAACACACTGGCCCCGGCCATTACGGGTGCATCGATAGCGGTGTTGGATATGCTGAGCGAAACCACCGATCTTCGTGATAAACTAGAAACCAATACCCAATATTTCCGTGAGCAAATGACCGCGGCAGGTTTTGATATTAAGCCGGGTGTACACCCTATTGTACCGGTAATGTTATATGATGCCAAGCTGGCGCAGGAGTTTGCAGCCAAAATGCTGGAAGAAGGTATTTATGTTATCGGTTTTTACTACCCGGTAGTACCGCAGGGTAAGGCCAGGATCCGGGTACAGATCTCAGCCGCACATGAGCGGGCGCATTTAGATAAGGCCATTGCAGCCTTTACTAAGGTTGGTAAGGATTTAGCGGTAATTAAATAAACATTAAATTAATTCCAATTAAAAAGCGCTTAACTTTATACCTGCACCGATAGAAAGGTTGGAAGACCTGGCTTAGCAGCTGAGAAACTCTGTATATCAATTATTTGCAGATACCCGAGTAGGTTAAACTAAAAAGGAATTGGGATAACGTCCACTACAAGAAACATTATAATGCAATCAAAAATAGATCAATATACCAGCGAGATCAAAGCTTTTTCTGCAGCTAAAGCAGACGAACTGGAAGCTTTCCGCATTAAATATTTGGGTACCAAGGGAATTATCAAGGACCTGTTTGAACAGTTTAAAACGGTAAGTGCTGACGAGAAGCGCACTTTTGGTAAAGTGCTTAACCAGTTTAAGCAGATGGCTGAGGCGCGTTATGAAGAAATTAAAGAATCACTTACTTCAGAAATTGCAGATCCCAAATCCGAGATTGACCTGACCTTGCCGGGTGATGGTTTTGAAGTAGGCTCTCGCCATCCGCTTTCGCTGGTACGTAACGAAATTATTGACATATTTAAACGTTTGGGCTTTGTGGTAGCAGAAGGACCGGAGATAGAAGACGACTGGCACAACTTTTCTGCCTTAAACTTCCCGGAAGAACATCCTGCCCGTGATATGCAGGATACTTTTTTTATCCGCAAAGGCGATGAAGAAAAAGGCGATATTGCTTTGCGCACCCATACTTCATCGGTACAGGTACGCATGATGGAGAATGGTAAACCACCTTTCCGCGCTATTATGCCGGGCCGGGTTTACCGTAACGAAGCCATTTCGGCACGTGCCCATTGCTTCTTCCACCAGGTGGAAGGGTTGTATGTAGATGAAAATGTATCGTTTTCGGATTTAAAACAAACGCTTTATCACTTTGTGCAGGAGCTTTATGGCGAAGGTACCAAGGTACGTTTCCGCCCTTCCTATTTCCCTTTCACCGAGCCTTCGGCCGAAATGGATATCTCCTGTACGATTTGTAAAGGAGCGGGCTGTAATATGTGTAAGTATAGCGGTTGGGTAGAGATCCTGGGCTGTGGGATGGTTGATCCGAACGTTTTGGAGAATTGCGGTATCGACAGTAACAAATTTACCGGCTTTGCTTTTGGTATGGGGATGGAAAGAATTGCCAACCTGAAATATGTCATCCGCGATCTGCGTTTGTTCTCTGAGAACGATGTTCGCTTCTTAAAACAATTCCAAACAGAGATCATCTAAATGAAGCAGGCACTTACCTTTGTTATTGTAGCTTTTATATTTCTATCCTGCGGCAAAACCGAGGGTTTGGTGCCCAGTGTGCCCGTTAACTTCCAAGCCTCTAAAACCGATCCGCGATTGGCTGCACTCAACAGCCCGGGCGGTTCGGTCATCATCTCCGGCTATGGCATTGCGGGCTTGCTGTTATACCGGCAGGCCGATGGTACCTACTCCTGCTATGACCGGTGCAGCAGCTATCAGCCCGAAAAATTGTGTGCAATAACACCTGATGCAAGTGGGTTTACCGCTACCGATCCATGCAGTGGGGCAAAATTTTCTTTATCAGATGGCAGCCCCGTTAAGGCCCCTGCCACAAAATCTCTTCGCGCTTATACCGTAAATGTCAGTAATTTTGAGATATTTGTTTCAAACTGATCCATGGAGGCCGACAAAATTAAAGATAGTATCAAGCGTGCAGCGCAGGATTTGTTTCGCAAGTTCGGTTACCATAAAACAAGTGTAAACGAAATTGCTAAGCGGGCCAAGATTGCAAAGGCTACTATTTACAAATATTTTGAGAGCAAAGAAGCCATTTTGCACGTACTGCTGATGGATTACATTAAGGCAAGCGTGGACGAATTGGTTAACACGAAGTTGCCGGAGATGGATGAAGAGGCCTATCTCAATAGCCTCATCATGAAAACCTGCCGCTTATCCTACACGGTTTGCAATGAATTTATCGGCTGGGATTTTATCCGCGAAAGTGCCAACTCGCAGGATTTCCTCAAGAACCTATCCAACGAATTGGAAGATCTGCTGGTAATGAGTTTCACCCAACTGGCCGGCATCCGCAAGCACGAAACCTATCCCCAACGCCTTCGCTTTTTAATTAAATGCAGTAAGAGCATTGTATTCAGCTTCGCGTTTACTTCTGTAAGCGATAGCGATGTTCGAAAAAACTTCGTATCCTTTCAAAAAGAGATTCTGCCTTATTTGGTGAAGGCGGCGATATTGGTGTAAATTTCATTTACGCTATTTGTACGATCCGGGCGTTTTCGCATTCGGGATCAGTTGCTAAGAGTTCTGTAATTGCCAATCTCATGTTGACGAATGATGGTCCATAAAAATATAGCGCTGTTTCCGTATTCCCCTGCCAATGCCTAAATATATCACTGCTTAAACCTGTTAAATGCTTTATTTTATCTGCCACAGCTTCAGCATCTGAATTTTTGTAAACTTCATCTGAGAGGGTTATTCCGTCTAGATAGACAGCCATACCTTCCAGCTTTCCAAATGGAATTTTTTGTCCGGAAGATTCAATGATAAGTTGCGAGCCCTTTGGCGCACCCAGTTCTTCAAGCTTAGCTATAATTTCTGATACAGCCTGCTGGTTAAATGTTTCGTCGATCACTTTAATTTCGATATCACAATATTCGTTTTCCCCACTTTCCGAAAGTAAAGTACCTCCTCCAGTTACTCGCCCATAATATTTCATTTTTAAAAACTCATCAAGCGGGTCTCCGTAAATTTCTACACGGTCAATAGGCATTATCTTGTCGTTTAGTTGGGCAACTATGTATTTATCCTCGTGACGGGAAGGCTTAAAGTATTTTTTAAGTTGGGTTTTAGTCATAATCTTAGTTTAGGAGATGTAAATATAATAGCTGGGTATCACATAAAAGAAAAATGAATAGTTGGAACTATATATAATATTTATTTACTTTGTAATTCAAAGTACTTTAATAAATATCGCTTGTCTTTCAGCAAGCGTCTATTTTTGATTATTTACTTTGAAATACAAAGAACTTTCAAAATAAAAAAAATGATAGAACAATTTCAACAAGAGCCTAAGTGGTACCAAGGGTCCATATTGGTAAAATTAGGGGTGATCACTTTATTGATCCTTTTGCTACTCATCCCGTCCTCGTGGATCCAGAATTTGATAGATGAAAGGCAGGAAAGCCAGTCGCTGATGGGGCGCGGCGTATCTGACAGCTGGTCGGGCAGCCAATTGGTTCAGGGCCCGGTACTGATATTGCCTTATAGAAAACAAGTAATTGCCCCGGCAGATTCCGGTAGGATGTCCGGCACAAAAGAAACTACCGGCTATATTTACCTGTTGCCAGAGGATGTGAAGATCAAAGCCGACTTGAAAACCCAGCAGTTTAAACAAGGTGTGTTTGACGTTACCGTTTACAATTCCAAAGTAGGGGTGGCGGGAAACTTTACACAGCCGGACCTGGCCAAACTGGGTATCGACCCAACCCGGGTAATGTTTGATAAGGCCAGGCTGTTGTTCAGTATCTCTGATTTGAAAGGCTTGAAGAATAACCCTGCGGTAAAGATCCAGGGACAAACCTACACACCAGAGCCAACGTCCGGTGAGGTAAATCCTTTTGAGAGATCGTTGCAGATTAGTTTCGTTTTGCCAACCACCGGAAGGGTCGCCTTTAATTATGAAATGGATTTGAAAGGCAGTAACGATATCAACTTCCTACATGTTGGCAAAACTACGGAGGTAAACTTTACCAGCGACTGGCAAACGCCAAAATACAACGGCCGCTACCTGCCGGATACCCGCGACAGCACAAAAAGCGGATCGGCAGCTAAATGGCATATGATGTATTATAACCGGCCGTTTCCGCAGCAATGGGCAGATAATGATAAGGTTTTGAACAACAAGAAATCTATAAAAGAAGCCAGTTTTGGTGTTCGCCTGCAGGTGCCCATTGATGAGTACCGTAAAATTATGCGTACCACTAAGTACTCCACGTTGATAATCCTGCTAACTTTCGTGGCACTGTTTTTAACGGAACTCGTCCGCAAGCAAAACATTCACCTGATTAATTATACGCTGATAGGTGCGGCTATGATCGTTTATTATATCCTGCTGCTCTCTTTCGCTGAGAAGATTGGTTACAACTATGCCTACCTGCTTTCATCAACCGCAACTATCGGGCTAATCTCCTTCTTCACGGCATCGTTGCTCAATAATAAGCCCGCTGCGGCACTGTTCGCGTTTATTTTAACCCTGTTTTACGGTTTCATCTTTATCATTATCCAGCTGGAAGAATATTCGCTTATGGTGGGGGCTATCGCCTTATTTGTGATCGTTGCCACGCTGATGTATTTTTCGAGAAAGATCGACTGGGATAATCAGTAAAAATACTACCGGCGGGTGATCCTAAACCTGCCCGCCGGTAAAAGTTTATTTAATTCAAAATACCGTTTTGGTTTTCGGTATGTTTTTGCTATGTTAGCATAATAAAAACATACCGCCATGAGCCAGGAATTAATTGATTTTTCGGAGCAGATTGATGAGCAGTTTGAAATGCCCGATATTATTATCGAAGTTTATTTTGATAAGCTGATGAGCTTTTTTCTGTAAACCAGTCTATTCAGCATGCTTTGATTTAACCGCAGCGTCCGCAGAGAAATCCCGGAGTTGCACAGCATTTTTATGGCAGTTTGCTAACGACTGCTGCTCAAGAGAGTATGTTTCATTAATAACCTTTTCTTGAATTTTCTAAGATCTCTCGCAAGCTCCATACCTTCTTTGTTTTCTTCTTGTTAAAAACACCGTAAAACCTAATTTACCTTCTTTCACCAAACAGAATTATTTAAAACATTTAACCCCAACCGCATATTATATACCTTATAAATAAATCATCAACTATGAATTCATTACTGTATATAATAGCTGTTATCCTTATTATTGGCTGGGCCGTAGGTGTGTTTTTTACCGCAGTTGGCGGACTAATCCATGTGTTATTGGTATTGGCTGTTATAGCTTTAGTACTAGGACTTATCCGCAGGCCAACAGCTGTATAATAAATAAATAGTTACAGGTAGCCTGTTTCGCCTTCACCGACCTATAATAGCTGATTCATGAAAATTCCATTCACTCCACAACTCTTGGGCGACCTGATAGAAAAAGGGTACACTTATTTGCTGGCTAACACTACTGCAGATCCCTCTATGGAAACCGCTATCACACTAAAGCCGGTTCGGCAAGAGCCATCGCTTAATCATCTGCCCGATGGTTTTGAAACGTATTATAAAATAACCCGCGAGCCAATGGTAATGGCGGCCGGTATCAGCGAAACTATCATTATGGTTGATTACGATACCATAAGCGATGAAATTACCAGTGAAGATATTTTCGACGACAGTTATTTCAGGATGAGTGAGGCCTTTTTTAAGCAGGTGCTGGAGAGCCTGGAAGATTATGCCATTATCACTACCGATAAAAATGGCGATATTAACAGCTGGAATGCCGGTGCAGAAAAAGTTTTGGGCTACACCGAAATAGAAGTGATAGGCCGGTCCGCACAGATATTCTTTACACCTGAAGATATTGCTGCAGGTGCGCCCGAAAAGGAATTAAGCGGTGCCCTTAACAATGGCCGTGCTACAGACGAGCGCTACCACATGCGGAAAGATGGTTCGCGGTTTTGGGGCAGTGGCTTAGTTTTTCCGTTGCATGATGAAAACCAACGGCATCGCGGCTTTACTAAAATAATGCGGAACCTGCGCGAACGCGAACAGGCCGAAGAAAAAGCAAGCAAGGGAGAAGTATAGGCTTCCAGGTTTGTTTTTATCAAATAGCATATTAACAAAAAGCCCCGCATTATTAATGCAGGGCTTCATTGTTTAATAGCTGAAAATTAAACGATATAATTCCAGCCGTGAGTATCAGGCGTGGTGCCATATTTAATAGCATCCATTGTCTTAAATATGCGTTGTGAAAACTCGCGGGTTGCAGGATCACTCAGGGTATACTCTTCACCATTGTAAGTGATAGAGCCAACCGGGGCAATAGTAGCTGCGGTGCCGGCGCCAAACGCGTCGGTTAATTTCCCGTTTTTAGCACCCTCTATAATTTCTGCGACAGATACTTTACGTTCCTCTACCGTAATGCCCCATTCTTTGGCTAAAGTAATTACCGTATCGCGGGTTACGCCATCCAGGATAGTATCTGTTGCTTCGGCAGTGATCAATTTACCATCCAGTAAAAACATGGCGTTGGCAGCGCCCATTTCTTCGATGTAGGCATGCTCTTTTGCATCCGTCCAGATCAGTTGGTCAAAACCTTCTTCAGCAGCTTTACGGGCAGGCAGCATAGATCCGCCGTAGTTACCGGCAGCTTTTGCATAACCCATACCGCCTTCAGCAGCGCGTGTATATTTAGTTTCTATTTTTACGCGCAGTGCTTTAGAAAAATAAGGGCCTACGGGGCCGATCAATACCATGTATTTGTAGGTGGTAGATGGTAATACGCCCAAATATGGGTCGGTAGCAAACATAAACGGTCTGATATATAAAGCATGGTTGGCCTTTGTAGGGATCCATTCACGGTCAATATCCACCACTGCTGCAATACTTTGCAGAAAAAGATCCTCCGGCAGCGCTGGCATACAAAGGCGCTCAGCAGATTTGTTAAAGCGGATCGCATTTTTGTCGGGGCGGAAAATAGTGACCTTGCCATCGGCATGCTTGTATGCTTTTATGCCTTCAAAAAATGCCTGGCCGTAGTGCAGGGCAGAGATGGCAGGGCTCAGCTCAATTGGGCCGTACGGTAAAATTTCAAAATTCTTCCATTCGCCGTCGGCATAATCAGCCACCAGCATATGATCGGTAAAAGTGCGCCCGAAGGGCAGGTTATCAAAATCTGTTTCCGCTAAGCGGGAATGTGCAGCTTTGGTTAGTTTGATGTCCAATGTTTCGGTCATGGCAGTGCGTGTTTTTCTAAAAACGGCAAGTTAAAAAAATAATAGGTAATTTTTATTCCTGGCTTGTATAAAGTATATCAGAAGAATAGCCGGTAGCTCGGCCCTCTGCTACCGCAAACTGCTCACTGCTTTTTCAACCCAGGCTTTACCCCAGTTCTCCAGTTCTACTGCCGACCAGAGCGAAGGATAAAATATGCGTTTTTGAAAACGCGGAGGCAGGTATTTTTGCCAGTTGGTGCCGCCTGTCGCTTTTATTTCCTCAGGCTCGCGATGCAGGTAACGTACTGCAGATTTATAGTGTGATAAAGGCCAGTTAACGTTCACATTCACGTCCAGCTGCCTTAGCTGTTCTTCCAGTGAAGCAGTATGCTGACTATTTTTCTTAAGCTGATTTAGTAAGCTGTAGAAGTTGGTTGTCGCAACGCTTTTGCCCAGCTCTACAAAAGTTGTAGCGTATTTCTTCTCGAACTGTTTCAGGGTGAGTGTTTTCTTCCCGGTAGATAATTCGGTGGCGCCAAATTTCCAATAGATATATTCAAACTGATCTGCTATGCTCCTGCCGCGCATGGCTTCGCGCTGGCCTTTTGCCACCAGGTTAATGAAATCAGTTGCATAGATCTCTATCATACGATACTGCCCGCTTTGGAATCCACTGGCCGGTAATAACGACATTCGGAACTGCAAAAACTGCTCTTTCTCCATTCCATCCACCATGATCTCGAACGAATTGGTCAGGGCTTCAAAGTAGCGGTTGATGCGTTTGACACGGGCGATGAAAAATTCTGCTGTTAAAGGCTCAGCGGCAGCAATCTGTTTACATTCGTGCAGGGCAAGTTTAAAGTATAGCTCCGTTATCTGGTGATACATAATAAAGATCTCCTCATCCGGAAACGGCGTTTTAGGGCTTTGCAAACTCAGCAAGGTGTCCAGGTGAATGTAGTCCCAATAGGTTAGGAAATCGGCATGTAATAGCCCGTCCAGATAAGAACTCATATCCTGCCCCATTGCTTCGTATTTTTCCTGCAGCAGGGCTATCTTTTGTTCTATTTCGGGAGAGATGCTCATCATGTAAAAGTAAGAAGGTATTTTGAATTCCGAATGTTCGATTTCGGATAGCTGAATGATAACTGTACAAGTAATTCCGAAATCAAAAATCTGAATTCCGAAATAAAATTTATATTTGCTTCATAAAAACAAGGCAATGGTGTTCTGCCTATTTGAACCGCTGCAAAGCTGATGACGCCTACCCAAATAAGTTGTTTATTTATTTGCATGTAGGTTATGTTTAAAATATTCTTTTCCAGTCAGCTCAATCTCGTAAAATATCTTATTCGTTGGTTGGTTATCCTTCTCCCGGTTGCTGTTGCAATTGGCAGCATGGTGGCGCTTTTTCTATGGTTGTTAAGCTGGGCCATTCATTACCGTTTCGCGCACGCATGGTTGTTATACTTGCTGCCGCTGGCCGGTATTGTTATTCATTTGCTTTATAAATGGTACGGGCAAAGTGCCGAGCGGGGAAATAACCTTATTATCGATGAAATTCATCAAACCGGTGCCGGTGTGCCCAAACGGATGGCACCGCTGATTTTGATCACCACTGTTATTACCCATTTATTTGGTGGTTCTGCTGGTCGCGAGGGTACGGCTGTGCAAATTGGCGGCAGCCTGGCTCACCTGTTCGCGTCGCTGTTTAACCTTAGCGAAGCCGATAAAAAAATTGTACTCACCGCTGGAGTTGCCGCCGGTTTTGGCGCAGTGTTTGGTACCCCGCTGGCCGGGACGATCTTCGCATTGGAGGTGATTGCAATAGGCCGCATTCAATACACCGCGTTAATGCCCTGTTTAATTGCCGGCTTAGTTGGTGACATTACGGTTGCTGCCTGGGGTATTAAACACACCCTATACCATATAGACGTGGTGAATACCGGGCAGGCGTTCTATGGTAATCACTTGCCTTTAAGTTTTTTGCTGCTGGGCAAGGTAATCCTGTCTGCGGCCCTTTTTGGGCTGGCGAGTTACCTTTTTGCAAAGTTTGTGCACCTGGTAAAAAGCACTGCCCTTAAGTTGATCAAGATCAGCTGGCTCATCCCTGTAGCAGGTGGACTGATCATCATTGGCCTTACTTTTTTACTAGGAAAGCCGGATTATTTAAGCCTGGGTGTTGAGGCAGAGCACCCGGAGGCGGTAACTATCCTATCCGCCTTTCAGCAGGGCGGTGCCGATGCATTTAGCTGGCTGTGGAAGCTGGTGTACACCGGTATAACCTTAGGTACAGGCTTCAAAGGGGGGGAGGTTACCCCGCTGTTTTACATAGGGGCCACCTTGGGTAATACCCTGGCCGGTTTGCTGAATGCCCCGGTGAGCCTGTTTGCCGCGCTTGGGTTTATAGCAGTTTTTGCCGGGGCAACCAATACCCCGCTGGCCTGTACTTTAATGGGGATCGAGCTTTTTGGCGGTGAGTACGCCCTGTTGTTTGCGGTGGCTTGTTTTACGGCGTATTTTTTTAGCGGGGAAGGGGGCATTTACCCGGCCCAGTTAGTAGCGCATCCTAAAATTCCTGCGGAAGAAGGGCAAAAGCAGGATTATGTAAAACGAATGCTCTCAAAATATAAATTATAGCCTAAAACATATTGCCGCAGTATTGTTATTGTAGTGATATTACTAATCCTTATAAACATGCATATCAACAAAATTCTTATCGGTATAGACGACAGTAAATATGCCGAGTACGCAGCTGCTTACGGTTTTGATTTGGCAAAAAGTTTTAATGCCCATGTTGGGCTGGTGCATATTGTTGAGCCGGCAGTAAGTCCGGTTACCACCAATGATACGATCACCGGTTTGCCATTCCCGGATTCAGGAATAGACGAGGTGGAGTTGTTAAATATCCAGGAGGATATGTCTGAAAATATAGTTAACCGCACGATCAAAAAATATGCGGGCGATTTGCAGGTGACACACTTTAACGAATTTGGATCAACCGCAGAGGGGATTTTAAGCTGTAGCAGACAATTCGAGGCGGACCTGATCGTGATAGGCACGCACAGCCGCAGCGGTATCGATAGGTTACTAATGGGTAGTGTAGCCGAAAGTGTAGTGCGCAGCTCGGAAATTCCCGTATTGGTAGTTCCATTGAAGGAAAAACTTAACGGGTAATATTTAATGGTTAATAGACCGGGGCGTTTAACACTTGCCACGACCTATTAACCATCATCTGCCATTATCTAGTAAAGCAGCCTGAACTTGATCGTATGATCTATTGCTTTTAATTCATTTAATACGCCTGCTTCGTACCCAACATTTACATCGGTAATTACATAGCCTATTTGTGGGTTGGTTACCAAAAACTCCCCAACAATGTTGATGTTGTGGCGGGCAAATACTTCGTTTATTTTAGCAAGGATCCCAGGTACGTTCTTGTGGATGTGGATCAACCGGTGGGCGTTGTTGTTGCGTGGCGGCTGCAGATCAGGGAAGTTACAGCTCATGTGCGTACGGCCCTCATTCATGAATGCAATTACCCTTTTCGGGATGAAGTCACCGTTGCGCGGGTTATCTTTAGGGTCATCAAAAACAATGATGCCGGCATTGCAGGCGGCTTCAGCAAGTTTACGGTTGGCTTTGCCAAAGCAGCCTATTACTTTTAATCGCCCGGCATTTTGAATCTGCTCAACGCTTGGCTGGTTTTCCTCATCGCAAATTAATACACCGGCTTCCTCCAAATATTTATCGGCTATCGCTTCTTTGTGGCGCAGATTGTACCCTTCGCGTTTCATTTGCGCTAATGCCTCATCGTCAATTCCACCTACTACTAAACATTTAATGCGGTTTTTAGGGTAAGAAATAGCCCTTGGCAGTTTGTTGATATATAAAAATTCATCAAAGCTTGGGGTGATATGGTCGGCTTTTTCAGCTACGGATTTACGTTCGATATTCTCGGTAAAGGCGAAGAATTTTTTGATCATGCCCGATTCCTTTAGCTGAAAATCTGAATAACCATCTCCAATACCAAAGATCTCGCCCGGGAGGTTCAGCTCCTTAAGCAGTTTAACCTTACCGCCCTCCTGCGATAACGGGTTAGTTTTATCATACCCTACAATATTGCCTTCTTCATCAAACTCAAAAGTATTGGCGTAAATATTCTCTCTTTTGATGTGGTACTCGGTTACCACCGGGATAATGAATTCTTTAAAGCCGCCCGATACGATTAGCACCTCTTCCTGGTGGTTTTTAAAGAATATGGTGTTTCTGGAAAAGGATGTAGACACCTTCTTTTTAAGGTGGCTAATCAGTTGCTTCAGGTGATTGCGGTTAGCGCATAGTAGTTTTACCCTTGCCTGCAGGCTCTCGGTAAAAGAAAGGCGGCCTTCCATTGATGCATTGGTAAGGTCTTCTATCTGTTTGTAAATGGCCTCCCTGTCGGGATGATTTTTTAAGGAGATTCGGGCAAGTTCGTCTAAAGCTTCAACCTGTGTAAAGGTACTATCGAAATCTATGATGAAATACTGATCCATTGGGCTATGCAAATATGTGCCGACCACGTCGGGACACAAATGTGCAAATTTTTGCGGGAACAGAATTGCCGGAATTATAAACATTGCAGATCTCTGTTTTTTTAACATAGCGGTCACAGCAAGGAAATACGGACGTGTGCTGTTAAATAACCACTCCTCTCAACACAATATAAAATTTAATAAATACGCTTACCTTTGCAGGCTTATGGGCAGATCTGGTAAACCACGGGTAAATAAAGTTTTTGAGAACGTTACAGTAATAGACATCGCTGAAGAAGGCAAAGGTGTTGGCAAAGCAGATGATTTTGTTTTGTTTATAGAAAAAGCCATTCCCGGTGATGTGGCCGATGTAGAGGTTTACCGCAGCAAAAAGAATTTCGGCGAGGCGAAGATCACCCGTTTAATCCAGCCTTCCGAATACCGTACCACCCCGTTTTGCGAACACTTTGGCACCTGCGGCGGTTGCAAATGGCAACACATGACCTATGATGCCCAGTTGAAGTTTAAGCAAAAGGCCGTACACGATGCCCTTACCCGCTTGGCTAAGATCGATGTGGAGCATATGGATGCCATTGTACCATCCCCGGCCGATCGCTATTACCGCAATAAACTGGAATATACATTCTCCAACAAACGCTGGCTATACGATGGCGAAAACCGGGAAGATGAAGCGCTGGATATGAATGCGCTCGGTTTCCACATTCCCGGCCGTTTTGATAAGATCCTGAATATTAATCATTGTTACCTGCAGGCCGAACCATCTAACGATCTGCGCAATAGCATTAACCAATATGCCAAAGAGCAGGGTATCAGTTATTACGATGTTCGCCAGCATACGGGCGCATTGCGTAATTTGATCATCCGTACCTCGTCTACCGGGGAGATCATGGTGATCGTAGTTTTCGCTCACGCAGATGAAGAGCAGGTGGCTAACCTGATGACATTTGTGGATACGAGATTCCCGCAGATCACATCTTTGCTGTATATCCTCAATACCAAAATGAATGATACCATTTTCGACCAGGAGGTGAAAAGCTGGAAAGGCCCCGAGTATATTCACGAGGAAATGCCAGGTGGAAATGGCAAGGCGATCCGGTTCAGAGTTGGCCCTAAGTCGTTTTATCAAACCAACTCTATCCAGGCTTTGAAACTGTACGAGATCACCCGCGACTTTGCCGGATTTAAAGGCGATGAGTTGGTGTATGACCTTTATACCGGTGCCGGTACCATCGCGAACTTTATTGCCGGCCATGTGCGCGAAGTGGTAGGGGTAGAGTATGTACCTACCGCTATTGAAGATGCCAAAGTAAACTCGGAGATCAACAACATTACCAATACCAAATTCTTTGCCGGCGATATGAAGGATGTTTTGGTGGCAGATTTTGTGGCCGAGCATGGCAAACCCGATGTGATCATCACCGACCCGCCGCGGGCCGGCATGCACGCCGACGTAGTTGCCCGACTAATGGAAATTGAAGCCCCTAAAATTGTTTACGTAAGCTGCAATGCCGCCACCCAGGCCCGCGACCTGGTCGTGTTAAAAGAGAAATATGATACGGTAAAAATTCAGCCGGTGGATATGTTCCCGCACACCCAGCATGTGGAGAACGTGGTGCTGTTAAAGCTAAGGGAGGTTTTGTAAAAGTTTATCGAGTACTCGTTATTAGGCGGTAATCCCTAAAGGGGTGATTAAACGAATAATGATGTACCTGAAATTGGGTTTTTTGTAAAACTAGCAGATCAATCCTTAAAGCTTTCACAAACTTCCTTAACTGTTTCGCTCAGTGGTTTAAATTCAAACCCGATTGCTTTCCTGATCTTGCTGGTGTCAAATTCTCTAACAACCGATGCTGCTTTCGCGCTGGTTTTATCTATAGCCGGGTCATGTCCGGTAAGGCTCCCCCACAGGGAAGCACCGCGCCAGGCCACTTCCATCAACCATGGCTTGGCCAGCTTAGCAGGCGCAGGCACACCAAGGAAACCCGCTATTTCGCTAAAAAGTTGTTGATAGGATCGGTTCTCGCCATTGATAATATAACGTTCACCGCTAATGTCGCTATCCATCAGGGCGATCATGCATTTGGCAACATCCTGCACATCCACAAAGCCCATGGTACCGCTGGTGTAAAATTTCAATCCTTTGCGTACCGTTTCAAAGATCTGTCCGCTGCCTTCAATCCCGGCACTGGCACCTAAAATAATGGTTGGGTTTACAATAACCGCATCCAGCCCCTCGGCAATGCCGCGCCAAACTTCCATTTCACTTTCCAGTTTCGAGATCGCATAGCCGTCGTTTTCAAGGGTAGGGTCCAGGTGGTGATTTTCATTGATGAGTTCGCCGGGTTTAGCTTCTCCTACGGCCGCTACCGAACTGGTATGCACCATACGAATATTTTTTTCGGTACAAAAATCAACCAGTGTTGCGGTCCCTCTTACATTAGTACGGATCATTGGGTTTTTATCCGCAGCCTTTAAGCTTACCCACGCAGCACAATTGTACACCTCTGTTATGCCATCCAGTGCAGCTTCTAGGGCAAAAGCATCCATCAGGTCTGCATCAACCCATTCTATCTTTGCAGGGTAGGGCAACAGCAGGTCGGGTATAACAGACGATGCCCTCTTTGTGCAGCGGATATAATTACCCCGCAGGATCAGCTCCTTCGCTAATTCTGCTCCTAAAAAACCTGTTGCACCGGTAACGAGTATCATTTGCCAAATATGGCAAATAATGTGCAGATGTGCGGATGTGCAGGTATGCAAATGAAAAACCTTGCTTAATGCCTTTACATGATCCAAAAATAGGTTCACATCTAAAATTTGCACATCTGCTCATGTTTTTTTTCCGCACATTTGCATATTCGCACATCTGCACATCAAACAACATGTCTTTAGCCGATTTTTTTACACCTATTGATCTTAAAAAGATAACGCCTAAAAACGGGTTTTATACCAGTCAGCTGGGGGATAAGATCGATCACAACTCCGTTGCCTTCCCAGATCTGGAGGAGAAAACGGACATCGCCATCATCGGTGTAATGGACGACCGCAATGCCATCAATAACTCCGGCTGCGCTTTAGGGCCGGACTACGTACGCGAAAAACTTTACCAGCTGAACGAGGGTGGCTACACTACCCGTATAGTAGACCTGGGCAACATCACCCGCGGCGAAAAAGTGACTGATACTTATTTCGCACTTAAAACAGTAGTGGAAGAACTGATCAAAAAAGATATCATTCCCGTGATCATCGGTGGGGGGCAGGACCTTACCTACGCACAATATATGGGCTACGAAAGCCTGGAACAAAAGGTGGATGTGCTGGTGGTTGATTCGCATTTCGATTTGGACGATGACGGTTTTGGCGATAGTATTGAAACCAACTCAATCGCCTATCTCAACAAGATCTTCCTGCACGAACCCAACTATCTCTTCAATTTCAGCAACCTGGGTTACCAAACCTATTTTGCCAGCCAGGAGAGTTTGAGCGTAATGAATAAGTTATACTTTGATGTTCATCGCCTGGGCGAACTCGCCGGAAACATCTCCGTAACGGAGCCTGTTATCCGCAATGCGAATATGGTGAGTTTCGATATGGGTGCCATCCGCTCGTCAGACGGTGGAGGTAATGCCAACGCAAAGCCAAATGGTTTTTATGGTGAAGATGCCTGCCAGATCTGCCGGTATGCCGGCTTCAATGATAAGCTAACGTCTATCGGTTTTTATGAATTTAACCCGGCTTACGATACCAACGGCCAAACAGCCATGCTACTCTCACAAATGGTGTGGTATTTTATAGATGGATTTTACAACCGCAAGAAGGATTTTCCCCTCAACCCAAAATCGCAGTATTTGATCTACAAAACCAGCCTCAAGCACGAAGAACACGAACTGGTATTTGTGAAAAGCAAAAAAAGCGACCGCTGGTGGATGCAGGTGCCATACCCTACGGGCGGGTCTAAAAACGAACGCTTTCACCTGGTGCCATGCCGGTACGACGATTATAAAACTGCACGCTCCGGCGAAATGCCCGATCTGTGGTGGCGCACCTTCCAAAAATTAAACTGACCTGCAATTGATTACGCTTTTTTGCGTTATACAAACTCACTATAATCAGATAAATGAAGAGATCTTTTTTATGCCTGCTGGCGCTTGTACCCGCACTGGTATTCGCACAAAATGCCAAACCTTTTAACATTAAAGGCAAGGTTGGTACCCTTAATGCTCCTGCAAAAATTTTCCTTACCTACTATCTGGGTTCAAATACGGTAACTGACTCATCCGAAGTTAAAAACGGCGATTTTGCTTTTACCGGCGTGGTTATGAACCCGGTTAACGCCGCCATGTTTGTAAGCTACAAAGGTACCGAATACGCCAAATTTATGCAGCAGAGCTTTCCAAATGGTCCGCAAAGTGGTGCGGCAAAAGGCACAGATCTGTTAACTTTTTTTATCGATAAGGGCGATATCAACATAGCATCTAAAGATTCAATCTCCAAGGCAGTTATTACCGGGTCAAAACTGAACGATGATAACGTAAGGCTGCAGGGCCAGTTGAAAGTGATTATTCAAAAGGCACAGGCCCTGGGCAAAGAAGCACAGGCTGCAACAGCTGCCCAGCAGCAATCTGCGGCGTTTCAAAACACCATGCAGGGGCGCTACAAAGCACTGCAGGCCGAGCAAAAGACCACTTTAAAGAACTTTATTTTTGCTAACCCAGATAGTTACCTCAGTTTGCTGGCGTTAACCAGCGTTAGTGGCCCTTCGCCGGATGTTGCTGAAGTGGAGCCGCTATATAATGCGCTGTCCGCTGATGTAAAAAGCACCGAACTGGCTAAGCAGTTAAAATATTCAATGGACAATCTGAAGATCACGGCCATAGGTTCTATGGCGCCGGATTTTATCCAGAATGATGTGAACGGTAAGCCGGTGAGCTTATCTTCTTTTAAAGGCAAGTATGTGCTGATAGATTTTTGGGCATCGTGGTGCGGTCCTTGCCGCCAGGAAAACCCTAATGTGGTGCGCACTTACAATAAATACAAAGGCAAAAACTTCACGGTGCTGGGCGTATCGCTGGATAAAGAAACCGGCAGGGATGCCTGGATAGCCGCTATCAAAAGCGACGGCCTTACCTGGACCCAGGTTTCCGATCTGAAATTCTGGAAAAACATGGCCGCAACGCTTTACGGTGTGCAAGCCATTCCACAAAATTTTCTGGTAGATCCACAAGGTAAAATAGTTGCTAAAAACCTGCGCGGCGATGATTTAGATAACAAGTTGGAAGAATTATTGGGTAAAATATAGGGGCATTGCGCTAAAATGCGGGTTTACGATAAACAACTTGTCATTATGTCGTTACAATAGCTGCTTTTGCTTTGATTTCTTGGCTCTTAGTAGGATATTGGCATCTTAATCATATCACTAACTCATGAAGAAAATAGTTTTCAGCGCTTTAGCGTTATTCCCGGCAATGCTTTTTGCACAGGATACTAAATTTACGGTACAGGGCAATGTAGGTACAGTTGGTGCGCCAGCCAAAGTTTACCTGCAATACCGTAAAGATAAAAAAACCGTTATCGACTCTGCTGTACTTAAAGATGGCAAGTTTAGCTTTACTGGCAACGCGGGCACTACACCCGCCAGCGGTTACCTCTTATTTAACGCGAAAGGTACAGGAATGAATGGTACCCGCGATTATAAATCTATTTATATTGAGCCTGGTGTTGTTAATGTTAGTGCTACAGATGCAATAGCTGATGCAAAGGTAGACGGGCCTAAAACAAACCAGGAAAATGCGTTGTACCAAGCCGCTTTGAAGCCTGTGAACGACGGTTATACGGCTATGGAAGCAAAAGAAAAAGCAGCCGGCGACCAGGCAAAAACCCCGGAATTTATTAAGCAGGCTAAACTGGATGAAAAAGCTATCGATGAAAAGGAGAAAGCAATTAACAAGCAGTTTATAACGGCTCACCCGGATTCTTATATAAGTTTGAACGCACTGCAGTCTTTTACTTACAGCGCGGATTATGTAGATATAGCGCCTTTATATGAAAACCTGTCGCCTGCAATTAAAGCCTCAGAAGGTGGCAAAGCTTTTGGCGAAATGCTGCCTAAATTAAAAGCGGTGGCCTTAGGCGCAACAGCCCCTGAATTTGCTGAGGCAGATACAGCAGGTAAAGTGGTTAGCCTTTCTTCGTTCCGCGGTAAATATGTGCTGATAGATTTTTGGGCATCATGGTGTGGTCCTTGCCGCGCAGAAAACCCCAACGTGGTTAAGGCATACAATCAATACAAAGCCAAAAACTTCACCATTGTAGGTGTTTCTTTAGATCGCCCGAACGCTAAGGAAAACTGGTTGAAAGCTATCCATAAAGACGGCCTTGCCTGGACACAGTTATCCGATCTTAAATTCTGGGACAGCAAAGCGGCCGGTATGTATGGCGTGCGCGCTATCCCTCAAAACTTTCTGTTAGATCCTAATGGAAAGATCATCGGTAAAAACCTTCGCGGCGACGATCTGGATGCTAAACTGGCAGAACTGTTTGGGAAGATATAATTTAGTCGGAAGTCGGAAAGACAGAAAGTCGGAAAGTCGGAAAGACGGAAAGTTGGAAAGATCGATAAGTACGAAGTTTCGGAAGTCTGTGAATTTGTGAAGGTAGATTTGCGAATCAGTCAGGCTGATATTTATACAAAAGGTCCCGGAGCATTGCTCACGGGACCTTTTTTGATATCCTATCTTTCGGACTTGCCGGACTTTCGGACTTTCCGACTACAACAAATCAAATCCGATGTCTTTCCGGAAATATACGCCGTCGTAATAGATCCTGGCTGCATCTGCGGTGGCTTGTTGCAGGGCACTGAACATATCATTTTGTAACGAGGTAATGGCCAATACCCGGCCGCCGGTTGATAAGATCTCTTCACCGTTTAACGATGTGCCGGCATGGAACACATGCGAATCGCGCACATTCTCTATCCCGCTGATGGCTTTATCTTTTAGGTATTCGCCTGGATAACCGCCTGCTACGCACACAACGGTTGCTGCAGTTTTATCAGAGATAAGTAATTCCTTTTCATTCAGGTTGCCCTCAGCAACACCTTGCAGCAAATCCACAAAATCAGAGTCGATGCGTGGCATAACGCTTTCCGTCTCCGGGTCGCCCATGCGGCAGTTGTATTCTATTACCCAAGGCTCGCCTTGTGTATTCATCAGTCCGATGAAAATAAAGCCTTTGTACGGGATGCCTTCGTTCTTTAAACCTTCAATTGTTGGGATGATCACCCTTTGCTCTACCTTCTCCATAAAAGCAGCGTCAGCAAACGGAACCGGAGAAACAGAACCCATACCGCCTGTATTCAAACCGGTATCACCTTCGCCAATGCGTTTGTAGTCTTTGGCTTCCGGCAGTATTTTGTAGTTGGTGCCATCGGTCATCACAAAAACGGATAGCTCGATGCCCTGTAAAAATTGCTCTATTACAACTTTGGAGCTGGCATTGCCGAACTTAGCCTCGGTAAGCATTTCTACTAGCTCCAGCTGGGCTTCTTCCAGTGTCAGGCAAATTAATACGCCTTTACCGGCTGCTAATCCATCCGCTTTTAAAACTACCGGCAAGCCGGCAGTTGCCAGGTAAGCAAAACCATCCTGCAAAGTGTCTTTTGTAAATGTTTTTGATGCTGCTGTAGGGATATTATTGCGCTGCATAAACAACTTACTGAAATCCTTACTGCCTTCTAGTTGGGCAGCTTCCTGCTGCGGGCCTATCACCGGGATATGCTTTAGCTGCTCATCTGCCAAAAAGAAATCATGAATGCCCTTTACCAGCGGTTCCTCGGGTCCAACCAATACCAGGCTGATCGCATTGCTTACCGCAAAAGTTTTGATGCCTTCAAAATCGGTAACCTTAAGGTTAACGTTGGTGCCATATTGGCCTGTGCCGGCATTACCCGGTGCAATAAAAAGATTATCGCATTTAGGGCTTTGGGAAATTTTCCAGGCGAAGGCGCTTTCCCTTCCGCCCGAACCGAGGATCAGGATATTCATGGGGCCAAAGATAGTTTTTTGCTATCAAGTAGGAAGTAGGAAGTATCAAGTCTTTAGTATCAAGTATCAAGATTTAATGCGCCCGGCCAGCCATACTAATACTAAATACTGGATACTAGATACTAGATACTAGCTACTTCCTACTAGCTACTTGCTACTATTTTCTTACCTTTGCCTGCCAATATGACTTTGAAATTGCAGTGGCTCAATTGTTGAGTTTATTGCACTTTATAAAAATACTATGTTAGACTTTTTTAGTAAGCTTTTCGGAAGCAAATCAGACAGGGATGTTAAAAGCATCCAGCCTATAGTTGAGAAGATTAAGGCGGAGTTTGCCAAACTGGGCCAATTGAGCAATGATGAGCTTAGGGCTAAAACGATAGAATTTAAAGAAACCATTGCTACCGGGCTCTCCGGTATTGATAGCGAAATACAGGCCATAAAGGACCGGACTGAAACTGAACTGGATATGGAGGTAAGCGAAAAGGTTACCCTTTATACCCAGTTAGATAAGCTGGAAAAGGATCGCAACAAGGAGCTGGAAGATATCCTGATCAATATTTTGCCACAGGCCTTTGGTGTAGTAAAAGAAACCGCTAAGCGCCTTGCTGAGAATAAAAGCATCGAAGTTACCGCTACTGAGTTTGACCGTGAACTAGCAGCAAAGAAAAGCAACGTAGTAATTAAAGGCGATAAAGCTACCCATAGCAGTACCTGGCTGGCTGCCGGCAACGAGGTTACCTGGAACATGGTACACTACGATGTGCAGCTGATTGGTGGTATTGTACTTCACCAGGGAAAAATCTCTGAAATGGCTACAGGTGAAGGTAAAACGCTGGTAGCTACACTGCCTGCGTACCTGAATGCACTTGCAGGCCAGGGCGTACACATTGTAACGGTGAATGATTACCTGGCACGCCGAGATAGCGAGTGGATGGGCCCGTTATATGAATTCCATGGCTTATCTGTGGATTGTATTGATAAACATGAGCCTAATTCTGAAGAGCGCCGCAAAGCTTATTTAGCTGATATTACTTTTGGCACCAATAACGAGTTTGGTTTTGATTACCTGCGTGACAATATGACACGTAGCCCTGAAGAGCTGGTGCAGCGCAAGCTACACTTTGCCATGGTGGATGAGGTGGATTCGGTGTTAATTGACGATGCGCGTACACCGTTGATCATCAGCGGGCCTATCCCGCGTGGTGATGAACACGAGTTTTATGAGCTGAAACCCCGTATAGAGCGTTTGGTTAATGCACAGAAGGCGTATGTAAATGGCGTATTGAATGAAGCTAAAAAAGCGATCAACGATGGCAAAACCGGTGTTGATGAAGGCGGTTTAGCTTTATTGCGTGCGCACCGTGCATTGCCAAAAAGTAAAGCACTGATCAAGTTCCTGAGCGAAGGCGGTAACAAAACCGTATTGCTGAAGACAGAGAACCACTACATGCAGGATCAGGGTAAAGAAATGCCTAAGGTAGATTCTGAACTGTTCTTCATTATAGATGAGAAAAGCAATTCGGTAGAATTGTCTGAAAAAGGTATCGAGCTGATCACCGCTTCCGGTGAGGATCAGGGTTTCTTTGTGATGCCTGACGTAGGTACCGAGATCGCCAACATCGAAAAATCTGCCTTGCCTGCCGAAGAAAAGATTGCTAAGAAAGACGAGCTCATGCGCGATTTTTCTATCAAATCGGAACGTATCCACTCGGTTAACCAGTTATTGAAAGCATACACTTTATTTGAAAAGGATACCGAATACATCCTTGACGATGGTAAAGTAAAAATAGTAGATGAGCAAACCGGCCGTGTTTTGGATGGCCGCCGTTACAGCGATGGCCTACACCAGGCTATTGAGGCAAAGGAAAATGTAAAGGTAGAAGATGCTACCCAAACATTTGCGACCATAACCCTGCAAAATTACTTCAGAATGTACCATAAGCTTTGTGGTATGACGGGTACTGCCGTTACCGAAGCAGGTGAATTCTGGGAAATTTATAAGCTGGATGTAGTGGAGATCCCAACCAATACCCCTGCTTCCCGCTCGGATATGCAGGATTTGGTTTATCGCACCATCCGCGAAAAATACAATGCTGTTGCTGATGAAATTGTTAAACTTACGGAGGCGGGTCGCCCGGTACTGGTAGGTACTACCTCTGTAGAAATTTCTGAGTTATTGAGCCGTATGCTTAAGCTGCGCGGTATTAAACATAATGTACTGAATGCCAAGATGCACCAGAAAGAGGCCGATATTGTGGCCGAGGCTGGTCAGCGGAGTACGGTAACCATTGCTACCAACATGGCTGGTCGTGGTACGGATATTAAGCTGGGCGAAGGCGTAAAAGAAGTTGGCGGTTTAGCCATTGTAGGTACCGAGCGCCATGAGAGCCGCCGGGTAGACAGGCAGCTGCGTGGTCGTGCAGGCCGCCAGGGTGACCCGGGTTCATCCCAGTTCTTCGTGTCATTAGAGGATAACCTGATGCGTTTATTCGGTTCGGAAAGGATCTCTAACCTGATGGTAAGAATGGGTATTGAGGAGGGCGAAGTGATTCAGCACTCCATGATCTCAAAATCTATTGAGCGTGCGCAGAAGAAAGTAGAAGAAAATAACTTTGGTATCCGTAAACGTTTGCTGGAGTACGATGATGTGATGAACTCACAGCGTACCGTTATTTACGCAAAACGTAAAAATGCCTTGTTCGGTGAGCGTTTGGAAGTTGATTTGAACAACACCATTTTTGATGTTATTGAGGATGTGGTTACCGAATATAAAGAAGCTAACAATTACGAAGGCTTCCAGTTGGAGGTGATCCGTTTGTTTTCGGTTGATCCGGATACAACACAGGAGCAGTTTTCAGCCACATCCGTTAATAACCTGGTTGATAAAACCTTTAATGATGTGATCGATTTCTACAAGCGTAAATCTGAAGCCATTGCGCAGCAGGCTTACCCGGTTATTAAAGATGTTTACGATACCCGTGGCCAGTATGTGGAGAACATTGTTGTTCCGTTCAGCGATGGCGTACATGGTATCCAGGTGGCTGTGCCGTTGAAGAAAGCGGTGGAGAACCAAGGGGCAGAGGTGTTCAGGTCGTTTGAGAAAAACGTTACCTTGTACCTGATTGATGATGCCTGGAAAGAGCACTTACGCGAAATGGACGAGTTAAAGCAATCGGTACAGAATGCCGTTTACGAACAAAAAGACCCATTATTGGTATATAAGTTCGAGGCTTTTGAATTATTCCGCCAGATGTTATCAAACGTGAACAAGGAGCTGGTAAGCTTCCTGTTCAGAGGTGGAATTGCAGTACAGCAGGAGCCGGAGGAAGTGAAGGAAGCAAAACCGGAGCCGAAGCTGGATCTTAAAAAAATGCGCACCTCCAAGCCGGAACTGGTTGGCGAAGCTAACGGCATGCCGATGGAAGATACCCGCGAAGTACAAAAAGCAACTCCTGTAAAGGTTGAGCAAAAAATAGGCAGGAACGACCCTTGCCCATGCGGTAGCGGCAAAAAGTTTAAGAACTGCCACGGCGTAGGGCAAAATTAAATAGCAGAAGGCGTCATCCTGAACTTGTTTCAGGACCCAGGTAGTAGTAAACAGTATGTATGCTACTTTGCAGATGGGTTACCGAAACAAGTTCGTTATGACTGCGTTTACATTATAACTAATGAAAAGAGCAACATTTGATCATAAAGCTAAGTTAAGCCTCATCAAATGCTGCTCTTTTTTTGTGCTGTTACTTTTCTCGGTGGCAGCCTCCGCACAGGTAAAAGGCAAAGTTACCGTAGTGCGCGATCCCTTGTTTGATACCCTGCTGGCCAAGCGGGCTTTACTTAACAAAATGGGCGGCGTGGCAGGTGGGGGATTTTTCCCATCCTATGGCTATCGGTTACAGATCTATAGCGGTAGTAACCGGAGCGCAGCTTTTGCAGCACAGGCAAGGTTTAACCGCGAATTTCCGGAGATGCGTACGTACGTAGGTTACCGTGAACCCAACTTTAAGGTAAAAGCCGGCGATTTCAGAACCCGTTTGGAGGCCGAAAAAATGAAGGCCCAACTACAGGATACGTTTTCGGCCATGTTTATCGTTTCAGAAAAAATCAATCCCCCAAAAACAGTTATTAGTAATGATTAAGCAAAAGATCCAGCAGCTTTCGGCAGATATATTTAACGATGTGGTAGCGAATCGCCGGCATTTGCACTCCCATCCCGAACTGTCTTTTCACGAAGTGGAAACATCGGTGTTTGTAGCCAATAAGCTAACCGAACTGGGTTTGGAGTACCATAAAATGGCCGATACCGGCTTGGTGGCCATGATCAAGGGCGACAAGCCTTCTGACAGGGTCATCGCCCTGCGTGCCGATATGGATGCTCTGCCGATACTGGAAGCGAATGACGTTACTTACAAATCGCAAAACCCGGGTGTGATGCACGCCTGCGGACATGATGCGCATACCTCATCGCTATTAGGAACCGCGAAGATCTTAACAGAACTGAAAGCAGAATTTGGTGGAACGGTTAAGTTGATATTTCAGCCTGCTGAAGAGAAACTGCCGGGTGGAGCCAGTTTAATGATCAAAGAAGGCGTACTGGAAAATCCTAAGCCGCACGCGGTATTGGGGCAGCATGTAATGCCACTAATCGATGCCGGTAAGGTTGGTTTCCGTGCGGGCAAGTATATGGCCTCTACAGATGAATTATACGTTACCGTGCGTGGTAAAGGCGGCCATGGTGCACAACCGCAGCAAAATGTTGACCCGGTGATCATCACTGCACATATTTTAACCGCACTGCAGCAAGTGGTAAGCCGCTTTGCCGACCCTAAAAGCCCTTCGGTACTTTCCTTTGGAAAAGTGATCGCCAACGGCGCAACCAATGTGATCCCGAACGAAGTTTACCTGGAGGGTACCTTTCGTACCATGGATGAAAAATGGCGGAACGAGGCTCATATCAAGATCAAGAAAATGGCCGAAGGTATTGCCGAGGCCATGGGTGGCAGTTGCGAATTTAATATCATGCGCGGCTATCCCTTCCTGATCAATGAAGAAGTGTTAACGAATGCAACCCGGAGCCATGCCGAAGATTATTTAGGCAAAGAGAACGTACTGGACCTGGATATTTGGATGGCGGCAGAGGATTTTGCCTACTACTCGCAGGTTGCCGATAGTTGTTTCTATCGTTTAGGCACCAGGAACGAGGCGCGTGGCATCACCTCATCGGTACATACCCCAACCTTCGATGTGGAAGAAGATGCCTTTAAAATAAGTACCGGACTGATGGCCTATTTGGCTATTAAGCAATTGGGAAATTAATTTCGTCGATAAAAGATGTCCATAGCGTATGGAGAGCCCGGATTGAACCGCTATTTCTACCTATGGTCTTTCGACTATCAACCATGGACTAAACAATAGATGAAAAGACTTTTCCTGGCTTTCTGCTTTATCCTATTCGCTTTCTGCTCAAATGCCCAGCAGATCCAACGCTTTAACCCAGACACTATACTTACCGTAGTGATCGATTCGCCCGTTAATATTATCTCGCACCGGCTGCGGGTACAGGACTTTATCGATGCGGTAACGCAGGATACCAGCTTTTACAAGGCTTTTCAGAACATGAAAGGCTACAAGTTCACGGCCGAGAACCGGGTGTTTACCTATGATAAAAAGAACAGGGTAGAGGGCAAGATCTATAGGAAAATTCAGCATAGCAATGTAGCGGGAAGCCACAAATTGCAATATTTGGCCAAAGCCGATAGCGGCACCGTGTTTAAAAAGAATGGCAAGTACCAGCTGTATACCGTAGAGATGTTTGACTATATCTTTATGAATGCCTACAACTCCGACTTTGTAAAAGGAGAGGGACAACCGGGAGATAAACCCGGTAAGAATGAAAGTTACAAATCAAAACTGAAAACGCTGGTGTTTACGCCCGGGCGTAAGGTAAACGGGATCCCTTTTATCAGCGATAAAACAGAAATTTTTGGTCCCGACTTAAAGCAATTTTACCTGTACCAGTTTGCCCGGGGTAAATATCTCGATAGCATCCCGGTATACCGCTTTAAAGTGGTTCGCAAACCCAGCAGCAGTCCGGATGATGTAATGATTCAGGAGATGACCACCATCTTCGATATGCGGACCTTCCAGATCCTGGGCCGCTATATCGATATGAAATACAGCAATATGCTATTTGATTTTAATGTGCAGATGAATATCGAGCTCAATAAATTCGACGACGAACTCCTGCCCATCAAGATCACCTACCAGGGGAACTGGAATATCCCGTTCCATAAGGAAGAGCGGGCCAGTTTTTTAATTGTGCATAAGGATTATAAAAAAGAGTAGGAAGCTTAGCCCCTAACCCCCTGAAGGGTGAACGGCATATCACATAATGCAGAAAGCCATCCGCGGGATGGCTTTCTGCATTATGTGAATTTAAAATTTGCTAATCAAAAACTCCCCCTTCAGAGGGCTGGGGGGCTCCGGCCTAAAATTCAGCGTTCTTCGGGAACCTTGGGAAAGGGATCACATCCCTGATATTACCCATACCGGTTACAAAAAGTACTAAACGCTCAAAGCCTAAACCGAAACCGGCATGCTGACAAGAACCAAAGCGGCGGGTATCTAAATACCACCAAAGCTCATTTTTAGGGATGCCCAGTTCGTCCATCCGGGTTTCTAATTTATCCAAACGTTCTTCACGCTGCGACCCGCCTACTATTTCGCCAATGCCCGGGAAAAGAATATCCATTGCTGCAACGGTTTTGCCGTCATCATTCTGGCGCATGTAGAAGGATTTGATTTCTTTAGGGTAATCCGTCAGGATCACCGGTTTTTTAAAGTGCTTCTCTACCAGATAACGCTCATGTTCCGATTGCAGATCGGTACCCCAGCCTTCAACCGGGAACTGGAATTTTTTCTTTTTGTTAGGAGTAGAATCACGCAGGATCTGGATCGCCTCGGTATAGGTAAGGCGCTCAAAATCGTTATTTAAGCAAAATTGCAGTTTATCCAGCAGGTTCAGTTCAGAACGTTCCTGCTGCGGTTTGCTTTTCTCTTCTTCCAGCAAACGCTGGTTTAAAATTTCAAGGTCCTCTTTATTTTTGTCCAGCGCGTAGTTAATTACATATTTCAGTAATTCTTCGGCCAGGTTGGCATTATCAGTCAGGTCATAAAAAGCCATTTCCGGCTCTATCATCCAAAACTCGGCTAAGTGGCGGGTAGTATTGGAATTCTCCGCGCGGAACGTTGGCCCAAAGGTGTAGATATCGCTTAAAGCCATGGCACCCAATTCACCTTCCAGCTGACCGGATACGGTTAAGTTGGTTGATTTACCAAAGAAATCCTGTTTGTAATCTACCTCACCGGTATCAGTGCGCGGTACGTTAGCCAAATCAAAATTGGTTACGTGGAAAGCTTCGCCGGCTCCTTCAGCATCAGATTGCGTAATGACCGGTGTATGCAGGTATACAAAGCCTTTCTCCTGGAAAAACTGGTGTACGGCAAACGATAAGGTGTTCCTTACACGGAATATCGCGCCGAAGGTATTGGTGCGGAAACGCAAGTGAGCGTTTTCACGCAAAAACTCCAGGGTTTGCTTTTTGGGTTGTAACGGAAACTCATCGGAGTTACAATCGCCCAGGATCTCAATGTCGCGGGCTATGATCTCCACCGACTGCCCCTGGCCCAGAGAAGCCGATAGCTCGCCGGTAACAGCAACCGCCGCACCAAAAGTAATGCGTTTTAATAAGGCGGGGTCCGTATTTTCAAAGTCAACCACAATTTGCAGGTTGCTATTGGTAGAGCCATCGTTTAAAGCAATAAAACGATTGGACCGGAATGCCCGTACCCATCCTTTTACCGTTACCTCGGTACCGGTTTCCCCGCTTTGCAGTAATGCTTTAATCTTAATTCGCTGACTCATATAAAAGTATTTTGGGTGGCAAAAATACAATTAATCATCCATTGGATGAACCTGAAATTGCATAATTTAAGCGCGGTGCTGATGCCTTTTCAATAAAAATGTCCGGATCTATTTGGGTAGGTAAACGTTAAACATACCATTAGCGAATTTCACCGTTTCGGGGTAAGCAGTTGATGGGTTAGGATAATCTCTTTTAAGGGTAAGGCTGTAGCTGCCGCTAATCAATCGGCTGGTTTCGTCATAGCCTGTAACGGTTAGTGTACTCGCAGCGGTTTTGTCTAATACATATTCGCTGGTAAAAACATCGCCGCCAACAGTTGTAAAATAAAAAGCCTGTGTGTTTTGAAAGGTGTATGTACCCTTGCCTGTGAATTTTAAGCGCATGATAAGGCGCTCTTCGGTTTTCGAACCAATAATCAATAAGGTATCCGTACCCTGTTTTTCGGCCGTGGCTTCGCCGGTCCATTTCACCATATTTTTGTCGGCACCAATGTAAGGTGCAATAGCCGGCGACACGCAGCAATTGCGTTTAGAGCATCCAGCGGTAAATAAGCCCAAAACAATTAGGATAAGCAGCGTTAACTTTTTCATGATAAGTTTTTATTTTAATTACGTCCGTTAATGGCGGAACGCTACAGTGAATTAAGGCTGACAGTGTTATGATTCCGTTAAATTAAAATCAACAAAGGTTCCGGTACACATCGTTGGGCCATTGCTTTGCCACGCTTGTTTCGATAAGTCAATTAATCCTTCAAAATTAGATCGTCTAATGGTGGCAATGCGTAGTTTTGCCGCATGAACCCAAGGGTAAGTCTGTTAGTCGGGATATTGTGTATCTCTTTTTCGCCAATCTTTGTAAAGCTGGCCGGTGTATCTCCGCTGGGTGCTGCATTTTACCGGGTAGCCGTTGCCTGGGTTTGCCTGCTGCCCTATTGTATCATCAAAAACAAACTAAAGGTAGATCGTCGCCAATTATTGATTGCGATTGCTGCCGGGATCATATTCGCATCAGATATTGCGGTTTGGAATATCTCACTTTTGAAAATCAGCGCCACCGTATCCACCCTGGTTGCCAACCTGGCCCCGGTTTGGGTGGGCCTCATGGGCTACCTGCTTTTCAGGAAGCTGTCTGGCCGGCTGTTTTGGATCGGCACTTTGATAGCTATCGCCGGCATGGTGATCCTGGTGGGTTACCAGCATATCCTCCATCTGGAATTTAATACCGGCATCTTGCTGGCCTTGCTGGCCAGTTTTCTATATGCCAGTTACATTATGCTCACCAAAAACATCATGGCGGGGATAGATGTGTTTACCTTTATGTTTTACAGCATGCTTAGTTCGGGGATCTTCCTGTTGGTCATCAGCAGTTTTACGGGAGATGATATGGTACATTTCCCCATTAAAGTTTGGCTTTGTTTTATCGGTATGGGGCTTATTTGCCAGCTGGTAGGCTGGCTCACTATCAATTATTCCCTGCGGTATATGGAATCTACCAAAGTAGCCATTGCGTTATTGAGCCAAACCGTTTTTGCCGGGATCCTGGCTGCCTTTTTTCTGAATGAGCATTTATCATTTACAGAGATCATTGGCAGCGTTGTGGTGTTGGCGGGAATAGCGGTAACGTTTTTGAAACCGAAAAAAGTTGAGGGGAGTGCTGTTTAGTAATTGCCGTTTGTAGCGTGGACTCACCCCGGGATCGCTGTGCTGCCCGACCCTCTTTGCGCAGCAGAGAGGGTGAAGCAATAAGCGCCATGTCTCCTCAACTTTCCATCACCCATCGCTTGCAGAGTGGACTCACCCCGGGATCGCTGCGCTGCCCGACCCTCTCTGCTGCGCAAAGAGGGTGAAGCAATAAGCGGCCTGTCTCCCCAACTTTCCATCACCCATCGCTTGCAGAGTGCACTCACCCCGGGATCGCTGCGCTGCCCGACCCTCTCTGCTGCGCAAAGAGGGTGTAGCAATAAGCGGCCTGTCTCCCCAATTTTACATCACCCACCACTTGCAGAATGGACTCACCCCGGCATCGCTATCACTCGCCACCCATTTCTGCTGCTTAGAAAGGGGGATTTCAGAATACTTTGCGCAACGAAAAGAGGGCGTAGTTGAGGCGGCTTGCCGGGTGCATCTCAACTTTCCGATTCCATCGATTCAAAATCATCACTGTATTAAACGTTAAATTTGTATCTTTAAAGAAGAAGTAAGTCGCTTATACCTTACTTTTGCAGGCTCAATTTTTTTATCTATGATCACCAAACCCACCATCGACCGTATAATGGAAGCCACAGATATTGTGGAGGTGATTGGCGAATTTGTGCAGTTAAAAAAACGCGGGGCCAATTTCGTGGGTTTGTCTCCCTTTGCTAATGAGCGTACCCCTTCTTTTACTGTTTCGCCTGCTAAAGGGATCTTCAAGGATTTCTCTACCGGTAAAGGCGGCAGTGCCATTACTTTTTTAATGGAGCTGGAAAAGTTTACTTATCCGGAAGCTCTTAAATGGCTGGCCAAAAAATACGGTATCGAGATAGAGGAAACGGAAGTATCAGCAGAGGATAAAGCGGAAGATAACCGCCGCGAAAGCCTTATGATCGCCACCGGCTACGCGGCTAAATTTTTCCACGAAAGCTTGTTGGATAGTGACGAGGGCCAGAGCATCGGACTTAGCTATTTTAAGGAACGCGGTTTTACCAATGATACCATCAAGAAATTTGAGCTGGGCTATTCGCCCGATCAATGGGAAGCCTTTACCGATAGCGCCCTGAAGGCCGGCTACCTGGAAGAATTCCTGGTAGAGAGCGGCCTGTCGGTTAAGCGCGATAACGGCAAACTGTACGACAGATATCGTGGCCGGGTGATGTTTCCCATCCATAGCTTTACAGGCCGGGTAATTGCCTTTGGCGGCCGTACGCTTAAAACAGATAAGAATGTTCCTAAGTACGTCAATTCCCCGGAATCGGAGATCTATCATAAATCCAATATCCTTTACGGGTTATACTTCGCCAAGAAATCTATTCGTGAGGAGGACAACTGTTACCTGGTAGAAGGGTATGCAGATGTACTCTCGGTTTCGCAGGCGGGTATAGACAATGTGGTGGCCTCATCAGGCACGTCACTTACAGCAGAACAGATCAAGCTCATTAGTCGCTTTACCAAGAATATCACCATTCTTTATGATGGCGATGCGGCGGGGATAAAAGCTTCCCTGCGCGGGTTGGATATGATTCTGGAGCAGGGCCTCAACGTAAAAGTGGTTTCGTTTCCTGATGGGCATGATCCGGATTCTTACGTGCGCAAACTGGGGACCAACGCCTTCAAAAAGCATATTGAGGAAAATAAGAAAGACTTTATACTATATAAAACGGACCTGCTTTTAAAAGATGCCGGTAAAGACCCCATAAAAAAAGCCGATGTGATCCGGGAGGTGGTTGAAAGCATCGCAAAGATCCCCGATTCTATCAAGGCCTCGGTTTTTATAAAGGAGTGCAGCCATATCATGCAAATTGATGAGCGTGCGCTGCTTACCGAACTCAACAAGATGCGCCAGGCTAAGGCCAAAAAGGATTATCAGCAGGAGCAAAACCACCGCCCTGCCGAAATGCCGGATGAGCCGCACTTTTTTGATGAGCCTGTAGAGGAGAAGCCAAAGCTGATCGACACGCAGGAGAAAGAGATCGTTCGCTTGCTGCTTTTATATGGTAACAAGATGATCGATTGGGATGGTATCGCCAATACCTATATCGGCCCTTTTATGATAGCCGAGCTAAGTGATGTGGAGTTTGATGAACCAAGCTGCAAGGCGTTTGTAGAGATCTACCAGAAAGAGGTCGAAAACGGCGTTTTGCCGGAGGAACAGCATTTTATCCATCATCCAGATAAAGGTATTGTGGATGTGGTAGTAACCCTGCTGGCCACCAAATATACATTGAGTGAAAATTGGTACGAGATGCACAAGATACTGGTGCCCGATGAAACGGAGAACATGAAGGCTACAATACTTGGCGCTATCTTTCACCTCAAAATGCATAAGGTTGGCAAAATTCTGGAGAACCTGCGCGGTGAGTTGCAAAAGGCAACATCAGATGCCGACCAGGATATTTTGCTGAACCAGTATATGCATATGAAAAAGGTAGAAAAGACGATTTCTGATTATTTAGGGTCGGTGATATTAAAATAAATGGCAAGCCACAACGATCTGGGCCGACATGGTGAAGCATTAGCCAAAGCCCATCTGGAAGCCAACGGCTACGAAATAATGGACGAGAACTGGGTGCATGGCAAAGCTGAAATTGATCTGATTGCCTATAAAGACAAAATAATTATCTTCACCGAAGTTAAAACGCGTACAGGTACCGGCTTTGGCATGCCCGAGGATTTTGTTGACGCCCGTAAGCAGCGTTTATTGGCAGATGCAGCCGATGAGTATATTTATTTGATGAACCACCAGGGCGAAGTGCGTTTTGATATAATATCTGTGCTGTTTGACCGTAATAACAACTATAACTTAAAACATATTGAAGATGCCTTTTGGCCATCTGCTACTTAACATGAATAAAAGATTAATATACCTGGCCGCCGCTGCCCTGCTTGTAATAGGCTACAATGGCTGTAAAGATAATAAAACCGATACCGCTGCTGATATTACCATGAGCCCCGAAGCCGGTACCACTTACAAAGCAGGTGAATCGGTTAGTATTAAGGTAAATTTTCCTGCCGATGCCAAAACTGATTCTGTGGTGTATATGCTGGATGCTGCCAAAATCACAGTAGCGAAAGATCTTAGCCCGGTCACCCTTAAAACGGATACCCTGGCACTAGGTGCAAGGGTGATCACTGCAAAAGTTTACCAGGCGGGCAAAAGTCAGGATGTCAGCACCAATATCGTTTTGCTTGCTGCTAAGGCACCCGAAGAATTAACTTTTAAGGTGGAGAAAGTATTCCCGCATGATACCACATCTTACACCGAAGGGCTGCTTTACCAGGATGGTGTTTTTTACGAGAGCGATGGCGGCCGGGTGGCTGAAGGTAACGGGCAATCAAGCATCCGTAAGGTTAACCCGCTAACGGGAAAGCCTATTATTAAAAAAGATATCGACCCAAAAATCTTTGCCGAAGGTATTTCGGTAGTAGGCGATAAGCTGGTGCAATTGACCTACACCGAAAAGATCGGCTACGTGTATGATAAAAAAACGCTGAATCTGTTGAGCACTTTCAATAACAACGTGGGTATAGAAGGCTGGGGGATGACCTTTGATGGCAAAAAGCTTTATATGGATGATAAAACCAACCGCATTTTCTTTTTAGATAAGGATAACTACCGGCAAATTGGCTTCATTGATGTTTATGATGATAAAGGGCCTATAAACGAAGTGAACGAACTGGAAATGATCGATGGCAAGCTCTACGCTAACGTATACACCAAAGATGATATATTGGTTATTGATCCTAAAACCGGTGCTGTTTTGCAAAAGATAGATATGGCATCGTTATACCCGGTATCGCAAAGAAATAAAAATGCCGATGTACTCAACGGCATAGCCTACGACAAAGCCACCAACCGCATATTTGTTACCGGCAAAAAATGGGATAAGTTATTCCAGGTAAAATTTGTGAAGAAATAGATTAGCCAGAAATGGCCCAGGTAAATGGAATTTAACGCTGAACCAGGTCATCCGGCCCGGCAAGTAAACGTTCATCACCGGGGGCTATAATAATATTCCAGCGCTTACGATTTAAAATAAATACGCCTACAGCAATTGCTAAGTAAATGATGCTCAACATTGCCCAGGACTGTTCTACCGCCATGGTATCCTCAGTGCCAACCCGCGCTTCAAAAAAAGCCTGCGGAAAATCTACGCAAGCATGCGCTATTGCTAATACAAAAACGTTGCCTCCAACGCGATCCCAAAGCCAGGTGAATATTACCGATAGCGCCAAAACGGCAATTAGAAACGGTATTAAGACCCGGTAGCCGCTAAAAAATAAAGGCACGTGCCAAAGAGCCCAAACAAAAAAAGTCAGCAGGGTTGCCTTGAGGATGGATCTTCCCTGTGCAAGTCTTGGCAGCAGAAATCCGCGCCAGCCCAGTTCCTCGCCAATGCCTATAACTATTAACGCTGCCACAAAATGCATTACCAACAAAAGAGGGCTGGCCGCTGTTACGAAGGCAACTAATTCTTGTATCTTAAATCCCCCTGCCACGAATGCGATAGCCGTAACAACTACCCCCGTTACGGGTAATGCTATCCACCATATGATGTGAATGGTGTACGGTTTTAGTTTAGCTAATAGCGTATCCACACCTGTTTTTCCAGTTGTGATATAGGTAATAATGATAGCAGATATTGCAGGGCCGTATACAACTAAAATTTTGGAATAGTAACCCAAACCCAACTCCGAATCTTTAAAAAGTTCATTCAGGACAAAAAGCTTTAACGGAAATCCTATCAACAAAGAAATGACAAACGTTAAACCGATAAAACAGGAAATAGGGCGTTTTAGGATTAGGGATCTCAAACCGTACCGTAGTTTAAATTAGAAGACTAATTACGGGATTTATCACTGTATTTAGCAACATTGTTATTCACAAATCTAAAGTGCGCAGGTAATAGCCGGGCAAAGCCCTTGGCGGACGAGGATCTCTTTACAAATTAGATAATGGCGTTTAAGCTTTACTATACTCGGAAAAAGCTGATTTCATGCAGCAAGGTATAGAGTTCGCGGCTTGTTCGGGCTTGTTCGGGCATGTTCGGGCTGCTCGCGTCAGGCAATAGCCGCGAACACAAACAACTTAGGCCACGTTATTATACTTATTCCGGTACGCCATTGGCGATACCCCCGTTATTTTTTTAAACACCGTACGGAACGCTTTGGTGTCGGTGTATCCAACCTCGTACATTACTTCATTAACATTTTTACGGCTGCTCTCCAGGTGCTTTTTAGCGGCCTCTATCTTAACCCGCTGAATGTATTCTACAGGGGTATTATTTGTTGCTTTTTTAAACCTGCGCTCAAAATGGCGTTTACCAATGGCATACTTATCGGCCAGTAATTTTATAGAAATGCGCCCGGCAATATTGGCTTCTATAAATTCCTGGGCTTTTTTAATCGGCTCATCTTCGTGGGTTTTTTGTCCGTTGAACATAATAAAAGGCGACTGGCTTTTCCGGTCAATGTCCAAAGCGAACATTTTGGCTGCCAGGATGCTCATATCGCGCCCGGCATGTTTTTCTACCAGGTATAAAAGCAAATTCCAGTAGGAGGTTGCTCCTCCGCTGCTGTAAAGGCCCTGCTGTTCGGTAACAATACGGTCGTCCACTAACGTAACCCCGGGAAACATAGCACGAAACTGCTCTGCAAAACGCCAATGGGTACTGCACTCCTTACCGTTGAGCAGGCCGGTAGCGGCCAGCAGGAATGCGCCTACGCATAGGCTGGCAACTTCCGCGCCCCGGCCGTACTGTTGTATGATCCAGGGAATAAACTCCCGGTTCTTTTTGATAGATGCGGCCATATCGCCACCCATCGCCGGTATAATGATCAGGTCTGTTTTTGCCACGTCGTTTATCAGCCTATCGGTGTGCACAGAAAATAACCCGTTGTGTAGTTTTACGTCACCGTTAAGGCCGATGAGTTGCACCGTAAATATTGGAGGTTTGCCCGCGGCTGCCAAAAAATCATTAACACCGGTAAACATGATGCGGGGATCGGCTATACTTGCCAAAACGGCTTCGTTAGTAATTAATATGGATACATGTTTCATTATCAGGCTTATTATTGGTTAACAGGATAAAGATACGATGCGGTAAATTACAAAATAAACGCAAAAAAATACAGGTCGCGACGGGCCTGTTAAAAGTCTTTTTTGCACGCCGGCGCAAACGCTTACCTTGGCCTATCTTTGATGGTAATAAAGCTACAGAAATGAGGAAGATAAAATTGCAAATGCAAGTAAGCCTGGATGGATACGTTGCCGGCCCCAATGGTGAGATGGATTGGATGACCTGGGATTGGGACGAAGAACTTGTAAAGTATGTGGGCAGCATTACCGAGACTGTAGACTTAATCATACTTGGCCGGGTACTGGCTGAGGGATTTATACCCGTTTGGCAGGAGCGCATCGATGCCGGCGACACCGAGCCTTTTTCGCAGCAGATGGTTAGTATACCCAAAGTAGTTTTCAGTAAAACACTAACGCATAACCTGTGGGCCAATACTACACTGGCAACGGGAGATATTATTGAAGAGATTACTCAATTAAAAAACCTGCCGGGTGGCGATATGATGGTTTATGGTGGTGCAGGTTTGGCTTCGGCTATGATCAAAAACAAACTGATAGATGAGTATTATATTTTTGTGAACCCGGTGGTAATAGGAAAAGGAATGACCATTTATAATGATCTGAAAGAAAAGCTGAGCCTGGAACTAATCGCCGCCAGATCCTTCTCTTGCGGAATCAATGTACTGGCTTACCGCCCGGCTAAATAATGACAGCAGTTGTTTAAGATTACAGTATGCACAGATGTGACCCTGAACGTGTAGTAGCTCTCCCTATGGGCGAGACCGGCGGGTATTAAGTTTGCCGCCGCCGTGGTACTATTGAATTAAAGACGGCTTGCGGTTGTAGCCAAAAGTTTGTACGTTTATAAGGTAAACCTAACTCTTCCTCATGTTTATCAATCCATTCGTATTTTACGGCCGCATCAGGCGCAAGGAATACGCCCTTAGTCTATTAATTTTTGGCATTTTATTGCTGATAACTGGCGTGCAGGGCGGGGACGACAGGCATAGCTTTTACTACATCCTTTTTTTGCCTATATTTTGGTTCCGTTTTGCACAAGGGGCCAAACGTTGCCATGATCTGGGGAGTAGCGGCTGGTGGCAGTTGATCCCTTTTTATAATATTTGGCTAATATTTGCAGACGGTGAAACTGGCAGGAACCAATACGGGGACAATCCTAAAGACGATCAATATCCCAACTATCCCGAAAATTTCCAGAAAAATCAAATAGATCCGGATAAAATAAATACCCCGCCTGCCCAGAAATAGCTTTGTGTACTATACCTGTTTCGTTTAAATTTTCACGTTAATTGTTTGATTGATATTGCAATAGATAACTGCAGTTAGTAATTTAGGTGCACCTTTGTCTGAACAATTATGTTTAAGTCTCCATTTTCATTTGCCGGCCGTATCAGGCGAACGGAGTATGTTTTAAGTGCCTTGGGTTATCCGCTAATTTATTACTTTGTTTGGGGGATGGATGAGGGGCGCGGGGGCGATCTTCTTGCGCTAATACTCGTTATACCAATCTTATGGTTTGCGTTAGCGCAAGGTGCCAGGCGCTGCCACGATATTGGCAAAAGCGGCTGGTTGCAGATGATCCCGTTTTACCTATTTTGGCTGCTGCTTAAAAGCGGCTATCCTGGCCCTAACAACTTTGGAGACGACCCTAAGGAAATGCCTTTTGTTAACAACGAGGATAATTTTGATTTTCGCAACCCCACTGGCAGCGGGCTGTAAATAGCGATGGGCGATTCGCAATGCAAATCGCCCACCGTTAATATATTAGTTGATCAAATTATCTCCAGGCTTTGTACTGATTTATCAGGCCATTGGTAGATGAGTCATGTGATGTAACTTCTTTATCATCCTTCAGTTCGGGTAAAATTTTACCGGCAAGCTGTTTGCCTAATTCTACTCCCCATTGGTCAAAACTGTAAATGTTCCATATAATACCCTGTGTGAAGATTTTATGCTCGTACATGGCGATAAGCGAACCCAGCGAGCGCGGCGTGATCTTTTTAAGCAAGATAGAGTTTGTAGGTCGGTTGCCTTCAAATACCTTAAAGGGTGCTATGTTGGTGATCTCTTCTTCAGATTTACCGGCCTTTTGTAGCTCCTCAATTACCACCTCCTCGGTTTTGCCATTCATTAGAGCTTCGGTTTGAGCGAAGAAGTTCGACAGCAGCATCGGGTGATGTTCGCCCAGTGGATTATGTGATTGTGCCGGGGCAATAAAATCACATGGGATCAGTTTGGTTCCCTGGTGAATCAGCTGGTAAAAAGCATGCTGACCGTTGGTACCCGGCTCACCCCAGATGATAGGGCCCGTTGAGTAATCTACATGCTTGCCGTTACGGTCCACATGTTTGCCGTTGCTTTCCATATCTCCCTGCTGGAAATAAGCAGCAAAACGGTGCATGTATTGATCATAAGGCAAAATAGCCTGTGTTTCAGATTCGAAGAAGTTATTGTACCAAATTCCCACCAGTGCCAGTATGGCTGGAATATTTTCTTCCAGTTCCGCTGATTTGAAGTGGTTATCCATAGCGTGAGCGCCTTCCAGCAACTCTACAAAGTTATCAAACCCAATGCTCAGGGAGATAGAGAGGCCGATAGCGCTCCATAAAGAGTAGCGGCCACCAACCCAATCCCAAAACTCAAACATGTTTTTGGTATCGATGCCAAATTTTTCAACGCCTTCACTGTTGGTAGATAAGGCAGCAAAATGTTTGGCCACATCTTCATCCTTGGCGCCACTTTTAATAAACCAATCGCGGGCGCTATGGGCATTACCCATCGTTTCCTGTGTGGTAAATGTTTTGGATGCAATCAGGAACAACGTAGTTTCCGGATCAACCACTTTTAAGGTTTCTACGATATGAGTAGCATCCACATTGGATACAAAGTGCAGGTTAAGGTGGTTTTTATAGGCCTTCAAAGCCTCCGTAACCATTACCGGGCCAAGATCCGATCCGCCGATTCCGATGTTTACTACATCAGTGATAGGTTTACCGGTGTAGCCGGTCCAGCTGCCACTAATAATGGCTTCGCTGAAATCCTTCATATGATCCAATACGCGGTTAACATCCGGCATCACATCTTTGCCATCTACCAAAATTGGGGTATTGCTGCGGTTACGCAGGGCGATGTGCAAAACTGGGCGGCCTTCGGTAACGTTGATGATCTCACCAGAAAACATGGCTTTAATAGCATCTGCGATACCGCATTCGCGTGCCAGCTGAATCAAGAGCGCAAGCGTTTCCTCGTCTATCCGGTTTTTAGAATAATCAACCAGTATATCCTCAAACTGCAGAGAGAATTTCTCAAACCGGTTGCTATCGGTATCAAAAAGATCCGTCAGATTTTTAGATACAATGTCGATGTAATGGTCGGCTAGATATTTGTATGACTGGGTGGAAGTAAAATCAATTTTGGGTAGCATAGTGGTGTTTTTTTTGGTAAAAGTAGCAAGTTAATTAAGCCGCTATAAATTAAAATGAAATTATGACTTAAAGGTTTTATTTAGTGTGTTTTAAACAGCATGATTTCCCAGGCGAATATTAGCGTGCTTAGTGTTTAATCTACACATTTGCGATTGCCATATTTGCAATATATTTTACAAATGGCTTACAAATTCAAAATCACTATTTATTATATTTGTTGAGGTGGTAAATAAATAGGTTGTTTGCTATCAAATTATTAATCTACTTTAAACACTGGTTTTATGTTCGAAAAACTTTTTTTGCTCGTAAAAAATAACGCTCAGGAAGCCGTTATCAACAACCCTTCAATAGCTGTAAATTATCAGGAAGCGGTAATGAATGATGCTTCGAGTTCGATTATTGAAGTATTAAAAGGACAGATGGAAACAGGTAAATTTAAAGAGTTGGTAAAATATTTTCAGTTTGCCGGAATTTATAACAACCCGCTCATAGCTGCTGCGGTTAAAAAGTTTGCCGTTAAACTGGAGAACTATTATGGAATGGATTCTGCAATTGCTTTGAAAACCTCAAACCAACTGATTCCGCCGGTGATGCAGGAAATGATTAAACAATCAAAAAATGAGCCTACAAAAGAGTTTGCTTTAGATAAACTGCTATCCAAACTAAGTGGCAACATGGCTAACATGACGCTGCTGCTTACCCAAATTAAAGTAGCTTAAACAGATTTTAGCAGTTTAAAAGGATATAAGAGTTGGAAAGTTGAAAAGATCTTTTCAACTTTTTTGTTTTAAGTTAAAGCCTGATCAGCATTCCAACCTTGCTGCCATCAAAGGTAACCGGGTTGCGCTCCAGGAAATTTCTCAATTTGCTGCCATTGCTATGATGCGTTCCATACATAGTGGCGTCAAACAAAAGCAGGAAGGCGCCCTGTAAAATAACAGCCTTGCCGTAGCCTTTTAATTTATCGTTAGTATGCGTATCTCCCCGGTGATTTAAATAGATGCCGGTGCCGATATAGGCCACATCCAGCCCGGCATTGATCAGGAAAATCTTCTGAATTTTTTTTTGCTCTTTAAGCGTTTCTCCTGCTGTGTAATTTTTATCCTTTCCATTTTGCGCTCCGGTATAGCCTAAAACAGCTGCCCCAATGTTGGCAATTCCCCAAAAAGTGTTCATTTGATAAAAGTATTTAGTTTGACCACTACTGCTTGCCCAGCCAATGCCCCCGGCTACCGTGTTGGCAATACCCCAACTGCCTAAAACCTTCATACCGGTTGTGGTGATGTGATAACGTTGCTGATTGTAGTACCGCAGGGAATCCTGTGCGGAGGCTTTGTAGGTTATGATCAGTAGCAAAGCAAGTAATAACTTTTTCATGGCAAGGAGTTGATAGGGTAATATACGGGATGTAACATCAACGGGTTGTTATTGTTATCAGGAAAATCAACCTAAATCCGGATTTAGGCCAAGCCACTGTAATGGGATTTAGGTGGTTCAACTGGGAGGGTTGGATTAAATGTAAAAGATGGGTACCATACAATTTTTAAATCGGCAGCTATCATCCGGGTAGAACGACTGAAACACTTCCTGCTCCGTGGATATCTTTCCAGTCTGGCGGTTGCGTGAGCCATCTATATGGAGAACTCAGGCATTGACCACTAGGGTTTGTTGGTGGAAGGTTAACATCGCTTATTTGAAAAATTTATAGAACATTGATATTTAAATTATTGACTTAGGCTAACATGGACTCGTGTTAAGTCGTGTTAACCCTTTATTGTTTAATTGCGGGCAAACGGGGCGTTTGGGTCAGGGTGGCGAACACATTGTTTACATAATTAGCAGGGTTAAAATCTGTATTCAACTTGTTTTAACTTGTCCACCCTGTCCTAACTTTATTATATATTTGCTGTATGACCAAAGAAAACATTCAGGATTTAAGGGATAGAACAACTTCCCTGAGGAGGCATCTTTGACATCGATACCAAACTCGATGCGATGCAAAAGGAGCAGGATATAACTATCGGCCCAAACTTTTGGGATCATCCTAAAGAGGCCGAAAAAGTACTGGCCTCTATTAAAACAAAAAAGATCTGGACGGACGCTTTTCAAAAAGTGGTATCTGTAGTTGATGATACCGGCGTGCTCATGGAATTTTTTCAGGCGGGCGATGCAACTGAGGCAGAAATGTTGGAACAGTACAATGCCGCTGTTAAAGCCGTTGAGGAGCTTGAATTTAAAAACATGCTTAGCGCTGAGGAAGATCAGTTCAATGCTGTGCTGCAGATAACCGCTGGAGCAGGTGGTACCGAAAGTTGCGACTGGGCCGGTATGCTGATGCGTATGTACATTATGTGGGGCGAAAGTAACGGCTACAAAGTTACCGAGCAGGATTACCAGCCGGGTGATGTGGCCGGTGTGAAAACGGTGACGTTACAGCTGGAGGGCGATTTTGCTTACGGTTATCTGAAAGGCGAAAATGGTGTGCACCGGCTGGTGCGGATCTCTCCGTTCGATTCGAACGCTAAGCGCCATACATCATTTGCTTCGGTATATGTATATCCGTTAGTGGATGATACCATTGATATTGAAGTGAAGGATGCAGATATTGAGTTTGAAACCTTCCGTGCCGGCGGCGCGGGTGGCCAGAACGTGAACAAGGTAGAAACTGCCGTTCGATTGTATCACAAACCTTCAGGGATCATCATAAAAAATCAGGAATCGCGTTCGCAGTTACAGAATAAGGAGAACGCCATCCGGTTGCTGAAATCGCAGTTGTACGAGGCAGAAATGCGCAAGCGAGCCGAAGCTTCGAGTGCGGTAGAAGGCAACAAAAAGAAAATAGAGTGGGGGTCGCAGATCCGCAACTATGTACTGCATCCCTATAAACTGGTGAAAGACCTGCGTACCGATCATGAAACCTCTAACGCTGCTGCAGTTTTGGATGGCGACCTGAACGAGTTTTTAAAGGCATACCTGATGGAATTCGGCGGGCCAAAGAGTTAAACGCCTTAACCCGTGTTGCTCAATTTATTTGGCATCTCTCCTGCAGGGTTGCACAATTGCTGTTTGACTACATCAAATGGGATGCTGAACCAGTTCAGCGTACCGATTCAAGTTTAACGATGCTGTATGAAATACAGCATCGTTTTTTGTTTGACTAAATTGTAACTTGCCCTTACCAAAAAACTTATTTTTATGAAGCGTACTTTAACTGCAATGCTCTTAACTTGTACTATGTTTACCGCTTACAGCCAGGAAAAAACACTTCCCTTGTATCCTAAAGGTGTTCCGAATTCGAAACCTACCCCGGCAGGTTACGTGGAAACAACCAACGCTACTAACTGGATCAGCAAGGTAAGCCTACCAACCATAACGCCATATCTGCCCGCTTCCGGAACTGCAAACGGAGCGGCTGTTGTCATTTTTCCGGGTGGGGGATATGCAGGCCTGGCGAATGATCACGAAGGGATGGCAATTGCCAAAGCTTTTAATGGCATTGGGGTAACGGCCTTCCTGGTGAAGTACCGGTTGCCGACAGACGAAACTATGATCGATAAAACAATTGGTCCGTTGCAGGATGCACAGCGCGCGGTGCAGATTGTTCGCCAGGGTGCTGCTAAATGGAGTGTTGACCCCAATAGGATTGGTATTATTGGCTTCTCGGCTGGTGGTCACTTAGCATCTACAGAGGGTACTCATTTTGATAAGGTAGTTATTGAAAATAAAGACAATATCAGCGTACGCCCAGATTTTATGATGCTGATTTATCCGGTGATCACTTTTGGCCCCAAAGCACATGCTGGTTCGCGCGAAAACCTCATTGGTAAAACACCATCACAGGAAACGATCGACTTTTATTCCAACGAGAAACAGGTAATGGCTGATACGCCGCCCACATTTTTGGTGCATGCTGAAGACGACAATGTTGTACCTGTAGAAAACAGCCTGATGATGTATGAGGCCTTGTTGAATTCCAAAGTAAAAGCTGAAATGCACTTGTTCCAAAATGGCGGACATGGGTTTGGAATGAATAACTCGACTACCAAAGAAAAATGGTTTGACTGGGCAGCTGCCTGGATGGATGCAAACGGGTGGTTAAAGAAGTAATGCCCCCCAACCCCCTGAAGGGGGAGCTTTTGGCCAAGCTGGCCGATGACTAAACTTCGATTCCCCCTTCAGGGGGCTAGGGGGCGAGCTTTACTTGACCGTCAAAATATTCTGGTAATATGAGCTGCCGACTGGTAGTACGGCACCATTCACTACTAACTGGTGACGCTCTATCTTTTCCACTTTATTTACTGCCGCTATAAATGACCGGTGGATGCGGATAAACTGGTCGGCCGGTAATAGCTGCTCTACTTCGGAGATTGTCATTCGTGAGAGCAGTTGTTTGTCCTTCAATTCGAAATTCACATAATTGCCGGTTGCCTCCAGGTAACAGATCTCATCAAACAACACTTTCACCTGTTCATAGCCGGTTTTCAGGAACAGGTAATCTTTCTTGTCTTCCTTAACGTTTCGAAAATTGTACAACTCATAGGCTTTGTTGCAGGCTTTGGTGAACCGGGCAAGCGAAAACGGCTTGAGCAAGTAATCTACCGCATCGAGTTCAAAGCTGGTAACGGCATGCTCTGTGTAGGCGGTAGTGAAGATCACCAATGGTTTTTTATTCAGGCAATTAAGCAGGTCGATGCCGGAGATATCGGGCATTTTGATATCCAGAAACAGCAGGTCTGCCGGGTTGTACTGCAGATACTCCATGGCTTTAAAGGCATCGGTAAATTCAGCTTTCAGATCAACAAACGGAACCTTAGCCGCGTGGGAGCGCACCACTCCAAGGGCTAAGGGTTCATCATCTATGGCTACAGCAGTTATCAAAATATCAGGCGAGTTGAATGGTTAAATGTATAAAAAATTCGCTTGCGTTTTCGCGGATGATCAGCTCGTGCTTGTTATTATATAATAGCTTGAGGCGTTGCTTTACGTTGACCAGGCCTATGCCGCTTTTGCCTTTTTCCGGGTCGTTATCAGGTTTGGTGTGGATGCTGTTGTGCACATCAAAGTAAAGTGTGTTGTCTTTGGTTTGCAGGGTAATTTTGATATGCGATGGCTCTCGCAAACTGATACCATGTTTAAACGCATTTTCTATAAAGGGGATCAGTAGCATAGGGGCTATCTGTAATCCCAAAATATGATCTTCTATCTGCACATCTATCACAATATCCGGCGAGGTTTGCGTGCGTAACTTTTGCAGGCTGATGTAATTGTTCAGGTAATCTATTTCGCGCGTCAGCAGGATCTTCTCGTGCATGTTTTCCTGCAACATAAAACGCATCATGTCTCCAAGGCGCTGGATACCCTCGCCGGTACGATCTGCGTTTTCCTGCAGGGCAGTTCCGTAAAGTGTGTTTAAGGCATTAAACAAGAAGTGAGGATTGATTTGTGATCTTAGGAAATCAAGATTGGCAGCAGAGTGGCCAAGTGCGGTTTTTAAAGTAGTTAGTTCTGCTGCCCCCGTTATCCGGCGTTTGTAAGTGATCCAGGAGAAAGGTGCGGTGACCAATAACTGGAATCCGGCATTAAAAGCCAACGTAAGCATCACTGCCTGGCCACGGCTAAACGCTATAGCTGCTATTACCCCGGCAGGTATGGATACCGCTAGCGTAATTAAAAACACCTTACCAAAGTAATTGAAATAGCGTTTCTTGTTATTTAAAGTTTGCGGAATAAGGGTGTAGGCTGATAAGCCATAAATCCCTATTGCCACAGGAACGGTAAGGAAAAACAAACCGATCACTTCAATAGGGGCATCACTTAGCAGTAAGCCAAATAACAGAATCATCCACAAAACCAGGCCAATAATGCCATCGCGTGTGAGTACTTTATACTCCGCCTGGATATGCTCGCTATTATTTAAAAGGTACTGGGCAACCTGCTTAATTAAACTGTAAAGCGTCAGCATCATCATTACCCAAATAGCATAGATGAAGTTGGTTTTAAAAACAAGGTTGTACACCCAACCTGCCGAATGCTTAAAAAATAGATAACCTTTAAGCCAGGTATCGGTGATGCCGCAAAAAAGCCAGATGGTGCCAAATAGTGCCACCGCCAGTATGATCATCAACGTAGTTTTACGCCGTTCTATCAAAGAGGGAATGATCAAAAAGTTCCACAACAAAAAGCCGCCGAAATATATAGTATATCGGGCAATCATCGGGAAGAAGAAATATTTAGAGTAGGAATAATGCAGGTGCAACTCGTTGAACATGTAGCGGTACGGCGTCCAGATCACCTGTACATTGCTGTCGGCAACGCGGGCAACCAGGAAAAACACGGCCAACGCATAAATGGACGTGGCGGTGTATAGTTCAATGCGGGTAAGGTTCAGCGGTTTTTTGATGAGCGTTATCATGTGGTATTTAAATTATGCCGCAAGATAAACCTGCCAAACAAGCCTCAGAACTAAATGGGACGAAACGCGGGTGTGCTGTGACGAATCTGGGAAGAGGCCAGAGACAAGAAATCAGGAGGCAAGAGAGATGCGCTCTTTACTTAATTCTCCGGTCTTGATATCTTAGGTCTGCCTTTCTTCCAGTATCTCCAGTAACTCATTCAGCTCATCCACTTTTTCGGATGATCCAGAATGTTCATAAGCACTTATCAAATTGCGAAGAACACGTTTGATAATATCTGAATTGGAACATGGCTCATAAAATTGCTTGTCGAATTTTAAGTTGAGTTGTTTCAGGAACATATCCACATCACGCCGGCCAAAAATGAAGCCCTTGTTAAAAGCATTGATGTAGAACAAAATGCCGCCTTCAAATTCGGATTCCTGGCTCTCATCCATATAGGCCAAAATAAAATGCTGCGGCAAATTAACGCCATACACCGGGATATCCAGCTTTTGAGCTATGATGGAATAGATGATTGCCAGTGAGATCTGGTTGCCTTTTTTAGTTTCCAAAACCTGGCTGATGTAGCTGTTCTGCGGGTCGCGATGGTTGGTGGTATTGCCGCCAAAGCCATGGATGCTGTAAAAGACATGGTTCATCAATTTGATTTGCTCCACCGGACTGGCTTCGTTCATCATTTGCAGCCAGATATCACGCTTTATCGCTTCCACCTGGTTAATTACTTTCTGCTCATCCAGATCAGGATACTGATAGCGGTTAATGATTAAAATGCCCCGCAACAAATCAAATGCGCCGCCCTGAAACCACAACTGCAGGTCGTTTTTCAGGGTACCGAATTGGATCTCGTGAACCAGGTTAGCTATGCGCTCCTGCTGGATAGCGTCAAATGCCTCCCCAAATGCCGATTCGAGATATGTTACTATTTCCGGACCGTAAGAAAGCAACTTTTGGTGAACATGTTCGTATACTTCGCCGTCCGGATCGTCGAGCAGGCGTATTAAAGAATTTACTTCTGAGGTATTTATCATATCGCTATCTGCTAAAATACTAAAGTTTGTATTACTTTTACCGTAATTTAAACAATGTCTAATTTAACGTTCACTAAAGATTTTCTCGTACACCGATTCACGTCAAAAAATCGTCACGGTTTGCACTCTCCTTTTGTTTATAAATTGGTTGATGAAGTTATTTACGATTATAAGCACAAGCAAGCTTACGACAAAATAGAAAAAGAACGCAATGAACTGCTTATAGACGATACCTACATTACCGTTACGGATTTGGGAGCAGGATCCCGGGTAAATAAAAATAATCGGAAAAAGGTAAGCGATATTACCAAGAATGCGCTTAAGTCGCCAAAACTGGCGCAACTCCTGTATCGATTGGCTGCCTTTATTCAGCCCAAATCGATAGTGGAACTGGGTACCTGTTTAGGTATAACCACCCTCTATCTCCAAGAGGCTGCCCCCGATGCAAAAGTATATACTTTGGAAGGCTGCCCCGAAACGGCAAATGTGGCAAAAAAGGTTTTTAGCCGGGCCGGATTCGACGAACTGAATCCGATAATCGGCAATTTCGACGATACGCTTGCCGGTGTGCTAGGCGAACATGAAAAGCTTGACCTGGTATATATCGACGGCAACCACCAGCGGGTTGCCACCCTAAACTATTTTGAACAATGCCTGCCAAAAGTTCATGAAGGCACCATGCTCATTTTCGATGATATCTATTGGAGCGACGGTATGAAACAAGCCTGGGCCCAAATAAAAGCAAACCCGCAGGTTACTGTCACGGTTGATCTGTTCTGGATCGGGCTTGTGTTTTTTAAGACGGGTAGGGTTAAGGAGGATTTTAAGATCAGGTTTTAGATTACGAATACCTCCCGCAAATTATCTACCGGGGAAAGCATATTGCGGTATTGTTGAATGCTGGTATGAGCGCCTGTTTTATCAAAGATAATCTTTCTTCTGCACATTTAAAATCAGGTATCCGCACACCTATTAAAAAGCTTCTCCCAACCCAATATAAATACCGCTTTGCCTGCTTTCGTTGGGTCTTTTCTCTCCAACGCCGTAGTCAATTCTTACGCTCAGGCCTTTTTGAGTATCGAAGAAATATCTCATTCCGCCCCCGTAGTTGGGCTTAAATTCATTAATGCTAAAGTCGCTGTTCCAAACCTGCCCGGTGCCGATAAAGCCCACGATGCCTAATCGTTGGCTTAGGCGATAGCGGAGCTCCGTTTGGGCGGCGAGCATGTTCCGGTCGCGGAAACGGCCGTTGTAATTGCCGCGCATCATCTCATCGCTGCCCATGGCAGGTAGCAAATAAAACGGCGACTGGCTGCCCGTAAGGCTTTGTTCCTGAATATCCAATCCTAAAACTAATTTCTTGGTTAGGGAAAAGAACTGCGCATATTCTATATTTAACAAGCCACCGCTATAATCGCTGTTGCTGCCAATGCCCCGCATAAAATCAAAATAGCTGGTGATTACTGCACCTTTGGTGGTGTAAGTGTTATTATTTCGGTCATCAAAGATCAAAGTAGGGCCAATGTAAAGGGTTGTACCACCATGGCGGCCGTAAAGAGTTGGGTCAGATTCAAATACACCGGTCTCGTCTTTATCGGTAAAGCGGTAATCAAAACCACCCGCAACAAGGCCCGCATAAAAATGGCTGCTTACTTTTTTTTCTGCATTAAGGGCCACTTTAAATCGCTTTAGTCCGAGCCTGTCGGCATCGCTTTTTAAGGTATTATTTCCCACTCCGTAAAAATCAAAAGGGAAATTAATGTAAGAAACCGCAGCGATGTAGTGATAGCTGTTGCCGGGCGTCCAATAACTGGTGCTCAGGCTAAACCGGCTTTGGCCTTTAGTGGTGATGGTGGCATAGGCAAATATATTTGATACACGGGTGTTACGGTTTGCCGTATCGGTATAAAAAGAAAGTAGGCCGGCGCCGCCAACTTCCACACCTGTTTCCGGGGCAGTGCTGAATACTGGCAGAACCACAAAGCTGCTTTTACGGGTAGTATCCCTATCCAGATACATCTTGCGAATAAATTTGGGGATGAAATTTGCCTGGGCAAATACGTGTTGCCCCAAAGTGGCTAAAAACAATATCAGTATAATTTTCTTCATAGGATAGTAGTGCTAAAACGCAGCAAAACTAAATGTTTGGGGCGAATGTAGAATTTAAATTCTGTTGTCCTCAAAATACCTACTTTTGCAAAATAATCAGCATAAATAAATATGAGCACAGAAAGAGGCCCTATATCGCAATTTATCGAAAGAAATTACCTGCACTTTAATGCAGCAGCGTTAATGGATGCCGCCAAAGGTTACGAAACACACCTTTTGGAAGGCGGAAAAATGATGGTTACGCTGGGTGGTGCCATGAGTACGGCCGAACTGGGCATATCTTTGGCGGAGATGATTCGCCAGGGAAAGATTGATATCATAAGCTGTACGGGTGCCAACCTGGAGGAGGATATCATGAACCTGGTGGCACACTCGCACTATAAGCGCGTTCCTAACTATAGGGATCTGAGTCCGCAGGATGAGTGGGATCTGTTGGAGAACCACTACAACCGGGTTACCGATACCTGTATCCCGGAAGAGGAGGCTTTTCGCCGTTTACAAAAACACATTTACAAAATCTGGAAAGATGCCGATACGGCAGGCGAGCGTTATTTTCCGCATGAATACATGTACAAAATTTTGCTTAGCGGCGAACTGGAGCAGTATTATGAAATTGACCCTAAAAACTCCTGGATGCTGGCAGCGGCAGAGAAGAATCTGCCGATAGTGGTACCGGGTTGGGAAGATTCTACAATGGGCAATATTTTTGCATCTTATGTAATTAAAGGGGAGGTAAAAGCTTCTACCATGAAAAGTGGTATAGAATACATGGCTTGGTTGGCTGGCTGGTACCCGGAAAATTCAACAGGCAAGGGGATAGGTTTCTTCCAAATTGGTGGTGGTATAGCTGGAGATTTCCCTATTTGTGTTGTACCGATGCTTTACCAGGATATGGAAATGCCCGAAATTCCATTCTGGAGTTATTTCTGCCAGATCTCCGATTCAACTACATCATATGGCTCATATTCCGGTGCGGTGCCCAATGAAAAAATTACCTGGGGTAAGTTGGATATCAATACGCCAAAATTTATTGTAGAGTCTGATGCAACAATTGTTGCACCACTCATTTTTGCCTGGTTATTAAAACAATAACGAAAATTTTTAAATTTTCAAAAAAATTCAAATTTTTTAATCAGGGCAATGCGCTGCTAAGATGCCCCTTTTCATACCTGAAAAGGGGCATTTTAAACTTGTTTAGAACGATTATAAATTATTTATTACTGTCACTAATTTGTCAGCGGTAGAGTAATAAATTATACTTTTGTAGCTGTAAAAGTGGATAAAACATTCCCCTTTACGTCAGTTTATAACGTTAACATTATAACTATTTAGCATAAATACACTTTATGAGAAATATCTCATTGATTTTTAAACAGTTCTCTAAGTCGGTTTTACTTGTTGCAGGGTTAGCCCTTTCTGGTTTTAACGCCAGTGCGCAGGCTGATGCTGCGAAAGGAGAAGCCATCTTCAAAGCCAAATGTACAGCCTGTCATAAGATAGATGTACGGATGACCGGCCCTGCATTAGGTCCACAGATCACATCTGAGACCGATGATAAGTACCTCACGAAGTGGATCCAGAACAACCAGGCTTTAATTGCTGCAAAAAACCCAAAGGCGCTCAAAATTTACAATGAGTATAACCAGGCGGGTATGACTGTTTTTGCCGAGTTGACCGATGCTGATGTAGGTAACATCATTACCTATGTGCGTGAGGATTGGAAAAAAATCCAGGCTGATAAAGCAAAAGGCCCTGCCGGTGGCGGTGCTGCTACGGCTCAGGATGCTGGCCCAAGCAATTTTGTGATCTTCGCCTTAATAGGTGTTATCCTAGTTGCATTTATTGTAATTCTGGTGCTAAACAAAGTAATTGGTACGCTTGAGCGTTTGTTGCTTCGTAACCAGGGTTTGTTAGCTGAAGAAGAAGAAGTTGACGGTGAAAAAGTAAAAGGCGACCGTTTGCTGCTGGTTAAAAAGATTCTTAAGAATAAAAAGCTGGTTTTCTTTATAGTTGTTTGCGGTACCATTGCGATGGGCAGCTGGAGCTGGGTTACCATGTGGAACACTAATGTTCACCAGGGATATCAGCCAGCACAACCTATTAAATATTCACACAAACTGCACGCAGGTGTTATGAAGCTGGAGTGTCAGTATTGCCACTCAGGTGCCTTTAAAGGTAAAAACGCTTCTATACCATCGTTAAACGTTTGTATGAACTGTCACAAGGCAGTTAAAACCGAATCTCCTGAGATCCACAAGATCTATGATGCTTTGGGGTACGATCCGCAAACGCAGAAATACGACAGTACAAAAGCACAGCCTATTCAGTGGGTGCGTATCCACAACCTTCCGGATCTGGCTTACTTTAACCACTCACAGCACGTAGTTGTAGGAAACGTTAAATGCCAAACTTGCCACGGTCAAATTCAGGAGATGCAGGAAGTATATCAATACTCTCCGCTTACTATGAAATGGTGTATACAGTGCCATAAACGTACTGAGGTGAATGGCAAAGGAAATGCTTATTATGATAAGATCCTTGCGGCACACGATAAGATCAAAAAAGGTGAAAAAGTTACTGCCGCTGTTTTGGGTGGTATCGAATGCGCCAAGTGCCATTATTAATAAACGATTTAGAACTTAGCATTACAGTTTATATAACTTAAATGGATAGCAATAAAAAATACTGGAAAGGTTTAGAGGAACTAGACAGAACGCCAGAATTTGTTGAGAAAAATAGACACGAATTTGCGGAGCCCATCCCAATTGAAGAAGTTTTAAGTGGTGGAGGGTTGTCGTCAAAAACACCTCGCCGCGACTTTTTAAAGGCCCTGGGATTCGGTGTGGGTGCTGTTACTTTGGCTGCATGCCAGAAGGTACCGGTGCACAAATCTATACCTTACTTAATAAAACCTGAAGAAGTTACCCCGGGTATAGCCAACTACTACTCATCTACTTATGAAGGCAGCGCTATACTGGTAAAAACCCGCGAGGGCAGGCCAATTAAGGTAGAAGGTAACCCTAATGATCTTTTGTCAAAAGGGGGCTTAAGCGCACAGGCACAGGCATCCGTATTGGATCTGTATGATAATAGCCGTGTGCAGCAACCAATGCTTAACGGTGGCACAACTACCTGGAAGCAACTTGATGATGTTGTAAAAAGCCAGCTGTTAGCAGCTAAAACCGCAGGTAAAGGTATCCGTATTATCAGCTCAACGGTACATAGCCCGTCTACCCAGGCGGTAATTGCTGACTTTATTAAAGCATACCCTACCGCAAAACATATCAATTATGATGCGGTATCTTATACAGGTATTATTCAGGCCAACAAGAACAGCTTTGGCAAGGCTGTAGTGCCTCACTACAATTTCGATAAGGCAGATGTTATTGTAAGTTTCGGTGCCGATTTTCTTGGCACATGGATCTCTGGTGAAGAATTTACCACACAATACGTAAAGAACAGGAACAGCAAATCGCTGGAAGAAAAGAAAATGTCTCGCCATATCCAGTTTGAAACTGGTATGAGCCTTACAGGTACCAATGCCGATGTCAGGATGCCGATCAAACCTTCTGAAGAAGGGGTAGCGTTGGTAAATCTGTATAATGCGTTATCTGGTACTACTTTACCAGGGTCTAAAAAATTGGCCAATGCCAATACTGATAAGGCCATTGTACTGGTAGCAAAAGAATTATTAGCTGCAAAAGGCAAAGCACTTGTGGTTGCCGGAAGTAATGACGTATCTGTTCAAACTCTTGTAAATGCGATCAACTCTTTGTTGGGCAGCTATGGCACTACTATAGATTTGGATAACCCATCGCGCCAATATGCCGGTAATGATGCAGAGATGAAGCAATTCGTTGACGACGCAAAAGCTGGACAGGTTGCTGTAGTTTTATTCCTAGATGCCAACCCGGCTTACGATTATCATTTGGTTAAGGATATTAAAGATGCGTTGACCAAAGTAAATATCAAGGTTACGTTTTCAGATCATGCAGATGAAACTGCTGCGTACTGTAACGTAGTTGCTCCTAACCATCATTACTTAGAAGCGTGGGGTGATGATAGCGCAGTAGAAGGCTATTACACCGTTTTACAGCCAACCATTAACCCGGTTTACAATACCCGCCAGGCCGAAACCAGCTTATTGGTTTGGAGCGATAACGCGATAAAGGAATATTATACTTACGTAAGAAATAACTGGGATACAACACTTTTGGCTAAAGGCGGTTTATCCGGCCAGGCTGGTTGGGAAACTTTATTGCAGACAGGCTTTGTAAAAGTTGCACCTATTGCAGCCGGTAGCTACTCTTTTAGTTTAGATCTAAATGCAGTAGCGCAAACTATCATTAACCAAAGCGCTAAGTTAGCGGGTGGTAAAGTAGAGTTGCAATTGTATCAAAGCCAGGCTATCCGTGATGGTAAACGTGCCAACAATCCATGGTTGCAGGAGTTGCCGGATCCGGTTAGTAAAGTAACCTGGGACAATTACGCTGCTATGTCTCCGGCCGACATTAAAAAAATGGGCCTTGATGAGTTTGAGGTAGTAACCATTAACGCAAATGGCTATACGGTTTCTTTACCGGTATTATCGCAACCGGGCCAGGCACAGGGCACAGTTTCCGTAGCGGTTGGTTATGGCCGTACCAAAGCAGGCCTTGTTGGTAACAATGTTGGTAAAAATGCTTACCCTTTCTCCAGTTTAGTAAACGGAACTATCCAGGGTAATGCTACTGCTACAGTTGATAAAACAGGAGATATCTTCCCGCTTTCGCAAACACAAACGCACCACTCATTTGAGGGGCGTAACATTATCCGCGAAGCAACCTTTGCCGAATACAAAAAAGACCCAACTGCTGGCAGTGGCCGTAATGAAGAAGAAAAAACTTATGACCTTTGGGACAAGAGCGATAATGACGCAGTTCATGACCGCCCTGTTTACGATTGGGTTATGGCTATCGACCTTAACGCTTGTACAGGTTGCGGTGCATGTATCGTAGCTTGTAGCGCAGAGAATAACATTCCTGTAGTGGGTAAGGAAGAAGTTGGCCGCCGCCGCGAGATGCACTGGATTCGTATCGACCGTTATTACAGCTATGCCAAGAATGGTACTGCTGAGGCTGATGAGGAAACCGGGTTGGTAACAAAGGAAAAGGAAATAGATAAGCTGGAGAATTTCGACAACGTAACTGTTGTTCACCAGCCGATGCTTTGCCAACATTGCGACCACGCACCATGCGAAACAGTTTGTCCGGTACTAGCAACTGTACACTCAAGCGAAGGTTTAAACCAGATGGCTTATAACCGTTGCGTTGGTACACGTTATTGCGCAAACAACTGCCCTTACAAAGTGCGCCGTTTTAACTGGTTCAATTACTGGAACGATTCGCGCTTTGATAACTACCTAAGCAACGAGCACACACAATTAGTACTTAATCCTGATGTTACTACACGTTTCCGTGGGGTAATGGAAAAATGTTCAATGTGTGTACAACGTATTCAAGCTGGTAAGTTAAAAGCTAAATTGGAAAAACGCCCGCTTAAGGATGGTGAAGTACAGGTTGCCTGTGCGCAAACCTGTTCTGCAAATGCTATCGTTTTTGGTAACCGTAATGATCCTAACTCAGAAGTTTCAAAAGCTTTAAAGAGCGAAAGAACATACTATGTACTGGAAGAACTTAACGTAAAACCAGGCATTGGTTACCAGGTGAAAGTTAGAAATACAACAACTGCTGAATTACAGGCTTAATTATTACAAGAGATTTATACTATATGGCATCTCATCATAATGAATCAATAATCAGGGAACCGTTACTTACGGGCAAGGATATTACCTATGCCAAGATCACTAACGATGTATTATTCCCTGTAGAAAATAAACCAAATAAGGCCTGGTGGATTGGCTTTACCGTTGCCTCCATGGGTGCCCTGCTTTGGGTTGTTGCAATCAGCTATACATTCTGGTTCGGTTTGGGTGCATGGGGACTAAACAAAACAGTAGGATGGGCCTGGGACATCACCGGATTCGTTTGGTGGGTAGGTATCGGTCACGCTGGTACGCTTATCTCTGCGGTGTTGTTAATTTTCCGTCAAAACTGGCGTAACTCTATTAACAGGTCGGCAGAAGCGATGACTATTTTTGCGGTAATTTGCGCGGCCACTTATATCGTGGCGCACATGGGCCGCCCTTGGTTAGCCTACTTTACTTTACCGCTTCCAAACCAATATGTATTATGGGTAAACTGGAACTCGGCATTGATGATGGACGTGTTTGCGATCTCTACATACTTCTCGGTTTCCTTGTTATTCTGGTACACAGGTTTACTGCCTGATATCGCTTCAATCCGTGACCGTGCTGTAGGCTTACGCCGCCGGATCTATTCTATCCTTTCGTTTGGATGGACTGGTTCTGTAAAAAGCTGGCAGCGATTCGAAACCGTTTCACTAATCCTGGCCGGTATCTCTACGCCACTTGTACTTTCGGTGCACACTATTGTATCTTTTGACTTTGCTACTTCGCTTGAGCCGGGATGGCACACTACCATATTCCCGCCATACTTTGTTGCGGGTGCTATCTTCTCGGGTTTCGCTATGGTGCAAACATTGTTGCTTGTTACCCGTAAGGTATTAGGTCTGGAGAACTATATCACTATGTTCCACATTGAATCGATGAATAAGATCATCATGCTTACCGGTTCTATTGTAGGTGTGGCATATATTACTGAGTTCTTTATTGCATGGTACTCTCAGGTTGAATATGAGCAATATGCTTTTATTAATCGTGCAACTGGTCCGTACTGGTGGGCTTACTGGAGCATGATGAGCTGTAACGTAATCTCTCCACAGTTATTCTGGTCGAGCAAACTGCGCAGAAGCATCAAATTCTCTTGGTTCTTGTCTATTGTGGTTAACATCGGTATGTGGTTTGAGCGTTTTGTGATTATCGTAACTTCATTACACCGCGATTATTTACCATCCAGCTGGGTGATGTTTTACCCAACCTGGGTAGACGTAAGCGTGTTCGTTGGGTCTATCGGAATATTCTTTACCATGTTCTTGTTATTCATTCGCGTATTGCCATCTGTTGCGATTGCTGAAGTGAAACTATTACTTGGTACAGCGAGTGAGCAGCAGAAGAAAAAATTAATCGAAGAGGGTCACCTTGATCCGGTTGAAGTACAATACTACAAGGAGTCGTTAGTTAAGTACGATAGTGTTGATATGTCTGATTACGAAAAAGTATAAAAATGAGTAGCACAAAATTTATATTAGGCTTATTTGACGACCCCGATCACATGATGCACGGGATAGAGAAGCTGCAAAAGAATAGTATCCCTATTTATGATGTATATAGCCCGATGCCTATCCATGGTATTGAGGATAAATTAGGCATAAAAGAATCAAGGTTGGGTTATGCAGCATTTTGTTTCGGCTGCCTTGGAATGACGGTTATCTTCAGCATTGTGTACTATACACTGGTGCATGATTGGCCAATGAACATTGGGGGTAAACCAAGTTTTGCGATACCAAACTTTGTACCCTTCACCTTTGAGTGGACAATTTTATTCACTGCATTTGGGATGACTCTTACCTTTTTTGCCGCGACTAACCTTTTTCCGGGCCGTGCGCCAAGAGTGATGGACCTTCGCGCAACTGATGATCGTTTTGTTATAGCGATCGATGCAAAGGGTAACATTCCACATGATGATATCACCAATTTATTAAAAGAAGCAGGCGCTGTAGAAGTAAAGCATAACGACAGAAAATATGTTAGCTATGAATAAATTTAGAATATTGGGCACAACTGCTATCGTTATCGCTGCATCGATCGTTATTACATCGTGCAAGGATAAACGCAGCACAGGTTGGGAATATGCTCCCAATATGTACGAGCATACCGCATACGATCCGGATCAGCCAAACACACAATTTAAGGATGGCAAAACTGCTCAGGTTCCACCTGCAGGTACTATTCCAATCGGTTTTAAAAAGTTCGATTATGCGAACACCAAAGATGGTTACGATAAGTCAAGTGTTGAAGTTAGCAGCCTGATAGCGCAGACTCCAAAGCATCTCGCCGAGGGCAAAGTATTGTTTACAACCTTTTGTTCGCCATGCCACGGCCTTACTGGCCAGGGAGATGGTTTGGTAGTGCAGCACGGGTACCCAGCTCCGCCATCCTATTCAAAAGGACAGTCTTCGCGTGGCGGTGCTATGAAAGACCTTACAGATGGTAAAATTTATCACACTATAACTTATGGAGTAAACTCTATGGGTTCATACGCTTCTCAGGTTGCACCGGAGGATCGTTGGAAAATAGTGATGTATGTTCACCAATTACAAAAATTATAAGATTATTTTTAATGAAGAATCATAATAGTTTCGACGAAAAATTTGAATTTACAGGAAACGCGAAAACTTTTAGTTTAGCGGCGATTGTAATTGGTGTAGTGTGTATCGTGGCTGGCTTTATATTTAGCGGCGAACACGTACAACGTACCTATAGCAACTTGTTGCTGATGTCATATTACTTTGTTTGTGTGTGTACTTGCGGCGTTTTCTTTTGCGCTTACAATTACGTAGCGCAGGCAGGCTGGTCTGCAGGTTTGATTAGAATTCCGCAGGCGATGGCTAAGCTGCTGCCGATTGCAAGTGTTTTTTTATTAGTTGTGGTGACCGCCGGTTTGTTTAATACTCACGAGGTTGAAGAACATGGTAAGAAAGAAATTGTCCCTTACCTATACGCACACTGGGCTACGCATGGTTTAACAACTGTTGGCAGTGAAAATTTTGATCCGATCATCTTCGGTAAAAGAGCTTTTCTTAACACAGGATTTTTTTATGCTACATTAATCGTGTTTTTATCGGCATATAGCTTTTTTGGTTACAAATTGGCTAAATTTTCTGAAGAAGAGGATACCGTTGGTGGTATGTCTAATTATGACAAGAGCTTCAAATATGCCTGTATATTCCTCGTAGTATTCGGTTTTACCTTCCCAATATTTGCGTTTGGTGTAATCATGTCTTTAGAGGCTCATTGGTTCTCTACCATGTTTGGTTGGTACAATCTGGCAGCAATGCATGTTAGCGGTTTAGCTATCATTGCGCTCATCCTGATATTTTTGCAGAAAAAAGGCTACATGTCATGGACATCAACCAATCACCTGCACAGTTTAGGAAAGCTGATCTTCGGATTCTCTATTTTCTGGACATATGTTTGGTTTTCGCAATTTTTCCTGATCTGGTATGCTAACATGCCTGAGGAATCCGTTTACTTCTTTATCAGATGGGAAGCTGAATACAAGCCTTGGTTCTGGTTAAATATCATTATCAACTTCCTTGCACCATTGTTGTTATTAATGTCTCGTGATGCAAAACGTATGACTAACCGCATGATGTGGACTTGTATCATTTTGATTGCTGGCCACTGGCTGGATTATTACATGATGATTATGCCAAGTACGGTTAAAGAGAACATGGGTTTTAGTTTTGAGGAAATAGGAATATTCGTTGGTTTCGCTGGCTTATTTACCTTCCTGGTTTTAAACAGCCTGAGCAATGTTTCTTCTCTGGTGCCCAAAAAACACCCTTTCCTGGAAGAGAGCCTGCATCATCACATATAATAATTGTTAAATTTGCAACGGAATACAGCATTAATAAAAACCAATAAAATGGGATTCAAAAGTTTAATAAGTTCTAAAAAAATGCTTTCGCTTGTAGCTGCGTTGATGCTGTTTGGCACTAACCTGGTGATGGCGCAAGACGCACCTGCCGCCGCGGCTGTAACTGAAGGTGATAAGCCAAGTGTTTGGCTTGGCCCTGGTTATTATATTTTGTTATTCGTAATCGTATGTTTTGTAGTTGGCATCGTAGGTAAGATCCTTCGTGTTTATGACCTGACTCAACAAATCCAGAATAAAAAGCCGATCAACTGGCACAATGTTATGGGCGTTTGCTGCATCATATTTCTTATAGCCGGTATTTACGGTGCTTATTGGGAATTCAGCGTACAGGGAGCAATGATTCTGCCTGCATCTGCGTCTGTACATGGTGTAAGGATTGATGAGATGTTTTGGACTACAACAGTTCTTACCATGATCGTATTCTTTATTACCCAGATCCTATTATTCGGGTTCTTATTCAGATATCGATATAATGCTAATCGTCGTGGCCATTTCTTGCCGCACAACAATACGATTGAGAAAATCTGGACTATCGCGCCGGCTGTTGTACTAACGATCCTTGTAATCTTCGGTTTCTTTACCTGGCAGCAAATCACTAATACTGTTGATGCCAAAGGTGAAGTTGCCTCTATTAACGTTGACATTACAGGTCACCAGTTTGCGTGGGAATTGCGTTATCCTGGCAGCGATGGTAAACTGGGTAAAACCAATTACAAGCTGGTTAATGGCAGCAACAAGTTAGGTGTAGATTTTAAGGATAAAGATAGCTATGACGATTTGCAAGCCGATACGATGGTAATACCTGTACACAGGTCTGTTAAGCTTAATATTCACGCACAGGATGTTATCCATAGTGTTTATATGCCGCACTTCCGTGTACAATTAAACGCAGTACCGGGATTGCCAACTTACTTTAAATTTACACCTACTATCACAACAAGCGAAATGCGCCGTAAAGAGGGGGATCCTGCTTTTGAATATTTGGTGTATTGCAACAAAATTTGTGGTGGTGCACATTATAACATGAAAAAGGTTGTACGTGTGGTAACAGAAACTGAATACCAGGCTTGGTTGTCTCAGCAAAAACCTTATCTGACTGATCAGATTAAAAAGGATTTGAAATTTGCCGTAGTGAAACCGACTGCACAACAAAACAGGTTAGCGTTAAATAATTAATTCAAAAAGATTAGCGAGTATGTCAACATTAACAGTTCAAGGTCACGGAGTCGTTCATCACGAAGAAGATCACGGACACCACCATAAAGAGACTTTCCTGAACAAATACATCTTCAGTATGGATCACAAGATGATCGCCAAGCAATTCCTGGTGACAGGTATTACCATGGCTTTTATCGCGATGATCTTATCTATCTTGTTTAGGATCCAATTGGCTTACCCTGAAAAAGAATTCCCTTTAATGGAAACATTACTAGGTCGTTTTGCACCGGGTGGGCGTTTAGATTCCAATTTTTATTTAGCCCTTGTAACTATACATGGTACCATCATGGTATTCTTTGTTCTTACAGCAGGGTTAAGCGGTACTTTTAGCAATCTGCTAATTCCATTACAGTTAGGTGCACGCGATATGGCTTCGCCATTTATGAACATGCTTTCTTACTGGTTCTTTTTTACAGCCAGTGTAGTAATGTTGTCTTCATTCTTAGTACAAAAGGGCCCTGCAAGTGGTGGCTGGACGATTTATCCACCTTTGTCTGCTTTGCCTAAAGCTATGCCGGGTTCTGGTATGGGTATGACCTTGTGGCTCATCAGTATGGTGTTATTTATTGCATCATCATTAATGGGTGCTATCAATTATGTAAGTACAGTATTAAATATGCGTACTAAAGGGATGGACCTTTGGAAGATGCCTTTAACTATATGGGCGTTCTTCCTAACCGCTATCCTGGGTATTCTTGCATTCCCGGTTTTGGTTGCCGGTGTTGTGTTATTGATTTTTGACCGTAGCTTCGGTACAAGTTTTTACCTTTCAGAGATCGTTATCGGCGGTAATAGCGTACAGCCGTTTGAAGGCGGTAGCCCTATTTTGTTCCAGCATTTATTCTGGTTCCTGGGCCACCCTGAGGTGTATATTGTAATCATGCCGGCAATGGGTATCTCGTCGGAGGTTATGTCTGTGAACTCTCGTAAGCCTATCTTCGGTTATCATGCAATGGTTTACTCTTTAATAGGTATTACTGTATTATCGTTCATCGTATGGGGACACCATATGTTTGTAACGGGTATGAATCCGTTTTTGGGTGGTGTGTTTATGATCACGACATTGATCATTGCAGTACCATCAGCTGTAAAAACATTTAACTGGCTTGCAACTTTATGGAGAGGTAATATCCGCTTTACTGCAGCTATGCTGTTTGCTATCGGTATGGTGTCGTTCTTTATCTCAGGTGGTTTAACAGGTATTTTCTTGGGTAACGCTGCGCTTGACATTAACCTGCACGATACTTATTTTGTGGTTGCTCACTTCCACCTGGTGATGGGCTCCGCTGCTATATTTGGTATGTTGGCTGGGGTTTACCATTGGTTCCCTAAAATGTACGGTCGTTTAATGAATGAAAAATTAGGCTACCTGCACTTTTGGTTAACCTTTATTGGTGCTTACCTGGTGTTCTTCCCGATGCACTTTATGGGTCTTGATGGCGTGCCACGCCGTTACTATGCATTCACCGAGTTTGAATCTATGAAACGGTGGTTGTCAGTAAATGTATTTATTACATGGGCGGCAATTATGTCGGCATGTGCTCAGGTAGCTTTCCTTATCAACTTTGTGTATTCGATGTTCTGGGGTAAGAAAACTACACAAAACCCTTGGGAGGCAAATACATTGGAGTGGACAGCACCTGTTGAGCATATCCATGGCAACTGGCCCGGGGAGATTCCAACTGTTTATCGTTGGCCATATGACTATAGTAAGCCTGGAGCAGATGAAGATTACATCCTGCAAACTGTGCCATTATCTCAAACAATGAGCTCTAACCTTCCGCATGATTTTGAAGATAATCCTGCTGGTTTAGAGGCGCACGCTACATGGACCAGCACTCAAAAAAGCAACGAAGAGGTAAAATAATTTAAATACTGATCTGATCTTTTAGGGTATCTGTGCCGGAACTAAAACTCCACAGCAGATACCCTAATTTTTTAGAAATATTTTGATGGGCATAAACGCATCCGGTTACACATTTTTAAGAATTAATCTCATTACTATCATACTGCTTTTTGTATTAATACTGGCAGGGGGTGTGGTGCGCAGTACCGGCTCAGGCATGGGATGCCCCGATTGGCCTAAATGTTTTGGCCAATATATCCCGCCAACCAGCGTATCAGATTTACCAGCTAATTACAAGGAGAATTATGCTGATAAACGATTGGCTAAAAATCAAAAATTTGCCAGGATGTTGGATGTATTTGGGTATAGCGATTTAGCGTCGCGGATCAGAAACGACCGGTCTATTTTGGTTCCTGAAGAGTTCAACAGCGCCCGAACCTGGACAGAATATATTAACCGTTTGATTGGCGCTATATCAGGCCTATTTCTGCTGCTTACAGCTGTCTACTCTTTCAAATATTGGAATAGCAACAAGCTCATTTCGATATTGAGTGTGCTTAATGTTATTATGGTTGGTTTACAGGCCTGGTTAGGGTCTATCGTGGTTTCTACTAATCTCGTTGCCTGGATAGTTACTGTGCATATGCTGCTTGCATTGGCTATTTTGGCTATTAGCATAGCAACTTATCACATGGCTAAAGTTAGCGGAAGGTATAAATTTAGTGTGAAACCACTAGTTGCGATAGTAACGTTATTGGTTTTAGCGTTAAGTATCCTCCAAATAACCTTCGGGACTGAAGTACGCGAAAAAATAGATGCAGTAGCAAGTCATCTGGAAGGAAGTTATCGCGATAGCTGGACAAGCAAGGCGGGAGAGATTTTTACCCAGCACAGGGATATGGCCATGCTGGTATTGGTTTTGAATGTAGTTTTGTACGCATTGATTCGAAGAACTTTTAACCGGCATTCTATTCAGCAGCAGCTGATGAGCTTTACATTTTTAATGCTCATGTTGCAAATAGTGACCGGCATTTTATTATCCTATTTGGCACTACCTCCGTTCGCACAGGCGGCGCATATTGTATTGGCTAGTCTGGTTTTTGGGGCACAATTTTATTTGCTGTTGAATTTATTTAGTTCGGTAAACGCGCAGGAGGGGAGCAGATGAAGTGGAGTGATTTTAGTAAACTGATAAAGTTGAGGCTTACCTTTTTGGTTACGTTCTCGGCTTCTATATCCTTTATCATTGCGGTAAAGGCAAATGGGGGCGACACCTGGGGTTCACTATACAGCAGCACCATGTGGATCAACTGGATCAAATTGGTTATTGGTGGTTTCCTGGTAACATCTGCAGCAAATTGCTTTAATGAAGTAATTGAAGTGAAGTTGGATAGGTTAATGAAACGTACTATGGACAGGCCAATGCCGGCGGGCAGAATGACCACCGGTCAAGGCCTTGTTTTAGGCTTAGGTATGGGTATGGTTGGTACTTACCTTTTGGGTACTTTGAATTTGCTTACAGGCTTATTATCGGTATTCTCCATTATATTATACGCTTTTGCTTACACACCATTGAAGCGGCACTCGGCAATAGCTGTTTTTGTTGGTGCAATTCCAGGCGCACTACCTGCTTTGATAGGTTACGTAGCTGGTCAGCCGCATGGGCGGATAGATACTATTGCATTGATTTTATTTAGTATTCAATTTGTGTGGCAGTTCGTGCATTTCTGGGCCATAGCCTGGGTGCTGGATGATGATTACAAACTGGCGGGGTTCCGTTTGCTGCCAACTGGTAAAAGAGATAGGGCTAGTGCGGCAATTACCTTTATCTTTGCGATTATAATGGTGCCGGTTAGCCTGTTGCCAACATTTTACGGTTACGGCGGTTACTATGTTGGAGGGGTATCATTAATAATGAGTATGATATTTTTATACCAGGCATTTAACCTGCTGCGCACGCTCGAAATTGGGGCGGCCCGCAAGTTAATGTTTGGCTCTTTTTATTACCTGCCAGTAGTGCAGCTAATGTTTTTATTTGATTTTTTAGGAAACGTGAAATGATGGCTAAGATAGAACAGGAAGATAAACTTCAACTGGCGCCGAAGAAATTCAATATGTGGATTTTCGTATTCACATCGTTTATGTTTTTTGCTGCTTTAACCAGCGGATTCATTGTATACGCGGGGGGGCATGGTACTGGCATGAACATAAAGCTGCCTGCTATATTCACTTACAGCACCGCAATTATTATCCTAAGCAGCATTACCATGTATATGTCTTCTGCAGCAGCACGAGGATTGCAGTTTGGTAAACAGCGATTATACTTATGGATCACACTGTCACTTGGTGTGGCTTTTTTTGCTGTACAAACTTACGCCTGGCTTATTCTGTTGCCGGGTATGGGCGTATATTTTACCAATCCGAATGCGTCTCAGTCTTTTTTATATGTGTTCATCTGGACGCATTTATTACACATTCTAGCCGGCGTGCTGCTTTTAGCTAACACGCTTTTCCGCAGTTATAGGAACACGCCACAGGTTAAGAATTTATTTGGAATGCAGATGTCCTCTATATTTTGGCATTTTGTCGATATTATATGGATTTATCTGTATGTTTTTTTACTTTTGAACCAATATTAACAAACACATGAGTGCACAAGTATCACCTATTGATGAAGTAAAAACCACACCATGGTCTGGCGGCAAATCGCCGTTTGATGTAGAGTATGGTAAAATGATGATGTGGTTTTTCCTCCTTTCGGATGCGTTTACCTTTTCCTCGTTATTGATCGCCTATGGCGCGCTGCGTTTCAGCGCCAACAGCTGGCCGGCAGCCGACCTGATATTCCAATCTGTACCGGGCATGATAGAGCATGGTGCTCCGTTGGTGTTCGTAGGCCTAATGACTTTTATCCTTATTCTTAGTTCGGTAACCATGGTACTGGCGGTTGAAGCAGGTCATCGCATGGCCCGCACGGAAGTTATTTGGTGGATGGTAGCTACAATTATTGGCGGGTTTACCTTTTTGGGTTGCCAGGCATTAGAATGGAACCATTTACACAGCGAAGGATTCTGGTGGGGAACTATTCCTCATGAGCTTAGCGAGTATTTCCATAAGCCATCACCTGTATCTGAAACTTACACACAGCAGTTTGCTAATCTTTTCTTTACCATTACCGGTTTTCATGGTTTCCACGTATTTAGCGGCGTAATCATCAACATTATTATCCTGGTAAACGTATTAGTAGGTACCTATCAAAAACGTGGCAGCTATTTAATGATAGAAAAAGTCGGCCTTTACTGGCACTTTGTGGACCTTGTTTGGGTATTCGTATTTACTTTCTTCTATTTAGTTTAAAAATTTTAACTGATCGATCATATGTCAGAACACAACGAAGCTCATGCAGAGCACGGCGAACACGAAGGAATGACCAAGAAGAAGATCTTTCAGATCTTCGGTGTATTATTAGGTATTACCGTTGTCGAATTTATTATAGCACTTTGGTTAGTCCCTAAAGGATTTATACCGTTGCATTTTGCAAACCCAATTTATATAGTGTTAACATTGGCTAAGGCATTTTACATCATAGCTTACTTTATGCACTTAAAGTTTGAAAAAATAGGTTTGATGCTTGCAGTTGTTGTACCTGTTTTATTCATTATTGGGCTTATACTTGTATTGACCAACGAAAGCCATTACTGGGTGGATTTGAGATTATAATGCGCAAAGCAGCCATCTTTAAAAAGATATTGATCCTGGTAATGATATTAGCATTACCGGGATTTTTATATTATTTGCTAACCGCAAAGGGCAAAAACAGATATAAACCACTTCCGTTTTATGGTTCAAAGGCAGTTGCCAAAACCGGCCATAAATTTCATGGTAAATTCATCCCTGATACCATTTATCATAAGCTCGATGACTTCCAACTAACCGATCAAAACGGAAAAGTAGTATCTTCTAAGTCGTTCGATAAAAAGATTTTTGTACTTGCTTTTTTTTATAGCCGTTGCCCAGGCGTTTGCACTACAGTGAATAGTAACATGGATAGCCTGGCCATAAACTACGCTAAAAACAAAATGGTGTATTTTAATTCGGTGACGGTAGACCCTACCTATGATACGCAACCTGTACTGAAGAAATACGCCGGACAATTTAAACCGGACGAAAAATGGCGTTTCTTAACCGGCGATACTGCTACGATATATAACCTGGCACGTAATGGCGTATTGTTAAATGCCTTAAAAGCAGGCGACGGTAGTTTTGTGCTCGATGACAAGCTGGTATTGATAGATGCAGAGAAAAGGATCAGGGGCTATTATTCGGGCACCTCGCGTACAGAGGTAATTAAATTGAAGGACGAGATTAAAGTGCTGATATCCGAAGAACTACGCAAAGTTGATAAGGCGCTATATTAGGCGTAAACGCTTACATTTAAGGTGCGGATCAACTATATACCATGATCTGTTCATTTCTTTTTCTGATGTCTTGAATCTAAAATAACATGACTGATAAATTTATATTTCGTTTCGTTGCAGGGGTTACAATCTTTGTTGTAGCGGTTGTGATCGTGTTAAACCGTCACCTTATCCCAGGCCCTGCGGTAGCTCCTTCATTTACACCATACCTTCCATTACTTAACGCGGTACTTAACGGCACTTGCAGTGTCCTTCTATTGATATCTCTATACTTTATTAAAAAAGGAAATATCGCTGTCCACAAGCGGCTGAACATCGTTACATTTTGCCTGTCATCGTTATTCCTGGTATCTTACATCCTTTTTCACTACCTGATGCGTACGGATACTTTTTATGGCGACGCAAATGGTGATGGCATTTTGGCTGCGGACGAAAAGGCGGCGGCGGGCGGGCTACGCACGCTGTATCTGTCAATACTGATTCCACACATTGTGCTGGCTGCCGGTGTTTTACCTTTAATTCTGTTAAGTTTTTATCAGGGTTTGCTAATGCAGGTCGAAAAACATAAGAAACTGGTAAGATGGGCGTTTCCTATATGGTTATTTGTAACAGTATCCGGAGTTGTCGTATATTTGATGATCTCTCCGTATTACCATTTTTAATTAAACTGATTCATGAAAACGATCAAATATTTATTGCTGGCAATCACTTTTGGTTTATTGGTGTGCAGTGTTGTGCCGGTTAAAGCGCAGTGTGCTATGTGTACTGCAACTGTTGAGTCTAATTCTAAAAGTGGTAACAAAGCTACTAATGGGCTCAATGCTGGTATCATGTATCTTTTGGCAGCACCCTATTTGGCTGTAGCAGTTTGTGGATATATCTGGTATAAAAAATATCGCCGTAAAGAGGTTACGCTGGATATTCGTAAAGAGAAGCTTAACTTAAACTAAACTGCTGTAATAGCGTTGTTCAGTAAATTTAAGGCGAAGAATGATCCAGGTACATACACTCGATTTTTTAAAAGAACTTGTAGAAAATAACAATCGCGAGTGGTTCCAGGCGAATAAAGAGCGATACGATAAAGCGCGGGAAAATGTTATTGAGCTGGCCGCTGGTCTGATTGCTAAGATCCATCAGGTAGACGCTGGTGTTAGCGCAGATCTCGATCCAAAGAAGAGTGTGATGCGTATTTACCGCGATATCCGTTTCAGCAAAAATAAAATTCCTTATAAAAACAATTTTGGCGTTAGTATCCCTTCACACGGTGTAAAACTGGGCGGTGTAGAATACTATTTACAGATTCAGCCCGGCAAATCATTCATTGCCGGCGGCTATTGGATGCCCGAGGCTGAACACCTTAAAGCTATCCGGCAGGAAATTGACTATAATGCGGCCGATCTGAAAAAAATAGTTGATGACCCTGAGTTCGTAAAATTATTTGGTGAACTCAGGAAACAGGATCAATTGAAAACAGCCCCGCGAGATTACAGCCCAGATAATGAGAATATAGAATTACTTAAGCTGAAAAGCTTTATTGTAATGCACCCTTTAACCGATAAGGATGTGTTAGGGGCTAAGCTTACAGATAAAATCTTAAACGCCTGTGAGAAATTATATCCGCTGAACGTTTTCTTAAAGAACGCTATCGGTTAACCCTAAATACTTAATTATGAAACCAAAATACGTATTTCTAGCCGCATCTGTGATAATGGCCCTGCATTCCTGTGTGGTATTATCCCCTAAAAAATATAAAGCCCTGTTGGCAGAGCGCGACTCATTGAACACAAGAACAGTGAGCCTCGAAACGGAAAGGACACAATTAATGGCAGATACCGCGCGGTTGAACGGTGATATTGTTACGTTGAAAAAAAATTATAACTCGCTTAATAATAGCTATAGCGCCAGTTCATCAAAAGTAAACGAGCTTTCAACAGATCTGCAAAAACGTGAAGCACGGTTGAAAGAGGTTGAAGAGATTTTGCGCAAGCGGGATGAAGCGACCAACGCACTGCGTGATAAGTTACAAAAGGCTCTCCTTGGCTTTCAGCAAAGCGGCCTAAGCGTTGATATTCGCAATGGCAAGGTGTACGTGTCATTAACGGATAAACTGCTGTTCCCGTCGGGCAGTATTGTTATTGATGAGAAGGGCAAACAGGCGCTGAAGTCCTTGGCAGCGGTTTTAAATAAAGAGGCTGATATTAATATTGCAGTAGAAGGCCATACTGACAATAAAAAGGTTAAGAATTTGGGGCAGATAAAAGATAACTGGGATTTAAGCGTATTGCGTTCTACATCGGTAACGAGGTATTTAACCGAAGTCGAGATGGTAGATCCGCATAGATTAACAGCCACCGGAAAAGGCGAGTTTCAGGCAATAGACCCGGGAGAAACGCCGGAGTCGCTTTCTAAAAACCGTCGGATAGAAATTGTATTGACCCCTAAACTTGATGAGTTGTATAATCTGATTACAAAGTAATTTTAGCCAGCCAATAAATAAAATCCTCCTGCAAAGGGGGATTTTTTTGTTAAGTAGTAAATCTCGCGCATCACGTATCATGTTATTAGATGATACATCTTTGAAAAAACCAGAAATTTATTGTTTTACTTTTTGCAAGTCGTATAGTCCTAACTATATGATTTTGCCTTTTTAATGGCTTGGGAAAGGTTGCCATTCACTGTTGATTGTCATAAATTATACTGCTTGTTTTAGGTGAAATCAATATTTATAAATTTGTTTTTTTAAGATCTAAACATGTACAAATATTTAACATTTCTCGTTTTGCTGCTGAAAATTTCGGGAGCATCTGCGCAATACGTATGGACTCCAAAAACCGAAACTGATGGGATTAAGGTTTCCACCAGCATGGTGCCAAAATCTAAATTTAAAGCAATAAAGGTGGAGTGCGATATTAGTGCAACGGCATCACAGCTGGTGAAAGTTTTAATGGACGTGAAAAACTGTACTGAATGGGTATATCATACCAAATCATGCATATTGCTTAAGCAACCATCGCCAGCTGAAGTTTATTACTATTCAGAGGTAAGCATCCCCTGGCCTGCTACAAACCGCGATTTTGTTGCACATCTCACCGTTCATCAAAATCCGGAAAACAAAGTTGTTACGGTAGATGGGCCGGTAGTGAATGGCATGGTGCCCGCAAAAGAGGGAATTGTGAGGATAACCGAATCAAAAGGCGAGTGGGTTATTACGCCTATCGGAAAAAATAATGTTAAAGTTGTTTATACGCTTCAGGTAGATCCGGCAGGTGACATCCCTGCCTGGTTGATCAACCTCTTCGCGGCAGAAGGGCCCACTAAAAGCTTTGAGGCATTAAGGCAACAGGTTAAGAAATCGGAATATCAGCAAGGTGTGGCTTATATCAGAGACTAGTGCTTACAAATACCTATTCCGGCAGATCTTTAGTTTCAGGCTTTTCTTTGGTGTTGGCTTTTAACATAACCCGGCCTTTCTTTGTTAACGTACAAGCAGGAGATCTGTCATTTTCTGCGCCTTTTGCAATATCAATAAGGTTATAACCCTTTAAATCTTTCAAATCATCCTTGCTGATATGGATGGCCATTCCTTTTTCGGAAATAACTTTTAAAGCGGCAACTACTTCGTCGTGTTTCATATATGTCGGATGTAAAATGTCAGGGATGATGCAAATATCGAACAATTTAGTGAATTGTCTGAGCAGCTCAAAGTTTTAATCAGGTTCTGCAAGTACTATGGTATCGCATCTAATCAATCATCAGCTGTTTAGGGCTTTTATTACAGTCAGTGACTGTGCATATACCGCCGGGGAAATATTGTGATATGTTAATAGCAGAAGAGTTAACTTTCCGTATTGAAGCCGAACGTTAAATTTTATCGGATACATTCAACTTAATTTAATTGCTAAATCGTTTTATTTTGTATGATCTTTGTTAGTTTTGAATAAACCACATAACCCTAAGCATTAAGCTATACTATGAAATATTTAAAAGTTTTAGCCCTCATACTATTGTGCCAAACGGCGAACGCACAAAAAGTACAAAAAGCCGCCGAGGAAAAGACAGAAGAGCAGAAAAAAAAGGATTGGGAAAATTTTCAAAAGATGATTGAGCATCGCGTTCATAACGACTGGGCCTGGCTGGAACGATACGCTAGTGATAATGATAAAATACGCAATCCCACAGCCGGTGAAAAACGGATTGTGTTTTTAGGCAATTCTATTACTGAGGGATGGATCAATACCGATCCTGATTTTTTTAAGGTGAAGGGTTACATCAACCGGGGTATCGGCGGGCAAACCACACCGCAAATGCTGGTACGGTTCAGGGAAGATGTTATTAATTTGAAACCAGCGGTAGTTGTAATACTTGCCGGTATAAATGATATCGCTGAGAATACCGGCCCTTCCAAAATTGAAAATGTGGCCGGTAATATATTTTCGATGGCCGAATTGGCCCGTGTAAATCACATAAAGGTGATATTATCTAGTGTTTTGCCGGCATATGCTTTTCCATGGCATCCGGGAATAAATCCTGTACCAGCAATTATTCAACTCAACCAATTGTTAAAAGAATACGCACAAAAGAACGAGCTGACTTTTATTGATTATTACATTGCTACCGTGAATGTCGACAAAGGGTTCAAGAAGGAATTGACAATAGATGGTGTGCATCCCAACCTGGCTGGCTACAAAGTGATGGAGCCTTTGGTGGAGCGCGCAATTGCCGAAACTTTGAAGAAGAAATAAGAGCCTGACAATGGTGTTGTCAATCGGTTGGCATAATTATCGTCGACAAATTTGGCAGAGCACAGAAACAAGACCGGGGAGCTTAAGGAAAGAAAGCCGCTGAGCATATGCGTCAGCGGCTTTTTAGTATAATTAGTTTAGTGTAGTTTAAAAAGTAAAACCTATACGCGCAAAAAAGCGGCGGCCATTTTGCCCCATTTGTACAGCATCAAAAGGACCAGAAGGCTCGTTATTGAAAGCATAACCTTTTGCACCTTGTACATAAGCCAGGTCGGGGTGAACGTTGAAAACGTTATCCGCACCTATAGAAAAGCGCGCTGCCTTAGTCATTTTAAAAGAAAAGTACACATCGCTGGTAACCTTGCCGCTGTAAATGTATTCATCAGCTAATTGTTTAGTTCCGTCATCAGTTGGTACTGTTGGGGTAAGTGTGCTGCCGTCACCGTAACCCAGCAGGTCTATTTTACCGAAGTAGGTAAACCGCGCTCCTATGGTTAAGCTTTTATGGCCGAATTCCGGGTTCAACGCAAATTTTTGCGGCGGAGCCGAAGCAAGGATAAATTTTCTCTCGCGCGAACTCAGGAACGTTTCCTGTAAGGCGGCAGTAGTACCTAATATTGGCGGATAGTTGACTTTATCAATATCCATGCTTTGGAAATTCCCGGTGAACAGTAATTTGTAACGGTTTACACCAATGGTTTTACTATAGTCGATCACTACATCCAAACCACGGTTGGTTGTATTGACTGCATTGGCAAAGAACTGGGCAGCACTTACTCGCAAAGCATTTAATGCATTAGTAAAAGATGGATCGAGTGTTGGATCTGCTGCGCTGAACTGACCTGATAGTACTACGCGGTCTTTCACGCCAATAATATACCCATCCACGGTAAAGCTTAGCTCGGGTACTGGTTTATAAGTGAAGCCTAAGCCTGCATTTTTAGATTTTTCCTGGTGCAGATTTGGAATACCGGCCGCTTTAGTAATAGGGCTGTAGTTTGGCGCTATCTTTACTTCTGAAATTACACTGCCCTGTACGTTTGTAAAGGTATTGCTGTAATTGATCTGTTGTAAAGAAGGAGCACGAAAACCTGTACCCAACGACCCGCGAATATTGAAGTTATCGGTGATTTTATAACGGGTAGCAAATTTGGTATTAAAGGTTGATCCGAAGTCGTTGTAATGCTCGTATCTGTTAGCAAAATCTATGAGCCATTTTTTTGTTATATCCAGTTCCAGGTCTGCATATACACCAAACACTGATCTGTTTGCATTCACTGCATCCGCTGGTTGAAAGCCCGGGAAGCCCTGCGAACCGGCCGCCTGTACACCATTAGGATCATAGTTTTTGTAGGAAGCTTCTTCTCCGGCAAAAATTTTGTAGCGCTCATAACGATATTCGCCGCCTAAGCCAAGATTTAAACCCTGAGCTGCTTTTGCAAAATGCTTGTTAAAATTCAGGTTGGTTGTGTTCTGTAAAAACTCGGAGCCGCCGTCGTCAAAGTGCGTTTTATCGGCGCCTAATGATGCATTAAATGTCTTATCTCCAAAAAAATGGAATTTATTGTTACCAGTGTTGTTGCTCAGATCCCAATCCCAAGCCTCGCCCAAAGTTCCTTTTAAGCCAAATGCGGCGGAGACATCGGTATTATGCGTCTGGATAATTGGGTTATAGTAGGAATCGCCATCCGGTGTCATGAACACTATACCAGTGGTTGAAGCATAATCCGCAGGAAAACGCTCGGGCCGGCCAGAGAGGTTACGGGTAAAGGCATAGGCATCTGATGACTTGTAGCTGTAACCACCGAAACTGTAAAAGGTAGTGCGGGTACCTGCTAATGGGATCTCGCTGTTATAAAAAATGGAACCGGTAGTGGCCGAACCATCGCCATTGGCACGGCGATAAGGGTTGATCGGTAATGCCTGCGGATTTGAAGTGGTAGTATCATGCGTTTGGCGGAAAGTTTTTCCGTTTTTAGAAAAATCTCCGGTGATATTCAGGAAACCGTTGTTTTTACCTAATGCGATGCCATAATTAGCATCTATGGTGATACCATTACCATCAATAGCACCGCCGTGCGGATAGTAGTCTGAAACAACACTTTTGCCGCTATTAAAGGCCGGATCGTAATAACCGGAGTAACCAACGTTAGCCGTAAAAACATTTGTATTTTTTTTAAGCACCAGGTTAATAACGCCTGCAATAGCGTCTGAGCCATACTGGGCAGATGCGCCATCGCGCAGGATCTCTATCCTGTCGATTGAAGCAGTCGGTATTGAACTTAAATCTACTCCTGAATTACCGCGACCCCGCGTGCCAAAGACCGACACAAAGGCCGTGGAATGACGGCGTTTACCGTTGATCAAAACCAGGGTTTGGTCTGGTCCAAGGCCTCTTAAAGTTCCCAGTTCAACATGGTCGGCACCATCAGAGCCGGACTGTTTATTATAATTAAAGGACGGCGCTGCATAGTTAAGGATGTCGGTAATATCTAACCTACCGGTTACTTGGGCGGCCTTGCTTACATTAACAACATCTACCGGTACCGCTGTTTCCAGTTTTACACGGCCCGCCGACCGGGTGCCGATTAGTACCACCTCGTTCAGCTGTGAGGTTTCACTTACCAGCGTCACGTCGATAGCTGTGCGGCCATTAACAGATACGGTTAAGGGTTTGAAGCCCGTATAGCTAAAGCTTAAATCGGCAGATGTTGCAGCCGCGATACGATATTTGCCATTTTTATCCGTACTGGTGCCCGTCGTGCCGCCGGAAACACGCACGCTAACGCCCGGCATGGGTAAATTATCAGCTGAACTGGTGACCGTTCCTGTAACGGTTAGGTTTTGGGCTAAAACAATACTTGAGCTTAAAAAAAGCAAGGTAATCAATAGGTAGATTTTCTTCATATATACAATTTAGGATTAATGATATGTTAAATGGGTTGATAAGTTCAATCAGTATTAACTTTCGTTGATGAATAGAACAATAACTAGGCTCGATTGAAAGCAGTAAATAAGTTGCCTCTGCAGTTGAATTTTAAAACTGCTCTTAAATAATGAAATCGATGCTAATAATTACGCAAAGAGAGAAAAGATCTCCATAGCGAATCTTTGTTAAGCCAATATAGGAATACTATTAATGAAATACGTAAAATTTATAAAATAGTATAAAAAGAATGCGATTTTGTTCCTATTTTCTTATTTTTTAATGATTTTATCGACTTGCATAATTTATTTAGTTCTGATAATTCGTCAGATTTGATAATTTATGCAAAAAATTAAATACTCACTAACAATACATCGTGTCCTAGTCAAAATGTTGGTCCTTTTCTCTTAATTATTGGTGAATTCAAGCTTTTTTTGAAGAGATTTTCTGATTAGTTGATGATTGCTAAAATTAATTTGTGTAGCACGCGCTTTTGTGATAAGGAAATATCTTTTTATTTACTCAAAGTGATCATATCAACTTTCAAAGTTTATGAAACGTGTTTTTTGAATTTGCTGATAAGTCAGATCGTGATGACCAACGGCAATTAATTTTCATAACTTATTGTGGATTATCTACCTTATTGGTTAAGTCAGTTGTAAAATAAAAGCGTAGAATCTTAAAAAAAATACTAAAACACTGCTTATTAACGGTAATTCAATTTAAGTTTGAAAAGCCTGATCATAAATGTTAATTGTTGATAGAAACGGGAGAGATCTAGTAGTAAAGCGCCGTAGCTCGATCTTTCTAAAAATCAGCAAATTGATAGCTGGTTATGGCTCTTAAAACCAATTATTTAATCACAGTAAGCGCTCGGTTAATTATGAATAAGTTTATTTTTTGGGTTATCATTCTTTCTTTTTCTGTAAACAGGTATTCCAGTGCTCAGATCACTGCGCCAAAGCCATTTGGCCCTGTTCCTGGCACTAACCAGTTTCGGGTACAACAGATGGAGTCGTATGCATTTGTGCACTTTTCATTGAATACCTACACAGACCAGTCTTGGGGATTTGGAAATGAAGATGTGAATTTATTTAACCCAAAAGAACTGGACTGCAGGCAATGGGCAAAAACATGCAAAGAAGCTGGCATGAAAGGGGTTATTATAACCGCAAAGCACCACTGCGGTTTTTGCCTCTGGCCGTCGGACTATACCGCATACTCCGTTAAAAACGCTCCATGGAAAAATGGAAAGGGGGATGTAATTAAAGAAATGGCCGATGCCTGCAAAGAATATGGATTGAAGCTAGGCATTTATTTGTCTCCCTGGGATAGGAACCACCCAGATTATGGCAAGCCCGAATACATCACTTATTTTAGGAACCAGCTCACCGAACTGCTGACTAACTATGGCCCAATCTTCGAAGTGTGGTTTGATGGGGCTAACGGAGGTTCTGGTTATTACGGTGGCGCTAACGAGACCCGCACTATTGACCGGAAGACCTATTATGACTGGAAGAACACTTACGCGCTGATTCACAAAATACAGCCAAACTGTGTGATCTGGAACGATGGCGGTGAACGAGGCGACTTGCGATGGGTTGGAACGGAGGCAGGCTATGTTGGCGAAACAAATTGGAGCCTGCTAAACGCTACAGGCGAGGTGCCTTTTGATATGCTGCATTACGGTTTAGAGAATGGCGATAGTTGGGTTGCGGCCGAAGTGAATACCTCTATCAGGCCGGAATGGTTTTATCATCCAAGTGAAGATACTAAGGTGAAAACCTTACCTCAGCTCATGGACACTTATTATAATTCCATTGGGCGCAACGCCACTTTTCTGCTTAACTTTCCAATCATGCCAAATGGCTTAATAAATGAAAGAGACGTAAAAGCTGCATCTGAATATGGTAATGCGGTTAAAGAAGCGTTTGCGGTAGACCTGGCAAGATCGAAGAAAGTTACCGCTTCTAATGTTCGTGGTAACAGTAAACAATTTAGCGCTGATAAAGCTGTTGACAATAATACAGATACCTATTGGGCTACAAATAATAAGGTAAACGTCGCTTCGCTAACCATTGATTTGGGCAGGGCCACTTCATTTAACCGTTTCCTGGTCCAGGAATATATCCGATTGGGGCAAAGGGTGAAAACATTCAAAGTTGAAGCGTTGATTAACGGTAGTTGGAAAGATGTAGCCATGGCTACAACAATTGGCTACAAACGTATCTTACGTTTCCCAAGTGTAAAGGCCACCAAGATACGTTTAACTATTACCGATTCGAAAAGTTGCCCGCTCATCTCGAACATTGGTGTATATAACGCGCAACAGATCCTAACTGCGCCATCCATTATCAGAGACCAATCGGGTAAAATAATTATAATGCCTGCCGATAAAGAATCAGTGGTTTATTATACTTTAGATGGAAGCGCGCCGGGCATTGCTTCAAAGAAGTATAGCGGCCCATTTCAAACTGATGGAAGATTAGAAATAAAAGCAGTAGCCAGTGACACTGCTACTAACAAAAACAGCCCCATAATAGGCGAGAAGTTTGATCTCCCCCGAAAGGATTGGATAATTGTGGGCACTGATGATGAAAAGGCTAAAGCAATTTTAGATGGAGACCCTTCTACCGTATGGCATCCAAAAAATATAAACAAGAAATTGCCGATCGATTTGGTGATTGATCTTGGGGGGGAAGAAAGTTTAACTGGTTTTAGGTACTTGCCAGATCCAGGTATTTGGGGTCCAGGGATCATTAGCCAATATCAATTTTATGTATCGCCCGATAATAAAGAGTGGAAATTGGTTGATGAAGGAGAGTTCGCAAATATTAAAAACAACCCGCTGATACAAATTAAAAAATTTGCGAGCGTTCAAGCGCGTTATGTTAAATTTAGGGCCCTAAAGAATACAGAAGGTAACGAAAATATAGGATATGCTGAAGTAGATGTAATAACTGCACAACCCTAATTTGACAACCTGAGTTTTCGGCAATCCGGCAGGTATTCTGAATAATAGTACCAGGGAGGGGATGTTCGATCATATCCTAATCACTAAGCACAAAACCACTCACTTATGAAACTAACACGAGGTATTATTATTTTCTCCTGCTTACTGCTGTTCGCCTGTTCCAATACGAAAAGAATGGCAGCGAAAATTGATGACCGTAAAGGCTGGAAAAAGCTTTTTAACGGTTCTGATATTAACGATTGGTTCGTTAAGATCAATCATCATGTTGTTGGTGAAAACTATGGCAATACTTTCCGGGTAGAAGACGGCATGATTAGGGTGAGCTATGATCAATATGGCGATTTTAACGATCAGTTTGGCCACTTATATTACAAAACATCCTTTTCTCACTTTCATTTAAGGTTTGAGTACCGTTTTGTTGGGAAGCAGCAAAAAGGTGCACCCGATTACACATTACTTAATAGCGGTGTAATGTTTCACTCGCAAGACCCAAGAACAATGCTGAAAGATCAGGACTGGCCTATCTCCATTGAAATGCAGTTACTGGGTGGTTTAGGGGATGGGAAGCCACGACCAACCGGAAATATGTGCTCGCCCGGGACCGATGTTGTTTATAAAGGCACCGTATCTCCCGATCATTGTATCAATTCAACATCAAAAACATATGATGGCGATCAATGGGTGAAGGGGGAACTAATCGTTTTAGGGAGTAAAATCATCACGCATATTATTAATGGTGATACAGTTTTGCAATATTCAAAGCCTACTATTGGTGGTGGAATAGTACATGGCTACGATCCAAAATATAAACATGACGGTGTGTTATTGAGTAGCGGATTTATCGCCCTGCAAAGCGAGGGGCAGCCAGTTGATTTTAGGAACATTGAAATTAAGCAATTGCCGGCTGATACGCGTGAACAATAGCACGTTTATGTAATGCCAAAATTAATTAACTAAAAAAGCCCTGGTACAAGTACCAAGGCTCAAGTTCAACCAAACAAACTAAACTCCAATAAACTTTTTAACTGGCTAGTTATACGAGTAGCGTTATTATTTAGTTGCGGTTAATTTTTTTGAGCGCAGTAGCCGTTAACAAAAACGAAAAGCCTGTCACGAATATCGTAACAGGCTTTTAAGAGTAGCGGGGAGCAGGATCGAACTGCCGACCTTAGGGTTATGAATCCTACGCTCTAACCATCTGAGCTACCCCGCCGGGTGGTTTTATCACAACATGTTGTTGTGTTTCCTCATTCAGTTATATTTGATGGTTCCTGAAAAAGGTTTGCAAATATAGCAGAAATTCGTTTTCTTTAGAAAAAATGTTAACATTTACATTGTATTGATTGCTAACCATTAATCCTGACATGCCCGAAAAGAAGAAATTCAACATAGAATATGAGATAAAATCCTCCCCAAGGATTCTGTATACTTTTCTAAATGAAGCAAATGGGTTAACCCAATGGTTTGCAGATGATGTTAGCGTACGCGACCAGATCTATACTTTTACCTGGGACGGTGAGAAGCAAAATGCCAAGCTTATAGCCATTAAAGAGAATAAATTAGTGCGTTTTAAGTGGCTGGATGATGAACCGCAGACCTATTTTGAGATGGAAATCATCCAGGATGAGCTTACAAATGATGTAGCTTTGAGCATTACAGATTTCGCAACTGAAGATACTATTACCGAGCGTAAACAGATTTGGGATAACCAGATCGACTATCTCATCGGCGTGCTTGGCGCTTAAATCTTATATTTTCCTTATTTTTGCGCCGTTTAAACAATATGCTGCTATAATTATAGTTAAGCAGTACGCGGCTATTGGTGCCGCTGAATCCGCCCGATGAAGAAGATCCATCTATTACTGCTCAAATCATTTATAAGGCCTTTTATTGTCACCTTGTTTATTGTGATGTTTGTGCTGTTGATGTTGTTTTTGTTTAAATACATCGACGATCTGATTGGCAAGGGCTTTCAATGGTATATCATCCTGGAGCTGATGATGTACAACTCTGCCACTAACGTGGCAATGGCACTTCCACTTTCTGTATTGCTTTCATCTATCATGACATATGGTAGTCTCGGTGAAAATTATGAACTGGTAGCGATCAAATCGGCGGGTATTTCGCTTCGCCGTGCCATGTATCCTATGATGGTGGTAGTGGTGATATTAAGTATAGCAGCTTTTGCTTTTTCGGATTGGATGCTACCCCGGGCTAATCTTAAATATTATTCTTTGTTGTACGATGCGCGCAAGCAAAAGTCTGCGGATCTTTTGCCCGAGAATATATTCAGCAACCGTTTCCCGGGATACTCTATTCGTGTAAAAGAAAAAGACCCGGATGGGCAGACACTGCACAACATCATGATCTATCAGCACAGTGAGCTGGAAACCAATCAAAGCGTAACCTTTGCCAAATCGGGGTTAATGTATCGCTCCAAAGATGATCTTTATCTTATTCTGCAATTGAAGGATGGGGTAAGGTACGAAGAACAGGCAAGCGAAAACAATTACTCTGCGCGTCAAAAGTTGGTCCGCTTTCGCTTTAAAGAGAGGGAGCAAAAATTTGATCTTTCTGGATTTAATATGACGCGGACTAATGAGAACGAATTCAGAAGTGCATCGATGATGATGGATCTTAAACAGATCCAGCATTATGTAGATTCTGCAAACCGCAATGTTGACAGCACGGTGCGTACTAATTATGCACTCATAAAGCCTTACATCAGGTATTTTGCCGTACCACTTAAATCTGCCGTTATTAAGCACCTGGTGCCGGCAGACAGTATTAAGCTGGGTGGACCGGGCGACAAAATTAATGCATATAATAATGCTGCGAGTGAAGTGAAGCAGATCCAGGATATGATAAAAAACCGCACCGATAATTACAAGGAGTCGACCAAAAGTGTGCGGCGCTACATTATGGAATACCATAAGAAGTTTACCCTGGGTGCTGCTTGTATCGTGTTGTTCCTGATTGGTGCTCCGCTAGGCGCAATTATCCGTAAGGGCGGCCTAGGCCTGCCTGTTGTGGTATCCGTGATCTTCTTTTTAATCTATTACATTATTGGTACCATAGGCGAAAAATCAGCAAAAGAAGGTGACCTGTCGCCAATTATTGGCTCATGGATAGCTATTGCCGTGCTTTTCCCTATCGGGATTTTTTTAAGCTACAAAGCTGCTACAGACTCCGCATTATTTGATATGGATATCTACAAACGGTATTTCAAACGCCTTCGTAACCGCAAGGCAAGCACCCCCGCATAGTTTTACAAATTACCGACGGTTATCATTTAATTATCATTTAAATTTGTGGTGCTCCTCAAGTTATTTAGTAACCTATGGGGCCTGGAAAACTTAAAGAAATGCTCAATACCATACCGGAAGCAATAGAAGCCATAAAAGCGGGTAAGACTATTATTGTTGTTGATGATGAAGACCGCGAGAATGAAGGTGACTTTTTAACTGCTGCCCGCAATGCCACGCCAGAGGCCATAAACTTTATGGTTAAGTATGGGCGTGGATTGGTTTGTGCCCCTATTACCAAACAACGAGCCAGTGAGCTGGAATTGGAGCCAATGGTTACGCGCAATACAACCTCGCACGAAACCAATTTTACGGTATCTGTTGATTTGCTGGGCCATGGCTGTACCACTGGTATATCTGCTACAGACCGTTCTAAAACCACGCTTGCTTTAATAGACCCTGCAACTAAGCCGGATGATTTGGGTCGCCCGGGGCATATTTTCCCGCTGATTGCTAAGGATGGCGGTGTTCTACGCCGATCTGGCCACACTGAGGCCGCGATTGATTTCTCGGTATTGGCTGGTTTTGAACCTGCCGGCGTAATTTGTGAGATAATGAAAGAGGATGGCGACATGGCCCGCCTGCCAGAACTATTGGATATGGCCAGGGAGTTTAACCTTGTTATCGTTTCTATTAAAGATCTTATTGCCTACAGGCTCAGTACCGAATCTATGGTACGTAAGGAAGTATCTGTTAAAATGCCAACCGAGTGGGGAGATTTTGATATGGTTGCCTACACGCAGATGGATACCGGAGAAAATCACCTTGCGCTTGTTAAAGGAGAATGGGAGCCTGACGAGCCAATTTTGGTGCGCGTTCACAGTTCTTGTGTAACGGGTGATATCTTTGGCTCATGCCGTTGCGATTGTGGCCCTCAGCTGCACAAAGCGATGGAGATCATCAGCAAAGAAGGCAAAGGGGTTATTATCTATATGAACCAGGAGGGCCGTGGGATTGGGCTCATTAATAAATTAAAAGCATACCACTTACAGGAAAATGGATTGGATACTGTAGAAGCCAACATAAAACTTGGCTTTAGCATGGATCAGCGCGATTATGGCATTGGTGCACAGATTCTACGTAACCTGGGCATCTCAAAAATGAGATTGCTGACCAATAATCCAAAAAAACGCGCCGGCTTAATCGGCTACGGATTGGAAGTGATCGAAAATCTGCCGATAGAAATAGCATCCAACCCGCATAACGAAGCATACTTAAGAACAAAAAGAGATAAAATGGATCACGCTATTATGCGTGAGCATTAATTCTCTTCGTCCTCATTATTACCTTAATCTTCAGAGGGGCCTCCGTTGATAACCGCAGGGGTAGTTGTAGCTGGCACAGGCAGCGGATTAACCGGTGCTTTGTCACGTCGGCTCTGTCGGAATATGTTCCTGAAAAATTCCCCGAAAGTATCAAAGTCGCGCTGGTAAACCAAGCCAATACCATTTACATATTGTACCCCCAAAGCATCATTGATCGTATTGAGCGTGGTACTGTTTAGGGCACGGTAAGAATACCGCACACGTAAGTTTCCATCCTTACGAATGAGGTACTGCATTTCAAAATCTTTATTTAAGGACCGGAAGTCAGAATTGAACAAGCTGCCGCGATTATTGAAAATATCGCTGGAGCCGCTGTTTGAGTAAAAACTGCCGTTTACCGAAAGGCGGTCGTTAAACAAACGAAATCCAAGACTGGCATCGTTGAAGGACCGGATGTTAAGATCGATGTTTTTAATATTGGATTGCGATATTAAGTTATTCAGCTTGTTAAAAGCAAATTCACTCACCGCTTCTGTAGCCGTACCCACTACCTGGTTGGTAAGATTAGTACCGGTACCTGATGCAAAGTTACGCCGTACAATAATGCTTAGGGCCTGCTGGCTGCGGTTGTTATTATCGGCCAGGTAGGTGCTTAAATCATCTTTGATGGAAGGATCTACCGGGAAATTAAAATTGAAATCGATATTAGGTTGTATCAGCGATTTAGTTATCAGCAACTCAGCCTGCACCAGTACCTGTTTAGGGCCGTAAGGCGATTGCAAACCCGCTGCGTTATACAACGGCGATATATCTGTCCGTACTTCATACAAGGCCTTTAAATTGATCTCTGCGTTAGATGGATTTCCGGTCCACCGGATGGTGCCGCCCTGACTTACCACAAAGTTTTTACTTATAAAATCCTTGGCCGTAAATTCAAATTTCCCGGAGGTGATCAAGAAATCACCAAACATCTCAAAGTCACCCAAGCTGTTGATATTGAGCTTTAAGTTTTTTGCCTGGCCGGTTCCTTCTAAAACACCGTAATCGGTGCTGATACGCACTATGGTTTTTTCATCAATGGTGAGGTCGAAATTCAGTGTAACACCATTAAAGGCGTTGATCTTCGACACTACCTTTTTAAGCGTATCATTGTGGTCAACAAAGCGGACAAAGTCGTAATCGGCAGCAGTAGCTGAAGTGTTAAGTGGAATATTAAATATAGTGCCCTCCTGGGTGCTGGCGGTAATATCAATCTTCATGTTATCCACCGGTCCCTGGAACTTAAAGGTGCCCGAGCCATAGGCCGTTCCGTAATAAAGGTGATTGTCTTTAAAGGTAGTATTAAGCGCCAGCAGGTTTTTAGCTTCCAGTGTAATATCTATGTTGGGGTTGCTTAGATTATTAAGATCTACCGTTCCGTTAGCGGTACCAGTGCCACCCTTAAAATCTTTCAGTACCATATCTTTTATAGTTATGGTGCTATTATCTACACTTACCGTATGCTGTACCGTGTACGCAGTTTTTAGATAATCTACCGTAACTCCGGTATTGTTTAGTGACAAGTCGCCGTTGAGGCTGGGACTGCTTGGTGACCCTGAAAGTTTAAGGTTGGCAGAGACTGTCCCTTTCAGATCAGACACCAGGCCCTTTACAAAGGGCTCAAAAATGATGGCTTCCGTATGGTCCATCTTTACATCAAAATCAAGGTTATCGCCAGCATCATGCCCCAAAGTGTAAATACCGGCTATATTAAGCGTTTCCAACCCCTGATGCGTAATGTTCATTTTCACGTTGGCCTCTTCCCGCTGATTATCCAGGTTTGATTTTAATTTGACATCCCCAATAAGCGTTTTATTCATGGTAAGGGAATCGATGGTAAGGTTGGCATCCACCCCTGGTTTTTTAATAACAGAGGTAAGCACCACATCACCATTAAGTGCACCTTTAAGTTGTACGCCGGATGATTTGGTGAGCTGGTTAAGCGTTGACATGCTAAACTTCTGAAAACTAAGCTTTAACTGATCTTCGGGATTATCCGAAATAAAACCATTGATTTTGACCTTTTGAATTCCGTTGGATAGCTCGAAGCCTGATACCTGGGTTTTACCATCCAGCAACCTGATCCGCACCTGATCCTGGATCTTCCATTTTTGCCTTTCCAGTACAATTTCAGATGGCAGCAATTTTAACTTAGCCGTTGTATCCCGCCCGAATTCAACCAGCCCGTACAGATCCAGCTGGTTGGTTGCTGTCTTATCCGATAACTTTATGTTGAAGTTAAGGCTGTCTTTTTTGAGGAAGTTGGTAATGTTGATATCTTTAATAAATAGGCTGTCGGTAAGATCCACCCGGCTTAATGATAAGTTGAGGCCAAGTAGATCCTCGCTTGTGCTTTCATCAATAATGAAATCATGAAATACTATTTTGCCATACTTAATGGTTTTTACAAAGCCGGTTAGCGTTGCCGTCTTGTCATCCGAATTGAATTTTCCCAGGAACGTACCCTGCTCAGGTATTTTTAAATCTGGAAAAAACATTGCCGTTACAGGGTCGAGATTTTTTAAAGTCAGGTTAAAATCAAAGTGCTGAAGCTTTGGCTTGCCAATATCTGTTTTTAACGACGGGATATATTTTTTAGCAATGCTTTTAAAGTAGGAGGGAAGGGTGGCCAGGTCAAAGGTTCCTTTTATACTGCCATCTGCAAGGTCTGATTTGAGCGCTATCGTGCGGTCATTCCCTTTGCCGTTTGCATCTATCGATAAGGTGTCAATTGTATAAACCTTTCGCGGATCAGCTACTCTGATACTGGTCAATAAAATATGGCCGTCTAAATTCTCCAGATTGTTACCGGAAAAATTAGTATTCAATGTAGTGTTGAAGGTAATAGTATCTTTAAGCAGCTTTAGAGATTGCAGCCTTGCATTTTCAACATTACCTGTAAAATTAAAAACAGGCAATTTGGGATTGAGATTAACACTGCCGCTTATAAAAAGTTTAATATTCCTATCGTTAATGCTCAGCTTACCTGCCGCTATCTTTTTCGCAAATGTGCCGTTAGTCACCAGGTTAGTATAGGTATAACCTTTAACACCAATAGACTTAATATTCGCATTCCCCTTTATATTGAGGTTGTTAAGGGCATCCCCGCTGCCGCTTACATTTCCTGTGAGGGTAGCGCGTCCCAGTGTTTTATCATCAATGAGCGTACCCAAATCAAAGTTGGAGGTGCTTATCTTCCCGCTGTAGCTTGGAATACCTTTTTTGTTAATTTTTAAGTTAATATCCGGGTCAAAGCGGCCAAGTGCAGTTTTGAAGGTACCGAAGGCGACAAAATCATTTTGTAAACCGGTAAACCTGCCGCTAAAATTCACGTTTCCAAATTTACCTACCACTGCCGGAAGCCTGGCAGTAGGGTTGCCGGTAAAATGCTTATAAAGGTAATCCAGGTCTTTCTTGTTGCTGGCTACCTGCTCAAATTTCAGTTGCAGAAATGTATTTTCCCAATCCGGGAGACCTGATAGATGAAAATCTCCCCTAATAAAAGTTGCTTGAGCTGCGGTAACAGTCAGATTGTTTGCTCTCAGGTTATTCACCAGACCTCGTATGCGGCCGTCTACGCCCAGTTCGAAATTGATTTTCCCTAGCGTGCTGGTGAAGTAGGCTACATCTTTTGATGAAAGGTGGGATGATTTAAAATCGGCATCCATATTCACCTTATTCTCGAAATCGTCAAAATCGTTAAAGGATTTAAAATTCATCCTGAAGAAATTTTTAACATTCGAGTTAGGGGTTATAATATTAAGGTTCTGCAGCAGGATAGCCGTTGTATCGATCGTAGTATTAGCATTAAAGTTTTTTACATAGAACCCGCTTTTCTCATGTAATGTTAAGCCCGTAATATTGGCTTTAAACAGGTGATTTTGCACATCCATATTATGCAGTACCAAGCTGAAATGGTCTACGTCTACATCATTGAAATTTACCCCGCTTATTACTTCTGTACTGAGTTTGTTTTTGTATTTAAAATGGAAATTATTAAGGGTGATCTTTTCAAAGTTGAGTGTCCACGGTTTTCCGGTTTTTGTGGTTTTGGTAGTATCACCGCCGGAGTTGAAATAGTCTAATATAAATTTAAGATTAGTGGTGCTGTCTTTTTGCTTTTTAAGGTATACCGAGCCATTGTCAAGCTGAATCGACTTAAAATCGAGTACCCTCTTTTTAATACTGTTGAATACTGAAAATCCGCTCAGCTCAAAAGCTAACTTCGGCGTGCTTATCAGGGTATCCTGCTGCTTATCTAACACGTACATGCCCTCCAGTACAACTGATTTAAAAGGCACAAAATAAAGGCTTTTAATATCAACCTTGGTATTTAGCTCTTTTGATAAGTAAGCTGTCGCTTTTTTTGCGGCCCATGTCTGAACGGGTTTATATTGAAACAGCATTAACACAATGCTGATTAGCAGCAGAATTATCAATACAATGCTTAACGCTATTTTGAGTAGTTTTTTAATAACTTTGCGGTTTAATTTAGTAGCTTCTTATCGATTTGTTGCGTTAGCTATATCGCTATACATATTTATCGGTAAATGGTTTGTTTTCTGATCACAAATTCAATCATTCAATAATTCATAAACGTGCCCGTAATTTTAGGAATCGAATCTTCTTGTGATGAAACCTCCGCATCTGTTTGTGTTGATGGCAAGATATTAAGCAATGTTATTGCAAATCAAACCATTCACGAAGCTTACGGAGGTGTTGTGCCCGAGCTTGCCTCCAGGGTGCATCAACAAAACATTGTTCCTGCTGTACAGCAAGCTTTATTGAACGCAAAAGTAAACAAAAATGATATTGATGCAGTAGCTTTCACGCGCGGCCCCGGCCTTTTAGGTTCTTTATTGGTGGGCGTATCATTTGCAAAGGCATTTGCGCTGGCCAGTAATATCCCATTGATAGATATTAATCACATGCAGGCGCACATTTTGGCTCATTTCATTGCTGATAATAAACCAACCTTCCCTTTTTTGTGCCTTACCGTGTCCGGCGGGCATACACAGATCGTATTGGTGAAAGATTATTTCGATATGGAAGTAATTGGCCAAACGCTGGATGATGCGGCAGGAGAGGCAATGGATAAAACAAGCAAAATTTTAGGTCTGCCTTATCCAGGTGGTCCGTTGATAGATAAATATGCGCGTAGTGGCAACCCTGATGCCTACAGGTTTCCTGAGCCGCAAATTCCCGGGTATAATTTTAGTTTTAGCGGGGTAAAAACTGCAATTTTATATTTTATAAGAGATAACGTTGCTAAGAACTCCGATTTTATACAAGAAAACCTGCCCGATATTTGTGCTTCGGTAGAGAAACGTATTGCTACTATACTGCTAAACAAACTCAAGCGTGCCGCAGAGGAGTACGGGATAGTTGATATAGCACTTGCTGGTGGCGTATCTGCTAATACGGGGTTACGGGAAGGTTTAACAAAGCTGTGCGCCGATAAAGGCTGGAACTGCTTTATTCCCAAATTTGAATATTGTACTGATAATGCTGCAATGATAGCCATTGCAGGGTATTATAAATTTTTAAAAGGCGAATTTGTAGGGCAGGAGGTTGCTCCGCTGGCAAGGATGCCAATGTAACTGCCCCCCGGCGCCTGAAGGGGTGCGGGATAATAAGAGGCGATAGTTTAATTAAAATATTAATATTTTATTCCCCCTTCAGGGGGTTAGGGAGGTATATGTCAATTCCATCACTCATTTTCTGGGCAATATTTGTGTTGCCGTTAATTGCTTTTTTAATTTGGCTGATGCGCCAGGACAAGCGTAAAGGCATTCTTGGCCTATTTGTGTTGGGTGTAATTGTTGTTGGCTGCATCACCTACATGATCTTAGAGCATAAGGCGGGGAATTACTAAATTCCGTACTTCTTGTTATTATTATCTTCCTACCTGATTAGATCTGGGGGAACGGTTGTGTTACTTTCATGTGCATGAAATTATAAGACATTATTTTAACTTAAATGTTTATTGTAAAATAGCTACTGATTTTAAGCTATTTATAGTTTAATCTGTAATGTTAATTGCCATAATTTTAAATTGGTAAATTGGTGTTGCTTTGTAATGAAATTAAACCTACCTTTGCGCTCGATTTGGCGATGTAGCCAAATACGTTATTTTAATTCATGAACCCATTTATTCAACTGGGAATCCGTCATGATATTGTTAATGCCATCTCTGAGTTAGGATTTGAAAATCCAACACCAATCCAGGAACAGTCAATTCCGGTATTGTTAACAGGCAGCAACGATTTTGTCGGATTAGCCCAAACAGGGACCGGTAAAACAGCTGCTTTTGGACTGCCGCTATTGGAACTGCTCGATTTCGAAGAAAATCATCCGCAGGCGCTTGTTTTATGCCCGACACGTGAGCTTTGCTTACAGATCACGAACGACATTAAGAACTACGCCAAAAAAATGAACAACGTTAATGTTGTTGCCGTTTATGGCGGTGCAAGTATTCAAGATCAGTTACGCCAGATTAAACGCGGCGTACAGATCGTTGTAGCTACACCGGGCCGTATGCTCGACATTATTAACCGTAAGGCGATAGACTTTTCGCAGGTTAAGTTTGTAGTATTGGATGAGGCTGATGAGATGCTCAACATGGGCTTTCAGGAAGACATTGACAGTATTTTATCCACCACTCCTGACGAGAAAAAAACCTGGCTGTTTTCTGCCACTATGCCTTCTGAAGTTAGAAGGATCGCTAAAAAATACATGGATAACCCTTTTGAGTTAACCATGGGCGAAAAAAACACAGGTAATGTGAATATCGACCACGAGTACTATGTAGTACGTGCCCGTGATAAATATGCCGCATTTAAGCGTATAGTTGATAATAATCCGGAGATCTTCGGTATTGTATTTTGCCGTACTAAAATTGAGACTCAGGAAATTGCAGAGGCACTTATTAAAGACGGTTACAACGCCGATTCTTTACATGGTGATCTATCTCAGCAACAACGTGATAAGGTAATGAAACGTTACCGCGAGCGCAGTCTGCAACTATTGATTGCTACAGATGTTGCCGCACGTGGGATAGATGTTAATGATGTTACACACGTTATTAACTATAGTTTACCTGATGAGATAGAAAACTACACCCACCGTAGCGGCCGTACAGCCCGTGCAGGTAAAACCGGTGTATCTATCGCTATCATCAACAGTAAAGAGCTTGGCAAAATACGCCAGATTGAGCGCACCATCGGTAAAAAGTTTGTTAAGGGTGAAATACCTACTGGCTTTGATGTTTGCGAAAAGCAATTATTTGCATTGGTGCATAAAGTACACAATGTAGAGGTTAACGAAAGCCAGATCGAGCAATACATCCCGCGTATTATGGATGAGTTTGCTGAGCTGAGCAAAGAGGATGTAATCAAACGTTTTGCATCTTTAGAATTTAACCGCTTTTTAGATTATTATAAAAATGCTCCTGACCTGAATGCTCCGGCTGATGACAGGATGCGTGATGGTGACCGTGGCGAGCGCGGAACGCGCGATGCTACCGGTAAATCAGAATATACCCGTTTGTTTATTAATCTTGGAAGTGTAGATGAATTCAACCGTGGCGACTTGCTGGGTTACATTTGCAACAACGGAAAGATAAGCGGCCGTACAGTAGGCAAAATTGATGTTAAAGGAGTTTACTCATTCTTTGAAGTAAGCAATGCAGACGTTGAAATGGTTACTAACAATTTCAAAGGCGTTGAATTTAAAGGCCGCGAAGTAAGGATAGAAGTATCCGGTGAAGGAACCAGCACTACCCGTAGCGGTGGCGGTGAAAGGCGCGAAGGCGGATACCAAAGGCGCGAAGGCGGTGGCGGTTATAACCGTGAAAGAAGCGGTGGTGGTGAAAGACGCGAAGGCGGATTTAACAGAGACAGGAACAAAAGCGCCGGTGGCGGTGGTTTCCGCGATTTCTCTGGTAAACCCCGCGAAGAGCGGCCAGAACGTCGTAGAAGATTCTAATTTGTTAATTAGTTTTCATAAAAGCTTGCGGGGGTAGTTTACCGCAGGTATAGTTTTAGTTTAGTTTTGTTTACAAAGCCTCTCGTTTGCCCAGCATCCGGGAGGTTTTTGTTTTAGAAAAGATCTAGCGCGAAAACTCTACAGCTACAGAATCTGGAAACCCTAGGCTAAGTTGTTTATCGTCTAGTTTTTGAATTACAAATTTGGTATATGGCAAGTTACCTTCAAAGGAAGTAAATATTGTGTCGCCTTTTAAGAAGTAATCTTCCGATTCATTATCAAGCGAAAATTGCTTGCTGGTTATTTTTAGATGGGTAGAGCCATCTTTAGATTTCCAATTGCCCTGCAGCTGTTTGTTGGCCGGTTTTTGGCTACACGCTGCCGATACTAGTATGCACGCTGCCAACAATTTAATCGATATGATTTTGTGGATATTCATGATGCAGGTAAGGTTTTATAAAAAGCACCTGTTTTATCAGGTGCTTTTAGTTCTTTGAATTAATCTACCTTAGCTTTCAGAGATGATTTTTTAACGTAAACATGATGACCTGTTTTGTTTACGTAATAGTAACGTGAGTCTTTATCGATATAAACAGTTTTTCCGCTGGCGGTAACCATATCATCATATTTCTTGTCCGCAACTGTAGAAGCACCCTTCGAGGCCAACTCGGCTGTTTTGTCGCCTACTTTAACAGCAGTTTTTTTGGTCGCTTTCCAACCTTTTTTAGCAGTGTGGCCAATTTTATCGCCTAAAGTTGTGTCCTTATGAGTTTGTGCAAAAGTTGTTGATGCTGCAAGCAAGGCTGCGGCAAACAAAGTTGATTTGAATATACGTTTCATAGAGGTATTAAGTTATTTAATTTACTTAACTAACTCAATTTCTCTGCCAGTTTACGCATTTCGACAGTGGGGGAGCTTTTTTTATACAAAATAGCATATACAGCTTCGCAAATGGGCATATCTACTTTGTACTGCCTGTTAACCTGGTGTAGGCAATTTACTGCATAATATCCCTCAGCAATCATATTCATTTCCAACTGTGCCGACGTGACGGTGTAACCCTTACCTATCATGTTGCCGAAAGTTCTGTTTCGGCTAAACTGGGAATAGGCTGTAACCAGCAAATCGCCGAGGTAAGCCGACTCTTTGATGTCGCGATCGATGGGGTGTACCTGGTCAACAAAACGCTCAAGTTCGCGAATAGCGTTTGAGATCAGCACGGCTTGAAAATTATCGCCATAACCAACCCCATGGCAAATACCACTCGCAATTGCGTAAACATTTTTAAGCACCGCGCCATACTCGGTACCGTAAATATCATCAGAAACAATTGTTTTTATATAACGGGTATTCAGCATAGAGGCAAACTCTGTTGCCAGCGCAACATCCTGTGAAGCAATAGTTAAGTAGGAGAGTTTCTCCAAAGCTACTTCTTCGGCATGGCAGGGGCCGCTGATCACCATGAAATTGCTAAATGATACGTTATACTTTTGATGCATAAATTCGCCAATGATCTGGTTTTCATCAGGAACAATGCCTTTAATAGCGGATACAATTTTTTTATCGGCCAGATCCTCCGCGGTGATGCCGTTCAAAGCCTCTTTTAAAAAAGCAGCGGGTACGTTTAACAGAATGCAATCTGCAGCTGCAATCAATGGTTTTAATAAGGCAGAGATATTAGCGGCTGGTACTTTTATTTCAACAGAACTTAAATAGTTGGGATTATGGCCAAATTTGCTGATGTGTTCTACTGCGTGCTCATTTCGCATCCACCAAAAGATCTCTTTATCTACGGTGTTATCGGTAAGCATTTTGACATTAGCTGTGGCCCAGCTACCGCCGCCAACTACAAGTATTTTATTTATTTGCTTAAGCATTAAGAGTGTAATGTGCTACAGAGCCAATTGCTAATTCTGTGTTGCAAATTACGTGAAAAAAGGTGAAAGGCTAAAGGCAAAAGGCTATTGGGTTAAAACCACGCAGCACGGGATTAAAATGCAATAGAAAAGGCGGAAAATATTACTTTCCGCCTTTAAGCTTAATTTTGCTATGGTTTAGTCTTTCTTTTTATCTGCTGTAAACAATTTAGATTTATCCACTTTCTCTACCACCATATCATCCTTCAAGGTTTTAGAGATGGCAGCAAAAGGTGCTGATACCACTTCTTCACCGCCTTTAAGGCCGCTCAGGATTTGGATGTAGGTATCATCCTGAATGCCTGTGGTTACCTGCACTTGTTTTACTTTATTTGTGGCTTTGTTGAAAACATACACATATTCTTTAGCTAATGGCGTATTGGCAGTTTTCTTGTTTGCATCGGTGGCACCATTATCAACAGGTTTTGTGTCTTTCTTTTCTTCACGGGTGGTTACCGATTGAATTGGCACAGCCATAGCTTTCACATGGTTGGTTTGAATATCAACCGTAGCGGTTAAGCCAGGGCGAAATGGGGAATGGTTAGCGGCATTCTTTTTTAGTAAGTCCATGTATGATTGTGCGGTTATCCTCACTTTCACCGTAAAATTAGTTACCTGGTCTGCATTGGTACCTACTACATTGGCCGAACTACCTATCTCTATAACCTGACCTTCGAATTTTTTGCCAAGGAAGGCGTCAACTTCAATCAAGGAATTGTTTCCAATAGCAATGCGGTTAATGTCGTTTTCGTTTACATCAACGTTTACATCCATTTTGCTCAAATCAGATATCGTCATGATCTCGGTACCGGCAAATTGCTGAGTGCCTAGCACACGCTCGCCAATTTCTATAGATAGCTTTGACACTACGCCATCAACCGGCGCATAAATAGTTGTTTTAGCTAAGTTATCCTGCGCTTCCTTTACAGAAGCTTGAGATTGTGCCAGGCCGTAGGTAGAGCCGATAACATTTTGCTTTGAGGCCTCTAAAGTAGCCTTTGCACCTTCATAATTGGCTTTAGCCTGCTCATATTCGGCGGTGGTTAAAACTTTGTTTTTATAGAGCTCCTGGCTGCGTTTATAAATTGAAGCCTGGTTGGCAAAAGTAGCTTCGGATTGTTTCAACATTTGAGATGAGTTACCTACGCTTGCTTTTTGAGAGTTGTAGGATGCTACAGCGCGTTCGTAACCCGATTTTAGAATATCCGGGCGAATCTTACAAAGCAGCTGGCCTTTCTTAACTACATCGCCTTCTTTTATCGGTAACTCAACCACTTCACCGCTTACTTCAGGACTAATTTTTACTTCGATGTGGGGTTTGATTTTGCCGCTTGCCGACACTGTTTCATTGATATCGCGCATGTCGGCCTTTTCAACAGCCACCTGCGTTAATTGGGGTTTGCCAATAATACCGGCAGCCTTTAAAATAATCAGCAATACAATCAATGCGCCTAAGCTGATAAGGATATATTTAGTAGTCTTTCCCATGATTTTTGATTCAGGATTTTATGTAGTTTATAGTGTTATAGGATTGCCAAGATAATAATCAATTACTTTGTTTCTAAAGATTACTTCGTAGCGGGCTTGTATCAGGTCGAATTGAGATTTGTTGAGGTTGGTTAATGACGTATTGTAATCTAAAGAATTCACCAGGCCCACGTTGTACCGTTGTTGAATAACATTGAAAGCTTCCTTATTGGCCTGGTATGTTTGCTCGGTACTTAATAGCTTTTTTTGTGCCGATTGTACATCCAAAACCGCTTGGATAATCACTTTGCTCAAGTTATTTTTAGCCAGTTGAGTGTTCAGTTCGGCATTCTCGTAATTCAGACGTGCTTTTTTAACTGAGGTACGCGCTGTGAAACGATTAAATATCGGGATTTGAAGACTAACTCCAAAAGACTGGTTAAAGTTATCGCCAAATTGCCTAAAAAACGGGTACTTGGTAAGTATCTGGTCATACCCGGGAGTAGTTACAACCTGATTAGAGTTTTGCACAAAGCCTAAAGTATCAATCCTCCCGTTTGGTACAACCCCACTAAATAGCCTTCTTGCATTTGAATAGTTGGACCCTGCAGAACCAAATAGCGTAACACTGGGATAGTAATTGCCCTGCGCAATTTTTATGGATTGCTTAACAGACAAGGCACGAACCTCTGCAAGCTTTACATCCGGGTTAATTTCCAAAGCTGTTTTAATAATTGTTGCACCGTCGAAACTGGTTTGTACGTTTGTAAACTTACTGATGTCGGGCTTTTCCACCGTTATTTCATCCAGCGGATTCATTTCCATGTATTGCTTTAACACCAGTACCGATAGGTCTAATTGGTTTTGGGCTGTTGTTAAATTAAGTTCTGCCGTTGATTGCTGAGCTTTAGCTTGCGACAGATCTGCAAGAGTTTGGTTGCCGGCATCATAATTTTTTTGAGCCCTGTCCAGCGCTATTTTAGCAATATCTATTTGTTGTTTAGCTGCGGTCACCAAATCCTGGTTGGTTAAAATGGTCAAATACTGAGTTACCACACTCAGCACCAAATCGTTTTTAACCTTGGCGGTGTTGCTTTTATTTACATCAACTAAAATGCGGTTTTGGATGATCTGGTTGCGCAACTGTCCTCCCTGGAACAATGTTACCTGCGCATTAACGTTTCCGCTAACTGCAAAAATACTTTGGTTAATAAACTGGTTGGTAGACGGGTCAATATTACGACCGAAGTTATAAGACGCTTGCGGGCCGGCACTAAGGGCCGGTAATAAGTTATATTTTGATTGTTTATAGTCCTCAGTACTTAAAGCCTCGCTTATTTGGGCTTGTTTAATGGTAAGATTACGATCGAGTGTCCGGTCTACAGCCTTTTGCAGGGTAATCAATTCCTGGGCTTTTGCTGTAAAAATAGATACTGGAAGTAATAAGAGGCAAGCAATGGTTACTTTTGTGATGGGTAATTTTGGTTTCATAATTAATATTACTGGTAAGTAACGGAATTACTTGGCAAGGTATTTTTAATTTTAATAAACAACTTAAACTTAGTTGACATGTATCTGGTAAAAAGTCCCTGGCTTCTTAAAATGCTTTATGCTAAGCTAATATGGCATGTGAAGCCGGGTAGTCGCTGTATTTTTCTGACTTTTGACGACGGCCCTATACCCATTGTTACACCATTTGTGTTAAATATTTTAAAAGAGTACGATGCCAAAGCCACCTTCTTTTGTATTGGCGATAATATTAACAAGCACCCTGAAGTATTTAATGCAGTAGTAAATGATGGCCACGCCATAGGTAATCATACCTATAACCACTTGCGGGGCTGGGATACCGACAGCGAAATTTATTTAGAAAATTTTCTAAAATGCGACGGTTTAACCCATAGTAAGCTCTTTCGCCCACCCTATGGCCGGATCAAGCGCAAACAGATTGACCTTTTGAAAAAAGCTAAGCCGGATCTGAAAATTATTATGTGGGATGTACTGAGTGGAGATTTCGATATTGATCTTAAACCAGAGAAATGCCTAAAGAATGTGCTCAAACATACCGCTGACGGCTCGATCGTAGTTTTTCATGATAGCCAAAAGGCCTTCGACCGGTTAAAGTACACGTTACCGCTGGCTCTGGAACATTGGAGCAAACAGGGGTATACGTTTGGTGTACTTGCCTAATAGCTTTACCATTTTTTCAGGTCGGTTGACTCACTAATTTGCTATCTTTCGGCATGTATATAAAACTATTTGTAAAAATCGCTTTGACGGTTTCAAGCGCGTTTTTAATGCTAGATGCTGCCGCTCAACCTTCCGACACCGCCCGTGTTGTCATCTCCCAAATAAAAATGCCGCAATTAAACCGGGAGCGTACTATCAGGGTTTTCCTGCCTGCCGGTTATGGAACAGCTAACAAGAAGTACCCGGTAATTTACATGCACGACGGGCAAAATATTTTTACTGGAAATACCAGCTTTGCAGGCAGCTGGCTGGTAGATTCAACGGTGAAAACTTTTCCGGTGAAGCAGCAAGCGATAATTGTAGGAATAGATAATGATAGCCAGTACCGGATGGCTGAATATAGTCCGTACGATAATAAGTATGCCAGGACACAAGGTGATGCCTACGTGGAGTTTATCGTTAAAACTTTAAAACCACATATCGATAGTTTATATCGCACAAAAACAGCCGCCAGGTATACTGCAATAGCGGGCAGCTCGATGGGGGGACTGATCTCGATGTATGCTGCAGTAAAGTACCCAAAGGTGTTTGGTGTGGCCGGGGTGTTTTCACCATCGTTTTGGATAGCGCCGCAAATGTATCCCCTGGTAACCAACGCCAGTAATGGTACAAAGCAGAAGTTCTTTTTTGCCTGTGGCGATATGGAGGGGGATAACGAGGTGGGCGATGTGCTAAAGATGGATTCTGTACTAATGGCGAAAGGGTTCAACCGCATGCAGGTACCAAATCCCCTGGTAGTTACAGGAGCAAAGCACAATGAAAAGCAATGGCGCGGCGAGTTCCCGGTATTTTACAAATGGTTAATACAATAGGCCGAATCTTATCATCGATAGCAGCATCCGAACAAATTAGCGATATCCGTGTTTGTTAATTATCAGTCAATTATAAACACACACGGATATGAGAACAAGGATTATATACATTGCTGCTGCAAGTTTGCTATTGCTAACTGCTTGTAAAAAAAGCCCAACAACTACACCAGTTACCCCTGGCGATGCAACCTTAAAGGATGCGGTGCTCACCCAAAACCTCACGTTTCCATGGGAGATATTATGGGGTCCTGATAACAAGCTCTGGATAACCGAGCGTGGCGGAAAAATTAGTCGCATTGACCCTGTAGATGGTTCGATAACGCCGGTTGTTACAATTAGCGAAGTGGTTTCACAGGGAGAGGGCGGTTTGCTGGGTATGGTGCTGCATCCCGATTTTGCCAACACACCCGAAGTTTTCGTGGCTTATAACTACAGCAAAGGCGGCACCTACACCAAAAAGATAGTAAAGTTCACCTACAATGGCACCACGCTGGTTAATCCGGTTGTGCTGCTGGATAATATTCCGGCATCAAACGTACATAACGGTACCCGGCTGGCAATTTCTCCAGATAAAAAACTATTTATTACCAGCGGTGATGCTTCGGTGTCATCAAGGGCACAGGATCAAAACAGTTTTGCTGGCAAAATTCAACGGATCAACCTGGATGGCAGTATCCCCGCAGACAACCCAACTCCCGGCAGCCCCCTTTGGAGTTACGGGCACCGCAACCCTCAAGGGCTTGTATTTGTGGGAGACAGGCTATACAGTTCCGAACATGGTAATACTACGGATGACGAGATCAACATCATTCAAAAGAACCGAAACTTTGGATGGCCAAACGTGGAAGGCTTTTGCAGTACCGGTAGCGAACCCGATTTTTGTACAATGAACAATGTTGTTGAACCAATCTTTGCATGGACTCCTACGATTGCTCCGTCTGGGATAGATTATTATAACAACGATGCTATTCCTCAATGGAAGAATTCCCTTTTATTGGCTGTATTGAAAGATCAGGAACTATTACAATTAAAGCTGAACGCCGCCGGAGATAAGGTGGATATAGTAAATATCTTTTATAAAAGTACATATGGCCGCCTGCGGGATGTAGCTGTTTCCCCGGATGGCGTGGTTTATATAATTACCAGTAATGGAGGTAATGATAAGGTTATTAAAGTTAGTAAGTAACGTGCCTTTTGATATTTTACCATACAAGAATTAGGCATTTATATTTGTTTCATCTTATTTATATCGCATCTAAATAGCATTTGTGCAAATCGCTGACTGTGAATAAAGTTTATAATTTGTAAATTCGCGGCTGACCAATCGGAAACCGATTGCGAACCTTTTTTACCCACTAAAAAAAATCAAACAATATGGCTTTTGATTTAGATATGATCAAAAAAGTTTACGATCGCTACAGCACCCGCATTGCGGCTGCACGTACCGCAACCGGTAAACATCTTACTCTTACAGAAAAAATATTATACGCTCACCTTTCTGAAGGCGATGCTAAAAAAGCTTTTGAACGCGGTACCGACTACGTTGACTTTGCACCAGACCGCGTTGCCATGCAGGATGCTACGGCACAAATGGCTCTTTTGCAGTTTATGCAGGCAGGTCGCCCACAGGTGGCTGTCCCTTCAACCGTACATTGCGATCACCTGATCCAGGCTAAAATTGGCGCTGTTGAAGATTTGAGCACAGCTGTTGATATTAATAAAGAAGTTTACGATTTTCTTTCATCAGTATCAGATAAATACGGAATCGGTTTCTGGAAAGCCGGCGCAGGTATCATTCACCAGGTAGTATTAGAAAACTATGCTTTCCCCGGTGGTATGATGATCGGTACCGATTCACATACGCCTAACGCTGGTGGTTTGGGTATGGTTGCCATTGGTGTTGGTGGTGCTGATGCATGCGATGTTATGGCAGGTTTGCCATGGGAGCTTAAATTCCCTAAGCTGATCGGTGTTAAATTAACCGGCAAACTATCAGGCTGGGCTTCGGCTAAAGATGTTATTTTAAAGGTTGCTGGTATCCTTACCGTAAAAGGTGGTACTGGTGCTATTGTTGAATATTTTGGCGAAGGTGCACGTTCACTGTCTGCTACCGGTAAAGGGACTATCTGTAACATGGGTGCCGAAATTGGTGCTACCACATCTATCTTCGGTTACGATGAAAAGATCGCTACCTACTTAAGCGGTACATCACGCGCAGAAGTTGCAGAACTGGCTAACGCCGTAGCTGAGCACTTAACTGGCGACGATGAGGTTTACGCTAATCCGAACGAATACTTTGACCAGGTTATCGAGATCAATTTATCTGAACTGGAACCACATATCAATGGTCCTTTTACACCGGATCTGGCCTGGCCCATCTCTAAATTTGCTTCTGCAGTTCGTGAGAACAACTGGCCGGTAGAATTGGAAGTTGGATTGATAGGTTCATGTACTAACTCATCTTACGAAGATATTACCCGTTCGGCATCTATCGCTAAGCAGGCTATTGATAAGCACCTGGAAACAAAGGCTGAATTCACCATCACTCCGGGTTCGGAGCTGGTGCGTTACACTGTTGAGCGCGATGGTTACTTAGGTACCTTCGAAAGCATGGGCGGTGTGGTATTGGCAAACGCCTGCGGTCCGTGTATTGGTCAATGGGCTCGACATACCAATGATCCAACCCGGAAGAACTCGATCATTACCTCTTTCAACCGTAACTTTGCTAAACGCCAGGACGGTAACCCCAATACACACGCATTTGTAGCTTCACCGGAAATTGTAACCGCTATGGTTATTGCAGGTGATTTAACCTTTAACCCACTTACCGATACTTTAACAAACAAAGATGGTGAGCAGGTGATGCTGGATGAACCGCTGGGTATAGAAATGCCGGTACGTGGTTATGCGGTTGAGGATGCCGGTTATCAGGCACCTGCTGAAGATGGCAGTGTTGTAGAAGTTAAGGTTAGCCCAACTTCTGCACGTTTGCAATTGCTGGATCCTTTCACCCCATGGGAAGGTACTGACATCACCGGCTTAAAGCTGTTAATCAAGGCAAAAGGCAAATGTACTACCGATCATATTTCTATGGCCGGCCCGTGGTTAAAATTCCGTGGTCACCTGGATAACATATCAAACAATATGCTGATCGGTGCCATCAACTATTTTAATCTGAATGCGGATAGCGTTAAGAACCAGTTAACCGGTGAATACGGCCCGGTTCCTGCCACCCAACGCGATTATAAGGCACATGGCATCGGTTCTATTGTTGTTGGTGATGAGAATTATGGTGAAGGTTCATCTCGCGAGCACGCGGCTATGGAGCCTCGTCATTTAGGCGTACGTGTAATCCTGGTGAAATCATTTGCCCGTATCCACGAAACCAACCTGAAGAAACAGGGTATGCTGGGTATCACCTTTGCGGATAGCAATGATTACGATAAGATCCTTGAGGATGACGTGATCGATGTAACAGGTTTAACCACCTTTGCACCGGGTCACCAGTTAACCGTTGTATTGCATCATGCCGATGGTACAAGCGAAAGCTTCCAGGTTAATCATACTTACAACGCACAACAAATTGAGTGGTTTAAAGCAGGCGGTGCGCTAAACATCATCCGCAGGCAAATGGCCTCTTAAGCTAAAAGCATAAAGACTAAAGTTAAAAGTTTTTAATTATGAGCCTTCCTAATGGGAAGGCTCTTTTTGTTTGCTGCCGCGGAGATTAGCGCAGCGTATCTCGTGTTGTGATATTTTATAGGCTTCCACCTGACGTCAGCTGAAAGCTGACAATGTGCGTACCACGAGCTGGAAGCTCGCGGTAGCGGATCGTTACAAGCTTCCAGCTGGCGACAGCTGAAAGCTGACAATGTGCGTACCACGAGCTAGAAGCTCGCGGTAGCGGACAAATGGGCTCTTAAGCTAAAAGCATAAAGACTAAAGTTGAAAGTCTTTAAATATGAGCATTCCTAATGGGAAGGCTCTTTTTGTTTGCTGCCGCGGAGCGCAGCGCATCTAGTGTTCTGATATTTTATAGGCTTCCACCTGACGTCAGCTGGAAGCTGACAATGTGCGTACCACGAGCTGGAAGCTCGCGGTAGCGGAGGATATTTCCTTCGTCAGCATGACAATGATTAATTTCAGATATTTATTCTCCAATAAACTTCAAGCCCACTTGCCTTCTTGCCTCATCTATCATGGCGATCATCCGTCGTGACATTTCCCATGGTACAATGGGGCTTTCTATTTTTCCTGCTCTCAGCAGACCAATAAAATGAGCTGTTTCATAGTTTAATCCGCCGGCGGTAAAGGGTTCGTCAATAACAACGGTGCGGCCGTCTAAATAGCTGATCGTAGCTTTGGCCGGGTTCCACCAGTTTTTGTGGATGGTGATATGGCCGATGGTACCACAGATCAATGCATCGCCTTTACCGTGCAGATCGAAGCCACAATATACCTGGGAGTAACCGTGTTCGTGTTTAGTTTGGAATATGCTGAACATATCTATCATGGTTTCATTTATATGGCCCATTGCTTGTACATCCTGCGTAGCCCCCAGCCAGCTTACGGCAAGAAAAGCCTCATAGATGCCAATACCCATCAAGCTGCCGCCGGCCAGTTCGTAACTAAAGTTGGGATGATCTTTAGCTACATCTGCAACCGATGATCCGGCTCTGACATAGCCAACCGGTCCAATTGGATCCTGTTTAATGTATTCCAGTAATTTAATATAAAGCGGGTAAAATGGTGGCTTCATCCCTTCCATAAACAACAGGTTCTTTGCTTTAGCAACACTAAGCACTTCATCCAGCTGTGGCAGGTTCAGTGTAGCTGGCTTTTCACATAGTACGGGTTTACCTGCATTAAGTGCTTTTATGCAGTATTCTGCATGGCTGTTGGGCAGGGTGGCTATGTAAACCGCATCAATGTCGCTGGCCAGTAACTCATCAATATGGGCGCAAGCTGTTCCGCCATGCTCATTGACAAATGCTGTCACCGTTTCTGCCCTGCGTGACCAAGATGCTGCCAACAAATTATCCGGCAAAGCATTTATGCCCTGCATAAACCGATGCGCAATACGCCCGCAACCAATAATTCCCCATTTCGTCATACGTCAAAAATAAAAATTAGTCCGTAAAAAAGCCCTGAGCTTGATGGCTCAGGGCTTTTGTTTTTCTTTTTAAACCAGCAATAATTACTGATACTGAATGTAAATAGGGTAAGGTTTGTAGTTTTTCAAAACCTCATCAGGTGTAAGCAGGTGGTTTGGCTTTTTCTTAATATCGTTTTTGTAGAACAATTTAAAGCCTGTAAACTGTACCGGTTCCTGGTTGATGAAATAGCGATAGGTACCGGTTTTCAAGTCTGGTTCGCCCCAGCCATCCATGTCCATTACTACCTGTACTTCAGGGCGCAATTTGATATTTTTATAGTTAGTTACCATTTTCCTGGTAAAGCGGTGAACAACCAGGATTTTTGGCGGAAGGCCATTCTTTTTAACAATTTTTGCCAGGTAGTCGGTTACAAAGTTAATATCGGCAGCATCATAGGTGCCGATTTTTTTGCCGGGTTTGCTGCCATCTTTCATAGAGAATTCCGGGTCCATACCAAAATGAACCTGTGGCATTTTTAAATATGGCTCAAATAAAGGTAACTCTGCCTGTATATTACTCAATGCAACCTGCACATCCAAGAAAACAATGGCATGTGCTTTTTTGGCTAATGCCAAAACGCTGTCTATTTGTTTAAAAGGCATCCGGTAACGGAATTTTCCGTCCTTACCGCCGTCTCCCTGCGCAACTACCGCTATATAGTGCAAAGCCGGTTGTACTGGTGTTTTGGGATCAGCCTTTTCCCAGGCTTTTACTTCTCCTTTTAGTTTGGCCAGCATTTCGTTTGGCGCTAATTCGCCCAAAATTCCCATCCGTTTAGAGTATAGGTTACCGTAAAATGCCACAACACGTTTGTAAGGCAAAATTGCACCACCCAATGGATATGGCTGGTTTTTAACGGGCCATCTGCCGCTGGTATCACCATGTGCATTAAACTTTAGCAGAGAGTCATATTTGGCTTTATCAGTAGGTGGGTAGTCGGACTTTACTACGCTTAGCGTGTCTGGTCCGTCCTCCGCTTTTTTGGCTGTGCTATCGCCCTTCTTATCGGTTGCTTGTTTGCTGCCGCTTTGCGTGCAATTGGTGAAAAGGACTACCGTGCAAAGTAAGAACAAGGCAGAAAAAAGAGCGTTTTTAAATTTCATAGAATGGAGATGTTTGACATGTACCGGCTAATATTGGCCAATTATTTAATATTTAGCTAAATATAATTCTTGTAAAGATAGAAATAGCAGAATTCTATCAGGACTTATTTTTATAAAATTTACCAAACACGCCAAGCGGTAATTTGGGCCCTGCGGTAGCCTGGAGATATAGCTCACCTATCTCTAAATTCTCCACTTTAGGGAAAGCTTTTTTGATCAGATTTTCGATGATCACAGAAGAGAAACCTAAAGAGTAAGTATTAAGAATCAGGAAATGCTCATCAGGATCCAGCAGCTGGATCACATCATTCATCATCTCATTGATGTTATCTTCCAGTTTCCATTTTTCGCCGTTGGGGCCGTTGCCGTATGCGGGAGGATCAAGAATAATACCGTTATAAGTTTTGCCACGCTTTACCTCGCGCTTTACAAACTTAAGCGCATCCTCTACCATCCAGCGAATATCTTTAATGCCCGAGAGCTCCTGGTTCTCATTGGCCCAGGTAACCACTTGTTTTATCGAATCAACGTGGGTGGTATCTGCACCAGCTGCTTTGGCAATTAACGATGCACCGCCGGTATAAGCAAAAAGATTGAGCACCTTTGGGGTGGGGGTACTGAACTTTTTAATATTATCAGAAATATAATCCCAGTTAACGGCTTGCTCAGGAAAGATGCCCAAATGCTTAAATGAAGTTAGTGCCAATCTGAAATTGATCTTGACATCATTATTCTTGTATTCGATATGCCAGCGATCGGGGGTTTTAGGATCCTTTTTTACCCAATCGCCCGCGGTGGCAGAACGGCCTTTAAATTTGATATGGTGGATTTTTTGCCACTGGTCTGCAGTCAGCGTTTTGCTCCAAACAGCCTGCGGCTCGGGTCGGATGAGTACGATATTGCCAAACCTTTCCAGTTTTTCAAAGTCGCCGCAATCAATCAGCTCGTAATCTTTCCAGTGGGTTGGGGTAAGGAGTTGGATCATGTTAAAGTATCAAGTATTGCTTATTAAGTATCTAGATTTTACAAATATCAGAAATTTGGCTGTAATGCCTTGTCTAAATACTCGATACTTGCTACTAAATACTATTTACAGCTTATCCTTTGCTGCCTGCATAAACTTGCTGGCGAATACAAAATCGTTCAACTCTTTATTATCGGTATGGGCTATGTCCTTATTACTGCCTTCCCACCATTTTTGGCCCTGATGCAAGAAGATGATATTATCCCCGATGCCCATAACTGAGTTCATATCGTGCGTAACGATAACGGTGGTCATCTGGTATTCTTCTGTTAGTTCATTGATCAGGTCGTCAATTACAATAGATGTTTTTGGATCGAGGCCTGAATTAGGCTCATCCACAAACAGATACTTTGGCTCCATAGCAATAGCTCGTGCAATGCCAACACGCTTCTTCATTCCGCCGGATAGCTCTGCCGGGTACAGCTTATTTTTATCTTTCAGATTTACCCTGTCCAGGCAAAAATTGGCCCGGTCGCGTTTTTCGGAGATAGATTGTTTGGTGAACAGATTAAGCGGAAACATGATATTTTCCTCCACCGTCATGGAATCAAATAATGCGGAATTTTGAAACAGCATTCCTATTTGCGTACGGATGGGCACGCGGGCGGTAAAATCCATATCGGTAAAGTTTTCTTCTTCAAAAAAAACATCCCCTTTAGTAGGCTCGTGTAAGCCAACAATACACTTGAGCAGGGTTGTTTTTCCGGATCCGGAACCGCCAATGATCAGGTTATTTTTACCAGTTTGGAAAGTAGCGCTGATACCCTTCAGTACGTCGTTATCGCCGAATGTTTTGTAAATGTCTTCTATTTTTATCATAGCATCAAACGGGTAACTACAAGGTCTGCAAACAAGATCATCACACAGCTGTACACAACACCTTTAGTTGCCGACTGGCCAACTTCAAGTGCTCCACCGGAGGTGTAAAAACCCTGGTAGGCACATATGGACGCAATGATAAAACCAAATGCGAAAGCTTTTACCAACGCAACCCGAATAGTAAGCGGATCGAAACCATCGCGTAAACCCATAATGTAATCCGCAGGTGTTACTTCACCGCCAAATAAACAAGCTATGTAGCCACCTGTCATACCCAGTGCTATGGATACGATAACCAGCAATGGTACCATTGTGATACAAGCGATGATTTTGGGTGCAATCAGATAGCCGGGTGCATTTACGCCCATAATCTCCAGGGCATCTATCTGCTCGGTAACCCGCATGGTGCCAATCTGCGATGCAATGCTGGATCCTACACGGCCGGCCAGAACCAGTGCCGAAATGGTAGGGCTAAATTCCAGGATGGTAGAGTCGCGCGCAATTTTACCGGCAATACTCAGCGGTACCAGTGGGCTTGATAACTGGAATGCCACCTGTATAGTAGTAGCCGCTCCAATAAATACGGAGATAATGGCTATGATACCAAGCGAACCTATCCCAACGGATACCATCTCGCGCATTACTTCTGCCCAGTAAACGCTGAACTTTTCTGGCCGTTTAAAACTCAGGCGCAGTAAGAGTATATATTTTCCTAAACTGTAAATCATCGTAATTGATAAATGCGGTTAAAAATACATTTTTTAATAGAAAGCTTCCCTGCTTGTTATAATTGAATTACTTTTAATAAGAATATATCTCAGCTCACCTGTAAAAATTACTTATCTATTATGAAAAACGCTTTAATAACTGCGGCTACAAAAGGCATGGGCCGGGCCATAACTATTGCTTTCGCTAAACAAGGAATAAACGTGGCAATTTGTTCTCGCAATGCGCAAGAATTATTGCATTTTAAAGCAGAACTTTTACAGATAGCCCCTCAAATTAGTGTGTTTACCATGGCTGCAGACTGCAGCAAGCGGGCCGAGCTTATAAATTTTGCCGAATTCACCGAGAAAAACATGGGCTTCGTCGACATTATTGTGAATAATGTAGGGATGTACAAGCACGCTTTTATACTTGATGATACTGACGATTCTTTCCAAAAACAGATAGATACCAACCTGATGCCTGCCTATGAACTATACCGTTTCTTCGGTAAACGCATGGTTTCTGTCGGTAAAGGGCATATCTTCAATATATGCTCCATTGCAGCTATAAACCCGGTGGTAGAGGCCGGGGTATACAGCGTAACAAAGTATGCGTTATTAGGTCTTAATAAGGTAATGAAACTCGAAATGCAGCCACACGGAGTGAAAGTAACAGCTATTATCCCGGGCTCAACATTGACAGACTCATGGGCCGGGATGGAAGTTGATAAAAACAGGATGGTACTGCCGGAAGATATAGCCGCAGCCCTGATTGAAATTTACAATATGAGTACTGGCGCTAATGTTGACGAGATGATCATTACACCAAAATTTGGACAGATCTAGAAATTTACAATAACGCTAATTAAAACACTAAACAAAATGGAAAAGAAACTTTATAGAAACGAACACAACAAAATGATAGGCGGTGTTTGTTCCGGTTTGGGCGATTACCTTAATATCGACCCTACAATTGTACGTCTGGTTTTTTTAGTGATGCTTTTTGCAGGCCACGGTGCCGGTTTTGTACTGTACATCATCTTACTTATTGTATTGCCTAAACGCGGCCTTAACTTTAATGACCCTGGTTTTAAACCAGGTGTAGATTATAAGGTGCCGCCGGCTTCATCTTTTAGCAGTTCTTTTAACAGCTCATTTAACAAGCCATTTGATTTCCCGCCTATCCCGGCAAAAAAATCATCAAACGCAGGAATGATCTTCGGGGTAGTATTAATTGCACTGGGTACCCTTTTCTTAATCGATGAGCTTGATTTTATTCCGGATTTGGATTTTGATAAACTTTGGCCCGCTATACTGGTTGCTGCCGGCGCCGCATTAATATTTACAGGGCAAAAAAAGCAGCCATGGGAAAATCCTAACTGGAGCGCAACCAGCGTACACGCTGCCGAAGAACAGGAAAATACATCAACCGCAGATAAAAGCGCGGGAATTGACCTGACCAAGAAAACTAATGAAACATCAACTGACAACCCTACAACTATATAATCATGAAAACTAACAAAATAATGCCGGGCCTCGTACTGGTTTTAATAGGTGCCTTGTTTTTACTGCACAATTACAACGTAATTAACTTTCATTGGGGCAACTTGTTCTCCTTGTGGCCGGTATTCCTGATCATGGCAGGCGTAAACCTCCTGCTGGCCAATAACAATACCGCCTGGGCCGCCATGATAAAAATAGGCGTGGTCATACTGGGATTTTGCATCCTGGTTTTTGTACCTAACCGTAACCATTATTTCTGGAATAATCACAATGGTAACTGGAACTTCAGCGACGAGGATACCGATGGCGACAGCGATACCACTGATAGTGATAGCAAAGGCATTATAAAGATCCAGGGCAGCAGCAACTTTAATGAACCTTTTACGCCGGGTGTTACACTGGCCAGGTTGAATGTGAATGGGGGCGCCTCGGTTTTTAACCTGAAGGATACCACCAACCAATTGTTCCAGGCGGATACTAAAGAATTTTTTAACCGGTTTGAATATGTGAAAAGCATGGATGGCACTACCCCGGTAATCGATTTCCGGATGAAGAATAAAAAGAATAATAACTTCCACTGGGACAGCGACCAAACCAACACTGCCGATATCAAATTGAACACTACCCCGGAATGGGAGATCAACCTGAAAACAGGTGCCAGTGAATCAAACTTTGATTTAAGCCGCTTTAAGGTGAGAACCCTGAATATCAATGGAGGGGCAGCATCCTACAAAATTACAATGGGGATGCCCGTGGCAGTGACCAACGTGGAGGTTTCTACGGGCGTATCTGAGGTGCATATCCACATCCCCAAAGGTGCAGCCTGCCAGATCACCACACAGTCCGGCTTATCATCAAACGACTTTGACGATTTTGAGAAGAAAGACGATAACCGTTACGAAACCCCTGGCTTTGCAACAGCTGTAAACAAGATGTATATCCGGTTAAAAGGAGGCGTGTCTGATTTTAATGTAGACAGGTATTAAGTTGACTCACCCACGGCCCCTCTCTAAAAGTAGAGAGGGGAGAGGCGAAGACAGCTGGTTTTTATCACGTTGCGCAGCAGAGACGGTCGGGCAGCGATAGCGAACCCGGGGTGCGTAAACCGGGCTTGCGGTGATTATCGCCGAACCTTCTCATTAATAATTGTAAATTTGGTCATGCAACCTCCCGGCTTTGATAATCTTGTTTCCGCCAGTAACGCCACTTATATTTTGGTGGTTAACGGCAAGCCCGAAGGCCCCTTTAGCATTGCCGAACTGCAATTGCGGAAAATAGCTCCCGGTGATTTTGTAAAGACTGCCGCAATGGACGATTATCAGGAAGCCCATGAAGTTGCCGAACTCCGGCAACTTTTTGGCTTTAGCAAACAGCCCCTGCCGCTTCAATATTTTGGCAGTTTTGATCAGCGCGCAATTGCGACCGTAATTGATTGGCTCATCGTTTCAGCTGCGTTCATCCTGGCAGCTTTTGCGGTGATGCTGATTCTGCTGCTTGCTTTATCCGGCGACGAAAACAAAACGGTAAGGATAGGTGCGAGCATTGCGATATTGGCGCTGATTCCCCTTGGTAAGCTGATCTACAATACCAGGATGGATTGCGGCCCCAGGCAGGGCACCCTTGGTAAGCAGTTGATGAAGATCCGCGTATGCGATATTTATGGGGAGCGGATCAGCAGCTCCAAATCTTTTAACCGTAATATTGCCAAAATTCTTTCTACAGCCACCTTTTTTGTGGGTTACGGCATGTGTTTTTTTACCAAAAAACAACAGTGCCTGCATGACCTGATTGCCGATACCCTGGTAATTAAGGATCGTTTAGACAGTTAATTAATTTACCTATTTACCCTCTGATCTTGTTCGCGTTCGCAAAATCAAACAAGCGAAAACGGCCATAAACACGCCTGAACGTGCCCGAACAAGCCCGAACAAGCCCGAACACGAGCTTTGCAAAGCTGAAAATGCCTTTAGCATTCCCTGTTCGTTTTTAATGTAAAGAGCTTAGCGACCCCCACTCAATCGCCATTCACCCCGGCAGTTTGCAATTTTTGTTAAAAATTGTTAAAGACTACGAATCTATCGTAGAATAACTAATTTAATAGTTATGTTTGTTCTGTAATAATCGCAATCTCAACTTTTAACTACATATCACAGCAAACATGAGAAACTTAATCCTCCTCTTAACCTTCAGCATTATTCTGTTTGATGCCAAAGCCCAAAACCCGGAGATGGCAAAAGCCATTGTTCATTACAAGTTTTCGCACCTGCAGGACACTACAGCTAAGGATAAACCTTACACCGAAAACATGGTGCTATTCCTGGGACAAACGGCAAGCGCTTATAAAAGCTATGACAAAAGGCTGCAGGATGCCATGATGAAAAAGCAGGTAGAACAACAAATAGCTGATCAAAAGGGAAATGGCGGCCCCATCAGCATCAAAGTTACCGGCACCAAACCAACCACTAGCGCTGAGATCTACCAATATCCGGTGCTTAATAAGATCATACGGAAAGAATCACTGATCACCTCTTACCTGATAGAGGAACCTATGCCAACCATCAACTGGAAGATCAGCAACGATACCGCAAGTTTTGGTACCCTGCATTGCCAAAAAGCAACCGCCCATTTTAAAGGCCGCGATTACACGGCCTGGTTTTGCCCCGATCTGCCTTTTCATGCTGGTCCCTGGAAACTTAACGGGCTGCCGGGGTTGATCGTAGAGGCTTATGATGCCAAAAAAGAAGTTGAATTCAAGTTCGATGGCTTTGACCAAGTGGTTGCCACAGATAAACCGGCGGCGGTTTCTGCCGGTGTTGCCCCGCCAAGCGCTACAGTAGTAAAATTTGGCGGTATGGATGAGGATGCTTCCAATCCAAATCTTATCTCGGTACCGGTGGATGCGGTAAAAACGACAGAAAAGGAATTTGTAAAGCTACAAACAGCAATGCGCAAAGATCCGCAGGCCTTTATGGCTGCTATGGGTGGCGGTATGCAAGACAGGGTTAGCCCCGCTGGTTCGGGCGGCCCATCAAATACTATTGTGCGGATTGGCCCCGGTAATGGCCCTGTTATCAATAACCCAATAGAATTGCCGGAGAAAAAATGATGAGGCAAAGTAAAAACGTATTGATGCTTTTTTTAGGGGTGTTATGTTATACTGCTGGCTTTGGGCAGAGCATAAAGGGGATTGTCACCGACAGCCTGGGCAAGGCGGTTCCGTTCGCCGGGGTCAATCTCAAAAGCAGCGGAAAGCTCATTGTCGCCTATACCAATACCAGCGACAAAGGCGCATATACTTTAAACATCCCCGCAGATGCTGATAAAAGCAATTTGCAGGTAGAAGTGAGTTGCATAGGGTTTAAGAAGGCCAGCCAAACGGTAAGCAGTTTAACGTCACCGTATAACTTCAAACTGTCGGGAGCGGTGAACCAGTTGCAATCGGTTACGGTAAAAAATAACAGACCTATGCTGCGGTCGCACGGTGATACGCTGGATTATAAAGTATCGGACTTTAGCAGTCCGCAGGACAGGGTTATTGGTGATGTAATAAAGAAATTGCCGGGCGTAACGGTTGATAAGGCGGGCAAGATCAGTTATAATGGTAAGGCCATCTCAAACTTTTACATTGCTGGTGATAACCTGCTGGACGATAAATACAATATCGCAACGGGCTCCATCCCAAATGGCGTAGTAGATAAGGTACAGGTGCTGGAAAATCATCAGCCCATAAAAATGCTGAAAGATAAAGTTGTAAGCGATGATGTGGCGATGAACATTACCATTAAAAAAGACGCCAAGATTCAGTTGGTAGGGCAGGAAACCCTTGGTGCCGGTTTGCCGGATAAATATTATGCTGATCTGAATGCGATTGCCCTTAAGGATAAATATAAAGCGATCAATTACCTGAAGGTGAATAACACTAATTATGACCTGGCCCGGGACATTGTTTCGCATAACCGGTCGTCTTATTTGTCGCGGCTGGACAATGATCAACCCGATGCAGAACTTTCCCTGGGCACGGCGGGCAATCCTGATCTGCCAACCAGTCGCTACTTGTTTAACCAGGCGGGCATCATCAACCTCAACAACCTGGTGAACCTGAAAAAAGATGTGCAGCTTAGGGCCAATCTCTCCTACCTGCATGATACGCAGAAGCAAAACTATACCAAGTTTAGTGAGTTTTATTTGCCTAATGATACCATCCGCTATGCCGAGGTGCAGCGCAATAGCCAACGGCCGGATTACCTGCACAGCCAGCTTTCTGTAAATATTAATAAAAGCAAATTCTACCTCAGCGATAACTTTATTGCCGACTATAACAGAAATACCGGGTACTCGGCGCTGCTAACGAATGGTACACCGGTAAACCAGGTTCTAAAAGATAACCTGATGGATATCTCCAATGAATTCAATTACATGAATACGCTAAAGGGCAATAATATTGTTGAATTGTACAGCTACCTTAACCGCTCTGCAGAACCGGAGAACCGTATGATAGACCCCGGCCTTAATCCGCAAATTTTTAATAAAGGAATCGCGTACCGTTTGCTAAGCCAAAATGTAAATATCCCAACCTGGTTCACTAACAATTATACATCTTATAAAATACCCGGGAACAAATTCACACAGACTTATAAAGCCGGCTTCAGCCTGCAATCGCAAAAGCTAACGTCCGATTTGAAAGTGACTCAGCTGAATAACGCCACCAACCTGTTTACTGACAGTGCCGTAAACAACCTCGACTGGACGCGCCGGAAGATCTACGCTGAAGCCGGTTATGATATCCCCGGCAGTATCCTGAAAGTAAACATCAGCCTGCCGGTGAGCTATTTAAATTTAGACTATCAAGATATATACTATAACCTGAACAAAAGCCTGCAAAGATTATACTTTAATCCCAATGTAGGTGTTAAGTATCAAACCGGGATCGAGAACTACCTGGCAGGAAGCTACAATTTCCGTAACGATATTGGGAGCATCCAGGATGTATATAATGGTTACATCCTGCAAAACTACCGCAGTTTGTATGCTAATAATGCCGATCTTACCGAGCGCAAAACGCAAACGGCCTCGCTGGGCTTTAATTACCGCAAGGCCATTTCGCTTTTCTTTTTTGGTGTAAGTGTATCGTATATGCACCAGAACAGCAATAATATTTCGTCGAGTATTGTAACCAATAACATCCAGCAGCGCATTGTGCTGCCGTTTGATAATAACATTGATTCCTGGTCGGGCAATGCGGTGGTGAGTAAATACGCATTCGATCTGCGCACCACCTTTAGTGCCGGCATTTCGTATCAAACTACCAAACTAAACCAGATCCTCAACAACATTATCCTGCCCTACAATACCATTTCTAAAGGTTTTACCTTCGGTGCCGATACTAAGGTTAGCAAAAAAATAAATTTTGGCTATAAAGCCAGTTATGATATAACAACCAGCAGATCTACCGTGGCAGATGCCGAGAATAAATTTCAGCGCCTGCTGCAGCAGGCTTCGGTAAATTACAATATTACCAATAACCTGTATTTAAATGCCTCCGGCGATCACTATTATACTCACCAGCAGCAGGTAAATGATCTGAAATATATGTTTGCCGATGCGAGCATCCGATATAAATTGAAAAAGGTAAAGGCAGATGTAGAACTTAGTGTGCAGAACTTGTTCAACACCACAACGTACAGCGCATTGTACCTGTCGGCCAACACATTTACGCAGAGTTCTTATACAATCCCCGGCAGGTTTTTGCTGGCAAAGGTGACGTTTAATTTGTAGTGTGATAGTCGCTGATAATCGCTTGGTGATTTAAACACAGAGGGCACAAAGATTTGCATTTTTATTTAACCACGGAGGTGCGCAGCGTTTTGCTAATTGTGGTGATAAAACTAATAAGTGCGATCGGAGAAGGCTTAATTAAAAAGAGCACAGAAACTAAATCCCTATGCTCTCCGTGCCTTCTTTGCGGCCTCTGTGGTTAATTCTACGCCTATATAGAATCCAATAACCTTAAGAACGGCAAGCAAAACTTAAATAAAAAGAGCACAGAAACTAAATTCTCTGTGCTCTCTGTGCCTTCTTTGCGGCCTCTGTGGTTAATCTACGCCTACAAGGCTTGTTTAGATCGCATCTGATAATGAGCTGAACGTAAACTCCTTGATCCGCATAGGCGGGATCAGGGCGCTCTGGCCGCTTTCGCCGCTTACGGTACGCTCAGTTTTACCCAGCGCATCCAGGTTGTTCAGCATAATCACCGGGCTCTCGTTAAAGCGGAAATTTTTTACCGGGAATTTGATCTGTCCGTTCTCAATATAAAAAGTACCATCGCGGGTAAGGCCGGTATAAAGCAAAGTTTGCGGATCCACCGGGCGGATATACCACAGGCGGGTAACCAGTATGCCTTTTTCGGTTCCTTTGATCAGTTCTTCCAGTGTCTGGGTGCCTCCGTCCATAATAATACCGTTGGGATAGGGAACAGGCTTAACACCTTTTTTCTGGGCCCAAAAGCGGGAGTAGTTTAAATTTTTAACCACGCCTTTTTCTATCCAAGTGATTTTTTGCTGCGGCTGTCCGTCGCCGCTCCAGCTGCTGGTAGGCAGCTCAGGGTTGGCCGGGTCGGAGTAGATATTGATGCGCTCATCAACCAGTTTTTCGCCCAGCTTGGTTTTGCCGCCGGGTTTGCTCAAAAAGCTGCGGCCTTCATCGGCACTGCGGGCATCCAGGCTGCCGTACAGTTGCTCCAGCAACACAATACCTGCGGCAGGTTCTAATATTACGGTGTATTTTCCAGGTTCCAATGCTTTGGCATTTGCAGAACCACTTGCTTTTTTGGCAGCTATTTTGGTAAAGGCCAGGGTATCCAGCTTGGTTACGTCATTGTAATCCTTCGTAGCATACCCCGATCCCTGGCTATCTGCGGTACGTAGCGTTACCGAAAAACTGATGTCTGTAGCGGTATTGTACGCGAACAAACCTTTTGAATTCATCATGGCCGAAAACCCGGTGCTGTTTTGCAGGAAGCCTGCGGCAGTTAGTTTGTTTTCTTTAGCTACATCTAAACTTTGGGCTACCATGGTAGTGCGTTGCGCCGGTGTAACAGCTGCAGTTTCGGGTACAAAGGTTTTGGAGGCGGGTGCATAAGTTTGCGGCCCCAAAAATGGCATGTATTCGGGGTTCTCCGGGGCCAATTGCGCCAGTTCTTCCGAGCGTTTTACGGCGCTTTTTATGGCATCATCAGTATATTCGTTCAAGGTAACAATGCCTAATTTTTTGCCAAAGGCAGATGATATGGCCATGCTGCTTGAGCTTAAGGCCCCGGCTGTAGATACCGAATTGCGGGCGTAACGGATGTTTGCCGAATCGGAACCATTAATGCTTACTTCACACTCATCGGCTTTGGAATAGCTGAGCGCCTTTTTTAAGATCGCCTTGCATTCATCTTCAGTTAAAATAGCCATATGTTATATTTTTCTTGCTGTGTTAATTACGTTAACCCCTTTAAACAGGGCAGTTGATGAACCATGAGATACGGCGCTGGATTGCATTGGCTGGCCTTTACCGTCAAAGAACGATCCGCCTAAACGGTAATCGCTCTGATCGCAAACGGCGGCGCAGCTGTTCCAGAATTCCTGGGTATTGGCCTGGTAGGCCACATCGTTTAGCATGCCTACTATTTTGCCATTCTTGATCTCGTAATAAAGCTGACCGCTAAACTGAAAGTTATAACGCTGCTGGTCAATCGAAAACGAGCTGTCGCCAACAATATATATACCTTTCTCTACGCCTTTAATCATCTGCTCCACACTCAGTGGGGTTTTACCCGGTTGCAGCGAAATGTTCGGCATACGCTGGAACTGCACATCCTGCCAGCTTTGCGAATAGCAGCAGCCCTGTGATTCTTTAAGGCCAATGATATGTGCCTGGTCGCGGATGGTCTGGTAATTTACCAGGATGCCGTCTTTAATAATATCCCATTGCTTGGTACCAACGCCTTCATCGTCGTAACCTACTGCGCCAAGGGATCCGGGCTGCAATTTATCGGCTACAATATTTACATTTTTGCTGCCGAAGTTGAATTTTTTGGATTCCCATTTATCGAGCGTAAGGAAGCTGGTACCGGCAAAGTTAGCCTCGTAACCCAATACACGGTCGAGTTCGGAAGGGTGGCCCACCGATTCGTGAATAGTTAACCACAAGTGACTAGGATCCAGCACCAGATCATACTTGCCCGGCTCTACCGATTTGGCCTTTAGTTTTTGTGCCGCCTGCAAAGCCGCCGCCGCTGCATCCTCGTGCATATCGTAGCGGTCGCGGTACAGGGTGGTAACCCCGTGGATCTTGTCGCTTTCTCGTGGCATCAGGTATTCGTAGCCCATACCGCGTGGTGCGCTTAGTGATTGGCGGGTTTCAAATTTGCCGGTCTTCTCATCTATTTTAGTAACGCCGAAAGTCGGCCATACGCGGTGGATGTCCTGGTCTATATAACTGCCGTCTGTAGAAGCAAAGTATTTCTGTTCGTTCACAAAAAACAGCACCGAATTAACGTAGTTGGCGCCGTTTTTAAATGCGGCGTCGTTTACGGAAAGGAGCAGGTCGGTCTTTTCCTTCATCGGCACCTCGAAAGCATTTTTCTCGATAGGTGATTTCCAGCTTACCTCGCCATAGCCTTTTTGCGGCGCTAACTGCACCGGGTCGCTTTGGATGCGGGCGTTTTCTTTTGCAATGGCAACAGCCGTTTCGGCGGTGCGGGCAATGCTGTCGGTATCCAGCTTATCGGTAGCGGCAAAGCCCCAGCAGCCATTAGCAATAACGCGGATGCCCATTCCATAAGATTCGGTATCCACAATATTCTCAATGTTTTTGTCGCGCGTAACCACAAATTGGTTGAGGTAGCGGCCAATCCGGGCATCGGTATAGGTTGCGCCTTTGGAGCGTGCTGCATTAAGGGCAACATCGGCCATGCGTTTTTTTACGGCTACATCTACACCACGTAATGCGGTGCCTGGCATAACAGGACTGCCCATGGCGGTCATCCTGCTGAGCATGGAGGCACTGATGCCCATGCCGGTTAGGTAGAGGAAATCTTTTCTTTTCAAAGCGGTGCTATTATTTGCCTAATATAATGATAGTCGATGTGTTTTTTATGAGAAAAGCAGTTATTTATAGAAATTATTGCCAATTGCATAGGTCTGCTTCATAGGCAACATCGGCTATCACTGCAACCAATGGTTGTAGTCTTTCAGCACCATTTCGCAGCTTTAAAACTCTAAATTTCTCTACCGGGTCTTTACCACATATGTTTTGGCCAGTCCATCGTGCCATCCCTGGCGTTGATCATCCCAAAAAATACAAAGAAAGCCTATACCAAGGATCATTGTCGATAACACTTTACCTAAATTACGGGATAAGGCTTTGCCGAAGTTGATTCGCCGGCCGTTTTCATCTACAACAGCAAGACCGCATATTTTTTTACCGAAACCACCCCGTATCCGTGTCGCTTCGAGTACCGAATGGTAAAGAATCATGAGTGAAATTCCGAATAAATTATACAAGCTATCGTCACTGTCTTCAGTTTCTGTATAATAAGTGTGACCAAGTAAGGCAGCAATCGAAAAGAAAATCGCCGCCAGAATAATGCCCGTTACAAGAATGAAAATATAATCAAGCGCATACGCTAACAATCGCCACCAAAAATTAGCCAGGACGGCCCGATTAGGAATAAAAATGCCGAGCTTTTTAAAATAGACGTTAAACTCCGGCAAATCGCCTGCTTCCTGCCAATCGTTGGCAAGCGGGGAGAGTACCATAGTGTGCACCTCTACACCCTGGTCCATTAATTCATAAAGCGTGAAAGGCCCGGTTTCTTCCCCGTTTTGGAGAATCAAATAACTGTTGATCATTCTAACGGAAAGATAGTTATAAATCTAATCCGTCGTTTACTAATCCTGTTTAATTACATAAGTTTTAGCCAGCATATCCTGCCAGGCCTGGCGGCGGTCGTTCCACAGGATATTTAAGAAACCAATGCCGAATGCCGCGAAAGATACCCATTTGGCAAAATTCCTGATCAATGCCCGCCCAACGCTCAGCCGGCGGCCATCAGCATCAACAACTGCCAATTTACAGAGCTTTTTACCGATGCTGCCGCGCATAGGCGTACTTTCGCAAAGGGTATGGTAAAGTGAATAAATAATGAAGTAGAAGAAGGTAAACTGCATTAATACCATCACATCTGCATCGCTAGGCGCTGCCTTTTGGGTAACGGCCTGTATACGCAAAATATACCCTGATGCTATTACGCCCATCAATACCGACAGGAAAACATAATCGATCAAATAAGCCAGTAACCTCCGCCCAAAACTGGCAAGGTTATCTTCGGTAGGGAAGTGGTAGCCCGCCCTTTGAAAATATTCAAAAAACTCCGGCAAGTCAGATGCGTCCTGCCAGGTGTCCGTCCCCGGCGCTAATATTTGAGCGTGGATCTCCAGATCCATTTTCATTAATTCCTGTGTAGTGTATGGCCCGGTCTTCTCGCCGTTAGCCAATAAATAGTACTCATTAAACATCAGCCGAAATATAGTAATTAAATGTGCGGATGTGCAAAGATGCGGTTTTACGAATTAGGATTGCTTGTAATTTTAACTATTCCGGCCCGGTTGATTGCGTGGGGTATTAAAGAACTGAGTTACCAGGTAGCCAACTACCTGCAAAATTTAGGAAGCCGATTGTTATCGGGACAAAACTATTGGCCTGAAGGCTACGTATGAAGTACTAGGGGCACCATATAAATTGCACTTCAAAATTATTGACAGACCACGTGCCATTTTGAAACAATTTTAACGTTATATATCTTTAGTAAACAAATACATATTTATCCGCTCTTTCACATATGCCATCAATAGCTTCAGTTTCCGGCGTTAGCCTGCCTTACAAAATAAAACAACAGGATGTAAAGGCACAGGCCAGGGCCTTATTTGTAGAACATTTCCCGCAGGTTGACCGCCTGATGCCTGCCTTCGATAACACAGAGATCGTTACCCGCAATTTTTGCAAACCCATTAGTTATTACGCCGAACCCAACACGTTTGAAGAACGTAACGACGATTATATTGCCAATGCCCTGCAATATTCCGTACAGGCAGTTGAACAGGCGGTAGCCAAAGCTGGTATAAACAAAGATGATATTACCGATATCATCTTCGTATCAACCACCGGACTAGCCACGCCCAGTATAGATGCGCTGATCATTAATAAAATGCGTTTAAACCCGCATATCAACCGGATCCCCGTTTGGGGTTTGGGTTGTGGTGGCGGCGTTTCGGGTATGGCGAAGGCTAATACCTTAGCAAAAGCTAACCCGGATGCGGTGGTGCTTTTAGTTGCCGTGGAACTTTGTTCTTTAACGCTTATTAAAAACGATTACAGTAAAAGTAATTTTATTGGCAGCAGCCTTTTTAGCGATGGTATTGTTGCCGCAATTGTAAAGGGCGATAATTACGGCAAAGGCAAGATCACCTGCATTGCAAACAGCAGTAAATTATATTATGATTCATTAGAGGTAATGGGCTGGGATTTTAAGGATACCGGTTTTAAAGTGTTATTCTCTAAAGATATCCCTACGTTCATCCACGAAAATATACGTGCTGATATTGATGCATTTTTGGCCAAGCAGGGGCTGGAGCTTAAGGATATCAAAAACTTTGTGTTTCATCCCGGCGGTAAAAAGGTATTGGATGCCTACACGGATGCACTGGCAGTACAGGGTGATTTTCTGAAAAACACCCGACAGGTAATGAATGAGAACGGCAATATGAGCAGCGCAACGGTACTTTATGTACTGGAGAAATTCATGACCGAAGGCTATGATGAAGGTTACGGATTGATGTTGGCCATGGGCCCCGGTTTTAGCAGCGAGATGGTTTTATTGGATATGAAAAAATAGGTAATTATGTATTTTATCATCTTTATTTTATTTGTGATTTTTCAGCGCTTGCTGGAGCTGGCGGTTGCCAAGCGTAACGAAGCCTGGGCACGCAGCCAGGGGGCTATTGAATATGGCCAGTCGCACTATCCGTTTATTGTGGCGTTGCACACGTTTTTTATCATCAGTATGATAGCCGAGTACTGGTTTAAACCGGGTGATTTCAGCATGATCCTGCTCATTATATTTTTACTGCTCATCTCTTTTAAGATCTGGGCGATCTCGTCTTTAGGCAAATACTGGAACACCAAGATCCTGCGCATCCCAAATTCGGCTTTTGTAAAAAAAGGGCCTTATAAGTTGTTTAAGCATCCTAACTACTTTATCGTCATCTGCGAGATCATCGTGATACCAATGGTGTTTAACCTTTATATTACCGCTATTGTATTCACGCTGTTAAATGCGGCTATGCTAATGGTGAGAATCAACGAAGAGGAACGGGTTTGGGCAAGTTGATCTTGCAGGTTGGTGAGTTACTGGGATAATTAAGGCTGGAAAGCTTTTTTTTAATTTTGTTGCGGCATAAGTAATTGGGGCTCGCGTCCATGAGCAAACCATCCATTCAGGCGTAAATTCAATATGTTCTTCTATCATATTTGGCAAAGCGCCAGCATCCATAGCTTATTAAAGTTTCCCTATGGCAGGCTAGGAATTTAAAGTGATAGACTTAAAGGAAATTAGTTTTGCGGATGGCGCTTTTGCGGGAAATAACTTTGTGATATTATCTTTGCTCCCATGCTATCCCAAAACGAAGACCAAACCTTCACCAAGATCTCTGCCGGTCAGATTAAAGGCAATCAAACTTTCGAAAATTGTAAATTTCTAAACTGTGATTTTAGTAACTCCTATTTTGACGGGGCTGTTTTCATCGACTGTGTATTTGAGGATTGCAACCTGTTACTAGTAAGTGTGGGTAACACCGGTTTACAATCAGTGGTGTTTAAACGCTGTAAACTTAGCGGTGTTAATTTCAGCAAAAGCCGCGACTTTTTATTCGAGGTGAATTTTGAAGGATGTATTTTGGATAACGCTATCTTTTTTAAAAAGAAGAATAAGAAAGCAACCTTTACCGATTGCTCCATGATGGAAACTGACCTGACTGAGGCAGACCTTACCGATGCGAAATTGATCAACTGCAACCTAAACCGGGCGTTTTTCAGCCGCACCATTTTAAAAGGTGCCGACTTGCGTTCCAGCTATAATTTTGCTATCGACCCGGAGGATAACCAAATCAAAAAAGCACGATTCTCGCTGCATGGCTTGCCGGGGTTATTGGGTAAGTATGAAATAAAGGTGGAGTAATATGCACTTGTTTCCCGTATAAGTTTTGCCTAAGTTTAGTCACCCGTTTATGAAAAAGCTGCTCACCATAATGCTTATACTGTTTTATGCCACTATTGTATGTGCGCAGCGGGATACCATTAACTATGCGGCCTTCAATAGTTTTAATAACGAAGTACTTAAAGGTCATGTATCCAAAAAGGAAGCTCAGCGGGTTATTGATGTATTTATTGGGCAAGTAACCAGGCAGTACAAGCTGAGGGCAGCTACACCTATTCAGCATCAACGATGGGTGTTCCCGCTAAAAGGGTATAATTACCGGGCAACAGGTGGCAGTAACGGCGATGGGTATAATGATAAAGGTTTTAGATATATCGACGGCAACAAGCATGGCGCGCACCCTGCCCATGATATTTTTATTATTGATAAAAATCAGGACTGCCTGGATGACCATACCCTACAGCCCGTTGATGTGCAGGCTGTTCGTGCGGGCATTGTCATCGCGTGTACCAACGAATGGGACGAAACCGGTAACATGCGGGGCGGCCGCTATGTCTGGATCTGGCATCCCGAGGGTTTCTTTTCTTACTATGCCCATAACCGCACTATATTTGTAAAACCCGGCGACTATGTACAGCAGAGCCAAAAAATAGCTGAAGTGGGCCGCACCGGCTTTAATGCTTTCAAAAAGCGCTCACCAACGCACCTGCATTTTTCCACCTTTAAATTGGTGGATAACATTCCCGTGCCCTTCAATAGTTTTGATCAATTAAAAAAAGCAGTAGATAAATGAAACGGATAATCGCCCTTGCAATTTTGTTAACTTGTGCTGCTTTTACGCCGGCAGATACCGTTTCTGCCCGTTTCAAGGCACCGTCGGGTTATCAGCGGGAAAGGGTTGCGCCGGGGAGCTTTGGCGCTTTCCTGCGAAGCCTGCCACTTAAACCAACTGGTACACCTACCAGAACTTATACCGGCGCTATTGCACGTACTAACCCTTACACCGCAGGCGTGGTAGATATGAGTATCGGCACACAAGATCTGCAGCAATGTGCAGATGCGGTGATGCGCCTGCGCGGCGAATACCTTTTTGCTAAACACGATTACAACGCCATCAGCTTTAATTTTACCAGCGGCTTTAAATGCGATTTTGTACATTATGCGGATGGTTATCGATACAGCAATAATAAATGGGTGCGCAAAGCTAAAAACGACTACAGCTACGCCTCTTTTAAACGTTACATGTCGCTGGTGTTCAGTTATGCCGGTACATTATCGCTCGAAAAAGAGTTAAAGCCGTTAACTAACAGTTCCGATCTTAAAACCGGTGATGTATTTATCCATGGTGGTTCGCCGGGGCACTGTTTCATCATTCTGGATGTTGCCGAGAATGCCTCACATCAAAAAAGATTTCTGCTGGCCCAAAGCTTTATGCCCGCCCAAAATATACAGGTTCTTCAAAATGGTTCGCCCTGGTTTAGTTTAACAGAAGCGGCGGAGATTCCATACGGGGAACTAGTGACTGCTAATTACCTCAAACGATTTTAAATTTGTCGATAATTTAATAGCTGAGCTGATTGTATAACCTGTAATAGGTAAAACTTTCTTTTTTTATAATAGCGTGATAAAAGCCTGCGGTATGGTTTGCCCTGGGATTTTCTTTTTGGGGACAGATCCGGTATTACAACCGGAGCTTTATTTGAGTTAATAGCAATTATAGTTGTTGCGTATTAAACCTTGTCTGCGTAAACCTATCTACATAAGTATATATAACAGAAACCATGAAGAAATTATTATTAGCAGCAGTCTTAGTTGCATCAACAGTTACAGCAACATTTGCGCAATCGGTAGATTTGCGCCGCAAAATAGAAGTTACAGGTATTGCCGAACAGGAAGTTACTCCTGATATCATTAACGTTTCTATCTCACTGAAAGAATATCTTGATGGCAAAAAGAAGATTACCATTTCGCAACTCGAAGGCCAGCTGGAAAAAGCTATTTCAGAAGCGGGTATTGCTAAAGAAGATTTTACCATTAACAGCTTATCATCATGGAATTACAGTACCGAGAAAAAGAAAAATCCTGATTTTTTGGCCAGCAAGCAATATGGTATCAAATTTCGCGATCTGAACAAGTTTGATCAGATCCTGAGCAAACTAGATTCTAAAGGGATCCAGAGTACCAATATTGATAGCTACGACTATTCAAAGATCAATGCTGTAAAAAATGAACTTAAGCTGAAAGCACTTTTAAATGCAAGAGATAAAGCCGCATTTTTAGTAGCCGGGCTTGGTGATAAACTGGGTAGTGCAATAAACATTACCGAAAATGATAACAGCAGTTTTCCGCAACCCCGCAATGTAATGTACATGGCCAAGACAACTATGGCAGATGCAGCCCCCGAGTCTGATATCGATTTTAAAAAGATCAAACTCAGCTTCCAGATTCAGGCAGTTTTTGAAATAAAATAAGCTTTTGCGATAATTATTAAACGGCAGTGTGGTATTTGCATCCTGCCGTTTTTTTTTAATTTTCATACTGATTTACAGTTAGATAAATATGAATTTTATAATTAAATATGTTTGATAATGTAAAACGCACATTTTATATTTGGGTCCCCAATTGGTTTGAACATGATTCGTACGCGTTCTAAAAATGTGCTTTTGGTAGCTCCCAAAGCGTTCCCACAGGAACTGCTCGCCGGTTACCATTCCTTTAGGCAGGTTACTGCTCAAGGTGATATTTTTCCGTCAATTTATAAAGCCAAACCAGATGTGATATTATTTGATTATGCACATATGGGCGCGGATTTTGAAAAGGTGTTGCGCCGCCTGCAATCAAATAGCTTCTACCGAAATATAAAAATTTGCTGCTACAAAACCAAAGAGCATACACAGGTAGATGGCCTCCTGAAAGTGCTGGGCGTGAACCACTTTTTCTATCAGGAAGATATAGAGAAAGTATCCAAAAGCAAAACGGCTCTGAATACGATCAATCGTATTGTTGATGCTTCCATTGTAAATTGGGTAGCAGGCATAGCTTAACTGTTTACTCGTTCATTTGTCCAATAGTTAAGTAGTACACTCCTAGTTACATTTTCATCTGCAATATTCTTTGTCACTCCCGACATCCGGATTTTCCGATTTTCAGTCTTTCTAACTTTGGGTCTTCCTGTCTTCCGGACTTTCCGTATTTCGTACTTCGGACTTCCCGTCTTCCCGACTTTCGGACTTTCCGTCTTCCCCCTCTTTCGGATTTCCCCTCTTCCAAACTTTTACAAAAGGCTAACACATTTACCATAAAATGCTGTTAAACTTGTATGCTTTATAACCTGCCCCATGTGGCCCATTTCTTTGGCCGGGTAATGGCTGTAACAGCTTAAATCGTATCAGCATAAAATGAAAATTGGAATTGTATGTTACCCCACATTTGGCGGTAGCGGGGTTGTAGCTACAGAGTTAGGTAAGGCCCTCGCCGATAGGGGTCACCAGGTTCATTTCGTTACCTATAACCAACCCGCCAGGTTAGATCTGTTCTCAGAAAACCTTTTTTACCACGAGGTATCAGTATCTAATTACCCCTTGTTTGATTTTCCGCCTTATGAGCTGGCGCTGGCGAGCAGGCTGGTAGATGTAGTGCGGTTTGAAAAACTGGACGTATTGCACGTGCATTATGCTATTCCGCACGCTTCGGCCGCTTTTATGGCTAAGCAGATCCTGCTGACCTACGGAATTACTATCCCGGTAATTACCACCCTGCATGGTACAGATATTACGCTGGTAGGGCAGGACAGGACCTACAAACCAGTAGTAACGTTCTCTATCAATAAATCCGACGGGGTAACCGCTGTTTCGGCGCATCTGCGGGAAGATACCTACAAGTATTTTAAGATAGAAAAGGATATCAAAGTGATTCCTAATTTTATCGACCTTACCCGTTTCAGCCTGAAGGCTAAAGATCACTTCAAAAAAGCAATTGCACCAAACGGTGAAAAGGTATTAGTGCATACATCCAACTTCCGAAAGGTGAAGCGTACGGATGATGTGGTAAAGATCTTTGCAGAGGTAATTAAAAAGATCCCTGCAAAATTGCTAATGGTTGGTGATGGCCCGGAGCGGTCTACGTGCGAAAAACTGAGCCGCGATTTGGGAATAGCCGAGCATGTACGCTTTTTGGGTAAGCAGGATGCAATAGAAGAAATCCTCTCTGTAGCCGATTTATTCCTGATGCCCTCACAGTCGGAAAGTTTTGGTTTAGCTGCGTTGGAGGCAATGGCGTGTAAGGTCCCCGTGATCAGCACTAATGCAGGCGGTTTGCCTGAATTAAATGTAGAGGGCGTTACCGGCTTTCTGCGTAACGTAGGCGACGTAGATGCCATGGCTGATCGTGCCATTTATATCCTGGAAGATGACGAGCGCCTGGATCAATTCAAAGATGCTGCCCTTAAACGCGCAAAAGAATTCGAGCTGGCCAATATTCTTCCCGAATACGAAAATTACTATAAAGAGATTATTGAACAAAGTAAGGCCGAAGAACAAGCTCAAGGCTTGTAGTTTTGGTTGTTATTGCTATTTTTTTCAGCTGATTGCTCGATTGATTTCCGGATTATTTAATACATTCTGTATAGTAGCTTTATAGGTACTAATAACAATAACAATAAGTAACCTTTTGGCAGGATTTGTGTTATAATGCTACAAGAAATAATACATTTAATACAAATCATGAAAAAAATATTCCAAACGTCCGTAGCTATTTTGGCCCTAGCCCTTACAGTAGCTTCCTGCTCAAGCACAAAAAACACTGGTACATCAGCAACTGCCGAAACTTCGGCAAGCAGCGTATCTCGCGGTAAATTTGTAGGCACCTGGACACTGACCAACGTTAGTTATGACGGGCTGGTGGCTAACGCTGTGCAAAACGTATTCGACCAGGCAGCCCCAAGTGCTTTTATTGGCAGCACGTGGAAGTTTACCAACAGCGGTAACGGCATTTACACCTTAAGTAACGGTACATCACAAACTATTTTCTGGTCAACGTTCAATGGTGGCACCACAGGTACACAGTTACAGTTTAAGAAATTGTATGAAGGCGACAAAGCCAAAAATGTACAGGAAGGTTACCGCTTAAACGTAGGCAATGTAAGCAGTTCAGGAATGACTCTGACGTCGCCGGTAGCAGTAGGCAGCGGAACAGGCTATGTGGTTTATACATTTGTTAAAGCCAATTAAGAGAGCCATCGCTTGTTATGCCACATTAGTAGCAAAGCCTATAAAACAGCGAAGCCCGTTTCTTAAAGAACGGGCTTCGCTGTTTCTATTAGATTTTTTAATTTTTACTGATCTCTATAAGCTCTGAGGGCTTTACATCGCAGGGGTGAACTTAAGGCAAACCGGGTTGCCGATATCTATTTTTGATACCACATTCATCATTTTGCCGGTATTTTTATCCAGCCGATAAACGTAAACAATATCACTGCGCTGGTTAGCTACTAACAGGAAACTACCGGTTGGGTCAATAACAAAATTGCGCGGGCCCTTGCCATTGGTGGTTTTACGGTCTATAAATGTCAGCATACCATTTTCCGAGTTAACCGAGAATACAGAGATATCGTTAGCATCACCACGGTTGGAAGCATATAAAAATCTGCCATCTGGCGATATGTGAATATCTGCAGCGCCGGTGGTGCCGGTGAAGCCATCAGGCAATAGGGTAACCGTCTGCTTCTGTTTTAGCTTGCCATTATCATAGTCGAAGGCGATAACACTACTGCCCATTTCGGTAATGAGGTAAAGCGTTTTTTTATCTATGGAGAAATCTATATGGCGCGGGCCTGCACCGGGGGCCACGTTTACAAAGGCGGGACTTGCCGGAGTAAGCGGGTTTGATTTGCCTGGCTTGTAACGCGTAATATTTATTTTATCGTTACCAAGATCGGTATACAATACGTACTTTTCATCAGGAGTTAACACAGCGGTGTGTACATGTGCCTTTTCCTGGCGTTCGGCATTGGGGCCATGTCCCGGGTCGCGCATAGTCTGCACGCTGGGGGCTATCGAGCCGTCCTCGTTCAAAGGCAATACCGAAATATTACCACCGGAGTAATTAGCTACAAAAAGGTTTTTGTTAGCCTTATCTACGGAAACGTAACATGGATCGGCACCCAGTGTGGGTTGTTTATTAATAAAATTTAACAGGCCCGTCTTCGGCTCGAACGAAAAAGCGCTCACCGCACCCTCCGAACCTTCGTTAACGGCATACACATGCTTATTATCGCTGGATACACAAAGATAAGAGGGGTTGCTTACATTATCTGCCTGGCTAAGGTATGCTAATCGACCGCTTTCGGCATAAAACCGGTATACGGAGATACCTTTGCTGCTTCCGCTGGTGTAGGTGCCTACCACCAGGTCGTAAGTTTTGGGGAGTGGTTTTTGTTTTTGCGCAAGTGTTGCCATGGGCAAAAGTAACGCAGCAATTAACCAGATGTTTTTCATTTATTAAAGATTGATTAGGAGCGCAAGTTAATAAAAACAGCAAAAAATAGACGGACTTAGGATGTAATAGTTTAACGCTACATTATAAGAGCAAGCAGGTTAAAGTTACCCGATGTTAACACGGCGCAACACTACAGAGAACCGCAAGGCATATATGAGGTTTAATTTTGCTCAGCCGGGCTGTTTCATTTTATAAATCGATATACTTTGTGGGGCAATAATTTAACATGCATTCGCCAACGTATCTTCAACTGTATTAAACAAAAAAGGCCCCAAATAATGGAGCCTCTTCAATGTTTTTATTGGGTATTACGTTAACTTGATCAAATGCTTTAATTGGATCACTTCCTTTTCGTCGAGGAATCTCCAGCGGCCGCGCGGAAGATCTTTTTTAGTAAGATTAGCATAAATCGACCTGTCCAGTTTTACTACGTCATAGCCAAGGCTTTCGAAGATCCTGCGCACAATACGATTTTTACCGCTGTGAATCTGGATACCTACTTCTTTCTTGGTACCGCCGGTTACGTATGAAATGCTGTCTGGCTTGATAAGTCCGTCTTCCAGTTCCAAACCAAAAGCTATTTTGTTAAGGTCACCCTGGGTTAGGGCTTTGTTCAGCTCAACATTATAAAGCTTGGTTACGCTGTTACGCGGGTGCGAAAGCTTATCGGCAAGGTCGCCGTCATTAGTCATGAGTAAGAGCCCGGTTGTGTTACGGTCTAGGCGGCCAACAGGGTATATACGTTCGCGGCTTGCTTTTTCTACCAGGTGCATTACCGTGCGGCGTTCCTGCGGATCGTCTGTTGTGGTAATATAATCTTTCGGTTTGTTCAGTAATACGTAAACCATTTTCTCCCGTTTAAGGGCCTCGCCGTTGTAGCGTACCAGGTCCTTCATCGGGTCAATCTTATGGCCCAGTTCATTAATCACCTCACCATTTACCGATACCACACCTGCGGCAATTAGCTCATCTGCCTTGCGGCGGCTGCAAATACCGGCATTGGCAATGTAACGGTTCAGGCGCATCAGCCCGTCGTCTTTGGCTTTCGGTGCTGCCGGGTTTTTGCGGCTGCGCATGGTGCGGGTAGGGCCTTCGCTTTGCGGGCGGGCTTCTTCATCGCGCTTTTTAAAGCCTGAGGTGGTGTTGGCAAAATCTTTTTTACCGGTAGCCGTTTTAGGCGTTCGGTTGTAAGGTTTACGCTCGCCGCTGGTATCGCCAAAGGCGCGCTTCGGCTTTTCGCCGTCGGTGCCGGTGCCGGTTGTGCGGCTGCCGTAGGGCTTATCTTTAGTAAAAGTTTTTTTGTTTGGGAAGGATGATGGTCCTAAACCGCGTTTTGGGCGGTCTTCACTGTCGCCGGTTGGGCGGCCGCTATAAGGGCGGTCTTTAGGCGTAAATGATTTTTTATCACCGAAAGATGATTCGCCGCCGAAGCTGCGTTTCGGCCTGTCGCTGTCACCATCGGTGGGGCGGCCGCTATAAGGCCTGCCTTTTGGCGCAAATGCTTTTTTATCGCCACCGGCAAAAGATGAGCCACCACTGGTACCCCTGCGTGGTTTTTCACCGTCAGATGCTGCACGGTCGCTGTAAGGTTTTTCGTTTGTTGATGATCTCTTATCGGTAGAGTAGTGGTTTTTACTCTCGGCTCCGCGGCTGCCGTAGGGCTTGCCTGCTGATGCGGATGATGATCTTTTTGATGCACCTTCGCCGCTTTTTGAGCCGCCTGATGATCTGTTTGGCCTGTCGTCGCGACTGCCCTGTGGTCGTTTAAATACCATAATTTTTTGTGTTTGCGCTTTCGCAGCGTGAGGGTCAAAAGTACGATAATTTGCCCACTATTTATCAAAAAAATCAACTTTTTAACAAGGGCCAAAAACTGCGTTTAAACCACTTTAAACACCGATTTTAGACTGGTCGTGATAGCGGTCAGTACACTAACCCCGTACTAAGTATTTGATAATGTGATTCGTATAGCGTACCTTTGCGCCACATTAATCCAAATGTTTAATTAATGAGTAAAATTGAAATGCTAAAAAAACACTTAATTACGTGCTCCGTAATCGTGGTGCTGGTTATCATTTCCAGACTAAACATTTTCAGTACAAACCCTGTATTTACTAAAACAATCGTCCCTGCAGACAGCAGTTCTATCCCTTCACTTTTGGTATTTACCAAGCCTGTTGCAGCGGCTAAGGAGAACTATAATTTTGCCAACGAGGCATTACCTTTGCACGATAAAAGGGTAGATTTTAAACTTAAAAAATCGATTACAAAAAACAGGTTTCGCAACATTCAGTCGAATGTTTTACATGCCAAGGCCGACAGGCTTTTCCCTATCATCGAACCCATCCTGAGAGCTTACGGTATCCCCGAAGACTTTAAGTTTGTTCCCCTGGTAGAGAGCGGCCTGCGCGAAGGTACTTCTCCAAAAGGCGCAAGAGGCATCTGGCAGTTTATGCCGGGTACCGCCCGTACTTATGGTTTGAGGGTAAGAGGCGCAACAGATGAACGCTTAAACGTGCGTAAATCAACCATTGCCGCCTGCAAGTACATTAAAGAACTGTACGCCGAGTTCAATAGCTGGACTTTGGCCGCAGCAGCCTACAACAACGGCAGCATTAAGCTGGAGCGCGCAATCAACAAGCAAAATGAGGATAACTATTTCCGCATGGTGCTCAACCGCGAAACCGGCAGCTACGTTTACAAGCTTGTTGCTATGAAGGAGATCATCAACAAGCCTGAAAAATATGGTTACCATAACTTCTTCAGTTATCAGCAAAAACCATCGCCGCTTTTAGTGGCCTACAATTAGTAATTCTTTAAAAAATTACGGAGCACATTTAAAGCCGTTTCGCCTGTTTGGCGGAGCGGCTTTTTTTTATATTTCAAATCTTGATTGTTAATTCAAATGAAATAAAATTTCATTTGAAGATTTTATAACAAACATAATTAGAATAAAAGTAGTTGTAACACCACACCAAACTACTAAAAATGAAAAAGTACTTATTGAAACCCATCGTATTTTGCGCATTGCTACTTAGCGCCACCCAGTTCCCGGCCTGTAAAATTAAGCCCAAAGAGGTTACAACTACAGATTCTGTAATTACCGATACTGCAGCTAAAACTGCCGCCCCGGTAACCATAGCTGCTGATGATGAATTGACTAAAAATACGAAAGATGCCATCAAAGATTTTCCTGGTGTAACTGCGGATGTTAATGACGGCGAGATTACGCTCACCGGCAACATTACCCGCGATAGATTGCAAAAACTGATGATGTCTTTAAACGCACTGCATCCCAAAAAAGTAAATAATAACCTAACTATTACCAAATAAGCCATGGCATTACAAGAAAAATATGCTGAACTAATCAGCGCAGCAAAAGCTGGAGGCGTAAGCAATTTACAGGTTCGCGAGCAGGATAATGTTTTATACATAGACGGTAGCGCTGCGAGCGGCGAACTGAAAGATTCCCTTTGGGACGTTTACAACAAAATAGATCCCGATTACCGGGCGGGCGATTTGGTACTTAATATTGATGCTTCTGCTGCGGCAGGTACAAAAGCCAAAGTTACTACCGAATCATCTAACCTCAATATACGTAAAGGCCCCGGTACCGATCAGCCGGTTGTTGGCAAAGCCGCACATAACGAGGTAATTACCGTGGTGAGCCGCGCAAACGAGCTGTGGTCATTAGTACGCACCGATGCCGGTGAAGAAGGCTATGCATACAGCCAGTATTTAAGTCAGCAATAATATTTACCTATAAAAAGCAATAACATGTTTGATGAAATTTTAAAGATGGTTAAAGACCATATAGGCGGTAATAGTGAGGTAGCATCGGCTATCCCGGCAGGGCAGGAAAATGAGGTGCACAATGAAATTGCATCACAAATTGATAGCGGCATAAAAACCCAGGCGCAGGAGCAGGGCGGTATCGGCGGCCTGTTAGGTTCGCTTAGTAGTGCAGTAAGTTCCGGCAGCCCGGTAACCAATGCTATACAAGGAGGCCTGGTAGGTAGCCTGGGCGCCAAATTTGGCTTATCGCCTGCTGTTACCGGTGCAATAGCGGCGGCACTACCCGGCCTGCTGCAACAATTTGCCCATAAGGCTAATGACCCAAACGATCATAGCATCACGCCAGATAGCATCCAGAATTCGGTTAGCGGCGGTTTGGGCGGCCTTGTTGGCGGCTTGTTTAAATAAGGATATATCCATTACCCGTTAAAAAGGCCCGCCAAGGGCCTTTTTTAATGCACCTAAAATTGGTTGCCAAACCCTGGTGCCTTTTTAAGATTACAAAAAGATAGGATGGGTTTTAGGTGCGGCGGTTTTATTTCATACCTTCCCCTAAATAAACCGCACGAATGATCGATAAAACCATACAGTTCCTCACCAACCAATTAAACCAGCACCTTAAAAACCTATACACCGTTCATGATGACCTGGCCGTTGCTTCCCCTATGCTTGCTCCGGGTGGGCAGCCTGCCCCCGGCATTCAAAACAAAGTAGTTTTAACCCTCATCAACATCAAACAGGATGCCTTACTGAAAAACGAGCCGGTTTACAAAATCAATAACACCTCGCCCATTGTGGGCAACGCCCCGCTGCATATCAGCTTAACCCTGCTGTTTGCTGCTAATTTTGATAATTATGCCGAAGCTTTGAAATTCATCTCGGCCACCATGAAATTTTTCCAGGGCAAATCAGTTTTCAACCAAAGCAACTCGCCCGAGATGGATAGCTCGGTAGATTCGCTGATCCTCGATCTGGAGAACACCTCCATCCAGGATCTTAAATCCATCTGGGGAATGCATGGAGATTACTACCTGCCATCGGTGATCTATAAACTAAGAATGCTCACCGCATAACGCCCGCAAAGGCAAAATGGCTTTTAATATCAAACTCGTTATCGCCAACAACGAAGCCTTATACACCATTGTCGCCCTGAGGAACAAAGGATACGTTGAACGCCATGCCTGTGGGCTTGCAATATCCATCATTGTCATCCTGAGGACGAAGGATCTGTTGAACGCCATGCCTGTCGGCTTGCAACATCCACCATTGTCATCCTGAGGAACCAAGGTTACGTTGAACGCCATGCACATCGGCTTGCAAAGTTTGTTAATAGATCCTTCGTTCCTCAGGATGGCAAGTACTGATTCGCCGTTGTTGGTGTTTTCACCAACAACCTTCAGGACGGTGAACGAGGGCAAAGTTTGCTCCACCATTGTCATCCTGAGGAACGATGGATCTGTTGAACGCCATGCCCGTTGCTTGCAATATCCACCATTGTCATCCTGAGGAACGAAGGATCTGTTGAACGCCATGCACATCGGCTTGCAAAGTTTGTTAATAGATCCTTCGTTCCTCAGGATGACAAGTTCTGATTCGCCGTTGTTGGTGTTTTCACCAACAACCTTCAGGACGGTAAACGAGGGCAAAGTTAGCTCGCCCATTGTCATCCTGAGGAACGAAGGCTCTGTTGAACGCCATGCCCGTTGGCTTGCAATATCCATCATTGTCATCCTGAGGAACGAAGGATACGTTAAACGCCATGCACATCGGCTTGCAATATCCATAATTGTCATCCTGAGGAAGGAAGGATCTGTTGAACGCCATGCCTCTCGGCTTGCAACATCCACCATTGTCATCCTGAGGAACGAAGGATCTGTTGAACGCCATGCCCGTTGGCTTGCAAAGTTTGTTAATAGATCCTTCGTTCCTCAGGATGACAAGTTCTGATTCGCCGTTGTTGGTGTTTTCACCAACAACCTTCAGGACGGTAAACGAGGGCAAAGTTTGCTCCACCATTGTCATCCTGAGGAACGAAGGATCTGTTGAACGCCATGCCTGTCGGCTTGCAAAGTTTGTTAATAGATCCTTCGTTCCTCAGGATGACAAGTTAATGATGCCATACGGGATGCCCATGCCTGTCCGCAAAACCCCGCTTCCAAAAACGGACGGACAGCACTTACCTAAACCCGATAGGCGCGGAAAGCCCCGACGAAGGAGGGCTTGCAGCAGATAGCGGGGCTACGGGCACCTAAGGGCTACTGCAACTGCTTTTCAAAATGCGGACACCACCCGGCCCGGTACCGAAATTTTACATTAAACGGTAGTTGCTGCCTGTGGCTAACTCTTTAAAACACCGCTGTTTTTACCTATATTTGCGAACTTTTTTAGTATTTACGCGACTGGGTGAAACCATGCCGTGCTTAACCTGTTTTCTACAGCATATATGAGCGAAAAAACAATAGACCTTGGCGAGCAAAGTGAAGTTGAAGTGTATGGTGCCCGGGTACATAATTTAAAAAATATTGATGTTACTTTTCCGCGTAATAAACTGGTTGTTATAACCGGTTTAAGTGGCAGCGGGAAATCGTCGTTGGCCTTTGATACCATTTATGCCGAGGGGCAGCGCCGTTATATGGAAACGTTTTCGGCTTACTCGCGCCAGTTTATGGGCGGTATGGAGCGGCCGGATGTAGATAAGGTGAGTGGCCTTAGCCCGGTGATTGCCATTGAGCAAAAAACTACCAGCAAAAACCCGCGCAGTACGGTAGGTACCATTACCGAGATCTACGATTTTATGCGCTTACTTTTTGCCCGTGCAGGTGATGCTTACAGCTACACCACCGGCGAAAAAATGGAGCGCATGAGCGAGGACCAGATCCTGCGTACCATTATGGAAAAGTTTGACGGGCAGCCGGTGAATATTATGGCCCCTGTTGTAAAAGCCCGTAAAGGCCACTACCGAGAACTTTTTGAGCAGATTCGTAAGCAGGGCTACCTGAAGGTTTACATTGATGGCGCTATTGCCGATGTGGAACCTAAAATGCAGGTAGACCGTTACAAGATTCATGATATTGATATTATTGTTGACCGCCTGGTGGTAAGCGAAGCTGATAGCAAGCGTTTGTACACCTCGGTGCAGTCGGCCCTGAAGATTGCCAAAGGCATTATCCGTATAGCAGATAAGGACAATAACGTAGCCTATTTCAGCAAGTATTTGATGGACCCGGTTTCGGGCATCTCTTACGATGAACCGCAGCCAAATACCTTCTCTTTCAACTCGCCGTATGGCGCCTGCGAAAAGTGTAACGGTTTGGGTTATATCTTCGAGGTGGATGAAGCATCGGTGATCCCTAACCCGAAGCTGAGCATTAATAATGGCGGTTTGGCGCCGATAGGGGAGTACCGCGAAACGTGGATCTTCCAGGTGCTGAAATCGCTGGCCAAGAAATACGAGTTCTCGCTGACTACCCCGATAGAGAAACTTACCCGCGAACAGCTGGATATTATACTGAACGGTACGCCCGATACGATCAGCGTTGCCGTGGAATACAACAAGTGGAATGTACAGAACTACCAGATCACGTTCGATGGGATCATCCGGATGCTGGAAGAACAGCAGGAGCGCCGCAACGACGAGGGGATGGACGATATGGAGAATTATCGTGTACTGCGTACCTGCCCGGTTTGCGATGGCGCAAGGCTGAAGAAGGAGTCGCTGCACTTTAAGGTAGATGCCAAAAACATCTTTGAACTGGCTACCATGGATATTACCACGCTAAGCAAGTGGTACGAGGGGCTGGAAGACCGGTTAACCGATCGCCAGAATGTAATAGCGAAGGAGATTTTGAAAGAGATCCGTGCGCGTATTGGCTTTTTGCTGGATGTGGGGCTGAGCTATTTAACGCTGGATCGTACGGCGAAGACCTTATCCGGCGGTGAGGCGCAGCGCATCCGTTTAGCTACGCAGATAGGTTCGCAGCTGATGAACGTGATGTATATCCTGGATGAGCCGAGCATAGGACTGCATCAGCGGGATAACGAACGCCTGATTAACGCGCTTAAAAACCTGCGCGATTTGGGCAATACCGTGTTGGTGGTGGAGCACGATAAGGATATGATACTGGAAGCCGACCATGTAATAGATATGGGCCCGGCAGCAGGTGTACACGGCGGCGAAATTGTGGCCCAGGGCACGCCAGCCGAGCTGATGGCCTGCCATACGCTAACCACATCTTACATTAACGGCGAGCGCGGGATAGAGATCCCTAAGAAACGCCGCGAAGGCAACGGTAAAACGCTGAGCCTTAAAAAAGCTACCGGCCACAACCTGAGGAAGGTTTCGGTAGATTTTCCGTTAGGGAAACTGATAGGTGTTACCGGGGTATCTGGCAGTGGTAAATCCAGCCTGATCACCGAGACCTTGTACCCAATATTGAACCACCATTTTTTCCGTGCCAAAAAGCACCCGCTCCCTTATGATAAAATTGAGGGACTGGAGAATATAGATAAGGTTATTGAGATAGACCAGACACCTATCGGCCGTACGCCGCGGAGCAACCCGGCTACCTACACGGGTGTGTTCTCGGATATCCGGAACCTGTTTGTGGCCCTGCCCGAATCAAGGATCAGGGGGTATAAACCCGGTCGTTTTTCTTTCAACGTAAAAGGTGGCCGTTGCGAAACCTGCCAGGGAGCAGGCCAGAAGGTAATAGAAATGAACTTTTTGCCGGATGTGCAGGTGCCCTGCGAAGAATGCGGCGGTAGGCGGTACAACCGCGAAACGTTGGAAGTACGTTACCGTGGTAAATCCATCAGCGATGTGCTGGATATGAGTATAGAGGATGCTACGCCATTTTTTGAGCATATCCCGGCTATTTACCGTAAGGTAAAAACCTTGTTTGATGTTGGTTTGGGTTATATCACCCTGGGGCAATCGTCTACAACCCTATCGGGCGGTGAAGCGCAACGGGTTAAGCTGGCTACCGAGCTGTCTAAAAAGGATACGGGTAATACCTTTTATATACTGGATGAACCTACTACCGGCTTGCATTTTGAGGATATCAACGTGTTGCTGGGTGTATTGTACCAATTGGTTGATAAGGGCAACACCGTGCTGGTGATAGAGCACAATTTGGATGTGATAAAGGTAGTTGATCATGTGATTGATCTTGGTCCGGAAGGTGGATCGGGCGGAGGTAAGATCCTGTATAGTGGCACACCAGAAGGTTTGTGTAAGGTAAAAGACAGCTTTACCGGCCAGTTTTTGAAAAAGGAAATGGGGATAAAGTAAAGCGGCTGAGTTTGTCCGCTAATTTTCCATAGCGGAGTTGCTGGCGGACGGACGGACAGATATGCTGAATAGTTTGCATGGTTTAGAAAAAACCCGATATTGCTTTGATATGAGCCTTGCCGATAAATTACAGGAGATAGATCGCTTAAACGGTTCCATTGCGACGCATGGAGTTATCCCTGTGGCTTTGCTGAACAAAATTAACTACAAATTGCGGTTGGAATGGAATTACACTTCTAATAGTATGGAGGGTAATAGTCTTACTAAACGTGAAACGCGTACGGTAATGGTAGGGGTAATCAGCGTTAACGATAAACCGCTAAAAGATATCCTGGAGATTAAAAACCATGATGATGTGATCAGCACCATTATGCGTATGGGGAAAGGCGAGCTAAATGTATCTGAAAGCCGCATCCGCGAAATTCATAAAGGTATAATGTATGAAGACGATCCCAAAAAGCGGGAGTACATAGGCCAATGGAAAACAGTCGATAACTATCTTTATAACGCCCACGGTGAACGGTACGACTTTGTACCTCATGCAGAAGTTGCAGCGCGAATACATCAGTTGGTTAATTGGTGTAATGCTGAAAAGGAAAAGACTGAGCGAAAGCTAAAAGATGCCATTCATCCTGTTGAACTGGCCCTGAAATTTCATCTTGACTATGTTAATATCCACCCCTTTTATGATGGTAACGGGCGTACCGGAAGAATTTTATCTAACCTGATACTAATTTCATACGGTTATCCTCCATTTTATATACAAGAGAACGAGCGCAATACCTATTACCAATATCTAACGGATATCCAAAGCTACGGCGGGGAGCCGGATCTTTTTTACGAGTTTATGGCTGGTTTAGTTGAAAGGTCATTGCAAATTACGCTGGACGTAATTGAGGGGAAACAACTGGAGGAATAGCAAAACTTCTTGCAGGTGCAATGCGATAAGAATTATTGAGTAGAACAGTCCTTAGTATAATACTCCTTTCTTCGCCAAACAATTTCCTAAAATCCTACCTTTAGGCTATATGCAACCATTACTTATCGCTTCCCAAATTCGCGAAGCGGACGCCTTTACCATCGCCCATGAATCCATCTCCTCGTTGGATCTGATGGAGCGTGCCTCCAAAGCTTTTGTGGGGTGGTTTATTAACCATTTTCAGGATAAGGATAAAAGCATTTCGGTATACTGCGGTACCGGCAATAACGGGGGTGACGGACTAGCTATCGCCCGCTTGCTGAAAGATCATGGTTATCATCTCATCAATGTTAAAGTAGCCCGTTTCAGCGATACGGCAAGTGATGATTTTAAGGCTAACCTGCAATTGCTCGGCAGCATAGATCAAACGGACATCAATAAGGGTGAAGACCTACCCGAAGAAAAAAGTGATATCCTGATCGATGCGCTGCTTGGAAATGGGCTCAACAAGCCCTTAGCCGTCGATTATAAAAAGCTGGTGGAGTATCTTAACTCCCTTAATAAAACCGTTGTTGCAGTAGATGTGCCTACCGGATTTTTTACCGATGGTGAGATCCCGAAAGATGCGGTGGTTTTGAAGTCGGATCTGACGATTACGTTTCAACAGCCGAAGATCAATTTTCTGCTGCCGGAATCAGGGCCTGTTATCAATTGCTGTGAGGTGGTGAAGATTGGATTAAGCGAAGAATTCATTAACTCCGTTGATACCCCTTATTTATTTGTAGAGGAAGCGGATGCCCGGCAAATGCTTAAGCCCCGCCATCGCTTTAGTAACAAAGGTACTTACGGGCATGCCTTGATCATTGCAGGGAAAGATGAAACCATGGGAGCGGCCCTGCTGTCGGCATCGGCCTGTGCACACGCCGGTGCGGGGCTAACAACTGCCTGTATCCCGCAAACCGGATTAGTAGCTTTAAACAGTTATTTGCCGGAACTGATGGCCATCACCAGGAAAAAAGGTGAAGTGCCGGAAATTGAATGGGATAAGTTCAGCGCCATTGCCATTGGGCCGGGTTTAGGGAAAGATGCCGCTGCCATGAAACTGCTAAAGGCGCTTATCAAAAACTATAAAAAGCCGCTTATTATTGATGCCGATGCCCTGAATATTTTAGGAGAAAATCCGGCACTACTGAAAAAATTACCTGCGGGTAGCATCCTTACCCCGCATATGAAAGAGTTTGACCGGATGTTTGGGGAGCATACCGGCTGGTGGCAGCGGTTGCAAACCGCAAAAGCCAAAGCGATTGAGTTGGGTATTTTTATTATTTTAAAAAACGATTACACCATAACAGCCACCCCGGAAGGTAACCTTTATTTCAATTCAACAAGTAACGCAGCTATGGCCACGGGAGGGATGGGTGATGTGCTGACTGGTATTATTGCATCGTTATTAGCACAAAAATATTCGCCGCAGGAAGCCTGTATCTTAGCAGTGTACATCCATGGGAAAGCAGGAGATGAGCTTGCTTTGCCCAACCGCTTAAATGTTACTTTGCCTGGCAATATTATACAGCAACTACCGGTAACCATGGCAAAATTAAAGGCATAAAAAAACGGATGTAAGTATCAAACATCCGTTTTTTTTCATTAACTATTAACTGATCTTATAAAGAACTAAATACTTCAAATTAGTATCTATATGACGTGTGAGACATATAATAGTTACGATAACAGTGCAATTTATTTTTAGTTTTTTTTGCGCACAAAAAAGTCCCGGGTAGTTTGGCTACCCAGGACTAGATAAATATTTTCTCTTCAGTTAGTTAGCAGCGCCTGATACTACCATTTCGGTAATAGTAGGGTTTGTACTTCCTCCGGTCGGTTCTATAGTTACCGCGAAGGCATCAGCACTTGCAATGGTTTTCATCTCCTTTACGCTAGATGTGTCTATCGCATTTTTGCCGTCAAAAACACCCAAGTCAACCGGCTTTCCACCAACCAATGCCCAAAGCTGGTATTGATGTTGTCTATCCGTTTCGGGCAACTTTAGGCTGTTCATATCTACTAATACTTTTCTGCTGGTTGTATTCCAGGCAATCGTCATAGCAGCTGTTGGGGTTTTAGCTGTACCTTTTAAGCGTAATACTTTAAAAACCGGGTCTCGGTACAGGTCAAGTTCCTGGTCGCGCATGTTTACCTGGTTGGCTATTTTTTGCTTATCCAGCAGCATAGCAGTTAACTGGCTATCAGAATCCTGCAGGCGGGTGTACAAATTTACCAAGCCGTAAATACTGATCAGTAACAGCGTTAAACAAGCCGCAAAAGCGTATTTAAAAAAGTTGGTTTGTCTGGCAGGCATTGCTACTACTTTATCATCCTGCATCTCGTCATCTTCAAAAGTTTCGTCTTGTTGGTTTCGTGCTTTGCTGAACGTTCTGTCATCGCCCAAGTTGATTACCAGGCTGTTTAGCACTTTGCTGCGTAATGCTTCGGCAGGCTCAATTGCGTGTGCTTCAGCATAAAATTCCATCGATCTTTCTATTTCGTCTATCTCCGCTCTAATCTCGCTATGCTCAGCAGCCATTGCCTCCACTTGCAACTTTTCGTCGGGGCTGATATCGCCCAGAACGTAAAGTTCCAATATTCCCGATTCAATATACTCCTTGTTGTCTTTCACTTTAATTAAAATGTTTTCTGAGCTGTTGAATTGCCATTCTTAACCGGGTCTTAATGGTTCCCAGGGGCACGCCAAGTTCCTCGGCAGCTTCAACATGGGTATAACCTTTAAAATACACCAGGTCGAGGATCGACTTCTGTTCGGGTTTCAGTGTAGATACTAATTCCCTGATTCCAAGCAACTCAGGCTTGTAAACCGTATTTCTTTGTTCGTCTATGAAAGTTACGTTATTTTCAAGCTCGTGGTTTTTGCTTTGATTTTTAAAATCTTTAGAACGTACCTTATCAATGGCCAGGTTGCGGGCGATATTAACCATCCAGGTAAACAAGCGGCCTTTTTCGCTGCTGTATCCCGAAAAAGAATTCCAGATTTTCACAAAAGTTTCCTGCAAAACATCTTCGGCAACAGGGGTATCTGTTATGATGCGGGAGATAACACCGAACAACGATGCGGAATACATATCGTACAATGCCTCCACCGCAATCTTTTCGCGGTTACGAAGGGCAAGTACCAATTCTTCCTCAGAGAGTGATATTTTTCTTTTTTTGCTCAACGTTGTGAAGATAGAAAGGATTAATTACATTTCAAACAAATGCTTTTCAGCGTGATAAGAAGATCGTACCAACGGCCCGCTCTCCACATATCTAAATCCTTTTTTCAATCCCCATTCTTTATAAGCAGCAAACTGGTCCGGATGTACCCAATCAATAACCGGATGGTGATTACGGGTAGGCTGCAAATACTGGCCTAGCGTTAAAATATGTACGCCTGCATCCAGTAGATCGTCCATTGCTTCCAATACATCTGCCTCTGTTTCACCCAGGCCAAGCATAATGCCAGATTTGGTCCGCAAACCTGTTTCAGATACACGGCGCAGGGCATCTAAACTCCTGTCATACTTTGCCTGTATACGCACCTCTTTGGTTAAACGGCGAACGGTCTCCAGGTTGTGCGACACCACTTCAGGGCGGGTTGCCAGCACACGCTCCAGGTTATCCCATATGCCGCGGAAATCGGGCAACAAAGTTTCAAGGGTAGTATCCGGGCTCTCGCGGCGGATGGCATTGATCGTTTCAGCCCAGATAGTAGATCCTCCGTCCTTTAAGTCGTCGCGATCGACAGAAGTAATAACACAATGTTTTACCTGCATCAGTTTTACCGAGTTAGCTACGCGGTTAGGCTCATCGGTATCAACAGCCAGGGGCCTGCCCGTTGCAACTGCACAGAAAGAGCACGAGCGCGTGCATATGTTACCCAATATCATAAATGTTGCCGTACCGGCTCCCCAGCACTCGCCCATATTCGGGCAATTACCGCTTTCGCAGATGGTATGTAGCTTATGGTTATCAACCACGCCACGCACATGAGCATATTCCTTCCCGATAGGAAGCTTAACTCTGAGCCAATCGGGCTTACGTTGCGGCTGATTCGCCGGTACTACAGGCAGTTCGATCATATCTACAAAATTAGTTAAAAATGTTTTAAATGTAGTAAGGCAAGAAATGGTTACAGAAGTTTGACGGAGAAAGTTGGTAAGTCGGAAAGTCCGTAAGTCGGAAAGTCCAGAAGTCGGTAAGACGAAATCTGTGCGCATGTAAAAGCCCCTGAGCTAAGTTCAGGGGCTTTAAATATTTTTCTTACGGACTTACCGACTTTCCGTCTTCCGGACTTCCTGCTAATTCAGAACGCTGATTGTCTCGTCTACAGAAATTCCTCCGTGTGACTGATCCAACACGCATTCACCATCTTTTATCAACAATAACTGTGGCGATTCATGATGCACATGGAAATCTTGGGCTATCTTGGCAGAAAGGTCACGGTTTTTTAGCAGGTCTAAAAAGTATAAAGGCATATCTGCCGGTAGATTTTCCCAATCCAGCTCAAAGCGCCTTTTGGCCATCATACTGATAGAACAGCGGGTGCTATGCTTAAAAATTAAGCTGTAACCTTGTTGTTGTTTTATATTATTCAGCTGATCAGCCGAATTAAGCGATATCCATTCCATAAAACAAAATTAAAAGTATAAACCCTTTTAAAAGTAAATACAATGTAAAACTGCTTAAAGTTTCGGGTCAGATGCGAAAAATGACAATCTCCGTTACCTGCCCCTGTTAGGATAAGAGCCGTAAGCAGGGCATAATTTGCTCGAGCAAGCTGATATGCTGCTGATGGCCAATGCGATAACAATGATGTAAACTATTTTTTTCATCTTTAATAAATATACGATTTATACGTCTCTAGCTTTTTAATGTTTCAGCCAATTTAGCCATTTTTATGGCAGTGACAGCAGCCTCCTCACCTTTATTTCCGTGTTTACCGCCTGCCCTGTCAATAGCCTGCTGTTGATTATCGGTTGTAAGTACCCCAAATATAACAGGTTTTGAATATTTTATGGCAACATTACTTACGCCATTTGCCACTGCGTTGCAAATAAAATCGAAGTGCCGGGTTTCACCCTGTATAACACAACCCAGGCAAATTACGGCATCAAACTTACCCGTTTGTAATAGCAGCTCAGCACCGCTGGTTAGTTCAAAACTTCCAGGTACCGGGTAACTGTGAATATCAGCGGCATTTGCGCCATATTGAAGCAGGCTGTTGTAGGCACCCTGGTATAAAGCGTTGGTGATTTCGGCATTCCATTCGGCAACCACAATGCCAAAAGTAAATCCCTCTGCCGATGGAATTTCGGAAGCTGTTGAAAAATCAGAAAGGTTTTTTAATGCGGAAGACATATTGATTAATGTAAATGTTGGAATGGTTATGGGTGCAAAGGTTGCTAAAAGACGGTAAAAAACAAAGGGTTGAAAAGGAAGCAACGCCCTTCGACTTTTACAACCCTTTCAACCCTCAGAATATTTTAAACCGGTTACGATTTGGTTTCGCTGCGGGCTATGTACTCGTCTATATTTTGTGCTTCCTGGCTTGTTGGATAATCAGATTTGATCTTCTTGTAAGTGTCGGTAGCCGATTTGTTGTCATTTTTAGCTTCGTAAACCAAGCCTAATTTTTTCAGATACACCGGAGAAAGAAACTGGTTGTTAGCTTTATCGATCGCTTTCTTAAAGTAGGTTTCAGCTTTATCAAAGTCTTTTAACTCTACATATGCATCAGCAGCACCACCAAGTGCTTCTGCAGCAACCATGATATCGTCACCGCGGTAGCTGTCAAAGTTCTCTATCGCTTTGCGATATTCGCCTTTGTTTAAATAAGCAACACCTAAATAAAAATAAGCAAGATTGGCGGTTTTAGTATTGCTGTAATCACTGATGATCTTTTCGAAACCAGGGTAGCTGTCGGCGCCTTTGATGGCTTTATCCCAATCCTTTTTCGCCCAGTAATCTTGCGCAACGTGCATTTGGTTTGCAGCAGTAACTTCGCGCGGGCCCAGGTACAATTTAAGATAAGCAATATATATGATCACCATTAAAACTATAGCAGCAGCTATAAATAATAAGCTTTTCTGATTTTCCTGAACAAAACTACCACTCTTTACTACCACTTTATCTTCGGTTGTAGTTTTGGTATTTACCTGCGTTGCTGACATTTGTATTTAAAAATTAAGTTTGCAAAAATACGGTTTTCAAAACTTTTAGCAAATAAATATTTTGGCTGATAATGCATAGGTGAAGGATGGTTTAAGACATGTTATATTTACTGCCGGCAGGAGCGGAGAAGAAGCAGAAAATTCACAGAGTTCGCTTTGCTCATTTAACTTTTGTGGGGTGTAATTAGAAGTTTTGCACATCTTTAAAAATTAAGTGGTCGCCTAAGGCCCCGTACTTTTTACTGCAACTATTTATTTTAGGCCGCTGACGGTAGCGGCCTGTTATCCGGAGGGTTCCGTTCAAACCTAAGCCAACATTTTTGGCGAGCTTCTTGGTTTCATTCAGGCAATGGGATGCTTCTTTCAATATCTGTGCAATCACATCTTAAATCGGTTAAATCGCAAACTAATCTGTAAATTTGCCATCCCATGTACTTGCAGCATCTTTCCTTTTTAAATTTTAAGAACTATACCGAGGCCGAGCTTACCCTTAGTCCGGGTGTAAACGCTTTTGTTGGTAACAACGGTGCCGGCAAAACCAACCTGTTGGATGCCGTGCATTACCTTTCACTTTGTAAAAGTTATTTTAACCCCATAGATAGTCAGCAGATAAAACAAGGCGCCGACTTCTTCATGATCAATGGCGTTTTTCAAAAAAACAACCAGAAAGAAGTTGTTGCCTGCGGATTAAAGCGGAATCAAAAAAAGCAATTTAAGCGAAACAAGAAAGATTACCAGCGCCTTGCCGATCATATTGGGCTACTGCCGCTGGTAATGGTATCGCCCTACGATATCAGCATTATTATAGAGGGGAGTGAAGAGCGCCGTAAGTTTATCGATAACGTTATCTCGCAAACAGATCATCAGTACCTGGATGAATTGATCGCTTACAACAAGTTTTTGGCTAACCGCAATGCTATGCTCAAACAAATTGCAGATACCGGCCGATACGACCCTGATCTGCTGGCCGTGCTGGACGAGCAACTCAGCGTTTCCGGTTCCCGCATTTTCGACAAGCGCCGGGCATTTATGGAGACTTTTACACCCATATTTAACGAACATTATAGTTTTATAAGCGGGGACGCGGAGCAGGTTGATCTGATCTATGAATCGCAATTGCTCAACGGCAGCCTTGATGCTTTATTAAAGAAGAATATCGAGAGGGACAGGATTCTGGAGCGAACAACCTCCGGTATTCACAAGGATGATCTGCAGTTTACTATCCACAGCATGCCAATGAAGAAATTTGGTTCACAGGGGCAGCAAAAATCCTTTCTGATCGCGCTAAAACTCGCTCAATATACTTTCTTAACCCAGAAGAAAGGCTTTAAGCCGCTGCTGTTATTAGATGACATTTTTGATAAGCTGGATGAAGGCCGCGTTACCAAGCTGATGCAAATGGTGAGTAACAATGATTTTGGGCAGGTATTTATCACCGATACGAGTGTTGGCCGGGTACAGCAGGTTTTTGAGGCGATTAACGTCGATGTTAAACTATTTAAAGTAGCAGGAGGAGGTATAGATGCGTAAAACAAACGACAAATCGTTGAAGGAAGCCATTGAGCAGATGCTGAATGTTTACAAGATCAGGCGCCGTTATGATGAAACCGCTATTGTAAATTTATGGCCTGAATTGGTGGGCAAATCTGTGGCTAACCGAACGAAAGAGCTATTTATCAGGGATAAAAAGTTGTTTCTGCGGATAGAATCGTCAGTAATTAAAAATGAATTGGTAATGATGCGCAGTCAGATCATCCAAAAGATAAACGACGATGCTAAATCAATACTGATAGAAGATATCGTGTTTTTGTAATTATTTTCTGCCCAACTTCACACGTGAAGAGATGCCGCGCAGTGCATCATCCATAATACCGGAAAATATCAGCAGGAAAATACCCGGGAAAATAAAGGCAAATTGTGCTTCAGGATGATATCTGAAAATATCAAGGGAAATGATCAGGATCGTCACGATGATTATGGAATAAATTGCATACTTAAGCAGTGACTTCATTTCCTTAGAATATTAACGGTTGTTAAACTGGGATAACAACGTAAAGCTAGATACTAATATTGTAAAAAGCAAGTAGATGCGAAAATAAACTGGTTGTAACTAGGTAGTTACAACCAGTTTAACTACTTAAAATTTCTCAAAAGCCGAAAAGAAGAAACTTCCTTCTATTTCAGCGTTCTCGTCAGAATCTGAACCATGCACAGCATTGGCATCAATTGATTTTGCAAAAAGGTTGCGGATGGTACCTTTATCAGCCTTGGTGGGATCGGTAGCGCCTATAAGCGTACGGTAATCAGCAATGGCGTTGTCCTTTTCCAATATAGCGGCAACGATAGGACCGGAAGACATAAAAGCTACTAAATCAGCATAAAAACCGCGCTCGCTGTGTACTGCGTAAAACTCGCCGGCTTTTTCAGGGCTTAATTTTGTGTATTTAAGCGCTACGATTTTGAAACCGGCTTTAGTTATCTGGTCTAAAATAGCGCCGATGTGGCCGTTGGCAACACCATCGGGCTTTATCATTGTAAATGTTCTGTTGTTTTTCATCTTATGGTTTAATCGTTTAGTTAGATCAATAAAATCGGCGCAAAAATAGGCTTTTCCAACTGAAACATAAAGCTTTTACCCTCAAATAAGGTGTTTGTATTTAATTAATTTATTTAGCTTTGCAGCTTCTTTTAAAAATTGATGTTGGATTTAGCCTCGCTTGCAGAACTTTTAGCTCAGCCCCAAAAAATAGTTATTACAACGCATCATAAACCAGATGGCGATGCCATGGGTTCTTCTTTAGGTTTGTATAACTACCTCATACAACTCGGCCACCATGCGCAGGTGATTGCTCCTACCGATTATCCCGACTTTTTAAACTGGATGCCGGGTAACGAGGAGGTGATGATCTACACTGAGGAGTCTGAAAAGGCAGCCACCCTGATTGCTGATGCGGCTATTATTTTTTGTCTGGATTTTAACAGCCTAACCCGCATTAACCAGATGGGTGTGCTGGTTGGCGAAAGTAAAGCTTATAAGGTGATGATAGATCATCACCTGGAGCCTCAGGATTTTGATGATTACCGCTACTGGAACATTGGTGCCTGTGCAACTGCCCAATTAGTGTATACCTTTATTGCAAATGAACTAAATCATAAAGAATATATAGACAAAGATGTGGCCACCTGCTTATATACAGGCATCCTTACCGATTCGGCATCTTTCCGTTTGCCAAATACTACATCTGATGTTCACCGCATTGTTGCCGAGCTGATTGATGCCGGCGCAGTAAACTGGCGCATTCATGAATTGATCTATAACAGCGCATCAGAAAACCGGCTGCGGTTTTTAGGGCATTGCCTGGCCAATTGCCTTGAGATACTACCCGAGTACAATACAGCTATTATTGCCGTTAGTAAAACCGATCTTGCTATGTTTGATGTAAACACAGGCGATACGGAAGGAATTGTTAATTACGCACTTTCTATGGGCAGCATTAGGTTGGCTGCTTTTATTGTGGAGCGTACCGATATGGTAAAACTATCTTTACGCAGCAAAGCGGAGTTTCCGGCCAATGAGATTTGTAAAAAATATTTCAGCGGTGGCGGTCACCGCAATGCAGCCGGGGGGCAGTCTGATAAACCTCTTGAAGCAGTTGTAGCAGAATTTAAATCGATATTACCAGAATATAAAAAACTATTAATACAGTAAAATAAAAATGAGGAAGAACCTAATGATTGTTGCGATTGCTGCCTTAGGATTAGCAAGTTGCAAAGGTGGATTTAAACAGGCCGAAGGCGGTTTGTTGTATGACATCGTTACCGATAAATCGGGCCCTACAATAAAAACAGGCGACTTTTTAAGCCTGAACTTGGTACTTAAAACTGAAGGTGATTCGGTTATCAACAGCACTTATGAGATGGGGCACCCTATCCAGACGTTGATGCCGAAAGTTCAGAAAAAAGGTGATGTAACCACTGGCTTTTTGTTAATGAGCGAAGGCGACAGCGCTGTATTTAAAATGAATTTGGATACCATCTTCAAAAAAGGGCAACCTAAGCCACCGGGCTTAAAAGGTAAATATCTTATTTACACTGTTAAAGTAGAAAAAGTTATTCCGCGCGGAAGCCTGAGCGAGGTTGTATTCCAGGGCCGCATTTCTGAATTTGTAAAAGGGCAATCAGAAGTTATCAAAAAAGAAGAACTGGCTAAAATCAAAAAATATGCCGACGATAACAAAATGACGGTATCAACTACTGCATCCGGCCTTTCCTACCAGATCACAAAACCAGGCACCGGCGAAAAAATTGCAAATGGCGATACAGCCGTTGTAAACTACACCGGTAAATTAATGAAAAACGGTAAGGTGTTTGATAGCAGCATTAAAGAAGAAGCTGTAAAAGCGGCAACCGCCAACAAAATGCCTATTGATCCGCGTCGTCAGTATGCACCACTTCGTGTTCCTGTTGGCCAGGGTGGCGTAATAAAGGGTTGGGAAGAAGGCTTGTTATTGTTAAACAAAGGCAGCCAGGCAACATTGCTTATTCCATCCTCTTTAGGTTGGGGCGAACAAGGCGCGCCGCCAATGATCCCGGCTTTTGCACCTGTAGTATTTACATTAGAGTTGGTTGATATTATTCACCCAAACCCTAACGCACCTAAAACAACAGCACCGCAGCCACCTGCAATGAGATAATTGAAAAATATTTTATAGCCTTCCGCGTTATGCGGGAGGCTTTTTTATTATGAAGAAAACTTTTTATACCCTACTAGCGCTGGCTGCATTTGCAGTGAATGCCAATGCACAAACAACCCAACGCTTACCAAACGGTGTGCAATGCCAGGTAATTAAACAAAACCCGGGCGAAAAAATCAAACAAAGCGATGTGGTTACCTTCAATGTTGAGCAACGCACGGAAAGTGACTCGCTGCTGTTCAGCAGCTTTAAAATGGGGCAGGCGGTTAAAGTTCAGATCCAGCCATCCCGCAATGTTGGCGACCTGATGGATGTAATGCCATTGCTAACTGCCGGCGATAGCGCCATTGTTAAAGTACCTGTAGATTCTATCTTCAAAGGGCACGAAGATCAGCGCCCGGCATTTTTAAAAGCCGGCGGCAATATTGTTTACAAAGTAAAGGTGGAGAAGGTGCAAACCATAGCCGAGGCGATTGCGGAACGCAACGCAGCAATGGCAAAGGTAAAAGCACAGGAAACGATGTTGGCCGAGGCCTATGTTAAAGAACATAAACTGGTGATGAAAACCACCCCGTCAGGCTTGCGTTATGTGATTACGCAGCAGGGGAAGGGTGTAAAACCACTTAGCGGCGATTCAGTAAAAGTAAATTATGCCGGCCGCACGCTGGATGGAAAACTATTTGATACCAGCATCAAATCGGTGGCAGCTGCAGCCGGGGTTGAAAATCCTAACCGCCCCTATGAGCCAATTGCATTCCCTGTAGGAATGAGTAAAGTGATTCGTGGCTGGGACGAAGGTTTACTCTTGTTGAACGAAGGCACAAAAGCAACCTTTATTATTCCATCTGCACTGGGTTATGGAGAGCAGGGTTCCGGTCCGGGCATTCCGCCGTTTAGTACACTTGTTTTTGATGTAGAACTGGTAAAAGTTACGCCCGCAAAGCGACTCGCATCCAAAGCTACCCGTGTTACTGCCAAAAAAGGTAGAGGCGCGGTAACCAAAAAACGAAACGCAGTTAAAAAGAAAAATTAATCCAAGCAAAAGCCTTCTCACCCGGAGGCTTTTTTATTTTTGCAGCATGGTATTAACCGATACGCATACCCATTTATATTACGAGGCGGATGATATTAAGCGCGCCGCTTTGATGCAGCGTTGTTTAGATAGCGGTGTGGAACGCTTATTTCTGCCCAATGTTGACGCCGCTTCTATCCCGATGATGAATGATCTGCTGGAAGCCTACCCAGCTAATTGCTTTGGCATGCTGGGGCTGCACCCGTGTTCGGTAAAAGAGAACTGGGCGCACGAACTGGCGCTAATGCAACCCGCACTGCACAAACATCCTATTTATGCCATTGGCGAAATAGGGATTGATCTGTATTGGGATAAAAGCTTTTTAACCGAACAGATCCATGCTTTTAAATTGCAGATTAAATGGGCTAAGGAATTGCGTTTGCCCATTGTAATTCATTGCCGGGATGCCTTTAATGAGGTATACCAGGTACTGCAGGAGGAGCGTGGAGACGATTTGCGCGGCATCTTCCATTGCTTTGGCGGATCGCTGGAGCAGGCCCAAAGTGTGATTGACCTTGGTTTTTACCTTGGCATCGGGGGGGTGGTGACTTATAAAAACGGCGGACTGGATAAAATCTTACCGCAAATTGATTTAAATCATGTGGTTTTAGAAACCGATTCTCCGTATCTTTCGCCTGTTCCGTATCGCGGCAAACCTAACGAAAGCTCTTATTTAACTTACATAGCCCAAAAGGTTGCAGACCTGTATAACATTAGTTTTACAGAAGTAGCCCGTATTACTACCGAAAATTCAAAAAAGGTTTTCGGGGTTTAATTTATTATTGAAAAACGCATAAATCTGACCGATGAGCCAAATTCTGATCATCTACACCGGGGGGACAATCGGTATGATGGCCGACCCTGTTACTAAAGTACTTGTACCAATAAATTTTGAGCAGATAATGGACAATGTGCCTGAGCTGGAAAAGCTCAACTGCAAAATAAAGGTGCATTCGTTCGAACAGATAATCGATTCATCAAATATGAACCCGGCAGTTTGGAGCGAACTGGCCGGTTTGATAGAAGCTAATTACAATGATGTTGACGGTTTCGTGATCCTGCATGGATCGGATACAATGGCTTTTACAGCCTCTGCCCTGAGCTTTATGCTGCAGAATTTGGATAAGCCGGTAATCTTTACGGGCTCCCAGCTCCCAATCAGCGCCGTACGTACAGATGCCAAGGAAAACCTGATGACGGCAATAGAAATTGCTAAAGCTAAAAAGAACGATAAGGCGCGCGTGCCCGAGGTGTGTATCTATTTTGATTACAAACTCTTCCGCGGTAACCGTGCATTTAAATATAATTCTTCAAAATTCGAGGCGTTCCGGTCGCCAAATTATCCTATCCTGGCTGAGTCCGGCGTACACTTGCGCTTTGCCGCAAACGAAATCCGCCAGCCGGGAGAAGGCCCGTTGAAGATCCATAACAATTTGGTGAGCGATGTTGCAGTGCTTAAACTGTACCCAGGCATTAGCGCGAAGGTGGTAGAAACCATATTGGGTGCAGACGTGCGCGGTATTGTAATGGAAACCTTTGGTGCCGGCAATACTACTACCGACCAATGGTTTATCGATCTGCTGAAAAATGCGATCGATGCAGGTAAGGTTGTACTGGATATCTCTCAATGTAAAGTGGGTACCGTAGAGCTGGGCCGTTACGAAACCAGTAGGGAGCTGAAAGATATGGGCGTAGCCAGCGGATTCGACATGACTTTTGAAGCCGCCGTAACCAAAATGATGTACCTGCTAGGCGAGATAGACGATCCTCAGGAAGTTAGGCGTTGTTTGGAAAAAGATTTACGTGGAGAGTTGACAGAATCTTAGGCCGAGCCAAAAATTTCGATCCGTAATTGCGAGGGCAAAAGTAAATATCGGCGCACCAGCAGCGGCTAAGTTGCAACGCTTTGATAAGGTTTTATTCATCGCAATTACGTATTTCATTTAGCAAACAAACCTTTAAAATATCCGCTCTCTGATCAGCCCCATAAATACCTCCCGGAACTTATCTCCAACCGGGATCTGCTTGCTGCCAATATAAATGTGATTATCCTGGATCTTGTTAAGCCGGCTGGTATTAACGATGTAGGAATTGTGCACCCTTACAAATGGCTTGGGTAACTGTTCTTCAATGTCCTTCAGCCTGCGGTATATCAGCAATTCTTCGGTGCCGCTTACTAGTCGCACATATTCCTTTTCACCCTCAAAATACAGCACTTCATCCATCAGGATCTTCCTTAGTATTTTGCCTGTTTTGAAAAAGAAGTAATCTGCATCGGGTTTATTTTGCGTAGCAGATGTTGATGCCGGTTTGCCGAAATTCGCCTCAATCTTTTGGGTGGCTGCCAGGAATCTTTTCAGCGTAATCGGCTTCAATAGGTAGTCTATCGTTTGGTAGCTATAGCTATCGGCCGCGTGTTCGGCATAAGCAGTAGTAAATACAATTTTTGTATCCCGCGGTAGTAGTCCCGCCAGTTCCATGCCCGTTAGGTACGGCATATTTATATCGAGGAAAATAAAGTCTACTGTTTGCTTCTTTAAAAAATCCAGTGCCTCTAGCGCGTTGTAGCATTTACCCAGTAATTGCCAGCCGGTTGTTTGGCCAATAAGCACCTCCAGCAGATTAGCAGCATTAGGCTCGTCGTCTATAATAATGCACTTCAAATTCATTTTAGCGGTATATTTAAACTGGCCAAGTAAATATCGCCTTTAATTTCGGTAAGTAATTCAAAATCTTCATTGTAAAGTAGCATAAGCCGCTTACGTAAGTTCTTAATGCCGAACCCTGTTGAAGCTGGTTTTAATAGTGTTTGTGGCATGGTGTTTTTTGCGACGAACAACAACCTCCCGTTGATCTGCCTTAGCGCTATTTCTACCTTATTTTGAGTGCTCGATTTATCTATCCCGTGCTTAAATACATTCTCTACAAAAGTCATCAGCAGCATGGGTGGGATGCTGAGGTTATCGTCGCATGTTTTTGTAAAGGTAAGGTCGATAGTATGTTTAATGCGAATTTGCTCCAGCGCAATATAGTTTTCAATGAAACCGATTTCTGTGGTAACCTTTACCAGCTTTTTTGGGCTTTCATCTACAAAATACCGCATAATATCAGCTAGTTGTTCAATCAGCGCTGCCGTTCGCGGCGCCTCCAGGTAGGCTTCGTAATAGATATTGTTGAGGGTGTTGAACAGGAAGTGTGGCTGCACCTGCGACTTTAAAAGGTCCAGCTCGGCTTGTGTTTTTTGGGTGATGATATCATCTTGCTGCCTTTTCAATTCAAAATAGGCGATCGCGATGCGGAAAATAAAACTGAGCAGAAAGATGAGGATCCCGCCAACTACAAAGCTAAACATGGCTTTCATGCTCATTACTTCCGGTTGTTTGGCGAACCATGCATTGTAAATAGTTAGGGTAATAAAGCCTTTCACCAGGCCCACGGCAAGCAGGAAAAGAACAACCGCTAACACATATGCAACTATTCGCCCTTTTTGGTAAAGTTTAGGAAACAGCCAATTAATATGACCATAAATGATAACTGCGTAGAAAAAAGTATAAATGATGGCATAGGTAAATGCCTGGCCAATGCCATCCATCGGCAATAACGACAGCAGGATGACGATGAATACCGATACCCATACCATTTGCTGGAGTTGCAACGCGCTGAGTTTACCGGTGAACAATTTCATGCTTAAAAGTACAAAGCTTTTTGATCTGGTACCATTTCTTTCAACAAAGCCGGGAAATTCTCCCTTCAACAGTAGCTTTTCTTCAACAGTTGCATCAATGGCATTCTATTGTAGCTTTAAAAAGACGTTGAATGTTAAGGACTCTTGGCAGAATAAATCGTGCAATCGGTTGAACGTATTTTTTGGGAGGGGACGTAACGGGCAAATTTGCCGTCAATCAAAAATATAAAAATGAAAAACTGTATCTATACCAATTGTACGATCCCTGCGCTAATAGCCGCTTTGCTGTTTACCCTTTTTTTATCGGCACAACCCAGGCTTGCGTCGGCCCAGGCAGATACCATCCGGATGGCCGATAAGCGCCTCAATACCGCTACACTGAAACCCGGTATGCGCCAATACCTGGTTTATTTTAAAACCCCTAAAAGCCCTAAAACACTGCGGTTTTGGCTTTGGCTGCGCGATACCAAAATTGAAACACAAGCAGGCCAAAAGGTATATGCCACTACGCAGCACTGGTATGGCAGCGATACCATGAGTTATCGTACGGTGTACTCGGTTAACAGGCTGAAAGATTTCGGTCCGGTCTATCATTCCGAAACGGTTAATGGGAAAAATAAGTCCTTTAACTGGTTCGATAAAAGGATAACGGGTGCCGATACGGTTGCCATCAATACCCAAAAAGCATTTGCGCTTGATTTTACCGCACCCTGCTTTAACTGGAACCTGGACATCGAAACCTTTGAAATGCTGCCCCTTGCTGCCGGCAAAACCTTTGCTATTAACTTTTACGATGCCGGCTACAGCAAGCCAGAGTTTATTCTTTACAAAGTAATCGGCAGTGAGGTGATCGCTACGCTGGATAATCAAAAAGTAGATTGCTGGATGCTTTTCAATGAAAGCGATAACGGCGGCCGCCATGCTACCGAAACTTTCTGGATAAGTAAAAAAAGCCATGAGTTTTTAAAGGAAGAAGATGCTTTTGCCGGCATGTATCGTTACAAGGTAAAGATGCCGGCTTCAGCGGTTGATATCTCCCCGAAGGCGAATTAATGAAAGGAATTTCGCTGTAATATTCCAGGATGCTTGTTCGTGTTCGCGATATTAAACTTGTGTAAACATGTACAAACAAGCCCGAACAAGCCCGAACAAGCCATAAAGGTGCTGATTGTTGCTCGCAGAGGGGACTCACCCCGGGTTCGCTGTCGCTGCCCGACCCTCTCTACCTTCGGTAAAGAGGGTTAGGAGAAGTTCGAGCGGGTCAGGGTTCGCTGTCGCTGTCCGACCCTCTCTACCTTCCGTAAAGAGGGTTAGGAGAAGTTGGAGTGGGTCGGAGTTCGCTGTCGCTGCCCGACCCGCTTTACCTTCGGTAAAGAGGGTTAGAAGAAGTTGGAGAGGGTCGGGGTTCGCTGTCGCTGCCCGACCCGCTTTACCTTCGGTAAAGAGGGTTAAGAGAAGTTGGAGCGGGTCGGGGTTCGCTGTCGCTGCCCGACCCGATTTACCTTCTGTAAAGAGGGTTAGCAGAAGTTGGGGCAGCCTTTATTCGATAAACAATCTTCCTCCGGCGATGTTGTGTTCGCATGGCTGCTATCACCATTATCTTCCCTCACCAGCTTTTTGAAAAACATCCTGCAGTAAAAGCAGACCGGCCGGTTTACCTGGTAGAGGAATGGCTCTTTTTTAATCAATATACTTTCCACAAAAAGAAGCTGCTGCTGCACCGTGCGGCTATGAAATGCTATGCAGATCGGTTGGCGGGTCAGGGCATTGCGGTGCATTATATTGAGGCGACAGATCCACTTTCCGATATTCGTGAACTGATACCGCATCTTGCCGCACAAAAACTTTCAGCCATTCACTATGCCCACCTAGCCGATGACTGGCTGGAGAGCCGACTGGATAGTGCCTGCGCAAAACACAACATGCAATTAGCCAAATATCGTAGTCCTAATTGGCTCAACACTGCTGAAGAAGTAAGCGACTATTTCGACGGGCGGAAAACCTATTTCCAAACTGACTTTTATACCCAACAGCGCAAACAGCGCAAGATTCTATTGGAGCCCGACGGCAAACCCATTGGTGGTAAGTGGACCTTCGATACCGAGAACCGGCTGAAATTTCCTAAGAACGGGGCGGTACCTCTGCCCGATGTGCCGGGTAAAAACTCCTACGTAACCGAGGGCGCCGAATGGGTTGATCAGCATTACCCGGATAATTATGGTACCACATCATCGCCCTTTGGCAATTTAGGTGGTTTTTACCCGGTCAGCCACAAGGAGGCAGAAGAGTGGCTAAATAATTTCCTTTCGCATCGATTCGGCAACTTTGGGATCTATGAGGATGCCATGGTAGCCCGCGAGAGTTTTTTGTACCATTCGGTACTTACCCCAATGCTGAACATTGGGTTGCTGAATCCGCAGCAAATTATCGAAAGGGCCTTGCAAATAGCGACAGAAAGCGATGTGCCAATGAATTCTTTGGAAGGTTTCATTCGCCAAATAATGGGCTGGCGCGAGTTTATCCATATTGTGTACGAACGCGAGCATGTGAAACAGCGCACCCGGAACTACTGGGGGTTCACGCGTAAAATTCCCGCTACTTTCTGGAAAGGTGAAACAGGAATATTGCCAGTAGATACCGTAATCAAAAAAGCCTTGCACACCGGCTATTCGCACCATATAGAGCGGTTGATGGTGATGGGCAACTTTATGTTGCTCTGCGAGTTTGACCCGCATGAGGTTTACCGCTGGTTTATGGAAATGTACATAGATGCTTACGATTGGGTGATGGTACCCAATACTTACGGGATGACCCAATTTGCCGACGGCGGCTTAATGACCACCAAGCCCTACATCAGCGGGAGTAATTACCTTATTAAAATGGGCGATTGGCAAAAAGGCCCGTGGCAGGAGATATGGGACGGGCTTTTTTGGAGATTTATGCACGTACACCGCAATTTTTTCCTGCAAAACCCAAGGCTTGGAATGTTGGTCAAAACCTTTGATAAGATGCCTGAAGAAAAGCGCAGCAGGCATTTGAACACCGCCGAAAAGTTTTTGATGGAATTGGACAGGGGCTAACTGGCTGTGCAAAAAAAACGTCAGTTATTTAATTACCTTTAAATGAGTACTATTGCATACCAATTAAAAACCCTAAACAAATGAAGTTTTATATAGAAATATGGTCTGCCAAAAAGGCCTGGCTAGATCTCAGTATTGACGAACGCACAGCTTATATGGCCCAGTTGGGTCCTGCGATACAGCAATTAACCGCCATGGGTGTTGAAGTAGTAACCTGGGCATCAAATGATGTAGCTACCGTTAATAGGTTGGGGTATGATTTTTTTGCGATATGGAAATTCCCTACCGATGAGTTGGCAAAGTCGTTTGAGGCCCTGGTAACAGGCTCCGGCTGGCACAATTATTTCGACCAGGTGAACATGAAAGGTGAAGCAGGCGGCCCTGCGGATGTTATAGCGCAACTGGTACATCTTTAGGCGAATCGCTTTAATGGGTTTGTAATCCCTGTTAAATAAGCAAAGTATTGCGATGGGCAAAATAACCTGCGCAATCGAACAATCCTTCAATCGTCATAATTTATTCTTGCCAATTTGTTTATTTTCAATATGTTTTGAAAGTTTAAAAACATAGTTATATTTGTAGATGCAATTACCAGAGGCAAAGGGCAAATTTATTGAAGCTTGGGGCAAGTTGGGTTCGGAGTGGGGTGTTAACCGCACGATGGCTCAGGTGCATGCATTGCTTTTGCTTTCCCCGGAGGCTTTAACTACCGAAGAGATTATGGAAGAATTGAAGATTTCCCGTGGTAATGCTAACATGACCCTGCGTGATTTAATGAGCTGGGGGCTGGTGGAGAAGGAACACCGGGCAGGCGAACGTAAGGAATACTTTTTTGCTGATAAAGATACCTGGAACATTGCCCGGCAGGTGGCTAAAGAACGCCGTAAGCGAGAACTGGATCCCATCATTAAAATCCTCGACGAATTGACGAAGGTGGAAGGCGACGTTAAGGACGAAGCCTACAAAACCTTCCATAAGTCGGTGACAGATATTAACAAACTGGCTAAAAACGTGGATAAAACACTGGAAACCATGCTGAAGGCAGAAGAGAACTGGTTCTGGAAATCGATCTTCAAGATTTTCAAATAAGTTTTTCGCCTAAATATCCTTTGTTTTTTTATCCATATTTGTAATAAATGTGCTGAGCTCCATGATGAATTCATCAAGCGATTTGGCAGACTTTTTTAAGTACACCACCATCTTCTTCAATTGGAAAGGTGAATCTATAAAACCTTCTAAAATGCTTACAATGCCTAAAATGTTTGCAACAGGCTGTCGTACTTTATGTGATGTGATAAACATCATTTCTTCCATATTTTTAACGTAGCCCTTTAAATATTCTTCAGCCCTTTTAAGTTCCTGGTACGCTTGTACCAATTCAAGCGCCCGCTTTTCCTTTTCCTGGTTTTGGTAAGTGAGTTCGGCATTGGCGATAAGCAGTTCGGCAGCCCGGGCCTCTTTTTCCTTATTCTGAAAAGCCAGCTCGGCATTTGCAATAAGTAATTCGGCAGCACGTGCTTCTTTCTCCTTGTTTTGAAATTCCAGCTCGCGGTTGGCAATGATCAGTTCTGCAGCCCGCTTTTCTTTTTCCTGGTTCTGATAAGCCAATTCTTTGTTAGCAATTGCCAGCTCGGCAGCCCGCTCTTCTTTTTCCTTGTTTTGATAGGCAAGTTCGGTATTGGCTATGATCAGCTCAGCTGCGCGTTTTTCTCTTTCTTCGTTTTGCAGCGCGAGTTTTTTATTTGCTGTAAGCAGGTCTTCTGATTGGGGCATAGTTTTATTTTGTAGCGGCAAAAATGTAAACGGAAAGAATATACGGAAAGTCGTTTTTTGCAAATTATGCTTTTGGGGAGAAAGCGTAACTGGGCGACTATCTTATTGTACTAAAAATAACTTTATATGTTTACACATCCTATTAATAAAATATAATAAGGGCAGTAGTTGCAGGGTAATTAAATTTATTATTACGATTAAGTTATTAGTTAAATTAATAGGTAAGGTAAAAGCTTTTGAAGTCGATAAAATTTAGTTAAAATATAATTTGATAATCAAGTAGTACTACCTGATTATCAAATAAACACAACTGTTGTAACACCTTATGCGTATTAATATGTTACAGGATGCACCCCCGGGTTTAAAGCTTGTAATAGCAACCCGGATCCTTTTTAACATCCACACCTATGGAAGCTGCTGTATTTAATAGCGCAGGGAACGCAACTGATCACTACAACCTCGAGCTTTTCTTTGAGAGCTCGCCGGATATTTTGTGTATTGCGGGTTATGATGGCTATTTTAAAAGAATAAACCCAACGGTATCTAAGGTGCTCGGCTATACCACAGAGGAACTTTTTTCGGCACCAATTAACACCTTTGTGCACCCGGAAGATCAGCAAATAACGGCCAAAAACCGCGATAGCCTTACCAATAATAAACCGCTGCTCAATTTTGAGAATAGATACATCACCAAAAGTGGTGAGATCATTTGGCTATCCTGGACCTCAATGCCGATTGATGAACAGCAGCTTGTATTTGCCATTGCCAAAAACATCACCCATAAAAAGAAACAGGAAGAAGACCGGAATTTGGTGATTGCCAGTTTAACGCAAACCAATAACGACTTGAAACAACTTACCTACACCACCTCACATGATCTGCGGTCGCCGGTAAGTAACCTGCTCACGGTGTTTAAAATGTTAGATATGGGTAAAATTAAGGATCGTGAGACGTTGGAATTTGTAGAGATGCTTAAATCAGCAACAGATAATCTGCATAGTACGTTAAACGGTTATGTTGACGCGCTGACGAAACGTAATATGCTCAGTGTAGCAGTAGAGCAGGTAGACCTTGCAGAGTCGCTCAACGCTGTATTAAGCTCCGTTAACTCTTTAGTAAAAGATACCAAAGCAGTATTCATTATCAATTTTGAGGAACAGCCATCGGTCAAATTCAACAAGGTGTATCTCGAAAGCGTTTTTCTTAACCTGATCACCAATTCCGTGAAATATACCAGGCCCAATAAAACACCCATTATTACCATAACATCCTGCCGGCACAATAATGTAAGCAGGTTAATCTATAGCGACGAAGGGCAGGGGTTCGATATGGAGAAAGTTAAGGATAGGGTATTTGGCTTTAATCAAAAATTCCACAGTGATGAAACGATTGATAGTAAAGGTATTGGGCTTTACCTGGTTTACAACCATGTTAGCAGCCTTGGTGGTCACATTTCTATCGATAGCGAATTAAATAAGGGGGCCAGTTTTACCATAGCCTTTAGGGATTAACCCTGTATAACAGCCAAAGTTTAATCAGTTTTAAAGATTGGTACCCATTTCATAGATCTTCTCTCTTAGGTATCCCAGCAGTTGGATATTATCCGTTTCCGGGATTGCAGAGGGGGTAATTGGCCTGCCTATTTTAATCTGCAACCGGTGCCCTTTTTTATTAAACAATTGGGAAAACAACAAAATAGTTTGCAGGGACGGGTGAATGTACCGCATCAAACTAAACCAAAGGCCATTGTTGCCGTGGAAATAAACAGGTAATACCGGTTGGTCTGCCTTTTTGATGATTTTCCCTACTACCGGGTGCCATTCTTTATCAGTGATCTGTTTCTGTTTCAGGCAGTAATTAGATACTTCACCCGCAGGGAAAATAGCTACGGGTGTTCCCTGTTTCAGAACAGACAGGGTTGTTTTTAAACCACTGATGCTGGATGAATCTTTAATGTTCTCAAAAGGGTTTACTGCGATGATATGGTCCGCCAGGTTAGGCACCTTTTTTAGCAGGAAATTACCCATAAACATGGTTTCCGGTCTTTTTTTAACCAGGATGCTCAACAAAGCCAGCGATTCTATTGCGCCATAAGGGTGATTGGAGATGGATACAAAGGCGCCATCCTGCGGAATGTTGAGGAGGTCGGCCTCATCGATCACCAACGTAACGCCAAGGGTTTTAAGCAGGTGATCGGTAAATGCGACACCTTTCAAACTTTTTGCATCCGCCATCATCTGGTTGAAGGCATTGATCTTCAAGATCCGCATAAAAAAGCTGGCCAGGCCACTGAAGGGCGAATTGCCAATACCTGCCGCTTTGCAGAAATCCTCTTTGGATATTGATAGTGCCTCCATCTATGCAGCGTCCCGGGATAAAGGACTAGGTAAAGGTAGGCCCGCCATATTAATTGGCGAGTCGCTTCAGGTTATCATAAGCCACCGATTTCGAATGATCCTCTAGATATTTTAACAAAAACTTAATGTTAGGATAAAGGTAAACTATTTGTAAATTTATACTACCAAAATTTCCAATGCACCGGTTTATAAAACATTTGATCCTTAGCCTTACGGTTATAGCCAGCGCCCCTGTTTATGCGCAGGACAATAGCCAGCGGATCTGTTTTGAATTTTACGGTGTCACCTTTAATAGCGAAATAGCGAGCTCGTTGAAAACAGATATACCGTCGCGATTATCCAAACAGGATATTACTTTATTTTATCAAAAAATGGAGTCTGGCAATTATCACCCGATAATTGATTCGTTATTGGCTTTTAAAAAAAGGAATAAATTAAACGACTGGCTCTACTATCAGTTAATCCGTAAAACCGCCGAACAGATCAGTCCGAAAGCGGATAACTATGCCCGCTATACCATGTACAAATGGTTCTTGCTGGCACAATCCGGCTATGATGCACGACTGGCGCTAACCAGCAGCAAAGTGATTTTTTATGTGCTGAACGATGAAGACATTGCCGATATCCCGTCTTTTGCCGTCGATGGGAAAAAATACATGTGTCTCAATTATCATGATTATGCAAAAGCAGATCTCAACCGGGATCCACCTGTACCAATTGTTATCAACATTAAAAATGCCAAAAAGCCTTTTTCTTATAAAATAACCCGCATGCCCGATTTTAAGGCAGAAGACTACCAGGATAAGGAGATTCAGTTTACATATCATCATAAGGTTTACTATTTTAATATCAAGCTGAACCCACAGGTAGATAAAATTTTTATGAATTATCCGGGTGTTGATTTCGAGACCTATTTTAATATCCCTTTAAGCAAAGAAACCTATAGTTCGCTCATTCCACTGTTGCGGAATAATACCGCCGGCATGCGCCAGAAACAAGGCGTGGATTACCTGATGCGCTTTACACGCTATGCCTTTTTATATGAAGATGATGAGGAGAACTATGGTACAGAGAAGCGCCTTTCTCCCGAGGGAACCTTAGCCGCAAAGTATAGCGACTGTGATGACCGCGCTGCATTGTTCTTTTATTTGGTAAAGGAGATTTACAACCTGCCAATGATTGCCTTACTGTATCCAACCCATATTACTATGGCGGTGCAGTTTAGCAAGCCTGTAGGTAAGCCCATTATGTATAAGGGTGCTGCCTACACGGTATGCGAACCAACACCACAGGTAAAGGACCTGAAAATTGGTGAGCTATCTGCAAAACTTAAAAACGTGCCGTACCGGGTAGTTTACCAATATGCTCCTCCCGCTAGGTAGCTGCCAGCCGCGCAGATAGTGAGGGTTAACCCGAAACAATATTGGGACGACGGCACTCACCACCCTGCCGTCGTGCTGAATTTATTTCAGCATCTCACGCGCAAGGTAGCCGCATCTCGTAGAATTGTCCCGTAAGATCCCGAAACAAGTTCGGGACGACGGCACTCACCACCCCGCCGTCGTGCTGAATTTATTTCAGCATCTCACGCGCGAGGTAGCCGCTTGGTGTTGAATTGTCCCGTGAGATCCCGAAACAAGTTCGGGACGACGGCACTCACCACCCCGCCGTCGTGCTGAATTTATTTCAGTATCTCACGCGCAAAGATTTGAAAGGTTAACATTTCGGTTGTGTCAAGCAGTGTCAACCCTGTAAAATGCCGCGTAATTGCTAAATCCCGGCGTGTGTATGCTATCTCCATCCGCCGCCTAAAGCGCGGTACAGGTTTACAATAGCCTGCAATTCCTGCAATTTATCGTTAACCCCGCTCAGCTGTGCCGAAAGTAAATTTTGTTCGGATGTCAGTACATCGGTATAGTTGGTTGCTGAGCTGTAGCGCAACAGCTCTTGCGTAAATTCCACCGATTTTTGAAGGGCTTCAATCTGCTTTGCCCGGGCATCTTCCTTTTCAAAGGCGGTTTGATGCGCGTACAGTGCATTTGATACTTCCTGCCCGGCCACCAGTAAAGTTTGCTGGAAATTATTCAGCGCTTGTTGCTGGGTAGCCTGTGCGTTGCGTAAACGTGCCTTATTTAGGCCCTGGTTAAATATAGGTTGCGTAAGCCCGCCTACAATATTGTAAAAAATCGAGTTGCTGAAAAAGTCCCTTAATTGCAAACTGGATAAGCCACCCTGCGCCGTAATGGTAAACTGCGGATAAAAGTAAGTGCGGGCTACATTGGTGTTTTCAAATGCCGACCGGAATGCAAATTCGCTTTGCTGCACGTCCGGGCGGTTTACCAGTAGTTGTGCAGGGAAACCGGTTTGCAGATCAGTAGTTAGCTTTTGATCGGCCAGAGAACCGCGACTAACCGGCCCCGGCGGCCGGGATAGCAGGATATCCAACGCATTTTCCGTTTCGCGGATACTGCGTTTCAGGTCTGGAATGGCAACCTCAGCGGCGTAGCGGTTGGCCTCGCTTTGTACTACCGCGGCGCCGGTAACCACTGCACCTTGTTTCAGCTGCTTCATGGTTTCCACGTCCTTTATCCTGTTTTTTAGCGTTTGCTGTGTGATCTCCAGCTGCCTGTCTAAGGTGAGCAGTAAAAAGTAATTGTTGGCAATATCTGCGATCAGTTGCGTTTGTACGGCACGTTTGGCAGCATCGCTTTGCAAATAGTTAGCTATTGCAGACCGCTTCGTACTGCTTAGTTTGCCCCAAACGTCAGCTTCCCAAGAAGCGCTTAAACTGCCCTGAAAGGTCGTCGTAAGGGTATTAAAACCAGTACCCGTGGGGAAGTTTAAACCCGCTACAGATTGTTTTGACCGGGTAACGCCTGCGTTAGCGCTCAAGCTTGGGTAAAAAGCGGCTTTGCTCTGCTGTAAAGTTGCTTGCGCTGCCAAGATGCGCTGCACGGCAGATTTCAGGTTGAGGTTGTTATTGATTCCTTCCTGGATCAAAGCTTTCAAAGCATTATCTGTAAAAAGGCTTTGCCATGGCATGGTGGCCAGTGTAGCACTGTCGGTACCTGTCTGATCGCGGTAAAGACCTGCAGTAGCCAGATCAGGCGACTGGTATTTTTTCCCGATCTTACAGGAAGAAGACGCAACTATTGCAAGGGTAAGCAGGCAAATATATCTGGTTATGGATCTGTTCATTTTATGCTTTTCATTTATTTAATGCGCAGGGGTAGTGGTAATCACCTCGTCATCATCGTTGTCATGTTCTTTATTTCGGCCAACTTTTTCCTGTAGATGCTGGAAAATGATAAACAGCACCGGGATGATGAATACCCCGAAGATGGTACCTACCAACATGCCACCCACTGCACCTGCACCAATGGATCTATTACCATTTGCACCCGCCCCCGTAGAAAACATGAGTGGCATGATCCCGAATATAAACGCAAAGGAGGTCATGAGGATCGGGCGAAAACGAGCTTCGGCACCGGCAATAGCGGCAGGGATCAAATCCATACCTGCCCGGCGGCGTTCCAGCGCAAATTCCACAATCAGGATGGCGTTTTTGGCTAATAAGCCGATAAGCATGATGAGCGAGATCTGCAAATAGATATTGCTGCCTACATTGAAGATTTGCGCAAACAGGTAGGTGCCCGCCAAACCCACAGGCAAGGAAAGCAATACTGCAAAGGGCAGCAGGTAGCTCTCATACTGGGCACTCAACAAAAAGTAAACAAAAACGAGGCAAAGGATAAATATATATACGGATTGCTGCCCTGTGCTCAATTCCTCGCGTGTTAGGCCCGAAAATTCAAAATCATAACCAGCAGGCAGTTGCTGTGCGGCAACTTCTTTAATCACTTTAATGGCATCACCTGTACTGTAACCCGGTTTCGGCGAGCCGGAAACAGAGATGGCCGTAAACAAGTTGAACCTCGACAGCGATTCCGGACCGAATACTTTTTTAAGGCTGATGAAGGTAGTGATAGGTGCCATAACGCCTGTGCTGGTGCGAACGAAGATTTTGCTCAGACCCGTTTCATTGGCGCGGTAATCATAATCTGCCTGTACCATTACCCGGTACTGCTTGCCAAATTGGTTAAAGTTGGAGGCATATAATCCGCCATAATAACCCTGCAGGGTATTCAAAACCGAGGTTACCGTAACGCCCGCTTCTTTACATTTAGCCACATTAACATCCACCTGGAACTGCGGGAAATTAGGATTAAAGGACGAGTTTAAACTCTGGATCTCCTTTCGGTTTTGCAGTGCTGCCTGGAAACGGTTGCTTACCTTGTATAATTCTTCAATGCTGTGCCCGCCTTTATCCTGTATCTCGAACGAAAAACCATCACTGTTACCAAAACCTTGTAAGGTTGGTGGCGAGAAGTAAAATACGCTCGCTTCGCGCATATTGGCTGTCTTTTTAAAAAGCGTTGCGATGATATTTTGCAGGCTTTGTTCCTTTGCCTTACGCTCATCCCAGTTTTTTAGTTTTAATATCACCATGGCATAGGCACTGCCCGAGCCTGCCAGGAAGTTAAAACCAACCAGCTTTAAAGAATTTTCTACTTCGGGGATGGTGTGGCCAATGCTGTCGATAGTAGTGGCAACCGCTGTTGTGCGTTCCATTGATGAAGCAGGAGGCAGGCTGATAGCTGCAAAAACTGTCCCCTGGTCCTCATTGGGTACAAAGCTGGATGGCGTAGTTTTAGCCAGGTAAATAAACAGTGCCGAAAATACCGCTACGGCTGTCATCGCTATCCACTTTTTTTGCGCCAAAAAGTTAACCGATTTCTTATACTTTCCGGTAACTGTATCAAACGAAGTATTGAAGGCCACATAAAAACGGTTGATGAAACCATGTTTCTTGCTGCCTTTTTCGTGCGGTTTTAAAAACAATGCGCATAATGCCGGGCTTAGCGTAAGGGCATTTACTGCTGATAAGATGATAGCCACTGCCAGCGTTATACCAAACTGTTTGTAAAATACCCCGGTTGAGCCGCTGATAAAGGTTACCGGTAAAAATACGGCCGACATTACCAGCGTAATAGAAACGATAGCGCCCGAGATCTCGTTCATCGCATCAACCGATGCTCTACGCGCTGATTTGTAGCCCTGATCCAGCTTGGCGTGCACGGCTTCAACTACCACAATGGCATCATCCACCACAATACCGATGGCCAGCACCAGGGCAAAAAGCGTAAGCAAATTGATGGTGAAGCCAAACAGGTTTAAAAAGAAGAAGGTACCCACAATAGCTACCGGCACCGCTATAGCCGGGATCAGCGTAGACCGGAAATCCTGCAGGAAGATAAACACCACGATGAAAACCAGTATAAACGCTTCGATCAGCGTGCTGATCACTTTTTCAATTGAAGCATCCAGGAAGTTATTAGCATCTACCAGGTAAGTGATTTTAATTCCTTTCGGGAATTTTTCTGAGGCTTCGTCCAGGATTTTTTTGGTTTGATTGATCACGTCCCTGGCGTTTGACCCTGCTGTTTGGCTTATGGCCACACCTACGGATTCGTGCCCGTTTGTTTGTTCTACAAAGGAGTAATCCAATGCGCCAAGTTCTAAACGGGCTATATCATCAAGGCGGAGCAGTTGCCCGTTGCCTACCGATTTGATGATGATATCGCCAAATTCCTTGGCCGTTTGCAGCCTGCCTTTGTACCTTATTACATATTGAAAGGGTTCATGACTGTTTTCGCCAAACTTACCGGGGGCGGCCTCCACGTTCTGTTCGTTGAGTGCTTCTGTTATATCATCTGGTACCAAACCATAGCGCGACATTACATCCGGTTTCAGCCAGATCCTCATCGAATAATCCTTCGAACCAAAAACCTGCGCCTGGCCAACGCCGGTTACGCGTTGTATCTGCGGGATCAGGTTGATTTTGGTATAGTTCTGCAGAAATGTCTCATCGTAAGTTTTGTCTTCACTGGAAAGCGAAAAAATAAGCAGGTTACTGCTTTGGCTCTTAGCTACCGACACCCCTGCCTGGGTTACTACCAATGGCAGCAGGCTGGTAGCCCGCGATACGCGGTTTTGTACGTTCACAGCGGCCAGGTCGGGATTGGTGCCCACCTTGAAATATACAGTGATTGAAGCAGAGCCATCGTTACTTGCACTGGAGGTCATGTAAGTCATGTTCTCCACCCCATTGATCTGCTCTTCCATAGGGATGATCACGCTTTTCAATACCACATCGGCATTAGCACCGCTGTATGAGGCCTGTACCTGTACGGTAGGCGGTGCAATATCCGGGTATTGCGAAATAGGCAAATTGATGAGGCCCAATACGCCCAGTATCACCAATAAAACTGATATAACCGTAGATAATACGGGCCGTTCAATAAATTTCTTAAGCATGTTGCCTGGGTGTAATTTGGTGGGATAATGCCGTTATTTTAATTCACGATACACGGTAGCATCGTTAGCGGCTTCTGGTTTAATAACGGTACCATCTTTAATATTGCCGGAGCTTTCCAGTACGATCTTATCTCCCGTTTTCAATCCGCCGGTAACCACGTAGAACTGGCCTGCCGTATTGTCCATCACTTTGATAGCAGTACTCTTTACTTTATTCTGAGCCCCAACTACGTATACGAAGCGTTTATCCTGTAATTCATAAGTAGCACTTTGCGGTACAAGGATAGTCTGTTTTACCAGGTTCGGGATGCGCACGCCGGCGCTGCTTCCGCTGCGGATCAACCCTCTCGGGTTAGCAAAATCGGCCCGTACATTGGCGGCACCAGTTGCGGTATTAATGAGGCCGTTAACGGTTTCTACCCGGCCGGTGTGGTCATAGATGGTGCCATCAGAAAGTACCAGTGATACATTTGGTAATTTGCCGATCCTGGCCTTCAGTGAACCAGAACCGGTGCTGTCGCGGCTAAAATCAAGCAGTTGCTTTTCGTTGATAGCAAAGTAGGCGTAAACGTTGGCCGTGTTGTAAACCGTTGTTAGCGGGTCGGTAGTATTGCTGTTCACCAGGCTGCCAAGTTTGTAAGGCAGCGAGCCGATAACGCCATTTACCGGGCTGGTGATAGTGGTGTAGCCAAGGTTCACCCGCGCGTTTACCAGCGTTGCTTTGGCTTGTGCCAAAGCTGCCGCTTTACTTTGCTGCGCATACTGGGCCGATTCCAACTCAAATTTGCTGATGATATCTTTTTCGACAAGTGGTTTAACTTTGCTTACCTGCATCTTCGCAAGCGCCAGGTCGGCCTCGGCTGTTTTGATGCCCGCCTCTGCGGTGCGCACTTCTTGTTCGTATTGTGGCGCATCGATTTTAAAAAGGAGTTGCCCTTTAGTTACTATCGTTCCTTCATCCACAAAAATTTTAGCTACATAACCATCTACTTTGGGGCGGATTTCGATATTTTGCTGTCCCTGGATGCTTGCCGGATAATCTACATTCAGTGTAGCATTATGGGGCTGCAGCGTTAAAACTTTATAGCTTAAAGCTTCACCCTGCCCCGCGGCATCTGGCTGTTGCTTATTTTCGCCACAGGATGTAACGAGTGTAGCCGATACAAAAATAATTGTTGGTATAAAGAATTTTCGCCTGATTTTGGCAAGTGGCAGGGTATGGTTTAGATAAGGAACAGTCATGATGTATACTATTGCAGCTAAATTTGTTGCGTGGCTAAATTCGGTATTTATTTTCAAGGAAAATATTCTTTCGGCAAACAATATATTGATGTTTTTGTAACAATATCAGCATATCAATCCCTAAGCCGACTAAAATGCTATCTTAGGGACTAACAAAAATCAGATGAAGCCCATCCTTGTCCGTTCAACTACCTTCGTTATCCTTCTCCAGCTTTTATTTTTTGCGGCTTGTACACAGGAAAAGAAAAAAGCCCCTCCTAAAAAAGCTAAGAAACAATGGGATAGCACCATACCCGGCAGTTTTAGTAAACAGATGGATCTGAAACTTGATAGTAACCTGGTTGATACTTTCTTTGCGCATTATCCTGAACTCAAAGCCTACAATATCCAGGTAAAAGATTTTTACCGCGACCGTAAATTTGCCTATGCCTGGTTTGAGAAAGGGCAGGTGATAGAACAGGCAGGCAACCTTGCCAACCGGGTAATGAATCTGGAAAACGACGGTATCTACAAGCAGATCCCTTATCAAAAAGGACTGGATTCGCTTTTGCACGGGCAGGACGGTAAAGCCGCGAAAAAGGCACCTGATGTTGACCTGGAGGTTATGCTGACCGCCCAGTATTTTGCTTTCGCCAAAATAGTTTATGAAGGGCAGGACCCATCCGTGAGTAAAGCAAGCGGCTGGAATGTACCCCGTAAAAAACTTAACTACCAACAGTACCTGGATAGCCTGCTTAAGACCCCCGCCGGTAAATCGGCAAACGAACCTGTTTACCGCCAATATGAGCTGCTAAAAGGCTACCTGAAGAAATACCAGGCATTGGATGCGAAAGCCAATTGGGAAAACCTGCCGTTGCTGAAGCTTAAAAAGGGGGATAGCTCTGCTGCCGTGTTGTTATTTAAAAAGCGCCTGTATCAGCTGGAAGATTATAGGGGAGATACCCTGAGCAATAGTTTTAATGACGAATTGGTACAGGGTGTAAAAAGTTTCCAGGAGCGAAACGGACTGGCGGCCAAAGGAAGTATTGATGCGCCAACGGTTGCGGCATTGAATGTGCCGTTAAAAAAACGCATCATCCAAATTCTTGTAAATATGGAGCGCAGCCGTTGGCTGCCGGTAACTATTGGTGGTGACTATCTGGCCGTAAATATTCCGGAGTTTCAGTTGCATGTTTATCATGCCGATAGCCTGTTATGGAGCTGTAATGTGGTTGTAGGGCAAACCACCCACCCCACAACTATCTTTTCCGGACAGGTTAAGTACGTTGTTTTTAGTCCGTACTGGAATGTGCCGCAAAGCATTGTGCGCAATGAAGTTTTGCCGGGAATTAAACGGAACAGCAGCTATTTGACCGAACACCGCATGGAGATAACGGGTAAAGAAGACGGCTTGCCGGTAGTTCGTCAAAAACCGGGTACGGCCAATTCGCTGGGGCTGGTGAAATTTCTCTTCCCAAACAGCTACAATATTTACCTGCATGATACACCGTCCAAATCGTTATTTGGGGAAAATGCCCGTGCGTTTAGTCACGGCTGTATCCGGGTGGGTAAGCCTGCAAAACTAGCCGAATTTCTTTTGGCCGATAGCACTAAATGGGATCCTAAAAAGATCAGCACTGCTATGCACGCCGGTAAAGAGCAATATGTTACCCTGAAAAACAAAGTTCCGGTTTTCCTGGCCTATTTCACCGCCTTTACCGATAGGGCAAACCGCTTAAATTTCCGAAAGGATATTTATCAGCTGGATAGTAAGCTGGCCGATGCGCTGGTGGCCGAGAAGTAGGGTTAATGAGCTGTAAGTTACTACTATTATGATAGCTTTAAATTATTAAAACTTAGGACCGATATTTCAGAGCATCACCCTATCCGCTTAAGAAATGTTATGTGCAAATTTCATCTGGGCAAAGCCAATATTGGAGTAATATGGATATTCAGATGAGCTTTTCAAATACTGCCTGACAGGTAGATTATTATTCAGAGGCTTTACCTCATTAGCATATCACAAAAAAAAGGCCTGCAATCCATTGATTAGCAGGCCTTTTTTACAATAAAGTATTCGTTATTTTATCGCCACCTTAACTTTTAACGGCGATTTATCCCTGATCTCTTCGGTAGCAGTCAGGGCCAGCGTATCTGATACAGCCAGCGCGCCGAAGATCTCGGTTTTGCCATCGGTATTTCGGCCGGTTTTAATCGGGATCCAATTAGAAGAATCACGGCTCAGTTTAATCACATAGGTGCCCTGGGTTGAATTGAGGATGGCATTTGACGGAACCACAAAGTTGTTCACTTTGTCGCTCAGCGGAATTTCCACCTCGGCCACCATACCCGGCAACAGGTTTTTCCCGGTGTTGATCACATCCATTTCAGTACGCTGGGCACGCAGGCGGCTATCTAAAGCCCCGGCAAGCCTGGCTACTTTGGCTTTAAAGGTATTGTTTGGCAAACTCCTTACCGTAAAATTCACTACGCTTTTATCATCCATGTAACCGGTATAGGCCTCGGGTACGCTTACTACCAAACGCAGCTTATCCTGTTGCTGCAGGGTAAACAAAGGCGCTTCTGATCCTTTGCCGGAGGGGCCAACATACGCTCCCTGGCTTACGTTACGTGCGGTGATGATGCCGGAGAAAGGTGCGCGGATCTCCAGGTAATTATTGCTTGCGCTCACTTCCCTCACCGCCGCCTGCGCCGATTGAAATTGCGCGTAATCTGAATTTTGTTTAGCCAGCGCGAGATCAAGGTCGTTTTGTGATACCGTCCCCGGGGTTTTGCTGGTTTCCAGCAAACGGTTGTAGGTGGCTTTGCTGGCTATGTAGGTAGCTTGTTGTGCCTTCAGGCGCGATTGCGCTCCATTTATCTGCGAGCCTATTTCCGGGGCCTCCATACTAGCTAAAAGCTGCCCAGCACTTACAACGCTGCCTACATCAACATGTATTTTCTTAACAAAGCTGCTTACCTTGGCATAAAGATCTACCTGTTGATAGGCCACTAGTTCGCCGGGGATCTTGATATTGGAGAGCATAGCGCTTTTGCTTAATGATAGCGCTTCCATTGCGGGTTCGGCAGTGGCGGCGCTGTCTGCAGCCGCAGTTTTTTTCTCCGGCGATTTACATTGCATGAGTAACATGCCTGCTGCTATTATGGATGCAGAAATAAAAACGACTTTACGGGTATGCATGGTTATATGGATCTTATGATTTGTAGTCAAGTTTAGTAAAATGGATGCTTTCTTCATCCTCCGGATCAAGAGAAACACTTTGTATGCTGGTTTTACCTTGTCCCCACGCAAATACCAGCGGCAGGATAAACAAAGCCGCAAACGTTGATGCAATTAGCCCGCCAATTACAGCACGGCCAAGCGGCGAAGACTGGTCGCCGGCTTCACCCAGGCCGCTTGCCATTGGGATCATCCCCACAACCATTGCCAGAGCGGTCATCACAATCGGGCGTAGCCTTAAAGACGCCGCCTCACGGGCCGATGCCATTGCATCACCGTTTACCAGGCGCAATTCCTCGGCGTTGGTAATGAGCAGCACGGCATTGGAGATGGAAACCCCTACAGACATGATCATCCCCATGTATGATTGCAAATTAAGCGTCGACCCCGCCAGCATCAACAGTGTTAACGAACCCAATATTACAGCAGGTACCGTCGCCAGTACAATGCCCGAAACTTTAAACGACTGGAAGTTTGCTGCAAGCATTAAGAAGATAACGATGATGGCAATACCCAGGCCGCTTTCGAGGCTATCCATGGTTTCTGTTAGCGTATCGCTCAGGCCTATCAGGTTTACGTTTAAGCCGCGGGGAAGTTCGCCCAGGGAGGCAATAGCCACGCGCACGTCTTTAGCTGCTGTTCCTAAATCCTGGTTATTGAGGTTGGCGGTAACCGTTAACATTGGCAAAGCGCCCAGGTTATCGGTTTCCCCATAAGTACTGCCGGGATGGATCTCGGCGATATCTCCTAGTACAGGACGCGAAGTGTTTTTCAATAGTGGAATTTCGCTGATCTCGGAGATACTGGCCATTTTGCTTTCCGGGATCTGCACCTGCACGCTGTAACTGTTGTTCGTTTTATGATCTATCCAGATGTTCTTATCGGTATAGCGTGATGAAGAAGTTGAAGCAATAAGGGAGCGGGATATATCATTGATATCCACCCCAACCTGAGATGCCCTGGTCCGGTCAATATTGATATTGATGGATGGGTACTTGGTGCTTTGCCCCAACTGTACATCGCGCAGATATTTAATTTGATTGAGTTTGTTGATTAACTTGTTAGCGTAGGCTTCGCTCAGTCTTTTATCTCTGCCGGAGAAGCGCACTTCAATAGGGGTAGGTGAACCCTGGCTCAAGATCTTGTCGGTAAGCTCGATAGGCTCAAAGGATGATTTAATATCCGGGAGCTGCTTTGCATACGCCGCCCTGATGCGTTCCTTCAGTTCATCCAGATTGGTTTTAAAATCTTCTTTAAAAGCCACCTGGATCACGGCCTCCTGTGGCCCTGCCATCCATAAATAAATAGGACTGGTAGAAAACAGCGAGGGATGCGTACCAACATAAGCCGATGTGATGGATACATTCTCGGGGCCAACCAACTCTTTAATGATGTTGATCGCTTTAAAAGTGCGTGTTTCGGTTTGCTCTATGCGGGTACCTTCGGGTGCTCGTAAGCGTACCTGGAACTGGCTGCCGTTAACTTTAGGCAATACATCCCGGCCAATGGTTTGCATCAGCAAAAATGCCAGTCCGCAGATCACCACTACGTAACCCAGTACAATAACCTTGCGGAAAGGCATCATCCGGTCGATAAATTTAAGGTAGCGCATCCGCATCCGCTCAAAGGCGCCCACTTTGCCGTTATGGTTGCGGTCTGCCGTGGCAGCTGCTAATTGTTTTTGATTCAATTGCGCGCGGCGACAGGTGTCATCAATTCCAGAAAGGGCAAGTTCTTCGCTATCACTTAATTGGTGGCCATCCGCTGCGTGATGATGTTTATTTTTCATCATCCAGTTTGCCATGATCGGCACGAAGGTTTGCGCTAAAAAGTAAGACACGATCATACTGAAACCAATAGCCAGCGCCAGCGGTAAGAATAACGAACCGGGGATGCCGCCCATAGTAAATGCGGGGGCAAATACCGCCAGGATACAAAACAGGATGAGTAATTTAGGGAAGGCGATTTCCTTACAGGCATCCCAAATGGCGAGGGCCTTGGGTTTACCCATATCAAAATGCTGGTGAATATTTTCAATAGTAACCGTACTTTCATCCACCAGGATGCCAATGGCCAGTGCAAGGCCGCTCAAGGTCATGATATTGATGGTTTGGCCAAACAGGCTAAGGAACAATACGCCCGAGATAATAGAGGTAGGGATGGTTAGGATCACGATAAGCGCGCCCCGTGCATCGCCCAAAAACAAAAGAACCATCAGCCCGGTAAGTATCGCGCCGATAGCACCCTCGGTTATTAAGCTTTTTACCGAGTTCATCACATATACCGATTGATCAAACTCATAGCTTACCTTCACATCCGGCGGCAGCAATGCCTGAATTTTGGGGATGGATGCTTTTAAATTCTGCACCACTTCCCAGGTAGAGGCATCGGCACTTTTGGCAACGCTGAGGTAAACCGAACGCTTCCCGTTAACCAGTGCATAACCTGCGGTAACGTCTGCCGCATCAGCAACGGTAGCTACATCGCGGAGATACAGCCCCTGCACACCGCCTTTAAAAAGGGGAATGTTCTCAAAATCTTTTACGGTGTTAATGGTAGTGTTAGTAGGTGTGATATAGTTTTTATCACCGATGCGCACATTACCCGAGGGGGTGGTTTGGTTATTCAGCTTCAGAGCTTCCACCAATTGATCGGGTGTCATGTTATGCGAGCGCAGCAACTCTGGGTCTGCCTTGATAACAATGGTACGGATATTACCGCCAAAAGGTGGTGGTGCAACCAAACCGTGAATTGACGTGAAGGACGACCTAACATATACGTTCGCTAAATCAGCCAATTCGTTATTGCTGCGGGTAGGGCTGCTTAATACGAGTTGTCCCACGGGCAGGGTAGAGGCATCAAACCGAATTATAAAAGGAGGATTGGAACCGGGCGGGAACACGGCCTGGATCCTGTTGGTGAACGATGCTAACTCACCCGCAGCCTGCGCCATATTGGTGCCAGGGTAAAAGTTGAGTTTCATTAAGGTTAAACCCTGGATATTTTTGGTCTCTATACTTTTTAAACCGTTGGTGTACAATAGGATGTTCACGTATTGCTTAGCGAAAAAAGATTCCATCTGCTCGGGCGTATAGCCTGTAAAAGGGTGCGATATGTAGATCACCGGCATATCGAGCTTAGGGAAAATATCTATTTTAATGGTGGTGATCGCCTTTATCCCGAAGAAGAACAGAGCGGCAACAAGCACCATAATGGTGATGGGCTTACGTAGTGCGAAACGGATTAAATTCATATATATTTATTTCGAAGTACAGTTAAAATGGATAATAGCAATTTTAAAGAGCACCGTTAAATAACTCAAAATCGCCTTTGGCGGCCGCCTTTAGCAAGAGTGCCTGCCATACATTAGTGTAGGCAATATCGCGGTCGGTCTCTGCACGGATAAGCGCATATTGTGCTTGCGTAACATCAACCAGGTTGGTAAGTCCGTTTTTATACAGTACCGATTTTTGCAGGTATGCCTGTGATGCTGCCTTTACCTGAACAGGGGCCTCGCGGTAATTGCTGAGGGCATTAATAGTTTTGGTATCTGCCAGGGCAAACTGTGCCTTTATCTGCTGGTTGGCGAGTTCATATTCGTCTGTTAGTCCTTCGCTGATGTAGCGCTGTGCTCTGGCTTGTTTGGAGATGCGGAATGGCTGTGTTAAATTCCAGCTGATGCCGATACCCAGCAGATAATTGCTGCGCGTAGGTTTGGTACCGTCCCAATAGTTATCGGTATAAGCATTTTGGTTCGAAGAATATAAGTTGCTGAAACCCGAACCGCGGGTTTGCAGGATGCCCACAAATGAAAAGCTGGGGTAAGCGAACTTTTTAATGTATTTGATCTGCTCGTTGTTGACATCAATGCGCGATTGATAGTATTGCAAGGTTGGGTGACTGGCCACAGCTGAATCGGTGGGTGCATCAATATTTTTAGGCAGGTGAGATACAAAAACAGTGTCCAGCTTAAACAGGGCGGGCGCAACGCCCATCAGCTGTGCCAACTGATTGCTTTGCTGCTGCTCCTGGTCAATAGCGCGGGTAAGGATAATGCGTGCACCGGAAACCTCTGCGCCGGCCTGAGAAGAATCCACACCCGCAATAAGTCCGTTTAACGCGCGGGTTTTAACAATGCGTTTAAAAGTATCTGCACGCACCAGGTTTTTACGATAGGAGTCGGTAAGTTTTTGTGCGGCCAGCAGGTTGAGGTATGCCGCCGCCACTTTCACTTTATGGTTAAAGATCTCCTGTTGCAGATCGTTCTGATCCCTGATAGCTACCTGTTGTGCCGTTTTGATCCGTTCTTTTATCCTACCGAAGGTGAAAAACTCCCAGTTAAGGTTGGCTAGGTACAAAGAGCCAAAAGCGGCGTTCCAGTTTTGATTGGGTAAAGGTAAACCAGATGAAGCCACACCAAAACCACCGAAACCGTAAAGCGGGCCGTTTTGCCCGTTAACCGTACCGTAATCCTGCTGGGCGCTTAAATTTAAATTAGGCAAAACCTCGGCTTTTGTTTGGCTGATGGTAGCCTTGGATGCCGCAGCGTAATTTGTTTTTGCTTTTATGGTAGGATAATTGACTACCGCAGTTTCAATAGCTTGTTTTAAGGTGAGCGGTTGTTGCGCAAACACTAAAGAGGGAACGGAAAATAGGAAGAGAACATTTAGCAAGTAATTCTTCACGAAAATTGATCTTAGATGAACAAAAAATACCGGCTGCTGCCGGCGTATTTAGCAAAAGATAAAGGCTTTTATGTGAGATACCAAAAGCGAAGCACCCTTACCTGAATCTAGTATGCGTTGAAACGCTTAATTTACGATGGCACAAACGTATCATATTTGATTTACTTGAATGATGATAAAAGTGTAACATTTTTATCACTTGCCCGATGATTGAAAATCTCTGACAATTAAGGGTAATACATCCACTCAATAATGTTGACGTAAACAAATAATTGTGCTGCCAAGTGTAAAGATAACACTCTGCTTTTATTGTTGATTCCAAAATCTCATCGGGCGGGGATAAAAATCAAAGAGGGGGCAAGAACCGGTGTTTTGAGTAATGATTTTTCAAAGTGTTTATTTGCTAAACTTTATTTGCTACTTTTGCGGCCCTTACAAGAGCCTGGAGAGGTGTCTGAGTGGTCGAAAGAGCACGCCTGGAAAGTGTGTATACGCCAAAAGTGTATCGAGGGTTCGAATCCCTCCCTCTCCGCATTAAGTATATCAAGTTTTCGAAAAACGCCTCAAATCATAGGATTTGCGGCGTTTTTTGTTTACAGGCAACGCATCCAAACGCAAAACTTCTCAATCTGGTCGAGACCTCTTGCGAGACCTATTGAACACTCGTAATTTTAGGTCTCGCAAAAACGCTAAATGTTTATTTATTAACCTTTAATTGTTAAAGCGATGATCAGAACTGTCTGTATCAACTTCTCACTGAAGAAGTCCAAAGTCCTGAATAACGGAACTGCACCCGTTTATCTAAGATTAACCGTTGCCGGTGAGCGCGTTGAATTTACTACTCGCCGCTACATTAAACCTGATCGGTGGAATCCCGATACTCAAAAAATGACTGGTACTAATGAAGAAGCGAGGGTATTTAATCATTACCTCAAAACCCTTGAACAAAGAGTATTTGAAGAACATCGAGTAATGTTAGATACTAAGGTGTCAGTAACAGCCGAAAATTTAAGAGATAGACTTTTAGGTAAGACCGACATTAAACGCTCTAAAATGCTCGTTTCCATTTTTAACGAACATAATAAACGGATCAAGTCCCTTATCGGAAAAGATTATGCTGCTGGAACACTAGAACGTTACGAGACCAGTTTAAAGCATACTATTGATTTTATGCAATGGCAGTATAATAGAAATGATATTGATATTGTTGACGTTGATCATGAATTTATCACTTCGTACGACTTTTACTTACGGTCAGAAAGGCATTGCTGTAATAACACAGCTGTTAAATACATTAAAAACTTCAAAAAGATCATTCGCATTTGCATAGCGAATAGCTGGTTAGACAAAGATCCATTTATCAATTACAAAGCAAAGGTAAAAGAAGTTGTCAGGCAGTACTTAACCTCGGAAGAAATACAGCTAATTGCGGATAAGCAGTTTGTCAGCGACAGGATAAATCAGGTCAGGGATACATTCTTATTCAGTTGCTTTACTGGCCTGGCTTATGCTGATGTAAAAAAGCTTAAAAGGTCGGAAATTATTAAGGGTATAGACAAGCAACAATGGATTTTTACCAACAGACAAAAGACTGATACATCATCTCGCATACCCCTATTGCCGATTGCTTTACAGATTATTAAGAAGTATGAACATAATGTGGAATGCCTGCACAATGATCGGGTATTACCAGTCCTATCTAATCAAAAAATGAATAGCTACTTGAAAGAAATTGCTGATGTATGCGGTATCTCTAAAGAACTTACTTATCATATAGCACGTCATACCTTCGCCACATCAGTTACATTGGCTAATGGTGTTTCCATAGAAAGCGTATCTAAGATGCTTGGTCATAAAAACATTCGTACTACACAACATTATGCCAAAATACTGGATGCTAAAGTGAGCGAAGACATGGCTCTGCTAAAAAACAAAATTAATTTTTTTGGAACCAAAGTAGTAAATAACTAATAAGGCTACCACAAATTATGACAATTCAATTATAACATTATGGAAAAGTTAGTAGTGGTACCCAATGAGATAATTTCAAGTAAGATTTACCTTATTCGAAATCAGAAAGTATTGTTGGATTATGACTTAGCTGAATTATATGAGATTGAAACAAAACAACTCAAACGGCAAGTCAGACGGAATATCGAACGTTTTCCAGGTGAAGATTTCATGTTCGAATTATTAAGTGAAGAGTATAAAGTTTTAAGGAGCCAATTTGGCACCTTAAAACAAGGCCAGCATTTTAAATATCCGCCGATGGCCTTTACAGAGTTGGGTATCAGTATGCTTTCAAGTGTACTTAACAGCCCTGCTGCTATCCAAGTGAATATTCAGATAATGCACATTTTTGTGCATATACGTCAAATTCTTGCTGACAATACGGAAATCAGGTTAGAGATTGAGAAGATACGGAATGAACTTCTCAACCATGGGAAAAATATGGAAATTGTGTTTGCTTATCTAGACGAATTACCCAAAAAAATTGACCACCTCAACCTCCTAACCAAAGTAGACAAAGAATTGGATTTAAACCTGATGATTACTGAGTCTCTGCCCCGAATCGAACTTTTTGTAATAACTTATTGAGCTATAAGGAAATATAAGAAAGCAAAGTATTTTGTCCTTTTAAATATTTGAATATTAAGGTACAGCTTGGACAGGTCCGTTGATTTTTCCGCAATGGCTTATTATCAATAATTCAATGTTTCTAAAAATTATTCGGTAACCGATTAGGTCACCTAATAATTTGATTTGTTTTGATTAAAATTGAAAGAACTATATCAAAGATATTCATTAGTAACTTAGTTTAAAACACCAAATTTCTACGAATTGTCGATTTATCAATCCTTTGCCTATAAAGTCAAAATATGTTTGAGGGATTCGATTCCCCTATGGACTACTGTAGCAAGATATGCATACCATGGTTAAGAGCTTCCTCGACTTGGAAACTGTAATGGTTTAATATATTATTGACAGCATCACCTTTATGCCTGATCAGTATGTCTTAGTTCTTTTACATTTTCATTATCAAGACTCCAATTCTAACAGAAAAATAACCCATACAATGTCCATCTCTAAAGAACAAAGGGAATACGATATAATAAAATACTTGAGGGACTATTTAAAGGGTTATAAGCCCATTATTATAGTTAAACCGTCACCTGTCGTTTATATTTTGGTTTGTTTTTGATGGGAGTCATACCTCACTCCGTGAAGTATGAGTGAGCGAAGACTGTGAAAATTTCTCGGTAATGGACAATATTTTTATTTTTTTGTATGATGCTATTTGTTTTGTCTTTTTAATATTAAATTTACAATACCGAATCTTACACAGGTCTTTTGGCTGAACAGTTGCCTGATTATCTGGATTTTAAGAATATATCATAGCGTTTTTTCTATATGCACGCCCCCCCCCCCCGTGCATGTCGACATAAATTATACACTATTAATTATATTTTTTTACCTAAGCTAATTCTTATGTGCAAATTAATTATCTCCATCGTGTTGATCATGACGACGTTTGGCAGTTATGCTCAGGCGATCATTGGTAAAATGTACACCATAGTTCCTGATTTTGTTAACGTTTACGGGGTCACGAAAACCAATTCTATTGACCCGGTCGCAAAGTTCAGGGCGAGCGGCGGTACCAAATTCACCGTAACGGGATTCGATAAAGATCACAATATTAAACTCACCTTCTGGCGGTATGTGGACGCCAGAATGCATACGAAGCAGTACGATAGTGTGAAACGGGCTGAGGAACTGTACAATTTTGGCGTTCCTAACGGCTATATAGGTAAATGGGCCAATTATAAGGAGTTCGCTATGAGCCCGGAGGATTTTAATAGTTCCTGTATTGCCTATTATGGGACAAAAACCGAATTTACCTGGGGGGTAATGACCTTGCCGATTAAGTTAAGACCGGGTAATGGAAGCAGCCGTTTTTTTAGTTATGAAGAAAGCCTGAATCTCGGATTTGTATTCGGATGGCGGCAACAACTTAAAGGCAAAGTGAAGCATTCTATTAATTATTTGATGGGTGTCGGTATTGCTAATGTTAAAACTGATAGCCTCAGTCAGAAAAGCGGCATTTCGCCTGCTGGCGCCAGCGCTGCGGCGTTCTCCGTAAATGCAGGCGTTTTGTACGCCCATAATAATTTTCAGATAGGGTTTTTTGTCGGTAAGGACCACATCCCCGGAAGTCAGGGCCGTGACTGGAAATACCAGGGAAAACCGTGGATAGGACTGGCGGTGGGCATTTCATTGTTCTCTGACACAGATAGTCAGGGCGGTGCCGGAACAAATACTGATAAAGAAAAAGATAAATAGATTTCACTTTCGGAACAACTAATACTTTACCAGTCTTTTGACTTGGACTACTAGGCGAATCTTAAGTATTTAAATTAGGTAGTTGACATTAATCGTAGAGTTATGAAACAGTTCTTTTTAACTTTTTTAGCGATCTTGTTTTATTGGAGTGCGTTTGCGCAGTCGCAGCAAGCCTATCTCAACCACCAGAATTATGATGTGTTATATTCCGTTGATAAACATGTTCCGCTTACGGTCGTATACATGCTGAGAAAGACAGATCCTTCGGCTGTCCGGATCCCCAGGCCCACACACTTTGCCGCAGATCCGCAGGTACCCGGCTCCAACTTTTCAACGGCCTACCTGAAAGCAGGATATGACAAAGGCCATATGATGAGTGCGGCGAGCAATCAATTTGACCCTGTGGGAATGAAGGAGTCGTTTCTCTTCACCAATGTCACCCCGCAAAAACCCCGGTTAAATAGGGGTAACTGGAAAGCCGTTGAAACCCTGGAAAGGAAACTTCGTGATGATTTTCCTTATGTAAAAGTCATATGCGGTAATATATTGAGTGAATATTCAAGTTCTATTGTCAATGGCACAATCGGGGTTCCTGATTATTGCTGGAAAGTGCTCATTACACCTGCTACAGCGCTGAAACTTGCTGATACGCTTTGTTACCTGTTTCCCAATACGAGCGACCTGGAGGGTGATATTGACAAGTATAAAACAGGTTATAAGGAACTCGAACCGGATATGCCTTACAAATTGAATGAGCTCATCGGGATGTATGAATGCCCTGATGCCGATGCTTTGCAGAATTATATGGCATCAATGCTGCAAGTCCGGTTAAACCTACAGTATAAAAGCGATATTGATGTTGATGAGGTCATAGACCGTTATAAATACAGGTTTAAAGACGACGAAGGTTTCAGAAAAGAAATGGAGTATGTGGGAGTAAAAGTATCGGAAGGAATCTCCATAGAGGATTATGCGAGGGACAATTTTACGAAAGGGAAGGCTGATCTTGAAAATGAATATTCGGTATTGCAACAGGGTGTCTCTGCCTTGAAAACGCCGCAAAGTTTCTTGGACTTATTAAGCAATCCTGCGAAAACTCTATCAAAAGTGGGGATTTGTCCGATCTGTCATCTTCCCATGTCATTCCCGTTTTGTCTCGTGCCAAGACCCAGGTAAAAATTTACGCATGTTAAAATGAAAACGTTATGGAACCAAAACACAAATTAGGTCTCGCTCTTTCAGGTGGTGGTTACCGCGCAGCCGCTTTTCACCTGGGCACCTTAAATAAGCTGAATGACCTGGGGATCCTGGATGAAGTGGACGTAATTTCCACTATTTCAGGCGGTTCTATAACAGGGGCGGCCTGGATGCTGAGTGAAGAAGCGTACCCTGAATTTCACGAGAAGATCAAAGCTGACCTGTCGGTCAAAAGCGTGATCGGATTTGCGGTATGCTCACCTGCTTTTTTGATCCCGGGAACACTAATCATCGCTTCCCTGCTGGCCGCGGTCGCTCTAACGTTTACTGAGCTTGCCTGGCTGAGCTACTTGGTGCTGACTGTTTTGCTGATTATCCTATTTCGTTTCCAATATCAATTGGTCCCAGTCAGTGAACTGATTGAAAAAGCCTATGATAAATATTTTTATCATGGGGCAACCCTGGACATGTTTAAGACCACGCCGGTCATTGCAATCGGCACTTCCAACCTGCATACAGGCAGGCCATTTACCTTTTCGCGTGATAAAATTGGGGACACCTTTTATAGTAAAGAGTGTAAACCGCCCGTTACTTTCTTGGCCGGAGGCCTCCCGGTCGCCAGGGCCGTTGCCGCGTCCAGTTGTGTCCCTTTTGCATTTACTCCTGTGAAAATTAGCCCCGATTTTTATACCGATCCGGCAGATGCCGAAAGGGTGCATCCCCAACTGATCGATGGCGGCGTCTACGATAACCAGGGCATTCAGAAGCTGACAGAGCAAGAGAGTTCCTATTCATGTGAGATCGTCATCGTTTCTGACGCCGGGGGAGGATTTATGGCGGATAAGATCTACCGGAATACTATAGGGCTGCTTTTGCGCACTGTCGAGCTTTTTATGTACCGGATCAAAGCTTCTCAAATGCAAAAGAACCTGTACCAGCAAACGGATAAGTCAACCCGCCCGATAGCCTATTTCTCGTTAGGATGGGAGCTAGGCAGGTGCATTGATGGCTTTGTAAACAATCTTGGAGAAAATAACATAAATAAGGAGGTTGTGGCAGCCCATGGACTTGAGGCGTTATGGGTAAGTGACCCGGCGTTGTATCGCGACCAGATCAGAGCGAAGCTGCAAGAAAACGTGGATTACGATAGAATCGCTAAGTTGAGGCCTGAAGAATGGTCATTAGCATTGGGCGTAGGCACCAATCTTACTCCGCTTAAAAAAAGAGAGATAGAATACCTGATCATTCATGCAGAATCTCTTACTGAGCTTCAGGTTAAACTTTATTGTCCCATGCTATTATCAATTCATAAACAAGCAAAATGAGCAACTCGGCCATCCCATATCGAAAACTTCGCGGTTACGCGTTTGACCCCAGCCTGAGCCTTCAACTGGAAACCATTGATGTGAATGCTATTGTTTACAAAGTCCCATGGGAGTCACTGGAGGAATTTGAAGGGAAATCTTTTCCCCGTGGCGAGTATGTCGAAATCATCGATTACGATCCGGCCTCGGAGGTATTCTACCCGCCGGTAGACCTGGATGATCATATGCTGGTCTTGCAGGAGGGGCTGAGCCCTGATGTAAATAACCCGCAGTTCCATCAGCAGATGGTGTATGCGGTCACCATGACGACGATCAAAAACTTTGAGCAGGCATTGGGCCGTAAAATACAATGGTCAGACAGGTTCTACGTCGATGACAAAGAACAGCTCAGGTCGGATTTTGTAGAGCGGCTTCGTATTTACCCGCATGCGCTGACCCAGGCGAATGCCTATTATAGCCCCGAAAAAAAAGCATTGCTTTTTGGCTATTTCGACACGGGGGGCGCCTCAGCACATTTAGGTGTTCCTTCGACAACCGTCTTCACTTGCCTAAGCCATGATATCATCGCGCATGAAACGACCCATGCGATCCTGGATGGCCTGCATCGCCGCTACATCGAGCCCAGCAACCCGGATACGAGGGCTTTTCATGAAGCATTTGCCGACCTGGTCGCCTTGTTTCAGCACTTTACTTTTCCGGAAGTTCTGCGTCACCAGATTGCTAAAACAAGAGGGGATCTTGAATCCCAGAACTTGTTGGGCCAGCTTGCGCAGGAATTCGGGAAAGCTTTGGGCAGTTATGGAAGTCTTCGCGATGCTATTGGACATTATGATAAGGAAAAAAAACAATGGCAATTAAACGAAGGGGATTCATTTGACTACCAGAACAAAATGGGTTTCCATGAGCGTGGAAGTATCCTCGTCGCTGCCGTTTTTAATGCGTTTTTAAGTATATATAAAAGGCGGAGCCGGCCCATTCTGCGCATCGCATCCGGCGGTAGCGGCGTTCTTGCGGAAGGTGAGCTTCACCCTGACTTGGTGAACGAGCTCGCAAATATTGCAGCAAAAACCGCAGGGCATATGCTACGGATGTGTGTCAGAGCCCTGGATTACAGTCCGCCCGTAGATATCACTTTCGGCGAATTTCTCCGCGCTCTGATTACTGCCGATCTCGATTTTGTGGCGGAGGATACACACGATTATCGCGTTGCATTTATCGAGGCTTTCCAGAAAAGGGGGATATTCCCGAAAGACCTGAAAAATATTTCGGTGGATTCTTTAAGTTATCCTGCCAATCCTCTCCCGGATATCGATGCGTCCCTGTTTTCCGACGAACTTAATGTTGAAAAAATATTCGTCAATTTTCTCCGGGAATTCCGGCAGGATATAGGTTACCAGACGAATAGGAAAATAATACATGAACTTACCGGTCAGTATATTGCAGGTAGTGGTAAAACCAGAATGGGTCTCCACAGAAGAATCAATACCAAGTTTATAAAAGGTCCGGGTAATGTACATTTCACCCCGCTTACAGGTTTGCTGTTTCCGCCCACAGAGAAGGAGTGCATCGATAAAGGAGTTACTTATTCAAAAAGCACCGTGGCAAAATATCAGATTGGTAACGTCTGGCTGGCAAGCAGGGCCGCTCCTGATGGTAAAATCGTAAACCATGTAATTATAACGATGATCCAGAAACGCGGCGTAATCGGAACCTTTAAAGGGGAAGAATTCATTATCGCAGGTTATTTCAACCCTTCAGGGGAAGTGCCGGAAAATGGATTGGTCATAAGGGGAGGCTGTACGCTGATCTTCGACCTTGATACACTCTGTTTGAAATATGCGATCAAAAAGGATATTGATGATCTGCGCAGAATAGAACTGCAATTCCAGTACCAAAAGTACCTGATAGACGGACAGGACGGTCAATCGATTTATTTTGATAACACGACTATGGAAGCCATTGACGGTCCGTTCGCTTTTATGCATAACCACGCCAACGATTAACAATGAAAACAGATTCAGTTAAAATAAGGATGTACAGGCATGGCTTCGGCGATTGTTTCCTAGTGCGTTTTTTTGACCAGCAGAAGTGTACATTTTCCATGGTCGTTGACTGTGGACTCAAATTAAATGACCAGGTGCCGGGAATCACCTTGACTAATGTCGTTGATGATATCGCAGCCCGGGTTAATAAAAATCCTGGTGACAACCGGCCTGAACTCGATATCCTTGTGATCACACATGAGCACTGGGACCACGTATCGGGCTTTCATCCTGACGCCAAATTGTTCGATGGCTTCAAAATAGAAAAAATATGGATGGCATGGACAGAAAATCCTGATGATAAGGAGGCCACACTAATACGTCATCATATCAACAGGGGGATTACGGCGCTTGGCGTTGCCAACGAGAAACTAAAAGACTCCCTTGCAAAAAAAACTGCCTCGTTCGCGGCAATGGCCAACGGCACGGAATCGCTCGCTGCCTACGAGGCATTCAACAGGACGATCGACGACGTGGCTTCATTTTTCGGGTCGCTCGAAGTTACCAAAACCGCCAGCGGAATCAAGTTGAAGGATAAATACAAGATCAGCGTTAATTCATTAAAAGCTATAAACCACGTTAAAAGCTTTGCTGATAAGGATGCGGCCATGCAATATCTTTATCCGGGAGACCTTATTACAGACAAGAATCTTCCGGGCATCCGCATTTATATCCTCGGGCCGCCTAAGTCCGCATTACTGAACAAAAGCGACCCTTCAGCCGGTGCTGGGAAGGAGGTATACCTGGGCATGAAGGATAATGCTTTATCTGGTTTCGTAAACCATCTTTTGCAGATGACAGATTATCCCGGTACCTCCGGTACCGCTCCATTTATTCAAAGCAAGATTATTGATAAGTCCGAAGCGGAAAAGCACCCATATTACAAGGAGTATTTTGAAGCTACAGAAGAATACCGGAACATTGATGATGATTTTTTAAATCTTGCAGGGGCACTGGCTATGCAGCTGGATGGCGATACCAACAATACCAGTCTTGCTTTCGCCGTGGAATTTATAGAAAGCGGCAAAGTACTGCTATTTCCAGCCGATGCGCAGGTTGGTAACTGGTTAAGCTGGCACGATCTCCAGTGGAACACAAACAATGGGGGAGCGGAACAGGTGATTAAGGTTTCCTCCCTGCTTAACCGTACGGTTTTTTACAAAGCAGGACACCACGCCAGTCACAACGCTACCCTGAAGGAACTAGGCCTGGAATTGATGAAAAGTGACGACCTAGTGGTCTTTGTACCTGAAAAAGAGAATCAGTACAATGGTATACCCTATGTTCCGTTAGTCGAAAGCCTGAAAGTTAAATCGAAAGGCAGGACATTTTTCTCTGCGGATAAAAATTACCCTCCGGATAAAGTACTGGCATCGAAGCCAACGCAGTTATCAAAGAAAGAATGGGCCGATTTTACAAAGAATTGTGACATCGCTCACTTGTATATTGAGTATACGATAAGCGTATAAAACAGGAAGGAGAATGTCCCCAATGATCATTTTCTATTGTCTTATAAGAAATTTCTTACCTATGCATGTAGAGACTAAGTAAAAGTCGTTGTAGGATTACCGTCCTACAGCCCTTCTGCCTGTTTTATCATGGCAGTTGGTAAGTAATGGCCCCGGTTACCGGAAACCTGTTCGCCGTTCTGCTGATGATTAGCCTGTAAGAGAAATCTTTAAACGGGTATCTGGCAGACCATATCTTTTGAAATCATAATGGTTCAACTGGAGCGGCCCGTCAGGTTCTTTTCTATAAAGATCAAACCAGCAGTCAAGGGCCAGGCTTTCACAGACTTCGCGATGCTGAATAGAAAGTTGAGCGTTGTTGCTCAAAATACAATCCCGCAGGCGATCTACAAGGTCCGATCTGACAAATCCGAGATCGGCCAATTGAGTTTTTAGCTCGTAAAAGTTAACACTGGATCCATCCAGCTGCCGCCTTTATTAGTGTTGTCCATTTCTGACCCACTTTCTGTTCTTCTGTAATTGTGCGCTCAGCACTTTGACTTTTGGTACCTGTTGGCGTATTTTTTGACTTAATTTTTCAGCAGTTGTTGGCTGAAGTTTTTTATGCGAATAACTTGATCGTGCTATTGGCGGGGTCTGCCTGTATCGAAATGCTGATAAAGGAACGCCCTTGTTTTCAATAGGTCGGCACCTGCTGCCCGTTTTCCAGGTATCGAATCAGTTCATCTTTATTCGGGTAATCGCAGGCAAAGCATCTAAAGCGGTGCGTATATCGAAAGTGTACTCCGGATTATAATGATGAATGGCATTCGGGCCGAGTTCTATCCATCGATGGTTCTCATGCCCGTTTACGTCGGTATATCGCTGCTTCATAGCCCGTCCTTCCAGTAAACTCCAAATCTGGTTAGACTTTAAATCAGGCCACTCGCTCAGTTCGAACTCCTGCGATCTAACGGTTGTACCGTTCTCTTGTAATGCGGCGCTGATCTGGTTGAACCGTTAGCCGCCGTGCATATCCATTTTGAAATAGAGATCGAACGTCAGTCGTTTTTCAGGTGCTAATTGACGATCGAGCGGCACACGCACTTGTTGTTGACCTGAATCCAAATGCTGCTCAAGCCTGCCGGCAAAAGAACCAGACCGGCTTCTTTTAGCTCTATTTTGAGCGTTTCGAGGTTTTGCGTTGGTTGCTGCTGTTGTTGCCTTAAATAAGCCGGGCCGTCCCAAAGTCTGTCCCTCAATTTGGAAAACAGCCAAATTAATAAATTTGGCATAACTGTTTTCCAGCTTCGTGATCTGGTTGTTTAACAGGAGCATGAACGATTTTTCATCCGGCCTTACTGACACTTGCAAGCGATGTGCTGCCTCGCGCAGATGGTCGAGTTGCATGCGGGTAATCGTACCGGCGTCGGCTGCACCCGTCTTAGACAAGGGATCAAGCTCCTTTTTGCGTTAATCCCAGTCTTTAAAAGCCAGGAGGACGCGGTTAACTGCGACTGTCATAACTTTTCTATTTGTTGATTTTAAGCAGGACCGGGTATTGGTCGTTAAGTTTCAATGTGATCTTCTTGCTGCACAAACCTTTTGCGGCATTCACCCCGCCTGCTGCGGCTTGCGCGCCCAGGCTTTGATCCATGCTCAGCAAGCCATGTTTTCGCCATGCGAAAACTAAGCTTGTCGGGACGCCCGAACCCGAATACTTCACTTTGTTCAGCATTTAAAAGGCGGTTAGGCGACATCAATCGACGTGTACTAGAAACGAAAATTGAGTCGCCTGTCGTAAAAACCGCCTCTGCTGTAGTAATTCTCCAGGAACAACAAGGTCATTGATAGAAACCCGTGCAGAATGGTGGCGCAGTGATTTGGGATTACTGCGGCCAGCCATCGCAGGGGGTTGCAAATCTTTTTAATATTCAAATACATTTATAAAAAGCGGATCGGGACGATAGGTGTTTAACTGATCCCACCGTCACCGATTACCGCTTTGAGGGGCGTGCAAACCTCTTTATCTTTCATTCATCCTTTACATGCTCTATGATAGATCAACCATACAGCTGAGTAAACTTTGAACATCATTTTATAAACTTTCTGAGTTTCTTTGTAACGAAGTTCGTCGTCACCGGCCTTAGTATAGAGTGCAGCATACAGCCATTCCTGCAGCTGATCCCTGTATTGATGCAAGGTTATTTTCTTAAAGACACGTTTCATTATCTTTACAGGGTTAGCAGTTCTTTTTTTGTTAAATTCTTAGGGTACCATTCCAATTCATATTTTTCCTTTTCAGCTTCAGCATCAGTAATAACAAAGTTGTCTGCTCTATCAGCATAATAGAGCAGATAGCAACTGTCCAACAACCGAATGTTCATATCGTAGGTGAAAAGTAAGCTTCCCGCGCCGTGATTTTTATTACAATAACATTTTTCATGCGTTACAAAGTATCTCCAGTTTTGAAGCTTATTTTTGTGACCATAAACCCAATCAACAGCAAAAAACTCACTTATAACAGATAGCGGATTTGCCACTTCATTGTACTCGAGCTTCTTAATATTGATTTCCCAAGGTAAACGATCCGATTTCTTCATTTCAAATTCTTATTATGGTTCTTGGCCCATTGCTGATACAAATCAAATAGCTCCGAAACGTGTACCGAACCATTATTGGTTGTATTTCACAATAAAGCGGTTGTATTCTAGGAATCGCATATATCCAAATCGGTTGTAAAAAACATTTCTTTAGGCCGCTTTCTGATAATTTTCAACATACATTTCCTGCCTTTTAATTAAAGAGAACATGCGTAAGATCAGTTTAAACTTTATGTTGTTTAGTACTAACTGCCAGCATACCGAAAGGTCGGTTATGTCATTATCATGATTAGGCAATTGTCTGATGAAACGCTATTGGGCAAGCGGATTGCCCGTCAAGCCGATATAACTTCTTGTCCCAAAAGTCACTTACTTCTAGCGAAGCGTGTGCATCGAACAGATGTTATATGAAAAGAATTTGCTGGCATTAAGTTCATAACTTATCCATGTCTTTCCCATATGCCGTGACGAGTGCATCATGCAATAGCTCGGCTCGTGAATACTTTCCATCGCTCTAATCCCCAATTACCCCTTTATCGTCTATGCTGAATTCATCGAACCGAAATATATTCTTTGCAAGCCAGATCCAAAACTTACCTCTGGTCGGCTCAACTCAATTCCTAATGAACTTCTGAGTAAAATGATGGTATCTTCGGACACATCAAAGGCACTGTAAATTGTTTTATCTTTCTCTGCTTCAGTAAGTTGTTGCTTCTCGAAATTCTATCCGATGCTTTCCATGCTCTGTATTGCGATTCGTTTTAGTTGTTCTTTGGCATTAACAAATCGTCATCAGGGTTAAGATAATTAAAAAATACGGCCTCATTAGAGTTGAAATCACAATTCACAGCTTTATAGGGAATAGTTATAAATTATAACTGCTGCATCTTAGCGCAACCACAAAGTTCAGTTCCATTCAGAACCTGTAAAGGGTATATATATACAGCGTCGTCCGCTACGCTATCTTCGCTGCCCTTTACAGAACCCGCCTGGAAGCTGCTGCGGTGTTTAAGCGTCAAGATGCTACCCGTCTAAGCTGCATATTTCGCCAATTCAACATAGCCTGATTGCCGGTTAATAAGAGCGAACATGCGTGCGACAATATTATTACGAAGAATGTCTATCGTACTCATCTTGCTTTTGCCTCGCTGATCCTTCTTTGGTAGTAAGCCCTTAACTCTTTGTTGTGAATAATGGCACTGATTGCAGCTAAATGAAGCAGCTTTTTAAGCTGTTTATTAGCCAAATGGCTAACCTGCGTTTTTCCTCTGACGCTCGTTCCAGACGTATGTTCGAAAGGGGCTTTTCCGATATAACAAGCTAACTTTCGCCAGTTTGAAAAACTGGTAAAGTTATGGGTACTTGTAATCATATTCGCTGCAATGACAGGCCCTGACCTTTCATGCTGGTTAGCAGGTCATAGGTCTTCTTTAAAGAACATCACTATCAATAATACTTAATATCTGCGCGTCTAAGCTTTTGATTTGTGTGGTCAAGTGACCGATTATGCTTTTATAGACCTAAAACATCTCAGCATTGTCGGCTATCCCTGGTAATAAGCGCTGTTCTTTAAAGGTTGCTTCGAAGCCGCCCCTGTTACGTACCAGGCGGTCGCCCAAGGTCAACAGCGTTTGAAGTTTGAGTATACTTTTAGCTGGCAATACGTATGATTTGATATCGTCCCGGTGCAGCCAAGCATAATTCGCTATGCTCAGTATCAATAAAATCACTTTTACCGCAGTGCATACCAAGCGACTTCTTAATCTCAAGTGGAGAGATCATTGCGAATGGAACACCGGCTTTTTTAAAAGGGTTTGGACTTAGTGCTAATACTCTAAGCCAACTTTTTTCAGGTAGGAACTGTAAACTATGTTTGTCAGATAGCAGTTGATAAACGTTCTGCGTTAGAGATCCAAATTGCCGGGATGCCATCAGCTCCGAGCGGATAAATGCATTCGTCATGTTCATTAGCGGTCATATATGGAGATGGAGTGTGTTGGTTGCAGTGATCGTTGTGATTAGTTCGCGAGCTATCGTTTATTCTGAATTTATAATCAGGGTAAATATGACATACGTTCTTTTTATTTTATTTTAGCGTGCATATTAAATTGTTCTTTTTTCAGATATTAGGCCACCTTATCATTACAAATGAAGCCAATTGATAAACTCATCGATCTTTTAAAACAGGACAAAGTAATTCCGGTGATCGGTGCCGGTGTCTCGTATGCTGCTGCTGGGATTCCAGATTGGGCTGGTGCTATCGAGAACGGGTTGAATTTTGCAGAAGATCGCCATGTCAGATCAGAAGAAATCGATAAAACGCGCGTACTTTTATCCGCTGGCGATCTAGTCGGAGCAGCCGATGAGTTGAAAAAGGTTTTGAACGCTCCTGGTCATCCCTACGCTGATTGGTTGGAGGATCTTTTTGGAAATCCTAAAACTCCATCTCTGAAACTTTTGAATAACATTCATGACCTGTGTCCTTCAATCATATTGACGACTAACTATGACGATCTGCTTTCTGCCCCTTATAAAGTAAACAAGAAGAAAATATTCGACTGGACCCATCATAGTGAAATAGCGAGAGCACTTAATAAAAAGGAAGATTTTATACTTCATCTTCATGGCGTTTACCAAAACCCTGAATCTATTATTCTGAGTTCGACAGATTACAAAAGCCTGGCTGGTAATAAGGGTTATAAAACAATCCTGCAGAGACTTTGGTCGGAACATCACTTTTTATTTATTGGCTGTAGCCGTGATGGTATCCTGGATCCTGACTTTAGCACTGTGATCGATTTTATGAATAAATGGTTCCCGACCGTGCCACACGAGCATTATATTCTGATGAGGGAACCGGAATTAGCAAATGGCAGCCATATCGAGTTATTAAAAACAGCGAATGTACACACCATAACTTATGGTAAGGAATACGATGATCTCCCTGTTTTTCTGAAAGGCATCAATCCGAACCAGGATAAGATGGTGGGCCGTTTTAAAAAATTTGGAGAAGAAGTGGATGCTACCCTACACAGGTTATCTACTTCCGGCAAACTTGACCAATCCGCTGTCGATCAGTTTGTAAAAAACAGTTTACCTGATAAAGCCTACTGGTTGGGTTCAGCAGAGTTAAAAGCCCTCGAAGAGGCTTTGAGAAATCATAATCTTGAATTAAATAATAAGCGACAACAACTGGCATCTACTCAAGCACTCACCCGGGGCTTGGTGAGTGTTACCAAACTGGAGGAACTCATTGAATTATGGAATCGACACTCTGAAAATATCGCCTTATTGCTAAAGAGTGACATGATCGACACAGCGTTGCTTGCTCACAGTTTCCTAAAAGCTTTTCCTAACGGAATGTTAGACGATATTAAGCACCGCGCATGGGGAGCGATACACGGTCAGTTCTTCGATCATAATTTTAATCAGTTTATAGGAGAAGCAAAGCATATAAAAACGAGAACGATACCAGATGCCGAAGAAATATTTGCAGATCGCTACTTTTTCGAGAACCTAAAAAGGATACTTCAGTCATTAAAAGGTTTACTTGACCTGGACCCTGAAGTGGTTTTCCCTGACCTAGCTGAAGCTACGATCACACCTGATTCAGATTATCAATTGCTTTTTTTGGCAAAACAGGAGATCAGTCTAAGAAAAGCCGTTTATCCTTACGAAGTGAAGGCTGCCTTGCCGGGTGAAAAAACACTTCCTTTTGAAGATGCTGTTCTCATGCGCTCTGGTAATCAACACTTTGTCGTTGGCCATACTTCGCAGCATTGCTTTAGCTGGAATCCGCACAAAGACCTGTTTCCACAAACCTTTTTTACTGCTGAGATTGGTGAAGGAATAGGCCATGTAAAGAATTTGCAATCGTCCGGGCGGGTGATCACTTATATTTTCACCGATCGCAGACTATTGACTTTCCAAGACATGGAACTTGATGTGGAATCTAAAATAAACCAAACTTTCGCTAATGTCTTACTATTACCGGACGGGGAAAGCTTTTTAGGTTCCAAGTCCGTAGCCTCTAACGTTACGGGTGATTTTATATTTAGTATTGATAGCAATGGTTCCATTTCACCATTGCTATCGATCGTGGAATTATGGAAAAGGCTGTCAGATATGGAGCCGTTAAAAGGCCTTATTGACAGGCTACCTGAAGGGCAAATTCCGTCTTTCACTGAAGCAACGATACATGGCACAAAAATGAAGTCAGCAACTTGGTTTGGTGAACAAGTGATCGCTTTGACGGCAACCTTAACTATAAAATATTTCAAGTCTTCGGTTCTGATCATCTTCCGGTATGAGGAAGGGGAGCTAAAGATATTGTCCCGTGTCTTTTTCCCGGAAAAAATTTGCTACTCCTATGCTTTGATCGAGCAGGCTGACCGAATGGATCTTGTTGCCGGCTACGTTGCTATGGGCAACTTTTCTCTGATTCAATATTTTGAAGGGATCAATACCAAATTGGATACAAAAGCAGAGGGCCAACCGGCTATTTTGAAAAGGATAGGCTATAAGAATTCGGACATCTTATCCGTTCAACAAATTGCAGCTAACCGGATCGTAGCTATTAAAGAAAGTGACACTTTGTATGAGGTTGACCTGCCATCATTAACGAATCGTTCTATGCCGGTGGAAAATTTGATCCGGGTAACTTTGATAGTGCAGTAGTGTCTGGTAAAAGATTATGGAAATCAAATTGATCGTAGACAAGCCTGACAACATCTCCACGGCGTTGAAAAACGAAGCTATCGATCTGATCGCAAGTGGCGGACAGATCAGATATAACTATGCCAAAGCTGGTTTGCAACGTGCCGGGTTGATCGCGCTTCTTGTGGCGGACGATTTGATTATAGCGACAGCTTGTTTTAAAAACCCAAACGCAAGCTACAGAGACGATATTTTCGATATGGCGATGGTGTCCGATTTAAACAGGTCTTACTCTTATGAGTTAGGTTATATTGTTACCAGAAAAGGTTATGAAGGTCATGGCTCCTGTCAAAAGCTTTTGAAAGAACTATTCCCGCTTATTAGCGGCCATGCTATGTTCGCCACTACCCGAAAACCGGAGATGGTGCATATACTTAAGAAATTGGGGTTCCAACAACAAGGAGGCATCTATAAAGAAAATCTTATTCTGCTTACTTATAAATGATTTTCGATCGCTAAACTTTGATCATCCCTCAAATGAAAAATAATGACGCTCAATTTCAACTGCCTTCAAAGCGAAGGCTCTCTTTTACAGAACGACTCGAATCTTTAGATAGCTGGTTTATTGTTACGGCCAGTGCTGTACTTTATGTCGCTGCCGTGATGATTTTTTCCTGCATTGAATATTCGATCGGCGTAAAAGGGAACTTTAAAGATGAGTTATCCGGCTTTTGGGAATTGGTCTATTTCAATTTCATATCCATATTGACGATTGGTTATGGAGATGTATCACCTTTGGGCTATGTCAGGGTGCTAACGATCATTGAAGCAATCATTGGATTAACGATATACACTTTGAGCATTTCGGTAATCACGCTGAAACTTTTGCTACCTGCCAGACATACGATCGTATTTTCAAAATATGCTTATTATAGCACAGACGATGAGGCGTTTATGATCATTTATCTGAATACGGCTAAACAATTTATCACGAATCTTGAAACAACCTGGTATTTTAAACTGAATGAAGATTGGAAAACCGGTTCACCCAGCCGTGTTCCATTTATAACGAGGTCAGTGCAGACGTTTTATCTTGGGTACGGAATACCGGTCGAACGCTTGGTAGCGCAACTACACTCATATGACTGTCTTCGTGTTGGCTTATCGGGAGATCTTGGAATGACGCGTTATTCGACCTATGTTCAGTATGATCTCGAGGATATCTTAGTAATAGAAAACCGGGACGAGCTAAAGAATTATGAGGGTTTTTATCAGGTCGACGAGCATTGGCAGTCTGATAAGTTTTCCTCTTATTTTCACTACCGGCCGAAAGATGCAGCGACACTTGCTGAAAGGTTAAAGTCGCGTGTCTCCTGATCTAATCATTAGGTAAGCCTGATACGTAATTGCTGTTCGATATAGGCTTCAAATTTTTCTTCTCTGGACTCAAGCTTTGGCGGCACGTCGAATCTTAACAGGTGGACCTGGTCGTTCTCGATCGCCTGAGCGACGATTTCAGCGGTATCTTTGCTGTAATAACATTATATAATACACAGTAAACGATTATAAGGGTGCGGATAATCTGAAGTTTCAGGACCTTGCAGATCATATAATATACCAAACAGGTTTATTAATGCGAATAACATACGGATACGGTCCTGTTTCGTAACCTTATCAAAGATCTTCTCTTCGCGAAGTAATAAACCGAATCCAACGAGATCCGCATAATGCTCCCGCTGATAATTGATATTAGGGTAGTCTGCACTTAACTTTTGTACGTCATCGGCATCTGTTTCCAGGTCGCCGTTAAGGAAATGTGCGATCTCATGATAAGCCAACAGCTTTTCCTGGATCGTCAGAGTCAGAAAATGCGGATAGTCGAGTTGTTTATCCAGGATGATCTGTGGTCCTAAGGGCAGCTTAGTTTCCCTGAAATGCGCATAGGTCTCCACATACATTTCTATCAATTGCTCGCAGCTCACCTGCTGACCGGGGTTTCGTGAGCAGTCCAGTACCATTTCAGGAAAATGGATGGCCAGACTTAACTTTACAAGTTTATGTAAAATAGTGATCAGGGAAGAGCTGATAAAAAGGGCGTAAAACCGCTGGTCAGGGGAACGTCTGATCCTGGCGTACATGCGGCGGTTATCTACAGTTGTATAATAAAACCGCTCAGCAAATACAGCTTTCATATCTTCAGGAAGTGTTGCGCAGAAGTGTATTTTCAAACCATCTAATATGTGCTGATACCTGGTTCTTGTCGGCGTAAAATCAGCATCAAGATCATAGCGCGTGACTTCAGTTGCTCTCCGTAATGCTTACGCAACATCGCCCTTCTTTCTTCCAGATCTTCCGGTTCTGCCGCGTATTCGTATTCTTCTGCTTTGATGAGGTCGGCATATTCTTTTGCGGTATCGTACATATCTTAGTTATTCAACCGCGCAGTGAACAAATGAAGTTCTTCGTAGCTTTCAGCCATATCCCTTCCCATGAGTTGCTCCATAATTGTTCGATCGGTTACTATTTTTTCATCCTCAATAGTAAGGGATCGGTCGCGCCCTAATAACATCTCCCGCTCTGTTTCGCTGGTCTTTGCGCTTTCAAATGGAGCGATATGGGTACCTTCGGGACAGATGATCTTGATAAGTGCTGGCGTTTGGCCCGGATCAAGGGTATTGTAATGGTTTTGAACACACTCGTAATTTTCACCTGTCGACAGATAGGCCGGATAATTTATTTCTTTACCATTTTTAAACTGATCAAGGATCTGTACAGCGGTGACCCGGTAAACGGTTAGTTCATTTGGTAGTTCGTTTTTGCTGATGATTTCGTCAAGAATTGCGGTTGTATGCTGCCACTCATCAGGTAGCGAGCCATTGCGAAGCATAGCATTAAGGTCCGTGGCAAACATCTTTGAATCAAGATACGGATCGTTGCATTTATAGTGATCAAAATAGATCTGTTCTTCAGGCGTGAGGTTATCGTAAAAGTTTTGCATCGTAATAAGTGTTCAAGGTTGATAAAAGTAATGAACCTGTGACTATATCACAAGGATCGTTTCAGGGTTTATTGATTAAACTTAATACGGCCAGATACGGTGCTACTTTGGGCGTAAGTAAAAGCGAGAAACTTCAGGATCTTATCTTACAAAAAAATGGGCCTACCGAAGAGGAATTTGGCCGGCTTTTGGTAACCAAAAACACTTTCCTTAACTACTATCTGAACGCGCCAGTGAGCTACGTAGAACAAGATATCGAACGCATCAAAGGGACATTTCAGCACTTAGATGCTTTTATCGAAAAAGAAACGGTCTGGCCATAAAGGATTGTATCGACTTTTACAAGTTGGTGGTTGCGCTGGAAACAAAATGGATCAACAGACCTGAATAATGATTTGGACTTGAAAAAGTTGCTGAATTTAGTTTGATGACGGAAGGCCAATGATTGAATAAGAAGACACAATAATTAGAGTTACGTCCTTGGAGGTAAAATTTCCATAATGATAAACGTACAAAATTTAAAGTAGTGACGTATAATTAATATAGAGTGATATATTTGTATATCCAATTGAGATTATTTATTTGATTTGAGCGGGTCTTAAGAGAGACCTGTTTTTTAAAACATCGCTTATAAGAAGTGAGAGGCTGATTTTGATTTAAGTTACAAATCCCTCCCTCTCCGCTGAGTAAATCTCAAATTATTAAAACGCCTTAAATGCATTATTTAGGGCGTTTTTTGATTTTAGACAAGCCAAATATTCAATAAATTGCATGATGTTGATGACTTTTGGCTGAACATCGGCATGTCAAAACCGATAAGTCGTCAGGAACATTATATGTTTTTCGATGTAAGAATAGGGATCGTAATTCAGGCCATTCCTATTAGCCTGAATTACGATCCGCTGTTTTTATCAATATCCGGTATTTTGCTTCAAAATAGCTGCCCCACCAGCACTGCTTAGGTCTATTTGCCTTTGCGGTATAGGGTAGTATTCATTTTTGCCAGTTGTAAAATGGCCGCCTCTTACATCCTGAGTAAATTGGCCCTGGTAGGTTATGTAGGCATTAAGCTCCTGCGCAGCTATGCCCCACCTTACTAAGTCAAAAAAGCGGTGGCCTTCTAAAGCCAGCTCAATTTTGCGTTCGTAATAAATAGCCTTTAAGGCTAAATCTTTACTGCTGAAATAGCCGGAAGGATAAACGCTGATTTTGTAATTAGCGGCGGGTGTGGTAGAGAAGCCTGCGGTTGGTTTATCCGGGGTTTTGTATTTGTAAACAAAACCTACTGGTTTTGAAGCCCGGCTGCGAACCATATTTATCAAAGCTAATGCCCTTGTTAAACCACCGGTTTGTGCCTCTGCTTCTGCAGCCATTAACAAAACATCAGAAAAACGGATAATATTATTATTGATTCCCGAGCCTGGTGCCCATGAAAGCATATCGCCTTCGGTATCCTGCGCAGCCTGCCCAAACACCATTTTAATAGGTGAATACGGGCCGGCATAGGGTTGGTTACGTACCCAATCATTACCAGGATGGTTGCCCCAATCAAGGTAAGGGATGCCGCGTCTGCCAGCTGTCCAGTCTAAACGCGGGTCGATGTTACCTGCGTCCGGCGTAAATGATTGTGCCGATGTTAAATTCATATCTGTTTTTATCGGATGATCATTGTAGTTATCCAGGTATGGCAAGCCTGTTGCATCTGTACGGAAGTGATTTACCAGATCGATAGATGGCTGGTAGAAACCGCAGCAACCAAACGGGCTGCCGGTGCCATACGGAAAGTTAAGCATATCGCCGTTGTTGGCATTAGACGGCCCGCCAGGATCGGCGTTAGCAGCAGCCTGTACCGCAAAAACAGATTCGGGGCTGTTGTTGGTCGCAGCCCTAAAGTTATCCTCAAAACGGTCGTTCAATTGATACTTGGCACCAGAGGCAGTTTTGCCCTGAGCGATAACGGTTTCGAACAGATCCCGGGCTTCTGGAAATTTATGCTCAAATAGGTAGGTTTTGGCAAGATAAGCGCCTGCAGCCCCTTTATTAGCGCGGCCTGCATCGGCTTGGTCGCTTTCCATATTCTCATAAGCGAACTTAAAATCTTCCTCAATTTTTGGCCATATATCTGTGTTATTTGGCTGGTTAAAATCAGTAGTGTTTTCATCAATATAGGGCACATTATTAAACATCTTTTTAAGATCAAAGTAATAGTGTGCACGTAAAAAACGGGCCTGACCTAGTAAATTGGCTTTTTCTGTTGCCGAAACGGTGGTTACCTTCCCAATAGTACTTATTAGAACATTAGTACGTGAGATCCCTTCATAATCTGCCTTCCATTTGCTGTTAAAAAATCCGTTGGTGGGGTCACTGTTATACTTTTGGATCAGCTCTATCGGGGTTTGGTCGCCCGGATCACTACCTTTATTAGCATCGCCGCCGGCAACACCACCATAGATCCAATTATCCGGAGATGCTTCCCATGCACCACCGCCGCCGATGGAAGCGTCGCCACCCTGCTGGCCATCAAGTGCCGCATAAGCACCGATCAATAGCTGGTTGACGCCCTCTTTCGATACTAAAAGGGGGTTTTCCAGCGAGCCGGTTAATGGTTTATCTAAATATTTTTTACACGAGCTAAATGCCAGCGCACTGCCCAATATTATTGTGATCAAATTTCTTGTTTTCATCTTTTAATCTTTTACAATTATCAATTGGTTATAATGAAAAATTCACACCTATTAAAAAGGTACGGGGACTTGCGTAAGTACCTTCGTCAATACCAAAATTCAGTACCCCACCGTTTAATTCAGGGTCTGTGCCTGTATAACCGGTTAGGGTGAACAAGTTTGTTGCCGATGCATAAACCCTCAGTTTTTGGATGCCCGACTTTTTTGAAATATTGAAAGTGTAACCAATTTGCGCATTACGGGCACGTACATAAGTACCACTCTCCACAAAATAGGAGTTGGGTGTAGAGCCGCTGCTTACAGAGGCGTCCAGCTCCTGAACAGGCGCTTTGGCATTGTGATTTTCAGGCGTCCAGGAATCATACAATGCTGTTTTGCTTTTCGCTGTCTCAAATGACGAGTAAAAATCTGTCCAGTACTTAACATTATTCCAGATCTTGCCACCAAATGCCCCATACAATAGCATATTAAAATCAAACCGTTTGTAAGTGAAGCCAAGGTTCAAACCCGCTGTAAACTTAGGGTTAGGGTCGCCGATGAAGGTCCTGTCGGAATCGTTTATTACGCCGTCGCCATTAACATCTGTATAGCGGAAACGTCCTGGCTTAACATCTGTTTGGTAAATGGCATCCGGGTTACCGGTAGCTGCCTGTACTTTAGCATTTGCAGCGTCAATCTCTGCCTGCGAGTTCCAGAAACCGGCTGTTTGGTAACCGTAAAACTGGCCTATCGGGTGGCCAACTTCGTTCCGTACCATGTTCAAATCAAAACGGCGCGAAATATCTGAGTAGAAATAGGTGGCGCTGTTTGATACTTTGGTGATCTTGTTATTATAGGTTGTGAAAGACAGCGTGCTATTAAAATTAAAATCGTTGTTTATTTTAAAATTACCGGTTACCGAAACGTCCAAACCATCGGTTTTCATTTTTGCTATGTTAACATAAGGAACAGTACCGTTACCCTCGGTACCTAAATGTTCCGGATTAAATAGCAGGTCATTTATGTCTTTACGGTAATAATCGGCAGTAATGGATAGTTTATCACCAAAAAAGGTAGCATCAAAACCAATATTACTGTTGATATCCTGCTCCCATTTGGCTTCCGGGTTTCCTATGTGTTGCTGATAAAAGCCGGGCTGAATAACTGTACCGCCGCCTATTGGGTAATAGGATTGGCCGATACTGCTGCCATAGGTATTATAAGCATTATCAGGCGTAAGATTTCCCTGGTTACCCATAATACCCCAGCCACCGCGAATCTTTAGATCGGTTAACCACTTCACGTTTTTTAAAAAACTCTCCTGCGATATGCGCCACCCGGCACTTAATGCCGGGAAATAGCCATACTGGTGTTCTTTAGAAAATTGCGAAGAGCCGTCTCTGCGAATAGTGGCGTTGAATAAATATTTATCGTTAAAAACATAATCTAGCCTTGAAAATAAGGAGAAGATGGTGTAAGAGTTATGGTCGCCATAGTTGCTTGAGCCATTTGCGGAACCAGTATTTAGGTTAACATAGTTAGGGTCAAACGTGAAATAGTTCTGCCTGGTTGCTCCAATGTTGCTATTATAACTTTCAAAGGCTTCGCTGCCAACTACTGCTTTAATATCGTGCTTGCCTAATTTTTTATGATAAGTTAGGGTGTTTGTCCAGGTATAATTCCAATTGCTGTAACTGTCTTCTCCATAACCATTGGTCTGGGTATTCTCTTTACTCTCGTAAGTTGGGTAATTAAAGTAATGCGAATTACCGTTGCTAATATCGCCACCAAAAGTACTGCGGAAATTAAAGTCGTTCAGAAAATCGGCCTCGGCATAAACATTACCAAACAGGCGGTAAGCTACATTGCCGTTAACCTTTGACCGCTGTTGTATAGCAACCGGATTATTAGCATCTCCCAGGCCTGAGCCGTAGCTGCCTGCATAATTACCGGCTATATCATATACCGGTATAATGGGCTGCTGCCTGATGGCCATAGTAATAACACCATCGGGATTGTTACCACCAACTTTAGGGTTTTTTGTTACCGAATAAGCCAGGTTTTCGCCCACCCTAACATGTTTATTAAGATTGAAACTGGTATTGGCCCTTAAAGTATAACGTTTTTGATAGGTATCTATCAGTGTACCCTGCTGATTAAAATAATTGGCGGAGATAAGGTAGTTGCCCTGATCGCTGCCTCCGCTCACAGCAATATTATGACTGGTTATTGGCGCACTTTTAAAAATTTCGTGGTACCAGTCTGTACCGGCCTTATTTGCTTTGGTTATGCGGTAAAAGCTGTTAAAATCATCGCCGCTGGTATAGTACGGATTTACATAATATAACGAAGGATCTACAGACGGATTGCCGGCCATGGCACCTGCAGGCACTATATAATCGGGCAAGGTATAGCGCGATGCTGAACCATCCGGGTTATATTGCTCGTCCGTAAAATCTGTAATACCCGAGTTGGTTTGAGCCAAATGTTTCAGATCGGCCATTTCCTGCGGATTCAGCGTGTTCCAAACATTCCCGCTTTTTGGTTTCTGGATACCATAGTAAGCATCATACTGAATGTTTACTTTCCCTTTGCCCCGTTTAGTTGTGATGATAATTACACCGTTAGCAGCCCTTGCCCCGTAGATAGAGGCCGAGCTGGCATCCTTCAGGATCTGGAAGTTTTCAACATCATTTGGGTTCAGTGTGCTTACATCTTGCGTAGGTATACCATCAATAACGTATAATGGTGAGTTGTTACCAAAGTTATTGAAACCTCTTATACGCACTTGCGGCTCTTCGCCCGGCTGGCCCGAGCCAATTACCGTAACACCCGAAGCCTGTCCCTGTAACTGCGAGTTTACTGATGACGATGCTGTTTTGTTCAAATTTTTTACATCAACTACCGATACCGCACCCGTAAGGTCTTTTTTGCGTTGCGTGGTATAACCTACTACCACCACTTCGTTTAGTGATTTAGATTCTTCATTAAGTTTTACGTTGATCACCTGGCGTCCGTTTACTGAAACAGTTTGCGGGCTGAAGCCTACAAAGCTAAATTCAAGCGAGCCGGTGCCATCTGGCAGGGTGATGGCATATTTACCATTTACATCGGTAGTAACGGCAAGTGTACTCCCCTTTAGTTTTACCGTTACTCCTGGTAACGTTTGGCCTGCCATGTCTGTCACTAAGCCGGTAACGCTTAATACGTTTACGGCATTATCGCCTGCGGGCTTTACAATTACCACATTATCCATTATCTGGTAGGTGAGTGCCTGGTTACTAAGAATAATTTTCATGACCTCGTCAATAGTGGCATCTTTAGCAACAACCTCTATTTTTTTATCTTGATTTACCTGGTCAAGGCGGTAAAAAATGCTGTAAGTGCTGCTTTTTTCAATCTGCTTAAACATTTGCTTCACTGTAATGCTGTTCTCATTAAAGTTGAATATCTTTTGAGAGTATACCGCAGCGTGTATTTGCATTATCCCCGCCACAAGCAAAACGGTAACAAGCTTCATAATTTTGAGCGTTTTTCGCCAGACAGCAGGAGCCGTCACAGCTTTTCTGTAAAATTTAATCATAAATTTGCGTTTGTTAATTAGTTAATACAATGCTTCCCCAAGCGTTAGGGTATTAGCTATTAATTGATTTCCAATAAATACACCCGGATTGTTAGCGCAGTCCGGGTTGTTTGTTTTTTATAAAGTTTATCCCATATTGTTTGCTTAAGTTTTTTAGCTGTTTTATTTAGTTTTATCTTTTATGATCGTGATAATTCCCGTACTGGTAGCTGAGTAAGAAATAGGTGTATTTTGTTTGATGATATTCAGTACTCTATCAATACTCTTTACATTTTTAAAATTCCCCGAGTAACGAATTGCACGCAGCGTAGTATCTGCAATGCTGATCTTTACGTTATAACGGCGTTCTAAAACACGCGCTATCTCATCCATCGTGTTACTGTCAAAAACAAGCAGGTTGTCTTTCCAGCCAATATAATTATCCGTCTTATCGGGCGCAAACTCCGTAATTTGAATTTCGTTATACCTTTTTACAGGCATGTTATTAATGCCTGTTAAACCTGGTTCATTATTGGTACCATGGTTCCAGATACGCAGGGTTTGCTTTTGTTTAATGTGCATGCGATTGGTAGCATTAGCTTTTTGCCCCTTATCTTCTATAGATATTTCGCCGTTTACAACCGCTGTTTCAAAGTAGGGATCGTTAGGATATGCCTTTAAATTAAACCGGGTACCAATATCCCTAACGATGTAATTTTTGGTGTGCACTAAAAACGGAATATCCTTTTTGCCGGGGGCAATTTCAAAAAAGCCCTCACCTTCCAGATAAACAGTACGGGTTGTTTTACCAAAATCCGCCCCATATTTAAGTACTGAACCAGAATTTAGCCAAACCACAGAACCATCTGTTAACGTGATTTTGCTTATTTGCCCCGGAACGGCTGCTAGTTGGTTAACAGTGGCTTTAAAAGGGGTGTTATTTTTAAACGGCAATAAGGTTACGATAAGCATCGCAGCCACGCTTAAAGCCACAGCCAACCATATTTTGACGGCCTTTCCTTTAGATGGCTGCAGATTGGTTTTGCTTAAAAATAATTGATAGGCCTTTTTTGTATCTACTATTCCGTGGGGTTTTGTGAGCAAGCTTAATTGCCATGCTTCGTACAACTGGGCAAAGTATTGTTCATTCTCCGGATGAGCATTCACCCAGTTTTTTACAACTTCTTTTTCCTCATCAGTGGTTTGCTTAGTAATATATTTTACCAGCAGCATCTTTATGTATTCTTCTTCCTCCATTTATTAGTGGTATGACAACTCATTGTTAAATTACCCCCAATATTTTTTTACTATTTTATTAAATCAGTTGAATTATATTTGATATTTTAAACATTGGTCAATTAAGTTAACAGATTGATAAAATTGTTTTAATAAATCTTGCAGCCTTTCTGGATTTACCCTAACTTGTTAAAGTTTTTTAAAAAGCCCCTATCTTTAAAGTTTAAGTTTAATGTCAGAGGATAACGAAGTTTTATTAAGTAAGTTGATGAGTGGCGATAAGCAGGCTTACGAATGGCTTTTTAATCGCTATTATGCAAAACTTACTTTTTTTGCCAATCGTTTTGTGAATGACATAGCTATTGCCGAAGAAATAACCGGTGAAGTATTTTTTGTACTTTGGGAAAAGCGCGATCAACTAAAAATAAAATCTTCTATAAGTGCCTATCTGTATGGCATGACAAAAAACAGATGCATCAATTTTTTAAAGCATCAAAAAATAGAAAACCTGTATTTAAATTATTTGCTAAAAAATAATTTGGTGGATACGTGTGCAGCAGATACAGAAGCGGGTTATAATGATAAAGAATTAGCTCAACAAATTCAATTTGCTGTTGATAGCCTGCCCGAAAAGTGCCGGCAGGTATTTATGATGAGTCGTTATGAGGATATGAAGTATCGTGATATAGCTGCAAAGCTGAGTATATCGTCTAAAACAGTGGAGAGACATATGAGTATTGCGTTGGAACGACTGCGAAAAATATTGAAATACGTTTCTTATGTTATTTAGCATACAAGTTATGGAACCTGGCTTGCATGTATTTTAAGAATGTAATATGTTGATTTATTAGAACTGGAATTACAAATTTGTTCCATCTCCCCCCGGCAGTTTCGATAACAAACAATTTTTTGTTTTGCCACTTAGTTCCCAATTGAAAAATCATACCATAGTGCGACATAAATCAAAATCTGCTACCCCGGCCGAATTTGAACAGTTTGTATCAGATGTTAGAAGAAGTGAAGCCTCCCAGGACGAATTTGAACCATGTACTCGTTGGCGGTGAAGCTTCTATCAATCTTCACTTTTACGAAAAATTAATTTTTACTTACTGTTTTTTGCCAACATTGCCCATTTTTCGCAATTTAATTGCTTGTAGTAATAGCAGTATAACGGTAAATAAAAATAATTAAAGTAATAGGAAATCTTAACTAAGACATACATATTTGTAGCAACAATAGTGAATAACAATTTCAATTGTTTTTCCGCTGTCCAATTAACTTTGTAAGCTTAATTATAAAACCATATTCCTGATTAATTTATTTAACCAAATGCTTTCTAATCTGCATAATTAGGGGTTAATCTAGTCGGTTATTTCCAAATATGCAATATCCTGATCAGCATACGTACATACATATATACATATAAACCAATCCACCAATTATGCAATTTAAACACTTACTTTTATTATGTTTCTTTGCTTTAACCTGTCTCTTTGTTCAGCCTGTTTTGGCACAGAACAAAGTTATTACGGGAAAAGTAACTGATGCAAAAGATGGCTCCACGCTACCTGGCGTATCTGTAGTTGTTAAAGGTTCAACTACCGGCACAAATACCGATGCCAATGGCCAATTTAAATTATCAGTGCCCGAAACTGGTGCTACTTTAGTATTCTCTTTTATTGGGTATACCTCGCAGGAACTTGCCGCTACAGGCGCAGCTTTAAATGTTGCCCTGCAATCATCGTCCACAACGCTTAGCGAGGTAGTCGTGGTAAGCGTAGGGTATGGCTCTCAACGTAAAAAAGACGTTACCGGCGCGGTTGGAAGCATTAGCTCAAAAGATTTCAACCAGGGTGCTATTGTTAACCCATTGTCGCAAATACAAGGTAAAGTTGCGGGGGTAAATATTACACAACAGGGTGGTAACCCAAACAGTGAAGATGCCGGTATTTCCATACGCGGGCAAACTTCAATCACCGGGAACCAATCTCCATTATTTGTAATTGATGGTGTTGCCACAACAGGGAACTCTCAATTTCAAAATCTTTCTCCTGCTGATATAGAATCATACGATGTTTTAAAAGATGCATCTGCAACTTCTATCTACGGTTCACGTGGTGCAAATGGGGTAATATTGGTTACTACGAAAAAAGGCCGCCAGGGCCGTGCACAAATTGAGTACACTGGCTTTGTAGGGATTTCTAACCAGGCAAAATATTACGACCTGTTAAACGCATCGCAATACTCGCAAGCGATCAGGCAAATTGACGGCGTTAACCCGGCAACCTACGAAAAAGGCGGCAATGTAGACTGGCAGCGCGCTATTTCACGTACCGCTCTTACGCATAACAATAATATTGCGGTATCTGGCGGGGCAGCCGGGTTTAGCTACCGGGGTTCTGTAAATTATTCTTTACAAGATGGTACCATTATTAATAACGGCAGAAAACAGCTAGGTTTTAGGTTCAATGCAGATCAAAAAGCACTTAATGACAAATTAGTATTGTCGTTAAATCTGTCAAATACCACCATATACCGTGATCGGCTTACCGATGGTGCGCCGCTTAACCGTTATATTTTTAACGCTCCACCAACTTATCCAATCAGAAACGCCGATGGTTCATATAATACCTTCACAGATTTTGACCTGGCAAACCCGCTGTTGCACTTGCTTGAAACTACCAGCACTGCTACCACTTATCAAACATTAGGTAACTTTTCTGTAAACTATAATTTGCTTCCATCACTAAAGATTGGTGGTACCGGCGTATTGATACATGATAATACCCTGAGCCATTATTTCCAGCCAGCATTTCCGGGCGAAGGGAATTTAAACACAGCAACGCAACGAAGTGATAACAACAACTCGTACCAAAGTAATGCTCACATTGATTACAATGAGTCGTTCGGTAAACACAACATATCAGCAACTGCTGTATATGAGTATAACGATTTTTACACTGAATATTTCTCCGCACAAGGCTATAACTACCTGGTTCCAGAAAATTTAGACAACGTTTTACAAGGAGGCGACGCATCCAGAAATCAAATTAATTCGGGGAAGGATAACTACAAGATCATCTCTTTTCTTGCCCGTTTAAATTACAATTACAATAACAGGATTTATTTGACCGCTTCGGTACGTCGTGATGGTTCTGATAAATTTGGACCAGATCGTCATTATGGTACTTTTCCGGCGGTGAGCGTTGCTTATCGTTTGAAATCAGATCTGTTAAAAAATGTTAGCTGGATAGATGATATGAAGATCCGTGCAGGTTACGGTGTAGTGGGTAACTCAAGTGCCTTGAACCCTTACCAAAACCTTACGCTTTATGGTGCCGGACAAAAATATTTTGACGGAAGTAATTCATCTTTCCCATACCCAAGCAGCTATACTTATATACAAAATGCAAATCGCGATTTGCAATGGGAAGAACGTAAAGGTAGAAACGTAGGTATTGATTTCTCTTTATTTAACAACCGTTTATCGGGTGATATCAACTATTACAATGATAAAACCGATAAAATGATCTATAACTATGGTGTACCTACTCCGCCATTTTTCGTGAATACGATATTTGCAAACGTAGGTTCATTAACGAACAAGGGTTTAGAAGTTGCGCTTACAGGGCAGGTTGTAAAAAGTTCAAACTTCAACTGGAGTGTAAACGGGCAGATCACCTTCAATAAAACGAAGATTACCAGCCTTTCCGGAACTTACAACGGCTTCACTTTAGCATCAGACCAAATCATTACGGCTAGCGCTTCCGGCCGTGGTTTAAGCTCAAGCCAGTTAACCTATCTAAAGCCGGGTTACCCGATTGATGTGTTTTATCTAAATCATTTTGAAGGCATTGATGCCGACGGAAATACTATTTTAAGTGAGGATAAACGTTATATCGATCCAAACCCTAAGTTTAATTACGGTATAGGTAACACTTTTGCCTATAAAAACTGGAGTTTTAACTTTTTCTTCAGAGGTGTATACGGACAGAAAATATTTAACAATCCACGACTTATTTTCACTACACTTTCAAGATTACCGGGCAACAACGTAACGGTTGAAGCACTCACAAGCGGCAATAAAGATGTTCGTATTTCTGACAAATTCTTAGAAAATGCATCCTACCTGCGTTTAGATAACGCTTCTTTAGGTTATACCTTTAAAAATATCAAAGGCCTGTCTAACCTGCGGGTTTATTTAGCGGGTAACAACATTTTTGTTATTACCAAATACAAAGGTTTAGATCCGGAATTTGCGCCGAACTCTCATTACGTAGATGGTGGTACCAGCAATAGTACAGGTACAATACAATCATACCCTAAATCAAGAGCGTTTACGCTTGGAGCCAATGTGTCGTTCAAATAACATTACAGAATTAGAATATTAAAAACATGAGAAAGAAATTAATATATATATTACCGGCTTTGTGTGCTGCAGCAGCAATAATTAGTGGCTGTACAAAACTGGATAGCCAAGTTTATAACCAGGTACAACCCGGAGATTTTTTTAAGACTCCGCAGCAGACCAGTGCATTTCTGGCGCAGGCATACACGCCCATGACCAACATTCCCGCTAATGCTGTATTCCAGAACAACGAAGCATCATCAGACGAAATGATTGTGCCAACCAGGGGAAATGACTGGTATGACGGCGGTAAGTGGCAGTCGATCTGGTTGCACACCTTTCTGTTCGATATCGATAACATCAATAATGCCTGGAATGATATAAGCAGCGGCATTGGAAAAAGCAACTTAGTTTTAACCACGCTTGCAACACTGCCAGAATCAAATAAACCAGCTAATGCTGCGCAGGTAACTGCGGAAATAAAGGTATTAAGGGCCTATTACTATTTCATGTTTATGGATATGTTTGGTAATGTGCCTTTAGTTACAGATTTTAACCAGGATCCTACTACCATTGTACAATCTTCCAGAAAAGATACTTATGCTTTCCTTTTAAAAGAGGTTGAAGATAATGTCGAATTACTTTCTGATAAATCAGCAGCTAGCTATGGCCGCATGACCAAATGGGGCGGCTACATGCTTTTGTCTAAATTGTATCTTAACGCTCAGGTTTATACAGGCGTACCACAATGGCAAAAAGCTGCCGATGCAGCTGATAAGGTGATTAAATCAGGTAAGTATAGTTTGGCTCCAGATGTATTGTCAAACTTTGTTGTAGTGAACGAGGGCTCGCCTGAAAATATTTTTGTTGTCCCTTTTGATAACATCAATATTCCCGGGAATGGTATCGTAACTTCTACATTGAACTACAACAATATTTTCACCTATAATTTAACCGGCAGGCCCAACAACGGATTTTGTGCGCCAACCGCTTTTTATAACAGCTTTACCGATGGTGATGACAGGAAGAAAATGTGGGCTGTTGGCCAGCAATTTAGTTCTGCAGGTGCACCACTAACAGACGACGCCACAAAATTACCGGTAATTTTAAACCCTAATTTTACGGATTTAAGCAATGCCTCTGATGCATTTAAATTTGTTGGTGCACGTAGTATCAAATATGCGCCGCAGCCGGGTACAAACGGTAACAACAGCAATGATGGTGTTATCTTCAGGTTAGGTGATGCTTATTTAATGCAAGCAGAAGCCTTATTGCGATTAGGTAATGCGGGCGATGCACTTACTTTGGTAAATGCTATCAGGAGCAGGTCTGGTTTAACCACTGCATGGACAACAGCTGATCTTACCTTGCCAAATCTGCTTGCAGAACGTGGCCGTGAAATGGCTTGGGAAGGATGGCGCCGTAATGACCTGATCAGGTTTGAAATTGCCGACAATATCCCATATTTTACCGGTGCAAGGGTACCATCAAAAAGTGCAGATCCTGGTGATAAGCACACGTTGATATTCCCTATTCCACAACAACAATTAATTACCAATATTAAATTGGTTCAAAACCCAGGATACCCTGGTAAATAATATTAATTTACTTTAGTATAACGTGCTGCAATTGAGTTTTGCAGCACGTTTTTGTTTTATATTGCATCCTGATAAATTTAAATGAAAAGATGGCTGATACCTTTGGGGATATTATTTGTGCTGGCGTTAACTGCTTTAATCCCCATAAGGCAAACCTCTCAATTAATCATTAACTCATCATATTATAACGTATATCAAAACCTTGCAACGGCTACAGGTTGGGTCAAATGGTTCCCTTACTTTAAAAGTAACGCAGCCGTTATATCGCGGGATAAAGGCGGATTTAAGATTACAAACGCTTTGTCAGCGGTAGTGTTAAAACAAATTGGTTTGGGCGCTTTCCAAATTGAAGTTACCCTGGGTAATAATATTGTACAATACGATTGTTCTGTAACGGCTAGCGATACAATGGGCGTAGCGAAATTGAATGTGAGCCGCCGCACTGGTTTACTCAAGTATCTTTGGTTGTATGTGAAGGATTTTAATGATGACACATTTGCCTATAATTTAAAAAACTATTTAGAAGATCCCCTCCAATATTATGGCTTTGCAATAAAAAATCAGGTGGTAGAGAATAAGGTTATGATGGTAATTCGGCAAAAAAGTGCTCGTAATAATATTTGTCAAGACAACCTTGCTGCTTTTAGATATCTGCTTAATTTTTCAACCAGCGAGAAATTGAAAATTACCGGTCCGGTAGAACTGCAATACGTCGCTTCTATGAGTGATTCAGCTGAAGTGATGATTGGCTTACCGGTAGCAAAAAAGCTTCCGCAGGCTATACGGATCCAATATATGGACACCTATGGAGGGAAAGTGCTGGTTGGCTATTTTAAAGGGAAATATAAAGACAGGCAAAAATTATATGCTGCTATGAACTTATATTTAGCCGACCATTATCTACACGAACAAACTAAACCTTTGGAGAAATTTAGTAACAACCAACTACCGGATAAAGATGAAAGTACAGTTGATTTGCAAATAATTATTCCATACGTCTGATGGTTATTTTACCTGTTTACAATACTTACTGGGAGATTTAAAAAAGGGGATAGGTGCACAATATTATGCCAATGAAAAAGTACTTAAGAAAAACGCGGGTGGTTTATTTATGTATAATTGCCAGCACATTTTTTTGGTGCGCATGTAAACCTAAAAAGGCTGAACACAGCATTTTTAAAGCCCTTAATACAACGCAAACCCGGGTCAACTTTGTAAATAAAAATACAGAGGGGCCATCATTTAATATTCTTGACTACTTGTATTTTTACAATGGTGCTGGGATGGCATCAGCCGATTTTAATAACGACGGGCTGCAGGATCTCTATTTTGTATCTAACGAAAATGAGAACAAATTATATATCAATAAAGGAGGTCTCAGTTTTGAAGACGTCACTAAAAAGGCGGGCGTTTCAGGTTCAGGCAGCTGGAAAACGGGCGTAACGGTTGTAGATATCAATGGTGACGGACTGAAGGATATCTATATATCTGTAGTGAGCGGCTATAAAGGCTTTAAAGGTAAAAACCAACTTTTCATCAACAATGGTAACCTCACTTTTACAGAATCGGCAGCTAAGTATGGTTTAGACTTTGCCGGCTTTTCTACTCAGGCCTGTTTTTTTGATTACGACAAGGATGGCGACCTGGATATGTTCCTGCTTACCTCATCCGTACATGATAATAACTCTTACGGCGATGCTGCGCAACGCCTGGTTTATGACAAAAACGCAGGCGATCACTTGTTTAGGAACAATGGTGGTAAATTCACCGATGTTACCCAGAGATCCGGGATCTATGCCTCGGTTATCGGCTACGGGCTTGGTGTAAGTGTTGGAGATTTAAATAATGACGGCTGGGATGATATCTATGTAAGTAACGATTTTTTTGAACAGGACTATTATTATATCAACCAAAAGGATGGCACATTTAAAGAAGAGTTGAAGAACGCATTCGGGCATACGAGTTTATATTCCATGGGGAACACCATCAGTGATATCAATAAAGATGGTTACCTTGACGTGTTAAGTACCGATATGTTGCCCGAGGAAATCAAAGCGCTTAAATCTACGGTTAATGACGAATCCCTTGATATTTACAACCAGCAAGTTAACTCAGGGTATTATTATCAGTACACAAAAAATTGCTTGCAGCTTAATGTGGGTAATGGCAAAAAATTTGTAGATATCAGCCTGTATTCGGGTGTATCTGCTACCGACTGGACATGGTCGCCAATAGCACAGGACTTTGATATGGATGGACATAAAGACCTGTTTTTTTCTAATGGCATCAAAAGGCGCCTGAATGACATTGATTATATCAAATATATGAACGGTCAGGATAGCAACACGGGATTTGAAACCAACCGAACGTTTGATCAGACCAAATTAAACCTGATGCCTGCCGGCCAGGTGCACAATTACCTCTATCGTGGTGATGATCAGCTAAAGTTTACAGATATATCAGATGGTAATGATATGACAGCGCCGTCCATGTCATCAGGAAGCATCGCAGTTGATCTGGATAACGATGGCGACCTGGAACTGGTTACCAATAATATGGACGAACCTGCTAGCATTTATCAAAACACTACGATTGAAAACAGCGGGAAACACAAGCCTGCGTTTTTAAATCTGAGTGTAAAATATAGCAAAGGCAACATAGACGGTATTGGTACAAAGCTGTATTTGCGTTCTGCCAAACAGGTAGATCATCAGGAAATCCAAACCAGCACAGCTTACGCAAGCACTCAAAGCAACAGTCTATTGTTTACATTTTCCCCCGGTGACAAACCCCTTGAACTATTAGTTGTTTGGCCGGATAATAGTTATCAGCTCATCAAAAACTTTGATCTGAATAAAAAATCGGTTATTAATTACAATAATGGCAAAACCCAACCAAGTGCTGATTTGGGCAATCTGATCAGCAACTTTATAAAAGATCAGCAGCAGTTAAGCGCTGTAGATGTTAAAGCAACTGTCTTAGCAAATATTCCATCGTTTGACACGCCTGACTTTAACTATTACAACCTTTTACCACATTCCTATTCGCCGCATAACCCTGCCGTTGCCGTTGCGGATGCGAATAAAGACGGTGTGGAAGATATTTATGTAGGGGGCATACCAGGTGAAGAAAAATATATATTGGCGGGCAATAAAGATGGCAAATTCAGCTGGGTAGGAGTGGATGCTTTTGCTGCCGCAAAGGAGCAGGGCGATTTTGAAGCAAAGTGGACTGATGTAAATGGTGATGGCCTGCCGGATTTGGTGGTGATTAGCAGCAACCAGCCGTTTGTAGAAATGGAGAAAGCGGTGCAGCCGCGATTGTATATCAACAAAGGCAATTTTAAGTTTACATATCAACCTCTGCCAAAAATAAACACGCTGGTATCGAATATATTGGCTTATGATTTTGATGGCGACGGATGGAAAGACCTGTTGTTTACCAGCGCCGTAAACTTTAAGGACTACACTAAAGATGCCACATCTGCCATATTAATGAACCACAACGGTGCCTTTGTGCCATCTGCCATCGCAGACTATTCCGCATTGAAAAGCATCCATTATATATCTGATATCGCAACTGCCGATATCGATCATAATGGGGAAGATGATCTAATAATCAGCTCGGAATGGCAACCGGTGCAAATCTTTCTGAAAAAGGGTAAAAAACTTGTTAAATTCTCCTCCCCCTTACTTGACGGGCAAAAGGGCTGGTGGCAGTCGGCTATAGTTACCGATTTAGATGGTGATGGAAAAGCCGACCTGATTGCCGGTAACTGGGGCGAAAACAATAAGTATAACGTGAATAATGCGCAGCCACTGTATGCTTACAATAACGATGTTGACAATAATGGAAAGAATGATTTGTTACTGTCTTATTTCTACAAGGAGCAATACTACCCGTTTAGACCGAAGAACGACCTGGAGCAGGAACTACCTTATTTGAAGAAGGAATTTCTAAGTTTTCAAAAGATGGCCGATAAAACTACTGAGGAGATCTTCAAAGATAGGATCAGTGATAAAGGCCGCCTGGAAGCCAATCAGTTCAGCAGCATTTTTATAACCGATGTATTGAACGCCAAAAAATTCTCCCCGCTGCCATACTTGTATCAACAGGCGCCGATACATTCTATAACACCACTTAACAACGCTGGCGGGGATGTTTTATTAAACGGTAATTTTTGGGGTGTTGTACCATACGAAGGTAAATATGACGCGTTGGGCTTGGCTACAGCTCATTTTGATAAAAAGACCAAACAACTATCTGCACCCGAATATTGGTTAAACGACCTGCTTAATTCGCAAGAGATAACACACCTCTATCCTTACAAGACATTAACGGGAAATAGCTTTGTGGTGACCACTTATGATGGCCGGCTGATGCTTTTAACCAAGTAAATACCTGTGTTTCTTTTATGCTATTGTGGCGTGCGTATAGCACATAGGCAGCTAATGACTGCTTACAAATATAATTGCACCATTTGTTTCCAATACCTGGGTCGGTGTGCGTAATTATTCCAAATATACATTTCGTGGGCAATGGCTTTATCCCAAAGCAGGTGACTCAGCTGTTGATTATTGCCGATAAAGGGGTCTGTTTCCCCAACCGCTAAAATAATAGTGAGGTTGCGCATAGCAGCTAAAAGTGATTGCTCATGTTGGTTGGCTATGTATTGCTGCGGCATATTAAAATAGATATCCTCATTGTGGTAGCCATCAAACAAGTCTCTAAAGTCCGTAATCTGTTGGGTCAGATCGTACCGGCCACTCATGCCAACGGCTTTTTTGAAGAGCCTGGGATGTTTTAGCGCTAAGTTTACAGCGTGATAAGCGCCCATGCTGCAACCCGCAGATTCCAGATAGCCGGCGGCGTTTTTTTGATGTATTAGGGGAATTACTTCATCCAGAATATACCGCTCGTAGCTTAAGTGGCGCTGAATGCGGCAGAACGGGTGGGTGCAATGGTTGTAAAAACTTTCGGAGTCGATGCTGTCTACACAGTAAAGTTGCAACTCGCCTCCTTCCAGCTTTTGACGCAGCGCATCAACAATTCCCCAGTCCTCATAATCATAAAAGCGGGCCATCCGGGTGGGGAAAAACAAAACGGCCCGGCCGCCATGGCCAAATACCAGCAGCTCCATATCCCGCTGTAGCGCGGGGCTGTACCATTTGTGATATTCCCTGTTCATTTTTTCATTTTAACAGCCCGAAATATCTCTACTGGATGTTACCTCAGGGTAACCGCAGCGTTAACCATTATCGCCTATGGCAGTTTTTACGGCTTCTGTCCATATTTGATACCCGGCAGCGCTTAAATGTAAGCCATCCTCGATATAAAATTTTGGATCTGGCTTGCCATTAATATCCAGCATTTTCGGGAATATATCTATAAAGTGCCAGTTGGCGTTTAAATTTACTATTTCTCTTTCAATAAGCTCGTTAGCGTACTTGAAATTATCTACAATATTCCAGCGCGCAATACTGGGTTTGGCCGAAATGAAGTAGCAGGGGATATCGCCAAAGCGCTGTTTAGCTTTCTGCATTAGTTCTTCAAAAAATAAGCATACTTCTTCAGGGCGGCGGCCATCGCCAAGGTCATTATCTCCGGCATAAACTACCAGCCTTTTAGGTTGGTAGTTGGCCATTACTCTATCAAAAAACCATGTACAGGAAGCGAGGGTGGAGCCACCGAAGCCCAGATTAACCGGGTGGAATTCGGCGAGGTCTTTTTCCAGTGTGTTCCAAACGCGAATCGAAGAGCTGCCGTAAAAAATGGTTTCAGCGGTGTAGTTTTCAGCAAGACTTTTCTCTTCCAGCCTTTTTATATCATCTTCATACCATTGCATAGGGTAGCGGGATCAGTTAAAAATATGGGTTACGGTCGCAAACCTATCAATTCTTTGGGTGCTTTTGTAACCGGATATGTCATTAAAGGTCAAAATATACCAATATCGGGCCAAATTCCAAAAAAAAGCAGGCCGGTACTCCTACCGGCCTGCTCAAACGAAAACGCTAACTCACAAAATCAAAACTTATTTACTTTATCTAACAAACTTATACCTTATAGAGTGTTTGGCCTGCCGATGGTTTAATGATGCCAGCAAAATAGTTGGTTTATACACCGCTAATTTTTAGCTATGTTTGCTGCAAATAAACCGGTTAGGCTATACCGGTATAAAAGCCAGCCCGAGCAGATGCTAAACATCAACGAGATCAAAAAACCCATAGCTGCAGAAATTGATGTTTTTGAGGAGAAGTTTAAAACTTCGATGCAAAGCTCGGTGCCCCTACTTGATCGTATTACCCATTACATTGTAAAGCGCAAGGGCAAGCAGATAAGGCCAATGTTTGTTTTCTTTTCGGCCAGTATTTGCGGCGGTATCAACGAGTCTACCCATCGGGGGGCTGCCCTGGTTGAATTGCTGCATACCGCAACCCTGGTGCATGATGATGTGGTGGATAACTCTTATCAGCGCCGCGGATTTTTCTCTATCAACGCATTATGGAAAAATAAGATAGCCGTTTTGGTGGGCGATTACCTGCTCTCCAAGGGATTACTGCTTTCTATTGATAACGGCGACTTCAAATTGCTAAAAATAGTTTCTGAAGCGGTAAAGCAAATGAGCGAGGGCGAATTGCTGCAGATAGAAAAAGTGCGCCGGATGGACATCAGTGAAACCGTTTACTATGAAGTGATCCGCCAAAAAACGGCATCTTTAATAGCCTCCTGCTGTGCCTGCGGAGGCGCATCTGCAGGTGCCAGCGATGAAGTGGTCGAAAAGATGCGCCTCTTTGGTGAAAAGATCGGTATTGCCTTCCAGATCAAGGATGACATGTTTGATTTCGGTACCGACGATGTGGGCAAGCCCCTTGGCATCGATATCAAAGAAAAAAAGGTTACGCTGCCGCTCATCTACGCACTTAATAATGCCGATAGCAGTGAGAAGAAGCGGATGATAGGGCTGGTGAAAAACCATAACGACGACCCGAAGAAGATTGCGGAGATCATTGATTTTGTAAAGAAAAAAGGCGGACTGGAATACTCCGAGATCCAGATGAAAACGTATACCGATGCCGCTTTTGAGATCCTGAACAGCTTCCCGGCAGGCGATGCCCGAACTGGGCTGGAGCAGTTGGTACGCTTTACTACCGAGCGGAATAAATAATGCCACGCTCACCATTTATACCAAGTTGTTCAAAACTTGCTAACTTCGTAACATGCAATCCATTGATTTCAGCTTCTTAAAACTGGGCATATTTGATGTGCTTGATGTACTTTTGGTGGCTTTTATTATATACCAGTTATATAATTTGATCCGGGGAACCATTGCTGCCAATATTTTCATCGGCCTGATCACCATTTACCTGTTATACATGTTGGTGAAAGCATTGCACATGCAATTGCTTACCGGCATTTTAAGCAAGTTTGCCGATGTGGGCATCATTGCCATTATCATCGTTTTTCAGCAGGAAGTTAGGCGGTTTTTGCTGCTGGTAGGTAAAAACGCTTCGCTGCAGCGAAACAAGGCCTGGTGGAAGTATTTTTTTGGTAAGGAGGAAGCGGAGAAAAACAACTATACCCGTATTAAACCTATTATAGATGCCTGTAAAGTGATGAAGCAAACGCGGACCGGCGCGCTCATTGTGTTCGCTAAATATTACGACGAGCAATTTTACCAAAACAGCTGCGAAGTGGTGGATGCCAAGATCTCCAAACGATTACTGGAAAGCATCTTTCAAAAGAATAGTCCGCTGCATGATGGCGCAGTGGTGATAGCCGAGAACAAGATCAAGTCGGCCAGCTGTATTTTGCCGGTAACGGAGAAAGCGGATCTTCCCGCCCAATTTGGTTTGCGCCACCGGGCAGGTATAGGCGTTACCGAAGCCAACGACGCCACAGCGATCATCGTATCGGAAGAAACCGGAGAGATTTCCTACGCCAAGCAGGGCCGCATCAAAATGAATATCAGCTTCGCCGAACTGGAAAAGTTGTTGAACAAGGATTTCTAAATTTAAGGAATAGCCTTAATTGCAGGCATGTTTTTGTTTTCATTTGCGCCAAGTACCGGCATCTTCGAATTTCCTTCCAATTTGTATACCGGCATATTTGATTGTCCCCTCAGTTTAGCTACCGGCATATGATTGATATTGGTATAGTTGCCTGCTACCAGCAACGATCTGTTCAGTGCAGAAAATTGTTGCTGATTAGGCAAGGTATTTATTTGCGACAGCGGGTTGTAATGCTGTGTTTTATTCAAATCTTTCAGCATTGGCGCAATGGTAGCAGAATCCAGTATTATTGGCTTAAGAAGTTTGAGGGAACTGTTGTCGGGAACAGAAGACAGCGGCTGCAGGTTGTTTTGCGCCATTAACCTGGCGGTGCCCGAAAGTAGTACAGCTAAAAGTAAGATCTTCTTCATAAGCGGTTAGTTTAGAGTTACTAAAATAAATACTTTGCCTATTTATACTTGTTAAATTTAGTTAAATATTGTTGACGAAATATAATTTGATTAAATAAAAGAGCCACCCATTTTCACAGGCGGCTCTCAATTAAGATGATAACAAATATTTAATTCAGCGGAGCGATTGCTTTATCTGCAGCAGCAGCAGATGCAGTATCGCCCATTTTGCTGCGGGCTTCTTTGATATCGGTTAGTAGCTGGATCATCGTAGGCGCTACACCAAACTGCTTGTATTTAACGCCAAGCTCCCCCATGATGGTGATGGCTTGCTGTGCATATTCCGGGTTTTTAACGCGACCGGCAAATTCAGCCATTTTTCTAATTAATTGAAATTGCGAATTTACATCGCCGTTTTTAAAGGCATTGTAAACATATGGCCATTCAGCATCGGTGCCATTGCTTGCATATACGCCCAGAATAGCTTGTTTCAGCGAGCCGTCTGCATCCTTTTCATAAGTTTTCGCCAGTGCCAGCGCATTAGCCGGGTCTATCATGCCGATAGCATTCATAGCGGCACCTTCTATAGCATAACTTGGGTTGGCAAGTGCTGTTTTGAACAAATTTATATTGCCCGATGCTTTTAATTTACCCAAAGCGGTTATAGCAGCGGCGCGTACCAGGTTGTTCTCATCGCTTTGCGCAAGCTTAGTTAATATTGGTACAGCTGCATTGCGCATATCATCATGCGTAAGGTTAGCTGCATTAATGGCTTTTATACGCAGCATATAAAACTTATCCTGCATGGCAGCCAGCAAAATTTTGCGGGCAGTAGTGTTTGTGCTGGTTTGATTAGCCTTGGCCGCATCAATTGCCTCGTAACGATCTAAAAACAATGGCGCATTAGAGTATTGGAAAGCGTACTCATCTAAAGATTTAGTATCTGTCTTTTTAGTCAGCAGGATCTTGTCGCCATCCACATTCACCAGCTCTGGTTTGCTGGCAGCATCAAAGGTAAGGGTGTCGGTTTTATCGCGCATCCATACATTGTGGCGCACTTTTTTACCGCCTGCGTAAATATCTATGGCCATTGGCAAAATAAAGGCATTGCCATCCTGGGTCTGTTGCAGGTAAACAGTTTCCTTTTTTGCCGCATCATCCCATTTGTAGCTGATGTTGAGTAGTGGGTGGCCTGCACCATAATACCATTGATTAAAGAACCAGTTCAGATCTTTACCACTGGCTTCTTCCATAGCTAAGCGCAGTTGTTGTGCCTCGCCGTTTTTAAAGGCATTTGTTTTTAAGTAAATATTTAAACCTTTATAGAAAGCTGCGTTACCTAAATAGTTGCGCAGCATGTACAAAATACGGCCACCTTTTTGGTAGGTAACCACATCAAACACATCTTCCTTATCGTTATAATGGAAACGTACCAGGTTTTTGGTTTTGGCGGCAGGCTGGTTCAGGTAGCTTTGCATGGCTTCCAGGCTATGTGCATCGCCTGCGTCTTTACCGTATTTGTATTCGGCCCAGATACTTTCACTAAAGTCAGCAAATGATTCGTTTACAGTGAGATTGCTCCAGCTTTCGGCAGTAACATAATCACCAAACCACTGATGAAACAATTCGTGCACAATAGTGCTGCGACCAGCATCGTAGTAACGATCGTCCAGTTCGCGTTTAGTGCCTTGCACGTAAACACCGTGCAGGGTAGCCGATGTGTTTTCCATTGCGCCGCTCACATAGTCGCGAACCACAATTTGCGAATATTTATACCACGGATAATCAACCCCTAAAGTTTTGGAGTAGAATTCGATCGCTTCGGGCGTAAAGCCGAAAATGTCTTTAGCATACGGGGCGTATTTAGGCTCCAGGTAATAGCTAACTTCTTTTCCGCGCCACGTGTCTTTATAGATCTTGAAATCGCCAACGGCCATCATAAACAAATAGGGCGAGTGTGGTAATTCCTGTTTCCAGGTATCGGTACGGGTACCGTCGCCATTTACTTTCTGAGAAGCCAAACGGCCATTTGATAAGGTTACGTACTTAGCCGGCACCGTCATCGTGATCTCTTCGGTAGTTTTTTGATTTGGTTTATCAATAGTTGGGAACCATGCCGACGAGCTTTCAGTTTCGCCTTGTGTCCAGATCTGGGTAGGCTTATCTTTTTCGGTACCATCCGGGTTAATAAAGTATAAACCTTTGGCATCGCTGATGGCTGCGCTGCCTTTAACATGCAATTCGTTTGGCTTGGAGGTGTAATCGATATATACGGTGTAGTTTTCACCCCCCTGGTAAGTTTTATCCAGTTTGATGGCTACGCTGGCGCTATCCTGATAAGTAAATTTTAGCGGGATGTTTTTACCGTTTTTTACAATGGCAATGGTCTTTAGGTCCATTCCTTTTGCATCCAGGCGCAAGCTATCGGTAGGGTAGAAGTGTGGCTTCAAAGTAACCCACTCCTTGCCGTACATGTGGCGTTTTTTGTAATCGAACTTTACATCGAGCTTGGTATGCACCAGATCGTTAATTTTTGGCGTAGTTTCCCGGTACATTTTGTAAGCGGGGGTTTCGGCCGCCGGGGCTTGTGCCATGGCTGTTTGGAGGGCACAGGCACTAATACTGCCTGCCAATACAGCAGCGTAGATAATTTTCATAAATATTAATTAGTTTGAATAATATGCGTGCATAATAAAAGCTAAATTATTAGTTTTTATCTGATGTAAGACCACAATTAAGCATTAATGTTACACGCATATCCCACATAATCCCCTAAATTAGCCATCACCAATTATTGCACGATACATTTACCAAATTCGTTATTATGCAGCGCAGAAGATTTATCCAGAACGTAGCCGTTACCGGCACCAGTTTCCTTGTGGGTTCCAATTTGGCCATGGGGGGCGTATTTACAGGGTCGCCAAATAAAAAAGTAGTTTTAGGAGTGATGGGCGTAAATAGCCGCGGTGCGTTTTTGGCCCAAAAACTGGCAGGTATTCCGGATGCCGAGATAGGCTACATCTGCGATGTGGATACAAAGGCAATGAATAAATGTATTGCCGAAATTGAAAAGCTTACCGGCAAAAAGCCCAAAGGCATTACCGATGTGCGCCAGCTACTGGAGAAAAAGGATCTGGATGCGCTGGTAATTGCTGCTCCCGATCACTGGCACGCACCCGCTACCATTTTGGCCTGCCAGGCAGGTAAGCACGTTTATGTAGAAAAGCCCTGTAGCCATAACCCGCACGAGGGCGAAATGGCCATAGCCGCCGCCGCCAAATATAATAGGCTGGTGCAAATGGGAAGCCAGAGGCGGTCATTCAATAATGTACAGCAAATGGTGAAGGAGCTCCATGAAGGCATCATCGGCCGGGCATATTTTGCCAGGGGCTGGTATGTCAACAATCGCAAATCCATCGGTATTGGTAAAGATGCGCCTGTACCATCAAATTTAAATTACGATCTGTGGCAGGGGTATGCACCACGCCGCCCTTACAAAGATAACCTGATCCACTACAACTGGCACTGGTTCTGGAACTGGGGTACCGGCGAGGCCCTCAATAACGGTACCCATGAGATCGACGTAATGCGCTGGGGTTTGGGTGTTGATTTCCCTGATAGGGTGACCTCATCCGGTGGCAGGTTTGCTTTTAAAGACGATTGGGAAACGCCAGATACGCAAACGATATTAGCTAACTTCCCTAATAATACAGCCATTTCCTGGGAGGGCCGAAGCTGTAATAACTTTAACTCCGAAGGAGTTGGGCGCGGTGTAGTTTTTTATGGTGATAAGGGCACAATCTATTACGGCGGCGGTAACGGCTACCAGGTGTATGATTACGATAATAAACTGGTCAAAGAGATAAAGGATGAAGCGCCGGTGGATGCAGGTAACAAGGTAAGCCCTACAGAATTGCTGGACCGGATCCATCTTCAAAATTTTGTTAGCGCTGTACAGGGAGACGCGCAGCTAAACCAAACCATTATCAACGGGCATAAATCCACGGTAATACCGCAATTGGGCAATATTGCCCAGCGCATGGGGCGGGTTTTAAACTGCGACCCCCAAAATGGCCATATCCTGCACGATCCGGAGGCAATGAAGCTTTGGACCCGGGATTATCAACCAGGGTGGAATTTAAAGGTGTAGAAGACCTGCTAACCCCAGCCCCGGCCGCTCTTTTAAACAGGAGTTGAACGCCAAACGAATAATTAATACATCAGATCCAAAATGCATATGAAAAACACATGGATGATCCTCGTCCTGGCCCTGGTTGGCTTGGCGGCATCGGCACAAACAAAAGCTGGTTACACCAGTCTGTTCGACGGCAAAACGCTAAAAGGCTGGAAAAAGCTTGCGGGGAATGCAGAATACAGCGCAGCCAACGGCGTTATAACCGGCACAGCTGTGCTTAACTCAGGCAATACCTTCCTGGTGACGGAGAAAGAATATGGCGATTTTATATTGGAGCTGGATGTAATGACCGAAAGCAACCAAACCAATTCAGGTGTTCAACTGCGCAGCCATTACAACCCGACCGGGCACGAAGGCAAGGGTTTGGTATTCGGCCGCCAATGCGAGGTAGATCCCAGTGACCGCCAATGGACCGGCGGTATCTACGATGAAGGCCGGCGCGACTGGCTTTACCCGATGGAACTTAATGCTAAAGCCAAGCTGAACTGGAAACCGGGTGCATATAACCACATCAAAGTGGAATGCATTGGCAACGAGACAAAAACATGGATCAATGGCGTGGCTACTGCTTTTGTAGTAGATACGGTAGACGCTAAAGGTTTTATTGGTTTGCAGGTTCATGCCATCAGCGACGCCGGGCAGGCCGGTAAAAAGATCTTTTTTAAGAACATTCAAATCAAAACCACTAATCTTAAACCACAGCCATTTGCTAAAGATATATATGTAGTGAACCTCGTGCCGAATCTGTTGTCGGCCTATGAAAAACAGGATGGCTGGAAGTTATTGTTTGATGGTAAAACCAATGCCGGATGGCGCAGCGCAACCAGCATGCAGTTCCCCGCCAAGGGCTGGAAGGTAGAGGATGGGATGATCAGCGTAATCGGTTCTGCCGGGGGCGAGGCTGCCAATGGGGGCGACATCATCACCAATGGCCAGTTCAAGGCGTTTGATCTGTCGTTTGAATTTAGAATGGTCACCGGTGCTAACAGCGGGGTTAAATATTTTGTGACCCTGAGCGAGAAAACCACCGGCTCGGCCATTGGCCTGGAATACCAGGTGCTGGACGATGCCGTACACCCGGATGCCAAACTGGGCCGCGACGGCGACCGTACCCTGGCTTCCTTATATGATTTGATCCCTGCAAAAAAACAGGCCCGCTTTGTGCATCCCATTGGTGCCTGGAACATTGGGCGCGTTGTGGTTTACCCTAATAACCATGTAGAGCACTATCTCAACGGCATCAAGGTGTTAGAATATGACCGCGGATCAAAAGAATTCCGCGACCTGGTGGCGATCAGTAAGTATAAGATCTGGAAAGACTTTGGGGAGGCTGCACAGGGCCATCTGCTATTGCAGGATCATGGTTTCGACGTGAATTACAGGAATATCAAGATCAAAGCGTTGTAGCTAAGACGGAAAGTCCGAAAGATTTTTAAGACAACGAACGCTAGCAACGTACATAGGCCACAGAGGAGAAGGTTGATGCTTTTGCTTTGTGGCTTTTATTTTAAGGACAGGCAAATGTTTTTGCAAATAGGTGAAGAAATTTGCGACTTTGAAGCAAACTTTCAGTTAGCCAGGCTCTGCTGACTCTATGCCTTCTCTTTCCTCTCCGTGTTAAAATACACGAGCTATGCACAAACTTATAACCGAACACCCCACCGTCCGAAATCGAACGGTTTTTGTTATCTATTTATTTGTAAAACGCTGTTTATTAGTTGATTGTTATATTGGCATGTGTTTGACTATCTACCTAAAACATTTACAACAAAGGCGTGACGACGGAAGACAGGATATGGTATCTTGAGGCTAAAAAGCTAGCGAATGAGGCGTCGTCTGGCGAACTGATTGAACTATCTTTATTGCTGAAGCAAAACCCTGTTGTAGGCCACCGAGTACATGTTGTAAACAATTGGTGGGCCGATAGCCGGCAGCCGGAAACTGATGCAAATTTGCTGTTCAAGAAAATACAGCAGCGCATAAAAACTGCTGAATTAAACGAATCACAAGGATTTAAGCCAAACCAAAATAAACGGGGTTATTCATTTGAAAAGAATATTACAATGTTCAAAAATCACTTAAAAATTGCGCTAAGGCAGTTGGGTAAGCAGAAGATGTATGCAGCCATCAAAGTGGGCGGTTTTGCATTCAGTATCGCGGCCTGCATACTCATAGGTTTATATATTAAAAACGAAACAAGCTATGATCAGTCCTACCCGGATACGGACCGCATCTATAGGGTAATAGGGCAGTATAACGATAACGGGGTATTAAAAAAGTCTGTATCCTTACCCGCGCCTTTTGGTACTGTTGTAAAAGGGGATTTCCCGGAAGTGGAGCAGGCAGCACGGATAATGCCAAATACCCTTTTTGATGGTGCCGGCAGCAATGAAGTAAGTACCAGTGACAATAATCAAAATACGCATGATGAAGGTTTTGCTTATGCCGACCAGCAACTGCTCGATCTTTTAAAGTTACCAATGGTTTATGGCGACAGAAAACACGCGCTGGCCGAGCCTTTTACCGTGGTAATTACAAAAAGCAAAGCCGATAAGTATTTTCCAAAACAAAACCCGGTTGGTAAGCTGCTGTTTTTAAATAACGATCGCAGCAGGCCCTACAGGATTGGCGGCGTGATTGAAGATTTTCCGGCCACATCGCATCTTAACTATAATTTTTTGTTGACGCTTACCGGCAAAGAACTATGGAAGGGGGAACAAACTACATGGGGTGCAAACAATTACACCTGTTACGTAAAGGTGCACGCAGGGACTGATATCGCTCTGCTCGAAAAAAAGCTGATCAAAAATATCATGGCTAAATATGTACTGCCCGATATGATCAAAGCGGGTAATAAAAGAGCGATTGATGCAGTTGCTAAATCCTCATTAAAACTACAGCCCATTAGCGCTATCAATCTCAAATCTTACGACATCCATGATAACTTAATCCACGGCGATATCCGGTTTGTATGGTTGTTCGGCGGAGTAGCTGCCTTTATACTGCTTATCGCCTGCATTAATTTCATCAATCTTTCCACCGCAAAATCGGCAAACAGGGCAAAAGAAGTTGGCTTAAGAAAAGTAGTAGGATCAACCCGGGGCAGCCTGGTGCAGCAGTTTATCGTAGAGTCGCTGCTGTATAGCATATTATCTTTTGTAATTGCGTTGGCTGTAGCCGCTGCACTGCTCCCCTGGTTTAATGTTATTGCCGGTAAAAATTTGAGCTTCCCGCTCGCTGCTTTGTGGTTTTTACCATCACTTGTTGTAGCTGCAATAATCATTGGGTTTGTTGCTGGTATTTACCCGGCACTTTACCTGTCGGCATTTAAGCCTATCAATGTACTTAAGGGTAAGCTAAGCACGGGTAGCAAAAATTCTTATTTACGCAACGGATTGGTGGTGTTCCAGTTTGCTACTTCCATCACGCTGATCATCGGAACCCTTGTTATTTACAACCAAATGCAGTTTATTCTGAATAAAAAACTCGGATTTGATAAAGACCAGGTGTTGGTATTGCAGGGAACCAATATGCTGGGTTACCGTGCAAATGACCTAAAGACAGAACTGCTTAAACTGGCCGATGTTAAAAGTGTAAGTATTGGCGATTACCTGCCGGTAGATGGTTCCAAGCGTAATGGCAATGTGTTTTACAACGAAGGGAAAGTTCATGAGGATATTGGGGTAAGCGGGCAATATTGGTTCGTAGATAAAGATTACTTGAAAACCATGGGGGTAAAGCTTGCCGCAGGGCGTAACTTTTTGCCGGATGCTGCCGCAGATTCGCAGGGGGTTATTATTAACCAGGCGATGGCTAAACAACTTAACCTCGGCAACCCGATTGGTAAACGCATTACCGATGCTGGCGGTACGTTAAGCACGGTAGTGGGGGTGGTGCATGATTTTAACTTCGCATCTTTAAGGAACAATGTAGAAGGGCTGGTGATGCAGCTAAACAAAAGCAATGCGGCAATGATGTCGGTAAAACTGAATACCGGCAACGTGCAGCAAACGCTTAAGGCAATTAACGGTGTTTGGAAGACTTTCTCGCCCGAGCAACCCATCAGGTACACTTTTATGGACGATAGCTTTGCGGCCATGTATGCAGATGTACAGCGTATGGCACTTATATTTACCAGCTTTGCCGTATTGGCCATCATTATTGCTTGCCTGGGTTTATTTGGTCTCTCGGCGTTTATGGCCGAGCAGCGCAGCAAAGAAATAGGCATTCGTAAAGTGCTTGGTGCAAGTATCACCAGCATTACTGCACTATTATCTGTTGATTTCTTAAAGCTGGTTTTAGTAGCGATCCTGATTGCATCGCCTGTTGGCTGGTGGGCCATGCATACCTGGCTGCAGGATTTTGCTAATCGCACGCCTATACAATGGTGGGTGTTTTTAATTGCAGCATCATCAGCCATAGGTATTGCCATTTTAACGGTAAGTTTTCAATCGGTAAAAGCCGCATTAATGAATCCTGTAAAAAGCCTGAAGAGCGAGTAAGTAATAGTTATTTTTAAGCTTCAAATTCAGCAACAGGTGCTTAATAATGGTGTAATCAATACATAATTTGTCTAATCCCACAATCATGATAAAGAATTATTTAAAAGTTGCCTGGCGCAACCTCATCAAGAACAAAACGCATACGTTTATCAACGTTTCGGGCTTATCGGTAGGTATGGCGGTGGCCATGCTGATCGGGCTTTGGATATGGGATGAGCTGTCTTATGATCGTTATTTTGACAACCACAGCCGCATTGCGCAGATATTACAACACCAAACCATTAACGGCGAAACGCTGACCGGCCCTTCTATACCAATCCCGCTGGGCACTGCTTTACGCCAGGAGTACACCGGCGCCGGAAAAGATTTTAAATACGTTTCATTATCCAGCTGGACTTTCGGCATGAGCATAGCCGTCGGCGATAAAAAATTAGCCAGTCATGGTAATTTTGCACAGCCCGAAATTACAGAGATCCTAAGTCTCAAGATGCTGAAGGGGAGTCGTGCCGGATTAGCCGATCCGTCATCGGTCATGTTATCTGCCAAATTAGCCAAAGCAATTTTTGGTGATGCCGACCCGATGAACAAAGTGGTTAAACTAAATAACAAGTATGATCTAAAGGTTAGCGGCGTGTACGAAGATATGCCACGTAATACTACTTTTAACGATCTGGATATAATTGCTCCCTGGGATTTCTACCTCACTACGCAGCCCTGGCTAAAACGCGCGGAAACACGCTGGGGCAATAATTCTTTTCAACTTTTTGCACAGCTAAATGCCAATGCGGATCTAGATAAGGTGAACGCGCGTATAGGCGGACTCAAACAAAAAAATATTTCAGCTCAGGGCGATAAGGTGGGTGCCTCCTTTAAACCCGTGTTGTTTTTGCATCCGATGGATAAATGGCACCTGTACTCGGAGTTTAAGCAGGGGAAAAACACAGGAGGTGGTATCCAATTCGTATGGTTGTTTGCCATTATAGGCGTTTTTGTTTTGTTATTGGCCTGCATTAATTTTATGAATTTAAGTACCGCCCGGTCGGAAAAGCGCGCCCGTGAAGTAGGCATCCGCAAAGCGGTAGGTTCGGTACGCAGCCAGCTGATCACCCAATTCTTTAGCGAATCGTTTATGGTTGTTGTGTTTGCTTTCGTATTCAGTGTAGTACTTGTACTGTTGATTTTGCCATGGTTTAACCAGGTAGCTGGCAAAAGTATAGGGATTTTATGGGCAAACCCCTGGTTTTGGGCACTGGGGCTTGGCTTTAGTTTATTAACGGGTATCATTGCAGGTAGTTATCCGGCTTTCTACCTATCATCATTTCAGCCGGTAAAGGTGTTAAAAGGTACGTTTAAAGCGGGCCGTTACGCAGCAATTCCCCGCAAGGTATTGGTGGTGCTGCAGTTCTTTGTATCAGTTACGCTGATCATTTGTACCATCGTAGTTTTCAGGCAGGTGCAGTTTACCAAAGAAAGGCCGGTTGGTTACGACCGCACCGGCCTGGTGCAGGTTGATATGCGTACCGAGGCTATTCATAATAATATCAATGCTGTGCGTGCCGATCTTTTAAAAAGTGGCGCTATTGTAGATATCGCCGAATCTACCAGTCCGTTAACCGATGTATGGTCAAACAATAGCGGTTTAAACTGGCGGGGTAAGGCGCCAGATCTGCAGGACGATTTCGGTACGATAAGCGTAACCCCCGAATTTGGCAGAACGGCCGGCTGGAAGATCATTAAAGGCCGCGATTTCAATAAAAACTTTATCTCTGACACATCGGCAATCATTATCAATGAATCCGCCGCAAAGTTTATGGGCTTTAAAGATCCTATTGGTGAAATTGTAGATTGGGGCCAGAAACTGAAAATCATAGGGGTAGTGAAAGATATGGTGATGTCCTCGCCCTATGAACCGGTAAAAACCACTATTTTTCTAAATCTGACCAAAAATGGCGATGTGATTGATATCAGGCTGAACCCTAAAGTGGGTACCCATGAGGCGATTGGAAAGGTAGAAGCTGTATTTAAACAGTACGACCCCGGCAGTCCTTTTGAGTATAATTTTACAGATGAGGAATACGCCAAAAAGTTTGCAACCGAAGAACGTGTAGGTAAACTGGCGGGCTTTTTTACGCTGCTGGCAATATTTATCAGCTGTATGGGTTTATTTGGGATGGCATCATTTATGGCTGAGCAGCGTACCAAAGAAATAGGTGTGCGCAAGGTGCTTGGGGCATCTGTATTTGGCTTATGGCAAATGATGTCGAAAGACTTTGTGGTGCTGGTATCCGTGTCCATACTTGTGGCAGTACCCGTATCTTACTACCTGATGCACGGCTGGCTGCAGGATTACAAATACCGCGCGGAGTTATCCTGGTGGATCTTCTTATTCACCGGCTTCGGAGCTATCTTTATCACTTTATGCACCGTTAGTTATCAAAGTATCAAAGCAGCGTTAAGTAACCCGGTGAAAAGCTTAAGGAGCGAATAAGGAGGAAACAAGAATTCAAGATTCAGGAGCCAGGAATTTAGAATTTAAGGGAGAAGAAAAGGTTAAAAAAGAGAAAAGTCTGGCGTATAAACACCAGACCTTTCTCTTGTTATCTTACTTCTTTAATCTTGGCTTCTTGCCGCTAAACTAGCAGTATTGCTCAAATGCATCTATCAGGTTATCGGCTATCATCTGTGCCGGTCGGCCTTCAATCTGGTGGCGCTCAATGATGTGAACCAGTTTACCATCTTTAAACAACGCCATTGATGGCGACGAAGGTGGGTAAGGCAGCATTAGGTTACGTGCAGCATCAACTGCGTCTTTTTCCATACCGGCAAATACGGTTACCAATTTATCAGGATGTTTTTCGCTTTGTGCGGCCATTCTTGCAGCAGGGCGTGCATTAGCAGCAGCGCATCCGCAAACCGAATTAACCATAACAAACACGGTGCCCTGTCCTTTAATTGCTTCTTCTACAGATTGGGCATCTTTTAACTCTTCAAAACCAACCTTGGTTAGCTCGGCCCGCATTGGGGCAACAAAATATTCTGGGTACATAATGTTTATAGCTTAATTAATAATACAAAATTATCAAATCATTTCACATACACGGGCGTAATAAGAATAATCCTAAAGAATTTACGTTCGGGTTATAATCAGTTTTTGCCGTCAGAATTATATAATTAGTTATATTGCACTATCGGCAACCGCTGATCCCTGATTAATTTACTAGAGAAAAAACTTAAAAATAGAGCATTTAGGTAATGGGAATTTTTACGCAAAAAAACCACGCCCAACCCCGGGTTATACAGGTAAAAGCAAAGCATTTCAATAGCTTTAAAGTAGCTATGGCTGCTGGCCTTATTGTAGTAATGGTGCTAATGGCGGCGGTATTGCGCTTAAATAGCCAGGTTGTTCAACAAAATCACGAGAACAGCCGCCTCCATTCCCAAATTGCAACCTTGCAGGACGAGATTGACAAAACGCAGGAAGACGAGTTATTACTGAACGCCGAAAAAGAAGGTAACCGCGGTAAAGCCGTTGGATACATCGAAAGCATTCAGAACAAGCTAAAAGGCATCAATAATTATTTGAGCAAACGCGGCCTCAGGGGGATTGCTTTTAGAAACCTTGGCCTGGAGAGCAACAAACCAAAAAGCGATACCAAATTATACGGAGAGTTTAATGCCTACCTGGATAAGCTGGTCAATAACATCGCCTACATGCCAATGGGCTATCCGCGGTTAAGCTCTTTTACTTCGTTTTTCGGCTACCGCAGCAATCCCTTTGATTTTGGAAATGGCGAGTTTCACCCCGGCATTGATTTTAAAGGCAACAAAGGTGATGCGGTTAAATGCACAGCCAGTGGCAACGTTATTTATGCGGCCCGCGCCGGCGGTTACGGCAACTGCATACGTATTAAACATCCCAACGGGTTGGAAACCTGGTATGGCCACCTATCTAAAATTAATGTGCACGAAGGTCAGCGGGTTACTGTAGGCGACGTAATAGGCAAAGTAGGCTCAACCGGCAGATCTACCGGGCCGCACCTGCATTACGAGATTCGTAAAAACGGCCACCCGGTTAACCCAAAGCAGTATTTAAGCTTAAATATGTAGGCTTAGGTTACTTACTATATAGAAAAGCTGTGTTGTTGAAATGGCTTTTTTTGTGCCAAAGATTTTAACGTGGAACGTACAATGACAAGGTACTTCAGACTGCGTCAGTTGTTTTGAGTTTGCGTTGCGGCTTAGCAAAATCGGGCGCTAAATGCAGGCATCCGCAAGCATAATTTTTAAGTTCGGCACAGCACAATACCTTTTCTGATCCGCTGGTGTTTAAAAAATTAGCTATGCATAAAATTCAAGCTTTATTTCTAAATTTATATGCGGCAATAAACCCCGGTTGCCTTCAGCCAAATTAAAACCGTCATGAAGAAATTGTTAGCCGCTCTGCTGTGGCTTTGCCCCGTTGCGCTGCTGGCGCAAACAGGTAAGGTGTATGATGCCCTTACCGTTAAAAGTAAGATTCTGAACAGCGAGCGCAAATACGCCGTTTATCTGCCGCCGGATTACGAAACCAGCGGGCGCGAATACCCGGTGCTTTACCTGCTGCACGGCGCAGGCGACGACCAAACCGGGTGGGTGCAGTTTGGCGAGGTGCCCGGCATTACCGATAAATCCATCCGCGAAGGAACAGCCACACCAATGATCATCATTATGCCTGATGCCAACACCGGCAGGCGCGGTTATTTTAATGATATCAAAGGAGACTGGAATTATGAGGACTTCTTTTTTACGGAACTTTTGCCTTTTGTAGAAAAGAAATATCGCATAAAAAATGATAAGCGCTTTCGTGCTATTGCTGGCCTCAGCATGGGCGGCGGCGGCACCTTTGTATATGCGCTGCACCATCCGGAGCTGTTCTCGTCGGCATGCCCTTTAAGTGCTGCTACCGGGTTTCTTAACGCGGAGGATGCCAGATCTGCTATACTGAAGAATAACCCGAACGCTGCCGATAGCGCCATCACTAATTATTATAACAGATACAGCGTGATCCCTCTAATAAACGCTATGCCCGACGCTAACAAAAAAGCTATGCGCTGGTTTATGGATATTGGCGACGATGATTTTTTATACGAGGGCAACGGGCTGGTGCATAACCTGATGCGTAAAAAGGAAATTCCGCATGAGTACCGCGTACGCGATGGTGCCCATAATTGGACCTACTGGCGCGGATCTTTACCCTTGGTTTTAGAATTCGTATCGCAGGCATTTCATCAGTATTAGCGGCTAAAAACCTTTGTTCTTATTTATTCCAAAGCATTTTATGAATGCTCGGGAACAGCCGACTTATTAATAAACCCAAAGTAAATTTATCCAAATGGAACGCAGACAATTTTTAAGAAATACAGCCCTTACAGCAGGTGCTTTGGCATTTTTGGGTAACCGCAGCTTTGCTTCGTTACTGGCCGACCCAACTTTCCAGGTGATCCCATTGCGCAATAACGTGGGGATCTTTATAGAAAAAGGTGGCACCATCGCCTGGATGGTGAATAAGGAAGGCATTGTAGTGGTAGATGCGCAATTCCGCGATACAGCCCAGCATCTGATTGCTGAAATGCAAAAGAAAAGCGACAAGCCGTTCCAATGGCTCATCAACACGCACCACCACGGAGATCATACAGGCGGGAATATCGCCTTTAAAGGCATTGCAATAAATGTTGCTGCTCAAGCCAACTCGCTGATCAATCAAAAGGCGGCCGCTGCCAAGCAAAATAGCGACGATAAACAACTTTACCCGGACACCACTTTCACCGATACCTGGAAAACAAGGGTAGGTGATGAAAGTATCAGCGCACATTATTTTGGCCCCGGGCATACTAATGGCGATGCGATGATCCATTTTGAAAACGCCAACATTGTGCACACTGGCGACCTGGTATTTAATAAGCGATACCCTTTTGTAGACCGCAGTGCAGGCGCATCCTGTAAGCACTGGCCGCTTGCACTGGAATCGGCTCTTAAAACTTTTGATAAAAACACGCAGTATGTATTCGGTCATGCTTTCGACCCCATGAAAGTTACCGGCACCAGGGAAGATGTAAAACAAATGCAAGATTTTATGGAGAAACTGGTGGCCTATGTTGAAAGCAGCATTAAAGCTGGCAAAACTAAAGAAGAGATCTTAGCTGCGAAGACCATTCCTGGTGTAACCTTATGGCAGGGTGACGGCATTGAACGGGGATTACAGGCGGCCTACGACGAGTTGTCGGTGTAAGAATATTTGGTGAAAATATAAAACGGAGTTTACTAGAGAAATTGATAATGTTTACATGAGTGTAAGTGAGAAACGGCGGGCAATGGAAGAAGCCTTAAAATCCATTGTTATTCCATTTTTAAGATCCCAGGGCTTTAAAGGCACTTTCCCACATTTTAGAAGGGTAGCAGATGATCGAATCAATTTGTTGACTTTTCAATTTAGCTCGTCTTCGTCAAAGTTTACTGTCGAAATTGCCAACTGCTCTATAAAAGGCATACACTTAGGTTGGGGCGAAGATATTAAACCGACTAATTGCACTGCTCATCACATAAATCGCAGACACCGTTTGGGATCACTAAAAGGTGATCACTGGTTTGATTTCAGTAAAGTTTATATTCTCTTAAATATCTATAAACAAAGAGCTCATGAAATAATCAGCTTATGGGGCGACGCAGAAAGTTGGTGGGAAACAGATCCATTTGACCAACGTTCTGCTATGGTGCCTTTTGAAAGCTAATAAGCCGGCTTGATGCTGCTGAGCGGTAGCGCTTACCGTTCAAAATGTTAGTGATGATACGCAACAAGGGCAGGAGCAATATTGCGATGGGTTTTTTACCCATCGCAATGCTTAACATTAACATCCAAATAAATAACAATTACTTAATATTGCATTAATCCCGAGTTTCTACTTTCTGTTTAGCTTTAGCTAATTTATAGCTATAACAATGACGAAATACGAAAAAGAATTATGGCAAAAAATTGAAGCCTTTACGCTGGATGAACCGGGTGTTGGCTTCCGGTTTTCGGCCCGGCTGGCCAGGGAGAATGGCTGGAATATCGCTTACACACATCGTGTGATAGCCGAATACAAGAAGTTTATTTTCATGTGCTGTGTTACAGATACCGGTGTAACCCCATCGGATCCGGTAGACCAGGCCTGGCACCTGCACTTAACCTTTACCCGGTCTTACTGGACGGACCTTTGCAAAACCACCCTTGGCCGGGAAATCCATCACAACCCCACAAAAGGCGGCGAACAAGAAGCCAAAAAATTTGACAACTTTTATACCTCCACCCACCAATTGTATATCAGCAAGTTTGGCATACCTCCATCGGCAGATATCTGGCACACCAACCAGGAGCGCTTCAGCGATATCAATTTTCAACGGGTAAACACCGGCAAATACTGGCTGGTGAAAAAGCCAAAGCTCTCCGCTTATGCACTGATAGTTTCTTTCCTGATGCTGTCTTACGGGCTATTTGTACAGGCATCCGATAGTGCCGTAGCCATATGTGTCATGTTAGGCATCATCATCCTGGTAACGGTGGGTGTTTATAAATACGAGTCTGCCGGGAAGTTGGGCGGTAATAAAGATAAACGAAGTAATGATGGCGGGTCTGGTTGCAGTGTTGCTGGCTTCGGTGGTGATTTTTCAGCCCACCATAGCAGCCACGGGCATAGCGGAGACAGCCACAGCAGTGGTGAAAGTGGTTGCGGTAGCGGATGTTCGTCATCTGGTTGTAGTGGCTGTGGCAGCGGTTGCGGAAGTAGCAGCGATTAAGATGACACCCGGGGGGAGATCACCTTGCCAATTTATTTCTTGTTTGCATTTATCTTAAGATATTCATTATTGAGCCGGCGTCTGCCGGCTTCAATTATTATTTCCAATATTATAACCCTGCCGCCCCGTATAACTTTATAATTATCAATTCATCATCTTTTACTCCCGTTTTCAAGGTTTGTTAACATAGTTGTTGATAATTGTTCATTCAACAGTAATTGTGCAGTAACCTCCCCTTAATGTACTAAGTACACTTTTGCCGCAACGTAAATTAAATTTATTAAGGATGAAAAAAGTGTTACTTAAAAGAGTGTTTTTCGCTGCGATGTTCCAGCTGCTGTTTGTCATGGCAGCTATGGCGCAAAGCAATTTAGCCGGCATTTCCGGTACAGTTACCGGTCCGGGTGGTGTAGTTGTCCCCAATGCAACCATCACCGTTAAAAACGAATCAACCGGTTTTCAAATCAAATCTACTTCCACGTCAAAAGGGCTTTTCCTGTTGAAGGAGCTGCCGCTGGGTTCGCCCTACAGCATTACTGTTGAGGCAATGGGTCTCAACACCCAAAAACAAACCGGCTTTGCGCTTAACCAGGGCGATCTGTTACAGGTTACGTTTTTAATGGAAGATAAAGTTAACCAGTTGGGCGTTGTAGAGGTTAGGGCCCCTACATTGCGCAATAAGATCGAAAATATAGGATCATCTACCGCGGTAACCGCAAAAGATATCGCCAAGCTGCCGGTAAACGGCCGTAACTTTACTTCCCTGGCAGATCTGTCGCCCCTCAGCTCGGGCAGCAGCCTCAACGGGCAGCTGGCATCGGCAACTAACTATACTATTGACGGTATGGCGGCGCGCGGTACCATTTCAGGTGGTTTACCAACAGGTGCTTATTCTATATCACTGGAGGCAGTAAGAGAATTCCAAGTGGTTACCAACCAGTATGATGTTACTTATGGTAATGCAGGTGGTGGTACCATTAGTACAGTAACCAAATCAGGTACCAACGTATTATCGGGCAGTGCTTTTAGCTATGCACGTGCCAACTGGCTGTCCAGTAAATACGGACTTAACGGCGTTAAGCGGAACCAGGCTTTCTCTACCTATCAGTATGGTTTTTCGTTAGGCGGCCCTATCGTTAAAGATAAAGCGCAGTTTTTTATTGCCTGGGATCACCAGGCCGATTCAAGACCCTTGTACATTGCCAATATCCAATCTGCAGATGACGAAAAACGAAATAACGTTACCCAGGGTACTTTGGATAACTTCCTGACCATAGCCCGTAATAAGTACGGTGTGGCTAATTCGCCGCAGGTGGGCCAGTTTGATAAAACTAAAAACACCCATGCCGGTTTTGCCCGTATCGACTGGCAGATCAATTCAAAGAACCTGTTCACCATACGGGATAACTTTGTTTATGATTTGGACAACCAATCTGACGGGGATAATACGGCTATCAATATTTACGAGGTGTACAGTACCCGTAAGGCCTTAAATAACAGTGTTATGGCTTCATTACGCAGTATCCTTAGTCCAACGGTAACCAATGAGCTTAAGGTGCAGCACTACTGGGAATACAATAAGCTTTTTGCCAACGATCAGTTACCGGCAGATAATATTCCCCGCGCTATTGTCCAGAACATCCCTTCTGTAGCAGCGGATGGTACAAGCTATACTACTTCAATACAACTGGGTGGGCAGCGCTACGGTAACGACTATTTTAATAACAACGTTGCCCAGCTGATCGATAACCTATACTGGACAAAAGGCAAGTACAACTTTACCTTTGGCGGTGGCTTATCGTTCACTAACCAAAACTCTATTTATGGTAGCGAAACTAACGGCAGGTTTTACTTTACCGGCTTAACCAACTTTAATAACCTTACCCCGTACCGTTACGCAAGGGATATTTATTTATCTAACGACAGGAATATCAAGTTTAACATCCTTGCGCCAAATTTGTACGCGCAGGTACAAACGGTACTGTTCCCTGGTTTTGATATTACTGCCGGTATCCGTGCAGATTACACTACCTACCTGGACAGGGCCGCCTTTAACCAAACTGTATTTAATACACTGGGTTTAAATACCAACAATAAACTGGCTACGCTGCAAATACAGCCAAGGGTGCAAGCCACCTGGGATGTTGGCCAGAATGGTAAAGATATCATCCGTTTAGGTGGTGGTATCTTAGGTTCGGCGCTTAATCCGTACTCTATGATCAACAATATGCTGTTTGATGGATCGCATATTACCAGTGTGGATCTTACCGGCAGCCTGGTGCCTGTTCCTAACTTCCCTGGCTACCGTCAGAACCCGGCAAGTGCACCGGGAATGGACCTGGTTAATAATGCAAACATCCCTAAATTAACCACTTTCAATATCAATGGCAAGGATGCCAAAGTGCCTACTGTTTATAAAGCTAACGCATCTTATTCGCACTTCTTCAACCGTAACTTCCGGGTTACTGCCAGCGGTTATTTAAGCCTTGGCCGTAATAACTATACCTACATCGATAAAAACATGGCAGATCAGCCGTACTTCCGTATCGCGGCCGAAGATAACCGCGGTGTGTATGTGCCGGCTAATACCATCAATGCCGCAAACGGTTCGGCCGACTGGACCCAGGGCCGTAAAACTTCACAAGTAGGCCGTGTATTGCAGCTGGAGAGCCTGGGTAAAGTAAACCAGATGGCGTTTGTGATTGATGCGGATTACCGTTATTACAAACAAGGCGAAATTTCGGTATCCTACACCTGGAACCAGACGAAAGATAATACCTCATATAACGGTAACGTTGCCAACACTGCTACACTGGTACAATATGTAAAAGATGATCCGCGCAACCTGAGCCAGGTGGGCTACTCTGATAACCAGTTCCGCAATAAGGTAGTGGCATATGGTAGTTCGCCAACATTTTATGGCTTCAGCGCAGGTTTAAGGTTCTCCGGGGTAAGTGGTACCCGTTATTCTTTAACTGTGAATGGTAACGTAAACGGCGATTTTGTTGCCACTAACGATTTGGCCTTTATTTACGACCCGAATGCTGCCGGCACGCCGCAATACCTGAAAGATGGTATCAACGCTATTCTTAACAACCCAAAAGTTGAGAAAAGCATGAAGACTTATATCACCAAGAGCTTTGGTAAAATTGCCGAGCGCAATGGTGGTGTAAACCCTTTTTACGGTGTGGTTGATCTAAGGCTGATCAAGAAGATCACTTTGTATAAAAAGCACTACCTGGAAGTATCCGGGGACCTGTTTAACGTAAGCAATTTCATTAACAAAAACTGGGGTGTAAACCACAACCTGGGGGCCACTACTATTTACAACATCAAAAGCTTTGATGCTACAGCCAAACAATACGGCTACTCGGTTAACACCAATGCAGGCGTATCCGGCTTAAGCGGCAACCCTTATCAGTTCCAGGTAGGTTTACGTTATGGTTTTTAATCAGTTAAAAGATATGATCAAAAATAAATTGATAATAGCAGCCACCCTGGCTTTGGGTATTAGCTTTAACGCAAACGCGCAAACAGCGCCTGCTAAGCATGTAGTGCTGGTGACTGTGGATGGTTTCAGGCCCGAGTTTTACCTGGATAGCACTTACGCTATGCCCACGGTACGAGAGCTGATGAAGAACGGCATTGCTGCAAACGGGTTAAACCCGGTGTTTCCGTCGGTTACCTACCCGGATCATACCACAATGATGACCGGGGTTACACCGGCCAAACACGGTATATACTATAACACACCCTTTGAAGCAGAAGGCGCCACCGGCAAATGGTACTGGGATTATAACCTGATTAAAGTACCTACACTTTGGAGTGCAATGCACAAGGCTGGCAAAACAACGGCCTGTGTGCGCTGGCCGGTAACACTTAATGCGCCGATAGATTACCGCATACCCGAGTATTGGAACTATAAGGACATGAAGGATACCCGGGAATACACGGCAGCTGCCACATCCCCGGCCTCGTTATGGCAGGAGGTACAACAAAACGCAACGGGTTTGCTGGAGGCAGAAGATTTGAATGCCAATAATAACGAATTGGTGCAGGATGAGAACGTAGCGCGCATGGCAGGTTATATCATTAAGAAATATAAGCCCAATTTAATAGCGCTGCATTTGGCCTGTACCGACCATTATGAACATGAGAACGGGCGCGAACACTATATGGTTCGCGCTTCGGTGGCCGGTGCCGACAGGGCGATTAAAACCCTGGTAGAAAGCGTAAGCCGTGCGGGCCTGGCCGATAGCACCGTTTTTATTATTCTGGGCGATCATGGATTCGAGAACATTTACCGCAGCTTTAATCCCAATTACCTGTTGAAACAGGCGGGCCTGATTACCGATGTTAAAACCGGCAGCTGGAAAGCGCAGTTTCATTCATCCGGCGGATCATCCTTCCTGAAATTGAAAACCCCGGGCGACAAAGCAACGCTGAAAAAAGTAAGTGAGCTGCTGGCACAACAGCCCGATTCTGTTAAGCAATACTACCAGGTAATTGATAAAGCGCACCTGGATAAGGTAGGCGCCGACCCTGACGTATTGATCGCCCTGAGCGGTACAAACGGAACTACTTTTGGCAACAAGGCAGATTTGCTAACCGAAAAGTTCAGTAAAGTAAAAGGTACGCATGGCTTTTACCCGGATCATCAGCAAATCCAAACCGGGTTTGTCGCTTTTGGTCCCGGCCTTAAAAAAGGGGTGGTGATCCCGGTTATGAATATGGTGGATATTGCCCCACTCATAGCCAAGCTGAGCGGTGTAGACCTGCCAGCAACAGACGGCAAGTTATACCCCGAAATGTTGAAATAGTTTTATTGTGATTTTTTTAGGCCTGTTATCACCGGTGGATGGTAACAGGCCTTTTTGTTTGGCGGGCTGGTAGTCCTTAAGTCTGTTGTGAAAATGCCAACAACAAGATTAAATGTTGCCCTTCGGAAGAAGCTTGATAGTTATTGTAGGACGGATGATGGCATTGCCAAGAAATGCTTTATTCCCGAACTTGAGCAGCGATTCGACATTATTTGCATTAAAACTTGTTTGAGCTGAATAGTTTTGTATATAAATTACAGGAATGATTATAGATATATTTTTGTAGGCCTTCGTTTTGGCATAGTTGGATAAAGTAGTACATTCATCAAATTGAATTTTCCTGGTTGCATATATTTTTGTAAATAAACTATCAGCACTATCAGAGAATTTTATGCTGGTCACTTTAGAATTACTATCAATATCTATTTTTATTACAGTAAACGTGGAGGTGTAGCACTTATTCCAAAAATCCGGATTGTAAATTCGCCTGTAGACAGAGTTTTCAAAATCAGTAAGTAAGCTGTCTTTACTAATAACTGCCTTTAGTCGAGTATTTAATCCGAATGGGTGTTTTTGTTGTGCTTGAGCAATATTGGTAATAAGATATATTATCACGCAAATTGTGTTTCGTATAATAGCTAATTTAGACATGTTAGTTAGAGTTACACCTTTTACCTTTTGGCCCTACTGAATAGGCCAAGTTAGTAGAATCAAAAGATCCGGTAAGACTTAAATCATTTTTGATAGTGTTTGCGAACGTATCAGTAAATTGCAATCCACCTAATGATACGTTTTTTGCTTCCACATCACTTAATCCAGGAAACATCTGTTGTAAAGCCAGAGCCATTTGAGTAACATACTTGATAGCCATATCCTCATGTTGTAACCGATCCGCTGTTCCACTAGCCATTAAATACGCGTGAAGGGATTCATGCATTATTACTCTGGCAATATATTCTTGAGAATAATTGGGCAGATGGTTTAGATCTAATTGTACAGTAACATTTAGCCTAACATCAATTATACCGCCATTCGGGTCAGTAAAACCATCCGCATATGACGGCAAAGTGCTGACATCAATAAAGTTTAAATTCATCTTAGTTGAGTTTTCAAAGACACTGGTAATTAGCGAATTTATTTTATTGACAACTCCTGATAAAATAGTTGAATTTACCATACTTTTCAAACATGAAAGGGGTCGCCACACACAAAAATAGCGATGAGTCACCCATCGCCATTAAATCTTCCGCTCCCCCTTCAGGGGGCTGGGGGCTAAAATCTTTCTCTCAAAAACTCTCCGGTAAAGCTATCGGCCTTTTTAATCAGATCCTCCGGTACACCTTCAAATACGACGTTACCGCCGCGGTTGCCACCTTCGGGGCCGATGTCGATCACCCAGTCGGCGCATTTGATCACGTCCATATTGTGTTCTATCACAATAATGGTATTGCCGTGCTCTAAAAGGGCATCAAACGATTTCAGCAGCTTTTTAATATCGGCAAAGTGCAGCCCTGTTGTAGGCTCATCAAAAATGAAGAGCGTTTTATGCGTGTTATTGCCCTTTACCAGGAAGGATGCCAGCTTAATACGTTGTGCCTCACCGCCGGAGAGCGTATTGCTTGACTGCCCCAATTGTACGTATCCCAAACCAACATCAACCAGTGGTTTTATTTTGGCCAGGATTTTAGGTTCTTTGGCGAAGAATTCGAGTGCCTCATCAATAGTGAGCTCCAGCACTTCAGATACGTTCTTTTCGTTGTACTGCACATCCAGGATATGCTGTTTAAAGCGTTTGCCGTTACAAGCCTCGCAGGTAAGGAAGATATCGGCCATAAACTGCATCTCTATCTTTACTTCGCCTTCGCCCTGGCAGGTATCACATCTGCCGCCTTCCACGTTGAAGGAGAATGCGGATGGTTTCAACCCGCCGGCTTTTGAAACCGGCAAAGCTGCATACAGGTTGCGGATCTCGTCCCAGGCTTTTACATAAGTAACCGGATTTGATCTTGATGAACGGCCTATAGGGTTCTGGTCTACTAGTTCTACCTGCTCTATTTTGGCATAATCGCCCTCCAGGCTATCAAAGCTGCCGGTTTGCTCACCATTGTAATTGCCCAATACCTTTTGCAGGGCAGGTGCAAGCACACGTTTTACCAAACTGGTTTTACCAGAGCCCGATACGCCAGTAACCACCGTAAGCACACCCAGTGGGAATTTTGCATCTACATGGTTAAGGTTGTTTTCGCGGGCACCTTTTATTTCAATAAAATCGTTCCATTTGCGGCGCTGTGCTGGGATGGCGATTTCTTCGCGGCCACTCAGATATTTACCGGTAAGGCTGTCATCATCTACAATAATTTGCTCATAGGTGCCGGTAAAGATCAGGTTTCCCCCATGTGTACCCGCTTCTGGGCCGATATCTATAATATGGTCGGCGGCTTTCATGATCTCTTCCTCGTGCTCTACCACCAGCACGGTATTCCCAACATCGCGCAGGGATTTCAACACGTGCACCAGCCGCTGTGTATCACGCGGATGCAGGCCTATACTCGGCTCATCTAATACATAAATGGACCCAACCAAACTACTGCCCAGAGAAGTGGCCAGATTGATACGCTGCGACTCACCGCCAGAAAGGGTATTGGATAACCGGTTCAGTGTTAAATAACTCAAGCCCACATCATTCAAAAAGCTTAAGCGGTTGGTGATCTCTAACAGTAACCGTTTACCCACTTTAACATCCGTAGGGCTTAAATTAAGGCTGCTGAAAAACGCCAGTGCGTTATCCAAAGGCATCAGTACTACATCGGTGATTGATTTACCATCGATCTTTACATAGGATGCATCCTTGCGCAAGCGGCTGCCCTTACATTCGGGGCAGGTGGTTTTGCCGCGATAGCGCGATAGCAAAACCCGGTATTGAATCTTGTAGGTTTGCTCTTCCATCTCCTTAAAAAATTCATTAAGGCCACGGAAGTGCTGGTTACCGGTCCACAGTAATTGCTGCTGCGCTTCGGTAAGCTGATTATACTGGCGATGAATAGGGAAATCGAATTTAAGCGAGCTTTTCACCAGCTTATCGTTCCATTCGCGCATTTTTTCGCCGCGCCATGGGGCAATAGCACCCTCGTACACGGTTTTACTTTTATCAGGAACTACAAGGTCGTGGTCAATACCAATTACCTTACCATAGCCTTCGCATTTTTTGCAGGCACCATAAGGGTTGTTAAAGCTGAAGAAATTTGGTGACGGCTCTTCAAACCGGATATCATCCAGCTCAAAGCGATCGCAAAAGAAGCGTTCGCTCTCTGTTTCAGCTTCCGGTTCCCGGTAACGCACGTAGCAATCGCCCTTGCCTTCAAAAAAAGCAGTTTGGATACTGTCACCTAAACGGCTCACCGTTTCGTCCTCATCGTTTTTAGTGATGCGATCGATAACAATACGTACCGGTAAGCTATGGGTAGATAGCTGCGTGTTGTGGGCCGTTACCTGGCTCTCTGCATTCTGACTGTCAATCTCCGCCTGTACCGCTTCTTCCGCTTTTTGTTTTTTAGTTTTTGCTTTAGGCTTGGGGCCATCCGCTACTATTTCATTGATCGTTTCTGCCAGTAAATTCGCATTCAGGCTTTCATCCTCCAGTAAAGATTCAATACGGTTTAACTCGCCATTGATCTCTACCCGGATAAAACCCTTTTGCATCAGCACCGCCAGTTCTTCTTTTAAGCTGCGGTTATTGTGGGGGTGCAGCGGACAGAGCACAGTTACCTGCGTATCCTGCGGCAGGCTCATGATAAAATTGATCACATCGGTAACGCTGTCTTTTTTTACAATACCACCGGAAATAGGCGATACGGTTTTCCCTATCCGGGAAAACAGCAGCTTTAGGTAATCATAAATCTCCGTGCTGGTGCCCACGGTGGAGCGCGGGTTGCTGGTGATCACTTTCTGCTCTATAGCGATAGCCGGGGCAATACCTTTGATATAATCTACATCGGGCTTGTTCATGCGGCCCAAAAACTGGCGCGCATAGGAGGAAAGGCTCTCCACGTACCTGCGCTGACCCTCGGCGTACAAGGTATCGAAAGCCAAAGAGGATTTGCCGGATCCCGACATGCCGGTGATGACCACCAGTTTGTTTTTGGGGATAGCCACATCCATGTTTTTTAGATTGTGTACCCGGGCTCCCTTTATAATGATATGCTTTTGCGGATCTTTTTCTGCTTCCTTGATCATTTGCTGTTAGTGTTGTCCATAGTCGATAGTTAGCGGACCATAGAAAGAACCGATTTAATTGATTAAAGTTTAAACCTCTGGCACAAACCATCGTCTAAACATGAAACGATTTACTATGGGCTACGGTCCATTATCTGTGGACGCTTTGGAATTGCAAAAATCCTAAAATTTTTAGCCTTATCCAAATAGCCCGGCAGATTAGTATTTGGTTTATAGAACGTTTATAAAATACTTGCACTTTGCTGACACGTAACTTTATGTTCAAAGATGACATACCACTCCCCAAAAAATATTTGTTTTTATTTTTTAAAAATATTATATTTGAGGGTAACAAAATTCTTAACCCGAAAAGAAAACGCTATAGATAGAACTCTACATTTAATAACGACAAAAAATTAACTTTAGTTTATTAGTAGCTTTCTATGGATTTTCAATTGAAAAGTGATCAGGATCTAATCCATCTATATATCGCCGGAGACGAAGCAGGACTTGTGGAGCTTATCCGACGTTACCAATCCAAAATATATACTTCTATTTACCTGCTCGTTAAAGACGAGGCATTGGCCGAGGATATTTTCCAGGACACGTTTATAAAAGTTATTAACACGCTAAAAGCCGGCAAATATAACGAGGAAGGTAAGTTTTTGCCTTGGGTAACCCGTATAGGCCATAACCTGGTGATTGACCATTTTCGCCGTGAAAAACGTGCGCCTATGGTTAGCAATGGCGATGACTTTGACATTTTTGAAGTGTTGGGCAATTATGATGAAAGCGCGGAGGACCGGCTGGTGCGCGAGCAAACGCATAAAGACCTTAAAACATTGATACAGTTGTTGCCATCGGAGCAAAAAGAAGTGCTGATTATGCGCCATTTTGGTGATATGAGCTTTAAAGAAATTGCCGACGTTACCGATGTGAGCATCAATACCGCTCTTGGCCGAATGCGCTACGCCCTGAATAACCTGCGCAAAATGATGCAGACTAAAGAGTTGAGTTTAAAGAATTAAGGATAGGGTCTACTGATCAGTCAGACCTTCCGTTTAACGAAGAAATTGATGGCCTTGGCGTTCGCGCTAAGGCCTTTTTATTTGCTATCCGTCGGGTTGAAACCAACAGTAATGAAGCAGCAAGATGGTCTATAGATAGTTAAGGTGGATTTGCTATCCTGCTTCGTTGCCGTCCCATTTAGGAGACGGATAATAGATGTGACAACATATACGCTATCTCTTAGGGTAAATAGATTCGTCCCTTCGATACATTGCCATTACAAGCGTTACCATTTTGTTATAGGTATCAATACCCTGGGGTTGGTTATTGGCTTTTAAAAAGTTATCGTAAAATATGCCGGTGATCTCGTTCAGCTTGTTTTGGTAGCTTTGCCAGTACAGCCGCTCCTCCTTAAAATCTTTTTTTACATCTGCGGAGATGCGGAGCCTCATTTGTTTGTAAAGGAGGCTGTCGGCCCCGCGCAGGGTGAACATAAACTCGCCAACTGCCAGATGATAAGCAGAATACCGCAATAGTTTGTCTTTAGCTGCTGTAGCTGCTAAAAAACCGGCAAAGTTGGCTTCATCCTCGGGGCCGTACCCCGCCTGGTGCGACATTTCGTGGCAAGCCACAAATGGCCTTGCAAACACGGGTTGCTCATAATTCAGCTGCGCCTCGGTGGTAAAAGGATTGTAATAACCGGATGTGCCAATGTAGTTGATGATCGGCGTTAACAGCGATGGCTTTAGGCCAGGGCTATAGGTTTTGAAGCTGACCGAGTTGCCGCCCAGCGCTATTAATGCCTGCTTTGCACGGATATAGATGGTATCGTTGGTTTGCCTGAAGTCGGCGGGGGAGAGCCGACTGCGGGTGAGGTTGGCGCTATCGATTAAAATGTTGGTAACGGCCTGTAATTCGGCTATGCTAAATTTGCTTTCCTTCAGGTTTAGCCTTTCCGCAGCGGATGGGCGGAAATAATTCATTCCCCATAAAACATAAAACAGCAGGATAGCCGTTTGCATGCCAATGACCAGACCTGTGATCAACAGGCCTGAATTCAAAAATTGTTTTTTAAACAGCAGGCTAATTAGCCTCACTAACAGGTAAATAAGGTAAACTACTACTGCAATGTAAAGCAAATCGCCCAGGCTGAAAGGGACCACGTTAAAGACTGGGTGCAACACCTTGCAGATCAACGGGTATAGTCCTTGCGAATAATACTTTTCTACCGCGTAAGGATGCCCGGCAAACACCATTAGCAGGTAAATGGCTAATGCCAGGGCTGCCATGATGATGGCGCGTTTTAAAAAAGTCTTTTTAGCGAAATAACTCTTCATTTAGTCGCGTAAATATATCTGAAATTGCGCAGTCGTCATCCTTAACTTGTTTTGGCAACCCACGGTAGGGGTGTAAATTTTGCAGGTTACTTTGCAACGGTTGTCAAAACGAACTTTGTGTGCCAGAATTTAACGCCCCTACAAACCAAAAAGCCTCCTGTTGTGCAGAAGGCTTCTTGATATTGTTTTTATTTTACTTATTTAACCGAAACCGGAACCGATAATTTATCCCAGTTTAAAGTAAAACCTTTTGCGGTAATTTTGTAAACCAAACGCTCGTTCATTGCCGATGCTACCGGTTTAACGGTTACGCGCAACGCATCCTGAGCTTCTTCATATTTGTAGGCACCCCATTGTTTAGCAACTTTGTTAAAAATAACTGTCCAGGTGGTGGCAGTTGGGATAGCGAAGAAACCGTAAGTACCTGCAGCTAATTTCTTGCCTTCAACCATGATATCTTTACTGGTTGTAAATACGGTAGCTTCGTTAGCGCCTGCACGCCAAACTTTTCCATATTTTTCCAAGTCGCCAAATACCTTGCGACCCTTTACAGATGGGCTGCCGTAGTTAATACTGATGGTTGACCCGGCTACCGTACCGCTAACGCTATCGCGCGGACTCGGCATTGGTTTTGTTTGCGCAAAAGTTGCGGCTGAAATTAATAAGGCCAACACAAAAAATGCTGCTGCTTTTACTTGAAATGATTTTCTCATAATGTTAATGCGTATTAAGTTGTAGTATAAATTTATACCGGTTTTTAATTGTTGACAAATATAACCGCAAAGGGTTTAATCCGCTAATGCTAACCCAAAAATATCCACTCCAAAACAAACTAAAATTTAGCGACCGATAGAACTTTAGTCTGACGATAGTGCTTTTTCAGCAGAACCTACATTGCAGTTAGGAATTGACCGAAAGGTTAAACAATTGTTGTGAGTTTTGGCCCCTTGTTCTTAACAGGCAAGGGGTTTTTTATGTAAAAATATCTTCAACTACTGCACCTTAAATGTAATTACAGATCGGCCCGGGTTGCCCGCCGTATCAATCCCCTCCACTATCACCCGGTAACTGCCGGGGGCATTACCATTCCCAAAGCTAAAGCTGGTGTGGCCATCTTTATCGGTAGTTAAATTGGGGTTCCAGTAAACCGTGCCGCGGGAGTTGTTGACCTGCTCACCTGCTACCTTATACTTGGGCGAGTAGAACTCACGGGACTTATAATAACCGGGAGGCCTTATGGATACCAGCCCTGGTGACATAGCGCTTACCGCCATGCCGTCATCATCTGCCGAATCGCCCTGCCGGCTCGTTAAAACAACAACCCCCGCCCCGCCAATAATGCCGTAGATAGCGGCATTATTGCCTTTTAGGATCTCTACCGTTTCTATTTGATTGGGCAGATACAAATCAAGTGTTGCATCTCTTACCAGAAGACCGTCAACCACCAATTGCATGGGCTCGGGCCCCGTACTAGTTGCGCTCGCTATCAGGCTGCTGGTAGCATAAACTTTTCCATTTACTATTGTTGCTCCCCGTATTTTGCCGGCCAGCGCAGCCGTAAGATTAGGCGAATCTTTAAACTCCTTTCTAAAAAACACCTGGTCGGCGTTGCCTGCCCCATTAAGGCTGGTGGTGCGGTACGTTTGTTTAACGTTTATAGGTTTCTGGTCGGTGCCTTTGGCCTGGTTGATGCTGATCTCATTGTTGCCCAAACCTGCGACTGTTGTCAAATTTTCGTCCAGACTGCTTAAGGGTTCTCTATTTGGATTTATGGCGACGGCTTTTGCGTTTTTATCCATCAGAACTACGGCTTTATTCTTAATGGCGCCGTTCTCTATTTTTATCAAAAATTTGGCACGGTCGGTATAACCCAGATCAGCAAAAACCAATTTGCCGGAATTATCGGTGAGTACCGTTAATGATTGCCCGCTCTCCGGCAGCAACAGCGTCACTTTTTCCTGGGGCAGGGCCTTACCGTCTTTTGTATTTAAATGTCCGCTGATCAGCATACCGTTTTCGGGTTTAAAGGCGAAAGCAGGTTCAGTATCATTTAGTAAGCCGGCCCAGGTAAAGCGGCGGTAGCCCTGTGTAAGCAGCAATATATCCAGGTTGGTATTAGCATCCGCTGCGCCTGTAAAGTAGTACCCGGGCTGCTCGATGTAACCTTTTACTGCTGAAGTAAGCAACAAATCGGTAAGGATATTATGACCGGTATTTTCATCGCTTGCCAGTGCGCTTTCATTTAAAACGGCAACAGAAAAATAGCCGGGGGCAGGTGTTTCACTTGCCTTTGCATTTAAGTCAATTTTTATAACGTCATTGGTGGCGTAAACCGGTTTATCGCTAACCAGCGCTAAATTCAATAAATCATCATTCCTTATGAAAACCAAGCGCTCATTAGCCGGGCTCCCATCGGGGCCAAAAACGGTGATCTGCAAAACGCCGGTCTTTAGGTCTTTTTTGGGCAGATCAAAACCAATTACCTGGTTGTCCAAAACTGTTTTTACTGTTTTAACAACGCCATCCTGGTACATTACCACGTTAAGCTCTTTGTTCTTGTTCTCCAGATAAAAAGGCTTGTTGGCATTTATATCGATAGAAAGTTTACTTTCCGACTGGTTATTAACGGTCAGTGTCAACCCTTTCTCATCAACTTTTGGCAAATCAATTTTCGCTGTAGAGCCATCCAAATAAGTAACCCTGGCGGAGTATGTTTTGCCTGCCTCCGGGGTAATGAAAAACTGCCCCATACCTAAATGGGCCGTGGTAAATTTAGTGATTTCAGTGCCCGTGTTATCTTCAACAATCCCTTTGACAGCAACAGCCAAACCATCTGGACCTATTGCCTTAAAGGCCACACGTGCCGGCAAAGCGGTTACCATAGTACCACCTTCGGCAAAAAACTGCACATCGGGGTTGGTAACACCCTTAGCAGCATTATTTACCCGGGCTATGCTTTTACCTGTAACCGGTATTATTCTATCGAAAAAATATTTATCACCGGTATTTTGCATCCACTGTGTGTAGGCCCTCACCCTGAAATTACCCTTCGGGGTATAAGCGGGCAGGGCGAAATCACCCGCGGCCATACCATTGCTTAATTGTAGTATGATACTTTGCATCAGCGAATCATTTTTGCTGATCAGATCCACATGCAATAAGCTGCTTATTTTGGTTAGCTCATGGTTTTCACCGGCTGTAACATAGGCTTTAAAATATAGGGTATCGCCGGGGTTGTAGCTTGGCTTATCAAAATGAAGGTACGCCCTCTCGATGATCTTGCTGGTAGAAAGCGTGCGGAGTTTATCTACAACATCCTTTACATTAATTACATTTTGAGCATTGACATGCAGGTGCAGGGATACGATCGTAAAAAGCAAGATCAGCGGCTTACTCATAAGGCAGGATTTTTTTGTAAAATAATTGCCGGCTGGTAAAACCGGGTTTATAATTGGCAAATAAATGTACTGATTTTCAGCCTGCTAACACAAAAATTTTAAGATTTTTATCGAGTTTAGGCTATCCGGCGTCCCTGATCTCTTCCCAGTAAAGTGTTTCCTGGTAAAGACTGTTTTTAATGGCCACCTGGGCTTTAATTTTATCAAGCTCGGCTTTGACCTGTTCGGGGAGAAGCCCCGCGTGGATGGTATAATAGTAAATGGCATAGCCGGTTTTACTATTAATGAATTTGTAATGTTTATCAGCAGTATCCATAGTTGAAAATGCTTAATGTCATTATAATATAAACTGCCGGCATTTTGTTTTAGTATGTAGTAAGTGCATTAATTTACCTTGCCATGCTGAGGCACGAAGCATCTGTTAATCGATAGCTTGGCAGGCGTAAGGCATGGCACTTAATAGATCCTTCCTTCGTCGGGATGACAAAGTTGCTGAGGCACGCCTTGTCATTCTGATGTACGGAGCATCTGCTGGCGGGTAGCTTGGCAGGCGTAGGCATTGCACTTAATAGATCCTTTTTTAGCCAGGATTCACAAAACCAGCTTATCAAAAGCTCCCCCTTCAGGGGGTTGGGGGGCCAGTCGCCTGCCCGTGTTCGGGCATGTTCGGGCTGTTTACGCGCGTTCGGGCCGTTTGGAACGGTGATTTTTTGCGGAACGCAAACAAGAATGTGCCCATTACTTCGGCAAGCCAGGGCAATAAAAAACCGCCCTATTAGGGCGGCTCAAAATTATCTGTTCCTCATCTGAAATCTGCATAGCTGAAAATCAGCAGATCTGCTAAGTACCGTATTCTGTGGTGGTTACTTCGCTTTCTTCAAATTCATAATCAGTTAACGGCGGACATGAGCAGATCAGCGTACGGTCGCCATAAGTATCGTTCACGCGGCCCACCGATGGCCAGAATTTGTACTGAGCTACATACGGTAGCGGGAAACCTGCTTTTTGGCGGGTATACGGGTGCTCCCATTCGTTTCCGGTAATGACGGCTGATGTATGGGGTGCGTTCTTTAATGGGTTGTCGGTTTTGTCTAACAGGCCATTTTCTACATCCTCAATCTCGTGGCGGATGGAGATCATTGCATCGCAAAAACGGTCAAGTTCATGCTTAGGTTCTGATTCGGTTGGTTCCACCATTACCGTACCTGCAACCGGGAACGATACCGTAGGGGCGTGGAAACCATAATCCATTAGTCGCTTGGCAATATCTACCACCTCTATGCCGTAAGCTTTAAACGAGCGGCAATCCAGGATCATTTCGTGTGCGCATCGGCCATTTTTCCCCGTGTACAATACGTTATAATGATCTTTGAGGCGGGTTTTAATATAGTTGGCATTCAGGATAGCGTAACGGGTAGCATCGGTTAAGCCGGGGCCGCCCATCATAGCGATATAAGCATGGGATATGATCAGGATAGAAGCAGAACCCCATGGTGCCGACGACACCGCATGGATGGCTTTGCCGTTATCTATATCAACCACGGCGTGGCCTGGAAGGTATGGCACCAGGTGCTTAGCCACACCGATAGGACCCATACCCGGGCCGCCACCGCCATGCGGAATGCAGAAGGTTTTATGCAGGTTAAGGTGGCATACATCGGCACCAATATTAGCCGGGCTGGTTAAGCCTACTTGTGCGTTCATATTGGCACCATCCATATACACCTGGCCGCCGTGGGAGTGAATGATCTCGCAGATCTCGATGATCGACTCTTCAAATACGCCGTGGGTGGATGGGTAAGTTACCATCAGGCAGCTTAGCTCGTTCTTATATTGCTCGGCGCGGGCACGCATGTCCTCCACATCGATATTGCCGTTGTCATCGCATTTTACTACAACGATCTTCATGCCGGCCATAGCTGCAGATGCAGGGTTGGTGCCGTGTGCAGACGAAGGGATCAAAGCAATGTTACGGTGGGTGTCGCCCCGGTCATGGTGATAAGCGCGAATCACCATCAATCCCGCGTATTCGCCCTGTGCACCGGCATTTGGCTGCAGACTCATGGCTGCAAAACCAGTGATCTCACTCAGCCATTTGTTCAGCTCATCAAACAACTGCATGTAGCCGCCAACCTGGTCGGTTGGCGCAAACGGGTGCATTTTGCTGAACTCCGCCCAGGTAACAGGTACCATTTCGGTAGTGGCGTTCAGTTTCATGGTACAGCTGCCCAAAGCGATCATGGAGTGGCAAAGCGATAGATCTTTAGCTTCTAAAGATTTAATGTAGCGCAGCATTTCATGCTCGGAATGGTGGGAGTTGAAAATGGCATGGCTTAGATAAGGCGAGGTGCGCTGCAGTTCTGCAGGGATCACGCTTTGGATATCGCCTTTCAGTTCGTCGAAATTAGCATCAGCCAGGCTTTTGCCTTTTACCTTGGCAAAAAACCTCACAATGTTCTTCACATCCTCAGGAGAGGTAGTTTCATCCAAAGAGATGGTAACCTCGCTGCCGGTGTAATGGAAATTAGATTCGTTATTTAAAGCCTCCGAATGGATAGGCCCGGCCAGTACGCCAAGGTCAAACTTTAGTGTATCAAAATAGGTCTTATTTAGCTGTTCGAAACCCAGTGCATTTAGCGAGTTAGCCAGCAATACGGTTAAGCCATGGATGCGCTCGGCTATCAGTTTAACCCCTTTAGGGCCATGGTATACGGCATACATACCGGCCATGATAGCCAATAGCGCCTGTGCGGTACAAATATTAGAGGTTGCTTTATCGCGGCGAATGTGCTGCTCGCGGGTTTGCAGGGCCATGCGCAATGCATAGTTACCGGCTGCATCTATGGTTACCCCAATGATGCGGCCGGGCAGAGAGCGTTTATATTCTTCCTTAGTAGCAAAGAACGCAGCATGCGGGCCACCAAAACCCATTGGTACGCCGAAGCGCTGGGTGCTGCCCACAACAATATCTGCACCCCATTCTCCCGGGGGAGTTAACAGGATCAGGCTCATGATATCTGCAACTACGGTCAGCTTAATGTTCTTACTGTGCAATTGATCGGCAAAGCCTTTGTAATTGTACACCTCGCCATTACCGGCAGGGTATTGTACAATAGCACCAAACATGTCATCGGTAAGTTCCACATTGGCGTGATTACCTATTTGCAGCTTAATACCGTAAGGCTCGCTGCGGGTTTTCAGGATATCAATAGTTTGGGGAAACAGCTCCTCGCTCACAAAGAACACATTGGCTTTTGTATTTTTGCGGAGGCTGTATTGCATAAACATAGCTTCGGCAGCGGCAGTACCCTCATCAAGCAGAGATGCGTTAGCAATTTCCATCCCGGTAAGTTCTATTACCATGGTTTGGAAGTTAAGCAATGCCTGTAAACGGCCCTGTGCAATTTCGGCCTGGTAAGGCGTGTATTGCGTGTACCATCCCGGGTTTTCCAGGATGTTACGCTGGATAACTCCCGGCACAATTACATCATAATAACCCTGGCCGATGTACGATTTAAAAACTTTGTTTTTAGAGGCCGTAACCTTTAGTGTATTCAAATAATCGAACTCGCTTTTGGCGGCAGGCAGGTTCAAAGGTGCTTTAAGTCTGATACCGGCCGGAACGGTTTGGTCTATCAGTTCATCAAGCGTTTCCACACCGATGGTTTTTAACATTTTATCGGTATCAGCCTGGTTAGGGGCGATGTGCCTGTGCTGGAATTGCTCCTGGTAATCTATGTTCAGCTTCATGAAATGGGTGTACCTTAAATTTAGCGCAAAGGTACTATTTTACGTATTGAATAACAATTGGGTAATGTTTTAGTGACACTGCATTTACAAGCTGATTTTGTACTTCAAAAGATCTATTCAGATTCTGTTTTTTTGGCGGGTTTTACTTTTACGATTCCGTTCAATCGCTTGGTTTTGCCCGCCGATATTTTGACAGTAATCAGCAATGCCTGCAACGGGCCGGTGCATTTTAAGAAGCCATAAAATTGACCGCAGCGAATGGCATCGCCGTGAATGATTTTATAATTCAAGATAGCGGATTGAGCGTAGCATACTGCAATGGCGAAAGCACCCGCACAGAAGTAAAGTGGCAACAGGTGTTTTCCCCAACAACATTTTATTAACCTATCAACAGGTTATGCTGCGCCATTTAACGGCGACTATAAAGGGAAGCAAATGCCAGCTGAGGTATATTTATTACTTCATTGATTTTTGCAGCAACAACCGCCTCTCCGGTATTATCACAATTCTCCGTTACGCCAACTGCCGCAGATACATTTGAATCGTGTTCTCTAACCCAAAATACAGCGCATCGCTGATCAGCGCATGGCCTATGCTTACCTCGTCCAAAGCAGGGATACGCTGCGCAAAATATTTAAGATTATGCAGATCAAGATCATGCCCTGCGTTGATGCCCAAGCTTAAACGTTGGGCAGCCTCTGCTGCTGCTACATAGGGCGCTATGGCTGCTGCTTTATCAATGGTGTAATGAGTGGCGTAGGCTTCGGTATACAATTCAATCCTGTCTGTGCCCGTTGTAGCGGCAGCCTCCACCATCTCCACAATTGGATCAACAAAAATGGAAACGCGGATGCCTGCATCTTTAAATACCTTAATAATATCCTGCAAATATTGCTGGTGTTTTATAGTATCCCAGCCGTGGTTGCTGGTTATCTGACCCAAAACATCGGGCACCAGGGTTACCTGCTCCGGTTTACTAGCCAGTACAAGTTCTATAAACTTTTGTTCTTCACAATTACCTTCGATATTGAATTCGGTGGTAATAACCTTCTTCAGTTCAAATACGTCGGCATAGCGAATGTGGCGCTCGTCCGGCCGTGGGTGCACCGTGATGCCTTCTGCACCAAAACGTTCGCAGTCTGTTGCCACCCGGATCAGGTCGGGGTTATTACCGCCGCGTGAATTGCGCAGGGTAGCTATTTTATTAATGTTGACAGATAAACGGGCCATGGCACAAAGTTAACAGATACAATTATAACAAAGTGTTTAAACTATAAGTTTATAACGCAATTTGGGTTTTACCATTTGTTGCTTGCTATTACGTTTTAGCCGATTTACTTGCATTATATATCGTAATAGTTTCTTTAATTCGTCTGTTTATTCAACTATTTATTCAATATATTCGTAATAGTTATATATTCAGACTACCATTGACAGCTCCTCCAATACCATCAAATGAAAAACAGCGCCTAAAAGCGCTGGATGATTATGCTATTTTAGATACGCTGAGCGAAAGTGAATTCGACAGGATCACAGAACTTGCGTCCATTATCTGTGAGGTGCCTATTTCTTTGGTTTCTTTGGTTGATGAAAAACGGCAATGGTTTAAATCTGTATTGGGGCTTGATGTGCGTGAAACTGCGCGTGAGATTTCCTTTTGCCGGTACGCCATTTTAGATACCGGTTTAATGGAGGTTCCCGATGCTACTCAGGATCTTCGTTTCCAAAACAACAGCCTGGTAACTGGCGCTCCGGATATTCGTTTTTATGCAGGTTACCCCTTAATAGATCCTGAAGGGAACGCCTTAGGTACGCTCTGTGTAATAGACCGCAAACCGAGGGAGCTAACCGAAAAGCAAAAGAGGGCCATGCAATTGCTGGCACAGGAAGTGATGGTGCTGATAGCCGAGCGACGTAAAAAACAGGAACTGGTTAATTTCGAAAAACTCTTTAACCTGTCTAACGACTTGCTTTTTGTAGGTGGCAACGATGGTTATTTCAAGAAGATCAATCCTGCCTTTACAACATTAATGGGCTGGGATCAAGAATATCTGCTAAACACCTCTTCCTTCACATTTATCCATCCGGATGATATAGAGGGTACTTCCAGGCAACTGCAAAAACTAGCTAACGGGGAGGCTGTTGTAAATTTTCTGCAGAGATTTAAGACGAGATCAGGGGCGTACAAAACCATTCAGTGGACTTCAACCCCAGAAGCAGGTACCGGTAATATTTTTGGGATAGGCCGAGATGTTACCGAACAACAAGAGATGGCGGTGACGCTTAACCGAACCCGGGAAATGCTGGAGCGCACCAACCAGGTGGCTCGTGTTGGCGGCTGGGAAGTTAATCTTAAAACTCAGCAGGTATCGTGGACGGCGGTTACCAAAGAAATTCATGGGGTACCCGCAGATTATACGCCAAACCTGGCTACGGGGATAGATTTTTATAAGAAAGGTGAAAGTCGTGATAAAATTGCAAGAGTAATCAATGAGGCCGTTACCAATGGCACGCCCTGGAGCGAGGAATTACAGATCATTAATCAACAAGGGAAAGAAATTTGGGTACGGGCACTAGGTTATGTAGATTTTGAAAATGGCGTTTGCAACAGGCTTTACGGCACTTTTCAGGATATCGATGATTATAAGCGTGCCGAAATAGCACTCCATAAATCTATTATCCAGCAGCGTAAGCTAAACGACGAATTGAAGGTACAGGTTCAGCTTGTACGAGCAAAGGATAAAACCATAGAGGATATCCGCGAATATAAATTTTTGGCTGATTCGATCCCGGAGATTATCTGGACATCCAATCCTGATGGGAGTATTGACTATTACAATCGCTACTGGTTTGATTATACCGGCCTGACTTTTGAAGAAACCAGGGAATTTGGATGGCCGATTGTTTTGCACCCGGATGATATAGATAAAAACCGCCAAAAATGGCATCATTGCATGGCGACAGGAGAAGGTTATGAAAGTGAATTACGTTTCAGGCGTAAATCTGACGGTACCTATCGCTGGCACCGGTCGCGCGCGCTGCCGATGAGAAATGACGAAGGCCGAATTGTAAAATGGTTTGGATCATGCACGGATATCGATGAGTATAAGCGCGCCCTGGATCTGGAAAACCGGATCAGTCAGTTTGAAGATTTCAACCGGATTATAGCGCATAACCTGCGCGGGCCGGCCGGCAGTATTGGTATGCTGCTGGGTATGATAGCCGAAGAGGAAGATGCGACGGAGAAAGAAAATTTGTTTGATATGCTTACAACCAGCAGCGATACTTTAAACGAAACACTTAACGAATTGATGCGGGTGCTGGAAGTGCGCAATAATAAGAACATGACCTTTGATCATTGTTTCTTACCGGAGATTGTAAATATTACCGATGCTATGCTGAAAGGGCAGATCGCATCCAAAAAAGCGGTCATTACCACAGATTTGCAGGTGCTGAGCATGAAATTCCCGAAAATGTACCTGGAGAGCATATTTTACAACATGGTGAGCAACGCACTAAAATACAGCCAGCCGGGTTTATCCCCGCAGATCAACATAGGCTCTAAAATAGTGGACGGACGGGTTGTGCTTGCTTTTACAGATAATGGGCTTGGGATAGATCTGCAACGCCATGGCCAAAACATGTTCAAACTCAATAGCGTGTTTCACAAAGGGCATGATAGCAAAGGCGTAGGCCTGTTCATGACCAAAACGCAGATAGAGACCTTCGGCGGGAAGATCTCAGTTGAGAGCGAGCCGAATGTGGGGAGTACGTTTACTATAGTGTTTTAGGCGGAAGGTTTCCGTAAACCCGATAAGGCGCAAACTGGATAACTGATATCTCCCTTGCACAGTGCAAACATATTGACGTAATTATTAGTTTTGTGGTAAAGCACCAGCATTATGCCCTACACCTGCCCTAAATGCGAACGCGAATTAGTGAGCGAAACGCAAAGCCACTACTGTGCTAAGGTCAGCCTTGATGATCTGTTTAAGGGCAGATCGGCGGAATTGGTGCTGCTGTTTGATAAGCTGCTGGCAGACGTTGCCGACTGGCCCGGTGTACTGGTAGGCATCACTCCAAATTGCATCACTTTTGTGCACCGGCAAACTTTCTTTGTTATTCGCCCCATGCAAAAACAGCTCGATCTGAAGTTTTACTCCACTGAAAAAATGGAAGGCCCGCCCGTCTTCAAAAGCATAGCTACTGCTGGGAGGTTTCAAAATAATCTGCGCATAAGTAGCACCCACGATTTAAGGCCGCAACTTTTTAGTTGGATAAGCAAATCTTACGAGCTTTTGTAAATCTTCCGTCTTTAATAACCAATAGCTCTCCTCGTTATGAAACTGGCTAAAACCTTGTTTACGCTACTTATGCTTTTATGCTGCTTGCCCCAGGGAAAAGCACAAAATAATTATGCGCAACTAACCAACTACCAGCAATTTTACGGGATAGCCCGGGGTTTTGGCAAAAGCTGGATCACACTACGGCGGTTTGAAGATCACAGCCGCTATTTTATTCTATTAGTCAATCCGCAAACGCTCGAGACGCGGGTTGACCTGGCCGAATCGTACCAGGTACAGCCAATGAGCATGAAAGGCATCCGGAGTATGTTTAAAGCTAGTCCGTATGGAAAGGCGTTGATGAAATCCGAGCAGCAGTCTGTGCAGATCCAGGATGCGGGAATTGAAAGCGGGGTACCCAAAGATGCAGGTATCAGTTTAACCGCCGATCTTTGTCCGGCACACCGCCCGCTGGACAGGCGTATTTTTACTGATATCATAACAGGCTTTCAAAAAGTGGAGCGGCCGGTACCGATAGCCTTATCGGTAAGCGGCATCTGGATGCAGCACCACATTGCCGACCTGGACTGGCTGAAGCAATTGCAGCAGAACCATGAGATCAACATCACCTGGATCAACCACTCCTACAACCACCGCGTAAGCGCCAAAGCGCCGCTCAAAACAAACTTCCTGCTGGAACCGGGCACTGATGTCAACTATGAAGTGCTGGAAACTGAAAAAGCGATGCTGAAAAATGGACTGCTGCCCTCGGTGTTTTTCCGGTTCCCGGGGTTGGTGTCAGATCAGCAACTCGTATACAAGATAACCAATTTTGGCCTGATCCCCGTCGGGACAGATGCATGGCTGGCCAAAGGCCAGCAACCGCATGCAGGCAGCATCGTGCTCATCCATGGCAACGGTAACGAACCCACCGGCGTAGCGGATTTCATTAAACTGCTACAATCCAAAGCAGGCTCCATCGCCAACAAGCAATGGCTGCTGTATGATCTGCGGGAAACTGTGGAGGATGAATTTGAGGGAGGGAAGTAATGAAGTTGCTTATCTATCCCGTGGAATTCCGATATACATCGCCATGACCCTGCCGATGCCCCCCCTGCCGTCGTGCTGAATTTATTTCAGCATCCCACAGGACAAGTGAACCTTATGACCGTACTGATGCCCCAGCCGTCGTGCTGAATTTATTTCAGCATCCCACAGGACAAGTGAACATTAACCCGTGGGATGCCGATACCCATCTGAATGATTGTACTGGTGCCCCCCCGCCGTCGTGCTGAATTTATTTCAGCATCCCACAGGACGAGCGAATCTTATCTAAAACCATGCCGATATGCATTGGCATGACCGTACTGATTCCCTCCGCCGTCGTGCTGAATTTATTTGAGCATCCCACAGGACAGTGAACCTTTTCCCATGGGATGCCGATATGCATCGGCATGACGGCGTATAAAAACCAAAAAGGGATCCGGCTCTCGCCAAATCCCTCTTCTTAATATTACCTTGATTCCTGACTCTTACAGTCTTGAACCTATTCCTTAGTAGCGGTAGTATTCAGGTTTAAACGGACCGTCTACAGTTACGCCGATATATTCAGCCTGGTTTTGATCTAAAACTTCCAGTTCAACACCAATTTTAGCAAGGTGTAAACGGGCAACTTTTTCATCCAGATGTTTTGGCAAAGTGTATACTTTGTTTTCGTAAGCATCAGCATTGGTCCAAAGTTCAATTTGAGCCAAAGTTTGGTTGGTGAATGAGTTACTCATTACAAAGCTTGGGTGGCCGGTAGCGCAACCTAAGTTTACCAAACGGCCTTCTGCCAGTACAATTACGTCTTTACCGTCAATGGTATATTTATCAACCTGTGGTTTGATCTCAATTTTGCTGTCGCCATAGGTGCCGTTTAACCAGGCCATATCAATCTCATTATCAAAGTGACCGATGTTACAAACGATCGCTTTATCTTTCAATGCACGGAAATGCTCTTCGCGAACGATGTTCATGTTACCGGTAGCAGTAACAACGATATCAGCCTCAGCAATAGCGGTAGAAAGTTTCTTCACTTCAAATCCTTCCATAGCTGCCTGTAATGCACAGATAGGATCGATTTCGGTAACGATAACGCGAACACCTGCATTACGCAGAGAGTCTGCAGAACCTTTACCTACGTCACCGTAGCCGCAAACAACACCTACCTTGCCAGCCATCATTACATCGGTAGCACGACGGATAGCATCAACCAAGGATTCGCGGCAACCGTATTTGTTATCGAATTTTGATTTGGTAACCGAATCGTTGATATTGATAGCAGGCACCAATAAAGTACCGGCTTTCATACGCTCGTACAAACGGTGAACACCTGTAGTGGTTTCTTCAGATAAGCCTTGTATGCCGGCAGCCAGTTCAGGGTATTTATCAAACACCATATTGGTTAAATCACCACCATCATCAAGGATCATGTTTAAGGGTTGACGGTCTTCGCCAAAGAATAAAGTTTGCTCGATACACCACTCAAATTCTTCTTCGTTCATACCTTTCCAGGCATAAACAGCAGTACCGGCAGCAGCAATAGCAGCAGCAGCGTGATCCTGAGTAGAGAAAATGTTACATGATGACCAGGTAACCTCTGCACCGAGTGCCTGCAGTGTTTCAATCAAAACAGCAGTTTGGATAGTCATGTGTAAACAACCTGCAATACGTGCGCCCTTTAAGATCTGGGCAGGTCCGTATTCTTCACGCAGAGCCATTAAGCCCGGCATTTCTGCCTCGGCCAATTCAATTTCTTTGCGGCCCCAGGCAGCAAGTGAAATGTCTTTCACTTTATTTTTAACGTATGTTGTCTCTAATGTCGACATAGCTTATTTATTTTTTTATCAAAAATAGGTATTATAATGTGCAAACAAAAAATTGCCTGCTTGCAGGAACCCTTTATTGCCCTAGGGCAACTGCTATTCAGCTTTAAATGCACAGCAACGATAAATATTCAACTACATCCTTTTTACTGCATGGTCCTTGGCCGGAACTGTTTGGAGGTAGGCATAAATAGCATCTATCTCCTGCCTGTTCAGCATGTCAAATTTGGGCATCGGGGCCTTCAGCTTTCTGTGCGGGGCATCACCGTTTTGCAGGGCATTATAAAACTGTTCCTGGGTGTAGTCGCCGATACCAGTATTCTTATCAGGGGTGATGTTGGACGCAGGAACTTCGGTGCCGTTTTCGCCCTTCATTTTAATTCCGCCTGCCAAGTAGCCCTTGCTTTGATCCGGATACAGGTAATTTAAGTTGGTGAGTTTGTTGGAGTGGCAATGGAAACAGCCGAGGTTATCTACTAAGTAATAGCCGGTTTTTACTTTGTCGCTCGCAGGCGGAAGTGGTACGCTGGCCTGATAGGGCACAGGTTTAGCTTTTAAATTCATGAAGGCTTTGCCGATGAAGGTTAGTTTTGTTGGGCCTACAGTTGTATCAGCTGCGGCAACAGCAGCATCGCCCGAGCGGAAGTAGGCAATCATCGCGTCGATATCGCTATCGGCCATGTTAGGGCGAATCATATAGGAAAGGAAACGGCCATCCCGGGCCACACCGGTCTTGATCAGGTATTTTACTTCCGCATCACTGTATAGTGGCATAATGCCATTGGTTTTTGAGTGGGTGAGGTTGGAGGAGTAGATCTTCCCGGCAATACCTGGCACATCCTCTATATGGGTGCCAATAAATTTGTTGATTTTCCTATCATAATGGCAGCCCGCGCAAACACCAAAAGCCAGTACTTTTCCGCGGGCAACGGTGCTGGCCGTAGTGACCGCTTTGTAGCTGCTAGTAGTAGTAGCAAATTTGGTTTTACAACCGATAACTATGATGGCCATCATGGCGCTGATAGTAAACGTTATACTTATTTTTTTCATAGCGTTCTGCTTTGAAGTACTACGGGGTAAACAGTTTTTTGTTTGCATCGTTCTCACGCTCAGCTATAAAAAACAATAATGTGTAGCATTCCTAAATATGCCTCCGTAATACCGTTATAAACTTTAATACAAACACCTAAAACCAATGTTATGAAACGTAGAACACCGTTGCTGCTATTTGTGTTGCTTATCATCGCGTTAGCTGCCTGTAATAAAAGTAACATCAAACCTGATACTGGTAAGGATCTGGTGCTTACCGCTGCCGAGCAGCAGAAGGTAGCAGCGGATAATGCTTTTACACTTAAATTATTTAAAGAGATTTTTTCAGTTGAAACCGGTGCCAGGAACGTTTTTATATCACCCCTAAGCGTAAGCTTCGCAGTTGGGATGACGGCCAATGGTGCTAAAGGCACCACGCTGGATGGCATTAACAGTACCATGAATTTTTCCGGCTTCACCCAGTCGGCCGTAAATAGTTACTATAATAAACTGATCACCGAGCTGCCACAAATGGATCCTAATACCAAGCTCGGCATAGCCAATTCCATCTGGTACCGGCAAGGCATGGAGGTGGTACCGCAGTTTATAGAAACCAATAGCACAAATTACCAGGCCAGGGTGCAGGCCCTGGATTTTACCAGTGCCACGGCAAAAGACCAGATCAATAATTGGGTAAGTGAGAAAACGAGTGGGAAGATTCCCGCTATTGTTGATAACCTATCTGCTGATGCGCAGATGTATCTTATCAACGCCATCTATTTCAAAAGCATCTGGAAGAACAAATTTGATGTAGCTAAAACTCAAAAAAAGGCGTTTACGCTGGGGGATAACAGTACAGTCCAAGCCGATTTTATGAGCGGAAACCTTAACTATAATAATAATGTAATTACCGAAGGGGGCAAAGCCACCATCATAGCCGAGTTTCCATACTCAAATAACAAATTCAGCATGGTAGCTGTAATTCCGGATGCAGGCGTATCAATAAAACAATTGGTGGCCGGCATAGATTCTGCAAAATGGAAAAGCTGGATGGGCGGACTGGGTGCTCAGCATGGGCAGGTTAACTTGCCGAAGTTCAAATTTAGTTTTGCTAAATCAATGAAAGATCCGCTGATTAATTTGGGTATGAGGACTGCCTTTAGCGACATGGCTGACTTCAGCGGCATCCGCGCAAAAGGGGAACTAAAAATTTCTGAAGTGAAGCATAAAGCTTATGTAGAAGTGAATGAGCAGGGTACCGAGGCTGCGGCTGTAACTTCTGTAGAAATAGGTGTCACTGCAACCGAAGCCATTCCCGAGCTCAACCTTAACCGCCCCTTCCTCTTCGTGATCCGCGAAATGAAAACCGGGCTGATCTTATTTGCAGGCGTGGTAAATAACCCGTTGCTGGCAGGGGAATGATCATACTTTGTCATTCTGAGGAACGAAGAATCTGGTAAGGGCTATTTTGGTTTGCTGCCTGTAATTAGTTTAAAAGATGCTTCGTTCCGCAGTTTGACAGGTTGATTGTTACACAATAACCCCACCCATAAGCGGGTCGGTAAAGCTTGCTTTGCCTGTTTCTACCCGGCCTGCGTAGCGCTTTTCAAAATTCACGTGTCCTTTTACCTTCACGCTGAAATCGTACCAGCCGTGGCTCTTGGCCAGATCTAGTTTCATGGTTTGCGGGGCAAAACTTTCGCCTTGTATAGTCATATTTTTTGTTCCGGTTTTGTACGCATTGTCAATCACTTCAACCGTCAATGGCGTTTGATTGCCCGGAATGGCGAAAGTAAGCACTAAACTACCGTCTATCACATGATTTGTATGCTGATACCCTGCAAACACATCAAGGGATGGGTCTGCAGCGCTGCCTTTATATTCGCGGTAAAAACCGTTGGGGCCGTAGGCGCGCAGGTGGTATTGGCCATTCTCAAAATCGGTCAGTCGCCACTCATCCGTTAGGCTATCGCCAGCGGTGAGGGCATAGCTCCAGGTGCGCACAGCCTCCATTTGCTGCGGATCATGAAATGCAACATGCTTACCCGGTGCATAAACGTTAAATGGCGAGCCGAGCGATGCCTTGCCAAAAGCTTTATCGCCGGCTTTAAAGCTGATCACAAATGACTTTTTATCTTCGCTTAGCTTTCCATCAGCATAAAGTTCGTAAGCTAAAGCACTGGATGGTTTGATGCCTTTTTCCTGCTGCGGCATGTGCGGCGATGCGTGCCTGGTATTTTTGATCAGGCTGATATCGGCATCATTGAGTTGCGGAAAGGTTGGTAGCTTTTTAAATTGTGCCTTATGGATGCTTTCGGCATAGGCGTCCCTGTCTAAAAAAGGAGGGATGGTTGTTTTTTCGCCCGTATAGGGGCGAAATACCGAGGTGAGGTCGCCGCAAACGGTGCGGCGCCAGTCGCTGATGTTTTCTTCCTTAACCGTTTTGCCGGTTTTCTGCGCGATAAAGGTTTCCAGGAACTGCAGGCAGGAGGTATGATCAAATACCTCTGAATTTACATACCCGCCCCGGCTCCATGGGGATGCGACAACCATCGGTACCCTAAAACCAAGACCGATGGCATTCTCGCGATCGTATTTCTTGGGGAAGTTATGCCTATCCTGTTCCTGCTCCAGCGTTACAAATTCCACCCGGGTATCCAGCCCATTAGATACTTTGCCGGTGCCGGGTTTATGCGAGTGCGGCGCAACAAAAGGAGGAATGTGGTCAAAGTATCCGTCGTTCTCGTCATAGGTTAAAACAAAGATGGTCTTCTTCCATACGTCCGGGTTTTGCGTAAGGATATCCAGCACTTCAGATACATACCATGCCCCGTACCATGGCGCACCGGGGTGGTCGCTAAAATTTTCGGAACCTACCAGCCAGGATACAGTTGGGAGATTTCCATTCTTTACATCCTGCCGGAATTGATGCAGAACATCGCCTTTAGGTACCTGCATTTCGCGCGGGGTACCATTATCGTTATATTTAAGAGTACTTAGCTCGTGGTAATGTGGATCGTTCTTATTGGTATCAAATGCTTTTTTGTGGATGCTTTTAGCCTTTGGCGATAGCCTGTCGAACGCGCCTGCTGCGATCAGCTCCGGGTTATTTTTAATATCAGCAAGTTCATCCTGCAAATCTTTTAGTTCGCGTTTTAGCTTCCTCAACTGCTTGTCGTCAGCTGTCGCACTGCTCAATTTATTTTCTGCTTCTGTTATTTTAGCAGGGAGCACTTCCAGCCGCTTTTTCAGATAAATGGTGTGCTTATCATGCAGCCGGGTATGGTATTGCTCAAAAAACTCCAGGGGATTATCGGTAAAGTTAGAAAGCCATGCATCCTGCTCACCCTCAAAACCTACGGGGATACTCAGCTCATTTTGGTAGCATTTCCAGGAAATACCGGCTTCTTCCAATCGCTCGGGATAGGTCGTCCAGTTGAGGGTGCCAAAATCAGCATCCTCGTTCCAAACCCAGGCCCTGGCCTCCTCATTTTGCTTTTCGCGGATGGTGCCACTCCAAAAGAAAAGCCTGTTGGGAGTGGTGCCCGTTAGAGATGAGCAAAAATTCTGGTCGCACACCGTAAAGGCATCAGCCAGCGCATAGTTGAAGGGCAAGTCGGCGCGGGTATGGTAGCCCAGCGTTAGCGGCATATCTTTATAATCGGGGTGGCCAGATTGTTTTTCTATCAGCCACTGGTCAAACTTGCCATCGTTGCGCGCATTTACCTGGTTATTCCAGCTGTGCGGCAAGGAGTTCATCCAGGTAGCTTTGGTATTGTTGATATCCAGGTGAAACGGTGCAAAGGTTTCTCCCTTTTTGTTCGTTTGCAGCCAAACGGGATTTTTATTAGGCAGGTCGATAGCCCTCGGGTCGTTAAAGCCGCGTACGCCTTTCAGCATACCAAAGCAATGGTCGAATGAACGGTTCTCCTGCATCAGCAGCACAATGTGTTCGGCATCTTTCCAGGTACTGCCATGAGCCGGGTTAATGGCTAAAGCTTTTTGGATAGAGGCAGGTAATATGCTGCTTAATCCGGCCGCACCGGTAAGCAGGGCTGCTTTTTTAAGGAAATCTCTGCGGGTATTCAACATGGGTTAAAGATATTAAAACAGGCTGTATAAGTAAACAGCCGGGCGCTGCAAGATTATGAATCTGCTGTTAACTGTAAATAATATAAATATGAACGTTATGGTTAACTATAAATTTCGCTAAATTTCGTCCGCAATCTATAAACACCCAACCAGTCTATATTATGATCCGTAAAATCACGCTCAGTTGCGCTCTTTTTTTGTCCCTCGGAATGGTCGTTATGGCTCAAACCGGCCCATACACGCCCACTGCCGAGAATCTGGCGGCCCGCAAGAAGTTCCAGGAAATGAAATTTGGACTTTTTATCCACTGGGGTATCTACAGCATTTTAGGCGACGGCGAGTGGGTGATGAATGATAAAAAGATCCCCTATAATAGTTACAAACGGTTGGCCGATTTCTTTAATCCGGAAGGATTTAATGCAAAGGCTTGGGTAGCGTTTGCCAAAAAGGCGGGTATGAAATATATCACCATTACCTCTCGCCATCACGATGGTTTCAGCATGTTCGGCACCAAAATGTCTCCTTATAATATTGTGGATGCCACACCTTACCACAGAGACCCTTTAATGGAGCTGGCGAAGGAATGTGAAAAGGAAGGCATCGAGTTGCATTTTTACTATTCGCTGCTGGATTGGGGCCGGGCTGATTATGCCTACGGGAGCCCTATTGTGAATGGTAAACCTAAAAACGGTGACTGGGACAGCTATATCAAATTCATGAAAGACCAACTGACGGAACTGATTACCAAATACCCCGGTGTTAAAGGTATTTGGTTCGACGGGCACTGGGAGCGCAAAGAGGTGAACTGGCACTACGACGAGATTTACGGCCTGATCCACAGATTAAATCCTGCCATACTGGTGGGCAATAATCACCACCTGGCGCCAAAAGATGGCGAGGATTTCCAAATGTTTGAAAAAGATTTGCCGGGCGCCAATACTACCGGCTTCAGCGGTGAATCTACAATTGGGCAGTTGCCTTTAGAAACCTGCGAAACCATCAACAACAGTTGGGGCTTCAATATTAACGACCGGAGCTTTAAATCATCCAAACAGATCATTCACTACCTGGTAAAAGCGGCGGGCCATGATGCTAATTTTTTGCTGAACATCGGCCCGATGCCAAACGGCAAAATACAGCCGGAATTTACCGATACGCTGGCCATAGTTGGTGCCTGGATGCAGAAAAATGGCGAAAGTATCTATCATACCCGCGGCGGGTTTGTACCGCCGCAGCCATGGGGTGTAATTACGGCAAATGGCAAAACGCTATACGCGCATATTACCAATAGCCCATCGCAAGGATATGTTTTCATTCCCTTGATGAAAGAGAAGGTCAGTAAGGCGGTATTGTTAAGCGGCGGCAAAGCGGTTAAATACAAGCAACAACCCGAAGGGACTTTTATCTACACCGATGGCTTGACGCTCGATCCGGTGGATACGATTATTAAGTTGACGGTGAATTGAGTTGCATTGATAAGATTTGACAACTTTTTAAAAGTTGTCAAATCTCGGGTAGCTACTTACCCCTGCTCCTCAATTGCTATCGGTAAAAATTCCTCGTCGGCGCTTGGGCCGTAGCTGCCCGGTATTGGGATATCCAGCAGGCGCAGGTAAACACCCAATTGCGCCCGGTGGTGGATGATCTGCGACAGGGAGTTTCTGATCATTTCCCATTTTGGTCCGCGGCTAAAAATCGACGCACCGCTGCGCAGAGTCCAGGTTTCGTTCAAAAGCGCTTCACGCTCCGGTACCAGTGATTCCCGGCCGGCAACCAGCGATTTTTCAAACACTTCCATCAATTCTGCGGTGCTGTTTACAATGGTTGGGTCATACGGGGCTGCAGCAAAATCCAACACTTCGGTGTTCAATACCATCGGGATGTAGGTTGGCAATTCGGCAATGTGGGTAGCCAGGCTGCGGATATTCATGCTTTTTGCATGCGGCTGCCAATCATATTGGTCATTTGGGATGCGCTGCAGCATTTTGCGGGTAGTTTCAGATTCGTCGTTGAGTTGTTGCAGGAAAAATCCAATAGTTGTCATGATGATGTTGTTTTAGTTTGATGTCTTAAAGATACAACCCGATAATGACAGCCCTATGTCAGCAGGGAAATAATTTAAATTCCGCAACATCATATTCCGAGGGGCAGAGCGGGCAGAAATTGCCATTGATAGAGGGGTGGTATGGCTTGATTTCGACATAGGTGTTTCATTCCGCGAATGTGAATCGGGTGAAACACCTTTATATTTGATATACAGTATTTTATATTTTTTGGTGAAACACCCTTTCTGTGATTGAGTTTTGTTAAACAATTGATCGGTAATGGTTTATATAAAAATTAGAATATGGTTTAAATTGAGGTGAATCACCTTTCGTGAAACACCCTGCAACCGGTTATTGTGGTATGAACTTTATACTCGACAATAGTAATCCTGTTGTAGGTTTACAATAAATTTAGTTGATAGAAAATATCTTTTATCCCCAGGAGAAGGTGCAAAAAAGGCCGTGCAATTTGTGTGCACGGCCGTGGGTATTAAATATTAACTGATATAAAGAACGACACAAATGAGTTAATCAATTTGGATTAACCAACGGTGCACTGCCTGCTGCCGGTGGATTCAGTACAAATTCATCAGCGGGAACATCCCAATAATCAAGGAAGTTATAGTTGATAGTAGCCTTTGTATTTATTACTCCTGTGCTGCCTATTACAATTGCATTGGTGATACCGCCTCCTTTGCTTACATCGTAAGTGATGCCATAACGGCGTGCATCGTAAAAAGCAAGGCCTCTAAACACCAATGCTACCCGGCGCTCGCTCCTGAGTTGAGTGATTGCTTGTGCGGGGGTTAAATTTTTACTTGCCAATGTTGCAAGCCCGGCACCTTGTAAGGCACGAACATTATCAATGCTTTGTAAGCCAGCGGCGATGTTTCCTGTATTTATCAATGCTTCAGCCTTTATTAATTCATTTTCTTTCATAATTACCCAAGTCGGCATCGGCAATGTACCTTACGCCCTGCTGATTAACTTCTGTCAAACTGGTTAGCGCTTTGTATCCATAGATCTGTCCTATTTTGGTGCCAGGGTTTAAAGTAAGCTGTGTGCTCCCTGCCGCACTTGCTAATATGATTGACGGCCCGTCGATTCCATCGATTTTTGATGTTTGATGGCTGAAGTTTGTAGTCAAATTCCAATTAAAATCTTTAGACTTTAAAACATTGATATTTAACGATGCCTGGAAGCCATTTGACGAGAGGTCTATCGCATTACTTTTGATTTTGTTGGCCCCTGTTGACGGCGAAACGTCTACATCGTATATCACATTGTATCCTTTACGTGTCCAGTAGGTGGCGCTGAAATTCAATACTGATAGCCAGTTGCCCGACAGTCCGGTTACAGAAAAATCAGTGCCAAATTCAATCTCCCTGGACACTTCAACATTTAATGCCGGATTTTTACTTCCATTTTGAAGTGCAAATGAAAGGCTATTCCCTAAGTTTCTTGGATCCAAAACAGGGTATCTGTCGAAGGCATTCGGCTGTATCCCCGCTTTACCATAAGCAGCCCTCAATTTAAATTCTGGGATTCTACGGCCAAGTCCGCTGTTTTTCCAAAAACCAAACGATGACGGACGGATATAAGCGTTTGCATTTGGAAAGGTAAATGGCTTGGATCCCTGGCCAAATGCAGATGAGTAGTCACTGCGAAAGCCGCCGGATACGCCACCAAAATCGCCAATGTCTATTTTTTGATTTACAACATACCCGAAAGTTACAAATGGCTCGGTATAATCATACGCAACTGCTTGCGTTTGTGTTTGGTTAAAGTTATAGATAGGGTAGCTTGGTAAACCTAAGCCATAGGTATCAAACTCCTCGTATTTCTTTTTTCGATAGTCGTATTGTATTAATGTAGATGTGGTAATTGGCACATCGATATGAAAATCCTTTTCAAAATCGGTACGGATGGTAGCCGATCCGTTGAAGTTTTGGAAGGTTGTTTTATAGGTATTTTTATTTAATTCACCGGTATTGTCACCTGCATAGTTACCAATGAAACTGTTAAGATCCTGAGAGGCAATATTTGCAGATTGGTTTTGGTATATATAATTGGCCTCGCGATTGCTGTAGTTTAAGCCATATTTTGCATTCAACTCCAAAAACTTATTTACTTTGTAGTTAGCCTGGAAGTTTTGCAAAATATCAACACGATTATCGCGGGTACTGCCATATTCGGTATAATAAAACGGATTGTCGCCGTTAACGCTCACTGTGCCTGAATTTAGCGAGAAAGGGTAGGTGCCATCAGCAAGTGTCTGGTTAAAATCGTAAAATGGAGAAGCATTAAGTGCATTAAATATACCACCGGAATTGCCTATACCTAAATTTCTGTTAAGCGTATTCCTGATATAGATCAGTTGGGTTGTAGACCTTAACGTAAATCCTTTAAACAGCTCCATGCCCAAATTGGTTGTTAAGTTAGTGCGGTCGTTATAACCATTGGTACGGATGGTACTTTGCTCGTGATTATTAGTTACACCAACATTGTAGTCGAATTTTTCTGTAGCACCGGATATATTTACACCATTATTAGTAGTATAAGCGGTTTTAAATAGCTGCTTAATGTGGTCATAATACTTAAGATTGGTGCCGTATGCTTTGTTTGCGATATTTAATGGGTTCGACATGGAAGTAGGGTTGCCATTGCCCGATGGGAAAGCCCATGTTACACCGGGATAAGTGCCATCCTGATCTAAAGCGATGACATTGCCGCTGTTATCAACAAAGTTACCGTTAGCGTCGGTTTTAAAACTATTTAGTTTAGCTTGGTGTACATTACCACTGTTGATAATGCTATTGGCTGATACGCTGCTGGAGATCGTGATCTGTGGTTTTCCGAGGTGCCCTTTTTTGGTAAAGATCTGGATAACACCATTAGCTCCCTGGGCGCCATAAATAGTGGAAGAGGCCGCTCCTTGTACCACCTCTATATGGTCAACATTGGTAAGATCGAGCAAATTGATGTCGGTTGCGCCTGATTCCACACCATCAACCAATATCATTGGAGAGGTTCCTCTTTGAATGGTGTTAACACCCCTCAACATAATATTTGTGCGCGCTCCTGGAGTACCGTCAACAGACGAGATCTGTGCGCCCGGAACTTTACCAACCAGCGCCTGGTCGATAGATGCAGTGGGCGTCTGGGGGAGGTTTTTTGATGAAATAGCCTCTACGGAAATGCCAAGCTTGGCCTTGCTGGTTGCTACACCAGAACCGGTAACAACAACTTCCGTTAGCAGCCTGTTGGCTGTAGCCAGCTTTACATTTACTATCGTGCCTGTGATAGTGACCTCAGTAGTGAGGTAGCCGATAAAGCTGAACGATAATTTGCCGGCACTTATTGGTATGGATAAGGTGTATTTTCCATCGGCTGATGTTTGCGTGCCGATATTGGTTCCTTTAATACCTACGCTTACACCAGGAATTGGTAAGCCATCGTCCTGAGCAATTACGGTGCCCGTAATTGTTCGGGTTTGTGATTGGGCGTATAGGCTGGAGAAGGCCATAACTATCCCAATAAAAATTTTCAGTAAATTTTTTTTCATGAAATTGATCAGTTAGTTAATGAATAAAGATTTACAATGTACTATGTAACAATTGAACTACAAACTAGTCCCTCATTTTTATATATAATTCAATAAAAGGGTTTTTAAAGTTAGTTTTTTATTAAAATTGAATTTATATACGTATTATAATACTTTACTGTTAATTAATTGTGTAATTAATTAAAAATTTGAAAAAAAAATCTGGTTTTCGAGTAAAATCGGTTATATTTTTGCGTTTTAACTAAATATTACCCTTATAATAAGTTTTTTTCCAATTTAATTTGAATTTAGGTTAATAAACAGATTTTTATTCTGCTGTAATGGCTAATTAACGGGCTCTTTGTTAAAAAAAATCTCCTGCCTGTTCAATTTTTATCATGAAAAAATCTAAAATGAAATTTTATGCAAGATTTATCGTTGAGCGCTCCGTAAATATTTACTGACCATTTACCGGAGATTATCTGAAATGTCGCAATAGCGCTCAATTTCCCCCAAGAATACATCGGAGAATTTTTCAACTTTAATTTACTATGCATGCATAGTAAATTAAAGTTAACTTGTATATTTACCGCAACCAATATAATTTACTTTACAATGGATCATTTACTTACCGACACACCTGCGGGCTATGATTTTTCTATCAGCGATAATCAAAAAATGATAGGCCAGATGGCTAAAGACTTTGCTGAGAAACATATTCGCCCCAATGTAATGACCTGGGACGAGCAGCAAGAATTTCCGCTGGAACTGTTTAAGCTGCTGGGCGAAAGCGGTATGATGGGTGTGCTGGTTCCGGAAGAATACGGCGGCTCGGGCTTTGGTTATGCCGAGTATGTGACGGTTATCGTAGAGATCGCTAAGGTTTGCGGATCAATAGGTTTGTCGGTAGCTGCGCATAACTCCTTATGCACAGGGCATATCCTGGCTTTCGCCAGCGAAGCGCAAAAACAGCGCTGGCTACCCAAACTGGCCACTGCAGAATGGTTGGGCGCGTGGGGCTTAACGGAAGCTAATACCGGGAGCGATGCCATGGGTATGAATACCACAGCTGTACTAGATGGTGACCATTACATAGTTAACGGATCAAAAAACTGGATAACGCATGGCAAATCTGGCGATGTAGCGGTTGTGATGGTGCGCACCGGTGATAAAGGCGATAGCCACGGCATCTCTGCTTTAGTAATTGAGCGAGGCACCCCCGGCTTTAGCGCGGGTAAAAAAGAGAATAAGCTAGGCATGCGTGCATCAGAAACGACCGAAATGATTTTTGATAATTGCCGCGTACCGAAAGAAAATTTGCTGGGTGCAGCAGGCGAAGGGTTTAAACAGGCGATGAAAGTACTGGATGGCGGCCGGATTTCAATTGCGGCTTTGTCGTTGGGTATTGCCAAAGGAGCTTTTGAAGCTGCGGTTGCTTATTCGAAAGAGCGGCACCAGTTTGGGCAGCCTATCAGCAGTTTCCAGGGAATCTCTTTCAAACTGGCAGATATGGCTACCGAAATTGAGGCAGCCGAACTGTTAATTATGCAGGCTGCGGATTTTAAAAACCGGCACCTGCCGGTAACTAAACAATCGGCCATGGCTAAATACTTCGCATCAGAAGTAGCCGTGCGCTGCGCCAATGAAGCCGTACAGATCTTCGGCGGATATGGTTACACCAAGGATTTTCCTGTTGAAAAATTCTATCGCGATGCCAAATTGTGTACCATAGGCGAGGGTACATCCGAGATCCAGAAAATAGTGATCGCCCGGGAGGTACTTAAGTAGGGTATTATTTTTCCACAGCCATCGTGCCGGATTATTTCGGCATCGCAGGTGCAAAGTATGCAGGGTGTAAATAGCAACGCTTTTTAAATTTCCCCTGCCGTCGTGCCGAATTTATTTCGGCATCCCACGTGCAAGGTATGCAGCATGACGGCGTTGGAGGGAATTCGGTAGTATTCAGCGTCGCCTTCAAATTATCCAACAAAGGACTATTTCCCTGCCGTCGTGCCGAATTTATTTCGGCATCCCACGTGCAAGGTATGCAGCATTACGGCAGCTATACTTTCAAAATATCCCCCAGCCGTCGTGCCGAATTTATTTCGGCATCCCACGTGCAAGGTATTCGTTGGTTATTCTATTTCCAATTCGGCTTTCAGATCCTTCATCTCTGGATTTATAGATTTAATGAGGTTGATCTTCCATTCTTTGTGCCAGTTTTTCAATTGTTTCTCACGGTCGATAGCATCAGTGATGAGATGGAAATATTCATAATAAACCAAGTAGTATAACTTGTATTTTTTTACAAATTCAGACCCTTCATCATTTACATGTTGCCATACTCTGGTCCGTAAATCTGAAGTTACCCCGATATAAAACGTGGTTCGGTATGCGTTAGTCATGATGTAAACATGGGGCTCTTTATACTGCATAAGGTTCTAGGTTTTAGTTATAAAGGGGTAAGGTAATAATAATCTAAGTGCCAAACGGCAATCTGTCCGGTGGGGTGCCGAAATGTATTCGGCATGACGGCGTTGGAGATGGCGGGGCGGCGGGCTTTGCTAGTGGCAACCTGTCCTGTGGGGTGCCGAAATGAATTCGGCATGACGGCGTTGGAGGTGGCGGGGCGGCGGGCTTTGCTAGTGGCAACCTGTCCGGTGGGGTGCCGAAATATATTCGGCATGACGGCGTTGGAGGTGGCGGGGCGGCGGGCTTTGCTAGTGGCAACCTGTCCTGTGGGGTGCCGAAATGAATTCGGCGTGACGGCACGCGGGAGGTGGCGGGGCGGCGGGGCTTTTAAAGGTGGCAACCTGTCCCGTGGGGTGCCGAAATATATTCGGCATGACGGCGTTGGAGGTGGCGGGGCGGCGGGCTTTGCTAGTGGCAACCTGTCCTGTGGGGTGCCGAAATGAATTCGGCATGACGGCGTTGGAGGTGGCGGGGCGGCGGGCTTTGCTAGTGGCAACCTGTCCTGTGGGGTGCCGAAATGAATTCGGCATGACGGCGTTGGAGGGCATTCGATAGTAGTCAGCTTCGGCTTCAAATTATCCAACAAAGGACTATCCCCCTGCCGTCGTGCCGAATTTATTTCGGCATCCCACGTGCAAGGTATGCAGCATGACGGCTTTTGGGGCGGAGCGGGAGGTGATCCTTGGGGATTTTACTGGCTAATGAGCCCAGTCGCTTCAGGTATAAAATGTTAGTTTATTTTTTTGATGAGTTAATCAGGGTGGTCTATCTTTGGTAGCACTAATTTCTCCTAATTGAAAAAAGTTATCTTTTTATTTTATAACCATTATAACCAGGGCTTCGGGCGAAGATTTGCCTATCAAAGCGCATTGTGGGCTGTATTAACGGTGGGCCTGATTAACGCTTTTTCGTTGATGCTGTATGTGAATTTTGCCTTACTTAAAACTTACAGTTACCTAAACCGGCGAAGCTGGGAGCAAAACCTTATCGTGATCTGTTTGAGTTGCCTTGTGCTTGGCTACCATGTGTTTTGGCTGCTTTATAAAAAGGAGAAGATCGAGGCACTTCATTACACTACTGAAGATATTAAAAGGAGCGGCAGGTATCTCATCGTTTATATAATCGTTTCAATCATTGTGTTATTGCTGGTCATCAAAGATCATTACGCGCTGTAATATTGCCCGATTAGGAGGACGGCTAACTTCTTCATTTATTAAAGGGTATTGAAAAATCTAATCTATAGTTTATTAATCTGAAAATATTAGGGTTTGATCTTCACAGGAATTGCATCTACATAGTAAAAGGCACTGCGATCTACATTTTTAATGTTTACCTCCATCGGTCCATCGGTTTTGCTAATATGCACATTCAGACTGCCATCGGCATTTAAGGGGATAGATGCGTATTTTTTATTGTCGGCCATGGCAGGTGTAATACTGTTTTTCACCAGGTTAATGGTTAGTGCTACTGCGATAATGGTTAGCATGATTTTGGTGTAAAGGTCGGTTTTCATGTGAGTTGGTTTTGTTAACACCTAAAGTAAGCTTTTAATACCGGGTTTGTAAGTATTATAGTTTTTTACTATTTGCTTTCAAGACCTGGGCTTAGTTTAAAATTTGAGAAAGGTAGCGATGGAAAGATGACGAAATATTTTATGAATGGGATAAAGATGGGGTGGGTGAGGGAGTGATTTTAATGCGTTTACCCGAGCTTAAGGTTGTTGGTGAAAACACTCAACAACAGCGGAATCTCAGAAACACCACCAGTTTTACTTGCAGGTGCTTCCATAAATACCCTGTTCGGGGGCAGTCGGGCGTGTTTTTGATGTTTGCCCATAAACAGACCGCGAACAAAAATACAGTTCAAAAGCCCCAAAATTTGCAATAAGGATGAAAGTGGATACCGGCCCTGCGGCTAATGCCATGTGCGCGTATGAACGTACAGCCTGGGCCGAAGGCATTGCCCATATTGTGTTTACTGCAATTAATGTAGTTTAAAGCTTTAAAACTCCGGCATTTTAGCACTCGCCCCACCTAATCAACCTATTACAAAAACTTTTTATGGCAAGCCCTTGAAAATCAAAAAATACTACCTACCTTTGCAGTCCTTAAAATAAGGATAAAACAGTAAATACAAAAAGGAAAAAATGCCTACTATTCAGCAATTAGTTAGAAAAGGTAGAGTAGCTCTGGTTGACAAGAGTAAGTCACCAGCGTTGGACAGCTGTCCACAGCGAAGAGGCGTGTGCACCCGTGTGTACACCACTACCCCTAAAAAACCAAACTCAGCAATGCGTAAAGTTGCACGTGTGCGCCTTACAAATGGTAAAGAAGTTAATGCCTACATCCCAGGAGAGGGCCACAACTTACAAGAACACTCAATTGTTTTGATCCGTGGTGGTCGTGTTAAAGATTTACCGGGTGTACGTTACCACATTATCCGTGGTGCGTTAGATACATCAGGTGTTGCGGGCCGTAATCAACGCCGCTCTAAATACGGAACTAAACGCCCTAAACCAGGACAGGCAGCTGCTCCAACTAAGGGTGCACCAGCTAAGAAGAAAAAATAATTAAAGGAGGATAGTAATAATGAGAAAGTCAAAACCTAAAAAAAGAATCCTTCTTCCTGATCCAAAATTCAATGATGTTTTGGTAACCAGGTTTGTAAATAACATGATGTTCGACGGTAAAAAATCTACCGCCTACACTATATTCTATAATGCAATTGATATTGTTGAAAAGAAAACCAGCGAAAACGGTTTAGATAGCTGGAAAAAAGCTTTAAACAATGTAATGCCTGCTGTTGAAGTAAAAAGCCGCCGTGTTGGTGGTGCAAACTTCCAGGTACCTACCGAGGTTCGCCCGGAACGTAAAGTTGCTTTGGGTATGAAATGGTTAATCAGCTATGCCCGTCGTCGTGGAGAAAAAACGATGATGGAGAAATTAGCCGGTGAGATCATCTCTGCTGCTAAAGGTGAAGGTGCTGCTGTGAAGAAGAAAGAAGATACGCACAAAATGGCTGAAGCCAACAAAGCGTTTTCTCACTTCCGTTTCTAAAAAATTAGTGATTGAGTGAATTAAGGAATTAGTGATTTGGTAACATTATGCTAATCAGTAATTCGTTAATTCGCTCTTTCATTTAAAAATTAGTATTGGCGAAGCAAAATTCACTCAATCACTAATTCACTAATTCAATAATTAATATGTCAAGAGATCTAAGATATACAAGAAACATAGGTATTGCCGCTCACATTGATGCCGGTAAAACCACTACAACAGAGCGTATATTGTACTACTCGGGTGTGAGCCACAAAATTGGCGAGGTACACGAGGGTGCAGCTACAATGGACTGGATGGCACAGGAGCAGGAACGTGGTATTACCATAACCTCTGCTGCAACCACCGTAGATTGGAATTACAGGGGCCAAAAATATCATATCAACATTATTGATACACCAGGACACGTGGATTTCACCGTTGAGGTGAACCGTTCACTGCGTGTATTAGATGGTTTGGTATTTTTGTTTTCGGCAGTTGATGGTGTTGAGCCACAATCTGAAACCAACTGGCGCCTTGCTAATAACTACAATGTTGCCCGTATTGGTTTCGTTAATAAAATGGACCGTAGCGGTGCAGACTTTTTAAATGTTGTAAAACAGGTAAAAAGCATGTTAGGCAGCAACGCTGTTCCTTTGCAGTTACCTATCGGTTCTGAAGAGAAATTTCAGGGTGTTGTTGACTTGATCAACTGGAGAGGTATTGTTTGGAATGAGCATGATAAAGGTATGACCTTTACCGAAGTGCCTATACCTGCGGATATGATCGAAGAAGCTACAGAGTGGAGAGAGAAATTGCTTGAATCTGTTGCTGATTACGATGAAACTTTGATGGAGAAATTCTTCGAAGCTCCTGAATCAATCACTGAACGCGAAATTTTAGATGCATTGCGTAAAGCTGTGTTGGATGCTAAAATTGTGCCTATGGTTTGCGGTTCATCTTTCAAAAACAAAGGTGTACAAACCATGCTTGATTACGTGATGGAATTGCTTCCTTCACCTATGGATGTAGAAGGTATCATTGGTACCAACCCTGATACTGGCGAAGAAATTCTACGCAGACCATCAGAAAAAGAGCCGTTTGCAGCTTTAGCATTTAAAATTGCAACCGATCCTTTCGTAGGTCGTTTATGCTTTATCCGCGTTTATTCAGGTAACCTGGAAGCAGGTTCATATGTGCATAACATGCGTTCTGATAACAAAGAGCGTATCAGCCGTATCTTCCAGATGCACGCTAACAAGCAAAACCCTATCCCTAATGTGGGTGCAGGTGATATTGCTGCGGTAGTGGGCTTTAAGGATATTAAAACAGGTGATACCCTTTGCGACGAGAAACACCCGATCATCCTTGAATCTATGAATTTCCCTGAGCCGGTAATTGGTTTAGCTATTGAGCCTAAAACACAGGCCGACGTAGATAAATTAGGTTTGGCACTTGGTAAATTAGCAGAAGAGGATCCAACCTTCCACGTAAAATCTGACGAAGAAACCGGCCAAACCGTTATTAGCGGTATGGGTGAGCTTCACTTGGATATCATCATGGACCGTTTAAAACGTGAGTTTAAAGTAGAGGTTAACCAGGGTGCTCCGCAAGTAGCTTACAAGGAATCTATCACAGGTACCGTTCAACACCGCGAAACTTACAAGAAACAAACCGGTGGTCGTGGTAAATTTGCCGATATCCAGGTAATACTGTCACCAAACGATGAAGGTAAAGAAGGCTTGCAGTTTGTGAATGAAATCAGCGGTGGTTCTATCCCACGTGAGTTTATTCCATCTGTAGAAAAAGGCTTCGCTGCTTCTATGGCGAATGGTGTATTGGCCGGTTACCCGTTAACCAGTTTAAAGGTACGTTTAATTGATGGTTCGTTCCACGCAGTCGATTCAGATGCGCTGTCTTTTGAGATCGCAGCAAAATCTGCTTACCGTGAAGCGTTGCCAAGATGTAAACCAGTATTGTTAGAGCCGATCATGAAAATCGAGATCCTTACCCCGGAAGAAAACATGGGTGATGTAATCGGTGACATGAACCGTCGTCGTGGCCAGCTTTTGGGTATGGATTCACGCGCAGGTGCTCAGGTAATTAAAGCTACTGTACCACTTTCAGAAATGTTTGGTTATGTAACCCAGTTACGTACCATTACCTCTGGCCGTGCTACTTCAACCATGGAGTTTGATCACTATGCTGAAGCACCACGTAACGTACAGGAAGAAGTAGTTGCTAAAGTAAAAGGCAAAAAGAACAGCTAATAAATTTAAAGATCAGATAATTTGAGGATCTGAAAATGATCTTCAAGTTATTTTATCTTTAATATCAAAGTAAACCGGCTACCCTAATAAATAGCTCTTAGGAACAGCCATAAAATCAAACAACATGAGCCAACGAATCAGGATCAAATTGAAATCTTACGATTACAACCTGGTAGATAAATCTGCCGAGAAGATCGTAAAAACAGTAAAACCTACGGGTGCTGTAGTTAGCGGACCACTTCCGTTACCAACCGAAAAGAAAATTTTCACCGTGTTGCGTTCACCGCACGTAAACAAGAAAGCACGTGAGCAATTTCAGTTATGCTCTTACAAGCGTTTGCTGGATATCTACAGTTCAAATTCTAAAACTGTAGATGCTTTAATGAAGCTTGAATTGCCTAGCGGAGTTGAAGTGGAAATCAAGGTGTAACTATACCGGAAGATCCATACGAAAAGCCATTCTTGAAAAAGAGTGGCTTTTTTGGTTAAAGAATTTTATTTAAATTTGGTATATGGCCACTTACATTGTAAATCCCAAAGCGCACCAGGAAAAAGCTGTCGAGGCTTTTTTTGCCGCATTAGAAGTCTCCTTTACAAAAGATGATAATCAGGAAGAGGGTCTGCCGCCTCATGTAATAAAAGGTGTAAAACAAGGAGAAGCTGATTATGAAGCAGGCGAATACACTTCTTTTGCTGATTTTACAAAAAAACTCCATCTATTTAAGTAATGTTTGAACTTGTATTTTCCAGAAAAGCAAATCAGACGTTCGATACACTACAAGAGCAAATTTTAAATAAATGGGGTGAAAGCAGTCTTATAAAGTTTGAGAAGCGCGTGTACGATGTATTATTAATACTGTCTGAATCGCCTTTCGTATATAAAGAAGTGGAAAGCTACCTACAATTCGAAAAGCCACGGTTCATAAAAACTGTTCTTTATTTTATAAAATAAGTAACACGAGAGTTATACTTTTATTTTTTTGGGACAATCGGCAGGCCCCGATTTTATAGCGAACCCATGGTATCTTACTGTTTAAAGTATAAATTAAGCTATACCTTCCCATAATAAGCATGTTGGCTCAGGAAATTCAGCCAAACACTTTCCAATTCATCCGCCAGGTATGGCCTGATGGATATACCCGATGCCTGCGGTGACCAGGTTTGTTCTGCCAGGTTACCTGTTTTTAAAATATCGAAACTGAGGATCGGTTCTTTTTGCGGATTTAGCAAAACATCCAGTGCAACTTCTATCCGGTAGTAATTCCGGCCATTCTTAACTGCGGGGTAGGGGGCTGAGGCTATTACTCCGGAGGCAAAAATGCCTTTCGGCTCGCTACCCAGCCGTACAATATAGGCCCGGTCGCCAGGTTTAATGCTTTTATGGCTCACCACACTCCAGTTATCCACCAGCGAACCTTCCCGCTTTACCTTTTCAATATCATCCTCCAAATTAGCCCACTTAAATTTAACCGGGTTCCATCCAAACAGGTAGGCGTTCATAAAATTTGTAATTTAAACCTGCTGCCCCTTCAGGGGCCGGATGGCTTCAGCCTTTGCTATTCGTTCCCCTTTAATTCGTCCAGTTTATTGCGTTCCGTTTGGAGTTCACGAGCCAGTTTCTTTTCTTTTTCGTTGGCTTTTGCTTTGTAGGTCTTGTATTCTTCTTCCAGTTCGCTATAAAGCTTGGTACGGTATTTTGCTTCCCGGCTGTGGCTGCCTGCGCGCGCGATCACGATTGCCGCAATTGCCCCAAAGGTAATTACCAGTCCCCACATGATCCAGTTATAAGTTGCCTTGCTTACCGGCATGCCCAGCAGGCTTACCTGGTCTACCCGGGAGTTTGAAACCGAAAGGTTCTGATCTTTGGCGCTTAACTCTTTTTGTAGCGAATCGGCCCTTTTAGTTTGGGTTGTAATTTTACCGTTAATATCTACCAGTTTCCGTTTTGTGATATTCAAGGTATCAGAAAAGTTCTTCCACAAGGCGGATATCAGCGGTTGTTGGTAATGGTACACCCGGGTTAGCAGATATTGGTATTGGCCTTTAAGGCTTTTATCGTTAAGTAGGGCCGGGTCGGCAGGTTGTAGCCACGGCTTAGTTGCTACAGCATTGGTTGTCGCTGGCTGTTGCGCCGAAGGTGCCGTTACCGTTGCTGCCTTCACCGGGTAATACGGTTTTTTAGCATAAGGGTTATATTTCACGGCTGGCTTGGTTGGGGTTGGTTTAACAGCTGCGGGTTTCGCCCGTTTGACACTATCCTGGCCATAAGTTGTGGTGATACTACTTAATGTCAGTATTATTAAAATAGTTGCGGTTGATCTGAGAAGCTTAATCATATAATTGCAAATCGGGGGTAAATAAGTTTCAATCTTGGCGTACATTAATTTAAACGGTGCAATGTAATCTAAAGTTTGTTAAATTAATTATAAGTTAGCCGCCATGGCACTAAGCTGTTTTATTATCCGTAGGTATTTTTCAGTTCTTAAAAATATAAAAAAGATGCACACTACACATCATCAAGTGTAATTAGCAAAAGCATATCTTAGGCTTTTTATTTACAATATGCACATAGGTTTTATAGGGTTGGGCGATATGGGGCGATTATACGCCAAAGCTTTTGCAAATGCGGGATACACCGTTTGCGGTTGTGACCTACCCATCAATCGTGAAAGATTAGAGGAAGAGTTAAATCCATTGGGCATTACCCTAATGGACAATGGCAAAGACGTGTCGCGAATGAGCGATCTCATTATTTATTCGGTTGAGGCTGATAAATTGGAGCAGGTTGTAGCACAATGCGGCCCATCTACTAAATATGGTGCTATTGTGGCCGGGCAAACTTCCGTTAAACATCCGGAGATAGCCATATTTGAAAAGCACCTGCCAGCCGATGCGCAGATCATTACCTTCCACGCCATGCATGGGCCGGGCTTCGAACCTAAGGGGCAGAAATTGATCCTGATTCCGCATCGTTACGAAGGGGATTCGTACCAGCAGATGTTGAAATTGTTTACCGCCGTGGAAACAGATATTGTTGAAATAGCTGATTATCACGAACACGACAAAATCGTAGCCGATACGCAGGCCGTTACGCATGTTGGATTTGAAAGCATGGGCACCGCCTGGAAATCAGCCGGGTTTTTCCCCTGGGAAAATGCTAGTTATGTTGGAGGGATAGATAATGTGAAGATCTTAACTACTTTGCGCATTTTTAGCTATAAAGCACACGTATACGCCGGGTTGGCCATTTTGAATCCTTACGCCCGTCAACAGGTGAAGCAGTATGCCAATTCTGAATCAGAGCTGTTTAAACTGATGATCAAAGAGCAGGAGACGGAGTTTCGGGAGCGCCTGTATCGTGCGCGCGACTTTGTATTCCATGAAAGCCGCAAGCCAATCATGTTCAACGACGATGTGATGCGCGAATTTTCTCTGGCTAAGGATGCAGGCCACCAAAAGCCAAATTCGCACCTGAGTATCTTAAGTATGGTAGATGCCTGGTACCATTTGGGTGTAAACCCATATGATAATCTGATCTGCCAGACACCGCCCTTCCGCCTGCGCCTGGGCATAGCGGAATACCTATTTAAAAATGAGGAGCTGCTGGAAGAATCGATCCAGACTGCCTTATATGATAAAACCATTCGCGGCGATGATCTGGAATTTCACTCGGCAGTAAGAGAGTGGAGTGCCATTATAGGGTATGGCGATATGGAAGGGTATAAAAAACACTTTAACGAAGTGCAGGCTTTTTTCCAGGGGCGACTGGAAGAAGGGAACAAGCAAAGCGCGGAGATGATCAGGAGGCTGATGGAGTAATGTAAATGGAAGTTGTTTTTGGATTACACCTATAACACTTTACCAGATAGCCTTCTATACCGAACATTTTGTCTGTGAATCAAGCGAAATCGGCCGTCGTTGAGTTGTAGCTAATGGGTAGCTGCATATTTTTAGCATGTGCCCATTACCCCTTCATCTTCACCACATAGACTTCTTTCTTATCAGGCATATTGAATCGCACGTCGTTGCCTTCGTTATAAAACGGTTCGGCTATTTCCACCTCGACCGACTGGAACGAATTGCCAAGTATGGTCTGCGCTTGTTCTAATGTATAAATCTTATCCTTTATATTGAATACAAAGCCATACTTAGCCGCCTTTAACTGTTTCATGGTCACCTTGCCTTTTTCGACAGCAAAATTGATGGGTATGGAGTATTGCACCCTAACCGGCCGGCCATTCTGGATTCCGGGTTTCCATGCTCTTGAGTTGGCCAGGACTTTTACAGCTTCCGATTCGCAGCCTGCCCCGATGCAGTTAACGGGCGTAACGCTGCTGACCTTTCCATCGCGTTCTATAATGAAGCTTATTAATACTTTGCCGTTAATGCCAATCAGTTTAGCTACATCTGGGTAAACCAGGGTACGGCTGATATAATTGGAAAAGGCACCCAGGCCGCCCGGGTATTCGGGCACAAAGTCTACTGCCGTAAAGGTGAGTTTAGCTTGTTTAGCGGTATCGGTAGTAGGTGCTGATTGTGCAGTCGCCAACGAGACTTTAAACAATAATAAAAGTAGGGTGTGATAAGGTTTCATTCTGTAAATATAATTGATGGTATTGACATATATAAACGCCGTTTGATAAAAAACTTGGACAAGTAAGACGGTTATAAGCATTTCGGCAATGCAGACCTTACTGCACATCAAATGGCAATAGCAGTTGCGACTTTTGTCTTTAACATAAGATGTGCCTTAATTTAATAATTCGTTTAAATAATGTTAAACCAAAACCTTTAAAATCTGCATTTTCCAATTTTTTCCGGCTGCATTTTCTCCCATACAAAAAATATTAAAAAATAACTTGTTAAGTATTTGGGAATTAATACAAAATCCCTATCTTTGCCGTCCCTTAAAGGGGGAATAATATGCCTTGAACGAAGCCCTACTGCTTCGATGGGCACTAATAAAATAAAGAAAATGTCAGGAATAATTGGTAAAAAAGTAGGAATGACCAGCATTTTCGATGAAACAGGGAAAAACATTCCCTGCACTGTAATCGAAGCTGGCCCTTGCGTAGTAACTCAGGTCAGGTCTGTAGATACAGACGGATACGCTGCTGTTCAGTTAGCGTATGGCGAAAAGAAGGAGAAAAACACTTCTGGACCACTAAAAGGCCATTTTGAAAAAGCCGGCACTACTCCTAAGCGTAAGCTTGTAGAATTCAAAACTTTCACGGACGAAAAGAATCTTGGTGATACCATCACTGTAGATATTTTTGCTGCCGGTGATTTTGTTGATGTAGTTGGTACTTCAAAAGGTAAAGGTTTCCAGGGTGTGGTAAAGCGTCACGGTTTTGGTGGTGTGGGTATGCAAACTCACGGTCAGCACAATCGTTTACGTGCACCGGGTTCATTAGGAGCTTCTTCATGGCCTTCACGTGTATTTAAAGGTATGCGTATGGCTGGTCAAATGGGTAACGTTCGTGTTAAAGTACAAAACTTACAAGTGGTTAAAGTATTTAGCGAGCAAAACCTAATCGTAGTTAAGGGTTCCATCCCAGGAGCTAAGGGTTCATTCGTAATATTGGATAAATAAGATGGAAATCAACGTATTAAATCTATCAGGTAAAGAAACAGGTGCCAAGGTGCAGCTGCCTGAGTCCTTATTCGGTGTAGAGCCAAATGATCACGCTATCTACTTAGATGTAAAGCTGATCTTAGCTAACCAGCGTCAGGGAACGCACAAATCAAAACAACGTAATGAAATTGCAGGTTCAACCCGCAAATTACATAAACAAAAAGGTACAGGCGGCGCCCGTGCAGGTAGCATCAAATCTCCATTGTTCAATGGTGGTGGTCGTGTTTTCGGTCCGCAGCCGCGTGATTACAGCTTTAAGTTGAATAAAAAACTTAGATCATTAGCACGTGCCTCTGCTTTATCATACAAAGCAAAAGATAACAACATCCTGGTATTAGAGGATTTTAATTTTGATGCTATCAAAACTAAATCTTACATCCAGATGGAAGCCGACCTGAATGTTACTAACGATAAAACGTTATTAGTATTAGCCGGCGCTGAAAATAACAACGTTTATTTATCAAGCAGGAACCTGAAGAAAACCAAGGTTATTTCGGTTGAGCAGCTTAACACTTATGATGTGTTAAACGCTGGCAAACTGATCTTAACTACAGGTGCTGTTAAAACTTTGGAGGAAGCATTAGCTAAGTAATTATGGAAATTTTAAAGAAACCCTTACTTACTGAAAAGATTACTCAATTAACTGAGAAGCTTAATCGCTATGCTTTCAAAGTTGATCACAGAGCAAACAAAATTCAGATCAAAGGCGCTATCGAAGCTATGTATGGTGTTAACATTACAGCGGTTAACACAATGAAATATGTAGGTAAATTGAAGAGCCGCAACACCAAAGCTGGTGCAGTTACAGGCCGTGCCGCTACTTACAAAAAGGCCATCATTACGCTGAAAGATGGTGAAACAATAGATTTTTACAGCAACATATAATACGAAAATGGCAGTAAAGAGATTTAAACCGGTTACGCCGGGTACCCGTTTCAGAATTGATGTATCTAATTCAGATATCACAACTAACGTTCCTGAAAAGTCGTTAGTTGAAGCAGCCAACACAAGGTCGGGCGGTCGTAATCACAGCGGTAAAATGACTATGCGCTACTTGGGTGGTGGTCATAAACAAGCATACAGGATCATTGATTTTAAACGTAACAAGTTTGACATCCCTGCAAAAGTTGCAACTATAGAGTACGATCCAAACAGATCTGCGCGTATAGCCCTGTTACATTTTGTTGATGGTGAAAAACGATACATGATAGCTCCGGAAGGCTTAACAGTTGGAACGGTAGTTGTATCTGGCGAAGGTGCTGCACCAGAGGTTGGTAATACCATGCCTTTGAAGAACATCCCGTTAGGTTCTATCATCCACAATATTGAGTTAAACCCTGGCCAGGGTGGTATTATTGCCCGCAGTGCCGGTACTTACGCTCAGTTATCAGCACGTGATGGTAAATATGCCATTATTAAATTGCCTTCTGGCGAAACCCGTATGATCCTGTCAACTTGCTTGGCAACTATCGGTACCGTTTCAAATGGCGAGAAAGCAAATGCCGTGTTAGGTAAAGCTGGCCGCAAACGTTGGTTAGGCCGTCGCCCAAGAGTTCGTGGTGTTGCCATGAACCCGGTAGATCACCCTATGGGTGGTGGTGAGGGTAGATCATCAGGTGGTCATCCACGCTCACGTAAAGGTTTGTTAGCTAAAGGCTACAAAACTCGTGACAAGAAAAAAGGGTCTGATCGTTATATCATTGAAAGAAGGAAGAAATAATAATGGCACGTTCAATTAAAAAAGGACCTTACATAGATCATAACCTGGAAAGAAAAGTTCTGACCTTGAATGAAACTAGTAAAAAATCAGTTGTTAAAACATGGTCGCGCCGTAGCATGATCTCTCCTGATTTCGTTGGTCACACATTCGCAGTACACAACGGTAACAAGTTTATCCCGGTGTATGTAACAGAAAACATGGTTGGTCATAAGTTGGGCGAATTTGCTCCAACCCGCACATTCCGCGGTCACGCAGAAAAGAAAAAATAACAGGCAATGGAAGCAACAACAAAAATTAAAAGGTCTGTATTGATCAGGCAACAAAAAGAAGCTGCGAAACTCGTTGTGGGTGGCTCTTCTGTTGCCAAGTTACAGAACTGCCCAACTTCACCCCGCAAAATGCGTTTGGTGGTTGACCTGATCCGTGGTGTTGAAGTTAATAAAGCTTTAAGCATCCTGAAGTTTACAAATAAAGAAGCGGCTATTCGTGTAGAAAAACTTTTGTTCTCAGCTATCAAAAATTGGGAAGCAAAAAACGAAGGCAAACGCTTAGAGGATAATCTTCTGTTTGTAAAAGAAGTTTCAGTTGGTGGTGGTCGTCAGTTAAAAAGATTACGCCCGGCTCCACAGGGAAGAGGTTACCGTATACGTAAACGCTCTAACCATGTAACTTTGATAGTGGACAGTAAAAACGATAACAACTAATTTGAAATGGGACAAAAAGCACATCCAATAGGTAACAGGTTAGGGATCATCCGCGGTTGGGATTCTAATTGGTTCGGTGGAAATCACTATGCCGACAAATTAGTTGAAGACGAAAAGATCCGCAAATACTTATCAGCACGTATCAATAAAGGTGGTGTATCTAAAGTAGTAATAGAACGTACTTTAAAACGCATCACGGTAACCATCCACACTGCCCGTCCGGGTATTGTAATTGGTAAAGGCGGCGCTGAGGTTGATAAGATCAAAGAAGAGTTAAAGAAATTAACTAAAAAAGATGTTCAGATCAACATCTTCGAAATAAAACGCCCTGAGCTTGATGCGCAGTTAGTTGCCGAAGGTATTGCTAAACAACTTGAAGCACGTATCTCTTTCCGTCGTGCCATGAAAACTACAATTGCTTCTACCATGAGAATGGGTGCGGAAGGAATTAAAGTGATGACATCAGGCCGTTTAGGTGGCGCTGAGATGGCACGTACCGAACAATATAAAGAAGGAAGAATTCCTTTGCATACTTTCCGTGCCGATATCGATTACGCTTTGGCAGAAGCCTTAACCACTTATGGTAAAATAGGTGTTAAAGTGTGGATCTGTAAAGGTGAAGTTTACGGCAAACGTGATTTATCTCCAAACATTGGTGGTACTAGCAGCGCAAGCGGTAAAGGCGGACGTCCTGAAGGTGCAGCCGGTTTCGGCGGCCGTGATGGTGCAAGAGGTGGAGAGCGTGGCGGCGAACGTCGTGGCGACAGGAAACCAGGAGCAGGTAACGACCGTGGCAGAGGCGGACAAGGTGGTGGACAAGGTGGTAGCCGTCCGGGAGGACCAGGTGCTAACCGTCCAGGTGGACAAGGCGGCGGTAATCGTCCCGGTGGCCCAAGGAGATAACAATAATATAACAAGACATATCCGGGAGGATATAAAAGCTTAATAAGATGCTACAGCCAAAAAGAACGAAGTTCAGAAAGATGCAAAAAGGCAGAATGAAAGGGTTAGCCAGTCGTGGTACTGATCTTTCATTCGGATCTTTCGGTATAAAATCACTCGAAGCAGCATGGATCACCAGCCGCCAGATCGAGGCTGCACGTATTGCTGTTACACGTTTTATGAAACGTGAGGGCCAGGTGTGGATCAGGATTTTTCCTGACAAGCCTGTTACCAAGAAACCAGCAGAGGTACGTATGGGTAAGGGTAAAGGTGCACCAGAGTATTGGGTTGCAGTTGTACGCCCGGGCCGTATGATTTTTGAAGCAGAAGGTGTGCCTTTAGAGGTTGCCAAAGAGGCTTTACGCCTTGCCGCACAAAAATTACCGGTACAAACCAGATTTGTAACACGTAGAGATTACGTAGAGGCATAAATACAGAAGTTGGCAGTTTTGAGTTCGCATTATCAATTGAAGATAGCTTGAGCTTGGGACTAAAAACTCAAATTAACTAAATAAGAAAATGAAGAACTCAGAAATTATAGAGCTTTCAGCTGAAGAATTAGCAGCTAAGCTCAGCGAGGAGAAAAGCCAGCTTACTAAATTGAAATTTGCTCATGCTGTTTCGGCTATTGAAAATCCAACCCGTATTACTAAAGTGCGCAAGGAGATTGCTCGTTTAAATACTGAAATAACAAAGCGCAAAGCGGCGTCAGCTTCTAATTAATTTTAAGCGTGGAGAAAACAATGGAAAGAAATTTAAGAAAAACACGTACCGGCCTGGTAGTAAGCAGTAAGATGGAAAAATCTATTGTAGTTGCTGTAGAGCGGAAGGTGAAGCACCCCATTTATGGTAAGTTCGTTAAGAAAACTACCAAGTTTATGGCTCATGATGAAACTAACACCTGTGGTGTTGGCGATACCGTATTGATTATGGAAACCCGCCCGCTGAGCAAAAACAAAAACTGGAGATTAGTTCAAATTTTAGAGAGGGCTAAATAACATGGTACAGCAGGAATCAAGATTAAATGTAGCCGATAACAGCGGAGCTAAAGAAGTTTTAGTGATACGCGTATTGGGTGGTACCGGTAAAAGATATGCTTCTATCGGAGATAAGATCGTAGTTACCGTAAAAAGCGCTATCCCATCGGGTAACGTTAAAAAAGGTACCGTATCTAAAGCCGTAGTGGTTAGAACCAAGAAAGAGATCCGCAGGAAAGATGGTTCATACATCCGTTTTGACGATAACGCAGCAGTGTTGTTGAACAATCAGGATGAGCCAAGGGGCACACGTATATTTGGCCCAGTTGCCAGGGAACTGCGTGAAAAACAATTTATGAAAATTGTATCATTAGCACCGGAGGTATTATAATATGGAAAAGAAAGTAAACAAACCAGCTAAATTAAAGATCCGTAAGGGTGATTTAGTAAAGGTTATAGCCGGCGACTCAAAAGGTTCAGAAGGTAAAATTGTTGAAGTAATAATTGATAAAAACAGGGCGATTGTTGAAGGTGCCAACATGGTATCGAAACACACTAAGCCTAATGCAGCCAATCCTAACGGCGGAATTTTAAAGCAGGAAGCTGCTATTCATATTTCTAACCTGGCGCTGGTTGAACCTAAAACAGGAAAAACAACCCGTGTTGGCCGTAAATTAAACGATGCCGGCAAATTGGTTAGAGTATCTAAAAAATCAGGGGAGGAAATTAAGTAATGGCTTACGTACCAAGATTAAAATCGAAATACAAAGAAGAGATCCGCACTGCACTGAAAGATAAATTTCAGTACAAAAGTGTAATGCAGGTGCCTAAGTTGCAGAAAATTGCTATCAACCAGGGTGTTGGCGGTGCTACTACCGACAAGAAATTGATCGAGAACACTATCACCGAGTTAACTACTATAACTGGTCAGCAGGCAGTTTCTTCAAAATCTAAAAAGGATATCTCTAACTTTAAGTTGCGTAAAAACATGCCAATCGGCGTTCGTGTTACTTTGCGCGATAATACAATGTATGAGTTCTTAGATCGTTTAATTGCTGTTGCCCTGCCACGTATCCGTGATTTTAAAGGCATCAACGATAAAGGTTTTGATGGCCGTGGTAACTATACTTTAGGTATCACTGAGCAAATCATTTTCCCAGAGATCAATATTGACAAGATCAACAAAATTCAAGGTATGGATATTACCTTTGTAACCTCTGCTACCAACGATGTTGAAGCATTAGAGTTACTTAAGCAATTTGGTTTACCATTTAAAAATCAAACTCCAACTAACAATGGCTAAAGAAGGCGTAAAGGCTCGTGAAGTAAAACGTGCTAAATTAGTAGCAAAATATGCTGAAAAAAGAGCTGCATTAAAAGCAGCTGGTGATTTCCAGGGTTTGGATAAATTGCCAAAGGCATCATCACCTGTGAAATTGCACAACCGTTGCAAATTAACAGGCCGTCCACGCGGTTACATGCGTCAATTTGGTATTTCACGTGTTACATTCCGTGAAATGGCTCTTGATGGCAAGATCCCCGGCGTGAAGAAAGCAAGCTGGTAATAACCAGTAAAATACGAGCAGGCAAATTCAAAACATATAACATTATGTTTTGAATTTTTTTGTACCTTTGCGGCTCGAATTTTAAAAGAATTAACCGATGAAAGGTCACCCCGGATGTTACGGGAAGGAAACCATCATCATAAACAACAATAATGAATACAGATCCAATCGCAGATTATCTTACAAGAGTAAGGAATGCTATTAAAGCCAACCATAGGGTTGTTGAAATTCCTGCATCAAATCTGAAAAAGGAAATCACAAAAGTGCTTTTCGAAAAAGGTTACATTGCTAATTACAAATTTGAGGACAACGGTCCACAAGGCAGCATCAAAGTTGCTTTAAAGTACCACCCGATAACTAAGATCCCTGCTATCCGCAGCATTTCACGTATTAGTAAACCAGGTTTGAGGAAATACGCCGGTATGGATACCATGCCACGTGTATTAAATGGTTTAGGTATCGCTATCCTATCGACTTCTAAAGGTGTAATGACCGATAAAGAGGCTCGTACGCAAAATGTAGGTGGCGAAGTTTTATGCTACGTTTATTAATAGGAGGAAATTAAGCAATGTCAAGAATAGGAAAAGCACCTATAGCACTAACCAGCGGCGTTACTATCACTGTATCTGCAGATAATGTAGTTACCGTGAAAGGCCCAAAAGGTGAGTTGCAACAGGCAGTTGATAGAGATATCATCATCGAGCAGGAAGACGGCCAGTTATTGGTTAAACGTCCATCAGATCAAAAACGCCACAAAGCGTTACATGGTTTATACCGCTCATTAATAAATAACATGGTTGTTGGTGTAACAGAAGGCTACAAAATTCAGCAAGAATTAGTAGGTGTAGGTTACCGTGCAACTAACACAGGTAATACTTTAGATTTAGTGTTGGGTTATTCTCACCATTACGTGTTTGAGTTACCAAAAGAAATTAAAGTTACAACCACTGCTGATAAAGGTAAAAACCCTACCATCATCCTGGAATCTAACGATAAACAATTGATAGGACAAGTAGCTGCGAAGATTCGTTCGTTACGTACACCAGAGCCTTACAAAGGTAAAGGTATCAAGTTTGTTGGCGAAATATTGAGAAGAAAAGCAGGTAAATCAGCATCTAAAAAATAATCGTCATGAAATTATCAAGAAGAGACAGGATTAAAAAAGGCATTCGTAAACGCCTTTCAGGATCAACAGCACGCCCTCGTTTATCTGTTTACAGAAGCAACAAAGGTATCTACGCACAAATTATTGACGATGTAACCGGTAAAACACTTGTATCAGCTTCATCTTTATCAAAAGATTTCACAGCAGATGGTACCAAGTCGGATCAATCGGTAGCTGTTGGCAAAATGGTAGCTGAAAAAGCTATTGCCGCAGGTATTAAAGATGTAGTGTTTGACAGGAATGGTTATTTGTACCACGGCCGTGTTAAATCACTGGCAGAAGGTGCACGTGAAGGTGGTTTAAACTTTTAATCGAAACAGGAAATGTCAACAATCAACATAAAAAGAGTAAAAACCAGCGAGATCGAATTAAAAGATCGCCTGGTGAGCATACAACGTGTAGCCAAAGTAACAAAAGGTGGCCGTACATTCAGCTTTTCTGCCATTGTGGTAGTAGGTGATGAGAACGGTGTTGTAGGTTACGGGTTAGGCAAAGCAAAAGAAGTTACCGAGGCAATTGCTAAGGGTATTGACGATGCTAAAAAGAACTTAGTTAAAGTTCCTATTATCAACGCTACTATCCCTCATGAGCAGATAGGTAAATTCAGTGGTGGTTTTGTATTTATCAAACCAGCAGCAAACGGTACCGGTGTTATAGCTGGTGGTGCAATGCGTGCTGTGTTGGAAATTGCCGGTGTACATAATGTATTGGCAAAATCTAAAGGATCATCAAACCCACACAACGTGGTTAAAGCAACTGTATCTGCATTATCACAATTACGTGATGCACACACAGTAGCTCAACAACGCGGTATCAGTTTAGGCAAAGTATTTAACGGATAATCAGTCATGTCGAAAATCAAAATAACACAGATAAAAAGCGTTATCGACAGAAGCGAGCGCCAAAAAAGAACTGTTGAGGCTTTAGGCCTTAAGAAAATTAACCACAGTGTGGAAGTTGAAGCCACTGCGGCTATTATAGGTATGGTACGTAAAGTAAACCACTTGGTAGCAGTAGAAAATATTTAATATCATGAATTTAAGTAATCTTAAACCTGCAGAAGGTTCTACCAAAAATAGGAAAAGAATTGGCCGTGGTACAGGTAGTGGCCGTGGCGGTACATCAACCCGTGGCCATAAAGGTGCCGGTTCACGTTCAGGTACCTCTACCAAGGTAGGGTTTGAAGGTGGCCAGATGCCATTACAGCGCCGTGTGCCTAAGGTAGGTTTTAAAAACCCTAACCGTGTGGAATATGTTGGTGTTAACCTTGACGTATTGCAAGCATTAACTGAAAAGTATACCTTAGCTACAGTTAACTTCGATACATTAAAAGAACATGGTTTGGTATCTAAGAATGGCCTGGTTAAAATCCTTGGCCGTGGCGAGCTTACTGCCAAGTTAGAAGTTACAGCACATGCATTTACTGCTACTGCTCAAAAAGCTATTGAAGCGGCTGGCGGAACTATTGTAAAGTTATAATTTTCGATGAAGAAATTTTTCACCACATTATCCAACATCTGGAAAATTGAGGATCTAAGAGTGCGTATAACAAACACACTCTTATTTCTTTTGATATACCGCGTTGGTTCGTTTATCGTATTGCCGGGTGTAAATGCGGCTACTCTTAATTCTGCTAAAGCTAAAGAAGGCCTGGTAGGATTGCTGAATATGTTTGCAGGCGGATCATTCTCACGGTCTTCCATTTTTGCATTGGGTGTAATGCCTTATATTTCTGCATCCATCGTGGTTCAGTTATTAGGTATAGCGGTGCCTTATTTTACCAAGTTACAAAAGGAGGGTGAAAGCGGCCGTAACAAGCTTAATCAGTGGACCCGTTATCTAACAATAGCGATCACTGCGTTGCAGGCTATTGGTTACCTGAAATCTCAGGTTGGAGCTGATGCAATGCTGATCCCAAATCCATACTTTATTATCCTAAATACTTTCGTATTAACCGCAGGTACATTATTTGTAATGTGGTTAGGTGAAAAGATCACTGATAAGGGTATTGGAAATGGTATTTCGCTAATCATTATGGTGGGTATTATAGCCCAGTTGCCAAGTGCTTTCGTTACTGAATTTCAATCCCGTACCGGTGGAGCTGGTGGTTTAATTACCTTCATCGTTGAAATTGTAGCACTGTTGGGTGTGGTAATGTTTACCATCCTCATTGTGCAGGGAACACGCAAGATTGCTGTACAATACGCAAAACGTATTGTGGGTAACAAACAATACGGTGGCGTACGCCAGTACATACCTTTAAAGGTAAATGCTGCCGGTGTAATGCCAATCATTTTTGCGCAGGCATTAATGTTTATACCTAATACAATTGCCCAGTTTTATCCCGGTGCAGCATCAAACGGAATTTTGATCGCGTTATCAAATTACAACTCGTGGCAACATAACCTCGTATTTGCTATATTGATCATTCTGTTCACTTATTTCTATACGGCAATTACCGTTAATCCTAAACAGATGAGCGATGATATGAAGAAGAATGGTGGTTTTATACCGGGTGTAGCGCCAGGTAATGCCACTACAACCTTTATTGATGAGGTGATCTCAAAGATCACTTTACCTGGATCTATCTTTTTAGCTATTGTTGCCATTATACCGGCTATTGCCAGTATGGTTGGAGTAAGCAGCTTATTTGCAAGGTTCTTTGGTGGTACATCGCTGATCATTCTTGTAGGGGTTGTGTTAGATACTTTACAGCAGATAGAAAGCCACTTATTAATGCGTCATTACGATGGATTAATGAAGACAGGCCGGATCAAAGGGCGCTCAGGCGTTCCTGCAGCTGCTGGTACTACACCAACAGCCATCTAATATAAAACATGTCTAAGATCATTTATAAGTCTATTGAAGAGATAGAGCTGATAAGAGAAAGTTCTTTACTTGTTTCCAAAACACACGGGGAAATAGCCAAGGTTATAGGCCCCGGTGTAACTACACTCGAATTAAACAAATTAGCCGAGACCTTTATCCGTGATAATGGAGGGGTCCCGGCTTTTTTGAATTACGGGGGATTCCCATATTCATTATGTATTTCGCTTAACGATCAGGTGGTACACGGTTTTCCGAGTAAAAAGCCCTTGGTTGACGGTGATCTTGTATCTGTTGATTGCGGTGTTGTTCTGAACAAATTCTACGGAGACTCGGCCTATACTTTTGCCATTGGCGAAGTTGATGAGCAGACTAAAAAGCTGATGCGGGTAACCAAAGAATGCCTGGATCTGGGTATTGAGAAAGCGGTAGTTGGAATGCGAATAGGCGACGTTGGTTATGCCATACAAGAGCATGCTGAAAAAAACGGATTTGGTGTAGTAAAGGAACTCGTAGGTCATGGTGTAGGTACACGCCTTCACGAAAAGCCGGAGGTACCAAATTACGGCAAACGTGGGTCGGGCATCAAATTGGAGGAAGGTATGGTTATCGCCATTGAGCCAATGATTAACGCTGGCCGTGCCGGTGTTAAGTTTTGGGATGATGGATGGACCGTATCAACGGTTGATAAGAAACCATCCGCCCATTATGAGCACACAGTTGCTGTTAAAAAGGGCAAAGCAGACATTTTATCAACGTTTTCGTACATTGATAAAGTTTTACAAGAAAAATCGAATAATTAAAATATTTTTATTAATTTTGCATCCCGGTTTTGGGGTGTATAATTAAGTAATAATCAATAAAATATGGCTAAACAATCATCGATCGAGCAGGACGGTACAATTCGGGAAGCGTTGTCAAATGCAATGTTCAGAGTTGAGCTTGAAAACGGTCATGAGATTATTGCACACATATCGGGTAAAATGCGTATGCACTATATCAAAATTCTTCCTGGTGACAGGGTGAAGTTAGAGATGAGCCCGTATGATTTAACAAAAGGAAGAATAACCTACAGATATAAATAACAACGAGATGAAAGTTAGAGCATCCATTAAAAAACGCAGTGTTGATTGCAAGATCATCCGCCGTAACGGGAAACTTTATGTGATAAACAAAAAGAATCCTAAATACAAACAGCGTCAGGGATAATTAAGAAAATTGTAGTGATCCGTACAACGGTGGCCCGCCGTTCGGTTATTACGTAAAAACACAAAGAAAAATATGGCAAGGATCTCCGGTATTGATTTACCAAAGAACAAAAGAGGCGTTATAGGTTTAACCTATATTTACGGTATAGGCCGTTCAACCGCCGAAGTAATTTTGAAACAGGCTGAAATTGATGAAAATATCAAAGTTCAGGACTGGAATGATGAGCAGTTAACTGCTATCCGTACGATCATCAACGATCAGATCAAGGTAGAAGGTTCGTTGCGTTCTGAAGTTCAGTTGAACATCAAACGTTTAATGGATATCGGTTGCTACCGTGGTACCCGTCACCGTAAAGGCTTGCCGTTACGTGGTCAGCGTACTAAAAACAACTCACGTACCCGTAAAGGAAAACGTAAAACAGTTGCTAACAAAAAGAAAGCTACTAAATAGTAAATAATGATTGGTGAGTGGCAGGTATTGATACCATGCCCTTCGCCAGGAATATAAAATTATAAAAACGGTTAATGGGTCCGAATTAGAATTCACTAATTCAGTAATTCATCAACTCAATAATTAAGACAATGGCAAAAACCAAAAAAGTTACCAAGAAACGCATTGTAATTGTAGAGTCGGTTGGCGAAGCACACATCAATGCAACTTTTAACAATATCATTATTACCCTTACCAACAAAAGCGGCCAGGCAGTGTCATGGTCATCTGCTGGTAAAATGGGTTTTAAAGGTTCTAAGAAAAACACACCATACGCTGCTGGTCAGGCTGCTGCCGATTGCGGTAAAGTAGCTTACGATTTAGGCTTACGTAAGGTTGAAGTTTTTGTTAAAGGTCCTGGTTCAGGCCGCGAATCTGCAATACGTACATTGCAAACAACCGGTATCGAAGTAACTACCATTAAGGACATCACACCGCTTCCACACAACGGTTGCCGTCCATCAAAACGCAGAAGAGTTTAATTCACTAAATTTTTAAAGCTAAGATTCGGCAGCTACAGGCTGTTTGATACTTTAAAACACACAAATAATGGCAAGATATACAGGCCCAAAATCAAAAATTGCGCGTAGGTTCCGCGAGCCGATCTTCGGTCCGGACAAGGCGTTGGAAAGAAAAAACTACCCACCCGGAATGCATGGCGCTTCTAAAAGAAGAGGAAAGCAATCTGAGTACGCGGTACAGTTAATGGAAAAACAAAAAGTTAAATATACTTATGGTGTATTAGAGCGTCAGTTCGAGAACTTGTTCCATACTGCATCAGCAAAAGATGGTATCACTGGTGAAAACTTGTTGAAGTTCCTGGAAGCACGTTTGGATAATGCAGTTTACCGTTTAGGTATTGCTCCAACACGTTCTGGTGCACGCCAGTTAGTTGGTCACAAACACATTACTGTTAATGGTTCTGTTGTAAATATTGCATCATACCAATTAAGAGCTGGTGACGTTATCGCTGTTCGTGAAAAATCGAAGTCTCTTGAGGCTATCAGTAATTCTGTTGCTGGTCGTAAGATTAACAAATATAGCTGGTTGGAATGGGATGCTGCCGAATTAACAGGCAAGTTCTTAAATTATCCAAACCGCGATGAGATACCAGAGAACATTAAGGAAAACCTTATTGTGGAGTTGTACTCAAAATAAGAATTAGATTTGAGATGAGAGATATGAGATTTGAGATTGATTCGCAAATCCCATATCTCAATTTTCAGTTTACAACATTTACAATTTCAGGCGATTTGGATAGGGGTTTTCGGGAGTGGCGTTTTAGTTCACACATCTCATATCTCGCATCTCAAATCTATTATCAAACTAACAATAAACAAAAGATATAAATGGCAATTTTAGCATTTCAAAAACCAGACAAGGTTATCATGCAGAAATCAAATGATTTTGATGGCACGTTTGAGTTTCGTCCGTTAGAACCAGGCTTCGGTGTAACCATTGGTAATGCTCTGCGTCGTATCTTACTTTCTTCATTAGAAGGGTATGCTATCACTTCAGTACGTATATCTGGCGTGATGCATGAGTTTTCAACCATCAAAGGTGTGGTAGAAGACGTTACCGAGATCATCCTTAATTTAAAACAAGTTCGTTTTAAAAAGACAGGTGAATCTGGCGATAATGAGAAAATATTTGTGATCATTAACGGTCAGGATGCTTTTAAGGCAGGCGACGTGAGTAAATTTTCAAACAATTTTACTGTATTGAACCCTGATCTTGTTATTTGTAACATGGATTCATCAGTAACGCTTGAAGTTGAGCTTACTGTTGCTAAGGGCCGTGGTTACATTTCTAACGAAGAAAATAAAAACCCGGATGCTAACGTAGGGGTTATAGCTATCGATTCTATCTTTACGCCTATAAAAAACGTTAAATACACGCTTGAAAATTACCGTGTAGAGCAAAAAACGGATTATGAAAAATTGATCCTTGATATCTCTACAGATGGTTCTATTCATCCGGAAGATGCGTTAAAGCAAGCCGCTAAGATCCTGATCCAGCACTTTATGCTTTTCTCTGATGAGAATATGATGTTGGAAGCACAAGCTAAAGAGGAGACAAAAGAAGTTGATGAAGAAATTCTTCATATGCGTAAGATCTTGAAAACCGAATTGGTTGATCTTGATCTTAGTGTACGTGCATTGAATTGCTTAAAAGCTGCTGATATCCGCAGCCTGGCCGACTTGGTTTCTTACGATGTAGCTGATATGCTTAAATTCAGAAACTTTGGTAAAAAATCATTAACTGAAATTCAGGACCTGGTTAAATCAAAAGGTTTATCTTTTGGTATGAACCTGGCTAAATTTAAGTTAGACGAAGAATAACAATTGAGAGGCAGGAGTGTAAGATGTGGGAAGCAAGACTATTTTCTTGAATCTTTATGTCTTTGTTCTTGATTCTAAAACTAGCGTAATTCCGCGGGCTTGATTAAGAAAAGTCGCCCAACGGTATGCACGTGCAAAAATTAAAAAACAATGAGACACGGTAAAAAAGTAAACCATTTAGGCCGCACAGACAGCCATCGTAAAGCGATGATGTCTAACATGGCATCTTCGCTTATTCAACACAAGCGCATTACAACAACCTTAGCTAAGGCAAAAGCTTTACGCGGGTATGTTGAACCATTATTAACTAAATCAAAGAATGATACTACGCATTCTCGTCGTACAGTATTTAGTTACTTACAGGATAAAGAAGTAGTAAGCATGCTGTTCCGCGATGTTGCTGAGAAAATTGCTAACCGCCCGGGTGGTTATACACGTATCGTGAAATTAGAGAATCGTTTAGGTGATAATGCTGAAATGGCGATCATCGAGCTGGTTGACTACAACACTGTTTACGGTAAAGATGTAGCTGCTAAAACGGAAAAGAAATCAACACGTCGTCGTGGTGGTGCTGCTAAAGCGAAAACTACTGATGCACCTGTTGAAGCTGCTCCAGTTGCTGATGCTGCTCCGGTTGCTGAAGCTGCTCCGGCTGTAGAAGAAGCTCCTGCAGCTCCTGCTAAGAATGAAGAAAATGCAGAAAAAGGCGAGTAATTAGCCCGTTACTGATATTGAAAACGGCTTCCAAATTTTGGAGGCCGTTTTTGTTTTAGGTTGTTGTACCAACTAATTTTAATCACGGTAGTCGCTGAGCAGGCACTGAGCATTGTAAACGTTTTATTTTATTTGAGTCAAACTTTCCGATGCTAAAATTTAGGTTTCGCTCATTGTTTTAATTGCTGCTATGCTGCCAATCTGAATGTTTCGCTTCAGATACGGGGCTCACTTTCTTGCTTCTAGTAATTTCCTCGGTAAACTAATACCCAATCCCCCGGGCTCTCTTGTTTAAATGACCTGTTGGAAATGCTTTCATCGGTTTGTGTCCATCTAAATTTAGTTACTCAGTTTCATTTGCTGCTGATTAATAATCCTCCTTTCATTTTTCTTGATTTTAAAAACCCTTAACCCTTTATCAGGTTAGTCTATTATAAAGTTTTAATATGGCAAACGTAGCAGACCAAATGGTTGAGATGTTGGTAGAAGCAGGCATCAAAAGAATATACGCCGTTACCGGCGACAGCTTAAATGAAGTAAACGATGCGGTGAGGCGCGAAGGCAGTATTCAGTGGGTGCATGTTCGGCATGAGGAGGCAGGCGCTTATGCAGCCGGCGCAGAAGCGCAGGTAACGGGTACTTTGGCCTGTTGCGCAGGTAGCAGCGGCCCTGGGCATGTGCATTTGATCAATGGTCTGTACGATGCGCATCGCTCCGGCGCACCGGTTATTGCCATTGCATCTACTATTCCAAGTTTTGAGTATGGTACAGAATATTTTCAGGAAACCAATACCATCAAGCTTTTTGAAGATTGCAGTTATTATAACCAGGTTGCTACTACTCCCAAGCAATTTCCCCGCATGCTGCAGGCTGGCATTCAGGCAGCGTTACATCGTAAAGGCGTTGCGGTTATTGGCGTACCAGGCGATTTGACGAGTATGGAACAGGTGGAGATCCTCACCGCAACAGCTAATTTTAACCCTCAGCCCGTGGTGCGCCCGTCAGATGCTGACTTGCTTCAACTAGCTGGTTTACTCAATCAACATCAAAAGATCACCATATTCTGTGGTATCGGTGCTGCCGAAGCACATGATGAGGTAGTTCGGCTGTCTCAAATGCTTAATGCAACCGTGGCTTATTCTTTTAGGGCCAAAATGGACATCCAGTATGATAATCCAAACGAAGTGGGCATGACCGGTCTTTTAGGTTTACCATCTGCTTACCATAGCATGCACGAAAGTGATCTGCTACTTTTACTGGGAACGGATTTTCCATATACGCCTTTCATGCCAACAGATTGTAAAATTGTGCAGGTAGATATCAAACCTGAACGCATTGGCCGCAGGGCTAAGGTTGAAGTTGGCTTATGCGGCGATATAAAAGATACGCTAACTGCATTATTACCTTTAATTTCACAAAATACGGATGATAGCTTTTTAAAGGCTCAACTGGAAGTTTATGCCGGGGTTAAAGATAATATGCAAACTTATGTAGCTGATGGAGGCAAAAAGGAAAAGATCCATCCGGAGTTCATTGCCAGTTTAATAGATGAATTGGCTACCGATGATGCTATTTTTACCGTGGATACCGGCATGAGCTGTGTTTGGGGATCGCGTTATATCAGTGCTACCGGCAAGCGTAAAATGATTGGCTCGTTCAACCATGGGTCCATGGCGAATGCTATGCCACAAGCAATAGGGGCGGCTTTAGCTTGCCCGGGCAGGCAGGTGATTGCCCTTTGCGGTGACGGTGGGCTGTCGATGTTGCTTGGCGATCTGGCAACTATTACCCAATATAACCTGCCCGTGAAGATCATTGTATTTAATAATCGTTCGTTGGGAATGGTGAAGCTGGAAATGGAAGTGGCAGGTTTAACAGACTGGCAAACCGATATGTTGAACCCGGATTTTGCGATGGTAGCCAAGGCAATGGGGATTAAAGGCATTACCGTAAAGGATCCGGAAGATGCCAAACAGGCCTTGCGCGAGGCGCTGATGTTTAACGGACCGGTGCTGGTGAATGTATTTACCGATCCGAACGCGCTGGCGATGCCGCCAAAGGTAGAAATGGCGCAGGTAAAAGGTATGGCGCTATCCATGACAAAATTAATACTGAACGGACAGATGGACGAAGTACTGGATACCGTAAAATCGAATTATAAACACCTGAAAGATTTAATTTAAAATCGAATCCTGTGAAAAAAGGCGTATCATCGCACGAATTAAAATTTCCCTTTTAAGGGAATAATTGGCCCATGAATACACGCAGACAGCGCATACTTACCTGGTTACTGGCCATCATTAGCCTTGGCTTTTTGGTGCTCACCGCGTTGGTGATCATCTATCCAACTTCACTTATTGATTTGGAGTTCTCTAAAGAGATACAAGAGCACCAGAATAAGTTTTTGGATACCAGTATGTCCATCATCAGTTTACCTGGTTACATGCCGGAGTCTCCGGTGATGATCGTTTTAACCAGCCTGGTGTTATTCATATTTAAGTACAAAAAGGCGGCAATATACGTACTGCTTACCATGTTGGCTGGTTTAGTAAGCACCATAGTAAAAGCGCTGATAAACCGTCCGCGTCCTGGTGATGATATTGTCAGGGTAGTATTCAAAACTACCCAGCAAAGCTTTCCAAGCGGCCACGTATTATTTTACGTGGTGTTTTTTGGTTTCCTTACACTTTTAATGTACCAGCTGGAAGGCGTTGCAAAAGGTCTGCGTATAGTTATTGGGGGGCTTAGCCTCTTCCTGATTTTTTCTATTCCATTCTCACGCATCTACCTCGGGGCGCATTGGTTTACAGATGTTTTAGGTGGCTTTTTATTGGGCTTATTATGCCTGTACCTGCTCTCGTGGTTTTACCTGCGCAAGCCTGCGGTTAGCGATGAAGCCCCAAAGCCGGAAGTGAAATAATAGTAAAAAGATATACGGATTAAATTTTTGGAATTTGAAACAGCATTCTCGATAGATTATCGGGTTTCATTTACTTTATGTACTGCTGAATTACCTGCTGCAATTGGCCTGCCTGGATCACCCCACTCTGGCGCCACTTGCTTTGCCCATTTTGGAAAACCATCAGCGTAGGCACGCTTTGCACCTTGTACGCACTGGCGGCAGCCGGGTTTTTATCAATATCAATTTTAATAATTGTCACCTTATCGCCAAGAGCATCTTTTACCTGTTTTAAAATCGGTGGCATCATTTTACATGGGCCGCACCATTCGGCGCTAAAGTCAACAAGAACTGGTTTGTCTGATGCGATGATATCCTGAAAGTTTGCCATTGTTTTAATCTCCTTTTAGTTTAAACGCTGAAAGCGGCAATACGTTTCAGGAATAACTTTTTAATTGCATTTACAAGCAGATGATTTGGGTATAAGAAAATTGTACATGCCTTATTTTAAAGTATGAAAGCACCAAATTTTCGTTAATTACTTTCCTTGTTGACCACCTAAGCCAGAAATAGTTTTTTTTGCACGCCATAAACGGTTTAAATAGTAGGGTTTACAGCAACTTAATTTATCTTCGCAGTCAAAATTTTCACAAATGGCAAAGGCATCTGAAATTAAAGTAGGAAATATTTTACGCTTTAACGGCGAACTGGTAACCGTAACAGAAGTATTGCACCGTACCCCGGGTAAGGGCGGCGCTTTTTATTTAGATAAATTTAAGAATATTAAAACCGGCAGGATCGTAGAGGCTCGTTTGGCAACCGACGAGCAGGTTGAAATTTGCCGCGTGGAAACTAACGATTTTCAATACCTGTATGAAGACGGTGATTACATGGTGATCATGGATAACACCAGTTTCGACCAGCATAACATTCCTAAAGCATTGTTTGGCCCGGCTGTTAAATTCCTTAAAGAGGGGATGAGCGTCATCGTTTCTTTTGAAAGCGAAGAGCCAATAATGGCGACCGCTCCAAATTTTGTTGAGCTGGAAATCACTTATTCCGAACCGGCTGTTAAAGGCGATACCTCTTCAGGTGCGCTAAAATCGGCGACTACAGAGAACGGCGTAGAAATTAAGGTTCCTCTTTTTGTAAACCAGGGCGACCGTGTAAAAGTTGATACCCGCACAGGTGAATACGTGGAGCGTGTGAAATAATCAATGACTCCATTGCAACATCAAACAGGCCCGGTCATCAGATTTGGGCCTATTTTGTTTCGACAGGGATGCAGAGCGCGAATTTGTGCTATTTTTATCCGCAAGTATTTAGACAGTGGAAGAGATTCTGAGGAACCAGATAGAGAAAATTGTTAAGCTAACCGATGAAGAGTTTAGGTTTGTGCTGTCTCACTTCGATATCAGGTCGTATAAAAAACACCAGTATGTGCAACAGGCGGGCAATTCAGCGCCAAATGATCACTTTGTGGTGAAAGGGCTGTTGCGATCTTTTTTTACAGAGGAAAGCGGCAAAGTACATATTTTACAGTTTACTATGGAAGACTGGTGGATCTCCGATCCGCAGGCTTATCACAATGCGCAGGCGGCAACGCTAAATATTGATTGCCTGGAAGATACCCAGTTATATACCATTTCATTAGCAAAGCGGGAGCAGCTTTGTGCTGAACTTCGAAAAATGGAATACTTTTTCCGCAAAAAAACGCAGGCGGGTTATATCGCCCTGCAAAAACGGATTCAGTCGTTAATGAGCCAAAGCGCAAAAGATCGTTACGATCAGTTCCTTTCGCTTTATCCGCAACTTTCACAGCGTTTGCCTAAAGCGCTTATCGCCTCCTATTTAGGTATCTCCCGCGAAACACTCAGTCGCATGGCCGACCATTGATGTGACTTTTGTCACTTGATTTTTGTGAGCTATGTCCTTTGTAGCGCAACATTGCTTCCCCACCTTTGTTGCGTAAATACAATCGTAACAAATACCATGAATAAAATAGCATTAGTAGTAGGCGCAAGCGGTATCACCGGCAGTAATCTGGCGAATGAATTACTAGCCAACGGATGGACTACCTACGGGCTAGCCCGTAAACCGAATATGGAAATTAACGGCCTTTTGCCGGTTTCTGCTGATCTTTTAAGCACAGAGAGCCTAACCAAGGCATTGGCAGATATTGCCCCCACCCATGTTTACATCACCAGTTGGATGCGGAATGACACAGAGGCGGAGAACATCCGTGTGAACAGCCTGATGGTGCGCAACCTGCTGGACGTGTTATCGGTAAAAAAATCCGTGCAGCATGTGGCACTGGTAACAGGGCTTAAACACTATCTCGGCCCATTTGAGGCTTACGCCAAAGAAGGTTTTTTACCAGAAACCCCGTTAAGAGAAGAACATCCCCGCCTGGACATAGAAAACTTTTACTATGCGCAGGAAGACGAAGTATATGCCGCCGCCGCTCGCGATGGCTTTACCTGGAGCATTCACCGTCCGCATACCGTTATCGGTAAGGCAGTGGGCAATATGATGAACCTGGGCACCACGCTGGCTGTATATGCCACTATTTGTAAAGAAACTGGTCGTCCGTTTATCTATCCGGGTTCTGCTGCACAATGGAACGGCTTATCTGATGTAACCGACGCAAGGGTGCTGGCCAAGCAATTGCTTTGGGCATCAACCACAGATGCGGGTCGCAACGAAGCCTTTAATATCGTCAACGGCGATGTATTCCGCTGGAGCTGGTTATGGAAACAAATAGCAGATTATTTTGGTGTAGAGGCTTCCGGCTTCGATGGTAACATTCACCCGCTGGAAGCAGAAATGGCTAATGATGCACCGGTTTGGAAAGATATTGCCGAGCGCTACCATTTAAAAGAACATGATCTGAGCCGCCTTGCATCCGCCTGGCACACTGATCTTGACCTGGGGAGGCCGATAGAAGTAATGACAGATATGTCTAAAAGCCGCAAACTGGGTTTTGCCGTTTACCAAAAAACCAGCGACTCGTTTTTTGATCTGTTTGACCAGTTAAAAGCTGAGCAGCTGATTCCGTAATTATCGCACTAGAAATTAATAGGAGGCCCTGGTCTATATATATCGTAGTTACGCCATATATAGATCGGGGCTTTTGCTAATAAGTATCGAGTATAATTAGCCTAATCTAAAATGAAATACATAACCGGTTTGATACGCCGATTTGCAGTATCCGATTCCAAGTTATTTTAATGAAGTACTTTCTTTAAATCTTTTGCGGGCTGAAGAATATGGCTGTCTTCCAGCCAATCGGCCAAACGATCCGGCCAGTGGTTGATAGATTTTAGCTTTCGGTTGGTGCCCATGTTAAAGGCATGATCACCTTGAGCGTATAAGTGCATCTCTACAGGCACTTTGGCATCGCGGTAGCGTTGCAATAATTGGATAAGCGGTAGTGAACAGCAGGCATCGTCATTCGCCGCCACTAAAAATGCAGGCGGGGCATCTGGCGCAATCCGTTCCGGCACATAGGAAGGGCCAGGATACACTTGCACAATAAAGTTAGGCTTAGCGTTTACACGGTCTATTGGGTCGACGGATTGAGAGTTGCCCTCGTAGCCGCCAAATGCAATCATATCTACCACTTCGCCACCTGCAGAAAAACCCATCAGTCCAATTCGGTTTGGGTCGATGCCAAATTCAGCCGCCCGGCTGCGAACCAGGCGCAAGGCCCGGTAGCCATCCTGCTTGGCATGGACTTCTATTTTGTAAGGAGATAACGTGTCGCGGCCCAATCGATATTTCAAGATGAAAACGGTAATGCCTAAATCGTTGTAAAACTTAGCCGGCGCGACACCTTCAGCATTATAAACTAATAATCGATGACCACCGCCAGGGCAGATAATCACTGCCGCGCCATTAGCTTTACCCGCAGGAGGGCTATAGACAGTAAGGGAGGGGTTATGGATGTTTTTTACCCAATAGTCTTTGGCCTGCTCGGGTTCATTGCGGCGGCTTTCAAAACCTGGCGCACCTTCCTTCCAAAGAGGAATAACAGTCTGCGCTCCGGCTGCAAAGCCGTAAAATAGCCCAAATGTTACCAGAAGCGATTTAATAGCGTTTTTCATTATGGCGATATAAGTTTTTACAGAAAACAGAAAATTCACTATCAAAATAGCAGAACAAATGGCTTACTGAGACATGAAATTTTTCCACCACGCTGAAACAAGCGGGCCTGTTACTTCTGTTGGTTTACCTGGTTCTGGTAAAAGTAGCTTAATATTTTTGTCTTTGCTAGCATTTACCAGTCTTTCTGCCGGCTCAAACCAGGCGTGCGGAGCCAGGTTAAAAGTACCCCAATGGATACCCATCATTATGTTGCCCCGCAGGTCCAGATGGGCGTTGGATGCATTATCGGGCCCCATGTGGATATCCGCCCAGTGCTGTCCATACGCACCAATTTCCAGCATGGTTAAATCAAAAGGGCCGTAGGTATTCCCGATCTCCTTAAAATCGGGGGAGTAGCCGGAATCTGCACCGAAATAAATATTATGCTTTGGCCCTTTAATTACAAATGACGACCATAAAGTTTCATCCCGGTTGATGATGCCCCGCCCCGAAAAATGCCTTGCCGGTGCAGCGGTGATATTACAATTGCCTATCATCACGCTGTCGCCCCAGTCTACTTCATGTATATAGTTACCTGCAATGCCCCAGCTTTTGAGGTACCGGGCAACGCCCAAAGAACAAATAAAGGGGACATGCTTATCGGCAAAGAACTTGATCGTAGCTTCGTCCAGGTGATCATAATGATCGTGAGAGGAAATGATCACATCCAGTTTGGGGAGTTCGGCCAGGGTAATAGGTGGCTGAAAGAAGCGCTTAGGCCCAAATGCCTGGGAAAATGACACACGCTGGCTCCATACCGGATCGGTAAGAATACGGATGCCATCAACTTCAATCAACAAACTGGAATGCCCCACCCAGGTAACCCGCAAACCGCTGGCAGGAGGCGTATCGTAAACAGATACATCTGTTTTAAAAGGGCCAAGCGGAATTTTTGGCGTATTCTCTGCCTTATTATTGATGTATTCTTTTAGGATAGGCACAAACTTTCCAAATCCGGCGGATTCGGTTGGTATGGTATTGATAAACTTGCTGCCCGATTTGTGTGATCCGGATAAACTCATGATTTCGCTGTTAGCAGTAATATAACTTTGCAAAAACGCTAATGTAAATAGTTTGGTTTATCTGGCTGACTTATTTCAGTAGGAATTCAATACTTGCATCGCAAAATTGCAATAGTGTGGCAGGAAGTGTATTCGGCAGGTAGGGATGTGTTGCATTAAAAACATGGTCGGCCCCTTCTATTACAGTCAACCCGGCATTTGGCTGTGCTTTATGCAGATCTTCGGCGTGGCTTAAGGGTACGCTGGTATCACCGTCGCCATGTACAATGAGCCAGGGCTGGCTTATTGTGGCAGCTTTGGCAGCAATATCCAAACGTTCCGGGTTATTCTCCAGATCGTTTAACAGGCTAACTTTGTATGGCATGTTTTGACCCGTGCGCGAGTTGGGCAGGTACATTACGCCCTGTAACTTCCATTGCTCTTCGGCTTGTTTTGGCCATAGGTTATAAAAGCTGGAAATTGCAGCCATCGTAACCAGTTTAGTTATACGTCTATCTTCGGCTGTTTTAATGATACTAATACCGCCGCCCATGCTGTGGCCAATAAGGAAAACACTACGTACTGCAGGGATATATGATCCGCCGCAGGTAAAATCAATTACTGCATTTAAATCCTCCAGCTCAAAACTAAAAGTGTTGTCACTAAAGGCGATCAGGTCGGTAAAGTCCAGTGGGCTTACAGTTGTGGTGCCATTATGCGAAAAATTAAATTTGAGGAACCGAAAGCCATTTTCGGCAAAGTATCGGGCTACCAGGTTGTGCGTGCCCCAATCCTTAAACCCCCGGATACCATGGGCGAATATTACCAGCGGGGCGCTAGAGTTGGTGTCGTCGAAAGTAACATCGGCCAACATGGCCCTGCCTTTGGCACCCGGGATGGTATAGTAGTTTTTGCGGATCATAAGCGCAATTTAGTCATGATGCAGCAAAAAAATCATCGCGATGAAATTTTTTGTGACTACATAAAACAGGCGCGTTAACTATAGGTCATGCGTGCTTGTTTAGTAGACTTGGTTGTAGCTTATATTTTCTTCCCGTTAAAGCTGATATTGTACAAGTCCGTCCGCCTGTCTTTCAGATTCTGTACACTACCGTATTCGTGCAATTCGTTTAATATGGAAAGATCAACATCTGCTATTACGATCATCTCGCTGTTCGGTGTAGCTTCAGATTGGATCCCATTGGTAGGAAATCCAAAATCCGATGGCGTGAACACCGCCGATTGTGCATAAGAAATACCCATGTTGTTTACATTGGGCAAATTGCCAACGCAACCTGCAATAGCTACGTAACATTCGTTCTCTACAGCGCGTGCCTGGGCGCAAAACTTAACCCGGTTATAACCATTTTGGGTATCGGTAAGGAAAGGGACAAAAAGAATTTGCATATCCTGGCTGGCCAGTATTCGCGATAATTCCGGAAACTCGACATCATAGCAAATGAGGATGCCTATCTTACCTGCATCAGTATCAAATGCGATCACTTCGTTTCCGCCGCGCATCCCCCAGGAATTAATTTCGGAAGGGGTGGGGTGGATCTTAGTGGTTTCTTCCATACTGCCGTTCCGCCTGAAGAGGTAAGATACGTTGTACATCGAATCATCTTCGATCTTGGGCATGCTTCCCGCAATGATATTAACATTGTAGGATACGGCTAGTTTTGCAAAAGCCTCTACAAGCGGCTGCGTGTACTGCGCCAGTTCGCGCATTGCCTTGGCCGAATCAAGGTGATTATAGTCCGCCATCAACGGTGTGTTGAATAATTCCGGAAACAGGATGAAATCCGATTGGTAATCACTCACCGCATCCACAAAGTATTCAGCATGCTTCATCAGCTCGCTAATGTTACTGTACGGGCGCATTTGCCATTGCACCAGGCCTATCCGCACAACCGTTTTATGATTAATTGCCGTAGTTGGTTCTTCAAAATAAACATTGTTCCATTCTATCAGTGTAGCAAATCCTTTACTGCGGCTATCTTCCGGGAGGTAATTACGCAAAATTTTGCGCACATGGAAGTCATTTGCCAATTGGAATGACAAGGTAGGATCATAGATCTCTTTGTATTTTACCTTGTCGATATATTGTTTTGGCGTAAGATCATTTTGAAACTTTTGGTAATTGGGTATTCGGCCACCTGCAATAATACTTTTTAAGTTGAGGTTTTCACATAGTGATTTACGGGCCTCATACAAACGGCGGGCAAGGCGCAATCCTCTATATTTAGGATGCACAAAAATATCTATACCATACAACACATCACCTTTATCTGTATGTGTTTTAAAGGTACTGTCGCCGGTAATTTGTTTGTAGGTATGGGTATCGCCAAATTTGGAATAGTCCACTATGATGGAAAGCGCACAGCCTACCACTACATCATTTACAGTAACACAAATTTGCCCTTCGGGAAATAGTTTGATCAGTTTTTTAATAGACGCGGCATCCCAGTAATCCTCATCCATATCGATGTAGGCCGATTTCATCGATTTTTTTAATTCCTGATAATCCTGTACATCGAGATTACGTAGTTCAATACTTTGCAAATCCATAATTTCGTAACGGGTATTTACTGCAATTGTTTGATGATATTAGTCCGAAAGTACGAGCAGTTGCAAAGGCTGATGATTGATCTGTAAGCTCTTGTAGTAAAATGTACAAGCATTGTTCCGGCTTCCTCTCGGTTACTTACGGTGCCACCAGGCCCAGAAGATCAATAATGGCTGAAGTACGATCAGCCGGATCCAGGCGATTAATGGTGTAACCATTAGTTTACCTAAAAGGAATGGTGCATCTGCAACCATTTGGGTATGAACCGGGATGAAAGCGATCAGCATCAGAATAATTCCGTAAGCGCCAACCTTCCGGGTTCGCGGACTTATTAATAATAATGCAAATGCAATCTCGAAAAATCCGGCCATTATGTTTAAGACCACAGGAAAAGGCAGGTAAGCAGGTATGATGTGGATGTAAGAATCCGGACTGCGAAAGTGGTTAATACCTGCAAGCGTGTAGCCAATGATTAGAATTATCAGGCTGATTTTTTTAAATGTTTGCATTATTCATAGTTGAGATATTTTGAAAAACGAAATAAAGGCCAAATAAGATGAAAGTTTTTGCGAATTACGCTTAATTTATAAACATTCTAAATACTTCTGTTTGACAAAGCCTTGACATTGCAACCCACGTGGTATATTACTTTTGTGGGGTCAAATTTAAAACTGCTTTGAAGTATCTAAAGGTAATAGCTTTTACGCATAAACAGATTGAGCTGAAGGAATTGGGAAAGTTGGTTATATGCCAGGAAAACCTTACCGATAAGTTGCATGAAGTTAAAGCACGTTTTAACATAGGCGAAATATTTTACCTGGCTACCTGTAACCGCGTAGAATTTGTGCTAAGCACCCCTCAAAAGGTAGACAGGCAGTTTGCCCAGGAATTTATTGAGGCATTGGAAATTGGTCTTTGTTCACACGCAATGGGCACTTTTTTAGATGCTGCCTCTATCTACGAAGATCATGCTGCTATGGAGCACCTTTTACGCACTTCATGCTCGTTAGAGAGTTTGATCGTTGGCGAAAAGGAGATCCTTGCTCAATTACGCAAAGCTTACGACAACGGCCGGGAAGCCGGGCTTACCGGTGATAAACTTCGCCTCATTATGGAGTGTGTTGTAAAAACGGCCAAGGAAGTTTACACTTATACTAATATTTCAAAGAACCCAATTTCGGTTGTTTCCCTGGCTTATCGCAAATTGAAGGATTTGAAGCTTTGCTCAAACGCGCGGATCCTGATCATTGGCGCCGGAGAAACCAATAGAAATATCTCCAAGTATCTTCAAAAACATAGGTTCTCCAATTTTTCGGTTTTTAACCGCACCCTTTCTAAGGCGCAGCAATTAGCTAAAGATCTGGGAGGAGAGGCTTTTGAATTGGAAGACTTAAAGAATTATAGTAAAGGCTTTGATGTGATTATTACCTGTACCTCTGCAGTAGAACCCATCATAACCCCGGAAATTTACACCTCGTTATTAAACGGGGAAACCGACCGCAAAACCATTGTGGATTTGGCTATCCCCAATGATACGGCAGCTGAAGTGCTGGAGCAATTTGAAGTTAACTTTATTGAAGTACACTCGCTTAATGAAGTAGCCAAGAAGAACCTGCAGGAACGCTACCACGAACTTACACATGCTGAGGCTATCATTGAGCAAAACATCAGTGAGTTTTTGGTGATGCTGAAGCAACGCCGCATCGAACTAGCGATGCGCCAGGTGCCGGAGAAGATTAAAGAGATCCGTAACAATGCTGTGAATACCGTTTTTGCTGATGAAGTACAAAGCCTTGACAAGGAATCGCGTGAGATCCTGGAAAAGGTGATGAACTACATGGAGAAGAAATATATCAGTGTACCCATGATCATGGCGAAAGATATAATGATCAACAGTAACTAAATCTTATTGCATCCGCATACATTATGTAAGCTGCCGCGAGTTTAGCGAAGCGTAACTCGTGGTGTTGCACAATTTAAGCTTCCAGCTTAAATTATAAAGAAAACAAATATCAATTAATCCTTTGTTAAGCTGCCGCGAGTTTAGCGAAGCGTAACTCGTGGTGTTGCACAATTTAAGCTTCCAGCTTAAATTATAAAGAAAACAAATATCAATTAATCCTTTGTTAAGCTGCCGCGAGTTTAGCGAAGCGTAACTCGTGGTATTGCAATTTAAGCTTCCAGCTTAAATTATATAAAAATCAATTTATCGATTAATCCTTTGCCACCTGCGTAATCTCTAGCACTGCTGTATAGATAATGTTCAGGCTCGTCCACCCAACCTGCAACTACAGGATTATTGTGGATATATTCAAGTTTTTGGTCTAGTACATGATTGCTCCAAAGTTCGATGGGGTGATTTCCCTGCTGCCAAAACTGAAATTTTTCATTATTTGGATTTGCCCGGCCATCACGTTCAAAAAACCAGAGCAGCCAGTCGCGCCTGCTCTCCTGCGGATTTTCGCTTATTGCTGTGGTCAGTTTTTTTGAAGTATGTCGTTTAATATCTCTCATAATGTTTTCCAAAGGCTGGCCGGTTGTGCCGATGATGAGATGTACATGGTTGCTCATGATCACCCATGCATATAACTCTAGTCCTTTCATCTCTATGCAATACTTCAAACTGTCTACAAGTATCTCCTTATACACGCGCCGGGTAAACACATCGATCCATCATATAACTGTAAAAGTTACAAAATACAGGCACTGCTGGTCGCGAAATTTATAGTTACTGCTCATGCAGGTAAATTAATAAATTGTGTTTAAAGCTGGAAGCTTTAAACATGTATTGCCACGAGTTACGCTTCGCTAAACTCGCGGCAGCGTAGGTTACGCTTCGCTAAACTCGCGGCATCAGAGTAACGGGCTACCCTGAGCTAAATTCTCCACAGTCGCCAGTGTTTGAAATTTATTTCATTAGCTTTATTTATAAAAAGCTATGGGCCTTATTACTCCAAATATTATTGTATCAAATCCAATCCCTCGGCAAACAATTATATATTATTCAAAAGATGATGCGGTTGTGAAATTGACTGGGACGCTTATTTTCTTGTGCATAGGCATAAATTTCCTTTGCACAGATTTCACTTTAGCCGGCGCGCCTATTGCCATTTGTGCTATTTATCAGTTCTACCTTAAGAGCAGAATTCTTTTAGACTCCCGTCCGCAAATAATAATAAGTCTGAAAGGTATTCAAACTGCTTCTGCGGCATTTTGTAAATGGGATCAGGTACTAGAGTCCAAAGTATCAGGCAACTTTGAGGGCAGAGGGGCCAGACCATGCCTCGAATATCGATATCATAATGTCAAAGTGAAATTAAGGGTCGATCATTTGAATATCACTCCTCAAAATCTCCATACCCTGTTAGCCTACTATCAACAACCTTGGGTGTTTCGTAGTAACTGTTAATAAGTGCACCGGTCAAATTCACCAGCTTTAACCTTTCGCCTTTAAGCTTTTACCTTTCCTGGGTCATATTGTTGCAATTCGTTCAATTACGGTTCCGTAACCTGCCGTAAAAAATTAAATTTGCAGTAAAAATTAATACCCGTTGGACAGAAAAATAATAATAGGAACGCGTGGCAGCGAATTAGCTTTATGGCAGGCCAATTTTGTAAAAGATAGCCTGGAAGCGATACACATATCCGCCGAACTTAAAATTATAAAAACACAGGGCGACCGCATCCTCAACCTCAGCTTTGATAAGCTGGAAGGCAAAGGCTTTTTTACTAAAGAGCTTGAAGAGGAACTGCTGGCCGGTACGATAGATATTGCGGTACACTCACACAAAGATCTACCTACTGAAAACCCACCCGGATTGGTAATTGCTGCGGTTTCAGAGCGGGAAGACCCTGCCGAACTGCTGCTTATCCTAAAGGATTGTGTAGATGTACGTCAGCGCTTGTCTGTTAAGTTTGGCGGCCTTATCGGTACATCATCCAATCGCCGCAAAGCTCAGCTATTAGCCGTACGGCCGGATTTGGAAATAAAGGAACTTCGTGGAAACGTAGGCACCCGGATAGGTAAGCTGCGCGATGAGAAATATCACGGGATTATGCTGGCAAAAGCCGGTGTGAGCCGACTGGGGATCGACCTGAGCGAATTCCATGTAGAAGAATTAGGGCCCACAGAATTTATCCCGGCCCCTGCACAGGGAGTGCTGGCGATACAGATTCGTGAAAAGGACCATATCCTTTACGAAGCATTGCAGGATCTTAATCATCCTGACGTAGCTGCGCAGCTTTCGGTAGAACGTAATATATTGAAGTTATTTGGAGGTGGTTGCCACCTGCCGCTTGGTGTTTACTGCCGTAAGGATGATGATAAATACCAGGTGTTTACCTCAAAAGCCGAAGACGGCGAGGGTTTTCCGGACAGGCTCTTCATTGAGTCGGATACTTTGGAAAATTTACCTCAAAAGATAGTAGCTAAGTTTGCTAAAGACAGGACGTTCCCATCTAAAGTATTTATTTCAAGGGATATCGGCTCCGGAAGCTACTTCCGCAGGGCGCTGGAAAAAAATAAGATAGAAATAGAAGCACGTTCTCTTATTCGTACCGTACGAACCATTACGCGTTTTGATAGCTATATCCTCAAACATATCGATTGGGTATTCTTCACCAGTAAAAACGCGGTTGAATACTTCTTTCAGCTTAAGCCTCAGTTTACTAAAAATGTAAAGTTTGGCGTAATGGGTACCGGCTCGGAAGACATGTTGCGTAAAAACGGCTACTTTGCCGATTTTGTTGGCGAAAGCAACGATACCACAGAGGTTGCCGCCGATTTTGCGGCTATAGCGAATGGTTTAGCGATATTATTCCCCGGAGCAGATAATCCTATGAGGAGTATACAGCAAGGTTTATCTGCTGATACTAAAATTATCGATCTGCCGGTTTACGAAACCGTGCTCGAAGAAAATGTACAGCAAACCGGTGCTGATATCCTGGTATTTACCAGCCCGAGCAACGTTGAAGCTTATTTTATAGATAATCTGCTTCAGCCGCAGCAGAAGGTCATTGCCATAGGCAAATCTACAGGTAAAAAATTCGAAGAAATGGGTGTAAGCTACAAATTGCCTTTCTCTCCGGATGAAATAGGTTTGGCAGAAGCGGTGTTTGGGATGTGAGCCCTTAACCCCTAAAGGGGAATTGTAGTGGGCCAATTAATAAACAAAAAATTCAAAAAACTCCCCCTTCAGGGGGATGGGGGGCATATGTTACAACGACCAAGAAGAAATCGTAAAAGTGAGGTTATTCGACAGATGGTTCAGGAAACGCATGTAAGTGCGGCTAACCTGATCTTTCCACTGTTTATTGTGGATGGTGATAACCAGAAGACCGAAGTAGCATCCATGCCCGGTATATTTCGTTATTCCATTGATAACCTGCTGCGCGAAATAGAAAGCTGCATGAAATTAGGGTTAAAGTCTTTTGATTTATTCCCAAATATTCATGATGACTTTAAGGATAAATACGCTACTGAGAGCCACCGCGAAGAGAGCCTTTACCTGCGCGCCATCCGTGCGGTGAAAAAGGAATTCCCCGAGGCATGCGTAATTACCGATGTAGCGATGGATCCTTACAGTAGCGACGGCCATGATGGCGTCGTAGAGAACGGTGAGATCATTAACGATGCTACATTAGAAATTTTAGGCAAAATGGCATTGGCCCATGCCCGTAGTGGTGCCGATATTATTGCGCCAAGCGATATGATGGACGGCAGGGTTGGGTATATCCGCAAAACACTGGATGATGCCGGCTTTAGTAACGTATCCATCATGTCATATTCAGCCAAATATGCCAGTGCTTTCTATGGTCCTTTTAGGGATGCGTTGAACTCTGCACCCAAATTTGGAGATAAAAAAACCTACCAGATGAACCCTGCCAACCAGCGTGAAGCTTTGATAGAAGCGAACCTTGACGAACTGGAAGGGGCCGACTTCCTCATGGTAAAACCCGCTCTGGCCTACCTGGATGTGATCAAACTAATAAAAGACAATACCGAACTGCCTGTTGCTGCCTATAATGTGAGCGGCGAATATGCAATGATAAAAGCTGCGGTACAAAACGGCTGGCTAAATGAGCAGCGCGCCACCATGGAGGTGCTTACCAGCATCCGCAGGGCAGGTGCTACAGCTATACTAACTTATCATGCTAAAGAAGTGCTGGAAAATAAGTGGCTGTAGGGCAATATTGAATAAAGCAGCATTGCATCCACCATGGCAATGCCGGTACTAAATATAAAAAGATGCAAATACCTGATATCAGCAGAGCAAAATCTGCAGCATTATACGAAAAAGCAAAGACCTATTTCCCCGGAGGCGTTAATTCCCCGGTAAGGGCGTTTAAATCTGTTTATGGTACACCACTTTTTATTGAAAAAGGCGATGGGAGCCATATCTGGGATGCGGATGGCAATGAGTTTATAGATTTTTGCTGCTCGTGGGGGCCACTGATATTGGGGCATAACCATGCTGCTGTTCGTAATAAGGTGATGGAAGTGATGCAGAACGGAATGTCCTTCGGGGCACCCACTGCGCTGGAAAATGATCTGGCAGAACTTATTCTGAGCAATAACCGCTATATCGAAAAGATCCGTTTTGTAAGCTCGGGTACCGAAGCGGTAATGTCTGCCATCAGGCTGGCAAGGGGCTATACCAAACGCGATAAGATCTTGAAATTTGAAGGCTGCTACCATGGGCATACTGATGCTTTATTGGTAAAGGCCGGCTCCGGACTGGTGACTTTTGGGGAAAGCTCATCTGCAGGCATTCCAAAAGCCTTTGCTGATGAAACAATTGTGGTTGGTTTAAATGATACCTATGCGGTTGACAAAGCCTTTGCCGATTTTAAAGACCAGATAGCAGTAGTGATCATCGAGCCCATTCCTGCTAACAATGGCTTATTACTGCAAACTAAAGAATACCTGGAATACCTGCGTGAGGTGTGTACCGCCAATGGTAGTATGCTGTTGTTTGATGAAGTGATTTCTGGCTTTAGGGTAGGCTTTGAAGGCGCTGCCGGCTATTACGGTATCCAGCCGGATATCATAACTTACGGTAAGATCATCGGTGGTGGGCTGCCGGTAGGCGCTTATGGCGCATCGGCAGAAGTAATGGATCATATTTCACCGGTAGGTTCAGTTTATCAGGCAGGCACTTTATCCGGCAATCCGGTTGCTATGGCAGCAGGCGTAGCGCAGTTGGGTGAGTTGGTAAAACCGGGTTTCTATGAAAGCCAGCTGCAGACAACAGAAGCATTTGTTGAGGGCATTCGTAAATTCGTGGCCGAGCGTGGTTATGAGTTCAAGGTTTTTACCATAGGCTCTATCTTTTGGTTTGCCTTTACGGATAAGGAGAGCATTCGTACAGCAGATGATATCGACCCGGCCAGCATGCTTAAATTTAAGGTAATGCACCGGGAACTGATCAACCGCGGTATTTATTTAGGTCCTTCAGGCTACGAAGTTGGCTTTATATCGTCAGCCCATACAATAGCCGATTTGGAAACAACAAAAACAGCTATCTTTGATAGCCTTGATATCGTGTTTGGAAACCAGTAGGCAGTTAGCAAACACGCAACACCTGCCGCTTATTATTCACACTAAGAAAATGAAGAAATCGCTTGTTATTTTTTATGCCATTATCATTTATGCGGTAGCAGAACTGATGTGGTGGGGGTATATGCTGGTAAATCTGCAGCCCCGGCGGTTTGCCATGATCATGGGTGAAGGCTCTATGTTTGTTATCGTGTTTTTAACAGGTGCATTTTATATGCATAAGTCGCTTGCCAAAGAGCGCAAGCTGATGGAGCAGAAGAAGAATTTCCTGCTATCCGTTACCCATGAATTGAAATCGCCTCTGGCATCTATCAAGATCCTTTTACAAACTATCCAGAAGCGTGATCTGAGTAAAGCGCAGATCCTTGATTTTATAGATAAGTCCCTTTTAGATGTAGAGCGACTGGATGATATGGTGGAGAATATGCTATTGGCATCCAAAATCGAAAACCGCTCTTACAGCTTTCCTAAAGCAGAGTTTAATTTGTCAGTTTTGGTGGATAGTATTGTTAACCGACTGCAGATTACAAAATGTGATTGCAACCAGCAGATCATCAATGCGGAGATAGAGCCTAAGATAGAGATCACCGGGGATAAGTTTGCGCTTACTTCGGTAGTAACCAACCTGGTAGAGAATGCAGTAAAATATTCAAAACCTTGTATGGCTGTGGATGTTAAACTTTTTTCTAAAGATGGCAAGGTGTATTTCCAGGTGGCTGATCATGGCATCGGTATAGCCGATAATGAGAAAACCCGTATTTTTGATAAGTTTTACCGCGTGGGTAGCGAAGATACCCGCAATACCAAGGGCACCGGGCTTGGATTATATATTGTAAAAGAAGTGCTGGATAAGCACCAGGCCAGTATTAGAGTGAAGGATAACCGCCCCGAAGGCAGTGTTTTTGAAGTTGTATTTGCATAAACCAATTATAGAGATGACGCCCACAAAAAAAAGAATTTTACTAGCTGAAGACGAAGACCATTTGTTAGAAGCCATCAAATTAAACCTGGAGCTGGAAGGTTATAAAGTTTCTACAGCAAATAACGGTAAAAAAGCACTCCAGATTTTTAAAGAAGAGCGTTTTAATCTGGTGATACTGGATGTGATGATGCCGGAGATTGATGGGTTTGTGGTTGCAGAAACCATCCGCCTGGAAAACTCTGAAGTACCCATTATGTTCCTTACTGCCAAAAATACCAATGAGGATAAGATCTCCGGCCTTAAAAAAGGAGCGGATGATTACCTAACAAAACCTTTTAACCTGGAAGAACTGATTTTGAGGGTTAATAACCTGGTTAAGCGTAGTCTCAAAGGGGAAGACCTGAAAGAATTTAATAGCTACAAAATAGGTGAGAAAACTATCCATTTTAATTCATTTGAATTGGTGAACGAGGATGGCAGCATTACCCCTTTAACCAAAAAGGAAACAATGCTGCTGAAGCTTTTGATAGAGCGCCGTAACGAGGCTGTATCGCGCGAGCAGATCCTGGAGACGGTTTGGAATTATGATGTATATCCGAGTACCCGCACCATCGATAACTTTATCTTAACCTTCCGCAAGTATTTTGAACCGGATCCTAAAAATCCTGTATATTTTCACTCTATCCGCGGCGTGGGTTACAAGTTTACAGATCAGCACTAGTACATGTTTACAAAACGGGCACGCATATTAGTCACCGGTCTTTTTGTGATACTGCTTACGGTAGTTTTGTATATGCACATTTACCCTTTGGCTGCCGTTTGTGTAATGTTTATTGTGCTGCTGATTTGGGGGTATTATAAACAGGGGCCAATTGTACTGGCCGCCAAGCATTTTCACGACAAAGATTATCGTGGCGCCGAGCGTTTGTTGAATGAGGTTAACCGGCCGGAATGGCTGAGTAAACGGCGCAGGGGTTTTTATGAGTTCATCTACGGCGGTATCTGCATGCAGAAAAAAGATTATGATGAAGCTGAACGCCACTATGAAATAGCAGCCCAGTACCCGCTTCGCAGTGCAAATGACCATGTGGCCGCGCTGATGCATGTGGCCAATATTAATGTACGCAACGGTAATTTTGAAAAGGCCAAAGCCTATTTACAACTCGCCGAAAAGCATAAAGATAAAATAACTGCTAAAATGAAAGACGTAATGAGTCGCGTTGAGCAGGAATTGAAAAAACACTAAAATAGAGGCAAGACTTTAAGCGTCAGGAAGCAAGATGGATTTTTCTTGCTTCCTGGTTCTTATCTTCTTACCTCTCCAATATTATGAGAGATTCGTTATTAATAAAAGCCGCATTTTCAGAAGCAATAGAACGTCCACCCGTATGGATGATGCGCCAGGCAGGCCGTTTTATGCCACAATACTGGGAAATCAAAAACAAGTACTCCTTCCTGGAAATGTGCAAAACGCCGGAGATCGCTGCTGATGTAACCATGCTACCGGTTGATCTGCTGGATATTGATGCAGCTATTCTATTTTCCGATATACTCGTAACCGGTGAAGCAATGGGCGGCGACTTAAGCTTTACCCAAGGTATCGGCCCCAAATTTGCCAACCCGGTACGCACGCAGGCCGATATAGATAACCTGCAAACTGAAGTAGGCGATAAACTGCAATATGTGGCCGATGCCATTAAAGTCATTCAGCAACGGCTGAACGGTAAAATACCTTTGATCGGTTTTGCAGGTGCTCCATTTACTGTAATGAGTTATTTAGTGGAGGGCGGATCATCTAAAGATTTTAAGCTAACCAAGTTGATGCTGCACAACCACCCGGAAATGGCGCATCAGTTATTGTCAAAAATAGCAACGGTTACAGCCGACTACCTAAACCTGCAAATTGCTGCCGGGGTAAATGCCGTGCAGATCTTTGATAGCTGGGCTCAGGCTTTATCATGGGATGATTATACCGAGTTTTCGCACCGCTACATTGTGGAGATCATTAGCAAGCTTAACCGGAAAGATATTCCGGTAATCTCATTTTGTAAAGGCAGTTCGGTATTTGCACCGCTAATGGCAGAGGCCAAGCCGGATGTAGTATCTATCGACTGGAATGTTGATCTGTTAGATATCAAGAATCGTTTACCGCAAGGTATTGCTGTACAGGGTAACCTGGATCCGCATATTTTGTATGCCGATAAGAAAGTGATCAAAGAACGCATTTACCGCCTGTTCGACCGTATGAAAGGTGAAAAAGGCTTCATCTTCAACCTTGGGCACGGCATCATGCCGGATATTCCGTTTGATAATGTGAAGTACGCGGTTGAGGTGATAAAAGAGTATAGATAAGCCCCCCAGCCCCCTGAAGGGGGAGTAGGAGGATGAATTTCAAATTGTCATTGTGAGAAACGAAGCAATCTCTAAACTATGCAGATCGAATATGCAGATCGGGAGATTACTTCGTGCCTCGCAATGACGTGTTAGGAAAGCATGTACCAATACGTTTTAGCCATACATATCATCTTTGTAGTCTGCTGGATGGCGGGGCTATTTTATATTGTACGTTTGTTTATATATCACCGCGAGGCGCAGGATAAGCCGGAACCTGCGCGTAGCATCCTGTCGGAGCAATTCGAAATCATCGAGAAGAAGCTGTGGTGGATCATCGCAACTCCAAGTATGTATTTCGTGATCCTTGCCGGTGCTACCATGCTGCATCTTAATCCCGGTTTGTGGAAAATGCCCTGGCTGCATGTAAAGCTCACTTTTGTGGTGGCACTGATCGCCTATCACTTTATTTGCCAGAAAATTATGAAGCAAATGGCAAAAGGTACCTACAAGTGGACTTCCCTACAGCTTCGCCTTTGGAACGAAGTAGCCACTATTTTCCTGTTCGCTATTGTTTTCCTGGTGGTATTAAAAAGTGCCGTCAATTGGATCTTTGGCGTTATTGGTATTATCCTTTTTAGCCTCATTATCATGTCGGCGGTAAAGGTTTATAAGTATTTTAGGGAGAAGAGGTAAGTTATGCAATGCTGCCTTCATGTAAATTGCTTACCGGGAAAATCAGATCGCAATTGTTCCAATTTAAATTTCCCTGATTTAGACTGAATTTGCAAACAGTTTTTCATCCAGATATTTTGATATTGACGGGTGTTGAGCTTTGATCAGAAATGGTTTGAAATCAACCCGTTTGGTAGTGTTATCACTAAATTTTATTTCGATTACAAAATTTCCTAATAGTTCGCCGAAGTGACTTCTATAACTTCAATGGAAACTAATTCTGTGTAATCCTGGGTAATTTTCATTTTAATCTTTCTGTAATATTTATTTGCCCAAATAAACAACCCCATCCTTCATCACAAAGCCTACCTGCTTTACGGCTTTAATATCTACGGAAGGATCACCGCTAACGGCAACCAGATCCGCTACGTAACCTGCCTTGATATTCCCCGAAGTCTTCATTCCGAAAACTGCTGCGTTCACCGATGTAGCCGACCGAAGCACGTCTATAGGTTTCATGCCATACTCCACCATCAGCAGCATTTCCAATGAGTTATTGCCATGAGTAAACACGCCTACATCGCCGCCCATGCAAATGGTTACACCGGCCTTTAGTGCTTCGGTGAAGATGTAATGCTTATGCTTTACACTTTCCGGCTCCGGGTCGATGCCTTTCTTCCAGCCGTGGTAGAACTGGATGGATTCTGTAGCAGCCAGCGTTGGGCAAAGGGCAATTCTTTTTGCTTTCATCTGTTTAAATAACTCCGGTGTGCCGCCATCTCCGTGCTCAATGGTACTTACACCGGCAGCTATGGCTCTGCGCAATCCCTCTTCGGTACCAGAATGTACCACCACCTGCCTGCCGCTGCTGCCAGCAACCGCTACGGCCGTTTTTAGTTCCTGCTCGGTAAAAGTAGGCTCCGACGCCCCGTCCACTCCCCACCGGTAATCGGCATAAAGTTTTATCACATCCGCGCCGTATCCAATCTGCGAGCGTATTACGCGGGTAAGTCCTTCGCTGCCATCCGCTTCTTCTGCACCTTTTATCAGGTTCAACTCGCTCACGCCGCTTTTGGGCCCGTAGCTGCCCGTGGCAACAATAGCCCTTGTGGCAACCAGCATCCGCGGTCCTGGCACTACCCCCTTGTCAATGGCGGTTTTTAATCCCGCATCGTCATACCCGGCACCTTCAGTACCTAAATCCCTAACTGTCGTAAATCCTGCCATCAACGTTGCTCTGGCGTGTTCTACGGCCCGGGCCGTACGTTCAGCGCGGCTTTCGGTCAGCACCTGCTGGTCCCAGGAAGTTTCGTTGTATGGATGCAGGAATAAATGCGAGTGGCCTTCAATCATGCCCGGCATCAGCGTGCTCCCTTTAAGTACTATCACTTTAGCGGAGGCTGGTACCGCCATAGATGATGGTTCTCCCGCGGCTTCAATATGCTTACCTTTTACCAATACCCACCAACCCTGATGAATCTGGTTACCATCGAAAACACGGTCGGGTTTTAGAATGGTATAAGCATCCTGAGCAGAGAGTTGAATTTGGAGTAAAATTAGGGCTACTATTAACGAAAGGAACTTTTTCATAAATGATTTAGGTAGAGGATTGTAATTTAGGCATTATTGCCTTTATTAATGAAAATATAGCCAGTTTTTTCAGTTGGGGGTCAGCTGTCGTTTATATACTTTACAATGATCTATATTAGGAAGATCATTCTCTTGTCTTGTTTCCGAATTATTTACAACCTCATGCAACCATTAGGCAACAATCGCCATCTTACTTTTAAATGATGTTTGTGGAACCTAGGCTCACTATTGACGAACTGGTATTGCGTTGCAAAGCCGGGCAGCGTAAGGCGCAGGAAATGCTGTACAAGCTGCTGGCTGCAAAAATGATGGGCGTGTGCCTGCGATATGCCACCGACCGGATGGAAGCCGAGGACATGCTGCAGAATGGGTTTATCAAGGTTTTTCAAAAGATGCAGGACTACCGGGGCGATGGATCTTTTGAGGGATGGGTAAGGCGCATCATGGTGCACAGCTCCATCGAATATTACCGCAAACATCACCGCATGATGCAGCTGGTTGAATTTGATGAGGCAGGGCTGGAACCGTCAGTAAATGCAGCAGCGGCATCGAGCCTGGAGGCAAAAGACCTGTTAGCGCTGGTAACAGCCCTATCGCCGGGTTACCGTATGGTATTTAACCTTTATGCCATTGATGGGTATTCGCACAAGGAGATCGCTGAGATAGTTGGCATTAGCGAGGGTGCCAGCAAGTCGCAACTCTCCAGGGCCAGGGCAGTTTTAAAGGAACAAATTTTACAGATTGAAAAAAAAAGCTATGAGTATGCAGGATAAAGAATTTGATGAATTATTCCGCTCCAAACTCGGGAGTTTTGAGTCGGAACCCTCCAGAGAGCGTTGGGACAGCATAGCTTCAGAAGTAAACTTAAGTAAACCCGGGCGTTCGGCCTTACCTTTTATCGGCATAGCTGCCAGTATACTGATAGTGATCACAGCCGGTGTGTTCTTTCTAAAGCCATCAAAAGTAACGAACGTTAAAGCGGATCAGGTAATAGTAGCCCGTAACCGCCAGCAGCCTAAAGTAACTATGGCCCCGCAGTATATCCCTCCGGCAGCAGTAGTAAAAGTGCAGGAGCCAGTTATTGCCTTGGCCCCCCAAAACATCATAAAACGGCGGAACATAGAAAATAGCGGTGTAGTCAAACAAGAAGTCGCTTTAGCTGTCGTTAACCCCGGGGAAGCGGCAATTGAAGAGCATCCTTTGGCCGGTGTTCAAAAACAGCCAGACGTGTTAGCAGTCACTTTGCCGCCTGTTCAATCGCTGGTGAGTAACGCGGAAAAGGCACCGGCTAAGCTCAATGCACAGCCAGACGTGGCTGTAGGATCGGTACAAGTGCCACCGGTTAAAGCTATTGCGTTAACCCGCCTTAAAAAGCGTGGTATTAGTACTTTTGGCGACCTTATTAATGTAGTGGTAGCCAGTGTGGATAAACGGAAAGACAAGCTGATCGAATTCAGTAACAAGGATGACGATGAATCATTAGTTACAGGTTTAAACCTGGGCATTGTAAAAGTTAAAAAAGAAGAAGTTATAGCAACCAATAAATAAAATGAAACACACCATATTTACCCTTATTATATGTTTTGCTGCAGCCAGCGTGTTTGCACAGACTAACCCGGCGGATACCGCCAAAAAGCCAATGGCCGATTCGGCTACCACGGTTGTTGATACCATTAAAAAAGTTAAAAAAAGAAAACTTAACATAAGCTTTGGCAAAAATGATGACGATGCAAAACCCGATACCTCCTACACGTCATCAAAAGCACCGGGCTTCTCGTTCGGGCTTACCTTTACACGCTTTGATATCGGTTTAACCACCCTCAACGATAATGGCAGCTTTAAACTCTCGCCTGCAAACAATTTTCTGCGGTACCGGTCATGGCGGAGCAGTAACATCGGTTTTGATGTATTGCAAATCGGTTATAGGTTCAGCAGTTCGTTCAGGATCTACACTTCCGGCGGGTTCGACTGGATCAACCTGCGCCTGCGCGAACGCGGCACCGTATTGCGCGACCAGGACGTGTTAACTTTTGTGCCCGATAATGTGAACTACAGTAAAAACCGGCTTACCGCCAGTTACCTGCGCGTACCGGTAGCGTTCGACTTTCGCACCCGCGATGATGCCGACGGCCGCAGATTTCACTTTGTAGGGGGGCTGGATATGGGCCTGCTGCTGAGTAGCAGCCTGAAGCAGGAAAGCCAGCAAAACGGCGATCAAAAACGCAGCGGTGATTACCACTTTACTAAATTTCGTTATGGTCCATTTTTAAGAGTAGGCTATGGCGCTATAGGTTTCTATGCTAAATATTACCTCAACGATACCTTCGACGATAGCCCCGCACAGGCCGGTTTAAGAAGCTTTAACGTGGGGATGAGCGTAGGCTGGTAAGATACCGGTTGGATTAAATCTGCAGGGTTTCCCGACGTTAATTTGCGGCGAGTGTTCATTTGTGTAGCATTTCGGTTTTAAGTTCTTCCGCTTATTTGGTCAGTCTTTTGTTGTGCTAAATCACTGTTCCTGCTTTTGTGCTACAAACCAGGGTACAGATTTGTATATTGCACCCCATGGATCATGTTCCTTTTCTGCAGGCGGTTTCGGTGAGTAAGTTGTATCCTGGTGTTATGGCATCAGGGGTTAAAGAGATCAGTATCGAGATCCAACCCGGTAAAATAACCGCTATTATTGGTGAAAGCGGCAGTGGTAAAAGCACCTTACTAAGAATGCTGTATGGGTTACTTTCTCCTAATGAGGGAACGGTTTTTTTTAAAGGTGAGCGTATTTGGGGGCCGGAGGAAAAGCTGATACCGGGCCATGAGCAAATGAAGATGGTTACGCAGCACACCGACGATTTAAACCTTTTTGCCCGTGTGTGGGACAATGTAGCTGCTATGCTGCCAAGTACCAACGTAAAGCTGAAGGAAGAAAAAACGGAGGCAGTACTTACCCAGCTGAACATGATGCAAATGGCCTATAAGCGTGTTGCCGATCTGAGCGGTGGCGAGAAACAGCGTGTTGCTATTGCCCGTGCTATTATTACCCGCCCGCAGGTGTTATTTTTAGATGAGCCCTTTAACCAGGTGGATACCTCTTTTAGGGAGGGCCTCCAGCACGATATCCGGCAGATAGTAAAAGAGAGTGGCATCACCGTGGTAATGGTATCGCATGACCCGGCAGAAGTGCTGTCAATGGCAGATGAACTGGTGGTGATCCGCAACGGCGAAATTGTAGAGGCCGATCATCCCAAGAAGCTCTATCAACACCCTAAATACTTATATACTGCCGAGCTGCTGAGCAATTGCAATGTGCTTACGGCAAATGAGGCCGAAATGTGCGGCATATCAACCACCAAAGAGTTTGTAGTGGTGTATCCCGAATGGATCAGATTGAGTGCATCACCTGATGCGATGATGTGGACGGTTGAGGAGGTATTATTCAAAGGTTTTTACGAGGACCTTATCCTCAGGAACGAGTGTGTACTGCTGCGTGTGGTAAACGGCGAGAACGACCGCTTTAAACCCGGCGACCAAATTGGCATTAAGATCAAAAAATGGCTGGAATATTAAAATTTGCCCAAGGTATTGACTACATGTTCCTAATGTAATATCCAGGATTTCGTTTAATGATGGCACCCCCTGCGGACCGGGCTTTTCAGGGCTTCGCTTCGCTGCGGCCCTCCGGGCTAATCCCTTACAATCCCTCGTGCGGCATCATGCAGATATTTACCCCATGGAAAAGCAATACCCCTGATCAGCTTATCGAAGGCATCTAATTTAAGGGCGCTGCTGGTCTGTTACCCTTTCTCTTTTTTCCACTGCGCTTTTAAGGTTCGGTAAGGTTCAATGCCTTCTGCAGCCTTCCACTTTTGGTAAAAAATGGCAGCGGCTTTGGCTTTTTCGTCCTCGCCGGTCCCGCGTTGCAGCTGCTGGTAGTTGTGCGCTTTATCGTACTTTTTGCCGCCTTTGTAATTAGCGTAGCGCCTTGCCCTGGTATAACCCATCTGCAAATACTTGCGGGCCATATCCATCCCCACAAAATCATCTTGCTTCACAAAATCAAGGAATTGGTTATAGATGGCATCACTGCTTTCTATGGCGATGGCTTCCGTTTTAAAGCGCCAGTGCCGGCCAATCTCACCTTTGTAAGGCTCGCAGATCAGTACGCCCTGCTCGCCCTTGCCAACGCGGTATAGCTCCGGATGAACGCGATAGTTGATGTCCGGCTTCCATGCATATTGGTCAACTTTGAAATTTAAATAGCTGGGTTTATCCATCAGTGATAAACCTTTACCGTTCTTAAACTGCTTCTATTGCCGGGTGTCATCAACACCACGTTAGCTATCTCGGTAGCATAATCTTTAATTTCCATTAGCTGATTTTTGTAGGCTGACTTATCGTCGGCTTTATACGAGGTTATAGTTCTTCTCTTTCAGGCAAAATAACAATCTGAACACGTAATAGTTTATCCCTGTCTTTGTGTTACGTTCGCGCCCGCAACAATGGAAACACTGTAAACGCCTCTGAACAGCCCGAACACCCCCGAACATACCCGATTTTGGGACGATGAAAAAGAATAGTTTGAAATTGAACGGCAATTGTTAAAGGTTGTCTAAGTCCCAGCGCTTATTTAAAAGGCCGCAACGCGTAGCCAGTTTGTTGTATATAGACTATATCGAAAATATCAGCCTCAAAATATGTCAGGCGATACTGTGCTTAGCATTCAATTTTCACGAAAGCACCAATTTGAACCAGGCGCAATCACAAGTAGCGCTAAAGTATAACGTGGCGATGAAATTGTCTACGAGGCGCTTTGCCAACCTTTTTGATCCGATAGCATGTGGTCATTACCAAAAATCGCCCATAACCGCCTTTTCTTTGTGATCTAAATCAAATGATAGCAGACTGGCTCTGCCGTTACTTTGTGTAATAAATACAAGGTATCATGAACAGTAAAAACCACTTAAAAGAGAACCGTGAGCAGCTCATGGTTCTATCTATCCTTATTTCCGTGTTAGTTCCCAGATCTGCAACCAATAACAGATATGCTGTTTGGGAAGAAACCGTTCCGCCGCTGGCTGGGCCACCACCGCATTCGCATACCGACGAAGAAGTTTTTTATGTGCTGCACGGCGAATTTGAATTTATGTTAAATGGTGCGCTGATACCAGCTTTACCAGGCAGTGTAATTCATATCCCGTCAAACGATCTGCACACGTATAAAAATACCGGCAACAAAACAGGCAAACTATTGACATTAGCCACGCCAGGGTTGCTTGTTGATTATTTTCATGTAATTGGGCAACCGGTAAGATCGGTTAATGATATTCCTGACTTGAATATCCAACCAGATGTTTCGAAAATAGACCCGGGAAAAGCCTTCGCATTTGCAGCTAACTATGGAGTGACTTTTCATCTGTAATTCTTAAATTAGTCAGCAATTCAAAAACCGTGATCGCAATTCAAAAATTCAGGAATGAAGCTGGTGTTATTTATGCAACATTAGTTTATCAACCAGTAAAAAACTATTTGCTGATGCGTTGGATCGGCAATTCCTCGGAAGACGAAGTGAAAAGAGCTTCGATGGGGATGATGCAGTGGCAAAAAAATGAAGGACAAGCCAAAAAATGCCGCTTTCACGTTCATGATACCAAAGAGATGCAAGGTGCCTGGATTGGTGTTGTAGATTGGATCCGGGACGAAATGTGGCCCTTTTGTTACCAATGCGGTTTAAGATATAATATCAGCGTTACCTCGCCCGATCTATTCTCAAAAATGTCGTCTATCGCGCTTAAAAAACAAAATTCGAACCAAGTGACTACGGTGCTTTTTGAAACCCTGCCTGCTGCAGAAAGCTGGCTTACTGAAAAGTACAAGTCATTGAATTAGCCCGGATATTTGGCACCCGGAATGCCCAAAAAAGTCTGCAGTCTTGTTATCCTTAAAACAAATTTAAAATTAGTCATGATTTGTTGGTCAGGACAAGCACAGCAAGCAGTATCAAACGCTTCCCATTTGTAATCAGCGCAATTTGCTGATCTCTCAGTGACGGCGATTGCCCGTATAATGTTGTGGATGCCGAAACTAAATATGCGGGTAACACCATCATCATGCCGTGTTTTATTTCTGTATGTTGGTAGGTCGGAAGTTTAGATTGGCAGCAGCCTCTGATAAGCTAAGTATATAATTGCTTGATATTGTAACGTTTATCTGCATTTTGTCGTCTTATTGAGATGAGAGTGCTCTACAATATCGAACGGCTCATCAACCCATCGCCTGAGGAAAGACAAGCGCTGGAGGCATTGGTAAGTATCCGGCAACTGGAAAAAAATGAACATTTTTTAAATGAAGGAGATTTTTGTGAATCTATCGCATTTATTGAAAAAGGGAGTATCCGTTATTACTACCAACTGGAGGACCGGCAGGTATGTAAGGGTTTCCTGCTGGAAAACGGTTTGGTTTGTTCCTTTGGCAGCTTGTTTTCACAGGAGCCCTCTACCATTTACATCCAGGCAATGGAAGAAACCGAGCTTGTGGAACTGAATTACCGCGCAGTGGAGGAGTTGTGCATTAAATACCCGGTGTGGAATAAGCTGGCGCGCATCATTATTCAGGAGCAGGTAATCCATGCAGAAAAACGCGAAAGCGGGTTTTTGAAAGATTCCCCAGAAACGCGCTTCCACACGCTGATAGCGGAACATCCCACTATTTTTAAGCGCGTACCGCTGCAATATATTGCCAGTTATTTGGGCATGAGCCGCGAAACGCTTAGTAGATACCGTCATAAATTGAACAAGTAAGAGTTGCTTTTGTGATTTAAATCAAATAGAAAACCAGTAGTGGCTAACGTTCTTTGCATGATTAATCAACACCGGCAAGAGTGGTAAAATTAAAACGTAAACCAATAAAATGCGATGATGCAGGTGTTTGAAAAGAATAAATTTTATACGTAATTATTAAAAAAATGAAAACAAACCTAACCTTTGCGCTATGCGCAATTTTATTACTGTGCGCTTGTAAAAAATAAAAAAGCGACTACAAAGCTCCATTAATTCAAGTAATTCCAGAGCAGGAGACGATCCAGCCTGTGGATGGTACAACGGCCACTAAGAATAGTATTGTTTATACCCAAATTAATCAGCAGTTATCTTACAACAAATTCATAACCATTGATGCCGACCACAATGGAAAGAATGATTTTTACTTCACCAGCGTTTTAATTGGGCAGGATAATCAGTCGCATTTGTTTTTAATGGCGAGCCCGGTTTCAGCAAGCGGGGCCAAATTGTTACTGGATGTTAGCCAGGAACTGGTGGTTGGTTTTTGGGGAAAACCCGTAGATGCTGATATGCAGATAGGGGCTGCCGAGCCGGCCAACACCAGCTGGAGCAACTATTTAACAAAGGGAATGATGCTGGATGTGATAGAAAATAGCCAGCAAGGGGATTTGTATGACGGGCCTTGGGTAGCCAAAGCCGATAAATACCTGGCTATGCAAATTATTATCAGCGGTAAAGTTCATTACGGATGGATCCATTTTACCCATAACGTAAATGAAAAGCGCATGATGATACTTGGCTTTGCTTACAATGATGTAGCTGGAGCAGCAATCAAGGCGGGGCAGACGCAGTAATAACGCAAATAGGAGATACAGAGCCACAGTAATTTTTCCTGTTTTAATGGATTAATTGCAAAAGCAAATTAGGTTACGAATGTGATCGATATAACACTTATCACATTTGTAACCTAATTAAACTAGAATAAAGATTTTAAAGTAAGCTGCCTTAGATAGCAGATCAGGTTTTCTCTTTCCTAGTAGCGCAAAATTGTTAGATCGTAATTATACCATCTCTATAATTTTTAATTACCGTAAACAGCTCCGGCGCTTCAAGATCGAGGGCGGATGCCGTTAGGTGAACTTCTAAATTTCCGTTGTCATCTTCTGCGCCATCTGTCAGCAATTTAGAAAGCTTTTTGCGAATAATCGGGATGTATTTTTCCGGCTTATCTATTGTTAGTGTGATCAAGGTATCACCCCCTACTTTATTGAGAGTCATATCTGCAATGTCCTCCCAACGCATCAGCCCTGCGGCTTTACTCACCGCGGTAACTTTTGCAATTATGCCTTCGTTATTAAGTATAATTAGCGCAGACTTATCTGTCAGGGAGATGAACATTTTGGTAATAACGATCGCCAGGATCAATCCAAATAAACCCGAAGCTGCGGCTAATTTAGCACTGAAAACGTCGCCAAATGCACCGATGCTGTATAAAAACAATAATACAAGTACCACCAATATTCCAGCGCATGCTAAGATCAGCTTGACTGACTTTTTTTTATTTCTGTAAAATTCCATGACCAATTTTGAGGTTTGAAACCGGAATTTAATTCCAGGTTACATTTAGGTTATTGTCTTTAGCGAACGCTTTGCCCTTGGAGAGCAACGCAGCATAGTGCTTTTCAAACTGCGCACTATATTTTTCCTCAATCGATCTGATGATCTCATCTTTTTGCGCTTGCGAAGCTTTTGCATCGCACAACTTTGCATATGCAGTATACTCATTTTGATATACTGGAATCACAAACTCGTAGAGTGCCACTGACTGTTCTTTGATAGCTTTTCTGTGATCATCATTTGCAGTTAGCGCTTTGATATCTTTAAGCGCTTTTTCCATAAATAATATATTATTCTTCACATAGATGGAGGCTTCATCGCCCTTTTTTTTACTCGAAGGAATGTCCGGGAATTCAGTTGTTTCATCATTGATGTGTTTTGCTAATTTAGGTGTTCCGAAATCTACTATCGTATTGGTATTTAAAACAGCCACGTCAAAAAACTTGTCTGCAGGTTCCGAACAGGATTGCATCAATAAAGAGCATGTTAAAAGCAGTGCCAAGGAAAATTTACTGGAAGTGGTGTTAAAAATACTTGTCATGTAATTAAGTGGTTGATTCAATTGTTTCTAAACTTGATTGGATGATTATGCCTGCATTTTGCAGAGATTGAAAGAACGAACCGGTCCTCATTGTTAGCAGGGACGGCATCAGTTAGCACAGCGTTATATTTACATCGTGTTCTCCGAGGCCTACGATTTGAAATTATAACTCTTGACCTTCAGTAAAGCTGAAACCGTATTGCCTTTTGCACGATAGCGTTCAGTATCGATTTAAAAACGCCAACGTCCCTAAATTTCTGTTTGGTAAGGTAGCAGCAGCTATATTGAGCTGAATTTTTACACCTTATCATCAACAATTAGCCAAAGGCTGGTAAAGGTGGTTGCTATGTGCAACGCTTTATAGCAGATATGGTTTTACCTGATTCCCTTATCCGCCCGCCCTTTATTGGAAAGGGCCAATCATTTGCCGCTACTCAGCCAATTTTATCAGTTAAATTCTTTCAATTTCAATTTGGTACTTATACCCACGTAATGCATAACAGATTCAATTGATCAAATGCATTACAAACTAATATCTTTACTAGATAAAATTATGAACCAGGCAAATTCCAATCGACACATTTTGTTAATAGCGTTATTAGTGCTATTGGGTTTAACCTCCCCAAATATTAGCCAGGCACAGCTACGCAATGCTCGATTTAAAAATAACCCGCCAGTCGCCGACACACTATTGACGCGGTTCCAATCTCCGCCGGATTCTGCCAGATCAAGGGTCTATTGGTTTTGGATATACAACCGGGTTACAAAAGAAGGCATCACCAGAGATCTCGAAGAATTCAGAGCGAAGGGTATTAGTGGCGTGAACCTGATCTGCAACGGTGGCTATGGCGGTAAGGAACCATTACTGGGAGTTGACTTTTTAGGTAAAGAGTGGCGGACGCTTTTCAGACATGCTATTCGTGAAGCAAAAAGGCTGCATCTGGAATTTGGTTTCAACCTGGCAGGAGGATGGACGTTAATGGGTCCTTCTGTTACGCAGGACGATGCCATGAAAAAAATTGTAACAGCAGAGCTTACCGTTAATGGCGGGACAAAATTTTCCGGAGCGCTGCCGCAGCCTGAGCAGATTGAGGGGTATTATCATGATATTACCGTTCAGGCCTATCCATTGCCAGCCACTGATAAAATCGTTGATCTAAAAATGGTCATAGATATTTCATCGCATTTAAATCCTAATGGCGTTTTGAACTGGACTGTACCACCCGGAAAATGGGTGATCTTAAGAAGCGGTTATACGCTAACGGGCCATCCCTGGAGCAAATGGAAAGCGTACCCGGATGGTGACACGTTTAAAGGCGGCGAAGGTTATGAGATCGACTATCTAAGTAAAGCTGCATTGGACAATTACTTTAACTATTTAGGTAAAACCGTTATTGAAGAGGCAAAAAAGGCAGGAGGGAAAATCGACTATCTGTGGAGCGACAGTTGGGAATGCGGTAAACTAACCTGGACGCAGGATTTTCCCAATCAGTTCAAGAAATTCCGTGGTTATGACCTGAAACCTTTCTTGCCGGTTTTAGCAGGGTACACTGTTGTCGATTCTGCAATCACTGCACGTTTCCGGGAGGATTTTGATAGGACGATTCAGGATTGTATCGCTGAGAATTGCTATGGACATTTTGCCTACTTATGCCATCAATATGGAATGAAAGTTGGTAACGAAGCGGGCGGGCCCAATGATATCCCTCCACAAGATGTTTTAAAGAATTTTAGTACCAGTGATATATTAGCCGGCGAATTTTGGGTAAACGGACATCGAAATGCGCCGGGCGGATACAATAAAAACCGAAATTCGAGACTTAATCTGAAGCAGACTGCTACCGCAGCGCATGTGTATGGTAAAAAACAAGCGGAAGCCGAAGCTTTTACAGAACAGGAAAAAGATGCCACCCATTGGACACTTGGCCCATCTGATTTAAAACCTTACGCCAATGATGCCTTTGTTGAAGGTATCAATCGCTTAATGCTACATTCTGCAACCAGCCAGCCCCCGTCTGACGGCAAGCCGGGCTATGAGTATTGTGCCGGAACTCATTTTTCTCCAAATATTACCTGGTGGGAACAATCGTCTGCCTTTTTCAACTACCTCAATCGTTGCCAGTACATGCTTCAGCAAGGAAACTTTTTTGCAGATGTGTGCTACTATCTGGGAGAAAGACCGCCGCTTTTGGCACCCCCCAAATACAGTATACCGACACTTGGTGCCGGCTATGACTGCGATTACATTAACCCGGATGTGCTTCTTAACAGGATGACCGTAAGGAACGGGCGTATTGTATTGGCCGGAGGAATGGTTTACAAACTGTTTGTTTTACAAAATTGTGTTTCCCCAACGCCGGAAATTGCGGCCGAGGTTGGGCGGTATCAGGGGCTAAAGGTTTCGCCAATTCCTTCCAGAGAAATGTCATTGCCTGTAATCAGGAAAATAAGAAGCTTAATTTATATGGGGGCTACAGTGGTTGGCGCACCTCCTGAAAATGCCGGGGAGCTTAACGGTCACCCGGTAACTGATGCGGAGGTTAGAAAAATTGCCACAGAAATTTGGGGCGACCTTGACGGTAAAACACGAACAGAGCGCAGATTAGGTAAAGGCCGTGTAATTTGGGGGAAAACGGAGAGAGAGATCTTAAAAGCTGATGGTGTAATACCAGACATGACCTTTACTGGCCAAGCTGAAGATGCAGATCAGTTTAATTATATCCATCGTCAGGATGGTGAGACGGAAATTTATTTCGTAATCAACCGGACTAATAAAAAACAAACACACGACTTTACTTTTAGAATTGCCGGTAAACAGCCCGAAATATGGGATGCATTAACTGGTAAAAAGACCAACGCAACGGCTTACAAGCAAACAAACGATGAAACAACGATGCCGTTGGACCTTGACCCATTCGGTTCTTATTTTATCGTGTTTCGGAAATCTGGTCATTCTAATGGTACTGCCGCACATAACTTTCCGCAATTGGTTCAACTGAGTACTTTGGTTGGGCCGTGGAACGTATCATTTGACCCTACCTGGGGTGGCTCGTCGAAGACTACCTTCCCTGAGTTGGTCAGCTGGACTAAACGCCGGGAAGAAGGGATTAAACACTACTCGGGTTTGGCAACCTACAGCAAAACTTTTGATCTGGAAGCTGCCGCAGCTGAAAGTTTATCAGAAAAAGATAAAAGAATATTTCTTGATCTTGGTGAAGTGAAAAATGTGGCGGTGGTACGCGTTAACGGAAAAGATTTAGGTGTTTTATGGTGCGCCCCCTGGCGTGTTGATATTACTGATGCATTAAAACAGAAGGGCAATGTATTACAAATTGATATCATCAATTTATGGGCAAACCGGGTGGTTCATGATCTCAGCCTTCCGAAAGAAAAAAGATTAACTAAGACTCACGAAAGCTTTCGGTTTGACATGTTGAATGTGAACACTCCTCCGCTTGAGTCTGGATTAATTGGCCCGGTCAGGCTTTTTACGGCAACAAAATAAACGATTGGGGCAAAAAAAGGCATTTAAACGATTCGGGTAATGCAGAGCAACCAGCGTTCTAAGTCTAATTATTGGCGTTAACTGTTGAAATAGATGTTGATGGAATGTTTGACTGGGTTCAATTAGCTGGCGTTGGTGACAATACGCCCTTTTGGGATGAAAGTGTTCACAGCACAGCTGATGCACGAACGAAATATGGAGCAAATGCAGTAGACGCCAGCGGCCAAACTCTAAAGACCCAATACAGGATACCAATATTATTTTGGCTATAGCCAAAATGATTGGGGTATTCAGATGAATCAAGCTCAGCAAGCGCCATATGAGCAAACCTGGGCTGCTTTCCAGAATGGTGTGAATGGAAATAGTCGTGGTTTAGCTATGGCCCAAGGTACTGCCATGCTAGCTACAATGGTAATGGGTGGTGGCTTGACTGCAGGAGAATCCGCAGGTAACTTTTTGATTAATGGGGTGGGAAGAAAAGCCGCTATTGCTGAAGGTATAGCTTTAGAATCACCTGCAAGTAGCCAAGTATTGAATTTTACATCGAAAGTTTTACAATCTAAATTCAAGCATGCCGGAGATTTTGGGGTATTAAGCAATTACGGTAGAGGGGCGGCTAGCGAGTTCAGTGCTGCAATCAATCAACATATAAATGCTGAGGGTACGCAACTTATTCAGGGTGCTTATCGTAATGGGAATAATCTAGTAAACTTCTATTTGAATGTCGAATCCGGTTTAAACGTAGTTTCAAGTAGAGCAGGACAATTCATCACTGGTGCTAGATTAAGCCCGGAACAAGTGCAATCAATATTAACTAGAGGATTTTTATGGTAGGCTTATGAAATTAATAGACAAAAAATCAGTAGAAAAATATGTTATTCTGTCCCGTCAATTTATAGATAAAGCTATTACCGGCGCCGATTTTGAAAATATGTTTATTAAAACAAGAAGGGAGGATAAATATTGGCTCGAAGGTCGTTTTGATAAGGATATAGGTAAGATCCTAGATGTTTTATTTTTGGATGTGAGTGATTATGTCCCGGATGAATTATACGATATTGATGATCCTATCAACATAAATGAAAACGAATTAAATAACAGAGTAAGAGAAGCTCTTGTGAAACTGGAGAAATTGATTTTATAAAAATGTTGGGAATTTCGAACACCTAAAAAAGTGAGCTTATTTAACGACTACAAGACTCACAGCCTGGCGCCTACTGGCGCGGGTTGCAGCGTAAGCCAAGCGCGGGGCGTACTCGTGTCTAAGCACTTGCAAAGTAGCCCCCCGCTCCCGCAAGAGATCGCTGCCGCCAGCGTCCCCGCTGGTGTGCCAGTATGCAAAGTAATCGGTATGCAGATACCCGCAACTTTTAGAAGATATGTGCAGCTTCGGCATAGGGATAGGAGTGGATACCGGCCTTGTGGCTAATGCCTGCGCAGTATAAACGGATAGCCCGGCCCGGAGGGAATGCCCAAAAAGATAATTTGGCGCCGATGCAGTTCCATGCTATAATAGACAAGGGGCACAGGCTACGTACGCATGCTAGCGGCGATGAAAAGAAGTAAGCAACACCAGCTAACGATCGCAACGTTCTACCTTTCTCTTGTAGCTTCAGTATAAATTTACACTTGTTTTAGCAGGGAGAAATTTCTATCAGGATGACAAAAACATGCGTAATTGCATCAAAAAGCCTATTTTACGGCAACAAAAAAGGGTAAGCGACCATTAAAATGTGCTTACCCTTTTGCTCCTGAGCCTGGACTCGAACCAGGGACCCTCTGATTAACAGTCAGATGCTCTAACCAGCTGAGCTACTCAGGAATCTGGTTATTTACTCCTTGCTTTTTGTCTGCCGCTAACTTGCTGATGCAAATTGTTGGCGTTTTTTCCGTTTGGAGTGGTGCAAAAGTATGATTATTGAGGTAATTTCACAATATTTGCGAAAAAAAAATTAAAAATATTTTTACATGAGTTTGTTAGTTATTGGTACTGTGGCGTTTGACGCAATTGAAACCCCCTTCGGAAAAACAGAAAAAATCGTTGGAGGGGCTGCAACCTATGCCGGATTGGCCGCTTCTTACTTTTATGACAAGGTAAAAATCGTGGCTGTAGTGGGTGATGACTTCCCTGCCGAAGAGATTGCCGATTTAAATGCGCATAAAATCGATACCGAAGGACTGCAGATTAAGAAAGGTGAAAAATCCTTCTTTTGGAGTGGTAAGTATCATAATGATATGAACACGCGTGATACGCTTGTTACCGATTTAAACGTGCTAGCCGATTTTGATCCTGTGATCCCTGAGAGCTACCAGGACTGCGAATACCTCATGCTGGGTAATCTAACCCCACAGGTGCAGCAAACGGTTATCAGACGCCTTAAAAACCGCCCAAAACTAATCGTAATGGATACGATGAACTTCTGGATGGATATTGCACTGGACGATTTGTTGGAAACCATTAAAATGGTGGATGTATTAACCATTAACGATGCCGAAGCACGCCAGCTTTCAGGAGAGTATTCGCTGGTGAAGGCTGCCGCCAAGATCCTGGCGATGGGTCCAAAATATTTGATCATAAAAAAAGGTGAGCATGGTGCGCTGCTTTTTCATGAGGACCATATCTTCTCGGCCCCTGCTTTACCGTTGGCAGAGGTTTTCGACCCGACCGGTGCGGGGGATACCTTTGCAGGTGGCTTTATCGGCTATATGGCAAAAGTAGGCACTATCAATTTCAACAACATGAAAAACGCCATCATATTCGGTTCGGCACTGGCGTCGTTCTGCGTAGAGAAATTTGGCACCGAAAAAATTAAAAATCTTACTGCCGAAGAAGTAGCGGCGCGCATACAGCAGTTTGTTCAGCTTTCTTCTTTCGAAATTTAAAAGGGCATTATCAATTACTAAAGGCGCAAAGCGGATTTCATCCCGAACTTTGCGCCTTTTTTATTTCTCAACAGGATCATAATAATACTGCGGAACCAGCATTGTTAACTAGTTATCCCCGCCCGGGGATGCTAAACTGTTATTTTTCAATCAATCTGGCAGGCATGATTCCAAAGACGGTTCTATAGCTTTCTAAGAACCCTCGGCGCTTTTTACAGGCGCAAGCACTCAGTTTTTCAAGGTCAGCAACAATTCATCCAGCTGGTGCAGATCTTTGGTAAAGCCTTCTTCAAAATTCATAGCTAAAGTTTTTTCAAGGTCAGCAAGGGTATCGAAGGTGTATAGCAAGTCTACCTTCACCTTATTGCCTTTTGTGGTGAACGTGCCGTTCCACAAGTTTTGGGCAAAGTTCGGACTCATGCTTCCATTTTCGTCACAAAAGCCATCGATAGCCGAAAAGGATGTTTCAGTTTCAATAGCCACGTAGTTTACCCTACTCCAAAACGTGCCCACATCCGGTACAATCATGGCATAATGCCAATAGCCCCCCGGGCGGAAATCCATTGTTTTGGTTTCCACACGGCAGGGTTCTGGTCCCCACCATTGGTCCAGCAATTCGGCAGTTGTCCATGCCTTCCATACCAGTGCCGGGTCACCATTAAACTCGCGAATCACGCGAATGGTGTTGTTTTTCTTGTTGACAGAAAACTCGAAAAATAGATTATTGCTCATTTTCTTCAATGCTTTTAGCGCATTATAGCCGCCTGTTATTGGCTGCATTGCACGGAATTGACGTCGCCCTTTCTATCGATCTGGGTTTATCAAAATCCGCTTACAAATATACGCAACTGGCTGTTTGTTAAAGTATTCTGAATTTATTTTGGGTCAATTAAATATTGTAAGTCATACGACTGTTGAAAAACCTTAAAAAAATCCCTCAAACATCTGATGTTTAAAATAAACATCGTATGTTTGTATCAACAATAACATAATGACGAATCAAAAATTATCAGACCAGGTTGCTGCGAAGCTAAGGCAGGATATTGCCGGAGGGAAATATAAAAGCGGCGAAAAAATACCTGCTGAACCTGAGTTGATGAAAGTTTACAAGGTTGGCCGTTCATCTGTCCGTGAAGCGGTTAAGAGCCTCGTTAATGCCGGGATTTTAAAAGTGCAACAGGGGGCGGGGACATTTGTGAACGAAACACTACCTGAAGAAAATATAGCCGATCGTTTACGGATAGCCGATTTTGAGGAGATCAACGTTGTGCGGATATTGCTGGAAGAAGAAATTGTAAAACTGGCAGTGGAAAACCATACACCGGCCCACCTGGATGAGATGGCAAATCAGCTGGCATTACGTAAGCAGGCTATTGCAGATGAAGACAGGCAAGCCTGCACCAATGCTGATGTAGCTTTTCATATGGCTATGGCTCACGCATCCAATAATAAGGTGCTGGTTGCTTTATACCAGAATTTCACGCATACCATCCGGACCTTCTTTTCTCAACGTGAAGAGATGGGAATTGGGCATTTTGCCATGAGCCACCATCTGCACCAAGATCTTTTACGGGCGGTAAAAGCGAAGCGGAAAAAACAGGCGCAGGAAATCATCCGGAATATTTTAGCTAATAATTACTAACACAATCCAATCATGACAATTCTCACATTTACATTAATACTACTGGCAGGGGTATATTTGGCCGGGCTGGTTGGTTCGCTTACCGGCTTGGGTGGTGGCGTAGTAGTGATTCCATTACTAACGCTGGTTTTTCATGTAGACATCCGGTACGCCATTGGCGCGGCATTGCTGGCTTCCATTGCTAATTCATCAGGTGCAGCCAGCGCCTACGTAAAGGAAGGCATCACCAATATCCGCCTGGGTATGTTCCTGGAGATAGCAACTACAATTGGTGCGGTTGGTGGTGCGGTAATTGCCGTTTATACGCCCACCAATACCATTGCTATACTTTTCGGGGTCATTCTGCTTTTTTCGGCCGCCATGACTATCCGTAAAAAAAACCAGGAAGCTCTGGTAACCGGCAGTGCACTGTCTTTAAAACTAAAGTTAAATAGCAGTTATCCTACTAAAGATGGTGTGGTTAGCTACCAGTTAAAAAATGTGGGGGCCGGCTTTTCTATCATGACGCTGGCGGGCGTAATGTCGGGCTTGCTGGGTATCGGGTCTGGCGCGCTCAAGGTTTTGGCTATGGATTCAACCATGCGGATTCCGTTCAAAGTCAGTACTACCACAAGCAACTTCATGATTGGCGTAACGGCCGCAGCAAGTGCAGTTGTATATCTGCAACGCGGCTATATGGATGCCGGAATTGCTTTCCCGGTTGTGCTGGGTGTATTGGGTGGCGCATTCACAGGGTCGAAATTATTGACCCGCATAGACCCCAAATATTTGAAATACCTGTTTTGCATAGCTATCTCTTTTGTGGCAATAGAGATGATTTATAACGGCTATAATCACCAATTTTAATACCCAATTCTTTTACAATGAAAAAGCTAATTTCAAAACATTTTTTTGCCGATCAGGATATCGAACAATTTATAGGCCTGCAGTTAAGATACGGAGTGGTGACTGCGAGCCTGATCGTTCTTTTTGGTGGATTGATCTATCTTGCCCAGTCCGGGCAAATGCCATTACCTGCCTATCACCATTTTATTGGTGTCAGCGGTGGTTACACTTCCTTCGGCCAAATTATTACAGGCGTGAAAAATATGCAGGCCAAAGGAGTGATTGAATTAGGCGTGGTTGTACTTATTGCAACGCCAATTTTGCGGATCTTTTTTTCGCTGATTGGCTTTATAATGGAAAAAGATAAAATGTATATCGTGATTACAACCATTGTATTAACAGTGATGATGTTAAGTATTTTCGGTGGACTGAAAATATAGGCTCTTGCTGCCCCAAGGGCATTGAAAATCGTTATTAAATCCGCTACCGGCTATTGATCACAATGAATTTCAGTGCCAGATACAAAAACTAACGAAATCAAACTGCGAAATTATGCCAGCAAATAAAGCCATCAATCAGCACCTGCTTCCGCAGGTATAAAAACAAAAAAGCTGCTTCCCTGGCCATGTACGCTTTCAAAGTTTATCCGTCCGCCCTGGCGTTCTATAAATTCCTTGCATAGCAGCAACCCAAGGCCTACACCTTTTTCATTGTTGGTGCCGTAGCCGGGTTCGGTATTAATAGTAAATATTTTATCCTTCTTGCCCGGGTGTATGCCCTGGCCGTTATCGCTAACGGTTATCTTACACTCATACTGCAATAGTTGGGCATCCACATGAATATTGCCGCCATTCGGCGTGAATTTAATTGCGTTGCTAACCAGGTTGCGAATCACCAATTGCAGCATATTGATATCTGCAATTACTTGCAACGCCGGGTCAATATGATAATTCAAGGCAATAGATTTTTTATGAGCCTGCATCTTGCCCATTTCCAATGTGCTTTTTATCAGATCGAGCAGGTTTGCCTTTACCAAATTGATAGCAGGTCCCTCCATTTGCGTTTTAGACCATTGTAATAAATTGGTAAGCATTTCCATAGTGCTATTGGTAGCCCTAAGCAATTCCTGCTCAATCTTAAGGCGTTGCGGGCTCTCCAGTTCATTTTCGTTTAGCAGCTCCAGGTAACTTTGTATGTTAATCAGCGGCGTGCGCATATCATGCGATATGATAGACATCAACTTGTTTTTTTCGATGTCGCTCTTTTCCAGCTGCTCTTTTTGCTGTAGTATATGCTGATTTTGTACTTTAATAGCCATTGCTTTTTCTTCTGTAGCTATTCGTTCTTTATCATAATTTTTACGGATGTACTTGATAACGATATACATGGTAATCACCGGCAGCGGGAACGCCGTGATCCTGTCAATTAGTTCGCCTGCACCGGCAGCGAAGGGGTGCTTCACTATGTCAGGGTGATAGTAGGCCACAAGGTGCAAAGCCAGGAAACTTATGATATAGACAATTAACCAAACCAGGTGCTGCCGGTAAGGGGAGATAGCAAATAACAGTAACAGGTATGCGGGCCAGATGATATCTGTTGAACCATTGATGCCGGAATTGGCGAAATAATTAATGGAAAAAATAATTATGCCGATCACCCCAAATAAAAAACTACTGTGCGGTTTGTTTTGATAACGGGATTTATAGTACTCGTACAAAAAAAACAAACTAAAGAGCAAGCTGGAAAAAGAGGCTACATAGATGCCGGCAAAAAAGTTATATGGAACATAAAAAGCAGCAAGAATACTTAAACCGATACTAATGGAGTGGAATATTCTGCTTTCTAATGGGAAATCTGAAGAACATCCTATCAGCTTAAGCCAAAGGGAATTGATTTTTTTTATCATAGGTAGTAGCAGCCTCTAAAATTAATAATTTAATTTATAAACAAATCAGGTTGCTGTGACCGAATAAACGTAGAACCTACCCATTAATTTTCTTGTAAGTAATTTCCGCTATAGCGCCATGTAAACATTCTGTTTAATGCATTCATTACTGATTTTGTGGTTGGTTTTGATATCTAATTTTTCTCAACTCACTGGTAGCCAGTATGTTTTTGGTCAACGCCACTAATCAGGCGTGGTTAATTTTTTATTTTTTAATTTTGCCAGAGCTAATACTTCTACAATGTCTATAACCACCGAAAGCGAAAGAGCCGGAATGCAGGAGGCTAGTGATGCCGTTGCCATAACACTCAAAAAGATGCGCGAGTTTGCCAAACCGGGCATTTCAACCAGGGAACTTGACGAATACGGCGGTAAATTGCTGACTGAAATGGGTGCACGGTCGGCTCCAAAGCTTACCTATAATTTCCCGGGGCATACTTGTATCAGTATAAATAATGAAGTGGCCCACGGCCTGCCTTCAGCTAACACGATACTGCAGGAGGGCGACCTGGTAAACATTGATGTATCGGCAGAGCTGAATGGCTACTGGGCAGATAATGGCGGCTCATTTGTACTGGGCGAAGACCTGCACGGCCATGGCAAATTAGTAGCCGCCTCCAAAGAAATTCTGCAAAAAGCAATCAGCAACATTAAAGGTGGTGTCCGGATCTCGGATATCGGCAAACTGATAGAAACGGAAGCAAAAAAAGCGGGCTACACGGTTATAAAAAACCTAACCGGGCACGGTGTTGGCCGAAGCTTGCACGAAAAGCCACATGAAATAGCTAATTATTGCGACAGGTATAATACAGAACGATTCAGGAAAAATTCGGTTGTAGCGATAGAGACCTTTATTTCAACCCGGTCTACCATTGCCGAAACCCAAGCAGACGGGTGGACACTGACCGGCAATAAAGGTGGTTTTGTTGCCCAGCACGAACACACCATTATGGTAACCGGCGGCCAACCGGTAATATTTACTGCACAAAATGGCATCTGGGATTAATTAGCATTGCCCATCCGGGCTTCCAACAGTCCATCCACTTTAAACTTGCCAATGGGCATGGCAGCCCGCTATGCTCAATGGCAAGTTGCATGCTTTTCAATAGCCACGCTACTCCATCATTTTTTTGTTAAAATATGTTAAAACACCTATTTTTCATACTGGGCACAGATTTGCCTGCTAATATTGTTGTATATCAAAAGCGAATTTTATATTAGTCGATACAACATTGTTTTCTGCCGTGACTAGGCTGCGATCCCTGATTGTCAGTAATAATTTAACGTGTTAATTAATAATAACTGAAAAATGGACAGAAAAGAATTTTTTGCATCAATGGGTGTAGGCGCGGCATCATTGGCGGTATTAAGCTGCCTGGGCTGTGGCAAAGGCTCCGGCTCTTCAAACGGAACTGCTACAGTGGCACCTGTCGGCGTTGATTTTACATTGGACCTTAGCGCTTCGGCCAATGCCGCTTTAACCGCAAACGGAGGTTATTTAATATCGCATGGTGTTTTGGTGGCCCGTAACGCGGCGGGTAATTTTATGGCGGTACAGGAATCCTGTACGCATGCAAACTATCCGTTGGTTTACCAGGCTGGAGCCACACGTTTTTATTGCAACAATCACGGTGCTACCTTTACGGAAAAAGGAATTGTTACCGGGGGGCCAACCAGCAGGTCGCTGGCGGTTTACAGCACAAACCTATCGGGCACATCATTACGTATTTACTCATAAAATAAAATCATGAAACTTTTATTTGTCATATTTTTATCGTTGTTTACAGTCCCTGCCATTCAATGGTCTGGAGATTTCAATTCCGCACAGGCAGCAGCAAAGCAAACGCATAAACTAATTGTCATCAATTTTTCTGGCAGCGACTGGTGCGGGCCCTGCATCCGTACCCGCAAAGAGATATTGGAGACAAAAGCCTTTGAAGATACGCTACCGATCACTTGCTGTTGGTCCGCGCTGATTTTCCCCGTCAAAAGAAAAATCAATTACCAAAGGATCAGGTAAAGCGGAACGAGGAACTTGCAGATAAATACAATCCTGATGGTGAATTCCCGCTTACTTTGCTGGTTGATGAAAATGGAAAGGTTTTAAAAAAATGGGACGGTTTCCCAAATGTAACGCCTCAAAATTTTGTTGATCAAATTGCGCAGCGTACAAATGCAGCCCGTTGAAACCATGACTGCTGAAACAGTTCACAAACGGGTACTAAAACTGATGGGCAACCGCTTTGAAATAAGCGTTGTTGCTGATGATCGTATTCGGGCAAATGAACTGATAGATTTGGCAGTTGCCGAGATAAACAGGATAGAGCACTTATTAACCACCTTTAGTGATGATAGCCAAACCAATCAGGTAAATGCAAACGCAGGGGTTGCCCCGGTTAAGGTGGACCGGGAAGTGTTTGATCTGATTGCCCGCTCACTAAAGATCTCCGAACTTACGCAAGGCGCATTTGATATCACCTATGGTTCCATAGATAAAAGTCTCTGGAATTTCGACCTGAATATGAAATCCTTGCCCGATGCTGAAACAGCACAAGCATCTGTTAGGCTCATCAATTATAAAAACGTAGTGCTTGATAGCGAAAACACAACGGTGTTTTTAAAGGAAGCCGGCATGCGCATAGGCTTTGGCGGAATAGGTAAGGGCTATGCAGCGGATAAGGCAAAAGTTATATTACAGCATAATGGGGTGAAAAGTGGCATTGTAAATGCTGCCGGGGACCTGATTACCTGGGGAACACGGCCAAATGGTAAGCCCTGGACTATCGCAATTGCCGATCCGGACCAGGAAAATACACCGCTATCTACCTTAAACATAAGTAACATGGCGGTTGCCACATCTGGTAACTATGCCAAATATGTGATCATTGGAGGGAAAAAATATTCTCATACCATCGATCCAAAAACCGGCCTGCCGGTAAGCGGCATAAAAAGCGTAAGCATTGTTAGCCCAAGCGCTGAATTTGCGGATGCCATGGCTACCCCCGTCACCGTTATGGGAGCCTACGTAGGGCTCAATCTGATAAACCAGCTGCAAAATGTAGCCTGCGTAATTGTAACCGACGATAGTAAAATATATACATCAAAAAATATCAATATTAAATAAAATGAAAAAAATGCCCCCTAAGTTTTTTCTGATGCTTGGCGTAGCCGGGCTGCTTGGCCTTGCATCCTGTACAGCGGTTAAGCCTTACCAAAAAAACCGTTTAAACGATTCAGAAATGGATCTGACTGCCCGTAAATCTCAAAAGTTCGAGCAAAGTTTCCAGCTATACCGCGAAGGTGGTTCTGGTGCTAATGGTGGTAAAAGCGGCGGTGGCTGCGGGTGTAATTAATTTTAGGATATCTAAATGAGAAAAATATATTTAGGTGTGCTTGCCCTTTATTTGGGTATCTTATCGTCACACGCACAAACCAAACCGCAACCAGCAAAAGACTCTACCAATTATGAGTCGAGAAAGCTTAAAATCGATGAGATCAACTTCGTATCTGCCTATTATCACCAGGATGGTAACAACTCGGCTGTAACGGGTGGTATCGGTACCGAAAAACTAACCGATTTTGCCAATACGCTCGATCTGCAGATGTCCCGTTATAGCAAAACCGGCAAAAAGCATACCTTCAATTTCGAGTTGGGCGTAGATCATTACACCTCGGCATCATCAGATAAGATAGATCCCTACAGCCTATCTTCTGCGTCAATGCAGGATACCCGTATATACCCCTCTCTCAACTGGACAATATCTAACGATAAAACCGGCAATGCATTTGGTGTCACTGCTTCTTACTCGCATGAGTTTGATTACCAGTCATTCGGGGGCGGAATTAACCTAACCCGATTATCGAAAAATAAAAACACGCAGTTTGATTTTAAAGCTAATGTTTTTTTAGATACCTGGAAAGTTATCCTGCCGGTTGAACTACGCCCGCCCGGTTACGGATCGGGTTCTGAAAAGGATGATAATCGCCCGGTAGACTACAAGCCTCGTAACTCCTTCAGTACATCGTTTTCGCTATCGCAGGTGCTTACCAGCAGGCTGCAGGCCGCTTTAATTGTAGAGCCATCTTACCAGCACGGGTTGCTGGCTACCAAATATCAGCGCGATTATTTTACAGACGGATCTGCACGGGTAGAAAACCTGCCGGATAACCGCTACAAATTGCCTATCGGTTTAAGATTTAACTACTTTTTAGATGACCATTTTATCATCCGCACCTTTTACAGGTATTATATGGACAACTGGGGAATACGTGCCCATACCGCCGAAATAGAAATCCCGGTGAAACTGACCTCCTTTGTCTCTGTTAGTCCGTTTTACCGTTACAATACCCAGGTTGGTACCCGGTATTTTGCGCCATATGGCCAGCATAATCCTAACGCACAATTTTACACAAGCGATTATGACCTCTCCAGCCTGCATAGCAATTTTGTAGGAGCAAATATCAGGTTGTCGCCTCCAAATGGTGTGTTTGGATCAGAACACTTTAGTTCGCTGGAGCTGCGTGCCGGGCATTATATGCGATCCACAGGTTTAAATTCAAATATTGTAACGCTGGCGATGAAATTTAAATAAGATACCAATAGGATGAGGAAAAGCGGGGCTCAACCAGCTCCGCTTTTTTATTTTTCTAGAGGAATTGATTGGTATAATTTTTTAAGGTTTTGCAATAGGTGTTCAAGGTTTTTTATGTTAAATACTTCAGCAAAGTTAGCCTCTTAAAGTCTGTGAGGGTAAAGCCCTGTAAGCAAACTTATTACTTATGATATGTATCTTCTCGATCAATCCTGCATCTACAGCCTCTTTAAGCCGGTTGTAAAAAGAGCTGATACTCATTTTGAAGCCTTTTTGAGAAAGTGCTGACCAGAGAAATTCTGCATCAGCGGTCTCCTTCGTATCATTAATTATTTCTACAATTAATGCAATGATCCTGCTATGGGCTATTTGTTTACTGGTTAATTTAGACCTGGACGACCTGAAAGTTTGCGATTGTCTATCCATCACACGATTAATTTTCGTTTCGGCCACCGTTGATCATGTCTGATACGATGCCTTTGCCTTCTTTGCGTTCGGCCATTAACACGCCTGCTATATGTACCAAAATAAATGCAATGATCAGATACATGCAAAATCCATGAACTTCTTTTACAGCATGCCTGATAGATTTATAAGCGGCAAAAGCGTCCTCAAAAGCAAGGAACAAACCAGTAATAACCATGATAATAAGCAGCACATAAAATACCGAGTAGATAGCTTTTACGGTAAGTTCATGCCTTGCCAGTTCGCGCTCTTTTTTAATGGTTTTATACTGATGGTAAGCCGTATTTATTTTTCGGATAAACTTTTGATCGGCTAATTGAAAAAACTCCAGTACCAGTCTAAAAAGAAGCAAGGCTGCAAGTGCATAGCCAAAATAAATATGTATTCCCCATACACTATCGCTTAAAACATGAGCTACAGACCTTGTTTGCTCGTCGCTTAACTTAGCTCCCGATTTTTCAAATTCGGTTTTCATTAGCTCAGCGGTGGTGTGGTCGTCTGTAATGGTTGCATTAATAGCAACGGTAATCAGCGATCCGCTTATTCCAATTAAATTTATCCAATGCCATAAGCGTAGCGGCGATGAAAATCGTTTAATCTTTGAGGGCTGCTGCACATCATGCCTGATAGGTTCGATAATAGCCATAGGGTATAAAGTTTAAATATTAAAAGTAGTAGCCAATACTGAAGTAAAACTGAATTAAGCCTGGGTTAATGTTATTATGCGTGTTTAAAGTTTGAATACAGATTGTATTCAGATTAATTGGGTAACTAGCGTTACTTTTATTAAAGATAAATGTATGCTTTTTAAACGCGTAAATTTAAAGCACTGTGAAGATACTTATAGTTGAAGATGAACAAGGCCTGCGCGATAATATGCTCAGCTATTTAAGCGGTGACAACAACGTTTGCGAAAGCTGCGGCAACCTGGCAGCAGCTACGGCTAAACTGGCCAGTTATAGCTATGACTTTGTTTTATTGGATATTGGCTTGCCGGATGGTGAGGGCTTTACACTACTGCGTTACCTTAAGGATGAAATGCGAAGTGAAGCAGTGATTATCATTTCTGCCAGGAACTCGTTAGACGACAGGATAAAAGGATTGGATATTGGCGCGGATGATTACCTGGTGAAACCATTTCACCTGGCCGAGTTAAAGGCGCGTATTTTCGCGGTATTTCGGCGGAAAGCCAGCAACAGTAATAACAAACTTGTTTTTAACGAAATTGCTATCGATCTTAATGGGCGTACGGTTACCATAAATGGTACTGAAATGGTATTAACCCGGAAGGAATACGATATGTTATTGTACCTTATTGCCAACAAAGGCAAGGTGGTGGCTAAAACTGCCATTGCAGAACACCTTTGGGGCGATGAAATGGATATGCATGACAACTTCGATTTTTTGTACTCTCATGTAAAAAATCTTCGCAAGAAAATTCTCGATCTTACGACTAACGATTATCTGAAATCGGTTTATGGCATTGGATATAAGTTTACCGATAGATGAAACTGGCAGCTCATTATAACAGGGTAAATATTATCGCCACGCTTTCCGTTTTAGTTTTCGGTGCAATAATCTATTATTTTGCCATTAACCAGATTGCTACCAAATTACTGGATGATCATCTATCAGAAGAAGTATCGGAGGTTTTAGGCTATATCGATGCCAACCAAAGGTTACCCAAAGAGGCAGATTTTGATGAAGACCAAACCCGGTTTTATAAAGTAAACGGCAAGCCCCTGCCTACCAGGTTTTACGATACGGTTTATATTAAAACAAAATTAGTAAGTAACCGGTCGGGCAGGGCAGTAGAAGGCAGTGTGCTGTTCAAAGGCGATTTGTACAGGTTTACCATCATTATATCTAAAGAGGGAACAGAGAATTTTGTGCAGATCATCGCAATGATCACATTGGCACTGATGCTCGGGCTTTTCCTGATTTTATTTTTAACCAACAGATACCTGCTCAACGGCTTGTGGCAGCCCTTCTATAAAACCCTAGGTCAGTTAAAAGCTTTCAACATAGAAGCGCCTGCTAAATTTTTAGGCGGCAACACAAAAGTCGACGAATTTAAAGAACTGGATAACGCTGTTTATATCATGACGAACCGCGTTGCAAGCGATTATCAAAATCTCAAGCAATTTACCGAGAACGCATCGCACGAGATGATGACGCCGCTCTCGGTTATTACCGCTAAACTGGATACGCTGATACAGGACGAAACGCTGCAACAAGAGCAATTTGAACAGATTACTGATATTTACAGTGCTGCGGGTAAATTGGCAAGGCTTAGTCAATCGCTGCTGTTGCTGGTTAAAATAGAAAACGACCAAATTGCTGATATCGAGCGATTAGATCTGGAACAGCTTGTAAACGAAAAGCTAAAGCAGTTTCAGGAATTATTCGCCTCTAAAGTCATCATCATAAATGTTTCGCTAGCAAATAAAGAGGTGCAAGCCAGCAGATACCTGGTAGATATCTTGCTGAACAATTTGTTCAGTAATGCGGTGAGGCATAATGTCAACGGGGGGAGGTTGAATATCTATCTGAACAGCGGACAGCTCATTTTTCAGAACCAGGGAACGGCAACTGCGCTCGACGGCGAAAAGATTTTTGATCGTTTTCAAAAAGGTAATAGTTCAGAAGGGGTGGGGCTGGGTTTAACCATTGTTAAAAATATCTGCCATTCTTACGGATGGAAACTGGCGTATAAATACACCGATGGACTTCACACCTTTATTATTCAATTTTAAACAGGTTTATTTTACTCAAAGATATGCATACGCAAACCGAAAAACATTTTATTACCAGAAGCGGCTGGCTGCGTGCAGCCGTATTGGGTGCTAATGACGGCATCCTTTCTACCACCAGCCTTGCAATAGGTATTGCCGCGGCCAGCCAAACCAGGAACCCAATTGTGCTTGCCGCCATTGCCGGCGTAGTAGCGGGTGCCTTATCCATGGCTGCGGGGGAGTACGTTTCTGTTAGTTCACAAGCGGATGTAGAAGCTTCCGATCTGGAAAGAGAAAAACTGGAACTAGCTACCATGCCTGAATCTGAACTGGAGGAACTGGCCAAAATTTACGAAGGCAGGGGCCTGACAGAGGAACTGGCGAAGGAGGTTGCCGTACAGCTAACAGCGCACGATGCCTTAGAAGCTCACGCGCGGGATGAGTTGGGGATTAACGAATTTACCCAGGCCCAGCCGCTTACTGCGGCGCTGACGTCTGCGCTTGCCTTTACTGTGGGAGGCGCGCTGCCGGTGCTTGTGTCTTTTTTTGCCCCGGTAAAAGAAATGATCTACTACCAGTACGGGTTCTCTATTTTATTTTTAGCTTTTTCAGGTGCAGTCGCATCCAGCGCGGGTGGCTCGGGTATGCTTAAATCAATTGTCCGCATTTGTATTTGGGGAACGTTTGCAATGGGGATGTCGGCCTTGGTGGGTCATTTGTTTGGCGTGCAAACACCATAAATGTAGCCCTGCCCGGTTTTTAATATTTTACCATTGCAGTTCTGCATCTAACAACCTGGTTTCAAAGTCCTCTATCGGGAATTTGCTGGTAATTATTTTGATGAGCATCTCTGCAGCTATTTCGCCCATTTCAAAAGCGCGTTGCCTCACAATGGAAATTTGCGGGTGCAAAAGGTCTATCACATCAGAATTGGAGAAACCTATAATGGGTAGGTTTAAATGGGCCGGAAGTTTTTTAAAAGCTCGTAAGCTGGCCGTACTTAACCTGTCGCTGGCAATAAACATCGCATCTGGCTGGTAGTTTAAAAGCTTTTTTATTTCGGCTTCAACCTCCTGCTTATCCCTGCCGCCGGCGTGGCAGTAACTCACCAGGTCTTCATTAAGTTCAACGCCGTGTTCTTGCAGTGCTTTTTTATAGCCGTTTAACCTTTCAATGGTGATTGATAAATGCGGAGCGTTAGCCAGGTGAGCTATCCTGCCGTACCCTTTACTCAGGAGCAGATTGGTTGCATCGTAAGATGCTTTAAAGTTATCCGTAGTGACTTTATAGGTATCGATAGTATCTACAATGCGGTCAAAAAAAACAATGGGCAGGCCCTTATGATGCAGATCTGCAATGTGGCTGTAATCTGTGGTTTGTGCAGACATTGATATCAGTAAACCATCTACAGATCTGTTAGCCAGGTGCTCTATATTGACCAATTCACGCTCGTATGAATCATGGCTTTGCGAAATGATGATGTTGTAGCCGTTTTTGTAGGCAACCGATTCGATGCCGTTTATTGTTTGAGCAAAAAAGCTGTTTGCTACATCCGCCACCATCACCCCTATGGAATAACTCTGTTTATTGCGCAAACTAAGTGCTATTGGGTTAGAATGATAGTTTATTTTAGTGGCATAATCCAGAATCGTCTTCTTGGTTTTTGCTCCAATTTCATGGCTGTCACGCAATGCCCTCGAAACAGTAGACGGCGATACGGATAATGCAAGGGCGATATCTTTGATAGTAGCAGCTTTAAACATGATTACCGGGATAGATGTACTTTCAAAACTAACATTAAAGTTTTTAAAACGGCTTTAAACGTTTGGCAACGTTTGCGTAGTTATTTATACCCTTATCTATGGTTAACAGCCATTTACTCATTAATATCGTGTAATCCTAATGAGAATTCCCAACCCGGCCCAGCAATTCCATCAAGTAGCCGGTGAAATAATTAGCCGGATATAGACGAATCGCAACCGTAAGCGAGCGGGGTACCTTTCGATAAAATCTGTTAGCTTTAATTTAAATATTAACTGATGAAAACGATCATTCTGCAAATATTCCTGACAACCCTCTATCTAAGCAGCTCTGCACAAAACACCGTGATCAAGTACCTTTCCGGTACAGATAAAGATCATACTGTGCAATGGGATTTTTATTGTACTGGTGGCCGCAAAAGTGGCAGCTGGACAAAAATTGCCGTCCCATCCAATTGGGAGCAGCAAGGCTTTGGTACCTATAATTATGGGCACGATAAGGTAAAAGCCAACGAACAGGGCCGTTATAAATATCAATTTGCTTCGCCCGTTTTGGCCGGCAAAAAAGTATTTATAGTTTTTGAAGGCTCCATGACTGATACGAAGGTAATGGTAAACGGTAAGCAGGCGGGTGAAGTGCACCAGGGTTCTTTTTACCGGTTTAAATACGACATAACCGAGCTGCTAAAACCTATGGGGGACAATCTTTTAGAAGTAATGGTTGATAAAACATCCGCTAACTCATCAGTAAACGATGCCGAAAGGGGGAATAGCGATTTTTGGGTATTGGGTGGTATCTACCGGCCCGTATACCTGGAGATAGCGCCCGCCACCTTCATAGCGCGTACATCGGTCAATGCCAAAGCCGACGGATCTTTTTTACTAAACGTTTTTGCCCTTAATTTAAAAGGAGGCGAGACTATTGTTGGGCAGGTACAAACGCTGAGCGGCCAAAATGTGGGTGCCCCAATGGTAGTGAAGGCTGACGCCAAAGCTGATAGCCTGCAGTTGAAAGGCCGGTTTAATCAGCCTTTATTATGGAGCGCGGAGTTTCCAAATCTGTACCAGGTTATCGTAAGTATCAAAGGCAAACAGGGGATCGGTCACACCATTAAACAAAAATTTGGTTTCCGCACAGTGGAGTTGCGTGTTAACGACGGATTTTATGTAAACGGAGCCCGGGTGATCTTAAAAGGTACCAACCGCCATAGCTTTTGGCCCGAAACCGGGCGCACATTGAGCAAGGCCGTGCAATTAATGGATGCCGGGTTGATGAAGCAGATGAACAATAACGCCGTGCGGATGTCGCATTACCCGCCCGATCCTGAATTTTTGGATGTATGCGATTCACTTGGACTTTATGTGCTGGACGAGTTAACCGGCTGGCAGGCAAAATATGATACGGTGGTTGGGCATAAGCTGGTAAAAGAACTGGTGATACGCGATGTAAACCACCCCAGCGTTATTTTTTGGGATAATGGTAACGAAGGCGGATTTAACCGCGGGCTGGATAATGATTATGCTTTATACGACCCCCAGAAACGCACCGTGCTGCATCCATGGGAAAAGTTTAACGGTACTGATACCAAGCATTATCCCAATTATGTTTACATGGTTAAAGCGGCAGCCACCGGGCAGGAAGTGTTTTTCCCTACCGAGTTTATGCATGGCCTTTACGATGGCGGGGCAGGAGCGGCCCTGGATGATTTCTGGTCGGCTATGCTGCAGCACCCCCACGGTGCGGGTGGTTTTATCTGGGCATTTTTAGATGAGGCCATTATCCGTACCGATAAAGACAATAGCTATGATTCGGACGGAAACCATGCGCCCGACGGTATTGTTGGGCCACACCGCGAAAAGGAAGCCAGTTTTTATACCATTAAAGAAATTTGGTCGCCGGTATATATCAATCAGCAGTCGATTGATAAAGCTTTCAACGGCAAGATCCCAGTAGAGAACCGGTATTCCTTTACCAATTTTAACCAGTGCAGTTTCAAATGGAGGCTGATTAAATTTCCACTGGCAAAAAGTAAAACTACGGCAGCTATCACATCGGCAACAGGCAGGCCTGCTATTTCAAATTTAAAGCCCGGCCAAAAAGGTATGCTTAGTTTAAACCTGCCGGCATCCTGGCAGAAAAATGATGCACTTTACCTCAGCGCATACGGCCCGGATAAAAAAGAGGTCTTCACGTGGAGCTGGGCTATTCATCCTCCGGTCGCGTCACAGCCGGGCATTTCCCCAGCTGTTAATAGATCGGCAATAAAAATTACCGGGACCGGTAATTCATTAGCTATTAATTGCGATGGCATAAGCTATTATTTCGATAAGACTACCGGTTATATACAAAGGGTAGTAAAGCCAACAGGCACAGTTTCTTTATCTGGCGGCCCCGTTTTGGCCGGTGTTACTACCACATTAAAGCATTTTACTTATCAAGCTGAAAAGGCGCAATATGTAGTAGAGGCCGATTACCAGGGTGAAGCACCGTTGCATATCAAATGGACATTTACACCGGGCAAACCGGTGATGCTGGAGTATCAATATACACAGCAGGGCGATGTGGATTTTATGGGCATTACATTCAATTATCCCGAAGAGAAAGTTACCGGGATGAAGTGGCTTGGCCGCGGCCCTTACCGCGTTTGGAAGAACCGGTTAAAAGGCCAGCAGTTTGGCGTTTGGCATAAAGCCTATAACAACACCATTACCGGCGAAACATGGAACTACCCTGAGTTTAAAGGCTACCATGCGGAGGTAAACTGGGCGGTGATAGAGAATAAAGAATCGCCGTTTACGGTTTATACCAGTGATAACAACATGTACCTGCAAATGTACCAGCCGGCAAGGGAACAGGCAGCTTTAAGCAATAACAACGTGGAGCCAGCATTCCCTAAAGGTAATATCGGGTTTATGAAAGCCATCAACGCTATAGGGACCAAATTTCAAGCGTCGGAGGTTTTAGGCCCGCAAAGCCAAAAAAACCATGCCGATGGCAAGCCAATTACCAGCACCTTATGGTTTGATTTTGCCGATTGACGGCCGGGATAGGGCAAAAAATTACAAATGTGAGCGCTAAGCCTGGCCTCCGTAGGATTTGATTAATAAATGGACAAAGAATTTTAAATGTAAATTTATGTTTTGGTAAGTTGCGTGGCTTAACTTTACAGGCATATTGAAAAAAGCATATCTTCAACTTCATATTGCATTGGTACTTGCCGGTTTTACCGGTGTCTTCGGCAGGCTCATTACGCTAAATGCAGGGCTAATCAGTTGGTACAGAACGTTGATCTCGGCAGTTTTTATGCTGATCGTGTTTGCATTGCGGGGTAAACAGGAAATCATAACGGGTTCATCAAAAGTCAGGATTGGCTTTGCCGGTGCCCTACTGGGTTTTCATTGGCTGTTCTTTTACGGCAGTATCAAATACTCAAATATTTCTGTTGGTGTAGTATGTTTTGCGCTGACAAGTTTTTTTAACGCGCTGCTGGCACCGCTCCTTAACAAAAAGAAAATATCGGTGCAGGAACTTTTACTGAGCAGCCTTACGCTTTGTGGTATAGCATTGATATTTGGCATGGATACCCATTTCAGAACCGGAATTGTACTGGGCGTTATCTCATCAGTCTTGGCAGCACTTTATACCGTTTACAATGAGCGGCTGGCTACAAGTTTTAGGGGAGAAACGATCATCCTTTTTCAGATGCTTGGGGGGCTTGCAGGTTTAACGCTCATTATGCCCATCATTCTGTACTTTACGCCGAAGGCTTCATTATTGCCAACCCTGCCCGATTTTGGCTGGCTGCTCATCCTGGCTATCGTTTGTACGGTGGGCTTGTATTTGTTAATTGTGAGTGCCTTAAGGCATATTTCGTCTTTTACGGTAAGCCTTACATTTAACCTGGAACCGCTGTATACCATATTGCTGGCTATTTTGATCTATCACGAAAACCGGGACTTATCAGCCAGCTTTTATATCGGGCTTTGCCTCATTCTGATTTCGTTGGGCATGCAAATGTGCCGGGTATGGTATAAAAAAAAGAAGGAAAAAATAAACGCGACGGTATTATTGTAAGATGTTGGCACTGATAGCTTATACTTTGGAAATGAGTCCTGATCAGAAAGCGTTATTATTAACCTTTTTGTTTAGATTAGTGAGATGAGGCATTGTTGCGCTGCTTTAAAAACCATTAAATTGAAAAGAACATTCTTATTGTATGCCGTACTGTTTTGCCTGTGTGTAAGTGCATTCGCTCAGCAAAACAACCAGTATGTTAAGTTAGAGACGCCGCAGGGTTGGTGTATCATCAAATTGTATAACGAAACCCCTGTGCACAGGGATAATTTCATCAGGCTGATTAAAAGCCATTATTTTGATGCGACTACGTTTAACCGAATTCTCAAAAATTTTGTGATTCAGGGCGGGGATCCAGATTCGCTGTATGAAAAAGGGCACATGCTCAAACCAGAACAAAAATGGATCGCACCGGAATTTGTTCCGGGGCTATTCCACCGCCGTGGCGTAGTGGCTATGGGGCGGGACGATAACCCGGAAGAATCATCTTTTACTACCCAGTTTTATATTGTAGATGGCCACACCTGGACAAATGAGCAACTGGACGCTACCGAAAAGAAGTACAAACACCATTTTACGGACGCAGAGCGGGAAGTTTATCGAAAGATCGGCGGTACGCCGCATCTGGATGGGCACTATACTATTTTTGGAGAGATTGTAAAAGGCATAGAACTTATCAACCAAATCACCGCCGTAAAGGTTGACAAGGCCGGCAATCCTGATACCCCAGTGTGGATGAAGCTTACTTTGCTTTCCGCAAAGCAAGCCAATGCGGTTTTAAAATAGGAGTGGTGCATGAAAAACTTCAATTATTTTAACTGGTAACTTCGCCAGTTCGTTAGTTCGGTTTCTTTAAAGTGTTTTTATTCTCGTTTCACAACTTTATCAGGTGAATTCGAGCTGCCGGCAAACTTATTAACTATTAGCAGGTTAGGTAATTATTACCACATTTAATCGCATTGGCATTATATTGATCATACAGTATTGAGGCCCTTTGTTTCTTAGTGATTTTGCGCATAACCCCTACATTATTTTCTACTAGCCGATGCATCTACCATTCAAATTAAGAGCCGTTACGTTCAGTGGAATAATAGGCCTGATCATTGGTGTTACTGTTACTATCGGGTGGATATTTAAAATCCTGTCCTTCCAAGCAATTATACCAGCCTATACTGCCATGAAATTTAATACTGCTTTGGGCTTTATATTCATGGGTATACTATTACTGGTAAAGCAGTTTCAGTTTACCAGGTATTATTGGGCGATTACTGTTTTCTTGTCGATGATCATACTAATCATCGGAAGCATTTCTTTGTTACAAACGGTTTTTAGTTTTAATACGGGTATTGATCAGTTTTTTATTATTGATGACTCAGACATCGCCAGGCAGGTGCCATATCCGGGCCGTATGTCGGTTAATACGGCTGCTTGCTTTATATTGCTAGGCTTTTCTTTTTTGGGGTTTAAATTTAAAAACAGGTTTTTGGATTTCCTTTCGCAACACCTGCTAACATTAGTTACAGCTATTTCCTCTGTAGCACTAATTGGTTATTTGTATGGGCTTTCTTTATTTTATAATTTAAATTATGCCGGCGCAATGCCTGTGCATACATCACTTTTGTTTTTCTTTATATCAATTACCGCATCTTTATTGCACCCCCGCATTGGGATCACCGGTTTATTTACCGGTAAGCGTGTAGGGAATAAGGTAGCGCGCCGTTTACTATTCCTGGTTGTTTTTATTGCTGTGATATTTGGCGCGTTGCGAATTGAATCGAAGCAGCTCAAATTGTTTTCGTTTGACAGCGGCCTGGCCGTTCTTATCATTTGTTTTTTGTGCGCAGGTTTGGGGCTGGCCTGGTATATGGTGAATTGGCTAAACGCTTTAGACGATAGCCGCCATGAAGCCGAGCAGGAAGTAAGGCTGATTAATCAGGAACTGGAAAAAAGAGTTAAAGAGCGGTCTGCGAAACTGGAAAGCCTGTTGATTAAGTTTAGAGACAGTGAATCTAAGTTTCAAGCCGCATTTGAGCATTCTGCTATAGGCATGGCACTCGTATCGCTTAAAGGTAAATGGTTAAGAGTAAATAAAACGCTGTGCGATATGGTAGGGTATAAGGAGCAGGAACTCCTCTCTATGTCTTTTTTAGATATTACCCATCCTGATGATTATTTGGAAACGGATAAGCTGACGAATGCGGTATTGGAAAACGAAAGTCGTGCAGGCCGGATAGAAAAGCGGTACGTATGTAAGAATGGCTCGGTTGTCTGGATCTCCTTAAATATTGCGACCGTTTTAAACAAAAAAGGCGGACCGGAATATTTTGTAAGCCAGTTTGAGGATATAACTGAACGCAAAAAAGCGGAGGCCTGTTTGAAAACTGCTTACCGGGAAATAAAAAAGCATGTAAGTAATATCGAAGATATAGCCTGGAAACAATCCCACCTGATCCGTAGTCCGCTGGCAAATCTAAAAGGACTTACTGCTCTTTTATTGGACAACCCGGGGGACAGCGAGATTTTGCCCCATATTAAAACGGAATTGGAGCGGCTGGATCTGGTTATTATTGAGATGGCCGAAGACGCTGCCGAACGTGGTATAAAGCATGTGGTGGCCAGGAAAAGGTCATTTAAGGTAAAAGGGTGATCATTTTGATATTCATTGATTGTAACAACGGTACAGCCGCTGAAAACATTAATAAGATGACGCCAAATACTAGCAAGCTTGCTGTGATCAAGATCATCAACAATTCTTTGTTGCCCTATAATAGTTCTTCGCAGATCTAGTTCTGAAAGTTTAACGCTGTTGCGCTCAATTGTCAAACAATACCTTGAAGGTGTGGATCTCGTTGGAGTAATCATACTCCAGCTTTAAACCGTAACTGGTACAAATCTGACTGCAGAGCGTAAGACCCAGCCCTATGCCTTCAGACTCGTTTGACTTATTGAACCTTTTAACCACCTGCTTTATATCAAACGCGTGTTTGCCAGTATTGCTGATGGCAAGGCCCCGTTCATCTAAGGTTATTGCTAATTTCCCATTTGAGTAGTTGTGGCGAAGTGCGTTGCTTACCAGGTTATTTATCAGCACTTCCATAACCGGCTGGTTTGCCCAAACGTTTTTTTGGCCCAGGTTTGTTATTAGGCTGATATTTTTGCGTTGCAGCATTTCTTCATGCATTTCCAAAGCTTCTTCCACCAGTAGTTTTACATCAACATCCTGCTGGTCGCCTATCAAACCATTCTCTATCTTGGCCAGTAACAACATCGACTTGTTGAGGCGGGTTAAACGCGCTACCGTTCCGTAGATATCATTCAGGATCTTGCTTTGGTTGTGCGTAAACTCATCCGTCTGCAGCAGCGTATCCAGTTTGGAGTTGATTACCGATATCGGCGTCATCAATTCATGCGAAGCATTTTCGGTAAATGCTTTAAGGTTCTGGTAATCTTTTCCAACACGTTCGGCCATGGCAATTACCGCCGCGTCTAATTCGTTAAACTCATCTATAACGGTTGGCGTACTGCTGATTGCTGCCTTATCGGCCAGGCTGAATTTTTTCAATTGGGAGAGTACCGTATAAAATGGCTGCCAGATGCTTTTAAGAATTACCCTGTTCAGTATGGTCAAAACAACAAGCAGGGTAATGATCAGGGCAATGGTGATCAGGAAGATGATCTGGATCAGGTATTCTGTTTCTACCGTAGATTGGGTAACCATGACGCGGTAATTTCGCCCTTTAACTTTTACAGAACTGATAAGGCCGCGCCCCGATTCCATATGGTTTCCATCTGCCTCTTGGTAAACGGTATCTACGAAACGGCGCTTTACTGTTTTATATCCCAGCGGCGAAAAAACTATTTGCTGATGATTAGATTGATAAACATCCGGCAAGGCCTTATTGAGCTTCACGTAATTAAAAATTTCGTTCTCCTCCAGCACCAGGTCTTTATTTAACTGGTTAGTTAAAATATGGCTAATGGTGTAATAGTATACCAGGCCGGTTACCAGCATTATTACAACAGTAACAGCAATGTTTACACGATTGTACTTTTCAATCAGTTTCACGTTCAGATAATTTGTACCCCATGCCGTATGCCGCTTGTATATAGTCGTTAGCCCCTGCTTCCACCAGTTTTTTGCGGATGTTTTTGATATGCGAGTAAATGAAATCAAAATTATCGGCTATGTCGATACTATCGCCCCACAGATGCTCAGCTATAGCATTTTTAGAAACCACCTTGCCCTTATTGGCAATAAAGTACAAAAGCAGTGCGTACTCTTTGCGGGTTAATTTTACAGGATGATCATTTACTACAACTGCTTTGGCGGCAAGATCTATGCTGATCTCTTTAAATTTGAGGATGTTATTACCGTTGTAAGATCGGCGCCTGACGATGGCCAAAACCCGCGACCGCAGTTCTGAAAGGTGAAAGGGCTTGGTTAAATAATCATCAGCTCCCAGGTCCAGGCCGGCAAGGCGGTCATCTAATGAGTTCTTGGCAGAGATGATCAATACGCCATCGTTGTAATCATGTTCTTTTAAATATTTTACAATATCGAGGCCGTTACCATTTGGCAGGGTAAGATCAAGAATGATGCAATCGTAACGGTACATGCCCACCTTTGCCAGCGCCGAGGTAAAATCCTTTGCGGTTTCACATAAGCTATCGCCCCCTGTAAAATAAGCCTCGATACTTTCGCGGAGACCGTCTTCATCTTCAACTATTAAAATTTTCACCTGATAAAGTTAGGGTTTAAAATTGGAGAAAGGCTATTTGGGTGGCCCTGGCTGGCTGTTAAAGTTCCTTAAGCAGTTCATCAATAATAAGCAGTTTTTTCTGCTGCAGGGTTGTTTTGCCATATGCGGTAAAATAGTGATGAGCTACCAGAAAACCTATGCTGGATTGCAGCCACTCCCGGGCAGTATATTCTTTGCCCAGAACAATTTCCCATTCTTTTTGCAATTTAACGGAAAGGTGCATATACTCTTTGATGCACAGGTGGTACATATCGGCATCGCGCATGATCTGCTGCAATAAGTTTTGTGGCAACTGCGGCACTCTGGTTGCCGCAATACAAGCAACAACCTGTGCTATGATGTGCTCGTCGCAACGATGTGCCTTTAGAAAGTCTGTAGCTATGATGATGCTTTGGTCTTCATGGCCATCATAGGCCAAACAATACCCCGTATCATGAAACCACGCCGCTATCTGCAGTATAGTGGTTTGTTTTTTTCCGGCCCCGGTATGCCGCGCTATTTCTGTAACGGCAGTCACCACGCGTTGCGTATGGTCAAGATTATGGAAAAGCATATGCCCGGGCAGCTGCACGCTCAGCATCTGTTTTACAAACTCTTCCGAAGCGGTCACCAATTTGGTCAGATCCATCTAAAACTAGTAGTGACCACTATAATCGCCATGGAATCTGTAGAAATTTTGAGGTAAACAAAAATGCTGATCAAGGATTTGATTTGCCCGGTAAATCTATTGGATGCTGAACAGGCAGCAATCCGGATTTGATGATATTAGTCGGCGACAAAAATTCTCGTACTGCAAAATATATTTTCAATAATAACAGATTCATTATAACATTTCTATGACAATTTCGTATAATTACATCTGAGTGGTGCAGCGGCGAAGGATGATAAAAAATAACTGAATTTGCTGAGGCTCTCTTGTTAAACCAAATCCCTGATTAATATACTTAAGGTTAACCGTGTTCTATCGATAACTTGGTATGGTGCTGTTAATTTTACGATAAACAATTGCAGTAATGATGAATGTAAAGCATTGTTTTGCGCAGGTTGCGCTGCCTTTTTGTTTAATGCTGCTTAGCTGTGCGGCATTCGGCCAAAACGTTTCTTTAGAGAATGCATTTGCTCATAACGACTATTCTCATAAGAGGCCCCTATATGATGCGCTTGATAACGGCTTTACGCATGTGGAAGCTGATATCTACCTGCGAAATGGCAGGTTGCTGGTTGCACACATCCTGCCGATGGTGGAGAGTAAAGGCACGCTGGAAAGTTTGTATCTGGCCCCGCTTAAAGATTGTATCAACGGGAAAAACAGGATGGCCTTGCAACCAAAGTCGCCAATAACACTAATGGTGGATATTAAATCCAACGCCAACAAAACCTATATTGTGCTGGAAGCCTTGCTTCAGAAATACCGGTCCATAATATCCGGTTATGAAAACGGTACCTATGTGCAACGCCAGATCAATGTTGTAATTACTGGTAACAAGCCCTACAAAAAAATAAAAGATGAACGCAACCGCCTTGCTTTTATAGATGAAGACCTCACCAAAACCTATCATGACACGCTAACCAATAATTTATATCAAACCGCCAGCTGCAAATACTCTAAAATGCTCGGATGGAACGGCAAAGGCGAAATGCCGCAGGCTCAGCGAAAAAAATTATGCGCCTTTGTAAGTATGGCACATAGGTTTGGTAAGAAAGTAAGGCTTTGGGCTTCGCCTGAAAATGAAAAGGTTTGGAATGGCCTGCTCAGCTGCGGCGTAGATTTGATCAACACCGATAAACTAGCAGAGTTAAAGAAATTTCTTCAGGCTAAAAACACGGTTTATGCAGACGCGGAGCAGACTGATGTTTTAATTCAAAATTAACTAACGTGAAATATAAACACGACGCCCGGCAAAAGCCGGGCTTTTTTTTTGCCTTTTTTTTATCCAGAATGGCTGGTAAACTCGTACTTGAAGCAGTTAAACAACCGGCATATTTAAAATTATGATATTATCTTCCGGGATTTGACTAATTTTCCGCCAGATTTTATCTCTTTTACATTTCACATATACCTATGAAAAGAAGGCAATTTATTGGCAGCACTGCTATGCTAGGAGCAGGCGTATTAGCAAACAAGGTAGCATTTGCAGCAGCAGAAACCTACCCGGTTGTGCGGATTCCACAGGGGCAGCGCAAATTTACCAGCAAAGTTATAGAAAAAGCCATTGTAGAATTTAAATCAAAAGTAAAGAACCCTGAACTGGGATGGCTTTTTGAGAACTGTTTCCCAAATACTTTGGATACCACCGTAACTTATAAAACAATTAACGGTAAGCCCGATACCTACGTTATTACAGGCGATATTGATGCCATGTGGCTGCGTGATAGTTCTGCACAGGTTTGGCCGTATATTGCTTTCATCAATAAAGATGCTGAATTGAAAAACCTGGTTGCAGGTGTAATTAATCACCAGGCCACCTGTATTCTGCGCGACCCGTATGCCAATGCTTTTTACGATGATCCGAATAAGGTAAGTGAATGGCAAAGTGATGTTACTGATATGAAACCCGGCCTGCATGAGCGTAAATGGGAGATTGATTCCTTATGCTACCCCATTCGCCTGTCTTATAAATATTGGAAATTAACTGGCGACACGTCTCCTTTTGATGCTAAATGGAAAAGTGCCATACAAAATGTGTTGAAAACATTTAAAGAGCAGCAGCGTAAGGAAGGCGACGGGCCGTACTCGTTCCAGCGCAAAACCCAATTTGCTACCGATACTGTACCCATGTTTGGCTTCGGTTACCCTGTAAAACCAGTTGGGTTAATCTGTTCGTCATTCCGCCCGAGCGATGACGCCACCGTTTATTCCTTCCTGATTCCATCCAACTTTTTTGCAGTAACCAGTTTAAAGCAGTCGGCAGAGATGGTGAAAACCATATTTAAAGATGAGACTTTATCTGGCGAGTTATTGGCACTGGCGACTGAAGTTAGCACTGCCTTGCAGCAGCACGCAATCATCGAAACGCCGAAATACGGCAAAGTTTACGCCTACGAAGTAAACGGGTATGGTAGCTATAACCTGATGGACGATGCTAACGTACCCAGCCTGCTGGGCATGCCCTACCTGGATGCTATAAAAAATACTGATCCGGTTTACATCAATACCCGTAAAATGCTGCTCTCGCTGGATAACCCTTTCTTTTACAAAGGCACAGCCGCCGAAGGTATTGGCGGGCCGCACGTTGGTAAAGATATGATCTGGCCAATAGCCATCACTGTACGGGCGCTTACTAGCAACAACGATCAGGAGATAAGGGAGTGTATTGACACATTGCGTAAAACACACGGGGGCACAGGCTTCATGCACGAGTCGTTTAATAAGAACGATGCAAGCAAATTTACCCGTAAATGGTTTGCCTGGGCTAATACCCTATTTGGTGAACTGCTTTGGGAAACCTATACAACCAAGCCGCAGCTACTGGGCTAACATTTAGAGATCTACCTATGAAAAAAATAGCATTGATAATGGCCTTTGGGATTGCTGTGGCTTTTAGTTCCACTGCACAAACGCCGAATTATAAGGCCCGTATTGCCATTATCAACAAAAATATTGCGCAAAGTTTTTATGATAAAAGTACGGGGCTTTACCTGGAGACCAACAACGAGGCCGAGAACAAAGGCAACCATTCTTTTTTGTGGCCATTAACCGCTTTGCTGCAGGCCGCCAACGAAATGGAAAGGCTGGAACCTGGAAAGCAATACATAGCCCCGGTAATGAAAGCTATAGCGCAATACTACAGTGACCGGGCACCTGCGCCAGCCTACCAGGCAATGGTAGTTAAAGAGAAGGTTGATGCACGCTTTTACGACGATAACGAGTGGATTGCCATTGCGCTAATGGATGCTTATGACCGTACCAAAAAAAAGGAATACCTGGAGAAATCACAACTTATTTACCGGTTTCTGCTCACCGGCCATGATCAGGTTGCAGGTGGTGGTTTCTACTGGGAAGAAGGTAATTTGAAAAGTAAGAATACCTGCTCCAACGGCCCGGGTGTATTGGTAGCGCTGCGCCTGTACCAGGCTACTCATGAAAAGGCTTATTTGGATACGGCCATTTCCGTTTACAACTGGACGAAGAAAAACCTGCTTTCGCCCAAGGGTACTTACTATGATGCGATCCGCGTTCCGTCACTTACCATCGACTCTGCATTTTATACCTACAATGCAGGCTCCATGCTGCAATCAGCTGTTATACTATACAATATCACAAAAAACAAAAAATACCTGGATGAGGCCATGTTTGTTGCCGATGGTGCCGAAAAATTCTTTTTTAAAAATGGCAAACTGCCGGGCAACTATTGGTTCAATGCAGTGTTAATTCGCGGGTATATTGAGCTGTACAAGGTTGAAAAAAACAAGCAGCGATTGCAGTTTATCATGGATGATGCCGAACATGTTTGGAAAGATGAACGGGACGGGCAGAATTTGCTGGGGGCAAAAAAGGTAAAAAGCCTCATCGATCAATCAGCTATGCTGGAGACCTACGCCCGGCTGGCTTATTTGAAATAGCGATTGACAACAATTTATCTTTGCGGTTAGCTCCTTGCGGAATGACTTTGAGAAAGATCAATAGCTCATATACTCCGTAAAAACCTCCTGCAGAAAGGCTTTACCTAATGTTAAAGCTTCGCTGGTTTCCTGTTTAGTGGCTTTGTTGTCTTTTACATAGGTTACACGCCTGCCGGCGTTATCGTATGATACAGCCTGGCCGGGTAAAATAAAACCCATGCCATCGTCCCAATCGAAAAATGCAAAGGGTTTAGCATAGGGGTTGAGCAGGTCTTTGGACCATTTAAATTGTTTGTGCCGCAGGTTGAGTTGCGCCAGCAGCGTTGTAGCCAAATCATTTTGATTTCCAAGCTTGCTGAAGCGTTGGCCGCGATACCTGGGTTGAATAGCATCCCCAAAAAATAACAGCGGGATATGGTATTTGCGCGGGTTATACGGTTCGGAATGATTTAAAGGTAACCGGTGACCATGATCTGCTACCAAAATAAACAGCGTATTTTTATACCAGGATTGCTTTCTGGCTTCATCGAAGTATTTTTTCAGGCTGGCATCTGTATAATAGGCTGTGCTCCGGAATTTATTGGGAAGATCCTCACCGGAAAAATGGGGGGTGCCGGGTACTTCAAAAGGTTCGTGATTACTTAGCGTTTGTACGTAGCTGAAAAAAGGCTGCGGCTGATGGTTAAGCTCCAAAATATTTCTTTTCAGCATTACATCATCATGCGCACCCCATTTGGAATTCATGTCCTTATCGGCAAAGCTATATTTATCAACTATTTTGGAGACTTTATGGCTTAACAGATAAGCTTTAAAATTCATGAAATCGCTGGCGCCACCGTAAAAGTAGGAAGTGTGGTAGCCATAGTCTGCAAATACATTGCTTAATGCAGGCAGGCGTTCCTGCTTGGCATTATCAATTACCATAGTGCGGGAGGCTTGTGAGGGGAAAGCACTTAAAATAGCTACGATACCTTTATCGGTACGGTCGCTTGCCGAATAAATATTGTTGAACAGAACACCTTGTTTGATGAAGGTCTCAAAGTTTGGGGCATCCCCCTTTTCGCCGCCGAGGGATTCAATGACATCAGCGGTAAAGCTTTCCAATTGAATGATGACGATATTTGGATGTTCTGTAGTGAGGATGTGCTCCGTTGTATCTTTCTTTACCGCGTACATGCTGTCTACGAGCATGGTTGCTTTATCAGCCGGCATAAAAAGATAGGGGTTATCCGGCGTTTTTAGGTTCTCGAACGTATTGGCAAACAGATTCCATTCTGTACTCAACGCCCCCTGATTAAGAATTGGCCTGTCGGAAAAGTAAACAGTGCTTTGGCTGATGGGGGCCAGTTGTAAGCCGCTTCGGCCAATAAAAAACAATACCCCAAAAACAAAGGCGAAGACCACCGGCTTTGCCGCCATTGGCACCTTTGGTTTTCTAAAATTGAAATCGATGATGTAACTGGCGAGAAATACTCCAGTAGCCATCATTAGCAGTCCAATGGTAATCGTAAGTGCAATAGGAGAGGAGCCTGAAGATGCCATAGCTTCAGATGGTGAATTGAATAAATTGGCAAAAACCCTGAAGTTGACCTTGGTGCCCCACTCGCGGAAGATATTAAAGTTCACCATGTTAATGAGGCACAGCATCACCAGCACCAGGTAAACATAAATACGTAGCCAAATGGGTTTAATATGGTAAGGCGTAAACCAGTTAACGCCAAAAACTGCCAGCGGAAGTAGGCAAATATAGGCCGCCGCGGAGGCATCCATCCTGAAACCATAAAGGAAAGTTTTGAAGATATCCCAGGAAGTACTGCCCGCAAATTTTTCACTAAAGTATACCTCAAACACCCCGCGGGTGATCATGGCAAATACGATCCAAAAAATAAGGAAACGACAGAAACTGAAAAGGCTTTTTAACATTGGGGCACAAAAGTAATGTTAAATCCCGATGTTAAAAAGCCGTTAAAATAACGTTAGATTAGGATGAGATAATCCCTGTAATTACTTCGCACATAGTATCGATCTCCTCGTCGGTGTTGTAGTAATGTACCGATGCCCGCACGATGGAAGCCAGGTGGTTTTTGTTCATATAAATAAGTGTGGAGATTGCTTTTGCCAGGGATACATTAATGCCCTTTTCAAACAATTTGGATTTTACCTCCATACTGTCTATCCCTGCTACCGAAAAAGTAACGATGCCGCATTTTTCCGCGCCAAAATCATGAACCGTGACCCCGTCGATGCTATTAAGTTGATTACGGAGCAGATCGGCGAGGTACTGTACGCGCTGCCAGATGCTGTCGACTCCAATATTGAGCGCGTATTCAACTGCTTTACCCAAGCCCAGGATTAGCGCCCGGTTCTTTTCATAAAGCTCAAACCGGCGGGCATCATTCCTGAGTTTAAAATCGGTTTCGGTTACCCAGTCGGCTGCAAAGCTATCCATCAGGATGACTTTGATCTTCTCCAGCGCATCTTTCCGTACAAACAAAAAGCCTGTACCGCGGGGTGCGCGTAAGTATTTGCGGCCGGTTACAGATAGCATATCGCAGCCAATGGCTTTAACATCCAGCGGGATCTGCCCCGCACTTTGACAGGCGTCCACGAGGTAAAGGATCCTATTATTCCGCGCTATTTTACCTATCGCTTCAATCGGCATCATTCCGCCTGCTGTAGAAGGGATGTGAGTAATGGCGATGAGTTTCGTTTTGTCGGTAATCGCTTCTTCCAGCCCGGCAAGCGAAAAATTCCCGTCAGCATCATTCGGGACCACTTTAAATATAACGCCGTGGTTGTTTTTCATGTTCAGGAAGCCCATCACGTTAGTGATGTATTCCATTTCGGAGGTAATGATCTCATCACCCGCCTTAAAATCTATTCCATTAAACACCAGTCCCCAGGCAACGCTCGCACTTTCTACCAGCGCAATTTCATCGCGGTCGGCGTTAATGAGTTTTGCCACCAGGTCATACGTGTTATTTAATGCTGCCTGGTATTTGGCTTCGGTTTCATAGCCGCCGTAAGTTGCCTCTTCCTCCAGGTAATTAGTAATGGTATTTAACACAACATCCGGCGGAAAAGATGACCCTGCGTTATTAAAATGGATTCGTTTGGTTGTTCCTTTTGTGTCGGCCCTGAATCGTTGTATATCTTGCGGGGTAATTGGGTTAGTTTCCATTTTTAAATTTGGCGCAATTTAAAGGGGTTGAACCTCCGCGAAGAATAAAATTAAAATTTTATCTGGGCAGCGCAATCGCGTGTTAATCGACACAACCACGGGTTTTACCGTTACATCTTTTCGTTTACCTGCGTAATGCCTGTTATTTAACTCCAAATAAATATAAGCTTATCTAACCTGCATGAAAAAACTTTCCTTCATCACTCAATCTTTCCTGATTATAGCCATCGCCGGGCTAGTTGCCTGTAACAAAAGCACTGATGATACCGCTACGCCGGTGTTGAATACAACCGACGTAGTCATTGATGCGGCAGGAACAACCGCTTACAGCGGCGGTATTCTATCTTCCACCAGTGCCGCTACGGCATATGGTGTGTGCTACAGTTCAACCAATCATGAACCTACTACAGCCGATAGTACTAAGTCGGTAGCTGTTACCTATTCGTCGTTCAGTAACACCATACCTTATTTACTCCCGAATACCACTTACTACTTAAGGGCCTATGCAACGTATCTTACCAAAACAGGGTATGGCGAGGTGATACAATTTAATACAGGCAGTAATTTGTCGGCTACTTTTGGGCAGGTAAGCACCTATGCAGGCAGCCTGGCGGGGGGCTTAAGCAATGGACCTTTGCTAACCGCCCAGTTTGATAACCCTATGGGTATTGCTGCGGATGCTGCAGGTAACCTGTACATAGCAGATTCTTTTAATTGTGCTATCCGGAAAATCAGCACGGGGGGTGCGGTGACAACCGTGGCCGGCAGTGGCAGCCTCGGCTATGCCAATGGCACCGGCAATGCGGCACAGTTTTATTCTCCGTCTGCATTGGTGGTAGATGCTACAGGCAATATTTTTGTTGCCGACCGTGGTAATAATGCTATCCGCAAAATTACCCCTTCCGGGGTGGTTACCACATTTGCGGGTAATGGCACAGCCGGGTATACAGATGGTACGGGCGAGGCAGCCTCATTCAACACGCCAAGCGGCATTGCTATCGATCCATCGGGAAATTTGGTTATTGCCGATGCCGGGAATAACCTCATTCGCAAAATAACCCCTGCAGGGGTGGTGACCACAGTTGCAGGCAGCCGCACAGCAGGTTATTTGAACGGCACCGGAACCGCTGCCAATTTTAATAAGCCTGCTGCAGTTGCAATTGATGCCGCAGGAAATATTTATGTGACGGAAGCCACGAACAGCGCTATCCGGAAAATAAACGCCGACCTGCTGGTGACCACTTTTGCAGGTGGCCCAGGTATCAATTCTTTATTGGGTAGCCCCAATGCTTTAAGTATTGATGCCAGCGGCAACTTCTGGATCAGCGACGGGTCGGGGAGGATCCTGAAGATCAATACGGATAAAAAACTGCTGGTTATGGCAGGGACGTCAGGCACCACCGGCGCTACCGATGGAGCAGGGAATGTTGCCTTATTCAACGGACCAACGGGCGTTCTGGCAACCTCCAGCGGCGTATATGTTGCAGATTTCGGCAATAACGAGATCCGTAAAATTAACTAAAGCCAAACAAGCTTTAATAAATGTTGCTATCTGTCCCCGGCTACATATGAGCGGATTACGGAAGGGTGATCCGCTTTTTATTGGTTCTTTTTTGAGATTTAATATTTATATTAGTTGAATTAAAACCGATAAGCCCTTTCACCATGACCGATTTTGAAGAACCTGTATATGCCGTAACGGCTGCGTCTCCTAAAGTTTACCAGCCAAATATGATCCGGGTGGCTACCTTTATCGGCGGCCCGTTGGTAGCCGGTTACATGATTGCAGAAAACTTTAAGGCTTTTAATGCATACGATAAGGCAAAGAAGACCTGGCTCTATACCATCGTTTTTACCATAGCCTTATTTGGACTGGCAGCTGCTATACCCGCTAGCGTAAACATTCCAAGAATTGTTTTTCCGGTTATTTATGCATGGTCTGCTTATGGGTTGGTTAACCAATACCAGGGCAAGATGATCGCTGCACACATCAATAACAATGGCGAGGCCTTTAATTGGGGCCGTAGTATTGTAATAGGATTGATCGGCATGGTAGTACTGCTGGTGCTTATTGCGGTTCCTTTATTTTTGTATTACTCCATGTATTCGGGGGTATAAACGACAATTTGCTATATATGATTTAGGCGCTTATGATAGCTGTTAAAATTGAGGCTGGCTTTCTGAAAACTATTTCATGGTTAGGTGATAAAATAATTGATTGGGCGTGCGGCGGGGTCCTTTATGATTGCAGAGGTAAAGTAAAAGAGTCAGTTTACTATAATCTGCCGTTCAACTTTAACGCGGCAATCACATCGGCGGACGGTACCTATGCTTTTGTTTATAGCAAGTTAGGAACAAAGGGTGTATTGTTAAAAAACGGTAAGGAGCTGAGAGAAATAAACAGGCCTTATTATTGCGCCAATGCTTTCGAGTATCCTGCGGCATTTACAACCCTTGATGACGTTACTTATCTAATCCATTGTCCGTTAAGGTATGATAGATTAGATTTTGAAAATGTAGAAACAGGTAAAATAGTTACCAATAAAAAGGGACGAAAAAACTCCGATACTTTTCATTCCCGGTTAGAAACTAGTCCGGATGGTAACTTATTAATATGCAGGGGTTGGGTATGGCATCCAAGGGACGTGGTTGAAATTTATGATATCAGGGATTGTCTACTCAAGCCAGCTCATTTGGATCGAAAAACACTGTATCCCGACATAGGAGTTGAAATTTGTACGGCCAGTTTTATAAATGATTCGCTGATATTAATAGGTTCAACAGACGAAGTTTACGATGATGAACAATCTTGTGATTTTAGCAAAAAACTTGCAATCTGGGATGTCAAGTCAGATACCATTATAAGCCACACAAATGTAAATGCAGAATTTGGCAATCTGTTTGTGATTGACGATACCTATGCCTGGGATTTGTTTATATATCCCAAAATTGTCAATTTTAAGACTGGTGAAATTGTAGATGAAGATCGAACCATAGATTCAGGTAGACAGAATTCAAGTATAATTGGAGATGGTACGCCGCAAATAATATATAATCGGCAAACCAAGCAAATTGCCATTGCCAGAAATGAATCGATAGTAATATTAACACCAGGCATCATTTAAATCAGCGGCTGAATGTTTGACTTACAATCCTGTCGTTTCTCTACCACCGTTTATCCATCAAGTCAAAATGATACACCTGGGCGTTGTAGTTGGGTAGTTCGTTGTAAGATTGGTAATAGATGTATTTGTTATTCTTTTCCAGGCCCGGGATCAGTACGCTAATCACTTTGCGCATCTGAATATTTTCTTTCCTTACAGCAGCGGTGTCTTTCAAACTAATTTTGGTTTGATAGCTAACGATTGGGAAGTTCCCCTCATTCGTCATTTTATTAAAAATGCCAAGTATCCGTGGTTTGCCGGGCAGATCAGCCAGCACAACCGGAAATTTGTATTTTTTATCTGCTTCTTCCTGTAGTTTATTACGGAAACTAAGTACATCCCCATCAATATTGTAAAGCCAGATGGCACTTGGCCGCAGGGTGCTGTTGGCCATATTGGCATAACTAAGAGCATCCATCAGGTAGTGTTTGCTATAATAGCTTTTAGCCAATTTAAAGAGTTCAGGAGCGGTCTTGCCATTTAAGGTATAGGGCTGGAATTCTAAAAAGCTCAGCTTCCAGCCATATTCATAATTAGCATAAATGGCGGTAACCATAATTTTATTCTGCACATCCTTGCCGGTGGGCGTGTAAAACACCATATACATTTCCTGTGCATAAGCATGGTAAATAAGCTTGTAAGCGTTATCACCGGTAGCCTGCCCTTTGATACTGTCGCGTTCGATATATTTATTTATGGTGTAATACTCGTCAGATTTGGCGAACGTGTCAGTGGTCATCCGGTGGCCGATATTCTTCACCGCCGCATCAATACTGTTGCTGGTCAATAACTCTTTGGAAAGGAGGCCCTCCATCCCTTTCGTATCACCGGCTTTGATATAGTTGAATACTTTATTATTCAACTCATGCAGGTCATCCCGTTTGCTTGCTTTTATCTGGTCGTTTCTCCAGCTGCCAATTTCGTTACTGCAGCCTGTTGCAAACACAAGCAGCACAAGATATAAAGGTGATAAGTGATAATTTAGGCGAATCATGCCACTAATATAAAAAAGCAGGGGCATATGGCAGGTGTCAAATTAAAATATAAATTTACGGGGTTTATAATTCAAGATGCGTAAAAACTGGTTCTCAAAAAGTAATATCCTCAACGCTGTATTTATACTAACCCTGCTATCGGTAATTTTTGTTCCAACCGTGAAAACGCTGATGATCCGCGGACTCATGAGCATCGGTTTTTTCAACCCTGATGTAAGTAAAGCCGCTACATCCAAACGAGTTGCGGTGAGCGACCTGATATTCAGCGATCCGGCCGGGCAAACCCTGAGTCTGCATAATTTAAAGGGCAAGGTGGTTGTTATTAACTTTTGGGCTACCTGGTGCCCGCCCTGCCGCGCCGAGTTGCCATCCCTGAATAGTCTTTATGAAAAATTTAAAGCTAACAAGGATATTGTTTTTATTACCGTTGATGCAGATGGCGACTTCGCCAAATCTGCCGGCTTCCTGCAAAGCAATGGTTATACTTTACCGCTTTATAAAATAGCCAGTAATGTTGAAGAAAGTGTTTACGCTGGCACCTTGCCCACAACGGTCATCATTGATACAGAAGGTAAAATGGTGTTGCGCCACCAGGGTGCTGCTGATTACGATAGCAAACGGGTGATCGATTTGCTAAAGTCTTTAATAGCAAAGAATTAAGTATACACTGATTTACTTAAAGATAAATTTTCCAGGTAAAATAGACAGGATAATTTGAATTGGCTAAGTGACGCATGGTACAAATCAAGAAAGCCGAAAAGCCATGGATTGAAAGCCGGGAATTTTTCGGATTAGTGATCCTCATTGCAGTTATTGGCATCAATTATGCCTATATGAAAAGACTGCAAAAATTCGGTAATTATAAATTTGAGAAAGGGTTGAAAACGTGCATGTCGAAATTGAAGTCACCTGGTGAGTTGACTTACCACCAACGCTTCTCTGCTGCGCAAAGAGTGGAGCTATGGTGGCAAGTATAGATTTTACCCTCTTTTTGCGTAGCAAAGAGAGGGTCGGGCAGCGGAGCGAACCCGGGGTGAGTCAAACTGCGAGCGGTAAAAATAGGATAGGACTGATGCCCGTTTCGAATAACCAATCATTAAACACCCATTTATTATTAATCTACACACCATGAACTACAGAAATCTAGGAAATACAGATGTACAACTTTCTACCATTGGTTTAGGCTGTATGGGCATGAGCCATGCCTATGGCGAACCCGACGATGTGGAATCGATAGCGACGCTTAATAAAGCGATTGAATTGGGCATTAACTTTTGGGATACAGCCGATGTATATGGCAACGGGCAGAACGAAAGCCTGATCTCGCAGGTGTTAAAGCCAAACCGGGACAAGATCTTTATCGCTACCAAGTTTGGGTTTAGGGCAGCGGCAGATGGTAAGTTGAGCACCTTTGATGGCTCGCCCGCCTATATGAAAACAGCAGTGGAAGCGAGTTTGACACGCTTGAAAACCGATGTGATCGATCTGTATTACGCTCACCGGATTGACCCGAATGTGCCTGTTGAAGAAATGGTAGGAGCCATGGCTGATCTGGTAAAGGAGGGCAAGGTGCGCTACATCGGCCTGTCTGAAGCTTCTCCAAACAGCGTTCGCCGTGCCCACGCGGTGCACCCCATTTCGGCTTTGCAAAGCGAGTATTCGCTGCTCACCAGGGATGTGGAAAAGGAGATCATTCCGTTGTGTAAAGAATTAAAGATATCTTTCGTACCTTTTAGTCCGCTGGCTCGTGGATTGGTAACAAACACCTTAAAACTGGATGAGTTGAAGGAGGGTGATTTCCGTAAATCGCTGCCGCGTTATCAGCAGGGCCATGCAGCAAACAACCAAAATCTGGCGCAAGGCTTTGCGGAAATAGCGGAGGGCCTCGGCTGTACTCCGGCGCAACTGGCTATCGCCTGGGTAATCAATCAGGGTGAAAACATCATCCCAATACCCGGTACCAAAAAGCGCAAATATCTGGAAGAGAATGCAGGAAGCGTTGATGTACAGTTAAACGGCGAAAACCTCGAAGCTATTGAAGCGTTGCTGAAGAAATATCCTGATACCGGAGAAAGATATAATGAAGGCAACTGGAAGTTTGTAGACAGGAACTAATAAATGCCTTGCCTGATGATCGTAATGAACTCTTAGGTGTTTTATATTAAATGAATAAACAAGGCAAATACTATTCGGGAACCAGCGGTTTAACACTGCCGGTTCCCAACAAATCGCTTTACCCTGCCGAATACCAGGTTAAGAGCCGGTTGTATTATTATGCGTCGTTATTTAGCAGTATCGAAATTAACAGCTCGTTTTACAAACTACCCATGCCTAAAACGGTAAGCAAATGGGCGGCAGAGGTACCTTGTAATTTCAGGTTCACCTATAAACTTTGGCGCAACATTACTCATAACAAAGGCCTGGCCTTTGATTCTGCTGATATTGCTTGCTTTATGCACATTATAAACCAGGCCGCCGAAAAGAAAGGCTGCCTGCTGGTGCAGTTTCCTCCCAGCATAACCATAGCCAGCAGGGTGCAATTGGAAAAACTGTTGCAGTTGCTGTATGATGCTAATACTGGCGGGTGGCATATCGCTATAGAATTTCGCAGCAAAACCTGGTATCGGGATGATATTTATAGCCTGCTGCGCCGGTATCAAATGGGCGTAGTGCTGCATGATATGCCAAAATCCGCACCGCCAATGCTGGAGCAGGAGGTGCCCTTTGTCTACCTGCGTTTCCATGGCCCGGGTGGTAGCTATCGTGGCAGTTACCCGGACGACTTTTTAGTAGAGTATGCGCAATATATTCAAACCTGGCAGGAGGAGGGCAAGGCTGTATATGTTTATTTTAACAACACCATGGGCGATGCCGTTAAGAACCTGCAAACACTAAATAGTTTTGTAGCTAACGGTTAAATTACTTGTACTGCTGAATCTCCGTGTTAACGTTAGGTTTTGTACTTTTGAGGCAAATCACATCTACTATGCGTCGTTTATCTTATTCCCTGATCGTTTTAAGTACGCTTTCCTTTTTTATTGCCACGGGCTGCAAACAAGCCGGCAAGGGCAGCGCCGGTAAAGCGGATTCTGTTAAGGCCGACAGCTCTTCAGGATTAAAAGCTACATCGTCAAAAACAGGTAAACTGGTAGGCGCCTGGCACGATGAAACCATTAAATCTGATAAGGGCGAACAGATTGCTTATGAAGTGATCAGCAGCGGCAGTAAGGTTTATATCCAGGCCATTACCTTTGTAGGCACTAACCTTAAGCTGAATGATACCCCGCCAATTACCGATTCGGCGTCAGAAATTGTAAAAGACGGCGATAAATACCACAGTGTAGAACGGCCAACCGAAATATATGTGGTTGATAAAAGCGGTGATTTGCTTATTTACGATGGCACCGAATTGGTTGCTAAATGTAAGCGACTGATCTAAGCCTGCTTCTCGTCTTCCGTTACAACTTTCATTTCGCTTAGGGGCACCCCGCCCTTTATGCCAAAATCCATGGTGCGGATAGGGAAAGGGATCATGATGCCAGTTTCGTCGTACGCTTTTTTGATGCGGATAATGGCCTCACTTTTTACCTCTAAAAAAGCCATCGGATCTATGGTACTTACCCAGATGCGCATGATGAAATTGATGGAGCTATCCGCAAATGAAGTATAAAACATGGTCGTTTCATCTTCTTCACTGATGCCGGGAATGCCCTTGACCGCGGCGAGTGTAATTTCTTTCACCTTTTCAAGATCATCACCGTAAGAAACGCCTATCTCCATATCTATCCTTCGCTTGCCAAGGATAGAAAAATTCTCAATTGGGTTTTGGAAAACGTCCTTGTTGGGGATGATCACCATTTGCCCCTGGAAAGTGCGGATCACCGTATCACGCAGGTTGATCTCTGCAACTTTGCCCATATAGCCTTTCAGTTCAACCGTATCGCCCACATTCATGGGTTTGCGAAACAGGATCAGCACGCCCGACATGAAATTAGCCGCAATATCCTGGAAAGCAAAAGCCAGCGCCAGGCCAATGATACCCGCCCCGGCAAGCAGGGTAGTTACCGCCTGGCCAAGGTTAAGCACTGATAATACCGTAAACAGTGTGATGCCAATTAATGCGATGTATACAATGGATATAATTAAATTGTTAAGACTGGTATGGATAGAAAGCCTGTTAATCAATTTGGCGACAAGGTTTTTAAGCACCTTGGCAAGGTAGAGGCCAATAACCAAAATGATAGCCGCTAAGATAATATTCGGGAGCAGTTTGATCAGATCGCGAAGCCAGGTATACAGCTTTTGGGTGATCAGCTGGTATGCTTTATTAATGTCCATCCTATTAAAAGGTTAAACGGGGCAGAATGTTTGCGAAGAGTATATTATGGAAATGGGCAATCATTCAGGTTGCGTACAAATATCGCCTCGCCGTAGGCTTTACCCTTGTCAAAGGTTGCTAATCGACCCATCTGCACATAGTTTGCCCAACCGGCGACGAATATCCTTTAAACCCTTTCATCGCTTAAATATGTCCCGTTCCTGTAACAAAAACCAATACATTAAACCATCCTCGCCCGGGGCCGTCTATCTATTAAAATAACGAAAAAAAGATATGAAAAAGATCCTGTTAATGATAACTATGGTGTTGGGCTTAAGCGTATTAGCCCAGGCACAAACCAAGCAGCATAATGGCCACGGTACCCCTGCAAAAAAGGCAGAACACCTAACCAAAATGCTGCAAACGAAATTGAATTTAAGTGCCGACCAGTCAACAAAGGTGAATGAGATTTTGCTGGCCCGCGCCACGCAAATGGACAGCCTCCGGGCCAAAAAAACCGGCGACAAGCAAATAAATCGCCAGGCAGTTAAAAGCCTCTTAACAAAAACTGATGGTGAGCTTTCTGCCGTGTTCAATGCAGACCAAAACAAAACTTATACTGAGTTAAAAACGCAGATGAGGAACAAGTTTAAAGGCGGCAAAGGTTTAATTGCGAAGAATGGCAGAGGAAGGGCTCATAACCCGGCCGAGAAAGCACAACGTTTGACCGGCATGCTGCAAAAGAAATTGAATTTATCAGCAGATCAGTCTGCTAAAGTGAATACTATTTTGCTTAACCGTGCTACCCGGATGGATAGCCTGAAAAACAACGTGGCTGCCGATGATAAAAAAATCAACCGTAAAAGCCGCAGGCTGATCATGCAACAAACAGATCAGGATTTAAAAACGGTTTTTAACGCAGATCAATTAAAGACTTACGACCAGGTAAAATCTGAGATGAAAGAACGCCACAAGAATAAAAAAGATGTGATGGCCGCTCCGGCGGATGGTAAATAATATTTTTAGCCGATCCAGTGTGATTATGTAAAGGGGGTAGCCATTGGTTATCCGCCTTTTTTTTGTGCTTGACTCCCCCCGCCGTCATGCCGAATTTATTTCGGCACCCCACGGGACAGGTGGCCGTCATGAAGTTCACCAATCCGCCGCCATCATGCCGAATTCATTTCGGCACCCCACGGGACAGGTGGCCGTCATGATGTTCACCGAGCAAGTGGGGTGCTGAAACAAGTTCAGCATGACGACGTAAGAATTAGCAATTATCCTATTCACCCCACACGCCGTTATGCCGAATTCATTTCGGCACCCCACAGGACAGGTGCCCGCCATAAAGGTGACCAACCCCCACACGCCGTCATGCCGAATTCATTTCGGCACCCCACAGGACAAGTAACCGCCATGAAGATGACTTAGCATTGGGGTGCTAAAACAAGTTTAGCATGACGACGTGAAAGTGACTAATTGCGTTTTTTCAACCCCCAGCCGTCATGCCAAATTCATTTCGGCATCCCACGGGACAGGTAACCGTCATGACGTTCACCGAGCAAGTGGGGTGCTGAAACAAGTTCAGCATGACGACGTAAGAATTAGCAATTATCCTATTCACCCCGCACGCCGTCATGCCGAATTTATTTCGGCATCCCACGGGACAGGTAACCCCCCCAAAAGTTGACCTTGCACGTGGGGTGGTGAAACCAATTCAACAGGACGTTTTCATATTTATAGTTATCTTAGAGCCTCCAAATAACCTATGAGTATTACACCGCCGCAACTACGCACCGTTAACGTTACCCGCTATGTTACCCCGCTTCGCGAGGGTGGCTCGCTGCCGGCTATTGCCGAAGCCGACGACGGGTTTTTATATGTCCTTAAGTTTCACGGTGCCGGGCAAGGGCCAAAAGCGCTGATCGCCGAATTGATCGGCGGTGAAATAGCGCGCGTACTAGGCTTCCGAATGCCGGAGCTGGTGTTCGTAAATCTTGATGAAGCCTTCGGTCGCACAGAGCCGGACGAAGAGATCCAGGATCTGCTAAAGTTCAGCGTAGGACTTAACCTGGCGCTGCATTATTTGCAGGGTGCCATTACTTTCGATCCTACGGTTACCCTTGTCGATGAAAAGCTCTCCTCACAAATTGTGTGGCTGGATGCACTGCTCACCAATGTGGACCGTACCCCGCGCAACACCAATATGCTGATGTGGCATAAAGAACTTTGGCTGATTGACCATGGTGCAGCCCTGTATTTTCATCACAGTATGGACAACTGGGAGGAGCAATCGCGGCGGCCATTTGTGCAGATCAAAGACCATGTGCTGCTAAAAAAAGCATCGGAACTGGAACAGGTGGACGCCGAATTTAAAGCCATCCTAACACCGGAACAGATAGATGCGATAGTATCGATCATCCCCGACGCGTGGCTCACCGACAGGTCCTTCGAAACGGAAGACGATCAGCGGCAGGTGTACGCCAGATTTTTAAAAAGCCGGCTGGCAAACTCAGGTATATTCTTAAAAGAAGCGCAAGATGCAAGATCGTTACTTATTTGAGTATGCCATTATCCGCGTGGTGCCCAGGGCAGAGCGCGAAGAGTTTATGAATGTGGGGGTGATATTATATTGCGCAAAGCACAAATATTTAAGGATGATGTACAAGGTAGATAGAGCGCGGCTCACCGCGTTATTCAAAGATCTCGATTTGGACAATCTGGAAGATAACCTCGATTCTTTCCAGCGGATCTCTAACGGCGGCGCAGATGCCGGGCCGATAGGTTTGCTGGACGCTCCTTCACGGTTCCGCTGGTTAACGGCTACGCGCAGTACCGTGGTGCAAACATCTAAAGTGCATCCGGGCTTTTGCATCGATGGGGATGAAACTATAGAGCGGTTGTATCAGCAGTTGGTTTTATGAGTAGGAATAGAGTTGTCGACATCAAGTTTTTCTTGATCATAATTCCGTTGGCGGTGTCCTGGCTGGGCTTTAACTCGTGCCATCGTGCACAAAAAAAGGTAGATCCATTTTATATTAATCGGGGCGAATGGGATGATTATGAAATTCCTCTGCTGAAGCCATATAAACTTATAAATTTGAACGGCATGAAGGAGTGGTCTATGAATTTAGAGTCCGATTCTGTTCTCATGTATTTAGGTTCGTCCATTCAAAATATTGAGAAGGCAAATGTAATTGATGGAGTTATTTGTCTGTATAGTTCAAAAACTATAGTAAACGCTAAGCTTCCAATGAGGTTGATCTGGGCAGTAATCATCCCATCAAAAAAAACTGAAAAAGGTTTTATTTCGCATGCCTCGTATATTGAATATCTTAAGGAAATAGGCTTTAGTACTGAACCTGGCTTATACAACGTCGAAGATATTTTAAAATATGCAGGTCAAAATGATGTAATCAATTGGAAGGAAATTAGATCTAACAACTAAATCTCATAAATCTCAAAACATGAAACTCAAATTTTTATTTATCCCGATGGTTGCTTTTGCGGCCTGTAAACAAACCGCAAAAGACGCCTTCGTTGTTACTACTGATAGTGCGCCGATCCAGGGCACCTGGAAGCTAATTGCTGCCGTAACCGTAACAAAAGGCGATAGTGTAGTAACCTACCCGGTTAAAGGGCAGGAAGACGAAATGATCAAAGTACTCAATGGAGATCATTTTGCATTTTTTAAACATGACCTGAAGAAGGCCGGCAGCAAACCGGTATTTGATTCGGGTGCGGGCACCTATTCGTTTAAAGAGGGTAACTATACCGAAAACCTACAATACTGCAACTACCGTGAATGGGAAGGTCATTCCTTTGATTTCAAGGTGACCTTTAAGGGCGATACCATGCAACAGAAAGGGATTGAGAAGATAGATAGCCTGAAAATTGATCACGAAATAGTGGAAACCTATATCAGGATCAAAAAATAGCCAGGACTAATCTTTAAGCAAATGAATTCATCTCTTAAAACTAAAGCGATCGGGCTTTGCATTGCGTGTGTTTTTGTAGTCACCGGCATTTTTGCGCAGGGTAACCCAAAATTCAGGGTGATCGCTTTTTACACGGCCAAAAGCGACCAGGCGCATATCAGTTTTGTGCATGAGGCCAACAAATGGTTCCCATTAATGGCGAAGAAGTACCATTTTGCGTACGACTCTACCAATAACTGGAGCAACCTGAATGCGGCCTACCTGTCCAAATACAAAGTGGTGATCTTCCTGGATACCCGCACCGAGGATACCGCACAACGCGCCGCGTTTGAACACTATATGAAAAATGGTGGTGGCTGGATGGGGTTCCACTTTTCGGCATTTGCCCTTACCCCGTCAGATTTTAATGCCGATTGGGATTGGTATCACAACCAATTTTTAGGCTCGGGCCAGTACGTTAGCAATACCTGGCGGCCAACTTCAGCAATATTAAAAGTAGCGGATAGCAAACATCCGGCAACCAAAAGCTTGCCGGTAACTTTCAAAGCATCACCCAACGAATGGTACCGGTGGGAAAAAGATCTGCGCCAAAATCCAGATATCAGGATTCTGGCTTCGATAGATTCGCGCAGCTTTCCCCTGGGAACAGGACCGAAGCCGAACGAGATCTGGCATAGTGGGTACTATCCTGTGGTTTGGACCAACCGGAACTATAAGATGATCTATTTTAATATGGGGCATAACGATATTGACTATCAAGGGAAAACTAATAAAGATCTATCGCATACGCTGGGCAACCCTGTGGAAGACAAATTCATCATTAATGCCTTGTTGTGGATGGGTATGGGCAATAAGGTCAAATAAATCAGCAAAACTCGTCCCTGCGGTTGAGGCGTATTGCGGTTTCAGCGCCGATGTTAGAAACAACCTGAATATGAGTTTATTTAGTGTGGTTGAACTTGGTATCTAACCGTATCAATAATTTAACAACACGTTGTTTATCAATTATTTATAGAAATTTTGATACGTTAGTATTAAAAACTTTTATAGATTTGATTTCTGTAAATCTTAAAAACAGTAAATCAACTAAATCTCATCATCAAAGGGGGCGCCGGCAACGGAGTTCCCTTTGTGGTTTTAACCCGGTTGTGATTGGATCGACTATCATCTTTTTGAAAGAATGAGTTGGAACTGATTTTATCAAACGAATTGAATTTCACGGATTATATCTGGTGATTAGCTTAGCATTCTCCGGGTCTTCTTGGAGCCGTTTGTGTTTAGATCCAGGAACCACCAACCGAATTTATTCGATTTTCGAGTAATAAGATTAAGAAATTAATTTAACTAATTCTAACAAATTATAAAAGGTAGTGTTAAGCAGGGAAGAAAACAATAACACTACCAAATGAAAATTAAAGCACTTAATTACGCGGCACTATTTTGTATAATGGGCGCCGTGGCTTGCAAAAGCAACTCGTCTTCATCTAGCGCAACCGACAGCGTAAATACAGACTCCTCTGTTAGCAGTTCGGCTGATACTACTAAAAAAGCAGAGATCAAACCTAGAGGTGATGCACCAGCCTGGGCACCGGATATCAAACCGGAAATGCAGGCCGTAATAGAAAAATTAGCCAGTTATGGTGATAAACCTATCCCCGAATTAACTGCGGTTGAGGCCCGTAAAAACCACACCCCAACCGATGCGGTGATGGACCTGATGAAAGAGAACAATATCCCTAAACCGGTATTTAATGTAGATACAATGGGTAAAGACATTCCTGTAGATGGCGGTTCTATCCACGCCCGTATTTATGTACCTAAAACCGGCAAAAGCAACTACCCGGTAATTGTTTACTACCACGGCGGTGGATTTGTAATTGCCAACCTGGATGTTTATGATGCATCTGCTAATGTACTGGCTGATAAAGTTGGCGCCGTTGTGGTATCGGTAGCTTACCGATTGGCTCCCGAGCATAAATTCCCTATTGCGCACAACGATGCTTTTGCAGCTTACAAATGGGTATTGGCCAATGCCGCTGCTATTAAAGGTGATGCTAAGAAAGTTGCGGTTGCGGGCGAAAGTGCTGGTGGTAACCTAGCTATTAATACAGCGATCAAAGCACGCGATACCAAAATCATGCTGCCAACAGCTATCGTAGCGGTATATCCGGTTGCTGGATCAGATATGACCACAAAGTCTTACGTAAAAAATGCAGCCGCGAAACCTTTGGATAAACCAATGATGATGTGGTTTGTGAAAAACTACCTGAATAACATGGGCGAAGGTAAAGATCCGCGCATTAATTTGGTTGCTGCCAACCTGAAAGGGCTGCCCCCAACAACAGTTATAACAGACGAGATCGACCCGTTGCAGAGTGAAGGTATGACGTTGGTTGAGAAATTAAAAGATGCAGGCGTAACTACCGACAGCAAAAACTGGGATGGTGTAACCCACGAATTCTTCGGCATGGGTGCCATTGTACCAGAAGCCAAAGACGCTGAGATGTATGCTGTAGATCAGTTGAAAAAAGCATTCGGAATGTAAGCTCAATGGCTTAATATTTTTAATGGCTGCCCTTTAGGGCGGCCGTTTTTGTTTGTTGACATTTTTTTAAACCACGGAGAGCGCAGCGTATGCGCAGGGAATCAAGAAAAAATTAGAGCTGGGTTTCATTTAAAAGCGCTATTATAAAATTGCTTGGCTCTAAATTTTTCTTTGCGGACTCAGCGGTTAAAAATCGCCTATCTGGGTTAAGTAGCCAACATTATCTATATTTGAATTAACCAATTGCCCATCCTGTTATGAAAGTTACAATACTGATCACCTTGTTCGTTTGCTGTTTTGCGTTTGGCACATCCGCCCAAACTAAAAGGCTAACTTATTGCAATCCGCTTAGCCTCGACTATGGGTATACACCGTTCGAAAATTTTGCCGCATGGGGTAAACATCGCGCTACCGCCGACCCAACCGTAACACTTTTTAAGGGCAATTACTACCTTTTCAGTACTAACCAGTTTGGTTACTGGTTTAGCCCGGATATGCTGAGCTGGAAGTTTGTTCCCCGCAAATTTGTACGGCCCTACAACCAGGTAAAAGGTGATGAACTTTGTGCACCTGCTACTCTGGTTTTAGGCGATACGCTGCTGGTGATCGGTTCTACCTACAATAAGGATTTCACCCTGTGGATGAGTACCGACCCAACCCACGATACCTGGAAAGCCGCCAAGGATTATTTCCAGGTAGGGGCATGGGACCCCGGGATGTTTGCAGATGATGACGGAAGGGTTTATATCTACCACGGCAGTAGCAATACGCTGCCACTGTACGGGCAGGAGATCGACCGGAAAACATTTGAACCTATCGGCCCAAAAAAGGAGATGATCCGTCTGAACTGGCAGGAGCATGGCTGGGAGCGTTTCGGCGAAAACAATGATAATGTTTTCCTCACTGGATTTATGGAGGGCAGCTGGATGAATAAGCATAACGGCAAATACTACCTGCAGTACGGCGCACCCGGTACCGAAGGCAAAGGCTATGGTGATGGCGTTTACGTGGGCGATCAACCGCTTGGTCCGTTTAAATACCAAAGCCACAATCCCTTTAGTTATAAGCCCGGCGGCTTTGCAAAAGGGGCAGGGCATGGGGCCACCTGGGCAGACAAGTATGGCAACTATTGGCACATCAGTACCATGGTAGTAGATGTAAAGAATAATTTCGAAAGGCGCATTGGCTTCTGGCCCGCCGGGTTTGATGATGACGGCATCCTTTACACCAACACCGCTTATGGAGATTACCCTCATTATTTATCGGCAGGTAAGGAGGACCATCTCAAAAGCAATTTTACTGGCTGGATGCTGCTGAATTATAATAAACCTGTGCAGGTGTCGTCAACATTGGGTGCCTATGTGCCTAACCTTGCTGTGGATGAAGATATTAAAACGTACTGGAGCGCCAAAACCGGCAACCAGGGAGAATGGCTGCAAACCGACCTGGGGGAAGTAAGCACCGTAAAAGCTATCCAGCTTAACTATGCCGACCAGGATGCCACCTTTATGGGGAAATCACTCGGTGTGTTTCATCAATATTTGATCTCGTCATCAATAGATGGCAGAACCTGGAAGCCATTGGTAGATAAGCGCCAAAACAAAACCGATGTGCCGCATGATTATGTTGAACTCAAAACAGCCGCAAAGGCCCGTTACTTAAAGATCACCAATTACCACATGCCTACCGGCAAATTTGCTTTGTCGGGCTTTAGGGTGTTTGGTAAGGGCGCCGGTGCCGTGCCAGATACGGTGAAGAACCTCATTGTATTGCGTGGCAAGGAAGAGAACCGTAACTCCTGGCTCCGCTGGCGCCAAACGGATGGCGCTGTTGGCTATACCATTTACGTGGGCATAGCGCCCGATAAATTATATAACAATATAATGGTATACAATGTAAATGAATATTATTTTAACGGGATGGAAAAAAACGTGTCGTACTATTTCCAGATAGAGGCCTTTAACGAGAATGGAATTAGTAAACGGACCAAGGTGATAAAGGTGGAGTAAAGTTTGCAATGTTTTATAGTAAATCGTCATTGCAAGAATGAAGCAATCTCTACTCAGGACATGCAGCCAATGCACGTGGCTTTGCTTTTTTAGCGATTGCTTAGTGTCTCGCAATGATGTTTTAGTAGTGCAGATACAAAGCGATTTTCGTAAATTATGTTTCCGTTATCTTAAGTCAAAACTATGGTAAAAATAAATTTGGTGATTATCTTTTTCTTGGTAGGATTTTCCGCCCTAGCGCAAACGCCAGATAGCCTCCTCAAGCCATCCCCTGTAAAAACCATAACCAACGGGAATACAACGCCCTGATGAAGGGCCAGGATCAATACCACATGAGTTTGGTTGCTGATCTGAATGGCTTCCCATCGGCACAAAAGGCGCTGAAATATAAAAAGGAATTAGACTTGAGTCCGGCGCAGATTACTGCATTGACGAAGATCAATACTGAGCTGAACCGCAAGAAAATAGAAATGGGTGGCTTTATTGTAAAAAATGAAAGCAAACTGGATGAGCTGTTCCAATCCAAAAAGTTAACCGAAGGCGATGTGCTTTTTTACGGCAACCGCAGCGGATTATACTACGGCGAACTGCGGAATGCTATTTTGATGGCCGCTTATAAAACGTATAATTTACTGGCGCTGCAGCAGGTAAATAAACTAAAGGGATACAAAAATGATAATTAATCAATATGCCGATTGAATTTTTTAATTTAGCGGCTCAATAAATTGTATGAAGATTACATTTGATTTTGAAAAACCGCTGGCAGAGCTCCAGGGGCAAATAGAGAAAGTGCAGCAAGTGGAAGAGAAGAATAAACTCGACATGAGCGCCACTATTGCCGAACTGGAAGCTAAAATGGAAGCCGCCAAAAAAGAAATATACAGCAACCTTAGCGGTTGGCAAAAAGTGCAGATCTCGCGCCATCCCGAGCGCCCCTACACCCTGCAATATATCGAGCTGATGTGCGATGATTTCATTGAGCTGCACGGCGACCGTACGGTAGGGGATGATAAAGCGATCATTGGTGGTTTTGGTACTTTAAACGGACAAACAGTGATGTTCATCGGTCACCAGAAGGGCCGTAACACCAAAGAGCGCCAGTACCGTAACTTTGGTATGGCTAACCCCGAAGGTTACCGCAAGGCTTTGCGATTGATGAAAATGGCCGAGAAATTCGGCAAGCCTGTTGTTACGCTGATAGACACACCCGGAGCATTCCCTGGTTTAGAAGCAGAAGAACGCGGACAAGGTGAGGCCATTGCCCGTAACCTGTTAGAAATGTCGGTGTTAAAAGTGCCGGTTATTTGTGTCATCATAGGCGAAGGTGCATCGGGCGGTGCATTAGGTATCGGTATCGGAGATAAAGTAATGATGCTGGATAACAGCTGGTATTCGGTGATATCACCGGAGAACTGCTCCACTATCCTGTTCAAAACCTGGGAGCAAAAAGAACGTGCGGCAGAAATGCTGAAGCTGACCTCCAGCGAAATGCTGAAGAACAAGCTGATAGATGGCGTGATCAAAGAACCTCTTGGTGGTGCCCACCAGGATCCCGTTGCCATGGCAGCCACGCTTAAAAAACAATTGATCAAAGATTTGAAAGTACTAACCGAACGGAACATTGATGAGTTGGTTACCGAACGGATCGATAAGTTCTGCAACATGGGCGTTGTAGTGGAGGAATAGATCTTATCGATTCAAGACGGTAAGAACCAAGATTAAAGATAATAGAAAAGCGGCGATGAGCCGCTTTTTTGGTTTACAGTAATGCTTTTAAAGTGTTGCTTCGTGCCACGCAATGACGGTTTGATACGCTGTCAAATCCTTACTTCTTCTCCAGTTCCCCAATAATCGCCTTTGCTGCGTTGTTGGTTGGATTTAGCGCTACCGAACGTTTGTAATTCAGCAGGGCTTTGGCTTTATCGCTTTTGTTATAATATGCTTCTCCTAAACTATCAAACACATTGCCTGATGCCGGAAACAGCTTTGTATTGTATTCAAACACCGTAATTGCATCATCAGTTCGTTTAGCATTCAGCAGCCCGTAGCCAATCTCATTCAGCGTTGCTTCTTTGTCAAAAGCATATTTTTCCGGATCTTTTTGTTTAAGCTGCTTATAGAAAGTCACGATTTGCTCACCGCTTAAAGTATCGAGGTCTCTTTTAAAATCATTCCCTACCGATCTTTTGGGTTGGCTGTATGGTTTGCCATCCAATATGTTTTCTATGGCATCATCAATGTCAAAAATGTTGTTTTGCCTGTTATTGGTCATCAGGATCACCACACGGCCTTTTTTTGGCTGCCCAACTAAAATAGCCTGGTAATTGATGCTTATGCCATCATGCTTGTGGAACAATATTTTGTTGGCATCCATTGCGCCGCCGCCTAAGCCACATTGTTTACCTGGGCCAATTGGTGTAAGTAGTATCCGGGTAGATGCAGGGCTGATCAGTTTAAATTGTTCCAGCGCCAGTTCCCACTTATAAAAATCATCAAGGGTAACGGCTACCCATCCGGTAATCGGATAGATCAATGCGCCTGTTTTATAGTCGTTGTTGTAGGATATCGCCATCAGTGGCGTGCTTTCAACAGGGTCCACAATTGCGGTGTTCATCCCTGCCGGCTTCAACTCTTTTTCAACTACAAACTGGTTAAAGGGCATGCCGGTAATTTTTTCAATAATGCGCCGCTGCACAAATACATTCATATTATTGTAGTCGTAGCTGGTGCCAGGTTTAAAATTGAGCGAATCGGTCTTCAGCAGATCAGCCATAATATCGGCATCACCTTTTACAGTCTTCCATTTAATATCGGGCAGGCCGCTGGTGTATTGCAAAAGATTTTTTATGCTGATGGTGTTTACCCAGGCAGGCAGCTGCGGTAAATATTGCGATACTTTATCATCCAGCTTTAGTTTGCCCTGTTCCGCCAGTATCATGATGCCAACCGCATTAAACTCTTTAGCAATGGAACCGATATGGAAACGATAGCTTTCTGTAAGCGGTGCCGTGCGACTGGCATCAGTATAACCCATAGCACTCTTGTAGATTGTTTTGCCGTTGTCTACCACCAAAATATTACCGCTGAAAAGACCATTTCGATTGGTGCGGTGAATCATGCTATCGATAAGAGTGGCTTTGTTTTGCGCAAAAACGGTAGCGGTGCCCAAGATGAGCAAAAATATAGCAAAAGGTGTTTTGTAGATATTATTCATTTGATCTTTTGTGGTAGTAAGACGATGAAGACCTAGAGATGTTACAAAACTGCTCGTCCTTGCAAGGCAAGAAGCAAATTATTAGGGTTAGTTATGGCGTTGCCTTCGGCCCGCGCTTTCCAGGGCTGCGCTTCGCTCCGGCCCCGTTTTCCATACGCGCATGCCATTACACACGTGGCTAAACCCTTCCAATCGCTAACGCGTATCAGTTTGGTATGTATGGGGAAGATTTGACAAATTTCTAAAAGTTGTCAAATCTAATTTTCAAAGATCTTATGTGAATTTCTTATTGCCCCTGCGCCGGTGCCAGGCCCTGAAACTTAATGCTGTAATCTTTGAGCTGCGCCGCGGTTTTATTACTCATGGCTGGATCATAGCCTTTTGTCAAACCGGTGATCCCGTTTAATAACGATAAAGACAGTTGAACCATATGGGTATCAACCTGCGTATTATCCTGCTGGTAAACAATAAAATTGTAGCTCAGCTGCTCAACTATAAACTGATCCAGTGCGTTAATAAACTGATTGCCCAGGGCAACATCACCCACCTGGTAAGCGTTTTGCGCAAGATAGTATTTGCGGATAGCCAGTTCATCCGAAAGAATTTTTTCCGGCATCTCTGCGTAGTACTTTTTAATCGCATTTTTAGCCAGGTCGTTATGCCCTTGTTTCACCAGGGTTTCTACCAGGTTGGCATACATACGGGTGATCACCGGGTAAAACAACGTAATTGAGGTATTGTCCAGGTTTTTGGCCTTCTTCATATTGCCATACTTAAACTTATTTACCATGTTGTTATACATCACCATGGTGTTGGTTGCCTCAAACGGGCGCAGTGCCGTATCCGGTTTAAGCGGCATCAGGTGGTAAGCAAATCCCTCGTTATACATATACTTATCCAGGCCAAGCATGTTCTCATTGCCTGCGGTCACCGTAAAGTAAATCGGGCGTTTCCAGTTGTTATGGGCTATGATGTCCATCACCGCCAAATTATCCTTGGTTACAAACTTACCGGGGTAGGTAAAGTCCAGTTCAGGTGCAATCTGGTCTTTCTGGCTTGCAGGTACCACGCCGTTTTTAACCACTTCATCCGGGTTAACGGTCATTTTAAAGTTTTTGGTAGGCAGGTAATTAGCTGTTTCGCCACCTTCGTAGCTTACTTTGGTTTGCGGATCATCCGACGTGATGAAATCGAACAGTTCTTTTAATTCAAATGCACCGGGAATTTTAGCATCGTTGTAATAGATCACATCGCGTACGCCGGTTTTGAATTTATCATTGCTCATGGTTATCGGCAGCGGGGCAGATTCGTTCATCTTCTGCTTCATCTGGCGGATGTACCAATCGGTACCCAGTAAGCTCAGGTTTACAATCCGCACATCCGGGCGAACGCCTTCCACTTCCTGGATATACCAAAGCGGGTAGGTATCGTTATCGGCGAAGCAAAACAATATGGCATTTGGCGCACAGGAATTTAAATAGTTATAGGCCATATCATGCGGTGTAAGTTTGGTAGACCGGTCATGATCGTCCCACTCCTGGCTGGCCATTAATACCGGGGCAGCCAGCAAACAAACAGTTGTGGCGATAATGGCGCCGTTCCTGGCACTAAGTTTCTTACTCATGAATTCGGCGATCATCAATACACCTAAACCAATCCAGATGGCAAACGCATAAAAAGAGCCTGCATAGGCATAATCACGTTCGCGGGGTTGCATAGGGTCCTGGTTAAGGTAAAGTACGATAGCCAGACCTGTAAAAAAGAACAAAACGGTAACAACACCTGCATCGCGCTGGTTATGGCGAAAATGGTATACCACACCCAGTAAACCAATAATCAGCGGTAAAAAGAACAGGCGGTTATAAGAGTTGCTCTGCGTTACCGAAGCAGGAAGGTCTTTTTTCACATTTAAACCACTGAGCCAGCTGCCATCTACCGTATTGCTTTGCCCGTCCGTATCATTGGCGCGGCCGGCAAAGTTCCACATGAAATAACGGGTATACATCTGGCTGATCTGCCAGGTAGCAAAAAACCCAAGATTAGTGCCCATGGTAGGCTCATCCGTAGGGCCCATCTTCATCCAGTCGCGGTAAAACTCTGCGTGCCCTGCTTTTTGGCTGAACATGCGGGGGAACAAGGTGTTGCGGTCATAAATGGTATTCAGTTTATGGCCTGCCTCTTCGTATTTCTTTTCTCCGCGGCGATAGATCACCGGGCCGTCGGTTTGCTCGATCGCCTTGGAATCGAAAAAGTTCCCGTATAATAAAGGCGTATCGCCATACTGATCCCGGTTTAAATAGCTGTTCAGTGCAAACGCATCCTGCGGATCGCTGTTATTTAAATTGGTACCCGCTTTGGCGCGGATAACGATCATTACGAAGGAACTGTATCCGAATAAAATAAATACCGCGCAGATCAGCACGTTGTTAAGCGCCACACGTTTCTCTCGTATTTTCAGGCCGTATTCCAATCCTGCTATAACTACTGCTGCACCAATAAGGCCGATAATGCCGGCACTAAAAGTAAGCAGCAGCACAAAGCTGGCGGCGGCTGTTATGATGAGCGCATTGGATGGCTTAATAGTGTAATAGATGCCTGCAGCCAGCGTAATAGCTACCAGTATAAAGAATACAATAGCCCCGCTGCCGAAGCTCATGCCCAGCGTGTTCACAAAAAACAGATCCGTAAAGGCAGCACCTTTAACCGTAAACTGGATAACCCCCCAAAGAATAACCGCAACGGTGATAACCCCCAGGATAAAAGCCCAGATCGTACCGGCGGTAGTAACGTTTTTTGATCTTTTAAAGTAGATGATGAGCGCGATAGCCGGGATCACCAGTAAATTAAGCAAGTGGATACCGATAGAAAGGCCCATTACATAGGCGATGAATACGATCCATTTATCGGCACGGGGCTCATCTGCATGCGCCTCCCATTTAAGTATTGCCCAAAAAACGATGGCCGTACAAAGTGATGATAAAGCGTATACTTCAGATTCTACAGCAGAGAACCAGAAGGTATCAGAGAATGTATAAGCAAGCGCGCCCACCAGGCCCGAACCGATAATGAGGATCGTGTTGGTTAGGCTGATCTCTTCGCCGGCCTTCACCAGCATTTTTTTAGCGAGTGCAGTAATGGTCCAGAACAGGAACATAATAGTGGCCCCGCTGGCCAGTGCTGATGAGGCATTGGTAAAGTAAGCTACCTTATTATTGTTGCCAAATGAGAGCAGGGAGAACACTTTCCCGATCATGGTAAACAGCGGTGCACCCGGCTGGTGGGCCACCTGCAGGCGGAAGATACAGGCAATAAACTCCCCGCAATCCCAAAAACTGGTAGAGGGTTCCAGCGTTAAAATGTAAGTAACAGAGGCAATTATAAAGGCTGCCCAGCCGAAAATATTGTTGTACTTGTTATAGTTCATCGCTCAGTCTGCTGTATGATCAGGTTTTTTACGATTCGAAATTAGTAAAAGAATTAAGGTTTTTTGGCGATAAACCTAATACTTAACACTTTTTAACGTAACGGCAGGCTGCTAAACACAAAGCCCTCTAAATCTTCCCTGCATCAGGCCTTTAAAAACTCCATCCCGGCGGGGTGGTTTTAATGGCTTGCATTTTTTTTACAATTTGCTTTTGAGTTCTAAAAATTCGTTCTATATTTGCATTCCTTTTCGGGGAGCTTGCTAACCGAAGGAGATTGCCTGATAGTATAAAGGTAGTACGACGGTTTTTGGTACCGTTTGTCTAGGTTCGAATCCTGGTCGGGCAACAAGAGAAATTTCGGATTTCGGATTTTCAGTTTCAGATTCAGTTCTGAAGGAAAATTAGAAATCCGAACTTGTTTATACACGTTGCCGGGCGAAAGTGAAAGGGCAGGAGAAGGTTCCTGAATTCTGCATTCGAAATCCAAAATCAAAAAGAGATGCCTTTACAGTTTAATACAGTTAAGCTATTTGCAGGTTCCGGTTCGCTGGACCTGTCAAAACACATCGCGGCATCTTACGGCCAGGAACTGGGCGACGTGGTGCTTTCGCGGTTCAGCGATGGCGAATTTCAACCACACTTTAACGAGAGTATCCGCGGTTGCGACGTGTTTTTGATCCAGAGCACTCATCAGCCTACCGATAACCTGATGGAACTGCTGATGATGATAGATGCCGCCCGTCGTGCATCTGCCCATTACATCATCGCCGTAATTCCTTACTTCGGGTTAGCCAGGCAGGATAGAAAAGATAAGCCACGCGTGGCCATCGGTTCAAAACTGGTTGCAAATTTATTGGTAGCCGCCGGTATTAACCGCATTATGACGATGGACCTGCACGCTGCGCAGATCCAGGCGTTTTTTGATGTGCCGGTAGATCATTTGGATGCTTCTATCATATTTGTGCCTTATATTAAAAGCCTTGGTTTAGGTAACTTAACCATTGCATCGCCGGATATGGGCGGATCCTACAGGGCCCGCAGCTTCGCGAAGTTTTTTAATGCCGAAGTTGTTATTTGCGATAAGCGCCGTAAACGCGCCAACGAGATAGAAAGCATGACCATTATTGGTGATGTAACCGACCAGGACATTGTATTGATAGATGATATCTGCGATACTGCCGGTACGCTGGCTAAAGCTGCAGGTTTAATTATGGAGCGCGGCGCCAGAAGTGTTCGGGCAGTTTGTACACACCCTGTATTATCAGGCAAAGCGTATGAAACTATTGAGAACTCGGCTTTAACAGAGCTGATTGTTACCGATACCATCCCTTTAAAACACAGCAGCCCTAAAATAAGGGTACTTACCACGGCCGAGCTGTTTGCAAAAGCGATAAGCAATGTAAATGAGCATGGGTCGATAAGCCAGTTGTTTAGGGTAGATTAAGTAAGTGCATGGTCGATTGTCCAGTCGAACAGCATGGCATAAAAGTAGAATAAAGATATCCATACCATGTTGGTATGGCTGAATAAATAATAAATAATGAAATCAATTGCTATTAGCGGTTCTCCAAGAGAGAACGTAGGGAAACGTGACGCAAAAGAGCTGCGCTACCAAGGTTTGGTACCTGCAGTACTTTACGGTGGGCCAACCCAAACCCACTTTTCTGTGTCCGCAGCTGATTTGAGAGCCGTAATTTATACTCCGGTTGTTCATTTCATCGACATTACAGTTGCAGGTGTTACTTCACAGGCTATCATTAAAGATACCCAGTTCCACCCGTTAACAGAACAACTTATCCATATCGACTTTTTGTTGTTAGATGAGAACAAACCAATCACTATCGAGATCCCTGTAAAATTAACAGGTACTTCTCCGGGTGTTAAAGTGGGTGGTAAATTGGTACAGAAATTACGCAAACTGCGTGTTAAAGCTTTACCGAAAGATCACCTGGATAACATTGAAGTGAGCATCAGCGAGCTTGAAGTTGGTAAATCAGTAAAAGTTAGCGAGATCAACTTGCCTAATTTAACATTGACCAACGCGCAGGAAGATACCATCGTATCGGTTACTACTTCACGTGCATTGCGCCAGGCTGAACAAGAAGCTGGTAAAAAGTAAGCCTCAAAGTCCCTGAACGGGGAAACAAGAGAAAATGATTATAGCGATGGGTTTAAACCCATCGCTATTTTTGTATAAAAGGGTTTCATAATCGCATTTTAACTTAAAATATATTTTTTCTCAAAATTTGCTAAAACGATTTATAATAATAAAGTTTGTGCTAAACCAATTTAGCAAACCTATTATCATGAGAAGACTATTATTACTGCTTTCGGCACTTGTACTTGTTATGTCCTGTTCTAAGGAATACAAAAGATTTCCCAGTCCGGGAAGAGTGATCAAGCAATTTTCGCTTGCCGCAGGACAAATAGGCCCCGCGTTGATCGACATTCCCAGCCACACCATTACCGTTACCGTGCAAAAGGGCCTTGATATGACTGCACTTACTGCCAATATGGTGATATCAGACGGATCTACGGTGTCGCCTGCATCGGGTGCAATTTTTAACGCAACTGGGCTAAAACAACTGTTTGTGGTCACCTCCGAATCAGGCGAAAAAGAGGAATGGAAGGTTGTATTTAAAGTTTACGATTTTTATAGTATAGACTATGGCGTTTTTGCCATTACCGCCAACGATGGTAAATTGTTACAGGTAGCAGGCAATTACACCTTCAATGAAAAATATAACGACAACCAAAAAATAGAAACGGGAGGAAGCTTAATCAATATGCCTGTTTGGCAAAAATGGCACCTGATATATAACAGCACGGCTGCAGGGATAAGATATTACCAGTTGCGCAATCTGTACACAGGTAAGTTTTTGAATGCAGGCGCTGATGCCAAATCAGGGAAACAGGCGGAGCAATATCGCGAATCGGCTGCGGCGGGCGAGTTGTGGCGAGTTGGGCAATCATCAACCCCGGGCATATTTAACATTGTTAATAAAAATACCGGCTTGGCGTTGAGTACCGCTGCAGATGGTAAAGTGACGCTTGAAATTGTGGACGACAAAAAGAGCGCCCAACATTTCACGTTTAATCCACTGCCAATGCAAGCTTACCGGGACGACTCTGCTATTGGTTTTTTTGAGCGAAATAATCCTAATCAGGGTTCGGTAGCGTTTGACCAGGGCACTAGTGTACCGTTAAACAATGGCAGTGTGCTGTGGATTACCCAGGATGCCTGGGACGGTTCGAAGCTGCGCGATAATCATCAATTTGCGTGTTCAGATTTCTTTAATTACAATAATTCGATCATGATTCAGCCAACGGCTACGGACTGGAACCCCGAGCATACCACCAACATGACCATACCAAACAGCGCGCATGGCAAGCCGAAGCAGATATTTAATAACCAGCCGGGAACCGATTGGTCATGGCCCGGGTTAGGTGTGCAGATAGGCGGCAATGTTTGGGTACAATGCAACGAGGGTAGGGGCCTGAACGCCACCAACCAGTCGCTTTATAAGCTTACACCAAACGCGGGGAACGAATGGAATGCGGTACGTTATACACCAAGCGGCATGGCGAACCAAACAGATATCAATTACGCTGTAGGGATGGTAAAGGCCAGTGATGGGTATGTGTACTCTTTTGGTTCGCAGACATTTAGCTTTGGTTATGGAAATAATATTTTCGTGGCCAGGTTTGCACAAAGTGATCCGCTAACGTGGTCTTTCTGGGATGGTTCTTCATGGGTAAGTAAGCCTGCAGCAACAGATGCAGCGAAAATTGCGGTGGGGCCAGGCAATAATACCATTTCCTACCTCAATGGTAAATACATTATGATGTCTATGGATCAGGGCTTTAACTGTGAAGATAAGCGCGACATTTATATCGCTACAGCTGATAGCCCGACGGGGCCTTTTACAGCACAAAAATACATCTATACAATTAGCGAGTATTTGGCCGGTAAGTACGCGCGTTTTTACACGCCTGCTATTCACCCCGAATCGGGTAATGGCCGCAACGAATTGTTACTCACCTTTTGCCTTAATTTTTCGGGGTGCGGCGTTACAGATTGCCAGAATGGTTTTCTCGACCCATACTACTACAGGGTGAAAAATATCCGCGTACCATATTCGGTGGTAGGTTTATAAAATAACTCAATCTCTGTACTCTCAGGCCTGCGGAATTTCCGGAGGCCTGATTTTCAGCCACAGTCTGATCTCTTTTCCCGGTATTAACCAATAGCGGGTGCACAATTATGCAATCCAATTTCGGGCATATTGGCTTAAGCGTTATCTTTGGGCTGAGATAAAATTTTAAGGCTGAAAGCCGGTCTGAGATTTTATTATAATAGTATCGTTTTGTCCGAATGAAATATCTGATCGTAGGTTTAGGAAATATAGGTCCGGAATATGCTGATACACGGCACAATATTGGTTTTATGGTGCTGGATGAACTGGCTAAGCAGGAAGGTTCCAAATTTTACAATATGCGCCTGGCTTATTATACCGAGGTTACGCATAAGGCCCGTACTTTATATCTGATAAAGCCAACCACTTACATGAACCTGAGTGGTAAGGCCGTTAACCACTGGATGAAGGAACTGAAGATACCGGTGCAGAATGTGCTGGTGATTGTTGATGATATAGCCCTGCCATTAGGTACGCTGCGCCTTAAACCCAAAGGCAGCGCTGCCGGCCACAACGGTCTTAAGCACATCGAAGCTACTTTAGGTAACAACGAATACGCCCGGCTGCGTTTTGGTGTGGGTGATCATTACCCTAAAGGCCGCCAGGTTGATTATGTGCTGAGTGGCTTTGACAAAGAAGAATTGCCGGAATTACCTGCACTGATAGACCGTTCTATAGAGATGATCAAAAGCTTCTCTACCGTCGGTACGGAGTTGACGATGACGAGGTTTAATAAGTAGGTACAGCCTTAATAAATGCACCTGTTGCAGGCATGTGTTTGATTTGGGGGGCGGCATCCTCCTCGGGCTGGTCCTTTTCTTTGGGTAGCGCCCACGGCGCAAAGCGCTGTTTCTTTTTTCTACAAAGCGGTTATGCCGATGGCGCACAGGGTGGTAATTGTTGCCAAATCATCCATTTGCCATTATGAAAATTTTTGACCCCTTACGGGCCGCCGCGTTGTAGCCCTTTAACGCATTAATTCTTGTGCAACGTAGCTACTACCCATCGCCACCAGGATTGCACCGTATTTGATTGCGCCTTAAAGGGATGTGAGGCATCTGTAATGCTTTTGTTACCTAATTTTTAGTTAAATTATTGTTAAACGCAAATTTGCCTGCAACGAAAGTGTAATTTTAGGTGTCTGTTTCCTAAAACTATTACATGAAGAGATTTTTACTGGCAGCAGTTTGCTGTTTGTTGTTTTCGGTTTCCTTTGCCCAAAACATCAAGCCGACTATCACAATTAAAGGTATCGTAACAGATTCTTTAACCAGCAAACCGTTGGATTATGCCACTATAGCTATTACCGATGCCGTAACCAATGCCCCGGTAAAAAGCACGCTCAGTAAGGATAATGGTACTTTCGAACTCCTTAATCTCCCGGCGAAACCCTATAAATTATCATTGATCTCTGTCGGCTATAAAACTAAAACCATCAGCCTCAAGGGTGCAATTAGTATCGATTTGGGTAAACTTCCCATCTCTCCATCTAACAACCAGCTCAAGGAAGTTTCGGTTGTGGCAGCTAAGCCACTAATGAAGCAGGAGGTAGACCGCCTGAGCTACGATGTGGCCGCCGACCCGGAAAGTAAAACACTTACGGCCCTGGATATGATGCGTAAAGTGCCCCTGCTTTCTGTAGATGGCAATGATGCCATCAAACTCCGCGGAAGCGGTAATTATAAAATTTTGCTGAACGGCAAGGAGTCGGCTATCATGTCTCGCAGCCCTTCGGATATTCTGAAAGCGATGCCCGGCACCAATATTATAAAAATAGAAGTGATCACCACCCCGCCCGCCAAATACGATGCGGAAGGCTTGGCCGGTATCATCAATATCATCACCAAAAAAAATGCCGACCAGGGTTACAACGGCTCGGTAAATACCAATTACAATACGGCTTATGGCTACAGGGCCAATTTAAACCTTACGGTAAAGCAGGGTAAATTTGGTTTAAGCGCCTTTGGCGGTACCGGTCACCGGCCGCAGCAAACTACCGGTTTTTATAACCAAACAGATTTTTTAAACCAGCCATCCAGCATTATACAAAATGGCAGCCGGTACAATGGGGGTAATAATGGTTATGCGAGTACCGAACTCAGTTTCGAAGCAGATAGCCTTAACCTGTTAACAGGATCGTTCAACTACTTCAAGAACAGTAATGCACGCGGCAGTACCCGGTTTACCCAGGAAAATGATAATGGCAACCTAAGCAACTATACCACCACCAACGTGGCCGATGGTCAGTTTGAAGATAAAGATTTCGGTATTAATTACCAGCGTGGGTTTAAAGGGAATAAAGAACGGCTTTTAACGGCATCCTATAAGTTTAGCCAAAGCAACAGCGATATAGCAAGTATGGTGAGCCCCGGTAACGCTACTGATTACCGCCAGTTTAACAGCTCGGGCACTAAAGAGCATACCACCCAGCTGGATTATATTCACCCGTTAAAAGTAATTACCGTTGAAGCAGGCGGCAAGCTGATAGACCGTAACAACTTCAGCGATTTCCATACCGACCCATACAACGCTGCCAGCGGGCAGTACATCCGCAATCCTGCGCAGGACAACAACTTTGATTACAAACAGGATGTATACAGCCTGTATAATTCCTACACGGTAAAGTTAAATAAATGGACGGCCAAAGGTGGCATCCGGTATGAACGCACCAACATCAACGCCAACTTTTCATCATCAGGTACCAATCTCGATCAAAACTTTACTAACGTGGTGCCCTCGGTATCGATTCAGCGCAGTTTAAAAAACAGTAGTATTACTTTTGGGTTTACGCAACGCATTCAGCGCCCCGGTATCAGTCAGTTAAACCCTTTTATAGATAGCACCAATAACCGGTACATAAATACCGGTAACCCGGCTTTGCGCCCGGCAGTAAACAATAATTTTGAGCTAAGCTATGGCAACTTTGCAAAAGGATCGGTCAATATCAGTACCAGCTATTCCTTTGCCAATAACACTATTCAGCAGCTGGCGAGCGTAAACGGAACGGTTACTACGACCACCTATGCCAATGTTGGTAAAAACAAGCAACTTGGGCTGGATCTCAGCATGAATTACCCAATCACCAAAAAGTTCAATGTTAATATCAATGCAGAACTGCTGCGCGTGTGGCTGGAAGGCTTTTATAGTAGTCAGCTTTTTAAAAATAGCGGCTACCAGGGCCATGTGTTCACCAATAGCAGCTATAAGTTTGACGATGGCTACCGTATAGGCCTCAACGTTGGTTTCGACAGCCGCTATGTACTGCTGCAGGGAACGGACAATTATTACCTGGGCTACGGTGCCAACGCCTCGAAAGAATTGTTTGGGAAAAAAGCGTCGGTATTTGTATATACTAACGGACCATTCAGCCGGTTCATCAAGCTGGACTTTTACACCCGCACAGCTGATTTTAATAATATCTCCTACAACTACCAGATCTTTAGAACATTCGGTATTGGCTTCAACTACAAGTTCGGCAAGCTCAACAGCGAGCTCAAGAAGAACAAACGTGGCATCAACAACGACGATACCAGCAGCGGAAGCCGCAATTAGGGTATCGTTAACTCACCCCGACATCGCTATCGCTTGTCAGCCCTCTCTATTTTGTAGAGAGGGGACGTGCTATTCAGGAAAAATAATGATCGCTATTCCTTTTACGTAGCAGAGCGGGGGTGGGGGTGAGTAGCATCCAGGCAATGGTTTCCCCGGCCAATTTCCTACCTTTGCCATCATGAAAGTATACGGCATCACCAATTGCAACACGGTTAAAAAAGCGCTCGACTGGCTTAAAGCCAATAACGTATCCTATGAATTCCACGACTTTAAAAAGCTGGGCATAAGCGCCGAAAAACTGCAGGAATGGGATGGCAAAGCGGGCTACGAAAAGTTCATGAACAAGCAGGGCCTTACCTACAAACAGCTGGATCCCGAAGTGAAAGCCGGCATCAAAACCAATGCCGATGCCCTGCACTTGCTGCAGCAAAAAACCAGTATGATCAAACGGCCAGTGATTGAAAAGGATGGATTTTTGTTCTTTGGGTTTGACGAAGCGATTTATACTAAAGCATTATTATAACAGGGAGTAGATTTTTTCGCCAAACTCTAATCGGCACTGGGGTACGGCTGTGTAATGCACCTCTTGCTTTGGCTATCCGGGGCAAAAGCTTAACATTCCTTTAGCTGAAAGCGCGTGGTTTTTAATATTGCATATTACAGCGAAGTCTCAGAATAAGCCAATCCCGAATGGATCAGGTCGGCTAAAGTTACAATTCTTCGTTTAAGGTAATTATTGTTAAAATCCGTTTCGCCCTGGCGAAAAGCTAACTGCCGGAGATCCATAGCAACCTCATTAAATTCCAGGGTGTTCTCAGCCGCTGCCGCGGCATATTTAACTTTCAATGTTTTATTCCGGCAAGCCATGTAGTAGCCCGAAATGTAATCTGACAAAAGCACTTCTTCTTCCACTGGTATATCCAGTTTATACTTTTTAACAATTATACCCGTAAATTGCTGTATCATCATATTGATAACCGAAGTGCCCGCCGCTTCCTTGCGTGCCTTTACCGTATTAATGTTTAAGTATATATTGTTAGATTCAAAGTCAGGCGTTGCCAAAGCACTTTTATCAACTTTTACACTATCAAAGAAAAAACAACGGGCATCTACCATAAAGAAATTCGACAAAGAACGATGTTCCTGTGTAATCGATGCATTGATGGTACTATCGGGCAATGAACTATAAAAAAATACTGTTTTATCCGGCAATGCCTGGCCAGCCGGTTTACTTGATTGTAAATCTTGCGCTTGCACCATTAAAATGGAGAAAACAGAAAGAATGATTAAAGCGAAGGTTTTCATTGCAATAATAATTGTTGCAATAAAGTTATGTTAGTAGCTGTTAATTAGATAGTTGATGAATTGATTGTGCCTATATCGTGGAATACTGTCCCGGATTTGTGTACATTATGAGTGCGCGCTCCTGCGGATTCACATCTGGCACACCTGGCAGCATGCGTATTTATTAAGATAGCCCTTCAATAGGTTTTCCGGGCGGGTACTGCTTCCGCGAATTCAGCCCGAAGTGGCTGTTATTAACGCACCGTGTGCAAAGGGGAAGCCCCTATTGCCCATCCGCGTATAACTACCTGATTTTAAAATAACCCATTGCAATAGGGAATGCCTGGTGTAATTTAGTGCACTACACCCATCACTATGAACTACACAGAAGATCAAAAACACCATCCCGGTGCTGATCATCAGCTCACCGAAAGTTATTTAGATGGACTGCTCCACGGCCCCTGCAGCTCGAGTGTCATGGATATAAAACTCGCGCGACTGAAGCAGCTTTTCGCCAAAAGAGAACGGCACAACGCCATGTTTGCGTTGGTGTTAAGCGTTATCCTGCTGGCCGCCCTGCTTGGCTTGGTATACTACTGGCACCAATTCCCGGGTGCGTTTACTGCGCTGGGGAAGTAAGCTTATCCTATGGGCAATGCCTGCGGCCCGGGCTGTGCAGGGCTGCGCTTCGCTCCGGCCCTCCGGGCTAAACCCTTACCATCCCTATTGCTAAAGCTGCAAAGGCGGCGGGCAGGGTAGCGTGATACAATAGCGTTCACCATGCCTATTGTTGTTGATCAATCTTTGATTTAAGTATTTAAACCTATACGCAGATCAAATGTAAACCCCAATGATTTCCAACTTCGTCAGCGCTTAGCTTTAATAAGTTAAGTTGGCATAAAAATGTGTAAAATTTACCCAAAATACCCACTATTTGGGTAAAAATATCTACGATAATTTAGGCTTAAATAGGTGCAATTCGGCAAATTTATTTTCTTAAAAGAAAATATTAATTAATAAGGTAACCGTAAGGGCGTTTATTCTCATTAGTTGTTAAATGTGACTTTGGCAAACAAATTGCATATTTCAATATTCAGTTACTGTAGATGGAAAATCATAAAGGGCAAATAGTAGAGTATATCGTGCGAAGAAACGGTTATAGTATAACCGATCTGGCTAACGAGTTGAAGGTTAATAGAAGGTCAATCTATAATTACTTTCAAAACCCAAATCTTAAGTTTGACGTTATCTATAAAATCGGACTGATCGTAAGGCATGATTTTTCGAAAGAATTTCCTGAGATCTTTACAGGTGAAGAATTCGAGGTTAAGAACCGGCAAGCCCAAAGTTTTGAAGCTGTTGGTAAAATGAGTGCCAATGCTGAACAATGGAAAGACAAATACATCCGGTTATTGGAAGAATATAATGAAGCCTTGAGAGTTGATTTTTCAAAACAGATAGACGAGTTAGAATTTGCAGTTTGCTAATTAAATTATTTCATTCGTTAAACTAATTTTAAGGAATGGTGTCTGAAAAAATAGCTGAAGAGCAGGGGTGTTCTTAAGTCAATAGTGAGACTCTTCGGATCAATTCCGAAGAGTTCTTAGTTTATAGCCCTCCGCAACGCTCTTTCTAAAAATTTTACAGTGAAAAATCGAGTACACAATTCTACGAGCCAGGCATCAATGGGCAGCCTTATTTTGTGGGCAATGCCTTCGGCCCGGGCTGTGCAGGGCTGCGCTTCGCTCCGGCCTTGCGGGCTAAAGCCTTACCATCCCTATTGCTGAAGCTGCGAAGGTTCGGGGAGGGTAGCGCGGTACAACTCAACATTTACCATGCTTATTGATTGTGATCAATCTTTTCCTGTAAGTCTTTAAATCCCCGCCTATCCAAGTGTCCACAGTTGGATACCAATAATTGTAAACGTCTACGCTTACCTGTTTCTTGCGTTGAGCGTATCAGCTGCATGCAGCATTGCTCAACACCAAATAACTGTTGGAGTTACAAACGTATGCGTGGACGCTTTAAATTCTTTTGTCCAAATGCCCACACTTGGATAGGCGGGTAAGAAATTATCCCGTTCGTGTACAAATTTTACCAGGGGCTTACTCCGCTTTCATCTTCTATATCATTGCTAAAAAATGTTCCAGTGGGTGCATTCTCATCTGTCAATGTATGTTTAATTATGAAATTTGCTGCACTTTCCACTGTTCCTGGTCCGCTATGTTGGTTAAAATCAGTCGCAGTATAGCCCGGGTCAATCGCATTTACTTTAAATGGCAAATCTTTTAATTCATATGCTAAAAGAATAGTATAAGCATTTACAAGAGCCTTTGAAGGCACATAACTTGCAAGTTTAACCTGATAATATTTCCAATTTGGGTCGCTTTGCAAATTTAACGAACCGAGTCCCGAAGTAATATTGCTTATTCTTGGATTTTCTGACTTTTTGAGTAATTCAATAAAAGTTTGCGTTACTCGAATTATGCCAAAATAGTTGGTATCAAATACTTCTTGGATGTCGTTAATGGAAGTTGTCAAAACACTTTCGGGAAAGCCTTTGCTTATACCGGCATTGTTTATCAAAATGTCTAATTTTCCTTGTTCTTTTTCTACAATATCTTTTGCTGCTAAAATCGTATCAAGTTTGGTAACATCAATTTGAATAGCCTTGATATTCTGAAAACCGGCGTCATGTAAATCTGCTACAACTGCTTGTCCTTTTTCAAGGTTACGTGTGCCTAAATAGACAAACAATCCTCTTTTTGAAAGTTGTTTGGCTGTCTCTAAACCAATGCTTCTGTTCGCGCCTGTAATTAGTACTGTTTTCATTTTTTTTATTTGTTTTAAATCAATGATTCAAAAATGCACCTTATAAAAATGAAACCATTTGCCATTTGGCAAAAAGCAATTTATCTTATATTTTTTCTGATTCTACTCAATGAAGATTGCGTAATGCCTAAATAGGAAGCCAAATAAGAAAGCGGAATACGGTTTGCAAGATTTGGATACTTTTCTAAAAAAGTTAAATAACTGGTTGTGGCATCTTGAGCAACAATTGAGCTGATTCGTTCAACTTTTTGTAGCAATGCCTTTGAGATAATTTTGTGCACAATTGCGTCCCAACCAACAATGGTGTTCAGCAATTCCTGCCAATCCTTTTTTGAGAATACAACAATTTTGCAATCGGTAATAGCCTGCACATAAGCAATTGAAGGGATTTCATTTTCAAAACTCTCTAAATCCACCAAAATATTATTTTCGTCGACAAAATATTTTGTAATTTCTTCACTTTTATTATTAAAGTATGAAACTCTGGCAATGCCTTCAATGATGAAGCCGAACCTTCGGGAAACGTTTCCTGCTTCCAAGTAATATTCATCTTTCCGAAGTTCCACTTCAGTTGTTTTTTTTGAAATCAAGTCAATCTGGTGTTGGTTTAAGTTTCCAAACTGTAAGATGTAGTCGATAAATTCTTTCATTGTCGAAAGGTAATCAATGTCGTTTTTGTGGCAATTGTCATTTGGCAAAAAAAATAGATATTTTAAGTTCCAAAGCTGTTACAGGCTAAAGCAATGACTACCATCTTTCGTCCCCGCAGGTCTCTTTGAAAAAGGACCTTGCGGCTTCTTTCTTGCCGCGAGTATGCAGTGCTGGCTGTCGGTTGGCGTACTCGTGCCTAACCGCTGGCAATGTAACCGCCTATCCAAGTGCCCACACTTGGATGCCAACGTTTGTAAGCGACGCTTACAAATTATTTGTCCAAGTTTGTACAATTGATAGGCGGGGGAGATCCGTTGGTTACGCAGATGAAAGGCACGAGTACGCCCCGCTCTTCCTGGCGCTGCCTACTTGCGCCATCGTGGGGAAATATTTAGAGTTAAGGGCCAGCTTATCGTTTTTTAGGAATTGCGAATTCCTAAAAGAAAATCAGAATAATTATTTACTTATTACTTTTCCCAGTTGACTCTGGTTATCTCTAAACAATGTCGTTGTATCTTGCCAGGTAAGATCATCGGGATAAAGTGCGCTGATGAGATATGCCCAGGTAAGTTGTTGTACAGCAAGTACTCTTTCCGGATTTTCATCCGTAGTCTCTTTAACCAGATACCCAGAGATACCGCCAAGCATATGCTCCCCACCAAATAGAACCAACAAATTGTTTGCCCCCGGACTCTCGTAAAAAGCATCAGTGAACCACTCCGGGCCCTTAACTGTAAGCGGAGATCTATCGTGGTCACCTGCCACAACTAGTGTCTGGACCTTCATTTCGGCATAACTTTGATTTAAATGCGGAAAATGTTCCTTCGCAAACGGGCTCAAGGCCTCGCCTCCACAACCACCAACGCTTAGCAAAATACCTGCCTTAATCCGGGAATCAGTAAAGTCCTCACTTAAATTGCCATCAGTACCAATGACCCGCGTGCCCAATAAGGTTGCTGTAGTTTGGGCCCCAAAAGAATGACCTACAGCCGCTATTCGGTTTTTGTCAAGCCGTCCTTTTAGACCTGGCACTGCATCTTCAATAAGCTCCAACTGGTCGAGTGTGGTTTTTAAATCATCCACACGATATCGCCACATTACGGATTTTAAAGGATTATGAAGGTATGCTTTAATTGCTTGGCTATGGTCGTCCTGCAAGTTCAGGCTAAGTGTCCTTGAATCAAGAAAGGTGGGTTGAATCACGACGAACCCATGAGCAGCCCAGTAATTTACAAGTGGAGCATAGGCATCCATTGATGAACCAAAACCATGCGAAAAAATAATTATTGGTAAAGCCGTGCCACTTACTGGCGCAGACACTCGTACTCCAAGTTCATGATCCCGATTTGGAACTAAAAGTTGTACAGGACTCATAGAAACGACTGCTGATATAGAAATAACTGATTTATCTTTTGATATGTGCTTTTTCATTTGATTAAATTAGATACAGTGTGATGCGAAACTAAGGTGAATTAGATTTAGTTTTGTAATGAGTTTACTGAAGGAAACCAGTTTCCTTCAGTAAACTGCTCCTAAATGAAAGACAAACTTAACTACAGTCAGGAGGCGTGTGATACCCATCATAGGGCTATACAAGATACGATGGACATCCTGTCGGGAAAATGGAAATTACGGATTGTTGGCTCATTAAGCCTCGGCAAGAAGCGCTTTACGGCACTGAAAGTTCATATTGAAGGTATCGCTGCCAAGATGTTGTCTAAAGAGTTGCAAGATCTTGAAACTAATGGATTGGTCAGCCGTAAAGTAATAAAAACGAAACAAATATTCGTTGAATACGAGCTTACAGAATACGGTAATTCACTAAAGCCTATAATTGACGAAATGGTTACATGGGGAATACGGCACAGACAACGCTTAAAAGATTAGATTACTTATTGCTTTTAATCTCCTCAATAAGCATCCACCCAGCCTGTCCAAGTGTGGACACTTGGACAGGCTGGGTACGCCCCGCTCTTGCCTGGCGCTGCATACTCGCGCCAGTGTGGGGTTATTTCCTTAAATTAAAGGCAGACGTAAAAAACCTGTTAGTTTCTGCTGCAATGCGAGCTTTTTCATGGAGCACCTCGGTTAAAGACATTTTTTCATCCAATATGAAGTAAATATCCTGGCCGTCCATCCCAATTAGGTTTGTCGATTTACCCTGGCCAAATGCAATTAGGCCCTGATCTGTAAAGCCCGCATAACTAATAAAAACACCTCTTGACCAAGCGGCCTTACCTTGTACTTTTCCGCTGAATACTAGCAGTTCATTCTCACTGGATTTTTTTGCCTGCCATTTAGCTTCTATTAGATAGGTGTCTGCTCCTAACATGCAGCTTCCGTCGATCTCCTCTCCGGTAATTCTAAAGGATTTTTTAGGATTTAATCCATACGCGGTAAACCATTTGTTTAGAAAATCTTGAAAAGCATACCCCCTAGGTTGAGGAGCTAAGCTGTTTAAATTTATGAAATCTGTTTTTAATGTAGTCAGTGTTTGTTCAGCCACCTCATCAATTGTTGCTATTGGAGTACTCGAAGGTAGACTCCTCAAAAAGTCTGTAGCCCAAAGTTCCGGAATCTTAAACCCCACCATTGCGATTTTTTGATTTACAGCCTCAATCGTTTCTCGGGTTAATGGCTGTTTTTTTCCTTGCCTGTAAACTATAGCTGTCTTAACAATGCATACTATAAGTGTGCAAAACCTTCCCCGTTGGTATTCCAGCGTACGTTCGAGTAAGGAGGCTACTGCGTTCAGCTTACTTCCTTTTACCCAAAGGTTTGCTACTCCGACTTTGTCGGCACAACCCGGAAAAGAGATTCTAGAGTCCGCATAAGGATGAGGTGTTGCCGGTAGAAAGTCATAAATTAATTGCGCAATTTCGGTAATGCCTTGAGTTTCTTTTAAGCTGATCGCCATTTTACGAGGATAGATTGTATTAGGTAAGACCCAAATCTATCAATTATATTTTATTTAGTAAATAACCGTTTGGGCTGACAAAATTAAATTTTAACCTTCTAAGGCCTTTTGTTGCTACTCACGTACCGCACATTCCCTATTCGCCACCACACATCCAAACCCTCTCCCCAAAAATTGACAGTTTCCATTTTATGCGTAACTTTATTTAAATTAAATCTGCAACGATGTGTTACTACATTAGCCAAAAAGTAAGTGGTTACCAGCAAATTAAACTGGCCGATATGGAGGCACCGGTTGGTGAAATTAACCACCCGCATGCCCACATGCACAATGGTTTCAGTTATAAACCGGCGGTGTCGGTTATACCCAACGAGGCGGAGGATAATATCAGGCTGGTTGAAATGGAGTGGGGGTTTTTACCCAAATATATTACCTCGCGCGAGCAGGCCGAAAAAATGCGCCGGGGCTTTAAAGATCCGGTGAAGGGTTTTCAGCCGCCGCTTACCATGCTGAACGCAAAAAGCGAAGAGCTGATGCAGCCCCGCAAGGTGTTTAGGGATGCGGCCTTAAAGCGCAGGTGCCTGATGCTGGCAACCGGTTTTTTTGAATGGCGCCACATGCCAAAGTTTAATAAGAAAACGGGGGAGCAGTTAAAAACCACCAGCAAGTACCCTTACCATATTAATATAAAGAACCGGCCCTATTTTTTCATGGCCGGCATTTGGCAGCCTTTTACAGATGCAGCAACCGGCGAAACAATTGCCACTACCGCTATTGTTACCACGGAAGCAAACCCCCTGATGCGGGTTATTCACAATTCCAAAATGCGGATGCCTACCATTTTGCCGGATGATATGGCCAAGGAATGGTTGCTAGGCGATCTTAGTGAAGAACAGATCACCGGACTGGCCACTTACCAGATCCCCTATGATGAAATGACCGCCTGCACCATACAGGATAACTTTAGGGAACTGCCGGAACCCGATGAGCCCTACATTTATGAAGATTTGCCGGACTTTAAACTGGCAATTAACTAAAACCGGGATAGATATGCATTTTGCGGCTGAGCTTTTTACCATTACAAACAATGGTGACATCCATGCTGAATTTATGCCGCCCCATGCGCATCGCCCTATCCTTCATCACCAGGCAAACCTGTTTCATGAGCAGGGCGGCGTTCTCATAAAAGGCTTCGTTTTTAAAATACTTATCGCGGTAGTGTGCAGCGCAATTGTCAAGATCAATCTTTAATCCTAAAACCAAATCTATCTTAAAACAACGTTCGCAAGCCAGCGGGTATAACGCATGGCCTAACTTAGGGCTATCCAGCGCCCATTGCTGCAGCTGGTGCTCCAGCACCTTATAAAAATTCATGACCCCTGCGGAACGTTCTGGCATGCTACAAAAATGCTAAAATAATTAGCAATTTTATTGCCCGATACAAAAATTTATTAACAGTTTGCGTGCCTGCAGCTGGTAGTCAGTGGCATCATCAGGTCATTTTTCCGGTGCTCGCGTTCGCGCATCGGTATTGGATAATTCTGGCAAGGGGTGGTGTTTCCGCAGCTCAGCGGTAGGGGGAGTAGCGGATACCGGCCTGTGGCTAAGGCCTGTGCAGTATGAGCGGATAACCCGGGCCGCAGGCACCGCCATACAAATGCTACTTGGAAACGCCGTCGTTATCGTCGTCCCGCTTAGTCAGCCGGTAAACAAAGCTGAAACTGGTACTGGTTGTTTTGGCTATTTGCCTTAGGCTTTGGCCCTGGCCATGCAGGCGCATGATCTCGGCTTCAAGCGCCCGGCGAACCTGGCCGGTATAGGCCAGCAGGTGAGGGCCCTCGCTGCCATGCCCCTCCAGCCGGAACATCAGGAAGCTGTTCTGTTGTACAAGGCGGCAAAATTTTACATTGTTTGCGCCATACATAGGGCCGCTGCTGCGCTGTTTGATTTGTTTGAGATAGCGCAGGCCGTTACTGGTTTGGCTTTCGCCAATGGCAAAGGCACTGTCGGCAAAGTTCATGAGCATTTTGCTGCCCTGCAGATCGTTGCGGGTAATGGGCCGGGCAGGGTTGCGCTTGGGGGTATGGGCCAGCACCAGCAGCGATGCCAGGTACAGGTTTTTGATGTTTTGCAGACTGCGCATGAGTTTGATGGCGGCGGCGGCATTTTCGGTACCGCTGCGCAGGCAGGTAATATTATCGAGAATGATGGTGCGCGAGCCGGTAGTAATAATAATGTTTTCGAGCGAGTTGATGAGGTAATCGTGATAGGTGGCAAATTTACCTTCGCGACTGGCATTGGGGTTGATCACCACGCGGTAAAAGTTAGGCGGGAAGCGGTGGGCCCCGCCATTTTTGCTGCTGTAGCGTTTGGCAAACTGGGCCGCGCTCAATTCAAAATCAAAGTAGAGCACCGGCTCGGGCTGCCGCTGCACGGAAAGATCGCCAATGGCGGCACCACGGGCAATGGCATCGCCAATTTGCACGGCCAGGATAGACTTGCCGGCGTTGGTATCGGCAAACAGAATGCAGAGTTCGTTTTTAAACCATAGGTCGCCGAAGAGCATGTCGCCCATTTCCTCACCGTCGGGCAGGGTAAGCCAGTCGTCGGCTTTTTTAATGATAAAGGCTTCGTCGCCGGTCACCTGGCTGGCCTCTAAGTCGCGGAGGTCTTTCAGTTGCTGGGCTTCTATCCGCTGCAATTGTTTACGCTGGCGGGCGGTGATGGGGCCGCGTTCGCGGGCGCGGGCAAGTTCCAGCTCAAGTGGCATCCGGAGCGTGGGGCCGGGGAGGGATGATGTATTCATAAAATTTGGGGTTGGAGCCTGCAAGTTAGGTTAAAGCCGGCACCGGGATGGTGACACTGTTTTGTCAGTAGGGGGGATTCGCTGACTGGCGACTTGGCTCAGCGGGCGGCGGGGTTAACCTTTCCGGTGTCCGTCCCTTGAAAGGGACGGCAATTAAGCGATGTTGGGGAGAGGAAAGGCTTCGATGCCGGCGGTTTTATCCTTTCGGTCCGTCCCTTGAAAGGGACGGCAATGAAGCGGTGTTGGGGAGAGCAAATGTTTCGATGCCAGCGGGGTTAACCTTTTCGGTATCCGTCCCTTGAAAGGGACGGCAATGAAGCGGGGGAGGGGCTAGGAAATGCTGCACTGCCGTCGGTTTTAACCCTTTCCGGTGTCCGTCCCTTGAAAGGGACGGCAATGAAGCGGTGTTGGGGCGAGGGAAGGCTTCGATGCCGGCGGGGTTAACTCTTTCCGGTGTCCGTCCCTTGAAAGGGACGGCAATGAAGCGGTGTTGGGGCGAGGGAAGGCTTCGATGCGGTTGGTTTTACCTTTTCGGTGTCCGTCCCTTGAAAGGGGCGGCAATGAAGCGGTGTTGGGGCGAGCAATTCTTCACTGCTAGCGGTTTTAACCGACGGAGAAAAGGATAACATAAAATGATACTTTGGTTTGATCAGTGAAATCCCGGCAGGATTAACAGCCCGAAGTGTTAAAGTATCGCAGGAATTTACAGCAGGAGGGGTGTTTCATTGAAAGTGATTCACGCCGTTTTATGGTCTGCTGTTTTTTTATTCAAATAGTTGATAATGAATATTTTATAAATTTTAAGGATTGGAAAAGGTGTTTCATTAAAAAATGTAAAATTCTGATAGTCAAATACAAAGGTGTTTCACCCGATTCACATTTTCCGAATGAAACACGGCCCCAGATCCCCGCACCCCACTCCCCATCCCCCGCACCCGCACCCCGCACCCCACTCCCCGCTCCATCCCCCGCTCCCCACTCCCCGCTCCCCACTCCCCGCACCCCACTCCCCGCACCCCATTCCCCGCTCCCCACTCCCTACGGTAACTAACTCATTACAACATATTAATTCTGTAAATCACTAATTCAATAATTGCTATACTTGCAAATTATTTAACTACTGACTTATTATTATGAGATTAAACCTGATCGCCGGCTGCTCGCTGGCTATTATGGCCGTTAGCGGTGTTAGCCAGGCACAGCAAACCCCGCCAGCCCCCCCCGTGTCTACCTACAATTACCATGATGCCTTTGCGCCGCTGTTCTATACCAAAAATGGTTCGGAATTCAGGGCAGCGGATGGTCAGCCTGGCCCAAAATACTGGCAAAACCGTGCGGATTACCAATTAGCCGCCACGCTGAACGACCAGAGTAACGAGATCACCGGCACCGAAGTGCTTAATTATACTAACAACAGCCCGCAAAACCTGGGTTTTTTATGGATGCAGCTGGATCAGAATTTGTTTAAAGCAGATTCGCGCGGTACGGCTATTATCCCGCCAAGCGGAAGCCGTAACGGCGGCCGGGGACAAATGCCCGATGGCGGTTACAAGATCAAATCTGTAAAAGCAGGCGGCGTTGATGTAAAATACATGATCAATGATACCCGTATGCAGATCTTTTTACCGGAAGCGGTAAAAGCCAACGGCGGTCAAATAAAGCTCAATATCGAATACTCCTACATCGTTCCGGAGTATGGGTCTGACCGTACCGGCATCCAAACTACCAAGAACGGTAAGATCTATACCATTGCGCAATGGTACCCGCGCATGTATGTTTACGATGATGTAATGGGATGGAATGCATTGCCCTATACCGGTCCCAGCGAATTTTACCTGGAGTACGGCGATTTTGACCTGAGCATTACCGCACCGGCTAACCACATTGTTGTAGCATCGGGCGAGTTGCAGAATCCACAAGAGGTGTATACCCCCGAGCAATTAAAACGCTGGGCGGAAGCAGAGAAAAGCGAATCGACCGTGATCATCCGCTCTGCCGACGAGGTAACGCAGGCGTCGTCGCGCCCGGCAGGCAAAAAAGAACTGACCTGGAAATTCAAGATCAAGAATGCGCGTGATGCTTCATGGGCTTCTTCTGCAGCTTTCATCATCGATGCTGCTAAGATGAATTTGCCAAGCGGTAAAAAATCAACCGCCATATCTGCCTACCCGGTAGAAAGCAATGGCAATGATGCATGGGGCCGCTCTACCGAATATGTGAAAAAGTCTATCGAGTTCAATTCACAAAAATGGTTCGAATATCCTTACCCTGCTGCAACAGCTGTTGCGGGTATCGTAGGCGGTATGGAGTACCCGGGTATTGTTTTTTGTGGGTCGAGAGCAAAAAAGAGCCAGCTTTGGGGAGTTAATGATCATGAGTTCGGCCACACCTGGTTCCCGATGATCGTGGGTTCTAACGAGCGTCTTTACGGCTGGATGGATGAAGGTTTTAATACTTTCATCAATACCCTTACCACCGCCGATTTTAACAAAGGGGAATATGCACCCAAGAGGCCACAGGACATGCAGCGCGTGGGAGAGTTTTTGACCCGCCCCGCGCTGGAACCAGTGATGAGCAATCCCGAAAATCTGAAAGAAGCAAATAACGGCATACTTTTATACTTTAAACCGGGAATGGGTTTAACCCTGTTGCGCGAGCAAGTCTTAGGCCCAGAGCGTTTCGATTTTGCATTCAGGACCTATGTAGCCCGCTGGGCATTTAAGCACCCCACACCAGATGATTTCTTCCGCACGATGGAAAATGCATCGGGCGAAAGTCTGCAATGGTTCTGGAGGGGCTGGATCTTAAATAACTGGCGCCTGGATGTTGCTGTTAACGATGTGAAGTACGTAAACGATAGCCCGGCTAACGGCGCGCTGATCACCATAACCAATATGGATAAGATGGCCATGCCGGCGATATTGGATATCAAACTGAAAAGCGGCAAAACAGACCGCCTGAAGTTACCTGTAGAGATTTGGGAGCGTAACAGCACCTTTACAATAAAATATGCTTCTACCGAAGAGATAGAATCGGTAACCTATGATCCGGATAAAGTATTACCGGATTACAATCCGGATAATAACGTCTGGAAAAAGCAATAAAGAAAAGAAACCCGGTCTAGGCCGGGTTTTTTGTTGTGTTATATCAGATCTTTACAAACCTTTACAACCATATGAGGTTAAACAAGCATATCTACCGCTATGAAAAAGATCTTATTTGCCGCAGCACTGCTACTTACAGCAACTCATGTAACTTTAGCCCAAAGTTTATTAAAGGGGACCGTGTACGAAAGTAAAAGTAACACGAAGGTGAACAACGTTTTTGTTCGGGATAATAACAACAAGCAAATAGGCCTTACTGATAAGAACGGCGATTTTACGATCAAAACCGCTACCGGGCATGTGCTGATATTTACCTCACCGGGTTATGATTCGGATACGCTTTATGTAGTTGACCTGCGCCCAAAGCGAATAGAACTTACCTCCCAAACCATTGCTCTTAATTCAGTAACGGTAAGGTCAACCCGCCTGGCTTTTGATCCACGCAAGGAATACCCTGAGGTTTATGAAAAAAGCCGTGTATATGCCTTTTCACCATCTACCTGGTTTAGCAAGGAAGGGAAGGACGCCCGCCGCTTAAAGAAATATTTCCGGTCAGAATCTGAGCAGCGCCATATCGATGAGGTATTCAATAAGGCTTATGTAGGCAGTATAGTGCCTTTAAAAGGCCAGGATCTGGAGAACTTTGTAACCCTTTACCGCCCAACTTACGCTTTTTTGCGAAGCAACAATTCAGAGTCGATGGTGGCTTACATTAACGATAGCTATAAAAAATTCCAGGCTTTACCGGCAGATAAGAGATCATTGCCACCGCTTGTTACGCAGTAAACGTGCCAGGCATAAGCGGAAGGGAAATGTAAAAGGTAGTACCCTTATCTTCACTGCTTGCAAACCATATATGGCCGCCCTGCAGCTCGGTATAATCTTTACATAAAACTAGTCCAAGCCCCGTGCCATGCTCGTTTGCGGTTCCGCTGGTTGAGGAAGTGTTCATCGAAAAAATTTCTCCCTGCCTGCCCAGCGGGATCCCTGTGCCATTATCAGCTACCGATATAATACAATTGTTGCCATCGGTAAGTGTACGTAAGGCTATCCTTCCGCCTGGCCGGGTAAATTTCACGGCATTGTTGAGCAGATTTCTTACTACTATTTGCAGCATATCCGGATCTGCCTTTACAGTAATGTTTTCATCAGCAAAAGAGTCGAGGGTGATGTTTTTCTTTACGGCGATAGTTTCAAACAACTCGGTTGTAGTGGCCAGGTAAGAGCTTAGCTGTACCGCCTGCAGGCGCACAATAGTACCATCCATTTGGTTTTTGGCCCACTTAAGCAGGTTAGTGAGCAAGTCCTGGGTTTTGCCAATGGTTTCCAACAGTTTCTGTTCCATCTCTACACGTTCGTGTGTATCTACGCCGAATTCTGTCATCACATTAAAGTATTGCTGCACCGATGCCAGCGGACTGCGCAGGTCATGCGCAATGATTGAGAAGAGCTTAACTTTTTCTGCATTTAAGAGTTCAAGGGCCAGTGTTTTTTCATCTGCAAGGTTTTTTTGTTTGGTATAGCTCCTGCGGATGGCGGCCGTGCCTGTATAAATCAATATAAGTGTTATGATGTAGGAAACCAAATTGTCTGCAAACTGCTCTGTGCGGCTGGCGTAGTGCTGCCTGATGATATCAGGGTTAAAATATTCTGACGCGGTAAGACTAACAACAACCAATAGATTAATACCCAGCAAAAAAGGCCAAAGCCTTTTTTTTGAAACCGACATCAGTATAAAAAGGGAAGCTGCAAAAAGTAGCAGGGTAGCACCCGTGATACCATCATTATAGTAGTAGCCTATACTTTTAATCAGGTTAACCTCGATAGCCGAAAGAATAACGGCTAGTTGCAGTTTGTTTTTTACGCGGCTCAAGTAAAAAAGATAGCCCTGGATACCTAGAACCAAAAATGCCAGGCCTGCCGATACATTAAGGTGTATAGTTAAGTTAAAAAAAAACTCAAAAAAGAGAATCAGCAGAACGAAGAATGAAAAGGTGTGGAATATTCTGCTTTCAAGGGAGAATTGGTCGGGATCACCTATCAGGAAGTTTCTATATTTTTTAAATTGAACTGTAAAACTATGGAGCATCAGGGATAAAAATTATCCAAATTTATATAAACAAACTGAATTTGAGGGGGGCGCAAACCACAAAATAAATATTAAGATATTGTATTTCAGAATTTAAAACATTTCCTTACCTTTGCCATCCCTGAAAGGAGGTATTTGGGATTATGATCATTATTAACGTAAAAGACGGAGAATCATTGGATAAAGCTTTAAAACGCTTTAAGAAGAAATTTGAGAAAACAGGTGTTTTGAGAGAACTGCGCAGTCGCCAGGCTTTCGAGAAAAAATCCATCACCCGTAGGCACGAAATTAAACATGCCATCTACAAACAGAATATGAATTTAGAAACCGTTTAATTTTTTCTCCGGAAAGAATTTTACGAATTTTCTTGTCACTATAAAAAAACTATTTGTACATTCAATCTCTTGGGTGTTCAAATAGTTTTTATGTTTTTAGGGAAATTTATACAGTACATACAATACGAGAAAAGGTACTCACCACATACTGTATCTGCCTACCAGTCGGATCTGGAGCAATTTCTCACATTTTTAAATCCGCCCCACGCCGCGCCGGCCGTTACCCACCCTTCTGAAATAACCCATCACGACATCCGTAGCTGGATGGTGAGTGATGAAAAACTTGCACCGAGATCTGTCAACCGCAAGTTAGCTACGCTGCGCAAATACTTTAAATTTTTATTACAGGAAGGGGATATCCAAATTAATCCCACCTCACGCCTTACCGCCCTTAAGGCACCTAAGAATCTGCCTACTGTAGTAGAGAGCCAAAAGCTAACAGCTATGCTGGATGGCCGTATGGATAAAACCGATGAACCGGTTTTTGCAGATAATTTTGAAGGCATCCGCGATAAAACAGTTATTGAGATGCTTTTTGGCACAGGTATGCGCCTTGCCGAAATTATTGGATTAAAAGAAACTGATGTGGATTTTTACGAAAAGACCATTAAAGTTTTAGGTAAGCGCAACAAGCAGAGGATTATACCGCTAAATAACGAGCTCGTACTACTGCTGAAGGATTACCTGGAGGCTAAGAAATGTGAGAATTTTCATAACAATTCCTTAACCTTGATCGTTACAAGTAAAGGAGCAGACGGATATCCGAAGCTGGTTTATTTAATAGTGCAGAAATACTTATCAAACATATCAACTCAGGAAAAAAGGAGCCCTCACGTGCTTCGGCATACCTTCGCAACAAGTTTATTAAACAATGGCGCTGATCTCAACGCTATTAAAGAGCTTTTGGGCCATGCTAACTTAAGCGCAACCCAAATTTATACCCATAATTCAGTTGAACGTTTAAAGTCTATTTACAAACAAGCCCATCCAAAGGGTTAAAAAGGAGGAAAAATGAAAATTACAGTGCAATCTATTCACTTTACAGCAGATCAGAAACTGCTGAGTTTCATCCAAAAAAAGGTTGACAAGCTGGAAACATTTTATGACCACATTATTAGTGGTGAGGTTTATTTAAAATTGGAGAATGTAAAAGACGAGGCTAACAAAATAGCCGAGATCAAATTAATGATTCCTGGTAACCAGATCTTCGCAAAAGAGAAATGTAAAACATTTGAAGAAGCGACGGATCTGGCGGTTGAGAGCCTGCGTATGCAGATAGAAAAGCATAAAACCAAAAAATCGATAGCTGCCGAAGCTGCAAAAAAAGCAATTCTACTACCGACAGAAGACGATTTTTAATTAAATACAAGAAAACTAAATATTAAAAATCGGCAGGGTTGACACCTGCCGATTTTTTTTGCCTTGAACTGAGGCAGCTATTAAAGCAAGAATTGCCAATTTACAATGCCAAACCGTGCAAGTTGAGTTAAGTAAGTGGGAAACGATACAGCCATACAAAGCTAAAATCCTATAAAATAGGGCACTCCGCTTGCCTATGAATTTTTTTGAAAAATTATTTTGCAGAGCTTTAAATTTTTGTAGATTTGCAATCCCTTTCAGAGACGGTTTAACGGCCCAACTGATATCGGGAATGGTTCTTTAAAATAAAACAAAATAGCGCAATATTAATTTGCCGCCAATTTTCGGAATACTGCTAAAAGAGTGCTACGAATTGGTAACGATTAAGCCTCCTTAGCTCAGCTGGTAGAGCGACTGACTTGTAATCAGTAGGTCATTGGTTCGATCCCGATAGGAGGCTCTGTTTATTTCGGAAATGATGTGTTTAGCTTCCAAGTAAGCACGTCAGATCCGAAATCGACAAACGGGGGGATACCAGAGCGGTCAAATGGGGCGGACTGTAAATCCGCTGCTTCGGCTACGAAGGTTCGAATCCTTCTCCCCCCACATTTAATTAGTGAGTTATTGAATTAGTGAAGTGAATGGTTTTTAAATCATCCAGTCACTAGATCAGTAATTCACTAATTATTTTGCGGAAGTAGCTCAGTTGGTAGAGCGATAGCCTTCCAAGCTATAGGTCGCGAGTTCGAACCTCGTCTTCCGCTCTGATGAACTAAAAAAGCCGACGTAGCTCAGGGGTAGAGCACTTCCTTGGTAAGGAAGAGGTCATGGGTTCAAATCCCATTGTTGGCTCATTATATTAAGTATAATACGTTTTAAATTATAAATTAACCTACAAACAAATATAAATCATGGCAAAAGAAAAATTTGACCGCAGTAAACCGCACTTAAACATCGGTACTATCGGTCACGTTGACCACGGCAAAACAACCCTTACTGCAGCTATCACTAAAGTATTAGCTGATGCAGGTTTATCAGAAGCCCGTTCATTTGATTCAATTGACTCGGCTCCTGAAGAAAAAGAACGTGGTATAACAATCAACACAGCGCACGTTGAGTATTCAACTGCAAACCGTCACTACGCACACGTTGACTGTCCAGGTCACGCGGATTACGTGAAAAACATGGTTACCGGTGCTGCTCAGATGGACGGTGCAATTATCGTTGTTGCTGCTACTGATGGTCCGATGCCACAAACTCGTGAGCACATCCTTTTGGCTCGCCAGGTAGGTGTACCTTCATTGGTTGTATTCATGAATAAAGTGGATATGGTTGATGATCCAGAATTATTAGAATTAGTAGAAATGGAAATCCGCGAACTATTATCGTTCTACGATTTTCCAGGTGATGATATCCCGGTTATTCAAGGTTCTGCCTTAGGTGGTTTGAACGGTGATGCACAATGGGTTGCTAAAATTATGGAATTGATGGATGCTGTTGATAGCTACATCCCAATCCCTCCTCGTTTGACAGATCTTCCTTTCTTGATGCCGGTTGAAGATGTATTCTCGATCACTGGTCGTGGTACTGTAGCAACAGGTCGTATCGAGCGTGGTGTTATCAACTCAGGTGAGCAAGTAGACATCCTTGGTATGGGTGCTGAAAACTTAAAATCAACTGTTACAGGTGTGGAAATGTTCCGCAAGATCCTTGACAGGGGTGAAGCTGGTGATAACGTAGGTTTATTGTTACGTGGTATTGAAAAAACTGATATCCGTCGTGGTATGGTTATTTGCAAACCAGGTTCGGTTAATCCACACACAGATTTCAAAGCTGAGGTGTACGTATTATCAAAAGCAGAAGGTGGGCGTCACACGCCGTTCTTTAACAAATACCGTCCGCAATTCTATTTCCGTACAACTGACGTAACCGGTGAAATTTCATTGGCTGAAGGTGTAGAAATGGTAATGCCAGGTGATAACGTTACCATCACTGTAAAGTTGATCAACGCTATCGCAATGGAAAAAGGCTTACGTTTCGCTATCCGTGAAGGTGGCAGAACAGTAGGTGCCGGCCAGGTAACTGAAATTTTAAAATAATTTCTTACCCTTAAAGGGTAGCAAAACGGTTAATTTTTGTGTAAAGTACCGGGGCAATTGTCTCGGTACTTTATTCACAATATAAGTAACATACTAATTTCCTTAAAAGGAAATATTATACACGGGAATAGTTCAACGGTAGAATAGAGGTCTCCAAAACCTTTGATCAGGGTTCGAATCCTTGTTCCCGTGCTTAAGTATTAATAGATATGGCTGGCGTAGCTGAGTATATAAAAGAATCATACATCGAGTTGACCGAAAAAGTAACCTGGCCAACCTGGAGAGAACTGCAAAGCAGTGCGGTATTGGTATTAGTAGCAGCCATGATCATAGCTATGCTGATTTTTGGTATGGACCAGATCATCGGCTATGTACTTAACCAGTTTTACACATCGTTAGCCTAATTATATATTATATAGATGAGTGATCAATTAAAATGGTACGTAGTTAGGGCTATCAGCGGTAAAGAAAAAAAGGTAAAGCAATATATTGATGCCGAAGTTAACCGTTTAGGTATCACGCACCTTGTACCGCAGGTATTGATCCCTACAGAAAAATACTACCAGATGCGCGACGGCAAGAAAATTGCCAAAGAGCGTAACTATTTTCCGGGTTATGTTTTAATGGAGGCCGCACTTGATGGCGAATTAGAACACATCATCAAAAATATCAATAGCGTTATTGGTTTCCTTGGCGATAAACAAGGTAATGCAATCCCTTTACGTCAGGCAGAAGTTAACCGCATCTTAGGTAAGGTTGATGAAATGAGCGCACAGGGCGAAACCATGAATGTACCATATTACGTTGGCGAGAACGTTAAAGTAATGGATGGGCCTTTTAATGGTTTCAGCGGCGTTATTGAAGAAGTGAACGAAGAGAAAAAGAAACTAAAAGTAATGGTAAAGATCTTCGGGCGCCGTACGCCGCTTGAATTGAACTACATGCAGGTTGAAAAAGAATAGTTTTGAGCTGTGACGAGTGGGATGTTCACATCTTAAAGTCATATCGCCAATCTATCACAACAATATAAAAATATAAAGGTTTGATTACCTGGTACGAGTTTCAAATCTCCTATCTAACAATTCAGATCTATAAACGTCTTAAATGTTACTTAGCTTCCACTTACTAACATTGAGTTATAATTAAAACAAAGTAAAATGGCAAAAGAAGTCGGTGCGATGGTAAAGCTACAAGTGAAGGGCGGCGCTGCAAATCCATCTCCTCCAATTGGCCCTGCATTGGGTGCAAAAGGTGTGAACATTATGGAGTTTTGCAAGCAGTTCAACGCACGTACCCAGGATAAACCTGGTAAAGTGCTTCCTGTAGTTATTACTGTTTATGTCGACAAGTCTTTCGATTTTATCATCAAAACCCCTCCGGTAGCCATACAGCTTTTAGAAGCAACAGGCTTAAAGAGCGGTTCTGCAGAGCCCAACCGTAAAAAAGTTGCCAATGTAAATTGGGAACAGGTTGAGACCATTGCTAAGGATAAAATGACTGATTTGAATGCATTTACAGTAGAATCAGCCATGAAAATGGTGGCAGGTACTGCCCGCAGTATGGGAATAACCGTATCAGGTACGGCTCCCTGGAACTAATTGATCCGGAACATCAGGATCAAAAATTAATTAATTTATACAAATCAGTTTAAGACAGTGGCTAGATTAACAAAAAATCAAAAAGCGGCACTATCCAAAATTGAGGCGAACAAATCGTACTCATTAGAAGCAGCATCAGCTTTGGTAAAGGAATTAACCTTAACCAAATTTGATTCATCTGTTGACATCGATGTACGTTTAGGTGTAGATCCGCGTAAGGCCAATCAAATGGTGCGTGGTATTGCAACCTTACCTCATGGAACCGGTAAAACTGTACGTGTATTGGTGCTTTGTACTCCTGATAAGGAACAAGAAGCAAAGGATGCAGGTGCGGATTTTGTAGGTTTGGACGAATATATTGCCAAGATTGAAGGCGGATGGACTGATGTTGATATTATCATAACAATGCCAAGTGTTATGGCTAAAGTAGGTCGTTTGGGTCGTATTCTCGGTCCGCGTAACTTGATGCCTAACCCTAAATCAGGTACAGTAACACCAGAAGTTGGTAAAGCTGTAACTGAGGTAAAAGGTGGTAAAATCGATTTCAAGGTTGATAAAACCGGTATCATCCATACCTCAATAGGAAAAGCGTCTTTTCCTGCAGATAAAATTTATGAGAACGCATTAGAAGTATTGCAAACCATCTCTAAATTAAAACCATCAGCAGCAAAGGGTACATATTTTAAGAGCATTCACATCTCTTCAACCATGTCTCCGGGTATAACAGTTGAAACTAAATCAGTAACGGGAATTTAATCATGAATAAAGAAGAAAAATACGACCTTGTCGTTGCTCTAACCGAGCAGATGAAAGAGTATGGTAATTTCTATATTACTGATACGTCTGATCTTACAGTTGCAAAAGTTAACAATATCCGTCGTCAGTGTTTTGAAGCTGATATCATGATGCAGGTTGCAAAAAATAGCTTAATTAAAAAAGCTATGGAAGCAGCAGGTGGTGATTTCAGCCCGATATATGATGTTTTAAAAGGTTCATCATCTATCTTATTTTCGAAATCAGCAACTGCCCCGGCAAAGTTGATTAAGCAATTAAGAAAAAAAGGTGAAAAACCAGTTCTTAAAGCAGCATACATCGATTCAGCAATATTTGTTGGAGATGACCAGTTAGATACTTTGATCAAATTGAAATCAAAGGAGCAACTGATTGGCGAGATAGTAGGCTTACTGCAATCACCTGCAAAAAACGTTATTTCTGCATTACAATCAGGCGGAAATATACTGGCAGGTGTTGTAAAAACATTACAGGAAAGAGGTTAACTAACACCTTATCAAAGTTAGATTTAAACAAAAAGCATTAAGTAAAAATAAAAAATAAAATGGCGGATTTAAAAGCGTTTGCTGAACAGTTGGTAAACTTAACAGTAAAAGAAGTAAACGAATTAGCTCAGATATTAAAAGATGAGTACGGTATCGAGCCAGCTGCTGCAGCTGTTTCTGTTGCTGCTGCTCCTGCTGGTGGCGATGACGCTCCAGCTGCTGAGGCAGTTCAAACTGCATTTGACGTTATCCTGAAAGAAGCAGGTGGCGCTAAATTAGCAGTTGTTAAATTAGTAAAAGATCTTACAGGCTTAGGTTTGAAAGAAGCTAAAGATTTAGTTGACGGTGCACCTAAAGAGGTTAAAACTGGCGTAACTAAAGAAGAAGCTGAATCTCTGAAAAAACAATTAGAGGAAGCCGGAGCAGTAGTTGAGGTTAAATAATTTAACCCACACACAATAGCATCAGACTCCGACCGTTTTTGGTCGGGGTCTATTGCTGTTTATATCCGTTAGATTTGAGACGTAGGATATGAGATATAACAATCTTGCGTTTTTTTACATAGCATGATTTTAACGTCGGTCTCAAATCAGAAAAGTATCTCGTATCAAATACAGGTTTAATAAACTAAAATTATAATACCTTGGCAAACAATAATAACCAAAGAGTAAACTTTGCAACCAGCAGAAAGGTACTTGATTACCCCGATTTTCTGGATGTACAGTTACAGTCTTTCCAGGAATTTTTTCAATTGGAAACCACGTCAGACAACCGTTATAAAGAGGGGTTGTTTAAAGTATTTGCCGAAAACTTTCCAATATCAGATTCAAGGAACATCTTCGTTTTAGAGTTTCTTGATTACTTTATTGATCCGCCACGTTATGATATACGCGAGTGTATCGAGCGCGGTTTAACCTACAGCGTACCATTAAAAGCAAAACTTCGCTTATCATGTAATGATGCAGAGCACGAAGATTTTGAAACAATTGTACAGGATGTTTATTTGGGTACCATCCCTTATATGACGCCTAAAGGTACCTTTGTTATCAATGGTGCAGAACGCGTAATTGTATCTCAATTACACCGTTCACCAGGTGTGTTCTTTGGCCAAAGCCGCCACACCAACGGTACAAAATTATACTCTGCCCGTGTTATTCCTTTTAAAGGATCATGGATTGAGTTTGCTACAGACGTTAATAACGTGATGTATGCTTATATCGACCGTAAAAAGAAATTCCCGGTTACTACGCTGCTTCGGGCAATTGGTTATGATTCTGATAAAGATATATTAGAATTATTTGAACTTGCCGATGAAGTAAAAGTAAGCAAATCTGGCCTGAAGAAATTCATTGGCCGTAAGCTTGCTGCAAGGGTGCTTAAAAAATGGGTAGAAGATTTTGTGGATGAGGATACCGGTGAAGTGGTATCTATCGATCGTAACGAGATCATCCTTGAGCGCGAAACCGTTTTGGAAGACGACCATATTGATATGATCATCGATGCAGGTGTTAAAACCATTATCCTGAACAAGGAAGATGCAGCCACCAGCGGTGATTACACTATTATATACAATACCCTACAAAAAGATACTTCGAACTCGGAGAAAGAAGCGGTGGAGCACATCTATCGCCAGTTACGTAACGCTGAACCACCTGATGAGGAAACTGCACGTGGTATCATTGATCGTTTATTTTTCTCTGATAAAAGATATGATTTGGGTGATGTGGGCCGGTACCGCATCAACCGTAAATTGAAGCTGAATACCTCTGATGAAACCAAGGTTTTAACCAAGCAGGATATCATCGCGATTGTTAAGTACCTGATCAAATTAATCAACTCAAAAGCTGAGGTGGATGATATTGATCACTTGTCTAACCGTCGTGTTCGTACTGTTGGCGAGCAGCTTTATGCGCAATTTGGTGTTGGTTTAGCACGTATGGCCCGTACCATTCGTGAGCGTATGAACATTCGTGATAACGAGGTGTTCACACCTACCGACCTGATCAATGCACGTACACTTTCATCTGTGATCAACTCGTTCTTCGGAACCAACCAGTTGTCACAGTTTATGGACCAAACCAATCCACTGGCAGAGATTACGCACAAGCGTCGTCTGTCAGCCCTTGGGCCCGGTGGTCTGTCTCGTGAGCGTGCAGGTTTCGAGGTTCGTGACGTACACTACACCCACTACGGTAGGTTGTGTACCATTGAAACTCCGGAAGGGCCGAACATTGGTTTGATCTCTTCTCTTTGCGTACATGCCAAGATCAATAATTTAGGCTTTATCGAAACACCATACAAGCGTGTGGTTGACGGTAAGGTGCAGGTGAATGAGCCGGTGATCTACCTTTCTGCAGAAGATGAGGATGGAAAAACGATTGGCCAGGCTAATGCAGTTTATAACGATAATGGTGAGTTTGCAACTCCGCGTGTTAAAGCACGTTTTGAGGGTGACTTCCCGATCATCGAGCCAGACAGATTGGATTTGATGGATATTGCGCCAAACCAGATCACGTCTATCGCAGCTTCGTTGATTCCTTTCCTTGAGCATGATGATGCTAACCGTGCCTTGATGGGATCTAACATGCAACGCCAGGCGGTACCATTGTTACGCCCTGAGGCGCCAATTGTTGGTACTGGTTTGGAAGGCCGTGTAGCAAAAGACTCTCGTACCCTGATCAACGCTGAAGGCGATGGTGTGGTTGAGTATGTTGATGCTAACGAGATCAAAATTAAATATGACCGTAACGAATTAGATCGTTTGATCTCTTTCGATGGCGATACACGCAGCTACCTGTTAACCAAGTTCAAGAAAACCAACCAGAGCACTACCATTAACCTAAAGCCGATTGTTAAAAAAGGCCAGCGGGTTACTAAAGGTGAAGTGCTTTGCGAAGGCTACGCTACGCAAAATGGCGAGCTTGCGCTGGGCCGTAACCTTAAAGTGGCATTCATGCCTTGGCAGGGTTACAACTTTGAGGATGCGATTGTAATTTCTGAGCGCGTTGTGTCTCAGGATATCTTTACATCGCTTCACGTTGAAGAATTTGAGCTTGAGGTGCGTGATACTAAACGTGGTGAAGAAGAATTAACACCGGATATCCCTAACGTTTCTGAAGAAGCTACTAAGGATCTGGACGAAGACGGTATTATCCGTGTTGGTGCCGAGGTTAAAGAAGGCGACATCCTGATTGGTAAGATCACCCCTAAAGGCGAATCTGACCCATCACCGGAAGAAAAGTTATTGCGTGCCATATTTGGTGATAAAGCAGGCGACGTTAAAGATGCATCGTTAAAAACTCCGCCTTCTATCGCGGGTGTTGTTATCGATACTAAATTATTCAGCCGTGCCAAGAAAACCACTAAGGCAGAAGAAAAAGCTCAGATTGAAAAGCTTGATATTAAACATGATAAAGCTGTAAAGGATCTTAAAAATACTTTAATTGAGAAGTTATTCGAGATTGTTAACGGTAAAACATCACAAGGTGTTTACAATGTTTACAAGGAGTTGTATGTAGCCAAAGGTGTTAAATTCACTCAGAAAATTCTGACTGAATTACATTACGAAAACATCAACCCAACTAAGTGGACAACTGATGATGATAAAAACGACCAGATCAAAACTTTGCTTCACAACTATAACATTAAAGTGAACGAAGAACTTGGAGCTTACCGCCGCGATAAATTTGCGATAAGTGTGGGTGACGAGTTACCGTCAGGTATCGTACAGATGGCCAAAGTTTACATCGCTAAAAAGCGTAAGCTTAAGGTTGGTGATAAAATGGCGGGCCGTCACGGTAACAAGGGTATTGTTGCCCGTATTGTGCGCGACGAGGATATGCCTTTCTTAGAAGACGGAACACCGGTTGATATCGTGCTGAACCCATTGGGTGTACCATCACGTATGAACCTTGGCCAGATCTACGAAACCGTATTGGGCTGGGCCGGTAAAGAACTGGGTGTTAAATTTGCTACTCCTATTTTTGATGGTGCAAGCCATACCGAGGTAGAAGAGTGGGTGAAAAAAGCAGGCTTACCAGAATCTGGCCGTACCTATTTGTACAACGGTTTAACGGGTGATCGTTTCGATCAGCAAACAACTGTAGGTATTATCTACATGCTTAAACTGGGCCACATGGTTGATGATAAGATGCACGCACGTTCAATCGGGCCGTACTCTTTAATTACTCAACAGCCATTGGGTGGTAAAGCACAGTTTGGTGGTCAGCGTTTTGGTGAGATGGAGGTTTGGGCACTGGAAGCATTTGGTGCATCAAACATACTGCAGGAAATATTAACCGTTAAATCGGATGATGTTATCGGCCGTGCCAAAACCTACGAAGCTATTGTTAAAGGTGAAAACCTGCCAACACCATCAGTTCCGGAATCATTCAACGTATTGGTTCATGAATTAAGAGGTTTAGGTTTGGATATCACGTTAGAATAATTAGTGATTTAGTGAGTGAATGAATTAGTGATTGTAAAATCGGGTTCATTCGCTCACTAATTCAATTATAGTAAAGCAGGTGATTCAATTCACTAATTCACTAAATCGCTAATTCAACAATTAAAAAAAAGGGAGACTATGTCTTACAAAAAAGATAATAAAATCAAAAGTAATTTCACCACGATTACGATCAGTTTAGCTTCTCCGGAATCTATTTTGGAGCGTTCAAGCGGTGAAGTTTTGAAACCGGAGACCATCAACTACAGGACTTATAAGCCTGAGCGTGATGGTTTATTCTGCGAGCGTATATTCGGCCCGGTGAAGGATTACGAGTGCCATTGCGGTAAATACAAACGTATCCGTTACAAAGGTATCGTGTGCGACCGTTGCGGTGTTGAAGTAACTGAGAAAAAAGTACGTCGTGAGCGTATGGGCCACATTAACCTTGTGGTGCCAGTTGCACATATCTGGTACTTCCGCTCGTTGCCAAATAAAATTGGTTACCTGCTGGGCTTACCAACAAAAAGACTGGATCTGATCATTTACTACGAGCGTTATGTAGTAATTCAGCCGGGTATTAAAGAATCTGACGGTATTTCCCGTATGGATTTCCTTACAGAAGAAGAATACCTGGATGTATTGGATACTTTACCAAAAGAAAACCAATACCTGGATGATAAAGACCCACAGAAATTTGTGGCTAAGATGGGTGCCGAGGCTTTAGAAGATTTGCTAAAACGCCTTGACCTTGATCAGTTATCATACAACCTGCGTCATCAGGCTGCAAATGAAACTTCACAGCAACGTAAAAACGAAGCTTTAAAGCGTTTACAGGTTGTTGAGGCGTTCCGTGATGCAAAAACAAGGATAGAGAACAACCCTGAGTGGATGATCGTTAAGATCGTTCCGGTTATTCCACCAGAATTGCGTCCGTTGGTTCCATTGGAAGGTGGCCGTTTTGCTACTTCCGATTTGAACGATTTATACCGCCGTGTAATTATCCGTAACAATCGTTTAAAACGTTTGATCGAGATCAAAGCACCGGAAGTTATTTTGCGTAACGAAAAACGTATGTTACAGGAAGCTGTAGATTCGTTATTTGATAACTCACGTAAAGTAAATGCAGTAAAAACTGAAGGTAACCGTGCATTGAAGTCACTTTCGGATATCCTGAAAGGTAAACAAGGCCGTTTCCGTCAGAACTTGCTTGGTAAACGTGTGGATTATTCGGCACGTTCGGTAATTGTTGTAGGTCCAAACCTTAAATTACACGAATGCGGTTTACCAAAAGATATGGCTGCTGAGTTGTTTAAACCATTTATCATTCGCAAGATGATTGAGCGTGGTGTGGTTAAAACAGTAAAATCTGCCAAAAAGATTGTTGACCGTAAAGACCCGTTAGTTTGGGATATTTTGGAAAACGTATTAAAAGGCCACCCTGTATTATTAAACCGTGCGCCTACACTGCACAGGTTGGGTATTCAGGCTTTCCAGCCAAAACTGGTAGAAGGTAAGGCAATACAATTGCACCCGTTAACCTGTACCGCCTTTAACGCGGATTTTGACGGTGACCAGATGGCTGTGCACGTACCCCTAGGTAACGCAGCAATTTTGGAAGCCCAGGTATTGATGCTTGCATCACACAACATCTTAAACCCTGCTAACGGTACGCCAATTACAGTACCTTCTCAGGACATGGTGCTTGGTTTGTACTACATAACCAAAGGCCGCAAAACAGATGAAGGACGTGTGGTAAAAGGACAAGACTTAACGTTCTATTCTTCTGAAGAAGTGATCATCGCTTACAACGAAAGAAAGATCGATCTGCACGCCTTTATCAAGGTTAAAGGAAAAATTAAAGAACGCGATGGTAACATCGTTTCTAAAATAATTGAAACTACGGTAGGCCGCGTTTTATTTAACGAACACGTGCCTGAAGAAGTTGGTTACATTAACGAACTATTAACCAAGAAATCACTGCGTGATATCATTGGTGAGGTTGTTAAAATGACCGGTATGGCACGCGCAGCACAATTCCTTGATGATATTAAGGAGTTAGGCTTTAAAATGGCATTCCAGGGTGGTTTATCATTTAACCTGAAGGATATTAATATTCCGGAGGAAAAAGTGACGCTGATCGCCCAGGCTTCTAAAGAAGTAGAAGATGTTATGGGTAACTATAACATGGGTTTCATTACCAACAACGAGCGTTACAACCAGATCATTGATATCTGGACACGTATCAACAATCGCTTAACTGCGAATGTGATGAACATCCTCAGCAACGATAACCAGGGTTTCAACTCTGTATATATGATGCTTGATTCGGGTGCGCGTGGTTCTAAAGAGCAGATCCGTCAGCTTGCAGGTATGCGTGGTTTGATGGCTAAGCCGCAAAAATCAGGTTCAGGTGGTGAAATTATTGAAAACCCTATTCTTTCAAACTTTAAAGAAGGTTTGTCGGTATTAGAGTACTTTATTTCTACCCACGGTGCGCGTAAAGGTTTGGCGGATACGGCGTTGAAAACAGCGGATGCTGGTTACTTAACACGTAGGTTGCATGACGTTGCGCAGGATATGATCGTTGGTGAGGTTGATTGCGGTACCTTACGTGGTATCTACACAACTGCATTAAAAGATAACGAGGATATCGTTGAACCATTATACGATCGTATTTTAGGTCGTACTACACTTCATGATGTTCATGACCCGATTACCGGCGAACTGTTGGTAACTGCAGGGCATGATATCACGGAAGAAATTGGTAAGAAGATAGAAAATTCACCTTTAGAAGGTATTGAGATCCGTTCGGTATTAACCTGCGAAAGCCGCAGAGGTGTATGTACGTTATGCTACGGCCGTAACCTTGCAAGTGGTAAACGCGTGCAAAAAGGTGAGGCAGTAGGTGTAATTGCAGCACAGTCAATTGGTGAGCCGGGTACACAGTTAACTTTACGTACATTCCACGTGGGTGGTACCGCCTCTAACATTGCTGCTGAATCACAGATCAACGCAAGGTTTGAAGGTATCATTGAATTTGAAAACGTACGTACCGTTGAGTACAAAACCGACGAAGAAAATGTTGAAGTGGTGTTAGGCCGTTCAGGCGAATTCCGTATCATCGAGCCGGGTACCAACAAAATCATCGTAACCAACAACATTCCATACGGTTCATACCTGTATGTGAAAGATGGTGCTAAAATTGCTAAAGGCGACCGTATCTGTTCATGGGATCCGTACAATGCGGTGATCATATCTGAGTTTGCCGGTATTACCACTTTTGAGGCAGTATTGGAAGGTATCACGTTCCGTGAGGAAAGTGATGAGCAAACAGGTCACCGTGAAAAAGTTATTATCGATACCAGGGACAAAACTAAAAACCCGGTTATCCAGATAGCTGATTCAAAAGGTAATATCATTAAAGGATACAACATCCCGGTAGGAGCCCACATTTCTGTTGAAGAAGGTGAGAAACTGCAAACCGGACAGGTTATTGCGAAAATCCCTCGTTCAACTGGTAAAACACGAGATATTACAGGTGGTTTACCACGTGTAACCGAGTTATTTGAAGCACGTAACCCATCTAACCCTGCTGTAGTAACCGAGATTGACGGTGTGGTAACTTTAGGTGGTGTGAAACGTGGTAACCGCGAGATCACTATAGAAAGTAAAGACGGCCAGGTGAAAAAATACCTGGTGCCTTTATCTAAGCACATCCTTGTACAGGATAACGACTTTGTTAAAGCTGGTATGCCATTGTCAGACGGTTCTATCTCTCCGGCAGATATACTTGCCATCAAAGGCCCTGCAGCAGTGCAGGAGTACTTGGTTAACGGTATCCAGGAAGTATACCGTTTACAGGGTGTGAAGATCAACGACAAGCACTTTGAGGTGATTGTTCACCAGATGATGCAGAAAGTTGCCATTGAAGATGCAGGTGATACTCGTTTCCTTGAAAGGGAAGCAGTTGATAGCTGGGACTTTATGATTGAAAACGACGAGATGTTTGATAAGAAGGTAGTTACCGAGCAAGGTGATTCTGCCAACTTAAAAGTAGGTCAGATTGTTTCTTTAAGAAAACTAAGGGACGAAAACTCAATCCTGAAACGTAAGGATGCGAGATTAGTAGAGGTAAGGGATGCAATTGCAGCAACTTCCAGCCCGATGTTACAAGGTATCACAAGAGCATCATTAGGTACCAAATCGTTTATTTCAGCCGCATCGTTCCAGGAAACTACCAAAGTACTGAACGAAGCAGCCATAGCAGGTAAAAAAGACAATATGCTGGGCTTGAAAGAAAACGTAATTGTGGGTCACTTAATTCCGTCAGGAACAGGTTTACGCGAATACGAAAATATCCGCGTAGGTTCTCAGGAAGAGTTTGATCGCCTGATGGCTTCAAAAACTGAAGAAGTAGAAGCTTAATCAGTTTTTTTTAAATACTTTTGCAAAGCCTTCTATGAAAATAGAAGGCTTTGCTATTTTTAATACCATGGAAGAACAGAACGAAAACCAGCTTAATATTGAACTTTCTGAAGAAGTTGCAGAAGGTGTGTATGCTAACCTTGCCATCATTACACACTCGAGTTCAGAGTTTGTGCTCGACTTCATCAGGGTAATGCCGGGCGTTCCCAAAGCCAAAGTTAAATCAAGGATCATATTAACTCCGGAGCATGCCAAAAGGCTTTTAACTGCCCTGGAAGATAACCTTGAAAAGTTTGAAGCTGCAAATGGCCGGATCAAGATTGGCAACGACCCCAATGGGGGTGGATTTCCAATGAGCTTCGGCGGCCCGATAGGACAAGCTTAGACAAATCCTTCCATATTTGATCAAATCGAATCTGCATATTTCTAACCGTGGTGGATCAACAATAAACTACGGACTAAACAACATCTACGAATGAATAAAACCATAGTTTTTGGCGCTGCCGGTCAATTAGGCCAATGCTTCAAAAAATTAGCCGGTGATGAAAAACTTGATTTTTTCGTGTTCCCGGATAGGGCCCAAGCCAATATTTTAGATTTGGACGCCCTGAATCTTTTATTTGCTAAACATAAGCCTGCTTACGCAATTAACTGCGCTGCTTATACCGCGGTAGACAAGGCAGAGGATGATGCCGAAATAGCTGAACAGATAAACAAAACCGGGGCAGAAAATTTGGCCCGTTGTTGCGCACAGCATGGTACGGTTTTGGTGCAGGTTTCAACCGATTTTGTTTTTAAAGGTGATAAATCATCGCCTTTAAACGAAAATGATATAACTGCCCCAATAGGCGTTTACGGGCAAACAAAGCTGGATGGTGAGCAGGTTATCCCGGGCTTTATCAATAAATACTTTATCGTGCGCACTTCATGGCTTTATTCGGAATTTGCTAACAACTATGTTAAAACAATGCTTCGCCTAGGCAGTGAACGACCGGAGCTTAAAATAATAGCCGACCAGGCAGGTACTCCAACTTACGCCATAGATCTCGCCGCCTTCATTATCAATATAATTACTTCCGGCAGTTCTGCCTACGGTATATATCACTATAGCAACGAGGGTATAGCGTCCTGGTACGATTTTTCAAAGGCTATCTTTGAGATTTCCGGTTTCGACGTAAAGGTGATACCTATTCCTACGAGTGATTATCCCACAAGGGCAGTGAGGCCTCCGTACTCCGTAATGGATAAAACCAAAGTAAAGAAAACATTTGGCATTGAAATTCCGTATTGGAGAGATAGTCTGCAAGTTTGCATTAACAAAATAAAACAACTAAACTAAACACAATGAAGGGTATCATATTAGCAGGAGGATCGGGCACCAGGCTTTATCCCATAACCAAGGCCATTAGCAAACAGTTAATGCCCATTTATGATAAGCCAATGATCTACTATCCGCTGTCGGTATTAATGCTGGCTGGTATAAAAGAGATCCTCATTATCACTACTGCCGAAGATAACCCCGGCTTTGTGCGTTTGTTGGGCACCGGTGAAGAACTGGGTTGCCGTTTTGAATATGCTATACAGGAGAAACCGAATGGCCTTGCCCAGGCTTTTGTTATCGGCGCGGATTTTATTGGTAACGATAAAGTAGCCCTGGTACTTGGTGACAACATCTTTTACGGATCGGGCTTCAGCCGTTTGATCCAAAGTTTTAATGATTTGGATGGAGCTGCAATATTTGCCTACCCGGTGGCAGATCCGGAGCGTTATGGTGTAGTGGAGTTTGATGCTGAATTTAAAGCTATATCGATAGAAGAGAAACCGGTTAAACCTAAATCGAAGTTTGCCGTTCCCGGACTTTATTTTTACGATAATAGTGTTGTCGCAATTGCCAGAGATATCCCTATGTCGCCACGTGGCGAATATGAAATAACCGACGTTAACCGCGTTTACCTGGAACAGGGTAACCTTAAAGTTGGCGTAATGGACCGTGGCACAGCCTGGTTAGATACCGGCACCTTTGATTCATTAAGCGATGCTACTGAATTTGTACGGGTGATAGAAAAACGCCAGTCGCGTAAAATTGGCTGTATTGAGGAAGTTGCTTACGCGATGGGTTTTATTGATGATGAGCAGTTGAAAGTGCTTGTTCAGAAATATATCAAGAGCGGTTATGGGGCGTATTTGCAGTCACTGCTCGATCAATAGTTTGCTCACCAACAGAAAGAATATTAGCCTGGCTTTTTAAGCTGGGCTTTTTCGTTAACAGCAGTCAGGATTTGATTCAACAAATTTGGTCCTAACGCATCTACCCAAACTATTTCTTTGTCTTTCCTAAACCAGGTCATTTGCCTTTTAGCAAAGCGGCGGGTATTTTGTTTAATGAGCCCAACGGCGTCAGCTAAGTCGGTTTTACCATTAAGATATTCAAATATTTCACTATAGCCAACCGTGTTTAGTGCGTTTAACGTTCGGTAGGATGTGAGCGACTTTACTTCCTCAACCAATCCTTCATCCAGCATCAGGTCCACCCGCTGATTAATCCTGTGGTATAGTATCTCCCGGGGTAAATCCAACCCAATCTTCACAATATTGAAGGGCCGCTGGTTGGTTTTTGCGGTGCGAAAAGAGGAAAAAGGCTGGCCTGAACTTTCGTATACCTCTAAAGCGCGAATTACCCGCTGTGGATTGCTGATATCGACCTCGGCGTAATAAGCGGAGTCTATGGTTTTCAATCGTTCCTGCAATGGCGCAATGCCCTTTTCAGCAAGCTCGTTATTTAATCGCTCGCGTATAGCAGGGTTGGCATCCGGAATGTTGTCGAAACCTTCACAGATCGCTTTGATGTATAAACCCGAACCGCCTGCCAGAATAACTACCTGCTTTTTTTTAAAAAGGTCATCCAGTAGCGCCAGGCATTCGCGCTCAAAATCACCAACCGAAAAACTTTCTGTTACCGAATGTGAGTTGATAAAATAGTGGGGAGCAGCGGCCAGTTCATCTGGAGTAGGTTTAGCTGTACCTATGGACATTTCCCTGAAGAATTGCCTTGAATCTGCAGAAATGATAACGGTATCAAGATGTTGTGCAACGCGGATAGCGGCGGCTGTTTTACCCGATGCGGTGGGGCCTGCTATGACGATAAGGGTTGGGGGGGCTGTGCTCATAGTTTAGTCCATGGTCCACAGTCTATGGTCCATGGACTAAATTAAATTGTAGTATTAGCTATTAATAATCATCGTGTCGGCTGGGTTTGTCTTCGTCTTCAAACTCATCGTCGCCAAAGCCGAATTCATCCTCTTCTTCTTCCTCTTTTTTATCTTCTTCCGGGTCGTCTATACCTGTATCAGTCACTTCAGAAAAATCTTCGGCATCCTCAGGGTTATAAAGCATCTCCGCTATAAAATCGTTATCCTCGTCTTCGGTAGCAACTGCTTCTGCCGTGGTGTTAAACACGTTACCGAATTGTTTAGGTGCTTCACCGGCAGAGCGTACAACTAATGGATAGGTAACACCCGGTGTTTCATCTAAAATAATTTTCATGAGTTCCACATGGAAATCAAAAGGGCGGTCGAAGTTGAAGGTATAATAAAATTTTTGGTGCGGGTCATCTATAAAACTGCTCAGTTTTATTTTTTCCATCAGCGGGATCTTCCTGTCAACCCTTTTTTTATTGGGCAGGTAGGTGATCTCTTCACCTTTCATCCACTGGTCATTACTGATATAAAACGAAGAAGGGAATTCAGGATTGTAACCGGTGCTTTGGTGAATAGCGCGGTGCAGATCCTCGAACGTTTGGTTTGATTTTACGTCGATATCCCGGCTAACCTCGTCATAATCCTCAAAAGTAACCCTGAACCTATATAGTGCCATTTTTTGTAAATTTTGTCAAAAATAATAATGTTTTAATTTAATTTGAGTGCGCCGCAACTTTCAAGCCAATTTCCAGGCCTTTTTCAATTGTAAAATTTATTGCTGCTTCGCGACTATTAGGAATTTCGCCCTCCAGTATAGCCTCACGGATCTTATTTTTAATAATTCCCACTTCGCGGCCCTCTCCAATGCCAAAAAGCTGCATGATATCCAGCCCGGTAACCGGCGGCTGCCAGTTGCGGATGCTGTCGCGCTCTTCAACATCTTTCAGTTTTTGCAATACCAGTTCGAAATTGTTACGATACTTTTTAACCTTGTATTCGTTTTTCGTGGTCACGTCTGCTTTACACAACAGCATTAATGGTTCTATGTCCTCTCCCGCCTCAAAAAGTAAACGGCGTACTGCCGAATCGGTAACGATAGACTGCGACAAAACGATGGGCCGCAAATGCAGTTGCACCAGTTTCTGCACAAATTTCATTTTCTCGTTCAGCGGCAATTTGAGCTGTGCGAAGATCTTCGGTACCATGCGTGCGCCTTTATCTTCGTGTCCGTGAAACGTCCAGCCGTGGCCGGGTTCAAAACGCTTGGTAGGGGGCTTAGCAATATCATGCAATATGGCCGCCCAGCGCAGCCAAAGGTCATCGGTTGTTTCGCAGATATTATCCAATACCTGCAGCGTATGGTAAAAATTATCCTTGTGACCCTTACCGTTGATGATCTCCACCCCGTAAAGTGCCACCATTTGTGGAAAAATTAGGTGAAGTAGACCCGTATCAAACAAATAATTAAAGCCAATGGATGGCTTTTGGGATAGGATGATCTTGTTCAACTCATCTGTTATGCGCTCCTGCGATACGATGTTGATGCGGCTTAAATTGCTTTTGATAGCAGCAATAGCCTCATCATCAATCCGGAAATTCAGCTGCGATGCAAACCGGATGGCGCGCATCATGCGCAAGGGGTCATCTGAAAACGTTTCTATCGGGTTAAGCGGCGTGCGGATCAGTTTCTGTTCAATATCTGCAATGCCATTAAAAGGATCGACCAACATGCCATAATTATCCTGGTGCAAGGTGATGGCTAATGCGTTAATGGTAAAGTCGCGGCGTTTTTGATCGTCGTCCAGGGTGCCATTCTCTACAATAGGCTTGCGCGATTCCGAGCGGTAGCTTTCCTTGCGGGCACCTACAAACTCCACTTCCACGTCCTGGTATCGCAGCATAGCCGTACCAAAGTTTTTAAAAACCGATACTTTGACATTCAGCTTTGCGGCAACAGCTTCGGCAAAGGCAATGCCATTACCCAAAACAACAACATCGATATCTTTAGAAGGGCGGTTTAAAAAAATATCGCGCACATATCCTCCAATAGCATATGCCTGAACATTATGTTCTGCAGCAAGCTTCGAAATAACAGAAAATACGGGATGTTGCAGGTGTTTTTTCATAAATAAAGCCGCAATGCAACTATATGGGACGCCGTAAATTTAAGGATATTAAAAATTAACGGCGAATAAATTCAAAACTGCCATTAGGGTCCAGCCGCATAATGGTGCTTGGCTTCTTCACTTCGGTGCTGTACTGGTCAATATCGACCACGTAATCCACTCCGTCAATAATTTCCTGCTCTATCTTCCCAAAATATTCAGGCGAGGGATGGCCGCTTATATTAGCAGAAGTAGACACGATTGGTTTGCGCAACCGTTGGATGAGCTGCTGGCAAAACGGGTGACTGCTTACCCGTACGCCCACGCTGCCGTCTTCGGCTATCAGGGAAGGGGAGATGTTACGGGCGCCTGGCATTACCAGTGTAAGCGGATTTTCTGCATACTCAATTAATTGATAAGCAATCTCCGGTACCTCGGTAATATAGCTTTGCAGCTTATTATCGGTATCGATAAGAATGATCATACTTTTGCTTTCCTCACGCTGTTTAAGGGCGAAGATCTTTTTTACGGCCTCGGTATTGGTGGCATCGCAGCCAATACCCCAGATGGTATCGGTAGGGTAAAGGATGATGCCGCCCTCCTGGATCACTTTAAGTGCTTTATTTACTTCGTCCTTAAGCATGGCGGGTTACCTTATTGTATATGTTCATCATTTGCGCCGCTAAGTTACGGTCTTCAAACCGTTGGGCATAGGCCAGCCCTTCTTTTATCATTTGCTGCTGCAAATTTCCATCGCTCAATACCTCGTCTATTGCTTTCGCCAAGCCTTGTACGTCATCCGGCCCAACATACCGGCTAAATGGTCCTCCCGCTTCCTCCAGGCATGAACCCGTTGCTGCAATAACCGGAATGCCGGAAACCAGCGCCTCGAGTACGGGGATACCAAACCCCTCGTAACGCGATGGGTAGACAAATAGTTTCGCCAATTGGTAAATTGCCGGAAGATCATCAAAGCTCACATCGTGCAAAAATGTAACACTATCAGCCAATCCCCGCGAAGCCAGGAAAACTTTTACTTTATCCAGGTAGCCGGTAGGCTTACCTACAACCACAGCGTTTGTATTCGTTTTGGTGTAAGCTAATGCTTTTGCCAGCAGCAACAGGTTCTTACGCTCTTCTATTGTTCCTACGTTTAATATAAAGCTATCCGGCAGATGGTACTTTTGCTTAACGGCTGCAAGTTTGTCTGCTGATTGCTTCAGCGCAAACTCCGGAGCGCAGCCTTGATAGACTACGTCAATTTTGTTGGTGTCAATGTTCAGCAACTCAACAAGATCCTGTTTGGTACGTTCGCTGATGGCGATAATTCGGTGCGCCGTTTTGCAGGCACGTTTGGTTTTGGCGGTGTAGATCAGTCTGTCTATGAAGCCATAGTATTGCGGAAAACGCAAAAAAATGAGATCGTGAATACTCACAACCGATTTTATACGGGTGTTATCAATGCCAATGGGGAGTTCATAACTTAAGCCGTGGTAAAGATCGATGCCGTCTTTTTCAAGGTTACTCACAATGCCCTTACTACGCCACAAGGCGGTTAGGTATTTTCCCTTAGGGGTGATGATACTGATGCCGGGAAATTGATCGAAAAAGTTACGCCACTTGTTGGGTTTAAGTTTCGGCGTGTATAGCAGGTAGGCGTTTTCAGGATAATGCTCCGCCGTGGTTTTTATCAGCCACCGGCTAAAGTTACCCAGGCCGGTATTGTTTAAAAACGCACGTTTGGCATCGTATCCAAGTTTCATTAAATGTGAGATATTAGATATGAGATGTGAGACAGAAGAAAAGTTTAATCTCAAATCTCATATCTCACATCTCAAATCTATATTATACGGCTACGTTATTTTCCCTTAAAGCATCATTCAGCGATGTCTTTTTATCAGTAGATTCTTTACGCGTGCCGATGATCAGCGCACAAGGCACCTGGTATTCGCCGGCGGCAAATTTCTTGGCGTATGAGCCTGGTATCACTACCGAACGCGCAGGCACTCGGCCTTTATATTCAATTGGCTCTGGCCCTGTAACATCTATTATTTTGGTTGATGCAGTAAGTACTACATTAGCACCTAAAACCGCCTCAGATTCTACGTGGACACCTTCAACAACAATAGCACGTGATCCAAGGAAGCAATTATCCTCAATGATAACAGGGGCAGCCTGCACCGGCTCTAACACACCACCGATACCAACACCACCACTCAAATGTACATGCTTACCAATCTGCGCGCAGGAACCTACAGTAGCCCAGGTATCCACCATTGTGCCTTCATCCACATAAGCACCAATGTTTACGTACGATGGCATCATGATAACGCCTTTAGCCAGGTAAGCACCATAACGGGCAATACCATGAGGTACCACGCGTACACCAAGCTCTTTGTAGTTGGTCTTCAGTTTCATTTTATCATGAAACACAAAAGGGCCGGTTTTAATTTCTTCCATGGCACGGGTAGGGAAGTATAAGATCACGGCTTTCTTGATCCAGTCGTTAGTATGCCAGCGGGTGCCAATCAGTTCGGCAACGCGCATCTCACCTTTATCCAGGCGATCGATAACCGTATTTATAGCATTGATGTAGTCGTTCTCGCTCAGCAGCGTACGATTTTCCCAGGCTTCTTCTATCAGTTTTTTAAGTTCTTGCATTATCAAAAATAAATTTTGTCAAATTAAAGGATTTTTGGGGAGATTTGTTTGTCATTGCTGTAGCCAAGGATTAAAATATTAAATAACAGGGTGATTATGTCTGATAAGAAACGGAAGAACTTTCTTAAAATAGTAAATTACAAAAAAACAGGAAGAACAATTTTTTGAGTGGCCTGCCCATTCCTGTCGCTGAATTTGTAGAATTGTTTGATTTTGTAAACGACAAACTTGAGCAATTGGTTGTGACCATACCGTATATTACGTTACCCATTATTACAGTGCAAACAAGTTAACTGAAGAGAAGGTTATACACTGGATAAAGAAAAATGACGGGTTATTCTGACTGCGAAGTAATTTATAATGTTGAGGGGTTGTTAAGGCGCTTTACGCGCAAAGCTGTATTGATAATATTATGCCTGAAAAAGAAAAATTAAGAATCGATAAATATTTGTGGGCCATCCGCATGTTTAAAACGCGTACACTGGCTTCTGATGCCTGCAAGGCTGGCCGTGTAAAATTAAATGGCACCAATATCAAACCGGCCCACGAGGTGCGCGTTGGCGAAACCTACCAGATCTCCAAAGGGCCAGATCGGAAGATCATTATGGTAGGCGGTTTATTAGAGAACAGGGTAGATGCCAAAACTGCCGTAAACTTTTACCAGGACCTTACCCCGGTAGAGCAAACGGTGGCCTTTAAATCGATGTTCCATGCGCCGCTGTTAAAACGTGACCGCGGCACCGGCCGCCCCACTAAACGCGATCGCCGCGAAACAGATGACCTGAAGGATAATTTGTTTGATAAACCGGAAGAGGAGCGTAAAGATGAATAAAATGAGTTAGGAAGTAGTCAACACATTAGTAAATGATAATGATCCGCAAATTGCTGATGCCGCACCTACGGATAAAATATTATCGTCTTTTTACTACAACACGTTACTTCTCCGGAGCGCAAGTGCGTTAGGCGCTGCAGGAGCCAGGTGTTTATAGCCGTTAAAATAATTTCTTAAAGCTCCTTAGGTGCTACCTGCCCGAACCCCTCTCACGCCGCTCTTTATCAAAACGGATGTTAGAATTTATCCCTATTTTTGGCCCTTTATAACCGCCCGCGCACAAAATGCTGCCGGCTGTGTTAATCTATCTACATGAAAGACAGCTACCAGGCTTCAGAATTTAAAATAGCGGTAATAGGTTTGGGCTACGTGGGCCTGCCGCTGGCTATTGAGTTCGCCAAAAAATATAATGTATTAGGTTTCGATACCGATGAACAGCGTGTGCTGGAGCTGAGCCTTGGAACCGACCGTACCCAGGAAGCCAACGCGGATGATCTGCAAACGGTAATGAAACATTCCGCTACCGCCGGGTTGAAGATCTCGGCTGATGTGGAGGAACTGAACAATTGTAATACCTATATTGTAACTGTACCAACACCTATCGATCAGTTCAAAGCACCTGATCTGGGTCCGCTTTTAAAGGCATCGGAAATGTTAGGTACTGTTTTAAAACCCGGCGACCTGGTGATCTACGAATCTACCGTGTACCCGGGCTGTACCGAAGAAGATTGCATCCCGGTATTGGAACAGGCATCCGGACTGAAATTTAACGAAGACTTTTTTGCCGGCTATTCACCTGAGCGGATCAATCCAGGCGATAAGATCAATACCCTTACCAAAATTAAAAAGGTGACCAGCGGCTCTACCCCGGAGGTTGCGCAACGGGTGGATGACCTGTACGCATCTATTATAGAAGCGGGCACTCATAAAGCGCCGAGCATCAGGGTGGCCGAAGCGTCAAAAGCGATTGAAAATGCCCAGCGTGATGTAAATATCTCGTTCGTAAACGAACTGGCGCTGATCTTTGACCGGATGGGTATCGATACCAATGATGTTTTGGAAGCGGCTGCTACCAAATGGAACTTTTTGAAATATAAACCCGGCCTGGTTGGCGGCCATTGCATCGGGGTAGATCCCTACTACCTGGCCCATAAGGCCGAGTCTTTAGGTTACCAGCCTCAGGTGATCCTTTCCGGGCGCAGGGTAAATGATATTATGGGCGAATTTGTGGCAGGCAAGGTCATAAAGCTGCTGATTGCAAAAGGGCATGATATTTCACAGGCCAATGCGCTGATGCTTGGCATCACCTTTAAAGAAAATTGCAGCGATGTGCGCAACAGCAAGGTGGTTGACATCTGCACTGAATTGAAAGCCTTCGGTATCAACGTAGACGTATACGATCCCTGGGCTGACCCTGAAAAGGTGAAACAGGTATACGATATCGAGATGATCCCGGCGATAGAAAAGCAGTACGATGCCATCATTTTAGCAGTAGCCCACCGGGAGTTTCTGGAAATTGATTTTACGACGATCACCAACGGCAGCGGCAGCGTTATTTACGATACCAAAGCTTTTTTAAACCGGGATATCGTAGATGCCCGTTTGTAATGAGGATTAGCATCCTGATTTGATCGTTTTTACAATTAATTGACAGTCAGTTTTTTATAAAGAGTTGATTTTAAATTACGTTAAGTTGTGTTAAGTTGAATTTGGCTTGCAGGTATGACTTGTGCACTTGTAAAAGCGAAGCAGCCCACCGCTTACCGCCTTTATGCTATGTGATTTTTTGAGTATTATTGCAGCTTCCAAAGCATCGGAGCTTTTATAGCCAATGAAGAGTATCGCCCAAAAAGTATTTGATATAGAGATTGAATCATTGCAGCATGTGGCATCTATGATAGATGAACAGTTTTCGCAGGCTGTGGAGGCTATTCTGCAATCGAAAGGAAAGCTGGTTGTTTGCGGCATGGGCAAAAGCGGGCATATCGGTAAAAAGATTTCGGCCACGCTCACCAGCACTGGTACACAAAGCTTTTTTATGCACCCTGCCGAAGCATTCCATGGCGATTTGGGCATGGTAGGGGAGAACGATATTATCCTGATCTTATCCTACTCCGGCGAAACAGAAGAAGTGCTTAAACTGGTGCCGTTTATAAAGTGGCACAAAAACCTATCAATAGCCATCACCGGCAACCCCGAATCTACATTGGCAAAAAATGCCACTTACCATTTAAATGTAGGGATTAAACAAGAGGCTTGTCCCCTGGAGCTGGCGCCAACCTCGTCTACCACGGCCACTTTGGTAATGGGGGATGCGCTTGCTGTAGCATTGATGACAGCGAGAGATTTTAGTCCCGATGATTTTGCGAGGTTCCATCCCGGTGGCCGTTTAGGCAGAAAGCTTTTAGTGAAAGTAAAAGATTTGATGCGAACCGATAACCTGCCTTTTTTGGAGGAAGATGCTACGTTTACACAGCTCATCATCCGCATGTCGGAAGGGAAACTGGGCATGGTGGTACTGGGTACGGCGGATAGGGTAGTCGGCGTAGTAACGGACGGTGACTTGCGCCGCGGGTTAGTTAAATATAATAACCTGCAGCAATTGCCAATCACCACGATCATGAACGGAAATCCCATTATTGTAAATGATAATCTGCTGATATACGATGCCGAGGCATTGATGCTGGAGCGGAAAATAACCACGTTGCTGGTAAAGGATGCCGGGGATAAAGTAACAGGTGTTTACCAGATTTTTAACCAGGTATGAAAACCATAATTGTAATCCCAGCCCGTTTAAAATCTACCCGTTTGCCGGATAAGGTTATGCTTGATCTGGGCGGGAAAACTGTTATCCAACGGGTGTATGAAGCTTGCATTCAAGCCAAGCTGCACCAGGAAGTTTGGATAGCGGCTGATAGCGATGTGGTGTTTAACCTGTGCAAACAGTTTACGCCGAATGTTGTCATGACCAAAGAGAGCCACCCCAGCGGTACCGACCGGATTGCTGAGGTGGTGGAGAAGATCCCCTGCGATATGGTGATCAATGTACAGGGCGACGAGCCTTTTTTTGATGCCAGCATTATTGACAGGTTGATTGATGCCATGCAAAACAGTGATGCTGCCATGGCCAGCGTTTGTGCCCCGGTAGAAAGTATGGATGAGCTGCATAACCCCAACCTGGTTAAAGTGGTAACAGATGTAAACGGCTACGCTTTGTATTTTTCGAGATTCAGGATCCCGTATTCACGGGATAAGATCCTGGAGGATGCTGCAGGGTATAAAAAGCATATGGGTGTTTACGCTTACCGGGCGGATTTTCTGCCTGAATTTGTTCGGTTGCCGGTATCTTTTTTAGAGGGATCGGAAAAGCTGGAACAATTGCGGGCTTTAGAGAATGGTTATAAAATTAAAATGATTGAAGTTGCTGGTTTTGAAAAGGGCATAGACACCCCTGAGGACCTGGAACTTGCACGTAAAAAATTAGCGAACAATGGCATTATATAAAGACATTACCGAAAAACCTTTTTTTATTGTTGGCCCCTGTGTGATGGAGAACCAGGAGCTTTTGTATACCGTTGCCGATAAGGTGGCGGAGATTAAGAGCAAGTACCCGGTTACGATGGTTTTTAAATCATCTTTTGATAAAGCTAACCGCACCAGCATTAGCGCGTATCGCGGGCCGGGTATTGATAAAGGCCTGGAGATGCTGAACAAGGTAAAAGAGAAGTTTGGCTTGGAGGTAACTACGGATATTCATGAGCCCTTCCAGGCGGCCATAGCTGCGGAGGTGGTGGATATATTGCAGATCCCGGCATTCCTTTGCCGCCAAACCGATCTGCTGGTAGCAGCCGCGCAAACCGGGAAGGTGGTGAACGTAAAGAAAGCCCAGTTCCTTTCTGGCCAGGATATGTTTTATCCGGCGCAAAAAGTGAAAGAGGCAGGTAACGACCAGATCATCCTGACCGAACGTGGCAACTCGTTTGGTTACAACAACCTGGTGGTTGATTTCAGGAATATATATGATATGAAGGAATTCGGTTACCCGGTTTGTATGGATTGTACCCATTCGGTGCAACGCCCCGGCGGAGCAGGTGGCAAAACCGGTGGCGACCGTAAGTTTGTACCTAACATGGCTCATGCTGCGCGTGCCTTTGGTGCCAGCGGCTATTTTATAGAAACCCACCCTGATCCGGACCATGCGATGAGCGACGGCCCTAATATGCTATACCTGAAGGATCTGGAGGAATTGATTAAATCATTGATAAGTTAGCGTTTTTAACTGCCACCCGTTATTGCGAGGTACGAAATAATCGCGAAGCCAAATAGCTGTCTGGCAAAGTCGCCCTGTATAGTTAATAGATTACTTCGTTCCTTGTGGTGACGATTGAAAACGGGCAATGCGCCACCTAAAACTTGCATACCTTAGTACTCCGTTTTATTTTCAACGGCTTCCCAAAGCTTAAAGGCAGGTTGTGCATCACTGCGCATCAGCTGGGTAAAGGGCATTTTTCGCTGCTCCATAGGTAACTCCAGTTCATCATAAATAAAGTGGTCGTCAAAGCCTATCGCTGCGGCGTCGGCTTTTGTATTGGCATAGTACACTTTACTGATCCGCGCCCAGTAGATAGCACCAAGGCACATTGGGCAGGGTTCACAGCTGGTGTAGATCTCGCACCCCTCCAGGTTAAAAGTACCCAACTCCTGGCAGGCCAGTCGAATCACCGATACTTCGGCATGTGCGGTCGGGTCGTTAGAAGGCACTACCTTGTTAGCACTTCGGGCTACCACCATACCATCTTTAACAATAACGGCACCAAAGGGGCCGCCTAGTCCCTGCTTTACATTATATTCCGACAGATCGATAGCCATCTGCATAAATTGTTCGTTCGTCATAACGCTTATTTTCAATAAAAAACCCCAACCAAAGGCCGGGGTTTCAATTATAACTTTTTTATTTCAGCTGCACATCCGCACATTTGAAATTTGCACATTTTATTTTTTATCCTTAGCGTAAGCTTCGTTTAATCTTTTAATTACTTCTGTAGTTACATCAAGGCTTGGATCACCAAACAGCATATTAGTATTACCTTTCTGGAAAGTTAATACCATTTTGTAGCCTTTTTCTTTAGCGAATGATTTTGTGAAGTCAATCAGTTTGTCATACAATTTAGCCTGTTCGCTGTATTGCAGGTTCTGAACCTCAGCACCGGCATTTTGCTGGTATTGCTGAAACTCTTGTCCTTTTTTTTGCAGGCGCTGCTCTGTGGCCTGGCGCTGGTCTGCCGCCATGGTAGCAGCAGCTTTTTGGTATTCGGCAACTTCACGCTGAATAGCCTGCTGGCGTGAACTAACATCACTTTGTGCAGCTTTGCCTTTATCTTCAAGGCGTTTATTCATATCCTTGATGTAATCGTATTTAGCAATAATGGAATCCTGGTTAATGTAAACTATTTCAGGGGTTCCGGCAGCAGCAGTTGTTGCAGTTGCAGCAGCTGGTTTATCAGCAGGCTTGTTTTGGTTACATGCAGTAACACCAGCGGCAATGGCTAATGCTAAAACTGATTTGGTAACGATTGACGCGTTGATTTTCATTCTGTTTTCTCTAAAAAAAATTTTGACAAAGATAAACTTTCGCAACAAGTTTCCTAATGCGGAAGTATAAATGCAGCGATGTATCAATATGCAAATTTACCGATGTAAAGTTTGAGGAAATGATGTTGAAAAAAACAGGGGATAAGCAGGGCGAAATGGTTAGCTTACAGGCTTTGGTATGGTTGATATGTGGTATTAAAATCGTATTTTTGCATTAGAGCTCCACCCGGAGTGTGTTATTGTTTTAGATAAATTATGAGCGAAGAAAATCAGGACAAATCGAATTATTCAGCGGATAATATACAGGTTTTAGAGGGTTTAGAGGCCGTACGTAAAAGGCCTTCGATGTACATAGGTGATACAGGCGTAAAAGGCCTTCACCACTTGGTTTACGAAGTTGTAGATAACTCCATAGATGAGGCCCTCGCCGGTTATTGCGACACCATCAACGTTACTATTCATAAGGGAAACTCCATTACGGTTGTGGATAACGGCCGCGGGATCCCCACAGGTATCAATACCAAGGAGCAAAAATCAGCCCTTGAAATTGTAATGACGGTGCTGCACGCCGGAGGTAAATTTGATAAGGATACTTACAAAGTATCGGGTGGTTTGCACGGTGTAGGGGTAAGTTGCGTAAACGCACTATCTATCCACTTGAAAACGGTAGTTTACCGCGAAGGCAAAATTTTTACGCAGGAGTACGAACGTGGTAAGCCGCTGTTCCCGGTAAAAGAAATCGGTGTATCTGACAAAACAGGTACTACCCAAACTTTCCAACCGGATTCGGAAATTTTTACGACCACTACCGAGTACAAATTTGAGACACTGGCTACCCGTTTACGTGAGCTGGCTTTCTTAAATAAAGGCATCCGATTAACACTTACAGATGAGCGCGAGCCTAACGAAGATGGTACTTTCCCGATGGAAGAATTCTTCTCTGAAGGTGGTTTAAAGGAATTTGTAAAATACCTGGATGGTACCCGTGTAGCGATCATCCCCGAGCCGATTTACCTGGAGGGTGTTAAAAACGGCATCCCCGTTGAACTTGCTTTGCAATACAATGATACCTACACCGAGAACGTGCACTCGTATGTAAACAATATTAACACCATTGAAGGCGGTACCCACGTTGCCGGTTTCAGGATGGGCCTAACCCGTACTTTAAAGGCTTATGCCGATAAGGAAGGTTTGCTGAAGAATGTGAAAATCGATATTACCGGTGACGACTTCCGTGAAGGATTGACCGCTGTTATCTCGGTAAAAGTTCAGGAGCCGCAGTTTGAAGGCCAAACCAAAACCAAACTGGGTAACAGCGAGGTGAGCGGTGCAGTTAACATTGCAGTAGGCGAAATCTTAGGCAATTACCTGGAAGAAAATCCCAGGGAGGCTAAGATGATTGTTCAGAAGGTGATCTTAGCAGCCACAGCACGCGCGGCGGCCCGTAAGGCGCGCGAGATGGTACAGCGTAAGAGCGTAATGAGTGGTTCCGGATTACCGGGCAAGCTATCTGATTGTGCCAACAACGACCCTGCTTTATGCGAATTATACCTGGTAGAGGGTGACTCGGCGGGTGGTACAGCTAAACAAGGCCGTAACCGCGAATTCCAGGCGATACTACCCTTACGTGGTAAAATCCTGAACGTGGAGAAAGCTATGGAGCATAAGATTTACGAGAACGAGGAAATAAAGAACATGTTTACCGGCCTGGGTGTAAGCATAGGCACTGCGGAAGATGCCAAGGCACTTAATATGGCGAAACTTCGCTACCATAAAATTGTGGTAATGACGGATGCGGACGTGGATGGATCGCACATTACAACGCTGATCTTAACGTTCTTCTTCCGTTATATGAAGGAACTGATTGAGTACGGCTACATTTACATTGCATCGCCACCGCTTTACCAGGTTAAAAAAGGTAAAGAGTTTGAATACTGCTGGAATGATGAGCAACGCGATACGGCTGTACAACGCCTTAAAGGTGCCGGTAAGGAAGATAGCGTTCATATACAACGTTACAAAGGTTTGGGTGAAATGAACGCTGAACAATTATGGGATACCACCATGAACCCGGCTAACCGTACCCTTAAAAAAGTTAGTATAGAAAACGCCGCCGAGTGCGACCATACTTTCAGTATGCTGATGGGTGATGAAGTTGCCCCACGCCGCGAGTTTATTGAGAAAAATGCTAAATACGCACGTATCGATATATAAGCAATATCCAGATGTTGTGAAATTTGTTATTGGCCCCGTTCGTTGAGCGGGGCTTTTTTGTGGGGTTGGGTTTGACTTTAGTGATTAGGTAGATTTGCTTTGACTCTTTGAATTAGCATATTTCACCCATCCCGGAATTTCGTTCAATTCGATATCAGGTGTATCGCTTCCAACCTTACTTCAATATCAGCACCTGTTTCCCAAAGTCAATCACCGCTTTGTATCTCATTAATATATCACTGCCAATCACCCCTAACACTTCGGGATGGCCCAACTGCCTGTAAGCAATATTGATGGAGGATAGGTCAAGCACGGCCACTTCCAGTTCGGGAATTAGCAAGCTACCAATCCATACATTGTTTAACAATGCAGTGGCGGACTGCATACTATTGGTTCCCAATCCGGTAGAGAGGCGTTCGCTGGCAATGATATCAGTAGCTTCATTTGCAGCCAGCAACAATTGACGATCGAAGGCCGTACGCGAGGCACCCGTATCCAGCACCACTTTAAATGGCTTGTTAAAAAGTTGAATATCCAGCAGGGGATGATAGCCATCATCATGCAGATCTATCATTTGCAGCGGTACGGTGATCTTAGCCATCAGATTATGCTGTTGCAACAGACTTTATACTTTAATCAATATTTCACTAAATCACTAACTCATTTATTGATTAAAACGGATACCCAATAGCAATATTCAAAATTGCATTATTAAAGCTAGGGCTAACCGAGCGAGATGCACCGTTGTTTGAGTATGGGACTAATACCGGGAAACCCAGATCGGTACGCAGCACCAATACCGTTGCGTCAAAACGCAAACCAAAGCCCACGTCGGCAGCTAATTGCTGGTAAAATTTAGGCCCGAAAGTACCGCCCGCCTGGTGTGTCTTGGCGTTCCAAACGTTACCGGCATCGGTAAACAAAGCACCGTAAACAATACTGAATAATTTCACCCGGTATTCTAAATTAGCTTCCAGTTTTATATCGCCCGACTGATCTGCAATAAAACCGCCATTCAGTGCAGTTGCATCAACACTGCCCGGCCCGATTGACCTGGCACGGAAACCTCTTAAACTATTCGGGCCGCCGATGAAGAACTGTTGGCTGTATGGCAGAATAGTTGAATTACCATAAGGCAATCCCAGCCCTACCAGGAACCGTGCTGCAAACTTGCTGCCCAGGCCCAGCTTATGGAAAAAGCGGATCTCATTTTCAAGCTTTAGATATTGATTAAATGGTGTTCCGAATAAAGTTTTGACTTTTCCACCTAAGGTATCGGCACCGGTAACCAGCCCATAAATATTGTTGGATAAGCTCAATTTACCACGATAGAAAAGGCTGTTGGTACGATAATCTTCGGTAGTATTGTCATAGGTATAAGCGTAGCTTGGTCCCCATGTAAATTGCGGATCAATAACGTGTTTTAGTGCAGGATTCCGATTATTAGGATTGTTAATACTGTCAGTATAAAGCGGACTTACGTTCCTGGGCTTAGTATATGTAATCTCCAGCAAGTTAAGTTCATTCAGTTTATGTACATTGGTTTTAAAACTGTAGCCAAATGATCCGCTGAATGAGTTGAGTGAATATAATTTACTCCGTACAACCGAAGTGTAGTTTAGCGTGAGCGTAGTCCTTGGGATATAGGCATTATCCGATTTGAAATTGAACGGACTAATGATTCTCGGCCAGGAAAGCGATGGCTGGATCCCGTACTGAAACACATTGAAGCCACCCGCTGTACCACCAACCTGCACATCAGTACTGGCAAATAAGGTAACGGTTAGTAATTCTCCACCTTTAAAGGCATTACGGTTTCTCCAGCTTAGGTTTACCTGTGATCCGGTGTAGCTTGCGGATGAGGTACGGCCCAATAGTTCCAGCTGTAAGGATTTCTTTTTGTAGGGAGTAAGGAAATAATAAACGTCCAGTTTCGGAGAATCTGGCGTTACATCTTCAAATTTATTTTTTACGTATTGGTACGGGCCCAGGTTAATAAATCTGTTGAGTGAGTTGTTATGCGTTGTGCGGCTGTAAGTATCGTTAGGGTGCAGCAATACGGTGTTGGCGAAAATATAAGGCTTAACCGTTTTGCGCGGATCAACAATGTTGTACCACCGGTAAAACTCCGACTGATTTAACTTTAGAGTAGTGTCACGCAAAGAGTAGTTTGGGTAAACGTAAATGTTTCTTACAGAATAAATATCCCGTGCGCGAGATGGTGTTTCTGGCTTTATCCGTACCGTTAAGTCAACCTGGTGAGTTGCAACCGTACTATCTACCCTTATAATCAGTTGCTCTGGTGCGAAGTAAAAAAAACCTTTTTCTTTCAACCTGGCATCTATTCTGATCCGTTCGGATTTGATTACATCCAGGTTGTATTTGTCGCCGGTTTTTAATAGCGTTTGTTTCTTCGTGCCCAGCACTGCGGTATCCAGGCTATTATCTGTAGCTAATGGGAAGGTAATGTTGCGGATAGTGTAAGACGGACCTGCATTAACCGTGAATTCGGCACGGGCTGTCCTGTCTTTACCTATCGTATCACCACTTACTGTTGATTGAAAATAACTCTCGTTTTGCAGGCGGTTCTGCATAATATTGCTGTTCTTGGCCAAATCAACCTGGCTTACAAATACAGGCGGTTCGCCAAACTTGCTGAAGAATTTTTGGATAAAACCCTTGCGCGCTTTGGTTTTGTAATAGAACCAAAGTTTTGCTCTCAGCCCCAATATAGATGAATTAGGAGCAGGGCGAACCAGCGCATTCATTTCCGCGCTTATCGCTTTCGCATCGCTTTTCTTAATATCCTTATCCACCACTTTAACCGAGCTGCCTGTATACAATTTCTCGTTTTGAGGGATGTATTTGGTAGTGCTGCAAGCGGTTAAAAATGCGGTAATAAATAGTAAATATTTTAGTCGTTTTATCATTGCAAAGTTGTGGTCTGAGTTTTAGCGCGTTCGTCTTTATCCTGTTGTTGCGAAGCTTTTTCTTTTTCGTCTTTTAATTTTTGTTCTTGCTGGTAGCGTTTGCGCATAGCCCGTTCTTCGGGGCTGCGTTTACGGAAAACTTCGCGGAAGCGATTATAGTCTACCGTGAGCGTAAAGGCCAGCCCCGTTTCTACCACCTGCCCTTGTATTACGATATATTCATCTTTTCGATATGCGCGGATAGCAAAGCGGCCGTCTTTTGTGAGTTTGTAATTCACTGACAGATTGCCCGCAATGTTAGAGGTTTTTTGCCCTGCCTGTGCACCTTCCAGGTTAAAGTTATTACCTACAGATACGGTAAGCCTGTCGTTAAGGAATCGTTTGGAAAGTCCTACATTCAGGTCTGTCCGGTTTTGGGCCGTGCCGGTAGAATAGTCCTGCCCTGAAGTTAAGCCGAAGTTTAAATCTACCCCGGTTATCAGGCTGCCCGCCAAATTATTCAATTGGTCGGTGAGCAAGCCACTAACGCTGCTCCGGATAGCACCTTCTACACCAGCGCTGCCGCCTTGGCTTTGTAACGGGTTATCACCAATAAAGTGGCCCAATGCCAATACGCCCAGCACCTGTTTGTTCATCTCATTAGGATCCTGCCTTATCTGCGATAGGCGCGTATTTACTATGGTAGTAACATCGCTGGAAACGTTGTAATTACTATCCGGCAGTACGATATCAAAACTGATATCAGGTTTCATTAATTCATTCTTTAAGTTCAGATTAACGTTGAACGGCAACTTTTGCTTGTACAACCCGGAGTTTGAATCCGAAAGCTGATTAGCAACCAAATCGATAGGAGGGACGTTGGCTACGTAAACCGCAGTCAGGTCAATGTTAGCACTGGTTGGGTCGCCCGTCCAGGTGATAGTACTGCCTTGTTTAAAGTTGAATTTACGGCTAATGGTGGCGTATGATAAATTGTACGAGCCCTGGTTAACCACATAGGTTCCAGTGAGGCTTGTCTTCCCGCTTGGGTCGATACCACCGCTAAGGTGGGCTTCGCCTTTCAGATGCACGATGTCACCGTTGCGCTCATCCACTACAATATTGAAGTTGGCATTCTTATCCACGTTTACAGTAGCAGTCACATCCAAGCCGGTCAATTCAGATTTTTTTAACGAATCAAGTTGTTTGGCCAGCAGCATCGAGTCCATTTTCGGTGCATCCTTATCTATAAACTCCACTACGCCTTTCCGGTCTTCTACACCGGGGTCAGCAGTAGGTATCACGATGGTCAGATCAGTTTGCTTGTTAACGGTAAGGTTAGCATCAACCACCGGCTTTACCATATCCCCGCGAATTTTCACATTGGCATCCATAAACAGCTTACCATAAAATAACTGGTTATCGGCTTTTGTGGAGTTGATCACCCGGAAATTATTCATCCGGATATCCATCCCGAATTTAAAGTCGGTATATGTTTTTGTATAAACAGATCCGGTTACGATAGCCTTATTGCCGGTAGAATCTACCAGGGTAAAGTCGTTAAAGCGAATGCCTTCATCATTAAAGGTGATGCTCTCCTGCGGCATTGTAAAATAGGAGTTCAGCATGGATACATTGAAGGCAGCTTTGTTGAAGTTTATATTTCCCCGTACCGCCGGTGCAGTTGTGGTTCCAGTTACTTTAAGGGCACCGGTAATGTTACCACTTGCATTGCGAATGCTGCCGAAGCTGAAGCCTTCAATACTCTTCATATTCAGGTTTACAATATTCAGGTTAAGATCAAAGCGACTTTCTGGCAAGGTATAATACATACCGTTCAAATCCACCTGATTGCCTTTACCGGTAATATTCATCTGCGCGGCGTAGGCATTGGCTGTTTGGTTATTCACCTTCAGCGCAATATTGCCTACTGTGTCTCCCTTAAAACTAAAGTCGATAACATTTATAGCAGCTTCAAATACCGGCGATTTTTGGAAGTTACTCACCACCGCGTTACCATTGATTGTGCCGCCAACCTGCAGGGTATCCTGCTTGGCCATTTTGGTAAGTGTTTCTATTTTGAAGTTCTTAAAATCAACCGTAATAGGCGAATTGAATTCACCTGAATTACTGTTAATGCTCAGTACCTGGTTACTATTAGTTAGGCTAAAGCTTCGGGCTAAAACACCTTTATTGCCATACAGTAAAGCGTTATTTGGATTAACCGCCCATGGCATATAATCCAGCATTACGCCATCCTGCAAAAAGCTGAACTGGTAAACGTCTGGAGTAACACTAAAGGTACCGGCTACGCGGTAACGTTCTTTTTTGGCCGCATCGCGCACTTGCAAACTAATGCCCAGCTGGTTGTTTTGGGCACTGCCGGTAATGCTAGGGTAAAGAATATCCAGTGATGAGCCCACCTTGGCTTCATCAAGGGTAAGGCTATAGTTAAGCGCGTTATTGCCCGTATTAATAGCCAGTTTACCGTTGTTAATCGTGTTGGTGCCGTAGATTACTTTGGGTATGGATGCGTTAACTACCAGTTCGCCACTGGTACTGTTAAACCGGCCGTTCAATAATACCGGGTCCAATTGTTTCAAATCAGGAACGAATTTCTCAACCAGTGGTGTCTTCACCAGGCGCGCATCGAATGTAAACTGTTGCGGTGAGTACTTCGTTTTTGCTACCGGGGTTTTACTTACCAATGCGGTATTGTAATATTTATTGATCACATCGGTAACTGCGGGCGCTATTTCCGTCAATTTATATTTGCCACCCAGGTGCGCGTAGAACATCGGGGTCTTTAGACGTAAGCTGCTGCTATCTGCATTGGCTGTAGAGATCAGGCTTACGGTATCCAGGTTAATTCGGGTGCCCGCATTGTTTACCAGCAATTCTGTAGCCAGGATGTTGGCGTTTAAATAATCCGGATCGGCGGTTGGTACATCTGCCATTATCTTGCCGTGGAAACGCATTACTGTTTTAGTAAAGCCAAGCTTCTGCAGGTCTATGCTATCCACCATCAGCGTAGCATTAACCGCCGGATATTTCTTGTTCATATTAGCTTTGGCATCCAAACTAAAGTTAATGTTAGGGTCTATCATCCGGGCATTAGCCACATAACTACCGTTACGCGCTGTTCCTTTGACCACAAGGTTTTTATAATTATACCCCTTAACGTAAGCGCTGGCCACGTTGCCGTTGAACTTTAGGCTGGCAGTCTTAGGATCGAGCCCGGCGCCGCTGATGTTAGCCGTCATGCTAACCATTCCCACCATTTGCGGCTGTTTGGTTAAGGCCCCAACATTAAGATTGTTGGCCTTTACGTTGGCGGTATAGGTCTCGCTGCCTTTGCGGGCACCACTCTTCAAGGCAGCCACTAAATCAACCGCGCCATAGCTGCTGCGCAGGTTCATTTTGGTGCTAAAGTTTTTCATGGTTCCCTTAAAGGTCCCTTTCAGATCCATGTTTTCGGGGATACTCACATTTGGCGGGATGGTACCTTTGGGTACCAGGCGCAAAATATCACTCCTGCTGGTGCGGAAGTCGTTTATGTTAAGATCGATGTAAGCTTTATTCACATCTGGTAATCCTTTAGCAACTGCAGATGCTTTAACGTAGGTATTGCCGAAGCCGCTCAGCTCCAGGCTGGGTATGCGCAGATTGGCAACGGTTCCGTTTACACGGCCATTGATCTTTAAAACGGTATTTGGGGATGATTTAAATGGCTCCATAGATGCCATTGTTGGCATCAGCAGTAAAATATCTTTTAAACTTAATTTGCTGCCATCCAGGTTTGCATTAATGCTTAATGCGCCCAGGTTTTTAGTGAGCGATTCGATAGAAGGGTAACCAACAACCAGCTCTTTTTGAATAACCGATTGCGGGGTCTCCAAAAGCAAGTCTTTCAGATAAGCTCCCTTAGCACCATAAAAGAAATTGGTGTGGAAGGAATTGATCTTTAAGCCGCTTTTCTCATTAAAAGTAAAAGTGTTTACCCGGCCAGAAAGGCTATCCGGATTATATTTCAGGTTCTCTATATCAGTATTAAGGTTTTGGATGTGCATATGCGCAAAATCCAGACCGCGTTTAACAGGAGCCTGTGCGTCATTATCAAACTTAATATCGTCATTAACCAGTTTAATAGTACCGAGAGCAGCCGTCCAACCTTTTGCTGTTTGTTTTGCTGATACTAGTGTATCAAGTTTTTTAACGGCCTGTACGGCAGCTTTCACCACTGTTTTAGGCTTGGCAAAAGTAAGGGCAGCCTTCGTATCATCCAGGTTGATAGATTTAACCCCCACAAACTGGTTCTTTAAGTCAATCTTATCCATGTTCACCAGGAACTTGCCCAGGTCAACTTTGGCACTCATCTCATTGCTGCGATAATCAACTTTCACCTTATCTACATTGATCTCTCCGAGGCTTAGATCCATGTTTAATGGTTTCACCGCAGTGTCAACGGCAGCTGTTTGCGCTATGGAGGAACCCGCCAGAGTTTGAATGATACGCGCGTTGACACCACTCAAGTTAATCTTAGGGATAGTGAATTTCATCTTATCCAAGTCGAAATCCTTTATCCGTGTATCAAAATGGCCCAACAGGAATTTCACATCGTTACCAGTAGTGGCATCTTTGTAGGCCACATTAATCTTGTCTAATATGATCTTATCTACCGAGAATTGCATGGCAGCAGCGGTGTCAGTTGGTTTCGGCTCTTTCTTCTGCTCACCTGCGAAGGCTTTGATAATGTAATCAAAGTTGAAAAGGCTATCCGGACCACGGCTGATCTTGGCGGTAATTCCTTCCAGGTTAATCTCGTTGATCTCTACCTTATTTTTCAATAGTTTGAGCAGGGTGATATCAACCTTAAGTTTTTCACCGGCAATAAGTGTATCTTTTTTCTGATCCTCAAAATAAACGTTTTCCAGCACCAACAGCTTCGGCAGGCCAAGGCTGATATGACCGATCTCCACCTTAGTGTGAATTTTATTCTGAAGAAAAGTAACCGCTTTATCCTTTGCAAAATTCTGCACGGCGGGTACCTGTATTAAAATAACTACAAGCAATATCAAAAAAATGACACTTGCAATTATCCAAAGTATTGTTTTGAGGGCTATACGTCCAAATCGTTCCAAATTTGTAAAGGTTAAGAGTTACTACCTGTAGTTGTACATTTAATATGCTAAGTGCTTCCGAATACAGGGCTAAACACCCTGCTATAGCTAATGTTTGCAGAATTGACCGGAAATGCACAGAAATATTCGATAGCTGCAGCTATGTATTAATTTATTTTTACCGAAAAAGTATGCCACAGATTTTAAATGAACAATGTAATGTAAAATAATGGCTGTGGAAATCTAATAATTGTTTTTGTTGGCCACCGTTTTTGTTTTTTGGTAAATTTGTAAGCTACACGATTTAGAGAGACAGATTCATTATGCCCGATTTTTCGCACTTACACGTTCATACCCAATTTTCTTTACTTGATGGGGCAGCCGATATTACAAAGCTCTATAAAAAGGCCGCTGCGGATGGAATGAAAGCCCTGGCGATAACCGATCATGGTAACATGTTCGGCGCGTTTAAATTTGTGGCCGAAGCGGGTAAACACGGTATTAAACCGATTGTTGGCTGCGAGTTTTACGTAGTAGACGACAGACATAAAAAGCAATTTACCAAAGAAAAGAAAGATAAACGTTATCACCAGCTTATGCTGGCGAAGAATGCGGAAGGTTACCAAAACCTCATTAAACTCTGTTCATTAGGCTATATAGAGGGCCTGTACAGTAAGTGGCCCCGGATAGATAAGGAACTGATCTTGAAGTATCATAAAGGTATCATTGCTACTACTTGCTGCCTGGGCGCATCTGTTCCACAGGCTATTTTGCGCGATGGCGAAGCTGCTGCAGAAATTGAATTTAAATGGTGGCTGGATTTATTCGGTGAGGATTTTTACATCGAAATGCAGCGGCACGACATCCCCGACCAGGACATTGTAAATATTGTGTTAGCCAAATTTGCCAAGAAATACAACGTTAAGGTGATCTGCTCCAACGATTCACATTACGTGGATCAGCAGGATTCCAACGCACATGATATTTTGCTTTGCGTAAATACCGGCGATTTGCAGAGCACCCCCATTGCTACCGATGAAGAAGGTGGCAAGGGATATCGTTTTGGTTTTACCAACGATCAGTTTTATTTCAAGACCAAGGACGAAATGGGCAAGGTGTTTCATGACATGCCCGAGTCATTGGATAATACCCAGGAAATTGTAGATAAGGTGGATGTGCTGAAGCTTAAACGCGACATCCTGCTGCCTAACTACGTTATCCCGCCCGAATTCAAGATCCATAGTGATATGACACCGGATGCGGATACCCTTAACCAATGGGAGTATCTCAAGCACCTCACCTTTAAAGGCGCCAAGGAACGTTACATAGATATCAGCCCGGAAGCCGAGGAGCGCATCAATTTCGAGCTTTTTACCATCCGCACAATGGGTTTTGCCGGTTACTTTTTAATCGTGGCCGATTTCATCCGCGCCGGGCGTGATATGGGGGTATTTATTGGTCCGGGCCGTGGTTCCGCTGCAGGGTCGGTAGTGGCCTATTGTACGGGTATCACCAATATCGATCCGCTGAAGTATAATCTCCTGTTCGAGCGTTTCCTTAACCCCGATCGTAAATCGATGCCCGATATTGATACGGACTTTGATGATGCCGGCCGCCAGAAGGTAATCGACTATGTGGTTGATAAATACGGTAAAAACCAGGTGGCGCAAATCATCACTTACGGCTCAATGGCTGCCCGTACCAGCATACAGGATGTGGGCCGCGTATTGGATATGCCCTTATCTGATGTAAATGCGTTGAAAAAACTGGTGCCGGATACGTTGGGAATTAACCTGAAGACAGCTATTGAACAGGTGCCCGAATTGCAAGCGATCTATAAATCAACTGATTTGAAAGGTATTGTGCTGCGCGAAGCAGAAAAGCTGGAAGGGTCTGTGCGTAATACAGGTGTGCATGCGGCGGGGATAATTATCGCCCCTTATGATTTAACGGAGATTGTACCGGTGGCAACCGCTAAGGACTCTGATTTGCTGGTTACCCAGTATGACGGTAGGGTAATTGAGGATGCCGGGGTAATTAAGATGGACTTTTTGGGCCTGAAAACCCTGACCATTATAAAGGATGCCTTGCGGATGATCAAGCTGAATCATGACGTAACCATCGATATAGATTATATACCGCTCGACGACCAGAAGACCTATGAACTTTATCAGCGTGGGGATACCAACGGTACATTCCAGTTTGAAAGCGATGGCATGCAAATGTACCTGCGCGATCTGAAGCCAGATAAATTCGAGGATCTGATTGCCATGAACGCGCTTTATCGCCCGGGCCCAATTGAGTATATCCCAAACTTTATCAAGCGTAAGCATGGCCAGGAACCAATTGTATTCGATTTGGCAGATATGGAAGAATACCTGGGCGAAACCTATGGTATTACGGTTTACCAGGAGCAGGTGATGCTTCTTTCGCAAAAATTAGCAGGCTTTAGTAAAGGAGATGCCGACGTTTTGCGGAAAGCGATGGGTAAAAAGCAGATCGAGATCCTCAATAAAATGGAGTCGCAGTTTATGGATGGGGCGATTGCAAAGGGGCATGCTAAAGATAAGCTTACCAAGATCTGGAACGACTGGAAGGCTTTCGCCCAGTATGCCTTCAATAAATCGCACTCAACCTGTTATGCTTTCGTGGCGTATCAAACGGCCTTTTTAAAAGCGCATTATCCGGCAGAATATATGTCGGCAGTATTGAATAACCAGAACAACATGGAGAAGATCACCTTCTTTATGGAAGAATGCCGCCGTATGGGCCTGGAAGTTCTTGGGCCGGATGTTAACGAAAGTGCCCTGGCTTTTGCGGCCAGTAAAAAAGGCGTAATCCGTTTTGGATTGGCGGGTGTTAAAGGTGTAGGTGAAAAAGCAGTTGAAAGTATTATTGAGGAGCGTAACGAACGTGGTCCTTACCAAAGTGTTTATGATTTTGCACAGCGATCAAACACAAGGTCGGTGAACCGGAAATCATACGAGAACCTGGTTTATGGCGGTGCATTTGATGAGTTTGGCTTAAACCGTGCACAGTTCTTCGCCAAAACCGAAAACGGCTTGCTTACAGGCGTAGAGCGGCTAATTAAATACAGTAACGATTATCAGAACACAAAAAATAGTTCACAGTCTTCCCTGTTTGGGGGCTCGGTGGCGTCCTATATTCCTGAGCCAACCATGCCCGAGGCAGACGAGTGGCCGCTGATAGAAAAACTGAAGTACGAGAAGGATGTGATCGGCATTTATCTTACCGGCCATCCGCTGGATAATTACAAACTGGAGCTGGAAAAATATTGTAATACTACCATTAGCGAGTTGAAAGATGTTCAAAAAGCGCGCTCGGGCGAGGGCGGTGAAGAGGTAATGGCTAACCTGGCCAACCTGCGCAAACGCGGGGAGATCTGTATAGGTGGTCTGGTGGGTAATGTACAGCATAAAATGACCAAAATGGGTAAGCCGTTTGGCACCTTTGTGCTGGAAGATTACAATGAATCTTACGAGTTTGCATTTTTTGGGGAGGACTACGTGAAGTTCCGTAACCTGATGGTAGATGGGTATTTTCTGCACATTAAAGGTCTGATAGAGGAAAAATACAGACAAAAAGATAACTGGGATATCAAAGTAACGGTGATGTCTTTGCTCTCCGAGATGCGGGACAGGCTTACCAAATCTATCACCGTTAGCTTGGATGTAAAGGCGCTGAATAATCAGCTGGTGGATAGCCTGCTGCAATTGGTTAGCACCAATAACGAAAAGTACCCGGCCAAGAGTTGTTCGCTTAAATTCAAGATCAATGATGGGGAAGATTCAATGTATGTGAACCTTTCGTCCAAATCGCACAAGGTAAGCCCTACAGATGATCTGATGGCAGAGATCTATACATTAACTAATGTGGCGGCGGTGTTGGCTTAGGAGAGGGTGTGAACTATTTTATGCTATTCAGCAGAATTAGTATTTGCTTGTCTGTAATATTTGCCTGTTCGGATTTGTCGAATATGGCGAGCAGATAAATAACGTCCTCGTCATTGTTTATTACTGATGTGAGTAACTATCCTGGCACCACCGCTTTTGCCTTTGTTCTTGCTGGTTATCGAAAAGCGTAGTTTATAGCATGAGTTGCCTAAAGATAGGCCAGACCTAGGATTTTCTAGTAATTGCGTCTTTAGTTTTAATAAATCTGATTTTAGCGATTTGTACTTTTTACTTAATCGTTTAATGTCCTTTTCAAAACTCGCAACGGCTTTTATCCTATAATTCATTTATCAGATCATCAAAATCATTGGCTTCGGCGTTGCCTGATTTTACCTCATTTAATTCTTTAACCGCCTCTTTAATTTTTGATATTAGTTCGTTTTTCGAGTCGATTTTTTTTACCGATACGCCTAATTCTTTCAATAATATCCTAACTGCTTTTTCTTTTTTGTCGGGTATGGAAATTTGGAGTGTAGTCATTGGAATTCGCTTTTAACAAATATGATAAAGATTAGAATTATCTTCAGCATCATAATTTAAAGAAACAGTTATGCTATTTTTATAGCATAGATGAAAAAATTAGAGCAACTAAAAGAAACACCTTTCAGATTAAAAAGAGAAATTCAAGCAATGTATCATTTCGTTATTAAAAGTGCCGATTATGACCCGAAAATCGTCGGATTGGTACAAGCAATGGCAAGAAGGTTAGGTGGATAATTCCAAAGCCGCGTATTGCATAAACTTGTCAATATTTAAAAAGCCTCTTTTATACCCTGTAAAGTTTTTTGAAGAATTTCGATTCGCCCGGGTAAATGTATTTCCCTTTTTTATCGTATTAGAGATCGTTGGAAAAGAGGTGAGGGTTAATGCTGTTTTCATACAAGCCGTAATTCGGTAAATTTATAATTACACTATCCATTTATTTTACGTCTGTCATTCTTATCCATATTGTTAATATAATTGTCACATTGTCATACAGCAACTTGTGGCAAGCTATTTGAATACTCTATATTTGTACATTAAAAATTAAAATAAAAAATATCATGGCTTTAGAAATAACTGATGCAAACTTCGAAGAACTTGTTCTTAAATCGGATAAACCGGTACTTGTAGATTTTTGGGCAGAGTGGTGCGGTCCGTGTAGAATGGTTGGCCCGGTAGTGGAAGAGCTTGCTAAAGAATACGATGGCAAAGCCGTTGTAGGCAAAGTAAATGTCGACCTTAACTCGGGGATTTCTATTAAATATGGTATCCGTAATATCCCGGCCTTATTATTCTTTAAGAACGGCGAGATTGTAGACAAACAAATCGGTGCTGTACCAAAATCAGTATTAGCTGATAAACTGGCTAAACAATTAGCATAAGCATTAAAACATATTAATAAAAAGGGCTTCGATTTTATATCGAAGCCCTTTTTGTTTGGCGAAAAGCTGAAAGACTAATGGTAACAGCACTATAAGCTTTGAGCTCTAGTCTCTCAGCTTCCATCTTAATTTACATTTTGCTAATATCACCGCTGCCGGATTTGGTGGTGTGCACATTTTTTGCCGAGCCGGTGTAATGAACATCGCCCGAGCCACCAACCGATATATCCAATTTTTCTGAGGCGTTTACGCTGGCATCACCACTGCCACCCACGCGCACAATTGATGTTACAGTAACCAGGTTCCGGGCTGTAAAATCACCAGAACCGCCAACCTTTACATTCGAGATGTCTGCCGAGCCACTGATGGTCATATCGCCGGAGCCACCTACACTGCTTTCCAATTCTTTAACTGCAACTTTACCGGTAATATCGCCAGACCCACTCAGGCTTAGTTTTAATGAAGGTGCGCGCAAGCCATCTTTAAAGTCAATATCGCCGGACCCGGAGAGCGAAACCGCCGTTACATCTTTAATAGACACATAAACAATCATTTTTTTGTTGTTGTTGTCCCAATGCCAACCATTGCTGTTTTTTGTGTATATTTTAAGTGTGCCGCCATCAACTTCTGTAATGATGCGATCTATTACATTTGCAGGGGCTTCCACATTTACCGATTCTGAAGAGCCCTGGGTGATGCGTACATCAAAAGAACCTGCCAGGTGTACGGCGTTAAAACCGGTTAAATGACGATCCTGTTTGCTTGTTTGTGAAAATGCTAAGCTCGTTAAGGTTAACAATGCTGTTGCCAGTATAGTTGCTTTGAATGCTTTCATGGTGTTTTTAGTTTGTGTTTGATCTATTAGACGCACGCTGTTTCCAGGAAGTTGCATTTTACCGAAAAAAAATATTGATGTTCGAAAGGTAAATAGACCGGGTTGAATTCACCAGTTTTAAAAAGGAAAGCGCAGAGATCAATAGATTTCTGCGCTTTCCTGTAAGTTTTTTAAAATCAATCGATCATAGTAGCAATATAGTAGTTGAAATTATCAACTTCAATGTTATCCTTTGTTGCGCCATCCAGTTCTACCGGAGTAAACCTGCCTTTAGGATTAATAAATTTATATTCGCCACCTTTCACGCGTACTTTTACCGGCATACTAAAACCCGGTACATCGGCAATCCAGCGGCACATCAGTTTGCCGTTGATGGTGATGAAATTCAATGTTGGCACATGTGGATGTTTTAGATACTGATCAAAAACAGTATTCAGATCGATTCCGCTCTGCTGGTTAATGTAACCTACAATATCCTGGTAGGTAACCGTTTTGTGATAAAAGGTTTTGTTGAGGCCACGCAGAATGCTGCGCCATTTCTCGTCGTCGTTGATAATGGTGCGCACTTGGTTAAGCAGATTGCCGCCTTTGTAATACATATCGCCGCTGCCTTCTTTATTTACACCGTAAGCGCCAAGGATTGGTGCATCGTTCTGGATGTTCATTCGCGTGCCGTGTACGTAGTCCTGGCCCGCTTGCTTGCCGTAATAGGTTTCTATAAACAGCGATTCGCTATAGTTAGTAAAACTCTCGTGGATCCACATATCTGCCAGATCTTTACTGGTGATGTTATTTCCAAACCACTCATGCCCGCTCTCATGTACCACAATAAAATCCCATTTTAAACCCCAGCCTGTGCCTGAAAGATCACGACCCAAATATCCGTTACGATAGTGATTGCCGTAAGCTGTACCGCTTTGATGCTCCATACCCAAGTGTGGCGTCTCTATCAGTTTATAACCGTCTTCATAAAAAGGGTAGGGGCCAAACCAGTGCTCAAACGCTTTCAACATGCGTGGTGCATCCAGCCCCCATTGCTTTTTAGCTTTGTCGAGATTATAACTTAACGGCCAAAAGTCCATTTCCAGTTTGCCTTTTTCGCCCTGGTAGGTTCCGGTATAATGGGCATAGTTGCCTATGTTGGCTTCCAGGTCATAGTTGTTAATCGGGTTTGCCACAAACCAATCGAAGCGGGTATAGCCATCCTTCAATTTAGTGACTTTACGCAGGTGGCCGTTTGATACATCTTTTAAACCATCCGGCACGCTGATACTCACCATGGCGCTGTCTACCTCATCATCCTGTACATCTTTGGTTGGCCACCAAACGCTGGCACCCATGCCCTGGCAGGCCGTAGCTACAAAGGGTTTGCCAAGCGAGTCGGTTGCGTACTGCACGCCGCCATCCCATGGGGCACGCTTGGCTATGGTAGGGTTACCGGCATAATACACGGTAAACTCATCCTTACTGCCTTTGGCAATGGTTTTCGGGAAGGTGAGGAATACCGCGTTAAACTCGCGGGTATAAATAAGTTCTTTGCCTTTGTAAACTACTTTTTCAATTTTCAGGTTGTTCCAAAGATCAAACTGTAACTTGGTAAAATCCGCTACCGCCGTAAACTTAAATAGCACATTACCGCTTATATATTTTTGAGCAATATCAAACTTAATATCCAAATGATAATAGTTGATATCGTAGCAGGTACGCAGCGGCGTGGTCAGCGATCCGCGCAGGGTATCGGCACGGGTAAAAGTTTCTTTGTGTGTGCCGAGTTGGGCATAAGCGGCTGAGGATATTATAGCGAAAACCGCCATAAACAATGTTTTGCGGATTTGTTTTTTTAACATATTTATATAACTATTTGCAATTTTCTAGTAAATTTTTTTCCAAAGGCACGCGGCATAGTCTCTAAACAAATGCTGCGCGGCTTTAAATACTTCATCGAACGTGTATTCACCACCATCCTCTTCCACCCGGGAAACTTTATTTAATGGTTTGTTTCGTTGAGCATTGTGACCTTCAACTGTGCTGCACTAACCCGTGTAACCTTATCAAAAATAATACATACAGCGTTATTCTCATTTGTAGTTCATCCCAGATCGCTTTTGCGGTTTTATTATCAAACTTTTGGGCAGTGAACGACATAGGTGTCGCTCACTTACCTATTCGGAGATTGCTTCGTTCCTCGCGATAACGCCGTCAGATTGATGATTTGTTAAAAACTACTCAGTCCTTAAAAACCTATTTTAACACTTCCACATCAAAGTAGCTATCGTTATATACGGTATGCGTTGCTTTGATATAATCGCTTTCATCGGCTTTGTATGGGTTCTCCACAAACTTTTGCGGGTTACGTGCAAATAGCGGGAACGCAGTGCTTTGTACCTGGATCATGATGCGGTGGCCTTTTTTAAAGGTGTGCAGTACATCCTGAACACGGAAGTTGAGTTCTGTTTTCTGGTTGGCTACCATTGGCTCGGCCTTTTCAAAGCTCTTGCGGAAACGGGTTGGCATCACTTCGCTGCGTACCATTTGCTGATAGTTGCTCAGTGTAATACTTTTGTTAGGCATGTAGGGGTTATTAGGCTCGTCGGCAGGGTATACATCAATCAGTTTTACAAAGAAATCGGCATCGGTGCCGGTAGTTGCCACTTTTAAGTGCGCCATTATTTCGCCGCCCAGGGTTACATCATCGGTTAAAACATCACTTTGGAAAACCAGTACATCGGTACGGCGGCCCGCAAAACGCTGATCCTCGCTCATATAGTTATGCGGAGTAAAACCCATAGTGGTTGGGATATCCTCGGTGTAAGGGACAGGTTTCAGCGGGTCGCTTACAAACGTGGTTGCGCCTTGAGCTGCCGGTTGGGTATTGGCCAGTTTTCCATCGTTGTTTAAGTACAACTTTTCATGCACCGCGCCCGGGGAAGGCCATTTATCAAAAGTCTTCCATTCGTTTTTACCGGTATTGAACATGTAGGCTTTAGGCAAGCCGCTGTTCTTGTCGCCATTGCCTTTCAGGAAATGATTGAAAAATTTCTGCTCGATGTTCTTTTGGTAAAAAGTAGCTATGCTATCTCCAAAATAAATGTTGCTGTGCATGGTGTGTCCTGTTTCGCGCGACCACCGGCCATGCCCAAACGGACCCATTACAATACTATTATAAGCGCCCGGATCTTTCTTTTCTATGGTTTTAAAAATAGCCAGTGGTCCTGTAAGGTCTTCGGCATCAAACCAGCCGCCTACCAGCATTACGGCAGGCTTTACTTTATTGTAATGTTTTAATAAGCCGCGTTTTTGCCAGAATTCGTCATAGCTGGGGTGGTTAATGGTTTCCTGCCAGTAAAAATTGTCTTTGTAATACTTGTCGGCGTTTTTAAGCGGACCCATATCCAGCAGAAACTGGTAACCGTCTTTTGTACCGGTATTAATAATGCTGTTATTATACCAGGCCTTAGTAGTGGTATCAGTTTTCTGTACGCCGAATACCGGGTAGGTAAAAAAGTAGCTTTCTAACAAAACACCGTTGTGATGGAAATCGTCAAAAAAGAAATCAGAGATGGGGGCCTGCGGCGATGATGCCTTTAATGCAGGGTGGTTGCTCAGAATTCCTGCGGCTGTATAAAACCCGGGGTAGCTGATACCCCACTGGCCCACGCGGCCGTTATTTCCGGTCACATTTTTTACGAGCCAGTCGATAGTGTCGTAAGTGTCCGATCCCTCGTCCACGTCTTTTTTGCTTTTCTTGTTGTCAATCACCGGGGTCATATTGGTCCAGGTGCCTTCACTTTTCCAGCGGCCGCGCACATCCTGGTACACAAAAATATATCCTTCCTGCATCATGTATTTGGATGGCCCTAAAGATCCCGGATACTTCGTTTCGCCATAAGGTGCAATGCTGTAGCAGGTTCGCTGCATTATCATAGGGTACTTGTTTTGTGCCGATGCATCTTTTGGGGTATAAATGGAGGTAAACAGCTTTACGCCATCGCGCATGGTAATGTATACATCTTTTTTGGTGTAGTGCTCTTTTACATAATCGCTTTGGGCGAATGCGCCGGTGTAAGCAGCGGTAAATAAGAAGAGAATGGTTAAGATTTTTTTCATAAGCGGGCTGGATAATTGATGAGCCTAATTTAGGAAGTAAATCAATAATATGCTAATAGCGACGATAGTGTTACAAAAAGCGGGTAAGATTTAGTTGGTTTGGGATAGGATTTGAACGGGCTAGTACTATCATTTTGTTATTTCGGCTTTTGAATTATGTATTGCTAAATAACAGCATTGGCCTGCCCATTGCCGCGGTACACTAGTTCTTTTTTCTTGAAAAAAAAAACAAAAATTCAAGTCAGAGCGAATGCTACCCTGCCCGCCCTGCCGGTTTTTAACGCTTTGTGCTTGGTACTCGCTTCACTCCGTACCCATCGCAAAAAGCTAAACCGGCATTCCCGCCATACGCCCGGCCCGCCCGCTCTGTCGAAAAAGGCCCGAGCCCTTCAAAAGGCAGCAACCGCTGCGCTATTCCGACAGCACTTAGCTTACCGGAAGATTCTGCATCATTACCAGGTTAGCAAATTCCGATAAATCTGTGCAATCCCGGTTCCTTTCCTTAACTTTGCCAGCCATAAAATACACTACTATGCAATATGATGTCATCGTTATAGGTTCTGGTCCTGGTGGGTACGTTGCCGCAATCCGTTGCGCGCAATTAGGTATGAAAACCGCCATTATTGAAAAATATCCTACGCTAGGCGGTACCTGCCTTAATGTGGGCTGTATTCCATCCAAGGCGCTGCTGGATTCATCTGAGCACTACCATAACGCTGCCCACACTTTTACTACCCACGGTATTACACTAGACAATCTGGGGATAGATTTTGGGCAGATGATCAAACGCAAACAGGAAGTTGTGGATGCCAATACCAGTGGCATCACTTACCTGATGAAGAAAAATAAGATTGACGTACACATAGGCGTGGGTTCTTTTAAAGATAAAAATACCATTATTGTTACTACTGCCGAAGGCACAGCCACCGAACTGACTTCCGAAAAGGTAATCATTGCAACCGGTTCAAAACCATCCGGCCTGCCGTTTTTAAAGATGGATAAGCAACGCATCATTACGTCTACCGAGGCTTTGAAGTTGAGTGAAATACCCAAACACCTGATCCTGATCGGCGGTGGTGTGATCGGGTTGGAACTGGGTTCGGTTTACGCCCGTTTGGGTTCCAAAGTATCGGTAGTAGAGTTTATGGATGGTATTATCCCAACCATGGATAAGGGCCTTGGTCGCGAGTTGCAAAAGGTGCTGAAGAAATTGGGTATGGATTTTTACCTGGGCCACAAAGTAGCCGGTGCTACTGTAGCCGGCGATGAGGTAACTGTGACTGCGGATACCCCTAAAGGAGAGAAATTAGAATTAAAAGGCGATTACTGTATGGTAGCCGTTGGACGAGTAGCTTATACCGATGGCCTGGGCCTGGATAAAATTGGCATTACCGTTGAAGAACGCGGCCGTAAGATACCGGTGGATGAGCATTTGGAAACCAGCGTTAAAGGCGTTTATGCTATTGGCGATGTAGTTAAAGGTGCAATGCTGGCCCACAAGGCAGAAGATGAAGGTACCTTTGTTGCTGAATTGATAGCGGGCCAGAAACCACACATTAATTATAACCTGATACCGGGCGTTGTTTACACCTGGCCTGAAGTTGCAGCTGTTGGTTTCACCGAGGAGCAGTTGAAAGAGCAGGGCGTGGCTTATAAGGTAGGGTCGTTCCCTTTCAAGGCAAGTGGGCGGGCGCGTGCCAGCGGTGATCTGGATGGCTTTATTAAAGTGTTAGCTGATAAAACTACCGACGAGATACTGGGTGTACACATGATAGGCCCGCGTGTTGCAGATATCATAGCCGAAGCAGTCATAGCAATGGAATTCCGTGCAAGTGCAGAGGATGTAACCCGGGCGAGCCACGCACACCCTACTTATACCGAGGCCATGCGCGAAGCTTGTTTAGCAGCTACGGAGAACAGACCCATACATATTTAAAAATATTTCGGAATTTCGATTTCGCATTTTATAAATAGGGCAGAACAATTACGGTTGATTCTGCCTTTTTTGATTAAAAGAGAATTATGCAGGCACTCATAAATATTGGGATTGTTATTTTAACCATTGCCGGGATGGAGGCAATCTCCTGGGCTATGCACAAATATTTGTTTCATGGGCCGCTATGGTTCATCCATAAAACGCATCACCAGCAGCGCCATGGTTTGCTGGAGTTGAACGACTTGTTTAGCATCGGCTTTGCGGCATTAGCTCTATGGCTGATGTGGGCAGGGCGCGTTAGTTTAGATTATCGCTTTTGGATAGGTACCGGCATCAGCACCTATGGCACTATCTACTTCATCTTCCATGATTGGTTTATCCATAACCGATTCAAGGCTTTTAAAAGTAGAAACTGGTACCTGATGGCCATCCGCAGGGCGCATAAGATCCATCATAAATCTACCGAAAAGAATCCTTCTGAAGAGTTTGGGTTATTGGTAGTGGGCAGGAAGTGGTTTAAGCGGTGATAAAAGTCTGAACTGGAAATAAATATGTTAACGTTGCGCTATGAAATTGGCTGCTTTAGGAAATCAGCCATAGTTATGTTTCTTGTTAGGCCATGTGTCTTTAGATCGAGCAGGTCGCTATCTCCTGTGACCAAGTAATCTGCATTTCCGTCGATTGCCAAGGCCAGCAAAAAGTTATCCTTTTTGTCCCTGCAAACATCCACCTGGCTCTTTATTTGGATAGTTTCAGAACTCTTGTCGATTGCTGAGATTAGCAATGTGACTTGTTCAATGTCGAAATACTTCCTGAACTTCTGGCGAAGGCTAACCTCTAGAAATTCTGATAATAATTCTTCACTAAAGAGTATAGTCACTTCATCAGATAAAAGTAGCGCGTCTATTTTTGTAACGTTTTTTGTGATAAGAAAGCTGATCCAAAGATTGGTATCTAAGATAATTCGTGTAGAATTATTTGCCATAACGTTGGGCGCGTACAGCTTCCACCTCTTGCGTTATTTCTTCCATCGAAGGGGCCGATTGGCTATTGGCTCTTAATTGTTCGAGAATGTTTTCCAGGTCTTTTTTAGGCTCTTGTTGTATCGATATCAAATCCATTTCAGCAAGATCTTCAATTAGCTTTAAAGCTTTGGGGTTTATGATATTGATTGTTAGCGTATCCATACAATCAAATATAAGATAATTCAAAGTAATATGGACTTCAGACCAATTGTTTTAAGGCGAAGTTTGTTTGCTGTACGGTAAATGATTGTTAGAAGATAGTTGCCTGAACTCGAATTTTTAGCAATTTGTTTATAGAAAAATTAAAGGTTTTACAATTTCAATTCTGTAAGTTCCTTAATTCAATAATTCGAGTCCAGACAAAGAAATTACGATACTACTTTCTTACCAGCCTTATAGCCAACCGCTGCATAATACAGGATAAATAGGTAGATAGGTACCAACATCCAGTAGGCCATCTGTGATGCATTGGCAACACCATGTGCAACTTTCAGCTTATCGATTAATAAACCGTAGATGGGCGGGAACACCGCGGCACCAGCTATGCCCATTACCAATAAAGAGGAGCCTATCTTGGTAAACCTGCCCAGACCGGAAAGCGCCAATGGCCAAATGGCCGGCCACATTAGCGAATTAGCTAAACCTAATAGCGCAATACATGCTATAGAAACATATTTAGGCGTAAATAAGGCTAGTAAGGTAAGAATCACACCCAGGATAGCCGATATAACTAATGCTTTTTGCTGGGTAATATATTTTGGGATAAAGGCAATCCCAGCCAGGTAACCCAGCACCATACAAATGAGCGTACCCGAGGCGAAATATTTGGCGGTGGAAAGCGGAATATTATGTGCACCGCCATAGCCGATGATAGAATCGCCGGCGATAACTTCTGCACCTACATATACAAACAGGGCAACAACGCCCAATATCAAATGCGGAAACTGGCTAATGCTGGTTTTACCGGAATTTGCTGCCGCAACGGTTTCGTCTTCATGATCGGTATCGATTTCAGGCAGGCCCGAAAAGTAGATCAGCACTGCAAGGACTAATAATACCACTACAATAATGCTGTAAGGCAATATTACCCGAGAAGCCAGTTCATTCAACTGTACTATTTTATCTGCTTCGTTTAGAGTTAACAATTTAGCCGAAAAAGCGTCTATATCCTTTAATACCACCGCGCCGAGCGCAATAGGGGCTAGCACGCCCGCAAATTTATTGAAGATGCCCATGATGCTGATCCGCTTTGCGGCACTTTCAGGCGGTCCTAGTATCGTGATATAGGGGTTAGATGCCGATTGCAGCACTGCCAACCCACTGCCCTGTACAAATAAACCAATTAAAAACACAGCGTACGTGCGGGTAAGCGCGGCAGGGATAAAGATCAAAGCCCCCACGGCAATCAGCACAAGCCCTGCGGCCATACCATTTTTAAAACCAAAGATCTTGAGCAGCCAGGCTGAGGGCTTGGCCATCAATAAGTAGGCAATATAAAACGCGCTGGCAACCAGGAATGATTCGATATTGTTTAGCTGACAGGCAATTTTTAAATAGGGAATAAGTACCGAGTTAAGCCAGGTTACAAAACCGAAGATGAAGAACAAAGCACCAATAATAATGATGGGGTTAAGTCCGGATTTTTTCTCCTGAACATTTAGCGAATTGGTAACGGCTGCCATATAATGATTTTAAAATTTGTTAATAAGTAAACCAAGTTTCTAAAATAATTAAAAAAGGCGACCTTTTATAATTTCTAAAATAAAATTATTCACTAACCTTACCTTTGCCCAATGCCTGCAAGCAAATGAATATACTTTTTGTAAACAATTCCAGGATCCCCGCAACCAAATATGGCGGCACAGAGCGGGTGATCTGGTGGCTGGGCCGCGAGTTGGTGCGGCTGGGCCACAAGGTAACTTACCTGGTAGGTGCCGGGTCGGTATGCCCTTTTGGTAAGGTGCTGATATTTAATCCGGCAGTAGTAATGGATTTGCAAGTACCCGATGATATTGACATTGTTCACTTCCAGTTCCCGGTATATGGATTCACAAAAAAGCCTTATTTAATTACCGTTCATAACAACCCGGGTGGGGGAAATGTAATGGATAACAATTCGGTTTTTGTATCGGCTAACCATGCAGCGCGGCATGGCGCTACTACCTATGTATACAACGGGATCGATTTTGCCGATTACCGCAAACCCTCGCTCGAAAACAAACGCAGCTACACCCACTTCCTGGCTAAAGCCGCCTGGCGGGTAAAAAACGTACAGGGTGCCATTGTTGTAGCTACCCAAAGTGATAATAAACTGGTGGTAATGGGCGGCACGCGCTTAAACCTGAAAATGGGTTTCCGCTTTACGCCAAACCTAAACGTAAGTTTTAAGGGTATGGTTAATAACGATGAGAAATCTGCAGTGATGAACGGGTCAAAGGCATTATTATTTCCTGTTAAGTGGCACGAGCCCTTCGGTGTAGCTATTATAGAAAGCCTCTACTTTGGCTGCCCGGTGTTTGGAACCCCATATGGGTCGTTGCCGGAATTGGTGCCCGCAGAAGTTGGGTTGTTATCTGCCAGTATAACTACCCTTGCCAATGGATTGAAGAATGCAGATGATTTCAACAGGCACCTTTGCCACCAGTACGCTGTAGAACATTTTAACATCAGCAAAATGGCGCTGGACTATCTAAAGCTTTACGAGATCGTATTGAATGGCGGCCAATTAAATGCGGTGAGCCCTGCGTTGCAGGAAGCGAATCAACCGAAGTATTTGCCCTGGGGAGCGTAAATGAATGGACACGAATTATTGCTAATTGAATCGAATTTCACGAATTTTAGCTTCGGCGTATTCTATGCTTGAGTGTTGTATTGCATGATGGGATTCAGCCGAAGTATTTGCCCTGGGGAGCGTAATGAATGGACACGAATTGAATGGACACGAATTATTGCTAAATGAATCGAATTTCACGAATTTTTAGCTTTGTCTTATTCTGTGCACTATTGGTAAAATTCGTTTTGTTAGAGAAAATTCGTGGTCGCTCAATAAATACACCAATATAGCCAGTTGGCAAATCTTGATAAAATACCGAAATTCGCCGCTATGCTGCAAATCCAGGAAAACGTATCGCTTAAAAACTTCAACACTTTCGGTATCGATGTAAATGCCCGCTTTTTTGCAGAGATCAACCATGCTGATCAACTTACTGAGCTTTTCGCCGATCCGCAGTGGTTGCACGCACCCCGCCTCGTTTTAGGCGGTGGCAGCAATATGCTGATGATAAATGATTTTGACGGCCTGGTTATCCGGATGAACATCCGTGGTATTGAACATCGCATTAGTCATGATGATGTTTTTGTAGAAGCAGGTGCCGGGGAAGTTTGGAACGACCTGGTAAATTACTGTGTGGACTACGGTTACGCCGGCATGGAGAACCTCAGCCTGATACCTGGTTCCGTTGGTGCATCGCCCATTCAAAACATCGGCGCTTACGGTGTTGAACTTAAAGATGTATTTGAAAGCTGCCAGGCTTTTGAGATTGCAAACAGCACCATCAAAACCTTTGGTAAGGCAGAGTGCAAGTTTGGCTATCGCGAAAGCATTTTTAAAGGAGAGCTTGCGCGGCAATTCATTATCGTATCAGTAAAATTCCATTTATCACTCATCCCTCAATTCAATTTAAAATACGGTGCGATAGAAGAAGAGCTGGGTAAACGTGGTATCACTTCTCCAACTTTGAAAGATGTATCGCAGGTGGTTTCGCACATCCGGGTGTCTAAATTGCCAGATCCCTCTACTATTGGTAATGCCGGTAGCTTTTTTAAAAACCCGGTGATTAGTGCTGAAGAGTTTGCGCCGGTGCAAAAACAATTTCCTGATGTGGTGAGTTATCAGGCAGGCGATGGTAAAATTAAACTTGCTGCCGGCTGGCTGATTGAACAGTGTGGCTGGAAGGGGAGAACTGTTGGAAACACAGGCACCTGGAAGAACCAGGCTTTAGTGTTGGTAAATCATGGCGGTGCAACGGGCGAAGAGGTGTACCGCCTTTCGTCGCAAATCATAGACAGTGTGTACAGTAAATTTGGCGTTACCCTGCAGCGCGAGGTTAATATGATTAGTTAATATCTTTAACTAAAAAGATAAAACCTTAACATCCTAGCCAGTAGGCATTTAAAAATAAAAATCTTTTATTTTATTTTGAACCGACAAAATTCGCTGATTTCGGGATGAATTATGCTAATTAACTTATTTATAGTGTTTTAGGAAACAAAAGTGCCTGAATTCAGTAAAATAGCCCTTTCCTGTTCTGTGGGAGACTATCTGTAAATTTCATTAGGTTTTCATAATGTGGTACCATGTTTGAATAATACTCAATACAAAACATTTACAGAATGACAAAGATTGAGTTTAACACCCTGGTATTACGTCAAGCAAGTTCACTAAGGTCATATGCCTTACATTTTACACATGACGCAGACGATGCAAACGACCTTGTTCAAGATACAATGTTGAAAGCGATAACTTATTACAATAAGTTTAAAGAAGGAACAAATTTGAAAGGTTGGTTATATACTATCATGAAAAATACCTTTATTAACAACTATCGCCGTTTTGTTAAAATGAGCACATTCGTTACAAAAAGTGACGAGATTTCATCTCCTAACCTGGTGTTCAGTTCAACAAAGAACCAAGGTGAAGCAAAATTTGTGATGGATGATATAAAACGTGCTTTAGACCGTTTACCATCTGATTACTATGTGCCATTTACCATGTATTTTGAAGGGCATAAGTATCATGAGATTGCAGATCATTTAACTATCCCTATAGGTACTGTTAAAACTCGTATCCACGTTGCACGCAAGCTGCTTAAGAAAAATTTGAAAGCTTATGATAACGGCGTTGCAAAACCGGTTTATGCCGAAATGTAATATATAAACTCAACTACCACATATATAGAAACCCGCTTCAATTAAGGCGGGTTTTTTTATGCCAGTAGTTTGCGTATTTACCATTCCAATAACTGTCCCTTCAACGTGTTGGGGATTGCAGCCTTCCGATTGCCACAAACCGCTCGAACACCTTTTCTGTATGCGGAGCGTCGGCTAATTCTTCGGTGAGATCTTGCCCTGCCCAATGTTCGTAGTGTTTACCATTGCGCCAAAGGCGGCTTTCGGTAACATCATATATTATCCCGTTAAGCGCAACCCAAATCTGCGGTTTGTCCTCCCCGTTGCGAAGCGCCAATTGCGATTTTGTATAGATGGGCAGTTCCGTCATGCTGATTTCCGGTTCTTAAAGTATTCAAAAAATCCTACGTTCATCATCAACAAGGCCATGCTGTAAAAATGGTCCTCAAAAGGAATGGTGCCAACCCTAATCCCCATATTTTGTGCGTTATTATACATCACCACGGGCCATGCCGTTAAAATACCATTTACAATGTAGAAGGGGAGTAGCGAAACAAGAAATGCAAGGTAGAATCTGCCCAACCACTCCACTTTAAAATAGTATACCAACGTCACCAGCAATACCGCCAGCAAGCCAAAAGTTACAGCCGTATAAAGTTTGTTATGGTTGATGGCCAATAATGCAACAGACAGGCCGACGAGCAAGTTGGATATTGCACGGGTTGCGTCTCGGTTTGGTTGCCACTTTATGTAATAATTTAGGCAAGCGTAGATAAATACACAGGAGAACGGAACAGTTAAAAAGAAAAGGATTTCCTCCAGCGGTAAGCCTAATAATTTGATGCCGGTAATATACCGGTCATTGAAACTCCAAACGCCATAGATAGTGAACAGCACATCCCAAAACAAAAACACCAACCCGGTAACAGCCATTCCCGGCCACAAATATTTCCAGCTTTTGGCAAAAGCTACACGTTTATCAAATGATAACAGCACCGGGAAAAGGATGGTTAAAAAGTTGATGATCAGATAAGTATACTTCACGCTATAGGGCAGCTAATTGTTGTTGCAGTTTGTTTGTTTCCGAGGCGGTACACCTTTTGGAATCAATCAAAAAAAGGATGATTGCTTTAACCAGGTGTTGATCGGCCGCCGAATAGTTTTTATTATCAATCTGTTTTATCATCTCCAGCCGGTCGCTGATCAGGTTATCATCATAGCCTAAAAATTTTGGTAAGTTATGTTCTATTGAAAAGCGCATAAACCTAATTTCGATATTGTGCGGGTCCTTTGCAACAGCCGCTTTAAAAGTTGTTTGAGAATCATTTAGATATTTGATCTTAAAATAAGGATTCCAAACGTGTTTCGCTTTAAGTGCTTCCAGCGTTGCCATATAGCCGTTAATAAGTGCCGATCTGTTTTTAATAGCTGCCAAACTGTTGTACAACGAGTCGGTAGTTTGCTTATTATCAAGTGCGCTTACCAGCTGTTTACGAATAGCGTGCAAATCCGGATCGGAAATTTGCTTATCAGGGCGTACTTCAAATGAATTGAAAGATGAAAAAGTAAATAATAATATTGCGAGCAGCAGGCTGCAATATCTGGCAGTGGTTAATTGGCTTGGCATCGGCAAATAGTTAACGCTAAATTACTTTAAAACGCGTATGCAGTTTAGCTTTAAAATAAAGGCTGATCTTCGTGGAATCCGATATCCTGATGCGCTTCTGCATGATTACATTAGCAGGGGTGCTGCGTATTTTTTTAAATAATTGCAGGTAATATACATAGGCTACATATACCCCCAGTCTGCCTGGCCGTGGCAATAGTTTTATACCTGCCAAGGCCTCATCAAAATCATTTTTAATATCTTTTTCAATTAACGCTTTATCCTGTTCTGTAAATTTGTCAAAATCTACCTCCGGGAAATAAGTGCGGCCCCGTTCTTCATAATCCGACTTGATATCCCTCAGAAAGTTAATTTTTTGAAAAGCCGAACCAAGGCTCCTTGCTTTTGGCACCAACTGGTCATATAATGCCGGGTCATTTTCGCAAAACACCCGCAGGCACATCAGGCCCACTACCTCGGCTGAGCCATAGATATAGACTTTGTAACCATTCTCGTCATACTCCGTTTTATCCAGATCCATGATCATGGATGTTAAAAAGGCTTCTATCAGATCTTTTTCTATGCCATATTTATTTACTACCTGCTGAAACGATTGCAATACCGGATTGGTACTAATGCCACGGTCTATCGCCTTAAACGTTTCTTCCCGAAAATCGCTGATGAGCTGCCGCTGATCATATCCATAAAAGGTATCAACGATCTCGTCGGCATACCTCACAAACCCATAAATGGCATAAACCGGGTAACGCAGTGGTTTGTCGAAAGCGTTGATACCCAGACTAAACGAGGTACTATACTTTTCAGTGATTATTTTGCTGCATTCAAAACAGGTTTCGTCGAATAGATTCATTTATAGCGCTGTATATCCAAAAGTACAAAATGTAACTGGTATTGTTTTTTAACGCTGTGTATTGTTTACTTTTGGTTCAATGGGTATCAATAAACAAGTGGTTGTAATTGGGGCAGGTTTTGCCGGTTTGGCTGCAGCGTGCGTGCTGGCCAAAGAAGGTTATAAGGTAACTGTTTTGGAAAAAAACGACCAGCCCGGCGGCCGGGCACGGGTTTGGGAAAAAGATGGTTTTAAATTTGACATGGGGCCAAGCTGGTATTGGATGCCTGATGTTTTTGAAAACTTTTTTGCCCTGTTTGGGAAAAAGCCTGCTGATTTTTATGAGCTAAAACGCCTTGACCCGGGCTACAGAGTTTATTTTGGGCAAGATGACCTGATGGATGTGCCTGCCGATATGCAGCAACTGGAGGCGCTTTTTGAAAGTATAGAACCCGGGAGCAGCAAAGGCTTGCAAACTTTTTTAGCACAAGCAGCCTATAAATATAAAGTCGGGATGGGTGAATATGTATTTCGGCCTTCGCACTCTATAACCGAGTTTATTGATCTTAACCTTATTCGCAAAAGCTTTAGTATGCAGTTGCTCACCAGCATGAGCAGCCATGTGCGTGAATATTTTAAAAATCCGAAACTGATCAAACTATTGGAGTTCCCGGTATTGTTCCTCGGCGCCCGCCCGCAGGATACGCCTGCCATGTACAGTATGATGAACCATGCCGACCTTGCATTGGGTACCTGGTATCCGCTTGGCGGGATGAATGAGATTGTAAAGGCCATGGTGAAAGTTGCTGAAAGCTATGGTGTTAACATTCAGCTGGAAACTGAAGTGACGAAGATTGATGTGGAGCATAAGCAGGTAAGCAATATTAAAACCACCAAAGGGGATTTTAAAGCAGATTTTGTGATTACAGGGGCCGATTATGAGCATGCCGACCAGCACTTGCTGGAGAAACCCAATCGTAACTACACTGAAAAATATTGGGATAGCCGCACCATGTCGCCATCTAGCCTGTTGTTTTATATCGGCACTAACAAGAAGATCCCCAACATTGAACACCACAGTTTGTTCTTTGATGAGGATTTTGAACAGCACGCCAAAGAGATCTACACCGACCCACAGTGGCCAACAAAGCCTTTGTTTTATGTGTGCTGTAGTTCCAAAACTGACGTCAATGCTGCGCCGGAAGGTTGTGAAAACCTGTTTTTCCTGATGCCGCTTGCCCCGGGATTAAAGGATAGCGAAGAATTACGGGAAAAATATTTTGATGTGATGATGGATCGCTTTGAGGCGATAACCGGTCAGCAGGTAAGGGAAAGCATTGTGCTGAAACGCAGCTACGCAATGGAAGACTTTAAAGCCGATTACCACTCATTTAAAGGTAATGCCTACGGGCTCGCAAACACCCTGAGCCAAACGGCATTTTTTAAACCGGCAATGCGGGCAAAACATATCAGCAATATGCTTTATACAGGTCAGCTAACGGTTCCTGGTCCGGGAGTTCCCCCGGCGTTAATCTCCGGGCAGATAGCGGCGAGCGAGGCTATGAAGATGATGGAAAAAGGTGTTTAAGAATGTTGTTCGGGCCTGTTCGGGCTTGTTCGGGTTGTTTACGGCCGTTTTGGGCGTTTGTATTGATTTGGTGTAAACAGCACAAAATAAATTACAGCAGCCCCATTACCGCGTTAGGGAGCGGCGCGGATACCGGCTATTGCGCGTAAGGCCTGCAGGCGTATGAGCAGAGCGCCCGGGCCGAAGGCAACGCCATTACCCGATCCTGATAAACAAAAAAAGACGCGAAGTATCGCGTCTCTACAAAAAGATCATTGTTGGTTTTACACCAGATATTCAAACAACGTAGCATCCTTATTAATCTCAATCACCTCAAAACGGTTTTCTTCCATCCTTTGTAATAAAGCAGCATAGTCTCCTGCATTTTTTAGTTCGATACCAACAAGGGCCGGACCGTTCTCTTTTGAGTTTTTCTTGATGAACTCGAAGCGGGTAATATCATCACCCGGACCTAGTACCTTGGTTACGAAGAGTTTTAATGCTCCCGGGCGCTGAGGGAACCGAACGATGAAGTAATGTTTTAAGCCTTCGTACAACAGGGATTTCTCTTTGATCTCCTGCATCCGCTCGATATCGTTATTGCCGCCGCTAACAACGCAAACTACGTTTTTGCCTTTTATTTGGTCTTTAACAGCATCCAAAGCAGTAACCGATAAAGCACCTGCAGGCTCAACTACAATAGCATCCTCGTTATATAGCTTTAAAATGGTGGTACACACCTTGCCCTCCGGCACTGTGATCATATCATCCAGGGCATCGCGGCACAGCAGGAAGGTTTTTTCGCCAACACGCTTTACAGCTGCGCCGTCAACAAAGCGGTCGATAGTTTTTAGGGTTACCGGTTCACCTTTTTCAATGGCGGTCCACATGCTTGGAGCGCCGTCGGGTTCAACGCCGATCAGTAAAATGTCAGGATTTTGTTGCTTCAGGTAAGTGCCTGCACCTGCAGCCAGTCCACCGCCGCCCACCGGCATAATCACCACGTCAACTTCCGGCAGATCTTCAAAGATCTCAACCCCAACCGTACCCTGGCCTTCCATGATCTGCTCATTATCGAAAGGGGGGATAAAGGTCATGTTATGTTCCTGGGTATAGATCAATGCTTCGCGCAGGCAATCATCAAAAGTATCGCCTACCAAAACCAGTTCTACATTACCGTTACCAAACATCTCTGTTTGCTTAACCTTCTGTTTAGGTGTGATCTCCGGCATGAATATAACGCCGCGGGTACCCAGTTTTTTGCAGGAAAAAGCAACTCCCTGCGCATGGTTTCCCGCACTGGCGCAAACCACACCCCGGCTCAGTTGCTCCGTGTTTAGTCTGCTGATCATATTGTAAGCACCGCGCAATTTGTACGAACGTACAATTTGCAGGTCTTCGCGTTTCAGGTAGATCTCACATTCGTATTTTTCTGAGAGGCCCGCATTATGCTCCAGTGGAGTATGCCTTACTACACTTTTCAGCCTTTCATACGCTGCTTCAAAATCCAATCCACTTGCTGTTACCGTATCCATTTTTAGTTCTTTACCAGCTTAAAAGCCATGAGTTGCTGCAAGTCGTCGTCATTGATGTCCAACTTTACATCAGCAAGTGTTAAAAAGCGTTTATATGCGTCGTAAAGCTCGTCTTTATCTAAATTGTGGCCAAGTCTTTCCAAATGATATTTAAGCGCGTGGCGGCCGCTGCGGGCGGTTAAAACAATGCTGGCGCTCGGGAAGCCAACGTCTTCCGGGCGAATGATCTCATAATTTTCACGATTCTTCAAAAAGCCGTCCTGGTGAATGCCCGAGCTATGTGCAAAAGCATTTGCGCCCACAATAGCTTTGTTGGGCTGTACCGGCATCCGCATCTGGCTGCTGACCATGCGGCTCATTTCAAAGAAATTGCGGCTATTGATATTGGTATGCAGGCCAAGCACCGCATGGGTTTTCAGGATCATCACCACTTCTTCTATAGCGGTGTTACCGGCGCGTTCGCCGATGCCGTTAATCGTACCCTCTATCTGGCGGGCACCGTTTTGCAAACCGGCAATAGAGTTGGCCGTAGCTAAGCCCAGGTCATTGTGGCAATGAACCGAGATAATAGCCTGATCGATATTCTTGACATTATCCTTCAGGAATTTGATCTTACTGCCATATTGATCCGGCAGGCAGTAACCATTGGTGTCAGGAATGTTCACCACAGTTGCACCGGCAGCTATAACGGCTTCAACCATTTGTGCCAAGAATACCACATCAGCCCGACCGGCATCTTCAGCATAAAATTCGATGTCTTCTACCGATTTTTTAGCGTATTTAACGGCTTCAACGGCACGTTCCAGAATTTCTTCCCGGGTGCTGTTAAATTTGTTTTTGATGTGCATATCGGATGCACCGATGCCGGTATGGATCCGGGGGCGTTTGGCATACTTCAGCGATTCGACGGCTACGTCAATATCCATTTTGTTAGCACGGGTAAGTGCGCAAACAACAGGCTCTTTAACCGCTTTGGAAATTTCCACAACGCTCATAAAATCACCCGGACTTGAAACCGGGAAACCTGCTTCAATCACATCTACGCCCAGTATCTCCAGCTCACGGGCAATATCGATCTTTTCGGGAGTGGTAAGCTGGCAGCCCGGTACCTGCTCGCCATCGCGAAGCGTGGTATCAAAAACATAAACGCGGTTAGGATCGTGTAACATAATATTTTTGTTTTAAATTTTAGTATCAAGTAGTTAGTATCAAGTATCAAGACATGATGCATATTTTTATCTTGCTACTTGATACTATATACTCGCTACTCTTTTACTGCTATAAATCTTAATCTTTTATAATCGGCAAACCATTGGCCGTTCTCATTATATACTGGTTCCAGCAGGGCGGTGATCTCTTCCAGTATCTGCTGCTTTTCTTCTTTGGCAATGCCAACGAGGTACAATGGTGCAAACATACTGATCCATTTGGAAACACCCTGGTCGCCATCCTGAAGCGGCGTTTTCCTATCGAAGTGCGAGGCAAAAGTTACCCTGAAACCTGCTGCTTCCAGCCTGGTAGTGTATTCGCTTAACGAAGGGAAATACCAGATCTCTGTTTCGGCTTGTTTGGCATGGCCATGCTTGCGTAATACTTGTTTGGTAGCATTGATCAGGTGCTGTACATTGCCTTTGCCACCCATTTCTGCAACAAAGCGGCCGCCTGGTTTCAGCGAATTATAAACGCATTTAATGGCAGCATCTGCTTTCTTGATCCAGTGCAGCGTAGCGTTAGAAAATACTGCGTCAAACTGGTCATCAAAATGGAACTTAGCACCATCGGCAACCACAAAATCTACTTCCGGGTAGGTTGCATGCGCTTTCTTAACCATGTCTGCAGAGGCATCGGCACCGGTCACCTGCGCGCCCTGCAACCTGATCTGATCCGTTAAATAGCCTGTACCGCAACCCAGGTCCAGAACCCGTTCACCCGGTTTAGCATCCAGCAGCTCCAGCACATTCTCACCAAACTGGTAAACAAATGCGTGCTTTTCGTCATATAATTCAGCGTTCCATTTCATATTTGTGGTGATTACACCGATTTTGTTTAATTACACCAACGGTGTTTTCACCTATTGATTTTGTAGATCAGTCAGCTGCTGTCTTTATTCTTGGATCTTGTCATCCTGCCGCTAATTCCTACTCCCCCTTCAGGGGGCCGGGGGGCTTCAGCTTACAAGTACCCCAACACTTTTTCGCCCATGGCTTTAGTGCCTAATATTTTGCTTTTGTCGGTGTTGGTATCTGCAATATCGCCGGTGCGGTAACCCTCTTTTAAGGTTTTGTCTATGGCAGCTGTAATCGCTTTCGCTTCATCCTTTAGTCCAAAGCTGATCTCCAGCATTAGTGCCACCGATAGGATGGAGGCCAGCGGGTTAGCTTTGTCCTGCCCGGCAATGTCATGTGCTGAACCATGGATAGGTTCAAAGAAGCCGGTTCCATCACCGATAGAAGCCGATGCCAGCATCCCCATCGATCCCGCTATCTGCGATGCCTCATCAGTAAGGATATCGCCAAAAAGGTTAGCGGTTAACACAACGTCAAACTTTTTAGGGTTTTTCACCAATTGCATTGCAGCGTTATCTATGAACATATGCTCGGTTTCTACTTCCGGGTATTTTTTGGCGATGTCCTGTACCACCTCACGCCATAAACGAGATGACTCCAATACATTTGCCTTATCTACCGAACAAAGCTTCTTACCACGCACCATGGCTGCTTCGTAAGCTTTGATGGCAATGCGTTCTACTTCATAACGGCTGTAAACCATCAGGTCGGATGCCGTATTGTTGTCTTCGCTGCGTTTCTTTTCGCCAAAATATACGTCGCCTGTCAATTCTCTGAAGAACAAGATATCTGTCCCTTTCAGGATCTCCGGCTTTAAGCTCGATGCGTCCAGTAATTCATCAAAAAGCATAATTGGGCGCAGGTTTGCATAAAGCCCCAGTTCCTTGCGGATCTTTAACAAGCCCTGCTCCGGGCGCACCTTGGCAGACGGGTCGTTGTCATATTTGATATGGCCTATTGCACCAAACAAGATGGCATCGCTTGCTTTTGCTTTTGCCAATGTTTCGTCCGGTAAGGGACTACCGGTAGCCTCTATTCCGGCATGGCCCATCAGTGCCTCATCGAAGGTGAACTCATGACCGTATTGATCGCCAATTTTCTCTAAAACAGCTTTACCCCAGGTGGTCACCTCGGGTCCGATTCCATCACCAGGTATTACTAAGATTTTCTTATTCATAAGCCCCAACCCCCTAAAAGGGTATTTTAATTATCTTATTTGTTATTTACGCCGCGGACTTCCTTCAACTTCATAGTCATCTGTTCCGCATCTGTTTTAATCCAGTTATCATATTCTTCAATGGCTTGCAGGCGATCTTCATTGCTGATATATCCTTCATCCACCATTTGCGTCATTTGTGCTACCGATGACCAGATGCCAATTTTGTGCTCGAAATTCGCATTTCCTTTACTGTAAACCTCATTTGCATTTAAAACCTCCATATGGCTCAAGCCTGCCTCGCTAAAATACGCCGGCAGATCTTCGGCAATGTGATTATTCATGCCGGCATCTCCGCGCCATCTTAAGAAGGTGGCGTAAAACCTCAGCATACTTGCCGGCGGTTGTGGCTGCCATTCTAAATCTTCATGGTTATAATCCAGTATGGATAATATGCCACCCGGTTTTAGCAGCGACTTTAATTTCAGCACTGCCTCCTGCGGATTATTGAGCCATTGCAAGGTCCTCGCTGCGGTGATCAGATCGAACTTTTCTGCCGGCTCATAAGCAAACAGGTCGGTGTGGATCAGCTCAAGGTTTTTAATATCAGCATATGTCTCTTTACCAGTTTGAATAAAATAGGCTGTGTTATCAATTCCGGTTACCTGGCCGGTTGGCCCAACAGATAAGGCTATATCTTTTGAAATAGCCCCCGTGCCGCAACCAACATCTAAAACTTTCCAGCCAGACTGCAATAGCGGTGGCAGGGTAGCATAATCTGCCTTCAGGCTTCGCTCATCAAATAGCTTTGCGGTGCCTTTGCCTTCCCGTTTTATTTCCTTTTGCTGGTTCATTACTTTATTTGTTCATTGAGCCTTAAACTGACGTTTTTATGCTGAATTTGTGTTAGACCTCAAGCTGAGCCAAATTGTATTGCCGAAACAAGTAAGGGATGAAGGTTTATTATTTACCTTGCCTCCTCAAATTCCTCAACCAATTCCTTTTTGCTGAGGATGTAGTCGATGTCGTCGTAACCGTTGGTCATGCAGGCTTTTTTGTAAGGGTTTACCTCAAAGCTTTCCTGCTCGCCGGTAGCTACTATTTTAATAAACTGATCTACCAGATCAATTTCAATTACCGCATGCGGATCTGCATATACAGCTGCAAATATCTTGGCCAGGAAATCCTCGCTCACCTGTACCGGCAAAAGGCCATTGTTTAGTGCGTTGCCTTTAAATATATCTGCAAAAAAGCTGCTTACTACGGCATCAAAGCCATAATCGGCAATGGCCCAGGCGGCATGCTCCCGGCTACTTCCGCAGCCAAAGTTTTTACCAGCTACCAGGATCTTCCCGCTGTATATGGGCTCATTAAGAACGAAGTCCGTTTTTGGATTGCCGTCGTTATCAAAACGCCAATCGCGAAAAAGATTGTTGCCGAAACCTTCCCGGGTAGTCGCCTTTAAAAAACGGGCGGGAATGATCTGATCCGTATCGATATTTTCGATAGGCAGCGGTACCACACTGGTTTGTATATGTTTGAATATTTTGGTTGCCATATATTTAGATTTGAGATGTTAGATATGAGATTTGAGATTGCCAGAGTCTTTTGTCTCATATCTCAAATCTAAGATGTTAGATATGAGATTTGAGATTGCCAGAGTCTTTTGTCTCATATCTCAAATCTCACGTCTCATATCTGACTTAAACTAATTCTTCTTCCTTTAAAAATTCCCTTATATCCGTCACTACACCTGTTATGGCACTTGCGGCAGCCGTTAACGGGCTTGCCAAAAAGGTACGGGAGTTTGGCCCTTGCCTGCCCTCAAAGTTGCGGTTGGAGGTGGATACGCAGTATTTGCCTGCTGGTATTTTATCCTCGTTCATACCCAGGCAAGCGCTACAGCCGGGTTCGCGTAAAGGGAAACCTGCAGCGTCAAATACTTTATCCAGCCCTTCGCGGATGGCTTGTTCCTGCACTTGCTTGGAACCGGGTACTACCCATACGGTAACGTTATCTGCCTTGTGCTTACCTTTTACAAATTCGGCAACCTGGCGCAAATCTTCAATCCTGCTGTTGGTACAACTGCCAATGAATACGTAATCAATTGGTTTGCCTAACAATTGTTCATCATCCTGCAGGCCCATATAGGCTAATGCCTTTGCATAAGAGCCCTGCTCTTTTTGTTCAAAAGACGATGTTTCCGGAACGTGTTGCGTAACACCGATGCCCATACCCGGATTGGTTCCGTAGGTGATCATCGGCTCAATATCTTCAGCTTTAAAGCTTAATATACTGTCAAACGCTGCATCTGCATCAGAATACAAGGTTTCCCAATAAGCTACGGCCTTATTCCATTCTTCGCCTTCGGGGGCAAATTCGCGGCCTTTTACGTAGTTAATTGTTGTTTCATCAGGCGCAATGAGTCCGCAACGGGCACCCATTTCGATGCTCATGTTACAGATGGTCATGCGGCCTTCCATACTTAACGATCGGATGGTATCACCGGCATATTCTACCGCGTACCCTGTACCACCGGCTGCAGAGATCTGCGAGATGATATACAGGATAATATCTTTAGCGCCAACACCTTTTTGCAAAGTGCCGTTGACTTCTATCTTCATGCGCTTAGGGCGCTGTTGCAATAAACACTGGGTAGCCATTACCTGTTCCACCTGTGAGGTGCCGATACCAAAAGCTATCGCACCGAATGCACCGTGTGTAGAGGTGTGGCTGTCACCGCAAACGTAAGTGCCACCCGGACGGGTGATACCCAATTCTGGGCCTATAACGTGGACGATACCCTGGAAAGGATGGCCTAGACCATAAAGCTCGATGCCGAACTCTGCGCAGTTTTTAGTAAGCATATCCACCTGGTATCGGGAAAGTTCTTCTTTAATGGGGAGGTGCTGGTCCCAGGTTGGGACGTTGTGATCGGCCGTGGCAACGGTTTGTTTTGGCCTGAAAACTGGTAAGCCTCTTACCCGTAAGCCATCAAATGCCTGCGGACTGGTTACCTCGTGGATAAAATGCGTATCGATGTATAAAATATCTGGAAAGCCCTCGTTACTACTGACGACGTGCGCATCCCAAATTTTATCGAATAATGTCTTTGCCATTTCTATTAGTATCAAGTATTTAGTATCAAGTAGTTAGTATCAGATATATAGTACCAACGATTTAGTATCAAAACTGTGCTTATTCTGCCACGTCTACTTTTATACTGCATATCGGTATTTATAACAAGTAGTTAGTACCTGCAGCAAATCAAAATCTTGCTACTTGATACTAACTACCTGATACTTTTATTAAGCTTCTACGGCCTGGTTTTCCGGGCGCAAGCTGCGCACAGTTTTACCTGCCTGCCATAATTCACTTTCGCGTAATTCAGCTAATTCAGCATCCAGTTTTTCGCGGTAATCGGATTTACTGTTGCTGTCGATAGATTTTTGTGATTCAACACCGGTTGCTACGCTATTGTATAATTCTTCAAAAACAGGTTTTGTAGCGTCACGGAATTTTTTCCACCAGTCTAAAGCACCGCGTTGTGCAGTGGTAGAGCAGTTGGCGTACATCCAGTCCATACCATTTTCTGCAACCAATGGCATTAACGATTGGGTAAGCTCTTCAACTGTTTCGTTGAAAGACTCAGACGGTGAGTGACCGTTAGCGCGCAATACATCGTATTGTGCAGCAAAGATTCCCTGGATACAGCCCATCAGCGTGCCACGCTCGCCGGTTAAATCGCTATATACCTCTTTTTTGAAATCTGTTTCGAACAGGTAACCGCTGCCCACAGCAATACCCAAAGCGATTACACGCTCAAAAGCCTTACCGGTAGCATCCTGGAAGATTGCGTAGCTAGAGTTTAAGCCACGACCCTGCAGGAACATACGGCGCAATGAAGTGCCCGAACCTTTAGGTGCAACCAAAAATACATCCACATCTGCAGGAGGGACAATGCCGGTCTGCTCTTTAAATGTAATACCAAAACCATGAGAAAAGTAAAGTGCTTTACCCGGGGTTAAGTGTTTTTTAACGGTTGGCCATAACGCAATTTGTGCGGCATCGCTTAGCAGGTAGCAAATGATGGTTCCTTTTTCAAGTGCTTCCTCAATTTCAAAAAGAGTTTCGCCGGGTACAAAGCCATCGCTAACCGCTTTATCCCATGATTTTGAATTTTTACGCTGGCCAACAATTACGTTTATGCCATTATCTTTTTGATTGAGCGCCTGGCCCGGACCCTGAACACCGTAGCCAATTACAGCTACTGTTTCGTTTTTTAATACATCCTGAGCTTTTGCTAAAGGGAACTCCTCGCGGGTTACTACATTTTCTTCACTACCGCCGAAATTTAGTTTTGCCATTGTTTTATTGTTGTTTATGATTACACCGACTTTGCTTTGATTATACCGATGCTTTTGTTTTATTTTGATTTATACTTTTATTCTTTTTAGATGCTCCACTTGTATTTCATAGCTTCCAGCCTTGGTACTATGCAAGTGTTATGTTCGTCGGTTTTAGAAATGAAGATTTTTATCACATCGCCTTCTTTCTTATCATTCAATATCAGGAGATCAGTTGTATTTGATTTTTCAAATATCTTGTCTTTTACTTGATTGAGGTAATAATAATTTACCTCAATACTTTGCCTGAAGCGTGTCGCAAGCAAACCTCCGGTAATTGATTCCATCGAAATCAGATAGGCATCTTTAACCAATCCGGTTTTGTATAAATTGTAGACCCTCAATGCTGGTATAAGTCCGATCAGTAGAAACGGTATTCCTATCAGCAAAAAGATGCCAGGTAAGATATAAAATGTATCGATAGGAAATGAAAATTGATCCAGATCTTTAACTACTGATTGATTTTTATAAACAAACACCGTGGCAGTTTTGCTGCTATCTAAACCAAGAGCTGTAATTTTTTCCGAGCCAAGTGTTTCAAATTTATCCTCAGCGACAGTTCCATTATTATCGTATCTATAACTCAATACTATTGGGTGTTGCCCATTATAGCTTAAGTTATCTACCGAATGTATAAGGGTAATTGCAGCTTGTAGTTCAGTACCCTTCTGTTTTATTTCCCTGTAGTCGTACTTCTCGTAAGGCTCCATTATTGTAAACGAATGGAAGGTTATTATTGGCAATAGCACGAAAAGGGAAACCGAACTAAATATTAGCCCTACAATAGAAAACGGGCGCTTACTCCTCAGCAAGCCGAAGAGTATGCTTAAAGTTACTTTGCGGTTTTCGTTCATCTTATTAGTGCCAATTATTCCTTCGGGTGCCGAAGATATTCTACATTGTAAACACCTTCTGGCCCTTATTCAGGTATTCGTTCTCTACTACATCTTCTCCCGGTTCCAGTCTTTCAAATTCGCGGAGCTTGCTGTTGAAACCGTCGCTATTTTTGATAATGGCCACCCGAGCGCTGCGTACAAATTCTATCAAGCCGTAAGGTTGCAGGATCTTGATAAGGTTGTCGGTTTCTTCGCGATGGCCGGTAGTTTCAAATACCGTGTAATCTTTACGGATCACTACAGCGCGTGCACCATTCTCGCGCAGCAAACGCTCAACGCTCACCTTTTCAGCAATAACATCCGTACTCATTTTGTATAACGCCAGTTCCTGCCAAATTACATCTTCGTTGGTATGGTAGTAGACTTTCAATACCTCCACTTGCTTTTCTATCTGGCGGGTAAGCTTGCGCACTACTTCTTCAGATTCGGTTATCACGATATTGAACCGGTGAATGCTGTCGATCTCCGATGGAGATGTGTTCAAACTGTCGATATTGATCTTACGACGGGTGAAAATGATGGCAATGCGGTTTAACAAACCGATCTGGTTTTCGGTATAAACCGTTATATTATATTCCTGCTTTTCGTTCTCTATTGTGTCCATTGTTGATTTTGTTATTCCCCCTTTCGGGAGTAAGGAGCCTATTTTAACCTGATTTCTGATACACTGCATCCCTGTGGAACCATCGGGAACACATTGTTCTCTTTGGTTACCATCACTTCCAGCAGGTAAGCGCCGTCATGATCCATCATTTCTTTTAGCGATGAAACCAGGTTGTCGCGCTCATCTATCATTTTTCCTGCAATGCCGTAACCTTTAGCTACCATTACAAAATCCGGACTTTGAATGTCTACGAATGAGTATCTGCGTGAGTTAAACAGCTCCTGCCATTGGCGCACCATGCCCAGGAAACGGTTATTGAGGATGATGATCTTAACGTTCACCTTACTTTGCATAATGGTACCCAATTCCTGCAGGGTCATCTGGAATCCACCATCACCAATAATGGCAACTACATCGCGGTCCTTTGCACCAAATTTAGCGCCAATAGCCGCAGGGAGGGCAAACCCCATAGTACCTAAGCCGCCGCTGGTAACATTGCTCCGGGTGTTGTTAAACTTAGCGTAACGGCAGGCTACCATTTGGTGCTGGCCTACATCAGTAACAATAACCGCTTCACCTTTAGTGATCTCGTTCAGTTGTTTAATCACCTCACCCATGGTCATCTCGCCCGTGCCCGGGTTCAATTCGTTGTCTATAACGGCTTCAACTTCTTTTGCTGTGTATTCGTTAAATAATTTCAGCCAGTCGGTATGTTGCTTCTCCGCTACCAAGGCTGTTAACATGGGTAAGGTTTCTTTACAATCGCCCCAAACCGGTACCGTTGATTTTACGTTCTTGTCAATCTCAGCAGGGTCAATGTCCAGATGGATAACCTTGGCCTGTTTTGCATATTTATCTAAACGGCCGGTAACACGGTCGTCAAAACGCATACCTATCGCAATAAGCACATCACAATCATTCGTTAATACGTTTGGCCCATAGTTGCCATGCATGCCTAGCATCCCTACATTTTGTGGGTGATCTGTAGGGATAGCGCCAACACCCAGGATAGTCCAGGCCGCGGGGATGCCGGTTTTTTCTACAAAGGTTTTAAATTCATGCTCGGCGCTGCCCAAAAGTACACCCTGCCCCCATATGATAAATGGTTTCTTTGCAGCGTTGATCAGTTCTGCAGCCTCCTGGATATATTGTGGCCTAACAATTGGTTTTGGCCTGTAACTGCGGATATGGTTACATTTTACATAACCCTCGTAATTGAACTTCTGGATCTGCGCGTTTTTGGTGATATCGATTAAAACCGGACCAGGTCTGCCGCTCTTGGCGATATAAAAAGCTTTCGCAATTACTTCCGGAATTTCGTTTGCATCCGTTACCTGGTAGTTCCATTTGGTTACCGGCGTAGTAATATTGATCACATCTGTTTCCTGAAAGGCATCGGTGCCTAAAAGGTGTGCGAAAACCTGCCCGGTGATACAAACTAAAGGCGTGCTGTCAATTTGAGCATCAGCCAAACCGGTAACTAAGTTAGTGGCACCGGGTCCGCTAGTTGCAAATACTACACCTACTTTGCCTGATGTGCGTGCATATCCCTGCCCGGCGTGAATACCGCCTTGCTCGTGGCGGACAAGGATGTGGTTCAGTTTTTCTTTATAATCGTATAATGCATCATAAATTGGCATGATAGCGCCGCCGGGATAACCAAAAATGGTTTCCACACCTTCCACTATCAAAGCCTCCAGTAATGCTACCGAGCCTGAAACTTCTTCAAATGATTTCACCGATTTTTCTTCGATTTCACCGATTTCCTGTGTGATTGCTTGTACTTCCATTTAGTCCCCCAACCCCCTTAAGGGGGAGTTTTTGATTAATATTATTGTTATTTATTCAGCACTTTGTTCCCCCTAAAGGGTTAGGTGCTTACATCTCATCTGTTACGCAACCCTCTGCTGCTGATGTAACCGTTTTTGCGTAGCGGTATAATAAGCCTTTAGTCACCTTTAGTGCCGGTTGTTGCCAGGCCGCCTTGCGCGAGGCCATTTCTTCATCGGATAGGATTACATTGATCTTGTTGGTTGTTGCATCAATGATGATCTTATCTTCATCTTTAATCAAGCCAATAGCACCACCATCATAAGCTTCAGGTGTGATGTGCCCCACCACAAAGCCATGCGTACCGCCGCTAAAGCGCCCGTCAGTAATTAAGGCTACCGAGCTGCCTAAACCTGCGCCAAATATGGCAGATGTTGGCTTCAGCATTTCCGGCATGCCGGGTGCACCTTTCGGGCCCACATTACGAATTACTACTACATCCCCTTTTTGAACACGACCGCTCTGGATGCCAGCAATCAATTCAAATTCACCATCAAATACGCGGGCAGGGCCTTCAAAATGGGTTCCCTCTTTACCGCTGATCTTAGCTACACTACCGCCTTCGGCTATATTTCCGTAGAGGATCTGCAAGTGACCAGTGGCTTTAACCGGTTTTTCAACCGGCCATATAATTTTTTGGGTGTCAAAATCCAATTCTGGTACCTCTGCTAAGTTTTCGGCTATGGTTTTGCCGGTAACGGTAAGGCAATCGCCATGCAGCCAGCCCTGGGCCAAACAATATTTCATTACAGCAGGCACACCGCCGATGTTGTGCAGATCCTCCATCATGTACTGGCCGCTTGGTTTCATATCTGCCAATACCGGGATGCGGTTACTTACGGTTTGGAAATCGTCCTGTGTTACTTTAAGATCAACACTTTTCGCCATTGCAATCATGTGCAGTACTGCATTAGTGCTGCCACCTAAAACCATAATCACCACCATTGCATTTTCAAATGCTTCGCGGGTCATGATGTCAGATGGCTTAATGTCTTTCTCTAACAATATTTTAATTGCGGCTCCTGCTGCCAGGCACTCCGCTTTTTTCTCTTCGCTTAACGCCGGGTTAGATGAGGAGTATGGTAAACTCATTCCCAGTGCTTCGATAGCTGCGGCCATTGTATTAGCCGTGTAAACACCACCACATGCACCAGCGCTTGGGCATGCGTTTTTAATCACGCCCATGAAATCCTCAGGTGTAATAGTGCCTGCCATTTTTTTACCCAAAGCTTCAAATGCCGATACTATATTAAGATCTTCACCCTTCCAATGTCCGGGTTTGATAGTGCCACCATAAACCATAATGGATGGGCGGTTTAACCGGCCCATAGCCATAATAGAGCCAGGCATATTTTTATCACAACCCGGAAGGGTAATTAAGCCATCATAATATTGTGCACCGGTAACCGCTTCAATCGAATCGGCAATGATATCGCGGCTCACTAAAGAGTAGCGCATCCCTTCGGTGCCGTTACTCATGCCATCGCTTACGCCAATGGTATGAAATATCAGGCCCACCATATCTTCATTCCAAATGCCTTGTTTAACCAGTTTGGCCAAATCATTCAGGTGCATGTTACAGGTATTGCCATCATAACCCATGCTGGCCACGCCAACCTGTGCTTTACGCATATCATCATCGGTTAAGCCAATACCGTATAGCATGGCCTGTGCCGCAGGCTGGGTAGGATCCTGCGTAAACGTTTTGCTATACTTATTTAATTCTATAGCTGCTGAAGTATCTGATGATGAACTCATTTTTCTATTTTTTAGGACTAATACAACCGTTAAATCTTATTGCTGACTATTAGGTTGTAATCTGTTTCTGTTAAGTTAGATATAGCTATATTGATTTGCAACTGATCAAAAAAATATTTTAAAAAAGTATTAAATTTTTATAATTAGTAAAATACGGAATTAAAAGGTGTAAAAATATTTTAAAATAAAATATAATTTTTTACATCTTATACCAAAGTTTAAAACGGTATTCGGTATGTATTTTATGCATGCATAGCAACATCTCGAAATTCTGCCTGAAATGATGATCAGAACTAAAAAAGTTGTCAAAAAAAAAGTCTGGACAATACTGACCAGACGCTACACTACCAGTATAAAATTTCTATATATTAATAATGACTTGTGCCACTATCATGTTGTTGTTATTTAAAATGTTCATATATCTGGTTGCTGCTAAACGCATCCAAATGTAGTCATTCCGATTGTTAATAGAAGCGCTCAGGTATATTTTTGGCAGGTGATGTTTGAGCTGTTGATATTGGTACAAACAATATGCATATTTACACCAATCACAAACAAATGAAAAAACTCCTAACCTTATCACTGCTACTGGCCAGCCTGTGCAGTTATTCGCAAAAAGTAAAGCTTGCACTCAATCTTGAAAAAGACAGCATTTATTATTTATCTACGAATGCAAGGATGGATATCGACCAGTTGATAAATGGGTGCATCAGCAGGTGATAACTTCTATTTTCGGTAAAATGTCTCATAAAGTTATCTCTATTAAAGATACCGTGTACGAGATGGAACTAGCCTACCGAAAAGTGGGTATGAAGATGCAGATAGGGGACAAGACAATGGATTTTAATTCTGATGGCGCTAAGGAGGATCTGTTTTCTAAGTTAATGATGGGAATGATGAATAAGCCTTTTTTAATGACGATGAGCAAAACGGGCCGGGTGCTCGCTATCAAGCACATCGACACGCTTTATTCGACTATGTTTAACACCCTTCCTACACTTAGTGATGCACAGAAAACACAGTTTAAAGCCCAGATGCAAAAAGCTTTTGGTGAAAAATCAATTAAAGGAAAAATCCAGGATGCATTTGTGATTTATCCAAAGATGGATTTGAGTCCTAAAACTACCTGGGTTACGCAAACCACTATAGAAACGGGATTTGCATCGGTAAATACCAGGATGACGTACATGCTGGATAACGTTGATACGGATAATTATTTGGTTAGCGGTAACGCAGTGATTGTATCCAACAAAACTGAAGTGCCCACCTTTAAGGAATCTAATGGCATAACGATGCGCTTAACAGATGTTACCGGCACAGCTGCGGCCAAGCTTAAGATAAACAGGAAAACCGGATGGATTACCGAAACGAAGGTAACCAAGATCATTACAGGTACTGTACAGATAAAGGATAGCCCCAATACTCCCGGAGGGTTAACCTATCCCATGACCATTACTGCAGTTTTAGAGGGTGGGAGTTTGTAGTATAGCACCACCTTTCAATATTTTTAGCACAAAAAACGCCCGGACAAATTGCCCGGGCGTTTCCGTATCATTATTAAAAGTTCTATTTGTGTGTAATACCTTCGGCTAGTACAGTTACTTTATTGTTTAAAGCTTCTACTACACCACCATGGATAAAAAAAGTCTCTTCTTTTCCATTGTCTCTCACCACAAGTTTACCATCATTTAAAGTAGAAATGATAGGAGCGTGGTTGTTCAGGATCTCGAAAAAGCCTAAAGTACCAGGTAAGGTAACCGAGGTAGCCTCGCCTTCGAAAACTTTTTTATCAGGGGTAAGAATTTCTAATGTCATTTCGTTGGTATCAAGTATTTAATAGTTAGTATCAAGTATCAAGTAGTTAGTATCAATTAGGAATCTGTAGTGTCAGGCAGCTAGAAATCTTGCTACTTGATACTAAATACTTGATACTATTTAACTGTTACCAAATCTTAATTATTAGCTTCAGCCAATAATTTCTTGCCTTTTTCTATAGCGTCTTCAATGCTGCCCACCAGGTTAAATGCTGCCTCAGGGTACTCATCTACTTCGCCATCCATGATCATGTTGAAACCTTTTATGGTGTCTTTGATGTCAACCAATACACCTTTCAAACCGGTGAATTGCTCTGCCACAAAGAACGGCTGAGAAAGGAAACGCTGAACACGGCGTGCACGGGATACTGTTAATTTATCTTCTTCAGATAACTCATCCATACCTAAGATGGCGATGATATCCTGTAACTCTTTGTAGCGTTGTAAAGTTTCTTTAACGCGCTGAGCGGTGTTGTAATGCTCGTCGCCCAAAATAGCTGCACTCAAGATACGTGAGGTAGAATCCAAAGGATCCACCGCCGGATAGATTCCCAGCTCGGCAATTTTACGTGAAAGTACGGTTGTAGCATCTAAGTGGGCAAATGTTGTTGCCGGTGCAGGGTCAGTTAAATCATCCGCAGGTACGTAAACGGCCTGTACAGATGTAATTGAACCACGTTTGGTTGAAGTGATACGCTCCTGCATGGTACCCATTTCTGTTGCCAGCGTTGGCTGGTAACCTACTGCAGATGGCATACGGCCCAAAAGTGCAGATACTTCAGAACCTGCCTGGGTAAAGCGGAAAATGTTATCAATAAAGAAAAGGATATCACGGCCTTTACCTTCTTCGTCACCATCACGGAAGTATTCCGCAAGGGTTAAGCCTGATAATGCCACACGTGCACGTGCACCGGGAGGCTCGTTCATCTGGCCGAAAACGAATGTTGCTTTTGATTCTTTCAAAGCTTCAGGATCGATCACTGAAAGATCCCATCCGCCTTCTTCCATGGAATGCATAAATGCATCACCGTATTTTATAATGCCCGATTCCAGCATCTCGCGCAGCAAATCATTACCTTCACGGGTACGCTCACCTACACCTGCAAATACAGATAAACCTGCATAAGCTTTCGCGATGTTGTTGATCAATTCCTGTATCAATACGGTTTTACCAACACCGGCGCCACCAAACAAACCGATTTTACCACCCTTTACATAAGGCTCCAGTAAGTCGATAACTTTGATACCGGTAAATAGTGCTGTAGTTTCTGTAGAAAGGTCTTCAAAACGCGGAGGAGTGGCGTGGATAGACCGGCCCTCGCTTTTGTCAAGATTAGGGATACCATCGATAGCATCTCCAACAACATTGAATACGCGTCCTTTGATCGCATCACCAACCGGCATCTTAATCGCTGCTTCAGTATCTAATACTTTCATTCCACGCAGTAAACCGTCGGTTGAATCCATGGCGATTGCACGCACACGATCCTCTCCTAAGTGTTGCTGAACTTCTAAAATAACTTTTTGTCCGTTGTCCTTAGTGATCTCAAGCGCATCGTAAATCTTAGGAAGATGTGCATCATCAGCGAAACTTACGTCAACTACCGGACCGATGATCCGTGATATTTTTCCAATGTTTGGCATATATTACCTGGTGTTTTAAAGAATTTTAATTGAAACGGATGCGATGTAACAACAACGGTACTATTTCAGAGGCGCAAAGTTAAGGTTTATTGCCAAATATTTAAATAGTTATCTCAGGAAATTTATTCCTATTTTTTTTATTTCTTTTTCCTAATTTTGAATCCCAATTATAAATAAATTTTCTCTGACTCAATTTTCTTTATTAATGAAAAAACTATTACTACTCATTTTGTGGTTTGCGCCTGCTTGTGTCTTTGCGCAAGGTTTCCAGGTGAACCTTGGCGGCCAAAAACAAATAGGGATGGGCCACACGGGTACCGGGCTGGTGCAGGATGGCGCTTCGGTGTTTTTTAACCCCGGTGCTGTTGCGATGCTGCCCGAAAATTCTATCCAGGCAGGGATCAGTCCGCTTTTGTTCAAGTCGGATTTTAATCCGGCAGGTACAAATACGCAATATTTCACCAAAAATAAAGTAGCTACACCGTTTAATGCCTATGCTGTTTGGGGGCCAAAATCTGCCAATTGGAAAGTTGGATTGGGTGTTTACACACCATTTGGCGGCTTAACCGACTGGGGCAGAACCTGGCAGGGGAAATATTCTCTGGAAAGTCTCGACCTGAAAGCTATTTACTTTCAGCCAACCGTGAGTTATAAATTAGCCGACTTTTTAAGCATTGGTGCAGGCTTTGTTTACAACCACGCCTCTGTTGATCTGCAGCGTGCTATCCCCCTTGCCGATGCAAATGGCGAGCCGGGCCAGGCCAGGCTTACCGGTAGCGGCCATGGGTACGGATGGAATGCAGGGATTTTGCTTAAAACGGATGGCTTTTCAGCAGGTTTAGATTACCGCAGTAAAGTAAATACCAATATTAAAGGAGGGGATGCCATGTTTACCGTGCCTTCATCGGTACAAGGGAGTTTTCCGCAGCCAAATACATTTTCATCTGGGATACCTTTGCCACCAACCTTATCTTTAGGTTTAGGTTTTTATCCAACCAAGAAATTAACCCTGGCGTTTGATGCCAATTTAGTTGGCTGGAGTTCTTACAAAGCGCTAGCGTTTGATTACGCCTCAAACACAACTGCCCTTGCAGACACCTATTCTCCGCGAAACTATAAAAATGCCTTTGCGCTAAGGGCTGGGGCCCAGTATGGCTATACAAACAAACTGGCACTTCGTGTTGGCGGGGGCTACGCAAGCACTGCCGTTAAAGATGGCTACGTTACCCCGGAAGTTCCGGATGCTAACCGTTATTATGTAACCGGTGGTGTTGGCTATAAAGTAGCCAAGCGATTGGAACTGGATCTTTCTTTTGAGTTTGAGCACTTGTTTACACGTACGCAAACCAATATTGAATCGCAATTAGCCGGTACATTCAAAAGCAATGTGTATATTCCCGGTATCTCCATTTCTTATCACTGGTAATTTTTTTAATCCAACACATGAAATCAATCAAACAATATCTATACATAGCAGCCGGGCTTTCCTTATTTACTGGCTGCAAACCTGAAATTCAAATTGCAAAACCCACGCCAGGCACGGCCGACTTTAGCCGGTACATTGCCGTTGGTAATTCTTTAACCGCAGGCTATGCCGATGGCGGTTTATACCTGGAAGGACAACTAAATTCGTACCCGAGCATTATTGCCAAACAAATGGCATCCGTTGGCGGCGGTACTTTTACCCAGCCTTTGTTTAATGCCGAACAGGCAAACGGTTCGGGGTATATAAAGCTTACGGGCTTTTCTGCAACAGGTTCACCAGTTACTGCGCAGGTTACTACCAACCTAGCAGTTAAGGGCACGGCGGCAATTCCGGGCTTCGGTACGGTAATTTTATACACCAAATACGCTGGGGATATTAACAACTACGGCGTACCGGGCATTAAATTACAACAGATCACCTATGCGCCTTACGGCAATTTAAACGGCTTTTTTGAACGGATGCTGCCGGGCAATGCGGGTACCAACACCACTACTTACCTTGATTTTGTAACTTCCAAGCCGTTTACATTTTTTACCAACTGGCTGGGTAATAACGATGCACTTGGGTATGCAACAGCCGGAGGTGCAAGTGATGCGCTAACCGATAAAACCCAGTTTTCCGGTTTGTATAACCTGGCTGTCTCCAAGCTAACGGCAACCGGCCAGAAAGGGGCATGTGCAACTATTCCGGATGTTACGGCGATCCCGTATTTTAATACGGTTACCATCGGTGCTATTTTGGCCGGGGTTCAAAAAACGGCCCCAACGGTAACCGCTTTGTACGTAAATGCGCGTTCCAGTGCTGATGCCGGCACGACAACTTATGCAGCCCGTGCAGCCACCGCTGCAGATTTAGTTGTATTAACCTTTCCGACCACTAAGATTGGCCAGCCGGTAGCTGTGCCCGGTGTTGGCACGGTGCCTTATGGTTTAACGCCTTATGCGCCAATTGAAAATCAATATGTGCTGGATGTAAACGAGGTGACGCTGGTTAAAGATTACGTAACATCATACAATACCACCATTAAAGCAGCAGCTGCAACTAAAGGCCTTGCTGTTTTTGATGCATACACTTTCCTGAACAACATTAAAACCAACGGGATGGTTGTTGATGGTGTCAGCGTAAACTCTAACTATATCAGCGGTGGTATTTTCTCGCTGGATGGTGTGCATTTAACGCCGAGGGGTTATGCACTGGTAGCCAATGAGTTCATCAAAGCTATTAATAAGCAATATGGTTCAAATATTCCGGCGGCAAATGTATCAGCTTATATAGGTGTTAAACTACCATAATCGTATCAATTAGGCGCCGACAAACGGGGTTTTTTAGACAGGTGTTTCATTCCGAGAATGTGAATCGGGTGAAACACCTTTCTGTTTGATTATCAAGCGTTTAGTGTTTTCTGTGAAACGCCCTTTTTTATAGACGATGCGTTATAAACAGTTCATTAACAGGTGTTTATAGAAATTTGAAACCGGTACTCAACGCAGTGAAACACTTTTTGTGAATCACCTCTGGCGGTTAATGATCCCGGTTGCGCTTTACATTTTTTGATGGTTCCTTAACAACATTGAAACCGTCTGGTTTGACATTAGCAGGGCAATTGATCATCAACCCTTACCAGTGCTTAGATCTTTAAATCTGGTCATCCCCATCATTAAAAGTCAGTATTATTTTACCCATGTGGCTGCTGCTTTCCATAAGTTCGTGTGCTTTTGCTGCTTCTCCGGCAGGGAAGATCTTATAAACAACAGGTTTTATTTTGCCTGATGCGAGGAGCGGCCAGGCATGCTCCTCCAGCTGGCGGGCGATAGCCGCTTTGAATCCAACATCCCTTGCACGCAGCATCGACCCGGTAACGATCAGCCGCTTGCGCATAATTTCGGAAAGGTTCACCTCCGCCCTGTTTCCTTTCATCGCATTAATCAGCACTAAGCGCCCGTCATTAGCCAGGCATTTGATGTTTAGGGCTGTGTAATCCCCGCCAACCATATCCAAAATTACATCCACGCCTTTACCGCCGGTTAGCTGATCAATAGCTTCGCCGAAGTTTTCATCGTTGTAATTAATGGCTTTATCTGCACCCAAATCCTCGCAAAACCTACATTTTTCCGCGTTTCCTGCAGTGATATATACCTTGTTACCAAACGATTTTGCCAGCTGAATAGCGGTAACACCAATGCCGCTGCTGCCACCATGTACCAGCAGGCTTTCTCCCGGCAATAATTTTGCTCGGTCGAACACGTTGCTCCATACCGTAAAAAAAGTTTCGGGGAGCGATGCGGCTTCTGCATAAGTTAACCTTTCGGGGATGGCTAAGCACTGGCCCTCCGGTACGTTGCAGTATTCGGCATAAGCGCCGCCCATCACCAATGCACATACTTTGTCGCCGGCTTTCCACCTGGTAACGTTTGCACCCACTTTGGTTACCGTGCCTGCCAGTTCCAGTCCGGGGATATCCTTTGGTGCACCTTGCGGGGGCGGGTAATTACCCTTTCTCTGAAAAACGTCAGGCCTGTTAATGCCTGCGGCCATTACTTTTACTAATACCTCGTCGGCGCTGTAGGATGGAACCGGGCGCTCCTGTAATTCTAAAACCTCTGGGCCGCCCGGCTGGGTAACAATAATCGCTTTCATAACAATGTAATCTCCAAGTTACAAACTTTGCATCGGCGGATATGTTTCAACGGGAATCAATATACCAGATCATTCTCTTCCTTCACCTTACATGATGCAGGCCGGGATTATTTGTATCGCAAACAACTATACTCAAATTCTTTCCCCCCAGGCGTTTTAACGTAATTCTTCTAGTGTAATGTCTTTGCCTTCCCAAATTCCTGCTAAGGCAGTAATATCCGGATCTTTGGCGTACGCTAAAGGTGAAATTTTGGGTAGTTCACCTTTATTTCCAGTATCTTTCAATGATTTTTGAATAACAATGTCAAAAATCTTTGTCAATTCCTGCAAAGCTTTTAAGGCCCTTTCACCCTTATATTTTACAACTACTTCCGGCATTATGTATTGTTTACACAAATATAGCGGTGCCAAACTTTACAAAGGATATTTTTTAAATGCAAATTACTCTCCCCGTAAGCTATCTGCCGGGTTGATCAATGCCGCTTTTATCGATTGATAGCTGACTGTTAGGAAAGCGATCATTATGGAAAGAATGCCCGGTGCTAAAAACACCCACCACTGGATGGTTTGGCGATAAGCAAAGCCCTGCAGCCATTTTTGCATCACCAGCCAGGCAATGGGTGTTGCGATCATAATAGCGATGATGACCAGCCTTATGAAATCCATAGAAAGCATGTTAACTAATTGTGAAACGCCTGCACCAAGCACCTTGCGGATACTAATTTCCCGGCTACGCTGTTCTGCAGCATAGGCGGCCAGGCCAAATAAGCCCAGGCAGGCAATAACGATAGCCAGCGAGGTAAAAATGGTAAATAGTTTACCCAGCCGTGTTTCGGTGCGGTATAAGGTATCAAATCGCTCATCCATAAACTCGTACCCAAATTGCTGATCGGGCGATACGCTGCGCCAGGTGGCTTTCACTTTATTCAACAGCGGGGGCAGGTTTTGGGTACTTACTTTTATACTTAGGCTGGCCATCCAGTCGCTGGCGGATATCAGCACCAACGGTGAAATATTATCCCGGAGTGAATGGAAATTAAAATCTTTTACCACACCAATAATATGATATTGCCGGGCATTGGGGCCAGAACCGGTGGTGATGTTTTTGTTGATAGGGCTGCCATCGTACCCCAAAATTCTGGCAGCTGTTTCGTTGATAATGGCGGCAGCAGAATCTGATAGGAATTGTTTGGAAAAATCACGGCCCTCCGAAAGTTTGATACCCATAGTGCTCAGGTATTCTTCATCTACGGGCCACAGATTGCTTAGGGTGCCCGGTTTGCCGGATTGTGATATAAACTGACTTGGCCACTTATCACCCACAGGTAAGTGGCTGGTTAAGGTAGCGCTTGATACGCCCGGCAATTTTTTCACTTCGTTTTTAAACACATTTGGATCTGGTAGCGCGTGTGCGTTTTTAATAACCAATACCTGGTTGCGGTTAAAGCCAAGATCTTTATTTTGGATATAGGTAATCTGGTTGTAAATAACGATGGTGCTGGTGATCAGGAATATCGATATAGCGAATTGTAAAACCACCAGTGAACTGCGTAATGCACCGCCCTTAAAGCCCGCGGTTAACCTGCCTTTTAAAACGTTGATAGGTTTAAAAGCCGACAAGAAAAACGCCGGGTAGGAGCCGGCCAGTAAACCAACCACCAGCACAACAACCATCAGGGCGGGTAGTATCAAGGCAGCCGCTTGCCCCGTAACGGTTAGTTGTTTATCGGCCAGCTGATTAAACAGCGGCAGCAGGGCCCATACAATTAGTATAGCGATAACCCCGGCCGTGAAAGTAACCATGAGCGATTCGGCAAGGAACTGGGCAACCAGGTATGCGCGCGATGAGCCAAGTACTTTGCGTACGCCCACCTCGCGGGCGCGATTTGCCGAGCGCGCTGTAGACAAGTTCATGAAATTGATGCAGGCCAGCAGCAGAATAAAAACGGCAATGGTTGCAAATATGTAAACGTATTGGAGGTTTCCGTTAATCCCCAGTTCGTTTACCCGGTTAGATTGCAGGTGAATCTCCTTTAACGGCGTAAGATTTAGCCGCAGGTAATTGCCGTTTGCTTCAAACTTATCGTAATCAAACGCGGGAGTATTGAGATTTTTTTTCATCAGCGCGCCAAATTTGCTTTCCAGGCTTTTTGGATCCGCATTGTTGGCCACTAAAATGTAGGTGCTGAAAGGGCTGATACCATTCCAGTTGTTATTTGGCGGGGCGTTTAACGGCATGATGATATCTGCCCTGAAATGAGATTGTGCAGGGATGTCTTTTATCACTCCGGTTATTTTATGATTTAAACTATCCGTAATCATAAACATGCTTTGGCCCGCTACGTTGGTACGGTTAAAGTATTTTTTAGCGATAGATTCGCTTATTACCACTGCATGAGGATCTGTTAATGCCGTTTTTGGATCGCCATCAATCATCGGGAGCGTAAAAACGTCAAATATGCCCGGGTCGCTATATATAACGCTGGTTTCGCTAATGCTTTCTTCGCCTTTTTTAAAACGGATATTTAATGCCGGGGTGATGCGGGTTGTTTTCTCCACCACGGGGAAGTTCTCTTTTAAAGCAGCAGCTACCGGGTTGGCCGCTATAGCAAACCGGGTAATGGTGCCTTTTATCTTAAGATCAGTATTTACCCTGTAAATTCTTGCATAGTTGGTGTTGTAGCGGTCATAGCTTAGTTCATCGGCTACATAAAATACAATCAGCAGGCAGGTAGCCAAACCCAGTGCAAGGCCAAGGATGTTGATCACCGTAAAGCCCTTGTTTTTTTGCAGACTGCGAAAAGCTGTTTTTATTAGATTTTTAAACATGGTATAGCATTTACTTAAGTTAGCAAGTAAAGTAAATGTATAACTAAATGTTTAGTTATAAAATAATATTATTATTTTTTTTCCTGGATCAAATCCCAAAGGTTGCCATACAGATCTTCAAAAACTGCCACGGTACCATACGATTCTTCGGAAGGAGGACGGACAAATTTTACATCCTTAGCACTTAGGCAATTGTATTCGCGCCAAAAGTCGCCGGTGTACAAAAAAAGGAACACCCTGCCTCCGGTTTGGTTACCTATTTGCTTTAACTGCTCTTCGCCAACTGCTTTTGCAAGTAATAAGCGAAAGCCGGAGCCCTGGGGTGCTACCACAACCCAGCGCTTAGTATTGGATAGAGCGGTATCTTCTATTAATTCAAAGCCTAGTTTTTGGGTGTAAAATGCTATAGCTTCATCGTAATCCCTAACCAGTAAACTTACCTGTCCGATTCGCATTTTCGTGGATTAATTTAGTTAGGAAATCCTATTTACGGATCGCCTTTAAAGACTTCCCAGAAAGGATAACTGCAGCGCTATCGGTAATATTTAAATTTACTTTATCGGCGTAACCGTGTCCAATATCCAATATAGTATAATCTTTCAAATTGGCGGCAACATAGCCAAAACGCATCGTTTTTGATCCTTTCAATTCAGGAGCCATCTCGAAGGTCACCTGGCTTGAATCTGCCTGGACTACCTTAAGCGTATCAAAACTGTGATTATAGCTCTCTACTTCCAGCCTCGATCTGCCTTTTAAAATGATGCTCAGGTTGGGTTGTTTAAAACGCTGCAACTCAAAGTTGGTATCTTTGGCATCAATCGATAGTAGTTGCGGTGCAAACAAGCGTACCAGCACCCTATTCTGCATCCAGTTTTTTTCACCGGGATTTTGATATTTGTTCGGGAAGATCAGGTGCAGGGTGTCATTTTTAACAAAGGCTTTAAAGGTTATATCCTTTTTGTATTCCCGCCAATAGTTAAGCACCCTTACAGAGGCATTTTTATTTTGCTCAAACACAATTTGGGTAATGTTACCGCCATCCAGCTGCAGGTGTTTAAAAGGTTGTGTATTTACCTTATTGTAATTCCAATACAGATCGCTTTTATCTACGTTATCGTAAACATTTTTAAATACAAGGTTAGATGCAAAAACGCCCAAAACCATTAATACAAATACGCTGGTTAGTATAATGGTGCTTAATTTTGCTGCTTTAGTCTTCATGCTTTTTCTCTTTAAAATTCTGATCGATAAATTTTTCGTACCTCATCTCAATTTCTTCCATCGGGATATCAAGCAGGTACATGCTTCGTAAAAACACAGGGAGTTCGTTTTCCAAAAATTGTTCTTTCCTAACGTTGATCACTTTTTTCATGGCTCCATCTTCCACAAAATAGCCTACGCCACGCTTATTGGTTATAATCTCCCGTTGTTGCAGAAAATCGTAGGCGCGCTGCACCGTGTTGGGGTTTACTTCCATCATAACGGCCAATTCACGGATGCTGATGATCTTAGTACCCAGTTTCCACTGTTTAAGCAAGATCTGCTCGCAAACGTATTCGGCTATTTGCAGGTATATTGCCTGTTTCTCTCTAAACTCCATTTTAAATTTCTTTCTCTCTTAGCCTTATATAAGCCGTTAACCATAGTATGACCGGCAAAATGTATTGAAAAAATGCATTGGGCACTGCTACTACTCCCTCGGGCAATTCTACATTGCCAACCTCAGACCCCATGTTTATTAAAACTGTATAATAAGGAAAAGCTATATCTATTTTACCTAGTAGCATGGTGGCCACTGCTAAATTTAAAAAGTAAATAAAGCCCATAATAGCACAGGTTACCAGGGCCACTTTTACTAATGCAACTTTATTGAAGTACAACTGCCCCACCAGCATGATGCCGGTAAAGTTAAGAAACAGGGTGGTGGACTGCCTTACGATGTTCCCTTCGAACGGAAAGATATACACGGCATTATACATATTTTTGTATAGCGGGCTATTGCGGTCTAGTCCGTTATGATAGGCGGTTACAAAGCAATAATCGATTAGCCGGTAAAAACCGAAAAATATAAGGCAAAAGAAAACGCCCGTTAAGAGTACGCCGCAAAGCCATTTTTCTAATGCGGAAGCTGGCAGGGTTAAATACGCCGACCCACCGGCATTGGTGTTAAAGTAGCTAAACACCATGGAGGATAAAAACACGCCGCCCCCTATAAAACCCCAGACAAATGACATGGTTTGTGCACCAACCCAACCCCCAATGTATACCAAAATGGAGTAGGAGATAAGGGTAAAGCAAAGTACAAAGGCCATAAGGCCAAGGATTTGCATTGCCCGTTCTAATACCGATTTTTTGAGCAGCAGCCCAAAACGGGTAAGATTGAAAGTATCATTCATGATCAAAAGATTTTAATTGATTGCAAATAGTTGTTTGGCCATAGCCGGATTTTCTGTCACGCCATTAAAAAGATGCTCCAGGTTAATTGCCGAATCTTCTCCCGTGGTGTTTTCTAAGATCACCGCCGTGCCCCGCAGCATTTTTTCCGCATATAATACTTGAGCACCCGGGGGTATTTCTGATACGGTTTTAAAGCAAAGTTTATCGGCAATATCTGCAATAGAAGAATGCAGCAGCAGGTTGCCGTTATCCACAATTATTACCTTATCTATCATGGTCTCCAGATCGCGGATCTGGTGGGTTGATATGAAGATAATGCGGTCTTCAGTCATTACCGAAGCAATCAATTTTCTGAATTGAACTTTGGATGGAATATCCAATCCGTTTGTAGGCTCATCCATCAGCAGCAATTTGGTATTGCAGGCCAGCGCAAATGCGATAACAAACTTTTTTTGCTGCCCGAATGATAGCTTGTTCAGCTTGCCATCAACCGCTACATCAAGCTCCTGCAGATAATTGTAAAAATCATCCTTGTTAAACAAAGGATAAAAAGGTGCAAATAGATTATGGTATTGTTTAATGGTGAGGGCCGGTACATAAACATCTTCGGGCAGGTAGTAAATAGTTTGCAGGAACGATGGTTTGCGGCTTCCGGGGGTCATACCATCGATAGTTATACCACCACTTACCGGGAATAAAGTGCCTGCCATATTTTTAAGCAGCGTTGATTTCCCGGCGCCATTTTTGCCCAGTAAACCGTAGATACTTCCGCTTGCTATTGAGAGTGTAAGGTTTTTGTACAGCAGCTTTTTGCTTGAATAACCAAAAGACAAATTATTAAATTCAATCATTAGTGTATTAGTTAGGTAGTACACTTCAAATTTAGGTGATAATTTAACAATTCCAAATATTTTGCAGGGATTTTGTAAAAAAAACACAGTTTACGCAGGTAGGTATTGTAAGGTGGTGTTAATACCCTTTATTTGCATAAAATTTAAACACCATGCCATTACAATCAGGTAACCCCGCCCCGCAGTTTACATTAACCTCATCAGATCTTAAAGAAGTTTCCCTGGCCGATTTTAAAGGAAAAAAGGTAGTAATTCACTTTTTCCCTTTAGCGTTTACCGGTGTCTGCACCACCCAGCTATGCACCATGCGCGATAGTTTTGGTTACTATGATGGCCTTAACGCGCAGATCCTGGGCATATCGGTAGATTCACCATTTACTTTAGCAAAATTTAAAGAAGAGAACGCTTACCAGTTTCCGCTGCTGTCTGATTTCAATAAAGAGGTATCTGACGCTTACGGTGCCTTATATGCCGAATTTGCCTTCGGGATGAAAGGTGTATCCAAACGCGCTGCTTTTGTTATCGACGAACAGCAAAATATCATTTACGCGGAAGTATTGGAAAACGCAGGCGATTTGCCAAACTTTGATGCCATAGCCGAAGTGGTAAAGTAAGCTGCGGCTTTGCTTTATAGTGCTGTAAAACAAGGCTCTCTATATTTTTTTCAAAAAAAGTAGTAAGATTAAAAAGAAAGTTCTATTTTTGCAGTCCGTTAAAAAAGGGTCATATATCGGTTTACGATTTAAGATACCATTAACCGGAAAGGCACTTGTAGCTCAATTGGATAGAGCATCTCACTACGGATGAGAAGGTTTGGGGTTCGAATCCCTACAAGTGCACATATTACAACCACTTATCAGAGATTCTGTCTCAATCGAAGTGAAAAAAAATTAAGCCTCTGCGGATTGTTCACAAAGGCTTTTTTAATTTTTAAACAAAAGGGATGCTTAACTTAGTACTGTTTGGTCCCCCCGGAGCAGGGAAGGGTACTCAATCACAAGATCTTATTGAAAAGTTCGGGTTAATTCATCTTTCAACAGGTGACTTATTGCGTGGCGAAATTGCACAAGGCACAGAACTGGGCCTGGAGGCAAAAAAACTGATGAATGAGGGCAAGTTAGTTCCCGATGCTGTTGTGATTGGCATGATCAGTAATAAGCTGGATTCGAATAAGGATGCCAAAGGATTTATTTTCGATGGCTTTCCGCGCACCGTTGCACAAGCTGAAGCATTGGATAATTTGCTTGCATCAAAGGATGCAGCGATATCCGGTATGATTGCCCTGGAAGTGAACGACGATGAATTAGAGCACCGTTTATTATTGCGGGGAAAAAGCTCGGGCCGGCCGGATGATGCCAACCCGGAGGTGATTCGCAAACGAATTAAAGTATACAATGATGAAACTGCACCTGTTGCAGGGTTTTATCAAAACCAAAATAAGTTTACAAGTATAAACGGCATTGGATCGGTAGAAGATATTTTTGCTGCTATCCTCACAGTTGTAGATACTTATTAAGAAATAGTCCGTAAGTCGGATGAGTCGGTAAAGTCCGAAAGAAGGAAGTTAAATTTCTATCTTTCGGACTTTACTGACTTTCGGACTTTCCGTCTTTAAAAAAAGAGTTATGTCGCAGGGTTCAAATTTTGTTGATTATGTAAAGATCTGCTGCCGTTCCGGCCACGGAGGTGCAGGTTCTTCGCATTTACACAGGGATATTTTAACCTCGATGGGTGGACCAGACGGTGGCGATGGCGGCCGGGGAGGCCATGTTATTGTAAAAGGTAACGCCCAGTTATGGACATTGCTGCACCTTAAATTCCGTAAGCATGTTATTGCAGGCGACGGGGATGCCGGTGGCAGCTCGCAAAGAAGCGGTAAAACAGGCCGCGATGAGATCCTTGAAGTACCATTGGGAACAATCTGCAAAAATGCAGAAACCGGCGAGATCATTTTTGAAATTAACCACGACGGCGAAACAAAGATCCTGACCAGCGGTGGCAGGGGAGGGCTGGGTAACTGGCATTTTAAAACCGCCACCCGCCAAACACCGCGTTTTGCGCAACCGGGCGAAGACGGACAGGAGGACTGGAATATACTGGAGCTTAAGATCCTGGCTGATGTAGGTTTGGTTGGTTTCCCTAATGCGGGTAAATCCACCCTTCTTTCGGTCGTATCTGCCGCCAAGCCGGAGATTGCAGATTATGCCTTTACAACGCTTGTTCCTAACTTGGGTATCGTAGCATACCGTAACAACAAATCGTTTGTTATGGCCGATATTCCGGGTATTATAGAGGGAGCGTCACAGGGTAAGGGTCTGGGGATCCGTTTCCTGCGCCATATCGAGCGTAACTCGGTGCTGTTGTTTATGGTACCTGCAGATACTTCGCGCAGCATTAAAGAAGAATATGATATTCTACTACGGGAATTGAGCGAATACAATGAAGAATTGATGCACAAACCCCGCGTGCTGGCCATTACGAAAAGTGATATGCTGGATGCCGAATTACAGGCAGAGATGGAGAAGGAAGTGCCGGAGGGGATTCCTTATGTATTTATCTCGTCGGTGGCGCAGAAGAATATCACCGAGCTGAAGGATTTGCTTTGGAAAGAGATCAACCGGTAGTTTACCGTTGCTGATCTGAATAATACACCACGTAATTTTCGCTGAGATCTTTGAGCGTAAACCCTTTATATGCCGGGAAGCATTTAAGAATCACTGATGCCCTGATGCCCGTGTAATAAGCCGGCAGCAGGATGTACAAGGGGCCCATATATTCCTTCCGCACATATGCGTCATAATTGATGCGGAGATCCTGATTAAGCGGTTTAATGATGATCTTGCTGTTTTTTAAACGCTTCGTTTCGGGAAAATCCTTGGTAAACACAAAAACCGCCGTAGTATCGTTTTTGCTGACCGATTCTAGGTAGGCTAACGCGGTGCTATCGATCACCCTGTTTTTCTCGCGCGGGTCTTCCGTTGATTGGGACTTGCTTTTGCAGCCTGCTCCGGAAATGATGATCACCAGTATCAAACAGAAAGCTATTCTTTTCACTATCATATTATTCAATCGCTCTCGGGCGGATCTTTACCGCCGGGTTGCCCTGGTAGATAAAATAGGGTGCTAAGTTTTTAGTAGCAATTGATCCTGTAGTAAGCACAGCATGCGTACCAACCCTAATGCCCTGGTTAATGATGGCGGAGCAGCCTATCCACGCACCATCTTCCAAAACAATGCCCCCGGTTATCAAATCGAAGGCGTGCTTTTTATAATTGTGACTGCCGGTTTGCAGTATGGCGCCCTGGGAGATGCAAACATTGCTGCCGATAGTTACCATTACCAGGTTATCTATCCATACACCTTCGCCAATCCAGGTGTGGTTTGCCACGCTGAGTAACCACGGATATTTAATGTTTACGGCAGGTTTAATAACCACACCAACACCAATTTTAGCCCCGAAAAGCTTTAATAAAAAAATCTTCAAGCCACTCACCGGGAAAAGATGGGTGTTAAAAACAATCGCGTTTACATAATACCAAAGCAAGCGCTTTAAGACGTTGCCGCCGGGGTTATAAGGGTGATTATTATAAATGGCGAGATCAGTTTTTTGCATCGGGATTGCTGCGCTTGTTATTGATCCAATAATACAAAGTAACGATGATAACCAGGTAGATCATCACATCAAATAAAACGTGATGATCAATTATCCGGGCTTTGCTGCGGTCCCAGTACAAAGCCAGCAGCATCAGGCGGATCACGTTTAGCAGCTGAATGCCCAGCAAGCCGCCGAATAAAAACAAGAGTTTTGCCTTGAGTTTTTTTGGATAAGTAAGAACAAAGGCCGTAAAAAAACTCATCACCCCTAAGCCAAGGCAGGTATAGATCAATTGGATAATGCCATGGCCCGCTACCAGCAATTCTGTTTTACTTACAATTACGGTAAACCCAAAGGCACGCAGCAAAGTAGCAGAAAGATGCAGCAGGCCCCAGCGCAGCCAGTCGATATAGTTTAAGTGCTGATCCAGAAAAGCAACGTAATTATGTCCGGGTTGGGTGATGCCAAAGAACATAATATTAAAATAGTAGCAAAGCAGGAACAGCCCCAAAAACCTGATGCTAAACCAAATGGCAACGTTATTTTTTATCGCGATCTGCATTTTCGGAGTGTTTTATCAGTTCGTCTATTTTTATATCTACCACCAATCTAAACCAAAAGGCCTGCAAAAAATGGAAAATGATACCAGTTCTGCCATCGAGGATGCCCAATTTAAAAATTATCCGGTAGGTAAAATACAGCGTGGGCCTTACATAGCGCGGCAGCTGCCACCATAATTGTTTGAGCCAGGCGGTGCGCTCATCCGGCGAACCCCAAAAGCGGGGCTTTATGGTTTGGCTGCGCAGGCCCAATATGCGCTCGGTTTCTTCCAATGCCAGCAGGTCGCTGTATTTGTTATGCTTATCAATCCAGAAGCTGATCTTATTTTCTTTCAGATTCTCTTCCAAAAGATGTCCGTCTTTCCAGATCACGGTACTGCCGGGCACAATGAAGCGATGATCCATATTCTCGTTCAGATCTGAATAGCCGACACCATACCTGATCATTTTAAGCAGATAGAAAGGGTAGTAGCCGCCATGTTTTATCCATCGGCCTTTGAAGTAGTTTTTGCGGCTAAAGTAAATGCCGTTAACGTGTTTAAAGTTTTTGTCATCAAAGTTTTGCAAGCGCAGGTAAAGCTCAGGTGTTAACACCTGGTCGGCATCTAAACAAATTACCCAGGGGGTGTTGATTGCAAAGTTTTTAAGCGCAAAATCCCATTGGGATGGATGGTTTACAAAAATGTTTTGCTGTACAGTAGCTCCGGCGGCCTGAGCGATAATACAGGTGGTATCGGTACTAAAGGAATCAAGGACGAAAATGGAGGCATCCAGCCCGCGGATGGATGCCAACAGCCGCGGTAAATGAATTTCTTCATTATAAGTTAATATGATGAAAGAAAAATGCTGGTTCAATTCAGGCGTGCTTTAATGATCATGCTCATCCAAAGATACGGAACCCGGCCGCAGCCTTCAAACTGTGTTACGGTAAACCCTTTGCCGGTTAGCAGCCTTGTTAAAGTTGCCGCCGACCACATTTTGATATGCCCCCCCAGCCATAGCGGGTTAATATGCTGGTCCCACTTGTTGGTAATACTCAGCAGCAGATTTTTTAAATAGCCGTGGTAGGGCGTAGAGAGAATGAGTTCACTGCCGGGTTTTAACTGCTGTTTACAAAAATCGATAAAGGCTTCCGGATCGTACAGGTGCTCAATCACTTCGGTAGATATAATGGTATCGAAGCTGATGCCCTGCAGTTCATCCGGCAATTTGCCGGTAGACAGATCCTGTACAAAGAACCTTTCGGGGTTGGTTTGTTTGGCTATTATAATGCCTTTTTCAGATGCGTCGGTACCGTAAGCATTATAGCCTAACGAAACCAGGTAGTTGACAAGGTATCCATTGCCGCAACCGAGATCTAAAATGCATTGATTTTTGTTCAAATCCAGCATTTTAATCAGCGGGCCAAGCATGTACTTTAAATTATGGGTGATAACATTCGTATGGAAGCCGTAATCTTTATAGTCGCTCATGCGCGGATGATTTTTTGGTAAAGGTTGATATACTTTTGTACGAGCGCCTCACCGGTAAAGTTTTGTCTCACGATACCCGGTGCTGTCGCTGTAATGCTGTTAAGTTTTTGCAGTTGGTTTTTACCGATGTTGTTTATAGCATCAGCTACAGATTGCGGGTTGGTTTTACACACCCAGCCCAATTGATGTTTAAGTACATAATCTGCCAGGCCAACCTGTTCGCTGATTAGAACCGCTGTGCCGGCGCTTAAACTTTCTATCACCACATTGCCGAAATTCTCATCATGCGAAGGCAATACCAACAGGTGATGCTGCTGAATCAAATGAAACTTGTCGTTGCCATAAAAACCTGCCCAGGTGATGTGTGCCGCACTATCTTCACTTAATGTTTTTAGTTGTTTGAGGTAAGCGGCATCGCCATCACCGGCAATGGTTAGGTGATAGGGCACCGAAATTAATTTCAGCGCCTTTAATAGAATGTCAAGCCCCTTTTTTTCTTCTATCCGAGAAAGAAAGAGAAGCTTTAGCAGGTTTGCTACCGGCTTTTCGGTTAACGGTAAGGCCACATCCAGCTTTACAAAATTTGGTAATTCGGCTATGCTGACAGGGCTCACCAGCTTCGTTATTGCAGCAGTTTCACGGGCCGATGTTGTATGCAGGTGGCTTTTGCGCAAAAGCCACCTGCCCGCCAGCAAATGGATCATTTTTTTAGCACCGGTGTTTCGGTTTCCGAAGGAGTAGGCGCTTAAGGTGCCCCGCGGTGATAGGAACACGGGTACCCCCCGCGCTATGGCTACCATTGCAGCAAATAGCGAAACCAAATTCCACCAGGCATGAATATGTACCGCATCAAAAGTTTTAACCTCGCGCCAAAGGTGCTTTATCAGCGCTGGTGAAAAGTGCGTATGATCTTTTGTGATGCGATTAAAGTAAGTTACGGTTACCCCATCGATGTTTTGGGGTAGGTTTGTTGCTACAGGCAGCTCAACGGCGCCGTTGGCTGTGGTTGCATAAACAGTAACCGATATGCCCGCTTTAGCTAATTCTTCGCAAAGCATGGCAGCCGACATGGTTGGGCCGCCATAAATATAGGCTGGTTTATAAGCAGCAATAACGTGAAGCAACTTCAAATTTCTTTTAAAATATCCCGCGATCTTAGAACCCGGAAAATGACGATCATGCTGATATAGCTCCAAAATATGGCGTTGATCATAAACTCGAAACTCAGGCCCCGCCAGAACGCCTGAAACAAGCCGCTGAATATAAGGGCACTGCCCAGGATATATCCTCCAAATAGTTCTTCGGCCTTTACCGAAATCAGCTGCGCAATAGCACCGTAAGCCCATAGGCATAGCACTATGCCAATAGGCCCTGCTGTTAAGTAGGCATCAACAATAACGGCGGGTTTTGCAGATACCTGCGACCCCCGGTTAACAACACCTGCGTTGTAAACACGCTCCATAATCAGTGTTTCGGTTATTGGTTTTGAAGGCCAGAATACACGCGGAACGATTGCAATGGCTGATTGTTTAAACAATAACGTTCCATAATAATCCACGGTTTTGGGGGTCGATTGCACATAATTGGTGAACATGTCAATTTCGCTCAACCGGAAAACAAGGAACCCCCAGTTAGAACTGTCTTCCTCATTTAAAGTAGCATCAAGGGCGGTCTGTGCGGCTTCATCTGCGTTGGTATCGCCTTCCGCAGCTGCCCCGCGAAAAGCCCCCATATAAGTTGGCAGGACAACGAATAACAGAAACAGGACCGGGACAAATATGACAGTCACCATTTTTTTATAATTCGGATACAGAAAGATGCCAAAAACAAGTACGCTGATGATGATGGGTTCTTTAAAACCCGATGTTAAAGCATTATAGAAGTTAAACAGGTAAAGCAAACCGCAGATCATCGTGTTGGCCGATTTCCTGAGCGGTATGGCAAAAGCAAGAGCCAGCGTACCAGCTATAAAACTTAGGGAACTAAACTGGAAATAAAACTGGGTGAACCCAGGCACTTTTAAAAATAGGGTCGACAATGGAAATGTGATCAGCGCGAGCTTCATGAGCAAGTTAGCCAGTGTATCTTGTTCTATGTAGTATTTCTTCTTTTTCGGGTAGTTCATAAACATCAAAATTCCCGATACGAAAGAGGCATGGCCAAGGCTGTAGTAGCGCTGGCATTGGGCAGTGATGAGCAATTTATCCTGATTTACGGTAACCAATGCGGGTTTCACAAAGTTATCATAGCCCAAAACGTTCATGAAATAGAATATGGATGTGCAACACATGTATCCGGCAAAAATGATCTGCATTACAAACAGCGGCCTCATCAGTTGTTCGCTAAAACTGCGGTCGGATGGGATTGGCGTTACCCAGCCGGTTAATGTTAGCGCAAAAATCAGGAACGATCCAGCCCAGGCAATCAGGTACGATAATGCGGGATCTGAAGCCAACAGGGATGCCAGCGCCCAGGGTATAAAAAGTACTAAATAGCGTTCGAGACCTTTGTTGCCCATTTATATTGATATCCCCCAACAATTATCGGGAGTGTAAAGATACATTTAGCCTGAGATAAATTGGTTAACGATAGTATCTGCAACTTTTTGGAAATTCCAGCCGGCTATTAACTCTCCAGACTGCTCTCCAAACCGCTCCAATACATCGCCGGCTTGAGTGAGCTTAGTTAAATACTGCAACAGATCTGCTTCATCGCCATTTTTAAAAACATAACCGTTAACGCCAGCCGCTACTAAATCAGCCGCGCAACCTGCTTTATCAGATACCAGAACGGCCTTTTCGCAGGCCATTGCTTCGTTGACAGCGAGGCCCCAGCTTTCACCCGGCCCTTTGGAGGGGAGGCAAAATAAATCGCAAGCCTGGTAGATCACCGGCATGTAGGATTGATTTTGAAAATCCATAAAGTGGATGTTATCCGTTCCTGCGGCGTTGCGCTTCAGTTCAGTTTCCAGGTGGCCGTTACCCACAAATAGCAGGTGGCAGCTTTTGTCCGTAAGTTTTAAAAAAGCGTTCAGCAACAATAAAGGATCTTTTTTAGCTTCAAACTTCCCTGCGAAAAGGATCAGAATATGATTAGTGGAGATATGTAACTGCCTTCTCAACGCGCTAACTTCTGCTTTCCTTGGCTGCCCAAACCGGTGGTTATCTATGGCATGCGGCGCGAAGATCAACTGATCTTCTTTTAAACCATATTTTGTAAAATACGCTTTGTTATTTATCCCGTTATAAAATGCAAAATCAATACTGTTATATACCCACGTTAAGAATATGGATTTGAGGATATGCTTTATTCCGGGTTGCTGATCAAGCAGGGTGGAATCCCCGCGAAACAAAACCGGGATCTTGCCTTTAAAAAAGCGAAGCACTTTCAAATGGCTTTGATATGCCCAGCCAATTACCAATACCGCATCAGCCTGCCAGTTTTGAATTTGATGCGTGATATCAGGATTTATGATGCCCTTGAAATGATGAGATCCCGGATCGCCCGCTGTGTTGTTGAGCCAAACGTAATTATACCCCTCCAGCAAATCAAGGTCCCAGGTAACTGTCTTGCCAAAGCCGGGGTCAGTTTTTGTAAGCGACTGCTGTCCCCAGGTATAAAATACGCATACATCAACTTGTTGCGCAATCAATTTAAACACCGGCGCGTAGTACTGGATCGGGTGAGTGGTTACGATGGCCAGCTTTTTCATTTGGTGGTTAGGTTACCCATGTTTAAAAAGGGCTTCTCCAAACAGGTATAGCTTAAAAGCGATAAAGGATACAGGATAAGCGCACTGATAAGGGTTGTCATCAGCGGTGCAGCAATGCCGGTTGTAAATGTAAAATGTGCCTTGGTAAAATCGCCTACCACCGGGAAGATAATTCCGTGCAGCAAGTAAAAGCTAAAGGAGATGCGGCCCATTGTTTTAAAAATCCGGTTGCCCAGGATGATATTAAGCCATTTGGTTGAGGTTACCGCAAGATATAAAATACCCGAAAAGCCCAGGCTCATTAATGTAAAACCACTCAGCCTGTACAGATCGAAATAATCTTTAGAGAGACTTAATACGGGTTTGGAGATAAAGATCCGCCCGGTATAGGTTACAATGATGAATAGCAGCATCCAGGCCGCACGATAGGTTTTTATGGTGATATTTTTCAGGATCAGCCTTGCTACTATGATGCCCCAGCCAAACTCTATGCCGCGGAAAAGAATGGAACCGCCCAACTGGTAATAACTGCCTTTAGTGATAAACACCGATACGATGGCGGCCATAAGAATAAAGCCGAAGATAATGCCGAACGTTTTTTTGAAGCCTATTTTATTTTGATAGATGAGCAGGAATGGAATGATGAGATAGAACTGCCATTCCACGCCAAGTGTCCAGTAATAGGAAGCGGTGATGTACTGGTCAAAAAAGTAGCTTACATAAAATACATTATGCAGCATGTTGTAAATGATATTGATATCGGAATGATAAAAGATTTTCAGCACCAGGATGTAGATCAACGTTATGGTATAAAAAGCAGGGGAAAGCCTTATCCAGCGTTTAAATAAAAAGCGCCCAAAATCGGGGTAAGTAAAATCGGTTTTGCGGGTGTAAAAGTAGTACATACAAAAGCCGCTAATGGCAAAAAACATATCTACCCCATTAGCGCCAAGCGCTAGGATGTTGGCCAGGTCAAACTTACCCATATACCAGCGCGGATTACCGTGGTATGTCCAGGTATGGGTCCAAAGCACGCCCAGGGCAGCCAGGAATCTCAGTCCGTCAAGCGTTTGTATGCGTTCTCTCAAAATAATTTATTGCCTTTACAAATAGTGCTACCTGCTGCGCAGCCAGATGAGCGGCATTATAGTTTTCGATTTTTTCGCTCAGTTCGATCGGTTTAAAAATGCCTTTTCCCCAGGCCTCCAGCGTTTGATAGAGTGATTCTTTGCCATCTGTTAAAGTAAATAAAACGGCATCAGTGGTGCAGCTTTTTAAAGTGTTTACTGCAGGGCTATCCGGGTGGAAGATGGCAAGCAGCGGTTTTTTTGTAAGCAGATAGGGGTAAAGTTTGGATGCCGTGTATTTAGGGTCATCCGAACCCGGTATAAAAAGGGCATCAGCTTGTTGCAGGATGTTCAGCGTATGATAGTAGCTTACCCTGTCGGTCAGCTCCACTACCTGTTTTTCTACGCCATATTGTGCCGCAAGCGGTAATATAGTTGGTGTGCCCATACCTTTGGGCGCATAACTTGTACCAATAAAATAGAATTTCAGGTGGCCGAAAAGTTCCGGCTGATGGGTCAATCCTTTTTGCAGGGCGGCAAATACCGGAGCGATGGCTCTATGCAGATCTGCGCCACCGCGACCAATATAAACGATATTCACGGTGTCTTTACCTAATACATTCTCAAAGGACTGTTGATTTTGCAGTGCAATGGGCAGGTCGGGCGTAAAAAAGCCAAAGGTGATGGTAGCCCCAGGAACATTTTCTATTTCACGGTAGCGCAATTTCAGATCAGCGATATAATCCGGAGATACACTGATCAGCCCATTAACACCTTTTAGGGCCATCGGCTCCAGCCATTTATTTAAGCGATAGCTGAACCAGTATTTTTTTGGCCGCTGATTTTTAGGCTTGTCGCGGTAGTAGTCAGAATGCCAGGGATCCTGCATATCTATCACATATGGCACCTTAAACTTCTTTTTCCAATAAGCTCCCAAAATACATACCGGGAACTGCGTGGTAGAAAAGTAGATCAGGTCGAAATGCGATCTGCGCATTAAATCGGTCACATACTTTTTATAGTACCATAAGGCGCGCAGCGCAATACTCCCGAGACCTAATTTGCTGGTCCAGCTTTTATCAAAGGCTTTTACCTTATGGATCTTCAGATCCGCAGGAATGCTCTGCAGGAGCAACTCGTCCTGCGCCATATCGGTATGAAACGGGTCAACTATAACCACTTCAGCTTCCCAGTCCAGGTGCTTAAAATAAGGCAGACTGGTACGCACCCGGTGCATATCCGCAGCATTTACCGGCGGAAAGTAAGGTGATATGATGAGTACCCGTTTCATTATTCTGCCAGTTTGGTTTTGATCAATGCCAGATACTTTTGGCTTTCCTCCTCCCAGTTCAACACCTCCCTGGCTACCCTAATTGCGTTTTTACGGACCTTTAAAAGCTCCTCGGGGTGATGATAATAGTATGAAATAGCTTCGGCTAAGAAGGCGGCGTTGCCATTTTGATAGATTTTGCCAAGCCCCTGATATTCCGACAGCAGTTGCTGTTGAGCCAAAGTGTCGCTGGCTATCAGGGCCAGCCCGGCTTGGATGTAGGTAAAAATTTTATTAGTAAGGCAAATATTACGGTTAAACGGCACGCTTGTTTCCATAGCCAAGCCAATATCAAATTGGGATGCATAAGAAATAATATGATCTGAAGGGATAGGCGAATTAAAGGTGATGACTACGCTATCCCCGGCTAAGGCTAATAATTGCTTCTTTACTTGCTCGCTTGCATGCCCAAGTAAATGAAGTTCGATACCCGGTAAGTTGAGCTGTTTTAAAGCTTCGATGCAATCACCAATTCCGCGGTCTGCTGCTATCGTTTGCGAAAACCAAAACAACTTAAGCTTACCGGCATGGGTATTGGCCGGTGTTAAGATTTTTTCTGAGCAAAAAGTATTTAAAATGGTAACCGGCGCAACCGGATATATTGCAGCATAGGCAGCACTGATGGCCGGGCTGCTGGTGGTTAAGTAATCTGCCTGCGGCAGATACTTGTCTTCAATAAATTGCTTGAGCTTTAGGTCGATGCTTTTGATATCATCTGTTACCTCGTTCCTGTGAAAATCTTCGGCATCAAAACCGCATTTTGCCTGATGCTTCTTGGCTGCTAATACTGCAGCAGGCAGTGCGGCAAGGTTGTGAGCGATGTACAGGTCAGCATGATGTTTCAGTGCTTCGTTAGTTAGCAGATGCGTACACCTGCCAATCGCCATTTCAGCAAAGGGTGACCTTATCCTAAGGCAATCTATAAATTTTTGCCCGCTTTTATGCCTGATCCTGCTCAACCAATAAGTTGCTTTATTTTGCTCCGGAGTGCCGCCAACCCGGATAGCACTCCATTTTTTGGACGCCAGTAGCGGTTTATCCAGCTCGGTTCCCCAATGGTTCCAGAATTGGTAAATAACCAGTACATCGTAACCGGCCGCTGCAAGGGTATCAGCCTCCTTAACCAATCGCGGGTTAAGTGAGGGCTGGCCGGAGGTGATCAGCGCTATTTTATGCGGTTTACTCATTTATGGCTTGGCCAGATAAACGCTGATTTTATTGAGTCTGTTGACCATCGGTTTTAGTTGAGCAAGTGAACCTCAATACGGAACGGAGGGATGTAAGCAAAGCGGTTTTATCTTTGAGTCAGGCATCAGGCTTTGTGCAGGGACAGGTATTTTAAAGCGATTATTTTATTGTCGAACCTTTCCCGGGCCGATTGGCGGCACAGATTGCGGTCGATTTTTTTTAGCGACGGCAGTTTGGTAAGCATTTCTGCTTCGGTATTCACTACAAAACCGTTTACGCCCTCGGTTACCACTTCGGGTACAGAACCCCGCCTGAAAGCGATAACCGGTGTGCCGCAGGCCATGGCCTCTATCATCACCATACCAAAAGGCTCATCCCATTCAATTGGGAATAAAAGGGCTTTTGCTTTGCCAAGGTATTCGTTCTTCTGCTCATCGTTTAAGGGTCCCAGGAAGCTGATCTGATCGTTATCGATCAGCGGCTCAATCTCTTGTTTAAAATAAGCATAGTTATCCGCTGTGTGCGAAACGTTCCCTGCAATGATGAGTTTGTTGCCGCTCGCTTTGGCAACACTTATAGCGGTGTGTACCCCTTTTATTTTATCCAGCCGGCCTAAAAACATCAGCGGCGCATTATCGCCTATGGTTTCCTGTAGTTGGTATTTAGAAAAATCAATGGCGTTGTAAACTGTTTCCCACCTGCCTGCTATGTTGCCGGTAGCAACGCAATAATTGCTGCATGCGGTAAATACCATATTTTTATTGGGCAGGCTGTTGATGATCTTAATTCCCTTGGCGGTAACCGGGCGGCCATAGGTCATGATCTTGGTAGCGGCCGCGTTCACCGCAGGCAAGAGGTAGATCAGCCTGCCGAAATTATGGATGATATCAAAGCGTTTGCTATTTAAAGCCAGGTATTTCCATACAAAGGCGGTTTCTTTGGCTTTAATTACCGACGACCGCTCAAGATCATTAACCCCGAAGGTAACCGTATTGCCGCTGCAATAAGAATCCGGCCCGGCAAGCAAAGTTACCTCATGGCCAAGCCTGGTGTATTCTTCAGCAAAGAGATAAACCAGCCGTTCGTGCCCGCCGTAGGTAGCCGGCGGAACAGAGATTCCGGGGTCCATTATCAATAAGATCTTCATGCTATTTCTGCGGCAACACTTTTATAGATCCGCAGGTAGAGTTCTGCGCAATGCTCCATGGTCAGGTTCTCTAAAACGTAATTTCTCGGTTTAAATTCAGCTAATTTGGATTGAAATACCTGCAATTGCGTCTCAAAATCCCGGGCATTTTCAAACTTAATGCCACAGCGTTCATCCCAATAGGGAACAGAACTTACCGGCCCGTATTTTACCCGATGCGGATAGTACGCCGGATCCTGCCAGTAGCCGCCCCTGTCCCAGGCCAGCACGGGGGTATTCGTCGCCAGGATCTGCTGATAGGCTTGTCCCTGGGTTTCATGCTCACATAGAAAGATCACTGCTTTGGAGGTTTTAAGTTTGGCAGTCAGTTCATTATGAGTGTAGTTGCCATAGCGGATAAACTGGTAAGTTAAATTTAGTTTATCCAATATTTTGATGATCGGGTTGATCAGGTCGCCCTGGTATTGATCATGTTCCCAGCGCACTTTATCGTATAGCAGAAAATCAAATTCTTTTGGAAGAGAATTTAATGGCAACCATTGTTTGGTATCAATACCTACCGGCCAGGCTACCACTTTGTCTCCATAAAAAGGCTTGAACATATCGGCCATCCAATTGCCGGGCACCAATATTTTTTTAATGGTAGGATGCAGTGCCAGCAAATTTTGATCATCGATAGGATGGGAGAAGATCCCCGCACCGAAGATGATGGGGTTGGGCCATATTTTTTCGGTAAGTAAATGTGGCTTGCCTATAATACAAGCTATTTCTTCAGGATGTTTTTGGATGTGCGCATAGTCATTATAGCGAAAGGGTACATTTATTTTTTTTAAACCCTCCATCAGGTTTAGCGCAACCATCATTACGCCACCCGGCTTTTGTTTGCCACGTATTAGCCTGCGAATAAGGCGCCGCGGGTAGCGGTCGTACCTGATCCACCGGTCGGGATCCGGCTCGCTATAAAAAATGTTAAGCGGTTTTTCCAACTTTACGGGCTAAAACGCCATAGCTCATTCCAATGGATGATGGGTCTCTTCTTTCAATAAACTTTTTAATTCCCCTGGCAGGCAGTTGCACAAATGATGATGAAGCTTTTAGCGCTTTATCAAACAATTCAGTAGGTCCGTCAAGGGTTACGTATTCTACTACTTCAAGGCCGTTATCGTTCAGCAATTTCTCCAGAATATGTGGCCAGGCAGTAAATACGTGATGATTTAAACGCAGATCAGATTCGGTAAAGCAGGTTAAAAATCCCTTAAACAGTAAATTTACCCTGCTGCTGCTCCAACCGGGATTAGGTGTGCTAAGGATAAGATGCGCACCCGGTGCCATTACCGCTGCAAGGTTTTTTATGCAAAGCCAGGGATTATTCAAATGCTCCACGATCTCTAAAAACGTAACGAAATCTGCCGGCGGGCAATCATAAGGAAATGGCTCCTGGATATCCCATTGCTTCACTTCGTTGTTCGCAGGAAAAAGATCGAACGAATAGTTTTCTCTTGTTTCGGTACCAATTGTTTTAACCAATGTGTTCGGCCCGGCCCCTACATCGTAGTAAACGGGCTTCTTTTGTTGATGATATTGATCAATGAGGCCTTTTGCTGTTAAAGCTGCCCATTCAAACCGGTTGATTGATAAATTGCCTGTGAGTTGCATTTAGATCCCTATGTTTCTTTTTAATTTGAGAAGCCGCTCGGTAGTTACAAAACCTAAATTCTTGTACATGCCCGCAAGGCCTTTATTTGTTTCCGGTGTAAATCCGGGATTAAGTTGATATACCCACCGGTAAACGCTATGAGCTTCCTGTAAATCTGAATCCGCCATCCAGTGAGCGAGGTGCCACAGGTTGTTGCAAACGGCGTTTTTTCGGCGCTGGGTTAATTCCCCGCGTATTTCCAAAGCAGATAAAGCTTTGTTGAAGATGTTATAATACGCTAAATGGTAAGCGGCTTTTTGCAAGCCGCCTATCCGCTGCAAGCGTGCTTTATTGTGCATGCGATGGGCCAGCGCGGGGAGTTCAATATAGCCGGTTTTTGGCAGCTTCATCGCAGTTTCTATAATAAACTGCCGGTCGTCCACACCGCCAAATTCCTGCCGGTGGGGAATATCTTTAATAAATTCTTTTTTAAACAGGTAAGCGCTATAATGAGATGAATCGCATTCGCCCAATTGCTGAGCCAGGAAGTCATCACAAATGGTCCACTCAACTTTTTTAACAAATTGTTCCGTCTCATTATAAACCTCATATCCGGCACAAACAATGTCTAGCTGCTCCGCTTCGGCCCTGGCAAAAAGGTGGTCGGTTGAAAATGGTAAAACCCAGTCATCAGAATCCAAAAATCGCACGTATTTCGCTTTTGCCATGGCAAAGCCTGCGTTTACGGCCCAGTCCTTCCCCTGATTTTCCTGCCGGATGGTGATAATACCCGGTTGTTTTATCAACCATTCCCAGGTGCCATCGGTACTTCCATCATCTATAACAATTACTTCAACAGCCAGCGCGGTTTGCCTGCAGCTTTCAATCGCTTTGGGCAGGCTCCATAAACGGTTATAAGCGGGTATAATGATGCTTACGTCCATATCAGTCTACTATCCTTTCCGATTTTTTGATCTGCCGTGTTCCAAACAGGGAACGAAACACCGGACGCAATATATTTGTAAGCAATAGCCTGGATTTTACGGGCAAAGTTACCTGTAAAAATGTAAGCCTTTTAGCCGTGGCCACGCTCTTTTTATCGGCATAAAAATATTTCAGTTGCTTTGCCTCCTTCATATAGGGTAGCAAACGGGTATGGTGCCCAAGGTAGTGGATCACAAGCGGGTTACCTATTGTAAGGGGCCACTCGCTATTGTATGCTTTATCATTGGGTGTATTGTACAACTTGGCAATACCGGCCAACACATCGGCCTTTACCCCCGATGCAAAGTTTACAAATTCCCCGAGTATACTGCCATCGTCGGCTACGGGTGATTGATCGTTAAGCTGCATAGCCAGCGCCATCAGCACTTCATCGTTGGGGCGGCTGCGTAAACGCACAAAGCCAATTTCATCGTATTGCTGTTCCAGTTCCCTTGCCGTTTGGTAAACCTTATCCGTCTCAACGCTTTTTTCGAGATAATAGATCCCGCCGTTAAACTTCGGCAGATGTGGTACATGAAATTTTTTGCAGATCGCTGCCACATCGCCAAACCATTCGCCGGATGATACATAGCTGCCAGCAACTGATACTTGTTTGCCTTTAAAGCGGTCAAAAACTGTAGTGAGATCACCGTATATGAGGCAGTCGCTATCTATAAATAAAGTTTGCCCTTCCTTAGCCAACTTATCCAGGTGGAGTTTGGCAGAAAAACCCGTACCCAACTCGCCGGGCTTTAAAATACCGATGTCAATATGATCTTTCACATCAGCGGGTATCAGTTCGGGCTGATCGGTAAACAGGCAGAATTTAATATCGCTGGTTTGATGCCACCACATAAATGAGCGGGCAAGGTTAACCGCCATCTCCACATAAATTGCTTTGCCGGTTGCCAGGGTGATTACGCGCCGTTCAGTAGATGCTATCAATATCCGTGTTTATAAAAGCTAAGCAACCGGGCGGCTTTCCAACCAAAGATGCGGCTCAACAGCATACTTGCCTTGCCTGATACATATTTGGGGCCGCTGTAGCCATATTTGTTTGCTTGGTTAATAGCCCTGGCCGATACATCCTTAACCGCCGGATAAGCCGCAACGCCTATTTGCCAATAGTGCTTTGCCAAGGCGCGCTCTACTATTTTATCGGTAGTTTTCTCCCTCAGGTATTTTAATTTAAGATCGGTAGCCAGCAACAGGTTCTCAAACGCTTCCCTGTTTTTTTGTGCCGACAATGTTTTGCCTTTAAGATGCTTTCGGTAATAGTTGATACCCTTTTTACTGAATTTAACGCCTTTGCCTGCCAAAATCACCCTGGCAAAAAACTCGCCGTCATCGTCCGGGCACCGGAACTCATTCCAGGGGCCGGCCTTGTCTATCAAGGACTTTGGAGTAAGCCAGGCATTGGTCTGGATCATGCCGCCAACACCGGGAATTACCTCCGGGCCGGCGTATAGCCTGATCAAAAAATCTACCGGATCATCAGAGCCGCTATCAAACCATTCGCCGGTAACCGGTAGGGTAGTGTAGTCATCGGTGTCGTTAAAATGAACCGTGCCACATAGCGCGATATAATCGTTACTTCCGTTCAGGACTTCTACCTGGGCTGCGATCTTATCCGGAGATAAGATATCATCCGCATCTAAAAATTGAATGTATTTACCGCCAGCATGTTTAAGGCCGAGGTTACGTGCCGCACTCGCGCCTTTGTTGATCTGTGTGAGTACTGTTACCTTGTTCCTGTATTTGTTCGCGATAGCCAGTGATTCATCTGTAGATTGATCATCGATTATGATAACCTCGGTGTTAGGCCAGGTTTGCCCAAGTGCCGACAAGATGGTTGCTTCAATATATGCAGCAGCATTATACAACGGTATAATAATAGTTACTAGTGGTTGCAGATTGGCTGGCATTTAGGAAGCAGAGAAAATTTCTATCCACCGGTTGCGCAGGGAGGCGTTTTCAGGGGGCGTGTTATTATTGAACCAGGGTTGTTGTAAGCAGGCGATATATTTATCCTGATCTTTATCCAGTGCAATTACCTGGTCCACCAGGTCGCTAAAGTTCAAGCCTTTAAATTGCAGTTTCAGTTTGAGCGACTTGCCCGTTGCTTTAAGCTTTCGCTGGATCCGGTCCGTAGGCGAGCGGTAAAACTGTGGCCGGATGTCCCTGAAGTTAAATTGCGACCGGCGCTCCAGAAATTCAACCACAGGGGAGCTGGCGGGTTTAATGTAGTCGGCCGCATTTAAAAAGCTTTCGGTATTGAAAATCTCGCCAACGTTTGGGTCGCCGCAATATATGGGCAGGCTTTTGCAAAGCATGGCATCGTACAATTTCTCTGTTTGATAACCAGGATAAACATTGTTCTCGAATGCTATGGTAAACTTATATTCCGACAAAAACTGATGCTTAACCGCCCATTTATCACCTTGGTAAATCTCTTCTACGGGGCGCATGTTGTTCATGCTTTTACCGGGAGCATCTACTCTTTTATATTTTGATAGTTGCCTGAAGAACTCCTCGCGATAAGGTACAGGGTGCGAATAAAAAAAATTACAGAATTTGGTTTTGGATTCGAGGATTTTTCCGGCATCCCAATCTACTTTCACCAACTCCTGCGGGTCGAGGTTATGCCATTGGATGCGCCTGTATTTCGGATTGTTTATCTCTGTCTCTAAAGGAATTCCGAAGGCCCAGTCGCAGGCTTCCAGATCCGGCGTGATGTTTTCGCAAAAATAGCCAATGCGGGTGTAAGGGCCCGGGGCAGGTACGTCGTTGCCGTAGGGAGCAAAAAATATAAAATCGGGTTGATCGCTTTCTATAAACTCAAATTTATCCAGTACAATGTTCAGGATCTCTTTCAGGGCCCATTCCTTACTCATGCCATTTTGAAAACGGATCTTAACCTGCTGTTTCATCCTGCAATAAAACTGAAATCGCCTCTGCTGTTGTGATCGGCAATGCTTTCGTAAAGTTTGTTATAAAGCTGGTTGAGCTCATCAAACGCCGGTATTTGCGCCGGGGCGTGTTGAATGGGTTGGTTTTTAAGCTGATAGTTAATGGCCTTACCAATAGCGATCTTTATTTCAGAATACAGTGAAATATCTGACCTGTCGCCGGCGTAACCGTATTTGATCCGGCCAATTTCACCCTCTTTTTTTAGGCGCAACCCGTTAGTAGACGAAGTAACGTTGCCCGGCGTATGTACCGACATGCTGTTATAACCGGTGTAGTAGGCAATATTTGCTTGGAGGTACGAACAGCGCAGGGAGTATTCCCAATCCATCATGGCAAATTGGGTATCAAACAAGCCTAGATAGCTTAATGCGCTTTTCCTGATGAGCATATACGCATCGCCAAAACTAAAGCAGGGGGTTTTGCCGTCGCGCCAGGCCTGGTAGTACTTTAATCTGCTATCGGTTGCTATATGGTCAGATGTAAGTATGGTGGTTAAAGAATTGGAGATGCATATATCCGTTGCCGGGTTTTCCAGCATAAAGTTGCAGCACTTCCGGATATCCGGCAACGAGTAAACATCGTCGTCGATGATCTTTTTAATAATGGTTCCTTTGGCCATCAGCAATGCCTTGTTCCAGCCGTGGGCCTGGTTGTGGTCGGGTTCGCTAATAAACTGGTGGATCTTATCAGCATCATACAGCTCCTGCAGGAATTCCTGGGCACCATCGTTGCTGTTGGCATCCACCACAACTATTTCTTCTCCCGGCTGCAGCGCAGCGATTAATCTCATCAGATTAATTTTCAAGAAAGGTAGTCTGTTGCGGGTAGCTATGATCAATGAAAGGTGGATGGCCGGCATATAAGTTCAGATTATTTAGCGCCTAAAATGCGCTTTATCCGGTGATATGTTTTATATGGGAAATGGATAAATAAGGAAACTATAACACCCGCCACGGTAACCGGAACCCCAGTACGGGCCAGTTTTAGCAGCATACTTTGCGATAGATAAGGATAGGTTTTAAGATTGCTTCCTCCAAAATGTATGATCACCGGGGAATAAGTTGCGGGATACCAGCTTCGGGATACATTGCCAGCACCTGGGTTACGTATTACACGGGCACCTGTTAAAACATTTAATGTGCGCGGCCGGCGGTCGGTAGTAAAGTCTGCCATGAAAGTTCCGTCATCTTTTATAGGGAGCTGTTTGTTAGCGTTCATGGCGATGCCGAGCAGATTTTCCTCGTTTTTCCATTTGTTTTTGATGCGATGGAATCCATATTCATCATACCGTTCAGAAATCTCCCTTGCCCTTGCGAAGATTCGTTTGGTGAGGTCGGTTTTTTTAATGAAATAGAAGCCGCCGTTAAAGATGATCGATTGATCTATCGAAAACTCTTTTCTGGCGAATTCCGGGTTGGGGGACCAGTAGTCCTCAACGGGGATGGCACGGCCAATTACGGTTACATCAGAATTTTTGCACTCATCGAACAGCGGTGATAAGTCGGCATACACGAGGCAGTCTGAATCGATAAACAAGGTTTCTTCTGTTTGTAAAAATGTATCCAGATACAATTTGGTCTCTATAAACAGTTTGGCAATTTCCGCTGGTACGGGTATGAATTGTACGGAGGGGTAGGTTGCTGCAGGTGCTATATTAGTTGCGATATAAACCGGCAAACCGGGATTATGCAGCTGTATAGACTGAGCACAATTGAGCGCAAATTGCAGATAATCTTGCTTGTTGGTGGCCAATAATAGTACCGAACGCTTACTCATATATTTTGTAAGTTTTGTTTATGAGCAAGGATCTCCTTATAAATTTTAACCGTGTTGAAATTGTATTTAAAGTAGCTGCCCGCGATTATTGCCCAGGTGATGTGCCTGATTTCCTCTGCTGTACCTTCTCCCTTACTATATACCAGGTATTGCTTAAACCAGTATTTGAAGTTAATGCCTAAATAATATAATGCCTTGCTGAGCCAGTAGAAGCGGGGAAGGGTTGCGGGGGCAGGCGTTTTTAATGCGGTTTCGTACATATCTACGATAACGTAACTATGGGCAAACCCGGCATGTAAGCGTTTTAAGTACGTCCACGTAAGCCGTTTAGATGGGAGGTAATGCCTGTAGATCAGTTTTGGAGAATATAATATCTGGTGACCTGCAAGCCGTACCCGCAGGCAAATTTCAGCATCCTCGCCAGCGGACAACGCGTTTTTCTTCCGTCCGTCCAGCAGCATTTTACCGCTGTTGATCACCTCGCGGATTACAGCAGTTCGCATCGCCATACCTGCACCAAATACACCGTTCAACAAGCATTCCTGTTCACCTTTGGAGCCTACCGCGTAACCATCGCTAAAAGCATCAAACCAAAAGGGTTTGTCGTTTGGATTTTCAAACGCTGCAATACCAATTCCACTTAAAATTGCGGCTTCCGGGTGCGCATCAAATAATTCTATCGTTTTAATTATATAATTATTATTGAGCCAATTATCGTCGTCGCAAAATACTGATAATTCAAATTTTGCTTTATTAATACCGGTAGTTCTCGCATTAGCTACACCAGGTATGGGCTCATCAACGATATTAAAAGTGATCTCATCATTGCGATACTTTTCCCAGGCTGTTGCTGCTTTCACTTTTGTATCGTCTGATGAAGCATTGTCCACCAGGATGATCTCGCAAGCAACACCTTCGGAATCCAACTGAGACAATTCCGCGAGTGTTTTTTCAATTCTCGACGCGCTGTTGTAACAGCAAATAATAATAGATACACCTTTTAACATCTAAAAATCAAGTTGGATCCAGTTATCCGGATAGATCTCTGCAGGTGTTTGTTGCTGGATACGCCAGCCAAGGAAGTACTTTGGTGCATACACCAGCGTGTTCGCTTTTTTATTGAGCCATGCTCCCCACCAGCTGAAAGTGCTGTTGGAAATGATACAAGCGTCGGCGTTCAACAGGTGTTGGAAATCGTTGATCTCGGTATCTGCCGAAATGGTTTTATGAGCAATATACCCAAAGTTATCTTGTACAAAGGGCAGGTCATCACTTATAAAAACAAAATGTACACTTTGCCCGTTGAACCGGGCGATGGCTTTTTTGTAGTATGCTAACGGCAGAGACAGATCATCACCGCCTAAATTTAGATGTGCCAGATTTTGGTAATCAGTTCTGCGGATGTGTACCGTGACTGTGAAATTATTGCGGTACAAATCCCCGTATTTTTTTTCAAATTGATTTACCAAACCTTGTTTTAAACTGAATTTTTTGCGAATCAGCTTTTCATGCCCTTTAAAGAAATTTTCCGATTGGAAAAAGCCCAGATACAGGGATTTGTCGGATGCAATTACGGGTGAACTTCCTGGCTGCTCCTGGTAATCTTTGACGGCCAATTTGTGAAAACCTTCCAAAAATCGGTAGCTCTTTTTTCTGAGATGATAATTGAATAGATTTTTATAACCCTTAATGTTGAAAATACAAGATGCCGCCTGATGTGTGATGCCGGTTAATCCATCAAAATATTTATCCAGTACGGATATGTAAATATATTGATCGAGATAAAAGCTGGTGTTCAATTGATTTGCACTGATGAGTATAAAAGCATACTGAAACATCTGATTACCTAACCGCCCCTGCAAACGTACCGCTATCATTTAAAGATCCGTTTTAACCTGCGCATCGCACGCGTTAAGAAGGTAGGTTTTGGATATTGGATTTTGAGCAGCTTTTTTTGTAACGACTGGTACAATTGTTCTTTGGCACCGTTGCCCACCAATTTTAAATTGCGTTTCTTAAGCTCGTAAAACCAGGTGTACCTACCGGCGCCAAGCATGTAGTTGAGATAACTTTCTTCTATCCGGTTATAAAACGGGAACAAAGCGTGAGCAGCCTTTAAGGAAACCGACCACATATTAGCCTCTGCATCCGTCATCCAATAAGATTCGCCATAATTTAACCGGTGATAATAAAAACTGTCTTTTAAAACAACCGTTTTAGCACCGCTTATGGCTTGCCTTAAACCAAAGGTCCAGGTATCCAATGCTCCGGTCCCTTCGGCATAACCATGGGCATTTCGCCAGCTTTGTTTGGTGAACAGGTAATTGCCATGTTGGCCCGGCGTATTTTGACCACTAAGGTAGAGTTCCAGCGCAATTTCTCCTGCCGGCAATGTCCAGGTATAATCGGGCTTTAACTTGTTGTTCAGAAAAAAGTGCTGATTTTGGAAAGATGCCACATCAGCATTATTAATTATCAAATAATTCAGCAGCTGTTTAATGCTATTTGGTGCCAATACGTTGTCGGCATCAAGGCAAAACAAGAGATCATGCTTAGCATTTTCTACAGCGGTATTACGCGCTGCAGCACCCCCTTTATTAATGCTATGGCTAAATGTACTGATTCCCGGATATTTTGCTTTAAGGTTAGCCAATGCCGTGGCAGTATCATCGGACGAGCAATCATTCACAATGATAAGTTCATCGCCTTGTGCAAAATTAGATTCCATGATAGAATCTACTGCCTCGCCGATCGTGTTTGCACAGTTATAGGCAGGAATAAAAAAACTAAGGCCCGGCATGTTTGTGTTTTCTCTGTGAATGTGCGTCAATTCGACTTGTTGGTAACTATGGCAGGCCGGGATTTAAGTGCTTCAAGTTCCATAATAATGTACTTGCACCATTTTTGGTAGTAAAGCTCATCATTGAAATATTGAAGTGCTTTTTTGCCTTTCTGCAAAGCTTCGTCCTTGTCCAGGTGCTTAAGCAGATAGTCCAATTCGTTTACCGTAGCTGCATAGTAACTGATGTCATTCCAGGCGATAAATTCTTTGAATGGCCTTACATCAACATCACCTACCAGGCAGGGTGCTACCCCAAGCTGCATCGCCTCAAAAAAGCGGAATGAATTGCAGCTGGTACCTCTCGGGCACAAAGCAATGTATGATGCCATTGTATTAAGGTTATAGTTTTTTGCCCAGAGCCACCTCTTATAAAAACGGGTTGGCACACCGCCGCCAATTAAAATTTCGGGGTTGCCATTAAAAAGTTCCGCCATTTCGGTACGGATTGGGTGCGTGCTATAGGTTCCGTTAAAAGATGCTAAGTACTTCTTACGTACCGGCAGCGGTGGTTTTTTGTGTTTGCTGCAGAGTATTGGTATATCCAGCCCGCTGTTTATTGTACGTGCGGCAGTAAACTCGGTCATTTTGCCGGGTTGCAGCAGGGTACCGCCATCAAACTGGGTAATGGTAAACGTTTTTTTGTTATCTAATATGGCTTTATCTACTTCGGTACTTAGCGTTTCCAATCCGTTACCGTCAACCGCAAAGTTGTGTGTAATGTGCCAGCGGGTCCAATAAACCGGCAAATAATGGTAAACGGCCTCCTCCGGGTCATTGCAAAGGAGTGATGGATGAGCATTTAACCAAATCAAAAAATCCTGTTCAACACCATAATCTTTATTATGCCCCGGGTATTTAAAACCCTGTTTAAGTGGCTGAAGCATGGCCGGTACATTCAGGATAAAGATCTTCATCGGTTTTACGCTTGCGGTAGTTAAATGGGAGTATTAGTTGTTCTAAAAATTAATTCCGAGCCTACCGTATCAAGAACAGAGAAGCCTATTGTGCTTATACTGCAATGGATGGCTTTATTAAATTGATGGTTTTTGATAGTGAACCCAAAGGGATTCGCCCAGACTTTTGCGCTTTAGTAAAGCCTGCACGCGCATAGATTTAATTTGGAAGTATAGCCGGATTTTGTAAAAAAGGCTTTTTTTGACAGGCGGCACCTGTGCGCTTTGCAGGGACCTGTAGTACATTATGCCCTTCATGATAGCTAAAGGCGTTGTTGGTTCAACGCCAATTTCTGCTATTTGCCAGCCAAACTTGTCGCCCAGAATGCGGAATGATGCTTCATTGAAACGGCCGATATGGTTGGGCGGCAGATCTAACAGGGCTCCGTTTCGTTCGTTAAAGGCTATTCTTGCGCTGTTTGGTACGCCGATAAATAGATGCCCCCCTGGTTTTATAATTGAATTAAAGGTTGCAAACGTGTCTTCCATACGATCCAAATGTTCTAAAACCTGGAACAGGCAGATGATATCGAAACGGTTGGCAAACTCCTTTTTCGAATGTAGCTCGCGGAAATCCCAGGCCTCGGCAGCAATTCCCATTTTCCTGATCCGTTCTATTCCAATGGTAGAATATTCCAGGCAAAAAAGATTCTTTTTATCAAGCAGTTGGCTAATGGGACCAATGAAATTCCCTGTGCTCGCGCCTATTTCCAGCAGTTTGGGCTGTTTGCCGCCGGCAATTAACCGGGCAATGGTATCATAAGTCTTGCTTTGGTCCCATTTCCAAAGCCCTGCATCGTCAGCTGTGGCATGAGGCAGTAAATTATAAAACTGGTAATCACCGGCTATAAAGGGATCGGCGAAAGCAAACCTGCAATTATTGCATTGTACAACAGCTGCGGTATCGCTATTCCACAAGCTTTTTATAGCGGCTTCAATAGTATCTAAATTGCTATAGTTACCGCTGGTGACTAAAAAGTGACGCGCTGCGGCCGTAGTCCCTATTTTATATAGCAAGCTGTTTTCTTTATGGCCGCAAACCGGACAAGGTGCGTTATATTTTATGTTCAAATATTTCAAACGCTTGCCTAAGTTTTATCGATCATCATTTTTAATTTGTATAGTGTGGTTTCCGCCAGGTACCTCAGGTACGAGTGGTGGTGCCACTTATAGCTAAAATAAAACCGGGGCAGCTGGGTAAGCTTTTTATGTTCTTTACTATCCACCCGGATGATAGATTCACTGCCCAGGTGAGTTACTACCGATGTTGGAACCAGGCAGTTTTTAACTTTAAATTTCTCCAGTGTGTTTGAATAATCGTAATCGCAATACCAAAAAACGAAGTTTTCGTCCAGCATGCCTATAGTATCGAAGATTTCGCGTTTTACAAAAATACACCAGCCTATGAGCAGTCCAAAATAGCCTTCAACCGGTGGGCCATTCGGTTTAAAACCTTCTTTTAGGTGAAAGTTGGGGCAATAAGGCACAGCGCTTAACATAGCCGGGTCGTTATCCATTGCATTTACAATTTCGCTGGCCCAGCCCTTATGAAAAATAAGATCGTTGTTGCAAAGGCATACATAGGGGCTATCTGTCATTTTGATGCCCAGGTTCAAATATTTATGGAAGCCAAATTTTTCTGCCGGATAAACGGTGGTTGAATTTTTGAATTGGTACGGTGCCAAAGCTTTGTTAGATTCCATAACGATCACATTGAAGTGAATCTTCTCCGGGTCTTCTGAAGCCAACAAGGTATCTATGGTTTGGATGGTTACACTTTTTAAATGTTCGTCTTTAGCGTAACTTAAAATGATGATATCGATCTGTGTTTTTGCGGGCATGATTAGAAAGTGTAGAACGGGGCGCCTTTTTTAAATAAGTATTTGAAAAGGAATTTTACCAGGTATCCGGGCGTTTTGTGATAGCCATATCCTTTTTTAAACTCAAACAGGTATTTTAAGGCCAGCTGATAGATTTGCCTGTTGGTAAATTTATTGTAAAAGCAGGTCCAGATGAAGGCGTTTAATGTTTTGTATTCGTAAGCAAAAACAGGTTTGCCCGGGGTAAGGCAGTTTGCAGGTAAAATGTGCTGCCACTTTTTATGAAAGGTAAGTGCGCCATCTATCCAGGGTTTGTTTAAATCGCCTAAAGAAGCATGATCAATAAGTACATCGGCTACGGTATAAATAGGATGGCCGGCGGTATGCAGCTGCATGCAAATATCCGCATCGTAAAAATGATAGCCGGTGAATGTTTGTTGATCAAAGCTTAACTCTGTAAATACACTTTTTTTCATACACATCCAGCACCCATCTATCAACACTACCTCCTTTTGCATCGTGCCTTCAGAATTGGATTTCAGGGAAGGCGCTGTGTCCTTACCGGCCTGCAATAGATGCTCATAAATGTGGCCGCTTCCCCACCATGGGCCAGGCATAAAAGGATAATACGGTGTACCTGCAATACCAATAGCTTTTACCTTTGGATTGGCAAAATGAGCAAGTACTTTTTGTCCCCAGTTATTAGTGTGATAGGCAATATCATCATGCATAAAACACAAGACATTATACCTGCTTTGCTGTACCCCGAGATTATAGGCCTCGCAAATGCTGTAGCGGTTATCAGCGTTATTTATCAAAACGATTTCGTAAGGTATGCCGATGGTAGCGCTAATGTTAGTACTCAATTCATTGTTCAGGCGTTCCGACCGGGAACAGATGATCAGCGATAGCATACGGAGACGTTGGGTAGTTTTAAGCGTGTCATTTGGCTATCAGATTCATGATCTCCGCGTAGATCTCCGGCGCTATGTTGCCGGTACTATAATGCGAGGTTATGAGTTCTTCTGCTTTGGTGCCTGTTTTTTTTAATAGAGCAGTATCATTACTCAATTGGTAAATAATAGCCGCCGCTTTATCCAGATCCAAATAAGGGACAGTAAAGCCGGCCCCCTGTTTTAGAAGTTCTGGCATGCCGCCACTCTTTTCGAATGCAATAACCGGTTTTTTCAAAAAGGCGGCCTCCAGTGCAATCAACGGAAATGGATCTTCCCGGGAAAGTGAGATAAAAACATCAAACAGGTTAATGATATCTAAGGGTTTATCGCTGTTTGGTATAAAGCAAAATTTATCTGTAATGCCGCATTTTTCAGCATCGTAAAGCAGGTGCTTTACATGGTGGCTATCCTGATCTGCACCGAGCCAGGCTATTTTAAAATTTAAGTCAGGGTGCTTTTCCGCCAGCGTCAAAGCCAGGGGCAAGGCAAGGTCCACACCTTTTCGCCATTCGGGGGTGCCACCGGCGCCTATGATAAAAACATCTTTGTTGATGTTCAGGGATTTGCGGGTAACAGCAGTATCCTCAACTGATTGGTAGTTGGTATCGATAAACTCGTAGTGAAGGGAAATCTTTTCTTCAGGTATTTGATAGCTATAGCGTAAATTATCTTTTACGGCGGCAGATACAGCAATGATCCCGTCCGTAAGGTTCAAGTTTTCGTTGAGATACGCTTCCGCGAAGCAATAATTGAGTGCAAATGAGAGCTCGTGTATGCAGCACAAGGTTTTTAGGTTATGATGTTGTTTGAAGAGCTGTAGCCAGGGCAGACTCAAAATAGTATTACCATAAACCAAATCGTACTGCTTTTTAGCCAGTTTAGCAGCTACTTTTTTTAACTTTTTATTCAAATCGCTTTTGAATACTTTTTTTCGGAATCGATTTGTATAGCTGTGCAGGTTCACCAGCTCATTTAGTAAGTAGGTATCGCCAAGTTTCTTAAATTCGGATTGGAGCGGGCCACCATTAAGTAACAGAATATCAAACTGTAAGGGCGTGTTTTGCTTTAGCCAGTTGAGCAGATGCAATAAAACAATGGGGGCACCACTTCTTGATGCCTCGTTACTTATAAACAGTATTTTATTGGATGTTGCTTTGATCAATCTTGTGGGTTTTCCAGAAAATGGTCGGCCCTAGCTTTCACTATCGTATTGGGCGGCACCGATTTGTAAATTAAATTGTTGGCCCCTATAATCGTATTATCACCAATGGTTACTCCCTTTAATATGGTAACGTTGCTGCCTATCCAGCAATTAGCGCCGATGACGACAGGTGCGGTAGTAAACCCGGCTTTCTCTACCACCAGGGTTTGATTATGATAAGCAAAACGATGGTTATGATCGTAAATTTTCACACCTTCGCCAAAGAGTGTGTCAGCGCCAATGGTGATGCTATCCAGGCAATTTACAGAGCAATAGTTATTGAAGAATACGTTAGCGCCAATAGCTAGTTTTCCGTTTTCAAAAACAAGCAGGTGGCAGTATTTTTTAAAATGTACATTTTCTCCAAAGCTTATGTTGTAGTTATTATGCGGCAGATTGACCGTAAAATATTCCTCAATTCTTAGCCCGGGCTTTATGCTCACCATTGGATTTTTAAGCAAGATATCCAGCTTGCTTTGCTCGTAAGCAAACATGATCCGTTTAGCTAAAACGGTAAGCAGTTTTTTAAGCATTGCCATCCGGTTGATACAAAAGTTTTTCTAATTTAAATACCGGCCTTAACAAGTAGTAAGATTGCCGTTTTAACGTATCGATTAGCACCTTGCTCAATTCCCTTAACGGAGTGGCAAAAACTTCGGCCATGCAGGAGTTTAAGATTTGCGCCTCAGTTATTTTGCTGCGCCGGATAAACTGGCAGATGGTGATGTTTATAAAACTTTTAAGGGCCGCAATATCCGGTGCATTCAGCTTATCCCGGATAAAATTTTTAAGCAGAAGATTTGCTTTGGCAAATTGCATCATATCGTTGTTGTTTGACATATTGCTCAAATGCTTGCGGTATCTAAACAGCTTTTCATGCATGCCGTAAAAAGCTACGTTATGCAGGCATAAACGCAACCAGTAATCCCAATCTTCGCAGCCGTATATCAGCGGATTTTCATCCTGCAGTCCAACTGCTTTAACATGTTCTGCCTTTACCAGCACCGAGAGTACCGGTATGCAGTTGCCTTTATAAAGTAGTGTGTACATCTCTGCTGCGGAAAACGCGCCGTACATAATATCGTACGAGGCTATTTCTTCTGTGTTGTTGTAAAATATGATGCCATCAGTAAATATCAAGCCAATGTTTGGTTTTGCCGCAGCCAGTTGTAGTTGCAGCTCCAGTTTTTGAGGCAGCCAGGTATCATCAGCATCCAAAAACGCTAACCATTGTCCGGTCGCAGCAGTTATCCCTGCGTTACGGGCAGCCCCTAATTTTTTATTTGCTTGGTGAATAACTTTGATGCGCGCGTGCTTTTTTTGATAATCATCGACAATTGCTGCGGTGCTATCTGTTGATCCATCGTTGATGATGAGCAGCTCCCAGTTTTTATAGGTTTGGTCAATTACCGAATCGATAGCCGCTGCAATAAAGTCTTCAGCATTATACGCTGGCATAATTACCGAAACCAGGTTATTAATCATTGGATATTTTAATCCAGCTTTGTGGTAATATATCCGAATCATCAAAATAATGGTCATGCGTTTTGAACCAGTATTTAGGGGCAACCACTATTTTATCTTTATTGGGATTAAGCCATGCACCCCACCAGCTGAAGCTGCTGTTAGCTATAATATGATGGCTGCATTTACTCATTAACGCCATGTCCTGCCAACTGTCTTCCGCCCGGTTGTGTATTACTAATGTTGCATCAGCCAGTACCGGCATTAACGTATCTTTAACCCAGGCGGGGTCGTCTGTAAACAAGTAAAATTCCGGATCGGCTATCTTTTCTCTGACGAGTTCGATAGCGTTTAGGTAATAGGAAGTGGAGCAGGTGCCATGGATTTGGTTTGTTCTTTCAGACGAAATATAATCACCTCTCCGAACGTGGATGCTCACCGCATTGGTCTTAAGCATTAGTTCATCTGCCAGTTTTTGCGAAGCCTGGTTTAATTGTTTATTAAAAGAGTAGGCCTTCCTGATCTTGTATTCCAGATCTTTAAAATACACTTCGCTTTGCCAGTAACCATCAAAATAGGCGGGGGCGTGTATCATAAGTGCATCTTCATTTACCCTTAAGGATGCTTCCGTGTAAGTTCGTTTCCGGCCAATCTTTAGGTTATTGAGCGTTTTTTGCAATTTGCCGGGATTAGTAAACGTTTTCACGGTAGTTGGATCTGTAAATGCGAAATCACCGGCAAAAACGTTGAGATCAAATTGGCGCAGGGCGATATCTGTGCCCGGTTGCTGACCGGTAAAAAAGGAGTTATCTAAATACAACTTTGCTTTTTGCCTTTGGGATACAGATAATCCAAAAGCATACTGAAACATCTGATTACCGAGCCCACCCTGAAGTTTAACAATGATCAAGACCCTAAACCCGACCGCTTAACGCTGCCATTTATTTTGAAGTACAAAAATTGTATTGATGTTGGTATCAGCGTAAACCATGTAGCCGTTTTCGGTCAGGTAGTTGATAAGCACCGTATCCTTTACGCCATTCCCGGTATCCGAATAGGAGATAGTCTCCAAACAGATTACGATGGGTGCAGATTTTTTAAAATCGATAGATTTGATGATCGCTTCGTCAAAACCCTCCACATCTACACTAAGCAGATCGGGAAATATATTGTTGTTATATTGCGCAATGATATCTGCAACCGTGTAAACAGGTGTGGTTACTTTTGACACGATTTTGAAGCCATGCTCGCTCACCAATCGGTTAGCTTCATCAACAGAAAAAGTATTTAAGGCAGGTACATCCATTATGTGAAGCGTCATTTCTCCGGCTTTGTCGCCTACACCGCAGTTGAGATTCACATCGCTTTTACGATCATGCTGAAAAGCCTTAAAAAGTGCTCGGTCCGGTTCCACGTTAATTCCACTGCAGCTTTTTTGATGAAAAAGTGCTGTGTTACTTAAGTAATAGGGGTGATGTGCTCCAATATCCAGGTATGTTGGCTGTGCTATTCCTATCTGGGTAAAGATAAAATCGATGATCAGGTCTTCGCCCGATTGCGAATAGGATTGTTTTTGATACTGCGGTTTTTGGGGAGTGAGTTTCCTGTATAAGCTTTTTAGTTGAGCAAGACCAGGGCGCTTGCTTTTTATAAGTTTTTGCGATAGATCATTACGAACGTAAAGCTGATCGCCACTAACACTTCCAACAGTATCTATTATTTTAGTGAATTCGTTTTGTTTCATAAAACGCTCCACATCTTTTTTAAGTGGTTGGTTTTTGTACAGACTTACATTTTCAACCTCTAACCAAATACACTTGATATCCTTTATAAAGTTGCCGGCACCCTGCAGTACTAATAGCTCGGCACCTTGTACATCCAAGTGGATAAAGTCAATTTGGTTGATAGCCTTATCTTTGCAAAAATTAAAAAGAGTGTTTGTTTGTATTTCTACTTGCTGATTAAATTTCAGCCATTCAAATTCTTCACTTACTTTATCCGGCGGCAGCAACGAACTCGACTTGTTTCCAAAATCCCAGTCCGGATTGTTTTCCTGACCCGCAGGCGCCCCAGAAGAAATGTAAAAAACTGTGGTCTCTATTTTATCGCTTAATGCCTGGCAAAAGGGAGCTACATTAGCTGCCTGGTATTTTTCAATATTGCTCTTTACTTTTTCAAAGTTTCCGGGCAATGGTTCAAAAGCGTATATTTTTGAATGAGGATAAAGTTTACTGTATTTGATAGAATCTTCTCCCTCACATGCCCCTATGTCGAAAATGGTAATGGCAGCGTCTGTACTAAACAGGGCGGTTAACTGGTTTTGAAACTCAAATGGCGTATTAAGGTATCTATCGAATTCTGTATTCATTAAAAATTTGTTGCAGGTTTTATGTCGATTTCCATTTGATTGAATATTATGCCGTTGTTAGCCATCACTGTTTCGTCAATCTGCTCAACTAAATCAGAAATATTCATGTAGATCTCTTCGTCGATGTATTGAACAGAATGCTTACCAATAGAAATACCAACCACCAATTTATACTTACCCGTTGTAAAATGTATTTTGTCCTCTACAAAAGTAGCTACATAATCACCTTCTTGGTATTCATTTGGCTTGCTCCAGGATGTTCTGATAGAGATATCATGAGAATTGATCATTCCTAAAGCAACTACTAAGCCACTCACCTGCTTCAGGATTTTGAAATGCAGCTGAATTTTCCATGATTGCCCTATGAAAATTTCGCTGACATAATTGTCCTTAACATCCAGAATGCTGAGTTTAGTGGCATAACCTATTCCATTGGCATTTTGCTCTTTAAAAACGTATTCGGCAATGGCATTTGTTTTTCCGTTTAAATAGGCATTTATCACTTTACTGGTATCTCCGATAATATTCAGTTTGCCATTACTAAGGAGGATGGCACTTTTGCAAAGGTTTTGTATAGCCGCCATATTGTGGCTCACGAATAATACAGTGCGGCCTTCACCTTTGCTGATATCGCCCATTTTACCCATGCATTTTTTCTGAAATTCTGCATCGCCCACTGCAAGTACTTCATCTACAATCAAAATTTCGCTTTCCAGGTGGGCAGCAACAGCAAAGGCCAGCCTCACGTACATGCCCGATGAATAACGTTTAACAGGCGTATCAATATAGCGTTGTACCCCCGAAAAATCTACTATCTCATCAAACTTGCGTTTGATTTCGGCTTTGCGCATGCCCAGCACCGCGCCGTTGAGGTAGATATTTTCTCGACCGGATAGTTCAGGGTGAAAGCCTGTGCCTACTTCCAGTAAACTGGCTACACGGCCTTTCATTCTTACTTTGCCAGTTGTTGGCGTTGTAGTACGACTTAATATTTTCAGCAGCGTACTTTTGCCTGCGCCGTTTCTGCCGATAATACCCACTGCGTCGCCTTGCTCAATCTCAAAATTGATATCACGCAAGCTCCAAACCATATTACCTGTGCCGATGGTCGTGCGGTCGTTTTCCTCGCCTATTTTTAAAAAAGGATCTTCCTTGCCCCGCATCCTCGCCCAGTAACGTTCCAGATCGTGCGAAATAGTACCGGTACCAAAGGTGCCCAGCTGATAAGCCTTCGATAAATTTTCAACTTTGATAGCTTTAGGCATTTCGGAGTATGTTTAAACAGTTATACAAACCGGCTTGCTTAGCCCGCGAGTAACGCTTGTAAATTATCAATGTAAGTATCTTCATTAAAGTATTGCAAACATTTTGCCTGTAGAAATTTACGGCGTGTTAAATCCAGCGGGTGTAAAAGATGTTGTGTAATTTGTTCTTCCAGTTCGATAGCATCATCCGGGTTGATCGCTGTGCCCAGTTCACCATGCCTTATGGCATCTACACTTCCATCAGCATTACCACAAATTACAGGCAAGCCGCAGGCTAAAGCCTCGATGAAGACAATGCCGAAGCCTTCTTTTTTGCTCGGTAATACAAACAGATCTGCTAAAAGGAAATGTTTAACCAATTCGCTTTCGTCAATAAATCCTGTGAGAATCACATGATCTTTTACGTTATGCTTTTCTATCAACTCATTAACACGAAGTTCTTCTTTCTTATCATACTTACCCGAGAGGATGTATTTTATGCCCGGGAAACGTGCCTTTAATTTGCCAATAACGGCTATTACATTATCGTACCCTTTATATTTTTCGGTAGAGGCTAAACGGGTGAGTGTAAAAACCACCTGATTAGCCGATGTTAACGAGTATTTTTTTAGTAAAACCCCGGGCTTTGTAAAATCATCCGGCTGTTTTATAAATGGATCGATGGCATTATTAAGGATGGAGCACTTTTCAATATTGGTGCCATGCCGAATCACCATTTGATCTTTTGTGTATTGGCTTACACAAAGTATTTTATCGCAGTACTTAAGCAAAAGTTTTTTGTGAAAACTCAAGGGGCGCCATACTTCAATCCCGTGAGCTATTAGCCAAACCTGGCATTTTGGCCGCAGTACTTTGATCAGTACACCAATAATTGCAAAATTGATATGGCTTAAAATAACAGTATCATATTGCTTCGCTGTTACCAATGTGGCGAGTACGAAAGCTTGGCGATTTTTATTATAACCCTTAAAGTTTTGTTGTGGTAAATAATGGGGCTGCAGATCGCTATCTATATCGTATAACGACATGAGCTGAAATTGCCAATTATTGGTTTGGCAAATGCGCAGCAATGAATGGGCCAATGTTCGGGCCATTTTTTGGATGCCTCCGGTGGCACTAAATGTTTGTAAAGTTAAAAGTATAACTTTTTTACACATGCTTTTGTACCTGATATAATGCAAATGCCCGTGACCAATGCACCCGGTCGTTTTTAAATTCTTTTATAATGTTTTTAGCAAACTTAGTGTTATACATACTTTCGTCGGCTATATTTTTTTCATTTTTCATCCATTGCTGCAATGGAAAGGTGAATCCCATTTTTGGGCGATCCCACACATTGCGGGGTAGCAATGCTTTAAAGCTATCGATCAGGATTTTTTTCGGCCTTGCGCTATCAAACCTAATTTGCGGAGCGATCCGATTTATAAAGGCTCTGAAATCTTCGTCCAGGAATGGCACCCGCACTTCCAGTCCATGGCTCATACTCATCACATCTGTATCGCGAAGTAATTGATTCTGCATGTACATATTTGTTTCAAACCAGGCAGCTTGCAGCTTGTCATACGCTGTGGGTTGTGAGAAATCATGTGAGCCGAATAGTATGGTAATTATCTCCGCTTCATTCATATCCAATATTTTGGCAATATCTTCTATTGCAAACAAGCCTCTTAAAAAGAGATAGTCTGCCGCAGGGTGGTTATGAACAAGGTAACTTAAGCGTTTCACTTGCTTAACAGGCAGTAAACTTGTTCTTAAAAGGGCCCAGCCGGGGATTGTCCTGATATAGCGTAAAAATTTAATTCTGGCAAACGATGGGTAGCCGCCAAACAGTTCATCAGCGCCTATTCCCGATAATACGGCCTTTAAACCGTCATCATGGGCATACTTACTTATAAACCACGAATTGATGCCATCAGTAGTTGGCATATCCATGGTATCTAATATTTTTGGCAGGAAGGTTTTAAAATCCTGCTCGTTCACCAGGTGGGAAAAGTTTTCGCCATTTATTTTTTGTAATACGGCGTTTTGATAGGAGCGCTCATCATACTGCTTTTCGTCAAAGTAGATGGAAATGGTTTTTAGCTGCTGTAAGTTTTCTTCGTTAGCCAGTAAGGTAAGGATTGATGAATCAATCCCTCCGCTTAAAAATACCCCAATCGGCGCGTCGGATATGAGTTGTCTTTTAACCGCTTGATTTAATTGATGATAAATACCCTGCTGTGCAATATGCTGGTCTGTGATTATAGCTCCCGCCTGCTCATAACTATATTTGGTTATCGCATGGGTATTGGTTGCGTTATTCCAGCACAAAAAATGACCTTTGGGCAGGCTAAATACATTTTTTAAGGTGGTATAAGGTTCCGGAATATGGCCGAATGAGAGTAACCATACCGGCCACCTTTTATCTGCTTCGGTAACAGCGCCGGCAGCTTTGAACGCTTTGATCTCCGAAGCAAAGATCAGCTGCCCATCAGCTGTAGTATAATATAGGGGCTTTATAGCGCTTGTATCGCGCACCAAATATGTTTTTGCAGCTGCCACGTCATATAACGCAAAGGCAAACATACCTTTCAGTTTATTAAAAGATGCTGTACCCCAATGAAGATAAGCCTGCAAGATTACCTCAGTATCAGTTTCAGATGCGAATTGGGCACCCAGCTTTTGCAGCTCACGCTTTAGTTCGCGATAATTGTATATTTCGCCATTAAAAGTTATCCAGGCATTTTTTCCTGGATTGGACATTGGTTGATGGCCGTTCCGGGTCAAATCGATTATAGATAATCTGCGATGCCCCAATACGACTCCTCCTTCGGTATTGTTCCAAATTCCCGAATCGTCCGGCCCGCCATGCTGCATATCATTACACATGGAAGTTACCAGCCTACTAGCTTGCTGGCCCTGGTTTTTGTTTGAAACTATACCTGCTATCCTGCACATTTCATCATCTTTCTTAACATAGCTTCGCCTCGTAAGTCACATTTAATAAATGTAACTGTTTTATAATCAAACTATTGTAGGTCTATTTAATGACCCTTTGTTTAACGGCACATGACTTAAAACCTATCAATATATGCCGACGCAACATTTACAACAATAGAGCAACCAAGGCTCTCCAGTCGTAATAGTAATTGTTTTTGCGACCGGTATGCAATCATTTCGCCTGTTAGCCCTTTTAATGGTCCTGCTTTGATTACTATCTTTTCCCCCGGTTGCAAATTTTCTTCTGTTATTTCAAGGTCAAGTGCGCTTGCCATCAACAACTTTAGGTCTTCAATTTGTCTGTTGGGCATAGAAGTTATCCGGCCCGAAAAGTAGATAAATCGTGCAATACCGTTGGTCATTAAAACACCAGCTTGTTCGTTATCAGCAATGCGTACAAAAATGTACGACTTTATAAGCGGCTCTTCCACCCATTTTTTTCTGTCGCTCCATTGTTTCAGACGTTTTTGAAGAGGCAGGTAGGCCTCAATCCCTTTGCTTGTTAAATTCGCGTAGGCTTTTTTTTCAGCACGCGGAAGGGTACATACGGGATACCATTTAAGCTGCCCGGTATCAGTGTTTAAAACCATAGCGATTAAAACTATTTAAAGAAACGCTTTATGTCCCACCACCGTTTTTTTTCATCATCGGTATAATAGCCTGATGATGCATAGCCGCCACTATAATCAGAGTAATAGTAGTAGCCTGAACTGTAATCACCCGTAAACTTTGTTGTGTAATATCTCGAATGCAATAAATCTTCAGCAAATGCATTCAAAACAATTACTGTGTTATTCAGCTGGTATTCCTGCGCTATCCGCTGCGGAACGGTTGCCGAATAATATTTGGATTTACCGGCACGGATCACAAAGATGTTAATATCGCTCATCCTTATCAACGGAATGGCATCAGATACTAACCCTATCGGCGCCGTATCTATCATTATAATATCGTAACGTAAACCGAGTTCGGCAATCAGGTCTTTCATCCTATCGGTATGCAATAGCTCTGAAGGGTTTGGTGGTACAGGGCCGGATACAATGAAATCAAGGTTGCCCTGTTGCTTTGAATGCAAGATAATTTCATCAAGCGAGGTTTGATGGGCCAGGTAACTGCTTAAACCATTATCATTAGGCACGTTAAAAGTCTTATGCAATTTAGACCTGCGTAAATCGGCACCTATCAGGATAACTTTCTTATCTATCAGGGATAATGTACTGGAAAGATTCACTGCCACAAATGATTTTCCTTCGCCGGCAACTTCAGACGTGATACAAATAATTTTACTTTGTTTTTCAGACGCTATAAAATTTAAATTGGTACGCACAGATCGAACAGACTCCGCGAATATTGATTTTGGCTTGCTGACCGCTAAAATCTGATTATTATCTTCATCTATCTTATCCGGAAACTTTCTTATCACACCAATTATTGGAATAGTGGTAAGGCTTTCTATGGTTTCCTTATCGTAGATATATGGGTTCAAAACCCTGATCAATATGATAAGACCCAAGCCTACGGCAATGCCAAAAATCATTGCAGAGCGGTGTACATCATGTTCATTTGGGGCAACAGGCGAGTAGTTTGGCTGTGCCTGCTCTATGATCGTCGCTCCCGGTAATATGCCCGAACGGGTAATTTGCGACTCCAGTTTTTTCTCCGACAAGAATGAGTATACTTTTTCATTGATCTCGAAATCACGGCGCAGACTAATCAAATCACGATCAGCCACCGGGAACACGGAGATCTGGGAATTGATTTGCCCCAGTTGTGTTCCTAAATAATCCAGGTTTCTTTTAATGGTTGTATAGGAAGAATTTAAGCTTATTAAAGCTGAATTTTTTATTTGCAGAATGTTTTTATTGATATCCTGAATGGGCTGAGATTCGTACTTATAGGTTTTTAACAATTCGGTACGCTGAGAAATTAATCCGTCTAGCCGTGTAATCATAGCTGGTAATGCACCTTCTATTTGCCCGCTTCCAGCGTCAAAGTTAAGATTGACGTTATTTTTTTCCTTAATGATCTTTTCCTTTACATCATCGATGGCTAAAAGTTGCAGTTTTAATATTGCCTGCTGTGATTCCAGTTCTTTGGCCTTACCTAATGCGGTTTCAGCAGCCGAACTTACTTCCATCAGCCGGTTTTTTTGCCTGAAATTCTGTATGGATTTTTCTGAATTCTTTACCTCTCCCGACAGGTATTTTAATTGTTGATCAATGAAATTGATCATTTGAGTAGCTGATTGCGTTTTACGACTCCTATCGTAAATCAAATACTCGTTCATCACTGCATTTAAAATATCCGCAGCAAATTGGGGATTTGCATCTGTCATTTGCAAGGCAAGCACATTCGAATTTTTTACTGTTTCACCCGCCCGTAGTCCGCCGCGCACTCTACCCACAAAATCCTCGGCGGTGTTAAACCTGAAAAGTATAACCGCTTTTTTATTGATCCCGTAAGGATAGCGAATTACGAAGCTGGTTGGCCCCAAGGTAACAGGGCTGTTATAACTGTAATTGTTTGAAATATCTTTATCGCCTGCCTTGTAGCTTAGGTTGAAAGTTTTATTGTTTATCGGTTTGTAGGCCACCATTTCGCGGAAAAAGTTCAGACTGTCGAACTGTACTTTTTCAATTATAAGCGGTTTTTGGGGATATAGTTCAGTTGTACGCACACGTCCCTCTACAAAAAAACTTATATCATAATTTAAATCTTTTATAGCGTTAAGCACAACCGTATGGCTCGTCATTACCGATGTTTCACTTTGGATCCTCGACGGCCCGCGTTCTGATGTGTTTAATACGTTGGAAAGGTCTCCGATCTCTGATTTTTTTTCCTCTAGTTTTAATACGCCGCTGGTAGCATAAGTTTTTGGCGTGTACCATAAAAAGACGTATGACCAGATTACAAAAACTGATAATGAACCAGCCACCCAATACCATCTGCTGATGAGTATTTTAGCTATTTTAAAATAGTCAATCTCCTGGTGAGGTAGTTTCTTTTTTAGATTTTCCGTTTCTTCCATTTACTACCGGGTAAGCGTAATAATGATCAATGCGGTGTTAAGTAAAATCAACGCAGGTTGAATCAATGAAGTTAAATTTGAAAGTTTATCATTACGAACCGCCCGTTTGTTTTGGGAAACATAAATAACGTCTCCGTTTTGCAGTATCGATCTCGGGTCTGATATCGAGTTAATGTCGCTCAAATCGATCAGAGCTACCGTTTTATATTGTCCGGCTCCGCGAATAATCTTAATATTTTTTTCGTTCGCCGTAGTCATCAGCCCGCCTGCCTGTCCAAGCATTTCAACTAAAGTTGTATTTTCCTTCAATATAGGATAATTGCCCTGGGCGGCAACTTCACCAAAAATAGTAACCTTCAGGTTGGTGATCCTGATATCCAAAATTGGGTTTTTTAGGAGGTCTTTGCGGTAAAGTTCTTCAATTTTTCTGGTGGCCTCTATTCGCGTCAGGCCGCTTACCGCTATCCGGCCTATCACCGGCAAAGCAACTGTTCCATCCTCTTCTACCTCAAATGTTTGTCCGGCAGATGCGTTTCCGCTAGCCGATGTGTTTGTTGGCACATCGTCTACTATATATTTAATATTTTGCAGGTTTTTTATCTGCAAAATATCCCTGGGCTGGATATGATAGGTGCTTTGCACCGGGAAAGTATTTTTTAAAACGCTATCGTTTGCGGCATTAACATTTGTTTTATTTTCAAACAGCACATGACTTTGCTTGTAAGAACATGAAGTGAGAAAAATTAGCGTGGCAACTATAAAAATAGAATAAATAAAGCGCATAATAAAAGCTGCTATCGTTTCGATCTAATTACAAAGCGGAGCCAAAAATACATATTTTACGTATAAATAAGTGTATTTTTCCGCCGTGAATAATTTAAAGATATCTATCATAACCGTTTCATATAACGCGGGCGTTACAATAGAAAGGTGTATACGATCTGTGATTGAACAAAGTTATAATAATATACAATATATTATTATTGATGGCGCTTCCGGCGATGATACGATGGGTATTGTAGCTAAATATAGCCAGTACATTGATGTTGTTGTTTCTGAAACTGATCATGGGATTTATGATGCAATGAATAAAGGTATAAGACTGGCTAAAGGCGATGTGGTAGGCATGCTCAATGCAGACGATACTTTTACGGATGCAAACGCCGTAACTGATATTGCAGCTGCATTTACCGGAAACAAAACAGATATCCTATATGCCGATTTAAACTATTTGAAACAAAATGGAATCGTTTTCCGTAAATGGGTGTCAGGCGAATATAAACACGGCATGTTCAATAAAGGGTGGATGCCGCCTCATCCAACCTTTTATTGCAAAAGAGAAATTTTTAAAGAGTTTGGAAATTACAGCCTCCAATATGGTACCGCTGCTGATTATGAGTTAATGCTAAGATTTATCCACGTGCATAAAATGCAGGTTTTTTATCTGAACAGGGTACTTGTTAACATGTACACTGGCGGTGTTAGTAACAATAGTTACAGGGGGCGTGCCAAAGTATTATTTTTGGATTTTATAGCTATGCGAAAAAATAAAATAAAATATCCGGTTATCGCATTATTTCTAAAGCGTTTAACTAAAATTAAACAGTTTTTTTGATTGTTGTAAATATATTATATTGCATAAACATATATGAGTGTCCCCTTCACTTTACTATAAATGTCAGAATATTTAAACACCTATTTCATTTACTATATTTTTATAGTAGCTTTTTCCGTATTTATCACATCGCTTTCCATCCCATCCATTTTGCACGTTGCCCGCACGCGGCACCTTTATGATGATGTAGGCCATTTCCGTAAGCAGCATGATCATGGTATACCAAGGCTGGGCGGCGTGGCCATTTTTGCCAGTTTTAATATTACTATGCTGCTGTTTAGTATGGTTGATAAAAGCCTTCCGGTGAGTTACTTGCTCACATCGAGTATAATTCTATTTGCTATGGGGCTAAAAGATGATCTTTCCGGCGTAAACTCAAGCACCAAATTTCTCATCCAGTTCTTTGTGGCAGCTATACTGGTATTACTCGGCAATATCAGACTGACCAGTATGTATGGCGTGTTTGGTATTTACGATATCAGTTATGTCCTGAGTTCGGTCATTTCTATTTTGTTTATCATGCTGGTTGTAAATGCCTTTAATCTTATCGACGGGATAGACGGATTAGCAGGTACAACCTGTATTGTTGTGAATGGCTCTTTTACAGTACTCTTTGTTTCTATTAAACAATATGAACTTGCCGCTATATCATTAACCATCGTAGGCGCTGTAATTGGATTTTTACGCTATAATCTTACTCCTGCCAAAATATTTATGGGCGATACCGGGTCCCTTCTTATCGGCCTTATCTCGGCTGTTATGGCGGTGAACTTTATAGAGGTAAATAAGTTTAGCAGTCACAATATTCCCGGTGTTTTTTCTGCACCTGCGCTAACGTTTGCAATTCTTATAGGGCCAATATTTGATACTTTAAGAATATTTATCCTGCGAATCTTTAAAGGTGTTTCGCCATTTACAGCGGATAGGAACCACATCCATCACCGGGTTTTGCGCCTTGGCTTCAATCATATGCAAACAACGCTTATATTGGCTACTCTTAACATTTTAACAATTGTTATGGTGTTGCTTTTTAGCGCGTTGGGTAACTTTGCATTAATAGGTATTATTTTAGGGAATTCTTTGCTTTTCAACTGGGCAACAACTTTTTGTTTACGCTCTAAAGAGCGGGAAAGCTATAATTTGCGTAACCTGTTTGCCTAGAACGGTAATAAAAAAATCTCCACGTTTTATTTAGTTAATTTTGCAGCCTTAAATTGTAAACAATGAGGATAGCAATAAATGGCTTTGGGCGTATAGGCCGTATTTTTTTACGTACGATTCTCACAAGGCAAAATATAGATGTGGTAGCCATAAATGATCTGGCAGATACCCCAACCCTCGCGCATCTCTTCAAATACGATTCGGTACACAGGGGGTTTAAAGGCTCGGTAAGCAGTCAGCACGATGGGCTGTTGATCGATCAAAAACTTATAAAAACCTTCCAGGAAAAAGATCCGGCTAACCTTCCCTGGGCCGACCTTGATATTGACCTGGTGGTTGAATCAACCGGTAAATTTATAAGCAGGGAAGGTGCTGCCAAGCACCTCGCCGCCGGAGCAAAGCAAGTTATTATTTCGGCGCCACCCGCAGATAAAACAGTACCCACTGTAGTTTTAGGGGTGAATGATGGTTCTGTTGACCTTAAATCTTCAATACTGTCAAATGCTTCCTGCACCACAAACAATGTTGCTGCCATGGTAAAAATATTGGATGACAACTGGGGTATTACCGACGGTTATATAACCACCGTACACTCCATGACTGGCGACCAAAATTTGCACGATGCCCCGCATAAAGATTTGCGCCGGGCAAGGGCGGCGTCTGCATCTATCATTCCTACAACCACCGGTGCCGCAAAAGCCATAACCGCTATATTTCCTCATTTAACTGGGCATTTGGGAGGGGCAGGTATTCGTGTGCCTGTACTAAATGGTTCATTAACAGATTTTACCTGCAGCCTTAAAAAAATGCCCACCGTAGAAGAGATCAACGCGGCGTTTAAAGCAGCCGCTGATGGGCCGATGAAAAATATTTTGGAGTATACCGAAGACCCCATTGTATCAACCGATATATTGGATAATCCGCACAGTTGTATCTTTGATGCCCAGCTAACCTCCATTGTGGGTGGGCTTGTGAAAGTAGTGGGGTGGTATGATAACGAGATGGGATACTCCAGCCGACTGGCAGATCTGGTTGAAAAAATTAATCTTATGCCACAATGATCAAATTTATATCTGCGGATGATGTACTGCCTATTCGCAACGAGGTTTTGCGCGAAGGTAAATTAACGCCTCACGAATGCCGGTTTCCTAATGATGATGCCGACACCTCTTTTCATTTAGGGTATTACATCAATAATAACCTTGTATGTATCGCCTCTTTTCATCCTGTGGAATACAAGGATTTTAAAGGTAATGCTTACCAGTTGAGGGGTATGGCAACAACCGAAGAATATAGGGGTAAAGGGTATGGAAATATGCTGGTTAACTTTGCCATCACCTACTTGCGTGGCCAAAAAGTGAATTACCTTTGGTGTAATGCCCGTAAAAAGGCAGTGCCATTTTATTTAGGTACTGGTTTCGAGATCGTTTCGCCGGAGTTTGATGTGCCGGGAATAGGCCCGCATTATATTATGTATGTTAAAATAACTTGAAGTTTTAACCACAAACAAACACCTTTTTAACTTTTACGTTGACGATTAAAATAAATTTGTTCAATTTGGCCCCCCATTCATCAATCATACAAAAAATATGAAAACAATCGATCTGATTACCTTCAACGGTAAAAAAGCTCTTATCCGGGTAGACTTCAATGTCCCATTGGATAAAGATTACAATATTACCGATGATAACCGTATGACTGCGGCTTTGCCTACCATAAAAAAGATATTAAAGGATGGGGGTGCCGTTATATTGATGTCGCATTTAGGCAGACCTAAAAATGGGCCAACCGAAGAGTTTTCGTTAAAACATATTGTGCCCCATCTGGCCGATCTTTTAGGGCAGGAAGTACAGTTTGCTGATGATTGTATAGGTGAGCAGGCAGTTGAAAAAGCTAAAGCACTGGGCCAAGGCGAGGTTTTATTATTAGAGAACCTGCGTTTTTATAAAGAAGAAGAAAAAGGTGATAAGGATTTTGCAGAAAAGTTATCAAAATTGGGTGATATATATGTAAACGATGCATTTGGAACCGCTCACCGCGCCCATGCTTCTACAGCAGTTATCGCACAATTCTTCCCTGATGCGAAGTTCTTTGGCTATTTGATGGCAGCTGAATTAACCAACGCAGAGAAAATTCTGAATGGTGCCGCTAAACCATTTACTGCTATCATGGGTGGATCCAAAGTATCTGACAAGATAGAGCTGATCGAGAAATTGCTGGATAAAGTAGATAACCTGATCATTGGCGGCGGTATGGCATATACTTTTGCTAAGGCTGATGGCGGGAATATCGGTACATCATTGGTAGAAGCCGACAAGCTCGAACTGGCACTTAGCCTGGTGAAAAAAGCAAAAGAAAAAGGTGTAAACCTGTTGTTGCCGGTAGATAACGTTACAGCCGATGATTTCTCAAATGATGCCAATACAGGTGTAGCCAAAACGGGTCAGATTCCTGATGGCTGGATGGGACTGGATATTGGCCCTGAAACGGTAAAGATCTTTAGTAAAGTAGTAGAGGAGTCAAAAACCATTCTATGGAACGGGCCAATGGGCGTGTTTGAGATGGAAAAATTCCTGATCGGTACCAAAGCAATTGCTGAGGCAGTTGCAAAAGCAACGGATAACGGCGCATTTTCACTTATCGGCGGTGGCGATTCAGCAGCAGCTGTAGCCAAGTTTGATATGGTAGACGATGTGAGCTATGTATCTACAGGCGGCGGCGCTTTGTTAGAATATATGGAAGGAAAGGAATTACCGGGCGTTAAGGCAATAAACGAATAAGGAATACTTTATTTAAAAATAAAAGAGGCAACCTGAAATGGTTGCTTTTTTTATTTACTTCGTATTTAACACAAAACCAAAACCTCTTATTGCGCCTATGCCACTGTGGGATTGTTAGGCGTTTAGGTTAACTATCACAATTACCAATAATCCGCTTATTTATATGATCGTAAAAACAGTCTTACTGGAAAACGACTTTTTAACCTACCTGCTGTATTCCGCATCTAAAAATGTTAAAAGCAAAGCAAATCGGCGTAGATCATGGCTGGTTATTTCGGCTGCGTTCTTTATCCTGGGTTTTCTATTTAGAGATCAGAATGGATTCTACGCATACTACTTCGCGATCGCCGGTATTATAAGCCTCATTTTTTATCCCTTCTATCAGCGTTATGCATACAAAAAGCATTACACGAAATTTTTGGCAGACAAAATACAGTATCGGGTAGGAAAAGAGTGTATCATAAATTTCGGCAACGAACTCATCAAAACAAAAGATGATGTTGTTGAGAGCGTTATCAGATCCAGCGAGGTGGCCCAGATAAACGAAATAGGCACACATTATTTTATCCGGTTAAAGGGCGGTGATGCTATAATAGTTCCTAAACAAACTACAGATATCCGGTCATTTATCATTGATCTGCTCGGCATTTTCCAAAACCCGGAAATTGAAGTAACTACGGAGTTAGATTGGCGGTGGAAGTAAGTGATTCGATTAAAGAGCAGGCCGAATTGGGTATGGCACTAAGCAAATTTAAAATCAGGTTACGTGCTTTCCGGCAATGCATTTTTCTGACTCATCCAACGAAAGGAAAAACCTAATATTTACCTTATACCTTGATTTTGTATATTTAGGGGCATTTTGTAATGGTTTCCAAACCCTGATATCACCATGATCAATATAAATTCAAAGGGTACTGCACAGCATACTTATGATGCTATCGTTATTGGCTCCGGAATTAGCGGTGGCTGGGCTGCTAAAGAGTTATGCGACCAAGGCATGAAAACGCTGGTGCTGGAGCGGGGCCGTGATGTTAGGCATTTGAAAGACTATCCAACGGCTACTAAAAACCCGTGGGATTTTCCGCACCACGGCCGCTTGCCTTTGCATGTAAAAGGCGAAAACCCTATCGCGGATAAATGCTATGCCTTTACCGAAGCAACGGAGCATTTTTTTGTAAAAGACAAGGAGCATCCCTATGTTCAAAAGAAACCTTTTGACTGGATTAGGGGGTACCAGGTTGGCGGTAAATCTTTACTTTGGGCGCGCCAAACCCAGCGTTGGAGTAAATTCGATTTTGAAGGCCCTGCAAGGGATGGTTTTGCGGTAGACTGGCCCATCCGGTATGATGACATTGCACCCTGGTATAGCCACGTAGAACGTTTTGCAGGGATTGCCGGTAATAAAGACGGACTTGAAACCCTGCCGGATGGCGAGTTTTTGCCACCCTGGGAAATGAACGTAGTTGAGAAATCTATTCGTGACAGGATAATGGCCGCTTATAAGGATCGGGACGTAGTTATTGGCCGTTGCGCCCATTTAACCCAGCCTAAGGAAATTCATTTGCAGCAGGGCAGGGGCCAATGCCAGGCACGCAGTCTGTGCGATAGAGGTTGCCCGTTCGGGGGATATTTTAGTTCCAACTCATCAACCCTGCCATGGGCCGCTAGAACGGGTAATCTTACCCTTCGTCCGCATTCGGTTGTCCACTCCATTATTTACGATGAGCAGTTGGGCAAAGCTACTGGCGTAAGGGTGATAGATGACCAAACAAAAGCGGCCACGGAGTATTTCGCTAAAATTATATTTGTTAACGCAGCCACTTTAAATTCCAATCTCATTCTCCTCAATTCTACCTCGGCACGGTTTCCGGATGGTTTGGGGAACGACAGCGGTTTGCTGGGTAAGTACGTGGCGTTTCATAATTATCGCGGATCTATCACCGCGGGTATGGAGGGTTACAAAGATAGATACTACTATGGCCGGAGACCAACGGCCGTGATGATGCCTAATTTTAGGAATGTATACAAGCAGGAAACAGATTTTTTACGCGGCTACATGACCTTTTATACGGCAAGCCGGGCCGGTTGGGGCCATGCTGCAGAAGGTGACCAGTTGGGTGCGCAATACAAAGAATCCATTAGTGAACCCGGTGATTGGAGCATTTACATGATGATGCAGGGAGAAACTATTCCTAAGGCAACAAACCGGGTAAGTTTAAGTAAGGAACAAAAGGATGAATGGGGGATACCGCAGCTAACCTTTGATGTTGCTTATGATGATAACGATGAAAAAGTGCTAAATGATTTTTTACAGCAAGGAGCCGAAATGCTGGAAAAAGCAGGTTGTAAGAACATCAGTACAAATGATAGTAAACAAGCCCCCGGCTTGGATATCCACGAGGTAGGCGGCGTACGCATGGGGAAAGATCCTAAAACCTCACTATTAAACAGGTACAATCAATTGCATAGTTGCCCCAATGTATTTGTTACAGATGGTGCTTGTATGACCTCTACCGGTACGCAAAATCCGTCGCTAACATTTATGGCCTTAACAGCGAGGGCAGCTAACTTCGCGGTTGAAGCGTTGAAGAAAGGGATGATTTAAATTGACTAATACTATTAACTCTTTACCAATAACCTTTTTTTGAAGATCTTATTAAAACAAGATTGATGTAGATTAAAGAGTGCCCATGATTTGCCCTCAATTTCGTAACATATTTATATCAGCCTCTAATTTTAGAGGCTTTTTTATTTTTATACGTACTTTTAAAGCGTTAATTAATCAGCCCTATGAAAAAAACGCTGGCCATAGCCTTCTGTATCCTGATCACTGCTTTAAGTTCTTTCGCGCAAAATGATGCTGCGTATATTAAAGATAATTACACCAAGTATGAGTATGAGGTGCCCTTACGCGATGGTAAAAAGCTCTTCACATCGGTATATGTTCCCAAAGATCAATCTAAAAAATACCCAATTATGATGGATCGTACGCCTTACAGCGTTGGTCCGTATGGGGTGGATAAATATAAAGGTAGCCTAGGTCCGTCATCACAGTTTGTGCACGATGGTTATATTTTTGTGTACCAGGACGTGCGTGGCCGTTTCATGAGTGAGGGAATTTATGAAGAAATGACCCCGGAACTGGAAGTGCATAAAACCAATAAAGACGTAGACGAAGGCACCGATACTTATGATACGATAGACTGGTTGCTTAAAAACCTGCCAAATAACAATGGTAAAGTTGGTGTTTGGGGTATTTCTTATCCTGGCTTTTACACAACTACGGCTTTATTAAGCCGCCATCCAGCTTTGGTTGCAGCTTCTCCGCAGGCACCAATTGCTGATTTGTGGCGCGATGACGCTTTTCATAACGGCGCCTTTTTCCTGGTGGCCAACTTTGGTTTCTACCCGGGTTTCACTAACAGGCAGGATGATAAGCCTACCCAGCGCAGAGGCGGCCGGTTTGACCCCGGTACCAGCGATGGCTACAAATTCTTTTTGGATATGGGGTCAATGAAAAACACCAACGATAAGTATTACAAGGATACGATCCGTTTGTGGAACGAAATGCTGGCACATCCCAACTATGATCAGCATTGGAAAGACCGTAATGTACTCCCGCACCTGCACGATATCAAAACTGCGGTGTTGGTAACCGGCGGCTGGTACGATGCGGAGGACCTTTACGGAGCTATTAATACTTATAAAACCCTCGCTCAGAAAAATCCTGCTACACCAGTTTATTTTGCCATGGGCCCATGGGTACATGGCGGTTGGGCGCGTGGTAATGGCGACCATTTGGGTGACGTGAGTTTTGGCGGCCCCACCGCGCCATATTATCGCGAAAAACTAGAGTTTGCGTTTTTTAGCCATTACTTAAAAGGCACTCCATTAGATATCCCTAAAGTTTCTACCTTTCAAACAGGCGTAAACGAGTGGAAAAGTTATAAAACCTGGCCGCCAAAGGAGGCTGAGGAAAAGAATTTGTATTTACAGCCAGGCGGCAAGCTTTCTTTCAGCGCACCAAGCAGTGTAAAGGAGGATTATAAAGAATACATATCAGATCCGATGAACCCGGTGCCGTTTATAGATGGTACCGACTTTGATATGAAACGCGAATACATGACCGCCGACCAGCGCTTTGCTGAAAAGCGACCTGATGTATTAACCTACAAAACCGACGTGCTGGAGAAAGATGTCACCATAGCCGGAAATATTTGGGCCAACCTGAAATTCAGTACCACCGGTACGGATGCCGATTTGGTAGTAAAAGTGCTGGATGTATATCCCGATACGGCTAGTAACAACCAGTTCACGGGCAAAGATGTAAAGATGGGTGGTTATGAACAGATGGTACGCAGCGAGCCGATCCGTGGAAAGTTCCGCAACAGCTTTGAAAAACCGGAGCCTTTTGTGCCCGGCAAGGTCACCCCGGTGAATTTTGAACTGCAGGATGTGCTGCACACCTTCAAGAAAGGCCACCGCATCATGATCCAGATCCAAAGCACCTGGTTCCCGCTGATCGACAGGAACACCCAGCAATTCCAGGATATTATGAAAGCAAAGGACACCGATTTTAAAAAGGAAACCCACCGTATTTATAGTTCAAAAGCGCATCCCAGCTATTTAAAAGTGAGGGTAATGTAAGGAGATAGGTACTATCTAATATTTTATCAGCGTAATTATGCCAACCACTAATCATCTCCAGCTCAATGCCATACAGCACATCGGTATCCCGGTAACAGATTTTACCGCATCGCAAGCCTTTTATGAGCGACTTGGCTTTGCCAACGTTATGCAGGCAGGCTTTGGTCCGGAAGAGGAGCGGGGCATTTGTGTAATGATGAAGCGCGACCGCATGGTGATAGAACTTTACCAGCTACCGGAGGCTGAACTGGCCGGGATCCGCAGCCGGAGCAACGGCCATATAGATCATGTGGCTTTTGACGTGTCTGATATCGACGCCGCTTATGCTATCATTAAAGAAGCAGGCTTTAACATATTAGAACCTGAACCCGTGTTTCTCCAATTTTGGGAACGGGGCTGCAAGTACTTTAACATTACCGGGCCGGATGGTGAGCGGTTGGAGTTTAATCAGATCCTCTAAATAATTTCAACTATCGTTTTTACCAATTTCCGCGTACGTATTAGGTTGTTTTTTTATAGTGTTTTTGTTTTTCGCAAACAAGGTTGCCACCCCTAAACGGCCCGAACAGGCCCGAACAAGCCCGAACAGTTTACCTTTTCACTTGGTTGCAGGCATTTTCCGCCATTGTTGGTGTTTTCACCAACAACCATCACGACGTTCAACGCATGCAAAGTTTGTAAGTTTTTCAGCCTTTGTTGGTGTTTTCATCAACAACCATTTCCGCCGTTGTTGGTGTTTTCACCAACAACCATCAGGACGGTCAACGCATGCAAAGTTTTTTCCGCCGTTGTTGGTGTTTTCACCAACAACTATCAGGACGGTCACGGCTTGCAAAGTTTGTAAGCATTTCCGCCGCTAATAGTGTTTTCACCAACAACCTTTATGACAGTTAACGCATGCAAGTTTATATGCCTTGGTGGTTTATTTTAAAACGCCATCAAAAGCACAAATAGCAAAGCGCCTTTTCTACTCCATCACCACCGTTTTATTTTGGTATACAAATACCCGGTCATCAAATACCAGCTTTAGTGCTTTAGCCAAAACGGCTGTTTCGATCTCCTTGCCGGCTTTTACCATATCTGATACGGTGAGCGAATGGTCTGCCGGGATGATCTGCTGGGCAATGATGGGGCCTTCGTCCAGAGCATCGGTTACAAAGTGCGCGGTGGCGCCTATCAGCTTTACACCGCGTTCGTGCGCTTGCCGGTAGGGATTAGCACCGGCAAACGCAGGAAGAAACGAGTGATGGATATTGATGATCTTCAACCGGGCTCTGCTCACAAAACCTGCCGAGAGGATGCGCATGAATTTAGCCAGTACCAGGTAGTCATATTCGTGCGCCGAAATCGCTTTGGTAATTGCTGCCTCAAAGTTTTGATTATCGCCCTCGAACGGGATGTAATAGAAGGGAATTTCAAAGCGGGTGCAGATATCCTGCAAAATTGACTGGTTGCCAATAACGCATTGTACCGAAGCGCCAAGTGTTTTGAAATAGTTGCGCACCAGGATATCTGCCAGGCAATGGTACTCTTTTGTTACCAGTACAATGATCTTCTTTTCTGCTTTCGGGTTAATCTTAACTAGGGCACCATCTGGTAATGTGTTGCGCAGGTCGGTTTCCAATTCTTCGGCCCCATCTTCCTTATCCAATTCAAGCCGCATAAAAAACAATTGTTCTCCCTTATCTACATGCTCCTGCATAGAAATTATATTGAACTGCTTTTGGGCAACCAGCCCCGAAATAGCGGCCACCAACCCAATCCGGTCGGCGCATTGTATCACAATTATCATCCTTAAATTATCGGTTTAAAAGTAAATCTAAGTAACTGGCTGCCCCATCCACTCATCAGTTCCGGCCTCTTTATTAAGTAAAGAATAGGAGTTGCCAAGCTTTATTTTAGCCCTCTCTGTAAATAAGTAAGGGCCGTGCAAGGTAAGCGGATTCGGGCTGAGTCAACTCTCCGATTGACAGATGTTTACATTCTGTATGTAATCCTGCCCAGCGTTTTCAAAGCTATAATTATTCAGCATTTTATCTAGCCGGAAAGGCCACAAAAGTGTTGAAAACTTTTTGGTGGGAAAAAGTGTTAAAAAGTGGAGAAAGTCTCTACTTTTACGTTAGAAAAAATGTTAACCAATAAGAATGTCCTATTTAACGGGTGAGTACGAATGTAAACTGGATGCCAAGGGGAGGATGATGATCCCTGCGGGCCTCAAAAAGCAGCTTCCTGAAGCTGACGCTGAGGGTCTTGTGATCAATCGCGGCCTGGAAAACTACCTGGTCATCTACACCAAAAAAGAATGGGACAAAAAGTTGGATGAACTGAGCAAACTTAATGAATATGACCGTAAGGCTATCCAGTTTGTGAGATATTTTACCGCCGGCGCGACGGTTTTGATGCCGGATGGAGCAGGCAGGGTGAATTTGCCCAAGAATTTAACTGAGCATGCAGGTATTGGTACTGATGTAGTACTTACCTGCATGCTGAACAAAATAGAGGTTTGGGACGCTAAAGCGCATAAAGCGATGATTGCGAACGAGCCGGAGAACTTTGCCGAACTGGCCGAAGAAGTTATGGGTAACAAAAGGAGGGAAGCTTAAATGAGTACATACCATACTCCCGTTATGCTGCAGGAATGTATCGAGGCTTTAAACATTAAGCCCGGCGGTACTTATGTAGATGTAACTTTTGGAGGTGGGGGCCACTCCCGCGAAATTATGAAGCATTTGGGTAAAGACGGGCAGCTGCTTGCATTTGACCAGGATGCCGATGCGCAGCAAAACCTGATAGATGATGAGCGTTTTACTTTCATCGATCAAAACTTTCGTTACCTCAAAAACTTTAGTCGCCTGCACGGCGCTATACCGGTTGACGGTATCCTGGCAGATCTGGGGGTATCCAGCTACCAGTTTGACCAGGCCGAACGCGGTTTTTCTATCCGTTTTGATGCAGAGTTGGATATGCGAATGAATCAATCTTCGGACCTGAGTGCAAAAGAGGTTGTAAATACATACAGTGAGGCTGACCTGCACCGCATATTTGGCATGTACGGAGAAATTCAAAATGCTAAATCGCTGGCCAATACGATTATTACAGCAAGGCTGAACGGCCCCATTGTTACCGTGGCGGATCTGAAGAATGCGATTAGCAACCGCATCCCGAAAGGAAAAGAAAATAAATACCTGGCGCAGGTTTTTCAGGCGTTGCGGATTGAAGTTAACCAGGAATTGGAAGCCCTGAAAGATTTTTTGAACCAGTCGGCAGATGTGCTGGCAGTAGGTGGCAGGTTGGTGGTGATGTCTTACCATTCGTTGGAAGACAGGCTGGTGAAGAACTTTATTGCCAAAGGTAAATTCAGCGGCGAGGTGGAGAAAGATCTTTACGGTAATGACAATAAACCTTTTGATGCTGTAAGCCGCGGGGCTATCACGGCATCGGCAGAAGAGATAATGAATAATAACAGGGCACGCAGTGCAAAATTAAGGATAGCAGTAAAAAAATGAGCAACCGTTTCCGCGAAGAAATTCTGGAGGATGAAGCTGAAAAAGTGCTTGTTGTTGAGGAAAAGCCAAAGCGCGAACTCCCCAATAACTTTTTTATGCAGTTTTTAAGGCACGGGGTAATCACTACAGATGATGCTACCCGTGCGCTGCCGTTTGTGCTGTACATCGCATTTTTATGTATGCTGTATATTGGCAACAGGCACATATCAGATAATACGATAAGGGACATTGATAAGATAGGGAAAGAGGTAAAAGAACTGAGCTGGGATTATAAAAACACAAAGGCCGAACTGGCATTCAAAAGTACGCTATCGCAAGTGGCGGCAAAAGTTAAGGCCGATTCGATGGATATTAAAATATCAGAACAGCCAGCCCAGCGCATAGTAGTGAAGGAGGACGCACAATGAGTATAAGAACTAATATATTGCTTAGGGTATACCTTGCATTTGGGCTTATCCTCCTGTTTGCAGGAGCGGTGATCTTTCAGTTATGCCGTGTGCAATTTGCGCAGGGCGATAAGTGGAAGGCAATGGCGCGTGAAAAATCTACGCGTTACAAAACCATTGAGGCAGCGCGTGGTAATATTTTTTCTTCTGATGGTAGCCTGCTGGCAACGTCGGTGCCGGAGTATGACCTGCATATGGATATGCTGGCAGGTGGTATTGCAAACGATAAAACGTTTGATGAAAAGATCGATTCGCTATCAATGGCCATGGCTAACTATTTTAAGGATCGCCCGGCCCGCGATTACAACCGTATTTTTCGCGAAGCGCGGAAAGAAGGCACCCGCTACCAGCTAGTTCGCCGTAGGGTTAGCTATAAAATGTTGAAGGACATCAAAAAGTTTCCGGTTTTCAACCTGGGCAAATATAAAGGTGGTTTAATCATCGATCCGTTAAACAAACGAATTCTGCCTTTCCAGTCGCTTGCCGCCCGTACAATTGGCTACAAAAACGAGAATGTAAAAAATCCTGTTGGTTTGGAAGGCGCATATGCTAACTATATTAATGGCGAAAGTGGCAAACGGTTAGAGCAACGTTTAGCCGGTGGCGTTTGGATGCCCGTGAACGAAGAAGAAGATGTGGCACCAAAAGAAGGAGCAGATATCATCTCTACTATTAATATCAATTTCCAGGATATTGCGCAAAGTGCATTGGAAAAACAGTTGGTTACCAGTGATGCCGACCACGGTACCGTTATCCTAATGGAAGTAGCAACCGGAGAAATAAGGGCGGTAGCCAATTATACCCGAATGCCGGATGGTACTTTTAAAGAAAAGTTTAATTATGCTATTGCAGGTAACCAGGATCCCGGGTCTACTTTTAAAGTGGCATCGTACATGGCTTTGCTGGATGATAAAATGATAGATACCAATTACCGGGTGAGTACCGAGAACTACAAAATCCCAGGTAACAGCCACATCATTAAAGATTCGCACGGTAGTATTGGTGTTGTATCTGTTAAGAGGGCCTTTGAAGAATCATCCAATGCTGCGGTTGCCTCACTGGTGAATAAATATTATACCAATAACCAGGCTAAATTTACCGATCACCTGTACAGCTGGCACCTGAATGAAAAATTCGGTCTGCAGATACCGGGCGAGGCGCAGCCGGTAGTTAAAAACCCAAAGAACGCCAGCTGGAATAAGTATATGACTTTGCCGCAAATGGCCTATGGCTACGAAATGCAATTAACGCCGCTCAAAATGCTGTCGTTTTACAACGCCATTGCTAATAACGGTAAGTATATTTCGCCGCTGTTTGTGAAAGAGATCCGCAGATTAGGTAATACGATAGAAACCTTCCAGGCGAAGACGATCAGCGAAAGTATGTGCTCGGCGGTTACCCTGAAGAAAATGCAGGAAATGCTGGAAGGCGTAGTGAGCGAGGGTACCGGTAAAACAAACGTTAAAAGTACCATGTTCAGGATAGCCGGAAAAACCGGTACAGCCCAGGTAGCAGATGGCAGGTCGGGTTATGCTAAAAAGCAATACCAGTCTTCATTTTGCGGTTACTTCCCTGCAGATCATCCTAAGTATTCATTGATCGTGGTAATTAACGATCCTAAAAATGGCTATTATGCGGCTTCAACAGCGGGCCCGGCTTTTAAAGAGATCTGCGAAAAAGTTTATGCCAGCGATGTAGGTATGGCCCGCCAGGCAGTGCATTATGTAGGGAATACTACGTTACCAGAGGCAAAACAAGGCAATGTAAAAGCGCTGAAACAAGTTTATGCTAAACTGGGAGTTAAGCCATTATATGCATCATTAAACAGTGGTATCGACACCAGCAGCGGCATAGCTTATGATGATAATAAAGTAAAAGCGGGCACGGTGCCAAATGTTACCGGAATGGGACTAAGCGATGCCTTATATATATTAGGTAACGCAGGTTACAAAGTGGCGGTACATGGCAGCGGTTCGGTGAATACGCAATCGGTTACCGGTGGTAGTCAAATACCAAAGGGATCTAAAATAACAATAGAACTACAATGAGATATTTGAGCGACATATTGGAAGGCGTAGCCTTTACCGAACTACAGGGAAGTGCGGATGTGGAGATCTCTGCGGTAGTTTTCGATTCGCGCAAGGTAGTGCCGGGATCTTTATTTGTAGCTTTAAAAGGTACTGTTGTAGACGGGCACGATTATATAGACCAGGCCATAAAAGATGGTGCGATAGCCGTAATTTGTGAGGACCTGCCCGCGCATACCGCAACCGAAGTTGACTTTTTAATGGTTAACAACTCTGCTAAAGCACTGGGTACGCTGGCTGCCAATTTTTACGAAAATCCATCATCCAACCTAAAACTGGTTGGGGTTACCGGTACAAACGGAAAAACCACTATCGCAACGCTGCTTTATAAACTGTTTCGTGATATGGGTTATAAATGCGGATTGTTGTCAACTGTAGAGAACCAGGTAGATGGTCGTATTGTGCCTTCCACCCACACTACGCCGGATCCGGTTGCATTGAACGAGTTATTGAGCGAGATGGTGAACGAGGGCTGCGATTACTGCTTTATGGAAGTCAGCTCCCACGCCATATCACAGCACAGGATAGAAGGTTTGAAATTTTCGGGTGGCATTTTCTCCAACTTGACCCATGATCACCTCGACTATCACAAAACGTTCGACAGCTATTTGAAAGCTAAAAAGGCGTTCTTTGATGGTTTGCCAAAAAGTGCGTTTGCCCTAACCAACAGCGACGATAAAAATGGGAGCGTAATGCTGCAAAATACGGCTGCCCATAAAAAAAGCTATGGGTTAAAAAGCATGGCCGACTACCGTGCACGCATCATAGAGAACCAGTTTGGTGGTTTGCTTTTAAATATTGATAACGACGAGGTTTGGTTTAAACTGGTAGGCACCTTTAATGCCTATAATCTGCTTGCGGTTTATGCAGCAGCATTATTGTTGGAGCAGGATCGCTCGAAAGTGCTGGTGAGCCTGAGTAAATTGACCGGTGCAGAAGGCAGGTTTGAATACATTACTGCGCCGAATAAGGTGATCGGTATTGTAGACTACGCCCACACGCCGGATGCTGTTCAGAATGTATTGAGCACTATTCACGATATCCGTAAAGGCAAAGAAAAAGTGATCACCGTTATAGGTTGTGGTGGTGACAGGGACAAAACTAAACGCCCGGTAATGGCTAAAGTAGCCAGTGAATGGAGTGATAAGGTGATCCTCACATCAGACAACCCGCGTACCGAAGACCCAGCCCAGATCATTAAAGATATGGAGGCAGGTATCGACCCGGCATTTAAGCGCCACACGGTAAGTATTGCAGACCGGAGGGAGGCCATTAAAACCGCCTGCATGTTTGCCCAGCCGGGAGATATTATCCTTCTGGCAGGCAAGGGCCATGAGAAATATCAGGATATCAACGGCGTGAAGAACCATTTTGATGATATGGAAGAGTTGCTAACTCAATTCAAAGAAATGAGCTAAGCAATGTTGAATAAAATAGTAATACGATTAATTAACCAATAAACATAAATCTGCATATCTGCGTAATGCAAGTCTGCATATCAACGGAAGCCCATGCTATACTATTTATTTAGTTATTTAAATAAAAACTACAGTATCCCAGGATTGGGGGTATTTCAATACCTCACTTTCCGTATGGCTATGGCGGTAATTGTATCACTATTGGTAACTACAGTATATGGTAGAAGGTTAATTGATTACCTGCGTTTTAAACAGGTTGGTGAAACGGTAAGGAACCTTGGACTGGAAGGCCAGATGCAAAAATCGGGCACGCCAACTATGGGTGGTATCATCATCCTGGCGGGGATCCTGATCCCTACCTTCTTGTTTGCCAAGCTGGATAACATCTACATTATTATGATGCTGGTAACAACGATTTGGCTGGGTGGCATTGGCTTTTTAGATGATTATATTAAAGTATTTAAAAAGAATAAAGAGGGGCTTGCGGGAAGGTTTAAAATTACCGGGCAGGTGGGTTTGGCAATATTTATAGGTTGGACAATGTATTTCAATAGTAGCATCACTATACGCCAGGAAGTACAGCTGCCGGTTAAATATGATGTGCCGGTAAATTTCCACATGCGCGGTGAAAAGCCGGTGTATACGCAGGATATCAAATCTACCAAAACAACGATGCCGTTCTATAAGAACAATGAATTTGATTATGCAAAGGTCCTGAAGTTTTTAGGCTCGGGTTACGAGCAGTATGCGCTGATGGTTTTTATGTTCTTTACCATTATTATTATCACGTTCATTTCCAACGGGGCCAACCTTACAGATGGTATTGACGGACTGGCGACGGGTACGTCGGCCATTATCGGCTTAACGCTGGCCATACTGGCCTACGTTTCGGGTAATACGATGATAGCTGACTATCTAAACATTATGTATATCCCCAACTCGGGCGAACTGGTGATTTTTGCCGGAGCATTTGTTGGGGCCTGTGTTGGTTTTCTTTGGTACAACTCCTATCCCGCGCAGGTTTTTATGGGCGATACAGGCAGTTTGGCCATAGGGGGTATCATCGCGGTGTTTGCCATTATGATCCGTAAGGAACTATTGATACCGGTACTTTGTGGGATTTTTGTGATAGAGAACATGTCGGTAATTATACAGGTGGGTTGGTTCAAGTGGACGAAGAAGCGTTTTGGCGAAGGTCGCAGAGTGTTCTTAATGGCGCCGCTGCATCATCATTACCAAAAGAAAGGCTTTCATGAATCGAAGATCGTTACCAGGTTTTACATCATTTGTATTATGCTGGCGATAATAACGGTGATAACGTTAAAGTTGAGGTAAGCGGAGCCCCCCAGCCCCCTGAAGGGGGTGCAGAATAGGTAAGCGGCGAGCCCCCTAGCCCCCTGAAGGGGGAGCAGAAGTTTGTAAGAATAAAAAAAATAAAAATAGTGAACGAACCGAATACCAACCCAGCCAATCAAAAGCTTCCCCTTCAGGGGGCTGGGGGGCCTATACGCCTTAAAGGGGCGGGGGGGGCTCGCCTTGCAATTTTAGGCGCAGGCGAGAGTGGTGTTGGTGCGGCATACCTGGCAAAACAACAGGGTTATGAAGTATTCGTGTCGGATTTTGGTGCCATTGCCGATCATTATAAAGAGCAGTTGCAGGATTGGGAGATTCGCTTTGAAGAGAACGGACATACCTACGAAGAAATGCTAAGCGCTGTTGAGGTGGTAAAAAGCCCCGGCATACCAGATAAGGCACCGGTGGTAAAGGCACTGGTTGAAAAAGGGATCCCGGTTATATCGGAGATTGAGTTCGCCGGCAGGTATACTGATGCAAAGATGATTTGTATAACCGGGTCTAACGGGAAAACAACTACCACTAGTTTAACCTACTATATCCTCAAAAATGCAGGGTTGAATGTAGGCCTGGCAGGTAATATAGGCAAAAGCTTTGCTTACCAGGTAGCTACTGAAAAGTATGATTACTACGTACTGGAGATTAGCAGCTTTATGCTGGATAGCATGTATAAGTTTAAGGCAGATGTAGCGGTATTGCTGAATATTACGCCGGATCACCTGGATAGGTACGATTATAAAATGGAGAACTATGCGGCCTCTAAATTTAAGATAACGCAGAATCAAACAGCGGCAGACTATTTTATATACTGTGCCGATGATGCCGAAACGCTAAAAATAATGACCGGGAAAACGATAGCTGCACAACAGCTGCCATTCTCGATAGAAAAAAAGATTGAAACGGGAGCATATCTCGAGAACGACAATATTGTCATCAACATACACCAAGAACATTTTCAAATGTCGATAAACGAACTGGCCCTGCAGGGTAAACACAACATCTACAATTCAATGGCATCCGGCATTGTGGCGAGGGTGCTGGAAATACGTAATGAAACCATGCGGGAAAGTATGGGAAGTTTTCCTAGTATCGAGCACCGATTGGAGTTTGTGGCCAAGATCTCGGGCATTAGTTTCATTAATGATTCTAAAGCAACCAATGTGAATTCAACCTGGTATGCATTGGAAAGCATGAGTACCGGCGTGGTGCTGATTCTGGGTGGTGTGGACAAGGGCAACGACTACGGTATGCTGAAAGAACTGGTAAAGCAAAAAGTAAAAGCGATAGTGTGTTTAGGTAAAGATAACAAACGCATTCATGATGCATTTGAAGAAGATACCGAAATCATTGTGAACACATCATCAGCATCTGAAGCCGCACAAGTGGCGTATCACCTGGCTGGCAAAGGCGACACGGTTTTACTAAGCCCTGCCTGCGCGAGTTTCGATCTGTTTAAAAATTATGAAGACAGGGGCCGTCAGTTTAAAGATGCGGTGAAGGAGTTGTAGGATGTGCGGATGCGCGAATATGCAGATGTGCAAATGAAAGATCAAGTTGGGAAATTAAAGAGTTTGATGAATGAATGCTAAACCGAATTTAATAGTTGACTTGACGTTTGCTTTTTCATTGAAGATCATTGCTTTCACAGAGGATCTTGAATCAAGGCGAAAATTTAACGTAGCAAATCAATTATTTAGAAGCGGGACATCAATTGGGGCAAATGTTAGAGAAGCTCAGGGAGCGGAATCAAAAGTTGATTTTCGGCATAAATGCAAGATAGCTTATAAGGAAGCGGAAGAAACAGACTATTGGCTATCTCTTTGTAAGCATGCCACTAATTATCCATTTGAAGAAGGGATTTACAATGAGTTACAATCAATAACGAAAATATTAGGAAAGATAATTTCATCAACACATTAGAAATAAGAAATGCATCTGCACATTCGCACATCTGCATATCTTCACATTTGAATTATGAACGCAGTAATAGGAAATGTACTCAGTAATGTAAAGGGCGACCGATGGATCTGGCTCATTGTTGTGCTGTTGTCGGTAATTTCTTTGATGGCTGTTTACAGCTCAACGGGCACCATTGCCTATAAGCACAACGTAGGCGCGGAATCGTACCTGATGAAGCATATGTTTATGCTGATAGGCGGTTTGGCACTGATGTATTTTTCACACCGGTTAGACTACAGATGGTACAAGGGGATCTCCAAATTATTGATGATCATTACCATCCCCCTTTTGTTATACACGCTTTTATTTGGTAACCACGTGAACGATGCAAGCCGCTGGATAGCTATACCGGGAACGGGGCTAACCTTCCAGACATCCGATTTGGCTAAGCTGGCATTGATCACTTACCTGGCCCGTACGTTATCGTTAAAGCAGGAAAATATTAAAGATGTAAAGCAATCTTTCATCCCGATAATGGGTTCGGTTTGCGTGGTGTTTATATTGATCGCCCTGGCAAATTTATCTACGGCGTTGATGCTGTTCGGTGTAAGCATTTTACTGCTTATCATTGGCCGTATCAGTATCAAGCAGATAGCGGTGGTTTGTTTGGCAGGAGCATTGCTGCTTGCCGGCGTGGTGTTTTTAGGGCCTCGCCGTGCAACATATATCTCCAGGATCCACGCCTTTGCGCACCCGGAACTGGCAAATCCTGATAAGTCCTTCCAGTCAGATCACGCTAAAATAGCCATTTCGACAGGTGGGATAATTGGCAAAGGCCCGGGCAACAGCACCGAGCGCAATTACCTGCCGCACCCATATTCAGATTTTATATACGCAACTATTGTTGAAGAATATGGATTAGTAGGTGGTTTTGCCTTAGCAGGAATTTATTTATTCCTGCTGTATAGATGTATTAAAATAGTAACCAAAGCACCAAAAGCGTTTGGTGCTTTACTGGCAGCCGGCTTAAGTTTCAGCCTGGTTATTCAAGCATTCGCTAATATGGCGGTGGCGGTAGGTTTGGGCCCGGTAACAGGTGTGCCCCTGCCGTTGGTAAGTATGGGTGGTACATCCATCCTGTTCACCAGCGTAGCCTTCGGCATCATCTTGTCGGTAAGCCGTGATATTGATGAACCGAAAAGAGTAGTGGTAGGGGAGATAAGGGAAATTTAGCCCTGGCCTAACTCCCTGAAGGGGGCAGGATAGGTAAGGGGCGAGCCCCAAGCCCCCGAAAGTGGAGCAGAAACAAGAAGATATCTAGAAAAAATAACTAAATAACACAACAATTGACCGAACAAAGTAGCCATAACGCCAATCAAAAGCTCCCCCTTCAGGGGGCGGGGGGGGCTGTACCCCTTCAGGGGGCGGGGGGGGCTCGCATTATCATTAGCGGCGGCGGCACAGGAGGGCATATCTTCCCGGCTATTGCCATTGCCAATGCGCTTAAAAAGCTGGATCCTGCAACCGAGATCTTGTTTGTTGGCGCAAGCGGACGTATGGAAATGGAAAAAGTTCCGGCGGCGGGCTATGAAATTATTGGCCTGGATATCCAGGGCATTCAGCGTAAATCCATCTGGAAAAACTTGATGTTCCCTATAAAGCTGATTGGCAGTGTACGCAAGGCGGTGAAGATCATCAAAAATTTTAAGCCTGATGCTTGTGTTGGCGTTGGTGGTTATGCTTCGGGTCCGTTATTGTACGCGGCATCGGTGATGGGCATTCCAACGCTGATCCAGGAGCAAAATTCTTACGCAGGTATAACTAACAAATGGCTGGGAAAAAAGGCTAAAAAGATCTGTGTAGCGTTTGATGGGATGGATAAATTTTTCCCGAAACAAAACATCATCAAAACCGGCAATCCTATCCGCAAAGCGTCAGTTGATATAGCCGGTAAGCATATGCAGGCGCTGGAGTTGTTTAAACTTTCATCGCGCAAGAAAACCATACTGATTACAGGCGGCAGCCTTGGTGCGGGAACATTAAATAACAGCATTCTGGCCGGGCTTGATAAGATCATTGCGGCTGATGTGCAGGTGATCTGGCAAACGGGTAAGTTCTATTATAAAAGCATAAAACAGCAGTTGGGAGATGATATTCATCCTAATATTTGTGTGGTAGAGTTTTTAAACCGGATGGATTTAGCTTATGCTGCGGCAGATGTGATCATCTCCCGCGCGGGCGCAGGTACCATTGCCGAACTGTACATTGTTAAAAAACCGGTGATACTGGTGCCCTCGCCAAATGTAGCTGAGGACCATCAAACAAAGAATGCGCTGGCACTGGTGGAAGAAACTGCAGCGATTTTTGTTGCCGACCGTGATGCAGCAGCAAAACTGGTAGATAAGGCATTAGAATTATTGCATGATAATATTTTACAAAAGAAACTAAGCGACAACATTGGTAAGCTGGCTATGCCATATGCGGATGAAGTGATCGCGAAAGAAGTTATCCAAATAACAAACAACAATTAAGATGGCTCATCCCCGTAGAACGCGGGGATAGCCTTTTTTTTAGAAAACGATGGAATTAAAAAACATACAAAGGGTTTACCTGGTAGGTATTGGCGGCATAGGCATGAGTGGCCTTGCACGCTATTTTCATCATGTGGGTTGTGTGGTTTGCGGATATGATAAAACAAGCACGCCGCTAACCGATGCCTTGCATAATGAAGGCATCCGGGTGGTATTTGAAGATCGGGCGGATTGGATCCCGATGAGTTTCCAGGATCCCTGCGATGGTACGCTGATCATCTATACCCCGGCTATTCCCGGTGATTCGCAGATCTTGACTTACTTTAAAAATAAAGGATTTAGTCTGCAGAAGCGGTCGCAGGTGCTGGGTATTATCAGCAGGGGTATGTTCACTATAGCAGTGGCAGGTACACACGGTAAAACCACCACATCTGGTATGATTGCGCATATCCTGAAAGATTCCGGTAAAGATTGCTCGGCATTTTTGGGCGGCATTGCATCCAACTATAATACTAACGTGTTATACGGCTCAAATAATATTGTGGTGGTGGAGGCCGATGAGTACGACCGTTCGTTCCTGACACTGAATCCGGATACTGCAATAATTACGTCCATGGATGCCGATCACCTGGATATCTATGGTGATCATTCGCATCTTGAGAAATCTTTTCGGCTATTTGCGTCGCAGATTAAGCAAGGTGGTGTTCTGATCTATAAAAAAGGGTTACCGCTTTCAGATGGGTTTACTTATTCTATCAAAGAGGAAGCCGGTGCAACAGGAAGTAATATCCGGATAGAAGAAGGCAGCTTCTTTTTTGATTTTACAAACGCGTCAACTTTCATTCCGGATATCAGGATGGGAATTGCAGGGATTCATAACATAGAAAATGCAGTAGCAGCTATTGAGGCCGTTTTAAGATTAGCAGTCTCTGGTGATGCTATCCGCAAAGCCCTGGGGTCATTCAAAGGCATCAAGCGCAGGTTTGAGTATATTGTAAGAAATAACAAGCATATTTATATAGATGATTATGCCCATCACCCGGAAGAACTCAGGGCGGCTATTACATCAGTAAAAAAACTGTTCCCTGGTAAAAGGTTAACGGTGGTTTTTCAACCCCACTTATTCACCCGTACCCGCGATTTTGTTGACGGCTTTGCCGAAGTGCTGGATATGGCTGATGAACTATTGATGTTGGAAATTTACCCTGCGCGAGAGTTGCCCATTCCTGGCGTAGACAGCAATATGGTGCTAAGCAGGATGAAACTGGAGAACAAGGAGTTGTTATCCAAAGAAGGCGTATTGGCCAGGATAAAAGCTGACCAACCCGAATTATTATTAACCGTTGGGGCAGGAGATATAGATACATTAGTGCAACCTTTAAAAGGTATTTTTGAAAATGTTTAAGAAACGCATCTGGAAACCATTATTGATCACGTTAGGCTGGACACTCAGCCTGGCCGGTTTGGTGGTGCTTATGAGTTTCATCGAGATAAAAAAAGCGGAGGTAGTTTGTAAAGAGATAAAAGTTTACATCCCCGGCAATCACTATTTTATTGACAGGCAGGAAGTGGATAATATTCTGCAGATGGACAGCCACTCGCTAATTGGCCGTAAAATGGAGACGATTGATATCCATGCACTGGAAAATAAGCTAAAGCATAATCCATTCATCGAGTCTGCAAAGGTATTTGTGGAGATGGATGGTGTAATACAGGTTGAGGTAAGTCAGCGCCAGCCGATATTAAGGGTAATGAACCGTTTCGATCAGGATTTTTATATTGATCAGCACGGTTTAAAAATGCCGCTATCGCAAAACTTCACCGCAAGGGTAATTGCTGCAAATGGCTTTATCGATGAGTTGTTTGCCGGGAAAGTTGATTCGCTGCATACCGCGCTGGCCACCGAGGTATTTAAAACTGCCGACTTCATCCGCAAAGATTCGCTTTGGGATGCACAGATCGCGCAGATCTATGTAAATCAGGATCATGAGATCGAACTGATCCCGAGGGTGGGCAATCAACGTATCCTGATTGGTAATGCGGATTCGCTGGAGTTGAAATTCGGTAATCTGTCTGCATTTTATAAACAGGCTATCCCATTGGTTGGCTGGAATGCGTACAAGATCATTAACCTGAAATACAGCAACCAGGTTGTGGGTGTTAAAAACCAATCGCTGATAGATTCGTTAAACGCAGCGAAGGAAATAGCCAGGAAAGCAGCTGCCGATTCTGCCCGGATGGCAGCAGTGAAAAAGGTAAGGGCAGGCAGGGATACGGTTACAGGCCCTGTTGTGAACATAGCAACAGACAGACCTGCTAATGACAACGCGCCGGATAACACCGTTGAGCCTAAGGAAAAACCAAAACCTGCAGTGATTAGGCCGGTAGTTAAAGCGCCGCTAAAAAAAGCAGCGCAAAAGCCTGCTGTAGCTACCAAAGGCAAGCCGGAGAGATCTAAAGTGGTTACAACAAAAGCGGAGAAGAAAAAAACGGTTACATCCGTAATAAAGAAAGTAGTAGCTAAACCGGTAAGTAATAAGCCGGCACAAAAGAATAAGAAAAAATAGATATCTATTAATAATTAACAATATGGACAAAAGTTCAACGCAAGACAAGAGTTCGCCGATAGTAGTGGGACTGGATATTGGTACCACTAAGATCTGTGCTATTGTTGGCCGCAGAAGCAAAAACGGCAAGATAGAAGTGCTGGGTATTGGCAAAGCCGAATCGGCAGGGGTAACACGCGGAATGGTTTCGAATATCGATAAAACCGTACAGGGCATTACACTGGCAGTAGATGTGGCCGGCGCACAGTCAAACGTGGAGATAAGGATAGTGAATGTAGGGATTGCGGGTCAGCATATAAAAAGCTTGCAACACCGTGGGCTAATCACCCGTAAGGACCTGAATACGGAGATTGGACGTAAAGATATAGACAAGCTGGTGGAAGACATGTACAACCTGGTGATGCCTCCGGGCGAGGAGATTATCCATGTATTGCCACAGGAATTTACAGTGGATAACGAGCCGGGGGTAAAAGACCCTATCGGTATGGCAGGGGTACGTTTAGAAGCTAACTTCCACATCATCTCAGGCCAGGTAACTGCTATTAAAAATATAGTAAAGTGCGTAACCAAGGCCCAGCTGGAAAGCCAGGAACTGATCCTTGAGCCATTGGCTTCTTCAGAATCGGTGTTAAGTGAAGAGGAAAAAGAGGCTGGTATTGTACTGGTAGATATTGGTGGTGGTACTACAGATGTGGCCATCTTCCACGAAGGTATCATCCGCCACACAGCGGTTATTCCTTTCGGAGGTAACAGCGTAACCGAGGATATCCGCGAGGGTTGTTCGGTAATGCGCAACATTGCAGAGCAGCTGAAGGTAAGGTTTGGTTCCGCGCTTGCAGAAGAGAACAAAGAGAACGAAATTGTTTGTGTACCGGGTTTACGCGGCCGCGAACCTAAAGAGATCTCGGTTAAAAACCTTGCCTTTGTTATCCAGGCGCGTATGGAAGAAATTATCGAGCATGTGTACTATGAAATTAAATCATCCGGCTACGAAAAGAAGCTGATTGGCGGTATAGTAGTAACAGGGGGTGGTGCGCAGTTAAAACACTTAACCCAGCTGATAGAATATGTAACCGGGTTGGATTGCCGTATTGGCTACCCTAACGAACATTTAGCTAAGAATGAGGTGTTGCCAAAATCAACTTACGAAGAGTTGCAAAGCCCAACATTTGCAACCGGTATTGGTTTGCTGATAAAGGGTATCCAGAAAATGGAATACAATGGCGTTACACAAGCAGCCCCGGTTGCTGCCAAAGTAGAAAAAGCAAAATATACAGACGACCGCAAGTTTGGCCTTTTGGGTAAAATACTGGAGTCGGGGAAGAAGTTCATTAAAGATGATATAAAGGATGAGGATTTCTTAAAATAGGCCTTAACAAAAAATTTTCCGGGTAGGGGCGCTATAAGAAGCTATTCGTAGTACAGATTATATTGGGGCTGCACGGCAGGGCAGAGGTGGTTGGTTTTTATTCACAATAATTAACTTATCCACATTGTACACATTTGTGGATAAACCCTGTGGAAAAAGTACTATTATTACATTAAGAAAATCTATCTAATTATCAGTTCACAAATAGCTGAAAAACAAGGATTATGCAGTTTGAGATGTTAAAGGAAAAATCGGCAATCATCAAAGTTATTGGTGTTGGCGGTGGAGGTGGTAATGCAGTTAACCACATGTACAGGCAAGGAATCAAAGGTGTCGACTTTATAATTTGTAACACCGATGCCCAGGCGCTGGAGCTAAGCCCTATACCAAATAAGGTGCAGCTGGGAGCTAGTTTAACCGAAGGAATGGGCGCAGGCTCTATCCCGGAAGTTGGCAAAAACTCAGCCATCGAAAATATTGACGATATAAAACAAATGCTCGGCTCTAACACCAAAATGCTGTTTATTACGGCAGGTATGGGTGGCGGTACCGGTACCGGTGCAAGCCCGATTATAGCCAAAGCAGCACGTGAGATGGATATCCTTACGGTGGGTATCATCACTACTCCGTTCTCATTCGAAGGCAAACGCCGCCGTATGCAGGCCGAGGAGGGTATGGAAGAACTGAAGAAGTATGTAGATTCCTTCCTGGTGATCTCAAATGACAGGCTCCGCCAGATCTTCGGTAATTTAACCATGAGTTCTGCATTTGGCCAGGCAGATGATATTTTAACAACTGCCGCGAAGGGTATCGCAGAGATCATTACACTTCCGGGTTATATCAACGTGGATTTTAAAGATGTGCGCACCGTTATGAAGGATAGCGGCGTTTCTATCATGGGCAGTTGTACTGCCGGTGGCGAAAACCGTGCACTAAAAGCAGTTGAGGGAGCATTAGCTTCGCCGCTGCTAAAAGATAATGAAATAGAAGGCGCTAGGTATATCTTATTGAACATCACTTCGGGCGAGAACGAGGTAACGATGGATGAAGTAACGATCATTACCGACTATATACAGGAAGAAGCCGGCTTAGCCGCAGACCTCATCTGGGGTAACTGTAAGGATGATGCCCTGGGCGAAAGCTTATCGGTAACGATTATCGCAACCGGTTTCCAAACCAAAGACGAGCGCGAAAAAGAGCATAGCAACAAAAAGGTTGTAAGCATGCTGGTGCCCGAAAATACGCCTATGGTTAAGCCGGTTAATGAGTTTATCAACGCCGTAAAACCTGATGCAGAAATGGTGAACGAGCCCTACATGAAAATGAAGGATGCACCTAAACAAACCGGCTTATTTGATCTGTTTGCGAAAGCCGAAGAGCAAGACAGAGCAGACGATAGAGAAATTGTACGTTACAGCCTGGAGGAAGAAGAGCCTGCAGCTGCTGAAGAGCCTGTTGAAGATAACGGTGGCTTTACCTTTAAGGTGAGTGAAACGGTAATGGATTTTACTCCAAAAGTAGAGACCCGGCAGCCTGAACCGGAGCCTGAGCCGGTTGTCAATGCAGATGATAACAAAACTGACGAGTCTATAGAAGAGCAATTGCGTAAATCGCGCGAGCGGATTATGCGCCTGAAAGATTTGAGCATGAAACTGCGCAATGGCAATATCCAGGAGATGGAGAATGTTCCGGCCTACAAACGTAAGGAGGTAGCATTACAGCAAACACCTCAATCTGATGAGAGCCAGATCTCAAGGTTTTCACTGATGCCGGATAGTGACGGTAAAACAGAAATAAAGAATAATAATTCATTTCTCCACGATAACGTAGATTGATCTTACAGGGCATAAGAATCATAAGTTAAGACAATTAAAAGCAGAATTATTTATTCTGCTTTTTTTGTATAAACTACTTTGGGGCCTATTTTCTGTGTTTGTGACAGCAGTGTCTTTTCTCAGTTATAAACTATTCTAAAAAGTAATAACGCTTGATACAGGGCGTTTTAAGGGGTATATTTGCGGTAACTGTTAATTAAAGGATTTATATTTTGGATCTGTTTGATAAGATAAATAAAAATATGGGCGGCCCGATCGGGCAGCACCAAAAGTGGTCGCACGGGTATTTTTCATTTCCTCGTTTGGAAGGAGAGATTCACCCGCATATGATGTTTAACGGAAAAGAACATTTAGTTTGGAGCCTTAACAATTACCTTGGACTGGCTAACCACCCGGAGGTGCGCGAAGCCGACGCGCAGGCTGCTGCAGATTATGGTATGGCTTACCCAATGGGGGCCAGGATGATGAGCGGTAATACTAAACACCATGAAGAACTGGAGAACGGCCTTGCTGAATTTGTAGGTAAGGAAGCTGCTTTTTTATTGAACTATGGTTACCAGGGAATGGTATCGATCATAGATGCGCTGGTAGACCGGAATGATGTAATTGTTTACGATGCCGAATCGCATGCCTGCATTGTAGATGGCGTACGCCTGCATATGGGTAAACGTTTTGTTTACCAGCATAATGATATTGCCAGCTGCGAAAAGCAACTGGAGCGTGCTGCAAAACTGGTACAACAAACCGGTGGAGGTATCCTGCTCATTACGGAAGGCGTTTTTGGCATGTCGGGTGCGCAGGGTAAAATAGAAGAGATTATCGCCCTGAAAGATAAATATAACTTCCGGTTGCTGATAGATGATGCGCATGGCTTTGGTACCATGGGGGCAACCGGTGCCGGCACGCACGAAGAGCAAAATTGCATTGATGGTGTGGATGTCTACTTTGGTACCTTCGCCAAATCTATGGCGGGTATCGGGGCATTTGTAGCTTCGGATAATGAGATCATTAATTTTCTGCGCTATAATATGCGGTCGCAAACGTTTGCCAAAGCATTGCCAATGCCGATGGTATTGGGCTTAAAAAAACGTTTCGAACTTTTAAAATCTAATCCGGAACTGCGAGGCCAACTTTGGCTAATTGCCAAAGCCCTGCAGAATGGCCTGGTTGAGCACGGTTTTGATATTGGGATAACTGATACCATGGTTACCCCGGTATTTTTGAAAGGCGACTTAAATGAGGCAACCAGCCTGACCATGGACCTGCGCGAAAACTACAGCATCTTTTGCTCTATAGTAGTGTACCCGGTTATCCCCAAAGGGTTGATAGAGCTGCGCCTTATCCCAACTGCTATGCATACATTAACGGATGTAGAGCGCACGCTGGACGCATTTAGCGAGGTGGCAGATAAATTGAAAGCCGGCTATTACAAAGAAAATAAAATGGTTGTGGCATAAATTCTTTGCCAAAAACATTTAAAATTAAAGCCTTTCAGCAATGCTGCGAGGCTTTTTAGTATAGATTAATAGTTAGTAAGATTTTAAATGGCATTCAAATTAGCCATCGGCAATCCAAAATTTATCCAAGATTTGTAAGTTGCAAATAAGTAAATTTCGCGATTGTTAAAATTTGGTAATCTCAATTAAGGAAAGTTGCAGGTGAATATTTTTTTGCCGGACTAAAAGGCGCTTTTTTCCGGCGTTAAGTATTGAAAATGTGGAAAAAAACCGCTTTAAAGGCCTCTTTTTTATAATTTAAAAGTTTTTATTTATGAAAAATCCCTTTAGATTAGCTTTAATTATAACAATAAACCTCATAAATTAAAAGGAGTTCACAATGAAAAAATTCACTGAAGTAAAGGAACTGGTTGCATCCCTTGAAGCTGATGCCGACAAATTTTATAATAAGGGCAACAGTGCGGCGGGCACACGTGTTCGCAAAGGCATGCAGGACCTTAAGAACCTAGCACAAGCTATCCGTTTGGAAGTTCAGGAATCAAAAAACAAAGCGTAATTCAATCTCCTTAAAAGGAGGTTATTACTACGATAAAAAACCCGGTTCGCGTAGATGAACCGGGTTTTTTCACAATAGCACTGTGAGTAAATTTAAAATTTCTTTAACTCCTGCCAGTATACTGTGCCATGCCCCGAAGATAGGCCAGGAGTCCAAAGATCAAAACTAGCCAATAAACGTTACCTGTTCTTTTATCTTTTCGGCTGTGCCCTCGCTCACAGGTACTAGTGGCAGGCGGAGGGTATCACCACACACACCAAGGGTTTTTAATGCGGATTTTACACCCGCAGGATTGCCTTCGGTAAACATTAGGCGGGTAAATTCTATGAGGTCGTAATGTGCCTGCTGTGCGCCTTTAAAATCCCCTTTAAGGCAAAGGCGGGTAACTTCAGATACTTTGCGCGGTAAAGCATTACCGGTAACAGAAATTACGCCAATCGCACCCATGGCAATCATAGGCAGGGTAATAGGGTCATCGCCCGAGATCAGCATAAAATCTTCCGGCTTATCACGCATCAGTTGGTTCATGAGATCGAAATTGCCTGATGCCTCTTTTATGCCAATGATATTTTTAAACGTTTGTGCCAGTTTTACTGTAGTTTCCGCACTAACCGATGTGCCGGTACGGCTGGGAACGTTGTACAAAATAACGGGAAGTGTTGATGCCAGCGCTATAGCTTTGTAATGCTGAAAGATGCCTTCCTGGGTTGGTTTGTTATAATGCGGACTCGCCGAAAGGATAGCATCATAACCTGTGGTATCAAAAGTCTTTATTTCTTCAACAACTTCAAGTGTGTTATTTCCGGCAATACCGGCAACAAGCGCAACACGTTTATTTACGGCTTCGGCAGTGAATTTAAAAACCTGCTTCTTTTCCTCTTTATTCAAGGTGGCACTTTCGCCGGTTGTACCTAACGATACTAAATATTCCACACCACCGCCAATCAGATGCTCGATAAGCCTGCCCAGCGCAGGGTAGTCTACCTGTCCGTCGCTCTGAAAAGGAGTAACCATTGCAACCCCAGTTCCGTAAAATTTGTTCATGTCGATAATTAAAAGGATGCTAAGATAGTAAAATTGAAGAATGTGGAAAGGTGCTTTCTATTATAACGGTGCGGGCTATATAAGCCCATACAAAGCCCCGCCTTTAACTCCCATAGCATCTACTATTTTCTCTACGGCAGGGTCGCGTTCCAGTACCGGCGCGTGATGTGGCTTAATGCGGGCATCTATAATTAGCGGCCCTTTACAGCCCCAGTGCTTGTGCTCGGTAAAACTGTTGATGCCGTAAATGTCATGTGATGGATTACTCCGGGTAAATGTTACCCAAACAAAATTGTTGATGCTCTGTGCCGTAAAGGCGGCATCATCGCATAGGATCATCAGCGGCAAGCCACTCAATTCTGCCTCTTCCAAATGTTCCTGCAAAATCTCCAGCATCAGGGGCATATCGCTGGTTCGGATATTTTTGGGTAGTTCAACTGCCAATACGCCGGGCATTACCATCTTGTAAGTTACAAATGGCCTTGGCAGGTTAAAGGACGCCGGTACTTCTGTCCAGAGTTCGCGCTTAATATCACCGGCTACGGTGATGGCCACCTTACTGCCGCTGTTCAGGCTCTCTCCACTGTAGTCCAGTGTATCTATGGATGTTTTTGTTTGAAAATGCAGATCGCGCGTTAAATCGATACGCTCCAGCATATGTTTCAAAAAGCCGCCTACATCATTCACATCCAGTTTTGGATCATCTTCTTTAGCTGCAATAAATAAATATTTGGCCAGGCTCAATTGCCCTTTGCCCAAAATATGGTTGGCAATAGTAATGATCTCCTGCGGCTGCCTGCCTTTTACATAAGGGGTGTAACGCTCGCTACCAATCGCAAAAAGTAAAGGGTGTACACCGGCTGCGTCAACGGCGTTTACCGCATGCAGACCCGGGATCTCTTTCGGGATGGCGCTGCCGGTAATTTCGTGGATCAGCGCGCCAAAGCTGGTATCTTCCTGCGGCGGGCGGCCAACCACGGTAAACGACCAGATAGCATCTTTTTTATGGTAAACGTTATGTACTTTCATCAAGGGAAAGAGATGCGCAAGGCTGTAATAACCTAAATGATCGCCAAAGGGGCCTTCCGGCTTGTTCTCCATCGGCATCACCGTTCCGGTGATCACAAAGTCGGCATCTGCAGAAATACAGAAACCTTCTGCATCATAAAAATAACGGAAGCGACGGTTACCCAATGCCCCGGCAAAGGTCATTTCTGATAGGCCCTCGGGGAGGGGCATCACAGCAGCAACCGGGTGCGATGGCGGGCCGCCTACAAATATGCTTACTTTTAAAGGCTGCCCTTTGGCGTTTGCCTTGGTTTGGTGCACGCCTATGCCACGGTGCAGCTGGTAGTGCAGGCCTATTTCTTTATCCTGGATATATTCATTGCCACCAAGCTGAATTCGGTACATACCCAGGTTGGCGTTCATGATCCCGGGCAGATCCGCGTCTTCGGTATATACTTGCGGCATGGTCACGAAGGGGCCTCCGTCTTTAGGCCAGTTTACAATTTGTGGGATGTCGCTGATGGCGGCACGGCCAAAATTTATAGGTGCACCTTTGCCAACCCTCATGGGCAGGGCAGACAGGGCCGTTAATGCCGTATTGGCATATTTAAAAGGGTGTTTTATCGCTTTCAGCGGATCGTTTTTGATCTCCACCAGTGTCTTGATCTTATCCAGCGTATCCCTGAAAATAAAACGCGACCTATCCAGCGTGCCGAAAAGATTTGATACCGCGGGGAACTTACTGCCTTTTACATTCTCGAATAAAATTGCCGGTCCTTCATGCTCAAATACCCGCAGATGGATAGCTGCCATTTGTAGGTAAGGGTCAACTTCTTCCTTAATGCGGATGAGGTGATTGTTCTTTTCCAGATCGGTAATGCAGTCTTTTAAGCTTTTGTAACCCATATGTTGATTAAAGCCATAAAGATATTTAACATTTAGGTGATACCTGTTTTCAACCTGTTTTTTTACGCTGTATTAGCGATTAACTTGCCTAAGGATAACTTTAGCTAGTGCGGATAGTGTTCGTCGCATTTTTACAGAAAACTTGTCCTGCTCGTATTGCTTTAATTAGTTGCACCTTTTAAAGGAAATTCTAATGGCAGGGTACTTATTTTATCGTTGTAAGTGTTTGTAAAATATTATATAGGTGCCGACAAGCAGGTTATTGATCAAAAAGATTAGTAAACAGGTAGAGTTACTTCCTCAAAATCAATTAAAAAAGTTATATTACTTTTACCGCCATAACCAGGTATAGCGTATATGTCGGTAATTGTATTTACCCTAATCATTCTTATTGGCTCGTATTTCGCGGGTTTGCTGGGCTCACTAACGGGGCTTGGCGGTGGGGTGGTTATTATTCCCCTCCTCACCCTTTTGCTTAACGTGGATATTCACTATGCTATTGGCGCATCGCTGGTGTCGGTTATTGCTACATCTTCAGGCTCGGCGGCTGCATATGTAAAAGAAGGGATAACCAACATCAGGCTTGGCATGTTCCTGGAGATAGCTACCACCATAGGGGCGCTTTGCGGGGCATTGCTTGCGGTGTATATTCCAACGCATTACATTGCTATTATCTTTGGCGTTATCCTCACTTTTTCAGCCATCATGTCATTGCGGAAAAAAGCAGAAGTCGTTGTGTTGCAGCCAAGTTACCTTGGCCAGAAGTTAAAACTTAAAGGCAGCTACCCCAACGGGAATGGCGAGGTGATCAACTACGGCGTTACCAATGTGGCGGGGGGCTTTTTTATGATGGCGTTTGCCGGTATCATATCGGGCCTGCTGGGCATCGGCTCCGGTGCATTAAAGGTGATTGCGATGGATACCATTATGAAGATCCCTTTCAAGGTATCAACCACTACCAGTAATTTTATGATCGGCGTTACAGCCGCCGCCAGTGCAGTGGTTTACCTGCAGCGGGGATATATCGAGCCGGGTATTTCCATGCCTGTAGTAATAGGTGTTTTATTAGGTGCCTTAACAGGTTCAAAAATATTGGTGCACACCAAATCATCCGGCTGGTTAAGGTGGGTATTCGCCGTAGTGGTTACCATACTGGCCTCGCAGATGATCTACAACGGCATAACCGGGAAAATATAACCGTGCGCGCAAATTTGCCATTTGCGAATGACGATCCTCGCGCAATACCCGCTTTCGGCTATTCATCATGTTCTACGCCAGCTCACCGCTCCGTAAAAAAATCGTATTATTGTTTAGATGAAACGCATACTGAGCAACCTTACCTTCCAGGTTATTTTAGCCATCCTTTTAGGGGTGGTTGTTGGTTTATACTTTAAAAGTTTCGGGCCAACGGCCAAAGTGATCAGCGAACTTTTCATAAAGCTCATTACCATGCTTATCGTCCCAATCATTTTTTTTACGATAGTGCTGGGCATTGCCGGGATGAGCGATATGAAAAAGGTTGGCCGCGTAGGGGGGAAGGCACTGCTTTACTTTGAACTGGTTACCACCCTTGCACTGGTCATTGGCGTTACAGTTGCTAACCTGGTAAAACCCGGTGCTGGCTTTATAAATACCCATGCACCAGTGGATGCCGCTAAGCTTGCTGCCTACGAAAAGGCGGGGGCAGATATGAAATGGATCGATTTTCTCTCCCACATTGTACCACGCAACGTATTCGCTGCGTTTGCCGAAGGCGATATTTTACAAGTGCTGTTCTTTGCAATTCTTTTCGGTTTCGGCTTAAGCCGGATGGGTACCGCGGGGCAGTCGGTAATCACAGCTTTCGATAAGCTTTCCAAGGTTTTCTTCAATATCATGAAGGTGGTGATGCGCGTAGCACCCTTAGGTGCTTTCGGCGGGATGGCGTACACCATCAGCACTTATGGCATAGCCACATTAAAGCCCTTGGGTTTGCTGATGGCTTCGGTGTATATCACCATGATCGTTTTTATATTCGTTGTGTTAAACCTTATTGCCTATTTCTACAAATTCAGTCTGTGGAAGTATCTTAAACATATCAAGGAGGAGATCCTTATCGTATTAGGTACCTCATCATCAGAATCTGCCCTGCCCGGAATGATGGAAAAGCTGGAGAAATTTGGCTGCTCGAGGTCGGTAGTCGGGCTGGTGATCCCGGCAGGGTATTCCTTTAACCTGGATGGTACAACGATCTACCTTTCCATGTCGGTAATATTTCTGGCGCAGGTATTTAAAATCGACCTGTCTCTGGCGCAGCAGCTTACCATTATCGGGATATTGATGATCACCTCCAAAGGCGCCGCAGGCGTTACCGGCAGTGGTTTCATTGTGCTTACCTCAACGCTGGCAGCCATCAAAGTTATCCCGGTTGAAGGAGTGGCCATACTATTGGGGGTAGACCGTTTCATGTCCGAAGCGCGCGCCATCACCAATGTGATCGGAAATGGAGTGGCTACTATCGTGATTGCAAAAAGTGAGGGGGAGTTTATGAACCCCCCCGTTACCTAAAATTTAGGTTCGATATGACCTTGGCCGCTGGTATTTATTTGCTAAAACAAACCGTTTTTAACTTTTTAGTATAGTCTGGCTGTAGTGGCTCATTAGTTTGCGCTAATCGTTGCGAGCCAACATTTGCGGGGCAGGCAATTCCGCTAGGGGCATCATACACTAAATCCGGTTTAGCTGCAAGGAGTTCCTTGGGTACGTAAATTTGTGTTTTGGTAACAGAGTAACCGCTGGGTATAAAACGGATATAGTAACCATCGGGATGCAATGACCAGGTTCCTGATGGCACGTTCGGGTCGGGTTGAGAGGCTAGTCCGGCCAGTACTGCATATTTTTCCATCTCTTCATAAGATGAGGAGCCTGAAGCAGCAAGCCTGCGGATGTTATTTTCCGCTTCAAAAATGCTTTGTACTGCAGGCGGCAGTTGCCCCTTGGCTTTATCCATAAGGCTGGCCGGTAATACGCCAAGCGCGCCGCCTTCCAGCATCAGTAGTTCTTGAGGGGTTAAAAGGGTGCTCGCAGTGAGTTTGATATCAGTGCCCATGTCAACAAAACGTGTGCGGGCTATAATGGCCCATAACAAAATCTGGATGCTGTGCTGGGTTACCTCGGGGTGCTTTTCGCCGTTCTTCAGGATCAATATCACCACATCTTTTTTGGGTCCCAAAACAGGTGCAAGCATGTAACCGTCCCCGCTGCTGGGGCCGCGGGTGCCGGCATGCAAGCAATAGCTTTTATTGGTCATCTCATAGAAACCTTCGCAAAGTTTAAAGCCACCGGTTGGCGCTTTGGGTAACAGATACAAAGGTTGCGGCTGCTGCCCTTCTGTAAACGAAGGTGGTTTCGACCCGTTTTTATCAACGTCCTGGAAACTCGTAGAAATCGCCTGGGGCTGTTTCAATATTTTGTTAAGTCCGCCGCCTGATAAAGCTTCGGTGCCTTTATCCATGAGTTTTTTCCCAAGGCCACCAAATTGCCCGTGCGCTTTAACGCTGATTACCAGGAGTATCGCTAGGGTGAAGTAATTAATTAAAAGTTGTTTTTTCATGTAAGATGGTTTTAGTACAACAAATTAATCAAAAAGATATTAACTTATTGTTATCTTAACCCAAGCTATAATTGATGTATTTTAACAAAGAAACTGTCGCTAACCAATAAATTCTTCTAATTTTAACATTTTAAGTAATAATCATTTTACAACAACTGGTTAAACCCAGAGCCAATTTAACATCCAGAGTACCCCATATGGTAAGTAAATTATATCCTGTAAAAAAGTATCGAGATCAACTAGCGAGAGGTATTTTCCTCGTGCTATTTTTTCTCCTTATTTTACTGTTTATAATTCCGTTACTTTTTTTGCTGCTGTTTAACTTTAAAATTAAACCTGTCTCATTTACACTAGTGCGTCAAAATTCACAAGCACCCCAATTATCCCGCCTCGGGCTCAAAATTTAATTTGACTTTATTGGCAATAACTTTAGCTTTGCCATACAAAATTCAAAAGCCAATGAGCGTTCTCGTAAATAAAGATTCTAAAGTTATAGTGCAGGGTTTTACCGGTAAAGAAGGTACTTACCATGCTGAGCAGATGATTGAATATGGTACACAGTTAGTTGGTGGTGTTACACCGGGTAAAGGCGGCCAAACGCATTTAGACAGACCTGTTTTTAACACGGTAAAAGATGCGGTAGACCAAACAGGCGCTGATGTATCTATCATTTTTGTACCGCCGGCTTTTGGTGCAGATGCCATTATGGAAGCTGCGGAAGCTGGAATTAAAGTTATTGTATGTATCACCGAAGGTATCCCTACAAAGGATATGATTGAGGTAAAAGAATATTTAACAGATAAGGATGCCCGCCTGATTGGCCCTAACTGCCCGGGTATCATTACTGCCGACGAGAGTAAAATTGGTATCATGCCAGGGTTTATTTTCAAAAAAGGTAATGTTGGTGTTGTATCAAAGTCTGGTACGCTTACTTACGAGGCGGTAGACCAGGTAGTTAAAGCTGGTTTAGGTATTACCACTGCTATCGGTATTGGTGGCGACCCAATTATTGGTACACCTACAAAAGAAGCTGTAGAATTGTTAATGAACGATCCGGACACCCACGGTATCATCATGATTGGTGAAATTGGTGGTGGCATGGAAGCTGATGCAGCCCGTTGGATCAAAGAAAACGGTACCAAACCGGTTGTAGGCTTTATTGCCGGCCAAACTGCGCCTCCGGGCCGCCGTATGGGCCATGCAGGTGCAATTGTTGGCGGTGCCGATGATACAGCTGCAGCAAAAATGAAGATCATGCGCGAGTGCGGTATCCGTGTGGTAGAGTCACCGGCAGAAATCGGCGCTGCCATGGCAGAAGAACTAGCTAAATTATAATCCCCCACCCCTCTGAAGGGGGAGTAGCATATATGAATCTCGGTCAGGTTGGCCGGGATTTTTTGTTTGGGTGGTTATGCGGTTTGCAGGCTTGTTGCTATATTAGGGTATCAATCAACATAATGAAAAAACTCACAGTAGTGATATTGTTGTCGCTTATTGCGGCGTCGTCATTTTCGCAGGGTGTTAATTCGGAGCGACCCCTGCAGCAGCCGGAAAATATCATCAAAAACTACGGCAGCTTTTTCAGCTATGTAAACGAGCACATGAAGTTATCACAAGATTTGGTGGCTTACGATGTAAAGGGCAGACTGATCAGCAAAGCATCTTTTCTAAAAGCGCTTACCACTGGTTATTATCTTCCGCTAAGGCTGGGCACCGCTGATACCAAAATGCATTACCGGCTCTTTAAGCTTAACGCTCTTTCGGCAAAAGATATGGGTGTATACATTAAAGGCTGGAGCCGGGTGGTGTATACTCATTATCTGCAGGAGGGTAAACAATTTTCGCCGTTTGAATTTGTGGATTTAAAAGGCAACAAATACAGCACGGCAAACACCAGGGGGAAGATACTTTTGGTTAATTGCTGGTTTATCGGTTGCGCTAATTGCGAAAAGGAGATGCCGGCCCTTAACCAACTAGTTAAAAAGTATGCAGACCGCAAAGATGTGGTTTTTTTAAGCCTGGCGCTCGATACCAAAGCAAAGCTCGTTCCCTTTCTTAAACGCAAGCGGTTTGACTATGCAATAGTACCCGGCCAGGAAAAGTTTATCAATAGCAGCTTAAAAACTTCTGCTTATCCAACTCATTTTGTAATCAATAAAACAGGCAAGATCGTTAGTGTGGTTGATACGCCGGAGGAGGTAATTTACGCGCTAAAGACTCGGCTATAGATAACAGGTGCAAGCCTTACGTAGATCTTAGTATCAGATCTTGAAATTCTTTAACCCTGAAAATACTGATTCAGACAAAATTTCTTAGATTCGGTACATCCGATTCAGTTAGATATCCCATTTATGCGCAAATTCCTCGGCCTTTTGTTTTTTCTACCAGCATTAGCTGTTGCACAATACAAACCAGCCACCTTTACGGATCCCGACCGGCTAAAAAAGATTGAAGCTACGTACCAGGTCATCGATCAATTATATAAAGACTATGCGGATAAAAACCATTGGCCTGGTACCGCTTACGGTATCGTGGTGGATGGCAAGCTGGTGCATAGCGGTGGATTGGGTTATACCGATCTGAAAAACAAGATAGTTGCGGATGCGCAGTCTGATTTCCGAATCGCTTCCATGAGCAAAAGCCTTACTGCTATGGCGATATTAAAGCTGCGCGATGAAGGTAGGCTTAAACTGGATGACCCGGCGTACCTGTACATTCCGGAGATGAAAGCAAACAAATATTTAACAAAAGATGCTACGCCCATCACCCTGCGCAATCTGCTTACTCATACCGCCGGTTACCCCGAAGATAACCCATGGGGCGACAGACAGCTGGCCGTTAGCGATGCCGAATTAATCGCCATTTACAAAAAAGGCGTATCATTTTCCACCAACCCGGGTTTGGGTTATGAATATAGTAATCTCGGCTTTGCTACGCTGGGTTACATCATTAAAAAAGTGAGTGGTAAAACCTATGAGCAATATATTACCGATAATATTTTAAAACCCTTAGGGATGACCCATACTTATTGGGAATATACTAAAGTGCCCAAAGATAAGCTGGCTCATGGCTACCGCTGGCTGGATGGGCAATGGGTGGAGCAGCCCTTGTTGCATGATGGTGCTTATGGTGCCATGGGTGGTTTAATTACTACCATAGCAGATTTTAGCAAATACATGGCCGTGCATTTAGATGCCTGGCCCGTGCGCAATGACCCGGAAAAGGGCCCGGTCAAACGCAGCTCGGTACGCGAGATGCAATATCCCTGGGATGTTAATTACTTAACAGCTAATGCTAAAACACCAGGCGGCAGGCCATGCCCCAACGTTACTGCTTATGCCTATGGCTTACGCTGGATGAAAGATTGCGATAACCGTATTTACGTTGGCCACACCGGCGGTTTGCCCGGTTTCGGCAGCCAGTGGAATGTAATGCCCGACTACGGAATAGGGGTAGTCGTATTTGGCAACTTAACTTATGCCCGCGCCGGGGCTATAAATAACCAGGTGCTGGATACGCTTTTAAGCATGTCGCGTATCGAACCCCGAAAGCTGCCTGCCTCGGCCATTTTAGAGCAACGAAAAACAGAATTATTGAAAGTGATTGGTAGCTGGGATACGGCCAGAGCAAGTGGCATTTTTGCTGATAACTTTTTTATGGATTACTTCCCGGATAAACTAAAAATTGCCGCCGAAGAAGCCTTCGCCAAAACGGGTAAGATCGTTTATATTAGCCCTGTAGTGGCCGAAAATCAGCTACGCGGCTACTTTATAATGAAAGGCGCAAAGGCAAGTATCAAAGTAAGTTTTACCCTAACCCCGGAGAATCCGCCGCTGATACAGGAATACCATTTGGACATTGTTAGCCCCCCGGCCCCGTAAAGGGAGAGGAAAGCCGAAAGCACGAATTAGGCTTCAAGAACCAAGAAAAAATCCGTTGATCATCCTGGCGCTTTTCTTGGCTCTTATGCCCTAGCTTCTTGGCTCTTATGTCTTGGCATCTTGGCTTTTATGTCCTGGCTTCTTGTCTCTTACCTCCTGTTATCTTGGCTCTTAAACCTTGGCTTCTTGACGCTAATTTTATGCAACCCCATTCACTGCCAATCGCATAACGGTATTGGTGCTCAGGTTGATCTTCAGATTGAAAAAACAGGGCCCGCCATCCAGTACCATTACGATGCCTTTTCGCCAGTGCCGCTTTTCATAATCAGTGCAAAAGCAATTCACCCAAACTTCTTTTTCGCCTTTTGCATTAGTCACAGCGATGAGTTGCTTGTAATATTTGCCGGGTTTGCTGATGGTGGTGCCTTTACTTTTGTTGTATTCTTTAACCGTTACCGCAATGATCTTTTCGATCATTTTTATTTCCTTACCAGAAATACTTGCCGGTTTAAAGTCTTTATCGAACAGAAAACTATCGCGGCTTTTAGTGAAGGGCAGTACTGCATAGCGGGATGTATCGATGTAAGAGGTATCGGGCTTTGTGAAGCGGCCTGCTGAAGCAGCATTTGTAACTTGTTGAACTAATAAAAAGCTGATCAGCAGGATGAAGAGTTTCATAAGCAAGCGTATATAAAAGCACAACATGGCCCGGGCATTATTGTTGCATGCCACTCCTAATTTCACTGCGTCAACGGTGTGTAAACATCATCCGGCAAAACATTAGGTGCCCTTGAATTGTCGTATATTTATGTACACAGTCCGAAAGAACGGAATACATACGGTCCGAAAAGCTGGAGGCTAATCGGTGGAATTCATCAAGAATTACTGAAATCACAAAACATAGCATGGAATACAATAAATTAACACCCGAAGAAGAGTATATCATATTACATAAAGGTACCGAGCGGCCATTTACTGGTGCTTTATTAAATAACAAGGCAGAAGGCTTATACATTTGCAGAAGGTGCGATGCGCCATTGTACACCTCGGAAACCAAATTCGAATCGCATTGTGGCTGGCCAAGTTTTGACGACGAAATAGCCGGAGCGGTGAGATGGGAAACCGATGCGGACGGACGCCGTACCGAAATTCTTTGTGCCAATTGCGGCGCGCACCTGGGCCACGTTTTTAAAGGAGAGTATTTGACGCCTAAGAATACACGACACTGCGTAAACTCGGTATCAATGAAATTTGTACCAGCGGGCGAAACGAAATAAGGCGTCGCATTTAGAAAATTCTTATCGTAAAAATGGTCAGGAATTTTTGTTTTCCACATTCCGTTGGCTGGATAGCTGATGTGTAAAATACCGTATTTCTACGTGGTTCATAAAAGCCTTAATTAGGCACGGTTGGCACTTTTTAGGAGGCTTAAATTGTCTGCTTTAGGTAAAGTAAAAGTTTGGTAAAGGTTACCAAAATGTTAAGCGCGGTAGCGGGGCAGATAATAAACTTGGTTGTGTAATACATTGATCATTAATGGGTTGTACGGTGATGGATATAAACAAGGAGAATAAAATATTTCTTCATTTGTTTATAACTTATAGTTGATGTTAAAAACTTAGGTTAACATCCCTAGGGCAGTTGCCTTATCTTTGAACTATAAGTTCTGTAAACGCCATCGTTACCGTTGTGAAACTTCGGTAAAATTGTAAAAAGCCGTGTAAACACATGGGCGATGTGTATTGAAATATAAAGTTTAATAGGAGGTAAGTGAGGGTGTTTGGAGCGAGTAAACAAGGGCGGCTTTGGTTGCCATTATAGAACTCGCAACGCACGCGTGTCTGTAAACCTGGCGTGCAACTATTGGCTATACTGCGGAACATTCATTAGATAATACAAAATAACATATAATACGAGATGCCAGAGGAAACTGAATTATTGCTGAGAGAGAACAAGGATCGTTTTGTGATCCTCCCCATCAAGTATCCCGCTATTTGGGAAATGTACAAAAAAGCCGAAGCTAGCTTTTGGACAGCCGAGGAGATAGATCTGAGTGACGACCTGAAACACTGGGAAGGTTTAAATAGTGGAGAGAAACACTTTATTTCACACATCCTGGCGTTTTTTGCGGCAAGTGACGGTATTGTGAACGAGAATCTGGCTATTAATTTCATGAGCGAGGTGCAGTTACCTGAGGCACGTTGTTTCTACGGTTTCCAGATCATGATGGAAAACATCCACTCTGAAACCTATGCGCTGCTGATAGACACCTATATTAAAGACCCGGCGGAGAAAGATCGTTTGTTTCATGCTATTGATACCGTGCCATGTGTGGGTAAAAAGGCAGAATGGGCACTGCGCTGGATCAATAACGGCAGCTTTGCAGAGCGTTTAGTAGCATTTGCGGCTGTAGAAGGTATATTCTTCTCGGGCAGTTTTTGCTCTATCTTCTGGTTAAAGAAACGTGGTTTGATGCCTGGCTTAACATTCAGTAACGAATTGATCTCCCGTGATGAAGGTTCGCATTGCGAATTTGCTTGTTTGCTTTACAAAATGCTGGATAATAGACTCAGCGTTGAAGCAGCAACCAAGATCATTACCGATGCCGTAGAGATTGAAAAGGAATTTGTGAGCGACGCCCTGCCGGTAAGTTTAATTGGTATGAATGCCAAATTAATGAGCCAGTATATAGAGTTTGTTGCCGACAGATGGTTAGATGAGTTGGGCTATCCGAAAGTTTACGGTGCTTCCTGTCCTTTTGACTTTATGGAGATGATCAGCCTGCAGGGAAAAACCAATTTCTTCGAGAAAAGGGTAGGTGACTATCAAAAAAGCGGCGTGCTGAACGGTACACCAGAAAATAAGGCTTTCTCGTTGGATGAGGATTTCTAACAAACAACTACGTCGATAAAAACGACCTTTAATAAATTATATATTACAGTTGGTTTAAAGCTATCTATAAACTTTATACTAACCACTTAACTACCAACAAAAGATGTTTGTAATAAAAAGAGACGGCAGAAGAGAATCAGTAAAATTCGACAAGATTACAGCCCGCATTGAAAAACTGTGTTATGGTTTTAACCTGGTTGACCCGATAGACGTGGCCAAAAAGGTAATTGAGGGATTGTTTGACGGGGTAACCACCTCGGAACTGGACAACCTTGCGGCAGAAACAGCAGCATCGTTAACCACTAAACACCCCGATTATGCATTGCTGGCATCGCGTATAGCTATCAGCAACCTGCATAAAAACACTACCAAGTCGTTCTCAGAAACAATGAAACGTATGTATGAGTACGTTGATAAAAAAACAGGTAAGAACGCTGCGTTACTGGCTGATGATGTTTTCCAGATCATTCGCGATAACGCGGAGCTTTTAGATAGCAGCATAATCTACGACCGCGATTTCGGTTTCGATTACTTCGGTTTTAAAACTTTAGAAAAATCATACCTTTTAAAAATTGACGGTAAAATTGCCGAGCGCCCTCAGCACTTGTTTATGCGTGTATCGGTTGGTATCCATAAAGAGGATATCGATAGCGCTATCAAAACTTATAACCTGATGAGCGAGCGTTGGTTTACCCACGCTACGCCTACACTGTTCAATGCAGGTACGCCAAAACCACAAATGTCATCATGCTTTTTGTTAACCATGAAGGACGATAGCATAGAGGGTATTTACGATACTTTGAAGCAAACTGCCAAGATCTCGCAAAGTGCCGGTGGTATTGGTTTAAGCATCCACAACGTACGTGCTACAGGTTCATACATCAGCGGTACAAACGGTACCAGTAACGGTATCATCCCGATGCTGAAAGTATTTAATGATACCGCACGTTATGTAGACCAGGGCGGCGGCAAGCGTAAAGGCGCTTTCGCTATCTATTTGGAGCCATGGCATGCAGATATCTTCGAGTTTTTAGATCTCCGCAAAAACCACGGTAAAGAGGAAATGCGTGCACGTGATTTGTTCTATGCCCTTTGGGTATCAGATCTGTTCATGAAGCGTGTGGAAGCTAACGAGGACTGGAGCCTTTTCTGCCCGCATGAGGCACCGGGATTGGCCGATTGCCACAGCGCAGAATTTGAAGCACTTTACACTAAATACGAAAGAGAAGGCCGTGCACGTAAAACCATTAAAGCACAGGAACTTTGGTTTGCAGTATTGGATAGCCAGGTAGAAACCGGTACTCCGTACCTGTTATATAAAGATGCTGCCAACGCAAAATCTAACCAACAAAACCTGGGTACCATCAAAAGCTCAAATCTTTGTACGGAAATTATAGAGTACACTTCAGATAAAGAAGTTGCCGTATGTAATCTTGCGTCCTTAGCATTGCCACGTTACGTGATCAACGGTGAGTTTGACCATGCCAAGTTATACGAAGTAACCTATCAGGCTACTTTGAACCTGAACAAGATCATCGATCATAACTATTACCCGGTTGAGGAAGCCCGTTACAGCAACCTTCGCCACCGCCCGATCGGCTTAGGCGTACAAGGTTTGGCCGATGCCTTTATTCTGCTGCGTTTACCTTTCGAAAGCGAAGCGGCTAAACAGCTTAACAAAGAGATCTTTGAAACCATTTACTTTGCTGCCATGACGGCTTCTAAGGATCTGGCTATAAAAGACGGCGCTTACGAAACCTTTAAAGGTTCGCCTTTATCGCAGGGTAAGTTCCAGTTTGATCTTTGGAATGAAAAACCGGCCAGCAGCCGTTGGGATTGGGAAAACCTGCGTTTAGATGTAATGAACCACGGTGTACGCAACTCACTGCTAGTAGCGCCAATGCCAACCGCATCTACTTCACAGATATTGGGAAACAACGAGTGTTTTGAGCCGTATACCTCTAACATCTACACCCGTCGTGTATTGAGCGGAGAATTTGTTATCGTAAATAAACACCTGCTGCGCGACCTGGTTAACCGCAACCTTTGGACCCCGGCCATGAAAGACAGGATTATCACTGCAAACGGTTCTATCCAGGACATTGCTGAGATCCCTGCTGACATCAAAGAACTTTATAAAACAGTTTGGGAAATCAAGATGCGTAACATCATTGATATGGCTGCTGATAGGGGTGCGTATATCTGCCAATCGCAATCGCTTAACCTGTTTATTAACTCGCCAAATGCAAGCAAATTGACTTCAATGCACTTCTACGCATGGAAGAAAGGCCTAAAAACAGGTATGTACTATCTGCGTACACAGGCAGCATCACAAGCGGTTAAATTTACAGTGGAGAACCAGGGCGGTAAAAACATGGAAGCCGTTATACCCGAAGTTGTTGCAGATAACAGCACCGAGGATGTACCGGCTGGCCCATCTTGCTCAATGGACGAAGGTTGCGTTACTTGTTCAGCATAATTTATTACTCCGAAAAACGGCAAGACCGAAAGACGGGAAGTCCGCAATACCAAAAGTCCTTAAGACTGAACGTGTTTAAGATAGGAGAGGCCGGAAAACTGAAAAGTTTTCCGGTCTCTCGTTTTCAGGAAAAAATGCAAACCATAACGCCTTACTTGCCCTAAGATAAGAACGTCAAGGCACTGCTCTCTTTTACCATCTGATGATTTGCCAATTAGGAATCTTCCCGATATTTGAACCATAACAATTTTCCGGACTTTCGGTCTACCGGACTTCCGGACTATAAAGCATGACAAAACACGAGATCATCCCCTGCGAGCGTTGCGGCGCACGTATTGAATGCAAGGCAAATTCCTACACCAAATGCCAGTGCAGTGTTGTACAGTTAACTATTAACGAGGTGCAATACATCGCCGAGAATTACGATGGCTGTATGTGCGCCAAATGCTTGCTGGAGTTGCAGGTGGAGTATAATACCGAACTTACCGCTTCCTGATATGTCGCAGATCCGTTTAACCTTCGCCTGCGAGTTTGATAAAGCTTATTCGGTTGTTGTAGAAGATGATGGTCGTGTTGCTTATGCCTACCTCATGTATTACGATGAAATTGTTTCTGATGTATGGCTTTATAACCGCATTGAGCCGCCAGCCGAAATATTCTTAAATGATTGGCGTCAGCAACCTTTAAATCCTGATGAATATATAAGGAAAGATATCATAATAGTACCTATGACAGATTTAAGCCAGATACATTGCGAATGGGACGAATCAGAAGACGGAGTAATAGAAGTTGCCGTTGTTTTACGCAGACGGTTTACAGCAGAGCTTAAGCATGGTGCAAAACCGGGCTGGTCAGTATTTGTTGCAAAGGATGGGCCGCTCGCTTTAGTTTATTAGTTGAACCGGAGCTAATCCCCCAGTACTTTTACCGGTTTCTTATCCTTATTAATCGCTACAAAAGTAAAAGTACCGGTAATCGCTTTTTCCCGTTCAAAAGAGTACATCTCTTCTACATAGATTTCTACCAGTACTTTTAAACTGGTATTGCCAATATGAGAAACGGTGCCAACCAGTTCAATAATCGTTCCTGCGGGGATAGGCTTATTAAAATCTATCCTGTCGGATGATACCGTTACCATGGTTTTTCGGGTAAAGCGGGTAGCCGTTATAAAAGCTACTTCATCCATCAGGTGCATGGCTGTACCACCAAACAGCGTGTCATAATGATTAGTAGTATTTGGGAAAACGGCTTTAAAAATGCGGGTCTCTGCAGCTTTGATTCTTTCTTCGGTGGTCATGATGAATTTTATTAAAAGGCCTTGCGGGTATTGCCCGCAAGGCCTAACATTTAGTTTACAGCCTGTTGGCTGAACATTTCTCTAGCTTCTTTTGCTGCCTTTACCATATTGGTTAGTGCAGTTTGGGTTTCCGGCCATTTTCGCGTTTTTAATCCGCAATCCGGGTTCACCCAAATATTGGCTACGGGTAACCTTGTAGCCGCTTTTTTTAGGAGATCTGTCATCTCCTGTACGGTTGGTACTCGTGGTGAATGGATGTCATACACGCCGGGACCAATCTCTGCCGGGTAATTGAAGTCGGCAAAGGCTTCCAGTAACTCCATTTGTGAGCGCGAGGTTTCTATCGTGATCACATCTGCGTCCATATCGGCAATATGCTTAATGATATCGTTAAATTCACTGTAGCACATGTGGGTATGGATCTGCGTTTCATCGCGCACACCGCCTGCAGAAATACGGAAGGCTTTAACAGCCCAGTCCAGGTAGGCAGGCCAATCAGATTTTCGCAAGGGTAAACCTTCGCGAATAGCCGGCTCATCTATCTGTATCACCCGGATACCCGCCTGCTCCAAAGCTACTACTTCATCTCGGATAGCCAAAGCGATCTGGTAAGTAGTTTCCTCACGTGGCTGATCATCCCGTACAAACGACCATTGCAGGATGGTTACGGGGCCGGTAAGCATGCCTTTCATCAGCTTTTGGGTATTGGCCTGGGCAAAGCTGCTCAATTTAACGGTCATATCGGCCGGTCGGCTGATGTCGCCATAGATTACCGGCGGCTTTACGCAGCGGCTGCCATAGCTTTGCACCCACCCATTTTTGGTAAACAGGAAACCATCCAGCAGTTCTCCAAAATACTCCACCATATCGTTGCGTTCAAATTCGCCGTGTACCAACACGTCAAGGCCAATGTCTTCCTGCCAGCGAATGGCATCGATAGTGGCCCTTTCAATTTCGGTGTCGTATTGCTCCGCTGTGATCGCGCCTTTTTTTAGCCTTGCCCTTAACTGGCGGATATCACCGGTTTGCGGGAAAGAGCCAATTGTAGTAGTTGGGAACAGCGGCAATTTAAAGTTAGCCTGCTGTATTTTTTGGCGGGTTGTAAACGCACTGTTTCGGGTAGCATCTGCATTTGTAATTGCCGCTGTGCGCTGTTTTACCGGCTGTTTATGGATAAGTTTGGAGAGGCTCCTGGCCGATAGTGCAACCAGATTTTGTTGCAGAAGCACATTATTGCCTTCTATAATTTGGCTTATCTCATTCACCTCATTAAGCTTTTGTTTGGCAAAGGCCATCCAGTTTTTAATTTCGGGATTAATTCCAGTTTCGAGATCCAGGTCGAACGGAGTATGCAGGAGTGAGCAGCTTGGCGCAATCATCATGCGATCCTTGCCAATTACTGCAATTGCTTTCTTTATCGCATCTACCGAACGCATATAATCGTTCTTCCAAATGTTGCGGCCATCAACCACCCCGAGTGATAGACTCAAGTTATCCGGAATAAATTTCAGGATCTCGTTCAGCTGCTTAGGCGCACGAACCAAATCGATATGCAAGGCACAAACTGGCAGGTTAACGGCTAGTTGTGTGTTTTCTTTAAGGCTTTCGAAGTAGGTAGTGAGTAGGGTCTTAATTTGCGGGCAGTGTTTTTTAATCTCGGCGTATGCATATACAAACGCGTCCTTTTCTTTTTGAGATAGGTCCATCGTTAAGAAAGGTTCGTCTAATTGTACCCAAACAGCACCCTGGTCTTTCAGCTTTTTAAGGATCTCGATATAAACAGGAACCAGTTTTTTAATCAGGTCGATCTTGTCAAAACCAGCTTCTTTTTCTTTGCCAAGCAGCAAATAACTTACCGGGCCTATTAGTACAGGTTTTGGGGTAATACCGGTTATTTGTTTTGCAAGGTTAAACTCTTCAAACACTTTATCGGAGAAGATGCGGAACTGCTGGTTGGCGGTAAACTCGGGTACAATGTAATGGTAGTTGGTATCAAACCACTTCGTCATTTCCATGGCGGTAATGTCCAGTTCATCTTTTTGGTAACCTCGCGCCATCGCAAAATAGAGGTCTATCTCCATGTTTTGCGGGTTTTGGGTAAGTACGGCGTTGTAACGTTGGGGGATAGCACCCAGCATCAGGGAGGTATCCAGCACGAGATCGTAAAAGCTGAAATCGTTGCAGGGGATCAGGTCGATACCGGCTTGTTGCTGCAGTTGCCAGTTTTGCGCGCGGATAGTGCGTGCAGCAGCGAATAATTCATCCCGGCTGATGGTGCCTGCCCAGTATTGTTCACTGGCCTTTTTGAGTTCACGATGGGCCCCTACGCGAGGGTACCCCAGGTTGTTTTTGAGCATACGCATAAAACTTTTTTGGTTAAACATTAATGAGTAATTAATGCTCCTTACGGTTTTCGGTATGCTTTCGTGGTAAAATGGTAATAAAAGATAAAAGGCCATCCGCAGGCATTAAAACACCGGCAAAATCCTTTTTAGTCTCTGACTACTGCTTCATTACGCGAAAGCATTGTCTTAAACAGTTGGCAAGTATCCTGGCTTGTAACATTGTTGCCGTCCTTCTCATACCGCTTGAGGGGGTACAATGGACAAGTAAAGGCAACAACCTTTTTGTTACTTACAGTTGCGCGACAGCCCGTGATTTGCACACGGTTCCTTATTAATCCCGGTATTACCCGGAAACCACACTGTTGAAAATAAAGTAAAGAACTGCGCCAAATATATGGAACGGGGCGGTAGGAAAGGCTGTACTGTTGGTTGCTCCTTAATTAATTGCCCTTAGGCAATTACGGTGTGCAGGGGCTGTAAATTGGGGAGTGTTTCACCCGGCGATTGTGAATCGGGTGAAACACCTTTATTGCTGATTTACAAGTACTTGTGCTTTTTAGTGAATCACTGTTTTTGTTACCTGTCTTCCGCAAGTAATTCATTATAAGTGGATTGTATAAAATGGGAATAGGTGCAGTAAACAGTGAATCACCCCGGGTGAAACACCTAGTTACCTGTATTTTCCTGTTAAGAGTTTACACTTATGGTTAATAAACCAGGTTTTTGCAAGCACATTTCCCTAATCGTATTCCAATAGATTTATGTGTCCCTCGTGTATACTTCACCCTTGTAGGGATCGATAGTAGCGTGGAACGAATACCCGGATACATGCAGCAGGTAATAGGTCATGATATCGCACCAGCAGATCTCATCATGAAACATCGGCACTTTTGGGAACTTGCCTTCCTGTTTGCTTAATTCTTTATTGTACTTATATTCTCCATCGTGTTTTGCAATCCATGCTTTAAACAGGTCCATCTCAGCTGGCTCCGAGAAGACGATCTTGAAGAACGTTTCTTCGGTAACTTCTTTGAGGTCATCATTCATGTAATGATGGTATTTGTGGCGGTGGCGGATGATCTTTGCGGTTATGATGTTACAGGGCTGATTTGTTATAGCGTAACACAAAAGATGGGTGCGCGTTTTGATTAATTTAAATTATTGTCTGTCAGCCGCCAGCCATCCTTGACTTTTTCAAAACAAAGAAACCTTTCCTTTCCTGTTCCGCACCAACCGCCGTCTTCAACCAACTCATGTATAAAGAGTTTTTTTGTATTTACATTATATTGGGGGTAGGAGATGCTTACATAACCTTTCCCTAATTTCTTTGTCCAAATTTTTAATTTGGCCTTTTCGGATAGTTTTGGATCGGATATATCTGCAAGATCAGCATCAGTTATAATAGAAACTTTATTTAGCTTTCGGGCATCCCATACAGGCATTGAGGTGAATTGATTTGATCGGATAGATGACGGGATAGATATTTGATTATCGGGAGCTCTCCCGGCAAATTTCTGTTGAAGAACGAAGCTTTCTTTTTTATAAAGCATGGCAAAATCCTTTCCTTCTAATTGTCGAATATAAACCCTGCGTTTAAAGGGCAAACTGTCAAGCCTCGGCAAATAGTGGTCGTTTATGAACCTGTAAGCGTCACCAGCAATCAAAGGTTTAAAATCGGTCTCTATCTTTAATCGCAACAGTTCGGTTTTTAACACAATTGAATTACCGTCGGCTTTACAGCCTGCAATCATTACCAGACATAAAAATTTTACAAGATGTCGCATTTTAAGATGATCAAATATAAGTATAAACAATTTAGCAGATATACTACCTTTAATCTATTAAATACTAATCATGGGTGAACAGTTCAGTTTAGCGTTCGATCACACGGCTTTAGAACAGCTTTTAATCGATCAATTAACCATAGCCGACTTTCTGGAGCAGCTTTTCGGCGATAAAGGCAGCCCAAATTACCGGGATATGTGCGAGCACCTGGTTGCGTATCATAATAAAGATGGTGGCTCGCCTGAGGTTTTGGACTTTGACTTGACTGAGCCGGTTTTCCATACTGATACCTTATCGGGGCACTTTAAATGCAAATTCGGTATTCATTTCTTCTATACCTGTTCGGACGTTCATAATAACGCGAAGGATACGATACGCTGGGATTTTAAGATAGATCAGGCTACCCATATCATTAACTTCACAGGCGAACAGCCCTGGGTGCGGGATGCAGATTAGTAAGGCTGCAATTTTATTTAAAAGAAAGAGAAATGTTTTTTCCGGTTAATGAAATCACTATATTTATGAAGTTCAACCAAACTTTATCTGTACAATGTCTCATTACCCAACCAAAAACATAAAGCGTTTCAGCTTTTTTGTCATTTTTGCTTTTTCGCAAATTCTTTGTTTTCCCGCCCATGCACAGCGCACGCTGGGCATCAATGCCGACGGAGATGTATTGAGCGGTAGTAATCGTAATAGCGGTGGCACCATTCGGCAGGATGGCTGGTGGGTGGCCATCAACAGCGGTTACGAGGCTCCGCTGAGTGATCTTGGAGAAGTTTATAAAGGTGCACCAACCTTTGGTTTCACCCTTGCAAAGCGAACTGGCCATTTAGTTTTCTCGGGAACTGCAGATTACCGCAGTTACCATCCCAAGCAAGGCCAGTTTTCATACAGTTATGATGACCAAAATGCGCTAACCGCAACTTACAGTAAGTTCAGAGGGATAGGTTTATACGCTGGTTTAGCTTACCAATTGCCCATAACCGGGCTGATCGATCTATATGGCGGGGTAAACGGAGGCGTGATCATTTCCAAGTACTCCTTATCAGCAACAGATGGGCAATTTATAAGTGTATCGGCGGAATACGACAACGGCAGCATCAGCTATTTTGGCCCCAAACTCGGATTTAACTTTTTGGTTGGCGGCAACTTCAGCATCAGTTTAGAAGGCCGTTACAGTTTAAGTCTAACCGGTGCCAATTATAACAGCCGCGAAGGCAGCTCGGTAACCAAAGGTTTTAGTTCTTATGCAGCCAATGTGTTTTTGGTTTACGGCTTTTAGCAGCTGATACATTGTTAAGCTTCGTGATGTTTTCCTTTCTCTTTCTGGCGCGAGTATGTAGCGCTGGCTGTGGGTGGCGTACTCGTGCCTATCCGCTTGCAATGTATCCGCTTAAATTGTATTTTTAGCTTAATGAGTACGAAGTACAAATTCAGGGACCAAGACAAACTGTACTTTATAACCTTCGCAGTTGTAAACTGGATAGACCTTTTTACCCGTAACGAGTACAAAGAGATCATGCTAAAGAGCTGGGAACATTGTAAGGAACATAAGGGTTTGGAGATCTATGGATGGTGTATGATGACCAATCATATCCACATGATCATAGGCACACATGGCGATAGACTGGAAAACATTATGCGGGATATGAAAAAGCAGACCTTGTTACAATTGAAGCGGGCTATAAAAGAGCATCCTCAGGAAAGCAGACGCGAATGGATTTTGTGGATGATGGAGCGCGCCGGCAAAAAAAACAGCCAAAATATCGAATTTCAATTATGGCAGCAAGACAACCATCCCATCGAACTTTTTAATCATCAGGTCTTGCATCAAAAGCTGGATTATATGCACAACAACCCGGTGGTAGCCGGGATAGTAGAAAAGCCGGAAGATTATTTATATAGCAGCGCACCCAATTATATCGGCTTGCCGGGCCTTATCAAAGTGACTTTAGTAGATCCGCTGGTTATGTAGGCGGAAGGCACGAGTAAGCCCTGCTCTTTCCGCAGCTGCATACTCGCGCCAGGGTTATTGTGTAGGTCAAAGGCACGAGTACGCCCCGCTCTTTCCCGGCGCTGCATACTCGCGCCGGGTGATTATGTAGGCGAAAGGCACGAGTACGCCGCGCTCTTCCCAGCGCTGCATACTCGCGCCAGGGTGGGATTATGTAGGCGAAAGGCACGAGTACGCCGCGCTCTTCCCGGCGCTGCATACTCGCGCCGGGTGATTGTGTAGGCGAAAGGCACGAGTACGTCGCGCTCTTTCCCGGCGCTGCATACTCGCGCCAGGGTTATTGTGTGGGCGAAAGGCACGAGTACGCCGCGCTCTTTCCCGGCACTGCATACTCGCGCCAGGGTGGGAGATATGGCGGCAACTGCATTTGTTTTCTGCATTTCCCTTCTCTACGAAGTAGAGAGGGGTGGCGAGCGATAGCGATGTCGGGGTGAGTTCATTCGCCCCTTCGCAGCACTTATCTCTTTTTTACTTAGGCAAAAAAACGTACCTTCACCCCCTGCAAATTTTACTTGAATTATGAAATTATTAGAAGGAAAAACCGCGCTGATCACCGGTGCATCTAAAGGAATTGGCCGCAAGATTGCCGAGAAGTTTGCCGAGCATGGCGCCAACGTGGCTTTTACTTACTTGTCGTCTGTAGAAAAAGGGCAGGCGCTGGAAACCGAATTGCAAAGCTTTGGCACTAAAATAAAAGGTTACCGCAGCGATGCCTCTAAATTTGAAGAAGCCGAAAAATTAATAACCGACATCGTAGCCGATTTTGGCACTTTACATATTGTAGTTAACAATGCAGGCATCACCAAAGATGCCCTGCTGATGCGCATGACCGAAGAAGCATGGGACGAAGTTTTGGATGTGAATCTGAAATCGATCTTCAACGTAACCAAGGCGGCATCAAAAATAATGATGAAGAACCGCCAGGGTGTATTCATCAACATGAGTTCGGTAGTGGGCGTGCAGGGTAATGCAGGCCAGTCTAATTACGCGGCATCAAAAGCCGGAATCATTGGTTTTTCTAAGTCGATAGCTAAGGAATTGGGCTCGCGCAACATCCGTACCAATGTGGTGGCACCGGGCTTTATCCGCACGGAAATGACCGAAGTTCTCGATCCGAAAGTGGTAGAAGGCTGGACAGCAGCTATTCCGTTGAAACGTGCCGGTGAAGTGGAAGACGTAGCCAATGCATGCGTATTCCTGGCATCAGATATGGCAACTTACATCACCGGGCAGGTAATCCCTGTTGATGGCGGGATGTTGTAGTAGCAGCAAAACTTTAAAGATTAAGCCAAAGGTTGTAAAGAGCAGCTTTTGGCTTTTTTTGTTTTATATTGCAATTGCTAAACCTAAACGAATGACAAGAATTTTTCTGCTGACTAGTGTACTATTGCTTCCCGAATTTCTATTTGGCCAAGAGAGGCGGCACAGCCCTGTTAGGCAATTTATCAAGGCGGACGAACAACTGGCAGAGAAGTATAACCAATGTCTTCATCAGGATATTTACAATTTTAATCAGCGTAAGGCATTTTTTCCATTTAACAAGGCGGCTAAAATTGAACTGATCTCCTTTGAATACCCCCTTGTAATAAAGGAATTGATGAAAGGCGACAATGGGCAACTGATACACAAATATCAACCGGATGACACCTTTCATATATTTACACCTATATCGCCAGGTAACTACCTGCTTAACCGGCGAAAAATTAAAGAAACGAAAGTGCTGACAGAAGCAGAAATTGACAAGCTGACTGATATCTTATACAACATTGGCTTCACGCCAGTGAAAAACTTGCCTTTTACAAGAGGGGGCGATATTAGTTGTTATGAACCCAGAAATGCGATTTTGTTTTTCGGTTCTGATGGAAGACTGTCACAATACATTGAGCTGTGTTTTACTTGCCATAAATATTATCTTAGTTCGGCAAAGATTAAATACACGCAAAACTGCGAGCAGAAATTTGATCTGATAAAGCAATTCTTTTTAGCCAACGGAGTTAAATACGGAACAGTATCGTCTACGCGTGATGAAAACTAACCTCCCCCAAACCATCCTTTCCATGGCCACCGAACGCGGCCCTGATAAATCCGTTTGCCCGTCAGAGATTGCGCGTGATTTATTCCCCAATGATTGGCGCAAGCATATGCAGGAGGTGAGGGCTGCCGCTGTTGAACTGCAAAATGAGGGTAAGGTAATTATTACCCAAAAGGGAGCGCCGGTGGATGTGAACCACATCAAAGGCCCTGTCAGGATAAAAATTAAATAGTCCGTTCCACAATATTTTCGCATTTTGCGGGTATGGACTTAATGAGCGCAACTCACCATTCATTACTCACTACTCACCAACCATGTCTGTAACCTGGGGAACGTTTTCCGGATGGTGGATCCCTGCCTGCCTGTTGCTCGGCTTACTTTATGCCTGGCTGATGTACCGCAGCCCGGTGCAGCTGGCAAAACTTCCCCGCAACATCCTATTCGCTGTCAGAACGGTAGTGGTAGCCGTGTTGGCATTGTTGCTGGTATCTCCACTGATAAAAACCGTAAGCTACCAGCCGCAAAAGCCGGTGATATTAATAGCACAGGATAATTCGGAATCGATAAAAGCCTCAACTGCAACCGCTCCAAAAGTGAGCGCCCCGTTAGTCCTACCTACCTCCATTTCTGCTGTCGATGACCGGGGGCAGGCTGCACTTACCGCGCTCAAATCCCAATTAGGCGATGGCTACGAGGTGCATGAGTTTTACTTCGATAAGAATCTGCACGATGGCTTATCAACCTCCTACAACGGCAAGCAAACTGATATTTCATCGGCCTTGCGGCAGTTGAACGAGCGTTTTGTAAACCGCAATATCGGCGCGCTGATCCTCGCTACAGACGGTTTGTATAACCTTGGCAACGATCCGCAGTACGAAGCCCGCAATATCAAAACCAGTATTTACACCATTGCACAGGGGGATACCGTTCCCCGGCGAGATCTGCTGATCGGCAATATCAATTATAACAAAACCGCTTATCTCGGTAATGATTTCGCAGTAGAGGTACTGGCCGAAGCTTACCAAAGCAAAGGGGAGAACATGCGCCTAACGGTTGCCGAAGACGGCAGACAGGTGTTTTCCCAAAATATCAGCATTACTTCAGCTGCTTTTAAACAGGTTATCCCGCTGAAGCTGAATGCGGATAAAAAAGGTCTGCGAAAATTCACGGTGAGCCTTGCCCCGGTAAAAAATGAATTATTGGTACAAAACAATACCGAGACTTTTTACATAGAGGTGCTGGATGCCCGCCAAAAGATCCTGCTGCTGTACGATGCGCCGCATCCGGATATCAGCGTAATTAAACAGGCAATTGAAACCAATAAAAACTACGAGGTGAAAACAAGCCTGGTGGCCGATGCTGCAGCATTAAGCATAAACGATTATACCCTGGCCATCCTATATCAGTTCACTGCGGCCAGTTACGGTACGGCGCACGGCATCATTGCCGGCAAAATGCCCTTATGGTTGATAGCGGGTAGCGGGGCCGGTCTGCAAGGGTTCAACAATAACCAGAAGGCTGTAAGTATCAATGTTACTCGTGACGAAGAGCAGGAAGTTTTTGCCCAGCCGGTGCCTGCATTTACGGCTTTCACCCTGTCGGATTCCACCCAAGGCAAAATTGCCAGGTTTCCGCCGCTGGTGGCCCCTTATGGCAGCTATAACGTAGCGCCAAACGCGGCAGTTTTGTTAAAACAAAAAACAGGCAATGTGCCAACCAATAATCCCTTGCTGGCCTTTAACGACGAAGCGGGTAGGCGAACCGCCGTGCTTACAGCAGAAGGTATATGGCGCTGGCAACTGGCCGAATACAGGCTTTTTGGCAACCACCATGCAACGGAAGAGCTGTTGAGCCAAACCGTGCAATACCTTACTGCCAATGCCAACCGCCAACGCTTTAGCGTGTACCCGGCCAAAACTGTATTTGACGAGGGTGAAAATGTTTTGCTGAATGCGGAGCTGTACAACGATGCGCTGGAATTGGTTAACACGCCCGATGTGCGCATAGAATTGCAAAGCCGGGCCGGTAAAAATTATAGCTTTTTATTTACCCGGAGCGGGCAAAGTTACCAGCTTAACGCGGGTACACTGCCTGTGGGCGAATACACCTATAAGGCTAAGGCGCAAAACGGAAAGCAACAATTTAAGGCAAACGGGCAGCTGACTATTAAGCAACTCAACCTGGAAGCCCGCCAAAGTACCGCTAATCACCAGTTACTCCGAACCATAGCCCAACGGTCGGGCGGGCAAATGTTGTATCCGCAGGGCGTTGGTCAACTGGCAGATCTGATCCGCAAGAATGAAAACATCAAAACCGTTGTTTATGAAGATAAGCACTACAGCGATATGATCGATCTGAAATGGATCTTTGTGCTGTTGGTGCTGCTATTAAGCACCGAATGGTTGACTAGAAAGCGGGAGGGAGAGGTTTAATAGCGTGTATATCGTGGTTGGTGAATTTTCGATAGCAACTGCATGGACGCAACTTTACTTTATTGACAGAAGAACATATCACCCTGGTCGATGGATTATTCACCAGCGGCCATAAAACATCACTATGAAAAAGTTAATAACATTATGCTTGGTACTGCTGCTGGCAGCAACCACACATGCCCAGGTAGGGCACCTCAATATTGGTACCTACAACCTGCGTTATGATAACAAGAACGATTCTATAGCCGGGAATGGCTGGCGTGCCCGCTACCCGCATATTGCCCAGATCATCCGCTTTAATGATTTGGATGTTTTTGGTACACAGGAAGGGCTTTATCATCAGCTAACCCAATTGAATGATAGTTTGCCAGGCTACAAATGGATAGGCGCAGGGCGCGATGATGGCAAACAGGCAGGCGAACATTCAGCTATTTTTTACAAGGCCGGTAAATTTACGGTACTGAAATCGGGTAATTTCTGGATGTCGCCCATTACCGATAAGCCAAACAAGGGCTGGGATGCAGCCCTGCCTCGCGTTTGTACCTGGTTGCAGTTGAAGGAAATCAAAACCGGCCTTTTCTTTTACGTATTTAACCTGCATATGGATCATATTGGTGTAGTGGCCCGCCGCGAAAGTGCAAAGCTGGTATTAAAAAAGATAGCAGAGCTGGCCGGTAATGTGCCTGTTATCCTCACCGGCGATTTTAACGTAGATCAAACGTCTGATAGTTATGCTGTGATCAATAATTCGGGCGTGTTAAAAGATAGCTATGTACTTTCGCCCGTACGGCTGGCGGCAAGCGATACCTATAATGGTTATGATATAAATACAGCGGGTAACAGCCGCATCGATCACATCTTCCTAACCAAAAGATTTAAGGTGAGCCGTTACGGCATCCTTACCGATACATACCACGGCCGGCTGCCTTCAGATCATTATCCGGTGGTGGTTACGGTGGATTATAGATAGACCTTAGTACACAGCCGATGGCCCATAGGAAAGTTTGCGGTGAGTAATAGCTTCTATGGTTTATCGGCTATAAACTATTGCCTAAAACAATTACCTTCGCTATTATGTCTCCTAACGAAGCCAAAAAACTCATCGATTCGCTTACTGCCGAACTGAAGCAGCACACCTATAACTACTATGTGCTGGCCATGCCCACTATTACCGATTTTGACTTTGATAAAAAGCTGGAGCGGTTAAACGCGCTGGAAAAAGAGTTTCCGGAGTTTTTGGATCCTGATTCGCCAACACAAAAGGTAGGGGGCGAGATCACTAAGGAATTTGTTACGGTAAAGCACCGCTGGCCCATGCTTTCGCTGGGTAACACTTATAATGAGCAGGAACTGATAGATTTTGACCAGCGTGTACGCAAGGCGATCGGCGAAAAATTTCAGTACGTATGCGAGCTGAAGTTCGACGGTTTATCTATGAGCCTTACCTATGAGAACGGGAAGCTTGCCAAGGCCGTTACCCGTGGCGACGGTACGCAGGGTGATGAAGTAACGACCAACGTACGCACCATTCATAGCATTCCCAAAAAATTACCTGCAGGTAATTACCCGGAACTCTTCGAGATTCGCGGTGAGGTATTTATGCACCTAAAAGCCTTTGAGCGGCTGAATAAGGAGCGTATCGACAATGGGGAGGTGGCTTATGCCAACCCGCGTAATTTTGCATCGGGCACCATGAAATTACAGGATTCGGCCGAAGTGGCCCGCCGGCCGCTGGATTGTTTTTTGTATGGCCTTTATACCGAAAAAACCTTGTTTAAAACCCATTGGGAAAGCCTGGAAGCCGTGAAAAGCTGGGGCTTCCATATCAATGACGAAAGCCGGCTGGTTGATGATATTAACGGTGTGCTGGAATTCATCAATAAATGGGATACTGAGCGGCACCACCTAAGTTATGATATCGACGGGATCGTTATCAAAGTAAACAACTACTCACAGCAGCAGGAGTTGGGCTTTACTGCTAAGTCGCCCCGTTGGGCCATCTCCTATAAGTTCAAAGCCGAAAGGGTAGAGACAGAACTCCTGGCCGTTACTTACCAGGTTGGCCGTACGGGCGCCGTAACACCGGTTGCCAATTTAAAGCCGGTACTGTTGGCGGGTACTACCGTAAAACGCGCAACACTGCACAATGCAGATGAAATTACGCAGCGCCTTAAACTGCACGAGCATGATACTGTTTTTGTGGAAAAGGGCGGGGAGATCATTCCCAAGATCATCAGCGTTAACCTGGATAAGCGAAAACCGGACGCTAAGCCGGTGGCTTACCTTACACACTGCCCGGCCTGCCATACCGAGTTATTACGGCAGGAGGGAGAAGCCGCATGGTACTGCCCTAATGATGAGGGCTGCCCGCCGCAGATTGTAGGCAAAATGCAGCACTACATAGGCCGTAAAGCCATGAATATAGATGGGCTGGGTGATGAGACCATCAATACCCTTTATAATCGGCAATTTATAAGGCATATCAGCGATATCTATTCGTTGCATACGCACATTGCTGAGTTAAAAAAGATGGACCGTTTCGGCGAGCAGTCTATCAATAACATGCTGGATGGGATAGAGAAATCTAAACAGCAGCCTTTTGAAAAAGTACTTTTCGGCTTGGGGATCCGGTATGTTGGCGAAACCGTTGCCCGAAAATTGGTAGCCCATTTTAAAACGGTAGATGCCCTGATGGCAGCCACGGCCGAGGAACTTACCGTCGCCGAAGAAATTGGCGGGCGCATTGCCGAAAGCCTGGTGGAATACTTTAGCGACCCGCAGCACAAGGCGGAGATCCAGAAACTAAAAGGTGCGGGTTTACAATTTGTGGCCGAAGAAAAAGAAGTGACACTCGCGAGCGAAAATCTTTCGGGCAAAACCTTTATCATCTCCGGTACTTTCGAAAAATACTCAAGGGACGAATTGAAAGATATTATAGAGCAGAACGGCGGGAAGATACTGAGCAGTATCTCCGCGAAGCTGAACTACCTGGTGGCAGGAGATAATATGGGCCCTGCCAAACTGGAGAAAGCAACAAAACTAAATATCCCGATCATCAGCGATGGAGAACTGCTGGCGATGCTATCGTAGGCAAAATCAAACAGAAGATCGGTGTAATCCAAATAACTATATATGACTGCAATAAAATGGGGGATCATCGGCTGCGGTGACGTTACGGAATTAAAAAGCGGACAAGCCTATAACAAAATTGCGGATAGCAGTTTAGTGGCTGTGATGCGTCGCGATGCCGAAAAAGCTGCCGACTATGCCCGCCGCCATAAGGTTGGCAAGTGGTACAGCGATGCAGAAGACCTGATGAATGATCCGGAGGTGAATGCGGTATCCATTGCCACGCCGCCATCATCACACCTGGAGTATGCCAAACGGGCCATTGCAAAAGGCCTTAACGTTTACGTAGAAAAACCGGTGACCCGTAATGCTGCCGAAGCGGTAGCGATGGCCGAGGCGGTACGGCAAAGCGGCGCAAAGCTGACGGTTGCACATTACCGCCGCGCAGTACCCATGTTTTTGCATGTAAAGCGTTTGCTGGATGCGCAAACTATTGGGGAGATCAGAACGGTGCAGATCCGGATGTGGCAAAACCGGGAGCCAAAAGTGCCCACTTACCCGGGTACCAACTGGCGGCTGGATCCGGAAGTATCCGGAGGTGGTTATTTTCATGACCTGGCCCCGCACCAGCTCGACCTAATGCTTTACTTTTTTGGTGAGCCGGATCAGTACAGCGGCTCCAGCCTCAACCAGGCCAATACCAGCCCGGCTGATGATCATGTTTGCGGCCAGATCATCTTTAAAAACAAAGTGGTGGTGAACGGCTCCTGGTGCTTCAACGTTGCCGAAAGCGAAACCGTTGATTCCTGCGAGATCATTGGCACCAAAGGGAAGATCAGTTTCCCGTTCTTTGGCGCATTTGTTACCTGTAAAACCGAAGCCGGTGAGGAAACCCTCAACTTTACCCACCCCATGCATATTCAGCAGCCGATGATCGAAAAAATAGTAAGCTATTTTAAAGATGAGGGTCCGAACCCCTGCACCATTGACGAAGCCGTTGTTTTGATGAAAATATTGGATGCTTTTACCTTGAAATAATTGGCAATGCTTATCTTTAGTCCACAATAACTTGATATGCTGAAAGTTAACAGTTATATAATTGTGCTATTGCTGCTTGCCAGTTTTCAAGCTAGGGCCCAGGTTTACGACGTGCCGAAAAATTATGTATTGAAAAGCAAGGACGACTATGCCCGTTATGAAGGTGACATCATCAAAACAGCAGACTGGTTTCAGCATACCGCATGGGCGGCCCAGCCCGAAAAGATGGAAGAAGCCACCCAGTTTTTTCTGAAGTGGATAAAAGGTACCCCGTCTGTAACTATTAAGTTAACGGAAGCGGTAATGAGCCTGTCGGATAAAAACCCGCAATTGGGCTTTGTGTACATGGCCCAATACGCCAAATATGCCCTGCTGCACAAAACCAATTTTGATGTAACCAATGCTAACGTTGAGGCAATCCGCGCTTTGATAGCCAAATACAACGTTGAGCCATCCTACAAAAAAGATGACGATGTGGAGGAGATTATCGTGCTGGATAGAAAAGGTGAATTGAACGATTGGATTGCCGCTGCGCTGGCGGATAAGGAACGGTAGTATTTAGAACAGGTGAGGCCCGGTTCCGGGCCTCACCTGTTCTAATCTTTCTTCTTCGGTACTTTGGCGCCTTCTTTACGCGCTTCGGAAAGGCCTATGGCAACAGCTTGTTTTTTGCTGGTCACTTTTTTACCGCTGCCGCTTTTCAGTTTTCCTTCCTTCATCTCGTGCATGGTTTCCTCCACTTTTTCGCTTGCTTTTTCAGAATATTTGGCCATGATCGTGTGTGTTTGAATATACCATCTTATAACAAAACCGTTGCCAGAATTAACCCGAGGCTTGCTCCAGTGCATCCACATCAGCAGAATTGATGAGGGGCAGGTGTTGGGTTATTTTCTCTGCTGTCCAGTTCCACCAGGCAATGTTGAGCAGGCGGGTTATTTGCTGGTCATCAAAGCGTTTACGGATAGGCCTGGCCGGGTTGCCGCCAACAATGGTATAAGCGGGCACATCTTTGGTCACTACGGCATTGGAGGCGATAACCGCCCCATCGCCGATCTTTATGCCGGGCATGATGGTAGCATCAAAGCCTATCCAAACATCATTGCCGATCACCGTATCGCCTTTGTAAGGAAATTTGCCATTTGGATTTTCCGGGTCGGAGATCGTATCCCACCCGTTTTTAAAAATAGCAAAGGGAAAGGATGAGATGGGCGCAGTTTCATGGTTGGCGCCATTCATAATAAATTTCACCCCCGAGGCAATTGCACAGAATTTACCGATAATGAGTCGATCACCAATAAAATCAAAGTGGTACAAAACGTTCTTTTCAAAATTATGGGGATCGGAAAAGTCGTCGTAATAGGTGTAATCGCCTACGATGATGTTGGGGCGGGTAACGATATTTTTTAAAAATACAAGGTTTTGATAAGGCGCCATCGGGAAGCGCGCGTCAGGATCTGGTCCGTTGAGCATCGTATAAATTATAAAGGAATTCTAAAAATATAACAAATACAGGCCTGTGTCTTTAGTTGGATAAAGAATCAAGAGCAGGGAATGGAGCTTACAGGCCGCTTATACTATCATCGGATTAAATGTTGTGCGCGTTTTGAATCTCAAAAATAAAAAATTATCTGCAACCTATTGTGCTTTTTCCAGTTAGAAACAATAACGCAGCGTATGGTGGTAGCAAGTCAACGATGATTTATATTTACCGTGCCTGAAAGAGGCATCAATTACCCGCTAAAACATGAATGCTAACAAACTAAACGCCCCTTTTTATGAACGCCTTGCGCTTGTCCTCATCGGATTTTGCATACTGGGTTACCTGGTGGTGCTGGCCAAAGAGATCCTCGATCCTATGATCTTCGGATTTCTGTTTGCGGTTTTGCTTTTGCCGCTTGCAAATTTCCTTGAAAAGAAACTTCGTCTTCCGCGCAGCGCATCTTCGTTTGTGTCTATTGTTTTATTTGTTGCCTTTATAGGGTGCATCGGGTATCTTGTTGGTTCACAGATCTCCAACTTAAGCAACGATTGGCCCATGCTGAAAAAGCAGGTGGAGCAATCTGTTGGCGAGGTGCAGCAATGGGTGGTGAATGCGTTCCACATCAATATGGATAAGCAGAACATATACCTGCATAATACTACCCAAAAGATCGTGGCCTCCGGCGGGGCGGTGCTGGGTACTACGTTCGGGGCTTTATCCTCACTGATGCTTTTCTACGTTTTTATCCTGATCTTCACCTTCTTTATCCTTTTTTACCGCAGATTGCTTTTCAGGTTCATCCTCTCGGTATTTAAAGATGATCACTCACATGTGGTGATGGATATCGTACAGAATGTACAAAAGATCCTTCGCCAGTATATCTTCGGTCTTTTGCTGGAAATGGTAATTGTGGCAGCCGTAGCAATTACCGCCTTTTGGCTTATCGGCATCAAGTATGCCGTACTGCTGGGGCTTATCGTAGGGTTATTCAATATTATACCCTACCTCGGTATTTTTACAGCATTGCTATTGAGTACGGTAATCACCTTTGCCACCGGTACGCTGAGCGAAACCCTGACCGTGGTGGTCAGCGTTATTGGTATCCACGCCGTTGATGCGAACTTTCTACTGCCTGCAGTGGTCGGCTCCAAAGTGAGGTTGAACGCGCTGATCACCTTTATCGGTATTATCTTAGGCGAAATGATCTGGGGGCTCTCCGGCATGTTCCTGTCTATCCCCATCATTGCCATCTTTAAAATAATCTTCGACCGTATAGATTCATTAAAGCCCTGGGGTTACCTTTTTGGCGGCGATTATGTTTACAATGATGAAGCGCAGAAGAAAATGAAAACAAAATAACGCTTATTTGATCATGCGGTAGATACTGAAGTAAAGCGTGGCGGTATACGCTATTAACACAACTGTATTGATCACCAGCAACCAGTTAAGATCTGCCTTGCTGTACTTTTTTATGGAGCAAATGACCAGCAAGGCGATGAAACCCAGGATTAGCAGAATTGGGAAAGCCAGCATGTAAGCGTGCTTGGGGGCAAAATACAAATGTTGCAGTTTTGAAGTATCACCTTGTGCAAATGGCAATAAGGCAAGCAACAATAAAATAAAAAATATGCGGACCACAGCCTTAGCGGCTATCTGACTTGCTTTCATACACCGGCAAAGTAAATGGTTTTACATCAAATTGCCCCGATAATTTATGCTGATTACCAAAAAAGGGATTAGTATTTTTGAGGACACAAAATCCGCCCTATATGCGCATGCTTTATAAACTCTGTGTATCTACACTCTTGCTATTGCTTCCGATAGTAACCTTTGCGCAAAAAAGAGTAACTGCCACTTCTTTCCGGATAGTGCCCTTAGGAGTTTTAGGGGGTATTGATGAAAGTAATTTATCGGCATATATGATAGCGCCAAAAGGGTCCGACAAATATATCTGTATGGATGCCGGCACCCTGCATGCCGGTATCAGTAAAGCTATCAGCAATAAAGCGTTCAACGTACGCGGCGAAAAAGTATTACAGCAATACATCAAAGGGTATTTTATTTCGCATGCACACCTCGATCATATCGCAGGCCTGATCATCAATTCGCCCGAAGACAGCGCCAAAAACATTTACGGACTTGCAAGTACTTTAGAGACCGTGAAAACCCACTACTTTACCTGGGAAAGCTGGGCCAACTTTGCCGACGACGGTGCTAAACCCCAGTTAAAGAAATATCATTACAATCCCCTTGAGCCGGGTGCAGAAACCGGTATAGCGAATACGGATATGCAGGTAACTGCTTTTCCATTAAGTCATTCCAACTTAACGAGTACCGCATTCCTGGTAAAAAACAACGACAGCTATCTTTTATATTTGGGCGATACCGGTGCCGACGAAATAGAGAAAAGCCAAAACCTGCATCATTTATGGGAAGCCATAGCACCTTTAATTAAGGCCGGTAAATTTAAAGCTATCATGATAGAGGTGAGTTTTCCTAACGAACAGCCGGATAAAGCCCTTTTTGGCCACCTTACGCCGCGGTTGTTGATGAATGAACTGGATGTGCTGGCAGAACTTTCCGGCGGTTCATTAAAAGGGTTGAATGTGGTGATCACCCATTTAAAGCCACCTTACAAAAGTATTAACAAAATAAAAGTGCAGCTCAATTATGCCAACCTTAAACGCAAAATGAACCTGGTATATCCCCGCCAGGGAAAAGTACTGGAGTTTTAATTCTCCAGCAGGTCGATGCAGTTTTTGGAGAGTTTGGCAAGCCGGTTTTCTAGGTTGGCGGCGCCCTGTTCGTCTTTCATAATATTGTAGAAAGTTTTGATCCGGCTGAGCGTGTCGTCGTCCGGATCGCAGGCCTGGGCTTTTTCTAAATAGGGGAGTGCCTGCTTTAATTTAGCGTTATACAGTTTGGTTAAGCGCTGGCTTTCTTGCTCATTTGCTGCTGAGGCTTTTATTTCATCTGCAAGGTCATCTGCCTGTTTGGCGTATAGATAGCCCAGTGCGCGCTGTACCACATAGTAATTGGGTACCACTGCCGCAACCCGCTCGTAATAGGGCAGCGCTTTTACAGATTGGCTATCATCTTCGTAAAGCTTGCCTATGGAATAGTAAAAGTTTGTGAGGTTTTTGCGGGTTAGTTTGGCGGTGTCCGGCAGCAATTTTTCACCCAGTTCCATGGCATCGTTGGTACGGCCTTCCAGTCGCGCTAAATTAAAGTCGAGATACCGGTCATAAACTTCCTCGGTTGTTTGCCCCTTTGCTGTCGCGATAGCAAAAACAGAACATATTATTAACAGTGTGTTCCTCATTATTTATCTCTGAAATAAACGAAGATGCATTTTTAATGTTGCAGTGGCAGTAAGTTTATCTTTCAATCAGGATGCATCGTGAAAAATGACCCCTAAGGTATGTCTTTCGCCTTGCAAAAGCTCGCTTACACCATGGCGCATATTTACGCGATGGTAGCCTTTGGTGCCTTGCGCGGGCCTGAAATTGGTTGTAAAGATGAGCAGATTACCCTTACCCGGATTTAGTACAATCGCTTTCGATTGCATCCTCAGTCTTTGCTCCACCAATACAAATTCTCCGCCGGTAAAATCTGCACCAGGCTGGTTAAGGCATACCACCAATTGCAAAGGGAAATAGATCTCTCCATACAAATCCTGATGCATGGCATTAAAGCCGCCTTTTCCGTATTTTAATATTAGCGGTGTCGGTCTGTTTTGGTTATGCTGATGGCAAAGTTCCGTTAGTTCGTGTAATGTGCGCGGGAATTGTTTAGGTAAGCCCAAAACCTCCATCCATTTATTGGCGACGGGAGCAATGTGAGGATAGATCAGCTCCCGTAACTGCTGAACGATACCAGGCAGCGGATAGTTGTAATATTTATACTGGCCCACGCCATAGCCATGGTTTTCCATTTGTATGGTTTTGCGGTAGGCATCATCATCTGCGTACGCAGCAATAAGCGCCTCGCACTCGCTGGCTGTTAGCATTTGTGGTACGCTGGCGTAGCCTCTGGTATGTAAGCTTTCTGTAATTGCCAACCAGTTCGCTTGTTTAATTCTATCTTTCAGCTCCATTTTATCCGATGCTTATGTGATTGGTTTTTGCCGCTTCCCAGCCAATCATGGCCGATTTGCGGTCGGCACCCCAGTGATATTGGCCAAATTCACCGGTAGATTTGATTACCCGGTGGCAGGGGATCAGAAATGCCACCGGGTTAGCGCCAATAGCACTTCCTACTGCGCGACTCGCCGTTGGTAACTCCACTGTTCTGGCTATAGCTGCATAGGTATTTAAGCCCCCCATCGGGATCTTTAACAATGCCTCCCAAACTTTCAGTTGGAAGCTGGTACCCTTTAAATGCAGCTTGACGGATGCTAATTGCGACCAGTCTTTTGTAAAGATAAATAAAGCGTTCTGCTGTGCCAGATCAACCATTTGGCTGAAAGTTGCGTTTGGAAATTGCGCAACTAATTGATTCAGCGCATCAACTTCGTCATCCGCAAAAGCCATATAGCAAATTCCTTTAGGGGTGGATGCCACGATAATATTGCCGAAAGGCGTTTCGGCATAGCTAAAATTGATAGCGAGTGCCCTGCCGCCGTTTTTGTATTCGGCGGGTGTCATCCCTTCAATATTGATGAACAGATCGTGCAGGCGGCTGGTGCCGGATAAACCGGTTTCAAAAGCGGCATCAAATAAGGTGGCTTGCTGTACTTTCAGCATACTCTTGGCATAGTCCAGGCTCAGGTATTGTAAAAACTTTTTGGGACTGATGCCCGCCCAATCGGTAAACATCCGCTGGAAATGATAAGGGCTCAGGTTTACCTGCTCGGCAACCTCATCAAGCGTGGGCTGCGATTTAAAATTGAGTTTAATATAGTTTATCGCCCCTGCTATACGGTCAAAGTTGATGCTGTTTTGTGTTTCCATGATAGAAAATTATAGCACAAATGTGGGGCTGTTAAGAGCGATAAAGAACCCGAAAGTTGCTGTATTGAGATTACGCCGATTGTTTATGATTGCACCGGTGAGCATGATTTTGCTCCCCCTTCAGGGGGCCGGGGGGCTTACTTCATCTCATTCAAAACCTTAAACATCTTCTCCCGGATGCCTCTTCCAGTGCCGTTGTAATTATTAACGATGATGGCAAAACACAGATTGCGGCCCTGGTAGGTTTGGTAGCCGGTATAGGCCTGGGCGCTGTTGATGCTGCCGCTTTTCATCCGCATATCGTTATATACCGGGAGGCTTTCGTAAAAATCTTTATACCAGGTTTCTTTGGCTGCCGACTGCATTATGCGCGCCATGGTTAGCGTGGTTACCCTGTTCTCGGGGGATAGTCCGCTGCCGTCGAATACGTTTAAGGTGTTTTTATCTATGCCAGCCTTTTTTACCCAAAAGTCCTGCAGGGTTTTTACGCCATTGGTAGTTGTTGTGGCCAGCATGCCCGGCGACGGGATAACGGCAAGCAACAATTGTTCCGCGTACAGGTTAATGCTGATGTGGTTTTGCCAGTACAGTATGCTGCTCAACGCAGGTGAATTAATGGTAAGCAGTTGCGTGGTGGATTGCGGTACCGGCTGACTTTTATTCCTCAAAGTAGCTGCGGATTCCGGTGCATCACTTACGGTGATTCCAAGGCGTTTTAAAGTATCGGTTAAATGATAGGCCAAATCAAAGGCCGGATCCGGGATGGCGGCATCTATTTTGTTCTTGGTTTGATCTACTGCATAAGTGCCCCGCAAATACATCACATTGCTGTTGATGGCTGGCAGGTAGGGGTAGGCCTGGTCGCCGGTCTTGGCTTCGCCATTTACGAGTTCGCTTTTAAAAGCTAAGTAGGGCATTTCCGGTGAGGTGCCTGCTACTTTAATTGGCGTGTTTACTTCCCCGGTGCGCAGTTTAATGCTAAACTGGTTTTCGTGCCAGCACAGCGCAGAAGCCCCCGCCCCATAATAGGTGCCCAGGTCCTGGTAGATCCAGCCATCAGGGATAGCCTGCGTGCCGTAGTACGAATCATCGCCTATAACGCGCCCGTTCACTTTTTTGATGCCGGCTTTGCGCAGGGCCGTTACCATTTGGTTGAGGATATAGTTATCCCGGGTGGTTTCCCAGCGCCAGCTGCCCAGGGTAGGGTCGCCATAACCGCGTGTGATGATATCACCGGTTAAAGTGCCATCTGCAGCGATGGTGCCGCGATAGCTAAACTGCGTTTTAAATTTATAGTCTTTACCTAAAACGTTCAGCGCCGTAACACTGGTGATCGCTTTCATGGTAGATCCCGGTGCCAGCCCCATATCCGGGTTGGCGGTAAAAACCTGTTCCCCCGTTTTGGCATCCAGCACGGTTAAAGATACCGAGGCATATTTGCACTGGCTATCCTGCTGAAATTTGGTAAAAGCCGTTTGCAATTTCTGCTGCAGGTTTTGCGCGGATAAATGCCCGGCTACCAGCAGGAGGGTCAAGGAGGCTATTGTTTTTAATTTATTGGTCGTATTCAAAGGTTATGTTTTTAACTGTTTTAACTTTTCTTCCCCCATTGTCATCCTGACGAAGGAAGGATCTACTATGCGCCATGCTCTAAGCGTGTCGGTTAACAGATGCTTCGTGCCTCAGCATGACAATTTCTTTGTTTCCCCACCTTGTCATCCTGACGAAGGAAGGATCTACTAAACGCCATGCATAGTGTGACGGGCGTGTCGGTTAACAGATGCTTCGTGCCTCAGCATGACAATTTTGTCATCCTGACGAAGGAAGGATCCATTAAACGCCATGCTTTAAGCGTGTCGGTTAACAGATGCGTCGTGCCTCAGCATGACAAGGTTGTCATCCTGACGAAGGAAGGATCTACTATGCGCCATGCATTGTGTGACGGGCGTGTCGGTTAACAGATGCTTCGTGCCTCAGCATGACAATTTTGTCATCCTGACGAAGGAAGGATCCATTAAACGCCATGCTTTAAGCGTGTCGGTTAACAGATGCTTCGTGCCTCAGCATGACAAGGTTGTCATCCTGACGAAGGAAGGATCTACTATCCGCCATGCTCTAAGCGTTTCGGTTAACAGATGCTTCGTGCCTCAGCATGACAATTTGATTTGCCTGGTTCCTCAACACGACAAACTTTTGTTGGGCGGCCATTCCATTATCTCACTATTTAAGAAATTCCATCTCGGGTTTTGTTCTTCTATCAATTTTATCTTCTTCATCCTTAACCAGCCTTTAATTTCTTTTTCACGTTGGATAGCATGATCTACATATTGGTGCCGCTCGTACCAGATTAAGTAGCAGCATTTGTATTTATAAGTAAAACTGTTTTCCTGGTCTGTGCCAGAATAATGTTCACCTAACCGCCTTTCTAAGTCATTAGTAACACCGGTGTAAAGTACTTTCCGCGTATAGTTTGTGAGGATATAAGTGAAAAAATTATATTGTCTCATCTTTCAACCTTAGCTATCTGGTATCTCATTAAAAGATCCTTCCTTTATCATGAATGACAAATCTTCTGCAAACATCTTAAATTTCTACACTACCGCATCCCGCTCAGGTTTTACATTTCTTTGCGAAATATAATAAATCGGAATTCCGATCAGCACGATGCCAAGGCCTGGCCAGGTAAAGTTTGGTTTGTAAATGATGAGTAGAACACAAAATGCTGCCCCCATAATAATATACAAGGCGGGCAAAACCGGGTAACCAAACGCTTTGTAGGGCCTTTCTGCTTCGGGCCGTTTGGCACGAAGGATAAAAATACCCAAAATGGTAAGCATGTAGAACAATACAACTACAAAGGAGATCATATCCAGCAAGTCGCCGTAACGGCCGCTTAAGCACAATACAGATGCTACGCCTGCCTGGATCCACAACCCAAATTCGGGTACGCCAGCCTCATTTAAAATGCCCGTGCGCTTAAAGAAAACCCCATCTTTAGCCATGGTATAATACACCCTGGCACCTGCGAGTATCAACCCATTATTGCAACCAAACGTAGAGATCATGATCATTACCGCGATAACGTAGGTACCCACATTGCCAAAAATTACGTGTGAAGCTGCTACGGCCACCCTGTCTTTATCAGCAGTTGCGATATCATTGAGTGATAATACGCCTGTATACACCACATTTGCCAACACGTAGATGATCGTTACGATGATGGTACCCAGCATCATACTCAGCGCCACATCGCGTTTAGGGTTTTTCATTTCGCCTGCTACAAATGTTACACTGTTCCAGGCATCGCTGCTAAATATGGTGCCAACCATTGCGGCCGCTATCGCGCCAAGGGCGGTAGCCGTAGTCAGACTGGTGGTACTACCGTCCTTATTTAAATTATGCAGGTCCCAGGCGTTTGCCCAGTTGGCGTTCCAGATATCGCTTTTGAAAGCCAAAAAGCCAAAACCAATCAGGCCAAAAAGGCTGATAAGTTTTGTTAGGGTAAAGGTGGTTTGGATAAGCTTACCCCCCTTAACCCCTTTGGTATTCACAAACGTAAGGGCAAAAATAAGTACGATTGAAACTAATTGTGCGGCACTGATCTTTAAAAAACCAGCCTGAAATAAAATATTGTCTTCGCTGACCGCCGGGATCAGGTAGGCGGTAAATTTAGAAAACGCTACCCCAACTGCCGCTATGGTGCCGGTTTGTATCACCGCGAAGAAACTCCAGCCGTATAAGAACGCGATAAGTTTGTTATATGATTCTTTCAGATACACATACTGGCCGCCGGCTTTGGGGAACATGGCGCTTAATTCACCATAACTGAGGGCTGCGGTAAGGGTCATAAATCCGGTGATCACCCAAACGGCTATCAGCCAGCCTGCCGAACCAACGTTGCGGGTAATATCCGCGCTCACAATAAAAATACCCGATCCAATCATCGAGCCTGCTACCAGCATGGTGCCGTCAAGCAAACTCAATTCGTGTTTCAATTTAGGTTGGGAAGTATCAGCTGCCATCAATCGTTTTTGTTTAAGTCCCTAATCTATTCAAAAACTTTAAATTTTGACATGCTATTGTAAAGAAATTAAAATTACTAATTTGCACCAACCATTTATAAACACGCCCTGCGTGAACTTTTAATAACCAGTATTTTATAACCTTAACTATTGACTATGGATCTTTTGAACAATTACTTAATTTATCTGATCCCGGTATTCGGCCTCATTGGTATTCTCGTAATGGCGGTAAAATCTGCCTGGGTAACTAAACAGGAAACCGGAGATGCATCGATGAACCAGCTGGCGGGATACATTGCTGATGGGGCAATGGCTTTCTTACGCGCTGAGTGGAAAATTCTGAGCTACTTTGTAGTGGTGGCCGGGATACTGTTAGCCTGGAGTGGTACTACTGTAGCAACGTCCAGTCCAATTATTGCCATATCATTCCTGATTGGCGCTTTTTTATCAGCTTTTGCGGGTTACCTGGGTATGCGTATTGCCACAAAAGCCAATGTGCGTACCACACAAGCTGCCAAAACCAGTTTAGCGCAGGCGCTAAAAGTATCGTTTACGGGTGGTACGGTTATGGGCCTTGGTGTGGCTGGTTTGGCTATCATCGGCCTGGGTTCCCTGTTTATCGTGTTCTACACGATGTATGTGACCAGCGTACCGGGTGCAAGCGTTAACGGAGAAGCGATGGCGAAAGCACTGGATGTACTGGCCGGGTTCTCGCTGGGTGCGGAATCTATCGCGCTGTTTGCCCGTGTAGGCGGCGGTATCTATACGAAAGCTGCCGATGTAGGAGCCGACCTGGTGGGTAAAGTTGAAGCCGGAATTCCGGAGGATGACGTACGCAACCCCGCTACCATTGCCGATAACGTAGGGGATAACGTAGGTGATGTTGCCGGTATGGGTGCCGATTTATTTGGTTCATATGTGGCCACGATGCTGGCGACCATGGTTCTGGGAAGGGAGATTGTTTCGCCTGATAAATTTGGTGGTATAGCGCCGGTATTGTTGCCGATGGTGATTGCCGGCTTGGGGTTGATCTTTTCTATTGTTGGCGCTTCATTGGTGAAAATAAAGAATGAAACGGACAGCGTTCAAAAAGCGTTGAATATAGGCAACTGGGCTTCTATCATTTTAACCGCCATAGCAACTTACTTTTTAGTACAGTGGATGCTACCCGATACACAGTTCCACATGGTGCGCGATGAGGACGCTAACCACGCCATCAAGGCGGGTTCGTTGATCTTTACCAAGAATGGCGTTTTTGGTTCTATCATGGTGGGATTGGTGGTAGGTACCTTGATGTCGATTATTACCGAATACTATACCGCCATGGGTAAGCGACCTGTGATGAGCATCATCAGGCAGTCGGCTACTGGGCATGCTACCAATATTATTGGCGGTCTGGCCGTGGGGATGGAATCTACCGTGCTGCCAATCCTGGTGCTGGCAGCCGGCATTTATGGGTCTTACTTCTTCGCCGGTTTGTACGGGGTGGCTATCGCCGCCGCTGGTATGATGGCGACTACGGCTATGCAGCTGGCTATCGACGCTTTCGGGCCCATCGCGGATAATGCGGGTGGTATTGCCGAAATGAGCCGCCTGCCCGAAGAAGTACGCGGCCGTACTGATAACCTGGACGCAGTAGGTAATACCACGGCAGCAACAGGTAAGGGTTTTGCCATTGCTTCTGCCGCTTTAACCTCACTCGCGCTTTTCGCGGCGTTTGTGGGTGTTGCCGGCATCGAGCATATTGATATTTATAAGGCCAACGTTTTGGCGGGCTTGTTTGTGGGCGGGATGATCCCCTTCATTTTCTCAGCGCTGTGTATCTCGGCCGTTGGCCGTGCGGCCATGGCAATGGTAGAGGAGGTAAGGCGGCAATTCCGCGAGATTCCGGGCATTATGGAGTACAAGGCACAGCCCGAGTACGAAAAATGCGTGGCGATCTCCACCAAAGCATCTATCCGCGAAATGGTTGCCCCGGGCATGATCGCTTTGATCACCCCGATCATTATCGGGTTTATTTTCGGTCCAGAAGTACTAGGCGGTTTATTGGCCGGTGTTACCGTATCGGGCGTACTGATGGGTATTTTCCAGAGCAATGCTGGTGGCGCGTGGGATAACGCCAAAAAATCGTTCGAGAAAGGGGTGGAGATCAACGGCGAGATCTATTACAAAAAATCCGAACCCCACAAAGCATCGGTAACGGGCGATACCGTGGGCGATCCGTTCAAGGATACCTCGGGGCCGTCGATGAATATTTTGATCAAGTTGATGTCGATCGTTTCGCTGGTGATAGCGCCACATTTGAACAGTGCGGATAATACGAATAAGATGATGCAGAAGCAGGAGAAGGTACAATCCATGAATGTGCATGTGCTGCATGCGGAGAAGAAAATCTGAATTTTTCTTTAACAGATCTTTTAAGCCCTGGCGAAAGTTAGGGATTTTTTGTGGGTACTGCTTTCAAATGATTAATTTAGGCTGATGAACCGAAAGCCGAATTGGACATTTATACTTTATGTGCTGTGCCTTTACGATATCTATCTCTATTTACCGGATGTTCTCAGCGTGTTTAAAATAGATTTTTACCCACGGGATTTTGATCTAACGCTTTACTTCGATGCCGCAATGCTGTTGATAGGCGGGATTGTTATCGGTATTGTACTACTTAAAACCGGCGGCCGGTTTGATAGGTATTTAGGTGTATTGATGATTTTGATGAATGTGGTGCTTACACCATGGTTTTTATTTAAGGCGATGCCATGAAGATGAATGTTTTAAGATGTCCATTAATGTTCGTGATTGCTATTTCGATCAGTTGTTCAAGCAATCCAAATATCGCGACCACTTCAATTGATTCTGCTCCTGTTAAAGTTGCTGTGAAAGCCAAGCATCGGAACAATAATCATGAGGTTAGCTTTGAGGCCTTTTTGAAAAGATTTAATAGTGATTCTGTTTTTCAAAAGGCTCATGTCAAGTTCCCTCTGAAAATGGAGTTACCTAATGAAGAGGAGGACACTGTAAAATACTTGTCCGCTAACAAATGGGCTCATTTCAACTTTGTAAGTAAAGGACAAGATAAGTTTACGACGGTAAAGCTTGATAATTCTCACTATGTCATATCATATCAAATAGAAGATACGGGATTCTTTTTAAACTATTATTTCGGTTATAAAAACGGCGAATGGAAGCTTGAATCGACCAAAGACATGGGAGATTGATTTGCACAACTACTGCAGAGGACTGGCGCGAAATTCAAAAGGAAATGAGCGGTTTATCAAGCTGATTTTTGCTGGTTGAGTTTACGATTTCTATCTATCTACGACATTATTGATGACCGCCTGATCATCAATGCAATCACCATTGGACACCGTAAAGACGTTTATAAATAACCTCAAGACTACAATTTACCCTCTACCCGCGATAAGCCCGGGCCGCAGGCATCGACTGGATCAGAATCAAGATTTTTAGAGGCAAGAAACAAGAAAGAGAGGGGATTTAGTGTTTTATTTTGAATCTCACTGTCTGCCTCTCATTTTCCTCCTTTAAATTCCTGATTCGCTTCGCAACTATTTCAAATTTATCAACTTTTAATTCTGTTTGTAACAAACATTCTGTAGTTACATTCTGCCCTTTATGTTTTCAATAAATTTAAGTACGTTTGGAGTACTGATTTAACGAATACTGATCTTACAAAAATTAAAAATGAAGTTATTTATCAAGAAACCGATTGCGCAGCTGATGGCGGCATCGGCGGAATCTGAAAAAACACTAAAACGAACGCTTGGCGTTGGGTCGCTTATTGCGCTGGGTATCGGGGCCATTATTGGTGCAGGTATCTTTGTGCGTACAGCCGCCGCCGCCGGTGAGCATGCCGGCCCGGCAGTAACCATATCCTTTTTAATTGCAGCTGCAGGTTGCGCGCTGGCAGGTTTGTGCTACGCCGAGTTTGCCAGTATGATCCCTATTGCAGGCTCTGCCTATACCTATTCTTATGCAACCATGGGTGAGTTTATCGCCTGGATCATTGGATGGGATTTGGTTTTAGAATATGCTTTGGGTGCAGCTACCGTATCCATAGGATGGTCCCAATATTTTAATGAATTTTTGCACACGTTTTTCAACGTGCATATACCCTTTATGTGGTCGCACTCTCCGCTGGAGATCTCCAATACCACAACAGGGATGTACGCCGCCGAACTCGGTCAGCATGGCATGGTAAACCTGCCGGCCATCTTTATTTTGCTGATGCTTACCATGTTGCTTATCCGTGGTACTGCAGAGTCTGCGGTGGTAAATAATGTAATAGTAGTAATTAAAGTTGCCATTGTATTGATGATCATCGGTTTCGGCTGGCACTTTATTAACCCTGCTTTGCACACACCTTACATGATCCCTGAAAACGCAGGAAGTATCAAAGTGAGTGCCGGTACGGTAAATTACGGTGATACATTTAACCACGGCTGGCTGGGCGTTTTGCGCGGAGCAAGTGTGGTTTTCTTTGCCTTTATTGGTTTTGATGCCGTATCTACAGCTGCACAGGAAGCAAAAAACCCGCAAAGGGATATGCCAAAAGGCATCCTGATCTCCTTGGTGATCTGTACCGCATTATACATTCTTTTCTCTCACGTATTAACCGGTTTGGTTTCTTATAAGGATTTCCTTATCCAGGGTAAAGAAGCATCGGTAAGCTACGCTATCAAAACCGCTATGCCGGGTTACGGTTGGTTGGCTTCATTTGTTACTGTATCTATCCTTGCAGGTTTCTCCTCGGTGATCCTGGTGATGCTGATGGGCCAAACCCGTGTGTTCTACACCATGAGTACAGATGGTTTAATTCCGCCAGTATTTTCTAAACTGCATCCAAAACACCGCACGCCATATAAATCACAATGGTTATTCTTTGTATTCGTGTCGTTATTTGCCGGTTTCATTCCGGATAAATATGTAGGCGATATGGTTAGTATAGGTACCTTATTTGCATTCGTACTGGTTTGTTTAGGCATTTTCATCCTGCGCCGCACCGACCCAGATTTGGTTCGTCCGTTCAAAACGCCATGGTATATGGTAGTTTGTCCATTGGGTGCAGTGATTTGCTTATGTATGATTGCCAGCGAAGGCTGGGAGAACTGGGCACGTTTAATCGTTTGGTTATTGATCGGTTTCGTTATTTACTTTACTTATAGCATCAAACGTTCGCACGTACGCCGTGGCGTTGTTGAGCCAGCCGACGGACCTATCAACCCTAAATATGTTGAATAAGTAATATTTTTGAGAGATATGAAAAAGGTTCTGCTAACGCAGAACCTTTTTTGGTTTTATTGCTTTTCTAGGGAGATGAAAATCAACAAAACCCTGTGGGTGCTCGTGTTTATATCGGTGATCAACTCCATGGGCTTTGGCATTATTGTGCCGCTGTTATATACTTATGGCAAAAAATTTGGTGTGACCGAGCAAACCATCGGATTGCTTACCGCCGCGTTTTCCATCGCGCAGTTTTTTGCCACGCCGGTATTAGGCTCACTGTCTGATAAGTTTGGCCGCAAGCCGATACTGGCGATCAGCCTGGTTGGTACCTGCGCTTCCTTTGTATTATTTGGCTTCGCAAATAGCATTTTACTTCTTTTTGCCGCACGGATTTTAGATGGTATTACCGGCGGGAATATTTCTGTGGCGCAAGCCATGGTGTCTGATATTTCTTCGCCCGAGGAAAGGGCAAAGAACTTCGGGATCCTGGGATCGGCATTTGGTTTCGGTTTCGTGATTGGCCCGGCTGTTGGCGGTTTGCTGAGCAAATTCGGAGAAAAGGTGCCTTTCTTTTTCGCGGCAGGCATTGCACTGATTGGGGTATTGCTTACAGTGTTTTTGTTAAAAGAGACCAATACAGAAAAAAGTAAAAAGAAAGAAGCCGGAGGCGGTTTTAGTTATAGGGCTTTGATCACCGTTCTAAAGAAACCGGTTATCGGCACCGCCATATTCGTAGGCTTTTTGCTAACAATGGCACAGTTTGCAATGATCATCGGTTTTCAAACCTTTACGGTTGACACGCTTAATTTGAAGCCAGATCAGATTGGCCTCTTCTATGCTGGTTTTGGTGTAACCGGGATACTGATGCAATTGGCAGTACCGGTTATTAAAAAGGCGGTTTCATCACAGGCAATGATCTTACTGTTCTCCACGATTATTTGTTTGGGGATGATGATCCTATCGGGGTTCGCTACTGGAATGGTGCTGTTCGCTATAAGTATTGGTATTTATGGCCTGTTCAACGGGCTGCGCAACCCCATGCTCAACGCCATTATAGCTGATCATAATGATGAAGACGAGATGGGGGAGGTACTGGGGGTAAATCAGAGCTATGCATCGATAGGGCAAACGCTTGGGCCCATCACGGCAGGGCTCATTACAGTAATATCGGTACATAGTATATTCTTTTTAGCATCTTTCTATATTTTAATTGCATTTTTGTTTAGTATTCGCTTAAAGTCGAGGGAATAAAACTGGATGCCTTATGCCACACTTCATTTTTAAAGAGATCCTGTCGGTTACGATGATCCTCTTTGCTATCATTGATATTCTTGGTGCTATCCCCGTAATTATTCAGTTGCGACAGAAGGCAGGGCATATTGAATCTGAAAAGGCCAGCATTGCTGTTTTAGTGCTCATGATCTCATTTCTTTTTGTGGGTGAAGAACTGCTCTCTGTAATCGGGCTCGATATCTCCTCTTTCGCTATTGCCGGTTCTATCGTGATCTTCATCATTGCGTTGGAGATGGTATTAGGTGTAGATTTTTTTAAAGAAGAAGCACCTGATGCGGTGTCTATCGTTCCGCTGGCGTTCCCGTTAATTGCAGGCGCTGGCACCATGACCACCTTACTATCCCTCAAGTCGCAATATCAAACCCAAAACATTATCGTCGGCATTATCCTGAACACCATTTTTGTTTATATGGTGCTCAAAAACGTGCAACGGCTGGAAAAAATGCTAGGCAAAACCGGTCTTCATATCCTAAGGAAGGCCTTCGGCGTAATACTGCTGGCTATTGCTATTAAGCTGTTCAGGAGCAATTCGGGGCTATAGAAGATTCAAGAGTCAGGAAATCAAGAGTCAGGAAAATCTTTGTCATCCTAATTCCTGGTTCTTGTACTCTTGCTTCTTCCTCCTATTTATTCGCTTCTCAAACTCTTTACCGGGTTAGCCAGTGCGGCTTTCACCGTTTGGATGCTAATGAGCACTGCAGTTAGAGTTGTTAGTGCCACTACAGCTATCAAAAAGGGTACGGGTGTTAGGACAATTTTGTAAGCATAGTCGTTTAGCCAGTATTGCATCAGGAACCAGGCCAGCGGGCAGGCTATCAATCCTGCTATCAACACCGTCCCTAAAAAATCTTTTAAAAACAGGGCGATCACATGGTTTACCGACGAACCCAATACTTTGCGGATACCTATCTCCTTGGTCCGTTTTTGAATACTGAGCGAGATGAGCCCCAGTACCCCAAGCAGCACAATAATTGTTGCCAGCCCGGTTGCCAGGTAAGCGGCTTTTTTGAGTTGAATTTCTGCTTGATACAGCTTGGCGAGTGCTTCATCCATAAAGCCGTATTCAAAAGGCGCATCCGGCATCTCCAGCGACCATTTCTTTTGCAAAGCAGCAATACTCGTTTCAAGATTGCCGGGTTTGAGTTTTACCGAAAAGAAGCGATATAAGGGCAAATAATTCACGTTTACAAAAGTCATGGGCTGTATTTCCTGTTGCATCGTACCGAATCGAAAATCCTGAACAACGCCGCTGATAGTGAGCACAGGCATGCCTTGCGCCTTAAATTGCTGGCCAATAGCCTCCGCGGGATGGGAAAATCCAAGGGCATGAAGATGTTTTTCGTTGATGACCACTTTAGCTGAATCGCCTGGGTTGTACACCGGTTTAAAAAATTCTCCGGCTTGTAAATGCAGGTTGTATGTTTCGGCATAATTGCGGTCCACGTTCACCATTTGGGAGGTGAATACATGTAAACTATCGTCGCTCATTTTGTAAGCCTGTAGCTGCCCGCTGTAGTTTCCATCCGGGATAGCCCATGAAAGCGAGATAGACTTTACCTCTGGGATCTGCGCGATACGCCGGCGAATACCTTCCATTTTTTCTACGCCTTTTTTTGACCAGTCGCGCGGTAGTTGAGCGTATAACACATGCTCTTTATCGTACCCAAGGCTTTTGCTGAAAAAGAGATTGATTTGCCCAGAAATGACGATAGCAGAGATCAGCACAACAGATGCTGTGGCAAACTGAAAGGCAATGAGGCTTTTACGAAAGATCACTTTTTCGCGGGAGGTGCCTAATTTGCCTTTTAAAGAATCCACTGATTTTAAAGAAGATAACACCACTGCCGGGTATAGCCCTGCAACAATTCCGATAATAATGGCAATTAGCGGTGGAAGTACGTAAAAGTATAACGGCAGAGAAAACAGGCTGATGATTTGGGTATTTAAAAGATCGGAAAAATAGGGCCGGAAAACCAGATAAAGTACCAATGCGAATATAGTGGCTAGCGCTGCCAAAGTTACAGATTCAATCAAAAATTGATTTACAAGCGCCGACCGCACACTTCCCAGAACCTTGCGGATCCCCATTTCCTTCATCCGTTGAGAGGAGCGGCTGATGCAAATGTTTACAAAATTGATCATTGCCATCAAAAGGATAAAACCAGCTACCATAGCAAGGGTGAAAAGCATTTTACTCACGCCCATATCCAAATAATAGTCCTTTAGCGGTATAATGTAAGGTGTTAAGTTTGCCGCCACTTGCGGTGCTGCATGGGTTTTGATCAATTTAAGCATCGCTGCCTCAACTTGTTTCTTACTGCCATTGTCTTTTAATTCTACCAATCCCACCACAATGGTATTCGCCCAGGTATCCAGGTTGCGGCCCATGTATTTGGCGGACGCTAAAGGCAGAAAGAGATCATTGTTGTTATCATCGCTCAAATTGGTTACGGAGTTCTTAAGAATTTTATCCAACACACCGGTAACTATAAAATCATGCTTCTCACCAGTAAAGCTTTCAATAATTATTGTTTCACCAATGATATCCGTCCGCCCAAAGTATTTAAAAGCCTTATCACTGGTAATAACTACCGAAAACGGTTCGTTCAATGCATTATCAGGATTACCATGCAGCAGTTTAAAGCCATACATACTTAAAAACGTACTATCACCAATCTGGATGTGTTCGCGAAAGTGCTTATCTCCTTTAGATACGTTAGAAGTTACCCCATCCCAACGGTAATAATTGGCTACAAGAGCCGGATACTCCCGCTTTAATGCAGCAGGAAGCGGTGCGCAGGTGCCAATTTCATAGCCCATGTTTGGGTCTTTCCATTTACTCTGGAGAATATATTGCCGATCCACATTTTTAAGAAAATGATTTACCTGGGTTTCCTGCCAGATATAAATGCCTATAAGCATCGCAAACGCAATTCCAACCGAAAGGCCGAATATGTTAATTAACGAGAAAAGCTTATGCTTGATTAGGTTGCGCCAGGCGATTATAAAGTAGTTGTATAGCATACCGATAGGTTTGATGACCTAATGTAGGCAGCTAAGTGGCAATAAATGAAAAGATTAACATAATTTAACTAATGTAGCCTGTCGGGGGTATAAATGCCCGCTACCATCCAATTGCCTACTTTAAAAATTGTCTGCGATAATTGAGCGGGCTCATATTCATCTTCAGTTTGAAGTTTTTGTGGAACTGCGATACATCACCATAACCGCTCTCGAAGGCTACCCGGGCTATGGGCTTATCAGTTTGTATGAGTTGCTGAATGGCATAGTTCAGCCTGAAATCCAACACGGTTTCTATAAAGGTTTTACGGGTAACCTTTTTAAAATATTTGCAAAATGCATTAGTGGTCATATTGGCGATAGCGGCCGCTTGCTGCAGGGAAATATTGCCCTTAAAGTTCTCGACAATGTAAGCCCATACCTTATAGAAACGTTCCTGTTCTGCCGGCGAAATAAATGCGGTAGTTCGCTGGCTGTCCAAAAGTTCATACTCGTCGCTTGTAGCCAATTGTTGCAAGATCTGCAAAAAATCAATCAGCTTTTCAAAGCTGTCTTCTTTGTCGTTCATCTTTTCCAGCGCCAGGTTTACGGTAAGTGCAGTTGATCCTTTAAACCAAATTCCGCTATCGCTCCTGGTTAATAGCTTTTGGATCAGGTGCATTTCCAATTTGCTGAAAAAGGATTCGCCTAAAAAGTGTTTGTCAAACTGCAATACGATGGCTCCCGGCGCCGTTTGCTGGTTCGGCTGCTCGTTTAGCTTCCAGCAATGCGGTAGGTTGGAGCCAAGCAGCACGAGGTCACCATCGGCAAAATAACCCATATGGTTTCCTATATATCTTTTCCCCGTTCCATGTACAATGGAGGTCAGCTCCAGCTCGGGATGATAATGGTATGGCGCATAATAGGCTAGCCTATCAAATTTTCTTAACAGGAAAGACTGGCTTTGGCCATGTACAAGGGCTTCATAATATGCTTTTTCCATGCATATGTTATTGTAATTTGGTGTAAATATATCATTTGCAGATAATATACACCATGTTTAAGCCAGTATTTACCTACATTACAAATAGAATTATCTGTTGATTTACATAGCTAAGCAATTAATAGCTTGACAGAATAGCTGTCGGTAGATCATCTGGAAAATTTAGTAAAGATTCATTTAAATCTGCAACAGTATATCCTCTTAGCGCCTTTGTATCGCGAATTGATTAAGCTATTTTGAACGGGCAAATGGGCGTCTAAATGGCAATTTTGCCATTTTCCTTTGGATTTGAAGATGGTTACCTGGGGGAGCTATAATATCAATATTATTAATAATCAGTTTATCAAATAGCCAAATGAAAACAACTACGATTGAACTTCCGCCTTTAGATTCCTTCAAAAACTTAGAGACAGAACTGGTAACGGAATTTATTGAGAACGGGCATGTACTGGTACGAGGCATTATGACTCCGGAGGAAATTTCGGTCTATTGCCCCTTAATTGCTAATGCCGTGCAGAAATATAATACCGAAACGCGCCTATTGAAAGACCGCGATACTTATGGTAAAGCTTTTTTGCAAGTGATGAATTTATGGCGGGAGGACCCAGCGGTTAAGCAATTTGTTATGGCTAGGCGTTTCGCTAAAATAGCGGCCGATTTGCTCGGGGTAGCTAATGTAAGGATTTACCACGATCAGGCTTTGTTTAAAGAGGCCGGCGGTGGCCCGACACCTTGGCACCAGGATCAATATTATTGGCCTATAGATACACACAATACCGTTACCATGTGGATGCCATTGGTAGATATAGATGTTCAGATGGGTATGCTCACTTTTGCATCTGGATCGCATACCAGGGGCGCTGTTTTTGATTTTGAAATATCAGATGAATCTGAAACCCTTTTTGATAACTATGTATCCGAAAAATCCTACCGTATTGTAATGCCGGATACCATGAAAGCGGGGGATGCTACCTTTCACAGGGGATTCACCATACACAAGGCACCGGGCAACTATTCTGATAAGATGCGCGAAGTGATGACCATTATTTATGTGGCAGATGGAGCAAGCGTTGCTGACCCTAAAAACAACTGGCAAGAAAACGATCTGAAAAAATGGCTAATGGACAAGCCGGTTGGTTCGCTAATTGATTCGGAGCTTAACCCCAAGGTGCTGTAAACAAAAATTTACTCCGCTAAATATTTACAATTAAATTCAGGTGACTTAGGGGGCAACAATTCGGCTCAGCCTTGCTACAAACATGGTGTCTGCCTTGCGTTCGTAACCCTTAAGTATTTGCATTTCCGCTAACACCAGCCCTAGCTGCTTTACCATAAACTCAACTGCATCTTCATTTTCTGCTTTGAAAGCCGAACAGGTGATGTATATAATTGATTTGCCGGGTTTAAGATGCTTAACCACGTTGGTAATAATGCTCTGCTGTAACCTTTTAAAGAAATCGGCACGGTGAAAGTCAAACTGACTGATCATCTCCGGTGTGCGCCCCCAGGTTCCGCTACCGCTGCAAGGAGCATCCAGAATAATACCGTCGAATGCGTAATTGTATAATAGCTGTTCGTTGTTCTCAGTTAAATCCATTACCTTTTTCTGGTATTTCATCAACCCGGCCTGCTGAAAACGCTCATCAAGATTAGAGAGGATGCTTTCCCGGATATCGGATACGACCAGTTTAATATCGGGCTGCAAACTGTGCAATAGTAATGATTTTCCACCTGATGCAGCACAGGCATCCCACCAGCTATCCCATTTTTGGGGTCTAAAATAATTAGCTGTTTGCTGCGATGAAAGATCCTGGATCTCGTACCAGTTGGGTTTGGATACAATCGCCTCCAACCGGGTGCCGTTTGGCATGCACAGGCAGTTGTTGCCTTCGTCTTTGAAAATAATACCGGCCTTATTCAGATCAGCTTTTACCAAGTGCTCAAAACCTTTGTTTATCCGGATAAATAGATCGGGTTGTACAAAAAATGATTTAAGAAAGGCATCTTTATCTACCCCTGCAGAGAGCTGATCGGCCCAGGGGAAAACATCCTCCAGTTTGAAATCGGGATATGAATTTTTGATGAGGCTGATCTTTTCATCAACACCAATACCCACACAGGCGGCCCATTCCGGCTTAAAATACTGTAAAAAAGAATTGGTTTGCGTATTACATAGGAATTCGGCCACCATGAGCCGCTCCTCCTGCTTTACATTCGGGATAGCCTTACCTAAGCGAAAATAATTATAGATCAACCGGCCGGCAACGCGCCTGTCAGTAGATCCCATTTGTTTGTTTTGACGATAAAAGCCGGGAAGAAATTTGCCTAGAGGTGTATCGGCCGGGTAATCGCCCAAAATGCGCTGAAACGTTTTGAGCTGGTTAATGGCTTTCATTGTACTTGTTTAAGTTCAAAGTTCTCGTATTTCAGGATATCCACATGGGTATTGATCCATCCCTGCCCTGGCTTCTTTTCAAAATGAAAGCTGTTATGGATCCCGGTATAATCATTTTGCTCCGGGCGGCGGTAACTGTCATCTTCCCTTGCCAGCATCTGCCCAAAATAAAAACCTTCGTCAAAACCTTTAATGGCAAAGTCGGTAGGGTCGGTATGGTAGGTGCGGCGGTAAAGGCGGATGAAGGTGTTGGCCTCTGCTGATTTATAATCAACCTTATCAGAACTGGTAATATGTGTTTTTAAGCGCTGTAAAATACCTGCTTTTAAAAAAGCGTATTTTTCCCAGCTTGGGTGGCCAAACAACGTAACCGGATATTTCTTTGCTAATGTATCCAGCGATTTTAGCGTAACCATTAAAAAAGCCTGCTTGGTAGAGGGCACTAAAAAAATATTCTGGTCGGATGTTGAAAGTTTAGCGACAAGCGGGGTAAGATTGCCACGAACAACCGTAAAGGGAATCACTTGTATTTTACGCTTTCCCAGGCTATCTATCATTCGTTTAAATGGTACGGTATACAGCTTTTCATCGCTAAAGCCCGAGTTAAGTATAAATAACTTCCTGGGCTTTACCCGTGTGGCAATATATGCGGCGGCGCCCCTGGCATGGTACTCCAATGGCGGTGTTATGGTCACCAGGTTTTGGTTATTGAACAGGGCGGGGGTGGCAGGCGAAAGCGGCGATACAATAGGTTTACGCGAATATGGAAACATCGCTAAAAATGGCTTGATATCTTCCGGAAAAACAGGGCCTACAATCAAATCGCTGTTTTTGATCTGCGGATTGGATGCCATACCGTGCAGTGCGGCATCATCTTTATTGTCATACACCTGCACCCGGAAATTGGCCCCCAGGATAGCAAGCGAATCCAGTGCTAGCTTAAAGCCCTGGTAGTACTCTACCGACATGTTGGCCTTTTTTAAGTTAGCCGAACTGTATCGCTTACCTGCCGAAACCTCGTTCAGGCTTAGCGGCAAAATAAGCGATACAACCGATGTTTTTGCTTCGGCAGGCTTTGGTTTATCAATTGGCCTATCAGGCTTCGCAGCCGGCTTTTCCACTTTTGGAGTTACCGCAACGGGTACGGTTCGCACTTTAGGCGAGCAAGCGCCCGCTATTAATGCTATACATACGAATAACCACTTATTCCCACTCAATGGTGGCCGGTGGTTTCGAGCTGATGTCATATACTACCCGGTTAATTCCTTTTACGTTGTTGATGATCTCGTTGGAGATCTTGGCCAGCAGATCGTACGGTAAATGGCACCAATCGGCCGTCATCCCGTCTAATGATTCTACAGCGCGGAGGCATATTACATTCTCGTAAGTACGCTCATCGCCCATTACACCTACCGATTGTACCGGTAAGTAAATGGCACCCGCCTGCCAAACTTTATCGTAAACACCGGCAGACCGTAAATTGTTGATATAAATTGCATCAGCCTGTTGTAATATATCAACTTTCTCCGGCGTAATGTCACCTAAGATCCTGATGGCTAAGCCCGGACCCGGGAAAGGGTGGCGACCCAAAATATTTGGATCCATGCCTAAAGCGGTACCAACGCGGCGCACCTCATCTTTAAATAAGGTATTTAAAGGCTCAACAACCTTTAGCTTCATAAAGTCTGGCAAGCCACCAACGTTGTGGTGAGACTTGATGGTGGCTGACGGGCCTTTAACGGAAACTGATTCGATCACGTCCGGATAGATGGTACCCTGGCCCAGCCAGCTTACGCCCTGGATCTCGTGTGCGGCATCATCAAATACTTCAATAAATACGCGGCCAATGGCCTTGCGTTTTTTCTCCGGATCTGATAAGCCTGCAAGTGCATCGTAAAATCGCTGCTTGGCATCAATGCCTTTTATGTTGAGGCCCATGTGCTGGTACGAATCCAGTACCGACTGGTACTCGTCCTTGCGTAAAAGACCATTATCTACAAATATACAGTGCAGGTTGGCACCGATGGCCTGGTGCAGTAATACCGCAGCTACAGACGAATCCACACCACCTGATAAACCTAACACCACTTTGTCATTGCCCAGTTTTGCTTTTAGTTCGGCAATGGTCGTTTCGATGAATGAATCCGGGGTCCAGTCCTGGCTGCATCCGCAAATGTCAACCAAAAAGTTTTGCAGCAATTGTTTACCATCGATACTGTGCGTAACCTCCGGGTGAAACTGGATGCCGTAAGTTTGCGTACCGGTAATCTGGTAGGCGGCAACTTTAACGCTATCTGTACTGGCAATGATCTCAAAATCATCGGCTATGCGGGCAATGGTATCCGCATGCGACATCCAAACCTGCGAACCTACAGGTACATTTTTAAACAGAATATTATCCTGTTTAACGTAATCGAGGTTGGCACGGCCATACTCACGGGTGCTGGAAGCTAATACTTCCCCGCCATGGAAATGGGCAACATATTGTGCGCCGTAGCAAACGCCTAAAATAGGCAGCGTTTTATGATGCCTGATGAACTCGAAATGAGGCGCATCTTCCTGACGAACAGAATACGGACTGCCCGAAAGGATAATACCTTTAACGGTGCTGTCAACTTCCGGAAACTTGTTGAAGGGGTGGATCTCGCAGTAAATATTGAGTTCCCTGACACGGCGCGCGATAAGCTGGGTAAATTGCGAACCGAAGTCAAGAATGAGGATTTTTTCTTGCATGGGCAAAGATAGGTTTTTGCCTGTAAAATTTAGAAGTAAAAGGTTAAAAGATGTGTGAAAATGATTTATCGCTAATCTGCATCTTTTTCAGTGTCTGTAAGTTTAGCGGGCCGTTGATAAGATGCCAGGGTTAATTCCTGACATTTTTGAAAACCCATATCTGAGGTAATAAGTGGTAAATTAAATGCTAACGAAGTAGCTGCAAGAGATATAAAATTATATTGGTATCAACTAATATCTCTTTGCCACTCATCTCTCATTTTTTTCGCCGAGGGATGGTATTAGTCCGTTGAATTTCTTCGCGTTAAATCCAATTTTTGTATTTTTCTTGAAAAGCATCTTGTCGATCTTTTCTTTAGTTGCTCCCTCTTTTAATACTACTACCATAACAGTTTGTTGTTAAATAAATTTAACGAAAATATCGTACTTGGCTGATTGTCTTTATAAATTTAAAGCATCGCCGGAAGATCATCAAATATTTTATCCCTTAAAAACTCAGCCCGATCCTCAGCGCATTATCCACCTTATTACCCTGGTTGAACGACAGGCCGTACATTACCCGGATGCCGGTATTAGTTTGCAAGCCAAAGCCAAGTTCGGTGTAATGTTTAAGGGTAGGGGTGTACAGGTAATTTACGTCCACCAGCTCCTGTAATTTCAATTTTCTAATCAGTGGAATCTTATTCAGGATGAACCCCGAGAAGTTATGTTCCAGGTGCCCTTCTAAATATTTATCGCCGGTGCTGTAGCGGTAATAATCGAGCAGTAAAAAATGATTGATGCCAGCGCTATAGAATAGTACCTGGTTACCCGAAAAGTGTTTGTAGTCGGTATAAAACAGGCTGTTGGTATTAAAGAATTTACCCGCCCCAACGTAAAAACTTGTTTTACCATAAAAGCCCATTGGGATATCCGATTTGGCAATATCCGCCGATAGCAACGTATAATCCACATCAGATCCCAGCACATTCTTAAAGCCCTTAACCACGTTAATCCCTATAGTTGGGTATTTAGAGGGTACGTATCGCCTGCCGGTAGGATAGGTCTCGTATTTGTCGCTAAAATCATATGAAGTGCGCAAGCTTACTTTGAACGACTGATTCTGCGCAAATAGCGGTACATCCTCAACCGGGTTCAGCGGATTGTTGGAGGTGAACTCGCGATCTTTCGGATGGAAAAGACTATAGTCGGCTGTGTTAGGCAACCACTTCCGGTCGGCCCATTCTACTGATCCGCTGGCCAGCCAGCCGCCGATGATACGCGTTGATAGACCGGCAGTAATAAATTGCTTTTGGTATAGCTTCTGATAATTCTGCCTGTTGAGCAAGCTGTAGGTCGTATTCATAAAACGCGTAACAGGCTGCAGGTTGTTCAGGTCATCTATGATGGAGCCTCCACCAATGTTGAAGGTAAGGGGTCCGTTTGACAAAGTTACCCCTCCGCTTCCGGTAAAGATGCGGTTGGAAAATCCGTACCCCGCCCTGCCATATACCGAAACGTATTTGGTAGACAATAAACGGTTTACGCTATCCAGCCCTTTGGTATAGGAAACACCATAATCAAGCGCCAGGCCCTGAACGGTGTTATAATACACAGAACTCAATACTGACCCGAAATTATAATACTCGTGTTTGTAACGGTTACGGTGCTGGTAACCACTCAGAAATAGTTTGCCAACGCTCACTTTGTTGTTCTCTTTATCCAGTGAATCCAGGTAGGTTTTTGATTCGCGCTTGGCGGCTAATACTGCCTTTTTGGTATAATCCGTTTTCTCTTCCAGGGTCAGCGGAATAGGGCGTTCCTGGTTCCAGTAAGCAGAGTCCTTTTTGTTTACACCTTTGGTGATGCGCAGCACTTCGGCAAATTGTTTCTTATCCAGTTTCGGATCGATGTCGTAATCTTTATAGATCGATATAAAATATCCGCCAATGCGGAACCCAAATATACCGCCGGTAAACTCAAATTTGATGGAAGCCGGCATCCAAACCTTATCCGTTACCGGCACAAACTCCTGGTTCACTTTTAGTGTGTCCACGAAGTTGATGTTGGCCTTTTTAGTGATGGACAGCGCAAGGCTTTGCAGTCGCCAGGTATCCTCTACAATATAGATGTAACCGCTAAAGCATGGGTCATAGTCACGGCGCGGAGTAACCAGGATCTTATTGATGGTTTCACCGTTCTCGATTGACGCACCCATCAACTTAAATTTATAATAGAAAAGGGCATTATCGGCAATGGGTGACACTAGCGGGCGGTTACTCAGGCCATCCCAGATTTGGGTATTCTCGTAAAAGTTAACTCTCAGGTCTGATGCGCGGTTAAAGCTGAAAGCCCGGTTGCTGCCCGATACCTTAGAAGAAATGATTTCCTCGTGTAGGTTATCCGGCCGCATAAAGCTGAGTTTGGATTGCGACTCTGACAGGTAGACGATCCCCCGGCGGTTACTGTCGAGGCCGGCCTCGCGGGTGGCCTTTTGCACATCAAAGCCCAGGAATTTCTTAGGGGCCGCCAGCAGCTTTTGCAGGCCTTTAATATATACCTCGCAGGTGTAGGCATTCACCTCGTTAAGGTAGCCCTTACGTTTTTTGATGGCTTTACGAATGATGGTGTAAGCAGGGTCTTCCCCGCCTACACGTACGGTAACGCCCTGCAGCTGATAGTCTTCATTATTCAGGGTTACGTCAACGGTCTGGTTGGTTTTTAAATCTATGGTGCGGCTCTGCTGACTGTAGCCAAGTGCTTTGTACTGTACATTGTAAGTTCCGGGCTTCAGGTTGATACTGTACTCGCCCTCGCTGTTGGCAGATGTGCCCTTGGTAGTATTCTTTACATATACGGTTGCAAAGGGAATTGCCTTACCGTCACCGGCAGTTATCTTTCCGCTGATAACGGTTTGCTGCGCGAAAGATGGGAAGGAAAACAGGATTATAAATGCAAGCAATAAGGTTGACTTCATATGGCAGGTTAAGTAAGCACTAAGATGATGCTTATAAATCAAAAATTTTAGACGCACTTTGTTAAATATTGTTAACGGGAAAAGACCTTTTATTTATGGGGGAATTGTGCGTGGCTAGTCCATAATAATTGCACCTAACGAATACAGTCCGCCGCTCGTTCTGGAGAGTTTCCAGCAAACAATTTGAAGTAACAAGGCTGCCTGATTATCAGCTTATATGCCGCTGAATCTGTTCGCGTTCGCGCTGTTTTCAATTGCGAGCAGGCCCGAACAGACCCGAACATACCCGAACACAGGCAATTTATTATCCCCGCTTAATAGCATCAAACCAAAAAGGCGTCCCGTTAGGACGCCTCTTGCGTAGAAACCCAATAATTAAACATTCTCGTTCAATCGGAACGTTTGATGACGACTGGCCTTAAGGCTATTGTAATATTGTTTCGATCTTTGCCAGTTCTTCGCTGCTGAATTCGACATGATCCAGCGCTTTTAGCGAATCAGCCAGTTGTTCCGGTTTACTGGCGCCTATCAATACCGATGTAACGCGGGGGTCTTTCAGCAACCAGGCCAGAGCCATTTGTGCCAGCGTTTGATTGCGCTGCAGGGCCAGTTCGTTTAAACTTTTGATTTTATCAATCACCTCATCGGTCACCTGACTGGTTTGTAAAAAGCCAGTGGATTTTGCCGCACGCGAATCTTCTGGGATGCCATGCAGGTATTTATTAGTAAGCAGGCCTTGGGCCAATGGTGAAAAAGGGATACAGCCCACGCCGTCTTTTTCCAGTACATCCAGCAAACCCGCTTCGGCGTCGCGTACAAACATGCTGTATTTGGGCTGATGGATTAAGCACGGCGTACCCAGATCTTTCAGGATCTGAATGGCTTTGTCGGCTTCTTCTGCACTGTAGTTGGAGATGCCGGCATATAGCGCTTTACCCTGGCGAACAATCAGATCAAGCGCTCCCATAGTTTCTTCAAGCGGTGTATCCGGGTCCGGGCGATGATGGTAAAAAATGTCAACATAATCCAATCCCATGCGTTTCAGGCTTTGATCCAGACTGGATACCAGGTATTTTTTTGATCCCCATTCGCCATACGGTCCTTCCCACATGTGGTAGCCTGCTTTGGTAGAGATGATCATCTCATCGCGGTAACCTGCGAAGTCTTCCTTTAGGATCTTGCCAAAATTGGTTTCGGCAGAGCCCGGAGGCGGACCGTAATTGTTTGCCAGGTCGAAATGGGTAATGCCGCTATCAAAAGCCAGGTGCAGGATCTTGCGGAAATTCTCCATCACATCCACATGGCCGAAGTTGTGCCACAGGCCAAGGGAAATTTCAGGCAGCTTTATGCCGCTTTTACCGCAGCGGCGGTATTGCATTTTATCGTATCGGTTAGCAGCGGGTTGGTAGGTCATATTGGTTGGTTTTGCAGGCTAAATTAAGATATTTTGTCTGAACTCGAATTATAGCAATTTTTGAATGGGTAGAATCATCAAAGCCATGTTAACGACCAAGCACGTGGGGTGCTGAAACAAGTTCAGCCCCCCGGCCCCGGCCGTCGTGCCGAATTTATTTCGGCATCCCACAGGACAGGTAACCGCCATGAAAACGACCAACCCCAGCCGTCGTGCCGAATTTATTTCGGGATCCCACAGGACAGGTAACCGCCATGAAGTTCACCGAGCACGTGGGGTGCTGAAACAAGTTCAGCCCCCCGACCCCAGCCGTCATGCCGAATTTATTTCGGCATCCCACAGGACAGGTGGCCGCCATGAAAACGACCAACCCCAGCCGTCGTGCCGAATTTATTTCGGCATCCCACGGGACAGGTGGCCGCCATAGAGTTCACCAAGCATGTGGGGTGCTTAAACAAGGTCAGCCCCCCGACCCCGCCGTCGTGCCGAATTTATTTCGGCATCCCACAGGACAGGTAACCGCCATGAAAACGACCAACCCCCGCCGTTATGCCGAATTTATTTCGGCATCCCACAGGACAGGTGGCCGCCATAAAGTTCACCAAGCATGTGGGGTGCTGAAACAAGTTCAGCATGACGATGTGAGGCCTTGCAATTGTCCTATTCACCCCCCCGCCGTCATGCCCGCCATAAAGTTCACCAAGCATGTGGGGTGCTGAAACAAGTTCAGCATGACGATGTGAGGCCTTGCAATTGTCCTATTCACCCCCCCGCCGTCATGCCCGCCATAAAGTTCACCGAGCATGTGGGGTGCTGAAACAAGTTCAGCATGACGACGTGAGAATTAGCAATTATCCAGTTCACCCCCAGCCGTCGTGCCGAATTTATTTCGGCACCCCACGGGACAGGTAACCGCCATAAAGTTCACCGAGCACGTGGGGTGCTGAAACAAGTTCAGCAGGACGACGTGAGAATTAGCAATTATCCAGTTCACCCCCAGCCGTCGTGCCGAATTTATATCGGCATCCCACGGGACAGGTGGTCGCCATAGAGTTCACCAAGCATGTGGGGTGCTGAAACAAATTCAGCATGACGACGTGAGAATTAGCAATTATCCAGTTCACCCCCAGCCGTCGTGCCGAATTTATTTCGGCATCCCACGGGACAGGTGGCCGCCATAGAGTTCACCAAGCATGTGGGGTGCTGAAACAAGTTCAGCATGACGACGTGAGAATTAGCAATTATCCTATTCAACCCCCGCCGTTATGCCCGCCATAAAGTCCACCAAGCATGTGGGGTGCTGAAACAAGTTCAGCATGACAACGTGAGAATTAGCAATTATCCTATTCAACCCCCGCCGTTATGCCCGCCATAAAGTTCACCAAGCATGTGGGGTGCTGAACAAGTTCAGCATGACGACGTGAGAATTAGCAATTGTCCTATTCACCCCCGCCGTCATGCCCGCCATAAAGTTCACCGAGCACGTGGGGTGCTGAAACAAGTTCAGCATGACGACGTAAGACCTTGCAATTTTCCTATTCAACCCCCGCCGTTATGCCCGCCATAAAGTTCACCAAGCATGTGGGGTGCTGAAACAAGTTCAGCATGACGACGTAAGGCCTTGCAATTGTCCTATTCACCCCCGCCGTCATGCCCGCCATAAAGTTCACCGAGCACGTGGGGTGCTGAAACAAGTTCAGCATGACGACGTGAGAATTAGCAATTATCCTATTCAACCCCCGTCGTCATGCCCGCCATAAAGTTCACCAAGCATGTGAGGTGCTGAAACAAGTTCAGCATGACGACGTAAGGCCTTGCAAGTCCTATTCACCCCCCGCCGTCATGCCCGCCATAAAGTTCACCGAGCATGTGGGGTGCTGAAACAAGGTCAGCAGGACGACGTGAGAATTAGCAATTATCCAGTTCACCCCCAGCCGTCGTGCCGAGTTTATTTCGGCATCCCACGGGACAGGTGGCCGCCATAGAGTTCACCAAGCATGTGGGGTGCTGAAACAAATTCAGCAGGACGAGGTGAGCATTATATTTTTACTCGGGACTCACCTCAGCCACTACAAAAGTGCTGCCACCTACAAACACAAGGTCTTTATTTGCCGCGGCGCTTTGTGCGGCGCTTAGCGCATCTTTAACCGATGGGTAGGTTTGGCCCTGTAATCCGGCATTTGCTGCTTGTGCCTTTAGGTTTTGCGCATCCAAGCCGCGGGGGATATCGGGTTTGCAAAAATAATAGGTGGCATTTTTTGGCAGCATGTTAAGCACTTTACCCAGGTCTTTATCGTTCACCATGCCGATGACGAAGTGAAGTTTATTGTAGGGAACAGCTGCGATATTTTTTAATACCTCCCGGATACCCTCCGGATTATGGCCGGTATCGCAAATAGTTAATGGCAAAGTTTTGAGTACTTCCCATCGCCCGTGCAGGCCGGTAAGGGTTTTAACTTGCTTTAACGCTGTTGTAATATGATCATTGCTGATCGTAAACCCTTGCTCGCGCAGTTCGTCAACCGCTGATAAAACAGTTTTTAGATTTTTGACCTGGTAAGTTCCGGGCAGATCAAGCTGCAGGTTCAGCACTGGGTCGTCCGAAAAAGCAAAGGTAGGCAGCACCTGTTTTTGAATCTCTACCGAAAGAGTTTCTGTGTCACTATCTTGCGCTAAAACCTCCCATTCTTCAGATGCAAATTCGATGTGTGCATCAAGTTGTTCGGCCCTGCGAAGAAAAACATCAGCTATCTCCGGTTGATATTCGCCAATGACGACCGGGATATTCTCCTTAATGATCCCCGCCTTTTCGCCGGCGATCAACTGCAGTGTGTCGCCCAACATATTCATGTGGTCCCAGCCGATATTGGTGATTATGGATAGGAGCGGGGTAATGATGTTGGTAGAGTCGAGCCGCCCGCCCAGGCCCACTTCAACAACAGCGACATCAACTTTTTCTTTAGCGAAAATATCAAACGCGAGTGCTACGGTCATCTCAAAAAATGAGGGCTGGATCTCCTCAAAATCTTGCCCGTGGTTTGCTACAAAGTCAACAACCGTTTCCTCGCTGATCATCTGCCCGTTGATCCGGATCCGCTCCCTGAAATCTTTTAGATGTGGCGAAGTATACAGCCCTGTTTTATACCCGGCAACCTGCAAAATGGCAGCCAGCATGTGCGAAGTAGAGCCTTTACCATTAGTACCGGCTACATGGATACTTTTAAATTTGTGCTGTGGATTATCCAGTTTTTCGCATAACGCCAAGGTATTGGTCAGGTCCTTTTTAAAAGCCGAAGCACCAACCCGGGTAAACATGGGCAGTTGTGTGTAAAGATAATCGAGGGTGGCGTTGTAGTCCATAGTCCATGGTCCATAGTCGATAGCTATGGTTGGGCAAACTTAGGAAATAATTGTTTGGGAATGATGCGTCAGAACTTAATAGCATCTGGCGCAAAAGTGGAAATGATCACCAATGTGATCTGTAGTAGAGACGCAATGCTTTCGTCTCAGGTGAACGGGCAAAGCGTTTGATACGGCAAGTCTAATTAATTCGAGGTCGATCGCTATTGATAATGGTCTACAGCCTAATTCACTTTAAACACAAACGTCATCGTACCCGGCTGCGAATCCGGGGCGGTATCTGATGAGTTGAAACGGGCATTCTTCAATGCATCTTCGCATTTCTGGAGCAGCTCGGAATCTACTATAGTGGTGCCCGGCGCCCCGGCGTTGGCATAAATAACATTACCGTTTTTATCCACCCGGATATCAACGACAACTTTACCCTGGTGGCGTTTATTGTCGGACACTTTTGGGTAGGATACAAAGCTGCGCTGGGTAAGGTTAAGGTTGCCGCCATTGCCGCTTCCGGTGCCGTTGTAATTATTAGTTAGTGTAGTGCCGGTAGTTTTACCCTGGTTGCCCGGGGTAGAGCCCGTACCATCACCTTCACCGGTGCCATTATTGGTTTTTCCTTTGTATAACGCATTCTGGTTAACCGTTGGTTTGGCTACCGGTTTAGTTGTTGGCTGCGTAGCTACTGTTTTGCTTGGAGCTTTAGAGTTAGCAACTACTTCAGGCGCATCCTCGTTGGCTTGGGTAACAACATTTTTATCGCTGTTATCCACTTCCTGCTTTTCTTCGGTAGGTTGTTCCGGGGTTACTTTATCGGGTTTGGTTTGGTTGGCTTTCTCCGCAACGGAAGGTTCTTCAACGCTCATGTAGTCGCTGCCCATCCCTTCATCCACTGTACCGTAGTTTACCAGGATACCGCCCGTGCCATCTTCAGCTTTGGGCGGCGACTGAAAAACAATGAAATAGCACAAGGCCATCACCGCGGCAAGTATTACACCTGTCGCAGCAAACGCTCTCGGATAATTATTTTCTTCCCTGTATTCCATTCTTTTAGTATCAAGTAGTTAGTATCAAGTATCAAGACTGTGCCTTGCGTGCTAGTCAGTCTTGCGTGCATGGCCAGTATCAAGACGCTGGCATTCGCACCACAGCCAGTATCTATCTTAACACTAGCTACTATGTACTCGTTACTTTTTATCCTTTCGGCTCCGTGGCCAATACCAGTTTAATATTTAATTTTTGTGCAATATCCATCACCTGTACCACATCCTGTATGGCAACGGTACGGTCTACATATAGCACTATCGTTAATTCGCTTGCCAGTGTTTTATAGCTGCCGATCACCGCAGGCAAATCTGCAATGGGAACTTCCTTTTTATCAACCGTGTATTTAAGATCTTTGTCTATAGAAACGTTTATCGTTTTTTTAGATACCGATTGCCCGCTTGCTGATTTTGGCAGCATAAGCTTGATCACATTGGGGTTGGTTACCGTGGATGCGATCAGGAAGAACAGCAGCAGGAAGAACATGATGTCGTTCATGGCGGAGGTATGTACCTCTGCCGATGCGCCCCGCTTTCTCTTTCTTAAATTCATTTGCTTGGCTCCTCTAACAGGTCAATAAACTCGATCGCGTCGGTCTCCAGCTTCAGGATCACTTTATCAACCATCATATTTAAAATATGGTAACACACATAAGCAATGATCCCTACAAACAAACCTGCGGCAGATGTCACCATTTTTACGTATAAACCACCGGAAATTACGCCCATGCTAATGTTGTCTGTCTTAGAGATATCGTAAAAGATCTTGATTACCCCGGCAATGGTACCCAGGAAGCCGAACATTGGTGCAATACCTGCTACAATACCCAGGATGCCAATGTTTTTTTCCAGTTTGGATACTTCCAGTTTGCCTATGTTTTCTATCGCACCTTCAATATCCTTAATGGGGCGGCCTATTCTCAGCATGCCTTTAGCCAGCATGCGGCCAAGTGGTGAGTTACTGTTTTTACAGATAGCGATGGCGGATTCCAGATTACCGGAAAGGATGCTGCCACGAACCTGCACCATCAGGTGCGACTCGTCTTTAGCAGCCTTGCGGATAGTGAAATAACGTTCGAAAAAGATAACCAGGCCCAATACGGCCAAAATCCCGATAGGGACCATTACCCAGCCACCTTTTAAAAGAAGGTCGCCAAACCTTAATTCCTCATTGGGGATCTGTGCCAATTGCTGGCCGGCTTGTTTGGCCGTATCCACCAGCTTGCTTGCCGTATCTGTAACCTGTGCGAATAGTAAAGTCATTTGTGTATGTTCTGAATATTTAGGGAGTTGCCTCCCTGGTTAAATTATGGCTTGATGCCTGTATTTTGCGGGTTTATTTCAATAATCTTTGCTTTTGCATCTGCCACCTTGGATGCAAGCTTCGCTTTAAGCGCATCCTCTGCCTCACCGCGTGTGGCGTAGGTGCCAATAGACACCTTTATCAGTGGACCAGTGCCCGGATCAGCAACTCTTTTAGCATCTATGCCTTTTGCTTTAAATCTGATAATAGCGGCAGTTACCTGCGCTTCGGTCTTGAAAGCCCCGTCTATGAGTTCAAAACGCGGCCTGAATGTTGAATCGGCCACTGGCGTTGTTTTTACTGATAACGTATCGGCAGCCGTATCTCTTATTAAAGGTGCATCGGCCGTGTCTTTTTTGTTTACCCTATCACTGGTATCGATAACAATCTTCGGTTGAGCAACTGGTTTTTCCTGTGGTGCGTTAAAGAATCCGAAAGCAGAAGGGTTATAACGCTGAACAAGAACAATGGCGGCCGCTGTAAATAGGATCACCAGGCACAACACCACCAAGCGCGTTGTTCTGCGTTTTTTAGATGTTAGTGCTACCAGGTAATCCTCGTGCTCCTGTTCGGTTTGGAACTCATCACTGTAGGCTTGCTGACGCGAATCGGCAACTGGTACTGTTATTTGGCCTGCAAGCTCCCCGGTTGAATTTTCCACTTCTGCCGGGTATTGCGGTTGCTGAGGCTGCTGGCCTATTTTGTGTAAGGAGATAGCCGGATAACCAAAAAATTCAGGGTCGGTACCGGTTACATTGTTCGGCCGGAAAATTAACTGGCCATTGGTGTTTGTGCTAAACCAGCCCAGGTCTGCCAACGCTGTTTCTGCTGTTACAGCCTGTTGTTTCAGGTTAAGAACAAATTTTTCGGTGAAATATTTTGAGGAGGCAACAGAAATTTTCTTTTTGTCGGCAATATATACCGCTAATGCATCGTCGTCCTGCAAGGATTGTGGGTCAAACTGCACGCTATAGCCCGGGGGGTAAAATTTACCCTCGGCATCATTATAATACCCATTTACTCGGGTATGCGCAAAGTAGCCAAGCCCCTGTACATTTACAGTACCGTGGTGCCCAAGTAATTCGCTTATATAATAGCCTACATCCATTCGCTAAAAGTACGGATAATTATAAAACATCAAAAAACCTAAAACGCATAACCAATGCCACCAAATACGTTCAGGCCATAATTTGGATAATATGCCCAGTTTTGGTTGGTTGTGCTCAGGATATTATTTACCTGTACAAATACCGAGAATTTTTTATTCACCTTGTAATTAACGCCCCCACTCAGATCTGCAAAAGATGATATGGTAGTATACGCAGTTGTACCGGTACTTGTGGCTACCTGCAAAGGGTCTACCGTGCTGCCACGGAACAATAATGAACCGGTAACATCAACCTTATCATTAATATGGATGGTAGTGCCTGCCGTTAATTTAAATTTAGGCAGGTTCCATGGCTGGGCTTCTGATGCCAGTTTGTAATCTTTAAACTCTACACGGCCAAACAGGTCGAAATCGTCGGCCGCTTTAAAGTCCAGTTCACCGGTAAAGCCGCTAACACGGGCTCTTCCGTTATCATAGATCACCGCAAATTTATTCCTTTCGGCCCCAAAGTTGTTTACAAACAAAGCCATGTTCTTCACCATGTTACGGAAGAAGGCAGCTTTAAAGCTTAAACCCGGCGCCAGTGTGCCTTTTAATCCAACTGCCAGATCCAGCTCATCTACTGAATTTTTGATGGCAACATTCTGACCCAGGAAAGGGTTAATATCCGTGTAGTCAATTAATGAAGCACGATTAACATCACCTTTTACTTCTGCAAACAAGCGCACGTATTTCGGGATCACCTGATACTCTGCTTTTGCCGCCGGGAATATAAAAAAGCGACTGGAAAAGCCAAATTCCTTTACGATGTTGACACCTGCATCTATTTTATAGTCTTCTCCCTGAAATTTGATATAAGGATTACCTCTTACAATGCTATTACTGAGTGAGTAAAGGCTGTCTTTTTGCGTGCTGAGATCAAGCGAACCGCTTAAACCTGCGTAAAATTGTTTGACTGTTTGATTTATAAAACCTGATAGCACCAGGTTGTTTTCCCTGGCTTTATACGCATTGCTGAACAGGTTGCCCTTAAGTTTTACCGCATAGGTAAAATCGTTCTCTACGTCTTTATAGTTCTTGGCCAGCTCTACTTCGGCACCTATGTCATTAAAGGTTTGTTTCTGCGGATTAAACGTTGCGGCCGACAGCGCAATAGGAGGGGTTAATCCATAAAAATATGTTCCCATACGCTTGTAATTCACGCGGCCGGTAATAGTGTTTTCCTCGTTGATGCTTTTACCAAACACCCCAAGCTGATCACTGATTTGATTTTGTTTGTACTGGCTGCCCGATTGTGCAAAGTGTTTGATAAAGCCGCCAAGCTGCAGGGCTTCATCGCGGCCATTTGAAAAATAACCCTCGGCATAGGTGGTTTTTAAACTACCCGCACCGGCTTTAACATAATTATTAGATAGAACCGAATCCTGTTCTGCAGGGCGTTTCATTGCATCCAATTGCCGTATGTTGTTGTCCTGCTGCAATTTTTTATCAATAGGAGCATAAGCCAGCGGAGCTTTAAAAGGAGCTGCCTCTTCCAGATCGGGGTTGCGGCGAATTTTCACCGCTTCTGCCAATACTGGTTTGTATGCGGTGGTGACTACTATTTCCTCTGTTAGGCCGGCACCGTTCCCCGTAGGGGTATTTGAATTAGTACCCCCGCCTTTTTTAGTCGTGTCGGCTGTTATTTTAGCTGCGGCATCACCCAGGTTACGGGCAGATGATTGCTGTGCAGGAGTAGTTTTAACGGTAGTTTTTTTTGCTGCAGCTTTTTTTGCAGGCTTAGCTGCCGGGGCTTGCACCGTTTTTGAAGCGGGTTTTTTAACAGGTTTTTTTGTTTGTGCGTTTGCAGGAACAAAGTAAAAACCCATTAACAAGGCGAGCAGTATGTATGTGTATTTCGTGTTCATTGCTTGTTCTGTTATTGTTCTTTGTTCTCCGGTTTGGTAGTGGTGGTATCTGTTACAGCTGGCTTATCTTCGGCGGGTTGCAGCGCTGGTGCAGGTATGGCCGCCTTTTGGCCGGACATTTGCGCCAGCCTGGCTTTGGCTGTCTCTAAAATATCGTCGTTTCCTTTATAGTTTTCAATAATACTTTGCAGGGTAGCTTTGGCCTGGAATCTATCTTTCAGCGCGGCATAATTATCTGCCAGCAGGATATAGGTCCTGGCTATCCAGTAATCATAGTTTGGCAATTCTTTCACCAGGTCGAAGCATGTTTTTTGAGATTCTTTGTATTTGCCTTTTAAGTATTCAATGTTGGCAAGGTTATACTTCGCCTCGGCAGCGGCGACCGTTTTGGTGTTCTTTACAGTGTAGTTGAACTCCGTAACGGCCGATGCAGTATCGGCTTTCATCAGGTAAGCTTTGCCGGCATACAGCCCTGTTTTGAAGATATCTTCCTGCGCCGATTTTTCATTGTCGCGGATCAGGTTGGCATACTTCAGCATATCATCCGGCATGTTGATCTGCGCGTAGCAGAACAATAAGTTGTTTATGGCGTAAGAATAATCTGCCTTATATTCCGAATTGGTTTCCAGCCGTTTCAGAAACACAATGGCATCGTTGTATTTCTTTTGCGCCATGTAAAGCTTAGCCATGCTGATCAGGGCTTTTTCGCTGTAAGTGCTGGTCCAATCATTTAGTATAACGTTGTAATCTACAACAGCTTCTTCGTTTTTATTCAAATTTACCAGGCTTTGCGCACGAATAAACCGTGATTCTTTCTCGTAGATCTGTTTAGTGGGGAATCTGTCAAAGTAAGCGCCAACTGCATTAACCGTTCCCTGCCAGTCGCCCCGCAGATACAGGTTGTTAGCAGCCGCATACATGATATTCTCCTGGTCGGCGGTAGAATAGTTGCCTATAGCTGTGGTGCCCGCATAGTTTATAAAAGTTTGTGCATCCCCTTTATCAGTATATATCTTTTCTACCTGCTTAAGCGCCTGTTTTGCTTCATCGCTGGATGAATAATCAGATACCACCTTTTTAAACGAAACTACAGCATCATCATTACGGCCTGCATTGTAATCTATCAAACCAATGGTGGTAAGCGCACGGGGTATATAGCTGCTGCGCGGATATTTTTGCACCATGGCCTGCAGATCTGCTTTGGCCCGGTCGCCGTCGTTTTTCAGGAAGTAAGTGTAAGCAATTTCGAAAGACGCATCATCCGCATAATCTGAGTTTGGGAAACGGTTCAGCACATCAGTCAGCGTGCTGATCTTGGCATCCAGCGAGCCTTGCAGCCCCTGGATAATTCCCCGCTGAAACAGGGCATAATCCTGTCCCTGGCTCTGCTGCGCAATGATCTTGTTATACGCGCTCATCGCATTTTCATAACTCTTCAGCACAAAGTAGCTGTCGCCTAAACGGGCAATGGCGTCATTTTCGGAATTTTTGTCCTTAACATCTCCGCGCAAAAACTTCTCAAAATAGGTAGCGGCCGTGCGGTATTGCTCGTCGCCAAAAGCCGCATATGCAAGAGCATAGTTAGCAAAATTGTAAACGTCGGTTTGTTTAGCCTCAGGCATCGCCAAAAACTTCTGGAAATTATCAACCGATTCACCGTATTTGCGTACCTCAAACATCGACTCGGCCATCCAGTAATAGGTAAGGGTCTGGATCTTGGTATCAATGGGGTCGCGAAGCGAACGAAGGAAGATACCGATGGCATTTTCAAAAGCGCGCTCGTTGTAAAACTCTAAGCCTCGGTAGTAGGTCACTTTTTGATAAGCTTCCATGGCACTTGCCGATTTATTGGGAATAGGCTCCAGAATCTCAACCGCTTCTTTGTAGTTGTGCGAATTTAGAAGTTCTTCACCAAGCAAAATCTTTACCTCATCGGTACGGGTGCTGCGCGGATATTTTTGTAGATATAAACGGGTAGCTCCCAGGGCTTCGTTGTTAAAATCAAGTTCATAGGAGAGCTTGGCATATTGGTAAAGCGCATCTTCCTGTAGTTGTTTGTCGTAATCCAGCTTAGCCGCTACCTGGAAGGCATTACGCGCGCTTTGCTTATTGTTCATCTTCAGAAACACATCGCCCAGGGTGTAGCTGCCGCTCTGGCTGTAATTGTCGTTTTGTGCTACCAGTTTTTCCAGTTCGCTTGCTGCCTTGCCATAGTTGCCAACTTTGTAAAAGGCGTATCCTATTTGGTAACTATCCTGCGTATTTTGCGTTTTACCCATATCCTGATCCTGGAAACGGCTGTAATAACCCACTGAGTTATCAAAATCTCCTTTGGCAAAATAGGAGGCAGCAATAATGCGCAGCATTTCAGTTTCGTTTTGCTGTTTGGTGTTTTTAATGATGGGAACCGCATAGCTGATTACATCGTTGTAGCGCTTATCTAAAAAATAAACTGCTGTGATATAATAAGGATAGCTGCTCTCGTACTTCTTCGAGTTTTTTAAACGTTCGAAGTTGGCAAGGGCAATACTGTAATCCTTATTCAGGTAAGCGATGTAGGCAAAGTAGTAAATGGCATCATCCAAAAAAGGTGATTTTTTATTTTTTACTTCGCCAAATAAAGGCTGCGCCTTTTTATAATCATTCAGCATAAAGTAGGTGTAGCCCTTACGGAACTTATACTCGGTGTTTTGGGCGCCGTTGAGTTCTCCTGACTCCACTTTGTCAAACCAGGTTAACGCTTCGCTGAACTTTTGCTGTTTAAAATAGGATTTACCTATCTGGAAATAAGCAAGTTTGGTAAGCGGATTTTCCGGGTGTTCTTTAATAAAGCGCAGGAACATGCTTTCGGCGTCATCGTTGCCTAATTCCAGCGCGCAAAGTGCCTCGTAATACTGGGCATTTTCTTTTAGTAAGGAAAGTTCTGTTTCAAATTTTGCTTGTGGCGCAGTTTTGAGTCGGTACTGCTCTACCAGGCGGTATTGCTCGGCTGCAGATGCGTATTTACCTTTATCTAACAGGTCTGATGCGGTTCGATAAACCTGGTTAACGTGAAAGGATGGATTTTGCTGAGCCTGGGTAGTAAGTGCAAAAAATACCGGCGCAGCAAAAGTAATGTATTTAAGTTTGATCATAGAATGCGTACTAATGATGGTGCTAAAATAGCTAAACGCAAAAATGCAATTCACAATAGTAATTAACAAATGTGAATAAGCACTGTTTTAAAACGGCGACAAAAAGGCGCTGGTATATCTGTGGGAAATTAAAATTAGGAGCAAAATAGGAGGTTTTGTGCTGATGGTTAACAAATTTTAGCTTGCTAAAAACCGGTGTAGTGGTTTTATAGAATAGCCTGATTTTAAGTATAATTGTTTGATTTTGCAAGTGGTTTTGAGTAGTTTTGATGGCTAACAACGCTATCATGAAAGTTGCTTTAGCCTCTCCGCCCTATCCCAAAAACATAGCCGATGGGCTGTATCAAATAGAGAAATTAACAGCCGAAGCGGCAGCAAAAGGTGCCGCTATAATTTGTTTTCCGGAAACTTATTTGCCTGGTTACCCCTTATCCGGCAACGAAAACGAAGCCGGCACGCCCGAAAAGATGGAAGAAGCATTGGAAAAAATCTGCGTAATTGCAGCGGCAAATGGTATCGCCATGATTATACCGATGGATTGGTACGAAGGCAATTTACTTTTTAATATCGCCTATGTGATATCCGCCGAAGGGGAGAAACTGGGGTATCAAACCAAAAACCAATTAGACCCCAGCGAAGATCACCTATGGGTGCCGGGAACGCAGCGCAAGTTGTTCGAAATTGAAGGATTAAAATTCGGGATCACGATTTGCCACGAAGGTTTCCGTTACCCGGAATCGGTACGATGGGCGGCAATGCGGGGCGCACAAATTGTTTTTCACCCGCACTTAACCTGGAACGAGGATCCAGATCATAAAGTTACCGAGTGGCTGCATCCGCAAAACCCGTATTACGAAAAAGCAATGATGATGCGGGCACTGGAGAACACCATTTATTTTGCCGGCGTTAATTATACAGTTGATAACCCGGCATCTGCTACGGCACTGATTGGGCCAGATGGCACCTGCGTAGCCTACCAGCCATATGGCCAGCCGGGTGTTTTTGTAGCCGATATTGATTTGCATAGCGCGACAGGTAATTTGGCTAAAAGATTTAAACCGGCTTTGGTGCAATAGGGATAAAAAGCCTCACATACCCTATCGTCATCGCCCGGTAAATGATCTTGATCGCATAAAATATCAACGTCCGCCCTGCGTTATTTTTCAGAATGCAGATTTCTACTACTGTCCGATATTATTTATTCATTTTAACAGAGTTGGTGGGATTGGTAGGTTTTACCCTGCCCGTTGATGCACAAATTCCTTTTAAAACCGCTATCATCGAGTTGCAACCCAAGCCAGCAGCCATTGCACCTACTCAGTTTTATATTTTCAGGGTGGATGACGAACGTTCAGATTTGCGTACTATAGGTAAAGTGGTGCAAGTAAATGATTTGAAGCCCCGGCAACCACAAATTTTACCCGCCCATTTAGGGGGCGGCGGGACAGCACTTAGATCTTTTATAGCAGCCAGTATCCCGGTGAATAAAAATTTACGACCGCTGGTCATCAAGATAAAATCAGTTGAGATTGACGAAAGGCCCGTTGCAGCTAACAGAGCAGAAGGGAAAATTGCCTTATCACTGCAATTTGGTTTGTTGCGGAATGGTGAATTTGTAAAACTGGATGATTATACCGCCAGTAGCAGTTACCAGCGAAAAAGCGGTGCGGCACAAAAAGCAGAGCCTTTATTAAGTAATATGATGGTAAAGGGATTAATATATATTAATAATTGGGTGAACGCTCAGGCTGATCATCATATGGCTCTTGCCAAAAAAGTTAAAATAAGTTTTACCGATCATAAAAACACTATTGAAGACGATACAGTTTATTATGACCCGAACCGACCTTTAAAATGGACTGATTTTGCCGGGAAGCCACATAATAGTAAATACGCTGCCGAAATTTTTGCTGCACTTGGTTATGATGAAGATGTTAAGCTGTCTAATGCAATTATAGATATCGTTCTTGATATAAAAGTATATGTGCCCAAAAGCGCGTGTTGGGTTCGCAGTGGAGGTTTAAACAGCAATAGCTTAGCACATGAACAACTACACTTCGATATTGTGAAATTAGTAGCAGAGCGATTTAAGCAACGCTTAGCACGTACCGAATTAAGCGTTGATAACTACGACGGCCCTATAAATATGGCTTATCTGGATGCGTTGAGAGAAATTAATGAGATTCAGAAACGATATGACTCAGAAACCAGCCATGGCCTTGAGGGGTATCAGCAACAGTTGTGGACTGTGAGAGTAAGGCAGGAGCTGCAAAAACTATCTGTAACACAGCTAAACACTCAGGCTGCTGAGCTCAAATGACTTTTAATTTTACCGAGTAAATTGTTGATGTCAAATGGTTTGGCAATGAAGTCATTTGGAGCGCCTTCATTGTTCATGGAACTAGAAATATTATGGCTCGCAGAGATTAATATAACAGGAATGTTATGGGTACTTGACTCTTTTTTGACCGCTTTACACAACTCACGTCCGTCCATATTACCCAACATAATGTCCAGCAAAATCAGATCAGGCATTTTATTTCGTACAATGTCCATCAAATTATGGCCGTCTGAAAGTGTATCAACCTCATAACCAGAATCTTCTAAAATAAATTGAAGTACTTCTAGTATATCTTTATCATCGTCTACAGCTAATATCCGGCGCATGTTATGGTATCTGTTATAATATGTATCTGCAAATAGTTGTATATCGTATACAACACTTGTATTTATTACACTTAAGCAATACTTATACCAAAATAATTATTTCTCGCTATTTTCTTTTTTGATGATGTAATAACCCTTATTACAATTGGCGCAGAAATATTTCTTATAAGGGATAAAGCTCAAAATATTTTTCATAAACCACCCCCGGTGAAGTCTATGATGAAAATGCTTGCCGCATTTTGGGCAACGGGAGTGAGTTGGCTTTTTGTCTGTATCTAAAGCTTCCAATTAATATGATTGTAAATTACAATTGCAAATATTGTAATTATAAACCATATTTTATAGCTGGTTTTGCAATTTAGATAAAAACGAATCACTTAAATACAATTCCTTAACTATCGGTTAATTATTACATATTGGTTGCGGTTGCACTTGACGCATTTAAATTTTCTAACCGGTAACCAAAATAAAAGATTTTTAACAAACCAGCTGCGGTGGGCGCGGTATTCCAGCGGTAATTTGCATTTTGCACACACACCAAACGTTTTTGTTGGGTGTTTTCTGTGTTCTGTTATTGTGGCGGTCATGGCAATACAATCAGGTTACTGTATTTTCAATAATTACTTATTAATAAATATATTAAATATTATTATACTTAAGTCTATTGAAATATAATAATATTTAAAAAAAATTAGACTGGTAGCGTTTGTAGTCGGTCTGATCCGGCAGGCAGCCTATGGAGATTGGTATTTTTATGATGTGCCGTTATTTTGAACCGTTTGCTGTTATGCTATTATTGGAACATCTAGTCCAAAAACAAAAAATCCCGCCCAGTATTGGGCAGGATTTAACTATGTCAAATAGTTGCGGTTACACTACGACCAAAGATTAGTAGGGTAAGTGCCGTTTTCTACCAAAGCAGAAATGCTTTTTTGTACAATGGGTTTATCTTCTTTGTACGTTACGCCAAACCATTTAGCATCTGTAGGGATCACTTCAAAAGAAGCTTCACCTGTTGTTATTAAACCGTCGGCCACCAGCGGTATAAAGAATTCAGCTTTCGGATTAGATTTGTTTTTCTCAACAAAGGCTTTAAACATCGGCAGGCTCTGTTCAAAAACTGCAGGCGTAAAACCCCAAAAGTTCATAGATACGCGGGTTAGCGGGTCTAACGGGAATTCTTTATCGTCTTCTTCATACGCTACAGTTCCATCTTCTTTAAAATAAACTTTGAGGCGCTCATTTATCGCTACCATTTTACCATCTTCTACCTGGCATACGCCGCGCGATACTGACCCGTGGTCGCTCAGCGTGCGGTCTACCTGGTAGCCAATAATGGCATATTTATCATCGGCAACTTCGTTAGATAAAAAATCAGCCATTTTTTTAAATGCATCGTAACCATAAAAGTCATCTGCATTGATTACGCAAAATGGTTCGTTCACCTGGTTACGGGCAGCTAAAACTGCATGGGCGGTTCCCCATGGTTTAGCGCGTTCTACCTCTTCGGTTATTCCAAACTGGGTAAGATCGTAGTTTTGAAAAACGTAATCAGTTTCAATTTTTCCGGCCAGCTTCGGTTCAAATATGGCTTTGAAGCTATCCAAAAATTCCTCGCGGATAATAAACGTGATCTTTCCAAATCCAGCCTGGATAGCGTCGTATATGGAGTAATCGATAATGGTTTCGCCATTTGGTCCAAATCCATCAACCTGTTTCATGCTTCCGTAACGGCTGGCCATTCCTGCAGCCAAGATCAGTAGGGTGGGTTTCATAGTGTTTTGTAATTTTTTTATTTTTCTTTCGGTGTAGTTGCCAATAATAATAAATATTCCTAAATTTTTTATGTATTATTTAATATATCTGAAGTCTTGCCCGGCTTTAATATTTAATAGGCACTCATAAATCAGTCGGATAACATTATCAACATCATCTTTGTGGATCATTTCTACTGTGGTATGCATATAACGTAACGGTAGTGAGATCAATGCCGACGGCACACCATCGTTGCTATAAGCGAAAGCATCCGTATCGGTTCCGGTGCTGCGCGATGAAGCCTGGCGCTGAAAAGGAATATTGGCTTTTTGAGCCGACTCTATCAATAATTTATTCAGATTGTTTTGTACGGCAGGAGCGTAAGAAATTACCGGACCTTTACCGCAGCTTAAATCGCCCTGGGTAATTTTATTGATCATTGGTGTGTTGGTATCGTGCGTAACATCAGTTACAATAGCAACGTTAGGTTTTATCCGATGCGCAATCATTTCGGCACCACGCAGGCCAATTTCTTCCTGAACCGCGTTAACAATATACAGGCCGAAAGGCAGGGTTACGTTATTTTCTTTTAATAAACGGGCAACTTCGGCTATCATGAAGCCACCTGCACGGTTATCCAATGCGCGGCCAACATAATAGCGGTTATTGAGTATCATAAACTCATCCTCATAGGTAATAACACAACCTACATGGATCCCCATTTTTTCAACCTCATCTTTGCTGGTGCAGCCACAATCTAAAAATATATTCTTTAAAGTAGGGGCTTCCTCCTTTTCACCACCCAGGCGGGTGTGGATGGCCGGCCATCCAAATACGGCTTTAACAATGCCGTTGTCGGTATGGATATCTACACGCTTTGAGGGTGCTATCTGGTGATCTGAGCCGCCGTTGCGGATCACGTAAATTAAACCATCATTTGTGATGTAATTTACAAACCAGGAAATTTCATCGGCATGTGCCTCTATAACTACCTTGTATGCTGCAGTTGGGTTAATAACGCCTACCGCGGTGCCGTAATTATCTACATAATAATCATCGATATAAGGTTTTAGATAATCCAGCCAAAGCTGCTGTCCTTTCCATTCAAAACCGGTAGGAGATGCGTTATTGATATATTTTTCGAAGAATTCGAGTGATTTGTTCGTAACTATAGCAGGTTTCTGTTCTGCGTCGGTTTTCTTTTTAGCCATTTGAATATAGTGAGACCCTATTGGGGCAAGCGCAAATATAATAAAGCAGATTAAATTGCTCTATACGGTTTAAACGGGATATGAATGTTATTGTTTACTTAATCTTTGCTTAACAGCGTAAGTCCACCTTTGCGGCGTTACTAAATAAGATCAGTTAAGTTAATTAAAAGGATCAGTTTGCGCGAGGCAGGCTGATCTTTTACTTTGATATCAGTTCCTTTTGCATCACAATGAAATCGATATCGTTTTTGTGAAAAACCTCACCCGCAGTGCTAAAATCCAGTTTGTTGTAAAAGCCGACAGCGGACAGACGCGCATTGCACCAAAGCCTTTTTCCGTTTTCCTGCTCCACGAAACCCGTTATATACTTTAGCAGTTCGGTGCCGACACCTTGATTTTGTACTTTATCAATAACTGCCAGTTTGCGAAACTGCCAGTTATGCTCCTTAGCGAATAATGAAACCACCGCCACCAGCTCATTATCTTTAAATGCCCCAAAGTGATAACCGTCGTTATCCTCATCCATTTCCATATCATGGATATATTTGCCCGGATAAAGTACATCCCGGCGAACGCGCCAGGTAAGGTAAGGGGTTATTTGTTCGATGGAGAGCATTTTTTCGATTGGAGATTTCGGATGTGAGCTATCGTATTTTGACGTTGAGATGGATGACACCGTGATATTGATACCCAGCCCAATTTCGGTTTTATTTGTTACAACGGGATATTTCCATGCTTTTTCCTTGGGTTATTCACTACTTTATTCTCCAGCATTTTAAAGGCTTGGATGAGTTTTATCCGCGTTTCTGCTGGCGCTATCACCTCATCTATAAAACCCCGTTCGGCGGCGCGATAGGGATTTGCGAAGATCTCGGCGTATTGCTGTTCTTTTTCGCGCCATTTGGCTTCGGGGTCTTCGGCGGCGGTGATCTCTCTTTTAAAGATGATCTCGGCTGCACCCCTGGCGCCCATTACGGCAATTTCTGCCGTTGGCCAGGCGTAGTTCATATCGGCGCCGATGTGTTTGGAGTTCATTACATCATATGCACCGCCGTAAGCCTTGCGGGTGATAACGGTGATCCGCGGTACGGTAGCTTCGCAAAAAGCGTAAAGTAGTTTAGCCCCGTTTGTGATGATGGCGTTCCACTCCTGGTCGGTCCCAGGTAAAAAACCGGGAACATCTTCAAACACCAGTAAGGGGATGTTAAAACTATCGCAAAAGCGTACAAAGCGAGCAGCTTTGGTAGATGAGTTGATATCCAGTACGCCGGCCAGAAATGCAGGCTGGTTGGCCACTATACCAATACTCCTGCCTGCCAGGCGGGCAAAGCCTACTACGATATTCTCAGCAAAATCCTTATGCACTTCTAAAAAAGTATCGTTATCCAATACCTGGTCAATTACCTCGCGTATATCATATGGCTGCGAGTTGTTTTCAGGTAATAAAGTGGTCAGCGCATCGCGGGTTTCATTACCCGGTTCATAGGGCAGGGCAGGGGCGTGGTCCTCGCAGTTCTGCGGCATGTAACTCAGCAGTTTTTTAACGTGCTGTATCGCATCTATCTCGTTAGTGCAGGCAAAATGTGTAACACCGCTCTTCGTAGCGTGCGTATTGGCGCCGCCCAGTTCCTCGGATGTTACGTTTTCATGGGTCACGGTTTTTACCACATTGGGGCCCGTTACAAACATATAGCTGGTGTGCTCAACCATCAAAGTAAAGTCGGTAATTGCGGGGGAGTATACCGCTCCGCCCGCGCAGGGTCCCATAATGGCCGATATTTGTGGCACTACACCGCTGGCCATGGTATTGCGGTAAAATATATCGGCATAGCCGCCAAGGGACACTACACCCTCCTGAATACGCGCGCCGCCGGAATCATTCAGGCCGACTATAGGTGCCCCGTTCTTCATGGCCAGATCCATTATTTTACAGATCTTTTCGGCATGCGTTTCTGACAGCGAACCACCAAAAACGGTAAAATCCTGTGAGAAAACGTAGATCAACCGGCCGTTAACGGTGCCATAACCGGTTACCACACCATCGCCGGGGTATTTTTCTTTTTCCATCCCGAAATCTGTAGACCGGTGTGAAACCAGCATCCCAATTTCTTGGAAGGAACCTTCATCCAATAGGAAGTGGAGGCGCTCGCGAGCGGTTAATTTGCCTTTTTTATGCTGACTTTCTATACGGGCAGATCCGCCCCCTTCAAGCGCGATTTGGCGCTTTTGCTCTAGTATTTCTAACTTTTTATCCACTATCGGCTCAATTGGTGCAGCGTTAAAATTAGTAATTAAATTGCAAGATTAACTTTTGGAGGTTTTTACTTTGTAGATTTTATTATATTTGCGATACATGAAAATCAGGGATCTGAAAATTTCGGTAGTGATTTTGTTTATGAGCATCTTTGTCGCAAAGATGGTTATAGCGATTGCTCCTGCATTTTTATGTCTCGATAATAAATCGGTTAGTGCCGTTATCATGCAGCTGGAACACGAAACTAAATCTGAAAAAGAAGATCCCGATAAGGATGCTTTTAAAGAAAAAAAGATCTTCGATGAAACCTTTCTGCATTTTGTAGTTTACAAAACCTTTGTGGTTGAAAACAATGTATTGCACAACCAGGAACACTCCCTTTACGCAGAGATCTACCATCCTGTGGTTCCTACTCCTCCTCCCAACGCTTAATCTTTTTCGCCGGTTCAATTGTTGAACCGGGCAAGCAGTCGTACACTTTTGTGGCGCTGTAATGGCGTGTTTTTTCAAAGCTTAACAGCAAAGGAAAGCCTCGTTTCCCCCCAAAACTTCTAATAAAAAAATAATTATGCAAATTAAGCAAGGAGGCCTCACTACCGGCGATCTTAACCTGAAAAAGTATTTCCTGGGCAAAAATCTGAAAAGGGACCTGCCAGCCAGCCTGGTGGTTTTCTTGGTTGCCCTGCCTTTGTGTTTAGGTATAGCGCTTGCATCTGGCGCGCCTCTGTTTGCAGGTATCCTTACCGGTATTATCGGCGGGGTGGTAGTAGGCGTATTCAGCGGCTCGCAATTGAGTGTGGCCGGGCCGGCTGCGGGCTTAACGGTAATTGTTTTAAATACCATCCATACCCTTGGCTCGTATGAAACGTTTTTATTGGCAGTGTTTATTGCGGGGGCTTTCCAAATCTTGCTGGGTTTAATAAAAGCAGGTACCATAGCTAATTATTTTCCATCTCCTGTTATTGAAGGTATGCTGGCGGCCATTGGTATCATCCTTATTATGAAGCAGTTTCCGCACGCGGTGGGGTATGATGCAGATTTTGAAGGAGACGAAGGCTTTAGTGAAGCCGGTGCAGGTAACAATACCTTTTCTGCGCTGACCAGGGCATTGGGGAAAATCAACTACGGCGCAGTTATTATAGCGGGCGTATCATTATTGTTGATGATATACTGGCCAAAAATAAAAAGAGTGGCCATGGTGCCTGCGCCATTGCTGGTTGTACTCTCGGGCGTTGCTTTAAGTTTGGCTTTTGCGGGTACCGATCTGGCCCTGCAGGCAAAGCAGATGGTGAACATCCCGATGGTAAAAAGCAGCGGAGAGTTCTTTGCACTGTTTAAAAGCCCTAACTTTGGCGAAATTGCTAACAAACAAGTTTGGATTGCAGCTTTCACTATTGCGGTAGTAGCCAGTTTGGAAACGCTGCTGAGCCTGGAAGCTGTAGATAAAATAGATCCTATAAAAAGAATATCACCTACGAACCGCGAGCTGATTGCTCAGGGGGCTGGCAATTTAGTGAGCGGTTTGCTTGGTGGTTTACCTATGACGGCGGTTATCGTACGTTCATCGGCAAATGTTAATGCAGGGGCACGTACAAAAGTAAGTGCCATTGTGCACGGGCTGATGCTGTTGTTATCACTGTTATTTATTCCCTCTTTAATTAATCATATCCCTTTATCCTGCCTGGCAGCTATCCTGTTAATGACTGGTTACAAATTGGCCAGGATAGGCTTATTTAAACATATGTGGCACAAGGGGCTGGATCAATTTATACCGTTTGTGGTAACCATTGTTGCCGTTGTACTTACCGATCTGCTGATAGGGGTAGGTATCGGTATGCTGGTAGGGATCTTCTACATTCTGCGTACCAACATGCGTAACCCGTATTTTTATACTATCACCACTAAAGGCGATAAAAAAACCATTACTATTAGGCTTGCAGAAGAGGTGTCTTTTTTAAATAAAGCGGCGATCCAGGTAACGCTAACATCCCTTCCAAAGGGGAGCGACGTGATCATTGATGGCTCAAACTCCCGCTTTATCGATCCTGATGTGCTAGAGATCATTCATAATTACAAGCACAATGCCTACACAAAGGGCATCATCGTGCAGCTGGTAGATATACAGGATAGGTACCAAGTACCATCCTTAAAGGATTTAGTTTATAAACCTTAAATTTAAAATTTACCATGTCGACCATAGAAACAGAGAACAACAGCCAAAGCGGCCAGGCAAATAATAGATCACCGGCAACTGTTAGCGACACTACGCTTACACAACAAGCTAGTTATGACAAATTGCTGAAAGGCAATGCAGAATGGGTTGAGCGACATTTATCGGAAGACCCACAATTTTTTACTAACCTGGCAAAAGGCCAGCAGCCTGAAATATTGTGGATAGGCTGCTCAGACAGCCGCGTACCTGCTAACGATGTGACCGGCACCAAGCCCGGCGAAATATTTGTACATCGCAATATTGCCAATGTATGCAATCACTCGGATATGAATATGCTGAGTGTGCTGGATTATGCGGTAAACGTACTTAAAGTAAAGCATATAATTGTTGCTGGCCACTACGGTTGCGGGGGCGTAGCTGCTGCACTAAGCAACAAGCAATTTGGATTGATTGACAATTGGTTGCGCCACATTAAAGACGTTTACCGCCTGCATAGCCATGAACTGGACCGCATTGCAGATAAAGCCGAGAAAATTAACCGCCTGGTTGAGCTAAATGTGAGCGAGCAGGTTTATAATCTTTGTAAAACCTCCATTGTACAAAATGCCTGGATGGAACGCACCGACCTGCAGGTACATGGTTGGGTAATTGACCTTGGCAGTGGCCTCGTGAAAGATTTAAAAGTGACCAGTAGTAGCCCCAATAATTTGGGCTATGTGTATGAGCTGCATGGCGTAGAAGCTATTGTTGCGCATTAAGTGTATTCTTTCTGTTTAGTTTAGTTTTAAATCGAACCCGGTATGCAGTAATGTAGCCGGGTTTTTTACGAAGCGAAAACTATGGAAAGGGTATTACGTTTAGATATCAAATAAAATATATTAGTACATGCTTAAAGAGCCAAAAGAAAAACGGACATTAAAACAAAACTTGCTACTGGCCTCATCTACGGCATTTGTAGCCGGTATCACCGATGTGGTGGGCGTGCTGGCGTTTTTAGCTTTTACATCAAACATTACCGGCCACGTAGCTAACCTGGCAAAAAACATCATCGAACAAAATTTTCAGTCAATACTGGTATTCGGATTCTGGTTGTTTATGTTTCTACTGGGGGCCTTTGTATCCAACTTCATCGTAAAATCTTTACAGCATGTGAGTTATTACCGGGCACACTCGGCACCTATCATACTCGAGATCTTTGTATTGCTGTTTATCGCTTTTTATGGCAACAGCTTTTACAAAGAAACTTCTCAGGAACGTGAAATTGTAATTGGTGCCTTACTGTTTGCCATGGGTTTACAAAATAGCCTGGTATCCAACATCTCTGGCGGATTGATCAAATCCACTCACCTTACCGGTCTTTTTACAGATCTGGGCAGCGAACTTGCCGACTGGATGCATCCAAAAACGGCCGAAAGCCAGGAGGTGAAAAATAAAATTTATGTCAGGCTAACCATCCTTGCATTTTTTATTTTCGGCGGTCTGGTAGGCGGTTATTTTTTTAATATTTACCAATTTAAGATCTTTTATTTTTTACCTGTAATACTGCTTACCATATTATATTATGATATGGTCCCATTTATATGGTACCGGATCACCAGATTGTTTATCAGCAATAAAAAATCAATTACTTAGTGTATTGCCGGTAATTTGAACCGGACGAATTGGAGCTATAGTATAATAAAGCCCGGCTTTAGCAAAGCCGGGCTAATATGTCAGTCAATTGTTTCACAAAAGTCTAACCATAATTAAGGAAGAGCCAATGGACTCAGGTCTACATTTCTTTCTGCAAGAACGGATACCTGTAATCTTTTGGTGAATCAAAGGTTTCTTTGATAGTTCTTGGAGATACCCAACGCAGAAGGTTGATCATAGATCCGGCTTTGTCATTGGTGCCGCTACCGCGTGCACCGCCGAATGGCTGCTGACCCACTACCGCACCTGTTGGTTTATCATTGATGTAGAAGTTACCTGCTGCATTGCGCAGTTTGTAAGTGGCATCTGCAATGGCATACCGATCCTGGGATAATACCGCACCAGTTAGTGCGTAGATAGATGTTTGATCGATAATGCTCAGTGTTGCGTCCCATTGATCATCTTCGTAAACGTAAACCGTTAATACAGGTCCGAAGAGTTCTTCGCACATGGTTACATAGTAAGGGTCTTGCACCTGTAATACTGTAGGCTCTACAAACCAGCCCTGAGTTTTATCATAGTTGCCACCGGCAATAAGCTCAACGCCTTCGTCTTTTTTGGCTGCATCAATATATTTAGCAAGTTTATCAAAGCTTACCTCGCTGATAACCGCATTAACAAAATTTTCAAAATCTTCAACCGGGCCAATTTTAAAGGTAGCGATTTCGCGCTGTACATGCTCTTTTACAGCAGGCCACAGGCTTGCCGGGATATAAGCACGGGAAGCGGCAGAACATTTTTGTCCCTGGTATTCAAAAGCGCCACGTAATAAAGCAACCGCTACAGCATCAGCATTGGCGCTTGGGTGGGCAAGTACAAAATCTTTACCACCGGTTTCACCAACAATGCGCGGGTAGGTTTTATATTTATGGATGTTAGTACCAATGGTTTGCCAGATATGCTGGAAAACTTTAGTAGAACCTGTAAAGTGGATGCCTGCAAAATCCGGGTGGTTGAACACAACCTCGCCAACTTCAGGTCCGTCTGCGTAGATCAGATTGATTACACCATCAGGTACACCGGCTTCTTTAAAAATTTGCATGATCACGTTTGCCGCATATACTTGCGTATCGGCAGGTTTCCATACAACAACGTTGCCCATCATAGCAGCTGATGCAGGCAGGTTACCGGCAATAGCGGTAAAGTTGAAAGGGGTAAGGGCGAATACAAACCCCTCTAAAGGGCGCTGCTCCAAACGGTTCCAGACACCTTTGCCGGATACTGGCGGCTGCTGCGCGTAGATCTCCGTCATATACTGCACGTTAAACCGCAGAAAATCGATCAGTTCACAGGCTGCATCAATTTCTGCCTGGTATGCATTTTTGCTTTGGCCCAGCATGGTTGCTGCGTTGATGGTAGCACGGTAAGGGCCGGCTATCAGTTCTGCAGCCTTTAAAAATATTGCTGCACGCTGTTCCCATGGCAAGTTCTCCCAGTCGGCTTTTGCAGCAAGGGCTGCATCGATTGCGGCATTTACGTGGGTTTTATCACCATAGTGGAACACGCCCAGCAGGTGTTTATGATCATGTGGTGGGCGAAGCTCTACCAGTTTCCCGGTGCGTACTTCCTCGCCGCCAATGTACATGGGTATATCCAGTTGCTGTGCGCGGGCTTCGGTTAAAGCCGCCTTCAGCGCTGCACGTTCCAAACTGCGCGGGCCGTAATTTAAAACAGGCTCATTTACAGGTGCAGGAACATTAAAAAATCCTTTAAGCATAGGTGAATAATTTAAAGGTGCAAAGATAAGCGGAAATGTGCAGAAGTGCGAATGTAGAGATCTGCCGGTTGTGTTTGTGACGGGGGGATAGCAGTTGGCGATAATGTGTTTAAGTTAGATTGGTTTTCTGCCATTTCTGCCGTTGTTGGTGTCTTTCCTAAGTTGTTGGTGTCTTTTCGCCGTTGTTGGTGTTTTCGCCAACAGCCATCAGGACGGTCACCGCTATGCAGTCACTAGTGTGATGCCGCCGTTGTTGGTGTTTTCACCATTGCCTATCAGGACGGTCGCCGCCATGCAGCCACTATGTATGATTTTCAACAACGGCGGTGATACCATTCGGGGATTTGCACTCGCTGGCCTACATGGCCAGTTGTTGGTGACAACACCACGAACAAAGCCGTTTCCATTCAATACCCCTAATAGGTGTAGCAATTACTCCGAATACCAAAACATTGTGCCTTATAGTAGGTTTATTGGGAAATTAATTAATCAAATACCCCATGAAAAAAATCTATCTTCCTTCGTTTTTGCTGGCCATTTTATTATTGAGCGGCTGCTCAGTTATCGGCGGCATTTTTAAAGCCGGTGCTGTTACTGCTATAATTGGTGTAATTATAGTTATAGCTTTAATTTTCTGGATCATTTCCATGTTTAGAGGCAAAAACCAGTAATCATGGATATTGCTCAATTTAAAACGCTGCCGTTTTACTTAAAACTGGCCTGTGTACTGTTTAGCCTCATCTCGCTTGTCTACATTGTCATCGTTGCTAAAGAGATCCTGTCGCCGCTGATTTTTTCCAGTTTGTTTGCCATTTTATTGTTGCCGCTGGCGCAATTTTTAGAGTTTAAGGTCAGACTGCCCCGTAGCGCAGCCTCTATGTTATCGGTATTAATGCTTTTAGGTGCTATCGGTTTAATTTTATACGTTATTGGTTCTCAAATCTCTGGATTGGCGAAAGACTGGCCCCAGTTTCAGCTACAGCTTACCAAATCAGTGGAGTCAATTCAGGATTGGGTAACTAACACTTTCCATGTAGATGCCCGTAAACAATTGACGTACGTTGATACGGCTAAAAGCAAAATTATGGAGTCGGGCAGTTCGGTAGTGGGTGCAACGTTGTTGTCGCTTTCCGGCATACTACTGTTTTTGGTATTTACCTTTATTTATACCTTCTTCTTTTTGCTTTATCGCAAACTCATCATGCGGTTTTTTGAATCGGTATTTTTAGATGAGAATAAAAGCCTGGTGCATGAAATTGTAGAGCAGGTACAGTATATCATCCGTAAATACATCATCGGTTTATTGATTGAGATGGGTATTGTTGCGGGGGTTGTTTGCCTGGTGTTTTGGGCGCTGGGCATCAAGTATGCGATATTACTTGGGCTCATAACGGGATTGTTCAACATCATACCTTATATCGGTATTTTTACCGCTTTGGTCATCAGCGCGCTGGTAACCTTTGCAACAGCTACCGTTGTAAGTAAAGTACTGTTGGTGGTTATTACCCTTGTTGTAGTGCATCTAATTGACAGTAATGTATTACTGCCGCTGGTTGTAGGCTCTAAGGTGAGAATAAACGCCCTGATTACTGTATTAGGCGTAATTATGGGTGAAATGATCTGGGGGATTCCCGGGATGTTCTTATCCATTCCCGTTATAGCGGTAATGAAGATTATTTTCGACCGGGTGGAGAGCCTCAAATCCTGGGGTATTATCCTGGGTGACGAGGAGCATAAGCAAAACCGCCTTGCCCAAAAGATGACCACCAAACGGCAAAAAATTGTTAAGGAATAGTGTTAATGATATTCGTTTAAGCGAAAAAATTTAGTCTATTAAATGCCCGGTCAGCACAGCAGGCCGGGCTTTTTTTATCGTAAAATTCTACCAATCGCTTTGACCTATTGCAGGACACTTAAATTTTTGGCAACAAAAAAGCCCGGTTCGCTGTCGAACCGGGCTTTTTTTATATAGTGGTAATGTTACACCACGGTTGTATCTTTTCTTAGCAGGCCAAGCACGAATGCGATAATGGCAATCACTAATAAAATGTGGATTAAACCGCCTGCAGCGTAGGCAAATGTGCTTATAGCCCATCCAATTATAAGGATAACTGCTACGATGTACAATAATGATCTCATGGTTATATGTTTTAGTTTGTTAGTAGATGTTTGATCATTTGCAAAACTGATACCATTAGGTAAAAAGGTCGCTAATTATTCGCAAACCACTGTAGTTAGCTAAAAGTTGTAAGGTAATCTGGACTATTATGTACGATAACACGACACCTAACCGCGATATCAATTGTTTATGAAAATTACTCCAGCAGCTTCTTAAAAAAGGCGGTTGCCTGGTCGGCCATCACTGCGTGGTCTTCTACACTTGGGTGGCCGCCACAACCGTGGGCTTCCATTGGAGGGAAAAAGAAAACTTGTGCCGGTTTGCTTTTTGGATAGGCCGCATTTATTTTATCCCTCACTGCAGTAATGCAGTCTTCCAGCAATTTGGCATTTTGGAACTTTACCATAGGGCTGCTTAAAAGGGCTATCCGCGCGTTGGGGTATTTGGATTTGACTAGTTTTACGAATTTCACATAAGTTGCCGTAAACTCAACCGCATCGAAGGGTTTGCGGGGCCGTTTGCCGTCGCCATTACTGAAATCATTGGTGCCGAGGGCAATGCTTACGACTTTTGGGCTGTAAGTGCTAAAGTCCCACAGCAAGGGCGTGTTGTCCTGGAAATTTACCTTTTCATACACCTGTGGCATGGTGGGTGCGTCGCTGTTCCAGTTGCGGTAAACGCCAATGCCGCTAACACTGCTCAGCATGTAATTTGCACCCAGCTTACGCGCCAAACGCGGACCGTAAGCCATATAGGCATTATGCTGATCATGGTAGTCGCCGGTGCCGCAAGGTATATCGCTGGCATCAGCTGCCGCACCACAGGTTATACTGTTACCAATAAACTCGATGAGTGAAGCTTTGCTTGGTTTGAGGGATTTGATGTGTTCCGCGGCAATTTTACTAATGAGAATGGCTCCGGTGGCTGCCTCGGTACATTTATAGATCCAGACCTCATGCTTGCCTGCCGTTGGTGCAATGATAGTAATTGGCTCTTTAGGATTGCCTTCCACGCGGATCCGCTTTTGATAAACACCATCCAGTTCGTACTGCAGGTAACTGTGGGCGTGTTCATCTGGCAGTGAGGTATATATTTTACAGGTTGTGCCCTCAAAACTAAACCCAAAATGCACGGCGGAACTGATGAGTTCCAGCTCTTTATTAGCATTATAATAATACCTGCCGTAAGGATTTAGTTTTTTAGCCGTCAGCGTATCGGTTTGATCTGCGCCGGCAAAGGCTGTACTGATAAACAAGGGGGCGCAAAATAGCAGCAAGTAGTATTTAAGCTTCATATATTATAATCTTGTATACAAGTAATTGACTGTGCAAGATAAAAAATGAAAGCCGGGTTTAGTCATTTATATATCAGCTTAGCAAAGAGTGGAATACTTTAGCGTATGTTGCAGGTCTCTAGATCAAAACACTCTTCAACACCGGCCATACTAAATCCGCCACTATTTTATAACCTGCTGCGGATGGATGCACCCGGTCCCAGAGGTTTAAATGCTTTTTACCGGCAACGCCTTCTAATAAGAACGGAACCAGTGCCATGTGATTTGCTTCCGCCAATTTGCGATAGATGGCGCTGAATTCGATGGCGATCTGCCCGCCTAAAAAAGCTGGGATCTCCATGCCCAGTAATACCAACCTGGCGTCAGGATATTTAGCTTTTACTTTGTTAATGATGGCCTGGAGATTTAGTTCTATAGTACCCGGTGCTACCCCGCGGCGAATATCATTGATCCCCAGTTCCAGGAAAAAAACATCCACCTGCCGGGTTAACCAGTGGTCTATGCGGCTGCGGCCGCCGCTTGTGGTATCACCGCTTAAACCGGCATTGATAATCTGGTAGGGCAGGGTTTCTGATCTTATTTTTTCGTTAATAAGTGCCGGGAAAGATTCTGTAGATGAATTGGCAAGCCCATACCCTGCAGTAAGGCTATCTCCCAAGAATAAGATCTGTTGCATTAATTAGGAACAGCGTGATTGCAGAGATGTTTTATGGAAGGCACCTACCTTTTTGCTATCGGATTTTAGCTTAAATTTGCCACATTCCCGGATGTTCGCGGAAGTGTGTAATGTTTTCAATGATCTCCTGAACCTCATCTGATGACAGGTCTTCATTACCATCCGCAGTATAGGTAAATAATTTTCCCGGGCTTTCAAATGTGATATAGCCCATGTAATTTTTACTTGTTTTCTTGTCAAGCAACAATTCTTTTTCTTTTATTTTGATCATGGACGCATCCTCAAATCCCACATCGCGATAAACGTTGTAAGTATAAGTGAGTACAGGGTGGCCGTTCACATGCCCATCCGTGTTGGGGATGATCATCACGGGTAAATCAGACCCGACGGTGAAAAATATAGGTCCCATTGCTTTGATTATTTATTTACCAACATCGGATAATTTAAATAGTTTCACTCCTTTCAGTTATAAATGGTTGTGGAAATTTTTATTTTTATCAATTATGATGCCTTTTAAATTGACTGACAACCTTGTGCTTACTATCGAAGCTAATGAGCAGAAAGTCCGGCTGGTTATCACCAATGGTAACATTGAGCTGGCCTGCCGTAAGGCGACAAAAGCAAGCATTAAGCAATTTCTTAAATCTACAACAGAAAAGCTCTTTAATGGCAGGCTGCAGTTGCACAAGCATAGCAATGTTTTGGCTATCATTTTAAAAGGAGATATGGTAGGCGAAATTGATCCGGCAGCATTTGAGCAGATGCTGAACCTGGATTAATTATTGATTACAAAGAGATTAACCTGCCTGTTGCCGGGGTAGGCTAAGTTTAATTTCCTGCATTTCCAGCTCGTAGGCGCGCATACGTGCATGGAGGATATCTACTTCCGTACGCAGCATTTGAATTTCAGTAATAAGTTTGGCCGATTCGGGTTTGTGGATGTTTTTTTCGCCGGTGCCGAGGATGAGCCATTCTGGTGAGTATTTCAGCTGAAAACAAAGCTTACGGATCAGGTAATAGCTGATGTCCTGCTTTTTATTGATCACCTTGCTGATGAAACCCTGGTCTACACCAATAGCGTTTGCAAGAGCTAGCTGCCCGCCGTGCTCTTTAACAATAACTTTTATCCGTTTTACAACTGCGTCATCAGACATGATGGGTGCAATTATACAGAAATTTATTAATCAGTTCATAGATATCCAATAAGGCTATCGTTAATCACCATTAACTAAAATTCTTTCACGGCCTCGCTTAGGTCAAACACCGGTACTTCCGTGATTTTGGCTGCGATGATACTGGCCGCTGCTGCCGAGCGATAACCCGCTGCACAATGTACAACAATGGGCTTGTTACTGGGGATCTCCCCAATACGTTCACGCAATTCAGGCAGTGGAATAGTTAAAGCATCGCTAAAGATCTTACCAGTATTGATCTCCGCCCAGTTGCGCGCATCTATGATAGTGTAGTTAGCCGGATAATTCTTAAAATCGTCCAGCTGGATATCAGGAGATGCAACCGTAGCACTTTCCGGCGTGAGTAAAGCCGCTTTGATATTGTTTTCGTACCCTATTTTGGCTGTTTTTTTAATCACCACGTCAAGGTCTTCTTCGGTGGCGGCAATGAGGTAAAACAATTCTTCGGCGCCAACTACCGATCCAAGCCAGGTCTCAAATTTTTCGCCATCCTGCAAATTGATGCTGGCTCTTACGTGGCCTTTACGGTATAACGAGCTTGTCCGGGTATCTACTACTAATATGTCGTCTTCCAGGCCGGTATCGTGATGAAGTTTCCTAACGCTCTTAACACTGTCGGCGAAATTAGGCGCGCCGGTTTTGTTTAGCTCCACATCGTAGCCAAAATATTTTGGCGCGAAGGGCTGATCGGCCAGCAGGGTTTTTACGAACTTGAGCTCATCCATCAGTTGTAAAGCGTAATTATCACGCAGTTCCTTGCCGATGGTACTTTGCAGATCGGGGCTCATGTTTTTGCCGCAGAGCGAACCGGGGCCATGCGCGGGGTATACCGTTACATCCTTAGGCAGCAACATCAGTTTGCCGCGCGTACTGTGGTACATAGCTTGCGCCAATTCTTCTTTTTTTGCAGTGATATTCCCTGCGCTTTCACGCAGATCTGGACGCCCTACATCGCCAACAAATAAGGTATCACCTGTAAATACAGCACAATCTTTACCTTTCTCATCTTCTAACAGAATGCAAATCGAATCGGGCGAATGGCCTGGCGTGTTGATGGCTTTTAGTTTAATGTCATCCAGTGTAATTACGTCTCCATCGTCAAATGTTTCATGCGGATAACCGGCACCGGTAAGTTTGCTTACATAGATAATTGCACCGGTGGTTTGATGAATCTCCAGGTGGGAACTTACAAAATCGGCGTGGGGATGAGTTTCTATCACACCCAAAATATCGGCACTGTGGATCTCGGCAAAATCATAGTAAGGCTGCGGGTCGCGGGCCGGATCGATCACGATCATCCGCCCGTTGCGGATAATGGCGTAAGAAGCATGGGCCAGGCCCTTATCGTAAAACTGGTTAACTATCATAGCGAATTCTGGCCGCAAAGATAATATTTCGTCGGATTGGTTTAGAAAGGCAAGTGTTTGGGCAGGGTAAAGATTAGAAGATGCACATTGAAAATAATTCTATTTTATTTAAAATACAATGAACGGTTGACGCCAATCGTTCCGGCAATCAATACAGCAAATACTGTTTAAGCCCCCTTTACTTATTAAACCACTTAATCACTACCGATATTCTCGATAACTTAAGCATAGCTGCCACAAAACGGTTTAAAGGAATTGATTTCATATCTGTGCTGGATATATCTTATAAACTAATGGCATTTCATATTATTGCGGTCGCAATTAATATATACTGATTCTTAATTAGAAAATTTTCGGAAAACTCAATCGGTATTAAGCCTTAACAATTTGGCGCAAATAGTTATTTTTGCTGGCTATGATCATTGCTAAAACATATTCCCCAAAAGAAGCCGAAGAAAAGTGGTACGGTTACTGGTTGAAACACAATTTTTTCCGTTCCGTTCCTGATGAGCGTGAACCTTACACCATTGTGATCCCCCCGCCAAACGTTACCGGAGTGCTGCATATGGGGCATATGCTCAACAATACCATACAGGATGTACTTATCCGCCGTGCCCGTATGAAAGGCAAAAATGCCTGCTGGGTACCGGGAACAGATCATGCCAGCATTGCTACCGAAGCTAAAGTAGTTGCTATGCTGAAAGAACGTGGCATCGATAAAAAAGACCTTACCCGCGAAGAATTTCTGAGCTATGCCTGGGAATGGAAAGAAAAATACGGGGGTATTATACTGGAACAGTTGAAAAAACTTGGTGCTTCCTGCGATTGGGAACGTACTAAGTTTACGATGGATGCCGATATGAGCGAATCGGTAAACGATATTTTTATCCGCCTGTACAAAAAGGGCCTGATATATCGTGGCGTACGCATGGTAAACTGGGATCCGCAGGGCAAAACTGCCGTATCTGACGAGGAGGTTATCCGTAAGGAGGTAAACCAGAAACTCTATTATATTAAGTATCAAGTATCAGGTATCAAGTATCAAGATGGGGTAAATGAAGCTGCCGGTGAATCTAACGACTTGATACGTGATACTAAATACGTAACAGTAGCGACCACCCGCCCGGAAACCATTATGGCAGATGCCGCTATATGCGTTAACCCGAACGATGAGCGGTACCTGCACCTGCATGGTAAAAAAGTATTTATACCACTTATCAACAGGGAGATTCCGGTAATTCTGGATGAATATGTAACAATGGATTTTGGTACAGGCTGTTTAAAAGTAACACCGGCGCATGATTTGAACGATTATGAACTGGGCCAGAAACATAACTTACAGATCATCGATATATTAAGTGATGATGGTACACTGAACGAAAAAGCGGAAATCCTGGTAGGGGTTGATCGTTTTTCTGCACGTAAAGAAATTGCCGTATTGCTGGAAGAAGCCGGGGCGTTGGCTAAAACGGAAGATTACACATCCCAGATAGGTTTTTCTGAACGTACCAATGCCGTTATTGAGCCAAAGCTATCCATGCAGTGGTTTTTGAAAATGCAGGAAATGGCTAAACCGGCGTTGGATTATGTTTTAAACGGAGAAGTTAAACTGATTCCGGAGAAATTCATTAACACGTACCGCCACTGGATGGAGAACGTGCGCGATTGGAACATCAGTCGCCAGTTATGGTGGGGGCAGCAGATTCCAGCTTATTACCTGCCCAATGGCCAGCATGTAGTTGGTAAAACTAAGGAAGAAGCGCTTGAAGAGGCGAAAAAGATAAATGAAGAACTTACGCTGGAAGATTTGCGCCAGGATGAAGACGTGGTAGATACCTGGTTCTCTTCCTGGTTATGGCCTGTATCAGTGTTTGACGGTGTACGGAACCCGGATAATGCCGAGATTAACTATTACTATCCTACAAATGATTTGGTTACCGCTCCGGAGATCTTATTCTTTTGGGTAGCCAGGATGATCATGGCCGGGCATGAGCTCCGTGGCCAAAAGCCATTTACCAACGTATATTTAACGGGTATTGTAAGAGACAAACAGGGCCGTAAAATGTCTAAATCTCTCGGTAATTCTCCCGATCCCCTTGATCTGATTGAAAAGTATGGCGCAGATGGTGTACGTGTGGGGATGCTGTTATGTTCACCTGCCGGGAACGATTTGATGTTTGATGAAAGTTACTGTGAACAGGGCCGCAACTTTGCCAACAAAATTTGGAATGCCTTTAAACTGATACAGGGCTGGGCGGTTGATGAAAGCCTGCCAAATACCAATCAGATAGCGATTGAATGGTTTGAGAGCCGTTTTAACCAGGCGTTGGTACAAATTGAAGACGACTTTAAACAATATCGTTTATCTGAAGCGCTGATGGCTACCTATAAATTGGTATGGGACGATTACTGTGCCTGGTACCTGGAAATGGTAAAACCTGTTTATAAACCAGGGGCAGAAAAACAAACGATAGATGCTGCCACCTATGCAGCAACAGTCGGTTTTTTTCAAAATATCTTGAAAGTGCTTCACCCGTTTATGCCTTTCCTAACCGAGGAGTTATGGCATGATGAGCTTTTCGGACTGCGTGATGATTTGGATTGCTGTATTGTTGCGCAATTGCCCTCAAGTGGGCAAATAAATTCTCAGTTAATTGCTGAAATAGAAGTCATTCAGCAGATCATTCAGCAGGTGCGCAATGTTCGAAATACAAAACAGCTATCGCCGAAGGATGCTTTGCCACTTGCTATAAAAGTAAATTCAGTAATTGGATATAATAGATATCAACCTATAATTAAACATCTGGGGAATATTGATGAGTTTACGATTGTTGATGAAGCGCTGAATAACGCGGTGAATTTTATTGCCGGTACCGACGAGTTTTACGTTGCATTAAATATAGAAATTGATCTTGAAGCAGAATGCGAGCGGCTTAAAAAAGAACAGGATTATCTTTTAGGTTTCCTGAGGGCTGTTGACGGAAAATTGAATAACGAACGCTTTATGGCCAACGCCAAACCCGAAATAATAGAAAACGAATTGAAGAAAAAGGCCGATGCGGAATCAAAGCTTAAAACCGTAGCGGATAACTTGCACGGACTGGCCTGCTAATTGTAAAAGGTAAGGGCTGCTAACCTTATACAGGGTTTTATATAAGTATATTAAGGCGCCGAAACTTTTTACAATCCAGTAATCCAATCCTGTTAAACAAACGTGGAGTTTTTCAATTTTTCAATCTATAAAATACTCTCAAGAGACCAGTCGATCCTGGATCAGGCCCGAATACGTTTGCTTTACTATGGTTTTGCTTTAGTTTTTATAGCGCTGGGTGCGCTATTTATAAGCGTGTACCTGCAGGGCCTTCCGCTGCTTTCGGCTACATCAGCTGTATTGATGTTTTGCGTAGCAGCTCTGTTTAAGTATTTAACCTTTAAACCGCATTGGCGAAATATATCGCATATCCTGTTAATTATCGGCAGCATAGTAAATCTTTCTATGGTGTTTATAGTTATGCAGGATGTGGATATCATTGTAATACAGGTTATTATCCTGGTAATTGTATTCAGCTTTTATATGCTCGGCCTTAATTGGGGAATGTTTTACTCGCTCCTTAATCTGTTGCCGGTATTGGTTTTCCTGGTTATGGTTTATGATCATAACTATTACATTAATTTCAAGCCCGAAAAAGTAGATCAGGCGACAATCATTATTGGTGTATTTGCCAATTTTATGCTGATCATTTTTATCCATAGTCACTTTTATACGGCGTTCCTCAAAAACATAAAACAGCTTAAAGATACCAGCGAAGAGCAGGCAGCGCTCAATATTAAATTTGAAAAAGCGATAGCAAAGGCCGAAAAATCATCGCAGGTACAGTCGGAGTTTTTGTCTACGATGTCACATGAGATCCGCACACCGTTGAACGCCGTTATCGGGATGACGAACCTGCTGATGATGAACACCCCCCGAACGGATCAGAGTGAGAACCTGAATATTTTAAAGTTTTCTGCTAATAACCTGCTAGCTATTGTGAATGATGTACTTGATTTTAACAAGATCGAGTCAGGTAAGATCGTTTTCGAAAAAATAAAATTTAACCTGGCAGATCTGCTGCACAATATATGCGGTGGGCAGATGATCAAGGCCGAAGAGAAAGGGTTACTATTTAATCTGGATATAGATAGCGCGCTGAGACGTAAAGTTATCTTTGGCGACCCCACCCGTTTAACCCAGATCATTTTTAACCTTACCAGTAACGCCATCAAGTTTACTTCTGCAGGCGGTGTTGGAGTAAGGGTAACTTGTATTGAGGACAGGCACAATAACATTACGGTAAGCTTTTCTGTAAAGGATACGGGCATAGGAATTAAGAAGGAAAACTTAGAACGTATTTTTGAGCCATTTACACAGGAGTCTATCACCACAACACGGCAGTATGGCGGAACCGGGCTAGGGTTGGCTATCATAAAAAGATTGCTGGAACTGCAAGGATTACAAATGGAAGTAGTAAGTGTGGTGGGCGAAGGCTCTGAGTTCTCGTTTAACATGGAGTTTCCCGTAGCCACCGAGGCCGCAGCTCTGCCTGTTCAAAAACAGCAATTGCCGCAATCTGCCCCGCAAACACCCATTTTTGGCTCCGCAAATCTTCGCGTATTAATTGCGGAAGACAACCAGGTAAATGTAATGCTGATGAAGAAGCTATTTTCCAAATGGCAAATAGTGCCCACCATTGCCGAAAATGGCGAGCGGGCGGTTGAAATTATGCAATACGGGAACTTTGATATCATTTTAATGGACTTGCAAATGCCGGTAATGAACGGTTTTGATGCTGCTATAGAAATCCGTAAGATGCCGGATCCTGCAAAATCCCGGGTGCCGATCATAGCACTTACTGCTTCTGCATTGTTTGATATTAAAAACCAGGTAACTGATGCCGGTATGAATGATTATGTAGCAAAGCCATTTAAACCGGATGAGCTGATGGAGAAAATTCAAATCCTGGTTTCAGCTAAGATCATATGATTATAAATCCTTGTAGGAAGGAAGTTCTTCTAGAAAGTGATAATTTTCAACGCCGAAATTGATGCTGCAATAGTAATGCTGCAGGCCGTTGGTTACCACCAATAGCTTTACCTTATGTACCATATTGTACCTGGCTGCCTGGTCAAACGTGGCTTGGGTTATGGCAACAGCAGGGGCTTTACATTCTACCAATAAGATTTTTTCGCCCGCTGAATTAAACACGACGATATCAGTTCGTTTGGCCATACCATGCAGTTTCAGCCCGCCTTCCAGTTTAATCAGCGATCTTGGATAGTGCTTTTGTTTGATGAGGTACTGTACAAAATGCTGGCGCACCCATTCCTCGGGTGTTAAGATAATTTTCCGTTTGCGTAATACGTCAAATATGCTCAACTGCCCGTTCTCATCAGTTAATTTAAAAGGGTAGGGCGGGAGGTTTAACGGCAGCAGCAGATCCATGTTAATCCAAAAGTAGAAATCAAAATTTAAAAGGCAGTTAATACACACGTTTATCTTTCCACAAACAACGTGTTTTTACTTTTGAAGTCTTAATTTTGACTTAGATAATGACTGCTCCTGAAATCATCAAAGACCTTAAGGCTCGTAAATTTAAGCCGCTGTACTTGCTGCATGGCGAAGAGCCTTATTTTATCGATCTGGTGAGCAATTACATAGAGCACCAGGTGCTGTCTGATGCGGAAAAGGGTTTTAACCAAACCGTGTTATATGGTAAGGATACCGATATCATGACGGCAATAAACGCTGCCAAACGCTACCCCATGATGAGCGATTACCAGGTGGTAATGGTAAAAGAGGCACAGGATATGAAGTGGGGCCGTGATGATGATGATAAAAAAGGCATTAATCCGCTTTTGGCTTATCTCGAAAACCCATTGCCCAGCACCATCCTGGTATTTTGCTATAAGTATGGCAAGTTTGATAAGCGCAAAAAGACTTACAAAGCCATTGATAAAAAAGGACTGATTTTCGAGTCGTCGGCTTTGTATGACAGCAAGATTCCCGGCTGGATAGAAGGGTATATTACCGCCAAAAATTATCGCATCAACGGGCAGGCATCCGCCATGCTTTCAGAATACTTAGGTAATGATCTTTCCAAAATAGCCAATGAACTGGATAAGCTGATGTTAAACGTTAGCCCGGGAGAGGAGATAACCCTACAGCAGATCCACGATAATATTGGTATCAGCAAAGAGTATAATGTTTTTGAACTGCAATCGGCCATCGTCAAAAAGGATGCTTTTAAGGTAAACCAAATTGTTAATTATTTTGAAGCCAACCCCAAGGCCAATCCCATTGTGCTGGTATTGGGTAACCTAAACAACTTCTTTACAAAGGTACTGGCTTATCATTATGTTAAAGATAAATCTCCTCAAAATCTAGCACGTGAATTGGGGGTGAGCCCATATTTCTTAAAAGACTATGAGCAGGCGGCAAGAGGTTATAATCTTGGTAAAACATTCCAGGTGATCAGCTGCCTTCGCGAATACGATTTGAAAAGCAAAGGGGTGGAATCAAACACCGGCCACGGAGGGCTCCTGCGCGAATTGATGTTCAAGATACTGCACTAAGCTTTTCTTTAATCTTATTGATCGCATTCGTAACAACTATTTGTTAGGCTTATCCGTAAGACGGTAGTTTATAACAATATGTGAAATTATGGACGGAGCTTACACGATCGGGATTGCTTTACTGATTATCGCATTTGCGCTGATATTTGGTGTGATATTTTTTAGCATACTAAAATTTATAAAGAAAAAGTATTACCCCTCCTGGAAATTTCCAGACTATATAAGCGTAGGTTACGCGGAATATCTGTATCACAAGTTCATCAAGCGCGATCTTAAATAGTCATTGCCCAGAATCATTTCTTACTTTACTGCCTTTTTATCATTTTTGCCGCCTACTAAAATCACTACGAATGCAGCATTGGCTTGTAAAATCCGAACCCGTAAAATACAGCTGGGAACAATTTAATAAAGAGGGCCGTACCTTTTGGGATGGCGTGCGCAATTACCAGGCGCGCAATAACCTCAAGCTAATGGGGGTAGGTGATTTGGTAATGTGGTACCACAGTAATGAAGGGAAAGAAATTGTAGGGATTGCACGCGTTGTAAAAGCTTTTTACCAGGACCCTACTACTGAAGACCCAAACTGGGTGGTAGTGGATCTTGAACCGGTGGAAGGTCTTAAAAAGCCTGTTACCCTTGAGCAAATAAAAGCCGACGAGCGCCTAAAAGATATCGGCCTGGTTAGGCAGGGGCGCCTATCTGTAATGGCTTTAAAACGCGAAGAATTCGATAGGATCCTCGAGTTGGCTGCATTGTAATATCAGCCCAGTAATTTTTGATATATGGAAAGGTTTTTGTCATCAAAGCAGATGAAAATAACTTCTTCTATGGATTGATTTTCCGCCAGGAATTCCCCTACCGTTTTTACAGCTATTTCTGCAGCAAGCTGTTTAGGAAAGCGGTACACGCCTGTGCTAATATTTGGGAAAGCAATCGATTTGACATTGTTTTTAACTGCTAGTGCCAGGCTGTTTTTGTAACAACTGGCGAGCAGTTCTTCTTCTTTACTTTTTCCGGCATTCCAAATGGGGCCAACCGTATGGATAACATATTTCGCGGGGAGCTTGCCGCCGGTGGTGATCACCGCATTGCCAGTTCTACATCCGCCCTGCCTGTCCACTATTTTGATACACTCCTCTAAAATTTGCCTGCCGCCTGCGCGGTGAATGGCTCCATCAACGCCTCCGCCGCCCAAAAGGCTGCTGTTTGCGGCGTTTACAATGGCATCTGTGTTTAATTTGGTGATGTCGCCCTGTTGTAGCTTTATGCGCTTGTCCATAAATTAATAACCGGACCGGTTGTAGCCTGTTTTACAAAAAGCGCAAATTACTGCTGCTCCGAATCAAAAAATATCGCTTTCAGTTCCGTGGCGTCAGCGGGCTTCATCCGTCCGCCTAAAACCAGCCGTAACTGCCTGCGGCGCAGTGCACCTTCATAGAGTTCGGTTTCAAGATCCGTTTCGGGAAATATCGGGGGCACCGGGATGGTTTTACCGTCCGGGTCTAACGCTACAAATGTATAGTAGGCCTCATTGCTTTTATGCCTGGTGCCTGAGGGTATATTCTCGGCAAAAACATCCATCCGCACTTCTACAGAAGTAGTAAACGCCCGGGTTACTTTAGCTTCTATGGTAATTACATCTCCCAGTTTAATAGGGTGGTGAAAAGAAACATTATCTACAGATGCGGTTACCACTACCCGGTTGCAGTGCTTTTGTGCCGATATAGCAGCTGCAATATCCATCCAATGCAGTAAGCGCCCGCCCATTAAATTATTGAATGTGTTGGTATCGTTGGGCAAAACCAACTCGTTCATAATAGTGAATGATTCTTTAGGCGCTTTTCCGTTCATATTTGCAAAGATAGTTTTTAGGGGCAAAGTTTCGGAGATTTGGCAGTTTTATCTATCTCAGGTTATTGTACTTAGATCACGGATAATAACATATTGGAAGTGCAGCATCCAGTAATTTTTGGATTTTAGTTATCCAGCTGATTTTAAATTACCGCTATATATAATTACCCATTGTCCTAACAGGAGGTAGTGATACCAGGCCAAAGCGCTGTGATCATCTGCTCCTCCTCACTTGCCTTTGGTTTAGAAGCAAACATCAAGAATCTATGGCCTAACGGTAGTTAGCATGCTGTATCCTACCAGCTCTTCCCAGCGGGCACCGGCCGGGCGATAGTAAACCAGCAATTGGTATTCATTCTCGGTCTCAAAATAATTGCCTTCCAACGCGGTGTCGTCAGCTTTTTTCGTATTCTTATCTACCCAGACATACATATAATCATATACGCCTTGTTTCAGGAACAGATTAGTGAAAAACCGGCCGCGGTCATCATATTGCAGACGGCTGTTCTCATCAATTTTATAATCATTAAACTGGCCGATAATGTAGGGTGCGCCGTCTGCCCCGGTTTTATTGGTACCGAGGTTGAAATACATGTGCGCGTAATCGGCATCAATGCGGCTGTCACGGCCATCCTGATTAATTACATAATACTTACCATCATTGTCGTAAAGGAGCGTGTAGTTGGGCAGGTTTCGGCTTGGATCGCCTAATAATACAATCGTATTTGCAGTGTCGCGATAGATTTTTGATATACGCTCAGAATTTAATTTTAACGAGCGCGTATCAAAGTGCCTGAACTCATTTAGGCCTGCGAAATCGTTGATATTAACATCATTATAAACCAGCTGCGTACCGCGGATGTAAGTAGGCACATTGTTCATAACACCTGTCTCGGGCCGTGCATTTTGCATGACCAGCACTCGCATATCCCGGTTAGGATTCTGGACGTTTAAACTACCATAGTTCACCGTAAAATTTACCTTTTGATTGGTGCGCCTTGCCGAAACAATATTAGATGAGGCAATGGTGCCGCCTATGGACACCTTGTTACCCACCACGTACAGCCGCCGGGTAAGGATCATTTTTTTAACATCGCCGTCCTCATAAACCTTTAGTACGTAGTTGCCGGCTATTTTTGGCGCAATGTTTTGGTTGGGAAGCTTGATCTCATAGTGGGTGTATTTTTGAAAAGTGGCGGTAGAATACGTGTAAGTAAAGATCCTGTCGTCCGTAAAGCTTTGGAGATACTCTGCAGGCGACAGGTTAGAGGAGTTCCAGCTGGCATCGCAATGCTCGATAGTGTACGACAAATTACGACTGCCGCCCTTCAGATCATCAAAACCCAATGTAACCTGTTCATCGCTGTTCAATGCAATTGCCGGGAAAGCTGAGGCCCGGCTGTCCACTTTATAAAATTCTACACTTTTTATGGATGGGCTGTAAATGTTATTTCCATACGGTGTTTGGGCGAAAGCGCTTTTTGAGATAAAACCAATAAAGCAAGCCATTATGATCAACCAAATTCTCCGTCCGCCATTGCGGGGAACTAAACGATCACCCAGTAGGTGAACTGGGATGGCATGCAGCAGTAGCAACAAATCGGGATGTTTTTTCATCAGCGAACTTTAGTGTAATGTGGCAGAAGTTTTAACAGCTCACAAGATAGCAAAGTGAATGGCTTAACGCAAACGATACCGCTAGCAGACTATTTTTGCTTAAGCAGCATAGGGTAATCAATACAAAGTGGTGCAAAAAAAAATCATCCAGCGCTTTCGCAATGGATGACTATTTAAAATATCTCATCAAGGATGATGTGTGCGGGTTATGCTTCCAGTTCCATGATCTGCTCGGCAAGCGCTTCCCAAAGTTGCTGGTTTTTGCCAAGTTCCATTTTTTTAAGCTGATAATTGTTATTGATCTGCTTCATTTTTTCGGCCTGATTAAATATCTTATTGTCGGCTAATTGGGCTTCCATCGCTTTTATTTCTTTTTCAATAGCGGCGATTTGTTCTTCCAGTTTACTCAAATCCTGGTTTAGCTTTTTTAATTGCTGGTGCTTGTTATCGCCCGGCTGGTTTTGCTTTACAGGTGCTACTTCTTTCTTCTCTTCCTTTTTAGGCTGAGGTGCAGGCGCAGCAGCTTTTGGCTCCAGTTTGCGTTTTGCGTTCCATTCGTCGTATTCGGCATAAGTGCCCGGGTATTGCTTGATCTTTTGATCCTCGATGAACCAGATCTTGTTGGCAACATTATCCAGGAAATACCTATCGTGGGATACTACGATCACAGTGCCTTCATATTGGTCCAAAGCCTGGATCAGAATATTTACCGAAGCCATGTCCAGGTGATTCGTAGGCTCATCCAGTACCAGAAAGTTGGCATCAGCGGTCAGCGCTTTAGCAAGTGCCACGCGGGATTTTTCACCACCCGATAATACTTTGATCTTTTTAAATACATCGTCTCCGGTAAAGAGGAACGATCCTAGTATCGAGCGAAGTTCCGTATCAGTCTGTTTGGGAGCAAATGCCTGCAACTCCTGTAATATCTGGTGTTCCAGGTGAAGAGATTCCAGCTGGTGCTGGGCAAAAAATGTTTGGGTAACGTTATGGCCGGTTTGGGCGGTGCCTTCGTATTCCGTATCTGCACCTGCTACAATACGCAATAAAGTTGATTTACCCTTACCGTTGGCACCTATCAAAGCAATTTTATCACCTTTTTCAATTATCGCTTCCGCATCATCCAAAATATCAATGGTTGGATATTTTTTGGTGATATGCTCCATGGTAACCACGTGCCTGCCGGATTGCCTGCTGAATTTAAAGCTGAAGTTAACTTCCGGGTTATCATCATCCACATCATCAACACGCTCCATTTTATCCAGCATCTTAATGCGTGATTGTGCCATTTTCGCTTTGGAAGCCTTTGCACGGAAACGCTCTATCAAACGCTCTTCCTGCTTTATTTTTGATTGTTGGTTTTTAAACTCTCCGCGTTGGATTTCGGAGCGCAAAGCTTTTTCCTCTAAATAAAAAGTGTAATTACCTGCGTATACGTTCAGCTTGCCTTTACGGGATTCTACCGTACGGTTAATTACTTTATCCAGGAACCACCTATCGTGCGATACGATGATAATTGCGCCGTTAAATGCCTTTAAATAATCTTCCAGCCATTGTATGGAGGGTAAGTCAAGGTGGTTGGTAGGCTCATCCAACAACAAAATATCTGGTGCCTGCAGCAGGATCTTGGCCAGCATAACGCGCATGCGCCATCCACCGGAAAAGGTGCTCAGTTTGCGCTCACATTCAGCCTCGCTAAAACCTAAGCCCGCTAAAATTTCGTGTGCTTTATATTCAATATTATAACCGTCAAGCAATTCAAACTCGTGCTGTTTGTCGCTAAGTTTGTGCAGCAGATCCTCTGAGTAATCTGTTTCCAGTTTCTTCAACAGCACTTCTATCTCATCATGCAGCTGGTTTTGGCGTTCAAAGGCCTCCATAGCAACATGCACAATATTTTTATCGGATGAGTAAGAGAGCAGATCCTGATTAAGGTAACCCATGGTAAGGTCCTTCGCCATGGATATGGTACCTGATGTAGGCTTATAATCCCCTACGATGATCTTGAGCAGCGTAGTTTTACCGGTACCATTGGCACCGATAAGGCCAATTTTTTCTCCCGGTTTTATATGCCAATTGGCTTCATCATACAGCGCCCGCGCACCAATCTCAAACGTAAGGTTATTTATAGCGATCATTTGCCGCAAAGATACGCTTTTGCGTTTAAAGCTTAAAGCCCAAAGCACAAAGCTTTTTGGACGGTCAAATTCGGCGCTTTTCTTTAGCGCAGGTAATTGATCCCGCTTTCGTCTTTCTGCTTTTAGCTTACTTAACCGTTTGCATCCATCCTTCTGCCATCAATTTTGCACCTGCAATGCTCGGGTGCACGCCGTCTGTTGTCCAATAGCTGCCTGGAGCGGTTTCAAGGGCCTTATCAAAAATGGCCTGGTAGGGAATAAACGGTGCGCCGTATTCAGTGGCTATATTTTTTGCCGCCTGGCGGTAGGCATCAAATCCGGGATACCATTTATCGTCAACAGCGCGTACGCCTTTCACGGCAAACGGTTCGCCGATTACAAATTTAACACCTGGCAGGGCCTGTTTGGTGCGCTCCATAAGCTTTTTATAGTCGGCTATATAGGTTTCAATGGTTCCTTTGTAACCACCGGTAAGCGTATGCCAAAAATCGTTTACGCCAATGTGGATGCTTACCAGAGTAGGTTTAAGCGCAATACAATCGGTATCCCAGCGTTCAGCCAGTTGATATACTTTATTGCCGCTGATGCCTTTATTAAAAAGTTGTAAATTTTTGTGCGGATACTTGGTTAGCAGTGCCCCCGCGGTATGAATTACATAGCCGTTACCCAAAGCACCGGGATCATTTGCTTTGCTTTTGCTTTTATCACGCCCCCAGTCGGTGATAGAATCCCCCTGAAATAAAATAATATCGTTATCATCCAATGTTACTTTTTTACCGGCCGAATGACCAACCGCTGCGGTCACTATTTGCGGCAAGGTTAAGGTAGCAACGGTACCGATACTTACAGTTCTAAGGAATTTACGACGGGAGTTTATTAGAATATTCTTCATCAGTTGTAAAAATATGCTGAAATAGGCAGCACCTAAATTACATTATTCTTACTGATGTTGAATAGTAAATTATTAAAAACGGTAAATTCGCGGCATGTATCAATTGCTTAAGCCCTTACTATTTAAGTTCGACCCGGAGAATATCCATTACGCGGTTACGCGTAATTTAAAACGCTTTAATAAAATGCCGGGTGGCACTGCGCTAAGCAAAGCTATCTGGAGCCTTGATGATTTGCGACTGGAAAAAGAAGTTTTTGGCTTAAAGTTTAAAAACCCGGTAGGCCTGGCCGCCGGCTTTGATAAAAACGCAGAGCTGATTGCCGAAATGGGCAACCTTGGTTTTGGTTTTGTAGAGATTGGCACAGTAACTCCATTGCCACAGCCAGGTAATGATAAACCGCGTATGTTTCGCTTACCGGCGGATGAGGCGCTGATTAACCGGATGGGTTTTAATAACCTTGGTGTAGATGTGGCCGCAAAACGTATAGATGCATACCGAAAATCACTAAAAAATGGTGAAGAAGCTTTGATAATTGGCGGTAATATTGGCAAAAACAAAGTCACTCCCAATGAGGATGCTGTAAGCGATTACATTAAATGCTTCGACCGGTTATTTGATGTGGTTGATTATTTTGTGGTAAACGTGAGTTCTCCCAATACCCCTGGACTTAGGGAATTGCAGGAAAAAGGGCCGCTGATGAATATTTTAAATACTTTACAACAACGCAATCAAAAAAACGGCATTAGCAGGCCTATCCTTTTGAAAATAGCCCCGGATCTTACGAACGAGCAGTTGGACGATATTGCCGATATTGTAAAGCAAACCGGGATAGCTGGTTTAATAGCGACTAATACCACTATCAGCAGAGATGGCCTTAGCTCCCCGCATAAGAATGAAACTGGCGGATTGAGTGGCAAGCCACTCACCCAAAGATCTACAGAAGTAATCAGTTATTTGCATAAAGTGTCAGATGGGGCATTCCCGATAATAGGAGTGGGGGGCATTCATTCAGCTGAAGATGCAGTAGAAAAATTGCAGGCGGGAGCGTCGCTGGTGCAGCTTTATACCGGTTTTATCTATGAGGGACCGGGATTAATAAAGAGAATCTTGATGAGGATTTTATCTTGGGAGCCAATAGATCGATCCCAAGCGTTATCGAAATAGTCTTGGGAACACATTGCTAATATGGGGACTATTATAACTGTTGGTTTAACAAAGCAAAGTATAGCATCTTCACTTAAATCTTTCCAAACAAAAAAAGGCGTACCAATCAATGGGTACACCTCTTAAACTCTTTTTAACAGATAGAATTATTTCGCTGACGCGATAGCTAATACAGCATTGTTTTTTGCTATCTGGCTATCTTTTTTCTCTGCAGAACGGCTGCCTAATTCAATGTTAGTAGCTAATTTCAAAAATTGTACTTCTAAACGAGAGAAAGTTTTGTTTCTTCTATCTTTTCTTTTTAAACGAGTAACGCCCATGATCTTTTATTTTATAATAATTTTTTAACCCTGAGGTCGGAAGCGGATTCGAACCGCTGTAGGAGGTTTTGCAGACCTCTGCCTAGCCACTCGGCCATCCGACCTTTTTTAAGGACTGCAAAAATAGTAAATAATATTTGTCAATCAATTTTATTTAGAGGATTTTCCTGCAATTTCTGAACAAAATATCGCTGTTGCTATGGCAACATTTAAAGATTCGGCCCCGCCAATGCGCGGTATGGTAATGGCATTCGTAATCAGCTGCTCAATTTCGGGGCGGATGCCGTTGCCTTCATTACCCATAACTAACACGCCTTCAGCACCAAAATTCGTTTCGTAAATGCTTTTCCCATTCAGCAGCGCACCATACACCGGCAGGTTGACCGATTTCAGCACTTCCCGCAAATCGGTGTAGTTGATATTCATTCGCGCCAGGCTGCCCATAGTGGCTTGCACAACTTTTGGGTTGTAAACATCCACTGTATCTTCGCTGCAGATGATATTGGTGATGCCAAACCAGTCGGCGGTGCGGATAATGGTCCCCATATTGCCTGGATCCTGTACGCCATCCAGTACCAAAGTGAACTTATTTTTCAGATCCTTATCACTTAAACCGGCCCATTGCGGTATATTAACGGCAGCAATTGCGTCGGCCGGATTTTTCAGGGTGCTTACTTTTTGCAGCTCGCTTAATGAAATTTCCTGAAAATTTATTTTTCGGGATAAATTAAGCAATTTTGAGGCGATATCCGGCGTATGATAAATGGTGTGGATAAGGTAAGGAGAGTCAAGAAATTCTATAATTGATTTGTAGCCTTCAACCAAAAACAATCCATTTTCCCGGCGAAACTTTTTATGTTGTAAGGACGTTAGTAAACTGATCTGAGATTTTGAAAGCATATTTAACACCCGGAATTTACCGCCTTGCAATATTAAGTATTTTGATGGTTATTATTTCCAGCTGCAGTGTTACGCGCGGAATAAAAAAAAACCAGGCTATTGTGCGACAGGTAACTTTAAAGGACATAGACAAGGAGTTTTCTGAAGCCGCCTTAAATTATGTTGATAAAGAGCAACAACCCAATAATTGGTTAAACCTGCAATTTTACTACACTTTCAGCAAGAAAGGTAAACGGAATATAGGTGAAGCCCCAGCTATATTAGACAGCCCCCTGGTTGAATTTTCCCGCTTACAGATTCAGAAATTTCTTCAGAACAAGGGTTATCTGAAAGCTACGGTGGCAGATTCTATCGCCATTAAAAATCAAAAAGCACAACTTATCTTTACAGCAACACAAGGGCCTTTATTTCACGTCCGCAACTATCGGGATAGTATTGCCGACCCGGCTGTAAAAGCCCTCTACAGAAAAAATAAGCCTGCTTTTTCCCATGTAAACCCCGGCAGCAGGTTTGATACCGATAGCCTGGCCTATGACCGCGATCAGTTTTTTACCGTAATGAAGCGTAACGGCTACTTTGACTTCTATAGGCAGTACATCAACTTCGAACCCGATTCGAGTTTCAATAAAAGCGTGGTGGACCTGGTGATGATCATTGATAATCCCGATGGTAAGGCCGCGCATCCAACCTATACCATCAATAACACACTGATAACTATAGCTAAAAGTAATGGCCGGAAAGTGGGCAAGGCAGATACCATACAGGTTGATTCACAGTTCAGGTTTGTAGATTATTCGGGCAGGTTCAGGCCTAAAACGGCGACGGATTACATTTTTCAGAGAAAAGGGCAGCTGTTTAACATCGACAATCAAACGCTTACGACAAGCCGCCTTTCAGAGCTGAATGTTTTTCGAAACGTGCCGAGTCCGGGTTACACAAAACTTTCAGACAGTACCAACCGGCTCAACACCACACTCGATATCATCCCGCTCAAACAAATGTCTGACCGTGTAGAGGCGGAGTTCCTGTTTAATGGGGGCCGTTATGGTTACAATCTTGGTAATACCTTTACTAACCGAAATATATTTAAACAGGCTGCCGCTTTACAGGTGAAGATAAACTGGAGTATCTTGTTTGATAGCGGCCGTAATGCCGGAGACAATAAGGGTATCCAAAACCAGGAATTCAAGGCGGGCATCGGTTTGATTTACCCAAGAATTGTAGCACCTTTCGATTTTCCTAATCTGGCCAAATATGGAGTGCCGCACACAACTTTTGCAACCAACTACACGCTTTTTTACCAAAAGGGACTTGTGCAGCGTACAAGTTGGATAAATTCTATTACCTATGACTTTTTTGATACGCCTACCAAGCAACACTCTATCACGCCTATCAATATCGAGTTTTCCAAGGGTACCATTGATCCGGTAGCTAAATCGCTGCTGTTGGGCGCCAACCGTTACAGTTACGTGTACCTCATCGGCCGCACAACTTTTACTTCCGGTAGTCAGTATACGTTTCAATACAACACCATCAAGCTAAATACCTTTGAAGATTTTTACTACTTCAGAGGAAGCCTGGATTTGGGGGGAGGGTTTTTAAATCTGGTAAGCAAGGCTTTTAATACGCGCAGAGATTCTCTTGGCCAACGAACCATTTTTGGGGAGGCGTTTTCGCAATACGTAAAAACTGAGATCGACTACCGTTTATACCGCAGTTTGGGTGGGGAGAAACAATTTATTTTCAGATTTAACCCAGGTATTGGTATACCTTATGGAAACAGTAATCAACTGATTTTTGAGAAGAATTTCTACGCAGGCGGAGCAAATGATATGCGCGCCTGGTTGCCACGCACACTTGGGCCCGGTCAGTTTAATCGCGCCAGCTATGGTATCGATGATACTACAACCCGCTCCCGGTTAAAATACCTCGATCAGTTTGGTGAGATTAAGATGGTGGCCAACCTGGAGTATCGTTATAAGTTACTTGATAATTTTTTTGGAACCAAGCTTAAAGGAGCCTTGTTTACTGATCTGGGTAACGTTTGGCGCCTGCATAAAACAACCGATAATCCTAATGGAGAATTCAGGTTGAATAATTTGTGGCAGTCGACTGCCATAGGCATAGGAACAGGCCTGCGCTTCGATCTAAGCTTCTTTGTTTTCCGTCTGGACATGGCTTTCAAATTTAAGGATCCCCAGTTTACAGGGTCAGATCAGTGGGTATTGATCAAACATGCCAACGAGCTATTTAAGGCTGGTAGTTTTAAAGCAAATTACCTGCGTGCCAACAGCACCGGGACTACAGGCCCCGAGGGTAACAAAACCTTTGTTGGGGATAGCTATAATTTTATGCAGCTAAACTTTGGTATCGGCTTGCCATTTTAATTTTTGAAGGAGTGAGTTATTGGAGGAGTGATTTTGCCTAAGCCCCAACTTTAAAGAATTCAATAAAATTCGGAATTTTGAAACAGAGCGATTAGCCTTGCATTTTCCGCTAACCTCTAACCGCTAACTGTTAAACATCCCCTTCAATCCGTCTATTACGCTTTGGAAAAAGGTAGGCATACTTAGGCCATTGTGATAGTTAAAGTATAGGAAGATACAGAAGATGATCAGCGCAATGATGATGAAGCGTTTGAACAGGTAGCCAATTAGTACCAGCCCCAGTGGGATAGCTAATAATAGTATCCAGCTAATTTTTACCGGGGTTAGTTTACTGTCATGGCGGTAAACGTAATACAGCATGGATGTTGTGCCTTCATCGTTGTGATGGCGGGCAAAAATAAAGCTCGATTTTTCCAGTTTGTGGCGATAGAACGCAGTTCCCTTTTCAAATTTTAAAGTCTCAACAAATCCGTTTATCGTGAAGGTGAAAATACCGTTTACACTTTCCTGGATATTTTTGCCGGTATCAACCGCAACAATCGCTACTTCATCTTTGGCAAAAGGGTTTTCTTTAACAACAAAGTGCTTTATGGTAATGGTATCTGCAAGGGCAAAAGTTGTTGCAATTAAAAACAGGCAGCAGGATAAAAATATTTTTTTCATTATGTGGTGGCCGATAAAACCTGCAATAAAAATACTGTTTTTTCTATCACTTGTTAAGCATATAAATACTGAAGTTGAGCAGTGACGCATAGCTCACCCATATGAGGTAGGGTACCAGCAGCCAAGCGGCCAGCTTGTTAAAGCGGCTAAACCAGGCAATGTTCAGGATAATAAATACCAACAGCAAAATGATGATGATGAGGCCTCCAAGAATCTGGTGCATGCCAAAAAACACTATCGACCAGGAAAAATTAAGCGCTAACTGCAGTACATAAATGCCCACCGTTGTTTTATAAACACCTGACTGGTCGCGGTGCTTCCAAACCAGGTAAGCAGCAATAGCAATGAGGATGTAAAGAGTAGTCCACGCCACCGGAAACAGCCAGTTAGGCGGAGTGAAGGATGGTTTTTGAAGGGTGATATACCAAGTTTTGATCTCCGGGCGGGTGAATAGGGAAGCAATTACCCCGATAGCCAGCGTTATGGCCACACTAATGCTAAGTGGAACAGGTTGAAGTTTTTTATGGTCTTGGTTAGTTGGCATACTGGCTTTTAACGGAATCGCAATTTAAGTGTTTATTTTGCTTTAGGACAGCTGTTTTTTTAAAATCATCGTCTTTTAGGCAGTTACTTTTAAACGTATCAAATCCACAAAGTAATAAGCTAACAAAAGGCCGGACAACCGCCCGGCCAAATTATAAAGTCCAACTTAAGTGTTTTATACGGCAATTATAGATTTCCCCGTAACTCTTGTTCCCTTTCAATCGCTTCAAAAAGGGCTTTAAAATTACCGGCGCCAAATGATTTTGCTCCTTTACGCTGGATGATCTCGAAGAACAGCGTAGGCCTGTCTTCCACTGGTTTAGTAAAGATCTGGAGGAGGTAACCTTCGTCGTCACGATCTACCAGGATGCCTAACTGTTTTAACGGCTCCAGGTCTTCGTCTATGTGGCCTACACGGTCGGTAAGTTCATCATAATAAGTGGTGGGTACGGTGAGAAACTCTACGCCCCGGCTTTGAAGATCGGTAACGGTTTTGACGATATCGCCGGTTGCCAGTGCCATATGCTGCACGCCTTCGCCTTCATAATACTCCAGGTATTCTTCTATCTGGCTTTTCTTTTTGCCCTCTGCCGGCTCGTTTATCGGGAACTTCACATAGCCGTTTCCGTTACTCATCACCTTACTCATCAAAGCAGAGTATTCGGTAGAGATCATCTTGTCATCAAATGTAAGGATGTTGCGGAAGCCCATAATATCCTCGTAAAAATTCACCCATTGGTCCATTTTATGCCAGCCTACATTACCCACGCAATGGTCCACATAAAGCAGCCCAGCAACGGGTGGCTGATAGGTAGTTTGCTTAGCTTTATAGCCGGGTAAAAAAGCGCCGTGGTAATTCTTACGTTCCACAAATAAATGTACGGTTTCCCCGTATAACTTAATGCCGCTGGTGCGCACCTCTCCAAATTCGTCGGTAATGGTTTGCGGTTGCTGATAAGGCTCGGCACCGCGGGCTACCGTTTGTTTAAAAGCATCATAAGCATCATCCACCCAAAGCGCAAGCATCTTTACACCGTCGCCATGCTTTTTAATATGCTCTGCAATTGGATGGTCTGAATGCAGCGGCGTGGTTAATACTAAGCGGATCTTGCCCTGCTGCAGCACGTAAGAAGCCTTGTCGCGAATGCCTGTTTCCGGACCGGCGTACGCCAGATCCTGAAAGCCGAAAGCGGTTTTATAATAGTGGGCAGCCTGCTTGGCATTACCTACATAAAATTCAACATAATCTGTGCCGTTTAAGGGTAAGAAATCTGTTGTAGTTGGTTTTTTATCTAATGTTAATGTTTGCATTGTTTCATTTTTTGATCGAGTGAATTATCGAGGTATTGGGTATTTAAAAGATCTTAACCTCACATCACCCAGCTTTTATAATAATTTTCGTCCTCTATCTTTACTGCATCCTCCGTCAGCATCAGCGGGCGGAAGGGGTCTATCATTACGGCCAGTTCATCTGTAAACTCCTTGCCGATGGATTTCTCTACCGAACCCGGTGCCGGGCCATGGGGAATGCCGCCGGGGTGCAGGGTAATCTGCCCTTTTACCACGCTTTTTCGGCTCATAAAATCGCCATCTACATAGTACAATACCTCGTCGCTATCTATATTGCTATGGTTGTATGGAGCGGGGATAGATAGCGGGTGGTAGTCAAATTTTCTGGGCACAAAAGAGCAGATCACAAAGTTGTTGCCCTCAAAAGTCTGGTGCACCGGCGGGGGCTGATGCAACCGCCCGGTTATCGGTTCAAAATCATGGATAGACATGGCCCATGGATAATGGAAACCGTCCCAGCCAATAAAATCGAATGGATGGGTACCGTAAGTGTAGGGATAAATAAGTCCCTGCTTTTTAATGAGGATCTTAAAGTCGCCTTTTTCGTCGTATGTTTTTAAATCTGAAGGTTTGCGGATATCCCGTTCACAATACGGCGAATGCTCCATCAACTGCCCGTAGGCATTTCGGTAGCGTTTGGGCGAACGGATAGGGCTAAAGCTTTCTACTATAAACAGGCGGTTGTCGGTTGTATCAAATTCCAGTTGGTAAATAGTTCCCCGTGGTATCACCAGGTAATCGCCATAGGCAAACTTGATGTTGCCGAAGCCGGTTTTTAATGTACCGGTGCCTACGTGGATAAAAATCACCTCATCGGCCTGGCTATTCTTGTAAAAATAGTTGGTCATGCTTTGGCGCGGCGCCGCAAGGGATATATGCAGATCGCTGTTAACGAGTACTGGTTTGCGGCTTTCCAGGTAATCATCAACCGGCTCAATGTTAAAACCAATGAGGCTGGTATGCTTCAAATGCTTTTCCCGGGCAATTTTGGGCTCAACAGCATATGGCTCGCCCAGCGCTTTTACTATGGTAGGCGGGTAAGCGTGATAAACCAGCGAGTATAAGCTTGAAAAACCTTCTGTGGAAACCAGCTCTTCTGCATAAAGGCTGCCATCCGGCTTACGAAATTGGGTATGCCGCTTAGGCGGAATACTTCCCAAAGTATGGTAAATAGGCATGTATTTAGTTTTAGAGGGTACTAAACGGATTAAATATAGAAGGAGTTAAAAAGGTTGATAGATCCGGAGCTGCAGGAGACCTGCCAGCAGTAATTGTAATTTCTTGAACTACAACTCTTCCAACCTCATAACTATGCTAATCTTAACTAATATTGCGCTAAAACGGCGGTAGCAAGCACGGCATCCCGAAAGGATGAAGCATCACTCATGGAAGTGAGGCCCAGCGAGAAGTAAAATTCTTTCCTGATGCTCATAATTGGTAATCAAATATAAGTGCTGATAATTTAATATGCAAGCATAATATTCAACGTGGTATATTATAAAAAAGTTTTAAGTTTGATTTTAAAATTGAACCAATATGATCAGGAAAGAAGCCCTCATCATCGGCATAATCACCTGGGTAATTGTCACGTTGCTGTTTTCTAAGTTTGATGCAACTGTTGGAGGTGTATCCCGAATTGGATTTCCCTGGCATTTTTATTCGTACAGTAATACGCCATCCTACCTGACGATAGAAACAAACATGGGATTCAATTTCAATAATTTTGTACTTGATATTTTTTGCGGGGCGGGGCTGATCATCGGCATCGATAAATTTTTCTCCCGCAACCTTAAAGCAAAACAAACCAATTCTAAATTATGAAACTTGTATCCTACAAAACCGAAGACCGCGAGCATTTGGGTTTTTACATCAAAGGCCACATTTACAATCTAAATTCCTGCGATAAGCTGCTCCCCGACAATATGAATGAATTCTTATGGGGTGGCGAGGAGCTGATGGCGCGTGCCAAAAAAGCAAATGAGAACATACTGTCGGGTAGGCTGGAAGGTAAAGAAGAATTGTTTTATGAGTTGCTGGCGCCAGTGCCGCACCCAACGTCGTGCCGCGATGGGTACGCATTCAGGCAGCATGTAGCTGCCGCCCGCCGTAACCGAAAGGTGGACATGATTGCAGAATTTGACCAGTATCCAATCTTTTACTTTACCAACCACAACGCCATACAAGGCCCGGGCGAAATAGAATGTATGCCCGATCATTTTCAGAAATTGGATTTTGAATTGGAGGTTGCCGTGGTATTGAATAAAAAAGGTCGCAACATTAAGGCCGCGGACGCTGATAGTTACATTGCCGGCTACATGATCATGAATGATATGAGCGCCCGTACTTTGCAAATGGAAGAGATGCTGCTGAATCTGGGCCCGGCAAAGGGAAAAGATTTCTCTACCGTGATAGGCCCCTGGCTGGTTACGCCTGACGAGCTGGAGCCATATAAAACAACTGCTAAAGACGGCCACACCGGTAATGCCTACAACCTGCAAATGAAATGCGTGGTAAACGGCAAGGAGGTAAGCAACGGCAATATGGCGGATATGGACTGGACTTTCGCCGAGATCATCGAGCGTTGCGCCTACGGCTGCGACGTGTTGCCGGGAGATGTGATAGGATCAGGCACGGTGGGTACAGGCTGCTTTTTAGAACTGAACGGCACGGGCTTACTGAATGATGCCAATTACCAGCCCCAATGGCTGCAACCGAATGATTTGGTGGAAATGGAAATAACCGGACTGGGCATGCTGGCAAACATTATAAAGAAATCAGACGATGCATTCTCGATATTGGGATTGAAGAAATAAGCTTATATAAAAAGCGTTATTGCGAGGAACGAAGCAATTTTCACCCAGTTAGAGCCGCTCTGCAAATTCACCCTGCTGACCGGGAGATTGCTTTGTTCCCTGCAATGACGAACGGATAATCTACTGCATATGCTAACCCTAAAAACCACCGATCTTTCTCCCTTGGAGTTGCAGAATTACTTGCACTACGCTGTTGCCCCCAGGCCAATTTGCCTGGCTTCTACCGTGGATGCGGAGGGAAATGTTAACCTCAGTCCTTTTAGTTTTTTTAACATGTTTAGTACCAATCCGCCTATCTGCGTTTTTTCGCCGGCCAGGCGGGTGCGGGACAATACCACCAAGCATACGCTGGAAAATATTAAAAAGTTACCGGAGTGTGTGATCAATATTGTTAATTACGATATCGTACAACAGGTCTCGCTTTCCAGCGTAGAATACCCGGCAGGAGTGAATGAATTTATTAAATCGGGATTAACGGCATTGCCTTCGCAACTGGTTAAACCGCCGCGTGTTGCGGAGTCGCCGGTGCAGTTTGAGTGCATAATAAATGAAGTGACTAGTCTGGGGAGCGGACCTGGTGCGGGGAATTTGGTGATTGCAGAGATCAAGCTGATCCATATCAGTGAAGCAGTGCTGGATGCTTCCGGTAAAATAGATCAGGGTAAGATCGACCTTGTGGCTCGACTTGGGGGCGACTGGTATTGCCGGGTCACTGCCGACAACCTGTTTAAAGTAGCCAAGCCAGTGCGTACGGTAGGTATAGGTGTAGATGCTATTCCGTATGCCATCCGCAATTCAAAAGTGCTTACTGGAAATAACCTGGGCCAGTTGGGGAATATAGAAGCGTTGCCAGCTGATGAAGCAATTGACGCTTATGCCCAAACTGCCGAGATGAAAGATTTATTCGACTCTACCATCGGCGATAGCCAAACCCGCGATCTGCAATTACACCTGAAAGCTAAGCATTTGCTGGATGTGGGACTGGTACTGGATGCCTGGAAGGTATTACTGGCTACCTTTTAAAGCGATATTATTTTTTTCGCTTTTAGGAGAGGAATGAGTAAACATTTTCCCCGTCCAAACATTACTATTTTATGATCGTCAACTACACTGAACAGGGCTGGGAAATAGTTACGCAACGTGCTCACGGTGTGCTTGCTGCTCAAATTGCCATGCACTGGCGAATTAAAGATCGCCCAGAACGGTGGACGGAAACGCTGATCGCCATAGCCGATCATGACGATGCCCAAACGGAGCTACAATCAGACGATGATCTGCTTACGCCGCAGGGCGGTCCGGTAAATTTCCGGATGAAGAAGTTTGAGCCGGAACACTGCCAGCGCCTGCATAATTTTTCGATCTCAAAGAGCAGGTATATCGCCTTGCTAACCTCCATGCATATGCAGTTTTTGCACACTGCCGAAATGGAGACCAACCCTTTAGTTAAGTCATTTTTAGAAGAGCAATTAAAATTGCAGGGCAAATGGCGAAGAGAATTAAAGATCTCGGTTAAAGATGCCAGCCGCGCCTATAGCTTATTAGAATGGTGCGATGCATTTTCGCTGTTGCTTGCTCAGCACGAAGTGCAACCCGAGAACCGGCTGGTAGAAGTAAGCCAGGGGCCGGATCAGCTACAATATCAACTAATGCAGAAAGAAAATGGCTCGCTTACCATTAAGCCATGGCCGTTTGAGGAAGATAATTTTCGTTTGAATTTAGAAACACGCGTGCTGGGTACACTTCAATTTAAAAGCGGCGCTCAGTTCAAAAAGGAATTGGAAGACGCGAAGGTGGTTGAGAAAGTTTGGATCTTAGAAAGGTAGCGGGCGCTAGCGATTTTTATGGCTATCATCAGCCGGCCGTGAAATAGCTATGTCTAACTTGATTTAATCGTTATTTGGGGGCTTTTTAAATTTATTGTCGTAAATCTTTTTAGCTTACGATAATATATATGATTAATTTTGATCACATGAAGTTTTACGACAAATATCCGCAATTGAAGGAAAAGCATTTTTTAATGGAATTGCTCACCGATTCAGTGTTCTCTACCATGGCTTTGGAGGATCAGGAAGTTGAGAAGACTCGCGTTAAAGAAATTGTGGTTGCACTTCTTGATGAGGCGGAATCAAAAAAACGACAATTCTTCAGCAATTAAATCTTCCAAAGGTTTAAAGTCCCCCTTGTCTGCAGATTTCATTGCATTAATATATAATTGTCTGCTTTCACCATCACTGTGATAAAGTTGTAGCGGTCTGTATCCAAACTTTAAGGCTATTATATTCATGAATAGCCTGCCAGTCCTTCCGTTACCGTTATTAAATGGATGGATGCGTATGAACTCGTAATGAGCGTAAACCAAACTATTTAAGTGATCTTCTCTAGTATTTAAAAGCGATAACCGAAAGTTTAAATTATCAATAAACTGGTAAAGTTGTTGTAGCAAATGAGTAGGTTTTGGTGGATCGAGTTGTCCAACGATTACATGGTTAGTTCGCCATTTACCTGCCCAGTCGTAAAGTTGTGAGAAGCTTATTCTATGAATTTCTAAGATCAGAGAGGTTGATAACATTACTTCGTTGTCAAGCTCCAGTATGAACAATTCAGCCGCAGCAATACCTTTAGCTTCAAATTCGTTGATAATCTTTTTATCCGTGATGCCTTTTATATTATCATCTGGAGACGGGGTCCAACTTGTCTGATCATCCATAAAATTATATCCCCAGCACCTGCTTCAATTTCACGTAGCCCGTTTTACTCACCGGGATCTTGGCGCCTGATTTCAAAATAGCAAGGTGGCTGTCTTTCTCATAGGGATCCAGGCGGGTGATCTGCTGAATGGCAATAATGTATGACCGGTGTACCCGCACAAAGTAGCGTGGATCGAGTGTTTTCTCAAAAAAGGCCATTGTTTTATTTTTGAGGAAGGCACCTTCGGCAGTAATAACACTTACGTAATCATCATCGGCTTGCAGGTATTCTACATCCTGTACCGAGATGATCTTCACCTTCGTGCCGGTTTTCACCACAATCCGCTCATTCTGCGCGGGAGATTGTGCTGCGGTTTCCAATAGTGTTTCGGTGGGCTTAGGCGCGTTCGGTGCTGCCGGGGCTTGCGAAAGGAACTTGTCTATTGATTTATTAAAGCGTTCTTTACTGAAAGGCTTCAACAGATAATCCATCGCGTGTGCTTCAAATGCTTTAATGGCATATTCGTCAAAAGCTGTCGCAAAAATTACTGATGGCGGATTTTCCACCAGTTCCAGCATTTCAAAGCCATTGATCTTGGGCATTTGTACATCTAAAAAGATCAGGTCGGGCTGGTGCTGCTGAATCGCTTTAAGCCCTTCAAAGCCATCGCCGCATTCCTGCATCACTTCTATCTCTTTAAACTGCTGTATGTATTCTAAAACAACCATACGCGCCAGTGGCTCGTCGTCGATAATTAAAGCGCGGATCATAACTGCGGAATTTTTATAATGGTTGTAAATATATTATCATTTGCGTGGGTTTCCATCAAATCATTACGGGCAAATATCAAATATAATCTTCGTTGTACACCTCTCAAACCAAAGCCGGTACCTTTTTTTGGCCTGGAAGTTTGCGGATCGTATGGATTCTGGATCATAATAATGAGGTATTGCTCTTCAATTTCGGCCCGGATGCTCACCGTAACTTCACCCACGGTATCATATAAGCCAAATTTAATGGCGTTCTCTACAAGGGGTTGCAAAAGCATTGAGGGAAGGGTAGCCTCGCCGCAATTACCATCACAGCTGATCTCGGTTTGCAGGCGGTGCCCGAAGCGTACCTTTTCAATTTCGAGATAGAGGTTCAAATGCGCCAGTTCATCATTCAGCGGTACCAGTTGATTATCGTCCTTTTTAAGGGTGCCGCGTAAAAAGTCAGAAAGCTGGTGGATCATCTTTCGTGCCTCATCGGGCTTAAAGCCTATCAGGGCGTTGATGGAGTTGAGGCTGTTGAATAAAAAGTGAGGTTGCAATTGCTGGCGCAGGTTATACAATTCGGCATCACGGGCCAATTTCTCCGCTTCAGTTTTACGTTGCTCGGTTTTTTTATGGTCCAGCTGCGAGTAAAACAAGGCACTGATCATGGCCATCCATCCGATTGCCAAAAAGTCGGTAAACAGGCGAATAATGAAGGATTGTTTTAAGAAATTCTGATATGCATCGCCAAATCCAAAAAACGGCATCAGGTATCTGCACGACGAGGCGCACCCCCCGGCCAGCGCGGCACACCAGGCCAGCAGGTAAATATAACTTCCTTTATCGGGCTGGTAGTAGCGTAGGTTGTTGTTGATCAGCCAGCAGGCCAGCGAAAGAAGAATAGCGCTCAGGGCGCTGTCTGCTACGGCAACCATCCACAAAAAGCCAAAACTATGCAGGATATAGGCCTGCAGGGCTGCCCAAACCAACCCACAGATAGCGAATGCCCCGAATAATTTTGATGATGATAATTGCTCTGCTGCCAAAACCTTTTATTTAAAATAGATTAATTTTTAACCCCAAGCAACGCCGATTTATGATGCGCCCAGGCGATGTAAAGGTCCGGATCGGGTGCTTCATGAATGTTGTAGTAAAGCTCGGTGCCATCGGCCAGGCCGGATAAGGCATTCAGTTCGGCAACATCTATAAACTGCCATTTAACGGTTTGCTTCTGCACATTTAAAAAGCTATCCTGGTTGGCATGGCCGATACTACTTGCTTTTTCAAAGGCCTGATGCTCGGTATCTGCATTAATAAGGCGAAGCTGCTCATCAAACTGCGCGCTATGATCGCCATTGCCGCTGATCACCCTAAAAACTAATTTTGCTACGTACCAATTCATGATTAATGGGTTAAGATGTTATTGATAGTTGATAATTAATAGCTGCGGATCTCTAAGCCTGCAAATAATGATACACCTTTAAGGATCAGTACTTTTGTGCTATTAACCGGGCGCAGGTGCTTTAAACGCTTGTCATCAACCCCGGCAAATATGCTCGACATATCGGTAATCACCTGCCAGTCGGCCGGTACAATGATCTTGGTGCCGCCAAATACCTGGGTAACATCAATTATAGCGCGTCCCTGGATATCGGCGTGGGTAAAATCAAGCTCGGTACCGCCAAATATGTTGGTGATATCGCCACCGCGGAAGCTCTTGGAAAAAATAGTTTTGTTTACACCACCAAATATGGCTGTGGCATCTAAAATGTCATCATGAGATAGCGGCGGTACATTAGTACTATTAGTATCGGCGGGAGGGACAGTTCCTGTAGCATTGTATTCGGTGTCGCCAAAATCAGCAAGAGGCTTGTCGGTGCTTATGGGGTCGGCTTTATATTTCCTGTCCCAGTAGTCGCCATCGGCAGCCAGGTGCTCACCGGTTTTCTTTTTGCGCAGGATGATCCACAAACCAAGACCGATGATGGCTAAAGGCCAAACGAAGCCACTGGCATTATCTATGTTTTGGGTTACTAAGAGTATCACACCCAGGCCTGTTAAAATTACCCAGCTTGCTTTTTGATAGTTATTACGAGCCCCAATGAAGAGACCTATTGCCACCAGCCATAATGGTTGAAGATCCAACCAATCAGGAAAAAATAAAAGATTAAGTTGCCTAAGTAACAAAAATGCGCCTACTAAGAGCAGGATTGCCCCCGCCATAACTTTGCCATTGGCTCGGTTAGGTTTTTGATCTATATTGGTGTTCATGATTTCTGTAATTTTTATTGTTATCCAAAACTACAGTAAGAAATCACATATGCAAATGCATTATTGGCGATGCCGTTGAAGAAGTCGGTAAGTACGGATAAATTGTCGGTGAAAAAAATTGGGGAGGTTAAGTGTGGAAGTCATATCTTGCGAAACCTGAGTAATTACAATGGAACAACAGTATAAAATATCTAAAGGATCGAAAACTTTGTACAGTTTGGGGTCGTTAGCCTTGATCGGCTTTGCAATTTTTTTACTCTCCAATACGCATAATTCGAGTACTCCGTTAGCCGGAGTTATTATTTGCTTGGTATTAACTACAGTCGGGGTACTGCTCGGTATGTATATCTTTAAAAGAAAAGTTGTTTTATCAAACATTTCGATACGTGTTAGTGGGATGTTCGTAACCAGAGAGGTATCAAATGATGATATAAAAGGCTTTAGGGTGGAAGATAAAGCAATATTCATCTACTCAAATGTGGAAGGTGTACGCCGGATCATGATAAACGATTACAGGAGCATCGGTGATAGTGATGGATTGATACGAGAGCTCAGCAACCGCTTTTCGGATTTAAATGCTGTTGAAACTCAGAAGTTATTGAACAATATATTAAGCGATAATGAAATAGGTTATTCACAAGAAGAAAGAATGACTAAGCTACAAAAGGCCAGCAAAGTCACGGTGATTTACAACCTTTTGGGCTTAAGTTTTTTAATTGCCCTGTTTTTTATTAATACGCTGTTTGGCAGTTTGTATTTTACCTTTATAAGTCTAATTTATCCCGTTCTGGGAGTTATATTGTTATTCAGGCACCACGGTTTAATAAAGTTTATCACAAAAAAAACAAGCCCACATCCCAATGTTATTTACGGTATGCTTTTCCCGGTGTGCATGTTGTTTGTTAAAGGCATCGTCAGTTACAATTTGGTAGAAGTCAATCGCGCTTACTTACCAATCGCACTTATTGCCTTGTTGTTTTTCGGTTTAATTTATTGGAAAGGTTTTGACAAAACTGACGGTGCCGCGAAAGGACAAATAATTGGGATGTTAACGTTTGCCTTATTTTATGCGTTAGGATTTACGTTAACGGTGAATTGCGATTTGGATCAATCAAGACCACAACCATTTTCCGCAAAAGTGAAAGACCTAAATATCGAACACGGCAAAAAAATAACCTATCATATTAAACTTACCCCTTGGGGGCCAATAAGTAATTCCAGAGATCTACAGATTTCAAAAAGTCAGTTTGATCTTGCATCGATCGGTTTTGATGTTAAGGTATGTCTAAAAAAGGGCCTTCTAAACATTCCCTGGTATTACGTCGATTTATAGTTAAATGCTCGGTTCCTGCTGGCTTAAACAATGGAAACTGCCCAAACCCCAAATGATATCTGTAGAATCTATCCCAACCACTTTCCTATCCGGGAAGCAGCCCTGGATGATATCCAAAGCCTTGTCATCGTGTTTAGACCGGTAGGTGGGTACCACCACAGCCGCATTACCGATATAAAAGTTAGCGTAAGATGCCGGTAACCGCTGATCGTCGTAAATAACGGCATCAGGCATCGGCAGCTCTACAATATTCAGTTGCTTGCCGTTAAGCAGGCGCATGGTTTTTAGTGTTTGCAGGTTTTCCTGCAGGATGTGGTAGTTCTCGTCGTTCTTGTTTTCTTCTACAGCAGTAACTACGGTGTCGGTATTTACAAAGCGGGTAATGTCATCAATATGGCCGTCTGTATCGTCTCCGATGATGCCGTCGCCCAACCAAAGAATTTGCTCCACACCATAATACTTTTGCAGGTAGCCTTCTATCTGCCCCTGGTTTAAATGCGGGTTACGGTTCTTATTCAGCAAACAAGCGGTGGTGGTAAGCAGCGTACCTGCACCATTAAAATCAACTGATCCGCCTTCCATCACAATGCCGGGATGGTAAACAGGCAGGCCAAAGTGGTTGGCAATTTTGGTCGGTATCACATCATCCAGGTCATACGGAGGATATTTATCGCCCCAGGCGTTGTAACCCCAGTCTACGATGGCTTTTTCTTTGGTTTCGTAATTCACCAAAAACGCGGGACCGTGATCCCTGCACCAGGCATCATTGGTTCCGAACTCAAAAAATTCCACCTTGTTCAGATCGGCACCCACCAGTTGCAGTTGCAGTTTGGCAAAAGCCGCCATTTGCTCGTCAACCACGTTAATGCGCACGATCTCGCCTTCGGTAAGCACTTTAACAAACTCGGCATATTTCCCGTAGATCATACCCAATTTGCCCGGCCACGAAGCTTCTTTGTGCGGCCAGCTGAGCCAGGTGGCAGTATGCGGTGCCCATTCGGCAGGGAAGTGAAGTCCGACGGTAGCGGGAAAGTCCGAAAGTCCGGAAGTCGGAAAGTCGGAAAGACGAAAAGTGCCGTAGGTGTTTTGTTTAGATGACATAAGTTATTTTAATGAATTCCGAACTTTCCGGACTTTTTATTAGTCATTATCCAAAAGGCGTTTTGTTATCGGCTGGTAGCTATCTATACGCCGATCCCTTAAAAACGGCCAATGGCTGCGGTAGTAGTCAGATTTGTTCAGATCCAGTTCCATTACAACGATCTCTTCCTGATCTGGAGTAGTTTGGTGCATCACAGCACCGAAGGGATTAGCAAAGAATGATCCGCCCCAGAATTTAACGCCGGCCTCTTCACCTACACGATTCACGCTTACTACGTAAACACCGTTGGCTACTGCGTGCGAGCGCTGTATGGTTTGCCATGCATTATATTGCTCCACGTTAGTAGCTTCATCCTGCGTGGTTGCCCAGCCGATGGCCGTTGGATAGAAGAGGATCTCAGCACCCATCAGGGCGGTGATACGGGATGCTTCCGGATACCATTGGTCCCAGCAAATGAGCACGCCTATAGTGGCAAATTTAGTTTTAAAAACTTTGTAACCTAAATCGCCCGGGGTAAAGTAGAACTTCTCGTAAAAGCCCGGATCATCAGGGATATGCATTTTGCGATACTTCCCCAGGTATTGGCCATCGGCATCCAAAACAGCAGTAGTGTTATGGTAAACACCCTGCGCGCGTTTTTCAAACAAAGAGGCGATGATCACCACGCCGAGTTCGCTCGCAACAGCCGACAAAGCATCGGTAGACGGACCAGGAATCGACTCCGCTAATGCGAAATTATCGTAATCTTCCACATCGCAAAAATATAGCGACGTAAAAAGTTCCTGCAGGCAAATGATCTGCGCACCTTTGGCAGCAGCTTCGCGCACTTTACCAATCGCCTTATCCAGGTTTTCCTGTTTGTTGGCTGTGCAGGTCATCTGCACCAATCCTACTTGTACCTTACTCATAGCATAGAAATTTGCCGCAAAAATAGTTATTTGATTTAAGGATTTCGCCAACTAATAGGAATGATTACACCGATTTGATAGATGGATTACACCGGGCAACAAAGATGATTACACTGATTTGATATTGATATTGCACAGGAGTTAAGTAGCTTACAATGGTGGAAATCTGTGTAATCAATGTTAAAATCTGTGAAATCAAAATGTGAAATCTAAAAAAAACATAGCTTTGCACCCAAATGAAAGATTTAGCTGAAACCGAAGTAGAAGAAACGGAAAAGGCGCTGAAGCCCAAAACCTGGAAAGACCGGGTGTGGAGCGCGACTAAATTGCTGCTGAAAATTGCAGTGACTACCGGTTTGCTTTACCTTTTGTTCCACGGGAAAGAAGATCTGCTTAAGCAGGTTAAATACCGCTTGCTACATGCTAATTACTGGTGGATGCTTGCCGCACTGATCAGCTTTTTTGGCAGTATGGTGATCTCTTCCTGGAGGCTTTCCAGCTATTTTAAATCTATTAAACTGCATTTGGATGCACGTTTTAACTTTCGTTTATACCTGCTGGGTTTATTCTATAATTTTTTGCTGCCCGGCGGTATCGGTGGCGACGGCTATAAAATTTACCTGCTCAGTAAAACTTATAAGCATCCGGCTAAAAAAGTGTTTTGGGCCATCATGTTCGACCGGCTGAGCGGATTATGGGCTATCGGTTTAATTACCGTTGCACTCATCTTTTTAATTCCACAAATTGATATTCATATCGGGATCCCTCTAGGTTTATTTACTTTAGGGTCCGTTATTTACTATTTTGTTGCCTACAAGTTTTTCAGAGAGTACACCCATTATTTTTTCGAAGGGCACTTAAAAGCGATAGGTGTACAGGCGCTTCAGGTGCTCACCATTGTATTTGTATTAATGGGGCAGGATTTTAACGGCAAATTTTCGCCCTATCTCTTATCCTTCCTAATATCGGCGTTGGCTACTATTATACCGATCAGTATAGGCGGAGCCGGCATCCGCGAAACGGTTTTTACCTATCTTACCCGATGGTTCCCTATGGAAAAAAGCCTGGCCGTGTTCCTGCCGGGCTCATTTTACCTGATCTCGCTTATCGTGGCTTTATTCGGTATTTATTATGTTATACGCCCTAAGCGTTTGGAGGAGGGCCTGCCCAAACCCGAATTTAATTCTGATGCGGAGGCTTAAATAAATATTATATTCTAAATCCAAAATCTCTCGAATCATAATCGGTTATTTGCTGTTCCTGTAACAGGAACCACCAGAAAAACCGCTTTTATGAGCCGATTTAATGATTTTAATAACCCGCAGGTTGCGGCACTTCCTGCGCATTTAAAGCAATTTATTGTACACCAGCATTATGAGCACTACACGCCGGTAGATCACGCCGTGTGGCGTTATGTAATGCGGCAGAACTACAGTTATCTAAAAGACGTTGCTTACTACCCATATATTCCCGGACTGGAGAAGGCGGGCTTAACCATAGAAAAAATTCCCGACTTGCAGGATATGAATAATGCACTGGCCAAAATTGGCTGGGGTGCTGTTACGGTGGATGGTTTTATCCCCCCGGCAGCGTTTATGGAATACCAGGCGTATAGGGTGCTGGTTATTGCTGCCGATATCCGCCAGTTGAAACATATTGAATACACGCCTGCTCCGGATATTATTCATGAGTCGGCCGGGCATGCGCCAATTATTGCAGACAAGGATTACCATGAATATCTGAGTTATTTTGGATCGATAGGCGCTAAGGCGATGTTTAGCGCACAGGATTATGAACTATATGAAGCGATAAGGGCTTTATCCATCCTGAAAGAAATGCCCGATGCCAGCGAAGCGGAAATTCAAAAAGCTGAGCAGTTAGTGGCCTGGTACCAGGATAATATGGGTGAGCCTTCTGAAATGGCGCTGCTTAGCCGTTTGCATTGGTGGACGGTTGAATACGGACTCATTGGAACGCTGGATGCGCCCAAGATCTATGGGGCAGGCTTGCTTTCTTCCATTGGTGAAAGCGCTAGCTGCATGCTGGATGAGGTAAAGAAACTGCCATATACCATAGATGCCATTAACTATACCTACGATATTACCAAAACCCAGCCACAGTTGTTTGTAACCCCAAACTTCCAAAATTTGATCAATGTGCTGGAACAGTTTGCAGATACCATGGCCTTTCGGCGTGGCGGGGTATATGGTTTGCAGAAGGCTATCGATAGTAAAAATACTTGTACCGCGATATACAGCTCCGGCCTCCAGGTTTCGGGTACTTTTAGTGAATTTATAGATGGAACGAGCGGTATTTCATTTCTTAAAACCACAGGCCCAACAGCGTTATCATTCCATGATAAACAGTTGAAAGGCCACGGCAAAAAATATCATAAAGATGGGTTTAGTTCTCCTGTTGGCAAACTAAAAGGCTTTGTAAAGGCCCCCGAAGATTTTACGGAGGCTGATTGTATACAAGCGGGTATAGAAGCAGGTAAAATCGCCGGGTTGATTTTTGAAAGCGGGATTACGGTTTCCGGAACAGTGAAAGCCATTCACCATGAAAACAACAAAATTTTATTGATCACTTTTAGCAATTGTACGATTAAGGCTGCTGATGGCGAAATCCTTTTCGATCCGTCTTGGGGTATTTATGATATGGCGGTTGGTGAAAAAATAACATCTGTATTTTGCGGAGCTGCGGATAAAGATGAATTTCTGGAGATTGCATATAAATCAGTTATCGGCACGCACCATCCTCAATATGACCAGCACACTCTGCAATTACATCAGCTGTATCGCCAGGTGCGTAACCGGAGGCACAAAGGCGGCGATTACGGGTACCTGGGTAACGTATGGTTGATGCTTCAAAAGTTCTATTATGATGATTGGCTTTGCGCATTGGAGATCCTGGAATTGCTTGATCATGAGCAGGCTGAACCTAAACTGGCAGAGGAGATTCGCTGTTTTTTAGAGAGCAAAGCTGCCAAAGAACCGGAATATAAAAAGCTTATTAATGATGGCCTGTATCTTATTAAACACCCGGTAGCGCAAAAGTTGGTGGTTTAATTTAATGTTCGTAATTTAGGATACGATAACTGAAAAACCGACAGATCAAGGCGATTTACAAATATATCGTATCAAAATATTGGACGAGATCAAAGGTCGAAACCTTTTTCCGAGCATATAAGATCTGGTGGAATTGCAGCAGGAAATCAGATGAGCGTGGTTTCGGGATTCAACAACTTAAATTTTACTCCCTCTTCAGGGGGTTAGGGAGCTAATGAACATTATTATAACAGGTGCCAGCAGCGGCGTAGGTTTCGAAGCTGTATTGGAATTAATACTATCGGGTAAACATAAGGTAATAGCCCTGGCGCGGTCGCAAAGTAAGTTAGAAAAACTGCTGGAAATCGCTAAAGGCCTTAATCCAGATTGTGAAGTTTTTGCCATTGCATTTGATATCGTTCATGATGATTATGCAGGTTTGCAGCAGTTCATAGCTGCTAACTTTGATAACCGTGTTGATGTACTTATCAATAATGCAGGAGTGCTGGTAAATAAACCCTTTATGGAATTGCTGGAAACCGATTTTGTGGAGATGTTGCAAAGTAATTACATTGGGCATGTGCGCATTATCCAAAGTTTGTTAAAGTTTATGAGCGAGGGTGCGCATATTGTAAATATTGGCAGTATGGGTGGCTATCAGGGCAGCGCAAAGTTCCCCGGCCTGCTGGCTTATTCAGCCAGTAAAGCTGCCTTACACACGCTAACAGAATGCCTGGCTCAGGAGCTGGCCGAGCAAGGAATTAAAGTAAACTGCCTGGCATTAGGGTCCGCTCAAACCGAGATGCTCGAGCAGGCATTCCCCGGCTACGAGTCGCCGGTAATGGCGTTTGAAATGGGCAAATACATTGCCGATTTTGCGGTAACCGGCCACCGATTTTTTAACGGAAAAGTATTGCCGGTGGCTTTGGGGACACCGTAAGGGGGGGATTGTAGGCACCGTTGTTTCCTTTGAAAAAAGAGGTAATGAGGTAACAGCCTTATGTATTGTGCCATTTGCCGCTGCTTCACTTTATCACAAAAAAAGTAGCCTAAAAATTAAACCTTTTTTAAAGACCAGCCATAAGCTACATTAAATTCTTTAGTTTCCTCTTCAAAAGATTTTTTCTTATGATGTAATTCCTGGTTCTTGATGTACTGGACAACCCTGTTAACCTGTGATTCGCCAACAGATACCGCGAAATAATCGTCTTGCCACCTAAAAGGCTCGTCAATTATTTTATTATTATTTGTCCAATAGGCAGATTCACCTTTTATAAGTTGAGCAACGCTCGCAATTGTTTGGTTTCTGCCTAATGAAATTAGACAATGTAGATGATCGGTGTAGCCACCAATAGCTTGAAGGAATATATCCTTTTCCCTACAATTCCCAATTATGTGGTGACACATATCAGTTCTTAATTTTTTCTCAAGCCAGGGCTCTCTATTTTTTGTTGCAAAAACTAAATGGATCCAGATTTTCACGAATGACATACGTTTGTATAGTTGATGATAAATTATTAGTGCAGCTTAAGCCAAACTATTACTAGCCCTCCGTCTCTTAAAGGGACGGCAGTGAACTGTTTTTTTGAACCAACCGCTTATTGCCGCTGGTTCAATCTTTCGTCCCTTAAAAGGGACGGCAATGAAGCAATCTTTTTGAACGCACCGCTTATTGCCGCTGGATCAACCATCCGTCACTTGAAAGTGACGGCAATGAAGCGATCTTTTTGGATCATCCGCTTCATTGCCGCTGATTCAACCATCCGTCACTTGAAAGTGACGGCAATGAAGCAATCTTTTTGGACGCACCGCTTATTGCCGCTGATTCAACCATCCGTCACTTGAAAGTGACGGCAATGAAGCAATCTTTTTGGACGCACCGCTTATTGCCGCTGATTCAACCATCCGTCACTTGAAAGTGACGGCAATGAACTGTTTTTTTGAGCCAACCGCTTATTGCCGCTGGTTCAATCTTTCTTCCCTTAAAAGGGACGGCAATGAAGCAATCTTTTGAACGCACCGCTTATTGCCACTGATTCAACCATCCGTCACTTAAAAGTGACGGCAATGAAGCAATCTTTTTGAACGCACCGCTTATTGCCGCTGATTCAACCATCCGTCACTTAAAAGGGACGGCAGTGAACTGTTTTTTTGAGCCAACCGCTTATTGCCGCTGGTTCAACCATCCGTCACTAAAAGGGACGGCAGTGAACTGTTTTTTTGAGCCAACCGCTTATTGCCGCTGGTTCAATCTTTCTTCCCTTAAAAGGGACGGCAATGAGGCAATCTTTTTGAACGCACCGCTTATTGCCGCTGGTTCAACCATCCGTCACTTGAAAGTGACGGCAATGAAGCGATCTTTTGAATGCTCTGCTTAATTGCTGTCGGTAGCTAAACCTCGAATGGCAACGAAGCGGATCACCTTCTCTAATCCGATCTCGCCCGTTCATTGCCGTCGGTTTTAACCGACGGCAATGAAGCAAATCCGGCTTCAGCCCACCTTCCGCTCATACCTTCGCACCGATCTTTACAAATTCATTTACCACAATCTCGGTAACATAGCGTTTTACGCCGTCTTTATCATTGTAATTTCTGCTGGCCAGTTTACCCTCAATAGCTATAGGATCGCCTTTTTTGAGGAGGCTTTCAGCAAGGCTTGCCTGCGCTCCCCACATCACTATGGTGTGCCATTGCGTTTCGGTAATTTTTTCGCCTTTTTCGTTTTTGTAACTTTCGTTGACCGCTATAGATAGGCGGGCCAGTTTGCGGTTGTTTTCAAATGTTTTTACTTCCGGGTCCATACCCAGGTTGCCAATCAGCCTGACGCTGTTTTTTAATGTTGTCATCGTGTTTAGTATTTAGATTTAATTTGTTGATTTATTGACAATGCAAAGTTGCGTCAGGCCTTGAATATTAGTCGGTTAATAAATGGTTATAAACGACAATATCCGTTTGCACGCGTTTGCAAACGGATGAGTAATTGGCAGTTATATACGCATTACACCCAAAAAAATACAGGTGATGTTGTGTATTGTATTAAATAAAAACAAGAACATTGTGCTATTGATAGGATGTAAATTGATAGAATATTATGGCACAAGGAGTTAATGAGATGACCGATGCACAAGTTTTAGCACAACTTAAGCTAAGGAAATTGAAGTTGCGTATGGAACTGGATAGAGTAGAGATGGCTATCAAGGCGTTTGAGAACATCAAAGCTATTAGTGTGTTGGATGCTCTGCCCTATATGGTGGATGACCCTGACGAGATTGTATTTGATGATTCAGTGATGGAGGCAACATTATTCTATAACCCGTCTATGAGTGCGGAGAAGAAAGTGTTGTATGTGTTGAGCAAAGTACAGTTTGGTGATGCCGCTGCTATTACTGAATACATATTGCGGATTGATGGGCATGTTAAGCATGCTGATAGGTTTTACAGCCGTATTACTTATGTGTGTAGCCGTATGTTTAAGGCAGGTAAGATAGTTGCAGAGAAGCAAGGGAAGAAGAACATATACAGGTTGAAGTAAATAGAATGGTTATTAATTGTGCTACATTTAAGTCTTAACTGTGTCTATTGTCAGTAGTAATAAATAAAGTAGTAAATCATTCTATACAACAAGATGTATATATAGATATACTTATAACCTAATAATTTAACAGTTATAAGTGCCACTTAATAACACTTTGTGTTGCTCTTTCGTAACCCCTTATTTTATTTTAAATATTATTAGGATTATTGAAACCTATCACCGTATCTTTGGAGAACATTAACATCCGAGGCAATGTACAATCAATCATTTATAGAAGACTTAATAGCGAAGCGTAATTTGCTGTTAGACCAAGTGCAACACATTGAGGCAATAATATCTTTTGCGAGTGTTGATCCAATTAATTACAGTAGCAGTGATACATCAAAAACTGAAAGAAAATTAGTTTCAGGTGAAAAGATGCCTTACAACCGAGATGATAGTTACCAAAAAAAGATTGCAGGTATATTAAAGCAGTATTCTCGTTTCCTGTCAATAAGCGAAATGGCTAACATAGTTAATGCTTTTGAAGCAAAGATTTCTTTAGAGGAAGCTAAAAAGGGTTTGGGAAGTGCTAAAAATCTATTGTTAAAACAAGGCACACTTACTAAAGTACAAGTAGGCACTAATAATAGCAATACATTTTATGGTAGTGTAGCATGGTTAGACGAAAACATGCAACCAAAGCCAGAGCATATGTATGATGAAAACGCTTTACAAGTAAAGCAGACTATATTAATATAAAATTTAAAAAACCGCTTTGCTGGATGTTTCCGAGGCAATTAGCAAAGCGGTTTGAAAAGTTTGGGTGATTATGTTATCGAGAGAGATTCCCTCTAATCATCCGTAAAACAGGTAAACTGGGTGTTTAAGCCCATGATAGCAGGGGGTAAAGCTTGAGCGCAGAGGCCCCCGCTCCTGTTTTTATATCTACTTCAAAGGTAAGTAGAGTAATTTAATTATACAAGTTTATACTTACTAAGATGCAATTAGGCAAATCATTACCATTCCGCACTATCAACGATGTTGCAATACACTTTCAAAAAAAGGAAACCTGTATTGAATACCTAACTCAATTAAGATGGGCAGGTAAAACCATTTGCCCGTTTTGCAAGCACGATCATGTGTACGAGTTGAAAGGCAAGTATGTACGCTACAAGTGTGCCGCTTGCAGGAGGCATTTTAGCGCCATTAAAGGCACTATCTTTGAAAAGAGCACTGTACCCTTGTCGAAATGGTTTATGGCTATCTTCATCCTTACAACGCACCGTAAAGGCATATCATCAGTACAAGTAGGTAGAGATATTGGCGTAACTCAAAAAACCGCATGGTTTATGATGCAACGCATTCGCAATGCTGTTAAAATGCAATCCTTTAATAACCCGAATAAGTTAGGCAATGATGCACCAGTAGAGGTTGATGAAACATACATAGGTGGAAAGCCTGGAAATATGCACAAGAAAAAAAGGGAACTAATTGAGAAAGTAGGTTTTCAGCGTAAAATAGCCGTAGCAGGTGCAATAGAAAGAGGTGGCGAAGTTAAACTTAAAGTAATTGATGCAACTGATTACGCTAACATTATCCCATTCTTAGTTAAGTCAGTACATCAGGGATCTAAGTTAATGTCTGACGAGCATGTTGCATACGGTACGATGGATAGGTTGTATGAGCATCAAACTATCAAGCATGTACTAAAAGAATATGTACGTGGTGATGTACATACCAATACTATAGAAAACTTTTGGAGCGTGCTTAAAAGAGGTATCTATGGCACGTATCATTTTATCAGTACTAAGCACGTACAAAACTATTTAGAGGAATTTGCTTTTAGATTTAATAGCCGACACATTACAGAGGCACAACGCTTTGATAAATTAGTATCTTTGTCAAGTCACCGCATATCTTACAAAGCGTTAACTAACCATGGCAAAGGAAAAGAAAAAAAAGCAAGTTAAGCCCAAAGTAGACAAGCATCCTGAGCAAGTAATGAACGGATTTAACATTCCGTTTGAAAATTTAATGGAAGTTTTGGTTAACCCTAACACAGTTAAAACGGTGTTAGACTACAACCCCAAAGACAAGAAATGAACATATTTTTCTTGCATGTAATAAAATTACATTTTATTTACTATTTATAATTTTTATAAATAGCTATTTTAAGGCCCTGCAATGTACATTTGTACATTTTGCATATAGTGGTATACAAAGACACTAATAACTTAGTATATCGCATGTAATTGTTCCTATTGACAATTGCAACTACAAAACACTGGTATCTTTACAGTTATTAAGGTATCAATGCCTTTTTTTCATATAAGTCCTTTGTTTTCAATATTGAAACTAATTCATATGTTTGTGCGTAATCGTATAGAAAGGAATCAAAATGGAAATCAAAAAAATCGTAATATCGCCAAGCAACTCAAAGGCTATTGCATTCTTTGAGGATTTGAATCGTAAGAAAGCGGAGACATTCAAGAAAATCGAAAACCTTTCGATGTTTAATAAAGTAAAAAAGTCTAAGTAATTGCCCGATCAGTATTACTCATACGCGGAGGCCGAAGATCAAGACGGCAGTTTTTATTATATATTTACCACCTCCGATAAATCGGGATATACTGTGTATTTCAAAATGGATGAATACACAGATTATGTAAACGATTTTCCTCTATTATTGCAGAAAGGCTTTGCTTTTGGATTCCATAAAAAAGAATTCGTTGCTGATTCAAAAAAATCAAAAGACCCGATGGTTTTTGAGACTATTTATAAAATAGCATTGGATTTTTTAGAGCAACAAGGTATTGAAACTGTATTGCTATATCATTGTGATGCAAATGATGGTAAGCAAGCCTGTAGAAATAGACTTTTTGAAAATTGGGCCAAGGTATCACATGAAAGAAAAAACTTCATTAAGCACTCAATAGAAATTGTTATAGGGGATGACACCGCCGAAAAAAAGGATATGTATTTAGGCTTTTTAACGCTTTTGGAAAATCCTTTGATAGATGAGGTGCGCAATGAATTTGAAGAGTTCTCAATTTACCTAATAACGCCGAAAGAATAACTTTTTAAGCCACTTGGTAGAGTGGCTTTTTTTTATACTTTAAAACCTATAGCCTTTATGAACGAAATAGAATTAATGCGAGCCGCAATTGATTTAATGCAAACCACAAATGATTTAATGAGTAAACGAATAGATACTCTTGAAAAAATAATTGATATCTACTCTGCACGGTTTGAATCATTAGATAATTTTTGTTTAGGTCAATCGGAGCATTTAGTATTAACTATGGATAGGTTGACAGACTTAGCTGAACGGGTTAATAACCTATAAAATTCATTAAAGTAAACTTGTAGATAGTTACCAAAAAAAAAAATTTGGCATACAAGTGGCACAACTTAATTTTAGGAGCATGAACCTTATTAAAATTGAAGATGCTTTAATTAGCCGCGAATTAGACCCGATTCAACTAATTGTATTTGTTACTCAAAAGGATGACGAAGACCAATTACTCAGCATATTAGGAGAGTACATTAGCCTTGATCTTATTAAAGATCTTCATGGATATATAACAATAAATATCAAATCGCAATCTGGACAAGTTTTCCCGTATGACACTGGACAAACACTTGAATCTTACCCGCCTTTAAATCGCATAAATTCAAGTTCCTTAAATCAGTGGACAGTTGGATATGACCTTGAAGGCCAGATAATTTTAAAGCTTCCTGCACGTGGTTTAAAGCCTCTAAAATAATTGGATTTGATATAATCTCACCGCCCTTATTTTTTGTATTACGATAAGGATCAATAAAACAAGTTTGACCAATATCATTTAAAAAAAAGTCACTATCATTCTTGTTATCACTTGCCATACCTAATTCTATTTTTAGACAAATCTAAAAATTAATTTAGACAACTAGAAACCCTTGGGTTACATAGGTATATAAATGCCGAGTAATTACCTAACTTTATAAGATGATTGCCGAAAGAACCTGTTTAGACTGTGGCGACAAACTACAGGGCCGCGCTGATAAGAAATTCTGTAACGATCTGTGCCGCAATAATTACAATAACCAATTAAACAGTAACAGCTATAATCTGGTACGGAACATCAATAATATCCTGCGCCTAAACCGCCGCATCATAGAGGAGCTAAATCCCACCGGGAAAACCAAAATTACGAGGGATAAGATGCTTATTAAAGGGTTTAACTTCGATTATTTTACAAGCAGCTTTAAAACCCAGGCTGGTTCACGCTACTTTTTTTGCTATGAGTACGGCTATCTGCCACTTGATAACGACGAAGTGTTGCTGGTGAAGAGTAAGAAAGAACTCGCGAAATTGATAGAGTAGTTTTTGTATTAACTCATAACAACTTCATTAATAATGCACTAAAAAACTAAACATCTTCAAATTCCTGAGTGCTGCGTGTTTGCCGTTTGGTAGCCAGCAATCCCAGGCTCATGATAACGCTGGTACCCAGTATCACCACAAATAATAAACCCGTACCAACATTTGGAATTTTCACAGCAGCAGGCAAATTGTAGTAGAGCAAAACGCTAATCAATCCCCTTGGCACAAGCACCAGTTCGGGCAGCAAGCTTGTTTTTAAAACGCCTTTAATATACAGAAACCGCACGAGGTATATCAATATCAGCACCATGCCCCCGTTGATGATCACCGACAAGTTTTGCAGCTGAAACAGGTCCATGGTATACCCAAAGATCACAAAGAAAAAAGTACGCATCAGGAAGGCACTTTCTGCAGAGAGTTGGAATAATTGTTTAATATCATGACCAAGCGTTGGATAAATAAAATGTCTCCGAAACCATGTGAAATTAATTTGCCCGGCATTATTTAAAAATAAGCCAAGCGCCAGTACGATGATAAGTGATGACAGATGTTGAGATTGACCAATGCAGTAAACAAGGATTAGTATGGCAATAATTAAAAATGATTTTACATGGTGGGTTAAGCGGCCTATTAAATAAAGTAGGAGCAGGCAAGATGCAGCCGCCACTACCAATATTAGTATCAGCTCGATACCCAGCGTAGCAAAAGAACCAATGTTAATACTATTGTTATTGCTCAGCATAAAATTGAACAGGATAACGGTAAGGATATCTGAAAAAGAGGATTCATAGATGATGAATTCTTTCTTGTCCTTACTCATGCCGGATGCCGACGGAATAGCAATGGCAGAACTCACGACACAAAAAGGTATGGCATTGATAAAGCATTTATAAATACTTTCGCCGCTGATATACCAAAAACCTGTTGTAACAAGCACGGCAGTCAGCAGCAGGATCGTTAATGCCGAGAGAAACGACTTTTTGATAATAGCATTTTTGCTTTTGCTATATTTCAGTTCCAGCGAGCCTTCAAAAACGATAAGGATCAATCCAAGTGTACCCAATGCGGGTAATATGGCGTTGAAATTGAACTTGGATAAGCCGAAATAATCAACAATTAACCTAATACCGATGCCTAAAACGAGTAACAGGATGACAGAAGGGATTTTTGTTTTCCCAGCTATTAAATCAAAGAGATAACTGAAAATAACCAGTCCGCTAAGGATGATGAGTGTTGTATAAGTGGTCAAATTATTGGGCGATTAGGGTTAACGCAATAGTTGATCAAAGTAACCTAACGCAAATTAGCTATAAAAGTTCATAGCAAAGTAATTTGTACGGTTTTAGCCCCATATGACAAAACAGTGAGCTGCTGATTAGTGTTACTTACCATATTTGCAACAAATAAATTATTATGGCGCATCTTTTTTCCCCGCTCAAAATTAAAGGTATCGAACTAAAGAATCGTATAGTTGTATCGCCGATGTGTGAATATTCCAGTACAGATGGTTTTGCAAATAACTGGCATCTGGTGCATTTAGGTGCCCGCGCCGTAGGTGGTGCCGGTTTAATAATTACTGAGGCCACTGCAGTATCTCCGGAAGGCCGCATTTCTTACGGCGACTTAGGTATTTGGAAAGATGAGCAGATTGCAAAGCTGAAAGAGATCACTAATTTTATTGAAGAACAAGGTGCATTTGCGGGGGTCCAGTTGTCTCATGCCGGTGGAAAGGCAAGTCACGAGGTGCCTTGGAAAGGAGGGAAGGAGATTGCTGCTGAACACGAAAATGGCTGGGAGGCCCTGCCGCCAAGCCCTATTGCATTTACGGCTTCAGAAACCGCCCCGCTGGAGCTGGACAACGAAGGCATCGATAAAATAATAGCAGATTTTCGGTCGGCGGCTGTACGCTCTTTAGCTGCCGGTTTTAGGGTTATTGAGTTGCATGGCGCGCACGGCTACCTCATTCATGAGTTTTTGTCGCCTTTAAGCAACCAGCGTACCGACGGTTACGGCGGATCCTTTGAGAACCGGATTCGGTTTTTGTTAGAGATTATAGCCGCAGTACAAGAAGTTTGGCCGGAGGAATACCCTTTATTTGTGCGCATCTCTGCAACCGACTGGACAGAAGGAGGTTGGACGATTGACGATTCGATAGCAGTGGCAAAGGTGTTGCTGGATAAGGGCGTTGACCTGATAGATTGCTCTACCGGTGGCAACGTTGCAGGCGCTAAAATCCCGTTGAAGCCGGGCTATCAGGTGGAGTTTGCCGAAGCTGTAAAAAAGCAGGTTGATATTTTAACAGGGGCAGTTGGGCTGATAACCGAAGCTAAACAAGCCAATGAAATTATAGAAAGCGGCCAGGCAGACGTTGTATTACTTGCCCGAGAATTGCTGCGCGATCCTCATTTTCCGCTTCGCGCTGCACATGAGTTGGGTGTGGAGACCAAATGGCCTTCGCAGTATGAGAGGGCACAGTGGTAAGCTATAAATAATTTTTTCTCCATTAATTGTTTACACTGATCGCTGCCCGTATTTGAGCATAATTTGTAAACAATATCATAACAGCAAAAATTTTTGATCAAGACAACATATTACTAAATTCGTAAAACTCTAAAAACAAATACTATGAAACGTACAGCAAATGCACATTGGAACGGCACCTTGCAAGAAGGTAAAGGCGAGATCACTACCCAGAGCACTATTCTTAACAAAACACAATATTCTTTCAAAACCCGCTTTGCGGATGGTATCGGTACTAATCCGGAGGAGCTGATAGCTGCTGCACATGCAGGTTGTTTCACAATGGCAGTTGGCGCGGCATTAACTCAGCAAGGTATTACCCCTGGTGACTTAACCACTGACGCTATCCTGGATCTGGATATGCAGGCATTGGAGATCAAAGGCATCCACCTGGAAATGAAAGCATCTGTAATTGATGGTGTCGACGAAGCTAAATTTAAAGAAGTTGCAGAAGGTGCTAAATCCGGCTGTATCATATCTAAAGCGTTAAGCGTGCCAATTACCTTAACTGTTACTTACGCGTAACGCATAGTTAACTTTATTGGATAAGTGGCGATGGTGCAAACCATCGCCACTTATGTTTGTACCATAGATTAGATAAATATCATGCTCAATACATCCCGGTCACGTATATCACTCACGCTCACATTTGCGCTGGTAATCATCGGCTTTTTGGTTTTCCTGTTCTTTTATATCAAGCATCAATTTACCACCACCCGTAGTGAAATTACGGAAGATGTAATGGTGTCACGCATTGTATCAATGGGGAAACTGGAGTTAGTTAAATATGCCATGAAGGATGTGGTAGAGAAAAAAGAATTGCATATGATTCTCCCTGATTCACGGGTTTTATTTGTTGCGGTAGGGGAGGTAACTGGCTGTATCGATCTCACCAAGGTACGGAAAGACGACATCTCGCAAACCAAGGATAGCGTATGGGTAACCCTGCCTAAGCCGGAGATCTGCTATGTAAAGATCGATCATCAAAAATCAAAAGTATATGATGTGTCGGGGGTGTGGTTTCCCGATAAAGCAAAAGATATGGTGGAGGACGTTTACAAAATTGCCGAAGCGAAAATGCTGAACACTGCCCGGGAAATGAATTTGCTAGGCAAGGCACAGACCAATGCTGATCTGATCTTCAAACCATTTTTGGAGAACGTTTCAGGCAAGAAGGTTACTTTGAAATTTAAATAGTAACTGAAAGGATAGGTTAGTTTATTTCCAATATATTTATGGTTCACAATTACCCATAAATATGATTCCAAAATTCACTAAACTTTTAGCAATTACAGCTATAGGGGTGCTATGCTCTGTGTGCGCTATTGCACAACCCCGCCTCCCGAAAGGGTACTTCTGGAAAAAGATGCCGAACGGCCTTGAAGTTGTTGTTATAGAGAATAGTAAAGTGCCCTTAGCAACTATAGAAATAGCGGTTAAGAATGGCGCTTATACCGAAGGCCCGGAGTACAGTGGCTTATCGCACCTGTTCGAACACATGTTTTTTAAGGCTAATCGGGATTATCCCACCCAGGAGAAATTTCTGAAACGCACCCAGGAGTTGGGCGCCATATGGAACGGAACCACTAACGTAGAGCGTGTAAATTATTACTTTACATTCGATAGGGATAGTTTGAACGCTGGGTTAAAGTTCATGAACTCGGCTATTCGTTTCCCCATTTACAGGGCCGAGGACATGCAGAAGGAGCGCCCAGTGGTTGATGGCGAATTTCAGCGTGCAGAGAGCAGCCCTTACTTCCAGCTATATTACGAAACCAATAAAGCACTCTGGGGCGATCTTATTACCCGTAAAATGCCCATTGGTGTGCACGAGATCATTAACACCGCTACACCGGAGAAGATGATGATCATTAAGGATAAATATTATTTTCCAAATAACAGCCTGTTAACCATTTGCGGGGATGTTAAGCACGAGGATGCTTTCAAAAAGGCAGAAGCTATTTTTGGCGACTGGGCCAACAGTGGTTTCAACCCGCATGAAAAGTATCCTATTCCGCCGTTCAAGCCGCTGGCAAAGAGCGACGCCTTTGTTAAAGAAAGTACCATTGCACAAACGCCTTACATGAACTTTGCATGGCAGGGCCCGGCTTATATCACGGATTCTGCAAGTACCGTTGCGGCAGATGTTTTTTCCTACATCACAGGGCTCAACTCGAGTAGATTACAGCAGGCATTGGTTGATAAAGGTTTGGCATCTTCGGCAAGCATCAGTTACACCACATCACATTATACCGGTGCGGTTACCTTATTTGTTGTACCAAATCCTAATAAGTTAAAAGAGTGTTATGACGAAACTTTAAATCAGATAAAGCAGTTTGGAAAAGCTGATTACTATACTGATGAACAGTTAACGGATGCGAAAGCCATACTGTTGCGCAACCAAAGCCGCGAAATGGAAAAGCCAAGCAGTTTGCCTAGTCAACTGAGTTTTTGGTGGTGCAGTGCTTCGTTTAATTACGGAACAGACATTACCGGCAACTACCAAAAAGTTAGCCGTGCCGATATTGCAAAATATATCAGCACTTACATTACCGGCAAACCTTCAGTGGCGGGGCTCATCATCAATCCCGAAACCAGTAAGGCAACAGGTGCACAAACATTTTTTGTTGCCATTAAATAACCTAATCCTATTTAATATGAAAAAGATCAACTTATTTGCGCTGCTGATTGTGGGAGCGCTATATAATACCAACAGCGCCAACGCACAGCAAAAACCTTATGAAACTACAGTGAGCGGCGTTAAAGTAATTGTGCAGCCAAGTGGTAACGATATCGTGGAGATTCAAACGGTGATAAGGGGCGGGGTGCAAAACTATCCGGCCGAAAAAATGGGCATTGAAAGTATGGCCATTAGCGCTCTAACCGAGTGCGGTACGACTAAGCATGACAAAAACAGCTTTAAGAACTCACTGGATAAAGTTAGCGCCGAACTATGGGGTTACGACACCAAAGAATACGCCTTGATCCGCATGAATTGCATTAAAAGCGATTTTAACACCGTTTGGCCGCTTTACGTGGAGGCGATTACCCAACCTGCGTTTGACCCCAAAGAATTTGAACGCATCAAACAGGATGCTATCAACAACCTTAAATCTAACGATGCACAACCGGATGCCGCTATCCAAAAATATGCGGATAAAGTTGCATTTGCGGGCCGCGATTACGCCAAGGACCCCGACGGTACCGTTGCGATACTACAAACCCTTACCGCTGCAGAAACAAAAGCATACTATAATAAGATCCTCACCAAGTCCCGGATGATTATTGTGGTAGTAGCTGATTTGCCTAAAGCGGACATTGAAGCCAAAGTAGCTGCTATGCTGGCTGGTGTGAAGCAGGGTGCGCCGTTCGAAGCCAAGAAATCATTTTTCAGGGCTTACAAGAATACCTTTTCTGCGGAAAAACGCGATCTGGCGACTAATTATGTCGAGGGCATCACCAGCGGCCCAACACCCGGTACGCCGGACTACAATGCCTTTAATGTGGCCATGCGCATATTCGCCGACAGGCACTTTTTAGAGGTACGTACCAACAATGGTTTATCTTATGCGCCGCAGGCCTGGTTCAATACCGGCAATACGGCAACGGCCCGGTTTTCGGTTTCTACCACACAGCCGGATAAATATATCGCTGTATTTGATAAACTGGTTGATAAGGTAAAAACCGAGGGTTTTAAGCCGGAAGAGGTTGCTGATATGAAGGTAACTTACCTAACCGGTTTTTACTATAAGAACGAAACCAACCAGGCGCAGGCCGCGTCGATGGTGTCTAATGAGGTGCTGCATAACAACTGGATGCGGTCCGTTACCCTGGTAGATGATATTAAGAAACTGACGCCGGAGCAGGTAAGCGATGCTTTCCGCAAATACATTGGCAACATTATTTGGGTATACCAGGGCGACCCGTCAAAAGTCAACCCGTTGTTATTCACAAACGGAACGTTGGATAAAGGTGGAAGTCCGGTGAGCCATTAGTGGTTAGGCCATGTAAATTGGCTATTGCCGATAGAAAGAAATATTAAGCAAAAAGCGCCCGGAATTGAATCGACTCCGGGCGCTTTTTGCTTAAATAAGGTTAGGGTGTTTCACTCCGCGAATGTGAATCACCTGAATCATCAATCCTATTGATTATCAGGAACTTGCACTTTTTGGTGAAACGCCGTTTTTGTTATGCTCTAAATGTAACAATCTCACCGTCAATGATTTGCTTAATTTAAAAATGGATTGAGATTTGCATGAATCACCTCCGATGAATCACCCCGGCAACTAGGTCTCTTGCTGAAAAAGTTTATATTGTTTGCTGATTGATCCTGCCGTAGCTATACAATTTTTGCGACCTATTTTATTGTTTTTCATTTGGCACCACTACCTTTTGGCGGTTGCGGTTGCCCCAGCGCTGGCCCATGTGCCTGGTTGGGATGTTATCGCCCAGCAGTTTGCCCCATGGCTTGAGGTCGTCTATCCGGTCGAAAATGATTTTTAACACCGCAACAAATGGGATAGAAAGGAACATGCCCGATAATCCCCAGAGTTGGTTACCCAGCAATACCACCACTATCGACATCAGTGCGTTGATCTGCACTTTTGAAGATACGATACGCGGCACCAGAATATTATTATCAATAAACTGGATCACGATATACGCACCGATCACGCCTAATTGTGTAGAAAAGCCATCTTTAGTTACCGTAGCCATTAATACCGGTAAAGCTATGGCCACAATACCGCCCAGGTAGGGGATCAGATTCAGAATCGCACCGATACAGCCAATCAGGATACCGTATTTTACGCCCAGCAACATCAGCGCTGCAGAATTCATGACAGCCACTATCAGCGTTTCTATCAAAAGGCCCACGATATAGCTTTGTATGGCCGCTTTGGTTTCTGATAATACCTCGGTAACTTTTTTGGAGTTTTCTTCGGCAAAAACCTCATACAGAAAATTGAGGATCAGCGTTTTATAAAGCAGCATAAAGAAGATATATACCGGCAGTAAAACTACTATACTTAAAGTACCCAGCAAGCCGCCAAGGGTTTTGCCCAGCATGGCCTGGCTGTTGCCCAGCGCTTCTTTCACCATTTGATCCTGCTTGGCTATGGCAACTCCAAAAGTTGCCTGGATCCAGTCTTTAAAGTGTATGCTGATCTCGCCGAACTTCTTCTTCAGCATGGGCAGCGAATCGCCGAACTGTACCATTTGTGTCGACAAAAAATAAAACACCGCTACAACCACCAAAATGGCTATCAGTAAAGCCACCCCAATAGCCACACCCTTGGGTATTTTCATCCGCTCGAGCCGGTTTACCAGCGGATTGAGCAACACGGCGAGAAACGCCGCAAAAGCAATCGGGACTAAAATATCGGTAAGCGTAGCCAGGCAATACACCAGCAGAACCAGTCCAAACAGCACCGCAGTGGCCTGGATGTAAAATGGTTGGTCTTTAATTTTTATTGAAGGCATGTAAGTGTTTTTTCATCTTAAACACAAAAGGAGTTGGCGGGAGAATTGTTTGGGTTTGTAATACAAAAAATCGCTGCTCGTTGAACAGACGTTTTGTGTCGGTTCGGGTGGCCGTTAAAAACCATTGTTTAATAGCTTCAGGGTATTTACAGGCCGATGGCTAAGTGGAAACAATCGCATTAAGTAAGGGTTTCTTTCTGTGGCTAATTTAGGTTGGGAGGTAAATAACTTATCCAATAAATCCCAAGACGGCCACATCATAAAAAAAGCGCCCGTAAACCAGGCGCTTTCTTTAATATCTTCTATTCCCCCTTCAGGGGGTTAGGGGGCACTACAATAAATTCTTCCAGCTTACCAAATCGCCAATGATCTTTTCCAGCTGATCAGCGGCTACGCGCTCCTGGGCCATGCTGTCGCGGTGGCGGATGGTAACGGTGTTATCCTCCAAGGTCTGGTGATCTACCGTGATGCAGAAAGGCGTTCCAATGGCATCCTGGCGTCGGTAGCGTTTACCGATAGCATCCTTCTCTTCGTATTGCAGGTTGAAGTTCAGCTTTAAGCTGTCCATTATTTCGCGGGCTTTTTCCGGCAGGCCATCTTTCTTGGTCAGCGGGAAAATAGCGGCTTTAACAGGAGCCAGGCAAGGGTGCAGGCGTAAAACGGTACGGCTGTCCTGGCGTTCTTCAGTGCTCAGGTCTTCTTCCTCAAAAGCATTGATCATCGTCAGCAAAAACATCCGGTCTAAACCTATCGATGTTTCAATTACATAGGGTATATAGTTACCATAAGGCTTGCCGGTTTCCGGGTCAACCTCAGGATCAAAGTACTGCATTTTTTTACGCGAGAACTTCTCATGCTGGCTCAGGTCGAAATCTGTACGGCTGTGGATGCCTTCCACCTCTTTGAAGCCAAACGGGAAATCAAATTCAATATCGTAGGCGGCATCCGCATAATGCGCCAGCTTGGTATGCTCATGGTATCGGTATTTGGCAGCATCGGTACCTAAGGCCAGGTGCCAGTTCAAACGCGCTGTTTTCCATTTGTCAAACCACTCGCGCTGCGTGCCGGGGCGTACAAAATATTGCATTTCCATCTGCTCAAATTCGCGCATACGAATGATGAACTGCCGGGCAATCACTTCGTTACGAAAAGCTTTACCAATTTGCGCAATACCGAAAGGGATCTTCATCCTGCCAGATTTTTGCACGTTTAAGTAGTTTACAAAAATACCCTGCGCCGTCTCCGGGCGAAGATAAATGGTTTCCGACTCATCAGCTATGGCACCTACCTGTGTGCTAAACATCAGGTTAAACTGGCGCACATCCGTCCAGTTGGCGGTTTTACTAAGCGGGCAGGTAATGTTTTGTTCAATAATTAGCTCGCGCAGGCGGGGCAGGTCTTCCGCTTTTAAAGCGTTATCCATCTCCAGCTGCAGCTCTTCCGCTTCGCTGGTTTTGCCTTCTTCGTCCAGTTTAGCAATTTTATCTTCCAGTAACTGGTCTGCACGGTAACGTTTATTGCTATCCTTATTATCAATCATCGGGTCGCTGAAGCCGTCTACGTGGCCGCTTGCTTTCCAGATGGTGGGGTGCATAAATATAGCAGAATCAAGCCCTACAATGTTATCGTTCATCTGCACCATGGCTTTCCACCAATAGGTCTTGATGTTGTTTTTTAGTTCCACACCGTTTTGGCCGTAATCATAAACAGCACTCAGGCCGTCATAGATCTCACTGCTCTGGAAAACAAAGCCATATTCTTTGGCGTGCGATATAACATTTTTAAAAAGTTCGTCGGTCGATTTGCTCATAATGAAGGCAAAGATAGTTTTTAGTCGGAAAGTCCGAAAGACCGAAAGACCGAAAGGCAGCAAGTTTTTAGTCGGGAAGTCCGAAAGGCAGTAAGTCTGGGAGGTAAAAGGACTTTCCGACCAGAGAAGCGATCTTTCGGACTTTACAACCGAAAATCAATCTTTCCGGCTTACTGTCTTTCCGACTTTCCGACTAATTTTATCTTTCGGACTTTACAACCGGAAATCAATCTTTCCGACTTACGGTCTTTCCGACTTTCGGACTAATTTACCTTTCCGACTTTCGGACTAATTTTATCTTTCGGACTTACCGTCTTTCCGACTTTCGGACTAATTTCTACCTTTACCGCCAATGAGCATTTCGGTATCAGGTTTAACAAAAATTTACGGGCAGCAGAAAGCGGTGGATAATATTTCATTTTCTGCAGGACCGGGCGTGTTGGGTTTTTTGGGGCCAAATGGCGCGGGTAAATCTACCACCATGAAAATGCTCACCTGTTTTATTCCGCAAACATCGGGCAGCGCAGCTGTATGCGGGTTTGATATCAGCAAAAACCCCCTGGAGGTAAAGCAAAACATCGGTTACCTGCCGGAGAGTAACCCGCTGTATACTGATATGTATGTAAAAGAAGCGCTGGCATTTGTGGCGGGCATCCACAAACTATCCCAACCGGAAAAACGCATCAAGGAAGTGCTTGAACAAACCGGCCTGGCGCCCGAGCAGCATAAAAAGATCAACCAGCTTTCAAAAGGATACCGCCAAAGAGTAGGGCTGGCGCAAGCTATCATCCATGATCCGCAGGTGCTGATACTGGATGAACCCACCTCCGGGCTGGATCCAAACCAGTTGATTGGTATCCGCCAGCTGATAACCGATTTGGGCAGAACCAAAACCATTGTATTATCCACCCATATTATGCAGGAGGTGGAGGCCGTGTGCAGCCGGGTAATTATTATTAATAAAGGCACCATAGCAGCAAACGATACCCTGCAAAACCTGCGGGATAGTAATGACGGCAAATCACTGGAAAGCATCTTCATCAGCTTAACTAATTAATAAAAGAGGAGAGATTATCTAGCTGGCCCTAATTGGTGACCTACGTTTAACTAGATGATAGTGATAGCTAGATATCAGAAAAATTGCGTTTAGGATTTCTAGCGGAACACCATGCGCGGATGAGTTTGAAACGTTGATTGTTCAAAAATTGCAACACTAATCATCAGCCGCAGAGTATACTTACCCCGGGTTTGCTAACTGCCCGGCCCTTTCTGCTACGTAAAGAGGGTGAAAATAATAAATAGGTGCCACGCTTCCCTCTTTACGCATTTCAGAAAGGTTTAGGGTTTGCTAACTCGCCGGGCAATTGTCATATTTTTGAAAATCAGGGTTTCAAGCCCATCATATCCGGTAATTGCAGTCGGGTATATTAAAAATAAAATTTCTCTGAGCTATGTTCTGTAAAACTTTAAAAAGGAAAATTATAATCGTATTTTCGGCCAAGCTAAACCCATCCGTATCGCACATGAAATTGTTTTTACTTTTAATTTTTATAGCTTGCTGTGGATATGCGCATGGCCAAACTTCAGGTAAAGGTTTTGGGGTTGGGCTAGATCTGGGTATTCCAAGCAACAGCATCTATAACATTGGGTTTGGTGGTTCCGGCAAAGCAGAAGTGCCGCTGATTTCTTCACTTAGCCTAAGTGTAACGGCAGGCTACACCAATTTTTATTATAAAGGCGGGTTGATAGGCAACAACAAAACGCAGGATGCGGCTGGCTTCGTGCCCTTAAAAGCCGGTGTCAAATACTACGCCGGGGAGGGTTTCTATATAGAGGGTGAAACCGGTGTCGCTTTAGCAACAAACTATACAAAAAATACGCTCTTCGCATTTTCGCTTGGTCCGGGCTTTTTTATCGCCACCGGCAAACAAACCGGTGTGGATGTTGGGCTGCGGTATGAGAATTGGGGCAGTGGCCGTTTGCAGCAAACGGCCATTAGGGCGGCGTATCGCTTCAATTGGTGATAGCAAATGATTTTAAATAAAATTTGAACGTATTACAAAACCGTAATTTGATATGAAAAGACTGATATTTATACTATTTGCTTTTGTTACAGTTTACGCACACGGGCAGGATAGCAACGTTATCACCCAGCCTAATAATAAAGCCATCAGTATAGGTGCCGAAGGGATGATCACCCGGAAAAATGCATTCTTTCCGTACGGTGTGGGCGTCTCTCTCAAAGGTGAATATCCGCTGGGCGAAGGTTTAAGTTTAACGGCAACGGGTGCTTACAATAGGTTTTTTATAAAAGATGCCTACAAAAATCCAACAGGTTCAACACCGCTGGCATCTTTCATTCCTGTTAAAGTGGGTGCAAAATATTTTATTGGTGGCGGTATATACACCGAGGGCGAACTTGGTGCCGCTATTGAAACAAATTACGAAAAGAAGAAGTATTTTAACCTTACAGTAGGGATTGGCTACACATTGCAGGTTACAACCCACAATAGTTTAGATTTTTCTTTCCGGTATGAAGACTGGGGTGACCAGACCATCAGGTTTGGTGCGTTGCGTGTTGCCTATCGCGCAGAATGGTTATAGTTTTAAAATACAGCGCTTACTTACCAGGGCCAGGCATGAATATATCAAATCATTAAATTCTGCAATGCTGCTCAGCCCAGTCTGCTATCAGGGCGGTTCGGCCGCATAATCGCCCGAAACTGCAGGAGAATCCTGGCCACGTCAGCATTTAAATCCAAGCTATTGCAGCAGCAGATCAAATTTATTCTGCAAATTTTCGTTAGTTGCTGGTAATTGTTATTGCCGAAACACTGCAAATTGTAACTTTACCACCTTTCAACATTAAAGCCATAACGTGTTCCCTATATTAAAGAAAGAGATAACCACCTACCTCAGTTCGTTGGTAGCCTATGTTACCATCAGCGTTTTCCTGTTGGTTTTAGGTTTATTTTTATGGGTTTTTCCTGACACCAGCATCCTGGCTTACGGTTACGCAGGGCTCGACAGCCTTTTTAGCACCGCTCCATATCTATTTATGTTCCTGGTGCCGGCTATAACGATGCGTTCGCTGGCAGAGGAACGCCGCGAGGGTACTTTTGAACTATTACTCACCCGCCCTTTAACCGATCTTCAAATTGTATTGGGTAAATATTTTGCCGGTGTGTTGGTCGTGCTGTTTGCCCTGGTACCAACGCTTGTATATTATTTCAGCGTTTATACATTAGGCACCCCGCAGGGCAATATCGATACCGGTGCAGTTATCGGCTCCTATATCGGGCTGTTTTTGCTGGGCTCGGCTTTTACGGCTATCGGTTTGTTTGCTTCTTCGGTGAGTAAAAACCAGGTGATTGCCTTTACCATCGCTGTTTTCTTATGCTTCTTTTTCTATAGCGGGTTCGATTCCCTGAGTGGTTTGCTCTCGCTACAAAACCTGAGCCTGCAAAGCCTGGGGATCACCGAACATTATAATTCGGTAAGCCGCGGCGTACTGGATACCCGCGACCTGGTTTATTTTATCCTGCTGGATACACTCTTCATTTGGCTTACGCTGTTTGTTTTGCAGAGGCAGCAGCAAAAGAAATTTATAAATACCGAGTTCCTATCGGCCATTGGGTTGATGATAGCCCTTCAAATATTTTCTACATGGGCATTTACCCGTTTCGATTTTACCAGGGAGAAGCGCTTTACCATATCGCCCGTCAGCCGCAATATATTGGATAGTTTGAGTGGGCCAGTTACCGTCAGCGTTTATTTGCAGGGGGATAATTTTCCTGGTGGCATTAAGCGCTTGCAAACGGGTGTTAAAGATATGCTGAGCGATCTGCAGGCTTACAGTAACCGCAAGCTAACTTTTATTTTTGTGGACCCGTTGAAGGGGCAATCGCAGGAGCAGCAAAAACAAACGTTTGAGAACCTCGCATCACAAGGGGTAGAGGCACAAAACCTAAGTGTTAAAACAGAAGATGGTGTACAGCAAAAGGTAATGTTTCCATTTGCACTGGTTAACTCTGGCGATAAAAGCATCCCCGTGAAATTGCTGGAGACGCAGAGCAATCTCAATTCATCGTACGAGGAGCAACTGAATAACTCCATCCAAAACCTGGAATACGCATTTACATCGGCCATTAAAAAAGTGAGCCGCGGAGGCAGGGAAAGGATTGGTTTTACAGAAGGGCACCAGGAGCTGGACGATGTACAGCTAAATGACGGGATGCGTTCATTGTCCGACGGCTATTTAGTAGGCCGGGTAAACTTGACTACGATACCATTTGATAGCCTGCGCAAGTTGGGCCTGCTGGTGATAGCAAAACCCAATAAAGCGTTTACCGAGCTGGAAAAATTTAAGATAGATCAATATCTTATGCGTGGTGGCCGCGTGCTTTGGGCGATTGACCAGGTAAGCGCGGAGCTGGACAGCCTTAGGGGCCACGGCGGCGAACAACTGGCATTTAATAAAGAACTGAACCTGGACGATCAATTGTTCAGCTATGGTGTGCGGATCAATTATGATCTCATCGCCGATATGAACTGTGCCGAGATCCCGGTAACCACGGGTAATTTGGGGGGGCAGGCACAGATCCAGTTACTGCGATGGTTGTTTTATCCCATTTATATTCCGCTATCCAAACATCCTATCGTAAAAAACCTGGATGGCATCAGCAGCCAGTTTGCCAGTACCATCGATCTGCTGGATGTGAAGAACATCAGAAAAACGGTATTGCTGAATACCTCTCCTTATAACAAAAAGATCAGGGTGCCTTACATGATGTCCCTACAGGCCCTGCAGCAGGAGCCAAAGCGGGAGGAATTTGATAATCCGCAGCGCATTACCGGCGTATTGCTGGAGGGTAAATTCAAGTCTGATTTCCGTAACCGGCCCATTCCCGACGGGCTGAACGAAAAGGTGGAGATCATTCCAGAGAGTAAAGCAACCAAAATGGTGGTGCTGAGCGATGGTGATATTTTGCGTAACCAGGTAGGGGCCGATGGCTCGCCATACCCGTTAGGGTACGACCGTTACACCCACCAAACCTTTGGCAACAAAAACCTGCTGCTGAACATTGCCGATTATATGGCGGATGATTCGGGGCTGATATCGCTGAGGAATAAAGAGATCCAGCTGCGGTTGCTGGATAAAGCCCGTGTGCGCAGCGAGAAACTCACCTGGCAGATCATCAACAATGTAGTGCCGATAGCAATAGTGTTAATATTCGCTATTTTTCAACATTATATCCGCAAGCGGAAGTATGCACATTAAATTTTATACTTTTGGTTGAACAAACGACTAACCCATTATGAGATTTATAGTTTCCACATCAACATTACTCAAGCAACTGCAGTCTGTAAGCGGAGCGCTAAGCAATAGCACCGTATTGCCGATACTGGAAAACTTTTTGTTCGAGATAAAAGACGGAAACTTAACCATTTCTGCAACCGACCTGCAAACCAGCATGACTACCTCCTTGCCGGTAGAGGCAAAAGAAAATGGCCGTATAGCGATCCCGTCACGCATCCTGCTGGATACTTTAAAATCACTGCCAGAGCAGCCGGTAGCTTTCTCTGTAGATGATAAAACTTTTGCCATTGAGATTAGCGCCGGAGACGGTAAATACAAACTGAGCGGCGAGAATGGCGAAGATTTCCCGAAGATCCCGGTAGTTGAGAACGCATCATCGGTAAACCTGCCCGCATCTGTGTTGGGCGAGGCGATCAACAAAACCATCTTCGCGGTAAGCAACGATGAGTTGCGCCCAGCCATGACGGGTGTATATTGCCAGCTAAGCAGCCAGCACCTTACCTTTGTAGCTACTGATGCCCATAAGCTGGTACGTTACCGCCGTAAAGATGCCAAGGCAGATAGCACCACCTCTTTTATCCTCCCGAAAAAAGCGTTAACACTTTTAAAATCTGCTTTGCCGGATAGCGATGTAAACGTATCGGTAGAGTATAACAGCACCAGCGCATTTTTCAAGTTCAACAATATTAACCTGGTTTGCCGCCTGATTGATGAGCGCTACCCGGATTACGAAGCGGTTATCCCGAAGGAAAACCCTAATAAATTAGCGATAGACCGTTTGGCTTTCCTGGGTTCATTGAGCCGTGTTGCCATCTATGCCAATAAAACCACTCACCAGGTACGTTTAAAAATAAACGGCAGTGAGCTAAATATTTCATCAGAAGATATTGATTTTGCAAACGAGGCACATGAGCGCCTGAGCTGCCAGTACGAAGGTGATGACCTTGAAATTGGTTTCAATGCCCGCTTCCTGATAGAGATGCTGAAGAATTTAACCTGCGAAGAGGTATCGTTAGAGATGTCGACCCCTAACCGTGCCGGTTTATTGCTGCCACAAGGCGGTGATGAAAACGAAGATGTTTTGATGCTGGTAATGCCGGTAATGCTGAACAGCTACGCATAAATAGCCATTAGATAAGAGTGAATGGAGAGCGATGGTCTCAATCGACCATTCACTGCTCATAAAAAAGTCTGGCTGGTGCCGGACTTTTTTATTTAAATAGAACTGAATTTAGCGGTGTTGAATATTTTAATAGCGGTAAGCACGTTATTGTAACAACAATTTGTTTATTTAGCACAAAGTCTGCCAATGCGTTTCGAAAAAATTAAGGGTTATTATATTGGATGTTTGTTGTTGCTGATGGCCGTTGCTGTATACTCCTGTAAAAAGAACTACGATGTGCCGTCAACGTCGTCTACCCTTACCACCAAGCTGAATGTGATCAGCGCCACTACCGATACCCTGAATTTTTATTTGAATGGCAGCCGGGTGAATAGCATTTCTTCTATCTATCCTTTTGGCAACACGGGCTACCTGGATGTAAAATACGGCGACCAAACGTACCAGTTTAAGCCGTATCGTTCCTCTGCTGTGTTGTTTGATCTGCCACTGTCTTTAGATACCGGTCAGGTGTATTCCCTGTTTATTGCCGGCCGCCAGGCTAAAGATACTTTTATGAGCCTGGATACCCTGACAAGTGATACTGCAAACCGGGCAATGCTGCGGTTTGTTAATGCATCGCCGGATTCAGTGAATTTGGATGTAAGCATTGGCGATACGCTTAAATTTACGGTCAGGCCGTATAAAAGCATCAGCGCGTTTATACCGGTTGGCTCTGGCCTTAAGCATATTAAAGTGCTAAAAGCCGGCACTACCACGGCAATATCTGATACCACCCGCACCTTGTTGGCCAACACGGTTTATACCTTATTTGCAAAAGGAACGTTAGCAGGTACTGGCGGAGGGAAGTTTGGCACCGGTATGCTGGTTAATAAATAAATTGATATAGGATGGCAAGCAATAATAAAAGCGTAATATTAAAATACCTGTGTTTATTTATTTGCGGCGTGCTGGTTGTACCGCAACTGGTATCCTGCGGTAAGGATAGCACTACAACATCTTTGGGAAGTAATAATGGTTACTTAAATATTGTAAACCTGAGCCCCAATATTAACCCGGTAAACCTTTACGCCAGTTTTATAAAGCAGGGTACAACCATTTATCGTTATCCTACGCCATCAGATTATTTTTTGATGAACATTATCGATACGCCTTTGCAAATAAGGCCGGCATTAACAACAACCAGCAGCCAGTCAAATTTAATTACCCTGCCACGGCAGTTAAACAAAAATATCCGGTATACCTGGTATTTAACCGGCCTGCGCAGTGATAGTGCCTTTAGCTATATTTTTACGGTAGATTCCGGCGCAATACCCGCCCCTGGCCGTAGCAAAATCCGGATGGTTAACGCATCGCCCGGCACTACCGGCTTAAATTTAACAGCTAACGATTCCCTGGCTTTCTCCAAGGTGAGCTACAAGGGCGTTACGGACTATAAAGAGGTTACGGCGGGGACTTATAATTTTAAGTTTACCAACGGTGCGGCAACATCTACCATATTAACTACGCTCAAAAACGTTACCGTGCTCGATGGTAAGCTGTATACCCTTTACACCTACGGCTTACTAAACCGTACCGATACGGCTGCCTTCAATGCGGGCATCATTTTAAACACCATTCCCGATAAAAAATAAATAGAAGGCGCGGTTACGCTTTATCTTACTATTTTTGGCAAAAATTTAAATGCTTTGGAATTACTACACAGCCTGATAGACTTCATCCTGCACATTGATAAGCACCTTGCCGAAATAACCAGCCAATACCAAAGCTGGACTTATCTAATCCTGTTCTTCATCATCTTTGCGGAAACGGGGTTCGTGGTAACACCTTTCCTGCCCGGCGATTCGCTGCTGTTTGCAGCAGGTGCGCTAATAGCAGGCGGTGCATCTGGCCTGGATGTTCATTTGCTGGCGCTGATTTTGGTAGTGGCTGCCGTTGCAGGCAACAGCGTTAACTACATGTTGGGTAATTTTTTAGGAGCCAAGGTTTTTAAAGAAGAAAACAAGATCCTGAAGCTGAGCTATTACATTAAAACCAAGGAATTTTTTGACAAGCATGGTGGCAAGGCGGTTATATTCAGCAGGTTTATGCCAATCATCCGCACCATAGCACCTTTTGTAGCAGGTGTTGGCCGGATGCCGTTTGGCCGGTACAGCTTGTATAACGTTATTGGAGGTGTCAGCTGGATCATACTATTCCTGTATGGCGGTTATCTATTTGGTAATGTGCCATTCTTCAAAAAGAACTTTTCCCTGGTTGCCATCGGTATCGTGCTGATCTCGATATTGCCGCCGATCATCGCATTTATCAGGAGCAAGATGTCAAAGCCCGAAGCGGCTAAGTAAGACGAAGCGACGAATATTTACTGCTTTTTAATTTTTTTCCAGAATTAGCACTTTACCTTTCCGGTATAAAGCTGCTTCCTCATTTATTTGTCGAATTTGCTCTGCGGATAGGGGCTTAGCGATCATTTTATTCAGGTCAGGCTGGCCGGCATCTACCCATGCCGAAAACCAAAAGCTGCCAACGCTTAAAACAGATTGCCGCATTTTGCGCTGCACCATCCCCGCCAGCATATGGTGATATGCCCTGCTATAAGCCACCGAATATACTTTGACCATGCGATTGCCGCGCTGTTCCATGGCGTACTTGGTGGAGTCGGTAAAGCGTTTATTCAATATCCGCTCAAAGCGAAGCACGGTATCCACCGATTTATAGGATGCCCGGCAAATGGCAAAAGCCTCTGCAAGGGGATTTGGAATATACCTGGCCTTACCCACATAAAAATTGTACCTGTTGCTGAAAAGTTCCGGCAGGCGGCTTTCCCACAGGCCATGCAGGCCGGTTTGATTAGTCAGTTGGCCATCGTAGTTGGCGCTAAGGTGCAGCGGCACATGCGCATCAGAAAGATAATGCCCCAGGTTGGCAGAGAGGGTTAGGATAGCCGTCGTATCGTGTCGTTTAAAAGCATTCACCAGCCAGTAGTAATTGGCATTGATGATCCAGGGCACCGTGCCATATTTGTTCAATGTATCTGAAGAGTATTTGGCGGCGGCATCTATCCAGTGCTGCGGCATCACCTTAAAAGGCTGTTTGCCATAATGATCTGCGTCAAAGAAATGGTGCGGGGCTTCCAGCGAATCGACGTAGCGCTTTTTATCGGCGCTGATGGCATGTTCGGTAATGAACTCAATGTTAGCGCGGTAAAAGCCTGCCATTTCTTTAGGCAGGGTAAAAACGGCCGCCCTGTGAATGCGGTAATGCGCGAAAAACCCCCATGAGGAGCAGAGGACGATGATAAGGGAACCGGTAAGGCAGGAGAGGAGCACACGCTTCATTAAAGGTAAAGATGAGGAATTATATCTCGATTGTTGATATCTAAAGATGCTTAGTCGATCTACAGGCTACATACTTAGCTTTGTCTGCTCCGAGCTCTCTGTGTTTTGAAAATTCCGCATGCAACCCTCGCAATTTAATAAAAATCAAAAACGCTCTTGCAAATTAAAATTTATCAACCTATATTTGCACCTCTAAAATAAAGAAAGAATAACAAAGCTATACGATGGCAAATCATAAATCATCCTTAAAAAGAATCAGATCAAACGCTGCGAAGCGTCTGCGCAATAGGTACCAGGCTAAAACCACCAGGAACGCTATTAAAAAGTTAAGAGGCACTACCACTAAAGTTGATGCAACTCCTCTATTGTCTAAAGTGATCTCTATGTTAGATCGTTTAGCTAAAAAGAACGTTATCCACAAAAACAAAGCTTCTAACAATAAATCTAAGCTTACCAAATTTGTAAATGCTTTAAGCTAATCGCTTAAACCACAATATATAAAAGGGATAGTGCAAAAGCATTATCCCTTTTTTTGTTGAGCAAAATTAACCCGTCGGTTTCAATTAGGTGAAACTAAGCAACTAGCATGTTCTCGGTCGCCGGCCAAACAACGGGAATGGTCGTTTATCAATATCTTGCTCAGTGCTACCTACTCTATATTAATAGGAGAGCTGTCCAACCCTTACCAGTTGTAGTTTATTCGTTATTTAGCGGCATTTTATGGCTCGTTTGATGCGTTTTGATTATAATTACACCATCAACTATTTGATAAATGAGCATATTAAAAAAACTGCTGCCTAATAACTTAAAGCAAGAGGGAAAGTATCTCCTCCTTAATCTGCTCAAAATGCCCTTCAACAGAGCTGGGGTTCCGGTTGATATCACCGAATGGGTGCCAAATAGGCATCCTATCAACTTCATTGATATCGGTGCTTCAAAAGGTAATTTCTCCCATGCGCTAAATACTTATTACCAGGTTAATAAAGCGGTATTGATTGATCCTATACCACACAATGCGGCAGCACTACAGCATCGGTTTACCACGGGTAACTTTACTGTTATCAACGCAGCAGTGTCTGACAAAGCTAGCGAGGCAGACTTTTATATCACCGAGGAGTTTGACGTGTTGAGCTCCTTATTCCCGATGAAGGATGAACATTTGAAGCCATTCAATATCCCTCATCCCCAAAAAACCACCGTTAAAACAGATACCCTCGATAAAATCTTTAATGGCCTAAAACTCGATAAGATTGATTTGATAAAGATTGACCTGCAAGGAGCTGAGCATTTGGTATTGAGTAATGCAGCCCGCACGTTAAAAGCAACACGTGCTGTTTATACAGAGTTTTCATATAAACCAATGTATGACGGTTCATCCACGTTTTTTGACGTATTTGAAATGCTGACAAAAGCAAATTTCAGAATGGTAAATACTTCGACAGCTTACAAACTTAATAATGGAGAGATCGTGCAGGGCGACGCTTTATTCATTAATAACAACGAATTGTAAAGTATATATATAAAGTACGTATGGGGAGCATTTAATTGTGCAGATCGTTATATAAGGTACGATGCGTCTTGCTATGGCGTTGCCTTCGGCCCGCGCTTTCCGCTGCAACTCCTCGTTTCGTGCCGCTGATAGAAGTGTCACTACACTGCGGGGTTTCCGCTACAATCGCTAACGCGGAGCTGCAAAAACCGGTTGAGCCACATTTACTGCTATTAAATATCGCGTTGCGCTAACTCACACACCAGGCGGCTTTACTTGAATGAGGGTGGGAAAGTACCATTTTGTATAGTTTAAGGTAGTGTTACTTTTATGGGTTGCCCTTATCTATCGCCATCATCACTAGCCCGCCGGTATTGCTTCATTTTTTTATTATTGATATACAGTGTGTTAAAGATACACCAAAAAAAGAGTAGTAAGTAGTTTGGAAATACGGTTGTGGTTGTTACCTTTGCACCCCGCAAACGAGGTAACGAGGAAGCGGTAGTACATTGAAAAGAGTTAGAAAAGGGGCAAACAAAAAATAAAAAATAAAGTTTGCGAAACACAAAATCTTTTCTACCTTTGCAATCCCAAAACGAGGGAGAAAAAATCGGAAGCGGTTTTGGAAAAGGAGTTAGGGGCCGGGAGCAATTCCTGGTAACAAAATAATGAAAGTTTAAGCATCGCAATGATGTAATGACATATAGGGAGTCTGCGACAGACTACTCAACAAGTTCTTAAAAGAGATAGAAAATAAAATTATGCAGCGTAACGGTTGAGAGACGGTTAGCTGAAGAAAAAAGAAGCTTAAAAGATCAAATAGCGGATAATGTAAGAGAATATTTTTTTTACAAGTTTCTATTGATTGAGTTTAATAGGGCTTGGAGCAAACAACAACATTATACAATGGAGAGTTTGATCCTGGCTCAGGATGAACGCTAGCGGCAGGCCTAATACATGCAAGTCGGACGGGATTTGGGAGCTTGCTCCTGATGAGAGTGGCGCACGGGTGCGTAACACGTATGTAACCTACCTTAATCTGGGGGATAGCCTCTCGAAAGAGAGATTAACACCGCATAACATCACATTGCGGCATTGCAGAGTGATCAAATATTTATAGGATTAAGATGGGCATGCGGAACATTAGCTAGTTGGTAAGGTAATGGCTTACCAAGGCTACGATGTTTAGGGGATCTGAGAGGATGACCCCCCACACTGGTACTGAGACACGGACCAGACTCCTACGGGAGGCAGCAGTAAGGAATATTGGTCAATGGGCGGAAGCCTGAACCAGCCATGCCGCGTGCAGGAAGACGGCCCTACGGGTTGTAAACTGCTTTTGTACCGGAATAAACCTTTCTTCGTGAAGAGAGCTGAATGTACGGTAAGAATAAGGATCGGCTAACTCCGTGCCAGCAGCCGCGGTAATACGGAGGATCCGAGCGTTATCCGGATTTATTGGGTTTAAAGGGTGCGTAGGCGGCCAGTTAAGTCAGGGGTGAAAGACGGTAGCTCAACTATCGCAGTGCCTTTGATACTGACGGGCTTGAATACACTTGAGGTAGGCGGAATGTGACAAGTAGCGGTGAAATGCATAGATATGTCACAGAACACCAATTGCGAAGGCAGCTTACTAAAGTGTGATTGACGCTGAGGCACGAAAGCGTGGGGATCAAACAGGATTAGATACCCTGGTAGTCCACGCCCTAAACGATGAATACTCGATGTTGGCGATATACGGTCAGCGTCTAAGCGAAAGCGTTAAGTATTCCACCTGGGGAGTACGCCCGCAAGGGTGAAACTCAAAGGAATTGACGGGGGCCCGCACAAGCGGAGGAGCATGTGGTTTAATTCGATGATACGCGAGGAACCTTACCCGGGCTTGAAAGTTAGTGAATGATCCAGAGACGGATCAGCTCTTCGGAGCACGAAACTAGGTGCTGCATGGCTGTCGTCAGCTCGTGCCGTGAGGTGTTGGGTTAAGTCCCGCAACGAGCGCAACCCCTATGTTTAGTTGCCAGCACGTTAAGGTGGGGACTCTAAACAGACTGCCTATGCAAATAGAGAGGAAGGAGGGGACGACGTCAAGTCATCATGGCCCTTACGTCCGGGGCTACACACGTGCTACAATGGATGGTACAGCGGGCAGCTACCTGGCAACAGGATGCCAATCTCGTAAAGCCATTCACAGTTCGGATCGGGGTCTGCAACTCGACCCCGTGAAGTTGGATTCGCTAGTAATCGCGTATCAGCAATGACGCGGTGAATACGTTCCCGGGCCTTGTACACACCGCCCGTCAAGCCATGGAAGCTGGAAGTGCCTGAAGTGCGTAACCGTAAGGAGCGTCCTAGGGTAAAGTCGGTAACTGGGGCTAAGTCGTAACAAGGTAGCCGTACCGGAAGGTGTGGCTGGAATACCTCCTTTCTGGAGCATTATCCGCAGATCTAAAGCAACAAAATCTTTTTTCAGAAGTAAACGGTAACGAATTGTTACCTGCATGATTATTTTCTTATTAACTCTAAAAAACAACCCGGAAGATGAAGCCATCAGTGGTTCAGCCATTAGAGTGGCAGTATTGTAGGTAAAAAACAGTCCTGTAGCTCAGCTTGGTTAGAGCACTACACTGATAATGTAGGGGTCAGCAGTTCAAATCTGCTCGGGACTACGATAGGCGAGTATTAAGTAGCAAGTATCAGGTATCAAGACACCAACAGGTGTGAATACGCAATACGAGGCACTGCATACGAATCTGAAAGGGGGATTAGCTCAGCTGGCTAGAGCACCTGCCTTGCACGCAGGGGGTCAACGGTTCGAATCCGTTATTCTCCACGATGCTTCGCAGTAGCAAGTAGCTGGTATCAAGTAGCAAGATAAGTCTTGATACGATACTAACGACTTGATACGAACAAGCAAAACGTTCTTTGACATATTGGAAGAAGTAAATTAAAGAGAAAACAACAGTAGAGGACTGTTGCAGGCTTTAAAAGATCAACGGAAGGTTGAAAGGTAACCAGGACTTCGGTCTTGCTACTTGATACTAACTACTTGATACGATAAACGGCAGCATAATCAAAAAGCATACAGTGGTGAGCAAAAGCATCACAAGTATAGAAGAAAGTAAGAAAGGGTACACGGGGGATGCCTTGGCTCTCAGAGGCGATGAAAGACGTGATAAGCTGCGATAAGCTGCGGGGATCAGCAAATATGAATTGATCCGCAGATTTCTGAATGGGGAAACCTAACTAATTGAAGATTAGTTGCAAATATGCGCAAACCTGCTGAACTGAAACATCTAAGTAAGCAGAGGAAGAGAAAATAATAATGATTTCCTGAGTAGTGGCGAGCGAAAGGGAAGAAGCCCAAACCGGATATGTTACGGCATATCCGGGGTTGTAGGACCACAACATGAATATCAAACAAAACCGGAACGGGGTGGGAAACCCGGCCATAGAGCATGAGAGCTGCGTACGGGTAATGAATGATAGGATAGTGGTATCCTGAGTACCGCGAGGTCGGAGACGCCTTGTGGGAATCTGCCGGCACCATCCGGTAAGGCTAAATACTCCTGAGAGACCGATAGTGAACCAGTACCGTGAGGGAAAGGTGAAAAGAACCCCGAACAGGGGAGTGAAATAGAACCTGAAACCGTGTACTTACAAGCGGTCGGAGCGGACATGTTCCGTGACGGCGTGCCTTTTGCATAATGAGCCTACGAGTTACTCTTCTCTGGCAAGGTTAAGTGTTTAAGACACGGATCCGAAGCGAAAGCGAGTCTGAATAGGGCGTATAGTCAGAGGAGGTAGACGCGAAACCTTGTGATCTACCCATGAGCAGGTTGAAGGTGCCGTAACAGGTACTGGAGGACCGAACCGATAAACGTTGAAAAGTTTCCGGATGACTTGTGGGTAGGGGTGAAAGGCTAATCAAACTGGGAAATAGCTCGTACTCCCCGAAATGTTTTTAGGAACAGCGTGGTGGTAAAGTTATACAGAGGTAGAGCTACTAATTGGGTGCGGGGGAGTCAAATCCTACCAAATCCAGATAAACTCCGAATGCTGTATAATATACACTGCAGTGAGGCTATGGGTGCTAAGGTCCATGGCCGAGAGGGAAAGAACCCAGACCATCAGCTAAGGTCCCCAAATTAACGCTAAGTTGAACTAACGAGGTCCGATTGCACAGACAGCTAGGATGTTGGCTTGGAAGCAGCCATTCATTTAAAGAGTGCGTAACAGCTCACTAGTCGAGCGATCGGGCATGGATAATAAACGGGCATTAAGCGTTATACCGAAGCTATGGATTATATCTCACGATATACTGGTAGGGGAGCATTCTAATTGCCGGTGAAGCAGGAAAGACAATTGACTGTGGAGGAATTAGAAAAGCAAATGTAGGCATAAGTAACGATAAGGCGGGAGAGAAACCCGCCCACCGAAAGACTAAGGTTTCCTGATCAACGCTAATCGGATCAGGGTTAGTCGGGGCCTAAGGTGAAGCCGAAGGGCGTAGCCGATGGACAACTGGTTAATATTCCAGTACTTTTTATAACTGCGATGCGGTGACGGAGTAGTGACACTGACGCGAACTGACGGAATAGTTCGTTAAAGGCCGTAGGTATAGGTTTGGTAGTTAAGTACGCCAGACTTGCTGAAAGCTGATAGTATACTGAGCCTTCGGGTAAGGTAATAGTTCAGGTAATCAGACTTCCAAGAAAACCCGCTAAGCTTCAGGTTATAAAAACCCGTACCGTAAACCGACACAGGTAGTCGAGGAGAGGATCCTAAGGTGCTCGAGTGAATCATGGCTAAGGAACTCGGCAAAATGGCCCTGTAACTTCGGGAGAAGGGGCGCTGGTAGCAATATCAGCCGCAGTGAAAAGGCCCAGGCGACTGTTTAACAAAAACACATGGCTATGCAAAATCGAAAGATGACGTATATGGCCTGACACCTGCCCGGTGCCGGAAGGTTAAGAGGGGATGTTAGGAGCAATTCGAAGCATTGAATCGAAGCCCCGGTAAACGGCGGCCGTAACTATAACGGTCCTAAGGTAGCGAAATTCCTTGTCGGGTAAGTTCCGACCTGCACGAATGGTGTAACGATCTGGGCGCTGTCTCAGCCATGAGCTCGGTGAAATTGTGGTATCGGTGAAGACGCCGGTTACCCGCAACGGGACGGAAAGACCCCATGCACCTTCACTACAACTTAACATTGATATCGGATACAGGATGTGTAGGATAGGTGGGAGACTGTGATCATGCTTCGCCAGGAGTATGTTAGTCAACGTTGAAATACCACCCTTTCTGTATTTGGTGTCTAACGCTGGAAACGGCGAACATTGTTTGGCGGGTAGTTTGACTGGGGTGGTCGCCTCCAAAAAGGTAACGGAGGCTTTCAAAGGTAAGCTCAGTACGCTTGGTAACCGTACGCGGAGTGCAATAGCATAAGCTTGCTTGACTGTGAGGCAGACAAGCCGAGCAGGGTCGAAAGACGGATATAGTGATCCGGTGGTTCTGCATGGAAGGGCCATCGCTCAAAGGATAAAAGGTACGCTGGGGATAACAGGCTGATCTCCCCCAAGAGCTCATATCGACGGGGAGGTTTGGCACCTCGATGTCGGCTCGTCACATCCTGGGGCTGGAGAAGGTCCCAAGGGTTGAGCTGTTCGCTCATTAAAGTGGCACGCGAGCTGGGTTCAGAACGTCGCGAGACAGTTCGGTCCCTATCTGTTGTGGGCGTTGGAAGTTTGAGTGGGGCTGACCTTAGTACGAGAGGACCGGGTTGGACTAACCTCTGGTGAATCTGTTATGGCGCCAGCTGTATTGCAGAGTAGCTACGTTGGGAATAGATAAGCGCTGAAAGCATCTAAGTGCGAAACTAGCCACAAGATGAGACTTCCATTGAGGATCGTAGCAGACTACTACGTTGATAGGTTACAGGTATAAAGGTGGTGACATCAAAGCCGAGTAATACTAATAATCCGAAGCTTTCTCATAGCAGGTAATTAAAGGTGTTAGAGATACAAGACCGTAAGATCCGGGAACCAGGAGCAATCCTAAGACCGAAATCCGATCTCTTGCCTCTGACACCTCAACACAAAGCTGTTGTTTTCTCTTAAAACTTACTTCTTTCAATAATATGTCATTGTTTGCTATCAGTAGCAAGTAGTTAGTATCAAGTATCAAGATATAACTACCCTGCATGGATAGAAACAAATAAAAAACCGTTAGCGATGTAGCTAAGATCAAGTCTTGATACTTGATACTAACTACTTGATACTAACAAAAAGGTATTCAGGTGCCTATATCGGCGGTGTCCACCTCTTCCCATTCCGAACAGAGAAGTTAAGCCCGCCAGAGCCGATGGTACTGCAGTAAAATGTGGGAGAGTAGGTCGGTGCCCAATCTTAAAGTTAAACCCCCTTGCGTAAGCTTGGGGGTTTCTTTATTTATACCCTTTTTTCCAACTAATACCCCCGCCGCCATCCCGAACTTGTTTCGGGAACCCCACAGGACACGCCCCCAGCATGCATTCCCTACACCCGCCGTCATCCCGAACTTGTTTCCTTACCCACAGGACGGGTTGCCAGCATGCCCCCCCCGCCGTCATCCCGAACTTGTTTCACTATTGTCCGGTAAAAACTCAAATAATAAAAAAAGTTACGATTTAAGGCCTTTCAGAGTAGATCATGTCTTAAAACCAATTTCCAAGCCCCCCAGTTTTAGTTGTTCGGCATGATCGTACACTGCGGACAGCCGTTCGGGATTGTTAAGGAAGTCGAACAAATGAATGTAGCTCATCAAATGCAACCTGATGATCGACGTTAGATTTGAAAAGGCCCATTTCCTTTTGAGTTGTACCTGTACCAGTTTGATGAGCAGATCAGCAATGAAAGCACACCATATCTGGATCTTAATGGCGTTTTCATTATCGCCAAGGAAGTATTTAAGCGGGAAGTTCTGTTTAACCCGTTTGAAAAGCACCTCGATCAGCCATCGCTTTTTATAAATGTCTGCTACCACTTCAGGAGGCAGAGAAAAGTTGTTGGTCAGGAACTCAAATGTCCGGCCGGATTCCTTGTCGAAAAAGGTAACTACGCGGACTTTTAGCTTGATGCCTTCTTTTTGAGTCCGTGTTCCCTGTAAGAGAGATCTATCCGCTACTACACCCACATCTTTACTGTGTTCGCTCAACTCATGGACAGTGGTTACGGTGTAACGGGCATCTTTTTTCTGCCTTGTAACGAAAAATACGCCCTCATTACAGAATCTTTCATACTGGGCGTAACTGACATAGCCTTTATCAAAAACGATGAATGAACCTGGCTGTAAGTGTATCTCTTTCAAAAAAGGCATATCATTGGCACTGGCAGCGGTAAAGTTCACCTTTAGTGGTACATCGTCCGCAGCATTGATCAACGTGTGCACCTTGATCCCGCCCTTTCTTCTGCCATCTAACTTACCCGGGCTTGGAGCATTTAATATTCGCTGAAACAACGTGATGGTAGAAGCATCAGCTATAAATAGTTTTGGGTCTATACGCAACCGGCTGTCCGGTAAAAGATGCTTATGACGACGGTATAACTGATCATAGATACGGGCAAATACCTCAAAACTTCTCCCGGCATTGGCATCACATAAAGTGCTTCGCGCCGGACACTTAATAACGCCCGTATGGCTGAGTTTATGCAGGCAGGCCTTCATGCCGCTCACTACTTCACGACTACTGGTGCATTTATTGAAAGCACAATAAAGCATCGTTACCAGGTGGGTATAAGTGTCGAAATAACGATAATAGCGGTCATGCTCACCGCGCCGGGCTAATGACCTTATTCCATTACGGTCAAGTAAACTTAACAGCTGATTCAGCACCGGCTGTCCGGTAAAAAAAGTACTTTTGCCCATGTTGAATGTTTAAGTGTGGTAACTCAAATATCAACAACAAAGGGGTAGCTTGTAAACTACCCCTTAACTTTTATCAAAAAATCGTTTTACCGGACAACAGTGAACTTGTTTCGGGAACCCACAGGACTGGTTGCCAGCCAGCACCCCCCCGCCGTCATCCAGAACCTGTTTCGGGACCCCACAGGACAGGCCCGCAGCATATGCACTTTCGCCGTCATCCCGAACTTGTTTCGGGACCCCACAGGACAGGTTGCCGGCACACACCCCCGCCGTCATCCCGAACTTGTTTAGGACCCCACAGGACTGGTTGCCGACACGCACACCCCCCGCCGTCAACGTTCCTGCCCGTGTGCTCAGTATTTTTTATCATTCCCATCTGAGGTATCGAAAAAACCTTTCACTACTTCCGGTATATTGCCTACTTTAGGCTGATTAAACCTTTATTGCAATGGAAGCGTATAGTAGTAACTTAAGCATAAAAAGTTGGGCGGAGGAAGATCGTCCGCGCGAAAAGCTTAGCGGACAAGGCCGCCGTGCCCTTACCGATGCCGAACTTATTGCTATCCTTATTGGTAGCGGCAGCCGCAATGAAACTGCGGTAGAGCTCAGCAAACGCATCCTGCACCATTACGATAATGATCTTAATAACCTCGGCAAAGCTTCTATTGCAGAACTTTCCAAATTTAAAGGCATCGGCGAAGCCAAGGCCATCAGCATTATTGCCGCGTTGGAAATAGGCAGGCGCCGGGGCGATACCGAATTTAAAGCACGCGATACCATTACCTGCAGCAAGGATATTTACAATATCATGCGCCGTCACCTTATGGATCTGAGTCATGAAGAGTTCTGGATAATACTGGTGAGCCGAGCATCTAAAGTAATAGCGAAGGAACTCATCAGCAAAGGCGGCTTAAATGGTACCGTTGCCGACCCGCGAGTGATCTATTATTCAGCCATACAACACCAGGCCAGCAGCATTGTATTATTGCACAACCATCCGTCCGGTAATTTAAGACCCAGTAAAGAAGATATTTTCCTCACCAAAAAAATGGCAGATGCAGGCCGGCTGCTGGATATTGCAGTGATGGATCACCTCATCATCAGCGATGCCGGGTACTTTAGCTTCAAGGATGAGGAGATTTTGTGATATTTTTTTCAAGTTTTTAGCTTTCAATCGTAAATCGCTGCTTTAAAATTGCAAATTATAAAAACAACGGCTTAACAAGCGCGTTCTATCTCAACAAACTAAAATACCAGCATCATGATAGAGCCAGAAGATGATCAGTTAGAACAAGACGATCAATTAAGCCAAACCGAAAATGATGACCAGATGAGTCAGCAGGATATCCACTCAAATGGTTTCGATGAAACGAACGAGCCAATAGGCGAAACCGACGAAACGCAACAGGCCCAGCGGGCTTATGACGCTGCCGAGCCATCGTACACCCTGAACCTGGATGAGGACGGTGACAATTCTGACGAAGATTAAACAGACGCAATTTTTTAAGCGTTATTGCGAGGGACGAAGCAAACTCTACACCTGCCAGGTTGAGAATGCTTCGTTCCTCGCTGTTTCAGTACGTTTTTGAGTTGCATTACGCAATCCAAAAAATCCTTTTCCCTTTCGCCTTTTACCTTTCCCCCTAAATTGTATCTTTGCCGATTATCATTCGGCAATCATGAAGATATCTTACAACTGGCTTAAAGAATTTATTGATACGGATAAAACCCCCGAAGAGATCTCAACGATACTCACAGGTACGGGTTTGGAGGTGGAAAGCCTGGACAAGGTACAAGCCATCCCCGGTGGATTGGAAGGCTTGCTGATAGGTTACGTAGTGGAATGTGTCAGCCACCCCAACAGCGATCACCTGCACATCACTAAAACTGATGTGGGCGGCGTTGAGCCATTGCAAATTGTTTGCGGGGCGCATAATGTGGCTGCCGGGCAAAAAGTTGTGGTGGCAACTGTAGGCACCACCATTTACCCCACCGTTGGCGAGCCGTTTAAAATAAGCAAATCAAAAATAAGGGGAGAAGCATCCGAAGGGATGATCTGTGCCGAGGATGAGATAGGTTTGGGTACCGATCATGCAGGTATTATGGTGCTGGATGCTGATGCAAAGGTAGGCACCGCTGCTAAAGATTATTTTAAGCTGAATGATGACTACCTATACGAAATTGGGCTTACACCAAACCGGGCCGATGCAGTATCGCATTTGGGTACGGCAAGGGATGTTGCCGCTTTCTTGAAAATTGGCATCACCAAACCAGATGTTTCTGCCTTTAAAGTGGATAATAACAATAAAGCTTTTGAGGTAATTGTTGAGAATGAACAGGCTGCCCCAAGGTACGCCGGTTTAACCATCACAGGTATTAAAGTAATTGAATCGCCCCAATGGCTTAAAGAACGTTTGGCGGTGATTGGTGTACGCAGTATCAATAATGTAGTGGATGTTACCAATTATGTGCTGCATGAACTTGGGCAGCCCTTGCATGCTTTTGACGCAGCAGCCATTGCCGGTAATAAGGTGATTGTAAAAACGGTAGCGGAAGGCACGGTATTTAAAACGCTGGATGATGCCGACCGTAAGCTAAGTGCAGACGACCTGATGATTTGCAATGCAGAGGAGCCGATGTGTATTGCCGGCGTGTTTGGCGGTGCCAAAAGCGGCGTTAACGAGGCAAATACCAGCATTTTTTTAGAGAGCGCTTATTTCAACGCGGTATCGGTACGTAAAACAGCAAAAAGGCATGGTTTAAAAACCGATGCTTCGTTCCGTTTTGAGCGTGGCACCGACCCGGATATGCCGGTTTTTGCGCTGAAGCGTGCCGCTTTGTTGATACAACAGGTGGCGGGCGGGGTGATCTCTTCGGAGATATTCGATCATTACCCTAACCCGGTTGCTCCTTTCGAGATCAGTGTATCGTACAAAAACATCGACCGGCTGATCGGTAAAGCTATCGGTCACGAGGAGATCAAAAGCATTTTAAAGGGACTGGATATTACCATTGTAACGGAAACAGAGGAAGGCTTAAGCTTAAAAGTGGCGCCTTACCGGGTTGATGTAACGCGGGAGGTGGATATTGTGGAGGAGATTCTGCGGATCTACGGCTACAATAACATCGAGATCCCTACCCAGATCAGGGCATCATTGAATAACTCCATCCGCCCGGAGCGCGATACGGTACAAAATGCTATTGCTGATTTGTTGAGTGCAAATGGTTTCAACGAGATCATGAACAACTCGCTTACCAAATCAACCTACTCGGACGATTTGGAACATGCCGTGAAAATTTTGAACCCGTTAAGCAGCGATCTGGATGTGATGCGCCAGAGTATGCTTTACTCTGGATTGGAAACTGTTAATTACAACAGTAACCGCAAGGCAGCCGATTTAAAACTTTATGAGTTTGGCAAGATCTATAGCTTTGTTGAAGAAAAATATGTGGAGTCTCAGCGCTTTTCTATTTTTATCACCGGCGCATTCAAAGCTGAGCAATGGAACGGCAAGGCAGTAGCCACATCTTTTTACAGCCTAAAAGCGGTAGTTGATGGGATCCTCAAAAAACTCAACATAACTGATTATACCACCGCTGATCATACTGCAGCGGGTTTGGCTTACGGGCTGCAATACCTGCGGGGTAACAAGGTGCTGGTAACGTTCGGTTCGGTAGCAGCAACAGCTTTAAAAAAGGCCGATGTGGATAAGGAAGTTTTTTATGCCGACTTTGATTTTGATGCCATTTTGAAACTGGTTCGAAAGAACGTGATCGTGTATCAGGAAGTGAGCAAGTTCCCGGCGGTAAGGCGCGATTTGAGTATGCTGGTGGATAAGTCAGTTACCTTTAGGCAGTTGAAACAAATAGCTGCCAAAACCGATAAGAAATTATTAAAAGAGGTAAATGTTTTTGATGTGTATGTGGGCGATAAGCTGCCGGCGGGTAAGAAATCATACGCGCTGAGTTTTATATTACAGGACACGGAAAAAACTTTAACCGATAAAGCGATTGATGCAACTATGCAGAAATTAATTTATAATTTAGACAAAGAAGCAGGAGCGGAGATCAGAAAATAATTAGTGAAGGATTGAATTGGTGATGAGCGATTGAAAAATCACACGAAATCACTAACTCACTCAATTACTAATTCACTAATTGCTTAAGTAAACACTAATTTAATAAATCACTCATAAAGAATGCCTTCAGTAGCAGAACAATTAACAAAAGTTGTATATAAAACCGAGCGTTTAATTGAGCTTTGTACTGCTTTACAGGAAGAAAACGACTTGCTGAAACTGGAAAGCGAGGCCCTGAATGTGGCCCTTAAAGCCAGTACCAGTAAGACGAAAGACCTGGAAGAGAAGCTTCGTGTATTGAAAGTGGCAAAATCATTTTCAGAAACAAATGAAAAAAGTGTTGACATTAAGCAAAAAATTAACGACTTTGTGCAGGAAATAGATAAGTGTATTGTATTGCTGAAAAAGTAATACAAAAAGTGAAAAGCTCAAATGGGAGAAATCTCAATAAAAATAAATATTGCCGACCGCGTTTACCCCTTGAAGGTGAACATGGAAGAGGAAGAGATAATAAGAAGGGCAGCCAAGCTGATCAATGACCGCATAAAAGAGTATCAGGAGAACTATGCGGTACGCGATAAACAGGATTTGCTTTCGATGTGTGTGTTGCACTACGCAACATCATCATTAAAAGCTGATAAAAAAGTTACTACGGATGATTCTGAAGTAACCGAAAAGGTTTATCAGTTGGATCATTTACTGACCGAGTTTTTTTCTAAACAATAACGTTCTTTAAAATAGAGCAGAAAGAGCATAGGGCCAAAAGGTAAAAGCATAAAGCAGGTAAAAGGGCTTTCAGCTTTAGTCTTTCAGCTTTTAGTTTTCCGCTTCAAACGAGCTATTAAGATTTAACCGCAGTTAAATTTTAAGTTTCACTATTAAAAACTTAACGCTTCAATATCTTCGGATCCAAAGCGGCATGCGTTGATCGTGTATTTAACGGTAACCCGTGATCCCGACCCATCCGACAAGAAGTTTTAACAATACATGACACTTAGAAGTTTAGTTGCGGTTTTTTTATTTTATATAACCTAAAAAATGAATTCATATTTGTACTTGATAATTGGTCTCCTCGTGGGAGTGCCAACGGGCATTGTTATAGGCCGTTTCCTGCTTAGGAAACTGTTTAAAGACCAGGAAGTAAACGCCCAGAATAAAGTTAAGAAGATCTTAAAAGACGCCGAAAATAACGCCGAGATACTGAAAAAGAACCGCCAGCTGGAAGCTAAGGAAAAATTCCTGCAGTTGAAAGCTGAACATGAGCAGGAAGTAAATGCCAAAAATAACACGCTGAACCAGCGCGAAAATGGTATCAAACAAAAAGAGCAGTCGTTTAATCAAAAACTGGAGAACCTTAACCGTAAGGAATCTGAGCTGGATAATTCCCGTAAAAAGTTAGATGCACAAACCGAAACCCTGGTAAAAAAACAGGAAGAAGTTGAGCATATTAAAAATCAGCATGTTGTGGAGCTGGAAAACATTGCCGGGTTAAGCGCTGAAGAAGCTAAGAACCAGCTGATTGATAATTTGCGCGAAGAAGCCCGCAGCAAAGCGATGGCTCAAATCAAAGATATTGTTGACGAAGCAAAGTTAACAGCCAGTAAAGAAGCTAAAAAGATCGTCATCCAAACCATTCAGCGTACGGCTACAGAGAGCGCTATTGAAAATACCGTATCTATCTTCAATATTGAGAATGATGAGATCAAGGGCCGCATCATCGGCAGGGAAGGCCGTAATATCCGTGCGCTGGAAGCAGCAACCGGTATCGAGATCATTGTAGATGATACCCCCGAGGCCATCATCTTATCTGGTTTTGACCCTGTGCGCCGCGAGATTGCCCGTTTGGCCATGCACCGTTTGGTAACAGACGGAAGGATCCACCCGGCACGTATTGAGGAAGTGGTTGCTAAAACCCGGAAGCAGATAGAGGAGGAGATTGTTGAGATAGGCGAACGTACCGTGATCGATCTGGGCATTAACGGCCTGCACCCGGAACTGATCCGTATGGTGGGCAGGATGCGCTACCGTTCATCTTACGGACAAAACCTGTTACAACACTCGCGCGAGGTAGCCAACTTCTGCGCTACTATGGCGGCAGAGCTAGGTTTGAATGTAAAGCTGGCGAAACGCGCAGGCTTATTGCACGATATTGGTAAGGTGCCAGATGACAACCCGGAATTGCCACACGCAATTTTAGGTATGCAATTGGCTGAAAAATATAAAGAACACCCGGAAGTTTGTAACGCTATCGGCGCCCACCACGATGAAGTGGAAATGACGTCGATGCTGTCGCCGATCATACAGGTTTGTGATGCGATTTCAGGCGCAAGGCCGGGTGCACGCCGCGAAGTGGTAGAAAGTTACATCAAGCGTTTAAAAGACCTGGAGGAGCTTGCTTTGTCGTATCCTGGGGTGGAGAAAACCTTTGCTATCCAGGCCGGCCGCGAATTGCGCGTTGTTGTTGAAAGTGAAAAGATAAGCGATGCCCAAAGCGAAATACTTGCGGCAGATATCTCTAACCGGATCCAAACAGAAATGACCTACCCGGGCCAGATAAAAGTTACCGTGATAAGGGAAACCCGTTCGGTGGCGTTTGCAAAATAAATAAAGCTTAAATTTGAGCCCTCTCCCAAACAGAGAGGGCTTTTTTTATTTTATGGCAAAACCCAACCCCAATACAATCCGGCCCATCCTTCAAAAAAAGGAAGATATGCGCCCCGTTGATGTTTTTTTTAGCCGGCTGGATGCGAGCCACAAAAACGCAACTAACAGACTGCTGCATTATATCTGCGTACCGTTAATGTTATTTGCATTGTTGGCCATTACCTGGGCTATCCCATTTCCATACCTAAAATTTATAGGCAGTTACAACGGCATGTTTAACTGGGCTTCGTTTTTAATTGCTTTTTGTGTGTACTACACCTTAAAGCTTTCACCAATATTATCTTATACCATGCTGATCCTGCTGTTCGGTTTAAGCTATGGCGTATCGCTGCTGGCTGCGTGGGAGCTGGCAGGTGGTATACCGCTCATCTGGATGGGTACCTTGCTGTTGGCAATTGCGTGGCTTGGCCAGTATTTGGGCAGTAAGCAAGAAGGCAATCCTGCATCTTTTAAGGATGATACGCAGCTGGTATTAATTACCCCCATATGGGTGCTGTACAGTTTGTTCAAAAGACTGGGCTGGAGGTATTAGGAAATAACGACGTAGAAGCGATTATTTCCACCGTTGTTGGTCTTTTCACCAACAACCTTCAGGACAAGTTAACGCCTTGGCAAATGGCAAGCACTCGAAGTATGATGAATGGTTCTACATGCTCACCATCACAGGATGGGTCCGGGCCCCCAATCAAATCATCAACCGAAAAAACAGCTTTAGCCCGATTACAGGTTTTTACCCAGCTTCTCCAAAATATCCTGCGGTACTTTTTCCAGATCCAATACGAGGAACCCATCCAGGCAATCAGCAAATTTGGGGTCGATATTAAAGCTGATAATTTTTGCGTTGAGCTGGATGTATTGGCGTAGCAGCACGGGTACCTTCATATTATGCGTTTCCACTTCGGAGATCAGGTTATCCAGTCCTTTAAAGCTATCTCCGCCGCTCATCAGCAGGTCGGTATCAATGTTATCAAAATCAACTTTAAACTTTTTACGGGGCTTAACATACTGCGCCAGATCATGGTCAAAATGGTTACGGTTGATATAATCAACAATAAGCGATTTAGAGAACTTGGAGAATGAATTGCTGATACTTACAGGCCCGATAAGGTAACGGTAGCGCGGGTTATCTATCAGGTATTTTAAAATACCTTTCCAAAGCAGGAAGAGGGGCAGGGGTTTTTGCTGGTATTCCTTACGGATCCACGAACGGCCCAGTTCCAGGCTCTTCTTTAATACCGGGGTGAATTGCTCTTTTAATTTAAACAGTTCGTTAATATAGAAACCTTTTTTGCCAACGCTGTAAAAGATCTCATCGCCGAGCCCAATGCGGTAAGCGCCAACAATCATTTTGGCGTCTACGTCCCAAATAAACAGGTGGTGATAATAAATATCATATTCGTCCAGGTCGGTTGCTTTGTTGGTTCCCTCGCCTACCTCCCGAAAGGTAACTTCCCGCAGGCGGCCTATCTCGCGGATAGTGCACGGAATGGCAGAAGTTGGGGCAATAAATACCTCATAGTTTTTCTCAGTCCAAATTTTATAGTGGTCGCGGAGGGGAGCGATCTCTGCCTCCAGCTTATCGGCCATCGTTTCCGGCACAATGGCTTCGGGTAATTTTTTTACCCGGAACAGGTTTCGCGGGCTAAAGATCTTCTTCTCTTCCTCAAGCCCGGCACCCAGCGCATAAGTTTTGGCCCGGAGAAAATTAAGCACTTTAGTAGCATTGTTATTGTCCGGAATATCAGCCACCTTGATCGGTTTGCCGATCCGGAGTTTAATCGTTCGCCCTTGTTTGTTAAACAATTCAGAAGGGAGCTTGGCAGTGCGCAACGCCGGGTGAATAAGGCTCAGCAGGTTAAACAGCAGGCCATTATTGCCATGGAAATATATCGGTACAACCGGCACCTTAGCTTTAGCGATGATCTTACCCACTACAGGGTGCCATAGGCGGTCGGTGATCTCTTGTTTTTCCATTTTAAAGGTAGATACCTCTCCGGCCGGGAAAATGCCTATGGGCGTGCCGCTATGCAGCAGCTCCAGCGTATTTTTTAAGCCGCTGATGCTGGAGGAGTGTTCTACGTTCTCAAATGGGTTAACAGCGATGAAGTAATCGGACAGGTTGGGGATCTTCTTTAGCAGGAAATTGGCCATTAGCTTGGCATCCGGCCTAACCATGCAAAGTATCTTTAGTAACACCATGCCTTCAATACCACCATAGGGGTGATTGGCTATTGCTATAAAAGCGCCGTCTTTAGGGATATTCTTCAGTTCTTTTTCGTCAAAGTCTATTTCGATGCCGCAACCTTTTAAAATGGCATCAACAAAATCAGGCCCCTGCTTTGGCTGAGCCTGGGCAAATAGGTCGTTTACCTGGTTAATCTTCATCAACTCCATCAGGAACGACGCCAGGCCGGGCATTTTCAATTTATCCAGTTTAGTGGCTTTGGCGAACTCCTCGGTGGTTATTATTTTCATCCTGTTTTTAGCGAAGTAAATGTGGTTAAAATTATTACTTTAACGGTTGCAAAGTGTTGATATGAAAGCGCAGATTAAAAATTACATGTCCCTTACCAAAAAAGAATGGAACGGTATGCTTGTGCTGGTTATTTTGATAGTTGCAATTTTAGCTGCGCCTTACGCTTATCAATGGTATCACAAAGATAGCACAATTAACATCAAAGAGTTCAACGAGGCTGTTTTGCAGTTGAAGAAAGCTAACCCGGGCAGTTTTTCGGCCGGTAACAATTCCGCGGCGCATAATTTAAGCAAGCCCCTTTATTTTAAGTTCGATCCCAATAATTTACCGGCCGACAGATGGAAAATGCTGGGCCTTACGGATAAACAGATCACAACTATACAGCATTACCACGCGAAGGGCGGCAGGTTTTACAAGGCTGCCGACTTCAAGAAGATCTACGGAATTGCTGATAGCAACTACAAAGCGCTTGCGCCATATATGCAAATAAGCGCCGTAGAAATGCCCATCGCCGAGGTTGTAGAGCTCAACACTGCCGACTCGGCCAAACTCACCGCTCTCAACGGCATTGGCCCTTCCTTTGCCACACGCATTATTTATTACCGGGAGCGGCTTGGCGGGTTCGTTAATAAAGAACAGTTAAAGGAGGTGTTCGGCTTTGATGAGCTAAAGTATAATGAATTAAAGGGCCTGGTAAAGGTTGATCCAAGGCGCATAAAAAAGATAGCAATCAACACCATTACTTTCGATCAGTTGCGGCTAATGCCCTACCTAAACTACAAACAGGTAAATGCCATTATAGAATACCGTAAACAGCACGGCAACTACAGTGCGATGGCTGATTTAAAGAATATAGCCATCGTAGATGAAGGAATTTTGCGTAAAATTGAACCTTACATTAGTTATAAATGATTCAGCAGCAAATAAAGGCCGTCATCCGCGATATTCCCGATTTCCCTAAACCAGGCATTGTTTTTAAAGATATCACCCCAATATTGAAAGATCCTGCTTTGTGCGAAGGGATTGTTAACGCATTTGTTGAAGGTTTAAAGGGTACGAAAATCGATGCGATAGCAGGAGTGGAGAGCCGGGGCTTTTTGTTCGGGCTTATACTGGCTACAAAATTAGGTGTGCCGTTTGTCCCGGTACGCAAAGCGGGTAAGTTGCCGCATACGGTGAAGCAAAAAGTATATGAGCTGGAGTACGGCACAGCTACTATAGAATTACATACAGATGCCTTTAAACCCGGCGACCATATCCTAATCCACGATGACCTATTAGCCACCGGTGGTACCGTTATGGCAGCGAGTGAACTTATCCAGGAAATGGGTGGTATTGTTGCGGGTTTCACTTTTGTAATTGGCCTTGGTTTTTTAAACGGTCTGGAAAAGATATCACCGGTAAGTGATAAAATAATAGTCCTCGCAGCTTATTAAATACTAAGCCAGCTCCGGTGTTTTTTTCAGAATACGGGAAGAATTCAGTAGTTGATTTATGTATTTATGACAGTTATAATGCGCACTGACAGCGGCCTGGAATCTATTTTATAAATATTTAAGTATCTGTTTATCTGTTCATTATATTTAAATTAGATCTTTTTTGTTCGGCCCGTTCATGTGCTGGCTGATTTTTTAGGCTTTTCGTTTTAATGTCCGTCCGAAGGCGACAATTTGTAAACTTCGAAATAGTTTTTGAGCCTCAATTCGTACTCGATAATAAAAATTAATATTTGCCATCATAATAGCAAAAACGCCGGAACACCCTTGATTATTTATGGCTTTAGATTTTAGTTATTAACTTTAATCCGCCAGCTATACCATATTATGAGGGGATTTTTACTGTTAACTTTCTGTTTGTTTACAGCATCGTTTGCCTTCTCGGCTGGTAATGATAGCCTGCTTCATCAGCTCAAAGCCGAAATAGCCAAAAAAGAGATTTATGACAGTGCAAAGCAGGCACGCATCAAATCCCTTAATAAACTTCAACAGAAGACCTCGTTTACAGATTATTCCGCGCAGTACGATCTCTGCCTTAAACTATACGATGAGTACAAGTCGTACCAGTATGATTCTGCTTACGTATATGTAAACAAACTCAAAGATTTAAGCGTAAGCATGAACGATATGTCTCGTGCTTATTATAGCCAGGTAAAGCTTGGGTTTATTCTGCTTTCCTCCGGCATGTTTAAAGAAACCTTTGATTGTATGAGTCGTGTAAAAGCTTCCCTTTTAACCGACTCTATGAAAATGGAGTATTATTTTATCATGTACCGCTGTAACAGCGATTTGGGTAAGTATAATAATGATAAGTATTTTGCGCCCGGTTACATGAAGGCGAGCAATTTATATATCGATTCGGCTATTAACCTTACAAAAAAAGGAAGTGTAGAATGGATGCATTTTACCGGCTTAAAAAACGCCCAGTTGGGTGTCCCGGTTTCAAAAGACGATGAGCTGAACAAGCTGTTAACATCCGGTATGCCGATATCAATGCACTTACGCGCAATGCTCAACTGTTCGCTGGCACTTACCTACTTAAGTGATCACCGGCGAGATGAGGCCATCCCGTTATTAATCAATTCGGCAATTGCAGATCTGAAATCGTCAACCAAAGAAGCAGTTGCGCTCTTTACATTAGCCGAGCAGCTGTATAAAAATGGTAATACGAAAGATGCCTACGCATTTGTGCAGCTGGCAAAAGCCGATGCAGATTTTTATGGTGCCCGGCAGCGCAAAATACAAATCGGCGCAATACTGCCCTTGGTGGCAGCCGAAGAACTGAACCATTCTGAAAGTGAAAAGCAACGGATATTGATCTATCTGCTGGCTATCACCGCATTAGCCTCCCTGGTGATCTTATTTTTGGTGATGATTTATAAGCAGCTGGATAAGCTTAAGCATAAAGAGCGGATAATTGAAGATAAAAACGTGCAGCTTAAGCAAGTAAATTATAAGCTAAGCGAGGATGCACATATCAAGGAAGAGTATATAGGGCAATTCTTCAAGATCATATCGGGATATATCTTAAAGCTGGAAAAATTAAAGATGTCGGTTGATACCAAACTTTCAATTAAAAAATACGACGATATCCGGCAGCTGATCAATAACATTAATATCAAAAAAGAGCGCGAGGTGCTGTATCACAGCTTCGACCATATCTTTCTGAAGATCTTTCCCAATTTTATTTCCGCATTCAATTCACAGTTTGAAGAAAAAGACCAGATCTGGCCGCAGGAACACGAAGTATTAAACACCGACCTGAGGATATTCGCATTGATCAAGATGGGAATAAATGATAACGAAACGATCGCTAAAATCCTGGAGTATTCTGTTAATACTATCTACGTATACAAAATGCGGATCAAGGCCAAATCGAAATGTCCGGAACAATTCGAGCAGCGAATAATGGATATCACCGCTGTTGATATCGTAGAGTAAATCAAATAGGAATATCATCCTGTTTTAAAAACTATTTCAAGCGTTATTTGAACCTTTTTTTATATGAACTAGCTATAAAAGTATTATATTTTTACCTCTTTTATTAAAGTTAAATAATTGATAATCAATAATATAATCTTATATTTTTCTATATTTTTTTAGCAATACTTCAAAAGATTAGCGAATGAGCAGCAGGACACACATCTTTGTGTAAATGTATATCGCTTTAATAAGTTACAACTTGTAGGCTTTGCACATTTAGGGTTAAATTCCCGCCATACCAATTAGATACTGTACTATTTTAAATTTTGTGTTTTGGTGCTTTAAGCACGCTATACTGCCAAACGCCTGCGTAAGTTATCGCTTACAGCTATGCATTTGTTACTGATGAGCCTTGTACTAAATTTTTTATAACCAATTATTAATTAAACCACAAACTATGCAATTTAAACACTTACTCACCTTATGTTTTCTTGCTGTAACCTGCTTCTTTTTTGAGCCAGCGCTTGCTCAAAATAAAGTGATCACAGGTAAGGTAACCGACAACAAAGATGGATCGCCACAGATTGGCGTTTCGGTAGGAGCAGGGGGCGGCATCGGCACCCAAACAAGCGTTGATGGTACTTTCAGATTATCTGTACCGGCAACCACAACAGTTTTAACCTTCAACTATGTAGGTTACAAATCACAAACAGTGAGTCTTGAAGGTAAAACCTACCTGGCCGTGGCGCTGGAAGGCACCAGCACAGCCTTAAATGAGGTTGTTGTAATCGGTTACGGTACCCAGAGGGTAAGGGATGCGACGGGTTCAGTAGCGTCTTTAAGCCCTAAAGACTTTAACAAGGGTGTTATTGCTACTCCAGATCAGTTATTACAAGGTCGGATATCAGGTGTGCAGGTAACTCCGTCAAGTGGCGAACCTGGTGCAGCTGCCACTATCAATATTCGTGGTGCCGGTTCTATCCGCTCTGGCGATGGCCCGCTATATGTTATTGATGGTGTTCCAATCGATCAGGGTGGTGGTACAGCAGGAGGTTATGGTGTTGGTGCAGGTAACTCATCTGCCCGTAACCCGTTAGCATTCCTTAACCCTAATGATATTGAGAACATATCAGTATTAAAGGATGCATCATCATCAGCCATTTACGGTTCACGTGGCGCAAATGGTGTAATTTTGATTACAACGAAGAAAGGCCGTAAAGGCCAGGGCATTCAGTTTTCGGCAACAACAAGTCTTGCTTCGACTGCAAAGCGGTACGATCTGCTTAGCCGTGACGAGTTTTTAGCTGCAGTTGCTGCTGTTGGCGCTAACGCGGGGCCTGCATCATCAGGCGGAGTAGATTACGGAGGCAACACAGATTGGCAGAAACAGATCTTCCGTAGCGCTATCTCTCAAAATTATAACATTGGTTTTGGTGGCGCAAGCAATACCGCCAGCTACCGTGCGTCTGTTGGCTACGACAACCAACAGGGTACCGTTAAAAATTCTGGCCTTAAACGTTTAAACGCACGTATCAACGCTGGGAAATCTTTCTTCAACGAACGTTTGAAATTTGATCTCCAGTCTACCTATTCAAATGTGAAGGATCAATTTGCCCCTATTACCAACAACGCAGGCTTTAACGGTAGTTTGATTGGTGCAGCTCTTCAGCTTAACCCAACAGCACCTGTTTATGATGATCAGGGTCGTTTATTTAACCTTAACGGCTACAATTCTGATGGTTATCCAAACGGTAACAGTTTCCGTAACCCGGTATCATTATTAAACCAAATAGATGACAGAGATAACATCAACAGGTTCTTAAACAACCTCACCATGACCCTGCGTTTGGCCGAAGGCTTATCTTACAAGGGTAACTTTGGTGCAGATATCTCTACAGGATTAAGAAAAACTTTTTATGATCCTAAAGTTATCGGTTACACTGATGCTATCGGTATAAGACAAACCAACTTCCCATCGCCTACAGGCAATGGTACCGCCATCTATCAGAATAACAAAGTAAGAAATTATACTACAGAGCATACCTTAAACTATGATAAAAAATGGAAGGATAACAGCTCGTTAACAGCTTTATTGGGTTACTCTTACCAAACCTTTAAAAACGGAAACAGTAACGAATTTGGTTTCGGTACTTCTCAGCCCGGTGTTTTGGTTAAAGATTACAATGACTTCAAAACTCATTTACCTTACGCAGTTGGTGATACATCAAGCTACAGGTTGCAATCTTACTTCGCACGTGTTAACTACTCTTACAAAGACCGCTATATCATTACCGGTACAATCAGGAGAGACGGTTCAACCCGTTTTGGTTCAAACAACAAATATGGTAACTTCCCGGCATTGGCTTTCAAATGGCGTTTAAGCAACGAAAGTTTTATGCGTAAAGGTTTGTTTGATGATTTAAGCTTAAGGTTAAACTACGGTAAAACAGGTAACCAGGAAATACCATCGTACGCATCTTTGGATGTAAATAACATTCAGAATTTCGATGGAACATCCGTTGCCTCTTTTTACCAGGGTAATGCTAACCTAAAATGGCAGGCAAACACCACCTATGGTGCTGGTTTAGATTTCTCTATTGTTAAAGGCAGATTGACAGGTTCTGTTGATTATTTCAACAAATCGGTTACAGATCTTTTGTTCTTCCAGGATATCGCGCAGCCATCCTTGTCATCAAGGGTATACTTGAACTTGCCTGCTAAGGTATCAAACAAAGGCGTTGAGTTTGGTTTAAACTTCGCAGCTGTACAGGGGCCTAAATTTACCTGGGATATCTCTTACAACATGACGTTTATCAAATCAACAGTAAGCAACTTCGTTGGTCGTAACATCGTAACTGGCAACGTCGACGGGCAGGGTTTATCCGGTGCCTACGCACAGCTGATTGCTAACGGCCTGCCATTGTTTACCTTTAACGTACCTAACTATGCAGGTTTGGATGCTAACGGTTTCGGTATTTATCCACAAGGTATAGATGTGTTAACTCCACAAGGCAGCCCTAACCCTAAATTTACAGCAGGCTTAACCAACAACTTTAACTACGGCAACTGGAACTTAAGCTTTTTCCTGAACGCTGCAACCGGCTTCCAGATCTACAACAATACTGCAAATGCTTTCTTCTACAAAGGCAACCTTGTAAGCGGTCGTAACGTAACTAAAGAAGTAGCTGCAACCAACGAAAGCCCGCTTAACTCTGGTGAGGTATCAACCCGCTTTTTAGAGAAAGGCGATTTCTTAAGATTAAGCAATGCATCAATAGGATATACCTTCCCGGTTAAAGGCGGTGCCTTCAAAACATTGCGCGTATCGGTAACTGGTCAGAATCTTTTCCTGATCACCAGTTATTCTGGTTTGGATCCTGAAGTTAACACTGACAAATCCAGGAACGAAGTTGCATCACGTGGTATTGATTATACATCATATCCAAAGGCGCGTATATTCACATTTGGTTTAAATGCAAGTTTCTAAAAAAAATATTAGTATGAAAAAAATAGCGACAAGAGCAGTTTTGTGCGGATTGGTTCTTTTTACTGCCGCCGGCTGTGCAAAATTGGATGAAAAACTTTACGGATCGAAGTCATTAAAAGATCCTAATGCAGCGGCAGGTTCTGCAGATTTAAATGGGGTTTACTCGCAATTGTACGGCCAAACAGATCAGGCAAACACTTATGCATTGCAAGAGCATTCAACTGATGAGATGATGGGCCCAACCCGCGGTACAGACTGGGGAGATTTTGGTACCTGGCGTAAGCTGCACACCCACACCTGGACAGCGACTCATAATCAGGTGAATGATACCTGGGATCAGTTGAATATCGGTGTATTTCGTGCTACCCAGGTAATTGCTAAAGCAGCCGATAAAAACATTGAAGGACAGGCGAGATTTTTACGTGCCTACTTCATGTTCCAGATCGTTGACCTTTACGGCCAGGCGCCATTTAGGGAAGCTGATGCGCCGGTTGCATCTGTACCAAAAGTATTCAGCCGCACAGAGGCTACAGCTTTCATTATAACAGACCTTGAGTTTGCTGAAGCAAACCTGCCTGCAACATCTGCCAACATTGGTGTAGCTAATAAAGCAGCAGCACAGGCATTATTGGCTAAGGTTTACCTTAACAAAGCCGTTTACACCGCGTCGGCGGTTGGTGGCCCTTTCACATTTGCTAAAGCAGATATGGATAAGGTTATTCAGTATGCAAATGCGGTTACTGCAGCGGGCTACACTTTAGAGCCTGCCGGTAAATACTTCCAGGATTTTGCGTGGGATAACACAGAGCAATCTCATGGTAATATTTTTGGTTTTTATAACACTACAACAAATGCTCCTGCTTCCGCTAAAAACCGCTGGAGAATGGGCTTGCACTACAACCAAACACCAGATGGCTGGAACGGATTTACTACCCTTGCAGATTTCTACAATTCATTTGATGCAAACGATGAGCGTAGAGGTGTAGCTTACCCCGGATTAACCGACAAAGTTGGATTAAGGGCAGGATTTGCAGTTGGTCAGCAATTTGGTCCAGGTGGCAAAGCTTTAACCCAGCGTAGTGGTAAACCACTTGTTTTTACTCCGGATGTTAACTTAAATTTCTCTACGGAGGCGCAGGGTATCAGGGTATTTAAATATTTCCCACAGCCATCTGCAAACAACACAGTTAATGATGATAACACATCAAACGATTACGTGATCTTGCGTTATGCAGATGTATTATTAGAAAAAGCAGAGGCCATTATGCGCGGTGGTACCGATCCGAATGGTCAAACTGCGGTATCGATAGTTAACGCGGTACGTGTACCGCGCGGTGCAACAGCTGTTGCAGCTGTTGATCCTGCATTAATGCTTGCAGAGCGCGGCCGTGAGTTGTACTGGGAAGGCTGGAGAAGAAATGACCAGATCCGTTTCGAGAAATTCAACGATCCGGTTGATCAGCGTGCTAACGCGTCGGACAAATCCCGTACGATATACCCAATTCCTCAGCGCGCGGTGGATACCAACCCTAATCTGAAACAGAACGCGGGTTACTAATTAACGCAATTTTTTAGGATTTATATTTGATTATGAACGTAGCGAAGTAATTCGCTACGTTTGTTTTTTCTAAACTTTGTAATGTTTATAAAAAACCCCCTAATACTATTATTTTTTCTTTCGGTTTTCATCTTATCCTGCCATAAAAATGGCGTTGATAACCCCTTATTTTCCTTGCAAAAAAACAAGGACATCGGGATCAATTTCGTAAACCAGCTAAACGAGCAGGACCGTACCAATGTATTTACCTTTCGTAATTATTACAACGGGGGCGGTGTTGCCATTGGTGATATTAACAATGATGGTTTAAATGATGTTTACCTCACCTCTAACCAGGGCGGCAATCAACTCTATCTCAATAAGGGTAATTGGAAATTTGAAGATATTACGGATAAGGCCGGTGTTAAAGGTACCAAATACTGGAGCACCGGGGTAACCATGGTGGATATCAATGGTGATGGCTGGCTGGATATTTATGTATGCCATAGCGGCAATATTATTGACAGGAAGGGTAATGAACTTTTCATTAACCAGCACAACGGTACGTTTAAAGAAGAGGCCGCAAAATATGGGCTGGTAGATAACGGACTCTCCACCCAGGCCATATTTTTTGATTTTGATAACGACGGTGACCTGGATTGCTTTATTCTGAATAATTCTTTCCGGCCAATTGGGTCATTTGATTTTAGCAAAAACCTGCGCAGCGTGGTCGACCCGCTTGGCGGCGCCCGCCTATATCGCAACGATAGCGGCCATTTTACCAACGTGACCAAAACGGCGGGCATTTTTAGCAGTGATATTGGCTTTGGACTTGGCGTTTCTGTAGCAGATGTTAATAACGACGGCTACCCGGACATCTATGTTTCCAATGATTTTTTTGAACGGGATTACCTGTATATCAATCAAAAGAACGGGACTTTTAAAGAAGACATCCAAAACGAAACCGGGCACCTGAGCCTGGCCTCCATGGGGTCGGACATTGCGGATATTAACAATGATGGCAACCTGGATATTTTCACTACCGAAATGCTCCCCGAAGGCGACAAACGTTTAAAGAAAATGACCTCCTTCGAATCTTTCGATGTGATTAAACTAAAACAGCACGATGGTTATTTTAACCAGTACATGCAAAATTGCCTGCAACTGAACAATGGCGACGGAACTTTTTCTGAAGTGGCCTTTAATGCAGGCGTAGCCGCTACCGACTGGAGTTGGGGCGCGCTGTTCTTTGATATGGATAACGACGGCTGGAAGGATATTTTTGTATCCAATGGCATATATAAGGATCTTACTGATCAGGATTACATTGAGTTTTTGGGCAACCGGGAGAGCATGGATAAGATCGCGGAGAAGAAATCTTTCGATTACAAAGACTTTACGGATAAAATGGTATCAACCCCGCTATCCAATTATGCTTTCTCTAACAACCATAACCTCACTTTCAGCAACAAGGCTAAAGAGTTTGGGCTGGATGATCCCTCATTTAGTAATGGCGCGGCCTACGGCGATCTGGATGGGGATGGTGATAATGACCTGATTGTTAATAATGTTAACTCACCGTTGTTCGTTTACAAAAACAATGCAGAGCGGCTGAAGAACAATTTTATACAGGTAAAATTACAGGGCGATAAATTTAACCGTTTTGGTGTGGGCAGTACTATCAAAGTATTTGCAAAAGGGGAGTCGCTGGTTTATTACCAGCAGCCTACACGCGGCTTTCAAAGCAGCACTTCGCCTAATTTGATCAGTATTGGGTTAGGTAAAGAAAATAAGGTGGATTCGATCCAGGTCATTTGGCCCGGCGGTAAGTATGAGGTGGCCAAAAATCTGGCGACCAACAAAGTTCATACTTACAGCATAGCCAACGCAAAACTCACTTACGATTTTACTAGAAAAACAGTTAAGCCGCTGTTTACCGAAACCGCCAAAGCGCTGTTTGATTCGGTTCCGGCACATGCCGAAAACGGTTTCATTGATTTTGATAATGAACGGCTGATGCTACAAATGCTTTCTACCGAAAACCCTTACATGGCAAAAGGCGACATCAATAAAGATGGCCTGGCTGATTTTTATTTTGGTGCGTCTAAAGATGCTGCAGCGGCTATTTATATTCAGAAAAAAAATGGCAGCTTTCATAAATATGTTCCAAGCGACCTGGGTACACAAAGTTACCTTGAAAATGCTGGCGCAGCCTTTGGGGATTTTGATGGCGACGGTGATGAAGACCTCATCATTGGGGTAGGCGGCAACGAGGATGAAGCAGGCTCAAGAGTTTACTTACCTCGTTTTTACGAAAACGATGGCAAGGGCAACCTGCACCGTAATCCGCAGAAATCATTAGCGGCAGCTGTAAATGCATCGGTATTAATGGCCTGCGATTATGATAAGGATGGGCATTTGGATCTGTTTATTGGCGGACGGAGTGTACCCGGTATTTATGGGGCCTCTCCGGAGTCTTATGTGTTTCGTAACGATGGTGCCGGGCATTTTACCGATGTATCTAAACAGGTTTTGGGCGGGGATACTAAATTGGGCATGGTGACGTCCGCGCAATGGGCAGATCTGGACGGCAACGGTTACCAGGACCTGGTAGTTGCCGGCAACTGGATGGGGATCCGGATCTTTAAAAATACCAGGGGCAAATTTACCGAAGATAAACAACTTGAAAAATACAAAGGCTGGTGGAGCAGCCTGGCCGTTGCCGATGTGAACGGTGACGGCAAGCCGGATATTATTGCAGGTAATATTGGCCTGAACGTAAAATTCAAAGCCTCATTTGAGGACCCGATGAAAATCTACATTAAAGATTTTGACAAGAATGGCACTAAAGAATGCATTACCTCCATGTACAAAAGCGATCACGTAAACTACATCTTCCACATGAAGCCTGATTTGGTTGGCCAAATGCCTTTGCTAAAAAAGAAGTATTTAAAATACAACGATTATGCAGGCAAGCCATTTAATGAGATTTTTCCGGATGATCAGTTGGAAGGGGCAGAAGTACATGCGATGAACTGGCTGGCCTCAACCGTGTTTATGAATGAAGGAAGTAAATTCGTAGCTAAACCATTGCCTTACAACCCGCAGCTTTCCAGTGTGAATACCATTGTGTGTGATGATATTGATAAAAGCGGTTTGCCTTCCATTATACTGGCCGGTAATTTTTACGGGTTTAAGCCGGAAGTGGGCCGTTTGGATGCCAGTCACGGGCAAATTTATAAATATAGTAAAAGCGGATTTGTGTATATTTCGCCATCACAAAGCGGGATGGATCTGTCGGGCCAGGTGCGCTCTTCGCTGACGATCAAAAACAGCCGCGGCGAAAAATACTTTTTATTCGGATTGAATGATGACAAGCTTAAAGCCTATAAATTACGTTAAGCTGCCATGCTGAAAGTTAACTTTTACAAGCATTTTCTATTGATCTGCGGGGCCGCGCTGCTCTGCTGGGGTACATCCTGTAAATCAAAAAAAGCAGGTGACGGCATTTTTAAGCTGGTAGCACCAGAAGACAGTCACGTTGATTTTGTAAACCAAAATAAGGTAAGTGATTCTGTCAACATACTCGATTACCTGTACTTTTATAATGGGGCAGGAGTAGCCTCGGCCGATTTTAATAACGACGGCCTGCCGGATCTTTACTTCTCCTCTAACCAGGGAGAAAACAAATTGTACCTGAATAAAGGCGGCCTCAAGTTTGAGGATATTACCAAAAAAGCTGGCCTGGCCGGTAAAGGCAGCTGGAAGACCGGCGTTACTGTGGTAGATATCAATGGCGACGGCCTAAAGGATATTTACGTATGCGTAGTGAGTAACTTTAAGGGCTTTAAAGGTAAAAATCAGCTATACATCAATAATGGTGACTTAACGTTTACCGAGCAGGCTGCAAAATACGGGCTGGATTTTGCCGGCTTTAGCACGCAGGCTAGCTTTTTTGATTATGACAAAGATGGCGACCTGGATATGTTCCTGCTTACTTCGTCGGTACACAGTAGCGACACCTATGGCGATTCCACCCAACGCTTTAAATACAGCCACGATGCCGGGGATCATTTGTTTAGGAATGATAACGGTAAGTTTACCGATGTTACCCAGGGTTCGGGGATTTACTCCGCCCCGGTAGGCTATGGGTTGGGCCTGAGCATTGGCGATTTAAATAACGATGGCTGGGACGATATTTACGTAAGCAATGATTTTTTTGAACAGGATTACTATTATGTAAACCAAAAGAACGGAACCTTTAAAGAGCAATTGAAAAGTGCTTTTGGGCATACCAGCTTGTTTTCCATGGGAAATGCCATCAGCGATGTTAATAAGGATGGGCACCTGGATGTGATTAGTACGGATATGCTGCCCGAAGAAATGAAGGTGCTTAAATCTACCATTAATGATGAACCGCTGGATATTTATAACCAGGAAGTTAATGCCGGATATTACTACCAGTATTCTAAAAATAGCCTCCAACTCAATGTAGGCAACGGTACCAAGTTTGTGGATTTGAGTTTGTATTCGGGTGTTTCGGCTACCGACTGGACCTGGTCGCCATTGGTGCAGGATTTTGATATGGATGGCCGCAAGGATCTTTTCTTTAGCAACGGTATTAAAAAACGGCTAAACGATATGGACTACCTTAAATTCCTGGGCGACCCTGCCGTGGTGAAGGATTTCAAAACCAGCAGATTTTTTGATAAAGAAAAAATTAACCTGATGCCTGATGGGCAGGTGCATAACTTTTTATACCACGGCGGCGACAAGCTGAAATTTACAGATATCTCTGAAGGGAACGATATGCGAGACACCACAGAGTCGGCAGGTGCGCTGGCTATCGATCTGGATAACGATGGCGACCTGGATATGGTGGCTAACAACATGGATTCGCCGGCCTCTATCTACCAAAATATGACGATGGAAAACGCGGGTGACAGCAAACCAGCCTATCTCAACTTTAGTGTTAAGTACACAAAACTGAACCCGGACGGTATTGGCACCAGGTTTTTCCTGCGCTCAGCAAAGGAATTGGATCACCAGGAAATTCAAACCAGCACGGCTTATGAAAGCACCCAGGGCAATAACCTCACTTTCACTTTCCTGCCCGGCGATAAGCCGTTGGAATTAATGGTGGTGTGGCCGGATAATTCCTACCAGATAATTAAAAGTTTCAGTACCAATAAGAAAACAGTCATCACCTATAATAAAAGCCAAACGCAAAGCACCACAGATTTATCCACCTTACTAAACGATTATCTTAAAGGTGCGCAACAATCTAGTTATGTGCCTGTGAAGGCTTCCGTACTGGCAGATTTGCAGCAATATGACACCCCCGATTTTAACTACTATAATCTATTGCCCCATACTTATTTACCGCATACACCGGCTATTGCGGTGGCTGATGTAAATAACGATGGCCTTGGCGATATTTATGTAGGCGGTATTGCCGGCGATGATAAATATATTCTGGCCGGTAATAAAACCGGTGGTTTCACCAAAATTAAGGTAGATGCATTTTTAGCAGCCAAACCAGCAGGCGATACCGAGGCACAATGGATAGACGTTAACAACGATGGGCTGCCGGATCTGTTAATAATGAGTGCCAATCATCCTTTGGCAGAACCTGATAAACGCACCCAGCCACGACTTTATATCAATAAGGGCGACTTCAAATTCGAATATAAAGCCCTGCCAAAGCTCAACAATGCAGTTGCAAAGTTATTTGCTTATGATTTTAATGGCGATGGTTTGCAGGATCTGTTTTTTACCGCGGCGGTATCATTTACAGATTATACGCGGGCGGCAACGGCAGAGGTGCTTTTAAATAAAGGGATGGGCAATTTTATGGCTGCCCCTGCGGGGACTTATAAGAATATTAAAGGGATACCCTACGTAACCAGTATATCGGCAAATGATGTGGATCATAACGGAACGCCCGATATCGTTGTCACATCTGAGTGGGCACCGGTACAGATCTTCCTCAATAAAAACAATAAACTAAGTAAATTTACATCGGCATTGCTTGATGGTGCAAAAGGCTGGTGGCGTTCTGCTGCCATAACCGACCTGGATGGCGATGGTAAAGCCGACCTAATTGCGGGCAACTGGGGCGAAAACAGCAAGTACAATGTAACCGCCGAACAGCCGCTGTATGCCTATAACAAGGATTTGGATGAAGATGGTAAGAAAGACTTGATATTGTCCTATAATTACAAGGGGAAATACTACCCCTTCCGCCCTAAGAATGACTTGGAGCAGGAACTGCCGTATTTAAAAAAGCAATTTCTGAGTTTTCAGAAAATGGCTGATAAAACTACTGATGAAATCTTCCAAGATCAGTTAAGTGATAGTGGCCGCCTGGTTGCCAATGAATTCCGTAGTGTATTTATCAGCGATGTGCTGCACGCTAAAACAGTAAAGGAATTGCCTTATTTGTATCAGCAAGCGCCCATTAACTCAGTCACGCCACTAAATAATGGTGATGTACTGCTCAACGGCAACTTTTGGGGCGTAGTACCTTACGAAGGTAAATATGATGCTTTAGGGCTGGTAACTGCACATTATAATAAGCAAAGCAAAAGCATTTCGGCACCACAGTACTGGGTAAACCCGCTGTTTAATTTCCAGGAAATGACAGCCCCGCAAGCGATAAAAACTGCCACCGGCAAATCTTTTATCGTAGCAACTTACGATGGAAAGCTATTGCTGATAACACCCTGATCTGATTTGGTAATTTGCCTGCAAAACTAAATCTCCTGTCCGGGGGGAAATTTAAGGGCCCTGAAATTAAAAAATAGGCCAGTAAACTTTAGTTACCCATTTGGCTGTATCTTTTTCTATGCTGCGGTCTGTCACCATCAATTCAAAAGGCATAGCCGGAGATATCAGGCTGTGATCTTTCTGGTAGTTTTTCAGCTGTGTAAAAGCATTATCTATGGTATGCCTGCCGCCTTTTACTTCAGTTTCTAAAATATTTCCGCCAACATTCATCCGGTTAATAACGTTTCCCTGCCCGGGTGCAATTTCTTTGTTAACAGGTATAGCCACCATAACTTGGTATCCTTTGTCATCCGCCTGGTTAATGTTGAGCATCGGCTTATTGGTTTCTTTCGCGTTTTGTGCCGCTATTTGTTTACGCAGGCCCGTTACCAGCGCCTCAATCACCGCCATAGACGGTGCGCTTTTGCTGACGGTATTGGTTGCCAGCATAATCCCGTCTTTTACTTTGGCCACCTTTACATTGATGCCGTACAGGTTTTGGTCTTTAACAACAAACTGTTTAAAAGCAGTCAGGATGGTATCCATACGTTTCTGTTCCTGTTTTATTCTGATGAATTCCAGCACGCGCTCAATGGGGTTAAGGCTGCTTTGTTTCTGGGCGGTCCATTCTACAGCGGTAGATCCATCATCTAAAGCAAAGTAGCTCAGTTTGCCGGCCAATTCAATTTTGCCCGTGTTGGTAGTTAGCGCTACATAGCTGTTGGCATCTTTGGTGATGGTGTAACTCTTGCCGTCGTAGGTAAACAGGTCGCCGTCGGCGGGATTATGCTGCCCGGGCCACCATTTTGGCCAGGCTTGTTTAATCATTAAAAACCGGGACACGTTTACATCAGTAACATCAACGTTAACTGTACTTTTAGCCACAATAAACTGGGGAACTATAAAATAAGTACTGATAATGCCGATTAGCATCAGGCCGAGTACTAACAGAGCAGGTTTCTTCATAAAAAAGTTTACAGTTTAAATTTGAGTAAGCTAAAGCGCTTTTAGGTGATGCAAAAGTAACTAATTCGGGCACTTAAAACCGAACAGTTTTTATGTTGAATGATATCCTCAAAAACCCCTATATTAGCCTGTAAACAAAGAAAAAACCAATTCTGTACCGCTGCCCGCCGGCGGGTTGTTTTGTTAAACCAATAGTTAATGATGAACCGTATCCTGTTATTAATTACAGGTGTAATGCTGCTGATTACATCCTGCAAGAAATCTGACTATCAAAAAGTTACCGATAACCCCGAGCTTTACCGGATCACGGTAAAAAGGCTCAATGATATCGTTCTCGAAAATAATTTTCCGCCCGTGATTGCATCGCGTAATTACGCTTACGCCAATATCGCGGCCTATGAGGTGATTGCGGCCAGTGATCCAAAGCATTTCCGGTCCCTGGCAGGGCAGATTAAACATCTAACCGCTATCCCGGCACCGCCAAAAGACAAAGAGATTGATTACAAATTTGCATCGATATTATCATTTTGTGTGGTTGGTAACGCGGTTACTTTCCCCGAAGGCAGTATGGAAACATATGTGGATGAGCTGAAGCAAAAGGCTAAAGATGCAGGGATGCCATCGGATGTTTTTAAAAACACCGTTGCCTATTCAGATTCGGTTGCGAAGCATATCATGAGCTGGAGTAAAAAGGATAATTATGCCCAAACCCGCTCCGCAAGCAAATACACCGTAAAACGTACCGATGGCCGCTGGATCCCCACGCCGCCCATGTATGCCCAGGCACTGGAACCACACTGGGGAGAAATCAGACCCTTGGTTTTAGATTCTGCATCGCAGATACCCGCACCTGAGCCGCCACCCTATAACATGACTGATAAACACAGTAAGTTTTATAAAGAGCTAATGGAGGTTAAAACCATGGTAGACAGCCTTACCCCGGAGCAAAAACATATGGCCGATTTTTGGGATGATAATGCTTTTAAACTGAATGTTATTGGTCATGCCTCGTTTGCTACCAAAAAGTTTTCGCCCGGAGGCCATTGGATGAATATCGCCGGCTATGCTACCCGGTTAAAAAAAGCCGATTTCGGCACCACTGTAGCCGCCTATACCGAAACGTCCATCGCCTTGTTTGATGCTTTTATCAATTGCTGGTATGTAAAATACCAGTCCAACAGCGTACGGCCCGAAACAGTGATCACCAAATTGATCAATCCGGATTGGCGACCATACATCCAAACGCCTCCATTCCCGGAATACATCAGTGGGCACGCAGTAATCTCTTCGGCAGCTGCGGAAGTTTTGACCCATGATTTTGGTGACGATATCGCTTATACCGATTCCTCTGAATCTGAATTCGGCATAGCACCGCGTAAGTTTAAATCGTTCAGGTTAGCGGCCAAGGAGGCGGCGATGTCGCGGGTATATGGCGGCATCCATTACAAAAACGCTTGTGTTGAAGGTAATGTGCAGGGGCGAAAAATAGGCGGTTTGGTGACTGGAAAATTATATCTGAAGATAAAGTAAACTGTTTGTTAATGAAAAGAATTACAACCCTCTTGCTGCTCATCAGCGCTTGTACCCATATAAATCTGCATGCCCAAAGTATTTCTCCATGGGTGATCAAGGCCGATAAGATCGATCCGGCTAATTATTACGGCATCACCGTGGCTAACGGAATGATCGGTATCGTATCGTCTCCGGAGCCTTTTAAGGTGAAGAATGTGGTGCTGGCCGGTGCGTACGATCTGTACGGTCGTGGCCGGGTTAGCAATTTTTTAAATAGCTTTAATCTGCTGAACATGTACCTGGAGGTGGACGGCAAACGCCTTGATGCCAAATTGGTAAGCAACTTTAAGCAGGAGCTGGATATGCAGCATGCAGCTATGACCACCACTTTTGATTATGCAGATAAAGCCAGCATTAAATACACTTATTATTCTTTAAGGCAACTGCCGTTTACCGTGTTGATGGATGTGGCCGTAACTGCCAGGAAGCCGATCAACATCACCGCAGCCAGCGTAATGGAAGCGCCCGACGCGTTGAAACAGGTAGAGAATTATTATAACGAGATAGACCGGCCGCATGTCACCATCAGCCTGTTAACCTCTACGGCCAAAAGCCCCACCGGTAAATTGCAGTTGTGTGCGTCCACTTCTTTTTTATTTAACGAGCCGCACGGGCAGGAACCCAGGGTGATTCACGAGATGTGGGATAATAATATGCACCTGATGAAGTTTAGCCGTCAAATTGGGGCAGGGCAAACCTACTCCTATGGCGTAACAGGTTCGTCTATCACTTCAGCCCATCACCCCGACCCGCTGAACGAAGCCGAACGCCTAACCATTTTTGCATTGCTGGAAGGAAAAGACCGACTGATCAAATTCCACAACCAGGCCTGGGATGATCTTTGGAAAAGTGATATCCAGATAGAGGGCGACCCACAGGCGCAGCAGGATGTACACAGCATGCTATACCACTTGTATTCTTTTTCCCGCGAGGGTTCTGCCTTATCGCCATCCCCAATGGGATTATCAGGCCTCGGTTACAATGGCCACGTTTTTTGGGACACCGACCTGTGGATGTACCCGGCAATGCTGGTGCTGCACCCGGAAATTGCCAGATCAATGGTGGAGTATCGTTTTGAGCGATTGGAAAATGCCCGTAAAAATGCGTTTTCGCATGGTTTTAAGGGTGCAATGTTCCCGTGGGAAAGTGCAGACAGCGGGGTAGAGGAAACACCGGTATGGGCCTTAAGCGGACCATTTGAGCACCATATTACAGCAGATGTGGCCAACGCGGCCTGGAACTATTATTGCGTAACGCAGGACAAAGAATGGCTGCGCGAAAAAGGCTGGCCGATCCTATCAGCTACGGCCGATTTTTGGGCAAGCAGGGTGGAACGCAACGGCCCCGGGCATTACGATATTAAAAATGTGGTTGCGGCTGATGAATGGGCAGAGAACATTGATAACAATGCCTTTACCAATGCAGCCGCGCAGGTGAATTTAAAAAATGCTACCGCGGCTGCTAAGATCTTAGGTGTTAAGGCCAATCCGGATTGGATGAACGTGGCGCAAAATATCCCTATCCTGAAAATGGAGAACGGCGTTACCAGCGAATTTGCAACTTATAAAGGCGAAGGCATTAAACAAGCCGACGTTAACCTGCTGGCCTATCCTTTAAAAACTATAACCGATCCGGTTCAGATTAAAAAAGACCTGGAATATTACGAAACCCGTGTGCCAAATGAAGGCACCCCGGCCATGACACAAGGCGTATTTGCATTACTGTATGCACGCTTAGGCAATGGCGAAAAAGCTTACCATTGGTTCAAAGAAGCTTACGAGCCAAACCTTAATCCGCCGTTTCGCGTAATTGCAGAAACAAAGGGCGGCACCAACCCCTATTTTGCAACCGGGGCAGGGGGAATTATACAGGCGATAGTAATGGGCTTCGGCGGGGTAGATATTACACCAGCTGGTATTGTGCAGGTAAAAAGCAAACTGCCTGCAAACTGGAAGTCGTTAAAGATAACTGGGGTTGGGATGAATAAGGTGACTTATACAGTGAAGTGATCAATAGCTTGTTGTTCAGAACGTCCCTGCGAGTATTAATAAGGAAGACTAAAAAATATAATGAGGGGGCACCTACGGAGCCTGTAACAGACATGATTTATGCACTATAAACACGCGACTCCTCCGGAGTTGGAAAGAATGTGAATATCTGACTCCTGAGGAGTCGCATGTTTGTGGTAACTAGTAAGCCAAAAGATTGGTTCCGGAGGAGCCCCCTCCATTTAATTTTATATACACTTTCCCTGTGAATAAGAGTTGACTTACTATATAATGACGTTGAGATTGAACAGGTAAGCTATCACCATGCACTTTAAATCGATACAGCCAGCAACATTCGCAGCTCCAAAATGTTAACCATACAAAATGACTAATAATTCAACTGCTCCCGCACTTAGCATTAAAGATATCGATCGCGTTATAGAAATGGCCTGGGAAGACCGTACTCCTTTCGACGCTATTAAAATTCAATTTGGTTTATCCGAACAAAAGGTGATTGACCTGATGCGTCGCGAGATGAAATTATCCAGTTTTAAGATGTGGCGCGCCAGGGTACAGGGCAGGCAAACCAAACACACCAAATTACAGGTGGAAGGCACCGACAGGTTCAAATGTAACCTGCAAAGGCAAATTACCCTGAATAAGATCAGCAAGAGAAAATAAAATCCCGGCCAGTCTCAGCAGGACAGTCCTGATTGCGGCTTGCTGCCTATATTTTCTCCTTTTTTTCCTGTGCCTCTTCTTTATCCTCCGCATCGGCTACTAAAGGTTCCTGCTGTTCATAAGCATCGTTTTCCAGCTGCACTTCTAAATAGATCGGGAAATGATCCGATTTGGAGTTTTCTAAGCGTTTAATTTTAATAAGCTTAAAATGCCTGGATATAAAGGCATGATCCAGCGGGAAGCGGATGAAGAAATAATGGGCGTGGAACGAATTGTAAAAGCCGCGCCCCCGCCGCGGATCCAGCAAGCCACTCATTTTAAGGAAAAGTTCGGTAGTGTGGCTCCAGGCTACATCATTAAGGTCACCGGCGGTAATAACAGGTAATTTACTGGCTTTGGCTAGGTCGGCTACCAGCAAAAGTTCTTTATCTCTCTCCGTAGAACGTACGTTTTCTGTGGGTACGGGCGGGGTAGGGTGTACCGCATAAAACTGGATCATCTGCCCGTTCCTTAGTTCGAGGAGCGTATGTATGGATGGAATGCCGAGCTCAACCAAATATTTTACTTCGGTGTCTATTAATTTTAATTTAGAATAGAGCAACAGGCCATACGTATTTTCTAAGGGCACCCGCTTAAAATATGGGTAATTTTCTTTCAGGCTGCGGGTTTCCTGGTCCCATCGCTCATTGGTTTCCAACAACACTACCACATCGGGGTTCGCATTTGCAATTACGCGAAGGCAGCCTTTGGAGTTGGTATTATCCTGAAAAACATTTGCTATTACAATGCTGATACTACGCAGCGGATCTTTAAGGCCTGCCCTTAACACCTGCCTTTTACCCAAGCGTGTAAAAGGCAAAATAAGCCACAGCAGGTGGATGATATTGATGACGATGGCAGCCAGCAGGGCATATTTCAAAGTTACCGACCCATTGTAGCAAAAAAGCAGCAATGTCACAGCGACTGCGTTTAAAAACAGCTTCTGTAGCCTCGGGTAATCAAACACCCGGAAAACCCAATAATCATGCTTTATTAATGGGAGCGCGGTGAATGTAAGTAGCATACCGCAGTAAATGATGATGGCCAGTTGCATTGCGTAAAATTAGGGTTTAAGATAGTAAATGCGTTTTATCCCCAAAGGTTTTAGTGCTGTGATAAGAAAGATGACGGACAGTATTTACCAAGCTGGACAAGACCCAATTCCAGCAAAAATAAATATTGCTAACTCCATTTACTGCCCTATTTTGCGATAGGGGTAGCAGCGTAAAACCCACAGCCCGCGCAGGCTCAGTGCGTTGGCCCGGGCGAGGATTTGCAGCGGATAACCCGGGCCGGAGGCATCGCCATTAACAATCAGCAACATGTTCTGGCCTTTCAGCTTTAAACTTTCACCTTTTACCATCTGTCATTCCCCTTTCTTCTCCTCAAACCCATACCGGTTCATCAGCTTCAACAGCACCCCGTTGGTCCAGCCGAAGCCGTCCTGCAGCGGGTATTCGCCGCCGCCTGCGGTGAGGCTGGTATCTACCACATTATACTTTTCCAGCAGTTTACCGGTTTGTTTAAACACGCGGATATTGAGGTTCATCCAACGGGTGGCGATGTCTTTTGCCAGATTGTGGTGCTTATAGTTCTCCAGCCCGTCTATAGCCATGTATTGCAGCGGCGCCCAACCGTTTGGCGCATCCCATTGCTGGCCGCTGAAGTTAAGGGTGGTCACCAGTCCGCCGGCTTTCAGAAAGTTGGCTTTTAAACCGTCGGCAATTTTTTGTGCCTGGGCATCAGAAGCAATTTTAAATTCCAGCGGAAATACCGCTGCCAATGTTGGGATACTGCTTTGCTGATTGTTGGTAAAGTTATAATCGACAAACCAGGCGGCTTTTTCGTCCCAGCAATATTTTAAGATAGCTTTTTTACGGGCGGCAGCTTTACCGAGATACATCTGAAAAAGCTGGTAATTATGTTTCGCCTGATAAGAGCGGGCTATAGTGAGCTCCATATTATACATCAGGCAGTTGAGGTCCACCGGCACCAAGTCGGCAGTTTGGATGGTAGCCAGTTGGCCCGAAGCGTCAAACCAGCGGCTGCTAAAGTCCCAGCCTGAAGCTGCTGCTGCGCGGATATTGTGGTAAAACACGGGTAGCGGTTGTTTGGTCAGTTTGGCAGCATCCACATCTTTGATGTACGATTCCTCGCGCGGTTCATCACTTTCATCCCAGTAGCGATTGAGCAAACTACCGTCGGGCATGCGTACAGTGCGGTGGTTTGCCTTTCCTTTTGCTAATCCGGCCCCGCCGAGCATCCAATAATTGTACTCTTTGATCAGTTGCGGCTGGTATTTCATCAATACTTCGGTACCGCCACTTTTTGCCAGCAGGTTCACCATCAACGGGAAGAATGGCGGCTGCGAGCGGGTAAGGTAGTACGCCCGGTTGCCATTTGGGATAAAGCCGTAGGTGTCTATCAGGTAAGCGAAGTTATCTATCATATTAACAATCACTTTTTCCTGGTGACTTTGCTGCAGACCCAGCATAGTAAAATAGCTGTCCCAGTAATAGATCTCGCGAAAGCGGCCACCCGGTACGATGTAGGGATTGGGCAGTGCCGCAAGCGATGATAGTTTGGAGGTTTCATCGGGCTTGCGCTGCAATACCTGCCAAAGCGTATCGATATGCTTGCGGATGCCTTCTTCTATATTGGTTTGGAAAGCATGCGTGGGTGAAGCCGGCGGCGTAAAATTGGTCAGCACAAATTCCTTCAGATCGAACCCTGTTTTTCCGATCTGCTCGTTGTAAGCCTTCATGATGAGGTTTGGAGAGTAGTTTGGTATACAGTCGACAAAAGTTTTGTTGTCAGGAAAAATATCTGAGGATTGCACCGCTTCAAACAAACCCGGGAACAGTTGCCGGGGAGATTTTTGCTGCGCGCTTGCGTATGCCGAAATAAGTACCATTGCGGTAATCAGGGCCTTTTTAATCATGTGAATTGCAGTTAATGTAGGTTATAACGAGCTATAAATTTAAGCTTTTATGAATTAACGTCAAGCTTTTTGTAGTTGTTTATTGGCCGATGTTTTAGAGGTTTTGCGTGGATTTTAGCGGGGCACTTAAAGTTTCAAACCTGAAAGGCGATTATTTATCGCTCGCAGAGTGGACTCACCCCGGGTTCGCTTCGCTGCCCGACCCTCTCTGCTACGCAAAGAGGGTGAAAACAATAGTTCTCTACCACGTCTCCTCCTCTCTACTTGTAGAGAGGGGGCAGGGGGTGAGTTAACTCTACATGTAGTCAGTAGAGGATTCGGTATGATCACAAACTATGACCGATAGTCGCCGGTAAGTTTGCCCGGCACATCCAGCTTTAAAAAGCGGCAGGTGATGAGGTATATGGAGTACACAAAAAACGGAGCCGCAATTACGTCTATCGTATAGTGGATATGCTGTACCAGTAGCAGTACCATAACTGATACAAGCGCTATAAAGCCGATGATCTTATCGTTTCGTTTTTCAAGGCACAGGAAAATAAGCATCATGGTAGAGGTATGCCCGCTGTAAAAAAGATCTTTGGTAATTACCCTGTTGCCGTAGAAGATGCCGGTGATCGGGTCAACCAGATGTACCATACCATGCGGCGGATTTAGCGCGAACAGGAAAATTGTAAGCATCCGTGTAAGGTTCACAAAAAACAGCGTCCACGCGTATTTGATGTAAATGTTGGGATTATAAAGCGCTCTCGACAATATGAGTATGGCCATGCCCCAGATCAGCGCAAAGATCATAAGGGATACGTTGTAGGCCGGTATTGCAGCCAGTAACCAATCGTTTAATACAATCCCATTGCGTCGCTCGATGTAATTAAAAAACACCGGCATGGTAGAAAGAATGATGATGGTAACGATAGAACCCAGCAATATCTTTGACCGGGTTTTATGCGACTGCAGGGCTGCTACCCAGACTTCTTTGATAGAGGGCTTATTGTTAAGGGGCACTATATAGAATATGGCTTAATTAGGGCGGCAAAGTTAAAAATTAGGCGAATATTAAGGAACGGTTATTTTAATATTAGATTAAGATAACACAATTAGATGTTTTGCCGTATTAAAGAACAAAAATTTCCACCAAACGGGTTTTATCTGTACTTTAAAGGCACATAAACATACCGCTTTGGAAAACACAGATTCGAAACAGCTGAAACGGGTGCTTAAACCTGTGCATTTGTGGGCTATTGCAGTTGGCCTGGTTATCTCCGGTGAATATTTCGGCTGGAATTTTGGCTGGGAAGTGTCTGGCACAATTGGTTTTCTGATTGCTACACTGGTGGTAACTTTAATGTATATAACCTTCATTTTTAGCTATACCGAATTAACCACTTCCATACCGCATGCGGGCGGGGCGTTCGCCTATGCTTATCGTGCCATCGGGCCAATCGGCGGACTTGTTGCCGGTTACGCCACACTGGTAGATTTTCTATTCGCTACGCCGGCGATCGCTTTTTCGTTGGGCAGCTACGTACATTTTCTGCACCCGGCTTTGGGTATTTTGCCATCGGCCGTTTTTTTTAACCTGGTATTTATTAGTTTGAATATTTCTGGAGTTAAGGAGTCGGCAACATTTTCGGTCTTCATCACCATTTTAGCTGTGGGCGAATTGCTGATGTTTATGGGGATAGTTGGCCCGCATTTTAAAATGGCCAATTATTTAAGTAACCCCATGCCATTTGGCTGGAGCGGTGTTTTTGCGGCCCTGCCTTTTGCCGTTTGGTTTTACCTGGCCATAGAAGGTGTTGCCATGGTAGCCGAAGAAGTAAAAGATCCTAAAAGAAATATTCCGCGCGGCTATATTTATGCATTAGCCACACTGGTGTTCTTGGCTTTGGGGGTAATGATCCTTACTGGCGGTATTACCGACTGGCGCAAACTGAGCAAACTTGATTACCCCCTGCCGGAAGCCATCAGCATAGTATTGGGTAAAGGCAGCGGCCTCACGCAGCTCTTTGCCAGTATCGGTTTATTCGGGCTTATCGCATCTATCCACGGTACTATACTGGCTTCATCGCGGCAGGTATTTGCTATGGCACGCAGCGGTTATCTACCGCGCACGCTGGCAAACGTAAATGCAAAGTTCAAAACGCCTCACTGGGCAATTATAGCCGGGGGTATCATCAGTTTTATTGCGCTTTATACAGGCACCACCAGCCAAATCATCATATTATCGGTGTTGGGGGCCGTGGTAATGTACATGATGAGCATGGTGAGTTTATTTATGCTTCGGGCGAAAGAGCCCAACCTCGAGCGGCCCTTTGCTGCTGTATTTTACCCGGTTTTTCCGGCCATAGCGCTGTTGATATCTGCCGTGTGCCTGTTTGCAATCATGTACTATAATTTCACCATCAGCCTAATATTTTATGCCGGGCTGGCGGTTGCCATAGGAGTTTTTGTGATGATGGGCAAGCACAAAACCAAAATAATGGATGATGAAATGATCAATGCACCTAAACAGGGAATTGTACTTTAATAAAGAAATCTACACGGATGCACTCGATTACTCAATTAACAGTTCGATAATTCAAAATCACTAATGTATCAGCACACCATCCTGGGTAAGGTATACAAGTTTGAAAGTTTGCGCGTGCTGCTGGCCAAAGCATCGCCGCACCGTACGGGTGATGCGCTTGCCGGTGTTGGTGCAGCGAGTTACGAGGAAAGGGTTGCCGCACAGATCACTTTATCTGACGTGTTTCTTACGGATTTTCTGAATGAAGCCGTGATACCGTATGAAGAAGATGATGTTACCCGGCTTATCATCGATAGTCACGATGCAGCAACTTTCGGACTAATCAGTCACCTAACCGTCGGTGGCTTGCGCGACTGGCTGCTGCTGGATGAAACCAATACGTTTGTGCTGAGAAGTATAACGGACGCGCTAACTCCCGAGATGGCAGCGGCGGTATCTAAGATCATGCGCAACCAGGACCTCATCGCGGTGGCAAAGAAGTGTGAGGTGATCACCAAGTTTCGTAATACAATTGGCTTAAGGGGTCATTTTGCCACGCGGCTGCAGCCCAATCACCCAACTGACGACCCGCGCGGCATTGCTGCCAGTTTGATAGAAGGCCTGCTGTATGGTAGTGGTGATGCCTGTATTGGCATTAACCCGGCAACAGATAGCCCTGCTGCAGTGCTGAATATTATTATGCTGATAGATAAGCTGCGCCAGCAATTTGATATCCCCACACAATCCTGCGTACTCAGCCACATTACTACGACGCTGGAACTGGTGAATAAAGGAGCGCCTGTTGATCTTTGCTTTCAATCCATTGCCGGCACACAAAAGGCAAATGCCAGTTTTGGCGTCAGTATCTCGTTGTTGCAGGAAGCCTATGAGGCAACTTTATCCCTAAACAGGGGAACAGTTGGTAATAATGTAATGTATTTTGAAACCGGGCAGGGGAGTGCCCTATCGGCCAACGCCCATTATGGGGTAGATCAGCAAACTTGTGAGGCGAGGGCTTATGCTGTAGCTAAGCAATTTAAACCGCTGCTGGTAAATTCGGTAGTGGGGTTTATTGGGCCGGAGTATTTGTACGATGGCAAACAGATTACCCGTGCCGCGCTGGAAGACCATTTTTGCGGGAAACTGCTGGGCCTGCCTATGGGTGTGGATATCTGTTACACCAACCACGCCGAAGCCGACCAGGACGATATGGACAACCTGCTTACTTTGCTTGGTGTTGCCGGGTGTAATTTCATCATGGGCATCCCTGGTTCAGATGATATTATGCTGAACTACCAATCTACCTCTTTTCATGATGCTTTGTATCTGCGCAAGGTGTTGGGTTTTAAACCGGCGCCGGAGTTTGAACAGTGGCTGGTGCGGCAAGGCATTACCGATGATAATGGTAGTCCTGTAAAAGGTGGTCCGCAGGCTTTTTTAAATAAATCCACCTCGCTATGGCTAAAATAATAAGGCATGAGTGGGAAGAAAGCGAGCCCCTGAGCTTCCTAAAGCAGTTTACGCAGGCGCGGATAGCTATTGGCAGCACAGGTACCAGCATCCCCACTAAACAGTCGTTAGAATTTAAGCTGGCCCATGCCCATGCACGTGATGCTGTATATTCAAAAATGGATACCGAAGCGCTGGCCGACGAGCTGATGCAGTTTAACCTGCCCGTTTTGCAGCTGCACAGCCGGGCAGCCAACCGCGAGCAATACCTGCAACGGCCGGATCTTGGCCGCTTGCTGGATGAGGTATCGGTAAACCGCCTGGCCGATCAGGTACAGAATAATGGCGTGGTACTGATCCTGGCCGACGGGTTGTCGGCAACGGCTATGAACCAAAATGCCCTCAACCTTTTAAAATTACTGATCCCTAAACTGCTGGCTGCTAAAATAAAGCTGGCACCTATTTGCCTGGTAGAACAGGGCAGGGTAGCCATAAGCGATGGCATAGGTGATGAGTTAAAAGCAAGTCTATCGGTAATACTGATCGGCGAGCGCCCGGGACTTAGTGCTGCGGACAGTATGGGCGCATATTTAACTTACCAGCCCAAAACGGGTTTAACAGATGATTCGCGCAATTGCATTTCCAACATCCGCCCCGAGGGGTTGCCCATTCAGCAGGCGTCCGATAAACTGTTTTACCTCATTTGCGAATCGCTCTCAAAGCAAATTTCGGGTGTGGCGCTGAAAGACAACGAAGGCCTGCTGGATTAGGAAAATTGGCGACTCCGCCTTATCTTTAAATTATCCTTGTATCTTACCGCTAAATATTATCATAATGCCGCCTAACCCGGATTTTCAACAAACGCCTCCTAAGTATTTAAAAGCGATTGCTATTATCCACCTCGCAATGTTAATTGGCCAGGTATTGTTTGCTATTGTATCGCTGGCGATGAATAAAAAGATCATCATCAATATAAGATTTACCGACGACCCACTGGTTATTATTGTGCCGGTTGCTGCGGTTTGCGGTTTTTTCACCAGTAATTTTTTATTTAAACAAAAGCTTGGTAAAATTAGCCAGGCACAAACGCTTGAAAGCAAACTGATGGATTATCAAACTGCGCTGATCACCAGGTTTGCATTATTGGAGGCACCAGTTATGTTGGCCATTATAGCATTTTTCATGACCGGGATCCTGTTTTTTCTGGTTATTGCTACAATAGTCATTGGCTATTTTATCTATATTAGGCCAACAAAAGATAAGATTGCAGATCACCTCGCACTGAGTTACCAGCAACAAGAGTTATTGAATAACTAAACAAGGTGTTTACCAAGGTTACCCCGCTGCTTACTTTCACATATGCTTTTCAATTCTTTAAATTTTGCAGTTTATCTCCCCATTGTATTTGCGCTTTATTGGCTTATAGGCAGTAAAAAACTTCGGTTTCAAAATATACTGCTGCTGGCTGCCAGTTACTTTTTTTACGCTTTTTGGGATTACCGCTTCTTGTTTTTGTTGATGTTCTCTACTTTTCTGGATTACTCCACCGGAATTAAGATCTTCCAATCTAAAACAATTGCGGGGAGAAAGTTCTGGTTGTGGCTCAGTATAATCATCAATCTTGGTTTTTTAGGGGTTTTTAAATACTATAACTTCTTTACAGATAGCTTTGCACTGCTGCTTAACCACGCGGGTTTTAAATCAAACTTCGGCACCATTAACGTGATACTACCGGTCGGGATCTCTTTTTACACTTTCCATGGTATCTCCTACATTATCGATATATACAAAAAGCGTATTGAGCCTACCCGTGATTTTGTGGATTATTCGGTATTCGTAAGCTTTTTCCCACTGCTGGTAGCTGGGCCGATAGAAAGGGCCACCCACTTGCTGCCTCAAATTGAAGCCCCAAGGCAATTTAGCTACACCCAGGCTAATAACGGTTTAAGGCAAATTTTATGGGGCCTTTTCAAAAAGGTGGTAATAGCCGATAACTGCGCAGAATACGCTAATATGATCTTTAACAACTATACACACTATCCTGGTAGCGTGCTGGTAATGGGGGCGCTTTTTTTTGCCTTCCAGATCTATTGCGATTTCTCGGGCTATTCGGATATTGCGCTGGGTACTGCGCGGTTATTTGGGATAGAACTAATCCGCAATTTTGCCTTCCCCTATTTTTCCCGTGATATTGCTGAATTTTGGCGCCGCTGGCACATCTCTCTTTCCTCCTGGTTTCGAGATTATCTGTACATTCCCCTTGGCGGAAGTAAGGGTAGCTTATTGAACCAGGTACGTAATATCTTTATCATTTTTATAGTAAGTGGCCTCTGGCATGGCGCCAATTGGACTTTTATTATTTGGGGTGCCCTCAACGCCCTTTACTTTATGCCGTTAATGTTGTTAAAACGTAACCGCAACAATTTAGAGATTGTGGCCCAGGGTAAATTACTGCCATCGCTTGCGGATGTCGTAAAAATGCTAACCACCTTCGCTTTAACTGTTTTTGCCTGGATCTTTTTCCGGGCAGAGAGTGTGCATTTGGCAATAAGTTATATTCGTGCCATGTTTTCACGGTCTACCCTCACTTTGCCTAAAGGAGAAATGTTTATGGGCGGCTCCGTAAATGCGGGGGCGCTGATCGTGTTGGTGGTATTGTTCGTTATCATAGAGTGGATAGGCCGCGAGCAGCAGTTTGCTATTGCCAAAACGGGAATTGCCTGGCCCCAACCGGTTAGGTGGGTGTTTTATTTAACTATCGCTATTTCGGTGTTTTATTTTACCGGTGTTTCTCAGCAGTTTGTGTATTTCCAATTTTAAGATGAAACGATTTGTAGTGAATTTATTGGTTTTTACTTTGGTGCTGATACTGCTGGTGTTTGCAATGAACCGCAATTACTATCCAGCTAAAGCGGTAGGTAATGACGGCTATATAGGGGCTATTGTTGATAAGCACGCCTATGCAAACAAAATGGAGTCACCGCGCATCATCTTCTGCGGAGGATCTAACGTAGCTTTCGGGGTAGACAGCAAAGCAATTGAGCAGGCTACCGGTTTGCCGGTTGTCAACATGGGCCTGAATGCCAGCCTGGGTCTTGATTTTATGATTAATGAGATCCGTGACATTGTACGCCCTGGGGACATCGTAATTATATCGCCGGAGTACTATTTAGAGGTTGCGGGTAGCTATGGCTTCAAAAAGCAAGCCCAACGCATTTATCCGCCCGCCGGCAAATATTTTAAACGTACCGCTGATCAATTATTGCATGATTTTTTTATCGACGATCTTCAGCATAATTTCTATATCACCTTCTCTAATTTAACGGGCCATGCTATCCGTAAATTCCCCACTAATGTAGTTTACTCCAGGGGATCTTTTAACGAGAACGGTGATGTGGTACGCAACTTTGATCCGCACCCCTCTCATGAGTTTTTGAAAAAGGTGATTCTCAGTTACCAGGAAAACCAGGATATCCCCGTTTTGAACGATTTTAAAACATTTGCAGATCAAAAAGGAGTGAAAGTTTATTTCCTCTATCCAGCTTTTGACGAATTGATCTATCACTCCCGTGCGGACGTGATTAAAGCCTTTGATCGCGACTTACAACGAGATCTGAAGATCCCGATTTTAAATACGCCCGAAAATTCGGTATTTGCAGACAGCTTGTTCTATGATACCGAATACCATCTTACGCCCAAAGGCAGAGAACTGCGGGGCAAAAGGATCATCGAGATCCTCCAGAAAGCTAAGATCGGGGTGAACAGATAAGCAACCTTTTATAAATTGTTAACTGTCCAAAAAGTCTTCGATCAGCATCGCTGTTACCATAGGTATTTTGCTGTTACTATCAGTTTCCAATATCTCTCCAATATATTCGCCATGTTTGCCGGGGAGTATACTTAATTTAGCCTTAGAAATTAAGCGAAACATTGCTACCCCATGCTCGGGTGTCATCACATCAGCATCGCCAAACAACAGCAGGGTAGGTGCTTCAATGGCTTTTAGCAAATCGTCGGGCCAGTCGGTAAAGGTTTGCATGCGCACGGCATCTCGGTCGTGCATTGCCTGCAATGCATTCTTGCTGGGGTTGATGGCCAGGAACGCATCCTGTAACGGTTTGGGCATGAAGTCCAGTTTAGCGTTCTTCATGAAGTCCCAAAACCAGGAGTACATACCACTGCGCTTGTAAAAGGCAGATGCCGCTACCAGTTTATTAACAAGGTTTGGGTGGCGGATAGCTAACTGCAGCGCTGTGTTGCCGCCATTGCTAAAACCCAACACATCGGCCTTGCCCAAATCAAGCGCTATAATCAGTGCTGCCACGTCATCAGCATCCTGCTCAAAAGAGGTTGGTAATTCACGGTCCTCCGTATGGCCGTGGGCCTGCAATTCCACACCAATTACTCTGCGGTGTTTGGCAAGCTCCGGCAATAACCTGCCAAAGGTGGTGTAAATGGTTGAGCCACCGCCATGGATGAGTATCAGCGGCGTGCCGCCTTCACCATGGCTCTCGTAATACATATTAATGCCGTTTGTAGCAATATAGCCCTTTAAGATAATTGGCGCCATAGCATTTTGATTAAGGGTTAAATGTGATGTGGATTGAATACTGTTATTTAGGCTTGAGTAATTTTCAATTATTAATGTAAAACGCGCAACTATAAAATTAAAAATACGTATTTAACAGCAGACCCAAAAACTAATAAATGAGCAATTTCCCAATCCCTCATAATGAAATGGGCCGGATTATTAGCCTGGCTGATTACGACCTGGACTATAATAGTTTTCAGGATACATTTAAAGACCTGGCAAAGCTTGCTGCAAAAGTAGCCGGAACATCTATCTCGCTGGTGAACCTGATCGATGCCTTTACGCTGTGGACCATAACCAGTCACGGATTGGAAGTTGAGCCCGTTCCTCGCGAAGAGTCCGTTTGTCAATATACCATTGCTGCTGGCGAGGGGCAATTCGAGGTGCAGGACTTTACTGCTGACGACCGTTTCAGTTCCAAACCTTTTGTGATTGGGGAGCCGAAACTGAAGTACTATTTCGGAATTCCTTTAAAAACAGATGACGGCCATAACTTGGGGGCGCTGTGTGTTTTAGATCGGGATCTAAAGATCCTCTCCCCCGAAAAAATAGAACTGCTCAAAATCATTGCCGGTGAAATTGTAAACCGCTTAAAAGCACATAAAATTATCAACGGCCTTAAATCCAAGCTGCACGATGCTAATGAAAGCAAGAAGAAAGTGGCTCATGATATCCGCGGACCGTTGGGTGGCATCATCGGCCTGGCACAAGTAATAAGCGAGCAGGGGCACGAGAACGAAATAGAGGAAGTGCTGGAGTTTATTAACCTCATCCAGCGCAGTGGCCGCTCCTTGCTGGAATTGGCAGATGAGATCCTCGGCATGGATTTGCCCAGGCAGAGAACTCTGCAGGCTGATGAATTTAACCTGCTGGTATTTAAAGATAAGCTGGAGAAGCTGTATTCACCCCAGGCCCGAAACAAGAATATGAACTTTCTGATCAGTACCTCTGTAAATTCGGCAACAATACCATTTAGCAAAAATAAGCTGTTGCAGATAACTGGTAACATCATCTCCAATGCCATGAAGTTTACACCGCAAAATGGTAAAATAGCGATTGAGCTGAGCCTGAAGATTGAGGAAACCCGCAACCTTTTACAGATAAACGTTACAGATACGGGCGTAGGTCTGAGCCAGGATGCTATTGATATGATATTGCAGGGCAAAGCTACTTCTACCCACGGGACAAGCGGAGAACAGGGTTATGGCTTTGGTTTAGCACTGGTAAAACACCTGGTGGATAGTTTGAAAGGACAGATGCGTATTTACTCGCACCCCAACCAGGGGGCTAATTTTGAAATTGTGCTGCCGCAGTCCCGGGTATAAAAATTGGTTATTTACTTGCCTTATAATTTGAAGACAGGACTTATAAGGAGAGCAAAAACTAATTCAACTCCGGTAATAAAATTCCCATAAAACAATAGCGCCCCTTATTACTGGGGCGTTTCTGTTTTAAAACTCGAAATGTGCGTGGTTTTTATGCTGAGCAGGAATGACTTTCCTACCGAAATCTTTACTGCTCTTTCCTGTAAAAAGGCTTTGATGGCATCATCAGCCTTCAGCGCTTCAAAAAGGTCGCGGGCAACTGCAGACCCACTGATATTGTTGGTCACCTTACCGTTCTCCAGGGTCAGGTTAAAGGTATAGCCAGATTTGCCACGGTCGCCCGCAGACTCAAAATCGGTTATGTTTAACTTAAAGCTTTGCTCTTCAGTCAGGCTTTTTTTCAAATGCAAACGGATAACCGGGATGTATCTTTTCCAGGTTGTTAAATATTTTCTTTCTTCCATGCGTGTGGTGTAAAGGTATAATAATTTACCGATGCTGAGTTAATTAGTTTGTACACCCTATAATTGAACGGGCTTTAAGTGTGTTTTAGTGTTTACATTTTAAAAAGATAAACGCGTTTAAACAAGCGTAAACACCCCGAACATGCCCGAACAAGGGCAATTAGCTTATACGGTTGCCAGTTGAGTTTTGATCCAAACCAGTTGATGGCGCCTCCTGCGGGCCGGGCTTTGCAGGGCTGCGCTGAGCTCCGGCCCTCCGGGCTAAACCCTTACAATCCCTGTCGGTCAGCGTCATCAATACTCAACGCCAGTATTAAAAAGGTAACAGTTTTAATACAGATGGAGCCCGTATCAGTTAAATGATAACTTTGGTTAACCAAAATTTACCAAACCAATAACAACTACATGGAAAAGCACTCACTTAGCCGTCGCCGGTTTATCAGCAGCGGCGCCTTAGCCGCAAGCGGCCTATTTTTCTTATCAAAATCGTCCTTTGCAGCGGCCGTCACCTCCGCGGCAAAGCCTAATTCTGTTATTAACGGGGTGCAGTTAGGAGTGATCACTTATTCGTTCCGCAGCATGCCGGGTACGGCGGAAGACCTGTTAAAATACTGTCTGGAGTGCAACATCAGCGCCATCGAGTTAATGGGTGATGCCGCCGAGGCGTATGCAGGGGCACCGCAAAGGGCAGGCGTTTGGGGGAAACCGCAAACCGATGAGGAAAAAGCCGCCAATGCCGATTATCCAAAGCGTATAGCCGAATGGCGCGCTTCTGCAACTATGGATAAATTTAAACAACTGCGCAAAATGTACAATGATGCAGGTGTAACCATCTACGCCTGGAAACCAAATGCATTGGGTGCGCGTAATACTGATGAGGAAATAGCGTACGCTTTTAACGCGGCCGAGGTACTAGGCTGCAGCCATGTTACCGTAGAACTGCCGGACGAGGCACAAACCAAACGCCTTGGCGACCTGGCCGCCATACATAAAATGATGGTAGGCTACCATGCACACACCCAGGCTACCCCAACACTTTGGGATGCTGCCCTGGCCCAATCGCGCTACAACGGTATCAATTTAGATATCGGGCACTATGCATCCGGCACCAGCAGCAGCCCGGTGCCTTTCATCGAAAAATATCATGACCGCATCACCAGCATGCACATTAAAGACCGCAAGTTTCACGATGGGCCCAACGCGCCATGGGGCCAGGGCGATACGCCGATAAAAGAAGTGCTGGCACTCATGAAAAAGAACAAATACAAGTTCCCGGCCACCATCGAGCTGGAGTACAATCTGCCCGAAGGATCCGACGCGGTAAAAGAAGTCAAAATTTGCCGTGAATACGCGGTAAAGGCATTGAGCTAGCAAATAATAAGAGCGGATTAAAATGATCCGCTCTTATTATTTTTGCTATATTTTAATAGTAGTAATATTATTAATCATAATGCTTGCGATTGATTTGTAATTAATTATTCGTTAACAAGAAATCGTATGGATGCCGAAGCGTAAATGGTTGAAATACTATTTAAGTGGCGTTAGTTGTATTCTATATCGTTTTCAATCAAATATTTAGATGTTCATCAATTGAAAGATATTTTTTTAATTAAATCAAGTATTTCTACCTGATTTAATTAAAAAAATATTATGTCCTTAATATTGCTTTAATATTAATATATTGCATTTCCGAAATTACCTAACCTAATACCTGCACACCTATGCCTTTTTTTCACCAAACTGCTAATCCGGAGGCCGTTTTACGGCAATTTCTGAATTTGCTGGGCCTTTCGGTTTCAAAGGAACAGTTAACTAACGAAATAAGCATCCATCCCGATTATCCAAATCTATTGGCACTGAACGATGTAGCCAATAATTTTGGTGCAGCAGCCAATGCTTACCGTATCTCCGCGGATGATTTGATGGAGGTGCCCTGCCCATTTATAGCACATACCCGCAAAAAAGGCTCTGAATTTATGCTTGTGACGGCTATTAACGAAAATGAGATAACGCTTACAGACCATCTCCGCAAAAAATACAAAACCAAGCTAAGCGATTTCACAAGCATTTTTAACGACGTGGTCTTGATTGCAGAAACCGTTTCTGAAACCGCTAAAATAGCAAGCCCCTTTAAACTATTGTCTGATGAAAATAAAGCGGCCATAGCCTTCTTTTTAGCTTTTACCTGCTTTGCTTTTGCTATTGGCCTGCACTTTATCCCCGCCGTTGCCGGTTGGATATTGCCGGTAGTGGCTTTGCTTAAAACAGCAGGTTTGGCGGTCTCGGTTTTGCTGTTGATCCAAAGTATCGATAAAAACAACCCGCTGGTACAAACGCTTTGCGGCGGTGGTGGCAAAACTTATTGTAACGCCATTTTAACCTCTAACGCCGCAAACGTATTTGAAGGGCTTACCTGGAGCGAGGTAGGCTTTTTTTATTTTACCAGTACCTGGCTGGCCGTTTTATTTGGGGGCGGCAACCTGGCTTTGCTGCAATTGCTTGCCGTATTGAACATAATAAGCCTTCCCTATACCTTTTACTCTATTTACTACCAGTGGCGCATAGCCAAACAGTGGTGTGTATTTTGCTGTGCGGTGCAGGCTTTACTTTGGCTGGAATTTATCCCTTTGGTAAGCGTGCTTGGCCAGCCATTCCAGATTTTAAATTTTTCGGGTGTTATTGGGCTGCTAATCTGTTTAAGTGCACAGGTTGCAGCCTGGTGGTTGTTAAAGCCCCTCATTTTGAAAGTGCAACAATTGCAGCCACTTAAAACCCAGCTGCAAAAAGTAAAGTACAATATACAGCAGTTTAACAGGCTTTTGCAAGAGCAACCCAAATAAGCGTTACCGGCCGAGGAATGGAGCATCGTATTAGGCAATGTAGAGGCCAACAATACCATTACGATGGTAACAAACCCGTATTGCCCGCCCTGTGCCAAAACGCATGATGTATTAAACGGCTGGCTCGATAGTAACCTTGATATACAAATCCGCATTGTGTTTACGGCCACTAATGATGATAGCGATGTAAAAACACCCGTAACCCGGCATTTAATGGCCTTAAACGAAATAGCCAACAGGCAGCAGGTAAAAGATGCACTGCACGACTGGTATGAGCAAAAGCAGAAAAATTACGACGCCTGGGCCAGGGCGCACCCGGTACAAATAGACGAAACAAAATTTTACAAGCTGGAAAAGCAATCGGCCTGGTGCGATATGGCAGAAGTAAAAGCCACGCCCACCCTTTTTGTAAACGGCTACCGTTTACCCGGGGAATACCGGTTGCAGGATATAAAATACCTGCTGGTACAGCAATAAAGAAACTTCTCGCGAAAGTAAAGGAGTATGCACTTAAATACATACCGCCAAAATTGCCTGGGCGTGGTTAAGGCAAAAGTAACAATTATTTAATATTTCTATTTTATGTCAAATTTTAAGAAACTCAGCAGAACTGAGATGAGGAATGTTTTGGGTGGTAAAGTAAATCCTACAACTTGTACAAATGATTGTCAAGTCGGCTCAAGTGGATGCGCAGCCGGATATAAATGCACAACGGTTTCATGCCCGGATGACAAGAACTTCGATCACAACGTATGTCAATCTGCCTCTAGTTAATATAGTATTGCTATACAATCTTAATTAAAGATGCCATTCATCATAGCTTAAATGGTGGATGGTTTATAACAAGTCGTTGCGCCCAGCTGAAATTTGTAACATTAAATACCAAACCAGCTTTTTTGGAAAAGTACCTGAATAGTGAACGTATTTCCTTATGAAAAATCAGTATAAATACATAGTATATATCATCGTAGGGATGTTGGCTTGCTATCGCCAACAGGCTTTAGCTCAAACTCCCCACAGCAACGGGTCGGCACCAGCTCAGGAAATAGAAAAGGCGTTCTCTGTTGTATTGCATAACATGGATAGCCTTGGGGCACATACGACTTATATTTACAAAATGGGACTAAATAACCCACTTTTAGTACCACAATATCGCACATGGGTAAAAAAATGGCCTAAGAGCGTAAATATTCCATTGGCTATTGGTACAGCGTATTACAAAGCGGAAATGTCACAGGCGAAAGAGTTTTTATTGAAAGCTGCCGAACTCGAACCTCAGAATGCTGTAGTATGGTTTATGTTGTCAGCAGATGCATCTAATAGAGGACAGACTGCTATGGAAATGCAGTATATGAAAAAAGCGGCAAATGCGGATCCCTTGAACGCAGGGTACGCTTATTATAGCCTGTTAGCTTTAAAAGATCAAAACCTGGATTTATATAAATTGAAAGCCAGGGAGTTTGTAAAGCGCTTTCCCACAGATGAACGAGGTGCCCAGGTTTTGTATTGGTTAGGGGAAGAAGCAATCGACATTAAGGATAAAATCGATTATTTGGAAGAGTTGCGGAAATTATATCCGCCGAAAGAATACAGGTGGGCATCATACGGAATGACCACGTTGGCTGACTCCTATTTACAAGTCGATCCAGAAAAAGCCCTGGCATTGATAAACTTGATGGACGACAATAAAGATTGGCAAATAAGAAAAGTGGTGGCACTACAATTTAAAAAAATCAATCAGTTAGAAAAACAGGGGAGTTATAAAGAAGCAATTACTGAACTTAATAGTATTGAGCTTCCCAAATTCAATTATATCGACGAGTTTGTCGCACTGAAGAAAGCTTCATTACAAGCTAATGCCGGCAATGTTCAGATCGCTTATGAAAGCTTGGTAGAAAAAGTAGCAAAAATACCTAGTTATCAGCTAAATAATGCCCTTGAATCGTATGGAGAAAAAATGGGCAAAGACAGTGGACAAATTAAAGATGACGTAAAAGCAATTAGAGCCAATAAAGCAATTTTTGCATACAAGTTCAAATTAGCGCTTTACGGCAGCAAAGACAGCTTGAGTTTAGATGATTTGAAAGGAAAGGTAGTTTTGCTTACATTTTGGTTTCCGGTATGTGGCCCATGTAGAGAGGAGTTTCCTCACTTTCAAGCAGTAATTGATAAATTAAATCGTAAGGACATTGTTTATGTTGGTGTTAATGTAATTCCCTCCCAAGATCCCTATGTGCTGCCCTTCATGAAAAATACAAAATTTTCTTTTACGCCTTTGAAGGGTACGACGGATTTTGCAAAAAAATATTTTGGCGTATCCGGGGAACCCGAGAATTTCCTGATAGATAGAAACGGTAAAATCATCTTTAAAAATTTCAGGATAGACAATTCCAATCATCGCACGCTTGAGTTAATGCTATCTTCATTGTTATCAGAAAAATAGGCATAAGCAGAAATCAATAAAACCAAAGGAACTATCGCAGTTCAACGAACCCGCTGTTACAGCAATAAAGAAACTTCTCGCGAAAGTAAAGGAGTATGCACTTAAATACATACCGCCAAAATTGCCTGGGCGTGGTTAAGGCAAAAATAACAATTATTAAATATTTCTATTTATGTCAAATTTTAAGAAACTCAGCAGAACTGAGATGAGGAATGTTTTGGGTGGTGTGTTGCCGTCAAACGAAACTTGCCCAGATGAGTGTACAGCAGGTTCTACCTGTGCGAATGGTTTGAAATGTACATCCACAAATTGCTCGAAAACTAAAGAAACATCCACTTATTACATCTGCTAAGAAGTGTAAAAGAGGCTGTCTCATTATTGAGCACAGTCTCTTTTTTGTAAAGAGGCACTAAATTTTGATACAGTAATCTAACCTAATATTTGTTTAATAGCATTATGACCAAATGATTAAAATAACTTTAGCGATTTTTTTATTTATTGCTTCGTCTTATGTGATTGTTGACGGGCAGACGTTGCCGCATAATAATGCTTTCACGTTTAAAGGAAAGGTCAAAAATCTTGTTGATCATCAGCGATATATTGAGCAGGCCGGTATAGATAATCCTTGTTTGATTGAAGAGTATTGCCGTCTGATGAAAAGAAATCCTAAATTATTTATAATTCCTTTTGCGATCGGTGAAGCATTGCAAAAGATAAACGATCCGAGGTGTATTTATTTTCTGCAAACTGCTACAGAATTGAAGGCAGACTACGCAGATGCTTGGGTTGCACTGTCGCATTACAATGCTTATAATTCAGATGCTGAGGCAACTATAAAGTACCTTAAACGAGCTGTCGATGTGGCTCCGAAAAATTCAAATTTCAGATACGAGTTAGCAATACAGTTCAAAGACATTGATCCGGGAAAGTCTGATTCGCTAATGCTTGATATGGTGCATCGATTCCCAAACGAAGAGAATGCTATTAAAGGGTTGTTCCAACTTACTTTTTATCCGTACAACCAAAATGAGAAGGGCGCATATTTTGAACAAATTTATTCTTTAGGCCTTAAAGACCAATCCAACTGGTTCTGGGGAGGGATGAAGTATTATTTTGATTATTTGATTAACAAAGACGAAAATAAGGCATTTGAATTGGCCTTAAAAATGGTGTTAAATGTTAAAAAGAACCGAACGCAGTGGAAAGCTAAACTACAAGTAGCGAGGAGTTTCATTGAAGCTGGAAACTTATTAAACCAGTCTAATTCGGCTGAAGCATTGAACGTTTTAGATAACATTAACTTAGGTAACAGCCCAACAGCAGGTGAAGAAATAGATGCCGAAGAAAAATTAGTTTTGCGCAAAGCAGATGCTATAGCTAAAGGTGGAAACTTACAATACGCCTTAAATACTCTGATGGGGTATTACATTAAGACTCCGACTGACAGTGTTTATAAAGGCGTTTTACTTTATGCTAAAGAGTTAAATTTAGACAATGACAATATTTTAAATCAAATTAATAAGATTAGAAATGAAAATAGCTTGAAATTGACCAACTTTTCTCTTGAAGATTTAACAACACACAAGTCTGTTTCGCTATCTGATTATCAAGGAAAGGTGATCTTACTTACGTTTTGGTTTCCTTCTTGTGAGCCATGCTTACAAGAGTTTAAATATTTTGAAAAAATTATCAAGCAAACAGCCAATGAAAACTTAGTTTACCTTGCGGTAAATAGTGGCAACGTTCAAGAAAAACGGGTGCTCCCGTTAATTAAGGCAAAAGGCTACACTTTTGTTCCTCTTAGGGATACGCCAAATAAAAGCATTGGGAATTTACCGCTTGTTCAAAGTTTACCTGCTAATTTTCTCATTGATAAAGAAGGTCGTGTTGTTTTTAATGATTTTCAGATAGGTGAGTCAAATCAACAGACACTTGAGTTAATGATAGCTTCGCTATTGTCACAATAGCAACGCTAGTAAAAGTTAACATATAAGTTGAAATCCAAACAGGACATAATATTCAGCACAGCAATAAAGAAACTTCTCGCGAAAGTAAAGGAGTATGCACTTAAATACATACCGCCAAAATTGCCTGGGCGTGGTTAAGGCAAAAATAACAATTATTAAATTTTTGTTGTATGTCAAAATTTAAGAAGCTCAGTCGTACTGAGATGAAAAATGTTATGGGCGGCGTGGCCCCGTTAACATGCCATTGTCAATGTAATGGAGCAGGCACTTGGGATGCCACTTATTCTAGCGCCTCTGCTGCAAGGTCAGCACTTGCGGCAAATTGTAGTTTGGGTGGTGCATGCCATTGTACAGAGCCTGCCACCTAGGATTAGTTCAACAGTTGAGGGCGAGGAGGCTTTGTCAGACTCGCCCTATTTTAAACATTTAGCCTTAAATATTATGATGCTTAAAAGAAGAATTTTTGCACTATTGATTTTTATAACCCAAGTTGCGCATGCCGAAGTCAGAGTCGGCGGAGAATTATTTGGTATAAGCGGTGTTAAAGAGATAAAGGTTACTTTACCGGTAGGCAGTTATTACAGTAGCTTTAATGATCAATTTTATCCTGTAGTTAATAATAAATTTCAGTTTATTTTTAATGTTGATAAGCCTGTTTTTTTACAAGTTAGAGCTGGTTATAATAGGATATTTCTGGTCGTTTCCCCCGGTGACAACACAGATATCAAAATTTTTAACACACCATCTAAAGGTGAATCACTGGTGATAACCGGAAGAAATGCTGTAGGACAACTTTGGTATAATAAATATAATGCTGACCCTCTTGTAAGCGTTATCGGCCATGGTGAGTTGTTTGATGCGCTGAACGCAAAAAGTAAAAATGAAACTTTAAAAAAACTGGGCTGGTTTTTCAGAAGACAAACGCTGCCTTTAGACAGTTTATATCAGACAAAAAAAATCGATGCTGGATTTTATTCATTGGTTAAAACTGATATCAGATCTAAACAGGCATTAAATATGATTGAGCGCTTAACGAGTTTGATCGGTAAGATTTCTGATAAAAATAACATTGCTAAATATGAAGATCTCATCAATATATTAACAAGGTTTGCAGGTGTAAAGAACGTGGCTAACATTCGAACATGCTTTGGTAGTGGATTTTTAATGAATTGTTATTCGCGTCAAACCGAAAATAACTCAGAAGGTAACAAGTCAGCAGTCTGGGGCCCGTATGGGGGCTATTTTGCGGCGCCGGACTCAATTAGGATAGCATTATGCGGCGACGTGCTTTTATTAAGTAAAGACGGTACGGACGAATTCGATTTTAACAGGGCTTTTAAAGAGTACGCTAGTGAGTTTCCAAAGAGTCCGTACCTTAAGTATATTAAGCAAAGCAATCTTGTTTCGGTGGATAAATTAAATACCGCGGCGGTAGTTTTAGATACGATAAACGTTTACAATAGCTTACAAGATATTACACGGCATTACCAGGGAAAGCCGGTATATATAGACTTGTGGGCGACATGGTGCCTGCCCTGCCGGGAAGAATTTTCCTATTACAAGCGCGTTTCTGCAGAACTGAAACAGAAAAACATTGTGTCGTTATTTATCTCAATTGATCAAGCGGAAGCAAAATCACAGTGGGTGAATTTAATTCAAAAAAACAAGCTTACCGGCCATCACATTTTAGCCAATGCAAAGTTGAGGGCAGATATTAAAAAATTGGTTTACAAAAATGGGCAGATTACCATACCCCGGTATTTATTTGTAAACTCAACTGGTGTAGTTTCAAATTGGGATGCGCCAAGGCCGAGTGACCCCAAATTAACAGGCTTGGTCGGTAAGATAAAGAGCTAATGAGGTGTGTGAAAGCTACTCGATTTTTATAGAACAGCATGTACTTTAATAATATATGCTGCCGTTTGGCCCGGGCGAATAACAGGCCGAATCAATAATGTAAATCTATGCCGAAGTTTTAAAAACTTACCCTAGACGAACGGATGAAGGAACGTGAACTTACCTGGCCGCAATACCTGGAAGAAAAACAATTTCCGGGTAAACGAAATAGGGGTCATAGCCAACATTTGTGTTGGCGAACGATAATGGTATTGTAATTAAAGAAGACGTCGATTTGCTTGTCTGCATAAGTATATACTTAAACAATTATAATTTACTTTATCATCACCTATGCCTTTCCCCTTTTACCCACAACCCGATCAAATGGACTGCGGCCCAACCTGCCTCCGCATGGTGGCCAGGCATTTTGGGCGCAACTTTAAAGTGCAAACGCTGCGGCAACACTGCGAAATTAACCGCGAGGGGGTATCTCTTTTAGGTATTAGTGATGCTGCGAAAAAATTGGTTTTCGCTCTTTAGGTGCAAAGCTTAGTCTGGCTGATTTGCAGGAGGCAGAACTGCCCTGCATACTGCATTGGCGGCAAAACCATTTTGTGGTGCTCTACAAAGTCCGTAAAAGTAAATTCTATATTGCCGATCCGGGTAAGGGGTTGGTTAAGCTTACAACATCCGAATTTGCGGCTGACTGGTTATCTGACACCGACCAACAAGAGGGCATAGCGCTCTTATTAAGCCCTACGCCGCAATTCTACCAGCAGGAAGACGAGAAGGGCAGTGACCTCAGCTGGGGTTTTTTACTTCGCTACCTCACTACCTACAGGCATCTGGTAATCCAGTTGTTCTTCGGACTCGGCATTGGTACAGTACTTCAGCTGGTAGCCCCGTTTTTAACGCAAAGTGTGGTAGATATCGGCATCAATACCCGCAATCTGAATTTCATCTACATCGTAGTTATCGCCCAGGCCGCCTTGATCATTGGGCGGGTAAGCGTAGAGTTCATCCGCTCGTGGATCCTATTGCACATCAGTACGCGGATCAACATCTCTATCTTGACGGATTTTTTAATCAAGCTGATGAAACTGCCCATCAGCTTCTTCGATACTAAAATGACGGGCGATATCATGCAGCGCATGAACGATCAGCGACGGATAGAGACCTTCCTCACTGGCTCCACCCTCAACACGCTTTTTTCTATGGTCAACCTCGTGGTGTTTTCGGTGGTACTGGCCTATTATAACATCGCCATATTTATCGTTTTTATCGTCAGCAGTATTTTATACATCGGGTGGATCTCCGCTTTTTTGAAACAACGGCGGGCGCTTAATTACAAAAGCTTCGATATCTCCTCAAAAAACCAAAGCAGCATTGTGCAAATGGTGAACGGTATGCAGGAGATCAAACTCAACAATAGCGAACAGCAAAAGCGCTGGGAGTGGGAGCACCTGCAGGCGCGGCTGTTTAAATTCAACGTAAAAAACCTGGCACTGACGCAGTATCAGCAGGGCGGCTCTACGTTAATTAACGAATCTACCAACCTGCTCATTACCTTTTTAAGCGCAAAGGCGGTAATAGAGGGCCAGCTTACCCTTGGCGCCATGATAGCCGTGCAATATATCATCGGTCAGCTGAACGGGCCTATACAGCAGTTTCTTACCTTCATACAGGGTTTCCAAGATGCAAAGATCAGCCTGGAACGGTTGAACGAAATCCACCAGATGGATGATGAAGAGCGGGTAGATAAGGAGTATAACCACGAGTTGCCCTTCAACCGCAGCCTGAGCTTACATAACCTCACTTTCAGATACCCCGGTGCCGGTAATGAACCTGTTTTATCGGGCATTAATCTGCAGATTCCGCAGGGTAAAACCACTGCCATAGTCGGCATGAGTGGTAGCGGTAAAACCACCATCCTTAAACTATTGCTGCGGTTTTACGAGCCCGAAAAAGGGGAGATAAAAGTAGGGGAGCAGCAACTGGCCAATATCGGTTTTAAAACATGGCGCAGCCATTGCGGCGTAGTGATGCAGGATGGATTTATCTTTTCCGACTCAATAGAACGCAACATTGCCGTGGGCGACGATTACCCCAACAAAGAGAAACTTAACCACGCTATAAAAGTGGCCAACATCCGCGATTTGATAGAAGGCTTGCCGCTTGGCCTGAAAACAAAAATAGGGGCCGAAGGCAATGGGATAAGCCAGGGGCAGCGCCAGCGATTGTTGATAGCCCGCGCCGTTTACAAGAACCCCGACTACCTGTTTTTTGACGAAGCCACCAACTCCCTTGATGCCAATAACGAGCGCGTGATAATGGAGAATATGAAAGAGTTTTTTGCAGGCCGTACGGTTGTGGTGGTAGCGCACCGCCTTAGTACCGTAAGCAATGCCGATAATATCATTGTGCTGGATAAAGGCCAGATCATTGAGCAGGGAACGCATGCGCAGCTTACTACCTTGAAAGGTGAGTATTACCAGCTGGTAAAAAATCAACTGGAGCTGGGGCTGTGAGGGGGAGTGAGTAAGTGAGTAAGTGAGTAAGTGAGTGAGTGAGTGAGTGAGTGAGTGAGTGCGTGAGTGAAGTTTAGACTTTTTAAATTATGCCATCTATACAAACAGAAAAGATCCCTGCAGCCCGCCATAGCGATGATATGCAGGATATAATCACCGCGGTGCCCTCCTGGATACTGCGCTGGGGGATAATGTTATTTTTTGTGATCCTGGTTTTACTGGTCAGCTTATCAGGCTTTATCAGTTATCCGGATATTGTTAAAACGCGGCTAAAGATCACTACGCCTAATGTTGCCAAATCGGTAGTAGCTAAAATTACCGGCAAATTGGTAAAACTGCTGGTTGCCAATGATGAAAAAGTAGTTTCGGGGCAGCCGCTTGCTTATCTGGAAAGCACTGGCAACCACAAGCAGGTATTAAATTTATTGGCTAACCTCAAGTTGATGCAAGCGCAGTTGAGCCAAAGAAAACCGATAGATGAGAGGCTTTTTAATAATGCCAGAAATAACGAGCTGGGTGAATTGCAGGCGGCATATCAGTCGTTTTTTCAGTCGTACTTAAGTTACAGGTCAACGGTATCAGATGGATTTTTATTAAAAAAGCGGACTTACCTGGAAAAAGACATTACCGCGCTGACCAGTCAAACACGACAATTGCAGGCCGAAAAAGACTTGCAGCAGCGGGATTTGAAATTGGCAGAAGAGGAATATGGCATGCATCAGAAACTGACGCAACAAAAGGTGGAAACTCCCGCCGAGCTGCGCCAGCAGGAGAGTAAGTACCTTGCCAAAAAATCACCGCTGATGCAAACGGATGCAGCCATTATTACTAATGGTACCAGCTCGCTGGCCAAACAAAAAGAAATTATGGAGCTGAATAACCAGGTGCTGGAGGAACGGTCTAAATTTTCGCAGGCATTAAACAGTCTGATCAGTTTGGCAGGCGACTGGCAGAGTAAGTATGTATTAACGGCGCCCCTGCCGGGCCGGGTAACATTTGCTGGCATGGTACAGGAAAACCAGGTGCTTACACCAGGCCACGATGTATTTTATATAAATACCGGGAACGACCAGTTTTTCGGGCAGATCAACGTACCGCAGGCTAACCTTGGCAAAGTTAGATTAGGGCAGGAGGTATTGATAAAACTGCAAAGTTATCCTTTTGAAGAATATGGCATGCTGCGCGGGCGTATCTCTTACCTTTCAGATGTGCCTTACCAGGATAGCGTATTTATATCGGAAGTAAGTTTTCGGTCGGCCGGTAAATCCGACTTAAAAAAGCCGGTACATCTTAAACAGGGCATGCTGGCGGATGCGGAGATCATTACCCAGGACGCCACTATTTTACAGCGCTTAACCCGCAATGTGATCAAGGCGATGAATAGTAAGTAGCAGGTGGAGATACCTGATTTAACCGATTTTTCATTCAAACATTGCCATCACCCCTGCGTTGGTTAGGGAAATACGGCTATGTCTTTAAAAAACGGTAACGGAAAATCAGATCATCAGGGCTTTGTGCGCGTGAGGGGCGCAAGGGAGCATAATTTAAAAAATGTAGACCTGGATATTCCGCGGGATGCGCTGGTGGTTTTTACCGGCATTTCCGGTTCCGGCAAATCGTCGCTAGCCTTCGGAACACTGTATGCCGAAGCACAGCGGCGCTATCTGGAATCGGTTTCACCGTATGCCCGCCGGCTGTTCAACCAAATGTCTATCCCCGAAGTGGATGAGATAGAAGGTTTGCCGCCAGCAGTTGCCCTGCAGCAACAGCGTGGTTCGGTAAGTACCCGTTCTTCGGTGGGTAGCGTTACCACCATCTCCAATTTATTGCGAATGCTGTATTCACGTGCCGGCGATTATCCCGCAGGGCAGCCGATCATCTACGCAGAATCTTTTTCGCCCAACACGCCCGAGGGTGCATGCACGGAGTGCCACGGTTTGGGCCGGGTTTACGAAGTGACCGAAAAATCTATGGTGCCCGATGATACTAAAACCATTAGGGAGCGCGCTATCGCTGCCTGGCCTTCCGCCTGGGGCGGGCAAAATCAGCGCGATATTTTAACCAGTATGGGTTATGATGTAGATGTTCCCTGGCGTGATCTGCCGAAGGCCACCCGCGACTGGATCCTGTTTACGGAAGAACAGCCTGTATTGCCCGTTTACCCTGGCCTCAACCTGGAGCAAACGCAACGGGCCATCAAACGTAAAGCACAACCGGATTACATGGGGACCTTTACCGGTGTGAAGCGGCACGTGATGCATACTTTTGCCACCACACAAAGTGCGCTGATGAAAAAGCGTGTGGCACAATATATGCTCAGCAGCGAATGCCCGCTTTGCCACGGTAAACGCCTGCGTAAAGAGTCGCTATCTATTAAGTTTGCCGGGATAGATATTGCTGATATGGCACGCGTGCCGCTGGCGAAGTTACTGCCAGTTTTTGAACCCTATGTTAACGGAACATCCCCTGCCTTTAACAAAAAACAAGCAGATAATCCCGAGAAGATCATGGTAGCCCAGCGCATAGCGCAGGATCTGGTTTCGCGGCTCAATGTAATTCTCGATCTTGGCCTTGGCTATCTCAACCTGGAGCGCAGCACGCCCACACTTTCACCAGGCGAATTACAGCGTTTAAGATTGGCAACCCAGGTTCGATCGAATCTTTTTGGGGTAGTATATGTTTTAGATGAGCCTTCTGCAGGATTGCACCATGCTGATACGGAGGCTTTACTGCGCGCGCTCGACAGGCTGAAAGCATCCGGTAACTCGCTGTTTGTTGTGGAGCATGAAATCGACGTGATCCGCCATGCGGACTGGATTGTGGATGTAGGCCCGCGTGCCGGGGAGCATGGCGGTAATATACTATATAGCGGCCCGCCCGAAGGATTGAAAAGAGTGGAGGAGTCGGTAACGCGCCATTATATTTACGATGCACAGCACTTGCCACACAGCGCTCCCAGGCAGCCAAAAGGCTGGCTGAAGTTATCAGCTGTAAGTCGCAATAACCTCAATAAGCTAAACGCTGAGTTTCCGTTGGGCATGTTCATCAGTGTTACCGGCGTGTCCGGATCCGGGAAAAGCAGTTTGGTGAGTCAGGTGCTGGTAGAGTTGGTGGCCGAACAATTGGGCCTTTCGGTTGATTTGGTAGCTGAGGAGGAAAGTGACCCGCTTACCGAAACGGTAATTGCTACCACAGGCGGCGAGATCACTGCAGGTATGGAGTGGGTTAAAAGATTGGTGGTGGTAGATCAGCGTGCTATTGGCCGCACGCCGCGCTCAAATCTGGCTACGTACACCGGCCTGTTTGATAATGTACGCAAACTTTTTGCTGCTACAGATTTGGCCAAGTCCCGGAAGTATGATGCCGGGCGCTTTTCCTTTAATGTGAGTAAAGGGCGCTGCCCGCATTGCGAGGGCGAGGGTTTTGTAATGGTTGAGTTATTGTTTTTGCCAAGTGTTTATGCACCGTGCCCCACCTGCCAGGGCACGCGCTACAACCCCGCAACACTGGAAGTTAAATATAAAGGTACCAACATTGCAGAAGTGCTTGCCATGACGGTTGACGAAGCCTGGAACTTTTTTGCGGGCGACCCGCAGATCCACCGCGCACTGGAGGCTATCAGGGAGGTGGGGTTGGGATACCTGAGGCTTGGGCAGCCGGCTACGGAACTTTCGGGAGGGGAGGCCCAGCGAATTAAGCTAGCCACCGAATTGCAACGTACGCAGAATGGCAATTCGCTTTATATTTTAGATGAACCGACTACCGGTCTGCATCCGTCGGATGTTGAAAAACTCATGGCACAACTCAAGGGACTTGTTGCCTGTGGCAACTCGGTTATTGTTGTGGAGCATGATATGCATGTTATAGCTGCCAGCGATTGGGTGATTGACATTGGCCCCAACCCCGGTGATGAAGGTGGCAAAATAGTTTTCGCAGGTAAACCTGCAGATCTGCTTAAAGTAAAAGCCAGCAGGACAGCGCCGTATTTAGCCAGGTATTTGAAGGGTTAGCGAACGGCGGTTCGTAACACTAAAGGTTAGTTAAATTTCAAACTTTACTTTGTAACCATGCCCTAATTGTATGAAGTGTTAAACTAAAAAAGCCCTTCGGAGAGATACCGAAGGGCTTTAAATTTATCGCATTGCAAAATCTATTGCTTTTTTATCTCCACGCGTCTGTTCAGCACCCTGCCTGGTTCTGTTTTATTATCGGCAATAGGTTTGCTTTCGCCCCAGCCTTTTACAGTTAGGTTTTCGCCGCTGATGCCGCTGTTCGTAAGGTATAATTTTACTGATGTAGCGCGTTCAACTGATAATTGCATGTTGTGCTCATCGGTACCTTCAGCAGATGAGTTGCCATTCAGCATAAACTTTACTGATGGATCTTTTTTCATTTCGGCAACAGCCCTGTCCAAAGCCGGGTACGATGCTGTTTTTAATATACCCGAATTGAATTCGAATTGAATGTTGGCAAAGTTATAATTCGGCGGTATGGGGGCCGGTGCAGGCGCTTCAACCGGTGCTGGTTTTGGTGTTTCAACTACCGGGGCAGGCTTCGGTACTTGTGCTACCGGTGCAGGCGGGGCTACAACAGCTTTCTTTGCCTTACAGGCCGGGAACAAAAATAGGGCCGATGAAATGGCGGTTGCAAACAAGCTTAATCTTAAAAGTTTCATATCGATAAGGATTTTCCCAAAAATATAAAACGTTTTGGAATATATGTTATTGCCTTCTTAATACTACGCCAACTGGTTTGCGGTAAATGCAGCCCTCATCCTTTGTACCGATTCTTTAAATCGGATGGCTAACGCAGGCAGTAATTCATGGGCAATTGAAAATCCTGTAAATATTCTGAGCCAGAAGGTAAAACTGATAGTCTACTTTACAAATGGGCGTAGATAATCTGCAAGTTAACCTATTATTAAACTTTACACACGATGATGGTATGCTGGTTTGGAGTAATATTAACATTGAAACCAATAGCTAGAATTGGTTGCACAACAAGTTTAGAAACCGTACCTTTGCAGCCGTATTTTCTTTGAAAAATTTATGCAGATCGCATTGGTTTTCAACCACAAATAGGCATACGAATATAATAAAGCATGAAAAAAATTGTCGATTACAGGAAGCTCTTAGGTGTTACCGAAGCTGCTGAACTGCAGGAATTAAAATCTATTTATCGCGGGATGATGAAAACCTGGCACCCGGATAAATTCAATGATAGTGTTGAGGATCGAGAGGCTGCAGAAGAAAAAAGTAAAACCATTATCGAAGCTTATCACTTTTTGGTAAGTATTGCTCCCGAAACCCGCAACCAAACGCTGGCCGACTATACGCAAACTACCACTGCCTCAAATATTCATGATTTTGAATTTAAATCGCAAACGTTAACGGTTACGTTTACTGATGGCAGCCAATATGAATACTTTGATGTGCCCCGTGCTGTTTATGTGAAAATGGTTAATGCAGATTCTCCGGGCAGGTTTGCACGCAGGCACATCTTCAATAATTATGTTTACCGCAGCGTAAGCAAGCTGGTAGCCAGCGCTTAATTTGCTAATGTATTTTTTATATAAGCGGCAACCTGTTGCTGTTCAGTTATCGATAGCTTGTCGCCTTCGTATTCCCAGCCCTGCTGGTTGTTGCTTATATTAATTTCTCCCAGGTAATCTTTCTGGTTAACTTCTTCCAATCCAGGGATATCGTCGCCTACCCCGGCCGGGATACTCAAGTGATTAAAAATTGTATCGTTAGCAATATCCGAGCGGTATATCCCATATATGGCAGGAACAGTAGTCTCCTCAAAATTAGCATTCATGTGTTCCAGGTAAATATTTAGCGTTTCTCCGCTGTCTGTAACAATTGAGAATGACATAGTCGTATAGTTTGAGCCGTTTAAATTGTCCATAGCTTATATTTTATACTATAGGTACAAGTGGGTTCACTAAAATGTTCTCCGGGCGGCTAATTATGTTGCGTGGTACCCATAAAAAAACCTTCCCGTAATGAGAAGGCTTTTGTGTTTCCGATGAGATTCGAACTCATATCGACGGCTTCGGAGGCCATAATTCTATCCATTGAACTACGGAAACAATATTTGCGCAAATATAGGATAATTATGCGTCTGATAAATTAATTCCGCAAGTTCGATCAAACCCCGGCCTCCAGAGCCAATATCGCATCCGTTCCGCTTAGGCGGCATTGCAGTTAAACATTAAACCTGAAGTGCATCACATCACCATCTGCAACAATATAGGTTTTACCTTCAATGCCCATTTTGCCGGCTTCTTTTATCGCAGCTTCTGACCCATTGTATTTTACAAACTCTTCATATTTAATTACCTCAGCCCGGATAAACCCTTTCTCAAAATCGCTGTGGATAACACCGGCGGCTTGCGGCGCCGTAAATCCTTTGGTAATGGTCCAGGCGCGTACTTCCTGCACGCCGGCAGTAAAGTATGTTGCCAGGTTAAGCAAGCGATAAGCTGCCTTGATGAGTTGGGTCACACCAGATTCGCTCAGGCCAAGGTCGGCTAAAAACATCTGGCGGTCGTCGTATGATTCCATTTCGGCAATCTCGGCTTCAATTTGGGCAGAGATGATCAGCACCTCGGCATTTTCTTCCTTAGCAACCGCTTTTACACGTTCCACATAAGCATTACCAGTGCTTACCGATGCTTCATCAACGTTGCAAACATACATTACAGGTTTAGCCGTAAGCAGCCAGATGTCGGCAATATACTCCTGATCCTCCTCCGCTACCGGAGCGGTCCGGGCAGATTTACCCTCCAGCAGGTGGTTGCGGTAGGTGTTTAAAACATCATATGTTTTTTTAGCCTCCTTATCACCTGTTTTGGCCGATTTTTCAAACTTGGCGATCTTTTTTTCTATCGAATCAAGGTCCTTCAATTGCAGTTCGGTGTCGATGATCTCTTTATCCCGGATAGGGTCTACTGATCCATCCACATGGATAACGTTATCGTTATCAAAGCAGCGCAGCACATGGATTATGGCATTTGTTGCGCGGATGTTGGCCAGGAACTGGTTACCCAACCCTTCGCCTTTACTGGCACCTTTTACAAGGCCGGCAATGTCAACAATCTCTATAACGTTTGGTACAACGTTTTTTGGGTTTACGATCTCGGTAAGCTTGGTTAAGCGCTCATCCGGCACAGTAATTACGCCCACATTGGGCTCTATGGTACAAAACGGAAAATTGGCCGCCTGTGCCTTTGCATTTGATAAACAGTTAAAAAGCGTTGACTTACCCACATTTGGCAAACCCACTATACCACATTGTAAACCCATTATATATTTTTTTATAATCAAGCGAAAAGAACCATGGTAACCGTCTTGCGTTCCGACTCTTGTTTACCGGCTCTTTTCAAGGCGCAAAGATAACAGAAAAAATGCCTTGTAATTTGAAAAAATAAACGACTTTTGCCAGCATTACCGAACGGTATAAAACAAGTTAAAAACGATGTAAACAAGAGGGTTTTTTATGGAGGAAATGGTTGAGCAAATAGAATTGTTACTGGAGCAGGGAGATAATACACAGCTACAGGAATATTTAAATAACCTCAACATCTCTGATGTAGAAGAACTTATAGATGAATTACCCGAACACGGGCCAAAGTTTATAACGCTGCTGTCGCCCAACCGGGCTGTAAACGTTTTCAGGATCCTGGATTTTCCAACCCAGGAGCGTATCATAAAGAAACTTACGGGAGAAAAGGTAGGCGAGATCATTAATGGCCTTCCGCCTGATGACCGTACCGCTCTTTTTAGCGAATTGCATGGTGATGCTGTAAAGGTGCTGATCCTCCATCTTACACCGGATGACCGTAAAGAAGCGCTTTCTTTATTAGGTTACAATGAGGACAGCGTAGGCCGTTTGATGACGCCTGACTATATTGCGGTTAAAAAAAATTGGGATGTAACGCGGGTGTTGTCGCACATTCGCCGGTATGGCAAAAACTCAGAGACCATTGATGTTATTTATGTAATTGACGAAAATGGGCTGCTGCTGGATGATATCCGGATCCGCGAGATTTTACTGGTAACACCGGAAACCAAAGTAAGCGACCTGATGGATGGCCGGCTGATTGCCCTGCATGCAAACGATCCGCAGGAAGATGCAATCAATGTGTTCAGAATGAATAACCGCACGGCATTACCGGTAACTGATAGCGAAGATATTTTACTGGGGATAGTAACGGTAGATGATATTCTTTGGATAGCCAATGAAGAGTACACCGAAGATATCCAAAAAATAGGTGGTACCGAGGCATTGGATGAACCTTACCTGGATATTAACCTTTTCCGCCTGGTGCAGAAACGCGCAGGCTGGCTGGTGATCCTGTTCCTGGGCGAAATGCTTACCGCTACCGCGATGGGGTTTTTTGAGCACGCTATCGAGAAAGCTGTGGTGCTGGCGCTGTTTATCCCGCTTATTATTTCCAGCGGGGGTAATAGTGGCTCACAGGCCTCCACACTGATCATCCAGGCTATGGCTTTGGGCGAGGTTACCATCTCCGATTGGTGGCGGGTAATGCGCCGCGAAATTCTTTCCGGCCTGATGCTGGGTATCGTGTTGGGAGTGATCGGTTTTATCCGCATAGCGGCTTTTAGTGCGTTCAGCTCCATGTACGGCCCGCACTGGATGCTGGTAGGGCTAACCATTGGTTTCTCGCTGGTTGGCGTGGTGCTTTGGGGGTCTCTGGCTGGTTCTATGCTGCCACTGCTCCTGAAAAAATTAGGTGCCGACCCCGCTACATCTTCCGCTCCTTTTGTAGCCACCCTGGTTGATGTTACCGGGCTTATCATTTATTTTTCGGTAGCACTGGCCTTTATGAATGGTATTTTGCTATAACACTATTAAACAAAAATACCCTGCCTTTCGGGCGGGGTACCTTTTCTTGTAATATGCCGATTTAAGTTAGGGTTTCGTCTTAATAAGAAAAATTCTCATCCGCTTTGGCCACTTCCGGGGCTTCACTAAATTCGTAACGTTTCTCTACCACTTCCTGGTTATCTTTTATATAATCCACAGCGTCTTTCAAGCCTTCTGCAAATTTTTCGAAGTCTTCTTTATACAAAAATATCTTATGCTTCACAAAAACCCCATCTTCCAAACGCTTCTTGCTCTCGGTTATCGTAACATAGTAATCGTTTGACCGGGTTGCCTTTACGTCAAAAAAATAAGTTCTCTTGCCGGCTCTCACCTTGCTGGAGTATACCTCTTCACGCTCTCTGTTATCAAAATCTCCCATATTATAAAATTGTAATAGTTTTGGTTGGGATAAATATAATTATTTTTTTAATGCACAAGTAATATTTGTATCAATATTAAATTTTTGTTCAAATTATTTACTTAATTGGTTTAAAGAAAATGTAGTTTGTAAAAAAGATTAGCTGAACAAACATTTGTTGGAAAGGTAGTTTTGCGCAGGAAGGCAGTTTAACGATTAAACCTGCTTCTCTTCTTCTTCCAGCAATTGCTTTTCGTACAGCTCAAAATAAGCGGTTTTCAACTCCATCAGTTGGTTATGAGTACCCTGCTCAATTATTTCGCCATTATCTATCACCAGTATTTTATCCGCATTTTTAATAGTGCTGATCCTGTGCGATATAATGATGCTGGTTTTATCCTGCATAATACGCCCAAGGTTGCTCAGGATCTCCTCCTCGGTGCGGGTATCAACGGCGGATAAGCAATCATCAAATATCAATACCTGCGGCTGTTTAACAATGGCGCGCGCAATACTTACACGTTGCTTTTGCCCGCCGGATAAGGTTACCCCGCGTTCGCCTATCAGTGTATCAAAGCCGTGTTCCAGCTCCATAATATTGTTGTATACGGCAGCATCTTTAGCAGCCTGCTTTACCCGGGGCAGATCCAGCACATCTGCACTAAAGGCAATGTTGTGTGAAATGATATCTGAAAAAAGAAAAACCTCCTGTGGTACGAAACCAATTTGCGAGCGGTAGCTCTCCAGGTTCACCTGCTTTATCGGCTCACCGTCAACCAGTATCTGGCCACCGGTGGTATCATACATGCGCATGATCAGGTTGGCAACGGTTGATTTACCTGAGCCGGTACGGCCGATTATTGCCACCATTTCGCCGGGATTGGCTACAAACGAAACCTGCTTTAAGGCCTGTATGCCGGTATCGGGGTACGTGAACGATACCTCCCTGAATTCTATTTTACCATTGAATTTTCGTGGTGCTGCATCCGGCGAATTAATCTCGGGCTGCTCGTGCAAAAACTCGTTGATCCGCTTTTGTGATGCTGCTGCCCGCTGTACTAAGGAGGTTACCCAGCCTAAAGATATCACCGGAAATGCCAGCATATTAAGATAAACAATGAACTCGGCAATATTGCCTGCGGTAATATTGCCTTTCATTACTTCCACACCACCTATATACATGGTGATCACATTGCTCAGGCCAATCAGCAACAGCATCGACGGGAAGAACATAGCCTGAACTTTGGCCATCTCCATGCTTTGTACTTTATACTGCTCGCTTTCTGCGGCGAATTTTTCGCGCACGAAACCTTCTCGCACGTAAGATTTAATTACCCGGATACCCGAGAAATTCTCCTGAACAAAGCTGGATAATATAGATAAGCGCTTTTGAATTTGCTCGCTCCGGAATTCAATGATGCTGTTTACATAAAAAATAATGACCGCCAGGATGGGCAGCGGTAGTATCGAAAAGATCGTTAGCCTAACATTTACGGTAAGCATGGCATAGATCACCAGTATAAACAGAACCACCGTATTGATGGAGTACATAATACCCGGGCCTATGTACATGCGTACGCGGCTTACATCTTCGGTAACTCGATTCATCAGATCGCCGGTGTTATGGCGGCGATAGAAGGCAAGGGAAAGTTTTTGATAATGGTTGTAGATCTCGTTCTTTTGATCGAACTCGATATGCCGCGACATCAGGATGATGGTTTGCCGCATAAAAAACAGGAACAGGCCCCTTAGCAAAGAAAGCAGTAACACCAAAATGCCAAATAGCAGCAAACTGGATCCGAAAATATCATATACCATACTTTGGCGGCTAAAGCCGGTGAAAAGCTGGTAGGTGCTAATGTTCTCTGTAACAAGATCGAACGCCACCCTAACTACCTGAGCCGGCAATACGCCAAAAATATTGGAGATGACAACAAACAACACACCGGGCACCAGTCGCCAGCGGTATTTGTAAAAGAATTTATTGAGGTATGCGAGCTCCTTCATTATATATGTGCAAAAGTCCGCGAAGTCGGAAAGCCCGACAGACGGAAATCAAAAGTAGTAAATAAGGTTTACCGATTCTTGTCAGTTTTCATCAATCTCCTGTCAAATCTGAGTGGCCTGACTTCTCCAATTCCTATATGGTTTGCCTTTGGATGAAATGGATTGATCAGCACGTTATTCGCCAACGGATCTATAACGGATGGAATATATTAAATCAACGCGCTTTTTGATCTTAGCCAGGCGTTGCCAATCTGTTGAAAAATAGCCGGGGCGGGATAGCTGGTCCAGTTGGCAGGTAGTTGTGCTATTTTAATTTATTCGGTAGCAACGCGGTCGGGGTTAATTAAAGTAACGGTTACCAGGTTATTGTGGATCTCATTGGTAGTGAAATCTACCAATTTTTTCAATATAGCTGTAGATGAATTTACTGCGGCATAAATGGCAGGCGGGTAATTATGCCACCGAGCCCCTGAAAGCAAGCCGCCACAGCCGCTGAGATTACGCGCGTATTTTTCTCTTACTAACAAACAGACAAATGCCCCTGATTCCGAATTTATTTTGATTTTTCGTCAACAACCCATCAGCATTTGAATTTCACTTACGGACTTACGGACTTACGGACTTACGGACTTACGGACTTACCGGTTTACGGACGCAACTAAAACTTTGTCCCTAATAAAAAAACCTCTACTTTTGCGGTGCGTAAGAAATATCACCTCTGCCGTTCAAACAATGCCCGTTCAACAGCCTACCGATAGTATTTTTAATCAGCTCGACGCGTTCGGCCACAAGAAAGTGGTTTACTGCAGCGATCCTGATACAGGCTTACGGGCAATCATAGCTATTCATGATACAACATTAGGGCCCGCTTTAGGCGGTACCCGGTTTTGGGCCTATAAAACCGAGCAGGAAGCCCTGCAGGATGTGTTGCGCCTCTCTAAAAGCATGACCTACAAATCTGCCGTAGCGGGTTTAAACCTGGGTGGGGGCAAAGCGGTTATCATAGGGGATTCGCGCAAAGATAAATCCGAAGCATTGTTGCGTAAATTTGGCCGCTTTATTAAGAATTTAAACGGTGAATTTATTACTGCTGAGGATGTTGGTACCAACCCGAGGGATATGGAATATATCCGGATGGAAACCCAGCATGTAACCGGTATGCCCGAAACAATGGGTGGCAGCGGAGACCCTGCACCAATTGCGGCAATGGGCGTTTATATGGGGATTAAGGCCTGTATAAAGGAGCTCTACGGTAATGATCATATAACAGGGAGATCCGTTATTGTACAAGGCATTGGCCATGTAGGAGAACAGCTGGTAAAGTTGCTTCGCGAAGAAAACGCGAAAGTTTACGTAAGCGATATCAATGATGAGCGCACGCGCCAGGTATCGAAAAAATATGGTGCAGAAGCAGTATCTAACAATAGTATTTTTGACATCAACGCAGATATTTATGCACCGTGTGCTTTAGGTGCAACCATCAATACCGAAACAATTGGTAAGCTGCAATGCGCTATAATTGCCGGCTCGGCTAACAACCAATTGAAGGATGAGTTTCTGCACGGGCAGATGCTGTTGGAAAAAGGCATACTTTTTGCCCCGGATTATGTTATAAACGCAGGCGGCATCATTAATTGTTATTCGGAACTGATGGGATTCAGCAAAAAACGCACTTTGCAGCTTACCGAGAATATCTACGAGGCTACCAGAAATGTATTAAAGTTATCTAAATCGGAAAATATTTCTACAATAAATGCGGCAAACAAAATAGCCGAAAAACGTATTGCAGATATTAAAAAAGTAAAATCAACCTATTAATAATTATCATAACCGGTGCGCCCGGCGGCGCACATAATCGTTCTTACAAATGTTAAACAGAAGACACCTCCGGGTAAAAGTACTCCAATCGTTGTACGCGTATCATCAATCGGCCACGCGCGACATTAAACATCACGAAAAGCAGCTGCTGAGCAGTATAGACCAGGTATTTGAAATGTACATATGGATGCTGTCGCTGATCAGCGAAGTGATCGACTACACTTCAACGGATGCCGAAGAACGGGCCAACAAACATCTGCCCACTGCCGAAGATCTAAATGCCAGCAAGAAGATCCTTACGAATAGCTTTTACACCTCACTGGGTGATAACCGGGATTACCTTATAGCATTGAAGAAGTACAAGGTAGAATGGTCATTTGATCCGGAACTAGCCAAATCGCTTTTTACAACTTTAAAAAACTCGCCTGAGTACGCCGAATACATTGCCAAAACGGATGATACCATCCATACAGACAAGGACATCATCAAGTTCATATTCAAAAAAGTAATTTTGAAATCGTCGCTTGCCGAGCAGGTATTTGAAGATAGGTTTATTTACTGGACTACCGATAAAGAAGTTTTACAGGCACTTATTGCCAAAACCTTCAAAAACTTTTCCAACGAAAACCCTAAAGACAACCAACTGGCAGACATTAGCGGTAACTGGGTTGAAGACAGGGAATTTGTAATTAACCTGTTCGATCAAACCATTCGGTACGATACGCAATACCAGGAATTGATTGCCCAAAAAACGCAGAACTGGGAACCTGATCGCATTGCAATGATGGATACTTTGTTAATGAAGATGGCAATTGTGGAATTTGTGAATTTTACATCTATACCGGTCAAAGTAACCATTAACGAGTACCTGGAGATCTCGAAAGAGTTTAGCACACCTAAGAGTAATTCGTTTATAAACGGTATCTTAGACAAGATTTTGTTTGAACTAAAAGCCGACAATAAAGTTAAAAAAATAGGCCGGGGATTAATAGAATAACCTTACAGGATGAAAAAGATATTGGTATGTACAGTTGTTGCGGGTTTGCTAATGAGCGCCTGCAATTCTTCCACTCAAAAAACTACGGCTGTAGTTGCTGATGCGGGTGCCGCAGTTGCAACTAATGCGCCAATGATGAAATTTGAAAAAGAAACGCATGATTTTGGTAAAATCAAACGTGGTGATAAAGTAACCTACGAATTTAAATTTACCAATACAGGCAAATCGCCTTTGATTGTTAAGGACGCCGTGGCCACCTGTGGATGTACTAAACCCGAATGGCCTACCACCCCCGTGCAACCGGGTGCCGACGGAGCAATAAAAGTAACCTTTGACAGCGCCACTAAAATGGGCCTGCAGGATAAACAAATAACCATTACCGCTAATACAAACCCTGCCCAAAATATGGTGCATTTAATCGGCGAAGTAGCAGCAAACTAATTAAAATTAAAAAATGATAGCAACTATTTTATTACAGGCAGCAGCCCCAACTATTTTCGGTATCAACCCGCAATTTATCATGTTCGGGCTAATTGCCGTTGTGTTTTATTTCTTCATGATCCGCCCGCAGATGAAAAAGCAAAAGGATCAGAAAAAATATGTAGATGAATTACAAAAAGGCCACAAGGTGATTACCACAGCCGGTATCCATGGCAAAATATATGAAGTTGCCGAAACTACCTTTTTAGTAGAAGTAGAGAATGGTGCACGTATCCGTTTTGATAAATCGGCCATCTCTTTAGAATCATCTAAAGCCCTTAACGCACCTGCAGCGGTAACAAAAAGCTAAGCGGAAGTAAGTTTTTAAGTTACGGGCCAAAACTCACAAACAACAAATAAAAGCGAAAGGCTGAAAGCGCGATGGTAAAATCTTATTTTTGCCTGGCTTTAAGTCTTTCGCTTTCTGCTTTTAGGAAAAAATGGCAATAATCAAATTATCGGCGATAGAACGCAGGAGGCTTTCGGCCTTTATCACCTGCCTTGTATGTGCAATTTTTGCCTGGTTATTTACCACCCTTTCCAATCCACATAAGTATACGGTTAAGCAAGCACTCCTATTTAAAAACGCCCCGCAGCGGCGTGCTTTTCATTCACTACAATCAGATACCGTTAATGCCATTGTACAGGGTACCGGCTGGCAAATGTTATTTGCCAAAATGGGCGATGAAAGAAAAATTGTCTCCGTTGATCTGCAAACCTTAGAGAGTCGTAATTATTTGGTATTGAGTAATCAGCTCAAGCAAATTAATGCCAGGAAAGATCCCGAGCGCGAAATAGTTGGTTTTAGCCCCGACACCTTATATTTCGATTTTTCTAACCGGTCGGTTAAAAAAGTACCTGTTGAGTTAGTTACCACGATCAATTACCAGCGCCAGTTCGCACAATCCGGCGCAACAGTTATTAAGCCGTCATACGTGATTGTCAGCGGACCGGCAGAAGTGCTTTCGCGCATCAAATCTTGGAAAACGGATTCGCTGGTGCTGACCGATTTGAATGAGAGCATCAACACCCGCCTTAATTTAAAAGCAGCCAGCGAGGGCAACCTAAGCGTTTTGCCAAAAAGTGTAATGGTGAACATCCCGGTAGATGAGTTTACAGAAAAAACCATGGAAATACCGGTTAAGCTGATCAATAACCGGAACTTTTATGATGTAAAGATCTTTCCGCAAAAAGTGAAGGTTACTTTCACCACGTCGTTAAAGGATTATCCAGATATGAATGACGATGATTTTGAAGCGGTCGCTGATTTAGACCAATGGTTACAAGGCTACCGGGTATTAACCGTTAGACTTACGCACATGCCATCATATAGTAAAATAGTGAAGATTGTGCCACAAAACGTCGATTTTATTGTTAAAAAGTAATGTTTAAAGTAGGTATCACCGGCAATATTGGCAGTGGAAAAACTACCGTTTGCAAAATATTTGAAGTTTTAGGCGTTCCTGTGTTTTATGCCGATGACCAGGCTAAAGATATCATGGTTAAGGACCTTATTTTGATAGATGGCATCAAAAAATCCTTCGGGTCCGAATCTTATTTTGAAGATGGCTCGCTCAATCGAAAGCATATTTCCGGCATTGTTTTCAATAATGAAGAAGAGTTAGTAAAACTTAACAGGTTGGTACATCCCGCCGTATTCCGTGCATTTGAGGTATGGGTAAAACAATTTAAAGGCCGGGCAGAAATACCATATGTTTTAAAGGAGGCGGCACTATTATTCGAAAGTGATTCGTATAAAATGTGCCATAGGTCATTGATGATCTCCGCGCCGGAGCAGGTTCGTTTTAACCGGGTTATGCAGCGCGACGGACTAACGGAAGCAGAAGTAAAGAAACGTAACAGCCGCCAAATGAGTGAAGAACAAAAGTTGGGCATGGCAAACGACGTAATAATAAACGACGATACAGAACTGGTGATACCCCAGGTACTCCAGTTACACAAACTCTACCTGTCTCTTGCTAAAGGCGAATGATCATAAACGATTTCTTATCCTTCGATGATAACGGTTTATACTGTTGCTACGGCGATTTTTATCTCGACCCTAAACAACCCGTATCAAAAGCGGTAATAACCCACGCACACGCAGACCATGCAGTAAGCGGTAACGCCAGCATATATGCTACTGCCGCTACAATTGCCTTTATGCAGCTGCGTTATGGTAAAAGTGCGGGTAAAGTAATCTCTACGGCCCAATATCATTCAGCATTCACTATAGGGGAGGTGCAGATCACTTTTATCCCTGCCGGCCATATGCCAGGCTCTGCACAGGTATTGATGGAGTTTAGGGGAACTCGGTACCTGTATACCGGAGATTATAAATTACAGCCGGACAGTACCTGTGAGCCAATTGAATTTGTAAAGGCCGATGTGCTGATAACCGAAAGTACATTTGCCAATCCGGACACGCAACACCCCGAGCCGGTATCGGAAATTAAAAAGTTGAACGATATAAAGATCAATATCCTGTTGGGGGCTTACAGTCTTGGTAAAAGCCAGCGATTGATCAGGCTGATCAATGACCATGCGCCGGAGAAAAAGATCCTGGTTCATCACCGCATTATGCCGATTAATGCTATTTATCAAAAAATGGGTTTTGATTTGGGTAAGCATCAGATGTACGGGCGCAAGCTGATGAAAACACAAGAAGAGTGGGTTTACATTGTACCACCCTTTACGTTTGATAGTTATTTGCGCGCAACCGGGGTGAAGCGTTTATTTGCTTCTGGCTGGAAAAATCTGCAGGTGAATGCTCAGGACACTTTGTTTATATCCGACCATGCCGATTGGAACGATATCATTTACACTATAGAGCAAACGGAACCAAAAGAAATCTGGACATTGCATGGGGATGGCCGCCAATTGAAAGACCATTTCAAAAATGATATTTTTGTGAAATTGCTCAACTGATGCTACAGGAAAATGTCGATTATTACATTAATGAAGACGGCAACTTTGTATTTACAAAGGAATATCATTTGAAACGCGGCTATTGCTGTAAAAATAAGTGTTTGCATTGCCCCTGGAATTACGGACGCGACAAGCAAAAACAACAAAATGAGAACAAATAAGTTATATTTGGATAACAGTCAACGTATTGCATTAAAATGGGTATAGAGGAAGATATAAAAAGTACAAATTTTGAAGATAACTACCATAAAGCGGTTATCAATCTTGCTTACACGTACGGCTGGATAAACAACTTTTCGCGCCCAAAATTTGAAAAATATAATCTTACTCAGCAGCAATTTAATATTCTGCGCATTTTACGCGGACAATATCCAAAGCCGGCCACTATCAACCTTTTAAAAGAGCGGATGATCGACAAAATGTCCGATGCCTCCCGCATTGTGGATAGGCTGGTACAAAAAGGGCTGGTGTCGCGTTGTACTAACAATAAAGATAGGCGCGCGGTTGATATCCGGATCAGCGAAGAAGGGATAGCGATTCTGGCTAAAATGGATATAGAATTTAAAACAAGAGATCTGATGGATAAAAACCTCAGCGAGGAAGAAGCGGGGCAATTAAGCGATCTGCTTGATAAGATGCGGGGCTAATAAAAATACCGCGTTTAATATTTGCTATAGATATACCCTTTTCTTAAGCCTATTTCCCTGAATTTAACTGATCAAAATTTCTACTAGCCTTTTTATAAAGGATGATGAATTTTTGAATTACTTCAGGCCAAAAAGCCCGGTTGCAACTTCCTGAATCCTAAAACAAATAACCAACCCACCAGGCCCCCGTAAATAGCTCCGGCAATTACATCTACCGGGAAATGTACACCAACATACACCTGCGCAAAGCAAATAGTACTTGCCCACAGGATAGCAACCACACCAACCCAGGGCCATCGCTTGCGAAATAGCAGGCATAGGAAAACAGCTATGGCGAAATGATCTGTTGCATGGGTGGAAGGGAAACTGTAACCCAGTCCGCAGGGCACTCTGCTGATCACCGTTTTGCCCGTTACTGCATCCCGGCAGGGCCTCAGCCTTTGTACCTGTTTTTTTACAAGGCTGGCGCTGGTATAATCCGCAAAGCCTGTAGCAAGAGCGAGCAATATCACCAGAGCTACACCCTGTTTTTTGTAGCGATAAACACAAAAGCCAATGATGAATAGGTATAAAGGGATCCAAAATTTGGGGTTCCGCATCCATGGCATCACCCAGTCGAAAAATACGTTGGACAGGTCGTGGTTAATAAAATAAAATAAATGCCGGTCTGTTTGTAAAAGGAAATCGGGCATTGGCTATCTGCGCAGTTAATTTTATTGGCAAGGCAAATATAGCCAATAATTTCAGCCTTAAAACTACGCTGGCTTTACATTGCAATGGGTAAAATAGCTTATTTTTGCTAGCTAAATAGCGAAACATTTTGACACTTATAAAATCAATTTCGGGTATAAGGGGCACCATTGGTGGCGCTGTTGGCGAAGGGCTTACGCCATTGGATATTGTTAAATTTACATCTGCCTACGGTAGTTGGGCGGTTAAGCAATCGGGCTTAAAAAAGATTGTTATCGGCCGCGATGCGCGTCTTTCAGGCGATATGGTGAACAACCTGGTCATCGGTACCCTGCAGGGTTTAGGAATTGATGTGATCGATTTGGGCTTATCAACTACCCCCACGGTTGAAATTGCCGTAACGGGCGAAAAAGCTGCCGGCGGTATCATACTCACGGCAAGCCATAATCCAAAACAATGGAACGCGCTTAAATTACTTAACGCCAATGGAGAATTTATAAACGATGCCGATGGTAAACAGGTTTTAGAAATTGCAGAAAGCAGCGATTTTGCCTATGCCGGTGTTGACGCTCTTGGTAAACTTACCAGAGACGATAGCTATCTTCAAAAACACATCGACCAGGTATTGGCCTTGCCGCTGGTAGATGTAGCCGCTATTAAAGCCGCTAATTTTAATGTGGTGATAGATTGTGTCAATTCGACCGGAGGTATTTTTGTACCGGCGTTATTGAAAGCTCTGGGTGTTAGTGCGGTACATGAATTATACTGCGAGCCGGACGGCAATTTTCCGCACAATCCTGAACCGCTGCCCGAAAACCTTTCGGAACTTTCAAAAGAGGTGCTTAAGAAAAAGGCCGATCTGGGCATAGCTGTAGACCCGGACGTGGACCGCCTTTGCTTTGTTTGCGAAGACGGTAACATGTTTGGCGAAGAGTATACGCTGGTTGCGGTAGCTGATTATGTTTTAAAAAATAACAAAGGGAATACGGTATCCAATCTCTCATCCACCCGTGCCCTGCGCGACGTTACCGAACAGGCAGGAGGGGAATACCATGCCGCTGCTGTAGGGGAGGTAAATGTTGTCAACAAAATGAAAGAGGTTAATGCCATAATAGGCGGCGAGGGTAACGGAGGGGTAATTTACCCCGAATTACACTACGGCCGTGATGCTTTAGTGGGTATTGCTTTGTTTTTAACCCACCTTGCCAAATATGGCAGGCCGGTTTCTGTTTTAAGAGCATCTTATCCCGGCTACTTTATCTCTAAAAATAAGATCACGCTTACTCCCGAAATGGATATCGATGCGCTGCTTTTAAAGGTTGAAGAAAAATACCAAAGGCAACCCCATTCCACTATCGACGGGTTGAAAATAGAATTTGACAAAGAATGGGTACATTTGCGCAAATCGAACACCGAGCCAATTATCCGCATCTATTCTGAAGCAAATTCAGAAACGGTGGCAAATAACCTGGCCGAAAAGATTATCAGGGATATAAAAGATATTTTAAATTTAAATGATTAGGACGAATCTGATGTCCGGAAGACGGTAAGTCTGAAAGATGATTAGGTACTCATCACCACATACTACTACTAAAATGCGTGTTTACTTAGATAATGCTGCTACTACGGCCATCGATCCTGAAGTTTTAAAGGAAATTTATAAAGTGATGGAAACCCAATTTGGTAATCCTTCATCTATCCATGCTCATGGCCGTGAAGTGCGTACGATGATCGAACGTTCACGCAAAACGATTGCTAACCTGCTGCATACATCTCCTGCAGAGATCTTTTTTACCAGTGGTGGCACCGAGGCTGATAATACCGCGATACGTTGCGGTATCATGGATAATAAGCTTACACATGCTATTACCAGCCGTTTGGAGCATCATGCCGTTATCCACACGTTGCAAGCGATGGAGAAAGCCGGAGCCATTAAACTAAGCTACGTAGATGTGGATGGCAAAGGGAACGTAGATTACGACCATCTGGAGACCCTGCTAAAAGATAATGTACGCAGCCTGGTATCGTTAATGCATGCCAATAACGAACTCGGTACCCTTACTGACATTGAAAAAGTAGGCGACCTGTGCGAAATCTATAATGCTATTTTCCACACGGATACCGTGCAAACTGTGGGGCATTACAAACATGATTTACAAAAACTGAAGGTCCATTTTATGGTTTGCGGTGCGCATAAATTGCACGGGCCAAAGGGTGTTGGCTTTTTACACGTAAGTCATAAAGTGAAGATCAACCCCATGATCTATGGCGGCTCTCAGGAACGCAATATGCGTGGCGGTACAGAAAATGTTTACGGCATAGCAGGTATGGCTAAAGCTTTAGCAATGGCGTACGAAGAGATGGATGCCCATCAAGCTTATATCCAGGATCTGAAGAGCTATATGATGGCTAGATTACAGCAGGAAATTACCGGTGTTGGCTTCAATGGCGAGACCGATCCGGCAAAAAGTTTATACACTGTACTTAATACTTCGTTTCCGGAGATGGAAATGGGGGATATGTTGTTATTTAATTTGGATATTGCCGGTATTTCTGCATCAGGCGGCAGTGCCTGCAGCTCGGGTTCGGATATAGGTTCTCATGTGCTGACCGCTATAGGTGCCAGTCCCGACCGGCCATCGGTACGCTTTTCGTTCTCTAAATACAACACTAAAGACGAAATAGACTTCACCGTAGCTAAGTTGAAAGACTTGTGTATGGTAAGTGCTTAAAGATCAGTACAATTTGCCCGGCAGGCAATTTTAAAACGAAGGCTTCTTGTCGTGTCATTTCCAGTGATAGGATCGACCAAATGGTTGTCGCTCTATTAAATTTGATGGTTTCTTTTTAGGATAATTGTAAAACAATGAGTTAAAATTCAGGTTTTGTATTGACAAACAAAATTAAAATCCTATGAAAATTAATGATCAAAACGCCTGGGAAGACCAGGAAGAAGACCATAATTATGGCTCGGGTTCGCTGTTCTCGGAATCCCGCGAAGAGGGCCACATTACCGACCGTGGTTTTTCTGATGATATCGAAAACGACAGTGAGCAGGCAAGTGACGAAGACGAGCTGGATACTGAAGATCAGCTGGACTCAAGTAATGATGAGGAAGATGATGATTTGCTTGATGATGACGATGATGTGCCTGCTGATACTGACAACGAATTAGACGAAGATGATGAAAACAGGTTGGATGACACCGAAGGAGGTGGCACTACCCGAGTGGATTCATAATTGTTTATTTGGAAAATATATTTCGATAGCGTTAAAGTTGGTACTGTTTTTGGTTGATAAGTATTGAACAACTAATAACTACAATTATGGAAACCAACGAAAGAAACCCGGAATACAATCCAACTCACAATCCAACTCACAATCCAAACGAAACTCCTGAAGAGCGCCAGTCTGAAAACGAAGGATCTGGTTATCACCCGCAAACCGAGCAAGAGCAGCAACAGGAAGGTAATGATGCATCATATAGCGAAAGCACCGATGTGACGCCGCCAAATCAGCACGAGTTCCCTTCGGAAGGTGTGGCAACCAAAACTAACTTTGAAAGCCGTCCGCACGGTCGTACAACCGGCAGGATGTTAGGCCATGAGCCAGGTACAGAGGGGATATAAAGGAAAGCCCCCCCCGCCCCCTGAAGGGGGAGCCGAACATGAAATTTCATAAAAAAGGCGTTCCGAGAACTCGGAACGCCTTTTTTTATGTTTGTGAAGCCAATCAAAGGCTCCCCCTTCAGGGGGCGGGGGGGGCTGGCACCGGCGCTAACATCTTTAAAAAGCTCGCCAGTTTTTCCTTCATTTCCCTTCTGTCAACTATGAAATCTAAGAAACCATGTTCCTGCACAAATTCTGCAGTTTGGAATCCCTTTGGCAAATCTTTCTTAATCGTTTCTTTAATAACGCGGGGACCGGCAAAGCCGATAAGAGAGCCGGGCTCTGCAATATTAATATCGCCCAGCATAGCGTAGGATGCTGTTACTCCACCCGTTGTCGGATCAGTTAGCAGAGATATGTATGGCACCTTTGCCTGGCTTAGTAAAGCCAATTTAGCTGATGTCTTGGCCATCTGCATTAAAGAAAATGCGGCCTCCATCATCCTGGCACCGCCAGATTTAGAGATCATCAGGAAAGGAACCTTGTTTGCAATGCTATAATCTATTGAACGGGCTATTTTTTCACCAACCACCGAACCCATAGATCCGCCGATGAAATTAAAGTCCATACAAGCAATAACGACATCCTGTCCATTCATTTTACCAACGCCGGCCCGGATAGCATCTGTTAAACCTGTTTTCTTTTTGGTTTCTACCAGCCGGTCGGTATATTTCTTGGTGTCGGTAAAGTTTAACGGATCGCCCGAACTAAGGTCGCTGAACAACTCCGCAAATTGATTATCATCAAACAAAACTGAGAAGTATTCTTTGGAGCCAATGCGGATATGAAAACCGCAATAATGGCAAACGTATTGGTTTTCAACCTGTTCTGAGTAGTGTAAAGGTTTCTTACAATTGGGGCACTTGTTCCAGATGCCATCGGGGGCTTCCTTCTTCTCCTCAGTAGTCGTAATTATCCCTTTGATTTCTCGCTTAAACCACGCCATATCTATTTCTATGTCTTTCAAGTAATGCAAAGAAACGAAATATTTTAGATTTGAAACGTTAGATATGAGATTTGAGCCGATATAACCCCTGGTTGGGCAAAAAAAGCGCTAAAAAAAAACTGATATTTTTAAAAAACTCACATCTCTTATCTCAAATCTCATATCTAAATTATAACTTCGGCTCCCAAACAATAAGTTAATGAGTTTAAAAGATTATAAAGGTGTTCTGCATGGCGATCAGGTGCAGGAACTATTTGAAGCAGCTAAAGTGCACCAGTTTGCATTACCTGCGGTAAACGTTATTGGTACCAATACCATCAACGCAGTTATGGAAACAGCAAAGGCTGTTAACTCTCCTGTAATTATCCAGTTATCAAACGGCGGCGCGCAGTTTTATGCTGGTAAAACTTTAGATAACTCTAAGCTGCAGGCCTGTATCCTTGGTGGTGTATCTGCCGCTAAGCACGTGCATTTACTGGCTGAGCATTACGGTGTTGCGGTTATATTACATACCGACCATGCTGCAAAAAAATTATTGCCTTGGATTGACGGTTTGTTAGAGCATGGTGAAAAATTCTTTGCTGAAACCGGCAAGCCTTTGTTTTCATCGCATATGCTGGATCTTTCTGAAGAATCTATAGAAGAAAATATCGAAATCTCGGCGAAGTATCTGGCCCGCATGGCCAAAATGGGTATGACTATAGAGATTGAACTTGGTGTTACAGGCGGCGAAGAAGACGGTGTAGATAACTCTGATGTGGATAGCTCACGCTTATACACCCAGCCGGAAGAAGTTGCTTATGCTTACGAAGAACTTTCTAAAGTTAGCCCACGCTTTACAATTGCTGCTGCATTTGGAAACGTACACGGCGTTTACAAACCGGGCAACGTTAAATTACAACCGGTTATCTTGCATAACTCACAGGTGTATTTAAAAGAGAAACACAGCCTTACTGCCGAGAAACCGATCAACTTTGTTTTCCATGGCGGTTCGGGTTCTAGCCAGGAAGAAATTCGCGAGGCGATCTCTTACGGTGCAATAAAAATGAACATCGATACCGATATGCAGTTTGCATTTTGGGAAGGGATAAAAGATTACTACCAATCTAAAGAGGGTTATTTGCAGACACAAATCGGTAGCCCTGATGGTGAGGATTCTCCGAACAAAAAATATTACGATCCGCGCGTTTGGTTACGCAAAGCTGAGGAAAGTTTTGTAAAACGTTTAACTGTAGCTTTTGGCGATTTAAATTGTATCGACGCTACCAGCAAGATCTAAGTTAAAGAGCATATAGGAATAAAAAGCGCCAGTGTTAATAACATTGGCGCTTTTTTTAGGTTATAGATAAAAATTATACGGGAACATGGCAAAGAAAAACGATAAAAACCTTTTTGAAAAATTCGCAAACTGGGCAACCATGGCAACAGGAAGCTCTGCTGCTTTTATAATTGCCATGCTAACGATTGTTATTTGGCTGATTACCGGCCCGATTTTTAAATATTCCGACACTTGGCAACTGATCATTAACACAGGCACCACTATTGTCACTTTCCTGATGGTGTTCCTCATCCAAAAGTCGCAAAATAAGGATTCTAAAGCCATTCACTTAAAATTGAACGAGTTGCTTGCGGCTCACCAGGGTGCCAGTAACCGGATGGTTAATATTGAAGCGTTGAGTGAAAAAGAGCTTGATCAGTTGCGGAAATTCTATGTAAAATTGTCGCAGCTTGCGGAGAAAGAGGATGATTTAACATGTACGCACTCAATAGACGCTGCAGAAGAAAATCATAATACCAAGATTACAAATTACAAAACGAAAGCTCATTACAATAATGGACTCAAAAATAGAAGTAAAGCAAATTAGTGCTCCTGCTGATCTATCTGAAGCTTTTTTTATCCGCCACGAAGTATTTGTAGAGGAGCAGGGATGTCCTGCTAGCTTAGAGGTTGAAGGTAATGATATCTCCATCCATTTTTTAGCTACGATTGATGGTAAACCCGCAGCTGCGTGCCGATGGAGAAAAACTGATAAAGGAGTTAAACTAGAACGTTTTGCGGTATTAAAAAAATATCGTGGCCGCGGTTTAGGGCAGGAAATGGTAAAAACTGTTTTAGAAAATTTGCCGGCTAATGCACCACTAATTTATTTACACTCCCAGGTAGATGCGGTAAGCTTATATGAGCGCTTCGGTTTCAAGAAAATAGGAAATGAATTTATGGAAGCTGGTATAAGGCATTTTACAATGGAAATTCCCCCCAGCCCCTGAAGGGGAAGCAAAATTAGAAAATCGTTGCATTCATATACATAATTACCCAATCACTCCTATTTGTTTAGGAGTTGGGCGTTGACACTATGCGCCAAATACCCTTCCCGAATAATCCATCGCTTCCTGTAATTTATCCAAATCTAGCCCTGTGTCGCTATTTTGGTGCAAAAGGTAAGCCAGCAGGTTTTCGGTGGCAATGTTGCCTGTCAGCTCGTCTTTAGCCATTGGGCAGCCACCATAACCTTTCAGCGCAGCATCAAACCGGGTGCAGCCGCTTTCATAAGCAGCGGCAATTTTATCCTGCCAGGTATCAGGTGTTGAATGTAAATGTAAACCGAAGCTGGTTATCGGCGATTGTTGAACCAATGCCGGATAGAGCGTAGTGATCTGTTCAGGCGTACCAACACCAATGGTATCGGAGAGGGCAATATAACCGATTCCCTCGTTAATCAGTTGCTGCGCCCAGTGCTGCACAATTTCCGTGCTCCAGTCATCTCCGTAGGGGTTGCCAAATCCCATCGACAAATAAATTAACAGCGTTTTGTTTTTAGCAGTGCACAGCTCGTTCATCCGCTTTACATCATCAAAAGCATTGGCCATTGAGGTATTTGTATTTCGCTGCTGAAATGTTTCTGATAATGAAAACGGGTAGCCTAAGAACGTGATCTCTTCGTGACTGGCGGCTTCCTCCGCACCACGGTAATTGGCAACGATAGCTAAAAGCTTGGATGGAGTGTTGCTCAGGTCGAGTTTACGCAATACTTCTTTTGTATCCCGCATTTGCGGCACCGCTTTCGGCGATACAAAGCTTCCAAAATCAATCGTATCAAAGCCAACCTGCAGCAACAGATTTATATATTCTGCTTTTACGTTAGTGGGTATAAATTCGGTAAGCCCCTGCATAGCATCGCGGGGGCATTCGGTTATTTTGGTATCAGGCATTAATCTGGTTTTGAAACTTGAGCATTCTTATCTACCAGGGCTTCTCGCTTGAAATTGCGGATGATGAGCCTGCTGCCGCCATTATAGGTAATATAGCTGGAAATCCAGTTAATGAATACGATAACCCGGTTTCGGCCACCCATCAACGAAATCAAATGTATAAACATCCAGATGAGCCATGCAAAAAAGCCCTGAAACTTAATTTTGCCCAAATCTGCAATTGCCTTGTTTCTGCCAATGGTGGCCAGCGATCCTTTATCATTATATTTAAAAGCCTCGGTAGGTTCACCACTAATCAGGCGCGCAATATTTTTACCGGTAAGTTCGCCCATTTGTATAGCTACCTGTGCAACACCAGGGTGGCCCTTTGGAGTTTCGGGCGTTATCATAGCAGATACATCGCCAATGGCAAAGATATTTTCGCTGCCTACCATTTTTAATTTTTCATCCACTTTTACCCGGTTGCCTCTTTCAATCGAATCTTTTGAGACACCTTCTGGTATAACACCCATCACGCCAGCAGACCAGATCACATTTTTTGTACGGATACTTTTACCGCCTTCAAATTTTATCTCCTCGCCATTGTAGGTTTCCACTTTTACGTTTAGCAAAACTTCAACGCCCATCTTTACCAGGAAATCTTGCGCGGCAGCAGAACCTTCGTCAGAAAACGGACCAAGCACCTTCGGCAGGAAATCTACCAGGTAAACCTTCATCTCCTCTTTCGCCAGTTCGGGGTAATCTTTATTAAGTACGTGGTTACGTAGTTCTGCCAGTGCCCCTGCAAGCTCCACACCGGTAGGGCCGGCCCCGACCAATACAAATGATAGGAATGGTGCGCGTTCTTCCTTGGTAGGCTTTAAAATGGCTTCCTCCAGGTTTTGCAGTACCATATAGCGCAAGTTTAATGCCTCCGGGATAGATTTCATCGGCATAGCATAATGCTCAATCTCTTTATTGCCAAAAAAGTTGGTGGTAGAACCAGTGGCAATCACCAGGTAATCATATGCGATATCGCCGATACCGGTTTTTACAATATTGGCTGCTGTATCGATACTTTTAACTTCCGTATGCCTGAACTTAAGATTTTTCTGCCCCTCGAAGTTTTTCCGCAAGGAGAAAGCGATAGACTCCGATTCGAGACTACCTGTAGCTACCTGGTAAAGTAGCGGCTGAAAGGTGTGATAGTTATGCTTATCAATTAATATTACTTCAACCGGTTTCTCTGCAAGGCGTTTTACAACTTCGATACCACCGAAGCCCCCGCCTATGACAACCACGACCGGGAATTTTGAAAGATTATTGCTATTCATATAGAGTAGATTTTTATTATATCCTTAGCTTTTATATTCACGAGGATGAAATGAGTGCTTTTGATTAACGGTAAAAGTTAACCCGTTAGCTACTAAACAAAAAAGGCTCCAAATGTTCTTTGGAGCCTTTTAATTAATTGTTATTTTTTATCTGAGGTCTTTTTTTCCAAAGTCGACAATAACCGGGGTTGCAACGCAGATAGACGAGTAGGTACCAAAAAGTACACCGATCAATAAGGCGAAGGAGAACCCACGTAAAACATCACCACCGAACAAGAATAATACAAGTAATATCAATACGACGGTTAATGCCGTGATGATTGTTCTGCTCAGTGTGTTGTTAATAGCATGGTTGATTACTTCTTTAGGATCATCAGTTTTAGCATGGTGCAGGTTCAGGAACTCGCGGATCCTGTCAAATACAACCACGGTGTCGTTAATGGAGTAACCAATCACGGTTAATAATGCAGCGATGAAGGCCTGGTCGATATCTAAAGAGAATGGTAATACATCTTTAAATAATGAGAAGAAGGATAACACCATTAATGCATCATGAACGGTTGCCACCATTGCGCCAAGGCTAAATTGCCATTTGCGGAACCTAACCAAAATATAAGCTGAGATCACCAGGATAGCAATGATGATGGTCCACTTTGCAGAAGCTTTCAGCTCATTTGCTATCGTAGCTTCCACTTTTTCGTGGCTAAGGATATTTTTAGCTGTGATAGTAGTTGCCGGGCTTGATTTCAACGCATTGATAACAGCATTTTCAACTTTCGAATCTGCATCCGGTTCGGTGCTGTCGATCATATAGTTAGTTGTGATGCTGATCCTGTCAGTACCAAATGTTTTAACCTCAGAACCAAAACCTAAGGATTTATCAAGTTCTTTATGAACGTCATCTGGTGTAACGTTCTTACTGTTGAACTGTACGATATAGGTACGTCCGCCACCAAAATCTACACCGTAGTTAAAGCCGCGGGTAACCATCGATACCAAACCTGCAGCGATAAAAATGCCCGAGAAGGCATAGAATTTAAAACGGTTTTTTACGAAACCGTAGTTAGCATTTTTAAAAGTATGTGAGCTCCATGGGTTAGAAAATTTAATATCCCAGCCTTTTTCCAGCATGAATTCAAATAATAATCTGGAAATCAATAATGAGCAGAACAAAGTAGTGATGATACCGATCATCAATGTAGTAGCGAAACCCTGGATAGGGCCCGAACCGAAGACGAAAAGGATAACACCCGTTAGGAAGGTACTGATGTTGGCATCGAGAATAGATGGTAATGCATGTTTAAAACCATCAGCAATTGCAATTCGGATGGATTTGCCTAAACCGAGCTCTTCGCGCACACGTTCATAAACCAATACGTTGGCATCAACTGCCACACCTAGTATCAAAATGATACCCGCGATACCCGGAAGAGTTAATACAGCACGTAGGCTGATCAATACACCCATCAGGAAAAACACGTTGATCAAAACAGCAACTACTGCAACGGTACCTGCGCGGTTGTAGTAAGCGATCATAAAGATCAGGATAACCACTAAACCAAGAATACATGATAGTAAACCTGCGCTGATAGCCTCCTGGCCTAACGACGGACCTACCACGGCCTCTGTCATGATACGTGCAGGAGCGGGTAAACGCCCTGCTTTGAGGATGTTTGCCAAATCCTTTGTATCTTCAACTTTAAAGTTACCAGAGATAGAGGATACACCGCCTGAGATTTCATTCTGAACGGTAGGTGCAGAATAAACATTATCATCGAGTACGATAGCAATAGATCTTTTATTAGCGCCTGCAGATGCTTCTGCCGTGATATTTTTCCATTTCTGGGCACCTTGTGAAGTCATGTTCATGATAACTTCGTAGCCACCTTTAACAGGATCAACATCGCTGCGTGCATCGCTGATCACGTCGCCTGATAGTACAGGGCCGTTTTCAGCACCGCTCAGTTTGATAGCATACAATTCAAACACCTTTGTGTTTTCAATAGGCTTAACGCTCCACAGGAATTTCATATTCTGTGGAATCACGGATTTTACTTCAGGTGAACGCATTACCTTGTTAACCTTTGCCGTGTCATTAACAGCTGCCCGGCCAACAGTTGGGCCCGGGTATAATTGGCCCTGACCGTTTGCACCCTGGCCAACCATTGGTGCCAATATAGCAAACAAAGGATTTTGAGCAGCCAGCTGGGCTTTGTTATTTAATGACGATGAATCTTTATTGGTGTTATTTTTCAACTTAGCCAATAAGGAGTTTGCAGAATCTTTTAAGCTCGTTGGACTTTTAGCAGTGGCAGCATTTTTTGCGGTGTCTTTTTTAGCAGTAGCTGCTTTATCTTTTGCAGCCAGCAGGCTGTTGATATTACCCAGTAATTGGTAAACCTCACTGTTATCATAGGTTTGGTAAAATTCCAGTTTGGCCGAGCCAGATAATAATTTTCTAACACGTTCCGGTTCTTTAACACCAGGCAACTCAATCAATATCCGGTTGGTGCTTTTTTGCAGCTGGATGTTTGGCTGGGTAACACCAAACTGATCGATACGTGTGTGAAGAACGGTGTAGGACTGCTGAACTGCAGTGCTCGCCTGATCTTTAAGATAGGTTTTAACATCGCCGTTCGACGCATTGAACTTTAAATGGTCCTGGTTGTTGCTGTTTGCGAAGATAGCTGCAAGTTTGCCGTTAGGTGCAATCTTTTCGTAGGCATCAACAAATAGGGTGATGTAATCTTTTTGAGGATAAATTACAGCATCTTTTTGAGCCTGTACCAAGGCCTGTTTAAAAGCAGGGTCCTGGTTGTTGTTGGATAACGACTGTACCAGCTCGCGTAACGAGATTTGCATCGTTACGTTCATGCCACCTTTTAAATCCAAACCAAGCGCAAGCTCGCGGTCTAAACAATATTGATAGGTGTGGCCGAATAGCGGATATACCGGCTGAGTGGAAATAGAATCTAAATAGGCAGTTTCCTTTTCAGCATTTCCCTTTGCGTGTACCTTGGCATCGTTCTCAACTTTATGGGCCACCCATGTAAATGAAAGCTGGTATAAGCATACCACAGCCAGCAGAATGGCGAAAAATTTAATAACCCCTTTACCTTGCATCTCGAATTTATATGTAATTAATTAGTTTATAAGCTTTTTAAAAATAGACGGCAAATCTAATAAAATTTCACAAGCATGAAATTTTTAATTCAAACAAAATAATCGATGTTTTTGTTATCGGCGCTCAAGTTCAATGAATGCGTAAGGGATGGGGTTTTTCTCATCGGCATCAAAATTTTCCCGGTTCACCTCGTTCCATTGGCTGTGGTCAATTTCAGGGAAAAAAGTATCAGCCTCAAAGTCTTTGTGGATAATGGTTAGATAGATGCGGTCGGTCTTTTCCATGGCCTGCCGGTAAATTTCGGCTCCGCCAATAATAAACACTTCTTCGTCCTGCGCACAAAGCTTAAGGCCTTCGTCGATAGATTTGACCACCTCGCAGCCGGTGATTTCAATATCCTGCCGGGTAACTACAATGTTCCTTCGTTTTGGCAAAGGCTTACCCACAGAATCGAATGTTTTTCGCCCCATGATAACGGTGTGTCCCGATGTGATCTCTTTAAAATGTTTCAGATCGTTCGGCATGTGCCAAAGCAACTGGTTGTTTTTACCGATAGCGTAATTTTCGCCAATGGCGACGATTATGGATATGATCATTGGATTTTTATTGAATTTGCCATAATCCAGACTTTTATTTGATCGAAATGGATTTCGCCCATGCTGGCGGCAATTGATATATCATACTTTTCTTTTTGAGATGCAATCATCGTTAAGTTTTCCAGTCGCAAAGTAAGACGCAGCAAAAGATATGCTATCCTTTTATTTCCGTCGACAAAAGGATGATTAATAATGAGGCTCTCGAATATGGCAGCAGCTTTATCCGCAGCAGTTGGATAAAGATCTTGCTGGTCGAATGTCATGAAGGGACGCGCCAACGCCGCTTCTAAACCTGCAATATCCCTGATGCCTTTGCTTCCTCCAAACTGGTCAATTAAGTTGTTGTGGTAAACTTCAACTTCTTGTAAATTTATCATTGCGCAAGCTTTCTGAATACCTCTTCATCTTCCGCAATTATTTCTTTGACATATTCTGCACGCTTCGCTCTCTCTGCAATTTTTGTATTAAGATCTTGGATGTATCCTAATGCTTCTTGCAAGACGATTTCTGGCGCACTGTCCGGAATCAGCTTTACAGCTTTTTCTATTTCTTCTTTTAATTCAGCAGTGCTCATGATTTCAAATTTACGCAATCCTCAATTAAACTGCAACTGCTCCCTTAATGTGCGGCCACGGCTCATAGTTTTCCAAAGTGAAATCTTCGAACTTAAAACCAAAGATATCCTTCACCTCCGGGTTGATTTTCATGGTGGGTAGTGGTTTGGGTTCGCGGCTTAGTTGCAGTTTGGCTTGCTCCAGGTGGTTGTTGTAGATATGGGCATCACCAAAGGTGTGGATGAAGTCGCCATAATCCAGGTCGCATACCTGGGCCATCATCATGGTGAGCAGGGCATAAGATGCAATGTTGAAAGGTACACCCAAAAAGATATCCGCGCTGCGCTGGTATAACTGGCACGACAGCTTGCCCCGGGTTTCGCCTTTGCTTTCATCTGCGGGCTGCACATAGAACTGGAACAGGCTATGGCAGGGGGGGAGGGCCATTTGGTTAACATCAGCCACGTTCCATGCCGATACCATAATGCGGCGCGAATCCGGATTGCTCTTTAGCGTGTTTACCACCTGCGTTATCTGGTCAATGTGCCCGCCATCAGGTTTGGGCCAGCTGCGCCACTGGTAACCATAAACCGGGCCGAGGTTGCCATCGGCGTCTGCCCACTCATCCCAAATGCGTACACCATTATCTTTCAGATATTGGATATTGGTATCACCGCTCAAAAACCAGATCAGTTCATGAATGATTGATTTCAGATGCAGTTTTTTGGTGGTCACCATTGGGAATCCATCCTGAAGGTTAAATCGCATCTGGTAGCCAAACACGCTGAGCGTGCCGGTGCCGGTGCGGTCATGTTTCTGCGCGCCGGTGTCCATCACGTGCTGCATCAGGTCTAGGTATTGTTTCATGGTAATGGGATGTGTAATATGAGTGGGGTGCCCAGTGATGGACAAGTGAACAAATGAACGTTTAAAAAGACAAAGAAAAATAATCTAATTTTGGTATCCTACCGATGTGCAAAAAAACATCGGTTGTTAAACAAATTCTAATGATCGTATTTCCGAACGCAAAGATAAATATTGGCCTCAACATTACCGAACGCCGGTCCGATGGCTTCCACAACCTGGAGACAGTTTTTTACCCCATAAAAATTAATGACGTGCTGGAGGTGATCGTGGCAGAGCGGCTGAGTTTCCACTCTAGCGGTTTAGAAATTCCCGGAGAGGATAACGAAAATCTTTGCATTAAGGGTTACCATTTATTGAAGCGCGATTTTCCGGATTTGCCTGCCGTAAAAATTCACCTTCACAAAAATATTCCTATAGGCGCAGGGCTGGGCGGCGGCTCGTCTGATGCGGCTTTTTTTATCAAACTGATGAACGACAAATTCAGCCTGGGCTTGTCGGTTGATGCCATGATGGATTACGCCCGGGTGCTGGGCGCCGACTGTGCTTTCTTCATCGAAAACAAACCGGTGTTTGCCTTCGAGAAGGGAGATGAGTTTGAGTCGGTAAAATTAGACCTCTCTGCCTATAAAATTGTTTTGGTGATGCCTGATGTCCATGTTTCCACTGGAGAGGCTTACAGAGGCATAAAACCGGCCATGGTTTCCGAATCGTTATACGAGCTGATAAAAACCCCCATTGCGAACTGGAAACGCCATATTAAGAATGATTTTGAAGGGCACATCTTCCGCGACAACCCGGCTATCCGTGGCGTAAAAGCAGAGTTGTACGAATACGGTGCATTATACGCGAGTATGAGCGGGAGCGGAGCATCCGTTTTTGGAATATTTGAACAACTGCCAAACCTTAGCCAAATGGAAGAAAACGGCAACCTGGTTTTCTACAACCTTTAAAAAAAAGAACGCAGTCCAGTTATAACAAACACAATTTATTTAAAATAAAGGCGCGGGTAAAACAGTAAAGTTTTATCCGCTTTTTAATTTAGATAATCGCGGTCATCATCGCTTAGTGTATTGATCTTGGAGTTTCTTGTACTATCGGTCGACGGTTCCTCATCGTAACTCGTGTGACTGAATTTCGACCTGGGTGGACGCCCTGCCAGAAAACCGATGATAAATGCGATAGCCGATACGATAAGCATCACCGTAACTTTTGAGATGTAAATCGTAGCGAACAGGAAGGTGAACTTTACCGCCTCCAAATTTTGCATGAAAATAATGGTAAGCACAATTGTGAAGATAAGGATGATGATAGTTTTAATGCGCATAGTTTTTTTATCGCTAATGATTACTACAAGATGCGATTTTAAAACCTGCTTTTAAAATCGAAGCATAATCCTCTGGCTCTGCAGCAATGCTTCAACTAATAATTTCCTTTCCGCGTTCCGTGATTTTCCGGGACAGCTTTTCTTCCTGCTGCACTCATTAGTTCCTCAAATAAAAGCAGTAGTTGCAGTCTCACTTAGTTTTTTGGTCCAGCAATGAGTTTTGTTTAGGAACGGTTATGGCGCCAACGCGATCATAAATGCAACAGGATTTTTTGCTGCTAACGCCGATAAAAAACTTAGCCCGTATACAAAACTATGCCTGCCGTGATTTTTTGAGCTTGCTTTATTTTTAGTTCGGTACACTTTGTAATTTAATAATCCATTTTCTCTACATTTGTAGTTTATAGTGAGATAAAGCTGTATAGTATGCTCATTAATATAATTATATGCAGTCATTTTTAGACTAAAATTTACCAATGCTAATTAAATTAGTATATCTTAATTTTTTTAAATCAGTTATCTTGAATTTTAACTTTATTTGAAATTTATAAGCTATTGATTATGTGTATTTAGTGTATTTTAGATAAATGTAAAATTTAAAAATTATATTGAATTTAATTGTTTGTAAATGTATTATATTCAAAATGAAACAACCTTAGTGAAGTTTTAATTCAATACACTATCAAAAACGGGGATTTTACCCCTGTTTAAAGTGAAGCTGGTAAGTGATACTAATTGTCGCCCGGGAATCAAGGTGGCTTAAACGAGCTTAAAACGTGTTGTATTATCGCGCGGCGTTACCCCCGCCCTCCTGTTTATTGCAGGGATATTGGCGTGTTGCGGAAAGAAATAAGAGGAGGATTATCTGCTCTTGCGTTTTGCCACTTGTTTTTGGGCAAACGGAAACAGGAAGATAGTGGAGAGAATAATGACGGCGCCGGCCCAAAAACCAGCCGTCATTTTGTTGATGTCGCCAAAGAAAAAGAAAGCCAGTATGATGCCGTATACCGGCTCGAGGTTGGTAATTAGGGCCACACGAAATGCCGAAAGTTCGCGCATTACGGATACCCCCGCAACATAGGCAAGGGAAGTGCACACCGTGCCGAGCAGTACAAGGTAACCAAGATCGGGAGGTTTTGGAAAGTTCAAAGTTTGAAAGCCCCCGGTGATGATGAGGTAAATTGTGATCCAAATAAACGCCCCGGAAAGTTCGTAAAATGAAATTAGCGGTGCTTCATGCTGCTTTACAAAACGGGAGTTAATGATAGAGAAAAGCGCGGCTAATACGGCGCTGGAAAGCCCCGCTATGATACCCTTAGTGTAATGTGATTCGAACTTGAAAATTAGTACTATGCCGGTGATAATGAAAAACCCGGCGATGATCTCCATTTTGGAAACTCTGGTTTTATTAATTATAGGTTCGAAAATTGCCGTAAAAAGTGTGATGGATGAAAGGCAAACCAGCGTTACCGGAACAGTTGAAAGTTTGATGGAAGCAAAGAAAAGTACCCAGTGGCCACCGACAATTGCTCCTGTAAACAGCATTTTTATCAACGCTGCGCTTGAGATTTTAATGGTTTTATTTGCTAATTTGAAGTAAAAAAACAGCGAAATACTGGCAATTAAAACGCGGTACCAGACTAAATTTACCGCAGATATGGTAATCAGCTGACCCAAAATTCCGGTAAATCCCCACACGAAAACAGTAAGATGAAGAATGATAAGGTTCCTCGTAAGCGTGTTACCGGTCTTGATTTCGGGCATTTATTTAGGCGCTTTTAGGAGTAATATCCAGCCTAAAATTCCAAAGAAGATGTTTGGAATCAGTACAGCAATGAGTGGATTGAAACCGCCTTTTACCGCAAAAACCAGCGAGAAACGGTTCACCACAATGTATACGAAACAGATAAAAATACCGATGCCAAGTGGCAATCCAACTCCTCCGCGAACCTTCCTGGAGGAGATGGCGACGCCGATTATAGCAAGTACAAACGAGGATATCGGCTCTACAAATCGGCGGTATTTTTCAAACTGCATATCAATTAATGCACCCGTTCCGCGTATCTTTTCTTTCTCAATCAGCTTGTTTAAAACAGCCAGTGACATACCTCCATATACGTTGCTGTTAACGTTATCATGCACCTCAAAATCTATTGGGCGCATGTCTAAAACGGTATCTATCGGTGGGCCGTTTTGAACAAATTTTTCTTTCAAACCATTAACCCATCGGGTAGATGGACTAATGATTTTCCACTTATTTTTCAGTGTATCAAAGGCAATACTGGGCGCGGTTAGCCTCATTTTTAACTCATCACCATCAAATTTTTCCAGCATAAACTGGTAGCCGGTGTGCACCTGCGGGTCGTAGGATTTAAGAAAAACAAAGGTGTTTTTGTCTAGCTGAATGTGTACTTCGCTCTTAGTTGGGTCCTCTCCTTTAAAAAAGTACTCGCTTTCAAAGTCTACTTTTAGTTTATTTGTGAATGGAATTACGTAGATATTTGCCAGTATTGATACTGAAAATATGACCGAAGCAGACACGATATAGGGTCTTAAAAAGCGGTAAAAACTTGCCTTGCTGGTGAGGATAGGTACTATTTCCGTTTGATTTGCCATCTTGGCGGTAAAGAAAATTACCGACAAAAAGTTAATTAATGGCGATAACATCATCATATAGAACGGCACAAAACCCGCATAATATTTAAAGATGATGTCGTCAAGAGAAGCGTTTTTACTCAAAAAATCGTCGAGGTGTTCTGAGATATCAAACACCACGGAGATGGCCATAAATAGGCCCAGGGTAAAAATAAATGTACCCAGATATTTGTTAATGATGTACCAATCGATGGTTTTTAAGTACTTCTTTAGCAGTCGCTTCATTTATAATCGTTGGCCAAGGCGGTTTACCATAACTTTCTTCCAGTCGTAAAACTCACCGCTAATGATTTTATTGCGTGCTTCCTTAACTAACCACAAGTAAAAGTGCAAGTTATGCAGAGTAGCTATCTGGGCGCCCAGCATTTCGCCGGAATGGATTAAGTGTCTTAAATAGGCCTTTGTGTATTGCGTATCGGCAAAGAGGTCGCTGTCTCCTTCAATGGGCGAAAAGTCGTTTTTCCACTTTTCGTTGCGCATATTCATGATGCCGTTTTTGGTAAAAAGCATCCCGTTACGGGCATTTCTGGTGGGCATTACACAGTCGAACATATCTATCCCGAGTGCAATATTTTCTAAGATATTAACCGGCGTGCCTACGCCCATCAGGTAGCGTGGCTTCTCTTTTGGCAGGATATCGCATACCACCTCGGTCATAGCATACATCTCGTCGGCTGGTTCGCCCACTGATAATCCGCCAATGGCGTTGCCTTCACGCTCGAAAGAAGCAATCACTTCTGCCGATCGCATACGCAGATCTTTATATACAGAGCCCTGCACAATCGGGAACAAAGTTTGGTTGTAACCATACTTTGGCAGGGTGGTATCAAACCTGTCGCAGCAGCGTTTTAGCCAGCGATGCGTCATTTCAATAGAGCGTTTTGCATAGCTGTAGTCGCAGGGGTAGGGGGTGCATTCATCAAACGCCATGATGATATCGGCGCCAATAATGCGTTGAATATCCATCACATTTTCGGGGGTGAACAGGTGTTTTGAGCCGTCCACATGTGAGCGGAATGTAACACCTTCCTCCTTAATTTTACGCACTTCGGTAAGCGAATAAACCTGGTAGCCGCCGCTGTCGGTTAAAATAGGGCCATCCCAACCGTTGAATTTATGAAGTCCACCGGCGCCTTCTATGGTGTTTAAGCCAGGTCTAAGGTATAGGTGGTAAGTGTTTCCTAAAATAATATCGGCCTTAATATCGTCTTTAAGCTCGCGCTGATGCACAGCTTTGACTGTGCCGGCGGTACCCACAGGCATAAAAATTGGCGTTTGTATAATGCCGTGATCGGTAACCAGTTCACCCGCGCGGGCTTTAGAAAAGGGATCTTGTGCTTTTAAAGTAAATTCCATTAATCCCGCAAAATTAGTGATTTAGGTTGACAATGCTTATGGTGCTAATTAATACATATAGGTATAAAATTGCTATCATCATTGTTGCGTTGACAAAGCAATGGCAATAAATTGAATAGAATTTTGCTTCCACTAGCGGAATCTAAAACGCAGTTGAGGTGGGATGGTTCGATACCTTCATAAGCAATTAAAATACACTTATAGCTTTAATGCCCTTCAATGGACTTCACGCTGATGCTTAAGAAATTTACTAGGTGATTAGTTTTTTGATTTGAATCTCAAAGATTGTAGCACAAAGGCAGTTTGCAAATTTTGCTATGATGCAAAGCTAATCTTGCCTCCAGGTGTATATTTATTCACAAATCTTTTACTCTTTCCTTTAAAACCGAACGCTGTGTCATTAATATCGTCACCAAAAGTGCGATGATTAAGTACATCATAATTGTTTGCCAGAGGCTTCCCACAGATAATTGTGTCTCGATAAAGTGTAGGAGGTAAGCTTTCATAGTTTTTTGCGGATGGTAAAATTTATTGCTATCAGCCCGTTTTTATTGATGTTTAATTTGCAGTAACTCTTGGTTAGTTGATTAGGTTTAATAAAACTTTGCCGCTTAGACAATAGCTAACCGGTTGTTCTCTTGGTGCCTATCGTCAATTTAACCGGTAGTGTTTTTTAAAGCATTTTCCGCAGATATAGCGCTTTAAAGAAAGCCAGCTAAACATCAGTTTTGCTACTTTGCCTCTTGATATTCTGTCAGTGCAAGTAGAGCTGCAGTATGGGCATTTTCTCCGGATCGTATTGTGTAAAATTGGTATTTCAACTGTTTCTGTTGTTTGCATGTATTAGTTATTATTAGTGAAAATGTTTTCGATTAGTCTGTTTGTGAGCGGCTTATTTACAAATCCAATCACTGTGTTGTAGGTAAAACTCTTAGCCCTTTCCATAGGATCTATTGAAGAGGAGACGATAATAACCTTAGTTTTAAAAGGTAATTTTTTTAATTCGTCAAGGAAATTCCAGCCATTAATTTCTGGCATATTTATATCCAGTAATACCAGGTCTGGTTTATGGATAGTGATATAATTTAATGCTAGTTCGGGGTTGTTGAAAGCTTGAATTAATGTTTTTGACTGGTGCTTTATGAGTAACTTTTTATGTATCATGTTTACCAACGGGTCATCGTCAACCAGTACTACATGGTTAGCAGTAATCTTTCCGTCGATTATACTTTCGTCAAAAAAGCATTTATCTTTATTAATCAGTTCGTTAAGTATTGTTATATTATTGTTTAATTTTTCAGCCTGATGATAAATGTTTTTTAGTACTTCCTTTATTTTTATACCATCGGAAGATTCTAACTGGGCATAGTTTTCATAATTAGAAAGGCTAAGGATATTACTTACTGGTGCCCGCAAATCATGTGATGTAAACTTTGAAAAATCGTAATGGTGCGGTGAATTGTCTCGTTTTTCGGTTTGTGGAATTACGAAGCAAACCGCATAGGTAAGATTTTCGTTTATTGGTAACAAAATAAGAATGATTTGGACTTTTATAGACGACTTTACAATTTGTCCTGAAATAGCCCCATCGATTATTACATTATCGCCATCCAGGCATTTTTGGATATTATTTTCGAAATATTTTGCCTGTTCTTGAGGAAAAATATCTACAATAGATTGACCAATCTGGGGTGATTTGTCCAATGAGAGCTTAAAGCCGTGCAAATCAGTCAAATTGAAAGATACAATGTCTTTTAATTCATTTATTATCAAGTATGTAATGTTTTGCCAGTTATTGTTGTTAATATTTTCCAAGACCATCGATATACCAGTAAGTGTGTAAAGGATATAATTAGAAAAACATCGCTATAAATAGTGGATTCATATTTGCTTTATACACTGTATTCACGATTGTAAAATAAATAAAAAAAATGCCTAAATGCAAGAAATACTGTCAAAAGAAAATATCGGGAAGAGGATTAAGTTGCTAAGAATAGAAAGTGGTCATTCTCAGTTGTATATAGCAAAAATATTGAATATATCACGGAGTAATTACTCGCAGATAGAATTAGGAAACCAGTATCCGGCTTATGAAACGTTGAATTTAATTGCCAGTTATTATAGCAAAACCTACGATTGGTTGTTACACGGCACCGAACACGATGCGGAAAATAATTTTGTGCAGCCTACAAAAATCTGTACTGAACTGCCTCAGGCGATAGTGCTTGGTGATGGCCGTATTCGGCAGGTTGTCAATTTTTACGATTATGTGAGCCGGCTAAATAATGTGGATTATTTGAGGAGTTTACCCATTTTCGGCGCATCTGAACCAGCAGTTGAAGAATCAAATAATTGTCGCGCATTCGTAGCAGACAAAACTGTTTCACTTAGTCAGATTTATATCGGCGACGTCCTGCTAGGGAGGCAACTTAAAAATTTATGCGGCGTTACTGTTGATAATATTTATATTATAGTTACACTAAGTGGCTTATTGTTTTGCCGAATTAAAGATATAATTCCTGAAAATAACCTGTTAATTTGCCAAAATGACAAATTAACTAACGGTATCATCACTTTGGCAATTAGCTCTATTGTTGAAATATGGGGTGTTATCGGGAAATTTTCAACTACGATACAGCCTGCAATTCAAAATTTTGATAAGATACTCTTAGAACTTGGGCAAACTATTGGCAAGCTTGAAGCGGAACTAAATAGGTTAAATAACAAGTTTAAATAGTAACATTTAAACTTATTGCTACACTATGTTTGTACTGGAACTTTGCCTGATAAAAAAAATTCCATCATTATTTCAGCGCATGGATAGTGTTATTAGTTACCTTTAGTTGTTGCCTGGTTGTTAACTGCCAAAATTAAATGACCATATTAATTAGTAAGTCACTAAACAGCTGTATATTGTCAACACGATTTGAAATTTAAGAAATAAGTTTAAGGAGTGCCTAACAAACTTTAGAACCAATTTTAGCTGATATAAGTTATTCCGATGTTCTAAACTATGTTAACACAATCAGGCAATACAACTTCTCCCATTAATTGTAGTACTTTATCAACCTTTTTTACCAAATTTGCACCTTATTATCAAGGGGTTTGGAAGCTTATATTCAAGAGGCATTATTTGTTATATTTCAGCTTTGTTTTATTGTTCAACTGTATTATTTAGTAGGCAACCATAGCAGGCTTGCGGGTTACGTACCTTTAAAAGTTTTACCCGAACCGAGCGTACCTGTTTCTGTGATCATTAGTGCTCGGAACGAGGCGCGTAATCTTACCGAGAACCTTCCTTATATACTTCAGCAAAAGTATCCTGATTATGAAGTGGTAGTGATCAATGACTGCTCAACCGATAATTCAGATGAAGTATTGCTGGACATTCAGCGCGAGTTTCCGCACCTTAAAATTGTTACCATTACCGAGCATGCCCGATATAAAACAGGTAAAAAGTTTGCGCTTACCCTGGGTATAAAGGCTGCAAAGAACGAATACTTATTATTTACAGATGCAGATTGTAAGCCGGCCACCCTATATTGGATCACCCGGATGGCAGCAAATTTTACCAATTCCGCACAAATCGTGTTAGGCTATTCACCCTATTACCGCACTGCTAACTTTTTGAATCCGTTTATCAGGTTCGAGACTCTTAAAACTGGTATCAATTACCTTTCTTCGGCATTAAAGGGCGACGCTTATATGGGAATTGGCCGTAACCTCGGCTATACTAAATCTTTGTTTTTTAGGTCGAAAGGCTTTGCGGCCCACATGCACCTCATGAGCGGAGATGATGATCTCTTCGTAAACCAAAATGCAACTGCTGAAAATACAGTTATTGAGATACACCCGGATACCTTTACTCATACTGAAGCAAAGACAACGCTAAGCAGCTGGTTTCGCCAGAAAAGACGGCATATGGGAGTTGGTAAAGAATATAGTAACGAGCACCGCCGTATGTTAAGTTTTGATGCGGTTAGTGGCCTTTTGTTTTATGTTTTATTTATATTGTGCCTGGTATTTAAATTTGAACCATTATTAGCCGCCGGGATGCTCGCATTCAGATTGCTATTACAGATTATAATTTACCGTAAAATATTTAATAAGCTGGAAGCCAGCGACATGTTATGGTGGTTGCTGTTTTTTGACGCGATTTACTATATTTATTTAAATGTGTTTGGATTGATAGGAACTTTTATAAAAACCACCCGATGGAAGTAAACGCAAATTTCACCGAAAACGCCAAGAACGATTTTCACCTGGTGGTGAAGGCAAGAGATGGTAGCCAAAAAGCATACGCCGACCTGATGCACCGATATAAAGATTCGATTTACTTTATGGTGCTGAAGATGGTGAATAACAAGGAGGATGCTATGGACCTTACTGTTGAAACCTTTGCTAAAGCCTTTGAGAAACTTGACAAATACCAGCCGGAGTACGCTTTTAGTACCTGGTTATTTAGAGTTGCTACCAATAATTGTATCGATTTTATCCGTAAAAAGAAGCTAAACACCCAATCTATCCACGGTATGCTGGATGAGGATGGTGAGGAAATGCCTTTGCAGATTAAAGCGGATGTACTAAACCCCGAAGAAAGTTCGATCAAAAAGCAGCAAACTGAGGAACTTAAATTGCTGATAGAAAGTTTACCATTGCGATACCGTAACCTCATTACCCTGCGCTATTTCGACGAGCTATCGTACGAGGAAATTGCCCAGCAGCTGGACTTGCCACTCGGTACTGTAAAAGCGCAATTGTTTAGGGGCAGGTATCTTTTAGGCAATATCATCAACCGTTATAACAAGGATGACATCTGATCTGGTCCTGAAATATTTCCCGGAAATTACCCCGGTACAGCAGGAGCAGTTTGCCCGCCTGCAGGAACTTTATACCTTTTGGAACGCGCAGATCAATGTGGTATCCCGCAAAGATATCGACTTGCTTTACGAGCGCCACGTTTTGCATTCCCTCGGGATTGCCAAAGTAATATCGTTTGCGCACGGTAGCCATGTGCTGGATGTTGGTACTGGCGGTGGTTTCCCCGGAATACCGTTGGCGATTTTATTTCCAGAAACCACATTCCACCTTGTAGACTCTATAGGAAAGAAGATAAAAGTAGTCAACGAAGTGGCCATGGCTTTGGGTTTGCAAAACGTTATGGGCACTCATTCGCGGGCCGAAGACATAAAAGATAAATTTGATTTTGTGGTTTCGCGGGCCGTAACCCAGTTAAAAGACTTTTATCCCTGGGTAAAAGGCAAATTCCGTAAAGAACAAAGTAACGAATTGCCTAACGGAATACTCTATTTAAAAGGTGGGGACCTTACACAAGAAATTGCCGACGCGGGTTTAGCCGTTCAGCAATTCTATCTCAAAAACTATTTTGAGGAGGAATTTTTCGACACCAAGCAGGTGATCTACGTAAAGGGATAATAGTTTTATAAATAACTCATCAACACAACTTCGCTTAGCATAATTTTGTGGTTATTGATAACTGATTTGTCAACAAATTCTTTGTCAATACCGGCAAGGGTGTTAAACACAATTTTGCCATCTGCTTTAGTGATTTTAAAAGCAATAGGAATTTCGTAGCTGCCTGCTTTTAATCTTACTGTTGGGGAGTAGTCTACCAGTGCCCTTTTTGCTTCTGCATCTAAAGCATTACTTACACCTCTTGTTACCGCCACGTTACCTATCTTGTTGTATTTTACAGTAAATGCGATGAATAGCTTCCCGGTTGTTTGGTTGTCGTGTTCTCTTGCTGGATATCTGATAGTTCTGGCCAATTCCTTATTAAAACTACTTATAAAAGTTTGATTGTTGGCACCTATTGGCAAGGGTGGTTTAACTGCTGGTGGCGGAAATTTAATGACTTTAACTTTTGGTGGCGCCACGCCAACTTTTGGGGGTGCCGGTGGAGGAGGGGGCTGGTTATAGATTTTTCGCTGTGCTGCAATTATCCCTATCACTTGCATTTCTCCTATATAATTTGCTGTTTTTAAGCTTTTGGGCGTTGCGAAGAATACGGAATTTTCGCCAAGGATAAAAAACTTGACCCCCATTTTATGATACCCGGCTTTGTCTTTAATCGGATACGCAAATTTTTCAAGTTCTGCTTTCAAAACGTCGCCAAATATATTTGCATTGTTACCGGCTACTGCTACATCGCTAATACGGCCATTTTCATTCAGTTTAAAATTAACTATCAATGAGGCCTTTAATTTTTTACTTAGTGCCACGGTAGGATACTTTACCGACCGACTAATAAACTGGGCCAGTTGCAAATATGGTTCATTAAGGGGTACAGGGGGCGGTGGTGGAGGTAATTGTGGGTTGTTACTAAAGGCTTCGTTAGATTTTGATGTCATTTTAAGATATGCCATCATCTCCGCTTTTTTAAATTGATAGCCGTATTTATCCTTTAGTAATTTACGGTCGGCATTGGTTGCTGAACTACTGTTGAAAAGTTGCTGATGACCGCTTTTACTGGTGATAGTTACTGTAATGTAAGGGGCTTTTTTATCTATAAGGTAGCAGTTTTCCTGTAAGGAGAAGTCTTTACCGAACACGGTGGGAGGTCGCATGGCAAAAGCAGTGTCTCTCAACTCTGCAACGGGTCGCTTTGGCGACAGATCGATTAATGCATAATCTTTACTAAACACGAGTGTGGATGCGCACAGCATACCCGCACATAGCGGTACTGCGGCCAGGTATTTTAGCCTTGCTAATCTGCCTGATCTTTTTTGGTTTAACATGATAATTCTCTTTTTTAGAAGGTTATAATTAAAGAAAGAATGTGCAATAGGCGATCCCTGAATGCCGTAAGCGTTACTAAGCAAAAAGGATGAGTAAGTAAGTGCATCGCTCTCTTTAGCCGCTGTTTGCTCATCGGCTATATATTCGTGAATGGTGCGCAGACTGCGTTGCAGCAGGTAAATGAAGGGGTTAAACCAGCTGACTACCTTGATCAGTTCTATAAAAATGATATCCGCAGAATGCTTTTGGCGAATGTGTACCAATTCGTGCGCAATGATGGTTTCCGACTGTGGTACCGCCGTGCCAATGAAAAGGTAATTAAAGAAAGAAAAAGCGGTATTTTCCCCGTTGAGCTGAATTATTTTATAATTGGAATTGGTTAGTGTACTTTCTGTACGGGTTAATAAAAATAAGCGGAATAAACGATAACAAAGAACAATCAAAGATAATACCGCCCCTATGATATAGATGTAGAGCAGTGCATCCTGTAAGGTAAATTGGGGAGCAGGTTCCTCAATAATGATCTCGGGTATTGGCGCATTATGATAAACCGGGGCTGTATATGCCACCTGTTGAATTTGCGGTTCGGCATGCTTTAAAATGCTCAGTTGTGTTACCGGCAAAACAAATGCTGCCAGGCAGCTAAAAAGCAGGTAGGCGCGGCCCAGCACGTAGTACGTTTCGTTATTTAAAAACAAGCAATAGCATAAATAAAATACCCCCAGGTAAATATTCGCTTCAACAAGGTAGTGTAGCCAGTTCATTGTTTTTTGTTTTTAAGGTTATTTATGAAGTCAGTAAGCTCGTCGAGTTCCTTTAGTCCAAGGTTTTTTTCGTCGGCTATGAACGATACCAGGCTTTTGTACGAATCGCTGAAGTAGTTCTTCATCAGTTTATCGAAAGTGAATTTCTTATAGTCGTCCTCGCTAATAACCGGGAAGTATACGTGCGAATTCCCGTAAGCCTTGTGATCGATGAATCCCTTACCTTCCAACACCCTTACCACAGTAGATACCGTATTGTAAGCAGGCTTAGGTTCGGGGATTTTTTCAAGAATGTCCTTTATTATACCCTTGTTTAACTGCCAGAGGATCTGCATGATCTGCTCTTCAGCTTTCGTCAGCTCTTTAACTTTCATAGTAAACTATTTTTATAGTTAGGCTAAGGTATAACTATTTTAATAGTTTGCAAACTATTTTTGTAGTTTGTTAAAAAAATTTGATGGGTGTTCAAAATGAGCTAATCGACAATTTAACTTGACACGAATTTTAGCTTCGTCATGGCGGTGAAGAAAGGTGACCGGTAAAGAAAAATTGGTACTACTTCAATTTATTCGTGCCGACTCAATACTAAAGGCTTTTTAAGTTCCCGCTGATAAGCGTACGGTAGGGATTGTAAACCAAGGACTAACCATCACGATTTGTTTTCTATTCGTTTTATCAGTGCAATTCGTGTTTACTCAACACTAATCCATAATAGTCTCCATAATTCATAATAATTGCTAATAATTTTGGTATTTATTTATATTTTAGGGCCACAATATTATGGCCTTACAACACCAGATCGCATTAACATTCATTAAAAAAATAGGCCCCGTGCTGGCAAAATCTATGCTGCGCGAATTTGGAGACGCGGAACAGATCTTTCGCCTATCCAAAACTGCCCTCACCAGGGCAAGGGGTATAGGCGTAAAGAGATTAGATCTGGCCGATTTTGATGAGGCGCTCCGCCGTGCAGAAACCGAATTGACATTCATCGAAAAGAATAATATCGACGTGTTTTTTTATACCGATCCGCGCTATCCTAAACGACTAAAAAATTGCCACGACTCGCCATTACTGTTGTATTCCAGGGGGAATGCTAACTTAAACATGCAGAGGGTTATCAGTATTGTTGGCACCCGCAATGCTACCGAATATGGCCGGCACTTATGCAAGCAACTGGTAGAAGAGTTGCAGGAATACAATATCTTAATAGCAAGCGGTTTGGCCCTGGGCATTGATGTTGCCGCACACAAGGAGTGCATTAGGGTGGGGGTACCTACTATAGGAGTGCTTGGTCATGGGTTCGACAGGATGTATCCAAGCCAGAACCGAGGCACGGCAGAAAAGATGCTGGAAAACGGCGGCCTGCTCACAGAATATCCATCGGGCACCAATCCGGATAGGGAAAATTTTCCGCAGCGTAACCGAATCGTTGCCGGCATGGCTGATGCGACAGTGGTGGTGGAAGCAGGTTTAAAAGGAGGCGCTTTGATTACCGCGGAAATTGCCAATAGCTATAACCGTGATGTGTTTGCTTTCCCTGGCAGGCTAAATGATGAATATTCGGAAGGTTGCAACTTTCTGATCAGGAACAACAAGGCTTCGCTGCTTACGTGCATGGCAGATCTTGCTTATAGCCTTGGTTGGGAAAAAACTACTGAATTAAAAAACACACCCGAGCAATTGATCATGCCAATAGATCTTTCGGATGGAGAGCGGGCAATTTATGATATAATAAGGGAGCATAAAATGCCATTGGCTATTGATGATCTCAGCATAAAAACCAATATGCCCACGAGTCAGTTGGCTATGACTTTATTGGATATGGAATTACAGGGTTTTATCCGGTCGTTGCCGGGTAAAACCTACTGTATCAATTAAAGCTTTGGGTTATCATAATAAATTAACTTGCCGGAGTCCTCATAAATCTCCTGCCAGCTATTCAGTTCAAATTCTATTAAGGATACCGTACCGGGCGGCACTTCTTTTATTTGGCCACTTAGCAGGTACAATACTTGCGCTACAGCCGGGTTGTGGCCTACAACTGCTACAAAATCTCGATCATCGGGCAGCTCATTTATTACCCTGACCAGCGTGGGTTCGCCCGCATCGTAAATGGCTTTGTTGATATCGGCGGGAGGCAAAGCCAGTGTGTCCGCGAAAATATTCGCTGTAGTATGGGTGCGTAATGCCGGGCTGCTCACAAATAGTTGTGGCACAATGCCTTGTTCTTTTAAATGTTGGGCCATAGTGGTGGCATCAGCAATACCCGTCTCGGTTAAAGGGCGTTCAAAATCAGAATAGCCGGATTCTTGCGTGGCTTTTGCGTGGCGAATGAGGAGCAGTTTTTTCATCGGTTTAATTAAAGCAAAGAGGAAGCAAAAACTGCTCCGTCTTTGTTTTGAACAGCTTTTTTGTTAAAATGTGAATCCAACAGAAATGCCGAATACACGAGTTTTGATATCCCCCTCAGTCGTGTTGTTTGAAATGTCTGTTAAACAAAACGGTATTTAACTTTTATTGATAAACGCAGTAACCAATTCTTCGGGTAATTCGGTCATACATTTAAAATGGCCTAGCGGGCATTTTTCCAAGCCAAATTTCGAGCAGGGTCTGCAAGAAATATCGCTGCCGACAACCGAAAACTCCTTAACCATGTAGGGTTTTACACCAAGCAGTTCGGGTACGGTGCCGCCCCAGATAGATAAAATAGGTTTGTCAAATGCTTCAGCGATGTGTGTAAGCCCTGTATCGAAACCAATAATACTTTGCGCCTTTGATACCAGAAAAACTGATTCATCCAACGTTGTTATTCCGCATGCATTATAGATTTTGTCGCCTAAAGCATTAGATACATTTTCCCCATTGGCTTTAACATCCTTACCCCCCAGGAGCACAACAGGTAAATTCAATTTACGGCAAATGCTAATGATCTTGTCATTCGGCAGCCGTTTGGTAAAGTGAGTGGCACCTATAATAAAAGCAACAAAGCCATTTTGGTGTGATACCGGGAGTAATTTATTGAGTTGATATCCGGCATTTACGTAATAATCTATTGGTTGCCCGTCATTTGTAACCCCCAGGAATTCTACAGCTTTTAAGTATCGGTCTACCAAATGCGTGTTGAGCACCAGCTTTAAATTGAATTTTAAGCTCAGCCATTTGCGAATAGTATATTTTTTATAGCTAGATGCTTTGACGCCCGTTCGCAGCTTAATTATACTGGTGCGCAGGTTGTTATGCAGATCAATAATGCAGTCGTAATTTTCAGCTTTAATGTCGGATATGGTGTCCGAAAGGCTGGGCTTAAGCAATATTAATTTATCTAGATGCGGGTTATTATTGTAAATATATTGAAACGCAGGTTTGGTTAAAAAGTGCACCTCTGCGTTGGCTACCTGCATTTTTAAACAGCGCACAACAGGGGTTGTATAAATAATATCACCCATGGAACTGAACCGGATAACCAATATTTTCATTGGGCGATCTGTCCGTTTCAGGATATTTGTCCCCGTATTTTGTTGATAATGGATGTAGAGGAGTAGCCATCCACCAGCGTAATCGTTTTCACTTCGCCGCCATTGGCTAAAACCTCTTTGGCACCAGCAATTTGATCTACGGTATAATCGGCACCTTTAACCAGCACATCCGGCATCAGGGTAACGATCAGATCGCGGGGGGTATCATCTTCAAAAATCACCACCCCATCTATAAAAAACAAGGCGGCCAGCAAGGCTGCACGATTGCTTTGGTCATTAACAGGGCGACTTTCGCCTTTCAACCTTTTAACAGATGCATCCGAATTTAAGCCGATCACCAGTTTGTCACCCAATTCTGCGGCTTTGGCCATATAGGTAATATGCCCTAAATGCAGCAGATCGAAAACACCGTTAGTGAATACGATCTTTTTACCTTCCGATTTCCATTCACGGATTTTTTCCGCCAGGGTGGGCGTGTCGGCTATTTTATTTAAAAGGGTTTGTTCGAGATTATTTCGCATATTATAAAATTAAAATTCCTTTATCGGGAGGTAAGGGCCGAATCGAGCGCCTAGGGCTTTTTTACTTTGGCCTTTTCTTTTCAAAAACTTTGGTAATGTCCTCCAAAGATAAGGCATTCAAACACATTTCTTTTGTTAAGCCGCCTTTACGGGCAATATTTACGCCATACTCCATATCCAGAAATCCACTTTTGCGGTGGGCATCCGGGTTTATTGAGAGCATTACACCTTTTTCCAGGGCGTACTGATGCCAGCGCCAGTCGAGGTCCAATCGTACTGGGTTGGCGTTGATCTCTATAACCACGTTATTAGCGGCGCAAGCATCTATTACCATTTTATAGTCGATATCGTAGCCTTTTCTGCTTAGAAGTAAACGGCCGGTTGGGTGCCCCAGTATGGTAGTGTAAGGGTTTTCTATTGCCTTTATCAACCTCGCGGTAGCTTTCTCTTCAGGCATTTTCAGGTTTGAGTGTACCGAAGCCACTATAAAATCAAATTTCTTAAGGATCTCGTCGGGGTAATCCAATGCACCGTCATTCAATATATCTGATTCAATCCCTTTAAACACCTTAAACCCGTTGAGTTTTTTATTGAGATGGTCTATTTCTTCCTGCTGCTGTAACACCCTTTCGATGCTGAGTCCTTTGGCGTAAAATGCACTTTTACTGTGATCGCACATGCCTAAATATTCCAATTTGAGGTCATCGCGGCAGTAAAGGGCCATATCCTCAACCGAATGCACACCATCGCTCCAGGTGCTGTGATTATGTAGTGTGCCCTTCAAATCGTGGTAGGAGATTAGCGTTGGAAGGTTATTGTTAGTAGCACGCTCAATAAATGTATCACCTTCCCGTAGTTCGGGTTGTATCCAGCTGAGATTGGCTTTTGAGTAGATCAGTTCCTCGCTGCTTGGCTGCTCCAGCCCGTTACCTATGCGCTCCATCACTTCAGCTACATGTTCGTCGTTACCGGTTTGCACAAATAGTTCCTGATAATAATCGGCTTTGCTTACGCAGATGATATCAACAAGCAGCCCGTTCGTTAGCTCGCCGCCAATATGATGGCCATTGAGGCTTACATTTTGCAGGATCTGCGAATTGGCCAGCGCATTGAAGGCAATATCCTGATCAAGACTGCCGATAACGATGACAATCTCCGATATGATCTCACACATCCGGCGATATTCACCAGCCACATGTTTCAATGCATCCGGGAATACTCCCCTTATCTCTTCCATCAGCGCCTTTACTTCTTCCTCCACTTGTGCGTAAAGGAATTTACCGTTACCCGCCATCCGGAATTCAATTAGCTTGCGGATCTCGTCCTGTGTTTTTAATCCGAAACCCTTAGCTTCCACCAGGCGGTTCTCGTTACAGGCATAATACAGCTCGCCAATGTTTTCTATTCCGAGTTCCTTCCATATTACAGCAACCTTTTTAGCACCGATTCCCTTGATGCCCATCATCTCCACTACACCTTCAGGGGTTTTGTCAAGCATATCCTGAAGATCGGTCATTGTGCCGGTTTCAAGCAGTTCAGCAATTTTAAATGCAAGGCTCTTGCCGATGCCGTCGATCTTTTCCAATTCCTCCACCGTTTTACCGGCAATAGGGAAGGGGAGTTTATCTACCTTTAAGGCAGCATTGGCTATCGCTTTTATTTTGAACGGGTTAACGTTGTGCAATTCCATCAATTGCGAGAGCAGGCGAAGCGTACGGGATATGGGCTTGTTTTCCATAAATTGGTTTGCAGTAAAAGTACAAAAGGCGGGGGTATTTCGCCGGTTTATTTGTAATGCAACAAGGCGAGGGATGAAGTGTTTTTTAGCCGCAGAGAAAACGGAGCAGAAGCGGAGGGGCACAGAGCGTGAAAAATTAAAGAAGATTTGATAAGGAAGTTTCATATTTAGAACCGTAATTGCAAAATGTTTATTATCGATAACGAAGAATTTGAACGAAACCTGTTCTTGACGCAGGCTTATCGCGAAATACAGCTGGCGAACACCTACAAATCTTCTGCTGAGATTTTGAGGGATTTTAATCCGATGTATAATGAGCAGCTTATCTTTTCTTTTATTAAAGGACAATATTCGAATACGGAATTCAACTTCAAGTCGGCTGGTTGGAATATTTATCCTTTTCCCTACCATGGGTAAGGAGAATAATTGTAATTATACTATTTTGGCTGGCGTATTCCTGTTATAAATACTGATACAAAAAAAGCCGCCTTTTTCAAGGCAGCTTTCAAACCTATCAAGGTTATGCTTTTTATTGCTGATTATTTTGTGTTTACAATCAATGGTTTCGATGTAGTTAGGCTATTCGGTAAAGGATATTTCCATTTTTCGTCACCGGATACACTGTTAAGTACATAAAAGAGGCTCGAACCTCCTCCACCTGCAAAGATATTCTCCTTAAACACCGTGGGTACCGCACCGTTGGCAATGATAGGTTTCTGCCATAATGTTTCACCTGTTAATGCATTAACCGCGTATAAATTATTATCATCTGCATTGATAAAAAGCTTACCATTTGCATAAGCGGGTCCGGACGAGAATCCCTTTTCTTGTAACCCCGTCCAAATAGCTGTACCATCGGTTTCTTTAATGGCATAAAGGTTTCCAACTGCCTTGGTATCTAAATTATACCAGCTCGAAAAATAGATCACTCCGTTATTCACGATAAGTTTTGACTGCTCTAAAGATATGCCGTCGATATTTATTTTCCATTTAAGTTTCCCGGTAAATTGGTTAACAGCGATAAGATCACCTTGGCGATTACCTATAAATACTACTTGATTGGAGATGACTGGGCTGGATTGCACAATAACGGCACCAGTATAGTATTTCCATTCTAAAGTACCGCTGTTAGCATTTAAAGCGTACAGGTATCCGTCGGTGCTGCCGAAATATACTATACCATTTGCTACAACCGGGCTGCTATCTATATTGGAACTGGTTACATATTTCCATTTTAATAAGCCGGTATTGCTATCGATAGCGTAAAAGTTATGATCATCGCTACCGAAATAAATAATTTTACCAGTCACCGCCGGGCTGGATATGATGGTACTGGCAGCGGTAAATTTCCATTTTAAAATTCCGGAACTGGCATTAACTGCGTACAAATTATTGTCGGTATTGGTTGAGTAAATTGTTCCATCGGCGTAAACTGGTGTAGAATAAGCAAAATCTCCGTTGGCCTCAAACTTCCAATTTAATATCCCCTCATTGGTAAAAGAATATAAATTTTTGTCATTTGCACCCACATATACATTGTAACCTTCGGGAGCAGGATTGTCGTTTTTCTTGCAAGATGTACTGACAATGACGAGCAAGATGGTGCCAATTTTCAGTAAATTTCGCATAGTAATAAAGTTAGATTTATGCATGTGATATATGGTTTGAGAGATTTTTGCTTTTCGACTCACTATTAAGTAACAGGTTTAATTTCAAAAAATAAAAAAGCCGCCTTTTCCAAGGCGGCTTTTCAAAATATTCAAAATCAAATTATCTGATCACAATATCATAAGGCATCCGTGCCTGCGGGGTGCGCATCATTTGCGTTACGCCTTTTATTTGCTGGTAGTACTTGTAGTTTTCGCCAAGTTCTGATTTTAAAAACTGCGCTTTTATTTGTGCCGAAAATCCCTGGCCAAATTTGCTTAAAATGCTTTTTTGCTCGGGATAACTCACTAATTGATACTCTTTCAAGTTCGCTTTTCTAGCGGCAGATGCTACAGCATCGCTAATGTTGCCCAATTTATCTACCAGGCCGATTTTTATCGCTTGTTCGCCTGTCCACACCCGGCCCTGGCCAATAGAATTGATGTAGGCCCGGGTTTTATGGCGGCCTTCGGCAACTGCTTTGGTAAAGGTATCATAGCCGTGGTCAACACTCTTTTGCAAAATAGCGCGTTCCTCTGGTGTTAACGGTCTGCTGACATCTCCCAAATCGGCATACTTCCCGGTTTTCACACCATCGAAGGTTACGCCTAGTTTATCGTTGAAAAATTTCTGCATGTTCGGCAGGATAGCAAAGATGCCAATCGAGCCGGTGATGGTATTTGGTTCAGCATAAATGCTGTCGGCCGCACAGGCAATATAATACCCGCCAGATGCTGCAACATCGCCCATTGAAACGATTACCGGCTTCGCTTTTTTAGCCAGCACCACTTCGCGCCAGATAATGGCAGAGGCCAGGGAACCACCACCCGGTGAATTCACTCTTAAAACAATGGCTTTAACTTTATCGTCTGTACGTGCCTTGCGGATAGCTTTCGAGATCTTTTCAGATCCGATGGTATTATCGTCGCCGTCTCCGCCGGCAATGTCTCCCGATGCATAAATTACTGCGATACGGTTTTTTGAATATGATTTGCTGTCGTCATCATTATCCTTATCGTCTTTCGGCGCACTTTTAACATAATCAGCCAGTTCAACGCTTTGAAGGTCGTCTTTCTGATTTGTATTGGTGCGGTTCTTTAGATCGCTCAGTATTTCGTCTTTATACTTCAATCCGTCAACCAATTTATACTTCACGGCATCTTCCGGCTCCTGGATCAAACCGTTGTTGGCGTAATTAAACAATGAGTCTTTACTGATATGGCGCTGCGCGCTGATCCCGGTTAAAAAGTGATTGTATAACGAACCAAGGTAGGAGGTAACCTGCAGGCGGTTAGGGTCGCTCATTTTGGTAAGTGTGTATTGTTCTGCATAGCTTTTGTAGGTGCCTACTTTTATAACCTGTGCCTCTATCCCCAATTTATCCAAAGCACCTTTCAGGAACATGGTTTCGGAACTAAACCCCTTAAACTCAATGATACCTTTTGGGTTAAGGTAAACTTTATTGGCAACGGAAGCGAGGTAATAAAACCCCTGCGTGTAGATCTCTGAGTAAGCAACTACAAATTTGCCCGATTTTTTAAAATCGATAAGCGCATTGCGCACCTCTTCAGTTGTCGCCTGGCCGGCTAACATATAGCTTTCATCCAAAAAAATACCTTTAATGTTGCTGTCGCTTTTAGCCTTTTTAATGCTTGCCAAAATTTGATTGAGTCCGATAGCCTTTTCACCATCCAGGCCTAAAAAGCTTAAACCTGCAAAAGGATTATTTGCGGTACGTTCGGCAATGTTATAGTCTATTTTAATATGTAAAATGGAATTAGCTTCAACGTCAGCGCCTTTGTCCGAACCTGCTGATGCGACGATGCCGGCGATGAGTGCGAAAAATAATAGGCCAAGAACGACGGTAGAAAGCACGATGCCAACTATTGTGGCCAGAACATATTTGAAGAATTGTTTCATTAACTGTTATAAATCATTTATATATGCAAACTTACTAAATAGGGGCGGTTTATATGTTATTAAGAGCCCTAACCCCGATATTTGTTACAACATGATTAACGTTTTTTTGCTGTTAGGAAGTAACCTGGGAAACCGGCAACTGTTTTTGCAGGAAGCTATCCGGCAGATTCAAAAAGAGATTACGCCGGTATTGAAATTATCATCGGTTTACGAGACGCAGTCATGGGGTAAAACCAATCTGCCCGATTACCTGAACCAGGTTATATTACTGCAAACAAGTCTAACCGCTCGCGCACTATTAAATAAGATACTGGCTATTGAGACTGAACTTGGCCGGCTGCGCGAAGAAAAATGGGGATCGCGCACGATAGATATCGATATATTATTTTACGGTGATGACGTGGTTAACGAGCCCGGCCTCATTATACCGCATCCTGAATTACATAACAGGAGCTTTACATTGGCACCACTTGCAGAAATTGCGCCTGAATTAGTTCACCCACTATTAAACAGCAGTATTTTAACCCTCAAATTAGCTTTAAAAGACGATTTGATGGTAAAAAAGTTATAATTTTGACGTATAACCCGATACGATGGCTGATAGCATACCTGCACAAGACCTTGATCTTGCTTTTTTATACGAAATTGCCGATGGCAGTGATGAATTCATTGTGGATTCTATAGGCATGTTTTTAGACCAAACGCCGCAGTTGCTGGCCAGTATCAACACTGCTATCAACGCACAGGATTGGGTAACGGCTGCACAGGCAGCGCACAAACTGAAACCAAATCTTGGCTTTTTTGGAATGCCCTGGAGCCAGGCAACTATACAGGACGTAGAAATTGCCTGCAAGACAGAAGGACAAGATCAGGCCGCCATCATCGAGAAATTTATGCAGGTACAAACCATGGTCAGTAATAACCTGGTAGCGCTTCAAAAAATTAAAATTGAAAAGGAAGGAAATCTATAGGAAATTGATCCGTATGAACGACCGGGTGACTGAATAGCTGGTAAATCCGAAAAAGTATAAAAGCAGAAAGCAATCCCTTGGGATTGCTTTCTGCTTTTATATCGTACGATAGTCGGGCGTTTCTTTCAGACTTTCCTTCTATCCGGACTTACAGACTAAGCAACTTCTTCCAACTTGAAGCTATAGCTTTCCATAATCAGGTTAGCTAAAAGATTTTTACAGGCTTCATCAACTTTGGCGCTGGCGGCCTCTGTACTGTCGGCTTCTATTTCCAAAGAAATATGCTTTCCGATGCGTACGTTTTGAATTTCGGCGAGGCCAAGATTTTTCATACTGCCGGTTACGGCTTTACCCTGCGGATCAAGGATTTCTTTTTTTGGCATTACATCTATTTCGGCCAGGAATTTTTTCATTACTCTTTTTGTGTTAGGTACGATAGCGTATTGACGGACTATTTTCTGTGAGAACCGCTGATTACCGTATCGTTTGCGAATTTTAGTTGAATTAATGACAAGGTGATATACATTATGATAACCACCGGAACTGCCGCAAATTTAAAAAATAGTATGAGTATTGCAGAAACCAGCAATAATAAATAGCGGTAAAAGTTTTTGTTAAAGTCGCTGTTCTTAAATTTAAGAGACATTAATGGAATCTCTGCTACGAGTAGGATACACATCACAATGATGAAGCAAACCAAACCATAAGGATTTAAAATAAAACGTTTCAGGTCCTCGTACTGCAATAGTATTAAGGGGATAGAAGCGATCAATATCGCATTTGCAGGTGTTGGCAGGCCAATAAAGCTTTCAGCCTGGCGGGTATCAGTGTTGAACTTAGCCAACCTTAAAGCAGAGAATACCGGGATGAGAAAGGCAACAAAGTTGAGCCATTCGCTAACACCGCTGATCTGGGGTGCCTCCAGTAACAATTCATACATGATTGCCGAAGGCAGTACGCCAAAGCTTACCATATCGGCAAGTGAATCCAGATCTTTACCTATACATGATTGTGAATTTAATACCCTTGATGCAAAGCCATCAAAAAAATCAAAAATGGCAGCTAAAAAAATGGCATAAGCAGCTACGATCAGGTTGCCCTGAAACGCAAAAAGAATTCCGATACATCCGCTAAACAAGTTTGCGCAGGTAATGGCATTTGGAAGGTGTTTTCTAACTCGCCGCCTCATAATGGGTATGAAGGTATTAATATTTTTATAAAAAAACGGAGTTATAAAATAACCGCTGTTAAATTATAACTCCGCATATCTAAATATATTATGAGTTCATCGAGATAAGGAACTCCTCGTTGGTTTTCGTGCCGCGGATCTGTGCCTGCAAAAATTCCATACTTTCCTGTGAATTCATATCCGCCAGGTGATTACGAAGAATCCAGATTCTTTGTAAAGTTTCACGATCAAGCAACAAGTCATCACGACGGGTGCTTGATGCAGTAATATCGATAGCAGGGAAGATTCTTTTGTTGGATAATTTACGATCCAGTTGCAGCTCCATATTACCGGTACCCTTAAATTCTTCAAAGATCACCTCATCCATTTTAGAACCGGTTTCTGTTAATGCAGTTGCGATAATGGTTAAGCTGCCGCCATCCTCAATGTTACGGGCCGCACCAAAAAAGCGTTTTGGTTTGTGCAATGCGTTGGCATCAACACCACCCGATAAGATCTTACCGGATGCAGGTGCCACCGTATTGTAAGCACGTGCTAAACGGGTTATAGAATCCAGCAGAATAACCACGTCATGACCACACTCTACCATGCGTTTGGCTTTCTCTAAAACGATATTGGCGATTTTTACGTGGCGCTCTGCAGGCTCATCAAAAGTAGATGAAACCACTTCGGCGCGTACGCTGCGTGCCATATCGGTCACCTCTTCCGGGCGCTCATCAATCAGTAAGATAATGAGGTAAACTTCCGGGTGGTTTTTAGCTATCGCGTTTGCAACATCTTTAAGCAGCATGGTTTTACCTGTTTTAGGCTGAGCCACAATTAAACCACGCTGGCCTTTACCTATCGGCGAAAACAGGTCCATAATACGGGTAGAGTAGTTACCGGCATCCGTAAACAGGTTCAGTTTCTCCGATGGGAACAGCGGAGTTAAGTGATCGAAAGGTACACGGTCGCGCACTTCTGCCGGGATGCGGCCGTTGATTGCTTCCACGCGTACCAGCGGGAAATATTTTTCACCTTCCTTTGGCGGGCGGATACTACCGCGAACGGTGTCGCCAGTTTTTAAGCCGAAAAGTTTAATCTGGCTCTGAGATACATAAATGTCATCAGGAGATGTTAAATAGTTATAGTCAGATGAGCGCAGAAATCCGTAACCATCGGGCATGATTTCTAATACGCCTTCGTTTACAATAACGTTATCAAAATCAAGGTTGATAGCAGGCTCCTGATTTTTTTGCTGTTTTTCATTTCCGTTACCGGTATTGTTTACGCGGCGCTCAAATTTTTGCGGGCGGCTTTCGGCTGGTAATTGTTCTGCCCTTATGGCCTGCTCTTCTTCGGTAGGGTTGCTGCTTGCAGAAACCGCTTCGGTATTGTTACCGCGGTTATTATTTTCTGCTTCGTCTTCTTCCTGCTCAAATAAGTTGGTATCTCTTAAAGGTACTTCAACCCTTGGTTCGTTCTTAGCGGCTTTGGTTACGCGGGTTCTTTTGCGTGTTTTTTCGCCATCGGCGGCTGGGGCAGCTTCTTCTGTTTCTGCGGGAGCAGTTTTAGGAGCGTAGTTGCTTTCTACGATGCTCTGTTGGGTCCTGGCGGCTTCAATTAGCTGTTGCTGCTCGGTAATGGTGGTGATCAGTTGTGCTTTTCTTAGCTCATCCGCCGCCGCAATACCTAAACTTTTAGCAATTTCACGCAACTCAGACACGAGCTTGTCGTTCAATTCGATTGTATCAGACATGATATGAATTATAGTTCAAAAGGATTTTTTAGTTGAAAGATGTTCTGCAACCTGCATATGCAATATTTAAGCCAGGTAAGTATTAGAAATAAATGCGTGGTGATAAAAATTGTTCTTGTGTTCAAGAACATGCAAGGGAAAACAATGCAATTTTAATGAAAATATTGTAAAATGCAAATTTAATAAAAAAATAACACTAAGTGTTTAATTTTTTAGATTTTTGGGGCTAAATTAAACACCCCGCTATGATATCCCGCCAGCAACTGATCGGTCAGATAAAACAAAAAAAATCTTTTTTATGCGTTGGACTGGATACCGATATAGATAAAATCCCCGGGTTTTTAAAGGCATATCCTGATCCTGTTTTTGAATTTAATAAACGAATCATTGATGCTACCAAAGATTTGTGTATAGCTTATAAACCCAATGCTGCGTTTTACGAATGCCGCGGGTTAAAAGGATTACAAAGCCTTATTTCCACCTATGAATACCTCCCGAAAGATGTTCTTAGTATTATAGATGCGAAGCGTGGCGATATTGGAAATACATCGGATAATTATGCAAGGGCATTTTTTGATGAAGAAAACAGCGGTATGGGCTTCGATGCGATCACAGTGACACCTTATATGGGGCACGATAGTGTTACTCCTTATTTAAAGTATGCTGGTAAGTGGATCATTATATTGGCATTAACCTCATCTGTGGGCAGTAAAGACTTCCAGTATCTGGAAAACGGCGAAGGTTACCTTTACGAAACCGTGATACAGAAAGCGAATACCTGGGCGGGGGCCGACAGGCTGATGTTTGTCGTCGGGGCAACAAAAAGCACCGAATTCACTAATATCCGTAAGTATGCACCAGACAACTTTTTACTGGTCCCCGGCGTTGGTGCACAGGGTGGCAGTTTGGAAGAAGTTTGCAAATACGGCATGACGCCGGATTGCGGCCTTATCATTAACGCCTCCCGTTCTATCATCTATGCCAGTAACGGCGAAGATTTTGCAGAAGCGGCCAGGGCTGAGGCGCTGAGTTTGCAGCAGCAGATGCAAGCCGAGTTGGAAAAGGCAGGAGTGCTTTAATTATCATGAAAACAAAGCATATCACAGATTTTATTTAGATCTTTCATGGTGCCGATAGCAGATTTGCAGGCGGGGTTTTTACAGATGTAAAACTGGCAGACGAGTGGATTAATAAGCATAAGTTGACAGGACTATTATCAAAATATCCTGTTAATAAAGGCGTATATGACTGGGCAATTGAAAATAGTCTTTTTGAAATGAAAAGGGAAAATCAAAAAGAGCCGTTGTTTATTTAAAATTTCAGCACAGCCAGTCAAGATCATTTTCATTATGAAGACGGAGAAAAAGACTATTAAAGTCGATCTGTTTAATGGCTTGCATCTTCAAACAAACATAGGTCCTTAGCAGTTGCAATTAAATGAAGTTACAAAAGTGGCAAATAGGGCTTGCCGGGATAGCAGCGGCGGCTTTTATAGTGGGTTTCTCTTCCTGTGTATCTATCCCAAAAGGTGCAAAAGCAGTTAGTCCCTTTAATAAAGACAAATACCTGGGCAAATGGTACGAGATCTGCCGGATGGATTTTAAATTCGAAAAGAACTTAAATAACGTTACCGCCAACTATACCCTTAAAAATAACGGCTCTATCCGCGTGGATAACCGGGGTTACAACTACGTTAAGAAAGAATGGAAGCAGAGCATAGGTAAAGCAAAGTTTGTTGATGGGGATGATGTTGCAAGGTTAAAGGTTTCATTCTTTGGTCCATTTTATGCCGGTTATAATGTGATCGCGATTGATAAAGACTATAAGTATGCCATGATTGCCGGAAACGATCTGGATTTTCTTTGGCTGTTGTCACGGGAAACTTCAATACCTCCGGCCATTGTTACCGATTACCTAAAACAGGCCCAGGCACTGGGCTACAACGTTAATAAATTAGTTTGGACAAAGCACGATCATTGAAATCAGTCCAGCACGACGGATATTAATCACCTCAAATAATGCAATCAAAAAAAGTATTGATATCCGGTGCCAGCATTGCTGGGCCCACGTTGGCTTATTGGCTACATAAATACGGCTTTGAAGTAACTGTAATTGAGCGGTCGCCGGAATTGCGGATGGGTGGCCAAAATATAGATATCAGGGATGCCGCCAGAAAGGTAACTGAAAAGATGGGCATCACCAATCAAATATTAGCTGCCAATACCGGGGAATTAGGGATTCAGTTTATTGATGACAAGAATGTAGTGCGCGCCTCCTTTCCGGCTACTGGTGCCGATAGCTTTACCAGCGAAATGGAGATCATCAGGGGCGACCTTGTCAATATCTTGTACCAGCAAACTAAAGACAATGTTAATTACATCTTCGGCAAATATATTACCGCAATTGATGATCAGGTAAAAGGTGTAACGGTTACTTTCAGCGATGGGCAGCAGGCCGAGTTCCACCTGGTTATCGCTGCGGATGGGGTACGTTCTAAAACAAGGGAACTGATGTTTGGTACCGAAGCCGAACTAAAGTACATCGGTTTATACAATGCCTATCTCACCATCCCCAAAACAAAAACGGATACTAACTGGGCTCGCTGGTACAATGCGCCCGGATCTCGGGTCATACTGTTGCGCCCGGATAACGAGGGCAACACAAGGGCATCGTTCAGCTTTTTAGCCAAGGATGCCAATTATCGGAACTTATCCCGCGAAGATCAAAAAAAGTTTTTAATAATGAAGCTGACAGGCGCAGGCTGGGAAGCTCCCCGCCTCAGCGAGGCAATTGCCGATAGCAAAGATGTGTACTTTGATGCCGTAAGCCAGGTGAAAGCCCCGCGATGGTCAAAGGGCAGGCTGGCTATGATAGGGGATGCTGCATATTGCCCAACGCCTATTAGCGGCATGGGTACATCGCTAGCTATACTTGGCGCCTATATGCTGGCAGGTGAACTAGCACAAAATGTGGATCATAGCAAAGCGTTCGAAGCATTTGAAACCAAACTGAGGCCCTACGTTACTACCGTACAAAAACTTCCGCCGGGAGCACCATGGATAGTTCATCCGAAATCGGCATTTGGGGTGAAAGTAGTGAATATGATAGCAAGTATTGCTGCAAGCGAATTTGTAAAGCAGATTGGTAAGATCTTCAAAAGCAAAACGGAAAAACCAAAGAAGGAAGAATTTTTGCTACCGGATTACGATAGTTTAGTTTCGGTAAAATATCGTTACTAAAATTACGCAGCGGTTAACATCATCTTTTATGTAACTCCATTGAAAATTTCATAACTATTGGCATAATTGACTCGTATTTTACTAAATTACCGCCCAATTAATGCTGTACTTATGAAAAAATGCCTTACTCTGCTTGTTGTTACGTCGTTTGTCGCCACAGCTTTCGCCCAAAGCGATAAAAAACATTTTCAGCCCAAAGATTTTTATAAGATACCAACTGTAAGCGACCCACAGGTTTCACCGGATGGTAAATGGGTGGCTTATGGCGTATCTGAAGTAGATACAGCTAAGGATAAGCGGGTATCGCACCTGTGGATGCAAAGCTGGGATGGCAAAACTTCCATCCAACTAACCCACGGCCCAGAAGCCGCAGCTAAAGCACGCTGGAGCCCCGATGGCCTGTACCTGGCCTTCTTATCATCGCGCGAATCAAAAAACGGGTCGCAGGTATGGCTCCTGGACCGCCGGGGCGGGGAAGCCAAAAAGCTAACCGACATAAAAGGTGATCTGAGTGATTATGATTGGAGCCCCGACGGTAAAAAGATGGTGCTGGTGATCCAGGATCCGGAAAATAAGGGGAAGGAAGCACCTAAAACGCCCAAGCCTATTGTTGTTGACCGTTACCATTTTAAGCAGGATTATGAGGGTTACCTGGAACACCTGCGCAACCACTTATATGTATTGGATATTAATACTAAAAAACTGGATACGTTAACCAAAGGGGAGTTCGAAGAAAAATCGCCTGTATGGTCGCCTAATGGTACGCGCATAGCATTTGTAAGCAACCACGACCAGGATCCCGACCGGAGCGAGAACAGCGATATATTCACTATGGAACCAAAAGCAAATGCTACAGTAACTCAGCTCACTACCTGGAAAGGTCATGATGTTAGCCCGCAATGGAGCCCTGATGGAAAGCAAATAGCCTACCTGCGCCAGGATAGTGAAGGTTATAATATGTATGCCGAAAATATTGTGTGTTTGATGAATGCTGATGGCAATAACAATAAACTGCTGACCAAAGAGCTGGACCGCACCGCAGACAACCTTGCCTGGGGCAAAGACGGAAAAGCGCTAGCTTTTACTGTTGATGATGACAGGGAACGATATTTGGCCACTTACAGTCTGCAAAATAAAAAGATCAGTATCATACCAGCTACCCGCGGTAAAAGAAGCATGAACGATATCGTTGCGCAGGGGAAAAATAACTGGGCCGTAACCATGAGTACGCCTTATTTGCCTCATGAGATCTACGCGCTGGAAGATGGAAAGCTACGCCGCCTTACATTTCAGCAGCAGGATTGGGTAAGCAAAGTCACTCTATCCCAGGTAACGGGCTTTCGTTCTGTAAGTAAGGATGGGACGAAGATCTCGGGTGTGTTGTACCGCCCGGATAGTTCCAGTACCAAAAAGATGCCCTTCATCCTGTTTGTGCATGGGGGGCCTGTTGGGCAGGATGATTATAGTTTCGATCCAACCTGCCAGGCTTTGGCTAACGCCGGATATGCGGTGGCTACGGTAAACTACAGGGGCAGCTCTGGCAGGGGCATCGCCTTTACCAAGAGCATTGCAGCCGACTGGGGAAACCGCGAAGTTATTGATCTTCATGGCGCGGTGGATGAGTTGGTGAAGCAAGGAATTGCGGACCCGGATAAATTGGGCGTAGGCGGCTGGAGCTACGGCGGTATCACTACCGATTTTCTAATCGCCAGCGATACCCGTTTCAAAGCAGCAGCAAGCGGTGCGGGCAGCGCACTGCAAATGGCCAATTACGGTATCGATCAATATATTTTGCAGTACGATAATGAACTGGGACAGCCCTGGAAGAATCCGGATATATATACCAAAATCTCTTACCCTTTTCTGCACGCCGACAGGATAAAAACGCCGGTGCTGTTTATGTCGGGATTGAAGGATTTTAACGTACCTACTGCCGGCAGCGAGCAAATGTACCAGGCACTAAAATCGCTGGGTGTACCTACAGAACTGATCCTTTATCCCAACCAGAATCATGGCATCAGTATCCCAAGCTACCAGGTGGATAGGGTGGAGCGGTATATCAAATGGTATGATAAGTATTTAAAGCAATAGAGCCTTATTGCTGCTTATAACAGACAAAGGCCAACTTACGATTCAAGTTGGCCTTTGCTGTAAAATTGAACAGCGCCAGACAGGTCATCAGAACCTGTCTGATCTGCGATACCCCGGCCGGATTGTTCAATAAAATTTATACCTCTAGTTTACCCTCGATTGAATCATCTAAGGTTTTCCCTAGAGCTGCACCTGCCAATTGTTTTACAAAGGCTACTGCATTGCCATGTTTGTTATCCCAATAATAAGCCTGGGTCGGTTCAACCTTTACAACGGCTATGCGGTGGTCATCTTCACCTTCGGTAAACCAGGTTTTAAGGATAGGTTTCCAAAATTCTTTGATCTTTTCTTTGTCATCGCTTAATGTTACTACGCCGTATACGTCCAGATAATCTGAATATTTGGAGCCCTGGAAGAAAAGCTGCGCCAACGGTTCGGCTTGCAATTCGCTGTAGGTATGGCTATCATTAGCGATTAAAAACCATAAGTTACCTTCATCATCAACGTCCTGAACGGTCATTGGTCGTGCGGAGGCAGGTAAACCAGTTTTTATATTACTCAGGAAAAAGCAGGTTTTTGCATCTTCAGCAAGGCTTTTTAGCTTTTCTACAGCCTCAGTCCCGGCCAGGTTTTTAAAGTTATCTTCGGGTTGGTTTTGATTGATACTGTTCATGATAGATTATGTTATAATGATAATCTATTAACTTTTGGGAAAAGGAAATGTTTTTAATATTTACATTGTCATCCTGAAGAACGAAGGATCTATTAAGGGCATACATTACGTGCCATTTCTGTCGGTTAACAGATGCTTCCTTCGTCAGCATGACACAGGCTGTTTGTAGTTATTTTACATTGTCATCCTAAGGAACGAAGGATCTATTACGCGCCATGTATTTCGCGCCATTTCTGTCGGTTAACAGATGCTTCCTTCGTCAGCATGACACAGGCTGTTTTTAATATTTACATTGTCATCCTGAGAAACGAAGGATCTATTAAGGGCCATACATTACGTGCCATTTCTGTCGGTTAACAGATGCTTCCTTCGTCAGCATGACACAGGCTGTTTGTAGTTATTTTACATTGTCATCCTGAGGAACGAAGAATCTATTACGCGCCATGTATTTCGCGCCATTCCATCGGTTAACAGATGGTTCCTACGTAGGTATGATTGTCATCCCGAAGAAGGAAGGATCTACTCAGGTTCATGCAATACGCGCGAATTCTGTCGGTTCTTTCAATTAACAGATGCATCTTTCGTCAGCATGACAATTTTTACACAGCGAAACTTACCTTCCGCTCGGGGAACTTCGCAGCATAGCCGGTAACGATATTTTTGATATAGTCATTGCCGGGATAGGGGGTAAGGTAGTTCTTTAATTGCTGAATGTTATTGGCATCAAAGTAATGGGATATATAGCCCATGCCATAAAAGCGGCCTTCTTCTATCAGGATGCAGCTATGCTCATCGCCGGTGCGGCCTTCATCACGGATAGCAAAAGTAGGCAGGGCTTTCTTTAGTTCATCGATAGCTGCGGTTACTTTGATATTGTAATCATCGGGTGTTTCATGGCCCTCGCAGGCGCATGAATTTAAATTATTACCTGTGCAGGGCTGGTCGTTCTTTTGGATGAAACACATTTTTGGGCACAGGCTGAAGGTCTCTATCAGGCTATTGAGCAGATTGTAGCCCTCCAGCAGCGAATTGCAGGCATATACCGCGGGCATATGTTTCCGGTGCTTATCCACCGCCAGGCGAAGGTAACCACGCTGGTCCTCATAAGCATAAAGTCCGTAGGTATTCTCAAAGCGCTTTAAAGAGCGGTTGTATTTAGGCCACAAGCGTTTGATCTCCACTGCCTCCAGCACAAAAGCAATCAACTCGGTACCGCAAACCTGGTGACTAACGCGGTGAATGGTTTTCAAAAACTCCTGCCGCTGCGAGCCTGGGTTGTTACCCGAGAAATGACTGCAAACCCTTTTTTTAATATTCTTGGCCTTACCTACATATACCACTTTGCCTTTGTTATCATGGAAGTAGTATACCCCCGGTGCATTTGGCAAAGCTTCTATATCCGCCTTTGGCAGGTTGGCCGGCAGACGCTGTTCTTTTGAATTTTGTTTTAAGGCCTGGCCAATGTGGTTGACAGTATCATTTTTTAGATATAGACTAAATAATTGAGCGGTTGCTTCCGCATCGCCCATAGCACGGTGGCGGCTGTTGTTGCCTATACCTAAGTGACTACACAATTTCCCCAGACTGTATGATAGCAGCCCGGGCATGATCTTGCGGCCCAGCCGAACTGTACAAAGTTTATTGGCATTAAGTTCGTAACCGGCGGCGTTTAAATGATAACGTAAAAAAGAATAATCGAAGTTTACATTGTGTGCTACAAAGATCTGCCCTTTAAGCAGGTGATAGATCTCGTGCGCCACATCCTCAAATAAGGGGGCTGTGCTCACCATCTCGTTAGTGATGCCGGTTAAAGCACGGATATATACCGGGATATCGCGCTGCGGATTCACGAGCGTTTCAAAACGGCGCGTTACCTTTTTGCCATCGTGAATGCATATAGCAATCTCTGTAATGCCATTAGCGCTGGCATGCCCTCCCGTCGTCTCGATATCCACTATGGCGTACATAATTCAAATGTACTATATTTTTGCTAATTATTTTAGTTAAAAAATGAAAAAAAAATCAGGGTTGTGATAGGTTGGAAGGGCTGAGTTGTAAGAAATCTTGTCCAATTATTATTCGCATGTAATAAACCTTTTTTAACATCTTTTCCCTCTCGGGGGGGCATTAATTCACAAAAAAAGCCTGGCAGTAAAACTACCAGGCTTAAAATCTATCTTTCGGGCTTTCGGTCATCCGACTGTCGGACTCCCAAAAACCTACTTTTTCTTCGTCTGCACTTGTTGCTGCTGGCGCATCATTTCTTCCAGCTTTGCGCTGAAACCGGTTTTCTTTTTAGTATCCTCAGGTTTCTTTTTGTTCTCCTGGATCTGGGCGTGGATCTTTTTATCATCTACCATGAACTTGATCAGGTACTGCTGTAAAAAGGTTAGCATATTGGCCAGGAAGTAGTAATAGTTCAAACCTGAAGGGTAGTTGTTCAGCGTGATGAGGAAAATCAGCGGGGTAATGTACCCTATGTATTTCATCTGCCCGGTTGCACCCGAGATCTGGTTATTGAAGTACGTATAGATCAACGTAGAGATCGTCATCAACAAACACATCAAGCTGATGTGCGATACACCAAATATAGGAGAGAACGTAATTACCGCATCGTAAGTCGACAAATCATGCATCCATAAAAAACTCTGTCCGCGCAGTTCAAACAAACTTGGGAAAAAACGGAAGAATGCAATTACAATTGGCATCTGTATCACCAGTGGCAAACAGCCTCCCAGTGGGTTTACACCGGCTTTTTTGTAAAGCTTCAGGTACTCCTGTTGTAACAGGGTAGGATTATCTTCGCCAACCTTAGTTTTGATCTCATCCATCTCCGGCTTTAGCACCCGCATCTTAGCCATAGATAAGTACGACTTATAAGTAAGCGGCGATAACACCAGTTTAAGAATAATGGTCAATACCAGGATGATAATCCCGTAGTTCCAGTTAAATTTATTCAGGATATTAAAAATGGGTAACGTGGCAAACTGGTTAATATATTTTAACGGACCCGGGCCCAGGTTAACAATCTTTTGCAGATCATAACCCTGATCTTTTAAAGTAGAATAACGGTTTGGGCCGAAGTAAAACTGCAAAGGTGTTGCACCGGCAGCATCGCGGCCAAAGGCTAAATTAGCCTTCATTTGTTTTACGTCTGTAGTATCATTTACATCAACACTTACCGCCAGGCTCGATTTGCTGATGCCGCTGGTAGCGATTAATCCGTTAGAGAAGAAGTGCTGTTTAAACACTACCCACTGCAGTTTTTTGTCATTAATGTCTTTAGCATCGTCTTTACCTTCGCTCAGGTAATCAACATCGTTCTCTGTGTTTTTATAGTAAACAGTAGAATACTGGCGCTCTTGCTTGATATCTTTTTCCTGTTTGTGAAGGCTTGCAGACCAGCTTACGTTTACCGTGCCGCTGTTAGCTATCACCTGGTCTAACCCTACCGGTTTAATGGTGAGACCCAGTTTAAATCCGGTACCTTTTAAGGTATAAATATAATCAATGTATTGGGTAGGGCTGTAACTAAGGCGCATGGTAAGCGATGATGAATCGCTGCCGGTAACTTTAAGTGTTTGTGTGCTTGGCTTAAAGTACAGGTCGTTGGTATTGATCTGCTTGCCGGCTGCATTAAAGTTGAGGCCAAAGCTATTGTTGGCACCACTAAACAAGATCAGTGGTTTTTTATCGAAGGTTTTAAATTTCTTCAGTTCAGCCTCAGCAACGCGGCCGCCTTTTGTTGAAATTTTTAGGCTAAGCTCATCGTTTTCGATGGTCACAAACTGATCGGCACCTACGGTTGCAGCGCCAAACGGGCTTTTTAAAACAGCCGAATCAACAGTAGCAGTCTTTTTTGTGGTATCAAATTTGGCTGTTGTGGCAGCTGCGGCAGGTTTGACGCCTGCTTTTTTCATCGAATCCAGGTGAACTCTTTCTTTCTCTTTTTTTATGTCAGCCTCGCTCGGCTTCATAAAGTATATAGAGGCGCCCATGATGAGCATGATCAGGAATAATCCTGTAAACGTATTTCTATCCATTATCTAATATATCGTATGACCAAAGCCTGCAGGTTTTGTTACAACCGTAGGAGGGGTCAGCACACTTTTTTTATTGTTTTTACCGTACTAATTCTTGCGGGCATAAGCCATCGAAGCGGCGACAAAGTTAATAAAAAGTGGATGCGGATTAGCAACTGTTGATTTTAATTCCGGGTGGAACTGTGCGCCCACAAAAAACGGGTGATTTTTCAACTCAACTACCTCAACCAAACCGTTTTCCGGGTTGATGCCCGATGGCAGCAGGCCAGCCGTTTCGTATTGTTTCAGGTACTCGTTATTAAACTCGTAACGGTGGCGGTGCCGTTCGGTGATATGCGTGGTACCGTAAGCCAGTGCCGCTTTGCTGCCTTTTCTTAAATCGCATGGGTAAGATCCCAAACGCATGGTGCCACCTTTATTCACTACATGTTTTTGGTCCTCCATCATGGCGATAACCGGGTTAGGGGTATCAGGATTCATCTCTGTACTGCTCGCATCCTTTAAACTCAGCACATGGCGGCCAAATTCTACAACTGCGCATTGCATGCCCAGGCAGATGCCGAAGAATGGAATATTATTTTCGCGCACATAGCGGATCGCCTCAATTTTACCCTCAAAACCGCGCTCGCCAAAACCAGGTGCAACCAGTACGCCGTGCAGGCCTTTCAGTTTTTCAACCGCATTCTCCACTGTTAAGGCTTCGGATGGGATGTATTGTACTTTTACCTTGCACTCGTTTTTAGCGCCGGCATGGATAAAAGATTCGATGATAGACTTGTAAGCGTCCGGCAGTTCCACATATTTACCTACCAGGCCAATGCGTACCTCTGAGGTAGGGTTTTTTAAACGACCAAGAAAATCTTTCCAGTTATCCAGGTTTGGCTCATTCTTGTGCGAGAGTTTCAATTTGGTTAATACCGTTTTATCCAGCTGTTCTTTCAGCATTAGCAACGGCACATCATATATAGTTGATGCATCCATGCTTTCGATCACTGCATTGATATTCACGTTACAAAACAGCGCAATTTTCTTTCTAATGTCGGCGTTGATATGGTGCTCGGTACGGCAAACCAAAATATCCGGCTGAATACCATACTCCAAAAGCATTTTTACCGAGTGCTGCGTAGGCTTGGTTTTCAATTCGCCTGCAGCAGCTAAATAAGGGATCAGCGTAAGGTGGATAACCAGTGCATTACCGCTGCCGGCTTCCCATTTAAACTGACGTACAGCTTCCACAAAGGGAAGGGACTCGATATCGCCCACCGTACCGCCAATTTCTGTAATTACGATGTCGTAGTCGCCGGTTTCGCCCAGGATACGCATATTGCGTTTGATCTCGTCGGTAATATGGGGTACAACCTGTACGGTTTTACCTAAAAAAGCGCCTTCGCGTTCGCGGTTGATCACATTCTGGTAAATACGACCGGTTGTGATGTTATTGGCTTTTGAGGTTGGGGTGTTTAAAAACCGCTCGTAATGACCAAGGTCCAGGTCGGTTTCTGCACCATCTTCAGTAACATAGCATTCGCCATGCTCGTAAGGGTTAAGCGTTCCCGGGTCAATGTTAATATAAGGGTCGAACTTTTGGATGGTAACGCGGTAACCGCGGGCCTGGAGGAGTTTAGCTAATGAGGCAGAAATAATGCCCTTGCCTAATGACGAGGTAACGCCACCCGTAACAAAAATGTATTTAGTCATGAGATTTTTTGAAATCCCGGCAGTGCAAATGCGCCCCTTGCCGATGTTTGTGTACGGGGTACAAAAGTAGGAAAAAAAGCGGGATTTGCAGCCTAGAAATGTAAATGTGGAAAAGCAGGAGACGTGGACTGGCCTTACCTTAATAAACCGCTAGTAGGATGAACATTTAGCCCCTGTTTAGCATTTTCACTGTGCCATTATCGTAAAATGCCTGAACCAATATAAGAATCTTCTGCTAAATTATCTGTTCTGCGATGAACACCGACTGTAAACTCACACTGCGTGCGAGGCGCGGTAAAAGCAAATGTTTACACGTTTTAGGATACAATTTTAAAATGTGCTTATGAGTGTTGAAGGCATGTTATAACTTGGTGCTATTCAGTACCATACCTGCCAGGGTGTAGTTGCCTATATAATTGCTCACATACCGATTACTACTCATATGAAAAAAGCTATTTACAAATCAATTGCCGTGTTGTTGATAACAAGCATCATCTTAATTTACCCGGCATGCAGAAAAGATGAATTGATTAAGCCCGCCAGCACAGAAGTTGCAGACCCGGTACTGAAGAATGCGAAGCAGGCATCGCTTATCATCAGTAATCCAATCATTGTAAGCACGTTTGTAAAAAATGCATTTGGTAACAGGATCTGTAGCGATGGAACTGGTAATTTGTATACTACTATATCTAATGAAGGTGTATTTAAAATTAGCCCAACAGGCGTAGTAACTCCTTTTTATATTAAAAGAGCAAATTTTTTCGGTATTAAGGCAGCAAAGAACGGCGATATCTACGTAACAATGGGGGCCGAAAATATGGTAGCAAAAATATCACAGAAGGGTGTTTTTACCCCTATCAATGTAAGTGTGGGGCTGCAATCGCCGTATGATTTGGCAGTGGCGCCTGACAATACTTTGTACATAGCGGATACAGGCCATAACAGAATTGTCAAAGTTACCCCAGACGGTATATCATCTGTGCTTGCCGGAGCCGGCGTTGAAGGCTTACGCGATGGTTTAGGCACTGCCGCAACCTTTAATAATTTAACCACCATAAAGCTTTCTGCAGATGGTTTTCTTTGGGTAATAAACGGAAATGTCACCAGGCCGTACAAAAGTGTAAGGCGGGTAACACTGCAGGGTGCAGTAACTACCATTAAAGTGATTCCCTTTGTATTTGGTAATGACGAAATTCAAAATACGCTCATAACTGATGTGGCGATTGCAAAAAGGGACAAAAATTTTAACAGGTCGCCTCAGGAGAACTTGTTTTTGACTTACCTGATTGCCAAAGTAACGCACATGACCACAACTGGCGTGGAGACACCGATATCTCAAAATACTGTTTTTCAAGTTACGGATGGCCCAATTGAAACGGCAGAATTCGGCGGTAGTTCGGGCATTTGTCTTAACGATAATAAAATGTATATTCTTGACAATCATTTCAATGTGATTAGAAAATTAATCAAAACCGATAAGTAAGGCGGATTTAAGCAATTAGTCGGTGCAGTGGAAATATCAACCAGATGCCGGTTTCAGAGTTTTACAGTGAAACACCGGATATATGCCAACACAATCAGGAGTGGTGCGGTGAAAACACCGACCACAGGCTGGAAACGGGATTTGCGGCCTATAAATGTGAATGTGGAAATGCAGGGGACGTGGATCTGCCTTGCCTGGAAAACCAATCATAGGCTTATAGAATTGCTTAGTTAATAACTATATTGCTGATCAATAAGCCACCACTATGAGCAAACATATTTTTGATCGGCTAAAGGCCGGAGAGCTGGTCATGCTGGATGATCCGGAAATACATAAGGTTAATGCGATTTTTACGCGGACCCTAGCCTTAATACCATCACTAAATGCAGCAACCAGTAATGAAGAAGTTCGGAATAAGTTTAGCGGGATAATTTGCAGCGATATAGATGAAAGTACGGTATTGATTGCTCCGATATATACCAATTTCGGCCGTTTTATTAAGCTTGGCAAGGATGTATTTATTAATCATGCCTGCTCATTTCTCGATCTGGGCAGCATCACGCTGGAAGACCACGTTCTGATCGGCCCCAAAGTGAACTTGATCACTGAAAACCATCCCATGGACCCCGCAACAAGAAGAGGCTTAGTTTGCAAACCTATATTGATCAAAAGAAAAGCCTGGATTGGGGCCGGTGCTACAATACTGCCGGGAGTCACGGTTGGCGAAAATGCCATTGTTGCCGCAGGGGCGGTAGTAAGTAAAGATGTGCCCGATAACACGGTGGTTGGCGGGGTTCCTGCGAAAGTTATTAAGGTAATTGATGCCTAACGTGATCGATCAAAGCTTCAAATATTAGCAGGATGGTGCGTGAAATGCGGTATGAAAAATTTAATGCCGCATTTCATTACGCTACTGTTCTATCCAACCCGTTTCCTCCTTATTTTTCACCAAGGCATATTTTCCATAGGTAGCTAGAAGGCTTACTTTTTCACCAGCATTTAATGTTTTTTTGCTTGGTGCGTTGGCGCTGTCGGGTGCATCATAGAGCTGCTGATTGCCTTTAAGGGTGATGATGCGAATATTACTTGCTTCGGTAACCAGTTTGCTGCTGATGAAGCCCATTTGTCCGTCGGGCAGGGCAATTTTATACCAACCCGCTGTGGCGGCATCTACTTTTAAGGCAGTGTTAAGTGCAAGCGTTTGCAAGACTACGGCCTTGTCGGATGGTATGCTATACAGCCTGGTGCTTTTAGCGTTGGTACGTACGGTGGCATTCAGGTTTTCCAGGTTGGCAGCTATTGGGAGCGGTTGCCTGGTTTCTTTATTTATAAACACGAACGGGTCGATAGCGCCACCGTTTGTATAAATCCCGAAATGCAGGTGCGGCGGCGTAGTGCGGGCATTCCCGGTATTACCCACCAGGCCAAGCGTATCACCAATGGAAACTGTTTGTCCGTTTTGCACCAGCTGCACATCCAGATGGGCGTAATACAAATTGTAGTCGGCATTGTCTGGCCGCATGAATACTACATTACCACCAAGGTTGTTAACGCCAACATTGGTCACCGTTCCATTTGCGGCTGCAATGGCCGGTGTGCGTTTGGGGGCAAAAATGTCTATCCCTTCATGCTTGCGGCCGCCTTCGTCGCGGCCGTCGCCCCAAAAACTGCCGATGTTTGGCTTGCCGGATGCCGCTACCGGGAAACCCAACGAAGGACCGGCAGTCACGGTGAGCGTATACTCCCCGCTGCGCAACAACTCCGGCTGGAGGCGCAGGATGTACTTACTGGTTTGCTTTACTTCAAATTCAAGCACAGCGCCAAGGGTATCTGCCGATGTTGCCAATTTTGACTGATCGGGCAGGTTTTCCAGGAACAGATCGAGATAGATGTTGAAATTGGTAGCTGGTTTTTTGGTGATGGCGATGCGCAGTTTTTGCCCCCTTTTGGCTTCGAAGCGTAATGCCGTGCCACCTGCTTTTTCATCAGAGAAGTAGCCGGTCTCTTTGTAAGGGATATTGATATTAAGCGGCTTGCTGATAACTGCATCCGCATACTGCAGCCAGGCGTTGCCCAATGCAGTATTGGCTAATCCAGCATCTTTAAGCTTTTGGCCATACGCATCATGTGGCGAAAGTTTTTTAAATAAGGCCAATGGGCCACGTTTGCTGCAGGAGCTTGCCACGACAGATAAAAGGAAGATGGCTGCGAGTTTGCTTTTTAACATAATGGTTTGTTATTTAAGCAAACCTGTTGTAGGGTGGAAAGTTTTAGCGGATAGAACATTGGGGGCAGTCTTGAACCTTCTCAATAAGCTGTAATGCATCAAACGCATATTTGCAACCTGGTTTGAGTTGCTGCCGGGTCAGCAGTATGCCTGATTTTTTTGCGTTGTTTGGATTTATTTCTACAGTTGCGTTCGAACAATCAGATCATGCTATCGGCGAGCAGTCTGGCAGGGTTAACGTGTTTACTTTTGATTGTAATTAGTTTACTTATTATCAACTGTTTATGAAAGGTTAATATTAAATTAGGTTAAGTTGTTAATCCTGTTGTCGGTTTAATATGATATTATATTGCTCCGGACGGCCAGAGGTGCAGCCACGGGCTGGACCCATATTCAGGAAAATGTTTATATTTATCCCGGGCTCAATGCAAGCCGAAATTCACATCCGTTATTTGCAACAATGGCCAAAATTGGTTTAGTTACCGTTTTATTTAAAAGCGACGATGTTTTAAAGGATTTTCTGGAGAGCTTGTCGATCCAGTCGTTTAAAGATTACCACCTCTACATTATTGATAACTCTGTAAGTGCCGGCACGGACAGCTTATTAAGCGTGCTATTAAAGCAATACCCTATTCCGGCATACACCCATATTAAGAATGAAGGGAACGCCGGTGTGGCTGCTGCCAATAACCAGGGTATGCGCTTAAGCATGCAGCAGGGTGACGATTTTGTTTTGTTGTTGAATAATGATATTGCCTTTTCGCAATCGTTCCTGTTGGAGCGGCTGGTGGGGTATGCTGCGGAGCGAAAGGAGGACATGGTGATCCCCAAAATACTTTATTACGGCACCCGGAAGATCTGGCTGGCCGGAGGTGAGTTTATCCATTGGAAAGGCACTTCTATCACGATAGGCGATAAGGAGGAGGATGCGGAGATCTATAACCGGGAACATTATTTCGATTATGCACCAACCTGTTTTATGCTGTTGAGCCGAAAGGTGATAGCAGCAGTTGGCTATATGGATGAGGCCTATTTTGTGTATTATGATGACAATGACTACGTGATGCGGGCCATTCGTAAAGGCTTCAGGATATTTTACATGCCGGATATCGAGGTGTTCCACAAGGTCTCATTCAGCACGGGTGGCTCGGAATCTTTGTTCTCCATTTATTACCTCAACCGTAACCGCATCTACTTTATCCGTAAGTTTTATAAGTTCCCTATCCGGCAGATCGCATTAGGGCAGATGATCCTCAGCAAGTTCATCCGGTATGTGTTCTATTACAATAAAGATAGAAAGCAACAATTGGCCAGGGCGGTGAAAGAAGGCTTTTCGATCACAGTGCCAGGCAAATAATTTCCGCCATAGTTAACATTTTGTTCCCCTTCAGGGGCAGGGAGCTAAAATAATCCGTTGATCTCGCGCTCAATTTTTTCTACAATGCTGGCCATATCTTCCGTGTTGTTAGCAAAATCAAGGTTGTCTTTATCGAGCACCAGCAGTTTACCCAGCTTATAACCTTTTATCCACTTGTCGTATTTCTCGTTAAGTTTAGAAAGGTAATCTATCCGGATACCAATCTCATATTCCCGGCCCCGACGCTGAATATTATTGACCAGGGTGGGAACCGATGCTTTCAGATAAACCAGCAAATCCGGCGGTTTGATGAACTCGGTGATGTTATCGAACATGGCCTCATAATTTTCATAATCGCGGGTAGTCATCAGTCCCATATCATGAAGGTTTTCCGCAAAGATGTAGGCATCCTCGTAAATGGTACGGTCCTGGATAATGTTGCGGCCGCTGCGCTGAATTTCCACAATCTGGCGGTATCGGCTATTTAAGAAATAGATCTGGAGGTTAAAGCTCCACCGTTTCATTTCGCTATAAAAATCTTCCAGATAGGGGTTATTATCCACCGCCTCGTACAGGGGTTCCCATCCGTAATTTTTCGCCAGCATCTCGGTAAGTGTAGTTTTACCAGCGCCAATATTTCCTACAATAGCTATGTGCATGTGATATTTTGTCTGAATCAGAATTTTCCGAATTTACAGAATTAGCAGAATGTTTTGTGAAGCCTTGCCTGAATTCTGAAAATTTTCTAATTCTGAAAATTCCGAATCAGACTTCCGACCTTTAAAACTTCCTGAAACCAATAATTTCCCTTATTTCCCTAATGGTTTTTTGTGCGCTTTCGCGGGCTTTGGCGGCACCATAAATGGCAACCTGCCTCAGATATGGGGCATCATTGGCAATATCATTTATCTTTTCGCGAATAGGGGTAGTAGCGATGATCATGTCTTCTGCCAGCTGCTTTTTCAGATCTCCGTAACGGATAGCCATGGTGTTATACAGGTTGTCGAAATGAACCAGCGTATCGGGTGCTGATACCACTTTCATCAAATCGAACAGATTCTGGATCTCCTGTGGTTTGGTTTGGTTTTCTTCGGTTGGCCCGCCATCGCTAACAGCGCGCATTACTTTTTTACGGATAACTTCCGGCGAATCTGAAAGGAAGATGGCATTGCCTTCACTTTCGCTTTTGCCCATTTTGCCTTTACCGTCTAACCCGGGGATCTTTATCAAACTTTCGCCCATGCTAAAAGCATAAGGCTCTGGGAAATACTCGTTGTTGTACAGTCTGTTGAAGCGGTTGCCAAACGTTCGCGCCATTTCCAAATGTTGCTCCTGGTCTTTGCCCACGGGCACCTTGGTTGCCTTGTGGATCAGGATATCGGCAGCCATCAGCACAGGGTAGGTCAACAGACCCGCATTTACGTTATCGGGATTCGCGCGTACTTTATCTTTAAAGGACGTACTGCGTTCCAATTCGCCCATGTAGGCATTCATGTTGAGGTACAGGTACAATTCGGCAATTTCGGGTACATCACTCTGTACGTAAATAGTAGCTTTCTCCGGGTCGATGCCGGCGGCTAAGTACTCCACCAAAACCTGTTTTACCGCACCGTGCAGATTGGCGGGGGTAGGGTGGGTAGTTAGGGAATGCAGATCGGCAATAAAAAAATAGCAGTTATATTCACTCTGCATTTTTACGAAATTTTGTATAGCTCCGTAATAATTACCCAGGTGCAGATTTCCGGTAGATCTGATACCACTAACAACAGTTTCCATATAGGGGGCGAAAGTAAGGATTTTTTATATTTTTGATGCGGATGAAAATGATATTGAGAAAACTGCACCTGTACCTTTATGTGTTTAGTGTTGCGTTCTCATATGCCGTACTTTACCCTTTTTTTTACTTCTTTTCGCGTAAAACATCGCGATATAAATATATGAATGCCCTTCGGCGGGTTTGGGGCTTCATTAGTTCTTTGTTAGTGGGGATTATCTACAGGTTTGATATCGAGCAGCCTATCGACTGGAGTAAAACCTATATTATTTGCCCAAACCATACCTCCAACCTTGATATTACAGCCATGAGCATCTTTGTTAAAACCAATGATTGCTGTTTTATGGGCAAGCAGGAACTGGCTGATTTTTTTGTGACGGCCCTTTTTTTCCGCACAGTTGATGTTCCGGTTGACCGGCAGAGTAAAATAGCTTCTTTCCGGGCGTTTAAAAAGGTAATGGAACGTTTGGCAAGCGGCGTTACCACTATCATTTTTCCGGAGGCTACTATCCAGGATGTCTACCCACCGCAATTAAAAGATTTTAAAAACGGGCCGTTTCGTATGGCTATCGAATTGAAGGTCCCTATTATTCCAGTTACTTCCCTCAATACCTGGAAAGTTTTATGGGACGATGGATTAAAATACGGCTCTAAGCCAGGGATATGTAATATATTTGTACATAAGCCGATTGAGACGGCACACTTAACCCTTGATGATGCCGATGCCCTGCGTGATGAAGTGCACGCCATCATCAGCCAAAAATTAGCAGAACATGACCATTGATGAGCAAACAGTTGATAAAATAGCCCATTTGGCCCGCCTGGAACTCAACGCCGGCGAAAAGGCGGAAATGATAGTTGATATGAACAAAATCCTCGGCTTTATGGATAAGCTGAACGAGGTGGATACTACCGGTGTAGAACCATTGGTGTACATGACTGATGAACCCAATACCCTGCGCGAAGACGTAGTTAAGCAACTCATTACTACCGAAGAAGCGCTTGAAAATGCTCCGGAGCACGATGGTAGTCATTTTTTGGTGGCGAAGGTGATCAAGTAACTCCTTTTTAAAATTTCTCTTTTTGGGAAGGCTCAAAAGCAGGTCAAGGCATATTTCTTATATTTAATAAGATTTGTAAATTTGTTATTATGACTACACTCACTGTAAATATAAATAATAAAAAATCTGAGAAAGCCGTCAAGGCTGTTTTGGATGCCTTGGGTTTAGATTATAGTCTCCAGACCAATAAAGACGAAACCCGGCCTTTGAATAGAGCAGAGCAGCGTGTCTATAAAAATTTAAAAAGCTCACTTGAGGATATAAAGAAACATCAACGTGGCGAAATTGAATTGAAAGACGCAAGCAAATTACTTGATGAATTATAGGATAGTAGCAACCCCGGATTTTGACCGGGAACTTAAGAAAATTGTAAAAAAACATAAAGGAATTAAGGCTGATCTCGCCAAGCTTATAAATTTGTTAAAAACAGAACCCACTATGGGCGATGATCTCGGCGGGAATCTTTACAAAATCCGACTTTCAATTGCAAATACCAATAAAGGAAAATCAGGTGGTGCACGAGTAATTACATTCGTTGTTTTTGTTGAAGAAGTAGTATACCTGGCAGATATATATTTAAAAAGTGATGTAGATACCGTTGACGTAAAAGTTATCAATCAACATTTGAAAAATGATGGATTAAGATAGTTTCTTTCATGTAATCTTTTCTACCTTCCTAATGTAACATTTCTTACCTCCTTACTGTCAAAGTAACAAAAACGGATGATACCACTTACCAAGACTAAGGAAGAGCCTTTAATAACGATAAAAGACATCGGCCGCAAATATGTTATCGGCTCGGAAATTATCCATGCCATTAAATCGGTATCGCTTATCATTAATAAAGGTGAATTTGTTGCATTGATGGGGCCTTCCGGTTCGGGCAAATCCACTCTTATGAACATCCTTGGCTGTTTGGATACGCCCACTAAAGGTGAATATATCCTCAACGGTATCAACGTAAGCCACATGACGGATAATGAACTGGCCGAAGTGCGTAATTCTGAGATCGGTTTCGTTTTCCAAACCTTTAACCTTTTACCACGCAACAGTGCGCTGGATAATGTGGCCCTGCCGCTGGTTTATGCCGGCATTAGCAAGGAGAAAAGACAGGCACGCGCCAAAGCCGCTTTAGAAAATGTGGGTTTGGGTAACCGTACCGATCACCGCCCTAACGAGCTATCCGGCGGGCAGCGCCAGCGTGTGGCTGTAGCCCGGGCGCTGATCAATGATCCATCCATCATACTGGCCGATGAGCCGACAGGTAACCTGGATACCAAAACCTCTATAGAAATTATGGGCCTGATGGAAGATATCCACGCCAAAGGCAACACCATCATATTAGTTACGCACGAGGAAGATATTGCCATGCATGCTCACCGTATTGTGCGCATGCGCGACGGCCTGGTAGAGAATGATTATGTTAATACGAATATCCAAACCGTACGCCAGCACAGCGCCGCTGCAGGCATCAATTTGGAGAAGTAACGCAACGATATAGCACACGGTATAATAAGGCCATAGCCTCACGGATGGAAAATTTAACAACCGGCACGTTTTATGGCCAAACAAATACAACCATTCACCTGGATTTTGCAACACTTACCGATACTGAGTATACGCATGACAAGGTTGACTGGCACTACCATGATAACGCTTACTTCACGTTTATTTTGGATGGCCGGGTAACCGAGGGAAATAAAAAAGAAGTATACAATTGCACGCCAGGTAGCTTGCTTTTCCATAACTGGCAGGAAGCGCATTACAATATCAAACCAAAAGGCTTTACGCGCGGCTTCCATATTGAGCTGAAAGAAGACTGGTTTAAGCAGATGCCACTGAAATACCAAAACCTACAAGGCAGTTTTGCCGTTACAAATCCCGATATTATATTCCTGTTTTACCATCTCTTTAAGGAATCAAAAATAAATGACAACTTAACTTCATTATGTGCCGAAACATTTCTGTTAAAGGCTTTGGCGCAAATGCATGAGGAGCAAATACCAGCAAGAGGCGCATCTCCCTTGTGGGTCAATGAGTTGCGATCTGTGCTTAACGATGACGTTGGCCATAAATTCACGCTTACCCAACTGGCAACGCTGCTAAATATTCATCCCGCGCATTTATCCAGGGATTTCTCCAAATACTTCCATTGTAATTTAGGCGAATACATCCGCAAGCTTCGGGTGCAAAAGGCGCTTACTTTACTGCCGGATAAAGACCGCTCGTTAACAGGTATTGCCCTGGAATGCGGTTTTGCAGATCAAAGCCATTTCCTGCGCTGCTTCAAAAGCTTTAATGAGGGCAATCCTTCATTGTATCGTAAGCTTTTAATTAACGCATGTTAATTCTGTTCTATTTTGCCGTTTGGCGTTAGTGCATCTTTGCTTTTCGAAATCAAATAAGAAAATGCATCTCCATAAAATAAAATACTTTTTACTAGCCTTAGCTATTTTTTGCCGTTTTACCGTAACTGCACAAACAACCGATATTGTAAAAGCTAACCCGGTTACCTCCCCAATAGAAATGGAAAACGTTGGCCGCATCGTTTTTATGCCGGATACTATTCCGCTTGCGCAAACGCGGCAATCGGACGTGTTAAAGGAATTTGTTCTTCAGCCGCAAAATAACCTCAGCATGCGCGCTTTCCTGGGCAACTCTTTAACAAATATTCAGCACCAGATGAATCCGGCACTTACCGTAGCGCAGCTTAATGAGGGTAATTTTCAGTTCGCTTTTTATGTGGATGATCAGCTGATCTATAAAGAGAACCTGCACAAAGGTGCCGGGTATGCTTATTTAAAAAATAGCCGTACGGTACTAACCATTAAACTCATCAGTAACCTGCACGAGGATATGTGGAGCCGGTATTTGTTCAGCCGTTTTATGATGCGGGGCGGAGAAGATGCTTTTACAACAGGCACCCATAAATTGCGGGTAGAGCTACGGCCCTACATTTCCATCCCCGAGGTGAAGGTTGGGGAGATCATAGCCAGCGGCGAAATCAAAGTAATTATGCCGGCAGTGAGCGCGGCCCGGGCCGGTATCCAGGCGATCAAACCTAATAGTGGCTGGCAGGTATCAGCAGAGCCATATAATACGAAGTTGATTACGCAAATGAACACCAGTATAGCTCAAAATAAGTTTAAAAACATCAGCAGTATCGTGGTGATTAAAAACGGAAAGCTGCTGATTGAGGAGTACTTTAACGGTGAGGGGCGCGATACCCTGCATGATCCGCGGTCGGTGGGAAAAACTTTTGCCGGTGCGGTAATGGGGATAGCGATAAAAGATGGTTTCATTAAATCGGAACAGCAAACCCTTGGTGAGTTTTATAACCTTAAAAACTACCAGAACTACTCGCCAAAAAAGGATAGTGTGACACTTAAAAGCCTGCTTACCATGAGTTCAGTATTTGATGCAAACGATAACGATGACGATTCGCCTGGCAATGAAAATAATATGTATCCCACGCCTAATTGGGTAAAGTTTGCACTTGACTTGAAAATAGACAGTAATAAAAAAGCCTATGGCGCATGGAACTACTTTACAGCAGGGATCGTAGTGCTTGGAGATATTCTGAATCAAAAAGTAACGGGCGGACTAGAGAAATATGCTGATGCCAAACTATTTAAGCCCCTAGGCATTACCAAATATCAATGGCCCTATACACCACAGCACGTAGCCGGTACAGCCGGGGGCCTCAAATTGCGTGCTTTGGATTTTGCCAAATTTGGTCAATTGTATAAGAACGAGGGCATTTGGAACGGCAGACAGATCATCCCGAAAAGCTGGGTGCAACAATCATTCACTAAGCATATGGCACTGCCTGCAGATGTGGTTGGCCCAGGTTTTTATGGTTATCTTTTCTGGAATAAAATTTACACAGTTAGTGGTAAAGATTACGAAACCTGGTATTGCACCGGCAATGGTGGCAATAAGATCTTCATTTTTAAAGATCAACCACTGGTGGTAGTTATCACCGCTAAAGCCTATAACGAAGCTTACGCGCACCCGCAAGCAGACAAAATAATGCAGAATTATATTCTTCCGGCAGTGGTAAATTGATCATTTTTAAATATTTTATATCCCGGGCTTCTTTGCGGTCGCAATCAAATTAACGTCAACTAGTTCAAGCGCCTTCACCATATGCTGTACGGTTTCCTTATACTTTTTGAAGTGTGGGGTTTCTATATGTAATTTGTAAGCAGCTGTATCTGCATAAATTTCAAGAATAGTTATGTGTGATGCGTTATTTTTATCGGCAACTGCATAATAGGTAAGTACACCTGGTTCCAATTTAACGGCGGTTGTCATTTGTTCCTTTAAAGCAGCATTATACTTATCCAGTTGTAACGGATCTATTTGAATTTTGGCAATCCTAACCATTTGTTCTTTTTGCTGCGCCATAACGGTTTGATTTGAAAAGATTGTTAATATGAAAGAGGTTGTCGCCAAGATGAACATTAATACGCTACCCGGGGACTTACATTTAGTTGTTATTTTCATTTTGTGTTTGATAATTGTTTTTACAATGCCGCTAACCTGCTAATAAATTCTGCCAGGTACACCGCCCGCTCCGGCGATATGGGCTTTTTGTTACCGATTATTAAAGTGTGGTTTACAATTTCAATCACGAAATCGTCTTCCCGGATATCCATCACAGCGTTACGGAAATGGCGATCCATACAGGCAACTGCCTTAGCATGATCGTTTACTAAAACATAAAATGTATCGCTAAATGCCTTATCTTCTTTAAAATCCAGTTCTATGGGGTGGATCAGTTCACCAATTTTATCCAACATCGTTTCCGGGCGAATCTTGACGCGACCAAAATCCTGTTTCAGGTAGGCAAGTGCCCAGGTTTGGTATTCGTAATGATCGGTTATTTTACCTTCATGCGCTTTTTTAGTGTGCGTATCTGCAAACAGCATGTAGCAATCACTTTTATTGTTCTTGATTACGTAAGATCCCAGCAGGTTGTAATCATGATATTGGTTAAAGGCATCAAAATCTTCCAGGTGAAAGTTGATATGCCCGGTTAGCTGCACGTTGAAATGTGCCCGCAGTTCATTATAAGTTAAAAGAAACCTTTCTAAAGCTTCGGTAGTGAGCCCTTTAGTATCAAATAGAAAATCGCCCATTGGTGTGGTTTAAAACAGGCTAAATATAGCAATAGGTTTTATAACTATTGGTGTAAAACACCATCCTGCACCCACCACCATTGCCATTTGCCACCGCTTGCTTTTCCCAGCTTAAATTTTGCAAGGTCAAAATGACCCGCGCCTTCATCAGTACCCTGGATCTCGTAAACTTTTATCGCTTTATGGTTCAGGTTAAAAGTAAGGGGCTTACCAGGCACCAATACTTCCGGTTGTTTTTTGCTGGCAGGGATCAAAAAGTAAGCTTTACTACTACCGAATACCGTCGCCTCTCCGCGCTCATCCATGCAAACAGCTGTACGTTCATCAGCAGCTATGCCTTTAGCGGTTATCTGCCAGTCTTTGGCTATACGGCTTAAAAATACTACGTGGCGGCCCTGCCGGTTACGTGTAACATAATGCTGGTCTGTTATTACGTTTTGGAGAAATGGGGCCTGCAGAAAGTCGTTATCGTAGAGTGTAACCAGTTTATGGTAAGGATTAGCGAGGGCAGTATCTGCCGTGAGGCTGGCGATTTCGCCGCTATAGTAAAAGCCACCTAAAATGGCGCAACCTGCGCTGGTACCGCCAACAGGGACATGCTTTTTGTTGAGCAGGTAATTGATGGCCTCCATGGTTTTGGTGCCCTTCCAATACTTCATGTAATTGCTTTGGTCGCCGCCGGCAATAAAAAGCATTTCGGCGTTACGGATGATGTTCGCCACGGTATCATTATTAGCCAGCTCGCGCGAATCGATCTTCAGCGTTTCCACCGAGTTGACTTTACCAAGATGGTAGATGTAGGGGTTATAGGCAGCCGTACCCGATGCCCTGATGATCACTACATCGCCGCCACCGCTAAGTTTGATCATCCATTTAAAGGCAGCATCCACATCCTTGCCGCCGCCCATCATTACAATACCGGCGGTAGTTGATGTATTTAAATCAGCCGAATCGCCGATGATGCCGAGGGAGGCGGGCCTATTGGAATACAGTTTGGTAGTATCGGTTTTTAAGGCGCCGAAGGAAAGGGTGTTTAGCGTCAATACGTGAATGATAAAAACGGAGCGGAAGAGAGTGTAAAACATTTTGATCAGTGATATCTTTTGGCCATAAACGAATGTTTGAATTTAGTGTATAAATTCTTAGATTTATTGTAAATCAATACATTGCCATTATTTGGAGGCAAAATTAGCGTAAAGTTATTGAAGCAAGTAGGGATATAAATATGATGGCTGCATAAAGGGTTATTTATTAAATAAACAGGTAAAGATTTACTTCCCAAAGCGATGGAAAAGAAGAACTAATGGCACTGCTCCTACCAAAACTTAATTCAATCTTTAGAAAAGAACATAATCATCTGTTTATTCCATGTTAATAGTTGTCAACAAATCTATGCTACACTACGCACATGAATTTTATCAAATAAATATTTCGAAAGGTATTAAAGTCATGATTTTATCATGGGTTTTAACTTTATTTTTTTCGCTAAACAGCTTTGCCAGGAATGCGGTAGTGCACATTACTATTAAAAATTTACGAGGCTCTGCTTTGTTATACGACCCGCAATTCCGTTACGATTTGTCAAAACGAACACAATTGCTAAAATTAGATGCTGATCAATCGGTAACATATACCATGTTTCTTGATCATCCCGACTATTTGATCTTGTTATTTTCTGAGAAACTCTCCAAATATAGCCTGTTTCTTTGTCCAGGCGATGAGCTTTTTTTATCAGCAGATATGAGTGCAAAAAATGACAATATCAAAGTGACAGGAAAAGGTAGCAACAATAATCAACCCGAAATTTTTGCGTTGATTAATATGGATGTAAAATCGTTTGATAACGACACAGATCCGAACCGTGTTATTACCGCTATTAACAGGCGATTTTTAGTAAATAAATCTATATTGTTAGATTATATTAGAGTATATAAACCATCACCGGAGTTTATAAAAGCGGCAAATTACAATCTGCAATACTTTGCTCCTATGGCCTTTTATGAATCGAGCCACAATAATGTTTTCGGTAAACCTTATGCGCAAAAGGTGAAATGGAAAAATATTCAGGACAGTCTATTTTCCAACGCCCGAATTAATAATGGTAGTGCGTTAACTGCATATAATTATACCAGGTTAGTTGATGACTTTTTGTTGAGAGGAGAGTTGTCCGATCTGATGGATGAATACCGAACCAACCCTAAATTATTCTTTAAAAAATGGTTTCATACCGATCAAATTCATGGTAAGGAGCTTTTTAATTATGCGCAGGTAGGAATGCTAAATAAATTTATCATTGACAAATATTTTACCGGGACAACAGCCGAATATAGTTTTGGTCAGGCAATAAAATATTTATTTAATAAAGCAGATTATTCATCTGCCGCTTTTTTGTTTGATCATTTTAAAAAGAAATTCCCGGCAAACGTATATATCGAGAGATTTAGCCCTCAGATGACTGAAGTGTACAGCAAGCAAAAACAGGTATTTAACCATAAAACCGTTTTTGTTTCAGATAATGGCGCAAAGCTAAATACGCTTAATGAAGTTATTGCGTTAAACAAAAGTAAAGCTGTTTTTATAGATATGTGGGGCACTTGGTGTGGCCCCTGCAGAGAAGAAATTCAGAAAAATGCATCCAGCCTAAGAGCCCATTTTCAAGGTAAGGATGTAGTCTTTTTGTATATCGCTAATATGGACTCAGGACGGGAAAGAGAGTGGAAAAAACAAATTGCCTTTTTCAATATTGAGGGGAAGCATATATTAGCCAATGCCAATTTAACAAAAGATATTATGAGAAAAGTTGTGGCTACCGGATATCCAACATACATAATTATTAAAAAAGATGGCAGCTACAAACAAACCATCACAAAATACCCGGTAAATTTAAATATCTTGATAAAAGAAATTGAAACTGCGTCGAATAACAAGTAAGGATCTCTTTGGTAAGTAACAGCGTGCTAATTATTTTGTTATACCTTATAGTTATTAGATTCGTTTTAGGAGTCTAATAACTATACGGTGCCATCTTCCCGCAACTGCACATGCAATTATTGTCGCTGCTGCCTAGCTTCTTTAAAAAGAACTGATAAAAACCAATGCGATCGTTCATGCTATAATTGTCGCCTTTGTTGCACTCCAGGGATCCGTTTACAATCATGATAGTCATTCCGAAGCCGGGTATACGGCCGGCTGCTTTGTCCCTGGTATTTGGCTGCCATTTGCCTATCATCACATCATGTGCAGATGGTTTGTGCGTTTCTGGTGTCATCCAAAAATAAATGGCAGTTTTAAACGATACTACGGGGTCGGTTTCTACCAACGCCGGGTTATCCAGCAGGATGTGTTTGTTACCGAAGATACAGTCTGAAGCATAGCCATAATTGCCATTGTAACTTAGTTGCATAGGCCCGCGGCCATAATATTTCTGGCCCTTAACCGATGGGTATTCATCGCTGTCGCTGGTATATTCCAGGCTGGTGTTCTCCTCATGCAACGCCATCAGTCCGTCTGTGTAGCTGCCATTCATTCCGTGGCGGGTTTCGTGAGCGATGTGTGCAAAAAAGGCCGCCAGCTCGCGCTTATTGGTAAGGGCATCTTTTTCGGTGCAAAAGCCGCCATAATCTACTGTGTAGACACTATCGCCTTTATCCTTCGCCCATTGCTCGTTCCAATCGCCATCCTGGCGCACCGTGGTAGCCTTTCCTGTACGTTTATCCGTACGAATGAACTGGTATACCGAAACCGCCCTGCGCGTTACCTTCACTTTTATTTGCGCCAGTTCATCCACCGCTTTGATAAAAGCTTTGTAGGTATAGAATTTATTACGCTCGGGGAACAAGTCGTTAAACTCCTTTTCGGTTAAAAATTTGCTGAATGATGGGGCAGGTGCAGGCGCGGCTGAAACGGCGGGAGCCGTTTTAACGCCATTGCCGCCGCAGCTAAAACTTAAGAGGGATATGGTGCATAAACTGGCAATAGCCATTTTTGCCGTTGATTTAATAAGTTTCATGATGGCTGAACGATATATTTCTGATTTAAACACGATCTGCAAGTTTAAGTTTAAATTCGCTTTACTATTAACCGTAAAACGCACAAAGAATTGCTAACCGTTTATGATACAAAGGTCACAAAGTTTTTTATGATCCTGCCAAAACAATAAAATCTTTGTGCGCTTTGTGATTTTTCTTTGTGTTCTTTGTGGTTGAATTATCGGCTAACTACATGAAGATATATACCAAAACCGGAGACAAAGGCTACACCTCATTAATAGGAGGTACCCGGGTGCCTAAACATCACCTTCGCATTGAGAGCTATGGCACCGTTGATGAATTGAACAGCTACATTGGTTTGATTCGCGATCAGTCGATAAATATACATCATCAGGATATTTTAAAAGAGATCCAGGACAGGTTGTTTACCATAGGATCATCGCTGGCGGCAGATCCGGAAAAGTCGCGGATGGCTATTCCCGACCTCACCATCGCTGATATACAATTGCTGGAACAGGAAATTGACCTGATGAACGAATCTTTGCCCGAATTGCGACATTTTATTTTGCCAGGCGGAAGTAATTTTATATCTTACTGCCATATAGCGCGATGTGTTTGTCGCAGGGCCGAAAGGATTACGGTTCACCTTGCTGAAGAAAGTTTTGTCGAGCCGAATGTGACAGTGTATTTAAACAGGCTTAGCGACTATCTTTTTACACTGGCCCGAAAGGTGGCTCAGGACGATAAGGTGACTGAAAATCAATGGATCCCGAGGTTATAAAAAAATTACATTAAATAGTAATAATCAATTTAAAAATATAATACTTTTGCGAAAAAGGAAATTTACCCAATTAATATAAAAACATGTATTGGACACTTGAACTAGCATCGCATTTAGAAGATGCGCCATGGCCGGCAACTAAAGATGAGTTAATTGATTACGCTATACGTTCCGGAGCGCCGGTAGAGGTGATAGAAAACCTGCAGGCACTTGAAGATGATGGTGAGCCATATGAGAATATTGAGGAAATCTGGCCGGACTACCCGACTAAGGATGACTTCTTCTTTAATGAAGACGAATATTAATTGTATTAAACCATAAGTTAATGTAAGAGCTCCCTTAATAGGGAGCTTTTTTTTTAACCCTTTTTGGAATGATTTTGGTATGGCAAAGGTGTAAACATTTATTTATTACTTAAACACATACTAAAAACACAACATTATGAGAGGCTTGTTATACATCATTGCCGTTATCCTTGTTATCGGATGGGCATTCGGATTTTTTTACGCAGGTAGCGGTGGCATAATCCACATCCTATTAGTGATCGCTATTATAGCTTTAATTTTAGGTGTTATCCGCCGGGCGTAATGTTGTTTGATCAATAAAGCTCTAATACATTTAAAGTCAATGCCTTTTCTTGGAATGATCTTCGCATTGATTCAGCACAATCAACTCAAACTTTAACATTTAATCTACTAAACATGAGAAACTTATTGTACATCGTCGCCGTTATCCTTGTCATAGGATGGATCTTTGGATTTTTCGTAAACCACGCAGGCGGTTTAATCCACATTTTATTGGTAATTGCTATTATAGCGCTACTATTAGGTGTTATAAGACGAGCCTAACTCAACAAATATTAATTATTAAGCCGCTGGTATTATGCCTGCGGCTTTTTATTTATAATAGCTTCCGCAATCGCAATATCTTCAGGGAACGTGATCTTTATATTACTGTGATGCCCCTGTACAATGGTTATTTGCGCACCATTTCGCTCAACTACTGATGCATCGTCTGTAAAATAAGGGTCGAAAGTTTGCTCGTAAGCAAGCCTCAATATTTCGGACTTAAATGTTTGCGGGGTTTGTACCAGGTAAATATTATCTCTGTTCAAACTTTCCGATCTTTCTCCGAAAGTCTGCCTTACAGAATCGCGACTTTTTACGGCTACTACAGCTGAACCTTGAGTTTCTGCACAACGAAAAGCCTCGTCAATTATTGTGGGTGAGATCAAAGGTCGTACGGCGTCATGTACAGCAATTAGCACATTTTTTTCGGTAATATAGTCAATTGCGTTCTTCACTGAATGAAATCTGGTTTGGCCTCCCGCAATTAATTTATGTTTTATGACGAAATTATGTTCTTCGCACAACTGTTTCCAAAAGGAATGATAATCGGTGTGTAATACCAAAACCAGTTCAGGTTGAGCTGTGCAGGCCCTGAAAGCCTCCATTGTGTGCATAAGTACAGGTCGCCCGTTCAAAAGGATAAACTGCTTGGGCATTACCGATTGCATGCGCGTGCCGGAACCGCCGGCAACAATAACGGCGTAGGTTTTTGAGGTGAGATTTGGGATAGACGATGTGGGTTTAGAATCCATTTAGCAAGCTTGAGCGTCAAATCTAAAACAAAAAAAAGAGATACCAGCTTTTTGCAGGTATCTCCATTTTATGTGAAACTTAGTTTGTTTAATATCTAAGTCTTAGATGATCAGCATGGCATCGCCGTAACTGTAAAAGCGGTATTTCTCTTTAACTGCAACCTCATAGGCATTCATCACATGCTCGTAACCTCCAAATGCACTAACCATCATCAATAGGGTAGACTCAGGGGTATGAAAGTTAGTAATCATAGAATTCGCTATGCTGAATTCGTAAGGAGGGAAGATGAATTTGCTGGTCCAATCATTAGCAGACTTTAAAGTTTTGCCAGCTGATACAGCAGATTCTATAGTACGCATAGAAGTAGTACCTACAGCGCAAATCCGGCTTTTTCTTTCAATAGCGCGGTTTACAATTCTAGCCTGTTTTTCTTCTATAATAAATTGCTCAGAATCCATTTTGTGTTTGGTCAGATCCTCTACCTCAACCGGGCGAAAAGTACCTAAACCTACATGCAGTGTAACCTCGGCAAATTCCACACCTTTCAGTTCCAGGCGTTTCATTAGCTCGCGGCTGAAGTGCAAGCCTGCGGTAGGGGCGGCAACCGCACCTTCGTGCTTAGCGAAAATGGTTTGATAGCGCTCTTTGTCGTCGGCAGTGGCTTTGCGTTTAATATATTTTGGCAGTGGTGTTTCACCTAGGATCTCCACATTGCGGCGAAATTCCTCATCGGTACCATCAAACAAAAAGCGAATGGTGCGGCCACGTGAGGTAGTATTATCTACAACCTCAGCAATCAGCAGGTCGTCATCGCCAAAATAAAGTTTGTTACCAACGCGGATCTTACGGGCCGGATCAACCAATACATCCCAAAGACGTAACTCTTTATTTAGTTCGCGCAACAAAAACACTTCAATGGTAGCGCCTGTTTTTTCTTTATTGCCGTACATACGGGCAGGGAATACTTTGGTATTGTTAAGGATCATTACATCCTTGTCATCAAAATAATCCAGTATATCTTTGAATATTTTATGCTCAATTTTGCCCGAATCGCGGTGCAGGACCATTAAACGCGACTCATCGCGAATATCTGAAGGTGAATGCGCAATTAATGACTCTGGTAAATTGAATTTAAACTGGGATAATTTCATCTTTAATATAAGAAATTTTAGGGCGCAAATGTACGCTTTTTTTGTTTACATTAACCGATTTTTTTGCATTTCGTTTTGATTATTAGAAAAATACTTTTATGGAGAACACTGTAACTTAAGTTCTCGATAGCAGTCTAACCTTTAAATTTACCCAGGATATGCCATCGTGTAACTCCCGGAACAGCCATTTAGATCAGAATCATTATCATGATAATTTTAAAACTTATCCGCGAAAGTTTTCTCTTTGCCTATGATGCTCTTAGGCAAAACAAACTGCGTACGCTGCTTTCGCTATTGGGGGTAACGATTGGTATTTTTACGATCATTGCCGTTTTTTCCGCAGTGGATACTTTGCGTAATAACCTGCAGAAAAGCGTGAATAAATTGGGCAGCAATAGTATTTATATCCAAAAATGGCCCTGGGTGGGTGAGGATAATTTCCCCTGGTGGAAATATTTGCAAAGACCTGTACCTAAGCTGCGCGACTTTGAACAATTACAGCGCCGAAGCCAAACGGCCAAGGCTATATCCTACGAAATTGGGATAGACAATCGCACCGTTAAATATTTAAGTAATACAGTAGATGGTGCACAGATAGATGCCGTTTCGCAGGATCATGACAAAACCTGGAACTTCAATTTTGATGACGGACGCTACTTTACCGATATAGAGTCGCGTACTGGGGCGCCCGTAGCAATGATTGGTGCTGATATTGCATCAAACCTTTTTCCGGATGGTGGGGCTGTAGGTAAACAAATTAAAATAATGGGCCGGAAGGTTACCATTATCGGCGTATTTACCAAAGAAGGGAAGGATATGCTGGGCATCACAAATGATAGCCGGATCCTGCTACCCTTAAATTTTGCTAAGAATATCATCGATATTGAGAACGAAAAGTATAATCCGGAAATTGATGTAAGAGGACTTGATAACTTAAACGATTTAGAGGTAGAGAGTGAAGTTCGTGGTTTAATGCGTTCCATCAGAAGTATCCGCCCGGGTGTGGAGGATAATTTTTCGCTTAATAAATCTACTATCTTATCAAACCAGTTAGATCAGTTGTTCGGCATTGTAAATGTCGCGGGCCTTATTATCGGCGGTTTTTCCATATTGGTGGGTGGGTTCGGGATCGCCAATATCATGTTCGTATCGGTAAAAGAGCGTACTAATATTATCGGCATCCAAAAATCACTTGGCGCAAAAAACTACTTCATCCTACTTCAGTTTCTGATCGAATCTATCGTATTATGCCTCATGGGCGGTTTGATTGGTTTGCTACTGGTTTGGGGTGGCACTTTCTTGGTAAAGGCTGCGGCCGATGTTGAAGTTGTGCTCGATTTGGCCAATATCATTTTTGGGATCAGCATTTCAATAGGCATTGGTATCATATCAGGCATTGTTCCTGCATGGTTTGCCTCGAGGCTAGATCCGGTTGAGGCAATTCGCACTAACTAAGATCAGCTGCAATAAAATAGCTCACCTGTTGATTTATAAATTAAGATTACTGTCATCAGGAATGTTTGGCCTGCAGTGTTTGGAGATCTTTTCAAATAGCGATTCGGGCACAAAGGGTTTGGTAAGGTAATCGCACATGCCGTGCTCAAAGGCTTTGGCGTGCGTTTCGGGCATCGCATCAGCCGTAAAAGCAATAATAGGCGTTTCGGGGTGTTGCATTTTAATGAGGGATGCTGCTTCAAATCCATCCATAACCGGCATTTGTAGGTCCATGATAATTAGATCGTAAGACTTTTGAGACGCTTTATCCACTGCAATTTGCCCGTTCATTGCTTCATCTACATTCGCCTGCCACTTTTTAAGAAATTTGGTGGCTATCATAATGTTCATCTTGTTATCATCTACTACCAAAATATTCATACCAAATAAATTTGGCGGCAGCGGGTTATTTGCGATTTTATCTTGTTTTGCCACTGAAATATCAGCTGTTTCAAACAAAATAGAAAATGAAAACTGTGTGCCTGCGCCTAATTTGCTCGTTACCGATATTGTACTATTATACAACTCTACCAAACGTTTGGTTATGGCAAGCCCGAGGCCGGTGCCGCCATATTCGTCATTGATTACTCTTTCTTCCTGAATAAAAGGGTCAAAGATGATAGCTAAACTCTCGGGGGCGATACCAATGCCTGTATCCGTAACCTTAAATGTAAGCATACTATTATCACCAGCGGAGTGTTCTTTTTCTATCGCGATTGTAACTTTGCCCTTTTTAGTAAACTTAACAGCATTATTTACCAGGTTAATAAGAATCTGGCCCAGGCGGGTTTGATCGCCGATAACATATTGAGGAATTCCTTCAGCGGTAAGCAGTTCTATCTCCAGGTTTTTTTCAACAGCTTTTGAATAGAACGACTGCCTTACGTTTTGCACAAGATGATGGAGGTCAAATGGAGCTTTGTTTAAAACAAGTTTGCCGGCTTCTATTTTATTATAATCCAATATGTCGTTGATAATTGCCAGCAGATTTTCGCCCGAAAATTTTAATGTATTTAGATACTCTAGCTGCTCCGGGCGTGGATTTTCAGAAAGCAGCAGGTTGGTAGTGCCAATAACTGCATTCATCGGCGTGCGTATCTCATGACTCATCATAGATAAAAACTCCGATTTAAAATGCGATGAGCGTTCGGCTTGCTCCTTTGCTTTTATCAATTCCTGCCTGGCCTTTTGTTGAAGGGTAATGTCTTCCCCTACGCTGGTTGTGCTTTGTAAGCGCCCGTCGTTATCATAGCTAATGGTATTTTGCCAGCTAATTGTACGCAGGTGACCGTCGCGGCAAACAACAGGGTTAATAAAGTGAGCCTTGACCGTGTTGTTGATAAACCAACCGGTCAGCATCTCGCGTAAATCTTCGGGCAAAAAGGTGTTCATCCAGTTTAACCCGAGTATTTCGCTTTGGCTGTAGCCTAGAAGGTTAGCCAGGTATTTATTGCAAAAAGTAACATTTCCGTTAGCATCCAGCGATACCGCAGCCAGCTTGATCGTTTCCAGTACCAGCCTGAATTTATTTTCGGTAGTCTTATAAGCTATTTCTGCCTGTTTACGTTGCGTTATATCCTGCAATGTTCCAATCACCTTCCTTACCGTGCCGTCTGCGCGGTAAAGGAGTTTGCCGGTGATGATACAAATATGCTTTAACGTACCTTTTGGTGTAATCAGCCGATATTCCACCGTTGTACCTGCGGCTGAGGTAAACATGTTTTTGATCAGGCGCCTGTCGTGCGGATGGATGTATTTAATTAATGTTTTGCCGGATGATGACCTGGAAGAAACGTCATCATCAAGCTCGTAAATGGAATTTACCTCGTCGCTCCAGATGAGCTCTTTGCTGGCTGTATCGAATTTCCAGTTACCAATTTTGGCTATCGCCTGGGCCTCCAGCAATTCCATTTGGCTTAATTTTACTGCTTTTTCAGCAAGACGGGCTTCGGTTACATCTTGTACAATACCAACCACCCGTTTAAGTTTGCCTTCATCATTAAAATCAAGGTCACCGCGTAATACTTTAATGTATTTTATATTACCTTTTGGTGTGATTAGTCGGTGCTCGTGGCTGGTATCAGTAACCGATGAGATGTTGGCAAAGAATTGGCTTGTAGCGGCAAGATCGTTTGGATGCACCAGCTGCATAAAATACTCAAACTTTGATGTTCCTTCCGGGATAGCATCTACCTCCAGTAAGGCAAACAAATTGTCTGACCAGTAATTTTCCTTTGTGGTAGCATCAAACCACCAGTTGCCGGTTTTGGCTATGGCGTGCGCCTGTTGCAGCAGCTTCTCGCTTTCTGCCAGTTGATCTGCCCGTAACTTTTGCTCGGTGATATCTGAGATAGATACTGATATGCGATGGATATAGTTGCCGTCAATATCAAAAACAGGTGCTGCTTTGGCGGTAAACCATTTAGGTGGCCCATATAGAGAAGGGAAGTCAAAGGAGGAAGCTTTTCTATTTTTAATTACATAATCGTATACTTTAGCAAGAGGCTCTGCCTGTTCGGTTCCCAGTACCTCGAAAAGGTGCTTATGCAGAAATTGCTTACGTTTCAAATAGGAAGGGCTTTCCGGCCCGAACCAAACGTTCAGGCAAATGATGTTCTCATCCAATTCAAAAATGGTATCGTTTACCGAACTGATAAGCGCGTGGAGCTGTTGGCGGCTGTTCCGCAGATGTTCATCGTTCTGTGTCAATGATTCGTTCAGCGCCAGTACTTCGTTCAGCGCTTTTTTAAATTGAGCCTGGTAGGTAAGCATTACGTAGAAGGATACGTAAGCGATCAGCGTAAAAACAAAAAGCATTACAATTAGTACAGCGCCGGATATTGCTAAATGCGGTGAGGCGTAGTAGGCGGTTAGTACTACTGCCAGGTTGATCATACAAACAGCAACAAATTCCCATCGCCGTTTGCAGAATAAGGTAACGGAGATGAAAACGGTAACAGAGCTGAAAACGTAAACATGTTCGAAGCCGTTAGCGCCTAACAGAATGCCATTATTTATAATTACATAGGTTAATATGGTTAAATAGACCAGAGACTTAAAGGCAGATTTGTAATTGGTAAAAGAAAGACCGAAAGTTATAGCGCAAATAACAAAGCTTACACCGCGCAGCCATAAAGGATCATAGGAATTGTAATAGCACAAATAGTGAAGTGCGGGCGCCGCAATCGATAATCCTAACAATAGCAGCCTATGAATAGTATAGTCGTTTTCGATCAATAAAACAGCTCTGTCCTTAAATGACATTAGATAGGTTTTTTATTTGCGGCAAACAATATAGGGGTAAACGCTGTAAAAAGCATTAACAATTTTACAAAGAGTTAATTTATCTTAGCAGATATTAATACGCATATTTACTTACATTTGTTGCAAATACTATTTCTTCTATGTCTGATACTGCACAACTAAAAATTGGTGATAAAACATACGATCTGCCTGTAATAGAGGGTACTGAGGGTGAAAGAGCAATTGATATTTCCAAGCTGCGCGATCAAAGCGGATATGTTACGCTTGATGTTGGTTACAAAAATACAGGGGCCACAAAAAGCGCAATTACGTTTTTAGATGGTGAGGTTGGTATATTAAAATACAGGGGATATCCTATTGAGCAGTTGGCTGAGAACTCAACTTTTATAGAAGTTGCTTACCTGCTTATTTACGGTGATTTACCAACTGCCGACCAGCTTAAATCTTTTGAGCTGGAGATTAGCCGCCATACGCTGGTGCACGAGGATATGAAGAAGTTCTTTGATGGGTTTCCGTCAGGATCACATCCGATGGGGCAATTATCATCACTGATTGGTGCTTTGGCGGCCTTTAATCCGGCCTCATTAAAGCAAGGCTTATCAGCAGAAGAGGTGAACCTGGAGATCATTAAACTGATCGCCAAGATGAGTACCATAGTATCATGGATCTACAAAAAATCTCTGGGCCACCCGGTGATCTACCCTAAAAATAAGTTCGATTACGTTACCAACTTCCTGCACATGACCTTTGGGCAGCGCACCGAAGAGGTGGAGATAGACCCGGTTGTGGTAAGCGCGATGAATAAGCTGCTGATCCTGCATGCAGATCATGAACAGAATTGTTCTACGTCAACTGTACGCATTGTAGGCTCGTCGGATGCTAATTTATATGCCTCTATTTCTGCCGGGATCTCTGCATTATGGGGCCCGCTGCATGGCGGTGCAAACCAGGCAGTGATTGAAATGCTGCAGCAGATAAAAGAAGATGGCGGCGATACGGATAAGTGGATAGCAAAAGCTAAAGACAAGAACGATCCCTTCCGCTTAATGGGTTTTGGTCACCGCGTTTATAAAAACTTCGATCCAAGAGCCAAGATCATTAAAAAAGCTTGCGACGATATTTTAGAGAAATTACACATACAGGACGAAACACTGGAAATTGCTAAAAAGCTGGAAGAAGTTGCCCTGAACGATCCATACTTTGTAGAGCGTAAGCTGTACCCTAACGTGGATTTCTATTCGGGTATTATTTACACTGCGCTGGGCTTCCCTACAGAAATGTTCACCGTGCTGTTTGCCTTAGGCCGCCTGCCCGGATGGATTGCCCAGTGGAAAGAGATGAAGACCAACAAAGAACCTATCGGTCGCCCGCGCCAAATTTATGTGGGTGCTGTTGATAGAGATTATACCGATATCGCAAGCAGATAATGCTTAACAGGTAGCGACGGTTTTAAGACTAGCGCTATAAATCAATTGCAAAAAGCCCGCCATACGCCGGGCTTTTTTTATAACAGCCCATGACTACACGCCAACTACTCAAACAATACTGGGGACATGATGCCTTCCGGCCGATGCAGGAAGAGATCATCGCATCGGTATTGCAGGGGAATGATACCCTGGCCCTGCTACCAACGGGCGGCGGCAAATCGGTTTGTTTCCAGGTGCCTGCATTGGCGCGGGAAGGTATTTGCATTGTGGTTTCGCCGCTCATCGCCCTGATGAAAGACCAGGTGGAGAACCTGAAAGCTAAAGGCATCGATGCCATATCCATTGTATCGGGCATGAGCAAACGGGAGGTGGATCTTGCGCTGGATAATTGTATCTACGGGTATATCAAATTCCTGTACCTGTCCCCCGAACGGTTATTGAGCGATTTGGTACGAGAGCGTATCAAGTATATGAATGTTAATTTGTTTGCGGTAGATGAGGCACACTGCATTTCGCAGTGGGGGTATGATTTCCGGCCGCCGTATCTGCACATTGCCGATTTGCGCGAACTGCATCCCAAAGTACCTGTTTTGGCATTAACCGCAACGGCAACAGCCGAGGTGAGGGAGGACATTCAGCAAAAGTTACTTTTTAAACCCGGTAGTGTTGTTTACCAGCAAAGCTTTGCACGCAGCAATATTAGCTATGTGGTACAAAATACGGAGAATAAGGGCCGCAAACTGCTGGATATTGCTACCGGCATTGCAGGTACCGGTATTGTTTATGTACGCAGCCGGAAGGATACGGTTGAGATTGCCAAATTTTATAACCAAAACGGGATTAAGGCTGATTTTTACCATGCCGGCATAAGTGCCGATGAAAGATCTGAAAAGCAGGAAGCCTGGAAAAACAACCGTATGCGGATAATTGTGGCTACCAATGCCTTCGGGATGGGGATAGATAAAGCCGATGTGCGTTTTGTGATCCATAACGAAATGCCGGATAGCCTGGAGGCTTATTACCAGGAAGCCGGCAGGGGCGGTCGCGATGAGCAAAAGGCCTATGCCATATTGCTGTACAACAGCAGCGATAGGTTACGGAAGGAGAAGATGTTCCTGCAAAACTTCCCTTCTGTAGAAGAGATTAAGCAGGTTTACCATTATTTGGCTAACTACTGCCAGGTGGCCTACGATACCGGCGAAGGGGCAAGCTTTGATTTGGATCTCGGCGAGTTCTGCACCCGCTTTAAGCTTGATGCCATCAAAACGCTGAATGCGCTCAAATTCCTGGAGCAGAATGAATACATCGCCTTTAATGAGAGTGTGTTCCTGCCATCAAGGTTTCAGTTTATGGTACTGAATGAGGAACTGTATAACTTCCAGATCCAGAACCCAGGCTGGGACCCGTTCATCAAAACCCTGCTCAGATCTTACGGCGGGGCGTTTGAAAATTACGTGCGTTTGAAAGAATTTGACCTTGCCCGCCGAACCGGCATGAACGTGCAGCAGGTGATAGAAGGGCTGAACCAATTGCAGGAATTTCGGCTGTTGAATTATCTGCCCCAAACAGATAAGCCGCAGGTAACTTGGATAAAGCCCCGGCAGCACGCCAATAATTTGTATATCAACAAACCTGATATAGAGAACAGGAAGAAGGCCTATCGCCAGAAGATGGAGGCCGTTTTTAATTATGCTGAGCACCGGCGCTGCCGTAGCCAGATATTGCTGGCCTACTTTGATGAGCCCAACGCCGCCAAATGTGGCGTGTGCGATATTTGCCTTGCCGAAAAGCGCCAAAGGAATGCCGCCGAAATAGGGGAGGACATCACCAATGCTTTAGTGCAACTGCTGTTGGTTGAGCATCAAAACCTGGAAGGTTTAATAACCGGGATTAACATCGGTACCGAAAAAGAAAAGATAGCCACCATCCGCACCCTGCTGGATGCCGGTAAAATCAAAACCGACGGCGAAAACTACTACCTATAGCGCGTATTACCCTCTGTTTTTGTTCGCGTTCGCGCTGCGTGCATGTCGCGACCGGCCCGAACAAGCCCGAACAAGCCCGAACAAGCCCGAACACATACCCGAAAGCGCCGCGGCGGGTGTTTTGCGACATGTGTTTTTTTGATTTGACAACTTGCAAAAGTTGTCAGATTTGACGGTGCCCAAGACCTGTTGGCATGTAATAGTTGCAATTGCTATGCAAACTTTTTAAGCTGACCAATCTTGTTTCCGCTTTTTCACCGACTCCAATCTGCCGTTTACCGATATAAATCCGCCGTACATCTATTAGGCCGGATCTGGCTGTAACGTTTCTCGTTTGAGGTCGTCATATGGGTGTATTTAATAAATAGCGAAAACATAATAACACTCATAATCAAAATATTAATCATCATGAAAACTCAAATATTCACCATCGCCACCATCTTCACTTTAGCCTTAGGTACAGTAAGCAGCACCTTCGCCGGCACCAATGATAAAGCCAAAGAAGAAGTAACCACTTTAAACAATGTAAGCCAGATCAGCAGGATCGAGATCCGCGGTAATGTGCAGTTGTTCGTTTCAGACGGCAGCGCCGACCAGGTAAAGGTTTACAATAAATTCTATGCAGAAAATGCAGTAGTAAAAAGCGATAACGGCACATTGAGCATTGCCTCATACGACGCCAGAACTTTAGTAGTTTGGGTAACCGCTGCCGACCTGCGCACCATCAACGCATACGATAATGCAGAAGTTAAATCTTTCGGTAACCTGTCAAAGATCGATCTGGATGTTAACCTGTATAACAATGCATCAGCCAAACTCAACCTGGATGCCTACAAAGCCAGCATTACGGTAAACGACCGGGCTAAAGCCGATGTAAGCGGTACCGTAACCGAGTATAGCGTAACCCGCGACCAGTCGGCCAGTGTTAACGCCAGCACTTTAGCTGCTACTAACAAAACCGAAAAGGTGACCAACAAATTCACCCCGGCTAAAAACGAAGTAGCCACGCTATAAGCATCTACTTTTGCAAAAGTTCAACATATAGTTCACCAGGAGCCATCGCGTAAGCGGTGGCTTTTTTGATTTAAAATCCTGGAATGCGCTTACCAACTTATTATCCTGAAGCACCCCTCGTCGTGCTGAGGCACGAAGCCTCTGTTAACCGATAGGCATCACGCACAATGCAGGGCGTTTAACAGATCCTTCCTTCGTCAGGATGACAATTGGGAAAAAAACAACCTTGTCATGCTGAGGCACGAAGCATCTGTTAACCGATAGGCATCACGCACAATGCAGGGCGTTTAACAGATCCTTCCTTCGTCAGGATGACAATTGGGAAAAAAACAACCTTGTCATGCTGAGGCACGAAGCATCTGTTAACCGATAGGCATCACGCACAATGCAGGGCGTTTAACAGATCCTTCCTTCGTCAGGATGACAATTGGGAAAAAAACAACCTTGTCGTGCTGAGGCACGAAGCATCTGTTAACCGATAGGCAAACTAAGCATGGCGTTTAACAGATGCTTCCTTCGTCAGGATGACAATTGGGAAAAAAACAACCTTGTCATGCTGAGGCACGAAGCATCTGTTAACCGATAGGCATCACGCACAATGCAGGGCGTTTAACAGATCCTTCCTTCGTCAGAATGACAATTGGGAAAAAAACAACCTTGTCATGCTGAGGCACGAAGCATCTGTTAACCGATAGGCAAACTAAGCATGGCGTTTAACAGATGCTTCCTTGCTGAAGCAACCCTTGTCGTGCTGAGGCACGAAGCATCTGTTTAACCGATAGGCAAACTAAGCATGGCGTTTAACAGATGCTTCCTTGCTGAAGCAACCCTTGTCGTGCTGAGGCACGAAGCATCTGTTTAACCGATAGGCAAACGTAAGCATGGCGTTTAACAGATTCTTCCTTCGTCAGAATGACAAATAGTACTTGTAAGGTTCACCAGCTTTCGCTTAAAGAAGCCCCCCGTCGCTGCCGCTTCCCCCGGGATGACAAATTGGTTTCCGCTAAACGCTTATTTTTTTCTCAATTCACCGCCCTCTTTATGCCCTTTACCGATAAAAACAGGCCGTGTATCTATTACACTGGGTTTGGCTGTAACGTTTCCCCGTTGGCTTCGTCTTATCTGTGTATTAAGTTATTAAACAGCATAAGTCATTAAAAATCAAAATATTAATACCATGAAAACAATATTCACAACCATCTTCGCTATCGTAGTATTAGCAGTGGTAAGCAACAATTCAACCTTTGCAGCAACAACTCATAACGGCAAAGAAGTAAGTACAACTTTAACTAATGTAAGCCGCATCAGCAAAATAGAAGTTCACGGAAACGTGGAGCTTTACGTATCAGACGGCAGCGCCGACCAGGTAAAAGTTTACAATCAATACTATGCAGAAAGCGCCCTCGTGCAGAGCCAGAACGGTGTGTTACGCATCTCCTCATATAAAGCAGAAAAATTGGTGGTATGGGTTACCGCTAACGATCTGCGCGCAATTTCAGCATACGACAATGCTACTGTTAAATCATTCGGCAGCCTGTCAAAAATAGAATTTGACATCGATTTAAATAACAACGCAACCGCCCAGTTAAATTTGGATGCTTATAAAACCAGCCTTACTTTAAACGATAACGCAAAAGCAACCTTGAGCGGCAGTGTAAACGAGTACAGCTTACGGTATGCCGACACCGCCAGCATTGTAAACGATAATTTCAGTACTGTAAACGAAACAAAAACCCAAACAAGCCGCAGAAATAATACCGATATTGCCGTTCTTTAATCCATACCATTCTTTGTTAAGATATCACGTAAGCTGTTGCCAAATGCAATAGCTTTTTTATTTTTAGTTTTAGTGTAACTTCATACCGTTAAACCGCGTCAAAAAAAACAAAACCCCATCCCAATGAAAAGGACATATACTCAAATACTTTTACTGGCAGCCGTTTTATCAATTACCCTGTTATCGTCGTCCTGTAAAAGGTTTCGCCGGATCCACGGCTCGGGCAATGCTGCGACAGAAAAGCGCACGGTAGTTGATTTTACCCGCATCGATATCTCCGGAGGTTTTAAAGTAAATATAGTACAGGATAGCTCATCGGTGGTGACCGTATCTGCCGATGATAACCTGCTGAAGTACATCAAAACTAGCGTGGAAGGTGGTAAGCTGCGTTTATATACCAATCGTAACCTGGATAGCCAAACAGAAATGACGGTTACCATAGGCGTAAAAAAACTGGAAGAGATCCACTCGTCAGGAGGGGTGGAGATAGTCTCGAAGGGGAAGATCAACGCGGGCAATTTCAACTTCGATCTTTCCGGTTCAACTCATATTGATATGGATCTGAGCGCAGCCGATGTGCATACCTCCGGCAGCGGCAGCACAGAACTGGTACTAAAAGGGCAGGCGGCATCGCATGATCTGGACATGAGCGGCAGCAGTGATATTGATGCGCTTGATTTTGTGGTCGGTAAATATAATATCGAAACATCAGGTGCCAGCAAATGCAAAATTAATGTACTTAAATCTTTAAGTATTCACAGCAGCGGCTCATCCGAAGTGGTTTACCGGGGTAATCCATCAAACGTCAGCAATGATAAGTCGGGCTCGTCCTCATTAACCAAGATCGACTGATAAGGTGCTGGCCTTGCTGCTATACCTGTTTGGCTTAAACAGGTAAGCAGCAAGTTTGTACCGTTCAAAAACAAATTGCCTTCCCGGTAAATTCAAAATAAATTCATACTTTTGCGCCTCTAAAAAGCTGCCATCCGTTTTGATAATGCGCATGGCAGCTTTAGTATAGTTTTAAAATATCCGGTAAAAAAGATGAATATATCACAGGAAAGAGTTGATGACCTTAACACGGTTGTAAAGATCAATTTAGCCCCGGCTGACTACCAGCCAAGGGTTGAGAAAGTTATTAAAGATCAAGCTAAAAAGGCTAAAATACCAGGGTTCCGCCCCGGGATGGTGCCGTCTGCACATATCAAAAGGATGTATGGCAAAAGCATTTTGGTTGATGAGATTAACAGCATGCTGAGCGATACGCTTAACAAATACCTGGAAGAAGAAAAACTGGAAGTGCTTGGCCAGCCTTTGCCGAAACGCGGCGACGAAAGCAAAGAATATAACTGGGATTTTGCTGACGATTTTGAGTTTAACTACGAAATTGGATTAGCCCCTGAGTTTGCGATTGACTTCACTTCTACCGACAAGCTTACCCAATATGTTATTAAAGTTGACGAAGATACTTTGGCCGAAAGGGTTAAAAATATCCGTCGTGCTTATGGCAAAATGACAAATCCTGACGTATCGGCAGGTGATGACGTTCTTTATTCCGAATTAACACAGCTTTCTCCGGATGGTAGTGTTTTTGAGGATGGCATTAGTAACACGGCATCAGTTCGTTTAGATCAAATAAAAGATGAGGCGATAAAAGCTTCGTTAATAGGTTTAAAAAAGGGTGATGAAGTAACGCTGGATGTTCAGGCAGCTTTTGGTAACGACGCAGCTAAGGTTGCAGGTTTATTAAAAATTGATGAAGAAGCAGCGGCTGATTTGAAATCGAACTTTAAACTGACGGTAAAAAATGTAAACCGTTTGGAAGAAGGCGATTTAAACCAGGAGTTCTTTGACAAATTATTTGGTGAAGGTGTAGTGACTACCGAAGAAGGCTTCAGGGAAAAAATTACCGAGGAGCTGGAAGGTATGATGAAGCAGGATAGCGAACGCAAACTGCAGAACGATATCTACAATTATAGCTTAAGCAAGGTAGATTTTAACCTGCCGGATGAGTTTTTAAAACGCTGGTTGAAAACAACCAACGAAAAACTATCAGACGAAGAGCTGGAAGGTGGTTACAATGATTTTGCAAAAAACCTGAAATGGACACTGATTGCAAACAAGATCGTTAGAGATGGCAACATCGATATTAAATACGATGAGGTTTTTGCCTACGCAAAAGCTAGTTTAGATCAGCAGTTCCGTGCGTACAGCCAGCAATCGCTTCCTGAGGAGCAATTGGCCCAGTACACCGTTCAATACTTGCAAGAGAAAGAAAATGCGAACAAGATTTTTGAAGAAGTTAAAGCCGTAAAGGTTTTTGATTACATCAAAAGCATTATCACGCTCGACAAAAAAGAGATCCTGTTTACAGATTTTAATAAACTGGAAGACTAAGCATAGCGCTCTTTAAAATACCCTTTACCAAAAGCATTTGCCAAAAGCAGGTGCTTTTGGCGTTTAGAGCGCAATTTAAATTCAGAGGAGGCGAAAGGTGCCGGAGCGCGACAGGTATAACGAGCTGTTTTTGTACTTCTTTGCTTCCCGGCACTTCATCCAACTCATAATTATTGAAAAATACAAACGGAGATAATTTTTACTTTACAAAAACTTTATATCACCAAATCTATTCAACTAACAACTATATTTAAGGCCGTTACCAAAAAGCATTAAATTCTATAAAACAAATATCATGAGCAGTAATATCGATAAAAATGAATTCCGTAAATATGCCGTTAAGCATCACCGCTTAAATAGCTTAGCTGTAGATAAATATATAGCAAACATTGACCGCAGCCGCATGCCGAGCGGTATTTATAACCCAACCGGCATGACGCCTTATATCATTGAAGAGCGCCAGATGAACGTTGCCCAGATGGACGTGTTCTCCCGTTTAATGATGGACCGGATTATTTTCCTTGGCGACGCCATTTATGATCAAAACGCGAATATTATACAGGCGCAATTGCTTTTCTTGCAATCGGCAGATGCGAAGCGCGATATCCAGATCTACATCAACTCCCCGGGTGGTTCGGTTTATGCCGGTTTAGGGATCTATGATACCATGCAGTTCATCTCCAACGATGTAGCTACTATTTGTACAGGTATGGCTGCATCAATGGGTGCCGTATTACTGTGCGCAGGTACAGCAGGTAAACGTGCAGCATTACCACATTCAAGGGTGATGATTCACCAGCCATCAGGTGGTGCGCAGGGCCAGCAAAGTGATATCGAGATCACTTACCATGAGATCACTAAGCTGAAAAAAGAACTATACCAGATCATTGCAGATCATAGCGGCGCCTCTTATGAAAAAGTTTGGGAAGCATCAGACCGTGATTACTGGATGATTGCCGATGAAGCCAAGGAATTTGGTATGGTTGATGAAGTATTAAGAGGGAATATTAATAAAACAAAATAACGACTGGTACGTATTTCTTGGTAGCCAAGGGCATTGCATTTAAGGTACAAATTGATTATTTTTGATAAAGGGTAAACAGATGAATAAGAACAGCAAGGAGATCAGATGCTCGTTTTGCGGGGCAGGTAAGCAGGACTCACTGATGCTGATAGCGGGGTTGGATGCGCATATATGTGATAAGTGCGTTAACCAGGCTAATGAGATACTGGCAGAAGAGCTTAAAGTGCGTAAAGTAAAAGCTTCTCCGGCCACGCCGTCTGTATTGAAGCCTTACGAGATTAAAACCCATTTGGACCAATACATTATTGGGCAGGACGACGCAAAGAAGGTATTGGCTGTATCGGTTTACAACCATTACAAGCGTTTAAACCAAAGGGTTGATAAGGATGAGGTAGAGATAGAAAAATCAAACATCATTATGGTGGGTGAAACCGGTACAGGTAAAACCCTGCTGGCTAAAACCCTTGCTAAGATTCTTAACGTACCTTTTTGTATTTGTGATGCTACGGTTTTAACCGAAGCTGGCTATGTAGGCGAGGATGTTGAAAGCATCCTGACCCGGTTATTGCAAAGTGCAGATTACGATGTGGCCACCGCAGAACGTGGTATTGTATATATTGATGAGGTGGATAAAATTGCCCGTAAAAGCGATAATGCCTCCATTACCCGTGATGTAAGCGGTGAAGGCGTACAACAGGCATTGTTAAAGATCCTGGAGGGCACTATGGTAAATGTACCGCCACAAGGCGGTCGCAAGCATCCCGACCAGAAAATGATCACCGTGAACACGAGTAATATCCTGTTTATTTGCGGCGGAGCGTTTGACGGCATCGACAGAAAGATTGCTAACAGGCTGCGTACACAAACGGTTGGTTACAAAATGAAACGGGATGACAGCGAAGTAGATATGAAAAATCTATACAAGTACATCACTCCGCAGGATCTGAAATCATTCGGTTTGATCCCGGAACTGATCGGTCGTTTGCCGGTGCTTACTTATTTGAACCCATTGGATAGGGACGCCTTGCACAATATCCTTACCGAACCTAAAAACTCGTTATTGAAACAATACAAAAAACTGTTTGAGTATGAAGGCGTGAAACTTGAGTTCGACGTAGATGTGCTGGACTTTATTGTTGATAAGGCGATGGAGTTTAAATTAGGTGCACGTGGCCTGCGTTCGATATGTGAAGCCATCATGATCGATGCGATGTTTGAGTTTCCGTCTAAGAAAGATGTAAAGCGATTAAACGTCACTTTGGACTATGCAATAGAGAAATTTGAGAAATCTGATCTTAAAAAGTTAAAGGTAGCTTAACAATAAATTCGCTTTAAATAGCTATATTTGTATAACAAAACCCGCAGCCCTGGCCATAATCCGCCGGGGTTTGCTGTATAAAAAGGTTTTTAAACGCCCCCAACGGAATTCGCCAATGGGATAAATATTAGGAGAACTCAAAAAATGAACGAACAACTAGATGTAAAGAAAGAGGAAACATCAAAAGACGCCAAAAAAGTTAAAGAAGTACAATCGCCCGTAAAGTCCGGGTTAAAAACCAAAGATGCCATTGTTGCCAACTGGCTGCCGCGCTATACCGGCCGCCCGCTTGATGGGTTTGGCAAATACATTATCCTCACCAATTTTTCCAAATACCTGCAGCTGTTTTCCGAATGGCATGATAACGCACCCATTATGGGCCTGGATAAGCCGATGCAAAGCGTTACTGCTAACGGTATCACCATTATCAATTTTGGTATGGGCAGCTCGGTTGCAGCTACAGTAATGGATCTTTTAACAGCCATTCACCCGGAAGCCGTTATATTCCTCGGCAAATGCGGAGGCTTGAAAAAGAAGAATAACGTAGGTGACCTTATCCTGCCTATAGCGGCTATCCGCGGCGAAGGTACATCAAACGATTACCTGCCTGCTGAAGTGCCTGCATTGCCGTCCTTTGCCCTGCAGAAAGCCATCTCTACCACCATTCGTGATTATGGACGCGATTACTGGACCGGCACCTGCTATACCACCAACCGCCGCGTTTGGGAGCATGATAAAGACTTTAAAAAGTATTTAAAAGACCTCCGCGCCATGGCTATCGATATGGAAACCGCCACAATTTTTACAACGGGCTTCGCCAACAAGATCCCAACCGGCGCATTGCTGCTGGTATCAGATCAGCCGATGATCCCGGAAGGTGTAAAAACTGCCGAAAGTGATTCATCCGTTACCGAACAATATGTAGAAACCCACCTGCGTGTAGGGATCGAATCATTGAAACAACTGATCAATGGAGGTTTAACGGTGAAGCATTTGAAGTTTTAAAATAAGCCGTCATCCCGAATTTATTTCGGGACCCCACAGGACAGGTTGCCGGTAGGCCGTTTACCTGTCCTGTGGGATGCTGAAACAAGTTCCGCATGACGCCGTTGGTGAAACTAATTTCCAACCACCACCTTCTTCATCCCTTCCCTGCCATAAAACACGGGGAAATACATCATCTCCGCCTTAGCCGGGTTTAGGTTGTAGTTACCGCTATAACGTGGCATCAGGTTTACGGTGAAAGCGTATTTGCCTTGCTTTAGCTTGCGGCAAAAGATGCTCACTTTTTCTTTCAAGAATTCGCGGTGTACCTCGTTGTTATCCCATTGCTGGTCCTTGTTTTCGTAAGAACAACCGGCTGGGATAGGAATCTCTATCATTACAAAATCGGCATCTGCACGGGCAGTAACCTCGGCTTTTAGCTCCACGGTTTCGCCGCCTTTCAGCGTATTCACCTGTAATCCCTTTTTCTCGAAGCGGGTATCCACCGTGAAGTCTTTGCTTACCTTTTCCGGCGTGCCGTTCCAGAATTGCTGGTAACCGGTAATGTAAATAGGCAGGCTGCCGGTTTTACTTAGCGTAATGTTATTGTCTTTAAGCGTAGTGGTGTAAGGAAAAGTAGTTATCGTTGCTTTGGATGCCCCGTTAATAGTAAGCGTAGCAGGTTTGATTTGCCCGTAGTTTTGCAGCAGATCGGGCAAAATGGTTTCCAGGATCAGTGCCGACTCATAGGTGTTGCGCCATTCGCCCTTTTTACGCTGCTCCAAAAAGTAGCCGCGGATCTTGGCCAGCACTGCCGGGTGTTTGCCTTCATTTTTAAGAATTTTGTAAGCAAGCACACTCAGCTGAACGGAGTTATCAAAGAAACGATAATTATCCTCGCCCCAGTAAACATTGCCAAACATGGTGGCTTTACTGATGGTAAGCAAACTGTCCGTTTTAACGGTGAAGCCGATTTCCTGCTTTAAAAGCAACAGGCGGAAGCGGTTGTAGTCCGCCAGATCGCGCACCTTTCTACTGTTGTATTCTTTCGCAATTACGCCAAGGTATTTCTCATAATTGGCCTTAGCGCCGAGTTTGTACAGTAATTGCAGGCACACCAGTTTATCCTCACTGTGGTAGCTTTCCATTTGATAGATCAGGTAGTCTGTTAATTTCTGGCTATCAATCTGCACGGTGTATCCCATACTTTTGGCATCCAGCAACGCTTCCACAGCATGCAGGCTGATCCAAAGCTCTTCGTTGGAATCTTTCCACCATCCCCAGGTACCGGTGCTTCTGCGGTTAGCCTGTAGTTTTTTAATAACATCCAATAGGTTCTTTTCATAATTAAAAGTTTCGTCCAGGAAACTTTTGATCCGTTTTTCAGAGAGCAGACCTTTCAATTTAGAAGCCAGCTGTTCGTTACAGAGATATTTGTAATCCCGCAGTTTGCGGGCTTCTTCAGCCAGTGCGGGCAGGGCAGAGGCCTCGGCACGGAAAGTTACCGGCCCCATTGAAGGGTCGAATTTTAGGCTGAGGGTGGTGTCCCTATCCAGCGCAGCGAAAATGCCTTTGGTTTCCTGCACGCCCGGTTTAATTACCGGGATCTTGCGCCGCTCGCCGTCGTAATAACCGTTGTCGCGTATTATGCTGTACTCAAACTCCAGGCTGTCGGTAGCAGAAGCTGTAATATTTAGTGTGTCAATCTTTGCGTTGCTAATGTTGAGATTACCTTGCTTCAGTATCTTGCCATTGTAGCTGAAAATGCGGTTTACCTTTACAGGGGTGGCGTTATAATTCATTACTTTACCTATCAAATTCATCTCATCGCCCACCACAGCAAACTGCGGGGCAATAAAATTGGCACTTAACGGCTTAAATGATTTTATCTGTTTTTCGGAAAAGCCACTTTGCCGGTTGCCGTTTATACCGATAACGAAAGTGCGCCAGTTGGTAATATCATCAGGGAAAACGCTGGTAAAGCTGGTTTTGCCATTTTCGTCGGTAGTGAGCTTGGGCTGCCAGTAAGCGTAATCCGCAAAGTTTTTGCGGATGCTATGCACACCTGCGCCAACGGTGGTATCGGCAGCAGTAGCGGCTGTTTCTTTAGTTTTGCCTTTGGTACTGATCAATATAACGCCATTAGCTGCTATCGACCCATAAAGCGCCGTTGCGGCAGCAGCTTTTAGTACGCTAATCTCGCCAATCATATCCGGACTGATGCCCTTCAGATCGGCCACAATTTCCCCGTCTATCACATAAAGCGGTTTCTGATTGCCTGGCGATGCGTTTCCTCTGATCCTGATTTCCATACCTGCACCTGGTGCCCCTTCGGTAATGGAAACGCCGGCCATCTGGCCCTGCAGCAAATTTTGAATAGTGACTGTACTCACCGAGCTTGTCATGTCTTTCTTCCTGGTTGTGCCATAACCTACCACAACAACCTCATTCAAAGATTTGTAACTGGCAAAAAGGTTGATTTGAAGCGGTTGCCCAATTACAGCATCTATCTCCTTTGTAATAAAGCCGATATAGGTAATAATAAGCTTAGCGTTAGTTGGCGATTTTATCCGGAAGTTTCCGTGAATATCTGTTTGCGTGCCTATTGATGTGCCCTTAACGCGGATATTTACGCCAACAAGGGGTTCCTTACCATCTTTGTCCGTTACTTTCCCGGTAATTAGTTGATCAAAAGCTGCTTTATCCAGGTATTTATCGTTGAACGCCTCTTTTAATTTTAGCTGGTCATTTTCAATCTGGTAATCGTAATTATTATAGGTATTGGAGCTCCGGTTACTGATTATATTGCCTGCAGTTATACTTACCGCATCTTTTGAATGTGCCGGGCGTACCTGGAATTGATAGTGATTAATGCCATTTGTTCTCACTTCGATATTTTCTTTTACATCGTACGCGTCTCCTTTTAATAGAAAAAATAGCCGGTATTTTCCTGCGGAGAGGCTGCCAAAATCTGTGGTGTTGCCAGGGTAAATGCGGAGGTAATCCGGGTCGTCGTAACGGTAAATTAGTACATTTTTAATGAGCGTATATTTTTCATTTTTCACCATTAACTGCTCGTAAACCAACTGCCCGGTTTTGCCTGATTTGACTGGTGGATTATTAAACAGCTGCTGACTGTAGCTGCGTATATTCAGATAATCCTGCCAGATGCTGTCGGCCATGCGGTTGGTGAGTACCTGTTGCCGGTAATTGGTACCGCCTGTTGCTCCCGGCAAATACCGGCTGAACGGGTAGGGAGTGCCAATACTTTTTTGTCTGATTAGTCCCGGTTCAAAGAGGAAGGAGTATCCCGGTTCAGCGTTAAAGAATTGCTGCCCTCGTCCTTTATGGTCAAATATGGTGAAGTTGGTGCTGAGCGGGCCCGTAAGAATGGTTTTATTTGCCACTCCGTAGGGGTTAAGAAAAAAGGTGCGGTCCTCTTGCAGGATGAGCGATTTCTTTTGGTCGAAGTTATTGACCACCGTGATCATGTATCGGTTGATCAGGTCGGCCTCATATTTACTGAGCGAATCTTTCATCTTTACCGCATGCAGCAAGTCAGCATTGATGCTCATGATGAGTTTGCGCCCTTTATTTACCCGCACAGTATCCAGTGTCAGCAACAATGTATCCAGCCGGAATTTAAGCGTATGTAAACCCGGACTAACTTTAAAACTATAAGGGTTAAGTTGTTGCGCCTGGCTAAAGTATACCGGCTTTTCGTCAATAAATAGGATATGTACCGGCAGGATATTACCGTTCTTCACGATAAAAGGTGCTACCTGTGTTATGCTGTCTAAAGCCGGTTCTTCAATTTTGAATAGGGTGGCAGGGTGCGTAAATTTAAAATAGGTAATACTATCCAGCCCCATTTCCCGGTTCCACCGTGCCCAGTTTAATTTCAACATGCCCCTGCCATCTATATCTTCCAAGCGGAACAAATTCAGCACCGCAGCATTTTTATAGCCTTTGCCAAGATAGGGGATATAGGGTACGTTGTAGGCAAATTTTTTGGTGAGTGCCCATGCGGTGAGGTCGGCATTGGCAACGGGCTTTCCTGCTGCATCTGTTACTACAATATCGGTTGTTACCTGCTGCCCGGGATAAACGGTAACGGGTTGCTTTACGTTGAGGTTGAGTATGTCTTTCCTGTAAATTACACTCGCCTCTTCCTTTTTAACCTGCCCGGCCCAAACGTAGTTTACCGTAAAAGTAACGGGCTTGCTGCTCTTGTAGGCGCGCTTATAGGCAATGGTTTTGCCCTTTCCGCCATCTATGAGTGCGCCGCCGGAAAACACCGAATAAAAGAGCGGCAGCTTACGCGGATTATTGATGCTGATGAAAACAGAGTCGGCAGTGCGTTCACCGGATAAGGATATGTTACTTTCAAATTCCTTTAGTGATACATCAATGTCGGTACTATCGGTGGCAATATGATATTCAGCAGCACTAGGGTTGATTAGGATGGAGCCCGGCAGCGTTATCTTAGTTTTAGATAGTGCGTCACCTTCTGCATTTAAAACACTTACAAACGCCTGAGTTACCATAGATTTCCCAAATTCCTCGTGTTTTATTTTTAAGGTATCGTTTACTATCTCTGTTAAAATATTAAACCGCCTGTAAATGAATTTCTCGTAGAGGTGTTCAGTCTGTTCTTCGTTATTGGAGTTTAAAAACTGCGCTTCTATGTCATAGGCCACCCCGGCCTTCGGGAAAATAGAATCCGGGATCACAACTTTTGTTTCCCCAATGGCATCCAGCGTTATTTTATGCAGCCACAGCGTATCGGGAATAAATGCATGGTTCGTTTTGTAATCATTTACCCGGCTGGTGATCAGTTTTAAATTAACACGGCCATCGGCTACCGGCAAGTCATTCTCGTCGGTAGCTTTTAAGTATATCGCCAAAGGGCTGCCCGGCCAGTGTTCTTTTTTGTCGGCCCGCATGGCAAACTTTACAGATTTAAGTTCGTACTCCTCATATTTAAAGTTACCCGTGAGCATTACTTTTTTATTGTCGGTTTGTTCGTCATCATCGTCGTCGTCATCCTTTTTTGGCTTGGCCTTCTTATCGATCTCTGATAATTCTATCGTGTAGTCATCGTCAAGGTCTAAATCGAGGCTGTCGGTTAATAAAAAGCTGTATTCAAAGCCACCCTGTCGGTAGGCAGTTACTATACCTAAAGTTTTTTTACTGCTATAGGTGCCCACTTTAACGAGCAATTGTTTTTGCGCAACCGGCTTTTTATCGCGATGATTCAGGATAAAAGCTTTGAATTTTACGGTATCGCGCGGCTTATAAACCGGCTTATTAAAAACCATAAAACCGGTATAGGCACTCTGCGGGTAATGATTGCGCTTCCTGAACAGATTTTTTAAGGAAGACCAGCGTCTTTTCAGCCAGGTTGGGTGGTAGTAACTATAGTTATTGCGCCCTTGGTCGGCTACAGAAAAGAAGTTGCTTACTCCGGCATAATCCACCCTCAGGATATTGTTTGCTTTAGCCCGCTTAAAATACCAGGTGGCGCTTTGATCATCAAAGGATACTGCTTTGCTATTTAGCGTCACTACCGCTTTACTAATGTATTGCCCCTGTTTATCGGCAAGCGTAAAACGATGTTCGCGCTGGGTGACGAACATTTTTAAGTACGCCGAATGATTCTCCAGCAATGTATACTTCAGGGAATTTTGTTCGGCGTACACCTTTACATAGTTGCCCTCCGGTAGGATATTCTTCCAATAGCCATCCGTTTTAAACGAATCTACCGGTGTGTGCAAAGCGACGTCGGAGAAAGATTTCCCGGCCGATTGATAATACTTCAGTACATCCGCATCGTTGAGTTGATATACATAAGTATAATAGCTGCTTTGCCGGCTCTTACTGAGCAGATTTTGAGCGGTGGCATTGCCGGATGCAAGCGATAACAGGCATAAAGCAGTAAATAATTTGGTAATTGATGGCGGCATAACGGGGTTATTGTGGGTTGGCTGGTCCCTGTGGTTAATTTTTGTTGGTATTATTATTTAACAGGAAGATGCAGCAGTAAATGATTTTCCATAAAAAAATATCATTTTAAAAAAGGTAATTTTGCGTCCTAACCTGTTTTATCGATAGGTTTGGTAGATTTTCGCCGCTGTTGGTGTTATCGCCAACAACCCATTATTAATTTTAAAGTATGTGGTATAACAATATCCTGGAAACCATTGGCAATACGCCCCTGGTAAAGCTGAATAAAGTAGTAAAAGATATACCAGCTACTGTGCTGGCCAAAATAGAGACCACCAATCCCGGTAATTCAATTAAGGACCGTATGGCCCTTAAAATGATTGAGGATGCTGAAAAAAGCGGTAAGCTTAAACCGGGCGGAACTATCATCGAAGGTACATCGGGCAATACCGGTATGGGCCTGGCCATTGCCGCGGTAATAAAAGGCTACAAATGTATTTTCACGAGTACCGATAAGCAATCCAAAGAAAAATTTGATGCGCTGCGTGCCTTTGGTGCAGAGGTGATTGTTTGTCCTACCAACGTGGATCCGGAAGACCCACGGTCATACTATTCGGTGTCCTCCCGTTTGGAGCGCGAGGTGCCCAACTCGTGGAAACCAAACCAATACGATAACCTGAGCAATTCGCAGGCCCATTATGAGCAAACAGGTCCAGAGATATGGGAGCAAACCGAAGGCAAGATCACACACCTGGTAGTAGGTGTGGGCACCGGCGGTACCATCTCCGGCACTGCTCGGTTTTTGAAAGAAAAAAACCCGGCCATAAAAGTTTTGGGTATTGATACCTATGGTTCCATATTCAAGAAATACAAAGAAACAGGCGAGTTCGATAAGAACGAGATCTACCCGTATATTACCGAAGGGATCGGCGAGGACTTCCTGCCGCAGAATGTCGATTTTAGTCTGATCGATCATTTTGAAAAAGTAACAGATAAAGACGCGGCGCTGATGACCCGCGAGATCGCCCGTAAGGAGGGTATTTTTGCCGGCAATTCTACCGGTTCAGCCATTGCCGGTGTGCTGCAAATGAAGGATATGTTTAAGGAAGGTGATGTGGTGGTGGTGATTTTTCCGGATCATGGTACCCGCTATCTGGGTAAAATGTATAACGACGATTGGCTGCGCGACCGCGGATTTATCAAGGAAGAAAAACTGACTGCCCGCCATATCATCAGCAAAAAAGAAAGCCAGGAAATTGTTACCATCGATTGTGAGAAAACGGTATTAGAAGCTATTAACACTATCAAATCTTTAAACATCAGCCAGATCCCGGTGACGCAAAAAGGTATGGTGATCGGTAAAATAACGGAGAGTGATATCCTTGGTTCGCTGATGGAAAACCCGGGCATTAAATCGCAGCCGGTAAAAAGTATCTCCACTGCACCGTTCCCCTTTGTTGATCTGAATACCTCTATCGATAAGATCTCCGGTATGATCAATAAGGATAACATCGCTGTGCTGGTAGAAGATGAGCATGGCAACATCGAGATCATCACACAGTACGATATTATCAATGCGATATCGGCATAGGGAGCTAAAAGGATTAAGTTGAAAGCTGAAAAGTTTTTAATTGTAGAGACGCGATACCTCGCGTCTTTTTTTTTAAACATTTCGATATTTAAAATATGAAATACTACAGCTGTCGCGAGTTTTCAACTCGTGACACCGCTGTCGCGAGTTTTTAACTCGCGACTATGCATGGTGTCAGCTTTCAGCTGACGCAAGCTGGAAGCTTGCACTATGCCCACCACGAGATACGCTGCGCTAATCTCGCGGCAGCAAAAAAAATATGAAATACTTAATACGCTATAACCGCTGTCGCGAGTTTTCAAACCGCTGTCGCGAGTTTTCAAACCGCTGTCGCGAGTTTTCAACTCGTGACTATGCATGGTGTCAGCTTTCAGCTGACGCAAGCTGGAAGCTTGCAATATGCCCACCACGAGATACGCTGCGCTAATCTCGCGGCAGCAAAAAAAGGTGCTTTTAATATGCACATCATTATCCACCACCGCTGTCGCGAGCTTTCAACTCGTGACTATGCATTGCGTCAGCTTTCAGCTGACGCAAGCTGGAAGCTTGCACTATGCCCACCACGAGATACGCTACGCTAATCTCGCGGCAGCAAAAGGCAGCAAAAAAGGTGCTTTCTATCTGCACATCTTAAATCCGCACATTTGCACATCATCCTCTACTCCTCATTCTTCCTCGCCAACTCTGCTTTATATACATTATTGAGTTTTTGCGAAGATTGGATGAGCAAATAGATCCTGGTGCCTTTTTCGCGGGCCAGGGGGTTAAGCACTTCGCCGGTTTTGCGGTAACTATCCAGCATGGGGGCAAGCCTTCTCTCTACATTGTCATCATCATCTACATAGATGATGTACCGCGCATCCAGCGTAGGTGGGGCCCAAAGGGTAAAGCTGCTATTGAGACTAGCTACATCTGGCATGTTGTACTTTTTGTGGAAATGGTGCAAAGCACCGGCTTCGCCATAGTTATCAGCGTAAATTTGCGCATGCTGTTGCTGTTCGGGCGTAAGGCTGTGATAGGCAGCCGCTGCCTTTTGGGCCATCTCTTCCCAGCCTAGCATGTCCGCATAATCCTGCGTGGTGGGGTGTTTTTGCAGATCCTCCCAAGTGATAATAAAATCCAAAAAGGGCAAATTTTGCCGCGTGTATCTGAAGAAGCCAAGTGTTTTATCCAGTGACAGTACTGGTAGTACGATAGGCAGGATCAATAGGTTTGGCACTACAAAAAATAATATTGCGGCCACGCGTAATACTACATTAGAGCGTTTGATGAACTTCTCGAATGCAAAACCACCTGCCGCAAAAAGCATGGGATACGCCCCAAACAGGTAATAATTTTTACCGTTCATCTCCAGCAAAAATAGAAAGATGAGGATATAGGCAATAGCCAGGTACCTGAATCGCCTCAGCGAAAACGAAAACAGCAGGAAGCCAAAACCGACAAGCCAAACAAAAAGGGCGGGGCCATTCACCAGTAATTGCTGCATACTAAAGTCGCCCGGGGTAACATAGTCCAGCTGGGTGGCGCGCAGTTCTTTCATGTGATTAATCACCGGCAGGTGATGTGCAAACTGCCAGATGATATTGGGCAGAAATATAAGTACGGCAATTAAAGCGGCTATGATGACATGGCGGTTAAAAAGTAATTTCCTTTCCTTACTGATGAGGATGCCGATGATGAGCGAAAAGGTAAAGAAAGCCATGGTATACTTGGTAAGCATTCCAAGGCCAACAGCAGCGCCGAGCCAATACAGGTAGCGTACATCGGCAGTGTTTAAATACTTGGTAAAAAGCCACACGGTAACTACCCACCAAAGCTGATCGAACACTACGGGTTGAAAAAGATATTCGCTTGCGGCAAACGCCGGAGCAAAGATTAGGGCAAGGCAGGCAAGGGTAATAGCAAACCGCCGGCCGCCCAGTTCTACGGTGATGCGCCCGGTAAGCCAAACGATGAGCCCGGCGGCTATAGTGGGGAAGATGCGTGCTGCGAATACCGAATCGCCAAAAACTGACAACGTAATTTTAGCCAGTATGGCAATGAACGGGGGCACTTCTTTGTAACCCCAGTCCAGGTGGTCTGCCAAAACCAGGTGCAAAAATTCGTCGCGGTGAAACCCGAAACGGCTGATGGCTAAAAGGTTTAGCAGCACCTTTAGCGCAACAAAGATCATGATGAACTTAGAGTAACTTGATCTCCGGTTTTTGTAGGGCATTAATTGGTTGTTAAAGCTGAACGCTCGGGGCTGAAAGGCTAAAGCTATAAAAAAAAGCAGAAAGACAAAACAGCGGTTTTCTGCTTTGCACTTTCTGCTTTCGTTTTATTTTAAACTCTTTTTATATCTGCACCCAGTGCAATTAAACGCTCATCTATATTTTGATAGCCGCGTTCTATTTGCTCGATATTGTAGATGGTTGATTTACCTTTTGCTGATAGCGCAGCAATCAGTAAGGAAACTCCGGCACGGATATCCGGCGAGGTCATAGAGATGCCACGCAACTGAATTTGCTTGTCCAGGCCGATAACGGTAGCACGGTGCGGATCGCAAAGAATAATGTTGGCCCCCATATCCAGCAGTTTATCTACGAAGAATAAACGGCTCTCAAACATTTTCTGGTGAATAAGTACCGAACCCTTTGCTTGTGTGGCTACTACCAGCACAATGCTCAGCAGATCGGGCGTAAAGCCCGGCCATGGCGAATCGGCCACGGTTAGCAGTGTGCCATCAATAAACGTATCGATCTCATAATGATCCTGTGATGGAATGTAAATATCATCGCCGCGCAGTTCCATCTTGATCCCGAGGCGTTTGAATACATCCGGGATCATTCCCAGCTCTTTGTATTTAACATCTTTAATGGTGATCTCAGATCCCGTCATAGCAGCAACTCCGATGAACGATCCGATCTCGATCATATCCGGCAGCATGGTATGGTCTGTGCCGCCCAGGCTTTCTACGCCTTCAATAGTTAACAGATTGGATGCAATACCGCTGATCTTAGCGCCCATGCGGTTAAGCATTTTGCAAAGCTGCTGCAGGTAGGGCTCGCAGGCAGCATTATAAATGGTAGTGGTGCCTTTGGCTAAAACGGCAGCCATTACAATGTTAGCCGTACCGGTAACTGATGCTTCATCTAACAGGATGTAAGTGCCTTTTAGGTTGGATGCATCTACGTTGTAAAAGCCATTTTCCGGGTTATAATCAAACCTGGCGCCCAGTTTCTCAAAGCCCAGGAAGTGGGTGTCCAGCCTGCGGCGGCCGATTTTATCGCCACCCGGTTTTGGGATAGACGCCTTTCCAAAACGAGCCAGCAGCGGGCCCAGGATCATAATAGATCCACGCAAACCGCCGCCCTTTGTTTTAAAAGCGTCGGAATTGAAAAAATCCTGGTCTATTTCTTTGGCCTCGAAAGTGCAGGTAGAGCGCGACGTGCGGTTCACCTCAACACCCATATCGCCAATTAATTCAATCAGTTTATTAACATCCTGTATATCAGGTATGTTATTAATGGTCATTTTTTCGCCGGTAAGTAATACAGCGGATATAATTTGCAGCGCCTCGTTCTTGGCACCCTGCGGGATGATCTCGCCTTTTAGCTTTTTACCGCCCTGTATCTCAAATGCATTCCTCATAAGTATGGTTTTAGTCCATGGTCCATAGTCGATAGACCATAGTTTGGCAAAGATTAGAAAAGTATATTACTTATACAATCTGTTATGATCTATTAACAAAGAGCCCAGGATAATTGGCTATTGACCAAGGACTATTGACCACCTACTAATATTTCTTAGCGCCACCCGGGTTACGCCCGCGGTTGTTATTTTGGTTGTTATTATTATTCCGCGGGTTATTGTTGTTGGTACGGCCACCACCACCGCCGCCACCGCCATTGTTGCGGTTGTTTTGGTTATTGTTATTTTGGTTGTTGTTGGTGCGGCCGCCCCGGTTGTTGTTGTTGTTCTGATTATTGTTGTATGGATTGGTGCGGAACTCTACCTTGTTAAGGTTAACGTTTTCCTCCAATTTTAATTCACCGCCCGATAAGTGCAGCAGATCCGACAAGATCAGGTCATCGGCAACAGAATCTTTATTCCACTGTACATAGGCCATTTTCATGAAATTGGCTATGGCCTGCACCATATGGCGGCGACGGTCCGGCTCTTCAATGCTTTTGGCTTTCTCTATCATCATTTCTATGGTTTTGCCATAGTGTTTGTACCTGATGCGTTGGTGCGGGTATTTAAGTGGCTCGGGTTTTAAATGGATAGCTTCAGGGCTTGGCTTTGGGTACGGAGAATCCACATCCAGTTGAAAATCAGATATAATGTGCAGGTGATCCCAAAGTTTGTGCTTAAAGTCGGCTACGTCGCGCAGGTGAGGGTTTAAAAAACCCATCAGGTCTATCACCACCTGTGCATATTTGTTGCGTTCTTCTTTAGTAGGCAGTGCAACAATGTATTTCACCATGTTTTGCACGTTGCGGCCGTATTCGGTAAGTAAAAGTTTATTCCGGGTAGAGTTATAATCAAACTCACCAGGCAAAGTAGTTAATGCCATGTATTTTTTTAATGAAGTAAAATATCTTGAAGTGTTCCCGGCACATGGACAGTTTCCTAAAAAAGAGGCAGAAACCGGAGTGCCGAAATGGATTAGTACGAAGTACTAACGCAAATATAAAATAATTATGATAAAGTGCAAGTTGTTAATTTTAAGTGAACATAATTGAGTGAACACGAATTGAGTGAACACGAATTTGATCGAACAAAACGAATTTCACGAATTTTGATTTGCAAGTGGATTAGTGCATAAGGCGAAATGATTTGAGAAAATTCGCCTAATCCGTGAAATTCGTGTTCACTCAGTCTGCAATATGTTTTATTAACATCGACCATTGAACGCCCATTAAGTGAACACGAATTTGATCGAACAAAACGAATTTCACGAATTTTGATTTGCAAGTGGCTTAGTGCATAGGCGATATGATTTGAGAAAATTCGAATAATTAGTGAAATTCGTGTTCACTCAATAAATTCGCCCAATTCATATACACTCAAGTCTCCTCCAAAATTATTTGTTCTATTTTAGCGCTAAGCATCTACTCAAATGAACAAGCAGTCTGCAATTATTACTTCGGTTGATATCTATCGTTTCAGTATCCCCATGGAACCTTTTACCATTGCTACGGGTACAATGGATCACGCGGCAAATACTTTTATTCGTGTGCATACCGACGCTGGTTTTTACGGGGTAGGGGAATGCTCGGCTTTCCCGATGATTGTTGGCGAAACACAGGATACTTGCCTGGTGATGGCTAAAGACTTTGCTAAATTGTGGAAAGGCCAAAACGCGCTGGAAATCCCTGCCCGCATGCAGCAATTACATAATGCCGCCGCAGGTAATGGTACCATTAAGAGTGCCTTTGATATGGCGCTGTTTGATATTGCTGCGAAAAATGCGGGACTGCCTCTTTATAAATTCCTGGGCGGGGAAAAGCGGGTGGTGGAAAGCGATATCACCATTGGCATAGGCACGCCGGAGGTAATGGCAAAAAAGGCAATTGAGTTTAAGGCATCCGGAGCAAATATATTGAAGGTAAAGCTGGGTAAAGGTGCCGCAACAGATGTAGAACGGATCAAACAGATCCGTGAGGCCGTCGGGCCGGAAATGAAGATCAGGATAGATGCCAACCAGGGCTGGAGCTTTGATGAAGCGGTGTTTGCTTTGCAGGCGCTTGGCGAATACGATATAGAATTTTGCGAACAACCAATGCGCACCTGGTATGATGACCTGCTGCCCGAACTGATGGGCCGCTCGCCGGTGAAGATCATGGCTGATGAAAGCGTTTACAACCATCACGATGCCCGCAAGCAGATCAACAGCGGCAGCTGCCATTACGTAAACATTAAAATGGCCAAAGCCGGCGGTATTATTGAAGCAAAAAAGATCCACGATACCTGCGCCGAAAAAGGCATTCCTTGTATGATGGGCGGCATGCTGGAAAGCCGGATTGCCCTTAGCAGCAAGCTCCATTTCGTTTACGCCAGTCCCAATATTCAATTCTATGATATGGATACCTGCAAATTAGGCCATTTAATTGACCCCTGTGTGGGCGGTGCCCAATACAATGGTTACCACCTGGGCATCAGCGATGCGCCGGGAATAGGGGCAGATGCCGATGAGGAGTTTTTGGCAGGTTGTGAAAAGTGGAGTTTTTAGATGTCTGAATCAGCATTTACAGAATTAGAGAATTCACAGAATTAGATCTGCACATTCTGAAAATTTAGAAATTCTGTAAATTCTGATTCAGACGATTTACTACTTGCTCAGTTCCGCAAAATATTTATGAAATAACGGGATAGTCTCGATCCCTTTATAATAGTTAAATATGTCATACTTCTCATTTGGCGAGTGCAGTGCGTCGCTGTCCAGTCCAAAACCCATGAGTACGGTTTTTAAGCCCAGTTCAGCTTCAAACAAAGCTACAATAGGGATACTGCCGCCGCCGCGGGTCGGTATCGGCTGCTTTCCAAATGCTTCGGCGATGGCTTTTTGGGCCGCTTTGTAAGCAATGCTGTCGGTAGGCGTAACAGCAGGCTCGCCACCATGGTGCGGAGTTACTTTTACTTTAACAGATTTGGGTGCTATCGACAGGAAGTGATCGGTAAAAAGTTGCGTTATTTTTTCCGAGGTTTGGTTGGGTACCAAACGCATGGAGATCTTTGCACTTGCTTTTGATGGCAGCACGGTTTTAGCACCTTCGCCAATATAGCCACCCCAAATGCCGTTTACCTCTAAAGTAGGGCGGGTGCCGGTACGCTCAAAAGTGGTGTAGCCCTTTTCGCCCCATACTTCAGCAATATCCAAGTCTGTTTTATATGCTGCTTCATCGTATGGTGCAGCGTTCAATTCCGCTCGCTCGGTTTCGGTAAGCTCCTGCACATCATGGTAAAAGCCGGGAATGGTGATATGGTTGTCCTCATCGTGCAAGGATGCGATCATTTTAGCCAAAATCGTGGCCGGGTTTGCTACAGCACCACCATATACGCCCGAGTGCAGATCGCGGTTGGGGCCGGTTACTTCTACCTCCAGATAAGATAGTCCGCGCAGGCCGGTTTCCAATGATGGGTGCTCCATGCTGATCATCGAGGTATCAGATATCAGTACCACATCTGCTTTTAAACGCTGTTTATGTTCTTTAACAAAAATGCCGAGGTTGTTTGAGCCAACTTCTTCCTCACCCTCTATCATGAATTTGATATTGCAGGGCAGGGTATCGGTTTGCATCATCAGTTCAAATGCTTTAACGTGCATATAAAACTGGCCTTTATCATCGCAGGCGCCACGGGCATAAATTTTGCCATCGCGGATGGTTGGTTCAAAGGGAGGTGTTTTCCAGAGTTCCAGCGGATCTGCAGGTTGCACATCATAGTGGCCGTAAACTAAAACCGTAGGCAAGGAAGCATCGATGATCTTCTCACCATAAACGATTGGATAACCGGCCGTTTGGCAAACTTCTACCTTTTCGGCACCGGCATCAACTAGTTTTTTGGCTACAAAATCGGCGGCGTTTAAAACGTCGGCTTTGTATTTTGGGTCGGCGCTAACGGATGGAAAACGCAGGAGTTCAAAAAGTTCGTCCAGTAAACGCTGTTTGTTTTCTTCTATATATTGCTTGATGATTTGCATAGCAGATTTATTTGCAGCAAATATAGTGTTGTTGAGAGAATTTAGCGCAAAGCGAGGGCGCCTGGATTTTAACCAGGCTTGCCTGCCCGTCCCATAAATGGGACGGCAATAAAGCAGTCTTTAATTGAGGGTTCAAAGCGCTTCGTTGTCGTCGGCTAAAGCCGGCGGAAAAGAGCGAGGTGAGCAAGCTCACCATCTGCTCCGTCCCATAAATGGGACGGCAATTAAGCAGTCTTTAATTGAGGGTTCAAAGCGCTTCGTTGTCGTCGGCTAAAGCCGGCGGAAAAGAGCGAGGTGAGCAAGCTCACCATCTGCTCCGTCCCATAAATGGGACGGCAATTAAGCACTCTCTAATTGAGGGTTCAAAGCGCTTCGTTGTCGTCGGCTAAAGCCGGCGGAAAAGAGCGAGGTGAGCAAGCTCACCATCTGCTCCGTCCCATAAATGGGACGGCAATTAAGCACTCTCTGGTTGAGGATTTAATGCACTTCTTTGTCGTCGGCTAAAGCCGGCGGAAAAGAGCGCGGTGAGCAAGCTCACCATCTGCTCCGTCCCATAAATGGGGCGGCAATGAAGCACTCTCTGGTTGTGGATTTAAAGCACTTCTTTGCCGCCGGCTTTAGCCGACGGCTAAAAAGGTGTACAGGTGCCTGCAATTTTTGGCTGCTATTATACCTTCTCCACTACTACAGCAGTGCCATAAGCTAAGACCTCGGTAATACCCTGCATTACCTCATTCGCGTCGTATCGCATGTTTACGATACCGGTAGCGCCCAAAGCCTGGGCATGTTGAATCATCAATTGGTAGGCTTCTTCACGGGCATTTTCGCAAAGTTCTACATATACAGAGAGCCTGCCACCGAACAACGACTGGATGCCGCCGGCGAAATTACCCACAACGCTACGGCTGCGAACGGTTATGCCGCGTACAACGCCCAAATGTTTGGTGATCTTATATCCTTCTAAACCGGTGCTGGTAGTGATGAGTGATGTGTTCATAGTGTTTATAATGTTTTATTTAGATGTTAGTTTTTTAAAAATGTTACCAAGGCAGGGTTTACAATGTCTGGCTGTTCAATAAATGGCAGGTGTGCAGCATCATCCACCGGCAAAAATTCGCTTTTTAATACGTTTTTTATGTCATCGCTATAGGTAAAAGGCACCGTCTTGTCATCCCTTCCCCAAATTAAGAGTACCTTTTTATGCTTAGCGTTCAATTCGGTATAAACTTCGCGGGCATTAAAATTATAGTTAAACTGGGTGGACACCAGTGCTTGCCGAAAGCCTTTGTACTCCATCTGCGGGGTATACTGCTGTACCCAGGTAGGGTGTTTATCAGGTTCTTTAAAATCGGATAATTGCCCGAGCGCCCTTTTATCGGCACCTAATGCCTCTTTAAAAGTAGTAATAAAAGGCAGCAGGTCGGGTTTATCAAATTTGTAAACCGGATCTATCAATATCACTTTATCCACCATCTCCGGGTATGCATTGGTAAAATCAGCGGCTACAGCCCCGCCAAATGAAACGCCTGCCAGGCTCACTGGTTCTTTGAGGTGCAGTTTTTGAATCAGCTCTTTCAGTTGCGTAAGGTAAAGTTCTTTATTGTAAACAACATTGGGCCGGTCGGAGTAGCCGCGGCCAAATTCATCATACCGCAATACACGGAAACCATGCTCGGTTAAATATTCATAGGTACCGTTCCAGATATAATAGGGTACGCTGAAACCGTGGATTAACACCACCACTTTGCCGGAGTCGGGGCCATCCAGTTCGTAATGTGTAACCCCCTGGCTGGTTTCTACATAAAGCCCGTTAGTGTTTTTACGCAAGTTGTAAGTAAGTTCTTTAGTTTCTTTGTTCAAGCTGAAGAACATAGCGGCAATTACACCGGCTCCAATAAAAAGCAGAACGAGAATAACCTTTAGCAGGTTTTTGAAAAATTTCATTGTGGGGGAGAATAAGGTTTTATTAAAGGTTAAAAGTAATGGAATTATTTAATTTTACGCCACATCCTAATTCAATATATAATGCGGATAACTTTAATCGGATCGGGAAATGTTGCTACCCACCTGGCGGCGGCGCTTAAAAATGCCGGGCACCGGATAGTACAGGTTTACAGCCCTAACATGCATAATGCTGCTTTGCTGGCCTATCATGTAGGGGCCACCGCCGTTGATAGCCTGGCCGATGTGAGCGCGGAGACCGATCTATTTATCATAGCCGTAAAGGATGATGCTATTGCAGAACTTGTGCCTCGATTGTCTGCCCATCAAAAACTCATTGTACATACATCCGGTGCGGTGAGCCTGCAAACGCTGCTGGAATTTACAACAAATGCCGGGATATTTTACCCGCTGCAAACTTTCAGCAAAACAAAAGAGCTGGATTTTTGGCAGGTACCGCTGTGTATTGAAGGCGCCGATGAGCAGATCACCAAACACCTGGAAGAACTGGCCCGTACCATCAGTAATAATGTTTACCGCGTAAGTTCCGCGCAGCGTAAAGTTTTGCATCTTGCTGCGGTTTTTGCCTGCAACTTTACCAATTACCTTTACGGTATAGCGCAGGGACTTTTGCAGGAAAACGAATTAAGTTTCGACATGCTTCGCCCGCTGATTGCCGAAACTGCCGACAAGATAAAGGTGCATTCACCGGCATTGGTACAAACCGGGCCGGCGATCCGAAATGACGAAAAAACAATGCAAGCGCATTTGCAAATGCTTGAGGGAAAGGCCGGATTAAAGAAAATTTATCAATTACTAAGTCAGGATATTATCAAAAACGATAACTTGGGTAACGGGGATAAGTAATTTTGTTACTTTTGCCAAAATGAATATTTTTAAGCTAAAGATAAACTTTGAAGAAAAGGATCACGACACGATCGAGCTCCCTATTGCCGAAGGTGAGTCTGTTTTAGACGTTTGCCTGGAAAACGGCATAGATTTACAGCATAATTGCGGCGGCGTTTGCGGTTGCAGCACCTGCCATGTATATGTAAACAAAGGCATGGACAGCCTGCAGGAGATCTCTGATAAAGAAGAAGACTTTATCGACAGGGCGGTGAACCCGCGTATTACCTCACGCCTGGGTTGCCAGTGCGTAGTAATAGATGGCGATATAGAAGTTACCCTGCCCGACCAGTCGGATTTTATGGGGCACTAATTAAATTTGAGCACCAAACGTAAATAACCATACGTTAAGTACATATAAAATGACGAACGACAAATTTGCGCTTCCTATTCAATGGAACGACTACGAAGATATAGCCATGAGCCTTTACGAAAAGTTTGGCGATGATTTTAGCGAATCAAAGATCTACCGCATCCGGTTTACCGAATTGGTGGATTGGGTACTTTCTCTCCCTAACTTTGCCGGTACCCGCGAGCAATCAAACGAAGGCCATTTGGAGCAAATTCAAAGTGCCTGGGTTTACGAGTGGCGGGACAATCAATAATTTGTAATGTGCAGATGTGCAAATTACATATGTGCAGATGAACTTTCCTATTCGGTAAAATTAAAACAAATCGGTGCAATCCCTAAAAAATCGGTGTAATCCTAAACCATGGAATCCTTTTTAAACAAGCTTAAAGACATAACAACTTTTATTTTTGACGTGGACGGTGTGCTAACCGACGGTTCGATCTCCGTTACCGAAACCGGCATCCAGAGCCGTGCCTTTAATATAAAGGATGGGTATGCTTTACAACTGGCCGTTAAAAGCGGTTATAATGTGGCCGCAATTTCGGGGAGCCGCAGTAAAAGCGCTCTGTTCCGGTTAAATAGCCTGGGTATCAATGATGTTTATTTGGGTGCTCATACTAAAACCGAGCGTTTTAAGATCTACGTGGAGGAAAAAAGCATCAATCCATCAAACGTGCTTTACATGGCCGATGATATCCCCGATTTGGGGGTAATGAAAATGGTTGGCCTGCCCGTTTGCCCAGCTGATGCCTGTGAAGAGATCAAAGCCGTTAGTGCATTTGTTTCTCCCTATGCTGGTGGTAAGGGCTGCGTTCGGGATATCATCGAAAAGGTGATGAAGATTCAGGGCAAGTGGATGAACGAACAGGCCTATAGCTGGTAGGTAGTCGATGGTCCATAGTCAATGGGCCGTAGCAGAAATTTAAATGAAGGTTATCCATAGACTATCGTCTATGGACTATGGTCTAAAAAGGCAATGAAAAATTTAAAACTCATTCTCGCATCCAAATCCCCCCGCCGGCAAGAGCTTTTAAAACTGATGGATATCGAATTCCGTGTGGTTTTAAAAGAAGTTGATGAATCTTACCCTGAAGGATTGACACCCGCCGAAATAGCACTTTACATTGCTGTTAAAAAAGCTGAAGCCTTTGATGAGGATGTTACCGATGAGGTGGTTTTAACAGCCGATACCATAGTGGCTATAGATGGTTTAATATTGGGAAAACCGGAAAATGCCGACCATGCTGTGGAAATGCTACAACGCTTATCTGGCAAGGTGCACGAAGTTTACACCGGGGTTTGCCTGCTGCATCATCACCAATACAATAAATTTTACGACAGGAGCGAAGTTTTTTTTCGCAAGCTAACCGATCACGAGATCAGGAGCTATGTGGAGGAATATCAGCCCTTTGATAAAGCCGGCTCCTACGGCATCCAGCAGCGCATTGGGCTGATCGGCATCGAGCGCATCAATGGTTCGTACACTAATGTGGTAGGCTTGCCTACCGAGAAGGTGTATCAGCAGTTGAGTCGTCTGAATCAGAATTAACAGAATTTGAAAATTTTCAGAATTGTAGAGACGCGATACTTCGCGCCTCCCATAGGCAATCATAGATGCTGATCCGTTGCTGAAAGCTGCTGCGTATCAAACGCAAATCGCAAAGTATTGCGTTACTACCTAAAGCCCCCGCCAAATTTTTCAATCCTGTTCTAAGCGCTACAGCTTTTTTACGTTATTTTTCCTGTTGATATCAGGCAGGGCATTATCCGGGTCCACAGTAACACTTTCAACTTCTTTTGGTGATGACAGGATAAAGGTTGCTACCTTCTGCTGCAGCCAGGTTTCTACCGGCAGGTAGTTGCGCTGGGTGCTGCCATCCTTAAACTTCACCGCCACGGTAAAGGGCATTGCCATTAATTCTTTATTGGCAACGGTTACTTTGATACCTTTTGCGTGGTCTTTGTCTGTATATTCAGCGTCGATGAGTGCTATATCCAATTTATAATTATTGTAAAACCAGCTTTTCCAAAACCAGCCCAGGTCTTCCCCTGCACCGTTTTCCATCGACCGGAAAAAGTCATCGGGCTGCGGGTGTTTGTAGGCCCATTTGTGGATATAGTTTTTAAAGGCATAATCAAACCGGTCTTTCCCCAGGATCTGTTCGCGCAGTAAGACCAATCCGAAGGCAGGCTTAAAGTAGGTGAGCGGGTGTCGATACTTTTCTGGGATGGCGTCGGGCTGGGTCATAATGCTTGGCGATTCCTGGTCCAGGATATAGGGAACGATCTCATCAGCAGGGTTGCCACCGTGTTCAGCATATTCACCATCGCGTTTTGGTGCATATTCTCCCTTATTAAAGGCATCAGATGCATAGATATCTATAAAAGTGTTGAAGCCCTCATCCATCCAGGCGAAGCGGCGTTCATCGCTGCCAACGATCATGGGGAACCAATTATGGCCAATTTCGTGCGCAGTTACCCAGTATAATTCTTTACCCTTATCCGTTATGCCGTCGAAAACAATACCCGGGTACTCCATCCCGCCGGCAATACCGGCCTCATTTACCGCAACAGGGTAAGGGTATACAAACCATTTTTCTGAGAAATACTCAATAGACACTTTCAAATATTCAGTGGCGCGGCCCCAAGCCTCAATACCTGCGCTTTCTACTGGGTAAACAGACATCGCCAGCGATTGTTTACCACCCGGCAGGTTCACCCTTGCTGCATCCCATATAAACGCTTTGGAAGCGCCAAAGGCCACATCACGGGTGTTGAACATTTTAAAATGCCAGGTCAGGGTGCTTTTACCGGCCGGTCTAGATGATGCGCTGGTTACTTCAGCGGCGCTGCGGATCATCACCGTTTTATCACTTGCTTTTGCGGCGGCCAAACGGCTTATTTGGGTGGGAGTTAAAACCTCAGCCGGATTCAGCAGTTCGCCCGAGCCTGCCACAATCATATCTGCAGGAACGGTTACTTTATAATCGATATCGCCATATTCCAGATAGAACTCGCCGCTGCCTAAAAACGGGGCGGTATCCCAACCGCGCATATCATCATAAACGCACATGCGCGGGTAAAACTGGGCTATTTCGTAGATCTTACCGTTTTTGGTATCCGTATAATCGGTACGGCCACCAAAATTGCCGGGCACCGTGTAATGATATTTTACAACGAAATTGATCTTACCGCCTTTAGCGCTAACGGCTGCGGGCAGGCGCACCTGCATTCGGGTATCGGTAATAACATAATTCAGCCTGGTATTCTTTCCGTTCTGCAGCATTTCAACCGATTCTACATTATACCCGGTGGTATGATCCGGTGCGGTTATACCTGTAACATAGTTAGATCGGGCATCTTTTTTATACGTATTCTGGTCCAAATGCAGCCACAGGTATTGCAGTGCGTCGGGGCTGTTATTGGTATAGCTGATGTTGGCCGAGCCGGTGATAGTTTTACTCACCGTATCCAGTTTTACCTCCAGCTGGTAATCCGCCCGGTTTTGCCAGTATTTGGGGCCCGGTTCACCATTTGCCGAGTGGGACTCATTACCTTTTTCGGTAAATGGCGTGGTGGAAAATATAGCCGGGGGCTGATAGTTAGTGCTGATGGTATCGTTACTGTTTTTCTTTTGCGCTTGGGCGATACATGCGGATGCAATTAACAGCGGGATACAGATGAATACTTTTTTCATAGGGGGGCTTAAATGCTGACCAATATACAAAGGCATCCTAACAAATCTGTTTTTAGTTTAATATTTGGATAAATCGCTATCTTTATCAGGATCCTAAACAAGTAAGCGCTTGCACTTCCCCTTAAATATCCCAATAGGCTCATCAGCTATACCAGTGCATTTCATTTGCGAAACATTGGCTTATTTTATCGGCTACCGGTATTATGCCTGGCTGCGTAAAAACACGCACGACCAGATCTCCTCGAGCCAACGGCTGACCATTTTCATTGGCGCCGCATTTGGCGCTTTCATTGGCTCACACCTTGTTGGTATTTTCGAAAACCCAGTCATGCTGTCGCATTTTGATCTCATCTACTTTATGGGTAACAAAACAATTGTTGGTGGTATGTTAGGTGGATTGATAGGGGTAGAGCTCACAAAAAAGCAAATTGGCGTAAAGGTTTCATCCGGTGATTTGATGGTGTATCCGCTTATCCTGGCTATGATCATCGGTCGTACCGGGTGTTTTCTGGCGGGACTGGAAGATGGTACTTACGGCATCGGCAGTAACCTGCCCTGGGCCATCAACTTTGGAGATGGTATCCGCAGGCATCCCACCAATTTATATGAAATTTTATTTTGGGTCGCACTTTGGATCACACTGCTGGCTGTTGAGCGAAAGCACCGGTTTGCCAACGGGGCAAGGTTTAAAGTATTTATGGCCAGCTACCTGTTGTTCAGGCTGCTTATAGAGTTTATTAAACCCGATTACTTTTTTAGCTTCGGTTTATCGGTGATCCAATTAGTATCTCTTACCGGGATTTTGTATTATTATAAAGTATTTGCTTATCCAAATAAACTACTCGCCAACCATGCCTGATCGCCCGTACATTTATTACGATTTTACCCTAAGCATTTGTTCTACCTGTTTGCGACGGGTGGATGCCAAAATAGTTTTTGAGGATGACAAAGTTTATATGCTTAAAAACTGCCGCCAGCATGGGTTTGAAAAAGTGCTGATAGCAACCGACATAGCATACTACAAAAACTGCCGCAACTATGCCAAGCGAAGCGAAATGCCGCTGAAGTTTAATGCCGAAACACACTATGGCTGCCCGTACGATTGTGGACTTTGCCGCGACCATGAGCAGCATTCCTGCCTTACGGTTATAGAAGTAACCGACAGGTGCAACCTGGCCTGCCCAACCTGCTACGCTATGTCTTCCCCACATTATGGCAGGCACCGTACCCTGCAGGAAATTGAGCAAATGCTAGATGTAGTGGTTGAGAACGAAGGCCAGCCGGATGTGATCCAGATCAGCGGGGGCGAACCAACCGTGCACCCACAATTTTTTGAGATCCTGGATATTGCCAAAACAAAACCTATCAAGCACCTTATGCTGAATACCAATGGTATCCGCATAGCAAAAGACGAAAACTTTGTAAAACGCCTGGCCTCTTATCAGCCCGATTTTGAAGTGTACCTGCAGTTTGATTCTTTTAAAGCGGAAGCGCTGATCCAGATGAGGGGTGAAGATCTGCGTGAAGTGCGTAAAAAAGCTATAGAAAATCTCAACAAATATAACCTCTCTACCACGCTGGTGGTTACCCTTCAAAAAGGATTGAACACCGACGAAATAGGCGAGATCATCGAATATGCGCTGAAACAACCGTGTATCCGTGGAGTAACTTTTCAGCCTACACAACAGGCGGGCCGCTTGGAGAACTTTAATCCGGCTACCGACCGCTATACCATGACCGAAGTACGCACTGCGATACTGGAACAAACCAAGATATTTAATGCAAATGATTTGATCCCCGTTCCCTGTAACCCAGATGCTTTGGTAATGGGTTATGCGCTTAAGTTAGGCGGACAAGTGTTTCCGCTTACGCGGATGATCAACCCCGACGATTTGCTTGACAACTCTAAAAACACCATCGTTTACGAGCAGGACGAGCAGCTGAAAGGGCACCTGCTGAATATGTTCAGCACCGGTAACTCGGTAGAAAAGGCTAAAGAACATTTAAAATCTATCATGTGCTGCCTGCCGGAGATCGACGCTCCACAATTGGGTTATGATAACCTGTTCAGGGTAATTATCATGAACTTTATTGATGCACAGAATTTTGATGTACGGGCCATCAAGAAATCATGCGTGCATATTGTAAACAAGGATATGCAGATTATCCCGTTTGAAACCATGAACATTTTTTACCGGGACGACAAGCGCGAATACCTGGAACAATTACGAACCGAAATTGCAGCAACTTTTTGATAGCTATGGAACCAATACCAGAAAAAAAAGGAGATAGCAGTAATTTTAAAGTGGTCGGCCTCAATGTGGGTATTTTCGCACTTTACTGCATCATCGGCGCTTTAACGGCTGGCAGCATATTTTCGGCGTTGCCTGTATTTATAATCCATATTATATTGTGTTTTGTGCTGGCTATTGCGCTAAGAAAAGGGATCTGGGCTTTGAGCGGTCTACTGATCCTGGTGATCGGGTTCTCAACTTGCGTGGTTGGTGTAATGTCAAGCTGAACGATGGAAGAGGCTAAAAAAACCAATGCCAACCCAAAAATGGTTATTGTGGGATTGAATATTTTGATCCTGTTAATGTATACTATTTACTTTAGGTTTATCGCTCCTGCTGAATTGAACATATTGGCTGATGCAGTTGCCATAGCATTTCATATAACTGCCTGTTTAGTATTAGCTATATTCATTTATCGTCGAGAATTTTTACTGAGTGCCGGTCTCGTTTTAATAATTGGGTTTTCCACTTGTATGATGGCTTATACGCTCTAAACCAGTAACTCCGCCAGCACTCCTTCTTTTAAAGAATACGTACAAAGCGTTACTTCTGTTAAGCCCAGTTTTTGCATAATGTAAATGGTGATCAAACTGGCTACCACAATCATATCTACCCGTACGGGGATAATCCCTTTAATGGTGGCGCGTTTATGATGGTTGGATTTTACCAGCCGCTCTATCAGATCAAGCAGGTCGTCGGTATCAAATTCGTACACTTTTGTTTGGAGCAGGTCGAACTTTTTGCCATTCTCTAATGCTATCACCTCTGCAAAGCTTTCAAATGCGCCCGATGAGCCAATCAGCAGGGTAGGGCGGTACTTTATTGCGGCTTTGAACAGTTCGATCAGTTGTGTGTTCAAATAGGCGGTAAGCTCTTTAATGGCGGTTAGCGGTATCGGGTCGGTCTTATGGAACATCGCCATTAATCGGGCAGCCCCAATTTCAAAGCTTTGTTTCCAGTGGATCTCGTCGGCATTGCCAATAATAAATTCTACGCTGCCACCGCCTATATCCATGATAAGCGCATGCTCATCCGTTAAACAACCGGCAGCATCAATTCCTTTATAAATAAATGCAGCTTCCTTATCGCCGTTGATGATCTCAATCCGGATGCCGGTTCTGTCTTCCACGGCTTCGATAAATTCGTTACTGTTCGCTGCACTGCGCAGGGCCGATGTTGCTATGGCGCTTACATCAGTCGCCCGGTGTTCTGCTATCAATCGCTGATATTCGGTCATACATTCCAGGCCGCGCTCAAATGCCGCCGGCTGGATGATACCCTTATTGATACCGCCCTCGCCAATTTTCACAGGCTCGGTTCTGCGGCAAAGTACATGAAAATCTTCCGGCGTGCCTTCGGCAATCAGCAGGTGAAAAGTATTGGTGCCGAGGTCTATAACGGCTATGCGTTTTTTACCGGCGGTTGTATTTTCGTTCTTGGGCATCTGCCCCAAAAGTAAAAAATCCCGGTAAAAGTTTCCTTCTACGCGGGATGTTTAATTATGATAGTTAAGGTGGTTGAAATAGTATAGTTTTCCAGGCCAGATATTACTCTTTATAAAAAAACCATTTGGCTAACTCTTTAAAGCTGGCTTTTTTACCGTACATCAAAATGCCTACCCGATAAATGCGCGATGCCACGTAGGTGGTGAATATAAATCCGCAAATCATGGATAGCATAGACAATGCAAGTTGCCAGTCGGGAACGCCGCCAAAAGGCACGCGAATCATCATTGCGATAGGGGCAGTAAATGGTATCATGGATAACCAAATAGCCAGTGGGCTGTCGGGCGCTCGGAATAAAACGGTAACAGAAAGCAGGTAGGTAAATAACAACGGGAGGGTAATGGGAAACATAAATTGTTGTGTCTCTGTTTCGCTATCCACGGCAGAGCCTACTGCCGCAAATAGTGCACTATACAAAAGGTAACCAGTTATGAAGTAAAATATAAAGCAAAATAAGATATAACCGAATGGTAGGTTTTGCAATGTTAATAGAAACTGCCCCAGACCACCTCCTGCATTATTACCTCCAATTTTAGTAGCAAGGATGGATAGTACGATCCAGGCGGTAAATTGCGTTAAGCCCACCAAACCAACACCAATGATTTTACCCAGCATTAGTTGAAATGGCTTTACCGAAGAAATAATCACTTCGATAATGCGGCTTGTTTTTTCCTCAATGACGCCGCGCATTACTTGAGCACCATAGATAAACAGCGACAGGTAAATGAGTACCGCACATGCTACACCTACAGCCATACTGGTGCCTACATCCGCATCCTTAGTACCCGAATCGGTAACTTCTAATGCGCTTACAGTTACCCTGTTCTTTTTAGCTTTATTTAATACAGCAGTGTCAATGTGGTTAGCCAGCATAGTATTGTTTGAGGCAATCTCGTTCATTTGGCTTTCTATCTCTCCTGTCAGTACTAATGAGGGTTTCTTTTTGGAAAGGAACTGAACCGGATTTTCTGTGTAATCTTTCGGGATAAGGAGAATAGAAAGTTCCTCGCTCTCGTTCAAACTCTTTTTGGCTTGTGCTAAGGGCTGACTAATTGGTTTAAAATGAATGTTTTTTACGTCTTTAAATTTTCCGGCAAATGAATGGCTGTTGTCTATTACCTGGATGGTTTGTTGTTTATTCAATTGATCGGTGTCCTGAGCAACATAGGCAATGAGTTTGGTCATGCCGGCTATCAATAGCGGCACGGCCAACATCATCACAATAAAAGCCTTTTTACGTACCCTGGTAATGTACTCGCGCTGTATAATAAGTAATACTTTATTCATGGCTTAACCTTTTTGGTTTACTTTTTCAATGAAGATCTCGTTCATGCTCGGAATCACTTCCTGCAGCATATTGATGCGGGTTTTTGGCAGCAGGTACTGCAATACATCATTGGCCGACGAATTAGTCAGTTTGATTTTGATGGTATAACTGTCATCATCCCCGGCTATATCATTGATGATGTCAAAAGGCTGCGAGCCATCAAAATCGATATGGCCGCCGGTATATTCAACCAAATAAGTGTCGTTGCGGTAAGAGCGGCGAATGGTTTTCACCCGGCCATCTAAAATTTTATGCGATTTATGGATCAGTGCTATCGAATCGCAAAGCTCCTCAACAGACTCCATGCGGTGGGTAGAGAACAGGATGGTAGCGCCTTTTCTATTTAGCTCCAGGATCTCATCTTTGATCAGTTCGGCATTTACCGGGTCGAAACCGCTGAAGGGTTCATCGAGGATGATCAGGTCCGGCTCGTGTAGCACGGTAGCTACAAACTGGGCCTTTTGCTGCATCCCTTTAGATAGCTCTTCTATTTTCTTTTTCCACCAGGTTTCCATGCCTAGCTTATCAAACCAAAATTTAAGCTTTACGGTCGCATCTGCACGGCTCAAACCTTTCAGTCGGGCCAGGTAGATCATCTGTTCGCCAATCTCCATTTTTTTATAGAGGCCGCGTTCTTCGGGCAGATAGCCAATGCGCTCGATGTGCGATTGGTTGAGCTTTTCGCCGTTGAAATATACTTCGCCGCTATCCGGCGCAGTTATTTGATTAATGATACGGATGAGGGAAGTTTTACCGGCGCCGTTTGGCCCAAGCAGGCCAAAGATCTTGCCGCTTTCAACTTCCAAACTCACATCGTTTAACGCGCGGTGACCGGCGTATTCTTTAACAATGTTACGGATGCTTAGCATGCTGTGATATAGTTATATGCCTGATTAGAGTAAGGCTGTAATTATTTGTTACAGATATTCTTCTTCGGTTTGAGCAACAATTGCGGGATTGCGGATCAGTTTGGCAATATTATGAAAGATCAATAACATCGCAATTGGTGTCAACAGCGAAAAAAGATCTGAATATACAGCTGCGAAACTGTAAAGACCGTTAGGCAGCGAGAAGGTGTAGAGGTAGGGCAATCCAACTGTTATAAAACCTTTAACGATCATTGTAGTGATGATCATGATGACCAGTATTCTATAATATCTCAATAATAAAGGGTGGCCGATCTTACGCACCTGAACGATCAAATTAATAACCGAATAAAGCGCGATCAGCCCAGCGCCTGCACTAACGAAATAGCTCCAATGCCTTATGGAAACCAGGTAGCCAATAAGTATCAATATAGCGGTGGCGGTATAAAATTTAAATGCCCGGATCACTGCCTGGTGCTGCTGGTACCGGATAAGTATGATAGTTAGGTAGAAGAATAAGAAGAAATGAACAAATTGGAGTAACATAGTGTAAACCAAAAAGCTACCCACCGGGAATCGGTTCTCAAAAACGTGTTTGACAATAAACAGGTAAACCAGCATCACTATATAAAAATACGTAAGCCATGTTGCATAAGTAAGTGTTCTAACGCTGATTTTCATTAAGGATTGGTAGGGTGACTTATTTTAGTTTAGATTTCAAAATCTAATATAGTGTATCTGAATTAACTTTATGGCTAACGAATTAGAAAAGCAAGTAGCCATCCAGATGAAATAAATCAATGAGTGCTTGCTGAGATTCTAATTTCTATCTTTAAAAATGAACTTGAAACTCGAAACCGAATTTAGCAAAGCGCCCATCTTAGAGGAGGTTTATGCGCTATATCAGATATTGAGCAAAATACATCACTTAAAATTTGTTAACGATTTCCAAAACACATTATAGCGATGCGTTAAAAAAAAAAGCCCGGAATCAAACTGATCCCGGGCTTTCCAAATATATCTTTCGGACTTACCGTCTTACCGACTTTCGGACTTCAAAAAACTACTCAAAATACTCCTTCATGCGTTCGAAGAAGCTTTTCTCGTTTTTGCCCGGGTTGGGTTTAAAGTTGGGTGAGCCTTGTAGTTTTTCAAGCATTTCGCGCTCTTCACGACTCAATGCTTTTGGTGTCCAGATGTTTACGTGGATCAGCTGATCGCCGCGGTGGTAAGAATTCACTTCCGGTACGCCTTTGCCTTTCAGGCGCAGGATCTTGCCGCCCTGTGTGCCCGGCTCTATCTTAATTTTTGCTTTACCATCTATAGTCGGTACTTCAACACTGGTGCCTATGGCTGCATCAACAAAGTTTACATGCAGATCGTAGATCACGTTGTTGCCGTCACGTTTCAATGTTTCGTGGGGGATTTCTTCAATGAGGATAATGAGATCCCCCGGCATGCCACCACGCGGGGCCGCGTTACCTTTTCCGCTCATGCTCAGTTGCATGCCTTCGCTAACGCCTGCAGGTACATTAATAGTAATGGTTTCTTCACCGCGTACCACACCGTCGCCATGGCAAACGGTACATTTTGAAGTGATCGTTGAACCTTCGCCATTACAGGTAGGGCAGGTGCTTGTAGTTTGCATCTGGCCCAGTATGGTATTAGTTACCCGGCGTACAGAACCCTGGCCACCGCAGGTTTTACAGGTTGAGAACGATGATTTGTCCTTAGCGCCCGTGCCATCGCAGGTTTTACAAACTATTTGTTTGTTTACTTTTATTTTCTTTTCGGCACCGTTTGCAATCTCTTCAAGCGTTAAACGCACTTTTATGCGCAGGTTACTGCCACGCGCAACACGACGGCCGCCGCCGCCACCCTGCCTGCCACCGAAGAATCCTTCGAAGCCGCCACCGCCGCCGCCGAATATATCACCAAACTGGCTAAATATGTCGTCCATATTCATGTTGCCGCCATATCCGCCGCCACCGTTTGGTGATGATGCGTTAGCTGCATGGCCAAACTGATCATAACGCTGGCGTTTCTCGCTGTTGCTGAGTACTTCGTAAGCTTCTGCAGCTTCCTTGAATTTTTCTTCGGCTGCCTTATCGCCCTCGTTCTTATCCGGGTGATATTTAATAGCCATTTTACGATATGCCTTTTTTATCTCATCTGCATCTGCCCCCTTGGTTACCCCAAGCACATCGTAATAATCTCTCTTAGCCATTTATTTAATTATTGATTTAGTGAATTAGCGAATTAGTGATTTAATCCGATACGCACATATGATATATTAAGTAGAAAGTTGATGAATTAACTGAAAAAACCGAATTGGTAATCACCAATTATTCCTTCAATTATTCAAAATTGCTTTACGCGCCTACAATAACTTTGGCAAAGCGAATTACCTTTTCGTTCAGCTCGTAGCCTTTTTCCATCTCGTCTATCACTTTGCCCTTCATGTCATCTGTAGGGGCAGGGATATTAGTAATGGCTTCGTGGATATCAGCATCAAACGGAGTACCTATCGAATGCATTTCCTTTAAGCCTTTTTGCGTAAGTATGTTCTTTAATTTATGCTGGATGAGTGCAACGCCTTCTTTAACCGGCACTACATCGGTAGCAGTTTCCATTGCCCGTAAAGCACGTTCAAAATCATCCAGTACAGGTAGCAATGCAATCATCAGGTCTTTACCTTCTGTTTTGCGGGCATCCTCCCGTTCTTTAATGGTACGCCTGCGGAAGTTATCAAACTCTGCATATAAACGCAGGTACTTATCGTTCGCCTGTGCTAATTCTTCTTTAAATTTATCTTCGGCCGAAGGTGCCTCCTCGGTGGTTTCTGTTTGAGGATCTATTTCCTGCTCGTCAGTTTGTCCGCTATCGTTTGCCATTTCCACTGTATTTTCAGGTGTTTCTGAATTTTCCTTCTTTTTTTTCTTCAACATGTCGTTAAAATTCATGAATAGTGCTAATCAAGTATCCTGCCATCAGCGTAAAACCGACAAGCTGACAGGGTTAGTAATTTGGGTTGTAAATAATGACAGATAGTAAGTGGCAGTTTTGCGTAGCAATGGCAGTAGCTGCTTAGAGTAGCAGCGAAAATTTAGAATAGCAACGACAGCGGCAGCAGTGGCAACAGTTTGGAGCAACTTCATGCAACTATTCACTGGCAAAGCAACTTCTTTCTGCTAATGCAACTTTAACCTATCTGTACATCCTCCAGCACCTTGCCATTTTCGCACTTAATGATGCGCGAAGGGAAAGTACGGATGATATGATAATCGTGCGTAGCAATGACCACAGCAGTGCCCATCTGGCTGATCTGTTTCAGCAGGAGCACAATCTCTTCAGATGTGTCCGGGTCGAGGTTACCTGTGGGCTCATCTGCCAGGATGATCTCCGGGTTATTTAATAGCGCACGTGCAATAACTACCCGCTGCTGCTCGCCGCCTGATAGTTCATGCGGCATTTTTTTAAGCTTAGACCGAAGTCCCACTTTCTCCAAAACATCCAAAATGCGATCTGATATGAGTTTTTTGTCTGTCCAGCCGGTAGCTTTTAAAACAAAAAGCAAGTTTTGCTCTACAGATCTGTCGGTTAATAACTGGAAATCCTGAAATACGATCCCCAGCTTGCGCCGAAGAAACGGGATATCCTTGGTAGCAAGTTTACTTAGTTCGTACCCGCAGGCGTGGCCTGTCCCGCTGGCAAGATTAAGATCGCCATAAATAACTTTTAGCAAACTGCTCTTTCCGGATCCTGTTTGGCCAATGAGCCAAACAAAGTCGCCCTTGTCTATATGTAAATTAACGTTTGATAGTACCAGATGTTTCTGCTGGAAAATATCGATGTTATTTAATTTTATAATAGAGTTGCCTATCATTTTTTATACCTCTAATTTTAATATTTTACCAAAAGGCAAATCCTTAACTATGCCCATAATGTAATCGTGCTTATCGCCAAGGCCAATCTTATCCAGTGATTTCTCGGGCCTGTCTACCCTGAAATAAGCCAGCAAGGTAAACTTATCGTCGCGCAGCTGCACATAATCCGGTATTTTGGCAACGCCCTTTACTTTTATAATGTACATTTTGTTAGCGTGAAGCTGAAAGACCAAAGCTTAAAGCTTTCTTTGGCAAATTTATCTTTTTTACCCGACATTGCCCTTATAAGCTTTCAGCTTTCTGCTTTTCGCTTTCAGTTCAACTTAACAAGGAATTTCATCGTATCAATACCATCCGCGTAATCCCACAATTGCGGATACTGGCTTTGGCCAAAAGGTACTACCTGGTTTTTGGTTTGCAGCGGGGCAGTGGTAACTATACATTGCAGGTTATCACTGGTTTCTTCCAGCTGTTTTTGTACCGAGGGCAGGTCTGTATAGGTTTCGTAAAACAATACGGCCAGGGGAGAAGTAAGGCGTTCGTCCTGCTTTAGCAGCAAAAAGCCGTTATCTAAATGCTCGTCACGGTTTACCAGGTAAATAGATTTATTGTAATCGTAATTGTTGTTGTATTTGTGATGGTTGATGATGGGGCTAAAATCCTCTATCGATTCAAAAAACTTATTGAAAATATACCCCTCCGGAACAAAAACCTTAGCTACGTTGCGGCAACCCAAGCCATAATAATCAAATATATCGTTCCCAAGGGCGTGGAGTTCTTCGGCGCTTTCATCGCCGGTTAGTAAAGCTATGCTATTACGATTCTTGCGAATGATATTGGGCACTTTACCAAAGTAATATTCAAAATAACGTGAAGTATTGTTGCTGCCTGTTGCGATGATCGCATCAAAATCTGCGAGGCGGTCTACAAAGCTGAATTTGCCTGCATAGGCACCGTCAATCTCTACCAATAATTTTAATACATATTTTATCAGCCGTGCGTCCTGTGAGGATGCTTTGATCAGCGCATGATTACCGGTAACTAAAACGCATAAAACATCATGAAAGCCTACCAACGGAAGGTTGCCCGCCAATACCAGGCCCACTTTTTTATCGTCGCTTCCGGTAATGGTATAATTGGCAAGCCAGGTGCTAAGATCCTGCCGGTTAAGCATTTTACCATTGGCTTTTACCGCTGCTAACACACTCTCCGGTGTAAACCACGCGTTGTACTGGCGCTCGGTTTCAATAACATCCATGAAAGCCTCATCGGGTGCCGAAAGGCGTTTTCCTAGTTCAGCAAATGCATTTATGGTTGTACTAATATCTAATTTTGACATATATATGTTAAGGTGCGAAACCCTTAAAGTGTTTTTTTGTTATATTTGCGTGTCTGTAAAACACGGGCAAAGTTAATTGAGAATATAAGATTATTTTAAAAATATGGCGATTATAATCACCGATGAATGCATAAACTGCGGGGCCTGCGAACCAGAGTGCCCAAATAATGCTATTTATGACGCTGGCGCTTCCTGGCGCTTTTCCGACGGTACTGCTTTAAAAGGAGTAATTGATTTTGGCGATGGCAATACTTTAAATGCCGAAGAAGCACAGGCTGCTTTATCTGATGATATCTATTACATTGTGCCCGATAAGTGTACCGAATGTGTTGGTTTTCATGATGAGCCACAATGCGCTGCGGTTTGCCCGGTTGATTGCTGCGTAGACGATGAGGATGTGCGCGAAACTGAAGATGAACTTCATGCAAAAAAGGACTGGCTGCACATGAGCTAATATTTACTAAAAGTTAAAATTATGGAAGGGGTGGCAGAACAAGCTTCCCCTTTTTTTGTTATCTTGAAACCATTTATCAAACTGTTTTATCTTTAACCCCTTCTAAATAATTTATGGAATACGGCATCTGTAATCTTGCTGTTGTGCCTATGCGCAGCGAACCCAGCGACCGAAGTGAAATGGTAACGCAGTTACTGTTTGGTGAGGCCTTTGAGATTATAGAGTGGAATAACAAATGGGCTAAAATAGTAACCAGTTTGGACGTTTACACCGGTTGGATAGACCGGCTTCAGTTTGTAATGCTGGGCCACATGGCGTACCAAAGCTTGCAGCATAAACCGGCTCAATTAACGCTCAGGCCGGTTACTCAAGCCTGGAAAATTGCCGATAACTCTATTATATACCTGTCGGCAGGCAGTTCGTTGGCTTTCATGTCTGGCACCACTTGCCAAATTGGTAACGAAAAGTTTGAGGTAATTGGTGAGATAGGCGAAACTGATAATTTAGCTAATATTGCCCGTTCTTATGTAAACGCGCCTTATCTATGGGGCGGCAGAACCCATTTTGGTATCGACTGCTCGGGCTTTACCCAGGTTGTTTTCCGCTTATGCGGGATAAATCTAAAGCGAGATGCATCCATGCAGGCCGAACAAGGAATATCAGTAGAAACACTTGCGGAGACGAAATTGGGAGACCTTGCCTTCTTTAAAAACGCCGAGGGTAAAATAACTCACGTTGGCATTATTTTAAACAAAGGGCAAATAATTCATGCATCAGGCAAAGTAAAGATTGACAGTTTGGATAATGAAGGGATTTATTCTGAGCAACTTAAGCGTTATACGCATAAACTACATAGCATCAGGAGGTACTCCAAGTCTTAGTTTAGTAGCTGTCGGAATCTTTATTTACCTGGATCATTGCAACGTTTGCAAACAATAGCCCGCAAATGATCAGGGTAGATAGCCAGGCAGTGAGTGGGGTTTGGGGCCCGGCTTTACTTCTGTAGCCGGCTATGCCATGCGGCGTATTGATTTTTCGGGCTTTGACTGTATTTGACGGGCTCAGCAATAACAGCAGCAGAAAAATATACAACTTCCCGAAATATTTAAATTGTAGTATTCCCTTCATCTTCTTATCGTAACACTTTTACAATTTACGAAGAATGCAGATGAATGTTACCGGTAACTCGATATTGAATAGATTGAATAGAAAGCTGCTAAATGAATGGCGTAAAAGCCACAGTCCAGCGCATGATGTTTTTGTCATCGCTTACCGATAGCAGATCATCGCCATTCCAGGCTAGTTTATTGATGGATAGCGCATGGCAGGGGTATCCCTTTTCCCGGCTGATAATCTTGCGCAACTTAAAATTTGCTGCGTCCCAAATTTTAATGCTTTTATCCATGCTGGCGGTAGCAAAATAGGCCCGGGTAGGATGAAAGGCGATATGATTCACTGCAAACAAATGTGCAGGAATGTTTTGGATAAGCGTATACGTTTTGTGGTCCCAAATTTTTACCTGGGCATCGCGCGCGCCGGATACCAGGTACTCACCATTGGGGGAGTATTGCAACGAGAACACCGCCATGGTATGGCCAACAAGGGCTTTTATCGCGCTGTAATCTTCGGTATCGTAAATCACCACACGATTATCGCGGCATCCAAAAGCAACACGGCTTTGGTCCGGATTCACAGCAATACACCGGATGGTATCATGGGATACCTTAATAATATGCAGCAATTCCATCGTATTCAAACTCCAAACAGATACGGTTCCGTCTTCTGAAGCTATTAGCAATTCGTCTTTTTTGGAGATGGATTTAATGTCGAATACTGCTTTAACATGATGCCTTAACCGATGGGTGATCTTTTGCTCGATAAAATTAAAAACCAGTACCTCGCCGCTGCGCAAACCGGCCAGCATAATCGGGTAGCCTTCCGGGCAGTGGATTGCATAAATAGTTGTGGGTACCGGGAACATCACTTTGATAAAAGTATCGTCGGCCAGGTTCCATTCCACCAGGCCTTTATCGTTGCCGCCGGTGAATAAGATACCCGGCTTTTGCGATAGCTCCAATGTGAAGATAGGGTTGCTATGGCCGGTTAAATCTGCTGTTTTTTGTACAGTAATCATAAGTTGCAGTTGCGGTAGCAGTTGCAGTTCCCTTTTGTAGTGTGCTCACCTGCCACTGCAACGCAGAACTGCCGCTTATTTGTGTCGTTCCTCTAAATTTTTTGCAATGCGTTCGAGGTTCAGGTTTTTTTCGCGAAGCAGTACCAACAGGTGAAATACCAGGTCGGACGCTTCGTTGATCAGGTCTGTTTCCGTTTCTGCCAAGGCGGCTATAACCGTCTCTACACCTTCTTCTCCAACTTTCTGGGCTATCTTGTTCAAACCTTTATTGCGAAGTTTGTTTACGTAGGAGCCTTCCTGCGGATTAGCGTACCTGTCGGCAATAATGCCTTCCAGTTGCATAATAAAGTTCTGGTTATACTCCGTTTGGAAGCAGCTACGCGATCCGGTGTGGCAGGTAGGGCCATCGGCGGTTACCTTTATCAGTAGGGTGTCGTTATCGCAATCTATGTGCATAGCTTTTACATGCAGGTAATTCTTGCTGGTTTCGCCCTTGGTCCACAAACGGTTTTTGGAGCGGGAGAAAAAGGTCACAATGTTTTCGGCAACCGTTTTATCATATGCCTCCTGGTTCATATAACCCAGCATCAAAACCTCAAGAGTGTGTTCGTCCTGTATAATTACCGGTACAAGCCCGTCTGTTTTATTAAAATCGATATTCATTGTTTTATCAGTTACATCCGCAATGCCGAATTTGTTTCGGCATTTATGCGGACAGTTGGCCTGCAAGTACTAAAAATGCAGGTAAGTTGCCGAAGCAAGTTTGGCAGAACGTGTAAATAGCTTATAACCTCACCTCAATATCATTCCTTTTCAACACTTCCTTTAAATCGGGGATCAGGATCTCTCCGTAGTGAAATACGGAAGCAGCTAAAGCCGCATCAACATTGGTTTGCTGAAACACATCCACAAAATGCTGCAGCGAACCTGCGCCACCTGAAGCAATTACAGGGATATTTACAGCATTGTTCACCTGTTTTAGTAAACCGTTATCAAAGCCGGCTTTTGTGCCATCATGATCCATGGAGGTAAGCAGGATCTCGCCTGCGCCGCGGCTTTCTGCCTCCAGGATCCAATTTAACGTTTGTTTATCGGTTGGTAGTCTGCCGCCGTTCAGGTGTACAATGTTTTGGCCGTTCATAACCCTTGTATCTACAGCTACGATAACAAACTGTACGCCGAATGCTTTGGCCAGTTCATCTATCAGCCCCGGATTACGTACCGCGGCAGAGTTAATGGAGATCTTATCTGCACCGGCACTTAACAGGGCATCTGCATCGGCTATTTCCATTATTCCGCCGCCTATAGTAAAAGGGATATTAATTTGCCTGGCGACTGACTTAACCAGTTCCACCAGTGTTTTGCGTTTTTCTACAGTAGCGGTAATATCCAAAAATACCAGTTCATCGGCACCCTGCTGCGAATAGTTCCAGGCCAGTTCTACCGGGTCGCCCGCATCGCGCAGGTCTACAAAGTTAACGCCTTTCACGGTGCGGCCGTCTTTAACGTCTAAACAAGGTATTATTCTTTTAGTGAGCATGGGTTTTTAAACATATTAGAGCGTCATTGCGAGAAACTCAGCAATCTCCCGATTAGCAATGCAGTTAAACAAAATCTAAAGATCGCGCCTGTTCCTCGCAATGAAGGGCTGAACAAAGCGCTTCGCGCTTTTGGGATTAAATCGACATCAAACTTTCCAAATTCCAGTTTTTAACATCCTCAATGCTGATGCGGTTTTCGTAAATGGCTTTGCCCACAACGCAGGATTCAACTTTGATCTTGCTTAATTGTTCTATATCAGCCATAGAGCTTACCCCGCCAGACGCTATCAGTTTGATAAAAGGAGAATGATCCAACAGTTTTTCATAAAGATCAACCCCGGCGCCACCCAGTTTACCGTCTTTATCGATATCGGTGCACAAGAAACGGAAAAAGCCTAATGACAGGCACTTATCCACATAGTCCATTAATTTAATCGGTGAACTTTCCATCCATCCGGAGTATTTGATCACTTCGTCTAAAACGTCGATAGCAATTACTACCTGATCGCTGCATTTATCCCGGCCGCAAATGGCTTTACTTAATTCATCTAAAAAGCTAGGATTGGTGATGGCCTGGGTACCAACTATCACGCGATGTACACCGGAGTCAATCAGTTCTTTCACTTTATCTATACTGCGGATCCCGCCGCCGTACTGTACCTGCATATCCGTCTTGCGGATCACATCAAAAAGATACTGCTGGTTGCTAAAATCATTTTTAGCGCCATTAAGGTCAATAATATGGATAAAGTTGGTACCGTTGCTTTGGTACCGCTCTATCATTTCTTCCAGGGTGACATCGTATTGGGTTACCTGCTGGTAATCACCTTCACGTAAACGCACTACCTTTTTGTCTAAAATGTCAATTGCGGGGATAATGTACATTGTGCTGATTAAATGTTTGAGAAGTTTCTTAATAGCGTTTCGCCATGTGTGCCGGATTTTTCAGGGTGAAATTGTACCCCGTAGAAATTGTCCCGCCAAATTGATGCCGAAAATTGAGTTATGTAAGCTGTTGATGATAAAGTATATAATGGGTTGTACTCAATAAAGTATGAATGTACAAAGTAAAAGTGTGATCCCGCCGGAATATTTTCAAAAAGTGGATTTTCCTTTTCGGCAAATACCTGGTTCCATCCGGTATGGGGTACTTTAAAACCATCAGTAGCCGGGAATTTCAGCGTTTTTACTGGGAAAAGGTTCAACAGGCTACTATCGCCTTCTTCGCTGTAAGCTGTAAGCAATTGCATCCCAACACAAATACCCAGGGTAGGTTTATTTAGTGCCTTTATGGCAGGCACCAGCCCGGTGCTTTCCAGCTTTTGCATAGCAGCGCCTGCATGGCCTACACCAGGAATAATATACCGATCGTATTTTTCAAAATCAGCCTCGGTATTGATCATACCATAGGGAATGCCCAGCCGCTCCAGTGTAGCAGTCAGCGAAAATATGTTTCCGGCGCCGTATCTAATTATACCTAGCCCCGAGCCCCCCCCGCCCCCTGAAGGGGGAGCTTTAGTTACCCCAACCCCCTCAAGGGGGGGGCTTTGACAAAATCTTTATTACTTGTGTTATCCATTTCTTATATTTTACTCCCCCTTTAGGGGACTGGGGGGCTAATTATGCTCCCCCTTCAGGGGGCTGGGGGGCTCTATAACAGACCCTTCGTACTTGGTAAAACCATTTTATTTACATCCCTTTTCACCGCCATTTTAATGGCTTTGGCAAAAGCTTTAAATATAGCTTCTATTTTGTGATGTTCGTTTTGCCCCTCTGCTTTTATATTGAGGTTGCATTTGGCAGCATCGCTAAATGATTTAAAGAAATGGTAAAACATCTCTGTTGGCATCTCACCAATTTTTTCGCGTTTGAAATCCGCCTCCCAAACAATCCAGTTGCGGCCGCCGAAATCAATAGCTGCCTGCGCCAGGCAGTCATCCATCGGCAGGCAAAAACCGTAACGTTCTATGCCCATTTTATTACCCAATGCGGCAGCAAATACCTCGCCTAAGGCAATGCCGGTATCTTCAATAGTATGATGCTCATCAATGTGCAAATCGCCCTGAGTAATTATCTCCAGGTCGATACCACCGTGGCGGGCAATCTGATCCAGCATGTGGTCAAAGAAATGCACCCCGGTAGATACTTTGGCTTCGCCGGTTCCGTCAAGATTAAGCTTAATGTATACGTCGGTTTCTTTGGTAGCGCGGCGGTGCACAATGGTGCGCTCGCCTAACTTTAAAAACTCATAGATCTCCTGCCAGCTGGTGGTTTGCAGGGCTATGATCCCGGCAAGATCTGTCTCTGTAGTAAATTCGTGATCACCCAGGCCGGATTTATTATTGATAAAAATCCCTTTGGCACCCAGGTTTTTGGCCAGCAGCACATCGTTCTTCCGGTCGCCAATGGTGAATGAGTTTTTCAGATCGTACTTTTCCGTGTCTAAATATTGCGTTAACAAACCCGTAGCCGGCTTGCGGGTAGGAGCATTAGCTGCCGGGAAAGTACGGTCGATAGCCTGGTAGGTAAAATGCACGCCCTCGTTCTCAAAGGTTTTGATAATGAAGTTATGCACCGGGTGAAAAGTATCTTCCGGGTAAACCGAAGTGCCCAATCCATCCTGGTTGGTCACCATCACCAGCTCGTAATCCAGTTCGGCAGCAATCTTTGGCAGGTACTGCAAAGCGCCGGGGTAAAAGGTGAGCTTCTCAAACGAATCGATCTGCTCATCCGGCGTCTCGTTGATCAGTGTGCCGTCGCGGTCTATAAAAAGTATTTTTTGCAGTTTGCTCATAGTTTAACTTGCTCTAATGCCGCTATCAGTGTTTTATTTTCTTCGGGTGTACCAATGGTGATGCGCAGGCAACCTTCACATAATTCTACATTGGTACGGTTACGCACAATGATGCCTTTATCTACCAGGTATTTGTAAATTCCCGTAGCATCAGTGGTTTTAACCAGTACAAAATTGGCGTCTGATGGATAAATATCTAGTACAAAATCAAGATCTTTAAGTATCAGTACCAATTTATCGCGCTGTATCAGGGTTTCTTTAATCCAGTCGTTTACTTGTTGCACGTTTTGCAACGCTTCCAGCGCCAGTTGCTGAGAGGATTCGTTTACATTGTATGGCGGTTTTACGCGGTTCATCACCTCAATGATTTCTTCGCTGGCATAAGCCATTCCTACACGCAGGCCTGCCAGGCCCCACGCTTTCGATAGCGTTTGCATCACCACCAGGTTAGCATACTCCGTTAGCTCCTGTATAAAGCTTTTCTGGCGACTAAAATTAATATACGCCTCATCTACCACCACAATTCCGCTGAAATTAGCCAGCAGGGTTTCAATATCCTCGCGGTTGATGGAGTTGCCGGTAGGGTTATTGGGTGAGCAGATGAAAATAAGTTTGGTATGCTGGTCTATCGCTTCGGCAATGCCTTCCAGGTTAAGCTGATACTCATCGGTAAGCAATACCTTTTTAGTTTCCACATCATTAATATTGGCAGATACCTGGTACATGCCGTAAGTAGGGGGTACGATGATGACGTTATCCACACCCGGGTTGCAGAAACTGCGGAACAGGATATCTATAGCCTCATCGCTGCCGTTACCCACAAAGATATTGCGGGCCGGTACGCCTTTGATCTCACTTAGCCGCATTTTTACGGCGTACTGCATCGGATCGGGGTAGCGGTTATATTGTTTTGCTAAAGGCGAACCGAAGGCATTTTCGTTCGCATCCAAAAACGCGCTGGCCTCTCCCTGGAACTCATCCCGTGCGGAAGAGTAGGGAGTGAGGTTTTTAATGTTTTGGCGTAGTATGTTATTTATATCAAACATGGTAATATTATTCTTTTTTACACCCGTTACTGCGAGGTATCCCACAATAACGCTTTGTTATATGCTACTCCCCCTTCAGAGCGCCGTGGGTTTTGTTGCCCTTATACTCACCGCATTCCTGTGCGCATGCAGGCCTTCCATATCCGCCAAAGTCTCTACGGCCGGACCTATATTTTTAATCCCCTCGTCCGTCAAAAACTGGAAGGTGATCTTCTTGACAAATGAATCTACTGATACGCCTGAATAAGCCCTTGAATAACTGCTGGTTGGAAGGGTGTGATTGGTGCCCGAGGCATAGTCGCCTACACTCTCCGGGGTTAAGTTGCCAAGAAATACAGAACCGGCATTAATTATCTTAGGCGTTATAGCCGGCCAGCTTTCTGTAGCCAGGATCAAATGCTCGGGGGCATATTCGTTGCTGAAATCCATCGCCTGATCAAGTGTATCAACAATGATGATGTACGAATTAGCTATCGCCTGCCTCGCAATTTCGGCACGGGGCAAAACAGCCAATTGTTTTTCTACTTCTGCACTAGTTTGCTCTGCGATACTTTGCGAGGTGCAAACCAGGATCGACTGGCTATCGATTCCGTGTTCGGCCTGTGCCAGCAGGTCGGCAGCCACATAGGCAGGTTTGGCTGTTTCATCTGCAATCACCAACACTTCAGACGGGCCCGCGGGCATATCAATGGCAGTGGTGGTGGTAGATTGAATTATGGTTTTGGCCTTGGTAACAAACTGGTTGCCTGGTCCGAAGATCTTATCCACTTTGGTTATCGTGTCCGTACCATAAGCCATAGCGGCAACTGCCTGTGAACCACCTGCCAGGTAAACCTTATCAATACCCAGCATTAAAGCTACGTAAGCGATGAAGGCGTTAACTTTGCCATTTTTTTGCGGGGGAGTGCACACCACAATTTCGCTGCATCCTGCTATCCTTGCCGGAATGCCCAGCATCAGGAAGGTAGAAGGCAAAACAGCAGTACCGCCGGGAATATAAAGCCCCACTTTTTCAATGGCCCTTAACTCCCGCCAACAGGTAACTCCGGGCATGGTTTCCACCTTGTCCTCGGTTTTAAGCTGCCCTTTGTGGAACTTGTAGATATTGGCATAAGCCATTTGCAAAGCTTCTTGCTGATCTGGTGCAACGGCAGCAGCAATATCTTCCAGCTCGGCTTTATCCAGGTAAAGCTTAGTTAGCTCAACCTTGTCGAATTTATGCGCATAATCCAGCAGGGCACGGTCGCCGTGTAGTTTCACGTTCTCAATTACCTCTTCTACCAACGCGCGGATCTCATTTGCCGGGTCAACATTGCGTTGAACAAGTCGGGAAATATCCGCAGCAGTTAAATCTGAATAACGAAACGTAGCGCTCCCCCCGCCCAGAGCCCCCCCCGCCCCCTGAAGGGGGAGCTTTTGAAGGTTATTTTTGTTGTCTTGTCTTTCCATTTTTCAAACTTCTGTTCCCCCTTCAGGGGGTTAGGGGGCTCGTGGCCTCGCTGCTTACAATATTATCTTTTCAATGGGCATTACAACAATGCCTTGTGCTCCTGCTTGTTTAAGCTGGCTGATGCGGTCCCAGAAATCACGCTCCGGGATAACGGTGTGTACCGCCACCCAGTCTGCCTCGGCCAAAGGCACAACAGATGGGCTTTTTACGCCGGGTAAAAGCGCAATCACTGCATCCAGATTGTCGCGTTTTACATTAAGTACCACGTATTTTGTTTCTTTGGCACGCAATACCGACTGGATCCGTTGGATCAGCTCCTGGATCAAGTCATTATTTTCACTGCCTTTGCTGCTGATCAGGATGGCTTCGCTGCTCATCACATCGGCAAATGGCTTTAAGCCATTGCTTTTTAAAGTGCCGCCGGTGGATACAAGATCGCAGATAGCGTCACTGAGACCAAGGCCCGGGGAGATCTCTACCGAACCGGAAATAGTGCGGATATCAGATGTGATGCCTTGCTCTTTTAAATATTTACCCAGTATAACCGGGTAAGTAGTAGCGATGGCTTTACCATTCAAATCGGCCAGGCTGGCGATGCTGTCGTTATTCGGCACGGCAATTTTGAGCGAACATTTGCCGAAACCAAGGCGTTGCAGGTAAGCAACTTCCACTTCAGTTTCCTCAATTACATTTTCGCCTACAATGCCCAGGTCGGCAATACCATCCTGAACGTATTCAGGGATATCGTCATCTCGCAAAAAGAGAATTTCAAGAGGGAAATTAGATACGGGGGAGATCAGCGAGCTTTTGTAATTTTCAAAATTTAAGCCGCAATTCTTCAATAATTCAACGGACTTTTCGTTGAGGCGACCCGATTTCTGGATCGCTATTTTTAGTGTTTTCACAAGATGAGTTTAAGGTACTATAATAAAAAGCTGGGGCTGTTATTTCACGTAGAAACATACATTATCTATTCATCACCGGGTGGTGATGGTGCAATTGCAGATGATGTTGTTTGTACAAGCCCATTCTTTATATAGTAAAACTATAGATTAGTGCTGCAAATATAGGGAGTAGAATTGGAAATCAAAATAAAAAGTTTGTCTGAATCAGAATTGAAAGAATTTGAGAATGGCCAGAGTTTAGTCTCCAACCCAAAGTATTCTGTTAATCCATTAATTCTGTAAATTCTGATTCAGACTATTATACTCGTAGATAGCCCCGGCCTCAAACTTTTTAATCAGTTTTAATTCATGTACCTTTTGAATATCTTGCAAGTTAACCAATTCTTTATTCTCCAAGTTATCGAACCAGATCAGATAATAGCGTTTGGTAGCGTAGAAACGCTTCATATCGTTTTTGAAAAACTTGTGCGGCACCAGATAGCTGGATAGGCCCGAAAAGAAATATACCGCCTCATGCGCATCGGTGTAGATCATTACATTCGGGTCAAATATTTTTTTATCGATGGTGCGCAGGTAATTTGCAAATTCTGATTCCTGCCAGCTGCTATCGGTATAACCGGGGGCACCATAATCATCGGCTACCTGGTCTTTATACCGTTTATAGTCTATATCTAATTCCTTGCCAATAAAACCCAGCATCAACACGGTTAAAACCCCGCCCAGGATCATTCTTGTCCGTTTGGCCTCAATGCTTTTCAGCCATAACAATACCCAGCTGGTATAGCCCCATAAAGCAGTTATATACAAAGGAGAGAGCAGACGGCTGTTAATGCGCTCGTATCGTGAAAATGTAGAGGACAAAATGATGAATAAACCGTAAACCAGCGAAAAGGTAATTGCCAGGTTTTCATAACTGTTGAGGTGCCTGCGCAAAAAATTATAGGCCAGCGCAATGATAAAGCCCAGTAAGATCACCGAGGCAATTGGTATTGCCAGGAAATATTGGGCCGGGGAAAAGCCCATCCAGTCGCACACTACGGTGCCGAAGTAGTAAAGGTTTTTAAGGAAAGGCGTAATAGATGGTTCCCGCGGGCCGGTAACGGTACCTGTTACGGTGGCATTAAAAACCAGGTTGGCTACCAGTAACGAGATGCAGATCAACCCGTATATTAATATATGTATGATCTTCTTTTTAATGGGTGGTGTGCGGTCAAGCAGTAAGATCAATCCGCCGGTGCCCACAATGGTAACAGCGGCATACCGTGTTACACAACTAATGGCCGCGATAATGGCTGCTATAATCAGCCATTTAATAGCATAGGTGTTTAAATACTGCCTGAAGGCAATGATGAAAAAGAGGACCTCCAGTATAAATAACGTTTCAGACCATAAATAGGAATAGATCTGCAGCAGACCCGGACTGAGCAAAATGGCTACCAGCAGTAGCCATTTGTATAATTGTGATGAAGGCACAAAGCGGTTCATGATCCAACCGCTGGTGTATAACAAAGAGGCAAAAAGCAGGCTGTTTAATGTAGCGCCAAAAATGGTAGGGTCTATCCGGGTGATGGCCGTAATGGTTCCCAAAAACAAGGGATAGAACATCGGGAAATCAACGATAGGAATATGGTTAAAGGTTTTGAGTGTACCTTCAGTAGCAAAGCTGCGCGCCGCACTGGTGTACATGATGGAATCTGGCGAAATGCCAATACCACTGTAACTGGTAAAAAGCGTTATGAGGAAATACGCAACAGCACAGGCAATTAAGGTGTCATAATCTTTTATGGATCTGGATAGGGTCATAATCGTCTAAAAGGTTAAAACGGGTGAATTGTTTTTGTTAGCTGTTTTTTGAACCGCAAAGTCCGCAGAGATTCCGCGGAGAGGCACTCAGATAATCATTTATATCATCACTGCACAATCTCAAAGAATCCAAATTTAACTTCAATAAATTATAAACAACGTTAAAGCTCAATAAATAAGCGGGAAGCTCTGTGTAACGCTGTGCCCTCTCTGCGCAATCTGTGTTAAAAAATTTAAGCTATCAACCCTAAAATGGTACTTATGGGCTGGTTGCTATCTATTAAAATGCCTGTTACACCAGCTGCTGTACCAGCTTCCACATCGCGCTCTCTATCGCCGATGAAGTAAGACTTGGAGGGGTCGATATTGTATTTTTCAATTCCCTGGAACAAAAGCCCTGGTTTTGGTTTGCGGCAATCACAATCGCCGGTAAAGTCGGGGTGATGCGGGCAGTAAAAAAAGTCGGTGATCGCTACACCTCTTTCCTCATATACCTGCTTTAAGTGGTTGTGCATTTTAGTGAGTTCGGGCACATCGTACCAGCCTTTCGCCAATCCGCCCTGGTTGGTGGCAACCAGCAGCATATATCCCCGATCCTGCAGTTCTTTTAGTGCATCAAAATTATCCAGCACATGAAAATCTTCCAGGCGGCATACGTAATCGCCCATCTCTCTGTTCAGTACTCCGTCTCTGTCTAAAAAAACTGCTTTAATCATATCAGTCATAAATATCCGGTATAATAGGTGTCCGGCAAAATTACTTTAATAAGCCAATTTACTATGTGTGCATATTAAACAATAAAGTAAAATTAAAATTTTCGTATATAAAGTATAAAATTTTTATAGACTTAATAATATTTTAACGTTAAGGGCACACTGTTTTGATAAAAATGAAAAAATCAGGAGGTTGTTTATATCAATATGATAATTCGTTAACTTCGTTATTACCCGAATTCAAAAAAATCGGGTGAAACTATGGATCAAACCGATGGCAACCAGCAAGGCCTTTACAGGCCGGAATTTGAACACGATTCTTGCGGAACTGGGTTTATAACCAATATAAACGGACATAAATCATACCATATTATTGATGATGCTTTAACCATGTTAGAGAACATGGAGCATCGCGGTGCTTGCGGGTGCGACCCGGAAACCGGCGATGGAGCAGGCATTTTAATTCAGCTCCCCCACGAATTATTCATGGAAGAATGTGCTAACCTCGAGATCAACCTGCCCGAGCCGGGCGAGTATGGTGTGGGGATGATATTCTTACCAAAAGAGCCTGCTTTGAAGAAAGCATGCCGTACCATTATTACCAACGCGATTGAGAAGCTTGGCTTGCATAAACTGGGTTACCGTAAACTAACGGTGGACTCCAGCGCTATTGGCGAAACTGCGCGCCAGGCCGAGCCGGATGCGGAACAGCTTTTTGTGGCCAGGCCGCACCATATTACCAATGCTGATGATTTTGAGCGCAAACTTTACATTCTGCGCCGGTACATCAACAAAACGGTAAGTGAAACTGTACCAGCTGCGAGCGAGTATTTTTACTTCACTTCGCTATCCTGCAAAACCATTGTTTACAAAGGGCAGGTAACCACTTATCAACTGCGTAAGTATTTTTCAGATCTGAACGATCCACGGATTGCATCGGGCTTTGCCATGATCCACTCTCGTTTCTCTACCAATACTTTCCCTTCATGGAAGCTGGCTCAGCCATTCCGCTTAATTGCGCATAACGGCGAGATCAACACCCTTACCGGAAACTTAAACTGGTTTTATGCCGGTTTAAAATCTTACATGTCTACCGCCTTCACTACCGAAGAAATGGAGATGTTGTTGCCGGTGATCGATAACAACCAATCGGATTCTGCCTGTTTGGATAATATTATTGAGATCCTGCTGCACAGCGGGCGTTCATTACCCCACGTAATGATGATGCTGGTGCCTGAAGCATGGGACGGTAATGAACAAATGGACCCCGTTAAAAAGGCTTTCTACGAGTATCATGCTACCCTGATGGAGCCATGGGACGGCCCTGCTGCCATCACCTTTACGGATGGTAAGCTGGTAGGTGCCCTGCTTGACAGGAATGGCCTGCGCCCTTTGCGTTACGTTATTACCAATGATGGCCGCGTTATTGCCGCATCAGAAGCCGGTACCTTAACAATAGATGAAAGTACTGTATTGCGTAAGGGCCGTTTACAGCCCGGCAAAATGCTGCTGATTGATACCGAAAAGGGTAAGATCATTACCGATGATGAAATAAAGAAACAGGTAAGCTCTCAGCAGCCATATGGCCGCTGGCTGGATAATTATAAAATTCGCCTGGGAGAACTGTCTGAGCCGCGTTTGGCTTTCGCCAGTTTATCGCCCGATTCTGTTTACCGTTACCAGCAGGTGTTTGGTTACAGCCGCGAGGATATCGATACCATCATTAAGCCAATGGCACTGGATGGTAAAGAGCCGATCGGATCTATGGGTACAGATGTGCCTTTGGCTATCCTGTCTGATAAGCCACAGCATTTATCAAGCTATTTCAAACAATTTTTTGCTCAGGTAACCAATCCGCCGATAGATCCTATCCGCGAGCGGTTGGTCATGAGTTTGGCTACCTTTATCGGTAACAACGGCAACCTGTTGGATGAAGATAAAATGCATTGCCATTGCGTGGTGCTTGATCACCCGATACTGAAAAACCACCAGCTGGAAAAGTTACGCAGTATAGATACCGGCTTGTTCCATGCCAAAACGCTGCAAACCTATTTTAATGCCGATGGCATGCCGGGCTCACTCGAAAAAGGTATTGCAAGGCTTTGCCGCTATGCGGAAGATGCCGTAGATGATGGCTTTGAAGTATTGATTCTGTCAGATCGTGCGGTGGATTCAGAACACGCACCTATCCCAATGCTGCTGGCCGTTTCTGCTGTGCATCATCACCTCATTAAAAAAGGACGCCGTGGCGCGGTAGGTTTGGTTGTAGAGACCGGAGACGTTTGGGAAGTACACCATTTTGCTACTTTGCTGGCATTCGGCGCTACTGCTATCAACCCGTACCTGGCACTTTCTACTATCGAAACGCTGAAAGAAAATGGTAGCCTGGAGACTGATTTAGATCTAAAGACACTTTATAAAAATTATGTTAAATCGGTAAATGATGGCTTGCTGAAGATCTTCTCTAAAATGGGAATTTCTACGCTGCAATCTTACCATGGTTCGCAGGTATTTGAAATCCTGGGCATCAACAAAGCCGTGGTAGACAAATATTTCTCTGGTGGGGTTACCCGTATCGGCGGTTTAGGTTTGGATGAGATAGCCCGCGAGGCGCTTTGCAAACACAAAATTGGTTTCGGCAGTTCTAAAACAGAGGGCCGTTTATTACCCGAGGGTGGTATTTACCAGTGGAAACGCAGGGGAGAAGCCCACTTGTTTAACCCGGATACCGTTCATTTACTACAACACGCAACCCGAAGCAACAGCTATTCGGTATATAAAAACTATGCTGCTAAAATAAACGAGCAAACTGAAAAGCATTACACCATCCGTGGTCTATTGGATTTTGCCCATCACCGCGAAGCCATCAGCATTGATGAGGTAGAGGCTGCAGAAAGCATCATGACGCGTTTTGCTACCGGTGCCATGTCCTTCGGTTCTATTTCGCACGAGGCGCACAGCACCATGGCTATCGCTATGAACCGCATTGGCGGTAAGAGCAACACCGGCGAAGGTGGCGAAGATGAGATGCGCTATGAGAAAATGCCAAACGGCGATTCTATGCGCTCTGCTATCAAGCAAGTGGCTTCGGCCCGTTTTGGGGTGACCTCCAATTATTTGACCAATGCCGATGAGCTGCAGATCAAAATGGCGCAGGGTGCAAAACCGGGCGAAGGCGGGCAGCTGCCGGGCCACAAGGTGGACGAATGGATCGCTAAAACGCGCCACTCTACACCTGGGGTAGGTTTGATCTCGCCGCCGCCTCACCATGATATTTACTCTATCGAGGATCTGGCGCAATTGATATTTGATTTAAAGAACGCAAACCGCGCCGCCCGTATCAACGTTAAGCTGGTATCTAAAGCAGGTGTTGGTACAATAGCTGCCGGGGTTGCAAAAGCACATGCAGACGTGATCCTGATTGCCGGTTATGATGGCGGTACCGGTGCATCACCAATCAGTTCGGTAAAACACGCCGGCCTGCCCTGGGAACTTGGCCTTTCCGAAGCACACCAGACACTGGTACGCAATAAACTGCGCAGCCGCGTGGTACTGCAAACCGATGGTCAGTTAAAAACCGGCCGGGATTTGGCCATCGCTGCGCTGTTAGGTGCAGAAGAGTGGGGAGTGGCTACCGCAGCTTTAGTTGCAGGCGGCTGTATCATGATGCGTAAATGCCATTTAAACACCTGCCCTGTAGGTGTTGCTACACAGGATCCCGAGTTAAGGAAGCTGTTTAGCGGCAAGGCAGATCACGTAGTGAACCTTTTCCGCTTTATGGCGGAGGAACTGCGCGAGATCATGGCTGAGCTGGGCTTCCGTACCATTAATGAAATGGTGGGCCGTGTACAGTTCCTTAAGGTTAGAGATAACATCCAGAGCTGGAAAGCTAAAAAGGTTGACCTGAGCGGCATATTGCACCCAACAACTAATACCAAAGGGATGACGCTGTACAACAGCGAAAAGCAGGATCATGGCATGGATGCCATCATCGACTGGAGATTGCTGGAGCAGGCGAAAGCTGCGTTGGAAGATAAAACGCCGGTTTTTGCAAATTTCGATCTGAAAAATGTTGACCGTACCGTGGGTACCCTGCTATCAAACGAGATCTCTAAGATCTACGGTTCTGCAGGGTTGCCGGATAATACCATCAATTACAAATTCAAAGGTTCGGCAGGGCAAAGCTTTGGTGCATTTACTACCAAAGGCATCTCTTTTGAGCTGGAGGGCGAGGCGAACGATTACGTAGGCAAGGGCTTGTCCGGTGCGCAACTGGCTATTTACCCGGCTTCCAACGCTACATTTACGCCAGAAAATAATATCATCATAGGCAACGTGGCCCTTTATGGCGCTACCAGCGGTGAGCTGTTTATCAGGGGCATGGCCGGCGAACGTTTCGCTGTGCGTAACTCTGGTGCCACCACTGTTGTAGAAGGTATTGGCGACCATGGTTGCGAGTACATGACCGGAGGCCGAGCGTTGATCCTGGGTGAAACAGGCAGAAACTTTGCAGCAGGTATGAGTGGTGGCTTAGCCTGGATATATAATCCTAACGGCACCTTTGCTGATAACTGCAATAAAGAGATGGTAGATCTGGATCCGCTTTCTGTGAAAGATGAGGAACAAATACTGGCCTTGCTTAAGAAGCATATCAACTTAACGGGCAGCAAACTGGCTCAGAACATACTCAAAAACTGGAGTACAGTTTCGGGTCAATTTGTGAAGGTGTATCCAAAAGAATTCAAACGAGTAATAGAGCAAAAAGAACTTCAAACGATCAGCTAAATAATGGGAAAAGCTACAGGATTTCAGGAATTTAACAGGGAACTTCCACAAAAAACGCCGGTTGCCGAAAGGTTAAAAAACTATAACGAATTTGTGGGTTTATACCCGGAAGAAAAATTAAACCAGCAAAGCGCACGCTGCATGAACTGCGGCATCCCGTTTTGCCATAACGGTTGCCCTTTGGGTAACGTGATACCGGAATTTAATGATGCCGTTTACCGCAAAAACTGGGGTGAGGCATACCAGATTTTATCGTCAACCAATAACTTCCCGGAGTTTACCGGCCGCATTTGCCCCGCACCGTGCGAATCTGCCTGTGTGCTGGGGATTAACAAACCGCCGGTTGCTATAGAAGAAATAGAAAAGCATATTATAGAGGTTGCCTACTCTAAAAACATGGTTAAACCGGTTGCCCCACTTATTAAAACGGGCAAAAAGGTGGCTGTAGTAGGTTCCGGGCCGGCTGGTTTGGCTGCTGCCGCGCAGTTAAGCAAAGCAGGGCACAAAGTCACCGTGTTTGAGCGCGATGATCACCCGGGTGGTTTGCTGCGTTACGGCATTCCTGATTTTAAGCTGGAAAAATGGGTGATAGACCGCCGTATCCAGATCATGGAAGAGGATGGTATAGAATTTAAATGCAATACCGAAATAGGTAAAGATCTGGCCGCCGATGAAATAGTGCGCACACATGATGCGGTAGTACTGGCCGGCGGATCAACTATTCCGCGTAATTTACCTATCCCCGGCAGGGAATTTAAAGGGGTTCATTTTGCAATGGATTTCCTGAAACAGCAGAACAAACGCGTAAGCAATACTGCTTTCGAAATGGAAGAGATATTGGCTACCGGTAAGGATGTTGTTGTAATTGGTGGTGGTGATACCGGCAGCGACTGCGTAGGTACATCCAACCGCCAGGGTGCCAAATCTGTGAAGCAATTTGAAGTAATGGTGCAGCCGCCAGAACAGCGAACCGCGCATATGCCCTGGCCAACTTATCCAATGGTGCTGAAAACGACCAGCTCTCACGAAGAAGGCGTTGAACGTTTCTGGGGTATCAATACAAAAGAATTTTTGGGTGATGAGAACGGCGAACTGAGAGCCATAAAGGTGAGCGATGTAAGCTGGGAGATCGATGTGATGGGCCGCCCTATCAAATTCAGCGAAGTAGAAGGTTCTGAACGCGAAATTGTGTGCCAAAGGGTATTTCTTGCCATGGGCTTTGTAAACCCGCAGTTTGAAGGTGCCTTGCAACAGCTCAACGTAGCACTTGACGAACGCAAGAACGTAAAAGCTAAAGAAGGCGCTTACCGTACCAATGTGAGCAAAGTATTTGCTGCGGGCGATATGCGCCGCGGACAGTCATTAGTCGTGTGGGCCATATCCGAGGGCCGCGAGGCTGCCCGAAAGGTTGATGAATTTTTAATGGGCCACAGTAACCTGGAAAGTAAAGATGGTGTAAACCAGTTTGAACAAGTATTTTATTAAGGTATTAAGCATATAACCCGGCCGTCCTCCGGCCGGGTATAAGTACTAACCAGCTATAAGCCTGAACTATTGAGATAAACGCTTTGAAACCGTTTATTTTAAATGTTATGGCAAAATATGTAATCACTTTAGGTTTTATACTGGTAATTACCGGTGCCCTAAAAGCACAAACTGTTGTGAGTACCGCTTACAGAAACAACCCCTTTATGGGGATGGTATTTGGCACCACTTATAAAGATACCGTAACTGTGAATGCCACCTATCTGGGTGAGGCAGGCAAGGCAAGTTCCGATAATCTCGTCACGCTATCTCAAATTGGAAAGTTACATGGTTTAAATATCAGCAAGCTGCAAAGATCAATAGCATTCCATATCGCTGGTTTCCCACAAAGATTTTATATGCCTTACCGGGCGGAGAATGCCCCGGCAATAGCCGCCGCCAAACCAAACACATTTTTAAAACTTAAATGCATCGTTTACCGGTTTTTTACTATCGATGGCACCACCAATTTCTTTTATATCGATAAAGTAGTTAGGTAGGGAGTGGCCGGGTAATCATCGGGTGGGTTAAAGATCGGCTTGGTTTGTAAGGGTTTGATGAGGAGCTTTATGGCATGCGGGGTTGGCTACGCATTATTATCCAGCCAGCTTTGCAAAGAAATCCCACAAAACAATTCCTGCGGATACTACAATGTTGAACGAGTGCTTTGTTCCAAACTGCGGGATCTCAATGCAGGTATCTATTAGCTCCATCGCTTCATCACTTACGCCGTTTACTTCATTGCCGAAAATGAGCGCGTATTTTTCATCGGGAGATGGGGTGAACTCATTGAGCATAGTGCTGTTTTCGGCTTGCTCGATGGCGATTATTTTGTAGCCGTTGTCGCGAAGTTTGGCTATGGCATCCAAAGTGCTGGCAAAATATTCCCAGTTAACCGATTGGGTGGCACCCAGCGCCGTTTTTTCAATCTCCCGGTGGGGGGGCTGCGCAGTAATTCCACAGAGATAAACTGCGTCGGCTGCAAAGCCATCAGAAGTGCGAAAGATGGAACCAATGTTGTGCATACTACGCACATTATCCAGCACCACCACTACCGGCAATTTATCCTGTTCCTTAAAATCCTCGATAGAGGCACGGTTGAGTTCGTCGAGCTTTAGTTTGCGCATGCAGGTGTATAATTTCTGCAAATATACACCTGCAAACCATTAAAGGGCAAAATTGCTGTATTTTAGGAAACCAGCTCCAATGATGGATCCGTGCTGAAGTTGATATCCCCGGTCAAAACGCCCACGCCATCTCCGATTAAAGAACTGTATACTGCCGGAGCGTATCCTATTTCTTTCGTATAATATTCTGTTACCGCTTCACTAAAATGATCATACTGATCTGCTTTAACCAGTGCTATGGCGCATCCTCCAAAGCCTGCACCGGTCATGCGGGCACCGGCAACGTAAGGCTGGGTTTTGCAAAAATCTACAACAGCATCCAGTTCCTTACCACTTACTTCGTAAAGCGTTCTTAATGATTGATGCGAAGCGTACATCAACTGACCGAATTCGGGGAGGTTATGTGAACTCAATGCTTTCGCAGCGAGTTTCACCCGGTCGTTTTCTTCGATAACATGGGTTGCCCGGTTGCGTACCACTTCATCTGTTATCAGGTGCTTGTAGCTGTTGAAAGTAGCCGAGTCGATATCGCACAGGTAGTTGATATCCAATGCTGTCTGCAAAGCCTTTAGGGCAGCCTGGCATTCGGTCACCCGCTCATTATATTTAGATTCGGCTAGTTTACGGGATTTGTTGGTGTTGATGATAGCCAGTACGTATTCGCCCAGCGAACTATCTACCGCCTGGTAATCCAGTGTATCACAGTTAAGCATCAGGGCTTTGTCCTTTTCGCCGAACGCTACAGCAAACTGATCCATAATACCGCTTTGCAGGCCGATATAAGTATTCTCCACCCACTTAGCCAGCTTTACCATTTCCAGTTTGGAATAGCCCGCGCCAAAAATATCGTTAAATGCGAAAGCTGAAACTACTTCGATAGATGCAGAAGATGATAGGCCCGATGCGATAGGGATATTGCCATAGTACAAAATATCCAAACCTTGCAAGGTTTTGCCATCCATTTTAAAGTGCTCTAATACACCTACCGGATAATTGTACCAAAACTCCTCTATCTTAACATTATTTGTATCAATGTTAATCGCTGCCTCCTCCTTAAAATTGAGGCTTTTAAATCTAAAAATGTTATCATCGTTTGGCGCCGCCAGCATGTAAGTACCCAGGGTTATCGCACATGGCATTACCAGGCCTCCGTTGTAATCGATATGCTCCCCAATAAGATTAACTCTTCCGGGTGCAAAATAAATTTTTGATGGTTCTTTGCTGTACAGCTTCGCAAACTCCTGCTGCAGTTTCTCGTTCATGATAGAATATTTCGCTTATAATTGGTTTTAATGTCAAACATACAGTTATTCTTTGGAAATAACCTTAATGTTGGAATATATTTTGTAAGCACAACATTACAACCGTATACTTGTTGCAAAAGAAACCAATTAGATATGAAACAATACCTGGTAACCGGTTACGATTATACGGACGATGGCGCTTTAGACCGCCGCATGGGCGTAAGGCCGCATCATTTAGACGGGGCAGTAGCTTTAAAGGCAAGCGGCAATTACATTTTAGGCGGAGCCGTATTGAACGATGATGGCAAAATGATAGGATCTGTAATGGTGCTGCAATTTGAAACCGACGAGGAACTGGAAGCCTGGCAAAAAAACGAACCTTACGTTACCCAGAAAATTTGGGAAACGGTGGATGTAAAACCGTTTAAAGTAGCGCAGGTAAGCTAGGCACTAGCTTTGCGAAAGCATTTGCAGCGCAAGGAGCGATTAGGTTGAGCAGGTGCTTAACGCAAAATTTGTAACATCAGCTAGTCAGTGTCCGGGCGGTAACCTGTAAAACTCCAATACCCCTGGACAGATCTTTCGTAGCGGACTGTATATTCCAGCCCATTCGTGCGAATGTTAAAAGAGAGTGAATTTTGGCCGGCATCATTTGGGATAAACTGTTCCAAAATGCTGTCGGCTATAAATTGAATAATTTCCCCTTCTTCCGGCTCCTGAGGAGTGGGGGCGAGTGAGGTGGTGCCGGCTTTATAATCGGCGAAAGTTTCATAGCTGTGCTTTCCCCCTATAATGTCGTCTTCGTAGGCGCGCGCAGCGTTAAATGCCGCTTCTTCGCCTTCCAAACGGTATTCTTCCATAGCTTTTAGCAAACCGTCTGCACTTATTTCGGGCATCCCATCTTCTCCCTGTGAGTAGTAGCTATTAAGTATTTCTTCCCTGGTTTTCATCACTAGCAAAAATACACTGTATATTTACAACCGGGCCATTTAAAAACCAATTATAACGCCTGATGACTTTTGTAAAATGCAGATTACTCCTGGTGGTATGGCTATGCAATTGCATTTGCTTTGTTGCCTATGGTCAAAAGCCTGTTATAATTCCAAAACAAGATCCTGTCCTGCCGCTGAACAGCCAGGGCTTTTATAAAATTGTCCCGCAGGATGTTGCCACCTATCTTAACAATACAGATTCTCCCACAGTTGTAAAAGTTATACCTGAAGCCGTTGATTGCAGCACATTGGGGAAGCAACAACTACAGATAAAGGCACTTACCAATGGTGGCGAAACCGGTCCGCCACCGCAATTTAACGTTGGTTTCCCCGGTGCCATTAGCGGGCTCGCTTACGATTTGAAAGGTAATTTATACGTAATTGAACTACGAAGTTATTCCGTGCGGAAAATAACGCCCGAGGGTGACGTAACGATCTTAGCCGGTGCGGGAGAAAGGGGAGGAAGTGATGGCCCCGGTGATAAAGCCCGGTTTGGAACTTTATTTGGCATTGTTTGCGATGATGCCGGCAATGTGTATGTATCCGATCAGGATAATCATTCTATCAGGAAAATAACACCCGACGGTATGGTATCCACTTTTGCCGGGACTGGCTTCGAGGGGGCGGTTAATGGCACGGGCAATAAGGCTTCATTTGGTTCGCCCTACGGCTTGGATATTGATGCAGCAGGCAATATTTACGTGGCTGATTTTGGTAATAAAATGATCAGGAAAATAACGCCAGCCGCAGTGGTAAGTACAATAGCTGCAACAGCTGTTTACACCTATGATGTAGCGGCAGGCCCAGACGGTTATATTTACTGGGGGTCGCAAAGCGGCTCAACCAGTGATCATTATGTTGCCGGTATTTACAGGATAAAAGAAGGTGGCAGTGTAGAACTATATGCAGGTGCCAGTGAGTATATGCCAATAGACGGGCCACGATTGCAAGCCCGTTTTGTTGGTGTGTTTGGGTTGCATTTTGGTGCAGGAGGTAATTTGTTTGCTACCGATTATAACAGCATCCGGCGGATAAGCCCTGATGGAGTGGTTAGTACATTTGTGCAATCGATTAAGAATCCTGCATTTCTTGCAGTTGACCTCTGCGGAAATTTAGCAGTAGCCAATGAGGAAACAATAACCAGGCTAACCATGGGTGCCCAGACATCCATCATTGCTTCGGGTAATTTCCCAAAACTAACCGGAAAAGTGCAGGCAAGCATCTGCCAGTTTGCAGAAGCTACCATACCGGTAACTGTTCAAAGTAAGCCAGCCCTGCCAGATATGGCTGATAAAAACGTTTCGGGCTGTGCTGCCCTGGCTGATTATACGTTGAATTTGTCGGCAACGGATAATTGCCCGGGAACAAGCATAACCTATCGCCAGTCGCCAGCGGCCGGTACCCCGTTTTCCGGTGCGGCCACGTTAGATGTTACCATTACGGCTACAGATGCCACCGGTGGTACCGATAGTAAAACGTTTAAGGTTACCAATACCGGCTTAGCTTCCGGCAATCCAACGGTATCTGTCGAAGCCGCCAATAATCCGATATGTTCCGGCGAGCCAGCAAACTTCCATGCAACCGTTGCGAATGCTGGTTCCGGACTGGTTTATCAATGGCAGGTAAACGGCATTAATGCAGGGGCTAACAGTCCTGATTTTGCAAGTATTACGCTGGTAGACGGCGATTGGGTTAATTGTTTAGTTACAACGGCTAACGACTGTGGAGTTCCGAACGGGGCGGGGGGGGTTACGGTAACCATTAAGCCAAAACCCGTTGTTACTGTTAGCACCACGGAACAGATCGTGGCCGGGAGCAGCGTGGTGCTTAAACCAACCGTTACCGGTGATGTTATTTCGTACCTATGGGAACCCGCCACCGGGTTAGATGATGCTGCTTCGCAGTTCCCGGTAGCCTCCCCGGCAACCACAACCACCTATAAACTTACCGTATTCTCTGCCGAAGGTTGCAATGAACACGCCGGGGTAACCGTAACTGTTGTAAATGATTTGGTTATCCCCAATACCTTTACACCAAATGCAGATGGCGTTAATGATCTGTGGATAATCCAACATCTTAACGCCCTCTCCAACTGTACGGTACAGGTGTATAATCGTCACGGTAATATCGTTTACAATTCCATAGGTTATGCCCTCGCCTGGAACGGTACGCTTAACGGGAAGGCCTTGCCGGCGGGAGTTTATTATTACCTTATCGATTTGAAAGATGGAAGCGGGCCATTAAGCGGTAGCGTTACGATCATCCGTTAATGCGATTATAAAAAAAGGATGCAGTTTTGGCCGCATCCTTAAATTAGATTCTTAATCGAATTATCCTACCGGTGGTGAAATGCCGTCCAATTCATCGATGTCTTCCGCATCCAACACCACGCTGGCTGTTTTCATATTCTCTTCCAGATGCGCAACACTGGATGTGCCCGGAATTAATAAAATATTAGATGAGTGGTTCAGCAACCAGCTTAAAGCCACCTGGTGAACTGTAGCACTGTGTTTGTCGGCCACCTTTTGCAGTTTTGCCTGGCCGGATACGTTACCCGCACTTAATGGATACCAGGGAATAAATGCAATATGCTGCTCCTGGCAATATTCCAGCACACCTTCCCACTTTCGGTTGTCTACGCTATACATATTCTGTACCGATACCACTTCGAAATAATCCTGCGCTTTTTTGATGTCATCAATACCTACTTCAGATAAGCCAATGTGCCTGATTTTGCCATCCTGCTGTGCCTGCTTCAAAAATTCAAAGGTCTTTTCTGCCGGAACATTCGGGTCTATGCGGTGCAGTTGATAAAGGTCTATCTGGTCGAGCTTTAAGCGTTTGAGGCTGCCGTCCAATGCCTCTTTTAAATGGGCGGGACTAGCATCTACGGGCCATTGATCCGGCCCGGTGCGCAGTAATCCACCTTTTGTGCCAATGATCAGATCTGCCGGGTACGGATACAGAGCTTCGGCTATCAGTTCTTCAGAAATATTAGGGCCATAACTATCAGCCGTATCTATAAAGGTTACGCCCAATTCCACGGCGCGTTTTAAAACCCGGATAGCTTGATCGTGATCTTTTGGTGGTCCCCAGATGCCTTTACCTGTGATGCGCATGGCTCCGTACCCAATGCGGTTAACGATAAGGTCGCCGCCTATGTTAAATGTTTTTGTTGTTTCGTTGCTCATGATATTATATTGTTGATATTCAGTTAGGAGATAACAGCGGGGTGTTGGCATTGTTCGGCAGTAGCGGCGCAAAAACTGTAAGATGACAAGGTGCTGAGGTATGGAGTATTTTATCAACCGATGAGCAGGTGCATAATGCATGGTGTTTTCGCCGTTATTGGTGTTTTCACCAACAACCCGCCATGCTTTCCGCCGTTGTTGGTGTTTTCACCAACAACCCGCCATGCTTGTCAGCGAGCGCTAATCTCCTTCATGATGTTTGAGAAATCCAAAAGCATCAATACCCGTTTCATAAAACCTTGCAGACGAATACTCATAATCCTCCGGAAATTCAGCTAAATGCCATTTTGGTTGCAAAGGGTTTCGATGTATATAATCTAGTTTTTGTATGAAAACCTGTGGTGTCCATAGATCGATGCTTAGCGGATTTCGTTTCCAGAATTGATATTGCCTGTCTCTGGAGTTTACCTCAAATGACGATAGCCGCGGATCCTTTGTCTCTAAGAGTCTGAATTTCATTAGCTGTGCCGTAAATTTCATAAACCTTAGTTGTATAGATTTTTGGGTATGCCCATCCTGCAACTGCCAAATTAAATGAATATGGTTAGGCATGATAACGAAGCCATAAACGACAATAATTTTTTCATCCGATAGAAATTGAAGGCTCTTTATGATTATATCTTTAAATGTGTCTTCCCGCAATAGCGGCATCCAGTCTAATATGGTAGCGGTAAAGAATTGTGGATGATTATCGAAGTTTAGGTGGGTCATCAAGGCTAATATCGGGAGTGTATTTTGAAATTGCAAACTGTTGGTAACCTTGCATGAGGGATTCATGTTGTTGACCGTCCTAAAGGCTGTTGGTGAAAACACCAACAGCGGCGGGAACGGCAGAAAAACACCATCGCGGCGGTAGCCTTGCATGAGGCCGGCATGTTGTTGACCGTCCTAAGGGCTGTTGGTAATAATGCCATCAGCGGCGGGAAATAATGCATGGCGTTTAATAGATCCTTCCTTCGTCAGGATGACAAGGTGCTGAGGTATGAAGCATTTTGCCGTTGTTGGTGTTTTCACTAACAACCCGCCATGCTTGTCGGCGAGCGCCATCTCCGTCACGATTTCTTCAATAGCCGCAGAAAAACACCATCGCGGCGGTAGCCTTGCACGAGGCCTGCATGTTGTTGGCCGTCCTAAGGGCTGTTGGTGAAAACACCAACAGCGGCGCGAAAAAATGCATGGCGTTTAATAGATCCTTCCTTCGTCAGGATGACAAGGTGCTGAGGTATGGAGCATTTCGCCGTTGTTGGTGTTTTCACCAACGACCCGCCATGCTTGTCAGCGAGCGGCATCTCCGTCATGATTTCTTCAACAGCCGCAGAAAAACACCATCGCGGCGGTAGCCTTGCATGAGTCCGGCATGTTGTTGACCGTCCTAAGGGCTGTTGGTAATAATGCCATCAGCGGCGGGAAATAATGCATGGCGTTTAATAGATCCTTCCTTCGTCAGGATGACAAGGTGCTGAGGTATGGAGCATTTCGCCGTTGTTGGTGTTTTCACCAACAACCCGCATGCTTGTCGGCGAGCGCCAATCACCTTCATGATGTGTTCAACAGCCGCAGAAAAACACTATTGCGGCGGTAGCCTTTCATAAGCCTGCATGTTGTTGACCGTCCTAAAGGCTGTTGGTGAAAACACCAACAGCGGCGGCAAAAACACCAACAGCGGCGGAAAATAATGCATGGCGTTTAATAGATCCTTCCTTCGTCAGGATGACAAGGTGCTGAGGTATGGAGCATTTCGCCGTTGTTGGTGTTTTCACCAACAACCCGCCATGCTTGTCAGCGAGCGCCATCTCCGTCATGATTTCTTCAATAGCCGCAGAAAAACACCATCGCGGCGGCAACCTTGCACGAGGCCTGCATGTTGTTGACCGTCCTAAAGGCTGTTGGTGAAAACACCAACAGCGGCGGGAAATAATGCATGGCGTTTAATAGATCCTTCCTTCGTCAGGATGACAAGGTGCTGAGGTATGAAGCATTTCGCCGTTGTTGGTGTTTTCACCAACAACTCGCCATGCTTGTCGGCGAGCGGCATCTCCGTCATGATTTCTTCAATAGCCGCAGAAAAACACCATCGCGGTGGTAGCCTTGCATGACGCCTGCATGTTGTTGACTGTCCTAAAGGCTGTTGGTGAACTAACCAACAGCGGCGGCAAACGTAATGCATGGCGTTTAGTAGATCCTTCCTTCGTCAGGATGACAAAGAGGGTAGGGTGACTAACGTGCCAGCACGCTAACAAGCCCAAATAGTAAGCGACAAACCTAATACTCTTGCTCCCAGCTTGCTCTTTCCAGCAGGAGGGCTTCATCTTGCGGGCTTAGCATTTCATCTTTCATTATTATTTTTTGTAGGGGAAAAGTGCGCGGCCAGTCAATGTTTTGATAGTCCTTGTTGCGTACCTCGCCGAGGCAAACAGCTTTGCCGTTGGGTAGCTTCATGAAGCGGGGAATGGGGTCATAGCGTTCCCGTCTTTTTTGTTCTTGCTCCACTTCCGTTAAGGTACGGTAAAGCGATTCTATCGGTATATCATCAAACTCGGTGCTTTTTCCTTTGGGCCAGGTTTCAGCGGGCCATTGATCAAATGCACCCGGCTCGTTAATTTTCGGGTTAATGCCGCTGAGATGCAAAAGCTTATTTACCGTACTGGGGCTGATGCGCATTTGGAGTGCGATTTGCCGCTGGGTTTGGCCCTGCCTGCTTAAATCTGCAACCTCATTAGCCATGCGGGAACGTTCCTGTTCGCCGGGGCGGCGCAGGTGCTGCCTTTCTGCCTCCTGCCCCTGAAACTCAAATTGCAGGATGCCGCCAATGCGAACGGAGTGCATCAGCACAACGTTTTGATCGTTGTAAATGATGGGCCCGCCGCTGCGTTTGATTTGTTTAAGATAGCGAAAGCCCTCTTTGGTATGGCTTTCGCCGATGGCAAAGGCACTATCAACCAGGTTGAGCAACCCATTATTTCCCTGCAGATCGGCACGGGTAACCGGGTTATAGGTATTGCGGCGTGGTGTTTGTACCAGTACCAGGATACTGATTTTACGGCTGATCTTTAGCAAACGCAGCATGCGCATCAGCGCGAAAGTGCTTGCTGGTTTGTCGGTGCCTAAACACATATTCCCCAGATTATTGATGATGATCACCGTGGCACCGGTAGCATCCAGCGCCAGCTCGATATTGTCAAAGATCTCCTCGTCGTAATGCTCTGACTTGTAAGGGACATCGATACAGGGGTCGAATTCTGCCCGGTGAAGGTGTTCACTAAAGGCATACATTTGTCCCTCTGGAGAGGTATAACGCGCTGCAAACTGTGCGGAATTTAGTTTGCAATCTATATAAAGCACGGTTTGCCCGGATGGGGCAGTAGCAAAATGAGCAATTGGTTCGGCCTTGCTGATGCTATCGGCCAGCTGCACGGCCAGCTGGCTTTTGCCCAGGTTGCAATCGGAAAATAGAACGCATAATTCATGTTGCTGCCAAAACTCACCGAATAGACTATAAGGCATAGGTTTACCAAATTCCTGTTTTACCCAGGAACCGGCGGGCTGAATGGTGAAGAAATTCATTTTTTGAGCTGAAAATTGATTGGTGGTGAAAACTATAAGGCGAAAGGTGGCTGCGGATGCGGCATTCGCCCGGGATACCTACAAATATCGGTGGTTTGTAAGATAATAATGGTGACAGTGTTTTGTCAGTCGAGGCGTCTTTTTAACCCTGTTATAGCGGGCATTATAATGCAGGCCTAACAAATATTTAAGCAGTTGTCATGGTAAGCCTGTCGAACCATCTTCGGGAGTTGCGCGTCATTTAAGTCTTCGCCAAGCTCAAACTAACATGATGATGGATTGTCTTTTGCAAATATCAACTTTTAAATTAAGTTAAAGCGAATTGACAGACAGTAGCGCATGCTGCGTATTGCAGTAGCTGCATGCTTTATGCTCATCAAAAACTCCCCCTTCAGGGGGCTGGGGGGCTCGCCGCGCGGTCTGTTCGGGCATGTTCGGGCCGTTTACGCATGGTTAGCGTTGTTTATTCTCCGGCCCGAACATGATTTGCAGATACGGCAATAGGGATTGAAGTGGATACCGGCCAATAGCGGGCAAGGCCTGCAGGCGTATGAACGTAAAGCCCGGGCCGAAGGCATTGCTATAGTACAGTGACACCAGCCACCCTTATTTTACTGTATACTTATATACATAACGGCCCAGGTTGCCCTCGGCATCCATTCCTTCAATAATTGCCCGGTAGGTGCCGCGGCCGTCAGCATTGTAAAAGTCTACAAAGGTAGCGCCCGTAGTTTTATCAGTAGTTACTTTGGGGCTCCAGTAAATGGTGCTGCGCAAATCGCCGCCTAAAGTGCCGGGCTTAGCTACATCATATTTTGGTGAGTAAAACTCGCGGGCTACCGCATAGCCCTGTGGTACAATGGTTAAAATACTCGGGGGGGGAATAAGTTCCTGCAGTTCGGCCAAACTTACTTTAGTGCCTTTTTCCTTCTTTTTCAAATTGATCTCTACAATGCCCGATGTGCCATAAAGATCATCTATACCGGTAAAGCCCGGTGTTTTAAATACTTCGATAGATTCTACTTCGGTAGGTACAACGCTGTTCAGGTACAGCACATCCACCGGCATGCCGTTTACAAAGATCTGCATTGGTTTTTTGTTGCTGCTGTTATAGCTTTTTACCAGGTAAAGCTTATCTTCTGACAGGGTAGCGCCTAAGATGTAACTTTGCAGGCACAAGAATAAGTTATTACAGCCCTTAAGTGTAGCCCCCGATATCATTTGATCGGCTTGCATGGGTAAGCCTGTAAATACTGAAAAATCGCTGTGGGTGTTTTTGGGTTTGATGAAGGTTGACTTTACTACTACTTCCTTTAAAATATGAAGGTTATCATATTGCTTTTTGCTATTGGTAAGAAAGGTTTTGAAGGTGCTATCAATATTGGTTACCTCGTCATAGGCCTGGTTATTTTTAGACGGATTCTGGTATGTTTCGGGGTTGGCGGTAACCGTTAAATTTTTGCTGTTAACATTACTGCGCGCATTGAGTACCACTTTGGATGAGTCGGGAAAGCTTAGTTTGGAGAACTTGTAGTTACCTACCATATCAGTAACGGTTTCGGCATAAAAGTTCCTGGCCGGAATCTGCAGGCGTACATTACCTTTCGAAATGCTCATACCTGTGTTATTACGCAACACGCCGGAGATCTCCAGTCCGTTCTGCTCCGGGAAAACGGCTATCCGCGGAACTTTATCGGCGATAATGTTTCGGTAAGAAATGCGGCGGTAGCCTTGTGTCAGCATCAAAATATCCAGGTTATCGGCGGCTGTGGCGTCCTTGCTAACGAAATAGTAGTTTGGCTTTTCGATATAACCTTTTAAATCCGATGTGAGCAGCGTATAAGAGAGGATAGTGGTTTCGGAGTTCTCATCAAAAGGCACTTTGGCATCATCCAAAACGGATACCGAAAATGTACCGGCAACCGGCAGTGCTTTATTTTTTGCTGTAATGTTTAGCCGTACCCTGGCCCTGGTAAGATAAGATTTGGCAGCGGAAGTAAGCGTTAAATTAAGGGCATCGTTATGCTGTATAAAAACCACCCGCTCGCTTAAGGCAACACCGCGGTCTGTTAGTAAAGTTAATTGTACAATACCTGTGGGGAATTTGCTTTTAGGAATGCTGGCCGTATAAACCGGGGCTTGCAATGTGGTTTGGCCTGCAAAATATACTGCTCCCCCGCTCTGGGCAATAATGTAATATGACTTACCCTGGTTGGCATCGAAGTAAGTATTGTTGGCGGAGATCTTAACACCCAGGTTTTCGGCTTCGTTATTGAATGCCGCAATGCTGATACCCGATCCGCGCATGCGGGGCAGGTCGTAAGCTGCCGTGGTACCGTCTGCAAAGGTGATGTTGGCTCTGTAGCTTTTACCATCTTCGGGTATTAACGCAAAAACACCCATGCCTAAATGCTGCGAAGCAAGGTTGGCTACCACAGCGCCGGTATTATCGGTGACGGTTCCTTTAACATCTATCCCGAGGCCGTTATTATTGAGGGCCTTAAAAGCTATTTTGGAGCGTACGCCGATGATGAGTTCGCCGCCCTCGGGGAAGAACTGCACATCTTTACCTGTAGATGCGGAGCGTAAAGAAAATGTGCTGGTAACCGATTTACGGTTGCCAACATCTATCACCGTAACGAGGGAGCCTGTTTTGAGCGTAGCCGGGTTGCCGCTGAATTCGATATTTAACCTGCCGCCGGCATCGGTATTGCCTTTGCCCTTGCTTACCTCGTCGCCGTTGACCAGCACGCTCCAGCTTACCTTTTTATTGGCAAGCAACGGACCGGTAGATTCTTTATATGCTACAGATGCACTGAACTTTGTGCCGCCTGCGGCTGTTGAGGTTGAAAAGGATATATTGGTATTAACGGTATTGTCAACCGCATTGCCAATTACCAGGTTCTTATTAAAAAAGTATTCTGTTTCGTAATTGCGCATGTAGGCGGTATAGGCACGCAGGTGGTAGTTACCCTGCCTGAAATCGGCCGGGGTAAGTGCTAGCTGCCCATTAGCCACTCCGTTAACCACGGGCAGTTTGATATACCTTACAATCGAATCCTGCTCATTAGCCACATCAACATACAATATCGAACTCAGGACGGTGGGAGCATGCTGATCAATGGTTACGTAAGCCTTGAACCATGCAGTGTCGCCAGCTGCGTAATAGGGTTTATCCATGTGCAGATAAACCTTTTCGAAGGGGTAGGAGCCGATGAGCTTTGACGTCTTGGCAACAATTGTATTCAAACTAATCGTATCTTTCTGAGCAAAAGCCGAAGCGAATATGGAGAGGAAGAGTATAAACAGAAGAGGTTTTTTATAATTCATTTCGATATAAAAATGTAGCCGGGCTAAGATAAACAATTAGCTTTAAGGCGTGTTGAAACCAGTGGTGTTTTAACATTTTATAACATTATTGTTAGATATATAGTATGGCTGTAGAAATAGAAAGAAAATTTTTGGTGGACATGATCCAATGGGAAGCACTAAACAAACCTGCCGGTACAGTCTTTAAACAAGGATACATTTATAGCGATGAAAAGCGCACGGTACGTATCAGGGTTACCGATAAGGCGGCGTATTTAACGCTCAAAGGCAGCACAACGGGGATAAGCCGCAGCGAATTTGAATACACTATACCTATTGAAGATGGTAACGAAATATTAAGCACACTTACTGTATCCGCAATTGAAAAAGTGCGGTATGAAATTAATTATGCCGGCAAATTATGGGAGGTGGATGTTTTTAGCGGCGATAATCAGGGTTTAATCATTGCCGAAATTGAATTAGAAAGTGAAGAAGAAAATTTCGACAAACCTGAGTGGGTACTGGCCGAAGTAAGTGACGATTCCAGGTATAGTAATGCCAGTCTTTCAGTAACACCTTATCAACACTGGGATAGCGCTGGTCTATAAAACAACAAAACCCGCCGATAGGGCAGGTTTTGTTGTTTTAATATATTGTTTATTCCCAGCCAGTGCCTTTTTTAGCATTACCGGCTTTAATATGCTCTTCTGCGGTAGCTTTACCCATAATAGCTGCCATTTTATTACCATCGGCATCTTTACCGGTAGCTATATAACGGCCAGACTTGATATCGATAACTGGATCGATCATTGGAACGTTTTTAGTTTTGGTTTTTACGGAATAGGCGGTTATGCCTCCTGATTGTGCTGCCATGTTAATTCTTTTAAGTTTTAAGTGTAACTGTAATTAATTGTTTTTGTTTTACTTCCTGCCTGCTAATTAGGTAAATGAAAGGCAATTGGTTTAAGCAGGCAAGTTATGTATTTATACTTAACTAACAAATTTTATGCTAAGTTGTTAGTTATTTCCTGTAATTAAAGAATATTTCGCCGATGGGTGGTTAGCCCTTGAAGAATGATTTACTTTATTAACATAGTATCGCTTAAAAGCATCCACTTAAGAGCGGAGTAACGGAAAGCCTATGTCGGGATATACTTTTGTTGCTACCGAACTGAAGTTACTTTGATTGAATGCTTATTTAGGTGCTTAATCAAATGTATAACGGAATTATCTATTAGGTAAGAATGTGGCAACTTTTAACTTATAATTGTACAACTATTTCAGATCAACAAAAAAGCATGAAATCATACATAATTGTAATAAGCATGATAGTTTTAGCCTCATGTTCAGGGAACGGCAACAAAGGGGTTGATACTTTGGCCACTGATACCGGCAAACCAGGTAACTCAAATGCCAGCAAACTGAATACCCCGGCTCAAAACATGGAGTATTGTTTTGTACATACTGATGGTGACAGTGCACAAGATACTACTGCAATTCATTTGGTAATTAATGGCAATACAGTAAGTGGTGATATGATCTGGTTGCCTATAGATAAAGACAGACGCAAAGGAACGTTAGCCGGAACTTTAAAAGGCAATATAATCAAAGCAGTGTGGAGTTTTATGCAAGAAGGTCAAACAGACACGCTGAGGGTTGAGTTTAAGCTTTCATCGCAGCGGTTGGCGCAAAAGCCATTTGTAATAAATTTGAAAAACGGTCGGCAGCAATCTGATGCGAGGGCTGATTATACTACGGTGTATAATATGGACAACTGCAACAAGCTTAAATCCAGATAGGGTTTCCAAAGCCCTTGTTTATGTCCCGCAACTTCAACCTGGGTAGCTATACCTTTACCTTTGGATTTGCTATTGCCTAAAAGAAGTAAACTTGAAAGGATGATTACAGATGGTTTTATACAAGAAACCTGCACTTCATTGCTCATCTGTTGTTGCACAGCAGGCTAATTAGTCAGCCTGACCGATATCTTTTTTAGTATCCGCTTGTCCGATGTCTTTTTTAGTATCAGCCTGACCGATGTCTTTTTTGGTGGTAGGTTGAGTAGTTGTAGTGTCCTTTTTAGCAGGAAGGATGGTAAATGCTGATAAAGCGCCGGTAGTCAAGATTAAAGCTGCTGCTATGATTGATTTTTTCATGATCGTTATATGTTGATGGGGGTGTATATGTGTAGTATGCGTTGATTGATAAATAGTAGCTAATTAGTCAGCCTGACCGATATCTTTTTTAGTATCCGCTTGTCCGATGTCTTTTTTAGTATCAGCCTGACCGATGTCTTTTTTGGTGGTAGGTTGAGTAGTTATAGTGTCCTTTTTAGCAGGAAGGATGGTAAATGCTGATAAAGCGCCGGTAGTCAAGATTAAAGCTGCTGCTATGATTGATTTTTTCATGATCGTTATATGTTGATGGGGGTGTATATGTGTAGTATGCGTTGATTGATAAATAGTAGCTAATTAGTCAGCCTGACCGATATCTTTTTTAGTATCTGCTTGTCCAATATCTTTTTTGGTATCTGCCTGACCGATATCTTTTTTGGTGGTAGGTTGAGTAGTTGTAGTGTCCTTTTTAGCAGGAAGGATGGTAAATGCTGATAAAGCGCCGGTAGTCAAGATTAAAGCTGCTGCTATGATTGATTTTTTCATGATCGTTATATGTTGATGGGGGTTGTATATGTGTAGTATGCGTTGATTGATAAATAGTAGCTAATTAGTCGGCCTGACCGATATCTTTTTTAGTATCTGCTTGTCCAATATCCTTTTTGGTATCAGCCTGACCGATATCTTTTTTGGTGGTAGGTTGAGTGGTTGTGGTGTCCTTTTTAGCAGGAAGGATGGTGAATGCTGATAAAGCGCCGGTAGTCAAGATTAAAGCTGCTGCTATGATTGATTTTTTCATGATCGTTATATGTTGATGGGGATGTATGTGTGTAGTATGCGTTGATTGATAAATATTAGCTAATTAGTCGGCTTGACCGATATCTTTTTTAGTATCTGCTTGTCCAATATCCTTTTTGGTATCTGCCTGACCGATATCTTTTTTGGTGGTAGGCTGAGTAGTTGTGGTGTCCTTTTTAGCAGGAAGGATGGTAAATGCTGATAAAGCGCCGGTAGTTAAGATTAAAGCTGCTGCTATGATTGATTTTTTCATGATCGTTATATGTTGATGGGGATGTATGTGTGTAGTATGCGTTGATTGATAAATAGAAGCTAATTAGTCAGCCTGACCTATATCTTTTTTAGTATCTGCTTGTCCGATGTCTTTTTTAGTATCAGCCTGACCGATATCTTTTTTGGTGGTAGGTTGAGTGGTTGTGGTGTCCTTTTTAGCAGGAAGGATGGTGAATGCTGATAAAGCGCCGGTAGTCAAGATTAAAGCTGCTGCTATTAATGTTTTTTTCATGTTTGTATGTTAGTGTTTTGTGTTTTTAAAAGTGTATCTGATTATTAAATATTAGTCGGCTGTGCCAATATCTTTTCTAAAGGGAGTGGTACTATGTTCGAAAGTTAAAACAGGCTGTGGCTTTAATTCCTGCGTACATGAGATTAAGATTCCTGTGACTATGATAAGTGTCGCCGCAACAAAGATTTTTTTCATTTTTCTTAATTTCAATGGGTGTGTATTAATCTGCAATGCCAATGTCTTTCCTAATGCCCACCGATGGTTTGAGGATTACGTTTATCGCTGTAATGTTGGTTTTTTTTACACACGATGTTAAAATCCCCGAAAGCAGGATAAGGGCCGCATAGCAAATTTTTTTCATATTATTTTTGTAGCTAATTTTCGTCTGTCAATTACAATTTCTAAATTGAAAATCCTCATTAATCAAAAGCACTATACTGTGTCTGTAAGTAATGGCTTATAATTTAAAAATTGTTAGATTATATATATATTATTGCACAACATTATCGCACGGAAATTCATATAAAACCTTGTATGTCAATTATTTAACAATGCAAATATAGATATGTTTTTTAATTTTCAATAAAAAACATAAAATTTATTTTTTTTATTTTTTTCTAAATTTAATATAATCATTTATACCGCCTATTTATTTTATAACTTTCGCCAAATTTATACGTATAGAGCCCTGATGACCAAATTTTACACGCTGTTATTGCTATTGATAGTTAGTTGTTCTGTTGGTGTTAATTCTGTATTTGCGGACGTTAACCCAAGGGACACTGCTGAAGTGGTAAAGCTAAATAAACAGGCGTATGATAACCGTTATACTAATCCCGAGCAAACGGTAGCGGATGCCGGCAAAGCGCTATCATTAGCAGAAAAATTGAACTATGGCCGCGGAATAGGTGAGGCTTACCGGATTTTGGGAATTGGTAACTATTATCTTAACCAGGCTGGTAAGGCCATCGACAATTATTTAAAAGCACTTGATGTTTTCAAAGGCACACAGGATATCAGAAATCAGGCTAAGGTTCTTAATAATATAGGCAATCTTTATCTTGACAATAATAATGATAAAGCGCTCGATTACCTCAAGGAAGCGCTAAGTATAGCGCAGCGCGTGCCAGACCAAAGCTTAAAGGCCACCCTTTACATGAACATAGGTAATGTTTATTATCGTAAAAAAAGTTATACGCAGGCTCTGTCCTTTTACGATAAAAGTAACGGAATGTTTTCGGCTCTTGGCGATTCGATAAATCTGGTGCAAGTTTTACAGAATAGAGGGGTGATTTATTATAACCTGCACCAGTATGGCATGGCCGAAAAGTTACTGCTAGCAGCCAATAAAGCAGGTAAAGAGCGCGATTTAAACAAACCGGTAGCCAGTACTAATCTTACGTTAGCTGCGCTATATATTGCCGAGGGTAAGTTTGATGCCGCCAGTCAAATTGTTACTGAAGGGCAAGCGTATGCAAAGGTTTTGAAAGATGATAAATTAACTACGGACTACAATTACATTATTTACCAATTGGAGTCCAAACGTAATAATTATAAAGAGGCTTTGTATTATTTGCAACTTATTTTTAAGCAGGATAGCACAATACACATGTCCAATGAGTCTACGCAGATTACAATGTTGCAAGAGCAATTTAAACAGGCTGCCATGCAACGGGATAAAGACCTGATCATTCAACGGCAACAAAGCGACAGGATAAAATTTTGGGCGGTAACAGTAGTTGCAGGCCTTTTACTGGTTGTTATAGCTTTGCTGGTGACTAATGTAAAACGCAAGGCGAATACCAATGCTAAGCTAACTGAACTAAATGGGGAGGTATCTAAACAGAAAGATAACCTGGATAGGGTAAATCATCACCTGGAAGAAATAATAGATGAACGAACTAAGGATCTGCAGATTAAGAATAAAAAACTCTCGGAATACTCGTCTTACCTTTCGCACCAAATCCGGGGACCTATTGCGACCCTGCGAGGATTGATGAATTTGCAAAAAGAAGGTTTGGTAGATGAAAAAGAATGCATCAACATGATGGATAAATGCGTATCGGACATTGACCAAAAGATAATTGAGACGAGCGAAATGCTAAACGACACAGGTAAAACACTGTTTTAAACAGCAATTCTAATTTATAGCGGGCCAGGTGCTATGAATCTGCGCTTCGATCAGCCCCAAATACATACAGTATCGTGATATCATCTGCAAAATCAACAACTGCCGGTGACGCTGATACCCCTCTGTTTCAAACGCCAGTTTATCGTTGCCGGCTGTGACAAAAAATTGTACTTCTCCCTTACGAGGCTTAAAACGGGAACTCAACAAATCAAATGCCTTTATCTTGAGCTTGCTTTTCGGGTCGTGTATTGTTCCGTGTCTTCGGGCTTCAGCGTTGGAGATAGATATCATGTAGTTTGACATATGGCAAGTATTGATCTACTCTCCCAACACAATTATGTAACCAAATATGCTGGTTTTTTAAAATAGCATAGTGTCCAAATTAATACGAAATAAAAAGCCCTGTAATTTCACTTTGTTTAATTATGTTAATTTTTGATTAACGACATTAAACGGAGGGAAACAATAGGGCTGTCTATAAAAAAGCAACTGTTGTTTTTACCGAACAGTATTCTCTTATTGGTTATATCGAGGCTTGGTTCTTACTAAGAAGTTCTTCATAAAGCAAGATTACCTTCCGCTGCAAGTTGGTGATCTCAGTCTCACGATCCAATAATTTTTTCTGAACATTAGTTAAGCTGACATCCTGTACGCTCGGTTCTTCTACATATTCCAGCGATAGCAGATTTACAACGCTCACCTCAAAAATGTTTGCGATCTGCTCCAACCTCGAAAGATTAATGTCGGTGACACCTGTTTCTATTTTCGAAAATGCCGGAATAGAAATACCTAATCGGCTAGCTACATCCTCCTGACTCCAACCGCGTTCGTGGCGAAGTGTACGAATGTTTTTACCTGCCGACTTGTTTGTTTTCTTTTTTATAGTTTCACTCATCATGTACATAATAAATTAATTTTAGGGAAAGGGTATTGTAACTCTTAACCAAACCCAATGCCACTAATTAAAATGTGCCTTCATTGCGTTATATTAACACATAGTTAAGCGGGCGTAAAAATAAGTGTGGAATTCCTTCTACAATAAACGGGATTATTTTAATCTGTCCCATTGATTATACTCAATTTAGCAAATTTCAAAAGCAATTGTTTCTGCCCTATTTCCTTAAAGAAAATGGTTGCCTTGATATCCGGCTTGTTTCCCTCCAGGTTTATCACTTTACCGAAGCCAAAACGTTCGTGCTCAACCTGCATGCCAACTTGCAGGCCCGATGTATCTGATGGCTTAAAACCAGGGCTTGGCACATGCGCTTTTGCCAGTATAGAAGTTGTTTTGACTGGAGGCGGGGTGGTTGCCGGCTTAGGCTTGGAAAACGTATCGCCTTTGTTGGTGTCTTTACGGGTCCAGGCATTGCGTTCATCATCAAAAAAAGAACTTGAAGCTGCTGGTTTCGCAGAAAAGTCCAACTCCAGGTATTTGGCATCTATCTCGTCTAAAAACCGGCTTGGCTCACAACTAATTAGCGTACCAAATTTAAAGCGGGATGTAGCATAGCTAATGGTAAGTTTGCTTTCAGCCCGCGTTACAGCAACGTAAAACAGGCGGCGTTCTTCTTCCAGATCGCTGCGCGCATTAAGCGACATCTGCGATGGGAAAAGATTTTCTTCAAGCCCCACTACATGCACCTGCGGAAACTCCAGGCCCTTTGAGGAGTGGATGGTCATTAGCGAAACGGTGTCGGCATTCTTGTCTTTATCTTTGTCGTCATTCGTTAAAAGAGCAACGTCCTGCATGAAAATTTCAAGACCTTTTTCTTCGATATCCTCACGTTCCGAAAACTCTTTGATACCATTAAGCAGTTCCTGAATATTTTCGTAACGGTTAAGCCCTTCTACAGATTTATCTTCATAGAGGTCTTTTAGTAGACCCGAGTGCTGCGCGATATACAAAGCCGCTTCGTAAGCGCTTTGGTTTTTTGCAAGCACCTGGAAGCTTTGGATCATGGCTGCAAACGCCGCCAAAGAGGCCGGCGCTTTTTCAATATAGCGTGTTGGCTGCAGGATGATATCGAAAGGGGTAAGGTTATTTTTGTCTGCAGCTACGATAACACGGTCAACGGTGGTGTCTCCAATACCGCGCTTAGGATAATTGATAACCCGTTTTAAGGCTTCCTCATCGTTAGGGTTAAAGGTGAGTCTGAAATAGGCAATCAGGTCCTTAATCTCTTTGCGCTGGTAAAAGGATAATCCTCCATATATCTTGTAAGGAATATTAAGCTTGCGTAAAGCCTCCTCCATTGACCTTGACTGGGCGTTTGTGCGGTATAAAATGGCGAAATCGTGCCACTTCATGCCTTTGCTGCTGCGGTTTTCCATAATGGCCTCAGCCACCATTTTACCTTCTTCATTATCGCTGAAGGCGCGCATAACCTTTATTTTGTCGCCGGTTTCTTTTTCCGAGAAGACGTTTTTCTTCAGCTGCTCTTTATTATTGGCAATAATACTGTTAGCAACATTTACAATATTTTGGGTAGAGCGATAGTTCTGCTCCAGTTTAAACACTTTGAGGTCAGGATAATCCTTTTCAAAATTGAGGATATTTTGGATATTGGCCCCGCGAAAGGCGTAGATACTCTGCGCATCATCACCTACCACACAAATATTCTCGTTTACAGCAGCCAGGCGTTTTACAATTAAATATTGCGAAAAGTTGGTATCCTGGTACTCATCTACCATCAGGTATTTAAACTTATGCTGGTATTTATTCAGCACTTCGGGGTGCAGTTTAAGTAGCTCATTGGTTTTAAAAAGCAAATCATCAAAGTCCATAGCGCCTGCGCGATAGCAACGTTGGGCATAGGTTTCATAGATTTTCCCCAGCATTCCGCGTCCGCCGGAATGATCGTCTGCCTGGATCTGATCATTATTTTGATATTCCTGCCATCCCACTAAATTATTCTTAGCAGCCGAAATGCGATTATAAACAAAATTCTGACTGTACAGCTTGTCATCCAGGTTCATTTCCTTCAATATGGCACGGATAACACTTTTACTGTCGTCGGTATCATAAATGGTAAAATTATTTGGATAGCCAATTTTATCGGCCTCAACCCTCAGCAATTTGGCAAACACCGAGTGGAAAGTACCCATCCAGATATTCTTGGCTTCGGGGCCGCAAATGTGGTTAATCCGCTCGCGCATTTCGCGGGCGGCCTTGTTGGTAAACGTTAGTACCAGTATATTAAATGAATCTACCCCGCTGCGGATGAGGTGGGCAACCCGATAAGTAATAACACGTGTTTTGCCGGAACCGGCACCGGCAATAATCATCACCGGGCCCTGTATTTGTAGTACGGCCGCCTTTTGTTCGGGGTTTAACCCTTGTAAATAATCCAAATCCTTGTCCTCTTTTCTTAGAACTGCGAAATTAACGTTTTAGGCTGAAAGGGAAAGATTAAGAAAGGTAAAAAAATGTCGACAGCAGAAAGGTAGTTTCAGCATTTCTTATTTCATGGCAGATTGCCGGGCCAATGGCCTAAATTGCGCAAAAGCTGTTCGCTCAACAAATATAAACAACACCGAGCATGCGTAAACAGCCCGAACAGACCCGAACAAGCATTGCGATGAGCCCCCGACTCCCCTTGAGCGAACTTTTGATCTCCAAATTAAAAGGCAACAAGACGTTTTTACTCCTAATTACGATATACCCTATCTACACTATCATGAATATTTATGGAGCTGCGGATGACGCCATCAACGTGTACTTGTTAGTAGCCACTGTTAGTTAATGTAGTACGTTGCAACCTATTGCTCACCGCCAGATATATTACCCAGCCGAAAGGGTAGAGCCATATGATATCATTAAGTACATTCACCCAGAAGAAATCAGGGTTTAGCTTACCTATCAAAATATAATAAACCGAACCGAAAGGGCCCAGCATTTTGCCAATCCATCCCACTAAAATTAACGGCCAATACAAAACCGGGTTATGCGAAGCAAAGTAGTAGGCAATACCGTAAACACCAACCAGCATCCCAACACAGCGGAGAATAATAAGCAGGAAATCTGTAGGCAGGTTGCCAAACAGCAGGATCTGTGGATAAAGAGATATTAGCCCACCCCAAATAATATTGTATAGTGCGGCCAGCAACATGATCGTTTTGGCCAATTTTAATTTGTGGATAGTTGTCATGGCAGAAAGAGTGATATACGTTCAATCCAAAAATAAATCAAAATATTGAATTTTCAAAAATAAATGAAAGTATATCGACAAGTGTTTATATGTTCAAGCGATGAGGCTGGCTGTAGCAATTTGCAATAATTACAACTATACTTGCCTGTATTTGTACTATAACAAATATCAACACAATGAATCGTCTCGCTAACTCTACGTCCCCATATTTACTTCAACATGCCAATAACCCTGTAAACTGGTACCCATGGGGCCCGGAAGCCTTGCATAAAGCTAAAGAGGAAAATAAATTGATCCTGGTGAGTATAGGTTACTCTGCCTGCCATTGGTGCCATGTAATGGAGCATGAAAGCTTTGAGGATGAAGCTGTGGCTGCGGTGATGAATGAATATTTCGTTTGCATAAAAGTTGACCGGGAGGAACGCCCGGATGTTGACCAAATTTATATGAGCGCAGTGCAACTCATGAGCGGCCGGGGCGGCTGGCCGCTCAACTGTATCTGCCTGCCCGATCAGCGGCCGATCTATGGTGGTACTTACTTTCGCAAAAATGACTGGACAAGCCTGCTGTTTAACCTCGCGGATTTTTTTAAAACCAAACCAGAAGAAGCCGAAGACTATGCTGTGCGCTTAACCGACGGTATTAAGCAATATGAATCTGTAGCCTTTGTTCATGAGCAGCCCGAATACAGTAAAGCAGACCTCGTACCGATCATGAAAACCTGGAAACGTTATTTTGACGAGCAGGAAGGTGGTTTTGGCGGTGCACCTAAGTTCCCTATGCCGGCCAACTGGTTGTTTTTAATGCGCTATGCCCACCTGATGCAGGACGAAAGCGTGGCAGAGGTGCTGAAGCTCACCCTAAATAAAATGGCGTTCGGTGGTATTTATGATCACATTGGCGGGGGCTTTGCCCGGTACGCGGTAGATGGTGTTTGGCATGTGCCGCACTTTGAAAAAATGCTTTATGATAACGGGCAGTTACTGAGTTTGTATGCCGAAGCCTATACCTGGAATCACGATCCGCTTTATAAAACGATTGCAGATGAGATCATTGGCTTTGTGAAGCGGGAACTGACCTCACCCGAAAATGGCTTTTACTCCGCACTCGATGCAGATAGCGAGGGCAAAGAGGGTAAATTTTATATTTTTACTAAACCCGAGATAGAGGAGATCCTGGGCGATGAAGCGCAGCTTTTCTGCATTTACTATCATGTAACCGCTGCCGGTAACTGGGAAGAGGAGCACTCCAATGTGTTTTTCCGTCGGGAAAGTGACGAGGAGATGGCCGCAATCCTTGGCTTGCAGGTTAATGATTTGGTTAGCCGGATCAATGCCGCACGAGACAAGGTTTTTGAAGCCCGTAGCGCACGCGTTCATCCGGGTCTTGATAATAAAATCTTGGCATCATGGAACGGTTTGATGTTGAAAGGCCTTTGCGATGCTTACCGGGCTTTTAACGAGCCTGATTACCTGCAGTTGGCATTAAATAATGCAGATTTCCTTATCAATAACATGGTCTCTGGTGATAAGCTCCTAAGGATTTTTAAAGAACCAGTATTGCTGCCTAACGGCGATCATGAGCCGATTGCTACGTTTTTAGATGATTATGCTAATATTATCGACGCCCTGGTGGCGCTTTACGAGGTTACGTTTGATGAAAGCTGGATAACCCGGGCAAAGGGGATAGCCGATTACGCCATTCTGCATTATTATGATCAGCACATCGGGCTGTTCTACTACACGGCTGATGATGAGCAGCATCTGATAGCCCGCAAATCTGAAATTATGGATGGCGTAATTCCGGCATCCAATTCGGTAATGGCGCGGAATCTGAAAAAGTTGGGTTTGTTTTTTGATCAGGAGGAATATCAAAATATTTCTGCGCAGTTGCTGCGTAATATTGTGCCGCATTTGGCTAAATACAGCACAGCTTACCCTAACTGGACCTCGCTGTTGCTGGATGAGATCTTTGGGGTTTCCGAGGTAGCCATTACCGGCGATAACTGTGAAACGCTGCGTAAGGAGATGGAACAAAGTTACATCCCAAATAAAATAATATTGGGCGGTACAAAAGGAACATTACCTTTGCTGGCAGACAAGTTTGAAAAAAAGACGCTTATTTACATCTGTAAAAACAGAACCTGCAGCCTGCCTGTTGATAATACCTCAGATGCTTTAAAACAAATAAATAACTAAGTACTTTATATAAAATAAGCGAAACCATTGCTCATAAACTAAACAGCAATGAATTTCCGTTAATTAAATTGTTAACGAATAATCATAATAATGAAAATTGAACCCCAACATGTAGTGTCATTAACATACGATCTGTATGTGAAACAAGAAGATGGCAACGAAGGACTGGCAGAAAGTGCAACCCAGGAGCAGCCTTTAACCTTTTTGTTTGGTGCAGGCCAAATGATACCAAAATTTGAAGAACATTTAAGCACGTTATCAACCGGTGATACTTATGATTTCCGTATCGCAGCAGCAGAAGGATACGGCGAATTTGATGAAGAAGCGGTAGCTAACCTGCCTAAGGAAATGTTTAATGGTGCAGAAGTACCACAAATTGGCGAAGTATTGCCGTTACAGGATAATAATGGCAACCGTTTTCAAGGCCAGGTAGTTTCTGTTACCGAAGATTCGGTTATTGTAGATCTTAACCACCCGATGGCAGGGCAGGAGTTACACTTTAAGGGTGAGATTTTGAATGTTCGCCCGGCAAGTCCGGAAGAGCTTTCCCATGGCCACGCTCACGGGCCTGATGGTCATCACGAACACTAATAAAAAAAGATCCGCTGTGATGAACGCAGCGGATCTTTTTTTTAAAAGAAATCCAGATGCCGGTTTGGCGTGATATAAACCCTGATCAGGATCCGAGATGCTATTGCCTCGCCATTTAGCGTAGCGGGAATAAAGGTCTTATCTTCTTCGTCCGGGAAATTAATATTCATCCTGATGATATTATCCTGTACGCCATTATTAATGTGAACTTTTAAATCAGCAAGCCGCCCACCCGGACTAATCAGCATTTCTACACTGGTGGTAACTAAATTATTCATCACCTCTTCGTGCCATGCATATGCATCTGGCAAGGTAAATAGCCTTAAATAATTAAGATATCCATAATATCGTCCCCCAGTTTTTATCGGCTTGGTTACTACATCTGTAGGCTTCAATTCTTTATCAACAAAATACCGCAGATCTGAAGTGGTGTCCTCTGGTGCTTCATAGATCAATTTTTTGGCAGTGTAGTTGTAAATTTGCGTAGCACGACCTTTCGAATCAAAAAAACGCCAAATGCCTGCTTTTACATTCTTTTCGAACATGCCGGTTGCAACCACCATCTTCTTTTGATATAATGCCTGGTAAAGGCCCTCTTTTACATATTTATTGCCTTTTGGTACATGGTAAACCTCGTAAACGGAATCGGTAAGGCGGTTTTTCTTTTGCTCGGTTTCCTGTGCATAGGTAACAGTAAAAGCAAATGTGCCTATGAAAAATAGCAGGTAAGTTTTTAACACGGGTAGCTTTGGTTTATAGGTTACGTTAGTATGAATAGCTTATGGCTGGGTTTATTTTTTTTAGTGCGGCAATAAAATCGGCCTTATGCTTTGGTGAGACAATTATCGTGTCGAATTTGTTGTAAAAAATTTCAAGCCTGTCTAATGATAGTGCCGGTGAACTAATCACCGTACGAGTATCAACGATCTTTTTAATATTGGCAATCTCTATTTTTGTATCGATAAATAAACCGCACTTCACCTGTAGCAAACCATTGTCATTTACAGTGTAATAAGTGTTAAATAAAATCGGAAAATACAGCACCAACATCATTCCCAAACAAATCATCGCACCAACATAGCTACCTTTCCATAGGTATGGGCCAGCAACAGCAAGCAAAATAATCAGGGGGATATAGATTAAAATTCCTTTTTTAGACGGAAAGATTTGCTGCTGGTTTAACATGTTGTAAAAATAAAAAAAATCTTTACTCAGCCGGCCAAACCCCAGTCCGGTAACACTTATTATTGCCACCACCAACGATACTTGGCTTAATTGACGAAACATATGACCTTTGTAGTCAATTTACTTTTTAAACGCTAATGACCCAGCGCGATCAAATAAAGTGCAGCTTATCGGTTGTATAGGCAATTGTGCAAATACATTTATTAGCCATAATAAATAACCAGGATGGATGCAATTCGCGGTTGCAATTGGTAAATAATTGTGGTACAAGTCTTTGGAATTTAGGTTAGTTTAATAATCTACCCCGTGTACTGCAAATGTTGCAATAGATAAGCCGGTTAACTATAAATTTAATTACGCATTAATTTTATTAACCGATTTTTTAGGAAATATGAAAACCGATCCTTATCTTTAGTCCGTCCCCAAACAGTTGATTATAAACTCTGATTAATAAACTAACCTCCCGATACTAATGGCATTTATCCATGATGTGCTTGAACGTCCTTCCTATGGCTGGAAGGATCAAAACGGTGATCTTTCCAAACCAACCCAGGGTCAGATCTTTAAAGAATTCTTTTCCAGATTAAATATTGTTAAAACCAAAAAAAACTGGCTTTCTTTTATGAGTTGGGCTATGGTTGTAACGCTGGCCGGTTTTCTGCTACTATTCGTTTTTGCATATTTTTCTATTCAGGGCCTTGTTATCGCTTTTGTATACAGCATGATTGTTATGGGTACCCACGGTACCATATGGTATCATCGCTATTGCACCCATGGCGCTTACAAATTCAGTAATAACTTCTGGCGTTTCTTTACCCAGAATCTTACCCTAAAAATTATCCCTGAGGAGATCTATGCCATATCGCACCATGTTCACCACGCATTATCAGACCAACCCGGCGATCCTTATAACGCACAGGGCGGCTTCTTATATTGTTTTTTGGCCGATGTTAATCATCAGCCCATCAACCGTAACCTGGATGAGAAAGATTACAACCGTTGCGTTACTTTGATGAAGCATACCGGCGTTACAACCAATACTTATGCGCAATATCAAAAATGGGGTTCGGTAGCCAACCCGTTCCATACCATTTTGGGCGTTATTGCTAATTGGGCATTTTGGTTTACCGTGTTTTTTCTTATTGGCGGTCCGGGTTTAGCTTGTGCTATTTTTGGCGCAGCTGGTTTTTGGGCAGTGGGTGTTCGTACCTTTAATTACGAAGGGCATGGTAAAGGTGAAGACAAGCGCCGCGAAGGGGTTGACCACAACCGTAAGGATATGTCGGTTAATCAGCTTTGGCCAGGCTATGTAGCCGGCGAATGGCATAACAATCACCACTTGTTCCCTAAAAGCGCTCGCTCCGGCTTTAAGCCACACCAGGTTGATACCGCTTTTTATTATATTAAATTTATGAGCATGATAGGTGCTGTAAGCCACTATAAAGATTCCAAAGCGCAGTTTTTAAAAGATTATGTAAAACCGGCGTTGAAGTTAGAACCGGTTTACTGCCCGCTTACGGGTAAGCAGATTTTGGTAACAGAATAAACTGATCAATAAAAGAATAGGTGAAAGGGGCATTATTGCCCCTTTTTTATTTTGCAATTTTTCGGCTGTTAGTCTGATGCGTGAACATATGTTGTATATATCGTGCAATTATTATCCAGGCTGGCTTCAACACCTGCAAAAAATATTAGTCTTTAATTTTGGCGATCAACTTTTTGCAGGGTTGCTCATCTGTTCATATTTCTTTTACGAATTAAAACGAAAGCGATTTAGCTTTCACGGTTGCTCACCTAAAGTTGAAGAATAAGGTATCCATGCCCGTTTTTAATAAAATATGATATTAATTTAGCAACTGCTGGCTAAAGGAACGCTAAAACGTTTCTTTTTTATTCTAAACCAATTTAAGGTTTTCATTTTTCAAATGAATCGTTAACTTAGTGAGCCAATTATCTCCTAACCTATAAGTTTTATGTTTAATAAATTAGCCTGTCTTTACTCCGGGGTGCTTATAGTTATGCTGTTTGCAGGGCAGGGGTATGCCCAGGCGCAAACACTGGGTATTTTTGAAGCGAATACTGATGTAGGTCCGGTTAAGCAAAAGGGCAGCGTGAGCTACGATCCGGAAAAACAACAGTATGAGATCAGCGGATCAGGTACCAATATTTGGGCTACTGCCGATGAGTTTCATTTCGTGTGGAAAAAGGTAAAAGGAGACTTTATTTTGCGTACCAATGCAGCTTTCATAGGGAAGGGTACCGAACTGCACCGCAAATTTGGTTGGATGGTGCGCAAATCATTAGATGGTAACTCAACGCAGGTAAATGCCGTGGTACATGGCGACGGACTTACCTCACTGCAATATCGCAAAACAGCAGGCGCCGCTACCTTGGAGCAGAAATCAACGCTGACATTTGCCAACGTTATCCAGCTGGAACGCAAGGGCAATAGTTTTATGATGTCGGTTGCACGAAAAGGCGATGTTTTTGGTCCGGAAGAAAAGATTGATCTGGATTTAGGAGATGAAGTTTATGTTGGTTTGTTTGTATGCGCTCACAATGCCGATGTTACCGAAAAAGCTACTTTCAATAATGTGCGGATAATTAAGCCTGCACCATTGGATCTGTTACCGTACAAGCAATACCTCGGTAGTGCCATTGAATTACTTGATCTGGGCACACAGCATAGCCGGATTGTTTATCAATCAAAAAAATCCCTGCAGGCACCTAATTGGATGAAGAACGGCAAATCGCTTATCTATAACAGCGATGGAATGCTCTATAAATTCGATCTTGCTACGGCTACTCCCGAAGCGCTGAATACCGGCGCTGCGAAAAATAATAACAATGATCACGTGATCTCTTTTGATGGTAAAATGCTTGCAATTAGCAGCGGCGATGGCGGCCCTTCAATTGGTTATACCGTACCGGTAAATGGAGGCGAAGCTAAAATGGTTACTGCAAAAGGGGTGGGCGCATCCTACATGCATGGCTGGTCACCAGATGGTAGATTTTTAGTTTTTTGTGGTGAACGGGGGCGCGAATATGATGTTTACCGCATCCCTCAAAATGGCGGAAAAGAAGTAAGACTCACCAATAGCAAGGGGTTGGATGATGGGCCCGAATACACGCCGGATGGTAAGTATATTTACTTTAATTCGGTACGCAGCGGCCTGATGCAGGTATGGCGCATGAATGCCGATGGCACCGGCCAAACCCAAATAACCAATGATGATTACAATAACTGGTTTCCGCATATTTCACCCGATGGCAAGTGGATAGTTTACATCACATTTTTGAAAAACGAAGTTGCCCCCGGTGATCATCCGTTTTATAAACATGTTTATATCCGCGTAATGCCTGCAGGTGGTGGCCCCTCTAAAGTGATCGCTTATTTATATGGCGGGCAGGGTACTATCAACACACCTTCTTGGTCGCCAGATAGCAAACAAATTGCTTTTGTAAGTAATTCAGACCTTTTATTTCCTCAATTTCCAATAGCAAACAACTAAATCTCAAATAAACATGAATTCATCCCGCAGAAGTTTCCTTAAAAATAGTGCCATGGCAGTTACTGCTGCGGCGCTATTGCCCGATGCCCTTATGGCGGCAGTCCCCAAGATACAGCGTGTAGGCTTACAACTGTACTCCGTTCGCGATCATATGAAGACTGACCCGGCGGGTACGCTTAAAAAGCTGGCAGATATGGGCTACGTAAATGTAGAGCATGCAAATTATATAGACAGGAAGTTTTATGGCTACACCGCCAAAGATTTTAAAAAGTATCTGGATGATCTGGGCCTTAAAATGCCGAGCGGACACACCGTGATGACCACCGCCGACTGGGATGCCTCCAAAAACGATTTTACCGATAAATGGAAATACACTGTAGATGATGCCGCCACGATGGGTCAAAAATATGTGATCAGTCCGTGGATGGAAACAGAGATCCGCTCTAACCAGGAAGCCTTGAAGAAATTTATGGATCAGTTTAATAAAAGCGGTGAGCTGTGCGCCAAATCGGGCATGAAATTCGGCTACCACACCCATGAGTTTGAATTTGTGACCAAGGTTGGCGACAAAAACCTGTATGAGTATATATTGGATAATACCGATCCTAAACTGGTGATGCAGCAGCTTGATATTGGTAACATGTACAACCAGGGGCCAATAAGTGCGCTGGATTACTTGAAAAAGTATCCGGGCCGATTCGAATCTTTGCACGTTAAGGATGAGATTAAAAGCACAGCTACCGGTGAAGTAGGTACCGGATATGAAAGCACTTATCTTGGTACCGGTTTGGTGCCAGTTAAAGAGATTCTGGCACTATCTAAAAAGCAGGGCATTGGCTCGCTGGTGATCGAACATGAATCTTATCAGGGTGCAGACTCGATAGACTGTGTAAAAAAAGACTTACAAACCATGAAAAAGTGGGGTTATTAAGGGATAAAGCCTATCTTTCGTCATCCATATAAACTTACGGGATATTGCAAAAGCGATAGCCCGTAATATTTAAAAAACTAAATTATCTATAATTTGAACCATCAAATGAACCGGCGTATCGCCATCAGGAACATGGCTTTGATCTTGGGCAGCGTAGCTGTTTTACCTTCATGCTTGAATGATAAAGGCAAGCCTGTGGTGGCTTTAAAGCACCTGAAGCTGGATGCCGACCAGGAGAACGTAGTAAACAATCTCACTGAAACGATACTGCCCAAAACAAGTACCCCCGGTGCAAAGGATCTTGGCATTAATCTGTTTGTCTTTAAAATGATAGATGACTGTTTTGATCAAAAACAGCAGGACGAATTTATGGATGGCCTGAAAGAATTCAGTGCAGCGGTAGATGAAAAATATGGTAAATCTTTTAACGAATTAACGCCGCAGGAACGGGCAGCCTTTGTTACCGGGATGGAAAAACAGGCAAAGGAAAACAGGGTGAAGACCCAGGCAGCAGATTCGGCCAAGAAACCGGCGGAGCCAAACAAGGCCGAAAATTTCTACAATACTGTAAAAGGTCAAACCGTATTTGGTTACACTACATCCCAGTACTTTATGACCAAAGAGGTAGTTTACGAATTAGTGCCGGGCAGGTATAATGCCATGTTCCCGGTAAAAAAGAAGGCAACAGCATAAAATGGCTAATTTAAATATAGATAGTATAAAGGACCGTAAGTTTGATGCCATCGTTATCGGATCGGGTATGAGCGGCGGCTGGGCGGCAAAGGAGTTGGGCGACAAAGGCCTTAAAACTTTAATATTAGAGCGCGGCCGGGATGTAAAGCATCTGAAGGATTATCCTACCACCAATTTATACCCATGGGAGTTTCCGCACCACGGGGAGGTTACCGCAGAAATTCGCGAAGCCAACCCTATCGTAAACCGTTGCTATGCCTTTGGCGAAGATGCTATGCATTTTTTTGTAAAGGATAAGGAACATCCTTATGTACAGGAAAAACCGTTCGACTGGATCCGCGGGTACCAGGTGGGTGGGAAATCGTTGCTATGGGCGCGCCAAACCCAGCGGTGGAGTGATTTTGATTTTGATGGCCCGGCGCGTGATGGTTTTGCGGTTGACTGGCCTATCCGCTATGCAGACATCGCACCGTGGTACAGCTACGTGGAAAAATTTGCCGGCATCTCCGGTAATAAAGATGGACTTGCTGAATTACCTGATGGGGAATTTTTACCAGCTTTTCCGCTTAATGCAGTAGAGACATACTTCAGTAAACACGTAAAATCAAAATATCAAAACAGACATGTGATCAGCGCCCGTTGCGCGCATTTGTCAAAACCCAACCAGATCCATTTAGATCAGGGCAGGGGACAATGCCAGGAGCGTACACTGTGCCATCGGGGCTGCCCGTTTGGCGGGTACTTTAGTGCCAATTCATCAACTATTCCCTGGGCGTTAAAATCAGGGCATGTTACTTTAAGGCCGTTTTCTGTAGTAGAATCCATATTTTATGACGAACAGAAAGGAAAAGCAACAGGCGTGCGCGTTATCGACACCAATACTAAAGAAGCGATAGAATATTATGCAGACGTGATCTTCCTGAACGCAGCTGCTTTAAACAGCAACCTGGTTTTGCTTAATTCAACCTCTCACCGTTTCCCTAATGGTTTGGGTAACGATAGCGGTACCTTAGGCAAATACGTGGCTTTTCATAACTATTCGGCGCATATCAATGCCGAATACGACGGCGCAAAAGAATGGACAACCGATGGCCGTAACCCGGCTGGTGGAGGTTACATCCCGCGTTTCCGTAACGTGTATAAACAGGAAACTAATTTTTTACGCGGATATGCGGCTGGCTTTAGTGCTTACCGTTATAACCAAACAACATCAGAAGGCATTGGCGATGAGCTGAAAAACAACCTGAAAAATGATGACCTGAGCGGCTGGAAAGTAGGATCGCACATGATGGGCGAAACAATTCCAAAGGAAAGTAACTACGTAGCTTTAGATAAATCTCAGAAAGATCCCTGGGGAATCCCAAAATTAAAGATCTCGGTAGATTATGACGATAACGATGCTAAAATGAAAAAAGACTACGTAGAGCAAATGACAGAAATGTTCACTTCGGCAGGCTTTACCAATATCAAAGCATCAGTTGATAGCCGCGCTCCGGGATTGGATATCCACGAAATGGGCGGCGTCCGTATGGGAAAAGATCCGAAAACATCGATGCTTGATAAATGGCACCGATTACACGCCTGCCAAAATGTATATGTAACCGACGGAGCCAGTATGACATCAACCTCTTGCCAGAACCCGTCACTTACCTACATGGCATTTGCAGCGCGGGCGGTAGATCATTGGGTAACAAACAAGGGTAAAGCTTAAGCTCCCTAACCCCCTGAAGGGGGAACCGAGGTTGAAATGCTTCGTGCAATCAAAAAGCTCCCCCTTCAGGGGGCAGGGGGGCACTTAATGTGTATTAAAAACGCATTGAAAAAATATTTGAAAAATAATTATTATGCCTACATTAGGCGAGGTAACCAATACTAAACAAATTTATTTTAACGCAATACTATTATGTCTACAAACACTTATGACGCCATAGTCATTGGTTCGGGAATTTCTGGCGGCTGGGCTGCAAAAGAACTGAGCGAGAAGGGCTTAAAAACCATTATGCTGGAGCGCGGTAAGAATATCGAGCACATCAAAGACTATGTGAACGCGAACAAGGCGCCCTGGGAATTCCCTCACCGTGGTGGCCGTACGCAAAAGATGATTGAGGATTATCCTGTTTTAAAGCGCGACTATCCGCTTAACGAAACAAACCTGGACTATTGGGTTGATGAAAAAGAAAGCCCATATACCGAGATCAAGCGTTTTGATTGGTTTAGAGGTTACCATGTAGGTGGCCGCTCACTCATGTGGGGCCGTCAGTCATACCGTTGGCACGAAACTGATTTTGAGGCGAACGCCAAAGACGGTATCGCTGTTGACTGGCCAATCCGTTATAAAGACCTGGAAAAATGGTATGGCTACGCGGAAAAGTTTGCCGGTATCTCCGGTAACCGCGATGGTGTTCCAATTCTTCCGGATGGTGATTTTATGCCACCCATGGATATGAACGTGGTAGAAAAAGATGTTCAGAAACGATTTAAAGATTTTTACAAGGAGTCGCGCCACTTTATCATTGGCCGTACTGCAAATATCACCGTACCGCATAACAACCGTACTAACTGCCAGTATCGTAATAAATGCTGGTTAGGTTGTCCGTTTGGTGCGTACTTCAGCACACAATCTGCTACTTTGCCTGCTGCTATGGCAACCGGTAACTTAACAGTTCGTCCGTGGTCAATCGTTACCAGGATCCTTTACGATAAAGATACCAAGAAAGCTAAAGGCGTTGAGGTATTGGATGCAGAAACCAACAAAACCTACGAATTCTATGCAAAGATCGTGTTCGTTAACGCGTCAGCATTAAACAGTGCCTGGGTGTTAATGAATTCTGCAACAGATGTTTGGGAAGGCGGCTTAGGCAGCAGCAGCGGTGAACTGGGTCATAACGTAATGGATCACCACTTAGGTGTTGGTGCAGGCGGAAGAATTGAAGGATTTGAAGATAAATACTATTTCGGCCGCAGGGCAAACGGAATTTATATTCCGCGTTACCGCAACTTAGATGGCGAAAAACGCGATTACATCCGCGGCTTTGGCTACCAGGGGGGCGGAAGCCGTTCGGGATGGAGCAGGGATATTGCTGAAATGAATATCGGTGGCGACTTCAAAGATGCACTGGCAGAACCGGGTTCTTGGAGCATGGGTATGGGCGGCTTCGGCGAAACCCTGCCTTACCACGAGAATAAGATCACGCTTGACAAAACCAAGAAGGACAAGTGGGGCTTGCCAATCCTGGCGTTTGACGTTGAAGTGAAAGACAACGAGAAAAAAATGCGCGTTGACATGATGAACGATGCGGTAGAGATGCTGACAAACGCTGGTGTTAAAGATGTAAAAGGCTATACTACCGATGCGGTTTTAGGCCGCGGGATTCACGAAATGGGTACCGCCCGTATGGGTCGCGATCCAAAAACATCGGTATTGAACGAGTGGAACCAGGTTTGGGATGCCAAAAACGTGTTTGTTACGGATGGTGCAGCAATGACTTCGGCAGCTTGCCAAAATCCATCGCTTACTTATATGGCCATGACTGCGCGTGCAGCCGACTATGCTGTATCTGAATTAAAAAAAGGTAACGTTTAAATCTATTTATCCAGAAAAAACACTAATAATATGAGTGAGAAGAAAGAAGAAACTTCTGCAACTGGCACATCCAGGCGGGATTTTATAAAAAGTACTTCCTTAGCGGCGGCAGGATTTATGATCGTTCCGCGCTTTGTTTTAGGCGGTAAAGGCTACACGGCACCAAGCGATATGCTGAACGTTGCAGGTGTAGGAGCCGGCGGTAAAGGCGAAAGCGATATCGCAAATTTTGCAAAAAGTGGTAAAGCCAATATTGCTTATCTATGCGATGTAGACGACCGCCAGGCGGCAAATTCTGTAAAGCGTTTCCCAAAAGCCAAATATTATAAGGATTGGCGCGAGATGCTGGAAAAAGAAGGCAAGCACATCGATGCGGTTTCTGTTTCTACACCAGATCATACCCACGCTATTGTAGCCTTGGCTGCGATGGAGCTAGGTAAACACGTATATGTACAAAAACCTTTAACCCACGATATTTGGGAAGCACGTGAATTGACAAATGCTGCCAAAAAATATAAGGTGGTAACCCAAATGGGTAACCAGGGTGCGTCAAATGATGGTACCCGCCAAATGGCGGAATGGTTTGATGCAGGCCTTATTGGCGATGTACACACCGTTTACTGCTGGACAAACCGCCCGGTATGGCCGCAGGGAATCCAATGGCCAACTACCAAAGCCGAAATTCCAAAAGAATTAGACTGGAACCTTTGGTTAGGTACTGCCCCCCACAAAGATTATGTAGATAAATTGGTGCCCTTTAACTGGCGCGGATGGTGGGATTACGGAACCGGAGCATTAGGCGATATGGGCTGCCACCTGGTGGAAGCACCTTTCCGTGCCCTTGGGTTACAATATGTAAAAGATGTACAGGCAAGCGTAGGTACCGTTTATGTAGATTCGTTTAAACGTGGTAGTTTCCCTGAAAGCTGTCCTCCATCAAGCCATATTACCCTTACATTCCCTAAGACTAACAAAACTAAAGGTGATGTAACACTTCACTGGATGGACGGCGGAATTCAGCCGGAAAGACCTGAAGAATTAGGTGCAGACGAAAAATGGGGTGGTGAAGAAGGTAACGGAACGTTATTCATAGGCACCAAAGGTAAAATGTATGCCAGCACTTATTCTGATGCAGCTACTTTACTGCCAAGAGGACGTAACCAGGGTGCTAATGTACCGAAGAAATATGCCCGTGTACCTGATGGTGCAAATGGCCATTACAAACAATGGGTTGAGGCTTGTTTAGCTGGCTATGGTAAAATGGAAGTAAGCTCTCCTTTTGAAATAGCTGGCCCGCTTACCGAAGCGCTGCTGATGGCTAACCTTGCGGTTCGTGGTCATGATATCGTGCCTAAGGGACGCCCTGAAGGTGTTAAGTTACTTTGGGATAACAACGCGATGAAAGTAACCAACTTTGACGAAGTTAACCGCTTTGTTAAACGTGATTACGCTAAGTTTTAATTCAGTAGTTCATTAATTCAATAATTAATAAAATGAATAGAAGAGACGCATTAGGCAGGGTTGGTTTAATCCTGGGCGGAACCATAATCGGTGCCGAATTTTTTCTATCGGGCTGTAAACCCGGCAGTTCCATCAATACAGATGACCTTTCCACGCCGGAAACCACTGCATTTTTAGATGAGGTGGGGGAAACCATCTTACCGGAAACTAAAACACCGGGTGCTAAAGCTGCCAAAATAGGCGCCTTTATGGCCTTGATGGTTAAAGATTGCTACGCAGCCGATGACCAGAAGGTGTTTAAAGAAGGTATATCTAAATTAGATGAAGCCAGCAGTAAAAAATTCAGTAAGAAATTTATGGAGGCTACGCCTGCGCAGCGCACCGAACTTTTAACTGAGTTAGACAAAGAAGCTAAGGAGTACGCAACCAAAAAAGGCAAGGACGCAGAGGAAGATAAGGCTAAGCATAAAGACGATAAGGACTACAAAGCTCCAAATGTGCCAAATCACTACTTTACCATGTTGAAACAATTAACCATTTTGGGTTATTTTACGTCAGAAGTTGGTGCGACTAAAGCGCTGCGTTATGTGCCGGTACCAGGCAAGTACGTGGGTGATTTCCCGTACAAAAAAGGCGACCACGCCTGGGCTTTGTCATAAAGAACAGCCAGTTTAAAAGCCTCTTCGCCAACCAGCGAAAAGGCTTTTAATTTTTAATTTAACACTATATTTTAAGTAACCGGCTTTAAAGGCGGTTGCTTAATCTTGTAATATCCAGCATAAAATAATGAGTAAGAGAAAATTGCGCATGGGCATGATCGGCGGCGGTAGAGATGCCTTTATTGGCGCTATTCACCGCATTGCCGCTAACATGGATGGCCAGATAGAACTGGTTTGTGGTGCACTGAGTGTAAATCCGGAAGTTGCCAAAGAGAGTGGCCGGATGCTTTTCCTGGAAGAAGACCGTATCTATACCTCTTTTGATGCACTTTTTAAGGCCGAGGCACAAATGCCTGAAGATAAACGGATGGATTTTGTAACCATCGTAACGCCAAATTTTGCCCACTTTGCCCCGGCAATGCAAGCTTTGGAAAACGGCTTTAACGTAGTGGTTGAAAAACCAGTAACCTTTACGCTGGAAGAAGCACAGCAGTTGAAAGCCAAGGTGGAGGAAACCGGCCTGATGCTTTTATTGACCCATACCTACGCGGGCTACCCGATGGTAAAAGAAGCCAAAGCAATTGTGAATAGCGGCAAGCTGGGTAAAGTGCGTAAAATTTATGTTGAATATATCCAGGGCTGGCTGAGCCGCTTATCCGAGCGTGAAGGCAATGCACAGGCCTCATGGCGTACCGACCCTTCAAAATCAGGTAAAAGTGGTTGCATGGGCGATATTGGTACCCATGCGGCGCACCTGGCAGAATATATTTCCGGGTTGAAGATCACCCAACTCAATGCGTCTTTAAACATCGTTGTTGAAGGCCGCATGCTGGATGACGATGGTGCTGTTCTGCTTCGTTTTGAAGAAGGTGCTACCGGTGTTCTAACCGCATCACAGGTTGCTGCCGGTGAAGAAAACGCATTGAAGATTCGTGTTTATGGCGAAAATGGCAGCCTGGAATGGGCCCAGATGGAACCTAATACGCTAACCGTTAAATGGTTGGATAAGCCGGCTGAGACTTTGCGCGCAGGCAGCGGGTATACCGACAGATTATCACCTTATGCTACGCATAATTGCCGCACACCAGGAGGCCACCCTGAGGGTTACCTGGAAGCATTTGCAAATTTGTACCGCAACTTTGCTTTAACGCTGAGCGCTAAAATTGAAGGAGTAGAACCGAAGGCAGAATGGCTTGATTTCCCGGGAATAGAAGAAGGGATCCGTGGCATGGCCTTTATCAACAATGTTGTCGCTTCCAACGCGAGCGATCAAAAGTGGACCGATTACGTTATCTAATAAATATGAATACCATAAAAGGACCGGCAATATTTTTAGCACAATTTATAGGCAACGACGCGCCGTTTAATGATCTCAGCTCCATATGCAAATGGGCTGCAGGCTTAGGTTACAAAGGCGTACAGCTTCCTACAAACGATGCCCGATTTATTGATCTGCAGAAAGCTGCCGAAAGTAAAACCTATGCCGACGAAATAAAAGGGATAGTAAATGAAGCAGGGTTAGAGATAACCGAATTATCTACGCATTTACAGGGGCAGTTGGTCGCTGTAAACCCGGCTTACGATTCTTTGTTCGACGCATTTGCGCCGGATGCATATAAGAATAACCCGGCTGAAAGGCAAAAGTGGGCGGTACAGCAATTGAAATATGCTGCACAAGCCTCACAAAATTTAGGATTGAACGCACACGTAACCTTTAGCGGTGCACTGATCTGGCAAACGGTTTATCCATGGCCACAGCGCCCCGCCGGTTTGGTGGATACTGCTTTTACTGAACTGGCTAAACGCTGGGAACCGATTTTAAATGTTTTCGATGAGAACGGTGTCGATCTGTGCTATGAGATCCACCCGGGTGAGGATCTGCATGATGGCATCACGTATGAAATGTTTCTTGAAAAAGTGAATAATCATAAGCGTGCCTGCTTGCTTTATGATCCATCGCACTTTGTATTGCAGGCACTTGATTACCTGGAATACATTGATATTTACCACGAGCGTATAAAAATGTTCCACGTTAAAGATGCCGAATTTAACCCAACCGGCAGGCAGGGTGTTTACGGCGGTTACCAGGATTGGATCAACCGCGCGGGCCGTTTCCGTTCTTTGGGCGATGGGCAGGTTGATTTTAAAAGTATCTTTAGTAAATTAACACAATACGATTACAAAGGCTGGGCAGTATTGGAATGGGAATGTGCATTAAAACATCCGGAAGACGGCGCAAGAGAAGGTGCGCAGTTCATCAAGGATCACATCATCCGCGTTACCGACCGTACCTTTGATGATTTTGCCGCTTCGGGCGCAGATGATGCCTGGAACCGCAAGCTCCTCGGTATTGATTAATTAGCAATGCAACCAAACAACCTAATTATAAAATGCAAACTATTAATCGTACGCAACTATTCCGGGCAAGCTGCCTGGCATTATTAGTAACTTCCCTGTCATTTGGTATCCGTGCGGGTATCCTAAACGATCTGGGTGTTCAGTTTCAGCTGGATAAGGCACAGTTAGCTACTATTACCGCCACCGCTTTTTACGGTTTTCCTATTGCCGTGGTAATTGGCGGTTTCATAGTGGATGTTATCGGCCTGAAACGGTTGCTGGTAATTGCTTTTCTCTTCCACCTGGCTGGCATTCTGCTTACTATTTTTGCCTCCGGTTACTGGACTTTGTTTATCTCCACCTTCCTAATCGGCATTGCCAACGGTACAGTAGAAGCGGCTTGCAATCCGTTAGTAACTTCGCTTTACACCGAAGAAAAAACAACCAAGCTGAGTCACTTTCACCTGTGGTTCCCTGGCGGGATAGTAATTGGTACTTTATTAGTTACATTTTTAAAAGAGGTTGGCCTGGGCTGGCAAATCCAGGTAGGGCTCATGCTTATTCCTACCTTAATATACGGCTATCTGTTCTCCAAGCTTGATTTTCCGGTAACGGAGCGTGTGGCATCAGGTGTAAGTACGGCAGGCATGTACAAAGCGCTTTTAAATCCGCTGTTCATCTTTATGATGATTTGCATGCTGGGTACCGGTATTACAGAGTTGTTCACCGGTCAGTGGATAGATGTGCTGTTGAAAAACGTTAGCAGCAACGCCCTGTTATTGCTCACACTGGAAACCGGGGTGATGGTAGTAGGCCGGGCATTTGCCAAGCCAATTTTAAAGCAGTTCTCGCCGCAGGCGGTGTTGCTGATGTCTACCATTTTGGCGGCTACAGGTTTATATTTGTTGAGCACAGCTACCGGCAATGTAATATTCTTTGCGGCAATTATTTTTGGCATGGGGGTTTGCTTCTTTTGGCCAATGATGCTGGGTTTTGTGAATACAAATCTACCAAAAACCGGGGCATTGGGTTTGAATCTGATGGGTGGTGCCGGCATGTTCGCTGTATCCATATTCACCATATTTATGGGCTCGTACTACGATAATATCGTGAAAGAAGCTGGCGGCAATAATACGCTTGCCGGCGTTAAAGTACTGCAGGCCACGCTTGTTATACCAATAGTTTTGATCGTTGCCTTTACCGGACTTGTTATCTACATGAGATCCAGACATAAAACCCAAAATGCTGCACAGATAGCAGTTTAAATTAAAACACTTGTTATACGCTTAAAAATTGTATTTTTCGGAAGTTTAATTCCATAATAATATCACCAATGAAAAAAGTATTTATCGTTTTAGGTATCAGTTTAGTTATTGCAGCATGCGGCGGCCCAAAACCGGGCGAAAGTGAAGGAGGTGCAGACAGTGTAAGCGCTAACAACAAAGCTGCTGTAGCTACAAATTCAAATGCAGCACAAGATACCGCAGTTAATAAAATAGGCACTGATGCGCCTGCTACAGGTGCAAGCACCAAAGGCAAAGAATTGATGGCTTCCCTGGATTGTATGACCTGCCACAATGAAAAAACAAAAATTATAGGCCCTGCATTTGCAGATATAGCTAAAAAATACACCGAATCGGATGTAGAAACATTGGCTAAAAAAGTAATATCAGGCGGTAGCGGCAACTGGGGATCAGTTCCAATGACGGCTCACCCTGATTTGAAATTAGATGACGCTAAGGAAATGGTAGAGTATATCCTTACCGTGAAGTAAAAATCGGCCAACCACCGTAAACCAATTCTTGAACCAAACTAAATTATGAACTTAACTACACGCGTTAAGTTATCAATCATGATGTTTCTCCAGTTTTTTATCTGGGGCTCATGGTTTGTAACGCTCGGCCCGTTTTTGGGCACTACCTTGCACGCAACCGGCGCGCAAACGGGAGAGGTATTTTCCACACAGTCATGGGGTGCTATCATTGCGCCTTTTATTATCGGGTTAATTGCCGACAGATATTTTAATGCGGAGCGCATCCTGGGTATTTTGCACATTATAGGTGCTATACTAATGTACCAGATGTACAAAGCGGCAGATATATCTGTTTTTTACCCGTACGTATTAGGTTATATGGTTATCTACATGCCTACCTTAGCGCTTGTAAATTCAGTTTCATTTAACCAGATGAACGACCCTGAAAAGGAATTTTCATCTATCCGTATTTTTGGTACAATTGGTTGGATCATTGCAGGGTTAGCCATCAGCTACCTGTTCCATTGGGATTCTCCGGAAGGTATTACAGCCGGCCTGCTCCAAAAAACATTTTTCATGGCAGGTGTAGCATCATTGCTTTTAGGCTTGTTTAGCTTTACACTGCCCGCCACGCCGCCTAAGGCAAGCAGCGGGAAAGTGAGTATAGCCAGCATGCTTGGTCTTGATGCATTAAAACTGCTGAAGGACAAAAATTTCCTGGTGTTTTTCGTATCATCTATTCTGATCTGTATTCCATTGGCGTTTTATTACCAAAACGCGAGTGCATTTTTAACAGATATCAAGGTTGATAACCCTACCGGTAAAATGACTATCGGGCAAATATCTGAAGTTTTATTCCTTTTGGCATTGCCTGTTTTCTTCAAGAAGTTTGGCTTTAAGTGGACGATACTGGTAGGTATGGCTGCATGGGCAATCCGTTATGCGCTATTTGCTTACGGCAACGCAGGCGATCTGAGCTTTATGCTGATCATCGGTATTGCATTACATGGTGTTTGCTACGATTTCTTCTTTGTATCCGGGCAGATCTATACCGACTCGAAAGCCGGTGAGCAATACAAAAGCGCCGCACAGGGTATGATCACCCTGGCTACTTATGGCATTGGTATGCTGATAGGCTTCTTTGTTGCAGGTAAAATTTCGGATAGCTACAACTCTCCAGCCGGCCATGATTGGAAAATGATCTGGCTGATACCAGCAGGTATTGCTGCCGTTGTATTTTTACTGTTCATCGTATTTTTTAATGAAAAAAGCAGAGTGCAGGTAACTGCTGCTGAACCTAAAGGCCGCTTAGAAGTATAATTATGGCAAATCACAATCGCAGAACCGCTATCAAAGGGATGCTTGCCGGTACCGCAGCTATTGGCGCGGGTGGCGTATTATCCTCTTTTACATCCGAAGGAAAACAAGAACCTATGGCTGAAAAATTAAAAGGAAACATTAACCATGCCGTATGCCGCTGGTGCTATGGCGATATTAGCGTAGAGAACCTGTGTGCTGCAGCTAAGGATATTGGTATAAAAGGTATCGATTTGGTTGGACCTGCAGACTGGCCTACTTTAAAGAAGTATGGCTTATTCTCTTCCATGTGCAACGGCGCTGAAATAAACCTGACCGATGGCTTTGGCGATAAACAATTCCATGCTGAATTGTACAAACGTTATAGTGAGATGATCCCTGTTGTTGCCGCTGCCGGGTATAAAAACCTGATCTGCTTTAGCGGCAGCCGGAGGGGTAAGGACAACGAAACCGGTTGGAACAACTGTGTGGAAGGCCTGAAGCCGCTGATGCCTTTAGCTGAGAAACATGGTGTGGTATTAGTGATGGAATTGCTGAATAGCAAGATTGATCACAAAGATTACCAGGCCGACAGGGTAGAATGGGGTGCTGAACTTTGCAAACGCCTGGGATCAGAAAATTTTAAGCTGTTATTTGATATCTATCACATGCAGATTGACGAGGGTGACGTGATTCGTAACATCCGCCAATATCACCAGTATATTAACCATTACCATACGGGCGGTGTACCGGGCCGTAACGAGATTGACGAAACACAGGAACTGTTTTATCCGGCTATTATGAAGGCCATTGTTGAAGTGGGCCATAAAGGATTTGTAGCACAGGAATTTATACCGAAACAAAAAGACAAACTGGCCTCCCTTAAGAAGGCCGTGCAGATCTGCGACGTTTAAACCTTTACGGATACATAACGTCCTAGTTCGAATTATAAACTATCTATCTATGACAACCAGAAGAAAATTTCTAACACAGGCGGGTCTTATGTCCGCAGGGATAATGCTTGCGCCGCAGCTATTATCGGCAAAAAGCAAAAATGGCGTCGGGCTGCAATTGTATAGCCTGCGCGATCAGTTACCTAAAGATGTAAAGGGCACCATTGCTCAGATAGCAAAAGCAGGATACAGCGAAGTAGAAGTTTTTGGCTATTCCAGTCAAGGCGGTTTCTGGGGCTTAAATGCCAAAGAATTCAGCGCGTTATTAAAAGCTAACGGATTGACCACGCCAAGCGGTCACTATGGTCTGGACGAATACTTCGGTACCGGAAAAACAGATCAGCTTAATAGCTATATCGAAGCTGCACATGCTACCGGCCAAACGTATATTATTATTCCGGGTATCAATCACGAATTTATAAAAACAGCTGCCGACTTTAAAGGGGTTGCTGCCAAGATGAACAAGATTGCTGAGATCCTGAAGCCGGAGGGTTTGAAGTTAGGCTATCACAACCACAATTTCGAATGGGCGCCTGTAGAAGGTACAACCTTTTACGACACTATTTTAAACGATACCGATCCTAAACTGGTAAATATGGAAATGGATTTATATTGGGTAGTTCGCGCAGGTTATGATCCTATCGAATTATTCAAAAAACATCCCGGCCGTTTTACATTTGTGCATGTTAAGGATATGGACAAAAACGATAAAGGCTTGAATACCGAGATCGGTAACGGCAGTATCGATTTTAAAACCATATTGGGGGAAGCTAAATTAGCCGGCATTCAACATTATATTGTTGAGCAGGAAAACTTTACCAATATTGATCCTTTCAAGAGTATTGCTCAAAGTGCCAGTTATCTGAAAAATACCCTGCACGTATAATTAAATCTACAAGTTATGAAAAAACAATTGATAATTACTGCATTGCTATCGGGCTGCTTTATTGCCGCCAATGCACAAACCGGCGCAAAACCGGAAGATACCGAAAAATGGGAACCAGTGCCAAAAGTGGTTACTGCCGGTAAAACTTTAGGCGAGGCACCATCAGATGCGATCATTCTTTTTGATGGCAAAAATGGCCTTGATCAGTGGGTGGATGTAGCCAGTGGCGATGCTGCCAAATGGAACGTAGCCGGTGATGTTTTAACGGTGAACAAAGCTAGTGGTAATATTGAAACCAAAAAGAAATTTGGTAACTACCAATTGCATATTGAATGGAAGGTACCCGCTAATATTTCCGGAACCGGCCAGGCCCGTGGTAATAGCGGTATTTTCTTAGCCTCCATAGGCAAAGGTGATGACGGTTACGAATTACAGGTGCTGGATTCCTACAATAACAAAACTTATGTAAACGGCATGGCCGGAAGTATCTACAAACAATTTATCCCTTTGGCTAACCCTACCAAGCCACCGGGTGTTTGGAATACTTACGATGTAATCTGGACTGCCCCAACTTTTGATGGCGATAAATTAAAAACGCCTGCCCGTGTAACCGTTTTATTTAACGGGGTACTGGTAGAAAACAACATTGAATTGATGGGCCCAACCCAGTACATTGGCGCACCAGGCTACCGCAAAGCACACGGCGCAAGCCCAATTAAACTACAGGCCCACGGCGACAAAAGCGAACCGCTTAGCTACCGTAACATCTGGGTAAGAGAGTTGTAATAAAAATTAGTGCAAGTGTAAAAGCCGGTATTTGAGATGAATACCGGCTTTTGTATTTATACCTGGCACGTAAGAATAGGTGGGAGATAAAACTAGCTACCAATTTGCGGCAATGCTAAAAGCGAATTTAAAACTCATAAAGTATGCAGCCAGCCTCACAGTCGGTCAGGATAATCAGAGATCAATCCATCAACCCCTAACTTTTTAAGCCGGTCTATATCCGCCTGCTCATTAACCGTCCAGGGGATTACGCGCATTTTTTTGGCGTGGCAGCTTTCAAGCAGTTGCGCATCCACCAGTTTGAAAACCGGGCTATAAATGTCAGGGGTAAAACTCAGCAGTTGCAGGTTAGCCTCCAACGTGTTTTTATACACCAGGTACGATATCGGAATAGCCGGATACTTACGGTGAACGATCTCCAGCGTACGGGGATCGAAGGATTGGATGATCACCCGCTTTTCAATATGCTTTTTTAGGATCACCGCCATCAGGCGCTCAACAAACTCCTCAGGTCCGGGGTGTAACACACCGTCGCCATCAGGAGAGGTCTTAGTTTCAATATTATATACAGGCGGGTTTTCATGCAGTTTTTTGGCGTAGGCTTCTGAGGAATCAATTACTTCGCTTAGTTTCGGGATGTAGGTGGCCAGCTTTTGCTGATCCGGAAACAAGGGATAATATTTTTTACCGTAAACATAGCTCTTGATCTCTTCATAAGGCATTTGGTAAAGCTTCAGTTGCTCCTGCTCTGTTTTACTGATCGTATCCCCGTTAGGTTTTAACGCCAATACGGAGAGAATATATTGATCATGCGCTACCAGCACTTCTTTATCTTTGCTGAAGGAAATATCCATCTCCAGTGTTACGCCAAGATCCACGGCTTTTTTCATGGAGAGGATGCTGTTTTCGGGCATCAAACCCCTGCCACCGCGGTGTCCTTCTTTATCGAAAGGTATTTGCCCGAACACATGATTAGTCATAAAAAGGGTTGCAAACAGCAAGATCTTATTTTTCATATTGTATAAAATAGAACATGCCGAAAGTAAGCACACAGCATTAACTCTGTGTTAACCTTGCCTAACCAATTAACTTAAACTTCGTTGATCAACCAACAGATCGTTATTATAATAGGCAACTACTTTACCCGTTCATCAGGAGCCTCGATCATATTGATATCTACGGCGCCGTAATTACGCAAAACGTCAACAGCTTCCTGGGCTATTTGGGAGGTATCGGTGTAGATATTGAGGATTATACGTTTATCGTCATCTGTAGCCGCAAAGGGTTTTATTTCAAAGTCCTCTTCTTCAAACTCATAAGCAAGGAGGTACTGGCGGGCATCTTCCGCATGATCTAAATCTTCAAATGTGCCGGTAGCGATGTGTGGGGTCATGTAATTAGTTTTGATCTAGCTTAACATACGCTAAGTCATTTGGTTTGCGTGTTTCCCGCCCATAATGCGCTGCCCTTGATGGTGAACATTGAATTTTTGCTGCTCGTTAATTGGGTAAACCAACACCGTTAGTCTATACATTCTAGTTAAATAAATCACACTGCCCGACTAAATTAAAGCACAGCGGAACACAATTGTTGTTGTTGTATTTTAATACCTTTACCGTAAACCCATTATATTCTTATTATGAAAATCTACGCAAAAATGCGCTCCGTTTTATTGCTCTTATTTGTGCTGTTAACAGTTAGTTCAATGGCTTCGGCCGCAAGCGGATATTACTATCAGATAAAAATTTACCACTTTAAGAATGATGTACAGGAGCAAGCGGTAGATAGCTACCTAAAGGATTCATACCTACCGGTGCTGCACAAGTTAGGTGTTAAGAATGTTGGGGTATTTAAACCAATGGCTACCGATACTGCCAAGCGCACCTATGTATTCATCCCATTTAAATCATGGAAGGACCTGCAGGATTTTGATAGCAAGGTTGTAGATGCAGAAGATGGCGCAGGTAAAGCCTATTTGGATGCGGCATATAACCAGGCCCCTTATACCCGAATGGAAACCATCGTTTTATCGGCATTCGCTACCCGCACTTCCCCGGTAGTTCCTAAACTCGCTGCACCAAAAGCCGACCGCGTTTATGAACTGCGCAGCTATGAAAGCCCTACCGAAAAATTACACTACAATAAAGTGAAAATGTTCAATAGCGGCGAAACGGATCTGTTCGACAGGATCAATTCCAACCCGGTATTTTACGGCAGCGTTGTAGCCGGCAGCCACATGCCCAACCTAATGTATATGACCGCGTATAATAGTATGGCCGATAGGGATAAACATTGGGATGCTTTTGGCTCAGCACCTGAGTGGAAAGCATTGATTGCGCAGGATCAATATAAGAACAATGTATCCCGCAATGATATTGTGTTTTTGCACCCAACCGATTATTCCGACTTTTAATTTTACCGGATGAAGCGCGAACCACGCGATTATGATGCTGTGATCGTCGGCTCCGGGCCAAATGGCCTGGCGGCGGCAATCCTGATGCAACAAAACGGCCTGAACGTGTTGCTGCTTGAAGGCAAGGACACTATAGGCGGAGGCCTCCGCACGGCAGAACTTACCCTGCCGGGCTTTAAGCATGATATCTGTTCGGCCATACACCCGCTGGCAGCTGCTTCTCCTTACTTTAAAACATTGCCGCTGCAGGATTATGGCCTCCGGTACATTTACCCGGAAATAGATGCCGCACATCCTTTAGATAACGGCACTGCTGCAATTTTAAAAGGCGGGGTAGCTGATACCGCTAAACTGCTGGGCGCTGATGAGGCAATTTACCGCCGTATATTAGGGTCGGTTGCAAAAGCGTGGCCATTGATCGACAGCGACGTTTTAGGTCCGCTGCATTTTCCAAAACATCCGCTGGCACTTGCAAGCTTTGGGTTAAAAGCCTTACCGCCGTCTACATGGCTGGCGGGGCAATTTAAAACCGAGGCGGGGAAAGCATTGATAGCCGGAATGGCGGCACATAGTATGCAGCCGCTTAGCAATGCAGCAACATCCGCCATTGCGCTGGTGCTGATGACGGCCGGCAACCTGGGCGGCTGGCCAATTCCTAAGGGTGGATCGGAAAGTATTGCAAATGCCCTTGCAGCGCATTTTAAGGCCCTGGGCGGCAAGATTGAGACTGGAGTATACATTACTTCGCTCAGTCAACTGCCTTCTGCTCATGCCGTGTTATTTGATGTTTCACCAAAGCAATTGCTACAGATAGCAGGGCATAAGTTTTCATCCCTTTATAGATGGCAGTTGGAACGGTACCGTTATGGAATGGGTGTGTATAAAGTAGACTGGGCGCTTGATGATGCGATTCCATTTACTTCTGCAGCCTGCCGGCAAGCCGGAACCGTGCACTTGGGGAACACTTTCAGTGAGATCAGACTGGCCGAACAGCAAACCTGGAATGGCGGCCACCCCGACAAACCTTACGTACTATTGGCACAGCAAAGCCTTTTTGACCATACCCGCGCGCCAGCCGGTAAGCATACGGTTTGGGCCTACTGCCATGTGCCCAATGGCTCCACCATAAACATGACGGAAACCATCGAGAAACAGGTGGAACGTTTCGCGCCCGGTTTTCGTGAACGCATCCTGGCTAAACACACCATGGATACCGCACAGGTAGAAGCATATAACCCTAATTATATCGGTGGTGATATCAATGGCGGGGTGATCGATATAAGGCAATTGTTTACCCGGCCGGCTCTGCGGTATTCGCCCTATAAGACCTCTGAAAAAGGCATTTACCTTTGCTCTGCTTCTACGCCACCGGGTGGGGGCGTGCATGGCATGTGCGGGTACTGGTCGGCCAAACGGGCCCTAAATGAGGTGTTTAATATTACGGTTAACGGTTTGAAATAAACATATAGTGATGAGATTAAAAAGTATCCAATCGGTAGTTGTTTGCCTGCTGATGATTGGCACAGCATTCGCGCAGCAAAAAAATGCGCTGGTGCCAAAAAGAGAGATGCTGGCGGTGATCAAGAGAAATATGTCGTTTGCCGGTGCGCAGTATAAATATATGGCTGCCGGATTGAAGCCGGGCGAGTTTCCCAAAACCTATCATCCGGATATAAAAAAATTCGAAACAAGCAATTCGGGCTGGTGGTGCAGTGGTTTTTACCCGGGCACGCTTCTTAATATTTATGAAGAGACTAAAGATCCCGCACTTAAAGCGGAGGCCGGCCACATGCTGGATAGCCTGACCAAAGAACAATTTAACACCCACACGCACGATTTGGGTTTTATGATGTATTGCAGTTTTGGTACAGCCAACAGATTGCAACCGTCGGATACCTATAAACAGATCCTGCTCAATAGCGCCAAATCATTAAGCACCCGTTTTAACCCCAAAGTAGGCTGTATCAAATCCTGGGATTCAAAGCCATCAGATTTTTTGGTGATCATCGATAATATGATGAACCTGGAACTGCTGTTTTGGGCAACCCGAACCTCCGGCGATTCCAGCTACTACAAAATTGCAGTAACGCATGCCAATACCACCATGGTGAACCATTACCGGCCGGATTACAGTTCCTACCACCTGGTCAATTACAACGCAATAACCGGTGCAGTGCAGGAAAGGAAGACTGCGCAAGGTTTTGGCAACGAGTCGGCATGGGCCAGGGGACAAGCCTGGGGACTTTATGGTTTCACGGTGATGTACCGGGAAACGAAAGATAAAAAGTATCTCGACCAGGCCAACCAGATTGCAAACTTCCTGCTCAATAATCCAAATTTGCCTGCCGACAAGATCCCATACTGGGATTTTAATGCGACCAATATTCCTAATGCTTTGCGCGATGCTTCGGCCGCTGCTATTACAGCTTCGGCCTTGCTGGAACTATGCCGCTATACCGGCGAGGCTGATGCAAAAAACTATTTCGGCGTTGCCGAAACCATCCTTAGGAATTTATCTAGCCCGAAGTATATGGCCAGGCCAAGATCAAATGGCGGCTTTTTGCTGATGCACAGCGTAGGCCATTTCCCGGCAGGTACAGAAATTGATGTACCACTTACCTACGCCGACTATTATTTTGTGGAAGCGATGAAACGGTATGAGGGCTTTGGTGGCAAATAACTGCTAGTTTATAAATGCAATTTTAATCACCATCTTTTTCACCCTGTCCGTTTTATTTACGCCAATATTAGCCTGGTGAATTTCGCCCGGGAAAAACAGGAAGAACTCGGTTGGCTTAGCGAGGGCGTAGTGGCCTATCGTATAGTAATTTTCAACGTCTTTGGTGGGGTCATACGGTTTGGTGACAATAACGGTGTCCGTTTTACCCCGTTCGTAGATCCTTTCCCGCCCTCTAATCACATAGTGCAGGTCGATAAAACGCTTATGACTCTCAAATGCGGCGGTATCTAAAGGTTTCGGTTCGCCTTCGCTGATGGTGGCATAAGCCTGGTCCCCGTCAATAGGGTATTTGCCCGGCGCCATCAATTCCAGGTTCCTGTCGCGCAGAAAGTCGACCACTTTATCCCAGGTAACTTTATTGGTTTGGTACTGGCGGGCAAATTCAACTACATTAAAGGGTTCGTGCACGTTTAGCGTTAGGCGGTTAGCCCATACTTTTTCTTTGTACCACACCCGGGCAGTCTTTTCAGTCCAGTTGGCGCCGGCTGTCTGCGCTTTGCAGATACAGGTGATCAGTAAAAACGCAATAAAAAGGCAGAGGCGCTTGCCTGGTGGTAAATGTTTCATAGCTTAGGTTGGTTTTAGCAGGTTGGTTGGCTAAAGCTAAAAATTTACAAGCTAATAATTTAAACAAAATGGGTAAAGGGCGCTTAGAAGCATTCAGCGACGGGGTTATTGCCATCATCATTACCATTATGGTGCTGGAGCTTAAGGTGCCGCATGATGCCAGCTTGGCGGGGCTGCTACATTTATTGCCAGTGTTTATCAGCTATGTGCTTAGTTTCGTTTACGTAGGAATTTATTGGAACAACCATCACCACATGTTTCATGCTGTGAAATCAATAACAGGGGGTATCTTGTGGGCAAACCTGCATTTGCTGTTCTGGCTGTCGCTCGTCCCATTTGTTACTGCTTGGATGGGCGAAAATCACTTTGCCAAATGGCCCGTGATCTGGTACGGCGCAGTGCTTATTATGACCGCTTTGGCTTACATCATTCTTGCCAGAAAGCTAATTAAACACCACGGTGAACATTCTTTGCTGGCCGATGCCATAGGCAGCGATACCAAGGGGAAGTTTTCACTTGCCATCTATGTCACTGCAGTAGGCGTCTCATTCATTTACTCGTGGATTGGATTTGCACTTTACATCGTGGTAGCTTGCATTTGGTTTATTCCCGATAGGCGAATTGAACGAAAATTGAGAGAGACCGATTGATACAGTAGCTATCAGTTTAAGTCAACTCCTTCATCAGCTTGTCGAACGCTTCTTTTAATTCAGCCAGTTCAGTTTCTACTTTGCTTAAGCGGGCTTCCATGTCGGCGGAAGATCGTCGTACCGGTTGCTCATCAAGGCCATCATCTTCCGGCACCGTGCCGCCTAACAGGTGGCGGTAGCGCACTTCTTTTTGTCCGGCGCGTTTTGGCAACTGCAGCAGGTAAGGCATATCGCCATCGGCCAATTTTTCTAAGATGGTTTGCACCTCTTCCAGATCGTCAAATTCATACATCCGGCCTGAGTTGGAATTGATTTCGCCGGGGGTAAGTGGTCCGCGCAAAATCAGCAGGCAAAGAACGGTAACCTCTGCAGGCACCACCGGGAAAACAATCCCGAAGTTGTGTTTATACTTAATTGCCCTGCTGCTGCCTCCTGTTGCAGTTGAGGTGAGGCCTTTGCGTTTTAAAGTATCTAAAGCCTGCATTACTTCGTTCTCACTGTAATCGACTACCGGCTTGCGTGATGATTTCTGGTTGCAGGCCAATGTGAGGCCGTTCAGGGTCATCGGGTAATAATCGGGCGTAGTTTTGCTTTTTTCCATCAGCGAGCCCAGCACGCGTAGTTCAGTATCGGTTAAAACGGGTAAAGTTTGCGGAGTATCCATACGCAAATATAATATTGTTTAGGAGTTTGCAGTAGCCGTTTAAAACGGGTTGCCCGGTGGCGAGTTACCGGAATCCGAAATCACAATACAGGGTTAACCCAACTGAACCTTTTTTGAATGGTAGTCTTTTTAAATAATTGTATATCAGTCAATTTTAAAATTTTTAGTTAGGCGATGTTAACCTTGTGCTGTTCTCATGTTAGTTTAATTCTACCACATTTTAATCTCAATGATTTGACATATTTTAAAAATCTGACAAATCTGTTTACCCGGCTGAGTAACTTCGCTGTTAAATGACAGTAAGTATTTTAGGTTGCGGATGGTATGGACTGGCGCTGGCAAAGGCCCTGGTTGCGGATGGTATAACGGTTAAAGGTTCCACCACTTCGGGTGAGAAGCTGCCTTTATTGGAAGCAGAAAATATCAGGCCCTTCCTGGTCGATTTATCTGCCGAACAGCCATCTCTCAATCCCGATTTTTTCAATTGCGATTTACTGATTATTGCTATCCCGCCAGGGGCGCGTTCAGGGCGGGGTGGGGAGTATGTGCCTAAGTTGAAACGAGCTTTAACTGCTATTATTGAATCTGGTATAAAAAAGGTGATCCTGATTAGTTCAACAGGTGTTTATGCTGATCTGAATAAAGAGGTTAACGAATTAACCGATCCCCAGCCCAATACCCAGGCAGGGAATATATTATTAGATGCTGAACAACTGTTTAGTAATCAAGCCGGTTTTAAAACCACCATTATTCGCTTTGGCGGACTGGTTGGCCCGGCTCGTGATCCGGGTAGGTTTTTCGGCGGAAAAAAAGATTTGCCAAATGGCCTTGCACCGGTCAATTTGATTCACCTGACCGATTGTATCGGTATTACAAAAGCCGTTATTGCGCAGGATATATTTGGGTTTGTTATCAACGCCTGCTCGCCGGATCACCCTGAAAAGCAGGTATTTTATACGAAGGCTGCAGCTAAAGCCGGATTGGATCTGCCTGAGTTTCTACCCGAATTAACGGACTGGAAAACAGTCAACAGCGTTATTGTGGGCAACAAATTGAATTACCGGTTTCAAATTGATAACTGGGCGAATTGGTTGAATACTGAGGCATGATGGCTTTGCCGCTTTGTCATCCTTCAGCCCTTTGTCATCCTGACGAAGGAAGGATCTATTAAACGCCATGCATGATATGCCTATCGGTTAACAGATGCTTCGTGCCTCAGCAGGACAACGTTGTTCTTTTCCCAATTGTCATTCTGACGAAGGAAGGATCTGCTAAACGCCCTGCATTGTGCGTGATGCCTATCGGTTAACAGATGCTTCGTTCCTCAGCACGACAACGTTGTTTTTTCCCAATTGCCATCCTGACGAAGGAAGAATCTGCTAAAGGCCCTGCATTGTGCGCGATGCCTATCGGTTAACAGATGCTTCATTCCTCAGCGGGACAACGTTGTTCTTTTCCCAATTGTCATCCTTACGATGGAAGGATTTGTTAAACGCCCTGCATTGTGCGTGATGCCTATCGGTTAACAAATGCTTCGTGCCTCAGCGCGACAACGTTGTTCTTTTCCCAATTGTCATCCTGACGAAGGAAGGATCTACTAAACGCCCTGCATTGTGCGCGATGCCTATCGGTTAACAAATGCTTCGTGCCTCAGCATGACAACGTTGTTCTTTTCCCAATTGTCATCCTGACGAAGGAAGGATCTGCTAAACGCCCGGCATTGTGCGCGATGCCTGTCGGTTTATCTAACCTCAAATTTGTAACTACCTGCGTTAACATTGTACATACCCTTAACCGGAACTAATTTACCGGCCAGGTAAACCTTTTTCCCTTGCGGAAATATAATGGCGGCCGTTGTGTTTGCAGGTACAGTAACATCATAAACCACAGCAGTACCATTCTTTTTCCATGAGGAAACGATCTTTCCGTATGGGCCGGTATGCGCCGAGTTGAATTCATTTAGTCCAGCTACAAAATTGGGCTTCAGTATCACGTTTTTAAAGCCGGGGTGCAGCTCATCCGGCTGAATGCCGCCAATGCCACGGTAAAGCCATGCGCCAATACCGCCAAACATAATGTGGTTTAAGGATATATCGTGCTTGGCATCAATGGCCCAGTTCTCGTAAAGTGTTGTTGCACCATTTACCATCCACCAGCCCCATGAAGGGTAGGTTTCCTGCGCAGCTATTTTGTAGGCCACATCGGCGTAGCCGTTATCGCTTAGAGCATTCATAATCGCTTTGCCACCAAGAATCCCTACATCTAAATGGAAGTTGTCGGCTTCCACCCGTTTTGCCAGGTTAGCAGCAACGCGGGCTTTATAATTATCGGGTACCAGGCCCCAATACAGCGGCACGCTTAGTTCCGTTTGCAGGCCTTTGTTATAACTGCCGGTTTGCTCGTTCAGGTACTTTGCATTAAATGCCTTTTTTATTTTCGACTGTAAGGCGCTGTATTTGTTGTAGTCGCCCGTTTTACCCAATAATTTTGCTGCCTTCGCCAGTATGGTCACATCAGCATAGTAATAGCAGGTAGAAGTCATCTCTACCGGCGATACCGATTTAACCGGCACCCAGTCGCCAAGGCCCCAGCTGGTGAGTCCGGTAGGGTACAGGTCGTTAATATGGTCAACGTACCTGCGGATGTTATCATAATTGGCCGATAATACTTTGGTGTCGCCGTAAAAAAGGTATATATCCCAAGGGATCATGGCAATGGTGCTGGTCCAATCCGGTCCGTTGCCCCATTCATATCCCCAGCCCGCCGTTGGGATAATAGAGGGCAGCACGCCGTTGGGTTGCTGTTCATCGCGGTGGTCCGCCATCCATTTTTCGTAAACGGTTATCCCGTCGAAGTTATATAAGCCGGTTTCGGCTGCGATAATGGCGTCACCCGTCCAGCCATTCTTTTCGCGCTGCGGGCAATCTGTAGGATAACCGAACAGGTTGCTGAGGTAAGAGTTATTGGTAGCATACCATATTTTGTTGATGGTAGGGTTGGATGTGCTCACGTTGCCAATTGCAGGCACGTCGCTGTGCATAAAGTAGCCGGTAAGGCTTTCCCTGGTCAGTTGGATCGGCTCGCTGCTGCTTACCTCTACATATTGAAAACCCTTATAATTAAACTTCGGCATAAAGGTTTCTTCACCTTTACCGCTCAGAGTAAATATATCAACCTGGAAAGGGTCCTTATCATCGGTAGGGCGGTAGTGCAGGTCGATATTTGAAAGATCCACCTTGCCGTCTTTGTAAAGCCTTTCGCCATGTTTTAAGCGGATCACTGTACCGGCTTTTCCGCCAACGGTTATTTTGCTTACGCCGGAGATGTTCCTGCCAAGATCGAATACATAAATTCCGCCGTCCATTTTATTTATGGATTTCGCCGGGATCTCCTCCACCGCACGGATGGGAACTACTTGCTGCGATACAATATTTTGAGAAGGAGTAGGGCGTGCAAAAGCAGATTTCCACTTGGTATCGTCAAAGTTTACGGTGTTCCATCCGGATTGATCCAGGCGGGCATCGTAGTGCTCGGCGGTATAGATGCTGTTTAGTGTTACCGGGCTTAAATTAGTTTTCCAGCGTTCGCTGGAAGTTATGGTTTCGACGGTGCCATCCTCGTAGGTAATGCGCAGATCCATACAAAAAGTTGGCCTTGCGCGCCATGCTGCCAGGTGGAAATCCCACACAGCGGTACTTTGATGGTTATACCAGCCGTTGCCTAAGAGTACGCCAATGGCATTTTTGCCGGCGGCAATTTGTGAGGTTACATCGTAGGTAACGTATAAGGTCCGCCTGTCGAACCGGGTGTACATGGGGTCAAGGCGGTGGTTGCCTATTTTTTGCCCGTTGATGTACAATTCATATAATCCGGCTACGGCAATATAGGCCCTTGCCGACTTTACCTTTTTACCGGTGCTAAATGTGGTGCGGAAATACGGTGCAGGTTTTACGTTGAAGCCATTCTGATCGCTGATCCAGGTGCCTTTCCAATTGGTCATTTGCTGCATACCGGTTTCAAAGCTGTTCACAGCAGATGGGGTTGTCTTTAAACCGTCCTTATCCCACAAGATAACGCGCCAAAAATACCTGGTATAAGGCTGCAAGGCTTTTCCGTTGTAGCTGATCAGCGCGGTTTGCGACGCAACTTTGGCGGTCGACCAGCTGCTACCGTCTCCTTTTAGCACCCCTAAAGAATCCGTGCCTACAAATAACTGGTAGGCGGTTTGTTTAGCGGCAAAGCGGTCATCATTCAGCATCCAGGTTAAGCGGGGATGCAAAACATCCACACCCAGCGGGTTAACCAGGTATTCGCAGCGCAGGTTAACAGGTTGGGCAGCGAAAGAGTTGAGCGATAAAAGTGAAAGAATGGCAAAAAGCAGACGTGGTAGTTTCATGTCCGGCTAATATCAGCATTCATTGGTGAGCTGGCAAGGTAAATTTAAAATGGGTATGCGGCCATTTATCCCCAGAGTTAACGGAGTAGGCACAGCGTTTACCGAATCGAAATAGTTATTAATAATTAATAGCTCCGTGAGCGCTGTGCTAGCTAATGCAATAATTTCCGTACCCTCTGTGTTTAATTCTTCAATTTAAAATCCGGATTATGGCTTTTAACAGGAACATCACCAAACAAAATATTGGGGCATTACCTGGGTTATTGATGGCTAAAACAAGCTTACAACATTCCTTTTTTTATCTCATTAACAGCATAAGTTGCGGCTCTTGCCGTAAGGGCCATATACAATATCGACGGACTTTGATTACCGGTGCTAGCCATGCAGGCACCATCGGTAACAAAAACGTTTTTGCAATGGTGCAGCTGGTTCCATTCATTTAGTAGCGATGTTTTAGGGTCTTTGCCCATTCTTACGCCACCCATCTCATGGATATCTAAGCCCGGAGCTTGCTTATTATTATAAGTCCTGATGTTTTTACATCCGGCTTTCTCCAGCATTTCGCTGGTTTGGGTATGGAAGTCTTTGATCATCCGCTCGTCGTTTTCATCATAGCTTACAGATGTAACCAGCAAAGGGATGCCCCATTGGTCCTTTTTATCTTCACTTAGCCGCACATGATTACTCTCCTTCGGCACGGTTTCTCCCTGCAGGTAAGCAAAAACATGCCAGGGGCCGGGTTCGCAAAGCTGATCTTTATAGTCGCCGCCCACTTGTTCTTTTTCGGCATCCGGCGAGTGCTGGTCGCGGTAGGCGTTCATAAAAGTGGTGTATCCGCCATGGAAATCAGTTTCCTGTTTGTGCAGGTTACGAAAGTTCACCAGGATCAGGTCTGTAGGGTTACGGCCAAAGTAATATTTATCCAGGAAGCCATCTATATCTGCAGATACCGATGCCCGGTAATTGTGGAAGGCAATATATTTACCAAGCAAACCGCTATCGTTACCCAAGCCATTAGGGAACCTTTTGGATTTGGAATTGAGCAGCACCAGGTTACTATTCAAAGCAGATGCGTTGAGGAAGATGATGCGCGCTTTAAATTCAATCACTTCTTTGGTGTTGGCATCTATCACCCGCACACCACTTGCCTTGCCTGATTTTTCATCGTAAATAATGGAGTGCACTACCGAATGCGGCCGGATAGTTAAGTTGCCGGTTTTTTTGGCCCAGGGAAGGGTGGAGCTTACCGAGCTAAAATAGCCGCCAAACGGACAGCCGCGCATGCACATATTACGAGCCTGGCATTTACCGCGGCCCTGGTCAAGGTGTATCTGAGATGGGTCTGTTAAATGTGCCCAGCGGGCGTGCACCAGGTGACGGTCGGTGTAGTTTTCTTTAAGTTTTTCTTTGATATGTACCAGCGGGGCGTTCATATCAAATGGCTTCATAAATTCGCCGTCGGGCATCGCTTCCAGGCCATCCTTGCTGCCGCAGATGCCGATGAACTTTTCCACGTGGCTGTACCAGGGCGCTACATCTTTATAGCCGATTGGCCAGCCTATACCATAGCCAAAACGTTCGGGCGCTGTAAATTCGAATTCACTCCAGCGCTGGGTGGCCCGGCCCCAGGTAAGGGATTTACCGCCCACCTGGTATCCGCGGACCCAATCGAACGGTTTTTCCTGTACGTAGGGATGATCAGCATCTTTCACAAAAAAGTGGTCGCAGTCGTCACCGTATCCCGCGGCTTTGCTAATCAGCGGGTTTTGTTCCTGCTGTTCCCGATTGATACGGCCGCGATACCGGAATTCCCATGGTGGTGTGGTAGCGGTAGGGTAATCTTTGATATGCTCCACGTTACGGCCACGTTCCAGTACCAGCGTTTTTAAACCTTGTTCGCAAAGCTCTTTTGCAGCCCAGCCGCCGCTGATCCCCGAACCGATAACGATAGCATCAAAAGTGCGCACATCTGCACCATTGGAGTTAGAATTTCCTGACATGAAAAATTTATAATTGGTACTATAAAGATGCGGAAATTAATTCGGAAACATAATGTTCCAGTAAATTTAGAGAGGGGCTATGGCCGGTTTGGATGTAACAATTGGAGGTGCTGTTGGCCAGCATGAGCGATTGTTCGGTATTCATCCCCATTAATTGGGCTATACAAAAACCGGCGTTAAAATTATCGCCCGCACCGGTGGAGATGGTTGGATTTGCTACGAAAACCGGCTGATTGCTGTAACTTCCCCCTGCATCCCAAGCCAGGGAAATTTTGGAAGTATGGATGATTAAAATCGTAATGCCAAGTACAGAAAATAGCTGATCACCAATCGTTTGCAGGTCGTCAGGTAGTTGGTCTGCCACCAGGATTTTGTACAGTATACCCGCCTCGTTGCGGTTAAGGCTAAGTACTGCACTGCCATATTTGCCAAATGACCTGATCAGATCCATTGCCATTTTTATCACATCTGCAGTCCGTTTGGAACAATCAGACAGATCAAAGAAGAACTGCCTAGCGGGGGTGTATTCGCTGCGGTCGAAAACATCCGCAAGCAGGCCCTGCCAAATATTATTTGACTGATCCAACTCACTCCAGTTTACAAGGCACACCAGGTTTGCCTGGGCAAATACCGCATTAAGCGTAGCCAAGCCTAGTGCGTTTTTAATGATGTCCCAATCGGCGTGGTTCAGCTCTTTCATCTGGGCCAGCATGATCTTACCGTCGGTAAATTCCATGGCCGTTGTAAAGCCCGGATTGGTGAAGCTGTGAAGTGTGCAATCTTGATGCATCCCGCTAAAAGCAGTATGAACCGGTAATCCAAAGGCGCCAACGCAAGCAACCGGCAGGCCCATTTGCGCCATTGCATTTGCCATGATAGGCATGTTCCCGCCGAGTTTTTGAATAAGCTCTTCGCTTTCCAAACTAAAACCAGATCCGCTTTTGCCGGAAATATAATCACCAAAATCTTTTATGGTGTCGAAATAGGCTACAGCGCCGGCCTCGGTTTTATTATTTACTACCCGTACAATTGAATCCACAAAACCATCGAACCCGGCCGCAACTTTTTTACCGGCCAGGATGCCGGGTGCGGATTGCAAAAGCGCCCGGATATGTAACAACTGTTCCTTCATGTTTTTACGAGGCGTGTTCCAGTTCTGAAGCCGCATCCTGGTCTAAGAGAACCCGCGCGTGCGGAATTCTTTGCAGGATAGAAGCCGGGCACTCCACACTTACCAATCCCTGCAAGGCTTCGTGAATTATAGGGGCTTTTTTAGCACCCGATGCAATAAGAATGGCTTTTTTGGCTTCCTGTAAATGCTGCAAACCAAGTGTAATGCCGTGGGTAAGGGGTGTGGCCTTGCTAAAATATTTCTGACCAACTTCCACCGTAACGGGATCGAGAACCGAAGTATGCGCATACAGATCGAACGGTGTACCGGGCTCGTTTAAACCCAGGTGGCCATTCATACCGATGCCTACCATCATGATATCCAGCCCGCCATGGCTGCTGATGAAGCTGTTTATGCGTTCACATTCGGCATCCAGATCATCTGCCTTGGCATCAAACATGGTGATGCGCTCCGGGTCGAGATCCAGGTGACTGAAAAAGTTGGTATACAGGTAATGTTTGCAGCTGCCTTCGTCGGTTTCATCCATACCCACCCACTCGTCCAGTCCAATAATGTGGCATTGCGTAAGGTCGATCGTTCCGTCTTTGGCATATTGCACCAGGTACTTCAGCATCCCGGTGGGGGATTCGCCGGACGGGAAACAGATCAAAGAATCCGGCTTTTTTTCCAGTTGTTTGACAACCATTTCGGCAGCTGCTTTGGACATTTCGTCCGTATCAGCGTATATTTTTATTTTCATATTATTTTGCAGTTGATAATTGCTGTCATTTAAAAGAGCATACTTATTTATGATTAAGCCACAGATCAACAGGCTTACTTACAGTTGCTGTAAATGGTAGGTTAATCTTTCGTCCCTGCCCGGCAGAGGCATAAGCTGCATAGATCATCTCCATTACCGCCCTGCCGTCATCGCCGGTTACCAGCGGTGTTTTGTTTTCGCGAACGCACTCAATAAAGTGTTTCAACTCGTGCGGGTAGCCCTGGTTAAATACTTCTTCAAAAACAGTAAAACTCCACCCGGCCGTTGTGTCAGCCTTTTCCATGGCGTAGCCGTAACCTTCGCGGCTGTAGGTGATAGCGGCGTTGCCCATGAACAAGTCGGCATAAATAACACCACCCGTACCATAGATTTCGCATTTATCGTCCATACCGCCATGTTTGGCCCAGCTGCTTTCAGCAATGCAGGTAACGCCGTTGTCAAATTCAACTATCACTACGGCGTTGTCTTCGCCTTTGGTGCGGCCCTTATGAAAAACGGTATCCATTGTAGCGTACACGCTTTTTACTTTAGCGTGGTTGGTCATCCAACGGAACCAGCCCAGCGCATGGCAGCCCATATCCATCAGCACGCCGCCACCTGCCAGGTTAATATCATAAAACCAATCGGTGTGCGGGCCGGAGTGCTTTTCAGACTGTTTCAGCATATAAACTTCACCAACTGCGCCTTCATTTACCAAATGCCTGGCCCGCTCGTATTTTGGTGCAAAGCATAGCTCTTCGGCATACATGAGTTTTACGTTGTTGGCCTTGCAGGTGGCAATCATTTCATCGGCTTCTTCCAATGTAACGGCCAGCGGCTTTTCTATGATGGTGTGCTTGCCTGCACGTGCGGCTTTAATACAGCATTCGGCATGCAGGTAGTTGGGTACGCAAATATCTACCACCTCGCAATCGGTGCTGGCCAGCAGTTCATCTACGTCGCTAAACCACTGCGCTATTGCGAATTTTTCGGCAAAAGCTTTGGCTTTAGTAGGGTTGCGGGCGTATACGGCCACCACATCGGCTTCGGGGATAAAACGATGATACGATTCCAGGTGGATCTCGGAGATAAAGCCTGCGCCCAATATGGCAACTTTAGTTCTGTTCATATTTACAGGTATTTCATTTTTTTAAGGTAATCTACCCACATCACATACGCCTCGGGTTTTAAGTGCAGGCCCTCGATAGTTAATTCGGTTTTTAAACGGCCGGCTTTATCTGAAAAGAGCGGGGTAAGGGCGATGTAGGTGTAATTCAACGCTGATGACTGAGCTTTCAGCATAGCATTTACGATTGGAATATGTTCTGCCTTGTTGTAGTGCTGCGGAAAATTAGCGTGTATGGTATTTAAGGGGAGGATACTCTGTACAAAGATTTTGGTAGCGGGGCTTTGATCATGTACCTGTTTAATGATCTTAAAACAATTATAAGCGATCACCGAATCGGGGATGTCTTTGCCGATATCGTTGATGCCTATTAAAAGAAATAGTTTTTTTGGTTGTCGGATGGTAACATCGTCAAGGCGTTTTAGCAAACCGAAAGTTATATCACCACCGATGCCGCGGTTCACCACGGTTGTATCGTTAAGCAGTTTGCCCCAGTTGCCCATTTCGGTAATGCTGTTGCCCAAAAAGATGATGCCGCCGGTTTTTACCGGTTCTTTTTTAAACTGCTCTAATCGTTGCACAGTGTGCTCCGGTATAAAGGGAATGGTATCAAACAAGTTTTGATTGGTAGGCTTTTTTTGCGCATACGCAAAAGCAGGGAAAAGCAGAATAAAGAAAAAGTATTTCATAATAGTTTATGTCGGCAGATAAAAATAATAAAATGTACCGGGATGGAGCAGCTTTTTAGGATTTATTGGATTTTTGCGGTAGGTAGCCAGTAAATTGAACATTAGCTAAATACTAAAATGACCGGACGAATTTAACGGTGATCGTTTTCTTATCTGGATTGCAACAGGCAGCTAATAACCACTATTCGGACAAAAGTTTAAAACGAGGTTTATTTTGACTACTTTATAAGTAGAGATTAGTTTAAAGTCTTATTTTTAGCGCCGCAAATACAGGTGCATTTATGCCGGTATTTAATACACGGGAAATAGCGAATGAAAGTTTTAAAATTTGGCGGTACATCGGTGGGCAGTCCTGCCCGGATGAAAAACCTGCTGGATATCATCAACCCTGCCGAGCAGCAAATTGTAGTGCTTTCGGCCGTATCCGGTACAACAAACAGTTTGGTAGAAATTGGCCGGGCTTACCTTAACGGCGATAAGCAGAAGGCAGCTCAACTGATCAGCAGCGTTAAAGATAAATATGAACTTTTCATAAAGGAATTATTAGAAAAGCCTGAATTTTACGCGCAGGGCAAAGAGGTGATTGATTACCACTTTGGTTTACTGAGCGGAATGGCTAACGACCTGTTTACTGCTATAGAAGATAAAATTATTTTGGCGCAGGGTGAGTTGCTGTCAACAACGCTGTACCATATCTATTTAAAGGAGATTGGTGTACCCTCGGTATTGCTGCCTGCACTGGATTTTATGAAAACCGATGAAGACAGCGAGCCAGTTGTTGAATATATCACGGGGGCTTTAACCCCGTTGTTAGCCAAGCACAAAGGGGTGAACCTTTTTATTACCCAGGGCTATATTTGCCGCAATGTGTTCGGTGAGATTGATAACCTGCGCCGCGGCGGCAGCGATTACACGGCATCATTGATAGGGGCGGGCATCCGCAGCGAAGAGGTGCAGATCTGGACGGATATTGACGGCATGCACAATAACGACCCGAGGATTGTAAAAGGTACCTCTCCCATTGCACAGCTATCGTTTGATGAAGCTGCAGAGCTGGCCTATTTTGGCGCAAAGATCCTGCATCCGCAAAGCGTTTTTCCCGCGCAAAAGTACAAGATCCCGGTACGGCTTTTAAACACAATGGACCCGCAGGCGGCGGGCACACTCATTACTAATGATAGCGAGCGAGATAAGATAAAGTCAATTGCGGCTAAGGATGATATAACCGCTATCAAGATCCAAAGCAGCCGGATGCTGCTGGCACATGGCTTTTTACGCCGCGTGTTTGAAGTTTTTGAGCGTTACCGTACCAGTATTGATATGATCACCACCTCGGAAGTTGCCGTATCGCTAACTATTGATGATACCACTTACCTTGGCGAGATCACAAAAGAACTGGCTATCTATGGTTCTGTAGATATCGATGTTAACCAGACTATAATTTGTGTGGTGGGCGATTTCGGCGCAGAGAAACATGGTTATGCAGCCCGCGTGCTGGAAGCGCTGAAACATATTCCTATCCGGATGATCTCCTACGGTGGCAGCGATCATAATATGTCGGTATTGGTGAAAACGGAAGATAAGGTGGAGGCACTGAGAAGCTTACATAACAGGCTGTTTTAATTTAACATGCTATTAAGCAGACCGTCATTGCGAGGAACGAAGCAATCTCTAGCTGTATGACCGGTTTGCAAATCACTTAAGCCCATTTTAAAGATTGCTTCGTGCCTCGCAATAACGGGGTTATTAAAAGAATACTACAATGTTTAAAAAAGATACCATAGAACGCTTTAAGGGGATTGAAACCCCGTTTTATTACTACAACATGGATGTGCTGCGGCAAACGCTTGATGCCTGCCGCGATGCTTCCTCCGCCTACGGGTTTCATGTGCATTATGCCATGAAAGCTAACTTTAATCCCAAGGTGGTTGAAAATATTCAAACCTACGGTTTTGGAGCCGACTGTGTGAGCGGTAATGAAGTTAAAGCCGCCCTTGCGCATGGTTTTGATAAAAGTAAAGTAGTTTTCGCCGGCGTAGGTAAATCTGATAAAGAGATCAACCTGGCGCTGGATGAGGATATTTTTTGCTTCAATGTGGAATCGGTGCAGGAGCTGGAGATCATCAACCACCTGGCCAGGGCAAAAGGTAAGGTGGCCGGCATTGCTATTCGCATTAACCCAAATGTTGATGCCCATACCCACCACTATATAACCACGGGATTGGATGAAAATAAATTCGGCATCAACACCTGGCAGCTGAATGATGTGGTGGAGATGCTGCGCAAATGCAGCAACCTGAAGTTTTTAGGTATTCACTTCCATATAGGTTCGCAAATAACGGACATGGAGGTGTACAAAAGCCTCTGCATCCGTATTAACGAAATGCAGGACTGGTTTGAGAACCATGGTTTTGCCATCAGGATCTTAAACGCAGGCGGTGGCTTGGGGGTAGATTACTATAACCCGGATACGAACAATATCCCTGATTTTAAAAACTACTTTGAAGTGTTTAAGAAATTCCTGAACGTAAAACCCGGCCAGGAAGTGCACTTTGAACTGGGCCGCGCGCTGGTTGCGCAGTCTGCATCGCTGATATCGCGTGTACTGTATGTTAAAATAGGGCAGAAGAAAAATTTCCTGATCCTGGATGCCGGGATGACGGAGCTTATGCGCCCCATGTTGTACCAGGCGTACCACTCCATCGAAAATTTAAGCAGGGAAGGCGGAAAGGCGGAAAGTATGGAAGACGGTAAGGACGAAAGTGTGGCAGCTGAATCGTCTCAGATCTCAAATCTAAATTCTCACATCCTCAAATATGATGTTGTTGGCCCTATCTGCGAAAGCACGGATTGTTTCAGAAAAGATGTCGACCTGCCGGAATCTTTCCGGGGCGACCTGATAGCGGTACGTACCGCCGGCGCTTACGGAGAAGTAATGGCCTCCCACTATAACCTTCGCGATCAGGTGCAATCTGTGTATTCGGCTTAAAAACTATAGCCGGCGCCTAGCTGGAAGCCGGCACCCAATGCATAGTTGGTAAAGCTGGAGACAAAAGTGCAGTGTAAGTTAATATGGTGGAATTCGGCAAACAGGGAGCCGCCAACCGTATTAAAGCCGGTACCGTAATCATTCAGGTCCCGGTTGATCTGGCCAGTAACTTTGTTGGCGAAAATTTTAAAGCCAAAACTAGGGTCTTTTCTTTGATGAAAAACATATTCCGTGAAGAAACCATAGGTCAGCATTGCACCTCTGGGCGAGCTCAGTACATCAGGCTGGCCATAAACCGACTTGCGGAAGGCGAGATAATCACCACTTTCATTGGTATAGATGAGGTCTGCTCCAAGGATCCGGAAATCACACACTTCGTTACTGAAATAATAGGATACTGAGCCGTTAAGACCATAACCGTTAAAACTCTTGGAAATATGGATGTCTGTATTGTTGCTGTTGGTGCCGCTGTTGTCATCGCTATTGGTTATGGTTCGGGAGTAGTTGCCCGTATAGGCCAGCGCGCCATAGCTTAGATTAAAGTGTTTAAAGGTGTGCGATTGGTATACATTAAGCATACCGCTATTTGAGCTGCCCTGGCCCGAGGCGCCGCTTTGTTCCACCAGCGCACCGGAGAGATATATTTTTCGCTTTACCGAATCCTGCGATTGTGGTTTCATCATCAGCTGCACATCGTTTTGATACAGCCCGGGCGCATAATATTGCTTCGAACATGACGAAAGAAAAAAGGCGACTGAAATCGCAGCATAAAATGACAGGCCAGGTTTTTTCAATTAGTTTAGGATTTTAATGCAAGTTAAACTAATCCTGCAAAATAATCATCATTATAATCAGTATTAAAATGTATTATATTATCAAGCGCATGAAAGTCTTCCACTGGGTGTGTCGTAGTCAATATAATTGCTTTCATGCCCGCATTCTTTGCTGCTTCGGCACCTTTAGGAACATCTTCAAAAACGATACAGTTTTCTGGCTTAACACCTAGTAACTGCGCAGGTTTCAGAAACGACTCTGGATCAGGCTTGCTGTGGGTAACATCATCAGCGCTAACAATGGCTTTAAAATAATGGCGAATGTTGAGATTATCCAGCACGAAATCGATATTTGACGTAATCGCAGCTGAGCCGATGGCCATTGGAATGCCTGCCTGGTAGGCTTTGTCGAGGAAATTTTGCAATCCTGGCAGCAGTTGCAGTTCGTTGATGTATTCGCGGCGGTATTGTTCCTCTTTATCCTGGGATAGTCTATCCATTTCCGCATCGGTAAACCGGTCTTTCCCAAATAAGCGTACCAGCACCTCTGCGTTTTTACCGTACATATTTTGTTTAATCTCGGCATCGGTAAAGGTGCCCCCCAGTACTTCGTTGGCAACGCGTTTCCATGCAGTGGCATGATAGGGCATATCATTTACCATCGTTCCGTTCAAGTCAAATATAAAAGCTTTCATAGGCCGGCAAAAATAAAGTAATAGCCGCAAAATCCGGGATAAAAATTGAAACGGCTATCCACTCCAGTTTCTGCCCTTTGGAGGAGGATGAGCAAACGGATGAGCAGATTTGTGGTACGGCGAAGGGTTTTGAGGGTGTTTTGCAAAGGTAGATTTTAAGCATTGTGGCTTAATCCTGACAGGATAAAGCGATCTTTAGCGATAATCCCAATTATTATCTTTAGATTTGCACTTTAATAAATAAAATAATGCAAAAAGAAGGAACAGTAAAATTTTTCAATGAGACAAAAGGTTTTGGCTTTATTACACCAGCAGGTGGCGGCGCAGACGTATTTGTTCATTCAACAGGTCTGATCGACGAAATCCGTGAAAACGATAAAGTTGAGTTCGAAGTAGAGAACGGCAGAAAAGGCCTTAACGCAGTAAATGTAAAAGTTGTTTAATTATATATTAATCATCAAGCGTACAAAAAACGCCCCGAATTTCGGGGCGTTTTTTTTATGATTAAATTTGACTAAACTTTTAAATTTGCACCTGTTTGCACCTGTTTGCACCTGTTTGCACCTGTTCGGGCTTGTTCGGGCTGTTCAAGTTTGTTGGGACTGCCACATCGTAAACAAAAACGCAGTTTAGGATTCTATCAACATGCCCACTTATGGCAAAAAAAAGCACTAAAATTGTTATTGTATTGATTGCAGTACGGTTCGGTCAATTCTAATTTGCAAGCTGTAAAAAATTGGCAGCGAGAAATTACGCGGGTTTGAAACAATTTTTACCGTATAAATTTTACATATTTTGAATGCAGCATAAAGAAATAACGATTTTCTTGGTATTTTTAAATTGTTTAAACACAACGGCACAGCGTTTGTTAACTTAGTACAAATCATCTACTAAAAAGTAAACAATTATGAAAGATCAAGCAAAAATTATAGCAGCACTTTTAGTGGGTGCTGCCGCAGGTGCCGCATTAGGCTTATTATTAGCTCCTGAAAAAGGTGAAGAACTAAGAGGTGACATTGCGGATTACGTAAACGACCTTTTGGATACTGCTAAAGCTAAAGCGCAGGACACTGCTTCTGCAGTAAAAGATTACAGCGCAAATGCGGCTGAGTCGGTTAAATCAAAATACAATGATTTAGTTGGCGATGCAAATGAAGCAGTTGACAATGCAAAAAGCAAAGCTGAAGGTGCAGTTAAAGAAGCTAAAAATTATGGCCAAAACGGCGTTGACGAAGCAAAATCAAAAGCAAAATCTACAGCCAACGATTGGAATAATTCTATACAGAACGCATAATCCTGATAGATTATATCATATAACAAAGAAACCCGGCTTTTGCCGGGTTTCTTTGTTATATGATATTTGGAAGCAGCCTTACAGCGTCCAAATATTATCCTGAGGGGTTGCATCAACAAAAATGCCGCCTGCCAGGATTACCGATTTGAGGCTTTTACCAATAGCGGCCTTGAAAGTAACGTAGATCTCCTTTTGATTTGTTTCCCACACGGCAGGGGTTTTGTGGATGGTTTGAGTGGTTCCGTCAGCAAAAGTTAACAGTACATCAAACGGTATAGCAAAGCCGCCCACATTCTTAACGGTAATAGTATATCCGTCTTTACCTTTAACCGGGTTGATGATCGCCAAATCGTTATATCCGTTAGTGAAGAACCAGTTGTTGAAGAACCAGGTTAGATCTTTTCCAGATACATTGCTCATCGAATTAAAATAATCCCATGGAATAGGATGTTTTCCGTGCCATCTGTCCATGTACCCGTGAAGGGATTTTTTAAACAGGTCATCGCCTAACATATCTTTTAAAGCGAGGTAGCTTAATGATGGTTTTCCGTACGCGTTGTTTCCATAACCACCTTTTTGCTCGCTCGACATCGTAATGATGGGTTGGTCTTCGGCAGTTGATTTATCACCTATCCAGCTGTCGATCCGAAATTGCTTGTAAAAAGCGGCCGCTTTTTCGGGGCCGTTCTCAGCTATGCCAATCAGGTACTCAAAAGTTGTAGCCCAACCTTCATCCATAAAAGCGTACTTGCACTCGTTAATGCCCATATAAAAAGGGAACCAGGTATGGGCGATCTCGTGGTCCTGCACCAATTGTGCAAAGGTAGGGTCGCCAAACTGGCTATCATTCACCATCATGGGGTATTCCATATCGGCAAACCCTTTAAACGCAGTCATCTTAGGGAAAGGGTAGGGCACACCCGGCCAGTTATGGCTAAACCAGCCTAGAGCGTTACGGCCATACTGAACCGATTTTTTGAAATCGAAGGCGGCCTCGGGGTAGGCAGCCTGCATACTTGACCTTCTCCCAGCAGCTTTGTCAACAATTACACTTGCTGCATCCCAAATATAATGATCACTAATACCCACAGCCACATCGGTAATGTGTTCTGATTTCCAGACCCAAGTATTTGTTTCGTTCTGACTGGTGACTTTATTACCTGCTAACTCGGCAAGCGTTGCTACATGAATAGTAGAATCGCTGGTCATGGATTTTTGGAGGCGCTTAGCATACTCTTTCTGCAAAACCTCACTTGGGTTTTGTAAGGTGCCTGTTGCCCAAACAATATAGTTTTTGGGTACAGTTACGCTGAGGGTATAGTCGTTAAAATCGTTGTAAAACTCTTTAGAGTCTACAAATTCAACGCGGTCCCAGCCGGCATAATCATCATAAACAGCTACGCGCGGGTAGAAGTAGGCCAGGTAGAAAGATGTGGTATCAATCCTGCCTTCGCGTCCGCTTTCTTTACTCAAGTCAAAATGCCAGTCGATATTTAATTGTACAGAATCATGCGGCATTAAGGGTTTAGTAAGTGAAACCGACTGGTTGGTGGTCGCTGCTGTTTTATTGTTCCATTGTTTCGTTTCGCCGGCTACCAAAAACTTGTCTATTTGTATGCCTTCTGTTAAATAGTCTAAACCGGTGTTGCCATCGCGTGCTGCACCGGGGCGGTGGATGTTCAGGATCAGTTTCATGTTCAGCCTCTTTAAAGTGTCGGGGCTGTTGTTCACATAAATGATCTGCTCTGTGCCTTTAACAGTTCGGCCCGGCGGCGTAAGCATTACGCTGATATTATACCGCCCAAAATTTTGCCAGTATTTGCTGCCGGGCTTACCATCAGAAGAACGGCTGCCTTTTGTGTATGCCTGCTGAATATCGCGTGGCATATAAAGCTTTTGCTGGGCCTGGGCCTGGATAATAAACAGGCCGCAGAGTAGGGAAAATGCAATAGGTTTAAGCATGATTTATATTTGAGTTTAAATTTTTATGTTAATCGGATATTTTGACAAATTTAGAATTAATCGGCTGATACTATACCCCATTTAAGGTAAACGAATTGTTACAATGTGACCACTAGATAAATTTGCTTACCGCGATTTATTTGTATTCTTTTGTTCAAAGTTATTTTAGTAGGGGTATTAAATAACTGTGCAGAGCCGGACAGTTTTTGTCCGGCTTTTGTCTTTTAATTGTTTTAAAATGAGCTTTGTACGCAGTGGACAAAAAACGCCAAATGTAAAGTAGCAAAGACCAATAAATAACTTTCTTAATTTTCGCTACAGTTTAATATGCCTTATCAACGGCCGGCATAGTTCCTGGCAGAATTGGCTTTAAGTCAAATGCATATAATTAAGGCTTATCCGTTTGCGATATGTTCCCCAGTCATCCTGGCAATCAAAATAATTAGTTTCCTGAGCTCCGTCGCCATATTGCCGGTTCAGTTATTTCGTGTGATCATGAGTCAGTAGTTGGCTTAGATTTTCAGTTGCGTTGGTTCATTGTCAAAACGCGATGCGTTACACTTAATAATTTATAAATTAAAAACTGTTTGGCTACCTAAATGTAAGTTTAATTAACCGGCTTGTGGTATATTGATACCTTTGCCATTAAGAAGTAGACTATGAAATATCAATTAGGTGATTTTGTGAGGTTTGTTGATGAGAAAATGGAAGGTTATGTAACCAGGATCATTAGCGATGAGATGATTGGCGTTACCGGCGAAGACGATTTCGAGATCCCCGTATTGGCTACCAAAGTAACATCGGTACACGGGCACAGCAAGTTGGTTGGCGATGAAGAATCGACAGCCGAGGTTACACTGCCAATCGGAGAATTTAAAAGCAAAGGCATTCATATCGCTGTAGTTGCCGATGCCAAAGCAGGATCCATTGTGCATTTACACCTTTTAAACGAGACCTCTTACCAATTGCTGGCATCGGTAAGTACCGAACAGAATAAGCAGTATAAAGGCGAGTACGCCGGTATTATTGAACCAGGTACAACGGCAAAAATATACTCCGCAAAACTGGCCGATTTGCAATTATGGCCTAAATTGGTCTTCCAGGTTTTGTATCATACCAAACAAAATCAGCCGGTGCCCAACCCGCTCAATATAGCTGAGCAATTTAAAGCGAAAGATTTTTCAGGAGCTAAAAAATTGGTCCCTGTTATTAAGCAGCAGGGATGGATGATACAGCTGGATGAACCTGAATTGGTGATCGATGCCCAAAAACTTAAAGAAAGCTTTTTTAAACCAGCTGAGGAAAAGCAGGTGGTTGCCAAACCGCAGCAGGAAGTTGACCTCCATATAGAAAAATTGCGCGACGACTACCAGTTCCTGGCCAGCAGCGAGATCCTGGCCATTCAGTTAACAAACTTTAAGCATGCGCTGGATGCTGCCATTGTTCATCAGATGGCCGAGATTACCTTTATTCATGGCGCTGGCAACGGAATTTTAAAACACGAACTGCACAAATTGCTCAGCAAAAATAATAAGGTGCAAACGTTTTTAGATGCAAGGAAAGAGAAATTCGGCTACGGCGCTACGAAGGTGATGCTGAAGTAGGGTTTGTTGATATTGATAACCGCGAAGTTTATGCATTAGCCGTAGACAATCATAGCGCCTGGAAGATTATTGCAGTAGCCATTTTACGCTGCACGGCTATCTCCAACACCTCTTAGGTTAAAAACGCGCGGTTAATTAACAAATGTGTTATAAATATGTACAAATAGTACAGGAGCGCCGGTGTGGATTGCCTTATTTTTAAAAACTCAATTATCATTCATAAATTTATGTTTCGGTTAAAATCTGTTTTTAAAAAATTCGCATTACTAATTGCTTTTTCGGCTTTCATAAGTACGGCCAGTGCAACTATTGTATCGTTCACAAAATCTCCTAAAAGCGTTACCTTCAAACTCGATAAGGGCTTAATGCAGCTCAATATCTGCATGGCAGATATTATCGAAGTGAGGTACACTATCCTCGATGCATTCAGTAATAAAGAGTCGCTGGTGGTTAACAATAAATGGCCACTGGCGGTGCCTTACATGGTAGCAGATGCTAAAACGGTGGTTACTATTACCACGGCTAAACTGAAGATCAAGGTTGACAAATTAACCAATGCCATTTCCTATTACGATCTAATTGGTAACGTGATCACCGCCGAGGATAGCAGCAATAAATCCATGTCGGCAGCTACCATTGCAGGTATCAATACTTATAACTGCACAACATCTTTCAACTCACCTGCCAACGAAGCCTTATACGGCATGGGTTGCCACCCGCTGGATTCGCTCTCTATCAACTATAAGGGCCGCAACCAGGATATGGCCATTAAGTATCTTACTGGTGCAATCCCTGTTATGCTGTCAACCAAAGGTTATGGTTTGATGTGGGATAATTATTCGGCCTCTAACTTTTATGGGGGAGAAGATGGTAACACCAAATTTAAATATGTATCGGAAAGCGGCAAACAGGTAGATTATTACTTTTTCTACGGTCCGGATTTTGATCAGATCATCAATTTGTACCGCACTGCTACCGGCCGTGCGCCGATGTTTGGCAAATGGGCCTACGGGTTATTCCAATCACAGGACCGTTACCTGAGCGAAGCCGAGATCCTGACGGTGAAAGATAATTACCGCAATAATCATATCCCTGTTGATGTGTTGGTACAGGATTGGTATTACTGGGATCCTTTGCCTATCGGTTCGCACATTATGAAGCCGGAACGTTACCCGCACCCTAAGCAAATGATTGATTCCCTGCACAAAGCCAACCTGCACGCCATGATCTCTATTTGGCCGGTTTTTGGCAAGGGTACACCCAACTACGATGCGCTCGACAAGATGGGCGGGCTTACCAGCATTACCTGGGATAACGTAGTAACCCATACTTTTGATACCTATTATGATGCCCATAATCCTAAGGCGCGCGGACTGTACTGGCAGCAAGCACGTGATAGCCTGGTAAAGCGCTACGATTGGGATGCCTGGTGGATAGATCAGTGCGAACCTGATAACGGCGCATTGCTGGACGAACGCCGCAAAGCAAATTTTTCGATAGGGAAGGGGATCGATTATTTTAATACCTACTCATTACAGCATACCAAAGGGGTTTACGAAGGCTGGCGCAGGGATATCCCGGGTAAACGGGCCTTTTTTTTGGTGAGGCAGTCGTTTGCAGGTGAGCAGAGAAACGCATCAACGCTATGGTCGTCTGATATTGAGTGTACCTTTGCTAACTTTAAAAACCAGGTGCCACAAGGCATAAATGCTTGTGCCTCGGGCGTTCCCTACTGGACATCAGATATCGGCGGTTATCACTACAAGTGGACCGCCCCTGATTGGTCAAAACCCGAATTTCGCGAACTGTTTACCCGCTGGTTTCAGTTTGGTGCATTTTCACCGATCTTCAGAATCCACGGGAAAGGGGAGCGGGCCATCTTCTCCAAAAACTGGGATGAAGACACCCGCGCTACCTTGCTTAAATACGATAAGCTCCGCTACCGTCTGCTGCCTTACATTTATTCGCTGGCCGGGCGCGTAAATCAAGATAATTATACAATGATGCGTGCGCTTACCTTTGATTTCCGGAACGACCCCAAGGTGTACGGCATTCCAGATCAATACATGTTTGGCCCTGCGTTTTTGGTAAACCCGGTTACTGCACAATTATACACTGGCGCCGGAGCCAGTGTTAAAAATAAAACCCGTGAGGTTTATTTGCCAGCCTCAACCAAATGGTACAATTTCTGGACCGGTGAAGTAAGCAATGGCGGGCAAAAGCTTACCGTTGATGTACCAATGGATATGATGCCGCTATATGTTAAAGCCGGCTCAATTATCCCGATGGGCCCGGTAATGGAATATGCTACCGAAAAGGCTGCGGATAAAATAGAACTGCGGATCTATCGGGGTGCGGATGGTGCGTTTAAATATTACGAAGACGAGAACGATAATTACAATTATGAAAGAGGCGCGAAAGCAACTTTCAGTCTTTCATGGAATGATAAACTCAGTCAGCTAACGATTTCTGAAACTAAGGGCAGCTTTAAGGGCATGCTGAAACAGCACACTTTTAACATTGTGATGGTAAGCGGTATGCATGGTTCAAATACTGGCACTGCTGATAAATTTGACAAGACTATTGTGTATAAAGGCCAAAAATTGGTAGAAAAAATATAAGCTGTAACATGCCGCCGTTACCTAAACTTTTGGCTTTAAGTGATGTTTATTAACTATGGATTTGAAACAAACAGCAATAATGCATGCAGCCCGTATCGGTGAAATACCGGTACTTAAAGAGTTAGCTGCCGAACATACTAATTTTGACTTTCAGGATGAAAAGGGTTACACCCCTTTGATCATTGCCTGCTACAACAATCAATACGAAGCCGCCAGGATATTACTGGACGGCGGTGCCAATATCAACGCAGGCGATTTTGGCGGTAATACCGCATTGATGGGCGTTTGCTTTAAAGGCTACCCGGATATTGCCGACTTGCTGATTGAAAAGGGTGCAAACCTAAACCAGCAGCATGGCAACGGCGGTACAGCACTAATGTTTGCGGCCATGTTCGGCCGTAACGATATGGTGAAAAAGTTGCTGGATAGCGGTGCTGACAAAACCATCCTGGATTCAAGGGGCTTGTCGGTTTTGGATTTGGCCGCACAGCAGGGCAATGAAGAAGCATTTAAAATAATAGAACAAGCATAAAAAAACAATGCCTCCCGATTTGGGAGGCATTGTTTTTTACATAAATCTTAGGCCGGAATCTTTCTCGGCTTTTCTCTTTCCCAAAAACGGTGCTGTTTGATAGCAGCAATAAACTCATCTGCTAATTGGGTTGGGTCTTCCCCAATAATAACACCCTCGTCAGATTCGATCTTTTTGCTGAAATAAGTTGCCTCCAGTACTTGTATAGCACCTGCATCCGCAGCGATCGCTTTGCAATGCTTAAAGGCCTCATTTAAAAAGTGGATGGCATCCGGTTCAGCTTCGATAGCAGCTACACTGTTAACGCCGCCCGGTACATATACCGCATCAAATAAAACGGAGGCTGCTCCAAGGAAACTTTCGTCCGCCTGGATTTGCTCATCATGTTGAGAGATAATAAAGCCGAGTTTCGGAGCAATAACATTAACCGCGCCGCCTGCTGCTTCAATGGCATTTTTTATAGTGGATAATGCTTTTTCATCTACTCCATCAGCGGCAAGTATCGCAACTTTACGGGTTTTAATACTGTCCTTAATGGTGTTGGCCATACTCAATGCATCTGATTTTTTGAGCGAACTTTCAAACTGAACAGATTCATAATCTGACTGATCTGCATCTGCGGGCACACTGTGGTTAATTGGCGACTCTGGTGTTGGTACGTGCAAACCTAAAGCATAAGCCACTTCTGCAGAGAGGCCTTTATCTATTAATGATAAAATGCCCAGCATCCGCTCGCGGATGGCAACGGTTTTTACTTTGCCCAGTTCGAAACTTAAAGCGTCAACAATATGGTTTTTCTCCGGGTCAGACTGGCTGTTGAAGAATAAGCGTGCCTGGCTAAAGTGATCAAGGAAGCTTTTGCTTCTCGCCCTGATTTTGCGGGCATCGATGCGTTCGTTATAACTTACATATCCACCTTCCGCAGCTTTTGCCTGCGCTGGTGAATTGCCCCCAAGGGTATTTGGGTTGTAGCTCACCTTGCCGGTATTGATTGCCTGGCGCATGTGGCCGCCACGCTGATTATTGTAAACCGGAACTACCGGGCGGTTAATTGGAATCTCCTGGAAGTTTGGTCCGCCTAAACGGGTTAACTGCGTATCAGTATAGGAAAACAACCGACCTTGTAAAAGTGGATCGTTAGTGAAGTCTATCCCTGGTACTACATGCCCTAAATGGAAAGCTACCTGCTCTGTCTCTGCAAAGAAATTATCAGGGTTACGGTTCAGTGTCATTTTACCAATGCGCTGTACCGGAACTAATTCTTCTGGAACCAATTTAGTTGAATCCAGCAGATCGAATTCAAACTTAAACTCATCCTCTTCGGGAATTATCTGTACGCCTAATTCCCATTCCGGGAAATTGCCGCTTTCAATAGCCTCCCAAAGGTCCCGACGGTGAAAATCCGGATCTTTACCAGATATAGCTTGTGCTTCGCTCCATGCTACCGAATGGACGCCCAAAAGTGGTTTCCAATGGAATTTTACAAAGCTGGCTACGCCTTCTGCATTTACAAAACGGAAGGTATGAACTCCGAATCCTTCCATCATACGCAAGCTGCGCGGCAAGGCACGATCACTCATTGCCCACATGACCATGTGCGAAGATTCCGGCATCAAAGAAATGAAATCCCAAAAAGTATCATGTGCAGAAGCTGCCTGTGGAATTTCGCTGTCCGGTTCCGGCTTAACAGCGTGGATCAGATCAGGGAATTTAATTGCATCCTGGATAAAGAATACCGGCATGTTATTACCCACCAAATCGAAGTTGCCTTCCTGGGTGTAAAATCTTACGGCAAAGCCGCGCACATCTCTTGCCAGGTCGCTAGACCCCTTGGAACCCGCTACTGTAGAAAAACGAACAAACACGGGTGTTTCTAAGCTTACGTCATTTAAAAATCCCGCCTTAGTCACCGCCGACTGATCTTCGTACAGTTTGAAGACACCATGAGCACCTGAACCCCGGGCATGAACCACGCGCTCAGGAATTCGCTCATGATCAAAATGAGTAATCTTTTCCCTTAGGATAAAATCTTCCAGTAAGGATGGACCGCGATCACCCGCTTTCAGTGAATTCTGATCGTCGTTGATCTTTAGTCCCGTATTGGTGGTCATCATGTGACCGGTTGCGTCGTCCCGGAATTCGCCCAGTTTATCAACTTTGACATTACCGGGGATTGCTGCAGGATTATCTGCTGGTTTATTGTTTGCCATTTCTTATAATTCTTATTATGCTTCTTCCGATGCCTGGTAATTGATATCGTTTTCTGCTACTTCAGTAAGTAATTCGTCTGCTGTTTTTTCTTCGGTTAGGGTTTGGTACAGCAACTCGGCTACGTCATCCAGTCCTAATGTTTTAGCTAGCTGAGTCAGGCCGCCGTAGGTTGCAATTTCGTAGTGTTCTACTTTCTGCGAGGCCAGTATAATACCCACATCACGGGTTGCTGTGCCTTGCTCTGTACTTTCTACTATACCACTGCCTTCTTTAGTGAGACCTTCCATAGCATCGCACTTTTTGGCTAAGGGTTCTTCGCCAAGGAGTGAAAATACTTTCTCCAAGCGTTCAACATGGCCTTTGGTTTGCTCCAGGTGATCTGTTATTGTTGTTTTTAATTTCGATGAAGTAGCTGCTGCTATCATCTTTGGAAGTGTTTTTACCAGGTGGTTTTCTGCCCAGTAAATGTCCATTATTCCATCTTTAAACAATTCTAATAAGGCGGGTTCCGCCGAAGGAGACGTTTTAGTGGAAAACTTTGGTTCAGAGTCAGTTGCTTTTTTCATGTTTATTATTGATTGATTTTGCGGAAATAGTATTTAAAACTATTAGTTGTAAAACCGATATTTGATTGAATTGTTTAATTAAATAGAAAATTATTTACCAATAAGTACAATTAAAATAACAGACAAGATTTCATTTAGCCGGATTTCATCCGCTTCTGAAACAGTAATGACAAACAAAATCTTTTGCTATGGCATTATCTAAATAAAAATGGAACTATGAGTAAAGTATGGTTTATAACAGGCTGCTCCACCGGATTCGGGCGCGAGCTGGCCAAAGAAGTATTATCAGCCGGTTACCGGGCTGCGGTGGCATCGCGAAATACAGATGATGTTAAAGATATAGTAGATAAATACCCCGATACAGCGATTGCAGTTAAATTAGATGTAACTAATGCAGATGAGATAGCAGGCGCAGTTACGCAGATCAATCAGCGATTTGGACAGATCGATGTCTTGGTGAACAACGCAGGTATTGGATATTTCGGTGCGATTGAAGAAAGTGAGGAGGATGAGGTGCGCCAGATGTTCGAGATCAACTTTTGGGGATTGGCCAATGTTACCAAAGCGGTATTGCCAACCCTGAGAGCGCAGCGCAGCGGCCATATTGTAAATATTGCTTCTATTGGCGGTCTGGTTGGGTTTCCTGGTGTTGGGTATTACAATGCTACGAAATTTGCGGTAGACGGTTTTTCTGATGCACTGGCAAAAGAAACTGCACCCTTAGGTATCAAAATAACTGTGGTATGCCCGAGTGGTTTCCGTACCGACTGGGCCGGCAGATCAGCAAATGATGCCAAAGTAGTGATAGCAGATTATAAAACTACTGCCGGTGCCAATAAGGACAATATCCGCGGCTACAGCGGCAAACAACCCGGCGATCCGGTGCTTGCAGTAAAAGCCATTGTGAAAGCTGTTGAGCAGGAGAACCCGCCGCTGCATTTATTGCTTGGCGCTGGCGCCCTGAAAGGCGGCCGTAACAAACTGGAAGTGCTGAAAAAAGACTTTGACGCATGGGAAGAAACCACGCTAGGCGCAGATTCTCCTTCAAAATAAACTAAACTTTTAAGCCGGCTGAAAAGCCGGCTTTATATTTTCTATAAAAGCTTAAATAACAGGCAATGTGTGAGATGATTGTTTTTTGGCATGATATTTATTCTATAGTTAACAATATAAACCATTAAATAAATATACCATGAAAAAGATCTTTTTAGCATCCGCCATAGTATTCACATTTGCTGCCGTTGCTGCAAATGCTCAAACTACCCCGGTAGTAAAACCAAGACAACCGGTTAAAACCAAGACTACCCCTACTACTCCAATTGTGCCGAACAATCCAACTATACCAACTTCGCCCACAACTCCAACAACACCAACTATGCCAACGGTGCCTACCACACCAACTGTACCGAATACGCCGACTAATCCGACTAACCCGTCGTATCCAACAACGCCGACTAACCCTGCGGTACCTGCTAACCCGGCAAATCCCACTAGTCCGACAAGTCCTACTAACCCTGGAAATCCTACTGTACCAGCTACACCAGGAGTTCCTGCTACACCAACAAGCCCTGTTCCACCAGCAACATCGCCGGTTTCAACACCTGCTACCAGACCTGGTAAGTAATAAGTTTTTTATAAATAGAAAAAAGACCAGCGACAATAACATCGCTGGTCTTTTTTATTTATTAAATAATTTAATTGTCGCGGATAGTTGGTGTAGCTACACTCCTAGAGCATTGAAAATCTCTTTCATTGAAAACCGGGCTCCGCAAACATGTTCATCTGCCGCCCCGTAGTAGACGGTGATCGTATCGCCATCATCTTCTACAATATGTCCATTCGTAAAAACTACATGGCCAAAAAATCCTGTCAGCTCATACGGTTCACTAGGTACCATAATGGGTTCTTCGGTTCGGGCTATAACCTTGTACGGATCATTGAGGTCCAATAGGAATGCCCCCAGGCAATATTGATGCTCGAAATTTGCACCATGATATATTTCCAGCCAGCCTTTTTCTGTTTTAATAGGGGAGCAGCCAGCGCCAACGCGTGCCCGATCCCAACTGTTTGGTCGGGTTTTTATAATGCACTGGTGGTTTCCCCAATGCTCACCGTCTGGTGATTGCGCCAGCCAGATATAATTACCGCCTATATCCACACTGCTTGGGCGGTGCAGCGCATAGAACATCCCGTTTATCTTTTCTTCAAATATGGCGCAATCTTTATTATGCGGCGGCAGAATCAACCCGTGATCCTCAAAAGTTTTCCAGTCGGTGGTAGTTCGCATACCTACGCCTACCCCGCTATCGCTTACTGCGGTAAAAGTGAGGTAGAATTTATCTTCTAAATGGGTAACGCGGCAATCTTCAATACCAAAAGTTTGCAAAGGGCCTCTGCCCACCAAATATTGGTAGCCTTCGGGCTGATAAAATTTAATACCATCGTCGCTGCAAAGCAGGCGCAGGTGCGATAGGGTGGTTAAGTAATCCACGCCTTTATAACGCACAACCCTGGCGTCAGTCGCAATCAGGTCGGCATCGTTCAAGGCAATTTCCATAATCTGCGTTTCGCCGGTTGCGGTTAATATGGGGAACGACACCACCACTTCGCTTTGCTGAGGGCGTTCGGCTACGCGCACCAGCAGCCAGGTTTTGCCCTCGTATTTAAACACACCTGGGTTTAACAGACAGGCAATGTGCAGCCCATCAAGACTTGCTTTAAGATGCGAAGGGGACAGCAAAGGGTTTTCCGGAAATCGTTTTGCAATATCTGCCATTTGAATTGTTATTAAATTTCAAAAGTAACAGGAAAATGATCTGATTGGTTCTTAGCAATTTAATTTAGGTCTTTGGCATCGCCGATTGCGTTGAACTATGCAGGTAAAATTACAAATGATATTTTATATTGGTTAGGCAGTTACATCTTGTGATGAACTGCCTTCAGTTTTATTTTATGCTGATAATCAACTGTATATATTAATTCGCGGCTGTTATTCATTGCTTGGAAATGTTCCGACTCTACCTGAATTTTTAAAATAGTAAACCAAGTTGACTTATTTTACTTCATGACATTTAAATTATACGGTGGTTAATATATCGCTGTACATTTGCTTAACGCTGTTAAATGATTTATAGCGGTTAACATATGGCAAGTAAAGACAGGATATTACGATTGAAAGAGGAGACCAGGGTCAACATCCTGGATGCTGCTCTTGATATTGTTAAAGAAGACGGATGGGCTGCCTTAAGCATGCGCAAAATTGCCGATAAGATTGAATACACTGCTCCAATCATTTATGAATACTTTGCCAATAAAGAAGCGATCTTGTTGGAACTTACCCGTAAAGGTTACCTGCTTTTAGCCGGGAAACTAAATGAGGTTAAGGCAAAATATAAATCCCCGGCAGATCAGTTGGAGGCGATGTGGCTGGAGTATTGGAACTTTGCCTTTGCAAACAAGGAGTTGTACCAGGGAATGTTTGGTATTACTACCAGCTGTGCCTGCGAAATGGTTAATAATTTACCGGAAGCCGAACTGCCATGGGATATTATCTCTGCATCCATTGGTGACCTTATGAAAATTGCCGATATGGATTCAGAGATCATTTGTACTAAGTATTATACATTTTGGTCGATAGTGCATGGTTTGGTTTCTATTAATTTGCTTAATCGCGGTAACACCGATGAAATCAACAAGCAGGTACTGAGAGATGCCATCACCGGAATAATTAAATCGATAACCCCTTAATTTTTTTAATTAATAAGATACAGTGTTAGATAATTTAACACTGTTAAAAATATAAAACATCTCCTTTATCAACTTTTAATATTATCAAATGAAACGAAAACTCAACCAAGATTCTAACCAGATGGTTAACACTGTTAAGTTTTTTAATGATGTTATAATGCCGGGTTTATTAAAAAATCGTTAGCAACGCTTCCCTTTAAGTAGCAATATCACAATAAGAACCTTACATTTTTCAATGCCATGCACACCATCAACTCAAACGAAACCATATACATTAACAGCCTTAGGGCTGCACTCCATCCTTTAAACTCACGCTCAAAATTAATCATTATGAAAAGTATCTTAATTGCAATCATAGCGATAGCTTTATTCAGCTGTTCGCCAAAGCCGCAGGCGGCACAGGCACCGCCACCGCCTGCATTACCGGTAGCCAGTGTAACATCCGGATCACAAACCACTTACCAGGAATACCCAGCTTCTATAGAAGGCACGGTTAACGTGGAAGTTCGCCCTCAGGTAGCTGGCGCCTTAGATAAGGTTTTTGTTGACGAAGGAGCATTTGTGTCTGCCGGTCAGCCGATCTTCAAAATAAACGAACAGCCTTACCGCGCTGCGTTAAACAACGCACTAGCAAGTTTACACGCAGCAGAAGCAGCTGGAGGCAACGCCCAATTGGAAGTTGATAAATTAACGCCACTGGTTGCCAACAAGGTAGTATCAGATTACCAATTAAAAACTGCCAAATCATCTTTCCAGGTTGCCAAAGCGAATATCGAATCCGCTAAAGCTAATGTAGCAACTGCGCAGATCAACGTGGGTTATACCCTGATCAAAGCACCGGTAAGCGGGTACATTGGTCGCCTGTTGAAGAAACAGGGCAGCTTGGTGTCTCCGCAGGATGTTGATGCTTTAACCCAGCTGTCTGATGTGCACGATGTACACGTTTATTTCTCCTTGGGCGAAAAAGACTTTGTCGCCTTTAAAGCCCAATACCCGGGTGCTACCCTTGGCGATAAGCTTAAAAACCTGCCGGCAGTAGCTTTACTTTTATCTGATAACAGCGAATATGCCAAACAGGGCCATATTGATATGATCGACGGGCAGTTTGATAAAACTACAGGTGCCATAACGTTGAGAGCAAGCTTCAGCAATCCACAAGGGTTGTTGCGCAGTGGCAACACCGGTAAAGTAAGGTTAAGCCTCCAGCATGCCGATGCCCTTATCGTTCCTGAATCTGCTACCATAGAGATGCAGGATAAGGTATTTGTATTCGCATTAGCGGATAGCAACAAAGTGAAAAAACTACCAATCACTATTGTGGGTAAAAGCGGCAGCAATTACCTGGTTACCGATGGCATTAAAGCCGGCGATCAGATCGTGTTGAGTGGTATAGATCACTTGCAGGAAGGCACCGTGATCGCCCCGCAAAAAGCAGTTGCCGATAAAGCAGTTGCCGCTTTAAAAAACTAATCACCAGACCAAGGAGGTCCAAGATTTAATAATAGAGAATCCGGGAGTCAAGATAAAGGTATGCAATAACGGGTCGAAATTTGTCTCCCTGCATCTTAAATTTTGCCTCCTACAACAACAAAAGTAATGTTTCAAAAATTTATAGAACGGCCGGTACTTTCCACGGTAATCTCCATATTATTGGTGATATTAGGTGTGCTTGGCTTAACAAAATTGCCCTTACAACAGTTTCCTGATATTGCACCGCCCGCGGTGCTGGTAGCCGCTGTTTATCCCGGCGCCAATGCCGAAACCGTATTGCGTTCCGTAGCACCATCGTTAGAAGAGTCTATTAATGGTGTGGAGGGGATGAGCTATATGAGTTCAACCGCCAGCAACGATGGCTCCCTGGCCATTACCGTTTACTTTAAACAGGGTACCAATCCGGATCAGGCCGCGGTTAACGTACAAAACCGGGTAACACAGGCAACCAGCCAGTTACCGGCGGAAGTTGTACAGCAGGGTATCACTACCACCAAGCAACAGAACAGCTTAATTGGGGCTATCGGCATTTACACCGAGGATCCCAAAAAATACGATCAGACCTTTGTTGCCAACTATGCTGCCATCAATATCATCCCCGAAATTAAAAGGATCCAGGGGATTGGTTCGGCTGTAATATTTGGGGGCGTAAAAGATTACTCTATGCGGGTGTGGCTCAATCCCGGCCAAATGGCTTCTTACAAAATAACACCGGCCGAGGTAATGGCTGCTATACAGGATAAAAACCTGGAGGCGGCGCCGGGTAAACTTGGCGAGCGCAGCAACGAGACCTTTGAATATGTAATAAAATACAAAGGCAAGCTCACCAAGCCCGAAGAATATCAAAATATCGCTATCCGCGCAAACGCAGATGGTTCAGTATTACATTTAAAAGACGTTGCCCGTGTGGAACTGGGTGCTTACTCATACACCAGTGCTACCCACTTAAATGGTAAAGATGGTATCGGGATCGGGTTAATTCAGTTAGCCGGATCAAACGCCAACGAAATACAACTGGCCGTTGATAAAGTAATGGAAAAGGCTGCCAAAGATTTTCCGGCGGGTATCAAATTCAACCAGTTTTACCGTACAAAAACAGCGCTTGATGAATCTATAACCCAGGTACAGCATACTTTAATAGAGGCCTTTATATTAGTGTTCCTGGTTGTGTACCTGTTCTTACAGGATTTTAGGTCGACATTGATCCCGGCTATTGCAGTACCGGTTGCCATTTTAGGTACATTCTTCTTCATGAGTCTGTTTGGGTTCAGCATTAACCTGCTTACCTTGTTTGCCCTCGTGCTCGCCATCGGTATTGTGGTGGATGATGCCATTGTGGTTGTTGAGGCGGTACATGCCAAGATGGAGCATGAGCATCTTGCCCCAAAAGCAGCTACAACTAAAGCCATGCACGAAATTACCGGTGCTATCATTTCCATCACACTGGTAATGGCCGCGGTATTTCTACCGGTAGGTTTTATGGAAGGATCCACCGGGATCTTTTACAGGCAGTTTGCCTTTACCATGTCAATAGCTATCCTGATCTCTGCGGTTAATGCGTTAACCTTGAGTCCGGCCCTGTCAGCTTTATTTTTAAAAGATACGCATGCCGTAAAAGCCGACGGAACACTTACGGTGAAGAGGAGCTATAAACAAAAATTCTTCGATGGTTTTAACAGCAGTTTCAGTTCGATAACAGATCGTTACGTAGGCGGTATTAAGTTTCTGATCCGGAATAAATGGGTGAGCATGGGTGGCCTGGCGCTAATTACGGTGTTTACAGTTTACCTGGTATCCACTACCAAATCAGGCTTTATTCCTACAGAAGATCAGGGATTCGTAGCCATCTCGGTGTCCACGCCGTCCGGTACTTCGCTGGATGCTACCACCAAAATGCTCAGCAAAGCCGAGAAGGAATTGCGCGCATTACCCGCCGCAAGGTTTGTTACTGCAATATCTGGCTTCAATTTATTAACCAACTCCAACAGCCCGTCGGCGGCGGTAGTATTCGTATTGCTTAAACCGAATGAGGACAGGGGAGAAGTGAAGGATATTAATGAAATTCAAAACATCATCAGGGGGAAATTAGGAGCAATTACCCAGGGTACTTTCTTTGTTTTTAGTTTTCCTACTGTTCCTGGTTTTAGTAACGTAGAGGCACTGGATGTAGTATTACAGGATAAAACAGGTGGCAAGCTGGATAAGTTTAGTGGTGTTGCCAACAATTTTATCGGCAAGCTGATGGCGAAACCAGCGATAGCTTACGCCTTTACCAGCTTCAAGGCGGATTATCCGCAATTGCAATTGGAAGTTGACGATGAAAAAGCCAACCAGTTGGGTGTTAATGTTAAAGATATTTTGCAAACCATGCAAGCCTACTTCGGCAGTGCGCAGGCATCAGATTTCAACCGATTCGGTAAATACTACCGCGTGGTGGTACAGGCTGATATTGCCGACAGAACCGATGCTGCCGCTATCGACCGGGTATTTGTAAAAAATAAAACGGGCGAAATGGTGCCGATCAATACACTGGTAAAATTAACCCGGGTGTATGGTTCAGAAACTGCCTCCCGGTATAACCTCTTTAATTCTATCCAGGTAAATGCTATTCCTAAGCCTGGTTATAGTTCTGGTGATGCCATCAAGGCTATCCAGGAGACCGCCAAAGAAGAACTGCCATCAGGATTTGATTACCAGTTCTCGGGCCAAACCCGCGAGGAGATCTCATCGGGCGGGCAATCAGCCATCGTATTTATGCTGTGTTTGGTATTCGTATACTTCCTGTTATCGGCACAATACGAAAGCTACATATTGCCGCTGGCGGTTATCCTTTCCATCCCTACCGGTATTTTCGGGGTATTTGCGGTGCTGGGATTAACCGGTATCGAAAACAATATCTACGTACAGGTAGCGCTGATCATGCTTATTGGCCTGTTGGCCAAGAACGCCATCCTGATCGTAGAGTTTGCTGTACAACGCCGTAAAGAGGGCAATAGCCTGGTAAATTCGGCTATTGAAGCTGCAAGGCTAAGGTTAAGGCCGATCATTATGACTTCGCTGGCCTTCGTATTTGGTTTGTTCCCGATGAGTATCGCAACCGGCCCATCTGCTCAGGGTAACCACTCTATCAGTATCGGCGCAGCCGGCGGGATGGTATCCGGCGTATTGCTGGGCTTGTTCATTATTCCGGTTCTGTTTGTGATCTTCCAGCATCTGCAGGAAAAAATAAGCGGCGCACCGGTAGCAAAGCACTTAGATAAAAAAGCGAATAACAACGGCGAGCACGCTGAACTACATACCGAATTGAGGTAAACAGAAACTTGCATCAGCCCGGCATCGCTGTCGCTTGTCACCCCTCTCTACAAAGTAGAGAGGGGAAGGCAAAGCCAATAAGATTAATTCACCCTCTTTGCGAAGCAGAGAGGGTTGGGCAGCGGAGCGAACCCGGGGTGAGTTCTTACCAAGCCACTTACAAATTTTTAAATTAATACAATGAAAAATATATTAAGCAAACTGGCCTTTACACTGGTTGTACTAACCGGTTGTTCAGTTTCAAAAGACATTTCTACACCTAAGCCGGCGCTGCCTGCCGAGTTCAGGAATGCGGCAGCAACAGCTGATACAGCCAGTGTTGCGGATATTCCCTGGAAGAATTTCTTTGCGGATGCTACCCTGCAAAAGCTGATCGACAGCGCCATCGTAAAAAACTACGATATGCAAATAGCGGTTAAAAACATCGAGGCATCGCAGCTGGAGTTTAAGCGGGTGAAGTGGGACTATGTACCCTCTGCTACTTTAAACGTTGCAGCCAGCACTAACCGCCCAAGTGATAACAGCCTAAATGGCTTGAGTCTGAACCAGTTTATCGGCACCAAACATATTGAAGATTATTCTGCCAACCTTGCGCTGTCATGGGAAGCAGATATTTGGGGGAAGATCAAAAACCGCCAGCGCAGTGCGTTGGCCCAGTACCTGCAAACCGCAGAAGCAAAAAAACTGGTGCAAACAAATATTGTAGCCAGTGTATCGCAAGGTTATTATAACCTGCTGATGCTGGACGAACAACTCAACATCGCGCAGCGAAATGTAAAGCTGAATGATAGCACCTTGCGCATTATCCGTTTACAATATGATGCCGGGCAGGTAACCTTGCTGGGCGTTCAGCAGGCAGAGGCGCAGCGGCAAGCTGCAGAGCAATTGGTGCCACAGTTTGAACAGAATATCGCGATACAGGAAAACGCCCTGCGCATTTTAACTGGTGAATTGCCTGATAAAATTGCAAGGAGCACGAAACTGGACGACCTGGTAGTTCCCGAAACATTAGCTGCGGGCGTACCATCTGAAATGGTGAGCCGCAGGCCGGATGTGAAAACATCTGAATTAGCCTTGACTATTGCAAACGCAAATGTAGGTATGACCAAGGCAGAAATGTACCCTGCGTTGCGGATCACCGCACAAGGGGGTGTAAACTCCTTTAGGGCAAGTAACTGGTTCAATATCCCTGCCTCGCTGTTTGGCGTGGTAATGGGTAGCGTGGTGCAGCCTTTGCTTGATCATAAGCAGCTGAGCACAACCTACAAAGTGGCGCAGGTAGAAAGAGAAAAAAATGTGTTACAGTTCCGCCAAACCGTTTTGAACGCCGTTGGCGAAGTGAGCGATGCTTTAGTAAGAATAGAAAAGCTGAAACAACAGCAGGCTATCGCTGCCAATCGTGTTAAAACCCTGCAACAGGCAACTACCAACGCTAACCTGTTGTTTAAAAACGGTATGGCTACTTACCTGGAAGTGATTACAGCCCAGGGCAATGTGCTGCAAAGCGAGCTGGAATTAGCATCGGTAAAGCGCACCCAACTGGATGCCGTATCAGAACTTTACCGCTCCTTAGGCGGCGGCTGGAGATAATAAACGGCCCTTTATTTATCTATGAAATGGATGCCCCGATGATAATTCGCCGGGGCATTTTTTTTTTGAGAAATCTCGGGTATATAATTTCTAATGAATTATAGATTTTTTGGACATATCTATTTAGTAAGATTTTATAACTTAAAATCCGGTAAAGTGTAAAATCCCCTGCAGTCGCAATTGTCTTCAATTGTGGTTTGTTTTTAATGTGCCGGGATGCTATAAGTATAAAATTGCGTTTGTAAATACGGCTGTTCTTTAAACTTCAACCAACCAAATCATTTGTTCGGGCTTGTTCGGGCTTGTTCGGGCTGTTTACGCTAGTTTTTAGCGTTTGCGTAACGAGCGCGAACAGCCTTTGTAGTCCTGTAGCTCACGCGTTAAGGATGGGCGCGGATACCGGCCCGTGGCTAATGCCTGTGCAGTATGAGCAGACAGCCTGGGCCGAAGGCAACGCCCCAAAGAGTGTAAATGTCCAAGCAACACCCAAAGCTCTGATTGGTAATTAGCAATAATCTATATTGGAAAAATTAAGCAGGTGAAATTTCCTAAGCAGGAGCGCATGCTGGCTAGTGGAACTTATCCGGCTATGCAGGTTCCGGGTATGCCCCAATATGCTGGGCGGTGGCTGGTTAATTAATAAGCGTTAAGCGGTTTAGGTAAAGTATGCCGCGGTGATCATTCGCTGGTGCATTGTTTGTTAAAAAAAAAAGCCCCCCTGCTTTTACAAACAGGAGGACTTTACCTATCAACCCTAACAAAAATTATTTACTTGCCAAAATATCTACCTTTTCAATACTCGGCGCTAATGCTAATAAATGCGGTGCATTTTCCATTAATGCGGCGGCAATTTTGCCGGCTAAGTGCGCGTTGCGGCCATCTTCACCTGCAAAGGTATCCATGATGCCGAAGGTGCTTTCGCTTATACGGAAAGCATACCAATTAATGGTTTCCGGTTCTTCAGATAAAAGTGGCAAGGCGCTTTTTAAAAATGCTGCAACTTCATCTTCTTTTCCGGGCTTGGCAACAAGCTTTACTAATAGTCCTTTAGTGATCATGATGTTTTTTATAGGTAGATGTATGAGGAATTACGAAAATAAAAAGCGGTTGGTTTTTCAAAATCAATTAAATTCAAATACAACACCTTACAAGCAAAGCGCCCCGGCTTTATCAGTCGGGGCGCTTTGCTTTGTAACGCTGAACCTGCAGATCACGCGTTGGTTTTATAGGATCGCTCATCGGTCTAAATGCTCACCATAGTCAGCCACCTATTAGAAATTCTTGCGCAAAGTAACCCCGTACATTCTTGAGTTGCCCAGGTGCGATGCCCCAAAATCGTAGGCTTAATCTATATAGCGTTTGTTGCTTAAATTAGTGCCCCATACAAACACATCAAATTGTTTGGTAGCTACGCCTAAACGGGCATTAAAGGTACTGTAAGCTTTTTGCTGGTTCTGGTTAGCCAGGTCGAAGTACTGGTCGCCAATGTAGCGCCATTCTCCGCGGGTAATCAGTGTGATAGCTTTGCTAATGCTATAAAGCAGCTAATTTTTTCATAAAATAAAAAGCGGATATGATGTTTAATCATATCCGCCGCAAAGAAAAGGTTTTATTATTTGAGTGAATAGATCCAGTTGACGATCTTCCTGGTATCGGCAGGTTTCAGCGCCGGGTGGGCAGGCATATCCACATCGCCCCAAACACCGTGGCCACCCGTAACGATCTTCTTCATTAGGTGAGCCGTAGATGCTGCGTTGTTTGGATATTTCTTAGCCACTTCTGTAAAAGCAGGGCCTACTGATTTCTCAGCAATTTTATGACAGGCTGAGCAATCTAATGAGATCATTAGCGATTTACCTGCAGCATTTGCCTTCATATTAGCCACTTTAAATTTCATGTCCGGTGAATCTTGCCCGGCAAGTACGGTGGTTGTTTTGGCTTCACTAAATGCGCCTTCTTCATCCTTGGCCTGTACAGATACGGTATAGTTACCTTTTTTGGTATAGATATAACTAAGTTTTGGAATGATGGTAGTTTTAGTTACGCCATTGCCCAGTTTCCAAACGTAGGTCATTTTGTTTTTCTCCGGATCAGTTGCCTTTACGGTCAATACAGTAGTTAACGGAATAGCTCCGTAACCTTTACTGGATGTTACGGAAGAAACTTCTGGTGCGCGGTTCCCGCTGTTATAATCTAAACGGGCAATACCGGCATCCTTATTTTTGGCAAACCAGCCCGAACCATATTCCAGCACGTAAATTTTACCATCGGGGCCGGTTTCCATGTCTATTGGGTTATTGAATTTGGTGCCGGCCATAAATGGTTCCATTTTATCCAGGTCGCCATTTGGCTGCAGGGTAAGCAGTTTAATCCATCCGCGGATCCAGTCGTAAAAGATCACCTTTTTGTCAAAATAATCGGGCATGCGGGTTGCTTTAGGGTACATGTCGGTATAATAAGCTGGACCGGCCATAGCGTTACGGCCACCTGTACCAACCTGCGGGAAATCAGGCGATGCTGCGTAAGGGTACCAGATAAAGGCAGGCTGTGCCGGCGGTAATTCTCTTAAACCAGTGTTATTTTTCGAATCATTCACCGGGTGCATAGGGTCAAAAGCAGGGCCCGATTTGCCGGTTGCATAATCGTAAGGATGGTATGCGTAGTTATTGCCTACAAAGAATGGCCAGCCAAAAAAGCCTGCTTTGCGGGCCTGGTTAAACTCATCGTAACCACGCGGTCCGCGGGTTTCCAAACTATCGTTCTGCGCATCAGGGCCAACTTCACCCCAGTACAGGAATCCGTTCTTCTGATCTACCTGGATACGGTAAGGGTTCCTGTCACCCATAACGTAAATTTCAGGGCGGGTCTTCTCTGTACCCGGTTTAAATAAATTGCCTTCCGGGATGCTGTAAGTGGCATCGTCATTCAGTTTAATCCTAAGGATTTTGCCGCGCAGGTCATTACTGTTACCTGCCGAACGCCTTGCATCGTGATTAAGGAATTCCGCACGGTCATCTAGGGGAGCAAATGCACGGGTGTTAAAAGGTTTTTTACCCGGCTCGTCAAACGGTGTAGAGTTATCTCCAGCAGAGACAAACAACGTACGATTTGGGCCTAAGGCAATTGAGCCGCCGGTGTGGCAGCAGATTTCGCGCTGAGAATAAAATTGTAAAATTACTTTCTCGGTTTTGTTATCGATTGTATCACCGGTCATGGTGAATCGCGACAAGCGGTTAACCGAAGTATCAGAAGGGCTGTAGAAAATGTAAACCCAATGATTTTTTGCAAAGTCCTGATCTGCATGCATGCCTAATAAACCTTCCTCGGCATTTACGCCTTTGGTATGCGTTTTCCAATACACATTCAGGAAACCTGCCTGTTTAACGGTTTTGGTTGCGCTTTTGTACAGCATGATTTCGCCGCGGCGTTGCGCTACCAAAATATCCAGGTTTGGCAATACGCTCATTTCTGTCGGCTCAAATAAAGTATTTTCGTTCAATTGTGTTTTAACGAAACGGTTCTCTTCCGGCACGCGCAGGGTGGTGGCTTTGCTGTAATCCAGTTTTTTATTATCACCAATGGCCCATTGTATTCCGCCTAAAAGGTGATTCAGGTAAACAGGGTCGCTATAAGACTCATCGGTATGCCCCATTTCGGTATAAAACGAACGACCATTCTCGAAATTTTGATACCACGCCATCGGGTGGTCACCATTATTTGTACCGCCTTTGTAGCTGGTCTCGTCAATCTTAATCAGTACATGAATTTTTTTGCTGATCATTTTAAAGTTGTACCACTCGTCTTTCCTGCGCCAAACATCGGGCAGGTTTTTTGTAGACGGGTGACCCTTGTCAACTACGTTTAAGTTAGCTTCCTGTTGCTGAGGGTGACTGCTGAAATAGGCACCTACCAGTCGGCCATAGTATTTCCAGTCGTATTCAGCGTCAGCGGCAGCATGTACGCCAACAAAATTACCGCCTGCCTGCATATAGCGCTCCAGGTCGGCCTGCTGATAGTTGTTCAGCATATAGCCTGTAGTATGCAAAAATACAACCGCCGAATATTTGCTCAAATTAGCTTCGGTGATCTTTGTAGCATCAGAGGTACTATCAACCAGGAAGTTGTTCTCCCGGCCCAGTTTCATAATAGCAGGTACCCCTACGGCAATGCTTTCGTGGTGATAGCCCGATGTTTTAGTGAACACCAGGATTCGTGGTTTTACAGGAATTTTACTGAAACTGAATAGCATCACGCATAGCGCCAGCAAACAAGTAATTTTCAATCGCATAATTTATAAGTTGGATGGTTTTATAATCAGCACAATAATACACAAATTATCATTGTGTATTATTTACGCATTAAATATAATATTTTAAGGCTTAAGTATATATGCGTATCTTAAATATTACATATCAGCCCATGTTAGTTTAAATATCGCGACACTTCTTTATAATTTTGATCTTTAACTATAATTTATGCAAATTCAGTAATTCTTAAGCTATACAACTATCATGGATTTATTTAAAACCGTTACCGAATCGCAAACCACCCTTACCGAACTGATGATACCCTCATACGCCAACTTTGGTGGTAAAATTCATGGTGGTATTATCATGAGCCTGATGGATAAGGTGGCTTATGTTTGTTCGGCCAAGCATGCCGGCGCATATTGCGTTACTGCCTCGGTAGAGGATATTGACTTTCTGGCGCCGGTTGAGGTAGGGGAGTTGGTGTCCTTAATGGCATCGGTAAATTATGTAGGGAAAACATCATTGGTTGTAGGCATTAAAGTTATTTCGGAGAATGTAAAAACCCACCATGTAAAGCATACCAATACCAGTTACTTTACCATGGTAGCGATGGATGATAACCATATACCCTTGCAGGTGCCCGGATTGATATTGCATACTGATGTAGAGATCCGCCGTTTTTACCAGGGGCTTTACCGCAAGCAGTTAAAGAAAGACTACCGCAGAGAAGAAGCCCGTGTAAAGACGGATTTTGAGATGGACCAAACAATTGAAGTTTTGAAAGCGGAAAGGTGCAGGATTGAAAGAGCGAAATGAAAGAAATTGCGGAGATGGCATGAATTATTTCAGCCTCGTTGCGTAAGAGAAGGTCAGCCAGCGTTGTGAAAATGAAGGTATATTTTGCTGCAAGCGATAATTAGTCGCATTGCAGCTTTTACAAACGCTCGTTTTCTATTCCGGCGCTAAGGCATTAGTTCACCAATACTTGCTCAGCCTTCCGCTGTTCACCAATTTCTTTCCGCACCACTGGGGCTACCTGCGTACCAAATAACTCAATAGCTTTTAAGATACCGGTATGCGAGGTGTGTCCGGTTACGAGTTGTGCCAGGAAACGCGTATTTTTAAACAAGTGATATTGCGACATTATTTTATCGATAGCCATTTGCACGTTGCCCACAACCAACGGTCCGTCGTTGCGTAGATATTCAAATTGCTCTTTGCTCATGGGCGACCAGCCCCGGTCTTTCCCCACCCGGTTCATGAGTGCCTCGTACGATGGGTAAAATTCGTTTGCAGCCTGCTGGTTAGTCTCCGCCAAATAAAACTGAGAGCTGATGCCTAATTGCAGTTGGCTCACATCATGGCCGGCCTTTTCAGCCGATTCGCGGTAAAGTTCTACAAACGGGACAAAGTGTTTAGGTGCGCTACCTAAAATAGCAATAGTCATCGGCAGGTTTAAGCGACCTGCGCGTTTGGCAGATGCAGGCGTACCGCCAACCCCCAGCCATATCGGGATCTCATTTTGCAGCGGTCGCGGGTAAATACCCTGGTTTTGGATAGGTGCACGAAACTCACCTTTCCACGTAAGCTTTTCAGTTTTATTGATCTGCATCAGCATATCCAGCTTTTCATTGAACAACGCGTCGTAGTCATTCAGATTGTAGCCAAATAAAGGATAAGATTCAATAAAAGAACCCCGCCCTGCAAGGATCTCTGCCCGCCCGCCACTGATCAGGTCAACTGTGGCAAAGTTCTGGAAGGTACGTACGGGATCAGCAGAACTTAATACTGTAACTGAACTTGATAGGCGGATGTTTTTGGTAACCGAGGCCGCAGCGGCCATAAAGATCTCTGGCGCCGAGATCACAAAATCCGGGCGGTGATGCTCACCAAAGGCAAAAACATCTAATCCAACTTCATCGGCCAGTTTAACCTCTTCCAATAATTGCTGCACACGTTTGTGTGCATTAACCGCATTTCCCGGTTTGCCATCCGGGCTAACTTCGCCAAATGTGCTGATGCCTAATTCCATGTTTTTAATCCTGTTTTGCCTGGTATTTATAATGTAATTGTTTCAGCGTTTCTTCGGCCACATCGTCTGCGGAATAACCATAACCGGTTACCAGTATGCCTTTGGCACCTGCCGGAGATTGGAGCGCATAAACCGTTGCTTCATCAGCCGGGTCTGAAGGGCCCTCGTAGCGGTATACATCAACAATTTCGAATTCATCTGCTGGGTAGCTTTGCTCGTCAGCTTTAAGATGATTCTGCTCCAGGTTAAAATCAAGCGTAAAGCCCTGCGTTTTTAATTTTTCGATAGCCTCGGTAACCGTGGCATAATGGAATTTCTGTTTCATAGGGTCCTGATCAGTTTTATATAACACAAACTTATAAAAAGCAGTTTGTTTTACGCTTGCCTGCAGGATCAATGTATTGTAAAGATGTGTGCTGCCTAAACGGCGTGTAGCTGTAGCTTTGACATCTATGGCTGCAATGCTAAGTGATGAAACTACCCTGGATCATTTATCATCTCCATCTTTTATAGGGAAGGCAATGATGCAATAATATTTATACTCGGACTTTCTTGCGGTAAGTTTTAACCGACGGGGGGGGCGAGATTTCATTATGCCAGTTATAATCAATCTTTTTAACCACCCATTCTTTTTTACCTTTGTACCGTGGCAGCACCCAGATCAACCAAACCTCCCGTAAAGCGCACCGCAAAACCGCCTGTGCGAAAAAAAGCCGTTAAACCGGCAAACAACTGGTGGAAATGGGCGGCGGCCGTACTGCTGATTGTTCTGCTCTCTCCCTGGTATTATGGATACATCCTTAACGGCTTTACAGCAACTTGGCGCTGGATGAGAGACATTGGTGACGACCCGCATTACCGAAGTTATAAAAGCTTTAAGATCAGGATCCCATCGGGTTATCAAATCCACGGAATAGACGTTTCCTATGCGCAGGGTAAAATAGACTGGCGCAAAGTTAAAGCGATGAAAGAAGATAGTGTACAGGTGAGTTTTGCTTTTATAAAGGCTACCGAAGGACTTCTTATTGTTGATTCCTACTTTAAGCGCAACTGGCGCGAAGCACCAAAATCGGGTATTACCTGTGGTGCCTACCATTTCTTCCGGCCAAGAAAAAACGGATTGTGGCAAGCCAGGTTTTTCCTGCAAAATGTAAAAACAGAAAAAGGTGACTTGCCGCCTGTTGCCGATATTGAAACAATTGATGGGGTAAGCCCGCAAAACATGCGGAAGGAATTGAAAGCCTTTTTAAAGCATATAGAAGGCAAAACTGGCGTAAAGCCGCTGATCTATACTAATATTACCTTTTATCAGGATTATCTGGCAGGTTATATCGATGGTTATCCCTTATGGATAGCACATTACTACCAGCCCAAATTAAAACTTAGCGGTACTACCGACTGGCGTTTCTGGCAGCACTCGGATAAAGCACGCGTAAACGGCATTAACCACGCCGTTGATTTTAATGTATTTAAAGGGGATAGTTTAAGTTTTCAGCAGTTGCTGGTAGAATAGTTGGCGGCTTACAAGGCCCGCATTTTATTGCCTTTAGCCTCATGGGTAACCTCTGCCAGGCCCAGGGCTTCCATAAGCGGCGGAATATACATCCCAAAACGGCCACGCAGCCCTTTCTTTAAGCCATACCAGCCACCAACCGGGTTATCAGCAGATCTGCCCCAGGCTTCCACCGTGCCATCTTTTGCCGGCTTCTGCTCATCGGCACTGCCGAGGTCCATCCAGTCGCCGTGTTCTGTAAGCATGCGATGTAAGTCGTCCAGGCATCGGTAGTCATAATGCAATATCGTTTTGCCAACAGTGCAAACCAAGATGGCCTTACCATCTTTGACATCGGTGTGCATAGTGTAATCTGACGAGAGGGGAGGCGTTTTTAATGCCATTGGATTTTCTTTTGTGCCTAAGTTAACTTCCACAATGGGGTATTTATTGGTTAGTCAAAAATAAGTTATTTAAATGATATGCAGTGGATTGCTGATATTTATTCGATGAAGAACGCAAAGACTTTAGTAAATGTTAACCATTCAATTTTTTGAAAGTGACATTTTTCCATACGCTTTAACGGGAAAAGCTGCGACTGCTTTTGTTTTCTCGAATTTATTTACAAAAATCATTTGCTAAATCGGTTTATAAGCTATTTATTTGCTAAATCAATTTAGCTTTATATGAGACGCATTTTATTTTTGTGCTTGTCCGGCTTGTTTTCGTTTGTTGCAGTATTTTCCCAAACCACGCCTCCATTTAAAAATGGAGATAGGGTGGTATTTACCGGAAATAGCATCACCGATGGCGGCCACTATCATTCCTATATCTGGCTGTATTATTTAACGCACTTTCCTGCAAAGCGGATCCAGGTTTTCAATGCCGGGATAGGGGGGGATGTTGCCCAGCAAATTTTTGAACGGCTGGATAGTGACGTATTTGCCCATAACCCAACAGTGGTTACGCTTACCTTCGGGATGAACGATACCGGCTACCAAAATTTGAAGGGCGCAAAGGCCGATTCGGTTTATGCCGCTAAAGTGGCCATATCGTTGAAAAGTTTTGGCCTGATAGAATCTAAACTAAAAAAATACCCGGAGGTGCGTGAGGTCATGATCGGATCCTCGCCCTATGATGAAACATCGAAAACGAAAGTGACGCCGCTGATCAAAAAAAATGCCGCTATTTTACAGATTTCTGCAGAACAGCAGAGGGCGGCAAAACGTAATAAATGGGATTTTGTGGATTTTAATGCACCTATGACAGCCATCAATCTCCACGAGCAACAGCGCGATTCGGCGTTTACCCTGCAGGGCAGCGACAGAATTCATCCTACGAATGATGCGCAGATGGTAATGGCTTATCTCTTTTTGAAAGCGCAGGGGCTTGCCGGACAAGATGTTGCAGATATTAAGATCAACGCCGCGCTTAAAAAAGTTATAGCTGCCAAGAATTGCGCCATCACTCAGTCGTTTATCAGTACTCACCAAATTAATTTTACATACCTGGCCAATGCGTTGCCGTATCCGATGGATACGATTGCCAGCGGGTTTGGAAGGCCGCAAAAATCACAGATGGAAGCTTTGAAGATTATCCCCTTTACGGATGAATTCAACAAAGAAATTTTACAGGTGAAAGGTTTACAGCATAATAACTACCTGCTGAAGATTGACGGTAAAGCCATCGGCACCTACAATGCGGAGGCTTACGCGAAAGGGATTAACCTCGCCACCATCAAAATTACGCCGCAATATCAGCAATCGCTGGCGGTGATGCATATCAATGAGGAGCGCTGGGCGATAGAACGCCGCCTGCGCGAATATTATTGGATTCACTACTCAATTTTAAAACCTCACGGATTGCTGTTTAACGACGGCGATGCCACGGTTGATTCCTTACAGAGATATGCAAAAAACGATTTTTTTACAGCCATCACCATACCTACCTACCAGAAGGCGCGGTTTAAAGCTGTACGTGATACCTGGCAAAAAGAAATGGACCTGTTAACTAATGAGCTGTATACCATCAACAAACCCCTGCCGCACCGTTTCGAGATCACCCTCGTCAATTAATATTTATGATAAAAAAATTACCTGCTTTGCTCATCGCTTTAAGCAGTTTTGTAATGACCACGAATGTGACAGCCCAAACTACAGCCTATTATATTGACGGCTATCACGGTGGTATCTGGGGGCATTACCCGGACTGGAACACCCGTTTTATGGCGGATATGCTAAAGAGTAATCCCGATTGGAAGATCAATATAGAGCTGGAACCAGAGACCTGGGACAGGGCGAAGGCGGTTGATCCTGCAGCCTATGCCGATTTTAAAGCACTTTTCGCCGATCAGTCCATCAACGGCCGTATCGAGTACGTGAACCCAGCCTATGCGCAAAGCTATAATTACAACATCTCTGGCGAAAGTATCATCCGGCAATTCAGCTACGGAATGAAAATGATCAAAACGCATTTTCCCGAAGCCATATTTACCACTTACTCCAGCGAAGAGCCCTGTTTCACCAGTGCGCTGCCGCAGATCCTTAAATCCTTCGGCATTAAATATGCTTCGCTAAAAAATCCTAATACCTGTTGGGGCGGCTACACAGCTCCGCACAGTGGCGAACTGGTGAACTGGATAGGGCCGGATGGCAGCAGCATTATTATCTCACCGCGTTATGACGTTGAAAAGCTGGCGCCTAAATCTAACTGGCAAACCATTGCCTGGAATAACTCGCCGCAATATATTAATGGTGCCATTGCAGAGGGAATGCGGCATCCGGTAGGCATGACCCTGCAGGATGCCGGCTGGAAGAATGGTCCGTTTATTGGCAAAGGTAATAAGGGCAATATCAAGAGCATTTATACTACCTGGCGCAATTACTTTGGCCATATTGCTAAAAACGATGCCCGGGAAAACTGGAAAGTATCGCAGGAAGACATGCTGGTGAGCCTGGTTTGGGGCTCGCAGGTGATGCAGCATATCGCACAGGAAGTAAGGGTGTCGGAAAATAAGCTGGTCATGGCAGAAAAGATGGCCGCGATGGCAAAGATCTATAAAGGAACTGCCTATCCGCAGTCACCGCTCGACTCGGCATGGCGAACGTTGCTCTTATCTCAGCACCACGATTGCTGGATTGTGCCCTATAATGGTAAGCCGGGCAGTTCCTGGGCCGAAGAGGTAGTGGGTTGGACCAACCATACCAACGCCATTTGCGATAGCATCATCGCTTCAGCGCAGGCAGGCAATGGCGGTATAGCAAATAAGGGCGATTATGTAACGATATATAATACCACGGGGACAGCCCGTACCGAACCGGTTAGTTTAGCGTTGCCGGCAACAAAAGATTTCACCGTGTTTGACAGCAAGGGCAGAGAAATAGTCAGTCAGTTAACAGCAGGTGTTGCCAGCCTTAAGGCGAAGCTGAGTTTTGAAGCGACAGTGCCCGCAATGGGCTACGCTGTGTATCAGCTGAAACCTAAATCAACTGCCGTTGCGAAAACATCGCTGGTTAAAATAATGCCTGATGGGCAGTGCCTAATTGAGACCGATTTATATAAAATGGTCATTGATCCGGCGCACGGCGGGTTAATCAAAAGCATCATTGCCAAAAAGCTTGGGAAGAAAGAATTTGTTGACCAGGCCAATAAATGCGGATTTAATGAAATGCGGGGTAATTTTTATAATGACGGCGGCTTTAAGTCGACCGCAGATGTGCCGGCTAAAATTGAATTGCTTGAAGACGGACCGTTACAGGTTAAGCTAGCTGTAAAAGGTTCAATAGCAGGACAAGTTTTTACCCAGGTGATCACACTGGCGCAGGGACAGCCGCGCATCGACGTAAGGTTAAATATTGATTGGAAAGGTAATCCCGGAATAGGCACGGCCACAGCGCCCAAATCATACCGGCTTGATAATCCGCAGAAGTCTTTTTATGATGATAAAACCAAGCTGCTGGCATATTTCCCACTGAACCTTAAACAACAAAAGGTATATAAGAACGCGCCCTTTGATGTGACGGAGAGCAAACTGAAGAATACCTTTTTCACCCGTTGGGACAGCATCAAAAATAACGTGATCCTGAACTGGGTGGACGTTACCGACGATAAGGGGCAGTACGGAATGGCCATCTTTACCGATCATACCACCAATTACGCACACGGCAGTGATTTTCCGCTGGCATTGGATATTCAGTACTCAGGCCTGGGCTTGTGGGGAAGGGATCATCGCATTAACGGACCAACCGAAATTCATTACGCGCTGCTGCCCCACGCCGGCAAATGGGACCAGTCGGGCATTCAGGCCGAGAACGCTAAATGGAACGAACCTTTATTGTTCAGTAGATCTGGGGAAGAACCGGACGTGCGGGAAAAATCACTAATTAAGGTACCGGCGGGTTATGAGATCACTGCGGTGTATTTCGAGGGAAAAGATCTGCTGGTGAGGCTTTTCAACACCGGAGCGGGTAATGTAAAAAGTAAAGTGATATTTAATTGTCAGGCAGACAGGGCCACACTGGTGGAACTCGACGGCAGGGTATTGCAGGCATTGCCGCTGGTGAAAATTAATGCGGAAACAAGTGCTGTTGTTTCAATGCCGAGGTTTGGAATCAGGACAATCAGATTAGTAAATGCAAGGGGAATATAGCTGACCGCCCTGCCGACGCCTACCGGCAACGCATAAGAAGAGTGAACGCGAACCTGCTACCAATTAATTTACAAAACATTTGCTAAATCGTTTTTTCTTATATAATATTGGGCTTATTATAAAACCTATAATATAAACCAACCTATATCTATAGGTTAGCAAATTTCATCTCCGCTTAAGAGAATTCGATGATCAGTAGCCTGCGCGCTTTATACTGTTGTGTTCATTGGTGGAACGTTTAAGAAAAGAATGTTAAATCATATCAAAAAATACTTAGCGGTCGTTGTCGCGCTCAGCGTATCGGCCATGCCGGCGCTTCGCGCGCAAAGTCTGGCCTCTTATGTCAATCCTTTCATTGGCGCCAGTACAAGTACGGCCGATGCGGGCGTATACCATGGCCTGGGCAAAACCTTTCCCGGCGCCACTACGCCTTACGGTATGGTACAAGTGAGCCCGAATACCATTACCGGCGGCGATAATGGCTCTGGCTACAGCTACGAACATAAAAGTATTGAAGGCTTCGCTTTTACACAAATGAGCGGCATCGGCTGGTTTGGCGACTTGGGTAACTTTTTGGTCATGCCGGCAACCGGGCAGTTAAAAACAAAAGCAGGTACGCTTGATCATCCCGAAGGCGGCTACCGCTCGGCCTATGATAAAAAGAGCGAGCAAGCATCCGCCGCCTATTATAGCGTTTTATTAACTGATAACCACATCAAAGCCGAAATGACGGCCGCGCCGCACAGCGGCATGCTGCGTTTTACCTTTCCGCAAAATAAGCAATCACGTGTCCAAATCGACCTGGCCCGCCGGGTAGGGGGTACCTCAACTTCACAATATGTAAAAGTGGTAGATGCCTATACCATACAGGGATGGATGAAATGTACACCGGATGGCGGCGGCTGGGGCAATGGCGATGGCCATGCTGATTATACTGTTTACTTCTATGCGCAATTTAGTAAACCCCTGAAAGATTACGGCGTCTGGAGTGCCGACATCCCGGATGGCTGGAGCCGCAAACGCGAGGATGTAGGCAGCGAAAAATACCAGGCGCAGGTAGCAAGTGCCGCTATCCTGAAAAGGATTAAAGAAAAGCAAGGCAAGCATTTAGGCTTCTTCACCGAATTTGCTACCAAAGCAAACGAGCAGGTATTGATGAAATCGGGTATCTCATTCGTGAGTATGGCCGGTGCCAAAACCAACCTGCAGGCCGAAATGAAAGACTGGAACTTTGATGCAGCGCACCGGCGTGCAGTAGCCCTTTGGGATCAAAACCTGGCCAAAGTAAGTATCCAGGGTGGTACCATCGAGAAAAAGAAGGTCTTTTATACCGCGCTGTACCATACCATGATCGATCCGCGCATTGTTACGGATGTAGACGGGCAATATCAGGGTGGCGATGGCAAAGCGCATAAGAGCTCGTTCTTTAAAAAGCGCAGTATTTTCAGTGGCTGGGATGTTTTCCGCAGCCAGATGCCTTTGCAGACCATTATTAATCCTGCTTTGGTGAATGATATGATCAACTCGCTGGTAACTCTGGCGGACGAAAAAAACAAAAACTATCTCGAACGCTGGGAACTGCTGAATAGCTATAGCGGCTGTATGTTTGGCAACCCTGCCGTATCGGTCATTACCGACGCTTATGCCAAAGGCATCCGCATATATGATGTTGATAAAGCGTATCAGCTATCTGTTGAGTCGGTAGAAAAGTTTGGCAACGGCGACAAGGGCTACTCGGCCGGGGGCAACAGCATTGCGCTCACGCTGGAATACGGCTATACCGAATGGTGCGTATCGCAAATGGCAGGCTGGCTAAAACATCCGGCCGATGCGGCGAAATACAAGGCACGCAGCGCGAGTTACAAAAATATCTGGGATAAAGACAAGGGCTGGTTCCGCCCGCGGGAAGAGGACGGCAGCTGGAAAGCCTGGCCAGACTCGGGCCGTTTAACGCAGTGGTACGGTACCTTCGAAACCAACCCCTATCAGCAGGGATGGTTTGTACCCCATGATGTAGATGGTATGGTGACGCTCATGGGCGGGAGCGACAAAGTAATTGCAGACCTCGATAACCTCTTTGCCAAAACACCCGATAACATGATGTGGAATGATTATTACAACCACGCCAATGAACCGGTGCACCATGTGCCTTTCCTGTACAACCGGCTCGGTATGCCCTGGCTAACTCAAAAATGGACGCGGGAGATCTGTCGACGGGCATATAAAAATGCTGTAGAAGGACTTGTGGGGAATGAAGACGTAGGTCAGATGTCGGCCTGGTATGTTTTGGCTGCTTCCGGTTTGCATCCTGTTTGCCCGGGAGATACCCGGCAGGAGATCACCAGCCCGGTGTTTGATCAGGTAACGATGAAACTGGACCCCACCTACGCTAAAGGGAAATCGTTTACGATTGTAGCCAATAATAATTTGGCCGCTAATATGTACATCCAAAGCGCAAAATTAAATGGTAAAACCTACAATAAATGCTACCTCGACTTTAAAGACATTGCAGCAGGCGGCGTGCTGGAACTAACTATGGGGGCCCAACCCAATAAAAACTGGGGAACAAACTAATATCTATATGAAGAAATTTTATTCTATACTCCTTGGCATCGGGATGTATACAAGTTTAAATGCCCAGACCGTAGCACCGTTTAAAACGGGCGAGCGCGTTGTATTCGTCGGCAACAGTATAACCGACGGCGGTCATTATCATTCTTACATCTGGCTATATTATATGACGCATTTCCCTAACCGCCGCATGACTTTTTTCAACGCTGGGATTGGCGGTGATGCCATTGGCCAGATAGCCGACCGGTTTGACGCCGACGTGCTGGCCCGGAAACCGACCGTACTAACCCTTACCTGGGGTATGAACGATACCGGCTATTTTGAATGGTACCGTAAAGATGCACAGGCTTTTATGGATAACCGTCTTACAGGAAGTTATAAAACCTACGAGGGTGTTGAAGAGAAACTTAAGAAACGTACCGACATCCGGAAGATTATCATTGCTGGTTCGCCCTATGATCAAACATCAAAGTTTACCACCAAAAATATATATCCCGGTAAAACCGAAGCCTTTGCCAAAGTGATTGCTTACCAGCAGGAATCGGCCAGGAAGAATAATTGGGGTTTGGTGGATTTTTACCACCCGATGGACGCCATCAACAAACGCGAGCAGCTGAAAGATTCCACTTTTAGCCTTACCCCGAACGATCGGATCCACCCGGATAATAATGGTCACCTGGTGATGGCTTACCTGTTCCTGAAAACACAGGGACTGGCCAATAATGCCGTGGCAGATATTAGCATCAGCGCAGCCGGCAAAAAGGTATCAAAGGCAGCAAATTGCACCGTGCTGAACTTGGCGGTTACTGCTAATTCAGTCTCCTTCAATTATCTAGCGAAGTCTTTGCCGTATCCGCTTGATACGATTCCGCGCGGCTGGGGCAATAACAAAAAACAGTCGGAAGCCTTAAAAGTGGTTCCTTTTACCAAAGAATTTAACCGGGAAATCTTAGCGGTGAAAGACCTGAAAGCAGGTACTTACAACTTGCTGATAGACGGCGAACGCATGGGAAGCTGGAGCGCAGCAGATTTTGCAGCGGGGATCAACATGGCAGAAATTACCATTACTCCGCAATATCAGCAGGCTATTCAGGTGCGCGAGCTGAACGAAGAACGCTGGGAAATTGAACGCCGTTTTCGCAACTATATGTGGATAGAGTATGATTTTCTGAAAGGAAAAAACCTCCTGTACAAAGACAATAATGCCGCCATGGATTCCGTCAGCAAGTACGCCCGGAAAGATCCGTTTGTAGGCGGTAACAAAGATAATTATAGCCGCGCCCGCTATCAAAGTGTGCGCGATGCATGGCAAAAAGAAATGGATGTACTTATTAACCAGATCTACGCCATCAACAAACCGCAAACGCACCGGATAGAGATCGTTGCATCAAAATAACGCCCAGATATATGAATATGAAAAAAACCCTAACCTTATTACTGATCAGTGCGGCATCGTTCGCGCTCAAAGTTCAAGCGGCTAACGTTGATACAGCCTTAACACACAGTGCCGCCATGAACAAGGATATCAAAGCGGTGATTGTTAAACCGGCCGACTACTCCGCAGCCAAAAAATACCCGGTTGTTTATCTGTTGCACGGCTTTAGCGGTAACTATAGTGACTGGATAAAAAAAGTACCTGCTATTACTGCATTGGCCGATACTTATCACCTGATTATCGTTTGTCCGGATGGCGCATTTGCCGGCTGGTATTTCGACAGTCCCGTGAATAAAGAATGGATGTTTGAAACCTATGTAGCCAACGAGCTGGTGACTTATGTGGATAAGCATTATGCTACCATTGCCAACCGGAAGGGTAGGGCCATTACCGGTTTAAGCATGGGGGGCCATGGCGCTTTGTTTTTGGCCTTTAAGCACCAGGATGTTTTTGGGGCGGCAGGCAGTATGAGTGGTGTATTGGATATTCGGCAGTTTTCGGATGCCTTTGGTATTGAACAGGTTTTGGGTAAGTATAGCGAGCATCCAGATGTTTGGGAGCAGCATTGCGTGGTGAGCCTGGTTTACCTTTTAAAACCAAACGCGCTGGCGCTTACGTTCGACTGCGGTTACGATGATGCTATGTACAGCGGTAACCAGGAATTGCACGAAAAATTGATGATGCGTAAAATCCCGCACGACTACTCGGTAAGGCCAGGCGGGCACTCCTGGGAATATTGGGCTAACTCGGTAAACTACCATATGCTGTTTTTTAGCCGGTACTTTAATAATCAGAAATGATCTGTCCGGTTCTGTTGAAAACATCACTTATAACCTCTTCAAAACTTATTAAAATGTCAAATAATATTCCTTTATAAGTGGATTTTATTAAAAATAAAAAATTGTAACAAAAACTTTGCTAAATCGTTTTTACGATCTATATTAGCAGTATAGTTCTGTACGGAATTATAAACCAATTATTTAATCAGCAAATACACAGCCCTTTTTAATTTCGTTCAGCGATAAGTGCTAAAACGATTTTTTTAAATTGATACCGTATATAATGCTGAAGCTTAAGTGCTTTATTGTAATAACCTATAATATGAGAAAAATTTACTTTCAGTTTTCTGTGTGCGGTTCGTTGCTCTTCTTGCTGTTGTCGGCATCGTGCAAAAAGGAGGGCTTTTTAAGCCAGACCACCACCTCCAATTTAACGGAAGAGACTGTGTTTAAGGATAGCGCCAATACGGTAAGTTTTTTGGCCGGGATTTACGCCAATGTGGGCTTTAGCGCTGCTGCCGATAGGTTTACTTATGGGCCAAATGAATTCAGTCAAACACCAAACGGTGGTCTCGATGCATCTTCTGATGAGGCCGAGGTCTACAATTCCGGTGGATCCACCGCCTTGGCCTGGGAAACCGGTACCATTAATGCCGCGGTAGTTACCAATGATGCGTACAAAAAATGTTACACCAATATCCGCGGTGTCAACCTGTTGCTTAAAAATATCGCTAAGGCACCGATCAATGCCTTTGTCAAAACGCAGATGAAAGCAGAAGCCCGCTTCTTAAGGGCCTGGTACTACGCCATTCTTTTAAAACATTACGGAGGGGTTCATTTGGTGGGAGACAGTACCTATAATTATACAGAAAGTATCCCGGCTGCACGTAATACTTACGAACAATGCGTCAACTACATTTTAGCCGAATGTGACGCTGCCGCGATTGATCTTCCTACTATTCAAAGCGGTATCAGTTACGGCCGGGCTTCCAAAGGCGCCTGCCTGGCACTTAAATCCCGTGTGCTGCTTTATGCTGCCAGCCCGCTGTTTAATGACAAACCTGCGCTTGGCGGCACAAAAAATGATCTTTTATTAGGTTATGGCAATACCGACCCAAATCGCTGGAAACTGGCAGAACAAGCAGCTGCCGCAGTAATTGGTTTAGGTTCTTACTCTTTATATTCTGACAACTCCAAACCTGGCATCGGATTCCAAAACCTTTTTACCCTGCGTTACAACAACGAATACATTTTCCAGCTGATGCGCCCCACCGGTAACGTGGATCTGGAAGCGCTTTTTGATCCGCCATCACGCACGGGTGCCCATGGCGCATTTCCGCTTCAGGGCCTGGTAGATGCCTTTCCTATGGCTACTGGTAAAGCTATTACCGATCCAACATCAAACTACAACCCGCAAAAACCATATGATGGCCGCGACCCCCGGTTGGAGTTTACCGTAATCCGCGATCAAACATCCTTGCAAAACAGGTTAGTATCGGGCTTTTCTCCGGTTAACATTTACCAGGGTACATTTAACGGCGTTGGGGCTGGTCCAGATGCCGTGCATGTAGGTACCTCTACCGGTTATTATTGCAACAAAATGCTTTCACCGGGCGCAGTTTCCCAGGATTTTATCCACCGTACCGACCGCGTATTACCATTGATACGTTATGCAGAGATCCTGCTGAACTATGCAGAAGCAGCTAACGAGTATGAGGGCCCTACAACTCTAGTGTACCAGGCTGTTGAGTCTATTCGCCAGCGGGCAGGACTAAACCCTTATCAATTGCCTGCAGGATTAAGTAAAGAAGACATGCGCACTGCGATACGGAATGAACGCCGGATAGAGCTTGCTTTTGAAGAGCACCGCTTTTGGGACGTCAGGAGATGGAAGATAGCCGACCAAACCGATAATATCCAAACCACCGGGATGGAAGTTAACCGCAACGGCAACGCCGCTACTTTTACCATATTTAACGTACGCAAACGCAATTTCCGCCCGGCAATGTATTTCTGGCCTCTACCACAATCTGAGGTGGCCAAATCAGCGGATGTGATACAAAACCCAGGCTATTAACCGGTTAAATCAATTAAATGAAAAATAATTTTATACTAATGCGATTGCTGCCGCTTGTGCTAATTGCAGCTCTGGCGGTATCCTGCAAAACAGAAAAAGTTCTTCCGCAGCAGGAAGGCGTAAAAGATATTGCCGGCAACTGGCAGGTCATCCGCGCTACCCGTAACGGTACCGATCTGACCGCCCTGGCAGACTTTAGCAAGTTCCGGATCAATTTTGGTACAGGTACCTATAAACTGGAAAACAAATTACCTTTCCTGGTTACGCAGGATGGGGCCTTTGCTTTAGACGATCCCCAGTATCCGTTTAAAATCACGTTCACAGCTGCCGGCGCAACGCCAATCTCTACGGCATTTACTTACCCCATTGTTAACGGTAAAAGGCAGTTAAGTTTGACTTTCAGTCCGGGTTGTGCCAATAATTCCTACGTGTATGTACTTCAAAAAGTCAATTAAAAAGGCCGAAACCAATTCAATTATGAGATCATATTTACATATAAAGGGTAAAAATTTATGGAGGATGTGTGCCTGCCTTATTTTGGGTATTGCACTGGCCTGCTGTGGTGAGCAGATAACCGGTGTAGACCAGCCGGATACCGCTACCGTTGGTGCTACCATACCCATTACCGTGCATATTTCTATCCCAACTGCCGGCAACGGCGGGCCGGATTACTTAATCTTAGGCGTGCTTGTTCCTAAAGGCTGGAAAGCCGCACAGAACACAACGGTTGGCTATACCAGTCCAACATCTGGCAACGGCACAATGACCCTGGTACCGGATGGTACCTTACCGAAAAATGGCGGCGGGTTAACCTGGTCGGCCTATATGAAAAAAACGTTTGGTAACGCGGGCAACCTGATAGACGATATGGAATGGGTAGCTTATCAGTCGGATAAATCCTTTACCCATAACGGCAATACTTTTACAGCCGATCTGAATATCAGAATGAAGGTAGCTGCTGATGGTAATAATACCCTCGTCAAACTTTCGTACGTGATTGCAGATACGGGCAACGGCTTTACCAGTGACGGTAATGGCACCTACTTTAGCCAGGTGACCAAGCCATGTTTTGAAGTGACCGGCGGCACAGGTGATATTGTAGATTTTTGTAATCCGCAACTAACCATCGTAGATCCGCCAAAATCTCTTGACAATGATTTTGTGACCCTCACCTTTGATGGCAACGTGATAGCAACTCCGCTTAGCGGTGAAACCGAACTTTACCTGTGTGCTACCGCATACACCAATGATGGCAAAACCATTACCGTATGCGAACAAACGGATAAGACCCGGATGGTGCAAACATCTGCAACCAGTAAAAAATACCAGGTAACCTTTTGGCCCAAGTCCTTTTTTGGCACTACCGACGCGCAAACCATCCTAAAAATGGAATACTTCGTAACCAATAAAGCCGGTACCAGTAAAGTGGGTTACGGTAATACACTGGCACCTTTTGTTTACACCTTTAAGTGCGGGTAATAACGCTTTCAATCATCATTGGCCTCCTGTAAAACAGGAGCCTGCTAAAACGATATTTAATTTTTTGCCAACAATTTAAACTTTATAAAATGGCTGACTGCTACTTAAATAAATATTTTACGGCTTTGGTAATCCTGATGCTGGCGCTGGCGACAACCGGCCATGCCATGCAACAGGATACGACCGCTAAAAGCATGACCCGCCCCGGCATGGCGGGCGGAATTTTGCTGGACGAATATGGTAATGCCTTTAGGGGCGTTAAAATAGCCGTTAAAGGCACGGGGGATACTGTTACAACCGATAAAACCGGGCGCTTCGAAATAGCTGCAGGTATAAACAGTGTCTTAATCTTTAGGTATCCCAATTACAATGTACGGCAGGTGACTGTAAAGACTAACCAAGAACTGACGGTAAGAATGTTGGATACTTACATTAAAGCGCCGGCCACCATTAATGTATTGTATGGTACAGCTAAAGCAAGTAATTTTTTAGGTGCTATCTCAACGGTTTATACCAACCAGCTCACTACCACGCCCGCAACGCTTTACACTTATGCATTGCCCGGCCAGCTAACCGGGTTGTATACGCAGCAGTTAAGTGGCTTTACCGCCCCGCAGACTACAGCGCAAACACATGGCGACTTTGTTGGTAACGTGGTGGAGCACAATAACTACTCGGCTAATGATAATACCGAATTTGGTTTATCGCTGCGCGGGCAAACCCCAATTACGATTATCGATGGTGTGCAGCGGGAAATTTCTTCAATCGATCCGGAAAGTATCGAATCTATATCAGTTTTGAAGGATGGCTTGTCTAACATCCTGCTGGGGGTGAACAGCTCCAGAGGCGTTATTTTAGTTACCACTAAGCGCGGAACCATTGGCGCGCCTAAGATATCTTTTACCGCACAAACGGGCGTTCAGCAGCCGTTGGGCCTGCCCACTCCGCTACCGGCCTACCAGTACGCTTATTTATATAACGAAGCCTTGCAGAATGATGGTAAGCCGCCGATTTACAGCGCTGCAGATTTTGCCGCTTACCGTGACCATACCGACCCTCTCCGCCATCCGGATGTGAATTGGTACAATACCATCCTGCGCAAAAGTTCACCCATGACCAGTTATAAGCTGAATGTAAACGGCGGATCGGAAATTGCGCGCTACAGTATCTCTTTAAATTACCTGGACCAGGCCGGTATGTTTAAAACCGACCCCGCAGTAACTTATAATACCAATAACGAACTGAGCCGCTATATCATCAACTCGGATGTAACCGTTAATGTAACCAAGAAATTTACCGTTGATTTGCAGTTATTTGGCCGCATTCAGCAGGGTAATCAGCCTGGCGGGGGTTATGGCAGTATATTAAACCAATTGTATTCAACGCCAAACAATGCCTATCCGGTTCGCAATCCCGACGGATCATTTGCCGGTACCACCACCTTCACTAACAACTTATTGGCGCAATCACAGTATTCCGGCTATTTACAGACCAGCAGCAATGACGTGCTGGCCAACCTGGATCTGAATTATGATATGAGCAGTATCACCAAAGGTTTAAGCGCTAAAGCCAAAGGCAATCTTTCCTTATCATCGCAGAATGTATTGAATCGCGGTCTTCAGAACAATGCTTACACGATCAAGTTAGACAGCACTTATGCAGCCATAGGGGGTCCTGTTTCGCAAAAGAACGATTATTATAACGCAGCTACCGCACGGTATTCGTTTGCACAACTGGCCCTCAATTACGACAGGACCTTTGGCAAGCACAATTTTACCGGCTTGTTGATGTATGATACCCGTAACGTGAATTTGAACTACGATTTAACCAGCGTAACTACCAACGAGGCTTTTAAGGCTGGTTATAACTACGACGGGAAGTATTTTATTGAAGGCGCTGTAAACCGCAGCGGCTATAACCGTTACCCCCCAAACAAACAGTTCGGGCTTTTTTACGCCGGCGGCATTGGCTGGCAAATGGCGCAGGAAAATTTTATAAAAGACAACTTTAGCTTTATTAATTCCTGGAAATGGCGCGCGACCTACGGCCGTACCGGTAATGGTAACGTAGATAATTTCGGCTACTATAACTTTTCGCAAACCTATGGCTCGCCCAACGGCTACCAGTACAGTACCGGAACCTTACGGAGCGATGTGCAAGGTATATTCGCTAACGCGCTGGCCAACCCCTATATCACCTGGGAGAAAGCCGATAAGTTTGACGTTGGTGCAGATATCGAGCTGTTTAGCAACCACTTCAAGATCTCCGCCGATTACTACCGAGACAAATACAAGGGTGTACTGCAGATCCGCGGCAGCAATATTGCTTTGCTGGGTATTCCTTATACCGCCGAGAACATTGGTGTAAACTTATACAAGGGCGGCGAATTCACATTAACTTACCAAAACCATATCAATAATTTCAACTACTTTTTATCGGCTAATGCCTCTATCCAATCAACTAAAATCATCTATAACGATGAGCCGGCTTCACCATATCCCTGGCTGCTGAAAAAAGGGAGCTCCCTGAGCGCTATTTATGGCTATACCGCACTGGGTTTCTTTAAGGATGCGCAGGATGCGGCCACCAGCGCCACCACGACCGGTTACAGCGCACAAGCGGGCGATGTGAAATACAAAGACTTGAACAATGATCACATTATCAATCAGTTTGATATTTCGGCCATTGGCGGGCAGAAAGCGCTTGTTTTTTACGGCGCATCTGCGGGCTTTAATTATAAGGGTTTCAGCCTGAGTATGATTATCCAGGGGCTTGCCAACAGGGAGTTGATGTTCAATAATGCGATGGTCAACCGTTTTGCCGGGATAGGCTTCCTGGGCTTAACTGCTGCCGGGCAAGGGTATGATAATCTTACTGGTAGGTGGACGCCGGAAACAGCCGCCACGGCAACGCTTCCGCGCCTGTCGTTAAATAATGCCAATAACACCGCTAATTCAACATTGTATCTCCGTTCGGGCAATTACATCAGGCTGAAAAATGCCGAGATCGGTTATAACCTGCCTTACACATGGGCTAAAAAGCTCAGGCTATCGGGTATCAGGGTATTCGCCAACGGCGAGAACCTGGCAACCTTATACGGATATAAGGGCATCGATCCGGAAGTAAGCAACGGTGCGTATCCAATTCAAAGAGTAGTTAACGCAGGAGTAAGCATCAAGCTTTAATTTTTTGCCATCATAAACATACGATCATGAAAAATTATAAAAATATTATAGCGGTCCTGGCACTGATAATCATGGCAATAGCCGGCTGCAAAAAATACGAACAGTTTCCCGTGGATAAGGTAGGATTGTCGCATGTATTCGACAGTAAGGACTCTGCCGGTGTAAGCGCCCAAAAGTATCTCTACGGCATTTACTCCGTGTTAAAGAATGGCCATAACCGGGTATCAGGCGATTATTTGGACGCAGCTGGAGATGATGCCATTTCATCCGCATCAGGCCCTACCAATGTGGCCACAATATTATCTACCGCCTCTTACAATTCTTACACCATCCCTGCAGACGAAAACCTTTGGGCAACTTATTACGCCGGGATCCGCCAGGCAAACGAGTTTGTAAACAACATTGATGTAGTACCCGTACTGGCTAAATACAACAATTACTCCATGAAGTACGTGTGGAAAAGCGAAGCGCGCTTTTTAAGGGCGATGTTTTATTTTGAACTGATTAAACGATATGGCGGTGTGCCGCTGATCGGTAATAAAGTTTTCACCATCAACGATGATGTATCGCTGCCAAGAAACTCTTTCGACGATTGCGTAAAATACATTGTAAGTGAATGTGATGCCATAAAGGATACGATGCTGGTTTATCCGGTAGCGGACCCCAATTCAGATAGCCACCGGCCAACAAAGGGAACGGCCCTTGCGTTGAAAGCCAAGGTGCTTTTATACGCGGCCAGCCCCTTATTTAACGGAGGAAACATAGACCCGACCAACACCCTGACTGGTTATACCGGCTTTAGTGCCGACCGTTGGGCAGCTGCAGCGCAGGCCGCTAAAGATGTAATGAATTTGGGTACTTATGCGCTTTTAGATAATTACAAGGATATTTTCCTCACGCAGAATAATTCGGAGACCATTTTCTTTAGGCAGGGTGGTACCGGGAACGGCATAGAAACGGCTAATGGCCCGGTAGGTTTTACCGGCGCTACCGGTAAGGGCGCTACCAGCCCTACACAAGAATTTGTGAATTCCTTCCCGATGGCAAACGGACTGGCGATTACGGATGCGGCATCAGGCTTTGATAGCAATAAGCCGGATGATAATCGTGATCCAAGGCTTACTTACAACGTCATATACAATGGTGCGCAATGGCTTAACACACAGATCCAAACATTTGAGGGTGGCCAAAGCAAACCTAACACGGCTTTACAGCAAACTAAAACGGGGTACTATCTGCGTAAGTTCATGGGCAACTTTGAGAATACCAACACCTACAGTTCGCACAATTCCGACTGGGTAATTTTACGCTATGCAGATATCATACTGGCTTATGCAGAGGCTCAAAATGAAGCGGCAGGTGCAACGCCGGATGTATACAGCGCATTAGGCAGCATCAGGAAACGCGCTGGCATTACAGCCGGCACAGGCGGTTTATATGGTTTGAAGGCCGGCATGACGAAAGACGAAATGCGTACAGCTATCCAGAATGAGCGCAGGGTAGAACTTGGGTTTGAAGAAAGCCGCTACTGGGATATTCGCCGCTGGAAAATAGCCGAAACCGTAATGAATCAGCCACGCTTAGGTGTAAGTATTGTAAAGATCGGATCGGGCTTTAACTATAACCCGCTTACGGCACTGGCTACCCAGTTTGTTGCCCCAAAAATGTACTTGTACCCGGTACCATACGATGAGGTACAAAAAAACCCTAATATGAAACAAAACCCCGGATGGTAATTCCTCAGGATCAATTAAACTAAATTAATTAAGCAGTTATGAGAAAAATAATACTTTTCTTTCAAATAATACTTGCATTGCTACCGGCGGCACTGTATGCTCAAAGTACAACTATTACGGGTAAGGTACGTGATCTTACGGGTGCATTACCCGGTGTATCCGTTGTTGAAAAAGGATTTGCTACCAATGGCGCTATCGCTGATGTTAACGGTAAATTCAGCCTCACGCTAAGGGGAGAAAGCAGGGTGGTGGTAGTCCGGTTTATCGGTTACATTACCCAGGAGGTAAAAGTAACCCTTGGAAAACCCTTGGATATTATACTGCAAACCAGCACTAATGGCCTGGATGAGGTATCGGTAGTGGCTTATGGTACCCGTAAACGTATTACCACCACAGGTTCGGTAAGTTCTATATCTGCCAGCGAAATACGCACGGTACCTACGGCCAACGTGCAAAATGCCCTAACCGGTAAGTTGCCGGGCTTCTTTTCCCAACAGGGATCCGGGCAGCCGGGTAAGGATGCATCAGATTTTTATATACGTGGGGTAAGTTCGCTGAATCCCGATGGTAATAAGCCGCTGATCATCGTGGATGATATCGAGTACAATTATGATCAACTGCAGCAGATCAATGTAAACGAAATCGAAAGCATTTCCATCCTGAAGGATGCATCCAATACGGCTGTATATGGTATTAAAGGGGCCAACGGAGTGTTGGTCGTAACCACCCGCCGCGGTAAATCCGGCATACCCAAAATAAATTTGAGGGTTGAAGGGGGGATGGCGGAGCCTACAAAAAAACCGGTATTTCTAGATTCGTACAACTCTGCGCTGCTAATTAACGAGGCACAGAAGAACGACGGGCTGCAGCAGTCCTTTACGCAGTCGGATCTGGATCATTTTAAAAACAATGATGACCCGTACGGCCATCCTAATGTGAACTGGTACGAAAAGGTTTTTAAGAATCAAACCTTCCAATCTAATGCCAACCTTGATATCTCGGGCGGGACCAATGCGCTGAAATATTTTGTATCAGGAGGAGCCTTAAACCAGGGCGGTTTGGTGCGCGACTTTGCCGACCCCCAAAGTTTGGTAAATACCAACTATTATTTCCGGAGATACAACTTCCGCTCTAACCTGGATCTGAAAGCTAACAAGACGCTTGATCTGCGTTTGGATGTAACCACCCGTTTCTCCGATCTGAATCAGCCCTATAATCAAAATGCGGTTGGTGAGGTTTATAACTTTACTAAACAGACACCTTTTACCGCGCCCTATTTAAATCCGAACGGTACTTACAGCTATGCCTATTCAAATTTTAACCCCGATCACCTGCCAACGCTGAATGCCAGGCTGGCAACCGGAGGTTACCAGCATTCCCGCCGTACGGATTTTAATTTCCTTTTCGGTGCAAATCAAAAACTGGATGCCATTACCGATGGGCTAACTGCAACGTTGCGGGTAGCGTATTCCAGTATTGAGCAATATACCAAACAGATCTTTAATGGAGGTATCCCCGCTTATCACTATGACCCCATAGCCGATAGTTATGCACTTAGGCCCGGTGCTACTTACGTTTACGATACTTATGCTTTAACCGGTAATACCGATATCAACACCAACAATTATAACTTACAAGCCTATTTAAATTATGACAGAAGTTTTAGTAATACCCATCACTTCTCTGGCCTGTTGTTATTTAACCAAACATCAAATACCTTATTTGCGTATCCCTTATTAACCGGCGATCTGGTAGGTGTGCCGCAGAAATTCAGGGGCGTATCGGGCCGGGCCAGTTACGATTACAAACAAAAGTATCTGATAGATTTCAACGTGGCGTATAACGGTACCGACCGTTTCGCGGCAGATCATCGTTACGGTGTATTTCCGGCTGTCAGTCTGGGCTACAACCTGGCTAAAGAATCTTTTTTTGCAAAGGCATTGCCCATGTTCAGTTTATTTAAACTGCGTGGCAGCTACGGCATAGTGGGATCTGATGCAGCGCCAGGCAACCGTTACGTATACAACCAGGTTTATAACACAGGCGGAGGTTATAACTTTGGCCAAACCCAGCAGCCCTACGGATCCATTTACGAAGGATCTTTAGGTAACCCTAATGTGGTATGGGAACGTGCCCGTAAGCTGGATATAGGTTTGGATATGAATTTATTTAAAGACAAAATTTCGGTAACGGTTGATTATTTCCACGATATCCGCTTAGACCAGTTAATTACTCCGGGCAGTACACCATTGATATTAGGGGTTGGCCTGCCTGCGGTAAACATCGGGAAAACCCGCAACCAGGGTTTCGACGGCAGCATTAGCTACCACAGTAACATTGGCGGCTTTCAATACAATGCAGGTTTGGTGTTCTCATACGCCAAAAACAAGATCTTGTATATGGATGAGGCGTCACCGGCTTACCCGTACCTGGCGCAAACCGGCCAGTCAATCGGCCAGCAATTCGGTTACCATTCGCTGGGGTATTATACAGCGGCCGACATTGCTTCAATTCCTGCTTATAAAGCAGCCCATGAGGGCTCTAATGCGGGTAACCCGGTTGCAGTACCGGATAATGGAATTCCGCTACAACCCGGCGACTTGCGTTATCAGGATTTAAATGGCGACGGTATCATCAATGTATTTGATAAACGCGCAATTGGAAATCCAAACCTGCCCAATACCATTTTAGGCTTGTCATTACAGGGGGTGTATAAAGGCTTCAGCGTGAGTGTATTATTCCAGGGTTCATTCAATTATAGCTTTGCCGTTTTGGGTACAGGTATCGAGCCGTTCCAGAGCCAGTTTCAGCCAATTCACCAGGAGCGCTGGACGCCGGAAACCGCGACTACAGCCAACTTCCCCCGTTTAGGTTTAAACCCTACATCGGTAAACAGCCCAACAGCTTACTTCAGCGATTACTGGCTGATCAACGCGTACTATATCCGGTTAAAAACGGTTGATATCGGTTACCAGTTGCCAAATAAATTATTGCCATTTAAAATAAGCAATGCGCGTGTGTATATGAGTGCTTACAACTTGCTGACTTTTAATAATTACAAGAAATATCAGCAGGATCCGGAAATTTCCACCAACACGGCGGGGGATGCTTACATCAACCAGCGTGTCATCAATCTGGGGATCCAGCTAGGCTTTTAGTAAGTTTTAAATCAAGTGTTAAGGGTTAGCGTTAGTAGCGCTAGCCCTTTGTTATTTTAAATGTCGAAAAGGCAGGGGTAAGCAAACAAAGTCAAGACAGCGGCTGAATTTGTTCAGGATGGCACAATGTTCGGGCATGTTCGGGCATGTTCGGGCATGTTCGGGCTTGTTCGGGGTGGTTTACAAATGGCCGGAATGCGAACGCGAACACCACCTGGTATGGCCCCGCTTGCATTGACACCTATAGGAACACTATATTTCTCGGTCCATTTTATACATTAGCAATATGTTTCCTACAATAGGCGATCTTGTTTACTACATGTTCGGGGTAAGGTTTACCTTCCCGGTGCAAACGTTGGGTTTCTTTATTACCCTGTCGTTTTTGCTGGCATATTTGGTGTTTACATCGGAGTTTAAGCGGTATGAAAAAGACGGGAAAATTCAATCCTTCAAGCAGAAGGTGCTGGTACGGCAACCCGTTACCCTGATAGATTTGCTGGTTAATTTTGCGCTGGGCTTTGCCTTCGGGTTTAAGGTGATTGGGGTAGCTTTCCAATTCGCCCATTTTCAGTCTGACCCCAGGGGGTATCTGCTATCTGGAGAAGGCAATTGGGTGGCAGGTTTATTGGCAGGTTCAGCTTTTGCTGCCTGGGCATATCTAGACCGAAAAAAGCACGCCTTACCACAGCCAAAACTAGTGGAACAAACCCGTCACCCATACCAGTTGATGGGGCTTATCGTATTCAGTGTAGGTTTCTTTGGCTTCATCGGCGCAAAGCTTTTTGATGCTGCCGAGCATGTCGATCTGTTAATGGCCGATCCGATCCGCACTATTTTCTCAACCAATGGCTATGCCTATTACGGGGGATTGATCTTCGGCGCACTTACCTATCTGTATATCGGCTACCGGCACGGTATGGCACAGGTGCATTTAGCGGATATCGGCTCGCCGGGCATGATGCTGGCATATGGCATTGGCCGTATTGGCTGCCAGCTTTCCGGAGATGGCGATTGGGGGATTGTTAACCCCTATACTCAACCCGGCTGGCTTGGCTGGCTGCCCAATTGGATGTGGGCGTTCAAATATCCACACAATGCCATCAACGCCGGCATCTCCATTCCCGGCTGTACCGGTAATTATTGTAACCAACTGGTAAACGCCGTATACCCAACCCCGTTTTATGAGTTAACACTCTGCATAGCTATGTTTTTGGTGATGTGGGCAGCTCGGCGCAATATTAAAATACCGGGATTAATGTTTTCTATCTACCTCATCCTTAATGGTGGAGAACGGTTTTTGATAGAACATATCCGGATAAATTTTTATTACCGCTTTTTAGGCTTTACATTTACACAAGCAGAATTATTAGGCGGCTTGATGTTGCTTGGCGGACTGGTGGGTGTTACGATCATTCTCGTTAAGCGTTACAAAAAGCCGGGCCGGGAATCTGCATCATCCTGATTAAATAAAATTATTAATTTCCCCCTGATGAAAAGGCTTGCGCTGGTTGCTTTATGTGTTTGCGGTATCATACTTTCCGCTTTGGCTCAAATCGCTGCGCCGGCTGCAATACAAAATCTCAGTGATATCAGGTTCACAGTAGAGGAGGCACCGGAATGGTCGGCCTTACTAAAGCGGAACTTCGGCTGGTTTGGTGGTGATGGCATATATACCATACCCATGAACGGTGTGGAAGGCAGGCAATCTAAACCTAATGATAAAGTGCTATTCATCTTCAGCGACAGCATGATAGGGGAGATAAAGGATAATACCATGCAGCCGGGCTATAAAATGATCCATAACTCCCTGGCTATCCTCAACGGTAACCAGCCACTGGAGAAGCAGATGAAGTTTTATTGGGATAAGGATGCCAAGGATCAACCGGAATCGATCTTCATACCAAAAACAACGCAAACCGATAGCAACGACTATTACTGGCTGGGTGACGGCTTTGTAAATCAATACAATGCCAGTACCTACATCTTTGGTTACAGGGTACGCAACGTGAGCAGCGGCGCGTTTGGTTTCAGAGAAGTAGGCAATACGCTGATCAAAATTCCGGCTGGCAGTAAGCCGCCCTTTAAGGACGCAGAGCAGATGGATACCCCATTTTACCTCACCGATGGGGGAAATGATATAGGATCTTTTGGCGCGGGGATTTATGTAAACACAAAGGAAGCTGGCTCATTAAAACCCGATGGCTATATTTACATATATGGGGTTAGAGGGATGGCTAAAACCCTGCTGGTAGCACGTGTACTGCCAAAAGATTTTGAAACTTACACAAAATGGACTTTCTGGAATGGTAGCAATTGGGTGAGCGATATGAACAAGGCGGCCGATGTAACTACAGGGGTTTCTAATGAACTCAGTGTATCTGCCTTGCCGGATGGGCGTTATGCGCTGATATTTCAACAGGGTGGTATGAGCACAACCGTTGGGATGCGGATAGGGGCGAGCCCTGCAGGTCCATTTGGGCCGGTTATAAAATTGTGGGATTGCAAGCCCGACCTTGTAGAGAAGACATTTGTAGTTTATAATGCCAAAGCCCACCCGTCGTTATCTAAACCCGGGGAATTGCTGATTAGCTATAACATCAACTCGGTTGAATTTATAAAAGATCTTGGCAAGCATCCCAACCTGTATCGCCCACGTTTTATCCGGGTGAAATTTCAATAATTCTCTATTTAATTTGCGACTTAATGAATAATCCTATACTTTAGCTAAATCAATTTAGCTTTTGCTACCAATTAAACTTCGATGAAAAAACTTTTAATGCTTTCAGCAGTGCTGGTGATGTGCAGTTTTCAATTAAAAAAACCTGTTAAAATAGTATTTTTTGGTGATTCGATCACTGAGTACGGCACAAGACCCGACGGTTATATTACCCTGTTTCGGCAAAAATTAAAAGACAACAACAAGTCGGCCGACTATGAAGTAGCCGGCGCGGGTATTGGCGGAAATAAGATCTATGATCTGTACCTCCGTTACGAGGATGACGTGTTAAGTAAAAACCCGGATTTCGTTGTGATCTGGGTAGGGGTAAATGATGTTTGGCACAAGCGGCTATCCGGCACCGGAACAGATTATGATAAATTCGGCAGGTTTTATACTGCACTTATAAAAAAGTTACAGGCAAAAGGTATTAAAGTAACACTCTGCACACCGGCCGCAATTGGCGAAAAAACCGATTACACCAATGAACTGGACGGCGACCTAAATAAATATTCGCACAGCATCCGTGAACTGGCGGTGCAAAACAATTGCGGCCTGATAGATCTCAGGAAACTGTTTCATGAATATGGACTAAAAAATAATCCGCAAAACCTGGATAAAAATATTTTAACCGGCGACGGTGTGCATCTTAACCCGGCAGGTAACCAGTTTGTAGCCGATTTGATGTACCAGTCGCTTATTAAATAATTAGTTGGTTTATATATTTTGGTTTGAAGGAGGCGGGAGCGCCTCCTTCTTTAAATCGATTAATGTAACCGCCTCTGAAAAGTCTTTATATATACCTCATCTGTAAATGGAAAAAGCGCTAAAGCTCTGTGCCTTTGTATTACTTATTACCGGTAGCTTATCTGCTCAGCAGGCCAATTTGGTTAAGTACGTAAACACCCGCCAGGGCACTAACACCAGGTACGAATTTTCATATGGTAATACCTACCCGGCTACAGCACTGCCTTTTGGTATGAACACCTGGACCCCCCAAACCGGTAAAAATGGTGATGGATGGAAGTATCAGTATTTTGAAAAAAAAATCCGCGGGTTTCAGCAATCGCACCAGTGCAGTTCATGGGTGAATGATTACGCCGTATTCTCCCTGATGCCGGTTACCGGTAAGCTAACAGTTAATGAAGATGAACGTGCAGCAGCATTTGATCATGCCAACGAGATTGCACAACCCAGCTATTACAAAGTAAAACTAGATAATAATATAACCACCGAGATGAGCCCAACCGAACGCGGCGCCCACCTGCGTTTCAGCTTTCCTAAGGGGCAGTCATCTTACCTGGTTCTGGATGGATATACAAAAATGAGCCAGGTAATTATCGATCCGGCGAAACGCACGATAAGTGGTTACGTGAATAACTGCCGCTGGGCACCACAGAATTTTAAAAACTACTTCATCATTACTTTTGATAAGCCTTTTGCTGATTATGGTACCTGGGAAAATATAAAAAATACTACAAAAGCAAAAGAATTAACCGCAGAAGGAATAGGTGCCGGGGCTTATATAAAATTCAAGAATGGCGAAACCGTACAGGCCAAAGTTGCATCATCTTATATTAGCCCGGAGCAGGCATCTGTTACGCTCAAAACTGAGTTGGGTGGCTATAAATCATTTGATGATACGCATAAAGCAGCCGACGAAGTTTGGAATAACTTATTGGGCCGCATGGCTGTTGAAGGTGGATCGGAAAAGGACAAAGCGACTTTTTACTCCTGCCTTTATCATGCTAACCTGTTCTCACACCAGTTTTTTGAGTATGGCAAGGATGGTAAACCTTATTACTATAGTCCGTACGATGGAAAATTGCATGACGGCTTTATGTACACCGACAATGGATTTTGGGATACCTTCCGTGCGCAATTTCCGCTAAATACGGTGCTGCATCCAAAAATGGAAGGGCAGTTGGTTCAGGCTTTGCTGGATGCACAAAAGCAATGCGGCTGGTTGCCAGCTTGGTCGTTCCCGGCAGAAACGGGGGGCATGTTGGGAAACCATGCAATTTCGCTACTGACAGACGCCTGGGCGAAAGGCATCCGCACCTTTGATCCGAAGCAGGCATTGGAAGCCTATTATCACGAAGCTACAAACAAGGGCCCTTGGGGAAGCGCTAACGGCCGGCCGGGCTGGAAAGAATATTTTGCCAATGGTTTTGTGCCTTATACGAAGAAAACAGAGGGAGCTACCGCCTGGACGCTCGAATTTGCCTATGACGACTTTTGCGCTTATGCTTTGGCAAAAGCAACCGGTAATACCTACTATGAAAATGTCTTTGGCAGGCAGATGTATAACTACAAGAACCTGTTCGACCCGAAGACCCGGTTTATGCGTGCCAAAGATGAAAAAGGCAATTGGATAGAACCGTTCGACCCGATGGACTGGGGTGGGCCCTACACAGAGGGTAACGCCTGGCACTGGACCTGGTCGGTTTTTCATGATACGCAGGGGCTTATTAACCTGATGGGGGGCGATCATAATTTTACATCCAAAATCGATTCCGTTTTTAGTGAACCTGGCACCATCAAAGTTGGCGGATACGGACAAGTAATTCATGAGATGACCGAAATGGCCGAATTTAAAATGGGACAGTTTGCACAGGGTAATGAGCCTATTCACCACATGCTATACATGTATAACTACGCCGGCCAACCATGGAAAGCCCAGATGCATTTACGTGAAGTGATGGATAAAATGTACAATGCAACAGAAAACGGCTATCCCGGCGATGAAGATGAGGGCCAGATGTCATCATGGTTTGTTTTGAGTGCCGCAGGATTTTATAGCGTTTGCCCGGGAACAGACCAATATGTGATCGGTAGCCCCTTGTTCAAAAAAATGACCATCGCTCTGGAAAACGGAAATAAATTCACCGTAGACGCAAATAACAACAGCCCGCAAAATGTGTATATTCAGTCGGCCACTTTAAATGGCACGCCGTACACCCACAACTTTATTACGCAAAGCGATATCATGAATGGTGGCACACTTCGCCTGGAAATGGGGCCGAAACCAAATTTAACCCGGGGGTTAGCTATTGCCGATAAGCCGTTTTCGTTGACCACAGCCAAATAGGATCAGGAGTGTTTTTTGGAATTTTGTTAGATTATTGCGGAGACTTATTTAGTAAAAGTAGCAAGATAACCACGAAAATTGGGGATAGCTTTGGTTGCTGTAAAGAATTCGTTTATTTTACCGAACCAATTTTAACAAAATTCAATCCTGCGTATGGACAGCAAGCCAAAGTTTACCGAACGTAAATATCTCGTCATACTGTTGTTTGTTACTTCCCTATTCTTTCTTTGGGGCTTGGCGTTAACACTTGGAGATACGCTTAACAAGCATTTCCAGAACGTTCTGCACGTTTCCAAATCCAGATCGGCCTATGTGCAATTGTCGTTATTTGGTGCTTATGCTGTTATGGGTATACCGGCTGGCTTATTTATGAAACGGTTCGGATATAAGAGCGGTGTATTGCTGGGCTTATGTTTGTATGCCACTGGCGCGTTTCTATTTATCCCTGCAGCAAATGCGCAATCCTTTAATTTTTTCCGGATTGCATTATTCATACTAGCCTGTGGCCTCGCAACACTGGAAACCGTGGCGCACCCCTTTGTAGCTTCTTTAGGCGATCAGCGTACCAGCGATCAGCGGATCAACTTTTCTCAATTTTTCAACGGCCTGGGCGGCATCCTTGCACCGTTCATTGGAGGCTACTTTATTCTTCAGGAAGGCCGGGAGCACTCAAATGATCTCATCGCTGTAAAGAATTTATATTTCATCATCGGTACAGTTATAGTTATAGTGGCCGTGCTGTTCTCCTTTGTGAAGGTCCCGTCATTAACTGATCCGCATGCTGTTTCGCCTCAAATGGATGCAGTAGGCGGGAAACACACCGAATCCAAAAGCTTGATCCAGCATAAGCATTTTGTTTTTGCGGCAATTGCCCAGTTTTTTAATGTTTGTGCACAAGGAGGCACGTGGGCATATTTTATCAATTATGGGCATGATATTATGGGGTATTCATCTGCAACTGCCAGCTATTTTTTCGGAATCAGTTTGCTTATGATGGTGATTGGCAGGTTACTTGGAACGCTGCTGATGCGGTATTTTGTTACACCCAGCAAGTTGCTCTGGATCTTTGCATTGTGCAATGTCTTCATGTGTTTGGTCGTAGCACAAAATCTGGGGACAGTGTCGTTCGTAGCCCTCATCATGATCAACTTTTTCTTCAGCATCATGTTCCCAACCATTTTTAGCCTGGGGCTCAAAAACCTCGGCAAGCAAACAGAACAGGCTTCGTCGTTTATTGTAATGGGCGTAGTAGGTGGGGGCATATTTCCCATTTTAATGGGTTTGGTTGCCAACCATAATGTGGCAACTGCTTACTATTTACCAATAATTTGTTACGCAGTCATTTTTGTCTTTGGCTTTAATTATAAGCGTTTGAATAAGGCTGCTGTAGAAGAATAAATGCTTACACAAACAGAGTAGGTAAAGCTCCATTTTAAACTGAATCCTCGCATTAAATCGTTTTATAACAGCGGAGTATTAATGTTGTTAACTATATTATTTTATATTTGAATTTAATAAAATAGCACGTGAAAAAACTTTCTATAGTTGATATTGCCAACCACCTAAACGTATCAAAAACCACCATATCGTTTATTCTCAACGGCAGAGCGCAGGAAAAGCGGATAGGAAAGGAATTAGTGGAGCGGGTTCAAAAATTTGTTGATGAGGTGGGTTATAAGCCAAATTCACTTGCTAAAAGTTTACGCACCGGCAAGTCTAATATCATAGGGCTGATGGTAGAAGATATCTCCAACCCCTTTTTTGCTGCTATTGCCAGGCTAATAGAAGACCGGGCTTATAAAAACGGTTACAAGATTATTTATTGCAGTACCGATAATGATACGGTAAAGACGCAGGAACTGATCAACATGTTTCGCGACAGGCACGTGGACGGTTATATCATTGCCCCGCCTGAAGGTATTGAGGAGGACATCAACTCTTTGATTAAAGACGGCATGCCGGTGGTGTTCTTCGACAGGCATTTGCCTAACGTCAGCACTGATTATGTAGAGATCGATAATCTATTTGGTACTTATAATGCTACCCGTCATCTAATTCAGCAGGGGTACAAAAAAATTGCCTTTATCACTTTTAAATCGCTGCAAACACAGATGACTGCAAGGGTACAGGGATATAGTGATGCGTTGAAGGAAAGCGGCTTTGAACCCATGATAGAAGAGATTGTATTTAACCCGGATGAAGAGCAGATCATCGAGCCTATTCATACCTTTCTTACTAATAACAAACAAATAGATGCGGTGATATTCGGTACCAATCACGTAGGTACCTGCGGGTTAAAGGTTATCAACGCGCTGGGTATCAAAGTTCCATCAGAACTTGCGGTGGTATCATTTGATGATTACGACGTATTTAAACTCTTCTCGCCCCCGGTAACTGCATTGGCTCAACCTATAGAAGCCATTGCAGATAATGTGATCACAGTGTTGCTTAATAAGCTCAACGCTTCCTCCAAAGATCATAAGCCCCAATCTATCATTCTCAAAACTGATCTCAATATCAGGGGATCTTCTAAAATGAAGCAATAAACTTTTTGGTCAATTCCTGTCCACTTGGAGTTGTTGATTTAGCAGCAAACTGCGGGATTAAAATATCGCCAGGGTGTAATTATTATTCTGATAGGTTGTATGGCGACGGGTTGTTTCTTTAGAAGAAAATTATAATTTAGCGGGATCATCTGCCGTTGTTTACTTGGGAGGTTTTGTGCCTTTGAGGGCGTATTGCCCGATGCCGATTGTAACCGATCCAGGAATACCGAATAAAATGCCAAAAGGGAAAAATTACGATTCTGATTTTTGTGGAAGTCTGCCACTTAGCCATATCAATATCATCCAGGATTATGGTTACTTACTAGTTTTAGAAAACGATACGCTCCGTATTATCCAGGTGAGCGAAAATATTGCTGAGTTGCTGTCGTTGGATTTGGATACCATAGTTGGGAGTTTGCTTGCAGATTACACCGATGCATCTATAGTTTCCGAATTAAAACAACGTTTCGGTGAGCAGATAAAAGATAAGATACCTTTTATCCTGCAGCTCGGTGATCAAAAAATGGCAACTCTGGCACATTTTAGGAGTGATTGCCTGGTGCTTGAATTAGAAAAAGCTAACCCGGAGAATGAGCGTTCCTTCACAAGTGTATTTGATGATTTAAGGTACGCCATGGCAGCAATTGAACATGCCGGCAGTATTGAAGAAGTAAGTGAAATTGCCATTGCCGAACTACGTAAGATTAACGGATTCGATGGGGTTATGATGTATCGTTTTGATAGCGACTGGAATGGTACCGTGTTAGCTGAAGAAAGGGTTGAAGGGCTGGAGAGTTACCTGGGCCACACCTTCCCCGCCTCGGATGTGCCTAAACAAGCAAGGCAATTGTATCTGCAAAACCCATACAGACTTATTCCAAACCGAAACTTTAAGCCGGTAAGGCTTTATCCGGTTATTAATCCGCAAACAAAAACTTTTACAGATCTGGCCGATTGCAACCTAAGAGGCGTTGCTGCCGTGCACCTGGAATATTTAAAAAATATGAATGTGCAGGCATCCATGTCTATCCGTGTGATTTATCATGATCAGTTATGGGGCCTTATTGCCTGCCACCACTTAACACCGCGCTACCTTAGCCTGGAACTTTGCGGCGTGTGCGAACTGCTCTCGTTACTTATATCTAATAAGGTTACTGCAATTTTATACAAGCAATCTTTTGAGGAAGAATCCAGGCTGCAGCAAATTCAAACAGCTTTAGCATCGGCAGTGTACGCCGAGAACGATTTGGTTGCCGGGTTAATGAATGCTGAAAAGACAAACCTGTTGCAGTTATTTAATGCGAATGCTGCAGTAGCTGTAGTTGATGGGCAACAGCATATAATAGGCGATGCCCCGGATGAATCCTTCATCGAAAACATGGTGCTTTGGTTACAAAACAAGCAAACCGACCGTGTTTTTGCTACAGATCAATTGCCCGAATTGTTTGAAGACGCTCTGCCATACGCTGAATCCGCTAGTGGCGTATTGGTTATACCGGTTGATGCTGAAACAGGTGATTTTATCATTTGCTTCCGGCCGGAGGTGGTACAAACTATCAAATGGGGTGGCGACCCCAATGCTGCGATAAATTTTGAACCTGATGGTAAAAACTATCATCCAAGAAATTCCTTTAAAATATGGCAGCAAACCGTGCATCACACCGCCATATCGTGGACAGAACAACAACTGAGGGCAGCAGAAAATCTGCGAAGTTTTATTTACGAATTTATTACCCGCAAAATATAAATTAGATTTTGGCAAAGGCTAGCAAATTACAATTCATGGAATCCAGCTCTCCGGATCGCTTTATCATAGCTATCGGCGCATCGGCCGGTGGGCTGGAAGCCATCCATGAGTTTTTTGATCATATGCCGGCCAACTCGGGTTTTACTTTTGTGGTGATACAGCATCTTTCGCCAGATTATAAAAGCTTGTTGGTAGAACTTGTATCCAAACATACCCACATGCAGGTTTTTGAAGCTGCTAACGATGTGACCCTACAGCGCGACTGTGTGTATATTATCCCCAATAAAAAACTGATGACCATCCGCGGGCACAAGCTTAAGCTTGCGGATAAGGTAAAAGATAAATCGCCCAATACAGCCATTGACACCTTTCTGTTTACAATGGCTAAGGAGAAAAAGGAGAAGGCAATTGCGATTATCCTCTCAGGCACCGGTACAGACGGTACCAAAGGTATTGAAGCCATAAAGGAATATGGCGGCATGGTAATAGTTCAGGATCCGGCAACAGCGAAGTTTGATGGGATGCCCAATAGTGCCATTACTTCAGGCAATGCAGATCATATTTTGGCACCGGCAAAAATGCACGCCGAGGTTTATAATTACGTGCATCAGATCAATATCCCACAGATAGAAGAGGGTGGCTTTGATGATGGTAAACTGAACGACATTTTTACGCTGGTATCAAAAAGCAGCGGGCATGATTTCAATCTATACAAAACACCCACTATTTTAAGGCGCATTACCAGGCGTATGGCGGCGGTAGCACTGTTGCATTTGGAAGATTATGTTGCTTTGCTGCACAAGGACCCCGCTGAAGTTAAACTGCTTGCCAAGGATTTTTTAATTGGAGTTACCAGCTTTTTTAGAGATAAGCAAGCGTTTGAGTTACTGGAAAAAGAGATTATCCCCAATATTGTTAAAAAGAAAAACGACGGCGATATCCTTAAAGTTTGGGTATGCGCCTGCAGCACCGGGGAAGAGGCCTATTCAATTGCCGTATTGTTGAATGAAAAGGTGGAGGAAAGCGGTAAAAACATCGAGATCAAAATTTTTGCTACCGATGTTGATGATGCCGCTATTGAAGTTGCAGCAAGGAATTGCTATCCGCTTACCGCAGGCAGGGAAATTCCGGAGCATTTATTGAAAAGATATTTTATAAAAGATAACAAAAGCTATTCGGTTCTGCCGGGCATCCGCAAGCAGATTGTTTTTGCGCGCCATAATGTGATCAAGTCGCCACCATTTATCAAGAACGATTTGGTCACCTGCCGAAACATGCTTATTTACATGAATAGCCTATTGCAGCAAAAAGTAGTAGCTACATTCCATTATGCACTTAATAAAGAGGGGTACTTATTCTTAGGGTCAAGCGAAAATGCGGCAAGTATTAAAGAGGGGGTAACTGAAATCAGCAGCAAATGGAAAATCTACCAGCGATCCGGCGCTATCACTTATGGGCTTCACCATACCTACACCGCAGTTGCGCCTGGTTTAAAATATGATGAAAAACAAATTCCTGTAAAAAATAGCGATAAGCCAAAGTCCATAGATGAAGAGTTTCGTGACCTGCTGATAGAGGAGTTTGGTCCGGTTGGTATTTTTATCGATAAGAGCTACACGGTAAAAGAAACGATTGGCGACTTTAACAGGTTTTTGATGATGCCCGAAAAAAAGCTGGATCTAAATATCCTCAATATGGTGGGCAAGGATGTTTCTATTGTACTGAATACCGCAATCCGCAAAGCCTGGAAAGAGGGAAAGAAAGCGCATATTGATAATATTAAGGTTAAGCGCGAAAAAGAGGTTATGCTTTTGCAGATCACCGTTAAGCCGCCGGATAGCCGGTCGCCGAATGGCTACACCCTCGTTTTGTTTTCTGAAAATAAGGCCGAGCCGGTGAAGCAAGGTATTGTATTGCCACCGGTAGACGGCGACCAGCATGGCGAGTACCTGATGGAGATGGAGGCAGAATTAAGCGAAACCCGCATTAATCTCCAAATGGCTGTAGAGGAGATGGAGACTACCAATGAGGAGCTTCAATCCAGCAACGAGGAACTGCTTTCGGCAAATGAAGAATTGCAATCTGGGAATGAAGAATTGCAGTCTCTTAACGAAGAATTACACACCCTGAATACCGAACATCAGCTGAAAATAAGGGAGCTGGTGGAACTTAATGACGATCTGGATAATTATTTCAGGAGCACTGCTATCGGTCAGATCTTTATCGATGCTAATTTACGTATCCGTAAGTTTAACCCTGCGGCGGTAAAACTGATCAATTTGATAGAAGCGGATATTGGCAGGCCTATTAATCATATCTCCAATAACATTTTGTTAGATAACCTGGTGAACGATCTGCATACTGTTCTGGGCAAGGGAAAGATGATAGAAAAAGAAGTAGCGCTTAAAAGCGGTACCAACAGCCTTATGCGCATTATGCCCTATATCCGCAAGGATAAGCAGCCGGATGGGGCGGTTATTACTTTTGTTGATATATCGGTAATTACCGAACTGAATAATATGATTACCGGCGTGTTTAACGCCAACTCATCCGCTATTCTTGCATTTCGCGAAATAGCTGCCACAGGCAGTAAGCCAAAAGATTATAAGTGTATAGCCTTTAATCAATCTGCTTTGTCGCTAATTGATAAAACGGCTGACGACATGAATGCACAGCCATCTATCAGCGAGTTTCCCGAACTGATGGCGGCCATGAATTTTGAGCAATATTCGAAAGTCGCCGAAACGGGTAAGCCCGTTCAGGCAGAGATCCAAACTACAGACGGCCGGTATTATCAATTATCCAGTGCCAAAATGAATGATGGTTTTGTACTTAGCTTAAGCGATGTAACCATCCGTAAAAATGCGGAGAAAAAGCTTAAAAAGAATTATAATGAGTTGATAACTGCAAGAGAGGGGCTGCGGAATCTCAACCAGCAATTAGAACAGAGGGTGCAGGAACGTACCCAAAAGCTGGCAGAAAGCGAAGAGCGTTTTAAACTTGTATCAAAAGCTACCAACGATACCGTTTGGGATTGGAACCTGGTGACCAACACCATGTGGCGCAATGAGAACTTTACCGTAATGTTTGGCTACGGGCAGGGCGGAGAAAGCAATAACGTGGATTTTTGGTTTAGCAAAATCCATCCTGACGACCGCAAACGGGTAGAAAGCAGTGTATACCAGGCCATAAATAAACATGAGACCAACTGGTCTGCCGAGTACCGGATACTTAAGGCGGATAATACTTATGCAGCAGTGCTTGATAGAGGGAGCATCTTAGAAGATGAATTACAGACCCCATACCGGCTGGTTGGCTCCGTAGTTGATATAACACGGCTGGTAGAAACAGAAAGGCGTTTGAGCAGCAGCGAAAGCAAATTTAAAAAGGTGTTTGAATCCAACCTGATAGGGATGCTTTTCGCAACGCTGGATGGCGAAATGCTGGAAGCTAATGATGCATTTTTAAACATGTTAGGCTATACCCGTAATGATCTGGAAAGTAAAAAGTTGAACGGGCAAGAAATCACGCCGGAAGAATATTTGGATATCAGTAACTGGGCGGTAGCGCAGTTGAAAGAGCACGGTGTTTGCCCGCCTTTTGAGAAAAGATATAATAAAAAAAATGGTGGGACTGTATCTGTCCTCATGGGGTCGGCGCTGTTAGATGACAATGACAGTGTAACTTCAGTAAGTTACATTATCGATATCACCCTGCAGAAAGAAGCGGAAGCAAAGAGACAGCAGTTACAGAACCTGGTGCAGAAACAGCAGGCCGAATTCTCTGATATTTTTAGTAATGCCCCTGCTTTGATCTCTATAAGGCGGGGTGCAGAATTGCGTTATGAATTTGTAAACAAGGCCTTTGCCGAATTTGATGGCTGCGAAAATTATCAGGGCAAAACGGTGCAGGAACTGCATCCGGAATTTGCCGGATCGGAGTTGCTGGAGATAGAGAAACAGGTTTTCAACACAGGTAATCCATATTACGGCAAATCTCACTCCATCAAAAAATTGGGTTGGAAAATAGGTGATGACGTGGAGCGCTGGTTTGATTTTGTGTATACACCCGTTTTTGCAGATAATGGCGTAATTGATGGGATAGCGTTTTTTGGATTTGAAGTAACTGAATTGGTGAACGGGCGTAAAGCCACCGAGGAACTAATGCATAAAAAGGATGAGTTTATGAGCATTGCCAGCCATGAGCTAAAAACACCTATTACCAGTTTAAAAGGGTCGCTGCAAATTGTTCAACGAATGATAGAAAGGAATGGTGAGCAGGGGCAGATGTCGAGATTTATTGATAAGGCAAACAGCCAGACTGATAAATTAACAGACCTGGTTGGCGACCTGCTGGACGTAACCAAGATCCAGGAAGGAAAAATGCTTCTCAATTACTCTACTTTCAATGCCGTTGAAATGGTTAAAGATTGTGTGGACGATGTAAAAGCACAGGGCACAAATCATAAACTTATTCTACAGGCCGACTGCAGCATCAACGCTACGGCCGACAAAGCCCGCTTAGAACAAGTGGTGCATAATTTCTTAACTAATGCCATTAAATATTCGCCGGATGCTGACACGATCCTTATTAGCTGCTCTATGGTAAACGAAAGTTTTAAAGTATCGGTAAAAGATTTTGGCATCGGTATTCCGGATGATAAAAAGCCCTATATTTTTGATCGTTTTTACCGTGTTCAGGAGTCGTCCACTCATTTTTCCGGCCTTGGCCTTGGGTTATTTATATCCGCCGAAATTGTGAATAGACATAATGGCCATATTGGAGTGGATAGTACCGGCCAGGATGGCTCAACGTTTTGGTTTACGATCCCGGTTCGGTAGGCACCGCTGAAGCATCATGATTTTTATTTCGTAGCAGGCAAAACATCATAATCTGAAATTTAGCGCTATTTATATTTTTTAATTCTGTTTAAGCAATTATTGTTAATACTAAATAGCGTATAGTATAACAATTTGTTAACATGTGGGTTAAGACAAAGCGATACCTTTCGATGTTATTTAGATCACATGCTCGCTATTTTATCCCTCCCGCTTATTGGCGAAACCGAATTGAGCGGTTCGCTCTTACTGGTGTTCTTTGTTTGTCTGTTAGCTGTAGTAGGCTTTGAGTTTGTTAACGGCTTTCATGATACGGCAAACGCCGTCGCAACAGTAATTTATACCAAGGCGCTAAAGCCAGCTTATGCAATTCCCTGGTCGGGCATGTGGAATTTTTTGGGGGTATTGCTTGGTGGCGTAGCAGTAGCAATGGGTATTCTTAAACTACTACCCCTTAATGATTTGATGGCCCTGCCGATCGCTGTAGGAGCCTGTATGGTTTTGTCTGTACTGCTCGGCTCTATCATTTGGAACCTGGGCACTTGGTACATGGGTATACCATGCTCTAGTTCGCACACGCTGATTGGCTCAATGATTGGTGCCAGCCTTGCTTTCACGTGGTACTACGGTGGCAGCGGGGTAAACTGGGAAAAAGCGAAAGAAATAGGTTCGTCCCTCATATTTTCACCGCTGCTCGGTTTTGGCGCTGCCATGCTACTAATGTACCTGCTTAAGAACGTTTTTAAGGCAGCACATTTATTTCATATCCCGGCGGGAGAAAATGACCGGCCACCATTGATGACACGGATACTGCTTATCACAACTTGTACTTTGGTAAGCTTTTTCCATGGGAGCAACGACGGGCAAAAAGGAGTTGGTCTGTTGATGCTTATCCTCATTGCATTTGTTCCGGCAAGGTTCGCGGTAAATCGCAATATTTCAGATGCTGAAATATTAAAATCACTTAAACAAACTCAAGTGGTAATAGCCAGGTATCCTGCAGATACCAATGCACGCAAATTACTTAATCTGGTTGCGCAAACTGAGACGACCATTCAGCAAAAAAGCCATACCAAGACCGAGCACACTTATAAATTCCGCAAACAGCTCCAGGATGTAATAAATGGCATGGCCGTACTGCACCACGAAGACAATACTGCGATAGCCGGGCCTGATCGCGCGGCGTTGCAAAAGCTTTCAACAGCTATAGACCGCACGGTTGATTTTGCGCCGCTGTGGGTAGTGCTGACCATTTCTATTTCCCTTGGCCTTGGTACGATGATCGGTTGGAAACGAATCGTCGTTACTATCGGTGAGAAAATAGGGCAGCAACATTTGAACTATGCTCAGGGTGCCACCGCAGAAATTGTTGCAGCATCCACTATCGGATTAAGCACTGCCTTCGGTTTACCTGTAAGTACCACGCATGTACTATCCAGTGGTATTGCCGGTGCAATGGTAGCATCTGGGGGTACCAAGAATCTCAACAACGGTACTATTAAAAATATCGCCATGGCCTGGGTGCTTACTTTGCCCGTTGCCATTATTTTATCCTTCCTTTTGTTTATGGGCTTTCATCTTTTTATTTGATAAATTAGTTATATGAAGCAGATTCTTGTTGCCACCGATTTTTCTCCCAGCGCTGCAAATGCTATGGCCTACGCGGTTTCATTGGCGAAATTGCTGGATGCTGATATCTGCGTTATCCATGCCATTCATCCAACCGAGGGGATCAATAATAATACGTATAACGCGATATTTATAGAGGATTACTACAACGCTAAACGACAGGCTTTAAAGGAGTGGGTATCCGGCTACGAAGGGGTAGAAATATCTACCCTATGCAGCGTAGGGTTCTTGAAAAACGTAATAACCCAGTATATTGAAGAAAATCATGTGGAGTTGCTGGTAATGGGGATTACCGGTTCTACGGGGATCAGCGGCATTGTAGGTAGTAATGTGAGCATGATGGTGAGCAAAGTGAAAATTCCTACGCTCATCATACCGCTGGAAAGCAAATTCTCCAAAGTGCCCAGTATAACGCTTGCCACTGATTACGAAACCCGCCTCTCTGCAGAAGATGTGCGCTCACTCAACGAAATGGTAAAGGCTTTTGGATCGGAACAAATGCAGGTACTTTATGTTACCGAAAAATCCAATCCGAAATTTATTGAAACACGTGAATTAAAACTGCGCGCATTGATCAGGAATATCGAATTAAAATTCAACTATATAACTGACAGCCGACCTCTCAATGGTATCCTCGACTTTGTAGAAAAAGAACAGACTGATCTCCTTTGCCTGGTAAAACACCATCATAATATCGTATACCGCCTTTTTAACCGCAGTACCGTGAACCAGGTAATGAACAGGTCTGTTAAGGCAATACTTGTCTTGCACGAATAGCTGAAGCAAAATTAGGTTTGTTATATTAAGCATAAAAAAATGGCTGCCGGAACGTTTTTCCGGCAGCCATTTTTGCGTTATTGGTAATCTATTTGGAACCTACCAGAATTTAACATATAGCATGGTAAGCAGCATTAAGGTTACGATGATAAGTGCCAGTGTACCCTTATCAACCTTAAACATATGTTTAGGGATATCCAACGCTTTAGGGTTGATCTTAGGCCCTGCAAGGCTGATAACTGCCATTACAATTACCGTAAAGAAAAAAGAAAGGCCCATACAGATCAGGAATGGAATCTGCCAGGTTCCTTTTGCATCGCCGGTTGGGAAAGCGGTGTACAGCAGCGTTTCGTGCCCGAATAGGGCGGGAGCGAAGTTGTTAAATAACACCGACATGGCAAAGCTGGTTAAAATACCGGCAATGGCCGCAGTTCCCGTTGTGCGTTTCCAAAAGAAACCTAAGATGAATATGGCAAAGATCCCCGGGCTAATGTAACCGGTGTACTTTTGAATATAAGTAAAACCTCCTTCGCCGCTGATCCCTAAAAGATCTTTCCAGGTGAGGATGATAGAAAACGCCAACGCTGCCAGGATCACAATTTTGCCCGTGATGACCATTTTCTTTTCGCTTGCACCTTTATCGATGTGCTTCTTGTAAATATCAAGCGTAAATATGGTACTGATACTATTAGCCTTACCCGCCAGTGATGCAACGATAGCAGCTGTAAGTGCGGCAACCGAAAGGCCCTTTAAGCCGGTGGGTAAAAAACCAAGGATGGCAGAGTATGCATTATCCGAATTGAAGTGCCCGCCCGAATTCATTTCCTGCTGAAGTCCACCATTTTTGTAGAGTACATACGCGGCAATACCCGGCAAAACCACGATGATCGGCATTGCAAGTTTCATTAAACCGGCAAACAGGATTCCTGTACGTGCAGTTTTTAAATCAGCACCCAAAGCGCGTTGGGTTATATATTGGTTACAGCCCCAGTAGTTAAGGTTTACAATCCATTGGCCGGCAAAATACATGGCGATACCCGGCAGTGCCAGGTATTTATTGATTTCCGCCTGTGGCGCGCCCGGTTGTGGTTTCGCCATGATCATTTTAAAGTGATCCGGCGCATCTTTGAACATTGCAGTTAAACCGGCAATGGCATCATGACCAAAACCAAATTTTTCGCTTACCAGTGTGAGGGCAATATAAGTGGTAGCCAAACCGCCCACTACTAACACGAGTACCTGTATTACATCGGTAAAACCAATCACCTTCATGCCGCCTAGTGTAATGAACAAAGCAAAAACGGCTAGTGCGATGATGATTTCGTGGAGATATCCGCCACCGGCAAGGCTGTTAATGGCCAGGGCACCGAGGTATAAAATGGATGTCAGATTTACCAGCACGTACAGCAGCAACCAAAAAATGGCCATGATAAAGCTTACCGTTTCGTTGTAACGGGTATGCAAAAACTGCGGCATGGTAAAAATCTTATTTTTGAGAAAGATGGGGATAAACCATACTGCAACGATAATGAGCGCTATGGCGGCCACCCATTCGTAGGCTGCAACAGCTAAACCAACTGCAAAGCCCTGCCCGCTTGTACCGATGAACTGCTCGGCCGAGATATTAGAGGCGATGAGTGAAGCACCGATGGCCCACCAGGTAAGCGATCCTTCGGCGAGGAAAAAATCCTTGCTATCTGATACACCTTTTATTTTTTTTCGGCTGTATACCCAATAACCGTAACTGGATACTACCACGAAATAGATCACGAAGATGATGTAATCTATATGCGTAAATTTATTCATAATTTAATTTTAATTAGGTTTTATTGTTTTGGTAAAGCAGGCAGCAATGATCCCATCCGGCTGCCTGCTTTATATAAGATTATCGGTAAGAAACTTCGTTCCAGCGTAATTCGTTGCGGAATTGTTCAATTGTAGTTCCTTTGCCTATGCGCAGAAACTCTATCCCGGCCATATCTGCAAAATCCTGCAACTGCTCTGCGGTTAAATTCTGGCTGTAAGCGGTATGGTGCGCACCACCGCCGTAGATCCAGGCTGCACAGCCTGTTTTCATATCGGGCAGTGGCTTCCAAAGCACTCTGGCCACGGGAAGTTTAGGCAGGTCGTTCTGCGGTTCAACAGCTTCTACCTCATTGATCAGTAACCGGAAACGGTTGCCCATATCAATTAGTGATGCATTAAGCGCATTTCCCCCTGCCACGTTAAATACCAAACGCGCAGGATCTGCTTTGCCGCCAATACCCAGCGGATGAACTTCCAACGCAGGCTTGCCGCTGGCCAATGACGAATCAATCTCCAGCATGTGTGAGCCTAAAACCAGTTCGTTATTAGGGTCAAAGTGGTAAGTATAATCTTCCATAAAGGCATTTCCACCAGGCAGTCCGCTGCCCATTACTTTAAAGGCCCGTACCAGTGCGGCTGTTTTCCAGTCGCCTTCGCCTGCAAATCCGTAACCGGCCTCCATCAAGCGCTGGGAGGCAATGCCCGGCAATTGCATCATGCCATGCAGATCTTCAAAGGTGTCGCTGAAGCCCTTAAAGCCGCCGTCTTCCAGGAATTTCTTCAATCCCAATTCTATTTTGGCCGCCTCGTAAACCGATGAATAGGCTTCGCCGCCTTTTTTCAATCCGGCATCCATTGTGTAGCTTTCTTCATACTCATCGGTCAGGGCAGTTACTTCAGCTTCGCTGATGCTATCTATCACGGCCACCAGATCGCCAATTCCATAGGTATTTACAGAAAAGCCGAACTTGGTTTCTGCTTCAACTTTATCACCATCCGTAACGGCAACAAAACGCATGTTATCGCCAAAGCGGGCAAATTTTGCGCCTTGCCAATCGTGCCAGCCAGCTGCAGCGCGCGCCCAGCCGTTGATCTGGTTCAGCACTTCCTGGTCTTGCCAGTGGCCAACCACTACCTTACGGTTTTTGCGCAGGCGCGATACCATGAAACCAAACTCGCGGTCGCCATGGGCGCTTTGATTCAGGTTCATAAAATCCATATCTATGCTGCTCCAGGGAATATCACGGTTGTATTGCGTGTGCAGGTGCAGCATGGGCTTCTGCAGTATGTTCAGCCCGCGAATCCACATCTTGGCAGGTGAAAAAGTGTGCATCCAGGTGATGATACCGATACAATTTGGCGCTACGTTAGCTTCCTGTAAAGTATTGTAAATCTCTTCTGTTGATTTTACTACGGGTTTGTAAACTATGCGCACCGGAATTTTGCCTGCATTGTTGAGGCCCTCTGCAATATGCTGAGAATGAATGGCTACCTGTTTAAGGGTTTCTTCGCCGTATAAGTTCTGGCTCCCGGTGATGAACCATACTTCAAATGTTTTTAGATCGATCATGTAATTATTTAATGAATTATTGAATGAGTGATTTAGTGATTGTTTAAGGTGTTATAATGGCGATAACTTAAATAAGGCGGCGCCGTGCAGGTTAATGTTTTGCTTGTAGGATGTATTAAACTGGCCAACATCCTGCTTCTTCCACAGATCGCGCACTTTTACGTTGCCTTTTAACCCCAGGCTGGCAAAATCAACAGAAATAGTTTTGTTATTTTCGCCGATATTAAAAAGTGCCACGTAGAGGTCACTACTGCCCTGCACATGCGAATACCAAACCATCCCGCCATCTTTTTTATACAGCTGTTTTGGGTTCTCTCCTTTTTGATTGGCAGCCAAGACTTCGGCATTGGTAAACAGTTTCAATTCTAGTTCACGATTTTCGGGAAGGTTGCCGCCTATCATTAGTGGCGAGCGGTAAATGCTCCAAAAGGTCATGTGGGTATATTGCTCATCTTCGGTAAAGCGGCTATAGCGTTCGTTGCCCACGGGCCCCCGTTTAGAAAGCTTACCTATTTGGATCATGTCGCAATCGGGCCAGTGGCTTGGGCCGCTAACGCCTTCCCAGCTTTTGGCATAATCAAACATATGCAGAATCTCTTTCCAGTTATCCCAAAAATCATCCGCCATGCGCCACATGTTGGCATATTGGGTAGCATGTGCCGACTGTGCCAAAGGTGTTTCGCCCGGCGAGAGACTTAATACCATCGGCCTGCCGCAACTTTGTATCGCTTTTTGGTAGCCTTCTACTTCGGGTTGGCTATATGGGCGTGAAAGATCATCTACCTTAATAAAATCTACACCCCAGGAAGCATAAAGTTCCAGTATGGAGTTCAGATATTCCTGCGCACCTGGTTTTTTCATATCCAGGCCATACATGTGGTTCATCCAGGGGCATTTTGAGTTGGTGTCGGCAACCATATCTGCTGTGATACCATTGGTGCCTTTAACGGGCGATTTAGACCAAACCGCCTGGCGGGGAATGCCCCGCATTACATGAATGCCAAACTTTAAACCCTTACGGTGCACGTAATCTGATAGTGGCTTAAACCCGGCCCCGTTTATTGCCGATGGGAACTTATTAGGTTGCGGCATCAATCTGCCCCATTTATCCATTGTTAACCATGGCACGTAAGAACCATCATACAAACGCATCTGGAAAGGGTTGCCAATATTGCTTCCCGGTGGGTTGTCATAGCTCCATAAAAAGTCCACCACAATATATTCCCAGCCAAAAGCCTTTAGCTTGCTAGCCATGTAATCGGTATTGGTTTTCACCTCATCCTCGTGCACAGCCGAACCAAAACAGTTATAACTGTTCCAGCCCATCGGCGGGCTTTTCGCGATTATATTTTGCGCGGACAGGTTAACGCTGAAAAGGGCAACCACTAAAAACGTAAACAGGTAGCGTATTCTCATATTCTATAGTTGATTTGTGATCTCAAATCGCATATCTCAATGTTCACATTTAACTCTGTCCGTAGTAAGAATCCGGCCCGTGTTTCCGTTCATAATGCTTTTTTATCAACGCATCTTTCAACCGTGGCGCATTAGGGTTGATCTGTTCGGTTAGCAAGGCCATCTGTGCTACCGCTTCTAAAACTGCACTATTATAGACGGCTTTATCAGCTGTTTTGCCCCATGTAAAGGGGGCATGGTTACCCACTAATATCATTTCTACTTCCTCGTAGCTTAGCCCAAGTTCTTTAAAGTGATTGATGATCTGGAAACCGGTTTGGTATTCATAATCGCCCTGTATCATTTCATCGCTCATTGGCGGCGCGCAAGGGATATCGGTAGTTAAATGATCGGCATGTGTGGTGCCAAATATGGGAATGCAGCGTTGCGATTGCGCCCATGCTGTGGCAAAGGTGGAATGCGTATGTACAATACCGCCAATGTTTTGCCAATTTTTATACAACACGGCATGTGTTTTTGTGTCTGATGACGGGCGGTGATCGCCTTCAATCGTATTGCCTTCAAAATCTACGATCACCATTTTATCGGGCGTGAGGTCATCGTACGGTACGCCGCTGGGCTTAATCGCAAATACGCCGAGTTCGCGGTCGGCGGCGCTCACATTGCCAAAAGTAAAAAGCACAAGGCCAAGTTTTGGCAATTGCATATTTGCCTGGTAAGCTATTTTTTTGAGGTGTTGATAGTTGACCATTTTTATGCGTTTTGAAGGGCGGGGTCAGATTTCAATTCAGTTTGTTGCGCAATATAGCCGCCCAGTTTCTTAAATTCCTGGTAGCGTTTTTCATAAATATTTTTCAATTCAGGATTCGGTTCGTAAACTGCATCAAAGCCGCCACCCATAGCGTTCATGGCATCCTCCACATTGGGGTATATGCCGGCTACAACCGCAGCAAACATAGCCGCACCCAAAGCGCAGGTATGCGTAAACTGGTGAATGCGGATAGGCATGCCCAATATATCGGCCATCATCTGCATTACAAAAGGTGATTTTTTAGCAACCCCTCCAATACCGATAATTCCTTTAACAGGAATGCCTTCGCTGATGAATCGATCTACGATACTTTTAGCGCCAAAACAGGTAGATTCGGCTAGCGCACGGAAAACACGGGGGGCATCACTGCCCAGATTAAGGCCGGTTATTGCCGCTTTCAAGGCTTGGTTAGCGTCAGGCGTGCGCCGGCCGTTCAGCCAGTCTACCGCCAGTTCGCTGGCTTCGTCAATAGGTAAAAGTGCAGCCTGTCTGCTTAATTCAGGTATAATCAAATCTGCCAGTTCCTCTTTTAACGCATTGGCTGTAGCAGCGTCGATAAGCTTTGATTCCGAAAGCAGGTTGTTCAACGGCCATGCTACCATGCTTTTAAACCAAGCATAGGTATCGCCAAATGCAGATTGCCCGGCCTCTAAACCCGCCATGCCTGGGATTACGGATCCGTTTACCTGCCCGCAAATACCTTTAACCAGGGTGCCTTCTATTTCCTGCGATGGGGCTACTAATATATCGCAGGTTGAGGTGCCCATAACTTTACTTAGAAAGTAAGGCTCAATCTGCCCGCCAACTGCACCCATATGCGCGTCGAAAGCGCCTGTACCAATTATCACATCGGTCGAAAGGCCTAACCTTTCGGCCCATTCAGGGCTTAATTTTCCTGCAGATTGGTCGGCAGTGTAAGTGTCTTTATATAATTTGGCGGTTATGCCGGTGAGAATTGGGTCTAATGAACTGAAAAATTCATCAGGTGGCAATCCGTCAAACTCTTCGGCCCAAAGCGCCTTGTGGCCGGCCGAGCAGCGTCCACGTTTAATTTCACCTGCATTTGTGCCACCGGTGAGTAGGAAGGGGATCCAGTCGCAGTGTTCAACCCAGGAGTGCATGGCGGCCTTAACCGCCCCATCTACTCTTAGCACATGCAGCAGTTTGGCCCAAAACCATTCGGACGAATAAATACCGCCTACGTATTTTAAGTAATTGATATCAAATTTTTCGGCATGAGCGTTTATCTCGGCTGCTTCTTTTATCCCGGTATGATCCTTCCATAAAACAAACATGGCATTAGGGTTGGTTTCAAATTCGGGCAACATAGCCAACGGTGTACCAGCAGCGTCGACCGCAACCGGGGTTGAGCCCGTGGTATCTACCGATATACCTTTAATAGCTTTGGCAATAGCCTCGCCGCCAGCAATCCGGATGCAGTTCTTTATGGTGGATTCTAGGCCTTCGATATAATCTAAAGGGTGTTGGCGAAATTGATTTTCGGTTGGTTTGCAATACAAGCCATCGCGCCAGCGGGGATAATTAAATACAGATGAAGCTATTTCTTTGCCATCTGCGGCGTTTACAATCACAGAACGAACAGAATCCGACCCGTAGTCGATCCCGATCACATATTGATCCATACTCATAAATTGGTTTATAATTGTCTAATTAACACTTATTTATTTACAATTGGAAATATTTACCCGAAAAGATTTAATTTATTTAAGCGTGGCAAACGCTACGATTAATTCTGAAGTGTATCAGGGTTGGGGATAATATTGATAAATGCCTGGAAATTAGCAGAGTACTTTTTCATATCCAATCGATAGTAATAAGCGCCGCGTTTGGATCCTGCTTTATCTTTATCAGTAAGTTTGATAAGCAAGCCGGTAGCCAGTACCCTTTTGCTAAAGTTACGTTTATCAATACTGGCGTTAAAAACACTTTCGTAAAGGTTTTGCAGTTGGGGTAAAGTAAAGCGGGGCGGAAGCAGTTCGAACAAAATGGGGTGCAGGGCAGCCTTGTACCGGATACTTTTTTTAGCCATCTCCACCATTTCCTGGTGATCAAAGATTAATTTCGGCAAACTGTCAAGCTGAACCCATTCGGCATGAAAGTCGGCACTGATTTGCTTCTCATATTTGTGGATATCTATAAGCGCAAAGTAACTTACCGAAATAGTGCGCTCGATAGGGTCGCGGAAGGTATTCCCGAACGAATACATTTGCTCCAGATAAACCCCTTCTAGGCCGGTTAACTGTTTAAGAATCCGGTTCGCCGCTTCGTCAAGGCTTTCTGTTGGCTGCACAAAGCCTCCCATAAGGCTCCAGTTGTCTTTTTCAGGATTGAAACTCCTTTTAATAAGCAATAGTTTCAGCGTTTCGCCATCAAAACCAAATACGATACAATCCACCGCCAGCAGATACCTGCTTTGTTTTGAATATTTAGTCATCCGATGCAGTTGGGATCATTTTATTTCAGCAAATATACTTTACACTAACTAATATTATAAGCGCTTTATCAAAATCATGACAATTGCGCGGTATTTGTCTTTCCTACGGTATTATAACAAATTGTTTAATGGTATTTTTGCAAATAAGAAGACTATTGACTCCGTATTAACTGCTAAAACTCCTTTCTGTTTTTTACCATCCACCCTTGATGGTGTTACCCTGTTGTGGAAAAGCAATTGTAACTATTAAAGCTATTCAAATCCGGCGCTCTCACTTGGCCGGTGCTGAGAACGTACAAATGATTTGTACTACGTTTCGGCACGGTTGAAAACAGATGCCGCAAATATATTTAGTAAAGTGTATTTGTCTGGATAAAGCTCGTGTTGGCGGTATTGAGGAGGGGCGTGCCTTCTATTATTTAGCCAATTGCGAATATGTCTTGTAGTTAAATTAGAATAGTTAATTGTGAGCAAAACATTTAAATTTTGATTTAAAATGTTTTGCCTATTTAAACGTCTAATAGTTTAACAGCTTACCCTGTTGCGGCAGGCTTTATTTTATACTTTTGCACAAATTATGCTAAAACACCTACTAGTCGCTTTTTTAACATTAAGTTCGTTTTCAGTTTTTGCGCAAAATAAGCAAATCATCAGCGGTACCATAAAAGACGCCGCAACAGGAGAAACCCTGATAGGTGCTACTGTACGGATCAGGGAATTACCAAACTCCGGGGCGGCAACCAATAATTATGGCTTTTACTCGATAGCCGCTCCCACCGGTAATATAACCCTGATAATTACCTATATCGGGTACGAAACGGTATCCATGCCGGTAACCCTTCAGAAGGTACAAACCATTAACATCTCATTAAAAGCCAAAAGTGATCTGCAGGAAGTGGTGGTAAGAGCCAATCGACCGAATAATGACCAGATTGCATCGCCGCAAATGGGAGTGGAGAAGCTAAACATGGCGCAGATTAACCGCGTACCGGTAGTACTTGGCGAGAAAGATATTTTAAAAACTATCACTTTAATGCCCGGCGTGAAATCGGGCGGGGAGGGTAACTCGGGCTTTTACGTACGTGGTGGTGCTTCGGACCAAAATCTTATCATGCTGGATGAGGCCACTGTGTATAATGCTTCGCACTTATTTGGTTTCTTTTCCACTTTTAATTCCGATGCCATAAAAGATGTTAGTTTGTACAAAGGCGGCATGCCGTCTGAATACGGCGGGCGCTTATCCTCTGTGCTGGATATTAAGATGAACGATGGTAACAATAAAGATTTTACGGTGCAGGGCGGCTTGGGTTTGATTGCCTCCCGCCTTAAAATTGAAGGCCCCATAGTTAAGGATAAGGGGTCTTTCATGATCAGTGCCCGGCGAACTTATATCGACGTTTTTTTAAATGCATCTAAAGATACCACCATTAAAGGAAGCTCTCTTTATTTTTATGATCTCAACGCCAAGGCTAACTATCACTTTGATGACCGAAACGCCATTTATTTGTCGGGTTATTTTGGTAAAGATGTGCTTGGTCTAAAAAACCTTTTCGGCACTAACTGGGGTAATTCTACAGGTACGCTAAGGTTTAACCATGTCTTTACCAATAAGCTATTTTCAAACACATCGCTCGTATTCAGTAATTACAACTATGTAATCGAAAGCTTTCAAAGCGCTACCAGCTTCAAGGCAACCTCTAAAATTACCGATTTTAACTTTAAGGAGGATCTGCAATATGCCGTAAATAATGAGCATCGCCTTAAATTTGGCCTCAATATTTTGCACCATTCCATTGCCCCCGGCGATATTACTACCGATGCGACTTCCAGTTTCAATACCCGCAGCGTAGAGCGAAGGTATGGCTACGAGAACGCAGCCTATATAAATGATGATTGGAAGGTAAATGATAAACTAAGCATTCTTTATGGTGTAAGGTTAAGCGGCTTTTCCTTAATCGGCCCCGGCACTTTTAAAACTTACAATGCATCAGGTAATACTACTAGTTCCGCCACTTACGCATCCGGGGCATCTGTAAAAAATTATTACAATCTGGAGCCGCGTATTTCTGCTGGTTACCAGTTAAATGAAGCCAGTTCGGTAAAGCTATCCTATAACCGCAATACTCAAAACATTCACCTGCTTACCAATTCAACCACCAGTTCGCCAACGGACCTGTATGTAATGAGTAGTAATAATATCAAGCCCGAAATTGCAGATCAGATTTCAGCTGGTTGGTATCGCAATTTCAAGGATAACATTTTTGAATTCTCGGCAGAGGTATATTACAAAAAGCTGCAAAACCAGATAGATTACAAAGATGGTGCGCAGCTGATCGTTAATGAAAATGTAGAATCGCAGTTAACCTTCGGCTCGGGCAGGGCTTACGGTTTGGAACTATTCCTGAAGAAGAAGTACGGGCGATTTAATGGTTGGGTAGGATATACCTTGTCAAGGGCTGAAAACAGGTTCCCTGCCATAAACGGCGGAAATTATTATGCAGCCCGGCAAGATCGCACGCATGATCTTTCGGTAGTTGGTATTTACCAGTTAAACAAGCGCTGGTCGTTCTCCGGCTCGTTTATTTACCAAACGGGCAGCGCGGTTACCTACCCAACAGGCAAATATTCCGTAGGCGGTTTAACTACATTTTCTTATTCGGAACGGAACGGTTACCGTAAGCCGGATAACCACCGACTGGACATAGGGGCCACACTGGAGGGAAAACAACATAAAAAATACCACTCCAGCTGGACGTTTAGCATTTATAATGTGTACAAACACCGCGACCCATACAGTATCATGTTCCGGGATAGCAAAACAATGCCCGGTACCACCGAGGCTGCTGCCACAAGTATTTTTGCAACCCAAATACCATCTGTCACCTGGAACTTTAAATTTTAAGCCATGCAAGTATTTAAAAAATATAGTCTTTTGTTGCTGATACTGCCAGTAATGGCTTCGTGCACCAAAGTGATTGACCTTAAATTAGGTAACGACACCGGAAAGCTGGTAATAGAGGGTAATATTACCAATAAACCCGGTGCGCAAACCATAATGCTCAGCCGTAACGTTGCCGTAACCGCTACCAATAATTATCCGGCTGTGAGCGGCGCCACAGTTACCGTAAAAGATCAGGAAGGCCGTATTTACCTGTTTAACGAAACTTCGGCAGGTATTTATACCAATAGCTTGCTTACGGGTGCAGTAGGGAACACTTATACAATGTCTGTCTCCACTGATTCAAAAATATACAGTGCCAGTTCGGAAATGCCGCAACTAATTCAGTTAGATTCATTGACTGCCAAAAATTCGGCCATAAGTTCCAGCAAGCAGCGTAAAGTCCTTACCGTGCATTACCAGGACCCACCGGATATGGCTAACCAATACCGGTTCCTGATCTGGATCAACGGCGTGCAGGTAAAAACCGTTTACGCTTACAACGATGACTTTAACGACGGGCGGTACGTAAGCCTGGATCTGCGCGTGCGTGATAACGACGACAGCGATGTAGGTGTTTTTGCAGGCGATAGCGTAACGGTAGAGATGCAATGTATAGATAGACCAATTTATACCTATTGGTACAGCCTGCAGCAGCAGGGGGCAACCAATCCCGGCGGCAGTGTTACCCCGGCAGATCCACCAACAAATATTTCGCCTGTATCCCTGGGTTATTTTAGTGCGCATACCACTTTGGTGAAAAGCTTGGAGGTGAAATGACGGGGCGATTTGGATTAGCTATGCTTAAAGTTTTTTTTATACCGAGAGCATAAATTTGCAATACAGTATGCCCTTGTTTAACTCAAAATCAGGCGAACGTGTAGCTGGAAAGCTAATTTTGGTTTAATAGGGCCTTAATTGGTAGCCTGTGTCTTGCCTTTTGTATCCTGTTACCTCGGAGGGCTGTTGTGTTGAATAATGCTTAAGAATTAGAGCAAATGTTCGGCAGGCGTAACTAAAAGATAATTGCTGGTTTGGTGATAAGTTTGTTGACGGTAGCACTGTTAGGAGGGCGGCCTGCTTATACTATAAGCAGGCTTGTCATTGTACTATCTTTAAAAGATTTGGAAATGCAGGGTTGCCATAAAGGCTTCCCGCTTTTAAGTTGATCACCTTATGGCTTTCTAAAACATGCGCAAAAAAAGCCGGTCGGCTGTTGCCCCATTTTACCGAGCTGTTCCTGATCACTATATCAGTAGCGTTATCAAGGTAAAAACCAGAAGTATTACCTTTGATAAGCCCTTCTACATTGGCGGGGCGGCGGTCGTATATTCCGCCGGCTATCTTTGTGGTTTTATTGATTCGCAGATCTACATTGTCAAAATACACGCCGCTGATCTTATCAGCAGATTCGCCGCCAACATAAATGCCGTTCTCGCTTTGACATTTAATGTTGCTGAAGTAAATGTTTTTTACTTCTCCTACTTTACCTTCCTTTTTTCCGGGAGGTAAACGCCAGCCTGCATCTTTGTTAGCGGTATTTGCTCTGCGGTAAGCTGTTACATAAATCGGTTCTGCCTTACCCCACCATACGTCCGAAAAAAGATGTGCATCAACAATGATGTTCGAAAACACAACATCGCTTACGGTGCCTTCGTCGCGGTTTTGAATGCCCAGCCCACGGTTACTATTCTTTATAATACAATTGTTGATCAATACATGGCTGATCCGGTCTACATTTTCCGATCCGATCTTGATAGCGCATGAGCTCGAGGTCATGGTGCAATTGCTAACCACTATGTTTTCGCAGGCACCATATTCTTGATATTCGCGCCTGTTCTTTAAACAAATACAGTCATCTCCAGATTCGATAAAGCAATCACTGATGCGTACGTTCTTGCTATGGTCCAGATCGATACCGTCGCTGTTGCGAACCTTAACGCTGTTTAAAAGGGTAATGCCGCTAATTACTACATCGTTGCAGCCCGCCAAATGGATGGTCCAATATGCAGCGTTGCGGATAGTGAGATCGCGGATGCGTAATTTACTGCAATTTACAAGCGTTAGTAAATGCGGGCGCGGGTCTACCGCATTAAAAGGCTTTAATTCGTAGGAGTCATCCAGTTCTTTACCCATAAAGGCGATGCCGTTTCCATCTATAATACCGCCGCCGCAAATACTGATTTCCTCCAGGTCCTTACCACCTATCCAGATGGTACCCTCTCCTTTATTTTCGCGAAATGCACTCTCTTTATAAACAGATTCATCCGCATTGGCCAAAATCCTGGCCCCGGCCTCCACATACAATTCAACGTGCGACGCTAAATTAAAAGGCCCAGCCATATAAGTACCTCCGGCGGGCACAAATACCCGGCCACCCCCAGCTAAAGTACAGGCCTTTATTGCTTTTTGTAAAGCAAGAGCGTTATCCGTCCGTCCGTCTGCTTTAGCGCCATACCGCGTGACATCGAATATTCGCTGTGCCCGTGCAACCAACGGTAGTGTTCCGAAGGTAGTAAGTACAAGCATTGCGATTATAAAACTGTTTTTTTTTGAGCTCATATCTATAGTATTTAACCGCGGGGCCTTGGTGCCTACAAACTGCAAAGAGAAAAAAAGAACTGCGCGTTCAATGAGCAATAAAAACCTTCTATAATTTAACCGTAGGCGGCAAATATTTCGCTATTAAATCCTCGTAATACGGCTTCAACTCCGCTACCACCGGAGGCTTTGGGCTTTTGGAATAAAGATCATACGGATTAAATTTGTCTACCCATTTAAACATTTCATGATCATGAGCATTAAGCAGATGATCGTAAGCCCGCTCGCGGTGTTGCGAATAAAAAGAGTGATAGCGAATCATATACAAAGCAGGTTCGGGCAGATGGTTTTTTGTAATATGATACAAATACTCATCGTGGCCCCAAGACATGTGAATATTATCTAATCCGCATTGATGCGTGTAAACACCGTATTTGGTATTGTAACGCTCATCATAACTGTCGGGGTTGTCTGCAAAAAACTCCGGATAAACGATCTTATCTGAAAATTTACAGCCAACAGGGAACGAATCGCCAACCACATTCCACTGTGGTTCGCCAAAAAGGCATAGTACTTTACCCAAATCATGAATAAAGCCCGTGAGTACAAACCAATCCGGGTGCCCGTCTGCACGGATAGCTTCTGCGGTTTGTAAAAGATGCTGCAATTGATCCAGCGATGTATCAGGATCAGAATCATCAACCAGGGTATTTAAATATTCCATCGCCGACCACCAGGGCATCTCCTTTTTGTCAAACTGCAGGAAGTTGGCTTTTTTGGCCAGGACGTTATCATAAGTTTGATATTTATGGTTGAGCCTGTAAAACTCGCGCACGGCGGCATGTTTAGGGTCATCGTAATTTCTGAATTCTTCTTTCTTCTTTTCCGGTCCGGGTTCCGGATAGCGGTCTAACACATCATCTTCCCACTCTTCAATACTTGACAACGGTGAATGTTCGTTTTGATTTACGCTTTCCATAACAGCTTAATTTTTAAGGTTTGTAATACCGGCTACCGGGTTTGGCGTCCGGATAACTAATTTTAAATTGGTTAAAAGTCCGTTTACTAACGGCAATTTAAAGGTAAATTATTTCAGTAATTGTTTACACTATTAATGAAATTTTATTCACGGAACCTAATCCCCTTCAGATTTATTTCCCGATGAACCATTGTTTACCCGGTTGCGGCTAGTTGCAGGTGTTCATTAACTTGATGGCATCAATTGTTTTTCTAAGCTGTTTGCAATTAAAACAAGCCTTACCAAGCAATACTTAAATGTCACGCTCCAAAAATACCATATATTGCTGCAAGTTAATCACCTTCAAAACTCACCATCGCTTTTATCACACCATTGGCAGGATTTAACCAGCTTTCAAATTTGTCGCTAACCTCATCAAATTTAACCCTGTTGGTTATATAGGTTTCAGGCTTTATGTTCCCGCTTGTTATCTCCTTAATCACCTGTTCAAAATCCTCCCGGGTTGCGTTACGACTGCTCATAAGTGTTGCTTCCCTTTTATGAAATTCAGGGTGACTAACAATAAGTTCGCCTTTTTGTAGACCCACCAAAACATAACGCCCACCGTGAGCCAGATAATAAAATCCGTTATTTATGGCCTTTTGGCTGCCCGTTGCATCAATTACCACAGTGGGCATGTCGCCGTCAGTTATCTCCTGAAGCCGGGTGGTCATGTCTTCGGTTTGTACGTTAATCGTAAATTCAACCTTAAGTTTTTCCTGGCAAAACTGGAGGCGCTGCCCGTTCATATCGGCTGCAATTACCCGCCCACCAACTAGTTTGGCAAATTCCATAATGCCCAATCCTATCGGGCCGGCCCCAACAACCAGCACAAACTCATCTTTTTTAATTTCGGCTCTGCAGACACCATGTGCGCCAATGGCCAAAGGTTCTACCAGGGCCAATGCATCATAACTCAAGCCTTCTCCCTTTACCAGTAAGCGCGCGGGCACCTGTACATATTCGGCCATGCCGCCATCGGTATGTACGCCACATACCTGTATACTTACACAGCAATTTGGCTTTCCCGAACGGCAAGCTATGCAATGCCCACAGTTGTAGTAGGGTATAAAGGTAACCGCTTCTCCTTTTTCAAAGCCCACCGCTCCACCGGCATTTATCAATTCTCCCGAAAGTTCGTGTCCTAAAATTCGGGGATAACTAAAAAATGGCTGTGTACCCTCGTAAGCATGCAGGTCGGTACCGCAAATGCCTATCCGTTTAATTTTTATTAGTGCGTTCCCTGGTAGCATAACCGGCATCTCTGCAGTTCCGTATACTAATTGCCCCGGTTTGGTGCAAGTTAATGTCTTCATTTAATGTTTTGTTAGATACTGTAAATCGATTCACTTTATAACCGATTTTCAAGATCGGAAATACTATTTTTTATTTGATAATTTTAGCCTGTTTCGGTTGACGATGAATGGCAGATAATTGGCGTTGATTAAACCTTCCTCACTTAGTTTGTGCCAAAAGTCCATCGGAATAAAAGCATCCGCCAAATCCACATTTTGTTTAACCCGAACCGGTTCTGATGTATTTAACGCGACACTGGTAACGGCCGGCGCACTCATGCCAAATTGTACACAGGCAGCGGCGGGTTTAACTTTAAAGTCATTACAGATGGTGGTGAACCTGTTCCGCCAGGTAATTAGCGCCCTACCTTCATCTGTTTGCACATCAACCGGGCGGTAATTGTAAAACCTACCCCCGGTTAAAAATCCTGCGTTAAAAACTGCAGAATTGATAACAGTTATTCCTCTCGTTTCCAGTTCTGCCATAAAGCTTACTAATTCTGCAGGATGGCTGTGAATCGTCATACTGTTGGCTATCATCACCCAATCCAATGCTACATCTGCTGTTATGCGCTTAATAACCTTCCAGTCTTTAGCGCCTACGCCAATTGCTTTCACTTCGCCTTTTTGCTTTAGTTCAGTCAACGCGCGATAGGCATCCAATATATCCTGGTAACGATTGTTATGGTCGTCATCATTAACAGCTGCTATAAGGTATTCATCAGGATCGTGTACGGATACCAGCGAAGCTTTATAACCATTGAGAAGCTGGTTGCCTTGTTGGTAGCATTGAAGTATGCCATCGTAACTGATGGATTGTACGGCATCATATTCAAGGTTTTTCCAAACACCTGGTTCAAAAGTCGGTTCGGGCGTTTTCAATTCTGTTCGCAGCCAGCCCAATTTATTACTGATAAGGACATCCTCGGGTGCAAGGCGAGCTTGTTCCAGGCATTTCCCCAAACATTCCAATGAAAGCCCTGCTCCGTATTTTCCTGCGGTATCAAAAACTACCGGTTTTGCAGAGCAATCAACACTTTCTTTAACTATAGCCAACTTTACACTGTCCGGCAAAGCCACATATAAATTGCCGAGGCAGCTGGTGCCAAAAATAACTTCCGGTAGGTTAATGCCAGTTATACCCATTAATTTAGTTCTATTTTAAATCCTACCACCGTCCATGCGGGCATTGCTGCCGGCTTTGAAATTATAAGTGCATCATCTTCCTGTTTCCACTGGAGTTTTTGGCTGCTGCCCAAGAGTTGAACAGATTTGATGACCTTGTTGTTCACTTTAGCATTTTTTCCAAGCGATGTTATTCTTACCGCTTTTATGGGCGCGTCCATACAGAATGCATAAAGATTGTTACCCTTAGTGGTAAACCGAATATCTGTTGGTTCATAAGCATGCGTATCACTAAGGCCGCCAAACTGGCCTTTTGATTGGTTTGATTTGATCGTAGACGGGCCTTCGCCGTAGATTTTCCAGGGGCGGGTACCATAAATGCCTTCGCCGTTTGCCGGGATCCAGGCGGCAATCTGCTCTACTATAGTCAATACATCGGGTTCCAGATCTCCCTCCGGCGTTTGCACCACATTGATCAGCAGGTTGCCGTTTTTACTCACAATATCCAACAACATTTGTATCACCTGAGTACCTGTACGATATTTTTGCCCGGTCTGATAGTACCAATCGCCAATGGAAGTGTCGGTTTGCCAGGGGTAAGGGCTGATAGAATCGAGTACGCCGCGCTCTACATCTTGGGCCCATTTACCGTCTGAGGCTTCTTTGCAACTGTAAACAGCTGTTAGTTTGCCGCCATTATAGGTAATATCGCCATTATAATAATTTGCCAGCATACTTCGCCCCACCACATCAAAAGGTAGTTTACTGTCAGAATATAGCAGGTCGGGGTGATAAGTGTCTACCAATTCTTTAACATCTGCGTACCATATTTTCATCCACTCGGGGTTAGTAGTTAACCAGGCATTGTCGCCGGGCGCCGCTTTGGTATGGTAAAGATCTGCATATTGTGGGTCGGATCCATCATAAGGGATCCCTTTGTATTGGCCGGTAGTATCTGCACGGTGGGCAGACTGATACCAAGTGTAACTGGCTGCCAAATGTTCTGAAACGCCAAACTTTAAGCCGTTATTTTTAGCAGCCTTTTGCCAAAGGCCCACCACATCTTTATGAGGTCCCATATTAACCGCATTCCATTTATGGATCTTTGAATTCCATAAAAAGAAATTATCATGATGGCTACCCATGCTCACGAAATATTTTGCGCCGGCACGCTTGTAAAGCGCCATAAGTTTTTCGGGATCCCATTTTTCAGCTTTCCATAGGGGGATCAGGTCTTTAAATCCAAATTTTGACGGGGTACCATAATGTGCTACGTGATATTTGTTTTGCCGGCTGTTCTCCTCGTACATATTGCGTGCATACCAGTCGCCCTGGCGCGGTACCGCTTGTGGCCCCCAGTGTGCCCAAATGCCGAATTTTGCATCTCTGAACCACTCTGGGTATTTATATTCTTTTAACGACTTAACAGTTGGTTTAAATGGGCCCTTATTTATTTGCAGATCTTGTGCATGCACTGTATGAACACTTGCGGTCAACGCCGCTATGATACTGTATCGTAATAATATTTTTGCACTCATAGTTTGATGGTTTGGTGTTTAAAAGGTTTTTACAAAGAACAATTATAAGATAGGAGAAACGATTAAATCTCGTGGTTGAATTTTACTTACTCTGTGGCCTCTGAGTCCAAATAAGGCAACCACAGCGAAGCATACCAGCGGCACATAATAACCCATTTGAATATTGCCGGTGGCATCGCTAACATAGCCAAACAAGCGTGGGATGATAGCCCCGCCAACAATGGACATAATGATGAGGCTACTGCCGAATTCTGTGTCGCCTTTAAGATCTTTGATTCCCAGGGCGAAAATTGTGGGGAACATAATGGACATGAAAAAGCAGATGCCAATAACCGTATAAACCGTAATGATGCCATGCGCAAAAACCGCTACCAAGCAAAGCGTTATATTGATAATGGCGTAGATGGCCAGTAAGTTTTCTGATTTGAAAAAGCGCATCAGGGCTGTGCCTGCAAATCGCCCGGCCAGGAATGCGCCGCCACAAATGCCCAGGTAATCAGCCGCTTTTATTTCAGATATCCCTGCCGCATGCGTGGCATACAAAATAAAAAGGCTGAAAACCGACACCTGTGCGCCTACATAAAAAAACTGCGCAGCTACCCCCCACGACAAGTGCCGGTGTTTAAAGGCATGGAGGATGTTTTTACTGGCCGTATGGCCTTCATTATTTTGAATTTTTGGCAGTTTTGTAAATGAAAAAGCAACTGCAATTAATACCAGGATGATGCCTAAAGCCAAGTAAGGGAGTTTTACGGTTGATGCTTCAGCGGCCAGGGCCATTTTACGGGCACCTGCCGTCATTGCATTTAATTGCTCGTCGGTATTCCCCTTATGCAATATTAGCCGGGCACCAATAATTGGTGCAAGTGTAGCAGCAAGTCCATTGAACGACTGCGCGAAATTCAAACGGAAAGTAGCGCTATTTGGATCGCCCAAAACAGTCATGTAGGGGTTGGCCGCAGTTTCTAATGTGGTTAAACCGCAGGCGATAACAAATAGCGCACCTAAAAACGGTGCATATTGTTGGGTGTTAGCTGCCGGGATAAACAGAAAGCAGCCGGCGGCAAAAAATAGCAGGCCGGTAATGATCCCAATTTTGTAACCGAACTTTTTCATGATATACCCGGCAGGCAACGCCATAATAAAGTAGGCGATGAATACTGCAGAATCTACCAATGTAGCCTGTACGGTAGAAAGAGTAAATGAGCGTTTAAGATGGGGGATCAGGATTGGATCGAGATTATGGGCAAATCCCCACAAAAAAAATAACGACGTAATTAAAATTACCGGGAACAAGGTGCTTTGCGCTTGTTGTTTCATATACTTCAAGAATGAATTTTATAATTGGTAGGTCAAAGAAAGCTGGTTTCGTCGCATATAGCGCCTGATAATTATCCATTTATTAAGGAATATTATCATTTAACTAATCTAAATGCTATTTTTAGGAATATTTGTTTAAATGAAGCCGCAGCTAGTTAAAGTGCCTTATGAACCGGATCATTCCTTTGGCGTGCGAAAGGAAATGAGACCTAACATCAACAATCGGTGGCATTACCATTCGGAAGTGGAGCTGATCTGTTTCCACCGGGGGCAGGGTACACAGTTTATTGGCGATAACATTAAACAGTTTGGGCAAGGAGATATCGTATTGGTGGGCAGTAACTTGCCGCATTTTTGGAAGTTTGAGAATTATGATTTGCCAGACAGGGGCGACGATGCACCTTATTCTACTGTCATTCATTTTTTGAGAATTTTATTGGTGAACGTTTCCTGCATTTGCCGGAATCGCGGCAGGTCAAAAGCTTCCTGGAAAAAGCTCGGCGCGGGTTAGTTATTACGGGGACCGATGCGGAGGAAACTGCAGGATTAATTGAGAACGTTTATCAAAAGGAGGGCTTGCATAAAATAATATCTCTCATCGAGTGTCTGTGTTTTATGGCATCGTCCAGCCAGGTTACTGAGCTTTCGTCCATCGGTTATAAATATGATTTTCCGGAATCGGAAAGTAAACGAATAAATGCCATTTATAACTTTACGCTTACTAATTTCAACAGGAAAATTCAACTGGCTGAGGTTGCAGCAATTGCAGGCATGATCCCAAATTCCTTTTGCCGGTACTTTAAGCATTACACAGGTAAGAGTTATTTTGAATTCTTAACTGATATCCGTATAGGTTACTCCTGCAAACTTTTGCTCGAAAATAAACTATCAGTAAAACAGGTGTGCTATGAGTGCTGCTATAGAAATTTCTCCTGTTTTCATAAGGTGTTTAAAGAAGTTACGGGAAAAACGCCGATGTTGTATCAACAGCAGTTTAAAGTGAGCAAATAATAGGTTTAGTTGCTTTGCAGGATTTTTGCCTCATCGAAATAAAGTTTTAATATTGTACACGGCTGGCTATATCAATATTAGCGGCACTGATTTTTTCGTCGCTTGTAGTTTGGATTTGAACTAAATTATCGCCATTCATTATAAATAATACTATTTCGCATGCCCCATGATCGTATTGCAAAATATATTGAGGCTATTCAAAATAATGGTGACAAAGCAGCCTTTAATGAGTTGTACCTTTTACTGGAGTCAAAGCTTTACAACTTTGCTTTTTCATTTATTGGCGAAAGAGAAATAGCACAGGAAATTGTTAATGATGCTTTTTTAAAACTCTGGCTGAACCGCGGGAAGTTGGATACCATCAAAAATTTGCAGGTTTACCTTTTTGTACTGATAAAAAATGCCTCTCTTAATTATCTAAGAAATATATCTTTCAAACAAATTAATGAGCCGCAACTAACAGAGCGATTTTATTTCACCGTAGCAGCAGACCCATCCCAACTGCTGATCAGCAAGGAGTTACAGAAACGGCTGGTGAAAGAAATTGATAAGCTGCCTCCACGTTGCAAGCTTATATTTAAAATGGTTAAGGAGGACGAACTATCTTGTAACGAGGTTGCAGCAGTTTTGGGTTTATCAAATAAAACCGTATTCGCCCAGCTTTCTATAGCACTTTTAAAAATAGAATCGGCGCTTAAACTGTAGCCTTATTTCATATTTTCTTCAGCTCATCAAAATTAATTCTGAATCTCTTAGGAAAATCTGGTAATTGTGTGTCCTTATAGCAGAATTGGATTTTTATGGGCAAATCACGGTTTATAGATTTAATGGCCAGGAGCATGGAAAAAACTGCCACAGCTGAAGAGCTGGCGGAATTGCAGGCGTTTTGCTCCCAACATCCAAATTATAAGCAACTTTACGATACTACAAATTCCCTACAGGGGGCTGATGCTGCTGCGGATCTAATCCAAACGCCTGCGGAAAAAATTGAAAAGCTTTGGGACCATATCAATAATGATGGAAAGGTAGTTGCCAGGCGATTTACGCCTCTAAAAATTAAAAGCTTAATTAAATGGCAATGGGCAGCGGTTGCAGCTACCGTACTGCTTGGCGGTGTATGTACTATGTTTTATATTCGCCAGTCTAAATTAATAGCTTCACCAGGCATGGCTATGCATAAAGTGGTAGTTCCATATGGGCAAACGCGAAACCTAAAAATGCCGGATGGGACCGGAATAACGCTAAATGCAGGGAGCACCTTGGTTTATCCGGATATTTTTGCTGGTAAAACCAGGGAAGTAACCCTTACGGGCGAAGGATTTTTCAGGGTTATAAAAAACCCCGGTAAGCCTTTTTTAGTACACACGGCAAAGCTTACGGTAACTGTTTTGGGTACGGTGTTTAATGTTAAGGCTTACAATAACGATAAGACCACCGAAACCACCCTTTTGAGGGGGAAAGTGCAGGTTGATCTTAATAATAATCCTGAGAAAAAGATCATTTTAATGCCCAACGAAAAATTGATCGTAGCTAATGACCGCAGCAATCCGGGTGCAAATAAACAAGCATCAAAATTTGCTTATGTAGAGTACCAGGTAACATCACTACCGCTGGTTAAACCGGAGGATATAAAGGAAACTGCCTGGCTGGAAAAGCGGATTGTATTTACTAATGAACCATTTGAAGATGTTGCTAAACAAATAGAACGTAAATACGATGTACAGCTTATATTTAATGACGTTGCGTTAAAAAATGAGCAGATCAGCGGCTTACTGGATAAAGAATCTTTACCAAATGCATTGCAACTGATTGAATTGACAACGCCCTTTAATTACAAAATTGAGGGTAATGTAGTTAATCTTTCAAAAAAATAACAAACAAAAACCCCTAACATTTAATGCGTATGAGATTTAAAAATTACTTATCAGATTCCTGAAAATCCACTGAAAACAAGGGAAGAGCGGCAACTCCTCCCTGTAAAAAAGATAGGATTTATTAACAAGAGTAATGCACGCAAACAGCTGTTACTCTTTCCATTAATTTTCAAAACAAATGTAATGAAAAAAACAAGAAGGGTTATACCGCTTCCCGGCATGCCTACGTACCTAAAAGTAATTTTGCTGATGAAAGCAGTTTTTTTTCTAGTTCTCGTGACATCCCTGCAGGTATCTGCTAAAGTGTATTCACAGCAAAAATTCACCCTTGCCGTTAAGCAGGCTGATGTAAGTAACATCCTTACCAAACTGCAAAAGGAAAGCGATTATCGTTTCTTTTACAATTACGCATCGTTAAAAAACCTGGGTAAGGTGAATGTTGATGTGAAAGAGGCCACCATTTACCAGGTTTTAGATGTGTTGTTTAACAATAACCTGTCTTATAAAATAGATAGCGACCATGTTATAATCATAACCCGTAAAGAGGATGCTGATAAACAGGTAATCATCAAAGGAAAAGTAGTTGACAAAACAGGCGAACCTTTGATAGGGGTGAGCATTAAACTACAAGGAACCAACATCGGTGTTACATCAGATGTAAATGGTAACTTTAGTATCAATGCTCCGGCAGACGGCGTTTTGGAACTAACTTATATCGGGTACTCCAAAAAAATCGTACCGATTGCAGGCAATCAAAACCTGAGCATTCTAATGGAAGCCCTGCCATCGTCATTAAGCGAGGTGGTAGTTGTGGGTTATGGAACTAGCAAGAAAATCGACATTACTGGCTCGGTAGCTAGCGTTAAAGGCAGCGATGTACAAAACTTGCCTGTCAGTACCGTTGCCCAGGCACTGGAAGGGCGGGCTAGCGGTGTAAACATCGTACGTAACGATGGTTCTCCTGGCGCAGCGCCAAGCATTCGCATCCGCGGTACAGGTACGTTGAACGATGCTAATCCGCTTATTGTGATAGATGGGATACCAACCAGTAACCCGGATGCGTTAAGTGATGTAAACCCTAATGACATAGCGTCCGTAGATATTTTGAAGGATGCTTCTGCGGCAGCCATTTACGGTACCCGAGCTGCAAACGGTGTAGTGTTGGTTACCACAAAAAAAGGCACCTACAACCAAAAGCTTTCTACGACTGTGAATTTTTACAGCGGTGTTGCCAACACCACCAAATATATCGATGTGCTGAAAGCACCGGATTTGTACGCACTTAAACGGGAGCGTTATGCAAACGATGGGGTTGCCATTGAGGCCCCATGGGATAATTCCTACTACGCAACGCAGCGTACTGATTGGCAGCGTGCGATAATGGGTACCGGCCATGTTACTAACGGTGATATCAATATCCAGGGTGGCAATGATGTTTCTACCTATTATTTTTCTACATCTCTTTATAAAGAAGATGGTATTATCGATAAAAGTGACTTCAAACGCTTTAGTACGCGCATTAATTCCGAGCATAAAATAAAGCCATGGCTAAAACTTGGCGAAAACATCCAGTTGTCCTATGCGGAGAATAACGGTTTCGATAACAACAATTCGCAAACCGGGCTACTATTTTCAGCATTGCGCTTTAATCCGGCTATCCCATTGGTAAATGACGACGGAACCTATGGTACTTCAAAACAATTTGCAAATCAGCTTGGTGATATCAACAGCCCTTACGCTACTATCCAGAATGCAGACAGATACTCTAAAAAATATCGTGCCCTTGCTAATGCCTTTGCAGAAATAACCTTTATAAAAGAGTTGAAGTTACGCGTTAATTATGCGTTTGACGGTACTATAAACAGAGGCTATAATTTTGGCCTGGCCGATGATAATCAGGCAAGGCAAACCTTTATATCATCATTAACCCAAACGGAAGGTGAGTTGTCTTCACAGTTACTAGAATCATTCTTGACTTATGACAAGGTATTCGGCAAAAGTCACTTAACTTTTACCGGTGGATATTCTTACCAGAATTTTAAGGAGTATGGCTTTAATGCTTCCAGATTAGGGTATGATGATACCGATCCGCTACAACGGGTGCTTAACCAGGGGAACAGCCAGTTTAACTCAAGTGTTTTACCAGTTATTTCCGCACTTCAATCCGGATTTGCGCGGGCATTTTATGATTATGACGGCCGTTTCCTGGCTACTGTTACTTTCCGTGCAGATGGCTCGTCCAAGTTTGCACCAGGCAAAAGATGGGGCTATTTCCCGGCGTTTTCATTGGGATGGAGACTGTCTAATGAGCAGTTTATAAAAGATATCAGCTGGATAAGTAATCTAAAATTAACCGGCGGCTACGGCGAACTGGGTAATCAAAATGTTCTGCCGTTTCAGTATAACAGCCTAATTAAAATTGGTAGCACTTATCAAAATGGCGGCTATGCTTTTGGCGGTACAGGCGTAAGCGGTGCTGCTGTTACCAGTATTGCTAACCCCGATATTTCCTGGGAACGCACTGCCATGACCAATATTAGCTTAGAGGCCGGTTTCCTAAACAATAAATTAAATACCACCATTACTTATTTTAACAAGAATACCAAAGACATGCTGATATCGCCACCGGTGGTTGGCAGCGCCGGATCAGTAGTTATTCCAAATCAAAACATCGGCAAAATGAATAACCATGGCATCGAGGTGGAATTGAATTACCAGGGGGGCGATAAAGTACGTTATTCGGTAGGCGCAAATGCTTCATTTATCAAAAATAAAGTAACACAACTAAATGGTGAGGGAACCTTTATTGGTTCAGCTGTTTACGGACGTTCCAGCCAGGAGATATCCAGAACTTACCAGGGGCAGCCGATTGCATCTTTTTACGGCTGGAAAACAAATGGCTTGTACCAAACTCAGGCGGAGATTGACGGCGACCCTGCACTTGCAAACGATTCAAGAAAAGGTAGCATCCGTCCCGGCGATGTTCGTTTTCTGGATCTGAATGGTGATGGTTTGATTGATGGTAACGACCGCACCAACTTAGGCAACCCAAACCCTAATGTAACGGCGGGTTTACAAGGTAGCGTTTCATACAAAGGTTTTGACCTCTCGGCTAACTTTACCGGCGTATTTGGTGTGAGTCTTTACAATGCCGACAGGATGCAGGGTATAGATCCAACGTATCCATTTAATCTGTATGCCGAAACTTTAAACAGGTGGACAGGCGCTGGAACGAGCAATACTATCCCAAGGCTGTCATTAGACAGGGCGAATGATAATTACCGTACATCAGACCTATTTGTTGAAAGCGGCAATTACGTTAGCCTTAAAAATGCCACTTTGGGTTATACCCTTCCGGTTAGGTTATCCAAAAAAGCAGCTTTAAACAGTGTGAGGTTATATGCATCGGGCCAGAATATATTTATAATTACTAAATATAAAGGGTATACGCCAGAACTCGGTTACACCAACGGTAACTTACAAAGAGGGGTAGACGTAGCCCAGTATCCGTCGGTACGTACTATTACATTTGGTTTAACTGTTAAACTATAACATCATGAAAGCAAAGAGAATACTATATATAACAATTGCCATGGCTGTGTTCAGCGGTGGTTGTAAAAAAGCGCTCGAATTGGAGCAGCAGGGGGTTTATAGTTCTGGCAACTACTTCCGTAACGAGGTAGATGCAGTTAATGCGGTAACTGGCATCTACAGCTTGCTGGAAGAAGAGGATTATATCGGCCACGCCGAAACAACTTTTGATACCCCATCCGATGATTACTGGCGCTCTGGCGATCACGGCGAAGATGAGGGAATTGAAAACCTTACTTACGATGCATCTAATGCTGCGATCCGATATCCGTGGAAGTGGCGGTATGAAGAGATTAACCGCTCTACAAATTGCATTATTAACATCCCCAAAATTACTGCAATTTCTGATGCTGTTAAAAACCGCAGCATGGGCGAGGCTTATTTTTTAAGAGCCTTTGGTTATTGGCGCTTAATGGTTATCCATGGTGATGTGCCTATTATAACTGATGATGATTACGCAAAGCAGAACTTTAATGTTCCTAAGTCATCAATAGAAGAAGTGCGCAAACAGATTGAAGCAGACTTATTAAAAGCTGTTGACTTATTGCCCGAAAGTTATGGTAGCGGAGACCGCGGCCGCGTGAGCAAAGGTACTGCACTTGGCCTCTTGACTAAGTTGTATATGTACTGGGAGAAATTCCCGGAAGCAATTGCTACCGGCCAAAAAGTGATCTCCAATGCTAAATACGCACTAGCAGCTAACTACCAGGATAATTTTACCCGGGCGAACGAAAACAGCACCGAATTACTCTTTTCCATACAAGCAGTGCAAAACGTTGTACAGAATGATTTTACCATTTATTATATCCCAAGGCCATGGGGCGGTTACGGATTTAGTCAGCCTTTGCAGGGCCTCGCCAATGAATTTGAGGCAAACGACCCGCGTAAGGCGGCTACGCTTTTAAGTGTTGGCGACCAGGTAGATCTGGGCGATGGGAACGGCTTGACTACCTTCACAACAGATCTGTCCGCAACTGGCTTTTGTTTTAAAAAGTACGCGGTATTTAATCCTGCCAGCGCAGGCGGTGGAGTAGACCATACTTTTGCAGTTCCTTTGATGCGTTCGGCAGATATCTACCTATTGGTGGCCGAAGCACTGATCCGTACCCAGGGTGCCGGAGCAGGTGATGCTTTGATCAACCAGATCAGGCGCCGTGCATCTGCCGCTTTACCACCGGTTGTTGGTGCAGGTATGAAGGAATTGATTCACGAACGCCGTGTTGAACTGGCAGGCGAAGATCAGCGTCACCAGGATCTGATGCGCTGGGATAAAGCAAAAATTGTTGATATCGCAGCTATCTACAACCTCCCTGTATCAAAAGCTCCGGTAGATCAAAACAAGAATATTGTTTTTGTACGCCCAAAGAATTATTACTTCCCTTTACCGCAGGTAGAGATAGACAAAAGTAAAGGCGTGTTAATTCAAAACCCCAACTTTTAAATATAAATTTAATAGCCGGCAGCCTGTTTAAAACTATGAATATAGCTTATGCAGGTTGCCGGCTTTGGTATTAATAAATACTTGATTGATGAGAAAGTGGTTATTTGTTTGTATTGGAATTGCAATTGGTTTAAGGGCTGGTGCCCAGGTTAATGAGCAGGCGTCAAAAGCGTTTATAAACAGGGTAATTCCCGGCAGGGCCAATGCATTTGCTTTGGAAACCATCCCGCAGGATAACGGTAAAGATGCTTTTGAGCTGGATTATCATGATGGTAAGATCATCCTTCGCGGCAACAATGGTTTGTCGATAGCGTCAGCATTAAACTACTACCTCAAAACCTATGGCTTATGCGATATCGGCTGGAACGGCACCAATCTTAATTTGCCTGCTGTATTACCTGCGGTAAGCCAAAAAATACATAAGGCAACACCATACCAATACCGCTACTACCTTAATTACTGCACGTTCAATTATACGATGGCCTGGTGGGATTGGGAACGCTGGCAAAAAGAGATTGACTGGATGGCCCTTAACGGCATTAATTTGCCACTAGCCATTACCGGGGAAGAGGCTGTTTGGCAGGATGTGTATAAAGAAATGGGTTTTACCAATAAACAACTCGACGATTTTTTTTGCGGCCCTGCATATTTTTCCTGGTTTTGGATGGGTAATATCGATGCCTGGGGCGGCCCGCTGCCGCAGCACTGGATGGACGCGCACAAAGAATTGCAAAAGAAGATACTGGAAAGAGAACGGTCCTTTGGGATGAAGCCGGTGCTATCCTCATTCACGGGGCATGTGCCGCCGTCATTTAAGGATAAATTTCCGAATGCCAAAGTAAAGCGGACTAATTGGGATGCTGGTTTCCCGGATGTTTTTATCCTTGATCCGGATGATCCGTTATTCGAAACTATTGGTAAGAAGTATATAGAAGCACAAACCAAAGAATTTGGGACAGACCACTTTTACTCGGCGGATACTTTTAACGAAAATGTACCACCCACCAATGATTCCACCTACCTGGATGGGATGAGCAAAAAAGTTTATAACTCTATGGCAGTTGCCGACCCCAAAGCCATTTGGGTAATGCAGGGCTGGATGTTTCACTATAATAATAAATTTTGGCAGCCGCAGCAGATCAAAGCATTGCTGAATGCGGTACCTAATGAGCAGATGATCGTGCTGGATCTGTACAGCGATGCGCACCCGGTTTGGAACCGTACAGAAGCTTACTACGGCAAACCCTGGATCTGGAGCATGCTGCAGAATTTTGGCGGGAACATCAGCCTGTTTGGGCGTATGCGGCATGTAGCGGCAGACCCGGCCATTGCGCTGCATGATCCCGAATCCAAAAACATGCGTGGGATAGGTATCACCCCCGAGGGTATTGAACAAAACCCCGCGCTTTTTGCGCTGATGCTGGAAAATGTATGGACGGATACTCCCATAGATCTAGATAAATGGCTGGTAAATTACGCCCAGCGACGTTATGGGCAGGCCAATACCAGCGTAAACCAGGCATGGCACATTTTATTGAATACTGTTTATTCGGGGGGACTTACCGAAGGCGGTCAGGAATCCATCATTGTAGCACGCCCAACGCTTAAAAAGAGTATAGACCGTGTGTTAACCAAGCTGGATTATGACCCGGCTGAATTGGTGCGTGCCTGGGGGATGTTTATAAACGCTGCCGATCGCTTGAAAAAAAGCGATGGTTTTGAATATGACCTGGTGGATGTAACCCGGCAGGTACTGGCCAATTATGCCAGTCCGTTGCAGCAGAAAATGGCAGTGGCCTATCAACAAAAAAACAAGGCTGAATTTGATAGATACAGTAAAGAGTTTTTGCAGTTGATGGTTGATATGGATGCGTTGTTAACTACCAGGAAAGATTTTTTATTAGGTAAGTGGATTAACGAAGCCCGGGCTAACGGCATTACCGAAAAGGAAAAGAACCTGTACGAGCTAAACGCCCGTGATTTGGTTACCCTTTGGGGCGATAAAGAAAGCGGCTTGCGGGAATACTCTAACCGCCAGTGGGCGGGTCTAATCAACGGGTACTACAAACCACGTTGGGAGTTATACATCAACCAGTTAAATAATTCCTTAGCAAATAGTACCACTTTTGATAACGACGCTTTTATTAAACAGGTAAAAGATTGGGAATGGCAATGGGTAAACAAACATGATAATGCATACCCCGCTGTAGCTAATGGAGACGCAATAACAACAGCTAAAGACATTTACAAAAAGTACAACGCCGTTATCAAACAAGCCTACAGCCAGTATTAATGAAGTACCGTGTCTTGAGTATTGTTTGGTTTTTAATCGCCCTCTTTAGCAGCGGTCCGAGTTATAGCCAAGCCATTAACGATCATATATTTCCGGCGCAAGTAACGGCTAAACCCTTCATTGATTTTAACAGCAAAGGCTTTTTGCTGAATGGGAACCCCACTTTTTTAGTTTCGGCAGGTTTGGAATATGCCCGCGTACCGCAGGAATTGTGGTATGATAGGTTGCTGCGTTTAAAGCGCGGAGGCTTTAATTGCGTGGAAGTTTATACCCTTTGGAACTTTCATGAACCGCACGAAGGTAAGTTTGAATTCAGCGGCGATCATGATCTCGAAAAGTTTCTCAATACGGTAAAAAAACTGGAGATGTATGCCATCGTACGGGTAGGTCCATACTATTGTGCAGAATGGGACCTTGGCGGCTATCCGTTATGGCTCAAGTTTAAAACCGGTGTGCGGGTTAGGGAGGATAATGCGGAATTTGAAAAATATGTGGATCGTTATTTTAATAAATTGCTGCCCATTGTGTTTAAGCAGCAAATAAACAAGGGTGGGCCTGTGATTATGGTCCAACTGGAAAACGAACACAATGACGGTTGGGGAACGGTAACGCCTAATAATTATTTTAAACGCCTGCAAAGTAAAGCCCTTGCTATGGGGCTGCAGGTTCCGTATTTCTTTAGTGGGTTACACCATGCCAGTGATCCGGCAGGTGAGGCTTCTCTGGATGATGCAGCTCGACCCAACCCCTGGTTCTCCACTGAATTTTGGAGTGTATGGTATTCGCAATATGGCCCAAAGCCTGCAGATTCAGCAGTGTATGCCCGGCGTACCTGGAAAATTATCGCCCACGGCGGTGGCGGCTATAACTATTATATGGCGCACGGCGGCTCTAATTTTAATTACAGCAATAATGATGAAGATGCGGCATCATACGATTACGGCGCGGCTGTCGGGCAGGCCGGGGATTTGCGACCAATATATTTTGCTTTTAAAAAGGCCGCATTTTTTTCCAGAAGTTTTGAGGATGTACTGGCAAATGGTATCGATGCCTCTGCTGCATATAAAAATTTGCTTACCGATACAGCGCTGAAAATAACAGCCCGTTCCAGCAACACTGGTGCAGTCATCTTTTTAGATAACCCGGGAAACACTACGGTGAAGCGAGCGATTAAAGTGGAAGCAGCATTCCCTGCTGTGCAAATGAATATCGGCGCCGGAGAGATTTACCCACTTGTTCATAACTACCATATAAACGACCACGTAAAGCTTAATTGGGCGCTTACCCGCATTTATGGAATGGCAAAGCAAGGTAATACCACCACTGTATTAGTTGAGACACCCAACGATGGCAGGGTGTCCTTGTATTTTGAAACATCAGCAGAAGCAAAGATCGTCAAAGGAAAAGACGGTTTTAATATTGATGGAAAATCAATCAGTTTGCTTACTTCCGGCAAATCCGGGGTTCCATCCGAGTATATTTTTGCCGTTGCAGGGAAAACGATACGTGTGCTAGTTGCAAATGCGGAAGCCCTGGATAAAACCTGGATAACAGCAATAGCGGGTAAAAATATGGTCATAAGCGGTCCATCATATTTGGGGGATTTAGTTTTAAAAGATCAGCACTTACAGGTCACAGCAGAATCCCCTTTAATTGGATTGGCAGACGATGCTGCAATTCTGTATACTGAACATACATTAGCTACATTAAATAGTCATTATCTGCCTGTTGGCAAGGCGGATTTACAAATACGGTTATCACCCTGGCAGCATAAAAATGCTGCTAACTACGCTAAATCCGGCTTTGATGACAGCAAGTGGTATGACTCTGCCGACCCTGTGCAAATGGGTGCCGATGGTGACCTTACGGCCGATGCCTGGTATCGTACGCAGTTAAAAGTTCCCGTAAGCGGTACTTACACGCTGCAGATGCGAGGTGGCGGCCGGGCCACAGCTTTTATAGACGGAGTGAAGGTAGCCAACTGGAAGCTTATCGACGGCGAGTTGACGCTCCCCTTAAAAAAGGCAAAACACTCCCTGGCCATTTTTACGGCTCACGACGGGCGTGATAAACTAGCTGCCTATACCGGGGCTATCACGAACGTTGATCCTAGAGGAATTTCCGGTCCTGTAAAATTGAAAAAGGGCGGCCCCTTTATTTCCAAATTACAAGGCTGGTATTTTAAAAAGGCTGTCGGTGCAACCGATGTAAAAAACGTAATTCCAATATTTGATACTACTACATGGAAAAAATACAAAATTGGAGATGATGCATTTAACTTGAAAGAAGGGTATGGATGGTTCCAAACCACCATCCCGGCACAAGTCGGCGGTATTGGAAAACTGATTGTCAATTTTAAAAGTGTGGATGAAGATGCAACCGTGTTTATCAACGGCAAACAGGTTATTGCTCATAAAGGGTGGAACTCGCCTTTTGAAATAGCCATAAATGGCGTTGAGGTATTAAAAAAGCCAGTGATACTTACGGTATTTGGAGTTAATCATTCTAACGAGGGCGGGATAGATCAGCCTGTTAAGATCAACAGCATCGACAAAAGTAGCAGCATAGTCGGATGGAAAATGCTGGGTGGGCCGGGCAATATCAAAGACAAACACGGATGGGTGAAAGAGACAACAACCGCCCGTTATACGGGCCCTCAATTCTTTCGGTCGAGTTTCGCGGTGCCGCAAGCGAAAGGCGTAAACCTGATTTGGCGGGTATCAACCAACGGCTTAAGCTATGGCTCTGTATGGGTTAACGGGCACAACCTCGGCCGCTATCCAGAAAAGATCGGAAACATAGGGATCTATATTCCCGAATGCTGGATAAAGCCGGGCGTAAATCAACTTGTTGTTTACGATGAAGACGGTAAACACCCGGGAAAGGTAAGCGTACAATTAGAAAAACAAGCCTCGCGGGTGGTTTATTCACTTGACGGCGTTATAAAATAAATTATTAAACTTCAAATGGCTCTAGCAACCAACAGATTTATTACATTAGATATTTTCAGGGGAATGACGATCTGCTTTATGATCATTGTAAACGCGCCTGGCTCAGGTGCATTGCAATGGGCGCCGCTGGATCATGCCGCATGGTTTGGCTTTACTCCAACAGACCTGGTGTTTCCGTCGTTTTTGTTTGCCGTTGGTAATGCACTCAGCTTCTCGAAAGATAAGTTTGATACTGACAGTGCTTTTTTACTAAAAATAGCCAAGCGGACGCTGATCATCTTTCTCTTAGGATACTTGATGTACTGGTTCCCATTCGTGCATCGTGAATCTGGTAGCTGGGCATTTAACCCTTTAGCTAAAACGCGGATCATGGGTGTTTTACAACGCATAGCGCTCTGCTATTTTTTCGGTGCACTAATTGTTCATTATTGCTCAAAAAAAACTGCTTTAATTATTGCCGCAGCTCTGTTGCTAGGTTATTGGTTATTCTTGCTGATGCTGGGTGAACCAGGCAATGCATACACCATGCTGGGTAATGCAGGCACTAAATTGGATATCCTTATTATGGGTAATGCCCATCTATACCACGATAAAGGGGGGCCCATCGCATTCGATCCGGAAGGGTTACTGAGTACTTTACCGGCGATAGTAAACGTAATTGGAGGATACCTCGCCGGGGCTTATGTTCAGCGCAAAGGACGTAATTATGAATCTGTTGCTAAACTCTTAATTGCGGGTGTGCTGTTAATTGCCCTTGCATTATTTTGGGGGCAGTTTTTTCCGGTAGCTAAAAAACTATGGACAAGTACTTTTACCGTCCTTACGATAGGGTTGGACCTGGTGATCATCGGTACCCTCATCTACGCTATCGAACTTGAAAAGTATACGCGCTCCAATAATTTCTTCCTGGTATTTGGCAGAAACTCCCTCGCTATCTACCTGCTTTCCGAGCTGTTATTGACCGTATTGCAGGTGGTTTGGGTTAAGCCAAATCTGAGCTTTTACGACTGGATAAACCAGGTGTTTTATCAACGTATTTTCCCCGGTGCTTTGGGTACCCTGGTATTTGCGTTTTGCTACATGATGCTATGCTGGTTAGTAGGCTATGTTATGGATAAAAACAAGATCTACATAAAAATATGAGCTGCGTTATGGCTAAATTTAATTTGATGTTTTTAAGATACGTTTTGCTTTCGCTGATATTTAATATATCAGCCGCAGGCCTGTATGCTCAATCTAAAAATAATCTCAGGTATGTTAACCCATTTATCGGTACGGCTAAAAGCGGCGTTTTAACGCGTTGGGGCGGAGATGGGGGTACCTATCCCGGTGCTGTTGCACCATCAGGTATGATCCAAATTAGTCCTGAAACTCGTGTGAGCGGTGCACGGGGCTATAACTTTGCCGATTCATCGGTCTATTACTTCAGTTGTACAGGCCATAACAGCGGTTTTCCGGAGGGATCATCGGGGAGGCTCTTTGTGATGCCGGTTCTAGGTAATACGGAATTTAAAGCCGGCGTATCTGCCAGTCATTTTTTGCATCAAGATGAGGTTGCGAGACCCGGTTATTACAAAGTTACTTTTGCCAACGGCATTACCACAGAGGCGGCTGCGGCAACCCGATCAGGCATACTGCGTTTTACTTTCCCAACTGGGAGTGAACCGCAAATATTTATAGGGAATACAGGTGCAATGAAAATTGTTTCCAATAAAACCCTTCACGGAGCTTCGTTAAACGCGGTGTATAATTTTAGTGAAGAATTTATCGAAAAGCGGAAGGAAGCCGACGGCTATCTTTTTACATTTAAAGCCTTTACCGGCGGGCACAAAAGCATCGATCTGAAATTAAGCACATCAACGGTAAGCTTTGAAGGCGCACAAAATAATCTCGATAAAGAATTGGGGGGGCGCACCCTGGATGAAATTGCCAAGCATACTGCTGGCAATTGGGCTGCACAATTGAGTACAATAGCTGTTGACGACCCAAATGCCAACAACAAAACGATCTTTTATACGGCATTATACCATTCGCTTTTAATTCCTTATGTGATATCTGATGCTGATGGCAGTTACCGGGGGAGTGATGGGTATTTGCACCGGGCAAGCGGTACTAATCAATATGGTGGCTTTTCGCCCTGGGATACTTTCCGTTCATTGCATCCGCTTTTAAGCCTGCTATATCCTCAAAAACAGACGGATATTATCCTATCTATGCTGGATGTTTACAAACAAACAGGCCATTTGCCCACCGAGAGCATGACCGGCAACCACGCGATACCCATTATTGTAGATGCCTACTTTAAGGGCATTACGGCTTTCGATAAGGAGCTGGCTTACAAAGCCATGAAAAGTAATATCGTTGATTCTCCGTTTGTCCAGAACGATATGGCCATTTATCACAGCATGGGCTACGTACCCTACACCCGGTCAGAATCCGTAACCCGTACGGTTGAATATGCTTATGACGATTGGTCTTTGGCCCAATATGCAAAAGAGGTAATGAATAACAAAGCTGATTATCGGCTTTTAGAGCGACGTGGCTATAACTACCGCAATATTTTTTATCCGAATTCCTTGTTTCTTTTACCCCGGCTTAATGATGCTTTTAAAACAGAGCCGGGCATGTCTGGCTACAAAGAAGGTGAAAAATGGGTTTATTCTTATTTCGTGCCGCATAATGCCAGGGACCTCATCAACCTTATGGGCGGTAACGCTGCTTTTGCAGCCCGACTGGACTCTGCATTAAACAACCAGGTCATCCTGTATGATAACGAAACAGTTATTCACTTACCATATTTGTTCAATACTGCCGCCCGGCCTGATCTTACCCAGAAGTGGATCCGGAACATTATGCTTAACCGCTACAAAAATAGTCCAGATGGTTTACCCGGTAATGATGACCTTGGCGCTATGTCCTCTGCCTATGTCTTTAATGCATTAGGCTTTTTCCCGGTTTGCCCGGGGATTCCCCAATATGCTATCGGCACGCCGCTGTTTAAATCAGTACAGTTAAATTTGCCTAGTCATAAAACCTGGCGCATCGAAAGTCAACAACCATCTACCGGCAATCAGATTGCTGCCTTAAACATAAATGGGATAGCCAACAGGCAATTGGTTATCGCCCATGAAGATATAGTCAAGGGCGGGGTGATGCGATTTATCATGGGCAAAAACAAGCGCCGGACAGATGAGCCATTGATTCTTTCAGTGACAAAAAACAAATCCAGTATCCGGATCTTAAAAAGCCGGATTAAGAAACAGCAGTTACGGCCTGATGAACCAATGTGGGTGTACTTTAGCTTGACGAACACTGGTGCTGCAGGTACAAAACGGATAAGCCTGACTATGGATGGACAGGAAATTGCCATGATGAATTGCCTGGTAAAGGAAGGGGAAACGCAAGCCGATTCCATCAGTTGCCGGTTGTATAAGCTAGGGAAAGCGAACATCGCCCTGAATTATAGGCCAGTTGGAGAAGTCAAGGTTATCGAATCTCGATCGCCTGTTCAATCTCCGTTTGCAGTATCTGCCCTTCAAATAAGTTCGCTGGTTAAACTAAATGAATCGCAAAAGGTAAGTTTCGTGGTCAAAAATCTAACCGGTCGTAAGCGTGATTTGTCATTGCCTGTATACGTAAATGACTCGCTTGTATATACCAACCGATTAAGCCTTGCACCTGGCGAAAGTAAAACCGCAACCTATGGCTTTAGAGAAACGAATACCGGGCTGAAAACATTAAAAATTGGCAGTTTATCAGCAAAATATAGTGTTTACAATACTGACGCAGGGTCTCTGTTACTTGATCTCTCTACAATGAGAAAAGATAACTCAGGCAAACTTAAAGATCACTCAGGATTGGATAACAACGCAACTGTTATGACGCCAATGGATATTCAAAAAAATGTGCAGGGCAGATTAATGTTTGGTGATAGCCTTTATCTGGATGTGCCCCCATCTGGCAGTTTAGATAATTTGGGGAAAACAATTACCATGATGGCCTGGGTTTATCCGAGAGCCACAGAAAAAGGTCTGGTAGACATGGTTACCAAAGGCGATTCGCATGTATTGCAAACCACCGATAATAAAACGCTTACCTTTTTTGCCGGAGGTTGGGGCAGAGGAGATTGTACCGTACCGCTTCCACAGAACTGGAAAGATCATTGGCACCATATAGCAGGCGTATGCAATGGCAGAACGCTGTTTGTTTATATCGATGGTAAGCTTTCCGGCAAATCTGCCGTAGAAGGGGAGGTGAATTTATCAGGAAACAACCACTGGCAAATTGGCCGTAACGAAGAGTTTCCGTCCGAACGCATCTTTCATGGCTATATTGATAATATCCGGGTGTATGGTAACGCGCTTAGTGATATCGAGATTGCTGAGATTTTTAAGAGTTCTTCGGATATACAATAACTTATCCGTGCTATTGTTCCCTTTAATTGGGTCCGGTGTTCTTTTGTGGCGCTAAGTGCCGAAGCTGATCAACAATTAATTCCCGTAAGAAGACTGTGCGGCGGTATTAAGTTGTCGATCAGTTTTTTGGTAAGGTTTAATTTAGATTAAGCGCTGCCCGATCGGACTGTAGCCAATGGCCTACCTGAATAGGTGATAATCAGCCTGACTTGTTCGCGTTCGCGATTATCGCCTGTCACGAACAAGCCCGAACAAGCCCGAACAAGCCCGAACATGCCATGAACTGTATGTCTTGCTAAATGATATTTGCTTTTTTGGCCTGCAGTAAAGGTCAATTCTACGGGTTAGACTGTAAATTGAATTATATCCTGCAAGAGCTGTTTTTAGATTTAGGACAGGAAAAGGCGTCAACTCGCACGTTATTCGTGCCCCTTTAGCCCGTATTGTGGAGTTGTTACCTCTGATGAATAACGAATTACCTGATAAAGATCGAAATATGATGCTGCAATATTTACTGATATCTGCAAATGAATTGGATGCGGAAATTAGGAGTATAAATGATACGACACTAAAGCTGATTTTATCTTTCCCGTTTGGTGGTGTGTCTTATAGTATACAAAAATCTACTAATGGTTTAGCAATTTCAAATACGTTCTTCATTAACATGCCATAATTTTACTCAGAGTTAATGCAACGCATATTATCTGGTGCTCTCCACCGTGTATACAAAGCTGTCCGCTTTGTAATACCCAACATTATATTCGATTGGACGTTCGCCCTGATCGTATACAAAACGTTTTCTGAATAAAATGGGACTTCCTAAAGGAATCCGCAATTTTTCAGCGATCATCTCATCTGCAGCTATGGCGCTTATTTCTTCCTTGGATAAAGAGGCGATCACAGAATGATCATGTTCTAATAATTCATACAAAGGTCTCTTAAAATCGTCGTCCGGTGTGAGCCCGACCCGTGGATGGAAATAAGATTCAAAAATCACAAAAGGCTCCTCAGGCCGTCCTCGTACGCGCCTCATTTTTAAAACCGGCTTGTCTTGCCTGATATCAAAAAATTTGGCCAAACCTGCATCTGGCATTTCCCAACTCACATGTAGTTCGAAGTTTTTGATGGGAATACCCCTTAGTTTCATTTCCTGGGAAAAGCTGAGCCAGTTATTTGATTTCGAACTTACAGGCCCGGGAGCTACTTTGGTGCCAGCGCGTTTCTTTCTGATCAGCAGACCCTCGAACACCAGCTTATTTAAAGCCATTCTCAGCGTGGTGCGGGAGATGGCCAGCATGTTGGCCAGGTCAACTTCATTAGGAATATTCTTGCCATTTTGATACTCTTCTTCAGTAATCAGCTTTCTCAGCATTTCTTCTGCCTGTGCATGAAGAGGAATAGGACTTTTGTGATCAATACTATATCGCATGGTTCAATTTATAAACAATTATAGTCAATTTAATGTTAATTTTAATATGTATGTACATAATGAAGTCTTGTTTCATTATAGTTAGTGTATTTAACACACTTTTAAGCTTAAAATATTTATTTACAAACTTATTTGGATGTTTACAATTTTTTATATGTTTGTACATACTATCATATAAACCAATTATAATTTTCTTTACTAATTGACCATTTAGGCCCCTTATGGCTGTATATGAAATAATATGTACAGCCATTACAACAAAAAAATGAATATTGATTTAAATCTTTTAGGTACTCAAGTTATTCCTGCCATACGTAAAACTGCACAGTATCTTATGCCGTCGCAATTGACTGTCCAGCCGGATGTAAATGAAGGTTATAATGTGTACCCCGTGTGCTCACTTGGAGCAAACAAAATATTTAGTGGCTACGAATCTTTAACCAAGTGGATCATCAGCCAGAAAACGGTTGTGATAGATGGATATGTTGGCGTTTTCTGGGAAGAAATAAAGGCGCAAATTTGCTTGTGCCTTGCCAAAGAAGGTATCGTAGCTAACTGGATCAACACCGAAGATTTTCTACGTTCACCAGCTGAAGTGAGCGAATTGATTGAGCCATTTCTAGGCACAGAAGAATCTGTATGGGGCACCAAATGTACTTTAACGCTAGCGGATCTGTACCGGGTGGAAGAGCTTAAGGCTTTAGCTTGCGATAAATCAAAGGCTGTGAATATCGTTATCGGCCCCGGTGCTGCTTTAGCCAACTGGGAAGCCGCAATCCTTTATATAGATCTGCCTAAAAATGAATTGCAGTTCAGGATGAGGGCCGGGTCGATTCTCAACCTGGGAGCAAATGAAACGTACGAGCATTTTAAAATGTACAAACGTTTTTATTTTGTAGACTGGGTATTGCTCAATGCGCATAAAAAATCGATTCTTACCCGAATTACTGCTGTGGCGGATGGTCAATGGCCGGAAACGATCAATTGGCTATACAAAACGGATCTGCAGGAGGGCTTAAAAAAGATCAGCCAGTCGGTAATACGTGTTCGCCCATGGTTTGAACCGGGAACCTGGGGCGGCCAGTGGATGAAAAAACACATCAAAAATTTAAACACCGACGTGGTGAATCTTGCCTGGTCGTTTGAGCTGATCGTACCTGAGAATGGTTTGGTGTTTGAAAGCGACGGTAATTTACTGGAGGTTTCCTTTGATACCATCATGTTCAGTAACAATCAGAATATTCTGGGCAAACATGCAGAGAGATTTGGTGATGAATTTCCTATCCGTTTCGACTTTTTGGATACCTACGAGGGCGGAAACCTGTCTATCCAGTGCCACCCTAAACTTACCTATATCCAGGAGAATTTTGGTGAGAACATAACACAAGACGAAACCTATTACATTTTAGATTGCGATGATAGTGCAAAAGTGTATCTGGGCTTTCAGGACAGTATCAATCCAGATGAATTTAAGCGTACACTGGAAGTAAGCCAGGCCCGGAGCGAGACTATTGATATAGAGCAATATGTGCAGGTTCATCCAGCAAAAAAACATGATCTGTTTTTGATCCCTAACGGTACTGTACATAGTGCAGGTGCAGGTAACCTGGTGTTAGAAATAAGCGCTACTCCTTACATTTTTACTTTTAAAATGTACGATTGGGTGCGCCTGGATCTGGACGGTAAGCCACGACCAATCAATATCGATCACGCGTTTAATAATCTTGATTTTAATCGTAAAGGTGAAGAAGTTGACCGCGAACTGATCTCCAAACCTCGAATCATCGATCAGCGTGAAGGCTACCAGTTGGTACACGTGCCAACCCATGCAGACCATTTTTATGATGTGCACCGTATAGAATTTGATGCGCAAACCACTGTTGAAACTAATGATGTTTGCCATGTAATGATGCTGGTAGAAGGCGAGGCAATAGCTGTTGAAACAGCTGATGGTACCAAGCACGATTTTGCTTATGCAGAAACATTTGTAATACCTGCCGCAGCCGGTTCTTATACCCTAACCAATTTGGGCAAGGGCCGTGCAAAAGTTATTAAAGCCTTTTTAAAATAAATAAAATGATTGAAACGTCTCCTCATATCAAAGATAAAACGAGTGCTACCTACTTATACCTGGTATGTGTGGTAGCTGCTTTAGGTGGTTTCCTGTTTGGCTTTGATACCGCCGTTATATCGGGAACAGTTAGCCTGGTGAAAAGCGATTTTAGCCTTAACGCGGTGAGCGAAGGCTGGTTTGTAAGCTGTGCTTTGCTGGGCTGTATCATCGGTGTAAGCTTTTCAGGTAAGCTGAGCGATAAGTACGGCCGAAAAATAGTATTGATCCTATCGGCAGTATTGTTTCTTGCATCAGCCCTGGGCTGTATGTTGTCGACATCTTTTACAATGTTAATCGTCTTTCGTTTAATTGGGGGGCTCGGTATTGGCGTAGCTTCAATGGTTTCACCATTATACATTTCAGAGTTTTCGCCATCGCGCTTCCGCGGTATGATGGTATCGCTTTATCAACTGGCTTTAACCATTGGCATTGTACTGGCGTATTTTTCAAATGCTTACCTGGCTAATCATGCTAACAATGGTGGCGGCAGTATCCATACCGTTTTTTCAGGTCAGGTTTGGCGTGCCATGCTGGGCCTGGGTGCAATACCCGCTGCGGTATTTTTAGTAAGCCTGTTCGTGGTTCCCGAATCGCCCCGCTGGTTATTGTTAAAAGGCAAAGTGCTAAAGGCGAAGGAAATCCTCATAAAAATTGACGGTGCCGAAGCTGCCGAAAACGAAATAAAAGCATTTTATGAGCAGGATGAAAACGAAGATGCATCGCTGAAAGAATTGTTTAAACCGGTTTATCGCAAAGCATTGTGGATAGGCTTATTGTTGCCTTTCCTCTCTCAGGTTTGCGGTATAAACGCGGTTATATATTATGGCCCCAGGATATTGGAGCAAGCCGGATTTACGCTGAACAGCGCATTGGGCGGCCAGGTTACAATTGGCCTCGTAAACGTTGTTTTTACCTTCGTAGCCATTTTTACCATAGATAAATGGGGGCGCAAACCCTTGCTATTTGCCGGAGTGGGTGGTGCGGTGGTATCACTTTTAATCATAGGGGCGCTGTTTGCATTAGGTGTAACATCCGGTCCCTGGATCCTGATTTTCATCCTTGCCTTTATCGCATGTTTTGCCTTCTCGTTCGGCCCGGTTTGCTGGGTAATCGTTGGAGAGATATTTCCGAATGCGGTTCGTGGAAAAGCGATGGCACTGGCAACACTTTCGCTATGGGTAGGTAACTTTTTGGTTGGGCAGCTCACCCCTGTTATGCTGGAAGGGCTTGGGTCGTCTTGGACATTTTGGCTGTTCGCCATCTGCTGCTCGCCTGCCTTATGGATCACCTGGAAATTGATCCCTGAAACAAAAGGCCGCTCATTAGAAAATATTGAAAATTACTGGAAAGAATCTTACAAACGCGAAGCATAGGGAAGAATGCCCGCAACCATCAACCAATAATCAAAACCCAATAAAACCAACTAATTATGAGATTAAAATTATTACACAAACTAAGAAAACTGAAATGGCTATACGGCAAACCGCTTTTAGGAGGTTTGCTCAGCGTATTTGCCTTGACCGGATCTGCCAGGGCCACAATCGCCACTTCGACCAGGCTGTATGCGAAAAATGTGTTCGATATTTCAATAACAGGCCGGGTAGTTGACGAAACCAACCAACCTGTGCCGGGCGTAAACGTCAGCATTTCAGGCACAACTATTGGCACCATTACCGATGTGAATGGCCGCTACAAACTGAGTGTGCCAGAGGCATACGTCAGTCGCAGCTTAAGTTTCTCGTTCATTGGCTACACTAAGCAGGATATCGCGATAGCCGGAAAATCTGAAATTAACGTTAGCCTTAAAGCCAATAACACCAGCCTTAATGAGGTGGTTGTGGTAGGTTATGGTACTCAGAAACGTATCAACGTTACCGGAGCGGTAAGTACCATCAGTTCAAAAAATATTGAGAATAAACCGGTACTAAACACTTATCAAGCGCTACAAGGCGAGTCGCCCAACCTAATCATTCAGCAAAGTACATTAGATCCTGGAAGTGATGTTATAGTGAACATCCGTGGTGTGGGTACACTGGGGGATAATACACCACTGGTGGTGATTGATGGTATCGTCGGCGGTAATTTAAACACCATCAATCCCAATGATATTGCGAGCGTATCCGTGTTAAAGGATGCTGGTTCTGCTGCTATTTATGGTTCCAGAGCGGCAAACGGCGTTATATTAGTTACCACTAAGGCGGGTAGATTTAATTCAAAGCCAACGGTTAGTTATAACGGTAGCTACGGTCTGCAGGATGCTAAAGTATTGGTACATAAGGTAGATGCCTGGGATAATGCCTATTATAAAAATCAGTCACTGGTTAATTCAGGCCTTCCTGCTGCCTACACGCCAGATCAGATCCAGGCTTTGAAAGATGCAGGAAACGGCACTTGGGACGTGGAGCATTTGCTGAAGAAAGCCCCTTTGCAATCGCACAATGTAAGTATCACGGGTGGGGGAGAAACCAATTCCTTTTACATTTCGGCAGGTTATCAAAACCAGGGCAGCAACCTGATTGGTAACGGAGGATCGGGCTCGGATTTCGGTTACCAGAAATACAACCTCAGGCTAAATCAAACCTCAATAATTGGCAAATTCAGAACCAACGTAATACTGAATTATACCAAAACGCGCAACAAGACGAATAGCGTTGGGAGTAATAATATCTTTGCGGATGCTAACCGTGTGCCGCATAACTATAGCTGGCAGGATGCGAACGGTAATTATTTAACTAACCCTGTTGCTTCGCAGTACAATGAATATGGTGTGCTGGAAAAAGGCGGTTTCAACCAGGCGGATAATGACGAGATCTTTGGTGCATTTAACGGCCAGTTAAACATCACGAAGGATTTAAAATTAGTGGGCGAATTTGGAGGAACTATCCAGAATAACGGGACTTTTTTCCGTCGTACCCAGGTGGACTATCTGCCGGCCGGTGTATACGGTAACGATCTGACCGTTTTGGACGGCAACAGCAAATCTTTTTTAACCAACACTAAATTTTTTGCTGAATACGGCAAAAAAATTAAAGATCATAATTTTAAAGTGCAGTTAGGCGTGTCTAGCGAAACTTATGATCAGCGTGGTTTTCAGTTGCAGAAAACATTTACCGATCCACTATTGGGCACGCCAACTACGGGTACTATTGTTGATACACAAAATTCTAATAACAGTATCGCGCAAAATTCAACCAGTCTGCTATCAGCCTTTGGACGCGTAAATTATTCCTATAAAGATAAATACCTTTTAGAAGCGCTGTTCCGCGAGGATGCATCATCAAAATTTGCTGCCGGTAAACGTTCCAGTTTCTTTCCGTCGATAAGTGCCGGCTGGATCATAACGCAGGAATCGTTTATGCAGCCTGTTAAAAATACCTTAACTACATTAAAACTAAGAGCATCTTACGGAACGGTAGGGAATCAAAATGTAGGTAATTATCAATATCAGACTACCTATTTTAACTACGCAAATGCTTACGGTTTTGGTAATAATATCGTTGGCGGCGCTGGTACTAATATCGCAAACCGCGACATCACCTGGGAAAAGTCGGCCAAACTGAATATCGGTTTAGATGCCGGGTTGTTTGATGATAAGTTAACCGCCACCTTCGATTACTTTAGAGATACAAGAAGCAATATCTTGGCTGCCCGTGCAGATGTGCCATTTATTTTTGGTGCCGGCTCGCCTGATTATAACGTAGCTAAGGTGCGCAACACCGGCTGGGAAGCTTCATTAACTTATAATCTGCGTGGCAAAGACCTAAGTCAAAGCTTTAGTGTCAACGTGGCTGATAACCAGAATAAATTACTGAAGCTCACAGGTAGCGCTACCCAAACCATCTACAATCAGGATGTGTTTCAGTTGATCAGAAAAGTAGGTGAACCAATAACGCAATATTATGGTTATCAGACCAACGGCTTTTTTCAAAATCAACAGGATATCGATAACTCTCCTAAAATTGCAGGCAATAGCGTACAACCCGGCGATCTGAAGTTTAAGGACCGAAATGGCGATGGTCTGATTGACGAAAAAGACAAGACGATTTTGGGTAACCCTTTCCCACGTTACACATTTGGCTTTACTTACCGTGTGGCTTATAAAGGTTTTGATTTGTCCTTATTCATACAAGGAGTAGGTAAACGCGACGCATTTTTACGTGGTGAGTTGGTTGAGCCTTTCCATTATGGCTACGGTGCAACTGTTTACGAGCATCAGACTAATATCTGGTCACCTAGTAACCCGGATGCCCGGTACCCGATACTGGCCAATATTGGCTCGCCATCAAACACAAACAACTGGCGCACAGGATCAGACCTGTACAAATACGATGCAGCCTATGCCAGGTTGAAAAATGTGAACATTGGTTATAATTTCAGCAGGAGCGTAACCAAAAAACTAGGCATACAGCGATTGAGGGTATCCTTAATCGGTCAAAACCTGGCTACACTAAGCAAACTGAAATTTATTGACCCGGAAACATCCGAGTTTGGTAATAATCTAAGCCCTGGCTCGGCGTCAAACAGTGCAAGGCAGTATCCGCTATCGGTATTCTACGGTGCAGGCCTCGACATCACATTCTAAACACAGACCATATTTAAAACATCATAAAATGAAATTTTTAAAAAAGCTTTTGATCGCATCTGTTGCGGTTGCAGCAGTATCGGGCTGTAAAAAACTCGACATCGCTCCGACAGACCGATTCTCTGATCTTACCTTCTGGCAGGTTGATGCAAACGTTTACAATGCCTTAAATAACAACTACAGCCTTATTTATAATAGCGGTTTGTATTTTGATGCAGAGGCCATATCGGATAATGCTTATTCGCCATCGGGCGACCTGAATCTTATCGCCAGCGGAAATGCCACTTCTCAAACAGGGAAATTTGCCGGCGACTGGAATAACTATTATTCAGCCATCAAATCTTGCAATATTTTTTTAGCTAATATTGATAAAAACACTACCCTGCCTGGTGCAACCAAAACCAGGATGGTGGCCGAAACACGCTTTATTCGTGCTTTTGAGCATTTTAACCTGGCCAAATGGTACGGTGATGTGCCTATTGTTGATCATGATGCCACCCCTGAAGAAGCGCAGACCATTTCGCGATCTCCCAAGGCTGACGTGATTAAATTTGTGACTGCCGAACTGGAAGCTGCCGCCGCCGAGTTGCCTTCCAAAGATGCCATACCGGCATCAGAAAACGGCCGTATTACAAAAGGTGCGGCGCTTGCCTTAGAAGCAAGGGTGCTGTTATACCAGGGCGACCGGATGGCCGATGTTGTAGCTATTTGTGAGAAACTGATGAACGACCAGGGCACCAACGGAAGCTATAGCCTGGAAAGCAGCTACAGTTCTTTGTTTAGCGATCCTAATACTAATAAGAGCACTAAGGAAAGTATCTTATCACTGCAATATGTACCCACACTGCGTACCTGGCAAAATTTCTGGGATTTCGCGCCCCGTACCGTGGGTGGCCGCGTAAGTAATATGGCTCCAACCCAGGAACTGGTTGATAGCTATATCATGTTGAATGGTAAAACTATTAAGGATGCCGGCTCTGGCTATGTAGAAACCGATCCTTATATCAATCGTGATCCGCGTTTAACCGCAACCGTAGTTTATGACCGGTATACCTGGGTTAATGCTAATAACAGCACCAAGACAATTTATATCAAGCCGGGTAGCGATCCGGTTCAGCCGGGTTTGGATGAATACAATGCAGGGTCACAGGCAGCATCTGCTACCGCTTATTACTGGCGGAAATATTTCGATCCCGCTGCGCTGCCAAACTTTGTGTCAGGCAATAACCTGCACCTGATCAGGTATGCAGAGATCTTGCTGGATTATGCCGAAGCTAAACAAAGCCTTGGCCAGATGGATGCTAGCATTTGGGCAAAAACAATCGGCGTATTAAGAGCGAGGGCCGGTTTTACCGATCCGGGTGCTTTAAATTTCCCGGGTACTGCAGATTTGACTAATGTCATCCGTAATGAGCGGAGGGTGGAACTGGCGATGGAAGGTGTGCGTATTGACGATATCAGAAGATGGAAAACAGCTGAAACAACCATGAACGGCTATATCCATGGCGCTAAATTTTCTTCAGACCAAAACACTGATAATGGCTATATCAGGACCCAGCTACGCAAGTTTAATGCGGGTAGGGATTATTTATGGGCTATCCCTGCACATGATGTTGACCTGAATAAAAACCTGATACAAAACCCGGGTTATACCAACTAAACCAATTTAAAAAACTAAAGATATGAGAAAAGTTATCAGGCTGGCAGGTGTAATGCTGCTGGCTGTAGTTGCAGGAAGTTCCTGTAAAAAAGAAAACCGGCCGTTAGATTTTAGCCTCAACCCAGTGGGCTCATTAGCAACACCAAATGATAATGTGGATGTGAAGCTTGATCCAACCAGTTCGGCCACTGTGTTGTTCAAATGGGATGCAGCAACAACAGCCGACGGCGGGTTGATTTTATATGAAATTGCATTTGACAAAGAAGAAGGCGATTTTAGTAAGCCCGTGTACAAAGCGGTGTCAGATGGTGCGGGTGTAAAACCGCAGATCACGCTAACACACAAGGATCTGAATAAGATAGCAAACTCCGCCGGTATAGCGTCGTCAAGCACCGGTAAGTTGAAATGGACAGTGATCGCTTCAAAGGGCACAAATGCCAAACCATCATCTGTATCTCGTACGCTTCAGTTAGACCGGCCTGCAGGATTTGCAGAAAACCCGGTTGAGCTGTATATCACCGGTTCTGCAACCGAAGGTGGTGCTGACCTGAGCAAAGCGGTAAAGTTGAAAAAGACAGAAGACGGTTTGTTTGAGGTTTACACTTCATTAAAAGCCGGTGACTATTATTTAACTGATAAGAACACCGACGGAGGGAAGAAATTTTATATCGATAACGGAATTATTAAAGAAGGCGCCAATGTTGTAACAATAAACGGTGCTACCAAAACCTATCGCTTAAATTTCGATTTCACTTCCGCTACAACAAAATCGGCAGAGATTCAATCTATCGGATTGTATATGTCTGCTTACGGTACCGAAATAGGCACTTTAAATTACGTTGGCAGCGGTGTTTTTGAAGCACCTAACATAGCTGTGGAATTCTACCAATTTTCCTGGGGGCGTGATGAACGTTACAAGTTCATTATTCACACAGCGGCCGGGCTGGAATATGTAGGCAGCACTAATGCTAACAACGTTGCACCCGCAGGCCAACCTGCGGCCTACTTTAACGTAGTACCTGTTGCCAACACGCAATGGGATAATACCTATAAGTTCGATCCATCGGCCGACAAAAAGAATGTCAAAGTTGACGTAATCTTCCAACCTAATGCTTATACACATAAAGTAACAGTTTTATAGACTGTTACAAACCACCGGTTACCACTGCCCATAGCCATTGGTGACCGGTTTAAAAATCTGTCTTATGAAAAAAGTATTTTTGGGCCTGATGGTTGTGGCGACTGTTTTGTCCGCATCATGTAGTAAAAAAAATGGAGAAACACCAGGTACCGGGGGCACTACACCACCGGTAGTAAATCCACCTGCGGCAGTTACGAATTACCTTGATCTGGCAAAGCAGACCCGCAGTTTTATCAGCAGTAATTTGCTTACGTCAAACTTTAGCTATCGTGCCAATACTACTTCACACGCCAACGATTGCTATGAGTGGTACAACGTTAGCCAAATTTATGCGGATGCTGCTTTAGTCGCTGCCGGCGACGCATCGGCTCTGCCGTACATGAACAGAACATTCAGTTTTATGGAGAACTTCTGGGATAAGGCCGACCTTCGCGGCGGTTACTTCGCCGCAGTGCATCTGGATGGCAGCGGCGCCGCGGGTGATAAATTTGTTGATGATAACGGCCTCACGGGCATGGTTTACCTGGAAGCTTATGAAATAACTACCGGTAATGATAAAGCCGCTTATTTAGCTAAGGCTAAAGCATGTGCCGATTGGCTAATTAACAGCGGACTTTGGGATAGTACCTATGGCGGAGGCTTTTGGTGGAATACATCTAAACCCGATAAACCAACACAGTCAAATGGAGTGGCGATGCAGCTTTTTGCTAAGTTGTTTACCATCACCGGCGAAGCGACCTACCGCGACTGGGCGACAAAAGTAAATACCTGGCTTAACAATACGATGTATGATTCGGCCAGCGGATTGTATATCTGGAAAATTGACGGCGGCGGCGCAGGCGTTAAACACTTTGAAAAATTCACTTATGATAATGCCGTAATGTTAGAAGCTGATATCCTCTATGGAAAGGCTCTTAATGATGCAAGTTACCTGGCCAAAGCACAGGCTATTGGCAATGCTATGAATGCCGTATTATGGAATGCGCAATTTAAAGGCTATATTTTTAATACCGACCCAACCCAAACGCGCATCAACCCGGCATGGTGTGGCTGGGGAAGCCAGGGAATGATCAGGCTTTATGAGCAGGATAAAGATAAAAAGTGGCTTACTTTTGCCCGTAATAATATTGATGCCTTAAATAAGGCGACACGCAATGCGGATGCTAAGGCATACTACTTTTTCGCCAGTTTCGATGCTTCGAACCGCTCACCGGAAATTGAGGGGGTTGATCAGGCCTGGATGCAACGCGTGCAGGCCATGATGGCAATCTATGATAAATAAAAACCTGGTGGTTTGTGCCACTGCTATAAAATATGTTCATGAGAAATAAGTTTATCCCCGGTGCTGCTTTGCTAGCCATTTTAATTGCAGGCTGCAGTGTTAAGCGGGAATCTGTATCCAAATACGTTGATCCAAATATCGGTACTGCACATAGCAGATGGTTTTTTTATACGCCCGCTGCCGTGCCTTACGGTATGGCAAAACTGGCACCATCCACAAACGGGCACTATGGAAATCCCTCTGGTTGGGAAGCGGTAGGATATGACACCCGACAAAACTCTATAGAGGGTTTTGTTCATTTCCATGAGTGGCAGGTTGGTGGCGTAAGTTATATGCCAACAACTGGCGAGCTACGCGTCCGCCCGGGTGATCTGGAAGGCAGGGAATCTGGCTATCGTTCCAAGTTCGATCGGAAAAATCAGGTTGCAGAGCCGGGATATTACAAAGTACTGCTTGATGATTATAAAATAACAGCAGAACTTACCGCAACAAAGCGCGTCGGTTTCCAGCGTTACACCTTTCCTAAAAATAACCTGTCGCATATTATATTGGATATAGGAAACAAACAAGGGGAAAGTAGCGACGTAATTGATGCATCGGTAAAAATGCTGGATGATACCCACTTTGAAGGGTTTGTAAGCACTTATCCTAAATACGTAAACATTTATGATCCGCAAGGGAAAGTGAATATGTATTTCTACGGTGAGTTGAGCAAGAAGCCCTTAAGTGTTGATGCTTTTGTGGGCGAGGCCGTAAAAGCGGATACTACCGTTGCGATTGGCAAAGGGGCTGGACTGGTACTCAATTATCAAACATCTGATAACGAAGTAGTTGTTGTTAAAACAGGGTTGTCCTACACTTCAAATGCTAATGCAAAAGCAAATTTTATAGCGGAAGCGACAGGCCTTTCATTCGACCAGGCGCGAATAAATGCGCAAAAAACCTGGGAGCAGCAATTAGGTAAAATTAGAGTGGAGGGCAGCGATATCCAAAACAAAACCAAATTTTATACGGGGCTTTTTCATGCGCTTTTGGGCAGGGGCATAGCCAGCGATGTAAATGGCGACTATCCTAAACATGGCGGACAAACAGGCCAGTTACCAGCACAAACAGATAAAAACCTGAAAGCCGAATTCATCAACACAGACGCCATTTGGGGAGGTTTCTGGAATATCACGCAGCTATGGTCACTGTCATATCCGGAATGGTACGGTAGCTTTGTAAATACACAATTGCAGATTTACAAAGACAAAGGATGGTTCAGTGATGGAGTGGCCAATAGTGAATATGTATCCGGGGTAGGTACCAACTTTGTGGCGCTCGCGGTGGCCGGTGCATATAATGTGGGCATTCGTAATTACGATGTAAAACTTGCTTATGAGGCTGTCAAAGCCAACGAGCTTAATTCTAAAAATCGCCCGGTTGGATCTGGTAAATTGGATACTAAGGCTTTTGTAGAACGTGGTTTTGTGCCATACTTTGACCAAACCGGAAGAGATTTTGTGACTGATTCCACCGGATCTAACTTTGCAGGTTCACACACATTAGAGTATAGCTACAGTGCCTTTGCAGCAGCTCAAATGGCTAAAGCGATGGATAAAACTGAAGACTATCAACAATTGATCAAATTATCAAACGGCTGGCGACAAATCTTCAATCCAAAGAATAAACTGATGCAGCCAAAAAGGGCAAACGGCACCTTTATCGACAAGTTTGACCCTTATCAGCCTTGGCGGGGATATCAGGAAGGGAACGCGGTACAATACACCTTCTATGTGCCTCAAAACCCGGCCGGGTTAATAGATGCTATAGGGAAGGATAACTTTAATAAACGGTTGGACAGCATCTTTACGGTTTCAGAGAAACTTGGCTTTGGTGGTGGCAAAACTATTGATGCCTTCGCCGGGATCAACTCTATTTACAACCATGGTAATCAGCCCAACCTGCATATTAGCTGGTTATTCAATTTCTCGGGTAAGCCCTGGTTAACTCAAAAGTGGACAAGGCTTATTGGCCAGGAGTTTTATGGTACCGAACCCATACATGGCTATGGTTACGGGCAGGACGAAGACCAGGGGCAACTTGGCTCGTGGTATGTAATAAACGCGTTAGGTTTGTTTGATGTGAAAGGATTTACAGACTTGCGCCCAATAATTGAATTGGGGAGCCCACTATTTGATAAGGCTCTGATTACCTTGGGTAACGGCAAAAAGCTAACAATAGAAACCAACAACAACAGTAAGGAAAATGTGTATATCCAGTCAGCCGAATTTAACGGTGTGCCATTGAATAATTGCTGGCTCTACCGCGATGAAATAATTAAAGGTGGTAAGTTAAAATTTCTAATGGGCAATCAGCCAAACAAAAATTGGGGTACAAAAACACCTCCGCCATCGGCACAGTAAACTTATCATCTCAAAAAATGAATTTAATAAATTGTAAATCGTTGGCTTTAGTTGTGGCAGGCATTCTTGTTGCCGGCTGTTTTCAAAAATCATCCGCGCAGCTAAAAAAAAATTCGGCGGTATACCGGCAACGTGCGGAAAGTATGTATGCTAATATTTGGAGGCTCTACCGTGTTCCAAAACAAAATGGACTTTTTTCGGAAAACTATCCATCCAATAAAAAGGATACCCTCAATTATTTTCAGGGTGAAGGCGTAAAAGAGAAAGAAGTAAGCTTCTTATGGCCGTTCTCCGGCGTCTTTTCTGCAACAAATGTGCTGATGAGGATGCCGGCATTAAAAGCTAAATATAAACCTTATCAGGATAGTTTGGTGATGGGGATAGAGCAGTATCGGGATACGGTACGGCAGCCGGCTGGCTATCAGGCCTACCCGGTTAAATTTGAGAAAGCCGACCGTTATTATGACGATAATGGCCTTGTAGGTATTGACTATATGGAATCCTATTTCAATACTAAAAATCCCTTATACCTTCAAAGGGCAAAGGGGGTTTTTAAGTTTATTTTAAGCGGGTGGAATAATGACGCTGGCGGCGGCGTAACCTGGTTAGAAGGACATAAGGATCAAAAGCCTGCTTGTACAAATGGAATGGCTACTTTAACCGCGTTGAAAATATATAAAGGATGCAAGGATAAATATTACCTGGAACAGGGCAAAAAGTTCTATCAATGGATGTACCAAACGCTTCGCGACAGCACTACAGGTGTAGTTACTAATGATGTAAAGCTTGACGGGAAACAAAACCGCACATTCTGGACCTATAACACCGGCTCCCTGTTAGAAGCTGCAGTAATGCTTTACCAGTTTACCGGCGAGAAACAATACCTGCAGCAAGCTAAACTACTGGCAGCTGATAGTTATAACTATTTTACTGCTGTTCCGCACGATAAAAACTTAATTCACCATATAGATCTGCCCTGGTTTGTCGCTGTATTATTTAGAGGATATGAAGCATTATATAAAGTTGATGGCAATTATAAATATGTATCGGCTATCGAACATGATCTTAATTATGCCTGGGTAAATGCGAAAGATAAATATAGTTTAACAACCCACAGTTGGTTGCCAAAGCCCGATGAATTAAACAAATCCAAATGGCTGTTGGACGAAGCTTGCGTGGCGGAACTTTATGCACGGTTAAGCATATTGAACTTAGAGTAATATCGTTTACATTGTTGATTAGTATAAACCGCCGGTTGTGAGATCCGGCGGTTTTTTATTGTAGCAGCAAATTTAAATTCGTGTTCGGCGCGGTGCGGTAAAGGTATAGTCATTGTGCCATCTTCCTAAGGTTAACTGCTGTTATTAATGGGTTTATCCGGCTTTCTGTTGATAACGTGCATTGAGACATTACATTTGTTTTTAAAGGAATTTTTAAAAACAGGAGTTATGAAATATTAAAAATTATATTTGCAGTGTGAAAAAGGCATTGATCTACCTCTTTCTTCCACTTATATTATTGAACGGCTGCGTATGTGAGTTGCTGAAGGCTCCTCTGCTCGTTTCCCATTATCTCACGCATCGCACACTGAATCATGTGGGCATTATGCAATTTATTTCTATGCATTATTTGGGGAATGATATTGACGATAACGATGATGCCGAAGATAATAGACTCCCCTTTAAAAAAGCCGATTGCAATACATTTATACAATTTAATGTACCACTTACACAATCTGTAATTGCATTAAAGAAGCCTTGGTACGCTGTTGTTCAGCATAATTCTTACCGGCTTTCCTTTGAGGTATGTAATGCTCCCATAGATCCTTCTTTTAAGCCGCCTCAGGCATAGTATTCTTAAACTTTTTTCATTTCAGGTTGCCGGCTATGTTAGCCGCGTATCTGCCTGTTGTATATTATTAAAAATTTTATTGAATATCTATGCTGAATAAGATCATCAGCTTTTCCGTTCGGAATAAGCTGCTCATAGGTCTGTTCGTATTCGCCTTAGTCATTTGGGGTGGATATGAAGTGACCAAACTACCTATAGACGCCGTACCTGATATTACTGATAATCAGGTGCAGGTTATTACGGTTTCTCCATCTCTTGGTGCTCCTGATGTGGAGCGCCTGATTACATTCCCTGTCGAGCAGTCGTGCAGTAACATATCCGGGCTAAAGCAAATCCGGAGCTTTTCCCGTTTCGGGCTATCGTTAGTCACCATTGTGTTTGAAGACGCAACTGATCTTTACTGGGCCCGGCAGCAGGTAAGCGAGCGCTTGCAAGCTGTGCAGCGGGACCTGCCTAACGGCATAGGCGCGCCGGAACTAGCGCCGGTGTCTACCGGTTTGGGTGAAATTTATCAATATGTAGTGAGGCCTAAGCCCGGTTACGAAGGGAAATACGGGCCGACAGAGTTGCGTACGCTTCAAGATTGGGTTGTGCGGCGACAGCTAATGGGTACTCCCGGCGTGGCTGAGGTATCCAGTTTTGGCGGCAATGTTAAACAATACGAGATTGCAGTGAAGCCGGGCCAACTGAAAGCAAGCAATGTAACCATCGCAGAAGTTTTTGACGCGCTGGGCCGTAACAATCAAAATACCGGCGGTGCTTATATAGAGAAAGGGCCTACCGTACTTTACATCCGCAGCGAGGGGTTAACAACAAACCTGCAGGATATTGAAAAGATAGTAGTCAAAACCTTGCCTAACGGCTTGCCCGTGCTGATCCGCGATGTTGCAGAGGTACGTTTTGGATCGGCGATCAGGTATGGCGCCATGACTTTTAATGATAAGGGTGAAGTAGCGGGTGCGGTTGTGCTGATGCTTAAAGGTGAGAATTCGTCTGTTGTAGTGAAGCGTGTGAAAGCGAAAATAGCTGAGATCCAAAAAATGCTGCCCCAGGGTGTGGTAGTTGAACCGTTCCTGGACCGTACCAAAATGGTAAACAACGCTATTGAAACTGTAGAGCATAACCTGATGGAAGGTGCCCTTATTGTAGTATTTGTGTTAGTTTTTTTCCTGGGAAATATCCGCGCAGGCTTGATCGTATCGTCTGTGATACCGCTTTCCATGCTTTTTGCAATTATCCTGATGAACATGTTTGGGGTAGGCGGTAATTTGATGAGTTTAGGTGCGATAGATTTCGGTTTGATCGTAGATGGCTCCGTTATCATAGTAGAAGCCGTTTTACATAGCTTTTCTCACGAGAAAAGGTTCAAAACTATTGACAGGCTATCGCAGGATGATATGGATCAGGAGATCGAAAAATCTACAGGGATGACCATCAATTCGGCGGTATTCAGCCAGATCATTATCCTGATTGTTTATTTGCCTATTCTGTCTTTGCAGGGCATCGAAGGCAAGATGTTCAAACCAATGGCTTTGACCGTAGCATTTGCCATATTAGGGGCTTTTGTGATGTCGGTTACCTATGTGCCGATGATGAATGCACTTTTTTTAAATAAAAAACTAAATCATAAAAAAACACCTGCAGATAAAATGACTGCCTGGCTGGAAGGTAAATATCAACCCATATTAAAAAAGGTGATCAACTATCCACGATCGGTAATCGCAATCACGCTGAGCCTTTTCGCTTTATCCATTTACCTGATGATGGGTTTGGGGGGTGAATTTATTCCGCAGATAGAAGAGGGAGATTTCGCGGTAGAAACCCGGTTGCTCACGGGTAGCAATCTCCAAAACACCATCAAGTACACGCAGCAGGCATCATCTATTTTGCTGAAGAAATTCCCGGAGGTTGAAAAGGTGGTCACGAAAATAGGCAGCGCTGAAATCCCTACCGATCCTATGCCTTTTGAAGCGGGGGATATGATGGTGATCCTGAAACCTAAAAGTGAATGGACATCAGCAAAAACTTTCCCTGATTTATCAGAAAAAAGACCCATGCATTGTCGGCAGTACCCGGTATTCGCGTGGGCTTTCAGTTTCCTGTGCAAATGCGTTTTAACGAATTGATGACCGGTGCGCGCCAGGATGTGGTGTGTAAGATCTTCGGCGAAAATCTTGATTCGTTAACCAACTACGCGCACCGCTTAAACAATATTATTCAAACCGTGCCGGGCGCAATAAACGTTTACGAAGAAACGGTTACCGGGATGCCCCAGGTAGTAATTCATTATAACCGGGATGCAATGGCGAAATATGGTTTAAATGTTCTGGATATCAACCAGGCAGTAAATACCGCATTTGCCGGGCAGAGCGCCGGACAGGTTTTTGAAGGCGAAAAACGCTTTGACCTGGTAGTTCGTTTGGCCAATGAATCACGCCGGGATCTCACCGATATCCGTAATTTGTTGATTCCGACACCGGGCGGACAGCAGATCCCTATTTCGCAGGTGGCGCAGATAGAGGAAGTGGAAGGAGTGAACCAGATACAGCGTGAAGATACCCGCAGGCGAATTGTGATTGGTTTTAATATCAGCGGTCGCGATGTACAATCTATCGTAAAGGAATTGCAGCAAAAAGTGCAGCAGCAACTGAAATTACCGGCAGATTACAAATTGGTGTACGGCGGGAGTTTCGAAAATATGAATGGTGCCAAAGCCAGGCTTTCGGTAGTGGTGCCCGTTGCATTGCTTATGATTTTTTTACTGCTCTATTTTGCCTTTAACTCTGTAAAACAGGGGTTACTCATCTATACAGCGATACCCTTATCTGCCACCGGTGGCATTTTCGCTTTATGGATCCGAGATCTTCCTTTCAGCATCTCCGCAGGTGTGGGCTTTATTGCCTTGTTTGGTGTTGCTGTTCTCAATGGCATACTACTGGTATCGGAATTCAACCGGCTTAAAAACGAGGGGGAAACAGACATCCGAACCATTGTGATGACTGCCACCCGATCAAAATTACGGGCTTTACTCATGACTGCGTTGGTACCGTCGCTTGGTTTTATCCCAATGGCTATAAGTAATGGCGCGGGAGGTGCAGTTCAAAAGCCACTGGCTACCGTGGTTATAGGCGGCTTAATCATATCAACTATGCTAACCTTATTCGTACTACCCATTTTTTATATTCTTTTTGAAAAAGGCTTTAAGTTTTTCCGGGCAGTACCTAAAACAGCGGTAACAACTTTATTGCTTTGCTTTGTGGGTTACAGTGCTTCAGCGCAAACTACATTAACGCTGGAACAGGCAAGCGAGCGTTTAAAAACAAATAATCTGGCAATTCAGGCAGCGGTACTGAATGAACAATATAGTAAGGCTTTATTGCCTGCTTCATTTGACCTGGACAGGATTGCGCTGGGTATGGAATATGGACAGCTGAACAGTACCGTTAAAGACACACGGTTTTCCGTCATGCAAGGCTTCCAGTTCCCTACCGTTTACGCCCGGGAGCGGGCTGTTTCAAAAGCAAATATAACCATTGCTAAAAGTGAGACAAATAACCGGTTGGCTGATTTGCAGACCGAACTGAAGCAAGTATTTTACAGTTTGTTGGTGATGACCCAAAAGCAAAAGGTGCTTATGCAAGCCGATAGTATTTACGGCCGTTTTTTGGAGAAGGCAAACAACAGGTTCAAAGCCGGCGACGCTGACAGGTTGGAAACCGCGACTGCAGCCAATCAACGTATCCTCATTTCGGTACAGCTTAAAAACCTGCTGACGGATAAAAACATTTACCAAAACAGATTGCGCCTCTTAACCAATAGTGCCGGCCCGGTTACCCCTTTGGCGGATAGTATTATTTATACTGCCCCGGTTATTAGTTTAAATGCGTCTTCAACCGCAAGCAATGCACAATTACAACTGCAACAAGCTAAAATAGTGCAAAGTAATGCCTCCTATCGATTGCAAAAGAACAAGTGGCTTCCAAGCCTTAATATCGGGTATGCAAACATGTCGTTAAGGGGTTGGCAAAGCTTACCTGATCATACCGACCGCTTTTTTGAAAAAGGAGATCGCTTTCAATCTGTTACTGCAGGTGTCGGCATCCCTCTTTTCTTTGGAGCTCAACTGGCGCGCACCAGGGCGGCTAAAACTCAAGTGGGGATACAACAAAAAGAACTGGAGTATCTGAAGGCCCGGGTTGACAATGATTTGGCCAATGCCTATGAAACCTACTACCGTAACCTGGAACTGATCCGCACTTACCAAACAGCGTTATTACCTAACAGTGCTGCTATAATCAATTCTGCATCCAAACGGCTTGCAGGTGGCGATATAGACTACCTTAACTGGGTTATCTTAGTCAATCAATCATTTGATACACGCGGACAGTACTACCAGGCCGTGCAACAGTTTAACGAAGCTGTATTCGAAATAGAAAAACTACAAGGAAACACTTACTAAAAAATTTATATGCAAAACATTAAATTAAAAATGATACTGGTACTGATACCAGCCATATTAGAGACAGCATGTAACAGCAAACCTGAAAAACAACCGGAAGTTGATAAGAAGGAAAATACTAATCAAGCTGATCAAAACAAGATAAGCCTGACCAGTGAGCAGATCAGGAACGCCGGGATGGAGATAGGGGCGGTAACGCATAAAGCTATGCACTCACTCATCAAAGTAAACGGTACTGTGGATGTACCGCCCGAAAATGTACACACGGTAAGCTTCCCATTGAGTGGCTATGTTAAAAGTAGTAAACTGATACCCGGTATGCAGGTAACAAAAGGCCAGTTACTGGCCGTTTTGGAAGATCAGGCCTTTATCCAGATGCAACAGGATTACCTTGCGGCAAAGGCACGGCTGGAATTTAATGAAGCTGATTATAATAGACAGGCAGAACTCAATAAAAGCCAATCTAACAGCCAGCGTGTTTTACAGCAATCTAAAGCTGATTTTGAAACTCAAAAAGTGTTAACCCGTTCATTAGGCGAAAAACTGCGTTTAATAGGCATCAACCCAAACCGGCTAAATGAAAGCAGCATTTCACGGTCGGTAGCCATCTACGCCCCGTTGACAGGCTATGTGAGTAAGGTCAATATCAATCCTGGAAAGTATGTGGCGCCCTCAGACGTTCTTTTTGAACTGATAGATCCGACTGAAGTGCATATAGATCTCCAGGTATTTGAAAGTGATGCCCATCTTTTACACAAAGGGCAAAAAGTGATGTGTTCTTCAAACGCTGATCCTGACAAGAAATATCCAGCCATGATCGAACTTATAACACACAACCTTAACGAAAATAATGCTCTTGAAGTGCATTGCCATTTAGTAAACCCCACCCGTGATTTGTTGCCGGGTAGTTTCGTTAATGCTGAGATTGCTGTAAATGATCAGCAGTCTTTTGCCGTCCCGGATGAGGCTTTAGTAAGCTGGGAAGGTAAACATTACCTCTTTTTAGCCAGTGGTAATAATTTTGCCATGAAGGCTGTGGAGTTAGGTAGCGCAGTGGATGGCTTTACTGCTATTATTTCGAAACTACCAGATACACCCATCGTCACAAAAAACGCCTACACTTTATTAACCATGCTAAAAAACAAGGGGGAGGAGTAAAGCATGCCAAAATATAAAATCATTGCAAAGGCGTTTTTATTGGCAATTACAATTCTAAGCCTGGCCGCCTGCAAAGACGATTTAAACGGTAACGGAACAATTAATGTAAAGGTAATTCACCAGGAGTTACAAGTTGGCCAGGCCCTTGTTTATTTAAATAGGGACAGTACGTATCATCCGGATAGCCTACACGATGAATTTGATAAAAAGGAACGTGCCGATGCAGTTGGCGAGGTGCACTTTGACAATATCGAACCCGGCAGGTACTACCTATTTGCTGAAGGTAGGGAAACAGGCAAAAACACAATTGTTAGAGGCATTGATAGCGTGATTGTCAACAAACGTCAGCGCCAAAATGCTTACGATGTGCGTATCAGAACTTCATTAAAATAGTAGTTCCTAATCATTCAATTGATAAAGATAATGCAGAGATCATTTAACTGTAAATATATGATCATGCTGTTAATCTAAATTAGTGTATTATCAATCGATAAGTTGTTTGACAAGGGTTTTAGGCAGTGAATATTCCGGGTGACTCAAACCATCTCGTGCGCTTTGCGTGGTTGATGCATTCGGAATATCCACTTTATAAGGCAAATTACCGAATAGTCCCGGCGAGCCTGTAGCAGTTTGCAGAGGCATACAAATAGCCAGTCTGCGCGGATTCGCTGCAGCAATCACTCACGAATTGCTGGTTGAGTAATTCATTAATTATAAACTTTTAAAGGTAGATATCTTTTAGCCATTGACGAATTAGCTGGTATAAACTGAAAGGTGGAACGCTATTCCTTAAGCATTTTTCTCAGATATTTTTTCCCATCGTAAGTGATATTGACAACGTACAGGCCGTTACGAAATGTTGTTGTATTAACTGCTATTTTGTTTTCGCCTTTCAGCAACTTTAGCCGGTTTTGGTACACTTCGAGGCCCTGCAAATCAGTTATGCTAATACTTGCAGCCCCATTGTTCACCGCGACCAAAGCGATAGTTAAAATATCTTTTGCCGGATTTGGGTATAATTGCAGGCCGCTATTTAACGAATCGATTTGCATTAATGAGCTGTTGTTTTCCAAGGCCAGCGCCGGTGCGGCTTGCAGGTAAGGTGCTAACCTGGTACAGGGTATCGGCAATTCGGTAACTCCATTAGGCAATTGCCATTTAACAGATAGATTATCATTCCCGGTGCTTTCTTTCTGCAAGGCTTCTATATAGTATTTTTTACCGGCAGTGAGTTTAATTAGTGCCGACTGTTGAGAAGGGAATTTGGTAAATACCCGCGAAGCGGTATAGCTAGTTACGGTTGCAATTTTCTTTTTTGCAGCAACGGTCGAGTCGGTGCTCAGCCATAACTCCGCTGCATCGTCTGCAGCTAGCCAGAATGTATAATTACCAGTAATGGGCGGAACAATGTAGCCACGGATCCGCACACCGTAGTTGTCTCCAACCCCAAGCGGGGCTTCGAAGGAGGTGAGCTTTGTCATGGAGCTGGGCTTAGTTGGGTAATTAGAATTACTGGTCAGATCACTTATCTTATTCCCCGGAATGTTGTTGTACTGTTCGCGCGTGATGTAAGCATTCGGACCACAGGCCGTGGATTTGGGCAATTCTACCTTCCAGATTTTGGGCGACGACCCACCATATTCTATCACATAAATATTGTTGTCAACCATTTCGGCATCTACCGGGTTATGAAAGCCGCCCACTATACGCTGAGTTTGCATTTTATAATTATCCGTTGCAGCATCATATATCAATTGAATATGCAGGATGTCTTCCCCGGGGTCGTTAAACGGTCCCACTTCGGCAGATGTTTTGTCCGCCCCTTTTGTCCAGCCCATAACAAATCCATGACCTTTAAATTCGTCAATCAAAAGGCTGTCCCTGTCAAACACCAATCCTAATGGCGACCGGTGGCTTGTAAAAGTTCCAAACTTTAGTCCTTCGCCATTGGCGTCCTTAACAATCCCATCTACCGGGTCGCGGTATTTATCTGCATAACTCCCGATATTAATTATTGGGGAGGTAAAGGCTCTTTTAGGTCGTTTTGGGTAATTAGGGTCATTATAAAAAAAGCCCCGTTGTGCGGCACTGCTGCGCGGGTCAATCAATTTGTCATTTGCAGGATTATAGCCAGCGAATTGCATAGGCGTTTCGTTGCCGCCCATCACCCAGGGGAAACCATAAAACCGGCCTTGCCGTATCCAGTTCAGTTCATCCGGATCATCCCGGTCGCCTGAGTTTTCGCAGCCGTACAAATTGCCGTCAGGCCCGAAAGCCAGGTCGAAAGAGTTGCGTGTCCCGTCGGCATACAGATACCCTGAGCTTACCTGCCTGGCAGAATCATTGGGTAAGATAACGTTGGTGGAATTGATAGGGATTCGAAAGATGGCGGAGGTAAGCGGCTCTTCCCTCAATCCCGGTTTTAAGCCCGCACGAGTTTGAATTTCCCCATGGTCTGTTCTTGATCCGCTGCTGATAAAAAGGTAACTACTATCCGGGCTCACTGCGATGCCACTGTAACCGTGGTTGTATGCGGTATTGGTGTAGCCATATTTTTCAGTAGTCAATACAGGAGTCCAAACTCTCGTTCCATTGCTTTGTAAAACGCCTTTCACTATTTTACCCTCGTAACTAATGCTATCGGCATTGCGGTTGCCAATTAAATAAAGCGTCTTGCCTTTAAAAGCCATCCCCTGCAAAAGCGTAATCTGATGGTCGGTTTTGGTAGCTATCAGCACGCTGCTATTCGTACCGTTTTTGGTTACTACTTCGTACACATTTCCATTTTGATTGATATATACCAGATGGCCGGTGGCCGGATCACGCGCTAGCCTCGAACAACCTGCAGGTACGTTAATAACGGGCGTAACCTTGATATCAGCCCTTACAGCCGTTGGCGTTTGTGCGTTTGCCAAGCTTATGCTAAATACCAATACAGCAATTGGTAAGAACAGACCTAAAAATTGTATTCGATCGTATCTATTTATCATGATATGGAGTTTGGTAGGTTCACATGAAGGATGAGAATAGGGGGGGGATTCTCACGAAATTATTATCTTATAATTAATGCGGCCTGGTTTATAAATAAATCTACAAGATCGAATTTGGAATATTGTCAATTTTTGTGAAATGTATAAATGGATGTGGCAATACCACATTATTGGGCTAAAGCAGAAGAGCTATTTAATATAGCACCGGAATTGGTTAGTCTCTAAAACGCTATGAAAGACGAATCTGGCAAAATGACGCGAGTAATGAATAATAAATGAGTTAATTATTTGGGGGATTATTCTACCTGCCTAAATAGCCATTGTCCGGGCAACGTGTACTGAAAATTTCTTTGGAATAAAGAGGAGAGGTGAAGATGGGCAGGGGGTGCGGTAACTTAACTACTGTCATAAAATTGGGGATTGGTGTTTAATTACAATGGTGTTATGCGCCAAGACCTATTAGCTTTGGTTCGATCAAAAGCAGGCTATCCCGGGCATTTTAACATGTATTGGCCCAAAATTTCATGAATTGCGCACTGGACGCAGATTTTACTTATCTGGCAGACTGCATTAATCCTAACGTAGTATTTAGCTGTCAACTTCCAGTTTAAGCCTCACGAGTTACCAGCGCGATAGATATTTAAACAGCCTGCAACAAATGTTAAACTATTAGCTACCGCGTAACGCGATAGCTAATAGTATAGTGAGCATTATTTAATATGAATGCACATTTTCATTTTAATATCATTTGGATCTATTGCTAAGTTTAATACGGCACTGTTATTTTTTAAATAACAGTGGAGCAAGTTCTTGCAGGCTTCTGCGCCAGGTTAAAAACTCATGAGCCGTGTTTTCGGAAATAAAAGAAACTGAATTGTAGCCCGCTTCTTTTAGCGCAGCTACGGCCTTATTTACACCAGATGGGTTCTCCTTGCTGCCGCAGCTTATAAAAATTAATTTGGGTTTTGCTTTTCCGTTAAGTTCGGCCGGTGAATAAACTCCGCCGCTTAGCAGTGCATAGTAGTCAAAAGTATCGGGTTTGTTAAGTGTTATCGTATGTGTTTCCATTCCGCCCATTGATAGGCCCGCCATTGCACGTTGCCCTTTTTCGGCAATCGTACGGAAATTAAGATCTATGTAAGGGATCAGTTCATCTGTTAGAACAGTCTGAAAAGGTTCGATCTTAAAGTTTCTGATCCCCCCGAACTTTACCTCGTTGGTCATCCCGTAAGTCATTACAATAATAAACGGTTTTATTTTGGCTCCGGCAATTAGATTATCCATAATTAAATTAGCATGGCCCTGGTTGCTCCATGCGGTTTCATCTTCTCCCCAACCATGTTGCAGGTATAATACCGGGTAGCGTTGAGAATTATCGGCCCCGTAACCCGGCGGGGTGTAAACAAATGCCCTGCACGCCATACCTGTGCTTTTAGATGGAAAAAGCACTTGCTGTACGTTGCCATGTGGTACATCTTTTAAGGCGTAAAAATCCTGATCATGAGCTGGGATTTCTACACCGCTTTCCCAGCGTGTAGAGCCGTAAAAATTTAATGCCCCCGGGTCATTGAACACACCTCCATCAATAGTCAAGTGATAATAATGAAAGCCTTCATCCATCGGCCCCTCTGTAGTGCCGGTGAATGCGCCATCAGCACCTTTAGCAAGTTTAGTGCCGCCCCTCCCGCCAAGTCCAAGACTAACTTTAATGCTGTCGGCCTTCGGTGCCATGATACGAAAACGGACGTAGCCCTGAGAATTGACTTGCGGGTATTCTTGCCCTGGTTGGTTCACTACAGAGGGTTTGAAATCTTCCAATACTGCGGGCTGGCTGTTTTGGGAATAACAAATAACGCTTGTTAACATGACTGCTATTAAAATAGCTAAACTTTTTCGTTTCATTTTTTGATGATTTAAGTTTAAAAATTGGTTTGGTTTTAGGTGTTTAGTCGTGAGAGCATTGGGACCAATCACGACTTTTAAGTTAAATAAATAATTGTATTTAATACAATTATTTATTTAACATTTTCAGCATTTATCGCATATTTCGATTGATAGGTAATTCTACATTTATTCATTGAATGTGTGGTTGCATTGCATGTTAAACGAGCATAATTTAACAGGAAGCTGTGCAAACAACCCAACTCCGTTATTAAATCGATTGCAATCAATTTAATTGGCGTATAGCGCCAAGTTTGATAGCTAATCTGTTGACGAAGAAGCCCATTTAAATGTCTTTCGCAGGTTTTTATTTCGCCCATGAATTTTTTTAAACAATCGATTGTTAAATAAAAAATCCTGTTACATTTGCTAACCAATTTAAGTGTCTAAAACACAATTAATAATCCAAAAATAAATGATGAAGAAGGCATGTACCACGTTAAGCTTATGCGTTTTTTTGTTTACCGCAACAAAGTTAATAGCGCAAAATCCTAAATTAACACTTCAATTAAGCAAGCCAGGTGTTACTGTTAGCAAGCAATTATATGGGCTGATGACAGAGGAGATCAACCATTCTTATGATGGTGGCGTGTATGCGGAATTGCTAAGGAACCGAATATTTAAAGATAACGCAAAAAGTCCGGAAGCCTGGAACCTTGTTCAGGAAGGGAAGGCCGGGAGCTCCATACATTTGGTTGCCGGAGATCCTGACAACGTCTCGATGGATCAGCGGGGGCACGCCATCAACAGTGCACTGACAACTTGTTTAAAACTGGTTGTTGAAACGGATGGGGGCAGGGCGGGCATTGCCAACGATGGCTATTGGGGAATACCTGTGAAACCGAATACCGTTTACCAGGCCTCGTTTTATATTAAAGGTTTAGGCAGTACGCCTCCCCGTCGCCGTCCGGATGGCTCAGCCTCAAGTTCTGACGCTCCTTTTATCGAAAACAATACAGCCGGGCCAATAACCGTAAGTATAGAAAGCAGCGATGGTAAAACCGTTTACGCTTCCGGAGAGGTTGCCTTGCAAAAAAGTAATTATTGGAAAAAGTATCAATTGCAGTTACGTACGGCATCTAATGTTAAGCCCACAGCAGATGCCCGCTTTGTAATTTCTACCAACCGTAAGGGGATTTACTACTTTAATCTGGTATCACTATTCCCACCTACTTATAACAATAGGATTAATGGTAACAGGATAGATATTATGAAGTTATTGGCCGATATGAAACCGGCTTTTTTAAGATTTCCGGGTGGTAATTTCCTGGAAGGGCCAAAGTTAACAGACGCTTTTCCATGGAAAACAACTTTAGGGCCTCTTGAAAGCCGGCCGGGCCATAAAGGTTCATGGGGTTACCGTGCAACCGACGGAATGGGTTTACTTGAGTTTTTAGAATGGTGTGAAGACATAAATATGGAACCTTTATTGGCCGTGTATGCAGGTTATTCGCTCGATGGCGACCATGTGGATGCGGGGCCGTTATTGAAGCCATATATTGACGATGCTTTAAATGAAATTGAATATATTACGGGAGATACGCACACTTATTGGGGTGCCAGGCGAGCTGCTGACGGCCACCCTGCTCCATTTAAATTGCGGTACGTAGAAATCGGGAATGAAGATGGTTTTGACGCATCGGGAAGCTATGATGGGCGTTACGCGCAGTTTAATGACGCTATTAAAGCCAAATATCCGGCTTTCCAGTGTATTGCAACTATTGGAGGTAGGGATTTTCTGGGCGTTCGCGGTAAATTAACTATACGCAAGCCCGAAATTGTTGACGAGCATTATTATCGTAACGCCTGGGAAATGGAGGAGGATGCCGCCCATTATGATAATTACGACAGGAAAGGTTTTAAAGTATTTGTTGGCGAATGGGCAACAAGAGAAGGTGCACCTACAACTAACCTGAATGCAGCCCTCGGCGACGCCGCATGGATGACAGGTATGGAACGTAATTCTGACCTGGTTATCATGTCGTGTTACGCGCCGCTATTTGTAAATGTTAATAAGGCTACTTCAACCATATCAAAGGCCTGGCAGTGGGATTCAGACTTGATCGGGTACAATGCGCTAACAAGTTTTGGTTCCCCGTCTTATTATGTGCAAAAAATATTTAACAACTATATAGGCAATAGGGTTGTACCCTTAACTAGCACCAATATCCCCACCCAAACCAGGTCTGCAACGAAAAGAGACAGTGCGGCTAACAAAAAGCCACCAACCATACCAGCCATGTTTTTTGTAGCCACTAATGACACAAAAACGGGTAAGATATTTTTGAAGGTGGTAAATGTTACCGGTAAACCGCAGCAGGTTGATATTGAACTAAACGGAGCTGTTAAAGTGTCCCCGAATGGCACACTTGTCGTAGTAAAAGGCGATAAACCTGAAGATACGAATACCATTGACGATCCTGCGAAGATAGTTCCGACTACATCGGTTGTAAACGGGATTAGCAAAAAGTTTACAAAAACGTTCGCCCCGTATTCTATAAACATTCTTCAAATTAACACTACTAAATAATTAATAAGCGTTGCATGATTATTTTCGATTGATATGAGACATTATGCCTTTATTAGTTTCATTTTAACAGTTCTGTTTGTTCCTTATTTTGTTGAGGCACAAAAGAAAGCGGTTAACCCGGTTATCTATGCGGATGTACCGGATATGAGCATGATTAGGGTCGGCGATGCCTACTATATGAGCAGCACCACTATGCACATGAGCCCGGGTGTACCCATAATGAAATCTAAAGATCTCATCAATTGGAAATTGATCAGTTACGCTTATGACACGCTTGCAAATATAGACGCCCTTAACTTAACCAATGGTAAAAATACTTATGGCCGTGGTTCCTGGGCAAGTAGTCTCCGGTATCATGACGGTGTTTTTTATGTCACTACATTTGCCCAACCCACCGGTAAAACCCACGTATTCTCTACAAAAAATATCGAAAAAGGACCCTGGAAAGCTGTTTCGTTTGCCCCGGATTTGCATGATCACTCCCTGTTTTTTGATGACGATGGGAAAGTATTCATGATAACCGGGGGCGGGAAATTAAGATTAGTCGAATTAAACGAAGATGTCTCGGGCATCAAACCGGGAGGCATTGACCAAACTCTTATTGAAAACGCCAGTTTGCCTTCCGGGAATAATGGAGGTTTGGGCGCCGAAGGCTCTCAATTGTTTAAGGTGAACGGCAAATACTACTTGTTCAACATCACCTGGCCGCGCGGTGGCATGCGCACAGTGGTCATACATCGTGCAGATAAAATTACTGGCCCATACGAAGGTAGGGTAGCCTTACAGGACAAGGGTGTAGCCCAAGGCGGCCTCATTGATAAGCCAGACGGAACATGGTATGCATACCTCTTCCGGGATTTTGGTGCAGTAGGGCGCGTACCATATTTAGTACCTGTAAAATGGGAAGATAACTGGCCGGTTTTAGGCGTTAATGGGAAAGCCCCAGATACGCTTGATTTGCCTTTCGGGAAAAGTTTAATACCCGGTATTGTGTCTTCTGATGAATTTACAAGAAAAAAAGGGGACCTCGCCTTACCACTCGTTTGGCAGTGGAACCATAATCCCGACAATAGCCTTTGGTCGGTTAACGCACGGAAAGGCTATCTGCGGCTTACGACAGGAAGGGTGGATACCAACTTTTTAATGGCCAGGAACTCCTTAACGCAACGAACCATAGGCCCGGTGTGTACAGGTTCGGTATCGCTTGATATTTCTCATATGAAAGACGGCGACTTTGCTGGCCTCGGTTTACTTCAAAAAAACTACGGCCTTGTGGGCGTTAGAAAAGACGGAAAACACAAAATGATTGTAATGGTCAACGCCAGTACGGGCCGCCCTGTACAGGTGCAAATTGTCGCGCTAAATCAAGAAAAAGTGTTCTTCAAAGCCGAGTGTGTTTTTACTGACCAAAGGGATACTGCAAAATTCTATTATAGCCTAGACGGGAAGCAATGGATCTCCTTTGGAACCCCATTGAAAATAGCATACACAATACCTCAATTTATGGGATATAGGTTTGCCCTATTCAATTATGCTGCAAAGAAACCAGGAGGATATACCGATTTTGACTATTTTCATATTACAGATAAAATTTCCAGGTAGTAGCGCTTGATCTATTTATTAGGTCAGGCAAATTGTAATCCTGCTAGTTATAAACCACTTTGGGTGATAAACAAGACATCTGATGGATAATTGTGAAGAAATGTGGGTTATTTTAACTTAGGTAATGAATAGCTTTATTATCAGTGCTTTATCTTGTGATCTAGTCAACTAATTATAAGTAAGAGCCGAATAAAAAATCTGTATTAACGGGGCACCATATGGATGGAATAGGCATAAACATCGTTGAGCTTGTCACAATTAATAAAACTAAGCCATAATTATAACATCATGAATCGATCACAAAATAAATCAAAACTGTTTCTTGGGTTACCAATAATTTTATGCTCGCTTTTAGCCTGCAATTCGCCGGGTAATAAAGCAACCAATGCCTCGAATGATAGTACCAAAGTTAAATTCCTTACCAAGCCATTGATCAGTAACATTTACACTGCTGACCCGTCTGCACACCTATTTGAGGGAAAGATTTACATTTATCCTTCGCATGATATTGATGCCGGGATAAAAGAAAATGACAACGGCGATCATTTTGCTATGAAGGATTACCATATCCTATCTATGGATAGCGTGGGTGGTAAGGTAACAGATGAAGGCGTAGGATTGGATATCAAAGATATACCGTGGGCAGGTCGGCAGCTTTGGGCACCGGATGCTGCCTACAAAGACGGCACATATTATCTGTATTTCCCGGTAAAAGATAGAAATGATGTGTTTAAGATTGGTGTAGCAACCTCCAAAAGCCCAAGAGGTCCATTTAAGGCATTGCCGCAACCAATAGCCGGTAGTTATAGTATAGATCCTGCGGTTTTTACCGATACCGACGGTAGCTCATATATGTACTTTGGCGGTATTTGGGGCGGACAACTGCAACGTTGGAACACTGGAAAATATGAAAGCGATGGGTCTAAAACTGATCTACAACAGGATGATAGGCCGGCAATAAATTGCAGGGTAGTTAAACTTAAGGGCAATATGACCGAGTTTGATGGGGATGTAAAAGATGTAGTAATATTGGATAGTATTGGTAAGCCTTTGTTAGGTAAAGATCACAAGCGGAGATTTTTTGAAGGATCATGGATGCATAAATACCAGGGCAAATATTATTTCACCTACTCTACAGGCGATACGCACTTGCTATGTTATGCAATTGGTGATAGCCCCGTTGGACCATTTACCTACAAAGGTATATTTATGAAACCCGTACAGGGATGGACCACACACCATTCCATCATAGCAGTTAAAGGTAAATGGTATATATTTTACCACGATACGGAAATTTCGGGCAAAACGCATTTAAGAAATGTAAAAGTCACCAGCCTTGAACATGAAGCGGATGGGTCGATCAAACTAATTGATCCAATTATAAAATAGTAGCCTAAGCTTGCAATGCAAAAGTAGCTTGTTGCCAGCACTAATCATTACCATTAAAAATCATGAGTTATTTCGAAAATGATATAAATTCATCCTTAGCCATAATCATTAAAATTTTGTTTTTAAAGGGGATAAATTGGACTAATAAGCCTGCTGCTAACAAATTGCAACCGGCCAACCGGTTTATGGAAAGGAGTTGAAGTATTGATTTCAAGAGGCTTAACCAGGCTATTCCGGGCGCGTTATAACACTTTGTTATGTAGGCAAAAAGACCATGCGCAATTAGTAATTGATATATTAATATGATCGAAAGTTTTACTTGATCAACGATTTGTCATTAACGACTTTTATAGCCCATCTTCAACAGGTTGTAAGCTACCTGATTATTTCACCTTTTCCCCCATCCAGCCCAAGCTGGTATGCTTAAAATCATCCGGAAACTTCAGGCCGTAACCCATCATACGGTCAAATGAAGAATGGGCAACTAAAAGTAACCCACCCGTAATGAGTAGGTCTATGTGCATTATAAATCCGATAACTAGCAGGGCCAAAGCGATTGCACGGTGATGAAATACATTGTAAGTTACGGCCCCTATGCGGGTATTCACCAGGTAGCCCAGCATGGAAAGGTCAGGGCTGAAAAATAAAAACACCCATATCCAAACGGGCATTCCCAGGTTATATCTGGATAAGAAATAAATAGCAACTGCTGTAATGGCTGCCTCTTCGATCTTAATAGTAAGGCCCATTGTTTTTTCCGGTTTCATGACACTGATTTTTTGTTAGTTCAAACATAGTGCTTAAAAGCAAGTATGCTCTCGACAAAAATCAAGAAACCTGTTTTCTTCTGATCCGGCCTAAGGTTTCGGGTGTCATTCCCAGCATAGAGGGCAGGTATTGCAACGGTACTCGGTTAAAGAGCTCCTGGTTTTCATTGAAATAACTAACAACGGCAGATCAAGATTTTTCTATCATGCACAGGCATTGTATTCGCCATTTATACTATTTGCACTAAACGGCCGCTGGTACATCAATTCTGAAGGACTTGTTGTCAGAATGATTTTAAAATACGTAAGAGTTCCCACAAGCAAATGCTTAACTTCAACAATTATCTTCGAAATCTTATCTTTACCAAACTATAAAAAGACATTAATGACAACAAGCGCCGAAGGCAGCGAGCAATTTTTATCGGGTGGTGGTGAGATGGGTAAATTGATCCGTTCTATGGACTGGTCAAAAACTGCGCTGGGACCAGTAGAAAGCTGGCCGCAGAGTTTGCGCACTTCGGTGAGTCTGTGTCTGTCATCGACCTTCCCGATCCTCATTGCCTGGGGACCAGAGACTATTCAGATCTACAACGACAGTTACCGGCCGATCTGCGGCGAGATGCACCCGCGCTCAATGGGTATGAATTTCCGGGTCTGCTGGGAGTCTGCGCTGGAAGTGGTGGGTGATAAATTCACCCGCGGGCAGCAGGGAGAAGGGACTTATATTACTGACCAGCGGATGTTCCTGGAACGTTACGGCTACCTAGAAGAGGCCTGGATGACCTTTTCTTTCGCGCCGATCCGTGATGAGTCGGGAGGCGTGGGCGGTATTTTTCACCCGATCACGGAAACAACCGAGAAAATGCTGGCAGGCAGGCGTACGCAGGTTTTAAAAGACCTGGGTGCGGTGATCAGTAAAGCTAAATCGGTGACTGAGATTGCCGATCTAACCAATGCGCAATACGAAAGCTACCAGCTGGATCTGCCCTTTATGCTTTTCTACGAGTTATCGGGTGCGGAGGCAAAACTTGTCAGTTCCGCTGGAACTACTCATGCCGATGTCTTAACGCCGCCGGTCATCAGCCGCGCTGAAAGCCAATGGCCTTTGCAGCAGGTGATCAGTTCCGGGGAACTGCTTCAAGTAGAAGATTTGCAGGCGCTGTTTGGCGATTTTAGCAGCGGCCCTTATGACATTGCACCACATACCGCGATGATTCTGCCGGTCAGGATCTCGGGCAAGGCAGACTTGTTTGGCTTTATCATTGCCGGGGTTAGTGCCTGCCGCGCACTGGATGAGGCCTATTTAAATTTTTACGAGCAGTTAGCGGGTACTTATAATACCGCGATCTCCAATGTTTATGCTTATGAGCAGGAACAGAAACGGGCTGAGGCGCTGGCAGAGATCGACCGTTCCAAGACGGCGTTTTTCAGCAACGTAAGCCATGAGTTCCGTACGCCTTTAACGTTGATGTTAGGGCCTTTAGAGGACCTACTTCAAGCAGAGACCGACGAACATAAAAAAGCCCAGATCGACGCTACCCACCGCAATGCGATGCGGCTGCTGAAACTTGTTAATAATCTACTGGATTACAGCCGGGTGGAAGCCGGGCGGGTGCAGGCGGCTTATCAGGAACTGGATCTCAGCGAACTGACTACAGACCTGGCCAGCAGTTTCCGCTCGATCATCGAAAAGGCCGGCATGGAACTCCTGGTGGATTGTCAGCGTTTAACCAGCGACTTTTATGCAGATCGCCAGATGTGGGAAAAGATCGTACTCAATATATTATCTAATGCATTTAAATATACGCTGGAGGGAACTATTTCAGTCAGTCTGAAGCAGGAAGGAAATTTCGCCCTGCTGGAAGTGAACGATACCGGTGTGGGGATTCCTGAAAAGGAACTACCACACATGTTTGAGCGTTTTCATCGCATAGAAAATTCAGCGGGCCGTACTCATGAAGGGACCGGTATCGGGCTATCCCTTGTCAACGAATTGGTTCAATTACATGGCGGCGAGATCAGCGTCAGCAGTAATGAAGGTATCGGAAGTACATTTACGGTTAAGATCCCAACCGGAAAAGGACATTTGCCCGCCAACCAGGTTGTCGAAAGTACCCGCGATATTAATTTCTCAGCGGTAACTGCACCGTTTATACGAGAGGCGTACAGTCTGTTACAGGACGAGGCAGGGAACGATTCAGCGGATGTGACGCAAACCGCCAGTGATGTGGTGAGCAGCCAGGATAACACCGTCAATAAAGAAACCAGTATCTTGGTGGTGGATGATAATGGTGACATGCGGGCTTACCTTAAAAGATTATTAGAACCCTATTTTACCGTAGATACTGCGAGCAACGGCGCGGAGGCGCTGGAACAAATAAAAGCTAAACTACCATCATTGGTCCTAAGCGATGTGATGATGCCGGTAATGGATGGCAAAGCGCTTTTGAGGCAGATACGCCAAAACGAAGATACTTATCGGCTGCCGGTCATTTTTTTATCGGCGCGTGCCGGTGAAGAAGCCAGGATTGACGGGCTGGAGGCAGGAGCAGATGATTATCTGGTCAAACCCTTTTCAGCGGCAGAGTTACTAACCAAAGTCCGGGCACAGATCAATATCAGCAAGGCGCGCGGCCTTGCTGAAGAGCAGCTGCGGAGTTTATTGACGGAAGCCCCGGTGGCTATGGCTATTTATCGCGGGCCAAGTCATGTCATCGAACTGGCTAACCAACGAATGCTCACCTATTGGGGACGTACCAGCGAGTCTACGGTCAAACGTCCACTGTTCGATGCCATTCCGGAACTTGACAGCCAAGGTTTCCGCGAGATCATGGACACGGTTTATCAAACTGGCGAGCGCTACGTAGCGTTTGAAGCCCCGGTTACGTTAAACCGATTTGGAAAAGAAGGAACCGTTTATATCAACCTGACCATTGAGCCGCTAAAGGATGAAAACAAACTGATCAATGGTATGATCGCGGTAGCCTCAGATGTTACGACCCAGGTGACCGCCCGTTTGGAATTGCAGAAAGCTGGCGACACACTTCAATTGGCGATGGACTCTGCGAATATGGGCTTTTACCGGATCACGCTGGCTACCGATCACTTGGAAGTATCGCCACGCGCGCGGATTATTCATGCAATATCTCCGGATGAAGTATTAAACTATGATAGCACGCTGCGGGTCGTTGTGCCTGAACACCGCGAGCGTTTCAGCGGGGCAATTGCGAAGGCGGTGGAAAACAAGGGCAGTTTTTGTGAGGATTACCAGATCCAACCCTTTGACGGCAGTAAGCGCCGCTGGCTAAATTCTACTGGCAAGGTCGAGCTGGACGTTAAAGGCGATGTCATCTCGGTGGTCGGGACGATCTTCGATATTACAGAAAGTAAGGAAGATGAGCTGCGCAAAAACGATTTTATCGGCATGGTCAGTCATGAGTTGAAAACGCCCTTGACGTCGTTGAGTGGCTTTTCACAAATGGGTTTAATGAATGCAAAAAAGAAAGACGATGTTTTTAATGGTAATTTATTTGAAAAGGTAAATAGCCAGGTGCAAAAAATGAATACGCTAGTCAATGGCTTTTTAAATGTTTCCCGGTTGGATTCCGGAAAAATACACCTCAGCCTGCTCCCATTCGATTTGCGGGCGCTGATCAACGACGTTGTTGACGAAGTGAGTTTGACTGCAGGCGGACAAAGTTTTGAGGTTCATTGCGAAAAGATCAGCATCATCGCCGACCGAGATAAGATTGGTACCGTACTGACCAATTTGCTAAGTAACGCCGTTAAATATGCCAAGAATAAAAAAGTAACCGTTAGTTGTACCTCAGATAAAACTAAAGTAACGGTCACCGTCAGCGATGAAGGCATTGGGATCAAAGCTGCCGATCTTCCCCATCTATTTGAGCGTTATTACCGCGTTGAGAATAGCCAGACGCAGCACATATCAGGTTTCGGAATCGGACTATACCTAAGCAAAGAGATTATCGAAAGACATAGCGGGCGAATTTGGGCTGAAAGCGAATTGGGTAAAAGCTCAGTGTTTTGTTTTACGCTGCCGTATGAAAAATCTTGAGCTGTACCAATTCAATAATTAAGAGAAATTGTATAATTGAGGATTCGCCTGCGCGATTGGAGCTGTGAAAAGGAGGTTTTTAGCAAGGACGTACAATTGTTGAGCGCCCAATTGCTTACTATGCGTACATTTAGCTAAATTAGAGATCGCTTTTTGAATCAAAACATGCGGAGTGTTGTTTTCATATCAATTGATAGGGGGATTATGCTCTCGTACAACGGACACTATTCGACAATTTATAAATCAGCCAAAAAAGTAAGATTTAGCAAAAAGATGGCAAAGGAGTTGCATGGCTATCGAAAACAAAGGTGATACCATTGTTAACGGAATTAATCAGTCCCGCCCACATTTTGTTAATCTCAAAAAGGAAAAATTCAAATGAGTATCGATAACCTGACACGTTTTTTAGACGCCCAGCAACGGGATTACGGTACTGCCTTAAAGGAGATTAAATCCGGACATAAACGCAGCCATTGGATGTGGTATATTTTTCCGCAGATCGCTGGGCTGGGATTTAGTGAAATGGCTAAAAGATATGCCATTGACGATATGGCGGAAGCTAAAGCATACCTGACGCACCCGGTGCTTGGCAAACGTATAAAGGAAATTTCTGCTGCGTTATTAGGTTTGGACAGCCATAATGCGACTCAGGTAATGGGCAAGCCCGATGACCTGAAGCTGCGCTCAAGCATGACGCTTTTTGCATTGGTCGAGGGAACGGATTCTGTTTTCGACGCAGTGTTAAAAAAGTTCTTTGACGGTCAAAAAGATCCGGCCACTGTCCAACTGATATGTTAACGCGGCTAGAAATATTATAAAAACCTTACTCAAATAATTCCTGTCCTTGAGTGTAATAAGTTTTTCGTGAGGCTATTTTGGCCACAAGAATAGCCTCACCATTTGGTGTAATTTTGTGTTTGGGCAGGTGGACTTTTAGAAAATCCCGTTCCTTTTCAGTAATGGTATCAGGGAAGTTTTGGCGGATATGGGCTTCGGCTTCTGTCAAAACATCATTAATGGATTTCGTCAGCATCCTGATTTTCGGCTCAGGAATTTTTCCGGCTATAGAAAAAGGCGAGAGTTTTGCGGCGTAAAGGATCTCGTCTGTATAGGCATTACCTAACCCCTGCACCACCTTTCCCTCCTGTAAAACAGTTTTAATAGGTTTCATTATCCCCTTAAGCGCCTGATTCAGGTAGGCGTAATGCATATCCATAGCATCAGGGACTTTGGAAATTTCCGGATCAAGTGATAGGATAACCGCTTTTTGCCAATCAGTAACAGCCAGCCCGGTACCATCTGAAAACAGCAACTCAGCAATTGTAAACTTATTTTCGTTTTTGCCTTCGTACCATAGCATAGATCCATATAGCATCAACTGCAGGCTTAGAACATGGTGATTCGCAAATTTAAAATATATTTGCTTGCCTATCCGGTTGATAGCAATTAGTTTATGCTTTTCAAGCGCGTCTTTAAATGCAGCTTCTGGTAATTTTAGCCTCCGAGGGACAAGAATGCTGATGTCGGTTAATGTTTTACCGACCAAACGGTCAGCAAGGTTAGTGCAAAATATATTCAGATCGGGTATTTCAGGCATATTTTATCGTTAATAGTAGTTTCTATTCTTAAAGCGATCCCGTTATTGTTTCAAAGGCATGACCTAGCTAAACTTCTACATTCGGTTGCAATGGCTAATCCAAACCCGGTAACGGATAACTTCTCATCCATCAGCACAGAATTTAACATTGAAAACGAGAATTTGTGCTAAAGTACTTTCCCAAATCTAATTGTACAGAATTTAATTCGAATAAGTTCAAGAGTGCTTAGCGTATGTTGGCGATGATTTATTTTTAAATACATTTTTGAAAGGCGGACATCGGCAAGAACATACGTGTCACGGTGCCCCCAGGTATATATAAACGACATTAAATAGGGAAATAAGATTAATATTAATTCATCCCCCAAAACGCTTCTTTTATTAGCTAACTTGACGAATGGTTAATCAATTAGTCCGTGATCAGTTTCATAATAAATGCCGAATTTTAATATTTTTCACCATCTGATGCAAATGGCTTTTGAGGCATTTATATTGCTCCCCAACTGTTTGTTAGTCCAATAGCAGAAACTTACGCTTATTCCATAGTCTATAGAAAGCTTTGCCATCTGAGAAACGATAGAAACGTGTTGATCGGATGTGTCCTGATTGCGGAACCATCAGTGTAACACAATGACCTGTAGGCAGATTTATTATTTGATGGATATCGGTTGCATTGACGAAATGTGATGTACCTGGTTCGCGCTCAACGTCGTTAATCAACACTTTACCAAATTTAAGAGTATAAATGCGTTCGGTATAGCCGCCGCTTAAAATATGGGTTACAAAATCAAAAGGATGATCGTGCGGATCACCCATATCTGGGGCAGTAAATTCATTCAGGGAAGCCGCAAAAGGTAACCCATCGATGTGAAATTTCTTAAATACGCGTGATAGTTTTTCCGGTCTTATGGATAGTTTCATTTATTATTGATTGATTTCTTACATCAGTAACACATGAAAAGTTAAATTAGTTTATTGAGCGACCGCGTCAAGAGGGATCAAGCAGAATTCCCCTATGAGAATACTGCTTGATCTGTTAGAGATACTACCTTTTTCCTGTTCAGACCTGCTAATATCTATGCCTAATCTTTTTATCCCCCAACTTTTAAGAGTGATCCCAACTTTTTAGACTGATCCAAAATAAACCCCGAACCGGTATGGCAAAGAAAAAGCCCTTTAATTTTTCAATTAAAGGGCCCAAATCACTTTTTTAATGCTTTCTGCGGAGAGTTAGGGTTCAGAACCATGTGCCTCTACGCTTTACTGAAGCTGTTTTTGGCTATTTTTTCGAAACTACGCTACGAATGACGCAGTTTCTATTGTTTTGCCTTATGGCGGAGAGCTAGGGTTCAGAACCGTCTCTCTTATATCCTTATTATCAGTATTTTACATTTTAAAAAGTTCCTTACTCTACGAATGACGCAAATAGCAAGTTTACTCTAATTGTTAATCAAATATACAAAAAATTATTTCGTTCAAGTTGTTCCTGTTTAAAATTATGCTCAATAATAAAAAGTAGTGTTGAAGACAAATTGTGATTATATTGTAATGTCCTTGTTGGTAATGAACCGCTGCCAAAAAGTAATAATCGATTACCGTTTTCCAACTTTGTTTTCAATAATTTCATATCCTTATTGATTTTCACATGAAGGACTTTTGCATAATACTGTGTTCGTTTTAGTGACTTGTGCCTCAGCATTTTTGATACTGTTTCCATCGACACGCCATAGGTAAGTGTGATGGAAGTAGTAACAAGTATGTTTTGCAGTATGGAAGCTTAACTTTATATATATACCAGTCACATCTGCTATCTCCTTCAAATAAGAATTCATATTCTGAATTGTTAAGATGGAAAACGCATTAAACCAATAACTTGTCTTATATGACATTATCGCCAATTGCCTTATATTAGCAGCTTAACCTAAGTTATCATGAGAGAAATGACCATCGCAGCTGTTCAGCATGCGATCAATTTACTGGAAGCGATTGATCCGTTGGAAGAATTGGCCTATGAGCGTGCATTTCTGGCTTATATGACCGTTCCCAAACTTCCAGTAGTTATTTATAATATTGTTGAACAAGTAGAGGTATTTCGGGCGAGAACGCATTTTGACGACATCTTTTTTAACGATATCAAAGATATTTCACTGGCACCACATTGTGCTATCACAAAGTTTGCTCGTTGTAACCGGCCCTATCAATCGCGCTTTTACGGGGCCAGCAACCGACCGACCGCCTATATGGAACTCGCTAGTTACTGGGCGGACGAGAAGGCTGTCGACGAAAATTTATTTGTAACCATTGGACGATGGTTGGTTAAAAAGCCTTTTTCTGCGTTAGTCATCAGTACACCTGATCCCGAGAACCGCATAAGTGAATATGATAAGATCCATGGGGCGGCGATTGATGAATTAATCAACGAACAGCAGGGAGAAGAGAGAGAAGCTACTGTCTTAATGTATCGCTACCTCTTCGACAAGTTCCGCAAGCCGGCAAAGAAAGATCTCCTAACCTATATCATAACAACAGCCTATTGTAATGTGGCTTTGTCAACCATTCCTAATCCCGATGATATAGATGCTATCTTTTATCCGAGCGTTCCTTATGGCGGCAAAGGCGTCAACTTTGCATTCAATAATCGCTTTGTTCAAAACAATAATATTGAACTGCTCGATGCGCTTCGGGATGAGTTCAAGGTATATATGAATGAAGAAAATAAAAAATCATTTCAACAGGTAGGGCAGGTACAGGCAAACGAGATAGTTTCAAACCAAAATCGAATCCAATGGTAAGGATGATACATGTATGGATTTGAAATCTCACATTATTATGCAGCGCTTAGTTATCCTATTAACCGGTTAAGTCATATTCCCTTTCTTTTTGATAAAGTTATTGTTAAGTTTCCGCCTTTAAACGGATTTATATGTTGCCTAAACACGATTCATTTTTAACAAAAATTGCGGTTTGCATTCAACACCCTAATAATAACCAAACGATTGGGAGTGGGGTAGTTTACAATCACAAAATCCTTGGCGATAAGCTCTACATTCTATCCGCAGCTCATTGTTTTTTTAACGATGGCGATCAGTTTCAGGAGCCGGTTGACACGGTAAACCTGTTGTTTTTTAATGCCAATACGAATAATTATGAGACGGTAGCACATCAGGTGGATTTCAATCTAGTATCAACAGACATTGACAAGGATGTAGCTGTAATCGTGATTAGCAGACAAGTGGTGGAATCTCTTACAGGAACATTCCCAATGATCGAAGCCGTACAGGAACGGCATTCCATAACACACTTCGTTGGTAAAGGATTTCCAAGTGCCACGATGGGAGGGGAATTGGTAGCAATAGAGCCTAAATGGATGCAGGAAATCCCTACTATCAATAAGTTTCAGTTACATCTAAGTCAGGACTTTAGTTCAGCAGAATCAGCCAGGTCTCAGGTCGATGGGTTTTCGGGCAGTGGTTTGTTTCTGATTGGTGCTGGCAGCATCTATTTATACGGCATTTTTACCCGTTTTCTAGAAGCCGGAAAGCTTATCTACGGTCAATACCTGGCCACTATCAATGAATTATTAAAAGCGAACTTTCTCCCCACAATAACCTTTACTTTTTTCGGCAGCAATGGTTTAACTCCAAATTTCTTCAAAACAACGGCTGTGAAGTCTGTGGATAACCTTGGCCCGCGGTTTAATGAAGAGTTGAACCTTCGCCTGCCAATTGCGCTCAAGTTCAATGACCTGGCGAAAGATGGCGTTTTTAAACAGCGTTTTCTAAAATCTATCGATCAATATTTAACCGCTAATAATTACAGTTCGAGAGAGCATCAGGGATTGGAAGCACTGGAAGATTCATATGACGATCTGAAAAAATATGTGAACGACTGGTATTCCTCTGTTGATTGGTCGCCGGAGGGTATCATCGACCGGACCCGGCTGTACGAATTGATCGAGGAGTTTAATGCCGCTGCCAATGAGGTATCTGATGCCTTATATGCAAAAAGAAGTGAAATAATGAGGCTGGACAAAGGTGAAAACAAAAATTACAGCTACAATCCGCCCTTATCAGGCGAACTAAGCCGCGTTCGGGAAATGCAGCGTAACAACCGGGAACTAATTAATAATCTGGAAGAATTGGAAATTGATTTATCCAATAGTCCGATTATGTTTTTGAAAGGAGAAGCGGGTTCCGGAAAATCCCATTTGTTTGGCGATGTTGTTTCACTTCGGAATGAAAATGGGCAGCCTGCCTTACTGTTGCTAGGACAGCTATTCAAAAAAGAGCAAACGATCTGGCAAAACATCCTAAGTCAGTTGGATTTACCTTGCACCAAAGATGAGTTTTTAAGTTCCTTAGATGCCATAGGCAGACAAACCGGCTCAAGAGTACTTTTAATGATCGATGCGATAAATGAGGGAGCGGGGAAAGATCTCTGGTTTGACGCCCTGCCCGGATTTATCCATGATTTTAAGGCACATAGATATGTGGGCCTTGCGTTGAGCATCCGCAGCACCTACTGGAATACCGTGGTGCCCAAGAACGTCCAGAGCGATCAGGCGATAACCAAACTTACGCATGAGGGTTTTAGTGGTAACGAGTACAAAGCCTTACAATTGTTCTGCGCGCACTATGGTATCCGGCAGCCCAACTTTCCGATCCTGGCTCCCGAATATACAAGTCCTTTATTTTTGCAGCTCATTTGCCAGGGAATAAAAGCATCTGGCAAAAATGTGTTTCCGGCCGGTTTCCAGGGTATATCAAAGATTTTCATCTTCTATACCAGCGCGGTGGCTGCCCGTCTGGCCGCACGACGAGATATTTATAAAATGAGGCAAGCCGTGATCAAGTCTGCATTGGAGGTCTTTGCTTCGGCTGCATTCGAAAAGGACGGCGGACGTTCGTTGACAGTTGATGAGGCCCTGGCATTATTTGACGAACACTACACCAAATATCCGGCTTTATTAAGCGACCTGATAGAAGAAGGCGTTTTTATTAAAGGAATCAGGACCAGCTATGACGATAATGTAGATGATTGGGAAATCATTTATTTCGCTTACGAACGGTTTGGCGATTTTTACATGGCAGGCCAGCTGCTAGCCCCGTTCCAAACGCAAACTGAAGTAAAGAACGCATTCGATAGGGGCGAAACGCTGGGTGAGATGGCTGGGGATATGTACCGTTATAATACGGGAATCCTTGAAGCATTCGCTGTTTTGCTGCCGGAAAAGTTCCAGCTGGAAATCGTAGAAGTTTTTCATTGGTTGTTTGAAGAGGAATCGGACGACATCGATAATACCAAGGACTGGCTCAACCAATGGATGATCAATAGCCTCAAATGGCGCGATACGTCCAGTATAGACAACGAGAAGCTGACGCAATGGATCAGGTCATCCGGACACTTCTTCATGGATATCAATAATTACCTGTACTTCCTGGTAGAAATGTGCGCGGTCGGGAACCATCCGTTTAACGGGGATCGTTTGCATAGGTTCCTTTCCAATTACACGATGGCGGAGCGCGATGGCTTTTGGCAGCGCCATATTCAAGGCTATCACGGACGTGACGACAGCGAAATGGCATTTCCGATCACCCGGCTCATTGATTGGGCCTGGCAGGAAGATATTTCGGTTTTGACGGACCGGGAAACCGCGCGCCTGGCAGGGCAAACACTCGCCTGGATATTATGCACGACGAACAGGGGGCTGCGGGATCAGACCACTAAAGCAATGGTTAATCTGCTTCAGGATCAGCCCGGAGTCCTTATCGCGATCTTAGACGCATTTAAGGACACCGATGATATGTACATCGCGGAACGTTTGTATGCGGTTGCCTATGGCTGTATATTGAGATCTTCCGACAACAAAACGCTGGAAACACTGGCCAAAGCGATATACCAGCGTATTTTTGAAAATAGGAACCCGCCTGAGCATATCTTGTTACGGGATTATGCCCGATGCAGTATCGAATACGCTTTCTCAAAAGGGCTTGTTATTGACATTGACATGAATACAGTTCGTCCGCCCTATCAAAGCATCCTTCCCGACTCGTTTCCGACCGAAGAGCAGGTCAAAAAACATGAGCTTGATTATAATGATCCGGATTACCGGAAAAAGAACGGTTCTGCCACCCACCAGATTTTACGTTCCGTTCTGACCTGGGACTTTTCCCGCTATACCATTGATAGCGCACTTCATCACTTGTCGCCCCTGAGATTTACCTTTAAGGATGAATTAGACGTTTGGCTGAATAAGCTTCCGCGTGGGAGCAAGGCTGAACTTACGCGCTTGGAAAAGTACCTTGAAATGCGGGACACCTTTAAAACCCGGGGGACACGTATGGACCGTATTTGGACCAAGGAAGACGCCGATAAATTCAGGGAAACCATTGAAAAGTTTTACACCGAGATTGATGAACGCGTAAGATCACGAATGTACCCGGAACAACTGACTTTTTTTGATGAACAGGTGATGCCTTATTTTCTATTGAAACTGCAACTTAAAAAGAAGGAAAACGTAGGCCTGGATCACAATGGCATCAAGCAGTGGATCGTTCAGCGCGTATTTGATTTGGGTTACAACGGCGAAATCCATGGAGATTATGATTCTTCACAGCGCGACTACTATGACCGTTCTTCATCGAGAGTAGAACGGATCGGCAAAAAATACCAATGGATCGCGTTTCACCAGATGATGGCCATACTTACCGATAATTACAAAATACAGGAACGCTGGTCTGACCGAAAAGCCCAGCATTACCAGGGCCCCTGGGAAATGATGCTGCGGGATGTCGATCCTTCCTTTACGACAAGAGAGGAGCGGGATAAATATCCCAAAGATGATTTCGGCGTTGTCGACCATAAAGGCGAATGGTGGTCAATGGGAAAATATGACTATTGGCACCGGATACCGGCCGATTGGGCAAATACAACCGCGGATATGCCCAATCCTGCAAAATGTATTCAGAAGACCGATGAAAAAGGAAAGGAGTGGTTGTACCTGAATATGTCCTATAACTGGAAAGAACCAAAACTTGTCGGTCGTGACCGCTGGGACGAAGGCCGGAAGGAAATCTGGTATATGTTCCAGGCTTATTTTATCCCAAAAGCCAAAGCACCTGCCATAAAGGACTGGTTAAGGCAACAAAACTTTTTCGGTCGCTGGCTGCCGGAAAATCATTCCGTGACCGATCTGCTGGCCCGCGAAAACTATTGGGCACCTATCAGTAAGGACCAGCAACGGCAGACCTCGACCTGGCAAACCCTGCAATATTCAAATCACAAAGTCATGCTGGCCACCGCTACGGCCATAGGTGAAATGAGTGAAGATAAATCCGGCGCGCACTTTCAATATCTGATGCCGGCCAGGAAGTTGTTTGATGTGCTGGGGCTGCGTTATGCAAGAAAGGATGGGGAATTTGTAAATCCGGCAGGAGAAATAGTGGTGACAAACGTGAGTCCGAATGGCGCAATGATCAGAAAAGACGAACTGCAATCCTTTCTGGAAACTCAAAATATGGAAGTCATTTGGCTGCTTTTAGGCGAAAAGAACTCATTTAACAGAAATAATGAAGACGACGATTTCCGCAAAGCCATGAGCGGTGTATACAGTTTAGCCGAGGAGGAAATAAGCGGCTCCATGAACGTAACTGATTGGTAAATATGGAAATCTGTTTTTATAGAGCCGAGTGCGGTGATGCGGCCAGCCTGCGGTATGCGGACAAGGACGGTAAAATTTATAACGTATTGATCGATTCGGGTTACGAAAGAACTTATCGGGATATCCTCAGCTCAAAAATCAAAGACATACAAAGCCGTAAGGAGCAAATCGATCTTTGGGTCATTTCCCATATTCACAGCGATCATATTGGCGGCGTGATCAATTATATTGCTGCCATCAACAAAGGCCTTCAACCTGATTTGGTAGCACAATGGTTATACAACCCGCGCCGGCATGATGCCAGGCCATTGCTGACTAAACAAACCAGCACAGCCGCCAGTATCGGGCAAGGTGACAACCTCACAAAATATTTGAATGGCGTCGACAAATACCCTGAAAGCGAATATACCAGCGAAATGCCCGCTATAACCCTTGGCAATCTGACGCTAACACTACTTTCACCCGGTCGCTTACAACTTGAAAACCTGCATACTAAATACAAATTACCTGATACGCCCCTGGAAAAAATTGAAAATGATCTTGTCAGCGAAGCAAAAGGCGTCAAAAAAAGAGATCACCACATCAAAGTCGATGACTTCGATCTCCGTAAATGGAAGCAGGATGACAATGTAGACAACGGCAGCAGCATCAGCTTTATTTCTCATTACAATGGCAATAATATCCTTTGGCTTGCTGATGCTCATCCAAACGTGGTGGCCCAAAGCCTGAAAAACTTGGGTTACTCCATCACCAATCCATTAAGCTGTACCCACGTCAAAGTAGCCCACCACGGCAGTTCCGGAAATAACAGCGATGAACTATACAGCCTGATCAGGTGCCACAGCTATCTTTTCAGCGTAAACGGTGACAATAAAGACCGGTTGCCGAACAAGGAAAGCCTGGTCAGAATACTCAAGCACCCCAACCGGGACATTCGGGTAAAATATACTTTTTATTTTACCTACGACGATAGCATCCTGCGATCGATATTTTCGGTAGATACGGATTCGGTCTTTGAAAAACTCAATTTTGAGGTGCAATATGGTTCGGGAAATTTCTTAGCGTTCTCTATTTAATCGTTATTGATATTTTTAAGTTGCGCGACAATCTTATCCACCGCGTCTGCGAATGCTACTTTGTTGACGCGGTCTTTATTGAAGTTTGTAAAATCGGCTGAGTTGATCCGGCGTATCTCTTCAATATTAAGCCAATATTCTTCCATTTTGTCCACCGGCCTGATCTGGTCTTTCTGAACAGTAAATAGGTAATCATCGATATGTACCGGAAAAATAATATTTTCCCATAATTCGGCTTGCTTGCGACGACCTTCGCTCAGTTCGAACTGGCAGGCCTCACTCCGGATAGAATTAGCCGAGGCGATAAAGATGATTCGATCATTTGCGCGGACACCCGAACGCATGATGTCTTTCAGGGTTTCACCGGGTGGCGCATCCTTGACCCAAAAGAAGGTGCGGATACCACGTTTGGTAAATTCATCGTCCAGACGCTTGGCAAACCGTTTGTCCTTAAAACTGAAGGATATAAAAACTTTCTGATACTCGGTTTTGGTGGTCATCGCAGCTATGGTTTTTTTAATGCTGGTATCGTGGATGTTAAATAGTCCGCCAGGATCTGCCGGGGCAGATCGTCACTTTTCAGAAAGGTCTGAAAGTCAGCAGATGCTTTCGATTCATATTTCAGTTCCTTTGATTTTACAAACGAGTCCTTTGCCAGCCTGCAATCAAAAAAAGAAACACTGGCGAGAATGCAATTAAAAAACTGGCTGTTCCTGAAATCTACATTACTAAAGCCAGTCAGGTCAAGCGTTGAATCGACAAAGGCAATATCCGGGTATTCTTCATCGACCTTGTCACTTTCATGGTAATAATTGATCCCCTGAAACTGCACTTCCTGCAAATTGCAATTCGTAAACCAGACATTTTCCATGAAGAAAATCCCGTTAGCGTAAAACATTTCAAAGCTGCATTCATTAAAAAAGGCATTTCGAATCCAGCCTTCATCTAACTGAACACCTTTAAACCAGCATTTGTTAAATTCATTGTTATCCCAATGGTCTTCGATATGGGAAAAACGGGAGTCGATAAAGGTAGTAATGTTGAACTTGCAATTTTCAAACAGGCAAAAAAAACCGCTCACATTTTCAAACCTGCAGTCAATAAACTTACAGCCTTTAAAAACCACGGAATATTTGCCCCGAAAGGTGGTGTTCCTGAATACTTTATCCCGGACGCGCCAGCCGTAATTTAAGTCGGCTCCCTTACCATCAACCCGTTTTGGGAAAGCTTCGATCAGGTAGCCCAGCAACGCCTTTGAACCATCAAATACCGTGTTATTGTCCATTATCGCCAAGCCTAATTTGATGTTCTTCTACCGCTTTGTCAAATAGAAAACGCAAGTTTTGATAAAATTCATAAGGCATGGTCATTGCTTGCTTTTTGCCTTTGATATGGCTGAACATCTCATAGGTGTTGATCGTTAATACCTTTCCGTCGCTGGAGTACTCAAACTTATTTTTTCGGGTATAATACTCCAGCCGCTCGACCCATACCTCATCCACCTGCAGCCGCAATTCTTCAACTGTCGGAAATTTGTCAGTGTATTCCTGCATAAAAGACAATAGATCGGCCGTGTAAGCAGGATCTTTAAGATAACCTTCCGTTTGATATTTGAAATCCATAAAACAAATATAGCTCATAAAAAACATTCTCTCGAAGAGGGTGGCCTCGGCCCCTCATCCCAATCATTTCGCAGTTGACAGAGTGGGATAGAGTGTATTTTGAGTTAGTAGCCGTTTGTTGAGCGTTCTCTTTTAAAAGCTTTTACTATGCCCAAATATATATATATATGACAATAGGCTAAATAATGAATTCTTAGAGAAAAAGTTCATGAGAGGGAGAGATTCGAGCCATAGTTCTTATGTTCTTATTGTCAGTATGTTAGGTGTGTCGATGTTATTTACTCTACGAATGGCGCAATTCAATTGAATGATATTTTGCCTCCGGATTTAGCCCACTCATCAACGCCACCAAGTAAGGGTCTTATTCGTTTTAATCCTGACCTGCGCAGTTTCTGAGCATATCTTGCTGCCGTGAGTCGTTGGGACAGGAGCAATAGACAATTATCTCATCGTGGGCCGAATAAAGTTTAGCGATCTCACTGAAATTATTTTCGCTGATGGGTATAGAACCGGGAATGAACCCGTTTCTTGTCCGTTGATCTTCGGAACGCGCGTCAAATATTACAGGGCCTGATTTGTCACGTATTAATTCGTGCAGGTCATTAACAGTCACACGGTCAGTTTTAAATTGCCTGATAAGGAGGTACCGCTGCAACCATTTGGCAAAAAGGTAGATGCAAAATGAAATAATAACGATCAAAACACCAAGTTTGCCATATTCGGTAAGTGTGGCAATTAAGCTGCCGATCTCATGGTGAAATAAGACACCGAGACTGACAGCCGCGATGCTGTAAAAGGCCGCGGCAATCAAAGAGTAAGCTATGAATGAAAATATCGGCATGGCGTAAACACCAGCTATTACGGGGGCTAATGTAGAAAGGCCCGGAATGAATTTTACGACCGTTAGCGCAGGCGGGCCGTAACGTTCAAAAATATCTCCGCTGCTCTTTACGCAGGAGTCAGGCGATAGCGATATCCTGCACAATTTTCCCAGAACACCTGTCCCTAGTTTTTTACCGGCGAAGTATAAAATAATGTCACCGATTAAAGATCCGAAAGTCGCGGTCAGCACGAGTGAAATTACATCGAAACTATTGGCAGGGGTGACGGCTGCAGTAACAATAACGATAGCAAATGCAGGTAGTGGTAAGCCGATGCTCTGAATCAGCGTAATAAGAAAAATTATCCAAAGCCCGTAAGCTTGCACCAATTCAATTAATGTATTCATTAATAATAGCTGACATGACGCTAAATTACCGAATTTGATTATCATAGTGCTTTCAACCTGGTAATTTTACTTAAATATGCCTTTAAGGAATGCCCGCAGTAAATAAGTGATCAGATCACATCTTAAAATAACAAAATGAAGAAATTATAATACCGTTCCTATTATGTTTGCTACCATCGCTCATCAAAACGCACGATCAGTCACGCCAGCAGCAGTCAGCAAGCTGCTTCCTAAAGATTATGAAGTGCTGAACATTACCAGCAGAGACCTAAATTTGGACGCTTATCCCGACGTGATCGTAGTGCTGAACAAAGCCAATGAAAAGAAACTTCGGATGTGGCTTTGCACCCTGAAAAGCAACCGCTGCTGATCTTAATCGGTGGTGCCAGTCATACTTATAGTTTGGCTGCCCGAAGCGACAACGCGGTGTACTGGGTGGACTGCGGCGGCATGATGGGCGACCCTTTTACCGGTATTACGATCAAGCATGGGTATTTTTCAGTCGAACATTATGGTGGAAGCGGCTGGCGTTGGACACGGATCATTACCTTCAAATATTCTGCGGCTGAAAAAAGCTGGTTCCTTTATAAGGATGGGCATGAAAGTTTCCATGCATCCGATCCTGAAACTGTCAAAGAGAAGGTATACACTGTTGAAAATTTTGGGAAAGTGCCGTTCGCCCGTTTCGATATCTACAAAGAATAACTTTTAAATTGACCCTTCTTAATGTTTACGGCCTTGAATCAATTTGAATTTGACCGGGTTTTTTTTACTGTACAAAAAAAAGACACCTAAAACTGATCGGGGGTGTTTCGGAATAGTATGTTTTGATTCATCCATTTAACTAGCTTTGTTTTATCATGTTTGAAGCGTTCGAAAAATATTTAAAGAATTGGGTTGATATTTCTGACGAAGAACTGAAAATTATATACGCGGCGAGTACCGAAAAGTCGATCAGGAAGTGGCAGTCGATCCTTCATGACGGGGAAGTATGGAAGATTACCTGTTTCATTACCAACGGTTGCTTTCGCCTATACAGGTTTGGCAAAGATGGTACCGATCATACGCTGAGGTTTGGTGTAGAAAACTGGTGGATCAGTGACCAGGAAAGTTATAACCACGGGACGCATTCTGAATACAATATTGAGGCTTTAGCCGCAAGTAAGGTGATCATCTGGACAAAGGATTCCTGGGACGAATTAATGGCAACCATACCAGCCCTTAAATTATTTAACGAAAAACTTCTAGCGCGAGGCTATGAAACCAGCCAGCGGCGTATCTACTCTCTGATCAGCTCTTCCGCTGAAGAGAAATATCTGGAGTTTCAAAAAACCTACCCAAGCGTATTTAATAAAGTTCCACTGCATATGGTCGCATCTTATTTAGGGATCTCGCGGGAAACATTAAGCCGCATCAGGAAAGAGTTTACCAAGGCTAAATAAAAAACCTCCCGGAGGTCGCTCCGGGAGGTTTTAGATCGCAGTTATTCAATATTTAAGCTATGGGATGCTGTCCATACGCATCACTGCTGGTCTGGATCTTTTCGCCCAGTTCCAGAATCGTGGCTTCGTCAAACCAGCGGGAAACTAACTGTACGTTGATCGGCAATCTTTCAGAACTAATGGTTACCGGTACCGAAAGCGCAGGCAGGCCTGTTGCGTTGAAAGGTGCTGTAGCGGCCATCACATGGTAAGCCGATACTGTTTTCCCGTCCACCACATACTCTTGCAAACCATTCCCGGTAGCGGTCATTGGATTTACGGGTAACAAAAGCACATCATATTGCAGGAAATAATTGGCAAAATGACTCTTCAGTTCTTCGATCTTGGCTTCAGCGGCTACATAGTCCCTGGCATTTAACAACGGGTAATCCATGGTCGCCTTACCAATGAAATGCATTTCGGATTCGCGGCCTTTAGTGAATTGCTCCATGTAAGGAACTAATTCGCCATAGATCAGGTTAAAGTAGGGGGTCAGCCAATCCGTGTTTTCCATAAAGGGCAGGCGTACTTCTTCTACGTCACAACCGAGGTCCTTCAGTAATTGAGCGGTTGATCTGATTGCGGCAGTGATCTCGGGATCAACCGGGCCGAAAGCAGTATCAGATACCCAGCCTATTTTTAACTTTTGCCCGGGTAATCTGAAATTAGCCGGTTTGGCATCATTGGCAAAAATGCTGTAACCATCAATGCCGTCTGCACCATTAATAATCCCATAAGCTAACGCTACGTCTTTAACCGTACGGGCCATGGCACCGATATGCCAGAACCTGCTCAATGCGGTTGGGAAGTGGCCGGTATAAGGCACACGGCCATGGGTTGCTTTCAAAGCAGCAATGCCGGTAAACGCTGCCGGGCCACGGACAGAAATGGCTACGTCGCTACCCAAACCGATAGGAGAGAGGCCGGCGGCTATAACCGCTGATTCGCCGCCGCTTGAACCACCAGGTGTTCGTTCAGGATTCCACGGGTTTAGCGAGCGTCCTGTCAATAAGTTATCCGATTCCCAATGGGCCGAAAATTCGGGCAGGTTGGTTTTCATCAACGGAATTGCACCTGCGTTTTTCATACGGGTAACGACCGTGGCATCTTTCTCAGGAACAAAACCTGCGAAGATTTGTGAGCCGCGCTGTGAAGGCACACCGGCTGTGTCTATTGCATCTTTAATAGAAAAAGGAACACCATGCAAGGGGCCTAATTGCTCGCTATTGGCAACTGCTTTATCGGCGATAGCCGCAGCTTTGAGTGCCTGCTCACCCATCAGGGTTACCACACCGTTAATGCGTGGATTAATTTCGGCAACACGATCAAGGTGGGCCTGAACTACTTCTACCGAAGTGATCTCTTTGTAGCGGATCATTTTAGCCAACGTACCGGCTTCCTGGTAATAAATTGGAGTTTTCATATACTTTGTTTTTAATGTTCAATTTGTTGGCGCCGGTGCTTCCGATGCCTGAACAAAAGTGGGCAAAGCGCGCTACCTGAAACGAAGCTATATGACACAATTTGGCGTTGACATTTGTCACGCTTTTCAATTACCGGCGTTAAATTTTAACACCCGGACCATTTCAATTATATCTCCTTATGTAGATCAAATTGTTCCCAGAAGCTTGTAGCGTTTCTGTCATGGTAATTAAACCGAAATCTGTATCCAATAAATTCCATCATTACAGTCAAATTTGATCCAGTGATTTTTTGAAGAAAAATCTACCCCGTTTTGGCGGATATGTAAAATGGAATTTATCATGAATACTCAAACTCATCAAACAGCAACCACTCAGTTCGCAGAAGCTGGTGGCATACGCTTCGCTTATCGGCGATTCGACCATTTCCCTCGCTATTCCAAAGATGATGCCTGCCAATCCTGTGGTTGTTTCTAAGGGGATTTAATTAGTGATGGATTCAACCGGTTTACATATTTTTAATAAATTTTGAAAAGCGCCTGAATAATCGCGGAGGAAGATGAAGATATTTCCGTTCCGAGCTGGGTGATTTTTGTCAATTGTCCGATGGATCTGTTGTACAATGCTGCCGAAATTCTACTTACAGGTTGTGATTCGCATAATAACCGTTATTTGGCCGTCGGAATATGTGACCTCGAATGATTTACCGAACTAGATAAAAAGTGAACGGTTGATATCTGTTTTAGATGGTACCTCGCCTGTAGCTATACTAGTATAATTTAAAACCGACAGGCGGACCAAACCCGTGGGAGCAACTTCAGACAATGGGAAAGGAATTCCTTGATTCACTGGAAACGACTATAAACAGGAAATTGCTTGATAGTTTAATTAACCCTAGGTTCTGAAGTTTGATTAAATAACATTCAATTTCATTAATGGGCGCGAATCAGTCCTTAATGCATGTTGTCTGACCGAATCATTAAGGTAAGCCCGTTACTATGTCATCAGCGTAACTGTCGCACTTGACCATGAGAACGGCCAATCACGTGAACGAGACTTCCTCGGTCGCAAATTTTTGACACAAATTTGGTCTAAAGTGATGCTTCGACACCTATCGCGCATTTCGTGAACAATTGCAGTTGCTTCTAGACCTGTTCTTATTTGAGAAAGACCTGCCTAAAGTAAAAACCGGTCGCCGTATACATTTTACGCAGACTAATTGCGCGGGAAAGGAATATGACGCGCAGATCTATTCCATTTTACCGCCTTTGCTAGCCAACTAAAACCATCCCGGTATATGCCGTAGTAATGGATGATAATGCCGGGCTGATGGTGGGGATTAATGTAACGATGATCATCAGCATGGGTACTTCAGTTGTTCCCGCGGTATTAGCAGAGGAGATCGTGAGCACTGGCGGGCAGAATTATATTTTCCGGGTGAAGAAACAGGATGCTGCTGTAATTGTATTTGAACGGGTACGCTTAGCTAAAGGATTAGCTGGTATCGGATATACAAAAATCAATCCGGTAAAGGAAGGCTCAAAGATCGTCGTTAAAAAGAATTTCTTCGTGCGGATAGAAATGGTGAATACAGGCGAAAAAGGATAATACAACTTATGAAAGAGCAACCACAACATGAAGCCGCAACGGCAAAAATACAACCGAGGGTTGATATTTCGTCTGCAAAAGATAAAGATGAAAAGCACGATCATGAACACGCCGGAAACGAGGCTGGTCACGACCATGAGCACGGCGGCATTTTCGGAAATAACACGGAACTCATATTCGCCGCCCTTTCAGGTTCCTTCCTGGCATTAGGCTTCGGACTATCGTTTGTTCATGCCCTTCCGCCGTTAACCAGTACGATTCTTTACGGTGTTGGTTACTTGTTCGGCGGATTTTTTACCACTAAAGAAGCTTACGAGGCGATCAGCAAGGGGCAATTTGAAATTGATTTTCTAATGCTGGTAGCAGCTGTCGGCGCAGCTTTTCTGGGACAATGGGCAGAGGGCGCGCTGTTATTGTTCTTGTTTAGTTTCGGCCATTCCCTTGAGCATTATGCCATGGGTAAGGCGACCAAATCTATTGCCGCTTTAGCCGACCTCGCGCCAAAAACGGCTATCGTGCATCGGAATGGCAAAGAAACGGAAATACCTATCGAGGAATTGGTGTTGGGTGATATCATAATTGTTAAGCCCAACAGCAAGATCTCCGCAGATGGCGCGGTGATCAAAGGGGAAAGTAGTGTGAACCAGGCACCGATCACAGGTGAAAGTGTACCCGTGGATAAATCGCCGGTAGCTGACCCGGATAAGGATCACGAGGATAAAACGCTGAAAGCCGAGAACAAGGTTTTCGCAGGAACGATCAATGGCAGCCAGGTGCTGGAGGTAAAAGTTACTAGGCTGGCCGCAGATTCGACCTTGTCAAGATTAGTTAAATTGGTGAACGATACCGAAGCACAGAAATCGCCGACTCAGTTATTTACCGATAAGTTGCAGAAGTATTATGTACCGGGTGTATTGATCCTGGTTGGGCTTTTACTTTTAGCTTTTTTGGTGATCGATGAACCGTTCAGCAAAAGCTTCTACCGGGCCATGGCGGTATTAGTTGCCGCCAGTCCCTGCGCTTTAGCGATCTCTACACCAAGCGCGGTACTAAGTGCTATCGCCCGTGCGGCAAGAAGCGGCGTACTCATTAAAGGCGGCGGCCCATTGGAAGAATTGGGTGGGTTGACTGCAATTGCCTTTGACAAAACCGGAACACTAACCGAGGGTAAGCCCCAATTAACTGGCGTTGTCGCATTGGGGAAAATGTCGGAAGATGAAGTTTTAGAGATCGCAATTGCAGTAGAAAAATTAAGCGATCACCCATTGGCAGCAGCAATAGTCAAAGGTGGCCTGGAACGTTTAAATCGAAAGGATATTCCATCGGCCATGAATCTGGAGGCAGTTACTGGCCATGGCGTAAAAGCTTCTGTTGGCGGTAAAAATATCATAATCGGAAACCGCAGCCTTTTTAAGAAGTTATCCCCAGAAATCAATGAGCAGGTGGAAAAGCTGGAGAAGGAAGGTAACACGACAATGCTCGTCGAACATGATGGGGGGATCATCGGTTTGGTTTCACTGATGGATGTACCACGTATGGAAGCGAAAAAGACTTTAGCAGAACTAAAGGAATTGGGCATCAAAAAAATGATCATGCTGACCGGAGATAACCAGCAAGTGGCTGACGCTATCGCCAAAGAGATCGGTATTACAGAAGCGATGGGCGGTTTATTGCCGGAACAGAAAGTGAAAGCTGTTCAGGACCTAATCAAAAAGGAAGGGAAAGTCGCCATGATCGGCGATGGAGTGAACGATGCCCCGGCGATGGCTAAAAGTACGGTCGGTATCGCGATGGGTGCCGCTGGTTCCGATGTCGCTTTAGAAACAGCGGATATCGCTTTAATGGCGGACAGGCTGGATAACTTGCCCTTTGCTATTGGGTTGAGCCGTCAGTCGCGCAGAATCATTAAGCAGAACCTGGTGATCAGTTTGGGAATGGTAGCTATATTGATACCCTTAACGATAATAGGTATATCGGGGATAGGACCGGCAGTAGTTGGGCATGAAGGGTCAACGCTGGTTGTGGTATTTAACGGTTTGCGCTTATTGGTTTATCAGAACGGCCGGAAGTAAATAGTAACGTATATTTACTGCGTAATGGTCAAACCGATAACGATTAATAATTTCCTGCTTTTTGAGCACCCTTTTGCTTTAATAGATGTACGCACACCTTCGGAATATGAACATGGCCATATACCGGGCGCGAATAACCTCCCTTTGTTTAGTAACGAGGAAAGGGTAAAAGTGGGAACGACCTATAAGCTAGTTGGCCGGGAGGAAGCGATCCTTTTAGGTTTTGACCTGACCGGTTCCAAATGGTCAGGCTTCATCAAAGATGCTTTAGTGATCGCGCCCGACAAAAAAATCGGTGTTCATTGCTGGCGTGGCGGTATGCGGAGCGCGGCGATGGCCTGGGCGCTTGACCTTTATGGCTTTGAAGTTTATCTGATACAAGGGGGCTACAAAAAATACCGGGGCTGGGTACGTCAGCAGTTTGAAAAGACGTACCAGCTTCAGATACTTGGCGGGATGACGGGTTCTGGTAAAACAAAGTTATTACAGCAATTTATTAAGTTGGGTAAGCAGGTTATCGATCTTGAAGATCTGGCACAGCATCAGGGTTCGTCTTATGGGAGTATGAATAAAATGATACAGCCTACACAGGAACAATTTGAAAACAACCTGGCAGACAAATTAAGATGCTTGGACACACAAAAAAAGGTCTGGGTGGAAGACGAAAGTCTGACCATCGGCAAACGCTCAATCCCTAATCCGTTCTGGCATCAAATGAGGGATGCAGCGATCATCGACATCAAGGTGAATTTGCAGCGACGCGTTAATTCCCTGGCTGCTGAATACGGTTCTTTAGATAAAACGTTCCTGATGGAATCTACTGAACGTATCCGAAAACGACTTGGTCCGGAACAAACCAAATATGCGATTGAAGCCATTATGGAGGGCCGCATGAAGGATTTTGTAAAGATCGTTTTGGTCTATTATGATAAAACTTACCGGACTGGTTTAAGCAAAAGAAACTTTGCACAAGTGTTTCCGCTGGACTTGGACGGTGCTGACCTCGTAACCCAGGCACATCATATTTTAAATTTTAACGACAACTTGCCTTTACCTGATGGATACACAAATAATTAAATTGACCCAATATTCGCATGGTGCTGGTTGCGGCTGTAAGATCAGCCCGGCTATCCTTGACAAGATACTGCATAGCCCAATTATAGCAAGGCCAGATACGAACCTTTTAGTTGGCAATGATAAACGTGATGACGCGGCAGTTTTAGATCTGGGTAATGGTAGTGCCCTGATTTCAACCACAGACTTTTTTATGCCTATCGTGGATGATGCTTATGATTTCGGCCGTATCGCTTCTGCTAATGCCATCAGCGATGTATATGCGATGGGTGGCAAACCCATATTGGCCATTGCTATTTTGGGCTGGCCTATTGATAAGTTACCGCCGGAAGTGGCGCAAAAAGTATTGGAAGGTTCACGGGCTATTTGCGCAGAAGCGGGTATCACTTTAGCCGGAGGCCATAGCATTGATTGCCCGGAACCGGTATTCGGTTTGGCTGTAAGTGGGATGGTTGATATCCCAAATCTCAAACAAAATTCGACGGCTACCGCTGGTTGCCGTTTATATCTGACCAAACCTTTGGGAGTCGGCATTTTATCTACCGCGCAAAAACGTGGCGTGTTGCTGCCTGAAGATGCCGCTGTTGCTTTAAAGAGCATGACCACGCTCAATAAATTGGGCGAAGTTTTTGGTAAGATGGCGTTTGTAACAGCCATGACCGACGTAACCGGTTTTGGTTTATTGGGGCACCTTTCGGAAATGTGTGAAGGCAGCGGTTTGTCCGCTGTAATTAGTTTTGATCAAGTACCGGTCATCCCCTCCCTGAAATATTACCTCGATCAAAATTGTCTCCCTGGTGGCACTCAACGCAATTGGAACAGCTACGGCGAAAAAATCGGTCCGCTAACAGAACATCAAAAATATATTTTGGCCGATCCGCAAACCAGCGGAGGATTATTGGTAGCCGTTGCCGAAGAAAGTGCCATTGAATTCGAGTCTACATTGCGAATGCTCGGGTATAACCTTAGCCCTATCGGCTTCCTGACAGATGACGCTCTTGGATCATTGATCACCATAACGTAAGCGTTATCTAATTAATATCTTGCCTTTCTAAAACTATAGAACAGGAAGTTTTGCCTGGTTTGAAAAGGGGGTATTAAGATCCTTATTGATATAGCGAATCTTTTTAAAATCTCTTTGTAACTGGCTTGTTAACTGGCTCTCCGTATATTTTTTGATCGGCAGGCCGCTGCATTAACCCGGGCAGTTTTCAGAAAAGGTGCCGACCTCCCTATAATTATGGATAGCCCTGCCTGCGATCCGTAGATGATTCGCGATCTGCCTTTTACTGGCGAGAAAATGAAAAGTTGCCCGTTAATGCCACGGGTCAAAATGTTCATACGTTTTGAATATCAGTGATTACTTAATCAATTCACTTTTATCACCTAATTTGGCTTTGGCTTTTTGTATAGCGGCGGCTGATATGTCCCGTGGGTGATTTCATAAAGCACTCTTTTAAAAGAGAATGTAACAGGTTATTGTCCCTGCCACCAATGTTAATGATACTGGCCTTTTAGCTGCTGAAAACCGGGAATAAAATCAAGGGATGATACGGAACCGCTTGCGTTCAGTTAACCTGATTGCGACTTTTCCGGATTTAAACATCATCCCAATCCGCTTTTTGACTATCTTTCATGGATTAACCTCATATTTACAGTTTAAGAGTCTTCATAATGATCATCAAATGAAATTACTATTAACCATTTGTAGCCTTCTAATTGCCGGGTTGTGGTCATCCACAATATTGGCGCAAACATCCCCGGTAGGTGTGCCATCTACACTGAATAATTATCCCTGGACGAACAATGAATTAATGGAACCTGCGGATTTGGGTGTTTACTTAAAGGCACCCCCGGCTAAATGGCCAATGATTTTAAATATCGGCGCAGTCGAAGATATAAAAGGGGCTGAACACATCGGCGCGGTTAGCAAAGATGAAAATATGAAGTTGCTGAAAAACACTGTTGCTGCGCTGCCTAAAAACGCCGTCCTCGTGATTTATTGCGGTTGCTGCCCGTTTACTAAATGCCCGAACATCAGGCCCGCTTTCCTAGAATTAAAAAAAATGGGATTTACGCGTGTTAGATTACTAAACCTACCTGTCAACCTGCAAACCAATTGGGTTGCTAAAGGTTACCCATTGGCAGGAAAGTGATTGAATATACCTTAGGATGACCGTGTGCAAGTACTAATTTAAAATAATGAGTCAAACTCTAAGGTCAGTATCGTTTCCCAACGCCTTGAAGTTTCTTGCCTCGTATTAGAAATCCATCCTTTCTCGATATTCGATATTCCGAAATCTACCAGCCTGCTGAGGCACGCTTTTACCAAGGTTTGACTGGTCTTGCTGTCGAACCAGTTCCGCCGGTAGCGGTCGGACATGGCGTTGGCTGCCGACTTGATTAAGGAATTAGATCGCGTTCCTTTATGATCTCGGATTCTGCTTGCTTCAGTTAGATTTTTTAAAAAGAAGAGCTACCGGCGAAAACAACGCTTTATCAATGAAAAAATAGATCTTAAAATTTAGTTTTCTAAATATTCTGGAAATGGCAAAACTCTTTTACGCTCATTTGTTCATTTTAATAAGAAATAAAGAAGCAATGGACAATAATGAGCTAACTGGCAACAGTTCCAGAAAACGATTTTATAAATGGCGGGGCTAACGATAGCCGGAAGTGCCATGACTGGAATTAATCCTCAAAGCGGAGCCCATGCGCAATCGCCCAACAGCCAACTCGAACGTTTACCTGCCACGCAGGATGACTCTATTGTAACACAGGTTGTTAAACAAACAATTTCTCATTATTGCCGAATAATTGTTTGGCAGTCCGAGGGTTGAAGGCAATATTCGGCTAAGTAAATACATCTTAAAGGGTAATAAACGCGGACTTCAAGTTAAGGCAGAAGCATACCTAGCCATTCGAACTCGCTATCGTATTCCTTTTTCTGCAACTGATTGGAATGGAAATTGTAATATCCAGTCGAATGATAAATTGGATAGAGATGGTGCAAAAGAAAAATGGTTTGCGAACATTAGCTGCAAGGTGGAAGATTTTGATTGGCATAATAGCGGTGTTAACGGTCATTCGTATAATGTTGCCGGGGCTCGTTAAAAATTATGTGAACAAGAAACTGGATGCTTTACCCGGTTATCATGGCCATGTTGATGATATTGATATCGCTTTGTTCCGTGGTGCTTACGTTATAAAGGGCTTGGTTCTCGCTAAAAAAACGGATACCCCTAAATACCCGTTCTTAGCTATCAGCCGCACAGACCTGTCAATTGAGTGGAAGGCACTTCTGCGGGGTAAACTTGTTGGAGAAGTAGAAATGCAGCGGCCGGCGATCCATATTATTGCCGCCACAGAAGATATAGATAAAGAACCCTCACGCCAAAGCTGGACACAAACTATCGATGCGCTTATGCCGATGAAAGTCAACCGCCTGATCGTCACAAACGGAAGGTTCTCTTACCTGGATGCTAAAACTGACCTCCATATTAACAACATGAACCTTACGGCCCTTAACCTGCGCAATGTTGCCTCTGCTCCAGCTGCTTTACCGTCCACAATAAATCTTACTGGAAATACTATTGGAGGTGGTCAACTTAAAGCGGATATGAAAGCTAATGTGATCAAAGAAATCCCTGACTTTAATTTAAACATGCGCCTTAATGGAGCAGACCTTACCGCGTTGAATAGCTTTTTAAAAGAACATGTTAAGTTTGACATTTACCGCGGGACAATTGACCTTTATGGAGAACTGAAAATGACCGACGGCGAGTTTATAGGTTATGTAAAACCATTTATAAAAAACCTAAAAGTTTTAGATATTAAGAAAGACATCAAGAAAAAAGGCGGCATTCTTAATGTGGTGAAAAAAGCTGTTGTGGGCCTTTTTGCCAAAGCGGTTGAAAATCCTAAAACCCATAAAATAGCTACTAAAGTGCCCATTAAAGGTAATATCAAGAATCTAAAAACCGATGGTTGGAAAACTTTTGTGGGCGTTTTAAAAAATGCTTTTGTTAAGGCGTTTAAGCAAGGCATAGACAGCGAGGTGAATAATTAATTGCAAGTTTAGAGGTAGCGTTTTAATAGGGTTTGCTTGTTACGAATGAAACTCCAATATTAACCTTCTTTTTTGCCGATCCAGGCAATTTACTTACTCAGCCTGGCCAGAAAGGTGGACCCTAATCCAGGCGTAGATTTGACATTAATCGTACTGTTTAAAAGGTATAATAAATCTTTGACGGTAGACAATCCAATGCCTGACCCTTGCTTGCCAAACCGGTCTTTAATGTTAAGGGTAACGTTATTATCAAAGATCTTGTCCAGAGAGGCGCAAGGGATACCCATACCGTTATCCTCTACAACGAGTTCGTAGAAGTCGGAATTGTCTTTAAAACTTATTTGTATAAGCCCAATATCCTTATTGTTGTAGCGAATTGTATTATTTAACAGATTCATCAGGATCTGCTCAAAGGCGATAAGCGAAAACTTAATAGTATGTTGCACTTCCGGAAGTGCAACACCAACATTGTCTGGAATCACTAACAATTTCAGCACTTTATCAATTAAACCATTTACTTCGAGTTCCTGCCTTTTTTCCAGCAATAATGAGGGGTCTTTGGAATAAGTCATCATCTCATTTATCAATTCAAACATGTTGTCCGTTGCTGCGATATTGAGATTAACCAGCCGGATGCAACTTTCATGTTGCGGTTATTCAGGTCGTAACCTCAGTGCCTGGGAAATCAGTTTTATACTGCTCAAAGGATTTTTCAAATCATGCGCAGCCATAGGTGCAAACTTTTGAATTAGCACATTAGCGTTCATCAGTTCCTGATTTCAAAAGCAGATCTACGCTTTTAAAATATTTTAATCAGTAATTAAAGCAGGACTTGAAAAGTATAGGTTATGCTGCACTTTCTTTAGCCACTTGTTTATTCGTGCCGGTCTCACGGATAAAGAAGCATAAGATCAATGCCATCGTAATCACAGAAAGCAGGAATAATCCGGCCGACTGAAAATGTGCCTCTTTGTTTATAGCTAATGAAAGGGTCTTACCAAAATAAGATGCGAAAACAGGGCCGAGGCATGATGTAACGCCAAAAGTAATAAAGTTTATGCCGCCTGTCGCGCTGCCTTTTACTTCGTACGGGTTAGCTTCTTTGATCATGGTATAAGGGATCATTGCTGCTCCTGATGCTATCCCGAATAACAACATGCTGATCAGAGCGGGAACCGCATTAGGCAAGAAAAATAATTGCAGAAAGCAACCGAGCATTACAAGACTTCCACCAATTAAAACTGGTTTACGTTGCCCCAGCCTGTCTGATATAAACCCAAGTAACGGACAGCCGATCACCCAGCCCATCGGGACCATTGCATTTATAACGACCGCTGCGGATCTTTCTGTGCCTCTGTCACTGATGAAAAAGGAGATGGCCCAGGTCATCGCAAAAACGGTTGTCGGTACAAAAAGTAAACCGGAGATCAGCCCGCTCATATAAGATTGCGGGTTACTAAAAACGATCTTATAGGGAAGCAGCACATTCCGCGAATCCGCCCCTGATGCCGGCAAGGTTTCTTCTCTGGGCGTAGTAAAGAGCAACATCATAGAGATCAGCCCACAAGCAACACCCACTATTAACTAAAAAGTCTGCACAGGTAACCCATTTTGAATGAGTGGCCCTGTGATAAATTGTCCGGATGATCCGCCCAGCATGCCCATACATTGAGTGAAGCCGATAGCGGTGGCAATATATTTAGCGGCAAAGCCATGCGCGGCAAGATAAACGCAGCCGGTGAAAGAAAAAGCGCTGCCTGCTCCTTGCAGTAACCTGCCGGCATAGCCGCTTGACAATCCTGACATGGAAAAAAGCAAACAACCTAAGCATAAAATACCGGCACCTATTGAGATAGGATATTTAGCGCCGTAGCGGTCATAAGCAACACCGGCGAGCAAACTGGCTAAAGCATAAGTGTAATAGTAAGCGCCAAGTATAGAGCTGATCTCGTAAGCCGATAAATTGAATGCATTTGAAAGTTCCCCGATCATTACTGCCGGAGATGAGCGGATGGCGTACTGAAGAAGATAAAACACACATCCCAGTGCCCATGATATGATAAACCCGTGTTTTAGTTTTTTGTCAAATCCAGCCCCGATAGCGGCGCTCATGACTTGACCACATTGAGCAATGGTGAACCTGCCGCAAAGCAATCTGCATTTAAAAAAGTGGTTTCGGCTATTTGCTGCATGGCCTCCCTCGTGAAAAATCCCTGATGAGAGGTTATTAATACATTGGGGAATGAGATCAATCGTGCGATAAGATCATCCTGAATGATATCGCCAGATAGATCATGGAAGAAAAGTGCCGATTCCTGTTCGTAAACATCAAGTCCGAGATAGCCAAGCTGGCCAGATTTCAATGCTTCAATAACGTCAGCTGATGCTACCAGTGCGCCCCTGCTTGTATTGATGAGCATAGCACCTTTTTTGAATAGCTTTAGCGTTTCCTGATTGATCATATGTTTCGTGTCGGCTGAAAGCGGGCAATGTAAAGACACGATTTCGGCATCGCAAAGCGCCTCCTTCAAATCTCCATAGATTAGACCATCGGCTATTAATGTTTTATCCGGAAAAGGATCATAGGCGATCACCTCGCATCCAAATCCTTTAAGGATCTTGTAGAAAGCTTTTCCGACGTTGCCTGTTCCAATCAGCGCAACCTTGCACCCGTGCAAATTAAATCCCATCAGTTTTTCCAGGGAGAAGTTCCCTTCCCTGATCCGGTTATAGGCTTTATGTGTCTTGCGGTTCAGGGTAAGTATCATGGCCATTGCATGTTCTGCGACAGCCTCTGGAGAATAGGCAGGTACTCTTAAAATCTTAATGTCGTATTCGCGTGCGGCATCAAGATCAACATTATTAAAACCGGCGCACCGCAACAGCAGTAGTTTGATGCCATTTTGTTTTAAGGCGCTCAGTATCTCGCGGTCGGCCTTGTCGTTGACAAATACGCATAATGCATCAAAATCCTTGGTAAGTGCTACGTTCTGGAGGTTCAATGCCTGTGCAAAGAAAACGAGTTCATGGCCGGTATTGTATTTTTCAAGAAATTCCTGATCATAGGCGCAGGTACTAAAAACAGCAATTCTCATATGTATTAGGCGTTTCCGGTAAGGTAGTCATATTATAACGGTAAACATGAACAATTAAGTTTCTGCTCTAAACTTGTTATGTCTTGGGGATTTTAAAGCGGCACATTTTGTTCTGTTTAACTAGTAGGACAAAGCTAATTCATCTGTTGAAAGCAACGATTTATATGCAACAAAATGAATTGCTTTTACTTATTGGTAATACATGAATTTAAAAGATAAAGATGAATCGATAGGTGTTGTAAGCGATAATTCTACATTGGTTGTAGGAAAGGAGAGATTCTACCCATTACTAATATAATGCCCATTCACAGTGATTTAGGCCTGAAAAATGTAACTTAAAAAAAGAATGACGAAAGGAGGAAATTTATTATCCTTTAGTTTAAGTATTGATCCTCTGTTATTTAAGTTTAATTTACGCTATAGTTGTTAACTTCAAGTTGAATGGTTTTCAACTTTTTTTTGAAATGCCTTTAACGGGACTGACTGGCGAGGAAAGGGTGGGTGCAGGGATTTTAGCAGATGACGGTCGTTTTAATAGCCTTTGAGAAGAATTAGCAGGCCTGCTTATTACTGTAGAAAGATTGAGTTTATTGAAGCAGTCAGCCATTGGTTTGCTAAAAGAAAATGATCAGGTGGTATAGACGGTGATCGGCAACCTGAACCAGTTTTTCAACCCATGTGTTGACCCGGTAAATGCCATAGCGGCTGACACCCGTCTTTCGGAAAGAAGTATTCAGCTTAAGTTTCAAAAGAATACGGGCTATTCTGTTAAAGAGCTTCTCCGCTTTTTGCGCTTTAAAGAAGTCATCGCCTATATCCTTTGGCTTTTCAATAGAGTCCGGCAGAAGATATTTGCCGAGGTATTAGAATGAATAGCCAAATGCCTAATTATCGATCTTCCTTGGATGCAATCATCTGTTATAAACAAAAGTGCCCTTCATGAGCAGAGGATCAAAGATAATTTTCTTCAGAAAGCGGGCATAGGTTAGCAGGAAGCTTTTTCGATGATGGAAGCCACTAGCCCATAACCGTTATTAATATATTTGACCTGTTTCCCCGCGCCAAATAGAAGTGGCTGCGTAAGCCTGTTAAAGATAATTATGATATCGTCATTGAGAGCGAGTTATTACGTTGCGCCGTCGCCGAACGATAACTTTGAAACGGAAAATGACAATTTAGGCCCAAATGGTGATGTGCAGGAGAATCTGAAGCGTGCAGAACCATGCAAAGATGAAAATCCGTGCGAGCGCCCGGTTGCCTAATAGCCTCACCATTTGGTGTAATTTTGTGTTTGGGCAGGTGGACTTTTAGAAAATCCCGTTCCTTTTCCGTAATGGTATCAGGGAAGTTTTTGCGGATATGGGCTTCGGCTTCTGTCAAAACATCATTAATGGATTTCGTCAGCATCCTGATTTTCGGCTCAGGAATTTTTCCGGCTATAGAAAAAGGCGAGAGTTTTGCGGCGTAAGGATCTCGTCTGTATAGGCATTACCTAACCCTGCACCACCTTTCCCTCCTGCAAAACAGTTTTAATAGGTTTCATTATCCCCTTAAGTGCTTGATTTAGGTACCCTTCACGCATATGCAAAGCGTCGGGAACTTTTGATATTTCCGGATCGAGGGATAGTATAACCGCTTTTTGCCAATCAGTAATAGCCAGCCCGGTACCATCTGAAAACAGCAACTCAGCGATTGTAAACTTGTTTTCGTGCTTGCCTTCGTACCATAGCATAGATCCATATAGCATCAACTGCAGGCTTAAAACGTGGTGATTCGCAAATTTAAAATATATTTACTTGCCTATCCGGTTGATAGCAATGTGCTTATGCTTTTCAAGCGCGTCTTTAAATGCAGCTTCTGGCAATTTTAGCCTCCGAAGGACAAGAATGCTGATGTCGGTTAAGGTTTTACCGACCAACCGGTCAGCAAGGTTAGTGCAAAATTACGGTGCTATAGCCGAAGCATTCTTAAAACGTGATCTGGCAACTGTTACCGTGAATTTTTTAAGAGATTAATTTGGTCGACCCGGCACATATCTTACCAAAAACGATGAGTCAAACTGTGCGTTCATTATCATTTTTAACGCACTTAAAGATCTTTCCTGATCTTAAAGAGCTGTCATTTCTCTTTATTATAATTACGAATTTATTTGCCTGCTGGGTATATCTTTAATAGCTTTTGATTGGTCTTGCTGCCCTACAGGTGAGATCAGGAAGTTCATTAGTTGCATGGCTGTTAACTCGTCGATAGCTCAGTAGCCGTGCCTGGTGATGATAGTAACTGCGTGCTTAAATTAGTTTTTTAAAAGCAGAGCTATCTGTGAAAATAATGGTTTATTATTAAACGATAATATTCTCAAAAAATAATAGTTTTTTAAATATTGTGAAAAGGCAAAAACTCTTTTACGCTCGTTTGTTCATTTGAATAATATATGCAGAACAAATGGACAACAATGAGCTAACTGGAAACAGTTCCAGAAAACGATTTATTAAAATGGCAGGTCTAACGATAGCTGGAACTGCCATGGCTGGAATTAATCCTCAAAGCGAAGCCCATGCGCAATCGCCCAACAGCCAGCCCGAACGTTTACCTGCCACGCAAGATGACCCAATAGTGCTAGAAAAATGGAAGTCTGAAGTTGATCAGCAAAACGCACCTACGCCGACGCCACTTGCGCCAGCTCAGCGTGTAGGTTATGCTGTTGTTGGCCTTGGGCACCTTTCTTTGGAAAATATACTGCCGGCCATTACGTCATGTAAAAAGTCGAAATTGGTGGCTCTTGTAAGCGGAAGTCCAGAAAAACTGAAAAAAGTTGCCGCCCAGTATGGGGTTAAATCAAAGAATTGTTATAGCTACCAAACGTATGATACCCTCAAATTTAATAAAGAGGTTGAAGTGATCTATATTGTTTTGCCTAACGGGTTGCATAAAGAGTTTGTAATACGTGGAGCAAAAGCTGGCAAACATATTTTGTGCGAAAAACCAATGGCTAACACTTCAGCAGAATGCCGGGAGATGATTACTGCGTGCAACCAGGCAGGCGTTAAACTGATGATAGCTTACCGGATTCAATACCAGCCACATAGCCGGAAGGTTCGCGAAATGGTTCAACAAAAGGCCCTTGGAAACCCTAAACTGATTGAAGCATCTAACTCGCAAAGTAGCGCCAACCCGCAGCACTGGCGCCACAAGAAGGCTCTTGCGGGTGGTGGAGCGCTTCCGGATATCGGTTTGTATTGCCTGAACACTATTCGTTTTATTTTAAATGAGGAGCCGTCCGAAGTTTTTGCTTACCAGTACAGCACGCCCGGCAACCCTCTTTTTACTGAGGTAGAGGAATTAGTGTCATGGCAAATGCGTTTCCCAAGCGGGCTGATTGCTAATTGTACAACGGACTACAACGTCCACGAGAGCAGGCATTATCGTGTACTTTGCGAAAAGGGATGGCTGAACATGGACAAAGCTTTCGGCTATAATGGCCAAAAGTTACAGTCTGCCAAAGCCGAGGGTAAGCTAGAAATGCAACAGGATATCGGTTTGGCGGAAACCGAACAGTTCGCAGTAGAAATGGATCATTTTTCAGATTGTGTGATCTATAACAAAAAGCCCTTCACCCCGGGGGAAGAAGGTTTACAGGACCATATATTGATGGAGGCGATTTACCAATCAGCTCAAGCTGGACAACCTGTAAAAATTACGGGGCTGTTGCCAGTAGGGTATCGCGGACCGGAGCCGATTTTATAGATAATTTAGATTATAACTGGTTCATTAGTGATTATTTGCGATATTAATTGTCTGGTAGGCGCTCACGGTTACGGAATGTAAGAAAAAATTTAATTAGTTACAACATCAGTCAAATGAGGAGTAAGAATTATTTTTGAATTTGATTGTTGATCTGCATTTTGCGGCTTCTTAATGATTGACCTAATAACAAGTTAATAAGAAAACTTTTGATTCAACACACATTAAAAAATGAGGGTCTGTCTTCTTTAGATAACCGGAAGTTGAATTACGGAGCGTTTGTTGCAGGGACTAATGTTCTTATTGTAAGGCAACCTGTTAAAGCCTGATTTTCCGATCAAGATATTTTTTTGCGCTTTATAAAATACAGTGGTTTGGAAACTGAATTTGCTATCTAATAAATTCCTTCAAATATTTATACCATTTGATCTATTAAACCGTTTCTTTTCAATGCAGCGTCATCAGATCCCCAAGGTCAAGATGATCATCATGCGCAAGCGGTTCATCGAAGGTGATTTCTGTGCTCATTCGCTAGCCAAAAAATTAAAACTTTCTACGGTAACCACCTGGCGGTATCTAAAAGAGTTCGAACTTATTCAAGCTATTTATCCGGAACGAATTGAGGATATGGACTTTTATATGCCAAAACCACCCAAAAGTCATCGGTTAACTCCTTTATATGTAGAGCTGATGAATGTTTTGCCAGCTCTGATAACAGCATATCCGGCAGGTAGTAAAGCAAAACCCATCTGGGAGAAATGCCGCTTGGGTTATCCCAAAGGGTATACTTATGAGCCATTTAAAGATATCTACTACTCGTTCGCAAAGAGCTTTAATAATACTCAATCCGTTTCTTTTCTCAAATTCATATCTATTTCTGACCTTAAAGTGCTTGGTAAATGGCGAATAGGGAATGATCATCGGAGGTGGCAAATTGCAACGGTGCTCCGGGAGGCACTTACATGCTCTACAAAAGCGAGGCTAGTGGAAAAAGCGGATTGCGAACGGAAAACGGTAACCGGCTGGCTCAATATTTATCAAACTAAAGGTTTGAAAGGGTTTGATATTGCAGTCCGTAAGCCAACTAAAGAGGTTGTAATGCGCATAGCACTGCGCAAGGATAATTTGATGAAATTACTCCATGAGACGCCCAAGCTATATGGCATGAACAGAACCAGCTGGACGATCACCGCTCTTACAGAGATCTATAACCGGATCCATCAGCAATCTCTTGTGTCCTATATGCAGATTTCCCACTCACTTAAAGCTTTAGGATTTAGTTACAAAAAGTCAAGAGACATGTTGGTTAGTCAGGATCCGAAATTCCGTGAAAAGATTAGCCTAATTCAGCGCATACTGCAACAATTAAAACCCAATGAAAAGTTCTTTTCAATAGATGAATACGGCCCTGTAGGTATACGTCTCAAGGGCGGACGCACTCTTAAGCATAGCAATGCTCAACCAGAGGTTATTCCAGAAAAACAAAAATCGAAAGGGTTTATTATCTTTACTGCGGCATTAGAACTGTCTACCAATCAAGTAACCCATTTATATTCGCAAAAAAAAATACTTTTGAAACGCTCAAATTAATTGAACGTTTGATAATTGAATATTCTGATCAGGAGCGGATATATCTGAGCTGGGATGCCGTTAGCTGGCATAATTCGAAGATTTTAAAGCTTTTCATTGAAGATCACAACAAATTATCAAAACCCGAGATTGTCGTAGCACCATTACCTTCATGCACGCAGTTCCTAAATGTAATCGAATCCGTATTTTGTGGATTAGCTAAAGCTGTTAATCATAACAGCAACTATGCCTCGACGTTAGAGTGTCAGCACGCCATAGATTTACATTTCAAAACACGTAATCAGTATTTTAAAATCAATCCAAAGCGAGCGGGCCGCAAGATCTGGGGAAAAGAACTGGTGACAGCAAAATTTAGCGAAACGCAACATACTCGCAGTCGTAATGGAATGCGGGGTGCAACTTAAAACGAGAACTACGTTGATTAATTAATTCCATTGTAACCCCTCCTAAAAACCGGACTGCATAAAAGACGAAAAGTCTTAACTTTAACCAGTCAAACGATTAAGAACTCGATTATTACCGAAGCACAGATTGTAAAGGCCATCAAAGAATATGAAGGAGGCCGTGAACTAAACGATGTATGCCGTGAACTGGGCGTACACAAATCCACCTTTTATAATTGGCGTAAAAAGTATTCAGTCATGGACAGCCAGGAGCTAAAGCGGCTGAAAGAGCTGGAGGATGAGAACCGCAAACTGAAGCATATGTATGCGGAACTTGCTTCAGATCACAGCCTGTTAAAAGACGTTCTCTCAAAAAAGTTCTAAAGCCCTGCCAGCGCAAGGACATGGTTGCTTATTTGTTGGAATACCGGCAGGTAAGTAACAGCAGGGCTTGCCGGGTAGTGAAGATGCCCAAATTTATTTATTATTATAAGAACGTCAGAGTTGATTCAGAAACGATCGATAAACTGCTTGAGCTATCGGAACGGCATCCTACTGAAGGGCAGGATCTGTATTACAGCCGTATCCGCCAGCAAGGCTTAACCTGGAATTATAAACGTGTAAGGCGGATTTACCTGTTGCTGGGCATGACCCGCCGCAGAAAGGTCCGCAGACGTGTACCTGCCAGGATAAAAGTGCCGTTGATGGTTCCTGAACGTGCTGGACAGATGTGGTCTATGGATTTTATGAGTGATGTATTAAACAGCAAAAGGAAGTTCAGGACGCTGAATATTGTAGATGATTATAACCGGGAAGCCATTACGGTAGAAGCTGCGTATACCATGCCGGCCACCAGAGTAACCCAAATCTTGGAGCGAACCATTCATGAGCAAGGCAAGCCAAGCTGTATAAGGGTAGATAATGGCCCTGAGTTTATCAGTAAGGAGTTCATGGATTGGTGTGAAAGCAAAGGTATCACAGTGCAATATACGCAACCAGGCAAGCCAATGCAGAACGGCTACATCGAGCGGTTCAAAAGAACGTTCCGCGAAAATATACTTGACGCATACCTTTTCGAAGATATTTATCAGGAACACATCCTTAGCCGATGAGTGGAGGGAAGATTACAATTACAGCAGGCCGCATAAAGCACTGGGAGGAATAACGCCAGACCTGAACAAGCGGCTAAACTGTGGAGATATTGACAACTCTATCGAGTTTCCAACATCTCCACAGTTACAACAACAATAATTATATTTTTGAATTAAATAAGTCTATAAAACACCAGTCCGAACTAAGGGAGGGTTACACCATTTCTAGCGAATCGTGTAGAAAGTATTAAAGTGTTATTATATTAATAAACCAAGTCACTAACTTATTTTCAAAAATTTTATTAATGTTCTTTTCAAAACGAGTTGGTCAACTTTTTTAATCAGCAATGCGGACACCACGGCCCATAGCCCCTCAACAATATTAATCGACTAAGACTTAATACGGCCTAACAATTTAGTTCACTGGAATATATTTTTGTTTCAGATTAATTTTTTAAATTTAAATCGATAAATAATCTTAATTATTCTGTGAGAGATTATAATTAAACAACATCCTAAACCTGAAACCGTTCCAATGGCTGATCATGATGGACAGATTATAGAATTTGTCATTAGAAAAAAAGGCTATAGCCTGACCAATCTTGCTAAAGAATTAAATGTCAATAGACGAAGTGTTTACAACTGGTTTAAATCTGAGACGTTGAAAGATAATATTATCAGGACTATAGGCTTGACGATAAGACATGATTTTTCTGCCGAATTTTCAGAGCGTTTTTCCAAGAAAGATTTTGATTTCAAGAATTTAATTTTAAAAGTTGTTGATGCCTCTTCGAGTATAAAATATGATGATTCAAATGATTGGAAAGATAGATATATCCGTCTATTAGAAAAGTACAACGAAATGCTTGTAAAGGAAACTCCTCGCTCATAGGTTGGCAGTGAATTTTTTTTTGAACCTTTAGTGTTTCAATTTTGTCTTGTGTCGGATTGAGCGGTTGGATATTTTCATACCCGTTTACGCCTTTTGCAGATAATTTTTCTATTGCCAATAAGAATTCGCACGGTAAATCCTTTTCGCAATAACGAGTAAGTAGGGAATTATCCTGGACATTGCGATACACCCCAGCATATCAAGTCGTACCTGTGACCGATTCGTGACGACTATATTAGATTTCAAAGATTTGAGCAATAAGTAATTGGGTAACAAATCCAAAGCAGAAAAGCTTTTCAGCCGCATCCTGCGAGATCGCAGGATTAATTACCCATTGAAATGTAGTGCCGCTTACCTATAGTGTAAAATTCGGAATCGACCTGTCATCTTCTATGACTCGCTAATTCGAATTTTATAGTGTGCGTAACATGCTCCGGCTTAACAGCTTTATTAAATAAAAAATGAATTAATTTGAAACCCCAACGTCCATAGATTCGGTAGAAAGATTTAAAAAGTTTTCTTTAAAACTCTTAAATAATTACGCTTAAAAAATGTCATCATTTAAATGAATAGATCAAAAACAAGAATGTTAGCAATCATTAGGTATCATAAACAAGGACGGTCACTTAAGTTATTACGGATAAAAAATGTCTTTTACGTTGGACCAACCAAAAATTACTAATCGGTTCGAGTTTGCCAATTTTCTTAAAATCGCTAGTTACTATTGTGCCTTTAAAAGTAATAATATTCTTTTCGTTTAGCTTACAAACACAGCATCTTGTTCAAACTATGTCTTTCAATTTATATTTTATCTTTCCGTTATGCAGAGGAGAATGTTGCCGAAACTTATCTTAGAGGTGTGTTGAAGCGTTTATATTTAATCCTTGTCACAACTGTATCTAACTCAATATTAGACAGTAATATAGTAATTGAGGGTAACTTTAGTATGTTGGACTTGCATGCATGCCATACTACTTTTTTTATAAACAAGAATCAACAGAGTATATTTTAGGTATTTTCCAATTCTGTCATTAAACTGATATGTTTAACAAGTAATTAGCTAAGCTTATGATTTTGTGTTAAATATATTTAAAATTTTTAACGCTATAATAATTGAAAATTATTTATGGCGTATGGTGCTTAAGCTAATGTTTGATTTTACCAGTCTGTTTTAGCATCAGGCTCCCACTTATAAGCTATTGTTTCACAGAGGTTATTAGGCAACAGCTCCTTATCCCTGACACAAAATAGATCTTCCTAAAACGATATTGCTTTGTATTAATAAAAGTAATTTATCTTACATCAAATTGAAATGCTTTTAGGTCCTCTCTACAAAGGCTTGAAGCTATTGGTATAGATTTCACATAGTAGTCAGTACCAATAATTGATGTAAAGAAGAAATCAATAGCGTGTTTGAAAAGCTCTACATCAACTTCATCTACCGGCTTATCCTCTTTGCTCAACGCTTCAAATAGATAGTTGCAATCTTTAACAAAAGCTCCATCTTCTCTATAAACCGTTGCCTCCATTATAGCTGTATTCCTATCAGGAGCCACTTTCCGATTCTTATGAACGCTCATCTTAAACATAGTTCCCAAGCTTTCAATGATGGCTACATCATCGTTCAATCTCACTGTAAAATCTTCCATTGTCGTTGTTTTGCCCACAAAGATATGCTAAAAAAATTAGCATTTTAAAATGGTTTTTGTTAATTTTGTTAGAAGTAGAAACGTGAGATGGAAAGTTCAGCTATAATTCAATTAAGTGCATTTTCAGGCTTGGCGGGTGCATTGCTTACCCAGGCATTGACAGGTATCTTCCAATATGCAGGAGATAAGAGAAAGGCTCATTCGGAATTAAAAACCACCTACCGAAACAAGCAGGTGGAAATTGCAGAAAGCTTTTATTACGTCACAGGTGAGAAGATAGCTATCATCAAAAAGAACATAGACTATTGGCAAAACCGCAACGAATCAAGAAGTGAGGGCAGCCTTGATTTTCTAAGTAAAGAAATGAAAAAGATGAATTCCTACATGGAGAAGCTAGATACCGAAAATTGGAAGTGTAGCCTGGTTGGTTTGTATTTTCATGTTTCATTGACCAATGATAAAATCATTGCATTTAATGATAGATCTAAAAAACTTTACTTGCATGTACTTGATCTGGCCGATACCCTTAAGCACTCATTGGATGAATCAAAAGATGACCTGTACAAATTGTATGGCACTGCCATTACAGAAATGTGCCAACATTACGAAGCTGTCTGCCTTCAAATGTCTCACGACATGTTATTAGTTAAAACTACTCTACTTAAAGAGATATCCTATAAATAGTTAGCTGGCTGATAAACCTTTGGCACCGAAGTTTGTTAGATATTTTAACAAAAACAAAACCAACTATGAAGAAGATCATCGCAATGTTAGCCCTGACAGCTTTCAGTTTTTCATCTATTAGTAATTCAAATGCATCCGTATTATTTTCTAACTTCCAGCACCTCACCAAAAGTGGCAAGCCTGATAAACGGTATAATGACAGCAAGCATTTAAAGAAAGACGGCACGACCGACATGCGTTTTAAGGAAAGTAAAAAGGCTGCTGCTAAGAAAAAAAAATCTTAGATGTTTTGGTACTACTATCCCTATTTGAATAGGAAACGCCAGGCTGATCAGGCTTGGCGTTTGTAAAGCTTTATTGCGAAATTCAACAATTCGGGACTTCACTGTTTGATTAATTTATGATCGACGATAGTGTCTAATTTGTTGTAAACTGATATATTGCAGAGTGACAAGTTATTCAGCGACAATCTTTGGTTTTATCATTGGCTTATATGTTTGCGCTGAATTATGTAATGTCGAAATGGTAAAATATGGTTGATAACGAACAAACGATACTGATTCCTTGCCGTTTCATTGCTGCAGATTCGAAAGAAAACTTAACATCTCAAACTCAAATTCTAGTCTGAAATTTTAAACTCCAGTTTGATTAGTTCCTTATTAGCGCATGTTTTTCGGTCGTATTTGCCTTGATATCAATTTCTAAGACAGCCTCATCTTCATCTTTAGAAGTGAGAAATTTATTTGTTACGCAATACGCTCCATACTGTTCCGAATCAATGACAACTTAATGTTGGACTAACTGTCAATCGCCATTTAGATTAAATGACTAGACAGATCAGTCGCAAGGTCGTAAATACGTCTGCAACTTTCTGCATGCCATATCTTATGACCACCAACAATGTTCCCGGCTAATAACGGACCTGTCACAAAGAAGTTATTTCGTGATTCAAACCTTTCATTCACAACAAAGCCCCTTCCAGTCGCGTTAACAACACACAGTTTACGTGTGATTAGCTTAGTCAACAGCGTTGGTTTTGACATATGAACATCCATCCTCATCGACCCCGTACAATTCACAATAATATTTACATCTTTACTTTGTACAATTTCCTTGTCAGGCGATCTGAAAATAAAGCCTAATCCATCTGCCGCTAAAAATTCACCCTTAATCAGCTGGATTTTGTTGGTACGGCACATGGCTAAAGTCTTACCTAAATATTCGCTTCCGGCTCGCCGGTAAAATTCACCTATTTTTTGACCGTAATGAATTACAAACTTTTGTTGTTCAACTACATCTATTTGATTAACTAATTTGATAATCAATGAATTCACATGTATGTAAGTGCTTTCCCTTGATATACCAAGTAATCCGGCTAGTCTGATATCGGCTAAAAAGCAATCAAAGATTTTTAAAGCGGTAATGTTGCTATCAATTAATAACGCTGTCAAAGCAGGTGGATTAAACAAGTCTGCATTTGTTCGATAAATAGGAGCGGGGAACTGTCCTGAAGGTGATAGTACATAAATATTTGCCATCCGGTCAGTAATACCATTGTCGAGATGGTAAATCAACTCTAGGCTGCTTGCGTTCGAGCCGATGATTAGCATATTGACCGATATTAACTTTTCGTTATTTAAAAATTTCGTAATAGATTTTAAAGTCGCTGATAAACTATTGTGATAAATGTTATCAATAACGAGTTGCATATCTGATGCAACTGAGCCATGACTAAATACCGGCCTGGACGGCGCGCTTCCGATCGCTAAAACGACCTTTTTTGAAAGATATTCAGTAACAACCTGGTCCTGCAAAGCAACAACTTTGTACGAAGATTTTAAACCGTATACATCAATTACTTCGGCGTTGATCAGTTGATAGGCGATCAGTCCTTTTTTCGAGGCATCAGTCAATAACTCATTGATGCGCTCTTTCATGTAAAGTCCAAACCAGTGCCTGGGAATATAAAGCTGTTCTATATTTTCGTCATTAATAGCATTGGCGTTTTCTTTTAACCAATTATTCATATACCTACCCAACTCAGCACCTTGAACCTGTAGTGTTTCTTCAACATACCTTTGAACCCAATAAAAAAATCTGGAGGCGTCCTGATTTGGTAGAAACTCTTTTAGTGGTGTAATTATCAGCGCACGTTTCCCGCTTCGCTGGCCGTAGGGTATTCCTGTCCAAAATTCTTCATCTTTTTCTACAAACAGTATCTGGAGTGTGTGACCGTTATTTCCAGACTTAATTAGTTTTTGCAACATATGTATCATCGTATAGGTTGTAGAAATCCCTGTACCTATAAAAATGATGTCGAAAGGTTTTGTAGGTCTCATTACTAGTTTAGGTTTTGCTTGGCTTGAAAACACTTATCTTCTCTTAACAATTACGCGGACGTTGCTTTCACATCGAGAATTTCGTACATCGAATTATTGCTGATAAACTCAGGAACTGCTTCTTTGATTTTTTTAACGATATCGAGGTCATTGCCATTTATTAGATCTTCAAGTTCAGCAATAGAGGCTGCAATATTATGCTGCTGATTCGGTGAACAGGAGATTCTGATTTTAGGGTGGTGTGACGCGACACTGAGTTCATAATCGTACAACAATTCTTCATATAATTTTTCGCCCGGCCGCAGTCCGGAAAAAATAATCTCGATGTCTTCCCCTGGTACAAGGCCCGACATCCGAATCATTTTCTGCGCCAGGTCGAATATTTTGACAGGCATGCCCATGTCAAATAACAACACTTGTCCGCCCTGGCCTATAGCACATGCTTCCATTACCAATTGTACAGCTTCTTTTATGGTCATGAAATAACGCGTAATATCCGGATGAGTTACGGTTACTGCCCGTCCGAGTTCAATCTGACTTTTAAAGCGTGTTACTACAGAACCATTAGAGCCCAGGACATTACCAAATCTTGTGACAATGAACTTGGTGCTGCAGTCACTTCTATTTAGTGACTGAACATACAGTTCTGCTATTCTTTTAGTAGCTCCCATGACATTGGTTGGGTTGATCGCTTTATCGGTTGAGATCATTAAAAACTTTTCAACTCCATATTGTATTGAAAGGTCAGCGGTGTGCTTAGTACCAAAGACATTTGTAAGCACTGCCTCTGCGGGATTATGCTCCATCAGTGGGACATGTTTGTATGCAGCTGCGTGAAAAACAATCTCCGGTTTGTATTTTATAAACACTTCTCTCATTCGGTTCAAATTTTGAACGTTAACAATAATTGGTTTCATCATAAAGCCTGAATGCGCGTCTTCTAATTCCATTTGCAGCTCATGCAAGGGAGATTCTGCGTTATCACAAAGAACAACGATTGCGGGATGAAAAGTCAACGCTTGACGAACAATTTCAGATCCTATTGAACCACTCGCACCAGTAATTAATATCCGCTTGTTGGAAAGTTGCATTAATATATTTTGGGTGTCTATGACAATTGGATCACGTTGCAGCAGATCATTGATACTTAAATTTTTTAGCTGTCCTACCTTTAAGCTCTTGTTTGTCAAATCAGCAGACCGGGCGACTTTGACTATACTGATTCCATTATCAATACACCTTTCAATAACAGTTTTCTTTGCCGATACGCCTAGGTCCTCTTCCGTAATTACCAATGTTTTTATATTTAGGCGATCCTTTGCTGCCAACAGTGTATTTATATTAAATATGTATCTCTGTTCAATGTATTTGTTGGCTTTTTGTGCGCTATCGTCTAAAAAGCCAACTACATAAAATTTTCCATTAGCCTCAATAGCATGTTTAATGATGATAGACCCTTTATCTGCTCCGTAGATCACAACAACATCCTTACGATTTTCAGGTCGTTTTTTTAGGTGCGCGAATATTCCTTTAACACCAATACGAAGCATAACAAGTGCAGTACTTGATAAAGCAAAATTGACAAGCAGAAGTTGATGTCCGAACGTAATTGACTGTGATGCTGCAAACATTAATTTGACCAAAATGTCAAAAACAAACCCTGTCGTAAAGACGGCAACGAATATCCGGTATAGATCTGGAATGTTAGAAAAACGCATTACGTTCTTCGGAATTTTCAGCAAATAAAAAACGATACCAGACAGAATGATGTAAATCGCTATGTACTTTAGGAAACTTTTGTTAAAGATACTGTTAAACCACGCTGGCGGGACGATTAAAAAAGATAGAAGAAAACTTAGGGACATAATCATTATATCAATGATCAATACCATCATTTTAGGTAATACACGGCTCGCAAAAAGGGCATTTTTTACATCAGCTTTTTTCATTTCGCAGAATTATCAGAAGTACTGAATTTAGAAATGCTTGAAAACGAATGCTCAATGCCTTTGACGACCAATGATCTTTCCTCTACAGTTAGGTTAGAACCCGAGGGAAGGCAAAGGCCGCGATTAAACAGATCGTCACAAACGCCATCACCATAATATGCGCAATTTTTGAATACCGGCTGCTGGTGCATTGGCTTCCATAAAAAACGCGTTTCGATATTTTGATCTTGCAGTGCTGCAATAATGGCTTGATTGCTTATTGATCCATCTTCAATTAAAATCGTCGTTAGCCATCTGTTTGAGTAATAATCTTCAGATGGTTCGTTCTGGAAACTAATTTCAAGGATTTTATTGAGTTTACTTTTGTAATATTCGAAATTAGCCCTTCGCTGAGCAACCCGCAGGTCGATGTTTATCAACTGGCCGCGTCCTATACCGGCGCATACATTACTCATCTTATAGTTAAACCCTAGAACCGAATGTTGATAGTAAGGAAAATCGTCTTTAGCCTGCGTTGCCAAAAATTTGGCCTGTTTAATGATTTCCCGATTTTTTGCCATTAATGCGCCTCCAGCCGATGTGGTGATAATCTTGTTGCCATTAAAGGAATAAATACCAATATCGCCTAGCGTTCCTAACTTTTGATTTTTATAGCTAGAGCCCAATGCCTCTGCGGCATCTTCTATGATTGGTATTTCATAGTGTTTTGAAATCGCTATGATCTCGTCCATAGCTGCAGGCATGCCGTATAAGTGAACAACAATGATCGCTTTCGGCTTTTTCCCTTTGCTGATACGATCTTTGATGGCAATCTTTAAAAACTCGGGAGATAAGTTCCAGGAATTTACTTCGCTACCTACAAAAACGGGTAGAGCGCCTTGGTAAAGTATTGGGTTTGCAGAGGCGGAGAAGGTCATCGATTGGCATAATACCTCATCTCCCTTACCGACATTTAACAAAACAAGAGCCAAATGCAAAGCGGCTGTGCCGCTGTTCAACGCAGCGACATGGCAAGCCCCATCTAAATGTGTTTCTAGGTCTGATTCAAAACCGTCTACATTTGGGCCCAGCGGCGCAATCCAATTACCGTCAAATGCCTCTTTTATGAACGCTTGTTCCTGACCGCCCATGTGTGGAGAGGAGAGCCATATTTTGTTTCTCATTTTTGAAGTTCAATAGTAGGTATAGGTTCATCAATCAATCCTGTTGCTGTTTCGGCTCCGTTAAAAAATTCTTTTATCTTGTTCTTTGTAAAATCACCGTATTCTTTTTCGAACCGGGCTACGCTAAACTTTATAGCGTGAGCCCTGATATCGTTAGGATTAAACAAATGTGTAGATGACTCAAACCGCTCCACACAATTGACAATGCTTTCTGCTGTTTGCTCATTGAAAAAAAGTCCTGTTCGCTCTTTGACTACGGTTTCGAGACTTCCGCCTTTACCAAAGGCGAGCACGGGCGTGCCACAAGCCATTGCCTCGATTGGGGCAACCCCAAAGTCCTCTTTGGCTGCGAACACAAATGCCTTAGCATTCTGCAAAAGCCCAACTAAAGCATTTAACGGCTGGTACCCCATTAACTGGATGTTGGGTGTAGCTATTTTTTTTAATTTTTCAAATTCCGGCCCGTCGCCTACAATGATCAGCTTCCTGTTTTTCTTTATTTTGAAGGCGCCTACGATTAAGTCAATTCTCTTGTGATAAACCAGTCTTGAAGCGGTTATATAATAGTCACCTTTCTCCTCTTTTAGGGTGAAGGCATCGATATTAACCGGAGGATAGATGACCTTTGCGTCCCGGTTGTAGATCTTTTTTATTCTTTTGGCCGTGTAATATGAGTTTGCAATAAAATGGTCTACTCTATTAGCCGATAGTACATCCCATTGCCGCAAATAGTGGAATATAAGCTTGGTTAGCATACCCTTAATTCCGCGGTTATTGCCAGGTTGCGATAAAAATTGCTGGTATAATTCCCATGCGGGCCTTATCGGGTTATGCATATAACATATGTGTAATTGCTCCGTATTCGTAAGAATTCCTTTTGCTACGATGAACGAAGACGACAAAATAACATCGTATTCGTTCAAATCGAACTGCTCGATAGCTATCGGGTAAAATGGAAGGTAGGAACGGTAGATCTTCAGCGCCCAGGGAAATCGTTGTAAAAATGATGTTCTGATATCCGTTTTGCTTAAAGCAGAACCCGCTATACCCTTTGTATTAAGCAGCAGTGTGTATATAGGTGATGGATATTCCTTATGAATCGATTCCAGTGTGTTTTCCGCCCCGGCTATGGCTAAAACAAGGTCATGAACAATAGCGGTTTTGTATGGATAGTTAATCATGATGAGGCAGGTTTACGACTGGTGCTCGCGTCCAGTCAATTATTTTGTCGCATGCTGCAACATCCACGAATTCAATACTAGACAGCAATGCCTTAAATTTTTGGCCAGCAGTAGCTGAGCCAATTGTCCGGCGCGTGTCAGCAATGATGGAGAGGTTCAAAGATGGCTGTTCCCCGTCAAAATCATGTGGATGGAAATAGGCCATATTATAGGGCTGCTTGTTAATTAAGCGTTTCATTACAAACAAGGGAAAAAGCCGGAAATAGCCACCACCTGAGAAGATGATACGCTTGTTATATATTTTGTAGGTATTTAAAGGAAGTTCTTTTATAGCAAGTCCACCCGACTCAACAATACAGGGCTGATTTTGAGGGAAATTCTCGTAACCTCCGAACTTTGTTTTAACAGTGCAAATTGAACTGTCGATTTCGATCCCGTTTTCAACGAGTGTTTCCATGTAGTGCGCTACTGGTTCTCTTAAAGAAAAATATGGTGCCCTGAATGCCCTGACCTTTTTGCCGGTAATGGCCTCCAATGATAAAATAGACCGCTTCACATCTTCCTTGAAATCACTTTTCGAAAATTGATAAACAGCACGGTGATTATCCGAGTGCGAGCCAATTTCAAAGCCGGCCTCATCAATCATTCTAATAAGGTCGGGATACTGGCGAGCTATCCACCCTAAAGAAAAAAAAGTTGCTTTGGAATTTCTTGCTGATAATGCATTTAAAATAAATTCGGTGTTCTTCTTCACCCTGCTCTCTCGACTTCCCCAACTGTTTACATCACTCTCGAAAAGTACATGAAACCACTCTTCCAAATCAATAGTTAATACATTCATACACTTTCATTAAAAAGTTCCGGTTGATAATTAGCCATTAATTCGCGTGCTACCCTTATTCCATCATCAATTGCGTTTTCCATTCCGTAATTGAAGTTTACAGAGGTAGTTCTCCCTGTTACTTTAAGGTTTTGCCAAGGTTGGAGTTGTTTTAATAACTGTTGCTTATTATTTATATAATTCATTTCAGGAACTTGGAAAGCTTTTGCAACTTTTTTAACCTCGATGTCCATTATTGTAAGCCCGCTAAATACTACTGTTTTTTCCAGCTCCGTTCGGGCCATATGCCATAATTCGTTCTTATCAGCATTCCAAATAGCGTCCTCAGTACTACACCAGAATTCAAGTAACAACACCATAAAGTCATCGTCCCGATGTTCTTGGAATCTGCTGAAATTGGTAATTCTTGTAATCGCGTTACTTTGATCATACACGTAATAACACTGTCCTTCGGCAGCTTTATCATATGCTACTTTAACATATATTAACACATCTGCCCTGAATTTAAGCGCCGGCAATGCTGTCGCAGATTTTGATCCCGGGAGATATGCTATAATTTGTTCGACTGGAATCGTAAATATAAAATAGTCGTAAGTTAACACCTGGCCATTAGCAAGTTTGATGTGTGTCAGCAAGCCCGAATTTGAATTTGCTTCGGCAACGGACTCTATATTTGTCGATAGCAAAAATCTGCCACCCTGGTGTTCAGTAATGACTTTCATTTTCTCCCACAATGTAGAAAGGCCACCCTTGGGATAGATGTAGGTGTCAGTCACAGAATTAGGCTTAAAAAGCTTCTTATAAAGAACCGCTACCGGTGAAAATCCGCTACTGAATCCTAAAAGCGATTTCGCAAATTGATCAGAAATCTCCGTACCGTTAGCGCCCCAAAGCTTTTGTAAAAAGCCGGCAAAGAAATATTTATAAAGATAGGTTCCTAAGTGCGCTATAATAAAATGCTCTGCCGTTCCCTCATCATTTACCGGCGCGCTGCTACGTTTTAAAAAGCTACCTATTAACGCTGTTAGTTCGAAAATATTTAGTTTTTTTACAATATCGTTTACGGTTGGCGGATAGTTGAAAGATTTATTTTTGGTTAGTAGATAAGTCTTTCTGCCGTAAATCGTATAGTCATTTTGTAATGTCTCCCTGATCAGCGCCTCAACGACCGGCAGGCGCCCGATACTTAAAAAATGGGGGCCAATTTCCACGTTTTTTTTCCAAACGTCTATTGTTCGAGCAAAACCGCCAATGTCTTTGCTGCTGTCAAAAATATCAACGGAAATGTTGGTTTTACTTAATTCATATGCAATGGTCAGGCCCGTCGGGCCAGCACCTATAATGGCTACTTTCATAGAGAGTTATGGTCGTGAAGGGCATTACCACGATATCCGTTACTAGGGACACGCTGAGGTGCTTTTTTTAAGATTTCAACGCCTTCTAGTTTTATACGAAGCCAGATAAATGCTGAGGTTGTTGCGATTGTGATGAAAACCGTGTAATGAAAATTATAATAATTAATTAAGCCGGAGCGGGGGGTGAAAAGCGGTATAATTAATAATGATATCATGAGCTGAGCGGCGGCATAGGTGGATGCAACAGTTAAGTGGGACCATTTGCGATGATTGACTAAATATAAATAGAAATGCTTGTTATGGGCTTTGAATACGTCTTGCCCCTGCATCCAGCGAAATACAAACGTGGTAATTGCATCGAGATAATAAACAAGCAGCAGAATTATAAAAATGACGTTATTGGAAACTAAAATTAATTTTAAAACGCATCCACATACAAAAAACGCCAAACTGATGCTACCTACGTCTCCGGCAAAACAAACAGCTTTTACACGGAAATTAAAATAAGAAAAAACGACCACGGCCATAATGACTATAATAATCAATCGACGATCAATAAAATGTGTAGTGTTTTCATTTAAATAATATAGGCAAGCTAAATGCACCAAGCTGTTGACACTAGTCATTCCGTTTATTCCATCAAGAAAATTGTAAGCATTGAGTGAAATTATCATAATTATAATAACAGGTGGTATTAGCAGTACAGGATAGGTAAACAGATTGAACTGAACCAATAGCACACCAATAGCAGCTGCCTGTGCTATCATGCGAAGGGAAACGGAAACGTCCCGGAGATCATCGATGTAGCTGACCAAAGCGAGGCAAAACAGAGCGGCCATCCAGTAGGTATATTGATAGTCTGATAAAATAAAATACATCAGGCAAGCAATAGGAATGATGATCCCCCCACCAAGCAACGTAGGGATGGTATGCGCACTTCTAAGGTTAGGTACAGCTTCTATTTTTAACTTACGCGCAAGAAAGAGGTAAAGTTTTTCTAGCAAAAACAGCAGCAGCAAATAATTAAAATAATGGATAAATATATTCATAAGTATATTACCCTCACTCTGCAATTGCTTGACTATCAATCCGGCTTAGGCAATAATCAAAGGTAAATTCTTCTCCATATGATTTTATGTCAACCACTTAATTGTGGCGATTATGTAAAATAAAGATTGACTTTCACGGTAAAGTGGCAATTCATATTAAGTTAATTGAGAATTAAACAGTTTATTTAAAAGATTGTATTTTGCGAGACTTAAGTGAATAGATAAGTACGGATAGTTTTAGTCTGTGTGGCTTGCGGTAGAGTCATCTTTAGATGAAAACTGTGTTGAAGAAAGAATCTGACGATAACTCGGATTAGGTTTCCTTACGGATGACTTAACGACTGCAAAATTATGATGTTTAATACGGATAAAAAACGCATTGATTAATCAATATGCCGGATATTTGCTATCATGATGATTCTCGTTTCTGATTTAGGGCGTACCTATGACTCAACCCCGAATATTAAATAAACCATGAAAGTTTTAATCAATGCACTTTTACTGAATGACCAATTTTCAGGGATCGGTCATTTCACAAAAAATCTCGTAAGTGTAATGGCTGAATCTCAGCTGAAGCACTACAACATTGAAACGCTTTATGCTAAAGATTACTCAGGCATATTCCCGCAAAACGAACGCATCAAATACAGGCAAATTCAAATTGACTCAACTAAAAGATTGCGTAGGATCTATTATGAACAAATTGAAATTAACAAACATTTGGAACAGCACAAATTTGACCTGTATCACACCACAAACTGTATAATACCTTATTTTTCCAAAACCAGAACGTTACTGACTGTTCATGATTTGGTTGCACTGGATCATCCGGAATATTGTAAAAAGGAAACAGTCGCCTTTTATAGGGCACTCTTACCAAATTCTATAAAAAACGCAACTAAAATAGTAGCTGTTTCGAATAAGATAAAGGAGGACATTCTGCAAAGGTTTATCATTGATCCAGCAAAAATAGAAGTCATCCATCATGGTGTAGGTAAAGAATTTAAAAGAATAGTATCGCTGGAAAAACTACAACGGTGTGTTGAAAAATACAAGCTTCCGCCTAAATTCCTTTTGTTTATCGGTAATCTGGAACCCAGGAAAAATTTGGTCAATTTGATAGATGCCTACATCGAACTCAAAATCCACAGCCGTGTTAAACAAAAGCTGGTAATAGCAGGAGCAAATGGTTGGAAAAACGATGATCTATATGCGAAAGTTCTAAAACATGAGCTTGCAAATGAAGTAATTTTCACTGGTTACGTAGATCAATGCGACATTCCCTCAATCTATTCACTAGCCGACCTTTTTATTTTTCCATCGTTATATGAAGGTTTTGGGTTACCAGTTTTGGAAGCTATGGCTTGTGGCACGCCAGTGCTCTGTTCAAACCGGGGAGCCCTACCCGAAGTAACAGGTTCGTCGTTGCCTCATTTAGATCCTTTAAATGTGAGCGACATTGCCAAAAAAATCCTTTTGTTCCTTAACAACAGCCAATTCAGATCGCAACTGGTCGATATCGGTTTCGATCGGGTCAAGCAGTTTACCTGGGAACAAACTGTTCAAAAAACATTAAATGTGTATGACCAGATCTTGTACCCCTAATTAGAGATTTATGAAAACACCCCCCTGCAGCTATAGTTCGAAAAATGGTCATTAATAAAAAAGACACAACTTGTAAGCTTATATAAAAAGTTCATTGACTTCTCATCAGGTCAAAATAAACTGGATCTAATTCTTTAATTCAGCTGATTTTCCATCTCTAATCATCAGTATTCAAGAATCATTTAGGGCTGTCTTCAACGATTGGCTAGGAGAATATTACGCAATTGACAATTGGTTCGTATTGTAAATTGAAAGAGTCTCTTGTGTTATTTTAGTTTTTATTTTTTGAAAGTTATCTCCGTGAATTCGATTCCTGCAAATTTCTAGGCGGCGGGTGGCTATCGGGTAAAATATTATTGAGAATAATCCGATTAACTGAAAGCTCTATTTTAAATCGTTAAAGTAGAATAGTTATCGATTCGAAAAATAAATGATAGTTTTGCGGTAATTTACGGGGATGATTTATTCCACCGTGATCATCTATTTGATAAAAAATGATAAGAAACATTTCGCCATTATTTTTAATGTTGTTGATTTTCGCAACAGGTTGTAGTAAGAAAGAGAAGGTTACGCCGGTAACAAACCATGACGTTATATTCAGCACAAATTCGGCTGGTTACAAAACTGTAATTAGCCTTCAAGCAAAGGGTACATCGGAAGAAGAGGCGAAAGTATTAACCAGTGTAACTAACACCGGAACAAACTACACTTACCATACATCATTTACTACCGGTGACCATTTGTTAGTTACCATTTCCCCGGATGGTGGAAATAGTGTTTACCATTATCAGATTGATGATAATGGCGTTAAATCAGACGAAGGAAACATAAACGTGGCGATTGGCACTTCTCTAGTTTTACATTATCCCAAAGGCTCAAATTAACTGCTGATATTTTCTCTAGTGCCGGGTCAGAAGGCCCGGCATTTTTTGTAGCAAGTTAAAAACAGCTATACTATTAAAGCAAATTTACCCTCTACCAATTTATTTACGCTTAATAAACTCTGCTATTTTTTACAGATTGCTCGCATCAAGCCTTGGCTCCTAGGCCACGGTTAAAACTATATATTTGGAACAGAAAAGAGATCATAGTAAAAAAGGTCTGAAGCCGGGCATGGGGCTGCACTTCTTCAAAGTTTGGTTTTCAAAAAAACCCGAAATTAAATGCCTGCATGAGCATTTCGGTTCAATATGACGATAGAATTAGAATAAACTATTTCCACCACGTCAACGGGAAACTAATTTCATTGACAGATCTCACTACCAAATTGGACGGTACCCATATTTGATAAATTGATCTTCATCAGCTATACCGGATAAGACCAGGATGGTATTGAATCCCATGTAAATTCCATCGATAATATCCGTTTCCATGGTGTCGCCGATCATCGTGATATTTTCCGGTTTTAAATTCATATAGCCGGCGGACGAACGCATCATCACCGGGCTGGGTTTTCCAATTACAAAAGGTTCCCGCCCGCTTGCTTCTTCTATCATAGCCGCTATAGCAGCAATACCAAGATTGTCCCATCCGGAACGGCGCGGAGAAGGGTCCCTGTTTGTTGCCATGAAACGCGCACCATCAAGGATCATTTCTACCGCTTTATTAACCCTTTCCAAGCTAAATTCATGGCCTTCACCCAAAAGCACGAGATCAGGCTTTTGATCTACGATTTTGATCCCCGCATTTTGTAGACTTTTTAATAAACCTCCTTCACCTAGCACATGAATACGGCAGCCAGGAAAATGATCTGTCAAAAACGTGGCGGTTGCCATTGCACTGCTGTATACATGGTCTTCCGTAACCTCAATGCCCATATTTCCTAATTTGTATACCGCATCTGAGCAGCTCTTTGAACTATTGTTGGATAAGAAGGTGAAGGGGATCTTTCGATCAACCAACGTTCTCACAAACCTGTCTGCACCCTCAATCAGTTTGTTTCCTGCCTATATCACGCCATCCATATCGATCATTATTCCGTATTTCGTTGCCATATCTATCAATCATAATATTTGTTAAATAGCCATTGTCAATCGATAACTGCAGGTGAAAGATTGAGGCAGCATAGGCTGAACCGCATCTGTTCGTAAATACCTTGCGCTCTTGGCGACTTCGGTATAAGCCTTATAAACATTCAGATCGTTCAGGGTAATTTAATTTTGTAAACCTTGTAAGGCTGCGTCCGTTTGTTCACGCCTTCATTGTAGGCGGGTTGCTTATTGATCTGCGAGGTGGTAACATAGATATAACCGTCTTTACTCACTGAGTAAGTATCCGGCCATATAAGGTCGGCGCTTTTAATCCAGGAATGCAATTTGTTGTCAGGTGTTACCTGAATCAGCTCATACGTAGTGGGATCACCCAAATACAAGTTGCCCTTAAAGTCGAATTCCATTCCGTCCGTATGCGCGATCTCGCCCAGATCTTCTACTGCCCCTGCCAATTGCTGACCCGATAAAGTGGAATCTAACAGTGCCGAAGTCTTGATTCTGTTTAGCTTTTTGTCCGTAATAGTTTTATAATACAAATAGCTGCCATCCCTGGTCAGGGCAACGCCGTCTGACTGGAAGGCAACCGGCTGGCCTTGTTTTTTCAGTTCCTTACCATCAATAATAAATTTAACATTTGGGTCGGGGTGTACTGATCTGTGGGCTTGCAATACCTGGCGTGATCTACCGCTAACCAAATCAAGGATCACAATACCACCAGTACCTGAATTGGTAATATAGGCAACCTGCTTTTTAGTATCTACCCGGATATCATTCAGGTAACTATGGTTATCGATTGTCAAAGGAAAGCGATACACTTTCTCGATCCTGTTGGTGTTTAAATTAAACTTCACCACTTTGGCTGCGTGATCTACTACCTTTTCCAGCCTAGGAGCAGCGGGGTCGACGACGTACAAGAAATCATCATCATCCACATAAGCTGTTTGTACACATACCCACTTATTTTGCCCGTTCTGTCCGTTTGCCCATTCATTTGTTGCTGCATCAGGGAATGGTTTCGAAGTCCCGTCCTTCATAACCTCTACCACTGCATATTTATACGGCCCTTCCCACCTTGGGTAAGTCACAAATACCCTCCCTTTTGCTGATACAGCCACACCAGTAAACTGATAGGTATTGTCGCTGTATACCTGTTCTAATTTTGGTTGCGCATAACCGCTGTAGACGATTAAAACTAAGATTGAAGTTAATATTATCTTAAAGTGTTGACTGAAGTTTTTCATAAGAAGATTTTTTTTGTAACAGGGGCGATTTAAAAAAGTTTCTTATAAGTAATTTAATAACCTATATATTAATAATCCACAGATACTTACTTTAGAAGGTTTAAATTTTTTCTAAATGGGTACGATACACCCCGCCAGCACCTAGTTAAAATTAGCCCGCTGACGAATCGTAATTAGGAAATGCTTATCATGCGATTCCCTAGGATTCAGCACACCGATCTAGGTTTTCAACTATGCATATTATTTCTTACAGTCAATAACTTAACCTAGTCTAGAAGTACGGTATTGATTAATGTGTGCTCTTGAAAAAGTGATTATACCTCGTTCAATTCCTGATCAACCTCGGTGACATGACGGCTGGGAGGCAATAAGTCCGGCAAGAACTTTGGTGGGAGAGCCTCCACCGTAGCTGCGGTTTGCCCGACTTAGGATACACCTTTCAAAATCGCTTTGCAAATAGATGATGCCCTTCTTTGTATCTCAAGCTAATAACTTAGCTCTTTCATTCATAAGCCTATTAAACTGCTGCGCCAATAGCCGAAGATTAGACTTAACCACAGGCTGACAGAATAGCTAATCAAGCCTTAATTTATTAGTTATTGTTCAATTTTTCCGCCTTCAACGCTCAAAATAAAGCGTCGTAAGTGTGCAATTCACCAAATGAGGGGCAATGCATCCCGACTGGTGGCTGCTGTTAAATATATTACTTATCTTGTTGATCATTAGTCCGATAGCTTAAGCATTCGCTTTATCACCTGTATGAGAAATCAAAAAATTCTAGCCAACCGCCGGTACATATTGTATCCAGTTCAAAAGCTTATTTTTTGCCTGATGACATCATTTTTTTGTTTTGTCAGCATAGCTCAGGGGCAATGGACCAGAAAGGCAGATGAAATCAGTAAACGTGCCGAATGCAATAATGTGATATATAAGGGTAAAATTTATATGTTTGGCGGTTTTGGTAATAACCCTACTATCGAAAAAACAAATGAAGTGTACGATATCGCTGCTAACAAATGGAGCAAGATCGCATCTTTCCCTGCCGGTAAAGAAATCACTCACCAGGGAATCATATTGATTGATGATAACGTATGGCTGATAGGAGGGCGGGCTGCTGATGCTTATGGCCCGGTGAGCAGCCAGGTCATTATATATAATATTACTACTGATACATGGACGGATGGGCCTGGCCTTATTAACCCGGCTACAGGTGCTCCATTCCCTATTGGGGGTGGAGGGTATGCCCTGCTCGGCCGTACAATCCACGTTTTTGGGGGGTATGGACCGACCATTTGCGAAGATCAATCTACCCTCCATCTAACAATCGATGTAGATAAATACCTTGCCGACAAAACATCAGTTACCTGGGAAAATAAACTGGCCCCTATGCCGATACCGCGCAATCATTTAAGTTATGTGGCATTGGGTGGCAAAATATATGCTCTGGGCGGACAGTTCAAACACGACTGCGGGGCCATTGACCAGGTGTACTGTCACGTTTACGATCAGGTTACCAATACATGGACCAGGCTTAAGGACCTACCTGTTCCCCGATCGCATGCCGAGGCAGCAACTTTTGCTCTGGACGGTAAGATTAATTTGGTAGCAGGGCAGGGGAAAAACAACATCACACAAAACACGACCTACCAGTTTGATCCCAAAGCCAATAACGGAGTAGGCAGCTGGACAAATATTACCGCTTATAAATTGCCGGGCAGCTTTTTGGGCTTATCTGCAAGATTAGCAGGTAATTCATTTATAATAGCAAACGGTGCGTTAAACGTTTACAGTGACGAACGGAAAGAGACTTATGTAGCAAAAGTGGTGCGGAGTAAAAATCGCACATTGGGCTTTAGCGCAGCCTGTTTATCTGTTACACTTAGAGCAGACACTACACTCAAACTCAAAAATTTACTGTATTGTATTGAAGATGAAGCCGTTTATAACCTCTCGTCTGATGTTCAGTGGCTTAAAATAACCAGAGACAACGTTGGAATTACCGGTTTAAACGGGGAAGATATAGAGGTTAGCGTGCATTCCAGCGGGATGTTAACCGGCATCTACAAGGGCAATGTTACAGCAACCTCAGTGTTAACGGGTTCAAAGTCGTCGTTTTGTGTCAATTTAACAATTGAAGGCCGGGCAATCGGGCATACGTTAAAGGTCATAGCAAGTGAAGGCGGATTAGTTACGCAAAGCCCTAAAATTGAAAATTATAATGATGATCAAACAGTTGTTTTAAAGGCGACACCATTAAACGGCTGGGCCTTCAAAGGCTGGGAAGGCGATACCGTTTCCTCCTCTAATCCACTCACCTTAAAAATGGATACGGATAAGATGTTAAGGGCATTTTTTGAACAATCCTCAGGGAATATGGCTTTAATAACAAATGTTGTGGTTACAAGCGGCATTAACTATCCTTTAGCCGAGATGCATCCCGGAATAGTTTACTATTTAGACCGTACTTATAAAATTGGGGATGTGCCTGCTGTGCTGGAGGGGGCCACTCTAATTCGTACTGCCAATGACGATAAAATCAACAATACCGCGTCTCTGTTATCTTTCAACCTTTTAGATACGGCAACAGTTTTTGTGGGTTACGACCCAAGGGGAACAATACTGCCCCCTTGGTTAAAAGGGTGGCAAAAACTTCAGGACAAACTAAGCGTTGACGATCCGAAAATAACTTCACTTAATCTTTACAGTAAAAGGTTTAATCCTGGCAAAGTCACAATTGGGGGTAACCTGGCATCGCCGGCGATTGGGGCGCTGAGCCAATACGTTTTAATGGCTAAACGTGTTCATAATGTCGAAGTTAATGACAACCCCATTGAACTAGCAAACATTTCGGCCACATCATCAATGTTTGAGATACATATAATAACTAAGGATACCAGCAAAACCGTTATAAATGAAATTAAACCTGCTGGTAGTGTTCAAAAACCGTATTTGTACCCCAACCCCGCCTTTGATAATTTTACCATTATGTTTCCCCCGGATTATAGTGGGGTGGTACAGGCGCATATCATCAACTTTGGTGGAAAAGCCCTGTTGGTGAATAAAGGAGAGATAGCAGTTACCCCACAATATTATAGTTATCATATAATGTTTAACAAACTACACCCCGGCCTTTATTCAGTAATAACTACGTCTAAAAATGGAAAAAGTAATTTGTTTAGGCTCATTATAAAATAGTTGTTTGTGTTTGGTCAGGAAAAATTAACCATTGAAACCACAATTTACGACATCTGGTAATTAATTTGCATTGAAAACTATCATCGATTGCTGTATAGCAATTAGCTATATTTTATTTTCCCTTAGCGGTGATGTATTTTGTAGTCATTTCGAAACAGCTGCCCTTTTTTAATTCGTGTGTTCAAAGGTCTAGTTCTATAATTATAATCAATGATTAACGAAGTTCTAAGAAGCAAGGCGGGGAGAAGGCTTATTTTTTTTACCCACTCAAGGCAAGTCTCGACTAATGTGACGCAAGGGCTGATCTGGTCATTTTATTAAACAACACGGAAAGCACACCAGATGCATTAGATAGTAATGGTAGCGGTAGCCAAGTTTACTTGTCAGGTAATATAGCATTTTATAGAAAACTGTTTGATCAAGCCGAATCGAAACATTTGTTTTATTGACACGTGCATTCACAAATTTTCTAATAGGTTGATGGACTGCCCGTTTGTGCCTGTATGTTAATCTAATTCCCGAACTGATTCGGCAACAGATGCTTGGCAGCAATTTCACCCGGAACAAAAGTTTAGAAGTATGATCCAAAATACTCTTATAGACTACTAATTGGGGCATTTACCTTACAGAAAGCCTATCCAAAACTATCTTAAAAAGTAGTCTATGTTATTATTTATAAAGTATATTAACAGTAAAATGCATTGTGTACTTCAATTGGTTGTTAGAACAACGTTTTGGCAATGATATTGACTATTCCAGAGTTCAATAAGTAACAATGGAAAATCACAACGGTCAAATAGTAGAATATGTAGTTCGGAGAAATGGTTACAGCATAACCGATCTAGCTACCGAACTCAATGTCGACAGAAGATCAATCTATAATTACTTTCAAAACCGAAATCTTAAGTATGACGTTATCTATAAAATTGGGCTGCTCCTTAGACATGATTTTGGTAAGGAATTTCCTGAATTATTCAATAGTGAACAGTTTGACATCAGAAACCGGCAAACCCAAAGTATTATAACTATCGACAAGATGAATGCTAATGCTGAGCAGTGGAAGGATAAGTATATTCAATTACTCGAAGATTATAATAAAGCTTTAAGATTGCGGATTTTGAATAAACACAACCAAGTCCAATTGGCAGACTTTAATTGACTTTAGTTATTTCTTAAATTAACTAAAGCATATTTAAAATGCAGCTAGAGAGCAGCTATTGATTAGAACATCCTTCTGCCCTGAATTTGAAGTATAGCTACTTATTAAGATTGATTAAATAAGTTCAAACTTCGCACCCAACAGACCTGACATTAGCTAGGCATGTATGGAAAGTTTATATTTTTGTAATAATCACAGTAAAGTGATTCCAGTTAGTATGGTCAAAAAAATAGTCAACACTGCCGTGGGTGAGCGAATTGCTGTATTACGCATTGAACGTAATATGAACCAGGCAACGCTCGCAAAAATTATCGGTGTTTCCGTCTCTGCGATGTCCAGTATGGAGAGAGGTAAAATAGGTACGAAATCTGCCATTTTAGTCAAAATAGCAGCAGCCCTAGAGGTAAGCTTAAGTTATCTTTTAAGTTTTAAGGGCAATGTCCCAATGAGTGGTTTACAGGATAGTTTAGCTATTGCTGAAAATCAGCTTGAAGAACGAGATCTTTTAATACTGGAACTGCAACGAAAGATTATTGGCCTGTATGAAAAGTTACATAAAAAATAATTCTTTCTCGTTCAATTCAGGAAATTCAAAAAATAGTGTTAACTAAATCGTCTAGATTATGAATTTGGGATGTTTGATAAGGACGAATTTAAATTCTTGTGTAATTCTTACAAGGCAGACCGCACAATGCAAGGTAAGCGAAATTTAAAGTTGAGAGATGCAACGGTTTGTCAATCTAATGTTATTTGGTTTATCATTTGAATCTCAGCGTCTAAATCTTTGATTGCAGTTGATAGCAGCAATAATATTTCCATGTTGTCTTCTCTTAATATATGTTCTTTATCAAGTAGGTAAACTAATCCTAATATGTTGGCAACATTGCCGGGCAGGTTGAAATTGACGGCGGCATCAGACAATCCAACATTCAAGGTCAACCACAACGGTTTCTCAAGGGCTACAACTGAAATTTTTACACTGCTCCTGCGGACATAAGAATAATGAAGTTTGTAAACGAAATATTGGTCGGGGATTGATCGTAAACCGATTTATTCTGAAAAGCAAAATTATTTGTGTAGTATGCGACTTTATATTTGATAGCAATAGTTATCATTGTTATAATGTTTAGGTAACAGCCCCAAGCAGCGAGTGTGAGGGGCTTTCTACTTAACCATTCCTTAGTTTTGTCTGATTGAGGTAGTAAGCTGGGTTTGTAAAAAATTGGTAAATTGCGAATTATAAAATAGCATGGATGAACAAAAAATAAATAATGCTTTCCAGCGGACTCCGCATTTGAACATCCTCGCAGACCTATATCTTGGTAAAAATCTGATTTCACATCTTGAAAAAGTACAAAGCGAAATCGAAACTGTGCAGTTTATTATTGATCAGGAAGGTTATTTACAGCCAGGTATCAACGGTATTTTAGATATGAAGTTGTACTTTAAACGCCTGAAGGGTCACATTAGTAGAGCTGTAATAGATCCTAACCACCGGCCTACTCCTGAAGATACTATCAACACCGATTGCGACGACTAAAAAACCGCTTCCATAGAATTGTGGAAAAACGTGATGTTAAATGGAATTAGTCACCTTATATTTAATATAGCTCAGAGGAGATCATTCTGGATGGCCATTTTACTTCATTGTTAAAAAAATTGTTTGGCAACCCTCTGAGCTACTTTTTTAACCTCTCTAAGCTAATCCAATAATTTATTTTAATGAATGAAACGCGCCGGGCGCCACGATAGAATGTCGAGTGATTAATTGCGCTCAATTAACATTAACTCGAAAGCTTCTTTTAACTCATAAAAACTGAATCCTAGAGCCTTGAGACACTTGGTGATCTCATCGCTACCAGTTTCTTCTTCCAAATGCACTCGTTCTTTAATTGCAGTCAGATATTCATTGACCTTTACCAGATTATATTTTGCGTTCTTTTCGAGTATGAAGTCAGCTTGCATGTTAGCTATGTCCGACACTAAATTATCAAATCCGTTGCCCTCATCTTTCCAATCCATCTACAAATGTACTCTAAAAAAGCCTATCGTTTAGCAAGAGCGGCCGGCGGTAAAATAGTCGGCCTTTTTGCTTAAATAATTTTTTAAAAAAATATTCTTCCACGCCTAATTGAGTCGAAGAATAATCATTCTTTTATTCGGGCAACTAAAATCCTTGACTTTTAATAAATTCTACTGCCAAAACTCATTATAGCCAGTCTAAAAATTCAAAATCCTTTGCTTCAAAATTTTTGCAGTAAAATATTCACTGGAGTATCTGTATTTGTTAGTAGAGCGCTATTCGGCATTAATTAAACTTCCGCTAATTACAATACAAAATTCTTCAATCGTGTCATCGGTTAATACGATTGAGTCTAGCTAAGCTATCAATTACATAATCGGTCATTTCTGTTGTATCGAGGTCTTTCTGACCTATGGACTTCGGATTATTACTTGGAGCGTTATGAATGCAAAGTTTATAAGGTTAATGAACTTCAAATGTAACCTGACTCAGCCTTAAATAAAGCACTTTGGCTCTATTTGTATTTCTGAAGAAAGGTTTTCTTTCCACACAGTGAATTTAATTATTTGTTTTTTAATTCCGTAAACGGCACAGCTTCGTTACTATTACTTTAGTGCTATTCGCCTAATCACACCACCTGTTTGATCTGCAACAAAAATACCTCTTGGATTAATTGTTATGCCAACAGGACCGTTAAATGTTGCTTGTAATGCCGGTCCATCTTTGTATGAATAATTATCACTCTCTGGAAAATTTCCTGTAAGTGGCGTTAACACCTTGTCGTGCGATAGATGAAACAGTTGATTTGATCTAATCCTGTTACCGTTTGTATAAGTTCTTACAAAGAAAATTACATTTTCATATGGAGTTAATTTGAAGTTTTTATCTCTTTTAGTTACAGCAAAGGCTGAGATATAATTGTAATTATTGTAATCGTACTTTAGTTTGAAAAGCGTGGTTACCGTTCCACTCATATCCACTTTTCTGATACTTTGTCCATTATAGTATAGTGCACCATCCAATACCCATAAATTACCATCTTCTCCAAACTTCACCGAGCTTGGAAAAGTAAGATGTGCTTTGTCAGCTGGCCCATCTGCAAAGCCGCGAATACCTTTTTTACCAGCGAAGGTACTCATTGACCCCTGTTTTGTTATTTTAACAATCCGGCTATTGTTGTATTCAGGAATATAGATACTGCTATCCGGTCCTATTGCTAAATCCAATGCCTCGGAAAGCTTTTCTTTTAGATTTAAAACAGTGACCTTTTTATTTCTTTCAACTTTCACCAGCGCAGTGGTATCAATGGTGCCATCTAAACTTCTATAATTACTAATAAAGTAAAGGCTTCCGTTGGCTCCTGCTCTAATAGGTCCGGGAGGCCCATAATTCAGAAAACTTGTGTAACTTCCCTGAGGAGTAAGTTTAAGGATGTCATATGAACCGCTCCCTGAAGTTACATAGATCGTTCCGTCTGCCGCACTGCATATATTAGATGGATATGGAAGTGGTGTTGGAAATTGACTATTAGGATTGTTACCAGCAACAGTACTTACTGTATAGGGTGATGTTTCGATAATGCCCGAATTAGCTAAACCGATATTATCATGTGTAGCCACTTTGTATAACTTCGTTTCTTTTTTACAGTTTTGTAATAGTAGTATTGCAACTAAAAACATAGCGAAGGTAGCTACCCTAACAAAACTTGATTTCATAAGTAGACAATTGATTGACCAAAGTTAAAAGCCAATTGATCTGCAAATATTCCTATGATACGATTGAGCGGAAGTTGTGTAAAAATGGCCGGTATATGTCCTATTCGAAAACGGAGATAAGTAAGCCTTGCGAGAAGCGAACACGGAAAGGATAGTGTTCGCAATCGCCTGTCCCTATACAATGAAATAATCGTAAGCTATGCTTAATTAAATGAACAGCCGCTATTGGGCTGCCTGAAAAGACCACTCAACTACCTGGGATATCGCTTCCAGAATAGCTTTCATACCGTCCTGAGATTTTAAGTTAGTATCGGCAAAAATGTATCCATTTTTTCGGGTATGGAGGACGATGTAATAAATACCGCCAACCAGTAATGCTGATATTGCCCTGAAATTTACAGGTTTATCGTGAAAGAATTGGTCCGTGCGGTTGAAAAATTCCTGCCCAATAGACTCCCTGGCGTTGTGAATGCTGCGCATCAAAGGATTCGTACCAGTTAACTCCATCAAAATCAATTCTTGAGATTCCGGCTCTTCCAGGAAGAATTTGAATAGTTGCTGCAGGATCTCAGCGATCAGTCGCCTGCCGTCAGCACTATCTACCTCACCTGATAAAGCCTTCAGCTGACTCGCAAACAGCATCCAATAATCGTTTTCCGTTACATATGCTTCAATAAGGTTATCCAGGCTGCCAAAATATCGATAGACCAACTTCCTGTCTACACCGGCCACATGCGCGATTTTGCTGATCCGTAAGCCATTAAATCCCTTATTTGCAATGATACTGCCAACCGCATCTATCATTCTTCTCTTTGTCAGGTCTTTATCTTTCATCATGTAAGGCGTTAAGGTTGAAAATTTTAATTTATGACATTCATTAAGGTAGCCGCAGGATAGGTTTTCATCATTTGCACCTAGGGACCAGGTTAAATTCACCATATGTTAATGACTACTTGCCCGATACATTCCCACGAACACACATTATCGAAATTAGACTCACAGGGTTGATGAGTACCCGGATTTCATAAATCGCATGAATTATAAGGGTAACCTGTTGGTTTATTATAAAGGTATTTAGCTTTTTTAAACATTGGACAGCGTTTTATGTCATTTATTCGTAAAAGCTCTATTTCAAATTTTTGTGAAATTTTAGCGTCTTATTTGAATTTGGTCAAGGCATACTCAGTGTAGCTCCTGAAGAATATTTGTAAATGCCGCAAGGTACGTCCGGGAGTTAGAGTGCCCCATTGTCCGTGGCCCCGAAATTGCATTCCATAAGTGTCAGTGTGTCCCGATGGGCCGGGTCTTCCGTTATATCTCGTTGGGAGAATGCTTGTCTCGTGGCCCACCAAGCCATCTTTTAGAGTTTATTCCGGTTCTTCTGGCTATGAGCCGGTAATTTGTATTGCTTTCTTTTCCCTTTTTCTTTTAAATTGAACAGGGAAAGCAAGAATGATTTATTTTTTTACTAAAAAACAATCAATATGCTATTCACAGGAAGAATTACCGGGTCTCAAACAAGGACAGGTTCATGCGACAAACATGTAACCAATTTATCGTAGCTCTGAACCAACCCTAAAAATCAGCACTGGCAAAAAAAGGGAAAGACTGCATTTGTAAACTGCTCTTACCGGATAACCCCCGGTTTGGCGTCTTGCCTCTCCAAAGTTGAAATTGTGGAACTTTCAGCTTGGGTGCAAGTGTGGTTATGGAAAAGACCAATAGTAAAAATGGGGCTGATTGGTTTGCGCTAATGATAATATTAAGCTGTGGGTAAAATGGTATGAAGCTATCTGAAACTGCCAAAGAAAAAAAAGGTTGAGAAAAAAGCCGTGACCACATTTGGTATTAGCTTTCAGGGTTTTACATTAAGAAATTATATTGGCAAAGAGTGGTCGAGGAAACTGGTTAATTCACAAAGGACCAAAAGTGTTTATGAAGGCCTGTATACCAGGTAGAGAAGTTGGATCTGGCGGAACTCCGCTTGGATGAACTGGAAGAGCAGTGGGGCAAAAAATACAAGAAGGTGTTGAATTCCTGGCGCAATAGTTGGCAAAATTGACCAACTATTTCCGGTATGATACTGCTGTGTGGAAACTGATGTATACTGCTAATACCATTGAAGGTTTCCATCGACAGGCCAGAAAGTGACCAAAACAAAAGGCGGATTTACCCCGGATATGCCCCTAATAAAATTGATTTATGTCGCGCATATCAATATAAACAAAAATGTACGATGGGACTTTCAAGCTAGGCAATGACCGCTCTAAAGCTGGCCATGTAGTTTCCTACGAGAATGATATTAGATTTGAATTAGCAATCACCCCCTTTTTAGACCCCCATAATGGCCTAAAAAGGGGTGATACATTTTATTTGACAGACCCTAACTATTAATTTGCAACACTTTGACCACATTAAATTGGTGATTATTAACTGCTTTTTAAATTATCACGACACAAATCGGTTCGCTACATCTCAGAAAATCCTGTGGTCAAGCGTTCCGTAATATCCACTTCCACCGCGTATTTAAGTCATTTAAACAGCAGTAAATTCCGGCAAGCTCTGCCAGTTGTTTCTGGCAGCTCTGTTGAACCGGCAAATTCTTATTCCGTCCTGCTTAAGCCGTTAAATTTTTCTACAAGGGCCGCCCAGTCCTCCCCATATTTCAGGCTTAACATTTTGCCATTGGGCGATATGATCACCTTGGTGGGATAGCCGGTGATGGCATAGTCGTTTTCAATTACCCTGTTGGACATGACGGCGGGCAGATCGTACCTGTTGTTTTTTAGATAAGATTTTACATTGACTTCCAGGTCGCGGCAGGCGATGCTTAACAAGTTGATGCCGGCATGCTGCCCTGCTTTAATTTCCTGGCTGTAGGTGTTTAAAGCGGGCATCTCCTCGCGGCAAGGGCTGCACCAGGTTCCCCAGAAATCCAGCACCAGCCATTTACCTTTGAAATCGCTGAGTGACCGATCCGTACCGTCAATACCTCTCAAAGTAAAAGCAGGGGCGGGTTGCCAGCTGGAAACGATATTGTTTTTGAAAAACGCCTTGTAGTCTTTCCCTGGAAAATGTGACTCGTAAACCTTCTGCATTTGGTCCATCGTACCGGGCTCGGCATTAATGTTTTCAACAAACACCTTGAGCGCCTCTTCGTCGTTCCCGCTGTTGAAAAGGCGGGTAATAAACTCATCCCGGTAGCTTTCCTTAGATTTCAGGAAAACCCGGTCATAGAAACTGGTGTAGGCCTTTTCCTTTTCGTTTTTTGGAGAGCTTTGCGCTGCTTTAGCCAGGTATTGCAGCGCCTTAACCGAATCGGCAAGTTTGGCGTCGGTGTATTTTAAATACCATGCGTATGCCAATATGTTCTGATCTGCATTGCGCGACCTACTCAGGGTATCGGCAGCAAAACGTTCCAGGTTGGCCATGGTTTTTTTCAGCAGTACATCCGCTTCGGGTTGTTTTTTTACACTGACCAGCATTTTATAAATGAGCAGCGCATACCGGCTGCCGTTACCTCTTTGCTGGTAAACGTCATCAAGTTGAATCAATTTTTTGCCGGTTTTTATCAGGTAATCGCCGTCTTTCTTATGCTCTTTCGCGTCAACCCAAAGGTATAGCGGTTCAGTTTGCTGGCGCATTATCGGGTCCTTATCAACATGTAATCTGTTTAACAGCTGTTTGGAAATTAGTTCGGCTTTGTTATGACTCGCGGTCTGCTCGGCAAACCATTTTTTTACACTATCCGGCGTCATGGCCTTCTCTTTAACATATTTTTTAAATTCCTCATCATTAACCAGTTCGTCATAATCCATACTGATGAAATTTTGGGCAAAGCTTTCTTGTACCCAGCCTTTAAATCCCGCGTCTTTATACATGTAATGGCTGATTTCCTCAGCGGAATCAACCGAAAGGTGGAGCATATTACCCATTTTATTAAAGAGGTGACTCTGCTGATCTTTTAAATAACGGGTAGGCGTTTTAATAAGTAGCGCTTCGTATGTTTTAAAATCATTTACACCGGTTACCTGTTGTACCAGGCTCAGCTTATTTACCGTGTAGGTTGCGTCGCCCCTAAAAGCGCCATCGTGCGCCCGGAAATAAGGTAACACTTTCGCAGAATCAGTCACAGTGCCGGTTTTAAAGGCATCACTCCAAAACGCGCTTGTCTTAACAGCCATGTTTATCCAGGCGGTATCAATAGCATGTTTACTGGCGCCCATACGGACTGTTACTTCCAGCTGGTATTGTGGCGTAGTTATTTTATGTCCGTTGGTCAATACTTCGCTTTGTTGCTTACTTTTGCTGTAGCTCTGTTCTATTAGGCCCGTCACCTCATTAAATGTGACAATTTTGGTGGCGTTATCCATGATCTGGCTGTCGTTCGGTTTATCGGATGCCCGGATATACAGCCTTGGTGCAGTGATGGCCGTCACATTGTAAAATACACTATCGGCCGCCTGCCACTCCATTCCGTAGGTGATTTTCTGTTTGGGGAGCTTGAAAAATAAATTGTTCAGCTCATTCTCCGGGTAAAATTGCGCGTTGTTTTTGAGCATCGAAGTTGTTTCCCGGCTAAGCCCCCAGTTTTTGGCGGCCTCGTCAATGGCTTCCATAACACCCAGGATGTCAATAACGGTATTGGAGGAATCCAACTTCACTACCAGTGGCTTTTGCAAAAGGGCCAGGTGAAGAAACGAGTTGGTGGAGTTAAACGTAGTGTTTTCCAAACTATCGGTATTAAAGTGGTATTGCTGGTCATTTTGCTTGTTGTTGACCCAGACCCGCACCAGGCGGCACTCCAGTAATGTGTTGTTGCCCTCTTTACCTAATACTTTGAACTGGAAGGTGCTCCGGTAATTATTGTTCATGTAAGGGAAGTTGAGCTGCTCGTGGCTGTCATACTCGAACTCCGTATTTTTTGGAAGAGAAATTGATTGGCCATAAATGTTTGAAAAAGAGGCGAGCGTGAGCAGGAGGACAAATAATTGTTTCATTGGCTTGTGATGGTTTAATATTTATATGTCTGTTTAAATTGAGGTTAAAGTTCTTGCATACGTTGCGCATAAGTAACGCCTATCGGTATTTTATGCCCGTTGATGATGATCTGTGTTTGTCGAATTTATCGATCTTATCCCGGGCGACTATGAATGCCCGGTGGGTACGATTGAATTTTGGGTTAGGAAGCATTAGCTGAAGATCGGTAATGATCATATGCGTGCTGAACGAGTTGCTACTGAGCAGGTGGATCCGCGCGTAATTGCCGGCAGCGTCAATAAACAGGATGTCATCCAGTTCCACCCTGATCTGCTCATAACAGTCCTTAATAAAAATGGATGCCGTGCCTTCGTCATTAGCAGCTTTATTACGCAAGCTGTACAGCTCATGGGCTTTGGTACACGCCTCTAAAAAACAGGGCAGGGAAAACAGCTCAAGCATACAATCGATCGCGTCCAGCTCAAAACTTTTCACCGCGTGTTCAGAGTGTGCCGTGGTAAAAATAACCATGGGCGGGTTGTTCAGGCTGTGCAGGAAGTCGGTACCGCTTACATCCGGCGTTTTAATATCCAGGAATACCAGGTTGGTTTTGTTCCACTGCAAATAACTCTTCGCCTCAAAACCATTGGTAAATGTCGCCTTTAGTTCAATGAACGGAGCTATAAGGGCATGCGATTTGACCAAGTCAAGGGCTATCGGTTTGTCGTCAATGGCAATGGCTGTCATGCGTTTGAATTAAGGTGATCATTATTGGCGAGTTCGATGGTCAGGTGAACAAAAAATTCTTTGGTGTTCTCGCGGATCACCAGGTCGTGCCGGTTTAGATAAAGTAATACCAGCCTTTGCTTTACGTTCTCCAGCCCGATACCGCTTTGGCTCATTTCGCCTTCGGTTTCTGTGCGTAAATGGATGCTGATATGCGCATCGAAATAGATTTTGCTATCCTTAATTGTCGCGGGGATAAAAAACCAGGCTGGCGCTCCGGGGTTCTTCCATGTGATATTTAAGCACCAGCTTCCCGTTTACAATTTTGGGACAAAATACTTCGCCTCCTAAACGCACGCAAAATACCCCTGCGGTATCTTTCATACCGGATGCATTGATATTCAGATTGATGTATCCCACCAGCGAGGCTACACTCTTTGAATTTGGCTGCAAAATCCCTGTGTTGAAAAACAGGCAAAAGATCGCGAAAAAGATAATGGATTTTAATTGTGACATATCATAGGTATAGAATTTAATTATTTATAAGGTCATTCAAAGCTGGTTAACGCTTGCTTCAGGTCGTTAATCAGGTAGTTCGGGTCCTCCAGTCCGATGTACATTCTTATCAGTTGGTCTTGCGGGTTGTCTACACAGTAGGCTTTCTGGTCGATAGAGACGATGGAGGGCATTACCAGGCTTTCGTGCCCGCCCCAGGAAACGGCTATCAGGATGTGCTGCAGGCTGTTACAGAATTGCTCAATTTTCCTGAACGTGGAGTTTTTAAGCGTAAAACTGAAAAGGCCGCCGCATCCCTGCATTTGTTCTTTTGCCAGTTTACCCTGCTCAAAATTGGGGTTAAAAGGCCAGATCACCCGATCTATTTCCGGATGATCATGAAGCCAGGCGGCAACGACTTTTGTGGTTTCGAAACTGCGTTGTAAACGTAAAGGCAGGGTTCTTAAACCCCTTAACAGCAGCCAAGCAGAATTTGGCGACAGGGCAGGGCCAAGGTTCATAAACTCGGTATTGAAGATCTGCCTGATCATGGCTTTACTGCCGGTAAGCACACCTGCTATTACATCAGAGTGCCCGCCGATGTATTTAGTTGCCGATTGCGCTACGAGGTCGATACCCATTTGTATGGGTTGCTGAAAAATAGGGGTACAGTAGCTGTTATCTATTATAGTAATAATGCCCCGCGATTTTGCAAACTTGGCCACGCGTCTGATGTCCTGCAGTTCATAAGTCAGCGTGTTGGGGCTTTCCAGGAGTATCAGGCGGGTTTGTGGTAACACCGCAATTTCAAAGTTGCTGAACTCAGTACCATTTACAAACGTAGTGGTGATGCCAAACCGGGGCAAAAATCTTTCAAACAACTTTACCGTCCAGCTATAAGATGATTTTACGGTAATAACATGGTCGCCTGCTTTAACGAGCGATAATACAGCTACGCTTATTGCCCCTATACCGCTGTTGAATAGTAGTGCGTCTTCGGCGCCGTCAAGCGCAGCCAGTTTTTTTCTCAGTATATTGACGGTAGGGTTTTGACCCCGGGAGTACAGGTTGGCTTCAAATTCGTCGGCCATGGCCACGCGCATATCGTCAACCGTTTTAAACGTAAAGTTGCTTGATTGAATAATTGGCGGCGATACTGCATTGAAGTAGTTTTCCCTGTCTTCGCCCAGTTCATTAATAATAAATGACAAATCCATGGTTACGGTGTTGCTATTGGTTTTCGGTTACGTTTTGTAATATAATATATGATAAAGCCTGCACAAAAAGTGCAGATACAAATGATTGCGGCCATAGGCGTATCGATGAAGATAGAAATTGTAACAAGCCAGTAAGCAGTGATAAATATCACCGGAATGAAGGGATACCATTTTATGGTGTAAATACCGGTGTTATCCAGGTTTTTAGTTTTACGACGCAAAACGAAAATAGAAAGTGCTGCTGTCGATAGGCCTACCGTATCAAAAAACATAATATAACTCATCATCTTTTCGAACGATCCGATAAAGAAAAGGATGATCAATACTGCCCCTACAAAAAAACACAATCCAAATACCTGCACTTGTGTTTTACTATTAACGTGCTTAAATATCGGGGGAAGTATACCGTCCTCGGCCATAGCATAATAAACCCTTGGGTTGGACATAATATTTACGTTGATAAATGAAAGTACGGAAACGAACATCAGTAACGATATCACCTTGTAACCCGTTGTGCCAAACATGACGCCTGCCAGCGTGGCAGCCAAGGCAGGTTGGTGTTGTATCCCATTAATTCCTAAAACATAGTAATAGGCAAAATTGATAAGCATATAAAGGATAACGACGGTAATTATTCCTCTAAAAATTGCTTTAGGTACGTTTATTTTTGCATCAATACTATCGCCGCCGAAATTGATAGTTTGCTGATATCCTCCGTAAGTGAAAAAAATAGCGATCAGGCTTACACCTATGCCATATAATGTGTTATGATTTATTTCTTTAAAATGATGGTGCTCAACCGGAAACGCCGGTGCTTTGAAAACAGCTGTGCAAAGCATCAAGATCATGCCTATCTTTAACAGCGTTAATATGTTTTGTGTACGGGCGCTCATTTTTACCCCCAGCAGATTGATGACAAAAAGGATGAACATTGATGATATAGACACAATTTTAATACTAATATTTTGTTGCAGGCTTTGAGGCATAATCACCGGACAAATGTAGTTGGCACCGATAAGCGCTACAGCTGCAACCGACGCCGCATTGCTTATCACTAATATCCAATTGATCATAAACGCGAATGCCGGATGAAAACAATAAGAAACGACTTTATAAAAGCCGCCCGTACTGGGATAACGAGCACCAATTTCTGCAAAGGTGAGTGCCCCGCATAAGCTGATGGCTCCGCCAAAAAACCATGCGCCGAAATAAAGCACCGGATTACTCAAATGATTGGCCACTTCTGCCGGAGTAGCAAAAATACCCATACCAATAACCAAACTAACCACGATCATCGACAAATCGAATCGATTAAGCTTCGGGATTAGGGCCATATGCGAAACAGTTGATAAGTAATAGCATGAGACTGAAATATGAAACAGATTATGTTTGACAAGTTAATAAAAAAACAGGTAAATGGTTTTATCAAACATTATGCTGAGGTTAATTGAATTCATCAGCATTTGTTATATTTATGGGCATCAAGCTAATTTAATAAAAACGACTTGTAGATTTTCACACAGTATTGTGGCTGATTCTTTCAATGCCTTATTGACCTTAACGATAAATGAAAAAAAGTATATCTATAAAAGATATTGCAAATCTTACTAATACTTCTATTACCACGGTTTCTTTTGTGCTGAATGGAAAAGGACGAATAAGTAAAGAAATTTCGAAAAAAATATTAGAAGTTGCCGAAAAATACGGGTACGAGCCTAATCGTATGGCAGTTGGCCTTCGTACAGGAGTATCTAAAGTTATAGGATTGATTGTTGAGAGCATCGGCGGTCCTTTTTTTGGCGCTATGGCTAAGGTAATAGAGGAAGAAGCCGAAAAGGCAGGTTATGGTATTATTTATTGCAGCACCAATAATAATATCCAAAAAGGTAAAGAGGTGATCAAGATGCTGTCACAGCAATTGGTGGACGGATATATCATTACCCCTATGAAGGGTTTGGAAAAAGAAATTCAAAACCTGGTGGCCGGCGAGAAACCTGTGGTACTGATAGATGGTTACTTTCCCGGTATCGATATTCCTCATGTTTTAGTTGATAATTACAATAGCAGTTTCGACGCCGTAAAATTTCTTGTCAGTTCAGGCTATCGCCATATTGGTCTGGTTACTGCCGATCTGGATCTAATACAATTACAGGATAGGGTACAGGGTTATAAAGACGCGCTAAAAGACGGTGGCATCAAGGAAAGTAAGAAAATGCTCTTTAAACTACCATTCAATATGCAGGGGGATGAGGCGATCAATTCTATAAAGGCATTTTTAAAGCAACAAAAACAGATGGATGCGGTTTTTTTTACAACTAATTACCTGGGTGTAATGGGGCTGCAAAGTATCAACCAGCTAAAATTTAATATTCCGAACAGATTGGCTGTGATCAGCTTTGATGATAATGAAATATTTAACCTTTATCCTCCGGGTATCACAACGGTTAAGCAGCCTACCTACGAAATTGCCAAGTCCGCTATTGATGTTCTTTTATCACAAATGAACAGTGAAAAATACAATATCTCTAAAATTAATATTTGTTTACCGGCAACCTTGGTAGTGAGGGGCTCAACTCCAGTTCTCAGTTAGGAGTTAAATAGTTACCTATACTTTCTGCTTATAAAAGGTATGTTTCGCAATGCTATTCGTTGATTTGAGTCATATTGGTGATAATCTGTTAGATACTATTGCTTTAATTGTCTGTTTGGTAATATATGGCGTAATAATTTGCGAATTTTTAAATTTAACCATTTGTTAATATTAAATGCGAATTTATTTTGGTAAAACATTTTACTAACATTATATTTGGTTGTTCTTTAAAACAGTGGTTAATTTGGTAAAACGTTTTATCAGTCTAATTGTGAAAATTCCATTGCTTCTGTTGTGATGCGCTCTTGTTCTTTTTATTAATTTAAATCTAACTAAAATTACCTATGAAGAAATTCTACATTTTTTAAGTTCTATAAAATGCATGTTTCGCGGCAGGCCCAATTGTTAATTTAACTTCTCCGGAATGGGTTGATTTGCAGAGGGATAGCCTTATTGGCTCCTGAAACAGCATTAACTGCAGGTATTCATCTTCTTTTAAATTAATGGCCTCCCTGGATAAGGCAGGCAATCCGATAAAATCAGTAGTTGATTCGGGATGGTGAACTATTGCCTTTTTTAGCCACTTCGCTGTGTGAAACAGCTGTTAAACGGACTATATGAATCAAATTTTAAACTTTTAATTAACAATCTATGAATGTATTGAAATTATCCAGGCAGCTGTTGGTAATGCTTTTTATTGCCATGTTTTTTTGCGCCGGTTGTAAAAAGGATGCGAAGCGCACCTATGATCTGTTGCCGCCAGATCCGGAAGACGTAACAGCGCAGGGTGCCCTAAGTGTTAACATTGAAAACACCGGCGGCCCGGATGCAGGAGAAGGATCTGCAAAAGTAACCGATGGAGACACCGGGTCAAAATTTTTGATCTTTAGTTATGCTCCTGCGTTTTATATCCAACTGAAATTTAAAAAAGCGCAGCATATCACTTCTTACTCGCTTACTTCAGCAAACGACGCGCCGACACGGGATCCAAAAAACTGGAATATTTCCGGATCTAACGATGGCACTACATGGACGGTTTTGGACACCAGGACCGGTGAAACCTTTTCCGACAGGGGTAAAACCAATACTTATGACTTTACCACACCAGACACGTTCACCTATTACCGGCTGAATATTACTGCAAACGGGGGAAGTTCGCTATTCCAGATGGCTGAATTTCGTGTGATAAATTACCCTTTGAATTAAAAGCCAGCTAACCATAATCAACAAAATTTTTATCCCACAAACCAAGAAATTATGTTTAAAAATCGACTCTTTAACTTCCTTTCCTCAGGTTTGAGACATAGTAAATTCATTTATATAGCTTCTATATTGATGTTACTTGCTATGCAATCAAACGCACAGGATGTTTTGCAAATAACCGGTACGGTTAAAGATGAATTAAACCTCCCCCTTCCGGGTGTGAGTGTAACCAATCAGCGGTCTGGAAAGGTCGACATAACTGATGTGAACGGCAAATTTAAAATTGCAGCCACCCGGGGCGATTCAATTTTTGTGACCTTCGTGGGTTTTCGTACTTATTCGTTGGCCATCAAAGATGTCATCAATTTTAACATTTCTTTGCAGGCAGCTAGTAATAGTTTAAATGAGGTTTCCGTCGTGGGCTATGGAAAGCAGAAAAAAATTAGCCTGGTAGGTGCTCAGTCGACTGTAAATCTTGAAGATATTAAACAGCCTGTAGCCAATCTAAGTGCAACACTTGCAGGCCGAATAAGTGGATTGGTTGGGGTACAGCGCTCCGGCCTACCCGGCCAAAATGGCGCCGACCTGTGGATACGCGGGATTGCTACCTTTAACCAGTCGGGTAACAGTGCGGCACCACTTGTTATTATCGATGGTGTGCAGGGCAGGGATATCAATGGGTTGGATCCTGAGGATATCTCCTCCTTTACAATCCTTAAAGATGCTTCCGCTACGGCGGTATACGGTGTTGCCGGTGCAAATGGGGTCATACTGATCAATACTAAAAAAGGCAGCTCAGGCAAAACTACGTTAATGTTTAATTACAATCAGGGTATCACTTCCTTTACAAAACGCCCCGAACTAACTGATGGTGTCGAATACATGATGCTAAGGAATGAGGCCCGGTTAGCCAGTGGCCAAGGCAAAGAGTACAGTAATAATTATATTAATTCTACTATCAGGAACGAAGATCCCAATCTATATCCTAATGTCAACTGGATGGATGCTTTGTTTAACACAACAGCACAAAACAGACGGGCAAATTTTAGCGCACGCGGCGGGTCTGAAAATGCCACCTTTTATGTATCCGGCGCCTATTACGATGAAGAGAGTTTGCTGAAAACAGATGCTCTTCAAAGTTATGACGCATCAACCAAATTTAGGCGTTACAATTTTACCTCTAACGTTTCGATGAACTGGACGAGTACCACTAAATTCGATCTGGGTATTCAGGGGTATATAACCAACACTAATTACCCGGGTGTAAGCCCTAACGATGCATTTGCTAACGTAATGCAAACCAACCCGGTACTTTATCCTGTGATGTATCCTGGTAACCTGGTGCCGGGTGTAAGTTCGGCCGGTGCGCAGCCTAACCCATATGCACAAATTACGCAAACAGGTTATCAAAATACCTTTAGTAATCAGGTTTTATCCAATGCGAGGTTGACGCAGGACTTGAAGTTTTGGGTGCCAGGCTTATCCTTCAGCGCGTTGTATTCATTTGATATCTATAACACGCACACCATTGCCCGCACCCGTCAGCGCAGCTGGTATCAGATCGATCGCAGTAATCCTTATAATGACGACGGAAGTGTTAATTTGAAAGTAATTCAGCAAGGATCAGATCAGCTCGGTTTTACTCCCCTTGGTGATATGAACGGCACCCGTCAGTTTTATACAGAGGCATCATTAAACTACGATAAAAATATCGGAACTAAGAACCACATTACTGCTTTGGCACTGTTTAATCAGAGAGAGCAATTGTTGAATTCTGCAACTGATTTACCGGGTTCACTGCCTTATCGCAGCCAGGGACTCGCCGGCAGGGTAACCTACTCTTACGATAACAAGTACTTCTTGGAAGGCAACTTTGGATATAATGGGTCAGAAAACTTTGCGCCTGCCAAAAAGTTCGGATTTTTCCCATCTTTCGGCGTTGGATGGGTACTGTCAAATGAAAAATTTTACGAGCCTCTCAAGAATGTTATTGATTTTGCGAAAATCAGGTACTCCGATGGGGTAGTGGGTGATGGTGGAAATGCCGGCAGACGCTTTGGATATTTAACGGTTGTGAGTACGGCTGCAGGCGGCTACACCTTTGGTAACGGAACTGATAACAAGGGGTACGGCGGTACAGCCATCACCAGTTATGGTACAGACGTAGCTTGGGCCAGATCCCATAAAAGGGACCTTGGCTTAGAGATCACAGCGTTCAGATCATTATTCTCGCTAACAGTGGATGTTTTTAACGAAAGAAGAAGCGGTGTATTCCTTCAAAGGGCCTCGTTACCAGCTTTGGTAGGACTTAGCAGCAATCCTTACGGTAACCTGGGCGTTATTTCTAACAAAGGCATCGACGCGACCATATTGTTAAACCCCACCAAAATAGGCGATTTTACGCTGGATGTGCGTGGTACGTTTACGTTTAACCGGGATAAGGTGATTGAAAATGATCAGGCACCTCAGCCATATCCTTACATGGATAGAAGAGGTACCAATTACCTTTCAACGTTTGGTTACGTAGCGACCGGTCTTTTCCAGAATCAGGAAGAGATCAACAGCGCTCCGTCTCAAGCCGCGCTTGGTAGCGTGCGACCAGGCGATATCAGGTATAAAGATTTAAATGGTGATGGCAAAATTGACGCGAATGATGTCACCCGTATCGGCAACGGCGATGTTCCCACCACCACCTACGGTCTCGGTTTCAATTTACAATACAAGCATTTTTATTTTGGCGTTTTCTTCCAGGGCGTGGCGGGTGCCGACAGATTACTAAGCGGCGACGGTATCATTCCGTTTAATAACAGTACAGGTGCAGAACGAAGCAACCTGTTTGCAATTGCTGAAGACCGCTGGACACCAGAAAATCCAAATCCCAATGCATTCTACCCACGTTTGGCTTATGGCAACAGCGCCAATAAGAACAATGCTGTAACATCATCATGGTGGGTAAAAGATATCGATTTCATTCGTTTAAAAACAGCAGATCTGGGTTATAACCTGCCAAAGGGTACGTTAAAATCCATTGGTCTGAAAAATGCGCGGGTATACATGCAGGGCTTAAATCTTGTATACTGGAGTCCGTTCAAATTATGGGATCCGGAACTTAACACCAGTAATGGTACGGCTTACCCTAACATAAGGACCATTACACTGGGCGTTCAAGCAAACTTCTAAACTTAAATTAACGAAAAAAGACATGAAAAAAATTACCTATATAAGTATGTGTTTGCTCGCGCTAAGCCTGGGCTCATGCAAAAAATATTTGAGTCAGGTGCCGGATGATATCATCACAACAGATAAAATCTTCACTTCCAGAACTAACACCGATAATTTCCTGGCCAATATTTACAATGCTGTACCAAACGAATTAACGCAACGGTATAACGGAACAGATAATTCTGGGCCCTGGACGGCATCTTCTGATGAAGCCAAGTACAACTGGGATTTTAATTACAGCAATAATATGAACGCCAGTACCTGGAGTAATACTGATGGTGACGTGGCGCAATACTGGAATAATTATTACGTGGCTATTCGCAATGCTACTTACTTTATGCAAAACATAGATAGCGCCAATCCTGCTGAGGTCGACGCTAACGTGAAAAAAACTTATAAGGCAGAAGCACGGGCTTTGCGAGCATTATATTATTTCTGGTTATTACGCACCTATGGCCCTGTTCCGATCATAGGAGATAAGATCCTCGATGTAAATGCACCCATTACCGATTTGAGGCTGGCCCGTACCCCTTTCGATCAGGGTATAGACTTTGTGGTAACCGAACTGGATGGGAGCGCCGCGGATTTAGCCACAACACCAACAACTGCTCAATATGGAAGAATTACAAGCGGTATTTGTAAGGCCTATAAGGTTGAAGCATTATTACTTAAAGCGAGCCCGCTCTACAACGGAAATACGGCTTTTGCATCGCTGAAAAACCATGATGGGACTGCATTAATAAACCAAAATTATGATGCAAGCAAATGGGCAGCAGCTGCAGCTGCCGCTAAAGACTTCATAAGTAATTTCGTACCAGGCGTTTATCAGCTATATCAGGAGACGGACGCTGATCCTTTTATGGCAGCCTATAAATCTTGTCGTAACGTGGTGACGGTCAATTGGAACAGCGAGTGGATTTTTGCCAGATCTAACAGTGGTAGTTATACCCAATATGATCGTACGCCAAAACATGTCGGAGCTGGATCGCCTAGCAGTGCCAACCAGGGTGGCGGGGCGCTTGGCGCTACGCAAACGATGGTTGATGCTTACTTTATGGCAAACGGACGTCCAATAACCGATGCGGCATCTGGCTATGTACCAACCGGATTCTCCAATTTCAAAGCGCCGTTTGATGTAGCCGCCAGGAATACCTACAATCAATGGACAGGTCGTGAGCCTCGTTTCTATGTGGGTATTACCTACAACAGCAGCTATTGGCTAAACCAAGTGCCTGGGTCGACCTTAATTACAGATTTTACCTTCAATGGTAATTCTGGCCGTGTGCAAAGTACATCAGATGTAACGCCAACAGGTTATACGGTTCGCAAAGATGTCACAGCCAGCGATAACGCCCGCGGAGCCATTATGCTACGGCTTGCGCAAGTCTATTTGGATTATGCTGAAGCGCTTAATGAATCAGCCCCTGGTGACGCAGATATATTAAAATATGTTAACTTGATCCGTTTGCGGGCGGGTGTGCCGCTTTATGGCAGTACAAACCTGCCGGCGCCATCCGGCCAGGCGGCTATGCGGACAGCTATACAGAATGAGCGCCGTGTAGAACTCGCTTTTGAAAACGTGAGGTATTTTGACACCCGCAGATGGAAAATAGCGGAAAACACCGATGCCGGCCCATTTTACGGCATGGATATGTCAAAGTCTGACAATTCTTTTTATAATAAAGTGGTTTTAGAGACGCGAGTTTTTAGAAAAGAACGTGATTACTTATTCCCCATACCTAACGATGAGGTATTGAAAAATAATAACATGGTTCAAAATCCCGGATGGTAAGATAGATTACTGCCGGTGTCAATCTTAACTGTTGTGCCGGCAGTTATTTAATAAAAATCGTATTTTCCTTAACCCTGTATTACAACGGCACATCAACCGGTTAAACTATCACTGCCAAATGAAAAAAACAACTCTCTTTATACTTCTAATAACTGGGCTAACGGCTTGCAGCAAAAAAATGATTACAAACCCGAAGATTCACAATAAGTCTACTGACCAGCCGATAGCGGTATGGAAGGAGCACTGGTTTGATCATGTTCAATTGCTTAACCGAATAACTGATGACACGAGCGTTGTAGTTTATTATGATAAGGACGTGCACGCCGACATCACCTGGCCAAAACCATACCTGGCCGCGGCCTGGGATTATACCAAAAAAATTTATGGTGCTTATGGTACCGAAACAAGATTGTACGCCGTATTACATGCCGGTAAATATTCTGGTGGCCACCCGTCAACCTACATGGATGCAAGCCACGACTATCATAATGTGATCGATTGCGGATCGTCTGATGTTAACGCATGGACAGCCGGTACCGGTAACGACATCGATTTAAGCACCCATGAAATTGGCCATATTGTAGAAGGGGCCTCCAAAGGGGTGCATGGATCACCGGCTTTCCCTATTTGGCATGACAGTAAATGGATGGAAATTTACCAGTATGACGTTTACCTTGGCCTTGGCCGTAACGATGACGCGGTACGCTGGAATAACATGAAGCTATCAACCACGGATGATTTCCCCCGCGCCGGCACGCACTGGTACAGAGACTGGTTTCTGCCAATTTATACCCAACACGGAAAAAGTGCTGCCCTCAATAATTTCTTCACTTTGTTGTCTAAGTATTTTCCTAAGCATACTTTTAACAATGGTGTTCAAAACTATCCGGAGTATTCACGGGATTTGAATATGGGCGAATTCATTCACTTTTGGAGTGGTGCTGCTGGTACAGATTTAAAGCCCCTGGCTTTAACCGCCTTTGGAGATAGGGATCAGAATGGCAAAAGCTGGGAAACACAATTAGCAAAGGCTAAAATCGACTTCCCTGGTATCACCTACTAATTAACACTCAATTTTTTTAACAAAAACCTGTGTAAAGTATCACACAAAAAATATATACAAATGAATAAGCTATTTTTTTCAACCCTAATTGGCGCAGTCACTTTTTGCGCCGCTACGCAAGCACAAACGACAACCGAAGTCATTAAAAAGAACGGGTATAAACTAACCGTTATTAACCAGGATTCAAAATTCGACAAGGCTGAAATAGTAAAACTGGAGGATACTTTTTTTGAGGTGTACCCTAAGCTGGAAAAGGAGTACAATAATAAAACCTTAAAGGATGTAACTTTTGTAATCGACACGGCTTACGGCGGTGTAGCTGAAACTGGGGGCGGACGGGTTACATTCAGCTCGAAGTACATGACGAAATATCCTAAGGATATTGATGTGGTTACCCATGAGGTGATGCATATTGTGCAGGGTTATGGCGACGGCGCCGGGCCCGGCTGGTTAACAGAAGGTATAGCTGATTACGCCCGTAATAAATTTGGCGTGGATAACGTAGGGGCAGGATGGAGTTTGCCCGCTTTTAAGCACACCCAGACTTATGAAAACGCTTACCGCGTTACCGCTCGTTTCCTGGTATGGATAGAGAAAAATGTGAAACCAAACCTGGTCAAAACTTTTGACGAGCAACTGCGCACGCACACCTTTAACGATGAAAGCTGGAAAAAGGAAACTGGCAAAACCGTTGATGAACTTTGGACTGCTTACGCAGCTAACCCCTCAGCTGTTTAATTGTCCGATCCGATGCCGGATTCGGAAGCAGAAATAAGACAAGGCAATGAATGTACGTCTTGGAAATGCCATTACAAAGAGCGGTTAATGAACGAGCGTTCATAACCCGCTCTTTTTCTAAATAAATATCTAACTACACCGATACTATGAGATTTAAATTATCAGTTATCAGCATCCTTTTACCGGTACTTGGTCTCGCGCAGACTGCCAAATTTAGCATATCAGGTAAAATAGGGGACCTTAAGAGCCCTGCAATAGCTTACCTAGACTATATGGATAACGGGGTTAGTCATGAAGACTCTTCTGCCGTGGTCAATGGTGAATTTATGTTCTCGGGAAATATCGGCGGTATCAGTACAGCGCGTATGTCCCTCGATCACCAGGGAAACGGGAAGCCGTTTTCCATTTACAAAGGCGGTGATGTGATCTATTTTTATTTTGGCAGGGAACAGGTAAAAATTGCATCTGCAGATTCACTGACTAACGCCCGGTTCAGCGGGTCAAAAGTTTACGACGAATTTAGTGCCTATACAAAGGAAATCGGCGGCTCGATGATGGATCTCACGAAACTGGCCAATATAGATTTTGCAAGCGGTACACCAGAGGATCAAAAAGATAGCACGTACATCGACGCGGTAAACAAACGCTTTCATCAGCGCATCGTTAAACGATCAGAAAAGCAAATAACATTTGCCAAAACACATCCACATTCCTATTTCGGTTTAGTTGCCCTGTCAGAAGCTGCGGGTTCAAAAGTAGATGTAGAGACGATCCAGCCTTTATTTAAGGCCATTGACAAAGATTTGCAGCTGACCGACCTGGGGAAGGAACTTGCGCAGCGCATAAATGCCGTTAGCATTACGGGAGTGGGGAGTATTGCGCCGGGCTTTACACAAAATGACATCAACGGCAAACCCATTTCATTAGCCGGTCTGAAAGGTAAAACCGTCCTGATAGATTTTTGGGCCAGCTGGTGCAGTCCCTGCCGGGCCGAAAACCCGAACCTCGTTAAACAGTACAAACTTTACAAAGACAAAGGCTTCGAAATATTATCGGTGTCGCTGGATAGTGATAAGAAGAACTGGGTACAGGCAATTACCAAAGATGGCATGCCCTGGCTGCATGTATCAGATCTGAAAGGGTGGAACAACGATGTAGGCAGAAAATACGGGATTCGCGCGGTACCTGCCTGCTACCTGGTAGGCCCCGACGGGACAATTATTGCAAACGACCTAAGGGGAGAAACACTTAACAAAAAATTGGCTGAACTCTTTACTGCAAAACAGTAACGATAAATCTATAACATCATATGATCATTGAAAAAATCAGGGAAACGGTATTACTTTTGGCGATTTGTTTAATACCGTCTTTTATAAGTGCGCAGGTGAACAACATCAAACCTGCAAAACCGCTGTCGGTTTTGCAGCAGGAATTCGTCCAGGACCGTTTCGGAATGTTCATCCACTTTAATATTCCTACCTACATGAACCAGGATTGGCCGGATCCGGATGCATCCCCGGCCTTATTCAATCCGGCAAAATTAAACTGCGATCAATGGGCGAAAGCCGCTAAATCTGCTAACATGGCCTATGGTTGCCTTACCACTAAACACCATAGCGGCTTTTGTATCTGGGATACTAAAACCACCGATTATAATGTGATGAACAGTCCGCTGAAAAGGGACGTTGTTAAGGAATTTGCAAACGCTTTTCGAGCGAACGGACTCAAAGTATACCTGTATTATTCCATATTGGATACGCATCATAAGTTGCGTCCCAACGCCATTACGCCAAAGCATATCGAGATGATCAAGGCCCAACTCACCGAATTGATGAGTAACTATGGCCGGATCGATGCATTGATCATCGACGGATGGGATGCACCCTGGTCGCGTATATCATACGATGAGGTACCTTTTGAAGATATCTACAGGTTAATTAAATCCCTGCAGCCAAATTGCGTGGTAATGGACCTTAATGGTGCGAAATATCCCGCTGAAGGAATGTACTATACCGATATCAAGACCTATGAGATGGGAGCAGGGCAGCGGATCTCGACAGAAAGCAATCACCTGCCGTCCCTGGCTTGCCTGCCTTTACAGCAAAACTGGTTCTGGGAAACCAGCCACCCAACTACCGCTGTGAAAGATCCGGTTAAACTGGTTAACGAAACGCTGATCCCTTTAAACAAAGCTAATTGTAATTTTATTTTAAACGTAGCGCCCAACCGAGACGGTTTAATGGATGAAAACGCTTTGGCCGCGTTAAAAACCATTGGCAGTATCTGGAAAAACTCTCATGAGACGGTGAACTTACCGGTGATAGAGCCGCCGATAATCTCCTCTAACCTGGCGAAAAACCAGTTGGCCAATGCAAGTTGGAGCGATGATTCGGCCATTATGGATTTTGCCAACGATGACGATTTTGGCAGTTCATGGGTATCAAACCCGGAGGTGAAGAAGCCCTGGTATGAACTAACGTTTAAAAGGGACCAGGCTTTTAACACCATTGTCATAGCCGAACAAAAGGCCAATATTACCGACTACCGTTTGGAATATAATGTAGATGGTGTTTGGAAAACGCTGTTCAATGGCCGCAACGATCACAAAATAAAAATCCACCGGTTCGAAAGGGTATGGGCGAATAAAGTGAGGATCTCGGTTGAAAAAGCGGATCACCAGGTGTCTATTGGTGAATTTGAAGTTTACAACGAAAGAAGATAATCCGGCGTCAAAAAAACAACCGTCCAGACAAGGGCGAATAAAGCTTTTAATATTAATATGAGTTCTGTTAGTTAATTATTAGGAAGCTGGCGAAAGCCAACTTCCTTTTTTAATATTCACCAATGTATAATATCAAGGTTTTAGCGGTAGTTTTTTTCCAGACTGTTTTAATGGGAGGGTCAGCTGGTTTTGCGCAGCCTTTGCAAACCCGCGTCAAGCGGCAAATGAAAGTCCTTGAGGGTGATATTAAATATGCAATAGCTAAAGCCTATCCAGCATCGGTCTTATTGTGGGAAACCGAACAGGAAACCGGCAACAGAATAAGCGCGCAATTCAGCGGTGTGGTAGTGAGTGCAGATGGCGTAATATTGAGCGCAGCGCATGTGGTAACGGCCGGAAAGACTTATAACGTTATTTTTCCTGATGGTAAGGAGTGCTGTGCTAAGGGACTTGGCCGGATCAGTTTCCCACCCGATAATATGTTGCCGGATGCGGCCATGCTTAAGATCGTTCAAAAAGGTTCCTGGCCCTTTGCAGCAATGGCCTGGTCCGCTTCATTGCAGGTGAACCAACCTTGCATCAGCATCGCCTACCCGGAAACTGTGGAACAGCGCAAACCAGATGTGCGATTCGGCCACATCACTGTTTTAAAAAACGAATTTGGTTTCCTGCAATCGAGTTGCCTGATGGAGCCAGGCGATTCGGGTGGTCCTTTATTTGACCTCTCCGGCCGTGTTATCGGGATCCATAGCGGGATCCAGGTGCCCGAGATAATAAATTACGAAGTTCCGATTGATATTTTCCGCCGTTACTGGCTTGCTTTAAGCAAAGTGGAAAGTTATACGGCTTTACCTGCCGATACCTCTTTTTACGAAAAAGATCCGTTAGCGGGCGGCATTGCTGAACAAAGGCAGTCAGCTTTATGGCAGGGATTAGATCAAATTGGTGCGAAACTCAACGAAAGTTGCCTGAAGATCACCAGTAAGGTAGATGGCAGGCAGCAGCAAATAACCGGCACCTTAATCTCGTTGGGAGGTCTGGCCCCGGCAAAAGCAATTGCAGCAAAAGATATTTTGATCAGCAAAAGTTCTATGGTGGGGGAGTCGCCTTCCGCAACCTTGCCAAATGGCAGCTCAGTTGCGTTGACTGTTTTAGCAAGAAGCAAAGAAATTGACCTAATACTTCTGCTGCCGGAAAAAAAATTGGGGACAGGCATCAGATTAACCACCTTTGAACAGAACCCAATCGATTTTGCGGATGTAGGCACTTTACTGATATCCCCGAGACCGGATTCAATGGCGCTTACAGGCGTATTAAGTTCGATGGATATCAACCTTCCGCCCAAAACGAGCTATGGTTATATAGGCGCTGCTGCGGTCTTTAGATATGATCAACTGGTGTTAGATCGCGTTCAGTTGGGTAGCGCAGCTGAGGCTGGTGGTATGCAAAAGGGTGATATAATCAAATCTGTTAATGGCCTTACCGTCAATGATGAGCTAGACTTTGTAAAAGCCCTCCGAAAACACCTCGCCGGTGATACTATTACGCTTGCTGCGTTACGGGCAGGGGAAGAGATCCAAAAAGTGATTGTTTTAAAATACCCCCCCCCAAAAGCTGAATAATCTCCCCGCAGAAATGTTTCAAGGTGGGAAAAGCAAACGAAGAGATGGATTTGATCAGGTAATTTTACAAGACGCAACTATTAGGCCGAGTGAATGTGGGGGACCTGTTTTTGACATAGAAGGTCGTATCAGAGGAATCAATATAGCCAGGCTAAGCAGGACGGCCACGGTGATCTTGCCTGCCTATTTGATAAATAAATTCATCAATTTTTGGTTAAAAATAAAATAAAATTACGGTATTTTAAATCTGAATAGTAGGTGTTTAGGATTGAAAATTGGTCTAAATTTCTAAGATAATTGGACCTGCAGGTGGTGTAAGATTTCGGGGTATGTAGCCTTTATTTCCCAAAATTGATAAATCGAATTAAGCCTTGTGGGCTTGGATAAATTTGCAAAAACAGAACGCTTCTAAATTAATCAAGCCCTTGCAGAAATGTGAGGGCTTTTTCAAACGCAGTATATAATACTCTGCAGCCTGCACACTGCATTCACAACATTTCTCGTAAATCAGCCAGTTATAGTGAGCGTAAAACAAGTGTTAAACTTTAAAGTTGAGTATTTCATGACAGCAATAATTTTAATTTGGTCGCTAACCATTGGGGTGGTTGCACAAGTGAATCAAAAAGATAATATGAGGTAATTCTTTACCATGATCGTAAATTGAAAATATTTTAACCACTGATCAAAAAAGTTATCTTTGTTTCGGCATATGGGCAGGGGTGCCTGTAGTCAATAGTGACCCTTCAGATCTTAAAAAATCTGAGGGGTCTTTTTTTTGTAACCCAACCGTTACAGATTTCGTTATAAAGGTAACTATTGATTAATCTCACCCCAACCATTGATTAATGCCTCGGCTAATTAGCCGGGCATTTTTCGTTTAAATAACGGCAAATGTTGTTCCGCAAAGATTAGCTTTATAAAATAAAAATTTTTGAATTATGAATGGAGTAAGTTTAATTAACGCCGGGTGTTCCTGAACTTATAGAAAAGATGAAACAGATAATTGAATAGTTTGAGACTATCAAATTAATCGATGGATCGTAAATTTAACCTCCCCGGCTTGAGCAAATTTTTGCCTTATAAATAGTCTTATACGGCGGCCCGTTTGAAAGCCATAGTTCACTAAAATTTAATCCCGGGGGGAAATTGATGTTACCGTCTCTGAATTCTATAAAATATTTTAATTTAATCGGTATTAGACGAATGGTTTGCCCCTGATATGCCATTCATACTTGCGTTGATTGTAATGTATTCACACTCAATGGCATTTACTACCTTTTGAGGGGTATGATAAAGGTTGTTAATATAAGTAAGTGTTTTCTTAAATAAAGCCAGTTTCGAAGAATTCGGCTCTGATTTTATAACAAAGCCACTGTTATGTCCGCCGCCAACAAATCCCTAAGAAATAATTCTATTATTGTGCGTATCCGCTTTTTTAAGTGTTTAAATAGGTGAGCTGTACGGCTTTTTGTATTTAAGCTATAGGCGGGCGTACCTGCTGTCAGGATACGCCCGCCAGCTTCACCAGCACCAGGGCCATATCAATCACCCAATCACTCGCGGCGATCAACTTCATATCGTGTTCTATCAGGATATTTGTACCTATCATACGGCACCAATATTGTTCCAGTGATTTCGTAAACGCTGCCTAAACTTTCATTCGGTACAGGCACCCTTTGTGGTATTCGCGAAACGGATTTTGCGTAAATAATGCCCGGCCTAATAGCAAAATCTAGTTATTCAAACTTGTTAGTTTCTCAGCGACCGATCGTAGCAGGGCATTATCAAGCGGTAAAGTTGATGCTTTATCCGCCATCAATGCCCGGTACCCACATTCTTCATCCGGTTCGAATACAAAGCTATCATCATTAATAAGCACAGCAATACGGTGCGTATAGCCCCATCGCTCGAAACGTGCTTTAAATTCATGTTCAATACCTTGATGTTTGACGGCCAAAATAAACGGTTCGTTCATATTAAAATTTTATCCTGGCCGGATCGGTAATGATGATCTCCGGTTTGCCTTTATAATCAATCACTTCGCCTTCCACCGTGATGGTCTTATTTTCCAATTTGCCGGCAAGGTCTTTGGCTTTTCCCTTGAGCGCAACAGTCAGCATTTGGTTAGGATAAGCTGCACCTAAATTGACCAGCACCATACTGCCGATGTCTTTGCTGCTAAATACCTGGCCTTGTGTCGTTACTGTTTTACCGATAGCGTTTTTGATTTCTTCCAGTTTAATTAATGTTGGAATTGTTGCAGCGGCAGCCTGGACAGGCGTAACGGCAACAACCGGCGGTGTAGCTGAATTGAATAATTTATTTAGTTCGCCAGCCAGGCGGATGCCCGCCTGGTCCACACGTGTATGAATAACCGGTAGATATTTCTGGTAATAAGATTCATCGATCTGCTGACCGGGTTTCGTGGTCGCATAAAGTTCGCCGCTGATCTGGTAGCTCTCCCAAAGCCATTCCATCGGACTGTCTGACTGCCATTGTCTGATCTGAGTGCCTGTTGCAACGTCATAATTTTTCGCTATGTCGGCGTCGCTTAAACCTTCATGATCGATTAGCCTGCTGTCCCATAGGCTGTGCAAGTTAGTTCCCTTTTTATCGAAACGGATCTGGATGGTATTACCTCCCTTATCTTCTTTACGGGAAACATGCATGGGCTGATGTGCATCACCAACCAGGTGGATCAGGTATTTTAAAGCTTCATACCTTTGCTCTGAAGAAAGGCTTTTATCTTTTAGCTGGGCTTCGGTTTTCAGGATAGCGGTATAAACATTGTTATCGCTTTCACTTACTGCTTTCACAAAAGCATCGTGCGACAATCCTAAAGGTAAATTAGTGTAGTGCCATGGCGCGGTTTTCGGGTTCTTATTCTCATCGGCCCAAGTCGCAACGTCAGCCATACCTTCGCCCTTCAGGTAGGCCGAAACCACGTACGCTGTATTGCTGGTCAGGTGTTTCTGGGCGATAGTGGCGATAGCGCGGTGACCCTTAAATCCCCAGGAGATCAGTGTGATGGAAACGCCTAGTAGGCAAATAATGGACAGTTTATTCATGCCGCTAAGATAAATGAGGTGGTGTTTAAAATTGAATGTTGTTGGTAAAATATCATATTAGCTAGAGAAAGTCAGGTTTATCCTGGATTGCATTGGTTTGATCGTTCTGGGGTACGGCATTGCCTCATTCACCAGATTGCTTTCTCCAAATACAAACGAAATAATAATGTTTGTCCTACTTATTTGGCGCTAAACTAAAATGTCTGAGAATGAGCTCTTGTTAGGTTTCAAAAAGTTTAAAATATAACGTCAAACCAAGACTGGTAACTTACGAATAGATTACGTTACATCATGATAGCTTTTATGTAACTATTTTCCTTTTCTTTCTTTTCTAGTAGGTGAATGTTTTTTAAACTCAAAATCAAAGTTTAATAATTCTCTAGGATGGACACCTAATGCACTAGCTATGGCTTCTAAATTTGAAATTGCAAAATTACTTTTGCCGCTAAGCATTATCCACACTTGCTTTAACGTAAAACCGGTTCGGTCTACGATATCTTCTTGAACAATACCCTTTTCCGTTCGTATCTCCTCAATTCGCTTTGTCACCTTTTCGATGAATACTTGATTACGATACTTAACTGCCATTTACGCGTAAAGCAACCATCTAATATTGTTTTTTATTACGTCGATATTGACTAAATGCAAACCATTTGTTATATTTGATAAATGAAATAAAGCTTAATAAACCCATAGGTGATTACGTCACTTATACTATTTTTGCGAATACTTCGAAAAAATTGAAGCATTCGCTTTGAGTCTTGCTCCCGGAAATTACGACCTCCTAATAGAGCGCAAGATGAGAAGCCGGAATGCCCATACTACAGGTATGGGCGCCCTTCTTATTTGTGCTCTGGCTGTCGTAAGCCTCCGGGAACAATAAGTTGGGAACCATGCCTGTAGTATTTACAGAAATCAATCTCTCTTGCAGACTCCTGATAATGAATTTTAATCATTAACATGGACGCGAAAAAAGCACTTCCTGAAATGCCTGAGTTTGATTCCCTAACTGAAATTATGGAGCGGTTTAACACTGTACCATATGATCAGTTCCAGCTGGAGTTAAATGATTGGTTCTATAAGAACCTGGCCAAAAATCAGGAGGGAAGTGAACTGCAAAATCTGGAAAACCCCTGCATCGGAAAACTCCCGGCTTTAGTCTCTGAAATCTACCATCGCGCCGAATTGCTTGGCGCATTGTCAGTCGCTAAAATCACGACTGGGAATGAAAGCAAGTAAATTCATCGTATGGCAACTGGTCATCTGCCCGCCAGAATGATCAATGGATAATGGCGACCCGGTCAGTTAATAGTTAAACACGGGTCGCTATTATCCGCTTCGTTTTCGTTTCCAACTCCCAAATTTTAATTAATCATCTCATGAAAAAAATAACGATTTTAATCGTAATGGGACTGCTATGCCTTTTTTTTGAGGCTCATTCCCAGTTTAAATATACCTCCCAGCCTTTAAAGATTGGTGATCAGGTACCGGACATTGTCATTCAAAATGTTGTCAATTATAATGCCGACCAAATTCATCTTTCCGACTTTAAAGATAAGCTGGTGATACTAGATTTTTGGGGCACATATTGTTTGCCCTGTGTGGAGCACTTTCCGCTTATTCAAGCACTTCAGACTAAATTCCGAAATGACGTTTTTTTTCTGCCTGTAGATATCGATTCAAAATTCGATTCACCGTCGAGGATCATGGCGTTTTTTAAAGCACGAAGCAAGGTATTTAACCTGCCGTCAGTAGTTCAGGATTCGGTCTTAAGAACTATGTTCAATGTTCAATATATGGGACGGTACGTCTGGATTAAAAATGGAATTGTCAAACAGATAACTGATGCGGAGGAGGTTAACGAGCAAAACATTGCAGCAATTATTAGAAATCAAGAAGTGCCGCTACGCCAAATAGTAAAAGTAGAAAATGATTATACCAAACCCTTACTCGTCAACGGCAATGGCTCAACGGTGCCATTAATATATTGTATGCGAAGTATGCTTTTTCGATACACGCCACAGTTAACTGGGGGAGGTTTTGATACGGATTCGATTGGGAATGTAACTCGGATATATGATTATAATACCACGGTTCTCAATTTGATTCAATTAGCTAATCCAAGCTTCAACCATTTATTTAAACGTATCAAATTGCAGACCAAACATGCTGATATGATAAAGGACAATCCGCAAACAGATTCTGCACAGCGAAAGAACGTTTACGGATATGAAGCCATTTTTCCATCTGTTTCCAGGCAGATAGCCCTTCGATATGTTAAAGAAGATTTGGCGCGGTACTTTCCTTTTACACTTGACAGCGCAATAATCATAGACACTTGCTGGGTGATAAGATTATCAAATAAAAACAGTCGAAAACTTAGTGGTCCAAGTATATCAGAAACAAATATCTACGAACAACTCGGGGTGCCGGTTTACTTTTACAATCACCCATTAACAGAGTTAAGATTTGAGCTTGAATCTCTGTTTAAAGTACCGGTCTTAGATGAAACAGCCTATACTTCAAACGTTTGGCTCGATTTACCTTCCGATACATCCGATCCGGTTAAAGTCTCGAAAAGCCTTCAGAAGCAAGGCTTCACATTAACCAAGGAGTTGCGGCCAATTGAATTCCTAATCGTAAAGGATCGCGACTATATCAATTAACTAATTAACCTCCATTAAATAAATCAAAATGAAATTTATCATTTTGCTGTTCAGTTTGCTGTTTCCTTTAGTATGTTTTTCTCAAACGATTACCGGAACAGTTAGCGATCCACAGCTAAAACCGCTCAACGGAATTACCATAACTCAAAAGGGAACACATCAGGTAACAATGAGTGACGACAGAGGCCAGTTTAAAATCAAGGTAGTTGGTGTTGAACCAATTATTGTTTTCACCGCGACAAATCTTGCAACCCTTGAAGTCAAAGTTGAAAACCAAACAGACCTAAAAGTCATACTCTATCAAAAATTGACCGCGTTAGACGAAGTTCACGTAATTGCATATGGGACTAATACACAGCGCAATTCAGTTGGCGCAATAACAAAAATAACTGGTACCGAAATTCAGCAACAACCTGTGGCCAACCCTTTAGCAGCTTTGCAGGGACGAGTTGCCGGATTGTCAATCACTGCATCTAGTGGTGTCCCTGGTTCCTCGTTCATTGTACAGATCAGGGGACAAAATACCTTAAATTCAAGCTTGGGAAGTTTGTCGCAGAAGGACCAGCCATTGTTTATCATTGATGGGGTGCCATTGGCAGCTCAAAATGATAATATCAATCAATTTTCATCTGCGAATTCTCCAGGCCAAGGGTCCTATTATGGAAATTCATACGGTGGAATTAGTCCATTCAACAGTATTAACCCTGCCGATATTGAAAGTATCGAAGTTTTAAAGGATGCGGACGCTACCGCAATTTATGGTTCCAGGGGAGGAAATGGCGTCATTTTGATAACAACAAAAAAAGGAAAGGCAGGAAAAACAGGTTTTGATATCACCATCGATAATGGCATCAGCGTTGTTGGGCGTACGATGCCTATGATGAACACTCAACAATATCTCAATATGCGCCGTGAAGCTTTTTCAAACGATCATATAACTCCTAATAATTTGTTATATGATCCGGCTTATGCCCCCGACCTTACCGTATTTGATCAATCAACACATACTGATTGGAAAAAATACTTCATAGGGAATAGTGCACATCATTTAAATACGAATTCTGCCATATCTGGTGGTTCCGAGCAAACGCAATTTCGTTTAGCTGCGGGGTTCAATCGTGATACCTATATTTTTCCTGGTGATTACGGTGATAACCGGTTTAGTTTTTCTTCTAACCTTCATCATAACTCGATTGATAAAAAATTTACGCTAGATTTTACCTCCTCATATTCCTATGATAAGAACAATTCTTCTGCAAGCCCAAATTTGCTGACAGCTTTTTCTTTAGAACCTAATTACCCAAATCCCTTAGACAAGTTGGGAAATTTGATTTGGGATTATAAAGGCGTTCCTTTAGACGGTTCATATGCGGCATTCAACCCATATACTTCTTTCAAGGCTCCATATAGCGTCAACACTAATTCCTTGAATGCTAATCTGAATTTATCCTACAACATTTTAAAAGGACTGACAATTCGAGCCAACAATGGTTATAGTTCACTGGAATCTACAGAGTTTTCTGCATCGCCAAAGTCAAGCCAAAATCCCGCTTATAATCCCGTAGCTACCGCATCGTTTGGAAATAATAATATCAAAACCTGGATAATAGAGCCTCAGGTGGAATATAAAAATAGCTTCAAAAAGATGTTATATTCACTACTGGTTGGCGGAACTTATCAGCAACGAACGACCAGTACTAATCAGATACAGGGTTCCGGTTATATTAATGATGAACTAATTCATTCCATTTCAGGTGCGCCTACTCAAACCGCGTCTGACGCTTCATTAATTTATAAATATACAGCGGTATTTGCCCGTCTCAATACAAGATGGGACGGAAAATATATTCTCGACATTAACGCGCGTCGGGATGGTTCAAGCCGTTTTGGTTCAGGTAAACAGTTTGGATATTTTGGATCTGTTGGTGCAGGCTGGATATTTAGTGAGGAAAGCTTCATAAAGGATAAATTACCCGCTTTTAGCTATGGTAAACTTCGATCTAGTTACGGCATTACCGGTAGTGACGGGATCGGAGATTACAATTTTATATCTAGGTACGCTCCTACGCTTTATAATTACGGCGGTAATTTAGGATACCTACCACAAAATTTAGCTAATGACCAATTTGGTTGGGCAACTACCGAAAAATTGGAAGTTGCGTTAGAGTTGGGCTTTTTGCAGGATAGAATTTTATTGACCACGAGTTGGTACAGAAATCGTTCAGGTAATCAGTTAATCATGTATCTTCTGCCTAGCCAAACAGGTTTTTCAAGTGTAATCGAAAATTCCCCTGCACTAGTTCAGAATTCAGGCTGGGAATTTACAGTTCAGGCGAAAATTTTGAGTCAAAAGGATTTTTCATGGAATGCAGCCTTTAATGCATCCGTCCCCAGAAACAAATTATTGGCATTTCCCAATCTTTCAACCTCAAGCTATGCGACGACATATTTATTAGGACGTTCAATTAATGAAAAAATTGGCTTTAAATCAGCTGGCGTAAATTCAACAACAGGATTATTTCAGTTTTATAATAGGAAGGGTGAAATAACCAGTACCCCTCAAGAGTCGTCAGGAAGTGATTTAAACGATTATCAGGATTTGGGCAACCTTGATCCTAAATTCTATGGCGGCATATCGAATAATCTTAGTTATAAGAACTTACAGTTAAGCGTCTTTGTTGAATTCAAAAAGCAGTTGGGTACTAATTACTTCGGCCAGCTTTATGGAACACCAGGTGTAGAGGCAAACCAACCAGCTGCACTTATTGATGCGCATTGGAAAGCGCCTGGAGATCAAGCAACATTTCAAAAATATGCTTCGCAATATGGAGATGCTGCTATCGCGTTGACAAGCTTCAGGCATTCAGATGGAATTTACAGTGATGCATCTTATTTAAGATTAAAGACGGTATCGCTGTCTTACCTCTTACCCAAAACTATTTTAAAAAGACTCAACGCCTCAGCTATCAGACTTTATGTAAACGCGCAGAATTTATTTACAATCTCTCGGTTTAAGGGCAACGACCCTGAAACACAAAATTTCTACGGCATACCCACATTAAGAGTAATAACCGGCGGTCTTCAACTTAACTTTTAAACACATGAAAATAAAAATAACGTTAGTCGTTTTTACGGCAATTTTAGCAAATGCATATTTCTCCTGTAAGAAATCCATTGATGTTGGCCCGCCAAAAAATCAGTTAGAAAAAACAAAGGTTTTTACTGATAGTGTTAGCGCTAATAGCGCAATAGTTGGTATCTACGTAGATATGATGCAAAATTTTGGTTTTTCATTTACATCGGGAGGACTTACTGCTTATCCTGGCCTTTCGGCGGATGAACTTTCTCAAACTTCGAACGACCCTGACCTTAGCCAGTTTTACAGTAATCAAATAAATATTCGTAATAGTTTTAATCAGGTGCTTTGGAACTCGGCTTACAAATTCATATATGATGCCAATGCTTGCATTGAAGGTATAAGCGGAAGTCCAGGAATTTCCACATCAGCGAAACAAAAGCTTATGGGAGAAGCGAGGCAAATCAGAGCATTTATTTTATTTTATCTCACAAATTTATACGGCCCGGTTCCGGTTGTTACTACTACGGACTATCGTATATCTCAGACGCAAGGCAGAGCGTCGGCAGATTCTGTTTATTCTCAAATTATTAGTGACCTGACTTATGCTCAGGCGAATTTGCCGAGAAACAGTAGCGCAAAACGAGCCAGCTACTATTCCGCTACGGCACTCCTTGCAAAAGTTCAGTTATACCAAAAAAATTATCAGGAGGCGGAAAATAACGCCAGTATTGTAATCAATTCAGGCCTTTATAAATTAGAGGATAATCTTGGCGATGTGTTTTTAGCTGATAGCAAGGAGGCTATTTGGAAGTTTTTACCAGTTTTTCCAGGCATAGAAACTTGGGAAGGATATAGTTTTGTCCCATCAGATCCTAATGCTGCCCCTAAATATGTACTGAGTGATTCTTTATATAATTCCTTTGAACCTGGCGATTTACGAAAATCAAATTGGATAAGTATTAGTTCGGTTAATGGAGTAAGCTATCCATACCCTTTTAAATATAAAGCTGGCACAACAAACGGGATAGCTACGGAAAATTATACTGCTATCAGATTGGCAGAGCTTTATCTAATACGGGCTGAATCGAGAGTAAATCTATATGACTTAAACGGTTCCATAGCCGATATCAATTTGATAAGAACCAGATCCGGGTTAGCAAATACGCCAGGCACTGATAAGACTTCCTTACTTTTGGCCTTGGAAAAAGAACGGCGATCAGAAATGTTTTGTGAATGGGGTAACAGGTGGTTTGACCTGCAGCGAACAAACCGAGCCGATGCGGTTTTGCAACCTTCAAAAGCGAATTGGACTCATACTGATATTTTATATCCTATTCCTGACGCGGAAATCAAAAGTAACCCCGCTTTGAATCAAAATGCAGGATATTAAAAAGGAGGCTGTTTTTAAGACAGCCTCCTTCATTGCTTAAGGTTTTCTTAACGGTGTTACTTGCGGTACCTGCATATCATTGATAAGCTGGTTGCTTGAGTTAACCTGGCTTGAGGAAAAACCAGATACGCACTGATGGGTGGATGCGGAACAATTGCCCGGATTTGGAGCGGTTGTTCCTTCTCCCAAATAGGTAGCCACCGTTCTTGGAACCGCGTCACTTGGGTTTAAATTGGTCGCAGAAATACTGAACCATTTATAACTGATGAATTTTCCATGTGCTTTAGTTGTTGGATTGGTAAAAGCACTTGCAGCCAACGCGATTGCAATTGCTGCGAAACCTAAAATTTTTCTTTTCATGATATTGTCTGACTTTATAAATCAAAAGCAGCGAAAACTTTGATTCTGAAATTTAATAAACGAATTCTCGGTATTTCGATACCGTTTCCGTGCTTAATCAGTCCCTGAACCAGTTAAACAAATTGTGGTTTATATTACTTGCCAATGAACCTCCTTTCCTTAAAATCGATAAATATTCCATATATACTTAGAAACAGGAATATCAAATTAAAGGCAAAGTGTTGCTGCCAATTTAGTTTTCCAATTATGCCGCCGCAGGAACATGGAATACTGCCAAAGGCGCCGGTTATCGCTAAGCCTACATAAACAGTAAATAAAAGCATCAGAAAGGCAGATGCATAAAACCCTGCTGTTCTGGTTATTTTAAATAGCAAAAAAACTATTGTTGCTAACTCTATTAGAGGGATGAAGATGATCAAATAACCAACGGACCACTTTGGAACGGGCTGTACTAGCATTTGCGTCCGAAAGGAACGAAAATCAATCAGCTTACTCGCCGTGGCATACGTAAACATCAGTATTAAAAAAAATGAAATAAGGTCGGGTAGATCGGAGCGTTTCATGGGTGAAAATTATACCCTAAAGCTCGGTTGGATGGTTAAATATTATCGATGACAATATTTACAAACTGTGGCTGCTCTCGTTACAATTTTTAGGAATATTCTAAATAGTAGTTTGTGATAATTATCACAAACCACTATTGTTTTCCCATTAGCCTGGAGATTATGATGAATGAGACCACACTATTTCGGCGCAAGCTGACCCACTGTTTCGGGGCAAACTGACCATGGTATTTCGGGGCAAACTGACCCACCAAAACGCGTAGCAAATGCTGTAGAAGCAACCATCTTTTGAGGGCAAAAGACCCGTTCTAAGATGGCCAATTTGACAATCAGCATGAGTAAGATTAGAAAGATTTTAAGGATGAACAGCCAGGGTCGCAGCACGCGATTTATAGCTGCCCAGATTGATTCATCCCGGAATACCGTAAGAAAGTACCTGGCCGTCCTTAAGAAGAGCGGCTTTACCTTTGAAGAAGTTAATAACCTTAATGATAAGGAACTGGAAGACTTTTCGGCAAGACCAGGGAAAACAACCAGCCAAGCAGCCGTATGCAATCCATGCTGCGCTGCTTCCCCCACGTCGATAAAGAGCTTAAAAAGACTGGTATGAACCGGCAGATCTTGTGGGAAGCCTATATCAAGGAGTTCCCCGAGGGCTATAAGTACACCCAATTTTGCACGTATTACAACCAGTGGAAGACCAAGGTCAATCCGACCATGCACATGGATCACAAGGCCGGGGACAAACTGTACGTCGATTTTGCGGGTGAAAAGATGAGCTATACGGACAAGGAAACCGGTGAAGTCATTGAAGTAGAAGTTTTTGTGGCAATCCTTGGGGCCAGCCAGCTCACCTATGTAGAGGCTGTTATGAGCCAGCAAAAGGAAGACTTTATAGCGGCCTGCGAGAATACCTTGCACTTTATCGGCGGCGTTCCGGCCGCCATTGTGCCGGATAACCTGAAGGCGGCCGTAACCAAAAGCAGCCGCTATGAACCTACCCTCAACGAAACATTTGAAGACTTTGCCGATCATTATGGCACTACCATATTACCGGCGCGGGCGTACCGCCCGCGCGACAAGGCATTGGTAGAAGGGGCCGTTAAGATCATTTATACTAAGGTATACGCCCCTTTAAACAAGCATATCTACCATTCTTTAACAGAACTCAATACAGCGATCTGGCAGGCCTTGGAAGCCCATAACAGCCAGTTGCTCAAAGGCCGCAATTATAGCAGGATACTACAGTTTGAAGAGATAGAGCGTGGCACCCTGGCACCCCTGCCTGTCCTGCGTTACCAGTTCAAAAAGCACTTTTATGCCAGGGTGATCAAGAACGGCCATGTCAATCTCGGCCCGGATAAACACTATTACAGTGTGCCTTACCGCTTCATCGGCAAAAAGGTCAAGCTGTTATACTCCCGCACCATTGTAGAGATCTACTACAATTATGAGCGTATCGCTTTGCACCAGCGCGAAAAGAACCCCTACGGTTATACTACCGACAAAGAACATATGGCCAGTGCCCATCGCTTTAAAAGTGATTGGACACCGGATATGTTCCTCAATTGGGCGACCTCCATCCATGAGGATGTCAGGCTATATATCCATCAGATACTGGAGCGTAAACAACACCCCGAACAGGCTTACAAATCCTGCCTGGGGATACTTGGCTTTGCAAAAAAAGCAGGGAACGACCGGTTAATAATGGCCTGTCAGCGGGGGCTCAGTTATGGTATTTATAGCTATAAAACGATACAAACCATATTGGAAAACAAGATGGACAATTATGAGGAAAGCATATTTGCCGATGAGCTACCTATGCCTGATCACGGTAATATCCGGGGAAAAGACTATTACAAATAACCATTAAAACAACAATAACATGAACACAAGTACCTTAGACAAACTGCGGAAGATGAAGTTCTTCGGGATGTTCCATGCCTTTAAAAGCAGCATGGAAACCGGTAAAACAAACGACTATACGGCAGATGAACTGCTGGCCCACCTGGTAGATGCAGAATGGGACGACCGGCAGAACAGGCGTATTGAACGCACGATCCTTTATGCCCGATTCCGCTATAAAGCCGCTATAGAGGACGTTCACTACCATGCCGACCGAAGTATCGACCGCAACCAGATCATGCGCCTGGCGGACTGTACGTTTGTTGATCGCTTCGAGAACCTGCTGATTACCGGGAGTACAGGCATCGGTAAAAGCTATATTGCTTCTGCTGTGGGTTACCAGGCCTGTGTATTGGGCTACCGGGTATTGTACACCAGTACGCCCAAACTGTTCGCTAAACTGAAGATGGCCAAGGCGGACGGCTCCTACATGAAAGAGCTGGCTAAGATCGAAAGGCAGCAATTGCTCATACTCGACGACTTTGGTATCCAGCCTTTTGATGCACAAAGCAGGGCTGCACTAATGGAGATCATTGAAGACAGGCACGGTAAGACCTCGCTGATCATCACTTCGCAGTTGCCGGTGAGCAAATGGTTTGAAGTGATCGGTGAAAAAACGGTTGCTGATGCGATCCTTGACCGGATCGTTCATGATGCACACCGTATCGAGCTAAAGGGAGAATCTATGAGAAGAAAACGTAATGTTGAACCGGAAAACAGCCATTAATGAAATTACCTTTTAAATAACTATTTTTGTACATGCTTTTATAGCATTTGCTGCAACCCAAAAGTCAGCTAACCCCTGGGTCAATTTGGCCCGAAACAGGGTGGTCAACATCTCCATAATATACAAATGGGGCACCACTTTAGCAAAATTGTCCATCACTGTCCTTATCAAATCTAATCTAGCAGATAAGGAATCAATCGTTTCTTGGTTATATTCTGACAAATCGGTGGTATTTAAAATTGCGTCCATCGATTGTATAGCGTTTTTAATATCGTGCTTTGCAAAATTTCCAAGTTGCGAAATATGCGTGTCATTGGCTTTAGATATTGCCTCATACATACTTGTTAGCTTATCAATTTGCAAACTCGCTTCCGCTATTCTTCGAGCTTGAATTACCGGATTGAATTTATTGTTAGGGTTATATACTTTTCTTTTTGATGCCATGATTTAAAGAATAGGTTGTGACCTTACAATACTATAAATAAAATCTTAAATGGTCTTTAATATCGACTATATTATTTGGATCAAACATCTTGGGTAAAAGCTGATACCTTGTGCCGGGGGGGGGCGGTTAATCTACCAATCCATATAAGTAAACGCAGGCATTTAGCAGGGCGTTTGCAGGGCCGTATCTTTGGGTAATGGAAATAATTACATTAACCAATGTCAAAAAATAACAGTTCGTTTAAACCCGGTCAAAGCGGTAATCCAACAGGATCCACAAACCGAACCCGCCTGAAAAATCGCCTTGAGGGTCTTTTAGAAAAAGCATTGCCCGTGATTGAAAAAGAGTTTGAAACAGGGTCTCCTGAGGTGAAGCGAGAGTTATTTATTGGCCTTGCCGGTATTGTATTACTCCGCGGAAATTAATTAACTCTTTAAACACATGAACATATAATGTCAATACCATTGGATCACATGCCCGCCACTTTGCGCGAAAAAGTGCAATACCTTACTGTACTAACAAAGCACCGAAAGCTTGATAAGTTAAGAGAGTTGCGAGCCGCGTCAAATGATATTGGTATTGATATCTATCATCACAGCGCCGGTACTGATTCATACTTCTGCGACAAAGACAAACGATATGTAACCTGGTCACAGTTGGTGCAAAAATCGAAAGGAATCATCGACCGAGGTGCTAATCTATTCACTGCAGTTATAGAGTACAAGCGCGGGATTCATTTCACAAGTAGCGCAACCGCTCCGGATCCCCAACTAAATTGATATGCTATCGTTAACGCCAAATTTCACCATTAAGGATATCGAAAAAGATTTTGAAGTCTTCGCTGCGGGCATCAAATCCGACCTGATACCGGCTATGATTCAAACCTTACACCAGGTAGTTGATCGCGCGAGAGCGTTAACACCGGCTGAAAAGTCGTTCAATAATATTACCTGGAATTTGCGCGCCTCTATTGGTGGCGTAATTGTCTCTGACCATGCTATTGTTGAAACTTACTTCCCTGCAATATCCCAGGGCGATGAAGGGCACTCTACAGGAATAGCGGTCGCCCAGGAAGTTGCCACACTGATTGAATACGACGACGAAATTACCCTTGTATTTGTTGCCGGTATGGCTTACGCATCCTTTGTAGAAGCAAAAGGTAAAGATGTGATCACCGGCTCAAATCAGAAAATGGAAGGAATTTTACGCTTACTCTTAAAAAATTAAAAAATGGAAAATCAAACTTACACTTTCAGCATTACAAGGCCGACTACCACCTTAAAGCGGTTGTTGAACATTGGTCCTAAAGAAATTACATCGAATTTTCTTATTGAGTCCCAAGTTCTAGCCAGCTGTATGCTCATTGCCAAAAAGGCTGAAGAGTTGCCTATTAGTATTCTCCAGGGTGCTGCAGGTGAAGTATTAATTCCTTTATATGAAGAACATCTGCCAAAGCTGATATGGATTGTTGCCGCGGCAATTACTAATCGCGGACAGCAGCCGAGCAGCAAGCTAGTTGCTCTGTTAACCAAACACTTGACAACGGATCAAATACTTGAAGGCTGTTTTGAAGCATTTGAGGCTATGAACATGCAGGCTTTCTATGATGGCATTGCAGTATTTAAAGGCCCTTTGACGGTTTTGAACCCGGTAGATCTACCAGAAAATAATTCAAGCCATGAACCTAAATAAATACATTCTTCATAAAGCTATTGATGCAGACATCTGCAAAGAATGGGCTGTAAAGATCAACCAGGCTAACGGTGTAGATGATCTGTTAAAAATGTATGTAGCCGGGATTGATTTCTGCTTAAAAAATAACTTCCCGGATAATGCCGATATTCTTACTCTAGGTGAAGGCAAACTTGCAGCCTATGGAATTCACATCGATGAAATTATAGCGCTACAGGATAAGCCGCTCATAGTGTTGTTAGGAGATTGCATAGCAAAGCACGACATCACCGGATATACTTCATCCCAACTATTCATAAAGCACAATTCAAAGGCAACGGTTACGGCTACTGATAACGCTTTCTTAATGATTGACTGCTTTGATGACTCAGTGTTAAACCTGAGCGCCGGTGGTCGTTCCAAGGTTTATATCAATATCTATGGTAACGCTCAGGTTACCCATACCTGCAGCGACATCGCTAACGTCAAAATTACAAACAAAAACAAACTTACTTATTAAGAGAATGGGCAATCAAACCGGACAAAGGCAATTAGTATACACGACAAAAATGGATATCAGTGATATCCGGAAAAATGCTAAAATAGCAATGGAGCTATTTAAGCAGATGCGGGATGAAGCCGCAAAAGCTGTTAAGGTTAGCGCAGCCACCGGTCTTGATACTAAGCCCATAACAAACTACCAGCAAGCGCAATTAGCATTAAGGAAAACATTACTTGAAGCCCAGGCAGAATCCCAAAGGCTAAAGAATGAGAATCTTGCTTTGGATGCCAGCTATAAACAAGGCAGGATATCAGCTCAGGAGGCAGCCACCGCCGAAAGGCAGTTGCGGAAAGACCGGAGAGATCTTGTAGAGGCTACCAAAGCGGCGCGTGTAGCGGAGCGTGCGGCAGCCGGATCTTATGATGAAGCAAATCAAAAGCTAAAGGATCTAGGCCGGTCTATCAAAGCCGCTGAAGGTGGTTTTAAATCAACCAGCCCGGCTATACAAGCTCAGATAAAAGAGTACAACAGCTTAAACGATTCTATAAAGAAGTTTGATGCTTCAATGGGCAACCACCAGCGGAATGTAGGTAACTACAAAACTGCCGTTCAGGGATTGGTAGGTGACTTGAAGTCTATGGCTTTTAGTTATCTATCCGTACAAGGTGCGTTACAGTTGGCTACCGCTTCATTTGGCTCAAACAGACAGCTACAGGCCATTGATGCCTCTTTAAAGTTTACTTTAGGCAGCACTGAAGCAGCCAGCGATAAGATCAAGGAATTGCGCGACAATGCCCTTTTACTTGGGCAGGACTTCTTGCCGGTGGCGGAATCATACGCAAAGTTCGCAGGTGCTGCCCGGGCCGCAAACTTCCCGCTATCGGAGACGGATCGGATCTTTAAAGCGGTATCCGTTGCCGGTGCACGTTTCAATCTTACAGCTGACCAGGTTAGCGGGGCATTGTTGGCAGTTCAACAAATGATCTCCAAGGGTACCGTCCAAAGTGAGGAGTTAAGAGGGCAGCTTGGAGAACGCTTGCCTGGTGCATTTGCGATCGCGGCAAAGGCCATGAACGTAAATGAAAAGGCTTTAGGTAAAATGCTACAAACCGGCCAGGTACTCGCGGCAGACCTGTTGCCAAAGTTAGCCACGCAGCTTGAGAAGGATTATGGGCTGAAGGCTGGTGAATCTATCGATAACTTAAATTCATCTGTTGGCAGATTATCTACATCTTTTGATTTACTGATTCAAGGTGACCGGGTAGGCGGTTTTTTTAAACAAATAATTGACGGAGCAGCGGCCGGCATTAGGTCCCTGAATGATTTGATAAATAGCGGCTCATATAAAGAACTTGTAGGCAGGTTGTTTACTTTCGAAGGTAGCCGGGTTTATGATAAAGCCAATGCGGTGGAAACCAATTACAATAAAAGTAACGCTACGTTAAAAAAGGAAAATTTGAACCCTATCGGCACATCAAATAAAAATGTGTTATCTGCCCTTACTGATTATTCAATTGCGGATCTTGAGAAGCTAAGAAATACCTACATAGGAGCAACAAAGCAAGCTGAAATTGCTGTAAATACATACCGAAAGGGGATTGCCTCGGGAGACTTAACAGACGGCGGAAAGGTATCCTTTAAACAGGCAACCGACAATTTCAACGCTCTCCAGGAGTCGTTAACCCTGATCAATACGGCTTATGACAGAATTAAGCCGAAAGTATTAAAGGTAAACAAAGACATTTCGGATAGCCAACTCACCTCAATAAAAGATATTCGTAAACGCATCGCTGAACTTTCAGCCCTACCAGGTTCAGCGCTGCAGGGATCTGATATTGACAAGAGAATAGATGCCTTGAAGGATCGTTTAAAGTCAAACAAAAACACGGATGCTTCAGATCTTAGCGCCCGGAATGCTTTCCAGAAAAAGATTAACGCCTTACACGATAGCGCGGTTAAAAAGCAAGAGTCATCCGACGATCAGGAGATTGTCAGCATCAAGCAAAAATACGCGGTGATGAAAAAGGAGGCTGAAGATTATTACAAGAAATTCGGTAATGGTAAAGTAATTAAGGACTCTACCGGCCGCAATGTAAGTAAAAGCCAGGTGTTCGGAAGGATGTCTGCAGACCAGGCAGCGGAAGTGGATGCAGCCAGCTATTCTATCCAGGCAAAGAAAAACTTAGAGCTTTTAGACCTTGAAAAGAAGCAATATACAGATTATGAACAGTATGTCAGCGAATTTGGATCTGAGATGGCATCCAGGCGCTTTGATAAAAAGATTGTCGATAACAAATCGTTTTTAAAGGCCCTACAGGTTGAAGCGGATAAGATTAGTTCTATACCCGAAGTTAGCCGGACCGGTGGCCAGAAAGACTATTTGAAAGAGCTGAATTTACGGATTGCAGCCGAAAAGGATGCCGAGCGCGGTAAATATGATGACCTGCTAAAGCAACTACAGACCTACCAGCAAAAAGAAATTGCTATCACTGAGCAGTATGCAAAGGATAGAGATGCCCTGGTGAGTAATCCTTTGGGCTTGAGTAAAGATGAATTGGCTACCCAATTTAGCAAACTAGCTGAAAAGTACAAAAACGATATTGCGGAAAATACACTTTCCACCATATTTAGCGGGGCAGATGTTGAAGCGATGTTCTCAAACTTGGATGTTATTTCATCTAAGGCTATAAATAGCTTGATCAAAGATGTATCCAGATTGTTTGAAGCCAATAAGGATAAACTGAATCCTATCGATATTGAAAACACCCTGGCCAAGCTGGAGGCAGCTAGAGGCGAATTAATAAAGCGCAACCCGTTTGCAGAGCTTGGCAAATCCCTTGAGGCTGTCTTTACTGAAGGCGCGGGAGATGCTAAGAAGTCAGCTCAGCAAATCCAGATCGACTGGAGCAATCTAGCCAAAGCCACTTCGGGTTCATTCAATTTTATAAATGATGCTGTACAGTCAACGGCATTTTTAAAAGATGCTTTGGGTGAGGTTGGAGCGACCGCCCTTTCATCCCTAACGGCAACAGCAGCAGTCGCGGTTAGTGTGAGCGCTGCAATTAAGACGGCTGAAAAGTCTTCTGTTATCCTTGCTGTAATATCAGCAGCTCTTGTAGTGGTGCAGGCGATAGCCAGTGTATTTAGTTCAATATTTAATGCGAACGATAAACGCATTGAAAAGACAATTAAGGGTTACCAAAGCCAATTGGATGCACTGGACAGAGGGTTTAAACAATTGGAGCGTGATGTTCAGCGGTCGGTAGGTGAATCTTACTATAGCTCAAGCCTTGAAGAGATTAAGAACCTAAACGCGCAGCAGGTTATACTTCAGGAGCAATTGGATGCCGAAAGGAGCAAGAAAAAAGCTGATCAAAGTAAAATAGATGCCTATCAGGATAAGATCAACGAGATACCTAACCAGATTGCGGATATCCAACAGTCAATTACTGATATGTTGGTGCAGACTACCTTTAAGGACCTGTCGTCCAGTTTAGCGGATGCCTTTACAGATGCATTCAATACCGGCGAAGACTCCCTTGCCAAACTAAATGAGGCATTCAATAAGGTGATTGCAAATGCGGTGAAAAAGGGCCTTGAATTAAAGTTCCTGCAACCGGTAGTCGATAATTTTATCAAAGATTTTGCCGATTACATGAAGGATAACGGCAATAGCGCTTTAGGATTTAATTTTGACAAATATAAAGATTTGCTCAAGTCGGCCGGTGATAGCTTTTCAGCTGGATTGACTCCGTTTAAACAATTCTTTGAGGATCCTGCTTCCTCTTCATCAACCACCAGCGCCTTAGGCAATTCTATTAAATCAATTACCTCAGATCAGGCAAACGCCCTGGAGGGGATTACTAGGGGCACGTATGACCTAACAAAGCAGCTGGTGGTTCATACTCGCGAGAATAACTTGGTTTCAATCGGCACCAATAGCATCATGGGCAAGATGTATGATTCAGCCATTAAAGGATTGATTTTTCAAGAGCAAATTGCTACAAACACCTTCAATACAGTTGAAGAGGTAAAGAAGGTAATCGTTGAACTGAAGGTAGGTAATTTAAAAACCATTGCCGACAATACGAAGGCCGGATCTGTCCGGGGTAGTGGATTAGGTGTATAAATAATAGAAGCAACCAAGAAAAATAAAGTAAAAATATGAATAGATGTACCATGAAACTACCAGCGCAGATTGCTGGAGAGATCAAAAAACTCACTGTATTCACTGCATCCCAAAATGTTGAAAAACTTAGGGAGCGCCAGGCCAAACCCAACGGCGTTAGTGTTGATATCTATTTTCACAGTGCAGGTAAAGATTTATACTTCTGCGATGTAAGAAAAAGGTACTTAAGCTGGAAGGAAGTAACCCTTGAGGCAGATTCCAAAATATCTTGCGGCCAATATCTATTTACTGCGGTAATTGAACGTAAAAGTGGTGTTTATTTCACAAGTAGTCGAACCGCTTCGGATGATCAATTTATATCGATGCTGTATCCGCAATCAACTTAAAAAGAAACAATATGATAAGTATAAATCTGATTTTATGAAAGCTTGCGAAAACTTCTGTATAGCCTTACTAATACCTAATAGCAAACCCATCCCCGCCTATACCAATTATAGGTGGAGTAAATTTACAATACAACATGGCCGGATATAAAATCAATGGGTATGATCTACAAAGCGCGTTAGGTATTATAATAGATCAGGACAGGGCAACCGCTGATTCATTTGAAGGCCCTAGCGGAACCATGCCCGTGTTTTCGAAGGATTGGGGTAATGGTTTTATCGAATTTGATCTGGCGGCCCCGGCATACATAAAGCCAAAAGTGTTGACGCTTAAAGGCACATTAACCGCGAACTCATTAGAAGAATACTATTCAACCAAATCTATCATTAGCGGATTACTACACCAAAACTATGTTACCCTAACCCAGATTGAATCAAGCTATAAAGTAAATGCCAGGCTAAAAGATGGTGATCTTGCTTGGCATAGGCTAACTAACCTGGACAGCAGTAAAATATTAGCCAGTTTCACTTGGCAGTTTGATGAAGTTAAACAGGATGTGCCGTTTAAAGATGATGACGGTTCAGCAAATGCAAATGTTCATTATGGACCATCTCCAACTGTACCGGTTACATCGGCAGATGTTCTTGCGTTACCAAGCCATCAATCAATAAGTAGCGACACTTTTACTTTAAATACAGGAACGGCATATACTAACTTCACTTTTGCAATACCAGTTAGCCGCGCTGTTGTGTCGGTTACCGATCTTGAAGAGGGGGTAACATTAAATTACACCTATTCGCCAATAACTGTTGACGGTCAATCTTACAAGCTATATACATTATCTCAAAACGTGACTTATCTAACTAATCATTCCCACAAAATAATATTTCAAAATGTCTGATAATAAATTCGAATTTCCCGGCAGCTTCAGGTCCACGGTATCTGGTAATATAGATTATTGGTACGGACCGTACACCAGTATTGATGATGCGATAGCTAAAATACCTCAGTCGATGAGATCATCAAGAGTAATAGGTATTATCAATGGCTCAAAAACAGACGACTATTGGTGGCCGGGGGCTGACCTTACAGCGTCGGGTATATCAAGAAAATCAAACTCTTTAAATACCTCAATCGCTGGATTAAGATCCATTGTTAACCCGCAATCAGACAATATTTATCAGGTTACAGATTTTGGAGGCGGCCAGTGGTATTACGATCCTTCAGATAGCACAAGCATAGATAATACCGGTACAGTAATTGTTTCCGGCTCAAGTAGGTTTAAACGAATTTTCGATAAATCTCAAGTATTAGTTGAATGGTTTGGTGCAAAAGGAGACGGTTCTACCAACGACACCACCGCGATTCAAAATGCCATCAACTATGCAAATGCTAACAACATAACAGCTGTTATGTTTAGGCCATTAACATACCTTATCACACACATTGATTTAAAAAGGAATGTATCGCTTGTGGGATCTGCTTTGTATCCTTCAAACAGCGGCAATGTTGATATATCAACCCGTTTTACCTGCAGCGCTGCTGGCCAGATCATGTGTAGCTATCTTAGTGACGGTAGTTACCCTGGACAAAGCGGTGAAGAGAGTTTAACGGCAAAGTCTAACCCCAACCTGGTAATAAAAAATATTGTCTTTGACGGACTGTACAAGGCTTTGATCGGACTTGAGATAAAGGAGTGCTGGGGCTTTAAGATTGACAACTGCAGGATCTTAAACACTGGCCAATACGGGTTGAATGTTTTCGATTGCAATAACTTTGACATTTCAAATTGTAATATAAACTGCTTTTCATCAATCAGTAACGCGGATTATAACTTTTTAAATGACGAGTTTACTGGTAACAGGCTGCTTTCGCCATATTTAGCAGTTCAGCAGAGCAACGGTATGAATGCTAATAGCAAGATATATCTATCACCATACCAGGGCTCTTTATATTCATCCTTTCCGGTAACCGCTATTGATAGTTCGGGTTTGTTTACTACTGTGGCCCCTAATGTATTATCAGATACTCCAGGGTGGGCTTATAATACCGGTAGCGGAAGCTTTGTCTTTGATAAAACCACTAAAGCAATATCCGTTACCGCAGCAAATACCGCGGACTATAAAATAGTTACAGATCTTCCCAGCTTAAATGTAGGCGATAGTTATACAATTACCGGTAACATCAATATGGATGCCGCATCGGTTAATGCTAGTAGGGTAGTAAGTTTTATTCCAGGTAACGAAAGTCAAAGCTATGGCGTTAATGTGCCAAACAGAGGAGCAAGCAATAACTTTACTATAACATTCACTTACAACCCAAGTTCGGCCACTTTAACAAACCCTGTTAAAATAAAATTCATAGCGGGCGCGGTGCCGGGTAATGATATTTTTACGATCACTAATTTAAAGATGGTTAACAATTCTATTGGGAACAATATGAATAAGCTGCCAGTCACTATAAATATCGATGCTGCTTCATCTGTTAACGTAAGGAACGCTTTCAACCCTTCTGAAGCGTACTTTATAAAATGGGTGAGCAATACCACCTTTAGATTAGCAAGCTCTTACTACAACTACAAGAATAGTATCTGGTCGGTGCCCGTTGCGGCAGTGACAGGAATTACCAACGTGTCAGTTCAATCTCCGCAATCTGTTTTAGCCCTCATCGGTCGCAATTCATATAACAACACTTTCGCTAGCATTAAGGTTGAGGATATTTACGACACCGGCATACAATTAAGAGGCGCTTACCTCAACTCTTTTAGCGCATTATCTATAACAAAGGGAAGTGTGTCGCTTGGTTCTATTGTGGGGCTTTCTCTTGAGTACGGCGCCTCATATAATAACTTTTCAGGTGCGATCACTAACAGGTACCAGGCTACGGCTTTTGATAAATTAACTGTCTCAATAAACATTGATAAATACTCGGGCCGTAATACTTTTTCAGATATTTCAATCTGGGGCGCAAAGCAGATCGATGTCTTTGATGATTTTGTAGGTACATCTGATAACCAAAATATGTATTCAAATGTTACTGACAATACTTATGTATGGCGGCAGCGGGCGGTTGATTACAACCTTAAAAACAGGCGTGGATACACATTTGGGGTTGGATCAACCAGTATTACTCAGGCAAACCCAATGATCACCCATAAAGACTTCGCTTTATACTTTGGTGATGTATATTTTGACAATAGCAACAATGAAGTTGTTTTGTTTGAGCAAACCGATTCCCCGGCAACAGATACTGGCCGGCTAACAATAAAACGGACAGTAAATAACTCAGTAGTAATACTTGTAGGCGGATCAAGCGTTTATACCTCGGCAAACAATATTCTTCCAAGTAGTACACCAATCGATTTAGTGGTGATGCGGGATATGGCCTATGTATGGTCTGTTTATGTAAATTCAGTTAAATTAGTTCCTGTAAGTTCTTCATCACCTAATGTTGATATCGCTTCAGGCGGAACAATTAAAACGTACCTGGGCGGCGTTGCCAATACGTTGACATCTTATAGCTGCAAGAGGTTTAGATATTTTATTGATACCCTATCTGACAGTGAGGTAAAATCAATATTCTCTAGCTTGATGCTGGATAAAAACGGATACCAGGTAACAAACCCGCTAAACTCTTTAACTTCCGGATTATCTACCATCACAAGCTATACCGGATTAAATTTAACGGCCGGCGCAAACGGTTTCAATGGTGGCACTTCGGTAGATGTCTCAATAGTTGATGCAAGTAATAAGCTTGTTCTTGCCGTGGGTAATTCAAATAACTCACTTATCAATAAAACGCTAAGGGTGTCATTCTATGCGAAGTCTACTGATATTGGAATTATCAATATCGTTAGAAATGGAATAACAAGCTTCGTGTCGGTAATGCCCGGGTACAATAAATACACGGTAATATTAAAGCCAGATATGAACGCTTCTTTGAAAAGCTCGGAGATCATATCGTTTTCATTCGCTAATGAAATACGTGCAGCGTTTGGTAGCAGTGTGAACGCAGCCACCACGGGCACGATTAACTTTGATGACATGAAGGTGTTTGTTGGATTGTCTCCAATATACGTTGACCTTGATCTAACCAACCGCGATACTGTTACGTTTACCAATATTACGGGATTGTTTACCTCTCCATGGACAATAGCAGACTTGATAACAACTGTCGGTGTATCCAAGTTTACCCAAAGCACAAGCGGCGGACCCGGTACCGGTGGAGCTTTTGAATTCGAAAGATCTGGCTCAGGAATCGGGGTTATACATGGTATTTATTCAGCATCATTAACCTCAAATTCTATTGCGCAAACTGTATCTCTGGTAAAGGCTACAACCAATCAATCGGGAAACGGAGGGTATATTGGTCATTCTATCGACATCACAGAAGCAGCGGTTGGTTCGGGAACAAAGGATCTTTTTAGATACAGGGTGAACAATAACATTATGTTTGAGGGCGATAACCTTGGTAATTTTACCGGGGCTGGTTATCTGAACTTCAAATCGTTAAAACTGGGTATAAGGGCAATTTCTTCAGCTACAACACTTAATCCGCTGTCTGACTATACCATCAATGTTGTAAGCGGAACTTTTACTCAGCCTCTACCCATTGCGCCTGTAAACACATTATTTGTGATCAAAAATAGCGGATCAGGTACAATTACATTATCTGGTACCTCAATAGACGGGGCCGCAACCATTGTATTATCCGGTAAAACTCCAGTTAGAGTACAGGCTATCGATGCAGTAGGTAATTACATTTTAATTTAATAATAGGTACCTAAGAACCATAGAGCCACAATTTATCAAAATACTTAAAGCAAAATAACAAAACTATGAGCATAATTATCGCCAGTATAGATCACTCTAAAAACACTGTACACATTGGCACCGACCGCAAGCAAGTTAGTATGTCAGGTAAGGAGCAGCCGGAAGAGTTCGTGAAGCTATTTAAAATCAAGTCTGACCTTTACTATGCAATTAACGGCAATGTAAATAACGGGCTTGAGCTTGCTAATTTGTTACTTGGGTTAAGCTACCTGGACACTAAGTCTTTGGTAGATATAGTATCTAAATTTGAGGTGAAAAGGTCCTTTGGTTTTGGTAAAATTCAAGGTGATTGCATGTTTGTTCTTGCGGGACACCATGACGGAAAGGCTTTTATCTATGCAAGAGATACAGAACACGATCAACAATATACGCTAGTAGGTACAGATAATGCCATAATGAGATTGATCGCATCTCCAAATATTGAAACCGCCGAAAATGTAAGCAGGTTTTTCTTAGATGCTATAGGTGGGGGCGATCACGAACAGGCAATAAAGGAATCGATCGTTTATGCCTCTACCATTAGTAATACAATTGGTAGCGTGATTGACTATGCCTGTCTTGATAATGCATCATTCGTTTTAGAAAGTAATATTGCTGCAACCGGCACCCTTATAGTAGGTGATGCCGTTCACATTAACGCGGGGGTGACCGGCGTCACTGATGAAGGAGATAACAGTATTCGTTTTTGGGCCGGTGCTGTTTATGCCGACCGGGAAACTGCCCCTTTTAGGGTTACCGATGACGGTAGAATGTTTTCAACAAGTGGTAGAATAGCAAATTGGGATATCGATAACACAGGACTTTCCACTGATGGTACACAAAATGTTTATATAAAGACAATCAAAAGGAATTCCGGCGGGTCGATTATTGCACAGGCTTACATTGGTACCGATGGAACCGGGCAAGACAACTCAACGGGGGTTTTTGTGAGCACTAAGCCTGGAGCATCTCTCAACAAGGCCCTTTATGCCAGGGCATACGGATCTACAAGCTCATTAGGTGACATCGCCGGGCACTTTGTCGGGCAGGTTTTAATAGATGGTGGCGTACAGACTATTCAGCATTCAGGATCAACCACAACCGTTTCTCAAGGGTATACAGGTGATATATTTTATACTGCCAGCAGCGGCATAAGGATAATGAAGTTTGTAAATGGAATACTGGTCGGGGATAGATCGTAAACCGATTTATTCTAATAAGCAAGATTTATTACGTAATATGCGGATATAATATTTGATAGCAATCGCTGTCATTGTGATTAGGTTTAGGTTATAGCCCCAAGCAGCGATTGTAAGGGGCTATTTATTTTAAAATCCTTTACTTAAGTCTAATCCTGTAGTGGTCTACGTGTATAAAAAATGCTAAATTACAAATAACAAAAACTAACATGGATCAAAAACAAATGGATGATTCGTTCCGCGTTAGCACTTATGCGAACATCCTCGCGGACCTATATCTTGGCAAAAATCTCACAGATCATTTTGAAAAATTACAAACCGAAATTGAAGCTGTAGATTTCATCATTAATCAGGAAGGTTATTTACATCCAGATATAAATGATAATTTGGAGATGAAGGCTTATATTAAACGCTTGGAGGGTCATTTAAGAAAAGCTATAGTAGATCCTAGCCATCGGCCTGATCCTGAGGAGACGAAAAATACCGATTGTTACGACTGAAGGGTATTATTTGCCCCTGTTGCATAAAATTGTGAAAACAGGTTTTATAATTTTTGTCAAGATAATTTATATTTGAAAAGGCTCAGAGGAGATCATTCTGGATGGTCTATTTTTCTTCATTGTTAAAATTGTTTGGCGACCCTCTGAGCTATTTTTTACCCTCTTAAAGCCACTCCAACAACTTATTGTTAAGTAACAGAACGCACCCAGCATTGACTTAGCGTACCAGGTGATTAGTAACCCTCTTTAACTAGTAACTCAAAAGCTTCTTTCAACTCATAAAAACTGAATCCTAGAGACTTGAGAGACTTAGTGATCTCATTGCTACCAATTTGTTCTTCCAAATGCACTCTTTCTTTAATTGCGGTCAGATAATCATTGACCATTACTAGATTATTTTTTGCATTTTTTTCGAGTATGAAGTCAGCTTGCATGTTAGCAATGTCCGACAACATATCATCAAACTCAGGGCCTTGATTTTTCCAATCCATCTTCAAATGTAATTCAAATTAAGCACAGTATCGTTTTACAAGAGCGGCCGGCGATTAAACACCTGGCCTTTTGCTTAAATGACTTTTTGGAAAAAATATTCGTTATCGTCGATTACAAGAGAAAATCTGTCATTTTTCTTGAAAGCCCTATAAAACCAATCATAATTTCTAGTACCCGGGAAGTTGGCATTAAGCCGTTCGACAAAAATTTTCAGATTAGTATCAACAAGTAATATTTTATTGTCATTAACAACTGCGAATAAGGAAGTTAGATTTTGATTCATTCCGCAAAGTTAGAACTATTTACAATTATTCATTAAATATTTGCAAATAAACTTGCAAATGCAAATATGTATTGTATATTTGTATAACAAACAAGAAAGGCTCCGCGGGAACGGAGCCAATCGATTGATTAACAAATTAACAAATTATCGAATGACAAATCTAATTCAAAAATCAGAGGTAACAAAATCAAACGTTTCCTACACCAAACAGTTAACTGCTATAATGCCGCGCAATAACGGTACACCTGAAGGCTTATCTGCTTTACAAGCATCTTTACTACGTGGAAAGGGGGACGTTAAATAATGAAAAAGCGCCTTTTCAATATTGCATGGTCTATAGTAGATCAGTTCAATAGTTTCTCTGAAGCGTTAACGCATGCCTGGAAAGTAATTAAGCTACAACTTGCACTTACCACCCGGGCGTTGGTCAACTTTACATTTAAGAAGGTTGATGGATCTATCCGCGAAGCCGTGGGCACGCTGGTAAACGTACCAATCCCAAAAGGCGGCGCTCGGAAGCCTAAAAGCTCTCTGCTCACTTACTTTGACCTACAGCAAAATGACTGGAGATGTGCGAAGGTTGAAAATATTATCTTTTAAATAACAACAAACCATTAATAAACAAGAAAGGCCGGAGTTACTGCCCCGGCCAATCAATTGACTAACCTCTTAATCAATAAATTCGAATGACAAAATTAAAACAAAATCCTGATTTGACAAATAATCAGGATTACAAAAATCAAAATTTGGGAATCGTAAGTGCAATTTCTGTTTTCTTTGAAAGTCACCAATTGCATGAAGCTAAAGAGGCGCTGTTCGAGCTGCAGCATGCTTGGGGCTCTCGCCATCGGTTATTTAGAAATCACCATGATATCGGAAGCATGGTGTTCTTTGTCACCAACTTAAACTCGCTGGTTAGGAAAATCGGGCAGTTTGATTGTATTACGCATCCGGTTGATAATAGAACGGACACACGTACGGCCGTTATCGAGTTCCTTAATGAAAGTGGTTCTATCTCAGAAGATATCTTAAACGAGGCTTTGCAGTTCTGGATCGAAGCGACTGCCAGCGCTGATAGAAGCAATGTTGAGTTGACCAGGGGTGAATATGTATTCGCTACGATCCCTGATTTTTTCGATGTATGCAGCGAAATATTGGAAGGAGGTGTGCTATGTGCTTAACTAACGATAGATTAATCGAAATAGGCGCCGATGCTCATTTACTGGATGGCGGATTTGATCACGATGAAATCATACGAAACCTGGCCTACACGGCAGACAATATCAGCTCCAATACTGTAGGCGAAGAGCATGACGCGGATGACATGCGATGCGCTATTGCCAATTTGAACGCTATCGTCCAGGCTACTGCATACATATCTCTGATGCGCGATAAGATGCGCGAGTTGCGGAAGGGGGAGCGGAATAATTAACTCGCCGGTATAATAAATTAAATCCTGCCTATTAAGTTAGGCGGGGTTATTTGCTACGAAGAGTTCATAAATTTGTAGTGCGTGCTAAATTTCCTGATCAATTAAAACCCTTGCAGATATTTGAGGGCTTTTTTCCCGGTAGTATGATTTAAAAATCATTCTCGGGCTTGTTATTGAGAAAAGCCGAAAAGTCTTTTATAAGTTTTAAAGCCAAGTTGGAAGCGACTCTATCCTCATCGTATTGAATGCCTATTCGGTTAATATCCACCGGCAACTTGATGGACGTACTCAATATTGCACTGAAAGTTCGCTCCAAAGAGCTTACCACAATCTTAAACTTATTGTTCTTCAAGTACACGTTGCTTTTAAAAAATAATATAACTGGCTCCTGATGGGAAGTAATTTTTCCATTTTTAGAGGTGTCACTCACGGTAAATACTCCTCTTATATTGCCCTTAAAGGATATCTCACCAAGCTCAAGGTCTTTAGATTCTATAACATTCCGGCTGTCTTTGAAACTATTGCTAAGAAATGATAACGCGTTGCTGTATAGTTGGTCCTTGCTCAAGTTGGAAGCTGATACGGTGTCGAGCATATAGCCCTTAGCGTTAGGGGCCTGCTTTACAAAATTAGGATCCTCTTTAAAAGATTGAGCACGCAGTTTAGAAGTTACAATGAATAAGAGAATGCAAGTTGCGATAAGGTTTAGTTTCATGGTTTTACAAGTCTAGGTATTTTTTGGCACATAATATTTAATAAAAAGTGATCCGCTTAACCATCTGGCTGGTTTCACAAGTAAATCACAAAGATAATATAAGGTAATTCTTTACCATGATCATAATATTGAAAATATTTTAACCACTGATTAAAAAAGTTATCTTTGCGTCGGCTTGAGGGCAAGGGTGCCTAATAGTCAATAGTAGCCCTTCAGATCTTAAAAATTTGAGGGGCTTTTTTGTGGCAACTAAATTGTCAAAAAAAACGTATAACGATAACTATTGATTAATCTCACCCCAACCCACGATTAATGCCTTGGCTAATTAGCCGGGCATTTTTCGTTTGCTTACGTTTTAAAGAATGCGTTCAAAAATGTTTGATTGAAGCCTCCGGTCAGTAATTAGGTCCTTTTGGTGGTTTACCCCATCCGATTAGGATGTTCCTACCTTTAATAATATTTATCTTACCGCAGAAATTAGTTTCATACCGTTTATTTAATTCGTTAAAATATTCGGCTTTGAGGCTATACTGTAACTGACTGTTTACTACTAATGGTTTTGGAATATCTACGTCCAACTTAATGGTTATCGGACTGCTTTCTGTAATTGGCACATTTATCTTAACTTGATTTAACAAAATTTGGCTGTAGTCAGCGGGCATATTAAGCTCCAAAACTTTCAATCCATAAGCGTTATTTTTAGAATGATTGCTGATCAATACTTCAGCTTGAAAAGTTGATTTTGCAACAGCTCCTCCTGCATATAAGCTAGTTTTATCGTTCAGCGAAATAATTGAAATAAGCTTTGGGGATTTAAGAAACTCTTTGTCCATCCACAAACTACCAAAGTAGCCAAGGGCCCCTGAAGCTAGCCCTATCAATGGCGAAATAAATTTTTCCAAATACATATATTTTTAAATGTTAATAGCAGATCGATACTACCCGTGACATTCTGGTTAGCAAATCCATTTATTTAGGCATGGATTATTATTTGCAATTTATAAATAAAAAATATAAGCAACCGAAAACGTTGGTCCACGATTCTTAGTTTTATAAAAATTTAAATTTTGTAGACATGAATGGAGTAACATTATTTGAAACGCCGGCTATTCTTGAACTCATTGAAAAGATAACTCAGATGAGCGCACATGTAGAGGCTATGCACCTAGAATTGATAGATCTTAAAAAGCCTTACATGACCGTCAAGGAGGTATCAGTATATACTGGGTTCAGCACCGCCTGGGTAAATGCTCACAAGCATGACATTGGATGCAGCGTAGTTGGTGGATCATTGCGTTTTAAACGTAAGGATGTCGAGTGGATTATGCAAGACGAATATTTCAAAAAACCCAGAAAAAAGGTTTATCTCCCGCCAGGTTATTAATTAAAATGCTTAGGACTGTATTAGCGTACAGAAGCTTAGAGTGCGGCTTCGACTTTCGACTTGCTGCAATTAGGTATGATCAACCTTGGATGCTTCTGCAGGGGACACTTAAGCGAATAGGATAGAGGATTCGCGATTAGTACATTTAGAAGGATTCAAATAAGTTGATCTTTTGTAAATTCCCAAAAATTATGATATTCAGTATTGTTTAGCCTTTGAATAATTTGATCAATTATTCTATTAACTTCATCCGTATCGATTTCGCACTTTAAATCTGGGTAGTTTGACGACTGGAAATCTGTTAGATTCATTCTTACCTGATTATAATGTTCATCCGACCGGTCAATAAATACTAATGTGTGAGATTTATTATTTGGCAAACCAACGCTGGCTGGAGCTCCATTGAAAACTGGATTATGTTTAAAGCCTATAATACCTTCAACATTTTTTAATTCGTCAACAGGATATTTGAAAATACTATAGTCTTGATGATTGAAAAAATTCCCTGACCTATTGGTTGTTATTCCCTTAATCACACTACATTTTTCGGGACAAACATATTTATCCCAATCGAACGAAAGACCATCTTCGCCTACTCCTAAACTGAAATTAGCTTCATTTGGATGGCGTCTTTTTTTGCCTACTAGATGTCTTTGACCAAAATGACACTGACGATATAAGATACTACCTGAATTGATTGTTTCTTCATGCCAGGGGTTTTCTTCTATAGTTTTAGGTTCTTCATCCATACCAGAAAAGATTCATCGATATTAGGCAATACTAGATTTCCCTTGTTCGAATTTTTATTATTGTATTCGTCTCGATAGAAAATACCTAAAAATTCTTGATTTGAAATTCTAAAATTTATTAATAACCTGTGCTTTAATGTTCTCCATGACAGGTCGATTGTACCATCGTTACAGGGATTAATTTCGGGTGCACTAATGATAATATTTTTGGCCGCTAGCAAATTACTGTAGTTGACAAGAAATTCGATAGCACTAAAATATAAGGGCTTTGAAATAGGTTCTCCATTTTGATTATTCCAATCTTTTTTTAGATCTAAAATACTTTTTGAATATTCAATTTCATCATAAACCTCTTTAAGATTCGGATTTAAAGAAAATTGACGATCAGAAAAGTTAATGTTCAGCTGATCAATTCTTGCGGAATGAAATACATTATCATCGTCTATTGTCGCTGTTTGGTCAGACGATGTTTCTTCTACGCGATAACCCTTTATTTTGAAGGGATCAGCCGAATAAATAGACGAAGATTCTCGATTGTAATATTCATTTTCTGAAATTAAAGCACGCTCTTCCTTCGTTGGTGATAACCTAAAATTTTCTGGATAACTAATTCTCATTATTCACTTACGCTAATTTGGTTGAACTCTTTATTATTTGCGATAAAGTTCTCTTCTTTTTCAATAGCTCTATCGATTTGACGTTTCAGATTTTTTAAATCTTCAAGATCTAAAGTAATTGACTGGGAATTATCTTCGGATTCACGAGAAGAGTAACTGATTTTTAGTTTATGAAGGATGAGCACGGATTTGCTTAAAATATCTTCACTAAGCAGATTGATCCGGGTTGCAATCTCCATCTCTGTCAAGACACTCTCAGAATCATTGATGATCTCCAATGCTTGAAAAAACGGCATTAAGCTATCAACGCTTAAAAGTATGTATTTTAAGTTTTCTTTCAAACTCTCAAGTACGCTTTCCGTGATAAATGGGTCGTCCTTAACCTCTTCAAATGCTGAATAAGAATTGGTTAATCCCGCACTAATTTCATCGACGTTATGTTCGGAATCAAAAATTAATCCAGCAAAACTAAAAATTGTATCAGAAATGATATCTATTTCATCTATTTGTACATTAGAAGACAAAAAAGAAATGAATTGTTTTCGATTAACGCCCTTGGGCACTTTCCTTAATCCTTCTAATAACTTCTTCAAATCATCTTGACTTAAAGCGCTGATCTTTTTAAATGCTAATAACCGGTGACTTGGAATTGTTAGCTTACGGCCTTTATTCATTTTGAATTTATATTTTTGATCTTAATCATATGAAGATCAACAGATCGGTTATAAATATAATATATTTTTTCACCTAATTTCTTACATTACTTGTAAGGTGCAATCTTATTAACTTTTTTTAACACTTTAATAGATAATCTTTAAATTGATATTTAAATGATTATACCAGAGATTGCCTAGAATTATTCGACAACACTAACTCTTTGCCGTTGTTTACTTTATTTACACTTCAGAGTTATCCTAGATAATACCTGATATCGCACCGTTAAATCATGCGTGAAAGGCTGTCTTGGTTTAAGCAAATTTTGACAGAAATGTATTTGAAAGCAAAGATATTTCGTATTCTTAACTTACTATCAAAGGCACTTGTTTTCTAGTAAATTTCTGCTCACCGTTCGGATACTTTTCCATTTATCAAAGCCATCGTTGAGCACCAGCCTTAGTATTACAGTGTTCAGCAAGAAATTCATAGATCTTACCTTTCACTAAGCTGTTATCCGATTATTTGCATAAGAAGTTATAAAGCCTGCTTATTTTAATTGAAAGTGATACCATTTGTGATACCCAGCCAATTTCTCGAGCACAAAAAAGCCCTCTACATAGCGTAGAAGGCCTTTTGCGTTTTTCATGTGCGGAGAGCTAGGGATTCGAACCCCAGGAACCTTTAACAGTTCAACAGTTTTCAAGACTGCCGCAATCGACCACTCTGCCAGCTCTCCGGGGACAAAAGTACAAATCCGGACCGAATTGCCAAACTTCATGTTAACTTTTTTTAAAGTATTTGTAAAGTACTGTAAGGCAAATATTTAATGGTGATGTACCTTGGTTTTAGGGGTGCGGAAGCTATTATATCGAGGTTTTACGATACGAATATTGCGTTTTGAAAGGTCAACACTGGCATTTAATTCAAACCCAATAAGCAAAATCAGCGAGTTTAGGTATAAATAGATCATCACTACGATTAATGTGCCTATAGATCCGTATACCTTATTGTATGATGAGAAATTGTTGGTGTAATAGGTGAATCCTATAGATGTTAAAATAGCCAGGGAAGTGGCCAGGATGGATCCGGGATTAATAAATTTCCACTTTTGTTTGTTCGACGGGCCGTAGCGGTAAAGGATGCAAACGCTCACGAAAAATATCACGAGGATAATGATCCACCGTGAAAATGCAATCAGATAAAACCAAAATTGCGACTTACTGTGAAAAAGGTGCTGCGCATACCCTATAACCGATTGGCCCGCTATCATGATCACGATAGCTATCAGTAATGAGATACTGATCACAAGGGTAAGTATAAGCGCTACAACGCGCCTTTTAAACCAAGAACGCGTCTCTAATATCAAAGATGACTTATTGAAAGCCTGCATAAGATTGCTCACACCATTGGTAGCAAAGTAAAGAGCTGTGATAAAACCAATCGACAACAACTGACCGTTTTGTTTTTTTACAATATCTACTATGGTAGATTGAAACGCCAGATAGGCATTAGTGGGCATGATTACCGAAAATACGCTCAGCAAATATTCCTGAAAATTTTTGACTGGTATATATGCTATCAGCGTAAATAAAAATATAATAGCAGGAAATAAAGCCAGCATGAAGTTGTAAGCCAAAGCTGCCGCGCGATTGGTTAGCGATGTTTGCTGGATCTCTTCTATGAAAAAAACAACAACCGTATACAAAGGAAGCGGCCTGAAACCGGGGATGTAAACAGATTTAGCCCAGTCGGTTATATAGTGATAGAACTTAAAGTTGTTCAGAAAGCGATGTACCCATTTCATTATGGATAAAATTAATCAAAATATGGCTTTAATTTTTCTATAAATTCCTGCGGCGGCAGACAGGGCCTATTGGTTTGCATATTTACAAATACCAGCAGGGTTTCCCCAACGTTTATTAATTCATCTTTCTCATTGTAAAGGTCGTACCTGAAATGGATCTTAATACCGGGCATTTTAGCCATCGTTACCTTTACAGTGATCTCTTCATCGTATCGGGCTGGCTTATGATACTTGCAATGCAGTTCTAATACCGGCATCATTATACCCGATGCTTCCATAGCGCTATAGGTCATGCCCAGGCTACGGAGCATTTCCACACGTCCTACTTCGAAAAACTCGGCATAGTTGCCATAGTACATATAACCCATCTGGTCGGTTTCTCCGTAACGAACCCGTATTTTGGTATTGTGGGTAAACATTAGCGCTTAATATTTCTTTCGTTCAGCGCTTGTTGCCATTTGCGGGCATTTACCCTGTGCTCGGCTTCGTTATCGGCAAAATTATGGTAGCCGGAGAAGTCTTCTTTGGCGCACATATACAGGTAGCCACTTTTTTTATAATCAAGTACGGAATTGATGGCGTTAACAGATGGCATCATCACCGGGCCTGGAGGGAGGCCAGTGTACATGTAAGTATTATATGGTGAATCTTTCACCAGGTATTTGTTAAGCACCCGTTTTATCGTAAAGTCATTCATGGCAAAAATAACGGTAGGGTCGCTTTGTAGCTTCATTCCTTTTTGAAGCCGGTTAAGGTATAAACCGGCAATGGCCGGCATTTCATCATCGTGCAAAGCCTCCGCGTCTACTATCGAGGCTAATATAGATACCTGCACCGGACTTAAATTAAGAGCTGCTGCTTTAGCTTTACGCTCTGAAGTCCAAAATTTTTGGTAATTGGCCAGCATTCGGCTAAAGAATTTCTCAGGAGTAATATTCCAGTAAAACTGGTAAGAATTCGGAATAAATACCGTATAGATGTTATCAGTAGTAAATCCATTAGCTTCCGCAAATTTGGTGGAATCCAGCAAACGAAGTACGGAGATGGAATCAGGTTCCAGTTTTTTGGCTACGTAGCCGGCAAATTGTTCCTTAAGCCTAAGATTGTGAAAGGTTACTGTAACCGCTTCCTGATTACCCGACTTTAGCATGTTTATAAAACTCCGGTTGCTCATACCGGATGTTAATTTATATTTACCAGGCTTAACCCGGCTGATATAGTTCATGCTTTCGGCAGAAGAAATAAATGAATTGGTATCATTTACAATTCCCTTATCGGCAATAGTTTTGTAAACATCTTTAAAGGTAGATCCAGTGCGGATGTATAGATACTCTTGTTTATCGCTTACGTTTGGCCCAAAATATCGCAAGTAATAAAATATGCCCGTGCCGGCCAGCGATATAACGACGATTGCCACCAAGGCTATCACGAATTTTTTAAAAGTTCCGCCTGATGACTTTTGCTGCTCTGTCATGATTGTATGATGGAAGATGGTGTTTACTTATTGTTTAATTTATGCAAAGCTCTTAGTCCACCCTTAAGGTTTAAAATATTAAGGTAACCCAAATCAGTTAAAATACGTTGTGCATTTTCACTGCGAATACCCGCAGTGCAAATAACGATGATCTCATCGTTTTTGTTGTAGGTAACATGCCTAATATCTGTAACAAGCTTTGCAACGGGGATATTGATACCCCCGATATTGGAAGTGTGGAATTCAATTGGTTCTCTAACATCCAGCAGGTTTAAGGTTTCGCCATTTTGTAAACGCTGCTTCAGGGTGGCTGCGTTAATTTGGCTCATCAGTTTTTTTACCCTGCGTTACGGTTAAATTGATGCGGGTGCCAATACTGGTTTGCGAAAGCGAATCTGATTTCATTGGCGATTGCGATACTACAATTACGTTAGTAGAATCAGAAATACTACCTTCATAGGTAATGGTCCCAATAGTTAAACCTGCTCCTTTAATGGCGAATTTCGCGGCATCCAGGTCAAGGTTTAATAATTCGGGTATATCAACCTCGCTGGCACCTTCGCCATTGCCTAATACCAGGCTCAGCCGCGATCCTTTTGGTAGTTTGGTGCCCGGTTTAATTACTTGTCCGTTGAAACGTACTTCCAGTACACGATCTCGGGCTATGTCGCTTTTATAGGTTGTATCTCCAACTTTTAAGCCATAGTTTGATAAAGTCGCCACGGCCTCCCGGTAAATGCTTTGTTCGGTAATAATATCCGGCAGGGCAACATTTGGTGCTTGTTGGGTAACCATGGTGAGATATATAGTACGGCCTTCTTTAACATTTGTCCCGGCATCCGGATCCTGCTCTACAATGGTTCCCGGTTCCTGGTCGGCTACATAAACCGAATCGATTTTATAATTAAAACCCTGCTCTTTTAGCGCTGCCATGGCACGGTCTATTGGTAATCCTTTTAATTTGGGTACAGGTATTCCACTACCATGCCTGGTGTAATATCCAAGGCTAAAAAAGGCTATTAAAACGATACCGACAATGGTGCAAATAACCAATAAGATAGTATTTCTGAATTGCCTTGCTTTTAAATAGTCACCAAATTTACTCATGCCTGTTCTACAGATATTAAATTCAAACATAGGGAATAATTTCGGATTTCAGATTTTCAATCTTGGATTTGAAGCAGCTGAATTTCGGCTGTTTGTATAGCTTTAAGTTCATAATGCATTTTCAATTAGCTTAATTTTTAAATTACCGTTACTTTAGGGCGCTTACAGTTAATTTATAATTTTAACGTCCGAAATCTGAAATCAAGATCATGAATAGTATCAACGTAGCCCTTTTAGCCGGCGGTTATTCCGGCGAATATGAAGTATCGCTTAACAGCGCCAGAAATATTGCCGCCAATCTCAATGCTGAAAAATATAAGGTGTATACAATTTTAATTAACCGGGGCAACTGGATCTATAGTAATGATGGCGAAACTGTTGAAGTAAATAAGAATGATTTTAGTATCATTTTAAATGGAGAATTGGTTAATTTCGATTTTGCTTTTATCACCGTTCACGGCACACCGGGTGAGGATGGTAAGTTGCAGGGTTATTTTGATATGATCGGCATTCCTTATAACACCTGTGATGCAACTACCTCTGCTATCACCATGAATAAGGCCTATACCAAAGCAATTGTGCATGGCATCCACGGCTTAAATACTGCAAGATCAATGCAACTTCACCAGCGCGACATGCACGATACTGCCACCATTGCCGCTAATTTAAAATTTCCGTTGTTTATTAAACCAAACAACGGTGGCAGCAGTGTAGGCATGAGTAAAGTACACAATGTAGCAGGTTTGCAATCTGCCCTTGATAAAGCATTCCATGAAGATCCGCAGATCCTGGTCGAAGAGTTTATTAAAGGAAGAGAGTTCAGTATCGGCCTGGCACGGTTAAATGGCAAGATTGTAGTGCTGCCTGCCACGGAACTGATCACTACCAAAGAATTTTTTGATTATGAGGCCAAATATAGTCCGGGTTTTACCGAAGAAATAACCCCAGCCGATTTGCCTGCCGAAAAAATACACGAGATAGGGGAGATTGTTACTAACGTGTATATGCGGCTTAATTGCCGGGGTATGGTGCGCGTTGATTTTATTTTATTGGATGATACACAAGAATTCTATTTTATAGAAATAAATACCACTCCTGGACAATCATCTGCCAGCCTGATACCGCAGCAGGTAAGGGCGGCCGGTTTGAACGTTCCGGATTTTTATAGCGCCCTGATCGAAGGAGCCAGGTAAAGATTAAGTCTGTGTGTTATTTTTGAAGCTTTGTATATAGGGGGGATCGGTATTTTTATGATTAAATGCTGGTGTTTTTTACATTCATTTTTATTTAATTTTTTGGCGTAAGTTATTGGTATAAATATTGTTAGGTTATGTTGCAGGTATATAAATGGTCAAATTGATTTGTTTAAATACCTACCCGTCCAGAATAACTTAAAACTCGCCAAATAATGAATACATTAAAAAAAAACGCACGGAAATTTAATAGTGCTTTAACCATGCGCGTTATCGATCTGCACGATCAGGGGTATACAGACGATTTTATGCCTATGAAGAATCGTCATTTCTTATGCCTTCAGGATAGTGTCGATTTTGCTGTTGAAGATTTGAATATCCGGGTGATTGCTGAGGCGTTTGATCAGCAAACTAAAACTACCAAATACATCCACACGATCGAGACCATAAATGGCTCAAAAGGATTGCTGGTAAGTGATGTTGATTGCTGTGGCGATGCTTTTTTAGCTAATTGAGCTTTGGTTTTGTTTGTTGCCAAACCACGGAAAATGAATGCATTCAATTTGGATAATTGGTTAACATTTAAATGTCGACCAATTCATCAAATCAAATCCCGTAATGTTCAATTACATCTGCTGGCACTTTAGTGCCCCGGCCGGTTGCCATATCAATCATTACGTAGTCAAAATAACCATCGCAACAGATCTTTTTAGTAGCTTTATTGGTAATGGTAAAGTTTACCCGGCAACCTTTATCGTTGATACTTTCGATGCCGGTACGTACTAGAAAGTAATCCCCCATTACCAACGCCCGTTTATAGTCCATATATACTGCGCGTACCACCCAGCCAAAGCCGCGTTCCATAAATTTTTCCATCGCCATTCCATAACAGGTTTCCATTTGCTCATAACGGGCTGCAAGTACATAATCAAAATACTTACTATTGTGCACATGTTGAAACATGTCAATATCATCGGGGCGTACGCGGTGTTCGGTTTGGAAGGTAGAGTAGATTCTTTCGCTCATTATTGATTTACTTAGTTTCTGTTTATTTGTTTTAAAAATGACATCTTAATTAAAACGCAATGGGTATTAACAACAAAACAGACAGGTGATCGCGCTGGGTTTGAGCAAAGATATATTAAAACCGTATTCCGACCCGCACAGGTTTTATCATACACTGGAACACTTGGACGATGTATGGGATCAATTGGCAAAGAAAGGATTTGACAACAACGATGCGCTCTTGTTAGCCGCAATGTTTCAACTCAAATCCACTCCAAAACATCACAAACAGCCCTTGCACATATTAAAGCATAACTGTATCTTTGCGCCACAATTAATAGAATTATTCACGCTTTAGTATTATTCACGTAATGTATTTAAGTAAAGAAGCAAAGGTAGAGATCTTTGCAAAACACGGTAAAAGCGCAACTGACACCGGTTCAACCGAAGGACAGGTAGCGTTATTCACCACCCGTATCGCACATTTAACCGGTCACCTGAAAAAAAACAAACATGATTTTTCAACCCAGTTATCACTGCAAAAATTAGTAGGTAAACGCCGCGGATTGCTGGCATACTTATTCAAAAAAGATATCAACAGGTATCGTGCTATCATCAAAGCGTTAGCGCTTAGGGATATCATCAAGTAATCCTCCTGAAAATTTTCAAAAAGCCGTCCGCACTATGCAGGATGGCTTTTTTACTTTTTGAAACCATTATTGATGCGCTTAACCGTATCAACATTGCTTCAAAAGCCGCAGTAAACCGGCAACAAATTCGCATCGACACTATACACACATAAAACCGGGGTGCTCCTGAAGATGAAAAGCACCTCACAACACAAAAAAGATGAGTTTAAAAGTAATTAAAAAGGTAATTGATTTAGGTGACGGCCGCACCATTGAGATCGAAACCGGTAAACTGGCTAAACAGGCTGATGGCTCTGTAGTAATTAAGATGGGTGACACCATGTTATTGGCTACTGTAGTATCATCGCAAGAAGCAAAAGAAGGTATTGATTTCTTACCTCTTTCTGTAGATTATCAAGAGAAATACGCTTCCACCGGTCGTATCCCGGGTGGTTTTTTACGCCGTGAGGCTCGTTTATCAGACTATGAGGTTTTGATCTCCCGTTTGGTTGACCGTGCATTGCGCCCAATGTTCCCTGAAGATTATCATGCTGATACCCAAGTGATGATCTCCCTGATCAGCGCTGATAAAGATATTATGCCTGATGCATTAGCTGGTTTGGCAGCATCTGCAGCATTAGCTGTTTCTGATATCCCTTTCAACGGGCCGATATCTGAAGTACGCGTTGCTAAAGTTGATGGCCAATTGGTTATTAATCCAACACTTTCACAATTAAAAACTGCAACCCTCGAATTTATTGTGGCTGGTAACCAGCACGATATCAACATGGTAGAAGGCGAAAGTGCCGAAATACAGGAAGCTGAGTTGGTTGAAGCTATTAAATTTGCCCACACTGCAATTAAGATTCAGTGTTTAGCACAAATTGAACTGGCGGAAGAAGTTGGCAAAACGGTTAAACGTACTTACAGCCACGAACACAGTAACGAAGACCTGAAGAAAGCAATTTACGAAGCAACTTATCAGCAGGTTTACGATGTAGCTTCATCTGCTTCTGCAAAAGATGAGCGGTCGGTTAAGTTTAAGGAAGTACGTGATGCTTACATCGCTACTCTGGGCGAAATTGACGATATCACCAAGTCGCTTGCAAAAAAATATTACCACGATGTTGAATACGATGCTATCCGTAACCTTGTTTTGGATGAAGGCAAACGTTTAGACGGCCGCCATACCAAACAAATTCGCCCTATTTGGAGTGAGGTTGGTTACCTGCCATCTGCCCACGGTTCTGCCGTATTTACCCGTGGCGAAACCCAATCATTAACCACTGTTACCTTAGGTGCTAAGGACGATGAACAAATGATTGACGGTGCGTTCATCAACGGTTATCAAAAATTCTTGTTGCACTACAATTTTCCTGGTTTCTCAACCGGTGAGGTTCGCCCTAACAGGGGTGCAGGCCGTCGTGAGATTGGTCATGGTAACTTAGCAATGCGTTCTTTAAAACGCGTGTTACCGCACGAAGATGAAAACCCATACACGATACGTATCGTTTCTGATATCCTTGAATCTAACGGTTCTTCATCAATGGCTACGGTTTGTGCCGGTACATTGGCTTTGATGGATGCAGGTATTAAAATCAGCAACCCGGTATCTGGTATCGCAATGGGATTGATCACCAATGAAATGGGTACTAAATATGCTATCCTTTCTGATATCCTGGGTGATGAAGATCACTTAGGTGATATGGATTTTAAAGTAACCGGTACCAAAAACGGTATTGTTGCTGTGCAAATGGACTTAAAAATAAATGGCTTATCCTACGAAGTTTTAACAAATGCGTTAGATCAGGCTAAAGAAGGTCGTTTACATATCCTCGGCGAAATGGCTAAAACCATTACCGCACCACGTGAGGACTACAAACCACACGCTCCGCGTATTGTTACCATTAAAATCGACAAAGAATTTATTGGTGCAGTTATCGGGCCCGGCGGCAAGATCATCCAGGAAATGCAACGTGAAACCGGTGCGACTATTTCTATCGAAGAAAAAGACAACCAGGGTATTGTACAGGTATTTGCCGATAACAAGGCTGCTATCGACGCCGCTTTAACCCGCATTCGCAACATCGCTTCTAAACCGGAAGTGGGCGAAATTTACGAAGGTAAAGTGAAATCAATAATGCCATTTGGTGCATTTGTTGAAATTATGCCGGGCAAAGATGGTTTGTTACATATCTCAGAAATAGATCACCGCAGGATTGAGACCATGGACGGAATCTTCAATGTTGGTGATGAGGTACGTGTTAAACTGCTTGACGTTGATAAGCAAGGTAAATTAAAACTTTCCCGCAAAGTTCTATTGCCTAAGCCAGAATCAAATAAGTAATTTGAATTTATAAATAATAAAACCCTCTAAATGAGGGTTTTATTATTTATAATAGTTTTTTTTGAAAAATAAAAAACAATTTGGTAGCCCGGCAGGTTTGCTAAAATTAAGAGCAGAATTCTATCAGAGAATGTAAAGCGGTCCATATCGAAAATGACACCTACTAGTACGAATGATCCTCTAGGTTTTCTGAATAATACGCATGGTATGGGGGGGCAGCAAACCGACCTTATCCAGCAGCTATTGTACGAAATAATAAGGGTTAAGGAGCTGATTACTTACTATGATTCTATCCCAAACGGGGCGGGGCAGCTCGGTTCGTCCATACTGAACGAATTAGTTACCGAAGCATACAATTCATTGGTGAATTACGATACCGTACTGATGAAAAAATATTACGATCTTTTGCTGAACTGCGATTGATCCAAATTATTTCCCCAAAACCTTTTCCCTCAGTTCTTCTGAAATTTTATCGGTCACTTCTATGATATGATCTGCTAAGTGTCCGTTGTTGACGACAACCTTGTCGCAAATTTCTCTGAATGGCAACAGGAACTCTTTATAAGCCGGTACAACATGGTGATGCCATTTGTATTGCACATCTTCATTAGAATAGCCTCGCTCTGCCAGGTCGCGTTTCAGGCGTCTCTTTAAAGCAATTTCTTCGTCAGCCTCGATAAAAATGGTCATGTCAAGATCGTTGGCGATCTTTTTGAAATGAAGGATAAAAAGCCCTTCTACTATGATGATAGGTGCAGGTTTGATCTCCAAAATCCTGGGTACGGCATCGGGATTATTAAAGGTATATTCCTTCTGAAATACCGTTTCCCAGCGCATCAATTTGCTGATGTCGCTTTCGAAAAGATCGGCATTAATAGTAGTAGGCAGGTCAAAGTTGTAAAGCTTATTTTCCTCCTTGGTCATGTTATGCGCCACGGGGATATAGTAATCATCCTGCGATACGAGGCAAACTTCCTCAGCTGTAAAATGCTCCAGAAAACATTTCAAAAAAAAAGTCTTGCCACTTCCGCTTCCGCCGGCAACACCTATTACATAAGGTTTATTCATTCGGTGTTCCGTAGCTAATATTTACGTGAAAACGTTTATCAAGGGCACCAATTGAGCTGGCAACATTTTTAGTCAGTACTACTACCACATCTTTTGTTTCCTGGGTATCAGTAAAGCGGCCTACAACCTTCGCAAAAGTACTTTTACCGGTCATCGGATTGGTAATGCGCATTACCGTACCGATAGGAGCGGTGCGGTGCAGGATTAATTTTTTATTTGGATCCAGGCTGGTATCGGTTATCCAGGTTGCTACTCCGCGTTCATTTTTTTCAAACAAGCCATATTTATTTGTACCAGGACGGTGCTCTCCCATGGTATCTGCCGGTGCCACCATGGTGCTGTCGCGTTTAGTAAGCAGGCTATCATTAGGCTGTGTTACTGGTGGGACTGCCGCAGGGGCAGGAGGCACGCCAGAGCGGATCTGCAAAACCTGGCCCGGTACAATGCTGGTTGTAAGCTTATTGATAGCCGTAATATCATCTACTGTTGTACCAAAGCGTTTTGCAATGCTGTAAAGCGTTTCTCCCGCTGATACCTTATACTGCTGGGTGGTAATACCGCCCGAATTGCTGTTTGCAACTTCTTGTGCTGTTTTTTGCTGCACGCTTTTTGGCTGCGGCGATGTGGTGGTTGCAGCTGGTGTGCCAGTTACGATCGGAGTGGTTACAACCGGCGTAGTAACGACAGTTGTAGTGGTCACTGTAGGTTGCTGCACAACTGGTTTGGTTTGCGGTTGCTGAGATGGGGTAGTAGTCGCTACAGTTGTTGGGGTGCTTGCAGTACCAAAAGGCCTTTCGGTTGGCACCTTTATCACCTTGCCAATTTGCATACTGGCATTGTTATTAAATTCTATAATAATTTTTGGGCTAACACCATATTTACGGCCAAGCGAGTAATAATTATCTTTAGGGTCAAGCTTATGGAGGATGATTTTTTTACCGTTCTGATTTTCTACGCCTACAGAATCTACCATCGGGCGGGAAAATGCAGCTGCGGATACGGCAAGTAATATGGTGGATAATAATACTGTTTTAAACTTCATATTTTATTATTGTACAGCGCATTACAGATGTAAAACGATTATTTCTGTTTTGTTTTTAATATAAACCAGCGCATTTTTATGTAATACAAACGCCTCGGGTTGCAATTTTTGTATACCACTATTTAATAAATCGGCATATACCCTAGTTGCACCGTCTGTAATTAACAAATGCTGTTGCAGCACGCCGTTTTTAAACGCGTGCAAAGATACAATTCTATAATTATTGTGATGGAGGTAATGTGCGATATTTCCAACCGCTTCAATCTCTACCGGTATCATTGCAAGCTGATCGGTTGAGCATAGTTGGGGTATGACTATGCTATTCGGCAAAGGTTTATCGTCTTCTGCGTGGTTTCTCAGTACTTTTCCGGTTTTTATATCGGCAAGTAATAGTTTAGCCGGCTGTAAATTGCTGTTGTAAATTGCTGGCCCGTTAATGGTAAGGTGATCGAAAGCGTGGCTATAATTGCTCCAGATCTCACCGGAGGTAAGGGCATTTATGGCCATAATGCCTTTGTGCTCGGGGCCGCTTTCGTGCTTGTAGTAGTGCAACAATGCAACGCCATCGTATACACACTCTACTCCGGTAAGCCAACGCTCATCGGTCCGATAGTTTTCAAAGTAAATTTTGCCCGATGTAAGGCTGATAGCTGCGAAAGACACTTGCTTATCGGTTTCATTTCGTACCTCAACAACCATTGTATCGGTTAGTTCATCTATCTCCATCCGCCAGATGGTTCCTCCAAAATTATGCTTAACGCTTGGTTGTAACATTGTCATTTATGCTGCAAATATGATTATTAATATCATTTGTGCCTTACCTTTATCAACAACAGGATCTAAAACATGTTATCACTAAAACACATATAATTTATATTATGGACGCTAAAGAAATAAGCTTAGAAGAAAAGGCAGTAAAACCGGTTGTAGATCATTTGAATGAGCTATTGGCTAATTATCACATCCACTACCAGAAATTGCGTGGCTGCCACTGGAATGTAAAAGGTAAAAGTTTTTTTACCCTGCATGTTAAGTTTGAGGAACTGTACACAGCGGCATTAACTACTATTGATGAGCTTGCCGAAAGAATTCTGACCCTTGGAAAGCCTCCGTATAGTACTTTTAATGATTATATACAAAAATCAAGCTTAAAAGAAATTGATACCATTGGCATGCTGGATACCGATATGGTAAAAGCGTTGATAGAAGACATGGCCAGCCTGATAGAAATGGAACGTGAAATCCTTGACATTACCGCAAATGCTGGTGATGACGGTACGAACGATATGGTCAATCGGTTTATGCAGTTCAAAGAGAAGAACACCTGGATGCTAAGATCGTTTGTTAACGAAGATTAGCTAGCATAGATTACAACGGGGGAATGTAAGCTACGTTCACAGGAGCGAATACGAAAACAAAAAAAGCGATGAGTCATTCTCATCGCTTTTTTTACAAATTAGATTTTTTTTAAAATATTAAAAACGGTAACCGACTGTTAAGTATCCATTATTTGCCGTTCTATTTAGTAGAGCAGATGGGCTGGCAGTTCCGATTTCGTAAGGAAAAACAGTTTGAGTGCTGCTTGCATGTGTATAGGTAGCATCAACATAAGCACTGCCAAAGCGCAGGCCAATACCACCACTTGCGGTCTTAATTGCACTGCCATTTTCTTTTTGCGCATCACCAATGATGCCATATCCGCCCCGTAGTAAAAAGAAACTAGTTATACGCGCCTCTGCACCTATACGCGCGTTAACGGCACTTTTGTATAATGTTTTTATATCTGGATTGTCTTTGTAATCCGCATCGTAATTATCATTGCTGCTTAAGTGTGCGCTGGTATAATCCACATAATCGATGTCGCCAGTAATAAAGCCAAATTGTTTTATAAACACAGCTACGCCACCGCTTACCTTATATGGGGTTCGCAAATTATAAGTAGTTGCGTAAGGCTGGTCGTTTTCATTTGCTATCACCGAATTGGTAGTGCTCTGCGGGAAACGGGTTCTTAAACCTTCGCTATACAGATCATCGATGGTATACCAAGTAGGGGATGTAAAGCTGGCAGCTAATCTAACCGCTTCAACAGGTTTGTATATTACACCTAAGCGGGCATTAAATCCACTTCCTTTTGTTACTTGATTTTGTACGTAGGATGTATTATAATCTAAACTTTCAGCTGGATCTGTACTAGTCGCAGGTAAATTAGCAACGCCAGTTTCGCCAAATACGGAAGATGCATTGTACCTGATATCGGTAAAACTCATACCCAGGCCTATATAGAACTTGTTGCTGTAGTTGGCGCCCATAGAAAAATCGAGCTGATTTAGGCCTCCATCGCGGCTGCTACTAACTTTTTGCATTCCACCGGCTTGCGCATTTGAAGTATAATTGCCACCTCCTTCTTCAATAAGATATTGATTATAGGCCCAAGATTCAAGCGATCCGTTGGGTAAGAATGTACCTTGGGCATCGGTTTGCTTACTGCTGTTAGCCAGCGCCGAAAAATAGTTGGCTATGCTACTGTTGTTATTGGTGCCGCCGTAGTTGATGTTTTCATAAAAATCACGTGTGCGGCTAAAACCTACACCATAATTGACACTTAGCCAGCCTTTGGTTTTATCTGCGCCGCGGGGTTTGCTTAGTTGATTGTAAATAACCAATGCAGCGTTATTTAAATTACCTGTGCTTCGGGTTGTGGATTGCGATTGCCCAAAATAACTGCCCTGCACTTTAGAAGAATTCAATTCAGGTGTTATGCTTAATTCAGATCTTGTAAAAAATCCAAGGCCTGCGGGATTACCGCTAACCGAACTTAAATCGCCCCCTATTGCTGTCCCAGCATTTCCCAAGGCTTTGATCCGGGCCGTTGAGCCATTTTGGGCACCCGAAAAGCGGATAGCATCTTGTGAAAACTGGGCAAAACTATTTTGTGTAACCGCTACTATAGCGATCACACTGAGTAGATATTTTATTTTCATAAATTTCTTTAGGTAATGTACTAATTAAGGTCTTGCTGGTCTGCCGCCGCCACCACCTCCGCCACCGCTGCTGCCTCTCGAGCTGCCTCCGCTATATGAAGGGGCTGGCGTATAAGTTGGCTGACTGCTGGGCCTTTGCTGAGGTTGAGCTGTTTGTCCTCCGTCGCCACGTGAAGGGCGCGTTGCACGGCCGGAGTAGCCGCCATTGCTATATCCGCCGTTATTATATGTTCTGGCATTACCCTGGCTATTGCCTCTTGTTGGCCTGTTTGGGTAATAACCTATACCATTATTTGCTACACCAGAATAGCCAACGCCAGCACGGCCACTATTTCCAATCCCACGGGGATTGCCATTGCCTCTGAAAGGGCGTGGCGATCCTGAATTATAGGCCGAATAAACGCCCCAATAAGGCGAGCCGCCGTAACCTGTACCCCAGTAGGAGTATGGCGAATACCCATAACCGCCATAACCGTATCCAAAACCGCCGTAACCGTAACCGGCATATGGTGAAAAAGCTCCGTAGCCATAACCGATTCCACCATACCCAAACCCGCCGTAGCCTAGCCCAAAACCAAGGCCTAAGCTAAACCCGCCGTTGTAATAAGGGCTGTATCCGTAGTAAGAATCGTAATAGTTAAATGGTGAGTAGTATGCAAAACGATTTATACGAGATGCGTAGTCATCGTAGTAATAATAATCGTCATCGTCAGTGTATTGTTGGTCATCATTCACATCCTGCCGATAGGCAGGCTGTTGCGCCACGTACTCGGGTGCTTCAGCTGCTGTAGCTTTTGAAAAATAAACGTCGTCGTCATTTTTTTGGTTGGATGCGGTTTTATTTACGGAGCAGGAACTCAGCGCCATTGCGCCGATTAATGTGATTCCTAAAAGCAGGTTCCTTTTCATTTTGAAGAGAGTGTAAAGTTCAAGTTCAAATAAACGTATAAATTTATAAATTTGGCGGTTAGTAATATTAATTATAAAGTCAAATTCTATTCCAAAAATCAGTATATGAGCAAAGGTGTCATCAGTAAAGACGAAGATTATTCGCAATGGTTTAACGACTTAATAATTAAATCTGACATGGCCGAATATTCGCCTGTTAGAGGTTGTATGATCATTAAGCCATATGGCTATTCCATCTGGGAAAAGATCCAGGCCCAGCTCGATAAAATGTTTAAGGAAACGGGGCACCAAAACGCTTACTTTCCGCTGCTCATACCAAAATCATTTTTCTCCAAAGAGGCCAGCCACGTGGAGGGCTTCGCTAAGGAGTGTGCTGTTGTAACACATTACAGGCTTAAGAACGATGGGGAAGGTAATATTGTTGTGGATGAAGATGCAAAATTGGAAGAAGAATTAATTATCCGTCCAACGTCCGAAACCATCATTTGGAACACTTACCGCGGCTGGATCCAAAGCTACCGTGATTTGCCTATTTTGGTTAACCAATGGGCAAACGTAATGCGCTGGGAAATGCGCACCCGTTTATTTCTGCGTACCAGCGAATTTTTATGGCAGGAAGGGCATACCGCCCATGCTACCGCAGAAGAAGCTGTAGCAGAAACAGAACAAATGCTGGATGTTTACGCCGAATTTGCCGAAAACTGGATGGCGCTTCCCGTAGTGAAAGGCCGCAAAACAGCAAACGAACGCTTCGCCGGGGCATTGGATACCTATTGCATTGAAGCATTAATGCAGGATGGAAAAGCCCTGCAGGCAGGTACATCGCACTTTTTAGGGCAAAACTTTGCTAAGGCATTTGACGTAAAATTTACTACCCGGGATAACAAACAGGATTTTGTTTGGGCTACCTCATGGGGCGTGTCCACCCGTTTAATTGGCGCGTTGATTATGGCTCACTCAGATGATGCTGGCTTGGTTTTACCACCAAAGCTGGCACCGATACAGGTTGTAATTGTACCGATTTACAAACACCCCGAAGAATTGGACAATATTACGGCATATGTAACTGCATTAACTAAAGAACTGCGTTCTAAAGACGTAACCGTAAAATTCGATAACCGCGATACCCATCGCCCGGGAGCAAAATTTGCTGAGTATGAATTGAAAGGCGTACCATTGCGCGTAGCCATTGGTAGCCGCGATATGCAGAACGGAACCGTTGAATTGGCCCGCCGCGATACCAAAACTAAAGAAACAGTACAGCAGGATGGTTTGGCTGCACATATCACGGCATTGCTGGAAGAGATTCAAACCAACATTTACACTAAAGCGTCAACATTCCGCGCAGACAATACGACCGAAGTTGATACCTACGAAGAATTTAAACGCATGCTGGATGATCAACCCGGCTTTATATCGGCACATTGGGACGGCACATCCGAAACTGAGCAAAAAATAAAAGACGAAACCAAGGCAACTATCCGTTGTATACCTTTGGATAATAAACAGGAAGAGGGCAAATGTATCCTGACGGGCAAACCATCTACGCAGCGGGTGCTGTTTGCGAGAGCCTACTAAAAATGGTGCATAGCAGGTGGTCGATAGTCCACCGCTATGAAGGTATAATTGTTACTATGGTCCATCGGCTATCGACTATGGGCCGTGCTAAAAGCACGAAATGAAATTCGCAACAAAAGCAATTCACGCAGGGCAGGAGCCCGATCCAACTACAGGCGCCATCATGACGCCTATATATCAAACCTCTACTTACTGGCAAAAATCGCCGGGAGATAATAAGGGGTATGAATATTCGCGCGGTACCAATCCAACCCGAAAGGCGCTGGAAGATTGTTTGGCCGCGCTTGAAAACGCACAATACGGACTGGCATTTTCAAGCGGCATGGGTGCTACCGATGCGGTGATGAAGCTGCTTGCACCCGGCGATGAAGTAATTACCGGTAACGATCTGTACGGAGGTTCGTACCGCATCTTCACCAAGATATTTGCTAACTACGGCATTAAGTTTCATTTTTTAGATCTGAGTAACCCGGAAATTGTTAAAGAACACATTAACGATAAAACCAAACTGGTTTGGATAGAAACGCCTACTAACCCAACGATGCAGGTGGTGGATATCGAAGCTATTGGAAAGATCACTAAAGCAAACAACCTGCTTTTCGTGGTGGATAATACCTTTGCTTCGCCCTATCTCCAAAATCCTATTGATCTGGGTGCCGATGTGGTGATGCATTCGGTAACTAAGTACATTGGTGGTCACTCAGATGTGGTAATGGGAGCCCTGATGCTGAACGACGAGGAGCTATATAAAAGGCTTTGGTTTATCTATAATGCCTGCGGTGCCACTCCGGGGCCGATGGATAGCTTCCTGGTGCTGCGCGGCATTAAAACGTTGCACCTGCGTATGAAAGCGCATTGTGAAAATGGCAGGGCCGTTGCCGAATTCTTGAAAGATCACCCACGCGTTGAAAAGATCTATTGGCCGGGGTTTCCCGATTCTAAAAATCATGACGTAGCCAAAAAGCAAATGCGCGATTTTGGGGGGATGATTTCAATTGTACTAAAAGATGCCGACCTGCAGGAAACTTTCCGCATAGCAAGTTCGTTCAAAGTATTTTCGCTGGCGGAGTCCTTAGGTGGAGTGGAATCGTTGATCAATCACCCCGTAAGCATGACCCATGGCAGCATTCCCAAAGCTGAGCGTGATAAAGCCGGCGTAGTGGATAATCTGCTGCGCTTAAGTGTAGGGGTGGAGGATATCGAAGATCTTTTAGACGATTTAAAGCAGGCGCTTTCTTAAGCCTGATGCAGCAGTGGCAGTGGCAGTGTTTTCCTGGCATCTCTATTGCCACTGCAACTATACAAATGAACGATAATCTTAAAGCCTTTCTCGACGCTAAGGTATCCCAATATAACCGCCCCGAGTTTATCGCTAACGACCCCGTGAGCATCCCGCACCTCTTTACCAAAAAGCAGGACGTGGAGATCATGGGCTTTTGGGCGGCAACCCTGGCCTGGGGGCAACGGGTAACTATCATCAACAAGTGTAAGGAACTCATTACCCTGATGGATGGCGCACCTCATGATTTCATCATTAACCACGAAGAGCCGGATCTGAAAAAGCTGCTGAACTTTAAGCATCGCACTTTTAATGATGTCGATACCCTTTACTTTATATCGTTCTTCCGGCATCATTACGAGCGATTCGATTCGCTTGAGGATGCGTTTGTCCCGGCGTCTAAGCCTTTGGAGGAGGGCATAGGTAAAGCGGCCACTCAAAAGCTCCAGCTTCAGGGGGCTGGGAGAGCCGAATTTGCGCTTGATCACTTCCGTTCCTACTTCATGTCGCTGCCCGTTTTCCCCAACCGCACTAAAAAGCATGTTTCATCGCCATCGCAAAAGTCAACCTGTAAAAGGCTTTGCATGTTCCTGCGCTGGATGGTGCGGAAGGATGAACAAGGCGTAGATTTCGGCATCTGGAACAAACTTAAACCGGCCGACCTCATCTGCCCCTGCGATTTGCATGTAGACCGTGTGGCGCGTAAACTCAAACTTATTACCCGCAAACAAACCGACTGGCAAACCGCGCTGGAACTCACCCAAAACCTGCACGAATTAGACCCGCTCGACCCGGTAAAATATGATTTTGCCTTGTTTGGTTTAGGAATAGAAGAACGCTGGGGGATTGAAGGTATATTGCCGGATTTTTAGTTACCTAACTAAAAATCCTCTTGTATCATTTGATGATTAATCAGCGCACCCGCTTTGTTTCCGGCCGCAACAGCAATAGATAATGACCGGAACATGGTCGTATTATCGCCTGCGGCAAATACGCCACTTACCGATGTTTGCTGAAATTCGTCTATTTGAATAAAGCCCAATTCTGTAAGTTCACAGCCCAGATCCTGAGGAAGTGTACAGTGCTGTGCAAACGCGAGTTTAGCATACATGGCGTTTAAGGCGAGCACGGAGTTATCCTCAAAAATAACATGATTCAGGTAGCCGCCTTCATGCACTACTTTTCTTAATGGTATTTCATTTATGGTAATGTTGTGTTTTTCCAAACCTGCAGTTTGCTGTTTGGAAAGCTGTGAAGGGCCGTTAGTAAGCAAGGTGAGATCTTTGGTCCAGTTATTAATGATCTTCAGAAACTCAAAAGCCAGATCGCCATTGGCAAAAACTGCTGTAGGTTCGTTGCGAACCTCGTAGCCGTGGCAATATGGGCAGTGCAGTACTGAAATTCCCCAACATGCAGCAAAGCCGGGGATGTTTGGCATAATGTCTAAGATACCGGTAGCAAACAAAACCTTACGGGCGGTAAAAATTTTGCCCTTTGCTGTTTCAACTATAAACAGAATGCCCTGCTTTACCACTTTTATAGCTAACCCGTTGTAGCTACAAATAGTCGGATAGGCTGCTAATTGGTGCAACGCTTTTTTGGCAATGTCTGCCGGTTTAGACCCGTCATGAGTTATAAAATTGTGCGCGTGTGGCGTTTGCCTATTGCAGGGCTTCCCGCTGTCAATCAATAGTACCTGCCTCAGGGCTCTTCCCAGTGCCATTGCTGCCGAAAGACCGGCATAACTGCCCCCAATAATAATTACATCATGATCTGCTTTCATACCGGCAAATATAGAATTCGAAATACAAAATGCAACTATGTTGCATTTTGTATTTCGAATATGGTTTTTGTTTGACTATTCTCAGGCTTCAAAAGTAATTCACTGCCCGGCTTTGACCAACTCCAGCTATTTGCTTGCTGTACCTTGTATCGGGACACAGTTACTTGCTTCATCAGTTTAATGCAGCGTTTGAAAAAGTGAGATATATTGAATCAGCAGAGACCGATACGATGAATGGAATTTCCAAAAATGCTGCGTGCATTAATGTGATATAAGGCAAGAACTTCGTTGTTGCCGTGAGCAGGTTGAGTATCGATAGTTGGCCAGCCTTCGTTTTATAGAATAGTCCCGGTTCCTCAAAATAAAGCAAACAAAACAAAATTGTGGCTACCGATCAACGAAAACACAGATGAAGAAATATATGTTTTTATGAAGTTGGCATATCAGGAGGAAGCATAAAAATGGCCCTGCAAATTTTTACAGGGCCATCAATTATCGCAAACTTAAATATTAAAAGCCTAAGCCAATTGTAAAGCCGGTCACGCTAAGCGGCAATGTTGCCCCTGCAGTGGCTGCGCCGTTGGTTAGGTTAATGGTATATATCTTGGTGGTGCCGCCAACGGTAAGTAGTGCATAGGCTATACCGCTGGTACTACCAATATCGAAACCATTTGCAGCAGATGGCATAACACCTAAAGCGCCAACATCTACCAATGTGCCTGCGTTAGGCGGATCTTGCTCAACAAGTCTGCCATTTACTGCATCGATATCATACAAAACCGTGGCAGTTGCACCTGCAAAATTGTTAGTATATGCAGCTCCGCTAATTGGAGAAGTTAAAGGTGAAAGGTTACCGTCAACAGCGGCAACGCTGCCATCATTTGGATTAAGCCTTAAATTCTGGCCTAAATTACTCACCACACGAATCCGGTCAACAGTAGGGTTGAAATCGAAACCAAAACTGGTGCCCAATAACGGATTAGTTAAAGTACCAGTGCCTACTTGTGTAGCCAAGCCCGATGAAGCGTTTAGCGTATATAACCTACTGGTACTCCCAAGCGCATATAACTGGCCGTTAACCGGGCGCATATCTATACCTAAAATGGCTTCACCTGCCTGCATACCGGTGATAGGTTTCAATACAGGTATGGGGCTTGCAGGATTAAATATGACCAACTCGTTAGCCGAACTAACTGCGTACGATACGGGTTCAGTTGGTAACGCTATGGCGATCACTGTGCCCGGCAAATCACCTTTAACACGGGTAGCTTTACCTGTCGTTAAATCGATATTAAATAAACCTTGTTTGCCTGCAACGGTTAGCACAGCAAAAGCCTTGGTCCCATCCGGGCTGATATCAAAACCACCAGTTGCATCGGCATTTACGCTTAATGAGCCAACCTCAACCAGTTTGCCGTCATTCGGTGGGTCTTGTTTGTATAATTTGTCGTTGTTCACGTCTATGTCGTATAAAACAGTGGTTGCAGCGCCCGCGCGGTTTTGCGTATAGGCAACGGCGCCTATGCCCGGTGTTGTTGCACCGTTAATGGCACCATCTGTTGCGGCTACCGTTCCTGTTTCGGGGTTTAAACGTAAGTTTTGGCCGTTGAAACCAACATACCGTATTCTGTCAACAGTTGGATTGAAATCAAACCCGGCACCGTTTGAAGATGCGGTGATGGATGGTGTAAATGGCGCTGTACCTATGGCACTGGCCGCACCAGTGGTAGTGTTAATTACATAAAGGCGACTTGTGCTGCCAAGCCCGTATAATTGGCCGGTAGCAGGCCTGAAATCTATCCCCACGATAGTTTCACTTGTTTGCAAGCCTGTTATAGTAGCGGTTGCAACAGCTGTTGCAATATTTTGTGCGTTAATGGTTAAAAGTTTGTTATCTGAAGTAAGCGCATAAAAAACGGCGTCGGTACCGTCTACGTCACCTGTAGGGTTAACTACATAGTTTTTGCTGCAGGAAGTAAACATAAATAGAAAGGCCGTGGCGTATATCATGCCCAGCTTAATAAACATTTTGGAAGTTTTCATTATAGATTTTTTTTTACAGTAAATGAACGATGGCTGTACAGCCAATGAAATTATATTGCGTACTGTAAATAAAGATCGGGTGGGGGCGTTTGAATACTGAGTGAATGTGCTGCCAGGTAATTATTCTGATAGGCAGTATGATGGATAATATCTGTAAACCCAATAAATTGAGTTATATTCTCATCGTAAAAATTTGCGAACTCTTTTTCTTTTTCCGGCAGCGGATTATTTTCAGTCTTTTTTTCGCCGTCGTTATCGCTCTGTCCGGAAGATGCGGCTGTTTCTCTGTCGGCGTTTTTTAAATTGCTAAACACTGGCAACAAAACTTTAGTGCCTATTAAAAGCACAAGCAATAAGCTTACCGCCAACCGCACTGTTTTATATGTAGGAAATAAAATAACCTTCACCAAGTTGCTCAATATTATGTAGACTGTTAAGAGCAGATACGGTGAAAATGTTTAACCGGTTTGGGCAAAACCGGCATTTACAACTATTTTGAGTGATAAAGTTACCTGAATTACCAACTACTAGTCAAAAATATTTTAGATCGGAATATAATCTTAATATCAATCAAGCTTCTTCTTTAAAATAAACCTTGTAATAATTCATGGCCTTGTCATCATCAAAACCTTTCTCTATCAGTTTATTATCGCCATGGATATAGATGTGGAAATTTTTATCCAGCTTAAGCACGCTTTTGTAAACGCGGGCTTGTTTTTTCACTGCATTATCAGAGATCTCAAAGCTGTCGGCTATTTTGGTATCAAATTCCTCTTCGAATTGGTTCTTGAAGTTTTTGAATGAAGTAATGGCTTCCGGATTACTGATTACTTCCTCGCTAAACTCTTCGAGATCAAATGTTTCTTTTTCCTTGAAGTACTTCATCGACCGGTTTAGTAAATCTATCTTATCAGCCTTGCTCATCTCAAACTCGTCATCCAGTTTTTGGGTAACAAAGTTTTTGTAGATACCAAGTGTATTGCTAGTCTGATTAAAGCTATCGTTACGGATCTTTAATTGCAGGAACTCATCTTTCCAGTAAACGGCAGCATCCTGCCCGCCAGTGGCTTTATCCACAACAACTACTTTATAGCCGTTCTCTTTTTCGATATTGAAGATCAATACACCTTTATCCAGTTTGTTGATATTAATGGCATCCTGTTCGTAGTCAACCGCAAAACCGCCTTTGTCCGGGTAAACTTTCAGATAGGTCTCTTTATTTTCTGATTTAAAAATTCCTATGGCATCCAACGGATTAAACTCTATCTGCACTTTATTAAAAAACACTACATAAAGTTCGCCGCCTTTAATGTTGGGATGTGTGCTTACTTTATACAGGTGTTTAGCAATTTGTTCTGATGCTTCCTGAAACTTTGCTCTGTCCTCAAATACCTGCGTGGCAAAATGATGCAGCTCGTTTAAGCCGAGGTCGCTGCTGCTGTGCATTAAGTGGTATACCTCATTTACTTTTTCAAAAGGTTTCAAAAAGTATTGCATCAGCAGGTTGGGTATGATATCATCCTTTAATTCCAGCGGCTGGTCAGATAAGGCATACATTTCCCCCTGCGATTGATTACCTACATGATGTACCGAAATTGTATCGAGCGAAGCTTCAAAAAAAGTTACCATAATGGATGCGAAGGTAAAATTTTTAGTTCATGGTTGATGGCTAACAGTTCAGGGTAATTGCCGACTTTTGTATTTTAGTCCGTAGTCCTTTACAATGGAAAAACTATGGACCATAGACTACCAACTATGCACTCTTCAGAAACTATCGTAGCGCTTGCAACCCCCAATGGAATTGGTGCTATTGGCGTGATCCGTCTTTCGGGGCCGGATGCCATCACTATAGCCCAAAAAGTTTGGAAGGGCAAGAACCTTACCGAGCAGCCATCGCACACGCTGCATTTTGGGCGGATAATGGATGGCAATATGGAGCTGGATGAGGTTGTGGCATCGCTATTTGTTGCACCGCGATCGTATACCCGTGAAAATGTAGTAGAGATTTCGTGCCATGGCTCCAATTACATCATCGAATCCATCATTAAGCTCTTTATCAAGAACGGGGCGCGCGCTGCAAAGGCAGGCGAGTTTACATTGCGGGCATTTCTGAATGGCCAGTTGGATCTTTCGCAGGCAGAGGCAGTTGCTGATCTGATCGCTTCTAACTCAAAAGCGTCACAGCAAATTGCGTTGCAGCAATTGCGCGGCGGTTTTAGCAGCCAGTTGAAAGGCCTTCGCGATCAGTTGGTGCAGTTTGCGTCTCTTATTGAATTGGAACTAGACTTTGCGGAGGAAGACGTAGAGTTTGCTAACCGCGATCAACTGAAAAAACTTATTCACGAGATTACCAAATTAATAGGCAGTTTGATCCAGTCGTTCGAACTGGGGAACGCGATTAAAAATGGCGTGAATACGGTGATAGCAGGCCGGCCGAACGCGGGCAAGTCAACTTTGTTAAATGCGCTGTTAAATGAGGAAAGGGCTATTGTAAGTCACATACCCGGCACCACGCGTGATACAATTGAAGAGGTATTAAATATCAATGGAATCAATTTTCGCCTGATAGATACTGCCGGCATCCGCGAGGCAACAGATGCTATCGAGCGGATAGGAGTGGAGCGCACAATGGAAAAAATCAGTCAGAGTGCATTACTTATATACGTTTTTGACGCCGAGCTGATTACTCTGGAAGCATTAAATGCTGATTTCCAAAGCTTAAAACAGCCCGGCATAACCATGCTGATCGTAGCCAATAAGGCAGACTTATTAAACACTGCGCAGCTTGCTGAACTACCTGGTGAAGCCATTGTGATATCGGCTAAAGAAAGGCGGCATATTGATCAATTGAAGCAAAGCATCTATTCCTCGGCTATAAAAGAAAACCTCACGGGACACGAAACGCTGGTTACGAACATTCGCCACCTGGAAGCATTACAAAAAACGGAAGAGGCCTTGATAAGGGTATTGGGCGGCATCGATACTGTAACTTCCGATTTTCTATCGATGGATATTAAACAGGCGCTCCACTATCTCGGAGAAATCACGGGCACAGTTACCACAGACGATTTGCTCGAGAATATCTTTAGTAAGTTCTGTATCGGCAAGTAGGCCCCTCAAATAACCCAAAACACCGACAACTACCGACAATTAAATATCTCATTGTTAATAAGTTATGTTGATTTCGTTTGTCCAAATTCTTGGATAATTGGCGATGTATTTCCTATATTTGGTTCTATCTTGGTACTCAAAATACAAAAGTTACGAGTCGTCAAGAATTGGGGGAAATTAAGTAGCTAATATACCCTTATTTCTGCTTATTGCGCCTTATATACGCTTAATTGACCCCATAAGTGGAGAAATAACGACAGATGATTAATTACCCCTATCATCCGTGGTTATGGCCCCGGTTATTTCGCCAGCACGAGATAACAATCTGATAATTAATGTTTTGAAAGTGGCGAAATTATCGTCTTGGAATTGCTTTGCCAAAATTTGAAAAAGGCTTAAAAGTTAATTATGACATGAGTTCAAATTTTATAGTAAACAGAATATGTGTGCAATGCGGGAACGTATTTGTTGCTAAAACTACGGTTACCAGGTACTGCGGTAAATTGTGCGCAAAACGCTACAACAAGCAACTCAAAAGGGAATCGTCCATGGCTTCGATGAATGAGGCTGTAAAAAAAGTGCTTGAAGCAAAAGATCCCGATCCGACATCAGGCGAGTTTTTAAATGTTAAAGCCGCTGCCAAATTGCTGAAGGCATCAGATAAGATGATCTATCATCTGATTAATATAGGCAAGTTGACTGCGGTTAACCTGTCTAAAAGAAAAACACTTGTCTACCGAAAAGATATAGACAAGTTATTTGAACTGCCGCCGGTAGTTCAACTGAAGGAGCTTAAACCTCCACCGATCTCGGAATGCTATAATATGAGCGAAGCGCAGCAGAAATTCAACATTTCAGAAGGCGCACTGTTCCGGATTATTCAACGAAATAACCTATTCAAATTTCAGGCTGGCTGGTACACCTACGTAGCTAAAGCTGATCTGGACAGGATATTTAATCCATAGCTTTAATATGGCTAAAGTACACATTCGTAAAAAGGCGCTCACAAAAGGGCGGCATTCGATTTTTCTTGATTATTCTCCTCCGTTAAGAAATCCGAAAACTGGAAAACCTCAGCGTTATGAATTCTTGGACTTAATTATTTATGACAAGCCTGTAAATAATCTTGAGCGGAGGCATAACTGTATATTATGGAGATGTTGACCACCCTGTTTCGGGCCAAATTGACCCAGGGGTTAGCTGACTTTTGGGTTGCAGCAAATGCTATAAAAGCATGTACAAAAATAGTTATTTAAAAGGTAATTTCATTAATGGCTGTTTTCCGGTTCAACATTACGTTTTCTTCTCATAGATTCTCCCTTTAGCTCGATACGGTGTGCATCATGAACGATCCGGTCAAGGATCGCATCAGCAACCGTTTTTTCACCGATCACTTCAAACCATTTGCTCACCGGCAACTGCGAAGTGATGATCAGCGAGGTCTTACCGTGCCTGTCTTCAATGATCTCCATTAGTGCAGCCCTGCTTTGTGCATCAAAAGGCTGGATACCAAAGTCGTCGAGTATGAGCAATTGCTGCCTTTCGATCTTAGCCAGCTCTTTCATGTAGGAGCCGTCCGCCTTGGCCATCTTCAGTTTAGCGAACAGTTTGGGCGTACTGGTGTACAATACCCGGTAGCCCAATACACAGGCCTGGTAACCCACAGCAGAAGCAATATAGCTTTTACCGATGCCTGTACTCCCGGTAATCAGCAGGTTCTCGAAGCGATCAACAAACGTACAGTCCGCCAGGCGCATGATCTGGTTGCGGTCGATACTTCGGTCGGCATGGTAGTGAACGTCCTCTATAGCGGCTTTATAGCGGAATCGGGCATAAAGGATCGTGCGTTCAATACGCCTGTTCTGCCGGTCGTCCCATTCTGCATCTACCAGGTGGGCCAGCAGTTCATCTGCCGTATAGTCGTTTGTTTTACCGGTTTCCATGCTGCTTTTAAAGGCATGGAACATCCCGAAGAACTTCATCTTCCGCAGTTTGTCTAAGGTACTTGTGTTCATGTTATTGTTGTTTTAATGGTTATTTGTAATAGTCTTTTCCCCGGATATTACCGTGATCAGGCATAGGTAGCTCATCGGCAAATATGCTTTCCTCATAATTGTCCATCTTGTTTTCCAATATGGTTTGTATCGTTTTATAGCTATAAATACCATAACTGAGCCCCCGCTGACAGGCCATTATTAACCGGTCGTTCCCTGCTTTTTTTGCAAAGCCAAGTATCCCCAGGCAGGATTTGTAAGCCTGTTCGGGGTGTTGTTTACGCTCCAGTATCTGATGGATATATAGCCTGACATCCTCATGGATGGAGGTCGCCCAATTGAGGAACATATCCGGTGTCCAATCACTTTTAAAGCGATGGGCACTGGCCATATGTTCTTTGTCGGTAGTATAACCGTAGGGGTTCTTTTCGCGCTGGTGCAAAGCGATACGCTCATAATTGTAGTAGATCTCTACAATGGTGCGGGAGTATAACAGCTTGACCTTTTTGCCGATGAAGCGGTAAGGCACACTGTAATAGTGTTTATCCGGGCCGAGATTGACATGGCCGTTCTTGATCACCCTGGCATAAAAGTGCTTTTTGAACTGGTAACGCAGGACAGGCAGGGGTGCCAGGGTGCCACGCTCTATCTCTTCAAACTGTAGTATCCTGCTATAATTGCGGCCTTTGAGCAACTGGCTGTTATGGGCTTCCAAGGCCTGCCAGATCGCTGTATTGAGTTCTGTTAAAGAATGGTAGATATGCTTGTTTAAAGGGGCGTATACCTTAGTATAAATGATCTTAACGGCCCCTTCTACCAATGCCTTGTCGCGCGGGCGGTACGCCCGCGCCGGTAATATGGTAGTGCCATAATGATCGGCAAAGTCTTCAAATGTTTCGTTGAGGGTAGGTTCATAGCGGCTGCTTTTGGTTACGGCCGCCTTCAGGTTATCCGGCACAATGGCGGCCGGAACGCCGCCGATAAAGTGCAAGGTATTCTCGCAGGCCGCTATAAAGTCTTCCTTTTGCTGGCTCATAACAGCCTCTACATAGGTGAGCTGGCTGGCCCCAAGGATTGCCACAAAAACTTCTACTTCAATGACTTCACCGGTTTCCTTGTCCGTATAGCTCATCTTTTCACCCGCAAAATCGACGTACAGTTTGTCCCCGGCCTTGTGATCCATGTGCATGGTCGGATTGACCTTGGTCTTCCACTGGTTGTAATACGTGCAAAATTGGGTGTACTTATAGCCCTCGGGGAACTCCTTGATATAGGCTTCCCACAAGATCTGCCGGTTCATACCAGTCTTTTTAAGCTCTTTATCGACGTGGGGGAAGCAGCGCAGCATGGATTGCATACGGCTGCTTGGCTGGTTGTTTTCCCTGGTCTTGCCGAAAAGGTCTTCCAGTTCCTTATCATTAAGGTTATTAACTTCTTCAAAGGTAAAGCCGCTCTTCTTAAGGACGGCCAGGTACTTTCTTACGGTATTCCGGGATGAATCAATCTGGGCAGCTATAAATCGCGTGCTGCGACCCTGGCTGTTCATCCTTAAAATCTTTCTAATCTTACTCATGCTGATTGTCAAATTGGCCATCTTAGAACGGGTCTTTTGCCCTCAAAAGATGGTTGCTTCTACAGCATTTGCTACGCGTTTTGGTGGGTCAGTTTGCCCCGAAATACCATGGTCAGTTTGCCCCGAAACAGTGGGTCAGCTTGCGCCGAAATAGTGTGGTCTCATTCATCATAATCTCCAATCAGCACAAGTAACGATGTGAAAAAGATTTCTAATGAAACAATAGAACCCTTTTTTACAAGAAAATTCACTCCTAAACAATTAATAGATAAAGCCAATAATTTGCACAATATTAGACAGTATATAAATAGTTTTGAAAAACGAAACGCTTAGCAAAGAATTCGAAAAGCTTGAAAGCAAGTTAAATAAGTAAGGAATTTGATACTGGAGGGTACCCTCAATCCTACCACCAGAACTATCACAATAGCATCTTTGTCCCATATTAATTGAAATAGATATGGCGACAACATTTATTACTACCTCCTTCGATGCAGACGAGCTGAGATCCCTCATCGCTGAATGCATAGCCCAATCATTTAAAGATCAAATAACGATGTTTGGCTTCACCCGTAGAGACGACTACAATACTCACCCGACAAGAAACCGCGAAGCTGCTGTCTTTATCACTCCCCACCCTGCATATTTATACCAAGCTTGGATTGATTAAATCCCATCGACTTGGTAGTAAGGTATAAAAGAGAATACGTTGAGACGGCTTTAAAACAGATCAGAACCGGCAATAAATAACCGAGATGAAAACCTGTGAGAATTTCAAGGAAACCAATTTGCCAATAGATCTATCGGTTTGGGTTTTAAAGAATGGCATCGTCAAGCCATCCTTACTTAAAACCTACCTCTATATAAAATTAGAATTTGGGGATAGGGAATTGTTGACCGAAGAATTTATCAGAAAATATCCGTTGGATTAAACATTAACATTAAGACCGCAAGAGTTCATATTAAAAGACTTAGAAAAGCGAATTTCATTGGGTTCGATACTGTAACCAATACCATGTACATAAGATCAAAGTACACAATTGTTCCGAAAGCTTTCAGAAAGACACGTTATAAGGTTAGAATAACACTGGAGAACTTAAAAATTTTTCCTGAATTCTTAGTGGCAGCAGTAATTGCGTGTATTGGGAAACGGCTAAAGCAAAAAGCAAAACATAGGCCAGCGTTAATCAACGAAGATGCACTCCGAGGTCTGTCTTTTGCTACTAATAAGCGCCAGCGCCATCTCCCCATATCACTTAGCTATATAGGAACCTGCTTAAACAAATCGGTAAGTTGGGTAGATAAGTTTAAAAAGAGACCAAAGCGTCTCAAGCTGATTTCAGTTAAGCATAATTTTATTCCAACTGAAATTCCCTGGGAGAATCGGTTTAGCTACATGTCTTATCACGGAATTAGTTTCGGCAGAGCTAAGAAGTTTAGAACGAAGCTCCACGTCGTAGGCACCGATTTGCTATTATCCAATGTCTATATTTTTAAAGGAAAAAAAGTGTAAGAATGAGGAACGAATTTAGGGGTAGTTAGGTGTTGTATTGGATAAGGTTATTGATAGGTCTACTAAAACTAAATAGGCGACGTTGCTCTAAATTGGCTATTGTAAAGCATCTTAATTGAGCGATTGAACACGAAGTATGCAATCAGATTAGTACCCTACCCGGTTCCCGATAAGCATTTTTAAAAATGAACTTTTAACACCCCGGTTTATAGGGGACAGGTCATCTCGCGGAACTCATTCTCTATTAATATCAGGATGAGATAGTATCAATAGATTTGTTGCGTGCAATTCTTTTGTGTAATACAAGTGAAAAAAGCAAATGCGAATTCTTTGAAAGTTAGTCGTTTGACTTAGAAGCAAACATCACTTGTATCATAATCGCATAATGTAGATTTTTGACTAAAATAGAGTGCAGATTATAAACTCCATGTGTATATTAAACTCGCACACAAACGGCTCGAACAATTTGCTAAATTAAGTGGTTACAAGGTTAATTATACACTATCCAGCCACCTGGGTGTGTCCAATCTATTTTTTACAACAATTGATAGGAGTGCATTACCTCATGCATGGCCAAAGCTTACGGTTAACGACCTGATGTCATATTACATTATGTTAAGCAAACATCGATCTTCTGCAAATCCCATAGTAAAGGAAATTTTGCATTTTATGGATTTAGATTAGCGATTTATAATTACGCACCCTCTAATAAAACAAAATCAAGTTTTTGCCAATGACATTGTATAAGATGTAAATGCGTTCAGTAATAAAATCAACTTAATGCTCATACACTTCACAACTTGGTATACATATGTCAGGATTTAACTTTAACGCAACAAGCTTTCGTTACATTTGGTAAATCGCACATCTGCAATTGCTTAACTAGTTATCAATTATGAAAATAAAAATAGTTTACGTGGCAACGCTAGTATTGGTGATGTCTTTATCAAATTGCAAAAAAGAAAGTCCAGCAACGGGAAATAGCAATCAGGTAACTCCTTACGCAGAACTATCTCTTGCCACTGCGTCGGTCACTTCTATTGGCGTGCAAACACTCTATGGAACTGCCCATGCTCCAGGTGCACTTGTAAATGGCAATGGTAGTTTAGCGAGATTCTACAATCCAAGAGGAATACAACTAATGCCCGATGGAACTATATATGTAGCCGATACAAAAAACAACGCCGTCCGAATGATATCACCAATGGGGATCGTATCTACTGTTCCGTTACAAACATCCGATACCGGCATAGCTCTTACAGAACCGATATATATCGCTGTTGAATATACAACTGGTAAAATTCACATCATTCAAAATTTGAATGCAGATGGAGATCCATTTGATCAATCGTGGATCTTTGATACTAACGGAAAATTCATTGCCACTTCATCAGCTTATTATACAAGTGCAGCCGCGTTAGCAAGAGACCCTTATAGCGACATCGCATATTTTAGCAATGGAGGAAATATTGAACAACATTTGGCGCAGCCGTCAGGGGAAATCTACGGATCTCTAGTTCCGTTTGATTATGAGAAATTGGAAGAGCCGGAAAAATTAGCACTTAGGGGTTTTCGTTGGGATGCAATCGCGATAGGCTATAATAAAGTCGTTTATTTTACAACCAATGGCCGGATATATAAATACACTCCCGGTGGTGTAACAGAGAGGATATTTGCAAATCTTAAAACCAGTCATATCACAAGCATGGTTTTCAACAAGGATAGCCGCACCATGTACTTAGCAGATAATGGTTACATCAAAAGGGTTGATGGTAATAAACTTACAGTGTTGGCAGGCCCCACTGGTACAAATGATGGCAAGGATGGCGCCGCTTCAACGGCAGACGTGTATGCCTTTGGGCTGGCGCTTGCAAAGGGTGAAAACTCATTATACTTCACCGATCTTAAAGCAAATACAATCCGTCGGATATATTTGAAGTAACTTGATTACAAGCCTCTCACGATGTCTGAATTTGGCATGATGCGAGAAGGATATATTAGTTAATAAGTTTCAATTTAAGTCCTCAAAGAGCAAGTCTACGGGGGCTTTAATATTTGACATCATTGTACTGTGTAGTTAACCGTTTTTTAAACACTCATATTTAAAACTAAATAGGGGAATGAAAATACGTTTGTATTATGAACTGTATCTATCCCATAATCTATTTGCTGTTGTCTAACTAGCTTAAGTATGCGAACGTTTCTATTACACCTAATGATCGCTAATATCCTTTTCCTTGGCCTGCACATTGCTTTAAAACATTTAACTTTTGGTTCACTAATATATGACTAAATGGTCATTTCAATTCGCTCACTTGATTGAAGTTGAATAAACGAGTCGACTTAAATTAGGGTTACAACTTTACGCATTTATTAATTAATTAAGTTGTCAAACCGAATCACGTGCCGATTTTGAGAAACAAGCTACCCTTATAGATGTAAATAGACATTTAAGGGGACATACTGTAAATCGCTTCTGATCGGTATTTTTTTTAAGAATAAATTTGATAAACAAACTCAAAGTTTAAAATGTCTGATAGACTTCCAATCGTTTAGGTGATAGATGATAGTCCATTAGATAGATTGATTTGCAAAATGCTACTTGATAATGCATTAGAAAACGCCATAGTCGAAACACTTGAAAACGGACCGGATGCGATTGACAAGCTGATTAAAATTAGATCAATACAGAACAACTTCCTGCCTGATTACATTTTTTTAGATGTCAATATGCCAATCATGAGTGGCTGGCAGCTACTTGCTGTATTGGATAGATTAAACATATTTTGCGATAGGCAGATTCACATTTTTATGCTTTCATCATCAATCAATGTAAACGACATTGAGAATGCAAATGCCCATTTATTAGTTAAAGATTTTATCAGCAAACCGATTACTCCTGACTGATTAAAAAAATCTTTCTTGCGGCTTAGCACGAGTGAAATAAATTTATCCCTGTTCGCCAAGACGTTAAATTTCATCATTCAAAGTCTCTTGAAGACGAGTTTCATTAAGAAGCAATTCATTGTAAGCTTCCAATAGAGTGATATATTTATCCTTCCACTCATTTAAATCATTGTCCACGGTACTGAATGTAGCACTAGCAGCTTTCCTGCTTAAAATCTTAAAATCAAAATCATTTGGTGTAAAACGTTCTGAAAACTCAGAAGAAAAATCGTGCCTTATGGTCAAGCCTATGGTTTTAATGATATTATCTTTAAGACTCTCGGACTGAAACCAATTGTAAATGGTTCGTCTGTTAACGTTTATTTCTTTGGCAAGGTCCGTTAAGTTGTAGCCTTCCTTTCTTACAACAAACTCTATAATTTGTCCGTCATGACTATTCATATGATAAAAGATATTAGGTTGAGGATATTATTAATTATTACGTCGCATGGCATAATAGTCTATAAAGACTAAATTAGTTGATACCGATTTTAAAGTTAAATAAATATTCTAAAACAAGAATTAATTTCCAAATAAAAATCTAGAATTCAGCTAGTTATTAACATTTAAAATTAATATAGGTTAAGCATTACGTCATTGTAATAATTGAATTTCAGTTGTTTTTACGCAATAATCTTTTTGACTGTAATCTTTATCGCACATTTATTTCGTAATATTCATTTGCATATACCGAATGGAATTAAAATGTGCAACTTATTACCGCCTGAACACACATAAAACAATCAATGCTGGCAAGCAAAGTAGCCGATAAATTATCATACAGCCAATTAGCTTAAACCTACTTTATAAAACCCGGGTATTTTTATCGGGAGCCTCAGAAGCTTTCATAGCTCCACTGTCCCAAGACTAAAAACGAGGAACTTCAGGCCCATCGTATGGGTTTTCAAGTCCATTTATTATTCTTGTTAAACGATATCTGCAACGCTCATTATCTTTGTCAGCTTTCATTAGTTCGATATTGTCACTCACGGCTTGGGGAACCCTATGCTGGGTGGTTGCTCGGTCTAAACGTAGTGTTTCTGGTAATTGCGCTTTTTGGAAGTATGCGATTAATTCATCATCTGTCATGCTCAAAAGTAACAACGATTCAGACAATATTTAGATTCTATACCTTAAATAATCAGGCAGGAGGTTGACTAGCTGGCTACGCAAAAAATTAACATAGTCTCAAAACAACAGTTGTAAGGCTTCATGCCTGAGTTATAACAACACGGAACGGAATTTAAGTGGTATTTGCTATCTTTGAAAATACTATTACATTAAATGCCTAAGCTTTACCGTACATTGCTATTTTTACTCCTGCAGGTTATTATACTCGTTTCTTCTTACTTTATTGGTAAACGTGCATTTTATTATGAGAGTGGCATGCTGGCCAACAGGCGGGATGTCTTGCCTCAACAGCCTGGTTATTTTACTTACATGATTAATCTTAAAGAGTTAAACGAAGATCAAGTAAAACTTTTCAAGTTAATGCCGCATGATACGGCAGACATTGTGTTTGTTGGGACAAGTCTAACACAGGGATTTCCATTGCAGGAAATGTTTGGAAATATTCATTTGAAAAATCGGGGAATTGGTGGTAATTCTATTAATGATATTAAACAGCGCATCGATGAGGTAATTCTGAGTCAACCCAAAAAGATATTTTTAGAGGTTGGTATCAACGATATTGGCAAAACTACAGTTCATAGCGTTTATAAGAACTTTACTGAATTAGTGAATTATATCAAGCTCAAAAGCCCCAAAACTAAACTCTATGTTAACTCAGTTCTACCCTTTGGAAAAGGAAACTTAGTTAATATAAAAGCATATAACGCTTTGGTAATAAAGTTTTGCGCCAATCAAAATCTAACCTTTATCAACCTGTTTCCATTGTATGTTGGTACGGATGGCCTAAAGCCTGATCTCACGACGGATGGTACTCATCTTAAGGCTGCTGGTTATGTAATTTGGAAAAACTACATTCTACAATATATTACAAATTAAATCTAAGGCTCAACTTCAATTTTGCAACTGAAGTTTGAACTCTCGGCTGGCTAAATAACCTTGAAGGTTATAAAGGCTATGGATACTTAAAACGCCAGGCTTCACAGCTTGGCGTTTTCTATTAAGGCTTGTTTTGTTTGTATCGTTTGTCCGGAGAACCATCCTTATCAAATCCAGGTGTTCGATTCTCTTTATATCTCATATCAGGAGTACCATCCTTTTTCAAATGTCTGCCGGTTGATGCCGGAGGATTGTAAGGTGTGGTTGGTGTTGGTACTGGCGACGAATTAGTTGGAATTGGTGGAACAGTTGGCGATACCGGCTTATTTCCTTTGTAACGCATATCAGGAGTACCATCAGCTTTCTTTCTACCAGCATCCGCTTCAGTTACAGTTGGAGTAGCTTTGCTATCCCTGTACCCCATATCGGGCGTACCATCTTTCTTATTTTGAACTGCAGTAGGTGAATCTTTGTATCTGCGGTCAGGAGTACCATCAGCCTTTCTGTGGTCATTATTAGCTACAGGTGGATTACCAGGAGTTGCATTATTGTCTTTATAACGCTTATCAGGTGTTCCATAAGCTTTAGTATGTGTGCTAGCAGACGGTGTTGTTGCAGGAATGTTTAATTTGTACCTTTTGTCGGGCCTACCATCTTTTTTTGTACGCGTATCTGATAGTGCAGGTGCTGATGTTTTATAACGCTTATCGACAGTTCCATCCTTTTTTAGATGATCTTGTGCATAGCCATTATAAAATTGGGTAAGCAGCCCCAGGGCAGCCATAGCAACTATTTTGAATAACTTTCTCATAACTGATTAAGATTTTTTCTTTTTAGCAGCAGCTTTCTTACTTTCCTTGAAACGCATATCGGTTGTCCCATCTTTCTTTAAATGCTTACTGTCGTTGTAGCGTTTATCAGGCTTGCCACTTTTAGTTAGGTGTTGAAATTTAGCAGATAATACGGACGCATTTGAATAACTAATAGATGAAAAACTGAAAGCTGTCAGGAGTAACATTGCGATGGTCTTCTTCATAGTTGGTTTTGTTTTTGTTAAAATACTTAACAAACTGGATTTCTAATGGTTTGATATCCAGCTTTTAAATGTTAAAAGATTTACCGTAGCTAGTAATCTAAACCATACAATTGACATAAGATGCGCATGCAGGCCCTTACATTATTTATACCTTGAACTATGCTATCTAATTTACATAAAAATTGAGAATACAATTTAGTCACTACAATAAAACATACCCAACTCAGGTTTTTGACGACTTGTATAGATACCCTTTGTTACATTTTTCTGAATTGAAAAAGAATGAGCTATTGTTAATACAACTTCTCATACAAGCTAATTATCTTTCTTCGCAGTTCTAGTATTAGAATATCTTGTTCTTCAAGTTTACTTCTAGCAATAGCTAAACTATCCTGCAAACCGCTCGTTGGTATATTGTCCTTAAAACTTAAAAGATAAATTAAGCTTACCTCAAGTGCTGCAGCTATTTTGATTAAAACAGCAGATCTGGTAATTGTTTTACCTCTCTCAATATTTGACATCGCAGAAACGGAAACGCCTATAATTTCCGCTAGCGTTGACTTATTCATTTTACGTTCAATGCGTAATACTGCAATCTTCTCACCAACAGAAATGTTGCCTATTCTTTTAACCATAGTAACTGAAATCACATTACAGTAATTATAGCAAAAATATTAAGCTTTTCGTACATTGCTCGCCGATCCCAAGTGGATCGGCATGCTAAGTTTATACTTAGTTACCCGGTGGTAATAGGAAGCTATCCATATAGAGTCAACAATCAACTTCTATCAATCTAACAAAACAGAACCCCGGCTTCAAAACCGGGGCTGAAAAAGGTGTTTTGATCAATAGCTGTAATTTTTATACGTCACTAAAACGGCTATAGTTATCTCTAAAGCAAAAAAACCCTTCGCAATGTATCCGAAGAGTTTTTACTATTGACTAAAGGACACCCCTGCTCTCTAGCTGCAATTTAAACACAATCTATTCGATTTAGTTTATTCAGCAAATAATTTGTTAAGAGGCAACAAGTTCTACTTCATCGGTTTTATTCAAAATTCGAATTTTTAAGGCCTCGTTATAATCTTCAAGTAATTGGATGTATTTATCTTTCCGTTGTTCAGCGTTAGCACCCATGTTAACAACAATTGTAAGACTTTGGGTTTGACGGTTTCTAATGTCAAACTGTTCCTATTGAATAAATCAGGAAATTCCTTAGCAAAATCGTGTCTAATGATTAGTCCAATTTTATAGATAACGTCATGCTTAAGATTTCGGTTTTGAAAATAATTGTAGATCGATCGTCTGTTCACTTTCAATTCGGTAGCCAGATCGGTTATACTATAGCCATTTCTTCTAACTACATACTCAACTATTTGACCGTTGTGATTTTCCATTGTTATCTATTGAGTGATCAGATACTCAATAGTGTTGCCAGAAGTTAATTTAACAACCAATAGATGTAAAGTATACAGGATATTACTTTTAGATTAATTAAGTTTATAATCGCTAAATAAAAAGTATTGATAAGGAAAAAATTAAACATTCTTACGAATGAGTATAACCCCATACTTGCGCACTGTGAGGAATTTTTACACAAATTTTGTCCATCGGATGATCTCAATGGAACGGTATAATTGTTATAAAAATTGAAAAAGTCAACAATGAACACTGATCTTATAATGTCTAACGTTATTATCATCGTAATTCGAAATTGTACTGATATCACCTTCTAAATACACCATCATGCCTTCAGAAACAGATGCGAATGCGGACGAGGCACGATGACTATGCATTAATATGTGATGGCATTCATATGCTCTGACCCATTTCTAATTTTCTTTTTTGTGACAAGATCGAACAAGACCGTTAATGAGCGATTTGTCGCTTCCTCATATCGAGGTTTACTAATTACCTGACCGATAAGAATTATTCTATTAACTCCCGGCATACTTTGATTTGGATATAAGTGAATAGAAATAAAACTACAAAGATCTCTTTAATACAATTTGAATAGTTAGTTTAAAAGCAATTCATTGTAAGCTTCCAATAGCCTAATATATTTATCCTTCCACTTATCTGAATCATCATTTGAGGTACTGGAATTTATATTAGTAAGTTTCTTGTTAAAACTATCAGGTGCAAAATCATCCGGAGTGAAGTATTCGGGAAATTCAATAGAAAAATCATATTTTATTGTTTGACCAACAACAAGGATTAACGATTTTTTTAAGTCTTTTTGTTGAAATAAATTATAAATTGTTCTCCTATGTACATCCATCTCTTTCGCTAAATCAGTTATGCTGATACCGTTCTTTCGAACGACATACTCTAAAATATGTCCATCGTGTTTTTCCATGTAATTGTGCAGTTAAATGTTAATTTCCCGGAACTTCCGAGTATCATCCTGTAAAGTGTATCAAGTTCGAACGGTTTTGTCAAATAATCGTCGAACCCTTGCTGAAGGCACCGATCCTCAATGTCATAATTAGCTATAAGAGCAATGACACGGTTGTCGATGTATGAGGTTTTAAGTTGTTTGAGGCAGGTATGCAATGCAGTCCATATAAATTAAAATCCAGTATTATTAGCTCAAGTCTTTGAATAGAAATCATGCTAAAGAAAATTTTATCACGATCTTAAAATGACTAAACTTTGTAATCAGTTTGTTCTAATACAACGGTAAAAATATAAATGCTCCTCATCATAGTCCTAAACAATTATCGTTTTCATAAAAAATTCAAAATGGGATTAAGGTTTACGAAGACACAACATACCTACACCCATCCATCAATAATTCGATTCATAGTGATATGGTCAAGAATTATGCTATTTAAGCATCAACTTGCGGATAGTGTTCGTTGCGTTGTCGGAAAAATAAATACTGTTTTCATGGTCTCCCAAAGCCAGGCTATAAGCATGTACATCTGCTTTCGCGCCTACACCATCACGGCCATCAGGCGTAGTACTGTTAGGGCCAGCAAGGACTGATAATTTGTCATTCTCAATCTTCAGAATTTTTCCACTAGCTGCCAGGTACATCGTACGACTATCTGCATTTAAAACTATACTGGTAATGAAACCGGAAATTAAATTTGAATAAAGAAGTGATGTTACACCTGATGGCGTATACTTAAAAAGGCGCGGTCCAATAGCAAAGTATATAACCCGGTTTCTGCCAACGAATAATCCTCTAAAACTTTGCCCTCGACCTTGCTCTTCTTCGGTTAACAAGTCTTTATTATAAGTTATATCATCCCGTCCTGTAGAGCCGTCTGGATTAACTATGTGTTTTAAGATGTTGTCACCTCTAGAAAACCAGAAAAAATCTTCATATGGGTCCTTTGCCAATGCACCATGGGCTGTATAGGTACTTTCGTAGCCGGCCACAAAATTTCCTTTCTTGTCAAAAGTGTAAGTCAGTCCTGCCTGATCAACAAGATAACTGAGAACATGGACATTTCCAGCGTCATCAACTCCTACAGAGGTAGGGTTTTGCAGGTCATAATATTGAGGTGTTTTTAATACAAGCGTTGAAACGTTGCCATCAACACTGAGTTTTCGAATAGCACTGTTACCATTGTCAGCGATATAGATAGATCCATCTTTAGCCAATTGTATACCCAGGGGAAGTTTGAAACGAGCGGTCTTTGCAGAGCCATCAGTGTAACCTGGATTGTTAGGTACACCAGCAATCGTACTTACCACATTGTACGCCGTTAATCCGCTTGTTGCTAAAGTATTGGATTTATCATTTGCTTTTTCTAAGGTGCCAGAAAGCTGAACATCTTTTCTACAGCTTTGAGTTATAAACAGCCCACACGTTAATAAGCTTAAAATTACAGTTTTAACTACTTTGTTTTTCATGAAGAGTTTAATTACAATCAAATTTAACGGCAAAACTGATGGTTTGATTCCAATGTTAATTATTGTTCAAATTATGTGGACGTTGTCCTAGTTATGTGAAAATATTTGGTAAAATGCCATTAAAGGTAGTCTCACTAGATTATGAATTACCTCACTCATTGATAGGCATACCTAGCGAACAATTTATGATCAATATTAAGATAAGGTTTAACTAGTTCATTTGCAATTTGTGGGCTAAACGTTAATTGCGTAATCAACTCCTCCGGCATGTATCGTAACAGCCTGATCAATGATTCTAGAGCAGTAATTTTGCCTGTGATGGGAAAGTGCCTGTTAGCCGCATTAGCCTCGCGTACCTTTAGGAACAATTTGATATGAGGTGTTCTAGCACGGCTGAACCTTGGCCGAATACCCTAATGCCTAAGATATATAGTAATATCACGCAAATAGATTTCGTAGATGGTAGCTTTCCCGGCTTCTGGACCGGACAAGGTAAGTGATTATCAAGGCAAATAAAAGTGAAGTACCTAAAATCATCGTGATCAAAATCAGATTGCTCAATTCATTAAAAACAATGACCATAACAATACATAAAATATTGATAGCGGCCAGTAGAAAGGTTGTCTGCGAATGGCTGAGACCCAATCGTAATACTAGGTGGTGTATGTGATTCCTATCAGCAGTGAAAGGCGAAATACCTCTGAGAATTCTCAGGGTAAAGACTCTAAGGGTATCAAATACCGGTCCGATCAGAATAGCCAACGTCAGCGCCGGCGCGGGAAAGTTTAAAGGTGCATTGGTTGACGAAGATTTATTGATCTCTAAGAATTTTATGGTCAGAAAGGCTGAAATTAGGCCAAGCAGCAAAGAACCGGTGTCGCCCATAAATATCTTCGCAGGCGTTAGATTAAAACGCAAAAATCCGACGACGGCTCCCGTAATGCTTAAAGCTATCGCGGCCAGCTGTAACTGTCCGATATAAATAAACAATATGGTGAAACTGCCGTTCACGACAACGCAGGTGACGGCAGCAAGACCGTCAATACCATCGATGAGATTAAAGGCATTGACGATCAATACAATAAATAAAAGGGAAAGTATAACACTAAGGAAATAACTGATCTCGTAGATACCAAATATGCCGTATAGACTGGTTAGCCGGATATTGCCGGGAAGAACAAGGATGGCAGCGACAAAAAACTGGATCAGGAATTTCGTGCTTGAATTAACCCCGGAAAGGTCATCTTTCAGGCCCACGGCGAAAAGGACAATGCTGGCAGTCAATAGGTGAGTAAGCGGAAGGCTATTGTCCACCATGCTTAAAAGTAGCAGCGTAATATTAAAGCTGGCAAATATGGCCACTCCTCCCAGGCGGGGAATACCGTGGTCGTGTTGTTTACGGAAGTGGCCGACATCATCATACAAATGGCGGGCGCGGGCCACATGCAAAATTGAAGGAATGCACAACCAAGTGAAAAGAACAGATAACAGGAATACTAAAATATAGTACCAGTGAAAATTATTCATATGGATCTGCGTTAAGGATCGAATAATCAGGCAAAATCTACTTGTGCTAACCTTAACAGTAAAAATTCTTGGTGGCTGCTATTTTGATTGCTATGATACCGCCGTTCCATTTTACGCAATCACTCTCCAGTATGTTTCGAAATCCATTGTTTTTAACCAAATTAACTCCGGATGGGCCCACAGCAGCAGCCAAACTGAGAAAACAGATATCGAGATCGTGCAGGCACAGGAACGGCAGTTATAAACTAATTACACCCAAAAAATAAGGGTGATATTGTACCTTGTATTGAATAATAACAAGAATATTTTGCTATTGATAGGATGTAAATTGATTGGATATTATTGCACAAGAAGTCAATGAGATGAACGAAGCACAAGTTTTAGCACAATTTAAACTAATAAGTAGAGTAATTTATTATACAGATTATACTTACTGCAATGCAATTAGCAATAATTACCATTCCGCACTAAAAAGATGTTGCGATACATTTTCAAAAAAAGAAATTTGTATTGAATTTCTAATCAATTAAGATGAGCAGGTAAAACCATTTGCCCGTTCTGCTACCACGAGCATGTGTATGAGTTGAAAAGTAAGTATTTACGCTATAAATGTGCCGCTTGCAGGAGGCATTTTAGCGTCATTAAAGGCACTATCTTTGAAAAGAGCAATGTACCATTGTCTAAATGGATTATGGCTATCTTCATCCTTACGACGCGCCGTCAATGCATATCATCAATATAGGTAGGTAGAGACATTAGTTTAACTCAAAAAACAGCATGGTGTATGATGCAACGTATTTTGCAACCCGGTTAAAATGCAATAATATTTTTAGTAGGCAGTTTTCTCAATTTGATTTACCTGTATAAAAATATTTGGGCATACAAAAAGCATAGCTTATTTTAGTTGGATGAGAATATCACAACTAAATTTAAGCCTTTATCTAAGTGGTAAAATAAACGTTAGTATTGACAACAAAAACTATTATAGTCAAGGAGATTTAATAGGGTTTGAACTTATGGCAAAAGATATAAACCAACTTTACCAATTAACAGAACTTGACCAATACGATCACCTTACAAGTCGCCGGTTTAATCTCACTTCAAACAGAACGGAGAAAGTGTCACAACTGTATTTAACGGGGAGTCCTATATGGTTTCTGAATTAACTATAGATGCAATTGTACTTATTAACAACGGCATTCATTATTTTATCAGCCCTATCAGGGTGTAATTGTCGTGTATAATTCATTTCTGTCATCTCATACTCGGGAACATTATATTTTAAATAAATTCAAATCCCCCCCTGGGTTATAATAGGTATATAAATGCCACGAGAGCTGAACTGCCGCCAAATCACGCCGCTGCATCATCCTTTTTTAATCCGTTGTCTTTCATGATTTCATTTTTCGCTTAATTGTGTAACTATATTGCTTCATCTGGTGAATTATTTACATCATTGGCAGATATTGCAGTATGAGAAAACTAACTAAATGTCCAGAGTGTGGTAAGTATCACATTTTGCGAGAGGATAAGGTATTCAAGCTTAGCTTGCCCATAATGGCAGGAATCGCTACAGTCGTTTTCTTACTGATTGAAATATTTAATATTGAACGTAATTATGATGCATTAATAGTCTTTGCAATAATTGTATCGTCAGTCTTTCTTGTATTAAGCCTGATCGATTACAAGGAGACCAATTTTATAGAGAAAGCCTGCATGGATTGCGGCTTTAAGTGGGAGTAGGGTGGAAAGAAGTTATTTATTTAGTGACGCTCACCGGCTTATAAATATCCCGATATCTATTAAAAAAATTTCAATGATCGAACGAATGAATATGGTACCTAAAGTTGAAATGTTGCAGTCCGATGAGCGGCCTGTAATCGAAGAAATTGAAAGCGTTAAGATTGAGCTTGCGCGCCTGGTAGCCGAACTTGTAATCATTCGGGCGGAGATGGCTAAATATCAAACCATGATGGTCGCTCTCACGGATGATTAAGCTTATTTGAAAGGACTTTTCGAATAACTTTACCAGTGCCAAAGTCTAATTAAGTAAGTAAATAAGCATGAGTTAGCTTTTTTACAATTTTTGAACTAATACAACTTCTTAGGTCCTATATTAGCACAATGAAGCTAAGAGTGTGGTTTACAGTAGCGATTGCACAGGAGGACAGAGAATGCTGGTGCGATGTTTACGATAGCACCGATTTTCGGGTGCATTTTGATCAAAAATCACACGATGTTAGCTTGCACGATGGGGTGTGGATTTGCAACGATAACAATACCGCGCCCTATGCCCCGGCCATCGCCGAAAAACTGTTGCATGCGAAAACCCTTTTTAAATGGGGCCTGCCCCCCGATTTGCGCGCCCTCATATTCAGCAGTGAATACAATATGAATACCAACGTACTAACATTAAATATAGACGACAAAGGAAATTCGTTTACGCAGTACGAAGCCCAACTTGAAGCCGCCTTTACTGCAAGTAGGATCATTCCCAGCGCAAGCATCCACCTTTACAACCCCCGCAAACTGGACCGGTACGTTACCAGGTTTAAAGTATAAAAAAATTTACTTTAGAAATTTAATTACCGTCACATGATAAGGTTTAAGGTTACTTGACTGAAAATTGTAACTACGTAAGAAATTCCGAAGCCATTAATCGCCTAATTCCGAAAATGCAATCATTCGATTCCTAAAATTTGACCATGCTATTTGGTTGACTGAAAGAAATAACTAGGACGAACAGACTATTCAAACTGGGGTGCCTAAAGCCACGGAACTGCATGGTCAAGTTTCACAGATGCTCCGAATCGGCACTGTTTCCGGTTTAACACTTGTAACCCTTCCTTAGTTCGGACTGGTGTTTTATAGACTTATTTAATTTAAAAATATAATTATTGTTGTTGTAACTGTGGGGATGTTGGAAACTCGATAGAGTTTTCAGTATCCCCACAGTTTAGCCGCTTGTACAGGTCTGGCGTTATACCTCCCAATGCTTCGTGCGGCCTGTTGTAATTGTAATTTTCCATCCATTCATCGGCTAAGACTTGTACCTGATAAATATCTTCAAAAAGGTATGCGTCAAGTATATTCTCCCGGAAGGTTCTATTGAACCGCTCAATGTAACCGTTTTGCATGGGCTTGCCAGGCTGGGTGAATTGCACTATAATACCTTTGATCGCACACCAATCCTTAAACTCCTTACTGTTAAACTCCGGCCCATTATCTACCCTAATACAGTTTGGCTTGCCCTGCTCATGGCTTGTTCGCTCCAGGATCTGTGTTACCCTGATGGCCGGCATGGTATGCGCTGCCTCCACCGTAATGGCTTCCCGGTTATAATCATCTATGATATTCAGCGTCCTGAACTTCCTTTTACTGGTTAATACATCACTCATAAAATCCATAGACCATGTTTCTCTTGCACGCTCTGGCACCACCAACGGCACTTTAACACGTGCAGGCACACGTCTGCGGACCTTTCTGCGGCGATTCATGCCCAACAACAGGTAAACACGTCTTACACCTTTGTAGTTCCACATGAGGCCCTGCTGGCGGATTCTACTTTAATAGAGATCCTGCCCTTCAGTAGGATGCCGTTCCGATAGCTCAAGCAGTTTATCGATCGTTTCTGAATCGTCTCTGACGTTCTTATAATAATACATGGATTTGGGCAGCTTTACCACCCGACAAGCCCTGCTAATACTTACCTGACGGTCTTCCATCAGGTAAGTAATCATGTCTTTGCGCTGGCAGGGCTTTAGAACATTTTTGAGAGTACCTCTTTTAAAATGATATGATCTAAGGCAAGCTCCGCATACATATGCTTCAGTTTGCGGTTCTCATCCTCCAGCTCTTTCAGCCGCTTCAACTCCTGCCTGTCCATACCGGCATACTTTTTACGCCAGTTATAAAAGGTGGATTTGTGCACGCCAAGTTCACGGCATACATCGGTTAGCTCACGACCACCTTCATATTCTTTGATGGCCTTGACAATCTGTGCTTCGGTAATAATCGAGTTCTTCGTCGTTTGACTGGTTAAAGTTAAGACTTTTCGTCCTTTAAGCAGTCCGGTTTTTAGGAGGGGTTACAATATTGATATCGAGAATCGGTACCTACAGTTAGAATTCGACGATTATTTGCTTAAACCATTTGACATAGACACACTTTATAGTACGTTGACTCGAAATCGTCAGCAAATGAAATAAACTTAACGACATGAATTATATGGAAAGACACGATGGAAATATTCTAGGATATGTCTTAAGAAAAAATGGATTCAGTATAACTGAACTAGCCGCAGCAGCGAATGTAAACAGAAGGACAATTTACAATTTGTTTCAACAAAGGATTTTAAAATGGATATTTATTCACGGGGTAGGTCGGACAATCAAACACGATTTTTCAATCGAATTTCCAGAACACTTCACCCGGTATGATTTTACGTTTGAAGCTTTAGATACTCAAGCTACGAATATTCTTGACGACCCTTTAATTAATGATTCCAACGACTGGAAGGAGAAATATATCAGTCTCCTAGAAGCTTACATTCTGTTCCTCCTAAACTGATCATTTCAAACGCCCTACTAACTAAGCTTTCTCAATTCACTTTTAACCCAATTAAATCAATTTCAAACATGTCAGGAGTTAATAAAGTTATTTTTTCGGTCAGATAAAAGGTAAACCGGTATTTGAGGAAGGTCACAATATTCAATGCAAGCTTTCCTTTGAACTAGCCACAATAGAGAAACTTAAAAATGAATTACAGCATGTCGAAACTCATCATATTATAATGTATAACTACATTGGCTTTTCTACCTATAATGTTCTGCTGGAAGGCATGCTGGTATATTTGGAAGGCTCTGTAAGCACTATAAATTACTTTGATGACAGTAATATTAAATGATATGAAACCCGAATTCAATGTTTGAATTTCGAAACATTACCAAATGCTCAGACTCCGGCAGCATAAGGATTACGAATGATATCATGATAAAAAGTTCAACATTATTGCTACATTACTTTAAAGTAATTGTAAATGACTAGTATTAAGAAAAAAGGCAACATTGCTGTAGGTGAGCAGATTGCTGTGTTACGCATTGAACGTAAGATGAACCAGGCAACGCTTGCAGAAATTATTGGCGTTTCCGTATACGCGATGTCAAATATTGAAACAGGTAAAACAGGTACCAATTCTGCTGTTTTAGTCAAAATAGCGGCAGCCCTTGATGTAAGCCTAAGTTATCTTTTAAGTTTTAAAGACAATGTACCAACGGGTGGCTTACAAGATAGTTTAGCTATTGCTAGAAATCAACTTGAAGAGCAAGATCTTCTAATAGTGGAACTGCGAAGAAAGATCATTAGCCTGTATGAGAAGTTGTATCAACAATAATCCTTAATACTCTGATCCAAGAAGATTAGATAATCCCTCATTATACAGGTCGTCTAGACCCCGAATTAGGGAAGTTGGATTGGAGTGTTTAAGTTTACTTTAATTATTCAAGGTAGACAACACGTTGCCAGCTACATCATTGAACAATTACTATCTCTTGTGACCTTGTTATATTAGCCACAAATTATTTGATACCGTTATAGTGTATTTTTAGTAATTCCCAATGACTTCCACGTATAGAAATTGTAAACAAAATCAAACCTTGGAAGTGTAACATTGCTAGCTTCTCATAATTGGATTTTATTTGTTCACCAATAATAGGGTGCCGTCTAAATTTCCTTTTCTGCTACTTACACTATGGATCTGTTCACTATATTTTTTTAAACAGTTTATAGAAACATATTGAGCTTTTTCATATTCTATATAAGAACCGATAACCCTTATAATCTGATCACCCGTTCACATAGTAGACCACAAGATAATTTTCTTTTTTAGCCTATACCTAACATCAAATGTTTAGTCATGAACAAACTATTCCATTTACATTGTTTTGAGGCACTGAAAACTGAGGTGCTTAGTGTTTGCAAAATCGATAGCGTAACGCTCTCCGACTGCCGAACCATTTCTTTTTTAGTGATGAAACAAACTCAGAAGTGTATAAATGAAATTACGCTGAAACGACTTTTTGGTTTCATGATCAGTAATTTTCCTTCTTCGTTATATACCTTGGATGCCTTATCATTATTCTGCGGACACAATAACTGGGAAGTCTTTTGTGAGGTGCATACTAAAGATAGCTCAATTAATAGTGAACAAATTGTGAAAAAATTAGTTAAGCCGAATTCTGATAGTGTCCAGATAACATCATTCGAACAACTGCTTAATGACCCGCTCGTTTCTGCACTACTCAACGGGGGCCCCTCAACATTTAATTGTTAAGTCCAACGCACCAATTTTCACAATTCTTAATTACAATACCGCTTTTGAGCTGGCTACTTTCACCCTAAAACGCAATATTAAAGAAATGTCATTTTGGATGCCTATGATCATAAAGTCTCCGGCAGCCATGGGTTAACTTTAGTTCGTGAAGCTTTAAATAAAGTCATCGAAAAAAAAGAAACATTAAAACTGGATCCAGTTCATTATAACCTCCTTTCGCCTGTTCCGCACATTATATCCCTTAACTGGTGGGATATTAAAATTACGCCAATAATATATGACCAGGATGTACCTTATTTGATGCTGAATGTTATTAATATAAGTGACAGAATTCTCAATTAAGATACTTTTAAAAGTGCTATCAACTGACTACTTAAAATGGCTGTAGACTAAGCTGCTTCGAACGTCTGAGCCAAGTTGAGATGAAATGTGTAATTTAGGAATTAACGAGGAACGAATTATCAATATATCAAAACAACATCGATTTCTGTATAGGGTTATTACCGGCCGCTTTAGTCCCCTCCGGCTTTGACAAATAAATGGGAAGTAAATTTGTTTATATAGTAAGATGGCTCTATACCTGATGGTCGCTTACTTATACTTCCTCTCAAGTACGATTTAACTATAAACCTGATATGGGTGCAACTCAGGCGCCGTCATCGTTAGAGCTTTCAATGAAGACCGCTATAGCAGTTTTATGGTTATCAAGAAAAGCAAATGCCACGAATAGCGAATCGTTTTACCATGCGGGTTTTGGGCAGTGCCTGTTTACCACACATAGTAATGCCCGGTATTTTAGAACCTTGCCCCGCACCATATTCTCCTACACTTTACAGGCCTTTTATAGCTTGTTCAAAGTATTTGCATCTACATCTACGTAGTTTTTCATTATATACTCATGTCTGATGACCAGTTCATTGCCAACCGCTTTGATAAGTTGTGCTTATAGTAGAATCCATCTTTATGATAGTGGCTTCAATGTTTGCAATTGTTGTGGTGTTGCCAACATCTCGCCTTGACCAGTAGCTACCGGCCTTACTGGGGATGAACGCCAATCATAAGCTTATAATTAATTGATGAAGATTTAACTAGTAATGTATTTAGTAGTTATCAATAACAACAATGTACGGTCAGCTTTGGCTTCATTGAAATTTTCTAACAATAGCTGATTGATTTGCTTGTTTTTAAATTTTACAGCTGCGATTTGCAGGATCTGAAAGGATGCCATTTCAACACTTTCAATATTCTGCATATAAAATAAGATAGAGAGATCGCGTAATTCCGGGTCGGAGCTTTTCTCATGGATCGCTTCATAAGCATCTTCCACCATACCAATCAATCCGCTGCAATTGCCAGTAGATGGTTCTTCATCTAGTAAAATATATATCTCCTCCATTCTCGTGATCTGCCTGCCTACATCTTCCAATGTTTTACCTATGGCATTCTTCAGGTCAGAAAAGTGCGATTGTTCCTGTATCTCCGACAAGCGTTCGTGCAAATGAGTTTTGGCACAATAAATTTTATTCAAATAGGTGATAAAAAAAGATCTTAATTTTTCAGGGCCCAAATTCATTGGTGTAAAGGGGGATTTGTCTGCTGGATCTTTCATTTATTTGATGTTTAAATCGATTACTTTAGTTGACAGATAAGCTTTGTCAAATGTTTTATGGTTATAAGCGTCAGCACAAAATTTTTTGCTTGAAAACGGTAAGTTAGCCTCCCCAGACAGAAAAAATACGGGAAGCTTTTTGATGTTTGGCTTAAACTTTAGCGTTGAGCAAATACTTATTCCATTTTGAGCGGGATTTTTCAGTAGGATATCAAGTAATATCGGGTGTTGCTTAATTTCATTCACAGCTGACATTTCGCTTCCGTAATCCGATAAAAACACTGAATAACCGTCTTCCTTATAGATTATGCTAAGTATCCCTAAAATATCCGAGTTGTCTTTAATGATTAAATTCCGCTTCGGCATAATCTATTCGTTTGAGTATAAAAAACATGGAAAACTCATTCAAGAGCAGCGTTCTTAGCGATGCTCTCAAAAGTATAATAGAATAAGTACAGAGGTGATTGATCCCTGATGGCCTGATTTGCCTTATGGGTTTAAGCGCTATGCAACTTCGCCTTCAACTTTTAGCTTGTAACATTTAATTTATTACAGCAAGTGCTTTTATTAAAACACAATAATTTTACTGTGAAGTTAACCTTATAAACGGCATTCTGGCTTCTAGTAATTTATTTACTTGAGAACGCTCGGTCGAACTTTTAGGTCTGGCGGACGTTGATCCATTACATATCAAATAATTGAACCAAATAAATCTTAAATGCTAATGAAATACTGCATGGATAATCATTATTTCAAAATTGGTATAGTTATATAACTATTGTTATACCACTTTAAGTTTAAGGGAACTTTACCATCTGAAATAGTCTCATCACTTACATCTTTCCCGGTGCCATAATTTACCTGCCAGTTAGGACTTTTGTTAACTCCTAGCGTGATTACAATCCGGCTGCCTTTCTGAAGTTTTTTGCTGGTTATAAAATTTTGATTTATGATAACGGTTTCTAATTTTCCACGCTGCAACAATTGCCTGTTTGTTCTGTCTTTAGCATAACTCGCCCTTTGCAACGATTCATTGAGCGCAAAATATTTACCGTCCGGCGTTTGTTCATAAAAGTCAAGCACCAGGTCAACATCTTTCTTGTTGATCTTTAATTTAATAGTAGCGCTGATAGAGCCGCTGATGGCGAATGTCCCATTTACCGGCTCACTTACAAAAACCAATTTTTCTTTTTCAGGGTTCAGTGTACTATCTATTAGTTGAGTGAAAGCTATTATATCCTGCCCGCGGAAGCGCAGGTCTTTTCTTTCAGTAAGGTCAATCTGCTGATTAATAAAACCGTATTTCATAGTTTTTACAGGCGTCAGTTGATAAGCCTTTCCTTGTTGCGTATTGCTTAAATAAAACGTTAGCGAATCGTTGTGCATTTGCGCCAGATTTTTCACGTGCCGCCACTGGTTGGCACCCATTACTTCAAAATTTACCCGGTCTTTTAAGATATCAGGTAGGTGTTCGCCTTTCAGCACATGGTCGAACCATTGAAAAACAATATTGATTATAGAGATCTGTGCAACGCTGTCAATCGCGTAATCACCCAATTTTTTCGATGGCTGATATTGAGAACCGCCGTGGTCAAACGGGCCAATTAACAGATAATCGTTTGGATTTTTATTCCACTGATGATATTGGTTATAATAATACATGGCACCAATTTGATCATCATCATAATACCCGGTAGTGGTCAGTATCGGTATTGTTAGTTTTTCAAAGTCTTGTTTTTGAGGGATTGTATTTTGCCAAAAGGAATCAAATGAGGGATGATTAAGATATCGTTGGAATATCGCATTTGGCCGTCCTTCCAGTGTATCAAGTGACCGGAAACTGGTGCCTTTTTGATACCATTTACCCGCAACAGTGTTCCATTTCTGATCATTGGCAAATCCGGAATAGTCTGTAAGCTTATTATCCATCACATAATGCAGATAGCGCAATGCATAAGTAGGAAAGATCCCGTTCATTATCGGAAAATCAATTCCCGGTGCTGCTGCAGCTTGCGGCACGATGGTTTTTAAAGCAGGATGTAAATATTTTGTAGCTGCCCACTGTGCAAAGCCGAGATAACTACCGCCATACATGCCCACCTTTCCGCTGCACCAGGGTTGTTTGCTGATCCATTCGATAATAGCATAGGCATCTTTAGCATCATGTTCAAAGGGCTCCAATGCATCTGGGCTCAGCCGCTTGCCTCGCGTATTAGCGACGACGCCTACATAGCCATTCTTAACAGCCAATCTGCAATCATTTGCCTCGTCCCCAGCATAAATATTATATAATAACACAACAGGCTGCGTCGTCGTGATCTTTCTGTTGCGGTAAACGGTTAAAGAGATGGTTCCACCGTCCGGCATTTTTACCAGTACGCTATCTTGATGAATATATTTTTCATTATCCAGTTTGGCCAAAGAGTTCAAAGCCTTACGCTGGGTTTCGCCGGTTACTTTTAGAGCGCAGTATGTTCTGCAAAGGATTAGTGCAGCAGTAACAGAGATACTATCTGTTTTGCTTGCTGTATTGATCAGTCCCCGATAGCGGCTTTTAATTTCTGAAATGTCATTGGTGAAATAAGATGGAACCTTTTCCTGTGCCTCATCGCTCAAAGCGTCATATAAAGTTTCGAAAGTTGACGAATAGGATTCTATACTATTATTATGGTTAGCATTTTTTAATCTATCGGCTAAATATACCTGAAAAGCAAACCCCACAGCCTTAGTGGACAGGGTGTCTCCTGATTGCGATCCTAAAAGTGTGATTATTGTTTTTAGTGAGATCGTAGACTGTTCATAATCCCCCGCAATAAGCTGTAGCCTGAATAAATTATCGTAATAAACTAACTTATTTGAATCCAGATATCTGCTAATAACCCGTCGCGCAAAATCAGGCAGTTGTTTTTGAAATGCTGCGCTATCAGCATAGTTTTTTGTCGGGAAAAAAAGCTGTTGTGCGTATCCGTTATTAACTGAAGTAGCAAAAATAATAACTATCAGGATGTTTTTCATATCATTAAAAGTCAGCGTTTTACAAAGTTTATTTAAAAAAGCATAATTACTTTTTAAAGTAAGCATTTTTATCATTACCCATTGTTAACTGTCCAGCAACGAACCCAATTGCGGGGTCAAAGGTAGCACCCACAGATCCAACGATACACTCGTTCCGTTTAAGGCCTGCGAAACCCATGATCTGCTGAACAGGTTGAATTCCTGTGCAATGTGCCCCCATAAAATAACGAACGCCGGCTTCCTTCAATGCTTTTGCCGTCCACTCAATATCCTGATCGCTGGCGGCAAGCAAATGAAAACCACCAATAGCGGCATAAACTTTTTTTCCAGGGAAATGCTTTTTAACAGCGGTGATCAGATTAACCGTACCGCTATGACCGCAACCCGTCAATACCACCAGACCCTGTGCTGTAACAATAACCATAGACATGTCCTCGGGAATGGTGTCGCGGGTAACATTACCTTGCTTGTTCAATCGCTTGAGCGAGGCAGGATAATTTTTCTCCGGAAATATGCGTGGTATATCGTTGCCAGTAAGGAATACGCCGGGCGCAATTTCTTTCCAGGTTTTTAGAGTCGTTATAACCCCGCCCGAAGCGGTATAAGCCAAAGAGTCCGCTTTTAAGTCATACCTTCCACCCGATGGAAAGACAACCGGGTCAAATAAATCAGTGGCGACATACGTCGTTTCAAATGCATGCTTGTTGCTTTGCGATAATTCCTGCCTTAAAAGAGACCATCCTGCTGTATGATCAGGATGTCCGTGGCTAAGAACTACCGTTGACACACGGGTCAGGTCTATATTTAGATCTTTGGAGTTGTCGCGAACTACATATTTACGTCCGCCCGAATCAAACAAAATTCGCATACTGTCGCACTCAACTAATGCTCCAAAGCCCCAGTCACCAACGCCTTCCTGAGCCAGCATGGTACTGAGAATAGTAATTTTGAGATGGTCCACTTGGTGCTTTGGGATAATAGATTGCGCATATGTCAAAGATTGGATCAATGACATGGCCACGATAAATACCAGTTTTTTCATAATGGAATCTAATATCGTCAAAAACATATTACGTTCTCATTATAAATTGCTTACGACGATTAAAAAGTACCACCTATTGAAATAGATTACACATAGTTTTGAATATGCAAGGTAACGAAAATCGCGGTCAAGCATGGCGACGGAATGGAAGTTGACTCACCAGTGTATGCAGGTCCTGATATTCCCGGTTCGAGGCGATAACATAACGCTGGTAAAAAATTTTATCGAGCAATCCGCTGGTTTCCTGAGCGAGTCTATATAAGCCGAGTTAGTGCGTTAGTGGAAGGCGCTATCCTATTCGCCTCTTAACAACCGATTGATTCTAATTCTGTTGTATTGCTGAAGCAATACTGGATATACATTGAAGGTAATGTTGCATAGGAGGATCAACAGTGCCATGCCTAGTTTTTCGGTTAACAATGCGCTACAGGTAGTTAGCGTAAATAATATAAAACAGCAATAGTGAAACCGTTCCTGCATACGAATAGTTTTTAAATAATTTTCTGCCTGTTCACGATTATGGATTAAGCCGGGGTGTCTTCGCAGCCTTTTTTGCAAATGATTAACCAGTATTCCGTTTTGTACAAAGTACAGCAACCATTTTACTCCAATACGTTCGTATGTTGATTTGTTCTTACTCATACCTAATTTGTCAATCCACCGTGCTGGAATGGCATAGGTCATAATGCTGAAAACAACGAACACAGCCAATACAAGGAAACTCCTTTGTTCTGCAAGATAGCCGCTCCAATATATGCCCAATACGGCAAAACATAGGGTTGTCCAGAACAGGTTTATAATTTGATTGAGCATATGATGAATGTAGCTAAATTTGGTCGCGTACAGCATACTGAATTTTTATTCAGTATGAACTATTGACAGAAACCTAAAGCATTTTCGGTGATATGGCTTTGCGTGATCCAAGGCAAGGTAAAATAAAGAAATACGCTTCATCTGGAACGAATTAACGACCCCGAGTATTAGGGATTTAACTTTCCATAAGTCAGGTACGTTATATACTTTGACGGCTAACGGAAAAGGAATTATCGGAAGATGCAGCTGGGCTGCTAATTTAATAAATTGTGAATAGATCAGTTCAAAGCTGTAAGCTTAATAATTCTAAATTTATTTCTTTCGGATATAATATAGTGGCTGGCTTGTCGCTTTCTATAATGGCCATTGGCATCTTTGTCTATTCGGCAGTATATGGATATTTAATAAAGTCAAAGCCCTTACTTTCTCCTATCTTCTTTGACCCTGATAATCCATCGTTTCCCCCGCCGGATAAAATCATCCCAATTGCTCTTTCATTGGCATCTAGAGCTAAGGATGTAAAAAAGATGTCGATAGCATGATTAATAATTTCTTCCGGCCTTCGGTCGCGTAGCAGGAGTACGCCATTTTGCAACGTCATCACATTGCTTTCAGGAAGGATATAAATGTTAAGTGGTTCTAAAGCCAAGCCATGCGTCGTTTATATCACCGGCATATTTGTATATTTAGGTAAAAGAAAATTCAAGCTACTTTCGTCGGTGCGTAACAAATGTGGAATGACAACATTGGCCACCTTTGCGTTTTCATGCAATGCACCAATCATTTTTCTAAATGGATTCAGCCCTCCTACAGAAGATCCTCCCCATCTACCCAAAAATCGTATTTCATATTACTTTAAATTGACCACAGTTTAGGCGTGTCACGATAGTGACGATCAGCACCTGCTTTAAATGCAATATCCGCTTCCAGCTCTCCGGCATCAGCCGTTTTCAAATCAGCGAATACTAATTCATCCGGATGCGCTTTTTTCATTGCGGTAATAACTGCGGATCCCATGTTTTTAATCAGCGGGGTACCCAGTTCGATAATGTCTACATAAGGTGCAACTTTTGCGGCAAGCGCTAATGCTTCCTCTGTTGTCAATAAGTCTATTGCTACTTGTAATTTTGCCATTGTATTATTTATTAATGTTAAAAATGATATGATTAATTTATTGATTACTCCATGTTCGCGTGACGTTTCCAAAGCTCTTCGGCAGGTGTTCCTTCAAGTTTCCATAACTCCATAAATACCGCATCGCGTACTAAAAGAACTGCCTGTTCAAATAGGCTCCCGGCATATTGCGTTGATTTGGCTCCGTTGTGGTCTTCTTTTTCTGCTGCGGGAATCAGGATGTGTACATCTGCAATTCCGGCCAGCGTTGAGGATGCATCAGTGGTCATTGCGATAACACATGCACCAACCTGTTTAGCCTTTTCGGCTGCTTTCACAATCGTGCCCGTCGTTCCAGATCCTGACACGGCCCATAACAGATCTCCTTTTTGGATAGCCGGGGTAGTTGTTTCGCCAACAAAGAAAACTTTAAGTCCCAGGTGCATTAAGCGCATCGCTACCGAACGCATAGCAAAGCCGGAACGGCCGGAAGCGATCAGGAAATGGCAGACGCCTCGTTGATGTTGCTGATCAGTTTTCCGAAATTGCAATAGTCGATCGTCTCTGCCAGGGCAGTGTTCTCCTGTAATACCTGTATCAGGTTCGCTTGTATGGAAGCGGCGGTCTCTTTGTTGTGTTGATCTGTTAACTCCATTTATAAGCGTTTAATTCTTCGACAAAAGTATCTGCTCTGCCATCGGAAACGGTTATACAAACAGCACCATTGGGTGGACTATCTGGAAATAGGATCAATCGAAAGTCATATAAAGGGAGGCCCAAATAGATTATTTCCGAATAGTCCACCATTATTATATGATTATCCACCACCTTAATGCTGAAGTAGCTACCTTTACGTAATGACAAATGATACGAAGGACAATCGCTTGGAAAGTGCGATGATCTACATCAGGAATTTGAATAATTGCCCGCCCAGTTATTTAAATGATCCTGGAAGAAAGGACTTCTTTGAGATCGTATGGTTAAAAAATGAAGATCCGCTGCACGCCCTGAAAACCAATGATTTTGAGGTTAAAGGAGACTGGATCTACCTGATCCCGCCGTACCGTGTTCACCAGTTGAACAAAGCCGGTAAAAACGGAGAATTGATCTCCTTTAAAAGAGAGATACTGGAAGAAGAGGACAAGGAATTTTTACTGGATATTTTCAAGATATTTAATGTGCAGGGCGAATTTTCCTGTCTGCGTTTGGACAAGGCTGCGGCAGATGATCTTAGCGGTGTTTATAATCTATTGATCGGCGAATACCAGAAGTCATCTGAAGACCTGATAATCTTGAAAACGTTGCTGAAAGTTTTTCTGTTAAAGCTGATCAAAGTTAAAGAGGAGGAGTTCACCACACATGACATTCAACAGAAAAGGGTGTACGAGTTCCTGATGCTGCTGGAAGGGAATTATCTGCAGGTTCGAAATATTGACTTCTATGCCGGCAAACTGGACATCAGTTCCAAGAGGCTGAATCAAATACTCAAAGACAAATTGGGCAAAACAGGTACACAGATCATTCATGACCGGATCATACTGGAGGCGAAGCGGCTGATCATCCATAGTGAGCACACCATTAAAGAGATAGCCTATGAACTTGGATTTTCTGACCGGCCTTATTTCAGCCGTTTTTTTAAGAAACAAACGGCCCAAACGCCGGACGAATTTCAGAAACAGGCGCAAAATCATTTAAAACTAAAATCTAATACGCTAATTTAACCGTAAACTCAACTGACTTGGATACTCAACATTTGCCGGTTGCTTCATTAATCAAATTTTTTGAACAATACTTCCCGCTTAATATGGCTGAACGTAAAGAGGTAACAGCCCGGTTTACCGAACGCAGCGTCAAACGACGTGGTTATATTTTACAGCAGGGCGACGTAGCCAAATATTTCACCTTTGTGGTATCCGGATGTTTCAGGCAATACGTGATCGATGAGACGGGGAAAGAATACAACTTGCAATTTGCAATCGAGGATGATTGGATCACTGACCTGTGCAGTTTTTATTCAGAAACGGCAAGCAATACTTATGTAGAGGCGCTTGAGCCATCCGTCATTTTGCAAATCAAACATGATGATTTAATATATCTATACACCCATTACCATAAGTTTGACCGCAATTTTCGGATTATTGTCGAAAAGAAATACATCGATCTTCAAAACCGTGTAATGCAGAATATTAGTATTACCGCCGAAAACCGGTATTCAAACTTTATGGCCCGTTACCCAATTCTGGCCAACCGTTTACCTAATGTTCACATTGCCTCGTACCTGGGTATAACGCCGGAATTCCTGAGCAAGGTTCGGAAGAAACTGGCGCGCCCGGCCTGATTCTTAAACTTGTTTAAGATTATTTCTTAACATATGATATTGGCCTGTAGCCGTTGCTCTGCCCATCTTTGCATCGTTTAACAACAGAGACGATGAAAGGATCAAAAACAATAACAGCTTTAGGTAAAATCAAAATAGCAGCTTTTGCAGCTCTTCTAATTTTAGGCGGAACTTTTACCGCGAACGCGCAGGAATACGTGTCACTGACCAATCCGGCAAAACCCGGCAAGGCGCCCGGTGCAAAAGTTAAACTGTTAAGTACGAACGGAAAAACAAAAACCTACCTGTTGGTGCTGGCGACGGGTGACGAAGTAACCTCAGGTATCGCAGAATTTGCCCAAAAATACCAGGTGAAAAATGCGCATTATACTGCATTCGGTGACGCGAGTTCGGCTAAATTTGGCTGGTACGATAAGGATCGCAAAATGTTTAAGCTCTCGGACATCGCAGAACCATCCGAAGTAACCGGCCTTGTAGGCGATATTTCGCTTTACAACGGTAAACCTTTCGCCCATTCTCATGGCAGCGTTGCTACAAGTGACGGCATCTGCCATGGTGGCCATTTGCTGGAACTGATCGTTGGACCAACCTTTGAATTCTATATTACCGTTGAGCCGACCGCAGTCTATAAAAAGATCAGCCCGGAATTTAATGCCCTGGTTGTGGATCCCGATTTAGATAGATAAATCAAAGGTGTTCGTTAAACAGCTCAAAGAATAAAATCAAAAAATCATGTTATTAAATACAAAATCAGGCTTTCTGCTGATAGTTATATCTTTAATATTTTCGTTGGGTATTGATGCTCAGGATCTAAAGCACCTGAGGGGCTTTATGCAGGCCGGTCCGACTCCTGTTAATGCTATTCCTTATGGCAACAATCCGAAGGCTGGCCACTACCTGAATACCGGCAACGCACGGATTTACTATGAAGTGTATGGCAAGGGTAAGCCCTTTGTTATTCTACATGGTGGAGTTTTCGGGTCTACTTATGAAATGGGAAGATTCATTGATAGTCTTTCCAAAAACTATCAGGTCATAGCGGTCTCTACCCGGGGCCATGGCAAATCAGAAATGGGAACTACAGAACCTACCTATGAGCAAAAGGCCAATGACGTAAACGCTATTGTAAGCACCGTGACCAAAGACAGTGCGATAGTTTTAGGGTTCAGTGATGGTGGTTATACAGGTTATTATTTTGCCGGTCTTTACCCCGAAAAGGTAAAGAAACTGATCACCATCGGCGCAGGAGAATGGCTAAAGGGATCGCGGTCATTTAACATCACCCGCAAAGATGCGTTTTCACTGGATAGTTTGTATTGGAAACAGCAGCTTGCCTTAAGTCCCCATCCGGAAAAATTTGATGAGTGGCTGGTGTCGATCAATCAATATTACAATACAGTCAATGTCAGTAAAGAAGTGTTTGGTAAAGTTCGTTGCCCGGTATTGCTGATGGCAGGTGAGCTTGATCAGAATGCAGTGCTGAAAACAGTAATCGCAGCATACTACATGTTTCCGAAAGTACAGTTGGCTATTATACCCAATGCCCCACATCCGGCATTCCTGGTCAATTTTCCGGCAGTTTGGGCAGATATAGTTCCTTTTATGCGGCAATAACTGAATTAAGCACTATTTAAATTTAAAAGATTGATATGAGCACTAGAAATGAAAAATTGTCCGCAGAGCAAGTATTACACGGCTATGCGGAAGTATTGAACAAAGCTAATATCGCGTCAATTTCATCCTTTTACGCTTCGGATGGCTTATTTATGCCTGACGGTTTCAAGACGCTATCAAAAAAAGAGCTGGATGCGGTAAGCGGCAAATTTTTGAAGGACGGAAATTTTAAGATCAACTACGACATCAAAAATATTAACGTCGAAAATGAATTTGCATTTATTGATGCCACCGCCAGGACTACAACCATCGGCCGCGGCGGAGAAGCAGCAAGTAAGAACAGCCGGGACTTTTTCGTGTTAAGAAAAGACGGTGCAGATTGGAAGATCTACCGGTACCTGTTCAACAAAGTACAGGATTAATAATCGCTGATAAGCCATGCATAACATGAGAGCAGCATTGATTTATGAGCCGGGAGGTCCCGAAAATTTTATTTTGGAGGAGATCCATATACCAAGGCCGAAAGATGGTTGGGTATTGATTAAAGTTAAAGCTTTTGGCCTCAACAGGTCGGAACTGATGACCCGGAAGGGTTACTCTCCTGACGTCGTTTTTCCGCGGGTGCTCGGTATCGAATGTGTTGGCGAAGTGGCTGATGATCCTTCCGGAGCGTTTAAACCGGGACAAAAAGTAGCCGCCTTTATGGGTGGTATGGGAAGAAATTTCAACGGCAGCTATGCGGAGTATGCCTTATTACCTAATTTCCTGCTTACTTCCTTTGAAAGCCAACTTTCCTGGGAGCAATTGGGTGCCATGCCCGAAATGTTTCAAACAGTATATGGTTCATTGCATTTGTCCCTGAAGATTCAGCCGGGAGAAACGATCCTGCTCCGTGGCGGTACATCTTCTATAGGTATGCTGGCAACGCAACTTGCTAAGAACAGCGGCCTGACGGTAATCGCGACTACACGGAACCCGGACAAAAAGCAAACACTGCTGAAAAACGGCGCAGAGCAGGTTTTGATCGATGATGGTAATCTGACCGCTCAAATAAACGCCCTCTTTCCTGAGGGTGTAAATAAAGTATTGGAATTGGTAGGTACTTCGACGCTTAAAGACTCCCTCAGCTGCGCTGCTCCTGGTGGTCTTGTGTGTATGACGGGAATGTTGGCAGAGCAATGGTCATTTAACGAATTCGCCCCAATGGAATACATCCCCGCTACCGTCGGCCTGACCGTTTATGACAGCGGACAGATCCGAGTTGATGCACAAAGCTTCCAGCAGTTTATTAATGATGTTGAAGCGGAAAACGTCAAACTTCCAATTGGGCGCACATTTCATCTTTCTGAAATAGCAGCTGCACACCAGTTAATGGATAGTAATGCCGCTGGGGGCAAAATCGTCATGCTCACTTAAAGTTTAATTAGTCAATTTAATAATACGCCCAACCAACGGCCGCTCAGAAGATCAGGTTGTTAAAAGCATCTACGCACATTTTTAATAAAAAATCTATGAAAAGAATCCATCAAATAATTCTGCTTATTAATTTATGCACGATTGCTGCCTGTAAGCAAAAACTTACTTTAAAAGATCAGTCATTCGAATTGGTGAACGTCACCGGGTCTGTCATTAAACTTAATGGCGAGGAAGTACTGAAGGTTGAAAGGGATTTAAAGACATTGCCTTTTGATATCAAACACTTAGGCGCTACGGTTAATGGGCCTTTGTACGCAAAATTGAAGAATTCAAATTTTGAAAACGGAACTATAGAGGTAAAAGTATTGAGCCGGATACAAAAGAACACGCCCTATCCGGACTCCTGGGGCTTTATCGGCCTTGCCTTTAGGATTAACGACGACAATTCGGCATTTGAATCGATGTATCTACGGCCTAAAGTTGGCCGCTCGTCTAATGCATTTGTAAGAAGTCAGGCGGTTCAGTATTATTCCTATCCGGATTATAAAATGGACAAGATAAACAGTACACCTGGTGGGCCTTTTGAAACAAGTGCCGATATTGGCCTCAACGAATGGATAACACTAAGGATAGAGGTGAAAGATCAACAGGCAACGCTTTATATAAATGATAAAAAAGAACCCGCCCTTACCATAAAAAACATGAAAGGCAACTTAAAATCTGGCGCAATTGGTTTGTGGGTTGATATAGGAACAGAAGGATATTTTAAAGATTTGAAGGTTACAAATAGACCCTGAACGGTTGATATTCCTACAGTCAGTCATCTACCAAACTTGACTTTAAAGTTAATCTTCAACAACCGAAAGTGTTGAGTTGATTTTTGTTTACACTTTAATGGGTTATGGATTTTGAAAAAATCATAGTGCCGGGTATAACTTATCAGTATTACCTGAATTCGAAAAGATGATTTGCGTAGTCCAGCTGGAAGGAAGTTTTAAATTTTAACACAATCTCACTTAAAAGTTAAGCAGAGATCATTCATATATAATTTAATCAAATGAATAATTCAATTAAAAAAGTGCTGGTTACCGGCGCAAGCAACGGTATCGGTTTTGAGCTGACAAAAAAATTACTGGCCGAAGGAGCGGAAGTAATCGCTGTAACGCGTTCAGGTAAAGTCGGCGATTATACACATGATCATCTTACGGTTTTCCAGGGCGACATCAGTAATAAAGAAAGCATTAATAAAGTTGCCCAACAGATCGAAGAAGCAGGAATCAAATTAGATGTACTGGTGAATAACGCGGGCGTTGGTTTAGATTTAGGCGATGAAGTGCCTACAGCTGATTTACTTAATGCAACTTTTGCCACGAATACCACAGGCACGGTGTTGTTCACCGAAGCATTATTAAACAGTTTGAACGATGGCGGACAGGTGGTATTTTTATCGACAGCAATGGCTTTGCTGCGTAACCTTGCGCCGAACGCACCGGGTTACCGCATGTCGAAAGCAGCCATTAATGTCTATGCCGTAATGCTGAGCCAAAGGCTTGCCGAAAGAAATATCAGGGTAACACCATTGCACCCGGGATGGGTACAGACCAGGATGGGCGGCGATACCGCACCCATTACTATTGAAAAATCAGTTAACGGTATTTTTAAAGCCATTACCGAAAATACAGAAACCGGTAAATTCTGGAATATTGAGTTAGGCGGATTAGAAGATTACTAATCTTCTGTTAACTCTTCTTTTGCTACCGATTCACTTTTGGTAAGTAAGTAAACTCCCGAAGCTTGCCGATACGACATTTACAAAAAATTAACGGTTCAAACAAGGCGGTCAGATTTGACCGCCTTATTAATAAACTTGAAATCGTGTATAAAAGTTATGGGCTAGGCATCGTGACAATGTCGTTATCTCTCCATGATTTATTGTTATATTTAACCTTTAATCCTGATTTTATCTATGTCCCTGAAAAAAGTATTGTTTATCGATGATGATGAGGATTTACTTTCTTTAGTTGCATTATTATTAAAAGAGGAGAACATTGAGGTAATATCAACGACTGCTTCCTTATCGGTTGCTGAAATATCAGCTATAAATCCGGATCTTATCCTACTCGATGAATGGCTTAGGGATAAAAATGGAAGTGAAATTTGCAAAGCCTTGAAAAATACACCGGGTTGCAGCAAAATCCCTGTGATATTATTTTCCGCTGTTAACAATCTTTCTACCATTGCAAAGCAGTGCGCTGCAGATGCGTTCATTGAAAAGCCTTTTGACATCGATAAATTGGTATCGATCGTAAATGCACTGATCTGCGTCGAGCTTACCACAAAAATCTAACAGCACGTAACAAACGACTGGATTTCGCTTACTAAATGGGATTCCCGATTTGATAAATTTACCTATTACCAAAGGGGCAGATGATTCATGATCTGCCCCTTTGGTTAGATACAAAACATTACATCGTAATGCCGCCATCCACGGCAATAGCCTGGCCGGTAATTCTTGGTGATCTGGCGATAAAGACAACCGCTTCCGCGATATCTTCCGGTGTTTGGTCAACCCCCTGGGGAATGATTGCTTTCTTATTCCTTTCCCACGATTGCTCTTCAGTCTCCCCTTCCAGCTTCCAGCGGTCAGCTACGCCGCCTTCTCCGCGCCACATGCCTGTACCAACGATGCCCGGACATATCGCATTGACAGTGATGCCGTCTAGTGCCACTTCTTTTGCAATGCTATTGGTAAATCCAATGACCGCAAATTTGGAGGCCACGTAATGAGAAAGATGAGCCATACCCATTTTTCCGGCAATGGAAGCCGTATTGATAATGGCGCCGGATTGCTTTGGTTTTAATATTTCAAGTTCTGCCTTTGTGCACACAAATATACCTTTAGCGTTAACGCCTAATACGCGGTCCCATTCTTCAGGTGTAATTTCTTCGATACTGCCGATACCAACCACGCCGGCATTGTTAACCGCGATATCCAGCGTTCCGAATGTTTCCACTACTTCCTTTAGTGCTGCTTTCACCGAGTCATAATTGGTAACATCTACGGTTACGCCTAACACGTCAGCACCCTGCTCCTCCAATATTTTAACTGTTCCGGCAACGAATTCCTGCTTAATATCACCAACAACAACTTTAGCGCCTTCTCCGGCGAACGCGGAAGCGATCGCTTTTCCAATTCCACCACCAGCTCCGGTGATAAAAACTACTTTTTCTTTTAAGTCATTCATAGTACTAAATTTTAAGATGTAAGAAATGAATATGCAACTGATTAAGGCTTATTTAGCTTCGGCATTCGGGAGCTCATGTTCTTTAATAGCCGGCCGGACAATCATCCTTAGGTATTGATCCTTCGAAATGTAAGCTGCGCTCCAGCTGAACAGTGTTTTTATTTTATTCCTGAAATTGACAAGCGAAAGCAAGTGGACGAACAGCCACATCAACCAGGCAAAGAATCCCTGGAAATGAAGAATTGGTTTAGGAAGATCGGTTACTGCTTTGTTCCTGCCAATTATTGCCATTGATCCTTTATCATAATATCGGAATGGCTTTAAGGGGTGTCCGGTCAATTCTGCATGAATGTTATAGGCAAGGTTTTTTCCCTGCTGTATGGCTACCTGTGCCAGCTGTGGATGGCCGTTGGGGAAACCTTTATCCAGAGTTAACAGGCAGCTGTCTCCGATCGCGAAAATGTTGGTTGTGCCTTTTACTCTATTACAAGCGTCCACCAGCAGCCGTTTACCGCGTCCATAAAACTCAGCCGGTATACCTGCAAAGATCTGGCCGGTTACCCCGGCGGTCCAGATCAAGGTTTTGGTTTCGATCCGTGAACCGTCGCCAAGCAACACACTTTCGCCGTCATAGTCTTTTACTAATTGATTTAAGGTAATGATGGCACCCATAGACTCAAGCGATTTTAGCGCATACTCTTGTGATTTTGGGGTCATTGGGGCCAATAGCGTCGGCAAGCCGTCCAGCACATATATATCAAACGGCAATCCTGCCAGTTCAGGATAATCCTTTTTGAAAACGTTTTGCTTAAGTTCCGAAAGCATTCCTGCTATTTCTACGCCAGTAGGGCCGCCTCCTGCAATGACGACACTAGTGAGTTTTTTTTGCTCAGTCGGATTGTTGCTAAGTGTAGCCTCTTCGAGTCTGGTAAGAAGCGTGTTTTTTAACAACAGTGCATCGGCAACGGTTTTCATGGGAAGGGCATGTTTCCGGACGTTTTCGTTTCCGAAAAAATTACTTGCCGTTCCGGTGGCTAAAATGAGTTTGGAATACCGCAGTTCCCCTGAAGATAAGACCACCAGGTTTTCTTCAGGTTTGATCTCCAGCAGCTCGCCCATTCGGAAGGTGAAATTAGGATGATTCCTGAATAATTTCCGGTAAGGGTAGCTGATATTAGAAACGTCTAAAAAGCCTGTCGCTACCTGGTACAGTAGGGGAGGAAAGAAGTTATAATTATTTCGGTCTACCAAGGTAATGTGCAAGTCTTTAACTTTGTTCAAAAGGTTTTGAGCGACATTTATTCCGGCGAACCCTCCGCCGATAATGACGATATTATTTCCATATGGTGTCATGATATTTTTAAATTAAAGCTGTGTTTTAGCTGGTTTTTTAATTGGGACAATGATGACAGGGAAACCTGCGGGTATTTGACCGGAAAGGCATCTGGCATAACTTGTTATATTAATATGATCGCCGGCACGAACAAGTCTGGTTGCCGGGCCGGAAACAAAACATGTCTGGCTGCCAATACGTGCCTTAAGCGCGTAAGTGTCGAACCTTGCGCCGTTTGAATGATTACAGATCAGCACTTTTTCGTTCTCCAGAATGAGTGCCTTTTCTAAAATGGCCTCGTCAAGCAGCAAATAATCTTCTCCATCAGGATACACCCTGATGACCGGCATGTCTTGTATTTCAGATTTGAGGAATAATGACGTAAGCTCCATGATATATGAGTTAATATTGTTCCTTATCACTGGGAAATTTTCGCGACTTGACATCTGAGACATAGGCATTAGTCGCGTTGGTGATCTGGCTATACAGATCCAAATATCTGCGCAGGAACCGGGGAGCAAAATCCTTGGAAATGCCTAACAAATCGTGCATCACCAGCACCTGTCCGTCCACATGTTTGCCCGCACCAATGCCGATTACAGGTATTTGAAGCGACTCCGCAACTGTTTTTCCAAGGGTTGCCGGAATTTTCTCTAACACGAGAGCAAAACAACCGGCCTCCTGCAATGCCTTTGCATTATCTAATAACATATTTGCCTCGTCCTCCTCTTTTGCCCGAACAGCATAGCTTCCAAACTTGTAAATAGATTGAGGGGTCAGCCCCAGGTGTCCCATAACTGGGATACCTGCCTGGATCAGCCTGCTAACCGAATCTATAATTTCTTTTCCGCCCTCCAGTTTTAGCGCATGTGCTCCGGCTTCTTTCATCAGTCTTACCCCTGAACTAAGCGCTTGCTTACTGTCGCCCTGATAGGTGCCGAAGGGGAGATCTGTGATGATCATCGCCCTTTTAACCGCTCTTGCTACGCTTTGCGTATGGTAAATCATATGGTCAAGGGTGATCGGCAGGGTTGTGTCGTAGCCTGCCATGACATTCGCAGCAGAATCGCCCACCAGCAGCACATCAACTCCTGCCTCATCGAATATCCGGGCCATGGAAAAATCGTAAGCGGTGAGCATACAGATTTTCTCATCGTTGGTTTTCATATCCTGCAAAACTTTGCTGGTGATTTTTGGAAATGCGGTTTGTACGGACATCATTTTTTATAGTTGCCAGCTGTCATGTTAATAACAGCTTATATGGTCAGTGCAATAGTACAGGTCAATTTTTAGCCGTTTTCGTCGTAATAGCTTCAGAGTTCGTTCAAATGGAGCAAACGGACATATTTTAGGATAAATAGTGGCAAAAAGAAATTTCAGTTATTTTAATATTGTATTTTCACGCTATTGGAAGAAATCAAAACATTTTCGCTTTCCAGGCATAGCCGCCTTTTTTCTGTTGCAGATAACAGCAAAGAATACTTGTTCATATCCGCGGCAAGCCATCCTTATCCGGAAGAACCATACCGGGCGGAGAGTTACGCCATGGCTTATCTTACTGAGGGAAGTATTTATCTGCAAGCAGGTCTTAACAGTTTTGAGATCGAAGCACCCTCTCTTATCACCCTTGGTCCGTCAGTGATCCGCAGTTTCCGTAAAAGAAGTAACCAACTGAGGATGGATATCATTTTTTTTAAAGACACCTTTTTACTGGAACAATATGCTGACCGGCTTTTCCTTAACAAGTATGATTTTTTTGAAAATAATGATCTCCACGTATTGGCTATTGGGGATGCCTATCAGATCAAATTCAGCAAGATCTTTGAGATTATCAAATCAAGCCAAGCTACAGCCAATTATCATCAGGCCGAGATTATACGAAATTATATCTTCGCGTTGATTTACGAAATCGATGCCTATCACAGACAGCATACAGCGGGAGTTCATTCTTCACTGACCGGCTATACGCTTTTTGCAAAATTCAAACAACTGCTCAACCGCAATTACATGCACGAGCGCAAATTGGAGTTTTATGCTAACCATCTGCATGTCCAACCCAAGTCTCTTTCAGCTGCTGTCAAAAAACACACCGGAAAATCTGCCGGTAAATGGATCGATGAAACGATTGCGTTGGAAGCTAAAGTGCTCTTACAGAACAAATCGCTTACCGTTTCTCAGATCAGCAACATGTTGAACTTTTCAGATCAGTCCGTTTTCGGTAAGTTTTTCAGGGCCAACACCGGCCTTTCCCCGGTAGCTTATCGGAAAAGGTTCCTTTAATAAACAATTTCTTCTGCGCCAATGGTGTAAAATAGATAATTAATACGCCATTTCGACGAACAATGAGGTAATACAGCCGAGTTATGCCGCTGATTTCGACGGAAATTTGTCCTATCAAAAAAGATAAACAGGACATGACCGTACCGACAGATCATTCTACTCAAGATAGCAGGCAGCTCTTACTAAAAGGTGCTGAAGAGCTATTTGCCAGGCATGGCTTTGACGGGACGTCTATCAGGCTTATTGCAAAAGAGCTGGATATTAATTCCGGGATGATCAGTTACTACTTTGGATCGAAAGAAGCCCTCTATCTTGAAATATTCAAGAACAGGCTAATCGAAATTACGGCAGAGATCAAAGGGTTTGATAAACTTAAACTTGATGCCGAAAAAAAATTAAGGGGCTATCTACTCCTGTACATCAAAAGGATCTCTTCGAATAATAGTTTTCATCGACTGCTTTATAACCAGTTAGCCACGCGCCGCCATCCCGCTGTAATTGAAATGGTAACGGAAGCCCGCGTCCAGATTTACCGGTTCCTGCTGAAGATCATTCAAACCGGTATGGATACAGGGCATTTTAAGGCCATCGATGCAGAGATCTTTGCGCTCAATATCCTGTCATTTATCCCTTCTGTCTTTACAGGTAACCTGTCTTCACTAATGCATCTATACGAGCCGGTAAGAGATGATATGACCGGGCGAATGATCGACTATATCTTGTTAATGGTCGTCCCTGAAAAACACCCTTCAAACAATTTAAGTCATGTCTAAGTGCTGCTTCTATGCTAAAAACCCCTGCCTGTCTGTGGCTATACTGTTAGTTGTTATATGGACTGGGCATTCAGAGCGCCTGTTTGCCCAGGTAAACGGTCCGGCTAGTTTCAACGTTTCTTTATCTGAAGCAATTCAGTTTGCTAAAAGCCAGAACAAATGGGTTCAGGCAGCCCGGATCGAAGAAAGCGCTACCGGTGAAGACCGAAAAGACGCTTACCGGGCGGCACTCCCAACGGTCAATATGAGCGGATCTTATCAGCGTTTTTCTGACCTTACTTTATTTACCGAAGGTCTTAGTCATTCCACAACCGGCCCGCGGAAACCAACTCCAAATGCTGCTGCCTTTGGGGTGGATGCCTTATTTAATATTTACAGTGGCGGACGTCAGCGGGCCTTCCAAAAAGAACAAACTTCGCGGCTGGACCTCGCAAAACTAAATGCCGAGGACCAGTCAGGAAACATCGCGCTGCAAACTGCAGGTCAATACCTTGATCTGGTCAGGCTTGCTGACTTGAAAAAATACATTCAGGATCAGTTAAAGAGAGCGCAAACCCGCCTCAAAAACATCAACGCACTGTACAAAAATCAAAAGGTTACCAAAAGTGATGTATTACGCGCTGAGGTTATGCTTTCTAACGTTGAACTTTCCCTGCAGCAAACCGATAACGATATCAGTATAGCTAATCAAAAGCTGGACGTACTGATGAATGTGCCGGACAGCGTTAGTTTAAATCCTACCGATTCTGCCGCCATGCCAAAGCCAAGGCCTGATTCCCTGCTCCAACTGATCGAACGGGCCGGTATATCTTCTATCAGCGTACGTAAAGCAGGGGAGAATGTGGAAATACAACGTGCGCGGGTGAGTGGTATTCAAAGTGCCAATTTGCCATCCTTAGCTTTTTATACCGCTTACGGCTTAAATTACCCGAATTATCTGTTTTTCCCTTCCGTGAACCAGGCGTATGCCGTTGGCTTTGTAGGTCTCAAAGCACAGTACAGCATTTCCTCACTTTATCACAATAGAAGCAAAGTAGCTGCCGGTAAGCTTAGGGTCAAAGAACTGGAACTGCAGCAGCAGGCAACCGCAGATAATATCACCACCGATGTCAAATCTTACTACATTAAATATATAGAGGCACTGAACCGGATCGCTGTTAATCAGCGTTCTGTGGAACAATCGCAGGTCAATTACCGCATCGTTACCACCAAATATTTCAACCAATTGGCTCTGCTCACGGACCTTCTGGATGCAGATAACCTGCTTCAGGAATCAAGGTTCAACCTGATCAGAGCTCAAACTGATGCACTCACCATTTACTATCACCTCTTATACACCAGTGGTAACTTGTAATTAATGCCTTCGACATGAAAAAAGAAAATCAAAAGATCCACCCGGGAAATATTGTCATCACGATCATCGCTGTAATTGTTGTTCTGACCGGCATATTTTACCTCATTCAATATTGGGGTTTTAGCCGGCATTACGAAGAAACCAATGATGCCCAGGTGGATTCCTATATCAACCCGGTATCTGCACGGGCAGGGGGATACATCGAACAGGTTAAGTTCGAAGAGCATCAACTGGTGAAACGCGGTGACACGCTGGTCATTTTGGATGACCGGGAATATAAAGCGCAGTTGGAAGCTGCCGAAGCGGCTATGGACGACGCGCGTGCGCAACTTACCGTACTGTCTGCCGGAATCCATTCATCCGAATTAGGAACTGATGTCAATAAGGACCAGATCAGGGGAGCCCAGGCCAGATACGTGCAACAGCAACAGGATATCAGGCGTTATAAAAATCTGGTCAAAGAAGAAGCCGCTACAGGTTCCGATCTGGAACAGGTACAGGCGCGATACGATGTAGCCGCCAGCGATTACAGCGCTGCGCAGAATAGTCTAAGAACCAATCAGGCACGGGTCAATGAGCTAAAAACACATTTCGCGCTGCTTAAAGCGGATATCAAACGCAAGCAGGCTGCAATGGATCTGGCCAGGCTGAATTTATCTTATACGATCATCAGAGCACCTTATTCGGGAAGGTTAGGACGGAAAAATATCCTGGAAGGCCAGCAGATCCAGCCGGGGCAGCCATTAGTCAGCATCATCAATGAAAATCAGAAATGGATTACCGCAAACTATAAAGAAACGCAGGTCGAGGGCATGTATGTCGGTCAGCCGGTCGACATCAGGGTTGACGCCATAGGCGGCAAAGTATTTAAAGGCCGGATCGAAGCGATAGCCGGCTCGACAGGCTCCCGGTTCTCCCTTTTACCGGCGGATAATTCGACCGGGAATTTTGTTAAGATCATTCAGCGGGTGCCCGTAAAGATTGTCTTTGATGCAAAAGACACTGATCAGTTTATACCCGGAATGAATGTGACCGTATCTGTTAAAAAGAAAACATCATGAGTAAGCCGGTTTATTTCAAGGACTGGATCAATGACTGGCAATGGGGCGTAAGGATCGCCTTGTTCCTCATCTTGCTGGTTTCGCTCATGCAGTTCGGGATGTTCTCACTGACCCAGAATTACATGATCGCCTTTCTCGGCGCACAACCTGAAGATATTTCGTTCGCCCTGTTGCTATGTTATGCCGGGATCATCTCCATACTGCCGGTTCAATTCCGTTTCCTCAAATATTTCGAAACAAGGAACTATCTGGTAACCAATATCCTTCTTGCGGTATTGCTGAACTGTTTGTGTCTGAACTGCCAGGACATTCATTACTTTTTTATCCTCCGCTTTTTACAGGGTATTTTAGTTGGTAATACCGCTGCCTGTGCGCTCATCCTCATCTTTACCCGTTTAGAAAGTGAACGTGCCCAGGCTATCGGTTCGGCGGTGTTTTACGGCACTATCCTCGCCAATACGGTATTAATTGGTTTGGTAGCAGCATTCGTGATTGTCTCGGCGGATTGGAAGGTGACCTACTATTATCTGATCGGATTTCAAATACTCACCCTGCTGATCTGTTTGCTGGCGCTGCGGGGAACATCGGGTCATAAGCCCTATCCTTTGTTCCAGATCGACTGGTCCGGATTTATATTATTTACCTGCACTTCTGTGGGGTTCGCCTATACCATGATCTATGGCTCTAAATACTACTGGTTTTCAGACCCGCGGATATTTTCCAGTACCCTGATCACATTGTGCGGCGCACTGCTGTTTTTCTACAGGCAATCTATCGTTAAACGACCGTTGATCCATGTCAAAGCGTTCAAATACTCCAACTTTTTAATCGGGCTTTGCCTGCTGGCTGTTTACTATGGCAGCAAGGACAGTATTAACCTGATCTATAATTACGCCGGAGGGATTTTGAAATGGAGCACCATGCAGGTTATCGCTTTAGGATTATGCAATGTAGGAGGGATTGTCGTATCGCTCATCTTCTCCACCAGGCTTACCTTAGCCAAACGTCATTCGACCAAGGGCTTTTTAGTAATTGGATTCTTGCTTTTGGTAGCCTATAATCTTTGGATGTGTTTTTTAATGACACCCGACCTGGCTTTTACCGACCTGTTGTTTCCCGTTATGATGCAGGGAGCAGCATCAGGTTTTTTGTTCGTTCCCATTATTATTTTTACAGTATCCTCCTTACCTGCGGAAACAGGCACTACCGGGCTTGTGGTAGCTGCTTATGCCCGGTTCATCGCGTCCTGTAATTCAGTAGCCGGCTATTATAACCTGCAGCTGTATTTCAACCAGCACTTCAAAGAAGGTTTTTTGGGTTACCTGACTGTAGACAATGTAATTACGGCAGACCGGATCAAAGACTTTAAAGCTTTGTATACTGGTAAAGGATTTTCTGCTGATCAGGCTTCAGCATTAGCTAATGCAGCGCTTGGCCAAAGTCTTGCTCAGCAAACCCAGTTATTAACCAACCGGGCTGTATTCCTAACCATCGCAATACTACTTTTCGGTGTGGCCATGCTTATCCTGATGATACCGGCGATCAACAAAACTTTTTTACACTGGAACCGGCGCATGGTAGTGCCAACAGGGAATTTATAGCTTATTCTAAATTTAACAGGAAATAAATTAATCACATTATTCAAAACTAAATTAAATCATTATGGAAATCACAGCAGCTGTCGTTAAAGCACAAGGCAGCGAATTTGAACTGACAAAAGTAATTTTAGACCAACCCAAATCTGATGAAGTGTTGGTCAGGATCGTAGCAACCGGTATTTGTCATACCGATATGGTGGCACGCGATTTCGTCATGGGTTCTCCCAACTTTCCGGTGATCCTGGGTCATGAAGGATCGGGTGTTATCGAAAGCATCGGCGAGGATGTTCATCACCTGAACGTAGGCGACCACGTGGTACTGACCTATGGCTATTGCGGAGAATGCGAGATCTGCCGTTCCGGTACGCCGGCTTACTGCTATGAATTTTTTCCGCGGAACTTCTCGGGTGCCCGTATGGATGGTTCGCATAATCACCATTATCCGGATGGCAAGGTGCTTAATGACAATTTCTTTTCACAATCGTCTTTTGCTACCTACGCCATAGCGCATAAAAATAATGTGATTGCAGTTCCCAAAGATGCGCCATTGGAAATATTGGGCCCATTGGGTTGCGGTATCCAAACTGGTGCAGGGGCCGTTATCAACTCTCTGAAGGTTAAGATCGGCAGCTCTATTGTGATCACAGGCACCGGTGCAGTAGGATTAGCGGCATTAATGGCAGCCAAGGCGTCTTCCGCTACCGTCATCATTGCCGTTGATATCAATGAAGAAAGATTAAATTTTTCTAAAGAGTTTGGTGCAACCCATACCATTAACAGTTTAACCGAGGACGTATCGAAACGTATCCTGGAGATATTGCCCAATGGTGTGCAGTATGGCATCGATACAACCGGCAGAAACGAAGTGATCAACAATGTTTTATCCAGCCTGGCGCCATTGGGCGAAATGGTCTGTATCGGCGTGGCCCGTAAGCCGCTCGAACTGGAAACCAATATCTTTTTGACCAAAGGTTACAAGATCAGGTGGATCAACCAGGGCGACAGTGTCCCGCAGGAATTTATTCCTAAACTGATCCATATGTATCAGTTAGGTCAATTCCCTTTCGACAAGCTGATCAAAACATATGCTTTCCAGGATATTAACGAGGCGGTTGAAGATTCGGAAAAAGGAAGGACGATCAAGTCTGTGCTATTGATCGGCGAATACAAACAATAGGCTGGCAATCTTATTAATCATACACAGTCACATCAATATTTGACCCAAACTAATATTTATTAGTTTGGGTCATTTCACCCTTATTCAACCATCAAACAAATAAAATCATGAGCAAAACAATAGGTATTCTTGCTGGAAGTCTGCGCAAGGAATCATTTTCAAAAAAATTAGCAAACGCTGTATTAAATATGGCACCGGAAGGATTCAAATTTAAAGTTATCTCTTTAGCTGATCTTCCGATTTATAACCAGGACTTTGATGATGACAACGAAGTTCCCCAGGCCATTGTAGCGTATAGAGAGGAGATGGCATCAGTTGACGGCGTTATATTGATAACACCGGAATATAACAGATCCGTTCCAGCTGTTTTAAAAAACGCCTTAGATGTAGGGTCAAGGCCTTATGGAAAGAGTGTTTGGGATGCAAAACCTGCTGCAGTTTTTAGCAACTCACCGGGGAATTTGTCTGCCTTTGGCGCTAATCACCATTTAAGGCAAAGCCTGGTATTTTTGAATGTACCCACCATGCAACAGCCGGAGGTTTATCTCCCGAAAGTTAATGAGCTATTTGATGATGATGGAGTAATAAAAGATGGAAGCACTAAGGACTTTTTGCAGAAGGCGGTAGATGCTTATATAATTTGGTTTCAGAAAAATAGTTAATAAATCTCAATTTTATGTTATGGAAAAAGTAGAATATAGATCGGCAGCTACGCATGCCGAACCGGGAAAAGCTCCCGCCATGAAAGTAAAATTGTTAAGTGCTGTCGAAAATGTCAGCACTTATCTAGTCAGTTTTTTTAAGGGCGATGAAGTTGTATCTGGTTTGACAGGGTTTGCTTTGGAGTACAATGTGAAAAGTGCTCATTTTCAAGGCATAGGAAGTGCGTTCAGTGTGGAGCTGGGTTGGTTTGACTTTGATCGACTGGAGTATGAAGTAATCAATGTAGGAATTGCTGAAGTAACGTCTCTTGACGGGAATATAACCTGGTATGAAGATAAACCCGTAGTTCATGCCCATACCACAGCTTCAGAAAAGGGTGGTTTCGTTAAGGGAGGTCATTTATTAGCCATGCACGTCGGACCAACCGTAGAGGTTATTGTAACGGTTGAACCGACATCGTTGCATAAAAAATTGAATCCTGAATTTAATGCAACGATGATTGATTTTGATCAATAACGCAAAAGTTGGATAATTTTAGCGTTAAAGCTGTTTTCTTACCCTGCTTAAACTTTCCGGGGTAATTCCCAGATATGAAGCAATGTAAATCAACGGTATACGCGCAGCAATTTGTGGGAAATCGCTTATGATAAGTCTGTACCGCTCTTCTGCATTCTGACTTACCGTCGAACTGAGGCGTTGCTGAAGGCTGACATACGCCCGCTGAAATAACTGCCGAAAATATCTTTCCAGCGCAGGTACTTGGTCATAAAGCAGATCGAGTTCGTGATGTGGTAACAACCAAACTTCACTATCTTCGATTGCCTCAATACTGACATTTCCAGGTACCTGCGTTATAAAGCTGAGCAAATCTGCAATCCAATGATCTTCAATGGCCAGCTGAATAACATGTTCTACACCGTCTTTATCCGTAGTGTATGATCGAAGTGCACCTTTTTCAATAAAATAGATGTATCGGCTGATATCGCCCTGAGTGAGTAAGGCCCTTCTTTTTTTAATGAACCTTTTAACAATTACCTTTTCGATCTGTTCAAAATCAGTTGCCGTAATCCGGGCATATTTATTAAAATTGTCGAAGAGGAGCGTTGAAAGCATGCGGATAAATTACACCGCAATTTAAAGACTTTTGGCTGAAATCCAATTAACCAGGTCAGCAAGTTCTTGGTCACCCACGGTGTGCACCATGTTGTATTCGTTAAAAGTGATGTTATCAGTCAGCGGTTGTAAGTAGGCAAGCGCGTCATGAGCGTAAGCTAAAGGTAGCACAGGGTCATTTTTGCCATGGGCAATAAAAATGGGCAAACTTTGAAGTTCCTCTTTTGATCTGATCAAAGGCTTAACCTCTGGCAGCAACCTGCTGCTCAAAATAAATATTCCTGCTAATTTTTTAGGGAAAGTGAGTCCGACACTATAAGACATGATCCCGCCCTGGCTGAAACCACCTAAAAAGACCTTATTTGAATCAAGATCATATTTGTCAGTCAACTGGCTGATAAATGTATTGATTACCAAACGGCTCTTTTCAGCCTGTTCTGCGTTTATTACCCGCTCTCCATTGCAGAACCCTAATTCAAACCAGGTGTATTTACCGGTCGAGATCGTATATGGTGCTCTGGCCGAAACAATAACAAAATCAGGTGGGAATCTATCAGCTAACCTGAAAAGATCTTCTTCATTACTACCGATACCATGCAATAGCAGGATCAAACCCGGCTTTTTTTCTGACGCTACTGGTTGATGTACTTTATATACGAGCATCAGCTCTTCCCCCTTCAGGGCGTTCGTTTTATTTTCCATTATATATTTTTTGAATAATATTACCCGGCCTGAAAACAGCGCATGCTTAAACTGCCAAACTGATAGCCTTCATAAATGTGTTTGATAGACTCGTTTTTGTCGATCAATCCCAGCGCATACATCAGCGGCATGTAGTGGTCATTCGTTGGGATAGACAAACGCGCAGCTGCTCCTGCTTTTTCATAATTGATTAAAGCCTCGAAACTCCGGTTTTCTAATTGATTCTTTACAAATTGGTCGAATTCCAGATTCCAATCATAAGGTTTGGCATCAATATCCCGCCAGTCGATCATTCTTAGGTTATGCACTATGTTGCCGCTGCAAAGAATGAGTACACCCTTACGGCGCAGTTCTTTAAACTGTTTGCCTAATTGATAATGGAATGCCGCTGGCTTCGAATAATCCATGCTCATTTCAAATACCGGTACATCGGCATCGGGCCAGATAAATTTCAATACTGTCCATGCTCCGTGGTCGAGGCCCATATCGTGATCTTCGATTACATCAGTAATGGAAACCATTGACTTTAATTCACGTGCCAGTTCGGGATGGCCCATTGGTTCGTACCTCACATCAAATAACTCCTTTGAGAAACCGCCAAAATCATGGATCGTGCGTGGTTTGGGATTGACGCTGACATACGTCCCAATAGTTTCCCAATGCGCTGATATAACCAATACCGCACTCGGTTTATCCATGTTTTTACCAAGTTTCGTAAGCGTTTGCGTAAAATCATTATCCCACAAAGCATTCATGGGATGGCCGTGCCCGATAAACAACATGGGCATCGTTTTTTCCCTAACCGGGAAATTTCCGGCGATGTTGGCCAGTTCCTGCAGTTTCATTTTTTTTATCCTTTAAGCAGGCATACTTTCGAAGTATGCCTGCAATATTATATTTGATTACTTGCCTAAACCAATTTGGTCAAGGTAGGCCTTGTTATCCCAGAATAAATGCTCTTCAGTCATTACACCATCTTTCCAGATGCCGATGGTTGCCATCGGGATATTGAATTTTTTGCCGGTCGGCTGGATGAATTTTCCATTGCCTACAGGCATAGGTTTTGTAAAAGTACCTTCGAAAACACCGGTAACAGCCGTAAAATTTCCAGAACCGAAGCGAATAGGGTGTTGTTTGATGCGCGTATCAGGCGCATAAACAAATAATGCTTTCATATCGTCAACATGTTTAGCCAAACCAGTTGTGATGTGACCATCCGGCCAGTATACTTTAATATCCTTACCATGGCTTTCGTGAAAGCGGGCCCATTGCTGGCCGCTGAATACGGTATAGTCTAACGTGTCAAATGTTTTTAAATGTTGTTGAACTAATTTGTCTGCTGCTGTCAGTTGTTTTAACTGTTGCTGCATCTTTGCGATTTCCTGTTTGGATTGTGCTTTTACACCTAAACCCATTGTGCTTACTATTAATAATAGTATCACGGTAGCCTTTGATAAAGTTTTCATGTTTTTGATTTTTAATTTGTTCTTTAATTAACATGACAAAGTTGGTGCTAATTGCGCTGCATCTATTTGACCTATGGTAAGAAATACGCTTGAGCTATGTTAAGATGGAGCGGCCTATCCAGAGGATCTGCCGATGGCAGAGATTGAAGGAAAACTGCTGTAACAGCTTGGTTTACCGGCTGGTTACTTCCGGATGCTCTAATTATGAACACTTTATTCCCGCGCAAGTGCTATCACAAACGCTATATATATTATCGAAATCCGAGATCAAATAAAATTCAAATTCTATGGAAGGGTGTCCGGGAATCGACAAAGTGGTAGGAAATGGCAATATGCACGATGGCAATTCTCCCGAAATCATCCGGTCGCGAATCTTTGCAGTTATCATCTGTAAAAGATTAAGTGGAGGAGATAATACGCTCATGATCCCGTCACTATCAGTTCAGCCGCAACAACCAGGTTTCCTAACCAGGCATCGCCCGGATTCAAACGAATTTACGGGTGCTGATGGAAAATAGTCTCCCTAGGAGCACTTATGAGGTTTCAATCGACAATTGAAGACTCAACTGATCGGCCCAAATTATATCGTTTGTTTTTTCCGGAATTTCATAGCCAATTGATCAATAATGAGGTACATCACCGGAACAACAAATAATGTCAGTATCATGGAACTGGTCAATCCGCCGATGATCACCCAGGCCATACCGTTCTTGATCTCCGAGCCCGCACCAGTAGCAATAGCAATGGGAAGCATGCCCAGGATCATGGCCAATGTGGTCATCAATATCGGTCGTAAGCGCTCTTTGCCCGCTTCGATCAATGCCTCTTTAGCGCTATAACCATCCAGATCTTTTAACTGATTGGTAAAGTCAACGATCAGGATGGCATTTTTGGACACCAGGCCCAATAACATGATCAGGCCAATGATCGAAAAGATATTCAGCGTTTCCATGGCAAGCGCCAACGCGAGCAAGGCACCGATTAAGGCCACTGGTATAGAGAATAACACGACAAAGGGATAGATTACGCTTTCATAGAGCGCGACCATAATGAGATAAACCAGGACAATGCCGATAATGAGTGCAAGGCCCAGGCTGCCAAAAGCATCTGCCTGATTTTTAACATCACCAAGATATTCCACCGTAATTCCTTCGGGAAGTTTGATCTTTGCCGCCTTCAATTTGATCTCACTGGCAACTGTGCCCGTTGGACGTCCGGCAACATTGGCGTTAACCGTGATCGAACCCATCCGGTCGCTTCGCTGTAATACACTTTCCCCCAGCCCGTCTGAGACTTCTGCAAATTGGCTCAGCACAAAGGCTTTGCCGTCACTATTGATAAAAGGGAGGTTGCGCACGTCGTTGATATTAGACCGGTCATTACGGTCCAGACTGATCAGTATGTCATATTCATTTCCTGACTGTTTGAACTTGCCTTGACTGTTGCCACTAAAGGCATTTTGAAGGGAGCCTCCGACCTGGCTCGCATTGATGCCCAGCAAGGTCATTTTATCCCGGTTCAGCTTCACGTCCACCTGCGGCTTTTGGTCTTTTACCGACAGCTGCACAAACTTGGTTCCCGGTATAGCAGTTACCAGGCTTCGATAGCGTTCCGCCACGCTGCGAACAGCCTGTCGGTCCACCCCTTTAATTGCGATCTGTATAGGCGCGGAACTGGCGTTGCCGGTGATAGACGTCGATGATGCTGTTATTTTAACACCTGGAATTGCAGCACTCAGTTTTTGTTGTATCAGTACACCGAACTCGTCGGCAGTCATACCCCTTTCTTTACGATCTTTAAGGCTGACCGTAAGCTCAGCCCTGTTCGCATTATTACCGGTACCCACGACACCGCCGCTTACAAAACCGATACTGGAAAAGACTTTCTCCACTTCCGGCCGGGCCATAACTATTTTTTCCACCTGCTGGGTGACCATATTGGTCTGGTAGATGGAGGCCGCCGGTTCAAGTTCCAGGTTAAGCAATAATTCGCCCTGATCACTCACAGGGATAAAGGAAGCGCCGATAAAACCTTTGCCGACCAGCATGAGCGACCCAATGATGAGCAAGATTACCATGGACAGCAACCAGCGTTTTTTGTATAATACGACTTCCAGTAATTTACCGTACTTTTCTTTTAACACATCAATTATATGTTCAAAGCCCAGGTTCAGGCGGCCCCAAAGCGTCTCTTTTGTCAGGTGCTCCAGCCTGCCGAAACGGCTGGCCAACATGGGAGTTACCGTAAAAGACACAAACAAACTCATCAGTGTGGAGAATACGACAACCAGAGAAAACTCCCGCAAAATCGAACCGATCATACCACCGGACAATGCCAGGGGCAGGAAAACAACAACATCCACCAGCGTAATCGCCATGGCTGTAAAACCGATCTCGTTACGGCCATCCAGCGCCGCCTTACGGCGATCAGATCCCATTTCCAGGTGCCGGTAGATATTCTCCAGCACCACAATGGAATCATCGACCAGGATGCCAACGACCAGTGACATGGCCATCAGGGTCATCAGGTTAAGTGAAAAACCAAGGCAATACATTGCAATAAAGGTTGGTATAATAGAAGAGGGCAGCGCGACCATTACGAACATGGAACTGCGGAAACTATGCAGGAAGGCTAACATGACCACCCCTACGATCACAACCGCAATCCCAAGGTCTTCCATTACCGCGTCCGCCGAGCGAAGCGTATAGGTGGATTGGTCGCTTGAAACCGTAAAACGAATGCCTTGTGCCTTATATTGGCTTTCCAGTCGGCTGAACATCGCTTTTACACCTTTACTAACGTTTACCGCATTAGCGTCGGTTTGTTTGATCACCTGTACACCAACGGATGGCAAACCATTGATGTGATTGATAGCCGTCACTTTTGCCGTCGCATCAACCACCTCGGCAATGTCTTTCAGGTAGATGCTACCGCCGCCTGGCTGTTGTTTGATGATGAGCTTACTGATCTGACCTACAGAGGCCACGTTAGCATCGAACTGGATGGAAACCTGCTGGTTTTGGGTTTCTATCCGGCCTGCAGGAAAAGACCTGTTTGCGTTATTAATCGCTTCGCTTACCTGGGTAATATCCAATCCATACGCCCGTAGCTTTCCCTGATCGATGTTGACCTGGATCTCCCTTTCGTCGCCGCCGATGATATTGATTTGCCCCACACCGCTAACATTCTGAAGCAGGGGGCGAAAGTCCTGATCAACCAGGTCATACAGTGCTTTTGGCGCAAGCGTTGACGTTACTCCTGCCCGAATAACGGGTGTTTCCTCCAGGTTGATCTTGTTAACTATTGGACGGTCGATATTATCAGGCAGGTCATTTTGTGCCTGGTCAGCCTTACGTTGTATTTCACGTTCAGCCTGATCCACATCTGTCCCGCCTTTTAGCTGTACTGCGATCTGGGATACGCCCTCCTGTGAAGTTGAACTGATCTTATCCAGGCCTTCTACAGAAGCGAAGGCATCTTCCAGTTTTTTAGTAACGGATGTTTCTACCTCCGAAGCAGAAGCGCCGGGATAGACCGTACTTACAGATACAGTTGCGACCTCAATGTTTGGTAGGAGCTTGTAATTGAGCTTAGAATAGCTTAACGCGCCAAACAGGAAAAGTACGGTAAAAATGACGATGATGAATAAGGGCCGTTTAACGGCAATCTCTGCTATTGACATGTACCGGTGTATTAGTTTGTAAAATGGATCTTGTGATCTTTATTTTCAGATAGATTTGCAGGACGATTACCAACAGCAGGATTATACCAACAATAATAGTTTGCCGGGATGGCCTGCCTTGCTGATCATTCGCCGTCACGCCGTTACTTATTTGGAAATGCTTACCGGCGTACCATCCTTCAGGTTGATCTGACCCGATGTGACTACCTGATCTCCGGCCTTCAAGCCGCTGATCACAGCGATCTCGCCGACCGTTTCTATCCCTGTTTGAATGCTTCTTTGCCTGGCCAAACCATTTTCAACCACATAAACGGTCGCATTTTTAATGCTTGCCGTCAGTGCCTCACGTGGAATGACCAGCATGCGCTGAGACGTTTTGCCGGAGAAGTCGGCATAAACAAATGTTCCGGAACGCAATAAGATTTTCTGCGGATTATCGAACTGTATTTCCACCGGGTAATTATGTGTCTGGTCTGCCTGCGGACTGATAAAAGTGATTGCGCCTCCAAACACCTTTCCCGGGTAAACATCGGTGGTAATTTTAACCCGCTGCCCCTGCACGACCCGGTAAACTTCGGTCTCGGTCAGGTTGACCTGTATCTTTGCTTTAGACAGGTTGACGATCGTAGCGATCTCAGCACCCGCATTTACAAAAACGCCCGCTTCAACAGGACGGGCGGAAATGATCCCGCTGGTAGGTGCCCGGACCGCAGCGTCTGCCAGATTTTTGCGTGCCTGGGATGCCTGATTAAGGGCATTTGAATAATCCTGCCGGATATTATTAACCTGCTCCTGCGTAGCAGCTTTACCTTGTAGCAGCTCGGTGTAAGTATTCAGGTCGTTTCGCAATTTAGCCACACTCGTCTCGGCCTTTTCCAGTTCCAGGCGCTGACTGCGGGTATCGGTGATGGCCAGAACCTGTCCTTCGTTTACCTGATCACCTAATTGAAAACGCACTTGTAATAACGTCCCCCCGGTCTTGGCAAGGGCTTTAGCCTCTTTGAAGGGCGCCAGGTTTCCGGTTTTTACCATAGCGATCACCACTTCTTGTTCTTTTGCTACAAAGGTTTTAACGGGAATGCGGACCTCTTTTACTGGCGCCGGCCTGTTCTTTTCATCCAGTTTCCGCTTATTGGAAACCAGCCGGAATACGACTATTACTGAGATCGCTAGCAGGGCGGTAATGACAATATATTTAGTTTTCATGTGCTGATGATAATCCGGAATAGAAATTCTTTAATGTGCCACCTGCTTTTTCCAAATCCATGCGGGCCTGGAAAAAAGTGTAAAGTGAATTGAGGTAATTATTTTGCGCTTCTTTTAACGAGTTTTGCGCATTTAACCAGTCGGTAAGGTCAGTGGTGCCCTTCTGTAACTGCAAGTCGGTTGTCCGGAGTACAGATTGTGCCAGTGCAATATTGCGGCGGTTATTTGCCACATTGCTTTGTTCTTTAAGCACCTTGGTTCGCGCGTTTTCGTAGTCCAGCTGGTATTTGTCTTCGTCCAGCTTCAGGTTTTCCTGCGCGTTCAGCCGCTTATATTTGGCCTGGCTATATTGTGCATTACGCTTAAAGAAATCAAATAGCGGGATGTTCAGCTTAAGGCCTATCGCCGAATAGGGTGACATACCGGAAAAGGCTGGCCCAAGCCGGTCGCCGAAACCGATGAAACCATATTGTGCATAAGCGGTCAGTTTTGGTAGCGCACCCGCCTTGATCCGGCTTTCGTCGATCTCCAGGAGTTTGGCATTTACATGCGAAATGCGGTAGTCGGTACGGTTAGCCGCCGTAAATGAGCTGTTACTGGCAAACGTCGGGGTGACAGGCATAAACACATCGACGGAAGTTGTACTGTCAATGGTCATTGTATCGTTGATTGGGTAACCCATCTCATATTTGAGCTGATTTTCGGCAAGGGTAAGGTTGCTCTCGGCCACCTGAATCTGTGATTGGGCGTTATTATAGTCAACGGTCACTTTATCCGCATCCTTTTGCAGGGCCGTACCCTTTTTTACCTTAAGGGAGATAATTTCCATTTGCCCCTTGTAGGTTTCCTGATTGGATTTTAACAGGTTAAGTTGCTCCCGGTAAGCGAATATCTGCGAATATGCCGTACTGATATTATAAATGATGGTTTCGTCGTTCTGGCGTTGGTTCAGATCTGCTTGCTGAACATTGTATTTATTCGCTTTTAAACCGGTAAGCAATGTCTGATCATAAATGGTTTGATCGACGCGTGCCACATGATTGGTATTAAATTTCTTAGTGAACGCAACGCGCAGGTCGTTTGGACCAAAGATCCCGGCAGGGATCACCGATACCTGAACCTTTAAGTTGTCGTCCAGCGTACTGCTAACGCCGATGCTGGGCAAATAAGCGGCTAATGCCTCTTTGGCTTTGGCATCAGCCATTTTTTTTTCATTGGCGTATACGGCGTTACTCCGGTTATTCTTTAACCCATAGTCAATGCAGGTTTTAAGCGACCAGGTGGACTGGGCGGCTAACCGGCAAGGTAGAAATGCGAGTAATAGAATTAAGATATTTTTGCTCATGATACAACGGATTAATCCTGCCGCTGGTGTTTGATGATGAATGCCTACCGTCTTTTTCTGGCAAAAGGGTTGAACGATAGGCCAATATTGAAATATGGGGAAGCAGCTGGTTTGGCCTCAAATATTTGATCATTAAAAGATTCCTGCCGGTCAAATATCCTTGCTGAAGGGTTCAACTTCAATCCGCCTTTTGCGGTCAGGATAAAGTAGTTGAAGAGCCGGTGTTCGTAGATCAACCCGTTATTAATGTCCACTTGGCGGAATTCATACGTCTTTCCGGTGTTATCCAGATTATATAAGTAAAAGCTTGTACGGTCAAGTTCGGTTCCAAGGGTTATCCTGCCATTCCGGAATACGTGTTTACGGATAAAAATATTACGAGGCAGGGTGATATCGACTATTAGCCCATTGTCAAAACGATGTTCGTAGGCTATAATGGGCAGGATAGGTGTTTGCGTGCTAGGATCAAAATTGCCAAGCAAGCCTACGGTCAAGCGGGTCTTCGCATTGGATTTCAATACCATGCTGGCTGTTACCAACCCTCGTTTACGCTCGAATTGTTTTTCGCTACCGTCAATGGTAAAAGTTCCGGTAAAGACGGTCGTTTTATTAAACAATCTCGATATCTTAGTTACGTTCAGGGACGAAGCATGATACTGAAAATTACCATCAAACGTGCTGTTTAAGCCTGATACCGGCTCATCCAAAGCTGCGGTAAGCGATGTTAGGCGATAACTAAAAGATGCACCTACGATCCAGCTTCTGGTCTGTATGAAGTTAATATTCGCACTGGCCCTGGCTTGCATAAACTTGGTTATCCTTCCGGCAGGCAAAGCTTCTCCCCTAAGCGTAGAGGTGAAATTGGTAGCCCCGGCTCCGGAAAATTCGAAATTGAAAGTTCTCGTTGACGGGAATTTATTGGCAGCTATGGCGATAAGCCGTTGTGTTAGACTATCTTTCCTGGCCAGGCTGTCCCTGGTCTGGGCTGAACTGGCATTCGCCACAAATAATGCTGCAAATGCAAGCGTAAAATTAATCGTGATTTTCATGTGATTTGATAATATGGATTGCTGATTGAAAAAAGTCGAAGAGGAATATTTTGTCAAAAACGGCGGGCAGATCATAGCTGTCGATGAGTTCCTTAAAGAAGGGAGAACGGCTCGTCAAACCATTCGCAACAAATACCAACCAAAGTTCAGAGATATTGGTACCTTCAGCCACAACGGGGAAATTTTGATCTTGAATTGCCGGGCAGGTACTGAAACGCGATGGCAACTGCAGATCACAAAAGGCAATCCCCGTTTTAACACCCGCATCTTCCATAATATAAATTGGGTGACGCTGCCAGTCAGCGATACGCATAGCCGGACGATAACATTGCGTGAAGTGGCACAAATAGGCCAATTCCGTGAATTGACTGCAAGATTGTTCTGCGTTCAGGCCCGGTAAGGATGACAGTTTTTCTGATAATATTTGAACTATTTCCCGATTCATATCGCATTCGTTTAGCCCAAAGAAAGGCACTATAACAAAGCGGGATTTTGTTTTTATACAAAACCCCGTGTTTTTTATACAAGAACCCGGTATTGAAGAATTTTTGGTATAAAAAAACAGTGCCTTAGTATAATTTCGGATATACCTAAACTGCAATAGCCTAATTTTGAATTCAAATAATAGAATACATGAAGGAATACGCTGAAACATCAAATAATGAGCAGATCATTTATATTCTGATCGATAAGCGCTATCGCCTTGTCAGGCATACCGTGTTTATAATCGGGCTTTTGCTTTTTGTATTGGGTTCAAAAAGATTGAATGATTATAGTGGACTGGCCAGGTGCGGCAGGATGATGTCTGTTTACCTGGGTTTTCTGGCCATGTTTTACATCAACATGTATGTGCTTATTCCCAAATTCTTTTTTAAGGCTAAGTATGTGCTGTATTTGTTATTACTGATTGTCATGGTTATTACCGGACTGTGCTTTATTTCCTTAGTGATGAATAAATTCTTTGATGATCCCGTAGTAACTGCAAAAAATAAAGATGATATGGGTTTTTATGCCGGTACACTTGTATCCGCGGCCATTATTTTGGTGACGACCAGTATGAAACTTTTTGTCAGATGGATTAAAGATCATAAGCGGATGACAGAGTTGAAGAACCTGACTTTGAGCATGGAGCTTAATGAATTGAAAAACCAGATCAATCCGCATTTCCTGTTTAACATGTTGAATAATGTAAAGGCCCTGATCCGTATTGATCCGGAAAAAGCCACCATGGTCATTATGAAACTATCCGAGTTCCTGCGATACCAGCTTTATGAAAACGGAGACCAAAAAACATCGCTGAAATCAGAACTTGACTTTCTTTCTAATCTGGCAGAATTGGAAAATATCCGACGGGATAAGTTGACTATCACCATGGAAGTTGCCATCCACCCGGAGCGCCTGAAAACAATTTTTCTGCCACCCAACCTTTTTACAACATTCCTGGAAAATGCCATCAAATACAGCGTGGATATAGCAGAAATGCCGGAATATATTCGTTTAAATATCTCGGTTAGCGAGGAAAGTCTTAACTTCAGGTGTGTCAATTCCAGGGCGGCGGATATTTGGACTGGTGATCGTAAAAATAGCGGGCTTGGCTTGCCTAACATTAAAAGACGGCTGGAGCTTTTATATCAGGAAAATTTTATGCTGAATACCTTTTCAACCAATAAAGCATATTTTGTAGATTTAACGATACCCTTATGAATTGTATCATTATAGATGACGAACCGTTAGCCAGAAACGAAATGGAAGTCCTGATCAAAGAGGTTTCATCAGTTGAGGTGTTAAAGAAATTTTCCAATGCATTTGCAGCGATGGAATACATGCGTGCAAACGAAGTCGACCTCCTTTTTCTGGATATTGAAATGCCGGGACTAAACGGTATTGATTTCGCAGCCAGCCTCCCCGGAAAATCCCTCACCATCTTTACAACGGCCTTTCCACAGTATGCGCTGAGAAGTTACGAACTTGACGCGATCGACTATTTATTGAAACCCATTGATAAGGCTCGCCTGGAGAAAGCGATCCGTAAAGCGGAGTTGTACTGCAAGATGTTAGCTGATGATACTACAAAAGATGTCGTAGAAGATAATACCAACGAATATTTCTTTATCAAATCGGAACGTAGGACCTATAAGCTTAACTTCACGGATATCCTTTACATTGAAGGGCTGAAAGATTATGTGGTCATCTTTACACATAATCAAAAGTTAATTACCGCAATGAATTTAAAAACAATTCATCAAAAAATTCCGCAGGGTTTATTTTTTAGAGTTAGCAAATCGTTTTTGGTAAATATGGAACAGGTTTCCTCGTTTGATAACCATGCTGTATATATAGGAGCAACGGAAATTCCACTTGGAGAAATTTATCGGAATGATTTTGCCAAAAAATATATTGACGGGCATTCTGAAAAGGGTTATTAAATTAAACACGGCGCAACTATTGTTGAAGTGGGCTGGGTCGCTCGAAATACTTTTTTAAATTATGGTATGGAAAAGTTGTTTATCGTTGGCTTCCCGAAAGACCTGGAGGAAGTAGAATTAGTAGAGATGTTCAGCTTATACGGAGCGGTTGCCAAAGTGACGATTGTCACCGATCAAGTTACTCATGCCAGTAAAGGCTATGGTTTTTATTTTTATGGCTGATCAATTCGGAGCAGAACGCGCTATAGCCGCCATGGATGGCGCAACAATAGACAGTCGCACCATCGCAATCCGCTTTGCTGACAACAAGCAATCGCCGGCAGTAATTTTATCATCCCTGCCCAGGAAGAAAAGACCGAGGCGATAGCCGGACACATAAATTCATTGCATTCGGACTTGCTTTCTGTATGGTTCAGCGTTCATTCATTGACCCTATCAACCAATCACCTCATATCATAGGGGAACGCTAAACCGTCATTTTTTAAGATCACCATTAACCACTCATGTAACCTAAATTAAAGGCACCCGCTTCACAAGATGCCTTTAACTAACTATTATGATCTTAAAGAACGTATGAAGACTTTGATGATTTGCCCAGCGGGTATTCAGTGTAACCAGTCATTAATTAATTTTAGGTCTAAGCGTAAAAATAATCTCGTTATGTTCATTTAAGAACCTCTGGCTGTAGCCAACACTTTCTTTACTACCAAGTAGTTTTATCAATGTGCCATTATTTAATACGGTTGATAACGGCTCATTATTCTCCAGTTGCTCCTGCAAATAGCCTAACCAAAAATCATTGCTTCTTAAGGCAAGTTCATCTTCCCTTGACTGTTCTGCTTTAAATTTGTTCAGGTCGTCCTGGCTAACACCGTTTTTGGCAAGCAAGAATATTTCCTCTTGGGTTGCTTTAATTAATTTATCCATTTTACCGGGGTCACAATCAAAGGTTATCATCAGCGCGTAAAAGCCGATAGGTTCTTTAGCTTTGGTAACATAAACCGCAGGGGAGTATACACCTCCTTCTTTTTCACGCAGTCGTTCTGTCAATCTGAAGTTCAGCGCAGATTTCAGCAGATCCAGGTATAGATTATTCTTACTATTAAAATCATATTTACCGCTTAATACCAGTTGGACGCTGGCCTTATCACCTTTACCTTCCATCAGGTCTTTTCGTATCCGGCCCTCCGGAACACGAATATTCAAATCCCTTGCCACCTCTTTGGTACCATTGCCGGGCAATGAAGCCAAATAATGTTCAACCCATAATCTTAAAGAATCAGTTTGCACATTGCCGGTAAATACAAAATTGAAGTTTGATGCGTCTTTAAAACGTTCCCTAAAAATAGCATGTACTTTTGCAGAGTCAATCTTATCCAAATCAGCTATGGTCGTCGGCTGCCGGCGGGGATGATTGCCACCAAGCACTTTGGTTATCGTGTCCGAAAAATCACGGTCCGGATTGCTTGTCCGGTTTCTAAAAGCTGCCTTTGATTGTTGCATGATCAGGCTAAAGCGGGCTGTGTCCAACCTGGGTTCGCTCATGTAAGCATGCACCACTTCAAGTGCTATACGGAGGTCTTTGGTTGAGCTTGCTCCAGAGATACCTTCCGAGCGATCTTCAATATAAGGTTTCACCTGCAGGGCTTTGGTATTTAAAAAGCCATTGAACTGGTTTGATGTAAACCGCCCCAGGCCGCTGCTTGCTATGATGGCCGCTGCGCTTTTTGCCGAATAAAAATCAGCCAGGTTGTAGAGCGATGTCCCGCCTTTGCTAAACCCGGTAAAAAGCACTTCGTCATTTTTAAAAACGGTGGGTTTTACGTAAACATTCATCCCGTTAGATAGCTGCCAATGCAACAGACCCAACTTTTCTATTTTTTCTTCTTTTAAAATTTTGCCGGGCTCGGGTTGCTTTACCAGCAGCGTTTGGCCTGTGGCTTCCGATTTAAAGGCAATAATTGGTTGTGCAACTGCTGCTGTTTCCCATTCAGCTATTCGGCTTTTGTCCGGTAAGTTGCCTTTGCTTTTTTCGGGACCAAGTACAATTATAGTTCTATCGGCACTATTTAAAAATTTGGATAAATAGGTTTTCAAATCGGCTTGGGTAATCTGGCCTATAAAGCGTTTAACCAGCTGATCTCTTTCCGCTACGCTTAAATACGCATCACCTTTCGTAAAGTATTGGAGGTAATCATCAGCATAGTCCGCAGATTTGGTTTTATTTTTTTCGGAAACGGCCAGTTCCATTGCACGGCTTAGTCTGCTTTTCGCTGCCTGCACCTCTTCTGCCGTAAATCCAAACCGCTTTATCCTTTCCATCTCCAGCCAAAAAGCTTGAAAACCTGGTTTAATTAGTTCGGGATTGAGCGAAACACTCAAAGTTAATGCATCAAGGTTTCCCACAAGTCCACCGACCTGGGCTCTCGCACCTAAGTAAGGCATTTTACTATTACTCATTAATTCACGCAGCCTGTTGGCGTATAAAGCATTGGTTAATTGCCGGACGAGCTGAAGCTCGAAATCGTGCTCGGTACGTAATGGGGTTGCAACAGCTTTATAATAGTATTGAATAACATATTGCTCCAATTCCGGATCGGTTACTTTTAAGAATGATGATGAATCACGAAGCGCGATCGGATAGCGCGGACGTACGACCGGCTTTGGAGATAGCTTAAGATCTGAAAACAATGCGGTGATCTGCTTTTCAACTTTAACAACATCAATATCGCCCACTATGATGAGTGCCTGTAAATCCGGGCGGTACCATTTTTTATAAAAAGTGCGGGCAACATCTACGCTTGCACTATCAATTACCTTGTCCTTACCGATGGGCATGCGGTTGGCATACCTCGAGTAATTATACAGCAAAGGCCGGTACAACTCACCAACTCTTCCCGAAGCCGTATTCCTGAGCCTTTTCTCTTCCCTGATCACGCCTCTTTCCTGCTGAAAATCTGTTTCGCTCAATGTAGCATCCGCTGCCCAGTCCCGCATAATCAGTAAACCTTTTTGCCAAAGCGTGGCATCATCGGTAGGCAGCGGCAGTTGATACACGGTTTCATCAAATGAAGTAAAGGCATTCAGGTCGGCGCCAAATTTCACACCTGAACGTTCCAGGTAGCTGATCAATTCATTTTTGGGGAAATGTTTGGTTCCGTTAAAGTTCATGTGCTCAATAAAATGAGCAATGCCCTGTTCCTGATCTGTTTCTAAAATGGAACCCACTTTGTTAGCCAAAAAAATGGTAGCCCTGCCTTTAGGTTCCTGGTTATGCTTTATAAAATATTGAAAGCCATTTTTTAGCTTTCCTGTGGTTACGTCCGGATCGTTTTTTAATGCGGCATCCTGACCGAATAGCAGGTTGGTCGATAACATGGTTAAGGCCATCATGGCCATTACGCCTATTAGTTTTTTCATAAAATATTAGCGTCTTTTTCTTACAATCAATACGGATGATACACTTACACCAATGATGAGGGGTAATATCCCTAACCAGGCCCATCTTATCCATTTCAGCTGATTGCTGTTCATCATAATTTGATCATCATGGCTTTCGGGGCGGGTAGTATCAATAGGGAACTCGCCGTTACTGAACCATTTAAATAAATCGGTCATGAAGCTAAAGTTGATTGAGCGGGGATTAGTACGTCTTAATTCGGCATTGTTCATAAAATCAGCATCCGCAATAACAAATACACGCTGTTCGCCAGTTTGTACTTTTCGTTTAAGAGCTAATGCTACAGGATATGATTTCTTATCTTCATTTTTCCGAATATCATTGAAATCCTTGGTCCTGTCTACCTGCAGACCCGGTATCAGCCAGGTATTGGCCGCTTGTGATACCAAAATGGGTAAGCTTACAAAAGGCGTATTGGGTACTACTTTTAAATAGCTTGCGGTAGGAGTAGTCACAAAGGCGCTGTCATGTTTTAAATAATCGGCAGTACCGGCAATTTTGAGCCAGTTTTTGGTAGCTAAACCACTTAAAACAAATGATGGTTCAAAGTTCTGGCTCTTTTGCACCAGCATGCCTTCGCCGAATTCTGCACCAACTAATTTTAAAATAGGGTCTAAAACGGTTTGGCTGCCTGGCTCGCCTGCAATAAGCAGGTTACCACCTTCAGCTATATACAGCTTTAGTTTTTCCAGTTCAGCTGCAGTGTAGGCTGTTAACGGGTCGGCGATAACCAATATATCCACTAACTTTTTTAAATCAGGATCATCAATTTTTACTGAGCGGATATCGAACCCTTGATTGAGTAGGGAGTAGCGGAAGGCTATTTCATTAGTGGAAACTTCATAATCACTATCACCTGTTTTGGTGATATTGCGTTCGCGGTGGCCGCTTACAAAACCTACCCTGGGTGACCTAAACACTAACTTTTTCAGAGCGGCAGAAATCTCTTTTTCGGAAGGATATTTCACCAGATCATCGAACATCCGCAAAAACACTTTTTTATCTTTGTAAGTTAGCGTACGTACTATTCTGTTTCGTTCAGGTTTAAGATCAATGATCTTTTTTATTTGTTCGGGCCGCAAAAACTCATCAAAATCCATGTCATTGATCTTTGCTATTTTTTTGGCCAATTGTTCGTCGGTTAATCCCGGATTTTCCTTGTAAAGACGCTCGTTTTCTGAGTGGTCCCAGTAACAAACATATTCCATGCGCATGTAAGGCATAAAGCGGAAATACTTATCGAATGCTTTTTTGTCATTGTTTTGATTGCTGGGTAAACCGAAAAAATAGTTTTCATCTAAAAGGTTTACATAGGTGGTCATTACCACTGGTTCGTCCATTTTGGCTATTACATCCCTGCTCGGTTTTGTTAACGTACGATTCTGATTAACCGTCATATCAGCATATAGAATAAATTGAGGCAATGAGCTCACATAACCGATGATCAGCATCAAGGAGATCAACCCGGCGTAGCCGGCCACTTTGCGCGACAGCGTGATAGTTCGGCGTTCAAACTGGAGCTTTAAAAAGGTTAGTCCGATGAACATCACCATAACGATCAGGAAATACAGGATATCATTACTCCCTAACAGACCTGCAATAGATTCTTCCGCTCTGCCCGATATGGACAGGAAATAGGTAATGTCACGAACAAAGGCCACGTTCTGCCATAGGTCGCCGATAAAGTTTAAAATAGCCAGCACCACCAGCGTGCTGATAGCAGCTACAACCTGGTAGCTGGTCAAGCTCGACATAAATAGCCCTACCGCCGAGTATGCACAAACCAGCAGATAAAGCCCAACGATTCCTGAAATAATGAAGGTGAGATCGACATCTTTGATCGTGAAAATTGATAATACGCCCAACCCTGATAAGACGCTCATTAAAAGTAAGCAATAGGTGATCATAGCCAGATACTTTCCGGCAACGATATCAAATACCCTGATGGGAGATGAATATAATAGTTTGATGGAGCCGCTTTGTGTTTCGCGGCTGATGAGGCCCATGGTAAGCAAGGGAATATAAAGGTACAAATACTCTTTTACGGCAGGGAACAAGCCCCTGAAACCAGCAAAAAGCGACTCGGTAAGACCATTAAACGACATGCCCATTTGCTGAGCCTGTTCCTGGCGTTCCATCAGCGACATGTACACCCAGCCCGACTGGATAATGAACACCAGCAGTATGATCCAGGCTACCGGCGAATAGAATAAAAGACTAAGCTCGATGCGGGCGATCCTTAAAATATTTTTCATGTTTAGTTTTGAGGTGATTTGTTTGATAATTGGGCAAAAACTTGCTCAAGCGAACTTTTTTCGAGGGTGATTTCACGCATCTTCCAATTTTGTTCGATACCACGCTGTATCAGGCGTTCACTTATTTCGGGCCCGCCCGAAAAGTGGATGCGGAATTTCTGATCACTGATTACTTCTACACTTTTCACTTCTTCCAGCTGTTCCAGTAATGTAACCGGCGGCGGGTTTAACAGCGACATAATTAAACTGTCTGGCTCAATGTAGTTGTTAAACGCATCCATGCTGTCTGCAAAAACCATTTTACCGTTCTCAATCATTTTTACATGGCTGCAGGTAGCCTGTATCTCTGAAAGAATATGGGATGAAAAAATAACCGATTTCTCTTCACCGATGGTTTTGATCAGTTTTCGTACCTCGGTGATCTGGTTGGGATCGAGCCCATTCGTAGGTTCGTCAAGCACAACCAGTTTGGGCTCGTGAATAATAGCTTGCGCAATGCCCACCCGCTGTTTGTACCCGCCTGATAAATTGGAAATAAGCCGGTTGTGAAAATGGGTAACACCGCATTTCGCCATAGCTTTATCCACAGCATAAGGAACATCTTTTTTATCGATCAGTCTTAAGTGAGCGCACTGGGTAAGATATTCCTTGACCGTAAGTTCCATGTACAGCGGCGCGTTTTGGGGCAGGAAACCGATCAGTTTTTTAGCAGCAATAGGGTGATGCTGCATATTGAATCCGCCTACCTCCACTACGCCTTCCACTTGGTTAAGCACACCGCACATAATGTTCATTGTAGTTGACTTGCCGGCACCATTGGAACCCAATAGTCCAAGCACCCCATGTTCACTAATTTCGAAGCTAATGTCCCTGATAGCCCATGAAGCCCCATACCGGTGCGAGAGCCCCGTTAGACGCACAATATTGTTTTCCATAAATTTTGAGTTTTGAAAGTGGTATCCCGGTGCTTATAGGCCGGGATACCACTTGTTATTTTTCTACCTGTATCCCTGGTTTTGTGTAAGATTAGGGTTAGCATCAATTGCCGTTTGCGGAATTGGGTATAATTGGGCACGCGGTTGCCAGGTCGGTTTAAGTGCGCCAATAACGGCGTTAACCCTACCTGTCCTTTTCAGGCTCAGCCAGCGGTCGCCATGTTCGCAAAATAGCTCCACCCGGCGTTCCTGTTCTACAGCTAAACTCAAGTTTACCCCCGCTGAGAGCGGTTGCAAACCAGCCCTGCCTCTGATGATATTTAAATCAGCCAAAGTTGCCGCTGTATTGGCAAGTGCCGCATTAGCTTCGGCCCTGATGAGGTATATTTCGGCCAACCGGATTATGGTTGGCGCCTCATTCCTGCCGGATGCAACAGCATCATCGTTATCAGAATTTTGATACTTGTAAGGCTCCGATGCGTCAACCCCATCCAGTGATACCGCGCGCACCCAGGCAGAGCGCCGCAGGTCATTGGACTCAAAAGAATTTAGTAAACCATTGGTTAACGTATAAGGAAGGGCAAACGTAAAGTCGTTGCTCACAAACTCCTGCCCTTCATTGGTATAACCAGATGTTGCATTCAGGGCTGGTCCTAATTGTAGGATAGCCTCCCTCGATCCGGCCAAAAACACATCGGTTAACCGGTTGCCTGGCAATAACTCGTACAAATCAGTATGGTTAATTACTTCGGTCGCGTTAGTAATTGCCCCCTGCCAGTTTCCGGTAGCGAGGTAGGCCTGTGCCAATAAAGCTGCAGCCACACTTTGGTTGACCTGTGAGCGGCCGCTTACACCGGCATTTGTTGCATAGGCAACACTTAGTCCTGCTTTGGCTTCGGTCAGATCCTGTATGATTTGATTATACACATCGGTAACAGAACTCTTGGGTAATAGTGCAGAAACATTCACATTAGTGGTAATTACCAACGGAACCTCACCAAAATGACGTACTAACTGCAAGTAGCAATATGCCCTCATGGCTAAAGCCTCCGAGCGCATTTGCCGGGCAATGGGCTCACTTATAACAGTATTGTTAGTTAAGCGCTCTATGATACTGTTAAAGCTATAAATAGACGTATAAGTATCTCCCCAAATGTCTGAGATGTAGCTGCTGTTTTGCGCTTCGTAGGTGTTATTTTGTAATAAAGCAAATCGTGGAGAACTGGAAAGTGCACGAAGCTCATCTGCTGCCAGGGCATCGGCAAGGGTTAAGTTTACACTATAGGTTTGTGAGCCCGAAAGTTGACTGTAGGCACCCGAAAGCGCGCCCCTTGCTGTTTCTGCCGAGTTAAATATGACCGCTGAGGGAAGCTCATTTTTAGGAGGATCTATATCCAGTAATTTTTTACAGCCGGATACCACCAATATAAACGAGGCCAGCACGGCAGTTTTAATAAGTTTTGACATACTAATCATTGCAGTTGGATTAAAAGGTAAATTGGACAACGCCGACAATAGTTCTTAATGGCGGAAGGTTAAGGCCTTGAGATTCCGGGTCAAAACCAAGGTAGTTGGTTATCGTGAACATATTTTGCGCTTGCACCTGAAGCCTCAGTTTTTGCAGGCCAGCCTTTTTTAACCAGTTGCCTGTAAAATCATAGGCTACATTGATATTCTTCAACCTGATGAATGATGCATCCGTAAAAACAGCATCAGATGCCGTGTAGTTGGAATAGGCGAAATATGCATCATCATAAGTATTGGTGATCTGCGGCTGACCCGGCAGCCCGGCATTGATGTATTGTAAAATAGGTTTTGAGGCCCCGTTATACATCATACCTGGCGGATAAAACGACTGCGATAAGATCGACAGGCCTCTTTGCTTAACAAACTGGAAAAGGAAATCAAGCGTGATGTTCTTATACACCAACGTATTGGTTAGGCCACCATAATACTTAGGCTGCAGGGAGCCTGCGTAATAACGGTCGCCGCGGCCGGTTTCAGAGAAACCAAAGTTCAGGCTGGTATTCCCGTTTAGTTCAGCAAACGTTGGCAGGCCGGTTTGAGGATTGAAACCTGTGTATTGAAATACGTATGCGCTGCTAAGTGGCTTCCCTACCAGGTATCTAGAATAATAAGAGGTATTCTGTATATTGGGGAAAGACAGTAACTTGTTTTGATTGAACGATATATTGAAAGTACTGGACCACTGGAAGGCAGCGGTTTTGATGTTTTGAGAACTCAGGGTAAATTCCCATCCTTTATTTTCCACTTCTGCAGGCATATTTGCCTGGTAGCTGGTGAAGCCCGACTGGATACTAAGCGGATAAGACACTAACTGATTACCTGTGCGGTTCCTGTAAAATGCTGCGGATACAGATATTTTGTCTTTTAAAATCGATAGGTCGATTGCTGCTTCAAACTTTTTAGTTTGTTCCCACTTATAGGTTGGGTTGGCAATTCGGGTAGGCACCAGCCCGGTAGCACCGTTGTACACATAGGGTACTGAGCTGTAAGAATCCAGGAATTGATAGTCGCCAATTTGATCGCTACCAACAATGCCATAGCTGGCCCGTAATTTGCCAAAGCTGATAATTGGCAGGGCCTTCGCAAATTTCTCTTCGGTAAACACCCACGCAGCACCCGCAGAACCAAAGTTTCCATAACGGGAATCAGGCCCGAAACGGGATGACCCGTCTCTTCTGAAGTTAAGGTTAACAATGTATTTCCGCTCCCAATTGTAATTTACCCGCGCGAAAAAAGACAGGTATTTGTATTGGCTGGATGTGCTGCTGGTCGTTACATTCTGAGCCGAGCTTAAATTTTCCAGCAGATCATCCGAAGGAAAATCAGAGGCAAGTGTATAAAAAGGCGTACGCGTGCTTTGATATTGCCAGGTGCCGCCCAGCAAAGCGTTTAATTCGCCCTTTGCAATTTTTTTACTGTAGGTCAATTGCGGTTCAACAATGTAGTTGTTGCTTACATTGTAAGAAAACAAACTGCGGGACTTGTTGAAGCTTACGCCTGGGTCCATCGACGACATTGGCGTTAAGCGCTTTTGATCCATATCCGAGCGGCTGAAGCCAAAAGAACTTTTAAATGCCAGCCCATTCGCGATATGATAGGTAAGCATCATATTGCTGATAAGTGTACTGCCTTTATTAGATTGCAGCTCGTTAAGTTGGCCTAAAGGATTGCGCGGAACGCCAAACGAAACACCACTCCAGTACAAGCTGCCATCAGGATTGTACAGCGGGTAATTGGGAGGAAGGTAATACGCTGCAGAAGTTTGATCGAGCACCGTAATGTTATTTTCGTCGCTACTGTAAATAGTAGATAAATTGACTTCAAATTTTTGATTGGAAGATTTATGCCCGAGATTGAAATTCAGGGAACTACGCTTATAACCCTGGTCGCCAATAAAAACGTTTCCCTCACGGTGATGGGTGCCGCTGATACGGAAATTCGTATTCGCATCACCGCCGCTCAAAGCAAGATTGGCATCTGTAGTGTTCGCCGTATTACCGATCAGGAGTTTCTGAAAATTGGTATAGGCTTTTTGATCCCAAAGCGTTAAATCCAAAGCGGCATCATCAAGCGGATCAATGCCTGTATTTTGATAGGCCTTCTGCCTGATCGCAAGATACTCGGGCGTAGACAGCGTTTGCACATAATGATTAACTTTTGAAACGCCATGTTTGACCATTCCATCCAACTGGAGATTACCCTGCTTGCCTTTTTTGGTAGTGATGAGCACTACGCCGTTCGCACCGCGTGAACCGTAAATGGCAGTGGCATCAGCGTCCTTCAATACGGTTATATTTTCAATATCGGCAGGATTGATACTATTGAGCGGACTTGTTGGCCCGTTCGCCGCATCTATTGAAGTAATGGCATCAGCGAGGTAAGGTACACCGTCTACTATAAACAGTGGGTTGTTGCCACCAGCAATGGAGTTGGTTCCCCTGATGGTAAACTGCATGGGGCTGCCCGGCAAACCGTTCGCCTGCGTAACGTATACACCGGCCATCCGGCCTTGTATGGCCGAGGCGGGGTTAGTCGCAGGTGTATTGATCAGGTCCTTCGCTGATATTTGAACTTGTGAGCCGGTACTCGTACGCTTGGTGGACGTACCATAACCAATGACCTGAACCTCATCAAGTTTGCCGGGATCTGGCTCCAATAGGAATACCATATCCTGATCTCTTGTTGCTTTTCGTTCCGCTTTCTTGTAACCAATGAAGGTAAAGACCAAAACGGTTTCATCATTAGGGATACCGATAGCAAAATTGCCTTTGCTATCGGTTTGCACCGCGTTGGTGGCGTTACTAAGCCTGATACTTACACCGGGCATCGTTTCGCCTTTTTCATCCTTAACCACTCCCATTTGTACAAACCCGGTTTCTGAAGGCCGATTTAACGGAATTGTTTTAAGCGGGGCTATCGCGGGTCCGTTGCTTTTTAAAACAATATATTGATCGCCAATTACTTCATAATTAATTCCAAACTGATCATTCAGCCAATTCAGTATAGCAGAGAGACGCTGATCTTGAAATGATCGATTCAGTGTTATCTTTTTATCGAGCAGTTTATCATTATAAACGAATTTAATGCTGCTCTGCTTCTCGAGCTGCTTAATTCCATTTTCGAGAGATACATTATTGAATGAAATGCTGACTGTTTTGTCTGCGGTACTTTGAGCTGAAGATGTTTTTGCAATCGTGAACAGCGATACAATTAAGCAGATAGCTGCAAATGAGCTTTTGCGTAAATACCTGATATTGAATGCCCGGATACTTATTTGCATTAGATTTTTTACACGGAGAAATATGGCAATAAAGAGCCATATCAAATCTTTTTTATACATTTGATAGGTTTGATTTTTGAGAAATAAAAAAATTAGGAACCAATGGACGGGGGTGTTCGCAGCACCTCCGTTTTGTTTTTATGTATATTATTTATTCATCAAAACAGCCTCCGCCTGTTAATTGAATTTTGTTATCGTGTACTTTATAAATGGCATTAATGGAACTGCAAAGGATCTTAAGAGACTGTTCAAGTGATTGATCTGTCAGGTCTGCTGTAACTTTACATGATTTATATTCGCCGGTGTAACCTTCAAAGTGTACATCGAACTTTTGCTCGAAGCGATGCATGATCTCTTCAAATGGGGTTTTGTCAAAAGTCATGTTATATTGAGTGCCGGCTGTTACCAATGGAATAATACCTTTTATCCCTTCCATAGGTATGGCTTCAGTTTTACCGGACATCATTTTAAAAGTTTGATTTGCGGAAACAAATATTACTTTAGCCTCATTACCCGGTATTCTCCTCACCACACCAACTTTCCCCGTTAGTACGGCAAGGTCGAATTCCTGGCCGTTTGCATCAGATTTGAGATTAAAACTGGTACCTAATACCGTTGTTTCGTATTGGCCTGCTTTTACAATAAACGGATGCTTCTCATCATGCTTGATCTCAAAAAGAGCTTCGCCTATAAGCGTAACCTCTCTATGATGTTTCCCAAACACAGCAGGATAAATAAGTTTACTATTTCCTTTAACCCATACGATACTGCTATCAGGCAGAATTATTCTCTTGATGGCGCTGGTAGTGACAACGAATTGTTTTGCAGGTATATTTGATGCTGTATAAAAATACTGGTAAGTCAGCAGGGATAGTCCAAGGAACAATGTGACAGAAGCCGCTATCTTCATCCATAAAGGCAAACGTCTAATTTCTTGATGATCTAGATCTCCAAGTTCATTCCTGATCTTTTGAAATAGCAATCCTTTTACCTGTTGATCACCTTCGCCATTCATCTCGATAGATTCAGGAAGCGGTTGATTATACCAATTATTTAATTCAACCTTTTCTAATTCGGTTAAACTACCTTTTTTCCATTTCAGGCTTAAATATTTAACGCGTTCTGGAATAATCATTACTACCGATTTTGTTATCTCAATAGTATAGCCTGTTTTTTTGCGACGAACACGTACGGGAAATGAAAAGAAATTTATTTTATTTAATAATTTGCCGAAAAAGACTAAAAAAAGAAGGAATTGAGATTTTTAAGCGCAACTCGAAGCACTTTTATGGCTTTACTTATTTGAGATTCGACCGTTCTTGGGGATATATTGAGCTCTTTGGCGATTTCCTGTGTCTTAAAGCCATCGTTTCGACTCATTTTAAATACGAGGCGGCACTTTTCCGGAAGGTTGTCTATAATTTGATTAACCTGCTTTTGAAATTCTTTCATTTCAAGCGAAGAATGGGAATCATTTTCAGCTGCAAAGTCAAATATACCCGCTTCTTCAACAGATAAATTATTCTTCAGATAAGTCTGAGAAGCCACAAAGTCCAGTATTTCATAACGTAGCGCGGCGTATAGATAAGTTTTAAAAGAATATTGTAATTCAATTCTGTCCCGGCGCCGCCAAAGTTTGATAAAAAGTTCCTGAATAACTTCCTCTGCATCTTCCTGGCTTTTTAATCTACTGTAGGCCTTAGCCAACATGGGGTTCCAGTAACGATCATAAAGCACGCCAAATGCAGAAATATGCCCTGCCTTTACTAAGGCAAGCAATTCTTCATCAGAAATGGTGCTTAAATTATTCATCAGGAACTTTTAAAAACATTCACAATATAGGAAAACAAAGCATAATTTATTGGTACGGCCTTTTGTCAGAAGTGTACTTTAACTTTTGTGGTTACGCTATTAAGCAATTTAAACTGTAACTGATTTGGAAATAAACGACTATAATCGAGCCTGTTATTTACAGATTACTTTTCCTTCATTATTGCTAAACAAGCTATGTTCATATCGCGATCTCGCATGGCATCCAGTTCCCCAGTGTAATGCCATGAACATATTCGAAAATCTTATCAGGGATATCCACAAAAGCGATTAACTGGAATACGACAATCAAAAGGGTTATTAAAGTATTCCCTTTGTAAAAAAATATAAATGTGTATTCGGGCTTTGCAAAAAGTCTTGCCAAAGTTAAGGTTTCTAAATTACGGTATTGGGCTTAAATAGGAAGAACAGCGGAAGGTATGCTCCAAGTTTTACAGAGCGGATTCTGCTTCGAAAGAAGTCACGAATTTGGAACCGGGATTTGATGAATATGATTAAATATGCCGAAGCCACGTACCAAACAGCCATATTAAAAACTTTCTGCTTTAAGATTACGCCTAATTGAGCTTTGTCGTCAATGAGTTAAATGGATTTTAAAATACTTTTTTTAATCCGACTCGGATTACATCGGGTTAAATGTAAAGCCTGATTACCCAACTTCGCTGAACAAATATTCACAACTGCATTTACAGCTTTCTGCATTTGCACAAAATATATAACATGGCAAAAATAATCACCTTAGCCCAGCAGAAGGGTGGAGTTGGCGAAAGCACATTGCTGTTAAACCTTGCACTTTGTTTCAAAGATCAGTTACATGAAGCTTTGATCGACTCAGATTAAAAGGGTAGTATTTATCATATCAAGAAAGATTTTCCTGAATTGGATCTTCTGGCTCCTAAAAAGACAGGCGAGATACCGAACCTGGATTATGACCTGGTCATTGTTGATACGCCCCCCTAATATAAACTAAATTGCAAGTTTAAACTACACCCTGAGTTCGGGTAATCCATCGAATGATTAACAGATATCATTTGGAATCTTTACCTTTGATGAAAATGAAATACTTAGCTCTCATATTAAGTGTCTATATGACTTTACTGTCTCTGCTTCCCTGCCAGGACAGTGACGATATGATTGCCAATGCTACCCATGTAACTGTTCAAAGGAGCAGTTCATGTAATAAACAAGGAAGCCAGGAAAGTTGCCCGCCGTTTTGCACCTGCTCTTGCTGCTCTACCGCAAGATATGTTGCCGCCAACCAGGTAACAACCATATTCGTTAAAACTTTAGTGCCAGTTTACCCTGACTACAGCAGCCTGGCCGTTCAGGAACAACCGATCAAGATCTGGCAGCCCCCACAAATAGCTTAATACGATTTTTTACAATGTTTTTGCCCACAATTCATTTGTGAGGCCTTTTCGTATCGTATTAATTTTACATTTTATGTTAGATGCCATTATACGGTTCAGCATCCGTAATAAACTGGTGATCGGCTTTTTTACTCTTGCGCTTATTGCCTGGGGTATCTGGAGCACATCACAGATACCGGTAGATGCTTTACCCGATATTACCAATAACCAGGTGCAGGTCATTACCAAAGCACCCACTTTAGCAGCGCAGGAAGTTGAGCAATTCATTACCTACCCGGTGGAACGCTCCTTGTCCAACCTGCCGGATATTACCGAAATGCGCTCGATGTCCCGCTTTGGGCTAAGCGTGATCACTATCGTATTTAAAGAATCTGTCAACGTTTATTTCGCACGACAACTGATAGCCGAGAAACTGAACGAGGTACAGGAGCAAATACCCAAAGGAACCGGCAGGCCGGAAATGGCACCGGTAACAACTGGTTTGGGTGAGATCTACCAATATATCCTGCACCCCAAAAAGGGCAGCGAACACAAATATTCAGCGATGGATCTGCGCACGATGCAGGACTGGATCGTTACCCGCCAGTTATATGGCATTACCGGGGTAGCTGAAGTGACCGCTTTCGGAGGGGTAGCTAAACAATACGAGGTCGCGCTTGACCCGGACAAACTCAAAGCGATGGATGTTACCATTCCCGAGGTTTTTACGGCATTGCAAAAGAACAACCAAAACACCGGCGGCGCTTACATAGATAAAAAACCCAATGCCTATTTTATCCGTGGCGTAGGGCTTATGTCGGGCATCCCCGATATAGAAAATACGATCATAAAAAGGCAAGCCAATGGTGTACCCATTTTAATTAAAAACGTCGCCAAAATACAGTTAGGTTCTCCGCCACGCTACGGCGCAATGACTTACAATGGCGAAAAGGAGGTGGTGGGTGGTATTGTGCTGATGACCAAAGGTGCGAATAGCGCCGAGGTAGTAGGTTTGGTGAAAGAACGCATGAAACTGGTGCAAAAGTCTTTGCCCGGTGATGTGATCATTGAGCCATTCCTTGACCGCACCAACCTTATTAACCGGGCGATCAGTACGGTAGAACGCAACCTGATAGAAGGAGCCTTGATCGTCATCTTCGTGTTGGTGCTGTTCTTAGGCAATTGGCGTGCGGGCCTGATCGTGGCTTCGGCTATCCCTTTAGCCTTGTTATTCGCGCTTTCACTGATGAACCTGTTCGGGGTATCAGCTAACCTGATGTCATTGGGTGCAATAGATTTCGGATTGATCGTGGACGGCGCGGTAATTATCGTGGAAGCGACCATGCACCACCTGATACTCAAAAAAAATACTGGACGATTTACGCAAGCGGAAATGGACGAGGAGGTATTTCAATCTGCGTCACGTATCCGTAATAGCGCGGCCTTTGGTGAGATCATTATTTTGGTGGTATATATCCCGATCTTAACCTTGGTAGGGATTGAAGGTAAGATGTTCCGTCCAATGGCACAAACCGTAGGTTTCGCCATTTTAGGTGCGTTGCTGTTATCGCTCACCTACATCCCGATGATGTCCGCATTGTTCCTTTCCAAAGATGCCATACCAAAAAAGACATTATCTAACCGGATGATCGGATTTTTGCAACGCAAGTATGAACCGGTATTAAAAGCGGCTATCCGTTTTAAATACCTGGTTGTAGGGATTGCCATCGCCTTGCTGATCATCAGCGGTATTATCTTCTCTAAAATGGGTGGTGAATTTATCCCGCAATTGGAAGAAGGCGATTACGCCATCGAATTTGTATTGCCGCAAGGAACTTCAGTAACGCAAACAGTAGAAACCATTATGCAGGCTGAAAGGATGCTTAAAAAATACCCGGAAGTGAAAATGGTGGTAGGTAAAACTGGTAGCGCCGATGTGGCTACTGACCCTATGCCGCCTGAAGCATCCGACCTGATGGTGATCCTGAAAGATAAGTCGGAATGGCCGTCAGGCAAAGGCTTTTACGAACTGGCGGAAGATATGCGTACCACCTTGGCTGATTTGCCAGGTGTGATAGCAGAAACCAGCCAGCCGATCCAAATGCGCTTCAATGAATTGATGACCGGGGTGAAACAGGATGTTGCCGTAAAGATATTTGGGGAGAACCTGGATACGCTAAACCTGCTGGCAGCAAAAGTTGCCCAGGCCATCAAACCCATTGAAGGCGTTACCGCACCGCAGGTAGAAAGAGTTAGCGGTCTGCCACAGATCACAGTTAAATACGACCGTGCCCGGATGGCTAACTATGGTTTGAACATCGAAGACGTGAACCAAGTGATTAGCACGGCTTTTGCAGGAACCTCTACGGGTTCCATCTATGAAAATGAACGGCGGTTTGACCTCGTAGTGAGATTAGATTCGGCCCACCGTAACGCGATAGAAAATGTAAGCGACTTGTTCATCCCGACAACGGATGGTAACCAAATCCCTTTATCACAGGTAGCGACAGTGGCTTACGAAACCGGACCTGCGCAAATCAGCCGTGAGAATGCACGGCGGCGCATCGTGGTCAGCTTTAATGTGAGCGGACGGGATGTAGAAAGCGTGGTCAAAGAAGTGCAGGCTAAACTCAATATCAAAGTGCCCTTACCTACGGGCTATTATTATACCTATGGCGGGACATTCGAGAATTTGCAGCAGGCTTCGGCAAGGCTGATGATCGCCGTTCCGGCGGCATTACTGCTCATTTTTATCCTGCTTTACTTCACGTTCAAATCCTTTAAACAGGCTACACTTATCTTTACCGCTATACCCATGTCGGCGATCGGGGGTGTGTTCGCATTATTGTTAAGGGGGATGCCGTTTAGTATTTCGGCAGGTGTGGGCTTTATCGCCTTGTTTGGTGTGGCGGTGCTGAATGGTATCGTACTCATTGGCACATTCAACCAGTTAGCTAAAGATGGCGTGGATGATGTATTGCAGCGCATCCACCAGGGCACTAAAGACCGATTGCGGCCGGTGCTGATGACCGGCGCTGTAGCTTCGTTAGGTTTCCTGCCGATGGCGGTATCGTCCAGTGCGGGTGCCGAAGTGCAGAAGCCATTAGCTACGGTTGTGATTGGCGGGCTGTTGACAGCGACCCTGTTAACTTTGATCGTGCTGCCATTGCTTTATTTGATCTTTACTAAAAATACAAAACCTTTATCTGGTAAAATGAAAAAAGCTTTGATCATTCTATTGGTTTTGGGTGTTAGCATGCCATCTTTTGCGCAAATCAATCCAACCAATCGAATCACTTTAAATGGCGCTTATGAGATAGCCCTTCAAAATAACCTGCAACTGCGTTCATCGGGTTTCAAGATCGATCAGCGTAAAGAGTTGGGTAAAACAGCTTTTACCTTACCTAAAACCGGCGTTTTTGTAGAGAATGAGGATATCAACCCGGATGACCAAAAAGGGATCTTGAAGATCGGTGTGTCTCAAAGCCTGGACTGGCCGGGTTTATACAAAGCGCGGAAAGTTTTATTAGACGAACAAACCCGTTCGGCAGAATTTGCCAAACAATCACAAATTGCTGAGATCAAAAGAGATATTGCCGGAACGTACTATAACCTATGGTATTATCAGAGTAAACAGCGCCTTTGGCAGCGACTCGATAGTATATATTCTACACTGGCCAAAGCTGCCGTACTAAGGGTTAAGACAGGTGAGAATGCCGGGCTTGACAGTATCGCCGCACAGGCCAAAGCGAAAGAAACCACAGTGCAATTGCGTTTGGTCCAGCGGGATATCAATAACCAGCAGCAAGCGTTAAAACGCCTGTTAAATACGCAGTTGAACTTCTTGCCGGATAGTGCTTCTTTACAAAAAGTCCAATTGGAAGGTGCCGCGCCGGATACGGTTGCCCACCCCTTGTTGAAATTGCAGCAACAGCAGGTCAATATTGCCGGGGCAGAAGCCAAAGTAGCCGGGCAAGGCCAGATGCCGTCATTTGAAGGGCGGTTCTTTTCGCAGCGCTTGTATGGGGTGAACCCGCCGTATTCCGGCTTTTCGGTTACCGTAGGTATTCCCTTGTTTGGCCGAAGCCAATATAAGCACTCGGTCAAAGCGGCCTTACTGGAAAAAAGTTACCAGCAAAGCGTATTGACTGATCAGCAACTGGCTTTCAGTACCTCCTATAACCAGGAAAGGGAAACTTTGCAGAAGAACAGCGACCTGTTGGACTATTATACCTCCACCGGGCTGAAGCAAGCGGATGCGATCATTAAAGCGGCCAACCTCTCTTACCGTTCCGGCGAGATCGGTTTCGCCGAGTTATCGCAATTCCTGACCCAGGCCATTGACATCCAGCGTAATTACCTGGAGGTGCTGAACGAGTTTAACCAGTCGGCTATTCAATTGAACTATTACACAAATAACAGTAAATAAGATATTCCATGAAAACGCATCTAAAATACTATAGCTACTTGCTCCTTGTCTTCGTGGCGTTTTACGCTATTTCCTGCGGACAGCCGGAAAAACCAAAGGAGGCGACGAAAGAGGAAGCTGCACCCAAAGCGACAAATACCGTAAGCCTTACCGCTAACCAGATCAAAACGGCGGGTATTGAACTTGGCACGATTGAAATGAAGAACCTGGCCACCGCAATCAAAGCCAACGGCTTGTTATCGGTGCCTAATCAAAACAAGGCACTAGTTACATCTGTGACCAGCGGCACCATTCGGACATTGACCATTCAACCGGGTAACTATGTAAACAAAGGCCAGGTTATCGCCACTATTCTTAATCCTGAAATAGCACAGTTACAACAGCAATCGCAAACCACACAGGCACAGCTCAAACTGGCTGAACAGGAATATGAGCGACAAAAAGAATTGGTGGCCGGCAATGCTGCGCCACTAAAGAACCTTCAAAAAGCCGAAGCGGAATTAAACGCGTTAAAATCTTCCAAACGGTCACAGCAGATGCAACTGTCTGCATTAGGCATTAACCAGACCGCTACCAATAAAGGCCGGATCGTAACCAGCATCCCGGTACGCGCGCCCATTAGCGGTACAGTAAGCGAAGTATCGGCACAGATCGGTTCTAATGTAGATGCCTCAACGCCCATCGCGCAGATCGTGAACAACTCGCAACTGCATTTGGATCTGTTCGTATTTGAAAAGGACCTGCCTAAAGTTAAAGCCGGACAGCGTATCCATTTTACCCTGACCAATAGCGCGGGTAAGGAATACGACGCGCAGATATATTCTATCGGAACCGCCTTTGCCAGCCAGTCCAAAACTATCCCCGTACATGCCGTGGTATTAGGTGATAAGGCCGGGCTGATCGAAGGGATGAATGTTACGGCCATTATCAGTATCGGAAAAGCTGTAGTGCCGGCAGTGCCAAGTGAGGCCATCGTTAGTAACGGCGGGCAGGATTATATTTTCCGGGTACAACAACAAGATGCTAATGGGATTGTCTTTGAACGGGTGCCCTTAGCCAAAGGGGAATCGGATATTGGCTTTACCGAGATCACTCCTGTAAAGGAATTAAAGGAAGGCTCAAAGATCGTCGTAAAAAAGACCTTCTTCGTGCTGGCTAAAATGGTAAACACAGGCGAAGAAGAATAAGAAACTTATGAAAAAGCAAACTCAACATAAAGCCGTAACGGCACAAAAACAACCGGGCGTTGATATATCAGCTGCAAAAGATAAAGAGAAAAAACATGAGCATGAGGAGAACGATACTGTTCACGATCACGAGCATGGCGGCATGTTCGGTAAGAATACAGAACTGATCTTTGCTGCATTATCAGGTTTATTCCTTGCCCTGGGCTTTAGTTTATCCTTCATACATACCTTGCCTGCAATAACGACCACGATCTTGTATGGTATTGCCTATTTCTTTGGTGGATTTTACACGACCAAAGAAGCCTACGAGGCCATCAGCACCGGTAAATTCGAGATCGACTTTTTAATGCTGGTCGCAGCGGTAGGCGCTGCCTGCCTGGGTCAATGGGCAGAAGGTGCACTGCTTTTATTCCTGTTCAGCTTGGGTCACTCCCTCGAACATTATGCAATGGGTAAAGCTACTAAGTCCATAGCGGCTTTGGCAGACCTTGCGCCTAAAACCGCGATCGTACGCCGGGATGGTGAAGAAACTGAAGTGCCGATTGAAGAATTAGCATTAGGCGATACCATTATCGTTAAACCTAACAGTAAAATATCTGCTGATGGCGCGGTTGTAAAAGGTGAAAGCAGCGTAAACCAGGCACCGATCACCGGCGAAAGCGTACCGGTAGACAAATCACCGGTAGCCGACCCGAATAAAGACTACGACGATAAGGCGTTGAAACCAGAAAATAAGGTATTTGCCGGAACGATCAATGGCAGCCAGGTCCTGGAGATAAAAGTAACCAAGCTGGCAGCTGATTCAACTTTATCGCGACTGGTTAAACTGGTGAACGATACCGAAGCGCAGAAATCCCCAACACAATTATTTACCGATAAGCTGCAAAAGTATTACGTGCCGGCCGTGTTGGTATTGGTAGGCCTGTTATTGCTGGCATTCCTGGTCATTGACGAGCCATTCAGCAAAAGTTTCTACCGGGCAATGGCGGTTCTGGTCGCTGCAGGTCCTTGTGCACTGGCCATATCAACGCCAAGTGCTGTTTTAAGCGCGATTGCCAGAGCGGCAAGAAGCGGCGTATTGATCAAGGGCGGCGGCCCGTTGGAAGAACTGGGGAGCATCACTGCCATCGCATTCGATAAAACAGGAACACTTACGGAAGGCAAGCCCCAGTTAACGGGTGTTGTGGCATTAGCTAAATTATCGGAAGATGAGGTTTTAGAGATCGCCATTTCCGTTGAGAAATTGAGTGACCATCCCTTGGCAGCCGCCATAGTAAAGGGCGGCCTGGATAGATTGAAGCAAAAAGATATTCCATCGGCCAAAAACCTGCAGTCCGTTACCGGCCATGGCGTTAAAGCCACAGTAGGCAATAAAAAAATCGTTATCGGCAACCGCAGCCTGTTCAAAAAATTGGCTGATGAAGTGCATACGCAGGTAGAAAAGCTCGAAAAGGAAGGCAACACCACGATGCTCGTGGAACAGGAAGGTGAAATCATCGGTTTGATCGCCTTAATGGATGTTCCCCGCAAGGAGGCCAAAAAGACGTTAACGGAATTAAAAGATCTGGGCATAAAGCGCATGATCATGCTGACCGGCGATAACCAGCAGGTAGCCGAAGCCGTAGCCAAACAGATCGGCATTACCGATGCAATGGGCGGTTTACTGCCGGAACAAAAGGTAAAGGCCGTTCAGGACCTGATCAAAAAGGAGAAGAAAGTAGCCATGATCGGCGACGGTGTAAATGATGCGCCCGCCATGGCAAAAAGCACGGTCGGTATCGCTATGGGTGCCGCAGGTTCTGATGTGGCACTGGAAACCGCGGATATCGCGTTAATGGCCGACAGGTTAGATAATCTTCCGTTTGCTATCGGTTTAAGCCGGCAGTCCCGCAGAATCATCAAACAAAACCTGTTTGTAAGCCTGGGGATGGTGGCTATACTGATCCCTGTAACTATTTTAGGCATAACAGGTATCGGCCCGGCGGTGATAGGCCACGAGGGTTCTACGTTGTTAGTGGTTTTCAATGGCCTTCGCTTGCTTGTTTATCAAAATGGTCATAAATAATTTGCAGGCATATCGTACGTTCATTTAACACCATAGCAGGATCGGCGCTGGCATCGCACTTATCGGTACTTGCATAATTATCTACATGCCTCGCTACTAAGTAGTTTAATTACTACTGTATATTTGCCCATATGATCAAACCAATAGCGATAAGCGATTTTCTAATAATGGATATTCCTGTTCCGCTGATTGATGTACGCACACCAGCCGAGTTTGAGCATGGACACATTCCTGGTGCATCTAATCTACCTTTGTTTAGCAACGAAGAAAGGGTAAAAGTGGGTACTACCTATAAGCAGGTTGGCCGGGAGGAAGCGATTCTGTTGGGTTTTGATCTAACGGGTTCAAAATGGTCGGGGTTTATCAAGGAAGCTTTGATTATTGCACCCGATAAAAAGATAGGGGTACATTGCTGGCGCGGCGGTATGCGCAGCGGCGCGATGGCATGGGCGCTCGATTTGTACGGCTTTGAAGTTTTTCTGATACAGGGCGGCTACAAAAAATACCGTAACTGGGTACATCAGCAGTTTGAGCAGGCTTATCAGCTTCAAATTCTTGGAGGCATGACCGGTTCAGGTAAAACAAAACTATTGAAACAACTGAGCTTTACAGGGGAGCAGGTAGTTGACCTGGAAGACCTTGCACAGCACCAGGGTTCGTCTTATGGCAGTATGAATAAAATGATACAGCCTACGCAGGAGCAGTTTGAAAACAACCTGGCCGGCCGGTTAAAAGAGGTTGATAAAAAGAAAAAGTTATGGGTGGAAGATGAAAGCCTGACCATTGGTAAACGTTCCATACCCAACCCGTTCTGGCACCAGATGCGGGATGCAGCGATAATTGATATCAAGGTGGACGTACAGCGACGTGTTAATGCATTGGCTGCTGAATACGGGTCTTTAGATAAAGATTTTCTCATGGAATCTACCGAACGTATCCGCAAAAGGCTTGGCCCGGAGCAAACTAAATTTGCAATCGAAGCGATCATGGAAGGCCGCATGAAAGATTTTGTGAAGATAGTGTTAGTGTATTATGATAAAACTTACCGCACCGGTTTAAGCAAACGAGACGCTTCGAAAGTCGCATCTCTTGACCTTGAAGATACAGACGTTGCCACGCAAGCGAACCATATTTTAAATTTTATAATCAACGCTCCAGCTAAATAATGGATACGACATCAATAAAACTCACGCAATATTCTCACGGTGCAGGTTGTGGCTGTAAGATCAGCCCTGCCATTTTAGACAAAATACTGCATAGTAATATCGCCTTCGTTACCGATCCAAATTTATTGGTTGGTAATGATAAAAGAGACGACGCTGCAGTGCTAGACCTGGGTAACGGCACCGCTTTGATCTCTACTACCGACTTTTTTATGCCGATTGTTGATGATGCATATGATTTCGGGCGCATCGCTTCTGCTAATGCCATCAGCGATGTTTATGCGATGGGTGGTAAACCGGTTTTAGCCATTGCTATTTTAGGCTGGCCGATTGATAAACTTCCACCTGAAGTAGCCCAAAAAGTTTTGGAAGGTTCCCGTGCCGTCTGCGCCGAAGCGGGTATCACCTTAGCAGGTGGCCATAGCATTGATTGCCCCGAGCCTGTTTTCGGCCTGTCGGTAAACGGTATGGTCAATATCCCGCAATTGAAACAAAACTCCACTGCAACCCCCGGTTGCAAATTATATCTTACCAAAGCTTTAGGGGTTGGCATTTTGTCAACGGCTCAAAAACGAGGCGTATTGTTGCCGGAAGATGCAGCTATCGCGTTAAAGAGCATGACCACATTAAACAAACTTGGTGAAGTATTCGGCCAGATGGATGATGTAAAGGCCATGACAGATGTAACCGGCTTTGGTTTGTTGGGGCACCTTTCTGAAATGTGCGAAGGCAGCGGCTTGTCAGCAGTGATCGAATTTGATAAAGTGCCGGTGATACCGTCTTTAGCAGGTTATCTCGAACAAAAATGCTTTCCTGGTGGTACGGTGCGTAACTGGAACAGTTACGGAAGCAAGATAGGCGCTCTGACCGAAGAACAGCAATATATCCTGGCCGACCCGCAAACAAGTGGCGGCCTGCTGGTAGCCGTTGCCGAGGATGGGGCAGCGGCTTTTGAAGCAACACTACAAAGCCTTGGGCACAGTTTAGCACCTATCGGTTGGTTAAAAGTGCCGGATGACGATGCACTGATAAAGGTGATTTAGTGTTTTAATTGATGCTATGCTTTTTAAAGCTGCAGAACAGAAAGTTTTGTTTGGTTTTAAAAGGGGTGATATGATCTTCATTGATACACCTGATCTTTTTAAAACCTTTTTTCAACTGGCTTTGTAATTGTCCTTCGGTGTATTGTTTAATGGGTAATCCGCTGCATTTGTCCGGCCCGTTTTCAGAAAATGTGCCAACCACCCTATAGTTATTGATTGACCTGCCCGCAATTTGCAGGTAAGCAGCGATCTGGCTTTTGCTGGTCAGGAAATGAAAAGTTGCCCGATCATGCCAAAGGTCAAAATGATCGTTTGTTTTAAATTCGGTTATGTGAGAGACCACCCATTTAACCAGATTGCTTTTTTCGCCAAGCCTGGCTTTCGCCTTATCAATCGCCGCTGCCGAAACATCCAAACCGGTAATGTTCTCAAAGCCCTCCTGTAAAAGAAAATCTACCAGTTTGCTATCGCCCCCGCCAATGTCGATAATGCTGGCATTTTTGGATAAGGCAAACTGGCGAATGAAATCCAAGGATGTCTGAGGAACTGCCTGCGTCCAGCTTACCTGGTCTGAAGTTTTATTGGAATAAACATCATCCCAGTGAGCTTTTTGATTACCTTCATACATAAAATCTGATCTTTATATTAATGGTCATCATCATATGTACCAAATGAGCAATAAAATATAGTTTAAAAATTGTGGCTGCTATTATCGCCTTAGTTCCGATTGTCTTGATATTAAAGTCCGCTAAAGGGATGATCAAAAGACAGCCGGAGTTGGTACTCGAAAATGAGGGGTTTTATACTGAAGAGACAGGTTTTCTTAATTGGGATTTAATCTTTAATGAAAAAGTGACCCGGGCACATGAGGGAAAAAGAGAGGTTAGGTTTACTTTCAGCTTTCGGTGGTAGAAAATCCGACAACGAAAAAGATCGCTACCAAAGTGCTTATTCAGGGGAATATCAAGGATCTAAAAACAGACGGCTGGAAGACTTTTGTTGGTGTTTTAAAGAACGTTTTTGTAAAGGCATTCCGGTAGGGTATTGACGGTGAGGTAAACAATTAATTGAACCAGTGTGTCAAACTAATAGTGATTTGAAATGCGACAAGACATTGGTTTCGTAATTTAGCGGTGTAAGAACCAACTTTAGTCGCGGTATCTTCATTCGGAACTCTTCGGCAAAATGATTTAACAAAGAATCAGAATTATTTTCTTCTGCTATTGCTAATTTAACGTCTGAATATACTTTTACAAGGTGATGTAAAATTTAGATCCCTCACCAACAGTACTTTTAAACTCAATTCTTCCCTCATGACGTTCAATACATTCTTTGGTGAAGCTAAGGCCTAAACCGGTAGACGGTTCTCCGTTGGTGCCTATTCTTTGAGCACTGGTGAATTTATTAAATATCTTGGATTGCATATTTTCAGGTATGCCTATCCCCGCATCTACTATTTTTAATATAATATGTTCGTTTTCCACTTTCGTAGAAACTTTGATGATCGATCCAGGAAGGGAGAATTTAATAGCATTCGACATTACATTATGGACCGCCCGCTTAATTTGCTTCTGATCGATTAAACGAACAAAAGGAGTATTACAAATTTCAGATTTTACCTGAATATCTTTAAGCAGGCACAAGCCGTTCTGGGCGTGTATGCACTCCTTGAAAAAATCATTCATTTCTGTTGGCTCCAGGTTTAAAGGTTTGTTTTCATCAAGTTCAACAAACAACAAGTCTTCTAAGATATCCATTGCATGATCTGCTGATTGGTTGGTTAATCTTAACAAATTGTTCTTTTCCTCTTCATCTATCGGTTCACCTAAAAGAACAATAAGTCCCTGTATGTTAGCTATGGGGTTGCGAATATCATGGATAACCTTTTGGTAGTTTTGCTTTGCTTCGTTGTTTAAAACAATAAGCCTATCGGTAATACTCCTGACCGATATAACACCGATAAAAACCCCTAAATGAAATACCGGGAGATAATCACTCGCACTAAATTTCATTAGGTCATAAGTATCAAAAAGTGTCTGTCCTATCGCTGCATGTGGCTTAAGTATATCGCAATCAGCAATAGTACCGTTTTGATTTAAACAGAAATCTTTTAAGGTAATGATACCGGTAACGATAAGATTAGCATCTTCCACTGCTACAAACCCACGTTTGACAACGCTGTCCAAAATATCAGGCATACTCTTCAAAACAGAAATTTTGTAGTAGTCCTTTTCAATAAGGTTGTCTATTTTCATGTCTGATAGTTTTGAGCTCTCACATTGTGTGATTGTACTTTGGTATCTTGATTTTCGCTAAGGTATGCTATTTTGTTCCCATCTATTTTTTTAATCCCTAAATTTCTGCTTTCCAGATACGGGTTATGATAGTGCTTATAAAATTGCTTTTTGTAATCTTTGTAACTGCTAACAGCACCTAATGCATTCATCATTTTGATATAGTACCAGGCCAGGTCGAATTGGTACGGCCTAAAACCACTACGCGCACTTTTAGGGTATAAATGATGATTATTATGCCATTCGCCGGCAACTAAGCCAGGCCATAACTGATTAATAGATTTGTCTTTTTGACTAAAATCAATGCCCTCCCGCTGGTTGTCCTGCCCTTTGGCATGACCCTCATAATTGAAAGTACGCACACCAACTGCCCAGAAACCCGCTGCGCCGAAAAGGCTGCAAGCCAGCGCATGGCCGCCCATCAAATAGAAAGCTAAATACCAGAATGACCAGTTCAATATCCATGAAGTTATTGCAGCAATTGGCTTTACATAAGAGCCCCATTTTTGATATTGGGCAAAGCTATTGCCCAATACGCCTGTATGCTGCATGAGCAGCCTCACGCGGTTGTAATCTGCTTCACTTAAGTTTTTAGCTATAGGCTGATGATTCACATCAGCTAAAAAGCAATATAGAAATCCCGCTTGTGCATTATAGGGATCGCCCGGCTTGTCAGATTTTGCATGGTGAACATGGTGCGAGATCACATATATTTCTTCTGGTATCACACTTAGCGTTAGATTTTGCGTAACAACGCGCCAAAATGGATTACTAAATTTATACGCGCCATGCGTACAATACCGATGGTGCCAAATAGTACCGTGTGTACCCATGATGATCATGCTGTAGACAAATGCAGCCAGGAACGTCCACCAACTTAAGAAGTAGAACAAGAATACGACGAAAAATGGAATGAGGCAAATAACCTTAAACCAGCTAAAAAAAGGAAGCCAGTTCTTTCGGTCTTTAAATACATTCAACCTTGAAAAGAACTCCCGAAATATTTGGGAAGTAGTAGGCTTAATCAACTTACCCTTGGAATCCTGCCAACCGTATGATGGGCTTTGCAATACATGATCTAAAAATGGCATGGCATCAAATTTAAAACTGTTAAATTTTTAATTAAATCCTTATCGTATGTCAAATCGAATCGCAATTATAATAACCGTCAGAAATAAAAAAAAATTGATTTTAAATTTTTTGGTGTGGTAATCAGTCACAATACGGAAGTATTAAGGAAGGAGTTTTACAAGATCAGCTTAGCTTCTGTAAGCCATTTACATAATCACTCTAAAATCAGATACCCTTATGCTGGCAAGTTCTTTTTTACTTTCAAGCAGATAATCATTAAAAGGTTTATGGTGTTACAAAGCAAATATTAATTACTAATAGCCAGCCTAAATTTTATTTTCGAAACTATTGTTCAGTGTTATTGTGCTTTTAAGTACACCTGGAATTCAGACCCTTTACTTAACTCGCTTTTCAAGACTATTTTCCCTCCGGAATTAGTCACTATCTCATTGACTAAATACAAACCGATCCAGGAACCTTCCACTGTATTTTCAACTCTGGTATATTTTGAAAATACTTCTTTGTGTTTGCTCTCCGCTATGCCTATGCCGTTATCCTTTACTGTAATAACCACATAGTTTTTTTCCTTCTTCGTTTTTATCGATATTTCGGGAAGCTGATCAGGAGTATGAAATTTGATGGCGTTATTGACAAGGTTGTAAACTATACTTCGCAATTTTCTTCTTGAATATAATAGCTGGGATATCTTAATATCAGTTTTTATTATTGCGCCGGATTCCATAATTGTTCCAGCCAGCGTTAGCCTTACATCTTCAAGGATATTTTCAAAATCTAAAAGTTCTTCTTCTGCTTTATATTTATCCTTTAGCTTTCCTGCATCGGTCAGTTCTGTTATGATGACTTGCATCTTTTTAATCGAGCTTTCCAAAATCCCAAAAAACATTAGGAATGCTTTTGACTTGTCGGTAGAAACTTTTTTAAGTTGATTAATGGTTAATAATAAGCTGGTTAGTGGGCCCTTAATATCATGTGATATCGTATCCAACAACGTTTCGTGGTCGGCAATTAGCATTTCCTGATTAACCAAATCCTTTATCCGTGCTGTTATTTCCACGAATGTGATGATTACTCCATTTGTTTTTTTAGTTTTTATAACAACATAGGGTATGATATTCATCTGATACCACCTTAAATCCGTTGTTTGAATTTCCTTTTCAAGGATTTCGTTGCAATTAATGACCTGCTCTATGTTTTCTACGATGGTTGGAAAACGAAAATTATCTTTGATGTCATCTATATTCTTACCAACATCCTCTATTTTTAAAGAAAATTGCTTCATCGCCGGAGGTGTAAACTTTCGTAATACCAGGTTCCTATCGACAAATAATTGTGGAATGATCGTGTTTCTAAAATAGTTCTCTAACTCATCATTTAATTTGATGAGTTTTTTCATTTTCTGATCTTGATTAAGCATAGTATCGGAATAATTCTTAAAAAAAATAGCTTTTCGGACTAATAAGTTAAACGATAAACTACCACAAACCGGAATCATTACAATAAAGCCCTACTTATTCTTTGTAATGCTCTATTGTATCGCTTGAACGCTTATGCGCCCTATTTGGGTCGTCTCCTGCCTCACGGAAAGCCCGCCGCTGACGGAGCAAATCCCAATACTGGTCAAGTTCAGACTTAACTGCGTGGATATCCTTTATATCCTGATCAGATAAATCAGTTTTGGCATACAGCATTTCTTCCTTTTCAGTCAGCTGCCTTATATGTGTAAGGACACTGTTATCTTCTTTATTATCGTTCATATCGGTCTATTAATAAAATTTAAAAAACACAAATCATAATTTAGTGCGATTTGGCTAAACCAAAACTTAAAAATCCTAACTGGACTTCTCGTTTAGAAAAGCGATAAGGTGCTGTTCAAGTAAATCCGTGTTGTATTCACTATTATCGCCGTTATTTGATAACTCAATTTCATTTTCATTAACGATAATTGTAAATACCGTACCCTCAATGATTTCGGGAAAAGAAACATTAATTACGTCGTAAACGTGTGCGAACTCTACGCTTAAACTCGAACTAAGTTTGGAATTGATCTCATCTGTAAAATCATTTTTTAAAATATGGTAAAGTTCCTCGGGACTTAGAGGATGTACATTTTTGATTGTTGTCATCATTAAATTTTTAAGAAGGTGTTTAAGAAAGGCATTAAGCCTACGTCAAAATGAGCCGGGTAAGTGGTTGAAGGGTCTTAAGCGATTCGCTAATTGATAGTGACTGTATACACATAACAATTTTTGGGAGATTTGTTTCGCCAGTACTAAAAATAATGGTAGAATCACGTTTTATTATATAATGAATTACATCGCCCATTATAGTGTAAACAGTGAGGCGATCACCACTGTTATTTCTGACGGATAAATACCGGCTGGTGTCACGGCCTGTGGTTCGCTGTTGAATCTCGGTTATAACCACACCATAGAAACGCTCTCTCAATAACTTAATTAAAAACTAATATAAACGCTGTTTTATTTTCGGATTAATCATCTTAATAAAATCATCCTATATTTTATAATTTCACCTGATGCCAGTACAATTGAATATAAGCCGTGAAGAGTTACATGACTTGCTTTGGTCAAAGCCACTTAGTTTCGCAGCTGCGGAATGTCAAGTATCGATGCCTGTTCTTCGTCAGGTTTGCCTGGATCATGATATCCCGCTGCCGTGGGGTGGTTTTAAGCCCACTAAAAAACTAGCGACCGTAAAACGTTATCGCCACGTGCAGGCTTTAATTTCCCTTTAGCTGTTGCTAACGCTGTAAATTCACTACATTTTCCTGATGAAACACCAGCGTCGTTTCAACTCCCACTAAAATTGTCCAGCCCCGATTCATTAGTCGCTGCTGCTAAAAGTGAAGTTACTGAAGATTACCATTTTTATCGTATGCCTCATATGCTCCGTGCCGGGCATGGACAATTAGCAATCCGTGCTTCTAAAGATAATTTTGACCGGGCATTGAGAATCATGGACATATTGATTAAAGCCTGGCGAAAGAGGGGCTACCGCATAGTTAATCAAGATAAAGAAACTACTATTTATTTGCGCGAAGTGACACAGCATGTAAGTATACGCGAAACCACCACAGTAGAACCGGCTGAAGAAAAGTACGGTAGCCAAATACACACCGCTACTGGGTAGCTTGCATTTAAGATGAAAGGTTGGCTTGACCGGGAATGGAAAGACGGCAAAGTGCCGTTGGAAAATTACATCAAAGAAATTCTCGATCACATGGAAATTTCTGCCCGCGATCTTGAAAAAAGTTGGGCGAAGAGAACGGCAAGGGAACAAATCGAAGCAAAGGAGCGACAGGCCGAGGCTCAACGCATTAAAGAAAACGCCGAAGAGTCTGCAGTATTTGAATCACTTTTACAAGAGGCTCAAAGGTGGAACCAGCTGCAAATATTAGATAAATATTTAGACGCGCTTCGCCAAGAAGCTCCCCGCAATGCCGCATTCGAACAATGGCTGCAATGGGCGCGTCACCGCCGCCGCTTGTTCGACCCCATAAAGCAGCGAATAGCTGACCAAGGCTACAAAAAATTTTAGAGATCGTTTAGCGGTACCATTTGGGTATTAATTCTATCATTTCACTTTACAAATAATTAGTAGGACAACAAGTTTTCTACAAGACAAAACAAGTTAGTTTCATAGATAATATAATAAAAGGATCAAAATTTTTGATATTTATCCGCTACTGAAAATCCATAACTGCTTGATAATTTGCAAAGAAGTACCTTCTGGATGCAAAAGTATTAGTGAGTTTTACTTTCAGTAAATATTTTGGCAAAAGAATTCTTTTTGTAGAACAGTCAATCGGCAGCGGCTGCGCATATAATAACAAAAAGCTAAAGATCAAGCTAACGTATCGATGCATGACCGATAAGTAAAACAAAGATATTATGTCCGGGCATTGTGATTATTGTGATATATTTGTATTTTAGAATTTCCTTGCTGCCATGAACCAAGACCTGCTAGTACGCCTTTTTCGCTCTATTGATGGTGAACATACCGACGATATCGTTTTGGTCGCGGAATCCATTATCGATGCAGAAAGACAAAAAGGACATGGAAAATTAGCCGACAGGTTGAAGGGTATCCTTACCAAAAACATCAAGACCAACCAATCCTTCAAAGGGGAACTCAGAAATATTTTTGGTAACTCCATATTGATACCGACCGATAAACGCAGCAATATTCCTTTGGCGATTCAGGTCGGTAGGGATGAATTAAGGCATGAGATGATCCTATCAGCGTCGGTTGAAGAAAAGATTGAACGGATTGAAAAGGAATTTCTGGCCCGTGAACGTTTGGCTCATTTCGGATTAAGTCCCCGGAGACGCATACTGTTGCATGGATATCCCGGCTGCGGTAAGAGCATGAGTGCGGAGCGTATTGCTTGGAATATAGGCCTGCCATTTCTAAAAGTTAAATTTGAGGCGGTAGTTTCCTCTTATTTGGGAGAGTCTGCTAGTAATTTATCTAAGCTTTTTGACGCAATCAAAACTTTCCCATGTGTTCTTTTACTGGACGAATTCGATTTCATTGCCAAATCTCGCGATGGCAAACAGGATATCGGCGAAATGCATCGGGTAGTCAATATCCTGTTGAACGTTTTAGAAGATTTTAATGGACCTGGATTGATCATTGCGACAACCAATCTTGAAGGCACGATAGATAAGGCTATCTTTCGAAGATTCGATGATATTATCGAGCTTCCAAAGCCTGGTGCCACTGAAATACAAAGAATATTAAGGTCCACACTCTCATCCATTAAAACAGACAAAGATGTTAATTGGGACCGCATCGCAGAAAAGCTGCAGGGTTTTTCATCAGCACTGGTCGTTAAAATCGCGACCGACGCAGCAAAGTTTTCTGTTATTCAGGGAGATGGCATTATCAAATCAAAGTATTTTGATCAATCCCTTGCAGAGAATCAACTGTACAATAAATAATGTCTGAATTTCCACACCTAAATCTCAAACAAAAACTAGATGGCCGTTACCAATTCGCAGGCAGGCGGATTGAAAAAAAGATTGAGCCGCAAACCGAAGCTAACCTGGCTAACCGTGCAGGTCACGGCACCAAACTGGCCACAGCAGTGACTAAGGTCTCTCAGGATTATATTGATTTCCTGAGAGAACGTGAAGAACAGGGACTGCCACCTGCATTTGATGACCATACTGTGCCGGTGTTTTTAAGGGTCGATCCTAAAGATTTTGATATCGAAGCCTTAAAAGGTTTCGGGATTGAAATTGTTTCCGAGGAAGAGGACGGATTCATCATTGGTGCCAATACGGATAATTTCCGCTCACTCAATGATAAGATCCAAAGCTATTTAAATCAGCAGGGTATATCCAAAAATCAGGCAGCCAAGCTTTGGGAGATCATAGATGGTCAGGAATGGCGAGCCGATTATATTTTATCAGAAGATCTCAAAGAACACTACCAGGCAGGAATAGCGGATGATGATACGTTTACTGTCGATATCTCTGTGGCTTGCTACCTGAAATATCCTGACCGCCCGATTCGTTGGGAAGCTGAAACCGACGCGGCTTATGCCCTGTCAAAGGCAAAACACAATGAAAAATACCGTTCGCAAATTAATAAGCCCGAACATCGCAAGCAGCGGGAAGCAGAAACGACGGATCATTATGAAGAACGGTTGACCAGATGGCGCCGCAATATATCAGTCGCTGAAATGGAACGAGATGAGATTGCAGATGCCAGGCAATCCTATCTGACCAATTTCATTGTGAATGTTTATCAAGGAGAATTGTTAAGTGGTTTTATAGATCTGAAGGATAGTTTCGGTTTTAGCGCCCGGATGTCGGGGAAAGCACTGAAAGACCTGATTCGTGGTTATGCATATGTGTTTGAAATTACCGGGCATGATCTGGTCGATAATGAAGATGGTATGGATACGCCAGATCTGCCTGAAGATATAGAAGTATTAGCACCTGAACCTAACTCACCTACGATATGTGTCATTGACAGCGGAATGCAAGAGCAACATCGTTTGCTCGAACCGGCAATCTTGTCCGACTATTCAAAAAATTATGTTCCGTATGAAAATACAACCGCTGATGGCGTCTCCAATGGTGGTCATGGAACAAAAGTAGCTGGCGCAATCCTTTTTGGGAATGATCTTCTTCCGGGAGGAAACTACCGTCCGCCCTGTTTTTTGGTTAATGCAAGGGTATTAGACAGTGGCAATTACTTGCCAACGAGTATTTATCCGCCGCAATTAATGGTGCAGATCGCCGACGATTTTGACGGTATCCGTATTTTTAATATGTCCGTTGCCTCACGCGGCCCTTGTCGTACTACACACATGTCGGCATGGGCAGCAACTATCGACGCCTTAATCCATACCAGACGCTTGCTATTTATTTTGGCCGCAGGTAATATCACTAGCGAAACCGGCCGGGTAGATCGGCCAGGCGTGGCAGAACATTTACGTGCCGGGAGGGGATACCCGGATTATTTGTCCGAAGCTTCTTCCCGCTTGTCCAACCCAGCCCAAAGCTTGCTGGCCTTGACCGTAGGTTCCGTATGCACCGGTACCTTCGAGGATGCTGACCGCATATCTTTTGGGAAACGAGACCATACCTCTGCTTTTTCAAGAAGCGGACCCGGACTTTGGGGAAGTATAAAACCGGATGTTGTTGAATATGGCGGCGATTTTTTAAGAGAGAAAAACGGTTATTTAATAACAAAACATAACGATGTTTCGGCAACAGTCGTTAAAACAGGAGCAGGTGGAACAGGGTATGATGTAGGTACTTCATTTGCTGCACCGAAAGTAGCGCATATTATCGCTCAATTGGCAAAGAAACAACCTAACGAAAGTGTTTTGCTTTACAAAGCGCTTGTTATACAATCCGCCAGACTTCCGGAACATGTCTTTTACCAACCTACTTTCGCTGCTTTAAAAACTTTAGGATACGGTATTCCTGATCGACAGAGAGCGGTAGAGAACACGCCGTACCGAATTACTTTCGTTGCGGAAGGAAATGTTGCAGCACAGCAAGCGAATCTATATTCGGTTGCAATTCCTGATGCATTGAACCGAGCTGGTGCAGACCATGATATATTAATTGAGATCACTCTTACTTATACGGCGACACCTCGCCGGACCAGGCGACGTTTACGCTCATATTTTGGTTCGTGGCTTTCATGGGAATCGTCACGTCTCCACGAAAACTTTGAGAGTTTTTCTACCAGAGTTCTTAAAGACTTGGATGATCCCGAAAACGAATTAGAAGATCAAGCTATAGATAAACGATCTATTCGGTGGGCCGTTTCAACTTCACCAAATTATGGTCAGATCGCCGAATTTAAAAGGCAGGATAGCGCTACTCAAAAGGATTGGACAGTGATCAAATCGAATCAACTTCCGACAGAACTCAGTTTTGCGATCGTAGGCCATAAGGGTTGGGATAAAGATACCACCCAAGAATTACCGTTTGCTTTAGCGATTAGTTTTGAAGCGATCAGTAAAGACTTAGAGATTTACCAAATGATCGAATTAGCCAATGAGGTCGAGATAGAAGAAGCAGTCGTTATACCAATCAACCATTAGTTGGAAGTAGGACTTGATAATCTGAGAATCTACAAGTTTCTAGAACTTACAGCTGCTGATATATTTGGTATAAGGCTGGGCTTGGTATTACAAATTCAATTAGTAACATAATTGCATGTCAGTAATTGTAATATAATAGATTCTATGGCAAGTGCCTGACCGCCGGACGAGCGGGACGGAGCAGCCAAGTTAAGCGCAGCATACGATCTGATCCGGGTTTGGCCGGGGCAAACGACGGTCAGGCTTTTACCGGGCGTCCGGGTTCTGGCGAAAGTATGGAGCGGGGCGACAGTATTGAGCGGGAACAATGGACAAAAAATCCCCTGCTTCAATTCTGGCCACGACAGCGATAAACCAAGCTTAAGCCATCTATACGGCCTTTCGCGTCCGCCCTTAAATAGCGATATTTGCGCATGGAAAATAAATTCACTAAAAAACACATCATTTCGGCTTATAATATTCACTATAAAGGCCATATCGTCGCGGGCGTGGATACCTATTTTAAGGAAGGAACGAGTTATATTGTTGAGGTAACCCCTTACGGCGACGAGGCGGAAGCAGCCGGTTTGAAACTGGCGGATCAACAAGACTGGACAATTCATGCCGAAGCTAAAAAGGAAGAGGGGCAGCCTAAGCCGTCCGACACGCTGAAGCAGATGCTCGGTACGATATTCGGCGGCTACGCGGCGATGAGCGATCAGTTCGCGGTCAAAAAAAGAAAAGATGTGTACGAGATGGGCATCGAAAAAAACGGAAGTAATTTATCGCTGGCCATGGTTTACGAGTATGAGCGCTTCGTCGCTTCGGACACCGGATTTTCGCCTGCGCTGTACATCCATGATACCAAGGAATTCGATATCTGGCGTTTAGCAATCAATAGCAGCGAGGAAGTTATTTATCAAACCGTATATCTTAATCTGAAAAGCAGCGGATACAGAAGCAGACGCTAATCAAGTTAAAGTAGTTAAAAGAATAAATCCAATGAGTTTTCCGTTACCCAGGACCAGCGTTATACTCGGCTATCGCGACCTATTCGGTACGGAGCCGCCTGAAAACCGCATGGGAATCATTCGGCATATTTCCAAAGATCACCTGATTGCTGAGATCGCGGGGTTAAACTACCGGCTGACCGGACGTACTGCCAAAGAGGTCGATACCTCTTTCAGTACGCAGTTTCGTGAACTGGCCTATTTCTGCGGGGGCATACAGCTTTTGATTGATAAATACTCATTAATGATAGACAGGATCAGCCGGGGTAAGAAGATGTTCATTTTCACCCGGCAGTCCTGCCTATACGCGCTCGAAGAGATTATCCAGTCGGAAATCCCTTTTGTCGAAGGGTTCAAAATGGGGCCAGTCAATACTTGGGAATCCCTGTTGCTATACCTGCTCTGCGTGAACAACGAGGTCACCAAAGTCGACCAGGGCAAACCCGACGAACCCGTGAATTTCGAGACGCTGAGCCCGAAACTGCTACCCTTGTCCGAACTGCTGCTGATCAAAGATCCTTTCTATGTCGTACACCGCGGACTGATACTGATGGAATACCTGGCTGCGCATTCGGAAACCACCGTCCATCTCAGTGAGTACTTCGCCGAAACATATGCGCTTCCTTATGATCATTTTATCTTCGAACTCCACCGCATGTGGATGGGGAATAATGCAGCAGAGGACTACCTGAACTTTTATTATAAAGTTCCGGCAAAAGATAAGTTCAAGCGGCTTTTCGACACGCTGTCGGACAGATTCGCTAACGACAAATTCTACACCCTGGTCAATATCAGAAAAAATCCTTTCTACAACGTCGGCAATAACCATTATATACTAACCGATCAGAATATACTGCTTGAAAAAGCCTATAACCAGTTCATCAACGACTTTTGGTTCGACAGACTGAAAAAATCAAAACGAGCCGACGGTAAAGCTTTTTCCATGCAGGACTATAAGTCCATTATCGGATATTTTTTCGAATCCTATGTCGGCGATCTGTTAGACTACTCGTTCAAAAATTCAAAGAACTATATCATCAAAAAGTTCCATGAGCTGAAATATTATAAAGGTAAAGATCTTAAAGAAGCGGGGGACCTCTATATCCGGGCTGATAAGAAGATATTTCTGGCCGAAGTCAAGTCGACTTCCATTTACGATAACGAGCGCTATGGCGGTAATATCAATGCGCTATATAAAAACGACCGGAATAAATTTTTTAAGGATTTCGGCGTGGATCAGCTCATAGCTAACATTAAAGGTATTCGGGATAACCTGCAGCTGATCGATACCGGGCTGGAAAAACGGAAGCAGGTGCGCATCTGGCCGGCGATCATTTTTAACGAAAAGGCCTTTCAAGCGCCTTTGATGGCTCCGGTATTCTATGCAAGGTTCAAAGAGTTACTGGGAGATTTTAAAGACAAGTCTATCCATATCTACCCGCTCACGCTTATCCATATCAGCGACTTGGAAAGGCTCGAAACGCCGCTTCATAAAAGCCCGGATCGGTTCTGGGATCTGCTAAGCAGTAATTTTTACCAGCAGATCAGATTCATTCCGCCTTTTCATATCACTCTGAACCGGAATAATGTAAAGGCAAGCTACGACAGGATCATGAAAAAGATCAGACCGCTCTTCGACAAATACGGCCCAGATAAAAATCAATAAGTTATTTGGTCTCACGCTTGTTGATCGTCCTGAATTGCTTGCCTATGATTAGGCCGGTAAAGGAATTAGCTACAGATATGCCCGCTATTTTTAGAAAAGTGTATTTGCCTTTTTTACTTCTGAATAATATTTTTAATTATTTTTTGACGCATTTTATATAATTTACAGCTCTAAACTTATTACATATATGTCTTATAAAATATTTATCAGTTTTACGGAAGAAGACAAGGCACTAGCAATACTTCTGGATAAATTTCTGAATAACCAATACGGCGGAAAAGTACACACCTCATTCTCAAAACTTGACGTCAAATTTGGTGAGGATTGGAAAAAATGGATAAGGACTCAGGCAACTGAATGCGATGCAATTGTAGTATTGCTCACAAAGAACTCTCTGAAAAAGCCGTGGATTTATATAGAATGGGCCGCTTTCTGGTACAACGACCGGGAATCGCTTGTACTAAAAACTGATGAGGTTGGTATTAACGAAATGATCAATCCGATGCTGAGCAAACAGTTCGGTGATATTACGGACGAAGAAATGTTTAACTCGTTTATATCGAGAATACAGGAATTGTGTGGTGCTGACAGAATACCGTATCGCGCCGTACCGCAGTTTCTTACCGATGCAAGGGCCGCCATTGAAGAGCAAAAGGTCAGCGGCCTGAATAAACTCGCTGCGGAAATCGAAAAGTCCTTATCTGCTATTCCGGCTGATGATGCCGAAAAAAAAAAGATAGCTGAGAGCCTGCTGAAAGGCGGTAAAAAAGGTGCGGCATTACAGCGGATAATTACATCCATCGGAAGTCCTGGTGTAAAAAGTGATTTGATTGCCGGAGCAATACAGAGTAGAGATAGCGATTTACTCAGTATGCTTTCTTTTCCGGATGACAATGAAATTATATGGAAATCAGCTATTCAACTTTTAAATGCCGGTTTTCAAGATCTTGAGAGCTTTAAAACAATGATTGATTTGTGGACACCTGTTAATAATATAGGATTGCGGAACATCGGCATTGCTTTGGTTAAGCTGAATATGGAAGATAGTGAGCTTTTCCGTTACATCCTATCAAGATTTGAAAATCTCAGTGTTCTTGTAGCAATTGCTGAAGCAATGATCAATGCTGATAAGGTAAGCAATGATTATTTTAAAGCGGTGTGGCGAAAAATGGTACCTAGTAATGGGTCTCCTGCAAGAGTGGTTGGCGGTAAGCTAATCAGTGCGGGTTATGATAATGAAGGAGATTTTATGCCCTTGTATAAAGCTTTGATAGATGCTAAAAAATGCAAGCCCGCTGCTCATTTACTGAACCAGCTGCGCGAAAAATCAAGTAACATTTATAAGTATGCCGCTGAATGTTATCAAAAAAATTGTGGTGAATTGCCTGATCCAACATTTAAGATGGGTGAAGAGTAATTGCTCTTTTTTCAAGCATCAAGTTTAATTTTAATACCATTCTCAGCTTATTGGTTATGAGCCTTATTCCAAGTAAACGAAAATTAAAGAACGACCATATCGTCGTACAAACCGGTAAGATAAAAGATAAGTCGCACCAGTCTGCCATCATAACCTCTCTGCTCATGGATGAGGAAACATGGTGGTGTCAGCCACAGACGGAATGGCACATTGACTGCGATGGAAAGGACTACAGAATAGACCTGTGGTATGATGACCTGAAGCTTGCAGTGGAAATAGATGAACTTCACTATAATACTGCCCAGTCTGAAAAAGATGATCCCGAGCGGGAAAAAAGTATTGTTAAGAAAATGGCCTGTGAGTTTTTACGGTTTAAAATTGATGATCCTGGGTTTATTCATGCTGATGCTGTCAAAAAAATCAAGGTCAGAATGAACGAATTACGGGCTAAAAACCTTGGTCTAAAAGAATGGGATCCGCAGCACTTTACACCAGATCAGGTTTTTGTTGAGCATCAAAATATTGTTTTTGTTAAAGGCGACGAAAAGAATCCGTTTCCAAATTTTAAACTGGCAAATCAATTTCTCGGAATTAATGACCTAACGGTAGTTTTACTTAGAGAATCTGTTACCGGCTATGCTGATAAGCTTTTAAAGCAGGTAGATCAGGTCATCAAGGTGGAACATATGGAGTCTGCGGGCAATGGTTACGTCAGCTGGTGTGGTTCGACTATCAACCATCCTGTGATGAGCAGCGGGCAGACAAGCGTATCACTTATTGGAGGAGCAATGCATAATTTGAAAAAAAAGTAGATTAAATTTCCACCAGACATTAGCCTTCCTACGCTCTTTAGTTAAAACTTTAATGGACTAATATATAATTATGCCTATTATTGCTAAGTTATCCACACCTTGGGTAACAAAATAGTTCCAAAAATGCCCTAAATTAGGTCAAAAACTTTGTTTCTAATTTGGCACTGAAATCTCATAACTTACTGATAACCAAATAGTAATCACTTTCTGTATCGGTAAATAAAAATCAAATTCTATCTTGCTTAAATATTTAATTAGTTGCAAATTATACTTTTTGTATAAACCACACTTGAGTGACCGTCCTTGGTAAATCTAAAAGTGACTACCTTTAGATGTTAATTTCAGGCTTTTATGTGCATTACCTAAATTGATCTTAAATCTTACAGCATTGGCTGCACTTTCGATCGTTTTTTTGTGCGCGTTTTATAGGATGCCAACAGCGGCTGTGTTGCCGGTGGCTGTCACGACCTGTCCCGACTTTTGCTAAAAGATAATTTAACCTCTTTACTTTAAGATTGGTTATTTGGGTGTTGGCAGTGCTACTGAGGTTCTTTATACTCGCTGCCATATTGATTAAGCACACTAGGCTTAAAATTAAAATATTACCGTTTTTAGAAGCTATCCTTCGGTTCGTTACACAGCTGAGGTCGTTTGTTTCCACCGTCTAATGAAGGCTTAAGGAGAATTTAAAATTTGGTATGCCTATTGTGTTAAATGAATTATGAATACAGGAAACCAACATACACCAATAGAATCACAGACCGGTCCGGATGACATCATCGACACGGAAGTAGACAACTTAGATAGTAAAAAGGACAGCGTACAGGAAGAATTGGAGGGCGCAGAGCCATCAAAAGATGAAACAGAGGTAAACCCTGAAGATGCTAAGATTTCGCGGAGTGAATAGTGTATTATACCCAGGCCGCTTTGGCGACCTGGGTATACTCGTAATACGTCTGCCAATCTTTACATTAAAATAATTGTCCTTAGTTGAGTATTTACTTTCTGTTATTTTACATGGTGCTGGAATAGCCCCTTTGGGGTAGCTGATGCTTAATCATAACTTGGCAGAAAAAACCATCGGGTATCGTAAAGAAGCTCCGGCCACCGTAATGCTTGAGCTGATTTTTTAATTTGACGCGTTAACTCAATTCTTGCCGCTACAATTTGAAACATGAAGTAGCGGTATACGTTGTTGATTGATCTCGCTCACTGCATACGGCTTTCGCAACATATTTCCATCGGTCAGACAGTATGACTTAAACATCCGCCTTTTTCAAATGGTATTGGTACATAGACTCTGTCGGGTCCAATACCCTTAATTATTATCTCTCCACCCAGAATTCTTGCTTATTTTTTGTAGTATTTAAGTAATAGGTATATTTACTTTCAATACGTATTTGATTACACCGAATTGCCCTAAACCTTATATTAGTAAGATTGAATTTTCAACGTAAATTAATAGGCGGGGCAACGAAAATCCGAAAACAATCTCAATGAGCTGATGTTTTATAAGAAGCAGTTAACCTCAACTTCGAATTACTTCAATCCCACGTTATGGACGAAAAACCATTACTCTCTGACTTTTCTGAAGCGGAACGTAACGCATTAGAAGACCTGATGCCTGATGAAATGAGCGAGATCATAACGTCTGGTATTAGGCGCAGGCATTTCTTAAAGCTCTTTGCAGTAACCGGGACCAGTGTATTGGCCGCGCATCTGTTGGGCATAGAACAGTTAATGGCTCGCAGCATGCCGATTGAGCAGCGGGCGCCAATGTTAATTGAGAACGGAATTGAGTTAACATTTAAAGTTAACGGAAGTACGCAGCAACTAACGGTTGATTCACGTATGACATTGCTGGATACGTTACGTGAACGACTTAACTTAACTGGTTCAAAAAAAGGTTGTGATCATGGGCAGTGCGGCGCGTGTACGGTGCTGGTGGATGACAAACGTGTATTGTCCTGTTTGACACTTGCCGCAACTTGTGAGGATAAAAAAATCACCACGATAGAGGGGCTCGCAATCGGCAATGAATTGCATCCTATGCAAACGTCCTTTATCAAGCATGATGGCTTTCAATGCGGATACTGCACCCCGGGGCAAATCTGCTCAGCAGTTGCCTTAATGGATGAAGCAAAAAATGGCGATGCCAGTTATGTAACTGCTAATGTTCGGCAGAAACGCCAATCAGTTGACCTATCAGACCAAGAAATAAGAGAGCGCATGTCTGGGAATATATGCCGGTGCGGTGCTTATCCAAATATTGTAGATGCCATTCGGGAAGTGCACGGGGATAAAGCCGTAGCGCAGATTTGGCAGTTTGCCGACGGAACAATTTAGATCGTACCTTTTTATCACTCCATTAAGCGTCTATTATGAGACCATTTAAATACTCAACTGCATCCGATCCGGCTACGGCGATAGGGATCGTATCTGCTAAGACAACCGCGAAGTATCTTGGTGGGGGAACCAACATCCTCGACCTGATGAAGGAAGATGTGATGCACCCTACCGAATTGGTTGACGTGACGCGGCTTAAATTTGCAAAGATTGAAAAGAAAGCAGACGGCGTTTCCATCGGAGCGACTGCCACCAACTCATTTACTGCGAATAACGATCTTATACGGGAAAATTACCCTTTGCTATCCATGGCAATATTGGCTGGTGCCAGTGCACAGATACGCAATATGGCCACTAATGGCGGTAACCTCAATCAACGCACGCGATGCACTTATTTTTATGACGTGAATATGCCGTGTAATAAACGCGAGCCGGGAACCGGCTGCGGCGCTTTAAATGGCGTGAATAAAAACCATGCTATTTTTGGCTGGTCGGAAAAATGTGTGGCTACTTATCCTTCGGACATGGCGGTGGCCCTGGCTGCCCTTGATGCAATTGTGCAAGTGGGTGGCCCGAATAATACAAGCCGTAGTATTCCTTTTGCAGAGTACCACCGGCTTCCGGGCGAGCATCCCGAAATAGACAATAATCTAAAGCCGGGAGAGTTCATCACCGCTATCGACTTGCCCGCGAACCGGCTAGCTGAAAAATCATACTATTTAAAAATTCGTGAACGATCATCCTACGCCTTTGCACTGGTTTCTGTTGCAGCAGCTCTGCAAACAGAGGGTAACCGGATAAGTGATATACGCATAGCGCTCGGAGGCGTAGCTCATAAACCTTGGCGCGCAACCATTGCTGAGAAATGGCTTATTGGGAAACAAGCTACACAAGCCAACTTTAGGGCGGCAGCAGCTGCTGAACTAAAAAATGCAAAACCTCTGCAGCATAACAAATATAAGGTAGGCCTCACTGCTAATGCGATCGTTCGTGCCCTGGAAGGAGCAATGCAGGGAGGGGTGTACGGAGTAATGGAAGCTGATTCAATCACCACTAGTAAAAATTAAGCTTATGAGCGAAACTGGTAAACCAATTAGCCGCATTGATGGCCGCATGAAGGTAAGTGGCAAAGCAACCTACGCCGCAGAAAATAACCTTCCGAACATGGCCTATGCCTTTCCTGTGCGCGCGACTATCGCAAGAGGTAAGATTGCATCGATTGACGACGCACTTGCTATGAAAGAACCTGGTGTAATTGCCTTGATCAGTTATAAGAATGCATTTAAATTGAAACCGCTCGATATGCAGGCGCAGGCAAAAGCAGGTGCCGCTTTTCTCGGAGAAAATCTTCCTCCGTTTCAGGATAACGTTATTCATTATCCGGGACAATTCATTGCATTGGTTGTAGCCGAAACCTATGAGCAAGCCAGAGCGGCTGCATTTAAATTGAAAGTGCAATACAGCATAGAAAAGGGTGCTGTTGATCTGAAAACAGAATTGCCAAATAGTGAAAAGCCAAAAATGTTCATGGGCGAAGAAGCCCAGGTAAATGATGGTAAAGCAGCTGCACCGCTTGCGGCGTCATCCCAAAAAGTTGATAGTTCATATTCAACCCCCGCCGAACATCACCACCCCATGGAACCCCATGCCACAGTTGCTGTTTGGAATGGTCCGGATAAACTTACCCTTTACGATGCCACCCAGGGTGTTGGACTTACCAGTTCTATAGCTGCTTACTTCTTTGGCTTAAAGCCTGAAAATGTAAATGTAATAGCTCCTTACGTAGGCGGCGGCTTTGGATCGAAAGGGCTTTGGTTGCATACACTAATAGTCGGGATGGCAGCAAAAGCAGCGGGTCGGCCGGTTAAGCTTGCACTCACAAGGCAGATGATGCAAACCAACGTAGGGCATCGTGCAGCAACCTTTCAAAAAGTAGCTTTAGGCACAGATGCTGCCGGAAAATTAAGCGTAGTTCGTCATCATACTGATACTTATAATAATTTAACGCAGTTTTTTGAACCTAGCGGCAAGCAATCCCTCGTTCTGTATCAGGCACCGCTACGCGAGGTTACTTATAATGTAGCTCATCTGGACCGGAGTACGCCTACCTTTATGCGTGCTCCGGGTGAAAGTCCCGGTACATTCGCGCTTGAATCTGCGATGGATGAAATGGCTTATCAGTTAAAGATGGATCCAGTTGAATTTCGGATCAAAAACCACACTACCAAAGACCCTATTAAGGGACATGATTTTTCAAGCGAATTCCTGCTAGATTGTTATCGTATAGGTGCAGAAAGATTTGGCTGGTCTTCGAGGAGTTTAGAACCGCGGCAAAAAAGAAACGGAAAGTATTTAGTGGGATACGGCATGGCAACAGCAACTTATCCCGGCGGCAGGAGCGCCGCGTCGGTTAAAGTAAAAATGAATGCCAATGGCGACGTTACGGTGATGACTGCATCAATTGATATCGGTACCGGAACCTATACCGTTCTGGCGCAAACAGCCGCTGATGCACTTGGCGTTCCGGTTAATCGCATCGATGTAAAGATCGGTGATTCCAGTCTTCCTCCGGCGCCTCTGGCTGGTGGTTCGCAAACTACAGCGAGTATCCATCCTGCGGCATTAGATGCCTGTGTGTTACTGCGAAAGCAATTAACGGCGATGGCGATTGCTGACCCAGACTCCAAGTTAAATGGCCGGAAACCAGAAGAAATTGTATTCGCCGATAGCAAGCTGTTCTTAAAAAATGACGCTAGCAAAAGCGACACTTATGCGCATATTTTGAGCCGGGGGAAGCAAAATGAAATAGAAACCTGTGCAACAACATTACCGGTTTCCGGGAATGGTCTTACCATCCCAAGTGCGCTTTGTACCCCTAGCCAAACGCCGCCGGAAGAGAACAGCGATAGTAAACGGTATGCTTTTCACTCTTTCGGAGCGCAGTTTGCAGAAGTTTGGGTGGATGAAGATTTTGGCACAATTAGGGTTAAACGCTTTACCAGTGTGCAGGATGTTGGCAGGATCATGAATGAAAAAACAGCCCGGTCACAGGTAATTGGTGGTGTGATCTTCGGAATTGGTGCAGCATTGATGGAAGCCACAGAATACGACAAACGCTGGGGTAATCCGGTAACACGTACACTTGCTGATTATCATGTACCGGTCCACCTGGATGTACCGCCGATTGACGTGCATTTCATAGGTAAGCCGGATCCGCACATCTCACCAATTGGTGCACGTGGGATTGGCGAGATTGGAATTACCGGGGTCTCTGCAGCTATTGCAAATGCCGTATTTAACGCAACCGGAAAAAGATTACGTGATCTTCCGCTAACACCGGAAAAGTTTTTCGATGTGTAAATTTGGTAGCTTCAAAATTTCGGTCGTTTTTCCAATATGTCCAAATAGGGAGAATTTGTTATCAAATGGTTTTCATTAATAAAAAAAGGCAATTGAAAATAGTTTCAATTGCCTTTTTTTATTAAGATAGTAAATAGAGTTAGGTTGCTTGAATCAATATATTACGGCTTTGTTACCTGTTGGTAGAGCCGTATGATTATGTATACGAAAGCCTGAATGTTTTAAGACTTTATTATGATTGGCAATTCATTTATTTATTTTCTTTTATAATCAGCACATAGTGGCAAAATGCGCCGTTAGCAGAGCCCGATGAATTTCCATCCAAGGCAACCGTGCCATTTTCAAAATCCTTTTTATATAAATTCAATTTAGATACTTTAGGATCATCTATGCCAAGTTTGTCAGTTACTTTTGTATACTCTTTCAACCAGGCTGGGATTTTGGTTGCGCGGCTATCGTATGCAATGTATACGGTAGCGGGCCTGGCTAGTTTAAATGAAATATAGCCTTCCTGTTTGTTAAATTTATCGTCGTTGGTGGTCTTAATTAAAGTTGAATTTGCTAAATAGGTTGGCAGTGATTTTATTTTGTAAACCCTATCAGTGTAATAAGTAGATTCAACTTTTAGTTTTGAAGCTTGGAACTTGCTGCCTGAATTTCCGGTGATATTTGTGACTAACTCGGTATCAATAGGTGTACTAGGGGTATTGGTAGCGGTGTCTGTTGGCGGATCGAGAATGGATTTGGAAAAACTTTGAGCTACTAACTTTTTTAATGAAACGGTGAAAAGATTAGTCCATTTCATAAAGCCATAGTTACCTTCATGTGAGCCTTTGTATGGCTCATCAAATAATTCGTATGCTATGGCTACTTTTACACGTGGGTTGTTTTTACATTTTTCCACAAATTTTGTCATGAATTCGTTCTGGTCCGCTTCGTTTTTGAGTGATAGGGCTTTGTACCTGTACCCATATTCCGTAAACCAAATTTCTTTGTCTGGAAAATTATTTGCTAGTGTAACCGTAATATCCGAAATGTTGTAAGGCGCTCTTGCTGCCGGGCCTTCCATGTCTGAATACCAGTGGTAACCAACTGCATCGAAATTTACATCGTTGTTTTTGCAAATCGTTAAAAATCCCCAGTGCAGCCACCCTGCGTCAATAATCGTTTTTGCACCCGGATCGTTTAATTTTATTCCTTCATCCATGCCTTTTAGGTAAGCTGCGGTGATGGAAGATTTTGCTGCATCGTAGTTGGAAACCTCGCGCCCTGTGGTGTGTTTGTTCAATAAATCAAGTTCAAGATCATTGCCCAAATTGTAATAGGTGAAATATTGGCCATATTTGGCAGCGAAATTTCCACCTAGCACCTTTCCTTTTTTATAAGCATCAGCCGCGTTGTCGTTGAGACTCAGTGTGCGGGTATAAAGCATTGGCAGTAAGTTTACCTTACCACTAGCCGCAGCTTCTTGTAAGGATGCAAACAGCGAAGATGAAAAGGCAGAGATGGTACCATCTGAAGTGGTTAGGACATTAATTCTGTACCAATTCATATTCATTGACTTCAACATTGCTACTTGTTTAGTTGCCGGAGTAGCCAGATAAGCTGCGTCACCAAAAGGATGGCCATTAATTCCCAAAAACAAGCCAGTTGAAGAGAGTCCAGTTAGCGAAGTACTTTGGAATAGTTTTTGAGAAAGTTTTTTTGACGGTGTAATTGTCGAAATTGAATCTGGTGAAAAATCATCTTGCTTTTTGCACGAAGAAATGGAGATTCCAATTGTGCACAAGAGTGCGATTAAGCTTTTGAGGCAATTTTTGGTCATAAGGGGATTTAATTAATTAATAGTTTTAGTTTTTAAGGGTAGAAAACATGCCAGATTAGCTGTATTTCAAAAAAATGTGAACAACACCGCAATTAATTGTCGCATTTGAACCAAATTCATTATTTAGTAGCTCTTTTATAAATAAAGGGTTTGTTTTTATTTAATAACCCCCGCTGAATCTGACACCATAAAGAAAAACATTTAATTTGTTTGAAAAAAGTGCGATTTTAATTTGACCTATAAAGCGTAAAAATTTCACACGTGACCGGACATACGGATTTGCGTCCATGTGTACCCTTTATACTACATTGATTTCCGCGCGTGTTACCAAAGTTTGTTACCGCTGGGCTGATGAACTAAGTGAAATTTAAGATGTAGTGATTACGGAGACGGGGTCCGTGCAGGTATTCCCTATCGCAGCTGTCAACACTAAGACTTTGTTAAACTGTGAACGTTTGTTCCTTTGAAATACTGGCAATTTTTTTTGAGTGGGGTAAATATCAGGGAATTGCCTGGTCGAACCATTTAAATATCGAAAGGGTAAGTCATACAATTAATGTCTGCCATTGTAATTAAAGCTTACCTGAACATGATCTAAATATTTCTTCTTTTAAAAAAAAATAAATTAAAAATTAACAACAAAATTTATTTTCCATTGTCTTATAATCAAAACCGCCAATGGATATAGAATTAAACGCCACTACAAATCAATCGTTATTATTACCCGAACATCTGTTCATATTTTCGCACCTTAGGTGGGATTTTGTTTACCAGCGCCCACAGCATCTCGCAACCCGGTTAGCTGAACATTGTAAGGTGTATTATATTGAAGAGCCTGTATTTGATGCTACAGACAACATTTACTACCGTACTGAGTACAGACACAATATACAAGTTTTGGTTCCGCATCTTCTGCCCGGCTTTGATCATGACGTCACTATAAATGGTTTGAGCCAATTATTCAGCAATCTGATCGAAACAATTGACTTGCAAAATACCGCCTTTTGGTATTACACGCCAATGGCATTAGAGTTTTCTGATCGTTACGAACCTGGGATTTGTATTTACGATTGCATGGATGAACTTTCGGCATTCAAATTTGCACCTCCAAGCATGCAGTTGCTTGAGCGAAATTTGCTAAACAAAGCTGATTTAGTTTTCACAGGTGGAAAAGCGCTCTATCACGCCAAAAAGGATAGCCATCATAATATTCACGCATTTCCAAGTAGTATAGATAAAGCACATTTTTCAAAAGCTAGGCATGTATCTGCGGGGTCACCTGATCAAAACGCCGGTAAAAAAATCAAATTGGGTTTTTACGGCGTAATTGATGAACGGTTTGATATCGAACTAATCAGAGATATGGCAGATGCCAGGCCAGAATGGGATTTTATACTCATCGGCCCAATTGTGAAAATAGACCAGGAAACTTTACCCAGAATGGCCAATATTCATTACCTGGGTTCCAAAACTTATGATCAATTGCCAGAGTGTATGGCCGATTGGGACATCGCACTTATCCCTTTTTTATTGAATGAGTCCACCCGGTTTATTAGCCCTACAAAAACACCGGAATACCTTGCGGCAGGACTTCCTGTAATTTCAACGCCTATTGCAGATGTAGTGGATCCATATGGCGTAAATAATTTGGTTGGAATTGGTTCCAGCGCGAAGGATTTCATACGGTTGGCTGAAATGGTATTGCAGAATACGCATATGGAAGAAGAAAGACTAGAAAAAGTGGATTTATTTTTAGCAAATAATTCATGGGATTTAACCTTTGAAGGAATGAGGGAGGAGATCTTAAAGGTGATTAAACAAAATCATACAACTTTAACTGCAACTCAATATGTTTGATTACCTTATTGTAGGGGCGGGATTCGCCGGGAGTGTTCTTGCTGAACGCTTATCAGCTATAGAAGGCAAAAAAGTGCTTATCGTTGATAAACGTAATCATATTGCTGGCAATGCTTATGATTTTTACGATCATGCGGGGGTATTGATTCATAAGTACGGGCCGCATATTTTTCATACCAATAGTTCCGAAGTATTTAAGTACCTGTCGAAGTTTACCGAGTGGCGAAATTATCAGCACAAAGTGCTGGCCCATACCAATGGTCAGCATGTGCCTATTCCTATTAATCTTACTACGATCAATAGTCTGTATGGGGTAAATTTGAGTTCTTCAGAAGTTGCTGATTTTTTGGCATCCAAAGCTGAAAATATTCAACACGTGAAAACATCGGAAGACGTTGTTCTGAAAGCCGTTGGGCGCGAGCTTTATGAACTGTTCTTTAAGGGGTATACGAAAAAGCAATGGGATCTATATCCGTCTGAATTGGATGCTTCTGTTGCCGCCAGGGTACCAACACGAACCAACAAGGACGACCGGTATTTTACAGACACCTATCAGGCTATGCCGTTGTATGGCTACACAAAAATGTTTGAGAAAATGCTGTCGCATCCAAATATCAAGATTATGCTGAACACAGACTATCGTGAAATTATAGATGAAATTAAATTCGAGCGGATGATCTTTACCGGTCCGGTAGATGAATACTTTGACCATTGTTACGGTAAATTGCCTTACCGATCTATCGACTTTAAATTTGAGACGCTTGACCGCGAATCATTCCAGCGTACGGGTACCATTAACTATCCCAATGATTATGATTTCACCCGGATTACGGAATTTAAATATTTAACAGGGCAGGAACACAAAAAAACGACGATCGTTTATGAATATCCTACAAACGACGGTGACCCGTATTATCCTATTCCACGGCCTGAAAATAATGAGCTATATAAAAAGTACCAGGAGCTTGCACTAAACAGTGATACCATATTTGCAGGACGTTTAGCCACCTATAAATATTATAATATGGATCAGGTAGTTGCACAATCGTTATCGATCTTCAAAAAGATCAAAACTGAAAATGAACAGCAGATTAGTAACCCAGCAGAAACAACGGAAATAAGTGGCGCAAATGACTAGTCCTTTTAAATCTTTTTGGATGGGTGGATTTGAGTGCTCTGATCAGTTAAACGCTTTTGGCAACCGCGTTGACTTTTTGCATTTAACGCGCCATCTGGAGAAGATAGATGCTGATTATTTGCAATTGGCAGAATTTAATATCCAAACCGTAAGGGAAGGAGTGAGGTGGAGCCAGGTGGAACGGTCTCCTCACCAATATGACTTCAGCACCGTAAGAACTATGCTCAGAAAAGGGTGTGAATACGGTATCCAGCAAATATGGGACATCTGCCACTTTGGGTATCCTGATGACCTAACGCCACTTCACCCGCATTTTACAGGCCGTTTTGTAGGTGTATGCCGTGCATTTGTTCAATTTTATCTGGATGAACTACCAGGCCAAACCCTTATTGTGACCCCTATTAACGAAGTGAGCTTTATTTCATGGCTTGGAGGCGATGTTAGGGGGACTTCGCCTTATTGCCATCATATGGGATGGGAAGTTAAATACGCGTTGATGCGGGCTTATATTGCCGGTATAAAAGCAATGAAAGAATTGATGCCCACTATCAGGATCTTGACAACCGAACCTTTGGTAAGTATGGTGCAGCCGTTATTTTACACAGCTGAAGAAAAACTCAGAGCAGAGCATGCTCACCAAAATCAGTTTCAGGCGGTGGATATATTAACGGGTGCGATATGCCCCGAACTTGGCGGTTCACCGGATTTGCTGGATATGCTTGGCTTCAATTACTACTACAATAATCAATGGATTGTTGGCATTGCCAGCTTTTTAAAATGGGCTGACGACGATAAAGATCCACGTTGGAGATCTTTCAGCGATTTATTACAGGAAGCGTACTTGCGCTATAACAAACCTGTGGTACTTACAGAAACTAGCCACCCGGGAGAAGACCGGCCTAAGTGGATTACTTTTATTGGGAAAGAATGCCAAAAAGCAATCGCAGCTGGTGTTCCATTATTAGGGGTATGCTTGTATCCAATTATTGACCGGCCTGATTGGGACGATAATGATTATTGGCACCACAGTGGTCTTTGGGATGAAATCCCATTATTGAACGGTGATACCATTCGGGAATTAAACTTGCCATATGCTTTGGCCTTAAACCAAGCCCAAATTGCTTTAGCTACTACCGAAAAGAAAATACCATTGCCTTCATATGCGTTTTAACGAAATTCAACTTTTGCCGGCCTTTCAGGATTCCTCCCCGTCACCACTGATGGAGACCTGTGTAATTGTTCCGGTAAAAGACGAAGCCGGTCATTTGCAGGCTAACTTGTTATCTCTACTGCAACAGATTGATGAGCAGGATAACAGGTTGACATTTGAATCTTATGAGGTGTTGGTTCTTGTGAATAATAGTACAGATAGTTCGTTGGCTATTGCTGAGGAATTCCAAAAAGCTAACCCTTCATTTTGTCTTCATGTGGCTTCTATTGAGTTACCGCCGGAGCTGGCTCATATCGGTACGGTACGCAAACTGTTAATGGACCAGGCTTGCCGCAGGTTTGAATTATTAGGCAACCATTCGGGCATCATAGCTTCAATAGATGGCGATACCACAGCCGATGCCCAATGGATACACCATATCCGGCAGGAAATTGCTTCAGGTAATGATGCTGTTGGCGGCCGCATATTTACCAGCGATCATGCCGGCTCAGCAGAAAGAGCCTTTCTTCAGGATACAGAATACAGATTGCTGCTTACAGAAGTAGAACATATTTTATGTCCCGAACTCAATGACCCTTTGCCCAGGCACTTTCAATTTTTTGGCGCCAATATGGCCGTTACCGCGGAGTATTATAAAAAATCTGGTGGAATACCACTTGTGGACGTTCTGGAAGACATGGCATTCCATAAGGCCCTTATTCGTTGTGATGCCCGCATTAGGAGAAGCCTCAACGTAAAAGTCACCACATCGCCGCGTTTTGATGGCAGAGTTGCCATAGGCTTTTCTGAACAATTGAAAAAATGGTCAGATGAATCGCAGGGTAGTGTCATTCAAATTGTAGAGGATAGCAGGCTATTCATAAATTTTTATTTGCTCAAAAGACAGTTTAGAAATTGCTGGCTCCATAAAAATGATCTTTTCTTTAAAATGCAAGTGAAAGACTTAGCAGTTTCATTGGGTTTATCACCTCGCTTATTAAAGTCTAAAATTTCTTCCCACAGTTTTTTCGGAGCCTGTTGGGAAGAAATTTGGCAGGAAAGTTCACTGGGTCAAAATAAAGTGAAGGCATTTGAGCCTATGCACAGCGCAATTCAAAAACTCCGCGCCTTCATTGAAAATCCTGACGTTACTGTTTTTCAAATAGATCCAGCCGATAGTTATCTGTACGCTGATGGAACAAATGCTTAAAATATTTACCGTCACCGGCCTTATCCATGAAAAAATTGTGCACTTCGTCACCGGTTAACGGAAAATCTGGAACAAAATGCGTCCAATGAACCAGCAGGAGTTGTCCGGTATCATTTAAATGATTTTTGATTTTTTCTGTAAGCAAGTCCAGGTCAACAAATGAGAAGAAATATCCCACCTCAGACATTACAATTAAGTCAAAGTTCTGTTCAGGGAATTCAGCAGGCACCGTCATCTTCTTAATAGTTGCCTGCGGAAATCGCTCCAGCCTTTTTTTAGCCTGATTAACCGGCGCGTCTGCAACATCAACAGCCAAGATGGTACTGCACTTCTGCAGCAATACTTCGGTTAGCACGCCTATAGAGCAGCCGATTTCCAACGCACTTTCGTAATTCTCTCTTGGCAATGAAGCTAAAGTTGCGTTATATTTATCCCGCTCGTAATCGCTGGTGGCTAAGTTCCAGGGATCTTCTTTCTCCCGGTAAACTTCGTCAAAATAATTTTCGGATAGGGTGTGCAAGGGTTCATTCATAAAGTGAAGTGTTGTTTGATTAAAATATTCTTTGGGCTGATCAAAATGATCCAATACCTCTGCGGACAGCATAAATCCATCTTTATCATCATCGATCAAACCGGTTGTTTGCGATAGGTGAGCCATTACAGCCTGCTTCTTAGTTATTATCACAGTACTGATATCTACGAAGCATAAAGTGCCTTCATGCTTGTTGGGATGGTCAGTGTCTGCAGCCCTTTCCCATAACCAAATAAAATATTCAAATAGCAGCAACTGTCGAGCCGCCAGTTTTATGGCAGCTGTAGCAATTTGCCATGTTGCCTTATGGTCGCGGTGCGGATCCCGTCGCCACGGTAGAAATACCGTCCCTGGTTTTACTTTTTTTAACAAACTGAATACCCGGGTTACAGCGATATTGTATTCGGCATCTCCTGTAACCGGCAAATTTCCATCCGGCAATCGCAGGAAAAAAATATTATTTTGGTTTACACCCAACAGCAAACAAGCTTCTATGGCTTCGGTCTCTCTTAAGGTTACCAACTTTTCTCGCGGGTATTTTATCGATCCCGGGTGCGATTGACTGCCATCGCTCACAAAAACTACGTTTACCTCAATACCTAATTGGGTGGCTAAAGCAATCGTTCCTCCGCAACCCAGTGATTCGTCATCCTGGTGGGGGGCAATAATCAAGATAGGCCCCGAGGCTGAAAGAGCAGAAAGGTCTATTTTTTTACTTTGCTGGAGGTAATCGATCATGTTGAAATATTGTTGCTAACGGTTGTTATAATTTAAATTATTTCCTTTTGGTTATAACCCAATAGCGTTAGCTTTGTTGGTCTTTCGCTAAATAAACATCAGTTTTAACGGCAGAATAACATAAATGATCTAGCGCATTGTAGAATAGGCGGACTACACTCTTTAATGCAAATTATATTCTTAAGAATGTTTGATACAACAAGCCGGCATGCGCTGATAATGCTATCAGAATGAATTACATTAAAATCATGATTTGATCAGGGTTACAACTGAAAAGTAAATTCGAGCAGATTATTGCTATTTAAACATGGAGCAGCTATGATATGCTATGGTCAGAAATTTTTTTTTTTAATGTAAGTTTTTGCAAATGAAATCGTTATCCAATCGCTTTGAATATTTTTGAAAAAAAGTTTTGTAACTTGATTATAAATCCTACTTTTGCACACCCAATCAGGAACGGGATGTAGCGTAGCCCGGTATCGCGCCACATTTGGGATGTGGAGGCCGCAGGTTCGAATCCTGCCATCCCGACAAAAGCGATACCAATCGAGTCGAAAACCCCTTAAATCGTATGATTTAAGGGGTTTTTCTTTTTATTTCAACCCAAGTTATTCAAGTAAAACCAAAGAAAATGAGACCTATTCGGTTACCCATTTTAAATTCTTATGTTTGGGTCACCAAAAGCATTTTAACGTATTGATAGTCAATTAATTGATTAGTTTATTTTGACATATTTTGATGCGATTTGATACTTGTTTTTTATTCAAATCGGTGCCCCTTTTTAAAGGGTACATTAAAACAGTCAAAACCATGCTTTTGTAAATTATTAATTGAAATAGCTATGAGTACGACAAACAACACCTTTGGCGTTGCTTTTTACCTTAAAAAGCAAAAGACCACCCAAGCGGGAAAATCACCCATTTATGCCCGTATTACTGTAAACGGCAAACGTATTGAAATCTCGGTTAAACGCTCCATTGAGGAAAATAATTGGAACGCAACTAAAGGAATGGCAAAAGGCAGCCGGGAAGAAATGATAAAACTGAATAAATACCTTGACCAATTCAAGGCTGGAATTATTGACAGTTACCAACAGCTTTTATTACAAAAGAAATTTATTACCGCAGAACTATTAAAAGAAAAAGTTACAGGGGGCGATCAGGCCGATTTAACGTTATGCAAATTGATAGACTACCATAATACCGATCAAGCCCAGGTATTAGAACCAGGAACGATGAAGAACTATTATACCACCCAAAAGTATGTCAAAGAGTTTTTAAAGGAGCGGTTTAAAACAAGTGATAAGTATTTATCGGAATTGACTTACAAGTTTATTACCGATTTTGAATATTACTTGCGTAACAGGAAGCCGGAAAAAGGACAAAAGGCATTACAGACAAATGGTGTAATGAAACATTTGGAGCGGTTTTGTAAGATGGTAAACCTTGCCGTAAGACTGGAATGGATTGAACGTAATCCATTTCATGCCTACCAGTTGAAATTTGAGAAAGTTGAACGGGATTACCTTACTAAAGAAGAATTGGCAAGGATTGAAGATAAGCATTTTCATATTGTTCGCTTACAAGTGGTAAAGGACTTGTTTGTGTTTAGCTGTTATACAGGGTTGGCTTATATAGATGTGTTCAACTTGACCCCCGCCAACCTGATTGAAAAATCCGGTAAGCTTTGGATAATGACTAACAGGCAAAAAACAAATGAGCCTGTAAGGGTGCCATTGTTGCCCAAAGCTTTAGCCATCGTGGAAAAATACAAAGGTCACCCGCAGTCATTAGCAGAGGGAAAAGTATTGCCGACACTAAGCAATCAGAAATTGAACAGCTATTTAAAGGAAATAGCCGATATGTGCGACATCACCAAACCGCTAACCTTTCATATTGCCCGGCATACATTTGCGACTACTGTAACCCTAACTAATGGTGTACCTATTGAAACCGTTAGCAAGCTGTTAGGGCACTCCAAACTTTCCACTACACAGATATATGCTAAGGTGGTAGAAAGCAAAATTAGCGACGATATGGCACTGCTAAGTAAAAGATTACAGGCTTGATAAGGGTTAACCCTTATCAAAGCCCTGTACTGCAAAGTGCAGGGCTTTGTTTTTATAATGCTTTTGGTAACTTTATTTATAAAAACAGCCACTATGAAAAAGCACCTTGTAAACTTATTATTTGAGCAGTACAAATTAACCTCATTTGTATGCAAGCTAAGCGACCTTGGCGTTGAAATGGACAATCTGCACATCCATAATTATGAAATCGTTTTAGATATTATCGGCTTTCCAAAAGATGACGAGGAACAACAATTAAAAAGACTGCAAGCCTTTAAAGCCCTCACGAGCTACGATGTTAAGAACCTACCCGATGGCTTATTCAGCCGGGAAGACCTATACGAGCGTTATTTAACTACGCTTATTAATTTAGGTGCAGACGACAGTCTTGTATTGACCCGTGACGGTTTAATTATGAAAAAACAAGAGGATGAAGATACTGTTAAACAAGCATTAGGTAAGCATATTGACTGGCTTTACAATCAATACGAGAGCACAGGAAACAGAAGCCTTGTTTAAGGCCAATAGGCTATTAGCTTAATTTGATTATAATCTACCCAAGCGCTATGAGGCCACAGTATTTTAAGCATAGAGCTTTGTTCGACTTTGATAAGCAAACCAATGATGTAGGTTTCCCATTGCCATGGACGAAAGGCAACGAAGACAATCATTTCCTTTATCGTCTGTATAAGAAGATAAAAGACCAATACGAACCTTTTTATCAATATCAGCTTAATTTCTTTTTGGGCCGTTATGAAGATGCAACTGAACAGGAGTTTTTTGTTCACGTTAAGCAGATCATTACTGATTCGATCAGCGAGCTTATTAACAAAGACCGTTATACCCCAAAACATGTTCGGGAGCGTCAAAACCGCTTACAGTTGCAGGAGTTTTTGGATTACCTGAACTCAATTGACCAATGGTTCATTCAATCCACCGATCAGGAAACCATCAAACGCCAACTGGAAGAAATTGCAAAGCTAAATGCTGAAAACAAAAAACTTAAAGAGGAAAACAAAAAACTCCGGGAACTGGAAACCAAAGACTATATAGACATTCGCGAGGGCAGGCACAGAACGCTTTATCACCTCATGTTACAGATTAGGGAACTCAAACTGGACGACAATAAGGAACTGGCCAACGCTACCACGCTAAACATTTGGAGTAAGATGATTGCCAAGTACTTTAGAGCCGGAGGTAAGGAGATAAGCATTGAGAGCGTAAAGCGTTATTTCCCACCTGAGAATAACACCGACAATATCAAGTACAAAGACGTACCCAAAAAAGACCAGCTTTTTACCATCGTTTCGGCGAAAAAAAGAAGTTTGTAAAAAGAGCACTTTCCCATCTTTATAATAACCCCCACCATTTAATAACTAATTGTATTATAATCTATTAGTTGTTAATTATCTTTCCAATAACTACTCCAATTTGACCTTCAAATTTTTGAAGGTCACGCCTGCGCTGCGTTTCTGCTTTCATTTGCGGCATGGAAATAATCAATTACGAAGCCCTAAGCCACTGCATCAAGGATGCAGTAAGGGCAGAATTACAGGAACATTTTAAGAAAGGCGGCAGCCCGCCCCGGCAGGATGAAGAACGGCTATTGTCCAAAAAGGAACTGGCCGACGATTTAGGCGTGTCATTGGTAACACTCACCGATTGGATGAAAAAGGGTCTGCCCTTTTTGCGCCTGCACAAACGGGTTTATTTCAAAAAAAGCGAGGTACTCGCAATCATGCAACAAAAAACTAAAAATTAACAAGGGGGAAAGATGAACATCGAAATTATAACCAAAGATGATTTAAGGAGGATAGAGAACTTGTTAGGCGAGATCAAGGGTCTTATAAAGCCCGGTCAGGCACAAAGTAAACAATGGCTGAAAAGCTACGAAGTCAGGAAGCTGCTAAACATTTCGCCCGGCACCTTACAGAATTTAAGAGTTAACGGAACACTCCGTTATACCAAGATCGGCGGGCTGCTTTATTACAAGTTAGAAGACATTGAAAAGCTTTTGGAGGGCAACAGCAAGTGAGATCATACAAGGCAGCTCCGATGCTTCGCATCGGAAAAATAACAGGTAAAACCAAAGCTTCGCTTTGGTGAAAAGCGGCGCAGCATACCGCTTGCGGTATAGCTGTATAGTTGTCTATACCGGCCGGAGGCCGTTAACAAAAGGCATTTGCCGATAAGAAGCAAGTTTGTGTTTTTGGTACCCAAAAACTCCGTTGCAGCCTACGGCTGAACGGCAAACTTGCTTTTTGCTCCCGATGGTCGCAAAAAGGAAATTAAAAAAAGTGATGAGATTAAGACAGAGTGAGACGCATGGAAACGAACGAAAAATTATCGGTTAAAACCGAAAAACCAAAACATAAAGGTGGCAGGCCAAAAGTTAAGGTCAGGCGCGAAACGCATGTTAAAGTCAGGCTAACAGCAACTGAGCGTTTTATGATCTCGGCGAGAGCTAAGGACGCGGGTATGCGATTAAGCGACTGGATAAGAGCAGCGGCCAAAGCCGCAAAAGTAGTGGCACGTTTAAAGCCGGAGAATTTACAGATCATGCGAATGCTCGCAGGTTTAGCCAACAATCTGAACCAGTTAACGAAGCTGGCTCACCGGGACGGCATCTTAACGATTGCGATTAAATGCGGTAATCTTCTGATCGAAATAAACCAGGCATTAAAATATTTTAACAGCGATGATCGGCAAGATACCTAAACCCGGTAAGAGCTTTGGCGGCTGTATTGAGTATAACGTCCTGAAAAAAGAGGCGGCCATACTTTATGCGGATGGTGTGCGCATCGACAAGACAGCGCACATTATTGCGGACTTTAATATGCAGCGCAAAATGAACCCCGGCTTAGGTCAGGCAGTAGGCCATATTTCGTTAAGCTGGAGCCCCGAGGATAAGGACAAGTTGAACGATGAAAAAATGGTCAGTATCGCTAAGGAGTATCTGCAAAGAATGAAAATACTGGACACGCAGTTACTGATCGTTAAGCATAAAGACCGGGCGCACCCGCATATTCATATCGTTTATAACCGGGTCAACAACGAGGGCAAAACCATTCCTGATAGTTTCCAGCACCTGAAAAATATTAAGATCAGCAAAGAGCTAACCTTAAAGCATGGCATGCACATCGGGCAGGGTAAGGAAAAGGTTAACCGTCAGCAGCTAAAAGGTATTGATAAGCTGAAATATGAATTATTCGACACCATTAAAGCGGTAAGCCAAAAGGTTACCAGTATGGCAGAACTGAAACAGGAATTGTTAAAGCAGGGTATCGGTATGCAGTTCAAATACAAAAGCGGCACATCGGAGAAACAGGGCATCAGTTTCAGTAAAGGCGACTATAAGTTTAAAGGGTCAGAGATTGACCGTAGTTTAAGCTATGGCAGGTTAAGCAAGCAGATCGAGCAGCAGGCGCAGCAGAAACAGGCCGAGGATCAACGCCCAACCTTAGCGCAGCAGCTTAAGGAAGTGATAAACAGGGAGCCGGTTAAAGAGCAATCCGGCCACCGGTCCGTAATTGATTTGTTTGGCCGCATTCCAATCATTACGCCTGAACCGGAACCTGATCCCTACCACAGGAAAAAAAGAAAGGGTCAGGGTAACGATCAAGACCGAAGCCAGGGCATTAGCAGATAGTAAATAACAAAATTAATGAACAACAAAAATTATTAAAGACATGGGAACCCACGAAGAAAATAACATGCAGCAAGAGATTATAGATAGTATGGCTAAAAAGGTTACAGACCTTGAAAAAAGACAGTCCAAAATTGAGGAGCTTGGTTTAAGCGCCTTACCATCAAAAGTTAAGGAACTGGAAACTAAGGTAAAAGAAACCGCCGAAATGAAAACGCTGGAAAACACCAAGCAGTTAGAGCGTTTTGATAAACAACTGAATGGCTTTGATGAAAAAATTAATGCCATACCCAAAGAAATACCTGTTAAGTATAATGTTCAGTTTGATACTAAAGCAAAATTTGTGATCAGGACGATTTTGGGGTCGGGGCTTGCGGTTGCCGTTTTGCTTGCAGTCTCGATAAGCTTGTGGATTGAAAACAGCCGCCGGGCAGATGAAACAAACAAATTCTTGATCCTTCGTGGATTTTATCCCAATGTGGCAAAATATATTGATACTGCTTATACCAGCAACGCCTACTTCCTGATTAAAAAGGCAAAGGCTAATATTGATGAACAACAAACCATGTCAGAAGCGGCATTTGAAGCGAAACAGGCCGCGGAACAAAGTAAGTTGGCAAATGATAAAGTCGAGAAATTAAGGGATAAATCAAAAGCAAGTAAAAAGCATACAAAGTAGTTTATCAGCTACAGCACTAATACAAATTACTATTTTTGAAAACTGATTATCTCCTGAATGTAATACCATGAATTTAGAACGCTATCCATATATTAACAGTAATGACTTTCAAGACTATGAATTTTATAGTGACGGCCCCAAAGGACGGATTAGAAAAATTGTCATGTTTACAAAAATCCCTAATTCGGAACCGCCAATTTATAATTTAGGGTTTGGCGATCAAGACCCACATTCAGGGGAAACAGATGATATTGTGGTTAGTAATAACGAAGACAGGGACATAGTTTTGGCTACCGTGGCAAACACTATTGTTGAATTTTGCAACCACTATGGCAACCATTATATTTATGCAAAGGGTAGCACAACTGCCCGTACCAGACTGTATCAAATGGGTATAGCGGGTTTGTGGGAGGAAATTAGCAAGGATTTTGATGTGTATGGATTAAAAGATAATGATTGGCACGTGTTTAAGCCTAACACTATCAATTATGAGGCGTTTTTGGTGAAACAGAAGTAATTAACTATATTTGATTATTGCATTATGAAAGGAGTAAGTATGCCTACAGTAGAAAAAAAATTAAAAACTATAAAAGGTTTTGGGCCGGGGATCGTTAGCGATAATGTTAAAAGTCACGCCAATGAGCCGTTTTTTATCAAAAAATTAGAAGAAGCCACACAAACCCTTCAAAGGGTGGGATTGCCTGGTCAAAAAAAGAAATAAAACATTTGAAAATCATAAACGAGAGGCTGGATATTAATCCGGCTTTTTTTTTGCCTATAAAGTAAGAACTATGCCCTTTACCTTTTCCCACCCTGCTATTATTCTGCCATTCAGGAACTTACCTAAAAGATGGGTTTCATTAACAGGTCTAATAATTGGTAGTATGGTGCCTGATTTCGAGTATTTTATACGCATGAGGGTTAAAAGCATTTATAGCCACACATGGCCAGGATTGTTTTGGTTTGATCTGCCGTTAGGTTTGGTAATAATCTTTGTTTATCAGATATTAATTAAGGATAGGGTTATTTTACATCTGCCAGTAGTATTAAATCGACGGTTTTCAAGGTTTAGAGGCGTAGATAAACAGGGTTCATTTTTACAATACTTCACCATTGTTGCTTTATCTATTTTAATCGGGGCGGCATCACATATTCTTTGGGATGGTTTTACACATCCGAATGGTTATTTTGTTACAGTGGTGCCAGTTTTATCCACTACTATACAGTTAGGGGGACACCAGCTAATGGTTTATAAAGTCATTCAGCATGGGAGTTCAATAATCGGAGCAATAGTTATTGTATTGGCTGTTTATACTTTACCGTTAGGTAATGCCAAAAGAAGCCATCATATAATAAGTTTTTGGGTTCAAATAATTGTTATATCCATTGTTGTACTTGTAGTTAGGTTGATTGCAGGGCTTTCTTATCATCAATATGGTAATGTGATAGTTACAATAATAGCGGGTGGATTTATAGGATTGATCGTTACATCTATAACTACAAAACCGAAACAGACAATTTAAAATATTAAAATTTTTAACAATGCTCCTAACAAACCGACCTAACCATGAACAACAGATACTCATTTAAGCAAATGTTTTGGGCTTACACTTTTTGTGCAATGCCATTTTTAATTTTAGCCGGTATTTTATCATTTTTTAATGTAACGCCAGTTGAATTTAACGGAACTCCCCGGTACGGCCTGCAAGGCTTTTTTATAGCGGTTATATTTATACCTTTTACTGGCTTGATACTTACTTGCACCAATTGGCTTGCTTTAAATTTTGGCAACTTCCTTTATAGCGCTTTTTTAAATGCAATTAAAAAGAGATGATTATTGCAATAATAAGAATAGCACCCCAACACAATGGAAATAGATAAAGACGAAACAAAAATCACAGGTCATTGGACATTTGACGGGTCTAAAATGATTGCTGATGATGAATGTAAACGGATTGATTCGTTAAGAAGCCACTATTTGAAGTATGTCTCGGCTGACCCAACGTGTTGGCTTAAGCTTTATCAAGACCCAGGGGATGGACGCTATTGGCAATTGCAATTTGAGCATGGTGAAATGCAAGGGGGCGGGCCGCCTTCATTAATATTACTGTCAGAATTAGAGGCTAAAGACAAATACAATATTGGCTTATAATTTATTTTTTTTATTTTGTCCATGTAAAAGCCATTAGAATAATGTCAATTCCCAGCTCGTTTTTCCTAATTATTATGATCAATATGTCAAAAGAGTGTGCTTTGAGTTTAACTAATAGTTACAGAATGGACGGGAGTTTTAGTTGGTTACAACAACGGATTTTTGGCAGCACGATGGACTTATAGGTAGTAATTACCCTCTGCGATTACGGCGCGCGGTTCTATGACCCTGTAATAGGTAGATGGACGAGTGTTGACCCGTCATCCGAAGAGGGCGACCAGGAAAGCCTTACCCCGTATCAATATGGCTTAAACAATCCTGTAAGATACGATGATCCTGATGGTAGGTGTCCGAGTTGTCTTATTGGTGGGATTGTTGGCGGTTTAGTTGATTATGGGGAGCAAGTGGCAACGAACTATGTTCAGGGTAACAAAAATCCATGGACAAGTAACATCAACTTAGTTTCTATTGGAACTGCTGCTCTTGCTGGTGCTGCAACAAGCGGTGCAAGTGTAGTGGAAAACTTGGCTGCAAAAACAGCGATTAAAATTACTGCTAAAGTTGGTGCTGCTCTAATTAATAATACCGTAGAAGTAAACACAACCGATGGTGTTAAAGTACATAACGTTAAAGATGTTTTGAAGAATACAGCAATAGATTTGGCTGCAGATGGCGTGGCTGGTAAAATAGGTGGTAAAGTTGAGGGAGCGCTGTCTAAAGTTGGTGTAACGAATGCAGGTAGATTATCAAGTACTGCAAGAGCAGCTGTGAGAGCAACTGGAAACAATGTTACCCGTGCTACAACAGCAACTGTAAAAGCGGGATTGAAAGTAGCAACTAAAGTAGTTGCACAAACAACAGAAAGCACCATAAAAGCTACGACCAATCAAAAACGGGATGAGCTAAAAAAGAATACGAATACGGGGAATTAAGCTATGGATAAAATAAAAAACATCTTTTGGATTGCTATAGGTGTAGCAATTGTTGGGTACTTTATTTATAAGGTGGCCAGAAACTCATTCACAGACCAGTTTATGGGGAATGCTCCCCAACGAACTAAAGCGGTGATTATAGATAAAAAGAACTTTATGGGAAATCAACCCGTGGCCCCTAAGTTCTCTTACTCATATCAGTTTGTAGTTAAAGGTGAGAAATATACCGGCAACGCCCATGATACCAGTCTAAAAGTTGGCGATACCGTTGAAGTTGAATACAACAAGGAACATCCCAATATTAATAAACCTTTAAACCCCAAAGAATGAGATTACTTATTTTGTTATTATTACTTAGCCCAGCGATTGGCTTTGCACAGACCTTTGAGGGCAAAATCAGTTATGCCAACAGCTATAAAAGCAAATCGCCTCAATTGAAAGATGAGCGATTGGCGACCATGATGGGTACTACGCAAGACTACTATATTAAAGGGGGTGATTACAAATCTGTCTTTAATGGATCGTTTGTTAAAATGCAATTGTATAAAAGTGCCGAAAATAGAAGCTACGCGCTTACAGCTAAGTCCGATTCGCTTTACTGGGAAGATTACAGTAAAAACAAGGATGTAGCAACCAGGTTCGAAGTCGAAAAAGGAAAAGAGACTATTATGGGAGTACTTTGTGATGTATTAATTGTTTATACACCAAAAAGCAAAACTGCCTATTATTATAATAGTAAATATGGTATAAATCCAGCCTTTTTTAAACAACATGCATACGGAAATTGGTATTATGTTATATCAAAGACAAGGGCATTGCCATTAAAAACAATCTCGGAAAATGAGCAGTTTACTTTAATTAGCACTGCTGTGAATATTACTCCTATGAAGTTAGAAGCAAAACTATTTGAAGTGCCTGATAAAAACAAAATTGCACCCGCAACATGGTAAAAAAATGAAAAGTCTAACCCTACTACTTATAGTATTAACCTTAACAGCCAGGGCACAAACACCTGTTCAAAGAGATAGTGCCAAAAGGGATAGTGCCCACCGGCAGTATCATCTTATGCGCAGAGACCCAAAACAAAATTACCCCTACGCATTTGCTGATAGCGCAAAAGCTAAAAAGCCAGTCGGGAAACCGAATAAGAAAACAAGATAATGTAAATGACGAAGCCCCTGTTAAGGGGCTTTTTTGTGTTAAAGCGCATAGGCTTTACGGGCTTTAGCATCCCTAAGCAGACCATCAAGCGCATATAGAATGCTGTCCCTGTCAGGTTCAGAAAGTGAGTTTAATTCGTTGAGACGCTTAAGCATAGCAGGATCTTTTAGCACGTTCAGATCATCGTTTTCTCCCAGTAAATGCCCTACTGTGGTATCAAGCAGTTTCGACATATTACGGGCAACTTCAATAGATGGCTTTGTTTCGTCCCGCTCATACTTACCAATGACTGTATAAGAAGTATGCATCAACTTGGCAAGGTCTTGCTGCGAAAGCCCTTTGGCATCCCTGCACTCCCTTAATCTTTTACCAAATGAATCCATATTGTTATTAACAGCGTTTTTTTACCTATAAATACAAATATACGCAACTAAAGACTACAATAAAATCCTGTCAATGGAGCTAAAACGGCTTTAATCACAGTAAAAAGTAGTATAAACAATACAATAAATCATAATCTTATTGAAAAACTGTACCATATAAATATATTTGCATTATATATAGTTTATTACGACTTTTTTAAAGCGATGCAAAAACCTGTTGGGCTTATCACGGACAACCCGGAGTTATTATTGTACTTAGACGGGAAACTGCACATCACCGTATTGGGCGGCATTAAGCTGACCGGCTTTGACCGTTTAAAGGTGACGCTTAAACTGGTAAATACGGATGATAAGCTAAACGTCTTTCGCCATAGCTTAGACCTTTACAACAGCATCCAAACCGAGCAGCTGATCGAGAAATCAGCCGATGCGCTGGACACCGGCACCCGTGAGATCAGCACGGCCATAACCGGGCTGACCACCGCCTTAGAGCAATACCGTTCAGAACGTTTGGAGGCCATGAAGCCCAAACAGCCTGAAAAGAAACAGCTATCAGAAGCCGAGCGTAAAGCCGCCATAGCTTACCTAAAAGGCCCTGATCTGTTAGGCAGAACCAAGCAGGCCATCGGCCAGAGTGGCATTGTAGGTGAAGAAACCAACGCCCTGATCGCCTACCTTATTTACACATCACGAACCCGTGAAAACCCATTACACCTGTTATGCCTGGGCGCAAGCGGGACAGGCAAGACCTGGTTACAGGAGAAAGTAGGCGAGCTGATACCCGAAGAAGACAAACTGGAGATCACCACGCTCAGTGTAAACGCCTTTTACTACTTCGGTAAAGAGGAATTGAAATATAAGCTGCTATTGCTTGAAGATATGGACGGCGCGGAAGATGTGCTGTACCCGATCAGGGAACTGCAAAGCAAGCGCAAGATCAGCAAAACGGTGACCCTGAAAGACAGCAAAGGCAATCCCAAAACCATCACCTTACAGGTAGAAGGCCCTGTTTGTATCAGCGGCTGTACGACACGGGAGCAAATGTATGAGGATAACGCGAACCGGTGCATCCTGCTTTACATGGATAACAGCCCGGAGCAGGACGTGAAGATCATGGACTATCAGCGTAAAATGAGTGCGGGGCTGATCGATCAGTATGCAGAAAAGAAAGTACGGGAGCAGCTTAAAAACGTTCAGCGTATGTTAAAACCTGTCAGCGTTAAAAATCCTTACGCCCCTTACCTGCAACTGCCGGAGGCCGTGTTTAAACCACGCCGTACCATGCTTTTATTGCTGTTATTCATCGAAACCATTACTTACTACCATCAATACCAAAGAGAACTGAAAACGGACGAGGACACCGGGGAGCAGTATATTGAAACCACTATTGAGGACATACAGGCCGCTTTTAGCTTACTGGAAACCACCTTGCTTAAAAAGAGCGACGAGTTAAACGATGCCTGCCGGGACTTCTTTGAAAAGCTTAAAACCTACCTGAAAGAAAAGGACACCGACACCTTTTACAGCAAGGAAGTACGGGCCGCATTCCGGTTAAGTCCGAGCAGCATAGGCCGCTACCTGTTTGAACTGGAACGCATGGGCTATATCAAAATAGCGAAAGGAAGCCGCTATAAGGGCTTTGAATATAAAATACAAAGCTGGAACGACCTCGAAAACTTAGCAAACGATGCGCAAAGCATGGTTAAATCTATACTTGAAAACATCCAATTAGTAACCCGTATCCCACCGGTAACCCAAAGCCTTAATGGGTTACATAAAATGCAGAAGATCAGCGGGGAACGACCAGTAACCCACGAGTAACAGAAAATGCAAGCCACCCTATATAATCCGCTCTATATCCGCCTGCATGCAGGCTTTACCCAATGGCTGCGGATCCTCAACTTTGAACCGACCAGCCCGCGCGATATGCCTAAGATACTGACCGAGTTCCTGATCTACCTGCAAGATAATAACTGCCATCGCCCGCATGACATCCAGCAGGAACATCTTAAAAAATACCTGGAACGCCTGCACGAGCGGCCAAGCAAAACCGCCGCCGGTGCGATCAGCCTCAACTATATCCGCAAGCACTTGCAGGTGATCCGCAAGTTCAGCCGTTACCTTACCGAAAGCGGACAGGAAAGCTTTACGGTAAAGCTGCGCATCAAAGGCAAAAGTTCCAACGTGAAATGTATCCTTAACCTTGCCGAGATCAGCAGTTTATACGAGGCTGTAAAAGATGATACATTGGGTTTGCGGGATAAAGCGATACTGGCTTTGTATTATGGTTGCGGCCTGCGGAAAAACGAGGGTGCCAATATCAATGTTAAGGACATTTTGTTAGATAAGGGACTGGTCTACGTGCGTAAAGGCAAGGGTTATAAAGAGCGTTACGTACCGCTTGCAGGTACAGGTAAAGCCGACCTGGAGAACTATATCCTGTATGGCCGCCCTCATTTGGCGGCTGATAAAAAAGAAGATGCTTTGCTGTTGAACGTTAATGGCACCCGGTTAAGCGGCCACATGGCTTACGAGCGGTTACAAAAGTTAAAGGCCGTAGCGAAGATAAAAAAGCCCGCAGGACTGCATACGCTGCGCCACAGTATTGCCAGCCATTTACTGCATTCAGGTATGGCTTTGGAACAGATCCAACGCTTCTTAGGGCATAGTAGCATGGAAAGTACGCAGATCTACACCCACCTAAAGCATGAACAAATATAAGTTCGCCTCGGCGATACAGGCAGCTTTGAAAAGCTACCAAACCTATTTACAGCAGGAACATTACGCCAAAAACTATATCCGGCAAAACAGCAACTATGCGGGTATCTTCCTGGAATGGATGGAGGAAGCAAGCTTGGCCACCATACAGGTAACCCATGCCGATGTATTGGAGTTTGCCGATCAGCTTAAACAGGACGGCTATACGATCCGGCTCATTAACCGGGTAATGCTGGCCGTTAGGTATTACTTCACCTGGTTGCAACATGCCGGGCAGGCCACACATAACCCCGCGGCCGGCATCATCCTGAAAGGCACGATCAGGCATGTGCCTCACGACCTGTTAACCCAAGCCGAACTGGAAACGCTTTACGAAAGTTATCCTATAACAGACGAGCGTACCCACCGCAATAAGGTTATTGTAGGCTTACTGGTTTACCAGGCATTGACAAGGGATGAACTGGAAACCTTGCGCTCTGACCACCTGAAACTACGTGAGGGTAAGATACATATTCCCCAAACGGGCAAACTGAACAGCCGGGTGCTTAGCCTTGAACCGCATCAAATCTTAGACTTACAAGAATATATACTAATAATCCGGCCTAAGATATTGGCCGAACGCATGGCCGAGCGTTCCGGCAGAAAGCCGGATAAATATAAGGCCGTCGAAGATGTACAGCGGCTTTTTGTTACGATGAACGGGCAGGAAACGATGAAAAACAGCCTGTTACACCTCAACTATGCTTTGCGAAAGATCAACCCAAAGTATAAACATGGGGTGCAGATCAGGCAAAGCGTGATAACGGAATGGCTGAAAGAAAAGAATCTGCGGGCAGTACAATACATGGCGGGCCACCGCTATATTAGCAGCACCGAACGTTACCAGACCAGCAATCTTGAAGACCTGAAAGATGCGCTTAACAAGTTCCACCCCTTAAACCTTTCTTAATCATCAGGGGTTCAGGTTATCTTCTGTTAAGCAACCAAAAGCGGGAGAAGGCGGGGCTGTCAAGGGAACGTGGAATAAATGGCCTTGTGCGTGAAAGGCTTGCGGGTTTATGCCGCGAAAGTCCCTTTACTGACCTGGCTTCGGAGGCTACCTTTGCTGTAACAGATGATTAACCAACCACGGCCACCCGGCAATGAAACTACCAACAAACGCCGCCTTGCAAATGAAAAACTAACGCTTATCTTTACCCTAACGAACGTTCTTTATGGCACCGAAAAAGTGCAAAACGGAAAACAGCCAAAAACGTAAAAACTTTATGGTAGCCAATACGATTACGGCGCAAAGCGCCATAATCGCAGAGGGTAATTACTACCTATAAGTCCATCGTGCTGCCGAAAATTCGTAGTTGTAACCAACTAAAAATTCTTGCAAACTTTCGTTATAGTTAATAGCCAAATCGTAAAAAACTGGTTATTATTACTTCAGCTTAAGAATGTTTTAGTTGCCTCAATTAGTCAATCCATTGCCGTTTTAAAACGGTAAGAGAATTTTCAGACTGTTTAAGAATGATGTATTTATCACCAATAGGCTCAAACTTGTTAGATTTTAAAGTAGACAATGTAACTTTTAAAATATCATTTTCACCTTGAATCCGGCTTTGTAAAAAGTCAAGGTTACCGTCCTTATTAAAATCTCCAAAGCTGAACTGGCTACCATATTTAGACCATAAGGGGTAGTATTTTATTGTGCCTTTATTAGTTATGTCAAATAGATTGCATATAACTGAACTTGAACTACTGCCACTACCTGTATTAATACAGGTTAAAAGAACATACTTACGTCCCTTAAAGCTTCCCTGATAAACCTTAAAGGAACTTATGTCAAGATCGCAGGCAAAGTCGCTTTCATACTTCCCTTTTATATCAACCCTTTGATTGTTAATAATAAAATAGCTGCATGAGCCGTCAGACGCTATTTGGGGATAACAATATTCAAGCTTAATGCCTGGCATACTAAAGCTATATTTATAAGGCACCTTTTTGTGCTCTCCGTTTGCCTTTGCAGTTTTATAGTCACCGGCTATAAATGAGTTGTTTACTGTTTTGAAGATAGGAACAGCTTTAACAATGCCTTTATAATAATTGTCAGATTGTGCAAAGCTTATTGTTGTCCATATGCAAAGCAAAACACAAATTAGATTTTTCTTAAATGGTGATAGCACAATAATATTAAGAAATGGTTAATTTTATCTTTGTTGCGAAAATAGATTAATGAGGGATTATTTGCCGCCCAAAATCTTTACTTTTTCTTGCTCACTTTCAAGTAGGCGTTCATAAAGCTTTTTATTTTCTTCTACCATTTCCAATAATTTATCTAAGGGATTGAAAGTGCAATGATAAAAAGGGCCATGATTGCTACCATGAAAAGTATTATTAAAATAATTGACCACAGCGTCCTCGGAAAAGTTATCAATAGCTTCTTTACTAACACCTAAAATCTTAGCAACCTTTTCTAAAACCTCATCCTCGATAGTTTCGCTTTGCTCCATACGTGAAACGGTCTGTTGGCTTACACCTAATTCAGCAGCAAGTGCTTCCTGTTTAATACCTCGCATTTCACGAATGCGACCGATTTTCCTACCTATATGATTGTTTGAGGGTTTAGCAGATGTTTCCATGATCAAATATACAAAGATTTTACAACGGTAAAGATAACACCGTTATGAGTAAAACACGCAACGTTTGGGTTCGGTACGCAGCTTAGACCACTGAATTTTGATTAAATCATTAATCAAAATTCAAAAAATATGAACGTTATTAATTTTTCAGGTGGAAGACTGATATTGAATATTTCCGGCATGGATACTGACGGCCTAACCGTCTCCAATATTAGCATGGGTTCAGAAAACCTTACTGAATCTTTATACAAACGGCTGCTACAGGCAGAACGTGAGAAAGTACAAACGCTTAAAGAAGCCATAGATAAAAAATTCCCATTAGAGGAAATTGTCTCCGACTACTATATGACGGAAGAGCAATCAAAAGAGATGTCTGCGCTAATTGAGTTCCTCACTCAAAAATTTGATCTAACGCATATCTTTTGCTTTGCCCACAAAGGGAAAATGACTAATAATTTCAGCAAGTTCGGAGAATTTCCCTCTTATGTTGACCTGCATTTCTTTTTTCTATTTATTACTAAAGGCAGCGAACGAGTTGAGCACGAGATACAAGAATATATCAACTCCCACTATAAAAGCTTTAAGGTAACGGCTATATCGCATGGCCTTGAAAGTGTTCGTAGCGCCGTGGCGCAGGGCAGCAGATTTTTTATTGCAGCATGTTTAGGCGGTTTGGAAATGTTCCATGATAAGCTTAACCACCTTGACGTAGTATTTCCAACGTTAAACCCAGCAAATATACTTCAGAAGGCTGAAAAGCGTTTTCATGACCACATAAAAATGTCAACCGGCTTTTTATATAGCGCAGTTAATTGTATTCGTATTGAGGAATACCCTGAAAATGGTGTTTTCATGCTTCACCAAGCCGTTGAACAAGCCTGTATCGCACTGATTAAAGTTCATATGGGTTACCGGATCGATTTGCATAACCTAACCCGGCTTTTAAACCTCTGTAAATGTTTTTCCGATAAACCCGCAGAGCTTTTTTTAGCGGAAGATGAAGAATCCGTTAGGTTGTTTAAAATACTTCGCGAAAGCTACGGAGACACTCGTTATGCGGAAGACTTTAAAGTTGACAAGGATATTGCTATTAAAATACTGGAACGGGTTGATGCCTTTGTGAATTTGGCTGAAAACATTTGTCTGGATTGGATTAATGCTTTACGCACAAAAGTTGGTGAGGATGCAATTGAAAATGTTTATACCGTAAACGAGGAAAAGGATTAACAATGGCTGCCAAAAAAATAAAAAAGGAGGCCGTTATTATTCCGACCGACCTGTTCTTTTATCCGATACCTTTAACACAGCCCGGTCAGCTTTTGACCCGCGATGAGTTGTATAGGCATTATGAACCACCCAAAGGGCGCAAAGTTTATATGGGTAACCAAGATGAGTTTCTAAGTTTTGAAAGCGGCATAGCTACGGTAAAACTGAAATTAAACGATGGTTCAATATACTACTTGTATCTCCACGTGGAAAAAGAGGAATTGCATATTGGCTGTAAATGCGGGATGCCGGAAGAAAAACTTTGTTTTCACGCTTTTATTGGCCTGTTTAATCTAACTTGGCTAAGTCAAACCTTTGATTGTCAGAATTTGTATTGGCCGAATTTCTACAACGAGGAAACCAGCCGAAAATTCCTTGACATAAACCTATCGAGCCAACATATTAACGTAGAGGCTAAACCGGCGTATGGCACTTTTTACCGCAGCCTGATCGGGTTCGGCAAATCAAGGTTCCCTAAATTACAAGAGCAAATCGATAAGAAACTTTCAATAAAAACCGGAGAGAGTTTCGTGTATGCTTATGCTTTATGTTTTGCACCGGACATTTACCGTGATCGCCACTTCCCATTACTTATTCCATTTCATGGTAAGACCGACAGGAGCGGTTTAAAATTAGTTGCGTTTTCAAATTTTTGTCTTCCCGATAAAGAATCAAACCCAAGTGGAGATCATCCATCCCAACAACACTTAAATGCGATAAGTAAAACCATGTATGAGATTACGCGGCCTCTTACTTATAAAAATGAATATCGGGATTGGCGGGTTTGGGACGATGCGAAAGAAACCATATTTACATTATGGCAAAAAGCTTTGCCGTTGCTTATTGATTTCCCTTACAACCACACCTATCTTTTATACTGGTTTCGATATTTAAGAGAAAGACCAACTAAATTTTTTATGCAAGCGTCAAGATACAGTTTGGAACGGCCCTCACTGTCATTAATGTTAACATTTCACAAAGACCGCTTTAATCTTTCGGTAGAGGTGATTATTGGTAGCCAAGCGATTATAGTAGAACATAAACCGCATTTTTTTATTCATGATGAACAGACAGGAAATTGTTATATGATGAATAGTCTTCAGGATGATAGTTTACTGAATTGGATGCTGGATAACAAAAATAAGATCACAGTTTTAAAGGACGATTTTGTGGACTTTGACGAGAATATTTTAAAAGGTCTTGCTGAACGCTATCCAGTGTTTTTTGCGGATAAGCCGGGGAACAGGTTGGCTTATGATTACAATCTTTTAAAAACACGATTAACCTTGTGAAAAAAGAAGCAACTGCGGCAAGCGGCTCCATACTTCCGCCGCCAGCCTCGCTGCAAAAGCAAACCGCATTTGCCGTTTGCAGAAAAAGCAATGGGTTCCCCTCAATCACCATAGCCGCAAAGGTAGCCCTCGCCGGAATAAAACGTCAAGGCTATACAAGCGGGCAATTGAGTTTTGTTTTTTAGCGGCTTGCCCGGCCTTGACATTTTATCCGGCTAAGCGCTTTTGGTTGCTTACATGGTGGTTAAGGGGTGGTGTGTTTTTCAGCTTAATTTTTCAGAAAAGAATACTTACTATTACACAGCGGCAAACCTTGATAACTTATTATATGTCTTACCAAACCATCAAAATAGCTACTGCCATGATATTGCTTATCATTCCTTTTTTTGCTTTTGGCCAAGAAAACGAGCGTAGTACATGTTTGAAGGTGCTCCAGTATAACCACATAAACCAGGAGTATATTTTCAAAGCTAAAGACCAATCTACAACTCATCTTAAATACTTAGGATGGCTACGCTCGAAGAAAGGTGTGCGCTATAAAATTATAAATTCGGTTTGGTTATGGGGCCAATCACATCACGCAACTAACCGTATTTTAGTTTACAATGAGCATAATAAATATCTTGGCAACTATCGGCTTACAATAATCTATGATCTTCCAAGCTTCATAAAAGGTAATAAGTTGATATTCAAAAACAACCCTGATGACAGCAATGGCAATCTTCGGTCAATTACCTATGTTGACTTTGATAATGGAATACCCCATGAGTTTTTTCGTAAGTGCAACGGCGACAAAGGGGATGTTTATACTTTCGACAAAGAGTAGGTTTGACGTATTTATGTATAAGCATTCAAATAAAAGTGGGTCCGGCGTCCTAAAAAACGACTTTTTTATTCAAAAAAATTCGTTATATTTGTATAACAAGTTCATTGACTATTTGTTACGAGCGTTCCAATGATGCAAATGAAATCAAATGAAGTCTAATAAAATGAGACCCATTCGGTTACCATTTTCAAAAGTAAGCTTGATAACTACATTATAATCAACCCTTTAAGGGGTAGGATCATCATCCTGCCATCCCGACAACAAGCGATACCAAGTAGTATCAAAACCCCTTAAATTGTATGATTTAAGGGTTTTTTTTATCTAACCCAAATTATCCCAGAAAATTCGGAGAAAAGGAAATCTAGTCGGTTACCCCTAAACGACAAGCGTGTCGGAATTTGAATTAAACGCTTGATTAAGGGAATAACTTGAACCCCAACAAAGAATTGGTAAAGGTAAGCCGGCAAAAATCACTATAACGAATTAGTATCTGGATCAATTCAACGCTGTAACGATCGACAGTTACTAAAAGCATGTATTTACGATTTGCCGATTAAGACCCGCATTCAAATGAAAACACATGATGTTAGTAATAACGAAGATGGGTACATAGTTTTGGCAAAATGGATTGCAACTTTATCTTAGTTTGTATAAAATGCAACTAGTTGTGCTTAGCGAACGTCTTTTATAGTAGTACGTTAGTTTAGCAAGCAATGGCAGCATATTTAGTCTTAACAGATCTGCAACTGATCGATCTTTTAAAAAAAGATGATGAGACCGCCTTTTCCGAAATTTACAGTCGGTATGCAGATTCACTGGCAGATTTTGCAAGTTCCAAGTTTTTTGATGTGGAGGATGGCAGGGATATTATTCATGATGTTTTTGTTAAGCTCTGGCAGGAAAGAACAAAATTGAATGTTAACCGCGATTTAAAAGCTTACCTCTTTAAACTAACTCGCGACCGGATAGTGGACAAAATTAGAAAGAATATGACACACCGGAAGTATGCGGCTATGATAGACTCGCTGGCTGTACACTACGACGCGACCATCGAACAAAAAATAGCTGCAAAAGAAATAGCCCAAAGTATTGAGATTTCGCTGGATGAATTATCTCCACGGCTAAAAGAAATTTATTTATTGAGACGAGAAGAAAATTTAAGTATAAGAGATATTGCTAAAAAATTGCAGCTTTCTGAACAAACGGTAAAAAACCAGCTTTCTACTGCATTAAAACACTTACGAGCTTCAATGGCAACGGTCTCTACAGCTGCATTGTTGTTATGGCTTTCCTAAACCCGGCATCCTAGGCATTACATGCCCCTCCACTCAACCTTTCGTCTCAAAGGTGGAGCTAAATTGAACCCTTTTAAAAAAAATCATTTTTCTATAGTACTAAAAGGCATCTCATACGGCTACTGTGAAATGGATAACAAATGAGCCGTAATAAAATAGCCGCCTTATTGGATCGTTATCTCAATGGCGAAACCACAAACGAAGAGAATGAGCTGGTGAAACGCTGGCTGGAAGAAAATAGTAATACTGACCCTCGATGGCATGATTTAGATCAATTAGAAAAAGATAAATGGCTTTCCAGTGTTTTTAGCGAAATTAAAAACACAATTCACGAAAAGGAGGCTAAAGTAGTGTCGCTGCAGCAAAGAGAGCGTAGGTTTTGGCGAAGTATTGCGGCTGTCGCAGCAGCGTTGCTGATCTCTCTCACTTCGTACCTATATTGGCCGTCTTTGCAAAGCCGTTTAAATCCTATTGAGCTTACATCACTTCAAGCGCCCGTTAATCAGAAAAAGGAGGTAACCCTTACCGATGGCAGCCGGGTGTGGTTAAACGCCGGCTCGGAATTAAGATATCCTAAAACATTTAAAGGTAATGCAAGGGAAGTTTATCTCTTGGGTGAGGCTTATTTTGATGTACGCCATGATGCGAGCAAACCTTTCATCATTCATACAGGGACTGTGCTGACCACCGTGCTAGGTACAGCGTTTAATATCAAAGTGGACAAAAATAATCATACCATTCAAGTCACAGTTGCCCGTGGCAAAGTAAGCGTTGCCAATGGCAACAAATTATTAGGTGTAATTATCCCTAACCAGCAGATTAGCTTTAATACATTAAAAGCCGAATCAGTACAGGCAACCGTTAATGCCAATGCGATCGTTGCCTGGCAGCAAAGTGATCTGCATTTTGACGATGTTAGCTTTGAAGATGCTATTGCACAATTGCAAAAACACTTCAACGTGAAAATTAATCTAAGCAATGCAGAATTGAAAGACTGCCGTTTCACGGGCACTTCTTTAAATGGCGAAGAATTAGATAAAATACTCAAAGTAATGTGCGCGTTCAACAATGCCAACTATCAGATCAAGCCGGACGGAAGCATCATGATAGATGGGCCAGGGTGTAGTAACTAAAAATAAAGAAGATAAAGATGAGTAATACCTAAGCCTTGCAAATGCTTTAGTCCTCCAGGCAGGATATTAAGTCAAAATAACCTGTAAACCGACGGTCATCGGCTTACAGGCGTCCCGGATAACCGGGGTTTTAAATAATTGTGTCACTTAAAACATTTAAAAGTATGAATATTTCTGCAAAAGTGCGGAAACCGGGAGGCTTATATACTCGCCTCAGCGGTGCTATAGAATTTAACAAGCCATTTATTTTTCAAATAATGCGTGTAGGCGTTGTAGTTACCCTAATTATTTTAACCACTTTTCAGTTATTACTGGCTACAACTATCAAGGGCCAAAATATGCACTCGGACATGGTTACTATCGGCCTGCAGGATGAGAGTCTTACGAGTGGTCTCGCAAAGATCGAGCAACAAACCTCGCTTCGTTTTTATTACCGCAAGGCGGAAATTAAAGCACTTATCGGATTTAACCTCGCTTCAGAGAACAGAACAATAGAGCAAACCTTGCATGAGCTATTACAAAATACCTTTCTAACTTTCCGACAGATAGAAGGTAACATATTGATCGAACGGAATGATGTACAAGCCAACTATGAGATCAAAGGCCGTGTAGTAGATGTAAATCATCAATCAATAGCTTTTGCTAACGTGGTTATAAAGCAGGTGGCTACCGATAAAATTGTCCAAACGGCAAAAACAGATACCGGAGGACGTTTCAGGCTCACAGCAACAGACAAAGGGGACTATTTGATCGGGATTTCGGAGGTAAGTAAGGATAGTTTGTCCCTTGCTCTAACTTTAGAAGACATGAAGATAGTTCAATTACCGGATTTCATACTGAAGGCGTCAATTAAACAACTTAAACAAGTCACTGTAACCAGCAAAACCCCTGTTCTTGAACGAAAGGTCGATCGATGGATATTTAACCTGAACAACACGATAATGGCAAATGGTTCTTCCCTTTTTGAGGCACTGCAGGTGGCGCCTTTTTTAAAGGTGTCCGACAATGGTGTTTCAATGGTAGGTAAAGGGGGGATGGGTGTTATGGTAAATGATAAAATAATTTATTTGAGCGGAACCGACCTGACTAATTATCTCAAAACCCTCAGATCTGAAGGTGTGGAAAAAATAGAGATCATTACCAATCCGCCCGCAAAATATGAGGCGCAAGGCAATGCGGGATTGATAAATATTGTGTTGAAGAAAAACGAATCATTGGGTTGGCGCGGATCAGTAGGTTCGTCATATCGGAAAGACGTTTACGCCTCCTACAGCTATAATGCCGCTCTTTTTTTTCGATCAAAAAAAATTAACAGCACTTTTACATTTAATCAATCGCGTTACCACAATATGCTGGACGATTGGCTTAATATAATTGGGAACCCCTACCAAATTTTGAGTAACGAACAGCGCATTTCAATTCCACCGGGTTTGCAGGCCGGTTTAAGTATAGATTACGAGTTAAACAAGCACAATAACATCGGGTTTATTTATAACCTTTCGCATAGTAAGGAGAAGGATACCTATGTTAATAGTTATAGCTATGTTACGGGCAATTCTATCGATTCGGTTTTAAACACCAAAGGCGAAATGTTAAGGCCGTTATTAGCAAATACTTTAAATATATACCACGACTTAAAGATCGATTCGGCCGGAAAGAAATTAAGTAGCGCTGTTAATTATTTCACAAACAGGCCTGAAGTAAAAAATATATTTGTTTCTGAATCTGCAAATAACTACTCCTCAGTTCAAAACAATAACTTATCAAAATACAATATCTGGTCTGTCCAATCAGATTTAACATTGCCTTATAAATGGGCTAAATTAGAAACCGGTGCTAAGTTTGCCAATTATAATAACACTGCAAGCGTAGCGTACTATAACGATAGCCTTGATCATCTTGTGTTGGACCAAACACGCAGTAATGATTTTGATTATATTGAAAAAAACCTGGCTGCATATTATAGTATGGAAACTGACCTGTCGAAAAAATGGAGAGCCAAGGCAGGGTTGCGTTATGAGTACACGATGACGGACGGTTATTCACCTACTTTAAACCAGCGTAATAAGCGTAATTACGGAGCATTATTCCCCACGGCCTATATTGTTTACAAAGCCGACGGAAGCAATGTTTTTTCGATAAATTATTCGAGGCGGATCAACCGCCCGGGCCTCGCTTCCCTAAATCCTTTTGACTATTATACAAACATTTATACCTATTCTACCGGAAATCCACTGCTTCTACCTTCATATAGCAATAATTTCGAACTTAATTACCTTTACAAGAGCATGTTGTCTTTTACTGTATTTACCCAACACGCGAGTGATCTAAATTCGTTACTTACGACGATCGAAGGGCCTCTGCTGGTTTCAAGCAGAGGGAATTTTTTAACACGGGATAACGTGGGGGCCTATGTTTCCTTTAACCGTGCCTATTTCAATTGGTGGGAAAATAGCAGCTCTGCCTCATTTTTTTATTCATCCTCCGAGTCCAAAATAGAAGCTATTCCCATTCAAAACGGAACATCTGCATCTTTTAGTTTCAATAATAGTTTCAAGGCAACTAAACTTTTAAATTTCTATTTGAACTACAGCCAAAGTCTTCCCTCAACCAGTGGAAATACTTACACATATAGTCAACGTGATTTTAGAATAGGGGCCAGGTTAAAATTATTTAACAATAATTTTACCATCAACCCGGCTTACTTTTTAGGTACTGAAAGCAGATATGAATCACGATTTAGCGAGTTTGTGCAGACAGAGCGAACGAATTATCATTATAGAACCTTTAGCCTTGCTCTTACCTACTTGTTCGGAAGATCAAAGGTTTCTGGTAATAACAAGAACATATCGTTTGATGAGAAACGAAGAGCTCAATACTGAGATGATTTTATAATAGGGTTCATTGCAATGCTTTTCAAGGTTGATATTCAAGTAGATAACCCAATAATAAATCATGTTTTTAAAAGCATTTCATTCGCCAGTCCAAAAAGATAGCGTCCGCCGGAATAAAACGTCAGGGTCATACAAACGAGCAGGATTTATCCGCTTTTAGCGACCCCGCCCGTCCTTGACGTTTTACCGGCTACGCGCTGTTGATTGCACCACCGGTAACAATGAAAGGCTGTGTGCGTGACTTGTAGGGTTACCGGGAATAGGCTTGTCAGATATTAGGTAATTGATTATCAATGTTTAAAAGATTCCAACGCAAGTCTCATTAGTAACGTTGCTTGCATAATTGCTTCGCCATTATTTTAAGTCTCTGTATCTTGTCCTGAATTTTACATTCTCGGCTCGCTTATTTGCCCTTCAGCTCATTTTTTAACAGCCGGATGGTCTTGGTATCCAGTCCTAATACAGCTTCGTCTCTATCTTTTGAGCTGGCACGTGCTTTGGGTTCGTTAATGGCTTCATATAAAAAAACACCATTACTTTCGGAGAGATATTTTTTAAATAACGACGGAAGATGTTCGCTTGCAGATAAACCTTTGGAGCGGCTTGGTTTAAATCCCATTTCAGAAACAAAATACTCCGGTACCCTGGGGAAATCCCCTTTCATTAATTGAACAAACCTGCCATGAGCCGGGCGACCATGCTCATCGTTAGAAAATTCTTCATTATTATAAGCATCTATCCCAACAAAATCTAGTGGTACGTCATTATTGATCCGCTGAAGTAATCCAGCATGCCGCCATGCGTAATTCATTCCGCATTTTGCTTGCGGGGTAGCATCTTTTATCCCCTTTATCATCGCCATTATCTGAACGATAAGCAAAGGGTAGGTTATCAAATTATAACCAAAATCATGTTGTGATAATCCGTAACGGTTTAGTGTATAATTAACAAGGCTCTTATGAGTATTACCTACCGCTTTAACGTCAAGCTCATTGTCAATCTGGTAATACTTTACGTCGGGATAGGTAGATGCGAAGCCTTTGGCTGAAGTGTAGCTAATCTTTGCAGCAGCATTAAGTTCATCTTTGGAATAGCCTACTCCGTTGTCAGGCATGCGTCCTCTTCCTTTAATATATAAAACTACATAATTTTTCATACCGCTAGCTTTTGCAGCCTTTAGAAACATATCGCCGTTTACAGATGGTTTTCCGTTGTTGTCGATATTAAAGTCGCCACGAAATGAGTTTAGCCCTATTTCTTTAGCCATCCGGATTACGCTACCTATCTGATCAACAGTGTAATCAGGATGTCCATTCATCCCCTGGCCAAAATGATGGTTTACGCCCGCTAATTTTAGCTGATGGATTTGGATTGGCCTGTGTAAATAGCTGCTTTCTGTTGCTTTTTTTAAAGTAGGTTGCATTGTTAACATTCCTAGCAAAGGTAAAGCTACCAAAATCGCTATAAGTGGTTTCATTTTCATTATCATCCGGATTAGATTTTGTACACTTATTTCAAAACATGTAGACCTGTTATGGAAATTAATTTATTAGCTACTTAACTTATATTTCGGCCAAGAGTTTTTCATTAAGCGGTTATTATAAAAAATGTGTCAGACAAGCTGATTAATTTCTCCGACTTCAATAATCTAATAAAGCGTATAATCACTCGGGAATTTGTAAAAATGGAACAAATTTTCAAGGATTAAAACTGCTCAGGATTCTAAGGATCATAAAGTTAATAAAAAGTTTATCTCCTGAAATTTTTGGTGCGGACACTAAAAACCTAAACGCCAGAGCGATTGTGCAATGATCAAGACTCACATTTAACTGATCGATTTAATGATTTCTTTGTCTAGTACTGATTTGCCGAGCAAAATTTCTTCCGATACCGTCGAAACATTACAGCACCGAAGCGGTTTTTGTAAGTCAAAACTATTCGAAAGAAGATAAGCATTTTCGTTTTATGATATTAATTCTTTCTGCTGTAATGAAAGAATTAATACCAAGGAATCGATTTTTGGGTGATTACTAAAACTTTTCTTATTTCGGTTTTATGTGCATGTACTAGTTATTATATGAATATTTTACTTGTAGCAGGTCCTGGCATATCACTTAAGGAGCCTTATGAAAGCGGAATAGAAGCGTTTATCGTTTCATTTGCGAACCAGCTTATTGATGAAGGGCATAAAGTAGATGTGGTTGCCAATGAGGCGGAAGCCAGCTCTAAATTTACGCTTATCAACCCTTTCAATAAAAAGACTCCGGGAGGTTCTGAAGTTGTTGACCTTATCAACGAAAAGCGTGAGTTTGAAAATTTAAATTTTAAGTTATATGATGTTATTCATTATAACATGTTTTATCCTCACCTGTTGAGCGTAGGATTAGAACTTAATAAAATTTCCTTTCTGACATTACATTCACCGGCCGACCAAAAACGAATAGCGGCTTACAAAAAAGTATCTGGGCGAAGCAATTTGGTATTTGTATCGATTTCAGAACGGATTAAGAAGCAATGGGACCAGGCATTAGGAATAGATACCGCGCTTATTCCGAATGGGATTAATTTGGACCTTTGGTCCACAATTGGCTCAGAAAATCGCGATTATCTGTTGTGGTCGGCACGAATCAATGAACAAAAAAATTTAGCAGCTGCCATTTGCTTAGCAAAAAATATGCAGCTGCCGCTGAAGATTGCCGGCAGAATTACTGACCAGCAGTATTTTGATGAGATGGTAAAACCTCACCTAAACGAGCAAATCCAGTATGTTGGTCACGTTACTCAGAGGGAACTGGGCATGTTAGCGAAAGGGGCGTCTGCTTATCTCGCAACAGCAACATGGCAAGAGCCTTTTGGCTTATCAGCCCTGGAAATGCTTGCAAGTGGCGTACCAGTTGTTGGCTTCAAAACCGCCGTTCCGCCTGAGTGGGATCATGAAAGCGTTTTAACAACCGCATCTGTGCATTGGCAAGACTTAGTAGAGCTGGTTAAAAAGAGTACTGCGATCAGTTCGGAAGCGTGTAAAGATTTTGCATCGAACATGAGTATTCAAAATATGACCACGAAGTACGTGAAGTTATATGAAGATATTTTATTGCCGGAAGCTGATTTGGAAGAAACGAAGATAGCAGACAAGGGCATATTAAAAGTTGCCGCTCAGCAACAAAATACATTAAATAAAACTGGCTTATGAAGATCGCTGTTATAGCTAAAACCAGATTGCCGATAGCTGAGCCATTTCGCGGCGGCCTGGAAGCATTCACCCACGCTTTGTGTGAAGAATACCTATCTCTTGGCCATAAGATCACTTTATACGCCCACGTGGATAGCGACCCTAAATTGAATCTTAAAGGTTTTTATGGCGATGAGCATAGGGAAGACAAACAATTTGAGCTATACGAGAACAACGAATACCTCTCGATACTCAAAGATATTGAACGGAACGATTTTGATATCGTTCACAACAATGCTACGCATGAGCTACCCATAATATGGGGTGTAAAGGCTCCAATTCCGGTGGTTACGACTATCCATACGCCACCAACCAGCAAATTGAAGGCCGCGATCAAGATTTGCTCAAGTTCTGAAAATCTCCATTTTGTTATGCCGTCGAAGTCGTTTCAAGGTACATGGCATCCCTATATGGCTAATGGATCGACTGTTATTTATAATGGTGTTGACCTGCTTAAGTGGCCGCTCGTACGCACTGGTAAAGACTACCTGTTATGGTTTGGCAGGATTGTACATGCGAAAGGGCTGGATATCGTGCTCGATGCAGCACATGAATTAAATTTACCCCTAAAATTCGCCGGATCAATCGATGATAAAAGCTACTTCGATGAGCAGATTAAGCCCCGTATGAGGGATAATGACACCTATCTTGGTCACTTAAAGCAAGCTGAGATTCAGTCATATATGCAAGGTGCAGCGGCAATGGTCAATGCCGTTCGTTGGGAAGAGCCATTTGGTCTTACTAACATAGAAGCCATGTCCTCTGGAGTGCCCGTCGCCGGTTTCAACCGCGGCGCCTTTGTTGAATTGGCAGATGTTGAGAGCGGAGTTGTTGCCGTGCAAAAAAACGTACCGGCCCTTGCAAAAGCGATTGAAGCTGCAATGCTACTTGATAGTGCCAAAGTGAGGCGCCGCGCAGATACATTTTCTTTACGATCGATGACTGAGCACTACCTAAATCATTTTGAGAGATTACTATGAAAATACTTTTAGTTGCCGGGCCATCCGTTTCCCTGCGCGAACCCTACAATGGAGGTACGGAAGCCTTTATAGTTGAGCACGCGAACGAGTTAGTACGGCTCGGTCATATCGTCGATGTAATAGCAAAGGATGCCGATGAAAAAAATCTTTTTCAAGTAATTACGTTTCCTGAAAGTCCGCTCAGTATGAAAGATAGTTCGTATCGGCCGTGTACAGAAGCGCTTGGGCAGCAACACTATCAAACCCTACAGTTTGGCATGTTTGACGTTAGTGTTTACGACGTTATTCATTATAATTCATACATACCGGAGATTTACGCTATCGGTGCGCTTTTTAAAACGCCTGGCGTACTCACATTACATTTGCCGCCGACAGAGCGGTTTATACTGATGTATAAGTTTTTTATTCAGCATGCGCCCGTTATGCCGATCGGTATTTCAGGCCGAATGAGTGAACAATGGAAGGCATTTCTTGGTCAGGATGTGGAAGTAATATTAAATGGAATAGCTATAGAAAAGTGGAAGCTCAATCCCCGTAACACTGACGGATATCTGCTTTGGAGCGGGCGTATTGCAAAAGAAAAGAATGTTGAAGCGGCTATCCATTTGGCTAATCATTTAAAGCAGCCACTTAAAATAGTTGGTGCCATTTTCGACCAGAAATATTTTGATGCTCATATTCAGCCACAGCTAAACGAACGTATTGAATACATCTCCCACATCACTCAGCTGCAATTAACGCATGTAATTGCTGGTGCTTCATCATATCTGGCAACCGCTACCTGGGAAGAGCCTTTCGGGTTGAGCACAGTAGAGATGCTTGCAAGTGGTTTACCTGTAGTAGGTTTTACTTCTGCTATACCGCCGGAGCTGAGGGACGGTAATGTGGCTATAGCCGTCGATTCAGATAACTGGCGTGATTTGATAAAGCCCTTAGCTATTGCAAAACAAGCAACACCTGAAGCGTGCCGTGCCTTTGCAGCGCGTTTCGATATGGCGAAAACTTCCGCTGCTTATGTAAGCGTCTATCAACGCGTCGCAAAAAACATCGGGAAATGATGAAATCCAGTATATTTTATTTCGTACATGCACACGGTAATGGCCATAAGGCAACATTCCATATGTTGTATCCGGTGTTGTCAGCCTTTTTTGAGGTGATCGTGATCACAACTAATAATGAAATAACCAGTTACCTGCATGAAAGGTATGATGTTCGTGTGCTGGAACTTCCCCCGAAGTATCCGGAGGGCTACAAAATACCAGAGCATACGTTCTCCAAAGCTTTTGAAGTTACGCCGTATGCGATTGAACCCGCAGCGCGGGGTTTAACGGTTGCTCAGGCGATAGCGCGCTACAAGCCAAAAGCTTTCTACTGCGACGGTGTTCCGGAGTTGGCGATCATGGTGCGGGGCATGGGTGTCCCGGTAGTACTAGTGCACCTGCCCGGAAATATCATGACCGATCCCACCCAGGTCTTTGCTCATGAACTGGCGGATCATATCGTAGCTCATTTTCCTTCATTTTTGGAACAGGGAAGCTATAAATATACTTCCAAAACCTACTACAGCGGTTATATGTCACAGTATGCTGAAAAAGGTTGGGGCCAAACCCGCTGTACACCCGATCGGCATGTAACCATTGTTTTGGGTTACGATAATTATGAGGAATCGGTACTGCAACGGATTACAAAAGACCAGGACACGGAGTTTACGATCATCGGTAATAAAAGGGAATATGATTTAAATAAAAACTGTAAGATGCTTGGCCGGATCAAAGACATTCGGGAAGTGATCACTGGAAAGGTAGTGATCTCTGCAGCTGGTCAAAACACGATCGCAGAACTTTTGTCTCTCGGAAAAAGTATTATCATGCTCCCGGAAGATAGGCCGTATGACGAGCAGGTTGTACATGCAAATGTGCTGGCTGAACGAAATGTGGCCTTGCTGGCGCATGAAAATTTTAGCGCTGAGCAGTGGCAACAAGTTGTGCAGCAAGCGAAAGAATTTAGGCCTTTATACGAAAATTTAGTCAATGCGTCTGCCCCCGAGCAAATAGCGCAAAAAATGAAACATTGGTATGCCTGAATTTAGTGTCGTAACAATCGTAAAAAAAAGGCGAAAGCAATTAGCCAATCTTCTTGAATCTATAAGCGCATCAACAATACTCCCCTGCGATGTACAGGTTGTTTGCATGGACGAACCGGATAGGATCGCAACTCCTGCCGGTTTAAATTTGAACATCCAGTCTATTGAAGATACCCCACAGCTACCGCTAGCTGCTGCGCGAAATAGGGGGATAGGCGCTACCCAAACCGATAACGTCATATTTATAGATGTAGATTGCATCGTATCGCCTACGTTATTTGCTAATTTACTGGCAGGTTTGCAAGCGGACAAAATAATTGCTGCCTATCCATTATATCTGCCTGCGGTGCCAGAAATAGTAAATTACGCAGCGCTTAAGCGCCAGGCAGTGAGCCATCCCGCCAGAGAGCACATACCTGCCGGACAGGCCGTTGAACATTTAAAATTCTGGTCGCTGATATTTGCTATCCAAAAGCAAACTTTTAAAAAAATTGGTGGCTTCGATGAATCGTTTTTAGGATATGGGGCAGAAGATACAGATTTTGCCATGATGTTTGATCGGGTAGGCGTTAAGCAGATTTTTGTACGCGATTACATTCTACATCAATATCATAATAAGCATGATCCACCGCTAAATTACTTTGAGTCAATTATTAAAAACGCTATCCGATATCAACAAAAATGGGGTGTTTTGCCGATGATGCGCTGGTTGAAAGCATTTGAAAAAATGGGACTGATAAAAATTGATGAGGCAGAAAACATCACTGTATTTCAAAAACCTACAGACGATCAGATAAAAAACAGTCTTTCGCTTTATCCTTATTGATTCCTGACCATTTTTTTCGAAAGCTTATTCATAAGCTTGGTATCAGGTAATGATGTGTGACTGCATCAATGCTATACCGAGCTATATAGAGCAGGTGGTTTTTGCAGGCTATAGTTCGAAAGTAATTTTCAGGAGTTGATGACAGTGTTTCTACCCTCACAATTACCTATTGTAGTTTTTGTTAAATATGCTAATTGTTATCTTCTAAATCTGCTATCTGTTGTTCCAATTTTGGGATGTTAATTACGCGAAGATTTAGTACGCATAAAACCATCATCACAGCGAAAAACGTAAAGGAGATTTCCCAGCTGAAACTATTTTTTACAGGGCCGATCAGCGCTGCACCCACCATAGAACCCACCGCGCCAATGGTCATGTAGAACGTAAATTGGCTGGCAGAGACGCGCTTGGAGCAGCATTGCATGGCAATTGCAAAAACACCGATCTTGGCAAACGCGTTCACCCAGCGGTAGATGATAATGTAGCCATATAAATAATTTGTGTTGTGCCAGTACTGATGTAGAAAGCTCAGCAACAACGTTTGCGCGCCAATAAAAAAGAAATAGATATAAATCATCCGCTTCATACCGAAACGCTCAATTAGCCAGCCGCCCAGCAAAATACCTGCAACGCCGCCGGTTAAGTCTGCCACTGCAAATGCGTTTGAATAGTATACATGCGTCCATCCGGCAACTTTAACAGCAAATATGGGTAGCAGCTTTTCGAAGTAGTTGTAGGATCCCTGTGACAGAAACAGCAGCAGTGCAAGTAAGAAAGCGTTCCTCAGGCTAAATGCAGCGTAGAGTGAACGATACATATCCATCCAGCTGTTTATCTGGATTTGCTCATTGCTTTTGTTCGCCTTCCCCTCCGACCAGGGAAATAGCCGCTCCTCCTGATGTTCCCTTATAAGAATCGGCACAATTGTAATTAAACCTACTATAGAAGCAATAACGGCTGTAGAAATAAAGAAACTATAACGTTCCAGCAGCCATGTGCTTAGCGCCAGTGCAAAGGAACTGCCGATCATCCGAGCGCCGCCCATAAAGGCGTTTGCACGGGCTTGTTCCTCTGCAGGTATATTATCTACTGCTAAGCCGTCTGTTGCGGCATCTTGGGCCGCCCCGAAAATTGATACCAAAAACCCGCCGGCTATGAGTAAAGATAAATGATTCAATGGGTCTTTTACAGAAGCCATAACCAGCAAGCTTAAACACAAGCCTGTTTGGCATATTATTACCCAGGGCCGCTTGCGGCCCATGGGTAGAAAGGTATACCGATCCATCATCGGTGCAATAAAGAACTTAAATGTCCAGGGCATGGCGCAGGCTACATCGAAGGCGCCAATTTCTGTGACGGATTTATTGTTCATAGCCATCCAGGCCGGTATGCCGATGAATAAAATCCCCATAGGCAGCCCTTCAGCAAAATAAAGGGCTATGAAGGTAAAATATCTTAACGAAACACGCTCCGCTAGAGAAGACAATCGGATGTTTAATTTCATAAGCAGTAGCTAAATTTTCCTGTCCTGTTAAGGGAATATGGAAAGTTTGGTAAATTGGTCAGCAAGTGGTTTGGGCACATTCGGATTGGTATTAATTTCAACCTGCGGATAGATAAACCGCTGTGGTTTTTGTGTGCCTGTATGTAGCGGGATTGGCAACTGTACCACAGGAACAGCAGTAGCTAAGCGCCGATAATCATTGAACGCCTCATACTGCATCAGGAAACAGATATACCGTTGTGAAATAATTTCGTACAGCATGGCTCCCTGCAAGTCAACAGGATTAGTGTTGTTGGCTAATCCGCCAGGGCCAAAATCAGCCAATGTATAGGCATCATATCTGCGGCCGGTGCTACCAAACGTACGGCCGTTATATATGCCGCTATTGAGGCTTGCTCTTACCGTATTGAGTGCGATCAAAGCATCATTATATTGACCAAGGCGCGCCTGTGCCTCTGCCAAAATCAATTGGTTCTCGTAATAGGTTAGCAGCGGCTGCGGGGCGCTGGCTACAAAGGCGCCATCAACCGTATTGGCGTCAAGGTTATCGGTGCCAGTGACGCCGGTTTTAAAAAAGTAATTGTATAGCGCCGTTTCGTCTGTTTTAGTGTTGGCAGAGTGGATGCGTGATTGCAGGAGGGTTGGTAAGTAAGCGCCATTAAATCCGGCATCGCCGATGCGTGACACGGCAAAAAAATCATAGTTCTGGTTAATATCAACACCTATACCTGTACCATGAGGTATCAGCGCATCCGCATCCGCTCCGGCGATGCCCTGCTGTGCGTATTTAACAGCCTGTGCGTAATCGCCGGTATGCAGGTACAAGCGTGATTTTAGCGTATTTGCCGCAGCTTTCCACTTTTTTACATCTCCTTTGTAAATAAAATCTTTGGTTGGATAGGCAGAGCCGGTGTTGGCAGAAAGATTCATAACCGCATTGTCCAGCGTAGTTTGCAATGCTGCATATACGTTCAACTGTTTATCAAATACAGGGGTAGGGTACCGGGCGGCATCAAAAGCCTGGCTATAGGGCACATCGCCATATAAGTCGGTAGCTTTGGCTATCACTAAGGCCTCCAGCACCTGTCCTATACCTTTACCCCAGGCATTCCCCGCAGAGTCTGCCTTTAACTGCATCAGCCGTGCCTGTCCGGCTACCGGATACAACGGGCTCCAGGTAAAGTTTTGGGCCGACACAATGTATTGCGCATAACCCAAGTGTGCACGGGCTAACCCGTTCAGTTCTCCGGCCCACATCGAGGCGATGCGCACATCAGTGTCCTCGTGCAGCAGGCCCACACCCAATAAAGTGCCCCCCATCAGTGTGGGCAGGTCGACATTGGTAACCGCATTGGGATTACTATCGATGTCGGGATTGTTAAATAGTTTTTTGCAACTGGTTAGCACGCTAACGGTGAAAGCAGCACAAAATATCATTATAGTAGTTAAAGTTTTCATATAACAGCAGGGAGGCAGATTAAATGTGATTAATATCTGATTTGTATCGAGAATAATAAAGAACGGGTGTTGGGGTTATTGAACCAATCCTGCCCGCGCGACAAACCAGCGCCGGTAACATTGGTTTCCGGGTCAACACCGGTATACTTTGTCCATAGCGCCAGGTTCCTTCCTGTAAGGCTGAAATCTACAGCAAAAAGGTGTGTGAAATGTTGAAAGCCAGTTGAGTTTAAGGTATAGGTAAGCGTTACCTCACGCAGGCGGGTGGCGCTGCCATCTTCCACAAACTGTTTGTAAGATGCGGTGTTGCTGGCTGAGCCACGGCCCTGCCACCATGCCTGATTAATGGCTACCGGACCGGCACCAAAATCAGTTAGGTAGCCTTGGAAAGAGGTGCCTGCCGGAATTAAACTACCATTTACATCGCGCACACCGCCAGCAGGCGCAATGGTTGTACGCCCCTGATCTCCATGCGTACCTATGCTATATAGCGAACCGCGGGTTCCGTTAAATACGGCATTGCCGGCTACCCGGCTGAACAGTACATACAGCGACAGTTTTTTATAGGACAATGTAGTACCCAAACCGCCCTGCCATTTTGGATTAGGGTTCCCCACAATTTCATTGCTGATACCCGGCTGCGGAAATCCATTCTTATCCAGAACATACTTGCCCGATCCGTCCTTGAGGAAATCGGTAGAATAAAATACACCGAAAGGCTGACCAGGTATGAGAGAAGCCAGTTGCAAAAATGCATCGGGTAGGGTGTACACCGTGGCGCCGGCCAAAGAGTTCACTTTATTGCGGTTGGCTGAAAAGTTAGCCGATATATTCCACTTAAACGCGTTATGATTTATAATATCGGCTCCGGCATCCAGCTCAATACCCTTATTCGATAGAACCGCGGCGTTGGTATTCCGAACGGTAAAACCAGTTTCGTTGGGTACGTTAAGGGATAGGATGGCATCCTTTGTTTTATTGGTGTACACCGTACCCGAGAAAGTCACCCGGTTATTAAACATCCGCAGATCAAGGCCCAGTTCGGTTTCAGTTTTACGCTCCGGTTTTAAATAATCGTTACCTTCAACAAGGCTTCGGCTGTAACCACCACCATAAAGTGCGCTGGTAGATGCCAGGCCGCGGGTAAATGTATCCCCGTATACCGCAGGGTTAAATACGGTAAAGTTTTGGTAGGGTTGGGGCTGTATACCTACCTGCCCCCAGGTAAAACGCAGCTTTGCAAAGTCAAGAAAGGGAAGCCTGCTAAAGGCCTTTAACTTGGTCAACTGCCAGGCCAGCGCTGCTGATGGGAAAAAGAAGCTACTTTTGGTTTTGTTTCCGAAAGTAGATGCGCTTTCATCGCGACCGGTAAGCGTAAGGTAAAACATGTCCAGTGCCTCCAGGTCTGTTTGCAGATAGTAGGCATAGGTTCTGATCAACGACGTGCTGTTTCCGGCAATCAAATTCGAATTGAGGGCATTGGTTAATATATCTGGTGCCGTAGGCACAATTAAATTTGTAATAGCATCCGAGCGTGTGCTGCGGCGCCTGTTATTATAGTTGAAGCCTGCGAGCAGTGTACCCTTAAGCTTGTCGCTCCAGGTCTTTTTGGCACTTGCAAATACATCGGTATTGAACTGATTTTCCATCAGCAGGTTTTTAGACAAGTAACCATTTAGAAAAGTGGCTGAGTTCCGCGCAAAGCGCTCTGTACGGTCATCACTAAAATTATCAATGCCCGTTCGTCCGGTGATATTCAACCAGGTAGCAGGCGTGACATTTAATTCCAGTGTTCCGGTAATGCGGTCTACATCACTGCTGTTGCGGTTATTGTACAGATTCCAGATAGGGTTTGCGTAGATCGTTCCCAAATCTTTACCTAAAGGATTGCGGTAGGATACGTGCGCATTTTGGAACACTTCGCCGGTAGTGCTGGTATAGGTTCCCGTATAATAACGCTTGTCAAAATCAGCTGGAGTGCGGGTAGCGCCCAGCATGAGCCCGTCCACATTGTCACCTTCTTGATTACGCAGAGAATTGATGTTGGCATATCCGATATTAGCTGATCCCCGCAGCCAGCTATTAAATTTAGTCGTAGCATTAATACGGGCGTTATTGCGCACATAACGGCTGAATGCTTTGGTAATTCCATTTTGAGTAAGGTTGCCATAGCTCATCAAAAATGTTGATTTGCTGTCGCCGCCACTCAGGGTCAAATTGTTCTCCCAAAAATGACCGGTTTGAAATATATCTTTATAATGGTTATAGGTATCCGTAGCGTTCTTACCGCCATGTGGGTTACCCGCGCTGCCCGGTGCGATGGCATACCGCTGCGATCCATCCGGAAATGCAACAAAACCCTGATAGCCTGCTGTGCCGGGCGCATTAATGTAAGTATCACCACCACCGGTGCGTGAAGAAATTAAATCTCCAAAGCTCACCTTATTACCTTGGTTATAAAAGCCACCCGACCCTTGCCCGTACAGGGACTGCAAGGGCGGCAATTTATTAGCCCGGTCAAACGAAACGGTAGATTTATAGGTAATGTTCAATTTCCCATTAGTGTTTCTGCCGCCTTTGGTTTTAATAATGATAACGCCATTAGCGGCTCTTGTACCCCACAGGGCAGCGGCCGAAGCACCCTTTAGCACTTCCATGCTTTCGATATCTTCAGGATTGATATCATTGATGCGTGATTGCTGAACAATACCGTTTGCCGCTGCGGCGCCAAAATTATCGTTTGCGTTGCTTACTGGCATACCATCTATAATGAATAGCGGCTGTGCGTTACCGTTGATGGTATTTTGGCCGCGTACCTGTATATATCCACCAGAGCCGGGATCGCCGCCGTTCCGTGTTATCAGAACGCCTGAAAGTTTGTTGCTCAGGCCTAATAACAAATTAGCCTCGCCACTCTGCGCTACGCTTTTACCCTTTACCGTAGAAACAGACGAGGCAAATTTATCGCGCTGCGTTTCAATGCCGATAGCATTAACAACCACTTCATTCAACTGCTTATTACTCGCCGTTAATTGAATATTTATTGTTGTTTGTGTGCCAATAGTTAGCTCTGCAGCCTGCATGCCTACCTGTGAAAATACCAGTATGCTTGCGCTGGACGGAGCACTTATTGAATAACGTCCCTCAGCATCTGTCATAGTGCCGGCAGTAGTTCCTTTTACCTGGACCGAAACACCTGGTAATATTGCACTTGTTTCCAAGTCTGTAACCTTTCCGGTAACCATAATGCCTTGTGCATGGATCTTTGAGAATGAAAAGAAGACGACGATACTTATTAGTAAAGTTTTAATCATAAATAGTAATCAGAAATAAATAAAATAGAGATGACTGTTGTTTTTGGTGTACCTATGATATAGCTTTTATATATATAGATAGATTTGAAAAAAAAGGTCAAATGTAAAAATTTTAATTTAAAGTTGCCCTATAGACTTTATTGCGAATAAAAATTAATTTGTTTTTAAATAAATTTCAGCGTTACGCATAAATCGGTGTATTGATCTATGGTTTTTATCAAAGCATTGCATACAGGCGAAACCATTAAGCTTAAGCTTTTTAGGTGTGGGTTGGAACATTATAAGCAAACCACCCATATTTTGAGAAAATATTTGATTACTTTTAGGCATGAGTATGGTAGGTAATTTACTTAGGGTAACAAATTCTGAGCTGCAGGAATACTTAAAAGACAGTTCGTTATTGGAAGATCGAATCTATAACGATGAAATTGACGATATAAAATTAACGGACATTGATACGGCCTGGGAAGGCATTGTATTTTTATTAACGGGCCAGTGCATGGCCGAGGCTGACCACCCTCTCTTAGCTGTTCTATTTAGCGGTCGGGTTATTAATGAGGACCAGGATTTAGGCTATGGGCCCGCCCATTATGTGACGCCTGAACATGTAAAAAATCTCCACGATCAAATTTCAAATTTTACCATTGCTGATTTGAAACAAAGGTTTGATCCGTTAAAAATGACTGGATTAGGTGTTTATCCGGAAATTTGGGAGGAAGGAGAAGAAGCGTTTAATTATTTAAACGAATATTTCGTGACCGTACAGCGAGTTTACCATAAAGCGTCAAGTAACAACGAAGCGATCATTACATTTTTAAGCTAAGGCAGGAGAGCCAGGTTGAGCGCTTTAACCACGGGTCTTGCTTTGAATAAAATTTAAAAAGTAGTTTCCTATTGGGGTGTAGAAAAAGGTCAAGAGACTTTTGACAGACTTTTTTAATTAGGAGCGATAAAAAATGAAAAGCCATACGATATTGCCCGAGAGCTAATAACGACATCTATTAAATTCTCAATTGTAAATATTATTGGCGATTGGTTAAGTGAACTAGTCAGCATTGCATTCAAAGAATTACCATTACCAAAACCCCAAGAGAAAAAATAAACCCGAAATAAAATGGGCTGCAGCTAATATGGCACTTGCGCCCCTTGACTTGTGCGAGTGGGCAGCTCCGGGTAAGATCATGTCGCATTCATGAATTTCGCCCACATTACTAGCGGATCAAACGGTTTACATTAATCAAACATGGCAAACGATAATATTTGGAGCTTTGCTTTGCAGGTAGCTTCCGGCTTTTCTAACATCCCGGCTATTTCGAGTTGATTGGTTAGGCACGAGTACGCCGCCCAACAGGTCTGCGTTGCACAATAGCGCCAGGATGTTTCTGCACCATGATAGGGCATTTGGCACTCCGGTTCAAACTTCTCTAATACCAAAAGTTCTTTCCGGCCCCTTGGCACTAAACTTTTCAAATGCTGTGGGGCTTAAACAGGTAAACTCCTTAAAATCTTTCGCTAAGTGCTGGTAGTCATAATAACCAAGGTCTATTGCTATTTTGAACCAGTCTCTTTTGGGTTGAGCATTTTTAATCTTCATGGCATTTTCAAACCGCGCTATCCGTCCGTATAATTTAGGGCTTATACCTTCCCGTTCTAAAAATTGACGGTAGAACTGTCGTTGACTTAAACAGGCCTGCCCCGCAAGCCAATCCAGTGATGAAGCATTGGGGTTTTTTAATAAATACCGACTCACTTTATCGATAGGCAATGCGACTTTCTTCGACCTGCCGACCAGGTAATGTAAAAAGCCTTCTACAACACCGATCATCTCTTCGTGATGTAAGGTGTTGGCCAACCGTTCATTCACAAGTCTAATTTCTTTGGAAAAGACAGCCTCCGCATCTATCAAAGTATTAGTTAGTTCGTATGAGGGGATACCTGTAAGCCTAAATAAAGCTCCCGGCTGAAAAACCACTTGAAACACGAAGAAATTGCGTCCTACGTGCCTGTTGGTTGCGATTAAATGCTGGCTGTTAATTCTTGATCGTGGCGTATCTATCAGTTTACCATTAAATCCATATTCTACTCTTTCAGGGTCACGCGGTGTAAATGACAGGGAGTTTTCTGCCCTTGGCCAGTAAGCTTTAATGGGCAACTCGGCCATGCTGGCCGGGAAATGACAGCCAAGGATCTGGTAGAGCCTGACATATTCACCTAATGATGGGCTGGGCAGCCGATAATCGTAAGTTGACATGAGTGCATATTTTACTTAATAGCTAATGGTGGCCCCACGATTCTCATGTCGTGACTTTCGAATATTCTTACGGCTTCCGCCGACGTAGCATTTTGTTTTAACGCACTTAAAGCTCGGAAAAAATCTTCCATTTTTCCGGCTGGGGTGAAAAAATATAAATACCGTCCCTTTTCGCTCAACTGCGCGGGGGCATGTGATGTATTCCGGGGAATAAAGATGGTATCGCCGGGGAATAAGTGAAATTGCTTGTCGCCCAACTGAAAAAGAAGCTCGCCCTCAAGGATATAAAAAGCCTCATCCTGCGCAGGGTGGATGTGAAGTGGCGGGCCGCCTTTTACGTAGCCAGTGTACTCACCAACCGTTAATACCCCACCGGTATCTTTGCCGGACAACTTGATATCTATTGGACTGTTGCCTACAAGCATGGTGTGCTCGTTAAAGCGATTTTTGCCTTTTTTTAATACAAAGCCTAATCTGCTCGTCGAAGTTGCAAATAAATTTCGTACAGACGATAATAATAAGGTTATGATACTGGTTGTAATTAAAAATTTTCTGCGTTTCATATTTTTTAGAAGTTTAATATCAAAGATGACGATCGGACACAGCATATTACTGGTACACAATGGCCGTAATTGCCGTTTAAAGTACCGAGCCTGCCCAAAACCTGATCGAAATATGGTTTAAAGAAGCCATCAATATTACAAGCACCGCCGCCAGTCAGATGCTTACTTAGAAATCGACACACAGCCTTAAAGCGTTTTTGCAATGCGGAAACCAAGCCCGCTGCTCCTGTAATTAGCAATGGTTGATCCAACTGCCGGTGCCCAGTTCCTGGACGAAGATCTGATCATCGCTGGTGGATCGCCCCAGTCGCCACCCCGGCATACCCGGTATGCATCCGATACGGTACCGTTCATAAAAGCCAGTTCCCCGGTAAACTTCAACTTTGATTTTATTTGATAGGCAGAACCATCCAAGGCTTCACCATAGTAGGAAGGTGTTAAAAAATCTTGTACATATTGCAGCACATTGCCGTGCATATCATAAAGGCCGAAGGCATTAGGCGGAAAAGCGCCTGCAGGCGACGTTCCAAGCCATTTATCCCTACCTGCGATACGGCCGGTACCGCAGCAGGCGTCTGATCCAAAATTAGCATGGTCATGACTTGCAGTTGGTCCCCATGGATACGCTGTAGCGGTTCCTGCCCGCGCGGCATATTCCCATTCTGACTCTGTTAAAAGGCGGTATTTTCCGCCGGTCTGCCTGCTAAGCCATTGCACATAATCAATAGCATCCTTCCAGGTTACACAAACTACAGGGTGATTGTTGTCCTGAGGAAAGTTTACTTTTCTCCACGAAACGGATGAGTCAATGATCATGCCTGTTTTGCCTGCAATAGCGCAGCCCGCGGTAGTTTGCCGGTGAGTGGCAGATACGAACTTCGCCCATTGTCCACGGGTTTTATCGAACTTGCTCACGGCAAATTGGCGGATTGTGACCTTCCTTTGAGGCATTTCTTCCGGGTAAGCTCCTGGCTCATTTGCCGGTGCGCCCATCATAAAACTTCCGGATGGGATGACCACCATTTCCGCATAATCTTTTCCGTCATTGAAAATTTGGCCAGGGATGTCATGATTTTGAGTGCATGATAACAAGGGTAATAAAAGCAGGGCCAGTAATTTGTCTTTTCTCATGATAATGGTTTATTGCTATTAATGGAATATGCCTGTAGGCAATCAATTTAACAAGCCTGATTTTTGTTGGTTCTTTTCAACTTTTCGCTTGAATATTTCCTTCCAGTTCAGTAGTAATTCCGGAACAATAAGAGCGAAAAGCATCAATGACCAAAGAATGATACTGAAATTATCGGGAGTTATTCTGCTGTAAAAAGGAAATGGGTTCGGCACCCGTGATAAGACAAAGATCAAGGTGATTCCATAACTTCGGCTCATCCACACTTTGTGTGTGGAGATTTGCCGGTTAACAGCGGTCACATAAGCGATCACTGTCGTCAAAAACCAGAGAACAGCCTGAGCTGCTCCTGCGGATTCGAGGTAAATTCCGCTGCCGGGCACCGGATATTTCTCTTGTATAATGATCGCCAATATGGATGCCGGCAAAACAGCACACACATATATTGTTCCCAACTTGCGGTGTAGCGCAGGGTAAGCTCTGCGCATCCTCGACGAGAATTGTAAAGGCCCGATGACAAGGGCAGCCATCCCGCATAAAGCATGAGGGAAAATGAGCCATAGCATTTCTGCCATGCGCTTGTGAAAAATATTGTTTATGCTAATAAGTGGCCACTCCGTAAAGTAAAGTACAGATAAAAACAGTACGCCAATAAAGATATATAACCTGGTTTTACTACTTAAAGGTAATATCAGTCCGCGAAGTGAACTTGTTGGTGGATTGGATTTGTACCTCATGGTTAACTTTTGAGCACCGTAATAGTGTTTAACAAAAACTGTTACTAAGGGGGTATTGACGTGATTAGTGAAGTAATTTATCAGCCATTGAGCCCGTATCGCGCTATTAATGGTTGTCTTTTTTCAGGGTAAGTCGTTATGCCGAACCGTGCATCAAGCTCGGCCGTCCGTTTGGCAACACACGGATCAGCCGGTGTCAAATTATTTTTGCGCATTTCAGGAATGATCCGGTGAAACAGTTCTTCAAGAAAATCCTCAAAGTTTTGGTTAAAATACATATCAATAAAACGAAGTGGTTTATCCGAGGCATTCCAAAAAGTATGCTCAATCAACCGGGGCCGGAAGTGCCAGCCTCCGGCCATTATTTCTTCCGCTTTACCATTTAACCAAACTGTTGCTGTACCTTCCAGTACCAGCATAAGTTCATCAAGTTCTGCATGCACGTGAGGTGCTGGCCCCATTTGCCGTGGTGCTACCGCGGCTTCTACACAGGAAAATTGCTTGTTGGTTTTTGAGCTTCTAATCCAAGTGCGAATGTCCAGACCACCCGGCCCGGGCTTCAACGGCGCAAGGGGCGGTAAATAAAAAGGTTGCCCTAACTGCGATATATTTGTGACTGATGTTCCCACTGCGTTCGAGGGTACGCCTCCAAATCCTAAAATAGCGCCTACAAGTGCCATTTTTTTAAGACTCTCCCGTCGGCTTTTGTTGATCTGCTCTTTCCTGTTTTCCATGAATGGTTATTTGAATAAAAATCCGCTTTTGATTGATTGGATGTCTATTGTAAATTTATGGAAGATAAAAGTGACGGAGTGGTATAGAATGGACATTCTTCATTTAACTATCTAAAGTTCTGGTATTTAAATGCAGGTGTTTGTGACAAGATCTAAGACTCATTCAAATTCCCTTCGTTCCCCATGCTGGCGCAAGCGTAGGCTAAACCTAAATAATCAGTCTCACCGTCGCTTCAATCCTCTGGCTTCACCCTTGCATCCGTCATTGTATCCCGCCTGTTCACACTTAGACAGCCGAAAGCTAACACGCCAACTGTTAAAAACCATTTATAGATATTATTGTCTTATTTTACAATCCTCAATTCAACTAAAAACCTAACCAATGGCTTCCGATCAAAATTTTGTGGACTTTGCTATCGACCAAATCAAAAATGCAGGAGAAATAACCGCTAAAAAAATGTTTGGCGAATATGGCATTTACGCTGACGGAAAAATATTCGGACTGATATGCGACAACAAATTATTTATAAAACCGACCATTTCGGGGCGAGAATTTATTGGTGATGTGATTGAAGCACCACCATACGAAGGCGCAAAATCAAGTTTCCTGATAGAAGAAAAAATTGAAAACAGTGATTGGTTGAGTGAACTAGTCAGCATTTCCCTCAAGGAATTACCATCACCAAAACCGAAAAAGAAAAAATAAACCCCTTGACTGTCGCGAGTATGCAGCGCAGCGCCGGGAAAGAACGTGGTGTACTCGTGAATTTCGCCTACATAACCAGCGGGTCAAATGAATTACTTTAATTAAACCCAGCAAACGAGGATAACTCGAACGTTGCTTTGCAGGTAGCTTCCGGCTTTTCTACAAACCAGGCTATTACGAGTTGATAGTCTAGACACTAGTACGCCGCCCACCGGCCTGCGCTGCATCCTAGCCCCAGCAGGGATTGGCCATCTGCCATGCCCAAAAGGCATGAATAACCTTATGCAATTTTTTTTCCTGATTTTTCCTACTCGGCTTGAGTGAAAATTTCTAAAGTTTCATCGCTGTAGTTTAAATATAAAGCATTTTTATTAGCAAATAAACTGTAACGTAATCGTACGGACTGTTCGTTAATGAACAGTCTATTGACTAATAATTCGTTAACACGTAACACTTTAGCTTGTTGGCTCAAAATGTGAGCGTAAAAAGGTTAACTGCTTTCCACTACTAACTTTAATAAACTACGACATGAATAGCATCGACATGAAAATCGCCTTTCGTACATTCTTAAACGGTAAGTGGTATAATTTTTTGAATATTGCCGGATTAGCACTTGGTTTGGCGGCATTTATTTTTGTAACCCTTTATGTTGATTATGAAACAGGGTATGATAAGTGGAATAAAAATGCCGACCGGGTATTTTTAGTGGAAAGGGAAATGCCCAATGGCCCATCGCCGTACACACCAGGGAAATTGGCTCAAGCTATAAAAAGCCAGTGCCCCGAAGTTGAAGAAACCGGGCGTACCAATACAGCATTGTTTCAGATCCCATTCTTTACCCCATCGGGAAGGTTTTTGATCAGGAAATGGGTGGGTGCCGACTATTCTATCGCTAAAATATTAGGGATCAAAGGGGAGGGGATAAATTTAGCCCCCAAAGGTGCAATGCCTACAGTTTTACTCTCGAAACAAACAGCCGGCGCACTTTTCCCCGGCAACGTTTCTTATCAAAATAGAACAGTAAATATGATGTCGAGATCCGGTATGCCAATGACGGTTGCCGGCGTAGCACAAGTAACACCCGGCAACACAAATTTAGTTTTTGATTGCATTGGCTTTAGCGAAGATATTACCCAGGGCAAAGACCAAAGCTATGCTAACCAGATTTATCAAACCTATTTATTGGTAAAGCCCAATACAAATTTAGCGCAGCTATCTAAAAAAATAGATAAGATTTATAAAGAGGCGGCGCTTGCAGATACCAGCCAAGTTGCAAGGCAAGGGCTGAGCCTTGGCGGTACACCCGCTATTTATCTAGACGCTTTAACAGATCTTCACTTAAGGCCTCACTACAGCTCTCATGTAAACGACCAGATAGTTAAGGGACTGATGGCTCTGGCCATTATTATTTTGCTGGTAACAGGTGTTAACTTTACCAATTTATATATATCGCAAGCAAACAAACGCGCTAAAGAAGTAGGTATAAAAAAAGTAAACGGAATTCTTAAGGGGCGGATTATCTTACAATTCCTGACAGAAATTTTTTTGCAGTGCCTTTTCTCATTATTTATCGCATTAGGGCTGGTAGTTATTGGCCTGCCGTATTTTAACAGCTTATTAGGGGTGAATCTGTTCATATCCGGCATAACTGTCAGCATTATCGCTCAGCTGGCGCTAACATTAATTTCGCTTACTTTACTGGCTGGGGTTTACCCGGCACTTGTAATGGGCGGATTTAAACCTGTTGATGTGCTTAGGGGCAACCAGTTTACTAATGGCAATACCTTCTCGTGGATCCGTGGCGGTATAACGGTGCTTCAGTTTACCTTTGCCATAAGTTTTATAATCATCCTGTTTGTTATTAACCAACAGGTTACGTTTATGAGGTCAGCAGACCCCGGATTTACCGCCAGGCAGGTAGTATATGTAGATAACCTTGGTATTTATAACGACCCTGGTAAGTTTGAATCGGTTAGAAGTCGCATTAAAGCTATTCCCGGTGTGAAAAATGTAACTGTTGCGACCACGGTCCCGGGGGGAATCATCCCCGCAACTTATGAATTTACTGTACAAAGCAAGGCTTATGCCATGCATACCATCGGAGTTGATTACGACTATTTTCAAACCTTAAACATTGCGGTAAAAGAAGGCCAGGTATTTTCTTCTTCGTTTCACGTTGATTCCTTAAATGCAGTAATAAACGAAACGGCAGCAAATGCGATAGGTTTAGCAAACCCTATTGGTACTACCGTAAGCGGATGTGGGGGTAATTACAGGGTTATCGGCGTAATTAAAGATGTAAAATCCAATGGGTTCGAACAGAATGTACAACCCACTGTGTATTTGATGAATGCCGGTGGTGGATTAACCAAAACACAAATCATGATAAGTGCTAACGCTAATGCTGTACCTGCTATGCTGGCAACTTTAAACCACCAATGGAGTAACATTAACAAACTTGACGGAGACAATTTTAATTATCATTTTTTAGACGAACTATACGGTCAGCTTTTTACAAAACAAGAGCAGTTACGCGCTGTGCTGATCTTTTTTTCGTCCCTTTCGGTTTTCATTGCTTCGCTGGGCTTTTTTGCTTCGGCAGCACAAGCTATCAGACTTCGCATGAAAGAAATCGCTATCAGAAAAGTATTTGGTGCAAACGGAAAGCAATTAACGGCAACATTAAGTAAGCCTTTTTTATACATTGTTTTAATTGCTAATGTGTTAGCTTGGGTTATCGCCTTTTTGATAGCAGAAAAATGGCTGGAAACATTCGCCTACCGCATTAACCTTTCAGTTGTTCCGTTTATCATAGCCCTGCTTATTTCGCTATTGATAGTTGCTATTACAGTATGTTTGCAAATTTTGCGCGCAATAGGGTTCAACCCGGCAATAAAGTTAAAGATGTAATCATTTTTTTGGGGAAATGGTCTAATCTTCGTTAGAATCAACAGGTCGAAATTATTTGTTTTTACAATAAATATTCAGCCTTTGGTCGGAGTCGTCACCGTACTGTAGGGCTCTCCATCTTCCGGCTGTCCAAGTGTAGAATTTAGACAGCCGGAGAACTAATAACGCAACTATTAAAAACCCATTTGTAAATATTATTGGCTTAATTTACACTAAACAATTCAACTAAAAACCTAACCAATGGCTTCCGATCAAAATTTTGTGGACTTTGTTATCGACCAAATCAAAAATGCAGGAGAAATAACCGCTAAAAAAATGTTTGGCGAATATGGCATTTACGCTGACGGAAAAATATTCGGACTGATATGCGACAACAAATTATTTATAAAACCGACCATTTCGGGGCGAGAATTTATTGGTGATGTGATTGAAGCACCACCATACGAAGGAGCAAAATCAAGTTTCCTGATAGAAGAAAAAATTGAAAATAGCGATTGGTTAAGTGAACTAGTCAGCATTTCCCTCAACGAATTACCTTCACCAAAACCCAAAAAGAAAAAATAAACCCGAAATGGAATGGGCTGCAGCTAACACGACACTGGCGCCCCTTGACTCGCGCGAGTATGCAGCGTCGGAACGAGCTTGGAGTACTCGTGAATTCCGCCTGCATAACCAGAGGATCAAACTATTTACTTTAATTAAACCCGGCAAACGGGGATAACTGGAGAGTTGCTATGCAAATAGCTTCCTGCTTTTCTACAATCCCGTATATTACGAGTTGATTGGTCAGGCACGAGTACGCCGCCCACGGTCTGTGCTGCATACTCGCGCCAGGATGGGAGTTGCTATGCAGGTAGCTTCCGGCTTTTCTACAATCCCGGCTATTACGAGTTGATTGGTTAGGCCCGAGTACGCCGCCCACTGGCCTGCGCTGCATACTCGCGCCAGGATGGGTATAATAATTAATACTTCCGGTATGAATTATTGATAGAAAATAAAAAGTTGTCTTATATTAGCTTAAACCTTTTCGCATGAGCAAATTACATATTAACCAAATAAAAAGTAAGATCACAGCATTATTTGAAGAACATTTAGACCTTTCCGATTTAAAAGCGACTGATAAAGAGCGGGAACATAAGATTGCAACGAGATGTTTGGCTGCTTTCGCGGTTTATTCAAATGTTGAATGTACGGCAAAAGAGGCGGCTGAAGCTGTTACAGATGGCGGAGATGATAATGGTATCGATGCATTCTATTACTCGCCTATTGAGAAACAAGTTTTAATTGTTCAATCCAAATTAAGTCAGGAAGGAACCGGTGAACCAAATTCTACTGAAATTGCAAGCTTCACTAAAGGAATTAGAGATTTGTTTGAATCAAGTTTTGATCGCTTTAATAATAAAATAAAGAAGAAGCAAAGACTTATTGAAAGTGCTCTAAACGCATATGATGTCAAATGTAGAATTGTATTTATCGATACATTCTTAGCACAAAGTCTTGGTGTGCACGCTCTTAGGCATATAGATGACTTACTAAACGAAATGAACAATATTGGCGATGACAATTCGGAACAAATAGTAACCTTTGTACGAATGAACCAATCAAAAGTGTACAACACATTAGGCAAGAGTGCTGCCGATCAGAGAGTTGACATTGAAATAAGTTTATCTAACTGGGGGCAGGTAACGGAGCCTTATAAAGCTTACTATGGTATGGCATCTGGTACAGAAATAGGCAATTGGTGGGCAACACATAATAAATTGTTATTTACCAGCAATCTCAGGCAATCTCTTGGAGTAACTGACGTCAATGAAGAAATTCAAAAAACGCTTAAAGAAAATCAAAGCCTTTTTTGGTATTATAATAATGGGATCACAATAACTTGTGATCGAATTGACAAAACAATGGCAGGCGGCGGTTCGCGCGAGTTTGGATCTTTTAAACTCATTAACGCAAGGATTGTAAACGGGGCTCAAACCGTAAGCACAATCGGAAGATTTTTCTCAAGCCATTCACCTTCAGTTACATTAGACGAAGTCAAAATTAGTGCCCGAGTTATCCAACTATCGGAAGCTCCTTTAGACTTCGGGAAAGACGTAACCCGTACAAATAACCGTCAAAATAGAATTGAAAATCGAGATTTTGTTTCTCAGGATCCAGAACAAACTAGAATAAAAATGGAGCTTGCTATGGATGGCATAGAGTATAACGTAATGCGATCGGAAAGTTATGCTTCGGGTAAGAAGTCGTTCGATCTTTCTGAAGCTACTGTCTCTCTAGCTTGCGCGTCAGGAATATCCACTTTGGCAGTGCAAGCCAAAAGCGGGATTGGTAGATTTTGGGAAAATATCGATAAAGGAATTTATAAACAAATTTTTAACCCGAATATTTCTGGCTATTACGTTTACAATTCAGTTAAACTAGTCAGAATTATTGAGGAAGTCATTAATAAAGAGATTCAGCAACTTCCAAAACGATCAGGCCGAAGTTATGGGCTATTAGTGCAAGGGAATAGAATGATTGAGATGCTAACAATTACTAAACTAGGAGTCCGTCCCTCTCTGGAAAAAATAGACTTTGAACCTAATTTGATTAATGTTGAAATCGTAACCAAAGAAGTCATAAGGGTAATTCGTACTTATATCGATCAAGAATATCCAGATAGTTTCCTCGCAACCTTATTTAAAAACTCTGGGAAGTGTGCGAAAATTGTAACTCACGTGAGAGCAACGCTAATTTAACCCCATAGGATTAGATTCTATTTACCCCCGACTTCTCATGCTGGCGCGGTTTGCGGCCGATTGATAAAGTGAGGCGCACTCGTGCTTATTCGCCATTGACAAGATGATATTGAAATTCCTCTCATCAGTTGGGAGGTTTACTAGCGCCAGTTAAGAGCTAATACGAGAAATTTTCGGAGTTCTGGAGTTTAAATTTTAAGTGCAAATCTGTAAGTTTGTAAATGATTACGAAAGATGAATTAATTGATAGAGGGTTTGACAATTCTAAATTATTTGACTATTTGGAATTGACTTTAAGGACTGTAGAAGTAAAAGCTATTGAAAAGAATAACACTTACGAGATACAAATAGCAGAAGCAAGTAAAAATAAATTCCTTGTACCAAATTGTAAAACTATTGAAGATTTGGATAAGTTAATTTATCTTTTTAATATTTGATATTTGGACAGCCTCTCGCTGGCGGCATCCGTGCTACGGGTCCGGCCCCCGTACCCCCCCACTAAACCCGATAGCAGTGTTAAGCCCGCACTAATGAGGCCTTGCAGCCGATAGCGGGGCAGAACCTAACCGAAGTACTCCTGCGCCTACTTTACAAAACAACGAATTACATGGTGGAGATGGCAAACCCGTCTCTGCCACTACGCTCTTTTTCAGCACCGCTCCCCGGGTAGGAATTTAGCTGCAGCCTGACAACCGCGAACTGCCATACGCTATTTCAATCCTCCGGCCTTTCCCTCGCATCCGCCATCCTTACAATCCTCGGCTCAAACTTAGCCAGTACTTCTACCAAATCGTGCTGTGCTGCCATTACGGTGTGGATATCCTTGTAAGCCATTGGCGCTTCGTCCATGTCGCTGCCCATCAGGGTGATGCGTTTATCAATTAAATTGGCAGCAATAGCGGCTTTGTCCAGCCTCTTAAACGCTGCGCTTCGGCTCATGGCCCTGCCTGCACCGTGGCTCGCAGAATTGATAGAAGAAGCGTCGCCTTTGCCGCGGACTAAAAAGCCTGGCGTGCTCATGCTGCCGGGGATAATGCCTAATACACCTTCGCCGGCCGGGGTTGCGCCTTTACGGTGTACCATTACTTCGGTACCATCGGCCAGTTGCTCTTTCCAGGCAAAGTTGTGGTGGTTCTCAATCCTGCTCATCGGCTTTACACCCAGGGCGCGGGCAATTTTGTTATGGATCTCGTGGTGGTTGGCGCTGGCATATTCGCCGGCCAGGTTCATGGCTATCCAGTATTCCTGTCCTTCGTCCTTATCCAGATCTAACCAGGCCAAATGTTTGGCTTCGGCAGGGAGCTTGGTTTTGGTCATGGCAATTTTGCTGTAATGGTCGGCCACGGTACCGCCAAACCCACGGGAGCCGGAATGGGAGAGGAGTGCCAGGTATTTGCCGGCAGGGATGTTTTCCAACGCACCTTCGGCTATAGTTAATTCGCCCCATTCCACAAAGTGGTTACCGGTACCGCTGGTACCCAACTGCGCATAAGCCTTATCTTTTAAAGAACGGATCACTTTGGTTTCGTTCCATGTTTTGCTATCGAACAAGGAACTGTCAAAGTAAGATTTGGTGGTACACCCCATCCCGAAGTAGGTGTTATCCACCAGCATATTCTTCAGCTTGTCCGTTTCGGTATCGATGGCTTCGGCAGGCAGATCGAATATGCTCAAACACATCCGGCAGGCAATATCCACACCCACAGCAAAGGGGATAATGGTATTGGCCGTGGTAGCCAGCACGCCGCCAATAGGCAGGCCGTAGCCCTGGTGGGCATCGGGCATCAAAGCCCCTGCCACGGCAATAGGCAACTGTATGGCGGTACGCATTTGCGCTAAGGCACCCACCTCAATGTTTTGCAGTCCCCACACCGGGAACTCGGCAATCTCCTCTTTCAGCTTAAAGTTGTTGCGTTCCTGCTTTACAAACTTGCCTTCCTTACGCAAGGCAATCACGTCATCGGCCAGGTTTTTAAACTTGCCGCCTTTCTTCAGGGCGTAGGGCATCGGGTCGTCTATCAGGGCTTCCAGGTTAGCGAGTATTTCAGCCTTCGGCATTACGCCGTGTTTAAGTAAACCGCTGGCCACCCGGCCAAAGTTCACCAGTATCTCCACATCGTTAATACCTAATGCCTTTAACTCGTTGTTGCCTATTTTAAGCCCCCCGGCCCCCTGAAGGGGGAGTGTTTTGGTGATATTTTCTTTTCTCATTATATTGAGTTTGTAATTTAAAAATTTAAATTCTCCGGGCCAAAAACCCTCTCCCCAGATCAGGAGAGGGGCGTTCGTGAACGCGTTCAGCCTTTCGACAGTACAAAGAGAAACATCAAGTGCGCAGTGTATTTGCGTAGTTAAAAATAAATTGTAAATTGTCGGAATCAGAATTTACAGAATGAACCCTGGAAGCTAAATTCTGTTCATTTTTGAATTCTGAAAATTCTGATTCAGACAACCATGCCTGTTAACCGCAACGCTCTCATCCGTTACCGCACTATTGACCAGTGCCTGCAAAACCGTTTTAAGAAATGGACGCTGGATGATCTGATAGACGCCTGCAGCGCTGCTATTTACGAATACCAGGGGATTGATACGGGTGTAAGCCGCCGTACCGTCCAAGCCGATATGGAGATGATGCGCAGCAATAAGCTGGGGTACGAAGCGCCCATTATTGTGGTTAATAAAAAATATTATACCTATAGCGATAAGGACTACAGCATTACCAACAGTCCGTTAAACCAGCAGGATATGCAGGTGCTGAGCGAAGTTTCGGGCTTATTAAAGCAGTTTAAAGGCTTAAACCACTTTACCGATCTGAACGAGATGGTGAGCAAGCTGGAGGATAAGATCTACAGCCAGAAAACACAAAGCACCCCGGTTATCGACTTTGAGAAGAATGATAACCTAAAGGGTTTGGAGTGGCTGGAAGTGATTCGCAAGTATATCGTAGCTAAGAAAACAATGTGCGTAACGTACCAATCTTTCAAGGCGCGCGAGGCCAGCACTTTTTGTTTTAGCGGATACCTGCTGAAAGAGTACCGAAACCGTTGGTTTGTGTTAGGCATCTCGCACCAGCGGTATAAACCCCTGCTTAACCTGGCGCTGGACAGGATCCAAGCCATCACCGCGCATGATGATGATTATATCGAAAATACAATAATCGATTTTTCCACTTATTATAATGACGTAATCGGGGTAACCAAAACACCCGGCCAGCGTGATGTGAAGGTAGTTTTTTGGGTTGATGCAAAAAATGCACCTTACGTAATCACCAAGCCCTTGCATAACACACAACAGTTATTAAGCGAGGACGAAAAAGGCAAAATATTCAGCATCCGTGTAATTATTAATTTTGAGCTGGAGCGGGAGCTACTTGGATTCGGATCAAAGCTGCGCGTGCTTGGACCAAAGATATTAGTGAAACAGATTAAAAAACAGCTGTACGAAACTTTGGAAAGTTATAAAGTCCCGGAAATAGAAAGTCCGCAGGAATGAAATCATGTTACTATAATCAAGATGCCTGCCCGACTTATCTTTTTTGATATCAGGAGCAAGTTTTCTCTACTGTCGTTGGCGTAAATATCTAGAAAATCCTAAAATTAAAATGATTTTGTGTTTAAATCTCTTCAGGGAGTAGCTGGATTCGTGTCATATAGCTCATCTATTTTATTGATCGCCCTAATATTGGTATCAAAATGAGAACAATAGTCGTAAACTTAAACTCATTTGCTATTTTTGTTTAAATGACCGAGCTGAACGAATACGAATGTGAAATGCTGGATGCAATGCTCGAAGCTTTCGGCATCCCCGATAGCCTGACGCGAAATCAATTGCTTACCCTGTTCGATCAGGACGAGGCCTCGGCTTTTGCCTTGGTTCAGATCCTCATTCGCGAAGGTTTGGTAGCAGAAACCGGCAAACACGGCGATTACGACCTGCCCGAAAAACTGGTGCTGAAACCTAAAGGCGATAAATTTTTAAAAGCTGGCGGTTTTTTAGGCCAATTCCACAAGGAGCTGGAAAAACCAGTAGAGGTAAATAGTACCCTAACCAAATTGCAGCAGCAAAATATGCGGCTGCAAAATGATAAACTATCTCACCAATCAGATCTGCTTGCGCTTGAAAAAAAGGTAGCAATGCTAAAAACATTGCAATATATCTGGTGGGGCCTGATCTTTATCGCGCTTGTTATTGGCTACTTGATGGGCAAACACAAATAAAAATGCAGCGGAATACTGCTCATCTTCAACCAAATTAATCTTCCAATCCTTTACCATTCAAAATTCGCGGAATACATTTCTCCACCCTGGCCTCACGGGTTTTAGCCTGTTTGGCGGCAGCAAAATAAAGATAATACCCGCGTTGACGCCCGGGAGTTAAAGCCTCAAATGCGGTTTTTAATAATGGCAGCTCATCCAATTTCGTCCGGAACTCATCGGCGACTGCAAATTCTGTGGTTTTCTTTAACGCTACCTGTAAACCGGCTTTTTCCACTTCTATCGCCTCGTAGATATAGGCTTTTATCACTGTTTCCACCTCCTGTATTTCGCTTATCCCCGTAAACCGGATCTGGCGCGCCGCCTGTACATTCTCCGTTTGTTGAATAAGAATTTTATGGACATCAAGCAGCAAAGCTCCCTTAAAAAATAAAAAGGCACAGTAATCTTTAAAGGTGTGGATCAAAACGATGTTATTATCACCGTAAGTATAGCAAGGGCAACCCCATTTCAACTCTTCGGTAAGCTGGCAGCTAAGGGCAATTGATCGCATCAGCTTAATTTCCTCCTGCCATTTTTTGGCCTTTGCAAAGTAAAAGTCAACTTTTAAATTCATGAACCTATTGCTTAAAGAGTTTAGTACAAACAGCAGTTGCGAATCATCATAAAGCTGATTCATGTTATAGTGGCATCGGAAATTTAAGCAATTTTTTGGTTTTTAGCATAAACAATGCTCGGTTGCCATATCAACTCCAAATGGGCAGGGAATTGGGATGATAAGCTAATTAAATATCCGTTTACAAACCTTAGATCAAACAAAAAAAGCGCTGAATTTTCAACGCTTTTTTTGTTTAAAGGGTAAAACTAACCGCCATCCTCAACTGAATTTTTCATGGCAGAGAGAATAGAAAAAGCGCCTTTTAGTACAAATTGGCGATCTTTTAATTCCGGCTTGTTGAAGTGGACTTCGTTCCAGCCATTTTCTTTAATGCCAATGGTAACCGGCACCATGCTGAATATGGTGTTCTTTCCTTTTTTATCTGCAAGGAAAGCGTACATTTTCCCCTCGAAGCTAGTCAATGCAGCGTCGGGTAACGCGGTGATGTTTTGCGGATTAGTTTCTATTGATGCCTGCAAGAACATATTTGGCAATAAATTCTTGTCGGTTTTTAAAAAGTGGCAATGCACAATAACACTGTGAGTGGTATCCAGCGCCTGACCAATTAAAATCACTTTGCCCGGGTATACCTTATCCGGCAGGCTGGGTAAACTGATACTTACTCCATTGCCTATAGAGATCTTTGGCATGTCCTGCTCAAAAACCGTTAGTGCGGCGTGGATGTCGCTGGTGTTCACCAGCTCCATCAATACGTCGGTTGGGTTAACGTAGCGGCCCACACTAACATTTACCTTGGAAACGAACCCGGAAATAGGAGAAACGATCCCTATAACCGACCGGATATTAGCCGCGGTAAGTTTATGCGGATCGATCCCAATCATCCGTAGTTTTTGCGCTAGTCCGGCGGCCTGTGCCTGTTCGCTGTTATATTCCGACTGCGATTGCTGGTACAACTTTAGCGGACTAGCCTGCTGCTGGCTCAGCACCCGCTGCCTTTCCAGTTCCTGCTTCAGAAAGGTTATTTTACTCATACTGGTTAAATAATCCTGCTGCATGGTAATATATTCCTGGTTGGCAACTTCTGCCACCACCTGCCCTTTATGAACAGGTTCGCCGGGGAGCATGGTGGTACGTTTTAGGAAACCACCCATAGGCACGTTTACAGCAATCAGGTTCTCCGGTGGTACATCCACCTGTCCGTTAACGTGAATGGTGCTTGATAAACGGTGCATAGGCAAGGCGCCGATATCTATACCGCCATTTTTAACTTGATCTGGTGAAAATAAAATGGTGTTACCCTTAGCCTTGTTTTGTTCCGGCGCGGGGCGTTCCTTATCTTTCTTATCCTCCTTAGATCCGCAGGAGCTTAGCAGGATTAATGCAATGACTATATGGTGAATTTTCATGGTTTTTCTTTTTGTGCCTGGTAATACCAAAGCGTATTGATGGTTTGATCTAATTGCAGCAGCGCTTCCAGGCGGTCGGTTCTTAGTTGAACGGACTGGTTATAAAGGTTAGCCCATTCCAGGTAGCTAATCTGCCCGTTTGTGAACGAAAGATTAGCGGTCCTTACCAATTCGGCCGCTTGCTTGGAGGCGAAGTTTTCATAGTAGCTCAGGGCTTGCAATTGCTGGCGGTAGTGCTGTATGTTTTGCTTCCATTGGCCCAGCCATTCGGCTTGCTTTTGCGTAAGGGAGAATTCGGCCGCCTTTTTCTGGTACGTTGCCGATCGGGTGGCTGCACGGTACTGCCCGTAAAATAGCGGAATGTGCAGGCCAAGCATGTACGAAGAAAACCGGTTACCCTGGGTTAAGCTTCGCGCGGCGTTGTTGATATCCGGGCCAACAAAGCTTTGGTTACTGTAGCTCAAACTTATTTCTGGCAGCGCCTTACTTCGGTTGAGCTGTACTTTGCGGTCGTAAATTTCAACTTTTTGCTTTACCTGTTTTATTTCCGGGTTTTGTAAAGTAGATGCGGAATCGGGAACAAAATCCGACTGCCAGGCCGGTACATTGCTATCCGCAGGCAAATATAATTCAGTGGTGTTCATCAGCAACTGTAGCTTATTTTGCAAAATGCCCAGTTCTGTTTGTACCACCTGGCGCTGGTTGCGCAGCATACCAGCTTTGGCCTGTGCACTGGTGAGGTTGATCTTAGAAGTTTCTCCGATGTTAAACCTCAGCTGTTCCAGCTTAATCACCTGGGTAAAAACAGAATCCTGCTCGGCCAGCAGCGCCAGTTTGGCTATGGCGGCGGTCATTTGTACATAAGTGTCCCTTACCTGGTAGGCCAGCTGGTTTTTTATTACCTCCTCCTGTAAGGCGGTATAACCGGTTTCTGCATTCAGGTATTTTTTTTGTGATGCATAGTAGCCCGGTAAGGCAAACGTTTGGGTAGCAGCAAAGCGGTTATCGTTGTTTGGGCTATTAATATTGCCCGCATCAAAGGTGATCTGCGTTTTGGCCATATCATAAGCACTGCCCAGGTTTGCCCGTGACGATAGCGTTTGATTTTGTGCCGCCTTTACCGTTGTATTATTGGCGATTGCCTGGCTAACCGCTTCATTAACGGTAACCGGTTTGCCAGGGGGCAACTGTGCGCGTGCAGTCAAAGCAGTCAGGATCAATAAAACAGGTAATATCAGTTTGATCGGGTTCTTTTTGTTTTTCTCTGTTCCTTCCGGATCAGGTTTGGACGCAAATTGTTTATACAAGGCCGGCAATACCACCAGTGTTAAAAGCGTAGCCGTAATTAAACCGCCAATTACCACTGTTGCCAGCGGGCGCTGCACCTCTGCACCGGCATGGGTGGAAATCGCCATCGGGAAAAAACCTAAAGATGCCACGGTAGCCGTCATTAAAACGGGTCGTAACCGGTTTGAGGTTCCCTGCTTTATCCGCTCGTCAGGGTCATCAATTCCATCTTTTCTCAGTCGGTTGAATTCACTGATCAAAACTATCCCGTTTAAAACAGCTACCCCAAACAAGGCAATAAAGCCAATGCCTGCCGAGATACTGAAGGCCATCCCGCGCATCCACAATGCGAATACACCCCCCGTGGCAGCCAGCGGAATTGCCGAAAATACGATCAGCGCCTCCTTGAACTGATTAAAAGCGAAGTAGAGCAATATGAAAATAAAAAGGAGCGAAGCCGGAACGGCTATTGCCAGCCGCTTTTTTGCCGAGTTGAGATTTTCAAATTGGCCGCCATATGCTACGTGGTAACCGGCTGGCAGTTTTAGTTTTTGCTGAACCGCTGCCTGCAGTTCGGTTACTACACCTTCAACATCCCGACCGCGGATGTTAAACGAAACCGAGATCCTACGCTCGGCATTCTCGCGCTGGATCTGATTTGGTCCATCTTTTATTTCGATGGTGGCCAGCTGACTAAGCGGCACCTGGTTGCCGCCCGGGGTATTCACCAAAAGGGTGCCGATATTAGCCAGGCTGCTGCGGGCTGTATCGGCAATGCGCAGCACCACGTCAAATTGTTTCTCTTCCTCGTAAATACTGCCGGCTTTAATACCCGCAAAGGTTGCATTAACAATATGGTTCACCTGGCTTACCGTAACGTTATACTGCGATAATGCCGCACGGTTATAATGCACCACAATTTGCGGTAAACCGGTTATCTTCTCGGTATAAACATCTGCGGTGCCTTTTACCTTGCTCACCAGGCTACTTAACTTGCCAGATAGGGTAGACAGCTGCTGCAAATCGTCGCCAAAGATCTTTACGACCACATCTTGCTTGGCGCCTGATATCAGCTCGTTAAATCGCATCTGTACAGGGTACTCGAAACCTACGTTTAAACCTGGGATCAGCGCCAGCCGCTTACCAATGGTATCCTGAAGCCCCTGATAATCGTTAGCAGTTTTCCAGGTGGATTTATCGTTAAGGGTAATAAACATGTCGCATTGTTCCAGCGACATCGGGTCGGTCGGAATCTCTGCAGAGCCGATGCGGCAGGTAATTTGCTGCACTTCCGGGAAGCGCTCCAGCTCCTTGCAGGCCATCTCCATTCCTTTAATCGTCTGTGTTAAGGATGTGCCCGGTAAAAACCGTGCATCCAGGGCAAAATCGCCCTCTTCCAGCTGCGGAATAAATTCGCCCCCAAGCCCTTTAAACACAAAGTAAGAGGAGCCTACCAGCAATAAAGCAATTAAAATGACTGTTTTTGGATGGCCGGTAGCTTTTGCCAGCAGCGGTGAATACCGCTTTTGGATAGCCGCCATCATTTTATCCGAGAAGCCATTCTTCTTTTCTGCCTTTTTCTTCATCGTCAGGGCGGTCATCATCGGAACATAGGTAAGCGATAAGATGAATGCACCAACAAGGGCAAAGGCTACGGTCTCCGCCATCGGCCTGAACATTTTTCCTTCTATACCTTCCAGGCTTAAAATTGGCAGATAAACCACCAGGATAATCACCTGGCCAAAAATGGCACTGCTCATCAAACGGGATGCTGAACTTTTTACTTCTACATCCACTTCGTCCTGAGAAAATTCCGGGTTGGCATGTTCGCTGATCTTCTCTTTAAAACGGTGCATTACACCTTCTACAATGATAACGGCACCGTCTACTATCAAACCAAAATCCAACGCGCCGAGGCTCATTAAATTGGCAGATACATGGAAGAGATTCATCACGATAAGCGCGAAGAGCATGGCCAGCGGAATCACTGATGCCACCACCAGGCCCGACCGGATGTTACCCAGGAATAGCACCAGCACAAAAATCACGATCAAAGCTCCTTCTATTAAATTGCGCTTTACGGTAGATATCGAGTTATCCACCATTTTGCTCCTTTCATAATAAGGGAGGATGGTAACGCCTTCGGGCAGTCGTTTCTTGATCTCCTCTATCCGCAGCTTAACCTCTTTTACTACCGAAAGCGCATTGGCTCCCTTAAGCATCAGTACTACGGCACCGGATACTTCACCATATTTGTTATTGTACATCGCCCCGAAACGGATGGCGCTGCCTTCGGCAACATTAGCCACATCGCCCAGCTTCAGTGGTACGCCGTTAACCATTTTTACGGGCATTGCCCGCAGGTCGGCAACCGAGGTAGCTAAGCCCTCTGTGCGAATGTAGTAGGCATTAGGGCCATGCTCAATGTAAGCACCACCTGTATTTTCATTATTTTGCTGTACGGCGTAGTAAACTTCATCTAAAGTAAGGCCCAGGCTTTTGATGCGCATCGGGTCTATCACTACTTCATATTGCTTCAGTTTACCGCCAAGGCTGCTTACATCAGCCACACCGGGTACACCCAGCAGCTGCCGTCTTACAATCCACTCCTGCATGGTCCGCAGGTCGGTAAGGGAGTATTTGTTTTCATAGCCCGGTTTCGGCACCACATAATATTGGTAAACCTCACCAAGGCCTGTAGTTACCGGGCCCATATCCGGTTCGCCAATGCCCGGCGGTATCATGCCTTTCAACTGGTTCAGCCTTTCGCTTACCTGCTGGCGGGCTTTAGTTATATCCACATTATCGTCAAACACCACGGTGACGTTGGAGAGGCCAAAACGCGATATCGAACGCATTTCTTTCAGCTGCGGCATCGACGCCATTAGCCTTTCGGTTGGCATTGTTATCAGGCGTTCCACCTCCGGTGCTGCCAGCGAGGGCGAAACCGTGATGATCAACACCTGGTTGTTGGTAATGTCAGGAACTGCATCCACAGGGAGTTTGCTGGCAGAAAATATTCCGCCGGCTATCAATAACAGGACAAATAACCCCACTATAAGCTTATTCCTGACCGAGAATTCTATAATTCGGTCAATCATATTTATTTGCTTAATATTAATAAAATATGCACAGCTTAAAACTGTTGTAAATTAAAGTATTAAACGGCTTTTGGAGGCTGGAAAAAATCTGACGGGTAGGCGGAAGGCATACCAAAGTCATGTATGGGCGGGTTGTTCTTAGGAACATAATTAGCCGTAGCGGCTAACCGGATACATAAAGGCGGCAATGATAAATGGAGCGACAGGAAATGCGTGTCAACTGTTTTAAAGGGTAACTGCATATCCTGCGCATAATCTGCATCTACAACAGTTTTGTCAAAATAGTGCATTTTAATAAAACCGTAGGCAGTGGTATCAGGGTATAATTGTTTATGCTGGATAAAATGTGCTACGAGCAAGGGTACTTTAAGCACCTCTCCAAATTGGGTACTCTGCACCATAAATATAAACAGTAAAAATTTAGCCATCCGTATTTTCATCAGCTGCACTTACCGTTTGTTTGTTGTTGATAGTTTAAAAATACGTTTGATGGGGTTTTGCAACATAATAACCTGCTTTGCATCTATATCAATATCAGCATTCAAAACAATTACGGTAAATATAGTAAGGATCGTTATTATTTACGCTGATTGTTCTAATTTGATATTACGAACACAAATTTAGCATATTAGTTTATTGTTTTAGTGAAGAGAGACGGGGTGTTCTACACACTGTAGTTTTAAACACTACAGTGAAATAATTTATTATTTTAGCCAATCATCCGGGCTTAAAAAGCCGATCGCTTTTTAGGGGTCCATAATAATTGCCTATTTGTATAACTTAGAATTCAAAATGAGATCAGTACTAATCGTCGCATTCATTTGCTTAAACGCCATTGCCGGGGTAGCCCAATCAAAAAAAGCCGCCGCAGAACCTTTTTGCAGTGCTTACTTATTCACCTACTTTACGGGTGACAAGGGTGGGGAAGCCATAAGGTTTGCGCTGAGCAGCGATGGTTATAAGTTTAAAGCGCTCAATCACAATCAACCGGTTATAAAATCTGCAGAAATTAGTTCAACAGGTGGCGTACGCGATCCCCACATCCTGCGGGGTGCTGATGGCAAAACATTTTTTATGGTTGCTACCGATATGAATACCGATAAATTTGGATGGGGCCCGGATTCTGCCATGGTGCTGCTAAAATCCACCGACTTAATTCACTGGCAATCGCATGTGGTGAACGTGCCCAAAGTCTTTAAAGAATTTGCCGGTGTAAACCGTGTTTGGGCACCGCAAACTATTTATGACCCTAAGGTTAATAAATATATGATCTATTGGTCTATGCGGTTTGGTGAAGGACCAGATAAAATCTATTATGCCTATGCCAACAAGGATTTTACAGGCCTTGCAACCGTTCCCAAACAACTGTATTTCAAACCGGATGGCGGTTCGTGCATAGACGGCGATATTGTAAAAAAAGATGGCAAGTATTACCTGTTCTTCAAAACCGAAGACAAAGGGAAAGGGATAAAAATAGCGGTATCAAATCAACTGACAACAGGGTATTTGCTGAATGATAAATATGTGCAACAGACCACATCGCCGGTTGAAGGCGCCGGCGTTTTCAAACTCAACAACAGTGCCGACTATATACTGATGTATGACCGGTACACCGAGGGCAAATACCAGTTTACCCGCAGCACCAACCTGGAGGATTTTAAGGTAATAGATAATGATGTTACGATGGATTTCCACCCGAGGCACGGCACGGTTATGCCTATCACGGCCGCCGAAGTGGAAACCTTAAAAAGCGCCTGGGGAGAATGAGCCTTTGATACCCTAACTCATTAACAATATTATTGTATGCTGTCTGCTCGTATTTTTGGAGCTGCGCGTTGCTCCGGCCCCTTGTGCTAAACGCTTCCAATTCCCTTTTGTAGTATCAGGCAGGTAAGAGCAAAACTTTTATTTTTTCACCACTATTATCTTTCTGATCAGGGCATCATTTGCTCCATTGGTAAGTGTTACCGCCTTACCATTTTTCCAATAAGTAGCTGTTGATCCGTTTGATGTTTCCGTGTATCCTCCTACATATATATCATTATCTGATAGTGCAATACTTAGTGCAAATGCGCCATTTGTATCATTATTAAGCATAACCGGGTTGCCGTTTTTCCAGTATTTGGCAGCAATTGATTGGCCGTTAGCACCCGGTCCAGATCCTGCCACATACACATCATTGCCGGCCGCAGCTATGGCGTATCCCCGTGCATCTTGTGTTCCGTCATTGATTGTAACGGGTGTCCCGAAGTTTTTCGAATAGCTGGTTTGAAGCTTGCCGGATGTATTATACGTTGCAGACCACGCCGCATAAACATCGCTGCCCGATACCGCTATAGACTGGTCGGTAGCGTAAGTGCTCCGGTCGGTAAGATCTGTCAGCTGGCCATTTTTCCAATAACAAACAATCGGCGAAGACACGTCAAGCGATCTTGTACCAATTACATATACATCATTATTAACTACGGCAATTGCGCTGGCAACGGCCCCAACGTTACCACTGGGCAAAGACATGGCAATTCCGTTTTTCCAGTATTTTGCAATGTAGTTGGAACTTCCATTTTGCGCCTCAGCGCCGGCGATATAAACATCATTACCTGCTATTAAAATATCATTCGCCATGGCATACTTGGTTCCGTCGGTAAGGTTAACACTCACACCATTCTTCCAGTATTTCGCTATAGATTTCCCATCACCAACAGACTGCGATCCCGCAACATACACGTCGCCGCCCAATATTGCCATACCATGTGCGTCAGACCCTGCTGAGCCCAATGTTATGGCATCGCCATTTTTCCAATAAGTAGCCATGAAGTTGATCCGTCCGGCTGCGTATACATCTGCCGTTGAGGCATCCCCTCCAGGCTGCGGAGAAGGGGTGTCACCTCCTTTTTTGTGACAAGCCGTAAAAGCCAGCGAAATAATTAATGAGGCCGCAAGGTAGTTAAGTAAACTTTTCTTTTTCATATTTCGTAAGGTAATCGTCAGTAAATCTGAATTGACATTACATGTTTAGTCGTAATTTGTTTTAATTTTTAGTTAATCATATTTGTTTTTATAGTTAAGCCTTTTTAACTATATATGGAATTGAAATTAACAAGGAGTATGGTCACCCCTGCAATTCTAACCAAACGATGATCTATTAACCCGCTTGAATGCTTCGGTGCGCCTAAAAAGGCAATCATTTGTGCAATGCCTGCGGCCCGCGCTTTCCAGGGCTTCGCGTTGCTCCGGCCCTTCGGGCTAAACCCTTCCAATCGCTATTGCGATGCTGCCGGGGGGGTGATTGATTGGCGTGGTACTCATAAGGGGTAGTGTGATAGCGGATTAAACAACAAGCCAAGCGCTACGTAGGAGGCACTTCTGACGGAAACCTTTATTGTAATAGTCTACCGATCTACTCAACAAACCACTCCACCAATTCTTCCCATTCCTTTTCCAAACTCACCTCCGGGCGCTTTTTTCCGGCTTTTCTGTACCAGTAGTCGGCGTTCCAGTTGTCGCCTTCTTTGCGGTGCAGATAGGCATGTACCCACGCCGATGCCTGGTCGTTCAGTTGATCTACCTGGGCATGGGCCTGGTGCCAATTGCCTTTGCCATCATACCAGAGGCTTTTTAGCTGTACCGAAAGTTGGCTATTTGGTTGGTCAGCGGTGAGCGACGATTTAAAATCGGCTAAAGTTTTCATGTTTTGCGTTAAATCCTGCAAGCAATATTAATAAAACATAGGTTTATACGGTAATTTATAATCGCTTATAGGATCTATTTTTAAACCTTGTGCGGATCGCCCAGCGGGTTTTCGGCCTGCCTGTACAAATCTGCCTCGCCTTCGGCTAATTTCGGCGGGATGCCTGGTGAGGGTACAGGTGTGTTAGTGCCATCATTTAGCGGCGGTGTTTTAACGGTTGTTCTTTTTCTCTTGGGTTTCGGCTCTTTCATACTTGTACAAGCATCGTGCTACCTTATTGTTTCAATAGGTGGCAGATGAACCACGTGCCAATCGGGCAGGGCCGTGATCTCCGCGTTAGGGGTAGTAGCGGATACCGGCCAGGTGGTTAAGGCCCGTGCAGTATGAGCGGATGACCCGGGCCGAAGGCAACGCCCTCAGTGTGAAGCCATTTTATTACCGTTTTTGATCCAATTTACCTACAGGTGTTTCACCATACGAATGTGAATCACCTGAAACAGCATATTGCCTGATAATCAGGTTTTTAGAGTTTTTGGTGAATCACCATTTTCAGCAATCGGATCATTAAATATTTAATCTTCAGTCAGTTAGATAAATGTATAATATACTTTAAAACGGAGTGAATCACCCTGCACCCTTGCCGCTAGTCTATAAGTATAATCCTGAATGGGGTTTACTTGTTGCAAACAAAATTCTCCAAAATACGCTGATTCATAAGTTAACGTTACTTATATAGTTTTCATTGAACATTATGTTTAATTTTGATTTTTCTAAAGTTTAGGTTCGTATAACCGAAAAGTCGTATTTTTATTCGGATTTAATTGACCACACCGGGTTACCGGAACACAAAAGCTAAGCGTATGAGTACCGTCCACAACAGAGATATCGGAACCAAGCAAAAAGCGCTTGCCATTAACCTGGATCCCACTATTTACGGTTCCTTTGCCGAAATAGGAGCAGGCCAGGATGTTGCTGCCAATTTTTTTAAGGCAGGTGCATCGTCGGGAACTATAGCTAAAACCATGTCGGCCTACGATATGCTATTTTCTGATGCTATTTATGGCGCCCAACAGGTGAAACGCTATGTAAGTGAAAACAGGCTGATAGCTATGCTGGAGCGTGAATATGGGCTGCTGATTGAGCGCCTGGCCGAGCAACGCGGCAATACCACTACTTTTTTTGCTTTTTCTGATACGGCCTCCGCACTTAATTACCACAAAACAAATGATGGTCACGGCTGGATGGGCGTACGTTTTCAACTGAAACCAAACGGCGAATACAACGATGTGGTGCTGCATGTTAAAATGCTGGATAACGACAATAACCTGCAGCAGCAGGCAGTGGGTATATTGGGGGTTAACCTTATATACGCTTGTTTTTACTATAACCAAAACCCGCCGGTTTTTTTGGCCTCGTTGATGGATGACCTGTCTAAAGACCGGATCCAGATTGATATGATCCGCTTTGAAGGGCCTGATTTTGTGAAGGTGGATAACCGACTGATGAGCCTGCACCTGGTAAAATATGGTTTTTCTGATGCAGCGGTTTTTGGCCCGGATGGCAATAACCTGCAGCCATCTGAAGTGCTTTATAAAAAGCATATCGTAGTGATCCGCGGGCGGTTCCGGCCGATTATCAACGTGCACCTGGATATGCTGAACACCGGCGTAAAGCAATTTATGCAGGAGCCGGATGTAGATAAGGATAACGTGATTGTAGTAACGGAGCTAACCCTGCAGTCGCTAAAGGAGCGCAACGCGGATGAAGCTGCGGAGATTGACGAAAAAGACTTCCTGGATAGGGTGGATATCCTTTGTTCGCTGGGGCAAACGGTGCTGATCTCCAACTTCCACGAATACTATAAGCTGGTCGCCTATCTGTCTAAGATCACCAAGCTTAAACTGGGCGTGGTGCTGGGTTATCCCAACCTGGAATATATATTTTCTGAAGAGCATTACAAGGACCTTGCCGGCGGGATCCTGGAGTCGTTTGCAACGTTATTTAGCCGGAAGGTGAAGCTGTTTATCTATCCAACCCTGCGCGATGGGGTGATTTGGAACTGCCTGCGTTTTTACCCGCCGCCACATTTGATAGATCTGTACCGATACCTGATTGCCAATAATAAAATTGAGGACATCAGGCACTACAAAGAAAGCAACCTGCATGTACAAACAGATAAGGTATTGGAGCTGATTAAGCAAGGGGCGCCGGGCTGGGAGGAGTTTGTGCCACCAGAGGTTGCCGAAATGATAAAGAGCCGATGCCTTTTTGGTTACCATTGCGAAGTGCCGGTAAACGAGGCAGATACCAACGATGATGCCGTTGTTAATGTAGGCTAAATTAAACCTGCTGATTCGATACCGCCTGGCTACATGGCTGATTTTAACGGCGCAGCCGTATGAAATTCTGTAATTCAAAAACTAAATGCTACTTTAGTTTATCATTTATCTATTTGAATTACATTATGCTTTCAACACCTTCAAAAACGTTTCTTTTAGGGGCTTTGCTTTCGGTGAGTATCGTTGGTACAGTTTCGGCACAGCAAAATACGGGGTTGCCGCCTGTGGAAACTCAAAAGCCTAACAGCGATTATAAATCGGCATTTGCGGGCCAAACCCGCGCGCCGGGTGTGAAAACCGCAACGGCCATCTCAGCAACCGTCATCAGCACCGATTTAAAACAACCATGGGGCCTTCGGGTACTGCCCGACGGTCGTTTTTTGATCACCGAGAAACGCGGCACCATGCGCATCCTCAAAGCCAACGGGCAAGCTGATAAAACCATCACTAATCTCCCCGCTGTTGTAAACGAGGGGCAGGGCGGCCTGCTTGATGTTAACATCGACCCTGCTTTTGCTACCAACCGCATGATCTACTGGGATTATGCCGAGTCGGTAGCCGATGGCTACATCCTGGCGGTAGCCAAGGGTAAATTAGCGGCCAACGAAAGTTCTATAGAAAATATTAAAGTGATCTACCGCGCCATCCCGGCTTACAAGGGATCCGGGCAGTATGGTTCGCGGATTTTGTTTGATAAGCAGGGTAACCTGTTTGTAAGCACCGGCGAGCGATCCGGCAATGACATCCGGGTAAAGGCGCAGGATCTGGGTGCCGCTATCGGCAAAGTGATCCATATTACCAAAGAAGGTAAACCGGTTGCAGATGGTCCGTTTGCGGGTAAGGCAGGTGCATTGCCCGAGATCTTTGCCTACGGTTTTCGTAATCCTGAGGGCATGACCTGGAACCCAGCCACAGGCGAGCTTTGGGAAGCAGAATTTGGCCCCCGTGGCGGCGACGAGATCAATATCGTACGTGCCGGCAAAAACTATGGCTGGCCCGTAGTAACGTACGGCATTGAATACAGCGGAAGCAAAGTAGGAGAAGGTATTCAGCAAAAAGAGGGCGTTACCCAGCCAATTTACTATTGGGACCCGAGTATTTCTCCGGCAGGTATCACCTTTTATACCAGTAACGTAATCCCCGAATGGAAAGGCAACCTTTTCGTAGGCGGATTAAGCGGCTCGCATATTGCCCGGCTGGTGATCAAAAACAATAAGGTAGTAGGCGAGGAACGCCTGGTTAGGGATAAAAATGAACGCTGGCGTGCCCTTGCCACCGGTAAAGACGGCGCCCTTTATGGTGTTACCGATGGCGGTAAACTATACAGGATAGGCAAATAGCTTAACGGGTAGCACATGCCATCTGGTACAAATAGCAAAGGCAGGGACTTTAGTCCCTGCCTTTGCTATTTGCTAGTCTACCCAGCAAACGAGATCTATCTCTGATTGGATCTCTGGGGGCAGCGACTGGTTGACCACATGTACGCTCACCAGTTTTTTACCCCTTATTTTTACGCAGTCCATAATATGGAGTGCACGCTCTTTGAAAAAAGCATGGTACCTTATTTCAATTGCTGCCAAATTTTTGACAGCATGTTCCCTGCTTTCCATTTTAATGAATTTTAATTTGTGGGGTGAAAATTTGTTAGTGCAGGATGTAGGAAAAATAGAGAGGGAACGGTAATTATTGCAGCACTTCGTCGACCTATATAATTGAAATATTTGCAGTTTGTTTGGCGATAAGGTAAAAAAATACAGTGGGGTGGATAGTTTTTAGCAGGGTAGAGGCTTCGGTTTTGTTACAAGGAATGAGTTGCAAACTTTTGATTTTGGCATAATTGTATTTTTGGAATCGTAGCCTCTTCTTCCGGCTAGGCTGTTGAGTAGTAGTATGCAATTCAGCAGCGTTTTTATTTGCATTCGTATGAGCTGTATGCGGGCCACAAGCGAGGACGCTTGCGGCAGCGGGGGGGGGCAGTGGGCGACATCCGGCGGCAGAATACTTGTTTAGTTATTACTTCTGCTTGTAAGTCACTTTAATATGCTACAGCATACGTTCTCGCTTGTGGTCGCATGCAAATCGGATGTTGCTGTTAAATCTGGTATTTATTATTTTTAAACCATGAGCCGTAATTATAAATTTCATAACCCCGAAGGATTATACTTTGTAAGTTTTGCTACTATTTTTTGGATGGATGTTTTTGTAAGGCGGTTATATTTCGATTGCCTGGTAGACAATTTGAATCACTGCGTCGATGAAAAAGGCATGGAAATTTATGCCTGGTGCATTATGCCCAGTCACGTTCACTTGGTTTTTAAATCCACCATTGAAAAGCCGGATACGTTGATAGGCGGCTTTAAATCTTTTACTTCCCGCAAATTGACTAAGCTGATAGAAGAAAATATACAGGAAAGCCGCCGCGAATGGCTATTAAACGCTTTTAAAAAAGCAGGCGCAGCCAACTCAAATAATACGAATTACCAATTTTGGCAGCAGCACAATCAACCCATCGAATTGTGGAGCAATGCCGTTATTCAGCAAAAGATCGACTATACGCACAACAATCCTGTAGAAGCAGGCTTTGTTGAAAACGACTACGAATATTTGTACAGCAGCGCCCGCAATTACTGCGGCATACCCGGTCGCGTAAAAGTCATCGTGGATTAATAAGAATCCGTTGAGTTGCATGCGGGCCACAAGCGGGGACGCTTGCGGCAGCGGGCGCAGCGGTATACCTGTGTAATTTTCACTCCCGGCTGTAATATTACGTTAATATGCTACCGCAAGCGTCCTCGCTTGTGGCCGCGCGCTAAGTAGCCGATGTATTGTCCTAAAATAAGTTTACAGGTTAGGCAGGAACGCTTGCGGCAGCGGGGTTGAGTGTTCGCTTGGTGGTATCAATTCAATTATGCCAATAGGTTTTACATATGGAGAGTTCGGATTCAAGTCATGACGCTCAGAATATTCATTTATCAGAAAGCCGCAAAGAATTTTGTTTCTTGCGGCCGTCGTGTTATTGCGTAAGTAGCATATGGTTACCAGTCCATTGCCCTGTCATTAAAATGCATCCTGGTATTACAGCGTTTTTTTAATCACTCTTATTGCACCGTAGTAGTCAGTTACAAAGATACCATATGGTTTTACCGTGATGCCACTTAAAAGGGTAAACTCAGCTTTGTCCGCAGGCCCGTCCAGGATACCGTAACCGCCTGTATAAGAGGTAAGGGCTGTTTCCACTCCGGTGCTGCTAATGTGACTCACCATATTATACAGGTCAGTTGTCGCCAATGGGTTTTTAACTTTGATAATAAAAAAATTTTCCTGGCTGGTTTCGTTAAAATTCTTATCGCGCTTGGCTGGTCCAAAATCTCTGATGTAAGTATCAGCTTCATTAAGTTTAAATATGGTGCTTACCGTACCGCCAACGGTAACTCTTCGCAATTTTTGGCCGTTATAGTCATATGGGTCGCTGCTGTTATTATCCAGGATGTATAGGTTGCCGTCGGCAGCAAACTTAATCGCTATGATCCGGTTAAACCGCGCTGTAGCGGCTGGTCCGTCGGCAGTGCCGCTCACGCCGGTCTGGCCAGCCAGTACGGTTGCTATACCGGCAGGGCTCACCTTCACAATGCGGCGGTTCTGCGAATCTGCAATATAGAGGCTACTATCAGGCCCTATTGCCACATCGGTCGGTCCGTTAAGACTCAAACTCAACGGCACATAACTTAAATGCTTATTGCGGTCTATTTTATAAATTTTATTGGCTCTTGTAAGCGTTCCGTAAACGGTACCGTTACTACCGGCCTTAAGGCCGCCTTCGCCAAGTAGGCCAGTATTATCACTCGGTAAGGTTACGAGTAGTTTTCCCACGCCTGCTTGCGTATAGCTAAAAACCTGGTGAGTGTAGGAGGATGTAAAATAAAGGGTGCCATTAGCATCGCTGCAAATTCTTGCCGGCGTTGTTTGTTTGTAAATGGTGGCCACTTCATACTGGCTGCTTACGCTCGGCAAGTTAGCCGCCAGTCTGTTTGCTGCCGAAATTGATTTTCCTTCGGTAAGAGGCGATAAAGGATTATCTTTTTTGCAATTGCTTAGCAACGATGCAACGCAAAGCCCCCAAGCCAGCAACGCTGTCTTTTGTTGTAATGTTTTCATAGTGTAATGGTTATGATGGTTTAATAAAGTACCAGGGGTGGGTACAAATCAAATGTAGGCAGATGCCCGGCACTAAGGGCGGCCTTGACGGAACTTGTGCTGAAATTGTATAAAGGTATGACCTACTAATCCCCTTTAACTTGAAGATGCCGGCCCGGTCTACACATAAAAAAGGCATATGAAAATGGATTTGATCTGAGACCAGTTTGCATGTCTGTTGATGATCTTGCTGATGACTAAACGTATCGATGACCGCTTGGGCGTAAGATATCAATAAGCGAATTGGCTTTTTGCGGTTCCCGGATCACGGGACTCTATAGTTACTGCAAAGGTCAATGCTTTAGACGGTATACTAGTGGCTACAGTAATTGTTGTTTTAAATCAGCAACCTCTATTTTTATCAGCACAGCAAGCGGCTTCCCTGTGGCCGTTTACAAAGAAATCATCTTGTTAATATCCAAAGGGCACTACAACAGATAAGCAGCTTTAGCAATAGGGATGGTCGCGGATACCGGCCCTGTGCGTAATGCCTGCAGGCGTATGAGCAGACAGCCCGGGCCGAAGGCATTGCCAAAATATATATCTATCCCCCTTTCCTAAATCCTTCCCAATCCCAAACCACTTTGTCCGAAATCGAACAAAAACCAATCTTTAAAATCTCATAAACTTCAGTAAATCAACAAACTAAGTTTGGTATGTCCCTTGCAAACCCCTATGCATTACAACGCATAGCAAATGGATCAGATTATAGAACAGGAAGTAACCGCCCGCAAACGCAAGAAGGGTATCATCATAGGGGCCGTAGCCGTTTTGGCACTCGTGGCTGCCGTGTGGCTGCTGCGCAGTACGCTGAAGGGCAGCATTAAACGCAGCGAGATCACTACTGCCGTAGTGCAGCAAGGCAGCGTGGAAAATACGCTTAACGCCACCGGCGAGGTGCTGCCCGAGTTTGAAGAGATCCTCACCAGTCCCATCAACGCCTCCATTAAAGTTGTACTGAAAGACGCGGGTACCAAAGTAATTGCCGGGAGTTCGATCCTCACGCTGGATAAGTCGGCCGCGAAAACGGAGTTTGACAAGATCAACTTCCAAATGCAGAGCAAGCGCAACGAGATCAGCAAGCTGAAACTCGACCTCAACAAAAGCTTTTTCGATATCCAAAGCAACAACGACATTAAGCAGCTCCGCATCACCAACCTGGCCGATGCTGTTGAAAATGCCAAAAGACTGTTCAAAGCCGGCGGCGGCACCCGTGAAGGCATTGAGCAGGCCGAACTGAACCTGAAAGTGGCCCAGCTGGAAAAGAAACAGCTGGAGAACGAGATCAAAAGCAAACAGCAAACCATGCAGATAGAGATCAAAGAGGCGGAAATTGCTTTGGCGATCCAGGAAAACGACCAAAGCGCCTTACAGCGCAAACTCCAGTTAGCCAATATCATTGCCACCCGTGGCGGTGTAGTCACCTATGTAAATAAAAACATCGGCGCCACCGTTCGCGAAGGTGATGCGCTTGCCCGCATTGCCGACCTGGGCAGCTTTAAGGTGAACGGCAGCATCAGCGATAGCTATATGGATCAGCTGCGCAACGGCATGCCGGTGGTTGTGCGGATCAATGATAGTCAGCTGAAGGGGCACATTGTTAACGTGTACCCCTCGGTTCAAAATAGCATCGTTAGCTTCGATGTACAGCTGGACGAGCGTAACAGCAAACTGCTGCGACCGAATATGAAGGTGGATGTGTACCCGGTTACCGCCGTGCACGCCAAAACCATGCGGGTAACCAACGGTGCGGCCTTTAAGGGCCCGGCCAGCCAGGAGATCTTTGTGATCAACGGCAACAAAGCGGAGCGCAGGTCGGTGCATATCGGGCTCATCAATTTTGATTATGTAGAGATCATGGACGGTGTAAAACCAGGAGATATGGTGATTACATCGGATATGAGCGAGTACAAGAATGTAAAGGAACTCACCATTAAAGATTGATGCTATGAAATACCTGTACATCATCTTTTTTATCAGTCTTTGCACGTCAGCCTTTGCCCGCGGCGGGGGAGATACCGTATTACTAAGTCTGCAGGACGTGGTGGATATGGCTAAGCGCAATTCTATTGCCGCGAAACAAGCCGTAACCCAGCGCGAGAATAAGTATTGGCAGTATCGTACCTTTAAGTCGAATTACCAGCCGCAGTTATCGTTAAGCGGCAATTTGCCGGGCTATAGCAAAACTACCCAGCAGGTGCTGCAGCCGGACGGTACCATATTGTTCCAGCCGGTGCATAACGATAATTCTTCGCTGCAGCTGAATTTTAGCCAGAGCATTACCGCCACCGGTGGTTCGGTTTACGGTACCACCTCCATGCAGCGCTTTTACGACTTCGACCGGCATAACCAGCTCTATAATGGCGTGCCCTATGCCATAGGGTACAGCCAACCGCTGTTTCAGTTTAACCAGCTGCGCTGGGATAAAAAGATAGAGCCGCTGAAGTTTAACGAGAGCAAGCAGGCGTATATCGAATCGCAGGAGCAGATAGCGATCACGGTGAGCGGCTATTTTTTCGATCTGCTGCTGGCACAGGAAAATCTGAAGATAGCGGAAACCAACTTTACCAATACCGAAAAGATCCTGAAGATCGCCAACGTGAAGTTCGATTTGGGGAAGATCTCCAAAAACGAGATCCTGCAATTGCAGCTGGAACGCCTCAACGCGCAAAAGGCTGTAGGTACGGCCAAAAGGGATATGGAAATTGCTACTTTGAACCTGCGCACCTATACCGGTACGGAAGGGGAGCAGAAGATAGCGCTGGCCCTGCCGTCAACCATTATCAACATGACGGTATCGGCAGATAAGGTTTTGGAAGAGGCCTTTGCCAACCGCAGCGATGCCATTGCCTTTGTGCGCCGCATTGCCGAAGCCAAACGGGACGTAGCGAAAGCCAAAGGGCAAAACGGATTGATTGCTACCTTAACGGCCAACATCGGTTACAGCAATACGGCCCGCAACATCCCGGATGTGTACCGCAATCCGCAGAACCAGCAGTTACTGCAGCTGCAATTCGCCATCCCGGTGCTGGATTGGGGGCGGTCCAAATCCCGCGAGAAGACCGCACAAGCCAATGAGCAGTTTGTGGAATACGCCGTGGAGCAGGACAAACAAACCTTCAAACAGCAGATCGTAACGCAGGTTACACTGTTCAATATGATGAAAGATCAGCTGGTGTTTACCGCCCAGGCGGATAGTATTGCATCGGAAAAGTACAAAATAGCCCGCGACCGCTATGTGCTCGGCGACCTCAGCATTACCGATCTTAGCATCGCCTTTCAGGAAAACGACCAGGCCAAACGCGACTACGTAGCCGCCCTTCGCGATTTTTGGGGAGCCTATTACCAGTTAAGATATTTAAGCTTGTACGATTTTGAAAGAAAAGAAAAGATAAGTTATAAATGAGTCGGGAAGATAGAAAGTCTGAAAGAAAGTCCGAAAGTCCGAAAGTCCGGAAGTCTGAAAGTCCGAAAGTCCGAAAGACGGAGCTTCACCCTCTTTGCGTAGCAGAGAGGGTCGGGCAGCGAAGCGAACCCGGGGTGAGTTAACTAATGAACTATAAAATTAATATAATCAATAAATCACTAAATCAATAAATCACAAATCACTATGATACAATTACAAAACATCGAAAAAGTTTACCGAACCGACACTATACAAACACTTGCCTTAAACAGTATTAATCTGGAAATAGAGAAAGGAGAGTTTCTGTCTATCATGGGTCCTTCGGGCTGCGGCAAGAGTACGTTACTAAATATAATGGGCCTGCTGGATCAGCCATCGGGCGGCAGCATCCGGATAGACGACCAAACTACCGACAAATTCAGCGATAAGCAGCTGGCGGCATTCCGTAATAAAAAGTTGGGTTTTATTTTCCAGAGTTACCATTTGATCAACGATCTGCAGGTGCTGGACAATGTGGAGCTGCCTTTGCTTTACCGCGACACCACCGCAAAAGAACGCCGTGAATTGGCAACCGAGGCTTTAGAGAAAGTGGGGTTGAGTAACCGCATCAAGCATTTCCCAAAGCAGCTTTCGGGCGGGCAGCGGCAGCGCGTGGCTATTGCCCGGGCAATAGTGGGCAGGCCGGAGATCATCCTGGCGGATGAGCCTACGGGTAACCTGGATAGTGCTATGGGTAACGAGATAATGGATATTCTGCTTAACCTTAACCGTAACGATGGTACCACCATTGTAATGGTTACCCACGATGAAAACATGGCCCAAAAAACGCACCGTTTGGTGAGGTTGTTTGATGGTTCGCAGGTTCAATAGTTCATCAGCCTAAACAGAAAAGATCATGCTAAAAAATTATTTTAAAATAGCTATTGCCGTGCTGAGGCGGCGCAAGTTCTTCACGTTCATCAGCTTATTCGGTATTAGTTTTACGCTAACCATTTTGCTGGTGATGACGGCTTTTATAGACAAAGTTATCAATGACAATTACCCGGATAAAAAACGCGACCGCTCCCTTTATATCGGGAAGATGGAGTTAAAGGGCAAGGAATCCATGAATTCAAGCGCGCTGAGTTATTATTATATCGATCACTATATCACCAAAATGAAAACACCGGTTAAGGTGGCGATATCGTCCGGATATGGGTCTACCAATACGTATGTAAATAACCGCAAAATTGTTATTGATTATAAATACACCAACGCTGCTTTCTGGGAGGTGCTTGACTTTGAATTTGTAGAGGGTAAATCCATCAGTAAGCAGCAGGTGGAAAATGCGGAGCGGGTGACCGTTATCTCTGAAGATATGAAAAAAGAGTACTTTGGAGATGACAACAGTACGGCGGTTGGCAAATATATAGAGGCTGACAATATCAAATACCGTGTTTGCGGGGTGGTGAGAAGCCTGCCGATTACGTCCTATGTGCTGTATGCCGATATTTACCTGCCCATTACTACATCCAAAACAAAGCTTGATGCGGATAAAGGCTATATGGGTAATTTCAACGCTATCATACTGGCCAAAGATGCCGGCGATGTGCCTGCAATGAAAAAGGAATACGCCGGAATTGTAGCCAAACTACCTAGTCCCGGCAAAGAATGGGATCATGTTTATAGCCATGCTGATAGTTATATAGAGGGATATGTGCGTACAGGCAACGAAACTAGTTCGGGGATGGTGTATGCGTTTACCGCGATAGGTTTGTTTGCCCTTTTTGTAATGCTGCTGCCAACTTTAAACCTTGTAAACGTCAACATCACCCGCATTATGGAGCGCTCATCAGAGATCGGGGTACGCAAGGCATTTGGCGCGTCGTCCAGAACGCTGGTGTACCAGTTTATTGTCGAGAACCTCATTCTAACTTTCCTGGGCGGGATGATCGGAGTGCTGCTATCGGTAGGGGTAATGTATTTCATCAACCAGGCCCGTTTTATCGCAAACCTGAACCTCAGCTTAAACTTTACTGTGCTGTTTTATGCGCTTTTTACCTGTTTGTTTTTCGGCTTGCTCTCGGGTGTTTACCCGGCCTGGCGCATGAGTAAACTAAACATTGTTGAAGCCTTAAAGGCTTGATTGCTATTTATTAATACTTAAAATAAAAATATTATGTTCAAGCATCTGTTTAAAATGATCTGGAATAAAAAGAAGCAAAACTCCCTGCTTATAGTGGAGATCCTGCTGTCGTTCCTGGTAATCTTCGCTGTATTTACATTCGCACTCAACTCTTATAGCAACTACGCCAAACCCATGGGCTTTGAATATAAGCGGGTTTGGGCCATCAGCTATAACCACACACTGGAAACCACCAATGCCGATTCGGTTACGCTGGTTTATCAAACCCTGCTGCGTAATATTAAAAGTATGCCACAAGTAGTTGATGCCTGTTACGCCAGTAGTAATATTCCGTTCGCAAACAATCAGATGAGTACTACAATTACTAATAACGGGCAAAAAGTTAATCGGGTTAACAACTTCTTCATGGACGATAATTACGTGAACACGATGGGCGTAAAAATGCTTGCCGGCCGCTGGTATACTAAGGATGATCCGATCGTCAAATCCGATCTGATTGTTATTAATAAAACATTAAAGGAAAAACTATTTGGAAAAACCGACCCCGTGGGCAAACCTTTTGGTGACGACCCCAAAAATAAACGTAAAATCATCGGTGTAATAGATGATATCAAAACCAATGGCGATTACCAGTCACCCACTTATGGTATTTATAACCGTAGTGATACCGGTGCGTATAAGTGGATGGGAAAAATTCTTGTAAAAGTAAGTCCGGATGCTGATGCAGCCTTTGAAGGGAAACTCTATAAATTAATGGCCGGCACCCTCAAAAAATCCAATATTGAAATAGAGCACCTGGATAATAAATTGGTGGAGTATAACAAGTTTACGCTGGTGCCGCTCATCATCCTTTCAATTGTTGCCACTTTCCTTATTATAAATGTGGCGCTGGGCATTTTCGGTGTGCTTTGGTATAATATTAACAAGCGACGCGGTGAGATAGGTCTGCGCCGGGCTGTTGGCGCGGCAGGCAGCGCAGTATCGGGCCAATTGGTTTACGAGGCCATGATCCTGGCTACTTTGTCGCTAATCATAGGCGCATTCTTCGCGGTGCAGTTCCCGCTGCTCAACGTTTTTGATCTGCCCGCGAGTGTTTACCTGTTCGCCATGGTATTGGCAATCATTTTTATCTATCTGCTGGTATTGGTTTGTTCGTTTTATCCGGGCAGGCAGGCTGCGGCAATTTACCCGGCAGTTGCTTTACATGAGGAATAAAAATTTAGCTTTGAAGTATGATATTGGTTATTGATGATGACATTGCCGTTCGCACCTCCCTGCAACTTTTGCTTAGAAGCGAACGGTACGATGTTACCGGTGCAGAAACGCCGACGGAGGCACTGCGGATCATCAAAACGGACAGCCCGGAACTGATCATCCTCGACCTGAATTTCTCCATTAGCACAACTGGCGAGGAAGGCATGCAACTGTTGGGCGAAATTAAAAAGGTTAATCCGGTGATTCCGGTGATCCTAATCACCGGCTGGGGGAGCATTGCCCTGGCCGTGCAGGGGATGAAGATGGGTGCTAATGACTTTATCAATAAGCCCTGGGATAACGGCCACCTGCTGCAGTCGGTAAAAACACTGCTGGATCTGCGGGAGGAAAATCCGGTGCAGCATACCCGTAAACAGCTGGATAAAGAATATAATTTTCAGCACATTATTGGCGAAGACCCGCAGATGCTACATATCCTGGAGACCATTGGGAGGGTAGCCACCACGGATGCCTCCATCCTCATTATGGGCGAAAGCGGTACGGGCAAAGAGCTGATTGCCGAAGCGGTGCACCAGAATAGTCTTCGAAGAAATAAGCCATTCATCAAAGTGAATTTGGGTGGTATCTCTACCTCGCTATTTGAAAGTGAAATGTTTGGCCATATCCGCGGCGCTTTTACCGATGCCCGGTTTGACAGGGCCGGCAGGTTTGAAATGGCTAATAAAGGCACCATCTTTTTAGATGAGATTGGCGATTTGGATGCCGGCAGCCAGGTTAAGCTGCTGCGCGTACTACAGGACCGTACCTATGAGGTGCTCGGCAGCAGCCGCACCAAAACCGTGGATGTGCGCGTTGTGTGCGCAACCAATAAAAACCTCACGGCAATGGCCAATAATGGCACCTTCCGGGAGGATTTATTATATCGTATCAACCTGATCACCGTAACGCTGCCTGCTTTGCGCGAGCGCCCAAAAGATATCCCGCTGCTTGTAGATTTTTTTATCAACAACCTGAAACAGATCTACAACCGGCCCGAACTAACGGTGGCTAAAAGCGCTATGAAATGGCTGCAGCAATTACCATTGCCCGGTAATATCCGCCAGTTAAAAAATTTAGTGGAGCGATCTATCCTCGTCACCAAAAAGAACTTGCTGGAGATAGATGATTTTAAAACACAACTGGAACTTTCGCCGCAGAAGCAGGGTAACGCCAAGTGGCCGGGGGTGGGCACCGTTACGCTGGAGGAAATGGAGATAGAAATGATTAAGCGGGCCATGGCTTTCCACAAAAATAAGGTAAGTAAAGCGGCAACGGCGCTTGGGCTAACCCGGAGCGCACTCTACCGCAGGTTGGATAAATTTGAAATTCCTTACGATGAGGCTGAGGACTAAGTACATCCTGTTCGTCGTGATTTTGCACCTGCTTACACTGGGGCTGAGTTTCTATATTTTTAATAAAGACAGGATTTTCTTTATCGTATCCGAGGTTTTTGTGATCATCTCGGTAGTGATCGCTGTACAGCTTTACCGGCAGCTCATCAGCCCTATAAAGATGCTTTTGCAGGGTATAGAGGCCATTAAAGACCAGGATTTTAATGTAAAATTTTTGCCTACCGGGAAGCACGAGGTTGATGAACTGATTAACGTTTATAATCATATGATAGACGAATTGAGAAATGAACGCACCCGCCAGGAAGAACAGCATTTCTTTTTAGAGAAACTGATCCATACCTCGCCAACAGGAATCGTTATTCTGGATCATGATGATAATATTCAGCAGCTGAATCCAAAAGCGGCTCTTGTGCTGGGTTTAACATTAAAACAACTTACCGGGCAAAATCTTGGCAGTATTGCCCAGCCCTTGCTTCAGCAGGCCGCAGGCCTTAAGACAGGTGATACCATTACCGTAAAACCCGACGGCATCAATACCTATAAAATTCAACGTTCAAATTTTGTAGACAGGGGTTTTCAGCGGGGATTTTTGATGATAGAGGAGTTAACTGCCGAGATCCTGGCCGCAGAGAAAAATGCATATGGTAAGGTGATCCGTATGATGGCGCACGAGGTAAATAATACCATTGGTCCCGTCAACTCTATCCTGCAATCTGCCTTAAAAACAGAAACCCTCTGGCAGTCGCAGCCAGATCATATGCTGAGCAATGCGCTGCAGGTAGCGTTTGACCGAAACCAAAACCTCAACCATTTTATGCGCAATTTTGCGGATTTGGTAAAGCTGCCGCCGGCCAATAAAAAGCCAACCGACCTGCATCACTTGGTATCTTCCGTCATCGAACTGATGCAGCTAAAAGCACAGGAGCGCAATGTAGAACTTCTCTACCAGCCACCCGCAAAGGCTATTTTGATCAGCGCCGATGTACAACAAATGGAGCAAGCACTAATCAATATTGTGAAAAATGCCATTGAGGCAATTGAAACCGAAGGCAAGGTTGAGTTGAACATCAATCCAAAAACAAAATGCCTTACCATTACCGATAGTGGACAAGGGATTAGCGAGGAAGCCAGCGCCCAGCTATTTTCGCCATTTTTCAGCACTAAAAAGGACGGGCAGGGGATAGGCCTCACCTTGGTGCGCGAAATTTTGCTAAACCATGGATATGAATTTTCATTAAAATCCATCGACCGTAACCGCACGGTATTTTCCATAGCGTTAAGCTAATTGTTGTATTAAACTGGCGTAATTTTCATTCTTAGCAGGGGCAAACTTGGCCGTTCACATCATCAAGGGTATTTACCGGAAATTTCAATGGGTAACATATACGTTACAATTAATCACTTGAAGGATTTCTCTCGCTAATGTGTTGATTTTTAACTAAAAGTATGTAGATTCAGAATTCAAATACCTATCATTTGATGAAGCATACTTTTTACCTGAACCTTGCCGCCTTTATGAGCTTCTTTTTGCTCAGTAAAAATAACTATGCCCAACCCAGTTATGTTGATACGGTTTCCAGGCAGCCGGTAATCGACAATATCATCGCAAACTATACTATTGCCATTGGTCATCAGTCACGGTTGTATAACGGGCCGGAGTACGATTTTTACGATCGCTTGATAAAGGGAAGCGCCTATTTTAAAGATACGCCTGATTTTGTTATAGCTGACGTTGAGTATGACGGTTTTGTTTTTAAAGGATTATCTGTTTTATATGATCTAAACAAGGATGCGGTGGTCATGCAATTGCCCAGCAAAATAGCAAGTATTGAGCTTTTGAGCCCGATGGTGCAGCGTTTTGATATCCTTGGGCATCATTTTAAGCGCATGGATCCTGCGTACAACTCCAATATGCAGGGTTTAGTAGCAGGCTTTTATGATCAGCTTTATACTGGTAAAACAACCTTCATTGCGAAACGCGAGAAGGTAATCCAGAATAACACATCAGGCGTTTTGGATAGATACTTTACATCCGAATTGATGAGAATGTATCTATTTTACAATGGCGCGTACCGAAGTTTCACGAATAAAAATTCAATGCTTGATATTTTGCGGGACAAGCAAACTGAATTGAAGCAATTTATAAAACAGAACCACCTTAAGTTTAGGCAGACCAGGGAAGATTCCATGATAAAGGTAGTAGCCTACTACGATCAAATAACAAAATAGTGTATGAAGAAAATTTACTTTTTGTGTTTCTTTTGCTTACATATACTCCAGGTTTCAGCCCAGCAGGCGAACAAAAAGCTATTCTCTGTAAATTTCCAGCAAGCCGATATCCACACGGTAATAACTGATCTGGAAAGTAAAAGTAATTATCATTTTTATTTTGATCCCTCCATATTTGATAGCCTGCGGGTTACTCTGCAGGGGAATGATCAACCGCTAAGCGAAATCCTGGAGACCGCGTTTAAAGGTACCGACTACCGTTTTGCAATTACCACCGCCAACCAGGTTTTTTTAAGCAAAGGCAGGGCACTGCAGCCCAATCTTGCTGCTGGCTATTTCAGCAACCCGGCTAAACCGGGTGAGGTTGTAGTTAATCAGCCAGCAGCGCCAGAGTATATTGATGACCGGGACAAAAAGATTCCGGAGGCCACTACGGAAAATAAACTCTATGAAATTGGTATAAAGACCAATATCATACAAAAAGGCAGGGCTACACTATCGGGCTACGTGCGCGATAGCAAATCGGGCGAATCTATCATTGGAGCGTCTGTGTACGAACCCGAAAGTAAGGCCGGTGTTGCTACCGATCAGTTTGGCTATTTTACACTCACTTTACCGCGTGGTAAACATACCTTCCTGGTGCGTGGTTTGGGTATGCGGGATACCCGGCGGCAAATCGTATTGTATTCTGACGGTAAACTAATTATCGAAATGCAGGAGCAAGTTACCAGCCTTAAAGAAGTAAAGATATCTGCGGATAAAATAGCTAATGTGCGCAGCGTGGAACTTGGGGTAACCCGGCTGGATATTAAAAATATTAAGCAAGTGCCAACTGTATTTGGCGAAGCCGATGTATTGCGGGTAGTATTAACACTGCCCGGTGTGCAAACGGTGGGTGAAGCCACAACTGGATTTAATGTGAGGGGAGGCTCTGCTGATCAGAATTTGATTTTACTTAACGATGCCACTATTTACAACCCGGCGCACTTTTTTGGTTTTTTCTCCGCCTTTAATCCGGATATTGTAAAAAGCGTGGAGTTGTATAAAAGCAGTATACCCGAAAAATTTGGTGGGAGGCTCTCATCTATCTTAGATGTTACCGACCGCGAGGGCAACAAAAAGAAATTTACCGGTACTGCAGGCATAGGTTTGCTTACCAGCAGGCTGAATCTGGAAGGGCCCATTATTAAAGATAAGACTTCATTTATATTTGGCGGACGTATTACTTACAGCGATTGGTTACTAAACCTGCTGCCAAGCGAGTACAAGAACAGCCAGGCATCTTTTTATGATTTCAACCTGGATATCAGCCACCAGATCGACGATAAAAACAATGTTTACATCAGCAGCTACATCAGCCGGGATAAATTTAAGCTAAACAGCGACACCGGCTACAGTTATGCAAACCGAAACGTAAACATTAAATGGAAGCATAATTTTAACAATAAGCTTTTTGGCTTGTTCACAGTTGGCGGCGACAGGTACCAATATGATATTGCGAGTACCGATAATCCGGTAACTGCTTACAAGCTAAAGTTCGATATCAATCAAGCCAATTTTAAAACTGATTTCACCTATTATCTTGATCGTAATCATACTATCGATTTTGGCCTGAACAGTATTTATTACACTTTGCATCCTGGTAGTTTGAGTGCTAATTCTACTTTATCGTTAATTACACCCGATGATGTTCCAACTCAACAAGCCTTGGAAAGCGCCCTGTATGTAGGCGATAAATATGATGTAACCCCCGATCTGTCGCTCAGCTATGGTTTAAGATATTCCATCTATAATTTTCTCGGGCCCCAAACAGTCAATAATTATGCACCCGGGTTGCCACGCTCTGGCAGTACTTTGCTAGACAGTACGGTGTATACTGGCAGGAAATTTATAAAGACCTACACCGGGCCCGAAATAAGATTATCCGCCCGTTACAATGTGGGCGATAATTTTTCAGTTAAGGCAGGGTACAACACCCTGCGGCAGTACATTCATTTGCTATCCAACACAACAGCTATTGCCCCTACAGATGTTTGGCAACTAAGTAACCCCAATATTAAACCACAGTACGGCGACCAGGTATCGCTCGGTATTTACAAAAACCTTCAGTCAAATACGATCGAAACTTCGGTGGAGGTTTACTACAAACGGTTAAAGGATTATCTCGATTACCGTAGCGGAGCAACCCTGGTACTCAACCATCATATTGAAACCGATGTGATTAATACAAGAGGAAAGGCCTACGGTGTAGAATTTTTCATCCGTAAAAATGCAGGGGCCGCCAATGGGTGGATCAGTTACGCTTATTCACGCACATTCTTAAAACAAGACGATCCGACTGTAGGGCAGCCGGTGAATAACGGCAACTATTATCCTGCTAATTATGATAAGCCACATGCTTTCAATTTTGTGGGCAATTATAAATTTTCTCATAGGTTCAGTATTTCGCTCAATGTAACTTATAGTACTGGCCGGCCAATTACGCTGCCGGTTGCCAAGTACTACTATGCAGGATCTGAAAGAGTGTATTATTCCGACAGGAATGCTAATCGGATTCCTGATTACTTCAGGAGCGATTTTTCACTGAATATAGAAGGGAACCACAGAGTACACCAGGCAACGCATAATTCATTTACTATCGGGGTTTATAACCTTACAGGCAGGCAAAATGCTTACTCTACTTATTTTACCCAGCAAAGCGGGGTGATAAACGGGTACCAGCTTTCTATTTTTGCGAAGCCTATCCCTTTCATCAATTATAATATCAGGTTTTAAAACAGGAAAAGCATTTACATAAACGGCTATGTTTAAAAAAATAAAATATTTGAGTTTACCCTTATTGCTAATTGGGGTAATTAGTTGTAAAAAACCATTTCAGCCCGCTATCATATCATCTGCTAATAATTACCTGGTTGTAGAAGGACTGATCAATAGCGGCTCAGATTCAACTTTCATAAAACTAAGCAGAACTGTAAAGTTATCAGATTCGGTACGTACCAATATTGAGAAAGGCGCCACCGTTACTGTAGAGGGCGCGGGTTTTTCCAGATCACTTAACGAAATAACCCCGGGGGTTTACGCTACCGCAGCTATGAATTTAAACCCCGCAAATAAATATCATTTGCTGCTTAAATTGAGCAATGGGCAGCAATATGTGTCGGATGATGCGGAAGTGAAGATTAGTCCGCCGGTAGATACTATTTCTTACACTAAAAATTCCGAAGGCATCCAGATTAATGCTTCCTCTCATGATCCGGGTAATAACACCCGTTATTACCGTTATGATTATGATGAAACATGGAAATTTCATGCTAAATACCTGGTTGAATATGAAGCTGTTGGAGATGATATTGTACCGAGACCTATCGAAAACCAGATTTATATTTGCTTCGGTCACCGCGCTTCAAGTGTAGTGTTGCTGGCATCAACTGTTAAGCTTGCCAATGATGTTGCGTCCAATATACCCATAACGCAAATTCTATCCAGTTCCGAAAAGATAAGCATGCGCTATAGTATTTTAGTAAGGCAATACGCGCTAACCCGGGAAGCATATGAATTTTGGGAAAATTTAAAAAAAAATACAGAGCAATTAGGAAGCATATTTGATGCCTTGCCATCAGAATTGAAAGGCAATATTCACAATGTAGCCAATGCCGGCGAGCCAGTAATTGGATATATTAGTGTAGGGACGGTGCAAACAAAAAGGCTATTTATAGATAGAGACGAACTGCCGGATAGTTATTTATTAAAATACCCTTACGAAGGATGTACACAAGATACAACGCTGTTTTATAACCCTCAAACAAGAGTTGAAGAAGTGAAAGAGTACCTGCTCACAAAATTGTTTTTACCCACTTTCAGCATCCCCGGGCCAAGGGCAATACCGATAGGGTATGGCAGAACAAGCTACGAGTGCGGCGACTGTACAATTCGCGGCACTAAAAAGCAACCAGCCTTTTGGAAAGATAAATAAGCTTGATACACCTACAGTTATTATTTGAAAATGAACCATAAAGAATTATTAGTACCGCTTAAGTATATGTTGTTGGTGCTGGAATTTCTGCTGACGGGCCTTCCGCGAACTGATGCGCAAGGCATACAGCAGGTGCAAAGCAACTTTGATAGATATGGCCAAAATATAGTGCAGGAAAAGGTCTTTGTACACACCAGTAAAAGCGAATATTTAACAGGCGAGATTATTTGGTTTAAGGTATACTGTGTAGATGCCACCCTGAATAAGCCAATTAACCTGAGCAAAGTTGCTTACGTGGAAGTGTTGGATAACATGCAGGTGCCCATTTTGCAGGCGAAGATAGCGGTAGCTAACGGCATGGGAAGTGGATCGTTTGTTATCCCAGGCACAATAATGAATGGAAATTATAAGCTCAGGGCCTATACCAGCTGGATGAAAAATTTTGGTCCGGATTATTTTTTCGAGAAGAAGATCACCATCATCAATCCATTGCGTTCACCGGTATTCGCTAAATCAAAGCCTGCCACTTACGATGTTCAATTTTTCCCTGAAGGGGGCAACCTTGTAAGCGGAATTGTGGCCAATGTTGGTTTCAAAGCGATAGGTAGCGATGGTTTGGGCATTGGCTTTAAAGGTGCAATAGTAAATAATAGAAATGATACGGTAGTAAGGTTTCAGCCTTTAAAATTCGGGATGGGCCAATTTATGTTTACGCCGCAAGCCGGCTATACCTATAAGGCCGTAATTAAGGTTGCTGCAGAAAAAACAATTTCAAAAGAGTTGCCGGTAATAAATAGCAGTGGCTACACCATGCATTTGACAGATACGGGTAACGGTGAGCTGGTTATAAAGGTGAACAGTAATGTTGCTGATGAGCAGATATCCCTGTTGGCCCATACGCGGGGGGTGACCAAAGCGGTTCAAAACACTGTAACGGCAGGTGGTACCGCACAGTTCACCATCGGCAAGAATTTATTGGGCGAAGGAATATCGCACTTAACCATATTCGGTACTGGCGGGCAGCCTCTATGCGAGCGTTTGTATTTTAAAAGACCTAACCAAACTGCCTTTGTAGCCGCGGCTGCAGATTTGCCGCAGTATGCTGCCCGCAAAAAAGTGAATCTTATGGTTGCTGCTAAAGATGCTGCCGGTAAACTCCTGAAATCCGGTTTGTCAATAGCAGTGTACCGTGTAGATAGCCTGCAGGCGCCAGATCCAGATGAGATTTTTAGCTACCTGTGGTTAAGTTCAGATCTTCAAGGTCATATCGAATCGCCTTCTTATTATATCAATAATATATCAGCTGAGGCCGAGCAAGCTGCAGATAACCTGATGCTTACACAAGGCTGGAGAAGATTTAACTGGATTAATATTGTAAAAGGAAAGCTACCGGCACTGAAGTTTTTGCCGGAATACAACGGGCATATTATAACCGTTAAAACTGTAGATTCGGTAAAAGGACCGGCGAAAAATGTGACAGCGTATTTAGCTGTGCCGGGCAAACGGGTGCAGGTTTATCCCGCCCGGAGCGATGCGGATGGTATATTACTATTTAATACAAAAGATTTTTATGGTGCCAATGAAATTGTGATACAAACCAATACAGAACGGGATACCGCTCATAAACTTGAAGTGCTGACCCCTTTTTATGATCAGTACAGCAATTCAATACTGCCCGAATTTGGTTTAACCAACGCAATGCAAGCCTCGCTGCAACAGCAAAGTTTGGGAATGCAGGTGCAAAACATTTATGCTGGCAGTAAGCTTAAGCGCTTTTATGAACCACTTGTAGATAGTGCAGGTTTTTTTGGTGAGCCTTATAAAACTTACAAGCTGGATGATTTTACCCGTTTTGTTACCATGGAGGAGGTGATGCGCGAATATGTGAGAGAAACGAGTTCGTCCCGGTCACAGCACCGTTATCACGTGACCATTTTAGGTGAGCGGGGGCCGCTCGAGGGCGATCCCCTGGTCATATTAGATGGTGTGCCAGTCTTTAATTTGGATAAACTGCTTGCTGTTGACCCGCTGAAAGTGCAACGCCTGCAGGTAGTGCGGAGGCGGTATTTCTACGGCCCGTCGGTTTATGATGGCATCCTTAATTACACAACTTACAAAGGCGACCTAGGCGGAACGGAACTCGATTCTCATGCCATTGTTGTGGATTACGAGGGAATGCAATATCAGAGGGAATTTTATTCTCCGCTTTATGAAACCGATGAACAGCAGAAATCCCGCTTGCCCGATTTCAGAAATTTGCTGTTTTGGTCACCTGAGATTAAAACCGGTACCGCCACGCCCAATTCCGTTTCGTTTTACACATCAGATCAAACCGGTAAATATTTTGGAATCGTGCAAGGTATAACCGCTAACGGCGATGCTGCTTCGCAATCCTTTACATTTGAAGTAAAGTAGCTCTGTTGCATTAAAATTGGCTGGTGCCAGCGTCAGCCTACAGTAATCTTCGTTTACAGGTAGTTGCCGAATTGCTTGCTTATTCCATCTTTACATTAAAAAAAATGGAACCACAACTATTTGTAAAGATGGCGCTGCAAGGCTGGAACACCCAGGTGGCAAGGGCTGAGAATTTTTTTAATAGTTTAGCAGATGACGATTTCCAAAAACCTATTGCGCCGGGCAAAAACCGGATCCTATATCTTTATGGGCACTTAACCAGTTACCATGGGTTATTGGCCGAGACTTTAGGTATCGGCGACGCAGTACACCCGGAACTGGCACCGGTATTTCTCCGCAGTCCGGATGGATCAGCCGTTGAGGCGTATTCGGTTGGGCAACTTAAACAGTATTGGACCGATGTGCATAATTACCTTACTGAATTGTTTGCCGCCTTGCCCGCCGAAGACTGGTTTAAACGCCATAACGCCATGACGGATGAAGACTTTGCCAACGACCCCACCCGCAACCGGCTAAGTGTTCTGCTGAGCCGCACCAATCATATTGCTTATCATTTTGGCCAGCTAATCCTGACCTGATATATAACCCGCAGGAATTTGCAAATATTTTGCTGACTAAAGTATTCGCAAGTAATATAAACCCGTTATTTAAAAGCCGCTCACTGGCTAATAGCTGCCATAACTGCTTTCATGGTAAGATAAAAGCCGAATTGCGATGATTTTCACAATTTAATTGTTAATATTTTAAAAAAGTGCTAAGTTTCCATTGTGAATCTATTGGCTACAGCCAAATCCCGGATTTGCAATTAGCACTGATCTGATTTTGGAAAAATTAACAAGGCGAAACTTCCTGAGCAGGGGCGCAATGCTGGCTGGTGGCACTTACCCGGCCATGCTGGCATTGGGTATGGTCAAATCTGCCCCGGCACATGCGTTTGACCTTACCGGAAGCGGTACCGGCAAGCACGTTATTATTTTAGGCGGCGGCCTGGCCGGTATGACGAGTGCCTACGAGTTGAATAAGCTCGGCTATAAATGCACCATTCTGGAAGCCCGTGAAAGGGCAGGAGGAAGATGCTGGAGCATTCGTAACGGCAGCACCAATGAGGAAACGGGCATGCCGAAAGCTACCGCTGCATTTGATGATGGCCTTTACTTCAATGCCGGGCCGTCGCGCATACCACACCACCATGAACTGACTTTACATTACTGCAAGGAATTAGGAGTGCCCATACAGGTTTACAATAATGTTAACGAGGGTGCTTACTACTTCGCCGAAGGAAAAGGGCGCTTATCTAACAAAAAAATTCGCGCCCGGGAAGTACATAATGATGTGCGTGGCTACATGGCCGAACTGTTAAGTAAAAGCGTGGATCATGGCGCGCTGGACGGGGCACTTACCAAAGAAGACACCCAAAAAGTACTTGAATACCTGGCCGCCGAAGGCGGATTGGATATCGACAAGCTATACAAGGCATCTGCCCGCAGAGGTTACGCAGAGTCGCCTGGCGCAGGTAGCAAGGCGGGCAAAATCGCTGATGCGAACAAACTGGCGGATATCATCCAATCGGGTTTGCTGGACCCCGATTTTTATAATGTTGCCGAATATACCTACGAGTTGCAGATGACGATGTTCCAAGCCATTGGTGGTATGGATATGATAGCAAAGGCATTGCAAAAGCAGGTGGCCCCTTCGCTAAAACTGGGTGCCGAAGTGACCAATATAACTAACCTGGCCGAAGGCGTAAAAGTCACTTACAAAGATGCTGCCGGCGAGCATCTGCTGCAGGGTGATCTGTGTATCTGCACTTTGCCATTGCCGGTATTGAGTAATGTAAGTAACAACTTTAGCAGCGATGTAAGCCGCGCTATCGACTATATCAGCTATATCCAAACCGGCAAGATAGGGTTGCAGTTTAAGAGGAGGTTTTGGGAAGAAGATGACCACATTTACGGCGGTATTACACACATTAATAACGATTTAACTCAAATTTTTTACCCTTCATATGATTATTTAGGAAAAAAGGGTATCTTAATTGGGTATTACAATTTCAACGAAAAAGCAGAGCGTACAGGCGAGCTAAACTACCCGGAACGCGAAAAGCTGGCCCTTCAAAAAGGCAGGCTCATTCACCCGCAATATGATCAGGAGTTTGAGCGGTCGTTCTCGGTGAGCTGGCATAAAACAAAGTACAATTTGGGTGGCTGGGCCATTTACAATAACGAAACCCGCAAAACGCAATACCCGGTTTTGCTAAAGCCCGATAAACAGGTTTATTTTGCCGGGGAACATTTAAGCTATCTCAACGCCTGGATGGCAGGAGCGTTTGAATCGGCCAGGAGCGTAGTTGCAGCAGTTCACGGACGACTGTCGGAACAACGGCTAAGTTATCCGGCCACAACGGACAAATAGAGAAATTAAAACGTAAAACGATATGGCAAACTCACAAAATCGCAGAAACTGGATCAAAAGCAGTGCTTTGATGGCCGGGGGACTGGCCTTTGTATCCGGATCTATCAGCAAACTTGCTGCAATGCCGGTTATTCGCAAAATGACTGGCACTAATACCCTGGCGGCCGAAAACGACGCTGTGTTACAAGGAATGCCGGTACTTAAGGCGCGATTGCTGGCTAATGAAAACCCCTTTGGTCCATCTGCCGCGGCCAAAAAAGCCATATCAGATTCACTGGAAACCAGTTATCAGTATTCGTTTTTCGCTTTAGGTACGCTGCAAAATAAAATTGCCCAGCATGAAGGTTTATCATCCGGTAACATTCTTTTAGACGCCGGATCTTCGCCGCTGTTGCTGGCTGCTGCTATGCACTTTAGCAAGGGTGGCAAAAATATTATTACTGCCGACCCATCTTACGAAGACCTGCCGACCCAAGCTGCTAATTTTGAAGGCAAATGGGTAAAAGTGCCAGTAACAGCAGACTATAAGCTGGACCTGGATGCCATGGAAGCCAAGGTTGACGGCAATACCGGCCTTGTTTACATCTGTAATCCCAATAACCCCACCGCAACCATAGTAGATACCGAAAAATTAAAAAGCTTTTGCGAACGAGTCTCAAAGAAAGCCACAATATTTGTTGATGAGGCCTACATCGATTACCTGCCTGATCCGGCCGGATCTTCCATGATTGGCGGTATAAAGGCTGGCCAGAACATCATTGTGGCCAGGACATTTTCTAAGTTGTACGGTTTTGCAGGTTTGCGCTGCGGATACATTGTAGCACAGCCCGAAATGATAAAAACATTGTCCATCTACACTTCCGGGGCTTTTGCCATGTCGGCGACTACCGCCGCGGCTGCTATAGCTGCCTATCAGGAAACCGGGTACCTGCAGGATGCGCTGAAGAAAACTAATGCATCCAAAGAATATTTATACAGCGTTTTGAAGAAAGAAGGCTATACCTACATCCCTTCATCGGCCAATTTTGTGATGTTCCCGCTGAAGATGGATGGCAAAAAGTTTGTAAGCGAAATGATGAAACGAGGCGTCGGCCTGCGCAACTGGAAGCTGAACGGGCAGGAATGGTGCCGCATCAGTATCGGACGCATGGACGAAATGGAAGCTTTTGCTGAAGCATTTAAACAGATCTCGTGAGCAACGGCTTGGGGGCATTACCAGTGTGATATTAACTGTTTATTCAACATACACCTCAATAAACTAATTTCTGTGTTCTCCGTGCCTCCTTTGCGCACGCTGTGGTTAAATAAAAACCATGCTGCGCGGAATTATGCACTTACTTAAGTAATCTTTTATAATGCGAAAACTACTAATTACAATTGGACTTACTTTTATAGTCGTTACTGGCTTTGCCCAGGAAAAAGTTAATCCCCGTCCGCTTACAATGGCCGAGTATACCAAAGGGAAAACTTACGCCATTGCCGACCTTGACAAAGATACCTATGTAAAGTTTGATAATGCTTACGTGCTTGACAGGTACGAAAGCCGTAAACCTTACTTCATTACCGGCAGCGACAACCTGAAGAAGCGGATCGATCTGTATAAATTTATTGCCAAAGAGGGAATGCAGGAGATAGGTACCATGGTTTTTTACACCAGTGAAACCGGCAAAAAATACCAGGCCCTGGTACCAGATTTTACTGCGGATGCCAAAGTGTGGGCTGCTTATTTCCAGGATATCGATGATATTAATAAAGTGGAGAAGAATTTCATCCTGAAGTTGTCATATGTGCTATCTAAAGAGCTCAGTTTTCAGCAATATAAAGTGCTGAATAATGGCAAGGATATGAAAGAAGAATCAGCTACTTATGGCAATGATATCTGTTTTCCGGGTGATGAATTGGTGACGATGAGTAATGGCAGTAAAAAGTTGTTGAAAGATGTAAAAAGCGGCGATGAAGTGATTACTATCGATCCGCTCACCCGTAAATCCTCGGCCACCAGGGTAAAAGAGCTAACGGTTCACGCTGCTAAGAATTATGCACTAACCCGGCTGGTGCTGATATCGGCTAAAGAAAATAATACCATTAGCGCTATCGGTGTAATTCTGCGCGCTAAAGTGCTGCAGGCCACCCCAAACCACCCGATGGCTACTAAAGAAGGCCGATTAAAAATAGGCGATATAAATATCGGTCAGCAGGTACTATGCCTTAACGAGCAAACCGGCAAGTACGAAGCCTACACCGTATTGCAAAAGAATGAGCTTGCTGGCGGGGTACAAAATGTGTACAATATCGTAGCCGAAAAAGGCAGCACGATCCTGATGAACGGGGTGATGGTGCTGCAGAAGTAAGATTTATTGAAAGAGCAGCCGTCATGCCGAATTTATTTCACTGTTGTCCGGTAAAAACTCAAATAATAAAAAAAGTTACGATTTAAGGCCTTTCAGAGTAGATCATGTCTTAAAACCAATTTCCAAGCCCCCCAGTTTTAGTTGTTCGGCATGATCGTACACTGCGGACAGCCGTTCGGGATTGTTAAGGAAGTCGAACAAATGAATGTAGCTCATCAAATGCAACCTGATGATCGACGTTAGATTTGAAAAGGCCCATTTCCTTTTGAGTTGTACCTGTACCAGTTTGATGAGCAGATCAGCAATGAAAGCACACCATATCTGGATCTTAATGGCGTTTTCATTATCGCCAAGGAAGTATTTAAGCGGGAAGTTCTGTTTAACCCGTTTGAAAAGCACCTCGATCAGCCATCGCTTTTTATAAATGTCTGCTACCACTTCAGGAGGCAGAGAAAAGTTGTTGGTCAGGAACTCAAATGTCCGGCCGGATTCCTTGTCGAAAAAGGTAACTACGCGGACTTTTAGCTTGATGCCTTCTTTTTGAGTCCGTGTTCCCTGTAAGAGAGATCTATCCGCTACTACACCCACATCTTTACTGTGTTCGCTCAACTCATGGACAGTGGTTACGGTGTAACGGGCATCTTTTTTCTGCCTTGTAACGAAAAATACGCCCTCATTACAGAATCTTTCATACTGGGCGTAACTGACATAGCCTTTATCAAAAACGATGAATGAACCTGGCTGTAAGTGTATCTCTTTCAAAAAAGGCATATCATTGGCACTGGCAGCGGTAAAGTTCACCTTTAGTGGTACATCGTCCGCAGCATTGATCAACGTGTGCACCTTGATCCCGCCCTTTCTTCTGCCATCTAACTTACCCGGGCTTGGAGCATTTAATATTCGCTGAAACAACGTGATGGTAGAAGCATCAGCTATAAATAGTTTTGGGTCTATACGCAACCGGCTGTCCGGTAAAAGATGCTTATGACGACGGTATAACTGATCATAGATACGGGCAAATACCTCAAAACTTCTCCCGGCATTGGCATCACATAAAGTGCTTCGCGCCGGACACTTAATAACGCCCGTATGGCTGAGTTTATGCAGGCAGGCCTTCATGCCGCTCACTACTTCACGACTACTGGTGCATTTATTGAAAGCACAATAAAGCATCGTTACCAGGTGGGTATAAGTGTCGAAATAACGATAATAGCGGTCATGCTCACCGCGCCGGGCTAATGACCTTATTCCATTACGGTCAAGTAAACTTAACAGCTGATTCAGCACCGGCTGTCCGGTAAAAAAAGTACTTTTGCCCATGTTGAATGTTTAAGTGTGGTAACTCAAATATCAACAACAAAGGGGTAGCTTGTAAACTACCCCTTAACTTTTATCAAAAAATCGTTTTACCGGACAACAGTGAACTTGTTTCGGCACCCCACATGCTAAAACGATAATCCCACCTTGCCGTCATGCCGAATTTATTTCACTATTGTCCGGTAAAAACTCAAATAATAAAAAAAGTTACGATTTAAGGCCTTTCAGAGTAGATCATGTCTTAAAACCAATTTCCAAGCCCCCCAGTTTTAGTTGTTCGGCATGATCGTACACTGCGGACAGCCGTTCGGGATTGTTAAGGAAGTCGAACAAATGAATGTAGCTCATCAAATGCAACCTGATGATCGACGTTAGATTTGAAAGGCCCATTTCCTTTTGAGTTGTACCTGTACCAGTTTGATGAGCAGATCAGCAATGAAAGCACACCATATCTGGATCTTAATGGCGTTTTCATTATCGCCAAGGAAGTATTTAAGCGGGAAGTTCTGTTTAACCCGTTTGAAAAGCACCTCGATCAGCCATCGCTTTTTATAAATGTCTGCTACCACTTCAGGAGGCAGAGAAAAGTTGTTGGTCAGGAACTCAAATGTCCGGCCGGATTCCTTGTCGAAAAAGGTAACTACGCGGACTTTTAGCTTGATGCCTTCTTTTTGAGTCCGTGTTCCCTGTAAGAGAGATCTATCCGCTACTACACCCACATCTTTACTGTGTTCGCTCAACTCATGGACAGTGGTTACGGTGTAACGGGCATCTTTTTTCTGCCTTGTAACGAAAAATACGCCCTCATTACAGAATCTTTCATACTGGGCGTAACTGACATAGCCTTTATCAAAAACGATGAATGAACCTGGCTGTAAGTGTATCTCTTTCAAAAAAGGCATATCATTGGCACTGGCAGCGGTAAAGTTCACCTTTAGTGGTACATCGTCCGCAGCATTGATCAACGTGTGCACCTTGATCCCGCCCTTTCTTCTGCCATCTAACTTACCCGGGCTTGGAGCATTTAATATTCGCTGAAACAACGTGATGGTAGAAGCATCAGCTATAAAAAGTTTTGGGTCTATACGCAACCGGCTGTCCGGTAAAAGATGCTTATGACGACGGTATAACTGATCATAGATACGGGCAAATACCTCAAAACTTCTCCCGGCATTGGCATCACATAAAGTGCTTCGCGCCGGACACTTAATAACGCCCGTATGGCTGAGTTTATGCAGGCAGGCCTTCATGCCGCTCACTACTTCACGACTACTGGTGCATTTATTGAAAGCACAATAAAGCATCGTTACCAGGTGGGTATAAGTGTCGAAATAACGATAATAGCGGTCATGCTCACCGCGCCGGGCTAATGACCTTATTCCATTACGGTCAAGTAAACTTAACAGCTGATTCAGCACCGGCTGTCCGGTAAAAAAAGTACTTTTGCCCATGTTGAATGTTTAAGTGTGGTAACTCAAATATCAACAACAAAGGGGTAGCTTGTAAACTACCCCTTAACTTTTATCAAAAAATCGTTTTACCGGACAACAGTGAATTTATTTCGGCATTCCACATGCTAAGTAACCAACAAGCTAAACCGTTTGGGATGTGTTGACCTGTTCTGTGAGATGCCGAAATAATTTGGTAGGACGACTCTATTGGTTCCGTAGTCGTTTTATCTGGCTAGCCGATAATATCGTTAGAGAATGATTATGTCAAAGAGGCTGCTCACTAATTAAAGTAAACTGGCAGAGATGGTTGGGGCAGCTTTGTTTTTATCAAACATTTGCATATTTTGCGTCAGTATTCCCAATCCTTATGACAACCTATTACACTAATACCCAAACTGATACCCGGCAATACCCTATAGCTGGTTTTTGGCGCTATTTTCTATATATTTCCCTTATTGGTTGTATAGGTCTTTTTTGCTGGCTTGGGTATTACGTGCTTACGGATGTAAAAAGTGATATCCCGGCTTACGTGGTCATTCCGGTATTGATTCTCCTGATCTGCGGCTCCGTTTACCTGCTCGTGCGTACTCATAACGAAAGATTGCTGATAGAAACTGACAGCTTTGTGTATATGGAGGCTTACAGTAGCCGCACTATTTATTTTACTGATGTAAAGGGCTTTAGGCTAGATGAGAACTACATCTCTATCATTCCGATGACCGCCGGTTTGAAAAAGATCAAGATCACCAAATATATATCATCTGCTGAGGAGCTTAAAAAATACCTGGCCGATAATTTTACAAACCTTGACCTGGTAGAGTATGAAGACCAGCTGACTGGCATACTTACCGACAACAGTTTAGGATTTACCGAGGAAGACCGGGAGCAAAAACTTAAACACGCCAAATTGTTATGCGATATTGTGAACTGGCCATCTTACGTGGTAGCCGGACTGCTTATCTTTTATCCTGCGGCATATTTAATTTTGGTCACCGTAGGCGTATTGTATCCGCTGCTGGCTATCGCTGTACTCAAATGTAATAGTCTGATCAGGTTCGACGAGGAAAAGAACAGTCCTTACCCAAGCATCGCATTAGGGTTTATCATGCCTTTAGCTGGTTTGGGTATACGACTAGTTTCGGATCTTTCGCTATTAAATTTTGACAGTTTGTGGCTTCCATCGGGAGGTTTATTTGCCATTTTGGTGCTGGTCTTGTTTTCGGGAAATAAGTCGTTCAATTTTAGCAGTGGTAAAAAGATAGGCACCTCGATTCTCATGATGGTGTTCGTTTATCTTTATTGTATCGCGGCAAGTACAGCAGTCAACTGTTTATACGATAAAGCTCAGCCAACGGAGTACACAGTTAAAGTTACCGGCAAGAACATTACCCGCGGTAAACATACCTCTTACCATTTGGTGCTTGAAAAATGGGGAACACAAACCGAAGGCGAAGAGGAGAGCGTTAGCAGCGAACTGTATGACCGTATCCAAGCGGGCGACAAGGTAACGGTGGGCTGTCGGCCTGGCCTTTTAGGAATAGCCTGGTACACGGTTTATTGATCATTCAGTGGGATATTATTGGCCGGAAGATGACGAAAATCGATTTTACGCCTTCCTGCCGTTCCCCCCGATAACAAATACTTCGCTCGTGTCGGCTATTATTGTAATTTGCAGCCATCCCAATGGAACAAGTTTTAACCGCAAATGATGGCAACAAAAAGAATGACTTTTACTTTCTGAAGGATAAGAGCCTGCCAACGCTCAATGCGGTAATCATTGCTCAACATTCTCCGGCTACAGCTTATGAAGATATGGGTGCCGAATCCTTAACATCGCAGGCATTTCAGATTAATAAAGCAAGTTTTACCGGTCGCGAGGGTGATACAACGGTTGATGTAAGGATACTGCAGGAGCCGGGTGCCATTGTACTTTACTGTAGCTGTAAACAATCCAAAAGCAAGCTTTGCACTCATCAATCTTCTGCATTGCTTCAAATTATCTCTACGGATAACTACCTCCTGTTTTTCGACCATGCGCTCCGCTACGAAAAACTAAATAAGGCAGCCGCAGACTATGGTATGGTTGGTCAGCCCGACCTTGATAGGTATTTTGAAGCCGAACTGGTGGATCATCGTCTGCTGATCCGCCCCAGAGAGCGTTCTTTGCTACCAGTAAATGCCGCGACTTTGCAGGCGATGGAGCAGCAGCTTATGTTTGGCGATACAGCTTTACCACAGGCAACTGTTACAGGTGAAACCACAAAAAATATTATCGTATTAAAGCAGCACAAATTCTATAAGCACCTGGTGATAGAGCTGTATGATGCTGGGTTAACCAAAGACGGGCAGATCAAGAACCCGATGACCGTACTTTCCCCATTGCAATTGGTAATGGAGACCAACGATCCGCTTGAGTTGAAATTTTTTACGGCCGTTTCGCGCTTTCAGCAAAACATCGATGCCAAGATTACAAAAGCCAACCTCGATGGACTAAAGTCGGTTGTGCAGAACCCTTTAAATTTTGATTTTTACCTGCATAACAGCGGCATATCTGAAAAAGTGTCGGCTGCCGCTTTGCAGCAGATTGGTTTGCGCAACAGCGGTCAGGGCATCCAGTTAACTGTGCTGCCGAAAGGTGATTTTTACGAGATCTCGGGCGAGTGGCACATTGGCGAGGGGCGTTTCCCGGTTAAGGACCTGGAGATAATACATTCCTATTTTATCCGGCAGGAAAATATACTATACCTTGTAAAAGATCTGGCCATGCTCGGAGCGATTAACTTGTTCCAATCGCGCAAGGAAAATTTGTTGATACACCGTTCGCAGTTCAAAGCGTTTCGATCACGGATCTTAGATAAGCTGGAGGAAAGTATGGCGGTTAATTATCCCCATATCTTGAAAGCTACTCCTGCACAAATTAAACAGCAGCAGTTTGATAAAAATGAGCAAATCATCTACCTGTCGGATTTTGGGCCGCATGTAATGATCCTGCCCGTAATGCGTTATGGCGAGGCCGAGATCCCGATCCGCAAGGATACCCAGATCTACGCCACCGATGCTAAAGGCAACGAATTTTTGGTACAGCGAAATGACGAAGCCGAAAAGCAGTTTAACCTGCTGATTGTTCAGCAACACCCGTATTTTGAGGAGCAGGGAAATGATGAGATCCAATACTTTTACCTGCACAAAAAGCGCTTTTTGGACGAAGATTGGTTTTTGAATGCTTTTGAAGCCTGGAATAAAGCAGGTATAACCATTTTAGGTTTCAACGAGTTGAGCAATAACAAGCTGAACCCTAACAAAGTAAAGATAACTATAAAGGTACTCAGTGGCATCGACTGGTTCAACGCTAAAATTATCGCGCAATTTGGCAAGCGCAAGGCCTCGCTTAAACATTTGCACAAAGCCATTCGTAATAAAACGAAATTCGTTCAACTGGACGATGGTACCATGGGTATTCTGCCTGCAGAATGGATGACCAAATTTGATGAATACTTTAGGGCAGGCGAAATCTGGGAGGATGAGCTGCGCATTGCCAAAACGAATTATGAGGTAATTGAAGAACTTTATACGGATGAGATGCTGGATGCTCCGGTTAAGCTGGAATTGAAGGAGATCAGGCGTAAGTTTGAAAGCTTCGAATCCATCAGTGATGTGGAGGTCCCCGACACCCTGTTAACTACCCTGCGGCCGTATCAAAAACAGGGATTGAACTGGCTCAATTTTTTAGATGATTTTAATTTCGGTGGTTGCCTGGCTGATGATATGGGGCTGGGTAAAACCATCCAGATCCTGGCCTTTATCTTGTCGCAGCGCAAAAAGGTTCAGCACAATACCAATTTGCTGGTAGTGCCTACGTCGCTAATTTTTAACTGGCAGGCCGAGGTGGCCAGGTTTGCACCATCCTTAAAGATCCATACGGTCTACGGTGCCGACAGGGTCAAAAGTATTGCCGACTTCACCCATTTCGAATTGGTGCTGACGTCCTACGGTACGCTCCTGTCTGATATAAATTTCCTGAAAGATTACACTTTCAACTACATTTTTCTCGATGAATCACAGAATATCAAGAATCCGGGCTCGCAACGTTATAAAGCTGCGCGATTGCTGAAAGCAAGGAACAGGATTGTCATCACCGGTACGCCTTTCGAGAACAACACTTTTGATCTGTATGGGCAACTGTCCTTCGCCTGCCCGGGTTTATTAGGGAGTCATCAATATTTTAAGGAGATTTATGCTGTACCCATCGACCAGTTTAAAGTTAGCAAACGCTCACTTGAACTGCAGAGCAAGATCAAGCCTTTTATTCTGCGCCGCACCAAGGCTGAGGTAGCAACCGAGTTGCCTGAAAAAACGGAGATGATTTTGCATTGCCCTATGGGCGAAGAGCAACGTACGGTTTATGCCGCTTACGAAAAGGAGTTTCGCGAGTATATTTCGGCAACTACACAGGAGGAATTACCGAAACGCTCGATGCATGTATTGAAAGGCTTAACCAGGCTCCGCCAGATCTGCGATTCGCCGCAATTGCTGGATGGTGTAAGGGTACCCGGCGATGCTTCTGCCAAAATTGAAGTTTTGCTGGAGCAGATAGAGAGTAAATCGCCTCATCATAAGATTCTCGTCTTCTCGCAGTTTGTGGGGATGCTCGATCTGATCCACAAAGCGCTTATAAAACGGGGTATTGGGTTTTCGTACCTAACCGGTGCCACGCGCGACAGGGAGCAGGTGGTCAATAATTTCCAGAATAAGGAGGATATCCGCGTATTTTTAGTGAGCCTGAAAGCTGGTGGTACGGGCCTTAATCTCACGGCTGCCGACTACGTTTACCTGGTTGACCCGTGGTGGAACCCTGCCATAGAAAATCAGGCTATAGACCGCGTGTACAGGATAGGGCAGGACAAGAACGTGGTAGCTGTAAGGCTTATTTGCCCTGATACGATCGAAGAGAAGATGATTTTGTTGCAGCAAACAAAGAAGGAACTTGCAGGGAAGCTGATCTCGTCAGATTTAATTTTTAAATCCTTGAATAAAGCAGATCTATTAGGCTTGTTAACGGGGGGATTGTAATACGAGGTTGAAATTAGCACATTGATTCACCCCGGGATTGCTCTTGTCCGGGTACTTCTACTCTTGCCGTAATTAGTGTTCAAATACCTCCCTGTCTTTTCGCTGAAAGCTGTATATCAGGTAACCAAGCGCGGGAAGAATAAAAACACTGCCGGCCAGTAACGCTATTCCCAAGCTCTCGATGGCTTTATCCGCTCCGTGGTTTTCTATCAGAGAGAGATAGCCCCCATTTTTAAGGATAACGATGTTCGGATAGTGCCGGTAGGTAGTCGTTAGCAGGATCATGGTCACCTGGAACCCCGCCAAAATGCGGATAATGAAACGCTTACCCTTAAAAATAAGATACCAAAGTAAAACCAGCGAAACGGAAGCTGCGCTTACTGCCAAAACGCCAACGCTATTACCGAAAACCCAATCTACCAGCGGGATCTTTTCGGTGAGGGAAGCGATAAAAACCATAGCCCCTGCAGTTACAGCCGCCACATTCATGATACGTGCTTTACGCACAAAGCTGCGGCGTTCAGTATAATCACGGGCTTCGCCGATAAGGTAAATAGCTGCCAGGAATCCGCATAGTGCCACGGTAAAAAAGCCGATAGCCACCGAGAACCAGTTGAGCCAGCTATAAATATAGGCCGACATAAAGTCGCTAGCCTGCGGATCTATCCGGCCGCTTACGGCACTGCCCGCTATAATTCCTAAGAACAGCGGGGTGATAAAGCTGGAGTAAACAAAGATCTTGTTATATACCACCTGCATATGATCAGTAACGGCATCATAGTTCCTGAATGTAAGCGCGGTTCCGCGTGCAATGATCCCCATCAGCATAATCAGCAGGGGGATGTGCAGGTAGGTAGACATGGTGGTATAGATGACCGGGAAACCTACAAACAAAATTACAATAGCAATGATAAGCCACATATGGTTGGCCTCCCATATTGGCCCGATGGCGTTGTACATGATCTTGCGCGTGCGCGATTTATTGGCGGAAGAGGTAAACAGCTCAATGATGCCCGCACCAAAATCAGCACCACCCATTACCAGGTACAACAGCAGGGCCAGCCATAAAAACGCCATTACAACATATATCATCATCAGCTTAGTATTTAATGTAAAATGCGTTTAGGTTCATCATAAAGAACAGGTACCATTTTTATTTGCCGGTAAAGCAGAAAAGTTACCGCTATACTCAAAGTAAAATATACCAGGGTAAACAGGTAAAAGGAATAGCCAATTCCCGGCATAGGGGTAACCGCATCTGCTGTTCGCATCACGCCCTGGATGATCCAGGGTTGGCGGCCAACTTCGGTAACTGTCCAGCCTGCCTCTACAGCTATAAAGCCTACCGGGGTAGCTGCAATGAATAATTTAAGGAACCATCCTTGTACCAGCCAGCTTTTCTTTTTTGATGACGCGATAAGGTAAATAATTCCAAGCGCCATCATCATCATCCCCAATGCCACCATCAGCTGGAAGGCATAATGCGTAACAGCTATTAGCGGCTGATCCTTTTCGGGAATTTGGTCCAGACCCTTAACAGGCGTTTTGAAATCCTCGTAGATCATGAAGCTGAGTAAGCCGGGGAGTTGGATCGCGTAATCCACCTTCTTGTTTTTCACATCCGGTATACCGCCAATAATAAGGGGTGAATAAGGCTCCGTTTTAAAATGGGCTTCCATGGCGGCCAGTTTTGCCGGTTGCCTTTTAGCCACCATTTTGGCCGAAATGTCACCACTTAACGGCTGCAAAATAGCGGCCACCACAGCAAATGTAGCCGCAATGCGGAACGATTTCATGTGGAAGTTAATGTTGCGCTTCCGGTAGATCATTAGTGCGTGGATCCCGGCAACTGCAAAACCTGTAGCTGCAAAAGCCGCTATACACATATGCAGGGCCTGCGAAAACCAGGCGGGGTTAAACATCGCTTTTATCGGGTCGATATTGGTGTATTGGCCATTTACGTAATCAAAGCCGGTTGGGCTGTTCATCCAGCTATTGGCCGCAACTACTAAGATGCCGGATGCTAACCCGCTTACGCCTACAACTACACCTGTAAACCAATGAAACCATTTATTAAACCGGCCCCAGCCATACAGGAAAAACCCAAGCGCTATGGCCTCGATGAAGAATGCAGTGCCCTCCAAGGAAAATGGCATGCCGAAAATTGGCCCCGCATGTTTCATAAAGGTTGGCCAAAGCAGGCCTAACTCAAAAGAAAGCACGGTGCCCGAAACTGCACCGGTAGCAAAGAATATTGCAACGCCCTTGCTCCAGGCTTTGGTTACGTTTTGGTAAACCTGGTTATTGGTTTTAAGGTACATGAAGTGTGATACCGCCATAAAAAAGGGCATCACCATGCCTATGCACGAAAATATAATGTGAAAGCCGAGGGACAATGCCATCTGCGAGCGCGCGGCCATAAAATTATCCATGCCCAAATTTAAGCACTAAGTAAAGCAAACCAGTACTTACCAAGGGTTTATCGCAATTTAAATTGATTATGTATTAATGTCTTATTTGGGTTAGTAATTTATTTTTAATTATTGTTCAGATAAACTCATTTGATGAACCGGCGAATCTTGAATCAAATTCATTTGGATAGCCACAGCCATTGGTTTATTTACTATTTTAATAGTCATATTAACTACTAAGCCGCATACCTCGGTATCACAATTCCACCATCAATATGCTCAGTAGCGTTTTTAACTTTACTCCATGTAAATTGCTTTTGCTTTTGTTGGCTAACCATCTTGCCTGCCCTGCTAAATTTACGGCGAAGGGATTAAGGAACTTACCGCAATTGGGGCGACCGGGCCTACCTGTTTTCCAGCAAACTGATTAATGCTTCCTACCCGTTTCCCATTGTCTGGAAATATTAGCAAATTTGAGTTCCTAAATATCACAATGAATAGAATAGAACCAATAGTATGCCTAAAAAGACTTTTATGCATATTTCTGCTGCTATCGGGCACCGGGGCAGTGGCCCAACAAAATGCATTTAGTTATAACCAATATGCGGATAACCTAACACCAGTGAATCCCGCATACTCCCTCCTCGATAAAGCAGGTAATGTCAACCTATTGGGCAGGCGGCAATTCATTGGTTTAGAAGGTGCACCAGCCAGTTTATTAATGAGCGCCAGTTTTCCTTTGGAAGCTTTTGGTGCGGCAGCAGGTTTGTTTTTAGTGAATGATAAATTTGCTGTAGAGAACCAAACAGAAGTAAATGCTTTTTTTGCCAAATCAATACGGTTAACAAGCACTTCTTTCTTATCTGTTTCATTAAATGCCGGTGTTAGAAGTTATTTAGCCAACTACTCATCACTTGATGCTAACGACCCCGTGTTTAGCAGCGATGTGCGCGAAATCAAGCCCAATATCGGTTTTGGCATCATGTTTTTCAGTGAGCACTATTACGTTGGACTATCGGTGCCCGAGCTAAGTTTCAGAAATTTAGGGGCAGGCTCTGTTCAACAGGCCAATTACCTTCGCAGTCACTATTATTTTAGCGGCGGTGTGCTTGCAAAAATAAACGATGATATTCAGTTTAAGCCTGCAACGTTGGTATCCTATCTGCAAGGTTCGCCGGTTATAGCTGATTTATCAGGTACGTTTTATTTGAAAGAGCAATTTGGTTTGGGTGTTAACTACCGCACCAATAAACAAGTAGCGGGTATAATCTCTGTAAATTCCAATAGTTTTAAAGTGGGCTATAGCTATCAGTTCGGCACGTCCTCTGCTAACTTGGGGGGATATAATAATGCCACCCACGAGTTAAGTATCAGCTATCGCTGGGGTACAGATCTGCAGCGAAAGTTGCTTTAAAAATTTAGAGATATCCCTTTCAAAAACAATCATTTATAACTTCATCTAAATTCTGTCTTGGATCTTATACTGAAAAACTAAGAATATAAGCACTGTTGATCCAACCAAATAGCCATTAAGTATTCCAGGGTATGCCCGATCAGGCCATCTTAGCAATTTTTTTTTTAATCACAGCTAAATGTCGTTCAACCACGCCATTTCGCTTGCTGTGGCTTTGAGCGCTTCTGGATACGGAACTGTTAATTTATGCTAAATAATGACGGATGTTAAAATGTTTTTAGGCCATAATCGTCTTTACTGGAAACGCCCGAACAATTACAGAACCGGTATTTTCATTTTAGTGTCACAAACACACTAACCTGATAAAATATCGTAAACTGGGTTGACTAATATAGTCAACTTAGTTTACCTTTGTATCATTATCTCGAAGCCATGAAAACAGCTAACTCAACAACAAACAATAATACTCCGGTTTTCGCCGGGTTTGCTAATAGCGCATTTGTTAAGGCATCTGCCAAATACCTGGCCGATGCCTTAGGGGAGGGTATAAAGCAGAGTTTGAATGGGATGGATATTAATGTTGAGTTCATCACCTTAACTGCTCGCAGCCTTGCACAAACATCGGGCAACATGGTGAAAAAATTCATCTCAAAATACAGCAATGAAGGCCGCCAGTTGGCCGACCGCCGCTACAATTATAATAACAATACAACCTTATCGCACTCTTAATAGCACACATCACAATGAAAACCTTTTACAAAACGCTTTTTTCGAAAAGCATTTTACTTATCACCTTAATTTCGGCCTCACTTACACTTCATGCGCAAACCACCGTGGTGAAAGGTACCGTTACTGACGCTAAAACACACCAGGCAATGCCCTATGTTACGGTAACCTTTGCTAACACAACCATAGGCGGAGGTACTACTACACAGGGCCGTTACAGTATCAGCACCACGGCAAATTACAACCGAATCCAGGTCAGTTTCGTAGGCTTTAAAACCGCCACGCGCAACATTGAAGTTGGTAAAGAGCAGGAGATCAACATTGCGTTAGTTGAGGATAACCACAGTTTGAACGAGGTGGTGGTAAAATCGGGTAAAAAGAAAAAATACACCAATAAAGATAACCCTGCAGTTGAATTGATTCGCCAGGTTATAGCCCACAAAAAGCAGAATCAATTAGAGAATTACAACTATGCCGAGTACAAGCAGTACGAGCGGATGAACTTCGCCCTGAGCAACGTGAGCGAAAAATTCAGGAACAAGCGCATTTTTAAAAATTACCAGTTCCTTTTCCGCGAACAGGATTCTACTGCCATTGGTGGTAAAACCTTGTTGCCTTTGTACCAGGAAGAAAAACTCTCAGATAATTATTTCCGCAAGGCACCTTATGCTAAAAAGCAGGTGATATCTGCCAACAAGCAAGTTAAATACGACGAGAGCTTTATAGATAACCAGGGCTTAACTGCTTATTTCAACAGGATGTACCAGGATATCAATATTTACGATAATAATGTATCCTTACTCAGCAACCAATTGCTGAGCCCAATTGCCGATCACTCCCCGGATTTTTATAAATTCTTTATTACCGATACCCTAAAAGATCAGCAGCCAAACCTGATCGAGCTAAGTTTTACCCCGCGTAATACAAACGGTTTATTATTTGAAGGAAAAATATATATTACGATGGATGGTAATTTTGCTGTGCAGAACGCGCAGCTGAATGTCAACAAAAACATCAACCTTAACTTTGTAAGGCAGATGCAGGCCACCCTTGCTTTTGAGAAAAACAACGATGGCAAATACCATTTGAGTCAAAGCGATCTGAAGATTGAATTTGGGCTGAACAAAAATAAAGGCGGTGGTGTATATGGTGAGCGTTTGGTTACCGTAAATAATTTTGTAATTAACTCGCCCCGTACCGATGATACTTACAAGGGGCCGGCCCAGATAGTGGCAGCCAACGCAGCCGATAAAGACGACACCTACTGGCTCATGAGCCGCCCGGATACGCTGGATGCCGCAGCTGCAAGCATTTATAAAAACATAGATAGCCTGCAAACTATTCCCTCGTTCAAAAAAACGATGGATATTGCAACCCTGCTGTTTGCCGGGTATAAAAACTATGGCAAGTTTGAAGTTGGCCCGGCTAATACCTTTTACAGCTTTAACCCGGTAGAAGGTTTCCGGGGCCGTATTGGTGGCCGCAGCACGCCTGAGCTGAGTAAACGTTACTATTTTGAAACCTACGGTGCCTACGGTACAAAAGATCAGCGATGGAAGTATTTTTTGAGCAGTACATACTCGCTCAACAACAAATCTATCTACTCCTTTCCGCAGAATTATATCCGGGCGAGTTTCCAGCACGATACCAAGGTGCCGGGCCAGGAGTTGCAGTTTGTACAGGAGAGTAACTTCCTGTTATCTTTTAAACGTGGCGCAAATGATACCTGGTTATACAATGATATTTTCAGGTTGGATTATGTGCATGAATTCACTAATCACGTATCCTACGCGCTTGGCTTTAAAAAATGGAATCAAAGCGCTGCCGGCTCATTGGTGTTTGAAAACCTTTTGCCAAACGGTAACCTCAATAATGTGGGAGTTATCCGCACGTCAGAGCTATCAGCACAGCTGCGGTGGGCGCCACACGAAAAATTTTACCAGGGCAAACTGTACCGTACTCCCATACCTGATAAGTACCCGGTATTTACACTTAACTATGCACAGGGTGTAAAAGGCCTTGCAGGTGGAGATTACAACTATCAAAACGTTACTGCCAATATTACTAAACGTTTCTACCTGTCGCAGTTAGGGTTTACTGATGTAAGTACGGAAGGTGGTTATTTATTTGGCCAGGTGCCTTTTCCGCTACTGGATATTCACCATGCCAACCAAACTTATGCCTTTCAGTTGTACTCGTACAACCTGATGAATTTCCAGGAGTTTGTGAGTGATCACTATGCAAGCATCGCTATCGACCATAACTTTAACGGTTTCCTGTTTAACCGTGTGCCATTGTTAAGGAAATTGAAGCTGCGCGAAGTTATCGACTTTAAAGCCCTTTGGGGCGGCGTACGCAGTGAGAATGATCCGACTAATAACGGTAGCCTGCTGCGTTTCCCTTCTGGTGCTAATGGCGGTACTTACTCTTTAGGATCAACGCCCTATGCAGAAGGAAGTATAGGTGTTGGAAATATATTTAAGGTGCTGCGGGTAGACCTGGTGAAGCGTTTTACTTACCTCGATAATCCGGGTGCTCCAAAGTACGGAGTGCGCGCATTTGTTAAGTTCGATTTTTAACGTAAATTCGTAAACCAGGTTGACTTTTAATTGTTAACACTATTAACATGGGAGATACTTGTAATACAATAGAAGATTCACAGCGAATCACCTGTAAACTGGTGTATATGCTGAAGCGGGCTATGGACGAGTGGAGCATGAAAAAGCTTTGCCGGATGAATCATCTCGATTTTAATAATGCGCATTTGCCGTTTTTTATGAGCATTGGTACCACCGGCATCACCAATAATGCCCTGGCCGCTAAACTGAATGTAAGCAAGCAGGCAGCAAGTAAGATTGTTAAGGAGTTGGAAGCCACTAATATGGTGCGAAGCGAAAAAAGTCCGGATGATGCGCGTGCAGTTATGCTGTATTTAACGGACGAAGGTGAAAAATTCTATCACCATTTAAAGGGCCAGGTAGAATACCTGGAGAATGAATACAAAAAAGTTGTAGGCGTAAAAAATTACGAAACAGCTATTGATGTGATGTTAAAACTGGTACAATTTCACGATAATTATAATTGCTCCGGATCAGAGACGACGGTTTAATTGTATCATACGGAAAGTATAATATAAAGGCCACAGGGTTTTACCGCTGTGGCCTTTTTGTATTTGATAAAGGTTAAAATTCAATAAGCGAACAAATTCGTCTTCGTTTAAAATGTGGTAATTAAATTTCTATACTTGCATAATGGATCATTCACCCATTTTAGCCAACATTGCCAAATATGTTATTCTTACCAGCGAGGAAGAAACTTATTTCACTTCGCTGCTTCGTTATAAAAAGATAAAGCGTAAACAATATTTGCTGGAAGAGGGTGAAATTAACACGAAGGTTAATTTTGTGATCAGCGGTTGCCTGCGAAGTTACGCGGTTGATAAAAATGGCGGCGAACATGTATTACAATTTGCCCCTCCCGGCTGGTGGATAGTTGATATGCGCAGCCTCTTGCAACATGAACCCGCACGCCTAAACATAGATGCCATTGAAGAAAGTGAGATCTTTTCTATAAACAAACCAGATCTGGACGCCCTGCAGCTAAAATTTACAAAGTTTGAACGTTTTGGCCGCATGCTGGCAGAGAATGCTATGGCCACTTATCAGCACCGCCAGATAGATGGGATGATCCTCAGCGCGATGGAACGCTACGCTAATTTCTGTACACTTTATCCTTCGCTTATCCGGAGCCTTCCTCAAAAACAGGTGGCCTCCTACATTGGCGTAACGCCCGAGTTTTTAAGCAAAATGCTGAATACCGTGATAATTAAGTAGTATTTAACTCTCATTCTTGTCATTGCAAGCAAGTTCAGCGACTATTGATATTATATCAATCAGCTTGATTACTAAGCTTTAATCTGCTAATTTCTTAATCTACATTAACAATTCCAGTTAACCTACTTTATTGGGCATCGTTAATTAACCGGGTATCTTTGTACTATACCGAGCAATTCAGATGAAAAAATCGATAGAAAGAATGATCCCCCGCCCGGCAAGACCGGGAATGGTTGGTGATGGTTTCAGGGTTTATAATATGATACCCGGTGCAGGTATTTCACAACAGCGCATTAGTCCGTTTTTGATGCTTGATTTTAATGCCGAGTTTGATTTTGGACCGTCGGATCATTTGAGAGGGGTAGATGTACATCCGCATAAAGGTTTCGAAACCGTCACCATTGCCTACAAAGGCAGTGTGGCCCATCATGATAGTACCGGTAATAGTGGTGTTATTAATCCCGGTGACGTACAATGGATGACAGCGGGAACAGGTATACTGCATAAGGAATATCACGAAGAAGAATTTTCGCGAAAAGGCGGGCCATTCGAGATGGTGCAGCTTTGGGTAAATCTGCCGAAAAAATATAAAAACACTCCGGCCAATTACCAGCCGATCACCGCCGCCCAAATGGGCAAAATAACTTTGCCGGATGATGCCGGTTTAGTAAATGTTATTGCTGGTACATATAATGAAATTAAAGGCCCGGCCAGTACATTTTCACCGGTAAATCTTTTCGATATCAAACTGAAGCAAGGGGGGCAGACCAGTTTCACCGTACCGGCCGACCATAATACTGCCTTGCTGGTTATCAATGGAAATGTAACTGTGAACGGTGAGCCGGCTAAAGAACACAGCTTCATCCTGTTTAAAAACGATGGTGAAGACATAACACTTATTGCTGGTACTGATGCAGTGCTTTTAGTTTTGAGCGGAGAGCCTATTAATGAGCCTATAGCCAGTTACGGCCCCTTTGTAATGAACACGCAGCAAGAGATAAGAGAGGCTATTGAAGAATTTCAATCGGGTAAATATGGTGTTTTAAACTAAGCTGCATTTTTTACAAAAGAGCAAGCGAAGTAATAGCCCGCGGAGATATCCGCTGCAGGTATGCTCAATTAATACGTTATGAAAAAGAAGATCCTCCATATCCTTCAGGGCCGCGCAAAGCAGATCACCAAAGATGATACCGTTATACAGCCCTTGCCGCATTTGGATTTTAGGTTTGCTAACCCGTTTATAGTGCTGCACCATATGGGGCCGAAGGAGATTGCACCCGGGCAGCAATTGCGCATGCATCCGCACCCGCATCGCGGGTTTGCGCCGGTGACTTTTATGCTGCAGGGGGAGGGTTATCATCAAGATAGTGCAGGGCACAGTGAAACCATTACAGCAGGTGCTGCGCAATGGATGTTTGCAGGTAAAGGCATTTTACATAGTGAAGGGCCAACAGAACAACTACTGCAAAATGGGGGGACGCAGGAATTGATTCAGCTTTGGGTAAATGTACCGGCAGCCAATAAGTTTGATGAGCCGACTTATCAATCTGCCACCCGGGCTCAACAGCCAAATGTTTTGGAGCAGGAGGGCGTAAACCTGCAATTGGTGAGCGGTGATTTCGATGGAAAGACTGGGCCTCTTCATAGCATTACTCCGGTAATTTTGGTAATAGGCAAAATAGAAAAGTGTAAAACGGTGCAACTAGCCGTTACTTCCGGTTATTGGACGCTAATTTACGTGATCAGGGGCAGCATCTGCGTCAACCAGGAAAGTATCGCACAGCATAATCTAATCGTTTTTGAAAAAGATAACGAAGAGATTATGCTTACTGCGGAAATGGATACTCAAATTCTCCTGCTCTCTGCGGAGCCTATTGAAGAACCCGTTGCTGCTAAAGATAACTTTGTGATGAACAGTTCCGCAGAAATAGAACAGGCAATTGCCGACTATAAAAGCGGTAGGTTTGGTTCGCTGGAGTCGTGATAGTGCAGTTCTTCCAAATCTATTTCTTCCAGTAGTTCCTCGTAAGTATAATGCCTGTCAAATGGTACACTGCTATTATACAGGATACCGATCCGGATGGCTTTAAGGCCCGATACGCCCTGCAGATCCTCCACCTCCAGCATCTCTACATTACTATCCAGCATCTTCTTAGTTTGCAGGAAATGAATGTATGTTAAATATTCCTTTTCTTCATCGCGGTTGGTATACACAATGGTCAGCTTCGCTATATCGGTGATGCGTTTGGTTGTTCCCTTAACACAGGCCTTATCTATCCGTTTTTTTACAATCTCGAAACGGGCGTTATAGGTGCCGTCCACATCAAATCGCTTTTCATCCATCCTGAAACGGATAGAAAGCGGCAGACTAAAAGCCAGGATCAGCGATGTTACTTCCAGCGGATAGGGCAGTACTTCACGGTTAAAATGATGTTCCAGTTCCATCTCGCACAATACCTGTATCTGCCCAAGGCGAAGGTTATGCACCTGGTTCATGTTAAACGGCTGGTTTGGAGCTATTTCTGCACCTATATATAAATTATGCTCTACACCATCAGTTTTAAACCGTTCGTAATAATGCGGAAAAGCTTTTTGAGCCTCCACCTGCCATCTATCCAACATAACGGCAAGGCGCTCGTTAATTATGGCTACAGTAGTTTCATACTTTCGTCGCTGCAAATGAAAGTCGCCCAATTTCTCTACATCTTCAAAGTATTCGGTAATAGCAGGGCAATTGTCAATTTCCAATACCAGCGCTTGTTTCAGAACGGGGTGCACCTGATTCTCCAGGTATTGAAGGATTTGCTGCTCGGTATCCGCTTTTACTTCAGAGCATAGTTCTATTTCAAATTTCCTTAATCGCTGGGCCACATCATCCAGCGAGTCTATTCCAGACGATACAGATAGTTCCTCTACCAGTGCCAGCGCTGATTTTAGCTGGTTCTCCAGGTCGGTTTGCAGGCTTTGATTGCGGGTATTTGATGAACCCTTAATATCTACCTGGCCATATAGCGGATAAACATTACGGAAGGTAATTTCCCGCAAATTATATTGTTTGTGATCGCGCTTTAATGCCAGGAACTTATTTACCTCTTTTTTAAATTTCCAATATACACTCGGATGAATGCTCGTGTACTCATTTTGCACAATTGCCTGAACCCGGTTGCGCATATCACCAAATTTACGCTCAATGGTATCGGTAATGAAAGGCATGACCACATCCAGCTGATTGGCGTTGATACTGTTTAGCTCGCGTTTTGTGCCCGATACCAGTTCGATGATCCCCAGCATCAGTCCGTTTTTAACCACCGGGGCTAGAATAAAGCTGTTGATGCCCTGTTCTTTAAATCTTTTGCCCATTACACTCTCCGGATTCTCTGCTATGTACTTATCCACGTCTGCTATGGCAAAGTAGATGCGCTCGTTGACAAGTGTAGAGAGCGACGTGGTACACAGAGTATCTGAACACAATTCTTCCTCAATCTCATCCGGCAATAAAAAGCTTTTGATCTGCTCATTAAAAGGGGCCAGGGTAAAAGTGTTTTCGTCGGGATCAAACGAAAGGAACCCTACCTGTAAGTCAGGGATCTTATAGATTGAACGGAAAACCGACTCGATGTCATCATGCGCATTTACGTCCAGATCGTCACCCCCAAGCAAAGTTCCTTTTAAAGAGGAAACCGCGCTTTCTACTGTGGCATCAAATAGCGAAACAAGTCCGAAGCCGCGCAGATCCCAGCTGCCCACCGGGAATTTTTCTTTCCAAATATCAATGTTGTTGTAGTTATCGGTCAGCAGCTCAATGTCTTCCGGCGTTAGTTTTACTGCTTTATCTGTTGGCGTCAGCTCTAAAAAGTCTGCGTTGTAAAGGATACGGTAATGTTTAAGGATGCCATCTTTGGTGGGGATGTCATAATAAAGCGGCTTGGAAAAATTAAGATGGGTGCCATATACACTATCCAGGATAATGCAGCACGCCATAATATAAAATTGCTCTTCGTTGTAATCCCTGAATGCGATGTTAAAGGTATCGCCGGCTGATGCAAGAATGTTTTTAAACCGCGCACTTTCATTAAACAGGATGTCCTGATACGGAACAGTTACGGCTTTTATGTCATTATTAGTCAGAATTTTTGGGAACAGAATTTCAAGCAGGTTACTTATTAGGGCCGTGTTATTTATAATCTGCTCCTTGTTGATGATCCCGGTCCGTAGCTCCGGAAACGGCTCCACCTGCTTTAAAATTGCCCTGGCGTAATCTGCCTGCGGGCCGCTTTGGCTGGCTGCTGCTTGTTCAAAGTGCTCGATTAGCTTGTGAAATGATATATGGAGAACAAAAGGGCTCTCGGTTAATGCATTCAGATTCATAATTACGAAATTACGCAGACTATTTTAAATTTGAATGATTACAGCAGCAACACATCTATACGGTGGGCGTGCACCATCTGCATATCTGTCGACCATGCAAAAACAGTAAACTGCCCATCCTGTGAAGCTACCAATGCAATAGCGTCGTTTTGATCGTGCACAAATTGTGCTGCAGCCAAGTGCCTGGTACCGCCATTTTGTGCCGGATGCACTTTGGTAGCTTTGGCGCCTGCCAGCGGTTCGGTTAATACAATCTGGCCCACAGGAGCGCTATTTTCGGCCCGGCTTATTTTTACACCAAAGGCCAGCAGATCATATTTATCCGTAATAACGGTTGCACCATCTACGGCAGTAAACCCGCCTATCAGGTCAATCGCCTCCAGCAAAGCTTCCTGCCACTCTAGTTTTTTCCTTTCGGTAGCGTTAAGTGTGAGTAAACCGGGTATAGCGCTATACGTTGGAATTACCGGGTATTTTATTGGATGCACTACCGATTGCTGCCACTTGTCAGTTCCTGGTGGTACAATTGCTACCAGCCCGCCTTTACCGTGTACACGCATAGATGCTGCAAGCTGTACCAGCACGTTAAAGGATTCGCCCATAAACGACGGCAAAGGCATTTTGGCCAGCGATTGCAGCAAAACAGGGCAATCGGCAACGCCCATGGTCACCTCATCTAAAACCTTTATCTGGTCGCCCTGTAAAACGGCAATATTTACAAACTTACCAAAGCCATCAACCCGGCGGTGTTTAATTACCAGTAGGCCGGGTTCCACAACCTCCAGCACAAAGCAAATTGAGGGGATACTATGCGTTGTTCCCCAGATGAAAAGGTCATCTCCTTCCGGCCATACGCCTAAATGGATGCCCGGCTGTTCAACAGCTGGTGCAAGTTTGTTCAGGTTTTGCGGGGTTAGCCTCAGCTTTTGTCCAAATATCAGTGGTTGTGCAGATTGGTCTGGCCGTAGCAGTGCCAGAGAAATTTTTGGCGAATGCCCCTCCTCACGGCGCAGGCTGGCCCAAAACCCAATATCGATCACCGCCTCGATGATCATATTATCCGGCTCGGTAGCCAGGTTTTGGTGATGCAGCTCATGCGCTTCCTGCAAATGCTTTTTAAAGTGCGCCTCAATTACAGGTGCAACAATCCGGGCAGGAAGGTAAGTAGGTTCTGATAGCATCTGGGGCAGATAGATTATAATTCAAAAATAAACATATTTTGCCCTTAGGTTAAAGCAAATTATTCTTTATGACTTAATTAGGAAAAAGGGCGCAAACGCTATTCTTATGGCTAAAACGCAGGCTTCAATAACAACGCTGTGCCTGTTCCTAGCGCGGCCCCGCTAAAAACATCCGTAGGGTAATGCACACCCAGGTACATTCTTGAGTAAGCTGTACCGCCTGCCCATAAAAAAGCAGGCGCAATTATGTACCATTTTGGATAAGCCTGCGAAAGTGCCATAGCGGTTGAAAAACTGGTAGACGAATGGCCCGAAGGGAATGAACTTTCGCCGGGTATATATACCGGTACTATTTTTAAATTCCGAAGAAAGGGGCGGGGCCGGCCAATCAGTTTTTTGATTAGGTAAGTAGCCACAAAAGTAATGGCGGTGCTGCTGGCCACGTAGCCGGCATTTTCGCGCATGTTACGGTCATTGGTAATAATGCCGCCAATAAGTAAACCGGCGGGTACGCCAATATTGCCGTACATGATATTCCTCGACAGAAAACGCATGGTTGGCGTAGCCTCCGGCGTACGATGCAGTGCAAGGCTAACCATGGTGCGGTCATCAAACCGCTGGATAAAATTATCGTCTTTCGGCACAACAACAGCAACCTTGGGTTTTTCCGCAGGTAAACCCGCAACAGTATCTTTCGCCGGTACCACCACGGTTTGGGCAAATAGTGTTGTGCAGGTACCAGCTATTGCAAAAAGCAGTGTTACAATTGATAACCTAACTGTACGTTTGCAAAAAAAATCAATCATGGGTTGCACCTATGTATTTATATTTATATTTATCCCAAACAGGGCAATACTTTAAGCAAAGTACTTAAAAAATTGTTTTCGCCCCGCATGCAATTGCACACAATTTTATTACGGGTTTGTTATCCAGCATCACTATGAACTACCATCCATTATTAAAACAAATTAACGAGTACGTTTCTGCTTATTACAAGGCCCATGCCGACCCGAGGTTAGTTTACCATGATTTACAGCATACCGATAATATGGTCAATCGTGCTGTTGAAATCGCCAACCATTATCAGCTTAATGACAAGGATTATTTTGTAGTTGTTGCGGCCGCATGGTTTCATGATACGGGCTATATGATTGATGTAAATAATCACGAAGAAAAGAGTGCCCAGCTTGCCGAAAAATGGTTAAGCGAGCAAGCCGTTGAGGAAAGCGACAGAGCCGGCATCAAAAGCTGTATAATGGCTACAAAAATGCCGCAAGCTCCCTCAAACTTGCTGGAGAAGATTATCTGCGATGCAGACCTGTACCATTTGGGTACCGACGATTTTTTTGACACAGACAAACTGTTGCGAAAAGAAGTGCAGACCTTACAAGGGATGGAAATAAGTAAACAAGACTGGCGCCGAAAAAGCATTGTTTTTTTATCAGAACATCAATACCATACCGATTATTGCCAGGTATTGCTAAACGGCACCCAACAAAAAAACATCCGGATCTTGAGGGATAAAGTGGCCAGGGCCGATGAGAAAGCTAAGGACGAAGCAGCAGATAAAAAATCTGAAAAGGTCGGGCAAAAACCAGCTGCGAAACAGCAAGATGATAAATCTGATGCTATTGCTGTTATCAGTAGGCAAGCCAAGGCAAAAGTAGAAGAGCCCAAGAAAGGGATTGAAACCATGTTTAGGATCACCTCTACCAACCACCAGCGGTTGAGTGATATGGCCGATAACAAGGCGCACATCATGATCACGGTAAACTCCATTATTCTTTCAGCAATAATTAGTTTGGTGCTGCGCCGGTTAAGCGAGAATCAATACCTCATTATCCCAACGTTTATTTTGCTGTCTATAAGTTTACTGGCAATCGTATTTTCTATCCTCGCTACGCGTCCGTCTATCCCCAGCGGAGAATTCAAGAAGGAGGACGTCGATAACAAGAGCGTCAACCTGCTATTTTTCGGGAACTTTTACAAATCTACATTAGCAGAATATAACTACGGTATGGAGAAAATGATGGAGGACAAAGATTTCCTCTACGGCAGCCTTATCAAAGACGTATATTCTCAGGGTGTAGTGCTGGGGAAAAAATATCGTTTGTTGCGTATTGCTTATAACATATTCATGTTCGGGCTCATCGTATCTGTACTCGCATTCATTGTATTCTCTGCGTTCTTTTCCGGCAAACCTATATTTTAAAGGCCTCTTATGCATTATTTTAGTCGTGATTTAAGCTGGTTGGGCTTTAACCAGCGTGTGCTTGATGAAGCCGCCAACACTTCTGTCCCGTTATTGGAACGCATCAGGTTCCTGGCCATTTACTCATCCAACCTTGATGAATTTTACCGCGTGCGGATGCCTGTTTTGCGTGCCCTCCAAAAAATTGGGGAAAAGAAAAGCAGCGACATCGATGCGGATAAACAAACCGACTTGCTGGCAAGGGCATCTGCAACTATCCTGGCGCAACAGCAGCGCTTTGGGCAAATTTTAACCACTGTCCTTATTCCGCAGCTGCGTGCGCAGAAAATTCATTTAGTATATAACGAGCCTTTTCCACAAGCGCTACTGACTGATGTAAGCAATTACTTTTTATCGGTAGTGCTGGCATTTTTGCAGCCAGTTGCATTAGATTCTACGCACGGCTATTTTCCGGAAAATAACAAGTTGTATTTTTTGGTGGAGTTGACCGGGGATACTGATAATAAACTTGTACTGGTAAACATCCCGTCGGATGAACTCCCCAGGTTTTTTTCCGCCAATGCTGATGGTGAACAATACATTTACTTTTTGGATGATGTGATCCGTTTTAACCTGGATAAGCTTTTTCCTAAAGCAGAAATAAAAAACTGTTACAGTTTTAAGATCACGCGCGATGCGGAGCTGGATCTGAAAGATGAATACTCAGGTGACCTTTCAGAACAGATTGAAAAACAACTGAATAAGCGCGATTTGGGCTATGCCACCAGGTTTTTATACCAGGCAGATATGCCGCTGCGTATTTTGGATAGCCTGGGCACCTACCTTAACCTCAATAAACCAACCACAGTAGAAGGCGGTAGGTATCATAACTTAAAAGATTTCTTCTCTCTACCCATTAGCGATCCCAAAATAACCTACGACAAGTGGCCTGCGATAGAATTAGCAGATGTGGGTACGGAAGAAAAGCTGACATCGGTAATCGCTCACAAAGACCTGCTGGTCAATCCGCCCTATCACTCTTATCATACCATTCTTCGTTTTTTTAACGAGGCGGCAGCAAACCCCGATGTAGAGGAGATCAGCGTAACACTTTATCGCGTAGCAAGTGATTCTAAAATTGTAAATGCGCTGATCACCGCTGCAAAAAGCGGCAAAAAAGTGCGGGTAGTTGTAGAGTTAAAAGCCCGGTTTGATGAAGCAAACAATATTAAATGGGCAAAAAAACTAAAAGCGGCAGGGGCGGAGATCATCTACAGTGTTACCGCATTGAAGGTACATGCTAAAATAGCGCTGGTAAAAACGCGGACCAATAACCGGATAGCCTATTCGGGGCTATTAGCAACCGGAAATTTTAACGAAGGCACTGCTAAAACGTATACCGATCATATCCTGCTGACCACCAATCATAAATTGCTGCGCGAAGTTGAGCTATTGTTCATCTTTTTAGCGAAACGCGAAAAACCGGCAGCAGAAAACCAGATCAAATTTAAGTATTTACTGGTGGCCCAATTTAACTTGCAGCAACGCTTTTTAGAATTGATAGACCGGGAAATTGAATTTGCCAAACAACAGTTGCCGGCAAATATCACGATTAAGATGAATAACCTGGAAGAGCGCAAAATGATTGATAAGCTCTATGAGGCATCATTGGCCGGGGTGAAGATTTCTTTGATCATCAGGGGCATTTGCTGCCTGGTGCCCGGCATTATTGGGCAAAGTGAAAATATCACCGTTAGACGAATTGTAGACCGCTACCTGGAGCACGGCCGCATTTTCATATTCGGTAACAATGGGCGCGAGGAGATTTTTATGGGATCGGCCGATTGGATGAACAGGAATATTCATCATCGGATAGAAGTTTGTTTCCCGGTATTTGACGAGCAAATTAAGCAGCAACTACTACAAATAATTAATTTGCAGCTAAACGATAATGTGCAGGCGGTGTTATTAGATGAGCATCTTAACAATATAAAACCCGAGGTTACTGGGGAACTGATACAATCGCAACAGGCGATCTATCACTTGTTGAACAGAAAAGATGCCGATAACTAGATTGAATATGAAAAAGATAATATTTTTAATGTCGGCAGTATTGATTGCCGTGACCATAACATCCTGCGGGCAGAACGGCAAAAAGAATACCGATAAGAGTGAGGATATAAAAGACCAAAAACAGGGTACTAATGATGAGGGGGGAGCTCAGCCACTTGCGGGTTATGATCTTTCCAGTCCGGTAAAATACGGTATGCCGGCGGATCTGCAGGAAATATCCGGCATTGCTTTTAATGATGGAGATAGCAAAAGTCTCTACGCGGAACAGGATGAGGACGGAATGATCTATTACCTGCATTTAGGTGATAAAGCAGCTAAAAGTGCTAAATTTGCCAAGCACGGAGATTACGAAGACATAGCCGTTGGCAATAACCAGGCAGTAATACTGCGCAGTGATGGTGAATTTCATAGTTTTCCCTTAAGTGAAGTAGCCTCGGGACAGATCAAAAGCCAGAAGGTGAAACACCTGATGCCTGCCGGAGAGTATGAGGCAATGGAGTTTGATAAGGATACTAAAAAGCTTTATGTACTTTGCAAACAATGCGAAGTGGACAAATCATCAAATAATAACAGCGGTTATATATTCGATTTGAACACGGACGGGAGTATCACTAAAACGGGCGATTTCAACATAATAATGAAAGATCCGTCGGACAGTGAGAAAAGCAAGTTTAAATTCCGCCCGTCAGCATTTGCAAAAAATCCGGTTACGAAACAGTGGTTCATCTTGTCCTCGATCAATAAAATACTGGTTGTTGCTGATGAAAATTGGAAAGTACAGGCCAGTTATCCACTTAAGGGTTTTTTGCAACCGGAAGGTATCGCCTTTGACAGTACCGGCAATATGTACATCTCTAACGAAGGTGACGAATTGGAAAGCGGTAATGTTATGCTTTTCAAATACACCGGGCAAAAGTAAAGCGTTGCGGATCAACAGAGCCGTAACGCATGGTTCATTGTTGTTAAATTTTTATGCCGCACTTTATGTTTAAAAACCTACTTATCCTTTGTGTTGTTTCTGGCTTGGCTTTAAAAAGCTATGGGCAGCAAAATACAGGAATTACACAGCCAGCATTTAGAGATAGCATTATCATAAAGGTGCACCCATCATATAATGATGTCTCAAAAGTGCATCGCTGGCTGTTTGGTGAAAACTACCGCAAGGAATGGGCCACGCCGGTTAAGTTGCCGCTCATCAAAATTTCGGAAATTTATGGCGGCCTGAAACCCCTGCGCGAAGGGGGAGGGATGCAATCTAAGTCACTCAGGCTGGCAGATAAAACCGGTAAAGAGTGGGTGATTCGCAGCGTTGAAAAAACACCTGATAAATTATTACCTGCAAACTTCCAGGGTACCATAGCAATCGACTGGCTGGATGACGCCCTGAGCAGCCAGCACCCGTTTTCGGCATTAATAGTGCCGCCATTGGCCCAGGCAGCCAACGTGCCGCATTCTACGCCGATCATCGGTGTAGTTGCCGATGATGAGGCTCTGGGTAAATACCGTAAAAAGTTTGCCAATACGGTTTGCCTGCTGGAAGAGCGCGAACCGGGCGGGGAATCTGACAATACCGAAAAAGCCCTTGGCAAGATCATCGCCGATAATGATAACCATTTTGACGGTGAGGCTTTTTTAAGGGCCCGGTTGCTCGACCTGCTGTTGGCCGACTGGGATAGGCATGAGGACCAATGGCGCTGGCTGGATAGGCAAAAGGGTAACGGCAAGATGTACGTTGGCGTTCCGCGCGACCGCGACCAGGTGATGCACGTTTCGCAGGGAGTGTTCCCAAGCGTGGCCGCAGTATCGTTCATCAACCCTGCATTTGATGATTTTGGCGGCACCATTCCCCGCCCCAAATACTCCATCTATAAAACCCGTTTTATAAAGCCATATACCGATGCCCAAATCCCCTATGAGGAATGGATGCGCATCACCCGCGAGTTTGTTGCTGCCGAAACCGACGAAGTTTTGGAAGCAGGCTTGCGCCGTTTACCTTCCGGGGTTTATCAAATGCGGCATGAGGAGTTGCTTACTAAATTAAAAGAACGGAGAGGTGCCATCCCGGCCGCAATGGATAACTACTATCATTTCATTAACCGTATTGTTGATATCCGCACCAGCAACAAGAGCGAATTAGTGAACATTAGCGATGCTGCGGATGGCGGCATGTTGGTGCTGATCCGCAAGATAAAAAAGAGCGGCCAGCCTGCCGATACCATTTTGAACATGGTGTACAAACCCGGGCTTACCCATGAGATCAGGCTGTATGTGTCTGACGGGGACGACCATGTAGTGATCAACAACACATCATCACCAATTAATTTGAGGGTAATAGGTGGTAAGGGCACCAAAACCTACGAAGGCATCAGAAGTAAAGGGAAGGTGCTGGTATATGACAAGCGTGACAGCGCCACATTTACAGGGGATGAAAGTGTGTTTGCCAAACGCCTCTCGCGGGATACGATGAACACCAAGTACGTGGCCACCAATCCCTACAATATCTGGATGCCGCTGGCTACCATAGCCCTTAATGCCGATGACGGCTTTTTGATAGGCGCGGGTGTGCAGTATACCAAATATGATGGGTTCCGCAAGGCACCATACACCAGTTTGCAGCAGTTGCTGGTAACCCATTCATTTTCTACCCGGGCGTTCCGCATCCGGTACAACGGCGAATGGATTGACGCCCTCGGCAAGGCGGATCTGGTGATGAGGGCTTATCTGCAGGCGCCGGATAATACGCAAAACTTTTTTGGCTTCGGCAATAATACTGCGCTGCTAAAGTTTCCGGGTTACCGCCGCTTTTATCGTACCCGTTACGATACTTACCAGTTTGACCCCGCCCTGCGCTGGCGGCTGGATAATACCCGGAGCATTACAGTTGGTCCCTCGTTTCAATACTACCACTTGGATGCCAGCGACAACGTGGGCAGGCTGATAGCCCGGCCTAATGCTGTAAACTCCTACGATAGCCTTGTGGTAGGTAATGATAAAGCACACCTGGGCCTTGCAGTGAACTATATTGCCAATCAGCGTAAAGGCGGGATCTTCCCAAATGATGGTTATTATTTTACCGCAACCCTGGCCGGCTACACCGGCTTGAATACCGACTCCAGATCTTTCGGACAGCTGCGGTCTGAATTTACTTTCTATAAAAAGATCACCGGCAACGGCGCATTGGTTTTAAGCGACCGGATTGGTGGCGGTATCACGGTAGGCAACCCGGCCTTTTACCAGGGTATGTTTTTGGGTGGGCAAGGTAACTTGCTGGGCTACCTGCAAAACAGGTTTGCGGGCAGGCACATGCTCTATAATAATTTACAGGCACGGCTAAAACTGGCCAACATTAAAAGCTATATACTACCAGGCCAACTGGGTATAAGCGGCTTTTATGATGCCGGCCGGGTTTGGACAAATGAAAGGGATGCCAACATCATTCACCAGGGCTACGGCGGCGGCGTTTACTTTTCGCCTGCAGCGGTTGTGGTGGTACAGGTCCTTGTAGGGCATTCTAAAGAGGGTACCTACCCATATCTGTCAATGAACTTCAGGCTGTAATACCTGCTTGCAAACTAGAGATCAAGGTTAAGTTGTGTTAATATATTGATAGTCAATTTTTTGTGATCTTCTAATGATAACCATATTAACCCTTAATTATTAGAATAACACTTTTTGCTTTTCTTCGTGAGGCCAATGAAGTTCTATCCCCATAAAGGATGCAACAAATAATAGATATTTTATCTAGCCAGCTATAATAATCACGCAACCACTGCTAACTATAAAGGCTTTGTGTCACTTAGTGCTTTCTCTGTGTAATCCATTCTCACCAGGCGATCTGTAGCTTCACTTAACCTACATTAACTTTTCTCTTTAATGTACATTAAGTTGAAATACTGTGATTATCCCGACATTTGAATCAACAAACAAGGCACTATTAAACACAAAAATAATCTAACAACAACATGGAAAATACAATCAACGGCATCCACCACATCACAGCCATAGCAGGCAATGCCAAACGTAATTACAACTTTTACGCCAATATTTTAGGGCAGCGGCTGGTTAAAAAGACCGTTAACTTTGATGATCCCGAAACTTACCATTTGTACTATGGCAACAGAGAAGGTGAGCCGGGAACTATCCTAACCTTTTTCCCCTGGGAAGGCATCCAAACAGGCAGGAGAGGCGCCAGGCAGGCAACCGAGATTGGTTATTCTGTACCCGAAGGTAGCTTTGATTTCTGGCTGAAACGATTCGAAAAACACAATGTGATCTACAATAAAGTAGCCGAAAAATTTGGTGAGCAATACCTAACCGTGTTGGACCCCGATGGCCTGAAACTAGAGCTGACCGCATCTAAAAACGCTGATCAACGTTTGCCCTGGGAAACAGATGAGGTAAAAGCGGAGAACGCTTTGAAAGGCTTCCACAATGTCACCATCAGCACCAATAAAATGCAACCGACAGCTGATATTTTAACCGGTGTGTTCGGCTACAAATTATTAGAGCAAAGCGTAAACCGTTACCGGTTCGTAACCGACGCAGTTGATAATGCGGCCATTGTTGACCTGGTGGAAGTGGCAGGTGAAGTAGCCGGGCATGTTGCAGGCGGCAGCGTACACCATGTGGCATTCCGGGTGAAAAATGAGGAAGTACTTATGCAGTACCGCGAAAAGATAGCAAGGATGGGTTTAAACATAACGGATAAAATAGACCGTAACTACTTCTATTCGCTATATTTCCGCGAACCGGGAGGTGTATTGTTTGAGATCGCGACCGATAATCCGGGATTTGCGGTAGACGAGCCGGTTGAAGAACTGGGCCAAAACCTAAAATTGCCGGAACAACACGAAAGATTACGTGCTCATTTAGAAAAATCATTACCGCAACTGTTCTAAATAACGATGTATAGCCACACTAAACAAATAAAAACGGCGGGTGCAGCACCCGCCGTTGCCAAAGGCGCTTTGATCCTTCTGCATGGCAGGGGAGGTACAGCTGCCAATATTATCGGTATTGCTAACGAGTTAAATATACCTGACTTTGCTATATACGCGCCGCAAGCCACCAACCAAAGCTGGTACCCTACTAGTTTTTTAGCACCCGATGCCCAAAATCAACCCGCGCTTGATTCGGCTTTGAGTGTTATTGATGAAACCGTGCAGCAGGTAATTGCCGACGGTATTCCGGTTCACAAGATCTACTTTCTGGGCTTTTCACAGGGGGCGTGTTTAACTTTGGAATACATTACGCGCCATGCGCAGCCTTTTGGCGGTGCGGTTGCCTTTACAGGTGGGTTGATAGGTGAGCGGGTTAATTTGGATAACTATACTGGCGACTTTGTGGGCATGCCCGTTTTGATCACTACCGGTAACCCTGACCCGCATGTACCGCTGACCAGGGTAGAGGAAAGCGTAAAGGTTTTGAAAAGTATGGATGCGGCAGTAACCCTGAAGGTTTATAACGGCAGGCCGCATACCATTAGTCGCGAAGAAATAGAATTGGCCAATAACACCATTTTTATATGAACAAACTATTAGCACTGCTGTTGGCTATTTGGACCGCAAGCAATTTTAAAAAAGTAAGGCAATGAACTACGACGATATCGAACTGATCAACAACCAGGCCAGCCACAATTTTGAACTACTTGTGGATGGGCAGCGCGCATTTATCGATTACAAAACGAAGGATAACAAAATTTATCTCGTCCACACTGAAGTCCCCAAAGAATTGCAGGGGCAGGGTGTTGCCGAAGCTTTGGTTGAAAAAGCTTTTAATTATATCGAGCAGCATAAGCTGGTAATGATCCCATCGTGCAGCTATGTACAGTTATTTTTGAAGAAGCATCCCGAGTGGGACCGGATTTTGGCAGCGTAATTCAACGCTTCTAACGGTTAGTATAGGAGTTGGGGTAGCGCCATCTCATTTTTATACGGTGCTACCCCGGCGGGACGAACTAAAACTCCTGCGTAATTTTCCGCGCCGGGCTCTCCAGTTTGCCGCTTTTGCGGATTCCGGCCACTGTCATATGCACAATGTTCAACTGGTCGTCATAAAGGTTTTGCAGTAGGCTAATATCCGCATCAATTTTTTTGGGTGCGCCAACTCTGGGCGATTCGAGGTAAACATTCACCGCTTCCTTGTTGATCTCGTATCCCAAATAGTTTAACGAAAGCACTGCCCCGCCGGTCTTTACCTGCAGGTGCCCCGCAGCATATTTTTTTACGAGCGCGTCCATAGCTGCGTGTACCTCTGGTCTGGTCAGGTCGACTTTGGTGTTGAATTGTTTTTCCAGTGCCCGCTCAAAATCATCGGTAAAAATAGTAAGGATTACCTCTACCTGACCGTCCTTGGCGTTGTAACTGATATCTGATGTGCTTACGTGCAGCGGATGAAAGCCATTGTTGGCGGGCTTTGATATGCCTAAAGTCCCCAATAAAATGTAACAATATAATAGCGGTTTGGCTAATAAAGCGGTCATAATAGTGCGCGGTTTTATTTATAGTTAAAACCTGCTAAATTTACGCTTTCAACCCCTGATTATTGCACATGTCTGATTTTGTTTTTTATTTTGGCTTAGGATGGAAGCACATAATCAGCATCGACGCCTTAGATCACCAACTTTTTATCCTGGCACTTGCCGCCGTTTACACCTTTAAAAATATCCGGCAGGTACTTATTTTAGTTACCGCTTTTACAATCGGGCACAGCCTTACATTGGCGCTCAGTGTGCTGGATGTTATCCGCTTTAGCAGTAAATGGGTGGAGTTTCTGATCCCCTGCACCATTTTTATAACTGCCCTCAATAATATTTTAAGGGTTGATAAAAGAGAAGGCAGCGCTAAGGTGAACTACTACCTTGCCTTGGGTTTTGGATTGATCCATGGGATGGGCTTTGCCAACTCCATTCGCATTATGCTGGCGCAGGGTCAGGGCATCGGGATGGGGCTTTTTGGCTTCAATATCGGTCTGGAGGCAGGTCAGATCATGGTGGTGGCAGTGATCCTGGTATTTGCTTTTGTATTCGTCAATATGCTGAACGTGAAGCGAAGGGATTGGATATTTTTTTTATCTTCGGGTGTGTTCGCATTGGCCATAAAAATGGCTATTGAGCGGCTACCTTTTTTACATTGAAAAACTATTAAACTAAACACATATATGAAGCGGATTTTTACCGGACTTTTATTCGTTCTTGGTACCGTAGGGGCTGCATTTGCGCAGAACATTCAAAACAACCCCGGCAGTAACCACGGCAACAAATTTGAGCAGTTGGGCACTATACTCAGCACGCCGAACGAGCAGCGTACAGCCAGCGGCGCCCCCGGCGTTAAATACTGGCAGCAACGTGCCGATTATAACATCAAGTGCGAGCTGGATGAAAAAAACCTGAAGCTGATTGGCAGCGAAACGGTTACCTATTTTAACAACTCGCCTGATCCGCTGACTTACATTTGGTTACAGCTAGACGAAAACCAGCACAGCACTAAAAATAACGCTGATTACCAAAGCAGCTCAACCATGCCGAAGCAAACTACTATCCAGAACCTGGAGCGTGCGGCTGGACGTAACAGCAATGAAGATAATGGCCTGGGTGACATGATCACCAAACTGACTGATGCTACCGGTAAAAAATTAGCTTTCACTGTTAATAAAACGATGATGCGCATAGAGCTGCCTGTTCCTTTAAAGGCTGGTCAGTCGTTCATCTTTAACCTCGACTGGAACTACAAGATAACTGACCGGATGACCATAGGCGGTCGTGGCGGTTATGAGTATTTTCCGGAGGATGGCAATTACCTGTTCACCATGACCCAGTGGTACCCGCGCCTTTGCGTTTACAGCGATTTCCAGGGATGGCAAAACCACCAGTTCACCGGCCGCGGTGAATTCGCGTTAACGTTTGGTAATTTCCACGTTCAAATGACGGTGCCTGCAGATCACGTTATCGGTGCTACAGGCGAGTGTTTAAATTATTCAGCCGTACTAAGTGCGGAAAAATTGGCCCGTTACAACAAAGCCAAAACGTCTCCGGTGCCAGTACAGGTGGTTAACCTGGCCGATGCTAAAAAAGCAGAAGCTGCACCGTCCACTGCTAAAAAAACCTGGGTATTCCAGGCAAACAATGTGCGCGATTTTGCATGGGGTTCTTCACGTAAATTCGTGTGGGATGCCATGGGCCAGAATGTAGGCGGCAAAAACGTAATGTGCATGAGCTTTTATGGTAAAGAAGCTTACAACCTGTACAGCAGATACTCTACCCGTTTAGTGGCGCACACCATCAAAAGCTATTCAGATTTTAGCATACCTTACCCGTATCCGGTGGCGCAAAGTGTAGAGGCATCAAACGGTATGGAGTACCCGATGATCTGCTTTAACTATGGCCGTACCGAAAAAGACGGTACGTACAGCGAGAGCACTAAAAACGGTATGATAGGGGTGATCATCCATGAGGTTGGTCACAATTTCTTCCCAATGATCATCAACAGCGATGAGCGCCAATGGAGCTGGATGGATGAAGGCCTAAACTCTTTCATTGAATACCTTACCGAAGAACTTTGGGATAATAAGTTCCCAAGCAAAAAAGGTGCGGCTTATACCATGGTTGATTATATGAAATTGCCAAAGAATGAGCTGGAGCCAATCATGTCTAACTCAGAGAACATTGTTCGCTTTGGCCCTAATGCTTACACCAAACCTGCAACCGGCTTAAACATTCTGCGCGAAACCATTATGGGCCGCAAACTGTTTGATTATGCCTTTAAAGAATACGCAAGGCGCTGGGCGTTTAAGCACCCAACGCCTGCAGATTTGTTCCGCACCATGGAAGATGCCAGCGGCGAAGATCTGGACTGGTTTTGGAGAGGCTGGTTCTACGGAACCGACCCGGTTGATATATCTTTAGATTCTGTTAAAGTAGCTAAGGCTGATCTGAAAGACAGCTACACCGCTCCGAAACGTAACGGTAACGCGCCAAAACTTGCGCCGCCGTCTGTTAATAGTTTTGAAGATATTTCCAAGGTTCGTAACCGTACCGATAAGAATATCAAGTTTCAAACGGATCTTGATACCGCCACTCATGATTTCTATTGGAAATATGATCGTGGAATGGTAGGTGCCGATTCGGTGAAATTTAATGAACTGATGAAGGCCCAGCCGGTACCAACTATGGCAACTGAAGCGATGACCGAAGAGGACAAAGCAAAATACGGGTCTAAATATTTTTACGAGCTAAATTTCACCAACAAAGGTGGTTTAGTAATGCCGATTATTGTTGAATTTAAGTTTGCAGATGGTACAACTCAAACAGATCGTACGCCGGCACAAATTTGGCGGATGAACGAAAAAACGGCCAGCAAATTTTATGTAATGGATAAAGAAGTAGTTTCTATTCAACTGGATCCGATGCGGGAAACTGCCGATATCGACGAGAGTAATAATTACTGGGGTAAAGGCGGCGAGGTATCTAAATTCCAGCTGTTCAAACAAAAGATGGGCGCAAATGGTCCGGTAAGAGGCCAGTCATCAGGGATCAACCCGATGCAGGTGACCACCGGCACTAAATAGTAAAAGCGTTATTATAATTGAAAAGGACCGGTTGATCTATTCAGCCGGTCCTTTTTTTGAACTTATAGGTGATGCTATCAGTTTTCGATAAAGTAATAATAGGTAGCTGCTGGTAGGTAATCTCTGTTCCTCTACTCAGTCCGTACTACGGTGATCTTCCTCAGTTGCAGCAAGTTTTTAAGGTGAATGTTTTTTTATTAAAAGTTAATAAATACCCGGCGTTAACCTTTCTATTGTAGCCTAAAATGTTTTATTTTGTAGCTTATGCCGGTATATATAGCATCATTAAATTCGGGAAGTAACGGCAATTGTTATTACGTTGGTAATGAGCACGAAGCAGTGCTGATCGATGCGGGTATCTCCTGCCGGGAAACCGAAAAAAGAATGTTGCGGTTGGGGCTGTCCATGCAGAAAGTGAAGGCCGTTTTTATCTCTCATGAACATTCTGATCATATTCGCGGTTTAGCCGTGTTAGCAAAAAAATACCGTTTACCGGTTTATGTTACCGACGGCACCGTTCATCATTGCGGAGATGTGCCTAAAGAGCTTTGCTACAGCCTGGGATCATATAGGCCCGTAACTATCGGCAATTTAGTGGTAACCGGCTTTCCAAAGCACCATGATGCTGTTGAACCTCACAGCTTTATGATCGCCGATGGGGACATTAAAATTGGTGTATTTACCGATATCGGTGCGCCCTGCGAGCACCTTATTCGCCATTTTACGCAATGCCATGCTGTGTTTTTAGAAGCCAATTATGATGAAGCTATGCTGGAGCAGGGCAGGTATCCGTATCATTTAAAACGACGCATTCGCGGCGGCAAGGGGCACTTGTCCAACGGGCAGGCTTTGCAGCTTTTTATAGATCATAAACCAAGTTTTATGAGCCATATATTGCTGGCCCACTTGTCTAAAGATAATAACGACCCTGAACTTGCGCTGCAATTGTTTATCCAGCATGCAGGGTCCACCCATGTAAGTGTAGCTTCCCGCTATTTTGAAAGTGAGGTTTTTTGTATTGATCCCGCCGTTGCGGCAGTAGCCGACCGGGTAGCATTTAATCAGATCACCGGGCAGTTTCAGTTTGCTTTAATTTAATTTTGATGCTGGAAATACTTTACCAGGACGATTACCTCATCGCTATAAATAAACCACATGGCTTACTGGTGCACCGGTCTTCAATAGCGGCCGATGCAGAAGAATTTGCGCTTCAAATGCTGCGCGACCAAATAGGCCTGAAAGTGAACCCGGTACACCGGATAGACCGTAAAACCGGGGGCGTGCTGCTTTTCGCCTTTGATAAACAAACGGAAATTGCCATGCAACAGGCCTTTATGGAAAACCGCGTGGGTAAAAAGTACCTGGCAGTGGTAAGAGGCTATACCCCGGATGAAATGGAAATAGATTACCCGTTACGGAAAGAGAACGGAACCTTGCAGGACGCCTTAACCCGTTTCACAACGTTGAAACAAGTTGAATTGGATGTTCCCCTGGGTAAACATCCTACTTCCAGATATTCTTTGGTAGAAGCTGTTCCGCAAACCGGCAGGATGCACCAGTTAAGAAAGCATTTCGCTCATATATTTCACCCCATTATAGGGGATCGTACCCATGGTTGTAATAAACAAAACAAAATGTTTAAAGAGAACTGGGAGATGGAGACCATGTTACTGCATGCTGCAGAGCTCAGTTTTAAACATCCGGTGAATGATGCCGAAACTATTTTGATCCTTGCACCGCTTCAACCCGGATTTTTGCAAGCGATGGCAATAATGGGATGGTAAAAAAATTGTTAAATATTAAGTATTACTGTAGTATTTTTGCGCCGCAGTAATTTAGTTGTAGAGATAATAGATGAAAAGAGTTGTAGTTACCGGCATGGGTGTAGTTTCCGCAGTAGGGATGGACATTGCCGGCTTTTGGAAGAATATTGTTGAGGGTAACAGCCCGGCTAAACCCATCACCAGGTTTAATACAGATAAGTTTAAAACGAAATTTGCTACGGAGATCGTTGATTTTCACCCTGCCCATCACCTGGACAGGAACGAAATTAAACGCAGTGATCTGTATACCCAATATGCACTTATTGCGGCTGAGCAAGCGATAAAGGACGCTGGTTTCGATATCAACAAGATGTCGCCTTTTGATGTGGGTGTTATTTTTGGAACAGCCCAGGGTGGGATGGAGACCTTTGAGCAGCAGTATAAAGAATTTGCCGAGGGAGGCTTCGAACCTCACTTTAACCCGTTTTTTATCCCAAAGACCCTGGTTAACATGGCATCTGGTTTAATCTCCATTAAGTTTGGTTTTATGGGGGTAAACTTTTCTACCGCTTCGGCCTGTGCCAGCGCCAATACGGCCATCATGGATGCATTCAACTATATTAAGTTTGGTAAGGCTAAGATCATCATAACCGGCGGATCTGATGCCCCTATCAGCGAAGCATCTATAGGTGGATACAATTCTTTAAAGGCACTATCTACCCGCAACGAAGATCCGACCAAAGCATCGCGGCCTTTTGATATTGATCGCGAAGGTTTTGTTATGGGTGAAGGAGCCGGGGTAATGGTACTGGAAGAATACGAGCATGCAAAAGCGCGTGGTGCGCATATATATGCTGAAGTTGGTGGCGCATCAATGACATCTGATGCCTATCATATCACCGCTACCCATCCGGAAGGAAAAGGGGCCATCAGAGCAATGCATTTGGCATTGGAAGATGCCGGGTTAAATACCAGTGATATTGGTTTTGTTAATGCACATGCCACATCAACTCCTGTTGGCGATTTAAGTGAAGCCAGGGCCATCAGCGCAGTTTTTAACGGCAATGAAGATTTGTTGGTGAGTGCCACTAAATCAGTAACCGGGCACCTTTTAGGAGCAGCAGGTGCGGTAGAAGCTATTATCAGTGTAAAAGTAATTACTGATGGTATTGTGCCCGCTACAATCAATACCACTACTATCGACCCGGAAATACCTAAAGGGCTTAACGTAGTGATCAACCATTCGGTAGACAGAAAGATCAACGCCGCTTTGAGCAATACATTCGGCTTTGGCGGGCACAACGGCGTGGTGGTTTTTAAAAAGATTTAAACAGCAGATTTATGAGCAATAATGATGTAATGAAAAAACTGCGCGTGGCTTTAAGCCTGCGTGATGATGATATTATCGAGATTTTAAAGCTCGCCAATTTCCGTACTACAAAAACCGAGTTGAGTGCCATTTTCCGTGCGGATGACCACCCAAACTTTCAGCCTTGTAAAGACCAGCTGTTGCGTAATTTTTTGAATGGATTGGTTATATACAAAAGAGGACCGCGACCAGATAACCGTGTAAAAAACACGGGAGAGCCTACCAAAGAAAGCGCCAAAACGAAGGAAGACTAGTGCTGATCAACTGCCTTTTGAACAAGGCGGTATTTGCCTGATTTGATCAAACGCTGCTGTTCCGCAGAAAAGGACTCGCGGCCGCCAAAGTCCTGCACCCAGTATTTCCTGTTCTCGGCCACGCCAATTTCTTTGAATTGCGGGTTCATTAAATTTTGGCAATGGCCCACGCTTTTATACCAACCAGCCGTAACCTCTTTAATACTTCCCTGGCCGAAGGCTATATTTTCGCCAACGGCAAAGCTTTTAAAGCCTTTAAAAACATATCCTGCAGCAAGAATGCGGTCGCTCATACTTCGCCCGTCTTTACTGGTATGGCTGAAATAACTCCGCTTAGCCATATCACCAGCATGGCCTTGCGCGGCACGCTCCAGGTTATCATTCCAAACGAGGGGGGCGGCTGCAGGGTAGTATTTACTGCCGCAATTACAGCCTTGTGTTCGTGTTTTGTTGATGAGCGCTAAAAATTCTTGTTTGAATGATTCTTGGTCGTATTGCCCGTATGCAGTGGTAAAAGCACAGACGATAATTACGCCTGATAAAAGAAGAGATACTAAGATCAATTTTCTCATTTCGGGATTAGACTAATATATTAGAAGTTGGTTTAGTCCAACCGCTATACCGTCCCAAAGGTCTTCGGTCGCATTTGAATAAAAAAATATTGTACCTATATGGTAGCCACCAATTTTTTAGGCAAAGGTTTTTTAGTTTTTACCACTGGTTTTTTTGCGGCTAAGATCACTTTTTTTTTCAGTACTGGTACTTTATTTGAAGGTGCAATTGCGGGTGCACCAACGCTATCCTGCGCAAATTTCTGGATGGCCACCATCGAAGCATCACCCTCTACCTTTACATTCGCCATTATCTCTTCAGAACGTTTAAATGCTATCTCACCCTGCTCGGGTTTATCCATGCGGTTATAAAGAAAGCCATAGTTTTTTTGAACTAAAGCCTCCATCTCGGGTATTTTATTTTTGATAGATAAAGCAAGAGCTTCGTTCAAATCGCGCATGGCCAATTTGTAATCCTTAATCTCTGATTTGATAGCGGCCAGCCTGATGAGTGAGGAAATCAACCCGGGCATGTCTTTCTTTATGCGTGAAATGCTGGCAGATTGCAAGTTGAACCATTTAGCCTCGCTAAATTTCCGCTGAGAGTAATAAACCTTAGCAAGTGCATCGAAACTTACCTTTAACCCAACAGAATCGCCATAACGGCTATATTTGTGCAGTGCCAGCATGGTATAGTTCAGTGCTTCTTTCTGGTAATAGTTTTTTAAGTTCCTATTTACAATGGTATCGTATCTCAGATAAACGTTTGCAATTTCGGTATACACAGGGCCCTTAAGCGAATCGGTAGTTAGTTGCAGTTTTTGTTTAAGGCTATCCAGTTCGCTGGGTGCGGCGAACATTTTTAATGAGGCTAATAATAAAAAGGAAAAGATAAAAAGCTTCTTCATCCGTATGGGGATTAGTAAATAGTCAATAACAGCTAATCAAATTGCATGCCCCAATTATCCTTAAGGTTTTGTTTAATACAATATAGAGCTATATAGGATAAGAGAGCTGCTAAGAGGCTGGTATTAAGGCAAAAATGGATAAAATATTTTTAACGGGAGACACTAACGGCCAAATAAAATTAAACATTTGTATCGTGTAAAGGTCAGTATAGTGAATTACACCTAGCGGATCACTTTTTCGTAGCTTAAAAGTGACCTTTTAAGCAGCGCGGAAGAGGAAAGAATAATATTAAACAGGCTAATTCCTAACGTTGCACACAATATGCCTGCTATTACATCTAAAACATAATGATGGCTGGCATACACTGCTGTAAACCAGATACCTAACGTTACTGTCGCGAAGAAAATATTTACGTAACCCAGTCGGTTTTTTAAACCGTAATATAAGACGATAACCGGGTAGGATGAGTGGAGCGACGGCATAGCAGCAAATACATTTGAACCTTTTGAGTAGATGGATTTGAATATACTGACGTTGAAAAATTTATCAAACCTGGCCAGGCCAGCGGTATTACCCATAGTAAGTGGCTGAAAGTTAAAACCGTGTACTTGGATATACCAGGGTGGTGCTGCAGGGTAGGCATAATACACAATAAAGCCAAGCAGATTTACCACCACAAAAGTTAGCGAAAAATATAAAAATTGTTGTTTGTTGCGGAAGAACAGGTAAGCTGCAAAACCAAGTGGTACGGGGATCCAGCACAGATAAAATAAACCAGCGAACACATCCATGGCATCACTTTTTTTAAGGAGCAGGTATTCGTTGGGCGTAAGTATGGTGTTATTGAAATGGATGCCAAACAAACCTTTTTCAGTGTCGTATAGGTCACGGATAGCCACATCGTTATAATTATAATTAGGGAACGCCTTCATATAATCAAAAATGATCCAATACACGATAAAGATGGCGAAGCCCAGGATAAACTTACGGGTTACCGTTGATGCGTAAAACAGCACGTTAAAAATCGCAATCAATACCAGTTGATCGGATTTAAACCCTACCAGGAAGTAGGATATGATTAAGTAAACTAATGACAGCCCCGATACAATACTAACACTTTTTGAATTGACCTGAACGCTGCCTGAAACAGCATCAGCCATTCTGCTTTTTAATAAAATCTGAATTAAAAATTTTGTCCCAAAGGGGAGAGCTTACGCCGTAACCCTTAGTTGGGTCCTGGTAATGATGCAGCATGTGGTGCTGTTTAATCTGTTTCCAGAAGCTGCCTTTAAAGTTAAAGTGGTGAATAGCATAGTGAGAAATATCATACACCAGGTAGCCTAAAATAAAGCCCGGGAAAAATCCAAAGATGAAATTTGCAGGTAATAAGGCATTAAATAAAAAGTAAAAGCCGGTTGCCAAAGGGATACTTGCCGATGGGGGCATTACCAAACGTTTTGCATCACTGGGATAATCATGATGTACGCCATGGAAAATAAAATGCAGACGGAGCGCCCAACCTTGCTTCGGTACAAAATGGAAAACGAAACGGTGCATGATATATTCGGTAAGCGTCCATATAAAAAGGCCCAATAAAAAAAGCCAAATGTAATTAAAGGCGCCAATTTGCTTATCGTAAGCAAAATAGCTGCAAACCAAAATAACAGGTACAAAAATTATAATGGGTACAAAATAATGCACCTTTGATAAACTCTCTAAAAAACTACTCTTAAACATTCTCACAGATTCCTGTGAGTTAGATACAAAATTCTTTGCCATAAAACTCAGGGTTTAAAACGTTCTGTAAATTCTTTTCCTGTTGCCGGGTCCGTTCCTTTCATTTCCACATACACTACGTTTGGCAACCAGAACGAACCTCCCTCTATTTGTATAAATATATAACGTAGCGCCATTGGTTTTCGCGCAACTGTTGCGAAGATATGATATTTTCCGTCAGCACCCTTCATCAAGGTGAGCGGAAATTTTTTGTATGACACAAACCTGATATCATACTTGTCGTCACCCATTGGTTTTTGCACCAATCCATAGGCAAATTTACGCTGGATATAGCTGAGTTCTTCTTTTTGCCCCTTTTCATTGTACCGGATCCAGTAGGGATGTACCGGCTCGTCGACATTTGGCTTGCCTGTTTTTTCGTCTACATTTAACTCGTAAATAAGCGTGTTGGTATTGGGCATCCGCTGGATGTAAAATAACCTTTCAACTGATGCAGGCGGAACCGGAAAAGTTAACTTTCTAATCAGTTTTTTACCTGCGGAATCTACTACGGGGCTGGTGCAAGCCGGTATTGCCTTAGCTTGCATTGGCAATACAAAAATAATAAATGCTGAGAAAATCAGAAGCAGCTTCAGCCAGGACAATTTATTCATGTTCACTCTCCGATAGTGCTTTTTTGGCATCTACCAGTCGCTTAAAGGCGGTTAAATTTGTTAATACAGCAAGTATGGCAATCGGGAAGGTAAAAATAGACATGGTTTCAAAAACATGAAATTTAATACCTGGAATAAAAAGTTTGTAGTCGCCGCCAATGTAGCTTGAGGTAATGCCACATGCAATTGCAAATGCCGCAATAGTAATTACCCTTTCCGGCCGTTGCATTAAACCACCTTTACACTCTACACCAAGCCCTTCGGCACGTGCACGTACATAACTCACCATCATGGAACCAATAAGTGCTATAAATGCGAATATAGAACTCAGGAAATAATGATGAGCGACAAGATAGTAGCAAATCCCCAGGAACATGATCAGTTCGCTGTATCGGTCAAGTACCGAATCATACAAAGCACCAAATACCGATTTCATATTTCCTAAACGCGCTACCTGCCCGTCCAGCATATCAAACAAGCCCGCAAAAAGGATCAGGCCACCTGCCCAGCCGATATAGCTTAAGTTAGCACGATCGCCATCTTCACCACCTATGATAAATATGGCGGCAACGCCTACATTAAGCACAAAACCGATGGAGGTAACCGCATTAGGCGTAAGACCAACTTTTATAAGCAGCTTTACAAAGGGGTCGATAATTTTATAGATCCCCAGCTGAAGGCTTGTCCGTACTGATGTTTGCTGTTCCATTTCTTTAATAATGATAATATTTTTTTTTAATAATTAAAAGTCGAACTTTATTTTCACCCTGACGCCAAATTTGGCAATATCCGGGTGGTCTAAATAGGTGAGACGTTTCACCATATCAACGCGCACAAACTTGAAAATGTTTTCGATGCCAACACTTGCTTCCATATAAGGTTTGCTGCCCAGTGCATAGGTGATCGGTACCCCATTTCCGTCAACCGGGAACTGGTACACGGCTGAATTTAATAAAGGGTTATTATTGTTGCCTATCCCTCCCCAAAGCCCCTTAAAAGAAGCAGTTTCGCGCCATTTTAATTTTTTAAATAAAGGCACTTTATTGAAGAAGAAACCTCCGAAGTGCTGATCAATATTAATGCTGGCATACCGGTCGCTCACGAACTCTAAAAAGTTCATCAGGTTATAAGAATCGATGGAGTAGGCATAGCTTTGATTGGCCCGGTGAATATTGAGCAGGGGATAGGGAATAGTACCAAATGTACGGCCACCTTCAATAGCGATATCTGAGAAACCAAATGGTGCAATATAAAAGCGTTTATCAGCCCGCCCTTTTACGCTTTGGTAACTGTACTGGCCATTTAACACGTTTTTTAAACCGGTAGTAAAATCTAATGAGAAGATCGGATACTGGTTAATTATAGGTGCGCGGAACAATTTCCCCTGGTAAAATTGCTCATGCGGGGCATACCGGATACCGGCTGTAATTTCTGTAGTAGTTAAATTGTTGAGAATTGTTCCGCTGCTGCCTGGTGCGCCCGGTGAATTATTTATGAACGAATACAAGCTGCCAGCAGGGGTTTGCACCCATTTCCTGCCGGTAAAGTTAAACGATAAATGATTCTCCAACTCGTGTACATAATCAATCTTATACTGGTCGGTATACAAATATTTGTCACTGGTACCACGCTTAAAGGATAGTAAAAAGTTATCCTCCTGTACAAACTGGAGTTCCTGCCCCGGAATCTTGGTATCCCGCTGAACACTGAAACGGACATAATTCTGCGGGAATTTATAGATGCTTTTGGCGTTGAAGGAGTAAGTTGCCGCCAGGAAATATTTCCAGCGTTCATCTTTAAATCCATATGCACCATAACCTTCGAAAAAGTAGTGCTTGCTCAATTCTGTTGTGGTACGGCCGCCCAACCTTAATCTGAACCCTTCCACAGGGTTAAAGCTGTAAAAAGTACTTGCGGGGCCAACCTCAAATTTGCCAAAGCTTTTAAATCCTGCAAAAAGAAGGGTTACCACATCAGAAAGGCGCCTGAACGAACGCATATGGGTAAGGCTGTCAATATTCTTGTACACCTTTGATTCTGCTGTAGTTAAGGTGTCCAAACGGTTCTCTGCCCAGAATTGCTCGCTTCGGTGTTTCACCTCCTCGTTATCAACTTCGGCACTTGGCGCGTAAATAAAAGCGGGTTCCTGCTTGTTAACAATGTAATTTTTGTGTGTTATGGAGCGGATGCCAAATAAGCCACCTTTTTGTTTTTCGGATGAGCCAAGAAAATCGGCAGAGGTGGTGCTTTTGCTGAGATGGTACCGGCCATCAGGGCTTGGCTCAAACTCCTGATCGATATACATCGCACGAACAAAATTAACATTAATGTTTTTGTTAATAGTTAAACTGGCTTTCTGCACCGCATAGTTGCCATCGAGCGTGATGTAAATTTCACCTTCGAATAAAACATCATTGGTATTACGAGGCGTAAAACTCAGCTGGATAAGTTTCTTGTTATCATCCGTGGTGATGGTATCGGTAATAAAAAATTTGTAGTAGGTAGGTGCCGCATCGGCAATAGGGCTTAAAAACTGCTTGTTGAGCAAGTATATACTGTTATCGTATATATCAACCTTTTCATAAAGATGCTTGAAGTATTGGCTAAGGCCTTCATTATCAACTGCTGGACCAAGGTTTACGCTTTTTTCGCCCAGTAAATTTTCTTTGGTGGTTTCGGGGCTTTTACGGTAATATACCTGCGACAGCTTTTCCGTAAGATAGATGGGCAATAGGTTCCTGCCGCCGTAAGTAGTACTATCGCGGTTATCAAAAACAAATTTGTATTTCCGCAGGAATTTTTTTTGCGTGAATTGTTCGGAAACGTCGCTAAGCGAAAACTGCAACTTATCATATTCACGGTACTCAACAAAATTGTAAGCTTCGGGTCGGTTATTCTTTTTATTGGCAATTACCTTGCGGATAAGCTCCACAGCGGGATTTTCTTTATTGGTATATCGCTCCCGTTTTTTAGTTCTCACAGTAACTTCGCCGAGTGATTGAGAAGATGGCGCCATCCTGATGTTAATCACCTGCTCTTTGCCGGGCTCAACTGCAACCAGAACATCTTTAAACCCAAGATAAGTTACTTTTAACTGGTTATAAGGTTGTGTGGAGCGGATGGTAAACTCCCCCTGCAGGTTAGTATTCACACCAATAGTGCTACCCGGGAAAGTAATAGTTACGAAGGAAAGGGGTTGTCTTTTTGAGTCGGTTACAACTCCGGTTACTACCGTACTTTGGGCAACCGCAAGGGTGCTTACAAATAAGAAAAGTAAAAAAGATAAAAGCTTAAAGCCCGACTTGAAATTCATTTATTAACATTACTAAACACAAACACAACCTCTACAGGAATTATACGATCAAACTGGTGGTTTTAAAGCCGCCTGCCCGTTGTATCTGGCTAATCAAAGGCGCTGATAATACCCTAAATTAAGCATCAAAGATAAAAAAAATCCGTACAGACTATTGTGGTCAAAAAGTCAAATATCGGTAAAATAGTTTCTTCGGTTGACGATTTTTCTTCATCGTAGGCAATCGCCTGATCACCCCGTTAATTTTACGATGAATTAACGTTAACCCTGTATTTGCTCTATGTACGTAAAAAATATGCCGTTAGTGTTGTAAACAAATAATAAATCTTGAAAAACATTATCTAAATGTTAAAGGCGCCATTAAACAAAAAAACAGGTTAGGCAACTGCCTAACCTGTTTTTTTGTAAAAGTTTAGCGAGGCTTATGCGCCGGCAAACATATCATCATAATAATCCAGGCCAAGGTGAGTAATCAGGTCTTCGCCCATTAAATAGCGCAGGGTATTTTCCAGCTTAATTAATTGCTTGAAGATATCATTCTCGGCATGCAGGCCGGGTGCGGTCTGCGGTGATTTTAAATAGAATGATAACCATTCCTGGATACCGCTCATGTTGGCGCGTTTTGCCATGTCGCTAAACAAGGCAAGGTCTAAAGCGATAGGTGCAGCCAGGATAGAATCGCGGCAAAGGAAGTTGATCTTGATCTGCATTTTGTAGCCTAGCCAGCCAAAAATGTCGATGTTATCCCAGCTCTCTTTGTTATCGCCATGCGGCGGATAGTAGTTGATACGGATCTTGTGGAAGATCTCGCCGTACAGTTCCGGGTTATCTTCAGGGCGCAGGATATGTTCCAGTACACCTAGTTTAGAAACCTCTTTAGTTTTAAAGTTATCGGGATCGTCCAGCACCAAACCATCTCGGTTACCGAGGATATTGGTAGAGAACCAGCCGTGTACACCCAAAGAGCGTGCTGCCAAACCCGGAGCCAAAACGGTTTTCATCAAAGTTTGACCTGTTTTAAAGTCTTTACCCGCAATAGGAGTTTGGGTAAGCTTAGCCAGCTCTATCATCGCCGGGATATCAACAGTTAGGTTAGGGGCACCATTAGAGAAGGGAACACCTAATTTTAAAGCTGCATAAGCATAGATCATACTTGGCGCAATGCGTTTATCATCATCTAATAAAGCCTGCTCAAAAGCTGCTAACGTTTCATGAATTTCAGAGCCTTCAAAGTAAACCTCCGTGCTGCCGCACCACACCAATACCACCCTGTCAAGGCCATGTTGCTCCTTAAAATTGGTGATATCTTCCATTACCTGCTGCGCAAGCTCGTGGCGGGTACCGGTTTTAACGTGTGTGCCATCCAGGTTCTTAGCGTAGTTTTTATCGAAAGCCGCTTTCATCGGCACGATAGATTCCAGGCCTTCTCTAACCTCGTTCAGCAAAGATGCTTCTAATACTTTCGCATTCATTGCAGCTTGGTAAACGTTATCTTCGTATACATCCCATCCACCAAAAACGATGTCTTCCAGTTTGGCCAAAGGCACAAAATCTTTAATTTTTGGGTGGCGGTTCTCTGTTCTTTTGCCTAAGCGTATGCTGCCCATTTGCGTAAGCGAGCCAACCGGCTGTGAAATGCCTTTTTTAACGGCTTCAACGCCGGCAATCAGCGTAGTAGCAACTGCACCTAAACCTGGTATTAATATTCCAAGTTTGCCTGCAGCAGGTTTGATGTTAATTTTCATTTGTACTTTTTGTTTAAATTGGTAGCAGGATAGTTTTATATGCTGCCGGAAGCAGAAGTCATATCCCGCGTAATTGTTTATTTATATTGGCTTCCGGCCTAAGACTTTTGTAAAAGTGTATTTACAAAGGCAAAGTTCTTTTTGGAACTGGCAAAATTAACACCGGCAGCGTGGATATTATAGTCGCTTTCTCAATCAAATGATATCCTAAAAAACCGCTGGCACCGGTTATTAAATCCCGTTCCCTTATATTGTCTTCTCGTAGATCCGGTAGGTTTTGTACTGCTCGCCGCCAATAGCTTCAATAGCACGGTTAACCATATCGTTCTTTTCGAGTGTCCATGATGCTTCGGCATATTTTAAGCCTTTGCGCCTGTACTCTTTTATGATGCTGCCGTATAAACAAGCTTCTATACCCATTTTGCGGTAGCCATCAATTACACCGAGCAGCATGATGCGGATCCCGGTGATCTTCTTTTTGTTAAGTAATAATTTAAATAGGCCGGTAGGCAGTAAGCGGCCCTTTTTAATAGTTTTCAGGATCTGGTTAATATCCGGTATGGCAACACCAAAACCAACTATCTTACCGTTTTGCTCTGCTACCAGCGCAAAATCCGGGTCCAGGATCATCTTCAGATCCTTTGCCGTGTAATCAAATTCATCATTGGTCATCGGAAAAAAGCCAAGGTTTTTATCCCATGCCTTGTTGTATACTTCACGCAGTGCGTCTGCCTCTGCCTTAAAATTCTTTAAATTGATCTTACGAATGGTAATGCCACTATTGCGCGTTAAACGCTCCTGCAGCCTATCCAGCATCTGTAAAGATTTGTCGTTGTAATTTTGGCCGTCCCAGTGCCATGCTAACAAATCTGTTTGTTTTTTAAAGCCGGCGTTCTCAATCAGCGTAACATAGTACTCGGGGTTGTAAGGCATCATAACAACCGGTGAGCTGTCAAATCCTTTTACCAGTAGTCCGCAAGTTTCGTTAGTGGAGGGGTTAACCGGGCCAACCAGGGTTGTAGCACCTTTTTCTTTCACCCATTTGTGCGCTGCTTCAAAAAGCAGGTCGGCGGTCTCCTGGTCATTGATACAATCAAAAAATCCAAAGAAACCATCACTGGCATTATTAAAGGTATTGTGGTTGGTATTAAAAACGGCTGCAATGCGCCCTACTAATTTATCGCCGTCATAGGCTAAAAACGTTTGCAGCGAGGAATGCTTGTGAAAGGGGTGGGTTGTTAAAATGTCCCTTTGAGCAATAAATAGCTCCGGTACGTAAAAAGGATCATTCTTGTACAAATCGTGCGGAAAATCGATAAACGTAGCTAATTCTTTTTTTGAATTTACCGGGACTATTTTTTTCATTTTTAAAAGGGCTTAAAAAATAAGGCCGATGCAAATGCAGAGAGCAAATGATCGGCTTTAAAAATTATAATTTACAATAGGTTAAATTCTTTCTTTAATGCTGGTAACGCCAACTTCTTTAAATGCTTTCGAAAGCTTATCAACGGCTTCATCTATTTGTTCGAATGTATGCGTTGCCATTAATGAGAAACGGAGCAAAGAAGAATCTGAAGGCACTGCAGGAGAAACCACCGGGTTAACAAAAACACCGGCAGATTGCAGATACTTGGTCACTGCAAAGGTTTTCTCGTTATCGCGTACATAAATAGGCAATATCGGGCTTTCGGTAGGACCAAGGTCAAAACCTTCGTCAAGTAATAATTTTGACGCATAATTGGTATTGGCCCAAAGTTTTTCTATTCTTTCCGGTTCAGATTCGATGATATCCAACGCTGCAATAACGCTGGCTACCGAACCCGGAGGCATGCTTGCGCTGAACATTAAAGAGCGCGCGCGGTGTTTGATATAATCAATAGTTTCTGCATCGGCTGCAATAAAACCACCCAGTGAAGCCAGTGACTTACTGAAGGTACCCATGATCAGATCCACATCATCGGTAAGGTTAAAGTGAGATGCAGTACCTGCACCTTTATAACCGATAACGCCTAAGCTGTGGGCATCATCAACCATAATGTTTGCACCATACTGATTAGCCAGTTCAACAATTTGCGGAAGTTTAACAATATCGCCTTCCATGCTGAAAATGCCATCTATAGCAATAACTTTTACAGCATCTTCCGGTAAGTTACTCAATTTACGTTGCAGGTCGGCCATATCATTATGGGCGTACTTTACAACTTTGGAAAAAGATAAGCGGCTGCCATCGATGATACATGCATGATCGTACTCATCAAGTATCAGGTAATCGTTACGGCCCGTGATGCAGGATAGTACACCCAGGTTAACCTGGTATCCTGTACTGAACAGAACGGTAGCTTCTTTACCTACGTAAGCGGCCAGCCTGGTTTCCAGCTCAATGTGAATATCAAGCGTCCCGTTCAGGAAACGTGATCCTGCGCAGCCGGTTCCATATTTATCAATTGCCTTTTTAGATGCTTCTTTGATTAGCGGGTGATTGGTTAATCCCAAATAGGAGTTAGAACCAAACATTAAAACTCTTTTATTATCGATAATAACTTCAGTATCCTGGGCAGACTCGATCGGTCTGAAATACGGATATAACCCCGCTTCCCTGAGTGCATTAGCCACCTGGAACTGAGCTATTTTATCGTGTAACTTTTTAACCATTTATTAACACTTCTTAAATTTTTTGTAAAAATACCATGAATCTGCTTATGTCTTGCATTAGAAATGTAAATTTTTTGACACTATCTTAATAAGCGGAATTTACAATCATAAGGCAAATTAATTAAAATTTTATGGAAAATCCACATAATTTAAAAATTTGTAACAAAACATATCTGATTTGTGTTGTTAATGTAAGAATTACACCGTTTAAGTAAAATTCCTGTTGCTTACTTTATAATATTTTATAATAATGTCATCTTCGTGTTCCCTAATTATTTTGAGTTCAGATTCGCACAGGATTTCGCGCCTGGGTTTCAGCTTCCATTTCGTATTAATATCTTTATGAAAACACTTTCCGGTTTATACATTACTAATATACTACTTTTTTTCCCGGCTTTACTGTTTGCCCAGCGTTCTGCAGATACCACAACGGCAACCATCACTTTAAAACAGAGTATAGATTACGCACTGCGCAATCAACCCCTTTTACGGCAGGCTCAAATTGATGAGCAGATCAATGAACAGGATATCCGTGTCAGCCTGTCGGCTTGGTTGCCTCAAATCAACAGCTCCAATAGTTTGCAGCATTACTTTCAGCGGGTAAACATCCAATCCGCAGGTGTTGGTGCCGGCACTACCACAGGAACTGGCACTGGCACCGGAACTGGTACCGGTACCGGCACAACAACTTCACAGCAAAATTTAGCAGTAGCCAATAACGTTTCATCCCTGGGCGTATCTGCAAGCCAGGTGTTAATTAACAGCGATGTTTTACTTGCCTCCAAAGCCTCAAAGTTTTCCAGGCAATTTTATAAACAAAGCACCGAAAGCAGTAAGATCGACCTGGTATCTACCGTAAGTAAAGCTTTTTACGATGTGTTGTTATCCCAGCGCCAGTTAGATATCATCCGCCAGGATATTGTAAGGCTGCGCCGGAGTCTGAAAGATGCTTATTCGCGCTACCAGGCAGGGGTAGTTGATAAAACAGACTACAAACAAGCCACCATCGCCCTAAATAATTCATTGGCATCGCTCAAGCAAACGCAGGAAGCTATAAAATCAAAAACTGCCACTTTAAAGCAGGCAATGGGTTTTACGCCCGAACGTCGTTTGGTGTTGGCATATGATTCTGCAAGGTTGCAATCCGATGCTTTGGCCGATACCAATCAAATGTTATCATACGGTAACCGGATAGAATACCGCCAGTTGGAGACCACAAAAAACCTTCAAAACTTAAACGTTTCCTACTACCGCTGGAACTTTCTACCCTCGCTATCTGCCGTGGGCGCTTACAATATGGCCTATTTTAGCGATAGCTTTTCAAAGCTTTACAACAACAATTATCCTACAAGCTACGTCGGCCTTAATTTGGCTATCCCAATTTTTACAGGAGGGAAGCGGTTGGCCAATTTAAGTAAGGCCCGTTTACAGGTAAAGCGCACAGACCTCGACCTGGAGAACACCCGTAATGCGATCAATACCGAGTATGCACAATCTTTGGCTACCTATAAAAGCAGCTATACCAACTGGGTTTTGCTGAACGAAAACGTGCAGCTGGCGCGCGACGTGTATAAGGTGGTAGATCTGCAATATCGTGAGGGAATCAAGACTTATTTGGATGTGATCGTTGCGCAATCAGACCTTCGCACCGCCGAGTTAAATTACTATAACGCATTATTTCAACTATTATCAAGCAAAATTGACCTGCAACGCGCACTGGGTACTCTACAAGTGCAATAAATAACGAATATGAAGAACAAATATATTTCCTTCGCCGCCGCTGTGGCTCTGTTATCGGTAACAGCGTGTAAAAACAAAAAAGATGCCGCTCCGGCTGCCCCGCCGGCTACACCGGTAAATACAACAGAGGCTATTAAGGCTGAGGCGCTTTATTATGATAAATACCAGGGCATAGTGGTTTCACTTAATACCGTGGAGCTGCGCAGCCAGGTTGCCGGTTTTATAACAGGAATATTTTTTAAAGAAGGTGATGTGGTAACTAAAGGCACACCCCTTTACGAAATTGACCGGCGTAAATATGTTGCGGCTTACGAGCAGGCAAGGGCCAACGTTTTAAGCGCGAACGCTAATTTGGTAAAAGCCCAAAAAGATGTTGACCGTTATAACATGTTGCTTAAAAATGATGCCGTGGCCCGCCAAACGGTAGACCAGGCTACTGCCACCTACGAAACCAGCAAGAGCCAGGTTGCTGTAGCCCAGGCAGGCTTATCATCAGCCGCTACAGATCTTTCTTACGCTACCATCCGCGCGCCTTTTACCGGCCGGATCGGGATCTCGCAGGTTAGGCTGGGGGCACAGGTTACACCTGGCACTACCTTGCTGAATACCATTTCTGCAGGTAACCCGATGGGCGTGGATGTGGTTATTAACGAACAGGATATCGAACGCTTCTACAAGTTACAGCAGCATAGTGCCGATACTACCTTCAGATTGCAGTTATCTGATGGTACCACCTATGATAAAACGGGTAAGATCTTTGCAATTGACCGCGGGGTGAATAACCAAACCGGTAGCATCAAGGTAAGGGTGAAGTTTGAAAATCAGCACGATGTTTTGCGCGATGGCATGAGTGCTGTTTTAAGGGTGCTGAATGATGATTCCGGCGAGCGGGTGCAGATTCCATACAAAGCGGTTACCGAGCAAATGGGTGAGTTTTTTGTATTTACAAGAAGAGACACCACCGTTAAGGATACCGATAAAGATAAGAATGTAAGAGACCGCCGCGATACGATTGCCAAACAGATCAAAGTAACGCTTGGCCCGCGTATCAACAGCAATGTTGTTGTAATGAAGGGCCTGAAGCCAGGCGACCAGGTGGTTACCGAAGGATTTCAGCGTTTGAAGGATGGCGGCAAAATTACTTTAGGTACGGCGCCACCGGCCCAGGGTGCAGATGGTAAAAAGCCCGCTGCCGCAGCTAAACAATAGGTTATAAAGATAGTATAGGAGCCCGGCTCCGGAATTTTATCTAAAAGATATAAAGAATGATCGCAGATACTTTTATAAAGCGCCCGGTAACAGCCATTGTAATATCACTGGTAATTGTTATTGTGGGCATACTCGCCATGTTGAGCCTGCCTATTGGGCAGTACCCGGAAATAACGCCTCCAACTGTGCAGGTAACCGGTACCTACACCGGTGCCGATGCATTAACGGTTGAACAAACCGTTGCAACCCCGGTAGAGGTACAGGTGAATGGTACACCGGGGATGACCTACCTGCAAAGTAACAGTACCAGTAATGGTGCCATGAGCATGACGGTGAATTTTGAGGTGGGTACAGATATTAATAATGCGGCACTGGATGTGCAGAACCGAGTTGGTATAGCACAGCCTACCTTGCCGCAGGAGGTACAGCGCCTGGGTTTGGTGGTACGTAAGCGTAACCCCAGCATTTTGATGCTGGTAGCCATGTTTTCGCCTAAGGGCAGCCATGATGTTACCTTTACTGATAACTACACCAACGTATTTATAAAGGATGCCTTGCTGCGTACAAAAGGTGTGGGTGATGTATTTACCCGTGCAGATGACTTTAGTATGCGTATTTGGTTAAAGCCGGATAAGCTGGCTGCCTTAAATATGACCGCCGCCGATGTTACCGCTGCCCTTACCGAACAAAATGCACAGGTTGCAGCTGGTACTGTGGGTGCCACGCCACAGCTTAAAGGGCAAACCTTTGAATATACGGTACTGGTGAAAGGCCGTTTGACCGATAAATCGGAGTTTGAAAATATTGTGGTGAAAACCCAGCCGGGCACAGGTTCAATAGTTCATTTAAAAGATGTGGCCCGCGTAGAGCTGGGTAAATTCAACTACTCCGGTAACTCATTTGTGGATGGCAAAAGAGCATCCTACCTGCTGATTTACCAGGCACCGGGAAGTAACGCAATCGAGACTGCGGATGCAGTAACTGCAACGATGAACGATTTAAAAAAATCATTCCCTGCTGATATTGATTACGTGGTGCCATTTGAATCGGTTACGGTAGTAAAAGTTTCACTGGAGGAAGTGGTGGAAACGCTGGTAATCGCACTGGCGCTGGTAATTGTGGTAGTTTTCTTATTTCTTCAAAACTGGCGGACCACGCTTATACCTGTTTTGGCTATCCCGGTATCCATTGTAGGTACATTCATCTTCTTCATACCGCTTGGCTTTACCATTAACACGCTTACCCTGTTTGGTTTTGTGCTGGCGATAGGTATTGTGGTGGATGATGCTATTGTGGTGGTTGAGGCCGTACAGCATTATATGGATGAAGAGGGGATGTCTCCTAAAGAAGCCACGCATCGTGCCATGCAGGATATTTCTGCGCCGGTAATTGCCATCGCTTTAATTCTTGCGGCGGTGTTTGTACCGGTAGGCTTTGTGCCCGGCATTGTGGGACGGCTTTACCAGCAGTTTGCCATCACTATTGCCATCTCGGTGTTGATCTCAGCCTTTGTAGCATTATCATTAACGCCTGCCTTGTGTACTATCCTGTTACGTCCGCATAAAATTGACGAAAACTCGGGTGGTTTAAACAAGCTGTTCTATAAATTTAACCAATGGTTCGACAGGGTTACCGGCCGTTACCGCAACGTGGTTGATAAGAGTATTAAGAACTCCAAATATGTGCTTATTTTACTGGTTTGTATTGTTATAGGTACTGTTCTGCTTTTCAAAAATAAACCATCCGGCTTTATTCCGCTGGAAGATGAAGGGCGTGTTTATGTTACTTATGATTTACCGGAGGGGTCTTCTACAGAGCGTACCGTGGCGGTATTGCACGAAATGATGCATATATTAGATAGTGTACCTGCCATTAACCACTACGCTGCACTGGGAGGATTGAACGCCGTAAACTTTGCAACAAAATCTAACAGTGCCACCATATTTGTGCAGCTTAAGCCGTGGGAGAAACGGGAAGACAAGAAAGATCAGCTGGCAGGTGTAATTGCGGATATCCAGGGCAGGCTTGCCAGGTTCAAGGAAGCAAGTGTTGTAGTGATCTCTCCGCCGGCAATTCCGGGTCTCGGTAATACTGGCGGTTTCTCCTTCATTCTACAGGAAAAAGAAGCCGGAGGTGATATTAAGAATTTTGAGAAGGTACTCAACAATTTTGTTGGCGCAGTTAACAAGCGGCCTGAAATTGGCAGGGCGTTCTCTTTCTTTGGTGCGCATACACCGGCCTACCAGTTAACGATAGACAGGGAAAAAGCTAAAAAGCTGGGGGTGCAGATCTCTGATATTAATAATGCCTTGCAAACCTATATGGGGAGCGCATACATCAACGACTTTACTATTTACGGCCGTAACTTTAGGGTGCTGGCCCAGGCCGATACCAATTACCGTACAAACATCCAAAACATCGGGCAATACTTTGTGCGGAACTCGGCTGGTTCAATGGTGCCGCTGAGTACACTTACCTCTTATAAGGTAATAGAAAATGCACCGTTGATATCGCACTATAATTTGTTTCGCTCTGCGGAGATCAACGGTAGTACCAAGCCGGGTTATAGTAGCGGTGACGCTATTACCGCCTTGAAAGAGGTAGCGGCACAAACCTTACCGCAAGGATATGGCTACGAGTTTTCGGGACTGAGCCGCGAGGAATTATTATCCGGATCTAAGACCGTTTATATTTTTGCTTTGTCAATTGGCTTTGTGTTCTTGTTCCTGGCAGCACTGTATGAAAGCTGGTCGGTGCCATTCTCGGTACTATTGGCCGTACCACTTGGTGCATTTGGGGCGATATTATTTTTAACCTTTAACAGTACTTTAACCAATAACGTTTACGCACAAATTGGATTGATAACCCTGATTGGTTTGGCTGCCAAGAACGCCATCCTGATTGTGGAATTTGCCAAAGAGCGGGTAGATAGTGGTATGGAGCTGGAAAAAGCTACGCTGGAAGCAGTAAGGCTCCGTTTAAGGCCAATTATCATGACCTCGCTTGCGTTTATACTTGGTGTGTTACCGCTGCTGTTTTCATCTGGAGCGGGTGCCGTGGCGCGTAAAACAATCGGCTTTACCGTATTCGGCGGGATGCTTACTGCAACTACGTTTGCCATCTTTATCGTGCCGGTGTTGTTTTTTATCATCACCAAATTTGCCTATGGTAAAGAAAAGCTGGCTGAGTTGGAAAAGAACTACAAGCCCGATAAAGAGCACCAACCGGAAGCTTAAACTTTTGAAGCCCCTGTCAAGGGGCTTTTTTTATGTTAAATAATGACTTAAAATTCCGTTATGGCATGAAAAACAAATGAAATTTAACATTAGAAATGGTTAGTGTAGGTACAACACTATACACTATTGTACCATAAGGCGAACGAATTTAATATTCCCTTAACAAATTGGATGCATGCTCTGCGCATGTGCCCAATGCCGTTAGTTGTGCAGACCAAGCTGGTAATCAGTACAAAAAGCCTCAAATTAGCTTAGAAACGATTGTTTGTGAAATGTAAAAGCCATTGTGGGTACTGTAGATACTGGCACGGTGGCAAAGTTTTTGTTCTTTAGCTGACATAACAATTAATATTGTTTTAATCTAAAGAACACAAAGATGAAAAAAATGACAACTTTAGTAGCAGCAGCTTTCACAGCAGCAGCTCTATTTTTCGGATCAAACGCAAATGCGCAATCAACCACTCCAGTAAACGGTTTACGCTTCGGTGTAGGTGTTGAAGGCTTGTTGCCAGTGAGCGGCCAAATTAAGGATATCTCCAACATTGGTTTAGGTGGTACCGCACGTTTACAATACGGTGTTGCAAGTAATGTTGCGCTTACTTTAACTTCTGGTTATTACAACTACTTTGGTAAATCTAACACTTCTACATTTACTGATGGAACAAATGTTACCAGAGTAACCAACAAAGCAATTGACTTTGGTATGGTACCGGTTAAGTTAGGTGTGAAAGCTTTTTTAGGTAGCGGTTTTTACTTTAGCGCAGAAGGTGGTGCAGGCTTTGAAACAAAAGATGCTTACAGAGGTGTTACAGGCGAATTGAATGGAAAAGCTACCAAACTGATCCTTGCTCCGGGTTTAGGTTATGCAGGCAAATCATGGGATATTGGTGCTCGTTATGAGAACTACTCTGGCCAGGATAACAACTACGGTACAGTAGGTTTACGTATCGCTTACGGATTTGGATTGTAATACTTTTACTTTTCTTAATAAAAACGCCCCTTGTCGAAGCTGACAAGGGGCGTTTTTTGTTTGTATAGATTGTCTGAGCCTGAATTTGTCGGATTGTTGGAATTGATCAGATGCTGACCATTCAGCAAATCAGTTTAATTCAAGCTGAGCTAAAGATTATACTAATTTACCCAGCGCTTCTTTTATCCGTCTTACGGCTTCAATCAGTTTATCTTCTGCAGCTGCATAAGAAATTCGGATAGATTTTTTATCGCCGAAAGAATCGCCGCCTACGGTGGCTACGTGTGCTTCTTCCAGTAAAAAGATGCTTAATTCGTCAGAATCATTAATTACTTTTCCATTGAAGCTTTTGCCAAAGAAAGAAGTAACATTAGGGAAGAAATAAAAGGCACCTTCTGGCAGGTTTACTTCCAGTCCGTCGATTTCCTTTAACAGGTTGTAAACAATATCGCGGCGTTTTAAAAATTGATCACGCATCGCAAAAACAGTCTCTAAGCCACCGGTATAGGCTGCTACACCCGCCTTTTGGGTAATGGAGCAAGTTCCTGATGTAATTTGTCCCTGCAATTTATCACAGGCAGCAGCAATTTCGCTGTTGCTGGCGGTATAGCCAATTCTCCAGCCGGTCATGGCAAAAGCTTTCGACCATCCGTTCACAATAACAACGCGGTCTTTAATATAGTCAAACTGCGCAATAGACTCATGCCCGCCGATAAAGTTGATATGCTCATAGATCTCGTCGCTCAGGATATAGATCTCCGGGTATTTGGCAAATACTTTTGCCAGGCCTTCCAGCTCATCTTTGCTGTATACGCTGCCAGTAGGGTTACAAGGTGACGAAAACATAAACAACTTGGTTTTTGGCGTGATTGCCGCTTCCAGTTGCTCGGGGGTAATTTTAAAGTTCTGTTCTACGGTAGTATCGATAAAAACGCTCACACCTTCTGCAAGTTTTACAATTTCCGAGTAGGATACCCAGTAAGGTGTTGGAATGATCACTTCTTCACCGGGGTTAACCAAACATAAAATAGCATTTGCTAATGCTTGTTTGGCACCGGTTGATACTACTATCTGGGTGTCGGTATAATCGAGGTTGTTTTCGTTCTTTAACTTGGCAACTACTGCCTTGCGCAGATCGGGGTAACCGGCAACAGGGGTGTAGTAGGTAAAATTTTTATCCATTGCTGTTTTAGCAGCCTCCTTAATATGCTCAGGGGTATGAAAATCAGGTTCGCCGAAGCTTAAGCTGATCACGTCAACCCCTTTAGCCGCCAATTCGCGACCCATTTTTGCCATCTTAATGGTCTGAGATTCCGACAGGTTATTTATCCTGTTACTTAATACGCTCATATTATTTGTGTTAATGCGGCAAATATAGAAAATTAGTTTGCCGATGGCAGGGACTGTTTGTCAATAATTCATAAACAAAATTTGATCTTTAATGCAAAGCAGTTTTACTGCATGAATTACAAAAATGCGCATCATCTGCTGCCGGTTTCGGGCTGTTAAAATGGATATATAGCTGATCGGGATTGTGTAATATCTGTGCCTCAACTGTAACAGTAAATTAGAATTTTTAACCACAGCGTAAACAGTTTTCGACAATATATAGCTTAAATCTGTTCCAACTTGTTCCAAAGAGCTGTTCCAATAGTCGTTTTTAACGCATGTTGGTATTTATATAAATATTTGAAAATAAGCAATATATGGATTTTACATCAATAACTGGGATGTTCCAATCTGTTCCATCAAATATTTGTAAGTAATTGGTTATCAAATAGTAATAAGATAAGACTGTTCCACATGCGTCAATTGGAACAACAAACCTTTTGCTAACTATTTAACGATTGAAATGTTATAGTTAGAAAACAAGGCAAGGGTAAATTTATGTAAGTTTGCCCCCTTTAATAATAGCCCCCTTGAAAGAACACAAACGGATTATTTTATTGTCGCTTATCACCGGTGTGGTGCTGATGGTAATGAAGTTTACGGCCTACTTTTTAACTAACTCCAATTTTGTATTAACGGATGCGGCTGAAAGTATAGTAAACGTGGTAGCAAGTTCCTTTGCTTTTTACAGCATTTACCTGGCATCCATGCCCCGCGACGAGAACCACCCTTACGGCCACGGTAAAGTAGAATACTTTTCGGTATTTATAGAAGGGGCACTGATCGGCATAGCCGGGGTTATCATCCTGCTAAAATCGGTCTACAGCTTTTTCAATCCGGAAGTTATTCATGACCTGTTGTTAGGTGCTGTGATCATTGGCATTACCGGCGCCATCAACGGCGGGTTGGGCTACTATATGATCAGGAAAGGTAAATCGCTGCCCTCGCTTACTATTGAAGCCGACGGCCGCCACCTGCTCACGGATACCGTAACCAGTACCGGCCTGGTGATTGGCTTATTGCTGATCTACTTTACAAAAATCCTTTGGCTGGATAGTGCGCTATCTATCCTGGTTGGCATTTATATATTGTATACCGGGTACAAACTCATCCGCCGGTCGGTAGCCGGACTGATGGATGAAACCGATTATATTGTCGTGAATGATGTGGTTAGCTTGCTAGGCCAGCAGCGCCGCGAGGAATGGATAGATATTCACAACTTTCGCGCGCAAAAATATGGTAACGAACTGCACATCGATTGCCACCTAACGCTCCCAAATTACTTCGACCTGAACAAGGTACACGATGAGGTAAAACTGGTAGATAAATTGATCAATACCGAAGCCGGGATCACTACCGAACTTTTTATTCATACAGACCCCTGCCTGCCCGATTGCTGCCATTACTGTAACATGCCCAATTGCCCAATCCGGTCGGAAGCTAAAAGTGAAGAAATAGAATGGACGCTGGAAAAGGTAATGCGAAACAAAAAGCACTATGAGCATTAAGCAATATTTCAATGTACGTGTGTACGGCATCCTGATCAATGCAGATAACGAAGTGCTGATCAGTGATGAGCAAGAGTGCGGGATGCGTTTCAGTAAGTTTCCCGGAGGAGGACTTGAATTTGGTGAAGGCCTGCCAGATGGCCTGAAGCGTGAATTCATGGAAGAGTGTTATACAGAAGTGGAAGTAACCGGACATTTTTACACCACTGATTTCTTTGTGAAATCGGCCTTTAACGATTCGCAGATCATTAGCGTATATTATATGGTAAATGCTGTTGGTAAATTAAACTTTACCACAAAAACCAAAGTGTTCGATTTTGATGGAGAGGGTGATATCCTGCAATCATTCCGCTGGGTAAAGTTGTCGGAATTAAATGCTGAAGATCTCACTTTCCCAACAGACCGGCACGTTGCTAATCTTTTAATAAAAACGATATGAGTTTGGTTGAACGGGATCTGGCCGTTATCTGGCATCCCTACACGCAGATGAAAACCGCCCAGCCGCCAATCCCGATTGTAAGAGGAGAGGGCGCCTGTTTGTTTACGGAGGATGGTACCAAATTTATCGATGCGGTATCGTCATGGTGGGTAAATATTCATGGTCACGCTAACCCTTACATTGCAAAAAAGGTAGCGGAGCAGCTTACCAAACTGGAGCATGTGATCTTCGCAGGATTTACGCACGAAGGTGCTGTTGAATTGGCTGAACGTTTGCTGGCAATCTTGCCATCCAACCAAAAAAAGGCATTTTATTCTGATAACGGCTCCACAGCTATTGAAGTAGCCATAAAAATGTGCCTGCAATACTGGCATAACAAAGGCGAACAGCGCACTAAGATTTTAGCATTCAAAAACGCTTACCACGGCGATACTTTCGGAGCCATGAGCGTGAGCGGCCGGAGCGCATTTACCGCTGCTTTTGATAGTTTACTATTTGAGGTGGAGTTTATCGATCTGCCGGATGCAGGCAATATCGAAAGGCTCAAGGCGCAGATATCCAGTCTCAAATCTCAGGTTTCCTGCTTTATTTTTGAACCGCTTGTGCAAGGTTCTGCAGGAATGGTCATGTACGGCGCGGAGTATCTTGATCAGTTGATGGCGCATTGCCGCAAAGAAGGTATTCTCCTGATAGATGACGAAGTGTTCACTGGCTTTGGCCGTACCGGTAAAAACTTTGCCTGTGATCATGTGCAGGTGCAACCGGATATCATGTGCTTTTCTAAGGGGTTAACCGGTGGCACTATGGCCTTTGGATTAACCACCTGTACTAATGAAATCTACAACGCATTCCTGTCTGACGATAAACTGAAAACGCTTTTCCATGGTCACTCTTACACGGCTAACCCTGTAGCCTGCGCAGCTGCACTGGCCAGTTTAGATTTGTTCCTTGACCCGGAAACCCAGCAAAATATCAATAGAATAGCACAAAAACACAGTGCCTTTGCTGAAAAAATAAAGGGCCATTCTTCCATAAAAACCACCCGCCAAACCGGGACTATTTTTGCGATGGAGTGGGAGACAGGTGCTGGTACTTCCTATTTTAGCGGCTTGCGTGATAAGCTTTATAATTATTTTCTGGCTAAGGGCGTTATCCTGAGGCCGCTGGGGAATGTAATTTACATTTTACCTCCGTATTGCATTACCGATACCGAACTCGACTATATTTACCAAACCATTGAGCAGGCGCTCGATGAGATCTGATTTATGCAACTGAACACTCTTTTACCAAAAATTATAGCTGATAACAGCTTACACGCCCGCTGGTTAAATACCTTGTCGCTGATGGAAAACACCGGCGCACGCAAGATCTCCGCCAGTGAGGATCCTGCTACGGTAACTTACATAATTTTAAAACATGCTGCCGAAGAACATCGCCATGCTTTTTTTCTTAAAAAACAAATAGAGAAAACAGGCCAGGATTGCCCTACTTACGCCGGCGAATACCTGCTGGCGCCGGCATACAGTAAATACTACCTGAATCAGCTGGATATTGATGTTTGCCGCTATTTAAAATATGGCCTGGAACTATCCGGTTGGGAATTGCGCTTCGCAGCCTATTTGCTGGTGACCTACGCCATTGAGGTACGCGCAGATGAATTGTATCCAATTTACCAGGATGCACTTGATGAGGCGCAAAGCAAGGTAAATGTGAAATCGATCATTATAGAAGAAGAGGGGCATCTGGAAGAAATGATCAAACAGCTCAAGGACTTCTCGGTGAATTGGGAACTACACGCCCAAAAAGCAGTGGATTTTGAAAAGGTACTGTTCGACAAGTGGGTGGCTAATCTTGCTGCAGCATTAAGTTGAAAAACAAATCGACTGAAATAAGTGATTAAATAAAAAACGCCGCAGCTTAAAAAAGTTGCGGCGTTCTTTATTATAGAGCAGGTAGGTTTAGTTACCGCCGCCGCCCATAGACTTTAAATCATCATAAGTGATTTTCTCAAAATCTCCCGGAACCGCAAATGTGCCTGCTGGTAATTTCTGCTCAGTGATACTTTTTACCGTTACATCGGTTGTTTTTCCATTTTGAAAGCCGGTGTACTGAATAGGCACACCGCCGGCACCACCATAAATTTTAGCCATTGCGCCCATAGGCATAGTAAAATCATTGGTTACCCAAATATCATAGGTTTTGCCGGCTTTGGCATCTTTTGCAGTCACTTTCTTACAATTGAAACCTGATATTACTTTTGTTTCAGTAGTCGGTGTAAACGTTAATACAGGAATCTGTGCTTGTGACTCTTCAATTTCGGCAGGTGATAAAATCGCTGCTTTCTTTATAGATGCTACAGAAACATCTACCAATATGGCCATATAAGTAGCTTTGGCATCAGATATTACTTTGATGCTTGCGGGTCCTGCATTAAATGCCACCGCAGATGAATCGGTACTGAAGTAACTTTTTGCCTCTGTAGGCTGGCCCATCATACTTGTGCTGATGGTAGCAAAGCCCTCTTTATAAGCTTTTTGGGCGTTGGCATTAATCGCTGTTGCAGTAAGGGCAAGGCCCGCTGCAACGGTAAATAGTTTAAAGTTCATAGTTTTAGTTTGATGAATACAATTTAGTGTGTAATTAATTCTAATGCAAATGTTTTATTATAATTACCAATTTGCTTTTAATTAGATAGGATAGTTACCGATTTGTTACGTTTTAATACCTTACAGTTACCAGGAATATTTTTTAAAGCCTCAATGAATCGGTCCGTATTGCTACCGTCTATTATAAATAATGGAGTTGCAAGGGTGTCATGGTTCCAAAAAGCATTGTTACTTACATATATATAGTTAATGTTTAATTGACGGGGGATAGACTGCAACGGAGCGCCAGGGTTTAACAACAGCACTTTTTTATTCAAAAACTGCACAAGGCTTTCTTTCTTCGCCAGCCAGGGCAATTCAATAAGTCCTTTAGTATTAACTATCGTGTAGTTTGTAATCCGGTTGCTATCCAGCCCGGGGCGTATCGAATAATTAAATACTTTGTCGGTATCTTGCAAGTCAGTTATAAATTACCGCCTTATCGCCATTTTTAAATACGATACCGGTGTGCTTGCGCAGGTTTAAAAAGGTTACCGATTGTTGTTTGTCCGCACGGAATTTCTTAACGCTGATGCTGATACTGAATACCAGTAAAGCAAAAAGCGAAAACTTGATGAGCCATTTTTGTTTATCGCAGAGCCAGTAGTATGCTGCAACAATGATGGCATATAACAGGATTTGCTCAAATCTGCTGATCCAGATCTTATTAATGGCGGCATAGGGGATATGTTCAACAATTGCGAGCATTTTATTCATCAGCAGGGCAGCATGCTCCAAAACGTAGCCTAACCAGCCCGATACAAAAGTAATTTGCGGGAGGGCCAGTAAAAATAAACCCGCGTACATGATGATCACCACCGGCAGCAAAATAAGCAGGTTACTTACCAGGAAGTAAACCGGGAACTGGTGAAAGTAAAATGCGCTTAACGGAAAAGTGATCAGCTGGGCAGCTATAGAAACCGAACAGGCATTCCAAAGATAATTCGCTGCGCGATTCTTAAAGCTCAGCCAACGGTAAACCATCGGCTGGAAAATGATTAGTCCGGCAACAGCGAGGTAGGAGAGTTGAAAACCCACATCCATCAGCAAATAGGGGTCATAAAGTAACAATGCAAATGCTGAAAATGCCAGGATGTTTAAGGTATTGATGTACCGGCTATACGTTTTACCGCAGATCACCATGCTGATCATCAGCGCAGCCCGGTTAACCGCGGGGGAGAAGCCCGTGAGCAGGGCGTAGCCCCATATCAGCACGATAATGATAACAGCTTTAATCAGTTTGCCACGCTTGAAATTATCTAAAAAGCCCAGCATCCAGGCCAGCAAAATATAAATGATGGCCACATGCCCGCCGGAAACGGACAAGATATGGATGGTGCCGGTTTTAGAATACGCCTGCAGCACATCGTTGCTCAAATCTGCCTTGTATCCAAGTATCAGGGTGGAGGCTACTGCAATTGCAGTGGTATCGTGCATGTTGCCCTTTAACTTATTCACCAATTGCTGCCGGGTTTGCAGTGCGTAGGCTATGACCGGGTTACCACATCCTGCTTTAATAACATGGTATTGCCCGGGATACAGGAACGATTGATGGAAAATATTTTTGTTGGCTAAATACTGCTTGTAATTAAATTCCCCGGGATTGTAAGGCGGTTCAACAGCAGTGAAATTTGACGGGATCAACAGTTGTTCCCCATAGAACAGGTTGCTGGCCTGCTTATCTTTTATAGTGATCAGCAGGGAGCCGTTCACCGCTTTTATTTTATCATGATCTATACTTTGGATAATGCTTGCTGTGAATTTTACCAGCCCGTTTTTAAACGTGGGCTCATCGCAGATATTGACTACAAGGTATTGGGCTGGTTGTTTAGAAAAATGCCCGGTGCTGTTTAACTGGTTGTGCTGAATGGTGAGGATCCAGCCTGCAAGTAAGAGTAAGGGAGTGATCAGCACGCCACCGATCCAACTTATTTTAAAAACCTTCAGGCGCTTGTAGCCAAAGCCTAGTAGGCTAAACAAAAGACCCAAACCAATTAGAACGGCCCACAGTAAAAACGGGGTTGTTCCGCGATAATTAAGCCCGGCGAATATGCCGCCCATTAAAGGCAACAACAAAACAACGATTGGAATTTCGCCCTTGTGCTCAGCTATCATACAACTATCCTGGCCCGGTGCAAAACAGGGCGATAAGGTTCAGGAAATAAAAATAGCTTATTAGCTGGTAATTACAACTCTCCGCGCACTTCCAGCAAGAATTTTTTTAGGTTTTCAAGCGAATCTATCACGCGCTGATTATCGCGGCTGTCGCCCATGTTGGTTTTCAGGTAGTCTTTAGCGCCTTGCAGCGTGTACCCCTTATCGCGGATGAGGTTAAAGATGATCTTAAAATTTTCGAGATCTTCGGGGGTGAAGTAACGGTTGCCCTTTTTGTTTTTCTTCGGCTGCAGAACATCAAATTCCTTTTCATAGAAGCGGATGAGCGACTGATTCACATCAAACATGGCCGATACCTCGCCCATTGTATAGTACATTTTACTGATCTCGCGTTCTTTGTAAGGCATATGCAAAGGTAAACGATTAGTAGGAAATCTGCGGATTTAGAGCGTTGGATTTATGAAATTTTTAATGACTCTATAATTATTGGGCATTGCCTTCGGCCCGCGCTTTTCAGGGCTGCGCTGCGCTCCGGCCCCGCTTTCCCTTTCACCGTCCATCGCAAGCGCGGCTAAACCCTTCCAATCGCTAATGCAAACCATTCTTATGTATGAAATTTGTAACCAGCTCAATCCTTTCCTGAACTCGCGTATCGCCCCTTATCTCTAAAACCCGGGTCTTTGCCCGCTGCAGCCAATCCTCATGCGCTTTGATATTTCTGCCGCTAAAGGTAATATCGTCATATTTTGCTGCCCAGGCGATAAAATCGAGATAAAGCTGGTGGCGTACCGGGTCGTTGAAGATGGCGTCGCCGTATCGGCTCACCTCCCGGGCTTGCAGGCGTTCCATCCTTAATTCAGTTGGCAGATACAGAAACACCACCAAATCAAACATTGGCTCCCATTCTTTGCCCCAGTTGATCACCGATCCGCCAAGGATCCAGTGCTCATAAGGTAACATATCCTCCAAAAGCTGCTGATTCCGCAACTGCGGATCGCGCTTTACGGTGTAAGGCACATCTGTTCGTTCCCAAAAGTAATCGTCCGTGTCGAAGTAGGGGACGCGGAGGCGTTCACTTAACGCATGGCCCAGCGTGGTAGAACCCGCGCAGGAAGCGCCCATGATCTGTATTTTCATTTGTCTGATCCTTTTTTAATCAAATTTCTGGAGTAGCCGGATTAGAAAGCGAAAGCAAAATTATAGCAAACCAGGCATTCTGCAAATTCCTTAATTCCTTCAATTCGGGTTCAGACAATTTTTTACCTTTGCATCTTATGACAGCTACCCAGATCCGCCAGGCATTCCTTGATTTTTTTGTTTCTAAGGGACACGTGATTGTGCCCAGCGCACCTATCGTGATTAAAAACGACCCAACGCTGATGTTTACCAACGCGGGGATGAACCAGTTTAAAGATGTGTTCCTGGGCGAGGCACCCGCCAAAGCCCCGCGCGTGGCCGATACGCAACGCTGCCTGCGGGTTAGCGGAAAGCACAACGATCTGGAAGAGGTAGGCATCGACACCTATCACCATACCATGTTCGAGATGCTGGGTAACTGGAGCTTTGGCGATTACTTTAAAAAAGATGCCATTGCCTGGAGCTGGGAATTGCTGACCGAAGTGTACAAGCTGGATAAGGACCGCCTTTACGTAACCTATTTTGAAGGCGACGAAAAAGAAGGCCTGGAAAAAGATACCGAGACTTACGACCTGTGGAAACAGTATGTAGATGAGGCACATATCCTCCCCGGTAATAAAAAGGACAACTTTTGGGAGATGGGTGAAACCGGCCCCTGCGGACCGTGCTCGGAAATTCATTTCGACAGTCGCCCGGATAATGAGCGTGCGGAAGTAAGCGGCGCCACGCTGGTAAATGCCGACCACGACCAGGTTATCGAGATCTGGAATAACGTGTTCATGCAGTTTAACCGTTTGAAGGATACTTCGCTGCAACCATTACCAAATAAGCATGTGGATACCGGAATGGGCTTTGAGCGCTTGGTGCGTGTATTGCAGGGAAAAACTTCCAATTACGATACCGACGTTTTTCAGCCGATGATTCAGTTCATTGCAAAGAAAAGCGGTAAGACCTACAACAGCGCTGCCAAACCGGGTGATGCCGATTGGAACGATGCTGTAGCTATGCGTGTTCTGGCCGATCATATCCGTGCGATCAGCTTCGCGATTGCAGATGGGCAATTACCGGCAAGTAACAAGGCGGGCTATGTCATCCGCCGAATCCTGCGCCGTGCGGTGCGTTACAGCTATCAAACCCTTGGATTTAAAGAGCCTTTCTTTAACGAACTGGTGCCTTTGTTAGCTGAGCAATTTAAAGGGGTGTTTGATGAATTGTGGAGTCAGAAGGATTTTGTGCAGAAGGTAGTCAAAGAGGAAGAAATCGGGTTTTTACGCACGCTTGATAACGGAATAACTAAATTCGGTGAGTTTACCAGTCTTCTAGCGGAAATGAGTAGCTCAAATTACACTGAAGATGCAGATTTGCAAAAGATTGTTCGTAAAATCTTATCTGGACAAAGGGCTTTTGAATTATCGGACACCTATGGTTTTCCAATAGACTTGACGGAGTTGATGGCTCGCGAGAAAGGTTGGACTGTCGATATTGATGGTTTTAACGCTGCTCTCCAAGCCCAAAAAGACCGCTCCCGCGCAGCTACCGCCATTGATACCGGGGACTGGATCCTCGTGAAAGAGGAGGACGAAGCGGTTGAGTTTACCGGTTATGACGAAACGGAGACGATTGCACATATTATTAAATACCGCAAAGTTACGGCTAAGGGAAAAGAACAGTTCCAGATCGTGCTGGATAAAACACCTTTCTATGCGGAAAGCGGCGGACAGGTAGGGGATCAGGGTGAGCTCATCTTTCCGAACGGGGAGATCATCGAAGTAACGGATACCAAAAAAGAGAACGGCCTGATCGTTCAATTCACAGATAAATTGCCGTCGACCCCGGAGGATGCTTTAACGGCGATGGTGGATGCCACCAAACGGGATAGCACCAACAATAACCACAGCGCCACGCACTTGCTCCATGCCGCTATGAAACAGGTATTGGGCAGCCACGTTAACCAAAAAGGCTCGTTGGTAAACGCCGATTACCTGAGGTTCGATTTTTCGCACTTTGCTAAAGTGACAGATGATGAACTGGCACAGATAGAGGCCATCGTCAACCAAAAGATCCGCGAGAATATCTATTTGCAAGAGGAGCGCAACGTGCCGTACGACCAAGCGATCAGTAGCGGCGTAACAGCCCTGTTCGGTGAAAAATATGGCGACTTTGTAAGGGTGATCACCTTTGATGCATCGTTCAGTAAAGAGCTTTGTGGTGGCACGCATGTAAAGGCAACAGGTCACATCGGTTACTTTAAGATCATCTCGGAAAGTGCTGTGGCAGCAGGTGTCCGCCGGATTGAAGCCATTACCGGCATCGCGGCAGAAAACTACATCAACGAGCAAACCAAACTGGTACAACAGGTTAAAGAACTGCTGAAGAACCCGAAAGACATCGGCAAAAGCATAGAGAGCCTGTTGGAAGAAAACAACCGATTGAAGAAAGAAATAGAGAAATCTATCCTTGAGAAATCATCCGGTTTAAAAGATGAACTGGCTAAAAAGGTGGAGAATATTAACGGCATTAACTTCATCGCCCATAAGGTAGAATTGCCGAATGCCGATGCGGTGAAAAACCTTGCCTATAACCTTAAGGATATCGTGTCAGACCTGTTCCTGGTACTTGCTGCTAATATCGACGGCAAACCCAACATCACGGTGATGATTGCCGAAAACCTGGTAAAAGACAAAGGGCTCAATGCAGGAAGCATCGTACGCGAACTGGCCAAAGAGATCCAGGGTGGTGGAGGTGGTCAGCCGTTTTATGCTACAGCAGGCGGTAAGGATTTGAGCGGACTGGATAAGGCATTGGAAAAGGCCCGGGGATTTGTAGCATAGGCGCATAAAATAAATCACAACCGTAGTTTAGAAATAGGTTCGGGATGAAGACATGACGGCATCCTATTCGACGTCGTGCTGAACTTGTTTCACTGTTGTCCGGTAAAACGATTTTTTGATAAAAGTTAAGGGGTAGTTTACAAGCTACCCCTTTGTTGTTGATATTTGAGTTACCACACTTAAACATTCAACATGGGCAAAAGTACTTTTTTTACCGGACAGCCGGTGCTGAATCAGCTGTTAAGTTTACTTGACCGTAATGGAATAAGGTCATTAGCCCGGCGCGGTGAGCATGACCGCTATTATCGTTATTTCGACACTTATACCCACCTGGTAACGATGCTTTATTGTGCTTTCAATAAATGCACCAGTAGTCGTGAAGTAGTGAGCGGCATGAAGGCCTGCCTGCATAAACTCAGCCATACGGGCGTTATTAAGTGTCCGGCGCGAAGCACTTTATGTGATGCCAATGCCGGGAGAAGTTTTGAGGTATTTGCCCGTATCTATGATCAGTTATACCGTCGTCATAAGCATCTTTTACCGGACAGCCGGTTGCGTATAGACCCAAAACTATTTATAGCTGATGCTTCTACCATCACGTTGTTTCAGCGAATATTAAATGCTCCAAGCCCGGGTAAGTTAGATGGCAGAAGAAAGGGCGGGATCAAGGTGCACACGTTGATCAATGCTGCGGACGATGTACCACTAAAGGTGAACTTTACCGCTGCCAGTGCCAATGATATGCCTTTTTTGAAAGAGATACACTTACAGCCAGGTTCATTCATCGTTTTTGATAAAGGCTATGTCAGTTACGCCCAGTATGAAAGATTCTGTAATGAGGGCGTATTTTTCGTTACAAGGCAGAAAAAAGATGCCCGTTACACCGTAACCACTGTCCATGAGTTGAGCGAACACAGTAAAGATGTGGGTGTAGTAGCGGATAGATCTCTCTTACAGGGAACACGGACTCAAAAAGAAGGCATCAAGCTAAAAGTCCGCGTAGTTACCTTTTTCGACAAGGAATCCGGCCGGACATTTGAGTTCCTGACCAACAACTTTTCTCTGCCTCCTGAAGTGGTAGCAGACATTTATAAAAAGCGATGGCTGATCGAGGTGCTTTTCAAACGGGTTAAACAGAACTTCCCGCTTAAATACTTCCTTGGCGATAATGAAAACGCCATTAAGATCCAGATATGGTGTGCTTTCATTGCTGATCTGCTCATCAAACTGGTACAGGTACAACTCAAAAGGAAATGGGCCTTTTCAAATCTAACGTCGATCATCAGGTTGCATTTGATGAGCTACATTCATTTGTTCGACTTCCTTAACAATCCCGAACGGCTGTCCGCAGTGTACGATCATGCCGAACAACTAAAACTGGGGGGCTTGGAAATTGGTTTTAAGACATGATCTACTCTGAAAGGCCTTAAATCGTAACTTTTTTTATTATTTGAGTTTTTACCGGACAATAGTGAAACGAGTTCGGGATGACGGCACCGTTCATCTTTTCCGTGGGATCCCGAAATTAATTCGACATGACGGCATCCTATTCGACGTCGTGCTGAACTTGTTTCAGCATCCCATAGGCAAGGTAGCCAGCCTGGCGTTTACCTGTCCCGTGGGATCCCGGAACGAGTTCGGGATCACGGCACCCTTCATCTTTTCCGTAGGATCCCGAAATTAATTCGGGATGATGGCATCTAAACGCACAAAATGACCGTCGATATTGTATCGTAACCGAACACCCACTGTTACATAGGCGTACACACCGCACAATATTTGCTACATTTAAGTATCTGATAATCAACCTTATAATAAACTGGTACAGCTTTTAACTATCAAAGGCAAATTACCCGTTTATGTTAAAGAATTACTTTAAGATCGCCTGGCGCAATATCATCCGTCACAAAGGTTACTCCTTTATCAATATATCCGGCCTGAGTGTGGGCATTGCGGCCTGTTTGCTGATATTTGTGATCCTGCAATTCGAGCTCAGCTTTAACAACAATTTTCCGGATCATAAAAATATATACCACCTTATTACCCAGCAGACGCAGGATGGGGATGTGCGCTATAATCCGGGTACCTCACCGGCAGCTATTGATGCCCTGCGGAATGATTTTCCGCAAGTGAAATTTGCTGCGGTGAATGCCAGCTATGGCAGCCAGATCACTGTGCCCGGTGCTGACGCCGCAAATGCCGCCGACGCCAAAAAATTTACGGAAAGCAGCGGGGTGATCTTTCTGGAGCCGCAGTTTTTTGATGTTTTTAAAACGGAATGGCTGGATGGCAGCAAGGATGTTTTGAAGGACCCTAACATGGTGGTGATTGATAAGGCCACAGCCACCAAATATTTTGGCGATTATAAAAATGCCCTTGGTAAAACGCTAAAAATGGATAACGTTTTAACCCTTAAGGTTGCAGGGATTGTGGCTGATGCTCCTGTTAACAGTGATTTTCCATTGAAAATAATGGTATCCTACATCACCTGGAAACAGCACCCGGTAGAGTACAGTTACGCTAACGACTGGAACACTGTAAGCAGCAACAACCAGATCTTCATGCAGCTTCCTGCAAACTTATCTGCCGATAACCTTACCAGGCAGCTGGTTGGCTTCACCAAAAAATACCTGGCCACAAAAAACGGCATTACTGATCGTGTGCATTTGCTGCAGCCTTTGGATGAATTGCATTTCGATACCCGCGTAGGGAACACCCTTGGCGATCATATTACCAGCAAAGCAACGCTGCGTACCCTGGGTTTAATTGGTCTCCTTATTATCGTAATGGCGTCTATCAACTTTATAAACCTGTCCACAGCACAGTCGGTGGGGCGGTCAAAAGAGGTAGGTATCCGTAAGGTGTTGGGCAGCAGTCGCAAACAGCTTATCTTCCAAGTAATTGGCGAAACCACGCTGATCATCCTTTTCTCTGCCTTGCTGGCTGTTGCAATAGCAGAGTTAGCATTGCCTTATCTTAAAAACATCGCCAGTGTACCGGATAATATCAGTTTGTTTAATAAAGGGACAGTGCTATTCCTGCTGATCACTACGGTTTCCGTGATCTTGTTATCGGGCATATACCCGGCTTTGGTGGTATCTGGCTTTAAACCCGTACTGGCTATTAAAAATAAAATTACCGCGGCTTCAATTGGCGGTATTCCTTTGCGGAGGGCGCTGGTAGTTGCCCAGTTTGCTATTGCCCAGTTGCTCATTGTTGGTACTATCGTAGCGGTAAATCAAATGAATTTTGTGAATGAGGCTGATCTTGGTTTTAACAAAAGCGCGATATTGATCTTGCCGGGTTATACCGATAGCGTAAGCCTGGGCAAATTGAATGCTTTTAAACAGCAGTTAATGCAGAAACCGGGGGTTAAGTCGGTTAGTTTTTCTTCGGATGCGCCCTCATCAGATAATAACTCCGCACAAAACTTTTACTTTAATCACGTAGATAAAGGGCCCGAATATCCAACCTTTTTAAAATTTGGCGACGCTGATTACTTCAAAACTTTTGAGCTGAGATTTGCCGCCGGGCACGGGTTTGACCAAAGCGATACCGCGAGACAAGCGGTAGTAAACGAAACTTTTATTCACAAACTGGGGATCCAAAAGGCAGAAGATGCCATTGGCAAGGATGTGAAACTAGGCAGTGGCAAATGGCTGCCGATTACAGGCGTAGTGAAAGATTTTAAAACCAATTCCCTGCGCGATGCGGTAAAGCCCATCGTAATTACCTCCCGCAAGCGTTACGAATCGCAGGCGGCGGTAAAACTGGATACGAAAAACCTTTCGGCCAATGTAGGAGCTATCCAAAAACTATGGGAAGGTACCTACTCGGAATATGCCTACAATGGGTATTTCCTTGACGAAAACATTGCCAAATTTTATCAGCAGGAAAATCAGCTTGCCCTGGTTTACAAGATCTTTGCGGCAATCGCTATTTTTATCTCCTGCCTTGGGCTTTACGGCTTAGTCTCTTACATGGCGGTACAGCGCACAAAAGAAGTAGGCGTGCGCAAAGTTTTAGGCGCTTCGGTGTTCAACATCGTATTGCTGTTTTCCAAAGAGTTCATGATCCTGATTGCGATATCATTTGTAATTGCGATGCCGGTATCGTGGTACATGATGTCGGCTTGGCTGCAGAACTTTGCTTACCGCGTTCCTTTAACAGCCGGCGTGTTTGTAATTGCCGTAGTAGCGTCTATGCTGATTGCCTGGGCCACAGTGAGCTATAAGGCCATAAAAGCAGCACTGGTAAACCCGGTGAAGAGCTTGAAGAGTGAATAGTGTTGATGTTTGGAAAATAATGATCTGGTGGGCAGACATTATCCTCAACAATGAACTCCGTACAAACAAAATCAAACCGGTGCAAAAAAAATGAACCGGTGTATTCAAAAACAAGTAATCGGTGTAATCATATAAAACAATGATAAAGAACTATTTAAGAACAGCCTGGCGCAATTTGCTGCAAAACAAGTCTACTTCAGTGATCAGCATGGCAGGTTTGGCGGTGGGTATTTGCTGCTTTTTGCTGCTGGCCACCTATTTAATCAACGAACTGCGGTATGATCGCTTTCACGAAAAGGCGGATCGGATCGTTCGCATAGATCAGGGTTATAAATCTGCTGATGATCCCGAGCCGGTTCTTATCGCCGTAACACCAACTGCTCCCGTGCCTGTTTTCAAACAGGAATTTTTTGAAATTGAGGATGGCGTTCGGATCGTCGACTACTCCAATATGCGCGCCGGCGTGGTGCAATATGGCGATAAGCTATTAAAAGAGAAGCATATACTGGTGGCCGATGATTCTTTCTTCAAGATCTTTACCTTTAAATTTTTGGAAGGCAATCCGGCATCGGCACTAAGCAACCCATCGTCGGTAGTGTTGACGGCTTCCACCGCAAAGAAATATTTTGGCGAGGGGGAAGCGGTAGGCAAGGTCTTAAAACTCGACCAAACCACTAACCTGATGGTAAGCGGTGTAATTGAAGACGTGCCGGCATATTCGCAGCTAAAATTTGATATGCTGGGCAACTACGCCATTATGCAACGTTCCAAAACCCGCAAGTGGGATTCCTCAAGCGATTACTCTTACCTGCTGCTTAAACCCGGGGCACACATGGCTGATCTGGAAAAGAAAATAGCAAGCTATGTAGAGAAGCTTTCTAGTGACAAGTCTAATACCGGAACCAAAACCTGGTTTGCGCTGGAGCCCTTAACTAAAGTACACTTGTATTCCAACGCGGGTGGATTAGAGCCCTCCGGCAACATCAAATATATTTACATTCTGGGCATCGTTGCTGTGATATTGCTGGTTCTGGCCTGCGTAAATTTCCTCAACCTGGTTACAGCAAGGTCTGCCGAGCGGGCCAAAGAAATTGGGGTTCGCAAAGTGATGGGTGCGCAGCGTAAGCAGTTATTCTTCCAGTTCATTACAGAAGCCGGTATTATTACGCTGCTGTCGCTTTTGATAGGGGTGGGTTTGGCGGCGCTGAGTTTTTCAGCATTCAGTACTTTTAGCGGGCAGCAGCTTAGCTTTGCCACCTGGAATATCAGCTGGCTTACCCTGGCGCTTTTCGGGCTCTTTGTTTTGGTAACCTTACTTGCAGGTACCTATCCCTCCTTATATTTATCAGCCTTTAAGCCGGTTGTGATCCTGAAAAGTAAAAGTACAGGCCATGCCGGGGGTAATATAGTGCGCAAATCACTGGTGGTGTTCCAGTTCGTGGTGTCGGTTTTCTTTATTATCAGCACGTTAATCGCTGGTAACCAGTTGCAGTATATCAGGCACGTAAACACAGGGATGAGCCGCGACCAGGTAGTAGTTGTAGATATTGGCGGGATGGCTTTTAGTCAGCTGGAAGCCTTTAAAAATGAGCTTAGCCAGCAACCCGGCATCAAGGGTGCTACAGCATCTTATAATTCGCCTGTGCATATTACCGGCGGCTATTCTATCAACAGCGCAGAGGGCAAAAGCTCAACCTATGAACTGTCGGTTGTGGCCATGCCGGTTGAAAAAGGTTTCATAAAAACCATGGGTATGCGTTTAGTTGCAGGCCGCGACCTTGACCAGGGAGATGTGCAACAGGTAACCGAGGTGCCCGATTCATTGCGCAAATACAGCTTCATTATCAACGAAACCGCACTGGCATCGCTCGGTTGGAAACCCGACGAGGCTATCGGCAAACATATCGGTGTAAATGGCCGTATGGGTACCATAAAAGCGGTGGCCAAAGATTTTAATTTTGCCTCATTGCACCAGAAAATAACACCGATAGTGATATTTCCGGAATACGATTGGTTTAGTAAGATGCTGATCAAAACCGATGGGAAAAATACGGCTAATGTAATTGCCGCCATACAAACCAAATGGCATCAGTTTTATCCAAACACGCCGCTTGAGTACAACTTTCTCGACCAGGAATTTGAAGCCATGTATAAAACTGATCAGCGTACAGGTAATATCTTAACCGCGTTCACGCTGGTAACCATTTTTATTTCCTGCCTCGGGTTGTTTGGCCTTGCCGTATTTTCAACCCGGCAGCGCGTTAAAGAAATCGGTATCCGTAAGGTGCTGGGTGCTAACGTGCTTACAATAGTCAATTTGATCTCGTCAGACTTTTTAAAGCTCGTTGTAATTGCCGTGGTGATCTCCTCGCCGCTGGCCTATTATGCCATGAGCAGGTGGCTGCAGGATTTTGCTTACCGGATTGATATAGGCTGGGGGGTGTTTGTACTTGCCGGCGGTATGGCGGTTGTCATTGCATTCCTAACAGTAGGCTATCAGTCTGTAAAAGCTGCTTTAAGTAACCCGGTTAAGAGTTTGAGGAGCGAGTGAGGGCGATAGTAAATAATCGATGACCTATAGATGCTGCCACATGCAAGGATGAAAGTGTTGAACTATCTATCACATCGTTAACCAATCAAATAAAACAACGGTCAATGTTAAAAAACTATTTTAAAATAGCAGCGCGCAATCTACGGCGCAACAAAGGGTTTTCTGCCATCAATATTTTTGGTTTGGCAATGGGCCTGGCGGTTTGCTTGCTGATTACCTTGTTTGTTGTTGACGAGTTAAGTTACGATAAGTTCAATTTGAAGTCGGCTAACATTTACCGGGTATATTCGGATTTTAAAGTGAACGGCAGCGTGTTTAAAGCCAAGGATTCGCCTGCGCCTATGGCGGCCGTTATGATGAAAGAGTATCCGAAAATTGAGCAGGCAACCCGGATTATAGGTGGTGGCAGAACGCTGGTTCAAAAAGGAAATGAAACGCTGACGGAATCTGGTAGCTTTTATGGTGACGCCAACCTGTTCACTGTTTTTACGTTGCCCATGATAGCCGGCGATGCTAAAACTGCGCTCGTGCAGCCTAACTCATTGGTTGTATCGGAAGCTATCGCAAAAAAATATTTTAACACTACCGATGTGATTGGCAAAACGTTACACCTGGACAATACAAATGATTATAAGATCACGGCGGTAATCAAGGATATGCCAGCGCAATCGCACGTGCATTTTACAATGATCAGGGCAATGTCGGGGTTAGACGACAGCAAACGGACCGAGTGGACCAACGTGAATTTTGGTACCTATATCCTGGTTCGCGACGGCACTACACAGCAGCAACTCGACGGCTATTTGAAACAAGCCACAAAAAAGTACGCGGAGCCCGAATTGCAAACCTTTATCCATACCACTATTGCAGATCTTGAGCGCAAGGGAGATCATTTTATTTATGCTACAACACCACTAACCAGCATCCATTTACAGTCGCCGGTTAGCGACGAGATCGAGCCCTCAGGAAACCTGCAATACGTTTATATATTTGTACTAATTGCCGTATTTATCCTGCTGATAGCCTGCATCAATTTCATGAATCTTTCAACGGCGCGCTCTGCCGGCAGGGCCAAAGAAGTTGGGGTACGCAAGGTTTTAGGCTCAGGCCGGATGACGCTCATCTACCAGTTTTTAACAGAATCCACCCTGACGAGTTTTATAGCACTGGCTATAGCAATAGTTTTCGCTTTGGTTTTATTGCCTTATTTTAATATGCTATCTGGCAAGCAAATTACAGTGAACTTTTTTGCAAATTCCTGGCTGTTGCCAAGCCTGCTGGCAACAACGCTTATCATTGGTTTGTTGGCAGGTTTGTATCCAGCGTTTTTCCTTTCGGCCTTTCAACCCATACAGGTGCTTAATGGTAAAATTGCATCGGGCTTTAAGGGCAGCGCGTTGCGCAATGGCCTGGTCGTATTTCAATTCGCTACCGTTATCATGCTGATTGTTGGCACGCTGGTTATCTATAGTCAGTTAAATTATATCCGTAATGTAAACCTGGGCTATAACCGGGAGCAGGTATTGATCGTCAAAAACACCTACTCGCTATTTAATCACGCAAAAACCTTTAAGGAAGATGTGATGCAGCTGCAGGGCGTTAAGTCGGGTACTGCCACTGAATATTTGCCTACTGCCAATAACGACCAGACGGAGGTTTATAACCTTGCAGATGGCCCCAACGCGGGGCAGTCCAAAGGTATTTCAACATGGCCGGTAGATAATGCCTATATCCCTACGCTGGGGATGAAGATGCTGCAAGGGCGGAATTTTTCTCCGGAAATGATCACCGATTCTACAGCCGTCATTGTTAACGAATCGGCAGCTGCCCTGCTTGGCCTTCGCCATCCGATAGATAAAAATATCTTTCGTTCGGGTGATAGCAAAAGAACCCCTCACCGGATAATTGGCGTGGTGAAGGATTTTAACGTAGGTTCATTGCGTGCCAAAGTAAGGCCCTTAATGCTGAGGCTGAAAGCCCGCTATGGTTCGATGGCTTTCCGTATAGATACAAAGAATGTTTCGGGCCTGCTTGCACAAATAGAAAAGCTTTATCATTCGGCAGATGCTAACATGGCGGGGCAACCGTTTGAATATTCTTTTATGGATGATGACTTTAATCACTTGTATAAGTCTGAGCAGAATACTGGAAAGATCTTTACATCATTCGCGTTTTTTGCCATTTTTATAGCTTGCCTGGGCCTGTTCGGGCTGGTTACTTATGCAGCCGAGCAGCGTACCAAAGAGATAGGGATCCGCAAAGTTTTAGGTGCTAGCGTTGCCAGTATTGTAACAATGCTTTCCAATGATTTTTTAAAGCTGATCGCCATTGCAGCGGTAATTGCATTCCCTGTAGCGTGGTGGGCAATGAATAAATGGCTGCAGGACTTTGCCTATCGCATAGCAATTAAATGGTGGGTGTTTGTGCTGGCCGGGGCCATAGCTATTGTTATTGCCCTTGTAACCATTAGCTACCAATCTATTAAAGCCGCCTTAAGCAACCCGGTAAAAAGCCTCAAGAGCGAATAGGCAGTTAGATTCAGGAAGATAAGACTCATGAGCCAGGATGTAACGCGTCCTGGCTTTTTGTTTTTATATCCCTACTTTAATCTTGCTTCTTGGTTCCTTAACTCTTTTCTGTATACTTTTTCTGTCTTTTCTCCTGCTTCTTCCCGTCTTAATTCCGGGTTGCGAGTGTATCATTACCGTACGCACCCTGTACACAAGCGAACAGTATATATTATTAATATAATTATAAGTGACTGATAATCTGATTTTTGATACTTTGGTATGTTATTGATACTTAATGCCAAAATCAATTACAGTAATATTGAAATCAGGAAACAGCTAAATCACTTAAACTAAAATTCATAACATGTTATCACTGCAGCATATTTCAAAGTATTACCAGGTTGGCGGCAACAAAAATTACGTTATCAACGATATCAGCTTAGACGTAGATCAGGGTGAATTTGTATCCATCATGGGCCCTTCCGGCTCAGGGAAATCTTCGCTGCTCAATATCATCGGCATGCTGGATGAGCCTTCTACCGGCTTCCATTATTTTGTAGAGCAACCCGTTCACCAGTTAAAAGAGAAACAAAGGTCGTCTCTATACAAACAGTACATTGGGTTCGTTTTCCAGGCTTATCATTTGATAGATGAACTTACCGTTTATGAAAACATCGAAACCCCGCTAATTTATCAGGATGTAAAAGGGAGCGAGCGCAAAGCCATGGTGGCCGATATGCTGGATCGCTTTAACATTGTAGGTAAAAAAGACCTGTTCCCGGCACAACTTTCGGGTGGGCAGCAGCAGCTGGTGGGTATAGCCCGCGCGCTGATTGCCAAACCAAAATTGTTATTAGCCGATGAGCCAACCGGCAACCTTAACAGCAAACAAGGGGAGGAGATCATGGAGCTGTTTAGCAAAATAAATAAAGAAGATGGCGTTACAATCATCCAGGTAACGCATTCCGAAAAAAATGCCGAATACGGTTCGCGCATTATTAACCTGCTGGATGGCAGGGTTGAATCATCCAAAAAATTCTGAACTATAACTCACAATGCGATACTTTAAATACCTTTTCTTTAGTCTTACACTTTCAATCCCTGTGCTGGCACATGGCCAGTCGGCAGATACCTCGCTTAACCTGCAGCAATGCATAGATATTGCCATTAAAAACAACCTGGATGTAAAAAAAAGCGAGTTGGCTTTGCAAACTGCGCAGGTAAATTCAAACCAGGCCAAAGAATTTCTTTTGCCGGCCATCAGCGGCCAGGTTGATCACAGCATTAGTAATGGCCGCGGTATAGATCCATCAACAAACACCTATGTAAATCAATCGTTCAAATCGGGTAATTATAACCTCAACAGTAGTCTTACCCTTTTTAGCGGCTTGCAAAATCTTAATAATATCCAACAAACATCGCTAGCTTACCAGGCCGGTAAAATGGACTTTCAGCAGGCTAAAGACCAGGTTACGATCAACGTGATTACCGCTTATTTGTCGGTGCTGAATAATACCGAATTACTTAACCAGGTGAAAAACCAGTTAACGGTTTCGCAAAGACAGGTAGAGCGGCTGGAAGTTTTAGAAAAAGAGGGTGCTAACAAATTACCATCAGACCTGTATGATTTAAAAGGTACCTATGGCGATAACCAGTTAAACGTAGTTAATACCATTGCCACGCTAAAATCATCCAAACTCAGTTTGTTGCAGATCCTCAACATTCCCTATAAGGAGAATATCAGCCTGCAACCCATCAACGCGGCGGAACTGGCCCAGCAAACGCCTTATTCGGCAGATCAGGTTTTTGATGTTGCATTAAACCAGCTGGCTTACGTAAAAGCGGCCACGTTAAGGCGCCAAAGCGCAGAAAAGGGTGTAAAGGTTGCCAAGGGTTCCTTATTTCCAACCTTATCTTTATTCGGCGGCCTATCTACCAATATTTCAAGTTCGGCCCAGGTGGCCGGGCAAAGCCAGGGGTATTATGACCAGTTTAAAAATAATTACGGTACCCAGGTAGGGGTTAGCCTTAGTGTACCCATCTTAAATTATTTCCAAAACCGTAATAAGGTTGCGTTGGCCAAAATCAATCTGCAAAATAATATTTATGTGGAGCAAACCACCAAGGTGCAGCTTAGGCAAAATGTTGAGCAGGCGTACCTGAACATGACCTCGGCTTATGACAGGTATAGCGTTTTGGTAGAGCAGGCGAAGGCGTACACGGAATCGTTCCGTACCGCAGAGATCCGCTTTAATGCGGGTGTGCTTACCTCGGTAGATTTTGTGGTTGCTAAAAACAACCTGGACCGTACTAAATTAGGCTTGATCAACGCCAGGTATAGCGTATACATTTATAACAAGATTTTAGATTATTACCAGGGTAAATTATCATTATAATAAAATTTGGTTCTAGATGTGATATATTATTACATTTATCATAGAATTGACCCCGGTATCCGGTACGCCATTGTCAACGGCGTACCGGATATTTCCAATCCAAACAATCCCCTTTTTTTTGACTCAATTTTTTAACACAAAATTTATAAATTTGGTGTTACTTTTAAAAATATAAACTCTTATGAAAAAATTAACTTTTACTTTATTAATATGCCTTTCTTCTGTTTTAATGAGCCAGGCTCAGATCCTCCCAAATTTCCAGGTCGGCTTAAAGGGTGGGGTGAACTTAAGCAGCCTGTCAACAGATAATAGTGTATTTAGCAGCAGTAACCGGGCTGGTTACCTTGGCGGCCTTTGGGCACGTTTCGGTGCATTGGGCTTCAACTTTCAGCCGGAAGTTTATGTGACGAGTAAAAATGTAGATATCAATACCAGCAACAACACATCCGCCAGAGCTAAATTTACCAGCATTGATGTGCCGCTGCTTTTTGGCGGAAAAGTTGGAGCGTTTGGTTTTGGTGGCAGGTTTTATGCCGGTCCGCTGTTTTCATTTGCCATAAATAAAGATAACTCGTTTACAAACGCCGTCGGCCAGGCAGCCACCCTTAATTACAACAATTCAAACTTTGCTTTAACCGCAGGAGCAGGGATCGATATTAGAAAAATCTCTATTGATCTGCGTTATGAAGCTGGAATCAGCAAGCAAAATTACACGCTTAATAATTCAACCAATTACAAAACCCGCGTGAGTTTGTTTAATCTGAGTGTGGGCTACGCTTTCTTGTAAGGATATCGATTTTCGAAATCATCAGGGCCTGTGTTGATAACACAGGCCCTTTTTGTGGGAGGATACTTTTATTAAACGGTAGTAATAGCGGTAACGGCAGCAATCAGTATAAAACATACACCGAATACCAGGAAGTACATAGCGGATACGCCCATCATTTTGCTTATTGTGCGCCATCTGCTGCGTTTATATACCACTTTGAGCGAACGGTAAATGTAGTATACAATAGCAAGTGTTACGATAAAGTCGATAATATCTGCAATTGCCTTCATACCAGGCGGAATCAGCATTTTAAGAAGGATGGAGGCAGCCAAAAACAGGAACAAGAAGCAATGCAAATGAATGGCATAAATCACATGCTCTACATAAAACTTCCTGTTTTTATAAAAAGCAACGCTCAGAATAAACGCAAACAAAGGCAACAGCAAAAACATCATCTTGGGCACATTGTGTTTAAAAGCTTCAGCAAAAACTTCTCGTGCGTTTTTTCCCTGGTTTTCCCAGTCGAAACTCTTTTTTTCAATATACCTGGTAATGAATCCATCCCGTTGATGGGCGGGTAATGTCTTTTGCTTGGCCAGGTAGTCACCATAATTCCTGATGCTTTTGTCGTCCTCTATAAAATTAAAGATACCGTTTTCATTGCGCTCCTGTTCGGCAATTGCTGGCTTCGACAATTTTTTTGTTGTGTCTTTCGCAAGTGAGGTGTCTAGCGCAACACCTGGTAAAAACCGGTTCAGCTTTTCTTTGACGGATTTCTTTTGAGCGGCGGTAAGGCTTTTATCATTATCAATGTCCTTACCCAGATTATGTTGTATCGTATCGATCGCCATGGCACCGCTTTCTTTTGAGTCTTTTATCTGCACAACATTCCTGTCGTTCCCGTGAAAGAAGAGGACAAAAAAGATCAAGCTAATAAAAATATACATTTTTACCGGATGCAGGTACTGCGCACGATGCCCTGCCAGGTATTCAACCGTAAGCTTGCCAGGATTGGCAAAAAGTGGTTTAAGCGTATGAAAAAACTGGTCGTCGAAGTGAAAATAATCACTCACGGCATGATTCAGCATATGCCAAAAGCTTTCCTTCATCTCCAGGTTTTCCTGCCCGCACTTGTGGCAAAATTTTCCTTCGAGGATCGTACTGCAGTTAAGGCAGTCGTTCTGGTGCCGGTAATGCTTTTTCATGTAAGGCAGGTAAAGTTATGAATAGGATAATAGGGTTATTTTCTCTTTTATCGTGTAATATCAGTTGCTGATAATACCGTTAAGCATGTTGAATGGCATGTTTAAGCGCTGCATTATGTTTGTACCTGAAAACGAAAGGAAAGATAATTGCAATTACCAGTGCATAACCGGCAAAGGCCAGCCAGATGCCATGCCAGTTCTTACTTTGATCTGGCAAAGTAAAGAAATGATCGATGGCAAAGCCGCTGATCCGGCTGCCAAAAAAGGCACCAAATCCGTTTACCATCATCATAAACATCCCCTGGGCGCTGCCGCGGATTTCTGGTGCAGCCTGTGTTTCTACAAACAACGACCCGGATATGTTAAAGAAATCAAAAGCCATCCCGTATACGATACACGATAAAATGATCATCCATAAACCACCGGCCGGGTCACCAAATGCAAATAAGCCAAATCTTAATACCCATGCCAGCATGCTGAACAGCATTACATACTTAATACCAAATTTGCGCAGAAAGAAGGGGATAGCCAGGATGAACAGCGTCTCCGAGATCTGGGAGATAGACATGATGATAGCCGGGTATTTTACTGCAAGCAGATCTTTATAAGCCGGAACGGTAGCAAAGTCATGAATATAGGTATCACCATATGCGTTTGTAAGTTGCAGTGCTGCACCCAGTAGCAACGAGAAGATAAAAAAGATAGCGAATTTTGGTGTTTTGAACAGTGCAAAGGCGTTTAAGCCCAAAAGATTGGCAAATGATTTATTCCCGGTGCGCACCGCATACGGCCGGCATTTGGGTAGGCTAAATGAGTATATACCCAATAACAGGGAAACAAAGGAGGCGATATAGAACTGGTTGGATGAGGTTTCGTTGTGCGTGATGCTCACCGTCCATAAAGCCACGATAAAACCTACAGTACCCCAGGTACGGATTGGCGGATACTCTTTTACGACATCGATGTTTTGGTTTTTTAAGGCCGAATAGGCGACGGTGATAGATAAAGATAGGGTTGGCATGTAGAAAGCCATGTTTAACAGTATCACCCAGAAAAAAGTGGCCGGATCTTTCACCATTGGCAGGCTAAATAGAACGCAGGCACCGAGGATGTGCATGATGCCGTAAAGCTTTTCCGCATTGATAAATCTATCTGCGATAATGCCGGTTATGGTTGGCATAAAGATAGATGCAATACCCATAGTGGAGAATATAGCGCCAAATTGTGCCCCCGACCAGTGTTTGTTTTGAAACCAGTAGGCACCGATGGTGAGTAGCCACGCTCCCCAGATAAAAAATTGCATAAAATTCATCACTATTAAGCGAAACTTAATATTCATACCCACCAGGTTTTTTAGAAACAGTTAATTAATTTTAATTAGAGGCTGAAAATAGCGAAATAAGGTGATATAGGAAAGTGAGATCGTTGTAATGAGGCAAACTGCAGTAAATAGACGAGCGATTTTTTGCATTACCGGCGCCGCACTTTAAGATTCGATAGCTAACCGGGATGGTATGTATTGATATTACGGGTGTCTTATCGTTCATAAATTAATGTACAACTAAAACATGATCGCTTAATAAAAAGTGTCAATGTTTTTCGGTACAACACAACGCTTAAGGGTGATTCACTGAAAGTGATTTATCTAATCATCTGTGTTTTTTATGTTTTATTAAATCACTGCTAATGAGCCTTTTGCAGGCAATACTTCCCGATTAGGGTGATTCGTATAAAAGTGTAAGTATTTGATAATGAAATGTATAAGTGTTTCACCCGATTCGCTTTCGCGGAGTGAAACACCTGAATATTTAATCACTAAAAGGTAAGCTTACTAATTGCTTACCGGTGGGATATTAAAATTATTTACGAAGCCTTACGCTTATTTAATTCATCACGGATCTTGGCCGCCTTTTCATAAGCTTCATCTGACAAGGCCTGGGCTAGTCGGGTCTTCAGCTCATCGTCGCTTAACGAATTAAAAGAACCCGCAGGCGTTGCCGGCGTTTTTTCTTCTGCTGTTTCGTTGATGTTTTCGAGGTATACAAAATCATTACCCTCAATAACAATACCTGCGGTAGAAAGAATAAACTCGTAAGTATAAATAGGGCAATCGAACCTCACCGAGACCGCAATGGCATCTGAGGTGCGCGCATCGATCTCCACCGTCTTTTTACCGTCGAAACAAACCAGTTTAGCATAAAATATGCCATCAACCAGGTTATAAATGATAATTTCCTGCACGGTAATGTTAAACGCCTGCCCCATACTTTTGAATAAATCATGTGTAAGCGGGCGGCTTGGTGTCATCTTTTCAATCTCTATGGCAATGGCCTGGGCCTCAAAACTGCCGATAATGATCGGTAACCTGCGGCGACCGCTAACTTCGCCCAAAACCAACGCATAAGCGCCTGATTGCGTTTGGCTGTAGGAGAGCCCCACTATATCAAGCTTTATCTTTTTCATATCGTTACCCATCACAAAAAATCGTTTTTTAAGCCGTCGCTTTATATTCTTTAACTGCCGCAATTAATTTGGGCAATACTTCAAATGCATCGCCAACAATGCCATAGTCAGCCACCTTAAAAAACGGGGCTTCAGCATCCTTATTGATCACCACAATAACCTTTGATGAACTGATACCGGCAAGGTGTTGGATAGCCCCCGAAATTCCTATCGCAATATACAAATTTGGACTGACAGCTATGCCCGTTTGGCCAACATGTTCGCTATGCGGGCGCCATCCTGCGTCTGATACCGGCTTTGAGCAGGCTGTGGCAGCACCCAGAAGGTCTGCAAGCTCTTGAACCATGCCCCAGTTCTCCGGGCCCTTCAAGCCGCGGCCCGCAGAAACTACAATCTCCGCATCGGGTAAAGAAACTTTATCCGTTGACCTTACGATATCTTTAATCATCGCTTTAAAATCCGATTCTTTAGTTTCGACCGCAAAATCTTCCACCCGTGCCGTTCCGTTACTTTCAACAACTTTGTAGGAGTTTGGTGTAAGTGCAATTACTTTATTAGAAGATGTTAATTCCACCACAGCGAAGGCTTTTCCTGAAAACGCAGTTTTTTTAACGGTGAATTTCCCGCCAACCAGCTCCGGTAAAGCCACTGCTCCATCAGCAACACCGGCATCCAGCTTAACACCTATGCGCGGCGCTAAACCACGGCCGCTAAAAGAGTTGGACAAAACCACGATATCCGAACCCTGTGCCTTGGCTGCTTCGGCAATTACCGATGCATATGCCTGGTTTACAAAGTTCTTTAGCTTCTCATTAGAAACATTCAGTACCTTCTCGGCGCCATACTTACCGAGTATGGATAGATCATCAGCGGCAACATCGCCAATAGAAATGGCTACCAGGTTTGTATTATGCTGATCGGCAATGGCCCTGGCATAACTTACCGCCTCAAAAGTTGATTTTTTGAATTTACCGCCGGCATTTTCCGCATATATTAAAACTGACATAAATCTTGTTCTTCGTAAATAGCAAATAATTAAATTACCCTGGCTTGAGCGTGTAATAGATCTACCAACTGTGCAGGGTCATCAGCGCCCACCAGTTTAACTTGTCCGCGTGGGGCAGGAGTTTCATAACTGATGATCTCTGAAAAGGTTTTTACCTCCGCAGGTTCAACTACGGTAAGTGGTTTGGTACGTGCGCTCATGATACCGCGCATGTTCGGGATCTTTGGTTCGGCAACACCCTCGGCACAACCGGCAACAAAGGGGAAGGGGATTGTTAGTACTTCTTTGCCACCTTCAATCTCCCTTTCAACAGTTGCTTCGGCATCCGTTGCATCCAGTTTTTTGATGATAGATACCGACGGTACATCCAGCAATTCGCCCAGCATACCGGCAACTTTAGAGCCGTTATAATCTATCGATTCTTTACCCGTCAAGATCAGGTCGAAAGGATTCGCTTTTACGTATTGAGCTATTTGATAAGCAACATACCACGCATCATGCGCTTTTGCATTGATACGCACCGCATCGGTGGCGCCTATGGCTAGTGCCTTACGGATGGTAGCATCGGTACTGGCTTCTCCAACGTTAATCACGGTAACGGTGCCTTTGCCGCCATCGGTTAGTTCAATGGCGCGTGCCAGGGCAATCTCATCCCACGGGTTTAAGATGAACTGAACACCATTTGTATTAAATTGGGTGTTGTTATCTGTAAAGGTTATTTTTGTAGTGGTATCCGGAACATTGCTAATACATACTAGTATTTTCATCATTATAATTGGTTATAATTCACAGGTTTTGTTTTGTAGTGGTGATGCAAATTTAGTTAAAAAAGAGAGAGTTTAAAATGGACACGAGCAGATTAGACAAGCTGTTGGCATTTATACAGAACGAGCCGAACGACGAATTTTTGAAGTACGCACTGGCTACGGAGTATCTGCGATTGAATGATACGGAAAAAGCTTTAAGTTATTATGAGGACCTGGTTGAGAATCATCCTAACTATTCAGGCACTTATTACCACCTCGGCAAGCTATATGAGGCGCTTGATAGAAAAGATGATGCTATAAATATCTACGAGAAAGGAATAGAAATAACGAGGGCTAAACGCGATATGCATGCCCTCTCTGAATTGCAGGGCGTTTATATGGCATTAAAAGGCTTTGATGATGATGATGACGATTATTAATTAGCCGAAAATTTGAGACGCAGGGAGTTACTGTTCATCCGGGATGTAACCTTTTATACTTTTACCGCCTTTGGCGGACCACAGGCGCATATTGCAGTTTTATTGCGCGAGTTTGTAGAAAAGCGAGGGTACGTTACCGAAGAGGAGTTGGTGGAATTAAATGCCCTTTCTCAAATAATGCCCGGGCCGTCATCAACGCAAACCCTGGTAGGTATCGCCTGGAAAGTTGGCGGAATCCGACTAGCGCTGGTTACTTTTTTGATCTGGATCTTGCCGTCGGCAGCTATTATGTGTATGGCGGCCATCAGCTATAAAATGTTTGCCGATAAGGATAAATTCAACGCGATCCTTAAATATGTACAACCCATGGCTGTCGGGATAGTGGGTTATGCTACGTATACTTTTGCAATGAAATTTTTACGTACAAAAGTCACCATGATGCTGGCGCTAGGCTCGCTTATCGCAACCCTGATACTGCATAACCCATACGCATTTCCAATACTCATTTTGCTGGGAGGGATTGTTTCATCTGCATTGGAAACTCAACCCATGGAAAATGAACTTCGGGTAAAGCTTTTTAGTAATGTTAACCCTAACAAGGTAGCCTACTTTATTGGCATTCTGTTATTTTTTGCAGCACTGGGTGCCTTGGTTAACCGTACTTCGCCGTTTAGTTTACCCATTCGCTTGTTCGAGAACTTTTATCGTAATGGCATTCTTATCTTTGGGGGCGGTCAGGTTTTGGTGCCCCTGATGTATACCGAATTTGTAGACCTGAAGCATTACCTCAGCAATTCCGAATTTTTAACCGGTTACGCTTTACAACAAGCTCTACCGGGGCCCACATTCTCTTTCACTTCTTTCGTTGGGGGAATCAGTATGGGTAATAAGGGTTATGGTATAGCGGGGCAAGTGGTAGGCAGCCTGGTTGCTGTAATTGGTGTAAACCTGCCGGGTTTAATCTTGATCCTATTCATCGTACCTTTCTGGAACGATCTAAAAAAGATCACCCGGATTAAAAATTCCCTCAGCGGTATTAATGCTGTTGCCGTAGGATTTATGGCAACAGCGCTCATCATGCTGGTTATGCCGTTTGGCCTCAACCTGATGGCGTATGGATTGATGGCAGCTACTTTTCTATTATTGAAGTTTACGCGAATAAAAGCACCTGTGATTATTGTTATCGGGATAGCATTGGGTTTGATGTAACCGAATGATTCCTGATTGAATTGCTATATCAAGTCGTTTTTAACGGCAAACATCACCAGGCCGGCAGTATTACGAACCCCAATTTTATCAATGAGGCGCTGCCGGATACCTTCAACCGATCGGGCGCTCAAGAATATTTGTTTACTTATTTCCAGCGCAGTTTTCTCCTCGCATATCAGTTTTAATACCTCCATCTCACGCTCCGTAAATTCTATTTGCTGATTAAATGATGGTTTGTTGATACCTTTTATCAGCAATTTTTTGATAAGCGCTTTGTTTACGATGTCATTAAAATAGTAGCCGTTTTCATGTACCGCATAGATCGATTTTCTTATTTCGTCGGGCTCAGCATTTTTTAGGAGATAGCCACTGGCACCGTTCTCCATTAAATGAATTATAAATTTGGGGTCATCGTACATGGTTACTGCCAGCACCTTAATGGTGCTGTGCCGCTTTTTCACTTCGCGGGTTGCCTCTATGCCATCCATCCCCGGCATTTTTAAGTCCATTAAAATCACATCCACATATTGCTTTTCCAGCCTGTCTATTAATTCAAAGCCATTTCCGGCTTCAAAAACCACCTGTAGATTGCGGTCGGGTTTTAGGCCAACCTTTAAGCCATCGCGAAAAATAGCATAATCATCGGCAATGGCAATCCTGATCTTTTCCATATCAATTAATTGTTAATGTAGGAATGGTGATTTGAATAGCGTAGGTAGTATCTTCTTTTATAAATGTGATTTCTCCTTGTAAGAGGTAAATACGGTTTTGAATATTTTTTAAGCCCAGGCCGGAACTAATATAGCGCAATTCTTCGAAAACTTGCTGTGTTAATCCGGCGCCATTGTGTATCACTTTTAATACTAAAATATTGTTGTTGTAAACCGAACTTATGCGAATGATAGTGGGAGATGCGTATTTGAAAATATTATTAAGCAGTTCCTGAGTAATGCGGTAAATTGCCAAATCGTTTTGCGGAATGAGGGTTGTATAGCTGTCATCAAGTGAGGTAGTAATGGCCACTGCCGAATTATCTGACAGTTTTTCTGTAAAATGTTTAATGGCTTCGTTTAGTCCAAATTCTTTCAAAATATACGAATGCAGTGTGTGTGAAATTCCCCTGATCTTACTTATGGCCTCATCCAGCAGCGTGTTGCCTTTTTCGTATAATACCTTACTGTCGGCACCTACTTTTTCAATTTCGATCATTCTGAAATGCAATTTAGAAGAGGCTAACAAAGCGCCCACTTCATCATGCAATTCCTCTGCAATGCGCTGTCTTTCTGTTTCCTCACTTCGTACCGCCGCTTCAACCAGGTGAAACTGCTGCGCTTTTTGCATCACGTGCACCTCTTGCTGGTACTGCAGTTTTTTACGCTGCGACAAAATAAAAATGATAAGAAAGCTGATGAAGAGCATAAGCATGGCAGCAATACCCACAACCAGCAGTAACCGTATATCATTGTTTGCCGGATTCATAAAAGCATTTGGCTATAAAAAGGTTAAGGATGATGAAAGATATGTTATGTACCGACCATAAACTGATAGCGAATGCCTGCATCCGGATGGTGAGCTCGTTGTATAACAAAAAAATAAAAAAGTTGATGGTGGTGTATATGCCCAACCCGGTTACCAGCCAAAAATCCGGCGTAAAAATGTTTACTTCTACATTTTCGGTTATTTTGAAAAGGTAGTACTGAAGCGTATAAAATAGTAAGCAGAAAGCTTCTACCGATAGTAGTCTGCTGCTAAACTGCCAATAATTAAAAAACCGCTCAAAGAAGCCAAAGTTTATGACCAAAAATAACAGGAAGACGAGCGGAACACTTATTTTCATCCAAACGATAAAAGGTTGATTAAGCCGGAGGAAAAACAAACTGAACAAAAATAACCGGATAACCGAGTGAATATTGTAAAGGTAGTTGTTGGAATTGATGGCCGCAGGGATATATGCCCGGAATTTCCAGGTAATGTCTATAGCTATATTTATAAACAGAGCGAGCCATAAATAAATAACAACCGGCCTGTAAGCTGCCGGTTGTTTTTTATAAAAAAGTAAAGGGATAAACAGAGCCCAAACTTCCGACCAATCTATTAATAACGATAGGATGTGAAGCATCGGTAAAGTTTACTTAGTCATGGTTGCAGGTGGCGAAGGGTTGGTAGGCACTGTAGGGTCGCCGGTGTTTACTTCGGTATCAGAATTGCCAACGCTAGTATAGGCCACAACATTGTAGTAGAGATAGTTGGTTTCGGTAAGTGCCGGAGTAAATAATAAAAAGCCGTGCGGATTAGTACTTTCGCCATTTTGATAGCCAATCAGCGTTTTCATATCGGCTATAGTAATGTAATTGTTAGACATAATTACTTCCCCGTTTACCAGAAAAGCCTGATCGCGATAGGGTTGTAAAACGGTAGTGAATGCGCTGTATTTGTACTGAGTTGGTGGAACAAACATTCTGCCATGCGAAATTAGTTGCATATAGCCATCACCATCAGTACAGATGTTTGAAAATACAAAATCTGTAATGTCTGGGCAGTTGTCAATCATGGCCACAACATCAAGAATATTGTAGCGTAAATAATAGAATTTAATTGGGTTTTGTTTCATGATAATTTAAAGGTTGAATTTGTTTTTGAGTTAGGTTTTTAAGTTGCACTGCTTAATGTTTAATTATTTAAGCCGCGCCCCTTATCACCAAATCTAAGGTAAGCATTGTGCAGTTTGATGCGTATAAATACGCATTTATAAAAACAGGTATTTATACACAGATTATAATTTGTGCAGGTAATAATTAATTCGCAGAAATGCTTTGAGTAAGAAGTATTATGCGATAGTATTTACGCTGCTATTGGTGTAATTAAGCTGATTGATACTTGAGTTTTTTACGCTACTAAAAGGCTGCAAAAATGCTTAACACGTCAGTTCAAAGTGCAATTAAAGCGGGAATATTTAGTGACGGTTTAAATAAGAAGTCAAAAGTTTAAGATGATGCTGCACGTGCTATTTACAAATAAGCAGCAGTGCTCCACATAGCCACGCCGTGTTTCACAAAGGTAAAGTTGCGCATAACAAACACGCACAAGCCGTATAGCTATTTAATCCATAAAAATGTTTAAGCTGCTATACGTTTTAATGGCATAGCAGCTTAAATTTAAAAGGACAAGATGCATTTAGTAGAAAGGGTGGAATTAAAACGGAGGCTCATCCTCCATATCGTTCATACTGGAAGGGCGAATAATAAAATTGCTTTGCTTCTCAAAATCCTGAGATGGTGCAAGGCCGGCAAAAGCATTGCCTGCCTGAGAGAAACTGTCAATACTTGTTTCTAAATCCTGGAACTTCACGTATTTACCTACAAACTTCAAACGTACCCGTCCGGTTTCACCGTTACGGTGTTTGGCGATGATTACCTCACCAACACCCTGTGTAGGGTTATTATCTTCATCCACATCTAGTCCGTAATATTCCGGGCGGTAAAGGAACAATACCATATCTGCATCCTGCTCGATAGAACCCGATTCACGCAAATCTGATAACATTGGCCTTTTCGAACCACCTGGTCTACTTTCCACTGCTCGACTTAACTGCGATAGCGCGATAACCGGCACATTCAATTCTTTGGCTACTGATTTGAGGGCACGGGAAATACTACCAATTTCCTGCTCGCGGTTACCGCCACCTGCTTTGCCTTCGCCTTTACCGTGCATCAGCTGCAGGTAATCGACGATGATCAGTTGTATATCATGCTGTGATTTCAAACGCCTGCATTTAGCTCGAAACTCGAAGATGTTCAATGCGGGTGTATCATCTATGATCAGGGGGGCAGCTTCCAGACGGCCAATTTTGGAGTGGATCTGCTGCCATTCCCATTCTTCCAAAGTTCCTTTACGAATCTTTTCTTGCTCTATCTCAGTCTCGCCGGAAATTAAACGATTAACCAATTGTACCGAGGACATCTCCAGGGAGAATACCACAACGGGTTTATTAAAGTCGACGGCGGCGTTACGTGCGCAGGTTAGTACGAAGGCTGTTTTACCCATCGCAGGGCGGGCAGCGATGATCACCAAATCAGACTTTTGCCAGCCGGAGGTCATGCGGTCCAAATCAGTAAAGCCGGAAGCTACGCCCGTTAAGCCATCTTTTTTATCTTTAAGCGCTTCAATTTCTTTTAAAGCCTCATTCATCAAATCATCCATCTTGCGGGAATCGCGACGGAGGTTGTTTTGGGCTATCTCGAAAAGATTCTTTTCGGCTTTATCCAGCATGTCTAAAACGTCGCTGGTGTCTTCGTAAGCGCTGTTGATCACATCTGTAGAGATGCGGATCAGTTCGCGCTGTATAAATTTTTGAATGATGATCCGCGCGTGGTATTCAATATTAGCCGCGGATGCTACGCGATTGGTCAATTCCGTAATATAATAAGCACCCCCAACCATCTCCAATTCACCCTGCTGCCGCAATTGGGCGGTAACTGTGAGAATATCCACGGGCGATGTTTTTTCAAACAGCGTGTGGATGGCCTGGAAGATCTTTTTATGAGCCTCTACATAAAATACATCCGGTTTTAGGATATCAATTACCGACGAAAGCGCATCTTTTTCAAGCATGAGTGCACCTAGCACGGCTTCTTCCAAATCTCGCGCTTGCGGCTGTAGTTTACCTGCACCTGCGTAAGGAGTAGGGGCGGTGAGGCGGCTTCTGCGGTCGGTATTGGTTTTATTATTAGGGGCGTCGTTCTCAAAAATCATAGCTTACAAAAATATACAAAATAAGCTCGCGGAGGTCCGATTTTTCGCTAACATCACAATTTATAACTTAATGAAAACGGTATCAGTTATATAAATTTAAGCCAATGTTATCAACGCCACATGTTAATAAGTTGTTGATTGTTTTATAAAATGCTTTAAATGAGATGCATATAATAATGTTAATAAAAGTTCGCAAATGTTAAGTATGTGGTTATGTTGAATTTTAATGACCAAAACGGGTGACCAGTTCAATAAGCGTTAAATGACTTAATATAGCTACTTTTGGTCTGAATTCAATGTTGAAAATATGACGTATAATACGAAGCCGGTGCGCGAAGGAAACCAAATGGTTTTCGGCATCCGGGCTGTGATAGAAGCTATACTGGCCGGTAAAGAGATCGAAGCTTTATACACCCAGCGGGGGTTGGGAGGCGGATTGTTGAACGAGCTGCGCGATGTGATGAATGAATATCAGATCACGGCTCAGCAGGTTCCGGTAGAGAAGCTGAACCGGATCACCATGAAGAATCACCAGGGCGTTATTGCGTTTATTTCGCCGATAACTTATCAAAAGGTTGAGAATATTGTACAAGACGTATTTGAACGGGGTGAGGTGCCGCTGATACTGGTGCTGGATAGTATAACGGATGTACGCAACATGGGCGCTATTGCGCGTACTGCAGAATGTGCCGGGGTGCACGCAATTGTTATCCCAGCAAAAGGCTCCGCGCAGATCAACCCAGATGCCATCAAAACTTCAGCGGGTGCACTGTATAAGATCCCTGTTTGCCGTCACGATAACTTCATGCAAACCGTAAAGTTTTTACAGGAATCGGGCCTGCAATTGGTATGTTGTACCGAAAAAACCAGTGAAGATATCTACACGCCAGACTATACTGCCCCAACAGCCATCATTATGGGCTCGGAAGAAGATGGTATCCGCAATGATATAATCCGTATTGCAGATCATTTGGCTAAAATCCCCATGTTTGGGGAAATTGAATCTTTGAACGTTTCGGTCTCCACTGCTGTGATCCTATATGAGGCGATCAGGCAGCGGGTGCAAGCCGCTCCCTAAATAATGTAAGAGCATTCGACTTTAAAATTTTGGAATTAAATAAACAAGAAACGCCAGGCAAGTGCCCGGCGTTTCTCGTTTAGATTGCAAAAGTTTGCTCTTTATGTGCAGAGGGTGCTTGCCCTCGGTTGTTATTAAATATACTTCGTTCCAAACTTATTCTTCACATCCGCCACTACCTGTTTGATATTCTGCTCCTGGTCGCGTGGGCAGATCAGTAATGAATTATTACTTTCCACCACGATGAAGTCGTGCAGCCCTTGCAAAATAACTAGTTTTTCACCGGGTACGTTTACCATACAATTGCTGCTATCGTACATAATTACCTTTTCTGAAGGAATTACTGCGTTACCGACATAATCTTTATCGGCCAGCTGGTAAATCGAGGCCCAGGTGCCTAAATCGCTCCAGCCAAATTCCGAAGGAAGCACATATACGTTAGCTGCTTTTTCCATGATGCCGTAATCAATAGAAATATTGATACAGCGCTGATAGATCTTATGTACAAAAGAGCGTTCCTCTTCGGTATTGTAAAATGGTCTGGCTTCTGCAAATATTTCATGCATCTCGGGCAAGTAGCTGTTGAACGCATCAACTATAGCCTTTGCCGACCATACAAAAATACCCGCGTTCCATAAAAAGTCCCCGCTTTGAATAAATGTCTTGGCAATGTCCACAGTGGGTTTTTCAGTAAATGTTTTTACTTTATGAAACTCCTCATTGATCGTATTCTCGGTATATTGTATATACCCGTAGCCGGTATCCGGGCGGGATGGCTTAATGCCTAAAGTCACCAGGCAATCTTTTTCGGTAGCCGTTTTCAGAGATTTCTCAATAGCAGTTATAAATGCGGCTTCGTCCAAAATCAGGTGATCGGAAGGGGCAACAATAATAGCAGCATTTGGGTTTATACTTTCTATTTTAAAACAGCCATAAGCAACACAGGGTGCTGTGTTACGCATCACAGGTTCGGTCAGGATCTGTTCATCGGCCATATCCGGTAATTGTTGTTTTACAAGTCCGGTATAGCTATCGTTAGTTACAACAAAAATATTTTCTTTAGGGCAAACCTTCAGGAAACGGTCGTAAGTGTTTTGAATAAGCGTTTTGCCGGTTCCCAGGATATCGATAAATTGTTTAGGGTGTGATGTTCTGCTGATTGGCCAGAAGCGACTGCCAATTCCGCCTGCCATGATTATGGCATAATTGTTTTTATTCATGTTGCGAGTAAAGATTTTTTATTTGGTAAACACATCCTAAAAGTGTACATTAATTTGTAAATTTAGTATTAAATAAAACTAAATATTTTAGGCTTCAAAATACCACTGGTAAACCTGCCAAATAAACAAAATGTTTTTAGCAGAATAATCATTTTTATATAAAATTTTTAACAGAAGTAGCCGTTTAGTAATAAATTTTTGTTATTTTGAACATAATTTTCAAACGTACAAGTAAATAATGATAGAAACGAAAAAGTCGCTTTTTGACAACCTGCAAAATTTCTTCGGGTTCGATAACTTCAAAGGTGAGCAGGAAGCGATTATAACTAATATTTTAGCGGGTAACGATACCTTTGTGATTATGCCTACCGGTGGCGGCAAATCCATGTGTTATCAACTTCCGGCCTTAATGAGCGAAGGCACAGCGATTGTGATCTCTCCGCTTATCGCATTGATGAAAAATCAGGTAGATCAGCTAAGAGCCTTTGGCGGATCTGACAGTATAGCACATTTTTTAAACTCCTCCCTAACCAAAGCGGATATTATCAGAGTGAAGGACGATGTATTGAGCGGAAAAACCAAGCTCTTATATGTTGCGCCCGAATCACTGACCAAGCAGGAAAATGTTGACTTTTTAAGGCTCAATCAAGTATCGTTTGTAGCAGTAGATGAAGCCCATTGTATTTCTGAGTGGGGGCATGATTTTCGCCCGGAGTACCGAAAGATCCGCCAGGTGATCAGTAATATTGGTGACGATATCCCTATTATTGCTTTAACCGCAACGGCTACTCCAAAAGTTCAGCAGGATATCCAAAAAAATCTGCAGATGAATAATGCGACTGTGTACAAGTCGTCCTTCAACAGATCAAACCTGTTTTATGAAGTAAGGGCCAAGCGCACGGCCATTAAAGAAATTGTAAAATTTGTAAAACAGAACCAGGGCAAATCCGGCATTATTTATTGCCTGAGCCGTAAAAAGGTTGAAGAAGTTGCAGAAGCGCTTAACTTAAACGGTGTAAAGGCCTTGCCTTATCACGCGGGTCTGGATCCGAAAGTACGTGCAGACACACAAGATAAATTCCTGATGGAGGATGTTGACGTAATTGTAGCTACCATCGCTTTTGGGATGGGGATAGATAAGCCAGACGTTCGTTATGTGATACACCACGATATGCCCAAAAGCATGGAGGGTTATTACCAGGAAACCGGCCGTGCGGGCCGCGATGGTGGAGAAGGTGTTTGCGTAGCATTTTATTCGGGCAAGGACATTGATAAGCTGCAGAAGTTTATGAAAGATAAGCCTGTTGCCGAGCGCGAAATAGGCACCCAGATCCTGAAAGAAGTAATTGACTACGCAGAGTCTTCGGTTTGTCGCCGCAAGCAGCTGCTGCATTACTTTGGTGAAAACTTTAATGAGGCGGGGTGTAACTGCATGTGCGATAACTGCAGCGCTCCCAAAACGCACTTTGACGGCGAAGAGCATTTGCACAAGGCGTTAAGCCTTATTAAGCTGATTGGTGAGAAATTTGACGATTGCCATATCATCAATATCCTGATGGGTAAAGATGATGCGCAGGTTAAAAATTACCAGCACGATAAGCTGAGTGACTATTTTGGCACCGGTATAGCTGACGGGCAAAACCTTTGGAACTCTCTGTTGCGCCAGGCATTATTAAGCAATTTCCTGGCTAAGGATATAGATCATTATGGCTTGCTGCATTTAACCAAATCCGGCCATGCGTTTTTAGAAAACCCTTACAGTATCCGTTTTGTGCTTAACCGTGAAATGGGGCCAACAGATGAGGACGAAGCAGAAGACGGGCCTAAACAAGGCGGCGGTGCGCTGGATACTCAACTTTTGCAAATGTTGAAAGATCTGCGCAAGAAGATTGCCAAGCAGAAGGCTTTGCCGCCATTTGTTATTTTTCAGGATCCATCGCTGGAGGAAATGTGTACGCATTACCCTATCAATACCGAGGAGCTTAAACAGATCTCTGGTGTAGGTGCTGGTAAGGCTCTTAAATTTGGAAAGCCCTTTACAGATCTGATCCAAAAATATGTGGATGATAACGATATCGACCGGCCGGTTGATATGGTGATCAAAAGCGCTGCAAACAAGTCTGCTTTAAAAGTATTCATCATTCAAAATATCGACCGACATCTTAATCTGGATGATATTGCTGCATCTAAAGGATTAACTTACGAAGAGATCCTGAAGGAAGTGGAAACCATCGTAAACTCGGGTACCAAATTAAATTTGAACTACTACATTGATGAATTGATTGATGAGGATAAGCAGGAAGAGGTATATGATTACTTCAAATCTGCCGAGGTAGATTCGATAGACGATGCGCTGGTTGATTTGGGGCCGGACGATTATACCCGCGAAGAAATACAATTGATGCGGATTAAATTCGTGTCTGAAGTAGGGAACTAATCAGCTGATCTTATATAAAAAACGGCAAAGGCTTTAAGCTCCTTTGCCGTTTTTGCGTTTATGGGCTGCTGCGGGATATTATTTTATCACCTCCGTCCACTGGCCTTTGATCAACGCATTAATATCCTGGTTATACATCGCTTCGCAATAAGCAGCAGGCAGGTAAAACTTCCCTGCGTAGGCAGCATTCAGCATCACAAAGTAGGTGACTTCCTGCCGTTCGTTTAGGCTGAAGTAGGTATTTACCCGGTCGTCGCGGATATCGCGATAATCTGATTGTGAGGATTTGAATGCCTCTTCATTATTTAGCATCCTGGTGTTGAGAATTTCCCAGCCAGACGGGAAGATCTGCGTAAGCGCCATATTATCATAACGCCCGCGCTTGCCTGGGTTCTTGATAGTTACCTGCGCAACAAAATCCGTACCCTGTTTAAGGGTGGTAGGATCAAGCGGTTTGCCGCCAAGCGTAAAATAACCCACGCGCATCTGCAATATATCCGGGTTAACCCGGCTTGCTGTATCCTGGCCTGATGACGGCTGCCCCTGTTGAATTAAACGAACGTAAAGCCTGTTTGCCCCATTGTTCTTCATTGCAACGTTGCCGCCATTGCCTGCCATTGCTGCCTGCCACATGTATGAACCGGAGTTTACGGATGCCTTAGCGCTGTTAGCCTGGTAATTAAAAATTAGCTTACTGCCGGATTTATTTACTCCGCAGTATTCCGCAATTGCAACAAGTGAGTAGGCGGTTGTTTGCGTACTGTACCAGTCATCAACAGATAGCCTGGATGCAATCTTACGCAACAGCTCTGCCGCTTTTTGGCGTTGGCCCAGTATGGTTAGCGTCTCCAGGATCATTGCCTCATCCCGAAGATCAGATCCGTAAGTGCCATACATCAGGTTGTATGGTGCAACCGTAAGCGGTAAGCCGGTAATCATTCGCAATCCAATTTCTGGCTGACCAGCAACCTTATAGGCTGCTGCCAGGCGCCATTTAGCTGCTACACTCAAGTATTTATACTCTTTCAGCAGGTTCATTGCCCCCAATTCCGGTGCGCCTGCAAGAGCTAAGAGATACAGGCGGTAGGCCTGCACCAAATCTGTGTAGAAATAATAATCATTGATGTTTTTCCTCGGATCAGGTGACCAGTTCACCGCTTTTTGTTTTTGGTAACGTTTCCAGTCGGTAAGCATTCCGGCAGGGAGGTTGTACCCCTTAGCTTGTGCAGCCAGCAAAAAGTGGCCTGCATAGTTTGTACCCCACTCGTTGGAGGTGCCTTCACCCGGCCAGTAGCTTAGCCCACCATCCTGTACCCTAAAGCCATTAAGGCGATTAATGGTAAGGCGGATATTGCGGTCGCTTTCTGCTTTTTGGCGGGATGTAAGATCAAGCAGCTGGCCAAGGTATAACTGCGGAAAACCCGAAGACGTTGTTTGCTCCACGCAGCCATGCGGATAGGTGATGAGATAATTTAACCGTTTACCTAAGTTCAGCGGTGGGATGCTGGCTACTTCCAGCGTGGCTTTATTGGTGCCATTAATGCCAATAGCAGCGTAAGGCGTGGTCCATGTTTCGCCGGGTTTTAATTCTTTCTCTAATACCTGTGTTACCGGTGGGTTAGGATTGCGCACTTTCAGTTCTACATCATAAGCGGCGGTTTCGCCTGCGCTTTTAGCAACAATTCTCACTTTGCCAATCCCTACAAAGTCTTTCACATCCAAATCAAAAGTAACGAGTTGATCGCCCGGTTTATCAAAGGTTAGCATGCGGGTATTGTTCCCTGCCAAATTACTAAAGGCGTTGCTTTGAACCTGCAGCGTTACGGTTTTGATATTATTCTCCATGGCAAAAACGGTTACCGGCAATTTGATCTTTTCTGCTGGGCCAAGCACCCTTGGCAGTGTCGCAATGATCATCAGCGGCTTTTTAACGGCCTCTACTTTTTCGGCAGTGCCATATGCGCCTTCGTGCCCGGCAACAACCATCGCCTTTACCGATCCCACATATTGCGGCAGGGTGAATCTCTTCGTTTGCCGCTCACCTTTACCTAATTCAAATGGCCCCAGGAATTTTACTACCGGCTTAAACCGGTTTATCGTTACATTCTTGTTTTTGCCGCCTGTGCCATCGCCCCCGATACTCAAGATGCGCTCCAGGCCGCCGCCATAAGCACCGATCACAAAATCAAACAGGTCCCAGGTTTTAACGCCAAGTGCTTCTCGGGCATAAAAAGCCTCATGTGGGTTTGGGGTTTGGTAATTAGTGAGATCCAGCAGGCCTTCATCCACAATAGCAATGGTATACGTCATTGCTTTGCCCGATGCCTCAGATACTGTTATAGCCGACTGCGTCTCCGGGCGGATCTTATCAGGCATCGTAATTACGGGTCTTAATATCGTTTCTGGGTTTTCTACTGCAAGGGGGATGACACCATACATGCGGATAGGCAGATCGTTTTTTGTTTGCGCGTGGCGCTGTAAAAGCGTAACATTTACAAAAACATTTGGCGCCATAGTTTCATCCACTTTAAAAGTATAGCGCGTTTCGCCTTTTTTGGTATCTATCCACTTGGTGCTGATCACTTTGCTGCCATTTTCAAAGCTGATCAAAGCCCGGCCATCACCTGCCGTTGGAATGGTTAGTGTGGCATCTTCACCAACTTTATAATTCTTTTTATCCGATGTGAAGGATAGCATGGCGGCCTCTGTAGGGTCGGTTTGCTGCAAGCGTTCCGACCAGTTTGGCCAGTCGAAGTAAATGATCTTCCCGGTGGAGTGGCCCGTACCCGGATCTTTAATCCGGATAAGGTATCGGCCCCAGTCGGCCTGGTTTACGCGAAGTTTATAGCTACCGTGACCATTTACTACTGTAAGTTTTTCGGTCTTTACCAGTTTGTTGTAATTATCCTGAGTAAAGTTGCTCATCTCGTTGCCAGTTTCATCCCACCACCAGCGCCACTGAATTTTATAAAGTTCGAGGTCCACGACCCTTGTTCCGGGTAACGACTTACCCTTGGTGTCCACTGCCGCGATATCGATTTGATGGTCTTTGTCTGTGACTAGCATGCCCGATAGTTCGCTGCCCTTTGGCGTTTTAATGCCTACATACCCCTTGTACACATTGTAATCCATGGCCGACTGCTGGATGCTAAAATTGCCGCCCGGCTCAAATACTTTTACCACAAAATTGGCACGCAACTGGCCGGGAGCCTGTTTTTCTACATTCACATCAGTATTAATGGCAGCTACACCGGTCTCATCCAGTTTGCCATCAAAAACGTTTTGTGTTTGGGTATTAAAGGATAGGGTAGGGTCATCGAAAACAAAATCATCATAACCCTTAAAAAGCGTTGTTTTTGAAGACAGAAAGGCATCTACCTTAGCCTTTAAATTTTGCGCCGTGCCGCCAAATAGCCATTGCGCAGTTAGTTTGCCGTTGGCCCCGCTGCCTTTAGTGAGTTCGCTTGCCCCGCCAAAATCAAGTTTGATCTTGAGGCGGTTAGGCATTATGGTTTCTACTTTAATCTTCTTTTCGAAATATGCACCGCCAACTTTGATCCGGGCAGACCAGTTACCTGTAGGAGAAGAAGTTTCCGTTGCTGTATGGAAACTGTAAAAACCGTACACCGAACGGGTCTGCGTAATCTTTTTATACAACTGCCCGTTTGGGTTGTACAATTCAAACTCCACCGGATGATCTGGAGGGAGCGACCTTAATTTATCCTCTAAAATAAAGGTAACGAAGATAGAATCGCCCGGTCGCCATACGCCCCGCTCGCCATAGATAAAACCTTTTAGGCCATTTTGCACCTGCTCGCCACCGACGTTAAACCGTGACAGCGGCAGTGAACTTCCGTCGTCCAGTTTAAGGTAGCCACGTTCTTTGCCATCTTTGGCAACCAGCAAATAAGGTTTGCGTTTCATTTGCACTACTGCCATACCATCAGCGTCTGAAGTTACCGAGGTAATAACTTGTTTTTGATAATCAAGCAAATCTAGCTGTACGCCTTTCATTGGCTGGGCAGTGATGATATTGGTTACCGCTATATTAAGGGAATTATCTGCACTTTTCTTTACGATGAGGCCAATGTTTGAGGCGATAATATTACGGGTGGCCCAATGTTGTTTGTTATAATAAGAACTGCTGCAAGGGTCGCCGCGTTTGCTCCAGTCATAATAGCCGCCGTAGTAATTATCATATCTCGACCAAAAGTCGTCATCATCATCGCTAACAGCACCAGAGTTGTTGCTATCGTTGTAATAGCCGCCACCTTCTTCTTCGTCGCCATTGGAGTTATTGGCTTCGCCGGATACAACCGCCCCGCCGCCCACGCTGCAATTGAAAAGAGAGTATTGTTGCCTGAAACCGATCAGTACCCGGTAAATAGCACCCGGTTCTGCACGAAAAAGCTTATCCACATCCAGCATAAAGCGATTCTTTTTGTGGAGGTTAAGCGCTTTGTCTTCATTTAGATTAATCGTTTTTTCGAGCACAGGTTTGCCTACCTGCCGTAAGCCGGTGCTGCCATCAAAACCATTACCTTGAAAATACTGCGGAACATTGTTTTCATAGATCTTGATGATGGTTACATCCACCGCTTTTAAGTTCACAGCTTCAAAAGGCAGCAATAACTTGCCGGAATCGGGCAGTATTACGCCTTTGCCCGGGATGGAAACCTGTGGCAGGCGGTTCTCAAAAAACACGTTGCCGTTATAAGGACGACTAATCTTTTTATGAAAATAACTTTCTACCCCCGGATTAACCACAATGCTGAAATTGCCTTCCAGGCGCTCGGGTGCATAAACTTTTACCACACTTCCCTCTATGGTGTAGGCCGCATCGCTAATGTTATTTACGGTGATTAGTCCGCTTAGCAATTGTCCAACCATTACAGGGTCCGAAAACTGTACCGATACATATTGATCGTTATCCTGTATTGCCCTGATAGCAAGTATTTTAAAGTCGCCTATGGCAGGTACGTCAAAGGATTGTACGCCCTTTTTTTCAATATCTAAAGCATCACCATCCCATTTAATGCTGATAGGCGAGGCCACATTTGTGCGTTTAATACCAGTAATAGAGAACAAATGCGTTTTAGCTGTGGCATTGTGTTGCCAGCGTATCTTAACAGGGCTTTGGTAATTTGCGGTAACTAGTTTTTCTATCGCAGCGTTATCCTCATTATCGGCAGTCTCCAGGCTACCGTTTAGGTTCATCAGGTCGGCAGATGTATTGGTAGTGCTGGTTAGGCCAACAAAATCTATACTGAAATCCGGTTTGATGGTTTGGAAATCGAATTTAAAATCCTCGTAATCTTCGTCGACCTTTAGTAGCTTATCCAGGTGAAACTCCGCGTCATATTGCTGATTGGGATCAAGTTTGCCGGTTGGTTTAAAAGCAATAGTGCGCTCGTCTACCCAATACGCCTTGCCTTTTATGGCTGGCGAAAATTCAAATAACTTGCTGCTGAGTTCCTGACCTTGCTCATGGCTAACCTGCAAGGTGCCCGCCAGTTTAATAAGGATGGGACTTTGCTTTGAAACTATCCCTGTGGTATACGATTCTATGTACTTGCCAAATTCTTGTCCGGCTGTTTTATGGTGGTGCTGCTTAACGTAGAAAATGATGAATGCTGCAAGTAAGAGTGCAACGGCAGTGGTAACCTGGCCCCTTTTTGAACGAAAGGAGCTGTTAATATAATCCATGGTAGAGGTGTATTGTTTGCCATGAATCTAAGCAAATTTGAAATATAAAAGGCCTGGAATGCGCTTTATAAATATTATTTTTTGGAGTTTTTATTTTGGTATTCCCACACAGTAATTCGTTAATTGAATGAAAAAAAGTTGCTCACACAAAAAAGACGCAAAGTTTTGCGTCTTCAAAATAATGTTAAGTTAAATGGAAATCTATCTGGATTCAACTATTGCTTAGCAGCCTTGTCCAAGCAATCTTGTAATACTTCGGCAAACTGCTTATCATTCGGCGGGGCAAAGATAGTGTTGTGCTCGCCTGGAATATCGTGAACGGCCACGCCTTTTCGTGCGTAGGGGATCCAGCCAAGGTGTTTAAAATCGTCCATGTAGAAAGTTTTCTTTTTTGCACGAAATAGCTCTATCTTTATGTCAACCGGGGTGAGCAAATAGTTCCGCTGCGCAGTCTCACTCTTTTCGTGAATGTCGTCCGTATAAGCAGCGAAGCCTTCTTTCTTTTTTACTTTATTTGGAAAAGCTTTTAGATAGGCCTTTTTAATTCTCCGGCCAATTTCTCTGCTTTTATATTCAATGGTTCGTTTTGGGTCTTCCAGAAACAATACCGGCGTGTAGGCTACCTGTTTAAGAAAAAACCAGGCATCGGTCAGTGCCCTTTTCAATGGCGGTGTGTGTATTTTAGTTTGATCGGCGTAGGTATCAAACATAGCCAGCATTTTTAAATCCTTACCCATGGCCAGCATTTGTTTAGCCATTTCATAAGCAATTAAGCCACCTAAAGAATACCCAGCAACTGCATATGGGCCAACCGGATCGTGGTTGATGATCTCCTCCACATAGTTGGCAGCAATTTCCTCCATCACATCTAAAGGCTCATCTATCCCGTTAATTCCTTTGGCCTGTAACCCGTAAACCGGTTGTTCATTGTCCATATTCATAGCCAAAGCGTTAAATAATAAAACGTTTAAGCCAGCGCCATGCACAATGTACAAAGGCATTTTACTGCCTTGGGGTTTAATCGGTACAAGCGAATCCCAGCTAATCGCTTCGTCGTTAATTTCTAAGCGGGTGGCCAGCTTTTCAATGGTAGAGTGTTCAAAAAGAGTGGCAAGTGGCAGGCGTTTTCCTGTTTTTTCTTCCAGTTTTGCCATTATTTTTACCGCAACAAGCGACCGGCCGCCTAATTGGAAAAAATTATCGATCATACTAATCTGATCCAAACCCATCATTTCCTGCCAGATATCTGCTACCAGTTTTTCATTGCTGGTGCGCGCCGCTATGTAACTCTCAGACCTTACAATGTAGCTGTAATCGGGTTTTGGCAAAGCTTTGCGGTCCACTTTTCCGTTTGGTGTTGACGGTATCGCGTCCAACAACACAAAATCATCCGGCACCATATATTCCGGCAGTTCGGCCAGTAAGGCGTTTTGCCAGGCATCCAACTGGTTAGCAGAAGGGTGACCGGTAGAACCATCGAGAAGTAACAGGTAAGCAACCAGGCGTGGATAGCCCGGAGTATCTTCACGCGCTATAACTACTACATCTTTCACCCCGGGCTGATTACTCAGGTGAAATTCTATTTCGCCGAGCTCTATCCGGTAACCGCGCACTTTAACCTGGTGGTCTATCCTCCCCAGGCAAATGATCTCACCATCGGGTTTGAATTTACCTAAATCGCCGGTGCGATAAATCTTATCTCCAGGTTTGTCAGAGAAGGGATTATCAATAAATTTTTCGGCAGTGAGCTCCTCCCGATTAAGATACCCCCAGGAGACACCGTCGCCACCAATCAGGATCTCGCCAATCTCGCCGTTGGTTAAATTGTTCATGGCTTCATCTACGATGTAGATCTGGGTATTATCTACAGGCCAGCCTACCGTAATGTCTTCTGCATCAGTAACGTGTTTTATAATCGAGTAGATGGTAGTTTCGGTAGGCCCGTAAAGGTTCCAAACTTCATTACAGCGCGGTATTAATTTCAAAGCCAGGTCTTTGGCTAGCGCTTCACCTCCGGTAAAAACCTTGATCGGCAGTTTTTCTTCCCAATCTACTTCCAGCATCATGCGCCAGGTATATGGCGTAGCCTGCAAAATAGTGATGCCTTGATTACGCACAATATCTAACACTGCACGGCCATCTTTAGCGGTAAGTGAATCTGCCACAACCAACTCTGCGCCCACACTAAGCGGTAAGTAAATATCCAGCCCTGCAATATCGAATGATATGGTAGCCACCGCCAACGTTTTATCGGCAGATGTAATGCCGGGTTTTTTCTGGCAGCTCAATATAAAGTTAACCAGGCTATGGTGCGCAATTTGAACACCTTTTGGCTTACCTGTAGAGCCGGATGTGTAAAGGATATAAGCAAGATCGCTGCCGGTTACCTGCGAGTTTGGTTCACTTACTGGTAAGCCAACCGAATCTGCTAATGCTTTTTCGATAATCAACTCCGTACTGTTGCCCGCATAGTGTCCGCTATATTTGGCTTGCGTAATTAAAATTTTAGCAGATGAATCTTCCAGCATGAATTCAATCCGGTCTTTAGGATATTCTGGATCAAGCGGCACGTAAGCAGCTCCCGACTTCATAATAGCCAGAAGCGATATGATCATCTCCGGTGAGCGATCTAGGGCCAAGCCGATAACATCTCCCTTTTTTACCCCCATAACCGATAGCAGGTTAGCGATCCGGTTAGCGGTATCGCTAACTTCGGTATACGTTAAACTACGATCCTGAAAACGAATGGCAACTTTGTTTGGATAACGCTGAACGCTTTCATTGAAGAGGGTGAACAATGCCTTTTCTTTTGGATAATCAACCTTGGTATTGTTTAATAATGCTTCCATATTTTCAATCACACTTTAGCCGGCGCCCCGGCCAAAGCTTACTTTTTCAAATTTTAAATTCAAAAACAACCTTTTATTTTAGGTTACCCGATGCCGCTATTTTAGTCACTAATTACTGGTTGTGCTATGTGGCGTATGTATAAACTTTTTGTTTGCGCCTTTCAATTTAAAAAGCAACGCCAGCATTGCAAAAAATATTAACGGTATTTTCAACACTGCACCCAATAATTTACTGTTGAAAAACTGGCCCGGTACAGCAACCAAAATACCAATGTAGCACAGCGCAGAAGCAGCCAGCCAAAGTTGCCATGAAGGGCCTATACCAGGCGTAAACAGCGATATAAACAACATAAAAGGCATTAGCCCGAGCATTAGAATGCGTGGTAAGATCGCCATTTGATAGATTTCGTTAAAATAATCGAAATTACCGTTTTTGAATAATTCGGTGAAACCGGTAAGTCCGTACTTTTTTAACAAGTTAAACTGTGCTGAAAGCCATCTGCGGCGCTGGTTTTTAAACACTTCTGGGTTACTTACCTTTTCATCATAAACCAATGCTGCATCGGCATATGCCACATGTATGTTTTGGCGGGTAAGCACGAGGCCCATTTCTTTATCAAAACCACCCACGGCATCAATTTTAGCCATGGTTTCTTTGAATAATCTGTATTCAAGGGCCATCCCTGAACCAATTATAGCTGCCGAAAGGTTTAAAACGCGCTGCGATTTGCGGAAGATGTGATTGTTTATTTCTTCACTTATGGCATCTAGAATAGCAACCGGTGTCTCTGTATTTTTAGCTATACGATGGCCCTGTATAACTCTGTCGCCTGCATGCAGGTAATTATTGATATGGCGCAGGTAATCGGTGGCTGCTATATTATCGATATCGAAAACTACTGCTGCATCAAAATCTTCGAATGTATTGGCTATTGCCTTGTGCAGTGCTTTGGATTTTGTGCTGCTTTCAAATACAACTTCTACTACTTGCAGGGGCATTTCTTTAAGTTTAACAATGGTTTCCGGCTGCATGGAATCGGCTATGACACAAACATGGAATTTATCCTGGGGATAGTCAATTGTTAGTGCCTGCGCTGCCGAGTTCAGAATTATAGCGTCTTCTTTGTAAGCACAAATATAAATTACAAACTTACTATAGGCCGCAGCAACAGGGGGGGCTTTTTTGATCATAAGCTTGCCAAGTACCGAAAAAATAAACAAGTACAGGCTATAGATACCAAGGTAAATAAATACCAGTGTAAATAATATCGAAAAAATGAGTCTAATAAAGTCCATGGTCAACCTTGTTTAAAATCTAAAAATTATTCGGATCAAAATGCGACGCCTTTCTCCTTAAGGCCCTTTACTAATAATTCCTTAATATCGGAAATTCTGTGCTCCCAAGTATTATCTGCGGCAATATTTATTCTTTGCTGTACCTTTTCCGGTGCTTTTGCATCTGCCAGGGCTATATTTAAAGCAGCAGAGAACTCGTCTGCTGTGCGGCAGTAGGGTACAAGCCCGGCGGTAAAATTATGCAGATCATCATTGAAATTGGTAGATACGACTGGTTTGCCTGCTCCCAGGTACTCAAATAGTTTGAGCGGAAATATATTAGCGCTAACTTCATCCTTTTTAAAAGGGATGATGCACACATCAAAGCCTTTTAAAACTGCAGGCATTTGCTCATACGCAACAGGGCCTGGTAAATGCAGGTTTGCCGCTGCGAATTGCCCTTCTTTAATATAATCTTCATCAACAGGGCCAACAAATACAAAGCTTTTATCCGGGTTATCACCTATTACTTGTTTGATCAAGGTGTAATCTATCCGGCGTTCAACCGCGCCAAAATAGCCTATCACCGGCTTTTTTATCCCCGATAGTATCTCCGCCAGCGACAACGAATGATCAAGTGCTTTTTGGCTGTGGGTGAGGTTTGCGGCATTGGGAACAAAGTACGAGTGCTTATTTAACAGTGCTTTCTTTCTCTGTAGTTCGCGGCTGGTGCAAATGATCATATCTACACTTTTAGCTAAAATCTGCTCGTTATTTACGCCGTGCTTCAATTGGTATTCCTCAATTATGGGGTCTACACAGTGGTATACAGCTATTGCAGGTTTTGGCTCGAGGATTTGATGAAGCTGCGGATACGAAAAGTTGTAGGAGTTGATATAAATATAGTTTTTAACGCCCAATTGTTTGAATACCTTTTTTAAGCGTGATGCCACCATCCACTCATTAAACTTTACGGCCATGCGATAAGCCTTTCCTTCGGGTATCGCGTTGATAGAAGGAACAGGTGGAGATATTATAATCTTGAAGTTTGGTAGATCTGATTGTATAAAGCTGTCCGCAGAGTTAAAAAAGTGTGCTTTACGTAATTGATAGGCTTTGGTATCCTTATATTTAAAATAATCTTTCCAGGTAAAGGGCCGGTCTACAAAATAAACATAATTGTCTTTTGCCAGCAGGCGCGCCATGGTGTAAATAGTAGACTCTAAACGCCCGTCGAACTGCATTTGCGAAAAAACTACGATATGTTTGCCGGTTAAAGTCATGCACCCTGGGTCTTTGATTTATTTTTTAAATGACCAATCATCGCTTTTAGCTGGCCATAGCCTAGCGAGAATAAGTCATTTAACGTAAAATTAAGATGTTTTTTCAATTGAAGGTATCCAAATATTACTCCTGAATAATAAGTAAACAGGGACGCTATAGCTACCCCGTACAAATTGTGGAAGATGGCTATCCCGGCAAAATCTGCTATCACGTTAACGGTAAGCATCAGAAAAACCTTTAGCATATTCAAATGCGGCTTATTCAGTATATCCAGCGTAATTCCAAAAAACCTGTCGATAGGCATAATGATCACATAACACATAAAAATCCGGAAGATATTGAACGCATCAGAATGCACGTATTTATCGCCAAATAACAACTGGATAACCAGCCCACCTAAAATACAGCCTCCAATTGCCACTGGTAAAAGCAGTACCGTTAACAGGCCGCCGTATCTTTTCATGATGTTGGCAATTTCTGGTCGGTTATCTTTTTGGGCAGCAGCGGATAATTCTGGCAGTGCGGTAGATACAAAACTCCGCATAGGTATTTCGAAAACTTCCATGAGCCGCTGAGGAATATAATATACCCCTACCAATTTTGTAGGGAACATTATTTTGATAATAAAAGTATCCGAACTGCGAAGCAGTGTTGACCCAAGTGAAGTACCCACACTATACTTACCAAAATTAGCCAGCTGTTTCATGGAAGCCAAAGATTTATGTCTGATACTACTCACCTTCGACCATCCGGCAAATACACATAAAAGGCTGGTAACGATATTGGTAGCAAGATAACAGTAAACTACCGAATCAAATTTGAGCTCTTTGAGATAAATAATTATAAAGATCAGGCCTAAAAAGCCACCCTGGTTAACGATCTGTATAATAAACATTTTGTCGAAGCGCTCTTCGGCCTGCAAAATCCAGCCGGCAATGGCTGATGGCAGTGTACATATATAAATAATACCAAACCACCTAAGCGTATCTTCCAAATCGCTGTTGCTGCTTTTTAAAAACAAATAAAGGAGGAGATCGATGAACGCCAATCCAAATGTTAATATAAAGCCGACGGCCCAGGCGGAGCCAGCTATATTAGTAGCGCGATCTTTTGGTGCCCCAGCATAAAATTTTACCAGCGAGGTTTGTAAAAAACCTGTGCGGAACATATCAGCCAGCAGAAAGGTTTGTAGAAAGAAAATGTAGTTACCAAAATCAACCTCGGGTAATTTGTGTGCCAGGATGGAGAGTACCAGCATGCCGATTAGAGGCATAGCTGCACTGCTTGCCAGGTTGATCGTATGTTTGTTAATTATCTTTTTTATAAACGACATTTGGCCAATGAGCTTAAGCTTTTTCCCAGCTAGCGGTTTCAAAATTGTATTTTTTAATTACCCTAGCCGGGTTGCCAACAGCCACGCTGTAAGCCGGCACATCTTTTGTAACAACACTGCCTGCGCCGATAACGGCATGTTTGCCAATGGTAACTCCTGCGGTAATTACACTGTTGGCTCCAATCCAAACATCATCCATTACGGTGATTTGGCCGGTTACCACTTTTTGTACACGCGGGGGGGTATTAATATCCTCATACCCATGGTTAAGGCCAGAAAGTACAACATTTTGCGCCATCATCACATAATTACCCAGCGTAACCGGGCCGATAATGGTATTTGACAAACCAACCCCTACGTGGTGCCCTATCAAAACGGCGCCTACGCCATTGTTAATTGCTGCGAAATCTTCCACAATGCTGTTTTCGCCCAGGGCAAAATCATTAAACGGGAAAACGTCCATCCGTGCGTATAAACCTACTTTTGCTTTCCAGCTGCGATTATGAATAAATGGATTTAAAATCCATCTTACCCATAGCCGCGGCCGGGAATGGCCCGATCTGACGATTAGCCAGTGCGCAAATTTTTTTATACGGGGGTGAGATTTGATTACTGTAAGTAACGACATCTATAAAAAGTTATTTGGCTTCGATATTGTTATGGCAGTGCCCTTCAGTTCGGCCTGCTCATTGTCATCCAATCTTTTGCATACAACAAGCAGCGCGCTTGCCATATAAAACAATATGTTTGAAGGGTATTGTACCAGCGCCTGCTGCGGATAATTACCGATATTATAAACGAATATAGATAATATCATGGCTAAACAGTAAGTTTTGAGCTCAGGATTTTGGATAAGATAGTAGTTATTTATCCCTGTCTTCAAAATAACAAACATCAGTGTGCAAAACAAAAGCAGGCCTATCCATCCCATTTCTACGGCAACGCGTACAAAACCACTGTCTGGCGGAAACTTTGCCAGCATAGAATTAGGCGCGAATCTGCGCCCCCATATACCTACTGAACCTAAGCCGCCACCAATAGGATGTGATAGTATATATGGCTTAATACGGTGCTGATTTTCGGCCCGCACGTTGAAAGAAGCATCTTTTGAGGGATTGAACGCCGATTGAAACCTTTTGATCGTAGCATTTGATGTCGGCATAAAAATAACAACTGCCAGTAGCAATCCTGCAGAAACAACCGCCACAATGATTTTCCGGTTAAACTTTAATATGGCCAGTAGCGCCAAGGCTGCAGGCAAAAGTACATAGGCACCCCTGGTACCACTGTAAAGCATGGTAAGCAGGTAAAATGGAATAAGGCACCCTAAAAAGATTTTTTTTGCTTTGCTGATATTAAGCATGAAAAAACAGATGCACATGGCTGATGCCACAACCATATTATAGGAAAAGGTTACCGGATCCGGGAAAATAGCCACTTTACGTAAATGTCCGTTTATAAACAAAAAGCTTAAGCGCAATGGATCTGAGTAGTACCAGGTTTTTTCGAAACCCATCAGGCCAAAGTTTTCCTGCTGAAAGCCTGATATGGCCGCCAGCAAACACAGAAAAAGCCAAAGCTTAAATAAGAAACGGATATATTTGATAGACCGGATCTGGTAGACAAATACAAAATACATCAACATTAAGAAGCCTACTGTTCGCACGGTATATACCCAGGCTAAAATTGAAGGCGAGGCCGGGTTTATGGCTTCGAGGAAATTGTATGCAAGCCAAATCAACACAAGGTAGCTAATCGGATTTTTAAAATAAAACCAATTATTATCGTATTTCTTCTTAACAAAAAAGCCAAAAATGAGTAAATAGGTGAGGGCATCCAGCAAAATTCCGGATGGAGCATCAGGAGGTAAAAACTCAGAAACATAGTTTAACATGAAGGACACGACTACGAATACGGCGATGCCAAACTCCGGATAAGCGATTACTCCATAAACAACGGGTACTCCAATGATCAGAACAAGTAAGCCTGCGGCGCCAATTATTCCTGCTTTTGCAACTACCAAACTAATGATAACGGCAACAGGCAGCAACAGTAAAATCATAGTTGTGGTGCTCCAATTGCTTATCGCTAATTTTTTGTGCAAATAGCTTCTTAGCCCTTTATTTTCTGCCTGGTTATCAATCATTTTGTAACTCAGCGTTTATGCAAGGATCAATATTTTAACAGCCCAGAAAAAAACACCTAGAAAAACAAAAATCACTGCTGCCTTGCGTGTTTTTTTCTCAATGGGGGTCAAGCCTTCAAACGGATCAACTTTAATATTTGAGTTTGGCGTAATTTTCATGGCAGCAATTGATTAAGCAGAATTTGGCTTAAAGTATTAATTCTCCTGTACGGTAGCCTTATTGAGGATCCAGCCTGCAAATTTCGTGTCAAGGTTTTTCAAATAGGTGATATCATTTTTTTGCGTTTTAAGAACACTTTTATTCGCTTCAAAAACTGCAATCACTTTATTGGCAAATAATATCCACTCCTTTGATTTATTTAGCGTAGATAGGGCAGGTGTCTCTATAATGATGATATCATATTTGGTCTTCAATTCGTTGAACCGGCTTCTGATAAAGTTCTCGTCGCTGACCTCTAAAAGCGTCACATCGCCGCCATGGTTTCCAAGTACCGTAGTTCCGCCGGAAAATGCCTGATAGGTATCCGGATTGTTTTTGAAATAATCTTCAATGTATAATTTTGGCTGTGCGGTAGCGGTAATAGTAGGATTGCTGAAGTTGCCATCTATCAATAATACTTTTTTGTTGATCATGGCGTAGGAGTAAGCCAAACTCAATGCTAATACTGTTTTGCCTTCATGGTGTCCAAGGCTGGTGACTGCTAATATTTTATCTCCTTTTAATTCCTGGTCAACTTCAAACCTTATCGAGCGGATCAGTTCCTTAAATTGCTTCATCTTATCCCTATGCTCAACATCCCATAGTTTGCGAAGATCCAATGTGCCGCCTGTAACGGTGTTAAGGTAGCCCAGCGATGGGAGATTGGTTTGCGTAACCAATTGGCCCGGATGTTTAATGGTATCGTCGAGGAAGAACCTCACAAATAATATAACTACGCAAAATGCAAAAGTGATCACTCCGCTCAGGATGATCAGCAACATCTTTTTAGAGGGCTCCGCGGCATCGGGCGTTGCATAATCAACCTGCCGCAATTTAATGGAAAAAGTAGATTGCAGATTGGTTTGGTTATACTTATTCAAAACATCCAGGTATTCCTTACTGGCGATATCCAGTTCAAAATTGTAAGTTTTCACCGTTGCATCAAATGGAACCAACCGCTGGAATTTTGCATTCAAGCCCGCCAGTGCATCATTAATTGCCCTTAAACTATACTTCGCCAAGTCCCGTGTCACCTCCAAGGTTGCTTTTTGAGTTACCAATGCGTCTTTGCCTACTAATGGGTTTGTAAGGTATTTGTCTGACGTAAGGTTAATCTGCTGGGTAAGTTGTTTCGTTAAAGAGTCTATCTGTGCTTTATACTGCGGGGCGAAGTTGCTGCGAACATACTTATTGGTAAGGAGATGCAATTGTTCCTGCGTCTCCACCAAAGCTGTATTATATTTGTTCAGCGATGCTTCGATATAGTTACGGTCTTTTGGGTCAAATTTATTATTGATATTGCTGATGGCACCGTTGTACGAAGCTACATCTTTTTCAGCCTGTTGTTTACGGTCGCTGTAAACCATAATTTGGTCAAAGATGGACTTTGACTGCTCTTCCAGATTAATCACGCCATTCTGTATTTTGTACTGCTGCAGCTGGGCTGTTTTCTTGTTTAGTGCGTCCCGCTTTTCGGCCAAAAGTTTAGCCAGGAAATTGACGGCATCGGTTTCATTTTGCCTGATGGTGTGCGTGTAGTAGCTAATGAATTCGCGGCATAGTACGTTTACAATAAATGCGGATAGCTGAGGGTTGGCAGATTCATAACTAACCGAAATAAAATCGCTATCCTCATCACGTATGATCTGGAGGTCTTCGCGCAGGTTGCGCTCGTCATACTTCATAGATCGGAGCAACTCATTTAGCCCGTTTTCGTCCTTATTATAAAAGTCCATCGGCTCCATGCGCTTGAGCTTTTGGTTAAATAACGCGATGGCGTGGTTTTTTGCGCCGGCATTCATCGTCAGAAAGAGTTTACTGTAAGGCTTGAAAGGAGTGGGGCTGGTTAAATCGTGCAAAATCAGCTGGTAGGATACCTGATTTATGAGCTTTTTAAGCTTCATGATCTCTATCAGATTGCTAAAGCCTTGTGCAATTTGTTGTTCCTGTGCAGCGCTGTTGCTCTCTTTATCAAGCAAGTGGCGAGATTCATCGATGATACCTGTTGCGATCTGCGCATTTGATACATATTTATCGGCCAGGTTTTTAACAAGGAAATAAGAAATAATTATAGTAGCAAGCGGAACAATTATCAGCAGGTTTTTATGTTTCCATAAAACTTTCAAAAAATTTGCGAACTCCATTCTTTATTTAACCTCTTCTAATTTAACGCCTAAAACTTCTTCAAGATTAGTTTTTGCTGTTAACATGGCCAACTCCGCCTGTACTTTAAACCCTCCCTGCTGATATAGGCTTGTTAAGGCCTCGTTGTACACCTGGAAGGTAGTTTCATTTTTTTGGAACGAATACTTCAATTGCTTAACGGCAGTTTCTCCATCGATAATAGCTCCAGAACGTAAGCGCAATTCAGCTTGTGCCGTAAGATACTGAAAGTATAGCTTTTTTACGGTAGATTCAAGCGCAAGGTTATATTCAGCCTGCTGATATTCGGCAACTTTAACTGTTGCTTTGGCGCCACGCACAGCAAATGGGGTAGTTAAAACCTGGCCTATATTAATTGAAAACGTTAATTGGTAACCGTTAAAAAGAGTTGGCTGAATTAAGTTTATAGAGTTTTTTGGACTGTAAATATAGGATGCCGTGAAAGCGTTGAACCAACCTGCCGCTGCCTGGCTGACAGCTGCCCTAGCCACGTTGACCTGCGACTGGCGAACCTTTATCTCCGGGTAGTTCTTTTTTGCTGTAGCAATAAGTTTTTCCATAAACTGATAGTTAATATCAGGTATCATAGACTCCTGGGCACGTAACCCGGAAGTCAAAAGCATAGCTATTGCAAAAAAGCCGAATAGTTTGAATCTGATAGTCATAATTTAAACTTTCTCTTTCTGAAACATAGCAGGAACGGTCCCGATAATTATCTTAACATCTAACCAAAAAGAATACTTCTGGGCATAAAAATTATCCAGTTTCTTCCTTTCCCTTTCGCTCATATCTTCTTTCCCACGCTTGCTTATTTGCCACAACCCAGTTAAACCTGCAGGTCCTAAGAAACGCATAGACCACTCATTAGAGGTGAGCATCTCTGCTTCGTATACAGGTAGCGGCCTGTTGCCCACTACAGACATGTCTCCTCGTAAAATATTAAATAGCTGCGGTAATTCATCCAAACTGCTATTACGTAGAAAATTCCCCAATTTAGTTACCCTTGGGTCGTTCTTAATTTTAACGAAAGCGGATTTGGCAGTGCCGGTTTCTTCGGCAGCATACTGGTTATTGGTAACGGCCATTTGCGCAAGCATTTGGTCAGCATCCGTACGCATTGAGCGGAATTTGTAAAAATCGAAAATTTTATAACCCGTTCCTACGCGTTTGCTTTTATAAAATACCGGGCCTTTAGAATCAAATTTAATAGCAATAGCAACTATTGCCATAACCGGCGAAAGGCCAATCAGCATCATGCTGGAGATGAAAAGATCAAGAAACCGCTTGCCTGCTGGCATTTGGTAGGTGGTATCTACTTCCTTTGAAAGCTCCAATAATCTGGGCTTGATCAATTTAAACCTTACTAAAAAGTTCAGGCGCTCGCGCAGGTCAGAAGTGGAAAACGGATAGGTATAAAAATCATGAAGTTTCAGCTTCATGGCAGTTTGTACCAGTTTTTTATCGTTGCGGGTAGAAAGCATAACGATAATCAAACCATTCATCAGAAAATTTTTTCTTAACGCATCAACCAGTGCGAAACATTTTTCGTCCTTATCTACTTCAACTAAAATTATATCAGGAATAGTTAAGATAGATTGATCGCCAAGATAATCTTCCAGATCTTTAAGCGTATCGTTAAAAGAAATGCGAAAGCTTTCGCCAAGATCATTTGAAATAAGGTCTTTTAATTCAAGCCCGGCATAGGCTATCCTGACCTGCGAACCTGAATTTTCGTTCCAATCAGTTGTCTGATGCATCATAAACTTGTAAAGCTTGATTAATAGCTGATTTTAAGGTGGTTGGGTTGAAAGGCTTGTGTATATAAGCCTCTACTTTAAAGGGCATTTTGGCAACTTGTTCTTCTAAATCATGCGCGGCTGAAAGCATGATAACGGGAATATTTCTGTAGAAACCACTGATTTTAACGTTTTTAATGAAGGATTGCCCATCAAAGTAAGGCATTTGTAAATCCGAGATGATCAACTTTGGCATATTGCCGTCTTCTAACCAGCTAAATGCTTCGATACCGTTGTTCTTAACAATAATTTCATAGTCCTTGGATAAGATGAAATTCAGTAATTTCAAAATACTCAAATCATCATCCACAATAAGTAGCGTTTTCTTCATGCCGAAATTGTCGTAGTTACTGCTATAAATATGATACTTTTAAATCAAAATATGCTAAAAAATTAATCTAAAAGCGATATTGGTACAAATTAAATCAATGTAAAATATTTATCCCATAACTTAAATGCCTTGTTTTATATCGCTTATATTTTTTATTAAAAGTAGATTAAAAAATTCGATTGTAGATTTTCATCAAATTGATAAAAGGTAAAATGTTGGTAAATTATGCTCATGTGGATTATTTAAACAGATATATTCGGCTCGGTTTACCCGTAATTAACAATGGTAGAAATAAATTCTAAACAATATTTTATCGGAATTGATTTAGGCACTGGAAGCGCTAAAGCGGTGTGTGTTGACGAGGATGGGAAAATAATTGCCACTTCCCAGTATCATTATCCAACCATTAATCCTCAGCCAACTGTGAGCGAACAAAACCCTGAATCTATATGGGATGCGTTTGTGAATTGCCTTAATGAGGTGCTGGGCGAATTGAATTCAGCCCCCTCGTCGATAAGTTTCAGCAGTGCCATGCACAGCATAATGCCGGCTGATGCAAAGGGAACTGCCCTTGCAAATGCAATGCTTTGGGCGGATTCCCGGAGTGCAGGTATAGCGGCCGGGCTAAGGGCATCAAGCGAAGGGGAGGCCATTTACAAGCATACTGGTACGGCAATTTATGCCATGTCTCCTCTTTGCAAAATAATTTGGTTAAAGCAAAATAAGCCGAATTTATTTACTGAAGCAGTTAAGTTCATATCTATCAAAGAATACATCTGGTTTAAACTTTTTGGCGTATTTGAAGTGGATCATTCTGTGGCGTCCGCCACTGGTATGCTGGATATTATTGCTTTAGAATGGTATCAGCCATCACTTGAATTAGCAGGTATAGATAGCGGCCACCTTTCTTCGCCGGTAAGCACTACCCATCTGCGCTTTTTAACGATGGAGAATCCGATGTTTCCGGCTCTGCCAATCACAACGGCATTCGTTATCGGTGCCACCGACGGTTGCTGCGCTAATTTGGGCGGTAACGCCATCAGACCGGGCGTTGCGGCTTTAACCATTGGCACCAGTGGAGCAGTTAGAGTTGGGCGCAGTAACCCCGTTTATAACTATAAAGCAATGACGTTTAACTATTTGCTGAACCGAAATACTTATATCTGCGGCGGTGCTGTTAATAATGGGGGCGCGGCGGTTGACTGGCTACTGAAAAGCTTTTTGAAAACAAACACAGTAGATGACGATGCTTATAAGAGATTATTTGAACAGATAGAGGCCGTTGAGGCTGGCAGTAATGGCTTGCTATTTCTGCCTTATTTGTATGCCGAAAGAGCCCCGATCTGGGATGCGAGTAGCTCCGGTGCATTTCTTGGGATCAATTTTAAACACCAGCAGCAGCACTTTTTGAGGGCCGCCCTTGAAGGAATTTGCTTTGCGCTGTATGATGTACTTCAGGCTGTAGAGGGATCGTCTGAGCCGGTTAGTGAGATTGTGGTGAGCGGTGGATTTATTTCTTCGCCAGTTTGGGTGCAAATATTAGCCGATATAACAGGTAAAAAGCTGGTGCTTTTACAAAGCGGCGACTCGTCTGCAATAGGCGCCGTTTACCTGGGTATGGAAGCCCTGGGGGTTGATATAGCACCTGTGTTAAAAGCGGAAAGCGAATCGCAAACGGTAGTGGAACCAAATGCAGCGCGCCATAAAACTTACAGTGCATTGTTTCCGATTTATAAAAAACTATACGACGATTTAAAAGATAGCATGCACCAGCTAAAACTACTGGACTTATAAAATCATTACACCAGGTTTGTTCACTACGGGTAATTTGATAAAATTACTATCGACGATGCTTTCTGGCAAAAAGATAAATTTTTTATCGAAGATATCTTTACCGATATAGTAGCTAAGCCAATATTCGTTATTTAAGCCAAACGTGGCCTCATCAATGGGTTCTATCAATTTAAACGAATTAGCAGGGATTAAGGGGAAAGCATGTCGAAGTACGGAAGTTTTTACCTGCTCACCGTCTTTTTCACCATAGCCTTTTGAGGTGATCAAAACAGTTTCCAACGGTGCATTTGTCAGATTTATAAGGTACACGTACCAAATTTTGCTCTCAACGGTCTCGCTCTCCAGCGCAACGGCTATGCCTATATCTTTTACCACGTTTACAGGGATATCTTTTATCATTTTGCGTTAGTTGTAAAGCCTTCTATTTATAAAAGGTTGTAAAAGTTGATGAGTGGATTAACACAACACCATTTTCACAACCTTTTAAACGCTCTTAATTAATTATTTCTTCTTTACTGCAGCTTTCTTTTTTGCGGGTGCTTTTTTTGCAGCAGGCTTTGCCGCTGGTTTTGCCGCCGCTGCGGATTTGCCAAACCTACCTTTTTTAGCATCTTTCGGTGCTGCATCTGCCAGGACTTTGCACTCATCGAAAGTTAGCGTAAGCGGATCTTTATCTTTTGGAATTTTAACATTCAGCTTGCCAAATTCAATGTAAGGCCCCCATCTGCCGTTCAAAACTTTTACCGTTTCATCTTCGGCGAATGCTTTAATCAGCTTTTCTGCATCTTTTTTGCGTTTGGCCTCTATCAGTTCTATAGCTTGCTCTTCGGTCACGTCAAGCGGGTCTATTTCTTTTGGCAGCGATACAAACGCACTGTTGTGGCTAATATATGGCCCAAAACGGCCAATGGCTACCTTCATTATCTTACCTTCGTATTCGCCAACAACTTTTGGAAGTTTAAATAACTCCAGAGCTTCTTCTAAACTTATGGTTTCAATGCTCTGGCCCGTGCGCAAGCTTGCATAAGCAGGCTTTTCTTCATTTTCGTCAGATGCACTCTCGCCTAATTGTACAAAGGGGCCATAACGGCCAATTCTAACCGACATTTTTTTGCCGTTTTCGGGATGTACCCCAAGTTCGCGTTCGCCGGTTGCTTTATCTGCAGTTTCTATAGTGCTTTGTACATCTTTATGGAAAGGGTCATAAAAGATGCGGATCATCTTAGTCCAATCCTGCAGTCCTTGTGCAATCTCATCAAACTGCTTTTCTACGTTTGCCGTAAAATGAAAATCAACGATGCCCTGGAAGTGCTGAACTAAAAAGTCGTTTACCACCGCACCGATATCGGTAGGGAACAATTTGCCGCGTTCTGCGCCGGTGTTTTCACTTTTTTCCTCTTTAGTAATGTTTTCTTTCTTCAGCGTAAGCACCCTGAAATTTCTTACCCGTCCTTCACGCTCTTCTTTAACCACATAGCCGCGGTTTTGAATAGTGGAGATGGTAGGAGCGTAGGTGGATGGCCGGCCAATGCCTAACTCTTCGAGTTTCTTCACCAAACTTGCCTCTGTGTAGCGGGCAGGTGGGCGCGAGAAACGTTCAGTGGCGGTCATTTCCTGCAAATCCAGTACCTGCCCTTTTGTTAAAGGCGGCAAAATCGCGTTCTCGCCATCTGCGGTCTGGTTATCTTCTTCATCATCGCTGCTTTCCAGGTAAACTTTCAGGAAACCATCAAACTTCATTACTTCGCCGTTGGCGGTAAGTTCTTCTTTACGCGTTGATATACTGATCTTTGCAACGGTTTTCTCAAACTGTGCTTCGCTCATCTGCGATGCGATAGCACGTTTCCAGATCAGTTCGTAAAGGCGTTTTTCGTTAGATTCGCCATCGATGGTATGGTTATTAAAGTACGTTGGGCGAATAGCCTCATGCGCTTCCTGTGCACTTGCATTTTTAGTTTTATACTTGCGCGATTGATGATACTTACTACCGTATGCCGATACGATCTCACTCTCGGCCGCTGCAATAGCGGTATCAGAAAGGTTTACCGAATCGGTACGCATATAGGTTATGTAACCGGCTTCGTACAAACGCTGCGCCACCTGCATCGTTCGCGCAACCGAGTAACCCAACTTACGGCTGGCTTCCTGTTGCAATGTTGATGTGGTGAATGGTGCTGCAGGAGAACGTTTGGTTGGCCTGGTATCTAAAGATTTAATATCAAAGATAGCTTTGGCGCAGTCCTGCAAAAACTTTTCGGCATCTTCCTGTTTGCTGTAGCGCTCGGCCAGATCCGCCTTGAATGCATTCCTGCCTGTGCCGAAGATGGCAACTATTTTAAAAGCAGCTTCACTTTTAAATCTATTGATCTCCCTTTCGCGGTCAACAATTAAGCGTACGGCCACAGATTGCACTCGACCTGCAGAAAGAGACGGCTTAACCTTTTTCCACAATACGGGAGAAAGTTCAAAACCTACTAAGCGGTCTAAAACCCGGCGGGCCTGCTGTGCATTTACCAGGTTATAATCTATTTTTCGTGGATTATCTATAGCGCGTAAAATGGCTGGTTTGGTGATCTCGTGAAAAACGATGCGTTTAGTGCTGGCATCTTTTAAACCTAAAGTATCAAACAAGTGCCAGGAAATAGCCTCACCCTCGCGGTCCTCATCGGAAGCGAGCCATACCATGTCGGCTTCTTTAGCTAGCTTCTTTAACTCGCTCACCACCTGCTTTTTATCGGCAGGCACTTCATATCTTTGCGCAAAGTTGTTAGCTACATCTATGGCATCTTCAGACTTAACTAAATCGCGGATATGGCCGTAACTCGATTTTACGGTGAAATCTTTACCGAGGTATCCTTCTATGGTCTTGGCTTTCGCCGGTGATTCAACTATAAGTAGATTTTTGGCCATTAAGTACTTTGTTTTTTGCAAAGAAAACATAAAATGCGGTAGAAACGCAAATTGTTTTCGGTTGAGACGGGAAATGTTGGCAAGTTTGGAGCCCTTGGAAAGGTTGTCAAAGTTATAAAATCACCAAACTGACCTAAAACTTCTTAGCCCGATGACCATTTGAACCCTGTAATTAAATCAGAAACCCGCCGCCCAGCAGATCATTGCCTTCATAAAAAACAGCCGACTGGCCAGGAGCAATGCCCGATACCATATGATCGAATGAAACCTTCATGTGGTCGCTGATCTGTACAATCTTACTTTCCGTACCTGCATCCTTATACCGGATCTTAGTAACTGCTTCGATCGGCTCAGGGATGCTCGCGTATTTAACAAGATTGAGGTTACGTACCCAGGCTTCTTTCTTTTCCAGTTCTTCCGGCGTACCCAATACAACCGTATTGGTATCTGGCTGTATCTGCGTTACAAACATAGGTTTGCCTAATGCGATACCTAAGCCTTTGCGCTGGCCAATAGTATAGAAGGGGTAACCCTGGTGCTTACCTACGATGGTGCCATCAGTAAGTACAAAGTTGCCGGGGCCAACACGTTCGTCCAGGTCTTCCACCTTGTGGCGCAGGAATGATCGGTAATCGTTATCCGGCACAAAGCAGATCTCATAGCTTTCGCTTTTGCCAGCCAGTTCCAGCTGACCCATATCAACAGCCATCTGTCTAATATCGGGTTTGGAAAAACTACCTAATGGGAATTTGGTACGCGCTAAATTCTTTTGCGATACCCCCCAAAGTACATAAGATTGATCTTTATTTTCGTCTTTACCTTTTGAAATTACGTAGCGGCCACTATCCTGTAAACGGATATTGGCGTAATGCCCGGTGGCAATGAATTCACAATCCAGTTTATCAGCACGTTTCAACAAGGCCTCCCATTTGATGTGGGTGTTGCACAAAACACAGGGGTTTGGAGTGCGCCCGGCCAGGTATTCATCAACAAAATTGTCGATCACAAAATCGCCAAACTCGTTACGGATGTCAAGGATGTAATGCGGGAAACCATAACCAACAGCTAACGCACGCGCATCGTTGATGCTATCCAGGCTGCAGCAACCGGTTTCTTTAGAACTGCCGCCGGAAGAGGCATAGTCCCATGTTTTCATGGTAAGGCCTATAACTTCGTAGCCCTGCTCGTGCAGCATCACTGCCGCTACCGAACTGTCAACTCCGCCGCTCATGGCCACTAATATTCTTCCGTGCTTACTCATATTGGGTGCAAAGATAAGTCTTTACAGCGGAATATGGTTTAAGCCTGGGTCAGGGGATGGTAAAATAGGTTGGGTGCATTTATTGGCAAACAGCAATGCAGACACTGACATTTGGAAAAAGAGCGTGTTGATACAACAGGGAAACATGCCATGTATGAATAAGTACTAGTCGTATTTATCAAATATTGGGGTGTCCGCCGGTGTCCACAAACAGGCTTTTTGGCCGCATGCTTTCAAGGCATTGTTTGCCCAGGTATTGCAGGTATAAAATAGGTTATACCTGCGTTTGGCTTCGTAAAAAGCATCAAACTCGTTGTAGTTAGCGGTAGTTTTTACATTAATGATATGGCCTGCATTATCCGTTTTAAAGCTTGATTTGATGTAGTCTATTAGCCTGGCATACTGTTCTTTACTAATAAGGATCTTTTTGCAGGATGAGCTTTCTATAAGTTCTTTATGGTAAGTAGCGTGAATGGCGGACGAACTTAAACCCGTAGCTGCTTTAAAAGCCACACTGAACTTTAATTGCGCCCAGGTAGGGGTGTTGAGGTAAAATCCTTTATCGCCCCAGCCCATACCCACAAAACTGGCACTGGTATCTTTGCTAACTGTGTTATCAAATCTGATCTCATTGCTCCAATCTATTTGGCTATTGCGTACCGGCACTACCATATCGGTATGTACGCCGTTGGTTAAAATGTATATGGTTATATCCTGCGTGGTAACAGGCTCGGCATCAATAGTGATTTTACCTAATACCCAAGCAGAAAGCAGGTAAACCGCTATAAAAGCAATTAGACCTAGGCCGACACGTAGCGTGATTTTAAGGAATTTTTTCATTTTTTAATTTAGGCCTGGCTGCTGGTGCCATGTAAACAAGTTAAGGAAACTATTGTGAATATAGTATATTTTACAGTTAAATGGTTAACCGATGCTATCTTTAGGTGCCAATTGCACCCAAGTAAGATCTCAAATTAAACTGCTATGCAAGAATATACAACCGATTTACATATCACCCTCCAAAAACCACCCCTTAACTTGCTTTATGCGCTGCAGAAGGGGTCGGGTTCCAATTACGAGTCGGTACAGCTTCAGCCATCTATGGGTAATGATCTCTATTTTAGTTTAAGTGTAATAGTTAAGGGCACACCGCAAACTCATAATTTGCCAGATTTTCGCGGGCCATTTGTGCAGGGGCCTGTAAGTGCAAGGTTTATTTATTTGAATATCGGCTCATACGCAGGCGGCAGTGGTTGGAGCGGTCGGCTCAAAATACCGCTCACAGGGATTACCTGGGCCCAGATACATTTGGGAACGAAACTAGCAACCAGCGTACAAGGTACCGGGAAAAATGGTGCTCCCAACTGCGCTACAGTAAAGCCTTTTATTGGTTGGAGCATTCACGCAGAAGGCTGACAAGCAGCGCTATTTTCGTACCTGTCCGTTTCCTCTGACTATCCATTTATAACTGGTTAATTCTTCCAGACCCATCGGTCCGCGGGCGTGAAGTTTCTGCGTGCTGATGCCGATTTCGGCCCCGAGGCCAAATTGAGCGCCGTCGGTAAATGCGGTTGAAGCGTTTACGTACACTGCTGCGGCATCTACGCGGTTTAAAAAGTTTTCAATGTTGACCGGGTCTTCTGAAATAATAGCTTCGCTGTGTTTGGAGCTGTTACTAGCGATATGATCGAGCGCTTCTTCCTGCGAGCCGACCGTTTTGATAGCCATTTTCATCGAAAGAAATTCGGTACCGAAATGTTCCGGCTCGGCGATGTGCAATAAATCGGACGGATAATGGCCGGTTAACACTCGAAAAGACGCTTCATCAGCAAAAATTGTTACCTGCTTTTGGGCCAAAGGTTTCGCTAAAGTGGGGAGATCGTTTAAACGGCTAGAATTAATAATTAAACAATCCAGCGCGTTGCAAACGCTTACCCGGCGGGTTTTGGCGTTATCTATTATGGCTGTTGCTTTCTCCAGATCACCTGTTATATCAAGGTAGGTATGCACGATGCCTGCACCGGTTTCTATAACGGGCACTTTACTATTCGCCCGCACATAGTTGATCAAACCCTGGCTGCCGCGGGGGATCAGTACATCTACAAAACCAACGGCATTGAGCAGTGCTTCTGTTGCTTCGCGCTCAACAGGCAGCAGGGTAGTGGCAGCTACGTCGATCTCGTGTGCAATAAGTACAGCATGGATCACTTTCATGATGGCCCTGTTGGAATGATCTGCATCGCTGCCGCCTTTAAGAATACTTATATTTCCTGTTTTAAAGCACAGTGCAAACACATCAAAAGTCACGTTTGCCCTGGCTTCGTATATTACGCCCACAACACCTAATGGTACACGTACTTTTGAGATCTTCAGGCCATTAGGCATCGTTCTATCAGATAGTACGGCACCAAGCGGACTGCTCAGCCCGGCAACAGTTTTTATGTCGCTGGCAATAGCATTGATTCGATCTGCCGTGAGGGCAAGCCGGTCATATTTGGCATCTGCGGCATCCATGCGCTCGAGGTCCTTTTTATTTTCTTGCAGCAGGTAATCCGTTTGCTCAACAGCCGCTTTAGCAACATCCAGCAAAATAGCATTGACAGCGGAAGGAGAGAGGTTTAGCTTTCTGGCGGCAGTAACTGCGTTTTCAAAATATGATGTATAATCCATTTAACCTTGCAAATAAAGATAATCGTAATGTACCAGTGCACGCTGATTTTTTTTGCCTGTGAATTCACGGGCTTTTTCTGCGCCATATTCTGCTAAACCCAAACCGATGAGCTTATTGTTCTCGTCTACTATTTTTATAATTTCGCCTTTTTTGAATTCTTCGAGCACGTTTATAATTCCTATAGGTAACAGGCTCGAGGCTTTGCTGGAAAGCAGCACCGTTTTGGCACCCTCATTTACCTGCACTACACCGGTAGCAGCGGTTTCCGAATGGGCTATCCATTTCTTTTTACCTGACGCTTTTTTAGTTGGCACGAACCGGGTATGGGTTGCCCGGTTTTCAAGCACATCGGTAACAATATTGTCTTTTGTGCCATTGGCGATATGTACCGCAATACCTAACTGCGCTACTTTATGGGCAATGTTTGATTTAGTGATCATACCGCCCCGGCCAAACTGCGACCTCCCGCTGCTTACAAACGAAGCAAAATCGATCCCGTCACCAGTTACTTCTTCAATTACTTTTGACACTTCTAATTTAGGATCGCCGTCGTATATGCCATTAACGTTCGTCAATACGATCAGTGCCTGGGCGTTTAGCATGGATGCGATGAGTCCGGCCAGTTCGTCGTTATCGGTAAACATCAGCTCGGTTACGGATACCACATCGTTCTCATTCACCACAGGTATCACCTCGTGCTGTAAAAGAAGTTCAAGACAGTTACGCATGTTTAAATAATGCAGCCTGTCGCGGAAATCCTCTTTGGTAACCAGTACTTGGGAACAAAGGATCTTGAATTTCTCGAACAGATTTGCGTAAGTATTAATGAGTTTTACCTGCCCAATGGACGCGAGTAACTGGCGGGTAGCCACTGCATCGTATTTGTCGGTAACGGTGATTAAGCTGCGGCCCGATGCTACTGCACCGGACGATACAAGGATTACCTGGATGCCTTGTTTTTTAATGGCGGCGATCTGATCTACCAAATGGGAAATGCGCTCGGTATCCGGCAGTCCGTTTGGTTTGGTGATAACGTTGCTGCCTACCTTAATAATAATGCGCCGGTAATTGAATGACATTAATGTAGATAAAATTAGTCGTCAATTATAAGAAATTATAAGGGGAAAATGGTGTATTACCTGATATTTGCTTGATTGAATTGCAAGGCTATTTTAACGCAAAGAATAGGAAGAAGATCCAAAGATGCGCATAGCCGATCGTTTAGCAATTGATTTTTTGTGGCTTTTCTCATCTGCGTAACGATTCTATTGTACATAAAGTAATGTCTTAGGATGGTGAATATCCAGTTATTTTGAAAAAATATTTGGATTGATATTATTATTTATATTTTTGTCTACATATTCTATAGACAATGTATTACTTTACCTTCCGTACGTACTTACGATATAATAAAATGCAGTACTCAACTGCTTGTTGTTGTTGCTAATCGGCTCATCGACAAATTATTATCAATTCAATTCTATTTCTTTCAAACTTGCTTATACTTTATGGACATTTCTACAAGATTTTTTAAATTCATTGTGTTCTTTTTGCTCCTTGTCCCCGCCGCCAGCTTTGCACAGCTCAACGGGAGCTATATACTGAGTGGAAAAGTAAACGACGAAACCGGCAAGCCGCTGGTTGGTACAACCGTTACCATTAAAGGTACCACCAATGCCGCTGTTACTGATAGTACAGGTAAATTCTCGCTCACCACCAGCGCCAAATTGCCGTTCACCCTGGTATTTAGCGCCGTTGGTTATCAGCCGCAGGAATTTAGCATAAAGAATGCTAACAGTGCAGTCAATATTCAGTTAACGTCTCAGTCTTTATTACTAAATGAGGTGGTGGTTACCGCGTCGCGCCGTGAAGAAAAGTTGCTGCGTTCTCCGGTTGCTATCGAAAAACTGAGCATCAACGCGCTGAAGCAATCGCCAGGCCCAAGCTTTTACGACGCCTTGGAAAACGTTAAAGGTGTGCAAATGACCACGACGAGTATCACACTTAAAGTGCCAAATACACGTGGTTTCAACAGCCCCAATAACTTTAGGTTTATGCAGCTGGCAGATGGGGTAGATATGCAATCTGCCACGTTAGGCGTGCCACTAGGTAATGCCATTGGCCCAACTGAATTAGATATCGCCAGTATAGAGATCACGCCAGGCGCCGCCGCTGCTTTGTATGGGACTAATGCTATCAACGGCCTGTCCAACTTATTCACTAAAGATCCATTCAAATATCAGGGACTCAGTTTTTATCACCGCAGCGGGATTAACCACGTAGGGGATAATTTAGGGTCAAGTGCGTTGACAGAAGATGCGATACGCTACGCCAAGGCCTTTAATAATAAATTTGCTTTTAAACTGAACGCTAGTTATTTAAAAGGGAAAGACTGGCAATCGAATACCCGCCTCGATCAAAATCCTACCAATTTAAAAACGGCAAATCCGGCTTACCCCGAACTGACCGGTACCAGCAACGCTGCGTACGATGGTTGGAATAAATATGGTGACGATGCGCTTGCCGGTAGTAATACGGTATCGGTAAAAGGTATTGTGGTTGATGGGGTTGCCCGCCCAAACCTTACAGTAGCCCGTACCGGTTATAACGAAGTTGACCTGGTAAGCCCAGATGTAACCAACCTTAAACTGGATGGTACACTGGCTTACAAACTTACGCCTAATACCACCTTATCCTATACTTACCGTTATGGCAAAATGGATGGGGTTTTTCAGCGCGGTAACAAGATCTCGCTTAACGGAGCTACGGTTCAGAACCATAAAGTGGAACTCAAGGGAAAAGACTTTCTGATCCGTGCCTACGAATCAATTGAGAATACTGGTAACTCTTTCAACGTAAAACCGCTGGCAGATAACCTGGATTTAAACCACGCCAGTAATTCTGCCTGGGGTACTACTTTCAAGGATGCTTTAAATACTTATGCAAACGCCAATGGCGGTTTAAAATCAACCAACCTTGCGGCTGCAGAACAATTTGCACGTGCCGCCGCCGATAAGGGCAGGGTAGAACCTGGCACCCCCGAGTTTGATGCATTGCGTAAAACCATTATCGGTATCAATAACTGGGATTTTAAATCAAGTCTGATCCCCAATGCACCTGCTACAGGTGGAGCCGCACTGGTGCAAAAGAGTAACATGTACAATGCCGAGGCGCAATGGGACTTAACCAGCAAGGTAAAGTATGTAGATCTGTTGGTTGGTGGCGATGTGCGTATATACCAGATCATTCCTGATGGAAACAACTTTGTTGATTTCACCCGCAGTATTGCTGACAGGAACACGCCGCTGGCAGATGGCAGCTTTGGAGAAAATGTAGTTTATAAAAAATACGGTGCGTTTACGCAGCTTACCAAAACCTTTTTCGAAGAGAAATTGAAAATATTTGGCTCGGTTCGGTGGGACTATAACCCGTATTTCGATCCTAAATTCACGCCGCGTTTGGCCGCCGTTTATTCGCCAAATCAAAATCACAACTTCAGGTTTACTTTCCAGAATGGTTACCGTTTCCCATCACTTTTTGAGGCCTTATCCTATGTTAACAATGGGCGGGTAAAACGGGTGGGCAGCCTGGATTTTATTAATGATGGGCTTGGTTACCTGAATAACAGCTACACCCAGCAGTCGGTAACGGCGTTTAACGCGGCAGTAAAAGCCCAGTCTACCACCGGCGATGATGCAACCGCGTTGAAAAACCGGAGCCTGTTGCAGGTTGCCGATCTGCTAAAAGCAAGGCCGGAGCAGATCACGTCGTACGAGGTAGGTTACAAAGGTATCTTGTTTGATAATAAGGTGTTTCTTGATATAGACGCCTATACCAATCGCTACAATGGATTCCTGGGCCAGGTGCAGGTGTTTGTTCCGAACGGAACGAATGTGGGCACAGATGCTGCCGTACTGGCTATGCTGGATGTCAATCGTGACCCTACAACCGCTACTGCGGCAAACGCCGCCAGCCAGGGCCAGAGCCGCTACCGCGTTTATACCAATGCCAAAAATATTTACAACAACTATGGTTCTTCGGCAGGCCTTACTTATAATTTTTATAAACGGTATACGGTATCCGGCAACGTGAGCTTTAATAAACTGAAGGCACAGCAAACCTCGGATATATTCGTAACCGGCTTTAACACGCCGGAGTGGTCGGGTAATTTCTCCTTTGGCAACCGTGAGGTGGTGAAGAATTTCGGTTTCAATATCGTTTACAAATGGCAGGAAGCTTTCCTGTGGGAGAGCCCGCTGGTTACCGGTGCAGTACCGGCTATCCATACGTTTGATGCGCAGGTTACCTACCGTTTGCCGGTTTATTATGCAACGTTTAAAGCGGGGGCTACCGATATTTTCAACAAACGCTACATCCAGTACGCGGGTGGCCCAACCATCGGCGGCATATATTATGTATCCGTTACGCTGGATGGCCTGCTGAGCGGAAAGTAGCCCGATAATCTAAAGGCAATAATCGCGGAAAAAAAATTTATTAGGTTTATTTAGTTTTTAAAAGAGCGGGCAAGCGAGTTGCCCGCTCTTTTTTATTAATCCCAGGCATCGCCTTTACTTTCAGGCGCGGGCTTTTCTGCTATTTCCTTTAATTTAATTAGCGCACCATTTTTATGGTCTATCTTCATATCAAAGGTTGCTTCATCGCTGCCGCTTGTTAGCAGCCCGCCCAACAAGCCAAACATAGAAGAGACAATCATCGTACCTGTACTTGCCGTTACTTTAGCTTTGCCGGTGAAAAAAAAATCATCGTTAACTTTCTTAAGCAGGTAAAGCCCAAAGGAGGTAACAACATACGGCTCGCCTTTATAAACTAACGCATAAGTTTTATTCAGTTTAATGTCCCTTAGTTTCCCTTTATCATCCAGCGCCTTAACATTGCCGGCGTATGGGTAAGCAGACGTTACAGTGATAGCCTTATCGGGTATTTGGGCTTTGAAAGATTGAAAATTAAGATAAAGCCCATCATTATAAACGGATGTTGTGTAAACCGTGATCTTCCTTTTTTCTATACTATCCATTTTGGCAACATCGTTATAACTGTACATTACGGTATCAGCAGGTTGCCTTAACAAGTTGCTTTGGATAAAGCCGGTTAAAGTATCACGTCCTTTTTCCAGCAACCCGTTGGTTACATCGATAGATGAACGTAAAGTAAATACAGTATCTATTGAAGCCACACGCTGGAATTTATCTAACTTTTGCGCATAAAGATCAGCCCGGAAAGTGCAGTACCCTATTTCTGACATTCCTCTAGTTAATTCCGCGAAACTAAACTGCCTAAGGTGCAGCAGTAAGCCATTAGTCGCGACATCGGCATCTGTTAACGAACTGAATACACTGGTCAATTCTTTTTTCAGGGGGTGTTTTGTAAAAACGGCCGCTGTCCTGTTAAACGCGCCCGTTTTTACGAAACCGAAGCTGGTATCCGGACGGGAATCTAATAGCGTAATACTATTATACAAACTGTGCGGCGTTTTCGCTGCTGATAGCTTGGGTTCAAAATAAACTTTATGCTGTGCATTTACCCTAATAAAGCTTAATAGCAGGAGTGTGCTGATCAGGATCTTAGTCATGTGATGTTTAGTTGGTGCTAAATTAAAAATTTAGTCCAACAAAAGCGGGTGCTTTTTATCGTGGATAGAAGAATGGCACCTAAACAAACAAACCCTACGCGAGTTGCACCTCGCATAGGGTTTTACTGCTCACTCAACAGTTTATAATTGGTTAATCATAGGCTTAATCTACGGCCTGCCTCAGCATGAGTGCTCCCACGGTAACGTTGGTACGGCTATCAATAATTATGGCGCCCCCATTGGCTTTATTAAGCTGGTAAGGGTCAAAAGCCAAAGGCTCTGCGGTCTTGATTACAATCCGGCCAATATCGTTCAGCTTAAACTCTTCATCGTAATCCTTTTCCAGGGTGTTGATGTTGATCTTGTAGAGTACCTCGCTAATCTTGCAGCGGATAGTTTTGGTATTATGCTGTACAAGGTAAGTCAGCGATGGATCAAGCGGACGGGTATCCATCCAGCAAAGGTCGGCCTCAATCAGATTGCTCAGTTGCGGCTGGCCCGCGCTGTTTACGATAATATCTCCACGACTGATGTCGATATTATCAGCCAGGTGTACGGTTACCGACATGCCTGCCAGCGCTTCCTTAGGTTGCGTATCATAAAGTTCTATCTTGGATATCGTAGAGCTGAAGCCTGATGGCAGCACGGTTACTTTATCATTTACCCTGAACGATCCGCTGGAAACACGCCCCGCGTAGCCCCGGTAGTCGTGCAGTTCATCCGTTTGCGGGCGCACCACCCATTGCACAGGCAGGCGGGCATGGGCTGATGTATCATCAATTTCTAAAACTACATTCTCCAGATGCGTCAACAGGCTGTCGCCGGTGTACCAGCTTATCTTAGCCGATGGATAAACGATGTTATCGCCTTTTAACGCACTCACGGGGATATAAGTAACATTTTTAAGTCCTACCTTACCTGCCAGCACTTTATAATCCGCCACAATTTTGTTGAATACATTTTCATCATAATCAACCATGTCCATTTTGTTTATGGCTACCACTACCTGCTGTATTTGCAGTAGCGATACCAGGAACGAGTGCCGGGTAGTTTGTTCGATAACCCCTTTGCGGGCATCTATTAAAATAATGGCCAGGCCTGCGTTGCTGGCACCGGTAACCATGTTACGGGTATATTGGATATGGCCTGGTGCATCGGCAATAATGAATTTACGTTTATCTGTCTCAAAGTATTTGTAGGCTACATCAATGGTAATACCCTGTTCGCGTTCCGCTTTCAGGCCGTCGGTTAATATAGCTAGGTCGATGCTGCCGTCGTCGTTTTTACGGTTGGATGCGTGGAGCGCCTCCAACTGGTCTACCAGGATGGCTTCACTATCGTACAATAAGCGGCCAATTAATGTGCTTTTGCCATCATCTACGCTGCCTGCTGTTATAAATTTTAAAATATCCATTTTCTATATTTCGGATGATCTGTTACTGTATGCCGCATTAAGCGATCACGCTGTATGCAAAACAACTTAAAAGTGTACCTATTAAGCTGTTGATTACTATAAGCGTACTTACAAACTTTAAGGTTCAGGGGCTAATAAAACGCTGAACCCGCCCTCTTTTGGAGGGTGCTGTGCTCAGGGTTAAAAATATCCCCCTTTTTTCCGGTCTTCCATAGCCGCTTCGCTCACCTTATCGTCCATACGGGCACCGCGCTCGCTGATCCTGGATGAGGCTATTTCGTTGATGATATCATCTATTTCGAAAGCGTAGGATGCTACGGCTGCGGTACAAGTCATATCGCCAACGGTACGGAAACGTACATTTTTGTTCTCAATTTTATCGTCGGCATCCATGTTTAAAAAAGGTGATGCCGCCATTAACTGCCCGTTGCGCGTGATACAATCCCGCTGGTGGGCAAAATAAATGGTTGGCAAAGGGATGTTTTCCCGGCGGATGTAGTTCCATACGTCCAGCTCTGTCCAGTTACTGATCGGGAAAACGCGTACGTTCTCGCCTTTATGGATCTTACCGTTATAAATATTCCAAAGCTCGGGGCGCTGGCGTTTGGGGTCCCACTGGCCAAACTCGTCGCGTACAGAAAAAATACGCTCCTTTGCGCGGGCCTTTTCTTCGTCTCTGCGGGCACCGCCGATGCAGGCATCAAACTGGTGTTTGGCTATGGTATCTAACAAGGTAACCGTTTGCAAGGCATTGCGGCTGGCATTTTTCCCTTTTTGCTCAATTACTTTACCCTGATCGATGCTATCCTGAACATGCCCGACAATGAGTTTTTCGCCTATCCTGGCGATCATCTCATCCCGGTAAGTAATAGTTTCTTCAAAATTGTGCCCGGTATCAATATGTACCAGCGGGAAGGGGAACTTGCCCGGGCGGAAGGCTTTCATAGCCAGGTGAACCAAGGTAATGGAATCTTTACCGCCTGAAAATAATAGCGCGGGTTTTTCAAACTGCCCGGCTACTTCACGCAAAATATATATAGCCTCTGCCTCTAACTCGTCGAGGTAATCTAACCGGTATTTACTCATTCTTTTAAATCATTTAGTTCAACTGCATGCAGGCCGCACTCTTTTTTACTTTGGTCTTCCCACCACCACCGCCCGGCACGGAAATCTTCTCCAGGCTGAATGGCCCTTGTGCAGGGCAGGCAGCCTATGCTTGGGAAACCTTTATCATGCAGGGTATTATATGGTATATTGTATTGTTTGATGTAGGCTTTAACATCCTCCAGCGTCCAGTTAAAAATAGGGTGGAATTTGTATAGATGATTACCATTATCCCATTCCACATTGCTCATATCCTCACGGTTGGGCGATTGATCTGCCCGAATGCCGGTAATCCACATTTTGTTACCTGCAACCGCGCGGTGCAATGGCTCGATCTTACGGATGCCGCAACATTCTTTACGGTTCTCTACCGATTCATAAAAGCTATTTGGGCCCTTGGCGTTTACCATAGTTTCCAGGGCAACATTGTTTGGATAGTAGGCGTGGATCGGCTTTTCATAAATCTCCATCGTGCGGTTCCAAACATAATAAGTTTCGGGGAATAACCTGCCGGTTTCCAGTGTGAAAACTTTGATGGGGATGTGGTTAGCGAAGATCATGTGTGTGATGACCTGGTCTTCCCAGCCAAAACTGGTGGAGAACACGATCTCGCCGGGGAACTCGGAGGCCAGGGCCTGCAATGCCCCCACGGGATCGTTCCCTGCTGTTAATTGCGTTATGTAAGAAATATCTGCCACTATAATATCTTCATTAAAAATAAAACAATACTGCGGATGCTGATGAGGATAACGATAACTGCTACCGAAAACATAATTGCTTTGGCGGAGATCTTGTTACTGATGCGCGCCGCGATAGGCGAGGCCAGGGCACTGCCGATAACCAGCCCTGCAACGGCTTCCCAGTGTTTGCCGTTGAGCATGATGATAAACGTAAGTGAACTGATCAGCGCGATGAAAAAACGTGATAATTTCACCGTTCCTAAGGAGAAACGCGGGTGCCGGCCGCCTGCTATCAGCGTAGATAATACGATAGATCCCCAGCCGCCGCCGCCAACGGCATCTATAAAACCGCCGCCTAAGCCCAATAAGGAAATATTTTTGATTTTCTCTTTGGTTCGTTTGCGGTTTAAGCTAATGGCTTTAAACAGGATAACAAAACCCAATATTAAGGTATAAAGCGATACTGCAGGTTTGGTGTAAACGGCGTAATGCTCTAATGAGGATACGAGATAGGCGCCGGTAGCTGCGCCGATAATGCCGGGTATGAGCAGTAATTTAAACAGCTTCCAGTTGATATTGCCCATGCGGTAATGCATCCAGCCGGCAATGCCGTTGCTCATGATCTCAGAGAGGTGTACCCCCATGCTTGCTGAAGCAGGCGGGATCCCCATTGACAAAGAAAAGGTGGTGGAAGTAACGCCGTATGACATACCTATGGCCCCATCTATCATAGCAAAAACAAAACCTGCCCCCAAAAAGTAGTAAAATGCAGGATTAACGTTTTCTACAAAAAGCTTAAAACCGGGTTCTCTAAGCCAAACTGCCGTAAGGGCAATAAGGGCAAACACCACAAAGGTGCCCCAAATGGCAAGTGTAAGGTGTTTTTTATCGGGTGGTTTTGGGCCTGCTATTAAACTGGCCGTAACCCGGTTAAGCTCCTGCACCTTGTAAGCGAAATCGCCAGAAAGGCTGTTACGGATCTGCTGCATTTGCTGCAGTGTGGTATCCAGTTCATCCGGCAGCGCTTCATTCAGCACTTCTTTAAGGCGCTTGGCTACCGTAGGCGATTTTCCATTGGTAGAGATGCCGATCTTGAGGTCGCCTTTCTGAACGATGGCACCCAGGTAAAAATCGCAAAGGCTGGGTTTGTCGGCAACGTTGATCAGTAATTTACGATCATGCGCCGATTGGCGGATAAATAGGTTGAGTTCGGGATCATTTGTGGCCGCGATCACTACATCGGCACCATCCAGATCGGTATCTGCGAACGCCTTTTCGATGATCCGCAGTTTTGGGAAATCACTTGTTAAGGCATGCACTTCGGGCAAAAAAGCTTTGGAAATAATGGTTACAGCTGCCGCCGGGCTATTGTTCAACAGGGCTGTCAGCTTTTCCAAGCCAACGTTCCCTCCGCCAATAACCACCGTATGCAGATTTTCCAGCTTCAAAAACACGGGGAATAATTTATTGCCCTGTGCGTCTAAAGCTGGCTCAGCAGCTTTTAAACTATTATTCCTGGGCAATGATGTCATAAAACTCCTTTATAGGCTGAAACTTCGCATGTAAAGAAACTACTTCGCCAAATACAATTAAAGCAGGTGAAGTAATCCGGGCATCTTTAGCCACCTCTGCAATAGTACCTGCCAGGCCAACCGCTACCTTTTCATTCTCCGTTGTTCCGCTCTGGATCACCGCTGCCGGTAGCCTGCTCTTACCTTCTTTAACGAAGATCTCTGCAATCTGGGCCAGTTTGTGGATGCCCATCAGCACCACAACAGTAGCGTTGCTTTTGGCTGCCTGGTACAGATCGGGCGAAATTTTACCGTCACTTGTGGTGCCGGTAACCACCCAAAAGCTTTCGCTTAACCCGCGATGCGTAACGGGGATGCCCTGCATGCCGGGGACACCTATAGAACTGGATATACCTGGAATAACCTGTGTTGGAATGCTGTAATCTGCCGCATGATCCAATTCTTCAAAACCGCGACCGAAAACAAACGGATCACCGCCTTTTAAACGGACCACGTGGCCGTAATTTAAAGCGTAATCCACCATTAATTTGTTGATGTTCTCCTGCGCGAAAGAATGATCACCGGAACGTTTCCCTACATAAACTTTGGTTGCATGTTTAGGAGCAAACTCCAGTAACTCTTCATTAACCAAAGCATCATACAATACTATATCGGCTGTTTGCAGTGCCTTAATACCTTTTATAGTAATTAGTTCAGCATCGCCGGGGCCTGCGCCAACAAGCGTGATACGCGGTTCTTTTACCGTAGTTTTAATTTTTGTTTGGATCATGACTGTAAAACCGCCTCTCTTTTATCTTTAACTGTTTGCAAAAAGTCTGTGGCCTGCTGTTTATAGGCCGTAGCAAATTCTTCCGATGGCTCGTTCTTGTTGATTTGCAATACCAGGTCAGTGAATGTACCTGATAAGGCCAGTTCGCCGGTAGCTACATAATTGTTATCAAATTCTTTAATAATACCGGATTGGGTGCTGCTGTTTACGCCTTTATCCAGCAATAAGGCCTTGGCCGCGCTGATCATGGTGTTATAGGAGTGATAAATGGCATCACTCCAAAAGCCTTTAGCATAGGCACCATTTGCCCAACCAAGTTTCTCTTCACTTTCAAAAAGGAGAGTAGCTACCAGGTCGATAATTACACCGGCACACTCGCCAACGCCAATGGCGCTCACGTAAGTTTCCTGGTGGCCCCAGTCCACAAATTCGTCATCGGTTAGGGTAGTGAGATCTGCAAGGGGTTTCAACAGGCGGTAAAAATAGTCCTTACCCTGCCTGTCATAATACGCATGATAGCTCTCGTTTTCCTGTGCAAAAGTCTTATAGTCATCAAGTACGGCGCGCAAAGCATGTGTGGCTCTTTTCGATGGGACTTTAATTACCCTGTCTGCCGCGCGGCCTTCTCCGTTTCCAACGGTACCGCCACCCAACATTACTTGGACTGACGGCAATACTTTCGCGCCAGCTTTTAGTGAACTGCCGTGGAAGCCGATATGGGCCAACCCATGCTGACCGCAGCTATTCATACAGCCACTTATTTTAATCTTGATCTCGCGATTGTAGATCAGTTCTTCATATTCGTTATAGATCACATCCTCCAGTACCTTGGCCATGGTCATGCTGTTGCTGATCCCGAGGTTACAGGTGTCGGTACCGGGGCAGGTAGTCACATCGGCCAGGCTGTCGAAACCCGGGGCTGCCATATCTAAGGCGTTCAATCCTTCGTACAAGGCGGGTAAGGCCTCTTTGCGGATGTATTTTAAGAGTAAGCCTTGGTTTTGCGTGATGCGAATCTCGTCGCCCACATAAGGCTGAATAGCCGCCACCATTGCGCGTGCGCTGGCTGTTGGGATATCACCCACCGGTACTTTTATAAATACGCCGTAAAAACCAGCTTGCTTTTGTTCGAAAACGTTTGTGGCCAGCCATTGCTCATAACGGAAAGGATTGCTGATCTCTATTACCGGATAGGTTGTGGGCTCCGGAAGCACGGGGGTTGGGACCGTATCGCGATCAATTTTAAACGTTTTTACTTTAATGGCTATGCGTTCTTCTTTTGCCAGGCGCAGTACTTCATCTAAGCCCAATTTTTGAATCAGGTATTTTAAACGGGCCTTATTACGATTATTACGTTCGCCATAACGGTCGAAAACGCGGATAATGGCTTCTGCGTAGGGAATAAGCTGATCTTCCGGCAGAAAATCTTCAACGGGGCTGGCCAGTAAGGGTTGCGCACCCAATCCGCCGCCTAACAAAACTTTGAATCCGCGTTCGCCGTCTGCATTAACTTTCGGAATAAAACCAAGATCATGAATATACGAAAAGGCAGTGTCCTCATCGCTTGATGAGAATGAAATCTTAAATTTTCGGCCCATTTCCTGGCAGATAGGGTTCCTTAAAAAATAGAGGAACATAGCTTGCGCATAAGGCGAAACGTCAAACGGTTCTTTAGGATCGATGCCTGAAGTGGGAGAGGATGTCACGTTCCTAACCGTATTTCCACATGCTTCACGCAGGGTAATATCATCCTGCTCGAGTTCTGACCAAAGTTGCGGGGTGCGATCAAGACTTACATAATGAATTTGAATATCCTGGCGGGTAGTAAGATGCAGGTTTCCGCTGCCGTACTCATCAGCGATGTCCGCAATCTTAAGTAACTGCTTAAAGGTTACTTTACCAAACGGCAGCTTAATCCGCACCATTTGAACACCCGGTTGGCGCTGCCCATAAACACCACGTGCTAAACGCAGGCTACGGAACTTTTCATCATGGATCTTACCCTCGCGAAATGCGCGGATTTTTTTTTCCAGGTCGATGATGTCCTGCTCTACTATCGGATTCTCCAGTTCGGTCCTGAAGCTTTGCATATCTTGGTGGTATTAATATTGTGTATAAAAAAGCCCCTTCACTTTGGCTGAAGAGGCACATGTTTTTAATTATGCATACCTACAACCATAAATTATCGCCCTGCATGCAGCAATAATTAGCATCGGAAAGATATGTACTGGCGCTCTTGCTCATATAATAAGCCCAAATATATACATACTATAGGGTTTTAGTAGAATTTATTTAAAAAAAGCATGGATTTGATTTTTAGATGAAGGATTGCAGAAGTAGTATTGCTTTTTATTGCTGTGAACGCGGAGGTTACGCAGGGCATCTAAGAGGACTGACTAATGCAAATTGAGCAAACACGAATTATACAGGTAATACAAATTTCACGAATGCTCAGCTTATATCAGGTTTTGAGATCGCCTGAATTTTTGCCAGCTTCAATTAGCAAAATTAATCTCCATTCGTAAAATTCTTATTTACTCAAAAGTGGGTAATAAAAAAGCACCGCCTTGCAGCAGTGCTTTGAAATATCTAAAGCCAAATTGCTTAGGTGGTATAACCGAGAATCTTCAATACCTGCTTACTGTTTTGCTCTTCGCCGAATACCTCAAAGTTGAACGTTTCATCCCGGTTTCTGCGGATGATAACATGCTTTGGTGATGGTAACAAACAGTGATGGATACCGCCGTAACCGCTTAATACCTCCTGGTAAGCACCAGTGTTAAAAAAGCCAAGATATTGCACCTTACGGGTTTTCGGCATAAAAACACTGTTCATGTGTGCTTCCTGATTATAATAGTCCTGGCCGTCGCAAGTGATGCCGCCAAGGTTTACACGCTCATACTCGTTATCCCAGTTATTTACGGGAAGCAGGATGTATTTTTGATTAAGCGCCCAAACATCCGGTAGGTTGGTGATAAAGCTACCATCCAGCATTAGCCACCGTTCACGGTCGTTTTGCTGTTTGCGGCCCAGTACCTTATATAATATACCAGAGGCTTCGGCCACGGTATATTTGCCAAATTCGGTGATGATATCCGGTTCCATGGTATCGTTATCAGCGCAGATCTCTTTAATACGGCTGACGATCTCATTGATCATGTATTCGTAATCAAAATCAAATACCAGCGAATCTTTAAACGGCATACCACCCCCAATATCCAGGGTATCCAGGTGCGGGTTCACCTTTTTAAATTTACAGTAAAGAGTTACATATTTCTCCAGTTCGTTCCAATAATAGGGTGTATCAGAAATTCCTGAGTTGATGAAAAAGTGCAGCAATTTCACCTGGAAGTTAGGATTGTCTTCTATTTTGTTATGATAAAAATCAATTACATCTTCCATCCTTACACCTAAACGTGAGGTATAAAACTGCGAATCCGGCTGCTCTTCTGCCGCTATCCGGATACCTAAGTTGCAAGGTGTATCGATATCTATTTCGTCATCATACAGGTTAAACTCTTCTTTATTGTCCAGCACGGGTATAATGTTTTTAAACCCGTCATGGAGCATGTCGATAATGTAAGTTTTATACTGGAAGGTTTTAAATCCGTTACAGATCACCGTAATGTCTTTGGTAAGCGCACCTTTTTTCTCCAACGCGTCTATCATCGGCATATCAAATGCTGATGACGTTTCCAGGTGGATCTCGTTCTTAAGCGCCTCTTCTACAATATGCTTAAAGTGCGAGCTTTTGGTGCAATAACAATATTTGTAGCTTCCGCGGTAATTATTTTTGATAATAGCCTGCTGAAATAACAGTTTTGCCTGTTGTATTTTCTTGGTTATCATTGGCAGATAAGTAAAGCGTAGGGGAGTGCCATACGTTTCTATCATCTCCATTAAATTGAGGTCCTGAAAGTAAAGTTCATCGTCGATGATCTCGAAACCATCCTGCGGGAAACCTACACTTAAATCAAGAAATTCCTGGTAACTCTGCATTTATTAAAATTTTGGCAAAAATGTAATTTTTAAACGGATTTTTTGCGAAAATATTGGTCTATTTTATGGGTGTATTGTAATTTGTTTGCTCTGGATAGATTTGATAACTATTAAATTGAAATGATATACAAAAAGCGCATTACAAATAAAACAAAAAGTCCCTCGCAAAATAGCGAAGGACTTTCAGTGGAGACCGATTCAATTTGCTATAAGCCATAAGCTACGCGTAACCCGATAGTTCCAAAGTTATCTGAGTGACCGGTGAAACTTTCGTACCGTAGGCCAACATCCCAGCGCTTGGTTGCATACCCAACTCCTCCCGAGCTGATAAATTTAACATAGTTGCTGCCTTCCGAAACCTCAAAGCCGGCCCCAAGTTCTCCGCTTATATAAAGGTTTTTGTACAAAAATGCTTTAAGTCCTAATTTAACGGGGATAATTCCTTTTCGTTGTGTACTATAGCCGCCATAACCATCTTCTTTATGAACAGTTTTCTCAAAAAAATGGTAATAGCCGGAGGAGAGCGTAAGCGCCACATGATCGCCGATGCCATATTGAAGTTGCGGAGTTATACCTAGCCCGAAGTTTGATCGATAGGATTTCAGGTCGCCTACAGGTGCCAGCGTTTCTACCCCGATGCCAAAACGGAACGCGTCTTTAGGTGTGCTTTGTGCAAACGACGTTTTACTTAATAATAATGTCGCCCCAGCGCAAATTACCGCCGCAAATTGTTTAATCTTTTTCATAATGAGTTAATGTGTTTAAGTATGCCGCAAAATTGAGCATAATGATGTGCAGGAAAAATACCCCAGTAGTTAAACAAGGTTAAAGTATGTTAACGGATGTTAAATGAGGAGGGGGACGCGATTCTGTCTTTGCTTTTGAGATACCATCAACGGTTACCACGGTCGCCTTTATGGTGATGCCGATGCATGACCCTCGTAGGTGAAAACAACAACAACGGCGGAAAGGATGCCAGAAAATTTAATTTTGCCTTATGACAATCCAAGAATGGAAATCATCAGCTTTAATACTTACAAAAAAAAAAGTTCCAAGGTACGTTAATGATCAAATGCTATCCTGGGGGGAGCATTACAAGCGGTTACATGATCATCACATACAGGAAAAGACTTTTTTACTTCAAAAATAAGGGAATCGGGATTGTAAAACCTTTACACCTCCTCCAAATGCACTTCCGCCATCATACACCTCGCGCTACCCCCGCCGTTGGTTTCTATGGTGTGGATATCTGCATAAACCAACTTACCGAAACCCGATAAGATTTCCCTTTGCTTATCGCTTAGAGACGAATACGCCGTTTGCGACATCACTATCAGCGTTTCACCAGCTTTGTTTTTCACCTCCAGCATGTTGCCTGCAAAGTGGTTCATCTGTTCAGAATTAATATCGATGATCTGCTTGCCGCTGGCTTCAAGCGATTCCACAACGATAAGCTTTTCGGAATAGTCGGGGATACTATCCAAACAGATCACGGCAAAGCAGCTGCCGATGGCCATTAGCACATTGGTATGATAAATCGCTTTATGGTTTTGGTCGAATGCATCAAAAGTTACTGCCCGGTAGCCGGTGTAATCGCAAAATGCTTTCAATACCTCCGCATTAGTACGGGGAGAATGGCAGGCATAAACAATTTGACTATCCCTATCCAGCACCATGCTGCCTGTGCCTTCCAAAAACTGGTCCTTCGTTTCAAAACCACTCAGATCTATTACATGTTTGGCATTAAAGCGATCTTCCAGCTGGCGGATGATATCCTCGCGGCGCTCTAACCGGCGGTTCTCTGCCTGCATCGGATATATGAAAATATCTCCGTTATCATGAAAGCTCACCCAATTATTAGGAAAGATAGAATCGGGCGTGTGCGGTTCGATGGTATCATCTACTACCGTAACGTTAACCCCGTTTGCGCGCAAAACGGCTACAAATCCATCAAACTCTTCAAGAGCTTTTAGTTGTACGGCCTGCTGATCGGCTTGCTGCACCTGGAAGGCATTGCTTTCGGCAGTCTGCGCATTAAAGCCGAACGCCACCGGGCGGATCATCAAAAGGTTGGAAGTAGATTGGCTCATGTTGTCTCAATCAGAATTTACAGGATTTTTGGATTTTCAGAATAATTAAAATACAAAATAAATATAAAAGCATGTAGAAATTCTGTTCATTCTTTAATTTGTAAATTCAGATTCAGATAACTTTGTCCCGTTGCAACGGCATACTCATGCAGTGAAAACCGCCTCTCGCACGCGATAGTTCTGCCGATGGCATTAGGATGAGCGTGTCCTTCATTGTTTGCGGGTCCAGGTCATCATTCTCAAATTTTTGCAGCAACTCCTCCACTTTTATGATCTCGAAACCGCTTTGTTTAAAAGCCTCAATGGTTTTGTCATTACGATCATAACCTAACACAACACCTTCTTTAAGCGCCAGCAGGTTACAACTGTCGGTCCATTGTTCACGGGCGTCGTAAGGGAACTCGTCATTACCGGAATAAATGAACCGGGTTGATTCTTCGCTGTGGAGGTCTTTCTGACTGATGTTATCCAGCAAGGCTTCCAGCGTGGCAAAGGTTTTTGGTTTTTTGCCTTTGCGAAACTGTACGATCTCAGGCTTGTCCTTATTCTTTTTGTCGGCGAACCAAGCTATAGGTTCGGCCTCTTCCTGGCTCGGCTCAGCAATGGTGAGCGACCGCAGTAATACCCAAACGTTGCGTTTTACCTGGGTAAACACCGTATCGATGTGCATATAATCACGCTTGTGCGGGATCTTTACGATAGTAACCTTGTCAACCACATTGTGATCGAACAGCAATTTAATGGCTTCATTGGCGCCACTTACCGAAGTACGCTCACTACAGCCGATTAGCAAGTGCTGCGGTGCTACCATCATCACATCGCCACCCTCAAGTGTCGTTTTGCCTTCCTGTTCTTCGCCCGGGCGCAGGAAATGCTGTACGGTGTCGGGGATTTCCAGAATATTATCGCGATAGCCTTCAAATAGCGGATGGTTAAAAAAGATGTAGCGCACCAGCAGCGTTTCGCGGGCACGGGCTTTTTTGGCGGGCCTGTTCAGCAACATATGGTTATTGATGGCGATACCAATATCCCTCGAAAAGATCATGTTGGGGATAGGAGCAAAGATCATCTGCTTATCCGTTAGTGAGCCGGAAATAAAGATCTTGGCCAGTTCAATAGGTTCAATATCTATTAACTGCAATTGTAAACGGTAGGTGCATCCTTCGATAGCGCATACTGCCGCAACCAGTTTTTTGCGGATATCTTTTTGTTCCAGGATATCGCTCAGCAAGGTTTGAATTTCTACAACTTTATTTGAATTGTGGAAGTCCGCATTATCGGGCTTAAAAAAACTACGTTTATAAGCAGGGTTGGTGATCTCATTTAGTTTGCCTTTGATCTTGGCAGGATCCAAAAAGTACATCAGTAGTTTGATGTAATGATCGTACTCGCCGCTACGCATGGTATCCAAGTGTACGATGTCTTCAAAAAGCCAGTCCTGCGCCTTGGAAGGTACCACTTTACCCAAGCCGCTATCCGGGCTATGCACTAATAAAACGCGAAGATTACCAATTTCGGAAGTTACATCAAGTTTAAAATCGTTGCTGTTTAATATCATAAAGGTTAAAAGAGAAGCAAATCTATTGTTTTTTATTTTGCCTTCATAGGGGCACTGCTAACCGCTAATTTTCGCCTTCCTCGCAAAGTAAACCGCTGAAAATAGTGTTAGAAACAAACCGATTACTGATAGCCAGATAACGCTGTTGGAAAAGAAGGTTACCCATTTGAGCTGAACTTTAAAGATCTCTTTGGAAAGCAGCACACCTACACTGCCGATGTAGCCGAATGAATCTGCCAGGTAGATAAGGAAGCCTACGTTACCGGCATATTTAAAGGTGGAGATGAGCCTTTCGAAAAAAACCGCGTTGAAGGGGATGTAAACCATATATAAGCCAAGGCCAACAGTAGTCATCCACCAAATAGGGGCCAGTTGGCCATTTACAAAATACAGGGTACATACGCCAGCCAGAATAAAGCCGATAGCAATAAACACATGGGCAGTGATTAACGCTTTGTAGCTGTCTTTTATCATGACCATGCTGCCGATGAATACAAGGATGATGAGTGTAATAGGTGTTTCTGTTTTTGAGAAGATGGCCGGCTGATTGAAAAAGCCCATTTCCTTCCACATTTCGGCGCCAAAATTATCGCGGATATCCCTAAAAATGGTTGCGAAGGTATAGATGAGGATACAAGCCAGCAAACCCGGCAAAAAGGTGCGTATGAACTTACTGCGCTGTGCTTTTGTCATAGGGGTACGTTCCATGCGTTCGGCAATATCTCCGGCATCCGGATCGGGAATGCGTTCCATCAGGTAAATGAAAACCAATAAAGGCCCGGCAAAAAGCAGTCCTGTATAAAAGGGTACCCAAAACTCGGTAATCCCGAAAGTAAGCATGAGCCATCCGCCGGCCGACCGTACAAAACCGGATGCGAAAATAAAACTCACTGCGAGGGTAGCCCCAATAAAATCGGTGCCGCGGCGGCCTTCTATATAGGAAAATACAACTCCCCACAACATCCCCAAAGGGAATCCATTTATAAACAGGAAAAAGATATTGTAGGGCACAGGCACCAGTGCGAAGCCTATCCAGCTAAACCAGGCGATACCGGTAAGCACTACGGTGACTGTTCCGCGCCCGCTGCGTTTTAGTTCGGCAATGTATTTTACACCATAAAATTTGGCCAGCATGTAGCCGAATACCTGGCAAATAACCAGTAGTGTTTTATAACTGTAACCCGCAACGGTAATTCCCTCAAAGGTAGCCACAGTGAACGATTTGCGAAACCCGAAGATCATCGTGTAAGCCAAAAAAACTACTACAGCCGCATAGATATTTACCTGTAATTTACTTCGGCTTTGTGGAAACGGCATAATTGTAATTTGCCGTAAGATAATAATTTTGGTGGACCGTTAGCATTTTACATTAACCCATTATCATCATCGGTTAACCTAGTTTGATAACTGTGTAGCCTTTAATAAAAGGTAGGTTAAAAGCAATAATTGATTAAAGCTTTTGCACAGCCTCAATTTTTTGCTTATTACACCGTTGAGGTACAAATCAATCCGGCATAAATTCAAAAAGCTCTGTGAAGAGCTTTTTGAATTAGTAATTATTATATCATACCTGCGCAGTATTTGTTCCAATAATTCATTAGAAGTTTTTGACCGAACCTTGTTGTGTTTCCTCCCATACTTGGCGTTGGCGTGAATTCACCGAATACTGCGCCATTGTTGGTCGCGTAAAAGTCTACCCGCACAAATATTTCATAAGCCTTACTTAATCTTTTTGCCTGGTCCAACATATCATTGAGACAGGCCGGGGGTGCCTGATATTTACCGCATAAATATTTTTTGTTGATCGGTTTTATTAAATTCCAGTTTGAATCATAGAAGCAAGCTGTACCCGAGGTTGGGCTAAGCCGGTCAATCACCCAGATACAAGCAATTTCGCCGTTGAAACAAAATATCTTGTAATCTTTCAAAATCTCAGTAGCGCCTTGCTCATTTTGCAAAAACTCTTCTACTAAAAAATGAATATGTTTATTTGCTGCAACCTGCTGTTTTAATATTGCCAGAATTTCTTTAGGTTGATAACGTTTTTTGTCAAAGAGGTTATAACCATCTTTCATAATAAAAACGTGATTGGATGAGTGGCCGATAGTTGGCCGAATTACATAGTGCTTAGGTAACGAATTGAAATTTATTTCATCAACGTTTCTGCCTTCCCAAATCAGGCTAGCTACCTTACAGCCAAATTTACCTGCGAATTCTCTGGCATTATGCTTATTACTTAGTTTGCGCTGCCAATGATCAACGTTTTTCCATTCGTCTATGCTATCCTCCGCATCCATGATCGTGTTTCTAATATGCTCCGCATTTGGATCATTCCAAAATTGCTGGTGGCGTTCACGAATTCTTGCAGGGTATGGCCCTCTGTGATCCAAAATGGATTTCAGGTAATTTAACATTGAATTAAAATTGATTTGTTATGATTAGTAATTGGTTGTTCAATATTACAATTAGTTAATTGGTATGCCATTAAAAATATAAATATCGTTATAATGTGTATACTTAAGTGTGTAATATTGCCAGATTGGTAATTGCAATCTCTTCGATTGCTGGCAATAATTAACTAAAGAGAAAATTTATGTTGAGAGATTTGAGTGGTTTCTTAAAATAATGAATGATTGGTGCCACTTGAAAACATAATTTAAACCGGTTGCGAAAAGTCATTATGCGATTTTCGCTTTTGAGGCAACCTTTGTCACTTTGATAACTTTCTCATCAGAAATCTTGCAAGCTTTTTTAAAAACCAATGTAAAGAATGACTATACGTCTCCTTTTAGATAATTTGTAATAACTAATTAACCTTAAATATCAAATCCCAAGCCCAAATAGGAATAGTTCCGGTTTTTATCGATTCGGTAAAATGTCGCAATTCAAAAATGCGGCTCGCTATTATTATTAAGTGCAGCTGTGAGCATGCCCATTTAACAACGAAGATTTTCCGCGCCATTTCACTTGGAATGTTCTCCATGAATTCCGATATTTCCATCTGACAGTCAATGTTATAAGCTCGCCGAACTTCAGGGAAAGTGATAAGTTTGCTGGGCGATTCAGATTGCCGTCACAACGTATTATAACCATTAGCAGGAATATGAAGCCTTTTAACATAAACAAAAAAAAATGGACGATTGCCCTATGCTTTTCCGTTCTGTTGGTTGTCGCGTTATTCATCGATTGGCGGAGTGGCATGGGGATCGGACCGATTCGAAATTTGGCAGCTGATCCCGCGATCCTGGCGAAAGTCAGGAACATTCCGGTTCGTAATACCGGTACCGAAGTCTGGGGGCAATACATAGACCGCATTTCCAGGTTTAGGGACACCATGCTGCAAATCACCTATAGGCACCAGGGCGCGGAAGGCACAACGCCCACCAATGTTTCTATTTTTAACCAGCCGATTTCTTTTTCGTCAGATACCATCGTGACAACGATGGACGGCCTGTACTTCCGGTCTGGTGTCAGTTTCGCATACTCCCGTTTTGAACAAAAAAACGCACATACCAGCAGCGTCATTTTAAAACCATACAGTTCCCTGTTATTTTACCAATGCATTGCTGAGGAACGCAGTAATTTTATTAACAACTCATTTGGAAGCGCTTTTGAAATTGCTTATTGCAGATTCAGGAAACCGGTAAGTTTTTTAAGCAAAGATACACTGACCACCACTGTGAAGTTCGAGGGCAACTTCTTTGGCGACGGCCTTTATTTTAACAACCTTGAAAAATTCGCTGCACTTAGCAAAGAGGTACAGCAAGTGCACATAAGAGATGGTAGAATCGGTTTCCAGCAAATTCGAGGTACGGTTGTGATCCGCGGCTGCGAACTACACGGTAAGCTCGACCTTTCCGGATGCGGCACTATCGGCAGCGGTAAGCTTATCTTCGAAGAAAATACATTGCCTGACACGCTGGACCTTTCCAAATTCAGCGGCAGCGAACTCGACCTGCGTGGCTTCCGCCCCGATTCAGCCGGAAACAGGATCTGCTACCTGAATCTGCTGGAGAACCGGATCGGGAAACTAAATATGGAATATCATAATTACCGGCTTTATTTTCCGGCCGGGACAACGGACGACCAGGTGAGCAGCACCTACCAGTGGCTCATGAAATCGGAAAAGGAAAACGGCTATGATTCGAGCTATGAGCAACTCGACATGGAATACCGCCACACGCTTGCGCTCCGCCATCCGTTAGATTCCAATGCTGGCGTCTTCAGATTTCTGCGACAGCATATCTCGAAAGCGCTGGCTTTCAACATTTGGAGCCTGGCGGAGGGGACAAGGCCCTCGCATTTCTGGGATACCATCCAACGTTTATGGTGGGGTTACGGCTACCGGAAAACGAGGGTGCTTTTTTGGTCGGTGCTGATCATCCTGATTTTCAGCTTCTTCAACATCTTTCATTACGAAAGACTATTGAAAGTATTAAACGTTGAGAACCTCAACCCGGAAAACATCCCGGCAACAATTACCAGCACTAAACGTAAAGTGCTCTGGTACTGGTACTGCCTGATTTACAGTAGCTTCTTATTTTTCAAGGTAAACTTTGAATTCAAGTCCATTGATTTCAAAAATAAATATGTGGTGGCGCTACTTGTGCAATATCTGATCGGCCTGGTCTGCTCTGCCTTTATTGTCAACCTGATCCTAGGATAATAAGGCTAATAGACGATTAACACGAAGTCAATCACCTGATCAATTAATTTTGAGTTTGTAAATCAGAAAAATAGTACACTGCTGACATGACAGCACCCCCGTTAATTTAGCTGCTCCTTGCTGAACCGGGGTTGCATTCAGCCTTTTAAAATGGCTATAAGTAGCTATTTTATAGTTGGTTAATTATATTTTAATTAGAAATATAAACCAACGTTATGAAAATTGAACATGACCTGCTGTTTGCCGACAACGGTGCGCAAATCCCATTCAAGGCTACGCCTAATATGGGAGGAATCTATATCCCGCAATACCTAATCATGCATTACAGCGCGGCTACGACGACTGAATCTACATTGAGCTGGTTCCCGAGCCCGGTTGCCAAGGCTTCGGCGCATTTATTGATTGGGCGCGATGGTGCAATTACACAATTTGTGCCATTTAACAGGGTTGCCTGGCATGCCGGCAAAAGCCAATGGAAGGGATTGGTGGGCATGAATCAGTTTGCGATAGGTATTGAGCTGGTTAATGGCGGGCGCCTTGCTAAAAGCGGCGACAAATGGTTTTGCCCGGTAGATATGCAAAAAGTAGCCGGCGATAACGTTATAATTGCAACGCATAAAAACGAGACGCAGCCGGCAGCGTGGCAAGACTATACGTCCATACAGATGGAAGTGGCTACGGAGATCGGGGCTTTGCTCACAAGTACTTATAAGCTAAAAGATGTTTTGGGCCATGAAGATATATCGCCTATCAGAAAATCAGACCCGGGGCCTGCCTTTCCAATGGGCAGTTTCCGTTCAAAAACAATGGGCCGGGAAGACACGACGATCGACGAGTATATAACTTCAGCCGTACTTAACATTCGGTCTGGCCCTGCAACAACATTCCCAACCTTAATCGATGCTTTGCCCAGTGGTACAAAAGTAAGCGTTTTAAAAACCGACACTACCTGGAGCTTTGTTGATGTTATTGATACTGTACATGGTGTAATGGACCTTGAGGGTTGGGTAGCCTCAAAATTCCTGGTAAAGCCATAAGGCTAAGCCAGATCATCGTTTATCAAATCGCGCTTTTCCATATCCGTGATAATTACATCGATACACTTATCCGCTACAGAGCCTTTACCTGCATTTTTGCCTATAGTGAGGTATAAGCTCATCAGGTTATTGGTAACAGCATTATTAATAAGTTTCTGGAACCATGATTTCTTGCGGATACGGGGCACTATTTTACTTTGCCAGCTTTGCGCCGAATTATTATCAGCGGCATCACTTTCAGCAATGTTTTGTATGTTGTTTAATATGCATTGGATACGTTTTTCAATTGGGTTCTTTAAATTCAATAGGTAGGAAAGCTTGATTTTAGGATACGGAATTATAGCCTCTTCGCCAGGTTTTACCACTTTATAGCCATCGGTATCATTACCTGTTACGCGTATATCGGGCACTATGGGCAGATAGACTTTCCCGTCAGCATCGGCGTCAAAATTAATTCCGTCATAACCAAAAGTAAGAATAGGGTTATTAGCCAAGAGTGGTACAGTAAAATGCCGGTGTAAAAATTGTTGGCAGTTGCGCCTGCCTAAAAAGAAATCGTGCTTTCTGAAATCTTTTGAGAAAAATCCTCCAAAACCACCTAAGGATCCGCAGGCAATGGTATATTTTTCCGATAAGCCTTTATCGTTATACCTAACCGGCATAATCAAAAAGCGCGTATAGTCATCACTTAAATAAGCACGTTTAATTTGCTCGTCCTTCATCATCAGTTGCCCTCTCATAGCAGATAGGATTGATGGCAGCACATTTCTCCATGCTCGTTTAGTTACATAAGAACTTGTTTCCGGTTCGTCATCGTTGGGGAAGGGATCTATCATTAAAACCAGGCTGTTAAAATCAGCTGCACTTGTTTTTACCGCTGCAGCTGATATATTCTGCCTGTCGTTAAGCAGGTTTTGGGTAATATCATAAGGCTCATTATTGATAACGCCTCCATCAACGTTTAAGGTAAGAAAATTTTCTTCGGCGGGTAAAAACTCGTATTTAACAGTAGCTGTATCGTCAAGTTTGCCGGTTAGCATCAAATTGAGATACTTGTTTTGCTCAATATCTAATGTTGACCTTTCAAGGTCCCGGCTTTCCAACCCAACGGGGAACGCGCCTGTCGCCATTGCCGCCTGTTTTAAAATATTTGTATTTAAACCATTAGGCGCATTAAAGTTTACGGGTATGCGGCCGTCGTTATTACCGTTTTCGCCAAGCCTGAAAAATGCATAATCACGATGCATTTTCATTCGATGTTCACGCGGCCCCGTGCTTGTTTCAAAAGTTACCTTGTAGTTAAAGCCCCGTAAATTAGTGATGGTCGTAAATACATCAGCGTCGGCTGCGAAATAGGGGCGTTGATAAACCTTTTCTTTCTCAACCCTTTTGTCGAGCATATTACTTGCTATTTCTTGAATAAACGATGAGTTGAACCCGGCTCTTACTTCTTTGCTTTTGTTATCGTTAATATCGTTTTCAATATCATCTGTATTCAGCATATGATGCATCATATCTTTATCACCCTGCTCTTTTAGATTAACCCAGCAATTATAGAGCGGATTTTGGTCCGTTTTCGCACTATCATTTTGGTCCGCTTGATAAACTGGAGCGAACGCTGACTGAACGGCGGCCGCTGTAATAGCGGCAGTCATGCCCCCGGCCGAAGCGCCCCCTAACACTTCTATTTTAAAACGATGTTTAGGTATACCGGTCAGTTTCCCTTGAGCTTGAAGTGTTTTTGCCCGCTCCCAGTTTTCAAGGGCTTCAAGAAGGTAGTCCATCACACCTGCTGTATAGGCGCCCGCAGATACGGCCCCGGCCATGCAAATACCTGCATGAAACGTGTTTGCTTCAACTTCTACACTCATTGTATATAGGGGTTTATAGTTGTTTCGACGGGCTGAATGCCCACTTTTATAAGCAATTTGAATAAATAATGCTTATAATAAAATAGCTATAAGTAGCTATTTTAAGCTTCATAACAAACCGAAGCAAACAGCCAGCTTGATCAGTTGGGAAAGTGATGTGATCTCCAGTTTATGGATAATGTTTTTGCGATGATTATTAACCGTGTGTTTAGAAATATATAACGTATCAGCAATTTCATTGCTGCTTTTTCCTTCTACAATCAGTTTGATTATTTCTTTCTCGCGCAAGGTGAGATTGTTGAAACGAGCTAAATTTTTGGTGATGAATATATCGTCTTCTACCAGGTTCTTTAACTTTTTGCCCGCGTAGCTAAGCATATTTGCCTGTATGGCCACATGAATCATTTTTAAAGGGCTGTCTTGCGTAATAGTAGGATACAGACGCGATGTGGTGAAATACCAGGTATAATCAGTTGACGCATCGGGCCTTACACGCTGGTAAAAGGATTGCATATTATTACGGTCGCCATGGCTTACCAGTTTTACAAGTTCTGTTTTAAGAACACTTATCTCTTCTACCGGAAAGAATTTTTTAAAGTATTCATCACCCATCAGGTAGAGCTCTTCACGACTGTGTTTCAAAAAATCGCATCCATATTCATTCATGTAAGTATTGGTCATTACACCGAGATCTTGTACCATTACACTCCCGGGTAAATAATCGCCTACATCTTCTATGCGCAGGATGTTTTTGGAGAGATCTTTTCCAACAATAAAAAGCTTTGTTCTACAATCTTGCTGAAATTCAGCTTGGGTGTGGACCTTCATGGTTGAAATATTGATTTCTCTTTACTTGATAAGGTACTATTTATTAATCAATACTATCAAGAAATCCAGTCAATATTTCGGCTTTTTTTACTTTGGGTGAAATTTGTATAATGATTGATTCATACTTGTAAATATTTAGTAATTAAACGTTTAGCCCTTTGCTTCGTTCCCTGTATTTGTTGTGTTTTTAATATCTGCTTCCATAGGTATCCGGGGGTTTTCTGGCCCTTTCGAAGTTAAGTATAACGCTGAGCTTACCCCCGCAAGTAAAAGCAGCGTGTCACTAAAAACGGGCATTGATTTGTTGCTAATAATATACCATATAAAATAGGCGCCTAACACAAGGTTCCATAAAAGTATTTGCGCGCGCTGTACGCTGATATTTATCCCGTCAGATACGATATCTAATAAAAAACTGCGGTGTTTTTTTAGGAACGTCGCTGTGCTTGGCAGCACAGCATTTGTCATTTGGGCTTTGGTTTGTTCCTGCTTTTTATAAAAGTCAATAAAACCGGCAACACCGGTGGTACCGCCGCTTATGCCTAGCAGCACCAGGCTTGACTGATTCAGCGAGTCTGACAAGCCTGTAAGTAATACAAGATAAATAAAACCCCCAAGGATGATAACCGTCCAAAATGCAAGTTGTGTTTGTGCAAGGCTAAAGGGGCCTAATGTTGCATTTATTCTATCGGGATCTCTTATTAGCCCGGTTGAAGAGCATAGGTATATAAAATAAAACGTAAACGCGAAGTATGTCGCCAGCACAATCCAAAATATACGGGGTTCGTAAAAACATACAATTATATCAGATATGGTACTTTTGGTACCGTAACCTAACGGGTACATACCCTGCCAGCCTAGAGAAAGCCCTATCTTGATTTGGCTTTCGTTCCAGTGGGCAAGTCTGAACAGGTTATTCCAGGCATTTTTATTAGTGCTATCTCTCTTGAAAATAAACGGCACCCAGAGTTTATCGGGCCATATTTTTGATTTGTCATTGATGTCTTGCTGCCTTATTTCTTCAAAGTAGGGGGTGGTCATTCCTTTTAAAGGTAACCCATCAGCATATAAGATTAATTTAGTCTGGTCGGTTGGGCGTTGTTGCAAAAATCCTTTCGGATTACTTATCAGTATGCTAATTTTATAATCAACCCTAATAATTTTGGCCTTGGTGCCAGGGGCCAGAATATCCCTTGCTTTAATGTCTAATATCTCCGATTTGACGTTCGTTTCATTTAAACTATCTACCTGTAAGGCAAGAGCATTTGTAAAACATGCAGAACCACAAAAAAGTACGATAATTAAGGTTTTCATAGAAGAGGTATTTGAATTTATGGGTACCCAGGCAGGTGAACACTTAATAGGCGACATAAATCTATGGCTAGCTAAACTTTATGTCAATAGCCATAAGTAGCTATTTATCAGATTTTACATAGGCTAAGCTTCTGTATGGCCATCCGGTAAATGGCTACTAGTAGCTATTTTTTTTGTGTTGAGGGATGATAACTTTGGTATTCATCTACTTGCTTCAAAAAACCTTATAATATGACAAGAGATCAAATTTCCCGGCTGTTGACCAGCATAACCGGTAACCTTCAGGTATCATCTGCAACTGACAAAAAAAGTGTTGACGACCTGCAACAAACACTTGAATCTGTATTGCTTTCGCAAACTACAAGCCCGGATGCTACAAAACGCCTGACCTTTGCAAACGCCGATTTTTTTGCGTCGCGACTACGAGAAAAGGTTAGCACCGATTTTAAAGACCGGGTTGTAAATAAGACCGATACGCAACTTGGCGATAATGAAATGCATGTGGTTGTTAGAGACAGCCCTATACGCTCGACGCAAATTGCAGGGAGCATGACTAAAATTACCGCAGGGGCACGCATAACAAAAACTATTGGGCCTTTAAAAGATATTAGCGGTAGAGACCTCTTCTTTGATTTTATCCGGATACAAAAACTGATTCCGCTGTATATTCAGGGTAATGCACTACCAGCATTGTTGTTCAAAAGTACATTCCTTTCAAAAACACGGAGACCAATAGGTACAAAACCAGGGTTGACGCAGCAATATTCCATTGATGCTAATACGATATGGATAGCAGCGCGCATATTTGATGCCGCTGCACCACAGGACTTGTATTTTGGGCTGAGGGTAAAAAGCGGCTCACTTTTATTAAGCGCAGCCCCTGTGTTTAACGGCGATAAAGTAACCATTGCCGCAACCACCACCGCAACCATCGCACTCAACCTGGAACAAAAAGTTGCCACGCTACCGGCTGCAGACGATACCTATGGCTTAGACGCCACAGCCTGTGAATTACTTTTGCCCGAGACATTTAATTTTAGTTTTACCGGAAATACTAAAAACATACAGGAGATATCTGCTTTAACCTGCAAGATTTACGGTGAGCAGTACACCTTTAGTTACAATGGCAACCTGCCTTCGGGCTACAATGGAATATTAAATCGAATTTGCTTCCCGATAAAATGTGATTGCGCAAATTTTACAGTAACCGATTCCAAATCACCCTTCCTGAAGCTAGATGGAAGCGCGCCCATTACAAACGCCTGGTGGACGGTTGCTACAGCGACCATCGACATCACTAAACCGCTCGAAGCCGATGGCAACGGTGGTTTTCTGATAGCCTGTGGTAAAGGCATATTGGCTGATATAGTAGGTATGGACGGATCACTTGCATTCCCCGCTCCGTTTTTTATTGTTGAACCGGGGCGCATTGGTGTAACTGAGCTTGAAAGCAATGGAAGCGGTTATCGCCATGTATTGGAGGCATGGCGAGATGAACAGCGTAGTTTTGGTACAACTATTGAATTAAAACTGTTAAAAAAGGCACTATTTTTATATAATTCACTTTCTCAAGGGATTGAGGCGCTCAGTTTAATTGTAGACCTAGACTTTAAGGTTGATAGGCCTGTTAAGGTAAATGGCGAAGCAGTAGCGGTAAAATCGAAAAATTCTATTGTGGCTTTGTCTGCTACTAAAGCAAACAAGGGAATAATATTATATGATGATAATATCTTATGGGATAATAATCTTCACTCTACCCAGATACCGGTAGTAAAACCATATGCATTAGCTATGCATAACGCTTTATTTACGGTTACCCCGCCTAACGGTGCAGTACTTTTAGGGGAGTATGAAGATGGGTTAAAAAGGGTTTTTACCGGTAATGTTTATTTAACTTTTGGCTTGCTCTCCTATCTGCCTACCTTGCCAGATCCCTACGCCGCTAACCTTGGCGCATTAAAAAGCCAGTTTGAGAATCGCGGCAGGTCCCAGGTTTGGCTTTGGCTGGTATGTCGTGTCCAATGGGAAAATTCGGGTGAAGTAGCAGGGAAAGTTGGCCTATCCTTTCATTTCGCGCCATTAAAAGAACAATTTACGGTACTCAGGGCCAGTGCCAGCGCGGTCGATGCTGCAGGCGCCCAAATTGACGGTCTTGACCATTCTAAATTATTTTACAGCAACCTCGAACCGTCGGTGGCTGCAACAGATACCCATAGTACAATAGGTGTTGAGCCAGATGGCGGCCTACAAACATTTGCCGCTTCGGTGTTCAATCGGCGCCAGTTACCTGTCGGCGACCAGTTGAATTTAGAAGCCTTTTCACTACTTGACGTCAGTAGCAAGGCTAACCAAATGGGAATTGCATTTACCGGTACTCAACAAAACTTTGCTCTTATGCGCCGCATGGGCGTCGAACTCAACAGCAATAGGGAGGGGGGCACGCTCTTTCCAATACAGGTAAGCGGGCTTAATGTTGTTACCCCCGGATATAACGCCCGTGCGTTCACGGTACCGCAGGTAGCCTGGGAGCCGGTATTAAATGTGAGCCCACCGGCACCAAACCCGGAACCATCAGCCGAATGGCCGAACCCTTCAAATGACCCGCCTCTGGGTTGGAATTATTTTCCGGATGATGGGTTTGCAACAAGGATAGGTAATTCGTCGGCCGTGCCGGTAACCCTTTCGCCAATACCCATGGCTAAATACCTAACGCAAATGTATCAACATCAGACGGATGGCAAAACCTATGCGGTTTTTAATTTGCCGTTTGGCATGTTGGCCATGACGATCTTGAATAACCAATCGGGGCAAATCAACCTGCCGACAATCAGCAATGTTAAACCTTTATTCAATAAATATATACATGGCGGTATTCAATTGGAGCTAGCAGCCGGCTCATCTTTTAAAAGCGGGGAAGATAATCTTTTTCAGGGCCTTACTTTTCAGCTGGTCAACGTGTTGGATATGTATGGCAAATTCAATAACCAAAGTACGCTGGGTTCAAGCGTTGAAAGTATCTTTAACGGGGAGTTTTCCAAGGCACCTGCCAATCCGCAGGATACTACAAGGCCCGGAGTTCCGCTTACGCGTATTGGGCTAAGCGGCTATGGTGCCAACGCCTTTAGCGACTGGCACAACAAAGGTGCAGCTTTTGCTGAAACCAGCCAGGCCACATTTAATATCGTAAGCGGCCGCACTGCCCATGAGGTAGTGCAGGTAAAAAGCGTTATATATCCCTGGGGCATTTTTGTGGTGCGCACAATTACCCTGTTCCGGCTGAGCAATGGCTATGTAGGCCGCGTAGATAGCGGTTGGCAGGCCGAAAGCGATGGCAAGTTTTATTTTGGTGTACGAGACAGCGCCAACCCTTATGAAATACACACTGGTATTGTTAAAGGCTTATATCACATCCGGAACATCCGCGAAAATGAGCTAAGCCATGGCGGCAAAATGGACATTAAGGATGGCGATAGAATTTTTGATCCGAACACAAATGCAGAGGTGGTTTACAACGGCCCAACTTACCAGGAAACTGCTACTTTAAGGGGATTAACTTTTGATGCTGATTTTGATATAGAGGACGTAATTGAAGGGGCGGGTGCAAACAATCTTGTGCCATCTAAACAGCTATTGGGCTATGTGCAGCTTTCGCCGAGGGGTACGGCTATTAGCAGTGAACTATTTAGGTCATTACTTCAATCTCAAAATAATTCTATTGGGGGCGCTGTAAACTGCACTATAAAAGTAGCGGGGACCAACCAGTACATGAAGTTAAACCGTATTGATGTAAACAATTCACTAGACAATGTAGATGCCCCAATATTTGTAGCTGCCGCCAGGGGTTCTGTTGTTTTACCTAAAGACGGCAGCTGGAGTATGGTTACCCACCAGGTAAGTGATGGCACGGTATCTCCATTAACGCAAAGCCTTTCCGTTCCGCTTATTCGCATAGGTAAGTGGGCTAAAGATAGCCTGGCAAATCCGGATGACGCTAATAACTTATTAAGGATTGCGCATCCTGCAGAAATTTTGAGGTTACCGGGAGCAGACACGATAAATTTTGGCTTCCTTCAAAATTTAAATACGCAAAAGGTGCTTTTCTTGACTCCTTCATTTAAGACAGGATTTAATTCGTGATTAAGCAAAACGCCACCTTTGCTTGCAGATGCACATCGCCTGCTCAATACTAAAGGCATTTTCCCCAATATCGGCAATGCAAGTGATAATTTGGGTGCTGCAATTCAATTATTAACGGGTACAGATGATAATGGCAACCCGTTGCAGGCTTTTGAGAAAGCAGCAGATATGGCCGGCGATGTGTTGGATGCCGGCAAACAGGTTTATGAGATACTCAGTATCGATTTAAAAAAGGAAGGTGATAAATTGCTGGATCAGGGGTATAAGCTTATCAAACAAAAGGGAGATGAGATTTTAAATGCCGCCTTCAAATTTGATTTACCCGACCTGGAATACACCTTAATTGATGTTACCGGCTTGAAAATATTTGTTGAATATAAAGCCAGCGGTAGTGCGGGCAATTTTAAAGGCAAGCTTGATTATGATGTAGATTCATTCGCCAATAAAATGGCCGACCAATGGAAGGGCCGTATGAATAATTTAGCCATGGTGGTAAATCTTGGTCCGTTTGATAGGTTAATGACCATAAAAGGCAACTTTAATGCGCAAAAAGGAAAGGAATCTAATTTTGGCAGTAAAGAAACCGCTGATGGCAACACACTACCTACACCTGAGATAGAATTTAGCGATGCGCTTGAGCCGGTGATAAAAATACTGGAGATACTTTCACAGCTCAGCCAGGGTAACTATAAAGATGCGCTTCAAAAAGGTCTCAAAGTAGCCATGAGCAACAGTGCGAATATTTGGGAGTACAAATACGAGGCTACAAAAGACATTCCATTGGTTCGCTTTCCATTGGGAGCTCTTTATGAATCTCCACAGGTTCCGTTGAAACTGGAAGCCAGCATGAGCCTGGGCGTTTACTTTAATGCCGCGTTAAAGGTAACTACAGATCCGTCACAGCTTTTGCCGACTGCCGGGGCGTTCTTCAAATTCCATGGTGGGTTGCAGGTAATGTGCGTAACTGTTGGTGCGGGTACCATTTACGCCGTTGGTAACGTAGACCTTAAATTGGCTGCAGATACCAGCCCGCTTATTGCTTTGGCCATGAAATTTGGCTTTGGCGCCCAGATAGGGGTAGGCCTACCGGTTATTGGTAATGTAAGCGTGTTGTTCATGGTAGGGGTTGAGATCTATGTCGATTCATCGCAAACAATCATCGTAACTGCATTTATGTATTTCCGTGGGCATGCAGAAATTTTAGGCGGCCTTATTGGTGTAACCATCACCATCGAAGCCAAAGGATCTATTATAAAGCCCGGTTCTGGCGCACCTACAAGCTGCAAGGCAAGCGTCTCTTTCGGCCTTGATATAAGTATATTCCTGGTTATTGATATTAGTTTCCATGAAAGTTGGGAAGAGACCAGGCAGATCGCATAACCATTTATCAAATTAAACTTATCCTTGCTATGGCAAATTCTAAAGATACACGGTTTACGCTGATGGCCTTCCCTCAGCTGGTCAAAGAGGATGGTACCCTCACCGTTAATTTTCTTTTTATTCCGCGCAATATCAACCCATTATTGCCGGTTAACACAATTTTTGGCGATGCAGGGCAGGCAGCTCCCTTTGCCACAGCGCAGCTTGTTTTTAACATTGTGGTTGTAAATAACCCCGACGAATTCCCGGGTAAAATTGCAGCTGATGAAAGGGCAGATTGGGCAAATATTGTCTATTCCGATCAAATTGCGGATATCTACAAAACGCTTAGGGATGCCAGGGATGAAGAGGGCAGGCCAAAATATTTTGATATTGATGAAACCTACAGCTCAGACAACGCAGCTCAACCCGAAGAACAAAAAGCGCCGGTTGCTGAAGAAAGAAGTACAGCTATAAAGAAATATTTGCCGGTAAGTTATCGTAAGGCTTTTAATTTTACGTCTCCACGGTTGCCAAACGCGGTCACTGATGACAGTTATCACTGCGCCATGCGCGATCAGCAGCAGCCTGCATCTATCCCCAAAAGCAATAAGATAAGTTGGGGTAAAGTATACGCGCATCTTTTAAGGCAGCCGCTGATGGCAGAAAAAGCCGGCCTGCTTTATAAGACGCAAATAACATTAGCACCTGATGATTTTAAGCGGGGCGGTTGGCTTTATATAGATATTGCAGCGGGTAGCCTATACGCCGCAGAACAGGCAAAATCAATTGCGCTTGCCAGTGATTTTTTTGTAAAACGTTATGCGGCACGTATCCCGTCTCTAAAAAAGGCTGCAGATGGAAAATTTCTTGCAAGAGCGTTGTTCGCTTCAGTATTATTCCCCGTGGTAAATGCCGGCGATAGTCCGGATGGTGCTTATGACGATCTGTACATCGAAGCGGCAGATTATAACAATGGCCTGATAAAGATCATACATGCAAACCAGCCGGTAAGCGCTAACTTACTTGCCGAAAGCCAGGATGGATTTCATCCGCAAAAAGAAGCTGGCATACGCCTTGGCTGGGATGACGAACAGATCTTAACCTGGTATTTACGGCAATTGGCAAAAGACGATAGCGTTGCTGCTGGTGCCGGCAGATTAGATGCACCGCTGGGTATAGCCGGTTATCACATCGATGTAAAAGATGCGGAAATATCAGGCGCCGAGTGGGAAAGCCTTAATGCCGTAACCAGTAATGGCAACATGATGTTGGAAAACATCAATATTGGCAGCTACGCAGGTGAATTGCCTTTTCAGGTTTACCCGGTTAAGCTTTTTGGGGTTGCTACAAGCAACTACTGGCTACCAATGTATTTTGCCAACTGGAACGATTGCTCGTTGGTGATACCTGATAAAACAGCAGCAGAAATTTATCTCAACGCACAGGCCCTCCAAATGGTTGAAGGCGTTACCGAAAACCGCAATGTAAAGGTTAGCGACACTTATACGGCCAATGTTAATGTAAAATTAAAATATGGCCATGCTTATGATTTTAAAGTACGCCTGGCCGATTTAACAGGTGGCAGCCCCGCCATTGCTGGAGAACCAACCGGCAACAGGCCGGGCAGCGTAGCTAGTCTTCGTTTTAAAAGATATGTGGCGCCTTTTGCATTGCGGATTGTAAACGAGGCGGATATTAAAACATCTACCGATGATCTTAATTTCAATGGCAACATGCTTGTCTTGAAAAGACCATTAATGGGGTATCCATCGGTAGTTTATACAGGAAAATACACCGATGCGATAGGTTTGCTGAAAGCATCTGTTGCTGCGCAGCTAACTATAGTTAACGAGGATAACAAAGCGAAGGTTCAAATTGGTTTGGCCGATCCGGATGTAGTGGCTGTGATGATTAAAGTTGAGGTGGAGACGCTTCAAATGGATAATCTGGCTAGCGATGATGGGAAGCAAAATTACATAACCCTTTACAGTTGCAGGCGCAAATTTGCCGACGATTATGAAAGCGATCTTTCCATTTCCTTAAATTATAAAGACTACCAGGTTTTAAACCTGACAGCTATAAACCACCCATTTGGCAATGCTAACGACGACGCAACGATAATTGCCGATAGTGGCGAAATAATATTGCCAACTTGCCGTAACATCAGGATAACGCTGCGCGCTGTTGCAGATGGTTCAGATGATTACTGGGGGTCTTCTTCAACGGATCCAGATTTGGACAGCCGTTATGGTAAGCCTACAGTTTTAAAATTACGCAAGGATAGCGTACAAGAACCTCAGCTTTTTGCCGGCTTAGATGATGCAAGGCTATTACAGGGAATTTACCTGCAGCCCGATCCTCAGCCCGAGTACACCGGAAAGATCACTGTTAAGCAAACCGTTCCAATAAGTGAAGGGCTGCCAGATATTTTACATCGGTTTGCCAAACAACTGGATGTTGCCTGTAACGGCTTGACATTGGCAGCCAATAAAGGCGAGCGGGTTCAGTTTTGGTGCAGCAATTTGCTTAGGCACAGCCTGGCTCCTGATAATAGTAGTATTACTTTTGCCGGTAAAAATGAACTTACGCATCACTGGCTCGTGGTAATAAGCCTTACCGTTAACCGCGATTGGAGCTGGGACGGCTTAAACACTTTAAGTTTTGAAATAGAACGCCGAAAAAGTACGGAAGATAACCCTTTTGATGTTCATGAGCGTAAAACTAAAGCAGACAACTTGACCTATAACCTTATAGGCACGATGGAACTTAGGCGTATAGCCCCCTTCCAAGCCATACAGGCTGGAGATGATGGTTTTATCCATCGAGAGTATACAAAAGTTGTTTTAATTGATGTGATAGACTCTTTACCTGCCCCAGGTAAATTCCCCGATACGATATTGGCACAATACAAGATTACGCCGCGATTTATAGACGGGGTTGTGCCTGATGTGGAATTTTTTGAAACAAAAGATATATTGCTGCCTGCAACTATCAATCCCACACAGTTGCCTAAGGTAATAGGAGCGGGCATAGCACTATCACCTTATGTGCGTAACGATAAATATTCATCTACCGATGCCAGAAAACGTTTTCTATGGTTGGAGATGGATGCCGCGCCTGAAGATAATAGAGATGAAATATTTGCCCGGCATCTTTCCTATTCTCCCGACCAGTTGATCAGCAATAATCACCCACTATTATACGAACCTCCGGCGGAGCCGCCGATACCTCTAGATCCGGAACATGTTAGGGTGATAACGCCCGATTCGGGTCACGATCATTTTGGCTTGAAAGCAATGCAAAAGATGGAAAAATCTGTAGATGCAGGCCGGCAATTTTACTTGTTACCGTTGCCTGAAGGTATGCATAGCGAAAGCGCGGAATTGTTTGGCTTTCATACTTACGAATTTAGATATGGGCATACAGAAAAACTCTGGAGTACCGCGCAAGGCAGGTTTGGCCGGGCCTTTAGGTTAACCGGGCTGCAGCACCCTGCGCCAAATTTACTTTGCACAGTTAATCGCGACGATATAAAGATTAGTGTAAGCGCGCCATATGCCATGGCGGTTTATAACGGGCAAAATGTAACCGCAAATCCGCCAAAAACAGCTATCTGGAGCTTACTCTATGCCCAGGTATCACAGGCCGACGGTTTGGGGTATCGCAATATTTTGATAGCTGAAAGAAAACTGGAGTATGTACCAGAAAGCAGGGACAGCTTTAAGAAAAAAATAGAAATGCATGTGGATTTTAACGGTAAGCCCTGGTCGCCCCAGGTGCAATTACAGTTTATGCAGCAAAAGTATAATCTAAACGTTGCAATTGACCGGGATGCGCCCAAATACGCGCAAACTGAGTGGACGAATAAAGAGATTGAGCAGCAGCTAGCACTATACGGTTTACCGATAGATTCGCCGCTGAGCGTAGTTAGCGTTGAAGTATTTGGCCATACACGAAATATAGCCGAACATATATCTGATTTTGAGAATGTCAAAGAACATGTTATAGCGGGCGTAAGGCTGAACATGGACGAAGTGGCAGCAGATTATATGCAACAAAACCTTACAAAGCCGGTTGAGGCGCAACCCGACGAATCGATGCCATTAAGTAGTCAGCTAGGTTTATACAGAATATTGCGGACCTCCCCGTTAACCGAGGTGCCGTTTATCTGCTGTACAAAATAGTTTTACAAACAACAATAAACAGAATGTTATATGAATACACTTATTAATCAAACTAGACAGGTAACCAAAGCAAAATGGTTGATCTATTTGTTAGCAGTTATTTTATCGGGTTGCAGCAGGGTGGTCCTGGTGCCAGACTATAGCGCCGGGATAGAAGCAGAGATAGTCAACGGTGCCATGTTAAATGATAAGCTATACCTGGACCTGGCAGATGCACAACCTTCTAAAAGGGAGTATATCGATTTTTCGGAACGGTATTCGTCGGTAGAGGCCGTGATAAATTCTATACAACTAAAAAACGAGATCCGGCAAAAAAACACGGATATGCTTGCTATCATTAATAACTTAAAAGCTGCTTTTACCAAATACCGTGATGAACATAAAAAAAATAACACGCTCTCTGATGGCGAAGTAAAGGCCGATCAGGCATTCATCAAGGCTTTTTGGAAACCACTGTTAATAGCCGAGCACGGGTTGAAAAATGCCAAATAAATAATCACCACCAATTAATTAACAGACCATGCAAATAGACATAAACGAAGTGCTGGCAAATATGCTAGGTGCTATAAAAAATAGTGTAAAAGAAGATTGGCCATTAGTAAAAACGGCCGCGTCTGGTTATGTAGAGGATAAAAAACTTCGCCTCGAACTCCTTATGCAGTTGCGGTTGGCAAATGATATAAACGACGATGTTTTTTTGGCAAGGCTTGCTGACGAGAAAGACATCCTGGTATCTGAACTTCATTCTATCGCTATCCTGTCAAAAGTAGCCGCGCAAAATGCGGCCAATGCAGCGCTCGATGTACTGTCTAAAGCGGTTGACACTGCGCTAAAACTTATTTAACATGCTTTTAATTAAAAAAGCAGCCCCACTGTAAGCGAACGGAAATTAGCAAAATTAGTCGCGGGTTTTATAAGCCGATGATCTGAGCCATCTTTACAAGCGTATAAAGAAAATCGTTTTAGACTGTGCAACTAGCAAGAATTTTCTAAAAGCGAGATTAGCACTATCGAATACGGACACATTCTAAACGATTTTAAACTTTAATTTAGTTTGCTTTAGCTAAAAAAATAAAAACCTGTAAATTAATTAATTTACAGGCTTTTTGGGGTCATTTTATTGGATTTCTGTGCGCCCACCTGGGCTCGAACCAGGGACCAAAAGATTATGAGTCTTTTGCGGTAACCAACTTACCATGAGGCAAAATCATTATTCGTGATTTACAGAGGCTAATTTAAGACTATTTTTCAAATTGGTCAAGATTGCGCTGTTACATATTTGTAACAAAATGTTTCCGGCTTTTAACTGCGGTCGAAAACTTCGCTGTCTTTTTTTTCGTTATCTGGCGGAAAATAGACCTAGGGAAATCTGAAATAGACAAAGGCTGAAATCGGTAACGGCGGCCTAAATCCGCCTGAGCAACGAAGAGTGGTGAACAAGCCGGAACAAATAAAACTTTGGATTTTATGCATGCGCTTGTCGCAACGGTGATGTTTTTGCACACAGCAAAAGATTCAGGAGTCGAAATCTGTCAGGCTGTTGTTAGGGATTGCAATATCATCTTTTTCAAAAAAATTTAGTAAAAAGTGCGGTGGGAATGAGACATTCCCATTCCACTTATTCGCTGTAAAAAATCTTACGCATAGGCTATTGAGGAAGTGTAATGTTTTAAAAAATAGAACACATTAAACTATTTTTTGGCTATATTTGGCTGTTTTTAATGTTAATGTTATTTAAAATCAAACGCAATGATCAGAATAGCGAGTTATAGGTTACAACATTTTCGGAATATCAGATCTGCGGAACTGGTTTTCGATAATTACAACGTGATTATCGGCACAAACAACTCCGGAAAGTCTAATTTTATTCAGTCGTTCGGTTTCTTGAACTACATTTTATACAGCGCTTCGGAAGAAGTGACTGCCTCATTTCGCAATGGATTCAGAGGCACGTCGTACAGCAATGCATTGCCTAACAATTGGATAATTACCGAAGATGCAGAAGCTATCCCGGCGATATCTGCGGAATTGGAATTTGAAAACACAGAAACCAACCGGAAATTTACCTACTATATCCGTATTCGTTACCGGATCAGTGAACGGTCGAGACTCCCAATATTTTATATCGACAGCGAAAGCTTTCGTTATAAGGAAAATGGTAAAACCGGCGCCCCTGTGAGGATTTTTGCTCGTCATGAGAACGAGGTCCAGTATGGCAGTGATTTCCCGAAATTCAAGTTTGAAAACGGTGTGCCCGATACTTTCAGCCTCGTACGTGTTCTACAGCTTAGCAGCGGATCGAATGAGGCTTATACGGATGCGCAACAGTGTTTAAGCCAAGTATTAAAGACACCCGTGTTTTATTTTTCGCACACTGAGCTCACCAAAAACGATAGCACGGACCGTTTAGGGCTTTATAATGGTAGGGTCGTTGCATTTGATCTTGAAAGTGAAGTCCTTAACTTGGAAAAAGGTGAAAACTGGGATATTTTCAAAAGTGCTCTTTACAACGTGCTTGGCATCGAAGATGTAAACGTGGTCAGATTCTACATGGGCGACAAACAAAAGACAAACCAAGAAGAAATCAAATTTCTCCGTTTTCGTCATGCGAGCAGCCTGAAAACGTTGAAGGAGCTTTCCGACGGAAGTATTCTTTTGATCGCACTTATCGTCAAGGTGCTGAACAGTGATCACGATATTTTCTTTATCGAGGAACCTGAGAATTCGACGCACCCCAAAGCGCTGATGGACTTGGTAGCTTTCCTGAAAAGTTTCAGCGAAAATAAGCAGTTCATCATCACGTCCCATTCCATCGTATTACTCAATAAAAGCAAACTGGAGGAAATCATTACCAGCCGAACTACGGCTATGGGGATGAGCGAGTTTGAAAATGTCAGCTCCCGTAAGGAGTTAAAGACGCGCCTGCGTTCGGGGAGCAGCAGTTTTGCTGATGAATTATTTTTTGAGCAAACTGAGGAGGAGTTCGACTAGTGGCCAAGACGGAAAAGAACCCGAATTCTATCCTGTTTCTTTACGAGGGTGAAACAGAAGATGATTTTTATAAAAAGATTTTTAAGAAGTATATTCCCGAACGAGCGATCCGTCATAATTTCGGGAATCTGAAGGGTGTATATAATGTAACGGAAAAGGTAAGAAATAAGATCAAGGCGTACCTGGAAAATAAATCTTTTCAGGACTGCCAAGATATAAATGTGTTTGTGGCCATCGACCGAGAAGGTGATCGAAGCACGCCTGCTTTGCTACGGTTAGCCGAGTTGGAGAAGGAGTTTATTTATGAAGGGTCACGTATCAAAAAAATCCACGGACTGATTGCTACGCAGGATCTGGAATCCTGGTTTTTTCACGACCTCGGGGGTATATACAAACATTTGCAAGTACCTGTCAAGCAACGGAAGATGAATGCTTATCCCAATAAGGATAAGGTTAATAACAGGGTTCTTTCAGAGCTGTTTCACCGGTATAAGAAACATTACCAAAAAGGTCGCCGTGTTGCAGGTTTTGTAGATGCGCTTGATCTTGGCTTGATCTATGAAAATGTGCCCGAACTTAAAGAGGCTATTACGGCCATGCACGCATTGATACCGGCCCGGAAATCAGGTGCTAAAAAATAGACTATATAACCATATAAGCTTGTTCGATTTATGCAATTATATATTGATTAGGATCAGAGGTTAAGAGATCATCACTTTCCTATAATGCATATTTAATTAACAAAAACCATCCTTGTTCGCTAGGGAAGAATTTGAACCGTTCGATGTGACAATTTGAAACTTTATGGTTATTCGAAGTGTATATGGTTAGATTTTTCTGAGGAATCTGAAGACAATAGCATGGACATTCCGGTGCCATTGACCATCCGGAATAGCAAACAGTTGATTCCGTAACACTTTGATCATATTAATTTGTTGATTACTGATTACGATTTCCCTAATTGCCTACACAACCCAGTGCTCCAAAGCGCACGGAATAGCCTGGTCGTCAAGCCTCCCGGAATATCACATATAGCACAAATTCAGTCGCATGAATTCAGAAGACCTGTAGCATCAATTTTAGGCTTCATGGAATACTTCAGGATCTATAATTATTTAGCGAATAAAGAAAATTTGAAAATAATGGAAGTCGCCACTGGCGAATTGGATGAAAATAGGAACATTGTTCAGGTAGTTGGTAAATGATAAATAACAATCTGAATTTCATAAATCGACAGATAACACTTGAACAACTCACCGATCATCCAGGGTTTAAGACTACTAAAGTTTCAATTAAATTTTACAACACTTTATTAAAGCTTACCGCAAACTGAGATTGGTTTTATAATTAAAGAATTCATAATATTTCAATTACCTTAATGATTATACTTGTACTCTAAAATAGTTGCCTAAACTTGATGATACAAAAGTTAAATTAAGTCCGATAAACATACGGTATTGCTCAAAGCCTACATTTTAACTCACTAACCTTAAAATTTACAATTATTCATGAAAGCTGACGCATTAAGTCTTGCCGCTACTCTTAATAATTCAGAAGTTGATATTTATACCATTCCGCAATATCAGCGCCCTTATACATGGGATACACAAAACTTTGAAGTATTGTGGGAGGATTTAACAGATGCGTTTAAGGAATATTTAGATGCCCTAGATCGTAATGAGCAACCTGAATATTATTTTTTGGGTCCGGTTGTATTCGTCAAAAATGCCATTAAGCGCAGTTATGACATTATTGATGGGCAGCAACGAACGACGACTTTCCACGTTTTATTATGGTATCTCTATAGACGTCTCACTGATGAAATTGAGCAAAAGCGACTACATCAAATTTTGACCTTTTTAGGTAAAGATTCCAAATTAAAAGTGTCAGCAAAAGATGCATCAACCTTTCTTAAAATCAGCCAGAATAATGAAGAAATCGAAGGTATTACGAGAATGGCGGAATGCGCAAATTACTTTCGCCAAAAGGTAAAGGAATTGTCCGACGCTAACCTTTTTTCTGCATTTCTACGGGATTACACTCAATTCATAGTAATCGTTGCAGATGATTACGCCAAGGCCTGGGATTTATTTATAGGCCTTAACGGCAAAGGTGAACCTTTGAATCCTACTGATTTAGTAAAAGCATTTGTTTGCGGCAGGTCGGACGTGGGAGATATCGCAGGCTCGATATGGGAAGAAAAAATATTGCCTTTGAAAGATGATTCTACAGCATTCCTACTATTTCTAACACGCTATAAATCCCAAAAGTTCGTTTCTGAAAATTCATTATTCAAAGAAATTACAAAGCAATTCCCACAGACAATTAACACCTTGAACATTGCTGAATTCAGTGAAGTTTTTCATTTATTCTGGCATGTAGCGGTGGAGGCCATTACTAAGCATTTCCCGGGGGGCTTAAAAATCACAATTGAAGGTAAAAAATCATTAAGGGTGTTAAGGGACTTGGGAAGAAGGGATTTTACAACATTGATTTTCCAATATAGCGAGGCCTTTGGCAGAAAGAGCATTTTTGAAGAAGATTTTCTTAAAGCGCTGGCCTCCTACCAAATCAGGATGGCAATTTCAAGAAAAAGGTCGCGTGAGCGTAAATTTGTGGTATGGTTTAAAGATGTTGATTTCTTAGCTGACAAGAGCGATGAGACACTTAGCCAGGACGAGATATTACAAAATAATAAAACCAAAGCGCTCGAATTGATCATCCGGACACTAAAAGCTGATGCACCTGATGATGAGCAGTTCCGAATGCTTGTTGCCTGGGCAAGTTATCATGGAAACTATCCGGCGAGGATTATCCTTCGTCATCATGAAGAAGGCGAAAGAGGTATTAGGATCATCCATGATTACCAGTTGGAGCATTTAATCCCGCAAACCGGAACGGACTATTGGTACGCTGTTACAAACGTAGTTAACGACGCGGGCGAAATAGATAACAGTGCATATTTGCCTATTGTCAACAATATAGGTAACCTGTTTGTGATTGACCCGGAGACCAACAATCAGGTAAAAAATAAAGAATACGAAATCAAAAAAGGCTTTTACCAGGAATACTTAAAAGATTGGTCAATAGCAAGGGTAACGGCGGCAAAAGCAGCCTGGGGGCCATTAGATATCTTCGAGAGAGCCACTACGATATCGCAGTGGGCGATTGCTTATTGGAAATATAAATAACACAATTTACACTAATAGTTGGAGCAAGTCATTTTTCTTTAATTATTAGCCCTAAACAAATGAATTATAGCTATTAAATCAAAGAAATTACTGACATCTAACAATGTGCTTCCTCCGGTATGCGCAATATCATTACGAATCTTTACAAGGGTTCCTACTTTTATTAAATAAGTATCGTCTTTGCTAAACTTAAATGCCATGATAAAGGAGAGTTTCGTCAGTGTTGCATATTGTAATGAAGCATTGGTATCTAATTTTTCTAAATAATTTCCATTGACAGTATCAGCACGAAAGGTCATGTGGTAAGTACTACCAGTCTTTGCGTGAATAGTTGTACCGTTTGAATCGACAACGCTCTTAGAGTTACTGTCAAAAACAATCTCATCGTAGTTTTCGATGATCTGAAAATAATTGATGTATGCCGCTTCAAACATCCCCAGTCTGATTAGCTCAAATGACCGCTTTAGCCCAAATTCGGAAAACGTCAAAAAACCTGTATCTGAAAACGTCGTTTGTGCAATAGCATTTTGATGTGCTTTGAAGATACTTTTAAGATAAATTCTATCAAAACATGCCTTTACCTGTTCTTTAAAAGCTTCGTAATTTTTCAAGCTCAAATCATCAGGGATCAAATATTCTGGTGATTCTTTAATATAGTATCCGTCCGCCTTCAGCTCCAATAATTGCTTCATATTCCAGGCTTTATTAGATGCTGTAAAAATTATCACCTGTGTGCCTTCATTACGATCTTTGATCTCCCTTAAAATTTCCGTTCCGCTATAACGATCTATTGGTAATACAATGCCTGCAATGTCCTCTTTTAAGGGAAGCAATCTTAAGTCCAATAAAATAAGATCCCAATCTTTTCCGATTTCTTCACGAATACTTTTAAAAAATTCAGTTTCAGATAACCCATCTCCGGTGATTGACGTAACAGTTCCACCTTTAAATATTACAGATAGAGCGCTTGTCCATCCTTTAAAACCTTCATCATCGATGTAAAGTATCTTTTTGCGAATAGCATCTATAGTATTTGGCCCGACAGGTTGACCTGGACTCCCCACAACAGCAGAACCAGTAGCCGCTTGCCTAGCCAATGCCGAGGCTATGGCATTGTTTTTAGCACGAAGGTATTTAAAATACAGCGTTTTCGACTTTAAATAAGCAGGTGCGGTTGCGCTCAAACTTGCCAATTTTGCAACACGGTCTAATTGATAAACGCCCCATTCATTAGCAAGGGAATGAGGACCCATAGTTTCAGGCTTATTTATAATCAGGCTATTAAGAACGTTTAGATAATTTTCATTTCTTAATGGTTGTATGGCATCAAGATTTGCCCTTATTTCATTGATATCTTCAGGACAAAGCATGCAGCCTTCCGTAACTGCTATTAATGGATATTTTTCGTTGCGAGATAGTAAAAGAGTTTCCAAGGACTTGTCGGAGATAAAAATTATCGGAACCAAATAATCATCATTTATTTCATTTGAAAACCTGATATGTAAACCGAGTTTAAATCCAATTTGATTATTGGGAGTCACGCCCAATGACACAGGGATAAGAATTTTATCGATTTTATTTTTTTGGAATTTGGGTATAATAAAACCATCCGTCTCAGGCTCATCGACGAGTTCATGAAAATCAAGTGATTTCACCTTTAATTCATCAACTATTTTTTTGGTGAAAGTATTCGCCTGATCATTAACTATATATATTTCGCCCATGTCGAAGGATTGATTGTATGATTTTTTCTAAATAGTTTAATAATACTCCAGGTGCACTACTGTGAGCCGCCGCTTCAAACTTAGCCATAACAGCCATTTCAGACTTTGCAAGCGTGGCAAATTGAGCTGTAAGTTCTTTTATTTTGGGCAGTTTATCCTTAAAACTATATGAATTGATTAATGAGGAGATCTGAGCGGATATCAAAGATAAATCCTGAGCAATAAAACTTTTACCATAAGTCAAAATCTTAAATTCTGCATTCCCAGTTTCTTTAAAATGATAGAGAAAATCTTTCAGATTTGAATAAAATAAGCGTTTATTGATTCGACTTATATTCACAGCCTCGCTTTTGTTATAATCTAAATCTAATATGCTATTTGTAAAAATCACAACCGGTATAGTTTTCTCACCAGCTAAGGTCAAGATCGATTCATAGATATTAGTCTGCGCTGAAATAGCTTCGCCGGAGGCGTTAAAATCTGGAAAAGAATTATGGATTAAAATACACGTAGAATCTTTAAGATAAGTTATATCAGTCCCCACTATTATTTTAGAAACAATTTTAAAAAAAGACAGTAAATCAGTATCCGTTAGGAAATCGCAACCATATTCTTTTTGTTGTTCCCGCCGATTATCATCAATTAAGTAGATCATTAATAAAAATATAAGGAATGTGTAAAGCCAAGGATTTCGTCTGAAGCAATAGGTTCTCGCTCAATATATGGATCACTATCATTTAACATATTTAACTTATAATTTCCGTCTGCGAAAGATGCTGTAATTGACCAATTACAAAGCCCTTGAAAGGCTCTTTTTGCTTCGATAAAGTTACCACTTAATAAATCGTTGATTTTGGCTTCTTTAAAACAGCTCGAATTTACATGGGTTATCTCAACGACTTTAATTAAGCGGCCATTGATTTCCGTTCTTTTAAAACTTATAATAATTTCATTTGATAGGGACAGTCTCTCGATAATACCATCAAATAAATGCCTAATCCCCCCCATTATGATGTCAACATCAGTGTAGAATTCAGCAGTTTCAAGATATTTAAACGAGATGTTGAACTCTGATTTATAATCTTGAAATTTCTCCTTAATACTATTTTCGATCAGCTCTTTAAATTTCGGGGCCCGAATCTGGATACTGTCTTTGAAAGGCGTTATTAATTCATCGCGGAATATTTTGAAACGTATAGGGTGTACACCAGGGTTTTCGTTGATCCAATTTTTAAGCTTTGTTGACTTCCACCCTAAATTATAAGTACTTTTCTCTCCGTTTACCCATCGCCACCAGCTCGGACGCTCGGTAAATGCAAATTGTTTGATCCTTGCATACAGCGCGCGCGTAATGGCATATTTAGTAAACCCAGTACTGAATTCGGTATTCGCAGTATCCATGATCTTTTCGTAACTAAACTTCGCCCCTGGGGTATCAAAATCGTGTGTTAAATATTTTAGCCCTGCGCTATCCTGAAATAATCTTAAAAAATTGGCGACATCTTTTGGCTTGTGTGTATTAAAATACTCATCTCTGAATTCTATAGTTCGGCTATCAGGATTTGTCAGCCTAAGCCACCTTTTTTTAAGGTTCTTATAAACGTTGTCATCAGCACCCTTAACCATTTTTAAAAAATCAATTCGGCCTTTTAAAAGGTCAAACAGACTTTTGGGCTCTCCGAAAAAAAGTTCGGTATCAACATCTTTATTATAAAGCTGTTCCGCTTTCTGGTATCCATATTTTTCCCAGTAATGCAAATACATCCGCAACGAACGGATATAATCTCTGTTCACGTTGGTTCTTTCGTTTACTACCAAGCCCGTTACCACCTGCCTTGAGTGCTTTTTCTGCAGTCTCGTTTTATTGCCATTTAATGCAAAACCCTGGGATATAACAATACTTTCCAACATGTGCCGGAACTTCGATCCTTCCTGGTAAAGATTTCTGTTGGACGAGAAAGTAATATCATCCGCATATCGGGTATAATTTATTTTGAACTTGTCAGCTAACTCTGCTAATTGATGGTCCATAGCATAACAAACGATATTGGAAATGATAGGTGATGTTGGCGCACCCTGTGGCAGTACTTTTAAAGTTCCTATTGAGGTATCATTTTCTTTGTCTTGGCCAAGTTTAATAGGAATGCATGTTAAATACACCAAATGATTGATCAATTCCCTCTTTTCGCCACTCAAATTAAAGGGGCTTTCTTTAAAAGCGCTCTTTATTCTCTCTGCATCAATCGTTGTAAAAAAATCAATTAGATCGATGTTGAAGACATAATTGTAATTAACATGAACTGCTGCATTATCGCGGATTGATTGAGATTTACTAAATCCAAATGAATTTGGATGTGGAACAAAAACGGTATTTAAAACTAAATTAAACAGTCTTTGAATAAACTTTAAAATATCGTTAGGCGAATGTATAATCCTGTCTTTGCCCGAAGCTTTCCTAATTGTAAAATAAGTGTATCTCCGGGGGAATCTTAAACGGATAAACTGCGTTATCCAGGCTTTGAATATTTCTTTTTCCTCGTCCTTAACATTTAATATATCAAGGAGATCAACTAACAGTAGGTAAAAGTCCTTAGATGAATTTAATCCATGAAATCGCTCATTAATTCCTTCGACTTGTTCGGGCTTTAAATCGTTAAAAGGATTATTCAAGTTGATTAAGTATAAAAGAGCCTACTAAATTCTTTATGTATAAGTAATATGTATTCAATGATATAACTAATAGTATAGACAACCATTTTCCCCAGGATAAACCTGGTTGATATGCCGATCAATGGTTACTACACAGCAACCCAGCATACGGATTCAATTTTAGTAGGCTCTATTTTTATCAAATATAAGATTAACAAATTCTCGTTTAAAATTTAATATACATATTAATTTGAAGATATAAACTTAATATTCTTTACCCGCCACAAACTCTACTTGCCATTTTTCTCTATCTAAGCCTTTTAGATATAATTCATATCTCTTTTTATGTACGGCATAACACAATAAGTTTGTAGATCTCGACAAGCCTACATAAGCCATTTTTGCACATTGGCTGACTTTAGCAATCTTAGCATATACAGAATTCAAATCGGTCTGTCTTGCTTTAGAACCCTTGGCACCGTTCAGATTCGTTATTGTTTCCTTTAAAACTACAGCTTGTTCCCGTAACTTATTGAGGCTATCGTGAGTAGCATGCATTAAAAATGCGTCTGAAAGTATTTCCGATTCATAATGCCCATCATAATAACTTTCAATGTATAGTGTTGCGCAGTGAGTTTGCCCCTTTGCGGCGTGTATAGTTGAAACTTTAAATGGTTCAATGACGGGTTGATTGCCTACAACAACATTTTGGGTTATTGTTTTTTGACTGCAAAATTGTTTTCCGGTACAGGAAATCGGTTTGCTCCATATGTTCACAAAATGATCTGCGTAGGCAATTACCTCAGTGTGAACGCTTTCTATTTCGTCCATAAGGACTTTTATTGACCAGTTATAGATATGTAGTTTTAGTTCCGTTAAATTTTCAGTACCATTTTTCAGGTCATATTCGTTTATAAATTGGAGCATACTTCTTTTAGTGAAAAATCTGCCACCCGTATTATAAAGATTTTCTATCCTAAGTAATTTAACTAGGCCATTCAAGATGTTTTTCCGGAAAGACTCCAGCGTATTTTTATTTTTATCACAATGCTCTAAATAAGCATAGTAATTTTCATAGTCTGGCTTTTGGCTCTTAATAGTTTTATTATAGTTGCCGTAAAAATCGATCAGCCTTAATTTTTCAATATTCTGAGCATCTATTAAATTTTTCCAATCAGCGTTCCAGGCTATAACACAAATCGGATATTTCAGATAATCAGGAAGCAGATTTTGAATTTTATATTTTTCAACTATATCTACATAAAAAGGGATAAGCTCCCCTGTTGAATCATCATCAAATACTAATAAATGTGCTTTAAGCGGGCATTCTTTTAAACCTACTATTTTTTGGTCATCATCTTGCTCTATTGCAAACTGATTAACGATTTCGCCTATTAGCCTACTTAATCTTTGACTGCCTTGCAATGGCAATTTGGGGATTCTATTAACCCATATTGTTGACTCATTAACAGCATGATAAATAGCTTGATTTTTGTCGCCAATACGTTGGTAGATGCATCTATCGGCGGCATCGAAATGAAAAATTGTTTCTAATAATTCATATTGCCTATTATCCATATCCTGCATTTCATCAACAAATACAAATGCAAATCTCTCTTGGACATAAATTTTCGAGTTAGGGATTTTTGAAATAAAGTACTTTGCTAAACAATAAGCGTAATCAAATGAGATAATGCCACATTGTAAAACTTCGAGTATAATCTTTTTAAGTCCAATAAATTTAAGGTTATCGGGCGTTTTTAAAACCACTTCTAAAGTCTTAAATGATTTGATTGTATCATCGTTAAAATCATAATAAAGCGATTTTACTTCAGCGTCAATCAATCCATTCACAACCTCTTTTTTAAACTTCCCTTCTTTCGCGGCTTCCGCTGTAGCCCTTGTTATAAATCGTGAATAAAACCATTTTGTTGGCTCACCGTACTCTTCCAGCCAGGCGATCTGATGAAATTTTTTTAATAAGGTTTCTTCATATTTATCTTTATCAATCCACGAAAATCTTGATTTTAACAAATTGTGCCCACATGGCAAAGCCAGGAATGTATCTACAAAACTTTGAATAGTACCCACAAAATTTGGATAGGAAAATAGCTTCGGGCAATATTTATGTATTTTCTCTTTTATTTCGTCTACAGCTGAATTGGTATGAGATAAAACTAAAATCCCCCGACCATTTTTGAATGGTAGTTTCTGTTCAATTATTAAAAGCTTAGCAAGTAAAGCTGTTGTTTTCCCACTACCTGGAACCGCCTGCAAATCTAAAGTGGCTAAATTTTTGATGAATTCTTTTCGCTCATGGTCAAAACGACAACCTAACGGAAGTAATATGCTTTCTGCATATTGAATGTCAGCATCGGTAATTTCAAATTCCAGCTGCATATTTGATAGCATTTAAAATATAACTAATCGTATCACTATCATCTGTGGCATCAATAAAAACATTGTTGGATATATCCTTATCAATTGAAAGCGCAAGGTTATAAGCAATTTCTGTTTTATGTAATACTTTATTGATTAAACTTTTACCCAAATTATATTCAAAATCATCTTTCCACTCTTGTCCGGAATGGATTTTCGTTGTTTCTGCAATAAAGGATTTTGTTAACGAGGTTGATTTAAATAAGCTGTATTCTAAGGTCCATATTTTTGCAGGAAAGTATTTTACATTTGCAACAGAAAGTCTTTCTATATCCTTGATTTTATTAGCAGTATCCTTTTTAAATTGATCTTCCTCGACTTTATAATACTCATATTTCCCATCGGGCTTTTTATTCCTTGAATAAGCTCTTACATCAGGGTCAGTAACAATCGCTATCGGCATTTCCATCGCGGAACCAGTTTTGCGTAAAAAAATTTTGGAATATCTGTCTAGTGCAAGATTCCCGACATTCACTATGGAGATGCCAGCTTCAGTTAAATTTACTCCAATACTTTTAGCGATGCTTGGTATAAGTATTTCTTCCGCCCACCCCTCTACTAAAATTATGCCTTTAGCAAAAAAAAGATTAGCCTTTGTTGTATCCAAAAACTTTTCCAAAAATTTGTAGTCGTCTTTTTCAAGTCGGGTATAATCATCCCCCATAGGATAGGCTTTGCCTTGCTGACAAATTATCAAATTCTCAATCTTCAACTTAGAGGCTAAGTTTGGACTATGTGTAGTTAAGATCAGTTGAATTTTATCTTGACTTTGCAATGCCTCAATAACTTGCATTTGTGCCTGAGGGTGAAGGTGCGCTTCCAATTCTTCAATTAGCCCTAACCGAATACCCGACCATTCCTTTTTATTCAAATGCAATAGCTCGGCGGCCATAAAAAGCCTGTTAAGCGTACCAAGCCCTGGATGTTGTTCATTAATGAGCGAAAGCGATAACTTTTCAAGTATTGCTTTAATATCATTTGGGCTGGCATTAAAATGAGATTCATGTTTTTTTCCATGAAATTGTTTAACATGTATATCAATACTATCCTTAATTCGCTTACCATCTTGAGGCAGGTGCTTTTTCTCAGTTATGCCATCTTCCTCTTTAGTCACTATTTCAAAAGTGCCCTTAAAATAATCAGTTAGGTTCTTATTCAAGACCTGAAATAATTTTACAAGGTCATGGGATTTTTCTTTTCCTTTAAAGGTAGCATCACCTAAAAGGATTTGGGACAATCTTGAATTTCTTTTAGCGATAAGTTCGTTTTCGGCATCCCTGAGCGGTTTTAAATAAGTCGCTTTCAAATATTCTCGTGCCTCAGCAGTAAGAATATAACAGTCCTCATCTACTCCAGCCTTAACATCGGCCGGAAGTATTTTTTGTCCATCTTTCCGAACATCAAAAATCACCCTTAAATAGGTTACTATTTTACTATCTATAGTTTCATAGCCGAGCCATTCTGTAAAATTCTTTGCTTCCTCAGGCTCAAATCCGGTAAAAACCAATTCTATTCTAAACCTATTGGTATTGTCGAAAAAATCACTGTTTTCAACTTTTATATACTCATAGCTATGTGTCTTTAGAACGAGTTTAATGGCATCTATTATAGCAGTTTTTCCGGAATCGTTTTCACCAATGATAACATTCAATCCCGTCGAAAAGTCCAGGGATAAGTTTGGCTGTTTAGACGCATCCAATTCCACGGGTGTACCGAATTTTCTAAAATTCCAAAGCTTAAGGTTTGATAAGTGCATCTAATTAGGTTGTGAAATGCCTAAAGAATCTTTGTTCTCCAGTCATATAATATAATTGTTTATAAACTTAAATATTTTTCCCAATATCGAAGATACCAGGGTTCATATTTATAAAGCAATTACAATGCATACAATATGTCGAATTTCAAACGAGTCATCGCTTGTAATCGTCAGTTCAATTTTTGGTGAAATTGCTCTTTGTAAATTCACCTGCTTTAAAATATATTTACAAAATGATGCACCAATAATGATACCTGAACACACTTTGTTTTTTTTCGCGGATACGGTAGCCGCATTTGGGAAAGGATCAATTCACACAGAAACGGGAAAATCGGAGATCCGAAAGTTGCTGAATGATCCGGCATTAACACATTGGGCATCAAAAAATCTTAGGTAAAAGACCTGTCTGATTAAACACTACCTTTTCAGGCTGGGCTTTTATTTAAGGTATAATTACACTTACTGGATTTCAAATCACCTATCAATTCCCTAGTTAGTAAATCGAATAGATAAAAGCCATAAAAGTCCGATCAAAATATTTACTTTTAAATTCTAAACCTTCCAACTCTATTATGCCTGACACAACTGATGATGATCAAGCCGGACCTAAACATCGTTGGTTTATGGCAGAATTTCTACCGGAGGGCCTGCCGGAAAAGCTATATAAATTCTCTGCAATAAACGCTAATTTTTATAGCGGTTTAAAAGAAGGTTATTTATGGCACTCCCGGCCTTTAACATTCAATGATCCGTTTGATTGCTATAAACATCTGCTGAAATTTGAGCCATCTGAGGCAGACATTGTAGATTTTTGCACAAGGAACTATAAAACGGGTGACCCTCCGTTGAACCAACAGATTATCAACTTATTGAGAAATCCGCAGCATTTGGTTGACGCGCAATGGGAATCATTGGAAGATTCAATTAATGGTCAGGGTATTTGCTGCTTTGCTGAAAACTATAGCAATACATTGATGTGGTCGCATTATGCCAATAATCATTCCGGAATTTGCTTGGTCTTTTCACCGCATCTTGACCTAACACCCTTTATTGTAAAAGTTCGTTATACTTCCAATTTCACACCGCTAAACTATTATGAAAACAACCGGATTGGAGCATTAGTTATGCTATCGACAAAATCCGAAGATTGGGCCTATGAAAGCGAATACCGCAGTATCAGTGCCACCCCGGGTAAGAACCATTTTGATAAAAAAATGCTTACCGAAATAATTTTCGGTTGTAAGACAAGCCGAGATGATATTTTTGATGTTATTGACGCCATTGAAAAAAGCGGCTATAAAAATGTGGCTTTTACAAAAACCTATATGGAGACAGATAGTTTCCGCTTAGGTTTCAGACCATTAATGCCATTTCAATCCTGATCTTATTAAACCTATAAAAGGTCACTATGATATCAATGAACTACGAAAGAGAACTTAATCAACTCCGAAATAAACTGGTGAGGGATCAAATGAGTGTGATGGTCGGCGCTGGTTTTAGCATGAATGTTCATCCAAATTTTTTAAGCTGGGCGGGCTTGTTGTTTGACCTGGTAAAAGAATTATACATCGATGAAATAGAGCAGATCTGGCATTTAAAAAACCGCGAGGCACCCGTGTCAGAAATGCCCGATAAATTCGTCATGGATCAATGCCGTAAAATTACCGACCGCATCGGGCACCTCGAAATTGTAGAAGAATATACGCGTAGAAAAGGCTACCCTGAGGCAATGGTTTCTTATATAGAGCAACGTACACCCGCTATAGAGAAAAAAGGAAACAAATTCTTCCTGCATATCAAAAATAAGGAGATCGAACTTCCGTCTGAAAAATTAGCCCTGCATCAGAAATTGATCAAGCTACCATGGAATAATATCTATACGACAAATTATGATGAGTTACTGGATTGCTTTGTGGGTGAAGACCAAGTAGCGCAACTACGACAAGAAATTTTAGAACTGGAAAATGAAAATGTAGTTTATTACCAAGAAAAGGCGGGCCTCAGCGATCGGTTAGCAAACTTGCCTAATACTCCGGAAACTAATCAGCCAACTCCAGGACTGCAACCGGTTGGATTAAAAGCCACCGCGCTTGACGTAGATGAAGTTTCGAAAATCAATGAACAACGCAAAGAGATTGAAACGCTGATCAGTGAAGTGGAAACTAAAATAACGGATAATGAACAGGCACTGCGCGATAAGGAAACTTTGTTATTAAGACGATACGATGTTGTGCGTGGTGCCGCTGACCTTCGCCTTAAACGCACAAAAAACATCATTAAGCTTCACGGTTCCCTGCGGTCCGTTAGTGACCGTAAAACATTCAAATTTGGATTTGATGGGGATCCCCATAAGCAATACATTATCTCTCGCAGCCATTTTGAAAATTACCCACAGCAACACCAGGCATTTACCCAACTGATGCGAATTGCCTTGCTGCAGGAATCGTTCTGCCTTATTGGTTTTTCCGGCCAGGATCCGAACTTTAAAGCCTGGTTAAATTGGGTAAAGGATATCCTGCATAAACAGGCTGTAAAAAACGACCGCAATAATTATAAAGTTTATCTTATTGATGTAGGCGCTGATGAGATCACAGATGAACTCCGGTTGTTTTACGAAAATCACAGCATCGTACGCATTCCCTTACAGCATAAGGAGGTAAAAAAGTTCTTAAACCAACAACTGGAAGGAGCCAATAAGATCAACAATGAGTGGTCTGCCCTAATGGCATTTATCCTTTTCCTGGAAAACGCGGACCATAATAATTTTGATATTCCACAAATTCAGTTGCCATTAGAGGAAACCCGAAAAAAATATTGGGCGAATCTCGGCGTATTCGGATTAAGAGAGCAGCCTGATTTAAAAAAGGCCGGGGCAACATTGGAAAATTTGCAAAAGATTGATCAGCAAATATGGTTTCCAAATTTCGATCATGCCCATACCTATGTGCAGGATCGATTTATCCGCCATGCTAAACTTGATGAACATATGAGCCAATGGCAGGAAAATGATCCTGATCACCCGCTAAAACGCCTGCTCCTGAAAGCGATAACTGAATTATACATTCCAGTAAATGATGCCCTCTATCCCCAGGTACGTCAAATTATTGCCGATAGTCCTGTTGCAGGGCAATTAGAAAAGTTAAGCATGCGTAATTTGGCCTTAATGGGTCAACCGGGGGAAACACAAACCACCCACGACCGGCTATTGGCTGCTGCTTATAGTTTCAATTTCGTTGAATTACAAAAATTACTTAGCAATTGGGATGTTGTTGGCCGTGATCAAATTACCAAGCTGGATTTTCAGCTTTATTTAATGCAAGTGGTGCGATTGAAAAACTTTGGCAGATATTGGAGGAAGGTAGCGGAATAAATGAGGAAGAAGCCCTTTATGGTTACGAACTACTTCACTTCGTTAAACTTTCAAAAAACTGGAACCGGGATAAAAAGATAGCACGCATATTACGAAGCTATGAAAAAGCCGGATATCAGACCCTTGATGATAAATTTGATGCGCTAATAGGTGATCTGAATAAAAATGATGATAAACCGGAACCTTTGGGTAAAGGTAGATTTTCGACCGGGCGTTCAGGAAGGGGCGGGCGAAAAGTGATCGCTGAAAGCGCCCTGCAATATCTGACAGTACTTGGGGAGTCCGGCTTCCAGCTCTGCCTGCCCCGGGTTTATCGCGTTTCCGTGAAAAAATGGTGGGAAATTCAATTAGGCGGATTTGAACTGTACCCCGCCGCCTTTTTATTTTATAGTTTACAGTATAGTGAAACCGATTTTTTGCAACGGGTTGGCCAGGAATATGCTTACAGTGAAGCGATAAGGCCAAGCTTATCCTTAATCATTCAGCAACTGATAGCAGGCTATCATGATGCTCCTGTTTATTATCGAGACAGTACCTTAATATTCTTATCCAACGCCATCATCGCCATAGATCCTCAAATTTGGGAGCCAGGATTCGTGCAATTCTGGCATCATTATAAACAGGAAGGTTTGCTCTTTGATGCCGACCATCGCCGGGAAAACTTTTTAAAGTTTTTTGAAGCAGGGATAAAATATGTAGACCAAAATGAGACGATCCAAATGATCGTTAAAGATGCGATTACGCAAGTTATAGCAGGTAAAGGCGATCAGGCCATTACTTATCTCTATTTACTTAACCAAAATAAAAATTTTAAGAATTTTTCAGTAGAGTTTTCGGCTGATATTGATGAGCTGATCGTTGAAGTGATCAAAAGATTACGGGAAAACAAAGAGGACGCGATATATGCATTAGGGAATATTCATAAACGATTGAAAAGTGAACATCAGGTTTTACTGGCGCAAGCACTGGCGGACTTTGATTATAGTCAAATAAAAAATGGTAACTCCTGGTCGATATTTTTGTATTTCATCAGCGCCGACAGTAATCTTCAGGAAAGACTTAAACAGTCTATAATTAACAGTGGCCTTGCTTTTTATACGGGCATTGAAGGCCACACAGCAAGCTTTGGCGGTACAAATTATGTTATACCTATTCATCGTTTGACCGCTGGCGAAATCCGTAAAAATGGGCTTATTTGGAGTGAGGTAGAGATAATTGCGCTTTATAAACAATTAAAAGAAAAAGCAGCACCCCTCGAACGGTACATGGACAAGGATCAAATGATGTTTTCTTTTACAGAGGTTTTGGAAGAAATGCAATGGTTCCTTGACCGTTACAAAGAAGAATTAAAAAATCAGCCGGATTTTATTGAACAGTTTGCAACGATCACAAGGTATTATCAGGATAACCGTAATTATAAGGAACTGGAAAGTGGCTTGATCAGTAATGATCATAGTACTGTTGTCTGGTCATTAGCTGAACTCAGCACTGCGGTATATACTGGCATCGCCACTGTGAAACAACTTAGCCTGGTTGTTTATAAAGTTTTAATGCAAAGTGACCCTGCTCTTGAAGCAAGTATTGATTACCTGGCTGCTTGGATGGATAAACTAATGAAGCGTCCTGAATTAAGCGTTTTACACCCCTTGCTTTCTGACATCTTAAAACAATACCGTGAAAATCCGCTACTAAATTATGACGTGGCATTCATACAAGAAAAATTTATTCGCATAGCGAACAGGTTATCCCGAAACAAGCTGGCAGATGAACATACGAAATGGTGGCTCGATGAAGCAAATCAGTCCGAGTATAACAACATTAAACAATTCGTAAAAACCATTCAATTGAATGAAGAGTCGGAGGAATAACACAGCTGTAGGATTTTTTGTTTACTAGTATAAACAGTTAATAATGAGATCACTGCACTTTTAGACCAATAAAAAATAATGGATATCAACATGTTATCAAGTCGTGGTAGTCAGTTTTAATAGCATGTAAACAATTGATTTATAGTATATTGCAAGCCAAGGTTTAGGCACTTAGTTCTCTATTTTTATTTTAGTTATTTCTCCAGGTTATTATTTTTACAAATGAGTTTCTGGTGTCTATAACGGCCTCTAAGTAGCAGGAAAATTAGAGCTTTGCCGCTTCACCCATCTTAATTATTTGAGTCTAAACAATAAAATTCGCGCTATGTAGTAGTTTATTTCTAACAGCTAATGACATTTAACACTAGCTATCTGGATAACAAACTGTTCATGAACGTTCATATATCATTTCAATTGTACACTAAAGAATGATTTTTTTATATTTATGTAACAATAAACGATAACTGAAATTATCAACTTTCAGGAATAAAGTAAAGTAAAGCAAGCCATGTTTCGGTCTTACCGAAACAGCTTGCCGGGATACCCGGACCCGATATACCTCACTTCGTTCAGCACATCAAAACAAAGAGATTCGTCACGATGGACGATCAAAACACGGCATTGCAGTCAATACCTGTCTTCAGAATGATGCAATCTGACAAAAAATCTTTGGTGACAACCCAACAAGGCACCATAAAATAAACTTCCTGTATGCAAATTTTGCTCTTCTAATAAGAGTTTATGACAGATTTGAATACAGAAAGGCACCGACAATCACTATCATGCAAGTACGAAACAGAACTCAACTCTGATAAATCGCTTGTTTCTGCCTCTGAGATGCATTTAAAGGCACCGCTAAACAGCGGAACAGCTACACCGCGACGCAACAACACCGCCAAACAGCGGTGTAGCTATGTGAAATTAAAGCAGCAATACGTATGAGCAGGCCGCAATTGCCGAAGGAACAGAAGCGTTCCATCAAGATCACGTTCAGGCTGGCTGAAAAAGAAAAAATAAAGATCGAAGAAGCGGCCAAAGTTTGCGGCCTGCCAGTCGGTATTTTTATCAGGGAGAAATTGCTGAAAAGCAAATTTCCTGAACCCAAAGTTGCCAAAGTTGATCTGCAAACCTATCAGGAACTGAAAAAGATCGGTGTCAACGTTAACCAGTTGGCAAGGCATGCCAATGCCGGAAGGTTACCTACAGGTATCCTTGCGATCCTGATGAAACTGATACAGCAGGAAAATAAAATCATTAATCTTTTGCTTTATGATCGCGAGTCAGAAAATAGGTAAAAGCTTTATGGGTGCTTTAAACTACAACCTTAAAAAGCTTGACCATCCCGATCCAAAAAAGCGGGCGGACTTACTGGATAGTAATTTCAGTTCGATGGATGTCAAACTTATTAAACAGGAAATTGACCTTATTAAATCATTGAAACCGAATCTGGGCAGGTACGTGTACCATACCAGCCTGAACTTCTCAAAGGAAGATCAGTTGGACAATAATAAGCTTTTGACTATCGCCCATGATTATCTAAGGGAAAGCGGCTACACCAATAACCAGTATATGATATTCCGGCACCATGATGCAGACCATCCGCATATCCACCTGCTTGTAAACCGCATAACTTTTGATGGTGAGGTTGTTTCAGACAGCAATAATTATAAGAAAAGCGAGGCTATACTTAGAAAACTGGAACAGCTGTACAGCCTGACAGCAGTACAGCCAAGCAGCAAAGTAGCGCAAAAGGCAGTCACAAAGGATGAACTGGAAATGGTCTTGCGAACTGGTAAAGCATCTGAAAAGATGGTACTACAGGAATTAATGAAGGGACTACTTAAACAACGGAACCTTGATATTAAAATCCTTATCAGGCAGGGAGAGCAAGCAGGTATTAATTTCTTGTTCAATCAGGCATCTACCGGACGGGTAACAGGCATCACTTATTTCCACAATGGTTTTAAAATAAAAGGCCAGGCATTGGGCAATCAGTTCAAATGGGCAGAGATCATCAAGAAAATTGAATATAAACAAAATAGAGACCGCGAAACAATTAGCCAGGCAAACAGCCGGACAACAGCAAAGTACGGGCAGCAAACAGCAACAGGAGAATATACCGCCGCAAGCTGGCAGCCCGGAACAGGAAGTAACGTGGTTCCTTCGGATCTTACAACAGGTTCACCAGAACTCGGAGGAGACGAAAGAGCAATTGGCGGTGGCTTGGTTACAGATGAAGAACTTGGAAACCCAGCTGGCAGAACTGAAGAAAGAACATGGAAAGCAGGTCAGGATGCTGATCTTTCTGATCATCGCCCCATTGATCGGGAGTATGGTGGCTTTGGTCATAATTTCGGCAATGAAATAAGCGACGATGTAGATGATGAAGCAATACATGGCAGAAACAGGCACCGGGAAAGAAAAGCACGTACTAACAGAAGATAAGAGATTTTTAAGACCAACCGTTTTGCTTCATTACTTCGAACTGTAAGTATAGCCAGCTGATGTGTCCGGCTAATTTTTCCCTGACTAAAACTTCGTCTTCCGATTTAATTGTCAGCCCATGAGCTGCTAATATGATATTTTCGGTAATTTCTATTTTGACCGTCAGCAACAAAAAGCGATCATAAAGATCTTCACGGCTGAAAAAGCCGTCAGCAGGATTCTTAGGATCAAAATCAGGTAAAGCCCTTCGCGCTTCCAGCCGTTCAGGATTCGACAGATCGTCTTTCGGAAAACCGATTATGTCTAAAACAACATCATAATTATTGACAAGCAGATTTGTTAAATCGATGCCCAGATCACTCAACTGCCCGGTAAAAGTGGCTAATTTATACTGTTCAAATAACAGGTTAACGAGATGTTTTTTCATGGTGCTATTTATTTTTATAAAGTTACTGCAAATCCATACCTCAGCGGTAAAACGTATGTCAGTAAAGCATGAGTAAAAAACAATTGCTGTTGGTAATTTACCATTTGCATGCGTATGGTAGAATTTACATTTTCACATGATTGGTTAGTGGAAGAAATTATACAGCATAATTTGAAAGCAAACGATGTTAAAAGACTACAACAAGAATGTTTTAGAGTTCGCTCAGAAATGGCGAACGGGAACGATTAGCGTTCAGGAAATGAATATGCTGAATGATTGGTTTTATGCCCTTGAGGGCGTTGCTTTGGGCTGCCCTGACGAAGATACTGTTGATAAAGTGGAGAAGCGGTTACACCAACAGCTTTGGGAGCCAATAAAAAAGCAGGATGGTGAAGATGGGCCGCCACATCCTTGGCATTGAAAGGATTGGCATTTAATATCGCATTTAGGTTATCTGCTTCTAAGTAATTCGACTTTTTCCTTTTCAGATTGCAATAGGCGTTCAAGTAGTAACACCTTTTCATCATACAATTCAACTATTTTCTCAATAGGATTAAAATAAAATGTGCCGTGATTACCGTAATTACTTTGGGCACCGTGATTATTCGAACCCTCGTAGTTATTTTGAATATTATAAATCACAGCTTCATCACTGTAGTTCTTTATTGCCTCAGAAGATACACCTAAAATTACTGCGACCTTTTCCAATACTTCATCTTCGATGGTTTCTGCTTGTTCCATACGCGAAACCGTCTGTTGGCTAACACCTAACTCAGAAGCAAGATGTTCTTGCTTGATGCCGCGTAATTCCCTGATACGGCTAATCTTACGGCCTATATGTGTGTTGGATGGTTTAGCAGTTGTTTCCATATCTCAAAAATACAAATTTTCTTCCTTGTAAAAATAACGCTTTCGTAAGTAAAATACTAATGCTTTGAGTTCGGTACCGCTCCATTCATAAGTTGATTTGTATTACGGCTAATAAACTAAGTAATTGATACAAATCCACAATCCCATTACTATTATGAACAAGGTATTATATGTAGGAAGAAAGGCTAAAGGACTAAGCACAGCCCAGATAGCCAAAGTATTGCAGATTGAAGAGAAGGAGTATGTTGAAATCGAAAACTCGGTGACCGACCTTACCGCTCAGCAATCTTTAAAACTTTCAAAGTTGTTCGATATCGACCCGGAGATATTTATCTATACCGAGGGACGTGAGCCGAGACTAATCAAATATGCAGCAGATGAAATTTCAGGTTACCTGAAAGATGGATTGTTAGACGGGTTATCGCCTCAGCACCTGCTTTCTCTTACCAGAATGGTTAATACCGGACTTTCGCTGTCAGTTCAACTGAACCATGCGCTTTATCAGCAATACGAACTGGAACAGGATAACAAAGCATTGAGGTGGCTGAATGCGGAGCTCAAAGCAAAACTGACAGTTTAATATGAATTATGCCGGTTGCGGCAGACGTTTCAATTCCTTCCGCGTTCCGCTAAATCCTTTCTCCGTCAGCCTCTCGGCAAAGCAGGAGTAAACTCGTACCTCGTTTACACCTGTAAAAAGAAGCGGAGACTCCCTTTGCACCGCAGTCACAAAATTAGCCGCACAGTAAAACAGTAAAGGCCATGTAAATGGGCTGTGTTTATTTTTTTAGCCCAGCCTTGACAGTTTTGCTGTTTGCTGCCTCCCGTTGTTTAAGCGGAGCAATGGGATGGTATGTTAGAAACTCACATATGACAGCGTCTCAATTAAACAACCAAGCGCATACTATCTCGTCTTTTGGTACCATAAATATCTTGTTCCGATTTTTCTTTTAGATATGAGAGACTGTCATTGGGGTTATTAAACGTTTTAATTAAATCTATAACAGCCGATTGTACGTCATCTACAATTTTCCAGTCTTTGGCTATATAAATATCTGTGATTTTGTGGCCGTGATCAATATGATTCAATGCTGCACTAACATCATCTAATGACATTCTGCAATTGTTTCTGGCGATGGTTGCAAAAGAGTGACGCGCCCAATATATTGTTAAATCATCTATACCGGCCTTCTTTCGCAGTTGCTTCATCCCCTCAGACAGAGCTGTATCTAAACCAGCGTATGTTGTATATCGCTTTGAAAGATGACCGACGTACTTCCGTAAAAGCGGTAATGCTTCGTTGACGATCTTTACGCTAAAAAATGCTTTATCCTTTCGCCTGCTCTTTGTTTTTGAGCGATTATATTCAACTCGTCCACAGTTAATCCATTTTTCGTTAGAATTATAAATGTCAACTGCGTTCATTCCGCACATGTAAAAGGACAGCATATAAAGGTCTTTGGCTAACTCCGCTCTGCTGCCTTCTTTTACTTCTAAATTGGCTATCAATTTAATTTCTGTTAAGGAATTTGACCTCGAACGGGTTAAGGGTGCTGATCCTACTTTATATTTGTTAAAAGGATAATGCTTGATTTTAACAATACCGAGATCTTCGTCATTATATACAGTGCGGGCAGCATTAAAAAGAGTTCTCAGATCCCGCATGTGATTATGAACCCCACTGTCAGATAACCCTTTTTCTTTCGTTCGTACTTCTTTACCCAACTGATTTACCCTGATCATTTCCCGCTCGCTTCTCAAGTATCTTTCGTAAGCGTGAAGCATATTGGAATTAATTTCCGTGATTGAAGCTGAACTTCTCTTAAAATAATCAATTAAACTATTTTTTACTGCTCTAAAACTTCTTGAATAAGGTTCCCTTCCTTGCCTTTTGAGTTGCTCAATGTGATCATTTGCAAAGCAAATAATATCTATTTCCCTGTCCTTGCTTTCCAGGTAATCTCGTAGTTCTCCGCAGGAAAAGAAGTCAATTTTCGGTCCCAAATCGCTTATTACCTCTCGATAGCTGTCAAGCAGTTCATTAAGTTTAAGCAAAAGGAATTTGTCCTTAACTTCAAAATTTGAATTAAGTTGCCTTTTAGAGACATAATGAGGAGTTTCTATAAACTTCCTCTGTTGATTGTGATAAACGACGATCTTAACGTTGAAGGTGCCGTCATCTTTTTGGTGGTGCTCATAAACTTTTGCACTTACAGTTGCCATGATTTACAAAAAATTACACGCAATCGCTGTTACATATTTGTAACAAAACCGCGTTAAGTTCAACAAAAAATGATGTAAATCCTGTAACTATAGTGTAACAGTCACAGTGTTGCGGTCGATCCTAAACCGCTTTTGACGAATAAAAAAACCCGTTTTTTATAGTAAAAAACGGGTTTTTGATGATGTGCGCCCACCTGGGCTCGAACCAGGGACCAAAAGATTATGAGTCTTCTACTCTAACCAACTGAGCTATAGGCGCGGATTAAATACTGATATTTTTTCCGGCTGCAAATATGGAAATTTGCAGCCGGAATTGCAATAAATGATTAGTGTTTTTTAAATTAAGCAGGTAATTGCTTGTTTTTGAATTGATTTAGTTTTTAAATAATAGAGATATATGCAATAGGCAGCTTCACACTTTATACTTCGTCGCATTTAATAAATTTAAATACCCTTAGATTTTTGTGGAAATAAAGAACAATGAAATCAAACTCAATGAGGGATTATATCTTGATAATCAGGATCTATAAACCTAATGCCTTCATTGCCAGCTACGATTGCTTTGCTTGCAAGCCGGTAGAAAAGTGAATGATCTACTATGCCGGGTATCATTTTAATCTGAGTATTTAAAAGTTGAGGCTGCGGCATATCAGCAAAATGTAAATCAGCCAGCAAATTACCGTTATCGGAAATCAGCGCACCGTCTTTTTGGGTACTCATACGGAGGATGATCTTTGCCTCAGGATATCCGGTTTCGATTTTTCGTATTACCGATGATAATGCCTGCGGTAGTATCTCTATCACCAGAGGGTGTTTGCCATTTAATTTCGGACTGAACTTGGCATCATCACCCATCAGGATAAATTGATCTGCCATGGCAGCCAGGATCTTTTCGGTTGTATGGATACCGCCACCGCTTTTGAGGGCGTTTAATTCTGCATCAAATTGGTCGCAGCCATCAAAATATATATCTAGGTGATCTATAAGTGATGGAGGCAATACTTTTAATCCTGCTGCCACCAAATTACCTGTCGTTTTGAAAGAGGAGGAGGTGAACGTGAGTGTGGAAGATAGGCTTTTATGATTAGCTATCGAGGCAATAAAATGAGCTACAGTTGACCCGGCACCGAGGCCAATAATTTGCCCAGATTGTACTAGTTTGAGCGCCGCTCCGGCAGCTGCTATTTTGTGATCGGGCATATTATTTCAAAGTTTGATTGACTAATGTATATATAAAACAAAGCATACGTGCACAGGTTTTGACTCGTCCCGGCAATTTAAAACCTGAAGTCAAGCGAGAAATACGGGTACCAGCCTTCAACAGAGTGGCCGCCTAAAAGCTGCACCACAATGAGCGAAGCAGGCGAATAGTATAAACCACCTCCCACGCCGGTGTGCCATTTGTTGCTGGTATCATTATCTGTCCATACCCGGCCAGTATCGTAAAAACCGGTTACCCCAAGTTGCCCCGGTAAAACATAGCCGCCAATATCGGCCAGTTTAGCCCGTGCCTGCAGGTTGTTAAATGCCATGTGTTTGCCCGCGAAACGATTTTGAAGGTATCCTAATAAATTGCCCTCGCCGCCGAGATACATCAATTGGTAAAACGCAGGTTTCCCTACAGATACACCGCCTCCAAAACGGTCAAAAATAACCACCGAACCACTAGGGGTAAGTTTTTGGTAAAAAGAGAACTCGGGCCTTAACTGCACAAAAGAATTCGACACGCTGTTTAACCCGGAATAGCCGGTGGCGGTGACCGTAAAATAGAAGCCTGCGGTAGGGAAACGCTTATTGTCGCGATGATCGGTAGTGAAATTTACTTTCATACCGGCGTGTATTTTGTTTTGGTCGATTGTGGTGCTATCTGATGAATGCAGATTACTGGATTGCGTGATGAACCTGCCGGCATTATCTGCTAAGTTGAGCCCATAAATTTGAACAGAGGGCCCTGCGGTAATGATACTACGTATGCTGGTTTTCCAGCGCAGGGCAGCATCAAATTCATAGGTGTTGAAACGGGTGCGGTAAAAGGTACGATAGTCATCAAATTTCCTTAGCTCCGTTCCGTTACCAAGCCCGAAAAAGTTTTGGGTATTATTGGGGGCTTGTATCAGCGAGGACAATACAATGTCAGCACCCCAGGCAACCTTTGTCCATTCGCCTTTATACCTGATGCGAAAGGCATTGGTCGAGAACGAATGGGTAAGCATTAGCTCTTGCAAAGTAGAGTAGGGGAACTTGCGGAAATTGCCATATCCGGCATACCTTATGCCGAGTCCAACCAACAAACCGTCATCACGGTTTAGGGCAGCCGTGGCTAGCGGACCGTAAAAGTTGTACAGATAAGTAGGAAAGAACTTAGCATTGAGCGTGTCTGCAGAAAAGTGAGTATCTACTCCCGCAGCATCACCGGTGATCACCGTATTTTCCTTCTGGCCGTAAACCCGCAACTTACTGCCCTGGCCAACCTCAAATGTTTTGTTGCCTGTGCTATCAATAATGCGCAGTTTAATCGGAGACGCGGCGTTATTTACGATCACTTTATCTTCACCGCCTTCCAAGTACAGGCGGATTTCGTGCGTGATATCAGGGCTGTACAGCATATTCAACAAAGAATCCTTTTGTACCCCTTCTTTATTGAGGTTGATGATCGATAGCCTGAGGTTTCTGTTTGGTGCATCCTCAATTTTTACTAATTCATCCTTATGAGTGGCGCGGATATCTACAATGTTGTACAAAAACTTATAGTAGTTTTTAATTACATGCGGAAGGTGCCCACGGCGTTCCTGCATCGCATTTAACAACGCCTGGTGCCGAAGATCATATGCCGCTTTAGGTAACCTGCGCAGGCCGGCCTCCAGCACCTCGTCGTTTTCTGCCTTTACAAATTCATCGGTTATCTGCATCATGCGCTCATAACTCATCTGCATATCGGGGTAGGCTTTCATGAATTTAACCTTGTAAAACCACCAGTTTGGAAAAGTGATATTTCCTTTAAAACTGCCTATAGCGGGTACAATGGTAGTTTGCGATAATGCCCATGGAAAAACTCCTTGGTTCACGTGAAACACCTGGTCGCGGTCTGTTGGCACAGGTTCGTAATATTTACCCTCGCCTTTCTTTTTATCCAGCCAGTTCCATTGGCTGGCGTGGCGGTCCCAGTCGCCTATCAAAAAGTCTAGCAGCATGGCACGAAAGAAAGCCTCGCCATCAAACCTGTTGTCATGGTCACCTATTAACTTCTTATCAAATTTTTCAGTATCATCTGTTTCCCCCTCGGGTTCGTGCTCTTCCAGCAGGCAAACTTCCCCTTTAAATTGCTTGCTGTATGCACCAAGTGCCGGGTCATCTGCCACTACGCCAATTACAGGATTGGTATGGTATACACGGGCAGCATCAGCAAGCGGCGGCACTACCAATGCCGAAAACGGATGCTGTGCACTAAACTCATCATCTACCCATTTTACTGCAAATGTTTCTTGCAACTCATCAGGCAACAGGGCATCGGGCACTTTCTCAACACTGCGCAACACCCATTCGCGGCCGCTTTTATCTTTTAATCGTAATGATTTGGTTTGGGTGCCGCCACCTGTTTTCACAAAGGTGAGTCCGCCGTTTATACGCGATAGCTTTAGCAAGGGGAGTTTGACAGGTATAGCCCATTCCTTGCGATAATTTTCGCCGAAGAATATTTTATGGAAGCCGTTGGCTTTGTTGTAGGAGGGGTGTACTTTAACGGTAATACTATCCGGAAACTGTTGCCAGGCCGACGGCAATATTTTTTGAGCTCGGGTGGTGTAGATAAAGCAAAATAATAAGGCAGGGATAAGAAAAGGATGTTTCATTAAAGGATATTATTCGAGTACATAAATGCAAAATAAGAGAAAATGTTTTAAGTTGCTCATTGGTGTTGAAAGTTGGACCGGTTTACAGAACAGGGTAGGTATTTTGTTGCAGGGATCACCTATTATCTTGCTGAAAAAACGCATCATTCATGGACCGCTCTATGCGTTATGGGATGGGCGCGGATACCGGCCTGTGGCTAAGGCCGGTGCAGTATGAGCAGACAGCCCGGCCGAAAGGCAACGCCCTGATTTGGCACTGTTACCCAAACCTGAGCGGTTAAGTTTTAGGTATTACAAATGATCAAACGATTTTTCGCAAGCGAAAAATAACTGCAATATATCCGCAATATTTTATTTATTTTTATTCCATTAAAAAATACTAAATCTTATCACGAATGAAACTGAAATTACTAAGCCTCATAGGGGCATTTGCCACCATTGCTATTGTTTACACTTCCTGTAAAAAAGATGCGGTTGATTACGGCAGCAAAGGCACCACCAGTACCGTGTCGTCTAAAGATGTCACCAGTCAAATCGCGTTAAACCTATCACAAAGCTTATTTGGAGGTCTGGGCGGGTTCGATATGAGTGATGGCTTGAGCCCTAAGATCAATGCACTTGCGCCGAATCATCAAAAGATAATTATCAATGAGCTTAACCCTAGCGGCTGTGGTACACTGATGGATACCACCATGACCTATAGCATGGATATTGATACTACCAAGCTAAGTATAAGTGGCCGCTACAAGATCGGTACCGTCTGTACGGCAGGAAAGCCAACAGGATTAACTATGTATGATAGCTTGCTGGTTGCCATGAGCACACCTTCGTTAGCTGCAAACTACAAAATAGGCCAAAATTTAACCATCACCAGCCTTAACCCCCAAAATTCGGACTCGCAGCTATCTTTTAGCGGCGCCATGAAAATGCAAACAAATTTGCAATACAAAACAGGTAGTAAAGCCAAGTTCAACACGCTGTTTGATTACACATTAACAGCGTTGATCATCGATCCTGCCGACGATGCCGACATTAAAAGCGGCTCTGCTACGTTCCACACAACCGGTGATGTACCGCAGGGTAAATGGGATTATAAAGGCACCATCACTTTTCTAGGGAACCATAAGGTAAAGATCACAATAGATAGTAAAACTTACACGGTTGATATCCAAACCGGGCTTATTGTTTAAGCGCACTGTTTACAATAATATCACAGGCCCTTTCTGAAATGCAGAAAGGGCTTTTATAGTTCCGGATTTAAATACCGAGAAGATCAATATGGTTTAGTTTGATGCTGATTATCAAACGTGGCAAAAAGCGCCTATGCCTTTGGATAGAATGTATTTGATGGCCGGTTTAATAAAAAGCCGGATAATAATGCCTCCCGGCATAATAGTGGAGATTGCCTCCAGGATAGCATCAATGATCTCTTGTGTAGTAGAGCCTTCATTGACAATGCCGCAAACAAAATCCCGGATCTGATTAAGGATGCCGCCTAGTCCGGGGGAAGCCGCCATTTCTGCAGGCGCTGCGAACGAGGCTTTAAATCCAAAATGGGCACCCTCCAGTTGTAAAGCCTGATGGTAATAATCGTTTAAAATAACTTCGACCTCTTCTTTTGACGGCGTAGCTACTTCATCAAGATCGCCTAATTCCCGACTGCGGACTACACCATAATGACAAGGTTTTTTATCATATTGGGCTGGCAGGCGAGTCCTCAGGGTAAATCCTGAGTTGATAGAATGAAGGGGACTGTAGGGGAAGTAGTAATTTAGAATTTTTAGATTATTTATTTCGCCACCCGCAAATTGGCTTTATCGTTTATCACGATTTCCATTTTTCCTTTACGCTTTTTCAGCATGCCGGTTACGGTGATTTGTTTACCGTTGATAAGGCTGGCCAACGTTATAGCATTGCCTTTCAATACGAGGGTAAGTTTTTGATTCGGATAGGGGGCACCCAAATCTACCAGTACCAAACCCGGGAAAGATTTATACCCGTATACCTTACCGCTTACATCTGCTTTATAGCCAACATAATCGGCAACGTTGTTGATATTGATGGCCCGGACCTCGCCGGCGGTTTTTACTTCGGGGATCGGAGAGGCGGGGAGTTGATGATTATAGACCGGGGCGGCAAATAGCCCGTTTAGCAGGTTCGCCAGTCGTAAACCAGCCAGTTGCAGGCGCTGATTTACTACGGCAATATGCGACTGGTAATAAGCATCGGTAAGTGTCTTTTTGGAGCCTACTTCGGCGTAGACCTTATTGCTGATCTGGTAGCTTTCAAACAACCAATGCATTACCGGATCGGTCAGGGTAGGCTTTGGGCTGGTGCCATTGTCCAGCTTTGCGGCAAGATCCTGGTAGGGTACAGCCTGGTGATTGAGCAGTCCGCTGTCATAAACCTGGTGCAGGTTGGTCCCCTTGCCATCGTACTGTAACTGGATGTTATTGCCACCGCGGTCGGCACCTATACGGGTAACGTGCATGGGCTGGTGAATATCGCCCACCAGATGTACAATGAATTTTAGTGCGGTGCTACGAGCCTGCAGGTCGCTGGTTGCAGCGGTCAGGATGGCTTCGTTTTTGAGCAGCGCGTTGTAAATATTGTCGGCTTTGTCATTTTTAACGGCACGCTCAAACGCTGCAAAACCAAGGTTGGGCGGCACGCTGATATAATGCCACGGGCCAGTGTTTTTATATTGCGGCTGGTTTTTTACCTCATCGGCCCAGGAGCTTACCGATCCAAGGGAATGCTTTCCGGCTAGTAGCTTTATACAGCTGTTCGCGCGGGCGCTGAGATGGTTTTCGGCGATTTGTGCCACCGTTTTATGCCCGGTAACACTCCAGGACATAAGCAGTAGGCTACTGCTTATGAGTGTGATAACAGTGAGCGCCTTTCGCATAACAGACAAGTTTAGTTAGGGCTAAGGTAATAGATTCACATTTAAATAAGAGGCTCAATATTTGCAGAAATGCACCGCTGTTCCACTTTATAAAGGTGGAACACTCGAAATGTGTTTCGTGTTGATAATCAGATTCTTACGGATGTTCGGTGGAGCAAATTGGAACATCCCTGTTGTTGAGGTGATTTATGTAAATACTTAAATAATAGGCAGCTATAATTTTTATCCCTACGGAAATAATGGAAAGTGGAACACCCCGATGGAACAGAATGAAACGCACTGATTTACACTTTTTCCAACAAAAAAGGCACCTCAATTTGAAGTGCCTTATATCTCGAATTCCCCTTTCGGAAGAACAAACATGATTATTTACTACTCGCAGGTGCTTTTCCAATAACCTTACCTACAATGTTGAGGTATTTGGTTGGTGTTTTAGAATTCGAAGTCACCACAATGGTTTTGTTAAATGCTGATGCTACAGCTGCATTGTAAGTGATCTTAATCATTCCTTTTGCGCCGGATAATACCGGAGTTTTAGTATAATCGGCAATGGTGCAACCACATGTTGGCCTCACTTCCGACAAGATAAGCGGCTCTTTGCCCACATTGGTAAACTCAAACACGGTGGTAACCGGTGTACCTTGGGGTATATCGCCAAAATCGTGCTTTTCTTCGTTGAATTTAAATTCAGCCTTGGTATCATCCTGAGCCATAGCGGTATTGGCAGTAAAGGCCAGGCCTAAAAATACCGCGCAAATCATCATTATTTTTTTCATAGTTACCTGTTTGATTATCACAAATATAAAAGGTTTAACTTAATTAAAAAACTATTACATAAACTATATGTTTTATAGCTACCGATTACAAAAACAGAATAGAATTTTTTAATTTTACCGCCTAAACAAAATTTTATATGCCCGAAACTGTAATGCACACTGGCAATGAACTAAAGGCTGCCGAACTCAGTTTTGATGATTTCAGAAAGATAGTGATCAGCGATTACCGCGTTGGTTACGAGAGCAGGCAGGCAAGTATTTTGGGGCGCCGGGAAGTATTGACCGGTAAGGCCAAGTTTGGCATTTTTGGCGACGGCAAGGAAGTCGCCCAACTGGCTATGGCCAAAGTTTTCCGCAAGGGCGACTGGCGGGCCGGCTATTACCGCGACCAAACATTTATGTTTGCCACCGGGATGAGCAATCTAAAAGAGTTTTTTGCGCAGTTATACGCGCATCCCGATATTGAAAAGGATCCTGCTTCTGGCGGCAGGCAAATGAATTGCCATTATGCAACACGTTTTGTGGACACCAATGGTAACTGGGTTAATCAAACCGAAACAAAAAATACCTCTTCGGATCTGTCAACAACTGGTGGACATATGCCACGTTTGCTGGGGTTGGCTTATGCATCCAAATTATACCGCCAGAATAAGGAGCTGGCTTATTTAAAAGATTTTTCCATCAATGGCAACGAGGTAGCCTTTGGCACCATTGGCAACGGCTCAACATCCGAAGGTCTGTTTTTCGAGACCTTTAATGCAGCCGGGGTTTTGCAGGTGCCCATGGCTATCTCTATCTGGGATGATGCTTATGCCATCTCAGTACCCGCCCGGCTCCAAACCACCAAAGAAGATATCTCAGAAGTATTAAAAGGTTTTCAGCGCGATGCCAAAGGCAATGGCTATGAAATTTTTAAAGTAAAGGGATGGGATTATGTGGCCCTTTGCGAAACTTACGAACGTGCCATCAATATTTGCCGGGAAGAACATGTGCCGGTAATGATCCACGTAATTGAAATGACCCAGCCGCAGGGGCACTCTACCTCCGGCTCGCATGAGCGTTATAAATCTAAAGACAGGCTTACCTGGGAAGACGAGCATGATTGCCTGCTGCAGATGCGCAACTGGATGGTTGCATCGGCCATTGTCACCAGCGAGGAGGCGGATGAATTGGAGGCTGTCGCCAAAAAGCACGTGAGAGATTGCCAGAAAGAAGCATGGGCCGAACTGCAGGATGAGATAAAAGCGGAGATTGACGATGTTGTTGAACTGATTGAAAACATAGCCGAACATTCCGAACAATTTAGTGAACTAAGCACCATCTCAACCGAATTGCAGCAATGCGTTGATCCTGCAAGGCGGGATGCTATCTCGGCAGTGCGCAAGGCACTCCGGATCACCATTGGCGAAAATACTGCTGAACGCGCTTCCCTTTTAGAATACCTTCAGGAAGAAAAGGCTAAAAATAAAGAGCGTTTCAATACTAAATTGTTTACCAATACACCATCATCTCCTTTACTGGTGCCGGTAATTGCGCCTGAGTATGCAGATGATGCACGCTTACTGGATGGCCGGGAGGTATTGAACGCTTGTTTTGATGCCAATTTTGAACGTGATAAAAGCATCGTTGCGTTTGGTGAAGATGTTGGCGCCATAGGCGACGTAAACCAGGGTTTTGCCGGGTTACAGAGCAAGTATTCCGATCTGAGGATCACCGATACGGGGATTCGTGAAGCCACCATCATAGGGCAGGGCGTAGGCTTGGCTATGCGTGGTTTAAGGCCCATTGCAGAGATCCAATACCTTGATTACCTCATTTATGCCATCACCGTTTTAAGTGATGACCTGGCTAGCTTAAGCTACCGTACTAAAGGCGGACAAAAAGCGCCGCTGATCGTGCGGTCGCGCGGGCACCGTTTGGAAGGTATCTGGCACTCCGGTTCACCGCTGGGTTTAATCTTGAACTCCATGCGCGGCATGCACATTTGTGTACCACGTGATATGACCCAAGCTGCCGGTATGTACAACACCTTGCTGCGTGGCGACGAGCCTGCTTTAGTTATCGAATGCTTGAACGGCTACCGGTTGAAGGAAAAATTGCCTGCCAATGTAGGTGACTTTACCGTGCCTTTGGGTAAAGCCGAGTTGCTTAAAGAAGGAAAGGATGTTACTGTTGTAAGCTACGGGTCCACCCTGAGGATTGTGATGGAAGCTGCCGAAGAATTGGAAAAAATGGGCATCAGCATAGAGGTGATTGACCCGCAAACACTTTACCCTTTTGATACCGATAATCTGTGCGCAGCATCTTTGAGCAAAACCAGTAAATTACTGGTGATCGATGAGGATATTCAGGGCGGTGGGTCTGCTTTTATTTTGCAAAAAGTACTTGAACAGCAAAAAGGTTATTATTTGTTGGATGCACAACCGAAAACCCTTTGCGCCGCCGAACACCGGCCGCCATACGGGTCCGATGGTGATTATTTTAGCAAACCATCTTTGGATGATGTGATCGAAACAGTCTACAACATGATGAACGAGGCTAATCCCGGGAAATATCCGGCGTTGTTTTAAATTCGGAAAACAAGGTTTATAGATAGCATTTCCGTCCCCGCAGGGTCTCTTTAAAAAAGGACCCGGCGGGCCATTTATTGTCTTTGTGTGAATCTCAACAGGCCTTCGCTGTCATTACCTAGCACATACGTAGAAAAACGCAGGGTCCTCTTACGAGAGGCCCTGCGCGGACGTCAAATTTGAAGGCTGCGGTTGGTTTTGGCCTTAATTTAAATACTAGCCTTATGACCTTCTCTTTTGAATTATTCCGGCAAATACTTCATCAGTTCGATGTCGAAATCATACAATGCTCTTTTATAAGCTTGCTGGTTATTATGATCACTAAACTTTTCTTCGATCGTTGGATACATACTAAAACGGCTCTTGTAATCCTTAAATGGCTGCTAATCTCTTCTGCTTTTTTGAGACTGCTTTTTTTAATTATTGAATTAGTTTGTGGTTACCTGGGCCCAGATTATGTTAGTTATGTTACTCCCACAAGCTCAATCGGTGCATATGCAACCATATATTGGTTATTGATGGTATCAGAGTTGTTGTTGCCATACATTTTGCTTGTGAAAAGGACAGGCAATAATGTTTATATGGTTTTTTTAGTATCCCTATTGATGAATATTGGTTGGCTGTTCCAACTGTTTGTCATTCATGTAACACAGATGAAACGTGAATATTCAATTGATAAAGATTTGAATTTTCCTACTTCCGGAGAATTGATAAGGATAGCCCAAGGCATTGCAATTGGTTTAATATTGTTGATTGTGGGAAATATTTTAGATAGAAAACGAAGCTAATTACTGCTTGGTTATTATAGCAACCCATGTCGAATATCCGGTGATGTTTTAGACGTTAACATAGTAATCTTTTGTGTATTTTTGATTATGGAAACATTAATTGTACAACCTAAAACCCAGGAGCAATTAGCTGCGCTTAAAGCATTTATAAAAGCTTTAAAAATAGAATATACATCTCAGGAAAATCATATGATCCGGAGTTCGTAGAAAAAATTCTCCAGGGGAGAGAGGATATCAAAAATGGTAAGGGTGTAAAGATCGACGTTAAAGATTTATGGAAGTAGTTTTTAGTCCTCGTGTGTTTGAGGATTTAAATTACTAGAAAAAATCTGGTAATAGCCTGTCCAAAATAAAATTGCGGTTCTTATAGAAGCTATAAAAATAGTCCGTTTGAGGGGATCGGATAATCCGAACCGCTTAAACATAATTTATCCGGATCCTGGTCCCGCCGCATTAACAGGGAGCACTGTTTAGTTTACCAGATAACCGGGAACAATCAAATTATAATACTAGATATATTATCTTTAAAAGGTCATTACTAAATGTTGCCATTTCCGTCCCTGCAGGTTCTCTTTGAAAAAGGACCCCGCGGGATACTTATTGCCTTTGTGTGAATCTCAACAGAACTGCGCGGGCATTACTTACACGTACGTAGAAAAACGCAGGGTCCTCTTACGAGATACCCTGCGCGGACATCAATCCTTTTACGAGAAACCCTGCGCAGATGTCAAAGGGTAACCTCCGCCAATTTTCATATATTAACTTTTAATTTATTTATTTTCAATATCGAAAACAAAGTCAACTCTAGAAAGTTGTACTATCTATGTTTCAGCACCCTATATCACACTAGCAATCTGAACATACTTACTGTTCACTTACACTGCATGTATAAATTTTAATTAACCTACAATTGATGAGCACCTGCAGATAAGGGGGGCAGCAAAATAACACACCATATTTTTAGACAGCTGCTTTCATAATCCAGCTTTTCCCCGCATGTTTAACAAACAAGAAATAACCTTTATGATAAAAAAAGCTTTAATATTTGATCTTGACGATACAATTTACCCAACCCGGTCTGTTGCAGATGAAATGTACAAAGATTTGTACGCTCTGTTAAAAAAGCACTTACCTGAGGAAATTTTTCAACGTATTAAAGAAGACCTTTTAACTACACCTTTCCAAAATGTCGCAGCTCGTTATGAGCTGGATAAACAGCTTACAGATGAAGGAATGAAAATATGCCTGGAGATGGAGTATAACGGCTCAATGACCACTTTTGACGATTATCTAAAGGCAACTGACAACACCGCAGTGAAGTTTTTGGTGACGGCAGGTTATACCAAACTTCAAAAAAGTAAGATCAAACAACTCGGTATTAAAAGTGACTTTAAAGAAGTGATCATCGCTGATCCGTAAAACTCGGATCTTACTAAAAAAGATGCCTTCAAATTGATCATGGATAAGTATCAATACCAACCGTTTGACATTTTGGTGATCGGTGATAATCCTGAATCTGAAATAGCAGCAGCCAAAGATTTGGGAATTGAAACTTACTTGTATGACTATGAAGGTAAGTTTTCACCTGCATTAGCAGATTACTACGGCACAAGTTATGATCATTTAAAAACTATGTTGGATAATGGAGCGGATAATAAATGATTAGTAACATCCCCGGTTCCGGCCTTAAGTTGAGCCTGATTTCGCTACTCATCGGTGGTTTTTGCATCGGCATGACAGAGTTTTTGATGATGGGCGTGTTACCAGATCTATCCAGCTCATTGAAAATTTCTATTCCATCAGCAGGTCATCTGATCTCCATTTATGCACTTGGCGTTGTAATTGGTGCACCATCATTGGTTGGACTGACCAGCCACATGGCTCCAAAGAAAATTCTAATCATACTCATGCTGATGGTATGTGTGTTTAATGCATTGTTCGCCCTTGCGCCAAACGTTCCATTGCTGCTGTTTACCCGCTTCCTGGCGGGCTTGCCGCACGGGGCTTATTTTGGCATTGGAGCGGTAGTTGCCACCAGGCTTGCAGAGCCTGGCCGCGAGGCCAAGTCTATCGCTGTTATGTTTGCCGGATTAACCGTAGCTAATATCATCGGTGTCCCGTTAGGGACGTATATCGGGCATCACTTAAATTGGCGGATTTCCTTCATTTTAATTGCGGTTATAGCGCTGGTAGCGGCTGGCGCCTTAAAGCTTTGGTTGCCCGAATTAGCCGCAGGCCAGGAAAGCGATTTCAAAAAAAGCTTGGGTATATTTGCTAAACCCGGATTATGGATCATTATAGGTATTTCCGCTATAGGTACCGGGGGTATGTTTGCCTGGATTAGTTACATTGCGCCTATGATGACGGATGTTGCCGGATTTAGTGCCAATAGCATTACGCTGATCATGGTAATCGCTGGTTTGGGTATGGCTTTTGGCAACTTTGCAGGTGGGCGTTTGGCAGATCGCTTTTCACCTTTGGTCACCACCGGCGTACTGCTTTCCTTCATGATCCTGGCGTTGTTGGCAACGGCATTATTGGCACCGTTTAAACCTGCTGCGATCGTGATGATCTTCGTTACCGGTGCAATCGGTTTTTCGGTGATAGCTCCGATGCAGATGCTAATCATGCAGGAAGCACAGGAAGCCAAAATGCTGGCTTCAGCAGTTTTACAGGCTACCTCCAATATGGGCAACGCGTTAGGCGCATTTTTAGGCGGTATTCCGATTGCGGCTGGAATGGGCTACACATCACCTGAATACGTTGGCGTAATTCTGGCATTTACAGGATTGATTTTTTGTGTGCTGCTCTTTTGGATGCGAAGGAAAAAAGAGAACAATGTTACTTAATACTAAGGTTCGATAGATATGATGAGAGCCTACTAAACAAATTATCCGTCTAACCGGGGCGAATCCGAAGGGGAGGGGACATTTATACCTCCGCCTGTTCAGGTGTACTCACTTAATTGAACCACAAGACAAATATGTACGCTTGCGCATCGTTAAATACTTGACTAAGAATGACTTATTGTTAGTAGTATTATTATTTATTTGAACCGCTGGGCAATCTTAAAATTGGTATAGCTAAATACCAAACATTCCCACCCCGTTAGCAAAAACACAGAGTAAATTACCCGTCGAATTATGGACATTTGGAGGGGCGGATTAAAGAACGCAGGGTCCTATTACGAGAGGCCCTGCGCAGACACCAAAATACCAATACCGGTTATTTTTTCTTCTTTACCTGAAGCCCGTGACGGTTTTTCCATCATAGCGGTACACGCCATCCATGGCGCCAAACCAAATATTGCCTTTATCGTCTTCTAAAATCCCAAAGGTCATTGATTTATTTGCTATTTCGGTTACAATTGGCTTTTTACTAGTCAACGATCTTTCATCATAACGGGAAATTGCCCACGTCGGCGCATTAGCCCGGTTACCAAATGGTAGCTTGTTTAAGTCGTTGGAACTTTCTGAACTGGTCCAAATATTGCCCTTTTTATCTTCGTATACATAGCCAACAAACTTCTGGCTAAAATTGGTAAAGGTGCTGCCGTCATAGCGCCAAAGGCCATCAGCGCCACCGAGCCAGATGTTGCCTTTTTTATCTTTAATTATCGAACGGATGTTGGCAAAAGGTTTTCCGTTTTTATCGGTTATTAATTTAAATGTCGTTCCATCGTAAACACGGGCATAGCCCCTTGTCCCAAACCAGAGTTTTCCGGTTTTGTCATCAATGATCGCATTAACATCATTGTGCATCCAGCTGCTTTCCGGTAGCGTTTGTAAGTAAGCCGATCCGTGGACAGAATCTGCCATGGCTGGGGATTTGGCTATCGTCATTTTAAAATTTTGAAACGATTTCCCATCGTAACGGCTTGCACCGCTTGCGGTGCCGAACCAAATATTACCGGTTTTATCTTCATAAATATTAGTAACCCCATCACCGGCGAGCCCCTGTTTTGTCGTGAAATTTTGAAACGATTTTCCATCGTAATAAAAAACGCCCGACCCAATGGAGCCAAACCAAAAATTGCCCTTGCTATCTTCCAAAACAGTAAAGAAGCGGGCCGAACTTACGTTACGGGTGATATTGGTAAACGATTTTCCATCGTATTTAAAAACACCTTCCCATGAAGTAATCCAGATATTGCCCTTCCTATCTTGCTTAACGGTGCGCACGATGCCGTTTGGCCCGTGAGCAATGGTTAGGTCTTTGATTGCGGGGGCTTCCTGGGTGCCACTTTTTTGTTGGGCCTGTGCCGGCAAATTAACTACTGCTGTCAGCATGATGATCAGGCTGTACAAAACATTTTTTTTATTTTTCATAGCTTATCTAATTGATCCAACGAAATTACTTTGATACTTTTCGGAGCAGAGAATTTGGATTGTAAATAAAAATGTAAACTTTGTAAATAATCAATTGACAATATGTTTGATAGCCGAAATCTCCTTTATAAGAAAGGCAAGTACGTCTTTGGATTGCTAGCGCTTTTATCTGTTTCTGTATGCTGTGCAGCTTTCAGCGTAACCGGCAATGACGAATTTGCTGTAGCCAGGAGGGAAGTATTGCTGCGGAGGATAGGAGACGAAGTACTCCGGCAATCGGGCGACCATACTTCAAGGGTACTTCCGGTAAAGAAGATCGCCGAAAATGAATACCAGATCAGCTTCGAAAAGCAGCTTACCTTTATGCCGGATTCCCTGGTGAATACTACCCGGCGTTTGTTGGCGAATGACCCGCTTGCAGGCGATTACATTGTCAACGTGCTGAAATGTGGCAACCCTGATGTAGCTTATGGCTATGCTTTATCAAAAAATATAAAAAATGATATTGTGCCCTGCAAAGGCAGGAAGCAACCCAGAGCCTGTTATCTCATCGATATTAAGTTCAAAGCTACCGGCATCAACAAAGTAAACAGTGGATACCTGCTGGGCAGCCTGTCGTTTTTGGCATTGGTTGGCTTTGTTTTCTTTCGATCGGCGAAACCCGTAAAAGCATCGCCTCTAGCGCAGGATACCGGCATGTTAAGTTTTGGTGGGGTATTATTTGATGTACAGCACCGGAAGCTGGTTTTAAACGGAGAGACTATAGAGCTGACCGGTACCGAAACACGGATATTGAAGATATTGGCATTGTCGCCCAATGAAACGATAGAAAGAAGCAGGCTGCAAAAAGAGATCTGGGAAGATGAAGGTGTTATTGTGGGGCGCAGCCTGGACATGTTCATATCCAAATTGCGGAAAAAATTGGAAGTTGATGAGAATAGCAACATCGTTGTTGTGCGCGGCAAGGGGTATAGGTTGGAGGTGAATGCTTAAGAAGAATTACTGCTATTTTAAAGGTTCTTTAAAAAGATCTTGTAGTATACCTCGTGTTGTTCCAAATATATCTTCGCCCGGTCAAGTGTGAACACTTGACCGGGAAACAAGGTAGGCGTGTACGCCTAAGCTGCCTCATCCACCAACTTGCCTTCCGCAAACCGGTTGATCATCATGGCAGCTACCGTATCGCCCGTGGAATTTAAAAGCGTAGCGATCGGATCGATCAGCGTGCCGATAATGATAGCGGGAGGGAGGGCCTCGGGAGGGAAGCCATAAGCCGAGATAAACAGCAACTCGCCAATATAGCCGCCGTTGGGGATTCCGCCTTCAACCATGCTCACCAAAACCGTCATTCCCAAAGCCAGCAAAATCATCTGCGGACTATCGAAACCCTTCCCGAACATCGTAAATACCACGGCCATTTTTAAAATGGACGAAATGCTGGAGCCATCCTTATGCAGCGTGCCGCCGAGCGGGATTGTAACCCCGGCAATCACATCGCTAATGCCCATTTTTTTGGCGGCATCTAAATTAGCCGGTATGGTGGCAATGCTGCTGCAGGTGGCTACCGCGGTAGCCGAGGGAATGATATTGTTTTTCCAGTACCGTTTGATGCCACCTACACCGCCGGCAATAAAGGCGTAAAGACTATAAAATACGGCATATAAAAACAGGCTCACCCCGTAGCCGATACCCAGTGTGTGCGCATAAGTGCCAAATAAACTAGGGCCGAAGACAGCCACCTGGTAGGCAAAATAGGCGCCAAGCCCAACTGGCCCGGCTTTCATGATAATGATAAACACCTGTTTAAAAACCTCGTTCCCGGAGTTTAAAAAGCCAGTAAACGCTTTGCCTTTGTCGCCCGAGCGGAGTGCGCCGAAGCCCACCAAAATAGCAAAGATGATCATGGCCAGCATGTTTTTGCGGGAGAGGAGGTTGTAAAATTCGCTGGTGGTGAAGAGCTGAGTTACGGCATCGCCGGTAAGTTTTTTGCCAGCCTCGGTAACGGTGCCGCCCACTGCTTTCACCGTGCTGTTATCCAGCGGGAAGATCCACAGGGCTACTATGGTGAGGATGGCAGCTACGATAATGGTACCCAGGAAAACAGCAGCCATGATGCCCATTATCCTGCTGAGCTTTTGCGTGCCCTGCAAATTGGCAATGGCTGATGAGATGGCGAAGAACACCAATGGAATTACGGCGACAAACAGCAGATTGAGAAATATATCGCCGATGGGTTTTAATATTTCTGCTTTGTCGCCCAGTATCACCCCGACTATGCTCCCGATGATAATACCTGTGAGCAGCCAAATTATCCCGCTGTAATTTTTAAACCAATTATTCATACGCTGCGCTGATGTAAATGCTATCCGTGAAAGTAAAAATTTTATCGGACTAAACGAGCAACCTGCCGTCGTGCTGAATTTATTTCAGCATCTCACTCACAAGGTAGCCGCATGGTGTTGAATTATCCTTCACCCCGCCGTCGTGCTGAATTTATTTCAGCATCTCACGCGTAAGGTAGCCGCATGGTGTGAATTGTCCTTCAACCAGCCGTCGTGCTGAATTTATTTCAGCATTTCACGCGCTAAGTCTTGAACTGTGCCGGGAGATCCCGAAACCAATTCTGGACGACGAAGCTCACACCCCGCCGTCGTGCTGAATTTATTTCAGCATCTCACGCGCAAGGTAGCCGCTTGGTGTTGAATGGTCCTCACACCCCGCCGTCGTGCTGAATTTATTTCAGCATCTCACGCGCTAAGTCTTGAACTGTGCCGGGAGATCCTGAAACCAATTCTGGACGACTATCCTCAACCCTTGCGAGCCGAGGCTGCGCCAAATTTCCGCACCATTTTTCAACCCGTGGGCCCTTATCAAAATCTATTTCCCTATTTTTGCCAGTCTCAACGAACACAATCAATCATTATGGATAATACTTTTTCTGCAGTCGCTAATAACATCAAGGCCCGCCGTACCATTAAACCGTCAACCATGAACGGTAATAAGATCCCAAATAGCCATGTAGCTTCTATTTTGGAGCTGGCCGACTGGGCGCCAAATCATGGTAATACCGAGCCATGGCGCTTTATCGTTTTTGAAGAGCCTTTGCAATACTGCGCGCAACATGCCGAAATTTACAAAGCCGGCACTACCGAAGAAACTTTTAATGCCACTACGTTTGCTAATTTAAGTAGTCAGGGTAACAACACCTCACACGTAGTAATTGCTTACCAAAAACGTGGCGACCTGCCAAAGATCCCGCAGTTTGAAGAAATTATTGCAGCATCATGCGCCGTACAAAATATGTTGCTGGGTGCTACCGCGCTTAACATCGGCGCTTTCTGGAGCACCGGCGGTATGGCACTTAAACCTGCTTTCGCGGAACATTTTGGCTTAGGTGCTGATGATAGCGTTTTAGGCGTAATTTATTTGGGCTACACCGAAACACAGCCAGTTGGCGTACGCAAAACGCCGATAGAGGAGAAGATCGTTTGGAATAAATAATTTAATCCCTCATAAATTTTCTTCAATCGTCCCGTGCTATCGATCAGATGGCCCGGGACGATTTGGTTAACTAATAATAAACCAAGTGTCGTCAGACTACTTAATTATATTGATGTGACAATATAAATCACCATATTACGTATATTTGTTGTTGTAAACATTAGTTAATTAACACCAATTAATATTTGCAAACCTGATTGATTAAATTATTTACTGGATTAAACCGAACAATTTATGAGAAAACACTTGTGGTGGACTATCGGCGTTTTAATGTTATTTTCCATAACTATTATTAGTTGGAAAGCCGAACATGCTATCAATTCAAACAAAATCGTTAAGAATACTTCATTAAATGCAAATGGATATTTTGCGCAATACGTAAACGATTTATACCAAGCCGCAAATTTACAGCAGACTGGTATGGATGTCACCGTGTTGCAGAAAGCCGTAACCGGATATTTCAACCTGAAATTAACCAACAGGCTTGCAGGTAACAGCAGTGTAATTACTGTTGTCGATTTTAACAAATCCAGCCGGGAAAAACGGATGTGGATCATTGATGTAATGAGCAAGACGCTATTGTTAAACACTTGGGTTGCCCACGGACAAGGCAGTGGCGATGATATGGCTACCAATTTTTCAAATAATAACGAATCGCACCAAAGCAGTTTAGGTTTTTACCTTACTGATGATGTTTACTTCGGAAAGCACGGTCGTTCGTTACGTTTGGAAGGCTTGGATGCGGGCATTAATAGTGCAGCGAAGGCGCGTGGTATTGTGATCCATGCTGCAGACTATGTTTGCCAAAATACTATAAACCAGATCGGTCGTTTAGGCCGTAGCTTTGGCTGCCCTGCGGTTAGTCCGGAAGTGTCTGATATGGTGATTAACACGATTAAAGGCCGTTCAATGTTATTTATCAATGGTAACAACCGCAATTACACATCTAAATTATTGGATGAAACTGCACCTGATCATTACCTGATGCCTGTTGTTGCAGACACTGCAAACAAAAGCATTGCTACGTTGGCTAAACTTTAGTCACGGGAAATTTGCAGCCTCTTTCAATTAGTAAGGTTTTATAAAAATATAAGGGCCGCTTCATTTACATATGAAGCGGCCTTTTTTTATGGCGTAATATGAAGGTGATTTTATTCTTGATTTACTTTTTTGCGATGCCGAGAAGTTTGGCTCATGATGCCGCCGCTTGGATTGGCCATTCGGCTTTAGACCGCTAATAATTAATGCCTCGCTCTTTTCTTCAGCACCCCGCCGGCGGCTTCTTTGATCGTACTGGTGAAAATAAACGCTTTTGGGTCTATATCGTGAACCAGGTTACGCAGTCGGCGAACTTCTAAACGGGTGATCACGGTAAATACGATATCCACCGGCTGGCTGATATCAAAGCTTTCCCGCAGGAAACCACGCTCGCCTTTGTAAACGGTGATACCGCGGCCCAGCTCCATTACCAGGCGTTCTTTCACCAGCTCGCTTTGTGCGGAGATGATGGTTACCCCGGTGTATTCTTCCAGTCCTTCAATTACAAAACTAATCGTTTTCGATGCGGTATAATAAGTCATGATAGAGTACAGGGCCGTTGGCAGGCCGAGTTCAAAGGCAGCAATCAGGAAAATAATGATATTGATGCCGAGGATGATCTCACTGATGGTGAAGCTGATCCGTTTGCCGGTATATAAGGCCAAAACCTCGATACCATCCAGCGCGCAGCCCCCGCGTATAGCCAGCCCGACACCTATCCCCATAAACACACCGCCGAAGATGGACACCAGTAATTTGTCGGAAGTGATCTTATCCGGGTAATGTACAAACTGCAGGCAAAGGCCAAGTAGAATGATAGCTGCTAAAGTTTTGACTGCGAATGTTTTATTTACCTGGAAGGCTCCCATGATAATAAATGGGATGTTGACCAAAACAATCACAAGGGCAATATTAACATGATACAGCTCGTGGATCAGTAACGACATACCCGTTACCCCGCCATCAAAGAACGCGTTTGGGATAAGGAAACTTTTAAGTGCGAACCCGCAGAAAAGGATGCCGGCCAGGGTATAGCCGATATCGGTTGCCCAATGCATTATATTAGTGCTTTTCATTCAGTATGCTGATTTACAGGAACGTTTAATGTACCATGCAAGGCGTTTAGTAATCCGGTTGATAATGTACAGCTAAACGCCTTTTAATGGCGAATATATTAAATGTTTGCCTCTTTGCGTCTGCCGAACTGTAGTTTTAAAGAGCCGAAAAAAATTAATCGTTCTATCATTTAATTAAATCCGCGCTATTTGATATTTCGCTTATTAATTAGTTAATTAAACAATTAATTCAACCGATTTCTTGCACATGAAAAGAGCCCTGATGCTGATTTTGCTGGTTTCCCTGTTTACCTGCAGCCGGGGGCAAAATAATCACCTTTATTTTGATAGGCTGGATATTCAAAAAGGCCTGCCAGAGTCTTTCGTTCGTGCAATTGTGGAAGATACCGAAGGGTATATGTGGATTGCCACGCAGAACGGATTGGTGAGATACGATGGCTACAAATACAAGATCTATGTCCTGGGTTCCGAAAAATTGAATGTGACATCCGTTACCAACATTTTCAGCATCGTGGCTGACAATGCCCGTAAAACAATCTGGGTGAGTACCGCCGGTAACGGCATCTTCAGGTATAACAGGCAGAAAGATAGTTTCGATCAGTTTGCTACCCCCTCCAAAAAATACTTTCAATATACTACAGTGAGGGCCATAGATGGCGAGGGCAATCCCTGGGGGAGTATAAATGATGATGGGATCAGTAAGGCATTTAAACTCGATCTTAAAACCGGCAAGTATGACCTTTTTAGCAATAAAGAAAAAGGCGATCATTTTATAAACGCGGGCGCTATCTACAGCGTCCGGGCAACCGACAATAATAAAGTATGGTTATGTACCAACAATGGCCTATATGGCTATAGCGGCAACAGTAAACCATTTACCGCAATTTTAAACACTGCAGATACTTTGCATACTATAGGTTTAAATCCGGTTTATGAGCCGGCATCCCAGCCGGGCGTTTTGTGGGCCAATATTTTTCACGGCTATAACCAGGATCTCCGCCTTGCCGCTATCGACCTTAAAACCGGTAAAATAATCAAACAGTACCTGCCGGCTAAGATGCCGGATAGCCTCGCAAACGCCGGGATAAACGCTATTTATGAAGATAAAAAACAACGGCTTTGGTTCGGTACAACAACCGGCCTTTCCATGCTGAACAGGCAAACCAGTAAATTTTCCAATTATACATTTGCCGATACCTCGGTAAAAAATCTCAGCCAGATCAGCAGCACGGCAGATGGTAAATTATGGATAACCACGGGGAGGGGGCTGCTTTACTTCGACCCGGATAACGGGAACTTCAGGTATTACAAACAGGACGCAACGCAAGCCGGCGGACTAAGTTCCACCAGCGTTCAAACAAAATTTATTGATCATACCAACACGCTATGGCTTGGGTTGGCCTACGCAGGTGTAAACAAAGTGAGTAAGATCAAAAGCGCTTTCGAAACCTTTAAACTGCCCGGCGGGCCGCAGGGTACTTATCGCGGAGAAAAGGTGCGTGTGGTTTCCGCTACAAAAGATCATACCTGGCTGGCCACCAATTCTGCTATTTACAATTGGCGCGAAAGCAGTGGCCAGATGAATAAAATATTCAGCGCCTTGCCAGGGCAAAAACTGGCAGATGTTTTTGCCGACGATGACGTGCTCTTTATCGGCAGTAACAATGGTTTTATAGTCTACGATGTTTCTACTGGCCAAAAAGATACTTACAAGAATAATGCAAACGATTCAGCATCTGTACCTGCAAATACTGTGCAGCGGGTGTTTAAAGATCACGAAGGTATAGTTTGGCTGGGTATTGGCAATGATCTGGGTATCTGCTCCTTTAATCCCGCCACGAAAAAGTTTACCCGTTATCCGTTTCATATCAACTACGATAAATTGTATAATATTAATGATGGTTCGCTGGACGATGGCCGTGTGGTGACTATTTATGAAGACAGGCAGAACACGCTTTGGATAGGCACCAACTCGGGTAGTTTAAACAAGTTCGACCGTAAAACGCGAAAGTTTTTTTCCTACTTTAATAAGCAAAACGAGCGGATGTCCTGCGTATCACAAATCTATGAAGATCGCAGCGGTCGTTTTTGGGTAGGTACCTACTTAACCGGAGTTTTCGAATTCGACCGTAATAAAGGGGTTATCACACGGCAAATAAATGAAAAATCTGGTTTGATGTTTAACAGTATCACGGGTTTAAAAGAAGATTCTGCCGGCCGCATCTGGATAGGCAGCGACAGAGGAATTACCCGCCTTGATCCGCGCACCATGACTTTGAGAAACTTTAAAATGAATGATATTTTGCCGGGCCGGGAATTATCCTCACTGGATCCTGTCAGCCTGTCGGATGGCCGTTTCGTGTTGAGTACCAATGAAGGTATTGCGTTCTTCCACCCGAAAGATCTGGATGATGATCCTAATGTACCCGTGGTGCATCTCGAAAATATCCGCTATAATAAACCGGGTGCAAACGACAGCCTGGCTTCCGTGGTGCTTACCTACGGCCTGCATGAACTAAAACTATCCCACAATGAAAATAGTGTGCAGTTCAACTACATTGGGCTGCATTACGAAAACCCCGCCAACAACACTTACGTCTACATGCTGGAAGGTTACGATAAGCAGTGGGTGCAGGCGGGTACAAACAGGTCTGTTACTTATAGTAACCTGCCACCGGGCACTTATACCTTTAAAATAAAGGCGGCAAACAGCTCCGGCGTGTGGAGCAGGGTAGTGTATGGTATAACTGTAGTAATAAGTCCGCCGTGGTGGTTAAGCTGGTGGGCGTGGTTGCTTTACATCGTGGCGCTTGCTGCAGCGATCTATATTTATATTAACTATCGCCAGCGCCATTTAAAGCTGGAAAATGAACTACTGGAGGAGAAAGTTGAGGAGCGGACCAATGAATTGCAGGATGCGAATAAAGAGTTGCAGGAGCAACAGGAAGAAATAAAAGCACAGCGCGATCAGTTGGCCAATACCCTTGGCGAGCTGCAATCTACCCAGCAGCAATTGATCCAGTCGGAAAAGCTGGCTTCGCTGGGCGAGCTTACTGCGGGCATTGCCCACGAGATTCAGAATCCTTTAAACTTCGTCAATAACTTTTCTGAGGTAAGTATAGAGCTGGCTGTTGAAATGAAACAGGAGCTGCACAGCGGCAGCAAGAATGAAGCGGCGGCGTTGGCTGATGACATTATTCTTAACCTGGAAAAAATTGTGCACCATGGTAAACGTGCAGATGGCATTGTTAAAAATATGCTGCAGCATAGCCGGAATAATACGGGAGAAAAACAGCCTGCTGATATCAACGCCCTTGTAGATGAGTACCTGCGCCTGAGCTATCATGGCCTGCGGGCAAAAGAAAAGAATTTTAACTCGGAGATGGTGTTGGATCTTGACCCCGACCTGCCGAAGATCACCATAATACCGCAGGATATGGGGCGGGTAATGCTTAATTTGTTTAACAATGCATTTTATTCTGTGCAGCAAAAAAAGGCAGCAAGTGATAGGAATTACAAGCCGATGGTTGAAGTAACCACGCACTTATTTAAACCGCCTACCGGACCGGCCGAGGTGCGGATCTATGTAAAAGATAACGGCATTGGCATATCCGAAAATATTAAGGATAAGATCATGCAGCCTTTTTTCACCACCAAACCTACTGGGGCAGGTACGGGGCTCGGCCTCAGTTTAAGCTACGATATTGTTGTAAAAGGCCATGGCGGAAAAATGAAACTGAGTAGTAGGGAAGGGGAGTATGCCGAATTTATTATTCAGTTGCCGTTGGTGTAACTGAGTAGACTTAGGTATAAGTAGGAAGTCTTAGTTTAAATCCGGCTATTGGTTTCGGGTAAATTTCAGCAATCAATTATAATTCCGCTTTAGCGTTTTGGCCCGGGTTGTAACATTAAGTTGTTTGCACTTTTCCAATAAAAAACCGCTCTTCAGTATGCCTTTGCAAAACGGTTAACACATCACCAACGCTTAGGATTCCTTCGCCACTATGCACCAGGTTTTGCCCAAAGTAAATTTTGTGATTACGGAGGCGATATTTAGCCAGCGTTTTTGAGGGTTCCTTGCCTTTGGTAGCATTATTTTGATCTATCGTGGTCATCACGCACCGCGAACAAAGCTTTACACCGTACATATTTACACCGCCAGCTTCAACATGTTTCATTGTATCCTCGCTATACGGCTCACCCCCGGCAAAAACAATGTTTGGCCGGAAACGCTCTATTGGGAGCGGTTCGGGCATGCGGCTGTTAAGATCGTCCAACGATGCCTGCCCGATGATCAGCATTGGATAGCCATCAGAAAATGATGTAAAGGTGCCTTTTTCGGTATACCGCAGATCGGTTTGCCGCTCGGTGTTATCCGGCATATATACTAATCGCGCCGGCATATTTAATTTTTGTGTAAACCAAGCATCTACTGCCGGGCTCACCAATGCAGCGGCGCAGGTATCGTCCCAAATAATTACTTCAAGCAATTCGTTAGTTTGCGGCAAAAAGGGGATGAGTATCTCCGATGCATCGGGTGCATAAGTCACCCTGATACCACCCTTAGCCATTTCAGTTTTTAACAAAGCCATTTGCAGGTTTTCCCTTTGGGATAGAAACCTGTTGTTTTCATCAATCAGCATCCAGCGGCGATCATGCTGCAGACCCCGGTTGGTGAGTTGTGCAGCATCGAGCGCAATTCCGCCCAGAGATTTAATGGGATATATGTATAGCTGGCTGATTTGAAGCATGCGGTAAAAATAAGCTTTTGATTCATCTATTGATTGAAAAAATAGCGCCGCCGGATAAATAATGAGATAAAGGCTGCTATAGGTAGCCGTTGCCTGAAGGTTCAGTTGACAACCCCTTTAAATATATTGGTTTAATAGGAAGTTAATCAGAATTGCCTTCGCATATTAAATATTACAATCGATTGCTTTTTCATTGTTTAATTTTTATTATTGTTCAACCGATTATCAATTCCCGCTCTTCAGGGGTTCAACCATTAATACGATGTTAGCAGATACCACCAATTTAAACCTAAAGGCCAGGGCCAATAATACCTATGATGCCATTGTAGTAGGGTCAGGCATTAGCGGGGGATGGGCAGCCAAAGAATTAAGCGAACGAGGTCTTAAAACCCTGATGCTGGAGCGTGGCCGTAATTTTGAACATATAAAAGATTATAAAACAGCAAATAATAATCCATGGGACTTTCCGCACCGCGGCAACGTTACCCTTGAACAGCGTAAGCAGCGCCCGGTTATATCCCGCAACTGGGGAGCGGTAGAACAGGTAATGGATTACTGGACCGACGAGCAAGCCTCCCCCTATACAGAAATAAAACCTTTCAACTGGTGGCGTTCATACCAATTGGGTGGCCGCTCCATATTATGGGGGCGCCAAAGTTACCGCTGGAGTGATTTTGACTTTGAAGCCAACGCGAAAGACGGCTGGGCCATTGATTGGCCGATTAGGTATAAGGACCTTGCGCCATGGTATGATCATGCGGAAAAATTTGCCGGCATCAGTGGTTCAATGGAAGGCATCCCGCAATTGCCGGATGGGCATTTTTTGCCGCCGATGGATATGAACTGGGTAGAGCGTGTGGCAGCCAGCATTAAAAAGAAATTTGGCAGGCATATGATTATTGGCAGGGCGGCAAATTTAACTCAGGCCATTCCGGGCAGAACGGCCTGCCAGTTCAGAAACCGGTGCTGGGAAGGTTGCCCTTTTGGTGGTTATTTTAGCACGCAGTCATCCACCTTACCCGCTGCATTGGCAACAGGTAACCTAACGGTTAGGCCCCAATCCATCGTAACCAAAGTTTTGTATGATAAAGACAGCAAGAAAGCTACCGGGGTGGAGGTACTGGACGCCGAAACCAATAAAACTTATGAGTTTTACGCAAAGGTGGTGTTTGTAAATGCCTCGGCTTTAAACAGCGCGTGGGTACTTATGAACTCGGCAACAGATATTTGGCCAGACGGACTTGGGAGCAGCAGCGGCGAACTCGGGCACAATATTATGGATCATCATTACAACCTGGGTGCCAGTGGAACGATGGAAGGATATGATGATAAATACTATTACGGCAGGCGGGCCAATGGCGTTTACGTAGTACGTTTTGCTAACCTCTTTAATGATAAACGTGATTACCTGCGCGGGTTTGGTTACCAGGGTGGTGCAAGCAGGCAGGGATGGAGCCGCAATATTGCGGAATATAATATAGGCGGACAGTTTAAGGACGCGTTGGCCGAACCCGGCGACTGGCAAATGGGCATCGGCGGGTTTGGTGAACTGTTGCCCTACCATGATAATAAGATTACCCTGGATAAAACGCGCAAAGACAAATGGGGGCTGCCTATACTAGCGATGGATGCCGAGATAAAGGATAATGAGAAGAAGATGCGTATCGATATTGTTAAGGAAGCCAAAGCCATGCTGGAAGCTGCAGGTGTTAAGAATATTGAAACGCACGACAAAGGCCATAATGTAGGCGATGGGATCCATGAAATGGGTACCGCCAGGATGGGCCACGATCCTAAAACTTCGGTGTTGAACAAGCACAACCAGGTGTGGGATGCGCAGAATGTGTTTGTAACCGATGGCGCCTGTATGGTATCATCGGCCTGCCAAAACCCTTCGCTCACCTACATGGCCCTAACAGCCAGGGCCGCAAATTTTGCAGCCGATGAGCTAAAGAAAGGTAATTTGGGGTAATGGGCAATTAGTACATGCTGCGTGCGACTAGAAGACAATTATTAGGATTAGTGATTACAAGCCAATCGCCTGCAATCACTATTTTCAATGTAACCTCTCAATAAAATTATTTACAATACGCCGCCAGTTGTTGCATTGCAGCGGCCAGACCCAATGATGCCGCTTTATTAAGATCCACACAGCCGGCCGTTTTATCACCATGTTGTGCCCTAATGATGCCGCGGTTAAGATATGCCGTTGCGTTTTTTGCATCCATGGAAACAACTGCGGTGTAGTCTTTAATGGCGCCACTCCAGTTTTTGAGATTAGTCAATGCAACCGCACGTGCCATATAGGTTTCGGAATTCTTGGGCTCTATTTTTAATGCGGTAGCAAAGTCTTTTTTCATAGCCAGCGTATCGCCTGTAAGGCTTTCGGCCACAGCACGCCCCGCGTAGGCCTTAAAATTGTTTTGATTTAGCAGCAGTACGTTAATGTAATCATAAATGGCACCAGGATACTCCTGTTTGGCCAATTTAAGATCGGCTCGTGCCAGGTAGGCATCGTCATTGTTTTCGTTTAAGGCGATCCCCTTGTTAATGTCCCTAAGTGCCTCATCATACTTTCTTAAAGCTGCAAAGCTGTTGCCGCGGTTGGTATAGGCTTCAGAAGATAAAGGCGCAAGCTTAATGGCCATATCATGGTCGGCCATGGCACCGGTCATATCATCCAGTTTGCTTTTGGCAACGCCCCTGTAGCTATAAAAATTAACGTTTTTGGCATTTACCTGCAAGGCATCATCAAATACTTTAATGGCCTGCGTGTACCTGCCAGAAGCAATGAGCGCTTTGCCATAAGCCACATACAGGTCGTTGTTTTGCGGGGTTGAGGCTATCGCAGACAAATAGTCGGCCAGGCTGCCTTCTACATCTCCATCTTTCATTTTAGCCCTTGCGCGATGCAAGAGAGCGTCAGGATTTCGCCTGTCCAGTGCGATTGATTGATTGTACAATGCTATTGCTGCCTGGTAGTTATGTTGCGACGATTTAATATCTCCGCTGCCTATATAAGCATAAGTAGCTTTTGGCTCAATTTTTAGCGCCATAGCGAAATCTGCCAGGGCGCCTACCGTATCATTCAATTCAATTTTTGCTTTGGCACGCGAGAGATACCCGTATCCGTTCTTAGGATTAAGTTTTATAGCTGTATCCGCATCCGCAATGGCCGATTGGAAGCTTTTCATATTGATTTTCGTATCAGCCCGGTTTTGGTATGCTTCGTCATATTTAGGGTTAAGTTTGATTGCTTCAGACATATCGTCTGCAGCGGCACCCCAATCGCGGGTGTTGTTTTTTGCGATGCCACGGCCCAGGTAGAGCTCTGCCTTTTTAGGGCTTTGGTCTATAGCTTTATTAAAAAAATCTATCGCCCCCTTATCATCGTCGGCATTGGAGGAGGCGGAGGCCAGGTAACGATATAAATCCGGCATTTGTGGGTTAAGTTCTATTACCTTTTTATAATCGGCTATAGCGCCTTTATAATCTCTCAGGTTAACTTTTGCATTACCGCGATAAAACCAGGCTTCGGCATTGCCGGGTTCCGCTTTTACAGCAATATCATAATCGACTACGGCTGCTTTAAAATTGCCCATATTGCTTTTAGAGTTTGCACGGTAGTATATCAGATCGGCATCACCTGGCAACATTTTCCCCGCTTTGTCAAAGTCGGTTAGCGCCCCGGCATTGTCGTTAAGGTTGGCTTTTGCCAATGCACGATACTTGTACAGCTCGCCATTTTGCGGGTTTAGGGCAATGGCTTTATTAAAATCAGCCACACTGCCGGCGTAGTCTTTAAGGTTGCTTTTCGCATTTGCGCGGTAATGCCAGGCATCAATCAGGCGCGGATCAAGCTCCAGTGCTTTTGTAAAATCTGCAACCGCACCCTCGTAATCCGCAATATTTGTTTTGGCGTTGGCACGATATAGGAACGCTCTCGCAACACCCGGATTTATTTGAATAGATTTGTTAAAGTCGGCAATCGCCTCCTTATAATCCTTCATATTTGCTTTTGTATTGCCACTGGTCAGGTAATCGGTAGCAGTTTGGGCCATGCAGTAAACCGGCAATAAAAACAGAATAATTAATAAGCGCTTCATTAATACATTTTCAAATATGCCTAATGTACGTAAAAGCTATTAAATGGTTTCGGAAGGCAAATAATTATGGCCTGTTTTAATCTTATGATTAATGAACCCCACAGCTCCGGTTATAGAATTAATTTTAACAAAAAAGCACAGTCTGTCGGCTGTGCTTTTTTAGGATGGGTAATTTTTATTGAACGAACTATCCATTGTCGCCCCGCATTGGTTTGGGCAACTTACTGTAAGAACACGAAAGTTTTTTTGCCGTATTCTTCAAAAACGTTAACCTGTTTTTTCACAACCTGTTTGTTGGAAGTTACGGCAATAGTGTAGGTGCCATATCTCAATTGAGACAGGTTATAGTTTTTGTTTACCGATAGGTTGTTTGAAAGGTAATCCGTCATGAGTTCATTGTTCTCGTTATCAAAAAAGGTAACGTATGATCTTCCTTTAGTTTCTTTTTGGATGCTCAGGTCTATCACAAGATCCTTGGCGGATGATTGCAGCGTGATTTCGTCTTTTGGAGTTTCGGTTCTGGCCGGGGTTGCAGCAAAAATGCCTGAACTTACTAATAAGAAAAGAGCTGTTAATTTGATCGAATTTTTCATGATATTTTTAATTGTTGTGTGTTATTTGTTTGTTTCAATATCCAAAGCAACAGCAAATAAAGTAGTCGGAGAAACCTAATAGACGGCCCCGCAATTTGTATAGACGGATAGCTGTTATGCATCGTTAAGGGCACATAGTCAATATGTTGTGCTAAGCATTCAACCACTCGTCGGTTATTTTAAAGGCTCCGTCGGTGTTTGTAGTTTAACCGTCGGCTATAGCGCTAATCTCAGGCGGGTGTCCGGTTAAATTTCCGGTAACTATTTTAATTACAGGGTGTAATTTGCAATAGGCGCTATGGGCCTTTATTTAGGCGCTTAAATTAAAACTAAACCACTGCTTCGGGGTTTAATACCTATAATCGATTATCACAGCTAAAACTTAACTGCCATGAAAAATTTTGAAACTTTAGTGGATGCCACTAACGATTTAATGAAAAGAGGATACGAAGCCAACCTGAGTTTGGAGGGAGATACCATAGATGATAAATCAAAGGATCTGCATATGACTGCCGACGATTTTGAAATAGATGAGTTTTACCGATTTGAGGGCCAAAGCAATCCATCAGATATGTCTATTGTTTATGCCATCAGTTCCGCTAAATACAATTTGAAAGGTATTTTGGTAAATGCGTACGGTATGTATGCAAACGATAGTTCATCAGCTATCCAGGCGAAATTACACCATAACCAGGTGAGCGATAACCTTCACGGCAGCGACAGGCCGACGGAGTAGTTGCAGCAGCAATAGGCGGTTAGCAGTTAACAACAAATGTTGCAAACTGCTAACCGCAGGCTGCGAATCAGTGTAATACCCATTTCAATAATTTCTTTCCTCTGGATTGTACGGCTTTGCCGCCATCTCTTTATTGACTGGCTATTTTATTAATTACTCGTTTCTCTAATTCTGCCGACTGCTCCAATTTTGAGGGGTGTCTCTAACTATTTCTTTCAATTTCCAGTGCATGGGGGAGTATAAAGACTAAATGATGCCTGCCTGGTGAGGCTTGTCACGTCGATCAGGTCTGTTACCCGCTAATTTTCGATGTTCAAAAATTGTCGGCAATCCGTTGTATTGAACCTGCTGCCTGCCCATCGTTTACCTATTTATCAGCTGATCCTTGTTAAGGATTGGCATGAATCCCGAGGCGTTTAAAACAAAAGGGAAATTAAATCTTTACAAGCTATATACATTTACAACTTTTCATCTTCCCCAAAAATTATACATTTGTCGGGTTAAATATTTGTAACTACATGGTTAAATTCAACCGATTTACACTGGATAATGGTCTTAGGGTTATTGTTCACGAAGATAGTACCACGCCAATGGCGGTGCTCAACATCCTTTATGATGTAGGTGCACGAGACGAAGATCCCGAGCAAACCGGCTTTGCCCACTTGTTTGAACACCTGATGTTCGGCGGATCTGTAAATATTCCAAATTACGATGGCCCCCTGCAACGGGTAGGTGGTGAGAACAATGCTTTCACCAGCAATGATATTACTAATTATTATATCACCCTGCCGTCGGCCAACCTGGAAACCGCATTCTGGCTGGAAAGCGACCGAATGCTGAACCTTGCCTTTAGCGAAAAAAGCCTGGAAGTACAGCGCAACGTGGTGATAGAGGAATTTAAACAGCGTTACCTCAATCAGCCTTATGGCGATGTATGGTTAAAACTGCGGCCAATGGTTTACAAGCAGCATCCATACCGTTGGGCAACCATCGGCAAAACCATAAAACACATTGAGGATGCCAGGATTGAGGATGTAAAAGCCTTCTTCAAAAAACACTATAACCCGCAAAATGCGATCATGGTAGTTGGCGGCGATGTGAAAACGGACGCCATAAAAGCCATGGCCGAAAAATGGTTCGGGCCGATCCCTGCCGGTGACAAATACAACCGTAACCTGCCTCAGGAAGAAACCCAGCATGAAGAACGCAGAGATACCGTTACGGCGAAAGTGCCGCTGAATGATGTTTATATCGCTTTCCAGATGGAAGGCAGGGGTGATGAAGCTTTCTACGTAGTAGAGTTAATGTCGGATATCCTGTCGCGCGGCAATTCATCGCGACTGTATAAAAGTTTGGTGAAGGATAAACAGCTTTTCAGCGAGGTGCACGCGTATATTACCAGCAGCATGGACAAAGGCATGTTTGTGCTGGAAGGTAAGCCATTGGAAAATGTTACTATCGAGCAAGCCGAAGCAGCTTTATGGCTGGAACTGGAAAACCTCAAAAATGAGGAAGTGCCTGCCGATGAACTAACTAAGGTGAAGAATAAAACTGAATCAACCATGGTTTTTTCAGAGATGTCGCTTTTGGATAAGGCTATGAACCTGGCTTACTATGAGCTTATGGGTGATGCCGAAGATTTTAACAACGAAATTGGCAAATACCTGGCGGTAACACCGGCAGAAATCAAAGAGCAGGCCAATAAATTGTTCCGGAAAGACAATTCTTCCACCCTGATTTATTTGGCAGAGCAAATGGAAATGTCGTCTGAATCAGAATTAACAGAATTAGAGAATTAATAAAATTGTGTGAACCGGATGAAAATGCTGGTTCAGACAAAAGCTTATGCCATGACAGAACTCAACAGAACAGAGGCTCCTGCTTTTAACGGAGTCGACAATATAACCTTAATCAAACCCGAGCATCAAAAGCTGGCTAATGGCTGTAATGTTTTTTCATTCAACTCCGGCGGGCAGGACCTGGTGCGGATTGAATGGATCTTCAAAAATCTGCGCTTCGATCCAAAAAAGCCCTTGTTAAATGTGGCTACCAATACCATGCTTACTGATGGCACCGGGAAAATGAATGCTGCGCAGATAGCTGACACCATTGATTTTTATGGTGCTTTTTTACAGGTGGATTACAGCTACGATATTTCGCATATCACCCTCTACACTTTAACCAAGCATTTGGCATCTACGCTGCCGGTTATAAAAGACATCATCACCAATTCAATTTTTCCGGAGCGGGAGCTGGAGACTTATGTTCGTAACCAGCAGCAAAAGTTACAGGTGAGCCTGCAAAAGAATGATTTTGTTGCAAGGAGGGCGTTTAACAAAGCGCTTAACGGTGAAACTATTTACGGACTAGCCGCCGAGCCGGAAGACTTTAAAAGCCTTACCCGCGACGACCTGGTGGCGCACTTCAAACAAATGTACCAGCCGGCTAATTGTACAATGGTTATTGCCGGTAAAACGGATGGTTCCGACTATCAACTGCTCGTAGATACCTTTGAAAACGGTTGGGATAACCAACCTGATGCTGCAGATATTTCGCAGCCGGTGGTAAACTCTTCGCAGGAGAAATTCTTTTACACTGAGAAGAAAGACGCTCTGCAATCAGCTATACGGATCGGGACGCCTTTTATTAACCGCACACATCCGGACTTTCCAGCTGTGCAGGTATTGAACACTGTTTTGGGCGGTTATTTTGGCTCACGACTAATGGCTAATATCCGCGAAGATAAAGGGTATACCTATGGGATAGGTTCAGGCATCACCTCCTTTAACCATACCGGTTCGTTTTTCATTGCCACAGAAGTAGGTGCTGATGTGTGCCGGTCTGCCATGGCGGAAATTGAAAAAGAGATCAACCTGTTAAAAGAAGAACTGATCCCGGTAGAAGAGCTATCGCTGGTTCGGAACTATATGCTGGGTTCGCTATTGGGCAGCCTGGAAAATGTACTCTCCCACGCTGATAAATTCAAGAGCCTGTATTTTGCCGGTTTAGATTACGATTATTACGACAGGTACACCGAAACGGTGAAGAACATCACCTCGCAGCAATTGAAAGAACTGGCTAAACAATATTGGGATTTTGATGCGTTTGTAAAAGTGATCGTTGGTAAATATTGATAGATGTGCAGATTTCGATAGGCAAATCTGCAGATGAAGGTTTAATGATTTTAATCAGTTCAATGTAATTTCGAGCAAATAAGTTTGATTTGCCCTGATTCGTACTGATAAATATTTATTTGCACATCCGCATATTTGCATATCTGCACATCTAACCGTATCTTTGCCCGGCAAATAATAACTCCAAAATAATTATTTGCTATGCAGTTAGACCCATCCAAATTTGTTGCCGAAGGATTAACTTACGACGACGTTTTATTACTCCCCGCTTATTCTGAAGTATTACCGCGCGAAGTTAACACGAGCACTTTTCTAACGAAAAGTATCCGTTTAAACATTCCTATTATTTCGGCTGCAATGGATACCGTTACCGAAGCTGGTTTGGCTATTGCCATAGCGCAGGCGGGCGGTATTGGTATGCTGCACAAAAACATGACCATACAGCAACAGGCTGACGAGGTTCGTAAAGTGAAACGTTCTGAAAGCGGGATGATCCAGGATCCGGTTACCTTGCTGGAAGATGCACTGTTATCGGATGCCGTTAACATCATGCGCGAGTATAGCATCGGCGGTATACCGGTTATTGATGCCGAGCATAAGCTCAAGGGCATTATTACCAACCGCGATCTTCGCTTCCAAAAAGACCTTACCGTTCCGGTAAGCGAGGTGATGACCAAAACTAACCTCATCATCGCACCGGAAGGAACCGATCTTACCGAAGCCGCAAATATTCTGCAAGCCAACAAAATTGAGAAACTACCGGTTGTAAATGATCATGGCACCCTGGTAGGCCTCATAACCTATAAAGATATTCAAAAAGTTAAGAACTTTCCTAACGCTTGTAAAGACCAGTACGGCCGTTTACGTGTTGGGGCTGCTGTTGGTGTTGCCTCAGATAATATCGACCGGGTAACGGCCCTGTATAACGCCGGTGTGGATGTTATTACCGTAGATACCGCTCATGGTCACTCAAAAGGTGTTATCGAGATGGTAAAAGCAGTTAAAGCATTATACCCAACCTTACAGGTCATCGCCGGTAACATTGCCACTGCCGATGCTGCAATTGCCCTTGCCGATGCAGGTGCTGATGCCGTTAAAGTTGGTATTGGTCCGGGTTCTATTTGTACTACCCGCATCATCGCCGGGGTAGGTGTACCACAATTATACGCCGTTTACGAATGCGCCAAAGCACTGGAGGGCCGCGGCGTTCCGGTTATTGCCGATGGCGGGATCAAGCAAACGGGTGACATTGTAAAGGCTATTGCTGCCGGTGCAAGTTCTATTATGGCGGGTTCGTTATTTGCAGGTGTGGAGGAATCGCCCGGCGAAACCATTATTTACGAAGGACGTAAGTTTAAATCATACCGTGGTATGGGTTCGGTAGAAGCCATGGCAAAAGGATCTAAGGATCGTTATTTCCAGGATGAGACCGACGTAGTAACCAAACTGGTACCAGAAGGTATTGTGGGCCGCGTACCGTTTAAAGGTAATATGGCCGAGGTGATCTTCCAATACATTGGTGGTCTACGTGCCGGGATGCATTATTGCGGTGCCGCGAACATTGAAGACCTGCAACGTGCCAAATTTGTACGCATCACTGCAGCCGGTATGCGTGAAAGCCACCCACACGACATTACGATAACAAAAGAAGCTCCTAATTATACAAGATAATCTAACGAAAGTCCGCAGTCCGAAAGTCCGGAAGATTAAATTCTTCTTTCCGACTTTCGGACTTCCCGGCTTTACTGACTCAACAAGATGAAATCCCTTTGCGTTTTTTGTGGTGCCAACTTTAACGGCGACCCTGTTTTAAAGCAAAATATCGATCAACTGGCCGAATTGATGGTTAGTCGCGGCATTCAGTTGGTGTTCGGCGGCGGCAGAGTAGGCGTGATGGGTTTGCTGGCCGATGCGGTGCTGAGCAGGGGTGGCCGGGCGGTTGGTATTATTCCGCAATTTTTGATGGATAAGGAAGTTGGCCACAGCGGTTTAACAGAATTGCACATTGTCGATAACATGCACCAGCGCAAGCAAATGATGAACGATCTTTGCGATGCCATAGTTATGTTACCCGGTGGTTTTGGCACCCTCGAAGAGTTTTTTGAAGTGCTTACCTGGTTACAGCTCGGCTTGCACAATCACCCGGTTGGTATCTTGAATACAGGTGGTTTTTATGACCACTTGCTGCAGCAAATGGATGTTATGGTAGCGCAGCGCTATCTTAAACCGGCTAACCGCCAGTTGGTATTAAGCTCTGCCGACCCGATTGAGCTTATTAACCTGATGGATAATATTGATATAAAACCTGATGACGTTTGGTTTAAAGACCGGAATTTAACGTAACAACGTTTTATTCGACAACTGCGGTGCTCACGTACATCCTGATCCTGTGCGTTGGCAAAATGCTGACGATGCCGTTCGTTTCCTGCTTGTTGGATAGCACTACATACATTTCTACGGTAACACCGTCTTTTAAAAAACCATCCTTGAGCTTAAACCTGCCCGTTTCTATTAAGGCGGCATCGTTTGCCGATCCTCCGGTTTCACTCGTTCCGAAAATGGCTTCAGCCTGTTTTTTTAATACCAGGTACCTGTCGATATAAGGCGATAATTTCTCAATCGGTTGTGTAATGGCCTGGTGGTTTTTTGTGAAGTTAGATTCATCCCACTCATACAAAATTGAATTAATGGTGGAATCTTTGGTGTTTGGAAAATAATAGACCAGCAGATCGGGCAGCAGGTTTTCTTTACGCCGATAGATCAACGGCTGCCCCACATCTGCGCCGCTCAGGTATTGACTGCTTGGTTCAACAGGTGTACTTTTAGCGGCTTTCTCATAGCCCCGGGCGTAGGCCATGGTTTTATCCTTGATATCAAAGGCATATTGTGCAAAGGAAGTTGATTGCAAACCAAGAAGAATCAGTAAGGAAACAACAAATGTTTTCATGTTATCAAAATTGCGGTAAAATTCGGTGTTTGTGAAACTAATATTTTAAACACAAAGAACACAGAGAAACTGCCGGGTTACACGAAATTTTTATGCCAGTGAAGTAAAATACAACTCCTGGCAAAAAATACAGGTAATAGCTGTACCATGCTCTGTGGCACTCTGTGCCTTCTCCGGGCTCTCTGTGTTTAAATCAACGTTCTGCATTTTAATAATTACCCGATTTATTTTCCTAAAATTGAAGTACCTATTATAAATACTTATGGATCTGGAATTCAATAAAAATGAGGATGTTAACAAACAACTTGTTTACGAATTTAATACCAAGCTGAAGAAGATCTTCCTGGGTGGTGGCGAAAAGGCCGCGGCCAAGCAAAAGGAAAAAGGCAAAATGCTGGCCCGCGAACGCGTTGCTTACCTGATAGATGCGGATAAACCCTGGCTGGAAGTGGGTGCCTTTACGGCTGATGGCATGTATGCCGAGCACGGCGGCTGCCCGAGCGGGGGGGTTGTTTGCGGTATCGGTTACGTAAGTGGCAGGCAGTGTGTGATTGTTGCCAATGATGCTACGGTAAAAGCCGGTGCCTGGTTCCCGATAACAGCCAAGAAAAATCTGCGCGCTCAGGAGATTGCCATGGAAAACCGCTTGCCCATAATTTACCTGGTAGATTCGGCAGGGGTGTACCTGCCTTTGCAAGATGAGATCTTTCCGGACAAAGAGCATTTCGGTCGTATATTTCGCAACAACGCGCAGATGAGCAGCATGGGCATCATCCAGATAGCAGCTATTATGGGTTCCTGCGTTGCCGGGGGCGCATACCTGCCTATCATGAGCGATGAGGCCATGATCGTTGAAGGTACCGGTTCGGTTTTCCTGGCGGGATCATACCTGGTAAAATCTGCCATTGGCGAGGATGTGGATAACGAAACACTGGGTGGTGCTACCACGCAATGCGAGATCAGCGGTGTTACCGACTACAAGCATCCCAACGATAAAGCCTGCCTGGATGCTATCCGCAATATCATGAACAAGGTTGGCGATTATAATAAAGCAGGGTTCGACCGTATCAAAGCCTCCGCTCCAAAACTCAACCAAAAAGATATCTACGGCATCTTGCCGGATAACCGTGAAAAGGCTTACGATATGCGCGAGATCATCTTGAGGCTCATCGATGACTCCGAATTTGGGGAATATAAAACAGGTTACGGTCAGTCAATAATTTGCGGGCTTGCCCGGATAGAGGGCTGGGCAGTTGGCATTGTTGCCAACCAGCGCAAAGTGATTAAGTCTAAAAAAGGCGAAATGCAGTTTGGCGGCGTAATTTATTCAGACAGTGCCGATAAAGCCACCCGATTTATCATGAACTGTAACCAAAAGAAGATCCCGCTGGTATTTTTGCAGGATGTTACCGGCTTTATGGTGGGCAGCCGCAGCGAGCATGGCGGCATTATAAAAGATGGTGCAAAAATGGTGAATGCAGTTGCCAATTCTGTTGTGCCGAAATTCACCATCGTGATAGGGAATTCTTACGGAGCAGGTAACTACGCCATGTGCGGCAAAGCGTATGATCCGCGATTGATCTACGCCTGGCCTTCTGCTAAAATAGCGGTTATGGGTGGCGCGCAGGCTGCGAAGGTTTTGGTGCAGATGCAGTCGGCAGGATTAAAAGCTAAAGGCGAGGAGATTGATGACGTTAAGGAAGCGGAATTACTTAAACAAACTACCGACAGGTATAACGCCCAAACCACACCCTATTATGCCGCAGCCAGGCTTTGGGTAGATGGTATCATCGATCCGCTGGATACCCGCAAGGTGATCTCGATGGGTATAGAGGCAGCTAACCACGCGCCAATTGAGAAGGCCTTTAATGTAGGAATTATACAGACCTAGGCTATTTTTACATTGAGCTAATGTTCCATATCGATATTTCAGACCGTACATACTTTGAGTTGCTGGTTGCACTTGGCAGCTTATGCATTTTTATTTATGCTAATGGTAAAGGGATGCAGCAGAATCGATTACTCAAAAATGGAATCCGTGTACAAGGCGAAGTTATTGAGATTAAAGAAACTCGGTGGGACGGTACGCGGTATGGTACGCCGAGCTACTATCCGGTGATTCGTTTTGAAACATCAAGTTCCACTGCCGTAACTGGCGACTATGACATTTTTTGCAGTAACCCTTCGGCATATAAACTCAACGAGAAGGTTGAAGTGTTTTATGACCCTATAGATCATGAAAATTTCACCGTTAACAACTTAAGCTCAAAATTAGCGGTAGCAGTGATTTTAATAGTGAGTTCGGTTGTGTTTTCTGCTGCTGTAATTTTCTATATTTTAGATCCTGATAGCTTCATCCGTTTTTGATGAGCTAGGTAATTTTCCTATCTTCCAACCATGAAAAAACTATTGCTGCCGTTTTTACTGTTTGCTGCGTTAAAACTTTCGGCGCAGGATGTGGAAAGGATCCATCAAAAAGCGATCCTGGTTGATACCCATAATGATATCCTCTCTAATGAGCTGATCACCAAACAGGATGCGGGTAAATTACAAACTAATGGCAATTTTGATTTGGTACGCGCTAAAACCGGTGGACTGGATGTACAGGTATTTTCCATCTGGTGCGGCGATCAGTATGGCAATGGTACCGCCTACGCTTTCGCTAACAGGGAGATCGACTCACTCCAGGCGCTGATCAACCGCAATCCGGATAAGATGATGCTGGTTACCAACGCTAAGGATCTAAAGAAAGCAGTAAAGCAAAAAAAGCTGGCTGCGATGGTTGGCGTAGAAGGCGGCCACATGATAGAAGACCGGGTGGATTACATTGATAGCCTGGTAAAACGCGGGATGTGCTACCTTACCTTAACCTGGAACAACAGCACCAGCTGGGCAACGTCGGCACGGGATGAAAGCCTCCACGGCGATACCCTGCCACACAAAGGCTTAACCGAACTGGGAAAGCAGATAGTTCGAAAATTAAATAAGGAAGGGGTGATGATCGATCTTTCGCATCCCGGCGAGCAAACTTTCAAAGATGTGATGGCTTTAACCACCAAGCCGGTAATTGCTTCGCATAGTTGCGTTTATGCTTTGAACCCGCACCGGCGTAATTTAAAAGATGAACAACTAAAGGCCATTGCTGCTAATGGCGGCGTGGTGTTTGTGAATTTTTACAGCGGTTTTGTAGATAATAGCTATGAGGCTAAGCATGCCGTGTTTATGGCAAGGCACAAAGCGCAGTTCGACTCTTTAAGGGTGGTCTACAACGACTATGACCTGGCCAGTATCCGTCTTAACGCACTCAACAAAACAGAGGCCGATCAGCTGCGCCCACCATTAAGTATGCTGATCAAGCACATCGATTACATGGTGAAGATGATGGGGATTGAGCACGTAGGGATTGGTTCTGATTTCGACGGTGCAGAGTCCTATCCGCTTGGGCTGGATAGCGTTACCGATTATATTAAGATCACCGCTGAATTGTTAAAGATTGGTTATTCGGAAAAAGATATTGATAAGATTTTAGGCGGTAATTTCATCAGGGTACTGAAAGCGAATAAGGGGAAGTAAGCATTGCTAACAATCTGTATTTACCGTGGATAAGTTTTACTGATAACTGACGATCTGGCCTTATCTTTTTGCTAAATTTGCCAATATTTTATAAATAAATGTTACAAGATACCGAACACGTTAAATGCCTGATTATAGGTTCTGGTCCTGCTGGTTATACAGCCGCGATATATGCTTCAAGGGCCGATCTTAAACCGGTTATGTATACCGGGATGCTGGCCGGCGGGCAGCTTACCCAAACTACTGATGTAGAAAACTTTCCGGGTTACCCTGAAGGAATTATGGGGCCGGAGATGATGGAAGATTTCCGCAAGCAAGCGGAGCGCTTAGGTACAGATATCCGTTTTGGCTATGTAAGTTCAGTTGATTTTTCTTCTTTGCCGCATAAAGTTACGGTTGATGAAAATAAAACGATTCTGGCTGATACCGTTATTATATCTACAGGAGCATCTGCTAAATGGTTGGGACTTGAGTCTGAACAAAAATACAGCGGTTTTGGTGTTTCGGCATGTGCCGTTTGCGATGGCTTCTTTTTCAAAGGGCAGGATGTGGCGATTGTAGGGGCAGGAGATACCGCTGCCGAAGAGGCAACCTACCTGGCTAAACTTTGCCGCAAAGTTTACATGATCGTGCGCCGCGATGAGTTCCGCGCTTCAAAAGCGATGGTTCACCGCGTACTGAATACACACAACATTGAGATTTTATACAATACCGATACCATAGAAATTTTAGGCGACGGGCAAAGTGTAAACGGCGTTAAAGTATGCAATAACATTACACAGGAAAATACCGAATTAGATGTTACCGGTTTCTTTGTGGCCATTGGGCACAAACCTAACACGGATATTTTTGAAGGTTGGATCAACATGGATGCAACGGGTTATATTCTTACCCGCCCAGGTACAACGGAAACTAATGTGGAGGGTGTATTTTGCTGCGGCGATGCGCAGGACCATATCTATCGCCAGGCGGTAACTGCGGCCGGTACCGGTTGTATGGCAGCTATAGATGCCGAGCGATATTTAGCTGGTAAAGAGCATATTGTAACGGCTTAATTAACGCTTTAATTTTCGGATAAATAGAAAAGACGCTTGCCAGGTAAGCGTCTTTTCTATTTAATAGCGCTGGGGCGAATAGCGAGGTAGAAGCAATCTCGATACGATATCATACGACTTGCACTGTGTGCAAATTGTACCGTCTTACGAAATGACGGATTAATTTAAGCTTCCATTTCTTTTGCTGACTCTTCCACTTTCCTGGCCAGCTCTTCTTTAAAGGCTTTTAGGTTAGCTACAAGATACTCATCTGCAGTGGATAAGATCTGGGCAGCCAGGATCCCCGCATTTTTTGCAGCATTAAGTGCAACAGTAGCAACCGGTATGCCGTTTGGCATTTGGAGGATGCTCAGGATAGAATCCCAGCCGTCAATAGAATTACTTGATTTTACAGGCACGCCGATCACCGGCAGGTGGGTTAATGAAGCTACCATTCCCGGCAAGTGGGCTGCGCCACCTGCACCTGCGATGATCACCTTAATACCACGATCTGCAGCGGCACGGGCGTAGCTGAACATCCTGTCGGGTGTACGATGCGCCGATACTACAGTGATCTCGTAACTTACACCCAGTTCTTTTAATACGTCTGCGGCATCCTGCATAATATGCAGATCCGACTTGCTGCCCATGATAATGGCTATTTTTGGTTGACTCATAAGTTTTTTAAGTATTATTTATGCTTTATATGCGATTACTAGCGATAGTGCGGCAATGTCTAATTGTGCACACCGTCAACGCACGGGTTGAAGGTTGCTATGTTCCTCGCAACGACGCGTTGAATTAATCGCTAAGCAATCACCTTTAAAGTTTCCTGCACATAACGCGCCTTCTCAATTGCCTTTTCTCTATCGCTATCAATTATTGTCACATGGCCCATTTTACGGAATGGCTTGGTAAGCGCCTTGCCATACAAATGCACATAAACCCCTGCACATTTCAGAATCTTTTCTATCCCCTGGTACACGGCGGGTCCTTCGTAACCGGCTTCACCAAGTACATTTACCATAATGGCATTGCTTAAGCAAGCCGTATCACCCAATGGCTGGTTAAATATAGCGCGTAGATGCTGTTCAAATTGCGATACCACATTGCCCTCAATACTTTGGTGACCGCTATTATGTGGGCGCGGAGCCAGTTCATTCACCAGGATCTTACCGCTCTTATCTAAAAACATCTCTACCGCTAGTATGCCCACGATGTTTAAAGTCTCTGCGATACGTTTAGCGATATTCTCGGCTTCCATCTGTACCTCAAACGGCAGGGTAGAGGGTGCGATTAAAAACTCTACCAAATTGGCTTCGGGGTTGAATTCCATCTCTACCAGCGGGAAGGTTTTTACTTCGCCGTCTTCGTTACGGGCCACGATAATGCCAATCTCTTTTTCAAAATCAATCATGCGTTCTATCAGACTTGGCTCGGTGAATGCATTTTCAAGATAGCTTTCGTCCAATACTTTATAAACACCTTTGCCATCGTAACCGTCGCGGCGGAGTTTTTGGATGTAGGGGAAAGGAATGTGACTTTCCTTTAATTGCTGTGCCGATGAAATTACCTGGAACTCGGCTGTGGGAATGTCGTTTTCTTTAAAGAACTGTTTTTGCAACCCTTTGTCCTGGATCAACCGGATAATGCGCGACTGCGGATAAACCGCAACGCCCTCTTTTTCCAGCTGTTCCAACGCATCTACGTTTACTTTTTCTATCTCAATCGTGAGCAAATCAACCTTCTTGCCAAAGTTGTAAACCGTTTCATAATCGCTTAGGGAACCGACTACAAATTCGTTGCATAACCGGCGGCAGGGAGCCTCGCGGTCGGGGTCTAAAACCTTAACGGTAACATTGTAATTGATGGCTTGTTGTATCAGCATGCGGCCCAGCTGGCCCCCGCCTAAAATTCCTAATCGTAAATCGCCGTAGAATGCTTTCATGGTATAGCTGCAAATTTAGCCTAAATCTTTTTAATTGGGTAAAGCAATATTAGTCTTCAAAAGCCTCATTTACATTATTAGGTGTGAGATTTTTATAAAAGAAATAGGCCAGTACCAACATGAAAGACAATGCGGTAATCGCGTAGGCCTCCATATCTCCCTTTTGGAGGCCCGTCAAACCGGTAAGAATAACGAGTAAAATAAATAAAGGCGTTAAAAAGCAGGCTGCAAAAGCTTTCTGTTTTTCGTTTACGAAGTTGGCAGAAATGATTATGCCTGGCGCCGATATAAACAATAGGGGTAAGTTAATAAAAAGACCGCCTGCAATCATCATGTAGAACACTCGGACATCATTGGGGTTCCCCTGAGTACACAAAAAGAAGATCGACAGTAAAACCGAGGTCAGCACAAAGGAAAAGGAATAGAGCAGAAAAAGTAGTTTGCTTATGCTCACTAATATTGAGTTATTAACATTCACACAAAAGAATCAATAATCTGTTGAAGCCACAAGACTATGTCACAAATTAATTGTGATGTTGGCAACGGTGTAAAAAAAGCCTCTAAAACAGTACCTTTGCGCCGTTTTTACTATAATATACTTTTCTATGAATACCAAAATAGCAGTAGCAAAAGGAGATGGTATAGGCCCGGAAATTATGGCCGCCGTTCTCCGAATCTTCGAAGCCGCAAATGTAAACCTTGAATACGAATACGTGGAGATGGGTAAATCATATTTCGATGCCGGGCACTCCACCGGGATGACCGCCGCCGCCAAGGAAACCATCGAGCGCCTGGGCATTTTGTTTAAAGGCCCAATGGAAACCCCTAAGGGTAAGGGTGTTAAAAGTATCAATGTTACCGCCCGTAAAGTTTGGAATACCTATGCCAATCAACGAGATTTCCGTTCTTTAAATGGTGTTGATACCGTATTTTCCAAAGCGGGAATACCTATCAACCTAACTATTGTACGCGAAAATATAGAAGATACTTACGGAGGCATCGAGCATATGCTGACCAGCGATGTCGCTGTTGGCCGCCGCATCATCACCCGTCCGGGTTCTGCCCAGGTAATTCGTTATGCATTTGAGATGGCCCGCCGTAAAGGTTATACCAAACTGGCATGCGGCCATAAGGCAAATATTATGAAACTGACCGACGGCCTGTTCCTGGAAACATTCCAGGAGATTGCTAAAGAATATCCGGACATCGAATCATCAGACATCATCGTAGATGATTTGTGTATGAAGCTGGTATCCCGCCCGGAACTGTTTCAGGCCATTGTACTAACTAACTTACAGGGCGACATTGTATCTGATTTGTGTGCAGGTCTCGTGGGCGGTTTAGGTTTCGCTCCTTCTGCCAATATTGGTGATAACATTTCAATTTTTGAGGCGGTGCATGGTACTGCGCCGGATATTGCTGGTCGCGGAGTAGCAAATCCAACTGCCTTGTTATTATCGGGTATATTGATGCTGCGCTATTTAGGGGCTACTACCGCTGCAGCTCAAATTGAGAACGCTTTGCTTTATACCCTGGAGCAGGGCATTCACACGGGTGATTTCGGCGACAGAGCCATACCATCTGCCAATACAGATGAGTTTGCCAATAATATTATAGCTAACCTGGGTCAATTACCGCAAAAAGGCGTTGTAATTGCGCAGCCGGACTTTGAAGTACAAGTTAACCATGATAAACCCTTAAAAAACAAACTTACGGTATTAAGGGACGAACCGGAAGAACTGGTTGGGGTGGATGTATTTGTAAAATCAAGTGCCCAGGCCGCCGAGGTTGCGGACTTAGCCAAACAATCAGCTTCCGACACTTTTCAGCTGGTAATGATCAGCAATCGTGGTACACAGGTGTGGCCAACAGGTTCCATCTTTACAGAACTGGTAAATGAGTACCGCATCCGTTTTGAGAAGAAAGAAGGCACTACCATCACCCAAAAAGATACCCTGCAAATCGCAGCTGACCTGTCGGAAGATTTTAAAGTTTGCTCAGTAGAGTTTCTAATGAAATTTGGCGGAAAAATAGGCTACACTTTGGCCCAGGGACAGTAAATTGAGATTAAAGACAGGAAGATAAAAGAGATAAGATAGTACCTTTCGGAAAGGGCGTCTTATCTCTTTTGTTTTATAACTACATGAAGTACTTCAAGTTCCTTCTTGCAGTAGGTGCAAATTTCTTAAAACAAAAATTTAAGTTTGATTATTCATTGGGTATAAACTTAAATTAGCTTGCTGTACCAACTTCCGGTGCTTAAACAAAGCGCTAAACTGCGATATTTTACCTTTTTCTATTTGTACATCATGCAAGGTATCCCATCGGGCTTTGCGCTTACTGCTGTAGCAAATTATCTCGCAGCTAAGGGGATGACTTCTCAATCTATAGGTTCTTTTGTAGCTATCGTAGGCATCCCATGGATACTGCAATTTATCTGGGGACCAATTATAGATAGATACCAGTTCTCGGTAATAGGGCACCGAAAACACTGGGTAGTGCTTACACAATTGCTGGCCTTTATCGCATCGCTGAGCTTATTGCTTATCCACGATCCGGTAAAACAACTTACTTTAATGTCTCTGGTATTTTTTATCCATAGTAATTTTGCAAGTGTACAGGATGCCAGTGTGGATGCCATTGCAATTTCCATAGTGCCGGAAGCAGAGAGGGGTAGGGTAAATGCCTTCATGAGGGGAGGGTATTTAATGGGTATTGCGGTAGGCTCTGCAGGCTTATCCACTATTCTGCATTATTACGGTTTCTTCTATGCGGCTGCCGTCCAATCCACTTTGCTCTTGCTGATGACCGTGCTCACCTTTTTCATTAAGCTTGATAATGCGGATAGTTATGTACCCCAATTTAATTTACGAAACAAAACAGCGCGGCCTTTGCCTGCTGGCGATAGCAATCCTGATCTGAAATGGCTTTTTAAACAATTATATGCGGGTATCACCGAAAAAAACAGCCTTGGTACTTTTGGCATTATTGCTTTAGTTTACACCTGTAGCAGTATTTTTATACGATCTTTTTCATTCCACCTCATTCATACATTGCATTGGGCGGATAATTCAGTTTCGGTGTTACAAGGCGGCTGGGGCACCATTGCTACCCTTTTCGTAACTATCGGAGGGGGCGTTATCGCGGACATAATAGGGCCCGCCAAATTACAGGTTCGGGTAATGCTGGCCATCAGTCTCTTTTTGATCCTGTTTTGCAGTTTTGGATATTTTTGGGTGCACAAGCCCATTAGCATCACCGGTTTGTTAATGTGGAATTTTGCCGACCCGATGTTTAGTGTGGCTGCAATGCCTGTGCTGATGGCACTATGTCGCGAAAAAGTTGAAGGCTCACAATTTACGGCCTACATGGCCATGGTGAACTTTTGCGATGTAATGGGCGCTTATATTTCCGGCTGGGCAATGAGCATAACAACAGCCCCGGTATTGGGTTTAATTTGCGGCTGTTTGGTGTTTTTAGCTGTAATTAGCCGGTTATTAAAGCTACGTAACGTTTCAGTGCAGGTAATAACCGTTCGGAACGGTAGTAATTAGTATTGCTTTCTTTACTATTGATCAGTTCACTCACTTTTGTAAAGTGCACCTGCTTTCTCCGCGGATACCTTGATGCCCTTAATCATCGCTGAGCTAAAGCCGTTGTGTTCCATCTCATTTAAACCGGCAATGGTACATCCTTTTGGCGAAGTTACCTTATCAATTTCCTGTTCCGGGTGTGAACTTAGTTGCAACAGCAAATCGGCGGCACCTTTTGCGGTTTGAGCAGCCATTTTAAGGGCATCATGCGCGTGAAAGCCAATTTCTGTACCACCCTGTGATGCAGCACGGATGGAGCGAAGGAAAAAGGCAATACCACAGGCACAAAGCGCCGTGGCGGAGGTCATCAGTTCTTCGTTGATCTGGATACTAACACCAACCGTATCAAATAACGATTTTACCAAACTCACATTAGCATCCGATGCCGTATCTGTAGCAATACAAGTCATGCTTTGTCCAATAGCGATAGCCGTATTCGGCATAGCACGGATCACCTGTACATTCAAATTTAATTGGTTACGGATATCCTGGCAGCTTACGCCGGATACCACCGAGATCAGCAAATGCTTGCTTTGTTCAGTTGCCGGTTTTATTTCTTCCAGTAGCTTATTAAGCTGTTGCGGCAATATCGCCAACACTACGATTGAGGCTCTGGTTACTGCTTCCGCGTTATCTGCGGTAACATTGTAGCCTTCCGCGGCTAATGGGGCCAGTGCCGTGGTGTTGCGGCGGGTAAGCGTAATTTGGGCCGGGGTAAATATACCCGCCTTAACCAGTCCTTTAGCTAATGCTAATCCAATATTTCCGCTGCCTAAAATGGCAATATGCTGTTGTGCTTCCATTGTTAATTACTTAAGCGGGTACCAAACCCCTTTTTATTTTTTAACTGACCTAAATCATCAGAATGCCCGATGATAACTGCTTTAACCCCGCAGGATATCGCTGTAAATGCGTTATCCATTTTGGGCAGCATACCGCTATGAATGATTTTATCGGTTTTTAGTTGTTCGTACCGTTCCGGGTCGATATCTCTAATCAATGAATCTTCATCATCAATATCCTGTAATACACCCTTCTTTTCAAAGCAATATACAAGTGTAGTTTCGTACAAGCCGGATAAGGCCACGGCCAGGGCAGAAGCTATGGTATCTGCATTGGTGTTCAGCAGCTGCCCCTCACCGTCATGCGTTAAAGCGCAAAAAGCTGGTGTAAAGCCGGCATCCAGCAACCTGGCGATATTATCCGGGTTGATAGAGTTTTCCGACAAGTCGCCCGCAAAACCATAGTCAATCGTTTTAACGGGGCGTTTTTTTGCACGGATAAAATCACCATCGGCACCGGTGAGCCCTATCGCATTATTTCCGTACCGCTGTAGTTGTGCTACTATGTTTTTGTTAATGAGCCCGGCATAAACCATCGTAACCACACGGAGTGTATCTATATCGGTTATCCGGCGGCCATCAACCATGCGGGCTTCAATCCCCATGGTTTCGGAGATCTGCGTAGCAACTTTACCGCCGCCATGCACCAGGATCTTGTGGCCATCCAGCGCCGTAAAATCTTTCAGGAACCGGTGCAGGTTTTCTGAATTGTCAATAACGTTTCCGCCTATTTTGATGATGTGCAGGGCTTGCATAGTACCGTATATATGTTCAAGGGCAATTATAGGCAAAAATACCGGAAGAGGGGAAAGTGCTACGGTCAAATTGACCTGTGATTTAAAACAAAAATAGCGGCAGGACTTACCTGCCGCTATTTCTGTAAAACACTTAACAGTTTTTTATTACTTGGCGAACTCAGGTTTCAACTCTTCCTTCATCGCTTTGCGAAATTTCATCACTTTTGGTACCGATACAGCGCCTATATAAGGATTATCGCCGTTGGTGCGATAATAGCCCTGGTGGTACTTTTCAGCCGCATAAAATACTTTAAACGGCACAACCTGGGTAACTATCGGGTTGCTGTAATGCTTGGTTGCATTAACTTTTTTGATAGCAGCTTCCAGAGTTGCTTTTTCGGCGTCGTTACGGTAAAAAGCTATAGAGCGGTAGTCTGTTCCCTCATCCGGCCCCTGTCGGTTCAATGTGGTAGGGTCGTGAGCAAAGAAAAATGCCTCTGCGAGTGTTGCGTAACTAATCACTTTAGGGTCATAATAGATTTGCACGGTTTCCGCATGATTGGTGGTACGGGTGCTAACATCTTCATAAGTAGGGTTAGCCGTATTACCACCCGCATAGCCCGAGATCACTTTATTAACGCCCTTTAATTCGCTCATCGCCTCAGCCATGCTCCAGAAGCAGCCTCCGCCAAAAGTGGCAACAGCTTCCCCCGAAGCTACCTTGGGTAATACTGCCATACTATTCTGCCCGGTCTTAGGCTGGCCATTAGCGCAGCCTAAAAACAGTATTACGGTTGCAAAGTACAATGCTATTTTTTTCATGCTATTATTTTATCTCTTTGTAGCTATTAACGTAAAAACCTTACAAAACAGCTGAGATAAATGGTCATGGTAAGGTAAACGTATCGTGTCGCATTTCAAAGCCTTGTTTATTAAGACTATGCGTTACAATTCCCCTTTTCTTACTTTATCTTTTATCATCCATACCAGCTTGTCGAGACCGTTCAACTTTATTTCATAAGCGGTGCTCATCAGCATGCCCAATTTGCCGGGTGGAAAGCCTTTACGCTGCATCCATTCCAGGTAACTGATAGGGATATCGCATATCAGTGTATCTTTATATTTACCGAACGGCATACGGGTTTTCACAATATCCACAAGTACCTGCGGGTCGGCGTTTAAATTTTCCACGCTGTAAATGTAGAAAATTAGTGGGCGCTTACCAGATTTTTGTAGCCTTGCTCACTACGAGAAAACCAATTAGTGCGGCAGTAACGGCCACAGCTGCTTTCATGCGGTTATTACCCCTGTAGGGCGGTATATATTGCACACCATTTTCATCACTAACGGCACCATGGCCAACATATCGGCCACTGTTTGGAACCGCAACCTCTTCAAAACGGTTGGCTAAAAAGCTCAATTCAGTCAGCAATTCGCGTCCACGCATTACCGGTCCGTGCCCGGTGGCTGCAATCCGGGGCTGCAATGCGGCCAATTTTCGGACCGACTTGCCGGCGGCGATCCAATCGCTGGTTATATATTTTGGAGGGCCGGATACTTGCTTTTTATAAAGCATCAAACTCCAAGCGGACTCAGCCCGGGTGGTAGTGAATGCATCACCAGCTATGAGGGTGGTATTCAATGGTAAAAACAGTGAAATATGCCCGGGTGTATGTCCGGGAGTGTGGATCACCTTCCATTCAGGCAGTTCCGGAATACCATCGTACAAATCTATTTCACGTAGGTTACGCCTGATATTGATAGGTTTAGTGGAAAATAAAACCGATGCCAGGCTCATAAGTCCACCGCCGGTGGCCGGGTCAACAGGTGGGTAGGATGATTTTCCGGTTAAGTAAGGTACTTCCATGTGGTGTGCATACACCGGTACGTTCCAAATTTTCAGCAATTCGCAAACAGAACCAGCGTGGTCGCTGTGGCCATGAGTAAGCACGATGGCAGATGGCCTTGAACCTGGTCCGAATAATGCTTCGGCCATGGCGACGATCTTACTTGCCGATCCTTTTGTGCCAGTATCAACCAGCACCCAACCCTTGCCGGCACCCCTTCGGTTAGCAATCATGTAAACATTTACGAATATTAAACGCATGCCCCAAACGCCCTGGGCTACCTGGAAGTACTTGATTTTTTCTTTACTAAGCATATTTATAATGGTTGCTTTAATAACAGGCCTAAGCCAAGATGGTTTTAAAATAGTCGCAATCCAGGCAGTCAGGTAACATTTTAGCGTCTCTACGTTAATTATGTCTAACAAAAGGCCATTATGCTGCGTCGGTCAAAAGGATTAGCAACTCCTTAAACCATTCGCGGCGTCCATCAATTTTATATAATAACATTAAAGCATCGCGGTGGGCCTGCGAATAACCCAGACTATCCACTACATCGGGGCCAAATATTCAATCGCCGTAGCCATCACCAACGAGCGTGCTTGTTTCGGCTAGTTGATGCTCAATATTACCAATTGTTTAGCATTGGCCCATATATGCACTTATTAAGTTATCAATTAAATATCCCGGGTGTTAATTAACAATAACTTAACATAAAAAAGGTTAATTTGCCCTACATCACCGGCATACCCTAATGCGTAAACAAATAAATCCGTTCGTGCTACTTATAATAGCATTTTGTTTAATAGCCGGTACCATACGCGCTCAGGATAACCGTTTTAAAACTATAGTAGCCCTAAGCCAAAAGCAACCAGATTCCGCTCTCATTTTATTGCGAAAATTGCATAGCCAGGCTATGGATACTAAAGATTTGCGCATGCAAGGGATTTGTATGCAGCAAATGGGGAAGATCTGTTACAACCAGGGTCATCTTTCTCAATCGCTTGATTTTTACCAACGCGCCGATAAACTTTTCAACGAAGCCGGTAATGCTAACCTACTGGCAGCCAACCTCGGCGAAATGGGTGTTTTATACTATTATAACAAACAACTCGACAGATCGCGAAGTATGTACAACCGTGCGTTAGCTATTTACAGGCAAAACGGAAACCTTAAAGGGCAGGCACAGATTTTTGGCGATATCGGCCACTTGTACGAAAAGCGAAAATCGTACGACAGTGCTTTTTATTACCAGCACCTTGCACTGGATAACTATACCCGGGCCAATTATAAGCAGGGCGCAGCCAAGATCTACGAGAACCTGGGTAGTATTTATGAAGACCTGGCTAAATATGATTCGGCTTATAGTAGTTTTAAACATTCATTGGCTTTATATAACGATGATCACAATGAGGTAGCTAGTATAGAGGTGATCAATAATCTTGGCGACATTTTACGCAAAACGGGTAAGTATGAGGCAAGCCTTAAGCAATCTCATAAGGCGCTCGCCATTGCAGTGCAAACCGGTAATGTGTATCAAGTGGCTGCCTGTACCAAAGATTTGGGGCAGGCATTTGCCCTGATGAACAGGATGGACAGTGCTTATCATTACGCCGAATTAAGCCGCAAATATTCTCTGGAGGTTTACTCTAAAGAGGGAGTGAACCAAACCGCGTTTTTACAAGTACTTTACGAGATCAATAAAAAGAGCGAGGAGATAGGCCGGTTGAACAATATCCGTAAGATCAACCGTATTATAACCATTGCAGTAGTGGTGGTAGTTTTACTGCTAATTGTACTGGCGATGGTGATATTTAGCAGGCAGCGGTTTAAAATTAAAGATCAGCTGGCCAAAGCCAAACAAGCTGCTGCTGAACACGAATTGGTTGAACTGGAATTGCAGAATAAGCATTTGCAGGAAGATAATTTAAAACAGCAGCTGGATATTAAAAGTAAAGAACTATCTGTGCATACCCTTAACCTTATTAAAAACAACCAGCTGCTGGAACATCTGCGCAGCACTTTACAAGTAATGGTTAAAGAGGACAAACGCGATCAGAAAAAACAGATGCAGCAAATAATCCTGCAAATCAACGAAAGCTTTAACCACGAGCAGCACTGGAAAGAATTTACCCTCGCTTTTGAACAGGTGCATCAGCGTTTTTACGATAACATAAAGCTTTACAGCAGTGAGCTTACCTCGGCAGATATGCGCCTGATTGCATTGCTGAAGATAAACATGGATTCGGCGGACATTGCCTCGCTGCTCAATATCTCTACAGATAGTCTCCGTGTTTCCCGTTACCGCCTGCGTAAAAAGTTAAATATACCACAGGGCGATAACCTTACAGCATTCATCCAATCGTTGTAATAAACCGTCACAACTGCTTCTTTCCGTCACCTGATTTTTAAAGCAATTTTTAGTTAACATTAACTTAATGTAACGGTAATGAAATGGTAACGGAGTTTTTAATCGACATTAAATACTTGTAAATAAGGTAATTAGATAATGTTGTTGCTTTTGCATCTACGCGGCTTGTAACGGTGTTGCCTTTATGTAACCCTCTAAACTTCTTTTGTATAAAAATGTGATACACCTTTGCAACGTCGAAATAAAACAACAGACGTTATCACAAATCATTTAAAAAATGAACAAACTTTTACAAATTCTATTGCCCATGCTGTTTTGCGTTAGTATTGCAAACGCAGCTAAGATCAAAGCGCACGTTTACGATAAGCAAACCGGTGAGCCATTGGTGGGCGCAACCGTGTTTATTGAGAAAACCGGAAAAGCAACCAGCACCGGGTTGGATGGTACCTTTGAGTTTAAAGGTGTAGCGGTTGGTCCTGCGGTTATCCGTGTTTCATACATCACCTATAAAACTATAACGCTAAACGTTGTAGTTGAAGAAAAAGATAACGACCATCTTAAGATTTATATGGAGCCTGCCGGTAAAGATCTCACTGAAATTACCGTAAGCGCAAGAGCAGGCGGCGTTACGGATCGGGATGCACGCCGGCTTGAGCAAAATGCCAGCCAGGTGATGAATATTGTATCCGGCAAGTCGATCGAGATCTCTCCCGATCTGACTGTCGCAAACGTTCTTCAGCGCGTATCGGGGGTTTCAATCGAGCGTAACAGCAATGGCGATGGCCAGTATGCCATTCTTCGCGGTATGGATAAGCGTTACAATTATACACTGGTTAATGGCGTAAAGATCCCGAGTCCGGACAACCGTTACCGCTACGTACCGTTGGATCTTTTCCCATCCGACTTGTTAGACCGCCTGGAAGTATACAAAACCCTGACGCCTAATTTGGAAGGTGACGCAGTGGGTGGCGTGGTAAACATGGTAATGAAAAACGCGCCGGATCGTTTCCAGGTGAACGCAAACTTCAGCGGCGGTTATAATCAACTGTTTTTCGACCGGGATTTTTTAAGCTATAATTCGTCGGCTGTAAATCACAAATCGCCTTATGAATTAAATGGCCGCAGCTACAACGCTACGCAAAATGATTTCCCTAAAGCTACGCTGGATTACACATCAAAAAAGCCTGCGCCTAATATGGTCGGCAGTTTATCCATCGGGCAGCGTTTTTTTGACAGCAAACTGGGTGTTATCGTAGCAGGAAGTTATCAAAATACTTATCGCGGCAGCAACAGTACGTTCTACAATTCTGCAGTGAACGGGACCGATGCCTATGCCGTTATTACCAGCAAGAGCGACCGCCAATATTCGGAGCAGCAGCAGCGCCTTGGTTTACACGGCAAGGTTGACTATGCATTTGATAAAAACAACAAGCTAAGCTTATACAATGTATATGTAAATCTGAAGAACATCCAGGTGCGCGATGCGGTAAGCACCACGTATAATGGGCAATATGACCCTGCTGCAGGTAACGCCGAACTTGGGTACAGTACACGCAGCCGTTTAACCAAACAGCAGATCTATAATAGCACCTTACATGGCGATCATAAACTGTTTGATAATAAATTTAAGATCGGCTGGTCGGCAGTTTACTCAACCGCACAAAACGATGTGCCAGACAATACGACAATCAGCCTAAACGGCATCCGCCAGAATAATGTAGATAAACGCACATCACTGGTGAACACTTCACCGGTACAGCACCGTTGGGAGCGTAATACCGATGAGGACAAGGCCGGCTACCTGGACCTTACCTACACGGTATTGTTTGGTAAAACCAAGGTTGATTTCAGCGCGGGAGGCTTATATCGTGATAAGCAACGCAGCAGTTTCTTTAACCAGTATACACTGGCGCCAACTGCAGCAAACGCCAACCTGCAATACGGTGTTGATTTTCAAAAGTACTCAGATCTGAACCTTCTTGTTACCAACCCAACCGGAGCAGTAAGTAATCCGCTTACTTATGATGCGACCGAAAAAACTGCGGCTGGATACGGTATGTTTAAATTAACATCAGATGCGCTTGAATTAATTGGCGGTGCCCGTGTAGAACACACCAATCAGGGCTACAATTTATTATTCCCTGCCGGAGAAAAATCCCCAACAGGCAGCCAGATCTATACGGATGTATTGCCAAGCCTAACCCTGAAATATCACTTAACTGATAAAACCCAGTTACACGCTTCATACTACAAAGCGCTTAACCGCCCGGGTTTTTACGAAATTGTACCAAGTAAAATTGTTAATGAAGAATACCAGGAACGCGGTAACCCGAACCTGAAAAGGGCGCTTGCCGATAATTACGACCTGCGCTACGAACTATTTCCGGGTGCTTCCGAGCAATTATTGGTTGGCGCGTTCTACAAAAAAATCAAGGATCCGATAGAATACACCTTTCAGCCGGATGCAACCCGCGGTCAGGACGTGTATTACAGCCCGGGTAATTTTGGTACTGCCAATAACTATGGTGCCGAGATTGATTACATTAAATACTTTAATAAATTCGGTATCAAAGCCAACTACACCTATACACATTCGCGCATTACCACGCCAAAAACCTCAAGAAGGATTAATGCTACCAGCGGCGATATTGAGGCTTTTTTAGTAAACCAGTCGCGCCCGCTTTATGGTCAGTCTGAGCATATTGCTAACATTTCCCTGCTTTATAAAGACACCAAGAAAGGTTGGGACATCCAGGTTGCAGGTGCTTATACCGGCCCACGCATTAATACGGTATCGCAGTTTCTCAATAATGATCTGTGGCAGCAAGGCTTTATCCAAATGGATGCTTCAGCAGAGAAACGCTTTAAACACGGTTACAGTGTATTTCTTAAAGCGGGCAACATCCTGAATACGCCAGCCAAATTATTTATAAAAGGTACCAATGCGGCTAATGATGTTATTAAAGAAAACCTGGTCTCAAACGGCCATACTCTCATCCGCAGTGATTATTACGAGCAAAGTTACTTATTGGGTGTACGGTATAAATTCAATTAAGAGACGATCATTCTTAAAAATATAAAAACATGAAATTAAAAGGATTTTTAACAGCAGCTGCGCTATCGGCAATTGTACTTGCAGGTTGCGAAAAGGCTAATATTGATGTAGATACTACGCCCACAAGTGGCTCCGCCACGGGAGAGATATCGGGGGTATGGGAAAAAGGTAGCACGCACGAAATCAAAGGCGACGTGATTATACCAGAAGGCAAATCATTAACCATACAAGAGGGTGTGACTATACTGATGGACACTTTAGCAAAACCGGAGTTCATTGTAAGGGGTAATCTTTACGCTTTAGGTACAGCAGAAAATCCGGTTAAATTTACCGTTAACGATGCTTACAAGACAGCAGCAAAACAATTCGGCAAGCTTTGGGGCGGTATTTTAGCTGCATCAACCTGTTCCGAACTGGTACTGGACCATACCATACTGGAGTATGGCGGCAATACTACATCAGATGCTTCAACATCCGTAAAACAAGGGCTATATAAAGCAGTAGCGGGGGAGAACCTGCCTGCACTTTGGTTCTCTAATGTTAACGGGAAACTAATTGTGGTAAATAGTACCATTCGGAACTTTAATGAGGATTGTACATATATAGAAGGTGGCAAAAGCATTTTTGCCAATAATGTATTTTATACAACGGGCGTAACGGGTGGTGAGGCGATGAATTTTAAATCGGGTTGTTTGGCTGATATAGCTTTTAACCTAATTTACAGCGCCAACACCAATGCGCTGAAACTCTCTAACGCAGGGGACCGCACTCCACAGGCTTATATCATAGTTTACAACAACACCATGTTAAATACCGGATGGCGCCGGCCGACTGCCAAAGGTGGTTCGGTATGGTTAGAGGCAACCGTACGGGCCGAGTTACATAACAACCTTTTCGCCAACACGCGGTTTGGTGTAAAAAGAGACCCTAAAAAACCCGAAGATGCACGCTCATTATATACTAACAACTGGTATTATGGTTTCGATCAAACTACGGTTAACCAGTTTCAGCCCGGCAAAAACGACGTTATCGCAGGCGTAAATGATGTTAAAGGAACCGTGGCAGGGGATAACGATCCGAAATTTGTAAACTACCCCTTAAGTACAGCAGTAAGCAACGCCACTTTTGATACCAACTGGGATTTTCATTTACTGGGCAATTCACCTGCGCTTACCAAAGGTATCAACAACTTTACACGCCACCATAAAGGCGGTTTAACATTAACAAATGGTTTAACCTATGCATCGCCCGAGCCGGCTCTGTTTGTAGGCGCCTACGGTACAAAATTGTAATTGATGAAAAAACAAAGTATTTTTTTATTGATCCCGGCTGCCTATTTAACGCTATGCGTAGCATGTATGTCAACAAATGCGCAAAAAGATGCGTCATCTGTGGCTATTTCGCCGCTAATTAAACCGGCTGTTATTACCGAGCCGGTGAAGTACGATACCGATGACCCGGCCATTTGGGTGAACAAGTCTGATCCCTCAAAGAGCTTGGTCATCGGTACGGATAAAGATGCAGATGGTGCTTTATATGTATATGATCTCAATGGTAAGATCGTTGCTGATAAGGTGGTACATGGTTTAAAACGGCCAAATAATGTAGACCTGGCCTATGGACTGATGCTGGGCGGTAAACCTACCGATATTGCCATCACTACTGAAAGGTTGAGCCACAAATTACGCATTTATTCGCTGCCGGATATGAAGCCCGTTGATAACGGCGGCATCGAAGTTTTTGTGGGAGAAGAGGGATTTGAATATCGCGACCTGATGGGCATATCCATATACACCGCTAAGGATGGTGAAATGTACGCCATTGCCGGTAGAAAAAACGGACCCAAAACCGGCGGCTATCTATGGCAGTACCTTTTAACCGACGATGGCACAGGTAATGTAAAAGCAACGCTTGTGCGAAAGTTTGGCGAATACAGCGGCAAAAAAGAAATAGAGGCGATCATGGTAGATAATGAGCTGGGCTATATTTATTACTCTGACGAGCAAACCGGCGTGCGTCAGTACTATGCCGACCCGAAAAAGGGGGATAAGCAGCTGGCTATATTTGGAACCACCGGCTTTAAGGCTGACCATGAAGGTATCTCTTTGTACAAAACGACTGATAGTACCGGTTACATCTTAGTATCAGATCAGGGGGCCAGCCGTTTCCAGGTGTTTAGCAGGGAAGGTACCAAAGCAAAACCCTTCGAACATCAACTCCTTAAAATTGCTAATGTTGCCGCACAGCAAAGCGACGGAAGCGATGTGGTGAATATGCCGCTGAATAATACATTTAAACACGGCTTATTTGTAGCCATGAGTAACGATAAAACATTTCATTTTTACCGTTGGGAAGATATTGCCGGGAAAGATCTGGTAGTGAAAGCGAAGTAAGCTATCTGTTGTCATACTAGCGAAGGAAGGATCTTTTGGGCTAATGCTATCTACTTGCATGTAGTTTAAAAGATCTTTCCTTCGTCAGTATAAGAAGCTTTTTTGAGCAATGTAAGATCAGCCTATTGCTTCACACTTGGTATCGGCCTGAAGATCCTGTTCCAGCGGATCTTGCTGAGGAAAGATTCCGTACTGTCGATGCTCATCCACGTTATTACCGCCTTACCTACAATATGGTCCTCAGGAACAAATCCCCAAAAGCGGGAATCTTCTGAGTTGTGCCGGTTATCACCCATCATCCAATAATACCCCATTTTAAAGGTATAGGTGTCGGCTTTTTTATCGTTGATGTATACCTCTTTGCCTTTTACTTCCAGCTTGTTATGCTCATACACTTCGATGGCGCGGCTGTATAGCGCTATGGTAGAGTCATTTAATTTAATTACCGTTCCTTTTTTCGGTACCAGTATCGGCCCAAAGTTATCCTCGTTCCATTTAAACAAGTCACTTTGAGGGAAAACGCGCTGATCTGCCAGGTCTTTTGGTTCAATAACCGGTTTAATGTCCTTAACATTGTTTTTTAATTCGGCATAGCTAGCCGCCGGAATGACCATTTCATAACTGTTGGCATCCAGCTGTTGGCGCACTTCTATTTTTAGATTTTGAATGAGTTCAGGATTTATGGGCGTGCCGTTAGTGGTAACGATAGAGGATGTTTGGGCTTCCGGGGCGTTATTTACAAATTTACCATCGGCATAAGCTTGTCCGTTCACAATCGTAATCGTTTCTCCTGGCAGGCCAACGCAGCGCTTAATATAGTGCACGCGCATATCAACGGGGCGGGGCACAGTTTCTGCCGGGTAATTAAATACTACCGCATCACCTCTTTGTACATCTCCAAAACCCGGCAGCCGGTAATAAGGTAATTGCAGGCCATCCCAATACGTTTTAATTTGCGTGCCACTGATGGTAGATTCTAAAAAAGGAACTGCTACAGGCGTTATTGGCATGCGTGCCCCGTAAGATAGTTTGCTTACGAAAAGGTAATCACCAGTCATTAAGCTGCCCTCCATAGAGGCCGACGGAATAGCAAAGGCCGAAAATAAAAGGCCCCGGATAATGGTAGAAGCTACCAGCGCAAAAATAATAGCATCCAGCCATTCCCGCGTTTTGCTTTTCTTTGGCTTAATAGCTTCTGCTTCTTTTTTGCGGGATAAAAACTTCCAATTCATAGTAATTGCTATTTAAATTTAACGGTCCGTAGTATTTTGACTTGCACCAAGTACAATTGTTACATCGATTTTTTAAATTAATTACTAGTTTTAACACAATTATATATCCTATGTTAAGACGTAATTTCATCAAACTGTCTGCTGCAACGCTTGCCGCAACTATGTATAGCAGGCTTACCTACGCTACCGGCACAAGTGAAGCACTCATTAGTCATCCTTCGGAAGCCTGGGCGCAGACTATTGAAGGGTGGGTAAAACTTCGGGCCTCCGGTTCGGCTTATACTTATAAAGACATTATTGTTGCCCTGAAATCAGGCGGTAATGCACAGTCGGTAACTATCCAGGCATCACAATCCGGGTTAATGGCAGTTCGCCTGGTATGGAAATATCAGACGGCGGCACGCACCAAAGTTTTAGGCGATCACTGGGAACGCAGCTACGGTGATCTAGGGTGGGCAGCTCCCGAATCCAGCGCAAAAAAGCCCTGGTACGTATTACTCCACGATGATAAGCAAACGGCCTGCTTTGGGGTGAAAACCGGTGGCAATACCATTTGCTACTGGGAGGTGAAACCGGCAAGTATGGAACTTACCATGGATACCCGCAGCGGGGGCTCCGCGGTATTGCTGGGGCAACGCAAATTACATGCGGCGGATATTGTTACTACGATGAGCAAGCCGGGAGAAAACGCTTATGCAGTGGCCACCCGCTTTTGCAAAATCATGTGCACTAATCCGCGGCTTCCCAAGCAGCCGGTGTACGGTATTAACGACTGGTACGTGGTTTATGGCAAAAATTCCTACCAAACCATAAAGGAGCAAACTGCCGCTATGGCTGAGTTTGTAAGCGATCATAACAATAAGCCGTTTTCGGTGATCGATGACGGTTGGCAGCAGTCCGATGATTTTTCGATGGTGAACGACAAGTTTAAGGATATGCATAAAATGGCCGACGAGATAAAAGGCCTTGGTATGCGGCCCGGCCTATGGACAAGGCCGCTTATTGCCCGTAAGGATGATAAAGAAAGTATCCTTGCACCTGCCATTCCAGGCCGGGAGAAAGGAGAGATCCTTGACCCAACTGTTCCGGAAACCATCGAACGGGTAAAACGTAACATTGCTTTATACAAGCAATGGGGCTACCACATGGTAAAGCACGATTTCAGTTCGTATGATATTTTTGGCAAATGGGGTATGCGAATGAATGATAGCCTGACTGCGCCCGGCTGGAAATATGCCGACCAAACAAAAACCAATGCAGAAATCATCAATAATCTTTACAGCGCTATCCGCGATTCGGCAGGTGATATGTATATAATTGGCTGTAATACGATGAGCCATTTATCTGCGGGAGTATTTGAACTTAACCGCACAGGTGATGATACCAGCGGTAAGGAATGGGCCCGTACCAAAAAAATGGGGGTGAACACCCTCGGGTTCCGCTTGCCGCATCATAACACTTTTTACGCGGCAGATGGCGATTGCGTAGGCCTCACAAAAGACGTTCCCTGGGATAAAAATAAACAATGGCTGGAACTATTAGCAGGCAGTGGTTCACCTTTATTCATCTCGGCCGAATTAGAGACCTTAACAGCCGATAAAAAAGCAGCTATAAAAAGTGCATTTGCGCAAGCCGCCAGGGTGCAGCCAACCGGCGAACCCTTAGACTGGCTAACAGAGCAGTTTCCACAAAAATGGAAACTGGATAATAAGATAGTAACCTTTAATTGGGATTGATAATTTCTGCCTGGATTTAGTTGGCCATTGTAAGTTAAAAGTATGGATAGCAACGCACTCAGCAATGAACAGATCGAAGCGTATAAGCGCGACGGCTATTTAGTGGTAAAGCAATTCTGCACCGATACAGAAATTGAAAAGCTATACAGCACTGCTGTTAGTGACGATGCCATGCGTAAAAATGCATTGGATTTAAATGATCAATCCGGCAAAAAAACAAGGTTGTCCTTGTGGTTTACACCGGGAAACGATGTATTTGGTTATCTAACGCGAAGTAAGCGAATGATAATTCCCGTGGCGCAACTGTTGGGCGGGCATGCTGCGGTGTGCCACTTTCACTCTAAATTAATGCAGAAGGAACCCAGAGTTGGTGGCGCTTGGGAATGGCACCAGGATTATGGTTATTGGTATAAAAACCAGTTTATGTTTCCCGATGAAATGTTGAGCGTTATGGTTGCCCTAACTGATGCTGATCAACAGAACGGCTGCCTGCAGGTAATTAAAGGATCGCATAAACTGGGGCGGCTAAATCATGGGTTTTCCGGCGAGCAGGTAGGTGCAGATATGACGATGGTTAACAACGCCCTCCAAACAATGGACCTGGTTTACTGTGAGATCAAGGCAGGGGATGCTTTATTTTTCCATAGTAACCTGTTGCACCGGTCTGAGGCTAATTTATCCGACAAGCCGCGCTGGTCTGTTATCAGCTGTTATTCGCTGCAATCAAACCTGGCTTATAATGAAACATCCACCTCTTGGCAAAAACCTGTGGAAATTGTACCTGATGAAGCCATTTTAGAATGGCAAGCAGGTCCCTTATCTAATAATGATTTCCTTGCGAAAGATAACGACCCGGCCCTCAAGGAAACAGGCTGGGAGAAGTAGTTTAAATATTAAAAAATCCCCGCTCCTGAAACAGGGCGGGGATTTTTTAACGCTATTTTTTGTAGCTGATCTTATAGAGATTACCCTTGGTATCATCCGTCACATAGAGCGAGCCATCTGGACCCTGGGCCAAGCCGCAAGGGCGGTGTTTGGCGCTGCCTTTGGCGGTATTTTCCGCTGAGCCAGAGAAGCCGTCGGCAAATACTTCCATTTCACCATCGGCTTTGCCGTCTTTCATCGGTTGAAAAACTACAAAGTAGCCGGCCTGTGGTTCGGGTGCGCGGTTCCATGATCCGTGGAAGGCGATAAATGCACCTTTCTTATATTTCTCCGGGAACTGGCTACCAGTATAAAATAACAACCCATTAGGTGCCAGGTGACCGGGGAACGCCGCCACAGGTGTTAAATATTTAGCATCGCCTTCTTTTTTGCCATCGCCGCCATATTCCGGCATCACCAGTTTCTTTTTCTGCTGTGGGTCGTAGTATACATATGGCCAGCCGGCATTGTCGCCTTTATTAATGGCAAACAGGCACTCGGCCGGTAAAACAGCTGATTGCTTATCCGTATACAAGTCTGGGAATAGCTCATGTAATTGGTCGCGTCCATGCTGCATCACAAATAGTTTGTTCAGTTCTTTGTTCCAATCCATCCCTACTACATTGCGCAAGCCGGTAGCATAACGGATGCCGTCTTTATACGTTTGGTTGAGCTTGTCGGCCTTAAATTGCCAAATGCCGCCTGCCGAATCCAGTATAGGGCAACCAGGCTGACCTGGTGAGCCTTTTTTGCGGTCTTTAACCTGGCATGAATTTGAATAAGCACCAATGTTAACATAAAGGTTACCTGCATCGTCTAACAAGATTGCCTTCGCCTCATGCTCATTGCGGGAGATCAGTCCGGTTACAACTTTCTCCGGCTTATTTGGGTCGATCACTTCATTTTTTTCATTCAGTTTATATCTGAAAACCTCTTCATCAGACGAGGCATACAGGTAGCCATTTTTTAAATAGATGCCTGTTCCTCCGAAATCGCCAAACTGCGATTTGACGGTAGCTTTACCATTGTTTTCTGTGAGGTAGAGGATACCGCCTTTGGTCTCCTTACCGCTATTCCGTTTCAGGTAGATGCCGCCTTGAGGCGAAATGGCGATATGCCTGGTAACCCCTAAATCTTTGGCGATAACCGAGGCGGTAAACCCGGCCGGTAAAGTTAAACCCGGTCCGCTTGTGTCAGCGGAAGCGCTCGTGGTATCGTTTGAGTCGGCTGTTTTGGCTTTGTCGCCGTTGCAGGCTACAAATAGAATGCTGAGGCCGGCAAAGGCCAGCGCAGGCAATGTGCGTAAGATCTTGTTGTTTTTCATATGATATTATTGGCTTACTCAAATTAACTCATTATATAGGGGATGCGGAAATTTGAAGTTCAAAAAAGGTCCGGATTTGTGTGATTTTCAAAACGGCAGAAATATTTTTCAACCATGTCTAAAGAATTTTCAATTGCTAAACCGATACTGTTATTTGATTTTTAGAATATAATTCTGTTTCGATAGATAATTTAGTAATAAAGTTTGTCAGATCTGTTTTGTGAAGATATTATAGGTAACCGTCAATTAAACTTTTGGTTTTTGCAGTGGTCATAGCTGTATAAAATTTAAAACGATGAAAAAGATATATTTAGTTTCCGCAATAGCATTAAGCAGTTTGTTTGTTAACAAGGCCAATGCGCAAATTTCTGTACATATCGGCTTTAACGTACCGGTAAGGCAGGTATACGCCCCAGCCCCCGCGCCAGTTTACGGCCCGGTGTATAATGATAGTTTTGATAACAGCGATGATTATTATTACCTGCCAGATGTTGAAGCCTATTATAGCGTACCATTAAACTGTTATTTTTATAATGATGGAAATCGTTGGGTAAGGGGTCAATATTTACCCGGTGCTTACCGCAACTACGATTGGCGAAATGCACGCCGTTTTGAAATTAGAGGCCATAGGCCATACATGAATCATGATACTTACCGTGGCCGTTGGGGAGGTAATGATGCCCACGGCAACTGGGGGCGTAGAAATAATGATTACGCCAGCCGTGGGAATGATCGTGACTATAACAGGGGCGACTGGGGCCGGAATAATAATCGAGGCGGTGGGTACGGCCAACCAGACCGAAATCAGGGCGTTGTCGGATGGCGGCGTGATGACCGTCGCGGAGACTTTGGCCAGCCAGGCGGAGATCAAAGCGGTGGCCGTGGCGGAAGGGGCGGCCAAACTGGTGGCGGACAAATGCCTACTCAGCCCACTAACGGCGGAGGAAGCCAGCATGGCGGATGGGGCGGCCAGAACGGTGGCGGGCAACAACAACCCGGCCAGCCAGGTAATGGCGGCGGCAACCAACATGGTGGTGGCAGACAAGACAGGGGGAGTTTCGGTGGCGGCCAGGTTGCGCAAAACAATGGTGACCGCGGTGGGAATCGAGGTGGTTTCAACCGCCCATCAAGATTCTAAGCTTCTGATGCCTGATTATATTAAAAAAAAACCTCCCGGGTGGGGAGGTTTTTTTTGTTAGTAGTTACTGGCCGTGGTCAGTAATTCTATCTGCTGCGGGCTGAGCTGCAATTCAGCGGCTTTGCTTGTTTCTTTTAATTGATGAACGCTGGTAGCGCTGGCAATAGGCCCCGTAATGCCCGGCCTTGCCATTACCCAAGCCAGCGCGATGGCTGCTGGTGCGGCATTATGTTCGCCCGCCACCTTGTCAAGCGCCGCCAGGATCTTATATCCGCGCCCATTAAGGTATTTTTTAACACCTCCGCCACGCTGGCTTTTACCCAAGTCGTTTTCAGACCGATATTTTCCGGTAAGGAAACCGCTTGCCAAGGAAAAGTAAGAAATTACTCCCAGGTTATTTTCACGGCACAAAGACTCGTATTGCGTTTCATAATCTTCACGGTCATAAAGGTTATATTCCGGCTGCAAACTTTCATAACGGGCCAAGCCGTTATCTTTGCTTACCTGAAGCGCCTCGCGTAACCTGTCGGCTTTAAAATTTGATGCGCCGATGGCACGAACCTTACCCTGTTTGATCAAATCGTTAAAAGCTTCCATTGTTTCCAGCAGTGGCGTATCTGCATCATCGTCATGCGATTGATAAAGATCTATATAGTCGGTCTGTAATCGTTTCAACGAAGCTTCTACGGCACTGGTAATATAAGCTTTCGAAAGGCCCTTTTTGCCTTCCCCCATGGGTTTCCCAACTTTGGTAGCCAAAATAACTTTATCTCGCCTGCCGCCTTGTTTAAACCATTTACCTATAATTATTTCAGATTCGCCACCGCTATGGCCTGGCACCCAGTAAGAGTATACATCGGCAGTGTCAACAAAGTTAAACCCCTCATCAATGAATGCATCCAGCAACGAAAACGATGTTTTTTCGTCGGCAGTCCAACCGAAAACGTTCCCGCCAAACACTAATGGATGAACTAATAAGCCAGATTTTCCTAATTCCCTGTATTCCATATTAATTATTTACAGCCGTACTTATTTGTTCGGCCAGTTCATCTACCCATCCGCCAAAATATGGCTCGCTGCCGGCAATGCGTTCCCATTTGTTTTCTGCATTGCGCGCAATGGTTAGTTGCAGGCTGCCATCAATTGAATTAAACTCGTAAGCACCGCTTTCGTGGCTTGTAACGATTCCGTTTACATCACCTTCCGAACCCGTAAGTACGGCATCAAATTGTTGTTCCATAATATTTGCTTTTGTTTTTTTAACAAAGGGTTAAGCGTTTGTGTTTGCACAGCGTTGATTAAGATTTCAACGCGGTGTAAACCAGAATTTTGACAAGGGTATTTAATTCAATCAACTGAAAGATGATCATCTTACTATCAAGCTCACAGGTAAACATTGGCAACGCAATATCTCGACTTAATAAGCATACAGATTAACAGTATGTTGGGAAGGAGTCCATCGGAGCTTATTAACGGTTTCGAGATCTTTCCCGGGAAGTTTCGGGCGTCTAAAACAGAATGCATTGATTATTAAGTTACTTACAATCTTTCAATTGCTTGCTCACTTCATCGGAAGAAAAAGTACCCATTTTATTGCCAAATGAGTTGCCTACGTAGGTAAGTACTTTGGCGATGTCGACCGGGGCGATGTCGTTCGCAGGCATATCGCCGACGAAGCTTTTGCCATTAATGACCATTATTTTGCCTTTAATGCCATTATTGACATAGCAAGCCAGTAAGTTTTTATTTGTTTTCAGAAAAGTGCCGTCATTAAGGGCGGGGTACAAGCTGGATAGGCCTTCGCCATTTGCTCCATGGCAGTTTTGACAACGCTGCCGGTAAATAGGCTCGCCGCCTATATAATACCGCTTAAACTCCATATCGGTGTCACACGATGCTACTGCGATCACGGCAATTATAAAGATAATACCGGTAATTATTCGCGTTTTCATTGCGCAATTTCCGTATTGGTTTCAGCTCTCAGCGTTTTAATATCAGCTATGAGTCGGGCCACATCGTTATCGTCGGTACCATCATAACTGCCACGAATTTGCTTTTTCTTGTCGATAAGGATAAACATGCCATCATGGATAAAGATCTCCTTGGCGCTTTCTTCGGGCCGGCGAACCAGGTAGCTTGCGCTAAGCGCATAAGTTTCTTCTTTATTTCCCTGCAGCAACCACCAGGTATTACCACTAATGCCCAATTTATCGGCATAGGTTTTAAGCACTTTTACGCTATCATGTTTCGGGTCGATACTGTGTGAGATGATTTTTACATCAGGCGTATTTTTAAACTCCTTATAAACATTAAGCATATTGCGATGCATAATAGGGCAGATAGACGGGCAGGTGGTAAAAAAGAAATCGGCTACATAGATATCACCTTTAAGGCTTTTATCAGTGATGCTATTGCCGTACTGGTTTACAAACTTAAAAGCGGGAATAGTTTGGTAAATAGTATCCACCACTTTTTTGCCATCGACAATTTTTGTAGCAGTATCCCTGTTGCCATAAATAGGCAGGGTGCGTTTAGTATCGCTGCTTTTACAGGCAGCGAAAAGGAGGATTATTCCAAATAATATAGCTAGTTTTCTCATTATCTTTTGTGAACTTTAATAAAATTGTCGGACGCCGCAATGGCTGCATCAAATTGTTTAGCGATACTATCGATCTGTTTTTTCTGATCGCTTAAATAAGCCATAACTGCCTCATGCGATTTTCCTTTATTTTCCGCATCAAATTTGTGCATCCAGTCTTCCATAGCATTATCGGTTTGTTCTAAAGATGCGGAAGTTACTGCTATAGATTGTTTTTCTTCGGGGACGGACGCTTTTTTAAGCATGGTGTCCAGCTGCATTTTGTTCTCCATCATCTGGCTTTCTTTTGCCATTACTTTATCATGTACGGCGATTACCTGGTCGAGCAATTCCTTTTCCTGTTTTTTTGTATCGGTACAGCTTAAAAATAAGCTGCTTAAAATGATGGCGGCAAAAAATTTAGTCATATAGGTTATTGTAGTATTATTATTTATTCAATTGGCGCAAATAAAAGATATAGTCTGTTTGAGGGAGAGAGGCACCTGCTAATTTTAAAAGCTGCCCAATTTGTGCCCGGTGATGCGTGCCATGATTTACCAAATGGGCCAGTACATCAGCCAGTTGATCAGAAAAATTTTCTCCCAGCGTGTTTTGATAAGTAATTGTGCTGTTAAACTCTTCTGGTTGCAAATGATCAAGGTAGGTGATCCAATCTAAATTATTGGATTTTATGATTTGCGCAAATTCATTTGCCGGCCAATCCGGCCACAGTGAAGTAGCTGGAGCGGGTTCAAATTTACAACGGCTTAGCCATCTCTGCTGCGCGGATAATAAATGTGCCATTAATTTAACGGGCTGCATTATTTCCGGCCACTGTGAAATCAAATTATTCATTTGCAGGTTGGCATAGCAGTCGTAATTAAGCAGTTGACTAAAATGGCTTTTCATCGCATCAAAAGTAATCAACGTGCAACCAAATATTCAACAGGACAGGGTAAATATTGTGTTAAAGCGCCACGTAAGCAGGCCCATTTGATCACGATACTTCTACTTAAGAGCATGCGGGGCAACGCAAGAATAAATGTGCCAGGGATTGTAAGGGTTTAGCCCGAAGGGCCGGAGCGCAGCGCAGCCCTGCAAAGCCCGGCCCGAAGGGGGCACCCAAATGAATACTTAAGCCACATAGAGGTGAAGATCCTCAAGTTGTCAGGGAATTCTTAACAATAGTATAACACAAAAACCACACCCGCTACATATTGCAACAATACCTTAGTAATACTAATAACAGCAGCCATATGAAGATCTTCATTAAAATAACCAGCATGATCAATGATATTCGGGAATACCTGTTTTTAAAAAGCATGCGTTCTTCGTTCAAACATTAATTATTTAACGAAAGCGTTTCGTTTATAAAATTATAATGCACATTTTGGGCTCAGTAGCTCAATTTAATGGTATCTAACACACATAATACACCGCTCGATAAAAAACTTTTCGGCGACGATTTCGCTTGGGGAGTATCTACTGCTGCACTGCAAACTGAAGGTTCTTGCGATGCCGATGGCAAAGGCATATCCATTTGGGATACATTTACCAGCCGGAAGGGAAAAATTTTAAACGGCGATAAGCCCACGGTTGCCTGTGATTATTATGCAAATTATCAGCGGGATATCGACCTGGTAAAGCAGCTCAATATTCCTAACTACCGCTTTTCAATCTCCTGGGCTCGCATTTTGCCAAATGGCGAAGGCACTGTTAACCAGGCGGGGATAGATCATTACAATAAAGTTATAGACTACTGTTTGCAAATTGGCGTAGAACCCTGGTTAACTGTTTATCATTGGGATTTGCCACAGGCACTGGAAGATAAAGGCGGCTGGACCAACCGTGAAATTGTTGGTTGGTTTACAAATTATGCTATTATTTGTGCCGAAGCCTTCGGCGACCGGGTAAAAAACTGGATGGTGATGAACGAACCTGCCGTTTTTACGGGTGCAGGTTATTTTTTAGGGATCCACGCGCCGGGGAGGATGGGCCTGCGAAACTTTTTACCGGCGGTGCACCATGTGGTGCTTAGCCTTGTTGCCGGTGCAAAAGCAATCCGCAAAGTACTGCCCGATGCTCACTTAGGCACCACATTCTCCTGTTCGCATATTGAACCTTACTCCAATAAGCCACGTGACGTAGGTGCCGCCACCCGTGCAGATGCGCTTATTAACCGGCTATTTATTGAGCCGATATTAGGTATGGGTTATCCAACCGAAGTTGCCGCTATAAAAGGCATTCAAAAGTATTACAAGCCAGGGGATGAGGATAACCTGAATTTCGATTTTGATTTTATAGGGCTTCAAAATTATACCCGCGAAATTGTTAAATACTCTTTTTTTACACCTTACATCGGTGCCAGGCTGGTAAAGGCCGAAAAGCGGAGCGTAGAACTAACCAGTATGAAATGGGAAGTGCATCCGCCAGCCATTTACAACATGATAAAACAATACAGCCGATATCCTAATATCAAGAACATTATTGTTACTGAGAATGGCGCGGCTTTCCCGGATGTGGTAACTGGAGATACGGTTGACGACCCTAAACGGATAGCCTACCTGCAAACGCACTTGGCGGAGGTATTGAAAGCTAAGCAGGAAGGTTGTAAAGTGGGCGGGTACTTTGTATGGACGTTAACCGATAACTTTGAATGGGCCGAAGGTTACCATCCAAGGTTTGGACTTGTGTATATAGATTTTGCTTCCCAAAGGCGTATTGTTAAAGGGTCAGGGCACTGGTACGCTGATTTTTTAAAGTAAATCGGTTCGGGCTATTGATTGGCTGCAGGTAAGGTCACAAAAAATGTAGAACCACCTGTTTCATTACCCTCAAACCAGATCTTCCCCTGATGCTTTTCTATAATCTGGCGGCAAATAGATAACCCAAGTCCGAATGATTTTTCACCGGCAGTGCCAGGGCGCTGTGCGATAGTGAAAAGGTTAAACACCTGGTCTTTCATCTTATCTGGTATCCCTATCCCGCTGTCTTTTACTGAGATCGTAATTTGGTGCTCTCCTTTTTCTACTTTAACATTTATAGGCGCACCGCTCGGGCTGAATTTAATAGCATTACTGATCAAATTGCTGATTACCCGCCAGATTTTTTCGCGACTAATGAGCAAATTAGTTGGTTCGGCAAGTGTTTCCAAGTAAATAGGCTGTTTTTTTTCTGCGGCCTTAAAACGCAAAAGCTCTACACTATTGTTTACCAGTAAATTGATCTCCACTTGCTCTAAATTCAATTTAACCGATGATAGATTTGTAGCTTCTAAGATTTCATTTATGAGTTCAAGAGAATTTACTGAGGTTTCTTTTAACAGGTTGATCAGTTCTTTTTGCTCGTCAGTATAATCATCATCGGCCATCATACTGGTTAATGACGCTATTCCCCCGATTGGATTACGGAGGTCATGTGCAACTGCACGTAAAATACGGTCTTTTTCCTGGCTGCTGTTATTTAATTCGTTGAGCGCATTTTCCAGCACATGGTTTTGTTCATTTATTTGCTGATTAAGAATGTTTACCGTAAGCACATCTTTTTTTGAACGCGTCCAGTTACGATATACTAAAAACATGATGGTAGCAATTAAAATGGCGGCTATTGCGATAGCGTACAAAAAAATTAATTGCAATTTATTGTTATTGCTTAGAATATCAATTTCTTGTTGCTTTTGATAATTGGCCAATTGTTGGTAAACATCGCTTTTTAAGATCAAACGGGAATTCTCCGAGAGAGAATCTTTCGATTTGTTATATTGCTGAATATGATCGAGTGCTTTTGGAAGGTCTTTCTTCCAAAGAAAGTAATTTGCGGATAAGCGATGCCAGTCGGCTTCAGCTTCCGGGTTACGTACCGAATCTAACTGCTTGCGCAAGTTGCCCAATAAACCTTCGAGTGAATCGTGCTGACTCCGCTGAAGGTAAATTTCTCCCAGTTTTATCTCCGAAAATTCGGCATCTACATTATCATTTCCCTTAGTTAGGTTGATACTTATACTTTGGCGCAGAAGGCCGGCCGCCTCTGCATATAATTTGCGTGGTATGTAAATCTCCGCTTTATTGCCATAAACCACACCACGGGCTACGGTTAACAAAACATTTTTATCGCCAAATTTGCCTTCGTAGGAATTAATTAATTCAATAGCCTTGTCAAAATATGCCAAAGCACTATCAATTTTATTGTCGCGCCGGTAGCTGATCCCAATATTGTCTAAAACCTCTTGTTTACGGTAAAACCCTGGGAAATCATTAGGTACCGATAAGCTTTGCTTGTAACTTTCTTTAAAATAGTTGGTGGCAAGTTTATAATTACGCTGCTTATACATAATCATTCCCATGCGATACGTATAATCGGAAAGTACTTCGTTATTTAAGTGACTTTTACCAATCAGATACCCGTCGTAATAGTTCTGGTAAGCATTGCTGAAGAGTTGCAGTTCAAAACAAGCATCGCCCTTAGCAAAAAAGGCTTCGGCAGTAAGGGCGGCATATTTAGGTTTGTTGCTACCTTCTTTAGTCGTACTCATCATACTATCGGCATACAATGATGCCTTAACAAAATTATGCCTGACCCGTTTTTCAATAACAAAATGAAGCGAATAGTATCGAACCCGGTCGGGGATAGAGGGGTTTGTCAGCGTTTTGAAAGCAGAGTCGAGGTAATGGAGACCGCTGTCAGGATGCTTGTCAAGGATTTTATTCGCCTTCGCGAGTATAGGTTTAAATGCTTTAGTGTAGTCGCCGGGATCGTCTATTTTTTGAACACAGGATATCGTTAGAGAAAGCAGTAGGCACAGACAAAATTGTTTAAAATAGTTCCAGTATCCGTTGCCAATATTATGCATCAAGGTATTAGTGTCGGTTTAACACATAAACAAATATAATATTAGCGACGGGAATATTATTAATTAAACTGATATATTATCATTTAAAGGCATCCTCGCCGGTAATATCCATGCCCGTAATCAATAGGTGTATGTCGTGTGTACCTTCATACGTAATAACAGACTCCAGGTTCATCATATGCCGCATTATTGGATATTCTCCTGTAATGCCCATACCACCAAGCATTTGGCGGGCTTCGCGGGCAATATTGATCGCAATTTCTACGCTGTTACGTTTCGCCATTGATATTTGCGCAGGTGTGGCGCGATTTTCGTTCTTCAGCATGGCCAATCGCCAAACCAGCAGTTGTCCTTTGGTGATTTCTGTGATCATCTCCGCCAGCTTTTTTTGCTGCAACTGAAACCCTGCAATAGGTTTTCCAAATTGAATCCGCTCCTTAGCATAGCGCAAGGCGGTATCGTAACAATCCATTGCGGCACCTAAGGCGCCCCAGGCAATGCCATAGCGAGCCTGGTTTAAACAGCCCAGCGGGCCTTTAATACCTGTTACGTTTGGCAGCAGGTTGTCTTTAGGTATTTTAACATTATCAAAAACCAGTTCGCCGGTAGCCGACGCCCGTAATGACCATTTATTATGCGTGGTAGGTGTACTAAAACCCTCCATGCCACGCTCCACAATTAAACCGCGGATCTTACCAGCTTCATCCTTAGCCCAAACAATGGCAATGTCTGCAAAAGGCGAATTGGAGATCCACATTTTGGCGCCGTTGAGCAAATAGTGATCACCTATATCTTTTATATTGGTGGTCATGCCGCTTGGGTTGCTGCCATGGTCTGGTTCTGTTAAGCCAAAACAGCCCATCATTTCACCGGATGCAAGTTTGGGCAAATACTTATGTTTTTGCTCTTCTGACCCATAGGCATTAATAGGATACATCACCAATGAACCTTGTACCGACGAAGCGGAGCGGATGCCCGAATCGCCCCGTTCAATCTCCTGCATAATAATGCCATAGGCCAGGTAATCCAATCCAGCGCCACCATACTCCACGGGGATGGTAGGCCCAAACGCACCAATCTCTGCAAGCCCTTTTATCAAGTGCATTGGGAATTCTGCTTTTTGGGCATAATCCTCGATGATAGGGCTTAATTCTTTCTTCACCCAATCCCGAACCGTTTGGCGAATCAGTTTGTGTTCGTCAGATAGGAATTCGTCAATCTGGTAGTAATCGGGTGCCTCGTACAGATCAGTTTTAGCCATGAGCGTAGAAATTGGTTGACCAAAGATATTGATTTGAGGGGGAGATAAACAGGGCTAAATCATTGTTTTTGGCAAAGCGAGCGCGGTTTTGACTAAAATGTAGGTTTAGTTGATTTAAACTTGGTTTTCCTTGAAAAAATATTTTTGTCAGTGATTTGCTTAGGTCGGAATTTGACAATGAATAATATAAAATCAGCTTTAGTATCTTAAGAATAATAGCCAATAAAACCGCACAGAATACCGGTGGTTTGTTTACGCTGTATGAAATTAACTGCTGTTATTAAATAATCCATTACTTTTGGCTTATGGTAAAAGTGGCATTGGAAGGCGCAGAATTTTTTGCTTATCACGGGTTTTACCCAGAGGAGCAACTTTTGGGGACCCGCTTTGTTGTTGATATTGAAGTGCTGTTTGAAAATGGTTATGATTTTAACGATGATAAAATAGCCAATACCGTTAATTACGAAGAATTGTATCAGATTGCTAAAAGCGAGATGGCTAATACGCACAAGCTGATAGAAACTGTAGCGCAAAAGATCATCGATGGCATTACCAACAAGTATTCGCATATCAAAAACGTTTGTGTTACCATTAAGAAAGCACACCCTCCGCTCGGCGGACCGGTAAAAAATTCTGTAGTTTCCATTAGTTACAAAAAAGATAATTGAGAGATGGCATTTAATAACATAACAACAGAACTACTTACCGCATTAACAGAAATAGTTGGAGCAGATGCCATACTGAGCACACCCGCAACTATAGCAGCGTACAGTCACGATGAAACGGAAGATTTAGTTTTTTATCCGGAGGTGGTGGTAAAGCCGAAAGATACGCAAGAGGTTTCCAAATTAATGCAGTTTTGTAATGAGCATTTGATTCCTGTAACCCCAAGAGGAGCTGGAACCGGATTGGCGGGCGGTGCATTGGCCATTAACGGTGGCCTGATGATCTCCATGGAACGCTTTAATAAAATCATAACTATTGATGAGCAAAACCTGCAGGCTACTGTTGAACCGGGAGTGATCACCGAGGTGTTTATCAACGCGGTGGCCGAAAAAGGTTTGCTCTACCCGGTAGATCCTGCTAGCAAGGGCAGTTGCTTTATTGGCGGCAATGTGGCCAATTGCAGCGGCGGACCAAGAGTGGTAAAATATGGTACGATTCGCGAGTATGTTTTAAATATGGAGGTAGTGCTCCCGTCAGGTGAAATTATCTGGACGGGTGCCAACACCCTCAAATATGCGTCGGGCTATAACCTCACACAACTGCTCATCGGTTCGGAAGGGACCTTGGGCATTGTAACCAAGATTGTAACCAAGCTCATCCCTAAGCCCACGCTGGATGCGTTAATGCTGGCGTCTTTCAGTTCAAATGAGGATGCTTGCGCGGCGGTTTCAGCAATATTCAGGGCGGGGGTGGTGCCATCCGCACTGGAATTTATGGAGCGAAAAGGCATAGAATGGGTGATCCAGCACGATGGCTTAACTTTTGATCTTAAAGATGGGGTGGAAGCCTTTTTGCTGATAGAGGCAGATGGCAGCAGCCAGGATGTAATATTTTCTGATTGCGAAAAGATAAACGAAGTGCTTGAAGCGCATAATTGCCAGGATGTTTTGTTTGCCGATTCTGCCGCACAAAAAGAAGAGCTTTGGCGCATAAGACGCACCATGGCAGTCTCAGTAAAATCTAACTCGATTTATAAAGAAGAGGACACAGTGGTGCCGCGGGCAGCTTTACCCAAGCTTATTAATGGCATTAAAGAAATTGGCAGCCGCTACGGTTTTGCTTCCGTTTGCTATGGGCATGCGGGCGATGGTAACCTGCACGTAAACATTATTAAAGCAGGTATGAGTGATAAGGATTGGAATAGTAAATTAAAAGACGGCATTACCGAAATTTTTGAGCTAACCGTGTCGCTGGGCGGCACCTTATCGGGTGAGCACGGTATTGGCCTGGTGCAGAAAGATTATATGCAGTTAAAATACACGCCTGTACATTTTGCTTTATGGAAGGGCATCAAGGCGGTATTTGATCCTAACGGTATCCTGAATCCGGGTAAAATCTTTTAAATTATGTACTGGTAATTGGCGGTTTGCATACGGCGAACCGCCAATTGAATAACAGTTTACCGCCAGTGACCCCGTCTCCAAGCGTATCCGCGCGGCCCGTGTGCCCATACTCCCCGCACGTAAACACGATTAGCCCGTGCGCGTGCATAATATCCGTTTTGATAAACGTACCTGTTGCCTCCCCAAACCCACTCGCCGGGTACCCAATAGGCATTTGCGTAAGGAGCAATTGGTCTTACATTTACCGGTTTAATAGGTTGCTCTGTAACGTAGGCTTCACTTGCACATGATCCAATGAACATCGAGCCTGCCAAGGCGCAAATGATCCCTAATTTTGAGAATGTTTTCATCTGTAGTATGTTTTAATATACTATTGACGCATGAAAAAAGTAAAGGTTTAAGTACCAGGTCGCCTCATCCAACCTATTAAAGGCTACCCGGGTTTGCTCTAGCGTATCCCATCAAAGAGACATAATTCCCTGTTTATGGTAGTAATTTTAACTTCTTTGGGGCTTGTGCGTTGCCTCAATAACTATAAAAGCCTTTACCTGCTTTCACCCCCAAGTGGCCGGCCATTACCATGTTGACCAGCAGCGGACAGGGCGCATATTTGGGGTTGCCAAAACCTTTGTGCAGTACATTCAATATGGCAAGACAAACATCCAAACCGATAAAATCTGCCAGTTGAAGGGGCCCCATCGGATGTGCCATCCCCAGTTTCATTACGGTGTCAATTTCGGTTGCGCCTGCTACGCCTTCAAACAGCGTGTAAATTGCCTCGTTGATCATCGGCATTAAAATACGGTTAGCTACAAAGCCTGGGTAATCGTTTACTTCTACCGGCGATTTACCCAGTTGCTCTGCAAGTTGCATAACGCTTTTGGTAACTTCATCAGTAGTAGCGTAACCGCGGATCACCTCAACAAGCTTCATTACCGGTACGGGGTTCATAAAATGCATACCGATTACATTGCCGGGGGTATTGGTTGCGGCAGCAATTTCGGTTATAGAGATAGAGGAGGTGTTGGAAGCCAAAATGACTTCGGGTTTGCAAATGCTGCTGAGTTGCTTAAATAGATTGAGCTTAATCTCCCGGTTCTCGGTAGCAGCCTCAACAACCAGGTCGGCGTTGGCAGCACCTTCATAAATGTCTGTGCAGGTTTTTATATTGCCAAGCGTTGCAATTTTGGCAGCTTCATCAATGGTGCCTTTTTTGATTTGCCTGTCAAGGTTGGCAGCGATGGTTGCCATTGCTTTTGCTAGAGCTATTTCGCTGATATCAACCAGTGAAACAGCAAAGCCGTTTTGGGCAAAGGTATGGGCTATGCCATTACCCATGGTACCGCTGCCTATTACTGTAATGTTTTTCATAAACTAAGGTTTAATAATTACGACCAGACGCTATTATTGCGATAGCAAACTTAATATTTACTGTTAGGTTTGTGCTACCATTTTTAATTATTGTTGCATGCTTAATGCCGAAGACATTAGCTTTTATCTCGCTATTTTTAAAGGGCTCGACTTTAAAGACATGTACGACCTGTTCAAGCTGGCCCAAACCCGTAAAATAGTTTCAGGCGGTGTTTATATCCCATTAGCGTCTGCTAATCAAAAGCTGGCCTATATCAAAACGGGATTGATCAGAGCCTATTTACTTAAACCAAATGGTGAAGAAATAACGGTACTGCTACGCTGGGAGAACCAGTTCATTGCATCGCATGATACCATTATTCTTAACCAGCCCTCGCGTTTTACCTATCAGGCGCTGGAGGACACCGTAGTTTTGGAGATTGACTACAGTAAAGCCCAAACTATCTTAGATAATAATCCCAAGCTATCGGCAACGCGTAATCATTTTTTGCAGCGAATGCTGGCAGAATCAATGACACGGGTAGAATCATTCATCCTGTTTTCGCCGGAGGAGCGCTATTTGCAGCTGGTGAAGGAAAAACCCGATATCGTTAACCGGGTGCCGGATAAGTACATTGCAACCCTGCTGGGTATTACACCGGTATCTTTAAGCCGAATCCGCAAGCGGATTGCAACTGCAAAAAGCATAAAATAAATGCTTTCAGCCTGAAATTTACGGTAATAAACGCACTGTGTTCCAATTGCGAATGTGGAACACTAGTATTGTGTTACTTATTGTATATCAATGCATTGCAGCTTTTAGGTGGAACAAATTGGAACATCCCTGTTATTTAGGTAAGTTCTGTAAGTGATTAATCTATAGGTATTTATATAAAAATTGTGTATCTTAAATTATTGCCGTTAAACACCTTTTTTGGAACACTTTGGAACACGGTGTAAATCTATTTAAGGACTAAGTGTTATGTATTCCAGGAGATAGCTTAGCGTTTAGTCTTGACGATGGGTTTGAGCCGGGTATTTCCTTCCCTAATCCTATCAGCGATTTATCTTCGCTGCCGGTTCGTTAATTAACTTTTGTTAATTTTTTTGGGGCAGAAGCCAGTGTATATTTGTATTATGGAAAAAATAGCAGCAACTATCGCCGTTATCTTTGGGATCACTATCGTGAGGTATTTTGTACTGGCAGGCGTCCCCTTTTTTATTTTCTATAAACTTTTAACAAACTGGTACAGCAGATCAAAAATTCAAAACCGCAATGCTGATCTGAAAGATTTTAAGCGCGAGATCTTCCAGTCTACACAAACAGCTGCGGTATTTGCGCTGATAGGTTACCTGGTAGCCTATTCGCCATTGAGGCAGTATACGCAATTGTATTCAAATATTAATGATTATTCCCTTTGGTGGATCCCCGTTAGTTTGTTGCTGAGCCTGGTACTGCATGATACCTATTTTTACTGGATGCATCGCTTATTGCATCATAAAAAGTTATTTAAACTGGCACACGTAACGCATCACCAAAGTACTAATCCGTCGCCATTCGCTTCTTATTCCTTCCATTTCATTGAAGCCTGGACGGAGGGTATCGTACTGGCGGTTATCGTCATGGTATTGCCAATGCATTCCATCGCTATTACCTCTTTCATTGTAGTTGGCTTTATCATCAATGTGTACGGGCATTTAGGCTACGAGATAGCGCCGAAGTGGTTACGCAACTCGTTCCTTTTCGAGATCGTTAATACATCGGTTCACCATAACCTGCATCACAGTAAATTCAAAGGAAATTACGGGTTGTATTTCCGCATTTGGGACCGGGTGTTAAAGACCGAGCACCCCGATTATGTAAAAGATTACGATAGGGTACAGCAAAACAGATTTGGAACGACAGTGGTTGCAGTGAAGAACGAATCTTTTTCGTAATTTGTGGGTATGAAACTCCTGCTCCATATTTTCTTATCGGTTTGCAGTATTGCGGCGGTAAATACAGCGCGTGCACAATTTGTGCACGAAAAGGATTATAAGCCGGTGACGACTAAAGATTATACCGAAATGGTCGGTTCGCCTTATTTATATGACGATTGGGTACCGGGAACGGTAAAATTGAGCAATGGCGTAAGCAGTAAAGATGAAATGTTGTTAAAATATGATCTTCTGAATGATGAGGTGTATTTTAAAGATAAAAGCGGTGAAACGATGGCCTTTGTAGTGCCGGTGCAGGAGTTTATTTTAAACCCTACCGTTATAGATGCCACAGCTGCAAGCATTTACCGCAGCGGGTACAAGGGCGTAGAAGGAAGCAAACCAAGCGCATTTTATGAAGTACTGAGCGATGGGAAAGTACAATTGCTGAAAAAAGTAAGTAAAATTATATTCGAAAGCCAAAATATAGGGTCGGCCACTAAGACCAAAACCTTTATGGACAAGACCAAATATTACCTGGTGATCAATGGCGCTGTGCTTGCAATTAAAAATGATAAAAAATCCCTGCTGACTGCCCTGAGCGATAAGCAGGTAGCTTTAGCCGAATATTTAAAAACCAACAAGATAAATTTTAAGAACGATAACGAGCTGGGCAAGTTGGTTAACTATTACAATACTTTATAATTTATCAATGTTCCGGCCTCCGCTACAGCGTCTTTGTTTATGCTGACAATTGCCGGGATTCTGCCCAAACAGGTAATGCCGGTATAGCTAAGGATATATTCTTCAGATGAGGCGTTCTCCTCACCATTAAATATAATCCCCTTTACAGCGATTCCCCGGTGTTTCAGTAGTTCGATAGAAAGCAGGGTGTGATTGATACTACCCAGGTAATTTTGTGATACCAATATTACTTCGGCAGCAAGTTGCGCAATCAGGTCGATTATTAAAAAATGATCATTTAATGGCACCATGAGGCCACCGGCACCTTCAATAATTAACGTATTATCGGTATCGGGCAGAGTTATTTTATTTTCCTCAATAGTAATTCCATCCAGTTTTGCTGATTTATGAGGTGAGTAGGGCTGTGTCAGACGATAGGCCTCCGGGTGGAAAAAAGAAACCGGGTTGGAAACCAGTTCGCGTACCTTAAGCGAGTCTGAATCAGCCAAATCTCCCGACTGGATCGGTTTCCAGTAATCCGCCTTTAACTTCTCTACTATGATGGCAGCTATCAGCGTTTTGCCGATACCCGTTCCTATTCCTGTGATAAAAATTGGCTTATGCTGCATTGATAATGGTGTTTATAGTTTGCGTCAATAATTCAATTTGCTCTGCGGTATTAAAACTATGCAGGCAAATACGGATGCGTTCGGCACCAAGCGCAACGGTTGGGCTCAGGATCGGCCTTACATCCAGCCCTGCTGTCTGGAGGCGGTCCGCAGCGGCTTTAGCTTTATCATTACTCTTAAATAAAATGCACTGTATGGCGCTATCGCTGGCTAATAAGTGGCGGTCAGGATGGAGGGTTACACCAGTCTTAAACAGTTCAATATTTTGCCTCAGCCTGTTGACGGCAGCGCCACTGGAACCCAACAGTTGATAAGCCATTTTGATACTGGCTAACTGTTGAAAAGGGGCAGCTGTGGTATAGATAAACGAGCGCGCAAAGTTAATGAGGTACCGGCGCAACAGATGGCTGCCCAGGATAATGGCGCCATGGCAGCCAAGTGCTTTTCCAAAGGTAACTATCCGCGCAAAAATGCGATGCTGTAAACCCTGGTCTGCTACCAATCCTGTTGGGTATAAACCTACTGCGTGCGCTTCATCAACAATTAAATGAGCACCATAATATTCGGTCAGCTTCAATATTGATAAAATAGGAGGCGTATCTCCGTCCATTGAATACACACTTTCTATCACTACATAGCAAATACCCTTTGCTTGTTTTAGTTTGCCCTCCAGGCTTTCCAAATTGTTATGCTTGAAGGTATATCTATTGGCGTGGCTCAACCTGGCACCATCAATGATCGAGGCATGGATCAGTGCGTCATGTATAATGGTATCGCCTTTTTGCGGTAGCGCAGAAAACAGCCCCACGTTGGCATCGTAACCGGAGTTGAAGATAAGTCCGGCTTCACTGTCATGATAATTTGCCAGTGTTTGCTCCAGCAGTTCGGCATAAGTGGAGTTACCGGAAAGCAAACGCGAGCCAGTGGCACCGATCAATTCTGCCGGGTGCCTGCTCAGCTCTTCTGAAATACTGTTCTTTAATTCATCAGACCGGGCAAAACCGAGATAATCATTAGAACAAAAATCTATCAGCGAATTGCCGGGCCTCAGCTGCCGGTAGGTACCTGCCAGCCGGCGTTCGTTAAGTTTGTTTTGTATATATAAATCCGCTGCACCCAAAGCCTTCAAAATTTCTGCTAAAATAAAAAAAGCGGCTCATCGCCGCTTCATTTATTATCCCCGAAGGAATTATTTCTGTGGTGGAGCGCCGCCGCCACCGCCATTTTGCATGCGGGCACGTCTTTCGTCCATCATTTTTTGCCATGCAGCAGCTTGTTCAGCTGTTAATATAGCCTTTATCTTGTCGTTAGAAGCCTGCATTAAAGGGCGCATAGCAGAACGATCTGCACCGGCGGTACGTAAGCTATCCATAGATTTGGTTTGGCCTTCGTAAATTGCGGTTATTTTAGTTACCTGGTCATCGGTAAGCTTTAAACTTTCTTTAAGAGCCTTCACCCGGTCGGCAGCGCTCATTCTCATACCACCACCTTGTGCATGGCTTACTGCTGTAATTCCAACAAGGAAACAACAGATCAACATAAGTTTTTTCATCATTCTTTTGTTTAGTTTTTAATTGATGTTTTGATAAAGATAACATGCAATGGTTTAACAACGCGACTGTAACTTAAATGTTGCTATAGGAGGGAGTGCCCTGCGTTTACAAAATGATTAAAGTTTTTTAAAAAGATAGGGCAATCAGGATGATAAGGTAGTTGAATATCAGCATAATATCTTTTCCGTATCGGTATAAGAAACTTTTAGCTCAATAAACAGATGTATAGACGGTAACGCGATAATTTTTGTATAAATTCAAATAATAACTTTTTTATAAATTAAAAAAGCCAAATTTGCAGGTGTTTTCCGGTCAGCAGTTACTTCCTTCTATTCTGTTCCTCTTTTTCTCATTTTCAAGGGAGTGATTTTATAATTTCTTGTACACACATCTTTATCTATACTTAGTGCATGAGCGTTCCGAACGAATACACATTTAGAACTATTGTTGAAAATTCTCCGTATCCGGTTTACCTGTGCATGGGCGAAAATATGACGATTAAGGTGGCCAATGCTGCAACGCTTAAAGCCTGGGGGAAAGCTGCTGACGTGATCGGGCTCCCTTTGATAGAAGCCTTGCCGGAACTTGCCTCTCAGCCGTTTTTACAACTTAAGAGGTCCGTTTATGAAACCGGGGTACCCTACCATGCAGTCGACCAGCGGGCCGATCTGGAAATCCGGGGGCAACTCAAATCTTTTTATTTCAATTTTTCTTATCAGCCTTACAAAGATGAGGAAGGCAATACTGTGGGCGTATTTTGTTATGCTACTGATGTAACCGAATTGGTTTTGGCCCGGAATGGGTTGGACGAAGGCAAGCGCATTTTATATAACCTGATTATGCAGGCACCTGTTGGTATATGTACTTTAAAAGGGTCGCCTTTAAAAGCCGAAACGGTAAATGATGCCTTTTTAGCCCTGGCCGGAAAGAACCGAAGCGATTTTGAAAAGAAGCCCTTTTGGGAAGTGATGCAGGAGGCTGCCGAATTTTATCAACCAATTGCCGATGAGGTAATGAGTAGCGGCATTGCCTACCAGGCAAAGACCCGCCAGGTTACAATCGTAAAAAATGGCAGGGAAGAGCAAAGAATCATTGACTTTGTATATGAGCCGATCAGAAATGATTTTGGATTGATTGACGGATTGATGATGATTGGGATAGATTTAACGGAGATGTTAGAGGCGGAGGAGAAAAGCGCGAAATTGGCTGCCATTGTAGACTCCACCGGTGACGCTATCATCAGTAAAACTTTAAAAGGTGTAATTACGAGCTGGAATAAAGCGGCTGAAAAAATGTTTGGTTATACATCCGGTGAAATGATCGGCCAGTCTGTTTTACACCTCATCCCAACAGACAGGGTAGATGAGGAGACAGCGATTTTACAGCGACTGCATCGGGGCGAACAGGTGGATCATTTTGATACAAAAAGAATTACAAAAAGCGGGGATCTGGTGGATGTTTCGCTTACAATTTCGCCAATAAGGGACAAAAGCGGGCAAATTATCGGTATCTCAAAAATTGCAAGAAACATTACCGAAAAGAAACAAGAAGAACAGCGTAAAAACGATTTCATTACGATTGCCAGCCACGAGTTAAAAACACCACTCACATCGGTAAAAACTAATGTGCAAATGTTGTTAATGAAAGCAAAACAAACGAATGACGAGTTCACACTTAATTTTTTGGGGAGAGCAGATAAACAGATCGTTAAAATGACCACGCTGATCCAGAACTTTTTAGATAATGCGCAAATTTTAAACGGACACTTCGTTTTAAATAAACAGCAATTTGATGTCTATTCTTTTTTGGAGGAAGTAATTGTGGAAGCCCGGCTTTTTTATCCGTTCAACAAATTTATCCTCCAGGCTAAGGAGGCAATTACTGTGGTGGCCGACAAAAGCAAAATAGCACAGGTACTTGAAAACCTGATCAGCAATGCTGTTAAATATTCAGAAAAAGACAGCACCATTATTATTGCCTGTGAAAACATCGGCAACCATGTAAAAATATCGGTAATTGATGAAGGTATAGGCATTGGCCGCTTAGACCAGGAAAGGTTATTTGAACGTTTCTACAGAGTGAACAACGATAGAATCAAGCATGTATCAGGTTTTGGCATCGGTTTATTTTTGGTGGCGGAAATATTGCAATATCATCAAGCCAAAATCAAGTTACATAGCACAGAGAATGTAGGTTCTACCTTTTACTTTGAATTGCCATTAATAGAACCGATACCTGCTGTAAGTCCCTTACAATAATAATTTGGCCTATATCAATCAGTCGATGAACTGGTTCTTTTATAATATAGTACGCTTAAGTTATGGTTGCAAATTACCATAACTTAAGCGTATCCCTTTCTTAGTCACAAAGCCGCCTTTGGTGTTCTTTGCTACCTTAGTTGTTTCCCTTTAAACCTGCTATAGAGCGCTGCATATGGGCCATCATGCTGGTGAGGCTTTCCATGGTTGGCTCAGGCGTTGGCAAAGGCATATGGGTAGAAATATAGGCCTTTGCTTTCCAGATCTCTAAAACATCTTCGCCTGCAATATCATAAGGCTCGTAAACCGGGTTATCTGATATCAGCTTTAGCTTTTTATTCTCCTTAAATTTATTACCCGTACGCTTGTAAACAATACCGTCATTTTTAGAGATGATCACATAGGTTTCGCCGGCTTTTACTTCCGCCCAATTTTCCTGGTATTCACCTATAATAATCGTTCCCGACTGCAGGGGCAGCATAGAGTCACCTTTAATCTCGAACCCGCGGAAGGTGCCTTGTTTAAACATGGGTAGATAAAGCTTTGGCAACGCGGCCACATATTCGGTATCGGCATAGCCATTTAAATAGCCTGCGCTGGCCTTCATGGGCACTAATTCAATATTCTCATTATCTTCCCTATCTACAGAAATACTAAGCACCCGCAGGTTGGCCGGATTGCCTTTTGGCTTTGGTGCCCATTTCTCATCAATCGTTTCATTTATAAAATCATCGATAGATACATCAAAAAACACTGCTAAATTTTTTAGTAACTCGTATTTTGGTTCTGCCCGCTCTTCTTCATAAGCGCCTACGAGTGAGCGTTTTATACCTACCTGATCTGCAAATTGTTGCTGTGTTAACCCTTTCTTTTTGCGAAGAAACTTAATATTTTGAGAAATATTTGCCATAAAATTTGGAATTGCTAAATTTATTAGTAATTTTATGCTCATAAAGTTAGTAATTATTTTTTAACCGCCAAATTTTTTTATCAAATGAAGAGGTTCGTTTATATCATCACCGACAGGAACAGAAAAAATCTACACGTGGGAATGTGCACAGATCTGCTGAAAACGCTGAAGTTTTACGGCGAGATGCCCACTTTGTTTTTTGATAGCGCGCAGCAGTTAAACAGGTTGGTTTACTTTGAAGAGATCAATACCGAAGAGCAGGCAATGGAGCGCTTTAAATTTGTAAGCACCTTTACCAGGCCGCAAAAAGAAAAGATGATCAGGCAGGTGAACCCGGATTGGGTTGACCTTACGGTTGGGTTAAACTTTGAAAGCGGGGTAAAAGTAAGGCCCTCCATTTACGGAAGGCCTTCTATACAACCGGCACGCAGGGCGGTTACTTTTTAACAAATTTTAAGGCGCCCGAGTTCATACAGAAACGTTTGCCGCCGCGGTCTGCCGGGCCGTCGTCAAACACATGGCCCAGGTGTAAGCCGGTGCTTTTTTCGATAACCTCGTCGCGGGTCATGCCGTAACTGTTATCGCGCACCACTTCTACCTTCCCGGCGTCAACTGCTTTAACAAAGCTTGGCCATCCGGTGCCGCTTTCAAACTTATCTGCCGAGCTAAACAGCACATCGCCGGTAGCAGCACTTACGTAAACACCTTTTTGGTGGTTATCATAATACTCGTTCTTGTAGGGTGGCTCGGTGCCGCTCTCTACCATAATATTATACTGATTGGGTGTTAGCACCTTTTTCCATTCTGCAGCCGGCTTACTCTTTGGCCTGCTGGCGGTTTGTTTTTTGGTTTGTCCGTTGATATTCTGGCAGCCGATTGCTCCGAATATGCTGATGATCAGTATGGCTAAAATTGATTTTTTCATTTGTTTTTCTGTCTTTTTTGATGAATTGTTAAGCTGATTTAAATCCGCTTCCGCATAATAAATTTACGAAATATTATGCCAAAGCGATTGTCATCTATTGGTCGTAATAGTTGGGTATTCCTTACAGCTGTTTGGAGAGAATAATGATGACCAATTACATCCACACAAAGTAATGGAGATGATATTAACATTAATCTTTATTATATTTCCTGAATGGAAGCTAATTACGATACACTAAGTTGGGCTGAAGCCAACGAACTGAAATCCCGCATGAACGGTGAGGCTATAGATCTTATTGATTTCAACCTTAGCACGGTTTTCAAATTGAGCGATGGAACCTTTTTAGTAATGCCCATTAATCCATTCGCAAAATGCCTGGCTACCAAGGACATGCTATTGTTAGAAAACTGGCGAACGGATCGCTACTATCCAACAAACGAGAAGGTTAACGCCTTCTACTTTGCCAATAAAGAAAAATTTGAAAATTTACCGCAATTTCAAAAGTTACTTGTTAGCGATCTGTTAGCGTATCTGGCTAAATATCAGTTAACTGAAACGTCAGATCTTGACGGGATCTGCCGATTATTAAAAATGAAGAGAACTTTTAATAGATTTAAGCTGAATTTTATTGTATTGGTAGGCAATTACTTTATAACTAGCTATCCGGATGATGGCCTTAAATGGTCAAAGCTTGTCAACAAACAATTATTGAATCCACTGGTGACACTTGTTTTGTCGAGAGTAGTAGATAACGATGAAAGGTATTTCGATCTTCAGGAATTAGTTGATGGTAAATGGGGGTATAGTGGTTTACAATATATTGAGCACCGTTATAAATATCCATTGAGATGGCCGGGTGAGATTACCTCCTTGCAAAAATTTATTTAATTATGATTAATGTTTTGCTCATAAGCTATCAGAATTTATTTTTTTATTAATAATGTCACCACGCTAACGCTTACCATCCCGGCGCAAACGTCAAACCAAATACAGGTTTTTTAACATCGGTACGGTTCAGCGGGAAGGCATAGTAAGGCTCCAACACAAAGTATCCGAAGAAGTTAACCCTCAGCGAGATCCCGGCGCTTAGTGCAGGTACGCGCTGGTTGGTATTGTAAACTGCTTGTGTAACCGGTTGGCCGTCGGTACCGATCGTTGGTTTGCCGTTAGCATCCAGCACTACGGCATCGCCTGTTTTGTCGGGGCCGCTTTGGAATTTGATCTGGTTACCTTTGTTCCAGGCAAGGCCGGCATCAAAGAATACATTCAGATCGCTAAACAGGAATTTTGATTTTACCACAGCCAGTTTCTCCGGCCCGGTAAAGGGCAGGCGCATTTCAAAATTGGCAACGGCTATGCGGCTACCCGAAAGCTGATCGATGGTAAACCCGTTGGTGGTTTGTTTGGCATTGTTGTAAAACGTTTGTGCTTCGTACCCCCTGATGAGGAAAGGGTAGCCGATGAAGAGCGGATAAAGGCCCCGGGCTTCCTGGCCGAAACGGCCGTAGCCGTATAGCCTTGCGGCAAAGGTCACCGGTTCTACCCGTACGTATTTGCGCAGGTCGATTGTTGGTGAGAAAAATCGGTACGTTCCCACATTGTATTCTGCCTCGATCCGGTAACGATATCCGTTTAAAGGCGCAGCAATACCAAAGTAAGAATTATCGCCCACCAATGCGGTGTTAACATGAACGGTGGTAAAAGGGACAAGGTTATAACCGGTTTCGCTGGCAAACTGCTCGCTCGAGATCTTATGCTTTTGATAGTCAATAGCGCTGTACACCCCGGTTGAATCGTACGGGTAATAGGTGCTGTACCGATCTACCCGGTAAGAATAGCGTGCTGCACCGGTACCAAACTCCACCCGGGTAGAGCGGGAGATGGGGTAGGAGGTAAAGCCCTGAACGGCATCCTCAAAAGTGCGGATGATATCGGTATGCTGATCTAACACGTTAATGGTTTTGCCATCTACTTCCCTGGTGGTCTGGCTTACACCGTAGGTGCCTGATTGATAAGGAATATGCGATAAGCCCAAACCAAAGTTCCAGCGGCCCTGCTGGTTAATGTAAACAAACTGACCGCCAAAATCATACACCTCACCGTTAACCGCTAAACCGCCGTAGATCTGGTTGCGGCCCAATATATCGCTGAACACGCCTTGAATACCGCTGGATAGGCCTGTTCCGTAAGAACCTACCGAGGCACCAATGCCGTTACTTGCCAGATAATCCATTTTAAATTTTGGCTTGTATGGGATATTGATAATCGAATCGGCAGGAAGCTTAGGATAGGCTAAGTAGTTATTTAAGTTGGCATTGATAAGATCCACCCCTACAGCGCGGGTAGGCGGCAGTAAGGCCATCTCGAAATTCGTATTGGCGCCATCAACGATCACCGGCGTAAAATCGGTGGATTTGGCATTGTAGATAGCGTATTTCTGCTTGCGGTAGTAGGAGTATACCACATCATTATTGGCCGATACGCTCAGTGCCGGTGAAAATTCGGTGATCCCGCAGATACCGGTAAAGAGGTTGGTCAATTGTTCCACTTGTCCGTTGCCGGTGGTATAGCGGTAAAGGTTACGGAAACCGTCCCGGTTGCTCAGGAAGTAAACCTGGGTACCATCTGACGAATAAACCGGGTTAAGGTTGTTGGCGTGGTTGAACACCTTGATATCGGTTACTTTGCCGGTAGCAATATCCAGTTCGGCCAGGTTAAAGGTGAGCTCCTGCGAAAGTACCTGGTCATAAGTGCTGCGGTCACTGCTGAAAATGATCTTTTTGCCGTCGCGTGAAAAGCTTGGCTGGTAATCGGAATATTTATCGTTGGTAAGCTGCGTAACTTTTTTGGTATCGAAGCTGTATATATACAGATCGCCCTGTCCTTCTGAAAGGCCCTGGAAAGCGATATGATTACCATCCGGCGACCAGGTGAGGTTACTGAACTGCTCGGCCTTACCCATGGAGATATCGTTAAGGATCTCGCCGTTAGGCACGCCTACCACCAGCATCCGATTGCGCCCCTTGCTGAATACGCTGAAGGCAAACCGCTTACTATCCGGCGACCAAGCCCCCGCCGATTCGATAAAATTAAATTCATCTACATGCGAGTTGGAGACCTTGCTCGTGAGCCGCTTGATCACTCGCCCGGTTTTTGCATCGGAGAGGTAAAGATCTATACTAAAGAGGCTTTTTGAGGAAAGAAATGCGATGAACCTGCCATCCGGGCTTACCGCCGGGGCAACGGTAAGGTCGCCGCCAACTTTATCATCAATTACCCTTAAACCAACCGGTTTCTGTACGGTATCTTTCAGGAAAGATTTATAGGTGTTTTCAATCGAGTTTTTCCACAAGCGCGAGAGCGTTTTGTCATCATACCCAAACGTACGCCTGATGCCGTACTGCAAACCAAAACGGGCCGTGTTTTTAAAGAATGGCACAATGATGGTATCCCCATAAGTGGAACCTAAATAGGACCAGAACGCCTCGCCATAACGATAGGGGAAATATTTGTTACTATTGGTTAGATCTGCTACGGATGGGATATCGTGATTGAGGTAGGCATCGCGCATCCACATAGCGGTGTAAGCATCCTTTTTACCTATGGACAGGTACTCTGCCATCCCTTCAACCATCCACAAGGGTAAATTGCCAATGTTCTCTAAGTTGGAAGAATCGCGGCCCAGCAGGGTATGGTATTGAAATGCGTGTACCAATTCGTGGCCAAGTACATGGCGGGTGGTTTGATTAGTTTCCATTACCGGCATCACCACCCGGTTTTTTAAACCTTCGGTTATACCGCCCGTACCCACGCTGATCTCCCCATCGATAGCCGTAGTTTGCTGGAAATCGGGGTGGTTGGCGTAAAGAATTATGGGGTTAGGCTTGCTGAACGTATCGCGGAACACCTGCTGGTGCAGCGTGTACCAAAGTTCGCTCTCCTGTGCAAATCGTTTGATCATGCTATCATTTTTTACATAATAGTAGATCTCGAAATGCGGGGTCTTGTAAACTTTAAAGTCTAATTTTTTATAACGAACCTTATTCTGCCCAAAGTATTGCGCCTTTGCCTGCTGACTAAACAGCATTGCCGAAACAATGCAAAACAATAACAACGAGAATTTTATGCAGCAAGCGTAACGTTTCTTCATAAAGCTGATTTAGACTATCGCAATTTATATAAAAGCCGTTTGACAGGCAAACGGCTTTTACTACTATTTATTAAGGTGCGGGCGTGGTGCTTTCCGGTGCAGGATCGGCTGGTGGGGTTACAACTGCGCCTGCCGTATCTGCCGGCATCTCCAGGCTGTCTGTAGCGGTGGTATCTGATGAAGTGATCCTTGGCGACGGACACATATATTCCTTGGTGATCTTCACCCATGGTTTTGGGAACGGGCCGTAGCCATAACCGGATTTCGGATCGGCGTATACACGTTCCATAAAGCTCCCAAAAATGGGCAAGGCCGTATGCGAACCTTCGCCGGATTCTGACGTGGTAAAGTGTACGCTGCGGTCATCTGCACCCACCCAAATACCGGTTACCAGGTCTTTGGTGATGCCCATATACCAGCCGTCTACATAATCACTTGAAGTGCCGGTTTTGCCGCCGATCTGATTATTTTTTTTCCATAAACCGGGATACTCCCAAAGTGCCTGCGAGGTACCACCCGGTTCTTCCATACCACCACGGAACATATATAACATCAGCCATGCGGTTTCTTCGCTTAAAACCTGTTCAGCTTTCAGCGCAAACTCCTGGATCACGTCGCCTTTCTGGTCGGTAATTTTAGTAACCAATAAGGGGTTAACCTTTTGGCCCTTATTTAAGAAAGTGCTGTAAGCGCGTACCATTTCATACACAGAAACATCATTAGAACCCAGCGAAACAGATGGCACCGATTTAAGCGGACTTTCGATACCTATTTTATGCGCATACTGCACAATTTTATCCCAGCCAACATGTTCGGTAACTTGGGCAGTAATAGAGTTCACGGATTTACCCATGGCCCAGCGCAACGACATCTCCCGGTAGGAGAAATTAAAATCGGCATTATTGGGCTGCCATACATCATCCTTGCCGTTATCTTTGAACTTGATGGTGACCGGTTTATCGGTGAATTTATCGCAGGGCGTAAAGCCGTTATCTAAAGCGGTTACGTATGCAAATGGTTTAAAGGTAGAACCTGCCTGGCGCTTCGCCTGGTTTACGTGGTCGTAGTTGAAATATTTATGATCGATACCGCCAACCCACACCTTTATTTTCCCGGTGGAAGGCTCCATGGTCATCATACCGGTATTGAGGATCCTGGTATAATACTTTATAGAATCCACACTGCTGAAGGTGGTATCCTGGTCGCCCTTCCAGGTGAAAACGCTCATGCGTTTTTTCTTTTCAAAGTAAGCGTTGATCTGGGTGGTATCACCTTTATATTTCTTGGCCAGCAGTTTATATATTGGAAGTCGCTGCTCGGCTTTCAATAAAAAATCTTTTATCTCAACACCCTTGCTATCGCGCCAGGGGTTTTTAGTTCCCCATAAATTATTGAAGCGCTTTTGCAGCATTTTCATTTTTTCGGCCACGGCCTCTTCGGCGTATTGCTGCAGTTTGCTATCGATGGTGGTATAGATCTTGAGTCCATCTTCATACAGGTCGTAACCGTTATCCTTACACCATTTGTCCAGCCATTTTTCCACCGCCCGGCGAATGTAGGAATCGCCCTGGCCCGTTTTATCTATGTAACTCAGATCCAGGCCAAGCGGCATGGCTGTAGCGGATGCATAAGTCGGCTGATCAATGTAATTATATTTCAGCATTTGGCTTAGTACCACGTTCCGGCGTTCAACTGCACGTTGCGGGTAAACCCTTGGGTTATAGGTAGACGTGGCTTTAAGCATGCCTACCAACGTTGCAGCCTCTGAAGGCGAAACCTGGTCGGGCATTTTATTGAAATATTTTAAGGTGGCCGTTTTTATCCCGTAAGAATTGTTACCAAACGGAACCGTATTAAAATACATGGTGACGATCTGTTCCTTGGTATATAAATGCTCGATTTTGAAGGCGGTAATCCATTCTTTCATTTTAAAAACTACGGTACGCAATACCGGAACATACTTAATAACTCCCTGCGATTTACGCTTGCGGGTATTAAATAGGTTTTTCGCCAGCTGTTGGGTAATGGTACTTGCACCGCGCCTGTCGCCTTTTGCAGTAGCCACCATACTGGTGATAAAGCCATAAAAATCTACCCCGCCGTGCTTGTAAAAACGTACATCTTCGGTTGCAACCAATGCATGGACCAGGCCAGGCGAGATGCCTTTATAATCAACAGGGGAACGGTTTTCCTTATAAAAACGACCGATCAGTTTGCCATCGGCAGTGTAAACTTCTGAGGATACCGATACTTCGGGTGTTTTAATGTCCTTCATGTCAGGCGAATAGCCGAACAGCCATAGAAAATTCAATTCAATGGCACAGAAAAAGATGATAACAAAGTAAACGAATATGGTTAGATATCTGAGGTATCGGTTTCTTATACTTCTAAACATTGGGTAAAGATGGATATTTATGCAGCTAAATCAATCACGGCAATACAAATAATTAACAACGCAATTTTAACAAGTAAATTTTATTTAGCGGGTGATTAGTGCATATATTTTTGATTAGAACTTAATCGCTTGTATAAGTTGTTTAAACTATAACTAAATCAGCTTTCGTGAGTATTATAAATAGTTAGAATTACGAAAATGAAGAAATCACTTACCATCACGTTTATTATGGCAATAATTTATGGCGCGGCGGCGCAAAAGGATGAAAAATTAATTGAAGTAGCATCCTTTGGGAAAAACCAACCGATTGGAGTCACTGTGGATCGTTCATCAAATCGCCTATTTGTTTCGTTTCCGCATGCGGAACCCTTTTTGTATGGGCTCACCGAGATTATCGATGGCAAACGCGTGCCCTATCCAAATGAAGAGTGGAATAAATTCATGCCCGACCAGCCCGAAACCCATTTTGTAAATGTTCAGGACCTTTATGCTGATGATCGTAATTGCCTTTGGGTGCTGGATTCGGCACCGGCCGGCGGAGCCGCTGTAATCGGGGACAGTAAGAGCAGTCAGGGCAAATTCAAACTGATCCAAATCGATCTAAATAAGAACAAGATCAAACGTATTTACACTTTTGACGATCTTCCAAAAGATAAGAGTGCCCTGAACGACATGTGCATCGACAATAGCCGTAACCTGGCCTACTTGTCGGATCCCGGGTTGCACGCCATTGTGGTGCTGGATCTGACGAGTGGTAAAAGCCGGGTTGTGCTGAAAGATGACAAATCAACCCTGGCAGACCCAAACTTCAGGCTTCATATTGACGGAAAAGACGTAGCAGATAAAGATGGAAAAGTTTTCGTATCTAATGTCAACGGGATTGCCCTAACCCGCGACTATAAATACTTTTATTTCCGGGCAATCAACCAAACTAAATTATACCGCATAGCAACGGCTTATCTCGCCGATATTTTGTTGAGCAATGCGGATTTAGCCCAAAAAGTAGAAACGGTTGCGGAAACGGGTGTGTGCCATGGTATGATAGCGGACGCCAAAGGCAATATTTACCTCAGCAATTCACCCGATCATTCCATCCAGTATATAACGCCGGATGGTAGATTAAATACGCTTGTAAAAGACGAAAGGTTGATCTGGCCCGATTCCTTCGGCATCGGTGCCGATGGTTATTTGTATCTAAGCGCCTCGCAAATGAACCGCCTGGGTAAATACAATAGTGGTGAAAACAGGGTGGAGTATCCGTTTAGGGTATATAAAGTTAAGTTGCCGAAGTGATTACGTGTTAATACTGTATTTGGGGTGCTGATGATAAAATAGTTCCAGCTCCTTTAACCGGGCAACCTGAGAGGGGCGGGGTGCTATAAAAGTGCGCACCCGCTTTATAACTTTAAAAGCATCTTCATAAGTTGCCCCGGCCTTAATAAGATAGGCCAGCGCCATGGTAGGCCCACGGCCCAAACCCTGGCGGCAGTGTACATATACAATACCACCCTTATTAATTTCGGTAGCCATGAACTCGGCACCCTTAATCAAGATATCCAATGGCGGCGGCGTATTATCCACGGTTGGTAAATGCAGGTATTTGATACCGACATATTTCGCCTTGGGGTAAACAGCGTGTTCGCGCATATTTACGATAGCAGTGATCCCAAGTGCTTTCAACTTTTTAAGGCCTATCAAATTATACTGGCTGCCTAAGTATAAATGAGCCGTTATCTGGCTTTTTTTAATATTAGGTAAGCCAAAAATATAGCGATGTAAAATGTCGATCATCTTTTGAAAAAAGATGACGATAACCACCCATATGCTTTTAATTTTAAACAACATCATTATTTTTTTTTGCCGGTACCAATACATTTAAGGCAAGCGGGAGTAGGGTTACTTCAAGTTTACTAGTCTGCCGTTCGGTATCATCGCAGATGTAATGCATGTTTTGTTCCGGTTCGACCGTTATTTTTTTACAGCGCCAGTGTTTCAATACTTCAGATTCCGTATGGAAAAGCGTACAGCCTGCCACTTTGATAACGGAAAGCGGGTCGGTATCGTGCATCAATATCACGTCCAGGTAACCGTCGGACACACTTATACCGGGCAGCAAAGCCATATCGCTGATCCCGATACTGCCTGCATTGGTGATGGTTAACGATACGCCCGATTCAATAATTTCAACATCATCTAGCCACATCTTATACGTTACGGGTTTTGCGGTAACCGCTGTTTTAAATGCGGAAATACCATAAGCCAACTGGCCTAGCTTATTTTTAAGGTAGGTATCTACGTCCAGTATCATATCTGCCATAATACCCATGTTTAACCTGAGTACAAAAGGGCAGCCGTTAGCAAGGCCCATATCTATTTGTCTTACTTCGGTATCGCCACTAATGATCAAGGCCAGCGCATCCTGAGAATCCTGCGGAATGCCCAAATCTTTCGACATTACGTTGGCCGTACCCCCCGGGATGATGGCCATAGGGGTATCACTTCCACAGAGCGCCCGGGCCACCTGGCTGATGCTGCCGTCGCCACCGTAAATTACAATTAGCTGAGTTTTGCCAATTAAATTCTTTGCAATAGTGTAGGCGTCATCTTCTTTAATGCCCACTGTTATTTGCCAGCTAATTGCAGTTTTACATAAAGCATGTTGCAGGTAGCTTAAAATAGCTTCTGATTTGCCCGATGCGGGATTGATTATGATGTGTATATCGCTGATTTGCATGTATGGGCAAGATAATCAAATATCAGTCCGCTATCTGTGCAACATATCATCAAATCCTATAAATAAACTTTCAATATATTTTGAAAGTTCAGTAATGTTGTTCTATATTTGTCCATGCAATAAGCAGAACAATAAAACATAAAAATCATGAACTACTTCATCCTTACTTACACAGTTTATTTAACCATCAGTATTTTATTAACTATTTGGGTGGCCAAAGTTTTGTTTAACAATGGGCGCATTTTCCTGGTAGATATTTTTCATGGCCACACGCCGCTGGCCGATAGCGTGAACAAATTATTAGTGGTAGGCTTTTACCTCATCAACATCGGGTACATGACCCTGGTGTTGAAAGAAACCGACACCATAAAAAGCACGCAGGAGGTAATAGAGGTGCTGAGTTATAAAGTAGGTACCATTATCCTTATTCTTGGTGCCATGCACTTTTTTAACATCGTTGTTTTTTTTAAACTCCGTAACAAAGCGCAACAGACCAAAGCCACAAACAATGTAGTATTTGTAGAACGCTAATCCCTGTAGCTATGAAAACGCTGAATAACCACATTATCCTGTACGATGCTGACTGCCCCATGTGTAAAGCCTATACCAAAGCCTTTACTGGCAGCGGGATGCTGGCTGCCGGTGGCCGGGCAAGCTACCAGGATATGCCCGAGGCCGTTTGCCCGCTGGTTGACAGGCAACGCGCCGCAGACGAGATTGCTCTTGTTGATACGCAAACCGGTGAAGTGAATTATGGCATCCGCAGTTTGTTCAAGGTAATTGGCAACAGCTTCCCTGTATTTAAAAAATTGTTTTTATACCCGCCATTCGTGTGGCTGATGAGCAGGGTTTATGCTTTTGTATCTTACAACCGCAGGGTTATTATCCCGGTTGCTCAGGCGGGGCAGGGTGTACAGCCCAGCTTTCGCCTGGGTTATCGTATGGCTTATCTGGTATTTGCCTGGTTGGTGGTGGGCAGTATCTTAACGGTGTACGCCCGGCACTTAACACCGCCGGTTCCGTTGGGTCATCCGCTGAGAGAGTATTACATCTGCGGCGGGCAGATTGTTTTTCAGGGCGTTGTAGTGTTTTACACACCGGCCAAACGCTGGGAGTACCTGGGCAATATGATGACCATTTCTTTAGCGGGTTCCCTTTTATTGCTGCCTGTATTACTAGTAGTCCAATTTGTGGCGCTAGGTCCTGTAGTTTGTATCTTGTGCTTTTTAGCCGTGGCCGGGCTAATGTTTTTAGAACACATCCGCCGCAGCCGCTTAATGGGATTAGGTTGGTTGCTTACAGTGAGCTGGGTGCTGTACAGGCTGCTGGTTTTGGCAGTAATTTTAAATTAGACTTATCATGAAATATAATAGAATAGTAATGGCAGGCGGCAATGGATACTTAGGTACCGTGCTGGCCAAATATTTTAAAGCAATGGCCGGCGAGATCATTTTGCTAAGCCGAAAACCAGCCGCTCCTGATGGTAATATTAAAACCGTGCTATGGGATGGGCAAACGGCCGGAGACTGGACAAATGAATTAAATGGTGCCGATTTACTGATTAACCTATGCGGTAAAAATGTTAATTGCCGATATACCGAAGAGAACAAAGCGGCAATCATCAGCTCAAGAGTAGTGCCTACCGCTTTGCTTGGCCGCGTAGTTGCTGCCCTTAGTCATCCGCCCAAGTTGTGGATCAACCTGGTATCCGCTACCATTTATCGCCATGCGGAAGACCATGCCAGGACGAGGCCACCGGCGAAATTGGCTACGGGTTTTCTATAGATGTGTGCAGGCAATGGGAACAAACTTTTTTTGATGCGGATACGCCCGGTACACGAAAAGTGGCCTTACGCCATGGTATCGCATTGGGCCGGGGCGACAGCGTTTTTCCGCGCTTACTTAACCTGGTAAAGCTAGGCATGGGTGGCAAACAGGGAGATGGTGAACAATATGTAGCCTGGATTCATGAGCATGATACTTGCAGGATCATTGAATTTTTGATGGATCACCCGGAACTGGATGGCATCATTAACTGCGCGGCCCCCGAAGCGGCAAAAAATAAGGACCTGATGCGCATTATCCGCAAAGCCTATGGCATTCCTTTTGGTCTGCCTGCGCCGCAATGGCTGCTGGAAATTGGCGCGAGATTAATCGGTACCGAAACCGAGCTGATCCTGAAAAGCCGCTGGGTTGCGCCAAAGCGATTGCTGGAAGCAGGCTTCGTTTTCCAGTTCCCAAAAGCAGAACATGCCATTCACGATATTTTAAGTTTGAGGGTATAACGTTATGGCTATTATTCAATTAACCACAAAGATCAATGCGCCTGTTGCGGTCTGTTTTGATCTGTCACGAAGTATAGATCTGCACCTCAATTCCATGCAACACACCGGTGAAAGAGCCATAGCCGGTAAAACGAAAGGCTTACTATCGCTCAACGATTGGGTAACCTGGGGTGCAAGGCATTTTGGAATGAACCTGAAAATGACCATCCGCATCAGCGAAATGGAGTTGAACGATTACTTTGTAGACGAGATAGTGAAAGGCCCGTTTAAAATGCTGCGCCACCTGCACCAGTTTAGAAAAGAAGGTGCACACACCCTGATGATGGATGAGTTTATTTTCAAATCGCCATTTGGCTATTTAGGGAAATTGGTGGATAAGTATATCCTGACCGATTACATGAACCATCTATTATTAAAACGCAACATGGTATTAAAGAATGCTGCGGAGCAGCGCTGTTATGAAATGCAGGACTAAAGTTAATCTGCCCCAGCCGGTAGTTTAGGTATTTTATCTTAAATAAATAAGTTCGTCGCTTATATTTATCTTAGCGCATAACTAATCCGAAATCAAGCATGTTTTTCTTTTCGTACCTGGCTGCGTTTATGTTATTGAGGCGACTTAATGGCACAATTAAATTTACAGACCTTAAGCTCAAATGGGGCAATATGCTTAATACCGGCAGCTGGATGATATGGCTGATATTTGTTGCATCCAGCAGCGCGTTCTCTGAGCATAATAATATGCTGGCTGGTGCGGTGTTTTTATTCGGTGTAATTACTTTTTTATTGCGGCAGGAAGATTTCCTGCCGATGCGCTTTCTGATCATTGCCCCTTACCCGCTTGTCGGCGTCACTTTTGCCAGTTGGCTTGCAGAACTGGTTGCACCGAAACTTTTTGATGACTACGAAAGTATTTTTGTTTACGGTATCATCATCGCCTTTGCTTATACTTTTTACCGCTGGGCAAATACCAAAAAGCAGCAGGAAGAAATTAAGATCGTAAGCAAACGAAATGAGGAACTGGACCAGCTGGTTGCCGAGCGTACTGCCGAATTAACCCGCCAGAAAGATGAGTTGCAGGATGCTGTAAAGCTTTTACAAGCCACACAACAGCAGTTGATCCAAAGCGAAAAGCTTGCATCATTAGGCGAGCTTACCGCCGGTATTGCTCACGAGATCCAGAACCCGCTTAACTTTGTAAACAACTTTTCTGAAGTAAGCATGGAGCTGATTGACGAAATGGGAGAGGAGCTGGCGAAAGGTGATACCGAAGAAGCGATGGCAATTGCCAACGATATAAAACAGAACCTGGAAAAGATCCGACACCATGGCAAGCGGGCCGACGGGATTGTAAAGGGAATGCTGCAGCACAGCCGCGCCAGTAGTGATATACAGGAACCTACCGATCTCAATAACTTAGCCGATGAATATTTACGGCTGGCTTATCATGGCCTCCGCGCCAAGGATAAAACCTTTAATGCCGACCTGGTCACTAACTTTAACCCCGCATTGCCCAAAGTTAACGTAGTTCCGCAAGATGTGGGTAGGGTGCTCTTAAACCTTTTTAACAACGCCTTTTATGCCGTGCAGCAAAAACAAAAATTAGCTTTGGAAGGATTTAAGCCAACGGTATCGGTTACGACGTTTTTGGCCGGGGATGCGGTAAAAATTATGGTAAGGGATAATGGTATAGGTATTCCGGATGAAATTAAGGACAAAATTCTTCAGCCATTCTTTACTACTAAACCAACCGGGGAAGGTACGGGCCTGGGTTTGTCGCTGAGTTATGATATCATTGTGAAGGCACATGGTGGTAAAATTGATATTATAAGCAAAGAGGGGGAATACACCGAATTTATTATTTCCTTCCCGGCAAAGGCTTAAAAAAAGTATATTTACGCACCTTATGAAGATATTAGTAGTAGATGATGAGGCGGATGTAGAGCCGCTTTTCTTACAGCGTTTTCGCAAAGAGATTAAAAACCATGAGATAGAATTTAGCTTTGCCCAAAGTGGTGAGCAGGCACTTAACTACCTCGCTGATAAACATTCGGAGGTGGTGCTGATACTGAGCGATATTAATATGCCGGGAATGAGCGGCATTGAACTACTAACTCATATTCGCGAAGATTTTAATATGCCGCCGCCGCCCGTGGTAATGATGATCACTGCTTACGGCGATGAAGAGAACCACCGCCAGGCAATGGAGAAAGGGGCCGACGACTTTTTAACCAAGCCCCTGGATTTTAACCTACTTAAAGAGAAACTTAAAACTTTTACCGAACAGCAATAATGGCCAAAATTTTAGTAGTAGATGATGAGGCTGACCTGGAACTGCTGGTAAAACAGAAGTTCAGGAAAAAGATCAGGGAAAATATCTACGAATTTGTGTTCGCCCAAAACGGCGAAGAAGCCCTCCAAAAAGTAAAAGAACACCCGGATCTGGATATCATCCTGAGTGATATCAATATGCCGGTAATGGACGGACTTACCTTGTTGAGCCGCCTGCCAGAGGCCAATCCTATGCTGAAAGCGGTAGTGGTATCAGCTTATGGTGATATGCAGAATATTCGCTTGGCGATGAACCGGGGCGCGTTCGATTTTGTGTGTAAGCCGGTGGATTTTGAGGATCTTGATCTCACGATGGAGAAAACTATCCTCCACGTAAAGCAGCTGCAGGAAACCTTCAAGGCCATCAAAGAGAATAACATCCTTAAGATGTATGTGGATGAAAATGTGCTCAACTTCATGACGCATAAGGAGTTTGAGAACAGCCTGTTAAAAAACGAAGTGGTAGAAACCACCATTATGTTTGTAGATGTTTGCGGCTTTACAGCAATTACCGAAAACGTACCGGCAAACACCGTGGTAACCCTGATCAATAGCCTGTTTGATGTTATTGTAAAGGAAATAGTTGCACAGGGTGGACATGTGGATAAATTTATGGGCGATGCGGTGATGGCCGTTTTCCGTGGCGAATACCATTTAGACAGGGCCATTGATGCCGCAATTGCAGCACGCACAGTTATTAGCGGTATGGCCGCGGTACACGCAGGGGAGAAATCTTATCAGCCACAAATTGCGGTAGGCATCAACTCCGGTGAAGTAGTATCGGGTAATATCGGCTCGGCTTCCTTAAAGCGGCTTGATTACACGGTTATTGGTGATGCGGTAAACTTGGCCCAGCGACTGCAGTCCGCAGCAAAAGGCGGGCAGATCATCATCTCCGAAGAAACCTTCCATAAAGCCAAGGAATCTTTCCATTGCAAGAAAATAGGGGATGTGAATTTGAAGAATAAAGCACTGCCGGTAACTATTTACGAGGTGGTTGAGTAAGCAGACCAGTATTGCATTTTTATCTTGTTACCGATATGAAATATTTCTACAAATTTAGTTTAGCTGTATTATTGTTAACGAGCCAATGCCTTTGCATTTCCGCCCAGCATCAACTGCCTAAATTGTTGATCCGGCTGGATGACATCGGCATGAACCATTCCGTAAATATGGCCATGCAGCAAGTTGCCAAAACCGGGATGCCTTTTTCTGCTTCGGTGCAGTTTGCCTGCCCCTGGTACCAGGAGGCCGTGGCTATTTTGAAAAAGAATCCGCAAATAAGCGTGGGGGTGCACTTAACCCTTACATCCGAGTGGCGCTACTACCGCTGGGGACCGGTGTTGGGTAAAGAGGCTGTTCCGGGCCTGGTTGATGAAGTAGGTTATTTTCGCCAGTCAACCGGCGACTTTGCCAAAAGCGGCTATAAGATGGAAGAGGTTGAAAAGGAGCTTTCAGCACAGATAGCGCGTGCCCAGGCATCGGGTTTAAAAATATCATATATCGATCCGCATATGGGCGTTGCATTATCCACGCCGGCCTTGCGTGCACTTACAGAAAAACTGGCGCACAAATATAAACTGGCTATTTCACCGCTAAGTTCGGTGAGCTACTTTCAAGAAACTTACCTGGAAATGTGGGGTGAGCCGGTTGCCACTAAAAAGAAGGCTTTTCTGGCTTATGTGGGCAAGAAGCTAAATGCTTCGCGACCAAATTTAGTAGTGATCCACGTGGCGCAAATGGGCCCGGAGATGGATGCTCTATTTGATATGAATAGCAGCATGATGAATACAAAAGAAGGTAAACCCCTTACGAGCCTGCACCGCCAAACCGAGTTGAATATGCTGTTATCGCCGGAATTGAAAGCGATGCAAAACAAGAATTTTAAGGCGATCAACTACGAGGAAATGCTGAAAGGAAAAGATATCAGCATTTTGAAGCCTGTGGACGGGAAATAAAAGAAACAATGAAGTGCTGACCGACTATATTAAATAACTACATCATCAGGTTGTGCCTTGGCTTTGACCTTCTTCCACACGGAATAAGCGGCATAAATTAAAACCCCGCCTATGTAAACGTAGAGCCAGATAGAAATATCGGTACCAAAAATAATGAGATACAGGTATGGCAGACTGTATCCCGCCCCTGCGATGCTTAAGGGCACAAAAATTGGCTTTTTAGCTCTCAGATTCTTTAATGCTATGCCCAGAAATACCAGGAATACACTTTTCGCCCCCAAGTAGATACCACCAAAAATCAGCGGGTTAACGTGATGATCCTCTCCAAGTTTACCCAGCCAATCGATAAATGATTTAAAATATTCTGCCATTGGGCACAAGGTAGGGTTAATTTTATTAAGCTGATATTAATTTTTGCTGATTGATAAATAGGGTTGATAGTAAGTGGATTGAATAGTTAACATTAAAACAGGATCTATTTTCTCACAATATAATTAGCTTGTGCTGCAGCCCCATACAACAATCATTCTTTCATTTTCAGAAGGGTAAAATAGCAAGAGGTAATTTTATTTTAGAGATACCTGTAAAAAAGCCGCCGGACTTTATGAATAGTCTGGCGGCTTAGTTGCATGCGTATTAAATTATTTTAGTCAGCTTTAAAACCATACTTATCGCTGAATTTTTTATACAACTGCTTGTGTAAATTATCCAGGTTGATATTCCGGCCCTGTATAAAGGCGGTTTCAACATCCAGGGTGATCATATCCAGGGCATCACCTGCAGAGATAAACAGATTGGCATCTTTACCTACTTCCAGCGTGCCGGTAGTTTTATCGATACCCAGGATCTTTGCATTGTTGATGGTGATCATCGATAGTGCCTGCTCTTTGGTTAAGCCATATCCAACGGCCTGGCCGGCCTCAAAAGGCAGGTTGCGTTGCCGCCAGAATCCCGTACCTGTTAAGCCATAAAGTACGCCTGCATCCTGCAGGATCTTTGGCATTTTGTAGGGCAGGTAAACATCATCCTCCGCGCGATCGGGCAGGGTCTGCGTTTCGCGGATGATGACCGGCACACTGTTTTCTTTCAAAATATCCGTCACCAGGTAAGCTTCCTTGCCGCCCACTATAACAGCTTTTACACCAAATTGCCTCGCAAAGGCAACTGCCTGCATAATTTGTTTGGCAGTGCTGGCTTCTACAAACAGCTTTTTGCTGCCATTAAACAAACCTTTCATCGCTTCAAACCGGATGTTGGCGGCAGATGGCCTGGTGCCTTCGCTGTACGCTTTGGCTTCGGTAAATAAGCGGGTAATGGCATCAATAGATTTTTGCGCGCGCTCTGCGGGGCTTTCCTGCGCCACCCCGGGTGTTGCCGGGCGCCTGCGGCCGTTGTTACCTGTTGATGGCCAGTTCAAATGAATTGCCATATCGGTATTATAGGCAGCATCTTCCCAGTTCCAGGCGTCCAGCTGTACTACTGATGATGCTCCGGAGATGATGCCACCATTGGGCGTTGGCTGAGCCAGCAAAATGCCGTTACTTCGTACAGTGGGGATCACCTTACTGTCGGTATTATAAGCAATGATAGAACGGACATGCGGATTGAGTTCGCCTGTTTCTTCATCATCCACCGTACCGCGCGCGCCGGATTCAACTTCTACCAACCCGAGCGTGGTCATAGGGGCAATAAAGCCGGGGTAGATCTGCTTGCCTGCAGCGTTGATGACTTCATAGCCGGCATTGGCCGGGCCTGCACCTTCGCCTATGGCGGTTATTTTACCTTTATCAAAAGAGATATAACCGTTGCTGATCACCTGGCCGTTGCCAACATGAATGGTGGCTCCGGTTAATATTATGGCTTTGCTTTGCGGCTTTGCCGGTGAGATGTTAGCCTGGGCGTAAACGAGGTTGATGCCAAGCAATAACCCTCCTAAACTCAATATTGTTGTTTTCATTTTTTTCAATTTTGGGGGTTATTTAATTCTCGCAGCGGATTGTTTGGCTGAACGTTCTTTCTCCATTTCGGTATAGTCGTCCTGCACCACAAAGTTATCTTCTTCCAAAGTTTCGCATTGGTAAGATCGCGGCCTGCGCGGTCCTGATGGCTTTTGTGTAGTTGCACCGGCGTTTTTCAAATCGAGCATTTTTTGAACGATGCGTGCCTCATCTGCCTGTACAGTTTGTTGCTTAGCCGCATCCTGCGAATAATCCCAATACAGTACGCCATCTACATACGTTTTCTCGGCAACTGCATAGATGGATAAAGGATTTGCCGACCATACCACAACGTCGGCATCTTTGCCAACCTTAATACTGCCGATGCGGTTATCTACATGCATCATTTTGGCGGGGTTTAGCGTAACCAGTTTCAGCGCTTCTTCCTGGCTCATGTGCCCGTAAGTAACCGCCTTGCCGGCTTCCTGGTTTAACCGGCGGGCCATCTCGTCGTCATCCGAATTAAACCCGGTAACCAAACCCACCTCGTGCATCAGCTTGCCATTATAAGGGATTGCCTCGGCTACCTCATTTTTGTAAGCCCACCAGTCGCTGAAGGTTGATCCCGCAATGTTATGCGCTTTCATTTTATCGGCTACTTTATAACCCTCTAATATGTGAGTAAAGGTGTTGATCTTAAATCCCAGCGAATCGGCCACGTGCATCAGCATGTTGATCTCTGACTGCACGTAGGAGTGGCAGGTGATAAAGCGTTTGTTATCCAGGATCTCTACCAGCGCATCTAACTCCAGGTCGCGGCGAACCGTATTTCCTTTTACAGCACGGGCGGCTTTATATTCTTTAGCCCGGGTAAAAGCATCTATGTATACTTCTTCCACACCCATCCTTGTTTGCGGAAAGCGGAGTACAGAGCCAGGCGTAATATTATTGTTGCTGCCTTTAACGTTCTCGCCCAGTGCAAATTTGATGAAACCGTCAGCACCGGCAAACTTCAACTCCTCCGGCAGCATACCCCAGCGGTGTTTGATCAGTTGTGTTTGACCGCCGATAGCATTGGCCGAACCATGTAAAATGTGCGATGTGGTAACCCCGCCAGCCAGCTGTCGGTAAATGTTAATGTCTTCCCCATCAATGATATCGGCTATCCGGACTTCCGAAGTTACAGATTGCGTACCCTCGTTGATCCCGTTGGAGATCGCAATGTGTGAATGCTCATCTACAATCCCCGCGGTAACGTTTTTGCCGGTAGCATCTACTACTTTGGCGCTGCCTGCGGTCAGGTTTTTACCAACGGCTTTTATCTTACCGTTCTCCAGCAGTACATCGGTATTTTGCAGAATGCCTTCTTTTTCGTTGGTCCAGACGGTAGCGTTTTTCAGTAATACGGTTTCAGCTTTTGGTAGCTCCGTGTATCCAAACGGCGCAAAGGGATATATAACAGGGCCAATAGCCAGATTTGGTTTAGGCGCATCCTTTTTAGAGGGTGCTATTACCAAAGCAGCTGCGGAATAAGTAGCACTGAATGCAGTTGTATTACCATCAGGTAAAATTGCATTACCGCGAATAGTTAAGGGAGACACGGCTGAAATATGGCCCGCCAGCCGGATGATCCCCGCCGGTTTGGCTTTGTAGTTAAAGTAAATGCTTACGTCATCACCTGTGCGTACGATAGTACCTTTGACTTTTACGCTGTCATTGCCGGCCCTTTCGATGTTTACATCATAACTACCCGGTGTGCCGCCTATCTTTAAAACCGTATTTGCGAAGGCATCGCCGGTGAGTGTGTATGTTCCGCGCAGATCGGCTACATCCATTTTGGATACAGTGTAAGGCCGGCCTTCCACCCAGTTTTCATAGATTACATTTTCGGATTTGAACAAGCTATCAGAAGTGATAATGAAACTGGCCAGTTTACCTTTGGCAAGCGTACCTACCTTATCGCTAACGCCCAGCATTTCTGCCGGGATAGTAGTTAGGGACTGCAGGGCCTGTTTTTCTGTCAACCCGTAACTAATGGCGCTGCGCAGGTTGGTCCAGAAATCCTTGGCGCTTGTTAAACCATAAGAGGTGATCGCAAATTTAACCCCTGCTTTTTCCAGCGCCGCAGGATTAGTTGGTGCCAGTTCCCAGCCTTTCAGTTGTTCGTAGCTCACGTTACGGGCATCCAGCGGATCTTCGATCTCGTAGGGTGCCGGGAAGTTCAACGGGATGATCAACGCGCTGCCCGTTGCTTTAACTGCGGCAATACGCTGATACTCCAACCCATCTGTCTTTAAAATAAATTGTTTGCCAAACTCTTTGGCAATTTTTACGGCACGCAAGATAGATTGCGGATCATTCACCTCGAAGATCTGCGGCAGGTTTTGCGTTTTATTAAATTCATCCAGCGAAATATTGTACTCGTTTTTTTGGGTTTTGTAACAGGCCGCATCCAAATAAGTTTGGCGCAACAGGGCTATACTGCCCATTAACGAAGAAGGGTAGTTGGTTGCTGCGGTACCTTTGCTGAAGGAATAATGGGCCGCTGCCTGGTCGTTCAGCATGACGAAGTTGTCTCGCTCATCACCAAGGCTCACCACTGCAGAAGTGCCTCGGGCAATACCATCGTGAATTAAAGACTGCACGGTGCTGAAGCCATTCTTTTTAAGCACTTCCGCTGCATCGGTATTTACATGAAACACGGTTTTTGCGCTCATTTCCGGCTTAATGGCCTCGTTCCAGCCATAAGCACCGGGTTTGTTGGATACATATACCCTTGCGCCACCAAAACCGCCGGCGCCAAAGGCTTGTCGCGGGGCTTCGGGCATGCCATAGGTGGTATAAGCATCTATCAAACCGGGGTAAATGAATTTTCCTTTAAGGTCAACGGTAATGTAGCCTTTGGGGATAGTGACCTGCGCGCCTACGGCTTCAATAGTGCGGTCGTTCACCAGCAGCGTACCCTTGGCAATGCTTAAGTCGGCACTGGTAACAATGGTAGCGTTAATAAAAGCGTATTTCCCGGGGCGGATATCCCAGCTGCCATTAACAGGAAATGTTTCCTGTGCCCGGCAAAATTGAAATATCATCAGGAAAAAACAAAAAAGTAATGGTTTTTTCATCGTGAGTGTTAGTTTGTTACTAAATTATTAATTTTTTGTCTTAAATAGCCTTAAAGAGCAATAAAAAAGATCGTGGTTGCCTATTCAGGTAGTTTTTAGAAACTAAGAATGAAGTATTTTACTAATAGCTTAAATTTTGTCTGAGATGTGGTAAAATTTAGTCAGCACGATCAGCAACAATTGATTTTTGTCCTTAATTTTTTACTATTGGGTTAAATTAAGTTTTTCAGATAATTATGGCTAATTATTTACGTGCATCTTTCTGATAATGATCTATTTTTGAGCTATGCGAATCCTCATTTTAGGTGCTACTGGCCGTACGGGTAAATTACTCTTGCAGCAGGCTTTAGCCAGCGGTTATCATATTAATGTTTTACTGCGCGATAAAAGCAAAGTGGCTTTACATGCTGCCTTAACAATTTTTGAGGGGACACCCGCAGACAAAAACATTTTGGCCAACGCCATGAATGGTTGCGAAGCGGTTTTAAGCGCACTTAATATCTCCCGCACTTCAGATTTTCCATGGTCGCCCTTGCGTACACCAAAAACACTGCTCTCCGAAACCGCGGCGCATTTGATTGATCTGGCACCCAATTATGGCATTTCCCGGGTTATCGTAATTTCTGCCTGGGGCGCTGGCAGCAGCCGGCAGGAGATACCCTGGTGGTTTAAATGGTTGATAGATAATAGTAACATCGGTATCGCTTACCGGGACCATGAAAAACAGGAAGAACTTTTCGAGGCATCCGCATTGAACTACACAATTGCGCGCCCTGTTGGACTGGTTAATTCACTTAAAAGCAAACCGGTGAGGGTAAGTTTAAATAATATTCCCAAACCACACTTAACCATCAGCCGCCTTGATGTAGCTAAGTTTATGCTCCAGATTTTAGAGGGCGGGCAATATATTAGGCGAATGCCGGTGTTATCCTTTTGACGGCAACACTATTTTTTTATACGCACTAAATTAACTTCAAATAAAGCATAAATCCCGCGTGGCATTTTTTTCAAGGCCCTAATGGTCTTTTCTAAAGTAAAGTTTATTTTAAAGCGATTTAGTCCGAAAAGCGGTTTTTCCTGCAGAGTGTTAATTAATCACTTAAATTGGTTCTCTGATGATTATTTAAATAGTATTTTAATAATAAATAATATTTAAATAGCTATATTTGGCTTATAATAACTGTATGTAGCTGAATATTAGGGTTAAAATCAGTTATGTAAAAACTAACCTTATCATATCAGTGGGCGCATTTTGAAAAAAAATATGTGCATTTAATGGTAAGTATTTAGCAATGCCATAGAATGTAATATTTATTTATATGATTAACGCCTTAACCTTATACGCAATTTCATTCCCTCAACTTTGTTATCGAAAAGCCAAATGCATTGTACTGGTGCTTGCAATAGCATTTTACGCCATATCTGCATCTGGTGCTAAACCGACATCCTCTGCAAACAGCATGCATGCAACCGCATTTGCGTTAACCATCACATCTTTTATGCCTTCGTCAGGGGCACCAGGTACTTTAGTTACTGTAAGTGGCAGCGGGTTTACGTCTTCATCAACACTTATTATAGGTGGTAAGCCTGCTATCATTACATCGTATACGGCTACTCAAATAGTGGGGATGGTAATGCCGGGGGCAATTACTGGCAAAACGGTAGTTGACGGTGTAAGTTCTGCCACTGATTTTACCGTAACCACATACCTTATCCCATTTTTCAGCAAGGCGCAAAGCTTATCGATAGCGCTAAACGTTCATCATCATATGGTAATCAAGTTGTGGCTCAGCAGGGCTCATCGGTTACGCTGAGTGCTGACGGCAATACCGCCATAGTTTCGGGTTTGCAAAACTATTATAATGTATACCTATTGTACACGCGCACAAACGGTAGGTGGAATGTTACCCATGTTTTTAGTGCTGGTATTGGGAGTATTGCGAGTCAAAACGACGTATCCTTAAGTGCCGACGGAAACACGGTATTAATAGGTAAGGAAGTAGGTGTGTCGGGACCGGTAGCGTTATATAAACGCAACAATAATATTTGGACCGATGGAAAAACCTTAAATGATTCGGTGGGCAGTACGGTTGCCCTTTCGGCAGATGGTAAAACAGCCATATTGGGCAGGCAATCGCGCGGTGGTAATTATGGCGGCGGGGGGTATACACCACGTGGCTTAACTATTATGAAATTTATCAATAATACCTGGCAGGCACAAGCAGTGCCCGATGTGCCTGCTGATTCGGCGAGGTATGCGGTCTATCAAAGGCCTCAAATTGACGAGTATGGAAACGATATCCCTCAGGAACCACAATATTATAATGCCTACACCGGTAAACCGGGAAACCTGGTAGCAATAAGTGCCGATGGTAAAACAGCCGCATCTGTATCGTTTGGCCTTTACGGACGATATAATTATGTTTTTCAAATTCCTTACACTGTTATCTATGTTCTTAAACCTACAGGCTGGGCTGTAGAAACTAAAATATTGCAAGACGTTAGATACATCAAACTAAGTGCGGATGGTAACACTTTTATTGCTGGTGGTGCCGTTTACCAGCGCACCGCCGGTATGTGGACAAAACAAGAGGGCGTACACGGAACTGCTCTGAGTGCAGACGGTAATACCGTGCTGGCTGCAGGCGAACATCTAATAGCCTTTACCCGCAACGGCAGCACCTGGACCCAAAGGGAGGTGCCGGCGGAGACTCCTCCCGCTGATGTTGATCAGTATTCAAACACTTCATGCGCCTTGAGCGCGGACGGGTCAACCGCATTCTTCGGCGTCCCCGGCGATAAAACAGTTCCCATATATGCGGCTAACGGCGATTTCGATAATTATGCCGGTTCGGTAACAGCATTTGGTACTACGCTATATAACCCCCTTGATCACGCTACCACCATAACTTTTTCCAATACAACAGATACGAGCACCACGCTAAGCTGGCCGCGCGGAGACGGAACCACCAAACGCGCAGTATTTTTAAAGATGGGTACGGATGGCTTACCTGCAGTGATTAACGGTACGGCGTATGTCGCTGATAGCCTGTTTATGTCAACCGGTATTTCTAAACCAACCGGAAGCGTTGCGGCTAAAGGCTGGTATTGCGTTTACAATGGTACAGGCGGTTATGTAAATATTAAAGGACTAAAAACCGGCACCACCTACACGGCATCGATAGTGGAATATACGGGCAATACCGGATCCGAAACCTACCAGGTAACAGGAGTTACGACCAGGGTAACTACGTCCATTGTTGCTCCCAATTATTATACTCAAATAAGCACAGCTCCTGGTAAAATCCCTGCCACAACGCGGGATATTGTCTCTTATAGTGCATTTGGACCGGTACCGGTGGGGGTGGCCATATTTGTGAAAGAAATAATTAAAAAGGATGGCGTATACCCATCTGATTACAACGAAATACCATTGCCGGGAACAACAGCCTACATGGCGAATTTTAAATTTGGTGCCGGCGATCAAATCCATAACAGTGGCTGGTTCTGCGTATACAACGGTGCATATTCCACCGACAGGCTAATTATAACCGGACTGCAACCAGGTGCATATTACCGTATAGCGGGTGTTAATTATAACGGAAGCAAAACAGAGCCGGTTTATACCGAACCGGGCTATATGATGTATTCTGGTGAAACTTTTAAAACAGCATACCTTGATCCACCAAGCGGTTACGCCACAGCATTGGCTTTTACCAACACAACAGCAACCAGCACTACCCTAAGCTGGACAAAAGGCAACGGGGGGCTTCGTGCTGTGTTCATTGGTGTAAAAGGAAATGCATTACCTGTTCCGGCAGATTTTACCACTTACAAAGCCAACGCTGCAATCGGTTCGGGTACCCAACTGGGTACATCCGGCTGGTATTGTGTGTATAACGGTGCCGGTTCAACGGTAAATATTTCTAATTTACTAGCTGGTACCACTTACCGTGCAGAGGTTATTGAGTATAACGGTGACCCTGGCAGCGAACGCTATCTTATTTCAAGGTTTGCCCCCCTGGATGTGACAACGCCTAAAGTTTCGCCAACGGTGCAGGCATCGGGTGTAACTTTTGCGGGCACTACCGGCACAAGTACAACGGTAAGCTGGACGAATGGTAACGGTGCAGGCCGGGCTGTTTTCGTGAGTAACAGTGCAATAGGTGCTCCATTACCAGCAGAAATTTATTATGCAGGCGGCCCCAAATTTAATAACGGTACTCAAATAGGTAATAGTGGCTGGTATTGTATTTATAACGGAACGGGAACTACAGCCAATATAAGCCAGTTAATCAACGGGCAAACTTACCGGGTGGCGGTTGTTGAATACAATGGCACGCTAGCTGCGCCAAAATATCTTACGGCAGCCATTACTCCCGCCAATTTTACCACACCAATAGAGGCCCCAACGGGTTATGCAGTATCACTCACATTTACTAATACGGCAGCCACAAGTACTACTTTAAGCTGGCTCAGTAGCAACGGCGCAGCGCGTGCAGTATTTATGAGATTGGGCACCAGCGGGGTACTGCCTGCTATTAACGGAATGACCTACCAGCCGGGCGCGTTTGGCGCAGGCACACAGGTAGGTAACAGCGGCTGGTACTGCATATACAATGGTACGGGTAATACGGTAAACATTACAGGTTTGTCGGCAAAGACAAACTATCGCGCTGTTGTGATAGAATACAACGGTTCGGGGGCAAATTCAGTATATAACATTTCCCGGTATAACGGAGCGAATGTAGCTACAACAGCGATGCCTGTTGTACTCTCTGCGAATTTGAAGCCTGTTATGGCAGCGCAGGATGTATTGGCGAATGAGCCTGCCCCCGCTGAGGTGAATATTCACCAGGGGATGTCACCAAATGCTGATGGTATAAATGATGTATTTACCATAGATAATATAACTGCTTACCCGGATAATACGGTAAAGATCATGAATACCAATGGAGACGTTATTTACAGTGCAACAGGTTACGACAATAGCAGCAAAGTATTTGATGGCCATGCGGCCAATGGAACAATGCAGAAAGCTGGTACATATTTTTATGCGCTAGCCTATAAAAAGGGCGCCGAAGTGATCCGCAAAACGGGCTACCTGGTCATTAAAATTTAAAGGCGATCTGTCTTTAGAAACTTACGATCCATATCAATAAGAAGGCCGCGAAATTCTCTTCGTGGCCTTTTGGCATTACCTGTATTCTGTTGGTTTGCAAATTATGCATTTACGGATTGCTTATATTTATAGTCACAGGATTTGTTTCAAAATGTATTTAAATCTTTAGATACGTCTTACACCTGCAGCTTAACATTAGTTGCCAATCGTTATGCCGGCTCTTTCATACCGGTTCAGCGTCCCCGGTTTTCCGCTTGCATTAAGTCTATACGGGAATAGAAATCAAAACGGGATGCGGGATAATTGTGTTTTAATTACTTGCGGGGCCAAAAAGAGGGCATCCAAAGCAATAAATAGTAAGTATGATTTTTAACAAATGATCTTGAAAGATAAAAAAATCTTAACCATTTTGATTCGGAGTAAGCGCATCAAAATGAGCCTTTTGTTGCCAAACTGTTAACGACTAAATTAATACTTTGCTGACTTGAACTCTAACACACTATTACGAGTTAACGCTTACTTAATATGTTATATGTATTTTTGAGTTTAATTTAAAAACTGGCACCATTGAGCGATACCAAACATACAGGCCCCGTATTTAAACTGCACCAACCGGATGACAGCGCTAAGTTTCAGCCCATGCCTGCTGCTACAGGCGAATATCCATACCACCTTAAGCTTTCAGCTGTAAAGGCTGCTACACAGCAAAATAAGATGGTGTTTCAGATGCTGGGTGATAGCGGCAGCGTTCGCGATCTTTCTTTTTTGCATAAAGTTGCAGCCGAAATGACGGAGCAGTTTACCCAAACCCAAAATTTAGCCGACCGGCCACAGTTTTTATATCACCTTGGCGATATTGTATATAACCATGGCGAGGCGAGCGAATACCACAGCCAGTTTTTTGAACCCTTTAGCCAATATCCTGCACCTATATTTGCGATTGCAGGTAACCATGATGCTGATGTGAACCCGGATAGCACCGCACCATACAAAAGCCTGGATGCATTCAACACGGTTTTTTGCGATAGTGCCCCCCGTATGGTAGCGTTCAGCAAAAATGCCGCCCGTAAAAGCATGATACAGCCTAATGTTTACTGGGTATTGGAAACGCCACTGGCAACTATCATAGGGCTTTATAGCAATGTGCCCAAATTTGGCATTGTAACTAACGAACAACATTTATGGTTTGTTGACCAACTAAAGTTGGCCGATGCGCAGCGCCCGGGAAAGGCCATAATAGTATGCATGCACCATGCTCCTTATTCGGCAGATATTAACCATGGCAGCAGTATCCCTATGATAACTTTTTTACAGGAAGCATTCACGGAAAGTGGGGTAACACCAGATATCGTTTTAAGCGGTCATGTGCATAATTATCAGCGTTTTAGCAAGGTGTATGCAAATGGCGGGGAGGTTACTTTTGTAGTAGCCGGAGCCGGCGGATATGACGAACTCCATTCGATCGCACGTATTGATGACGACATGTTTACAGGAGATAATCAATTATTTGATGAAGTGAAGCTGCAGGGTTATTGTGATGACCGACATGGTTTCCTTACACTATCGCTCGAAAAAACAAGTGAATCTTTTACATTGAAGGGCGAGTTTTTTGCTTTGCATTATGCGGGTACAGCGAAGCAGGAATTGAATAGCAGTATGGCGGACAGCTTTACTATTGGGTTAAAATAACCTATACTATTTCAACTTAATTGGGATCCAGATCTCTTCTTCAGAATCGGTAGAATTTGGCAGGTATTTATTGCCCATGATCGCAAAATGCGGTCTTTGATCTATACCATAACCAGATTTTGGCAGCCAGCCTTCGAAAATAGCACGGTAAGTTTCAGGTCCGTTAATCGCGAGTCCGAAGTGTATGAAAACTGCGTATAGACCCACTGGTAAAGTCATTGCCTCCATTTGGGGCGGGATGTTAATGAGGTCCATCACTTCAACCGCTGCCCATTTTTTAAATTCTTTTACAGGGTCGAAAACATCAAAATACGCCGGCGGGTAAACTTCTATTGAAAATAGTTCTGAACCTAAGCAATTTGGTATTTGTTTTTTCGCAGGCATAAAGCTTTGCCATAGTGTAAAGGTTTTATTATCTATATAACTGGTACTGAAACTTTTGCCAATAACGTACTTTTCTGTAAGATGGGTTATTCGTGGCTGCATGAATTGTTAGGGATATCTCTGCAAGATGATTCGTCTAAGGCTCGATAAATACGATCTAATTAAGCAAATATAATAGAGCGGGATATATAGTTTGGGGTTGAACAGTGGCATAGGAGGGACTCGAACCCTAAACAGACTACCTTACCAGCTCCCAGCCTGTTTAAACACGCTGCGAATGTAAAAAGGCCTTTTTTGTGTTTTATTTTACCTAATCATATACTGTCTATTTGACAATTTCTAAGCATTACAACGATGCCGGATGTTTACAATTGCTAAACGTTTAATTTAGCTTTCATCACCATTGATTTCCACATGTAGGGCATGCGGCCGCAACCTGCGAAATTAGTTACTGTAAAGCCGCTTTGGGTGAGTAACTTGCTTAACGAGGCTTTTGACCAGAATTTTATATGCCCGCCAACCGCCACAGCATTTGTATGTTTATCCCACTTATCAAAAATACTTAAAACCAGGTTTTTTAAGTAGCCATGATAAGGCGTGGTTAAAATGATATCGCCGCCACCATTTTTAGTAAGCACTTCTTTGCAAAGAGCCATAAAAATAAAGGGGTTGTAGATATGTTCTATTACCTCAGTGGAAACGATTGTATCAAAGGGCTGAGCGCGAATCTCCGCAGGCAGCTGATTGTCATCCAGATCCTGGATAAAAAACCGGCCGGGGTTTACCTGGTTAGCAATGCCGATACCAGTTTGTGACGCGTCGATACCATAAGCATTGTAACCTTGCGAGATTAGGAAGTTAACCAGGTAGCCATTTCCGCAACCAAGATCAAGGATGCAACGATTTTTATCTTTTTGAAGCAACGAGAGCATAGTCGCCTGTACGTATTGCCAGAAAGGGCGTGCGTGTTCGCTAAAAAAACTATGTTCTTGGTATTCGCCCATAAATTATACAAATTAGGTAGCAAGATAATACATTTTTAAGTAGGCTTATAAAAGTGATCATTTAAAAGTTTAAATAGGCTGGAATAAATGAGGGCGTGGATTTACCCAGGGTTTGCTAATGAGCTAGTTTTGACTAATACGGGGCAGAGAACTTGTGTTTGCAATTTGAAGCTGTAGGGGAATCAAAATTTTTCGAATTCGAATTGATATTTGAAGTTCGAAACAAAAAATCCGGGTCATTCCTGTCCAAAAGTTACCTTCAACTGAACCCAATAATATTTAACTTCGCCACATGGACAACCCCGGCACATTTATTCTCAAAACTTTTGAAGACTTAAGCGTACATGAACTTTATCAGGTTCTGCGGCTGAGGAGTGAGATCTTTGTGATAGAGCAGCAATGTATTTATTTGGATGCCGATAACAAGGATCAAAAATGCCACCATTTGCTATTTTTCGATGACGGCAGATTGGCTGCTTACACCAGGTTGGTGCCTGCCGGCGTATCATTTGTTGAAATCTCCATTGGCCGGGTAGTGGTTGGCGCTGATTTTCGCGGCAAAGGGCTGGCCCGCAAACTGATGGAGGAATCTATTAAACAGGCTTACCGGGTGTTTGGAACCCAACCCATCCGGATCGGAGCGCAGTTCTATTTAAAAGAATTTTATGCTTCGCTTGGGTTTGAACAGCAAACAGAAGTTTACCTGGAAGATGATATTGAGCATATTGATATGCTGTTGCCTGTAACAGCTTAGATACAGTACAATTTGATATTGCCCTCGTAACCTTACCTTAACAACGCCAAAATAGCTTTGCCAACTATGGAAAACTATTTATCCAATCAAATTAGAATTAGTAATCATATTGCTTTGCGGACCGGCACCTTTTGCGCTTTGGTATTGCTGAATATCGTGGGATGTTTTAATGCGGTGGCTCAGCAGAAATCTGCGCACGTAAATCCCTGGACGGCAAAACCAATTAAAGCTATCCCGCCGGTACCCGACCTTGCGAAGGGGGTCTGGCTGAAAGGTGAATTACATATGCACTCACGCCATAGTACCGAATCTTCAAATAATTCTATTAAAAAGATCCTTGATTTTTCGCAGTCGGTAGGGATGGACTATATCTGCATAACCGATCATGATAACCACGTACAAGGCGACGTAGCACACAATACCTGGACCGATCCTGAATTTAAGTCAGATTCGGTGCTATTGCTTTACGGTGCGGAATGGACAACTACCCGCGGCCATGGCAATGTGTTTTCTGCGAAACCATATGATCATCAGCAATTGTACGATGTGCGCGATCAGCGTGATTTGGAAATTGGAAAAGTGAAAAAAGCGCTGGGCATACACTTATCGGCCAATCATCCAAGCGGTAAAGATAATTTTGGCTATTCTTATGACCTGGTGAACTCCATAGAAGTTTGGAACTCCGCTATATGGAGTAAAAACGCCAACGCTATTATGATCTGGGATGATATGTTGTCCTCGGGTCGAAAGGTAACCGGCAGGGGCGGCAGCGATGCTCATCACGGTACACCAGATTCGCCGGACAAGGCAACCTCCAATACCTACCAGCGTAATGCTAACTATGTAGGTACACCAACCACCTGGGTATTTGCTGCGGCGCGCAAATCGCAGGCAGTGGTTGATGCTTTAAGTAATGGCAGGGTATCGGTAAGTGCCAATCCGTTTGGACCAAGGATAGAATTTTACGCTGATATTAACCAAGACGGTAACATGGATATGATGATGGGCGATAATACTTTATCAACAGGTAAGCCTGTAAACTTCCGCATCCAGCTAGGCGGCACCACGATACCGGATGGCGTTTACACGGTTAAGGTGATTAAAAATGGCGGTCCTTTTAAAACGCTGACTGCAAAAGGAAAAATACCTGCTGCTGAATTTGAAGATACACCTGAAGCAACTGGCCGCACTTATTACCGCGTGGTAGTAGAGGGGCCGCAAACCGCTTATCCGCAAGTCCCGGGGTCTATGGCATTAAGCGGAAATATGGTAGGGTTATCAAATCCAATCTATTTTAATTTCGATCCGAACTTTTAGGCAGCTTGAGTTTTACTGCGGTCACGGTAGTACAGCGCAAATATAACCGACATAACCACCGCAGATAAAACAATGAGGATAAAGTAACTATGGCTTAAATGCGCTTCATCTTTAGGTGGCAAAATATTGACGATGCCATAACTGAAGAACGATACCAGGATATAAACCACACCGCCGGTCATCCCACCGGAGATGGCCGCATATTGTGGAAACCTGCTGAGGCAATAAGTGAAATAATTGTTATAAGTAAACCCTGCGCCAACATGGATAAGAAATGCGAATATGAGCAAAGAAGCCAGGCTTTGCTGGAATATTAAACTTGCTATCATTACTACTACGAAGAGGAGCTGCAGGCCAATGTTGACCAGCATTTTACCGTAAAATGGCTTTTTGATGAGAGCCCTGCCAATGAACCCGCCAATCATCCACGCAAAGCCAAGCAATAGGGAGCAGTAGCCGGCAATAACAGGAGTCAGCATCAGCTGATGCTCGATAATGAATGGCCCGGTCATGTTATAGATCATCACCATGGCATATGCGAAGCTCAGCATAAGTATGCCTAGTGTAAAGCCCGTAGTTCGGATCATCGTCATGTAAATGCCGCCAATATTCTTTAGATTAAATGTCACTGGATTTTTTAACGTTTCACCGCTGTAAAAGTACTCCAGAACAGCAATTACGAAAGCCAGCAGCGCCAGGAAGTAAAAATTGGACTGCCAGCCGAAAAGATGTTCGAGGTATCCGCCAATGAACGGCGCAACAATAGGCCCGGCCGACCAGATGATGGTAAACATACTGAGGTAATGTTTAAGCCGGTCGCCTTCGTAAACATCTAAAAAATAGGCGCGTTTGGCTACAACGATCATTGCAACGGTGATGCCCTGGAGTATGCGCATTAAGCAGATGAGATAAATATCATGGCTAAGCGCAACGGCGAGGCATGAAAAACCGAAAACAACCAGGGAAATCAGGCTGAATTTATACCGTCCGTAACTATCCAGCACACTGCCAATAAAAAGCTGCGATACACCATAACTGATAAGGAACAGGGTCAGCGTTAACTGCACTTGTACATTACTGATATGCAGGGCGGAGCCCATAGCAGGCAGGCTAGGAATATAAATATCGGTAGCGAAACCTGATAAAGGTAGAAGAGAAAAAGCGAGTACGGTAGATACCCGTTGCTGTTGTGCTGGTGTCATAGTATTAGCCGCAAAAGTAAACTACCCCCCGTCAACTTTATTGGCACGCAGGATTAATGACAGCTGCCTGACGGTTTGCACCTGCCACAAGTATCAATTGGCTGGTTTTTTGTTCCTACCTTTAACATATAAATTATAAAATATGAGTACAGAAAAAGCCATTTTGGCCGGCGGATGTTTTTGGGGAGTGGAAGAACTTTTCAGAACCTATCCGGGTGTTATATCAACCGTTGTTGGCTATACAGGCGGCGACGTTAAAAATGCGACGTACAGAAATCACGGCTCCCATGCTGAAGGGATTGAGATCGTTTTTGATCCTGAAAAATTGTCATATCGCCAATTGTTGCAGTATTTTTTCATGATCCATAACCCAACAACCCGCAACAGGCAGGGTAATGACGTTGGAACATCGTACCGCTCAGCTATCTTTTTTGAGAATGACGAACAGCGAGAAACTGCTGAGGCACTGATAGCCGAAATGGATGCTTCTGGTATCTGGCCCGGCAAAATAGTAACCGAGGTGGTACCCGCTGGCGATTTTTGGAATGCGGAAGAAGATCATCAGGATTATCTTCAGAAAAACCCATATGGGTACACATGCCATTTTGAAAGGCCGGAGTGGCATTTGGGCTAATTACAACGTCGCAAACAGAATATGCTGTAAAGCGTCTGCGAATTGTGCAGTAATATTGTTGGTTTAATGCTAGGATTTGGCATGGGAATTTCAACTGAAGATGCCGTGAAGCTTATAAATAGCTCCGCGGCATTTTTAATATCAGGTTATTACAGTAGGTGATTTGTTCAGCACAATGTTCAACATGCCCTGTTAGGCGACCAGAAATTAATAGCGATGTAGGGTGTGCTGCGGCGGAACGGAAAATGTAATAACTTCTTTACTTATCCGCTTGCAATAAACATCCAGCCTTACAGTTTAAGCGGTATCGATAACTCATCACAACGCAACAATGAAAGCCCCCCTTTTTTATTTCGTGCTGGCAGCACTTGCTTCGCCGCTATCCGTTTTTTCACAGTCAAAAAGCTCACAAACAACCTTGCAGCCGCCACCAGCTAATTTAGTTATCGATGGCGATTTGAAGGAATGGGGTGATAGCCTGCGCTATTTTAACCAGGAGAAGAAGGTTAATTACACGATAGCCAACGATAAAGAATATCTCTACCTGGTGTTGCGCATTAACGACTATAGCGAACAACAGCGTGCTTTGATGGCGGGAATTACTTTTTCGATTGATCCGAAAGGGAAGAAGAAGGAAACTTACAGCGTAACTTTCCCATATACCGATCCGGGTGCCGCACCGGAAATGCGATCCGAGCCCCAGCCAGGCGGAGGAGCGCAACCCAATAGCGATGATGACCGGGAACAGCGCATGCAGGCCCATCTAACCAAACTGAAACAGATTAAAGCGACGGGCTTTCCCGATGTACTGAATGATATTATCACCACATCCAATACGTATGGCATAAAAACGGCCATGAATTTCGATGCAGCCGGCTACCTGACTTACGAAGCACAGGTACCCATCAGCATGTTGCACGCGGACAATGCGGGCAAAAACGAATGGGCTTTCAATATCAAAATCAACGGTATCATACACAAAACGCCGGATGGGAATGGCGGTAGGAGCAAAGAAGGCGGTGACTTTGGGGGAGGCGGAATGGGTGGAGGCCGCGGTGGTATTGGCGGTGGTGGTGGCCGCGGCGGAGGTAAGGGTGGCGGCGGCGGCCGCAGAGGGGGCGGCATGCGTGGCGGTGGCCAGGGTGCAAATACTGGAGATAGGAGTGAATTAGCTAAGTCGGTTGATTTTTGGGGTAAGTATTATCTGGGAGGCAAGTAGGTGTTGAGCGATAAAGCTATGCGATTTGTTTGAATTATGTAACTTTGTGTTATGGCAACAGAATCGCTGGAAGACTTTTACAAACAGAAAATGAATTACCTGCCGGATAACCTGAGCCAGGATATCGGGCATTTTAATGTGTTTCGTATTGAGGATTGTTACCAGCCCGGTGCCAAACCCGTAAAATACAGCCGCCGGGATTTTTACAAAGTGAGCCTTTCCCGAGGTACAAATATTATTCACTATGCCGATAAAAGTTTGGAAGTAAGTGGGTCAACGCTGATCTTCTTCAACCCGAGTGTGCCTTACACCATCGAGCACCTGGATGAAAATCACAGTGGTTTTTTTTGTATCTATCGCGAATCATTCTTTGCAGAAATGCTGCGCGGTAATATGCACGATCTGCCGATGTTTAACTTGGGAGGTATGCCTGCTTACACGCTAAATGCGGAGCAGGATGCTTATGCTTCACAGGTGTATGAAAAAATGCTGAGCGAGATCAATTCCGAATACCGTTTTAAATATGATCTCATCCGCAATTACGTTACCGAACTTATCCATTACGCACTTAAGGTGCAGCCATCAGAAACTCTTTATAAACACCCTGATGCCAATTCGCGCATTACCGCCATATTTACAGAACTGCTTGAACGGCAATTCCCGATAGAAACCCCTGCGCAACGTTTCAGCCTGCGATCTGCAAAAGATTTTGCTGAGCAACTCTCAGTACATGTAAACCATCTTAATCGTGCCATCCGGCAAACTACCGGCAAAACCACTACCGATCATATTATGGAACGCCTGGCTACAGAGGCCCGGGCTCTTCTCCGCCACACCAACTGGAACATTGCTGAAATAAGCTACAGTCTTGGCTTTGAAGAACCCGCACATTTCAATAACTTTTTCAAAAAACAAACCAATACGACGCCATCCGCTTTCAGGGTTGTTTGAATTTTGCAATAATTGGTTTGAATGCTGCAAACGGTAGCGGCTGCCTGTCCGTACTTTTGATCTATCAACAAAATCAAATTTATGAACAACAGCAAGACATGGTTTATCACAGGTGCCTCCAAAGGTTTTGGCTTAAGCCTGGTTAAACAGCTATTACAAGCCGGGCACAACGTGGCAGCCACGTCCCGCAATTTGAATGAGCTTATAGAAGCGGTGGGCCGCCCAATCTCTGGAAACTTTTTACCGCTGCAGGTTGAACTTGGCAATGAAGACAGCGTAGGTTGTGCCATCCATCAAACAAAAGCCGCTTTTAAGCAAATTGATGTGGTGATCAACAATGCAGGCTATGGCATTGGCGGTAGCATTGAAGAATTAACCGACCGAGAAACTCGCGACAGCTTTGAAGTGAACGTTTTTGGCACACTAAACGTTATCCGCATGGTGATGCCTTATCTGCGCCAGCAACAGTCGGGGCATATCATCAACATTTCGTCCATTGCGGGTATCACCGGGAACGCCGGCTGGGCAGTCTACGCCGCTACCAAGTTTTCGGTTATTGGCCTCTCGGAGGTACTGGCACAGGACGTGGCCGAATTTGGTGTAAAAGTAACGGTAGTAGCACCGGGTGCATTCCGTACCAGTTTCCTTAAACCAGATTCCCTCGCAATAGCCAGGCACCAGATACAGGACTATAGCCTTGTCCGCAATATCCACAACAAGTATCTGCAAATGGATGGCAAGCAAACCGGGGACCCGGAAAAGGCAGCAGCGGCCATTATTGAGGTAGCACAATCGGCACACCCGCCGCTCTACCTATTATTGGGAGAAGACGCCTTCGACCGCGCGATGGGTAAACTCGATAAACTGGAAAAAGAATTCATGCTCAACGAGGAGTTATCAAAATCTATGGCCTATCATGGCTAATCAATTAATTACCTTACAAACAAAACACAAAATGAATAATCAAAAAACATGGTTCGTAACCGGCGCTTCCAAAGGTTTAGGCTTGACCCTGGTGAAACAATTACTAGATAAAGGTTACAAGGTGGCGGCAACAAGTCGCACCATCAACGATTTGAATAGTGCAGTGGGAGAGCACGGGGATTTTTTACCGCTTGCAGTGGACATAAAAACAGAGGCTAGTGTACAGGAAGCCATCAATCAAACCCTTAAACGATTCGGCAAGATAGACGTTGTGGTAAACAATGCGGGCTATGGCCTTACCGGCAGCCTTGAAGAACTAACCGACGAGGAAGCACGCGAGAATTTTAATGTAAATGTGTTCGGTTCCTTAAACGTGATTAGAGCAGTTATGCCGCATTTGCGCGCACAGCACTCGGGACATATCTTTAACGTTTCCTCTATAGGCGGTTTCACGGGTAATTTCCCAGGCTTTGGCATTTATTGCGCCACCAAATTTGCGGTGCAAGGTTTTACAGAATCGCTTGCCGCCGAAGCGAAAGCGTTTAATATTAAGGCTACCGTGGTGTCGCCGGGATATTTCCGCACAAACTTCCTCCATCCTGATTCATTAAGCACACCAAAGAACGAAATTCAAGAATACAAAGATGTGCGTGCCGTACAAGCTGCTCACCAAAACGAAATCAATGGCAACCAGGCCGGTGATCCCGAAAAAGCCGCCGCGGTGATCATCGCTGTGGCAGAATCGGCTGGTGCTCCTTTGCATCTGTTCCTTGGCGAGGATGCGTATCACCTGGCCTACCAAAAAATGGAATCGGTTAAAAACGATCTGGAAAGCTGGAAAGAAATAACTACTGCTACAGGTTTTGTAGCAGTAGCATAATTCGCAATAATATGATTATGCAGAGCGGCTTAATACACAGCCGCTTTTGCTTTTAAAAGAAAGCCCAAAGGTTAATGAGCTAATACGATCTTGTCAACGGGTAATGGTCGTCTCTTTCTCACCTTTTTATCTTTCTTTTTGATCCTGTCCAGCCACATCATTACACCCGTTACCGGGAAGATCAGTGATAACAAACAAACTATAAAGCTCAGGATCTTGGTTGGGAGCCCAAATACTGACCCGGTATGCACTGGCTTTACCAGGGCTCTTACCCGTTGACCAAAGCTTTTGCTTTGATAACTCGATACGCCCAATTGTTTTCCACTATACTGATCGATGTAATAGGTATCTCCTGTATTTTCTGCCGAACCTCTTGGCTGAATATTAATGGTATATATCCCGGCGGAATCACCCGGTACACGAAGAGTGAAATACGCCGCGGTTTTAAGTGGAACTGCTACAGCCTGCAGCGCCTGGTCGGATGGAAGCGATCGCAACCCTGCAGCATATTTAGATTTTGGGGGTTCCAAATCTTTAGAGGGCTCAGATGCTGTAATAGCATACAAAGCTTTGTTGGCCCAATCGAAAGACATGATTAAGCCGGTTAGTACAATAACGATTAAAAATACCGAGGTGTAAAACCCGAATACGATATGCAGATCATGGGTAAGGCGTTTAGTGCTGCCACCCCATTTGATCTTCATTCGCTGACGCATGATATTGAGTGTTTTAGGCCACCACAAAATCACCCCGGTGATCAATATAAATAAAAAAATAACAGTAGAAATGCCTACTATTTTGTTGCCAAAACTGTCTTTACCAGCCAATAAAAAGCGATGCAGCATTTCTACTGTATTTAAAAACGATTTGCGCTTATTGAATTGCCCCAGCACATCGCCTGTATACGGATTTACATAAATGGTTAAAGATGGTTTCTTGCCTTGTCCAGGCTTTTTGCTTTTATCATTGTCCTTTGCTTTAAGCTGTTTAGCAGTTTCCTTACCGTCGTTGCTGCTCTTACCTTTTTGGCCTTTATTGTCGGGCAACGTTATATTGATCTCAACAGCTCTCTCTGGTTCATTATAAACCATTATCGAGCTCAGTTTGGCCTTAGGGGATTGCTTTAAAGCGTTTTGCGCGAGCGCAGACAGCGGTAAGCGTTCACCCTTTGCTTCCACGAAATATCGTTGCGGGTACAATAAATGGTTAATCTCTTTCTCAAAAACCAAAATTGTTCCGGTGAGGCACGAGCAAAAAATAACCAAACCTGCGGCAAGGCTCAGGTACAAATGGATATTACGGAAAAATATTTTCATGCGGCTGGTTTGAAAAAGCCGGGACATGCAGCGCACGCCCCGGTTTGTATTGTTTATTAGTATATTTTAAAATTTATAGCTCAATGTAGTTAAAAACTGTCGCGGTGCAATTGGGTTAATGCTATAATTTTCGTGCACATTCCAATTAAGAACATCACCTATGTTTGATATTTTACCGATGATGGAGATTTTCTTATACGTATAGCCAATAGAGGCATCTACTGTAGTAAATTTTGGAACATAAACGAGTCTTGATCCGGTTTGTGATTGGCCCACAGTATTCAAGAAGCCAGAAATACGGTTACCCAGGTAAAATACCGAAACACCGGCTCTGAAACCTTTCAGGCTGCCATCTAAAAAGTTGTAAAATGCGCTGGCGTTGGCGGTATGTTTGGGTACGTTGAGTAGCGGCTGGCCAGCTATAACACTGCCCGTAACAGTTGATGTTTTGGTATAACGTGCATTAGTATAACTGTAACCGGCTAACAGATCAAGGCCCCTTACCGGGTGCCCGGCAATATCTAATTCTACTCCGTCGCTTTTGGTCTCGCCGCTGAGCACTTTAATATTGGTGTTGGTGTTTGGTGTTACCCCATCTGCCTGGAAAGGAGCCGTTTGCGCCAGGTTGTTGTTTAAAATTCGGTAGGCGGTTACATTGACAGATAAATTACCGTTCAAGAAGTCATTCTTCACACCGACTTCATACTGCCCGATGATCGACGGATCTACAGGGTTGTTGTTGATATCAACACCTGTATTAACTACGAAGGAGTTGGAGTAACTGGCAAATAGTGCAGTATTTTCTTGTGGTTTGTACACCAACCCAAACCGGGGTGAAAACGCTTTATCTGTCTTACTTTTTGAGGACGCAACTGCACCGTAACTTGAAAGTGAATTAACAGTTGTTGGCGCAATGTACTGATAAGACCAGCGGATGCCCGCCAATACCTTTACTTTTTCGGATAGGCTGATGAGGTCATTGAAATATGCCCCGAAACGATCAGTGTTGGTAACAATGTCATAAAACGGATTCATGGATGGCATATCAGTACGGGCGGTATACTTGCCTAGGTCGAAAATATTTATTTTATCATACGTGGAGCTTTTAGTTGTTCCATCGGCATCCAGATAGCTGGATACACCGCCTGATGCAACAACTTGATTTGCGCCGTTCACCGTATTGATATTAGCAACGTATGTATAGTTGTCGTTCTTGTATTTATCAGCATCCATACCTGCTAATATATTATGTTTAAGAGGGCCTGTATTAAACTGGCCGGTTATGTTGATCTGGCCAGTAATATAGTCCTCGATAGTTTTAGTACGGTTTAACGGGCGCGACCAATCGCCGCTGGCATCAGGTTGTACGCGTTCTGTTGTTTGATACTGCCTGTCGAAGTATTGGTAGGAAACCCCGCCATTTATTTGCCACAAACTGTTTAGCTGATGATTTACGGTTACGGTAGCCGTAGACTGCTTTGTTTTACCGGTAGACCACCGCGGACTAAGGTATCGGTTACGGGGAACGTTAGCAATGATGTTATTCACCTGGCCAGTGCCGAAATCGGGAGTGAAGTCATAATCCAGGTGGTCGCCTTCAACAATGATGGTTGTTTTATCGGTTGCTTTGTATAGGAGCGAAGGGTTGACATAAATCCGTTCGTTCTTGACCACATCCCGGAAACTTTTTGAATTTTCGTATGTACCATTTAACCGGTAAGCTAGTTTTGAACTTATTGGTCCGTAAATGTCTACAGTGGGTTTAAAAAGTTCATAACTGCCATAGGTCATAGAAACCTGGCCGCCTTGTTCAAATTTCGGCTTTTTAGTAATCATATTAAGAACTCCGCCAGGCGCAACATTACCATATAGCAAAGCCGCACTGCCCTTTAAAATTTCAACCCGCTCTAATGAGCTGATCTCTGGCATTGCCCCGGAATTTACTCTGAAGCCATTTTTGAACATGTTGGTACTGGAGAAGTTATAGCCCCGCGCAGCAAAGGTTTCCTGTGTGTTGCCACGTGCGCTGTATAAGTAAACGCCGTTAACGTTTTTAATTACATCGCTTAAACGCAAAGCTTGCTGTTGATCCAAAACGTCGCGGCCAATAACAGATACGCTTTGCGGGAGATCAATAGGGGCAACGGCCATTTTACCAATGCTGAGGTTTTTGCGGTTGATGGTTTTGGTAGATGAAACAGTTACTTCATTCAAACTATTGGCATCGTCTGCTAAGGTAAAGTTTGCGGTTGTAATATGGTTAGCGGTTACGGTAACACTTTGCTCATCAGATTTTGCTCCCGTAAATGAAATTTTAAGGATGTAGTTACCGGGTTTAATGTTGTTAAACAAGTACGAACCATCATCTATGGTCATGGTTGTTTTATTAACGCCCTTTAGCGTCACGGTTACAAATGATGCAGCTTTACCGTCTGCCGTTTTAACAAAACCGGTTATTTTACCATTGTTACCTTCGTCGTCATCGGCCTTCACTGTGAGGCTATACAGAGAGCAAGTAAGAATTAGTAAAAAAATACTTAATCGTTTTAGATAGGGATGTAGGATTATTTTCATTAGTTATTTATATTAAGTCTAATTAAGCGCAAAAATAGCCTTACAAAGTTAAATTGCAAACTTTATTTAGAATAATTTTAAATAAGCTATTTAGGGTATACGTCTCCTGTAAAAAAAAGCGCCTATAGGCAATTTTTACAGTTTAGGGCCTAATAATTGTTGGGGAATTATTTAAGATGAGCACATTCCCGAGCAACTTTAGTCCGGAACAGTTACTGGACATACTAATGCAATCCAAAACGGCCACTGCCATACACAGTACCGATGAAATGATAATTGAAATGGCCAATGATAGTATGATCGCTATCTGGGGGAAGGATAGAAGTATAATCGGTAAACCAATTGAAGATGCTTTACCCGAATTAAAAGGACAGCCATTCCTAAAAATGTTGCAGAGCGTGCTGCATACGGGACAAACAATATCCGGCAGTGATACCATGGCGGAACTAGTTGTAGCAGGTGAGTTACGTCAATTTTACTTCGATTTTGAATACAAAGCAATAAAAGACGATCGTGGAATGGTCATGTGTGTATTGCACACCGCCCTTGATGTAACCGAACGGTACCTCAGCCGTTTGCGCGAAAAAGAATTGAATTCTGAGCTTAAAGCAATTAACGAGGAACTGGCAGCAGCGAATGAAGAGCTGGTTTCTACAAATGACGAATTGGGAGAATACCAACATACGCTATTGCAGCTTAATGATAATTTGGCTGCAAGCGAAACCGAATTGCAATTTGCAATTGATGCTGCCAGTTTGGGCACATGGGATCTTGATCCGGCAACCTATCGCTTTTCGGGGAATGAGCGCTTAAAATCATGGTTCGGCCTGAAGGCAGACCAGGAAATAGAACTTAGTAAAGCAACTGATATTATCGCAGAAAGCGACAGAGAAAGAATAATAGAAGCGATTAGCTATGCTATGAACCCAGCGTCGCGCGGTGTGTACGACGTAGAGTTTACGATAATTAATCCACAAACCGGGCTTCCGCGCATTGTGAAAGCGAAAGGGAGGGCTCTTTTTGATCCAGACGGAAAACCTGTCCGTTTCAGTGGCACCTTACAGGATATAACCGAAGAAAGAAAGGCGCAGGAAGAGTTGAATGAAACCAACCAGCGCCTCAACATTGCGCTTGATGCAGGTAAGTTGGGATCGTACGATATTGAACTGGATAGCGGCCATATTATTTGCACCGATCAGTTTAAACTTAATTACGGCCAGCCAATTAATAAGCCCTTTAATTTTACAGGGCTGATGCAAGCGGTTAATCCGGATTATAGATCGTATCTGCAACAGCAGTTAGAAATTGCTATTGCAAATCATAGCATATACAATGCAGAGTATCAGATAACATGGCCAGATGGTTCTTTGCACTGGGTTAGTGCATCGGGTACGCCGCGTTATGATGAAAATGCAAATGCCATTAGAATGGTAGGTGTAACCTACGACATTACCGAACGAAGGCAATTGGAGCAGCGTAAAGATGACTTTATCAGCATTGCCAGTCATGAACTAAAGACACCTGTTACGAGTTTGAAAGCCTCTTTGCAATTGCTGGATAGAATGAAGGAAAACCCAACGGCTCCAATTTTTACCAGGCTCATTGAGCAAAGTAACCGAAGCATGGAAAAGATCACCAGCCTTATTGAAGATCTGTTGAACGTTAGCCGAATGAACGAAGGGCAGTTGCAATTGAATCGCTCTGTATTTAACGTGGGTGATCTGTTAAAGTCTTGTTGCGATCATGTACGGGTTACCGGTAAACATGAACTCGTTTTTCATGGCGACCCGAATACCATGGTCTATGCGGATGAGCACCGGATAGACCAGGTTGTAGTCAACCTGGTTAATAATGCGGTAAAATATGCGCCAAACTCGCGGGAAATCTATTTTCATGTATCTACAGAAGGCAAGATGGCGAAGATATCGGTAACAGATGGTGGCCCTGGCATTTCTCCGGAGAAATTGAGCCAGTTGTTCAATCGCTACTATCAGGCCAACTCACAGGGTTTCCAAAATAGCGGGCTGGGATTAGGACTTTACATCAGTTCGGAAATTGTTAACAGGCACGGCGGCCAAATTGGTGTGGAAAGCGAATTAGGTAAAGGGAGCACTTTTTGGTTCACTATTCCTTTACAACCGAATGCTAACTTAAAGTAAAATAATTCAACTGGTTGTTGTGAATTATAGAAACTATAGTAACAACTATTATCTTTGCACAAACTATTGATAACCATTGGCTAATTCGTATCCAATCCTTAATAATGAAGAAGACCGTTTAGAGGCACTGACATCTTACAATTTGTTGGACACGCTGCCCGAGGATGATTTTGAAGAACTGACCGCATTAGCATCAGAAATATGCCAAACTCCTGTGGCATTGATCAGTCTCATTGATGACAAAAGACAATGGTTTAAATCTATTGTAGGGTTTGACGCCGCTGAGACAGCTAAAGAGCATGCATTTTGCGCCCACACCATCGCCCATGATAACGATATTATGGTGGTTCCGGATGCCCGGGAAGATCTTAGGTTTGCAGATAACCCGCTGGTAACCGGTAATCCAAATATTGTTTTTTATGCTGGGGTACCACTGGTTAACCAGGATGGCTTTGCTTTAGGGTCCTTGTGCGTGATCGATAAGACACCCAAAGAATTGTCTCAAAGACAAATTAAGTCTTTAAAAGTGTTGGGTAAGCAAGTACTTGCTCAGATGGAACTAAGGAGGAAAGTGGAGACACTGGAAAAGGCTAATCAGGACCTTCTAGAAACCAATGCTTTTATTCAGAAGTTTGCCAGCACAGCTGCACATGATATTAAGAACCCCTTGAGTAGTATACTACTTACATCGCAGGCACTGCAGATGCGTTTAAGGAAATTAAACGATGATCAAAGCCGGAATCTGGCAGAGATCAATATTACAGCAGCAAGAAAACTGCTTGGTTTGGTGGACGATATGCTGGAATACTCGTCAGCACCTGCCAGTTTGCTGAACAATCAGAAATCGTTGCAAATGAATGCCCTGTTAAAAGGAGTTGTGGCGCTGATTGATGTGCCTCAAGGTATTACTATTAATCTTCCAAAAGTAGATCATTCCATCACCTGCTCCGCTATTGCGCTGGAGCAAATTTTCTTAAACCTGTTAACCAATGCCATCCGTTACAACGACAAAGCCGAAGGACTTATCAGTATCATGTTTAGGGAGGAGGGAGAACGCTATCATTTTAAGGTTTCGGATAACGGCATAGGTATTGAAGAAAAAAACCTCGAAAGAATTTTCCATAAAGAAGTTACCTTAAATGAAACTGATCGTTTTAACAGTAAGGGCACAGGCATTGGTTTATACACGGTTAAAGCGCTGATAGAAAAATTACTTGGCAAAATCTCAGTATCTTCCAGGGTTGGATCCGGCACCACTTTTGAATTTTCTATCCGTAAGAATGTAGAAGTTGATGAAGCCGATATTGCCAAAATAAAAACTGTTTAAATTTCTGTTAATACTTTTTCCAGCTGCTTATTAAACTCATCCGGTGCTTCGATCATTGGGAAGTGCCCGGTGCCGCGCACAGTATAAAGTTTAAAAGGGATGTTGTTTTTTATCAATCCGGTGGTGTCTGTAGGCTGGTAATCACTGTTGATCATAAATAATTTTTTCTTCAATTTCATGAGGTTGGGCGCTTCGTTATAAATGCCTTGTTCCTGCGATGCAACTGCAACTATTGTATCGGCATGCGCCACATCATTTAATATCCGCATTTTAATCGGCTCGCTTGTGGTTTTAGAAAAAAGGTCATGCTTAAACCAAGACAATACCACTTTTTTAAAATCTCTTTTCATCATAGCAATAGCACCTGCAAATTCTTGTTTATCCTTATCCGTAAATTTGCCTCCCACGCCTTTAAAATTATCCACTCCTACAATACCGATTACTTTATCAGGTTCATTAAGCGCCGCTTGTAATACTATGCTTCCTGCCATTGAATGACCTACCAAAACTACTTTTTTTAATTTGAGCTGATCCATTACTGCGTTTACATCACTTGCAAAAGCCTGTGTATCCCAGTTGCTTCGGTTTTTGCCCGATTTGCCAAAGCCGCCCAGATCAAGTGCTACTACCCGGTATTTTTTCCCAAAATGGGATACCTGCTGATCCCAGTACGTTTTGTTAATGCACCATCCGTGCGCAAAAAGTAAGGTAGTATCGCCGTCGCCGGTATCGGTATAATCGATATGAAGATTATGATTTCGAACATCTATATTAGCCTTAGCAAAATTGACATGCCTTGATGGTCTCGTATGTAAGCATGCGACTTGCAGCAACACAACGAATGATAAAAGTAATAGGCGAAATGATTTCATTATGTAAGGTTTATGACCGCAATTTAAACAATTGCTTTGATCAAGCCATCACCCTATATTTCATTTAACTTTATTTAACATTTTCGAAATTAGAAACAGGTTAACAGAACGTGTATGGCAAAAAAACATTACAATTTCGGTTGAAACATCAACCGTTGATTCCATTGCGGCGTACGTCCTCGCAGACGGGTTTGGGGCATTTATCAGTAAGTCGTTATATATCCATCTTGGGCCACAATTCGACCAGGTTTTTGGCGATACATATAGTAAACTAGTTAAAGGGTTATGTATTTTAATAATTGATTGTCTGACACTTTACCGGCTTTACCGAAAGAAAATATTTATAAAGATTTAGGTTGATTATCTTATAAAGGTTGATAGTTGAAGTGACAATACTTTAACTCCTGCAACGTTAATATGGCCTGATGGAACAATTGAGTTTTTTTAACGGGGGATTGCAAAGCCCAAAGCTGCCGGTGGAGCTAATGGAGTACAAACCTGAATTTTTTAGCGCCGGAGAGGTTGCGGAATTAACACCGAAATTAAAGAGTACGATCCGATGGACCCAGGAAACGATACAAATGTATGGCAAGCTTTTAAATACACCCAGGCTTACCGCATGGTATGGTGATAATAGTAAAACATATGCATTCTCCGGGAAAAAGTATGACCCTCATCCCTGGACACCGGAGTTATTGCTTATCAAAGCGCGGGTTGATGCCGCCTGCGGAATAACGTTTAACAGCGTTCTGCTCAATTTATACCGTAATGGTAATGACTCGGTAGCCTGGCATGCCGATGATGAGCCTGAGCTCGGCAAAAACCCTATGATTGCTTCAGTAAGTTTTGGGCAGGTACGCCGTTTTGATGTCAGACACAAAAGCGACCATACCTTGAAATATTCAGTAGACTTGGAAAACGGTTCACTGCTCATTATGCGCGGCGATCTGCAGCATCAGTGGGAGCACCAGGTGCCAAAATCTGCAAAAGCTTTGAGAGAACGGATCAATTTAACTTTTAGGGTCATCAACTAATAGTTGTGATCCGATCTCGTATTAATTAGCCTGCTAGGATGTTTGAAAATTCAGCAATCGGGTTATTGTAAATTCAATCTCAGAAAAACCTTATCCCGGTAGGATTGACCGATTGGCAGATCTTTGTTTGCCACCCTTAGGATATTCCCCTCAGCAAATTGGATGTGTGCTGTGTTCACCAATGTGCTACGGTGGATACGGAGGAATTTATTACTCGGCAGTAATTGTTCCAGTTTGGTGAAGGTCATGTAAGTGACATGAGTTTGCATTGTCGTGTGCACTTTCAGGTAGTCACCGTAGCCCTCCACGTAGGTAATCTCCGGCTGATTTACTTTTACCAGCCGCCTGTCTATTTTCAGGAAAAGGTAGTTTGCTTCATCAATGGGTAACGGGGCATTAGCCTCGGCTATTTTTTTTGGGGCAACCTTCTGAATCGCTTTAATAAAGCGTTCAAAAGTGATAGGTTTCAATAGATAGTCTACAGCTTCCAATTCGAAGGCATCAACCGCATAATCGGTATAAGCCGTTGTAAAGATCACTCTTGGCGCATTTTTTAACGAGCGCAGGAAGTTGATGCCGGTTATGCCCGGCATCTGAATATCTAGAAACATCACATCAACTTTTTGCTCATGCAAAATAACAAATGCCTCTACTGCGCTTTGGCAAATCCCCACGCAAATAAATCCAGGCATTTGGTTTACGTAGCCTTCCAGCAGTTGCCTTGCTAAGGGTTCGTCGTCAACAATGATACAGTTGATCATCTTATTTCAAATGGATAGTAAGTGTTACCGTAAAAATTTTGTCGGCTTCATGAAGCGTAAGCTGGTACCTGCCAGGATAAAGCAACTCCAGTCGCTTACGCACATTCCGGATGCCGATTCCGCCAGCCGGCTGATGGTCTGCCTCCGCCACAGGGTTGGCCGTTTGGAAGATCAATTCATCCTCATCCATAGCCAACACCAACTTTACCCACTTTTCCGCAAGGTTCTTTTGCAATGAGTGTTTAAAACTGTTCTCGATCAAGGGAAGAAACAACAAAGGCTCGATCTCAACGCTCCCGATATCGCCCTGAATTAAAAACTCAATAGCGTCCGGATTATCATGCCGTACATTTTCGAGCTGGATATAACTACGGATAAAACTGATCTCCTGCTGCAAACGTACCTTATCCTGCTGGGCATTGTAAAGTACATAACGCATAATACTGCTTAGATCGGCAATCATACCAGGCGTTTTTGGCGAACCCTGCATACTTAAAGCGTATAGATTATTGAGGGTGTTAAAAAAGAAATGGGGCTGCACCTGTGATTTGAGATGATTAAGTTCCAGTTTAAGCTTTTCTGTTTCAGAGGTGAAAAGGATGTGTTGGTTTCTAAAAAGTAGCCTGATGACATAAATGGAGGTAGCTGCTGCCAACACGAGTGTGGTGTAACCAAGTGTTTGGTGGAAATATCCATGCTTGAAATCGCCGGGATAACCCGATTTGAGATTGTATTTGTAACCTTCGGGGATAAAGGGTAAAGCGATAGTAATTAATGCGGTTGCACGATTCCAGAGTTCGTAAACTCCCAGGTAAGCAGGAAACAAAATCATAAAAAGCCAGTTGCGGCCTTTACCAATGGTGAGTGGGAGATAAAGGCGGTAAAAAAGAACAACTACAGGCAGGCCTATAATATTTAAAAATACCAGGCTAAGCGTAAAGCTTAAATCGCTCCAGATCTGGCTGCCCACTGCATAAGGGGAAATAATACCTACGAACAACAAATAGGACATTTCGGCCACAAGGCTTTTTTGTTTGTAATTGAGCGATGCAAAGGAAAAACGCATGGGTAAAGGTAGACTTGCTGATGGGAAGATAGCAGTTTTTTCGACGAATCACTGGTTTAACACGGTGAATTTTTTGCAAACACATTGAACGAATAAATAGCGCACTTAATCTAATACTTTTTCAAAGCAGACGGGGGAACCGCAAATTTGAGGCATGAAAAAATACGTCGCCTTTATCATTATCATAATCATTTGCCGGGGCAAATCGCAAGCACAAAATCAACTCCAAATAAATAACCTGGCCACCTTCACAAAAGTTTGGGGCTTTTTAAAATACTATCATCCAGAGGTGCAAAAGGGCAGGCTAGACTGGGATTTGGAGTATGTAAAGACAGTATTAACTATTAAGAAAATTGATCAGAAAAAAACATTTAATAGCGTTATAATCAACTGTTATCTATCATTACCTAAAGCAAAGATTAGTAATCAATATACCCAATTAAAGAGCGATTCTATTTTGCAGATATTTAATGAGCAGGATTTTGTGGATATGAATATACCTGCCTCTCTAAAGAAAAATCTGGAGGAATTATATCAGCATCACCTACCAGATTCCAGCAAATATGTCGACAATATTTACAACGGTTACAAGCTTGATTATGTGTACCACAAAGAAGAGCCATACGCTGCCCCAGCCTTCCCGGATGAGGGGCACCGGTTGCTTGCGCTTGCCCGGTGGTGGAACATCATTACCTATTTTTACCCCCATAAAGCAAAGGCAGCGCCTGATTGGGATGCAACTTTAACCGAGTTTATTCCACAGATGATTGCCGCCGCAAATGCCAACGAATACAGGGAAACTTTCCTGCGCCTCATTAATAAATTAAAAGACAGTCATACATGGTTTAAACAAAAAGAATGGAATGCGGCCCACGGCGATTTTATGAATGTTCCTTTCGATGTCTATTATGCGGGAGGTAAATTTGTGATCGGTTACAGCAAATACGATTCGCTGATGAAAGCAAATGATCTGAAGATCGGCGACGTAATTGTAGCTGTAAAAGGATTGCCGATAGCCTACAGGCTTAAGCAAGTTGCCAACTATACCACGGGTAGTAACAACGCTTCTTATTACCGTGATTTAGGCAGAAATATTTTCAGACTTGATTCAAACACTAATCTGCAAATAACAATAAGCAGAAATGGAAGACTTCAGAAAAAAAACATAAAGCTTTATACTTACGGCCAGCTTTATCAATATCGCCTTAAACATCTGCCCCAAATTGCGCAAAAATTGGGCAATGGTATCTGGTATGTCCGGTTTTGCGAGATCGGGAATACAACGGCACTGAAAAAGATGTTCAATGACATTAAAGATGCCAAAACGGTGATTTGGGAGATGCGCGATTATCCCAGTTTTCAGATTACCGAGGCCATGTGGCCCGGCCTGATCGCCAAACGCGTGTTTGCTAGCGCGGATTATAATGCTGTGCTGGAATTCCCGGGAACCTTTAAAAAGGCATCAGGGCAGATTCCTTCCGCGCCGGACACGCTTGGTTTACCATTATTTAATGGCAAACTGATCGTTTTGGTGAACGAACAAACTCAGAGCCTTGCCGAAAGTGTGGCCATGGAATTACGCAGCCGGCCCAATACCGTTATTGTAGGGCGGCAAACCGCTGGCGCAACTGGTAATATGCTTTTTACAGATTTTCCAGGTGGCATAGAAGCTTCATATACAGCGGTTAAAGTCGTGGGAGCTAATGCGAGTTTTGAACAGGGAAGAGGTGTGAAGATTGATCAGAAGATTAAATTAACACCGGCAAATATTGCTTCGACATCGGATTATCTTCTTTCACAAGCTTATCAAATGGCCTTAAAATAAAAAAGGATTGTACCAGCTAATATTTTAATTTTGAGCCGAAGCCCCTTTTTATAAATATAACCAATCCAATCGTATGAAAGCCATCTCTTTATGCATCATTTGTCTTAGTTTCTCTATAGTTACTCTGGCGCAGTCTGCCATTAGGCCAGCCGAAGCCGGTGTAAACTATGGCAAAGTGCTTACAGCCGATCATGCTTTGACCACCGAAGCCTTACAAAATACATTAAGTACCGATTCCGCTTACCTGGGGAAGGTTACGGGTATTGTGGTAGAGGTTTGTAAAAAGAAAGGCTGTTTTATGAAATTGGCTCAGGGCGACGGAAAAACCATAATGGTTCAATTTACCGATTACGCCTATTTTATGCCGCAGAACATCGTTGGTAAAACGGTAGTGGTAGACGGCCTTGCTAAAGTGAAGGAAACATCTATAGAGCGACTAGTGCACTACGCCAAAGATGCGGGTAAGAGTCAGGCCGAAATTGCGGAGATCACAGCACCTAAAAAGGATATCTTTATTATGGCTGATGGGGTCCTGGTAGTAAAATAAGTAGATAAGCCGTAAATCGACATTGCCTGCTTAACAGGTGCAGGCTGTTATTTTGCTGCTTTTGCGTTCTTTCTGTTTACGTTTTCGTTAAAATATTTGTGCGATTCGGCAGATTAACCCTATAATTACAAATTCCCGGAAAATTACCATGAAGACCTTTCTTAACGAGGATTTTTTACTGCAAAGCAATACGGCTAAACAACTATACCATGACTATGCGGCTCCTATGCCCATTATAGATTACCATTGCCACCTGCCCCCAGGCGATATAGCTAATGACATTAATTTTGATAATCTGACTGCTATCTGGCTCCACGGCGACCATTACAAATGGAGAGCAATGCGCACCAATGGGGTAGATGAAAGTTTTATCACAGGTGGCCGTTCAGACAGAGAGAAATTTGAGCAATGGGCAGCCACGGTTCCTTACACGCTTCGTAATCCGCTATATCACTGGACGCATCTTGAACTACAGCGTTACTTTAATATTGATTCCCGCCTGATGCCTTCTACAGCGGATGATATTTACGCTGACTGTACAGCAAAACTGCAAACACCGCAATACAGGGTTCGCAGCCTGATCACTAAAATGAACGTAGAAGTTATCTGCACCACTGATGACCCCATTGACCATTTAGAATATCATAAAAAGATCAGGAACGATAATTTTGAGACCAAGGTATTCCCTGCTTTTCGGCCTGATAAGGCCATGAACAGCGATAATATCCCCGCATTTAATACTTATATCAACCAACTGGAAAAAGTGGCGGATATGGATATCGGTAATTTTTATACTTATATCTCAGCTTTAAAAAAGCGCCATAACTATTTCGCTATCAATGGTTGTACGGTTTCAGATCATGGGATTGATCAGATGTATGCGGAGGACTGTACAGAAAAAGAAGCTGGAGAAATCTTCGGCAAGATAAGAGGTAACCAACCCATTAGTAATAGCGAAAACGTTAAGTTTAAATCTTTTATGTTGCACCAGTTTGCCATTTGGGATTATGAGAAAGGCTGGGTTCAGCAATATCATATCGGTGCGATCCGCAACAATAGTACACGCGGTTTCCGTCAGTCGGGAGCCGATACCGGGCGCGACTCCATCGGGGATTTTCACCAGGGGAAGAGTCTTTCCCGGTTTTTAGATAAGCTGGATGCCGATGATAAACTCGCCAAAACCATTATATACAATATAAATCCGGCGGATAATGAACTGATGGCTACTATGGCCGGCAATTTTAACGATGGATCCATCGCCGGCAAAATTCAGTGGGGATCGGCCTGGTGGTTTCTCGATCAGAAAGATGGGATGACAAAGCAACTGAATGCCCTTTCTAACATGGGCCTGATCAGCCGCATGGTAGGAATGCTGACAGATTCCAGAAGCTTTTTGTCATTTCCCCGGCACGAATATTTCAGGAGGATCCTGTGCAACCTTTTTGCGGAAGATATTGAAAACGGTGAACTGCCGAATGATATCCAGTGGACTGGCAAGATTATCCGCGATATTTGTTATTTTAACGCTAAGAATTATTTTGATTTTGATAAAAAATAGCGTGTCGCAGCGCTGAATAAATACAACAACGCATGGCCAATAAAGAAGCCGTTTTAGACGCAATTATATCACAAGGTATATTACCTCTGTTTTTCTATGAAGATGCAGTGGTGAGCCTTGAAGTGCTCCGTACGCTATACAAAGCGGGTGTAAGAGTGCTGGAGTATACCAATAGGGGCAAAGAAGCCTTACATAACTTTCAGATCCTTAAAAAGGCGGCAAAAGCAGAGATGCCTGATCTGTACCTGGGCATAGGTACGATAAAATCTGGGCAGGAAGCCGAAGTGTTTGTTGATGCCGGAGCGGATTTTTTAGTATCGCCTATTTTAAATAATGAGGTAGCAATGGTTGCAGATGGTTATAAGCTGTTATGGATCCCCGGATGTATGACCCCAACAGAAATCTATATTGCCCAGCAGTATAAAGCATTGCTTATTAAGCTTTTCCCCGCCAATATTTTAGGTCCTGCTTTTGTAGCTTCTATCAGAGACTTGTTCCCCGGACAGTTGTTTGTGCCGACAGGCGGAGTAGAAATTGAAAAAGGTAATATTTCAGCCTGGTTCCGCTCGGGCGTATGCGCGGTGGGTATGGGTAGCAAACTCATTAGTAAGCAGGTGCTTGATGAACGTTTGTATGATCAACTTCACGCAGATACAATCAAGGCATTGGAACTGGTACAGCTGAGTAAATAGTATCTTTGTTTATGGAGCAAAAGCCGAAAGATCCCCTACAGGGCAAAACACTCGAAGCGATATTGAACGCATTGGTAGCGCATTTGGGCTGGGCGGAAATGGGTTATCGGATCCGCATAAATTGCTTCCTGGACGATCCCAGCATTAGCTCCAGCCTCAAGTTTTTGCGTAAAACACCCTGGGCCCGCAAAAAGGTGGAAGATCTTTACATCAAGTACCACGATAAGTTTTCTGATTAGCGCTTTAGGGGGTTGCACCTTTTGTTACGTTCTTAATGATGTTCAGCAACAACATTGTCCGCGTTATTAGTGTATCCAACAACAACCTTTATAACAGGTAAACGGTTGTATAGTTCGATTACTAATTCGCTTGAAATTACTAAATCAGCAAAAGCGACAATGAATTTAATTTAGGAGTGTTTACGCTTGTTATTCATTTTTGCTTTAGTTCCCGAACTGTAATTGTAGGTTTTTGAATTTTCCGGCTTTTTTTCATGGAAAGCTTCGCCCGGCACATATTTGTTTGGATCAACTTTAGCCGGTTGTTTTACCTTTTCGCTCTCTTTCTGCTTGCGGTCCTTTTCTATGACCAGGTCATCCGGCAGTTCGGCGTTTTGCATTTTTTGCCCTGTTGCCTGCTCTATTTTGCGCACCTGGTCCAGTTCAATGTCGGTAGCAAAAGTAATCGCCAGGGTCTCTTCTTCCGTTTCTGCATCGTTATTTACGATGTGACTGATAAAAACTTCCCTGTCCTGCGGAAGGTCGAAGTGGATAATGAAAGGGATACCTCTCAAATCGATAGCTTCAATGCTTTCATTGGCAACAATAAGCACCCGTAGCTGCTCATCGGCTTTAAATTGCTCAATATCCTTTACCTGGTTAAATTCAAAAAACGTGGGACTAAGTACCGCTATCGCTTTCCGCAAACGGTTCTCCAAGCTTTTGTAAAGCTTTTCAGCCGTTAGTTTAGTATTTGCAAACACAACAGTTTTAGTAAACAGCTCTTCATCGTACATAAACAAATTCAGCAGATTTACCTTGGTGCCAAAATTTGGTACGTGATAAAGCATTTGCGGGTGGGTAGCTACTTTTTCTTCCGGCAACTCATCTACTTCTATCAAAGCAGGGTTTACCATAAAGGGAGCAATCATCTTTCCTAACTTGTCATGCATTACCTCGCTAAATACAACGTGCTGGCCCTTGTCAATGCTGTTAGCTAGTTCAACCACGGGTAGTTGCAGGCCTTGTTTAACGATGAGGTGCGCGTCATCGATCACCAAAAAGTTAACCTTATTCAAGTTAAGACCCAGTTTTAGATAAATAGCACGTGCGCGGTCTGGGGTGGCTACTACAATGTCGGCACCGTCCGCCAGTTCATCCATTTGCTGGTCGGCTGGTGTCCCGTTGTGCAGGCTAACTATGCGGATGGAGCTGTTGCGGTTGAAGCGTTCAAACTGGGTAACGATCTCAAGCACCCGTTCCTGGTCTGGAGCAAGAATCAGTGCACGCGGTACGCCATCGGCTTTGTGATTAAAGCGGTTTAGAGTGCCCAGTACAAAAGCAGTGGTTTTACCAGCACCTTCGGGGCCTACACCAATCACATCCTGGCCGCCGGTGATCCGGGTAAGGGTTTTCAGCTGAATTTCTTTTGGAATTTCAAACCCGGCTTCGGTTACCGCTTTTACCAGTTGCTTATTTAGCTTAAATTTTTCTGACCACACCATTACTCAATTTTTAAGGGTGCAAAGATAAGGAAAGCATCTTGCTTTTACTGTAAGGGTGGTAAAGCTTTAAGTGAGTGTGGAATACGAGGCCTTACCCTTTCAATGTTTAAAACTGCATATGCCAGTAATTTAAATGCGAAATGCTGAGGTTGAAACCTCTGATCTGCAACCCGGCAAAATCGTTTGGAAAGGAATTCGAAAGTAAAGCTGCGACCCTCGGCAGACTCGTTTACGGGCAATTCATACATTTCTATGATGGTTTACTAAAGATTTTTATTGGGATACGTCCTGTCAAAGCTATGCTTTGCCGTTAAAGGATGGTTGAATGTTAATTAAATAACTATATTCAGCCCTCGAATTTATCAGTACAAACTAATGTCTAAAAACAACACTTTTGCAGCGGTAGCGCTTATTACTTCCTTATTTTTTCTTTGGGGATTTGCGCTGAACCTCAATCCGATACTTATTCCGCACTTAAAAAAGGCCTGCCAGCTAAGCGATTTTCAGTCGTCGCTGATCGATTCGGCCTCCTATATCGCTTACTTCGTGTTCCCGATACCTGCGGCATTGTTTATGAAAAAATATGGCTACAAAGGCGGTATAGTACTTGGCTTGCTGTTGTTTTCGGTAGGGGCGTTGTTATTTTATCCAGCAGCGGCGGTTCGCAACTATACGTTTTTCCTGGGCGCGCTTTTTATCGTTTTTTCGGGAATGGCCTTCTTAGAAACTGCTGCAAACCCCTTGATAACCGTTTTGGGCGATCCGGCCAAGGCTACGCAACGTATTAATTTCGCGCAGTCTTTTAACGGACTGGCAGCAACCGTAGGTCCACTTATCGGGGGCACCTTTATTCTTTCTGGAAAAACCTTAACAGAGGCAGAAGAGAAAGGCATGTCTGCTGCGCAATTGAATGAATATTTGAACAAAGAGGCATCATCGGTACAAATTCCTTTCGTAGTTATAAGCATCGTAGTGTTTTTGGTAGCAGTAATGGTTTGGCGTACGGCGTTCCCGGTTATTAACGAAGAAAGCGAGATTGATACCGAACAAGTACCGCTAAGTAGCCGAATTGCCGAATTGTTGAGAAACAAACAATTAATGACCGGCGTATTAGCAGAATTCTTTTATGTTGGCGGCCAGGCATGTGTAAGCAGTTTCTTTATCCGCTTTAGCGATAAGGTTGCTCAGATCCCGGAGAAAGCAGCGTCAACTATTTATTTGCCGCTAGCATTTTTCGGCTTTATGATGGGCCGGTTCATCGGCACATTTTTAATGCGTTATTTTAACCCGGTAAAGTTGCTGGTTACATATGCAATCATCAATATCATCCTGATTATAGCTGCGGTGAATCTCTCAGGCATGCCTGCTGTTTATACCCTGATGGCTGTTTGGTTCTTCATGTCCATCATGTTCCCAACCATATTTTCCCTAAGTATCAGGGATCTGACTCCAAAAACTAAAAAGCTAGGATCTTCGCTGGTAATCATGGGCATTGTGGGCGGTGCAATTTTACCTCCGATAATGGGCAAGGTATCAGATTTGTCCAATATCCACACAGCCTACCTTGTTCCCGGTATTAGTTTTGCAGCTATCCTATGGTTCGCACTCAAAAATCTTAAGGCTAAACCTGTTGAGGTAGTTGGAGGGCACTAAAAAATGACTAAATTATAGATTACAACTCCGCATGCTGAAGGTAAATTCAGTATGCGGAGTTGTAATTAGTACTATTTACCTACAACAATCCTTTCAACACCTCCCAAACGTTATTACCTACAATTTTGGCACCTTCGGCAGTAGGGTGGATACCGTCGCCCTGGTTCAGTTTGCGAATACCGGCAACATTCTGCAGTAGAAATGGTACCAGTGTCATTTTATTTTTAGCAGCCAGCTTAGGAAACAAATTTTTAAAATCAGCTGCATAAGCTGCACCCATATTTGGTGGCACCATCATGCCGGCCATCACTAATTTTGCGTTGGGGTATTTGGCTTTTACTTTATCAATGATCCCTTGCAGATTTTTTTCGGTTGATGCAACGGGCAATCCGCGAAGACCGTCGTTCGCGCCCAGTTCCAGTACGAAAATATCTACTGGTTGTTTCAACAGCCAGTCTACCCGGCCCAGGCCACCTGCGGAGGTTTCGCCGCTTAGTCCACCGTTTACAATGCTGTAAGGCAGTTTTGCCGAATCTATTTTGGCCTCCACTACTCCCGGGAAAGATTCGCTGACATCATCCAGTCCGTAGCCTGCCGTTAAGCTGTCACCAAAAAATAAAATGGTTTTCTTCGTTTTGGCTGAAGAACTTGTTGTTTTGGTAGTGGTTGTATCGGAAGCTGTTGATTTACTGCCGCCGCTGCATGCAGCAAGAGATACGGTAAAGATAAAGGCGAAAGCTATTTTGAAATTGTGTTTCATTGTCAATTATGCGTTAGATCTTAATACTTCTAATGGTGGTTTGTTTAAAATTCCACGGCTATTCAGCAGGCCTATAACAACAGTGAGTAATGTAATGATGCCAAAAATAGCAGCTACAGGTCCCCAGTTAATATTGTAAGCAATCTCGAAACGATACTTAGCCAGCAACCAGCTGGATGCTATAGCGATAACAATACCTGTAAGCGCAGATAAAGCGCCAAGGAATAAGTATTCTAATGCGGTAATAGCAAAGATTTGTTTGCGACTTGCGCCCAGGGTTCGCAACAAAACGCTTTCACGGATGCGCTGGTACTTACTGATGCGTACAGATGAGATCAATACGATGATACCCGTAATGATGCTGAAACCACTCATAAACTTGATCACGTAACCTATTTTATCCAGCAATTCATCCAACACCGTCAGGATCAATCCTAAATCGATAATTGATACGTTAGGGAATGCCCGCACAACCGCCAATTGATAATTTGCGGCCGCTTTTTGCGAAGGTACGTGAGTGAGTAACACGCTTGATTGCGGCGCATCTTCCAGCACACCTTTGGGGAAGATCACCTGGAAGTTTGTTTGAATCTTGCTCCAGTTTACTTTGCGTATACTGCTTACGTATGCTGGCATCACCACTCCCTGCACGTTAAAAATCAATTTATCGCCAACTTTTACATTAACCCGTTTTGCAAAACGCTCCTCTGCCGAAACGGGGATATCTTTACCGGGTTCTGCTTTGCCAATAAACTTGCCCTCGGTAATTTGCTCTGAATTAGTCAGGGAGTCCCGGTAGGTTACCCGGTATTCATAGGCAAAAGCTTTTGGCGAGATATGCAGCGTGGTGTCTTTTTTAGCATCGTTTGCAGTTTTACCATTTACCTTTTGCAGCCGCATGGTTACTATGGGTACTTGCGATATCACGGGCAGGCCCTGTTTACGGGTAAGGTCTGCCACACCTTTTTCCTGGCTGTTCTGGATGTCGAACAAGATCATGTTACTTTGGTTCCCACTAGCCGAAAGCGAAACCTGGCTAATCAGCAACTGCTGGATCATAAAGAGCGTAACAATAAAGGCGGTGCTTAAACCGATGGAAACCGTTAGGATGATCGTTTGATTATTTGGCCTGTACAAATTGGCAAAACCCTGCCGCACGAAATAACTCCATGAGCTCATGACCAATAAACGGGTAAAACGGATAAGCAGCCAGGCAGTCGCCGTGAGAATGAGAAACGCGATCAGGATCCCAATCGTGAAAATGATGGCGCCCAGCCAATCCTCCAATTGCAGGTAGGCAAACGAAGCAATAAAGATTAGCACCAGAAAATAAACTAACCAGCGAAAAGGATCACGACTGGTGGATGTATCCTCGAAAGAAAGGCGCAATGTATTGAGCGGAGATATGTTACGGATGTTAATCAGCGGTAGCAGCGCAAACAATACCGAGATGATAACACCTAACAAGATCCCCTGCAAAATAGCCATCCAGGATATACTTACCGATATGGTGAAAGGCAAAAAATCTTTCAGCACCAATGGCAGCAAATGTTGAATGGAGGTACCCAAAATTGCCCCTGCAATGGAACCAATGAGGCCGATGCCGGTAATCTGAATGAGGTAAATCAAAAATGCTTCGGATGCTTTAACGCCCATACAGCGCATAATGGCAATAGAGGCAATTTTTTCGCGGATGTAGATATTGATGGCACTGGCTACACCAACGCAACCCAATAGCAGTGCAATAAAACCAACCAGCGATAAAAACCTTGTCAGATCCCCGAAGGACCTGCCAGTATTTTCTTTCCGGTTTTCTACGGTATCGTACCCGAAATCAGCCTTATCAATAGCGGGTTCTATCTTTTTTACCAGTTTTTCTACATTTACCGATGGATTAAATTTGTAGTAATAGTTGTAATTGATGCGGCTGCCGGTACCAATCAGTCCCGTACCATCCAGGTATTTAAAGGGGATATATACAATAGGCGCAATGCCCGCAGCAATGCCGGTTTGCCCCGGTGCTTTGTTTAGTATTCCGGCAATCAAAAAAGTGGTTTTACCAATTTTGATAGAATCGTTTACGCTGGCATTAAACTGCAGCATCAGCGTTTTATCTACCAAAGCGTACTTGCCAGTTTTAAAAGAATTGCCAGCAATTGTTGGCGTAGTTTCTAATGTGCCATAATATGGAAATGAGCCATCCAGTGCCTTCACCTGCACCAGGCGGGTTCCTTTTGTGCGGGGAAAATAGACCATAGATGCAAAACTGCGCTCCTGTGAGCGGTCACCTCCTAAGGAATCCAGTAACTTTTGCAGCTTTGCATCAGGTTGTTTATTTCCGTTGATGCTTAAGTCGGCACCTATTAACGTAGCCGCCTGGCTGTTTATATCGTTCTGGATGTTGTATCTGAACGAGTAGATGGCAACCAAAGCCGCTATCCCGAACACGATTGAAGAGATAAAAAGCAGCAACCGGCTCCGGTTGCGGCGGCTATCCCGTATGGCCATTTTAACCAGCCAGCCGAAGTTTATTTTGCGGTTATAATTAATGTTATCCATTGTCGCCGCTTAAATTTTAGCTGTTTTTTCATCAGACACCAGCTTGCCGCCTTTGATCTTCAGAATTCGGTGCGTTTTAGCAGCCAACTCCAAATCATGTGTAACCAGTACAAGCGTGGTGCCTGCTTCTGTATTAAGATCGAAAATAAGCTTCACCACTTTTTCGCTGGTTTCCGCGTCGAGATTACCGGTTGGCTCATCGGCGAATAATATTTTAGGCGAGTTGGAGAAAGCTCTTGCCAGCGATACCCGCTGCTGCTCGCCACCCGATAGCTGGGCAGGGTAGTGGTGCCCCCGCTCTGCAAGGCCCACTTTATCGAGCAGGTCAAGCGATCGCGCCCTAATATTCTTTTCGCCGCGCAGTTCCAAAGGCACCATTACATTTTCCAAAGCGGTAAGTGTTGGGAGCAGCTGAAAATTCTGGAAGATAAAACCAACGTATTGGTTACGCACCTGGGCTCGCTTGTCTTCACTTAGCCCGTTAAAGTCAACTCCATTTAATTTTACAATACCTGATGAGGCGCTATCCAGCCCAGCGCACAAACCAAGCAAAGTTGTTTTGCCGCTTCCGGAAGGGCCAACTATCGCGTTGGTTGAGCCGGCATCGATACTGAAGTTGATATTATCTAAAACGGTGAGGGTTCTGCCTGCGCTTTTATAAGTTTTGCTGAGGTTAGCAATATCTAAGATAGTTTCCAATGTTTATGTATATTTTGCTGAACTAATAGTGTAAATATCAAAGTATTATTACGAAGCCGGTGTGTTAAAAAGTTTTTTACAAAAGCATTACATTGTGGTATAGTTTTTAAAATGCTGATATTATTTTTACACTTGTAAATAAACTGTGCGCATAATGGGCGAATACTCCGGAGAAAGTAGGATTTTAGTTGCTGTAGATTGTATCATCTTTGGGTTTGATGGTGCAAAAGTTAAATTGTTACTGGTAAAACGGAGTTTAGAGCCCGAAAAAGGGATGTGGAGTTTGATGGGCGGCTTTATTCATCCAACGGAGAGTCCTGATAACGCAGCTACCCGTGTGCTTGAAGAGCGTACCGGTTTAAAAAACGTTTACATGGATCAGTATATGGTTTTTGGCAATCCTAACCGTGATCCTGTAGAACGTACGCTCTCGGTATCGTATTTTGCACTGATAGATATCCATGAATATGAAGAACAGATAACCGGCGACTATAGCCCTGAATGGTTTTTGCTGGATGAAATGCCTCCGCTAATTTTCGACCATACGGATATGGTTAAACTGGCTTTGAAACAATTGCGCTATAAAGCAGCACTTCACCCTATATTATTCCAGCTGCTGCCAGATAAATTTACTATTCCCCAGTTACAGGCACTTTATGAGGGGGTGTATCAAACTGAATTTGACGACCGCAACTTTAGCCGTAAACTTCTTTCAACAGGCTTATTGGTGAAACTGTCTGAAAAGGATAAACAGTCATCAAAGAAAGGCGCGTTCTACTACAGGCTTGATCAATCTCACTACGAGGAAAATTTTGAGAAGTTTTTAAACCTGGTGCCTAACCCCGATAAGTTTTTTTAACCTGCTGATTGATTTGATGTTTATGAACAATACTGTGTATTTTTAAGGTCCGTTTGTGCGTTGTTAGCACTTTTTATAAACCAAAAAGCTAATCTATATATTGAATTGGGTGAAAGCGATAGGTACTGTTGTATCAATTCTTATAGTGTTTGGTGGGTTTACCGTATACGGCCAATCTAACCAGGGTAAAGAGTTCTGGACCGGCTACATGTCGCACGTTGAGAGTACCGGTAAAAGCCAGATGAGCCTTTATATTACCGGCGGTGTAAATACCACAGGCAAAGTGGAAATTGCCGATGGATCCTATGCTATTCCTTTTACGATAAAAGCCAACCAGGTAACTACAGTAGAAATTCCCCGCAGCGCCTTTATGAAAAATCAGGGGCAGTTTCTAAAAGGGATACATATAACGTCGCAAAAAAACATTGCAGTGTACGCGCATATTTACGCCAGCAGTGTATCAGGCGCAACACTGCTCTTACCGGTAACCTCGTTGGGGAAGAGTTATTATTCCATTAATTATACCCAGGCATCAAATTCCGATTCGGATACATCACGAACCTATTCTTCTTTTATGGTAGTTGCAACTGAGGATAATACCACGGTTGAAATAATTCCCTCGGCAGATCTGTTAAATGGTATACCTGCCGGTGCTACCATTACGCTAAATCTGCGGAAAGGGGAGGTTTACCAGGGGCTATCCCTGATTGATTTAACCAATACTGTGATCCGCGCGAAGAGCACCACTGCTGGTGAATGTAAACGGATTGCGGTTTTCTCCGGAAGTACAAAAATTGGCATTGGGTGCCGGCAAGCAGGCTTTACATCAGATAATTTATTTCAGCAGGTGTATCCTACGGCTTCATGGGGCAAAAACTATATCACCGTCCCGCTGAAGAGCCGGGGATATGATATCATCAGGATAATTTGTAGTGCCGATAACACCAATGTTAAAGTTAACGGACTAAATACCTTTCAACCCGTACGGGGACTCTTTGATTTTACATTTTCCTCGCGTGAAACTAATGTTATATCTGCAGACAAACCTATCCAGGTTGTGCAATATGCAGTATCACAGGGACAGACACTTGGTAATTGCACCAATAACAGTTTTGATGTAGGCGATCCCGAAATGATCTATTTAACGCCTACTGAGCAAACGCTTGATCATGTAACGCTTTATTCTACCCCCAACTATGATATCATTAACAATTATATCAATATAGTTATAAAGACATCGCAGACAGCAACTTTTGTTCTAGATGGCAAGCCATATACCAATTTTACACCTGTTAGCGCCGACCCTTCTTTCTCTTATGCTCAAATTAATGTAAGCCAGGGTACGCATAATATAAGCGCTGCTGATGGCTTTAATGCAATTGCTTATGGATTTGGCAATGCAGAATCTTACGGTTATGCTGCGGGCGCCAACCTTAAAAATCTTAATCAGTTTATTGATCTTCAAAATAATAACAACACCCAAGCATTGGCAACTATAAACGGCTGCCGCGATGTTGAATATAAACTGCACTTAACTTTGCCTTACCCAACAACCAATATTAAATGGAATCTAAACGATGGCACGCCGGACTATGTGGATGCTAACCCCCAGGTGGCCTATACTACGGTACAAACTGATGGTAAGGTGCTATATAATTACAACTATTATAAATCCCTTAAATTTATTCCGGGCGACTACAGTATTACGGCAACCGTTCTGAATCCTAATAGCGATGTTTGCGGTGTCACAACAGATATTGATTTCGACTTCAATATTGCAGATTATCCTGAACCCAAATTTACTTTTGAAGGAAACTGCCCGGGAGATACGACCTATTTTAATGACGTTAGCGATGCAAAAGGTGACGAGGTAAAAACCTGGTTATGGGATTTTGGCGACGGGCAAACAAGTTCATTGCAAAATCCGAAACATATCTTCGCCGATAAAGGCACTTACAATGTTATTTTAACCGCTACTAATTTAAATGGCTGTTCGTCAATTTCCCCTCCTCTAAAAGTACTTATTTCTGATAGACCGATAGCGGCATTTGATATCAGCAGTCCCAATTGTGTTGGCGGGGATGTTTTATTTACCGACAGGTCAACTTCAGCAACCAGCAAAATTGTAAAATGGGTTTGGGACTTTGGGGATAAAACGACAGAAACACATGCAGACAATAAACCCTTCACTCATTTATACAAAAATACGGGCAGGGATACCGTAAGGCTTACGTTATGGGATGATAAAGGATGCAGCAGCGCGGCCTACTTTAAAATATTAAATATTACACCACTACCTCAGGTTGATTTTACCCTGCCAGATGCATGTGTAAATGATTTAGTAGAGTTCACCGACAAAAGTATTATTGCCGACGGTAGCGAGGCTGATTTTACCTACAGATGGAATTTTGGTGACGATATGGCAAATAGTATTCACCCGAATACAGGCATCGGAAAAACAACAAACCATCAGTATGCCCACTTTGGCGTCTATACGGTTACGCTTACCGTTACCTCTGCTGCCGGGTGTTCATCTACAAGATCGCAGCAATTCACCGTAAATGGTGCGCAACCTGCTGCTAAATTTACAACCCAGGATAAGGACAAACTTTGCAGTAGTAACCCGGTAACATTTAAGGAGGCGTCAACAGTAAATTTTGGCCGTATTACTAAATTTGTTTGGTACTATGATTATGATGGCGACCGGGCGGATGTAGCAACTTTCGATAAAGATGTGCTGCCGGCAAACCGAATCTACCTGCACAGCTATCCAGTGTTTAACGCACCTGCTACCAAAACCTACAAAGTGCATATGGAAGCCTATTCCGGTGAAAGCTGTGTTGACATAGCTGAAGACGTAATTACGATAAATGCCAACCCTGTAGTAAATTTGCCCCAAGTAGGGCGGGTTTGCCAGGATGCCAAACCATTTTTGGTTATACCAGAAACAAATGGTTTTATTGGCACCGGTGTTTTTACAGGTAGTGGTATTTCCCCTGCAGGCTTGTTTACCCCCGCAAGTGCAGGTACCGGAGTGGTGACGATTACTTATTTATTTACTGGCCAAAATGGTTGCGACTATACCACTAGCACAAGTATTACTGTTAACCCTGTGCCAACTGTTGATGCTGGCGGAAATACAGGTTTGCTTGAAGGTGGAATTGTTAAGCTGCCTGCTAACGCGAAGGGGAAGAGTCTTTCCTACAAGTGGACCCCTGCCACCGGGCTGGATCATGATGACGTCTTAAAGCCGATATGTTCTGCCACCGACGACATAACTTATAAGCTGACTGTTACTAGCGAAGACGGCTGTACAGCAGCGGATGAAATATCTGTTAAAGTCCTGAAAAAATTAACGATAATAAATACCTTTACACCTAACGGCGATGGCGTTAACGATACCTGGACCATAAAATACTTAGAAACTTATCCGGGAAATAAAGTCAACATATACAACAGATATGGAGAAAAGGTATATTCGTCTGTTGGATATGGCAATCCGTGGGACGGAACTTATAAAGGCTCTAATTTACCGGTAGGTACATATTATTATATTATAGATCCGGGGAACGGCGTAAAAGTGGTTTCAGGAAGCGTCACGATTATCAGATGAAGAAAAATTTACCCTTATCACTGCTTTTATTCCTTTTAACGCAAATGGCGCTTGCACAGCAGCGTCCACAATATTCACAATACGTATTCAATAATTTCCTTTTAAACCCTGCTGTAAGCGGTATTGAAAACTACACTGATGCCAAGCTGGGTTACCGCAGCCAGTGGACAGGTTTACAAGGTGCGCCTGTAACCAGTTACTTCAGTATTAACGCCCCGTTGGGAGATAACTTTGTACAGGGAGATGCCACCTCGTTCCCTGCTGCCGGCGGCGAGAATCCGTCCAGTAGGCTGTATACACAGTATTACCGTGCTGCCGAACCGCATCACGGTATCGGTTTTATGGTAGTATCTGATAAGGCGGGGCCAATAAGCCAAACTAATCTGAATGCAACTTATGCTTATCACCTTGGTATTACTGATAAACTTAATTTGTCGGTTGGTGTATCTGCCGGTGTTAATAATCTTTCTATCAATCGTGATCTGATCACGGTAGTTGATCAGGATGACAGAGTTATTAATAATCTGCAAGCAAGCCAGTGGAAACCGGATGTCGGGGTTGGTATCTGGGCCTATTCCTCAACCTACTATTTTGGTATTTCGGCGCAGCAAATATTGTCGCAAAATTTATACGTATCATCAGGAACAACTGCCTTACAAAGTAAAACAGTTCCCCATTTTTTTGCCACCGGTGGGTTTAAAATATTCCTGTCTGATGATGTTACTCTGCTGCCTTCAGCATTGCTAAAATTTATTGATCCAGCGCCCATTAGCTTTGATATCAATATGAAGATGTCATTTCGCGACAGATTCTGGTTCGGAGGCTCTTATCGCCGTGGCGATTCTTATGCAGTATTGATGGGCTTTAATTTAAGTTCGGTAATCAATGTAGGTTACTCGTATGATATTACCACATCCGCGCTTCGTACCGTTAGTAACGGATCACACGAATTGGTGTTGGGGATACTGCTCAATAACCGATATAACTTAAAAAGTCCGCAACACGGCTTTTAATAAGGGTCTCAGTTTCAAAAGGGGAAACCGGTCGGTAAGAATTTAGCAAATAGGTAGTCAATAATAAAGCCCTTCGATAGCTATCAAAGGGCTTTATTATTGACTATATTTTTCTGCTAAGGGCGGAGAGACTGTTTTCTACAACTCTTTCCTCAACCGGGCTACCGGTATATTCATTTGTTCGCGGTATTTAGCTACAGTTCGCCGGGCTATATTATAACCTGCATCTTTTAATATGTCGGTTAATTTTTCGTCAGCCAGCGGATGGCGTTTATCTTCCTGGCCAATATGCTCTTCTAAAATCTTTTTAACTTCTTTATTTGATACCTCTTCGCCACTTTCCGTTTGAATAGCTTCGCTAAAGAATGATTTTAGTAAAAACGTACCATGCTCCGTTTGCACATATTTAGAGTTGGCCACGCGCGATACGGTGGAGATATCCATGCCGATACGGTCAGCAATATCTTTCAGGATCATAGGTTTCAGATTTTTATCATCGCCTGTTAAAAAGAAATCGTACTGATACTGCATAATAGCATTCATCGTTTTCAGCAGGGTTTGCTGGCGCTGTTTGATAGCATCGATAAACCACTTTGCCGAATCGAGCTTTTGTTTTACAAACTGTACGGCCTCTTTTAACTTTTTATCTTTTTGTGCAGCCTTATCATAGTGCTGAAACATTTCCTGATAGGACCGGCTCACTTTGAGTTCCGGCGCATTTTTGGAGTTTAGGGTTAGGATCAGCATACCATCGTTATTGGTGATATGAAAATCCGGTATTACCTGCATTTGTTTGGTGCTCACCTCATTGCTATCGCCTGGTTTTGGGTTTAGCTTCAATATTTCGTTTACTACTCCACGCAGCTCCAAAGAGTTCATGTTGAGCGAACGCTCCAGCTTATCATAATGCTTGCGGGTAAACTCATCCAGGTAATCCTCAACCACCATTATCGCTTTTTTGATAATAGGATCGGCGGGGTCTTTCTTTCGGAGTTGTATTAGAAGGCATTCCTGCAGGCTTCGGGCACCAACGCCGGCAGGGTCAAAGCTTTGGATAACTTTAAGCATATCCTCTACTTCTTCATCCTCGGCCATTACGTTTTGCGAAAAAGCAAGGTCGTCGGTGATGTTCATAATAGGCCTGCGCAGGTAACCGTCGTCATCCAGGCTGCCTATAATTTGCTGGCCAATTTTAAAGTCTTTGTCAGAAAGCGGCAACAGATCCAGTTGGGCCTGCAAGCTTTCGAAGAATGAGCTTTGCACAGCGATAGGGATTTCTTTGCGTTCATCTTCATCATCACCATTTTGGTCATAGCGCGATCCATAATCGTTCACGTTATCTTCCTGCAGGTAATCATCTATATTGAACTCATCCATTTCTCCCTTTTCTTCATCACCGTTGTAGGTGTCTTCGTCAGGGTCGCGGTCCGGATATTGTTCTTCAGGTTCGTTTATATTGGTTAAGCTGATGTCTTCAAGGGCCGGATTTTCTTCCAGTTCTTCTTTTATCCGGGTATCAAGCGATACCGTAGGCACCTGCAAAAGTTTTATAAACTGTATTTGCTGGGGAGAAAGTTTTTGTAAGAGTTTTTGTTGAAGGTTCTGTTTAAGCATAATTTAAGACAAGGGCAAAAGTACATCAATTCCCTTAACTAATAAAATAAGATATAGAGCAGTATGATTGTGTAAATGTTTTTTGCAATATTTTGTTTGGGAGGCTTGTGAAATATTAATAACTTTAAAATATAAATATTTAAAGTTATGGGATTTGTAAAGGAATTTAAAGAATTTGCCGTAAAAGGTAATGTATTGGACTTGGCTGTAGCAGTGGTAATAGGTGCTGCGTTTGGAAAAATTGTGAGTTCGCTTGTGGAAGATATTATTACACCTGCTATTTTAACACCCGCTTTAAAAGCAGCTCATTTATCTAATCTGAGCCAGTTAGTTATACCCGGCACCGCTATTAAATATGGTAATTTTCTATCACAAATCATTTCTTTCATCATTGTTGCCTTGTCACTGTTTTCAATTATCACAGCGGTAAACAAATTTAAAAAGGCAGAGGCTATTGCGCCAACTATTGTACCTGCGCCAACAAAACAAGAACTATTGCTGACAGAGATCCGCGATATTTTGTCAGAAAAAAAATAGATCGAAAATAATCAATGATCGATACCGAGACTGTCCGACGGCTTGCTTTGGCTTTACCCGAAGCAACGGAAGCCTCGCATTTCAACAATCGGTCATTTAAGGTTAACAAGAAAATTTTCGCCACGCTAAATGCAATAGAAAAACGGGCAACCGTTAAGCTCTCAGCTATCGATCAGGATATCTTTTGCACATTTGATAAGGCTGTTGTTTACCCTGTGCCCAACAAATGGGGTAAACAGGGGTGGATGCACATCAATTTGCAAGCCGTTAATGATGATATGTTTATTGATATATTGAAAACGGCTTATAAAACGGTTGCTCCAATAAAACTGGGTGGCTTGGTGAGTTTTGAATAAATGAGCGGACTTTATTTTATGGTAGCTTCGTTTGTCGATCGTGCTTCCCTAAAAAGTTTTTGGCAATTGCGGGTCAGTTAAAATAATATAATCTCCAAATTTCGCAAACTTAGCCCAATCCGGCTTCCCAAAGGTTTCGTCTGCGTAAGCCTGGATGTTGATGATTCTGACGGCTGGGGCATACTTCTTTAATTGTGCAATGGTTCCCAGTTTTTCTTCGCTGTGGAAGCCGCCATTTACCTGAAAGATTTTGAAATTCTGATGTGCTCTGTAAAACTTAGCGATGAAATAGCCCATGGTCGCGTCCCAAAGGTTTTGCGACTGATACATCTTCATTTCGCTGTGACCGCCCATAATTGCGCTAAATTTTTCGTAGTAGGCACCAGTAGCCGTATCGATAGGCAAGGGGGGCAACCAGCTTTTAGCGGTGGCATCCAGCTTTTGCAGTTCTGCCAGGCCAAATCGCGTGGTCATATTTGTATAACGGGTAGGGGCGTTGGCTGCTATAACCGGTAAATGATTTTCTTTAGCCATTTCTACCATAGGGCGGTAATCTTTGTAATTTTGCCATGCACGACCCTCCGTGATCAAATTCTTTTCGCGGATGAAACCAGCAAGGTATTCATTCAAAACAGTTTGGCAATCCGTTTGGAACATTTCCATCGATAAAGCTGTTTTTGCCGGATATTTCTCTGCCAATTTTTTAAAAAGCACATGCTCGAGGTAATGTCCGGTGCTATCATTATGTTCCTCGCCAAAGAAAAGCACATCTGCTTTGTCCATATCGTTTATAATATCATCGAGAGTTACTTGCGCTCGTTTAACGGTGCTGTAGATTTTGTAATGTGGAGCCATAATATCCTGACTGGCCGCAAATAAGGGGAGGGCAAAAAGTATTAAAAAGGCTGTGAATTTCATAGTCGGTATATATATGTTAATATGTTGATAAATACACGTTATCAAATTACCACATTAGTATTTGAAAAAACTAAAAAAAAGGCTACATTTGCACTCTTGTTTTTAAAAGCGACAGATTAGAATAATTAGTATAAAATATAGCCATGAAAAGAACGTTTCAGCCCTCACAAAGGAAAAGAAGAAATAAGCACGGTTTCCGTGAGCGCATGTCAACTGCTAACGGCAGAAGGATATTAGCAGCAAGAAGAGCCAAAGGCCGCAAAAGATTAACAGTATCTGACGAGCGTAGCCACAAAGCTTAATTCTCTGGTTGTTTCTCCTTATAAAGGGGCTGAGCCGGTTAATAGCTTAATTTAGGTTCGGCACTAACAACTATGCATACTTTTAAAAAAGAAGAACGGTTATGTAACAAAAGGCTTATTGACGGTCTTTTTCATAAGGGTTCTTCTTTTTTATGTTATCCCTTCAGAGCCTCCTGGCTCGCTGCAGATGCCGCGCAGGTATTTCCGGTACAAATATTGTTTTCGGTTGCTAAAAAACGGTACAAGCGTGCTGTGGAACGTAACCTGATCAAACGCCGTATGAGGGATGCCTACAGGCTAAACAAACAATCTCTTTTATATAGTTCAATACTTGCTGCTGATAAAAAAATAATTTTATCGGTTGGTTATATTGGTAAAGAAATTGCCGATTTTGAAATGATGGAAAAAAAGATGCGGAAATTATTAATACAGCTTGAAGGGCAGGTGTTGAAATGAAATTATTGTGGGATTCTTTTAAAAGTGTGGTTGGCTGGATCTTCCTGATACTGATAAAGGGATACCAATATTTTATTTCACCTATAACCGGAGCATCATGCAGATATACGCCAACTTGTTCGCAATACGGGGCAGAAGCTATCAAAAGGCACGGTCCCTTTAAAGGTGGCTGGTTAACTTTAAAGCGCATTGCGAGTTGCAATCCTTGGGGCGGACATGGGCATGACCCGGTGCCGTAACTTGCGTGGTTAGATGTAAATTGATATAGATTCACAAAGAAGAACTTCTTTGCATTGATGAAATAATGGCTAGCCCAACACACATTCCTATTTTTCAGTCGTTATTAATCACACATAACGCAACACTGATTGCTGACTAAATGAGTTACCTACTGCAAATCGAAACTGCAACAACATCCTGTTCAGTTGCACTGTCGCAAAACGGCAACGTATTGGCCTTTAAAGAAATAAATGCCCGTAACATCCACGCCGAAGTAATAACTGTGTATATCCAGGGATTAATAACAGAGGCTGGTTTAAATTACGCTGATATTGACGCGGTAGCAGTTAGTTGCGGCCCGGGATCCTACACCGGATTAAGGATTGGCGTATCAACCGCTAAAGGCTTATGCTTTGCCTTAAATAAGCCTTTGATTTCGGTGGATACATTAGCTGCTATGGCAAGTGGTATTGCTAAAAAAAGAAATATATCGCCAGGGACGCTTTTATGCCCGATGATAGATGCACGGCGGATGGAAGTTTTTACCGCTGTATTTGACACAGCAGGGGACATAATCAAACCTACTGCCGCAGAAATAATAGACGAAAATAGTTTTGCTGATCTGCTGTCAAAAAATGCCATTTTGTTTTTTGGGGACGGAGCTGAAAAATGCAAAGTTGCGTTGCGTCATAACCAAAATGCCTGCTTTCAAGAAGACTTCATAAACTCAGCGGTGGATATGACTAACATTTCCACTGATAAATTCAATAATGCTGAATTTGTAGATGTTGCCTATTTTGAGCCTTTTTATCTAAAAGATTTTATTGCCGGCAAAAAAGCAGGTTCCTAGTAGCCCTCGTTTCTCCTGAAGATCTTCAAGTATAAACGTTTTAGAAATCCCGGATTATTCTCGTTAGGGATAGAACTGGCGTTTAACGGGTGCTCAATCAAGTGGCCAAATTTAAAGGCCGCACCTAAAAATAAACTGGCACCTGTGTAAGATGATTTGTCATTTATCTGCGAGCTACTGCCCGTTGATGCAAAGGCCAAACTGGTTGTTTGGAATAACTTTTCGCTTCCAACAAAAAACTCAACATTGGGAGTTTTAAACATAAACTGACCGCCTACACTTAAAGTTTTGTAGTTGTTATAGGAAGTTGTTAATGTTAACGTGTAGTTGTTGTAGGATACCGGGTTGACTAAAGCTGCGGCAAGTCCTTTAAAAAAAAGTTCTTTAGATACGATCAACGTAGGAGAATATTTTAATTGATTATCGTAGTCCAGCCAAAAAACTTTGTTGGCGCTTATTTCAAATTTGCTATTAGTAGGTGTAACAAATGAACCTGTTGTAACATTATTTTTAGTTATTGATTTTGCTGCATTGTAAATATTCTTTTCCCGGGCTGCGCTTGAAAATTGTTTGATGGTGTCACTTCTGTCGAAATTATAGGTGTATGATCGTGAACTCCAGTGAATAAACCCTAAGTCCTTCAAGTTAAATTGCAGGTTAAAATTGTCATTTGTGCGGACAGTAGACCCGATGCTGATGGCAGCTCCCGGGTTCCTGAGATTTGGGATATAATCATGTGTAGTGAAGCCACCGGGAATATAATTTAATAAATATTTGCCACGCATGCTTAAAACCGCTAAATCATTTGGCCGGTCGATATCTATATGTGATTCTCTAATATCTACATTTTGGTACCTTATTCCCATTAGCAAGCTTAATTTGGCACCAAGTGCAAACCGTTTGTTTATTTTTTCGCGATAGGTAAAACTCAGTTGGTGGTACGCTTGGTAAGTTCCGCTATTGTTGAAGATGTTATCATAATGATTTTGCGGTAATGCGGAAGGGCCATTAAAAATTGCCACAGATTCATCAGTAAAGATTCCCCGCATTTCAAACCGGGTTTGCGCAGAAATGCCTATTTCTGCGTCGCCGGCCAAATTTGTGTAGGCCTTAAACATGAACAAGTAATAATTAATGTCGGTATTTGTCTGATTGGTAAAGTTTCCGTTACCGATTCTCAAATTATTTTTAACATAATTCCCATTAAAAGCTCTGCTCTTAAGTGGTACCTGAGCATTGCCGCTTAAATTAAAATTCAAGTAGAAGTTGGGTAGAAAAAAGTTAGATGCATACTGGCGGCTGGAGTCGGGGATGAAGCTACGCTGGGCGTTGTTTTCAAATGAATCATACAAAGTACCGGTATTGTACTGTGAAAATTGTTGGCCGAAGGATTGTATCGTGAAAGTAAGAAAGAAAAATGCCAATAAAATTTTCGTCATATCTCGCAGTGTCGTTTGCCGTTGATTATCGTATCTAATTATGGAATGCTATCCGACTGAGAAATAATCAAAGCCCAATTATAGGCCTTCTACGTATAATGAGTGTAAGGGTTATAATTATTTTTGGATTTTGACAGTGTCGGCATTTTTGATAATTTCTGCCGGATTACGGAGCATGCAAAAATTAGTGTAGTAGTTTTTATCGGCGGCCGTAAGTTGGTAGGATGCTGCGTAAAAGTTTTTGATCGATAGTTTATCGTTATCGTATAGGTCAAAAAACTCATTTTTCAGGTCGTTCTTCAGAATTGACTGCGAATTTTTAAAGTGGATAAAAAATGCAAGATTACTTCGCTCAGCAAGTAAATTATCAAAACGAACATACTGTTCCGTTTTGTTCAAAAACTTGCGGTTTATGTAACTATCGTAGTAGCTATCCAATTCCTTTCCGCTATTGGCAAATACCAGGTAATTATCCACGATACGGAAGTATGGCCTGCGAAAAATATTGAAAGCATCGCCAAGTAAAAAATAGGGCAATTTATTATAGTTCAGCTGCCCTTCGTCCTCGTTAACCATGGTACTTATACTACCCATTAATGGCCGCATTTTTGATCCGTCCTTAAGCATTATCAGTCCAAATTTTTCCCGGTACCGGGTAGTGATTACGGCAAATTCGGTGCCCAGCAATTTGGTGAATTCCGCACGGATATCCAGTCCTGTTTCACCTTTTATTTTATTGAATAATGTATCGCGCTCAACCTTTAGCCCAGCCTTATCATGAAATTTACCCAAGTCGTTAGAGAATTTAACAGGGTCAGAAACCGCCATACTCATAGAATAAGCGATCGTTGAGGGGGATATTTCTTTAAGGTGATTTTCTACAGGAGCTTGCCGGGCAAATAGGTTCAGGTAGCTGGCGGGCTTATCGCTTTGTACGTTGGTGTAGCCGTTAAACATTAGCGCATCGGTTTTGTAATTCAAGTTTAAAGCTGCCAAAGCGTTTAGTAAGCGGAAACTTTTAAACAGATCGTTGTTCTTGTTCCTGAACAATTGATTGAATAGGGGCTCAAGCTGGCTGTAATTGATATAAAGATTGGCCAGGGAATTGGAGTTCTGCTGATCGGGCAATTGTAGAAACGATTGCTTGTCTTTATCGTATTTGTACCGGGCCGCCTTCGTCACCAAATCTTTTGAAAAGCTCGCCGAATAAATGCTGCCTTCGGTATTGATAATAAAGAAGCGTTTTTTTAAAGCAGGAAAGAAAATGGTATATCCCTTTTTTTCATCGATGCTGAGTGGGGTGATCAGAAAGCCTTTGTTCTTTAGTTTAGCAAGGGCGTCGAAAGCCCCTGCATCAAAATCTTTTGCCGCGGCGGCGGTCAACAATAATTCGATGGAAGTTTTTTCCAGGGGATGGAGAGAAATGAAGACGTTGCTGTTATCGAAAAAATTTTGGAGCAAAGGATGCGCAAACAATACTTTTCTAACTGTATCCAATTCAGCCATTTTACTGTCGCTAACCAAACTGCCAATCAATGAATTATCAGTAAAAATGTCATAGAAGCCCTTGTCATTGCTAATTTCAAAAACGGCGGCGGCACTGTCGGGAATGGTGCGCATAACATTGCCAGCATGCACACCTGACAAGTTAACGCTTCTAAAATATTTTACGGTCACAAACCCGGTGGCGGCAATTAATAATAAAGTGAGTAGTATATATCTTTTCATTGCTGTTTGGGCCCGCAAGTTAGAATTTTACCGTACCACAATAAAGTAATACTTTCATTTGGTTAACTTAGCCTTTTATATCTGGATGAACAAACAAATTATAGTTACCGCAGCCGTATTTGGTGCCTTTGCTGTTATCTGCGGCGCATTTGGGGCACATGCTTTAAGGGAGCAACTCCAGCCAAAGCAATTAGAAGTATGGCAAACAGCTGTTCAATATCAATTTTACCATGTATTTGCATTGTTATTTTTATCCACTTTTAGCCGCTTTAAAACACGCCTGGTTACCATAAGTTACTACCTGTTTACTTTGGGGATAATTTTGTTTTCGGGTTCACTTTACCTGCTTGCCTGTCGCGATCTTTTAAAAATGCCGGGTTTAGCAGTTTTGGGTCCGGTTACCCCCATTGGCGGCTTACTTTTTATAATCGGCTGGTCAACACTGGCATTAGCTGCGGTCAGAAATAAATAACCTAATGTTAGAGTTTGCCGAAGTACAGCAGCATACCCGTAAAACGCTTTTTGTTGAAGTGATATTGCCTTTGGCAATCAGCATAAATTATACTTACCGGGTTCCGTATGAAATGAATACTGCTGTAGTTGTAGGTAAAAGGGCAGTTGTGCAGTTTGGTAAAAGCAAACTCTACACCGCTATCATAGCCTCAATTGGTGAACAAGCTCCCGAAAAATACGAGGCTAAATACATCATAGAAATATTGGATGACTCCCCGGTAATTACCGAGCATCAATTGCGCTTTTGGCACTGGATAGCCGAATATTATATGTGTAACGAAGGCGAAGTGATGAATGCAGCTTTGCCATCAGCTCTTAAACTCGCCAGCGAAACCAAGGTAATGCTGAACCGGGAGTTCGAGTATGACAAAACTAAGCTCAACGATAAGGAGTATTTAATCACCGAGGCGCTTGATATACAGCCCGAACTCACTATTAGTGATATCGTAAAGCTATTGGGGCAGAAGACGGTGATGCCAATATTGAAATCTTTATTTGAGAAGAATATTATCACTATATCTGAGGAGGTTAGCGAGCGGTACAGGCCCAGAAAGAGAACTTATCTTACCTTGAATCCAGTTTATCAAAATTCTGATAACAGGCGAGAACTTTTTGAAATTCTGGAAAAACGCGCTCCCAAACAGGCCGATGCCTTGCTGGCTTATCTGAAACTTTCACGGCAGCAAAAAGCAGTATTAAAAAGCGAATTGATTGAAGAAAGCGGGGCAGGAGATGCCAGCATTAAATCTTTGATTGAAAAGGAGATATTTTTTGCCGAACACAAAACGGTAAGCAGACTTGGTTACGAGGAGGATGATGAATCAATAAGCAATTTTATCCTGAGTACTGCCCAGCAAATTGCACTGGATGATGTTCGCAGCCATTTTGAAAAAAAGGATGTGGTGTTGCTGCATGGCGTTACTGCATCGGGCAAAACACAGATCTATATCCGTCTGATCGAAGAAATGATTGCTTCCGGCCGTCAAGTGCTTTACCTTCTTCCAGAGATAGCGCTAACTACCCACATCATTGAGCGGCTCCGGATTTACTTCGGCGGTACCATCGGTGTTTACCACTCACGGTTTAATGATAACGAGCGGGTTGAAGTGTGGCAAAAGGTACTGCGTGGAGAATACAAGGTTGTACTGGGTGCCCGCTCTTCAGTTTTTCTTCCTTTTCAGGATCTTGGACTCATCATTGTAGATGAGGAGCACGAAACCTCTTACAAGCAATACGACCCCGCACCAAGATACAACGCACGGGATGCGGCTATTTACCTTGCCAATATGCATCATGGTAAAGTTTTGCTAGGCTCGGCCACACCATCTTTTGAATCTTATTATAATGCACGTACTCATAAGTACGGTTTAACGGAACTGGTGGAACGCTTTGGAGGCGTACAGCTGCCATTAATACAGGTGGTAAGTATTTCACAGGAGATGAAGCAGAAAACCATGCAGTCGCATTTTACGGGCGTGCTGATGGCTGATATGCAGCTTGCGCTTGATCATAAGGAGCAAGTGATCCTTTTCCAAAACCGCCGGGGCTATGCACCGGTGCTGATGTGTAAGGTATGTGCATTTACCCCCAAATGTATCAATTGCGATGTGAGCCTTACTTATCACAAGCATACCACCAAACTACATTGTCATTACTGTGGTTATAAAGAAGATACCCCCTCAGTTTGCCCTGCATGTGGTTCTACCCATTTAGAATATAAGGGTTTTGGCACAGAGAAGGTAGAGGATGAATTATCGGTTTTGATGCCGGATGTCCGTCTCGCCAGGATGGATCTGGATACTACTCGGTCACGCAACGCGTTGCAAACTATCCTGAATAATCTTGAAGAAAAGAAAATAGATATACTAATTGGTACTCAAATGGTAGCCAAAGGACTGGATTTTGCAGATGTTACGGTAATTGGTATTATCAACGCAGATAGTTTATTAAAATATCCAGACTACCGCGCAAACGAGCGGAGTTTTCAAATGCTTGCGCAGGTAAGCGGGCGCGCGGGCCGCAGGGGGAAGCAGGGCAAAGTGGTCATTCAAACCTATGATCCAAATCACCGGGTAATTAAACAAGTAATTGAAAATAATTACGCCGACCTGTATTTTACCGAGATGGAGGAACGCAAAAGCTTTAAGTACCCACCTTTTTACCGCATTATCAGCGTTGATATCAAACACAAAAACCCTGAGATCCTGTATAATCAGGCAGAGTATTTTGCTAATGAGCTGCGCAAACATTTTGGTGATAGAGTAATCGGTCCCGAGCCTCCTCTAGTAAGCAGGGTACGCAACTACTATATCAAAACCATTATGCTGAAGTTTGAGAAAGATGCAATTTCAATTGTAAAGGCTAAGGCCTTAATGCGGGATGTGATCACCCAATTTCAAACAACTAAGCTGAGCAAAGGCAGCATAGTGCAGCCGGATGTAGATCCATACTAGGGGTACATTTTTATCTCCATCGCTATCAGCATTATAAAATCTAAGTAGGTTGGTTTCCGCTTTAAATTCCATAATCGTATTAACTTTGCTGTATAATGGCATATAAGTTCGTAGATAACTATCGGGAGCAAGGCGCACGCAAAAGGCTGGTTGAGGTATTAAGGAAAAAGGGAATAGAAGACGAGGGAGTTCTTAAAGCAATAGCAAAAGTGCCCCGCCACTATTTTTTTGATGAGACTTTCTGGAACCAGGCTTATAAGGATATCGCTTTTCCGATAGGAGCCGGGCAAACTATTTCGCAGCCTTATACGGTAGCATATCAAACGGAACTATTACACATACGCAAAGGAGATAAGGTACTTGAAATTGGAACCGGCAGCGGTTATCAAACTTGTGTGTTACTGGAAGTAGGGGCTAAGGTTTTCACCATAGAGCGCCAGGAAAAACTTTACGAGCGTACCATACAGGTACTGCCCTACATGGGCTATAAGCCCAAATTCTTTTTGGGAGACGGATCAGTAGGGATTGCTTCTGACGCACCTTATGATAAGATCATTGTAACAGCAGGCGCGCCAACCGTACCCGAATTATTACTTAAACAGCTCAATATAGGTGGTGTCCTCGTTATCCCGGTAGGGGATGAACAATCGCAAAAAATGGTAACCGTTCTTAAAACCGGCGAACATGATTACGAGCGACATGTTTTGGATACGTTTAGATTTGTACCTTTAGTAGGTGATAGAGCCTGGTAGAAAAAGTTTGTGAAAATTTACCGCTGATCAGGATTTTATAGCCAGACCAACGATAAATATCAAGCTACTAAATTTCTTTACCCAATTGCTTTAGAATTCCTAACTGATCTGAACTTCCCCAACGTTCGGTCATTTTACCTTGGGTAAATTTGCTGATTTGCAATCCATGGGCTTTAATAGGTTTTCCAGTAGCTGGTATGCCCATAAATACGCCACTATGTGTACCGGTAATTTCGTAAGCAAATGATACGTTGTTTTCATCCGCTACTAGTTGTTTCACTTCCAATTTGAGATCAGGAAATGCGGTACGTAATTCTGTAAAGAAAGCAATATAACCTTGTGGTCCAGCAACCTGCCCGTCTGCAGGGTCATGGTCCACACAGTTTTCAGCTACGAGTTCTTTAAATCTTTCTAATTCTCCACTGTTTACCGCTTCACCAAATTTTTTTTGTTGTTCTATGTTGCTTTGTATACTCATGATTATTTTATTTATCTGTAAGCAATAGTAAAGCCAAACAATAGGTGTGTGATTTTACCTACGTATATTAGAGATAAAGCATATAAATCAATTGAAGTTATGCAAATTAAAAATCTGTCTGGCTTGCGCGTAAAAAGGTTTTGTTGTCTTTAGCTTTTCATAGCCCTGTTCATTTCAATCTTTGTATCCCGCTCTTTCATGGTTTCGCGTTTATCGAAGGTCTTTTTACCCTGTGCAAGGCCTATTTCTAACTTAGCAAAACCGCGCTCGCTGATGAAAAGCGCAAGCGGAATGATGGTTAAGCCTTTTTCCTCACCTCGTGTCAGCAATTTCTTCAACTCTTTTTTATTGAGTAGTAAGATACGGTCACGTTTGGCTTCGTGGTTGTAAAACGAGCCAAAAGAATATTCTGAAATGTGCAAGTTGCGGATATACAGTTGGTTGCCAATAAAAGTGCAGAATGCATCGTTCACATTGGCCTTACCCTCACGGATGGATTTGATCTCTGTACCCAGCAGTTGGATGCCGGCCACGTATTTATCCAATATATGATACTCGAAGTATGCTTTCTTATTTTTAATGTAGATGTCCTGCTTCATTGTACTGCAAATATGCGAATTAATTTGTGCCCGGTTTAACAACCAGCACCGGTACGTTAACCTTATGTCGCACGGTGTTTACTGTTGTACCAAAAATAAGGTCCTTCAGCGCTTTATGCCCGTGCGAACCCATTACTATAAAATCTATGCCAGACTTGTTTACAATTTCTGCTATAGCTACTGCCGGGGCACCGTATCCTATTTCTGCTTGGGCATGGTAATGTAAAACTTTAAGTGCTTCCACATACTTTTCAAGGTTATTAACATCGCTTTGGGTTTCGTTGTCCATCACTTGTTTGCCATAATACCGGGCGCCTGCCGTTTCTACCACATGGATTAAGGTATAATGTGCTTTTTTACCCCCTTGCATCAGAGCGTGCCGTATGCAGTCCTGGTCGTTTTTGGAAAAATCTATGGTAACTGCAATATTATTATACTGTATCGCTTCCAAATTATCTAAAGACGCCGCTATACCGTGGGGAACGTAAGCCGGCTGATCGCTGTGTTTGTAAAGCAGCGGGCGAAGAAACACATATATGAGTAAGAGCCCAATCCCAACTACTATCGGTACCACAAAAATGTAGATGTACAGGTCGGATTGTTTACTTTCTGCAAGCCAGCCATTAACCTGGTCATAAACAAGTTTAGCGTTTAGCCCAACGATGAGGATTGCGCTCGCCCATGCCAAAATTCTTACTTTTAGGCTGATTGCAAAATCGCCCATTCGCTTTTTATCGGATGTAAAATGGATAAGGGGAATCACTGCAAAACCAAGCTGTAAACTCAGCACCACCTGACTCAGAATAATTAAACCGCCTAAGGCATCTTCGCCAAGGTATAAAATGGTGAAAACTGCGGGAACTATTGCAAATACCCGGGTAAGCAGGCGCCGCAACCAGGGTTCTATCCGCAGGTTGATGTGGCCCTCCATAATGATCTGCCCGGCAAGCGTGCCTGTAATCGTAGAACTTTGACCCGAAGCGATGAGTGCTACGGCGAACAAAACCGGCGCTATTTTTCCGAATATATGTTCCAGTAACTTGTATGCATCCTGAATCTCTGCAACCTCAAAGTAACCATTTTTGTAAAATGCTGTCGCCGCAAGTATCAGTATGGCGGCATTTACAAAAAAAGCCAGGTTAAGGGCTATAACCGTATCAAAAAGGTTAAACTTTATCGCCGATTTGAATCCTTCTTTTGTGCGGCTTATCTTACGCGTTTGCACCAGCGAAGAGTGCAAATAAAGATTGTGCGGCATAACGGTAGCACCAATTATGCCTATAGCGATATACAACATTTGCTGGCTTACCTTATCGTTTTTAAAAAGATTATTTGGTATAAAGCCTTTGGCAATGTCTACAACATCCGGGCCTACAATAAACATTTCTACCAGGAACGATACCCCGATTATGAAGATCATAGAGATAATAAACCCCTCCAGCTTGCGCATTCCCTTATTCATCAGCCACAGCATCAGCACCGTATCTGTGATGGTTAACGATACCCCCCAAATGAGCGGCAGGTTAAACAGCAGTTTTAATCCGATGGCCATCCCGATGATTTCGGCGAGGTCACAGGCTATAATGGCTATTTGTGCCAATATGTAAAGCCAGAAGTTTACAAATTTGGGGTAGGCGTTCTTAGATGCCTGCGCCAGATCCAATCCGCGTACAATCCCAAGCCGCGCGGCAAGCGACTGCAAGAGTAATGCTATTAAATTTGATGCAAACAGCACCCAGATAAGTTTATAGCCAAAGGCACTTCCACCAGCCAGATCGGTAGCCCAGTTGCCTGGATCCATGTAACCAACACTGACAAGGTAAGCAGGCCCTAAAAAAGCCATCAGCTTGCGCCAGCCTTTTAGGCTCTCCGGGTTTACCGAGCCGTGTACATTCCCTAAAGAGTGGCTATCATCATGTGTATCAGTTTTGCTCATATTGCAATCAGTAAATTGTTAGCCACCTCACGGCTTATTTGCAGGTCTTTATTCTCCATTTCCAGCACTACCGTATTATCATACAAAATGATCTCTTTAACCCTGATCTGCTTTCCAATGGTTAATTGTTGTTTTTCCAGGTACTGCAGAAAAATAGCAGAATGATCGCGCACTCCGGAAATTACACCCCCGGCATTAACAGAAATTGCAGAAATTGGTTTAAGATCATTTATTTTAAAGTTGCCGTTACAGTCGGGTATAGGGTCGCCATGTGGGTCACGTTTTGGGAAACCCATAAACTCATCCAGCCGGTCTATCAGTATATTGGATGATATGTGTTCCATTTCTTCGGCCATCTCGTGTACCTCGTCCCATTTAAAATTGAGCTTCTCTACCAAAAAGTATTCCCAGAGCCGGTGTTTCCGGATAATGTTCAGCGCAACCTTTTTGCCTGCGGCAGTAAGACTTACGCCCTGGTATCTGGTATAATTGATTAACTCTTTGTCAGACAACTTGCGCAGCATATCAGTTACTGAAGATGCTTTAGTTTCCAGCGAAGCTGCAATTTGATTGGTGCTTACGCTTTCCGCAGCAGCAGCTAATTTGAAGATCGCTTTTAAGTAATTCTCCTCGGCTAATGTATTCATTTAGTCAAATATAATAATAAATTTAGACTTGTCTAAAAATACAATCCCTTAGCCGATTTGTTTTGCTGATTGATATTTGTGTGGAATTATATTTGGCGTAATGCAGATTATTTTATATTTGCATGTACCATGGCAGCTGAATTAGACAAGATAGATCTCCAAATACTCAAGATATTACAAGAAAATGGCCGCATAACCAATCTGCAGCTATCTACCGAAATAGGCCTTTCACCGGCGCCTACCTTGGAGCGTGTGCGTAAGCTGGAGAATGCAGAGTATATAAAAAGCTATCATGCATTGGTGGATGAGGAAAAGCTCGGGCTTGGCATAAAAACCTTTATCCAGATTTCGCTTGATTTTCACCAGAAGAACACCATTCAGACTTTTTTAGATGAGATCCAGTCGATAAAAGAAGTCACCGAATGTCACCACGTAACAGGTCAGTGCGATTTCCTGTTGAAAGTTTACGTACGCGACATTAAATCTTATGAACGCCTGATCATGGAAAAAATAAGCCGCATCACGGTGGTGAAGACCTTTCAAACCATGATGATTATGAGTACCAGCAAAAAGGAACCGATAGTACCGCTGGAGTATTAAGTTAGGCATGCAGATGTGCTAACTGCAGATGTACAGATTAGCGCACGTGCAATTCTGCTACAGCATCTTTTTTCATCTGCATATTAGCTCATTTGAAATTTGCACATTTATTATATCTGCCAATTAATCGGCTCCTTACCATTTTTTACCAAGAAATCATTTGTCTTCGAAAATGGTTTTGACCCAAAAAATCCGCCATGACTTACCGCCAAAGGAGAGGGGTGCGTGGATTTAATGATAAGATGATTATTATTCGGGTTAATCAACACGCTTTTTGATTGTGCGTAGGCTCCCCACAAAATAAATACGATTCCATTTTTAGCATCCGATAAGGTTTTAATTGCTGCATCTGTAAATTTCTCCCAACCCTTTTTCTGATGTGATCCGGCGGTGGCTGCTCTTACAGTTAAAGTTGCGTTCAACATCAACACGCCTTGCTCAGCCCATTTAGTTAACTCACCCGTGGAAGGAATTTTAAAGCCTTGTATATCGGTGGCTAGTTCTTTATAGATATTTTTTAACGACGGCGGCGGCGTAATGCCATCCCGAACTGAAAAAGACAAACCGTGTGCCTGGTTGGGGCCGTGGTAAGGGTCCTGGCCCAAAATAACCACTTTTACATTATCTATTGGGGTAATGTTGAATGCAGCAAATATTTCCTTACTTTTTGGGTAAGTAATATGCCCTGCTTCTTTCTCCTGCAACAGGAATTTCTTCAATTCCGCCATATAAGGTTTTGTTAACTCTTCACCAATTACCTGATGCCATCCGGCTTCTAATTCTCCTGCCATAAATATTAAATACAGATGTTTTATTTAGCTACAAATAACGATATTTGCACTTTGAATATACTAATACAAATTATGTCGAATATAGTTAGGTTAATTATCGCATGTGTAACAATGGGTGGCGCTGTGGCCCTTTGTGTGTTTGGTTTTTGGGGCTGGGGGATACCTTTATTTTTAATTGGCGCTTTAATACTACTGACATACTTTTTTAATGAAAATATGCTTGTAGCGCAGTATTACCTGCGTAAAGAAAAGTCGGACGAGTCTGAAAAATGGTTGTTAAAAATCACTGATTACGAGAAACAGTTATACAAAGGCCAGCATGGATATTATAACCTGTTAGTAGGTTTGATTGAATCCCGTAAGGCACCATTGAAATCTGAAAAGTATTTTAAGAAAGCACTTAGCCTTGGTATGGGGATGAGCCACAACACGGCGTTAGCCAAGTTGAGCCTCGCCGGTATTTGCATGGCAAAACGTGATAAGCGTAATGCAGAGATTTATTTAAAAGAAGCTGCTAAAGACGACAAAAATAAATTACTTGCCGATCAGATCAAAATGATGAAAGGCCAAATGTCACAGATGGACAAGCAGCAGGTAGTACGCGGAGGTTTCCGCCAGCAACGTTTTTAATAGCAATTAAATGAGCTGTTATTTTTCATCCAGCGAGCTGTAATAATCGGGCTCTGAGGAATGATTTTGGTTGGCAGAAATATACCTGTCAACCACATTAAATGAAGTCTCTTCCGATGGTTTAGAAATCTCTACCATCTTTAATAAATTGCGAATAAACGAAAGATCAAAATTGCTTCTGTTCAGCTTGATCAGGTATTCGTTTTCTGTTATTTCTAATATTGAGTTAGTCATGTTTTTCGTATTTGTGTGTTTGAGATAAAGTTAACTAGGATGTTTAAGAAGAAAGTTTTGTTTGTTTTATGCTTTTGTTAAGAAATTGTGAATAATGGACAAATATTTCTCAGAATTTAGATTTTTTGCATCAAAATTGGTCAAGGCGCTTTAATTCTGATCAATTTATCACGGTCGTAGTAGTTATATCATAGGCAGAAGATACAGGTAAAAATCTCCCTCGACTTATCATGATCTGTTAAATCATCCAGTTTGCCAACGGCTTAACTAAGAGTTATCTCCATGTTTGCCAATCCTAGTTAAATATCAATCCAGGAACGCCCACTCCAATAGCTACACCGTAAGCAAGATCTGCCCAAAAGAATCGTAGTATATTAAAGATATATACTAACCCCACCAGCGGGAACGACACAATAGCTAGTACATTTTTGTCCTTAACCTTTATTTTAGCTTGCTCGAAGATGTTCTTAGCATCTTGTGTGGATGGTACGGCATGCATCCCAATGGAAACCCCCAGCCACATTAAAAAGTAAGATAAGGGATGGGCTAATCCAAAGAATGTGATGGGCATATAAGCAGGGATACAAATCAGCAGGCATAATATGGTGTTTACAAAAAATGGCCCCATACTGATTAGAAATGTGCTGTAAAAATTACTTGTATTTTCATGAATAACGTAACCTGCCGGGTTCCCTATCCGGATATAGCAAACTTCAAAAACAGCCACCTTGCGCAGCCTGCAAAAAAACAAATGTGCAAACTCATGGACTATGACGCCAGGAAATGTCAGAATAGTTATTAAAAAGCCCGGGATAAACATGTTTGTTATTTTGAGGTGTAGCCGTTTGGAAATTTTTTGTCGAACTGGTCTTTGCTGATAATTTGCCTGCTATCGAGCCTGTACAGAATGCGGCTCGAATAATTTTTAGCTTCGGTACTTGTATCATCAATCGCGCGGGACCTTTTTAAGTTGTAGAGTGATAATTTCTTTAATGAATCGGTGCCTTTTTGTGCATACAGGCAGGCGTATGCAGACGCTACCCCACCCCACGAGCCCGCAAGTGTTGTATCAGCCTTTAAAAAATCTTTTGAAGAGTTCAAAAAGGCCTGGTAGTCGGCTCTGTCAAATTCCGCCCCAATTTGTGCCTGTAATTTTAATTCTCTCAGGTGATAATCGGCTGGGAGTGAATCGCTGCACAGATTTAGTTCGACTAAACCTAGTGCTGATTTGTCTTTTGACAGGTAGCTAATGCCTTTGTAAAAATGTGCCATATCGGCCAGTATAGTAACTTCGGGTACATTTTCACTTGCATCCTTCATAGTAGTGGCAGCTACCTCCATTTTACCTTCAGAAAATGTTTTATTAGCAGAATTTAATTCTTGATAAGCCGCGAAAAAGCGCCAGTTCCAAAAGATAGAAAACACAACGAGCGCCAGGACACCAGCAAAAAAAGCCTTTACCCACAATGGGAAAATTTGTTTGTTAAGATCCGTTTTGCATGCGGTACAAATATGGAATGAGCCAAGTTTTTCCAACTTATTATCAGCAAATTCCTTTTTACATAAAGCGCAGGTGGGTATGGGAGGTTCAGCTTCTTGAGCTCCTTTTACGTGGATTTCCCCGTAGGTAAGTAACTGCTCTGAGCAAGACCTACAATAATCTTGTTGGCTAATTTGAACGGTTTGTTCCTGGGGATGCCCGGTATTACAACCGAAGCATGTAATGAGATCCATAGTTTAATCGTGATAAGGTTACTCACATATTTTACCTAAATATTAGGTTCATATGCTAAATGTAAATATATCAAAATTTAACAACAAAAAACACTGACTATGGAAAAGAAATATTTATTACCATTTATCAAAAAACGAGGTGCCAAAAATATAGCACCTCGTTTTATTAATTAGTTAAAGGTTAATTGTTCCAATAATTCCTCTATTCAAACCATCTCATTACGTCTTCTTTATTAGGCATGGTAATATCCAATTTTAACTTTTTCCGCATTCCGCCCAAGTCATTATAGACTTTGTTTGGACTTGCGGTCTTCAATTCCTCAACGGTATTGAAGCCCATTTTACTTAACACAGGCACCCACTCGGCCGGGACACCTATGTTGATGAAATCCTCTTCCGTAGCAACCTTAGCTTTTTTCTCAGGGCGCATTTGCGGGAAAAATAACACTTCCTGTATGGTGCTTTGGTTTGTCATTAACATCACCAAACGATCGATACCTATTCCGAGGCCGGACGTAGGAGGCATACCGTATTCCAAAGCGCGTAAAAAGTCGTCGTCCATTGCCATGGCTTCGTCATCGCCACGGCCCGCCAATACCAATTGCTCTTCTAAACGCTCCCGCTGATCTATTGGATCGTTCAATTCCGAGTAGGCGTTAGCGATCTCTTTACCATTAACAAATAACTCAAAACGTTCTACCAGTCCATCTTTTGTACGATGCTTTTTTGCCAGCGGTGTCATCTCGATAGGGTAGTCGGTAATGTAGGTAGGCTGAATAAGTTTAGCTTCAACTTTCGCGCTAAAAATCTCGTCGATAAGCTTTCCTTTACCCATCGTGGCGTTTGTTTCAATACCCAGATCTGTACAAACCTGCAGCAGACCGGTTTCGTCCATTTCAGACACGTTGATGCCGGTATATTTCAATATCGAATCATACATGCTGAGTTTCTCGTATGGCCCGGCAAAGTTAATTTCGTTTTGCCCAACCTGTACAACCGGAATGCCATGCACAGCTTTGGCAACAGTTTCTAAACATTCCTCCACCATGTCCATCATCCATATGTAGTCCTTGTAGGCTACGTAGATTTCCATTGCGGTAAATTCCGGGTTGTGGGTTCGGTCCATGCCCTCGTTACGGAACATTTTGCCAAATTCATATACACCATCAAACCCTGCTACGATCAATCTTTTCAAGTAAAGTTCGTTTGCTATACGCAGAAACAACGGCATATCAAGTGTGTTGTGATGCGTCGCAAAGGGACGAGCCGCTGCACCACCATGAATCTGCTGCAAAATTGGGGTCTCCACTTCCATCCAGCCTTTTGTATTAAAGTAACTACGCATAGCGCTAATCACTTTAGAGCGGTTGATGAAGATGTTTTTATATTCCGGGTTAACGGTTAAATCCACATACCGCTGTCGGTAACGCATCTCCGGATCGGTGAAACCATCATGTATGGTACCATCTTCTTCACGTTTCACCACCGGCAGTGGTTTCAAAGATTTAGAAAGAATATTCAGTTCCTGTACGTGAATAGATACCTCGCCGGTTTGCGTTAAAAATACGTAGCCTTTTACACCAACGTAATCGCCGATATCAAGCAGTTTTTTAAATACGGTATTGTACAAGGTTTTATCTTCGTCGGGGCAAAGGTCGTCACGTTTCAAATAGATCTGAACGCGTCCTGTCGAATCCTGTATCTCGGCAAACGATGCGCTGCCCATAATGCGGCGGGTCATGATGCGGCCAGCTATGGTAACCTGTTTATATTTATCCGGGGTAGCTTCAAAATTGTCATTAATGTCCTGGGCCCAGGCAGTCACTTCGTAAGCTTCAGCAGGGTAGGGATCGATGCCCAGTTCGCGAAGCTTTTGCAGCGATTCGCGGCGTATAATTTCCTGTTCGGATAGCGCAATACTCATAGTAAAAACGTTGTATTTTGAGGCTGCAAAAATAGTTTTTTTTAGTGACAGTTGGCGTATGGTAACTTACAATAGGCAATGCTTAAATTTTATTACCATTTTATACCTTTACGGAATGAACGTAAAAGTTATCGCTTTTGATGCCGATGATACACTTTGGGTGAACGAACCTTATTTTAGGCAAACAGAAGAAAAATATTGTGAGCTTTTAGCCGAATATGCTTCACGCCACGAGCTGGAGCGAGAATTAATGAAGAAAGAGATTGAAAATCTGCCGTTATACGGCTATGGTATAAAAGGCTTTACGCTATCCATGATTGAGGCCGCAATGAAAATAACCGGCAACAATATCAGTATGCATGTGGTAGGCCAATTGATAGATCTGGGCAAGCAAATGCTTAACCAGCCGATAGAATTGCTTGATGGGGTGGAACAGGTACTGGAATCTCTAAAAGGTAAATACCGGCTGGTTGTTGCCACCAAAGGCGATCTGCTGGATCAGGAACGCAAGCTACGTAAATCATCCCTTAACGGTTATTTTCATCATATTGAGATCATGAGCGAAAAAGATGATGCCAATTATCTAAAATTGATCAAGCACCTCGATATCAGGCCCGAAGAATTGCTAATGGTTGGCAACTCTTTAAAAAGCGACGTGCTGCCGGTTTTAAATATTGGCGGATTTGCCGTACATGTGCCGTACCATATTACCTGGGCGCACGAGCAGATTGAAGGCAGTGTTGATAATGATCGTTTTAGAAGCGTGGATAACATTGCTGAAATCTTGAATTTTTTATAGAATGAGAACCAAAGTAGACCTGGCCACCTGGCCACGAAAAGAACATTTTACTTTTTTTAATAGTTTTGACGAACCCTATTTCAGCGTTAACGCAGATGTGGATTGTACCATAGCTTACCAACGTGCAAAGGAGCAAAATGTGTCCTTTTACCTGTATTATCTTTATTGTGCCATTACAGCTATCAACGCTATTGATAGTTTTAGATATCGTGTAATCGACGGAGAAGTATTTATTTATGATCAAATAAACGTTACTCATATTGTGCTCAGGCCTAACGATACCTTTGGCTTTGGCTTTGTGGAATTTAAGCCAACGCTGGCAGAGTTTATAGCCGATGCGCAAAAGGAAACCGACCGTATATTAAGCACTTCAGGGCTTGATTTGAGTATTCCCGGGGATAATATAATTCACTTTTCGGCCATGCCCGGCATCAAATTTACCGGCTTAACACATGCCCGCAGTTTTTCCTACAAAGACAGTTCTACTAAAATTTCGGTTGGAAAAGTTACAGAGGTTGATGGCAGACGGATGATGCCCGTATCGATAGCCGTACATCACGGACTGACTGATGGCGTTCATGTAGGGCGCCTTATAAATCTTTTTCAGGAGATTTTAGATCGGTAATTGCTGCTGGCTAAAGTTTGTTTTAAAGCGCTTTTAACTTGTAGAGATTGGGCTTAATTTCCATTCAAATTTTTGCCAGGGGCAACTCAGCGGCGATATAATTCGTATAGCAACTAATTGTGAGCATATGGTTTATTAAATGATAATCATATATTTACATTCCTCGCATACCAATTATGATCTTCAAGAAATTAAGTATTTTGCTGCTTGCCTGCGTAATGCTATGCTCCTGCAAAAAGGAAAAGCCTTTTGTACCCAATTATGCAAATGGCTTACCTGGTTTATGGAAACAATTGGCGGATTTTCCCGGAAATGGCAGGGTTCGTGCGTCCGGGTTTACTATCGGCAGCAAATGCTATTTGTTGGGAGGTAATGCTGGCTCGGGCTTTAACGTGGTGCCGTTATATGATTTTTGGGAATACGATCCGATAAATGATAAATGGACGCAAAAAGCCGATTACCCCGGCCAGGGTGCTGAATATGTAAGAGGATTTAGTATAAACGGCAAAGGCTATTTTGGTACAGGGTATGGACAAAGGCAATACCGGGCAGATGAATCAGGGCAAAACAATGATTTTTGGGAATACGATCCTGCAACAGACAAGTGGACCAAAAAAGCAAATTTTGCCGGAGTTGCTCGCGAAAATGTCGTGGCATTCGAAATAAATGGTGTGGGCTATCTCGGCCTCGGCACCAATAATAATTACGATGCCAATTATAAAGACTTTTGGAAGTATGATGTGAATGCAGACAAATGGACACGAATTGCAGATTACCCCGGCAACGGAAGTTTTGGTTCCGCAGCTTTCTCGATAAATGGAAAAGCTTATGTAGGCTTGGGCGGTGCGGCACCTGATCTTGTTAAGCAGGATTTTTGGGAATATGATCCCGCACTAAATAAATGGACTGCTAAAGCCAATTTTACAGGTAGCGCGAGAGTATTTACCGGGCAATTTGTAATCGGTAGTGATGGTTATATCGGCCTTGGTACAACAGAAACACAATCTGCTGATGATTGGTATAAATATGATTCACTTAAAGATAGTTGGATAAAGATCACCACATTTGGTGGGAGTGCGCGTTACGATGTGGTTAATTTTGCTATCGACGGAGTCGGTTACATCGGAACAGGTAATCCCGGCCTGCAAAAGGATTTCTGGAAATACACGCCAACGAAAAAGCCGAATTGAACTTGTCAATTCGGCTTTTTTAAAACATTATCAATAACTTAATCTGCCTCCGCTTCCTGCAAGTACAAGTCATCTATAGCCTCGGCATATTTCTTTTCGATAACTTTGCGTTTGGCTTTTAGGGTGGGGGTTATTTCTCCGGCTTCCATGCTGAATGGATTTCGTTTCAGTTTGAAGTTTTTGATCCGTTCGAATTTCGCGAGTTCATTTGAATATTTACGAATGTCCTGATTAACCCAATCGATGATCTCCTGATCATCAATGAACACGCCGGGCTTTTCAAAGTAATCGCTACCCAGTTTAAAGGTTTCCTGCAATAACTCGTGTGCAGGTACTAATATGGCGGTAATGTATTCGCGCTTATCACCAATTAAAAATACCTGCTCAATTTTGGGGCTTTTTAAATAGGTGTTCTCTACCGGCGTAGGGTAAACATTTTTACCATAGGCATTTACCAGCATATTTTTTAGCCTGTCGGTAATTTGCAGGTTGCCCCTGTAAAATCTGCCGATATCTCCGGTGTGGAACCATCCTTCGCTATCTATCACGGCGGCTGTTTCTTCCGGCTTGCGCCAGTATCCTTTCATTACGCAATGCCCGCGCACAATAATCTCTCCCTCGTCAGAAGTATAGTCAGGGTTAAAATTATCATGATTTTGAATGGTGTAGATCTTCCTGGTATCTACATTCTGAATGGCTACTTCAATACCCGGAATGATACGCCCAACAGTACCGATGATAATGCGGTGATCTTCGGTTACTGCCATAACCGGCGATGTTTCTGTAAGGCCAAAGCCTTCCAATACCATTATCCCTATGTTGCCGAAAAATTCTCCTATATTCTTTGGCAATGCGCCACCACCCGATACCAGAAGCTTTAACCTGCCCCCGGTTTTTTCTTTAACTTTACTAAAAACCAATTTATCGGCTAATTTATGTTCTGCCGCTAAAATCAGTCCGGGTTTTTTACCGGCCTCATGGGTAAGTCGCACCCGTTCCCCAATCTTCATGGCCCAGGTAAAGATCTTAGTTTTCATACCGCCGGCAGATAGACCGTTTTTCATAGCCTTATCATGGATCCTTTCAAGCAGGCGGGGTACACAACACAATACGGTAGGCTTCACTTCCATCATGTTTTTGGCCAGTAATTCCAGGTTTTGGGCAAAGGCAATGGTACACCCTTTGTTCATACAGATGTAGTAGGTTGCTGTCCGCTCAAAAACATGCGACAGCGGCAGGAAGGACAAGAATAAATCGCTGCTTTCTATTATTGGGATTTGGGTGAGGCTCCATTTAACGTTGCTGGTAAGGTTGCTGTGCGTAAGCATTACCCCCTTTGGGGTACCGGTAGTGCCCGATGTGTAGATAAGGCATGATAAGTCTGAAGGCAGAATAGCCTCTCTGGCAATATTTATCGCCTGGGCGTACTTTTCAACACAACCCAAGCCTTCAGCAATTACTTTTTTAAATCCTACCACACCGGCGTTTAGGTTTAACTTATCACTGAATTTTTCGAAATCCTCAAAAGCTGGGATGATGCGGATTAGAGATGTACAATCGTTGGCGATCTTTAAAACCTTTCGAAAAAGAAATGGGTTACCGCACAAAATAGTTCGCGCTTCAGAATCGTTAAGGATGTATTCAACTTCGGCTTCGGAAAGCGTAGGATAAATAGACGTGTTCACCGCCCCGATTTGCTGAAGAGCCTGATCATAGTATATGTAATCCGGACCGTTTTCCATGATCAGGGCTAGTCTGTCGCCCTTTTGAATACCAATGTCTAAGAACCACGCGGAAATCGCATCAATTTTTTCAATCGCTTCCCGATAGGAAATATCCACCCAGGTATCCTGTACTTTATGTTTAAGAAAAGTGTAGGTATCGGGGTGTATGTTCGCAACAATATTACGGATGAGTCCGGGAATGGTTGTTTGCTCAGCAACAATGTTCATGAAGATTAAATCAGGTTTATATTATAACAAATCTATGTTAAATTTAACAATAAAACCAATATCCTTATCATAGCTTGATATCGCAGTTGGACGAATAGGCACTTCTTTTTGTCATGGTAAATAAAGGCTTATATTTAACTAGCTTAACTAAATAAATAAACCTATGAAGCAACTTATAGTATTGTTATTATTCACGATTAAAGGTTTGGCTGACATTGTATTGTGATTGATGACACAAGATAAAACTCATTTTGGAAAAGTGTAAGAAGATATCATACCAGACCCGCAAACTGGGGAAGAGGGTTAGACTGATATAGCATAAACTATTGCCAATCTATTTTTGAATTATCGACAGGTCATTCATATAAGATGGATGGAACGGATGCTTAATCCAAAAAAAAAGGCCCCGAAAACGGAGCCTTTAAAACCTCTAAAACCCCTCATTAAGAAAGGTTGTCGATGTAATTATACTGAGAAACTTTCGCCGCAGCCGCATGTACGGGTCGCGTTGGGGTTATGAAAGTTAAAACCTTTACCATTTAATCCATCACTGAAATCAAGCTCGGTACCGGCAAGATAAAGGAAAGATTTCATATCGAGTGCGAAACGTACGCCGCGATCCTCGAAAAACTGGTCACCTTTTTTTTCCTCGTTATCAAAATCGAGATTGTATGACAACCCCGAGCAGCCGCCACCCTGTACAGATACACGCAGAAAATAGGAGGCATCAAGCCCGCCATCCTGCATGAGGTTGTCAATTTTAGCTTTCGCTTTATCAGTTACAGTTACCATATTAGTATCAAGTAATTAGTATCAAGTATCAAGATAACATTTTGAGTTAGCGCAATTTCGAAACTAACTACTTGATACTTGCTACTACAAATTAGTGATGTGATTTTTCCAGTACGATTGGCTCCATGCCATTCTTAACACGAAAATCGTTAATGGCTGCCTTAATTGCATCTTCTGCTAATACAGAACAGTGAATTTTCACCGGCGGAAGAGCAAGTTCTTCTACGATATCCATATTGTCAATCTTCATGGCATCATCCACGCTTTTACCTTTAAGCCACTCGGTAGCCAAAGATGAAGAAGCAATAGCAGAACCACAGCCGAAAGTTTTAAATTTTGCATCAGTGATAATGTTGTTATCATCCACCTGGATTTGCAGGCGCATAACGTCGCCGCACTCAGGTGCACCTACCAGGCCAGTACCAACTTTGTGGCTGCTTTTGTCTAACGTGCCCACATTGCGGGGGTTAGTATAATGATCAATTACTTTATCTGAATAAGCCATAGCTCTGTTTGTTTAGCCCTCTAACTCCCCAAACGGGAACAGAAGTTGTTTATTTTTTTATTCTTTAATTAATTTATTCCGGCTCCACATTTAGTGCACCGGTAGCTTAGTGTTCCGCCCACTCTATCGAGTCAAGGTCGATACCTTCTTTAAACATTTCCCAAAGCGGTGACAGTTCGCGCAGGTGTGTAACCGCTTTTTTGGTTACTTCAACTGCGTAATCAACCTCCTCCTCGGTAGTAAAACGGCCTAAACCAAAACGAATAGATGAATGCGCCAGATCGTCTGACAAGCCTAAACTCTTCAGTACGTAAGATGGTTCTAATGATGCGGATGTACAGGCTGAACCAGATGATACAGCCAGATCTTTCATTGCCATCATTAAACCTTCACCTTCAACATATTTGAAAGAGATATTTGCTACGTGTGGCAAGCGATGTTGCACGTTACCGTTAACATAGCTTTCCTCCAGCACGGTCAATGCAACTTCTAATTTATTTCGTAAACCTGAAAGGCGCTTTGCTTCAGATTCCATTTCTGCACCCGCTAATTCGCAAGCTTTACCCAAGCCAACGATACCCGGAACATTTAATGTTCCAGAACGCATGCCACGTTCGTGTCCGCCACCGTCCATTTGAGCGGTAACCTTCACACGTGGTCCTTTACGACGAACGTATAATGCACCAACACCTTTAGGACCATACATCTTATGAGCCGATAAAGCCAGCAAATCTATACCGTCTGCAATTACATCCACCGGGATCTTTCCAACTGCCTGTACAGCATCTGTCATAAACAAAGCGCCATATTTATGGGCAATATCTGCAATCGCTTTAACCGGCTGAATAACGCCGATCTCATTGTTTGCATACATGATGGATACCAGGATAGTTTGATCTGTCATGGCTGCTTCAAGCACTTCCAGGTCAACCAAACCATCTTCTTTTACCGGAAGATAAGTTACCCTTCCACCCAGTTTCTCAACGTGTTTGCAAGCATCTAAAACCGCTTTATGCTCTGTAACCGCCGTAATAATGTGGTTGCCTTTTTCTTTATACATTTCAAAAACGCCCTTAATAGCCAGATTGTCCGACTCGGTAGCGCCCGAAGTGAAAATGATTTCTTTTTCTGTAGCGCCGATTAACTTGGCCACTTGTTCGCGTGCATAATCAACACCTTCCTCCGCTACCCAGCCAAATGGGTGGTTACGGCTTGCGGCGTTACCAAACTTTTCGTTAAAATAAGGCAGCATAGCTTCCAGCACCCTGGGATCCATAGGTGTGGTGGCGTTGTTATCTAAATAAATTGGGATGTTCATGGTTAAATATTAACAACACAAATATACGCAAAGTTTTACTTTAATGCTTTCTTGTGCCTGTAAATTGCTGCTGCATGCTATTTATTTACAATATTTGGACATGAACAAGATAGAGCATATTGGCATAGCCGTTAAGGACCTCAAAGTAGCTGCGAATATCTATCAGTTATTGCTCAATACAACGGTTTATAAAACCGAAGATGTGCCATCAGAAGGTGTGAAAACGGCTTTTTTACAAATTGGGCCCAACAAGATCGAGCTGCTGGAATCCTCTAACGCTGAAAGCCCCATAGCGAAATTCATCGAGAAAAAAGGGGAGGGTATACATCATATTGCATTTGATGTTAAGGATATAGCGGCTGAAATGGCGCGATTAAGAGCAGAAGGATTTGTCCTTTTAAATGAGCAGCCACAATTAGGGGCGGATAACAAACTGGTGTGTTTTGTGCATCCCAAAACCGCCAATGGTGTGTTGATAGAACTGTGTCAGGAGGTTGGCGATCAAATTCCTCATTGGGAAGCAGAAACTCTACTATAAGTGATGGCAGCATTGATTGCACATACCCATATCACTCTTGGCGTCATCGCTAAATTTATCTTGAAATCGAATTATTTAGTACGCTTAGATTAAAGAAATAAATTTTCAGTAAGTAGTAGTCCCAGTTAGAGTCTTAAAGGTAACAAAAATAAAAAATCAACGTATAATTAAATAGTCATGCAAAGCTGATAAAAAATCGACTTCTAATTAAACGCATTTTGCAGGCAGCTTTGAATTTAAACTATGAAAAATAAACTTTACCTGATGAAGTGCCTTGCTGGTGTTTTGATATTGGCATCACTTGCCATGTGCAAAAAGAATGTTAATAAAGCTGAAGTAGCACCAGGTTTAAACTCAACCACAAATAAGCTCGTAACGATAGCTGCCGAACCAACTGCCAATTGTAGTTATACTGTTCAGACGTCCCAGTGGTTTGTAGACGGGACTGGTATAGCACCTGGATCCGTTATTTGTATTCCCGCAGGTAATCGCGGGGCATTACTGCTTAAGAATTTTAAAGGTACTGCTGATAATCCGATCATCATAATCAATAAAGGTGGTGTGGTAAGGTTTTCTACTACAACTACTGCTTCATACGGTTTTAAAACACAAAATTGCCAGTACTTTAAAATAGTTGGAACCGGTGTATCATCTATAAAATATGGCTTCGTTATCAGCGGGGGAAATATTAGCATGACAATGGACGATCTAAGCTCGGATTTTGAAATCTCCAACGTGGAGGTAAAAAATAGCGGCTTTGCTGGCATTATGGCTAAAACTGACCCGTCCTGCGATATAGCTACACAGCGCGGGCATTTTACGATGCGCAATATTAAAATGCATGACAATTATGTTCATAAAACAGGCGGAGAGGGGTTTTATGTAGGAAATTCATTTTATGCCGATGGTAGCTCCATTTCCTGCGGTAAGGTTTTGCCTCATGATGTAGTTAATGTAAATATCTACAACAATATTGTTGATTCTACAGGTTGTGAGGGAATTCAGGTGGGTAGTGCAATCTCCGGCGCGGAGATCCATAATAACATCGTCACTTCTCCGGGTTTAAGCCCCTTTGCCAGCGGTCAAAATAATGGCATCCAGATAGGCGAGGGAACCGGGGGGAAATGCTTCGCTAATCTTATAAAAAATGCTCCTGGTAATGGTATTATTGTGCTGGGCCTTGGCGATAACCTTGTTTACGCTAACATAATTATAAATGCTGGCGCTTACGGTATTTTTGCAGATTCGAGGTACACCCCAGGTCCGCATTTTGAGTTTATTAACAACACTATCATTGCGCCGGCTTTAGATGGGATAAAACTAAATTCTGAAAGCATCCCGATGAATACCGTTATCAATAATCTTTTTGTGATCCAGGGGGCGGGTACAGCAATAAACAGGATGAGTACAAGTGTTAGGCTTACTGCTTCAAATAACTATGTGGTTAAAGATGTTAATGCCTGTAAATTCAAGAATTTTACAGCAGATGATTTCCATCTTACTGATTATTCACCAATGATTGGTAAAGGAATGATTGTATTATCTTATGGCGTTGGATTTGACTATTACGGTACACCAAGACCCAACCCTAACGCTGTTGACGTTGGGGCGACAGAATTTTAATGGTGATTGGATTAATTTAATTTAAGGTGACTGAAACCGATAATTTCCTCGTTAGATAGTACTAGCTGCAGAGAAACTAGTTAGGCCGACAGATATAGTTTTGACAATCCGGGCTGGTTGGTTGAAGAATTGCCGCGCCCTTTAAATAAAAGGTGTAAATTGGAGTTCCGTGTGGAAGGGAAAAAAAATGTATCATTACCATTTTGAAATTAGATGGTAAAAGAGATAAGATCTTTAACAGGGGTGAGGGGTTTAGCCGCTTTGTTTGTAGCGGTATTCCATTTTTATAAATTCGCCATTTTAACGCCGGAAGCAAATGGAAGTATATTCTACACGAACAGCTATCTTTCTTCTTTCCTTGGGCACGGATACTTGTCTGTTGATTTATTTTTCATTTTAAGTGCTTTTGTGATGACGCTGTCGTCGAGAAGGCTTTTTGAAAATGGATTTACAAAATCCAACTACGCACTCTTTATGAAAAAACGTTGGATAAGAATTTATCCGTCGTATTTTATTGTTTTGTTATACGGCTACCTTGTGCAGCACCACGGGGGGCGGACTCCCAATTTTATAGTGAGTTTAACTTTATTGAATATTTTATTTGGAGTGTCCTTTATGATTCCCCATTTATGGTCTTTAACTGCCGAATGGATAACCTATCTGCTTTATCCATTGCTATTAAAGCTGTGCCGCAACGCCCGGAATGTTAACTGGAACTACATTTTAATCTTTATAGGAATTTTGTTTTTGTACATCGTTGCATTGTACCGATGGAAATATATCGATCCGCCTTTTATGCTGGAGATCTATCAGGGATACCCATGTTTGTTAAAATGTTTTGCCGACTATTTATTAGGGATAGCAGCTTTTGGCTTATATGACCAAGATAAGCTTAATTTTTTGAGCTCACCAAAATATAGCGTAGGGGTGGTAGTATTAATTTTGGTATCACTGCTTTTTGCAAAGCTTGATTTACTTACCATACTACTATTCGTCTTTTTAATAATTGCGATCGTTAGGCGTAATGTTGTCAGCATTTTTTTAGGATCGAAAATTATCTATTTTTTTGGCGAGATTTCTTACCCGCTTTATCTGATCAATTTTATGGTTTATTTAAAACTGAGAGATATGAATGTTTTGCTGGGTCCGTATATTTCAGATAACTACAGACTTTATATCTTGTTTGCTATTTTCATGTTCTTATCTATTTTTATAGCATACTTATTTCATATCTTAATAGAGAAACCACTTTTAAATTTCTTTAACAAACGTTTAAAAAGCAATAGCTTTCCGTTTAATTTTCAGACCACATACTGAGATGTATTTTTGGAGTAGTAATTGGTGTTTAGATATCCTTGAGATCGCGTAAAGTCAGCTGCAAAGGTTATTTTAAATATTTAATGGTTTAAAACATATTCTTTTTAACACCCCTTTTACTTTTGAAAGTTTTTCTTATATTTGCACCTCTTTTATAAGAAGTATTAATAACAATGAAAAAAGATCTGCATCCATCAAACTATAGGTTAGTAGTATTCAAAGATATGTCTAACGACTATTCTTTTATGACCAAATCATGCATCGATAGCCGCGAAACCGTTAAATGGGAAGATGGCAACGAATATCCGCTGATTAAATTAGAAATCTCACACACTTCACATCCGTTCTATACAGGTAAAATGAAGTTAGTTGATACTGCCGGACGTATCGATAAGTTCCGCAGCCGTTACAACAAAAAATAAGTGTTTTTTCGATAAAATATTTACAAGTCCCCCGTATACCGGGGGACTTTTTTTATTTTTGGCCCATGGCAATCATTCTTTTCGACGATAACGCCCGCAACTCGCTCCTTCCTTTAACGTATACCCGCCCGGTTGCCGATCTGAGGATTGGTATCTTAACGATTGCGGAAAAGTGGAGCAAATATCTTTCCCTGGATCATTCCTTTTTGACAGAAAAATATCTACAGGGAAAGTTCCCCACCCGGATACAGGATAATAATATCTTTATCAATGGTTCAATTTGCCCCGATGAATCTTTAGTGGTTACAATAGCTAATCTGGCTAATGGTCAGGCGCTGAAATTTAATGATACACTTGTGGCGGTTAAGCTTACAGCTATTCACGCTCAGAGCTTCGATCCGTTGGCCAACTACGCCAATGAAATTGCTTATGCGGGCGAGCCAGTAATTATTACGTTGCCCGAACATTTGTTTAAGAGAAACGATATTGAGCTTCGAAAGGACTTTACACTGCTTACTGAGGGCCGCAAAAGTGCCACAATAAGCAATACGAATACCATAATAGGGCATTCGTTTTTTGCTGAAGAGGGTGCGCAAACCGAGTGCTGTACTTTTAATACCACTAACGGGCCAATTTATTTGGCTGCTAACACCGAAGTGTGGGAAGGTACCAATATCCGCGGGCCGTTTGCTATTTGCGAACATTCGCAGCTTAAAATGGGAACCAAGATTTATGGGGCTACTACGGTTGGGCCTTACTGCAGGGTTGGCGGTGAAGTAACTAATGTTGTTTTTTGGGGTTACTCAAACAAAGGCCACGAAGGCTATCTGGGCAACTCGGTAATAGGCGAGTGGTGTAACTTAGGCGCCGATACCAACAATTCAAATCTGAAAAATAATTATTCGGATGTTAAGCTTTGGGATTATGATGCTCAAAGCTACCGCGATACCGGCCTGCAGTTTTGTGGTTTAATCATGGCGGATCATGCCAAAAGTGGTATCAATACCATGTTTAACACCGGCACCGTTGTGGGGGTAAGCGCAAACGTATTTGACGCCGGTTACCCGCCAAAGCACATTGCCGATTTTAGCTGGGGCGGTTCAAATGGCTTTGAAGAATACGCCTACGATAAAATGATGGAAACTACCAGCCGTGTTTTTGCCCGCCGGCTGCACCGTAATTTTGATGATGCCGAACGAAACATATTAACAACGGTGTTTGAATTAACAAAGTCGTTTAGAGAGTTTCAAAATAGTCATTAGTTTATTGCTTATAAACTAATGACCGATAAAAGTAAAAACCATAAAAAATAAATAACCATTACCATGAACCGTTAAATATGGTCCATGGACTAATCAAAACGCAATGAGAAAGAAAATTGTAGCCGGAAACTGGAAAATGAACTTAGATTATAACGAGGGTTTAACCTTGTTTTCTGAAGTAATAAACATGATTAAAGACGAAGCCACCGGAGATCAGCAAGTAGTGGTTTGCAGCCCGTTTATACACCTGCACAGTCTGGCTGGTTTGGCAAAAGGATATCATAACATAGCAGTGGGTGCGCAAAATGCACACCAGGCAGAATCCGGCGCTTACACAGGCGAGATCTCTGCAAAACAAGTAAAGTCTACAGGTGCCGAATATGTGATCCTGGGCCACTCCGAGCGTCGCCAGTATTTCGGCGAAAGTAACGAATTGCTAGCCAAAAAGACCGATACTGCTTTGGCAAATGGTTTAAAACCAATCTTCTGCATTGGCGAAACATTGCAACAGCGCGAAGCTAACGAGCATTTCGACATCATTAAAAGTCAATTACAAGAAGGTGTTTTTCATTTAGAAGCGGTTGCCTTTGATACCATTGTGTTAGCATATGAACCAGTTTGGGCCATAGGAACGGGCGTAACCGCAACTTCTGCACAGGCGCAGGAAATTCACGAATTTATTCGAAAAGAAATTGCGGCTAAATACGATCAAACGGTTGCCGATGCTACAACTATTCTTTATGGAGGTAGCTGTAACCCTAAAAACGCATCCGAACTGTTTGCTTGTGCAGATATAGACGGTGGTTTGATAGGTGGGGCTTCCTTGAAATCACGCGACTTTACGGATATTGTTAAGGCTTTTAATTAACTAGATAGGAGGTATCAGACTTGAGTTATAAGAACGATTGTTTTTATCTCAAGCCTGACACCTCAAATCTCAACTGTGTATCATGAATTATTACGAGCTGCTCTTTACCACTATAACAACCGAAGATTATCAGCAGGACCTACTTATCGGAGCGCTGGGCGAGATAGGTTTTGATACTTTTGAAGAGGTTGATCTTGGCTTCAAAGCCTACATCCCCGAGACCGATTTTAATCAGGGCCATTTGGATGAAACACTGGAGAACTATCGCGAAATGTTTACGTTCAGTTATGATGTAACCCTCATCCCCCAAAAAAACTGGAACGAGGTTTGGGAAAGTAACTTTGAACCGATTCAAATTGGCAACCAGGTATTTGTAAGGGCAACCTTTCATGCCGCAAAGCCCGAGTTTCCTTATGAAATCGTTATAGACCCTAAAATGGCTTTTGGAACGGGCCACCACCAGACTACAGCTATGATGATGGCGCTGATGCTGGAAAATGATTTTAAAGGGAAACAAGTGCTTGATATGGGCTGCGGGACAGGTATTCTGGCTATTCTTGCTGTTAAATTAGGTGCTGCAAGAGTAGTAGCTATCGATTATGATCCCGTGTGTTATGAAAGTACGATCGAGAATTCAGCTTTAAATGGTGTGGTTGAGATCGAAGCCCTTTGCGGTTCAAAAGAAGCAATACCTGATGAACAATATGATATTATTTTGGCCAATATCAACCGTAATATACTGCTTGACCAAATGTCCCGATATGCAGGAGCATTAAAGCCAGGTGCTGAAATTTACTTTAGCGGCTTTTACGAGTCGCCCGATCTTGACATCATAACCGATGAGGCTCGTAAATACGGATTGAAATATATTACCCACAAAAAAGATAGAGAATGGGTAGCTGCTAAGTTTGTATTGTAAAACGCATAGTTTAACATATGATAACACCGATAATTTTATAAATCGGTGTTATCATAAATGATTAATAGATTATCTGATAAAATTAGTAGCCTAAAGTGAACCGGCTTCTGATAAACTGATTATTTTGCAATTCATCAAATATCGCAACGGCCAGGTCGGCAGTTGAAATATCGTTCTTGCCTTCTGCGTTAAATACGGGGTTTTCTGTACCTAAACGGAACGTACCGGTACGCTCACCTGGGTGCAGATTAATAGCCGGGCTTACGAAAGTCCAATCCAATTCTTCTTCTTTTCGTAAAATATTTAGATAGTCACGGGCAGCAGTTGCGCCTGCTTTCCATTCTGCCGGAAACTGTGGGGAATCTACTAGCTGGCTTTCGCCGATATATAAACTGCCAGCGCCGCCTACAGTGATAAAACGGCTAACACCTGATTTTTTTACAGCTTCTTGAATGTTTTTGGCACCGTCCAGCGAATCTGCGTAGATGTTTGGGTTTTCCCAGCCCGGGTTGTAGGCACTTATTACCGCATCGTGGCTGGTAAGCGCTGCCGATAATGCATCTACGTTATTTACATCAACCGATAATGCGGTTATGCCTGCAGCCTTTTCGACTTTAGCTGTATCTCGCACTATTGCAGTTATTTCATATCCGCGTTGTATACCTTCTTTTATTATTGCGCTACCTACAAAGCCGGTCGCGCCAATTACTGCTACTTTCATGATGTGAATTTTAGTTGTGAATAATATTGTTATTAATGGTTATAAGTGTACTAATCAAACTTAGCGCAAAACTCAGCAAGGTTTTTGCTTCCAAGCCGTTGTATTAAAGCTGTATCAATTTCCTCATATAAATCATAGAGGTGCAAGTTGATTTGTTTTCCAATGGGGCACGCCGGATTAGGCCGGTTTCTTGGCTGCCCCAAAATGGCTCCTTGTTTTACTGCATTATAGATGTCGGCAAGTGATATCTGTGTTGCCGGCTTCGACAGTTTGTAGCCACCATTTTTTCCACTTTTGCTCGCCACTAGATTGTTTCTAATCAAATTGCTTAGTTCTTTACGTACCAATACGGCATTCACGTTGATACTGCCTGCCAAATATTCTGACGACTGAACACTGTCCGTCTTTGTTAAGAGTGTCATAATGTGCAGCGTTATAGGAAATCTACCGTTCATTTAATATGTAATAATTAATATTACAGTTCAAAAGTAAGTGATAAATATCATAATTCAATGTTAACTTTATGCCGGCTACAAATATGTGTTGTTGTTGACAATTGAACTTAGAATGCTAAATAAATTTGTTGCATATTAAATTTTAGACCTTATTGGTCAAAAAATATAGATCCTATCGATATGAAAAGCTACTTAGTACCTATGGACTTTTCCGAAGCTGCTTTCAATGCTGCCAATTTTGCTGCCAGGTTGAGCCACGAAACGGATGTCGGCCTTATCGTTCTAATGAATGCCTATTATATTTCACCCTATGAAGCAATGCTTCCGAATACGGATTTGGTGATGCTGCGCCAGGAAGAAATTGAAGAGGATGCGGTTGATAGATTAGCTCAATTAGAACAGCTTAAAACTAGATTGCTTAAACTTGTACGCAACGGGGTAGTTATTCGAACGCAGGTAAAGAGGTCGCACCTCGTGAGGGCCGTTGTTGATACCGTAACATCCCATAAAATAGATCTAGTAATATTAGGAACAATTGGCAACAGTACCGTACGCGAAGGGGGAATCGGTATCGGAGATCATGTGATCAAAATTTCGAAGGTTTCCCCGGTTCCGGTATTGGTTGTTCCGCCAGATTATACTTATCACATAATCGAAAGTGTAGTAATTGCATGTGATTTTAAAAAAGTCAAAGATTCTGTCCCTGCTGAGGCGCTAAAAAAATTATTGGGAAGGCGGCCCGTTGAGTTGCTGGTGCTTAATGTTGAGGTCAGTTCTAATCTGCCTGAGGCAAGCCCGCAACAAGTTGGCGAAGATACTGCACTACACCAAATGCTCAAAGGCTTAAAACCTCGCTACCACTATATCAACCATCCTAAAGTAATCACTGGGGTGCTGAATTTTGCGTTAGAAAATAACGCGCAGCTGGTAATTGCATTACCGCATACCTATAGCTTTATGCAGTCGTTATTACATAGTAGCATATCCGAACAGCTGGCTACAAGCTCGTCGGTACCGGTGTTATTGTTGAAATAAGTTTGACAGGTGTTAATTAAATGTGGTTTGACGTTAAAGCTTTCTAGCTTAAAAATGCTGTTATTTGCACAAAATCAAGATGAAAGTACATTTTATAGCAATCGGCGGTAGCGCCATGCATAATTTAGCCATAGCCCTTCACAAAAAAGGGTTTGAAGTAAGTGGTTCTGATGATGTTTTATTTGAACCGTCCGCTTCGCGCCTGGGCAAATACGGTATATTGCCTGCAGCTGTAGGCTGGTCCCCGGAGAAGATCACTAACCAACTCAATGCGGTTATATTAGGGATGCATGCGCGCGTCGACAATCCTGAGCTGCTGAAGGCACAGGAATTGGGTGTAAAGATCTATTCGTACCCGGATTATATATACGAACAAAGTAAGGATAAAAAGCGTGTAGTAATAGGTGGCAGTCATGGCAAAACCACAATTACCAGCATGATTTTGCATGTATTACAACAAGCCGGAAAAAAGTTTGATTATCTGGTAGGAGCACAGCTGGAAGGCTTCGAAACAATGGTAGGCCTTACGGAAGATGCACCTGTAATCATCATAGAAGGAGACGAGTACCTCGCTTCGCCTATTGACAGGCGCCCTAAGTTTCATATCTACAAGCCAGATATTGCCGTTATCAGCGGTATTGCCTGGGATCATATCAATGTGTTCCCCACTTTTGAAAACTATATCGATCAGTTCAAGATCTTTGCGCAATCCATTGAACCGGCCGGAGCCCTTATTTATAGCCAGGGAGATTCCGTATTAAATAAGATGGTAGAGCAATTAGATATTATTGCTGAAATAATACCATACGATCTTCCCCAGTATGTTATAGATCAAGGGTCTACAAATATTATTTTGGATGATAAAAGGTATCCTCTTCAGGTATTCGGAGACCATAACTTGCTCAATCTGCAGGCTGCCAGAATGGTCTGTGAAAGACTTGGAATTACGCAACAAGACTTCTATAGCTATATTACCACATTTAAGGGGGCAGCACGCCGTTTGGAAGTGGTTGGCAAAACTGACAACTCAACATTGTTTAAAGATTTTGCGCATTCTCCATCTAAACTCGCAGCCACTATTCAAGCAGTTAAAAGGCAATTTCCCCAACGCCGCTTGATCGCCTGCATAGAATTACATACATTTAGTAGCCTTAATAAGAATTTTCTGGACGAATATGGCGGGACGATGGATGAAGCCGATGAAGCTTTAGTGTTCATCGATAGTAAAACATTTGAACAGAAAAAGATAGTTCCATACTTGGCGGAAGATGTAAAAAAGGCCTTCCACAACGAAAATTTGAGGTTTTTTAATCAACCGGCAGCACTATTAAAATACCTGGAAACATTGGATATCAGCAGCAGTAATTTATTGATGATGAGTTCCGGAAACTTCGGTGGAATTAATTTGAACGACCTAAAAAATAATTATTATAAATATTATTGATAATTAGTTTATTGTTCAAATATGTTGTAACTTTATTAACTATTGAGAAATCCTTATTCCTAATTAACAATATGAAAACACTTGGAAAAAAAATCCGGTTATTACGCCATCAAAAAGGTTGGAGCCAGGAAGAAGTAGCTAAAAGATTAGATATTTCTATACCCGCTTTCTCTAAAATTGAAACTGGCATAACTGATATTAATCTCTCCCGCTTGGAGCAAATAGCTGCGCTTTTTGAAATGTCGGTTGTTTCGTTACTTACTTATAACGAAACTGAGCAAGACGCAAAAATTGCCAGCGAATTAGAAAATGTCAATAAAAAACTGATGGATCGCGAAACAGAGGTTATTGATCTGCAGAAAAAAGTTATTGAGCTTTTTGAAGAATTACGCCACAAGAGAGTAACAGCATAATTTGAGCCCGGAGTAATCCGGGCTTAAAATTTATATCTCATTGTAAGATGCCGTTTGCCGAACGTAGCCCCCACAGCTGCGTGCATGGCTATCATTTTCTCATTAAAATCGCCAACCCACGATAATTCGAGTTCATCGTACTGGTTTAGCGGCAATACATATTCTTTTAGTTTAATGAATATTGCCGATTCCAGTCCGTGGTTTTGCCATTTTTGCTTGGTACCCATTACAATTGCGCGCATGCGCGATACCCCCCGCCAACGTTTGTAAACAAAAAGTAATTTACCTACTAAGTTGAGTTTTCCTTTCAGTGGCTTTATTAGCTGATTGGCATCCGGTAATATCACTATGAAAGACGCCGGTTCACCATTGATGTAGGCGAACCAAATAAGCTTCTCATCCATTATAGCCTTCATCTTTCCGAAGCTTTCTAAGATGGTGGCATGGTTTATTGGTACAAAATTTTTGAAATCCTGCCAGCCATTGTTGTAGATCTCCAGAAAATCATTCGCAAATCTCTCAATCTCGTTAACCTTAAAATGCTCAAAACTATAGCCGGGCTTTTTAATTACCCAGTTGGCTATTTTAGTAAACCGGTCTGAAAAGGGCTTATGAACGTCTAAATGATTGGTGATTTGTTCGTATTGTGTTACAAATCCGTAGCTTTCAAAAAAAATTCTATAATAGGGTGGGTTGTAATTCATGCCATAGGAAGGCGGGGTAAAGCCATCTACCAGCAAGCCCCAGAAATTATCATTTTCACCAAAGTTAATCGGGCCATCCATTGCCTGCATACCTTTGTCTTGAAGCCATTTTTTTGCCGTATCAAATAATAAGTTGGCTGCCACTTTATCATCAACGCATTCAAAAAACCCCATCCCGCCTGTTGGCTGCTCGTACTTGTAAGCCTTCTTTTCATTAACGAAAGCGGCTACCCGTCCAATAAGTTTACCAGTAGCGTCTTTTAATATCCAACGAATTGCTTTGCCATGTTCATGGAAATTATTTCTGGGAGGGTCAAATATTGCCTCAATATCGTTATCAAGTGGGCACACCCAATTCGGGTCGTCCTTATAGATGATTTTGGCAGTCGCCAGGAATGCTTTTTTGTCGGCTTTGTTTTTAACTTCAGTAATCGTCATCCACACAAATTTTACCCGTTTACAAAAAAAGCATCCAGCGGGGGACTGAATGCTTTGAGAATATCTTTAAGTGATGTTATTAGTCGTCTTCCTCGTCATCATAGGGGTCAAAAGAGTCAAATCTACCCAGATCATCATCAAGGGGCACGTTATCGTCAAAGTCATCATCGTCATCCGCTACTTTCTTGCCGGGTTTCACATCCTCATCTAAATCGTCATCCTCGTCATCGACTACTTTCTTAGTAACAGGTTTTTTTGGAGTTGCCATTTTAATAAATGTTTATTTGTTAAAACTTATTCGGTTAACCTAATTGTTTTTAAATGTAAAGGTTGTTGCTTATATATCAAGCCGTTTATACAGTAAAAATAATTAAAATCATTTTTAATTAAAATATCTTTTGAATTTATTCTGCAGCTTCGCCAACACTACTACTACTCTCTGTAAATTCCTTAAGCTGTGGTAGTTCAGCTATATTGTTGATGCCGAAATAATCCATGAACAAACTGCTGGTTCCATATAAAATAGGTTTGCCAACACTTTCTGCCTTTCCGGTAATAGCTATGAGTTCTTTTTCCAATAATTTTTGGATGGAGTAATCACAATTCACACCGCGGATCTGTTCCACATCCAGTTTTGTTACCGGCTGTTTGTATGCGATGATGGCTAGGGTTTCCAACGCAGCCTGGCTCAGTTTTTTCTTGGATCGCTGCAACTGCAGCAAACTAATCACCGGGTGATATAGCTTTTTGGTAAGGAATTGGTACCCGTTATTGATCTTGACAACCTCAATGGCGTATTGATCTTTTGCATACCTGACGCGGATAGTTTCGATGTGGGTGTTGATCTCATTCAACGCAAAGTCATGTTCAAAAGCCGCCTGCAAGCAGTACAGAATTTCTTCTGTTCTAATGCCATGCTCAGATGCGAATATAAGTGCCTCGATGTATTGTTCGATTTTATCCATTGAAGTCAAAAAGCCGGTAAGTCGGTGAAGATCAAAAGTAATAGAAAGTACAGAAGTCGGAATGACAACTCGCCGGTATTCCAAAAGCCATCAACAGAAAATCAAAGCGAAAAATTAAATTCTTATACATCGCAATTTTGGATTGTTAAGAATTTCGAATTTTGGCTTTCGGACTTCCCGACATCCGACTTTGGACTTATTAATAATCTATCACTTGCTCTTCAATCTCTATGGGAACATCCCGCCAATCGTATTTTTGTGTTCGAAGTTGCGGTTCAAAGCCCGCCTCATTGATAGAATCCTGTATGCCTTTGGCCGTAAAGCGGTGAGGCGCGCCTGCGGCAGAAACCACATTTTCTTCAATCATGATCGAGCCGAAATCGTTGGCGCCAGCATGCAGGCACAGTTGGGCAACCTGTTTGCCTACCGTAAGCCATGAGGCCTGAATATTCTTAATATTCGGCAACATGATCCGACTTAGCGCGATCATGCGGATATATTCATCGCCGGTAACATTATTGGTGATACCGCGTACTTTTCTTAACAACGTGCCATCGTCCTGAAATGGCCAAGGAATAAACGCTACAAAACCGAAATGGCCCTCGGGCTTTTCACTTTGTACCTCGCGAATCCAAACCAAATGTTCAAATCGCTCCTCAATTGTTTCTATATGGCCAAACATCATTGTTGCGGAACTTGGCAAGTTTAACTGGTGAGCTGCACGCATTACATCCAGCCACTCTTTGCCGCCGCATTTGCCTTTGGAAATCAGGCGGCGTACGCGGTCGTTCAGGATCTCAGCACCGGCACCTGGCAGTGAATCAAGTCCTGATTCCTTCATCGCTTTCAGTACGTCATAATGACTCATGCCTTCCAGTTTTGATACGTGTGCTATTTCCGGCGGACCTAAGGAGTGCAGTTTTAATTTAGGATACAGCTGTTTAAGCTCACTAAACAGATCAGTATAAAATTTTAAACCAAGGTCCGGATGGTGGCCGCCCTGTAACAAGAGCTGATCTCCGCCGTAGCGAAAGGTTTCTTCAATTTTCTTTTTGTAGGTTTCAATATCAGTTATATAACTATCCTCGTGGCCAGGGCGACGAAAGAAATTACAAAACTTACAGTTGGCGATACAAACGTTGGTGGTGTTGACATTCCGGTCAATCTGCCAGGTGACTTTACCATGCGGCACCTGGATCTTGCGCAGCTCATTTGCCGTATACATTAAATCGGCAGTTGAGGCATTGTTGTATAAATAAACCCCTTCTTCGATACTTAAAAAATCAAAGGCTAACGCTCGCTCCAACAGATCTGCTGTATTCATGTACAAATATACGTAGTGGATGCTGAAAGGAGAAAGCTAAAACGGGAAAGGTGGTTTTGGGTTGACAAAGCAAAACTGGATGATTAATGGGGGGACACTGATCTAATGTTCATTTCGTTGAGTCCAAAAGTCCGATTCAGACATTTCTCCCTGATCCAACTTTAAAACTTTGTCCACACTATTTGGGATCTCATGTTGGTAATGCGTTACATAAATAAGGGTTACATTGCTGCTGTTGCAAATAGTGTCTACCACAGTTTTGAAATGGAGCTGTTGGTGGTCATCCAAACCCTGGCAGGGTTCATCAAATATCAGCAGGGCAGGGTTCTTTATCAGTGCCCGGGCCAGCAGGCATAAACGCTGGGCGCTTGCGGGGATGTTCTTAAGAAGTACCCGGGCATATCTATCTATTTCAAGGGCTTTCATCCAATTTAGTGCCATGGCAGCTTTAGCGGGACTAGATGGTCGGAAAAGACCCAGGGTATCATAAAAACCGGATTCGATCACCTGAAGGCAGGAATTATCAGTAGGGAAGTACTGGTAAAGTTCGGGAGATACAAAGCCGATCTTCTTTTTGATATCCCAGATACTTTCGCCCGAGCCGCGCTTTTGATCAAATAGAGTGATATCATTGGCATAAGCTTGCGGGTTATCTCCATTAATTAAGCTCAATAAAGTTGATTTACCGGCACCATTCGGCCCAAGCAGTGCCCAGCGTTCGCCTTGGTTAATGCTCCAGTTGATGTTATTTAAAATTGTTTTTTCGCCGTACCTGATGCAAACGTTATGCATTTGCACTATTTTTTGATACAAGGCGGGTTCACCTGCCGATACTATCAATCTTTTTAATGCTGAAACATCTATTGAGGACGTTTGCGGAATTTGCGCTAATTCTGTTTGGAACTGTTGCCTGCTTAAACTTTTAATTATCGCGCCATTTTCCAAAACAGCCACATGGGTTATCGCGTCCGGTATTTCGTGGGCGGAGGTGGCCATGATAATGGTAATGCCAGAGCTGCTTATTTCATCTATCAGCGTATTAAAATAATTGCGGGTAGCTATGTCAAGCCCTGTCAGTGGGTTGTCCAATAAGAGTATCGCAGGGTTTTTGAGCAGTGCAGCAGCTAACATCAGCCGTTTGGTTTCGCCGTTCGATAGTTTAATCACCTGCTTGTCTTGCAAATGAAGCAGGTTTAACGTTGCAATTGTTTTCTCCAATGTCCAATAAAGAGGTAAATGCGCATTTGTCTTAATGCAGGCCAAATATTGGCTTGTAGTAAGGGCATCTTCAGCGTCTGACGAATTGTAACGTTGCTGATAATAGAAATTGCCGGTGTTTGATAAATTTTTGAAATTATGCTTAGCACCTGCAAAAGCGATGTAGGGATGAAAATCTATTACAGGTTGCCCATCAACATCAGCAAAATTGTAATTGATACTACCGCTACTGGGACTTATGTTACCTGCAATAGCCTGTAGCAAAACACTTTTACCAGAACCACTCTGACCGGTGATCACCCAGTTGTCTAGCTTATTAATCTCAAAGTCTAGCCTGTCAATTATGAGGTTATTTGTAAACTTTATTGTAAGGTCTCTTAGCTTCAGCAGTGTTTCTTCCATAGTATTGGGCAGCAAAGGTAAAAGTCTTTACGTTATGATGCCATAAAGAGTAGAATATTGAACTATTTGTTCATTTACAGTTAAGATTCTTTCATTGGTTTTCTTTAAACGAATAGCCCTAAAAAATTTCATCATTTTTTCATAAAAGTATTTTTATTTATGATTTCCATTCTATAATTTAGTAATTCCTATCTGATAAAACAGCACTTTGAGCCGGGAATTAACCTGCAACCTAAATTAATTTTTTTGTTTCAAAGGTGCATTGCACCAGTTAAATTTTCTGGAAATGAATTTACTATTGGTTATTGAAACCGTATTACTACTGTTTTTTATAAGTTTTTTTATTGTATTGATTGCTGTACGTTTTTTACCAATGGAACGCCACGAGGTAGAGGAAAATTAGCCTGATCCACCCTTTTGTGAATCAGGTGCGATTATTGTATAGGTGAATTAACGACAAAATCTTACAATTTTTAAACATGAAAAAATTTAACCTCATCATTGTTCTGGCTTTGGCCATGTGTGCATTTAGCAGTTGCTCTGTAATTGGCGACATCTTTAAAGCAGGTGCTTACACCGCTATTATCGGAATTATCATTTTGGTGCTCATCATTTTTTGGATAATTTCCAAATTCAGGAGCAATTCGTAATCACCAGTTAGTATAATCAGCTATTGTTTTTAATTAAAACAATAGCTTTTTTATGGAGTTGTAATTTACAAACAGGAGGAATACTTATGATAGATGAAAAAGCTGGTTTAGCAACGCTGAACGACCTTATATTAATAAACAACGATCGTATTGCAGGTTTTGAACGTGCTACCGGAGAGCTGAATGATGACGATACAGATCTTAAACTTACATTTACAAATTTGATTGCGCAAAGCCATCAGTTTAAAATGGAAATAGCAACAGAAGTTGCTGCATTAGGCGCTGACTTGGCAGAAGGTACAACAACAGGGGGCACTATCCACCGCACGTGGTTGGATGTTAAAGCAGCCTTTGCCGGACATAGTACACATAGCATTTTGGAAGACTGTGAATTTGGAGAAGATGCGATCAAGAAAGCTTATAAATCTGCGCTTGAAGATGAGAACATCCCGGCGTATATTCAAGAAATTTTGATTGCGCAACAGGTGAAATTAAATTCAGCACACGATTTAATAAAGGGGTTACGCGATAGCGTAAATAAATAATAATAGCATAGACTTAGCAGGAAAAGGGGCACCAATTGGTACCCCTTTCCTGTTTACGGGTTCAGCGAAAGGTCTTTCACTGTCCAGCTTTTTCGATCGGCCCAATCACCCCCTGTGTAGGAAAGTTTTATATTCCATGATTGTTGAATGATTTTTCCAGCGCTGTTCTGCGATTTTACCGAGGAAGAAATTTGGTATGCACTGTTTGCGGTATCCACAATTGCTTCAAACTTATTGCCGGGGAAACTTGCAGTTTGTGGCTGTTGCAGTTTATCCTTAACAAACGATTTGGATATCGTAAAAGCTTCCATTTTATTGGGCTTAACATTAACATGCATCCTTCTATTCTGAAATACCCTTAACAGTACTACTACGAATACCAGCGCAAACAAGATTGAAAATATGGTGGCTATACGGATGCGCGGATGATGTTTCCAATGCCTGCTTTTTCTTTCGTCTTCGGTTAATCTGTTCCATTCCGCGTATCTCATAAGTGTTATAGTATTTCAGCAATAAACAAAAATTAGCGCAAATGTTTTGAAGAGCGGAGTTAGTAATGTTTGCCCGATTTTGGATTAGGAGAAAATCAGCCATAAAAAAAGCCCGTCAGAATTAACTGAAGGGCTTCTTTCAATAAAAAATGATTACATTTTTTTAGTGGTATCCATTTTAGTGGTGTCCATTTTAGTGGTGTCCATTTTAGTGGTATCCATTTTAGTGGTATCCATTTTAGTAGAATCCATCTTAGTAGTGTCAGATGCTGATTCGCCAGTTTTACCTTTACAAGCAGCAGCAGAAACAGCAATAGCTAAAGCTAAAAATGCGATTTTGAATGAATTTTTCATTTTTTGTTTTTTTTTAAAGTGATTTAATAGTTTTCACACCTTAATACCATAAATCAAAAAAGGTAACCCATATATTTTAAATAAAATATACAGATTACCTTTTTATTGGAAAACTAATAAATGAAAGGCCTATACAGGCTTAAATTACATTTTTTTAGCTGTATCAACTGCTACAGTGTCCTTCTTAACAACTGTGTCTTTCTTTACACTTGTGTCAACTACAGTTGAATCAACTTTTAAAGAATCAGTTTGAGTAGTGTCACCACCATCAGCGCCAGATTTACCTTTACAAGCAACAGCAGAAACAGCGATAGCTAAAGCTAAAACTGAAATTTTGAACGAATTTTTCATGTCTTTTTTAGAATTGAGAATTAATTAATAAGTGAGTTTAATTTGTTCACAGGTTGGTCAATGCTGGAATTGGCACAGATAACCTGTGAGAAATTACATTTTTTTAGAAGAGTCAACTTTAACAGTATCTTTCTTAGTCACAGTATCAGTTGCAGTTGAGTCAACCGTAGTTTTTGTTACACTTGAATCTATAACAGTTTTAGTAGTGTCGCCACCATTTTCGCCAGCATTACCTTTACAAGCAACAGCGGAAACAGCGATCGTTAAAGCTAAAACTGAAAGTTTGAATGAATTTTTCATGATTGATATTTTTGTTAGTGTTTAAATTTAATACGCTAAAGTTAAAAAGGTAACCCACGAGATATAAAAAAACCACTAAAACGTTAGTAATCAATACCCAAAAATTGAAATTTTGCTATTGATCACTAACGTATGGAATCATAAAAAAGGAAAGGAACTCGGCTCTATTTAATTCTTAAATTATAAAATAAACATGCCATTAGGGGGTTTTTGTTGTGTCGGCACCGCCAGAACCGGATTTATCTAGACCTGTATCCGACGATATAGCTGAGCCATTAGAACCGGCTGCAGGCATCGTCTTGTTTGTGGAATCACTCATTACCGAAGTGTCGGCTTTCAATGAATCGGAATGCTGGCCGCCGCTGTTGCCAGAGCATGCAGCCACCGAAACTGCTATACATGTTGCTAAAAAGCCAAATTTGAATGCATTTTTCATAAGATGAATTTAACGTTCGTAAGTGTTTAAATTAAAGTTTGTTAAATATTGCGGTTCAATTATTATGCCATTGAAAGGGTGCGTTTAAATTAATAACACGATATTGCAGGTTAATACCATACATATTGCAGATCATTATTGATAGTTAGCGTTTGTATATAACATGGTGCGAAAAAATAATTTTATAACATTGGGTTACAATTCAATATAAAGCGTATTAAGTAGTGAATAATCAGTTAAATGTGGAGATACCGGCGGATAGCGAAGTCATACTTGGTATACTTAACAATTCCGACAGTGTTTTGAAAAGGCTTTACCTGGCCTACTTTCCTATGATATTGCAGTTAGTTATCAATAATAATGGTAGCGAGGACGATGCCAAGGATATATATCAGGAAGCGATAATTGTTCTTTATAATAAGGTTAAACGGGGTGATTTTGAATTGAGCAGCAAACTCAAAACCTATATATATTCCATTTGCCGGCGTCTTTGGCTTAAAAGGCTAAAGCAAATGAACCGTTACGGTGGCGATATCAAAGATTTTGAAGATCACCTGCCTGTTGAAGATGAAGTGGAAAGCCACCAGGATCGGGATCTGCAGCTCAATAAAATGGGCGAGGCACTTGGTTTGCTTGGCGAGCCCTGCAAGACCATCATCGAGGATTATTACATGCACAGTAAATCGATGCAGGATATCTGCGAAAGATTTGGTTATACAAATGCGGATAACGCAAAAACGCAGAAATATAAATGTCTGCAAAGGCTGAAGAAATTGTTTTTTCAGCAACACTAGGAGAGGAGAGAGCCATGAAGAATGAGCAACTAACAGATATTATAGAACGTTACCTGGAAGGCGAATTGAGCGTTGAGGAGCGTAATGAGTTTGATGTTTTGAGACAAAACGATGCATCAGTAGACACCAAGGTAGAGGAGCACCGCCATTTTACGGGTTTATTAAAGCAATACAATGAACGGCTTAACATGGAATTGAGGTTAAACGCCATCCATGATGAGATAGATGTACACACTTTAAAAGAAGATCTGATGGCACATCCATCCCTTTTTGTACGTTTATGGCGCCAGCACCATTCTAAAATCTCCGTAGCAGCGTCTATTGCGATATTTGCTACGTTACTTACATTGTTTTTTACAGGATATTTAACTAATAAGGATCCTCGTGTAGAACAGCTTAAAAAAGAAGTTGATGGCGTAAAAGACAGGCAGAAAAAACTGGAAACTAATGTTGGGACTGGTGTAAAACCTGTTAAAACGGGACCTACCATGATAGCAAAGTATCGCGGTACCGGTTTTGCATTATCTTCTGACGGTTATATTTTAACAAATATGCACGTTGTTAATGGTGCCGATTCCGTGTATGTGCAGAATGCAGATGGTGAATCGTTTCATACCAAGGTGATTTTTACAGATCCTGTTTACGATATGGCTGTATTGCAAATAAACGATCCTGCCTTTAAAAGTTTGGGTGCCATACCATATGGGTTCAAAAAAGGGAAAAGTGACTTGGGTGAAGATGTATACACCGTTGGATACCCAACTGATGCTGCGGTATTCGGTCCGGGTGCTTTAACTTCTGATGCAGGCTTCCAGGGTGATACCGCCGAATATATGATTTCGGTGCCTGTCAATCCTGGTAATAGTGGCGGGCCTTTGTTTGATTCAAGAGGCAATATTATCGGGATCATTAGTGGCCGGCAAACCCAAACCCAAGGTGTTGCTTTTGCAAAAAAATCAGCGTTTATTTTAAAAACGATCCAGGACATTCCCGCTGATTCCGTAAAAAATAAGGCTATCGGGCTTAATACTAAAAATACTTTAGCAGGGCTTAGCCGGACACAACAAATCAAAAAACTGCGTAACTACGTTTTTATAGTTAAAGTTTATAACCAATAGCAATCCAACAAAATCAATAATTGAAGGGAGGGGCAAGAATTTGTTACTCCCTTTTTTATTAGCAAGATTAGTATTGCAAAAAGTTTGAAGAAAGTTTTTAATTCGGTGATTACAGGTTTCTTTCGACAAAAAGTTAGCTTGCAAATTGATAAGGTTGAAGCTCTAAACTTCAACCTTAAAATGATTATGTTGTTATCAGTTGTAACTATACCAATCCTAAAATCTTGCTTGTCCTTGCCCTTGTAGCATCAGCTAACGCTTGATCTTTAGTCAGTGATTGTCCATAAGAAGGAATCATCTGTTTTAATTTTGACTGCCAGGCGGGTGTATTTACCTGATCTTTAAAGCAGCGTTCAATTAGCTCGATCATAATAGGTACCGACGTGGATGCCCCCGGAGAAGCACCCAATAAGGCAGAAATGCTGCCGTCTGCTGCGGTAACCACTTCCGTACCAAATTGCAAGACACCTGTGCTTTTTTTATCCTTTTTGATGACCTGAACACGCTGCCCAGCAATTTCCAGTTTCCAGTCAGAACCTTCAGCATCAGGAAAATATTCTTTTAAGGCATTTAACCTATCCGCAGGAGATTGCATCACTTGGCTAATAAGGTACTTGGTTAACGACCAGTTGTCGCGGCCAACAGCAAGTAATGGTAAAATATTATTTGGCTTAATTGATCCGAAAAGATCCAACAACGAACCCTTTTTAAGGAAGCGGGTAGAGAAACCAGCATAAGGCCCGAAAAGTAATTCTTTTTTACCATCTATCATCCTGGTATCCAGATGTGGCACAGACATAGGGGGGGCGCCTACAGAAGCTTTTCCATAAACTTTAGCGTAATGCCTGTTTATAATCTTTGGGTTTGTGCAAACGAGCCATTGGCCACTCACCGGAAACCCACCGAACCCTTTACTCTCTGGTATGCCCGATTTTTGCAGCAGGGGTAAGGCGCCACCGCCGGCACCTACAAACACAAATTTTGCGTTCAGTTTGCGGCTTTGCCCGCTATCTTTATCAGTTACAGAAATGGCCCAGCTGTTATCTTTATTGCGTTTAATATCACTTACATCGTGATTCAGGCTCAGGTTAACATTGGGTTGCTGCTTAAGCGTTTTAAACAGGTTACGGCTCAGCGCGCCAAAATTAACGTCAGTACCAATATCCATAATCGTACCGGCAACTTTTTGGTTCGCATCGCGGTCCTGCATCACAAGCGGCATCCATTTAGCAAGCTGTGCATGATCTTCTGCGTACTGCATATCTTTAAAGAAGTGGTGCTTAACCATTGCTTCGCAACGCTTTCGCAGGTAATCAACGTTATCGGCTCCCCAAACAAAACTGATATGGGGAATTTTGCTTATAAAGGTTTGCGGAGCGCCAACATATTGTTTCTCAACCAGATGAGCCCAAAATTCTTTCGTTATCTCAAACTGCTCGGCAATCTGAATGGCCTTATCGGCTGTAACTGTGCCATCCTTCTTCTGCGGTGTATAATTAAGTTCGCAAAATGCAGAGTGACCGGTACCCGCATTGTTCATAGCATCAGAACTTTCTGCTGCTATACCATCCAGCCGCTCAAAAATCTCTATTGACAGATTTGGCTGCAATTCCTTAAGCATTATCCCAAGCGTAGCGCTCATAATGCCTGCGCCCACTAAAACCACATCTACCATTGTACTAGAACCTATATTGCCGTTATTCATGATATTATTGAATGATAAAGATACATTCAAATAAATTGTTTGCTTCGTGAAACTTTGTTATTAACTATAAAAGATAAAATTTTTACACTTTGAAGAAAAAGCTAGGTTATTAGCTTTTGCATGAAGGTAAAAACTATAAATCGGGCAATTTTAACAATTTATACGTCAATTTTCTTGAAAAACGCTCATTATATTTAAGTCTTACAGATATAATTACCGGCTACGCTGCACACAAATTATATTTGAAACTGTAGTACCTTGTATAACCGTACCCAATTATGAGCAGATCATTTTTAAATACAATATTGTCCATTTCAGCAATAATTATGTTTTCTTGCAATGGGAATAAACCAAAACCTATATCCGATGCCATTAACAAGACGACCGTAATGGTTAACGGTGAAAAAGATAGTGTAATTAATAACCCACAAAAAAATTATGGAAACGCTACAATTGGTGATCCATGTGTGAGGTGTTTACTAAGGGTTATACAAGCTGACGCTTTTTACAAGAAAAGTGCAGCTAAAAGCAATCACATTAAGTATGTTATAAATTATGTGAAAACTACACAGCCCCAGGATACGGTAAGTGAGATTAAGGCAACCAACGCACTACGGGTAGACGTAATTGACAACAAAAACGGAATGACAAGGCTCTCAACCTTTATTTATGACAATAGCCTTGGCAAACTATACTCCGTGAATAAAGCAACCAAAATTGAATTGATTACCGACACTAATTCTTTAATGAGGATTAGGAACGGGTGTTATTGGGGAGTAGCGTCTGCCAAGCAGCGATTGTAGATTAGAAAAAACTGAAATTTAAGGGATATATACTATGCACGCATTGTATATAATCCTTTTTTATTGCCAGTCGATGCAATTCCTATCATTTAACTATTGAATTTATCGACATTTAATTGATTTAGGAATTAAAGAACTGATTTATTATAGAATTTTATATTTTTTATAATTATCGCTATGAAATTTATAAAAATAATTTAAATTCGCCTTTAATAAAACAAGAAAAGCTCAGTGCAAACTATAATTTAAACTCAATTTTACAAATTTCATTAAAATGGCAACAAAACTCGAGTACATCTGGCTTGATGGGTACAAACCGACACAAAGCTTACGTAGTAAAACAAAAATTGTTAAATCTTTCAGCGGTAATGTAGAAGATTTAGATAACTGGAGCTTTGACGGTTCATCAACCGAGCAGGCGCCAGGTGGTTCTTCTGATTGCGTTTTGAAGCCGGTTTTTGCATGCCCTGATCCACAACGCAGAGATGCTTACCTGGTGATGTGCGAAGTGTTGGATTCTTCAGGTGCTGCACATGAATCTAATGGTCGTGCACTTATTCAGGATGATGATAACGATTTCTGGTTTGGTTTTGAACAGGAGTACTTTTTATGGGATCCTGAAACAAATAAACCACTTGGTTTTCCGGCAGGCGGCTACCCTGGCCCACAAGGTCCATACTATTGTTCGGTAGGTGCAAACAACGCTTATGGCCGCGATATTGTTGAAGAGCATTTAGATGCATGCTTAGACGCAGGCTTGAACGTAGAAGGTATCAATGCTGAGGTTGCTGCAGGCCAGTGGGAATTTCAGATCTTCGCTAAAGGCGCTAAAGAAGCAGGTGACCAAATTTGGGTTGCACGTTACTTACTGGAAAGAATTGGTGAGGCACATGGCGTATCAATTAACTGGCATTGCAAACCGTTGGGTACTTTAGACTGGAACGGTTCTGGTATGCATGCAAACTTCTCTAACACAACGTTACGTACCGCAAACAGCAAAGCTACTTTCGAAACTATTTGCGAGGCTTTCCGCCCTGCAGTAGCTGAGTGTGTTGCTGTATATGGTGCGCATAACGAGTTACGTTTAACCGGTAAGCACGAAACCGCCTCTATTACCGATTTTAGCTACGGTGTATCTGATCGTGGCGCTTCTATCCGTATCCCGCTTTACACAGTTGATCACGACTGGAGTGGTTACCTGGAAGATCGTCGTCCAAACTCGGCAGCAGATCCATATAAAGTTGCAGCTGTAATTATCAAAACGGTAAAATCTGCAAAATTATAATACCCCTTTTTTTTAACTTTAACTGATCTTAGATCCCCCGCCTAACTATCGGGGGATTTTTTTTTCTTTACATATTGGATGTAATCACCACCTTTAATAAGGTGCAGGCCTGCAACCGGTCGATTATAAACATATACCCAGGCGGCAATGGGCCCTCGTTCGGTTTCAATCGGATGCAATTGCCGCAGGTAAAGATCCGGCTGTTCCTCATTTTCCCCCACACCTTCATAGTCATCTAGCTTTTTCAGTATCGCCACATTATCTATCACGTAGATGGCTCCATAAACATAATCGCTCTTCAAATCTATCACAAGGCCGGGATATTCTCCGATATCGTACAATCTGCCATGGATTTTCCCTTTAGCGACAAGTTTGCAATTTCTGGTTAGATAGGCGCCAAACAAATTTCCGGCTTGCAGCAGGGTGCCATAAACAAAAAGGGGGGTAGTAGACAATGCTGATACTTAATTAATGTTGACGCAAATTAGTAATTAAAGTGTACAAGGATTTTGACCTCTCGAAAAAATGGATAACTAAAGTTGCGGATAGTCGTAATTAAGCTAACAAAAAAACACTTAATCATATATGCGGAAGCTCTGCTAGCCTGTACTTGAAACAAATGTCTCAAGTCTGCCTTCTATTACTAAATGAGGTTTTAATATCAGTGACTTCGTCCCTTTGTAAAGCCGTCAGTTTTAAATAATAAACCATCAACAGGTCAATTATAACATTATCTTGCTTAAATTGCCATTTTTATGCTAAACCCTATGAACCAGGATCAAGTAGTTGCTTACATCAAAGAAAATAACATAACTAAAATAAAATTTGCTTTTGCAGATATTGATGGCGTTTTGCGTGGGAAAGTGATCAGTACAAAAAAATTTCTTGCCGGACTAAAAACTGGCTATGGTTTTTGCGATGTGGTTTTTGGTTGGGACAATACAGATGCCTGCTATGATAACGTAAAGTTAACCGGCTGGCACACCGGTTACCCGGATAAACTTTGTTACATAGATCTGAATACTTTACGCAACGTGCCGTGGCAGGATAATATTCCCTTCTTTCTGGCAGATTACAGCGGCCCTTATGGTAATACTGTGCCAGCCGACCCGCGCAGCCTGTTGAAAAAAATAATCGGCGAATGTAAAGCACTGGGCTATCACGCCGAATTTGCACAGGAGTTTGAGTGGTTCAATTTTAAAGAAACTCCGCATAGCTTACAGGTAAAAGGTTTTGCCAACCTGGAAGCGCTAACGCCGGGTATGTTTGGTTATTCTATTTTACGAACATCTCAAAACAGTGCATTTTACTACGATCTTTTCAATCTGCTAACACAGTTTAATATACCGATAGAAGGCATTCATACAGAAACAGGCCCCGGGGTTTATGAGGCTGCTATTGAGCATTGCGAAGTTTTGGCGGCTGCCGATAAGGCCGTTTTGTTTAAAACAGCAGTTAAGGAAATTTCTGCAATACACGGTATTACTGCAACCTTTATGGCCAAATGGAACCAGGATCTCCCTGGCTGCAGCGGGCATATTCACCAAAGCCTTTGGAGCGAAGATTGTACCGAGAATTTGTTTTATGATGGTACCGATCCTAACAAAATGAGCGAATTGCACAAACAGTACCTGGCTGGTCAGTTGTATTGCATGCCGCATCTGCTACCGATGTATGCGCCAACCATCAATAGCTATAAACGGCTGGTAGAAGGTGCCTGGGCACCAACAACCATAACCTGGGGTGTAGATAACCGCACAACAGCATTGAGAGTTATCAATACGTCGATCGGGAATACCCGGCTGGAAACCCGCATACCAGGTTCAGATACAAATCCATACCTCGCTATCGCAGCAGCGCTTGCATCAGGTTTATACGGTATCAAAAACAAACTTAAACTGGATATTGCTCCAACCGTAGGAAATGGTTACCTAAATAAATCCAACGGCAGCCTCCATACCAACCTGTTCGATGCGGCAACAGCTATGCAAAATTCTGCAACTGCCAAAGATCTGTTTGGCGAAGAATTCGTATACCACTTTACGCAAACCCGCCTATGGGAACACAGGCAGTACGCAAAAAGTGTTAGCGATTGGGAATTGAAACGGTATTTCGAAATAATTTAGGTGATGCAATTGTAGAAAGCTTACAAAGAATGTTTGTTTTATAAATTGTTTAAGTCAGATTTGTACGTTGAGAAAGAAAAACCTATGCCGATAATTTTTCAACAGATCAAATTGGAATCGCCATTTATCCTCCACACTATAGTTGAACAATAAAAGTTGTAACTATGCACTACCAATTAGCAAACATAAATTACTAAGCAGAATTATACAAACAGGATCTTCAACTTCCATCAATTGTATATATCCGCTCAATTCCGGTTACCATGGACTCTTCTATTATTATAAAAAAAGCATGGGAAGGCTACGACGCCTCCAAAACTATCAGCAAGATCGAGGATATCAGTGCGATGGTTTCTACCAACCATGTTTACCGTATTACCTTTGATGATGAGGATATCATTATTGCCAAACTATCGCTATTCGGTAAGTTTGAGCATTTTAAAGAAGATCATCGCATCATTCATTCTTTAAGCAATAACCTGCTATATCCGTTTGAAAACCTGCTTGCCAAATCGCTGCTTAAAAATAACCGCGTTTACATCTACCATTATAAATATGGGCGTACAGATGCGTGGGTGGTGTTTTATAACCCAACCCGTATACTTGACAGGCTTCCGCGCCGGTTGGATGATAACCTCATCCGGAAACTGGGGCAGCAGGCCGGCAAGTTTCACAAAGCATGTTCCCGGGTTACCAACGTGTTGCCGAAATCATCAAAAACTTTACGTACCGACATTTATTCCCTTCAGCAACAATTAGAAAAGAACGAGACCCGTTTTGGTACGGCCATGCAGGTTGATTTTTTAAAGTATCATTGCGACCAATTTTTGAGGAATCGTTCCAAGTATAATATGAGCTCGTTCGATATCATTCCCGTTTTTATCGATTGGAACATCGGCAACTTTTCGGTCACGCCAAATTACGAACTTTATTCCCGCTGGGATTATGATTGGTTCCGAATGAGCTACCGGGTGCTTGATTTTTACTTTTTTAGCCGGGTAGTATCAGATGCAGGTGACCGTACGGTCTTCAGCTACGTTATTGGGCCAATGATGGAGGACAGATTCATCACATTTTTACAAGAATATCATAAAATATATCCTTTAACTGCCGATGAGATTCGGTTTATGAAAGAGGCGTATCGCTTTTTTATTCTCAATTATGTAATTAAAGATGGTAAACATTTTTTTAGCGAGCAGTATGCAAAGAAACTTCAAGCTGAAGCGTTTGCTGTTTACCTCCCATCTGTCGACCGTGATTTTGATGCCGACAAGATAATCGACGCGCTAAAATTAAGATAAGCGAATCGCTTGCACATTTTATCCCGAACATAGTGGTATTTCTTTTTAATAACTGTATTTTGCACATTTAATATCAATAATCAGAATGACACGCATTGATGATTTTCGTGAGATAATAGATAACTACGAAGTAATATTTTTTGATGCATTTGGCGTAATAAAAAATTATGGCGGGTTGGTGCCGGGCATCGAACGGACCTTTGATTATCTGGAAGAGGAAGGTAAAGAATATTATATTGTAACAAACGATGCATCGCGCAGCCCGGCGCAACTGGCAGAATCTTACCATCGCAAGGGCTTGCATGCAATTACTGCGGAAAGAATCATTTCCTCGGGTATGCTTACAAAAGAGTATCTCGACCTGAAGGTGGAGGACGGTATTGTTGCTTACCTCGGCACTGATGATTCGGCGCACTATATTGAGAGTGAGGGACTACACACCCTCCCCGTAAGCCAGATTACGGCCGAAAATATCGATAAAGTAAACGCGCTAGTTTTTTTAGATGATGAAGGCTTCGATTGGTGCAGCGATCTGAATAAGGCGGTAAATTTGCTGAGGCGACGAACTATCCCGGTTATTGTAGCCAATACCGATTTTGCCTACCCGGTGAACGTTAATGAACTCGCTATCGCAATTGGTGGAATTGCGGCCATGGTAGAAACTATTGTCGGCAAAAAATTTATCCGCTTCGGTAAACCCGACTCACAGATCTTCATGTTTGCGTATGATTTGATCCGCGAGTATCGACCGATCAGCAAAAAAGAAATTGTGATGGTAGGTGACACCTTACAAACTGATATTTTGGGTGGAAACAAGTTTGGTCTGGATACCGTGCTGGTATTGTCAGGTAATACGCTGGCCGGAGATGCGCAAACCCGCATGACCAGCACCGGGATAGTCCCAACTTATATTTGCAATTCTGCTGTTATAAAGTAAATAGACATGAAGATAGGTAAATTTTTATCAGGGTTTTTGCTGATGGTTTTAATCAGCCAGGGTATGTTTGCGCAGGGCTTAAAAACCTTCACTAATCCTATACTGCCTGCTGGTGCCGATCCATGGGTGATCTACCAAAATGGATACTACTACTACACCAATTCTACGCAGAACCAGTTGATGATCTGGAAAACTAAAAACCTGGCAGATTTGAAATCAGCTGAGCGCAAAACCGTTTGGACACCGCCCGCTAATACCAACTATTCTAAAGAACTTTGGGCGCCCGAACTCCATTATATCAACCATAAGTGGTATATGTATTTTGCGGCAGATGATGGCGACAACAATCATCATCGTTTATATGTGCTTGAAAACATAAATACCGATCCTATGAAGGGTAATTGGGTGTTCAAAGGTAAGCTTGCAGATCCTGCCGATAAATGGGCCATAGATGGTTCGGTTTTTAATCATCAGGGCCAACTATACCTCATCTGGGCAGGGTGGGAAAGTGATCAAAACGGGCAACAGGATCTATACATTGCTAAAATGAGCAATCCCTGGACGATCGCAGGCAACCGGGTAAAGATCTCCAGTCCGTTGTATGATTGGGAAAAGAACGGTGATTTGCACGATGCAGTAAACCCGCCGCATGTTAATGTTAACGAAGGCCCCGAAATATTAAAACATGGCGACAAGCTTTTTCTGGTTTATTCTGCAAGCGGTTGCTGGACAGATTTTTACGCACTTGGCATGTTGACAGCCTCTGCTCAAAGTGATTTAATAGATCCACGGTCATGGACCAAATCCGCCCAGCCTATATTTAAAAAATCGGAGGCAAACAGCGTCTACGCGCCCGGCCACAATTCTTTTTTTAAATCGCCGGATGGTAAGGAGGACTGGATAATCTATCATGCAAATTCGCAACCTGGGCAGGGGTGTGGCGGTTTCCGCTCGCCGAGGATGCAAAAATTTGCATGGAAAAAAGACGGTACTCCAAATTTTGGTGAGCCGGTTAAAGCAGGAGAGGTGTTGGCTGTACCGTCCGAAAGCGAATAAACAAACCCAATTATTAAGATAAAAATTATGCAAAACACCTTAAAAAAACCAACTTTGGCGCTGGCAATTGCCGGTAGCCTATTGATGGCCGCCTGCAATCAATCTGCACCAAAAAGCACAGCTACCATGACTGACAGTACAACCACAAAAGCAAGTTTGCCGGCAGCGGCAGGCTTCGAAAAGAACCTCGACGGAAAACAAACCCATTATTTTATCCTAAAAAATAAAAAAGGGGCTTCAGCTGCGATAAGCGATTACGGCGCGCACTTACTTGGTTTGCTGGTACCAGACAAAGACGGAAAATTAACTGATGTGGCTTTAGGCTTTGACGACATAGAAGGCTACAAGAAGGCTGGAAGCGCCTACTATGGGGCTACGATAGGCCGCTATGGTAACCGCTTGGCGGGGGGGAAGTTTAAGCTGGATGGTAAAGAATATACGCTTTTTAAAAATAACGGACCTAATACGCTGCATGGAGGCAAAAGTGGCTTCGATAATAAAGTTTGGGACGGTAAGCAAATTGACAGCAGCACAGTTGAGCTGATTTACCTTTCAAAAGATATGGAAGAAGGTTTTCCTGGTAATTTGAAAGTTAAGGTGACATACAGACTGGGTGATGATAACTCGCTGAAGATAGCTTACGAAGCTACAACAGATAAAAACACAGTTGTGAATTTAACCAATCATTCGTATTTTAACTTGAACGGAGCTGGAAGTGGTACTGCGCTGGATCATTTGGTTCAAATTGATGCCGACAAATACACGCCGGTTGATGCTACCTTAATTCCAACCGGCAAAATAGATATGGTTAAAGGAACTCCTTTCGATTTTACCACAGCTACGGCTATCGGCTCTCGCATCGGGAAGGAAGATACCCAGCTTAAATACGGTAAAGGCTACGACCATAACTATGTTTTGAACAGTCATGATATCAGCAAACCAATTGCTACCGTAATTGGCGATAAAAGCGGAATAAAAATGGAGGTTTTTACAGAGGAGCCAGGTTTGCAGTTTTATACAGGAAATTTTATGGATGGCAGCCATACATTGTTTGGCGGCAAAACTGACGATCATCGTACCGCTTTTGCAATGGAGACTCAGCATTACCCTGATTCTCCTAACCAACCAACGTTCCCATCAACCGAATTAAAGCCAGGAGCAGTTTACAAAACTCAAACCATTTATAAATTTTCAGTAAAGTAACGAGTATTAAAGCAACGGAAAAGGTACTTTTGCTTTTGAAGAACACAGGGATATGCTTAGTCCCTGTGTTTTTTGTTTAAAGCACGCTATGATTCTGCAAGTGTTATAGAAGCTTGGCTGCAACTTGGCTTAAAATTCCAGTAACGGTTGATATTTATTTACTGATGTTTTTCGAAATAGTTTCAGGCTACCTCAGCGGTAAAATCGGCACTGAAAAACTATGATTTATACACAGGTAACATCACCCTGATCGTTGTCCCTTCATCTACTTTTGATGATATAGCTATACTTCCTTTATGCAAGCGAACAATATTTAGTGCCAATGGCAAACCGACCCCATGCCCTTCAAATTTAGCAGTGTTGGATGCCCGGAAGAAGGGCTCGAAGATATGCTGCATTTCCGGTTCGGGTATGCCAATTCCTTCATCTTTAATATTGAAAACCACGCTGCTGTTTTCAGCCAGGATCTTAATGGTAACGGTCTTATTGTCAGAGTATTTGCATGCATTAAGTACTATGTTACTTAATGCAAGGCGCAACAGGTTAATGTTACCATTAATAATGAGTCTGTGTTCATCTTCCGGAAGATCCGAAAGATCAATAATTACTTTATTTTCGGGGATGATCTGGTCAGCCGATTCTTTTATCATCCATAATAATTCATCACCACGGATCTGTTCCCAATTTTGCTTCCGACCGTCAAATCCTGTTTGTGCGAGGCCAAGCAAACTTGTTAAAATATCCTGCAGGCTTTGGGCGCCGGTAAGTATCGTAGTAAAGGCTTTAATAGGATCGGCCCCTGGTTTGCTATTATTTTTCAACGCCAGTTCTGCTTCTCCTTTAATTACCGCCAGTGGGGTTCTCAATTCATGCGAGGCATTGCTGATAAAATTATTCTGCGTTTCAAAAGCGGTCTCCAACCGGTCAAGCATGTCATTAAAGGTTTGCATCAATTCGGCTATCTCATCCTTGCCATCATAATTCTCCAGCCTTAAATGCAGATTACTGGCCGTAATGGTGTTTACTTTTTTAATTATTTTCCTGACGGGTTGAAAGGTATGGTAAGAAAAGCGCCTGCCGATTAGATATGCGATCAAGATTGACGCAAAAAAGCCAATAATCAGGATCTCTTCCAGGTTATTAAGTTCTTTGAAGCCGTAAGGGTCAGTAGCCGACACGATCACCATCACATCGCCGTCTGAAAAGCGAAAGAGCTTACCGGCGTAAAAAATATTATCAGTATTATATCTTGTTTGCCCCTCGGTCAACACCGTTTTTATTAGTGCTGAAGGAAGGCCCTTAAACGCTTTGTCGCTCTCATAATCTGATGGCGTTAAAATGTAAACCTTTTCCGAAGTAAGCTTTTCCAGATAGCGCTGACGGATTTCTTTAACCATACCCACGGTATCCTGATCATTGGAATGGTAGATTTGAGAGGATATATTTACCCTGGCTTCCAGTCGTTTATAGAAGTCTTCGAAAGTGAATTGATGAACAAAATAAAAAATGGATCCGCTCAAGATTAATATAATGGATACGTTTAAGGCAAGAAATAGCAGGGCAACCTTCTTTTGGATACTCATGTGTTTTCTTTTAGTATATAACCCATCCCAAAAACAGTATGGATCAGCCTGGTTTCGTCACCGTGTTCCAGTTTCTTTCTAAGGTAGTTGATGTATACATCTACCACGTTGGTTCCCATATTAAAATCGATGTTCCAAACGTTTTCCAGTATCTCTATCCGCGACAATGTATGATTTCGGTTCTTAACTAAAAACTCAAGCAATCGGTATTCTGTGGCCGTAAGATCAATTTTCCGCTCATTTCGTTTTACAGACTTTTCAGATGTGTTGATGAGTACATCTGCAAATTGCAGCAAGTTAGCGTTGGCGCCGGTATTGCCGTTTCGCCGTGCAAGTGTACGGATGCGTGCATTCAGTTCGGCCAGACTGAAAGGTTTAACCATATAATCGTCGGCGCCGCTATCCAAGCCTGTCACTACATTTTCCGTTGAGCCAAGGGCGGTAAGCATCAGTATTGCTGATTTGGTATCTGCCAGGCGCAGCTGCCGGCATACCTCAATACCATTCATACCCGGCAGCATGATATCCAAAATAATCAGCTGAAATTCCATTTTTAAAGCCATCTGAAGCCCGGTAGTACCATCCAGTGCCACGCTTATTTCGTGCCCCTCCGCATGCAGGTCCCGCTGAATAATGGATACCAGCTTGGCTTCGTCTTCTATTAAAAGGATCTTCATCCGGGCAAATATATTTAACCGCAGCCACAATCGGCATAAGGTCAAAGTAAAACAATTTACTTTGCTCCTTTAAAAAGTAAAATGGGTTGATTTTCTACAAATTTTACCAGATTTGAAACTTTAGTGTTTTGCCACATCGTCCGTGAGTTACCAAACGGCGGTTTGATCACTAAGAATGAATTAGTTATCATTAACCCATACAATATGGTAGGGGCGGGAGGTGAGTTAACTCGCGGAGCGATTTAAAAGTTTCAAAACACCCGGCTGTGACGAGTCTCAAAACTTTGCTTCGGATGCAGGTTTACCCTTATCTCAATTCCGGGCACCGCAGCTTTCACTTTATCAGGCGCATGTTCTGCTACGCAACCTTTAGTTAAAACCATATGGTTGTTACCGAAAAGGCTACAGCAGTACCTACAAAAAGTTATCGGCTTCGCGATAGGCCTTTATCAGGGCCAACTCGCCTTCTTTTCCTTTGCCGGCATTACCATGCTCCATACCCATAACTCCCTTATAGCCTTTGTTGTAAATGTGTTTAAATATATTTTTGTAATTCAGTTCACCAGTACCGGGTTCATTGCGACCGGGGTTATCGCCAATTTGGTAGTAACCTATTTCGTCCATGATCAGGTCCATTGTTGGGATAATGTTGCCTTGGTTGCGCTGTACATGATACATATCATACAAAATCTTGCATGACGGACTGCCAACGGCCTTGCAAATGCCATAGGCCTGATCCGGTGTTTGCAGAAATAGGTCCGGGCTATCGCTTAATGGCTCTAATACCATAGTTATGCCTTCAGGTTCCAGTATCGCAGTTCCCCTCTTCAGGGCTTCTATCACATTCCCGGTTTGCACACCTATTGGCAACCTTCTTACAAAATCGCCGGGTACAACAGTTACAAGTTTACTGTTGATTCGTTTTGCAACTTCTACTGCCTGTTTGCAGGAATTGATGAAGTTTTCTACTTGGTCAGCTTTGCCGGATGCCAGCATGTTACCGTCATTACTCAAGCCGGGCTGTACAAAAACCCCCATGGCCATGCCGAGTTTGGCAAGCGTTTCGCCTATTTTTTTCTGATACTCCACAGTACGGCCGGATAAGCCGTTGTCTTCAATGGCGCGGAAGCCCTGCTCATGCGCAAATTTAATTTGGTTAATAAAGTCATCGCCCGCATGGTTTTTAAACATGCCATGATGAATACCGTAGTTAAGATTAAATGCGCCGCCGTCAGCTCCTTCCCGATGACTTGATTGGGGTTTGGTTGCCGCGTTTAAAGTGCTGCCTGCAAATAATGCCGAACCGGCCAGCACCGAGCTTTGTACAAAGTTTCTACGTTTCATAATGATGTTTAAAAGGTGTGGCAAGATAAGGCAAACTAACCAAAAAAATTAATGCAATTCACGGTGCTGCCTTATTTGTGCGTCTATTTTTAAGATAAGCACAGGGGCAAATAATACTGTAAAGGCTTCATTTAATATTTCTGATCCCATGACAAACACAAATTCACCAAAACGAATTATAGATTATTTATCGAAATATTGATTTTTTAAGTTTAGTAATTGCTTAATTTGCGCACAATCGATTGCTAATTAAAAAACTATTTAACTCCGTGAAACGATATTCCCTAACGTTAGACCTGAAAGATGATGCTGCTTTAATTGCAGAATACGAAGCCTGGCACCAAAAAGTATGGCCGGAGATATTGGCGAGTATAAAAGAAAGCGGTATTGAAAATATGGAGATTTACCGCTTTGCCAACCGTTTGTTTATGATAATGGAAGTCAACAATAATTTCAGTTTTGAAGCCAAAGCAGCTGCTGATGAAGCGAATGCAACGGTACAGGAATGGGAAACGCTGATGTGGAATTTTCAACAGCCAGTTGCTCACGCTAAACCCGGCGAGAAATGGGTCTTAATGGATAAGATTTTTCAATTATAATTATACAAAAAGATGTCAGCTAACAGGCATACATTTATACAAATTCACCCTATAGACAACGTACTTGTTGCTTTAACGGATCTACCGCAGGGCACACTCGTTACCTTTAATGGTACAGTGTTAGTTTTGGCTAACGATGTGGCCGCCAAACACAAATTTACGCTGCAGCAACTAAATCCAGGTGATGAGATTTTTATGTACGGCGTTTTGGTGGGTAAAGCCAGTAGCGTTATCCTGCAGGGTGGCGTTGTAACCGTAAATAATATCGAACATGCTTCGGATAGTTTCGAACTGCAGGGGCGCAAAACGGAATGGCACCAACCTGATGTGGCGTCTTATCGCGATAAAACATTTATGGGCTTCCACCGTGCGGATGGCTCGGTAGGTACTGCAAATTACTGGCTGGTTATCCCATTGGTTTTTTGTGAGAATAGGAATATCAATGTATTAAAAGACGCGTTATCTGCCAAATTAGGCTTCGCTAAGCCTAGAGGGTACGAAAACGAGGTAGATAGCCTGATTGACATGTATCAAACAGGTAAATCGGTGCAAGAGATCCTTGATGCGGACTTGCAGTTAAGTCCCGATCATCAGCCTGCCAACAAGTTGTTCCCGAATATTGATGGTATCAAATTTTTAAACCATGAGCTTGGTTGCGGCGGTACGCGTACAGATTCTGATGCGCTTTGTGGCTTACTTGCCGGATATATTACCCATCCAAACGTGGCAGGCGCAACGGTGCTAAGTTTGGGTTGCCAGCATGCCCAGGCGGGTATTTTACAGGAGGAGATTGCCAAACGCGACCCGGCCTTTAGCAAGCCGCTGATTATGCTGGAGCAGCAGCAACTCGGAACCGAAAGTAAATTACTTCATGAAGCTTTAAAGCAAACATTTGCAGGGCTGATCAAAGCTAATGAGCTGGAACGCAAACCGGCACCTTTATCAAAATTATGTATAGGGCTCGAGTGCGGCGGATCTGATGGATTTTCCGGTATTTCTGCAAACCCGGCACTCGGATATTTATCGGATATATTGGTAAGCATAGGCGGCAGTGTTATCCTTGCCGAATTCCCCGAACTGTGCGGGGTAGAGCAGGAGCTAAGCGACCGCTGTATTGACGAGCCAACGGCGTTGAAATTTATGGATCTGATGCGCACCTACGCTGCGCGCGCAGAAGCGGACGGTTCGGGCTTTTATGCTAACCCTTCGCCTGGTAATATAAAAGATGGGCTAATCACTGATGCCATCAAATCTGCCGGTGCGGCAAAAAAAGGTGGTACATCTCCGGTGGCGGCTGTTTTGGATTATCCCGAGAAGGTAACTAAACCGGGTTTAAACTTATTGTGTACGCCAGGAAGCGATGTGGAAAGTACAACCGCTGAAGTGGGCTCTGGTGCAAATATCGTTTTGTTTACCACGGGTTTGGGTACTCCAACAGGTAACCCGGTCACACCTGTAGTTAAACTTTCAACCAATACCAAATTGTATAACCGTATGCCGGATATTATTGATATTAATTGCGGTACCATTATAGAGGGTGAAGAAACCATCCCCCAGGCGGCTGAGAGGATCTTGGATTATGTAATTGAGGTGGCAAGCGGCAATATCAAGCCGAAAGCTGTATTGCTTGGTCAGGATGATTTTATTCCCTGGAAAAGAGGGGTTTCATTATAAAAAGTTAAGTATATGTTCAGTTTAAAAGAAAAAACAGCCGTAATAACTGGCGGCGGCAGCGGTATAGGCAAAGCAATTTCGCAACTTTTTGCGAGGCAAGGTGCAGTTGTACACCTGATTGAATTAAATGCCGAAGCAGCAGAACTCACCGTAAAAGAAATCGAAGCTGAAGGTGGAAAAGCCTATGCCCATAGCGGCAATGTTACCGATCAGCAGCAGATTGTATCGCTGTTTGAAACAATTGGTACCGTTGACATCCTGGTGAACAACGCCGGTATTGCCCACGTAGGTAATGTGGAAAAAACCAATGAGGAAGATTTTGACAGGGTTTACAGTGTTAACGTTAAAGGTGCTTATAACTGCGTATTTGCAGCTATCCCGCTGATGAAAGCCAATGGCGGCGGGGTTATCCTTAACATGGCCTCTATCGCATCCTGGGTGGGTTTAGCCGATAGGTTTGCCTACTCGATGAGCAAGGGTGCTATCCATGCCATGAGTATGTCCATCGCGCGGGATTATATTAACGATAACATCCGCAGCAACAGTATTTCACCTGCAAGGGTGCATACCCCGTTTGTAGATGGTTTTATTGCTAAAAATTATCCGGGCCGGGAAGAGGAGATGTTTGGCAAACTTTCAAAAAGCCAGCCCATAGGCCGTATGGCGCAACCGGCAGAGATAGCTGCACTGGCACTTTATTTATGCTCCGAAGAAGCTGGCTTCATCACCGGTAGTGATTACCCTATTGATGGTGGCTTTATAAAATTGAATAACTAATTACCTATGAAATTAATAAGATACGGCGCTGCCGGAAGTGAAAAACCGGGTGTAATTATCAATGACATCCGCTATGATGTTTCGGCATTTGTAAAAGATTTTAATGAAGAGTTCTTCGCCAGTGATGGCTTATCATCACTGAAAGAATATATAGGAGAGAACAGCGGTTTGCTGGTGAAAATAAGCGACGATGAACGCTTAGGAAGCCCGGTGGCCAGGCCATCAAAAATATTGTGTATTGGCCTGAACTACGCCGATCACGCTAAAGAAACTAATGTACCGCTTCCGCCGGAACCTATCTTGTTTATGAAGAGCACCACTTCGCTGGTTGGGCCAAATGACAATATCATGATCCCGAAGGACTCTGAAAAAACCGACTGGGAAGTTGAACTGGGCGTTGTGATCGGCAAAAAAGCATCATATGTAGAAGAAGCTGATGCTGAAAGTTATATAGCAGGTTATGTATTGCATAATGATGTATCCGAACGTGCTTTTCAGCTGGAGCGTAACGGCACTTGGGATAAAGGAAAAGGCTGCGATACCTTTGCGCCAATGGGCCCTTATCTGGCTACGCCGGATGAGATAGAAGATATCCACAACGTTAGGCTTTGGTTAACGGTAAATGGCGAAAAAATGCAGGATGGCACAACGTCCAATCTAATCTTTAACATTCCATTCCTGATATCATATTGCAGCCAGTTTATGACATTGCTGCCCGGGGATGTTATATCAACCGGCACACCCGCGGGGGTAGGTTTAGGCTTTAAGCCGCCGATTTATTTAAAGCCCGGCGACGTTGTTGAATTGGGGATTGATGGCTTGGGTACCGCTAAACAGCAGGTAGTGGCGTATGCAAAAGATTGATGCACATCAGCACTTTTGGCACTATCACCCGGTAAAAGATGCCTGGATCACCGCTGATATGGCGGTGATTCAAAAGGATTTTATGCCCGAGGACCTGTTACCTGTACTTAAAGAGAATACGATTGATGGTTGCATTGCCGTACAGGCCAGCCAAAATGAGGAAGAGAATATTTTCCTGACCCAGTTGGCTACAAGCTATCCGTCTATCAAAGGCATAGTAGGCTGGGTTGATCTGCAGGCAGACGATATAGACGACAAACTACAGTTGCACGTACTTAACCCGTTTATTAAAGGATTTAGGCATGTGTTGCAGGCTGAGCCAAATGAGTTTATGCTGGCTGAAAAGTTTATGCGGGGTATCTCGCTGCTGGCAAAGTACAATTTTACTTATGATATCCTGATCAATTGCGGGCAGGTTAGACATGCTGAAAAACTGGTGCGTGCCTTTCCAACACAGCGTTTCGTGATAGATCACCTGGCTAAGCCAATGATCACTTCACAGGTAATAGAGGGGTGGAAGCAGGATATGGAGGCATTAGCACAACACCAAAATGTATGCTGCAAGATATCCGGTTTTTGCACTGAAGCGGACTGGCAAAACTGGACTCATCAGCACGTCGCTCCCTATTTTGATGCAGTGTTCAACGCTTTTGGCCCAAACCGGGTTATGTTTGGCTCAGACTGGCCGGTTAATTTACTGGCCGGTGGTTACAATAAAACAGTGCATTGCCTTAGGGAGTACACAGCCGGATTTTCTGCTCCAGACCAGGATAAATTCTGGGGCGGTAACGCTGCTGATTTTTACAATTTATAATACGCATAATGGATTTGCAATTAAAAGATAAGGTGATCATCGTAACCGGTGGCGCCAGGGGGATAGGCAAAGGAATTGCCGTATTATTGGCGCAGGAGGGAGCAATTCCATTCATTATAAGCCGTACGGAAGAAGAGAATTTACATACTGTTAAAGAAATAGAACGAGCCGGGGGTAAATGTTTCCAAACCGTGGCTCAATTAACTGATCCTGCGGCTTGTGAACTGGCTGTTATGGAAGTGGTAAAAGTTTGCGGACGTATTGACGGCCTGGTTAACAATGCGGGTGAAAACGATGGCGTTGGCTTGCTCAACGGCAGCTACGACAAATTTGTGCAGTCATTGCACAAGAATTTGATACACTATTACATGGTGGCACATCATGCAGTTCCCGAACTGATAAAAACACAGGGAAGTATTGTGAACATTGGCTCTAAGGTAGCCGATACCGGGCAGGGGGGCACGTCAGCTTATGCCGCGGCCAACGGTGGCCGGAATGCTTTAACCCGCGAGTGGGCGGTGGAACTGCTGCCGCATAAAATTCGTGTAAATGCTGTAATTGTTGCCGAATGTTACACTCCCTTATACGACAGGTGGATAAAAACGCTTCCTAATCCGGAGGAGAAATTGTCATCCATCGTATCCCATATCCCGCTAGGTAAACGGATGACAACCGTTGAAGAGATAGCGAGCATGGTTGCCTTTTTGTTGTCGCCGGTTTCCAGTCATACTACCGGGCAGATCACCTACGTAGACGGAGGTTATACACACCTCGACAGGTCGATTTAGATATATATCTACGCTCTGGCATAGTCGAACATTTAAAAAACAAAGCAGGCGCAAATGCCTGCTTTGTTTTTTATAGGATTAATTACCGCTCTCATCAGACAGGGTTTTTTACAAAATGTCATTCTTTATTGGATGATTTTTTTGGCAAGCAATCAGCTTTTTTTGCCGCTAATTTCATAGCTTGCCTTCTTAGGATATTGCTGATCAACCAGCTGTATCTCATCATTCAAAATATCATGAAGCTAATATTTTCTGTTACGTCAGCTATTATTTTAGCGGGCGCTGTTTTGTCGTGTCAAAGGTCAAAGCCACAAGTAGGGGAAGAATATAGAGGATGGTCGGCCTATGGCGGTACAAAAGATGGCTCTCGATATTCTACCAGTGAGGAAATAAACCTGCAAAATGTGACCCGTTTAAAACAGGTCTGGTTTTATTGTACAAATGATAAAGATACTGCCGGTAAAACACAAAACCAGTGTAACCCAATTATGGTGGAAGGAATGCTATATGGCTCTTCACCCAAACTGAAGCTTTTCTCTCTAAATGCAGCTACCGGTAAACAAAACTGGATCTTTGATCCGGCCTCGGTTGATACTGTTGGGCGAAACCAACCGATGGCTTATTATAAAGTGAACAGAGGTGTGGTTTACTGGCAGGATGCCGATGGCAACAACAAGCGGGTGTTTTACAATGTGGGGAATAAGGTTTACTGCATCGATATACAAACCGGCAAGCCTGTGCTAAACTTCGGTGATGGCGGCTATTTGGACATGACCGAAAACGTGGGCCGCACAGTCCACTCGTTCGTGGCATCTACAACACCCGGGATTATTTATAAAAATGTACTCATCATGGGCGTGCGCGTGGCCGAGAGTGAAGATGCCGCACCTGCACCTATCCGCGCTTATGATGCCCTAACCGGTAAATTACGCTGGAGTTTCAATACCATACCACATCCCGGCGAAAAGGGCTATGAAACCTGGGAGAACAAAGATGCCTGGAAAACACTTGGCGGTGCCAATAACTGGTCGGGTATGTCGCTGGATGAGCAACGCGGAATTGTTTATATCCCAACAGGTTCCATCGGGGGTGATTTTTATGGCGGTAACCGAAAGGGCACTAACCTCTACGCTAATTCGCTGATTGCTCTAAATGCCGGTACAGGTAAATACATCTGGCATTTCCAGTTTGTACACCATGATCTCTGGGACCGCGACCTTCCGGCCAATCCTAACCTGGTGACCATAAAACACAAAGGTAAAATCATAGATGCGGTTGCCCAGATCACCAAGAACGGCTATATTTTTATGTTCGACCGAACGAATGGAAAACCCATTTTCCCGATCAATGAAGTGCCCGTGCCAATTAACGGGCTGCCCGGCGAGCAGCCTTGGCCAACGCAGCCTATCCCCACGTTGCCGCAGCCTTTTGCCCGGCAAAATTTTGGGCCTGGGGATGTTACCGACATCAGCCCGGAAACTCATAAAGATATGATGGGGAAATATCTGAAAGTAAAAAATCGGGCGATGTTCAGTCCGCCAAGCAAGGAAGGCGGCTGGATCTTCCCCGGGTTTGATGGTGGCGGAGAATGGGGCGGGGCTGCGGTAGACCAGCAAACCAAGATCATGTATATCAACAGCAGTGAAATGCCCTGGGCCCAGGTAATGATAGATGTACCTAAGAACGATAAAAATGACCACACACTTGCCGGTGCCGGGCATGCTGTTTATAATCAGCGCTGTATAGCCTGCCACGGTGCAGATTTAAAAGGTAACGGATCCAGCATACCATCATTACTAGTTCTCGAAAAGAAGTACAACGAATTACAGGTACGCAACATTATTGAGAACGGGCGCAATATGATGCCATCGTTCAAAGCCATACCCGAAGGTGAAAAGAAGGCACTAGTCAGCTTTTTGCTCAAGCTGCCCGAGAAGGAAGCAACCGGCCCAACAGGCAGGGGCGGCTTACAGCAAACATTAACAGTTGATAAGAATAGTTTGCCATCTGCACCTTATACCATGGCAGGCTACAACCGGTTTGTTGATAAAGACGGATACCCGGGCATTAAACCGCCATGGGGTACTTTAAACGCAGTGGATCTTACCACTGGTAAACTGTTATGGAAAGTACCGCTGGGGGAATTTGCTGAACTCACTAAAAAAGGCATCCCCATCACGGGTACAGAAAATTATGGCGGTCCGCTGGTTACCAAAGGTGGCTTGGTTTTTATAGCCGCCACCAAAGATGAAAAGATTTGTGCATTTGACAAAAAAAACGGTAAGATGGTTTGGCAGGCTCAACTTCCGGCAGCTGGGTACGCCACACCAGCTGCATATGAGATAGACGGGAAGCAATATATTGTGATAGCATGCGGCGGCGGCAAGATCGGTAGCAAATCGGGAGATAGTTATGTGGCGTTTGCATTGTAACCAATTGATTTGTTAAAAGATTTAAATTATTATCGCTAAACATTTACCTCTAAAGAAATGTTATTTCGCTATAATTCTTTTATAGTGGAAAATCAATATAGCAATGAATTTGCCGCTGAAGATAATTCTTCAGGAGGCACCACCCGGCGTGGGTTTTTATCGCAACTAACGTTCGCCGGTGCAGGGTTAACGCTTGCACCTATACTCACTGGTACCCGGGTTGAAGCAGCAGAGAATGCTCCTGCAGAAGCTACAGCGGTAGAAAATAATGCAATAAGCCTTACTGTTAATGGCAAAAAGTATAGCCTGGAATCTGATTCAAGGGTTACTTTGCTGGATGCGTTGCGCGAGCGGTTAGCGATGCCCGGCACCAAAAAAGGCTGCGACCACGGGCAATGCGGTGCTTGCACCGTATTGGTCAATGGCAGGCGGGTCAATTCCTGCCTCACATTTGCAGCCATGTGTGAAGGTGATGAGATTACTACTATTGAAGGCCTTGCCAGTGCCGACACCTTGCATCCAATGCAGGAAGCCTTCCTCAAACATGATGCTTTCCAGTGCGGATATTGCACGCCAGGCCAGATCTGCTCTGCAGTAGGATTGGTAAGCGAGGGGCGCGCTAAATCAGATGAAGAAATTAAGGAATCAATGAGCGGTAACATATGTCGCTGCGGTGCTTACCGCAACATTGTTTCTGCTATAAAAGAAGTTCAAAACACCCACGCATAACATGGAACCATTTAAATTTTTAAAGGTACAGGATAGCCTGGCTGCATTAAATAATACCTCGGCTCCGAATACAAAGTTTATTGCCGGGGGCACCAATCTCATCGATCTGATGAAACTCAATATCGAAACACCAAAACAGGTGGTAGATATTAACCGGCTAAAATTAAATACGGTAGAAAAGCTACCTAATGGCGGCGTGAGGATTGGCGCGTTGGTAAAAAACAGCGATCTTGCTTATCATCCGCTTATTAAAGATAATTATAAGGTTTTATCTGAGGCTTTACTTTCAGGCGCATCCGCACAACTTCGCAATATGGCCAGTGTGGGCGGTAATCTTTTGCAGCGTACGCGCTGTCCTTATTTTTACAATACAGAGTTTCCGTGTAACAAACGCATTCCGGGTTCGGGATGTCCGGCTATAAACGGTCATAACCGCAATAACGCTATTTTAGGTACAAGCGAAGCCTGCATTGCAGCTCATCCATCTGATATGTGTGTGGCTATGGCCGCATTAGGAGCTATCATTAACGTGCAGGGATCAAAAGGTAACCGGGCGATACCCTTTGCAGATTTTCATCTGCTGCCTGGTAAAACGCCAAATTTAGAAACAACACTGCACCATGGCGAACTGATTACATCAGTTGATCTTCCGGCAATAAATTATGGCGCTAAGTCGCATTACTTAAAGGTAAGGGATCGTGCTTCATACGAGTTCGCACTTACATCGGCTGCCGTAATTTTAAACATACAGGCTGGCAAAATTGTAAAGGCACATGTAGCGCTGGGTGGCGTAGGTACCAAACCATGGCGCTCTGATGCAGCAGAAAGAGTCTTAATTGGTGCGTCTGCAAATCAAAAAACTTATACTGCAGCCGCAGAGGCAGCTTTAAGCCAGGCAAAAGGCTACAAGTACAACAACTTTAAAATTGAATTGGCAAAACGCACCTTGATGCGTGCCTTAACCACAGTAGGAGGTATAGCATGAGCTTAACAGTTGGACAACCGATAGACCGTGTAGAGGGAAGATTAAAAGTTACCGGTGCTGCCACTTACAGTGCAGAATATTATCCGCAAGGTTTACTGCATGGTGTATTGGTACTTAGTACGATTACAAAAGGCCGCATAAAAAATATTAATACATCAATTGCTGAACGTGCTCCCGGGGTTGTTAAAGTAATGACTTACCAGAATGCACCGCAATTACATTTCCCGCAGAGTGCTGACCCAGGTGGAGGTAAGTTTGCAGAGAAAGATTTAATGCCCTTGCAAAGTGACCGTATTTTTTACGGAGGGCAGGTGGTAGCGGTAGTGATAGCCACAACTTTTGAACAGGCAGAACAGGCCGGCAAATTGCTGATTATTGATTATGAAAAAAGTGCGCCCGACTTTGACATTCTGCAAAATTTAGAAAAAGCATATCAACCCGAGAAAGGTTTGGGCGGGGCTCCGGTGCAAATCAGTCGTGGAAATGTTGACGGCGCGCTCAGCAGCGCACCAACAAAAATTGAGCAAACCTACACCACCCCGGTTTACCATCATAACGCTATGGAGCCGCATGCTACCATTGCGGAATGGAAGGGCGACCAGGTGACTATTTATGACGCAACGCAGTCTGTTGCGGGCAGCAAAGCGCTCATGGCGTCGATGTTAGGGCTTCCTGCCGATAAGGTGCGCGTGGTCTCTTTGTATATCGGCGGTGGATTCGGCTCCAAAGGTTTTTCCTGGCCAAATACGGTTTTAACGGCTATGGCGGCAAAATTGGCGAACAAGCCGGTAAAGCTGGTGCTTAAACGGCAAGATATGTTTACTACCGCTGGTCGCAGAACGGAAACTATCCAAAAGATCTCTTTAGGAGCAGATGCAACCGGGAAGCTATCTGCCCTAAAGCATGCTACAACTTCAGAAACTTCATTTGTAGACGAATTTGTTGAACCAGCTGGTGTAGCATCAGCTATGTTATACAGTACGCCAAATGCAGAAATCAGCCATAGCCTGGTACGTTTAAATAAAGGTACACCCTGCCCGATGCGTGCGCCGGGTGAAGCACCGGGGACGTTTGCAATTGAGGTAGCGATGGATGAGATGGCTGAAAAACTAAATATGGACCCAGTACAATTCAGAATCCGAAATCATGCTGATACGGAAGAGCAAAAGAAAAAACAGTTTTCTGAAAAGAATTTAATAGAATGTTACCAAAAAGGTGCTGCCGCAATAGGCTGGGATAAACGTAACGCAAAACCGGGCAGTACCATTGAAAATGGTATGTTGGTGGGTTATGGTATGGCTACTGCAACCTATCCTGCCAATAGGAGTGCCTCTTCTGCCAAAGCAATAATTCATGCAGACGGGACCGCTGAAATTCTTTGTGCAACGCAGGACATAGGCACGGGTACTTACACCATCATGACGCAGATTGCAGCCGATGCATTAAGCTTGCCTATAGCTAAAGTAAAAGTAAAACTTGGGGACAGTGCCTATCCAAAAGGTGCTAACTCAGGCGGTTCGCAGGTGTCTGCCAGTGTTGGTCCCGCAATAAGAGCTGCTGCGTTGGGTGCAGTAAGCAAGCTAACAAAAATAGCAGTCATCAATCCTAGATCGGCATTTTATAATCATAAAGAAGAAGATATTGTTGCAGGCAAAGGTGGTTTAGTACTGAAAAACAAGCCGGAGACTTCTGAAACTTTCTCACAAATTTTGGCTGTTGCGGGGATGCAAAAGCTGGAGGCGCTGGCAAAAACAAATGTTTCAACGCGCCAGAGCCAAGAGGCAAATCCTGCTGCTAAAGGATCGCCTGAGGGCATGGCTGAAGAGGAGAGCAAAACAAATTCAGCCGTAACAGATGATCAACAGGTTGATCGTAAACCTTACGCCTTCCATTCTTTTGGTGCCCAATTTGTAAAAGTACTGGTCGATCCTTTATTAGGTACGGTTAAAGTAGATAAGGCGGTTGGCGTAATGGATATAGGTACGGTACTTAATTTAAAAATGGCAGAAAATCAAATTATGGGCGGGATGATTTTTGGTATCGGGATGGCACTTATGGAAATGACAGCTTATGATCCTAATGATGGTAGGGTAGTTACAAAAGATCTTGCGCAATATTTAGTGCCAGTAAATGCCGATATGCCTGAGTTCAACATTCAATTTTTGAACAAGCCGGATACAATTATTTCTCCAATTGGCGCCAGAGGTATAGGGGAAATTGGAGTAACCGGTATTACGGCGGCAATTACCAATGCTATTTACAATGCCACAGGCAAAAGAGTAAGAGATTTACCGGTAACACCGGATAAACTTATTGCTTAACTTTTCCGAGTAGACGAACGGATGATCAGCTTCGGTTTGATGCTGATCACCTTCGGTACTACTGTAGTCTCGGTATTATCCATTTCCTGAAAGTACAGATTGGCCACCGTTTTACCCATGTAAATGCTAAACTGATCAATAGTAGTAATTGAAGGACTGGTGATTTCAGTAAAGTCCTCGTTGGAATAGCCGCAAATCCCAAGAGAAGACGGTACCTTGATCTTCATGGCCGTCGCTACTTCTAAAACACCTAATGCAGAGAAATCGGAAGTAGATGCAAAGATTGCATCAGGAGGATTATTGAGGCTCAATAATTGGCGGGTAGCCTTTGCACCAAGTTCTTTTGTCCAGGCGTTCTCTATGATCAATTCCGGTATAGCCGCCATGGAATTAGTTTCCAGCGCACGTAAATAACCCACCTTCCGCTGGCGGAAAATACTGAGATTCTGCGGCCCCTCCAGAAGGGCTATACGTTTGTAACCTTGCTGAATCATGTGATGTACGGCCTCGAATGAAGCCTGTTCGTTATCATTGATCACCTTTAGTGTTTCCAGTTCTTCAGCTACGCGATCAAATTGAATCAGTTGTATATTGTGATTCATTACGTTTTGCAAGTGTTTATAATCATTTGTTTCTATCGATATAGAAATCACGATACAATCTACATGCTGATTGATAAGCGTATTGATACACTGCACTTCCTTGTCATAAAGCTCGTCCGATTGGCAAATGATTAAATTATAGCCTTTTTTATAGGTGGTGGCCTCTATCCCGGCAATAACATTGGCAAAGAAATTCTGGTTGATCCGGGGAACCACTACGCCAATGGTTTTTGTTTCTCCTTTGCGGAGGTTAGATGCAAGCGTATTGCGTTTGTAGTTTAATTCTTCCGCCGTTTTTAAGATAAGCTTTTTAGTTGCCTCATTCACGTAATTGCTGTTATTCAGCGCCCTCGATACCGAAGATGGGTTAATGTTTAGCTTTTTAGCGATGTCGTAGATGGTAGTTCGTTTTTTGGGCTTCATAATCAGCTGCAAAATCGTAAAAATATATTTTAACAATCGATTGCATATCCAAAAAAAAAATTAATTTCGTTCCTTTCAATTATTAACAACCGATTCTACATAAAGATATGTTATTATTAGGAATAGACTTAGGAACATCCTCGGTAAAAGTTTCTGTTATCGATTCGTCCACACAACAATCGATAGCATCTGCCCAATATCCGGATGTGGAATCGCCAATTAAGGCACTGCAACCCGGCTGGGCAGAGCAATCGCCAGATACCTGGTGGGATCAGGTTCAAAAGGCTATCCTTCTTTGCCATCAAAAAGGCAGTTACAATCCGCAGGATATTGCTGCCATTGGCATCGCATATCAAATGCACGGCTTGGTTGTAGTTGATAAAAATAATAAAGTGCTTCGCGATAGCATCATTTGGTGCGATAGCCGCGCAGTAGAGATTGGTAATGAAGCTTTCCACTCTATTGGAGAGGAAAAATGCCTCGCTACGTTTTTAAATTCACCGGGTAATTTTACGGCCTCTAAACTAGCCTGGGTAAAAGCCAATGAGCCGGAGATCTATGCAAAGATTGATAAGTTGATGTTACCAGGAGATTTTATTTCACTGAGATTAACTGGGCAGGCAACAAGTTCGGTATCTGCGTTGTCCGAAGGGGTGTTTTATGATTTCCTGAAAAATGAGCTTTCCGCAGATATATTAAATTATTTTGAATTCGATAAAGATCTCTTCCCTCAGATAGACCCGGTGTTTTCGGTTCATGGTACGGTAATCCAAACCGTAGCTGAAAGTCTGAAATTAAAAACCGGTATCCCGGTTACCTATAAGGCCGGCGATCAACCTAATAATGCTTTATCTTTAAATGTGCTTAAACCTGGTGAAGTTGCTGCAACAGCGGGCACATCAGGTGTTATTTATGGGGTAAGCGATCAGCTTGTTAGCGATCCGCAATCACGCGTCAACACGTTTGCACACGTAAACTATGCGACGGATGAAAGACGAACTGGCGTGCTGCTTTGCATTAACGGTACCGGAAGCCTTAACCGCTGGGCTAAATCGCTTTTTGGTACCGGAATGGATTATACAGAAATGAACAGATTGGCAGCCAGTGCTCCAACCGGTAGTGAAGGCATCCGGATGCTGCCATTTGGCAATGGTGCTGAAAGGATGCTTAACAATAAGCAAATAGGGGTACACCTGCATCATATCGATCTTAACCTGCATACCCATGCACATATTTTCCGTGCAGTGCAGGAGGGTATTGCCAGCGCATTCAGATACGGACTGGATATTATGCGGGAGAATGGTATGTCGCCTTCGATCATTAGAGCCGGCGCTTCAAATTTATTTTTGAGTGATGTGTTTGGACAGAGCTTTGTGAATTTTACGGGTGTACCTGTTGAACTTTACAAAAACGACGGCAGCGTTGGCGCCGCATTAGGAGCGGGGATAGGCGCCGGAATTTACAGCAATGCTAATGACGCATTCACCAATATGATGCCTATCAAATTGATTGAACCTACGGAGAACGTAGAACACATTTATGACGAATGGCGGGCATTATTAACAGCACAATTAAAAACAACATAATTAAAACTACCATCAATAAACATTAAAATAAAAAGCTATGACAGTTGTAACGGGCGAGAAAGAATTTTTTAAAGGAATAGAACAGATAAAATACGAAGGGCCGCAGTCTGATAATCCACTGGCGTTTCGCTGGTACGATGCAGATAAAGTAGTTGCTGGCAAAACCATGAAAGAGCAACTGCGTTTTGCTTGCGCTTATTGGCATTCCTTTAATGGTAACGGTGCCGATCCGTTTGGAGGTGCAACGCATGTATTCCCCTGGGATGCCAAAGCTGATGCTATAGAACGCGCAAAAGACAAAATGGATGCCGCATTTGAATTCATTACCAAAATGAATTTGCCATATTATTGTTTCCATGATATAGATGTTGTTGATTATACCAACGATGTAGCTGATAACGAAAACCGTTTACAAGTCATGGTGGAATACGCCAAACAAAAACAAGCCGCAAGCGGCGTTAAATTGCTTTGGGGTACGGCTAATGTGTTTAGCCATTCGCGTTATATGAATGGCGCATCTACCAATCCTGACTTTCATGTGCTGGCACATGCTGGTGCACAGGTAAAAGCAGCTATTGATGCAACCATTGCTTTAGGTGGCGAAAATTATGTTTTCTGGGGGGGGCGTGAAGGTTACATGAGCCTGCTTAATACAGATATGAAACGCGAACAGGAGCACTTAGCTAAGTTTCTGCATACAGCTAAAGACTATGCACGCAAACAAGGATTTAAAGGCACGTTCTTTATCGAACCAAAACCTTGCGAGCCGACCAAACACCAGTACGATTATGATGCCGCTACCGTATTAGGTTTTCTACAGAAGTACGATTTAATGGGCGACTTTAAACTTAACCTGGAAGTTAATCACGCTACACTGGCCGGCCATACTTTTCAGCATGAATTACAGGTTGCGGCAGATAACGGTCTGTTAGGCTCTATAGATGCTAACCGTGGCGATATCCAGAACGGATGGGATACCGATCAGTTCCCTAACGATATTACCGAGGTGTCAGAATATATGCTGATCATATTAGAAGCAGGTGGTTTTGCTGGTGGCGGTATCAACTTTGATGCAAAGATCCGTCGTAATTCAACAGATCCTGCGGATTTGTTTTATGCACACGTTGGCGGTATGGATGTATTTGCAAGGGCTTTACTCATTGCCGATAATATTCTCCAGAAATCCGACTATAAAAAAGTAAGGACAGACCGCTATGCATCTTTTGACAGCGGTGCGGGTAAAGATTATGAAAATGGCGCAATGTCATTAGAAGATCTGCGCAATTTTGCAGCTAGTAGTGGCGAACCCGCAGTAACCAGCGGTAAGCAAGAATACCTGGAAAACTTGGTGAACAGGTACATATAGCCTTTGAATTAAATTTTAGTGAAAGGGGCCGCACCGAAAGTGCGGCTCCTTTTGCTTTGCAGCTGATTGACCAATTACTAATTTTATCGATCAAGCTCATGTTGTGGCCTTAACATAGGGTTATCAAAGTACTTCGCTTTAGTTTTTCTTCTTCCGTCTTGCGATAGTAATTGCCTGTGCATTTGCCGTCCCCCCTTTTACGGTAATTTTTTCCATATGACTCAGTGTGGCCGGTTTGGGTGTATGACTACAACTGATAAACAATTTTAACAGTATGGCGGCACCTAAACTGATCATAAATCGTTTGATCTTTATTGGCGTAAACCCTTTAAATTCCGGCAGATGTTTTAATAAAGTCATGAGAAAGCATGCGTTTTTTGGATAAAAACGCGGTTTATCGCCTATTCATATTGCTACCACCACCAATTTAACATAATTTAACCTGAGCTTTAATCGCATTAGATAACTGGATTTAAGTTAGTTTTATATAAATTTTCAAATAGCCTATATTCCGATTAAGCCGGTCAGCTCCAAATCATTAAAATTCATTTCAAAATCGCTTTTAGATGCTTTCTGGGCTGACACCTTTCAATGGACAAATAAGGCAAATGCCGGCTTTACTAAAGGCATGCAATCGATATAGATCCATCATTAATAAGCTGCAAATTTTTGCTGGAAAATTATACTAGTCGCGCAATAAGCAGTTCATTGCTCCCCTACGACGTTGTTGTTTTCGAGATCATCTGAAATTTTAAGATTAGCATGGGTGCACACTCGTCACAAATACGTTACATATTTTAAATAGCACAGCGCCGGTTTCTATGAGTAAGTAATTTTGTTAATATTAGCGATGTTTAACTCTTTATTCCAAGCGGAGTTATAGCTATTTTTAACCAAAAGAAAAACACATGATCAAACCTCTAAAGAGTGTCCTGCTTACCTCGTCATTCGCGCTAATGGCGCTTGCGGCATCGGCTCAGGTAAGCGCCCAGCCTAAACTGGTAGAAAAAGTAGCACGCAAGGGAACCGAGTTAGTGATTCCATATGAAAAATATGTTTTACCTAACGGACTAACTGTTATACTGGCTGAAGATCATTCGGATCCTTTGGTGCATGTCGACATTACTTACCACGTTGGTTCGGCAAGGGAGGAGATCGGTAAATCGGGCTTCGCACACTTTTTTGAACACATGATGTTCCAGGGAAGTGAGCACGTAAGTAATGGAGATCATTTTAAGTTCATTACCGAAGCAGGGGGCACACTTAACGGTTCGACCAACCGCGACCGTACCAATTATTACGAAACGGTGCCTGCTAACCAGTTAGAAAAAATGCTATGGCTGGAATCAGACCGTATGGGTTTTCTTTTGGATTCGGTAACCCAGCGTAAATTTGAAGTGCAGCGCGCAACAGTTAAGAACGAACGTGGCCAAAACTATGATAACCGCCCTTACGGTCTTGCTTCAGAATATACCTCTAAAAATTTATACCCATACGGACACCCTTACTCCTGGTTAACTATCGGATATATAGAGGAGTTGAACAAAGTTGGCGTGAATGATCTGAAGAACTTTTTCCTGAGATGGTATGGTCCAAATAACGCTACGATCACGATCGGGGGAGATTTAAATCCTAAACAAACCCTGGAGTGGGTGAGCAAATATTTCGGCGGTATTCCCCGCGGCCCGGTTGTAAAGGGTGCCACATTCCCGGCACCGGTATTAAGTGCAGATCGTTATGTGTCATACGTTGATAATTACGCTAAACTACCTTTGTTATCCATAACTTATCCGGGCGTGAAGATTTATGATAAAGATATGTCACCGCTGGATGCTTTATCTGAAATCATCGGCCAGGGCCGTAATTCTATCTTTTACAAAAACTTCGTAAAAACCCGTAAGGCCGCCCAGGCTTCCATGGGTTCATCCAATACAGAATTAGCTGGTGAAATCACCTTGCGCATTATTCCATTCCCGGGTCAAACGCTGGCAGATGCACAAAAGTTAGTTGCAGAATCTTTAGCTGAATTCGAAAAAACCGGCGTTACGGAAGATGCGCTTACCCGATTCAAGGCCAGCGCTGAAGCAAATTACATCAATGGGCTGGCAAGTGTCAGTGGCAAGGTTTCTGAGTTGGCACAGGCACAGTACCTTACCGGCAATCCTAATCAACTCGGCCGGGAGCTCGCGGATATCCGTGCGGTGACTAAAGAGGATGTGATGCGGGTTTATAATCAGTATATTAAAGGTAAACCGTCGGTTATCTTAAGTGTATTACCAAAGGGAGGTGCCATAGCACCATCTGCCCCAGACAACTTTACCATAAATACTTCAGGTTATAACAGGCCGGATTATGGCTATAACGGTTTAATTTATAAAAAAGCAAAAGACAATTTTAACCGTTCGGCAAAACCGGGAGTGGGCCCAAACCCGGCTATCAAAGTTCCGGCTATTTGGTCGGCTACTACGCCAAATGGTATTCAGATCATCGGTACAAAAAACAGTGAGATTCCGTCAGTTTCCCTGCAAATGACCATTAAAGGAGGGGGGCTTTATGCTATAGATAACTCGGCAAAGGCCGGTGTTGCTGGTTTGGTAGCCCGTATGATGAACGAGGATACAAAAAATTACACAGCTGAGCAGTACAACTCCGAATTGGATAAGTTGGGAAGCAGTATCGGTGTATACGCCGGTGGTGAAGAGATTGCCATCAGCGTTTCATCGTTGACCAAAAACTTTGCCAAAACCATGGCGCTTTTGCAGGAGCGTTTATACAACCCTAAATTTACCCAGGATGCTTTAGATCGCTTGAAAAAACAAACGATGGAAGGCTTTAAGCAGGCAAAAACCCAACCGGCGGGTGTAGCATCTACTGTTTACAGCAAAATTTTGTATGGTAATGAAAATGTGCGAACTTATGCTACTGGTGGCAACGAGGAAAGTGTTGCTGGTATTACGTTACAGGATATACAGGATTATTACGACAAATATATTACGCCTTCACAAACAAAAATTGTAATTGTGGGTGATGTTAACGAAGGAACTGCAAGGGGTAACCTAGCTTTCCTGAATACCTGGAAGGATAAAAAGGTAAGTATTCCAACCCCGGCAGCGGGTAAATCGTTCGATAAAACCACACTGTATCTGGTGGATATTCCTAATGCTGCACAATCTGAAATCAGGATAGGTTACCTGGATAATTTGAACTACGATGCTACCGGCGATTATTACAAACTGGGCATTGCTAACTATATATTGGGTGGTGCTTTTAATAGTCACATTAACCTAAACCTGCGCGAGAAAAAAGGCTGGACCTATGGTGCACGCTCTGGCTTCAATTCGGGTAAATACGGGGGCGACTTCACAGCATCAGCAGGTGTGTTAGCTACCGCTACCGATAGCTCTGTTGTAGAATTTATTAAGGAGATTCGCAATTACAATGCACAGGGGATTACGCCTGATGAATTGAAATTTACCCAAACCTCCATAGGACAAAGTGATGCCCGCCGTTATGAAACCAACGGACAAAAAGCGGCATTCCTCTCGCGGATATTAGAGTATGATTTGAGACCCACTTATGTTGATGAACAAAATAAAATCCTGCAAAATATTACACCTGCGGAGATCAACAAGCTTGCATCAAAATATTTGAATACCGATAACATGGTTATACTAGTGGTGGGAGATAAAGCAAAGATATTGCCCGGGCTGCAAAAATTAGGCTACCCAATTGTGGAGCTGGATGCTGATGGCAAACCTAAACAATAAAGACAACTTAGTATTCAAGCGGCCCTGGGATTTTTCCAGGGCCGCTTTTTTGTGTGATAAAATCGGGCTGGCTATCCGGATTGCCTAATATTCAACAAATTCCTCATCGGGGTAGCACCATAACCATCTTTCTCCGGGCTGCGCAGATGCAATAACCGGGTGTTGCGTGGACCGGTTATGCTTGGTCATATGCTGGTGTTCCGATTGATCGCAGCAGAGGGTTGCGCCGCAACTTTGGCAGGTTCGCAGGTGAAACCATGTGGCGTTAATTTTTATACATTCTTCGCATACATTATTATCGCTGAGTTTTACTTCAATTATCGCCTGCAAATGCTGACATAGGGTTGGGTCATTCATGATTGTGGGTTATAGTTATAAAAATAAGTAACAAGCTCTAATTTTCAAGATAATTTTTCTCTGAATTATCAACGAGCGTAAATTTTAAAACATCAGACTGCTATTCCGCTTTTGTGATGTGCCGGCGGTGCGTAAATTCTCAGCTATATTATAAATAATCTACGTGGATAGGATTGACAATGTCTAAAAACGTTTTGACGCGTCAAATTTCACAAATGCCCCTCAGAATATTCTCAAAAAGAGTAGTAAATAAAAGGCTTTTAGCGTTAAAATACTAATATTGTTAGTAATTTTGGATATGATGAATGAGGAGAGGATTACGGAGAAGTTGAACATATTGGCAGATGCCGCAAAATACGATGTGTCTTGTGCCAGCAGCGGAAGCAAGCGTAAGAATGAAAACAAAGGTTTAGGTAATGCCAGCAATGGCATTTGTCATTCCTATACAGAGGACGGGCGCTGTGTTTCATTGCTGAAGATTTTGCTTACCAATCATTGTATCTTTGATTGTGCCTATTGCGTATCCCGAAAAAACAATGATATCAAACGGGCTGCCTTTACCGTTCAGGAAGTGGTTGACCTCACCATCAACTTTTATCGCAGAAATTATATCGAAGGACTTTTTTTGAGTTCGGGCATTTTTAAAGATGCTGATTATACTATGGAGCGCCTGGTAAGGGTAGCCAAAAAGCTAAGAACCGAACATAAATTCAATGGATATATTCACCTTAAATCAATTCCTGGAGCTAGTGATGAATTGATGAACGAGGCTGGTTTGTATGCAGATCGGTTAAGTGTTAACCTTGAATTACCAACGCCTGCCGGGTTGAAACTTCTGGCGCCAGACAAAGATCAGCGTGATATGATCAAGCCGATGGGTTATTTAAAGCATGCCATCATCAAACATACCGAGGAAAAAAAACTTTTTAAAAAGGCACCGCTGTTTGCTCCGGCAGGGCAGAGTACCCAGATGATCATTGGCGCAACACCCGAAAACGACAGCCAGGTTTTGCAATCAGCTAACTATTTTTATAAAAATTTTAATCTTAAAAGGGTTTATTATTCTGGCTATGTTCCTGTACTTACAGACAGTCGCTTGCCTGCTTTGAACACTGCGGTACCTATGGTTCGTGAAAACCGATTGTACCAGGCCGATTGGTTAATGCGTTTTTATGGCTTTAATGTAAATGAGATCGTGAGTAAATCACAGCCTCATCTAGATTTGGATATTGATCCCAAATTAGGATGGGCCATTCGTAATATGCAAGCTTTCCCGGTTGATATCAACAAAGCTGATTTGCAAATGATTCTCAGGGTACCAGGCATCGGCTTGCTTTCTGCAAAAAAAATTGTAAGCGCCCGCAGGTTTGGGAAATTGAATTGGGATCAACTCAAGAAAATGGGAGTGAGCCTAAATCGGGCGAAATATTTTATGATTTGCAACAGCAATGAATTCGAACGGCGGGATTTAACCGGGACTAATATTAAGCAGTTCATTTTGGCTACATCCCAAAGTAAGTATTTAAAGAATAACCAATCCCAACTTAATCTTTTTTAAGTGATGACCACCTTAATATATGATGGCACATTTGAAGGGTTGCTTACCGTGATTTTCGAAATATACGCCCAAAATTTGGGGCTGGTAAAGTTGCAAACGGGCGTCGAACGGGATGGGGCTTTGTTTGAAAATGTGTTGACTGTAGTGACAGACGAAGCCCGCGCCACCCGGGTGCTAAAAGGATTAAAACAAAAAGTGTCGTCTACTGGCGTACAGCGCCTCTATGCCGCTCATCTTGCTGAAATAAGTGGCGAGGATTTGAATTTGGTAGGATATATTCGGCATGCATTTGATAGCGCTATCAATATTGAGGAAGACTATGGGAACAAATTTGTAATGCGGGTATCAGAATTGGTTCGCATGATCAGGCGGGAGAAGCACCGGATGGAAGCTTTCATCCGTTTTCAAAAGCTCACAGATGAAACTTACTATGCTTCGATTGAGCCCGACTTTAATGTTTTGCCATTGCTTAACCGACATTTCAAAAATCGCTACGCGGATCAAAAATGGCTGATCTATGATATCAAACGGAAATATGGCCTGTATTACGATCTGCACGATACGCAATTTATTGATATTGATTTCTCTGGCAATAATAAAGCCGGTAACGTAATGGTTTCATTTTCGCCGGATGAGCCCATTTATCAGCATCTATGGAAAAATTATTTCCATAGTGTGAACATCATTTCCCGGAAAAACACAAAGTTACATTTGCGCCATATCCCCAAGCGGTATTGGCGACATTTAACTGAGAAAATTTAGTTTTTATGTTTTGTCTTTTTTTGGGCAAGTAATTTCAGCATCGATTTTGGCCATCTAGCTAGGATTTGTGAATGAATTTGATAATTAAATTTGTTGATAACAAGTGTAACCTCCTAGTATTTAGGCTTTATAAATGTTGATAACGCCATTGATCTGTGGAAAAGATGTTGAGAAGATTTACGATAAAATATCATGTTTCACTTGACTATTATAGGTGAAACTTCCGATATTGTAAATATCAAGAACGACGTACTTTGACAGCCTTACAGGAAACAAAAACTTAATCGGGTGAACCTCAGGGCGATCTAAAGATAAGGGGAGTGCCTGGTCATTTGAAGAAAACAGGAGGCGAAAGGCTCCTGCATTGGAGAGTGAAATGAGGTATTATCAGTTTTGCAATACTTTACGAAGAATAGCAAACGAGATAATGACCTTGAAGCAATCAGCGTTAGCAAACAAGGTTATTTTGCATCCATTAAGAATAATGATGCGCCAGTGTGCACAGATAACGACAAAGTCGGAATTCCCAAGGGAGATCAACTAAATCAATGTCTGCAGAGAACGAAAGACTCAACGGAGCGCGAAAGAGCTTGGGGAAGTTAGGAGTAGGAAGCAATTTTGATTAAGTTTCCTCCGCAAGGACAAAGGCAATGTCTGCATATTGTGTTATTATTTGGTCTTTCGGATTTCAGGATGATGTGGGAGAACAATGTTCGCAATTAACAACGAGGAGTTCAGGTAGGTCAGTTTACACAAAACTTGATACTTCTGGGGGGCTATGGCCACTAACGAAGTCAGGAGACGGAAGTCAATTCGCAAGAGTAGGCTTCCGTTTTCCTATTTTGGCGCGGATCACTTAATTATCATCCTTCGAAAATTAAAAAACCCTCTCTACGTTTCGTAAAGAGGGTCAGTACCCAGCGCCGGAGTCGAACCGGCACGGTTTCCCACAGGTGTTTGAGACCAGCGCGTCTACCAATTCCGCCAGCTGGGCATTTTCGGCTTTGCAATCATACAATTGCGCCAAACCGGGCTGCAAATGTATTCAAACTGTCTTTAATTCGCAACAAATATTTTTGTCTGTAGTAGATATTTGCAATATCGATGAGCCGACTTTCCTTAGCGCTATCGTCCAAGTCTTCGTAACCATCAGTTAGGGCGGCCATCTCGTCAACTATATCTCCCTCAATGGCAATAACTTCGCTCGTAATCGCCGCTAACTGGTCTGCAGTTTCAATTTCCATCAGTCGCTCATTAATTTCCATCATTTCCATTAAAAAATCTGCCGGTAATTGCGGTTTTGCGCCCTCATTTAATAGTCCGTGCTGTTTTAAAATGTAGGCCGACAACTTATTTGCATCAGATAGGGTTTGGTACGCCTTATTGTTGAGTGTAGATAATTCAAGTATTTCTTGCTGGCGAGCCTCATTTTCATTTGCAAAAAAATCGGGATGGTATTTTTTACTCAGCGCATAAAACTGCTTTTTCAAGTTCGCTGAATCTGGCTTAAATGTTTCAGCGATATCGTAAAAATCGAAATAATTCATGCTGCAAAATTACAATTTTATTGTTGTGCATTAATCAACCAATTGAAAAGCGAAATCCATTATGTTCAAATTATTTCCCATTAATATAGTTGAAACAGGCAGCGCTAATTTTAAACTTTAACCGTTCAAAATTTAATATATCTTTGTTCACTTAAATCAGTTACCAATAATTTTTTGATGTTAATTCAAATAAGTCAGGTCTGGAATTTAGACTTAAAGCTGATGTTATACAATGCTTTAAAAAACCCAGCTCTAGCGTTATTTTGTGATCTATGAACCAGTTGAAATTCTACCTATTAGTTGTTTTTATTTTTTTGTGTTTCGGGGTTATTGTTCCTGCTAGTGCACAAACTATTCCTCAAAACCTATCTGGTGTAAGCGTAAGTGATCTTTCTGAGAGCCAGTTACGTCAACTCATGCAACAGGCTCAGGCTTCTGGCCTGTCTGATGAACAATTATTGCAAACATTGCAAAGCAGAGGTCTAAGCGCTGAGCAAAGCAAAATTTTACAAACTCGTGTTACAGCGTTGCGTAAAACTACGGGTCCTGCCGTAGATGCGCAACAAGATCTACCTGCTACCAGAGAGTTGAATTATAAAAATGACGCTGATACTAATTCTGTTAAAGAGTCTGTAGCTAGCATATTTATACCGAAAGTGTATGGTGCTAATCTGTTCAAGAATAGCAACACCACATTTGAGCCAAATTTGAAAATTGCAACGCCGGTAAATTATATCGTAGGGCCCGATGACCAGCTAAATATTAATGTTTACGGCGCTTCCCTAGTGAGTTGGAAATTGAATGTATCACCTGAAGGAAATATTAACATTCCAGGAGTAGGTGTACTCAACGTAAGCGGTAAAACGATAGAACAGGCAACCTCTTTGATAAAAAGTAAACTTGCTGCAAATAATTATGCAGTAGACAGGGGAACGACTGTGCAGGTTACACTTGGAAATATAAGGAGTATAAAAGTAATTATGGTTGGAGAGGTTACTAAACCAGGAACCTATACTTTGCCATCGCTAGCTACGGCTTTCAACGCGCTCAGTTCTGCAGGCGGGCCAAATGATAATGGCTCTTATCGTTTAATCGAAATTATAAGGAACAACAGAATAGTTAGACGGTTGGATGTGTATGATTTTTTAGTTAAAGGAGATCAAAAGGATAATATCGGCTTACAAGATCAGGATATCATTCGTGTACCAACATACCGCACACGCGTGGAACTGAGAGGCGAAATAAAAATTCCAGCATTATTTGAAATTATTGCGGGCGAAACTTTGCAGGATGTATTAAAATTTGCCGGAGGTTTCACTGATCAAGCTTACACTGCGCGCATAAAAGTATCACAAATAAGCGATCAGCAGCGGCGTATCAGTGATGTTTTAGAAGCCGATTATAAGAATTATATTCCGCTGCGCGGCGACAAATTTACAGTAGACCGTATCCTTGACCGTTACGAAAACCGAGTTACTGTTACCGGTGCAGTTTTTCGCCCGGGGGAATTTGAATTACAAAAAGGATTAACCTTAAAGCAACTGATCAACAATGCAGGTGGCCTAAAAGAGGATGCTTTTACGGGTAGAGGAAGCATTACTAGGCTTAAAGCAGATAATTCAACGGAACTCATATCATTTGACGTAAACGCTGTCATAAATAACAATGTTCCGGACATTGTATTACAGCGGGAAGACCAAGTGAATATATCATCTATTTTAGATTTAAGAGATGAATATCGCATTACCATTAAGGGAGAGGTACGTAAAGGAGGCGATTACGCTTTTGCAGAGAATATGAGTGTTGAAGATTTAATTCAAAAAGCAGGAGGATTTACCGAAGCGGCAAGTATAAAACGGATAGAAGTTGCCCGCAGGATAATAGATAGCGATCCTAGTTCCAAAACGAGTAGGCTTGCCCAGGTATTTAGCGTAGATGTAGATGCACAGCTGAAAAGCGGCGCGGCAAATTTTAAATTGAAACCTTTCGACATCGTATCAATTTATAGTTTGCCGGGCTACGAGAAGCAAACTATAGTAAAAATAGAAGGAGAAGTATTATACCCTGGATTTTACACTATAAAGCAGAAGAATGAACGAGTATCTGACTTGATTGCCCGTGCAGGTGGGCTCACTGCCGCTGCTGATGTTGAAGCAGGAACGCTGAAGCGCGATAACTTTGCTATTTTAGGTATCAATAAAAATAAAATTGACACAGTTGCCGTTGAGCGGGAGCGTATTAATCGTTTAAATCGAATTAAACAAACCATCAAGGATTCTACTGTTGTTGATGCCCAGCAATTGCGCAATAATTTTGTTGGAATAGATCTGAAAAAAATTTTACAGCGACCAGGAACTAACATTGATCTCGTATTAGAGGATAATGATCTGATAAGGATACCTAAGCAGCAACAACTTGTTCGGATTAATGGTGAAGTACTTTATCCTAGTGCAGTTATATATGATGATTCTAAAGGTTTTAAAGACTATATCATCAACGCAGGTGGATATGCACCTAACGCGTCAAAAAAGGGATCGTATGTTGTATACGCCAACGGTACAGTTAAGGGAACAAGGAAATTTTTATTTTTTAATGTAAATCCTACAATTAAACCTGGCAGCGAAATATTTGTTTCAAAAAAACCTGTTAAGCGTAGCTTATCCGCGACAGAAGTTGTGGGTTTAACAACAGGGTTGGCATCTTTGGGCGCCATTATTTTAGGTATAATAAACTTAAGCAAGTAATGCAGGAAGAATTTTCAAATTTAAGGAATACTACCGTCGATGACGAAATTACACTGAAGGACCTTATAAATAAAAGTAAAGCTGGTTTCAAACATTTACGGAAAAAGTGGCCTGTTATAGTATTATATGGATTTTTGGGTGCTATACTAGGTGCTACTTATACACACTTTAAAAAGCCTGTTTTTACTGCTACCAGTACATTTGTATTAGAAGAAGCCGGCAAAGTTGGAGGTATGTCCCAGCTTTCTGGCCTTGCATCCTTGGCTGGTATTGATGTTGGCAGTGGTGGTGGTGGCATTTTTCAGGGCGATAATATCGTGGAGCTTTATAAATCCCGCCTCATGATAGAAAAAACATTGCTATCATCAGTTGAAATAGATGGCAGAAAGATGTTGTTGATTGATAGGTACATTGCTTCAAATAAATTAGCAGATAGGTGGAAAGAAAAGGATGGCATAAAAAACTTTTCTTTTAATCAGGACCCTGCAAAATTTAGCCGATGGCAGGATAGCATAATTACTGGAATCGTTATGAACTTTAATAAACAGGTGTTAACGGTTGGAAAAGTAGATAAAAAACTAAGTATTTTAGAGGTGGACGTTGTAACAAATGACGAACTCTTTTCGAAGTTATTTAATAGCAAACTTGTTGAAACCGTTAACGATTTTTACACGCAAACCAAAACAAAGAAAAGCGCACAAAATATTAAAGTATTACAGCACCAGGCAGATAGCGTAAAACGTATTTTGGGTTATTCTATCAGTGGCGTAGCTTCAGCTTTAGATGCCTCCCCAAACGCCAATCCTGCATTATTATCTTTAAGGGTTCCCTCGCAAAAAAAGCAGGTAGATGTACAAGCTAGCGGGGCAATATATAGTGAGATTGTTAAAAATCTTGAGGTTTCAAAAATTTCTTTACGACAAGAGACACCGCTAATACAAATGCTAGATCAACCTGTATTACCTTTACCTAAAAGCGAATTAGGAGTTGTGAAATCGACGTTGATTGGTTTTATACTGGGTGTTGGTATTATGATTCTTTGGATTACTGGAAAAAGGGTTGTAGAGAAGATAATGACTTAAATTGCTTTCCGGATATAACTTATAATGCATACAAATTAGCTTTTATTTATGATCTTCAGTTAAATTGATAATAGTTGTAGTAATAATCTTAGCTTGCTTATATTATTTGCCGCCATTGCCTATACCATTCATTCCTTTGTAAACATTAATTAATTGACTATCTTTTCGTGTTCTACATATTTAGATGCCACAAGCAAAACCCTTCTAATAGATAACTTTACAGTTGGAATTTAGTTAGGCTATCTACTTATTTCTTAGCACGACATTATGCAGTTATGATGGAATAGGCTATTTTGTCATTTCTGACGATTACATCATTCCAGTAGGCAGTTTTGATTTCTAAGTCAAAAAATAAAGACATGCTTAATTTTATTTCTAGTTCGAATACGTTTAGAGTTTATGTAGTGATGAAAGCCGCTGAACTGATGATGATCTTTACCAGTTATTGATTGCAACAAACTGTTTAGCTACAATCCCTATCTAAGATTTCACATTAGAAAAAAACATTTTTAAAAAACTGAATTCTTTCGATTAGTTTTATTGCTTTTACAAGATAGTTAAAGCATTTAATCATTATGTTGATAATTGGTGATATATTTGAAACGTTTTAAATTACGACTTGAAATGAGCAAAACAATCGGCTGCTATATAAAACTGACTAATTCGGTTAATCATTTAGCTTTTTAATATACCTGACAAGTTATCTGTCTATATAAATACTTTTTGATTTTCAATTTAATATAACTTCTGCATAATGACTTTCAACCTAAACAAACATTGTGAATTAATCGTAAAATCCACACCACAATCTACATTTGTATGCATTGATTACAAGCAAATCGGCTTACTTAAATCTTTATAAGTTTATTATTTTTTTGGTTATTAGATGCAATTTATCAGCTTAAAAGTTATTGGGGTTACTATAGAGACAGCAGATACGGTAACAATAACTTTCAAACAACCATCACTGAAAAAAATACGATATCTCGCTGGTCAGTATTTAACGCTAATATTTAGAATCAATGGACGTAGGTTTATCCGCCCATACTCATTTTCTTCAGCACCTCTTGTTGATAATAATTTGGAAATCACGGTTAAACGTGTGCCCGGCGGAATTGTATCAAATCATATTATCGACCAAATTAAAGTTGATGATATAATAGAGGTTATGCCGCCTATGGGTGATTTTGTTTTAGAAGAAACTGCATTAACACCAGCAACACACATTGTTCTGTGGGGGGCAGGTAGCGGTATTACACCTTTAATGTCAATAGCTAAATATGCCCTGGGGAACCAAATTGCCGGGCATGTTACTTTAGTATATGGTAACAGAAATACGGAGACCGTAATATTTGCGAAGGCAATTGAGCAATTGCAAGAGAAATACGCGAACTCATTTAAAGCGTGGCATTTCCACACTCAGCCTGCGATTAAACTAACTAATCCTTTCCATGTACAGGGCCGTATTGATCCGCGGTTTGTTTTAAATGTGATTGCTAAAGAAGGAGACCTTAACCGAACTTTACACTACATTTGTGGACCTACAGGGTTAAAAGAGTCTGTAAAGGCAACTTTGGAAAGTTTAGGGGTTGACAGCAGTAAGATTTATTCAGAAGATTTCGAAATTGTACGTGATCCTGCCCAATTTCATGATATAACTACCCGCGTCGTCACGCTGAAGAAAGATGGAGCAGTTTATAAGGTTGAAGTTGCTAAAGGCAAAAGCATATTGGAAAGTGGTTTAGATGCGCTTATCGATATGCCTTATTCTTGTCAAACGGGTAATTGCCAGGTATGTAAAGGGAAATTAATTGGCGGAGAGGTAAAGATAATTGGAGGAGAAAAAGAATCTGCACAACTTGAAGTTAATGAAAAATTACTTTGCTGTAGTTTTCCGCTTACTGATAATATAGAAATAGAAGTTCAATAATAACAATATGAAAGTTGTATTACTTGCGGGCGGCTTAGGAACCCGGTTAATGGAAGAGACAGAAGCGCGCCCAAAACCAATGGTTGAAATTGGCGGAAAACCAATCTTGTGGCATATAATGAAAATTTACGAAACATATGGTTATAATGACTTCGTTTTATGTTTGGGTTACAAAGCGCAATCGATTAAAGAGTATTTTTTGAATTATTATCTATATAATTCAGATGTAACTATCGAGTTAGAGCGTAACAAAGTTGATGTACATTTTTCGAATTCCGAATCTTTTAAAGTTACATTGGTTGATACTGGTTTAACAACTAATACCGCCGGTCGTATAAAGCGGATCAAAAAATATGTACAGGATGAAACTTTTATGCTTACTTACGGAGACGGCGTAGCTGATATTAATATCGAAGAATTGGTTGATTTTCATCGTTCTCATAAAAAATTAGCTACACTCACAACTATTCAAATTCCTGGTCGTTTTGGCAATATCGAAATGGGTGAAAATGGTGAGGTGGAGCATTTTATTGAAAAACCGCAGGGAGATGGCATGTGGATTAACGGCGGATTTTTTGTTTTAGAGCCGGGTATATTTAATTATCTGGACGGAGATATGGACGATATTCAATGGGAAAAAAAGCCATTGAAAGAAATTGCGGAAGATGGCCAGCTTTCAGCATACAAACATAAGGGATTTTGGAAGCCAATGGATGCCATGCGCGATAGAATTGAGCTTGAACAACTTTGGAGTGGAGGAAGCGCGCCATGGAAAATTTGGTAAATATGTTTAACAAACTCACTGAAGTTTATAAAGGGAAAAAGGTTTTTTTAACCGGGCACACTGGTTTTAAAGGCTCGTGGCTATTAAAGATTTTCAGTATGCTGGGCGCGGAAGTAAAAGGGTATGCTTTGGCACCGGAGGGGGAATTTAATCTTTTTAGTGTACTTAATGGTGAAGCTATCTGCGATTCGGTAATAGCTGATTTGCGGGATAGAGATTCCCTCAAAAAAGCGATGACGGATTTTAATCCCGATTTTGTTTTTCACCTTGCTGCACAGCCGCTAGTAAGATTATCCTATCGAATTCCTTCGCAAACATTTGAGGTTAACGCAATTGGGACGGCAAATTTGCTCGATGCAGTTATGCTACTTGATAAACCATGTTATTGTGTATTGATTACTACAGATAAGGTGTATCATAATAATGAATGGGAATATCCATACCGCGAAACTGACCGTCTTGGAGGCTATGATCCGTACAGCGCAAGTAAAGCATGTACAGAATTGGTTATAGATTCTTATCGGAATTCATTTTTTAATCCAACCTCTTATTCTGTTCACCAAAAAGCTATTGCCGTAGGCCGGGCAGGTAATGTAATAGGTGGCGGTGACTGGTCCCCAGATCGCCTGATTCCTGATATTGTAAATGCATTGCAATCGGACAAAGCAATTGAAATTCGCAATCCAGATTCAGTAAGACCGTGGCAGCATGTTCTGGAACCTTTAGCAGGCTATTTATTGTTAGGGGCAAAGTTGTTTAGTAACCCAGTTTTATTTTCGCAGGCCTATAATTTCGGTCCAGAGGTTAATGATGCATTGCCTGTTTATAAAATGGTTGAAATGGCTATATCAGCCTGGGGAAATGGTAATTTTAACATTGTAAAAAACCTTGAACAACCCCATGAGGCTGGATTACTAAAACTGGATATTAGCAAGGTTAAAGCAGAACTTAGTTGGCATCCAAAAATGAATGCCGAGCAAGCAGTAGGCACAACTATCAATTGGTATAGGGAATTTTACAATAGTGGCAAGATGTCTGTTTTTACTGAAATGCAAATTCAGGATTTTTTTAATGGCTAAGATTTTTATTACAGGTATAACGGGCTTCCTTGGAGCCGGTGTTGCGAGTGTACTTATTGATCACGGACATCAGGTAATTGCTAATTATCGCGAAAGTTCATCGTTAGACTTATGCCGGGAATTTGAAGATCAGGTTATCTGGATTTTACAAGACCATGAGAATGGTTGGATTGATAAAATAGTTGCCTTTTCTCCGTCAGTTATAATTCATTCTGCGTGGTTAGGGGTGGGGCATTCAGATAGGGACAACTGGCAAGTTCAATCCTTGAATATTAATTTTTTAAGTACGGTTTTAGAAATTGCGAGAAGAAGCGGTGCAAAAAAATTCATTGGAATGGGTTCTCAAGCAGAATATGGCGTTTATAACGGTTGCATTAACGAAGAACAACCGGTAAATCCAACAGAAGCTTATGGCAGGATAAAGGTGATATGTGCTGAACTTGTGAAACAATTTTCTAATCAATATCAAATGGAATGGTATTGGCTTAGGCTTTTTTCTTTTTTTGGCAAAGGAGAAGCCGATAATTGGTTGATTCCGTCTTTGATAAAAACAATGGTTAGTGGTGAAAGCATGGCGCTTACCGCAGGTGAACAAAAATATTCTTATCTGTATGTGAGCGACTTAGGGATAGCAATAAATAAAATAACAACAAATAAGGGTAAAACTGGTATATATAATATATCTGGAAAAAAGATACTTGCGCTGAGAGAGTTAGTAGAAAGCATCAGAGACCAAGTAAATCCGTCATTCACGCTTAATTTCGGTGGTTTACCCTATCGCGATAATCAATCTATGCATATGCAAGGTGATTCTAATAAATTTGTTTCTGCATTTGGCGAATTTGACGTAACTGATTTTGAAGTTGCGCTATCAGAAACCGTCGAACATCTGACAATGAAATTTAAAGATAAAAAAAAATGAAGGCATCGGATTTTATAGCTACTTTTTTAGAAAAAAAAGGAGTAAAGCATGTTTTCGAATTATCGGGTGGGATGATTACCCATATATTGGATTCGTTAAACCAAAAAACATCTATAAATATTATCACCATGCATCATGAGCAGTCAGCCGCTTTTGCAGCAGATGCTTATGGTCGTGTAACTGGAGTGCCAGGTGTTGCTTTGGCTACAAGTGGCCCGGGCGCCACTAATTTACTAACAGGAATAGGTAGCTGCTATTTTGATTCTACCCCTGCTGTTTTTATAACGGGTCAGGTAAACCGCCATGAGCAAAAAGGTAATCGCAACATTCGGCAATTGGGTTTTCAGGAAACTGACATTATAGCAATGGCCCAGCCTATAACAAAAGCCTGCTTTAAAATTGAGAGTGAACACGATTTACCGGAAGCAATGGAACGGGCTTTCGAAATAGCTATGGAAGGAAGGCCCGGACCTGTTCTCATAGATGTTCCGATGGACATACAGCGTGCTCAGGTAAATGAAATGCCGGATACGAAAGTAGTTGCTGCTTTTGAAGATCCATCAATAGATGTATTGCAGGATATTTTCAATAGTATTAAGGGAGCCAAACGCCCACTTTTACTAGTCGGCCGAGGTGTACGTGCCGCTTTTGCTAAGAAAGAAATGGATGCATTTTTGCAAAAGACAGAATTACCGGTAATTACTACTTTGCTTGCAATAGATGCTGCCGAATATGATCATCCTTCTAGAGTAGGGTTTATAGGGAGCTATGGCAACCGTTGGGCAAATATTGCTTTCGGTGAATGCGATTTGTTGGTAGTGGTTGGTAGTCGATTAGATATTCGCCAAACAGGTGCTGATACCAAATTTTTTGAAAATCGTACTATTTACCATATAGATTGCGAAAGCGAGGAGATAAACAACCGCGTTAAGGGTTGCGTACCGATAGTTACTGATGCCAGACAATTTTTTGAAGCATTCAATAAAGCCGCTAAAGAGGAGAAATTTGAAAAGCCGGTTGAATGGCTTCAATATATAAGTGGGTTAAAGAAACAATGGCCGGATACCAAAGAATTAACGCCGGAGGGTATCAACCCCAATTACTTCATGCACGCACTGTCGCACAATTCACGCGCAGCCAAATGTTATGTTGCAGATGTAGGAAGTCACCAAATGTGGGCTGCGCAATCTTTAGAGATCTACAAAGATCAGCTATTTTTAACCTCTGCAGGCATGGGTGCTATGGGCTATGCGTTACCAGCAGGAATCGGTGCCTGTTTCGCATTAGACTTAAGTCCAGTGATTGTAATTGTTGGCGACGGCTGCATGCAGATTAATATCCAGGAATTGCAAACCATAGTTCGTAATAAGCTGCCTGTTAAAGTTGTGGTAATGAATAACAAAAATCTCGGCATGATACGACAGTTTCAGGATAGCTATTTCGAATCCCGTTATCAAAGCACCTATTGGGGGTACAGCGCGCCGGATTTTGAAAAGGTTGCTAAAGCATACGGCATGGCAGCCTTAACTATCGATAGCGAAGACGAAATGCAAGAAGCTGTAAACTGGATGTGGAATGAAACTAATGGTGGTGAACCGGTGTTATTACAGGTGATGATAGACCCCCACACCAATACCTACCCCAAGATTGCATTTGGAAAACCAATAACTGAGATGGAACCATTTGCAAAGCCAATAGAAATGGAAAGTACCTAATACCTATATAATATATAATCATGTTAAAAAACATTACCACCCCTGAGCTGGAAAAGAGCCTTAGAGAAATTGCTAAAGCTAAAACAACACAAATCATTATACCTGGTAAAAACTATATCCCTGTTACCGGCAAGGTATTAGATGAAGAAGACGTATTACTTGGTGTTGATGCCGCTTTAGACGGCTGGCTTACGGCGGGCCGCTTCGCCAATTCTTTTGAATACGATTTTGCCAAATACTTTGGTGCGACAAAAGCGCTGCTAGTTAATTCTGGCTCATCAGCCAACCTTGTTGCTTTTTATGCTTTAACTTCAACTAAACTGGGAGACAGAGCATTAAAACCGGGAGATGAAGTTATTACCGTCGCAGCGGGATTTCCTACCACAGTGAATCCTATCATACAGTTTGGTGCTATCCCGGTTTTTGTTGATGTAGATATCGCAACACACAACGTTAAGGCCGAAGACATAGAGGCAGCTGTATCGCCTAAAACAAAAGCAATTATGATTGCACACTCATTAGGCAATCCGTTTGATTTAGATGAGGTGATGCGTGTAGCAAAAAAATATAATCTTTGGGTAGTAGAGGATGATTGCGATTCGTTGGGAGCTACCTATCGCGGGCAAAAAACAGGCACATTCGGTGATATATCTACCTTTTCCTTTTACCCGGCTCACCATATTACCATGGGCGAGGGCGGTGCGGTTCTGATCAACAATCCAGAACTGGCTAAAGTTGCAGAAAGTTTTAGAGATTGGGGGCGTGATTGCTATTGCGAACCAGGTAAAGATAACACTTGCGGTTGCCGTTTTTCGCAGCAATTAGGATCTTTGCCCTACGGATATGACCATAAATATACCTATTCTCATATTGGATTTAACTTAAAAGTTACCGATATGCAGGCTGCTTTCGGTGTATCCCAGCTTAAGAAGTTAGATTACTTTGTGCAGCGCCGCCGCGAAAACTACAAGGCTTTGTACGAACGCATGAAAGAGCTGCAAGATATATTCATCTTGCCAGAGGCAACTAAAAACAGCGATCCGTCGTGGTTCGGTTTCATGCTTACGCTGCGCGAAGGGGATGCAGCCGACCGGCATATGCTGGTACAGCACCTGGAAGAGAAAAAGATAGGTACCCGGTTATTGTTTGGTGGTAATTTATTACGGCAGCCTGCCTATGCCAATATAAATCACCGCACGGTAGGTGAACTTACCAACACAGATACGATTATGAACCAATCGTTCTGGCTGGGTGTATGGCCGGGTTTGAACGAAAGTCACTATGATTATATGCTGGATGTAATTAAGGCCTACATAAGTTGATATTTATACTATAAATCTTAGCAATGTTAAAGTTGTTATGATCAGGTATAAACAGTGTATGCTTAAAAGATACTCTTATTACACTGGTGCATTCTGAGGCAGTTACAGACAATTGGAAATGTTAATTTTTTTTAAGAAGATTTTAGGGAAATTAGGTATAGATGGTGCTATTGCTTTCACATTACTTACCAGGGTAATACAGGCATTAGGAGGATTCGGCTCAGTTGTTTTTATAGGCCTCTTTCTTTCTGGTGATGAACGTGGTTATTTTTATACTTTCTCCAGCATATTGGCTATTCAGGTTTTTTTTGAACTTGGGTTAAGTGGAATAATAACTCAATATACAGCGCATGAATGCGCTCACTTACAATGGATACATGGTAGTTTAGCGGGAAATGATTATCACAAATCAAGATTGTCATCACTATTAAGATTTTTCATTAAATGGTTTGGGGTAATCAGTATATTACTATTCTTTATATTGTTGGCCTCTGGGTGTTACTTTTTTTCTACTTTTAATCAGAATCCTTCAGTTAATTGGAGGAGCCCTTGGATATTGCTCTGTTTAGCAACTTCACTTAATCTGTTTATTGATCCTTTATTAGCTTTTCTTGATGGACTGGGGGAGGTAAAAGATATGGCTAAAGTACGGCTAGTACAGAAAACGGCAAATGTGATTTTGCTGTTTTTGTTTTTCGGGCTTGGGTTTAAATTATACTCCAGCGCACTTGCATCATTACTTTCCATCCTTATAAATTATGTTCAAATATTTTTCACATCTCGTAGATATAAGTTAGTAGCTATTTGGAAGTTGCAGGGCAAAGAAGTGATAAATTATATGACCGAGATATTTCCTTTTCAATGGCGAATAGCGCTGAGTTGGGCAAGTGGATACTTTATTTTCCAGTTATTTAATCCGGTAATCTTCGCGTTCGACGGAGCGGTTGCTGCTGGTCAAATGGGCATGTCGCTGCAAATTCTAAATGGGATATCGGGTTTGTCCATGAGCTGGATAACTACAAAAGTGCCAAAAATGTCAGCTTTAATTGCTACAAAACTATTTGGGGAGCTAGATCAGTTGTTCAATAGAACTTTAAGAAGTTTAATTTTCGTAAGTTGTTCAATAGTCATAGTGTTTTACGGCTTTTACTTTGTATTCTACTATTTTAACAATCCTCTTAGTCAAAGATTTTTACCGCCAATACCTTTAACTGCCCTTTGCGTTGTCACAATAATCAACCAATTTATATTCTCTTGGGCAACCTATCTCAGATGCCATAAACAAGAACCGTTTTTACTTAACTCTGTTGTAATCGGATCAATTTGTGCGTTATCGACTTTTGGCCTCGGAAACTATTATGGTATGAAAGGCGTTGTGTTTGGTTATTCAGCGATCTCGATTTTCATTTCATTGCCATGGGCGTTTTTCATATTTAGAAATAAAAAACAATTATGGCACAATTAGCGAAGCCACTTCTGACAATAGCTATACCTACTTATAATCGTGCTGAGTATTTAAAACTCACACTGCAATCTATTACTCGGCAAGAAATTTTTAGAAATTCATATGACGTTGAAATAGTGATTTCAGACAACTGCTCAACTGATGAAACAGAAGCGTTGTCAAGATTGTATATGGAAGAATTTGGCAATAAAGTTCTATACTCCAGAAATCTGTCAAATATTGGAGACAAAAACTTCGAGCAAGCACTATCACTTGGTAAAGGTGATTTTTTAAAATTAAACAATGATACGCTCACCCATACCGACAATTCGTTAGTCACAATGTTAGCTGACATTAAAAAACATAATGAATCCAGAGCGGTTATCTTCTACCTGAATCAAGGCCTTGATAAAACCGGATCAGTATTGTGTGACAGTATGGATCAATTTATCGATAGGGTCTTGTATATGGGTACGTGGATAGGCTCATTTGGAATTTGGCGTGATGACTTCAACAGGCTGACTAATTTTAGCAGATATTCCAATCTTTTACTTACTCAAACTGACGTTTTATATAGAATGATCAGTGCAACTCAAAAAGCTTTTGTAAACAACGATCTGCTCTTCGTTTCGCTGGATTTTCAAATAAAGAAAAAAGGGGGGTATGATTTGCTAACTGTATTTTTGGATAATCATAATATCATCTTAAAAGAATATTTAGATAAGCGTGCGATCTCAGCTAAAACATATCATAAATTTATTTCAAAGTTATTACTTGTTTTTTTTCGGAAGTATTTTGTATTGCACGCTCTATATCCAGATAAATATCAGTTTCAAACTAAATCAAAATTTAAAAGAATAATTGATTTCTATAAATCTGACTATTGGCTTTTGCTTAGGTTTATTATAACTTATTACATCTACTTGTTTTTAAAATTTATACAAAAAATAGTTAAGTCTATATTTAAGCCAAAAACTATAAATTAAGTTATTAAACAGCTGTCAAAGTAATAAAAACTGTTGGAAATTAATCGTTTTGATCGATTTATCATTTAGTTAAGTTCAATGAGCCCTATTGTTAATAGTTATGAGTTTATATAAAAATTTTAAATCGCTTTTTTATTACATTTTTATATTTCCGTATTACAGGATTTTGTTTAAAGAATTAGGGCTTGGTTCAAAAATTTCCTCGCCCCTAAAAATAGACGGAGCTTCTAATATTTATATTGGTAGCGGTGTAACCATCGCCTATAAAACGTGGCTGGGAGCCTTACCTCAAACCGGCCAAGTCGCGTGCAAATTAGTAATTGGAAATGGTTCTAGTATCGGGCACTTTAATCACATATATGCTACAACAAATATTACTATAGGCCGAAATGTACTAACTGCAGACAAGGTTTATATAAGTGATAATTTACATAGTTACGAGAACGTTAATTTGCCTATTTCTCATCAACCGATTAAGCAAATTTCGACTGTAACTATTGGTGACGGAGCATGGCTTGGCGAAAACGTTTGCATAATCGGTGCAAACGTAGGCAAAGGTTCTGTAATAGGTGCTAATAGTGTTGTAACCAAAGATATTCCTGACTATTGCATTGCGGTAGGCTCACCTGCTAGGATTATCAAAAGGTATTCTTTTGAAGCGGGTGCATGGTTAAAGTCTGATCATAATATTGAAATCACTGAATAGTTAACATTATTACTAAATATTCTTAAATGCCGAAAATAGGTTTGGTTACAGTTTTATATAAATGTGACAATGTGCTGGAGGGTTTTTTTAAAAGCTTGAGTAAGCAAACATTTAAAGACTATGAATTATACATCATTGATAATTCCGCATCAATAGCTACCGATAGAATATTAGAAAAATTAAGTAATGAATTTATTTTACCGGCGATAACTCATATAAAGAACACGGAAAATTTTGGCGTTGCAAAAGGAAATAATCAAGGTATTGAACTAGCTTTGAATGACAATTGCGATTTTGTGTTGCTTTTGAATAACGATATAGAGTTCGACGATCATTTATTAATAGAAAGGATGATAGTTCACGCTCTAAAAAATAACGAACTAATTATAATTCCTAAGATTTTTTATTTCGATACACGTACAATATGGATGGCAGGCGGAAAGCTTCTTAAAAGTAAAGCTATAGTTGAACATGTTGGTGTAGACGAGCAAGATGGGCCGAAATTTAATAAAGTGCAATATTTTGACTACGCCCCAACCTGTTTCATGTTGCTAGGGAGAAGGGTTTTTGATGAGGTAGGCCTGATGGACGAACGATATTTTGTATATTATGACGATACGGATTTTATTTTAAGAGCTGTTAATGCCGGATTTAAAATATTATATCTTCCTAACCTGGAAATTTTCCATAAAGTGAGCAGTAGTACAGGCGGCGGCGTTTCGTTGTTTTCAATATATTATTTAAACAGGAATAGAATTTATTTTATAATGAAGAATTTTACATTCCCAGTTAGGCAAATTGCTTTATTATATACATTTTTTACCCGTTTTCTAGTTTATGTTAAATATGATCGTAAAGAACGTAAAGAGTTATTAAGATCGCTAAGAGATGGTTTTAAGTTGAGTAAATAGCTAAAAAATTGGTGTTGAACAAAATTATTTTATGCATTTCGTTATGTACGTTTACGATCGGTAGCTATCTTATTTGGTTTGATCGTAAAAATGTATTCAATCATGCACTAATTGGCGTCTGTTTTGTCGCGTACATTGTTCCTATTTGCATAATTGATTTTGATTTAGTAGCTCCTTCCGAGATCGTACGTTTGTATTTCAATATTAATGTCATCGGTGGGATTTTTTTTGTATTTGGATTATTATTAGGCTTTAAATGGAAAAAAGTTAAATTAGTTGATTCCGTTATGCAATTTTCACTTGTTGAAGGTGCTATTACCTCATCAGTATTTGAAACTAAAATACTGCGGATTTCACGTAGATTTTTTCTTTTTAGCATAGTTGTGATGATATTATGCTTCGCTTATATGGGTTATTTACCCATGTTTGCCAATGACCCCTATTCTGCAAAACAATTTAAGGGCATCTATCAACCACGTTATCAGCATGTTGCTTTATTTTACCGTACATCGAAACAATTTGTTCAGATACTTTTACCTTTTTTCTTAATTGATTTCTATGATAAGCGTAAAATAAGCACATTATTATTGATTTTGACGGGAATGACACTTGTTCTTGTTTCCTTGAGCAGATCTGAAACTGTTACTGGTTTGCTACTTATTATTTCAATAATAATTTCTATGAAAGCTAGTCGTTTGGTTTTTATTAGCTATATGGTCTTTATCGTCATATTTTTCTCAATTGGCAGTAGCTTTTGGGTAATCGCATCTTATTTTTTTCCAAATAGTGGTTTTGTGAGTTTAGTAGATGGGCAAACGGCTGCAGACATAATTGCTTCTGGTGCACCTGACATTATGGATCAGTTAGGTTTCCTCAATGCATTTGTCAATAACCACGTGGACTACACGTACGGACTAACGTTCTTTGGAGCACTAATACCATTTAATTTCAAATGGAATCCATCAGTTTGGACACTTGCCGTTTTGAATGATACAGATGATATTTCCGCAATTGCATCGGGGGGGCTTAGATTGCCTGTTTCGCTTTGGGGGTATGTCTGTTTTGGTTGGTTCGGCGTGGCAGTCATTCCATTTTTTTCTGCATTTTTTACGGGGTACATCTTAAAAAAAATTAAGAGAATTGTGGACAAATTGCGGGCCGGGTACAAAGGTTACATAATCTTCTATTACCTTGTGTTCCTGTATTTAAATATAGCGCTCGTATTCACTGATTTTTATAGGATTTCTATATACTTATTGCCTGCTTTCATATTTTTTTATCTCGTGGTTTATAAAAAGAAAAAATCAGATGTTATTACTATTAAATCATTCAATTAAACTATGAATACCGGCTTTGAAATTTTTTTGGACAGCATTGTTTTCCAAATACAAAAATTTGGGGGGGCTTCAACTTATTGGAAGGAACTTCTATCAAATTTTGTGAAGCTTAATGGTGTCAATATTATACTCCAGTCTGCAAGAAAAGAGGACTTAAATCATGATGGCAGAATAATCTGTGATTTGGTCGAATCTTTCAATGTAAACTTATTAATTGAAGATACGATACCGGTTTCGCTACTCCGCTATTTACCTTTAACAAGACGCTTACCTCCCAAATCACTTTATCATAACAGTTATTACCGCACCTGTCTGCAAAAAAATGTAGTGAATATTTTTACTGTTCACGATTTTACGCATAAACGTGGATTAGCCTCAAAGTTTCCCCGTAAATTGATTCATATAGGGCTTACTGCGCTCGGTCTTAAAAATGCCGACGGCATCATCTGTATCTCGCAAAGTACTAAGAATGATCTCCTTCATTATTATCCACACATAAGGGAGGATAAAATTAGGGTGATATACCATGGCGTAAGTGACGTTTTTTCACCGTTGAGAAATTATACAGGTGCGAAAATATTTAACGATCAGCTAAATCTAGCCGAGCAATATGTGTTATTCGTGGGTAAGCGAGCAGGATATAAAAAATTTGAAATCATTCCGGAAGCTTTATTAAAGCACAAACATTTAAAATTGGTTATAGTTGGAGGCGGTGATATAAAGCAACAAGAGTGGGCGAGTCTAAATGCAGCGTTGCCAGGCAGATTTATACATTTGAACGGCGTAAATAACGAACAGTTAAATGTCTTATATAATTATGCTCACTGCTTAGTATATACTTCCGTTTACGAAGGATTTGGTATACCTGTCCTAGAAGCCATGAAAGCTGGATGCCCAGTAATTACAAACAGGTTATCGTCGCTAGGCGAAATTTCCGGCGACGCCGCACTTTTTATCAATGATGTTACCGCTGCATCGCTAGATCAAAAGTTAACGGAAATAAATACTCCCGAAATGAGGCAGCAATTAATTGCGAAGGGCTTAGAAAGAAGCAGATTGTTTACCTGGGAAAAATGCTCTGCCGAAACGTTAAACTTTTATAAGGAAATTTACAATACTAGATTTAACTAAGCGATTATGCTTTACAAATGCCTTTGGTTCTTTCAGACTTTGTTTTTACGTCTGCTTATTAAACATATTGGATTGATAAGTTATGTAGGTAAGCCAACATTCATTTACGGTGGCAAAAGAATTCAAATAGGCAATAAGGTGCGTATATTTCCCGGCCTCCGTGCCGAAACTCATTATAACGGAAGCATTCAGATAGGTGATGATGTGTCTATTGGGCAAAATTTTCACATCGTCAGTTCCGGAATTATGCTTAGTATTGGTAGTCACACTACTATATCTGGCAACGTATTCATTACAAATGTAGACCATGATTATACCGCAATAGGCGAACACATTCTTAAACAAAAATATCTCGAAAAGAATACGATGATTGGAGAAAATTGCTTTATAGGCTATGGTGCTGTTTTACAAGCAGGAACTATTTTAGGAAAGCAATGTATTGTCGGCTCAAATTCGGTTCTTCGTGGTACGTATCCTGACTACGCTGTAATAGCAGGTGCTCCGGCAAAAATTTTAAAACGGTATAATTTAAATACCTCCCTTTGGGAGAAAACAGACGCAAAAGGAAATTTTATCTTATGAATATATTAATAACAGGCGGAGCGGGCTTTATCGGCTCAAACTTAGCGCTTAAGCTAATTGCTAAAGGACATAATTTGACTGTGTTAGATAATCTGTCCAAACAAATACATGGCGAAAATCCGGAGGGGGATTCACCCTTATACAGATCGATTATTGGAAAGGTGAAATTTCTAAATGGCAGCGTAGAATCTGAAGCAGATTTAAAAGCTGCGGTAGCTGATCAGGATGTTATCGTTCACCTTGCTGCCGAAACAGGCACAGGCCAATCTATGTATCAAATTAAAAGATATACAGATGTAAATATCGGCGGAACCGCGTTAATGTTGGATATTTTGGCTAATAATTCTCATCGCGTAAAGAAAATTGTAATTGCATCATCGCGATCAATTTATGGTGAAGGTAAGTATTTAAGCGAAGAATTAGGATACGTGTATCCGAACCATCGCACAGATAATTATATGCAGGCTGGAGATTTTGAGGTAAAGTATGCTGGTTGCAAAAAACCGCTAAAACTAGTTGCTACTGATGAAGAATCAAAAATACATCCTTCTTCGGTTTATGGAATTACTAAACAAAACCAGGAGCAAATGATTATGACTGTTTGCCCTACTATTGGTATCGCGCCTGTTGCCTTCAGGTATCAAAATGTCTATGGTCCCGGTCAATCATTATCAAACCCTTACACAGGGATCTTGTCTATATTTTCAACCCGCATTAAAAATAACAAAGACATAAACGTCTTTGAAGACGGAAGAGAAACCCGGGATTTTGTATTTATTGATGATGTTGTAGATGCGACAATTTTAGGAATAGAAAAGGACGAGGCCAATAATAAAATATTTAATGTTGGAACGGGCGTACCCACTGAAGTTAATACGGTTGTAAAGGAACTGATGGCCAATTACGGTCAAATTGTGCCGGTTACTATATCCGGCAATTACCGTTTGGGCGATATCAGACATAATTATGCCGATCTTACGAAAATAAAAGCAGCGTTAGGGTTTGAACCCAAAGTGGATTTTAAACAGGGTATAGCAAAATTTGCTGCTTGGGTAAATACTCAGGAAATCAAAACAGATAAATATCAGCAGTCGTTACAAGAGATGAAAGATAAAGGTTTATTTAAGTAATGAGCGCTCATAAGAAAAATATACTTTTTGTAGGACCAAGATTTTTTGGATACGAAGTATCAATATGTAAGGCTTTAGAAGCTAATGGTTATGCTGTTGATTTTTACGATGAACGGACCTCAAATAATTCTTTTATGAAAGCCGTGTTCAGGGTGAAAAAAGACCTGTTAACCGCTATTGTAGAGAAATATTATAATAATATTACAGAGCTTATAAAAAACAATGACTATGATTTCTTTTTCTTATTAAAAGGAGAAGTTGTGCCGCAAAGTTTTATTGTCGATTTTAAGAAGAATAACCCCAAGGCCAAACTGATCTATTACACTTACGATTCAATTAACAACAACAATAAAAACTCAATGTATATACTAAAGCATTTTGATAAATGTTTTAGTTTTGATTTTAATGACACTAAAAAGCATCCATCGTTAAAATTAAAGCACCTCTTTTATTCTAAAGAATATCCTGAGCGGCGGAAGCTGGCACAAGATAGAAAATACACATTGTCATTTGTGGGAACGTTACACTCAAACCGATATGCTATTATAAAATCGTTAATGGCAAATTTCAAAAATACATTTGTGTTTTTCTTTTCGCCCGCGAAATGGTTTTTTTGGTTCGAGAAAACTTTCAAGAGTCATTATAAAGATATTAGTTGGGCCGATGTTAGTTTTGATAAGCTTACTCAACAGGATGTGGCAGATATCTTCGGGAATTCTAAAAGCGTTCTTGATATACAGCGTTTTGGGCAGACCGGTTTAACAATGCGTACCTTTGAGGTGCTTGCCGCAGGGGCGATACTTGTTACTACAAATTCAGCTATAAGGGAGGTTGATTTTTTTGATCCTAATTTTATAGTAGTCGTTGACGATATCAATGATGCAAAAAACACCGTAGAGATCACAAAGCGAACTGATGCATTGAGGGGCGGTATTTTAGAAATCAACCCGAAATTTGAACAATATTTCGTGAATAATTGGATAAAAGAATTCTTTGAATAGAACATGATTTAATTTGAATACCCACAAACTTTTCTAGCTGTTGTTGATTTAGCACATTATGATTTGTGAAATAAAAAATGATTTAAACATTCTCGTAATAGGCGATATAATGGTAGATCATTATATTTATGGTAACTGTAAACGCATTTCGCCGGAAGCACCAGTGCCTGTAGTAGAAATCACCATGGAATCTCATAGGCTTGGGGGCGCTGGCAACGTTCTGCAAAATATTAGATCTTTTGAGTGCCGCACTAATATTGTGTCTGTGGTTGGCGACGATGATAATGCATCTATTGTTTTAAGCGAGCTGGCATTGAGTAAAATATCGGGGGAGGGTATTGTTAAAGATGAAGACCGCTGCACTATTATGAAATCGCGCGTGCTTGTTTCCAACCACCAATTAATTAGACTTGACAGGGAAGTAGTTCAACCTATAAATGAAAAAATTGAAGGCCGCATTTTAAATTACTTAAAGGCCCATTTAGTGCAACATGATATCGTATTAATATCCGACTACGACAAAGGTTTGCTTACACCTTCGCTACTGGCGAGCATATTATCTCTTTGCCGCAAATATGAAATTCAAAGTATTGTGGACCCTAAGGGGGGAGATTTTTCCAAATATAAAGGCGTGAATATTATCAAGCCGAACAAGAAAGAGGCGATTATTGCCTCTGGCATTGATATTGTAGACGCTCAAAGCTTAACAGCGGTTTGTATGAAGATTCAGGAACTTACGGATTGCGACAGCGTAGTTATAACGATGTCTGAGGATGGAATTGCGATGTTTAACGGCGGCAAGTTGGAAATTATACCAACCAAGGCACTGGATGTAATTGATGTTACCGGTGCCGGTGATACTGTACTGGCAGCTTTGGGCGTTGCACTAGCGTCAGGAAATTCTCTTTATGCCTCTTGTAATTTTGCTAATCATGCCGCTGCCGTGGTAGTAAGCAAAGTTGGTAGCGCAACCGCCTCATTGGAGGAGGTTAGTAAGAATTTTGAAGATTAAATTTTCAGCTACATGAGCACTAATAAGGCATTTTGTGTGGTTGGTGCAGCGGGCGTTGATAGGCTTTTCCAAAAATGCAAATAAGCCCCCATGTAATTAAGGCATTTGTTGCAGGCAAAACCGCAGGATGCAAAACTATAGGCCTTTCTGGCCGGGATGGGGGTGAAATGAACGAATGCTGCGACTTAAATATTGTAATTCCGTCAAATATTACCGCGAATATTCAAGAGGTGCACATCCTCGTTGGCCACATAATTTGCGCCGCTATAGACGATGCTTTTTAGCTGTTTGAGTTTTACCAGATACTCGATGAAGTAATCGTAAGGATTGAATGCGCTAAAGTCAAGTTATTCCGCGTTGAAATTTTTTTATTATTTTGGCACTAATATTGGCAAAATAACATAATTGGTTCTATTTATTTGTAACAAATGTTATAAAAATTCTTAATTTTACCAAATCTTACCCGGATAAACATATGAATACACGCTACTCAAAGCACTTGCCAGGATTGGTTTTTTTAAGTGATCTTTTGCTTCTCAACCTTGCGCTGTACACGTCTCACTTTATAAAGTTCAATACGTTCCGCCCAGAAAATACTTCCCTTACGTTCATTTTGTTGGTAAACCTTGCGTGGGTGGTTGTTTCAGCACTCTCAAAAAGTTTTTATATTTTTAGACCGCTTTGGTTGCGTGATAATATAAATAAGTTTTTGCTCACGCTTATTTACCATTTGCTTTGTGTTTTCGGCATAATTTATTTCCTTAGTTTATTCAATATTTCAAGGACTGAGGTAATGCTCAGTTACACGCTTTTTTTCTTTTTTGTTGTTGTACAAAGGTCAGCACTGTTCTTTTTTCTGGACTATATCCGTAAAAAAGGATACAATCACCGTCAAATTGTAATTATTGGTGATGGAAATATTGCTGAAAGATTAGTTAAATCGTTCGATCAACATCCTGAGTATGGCTATGATCTTACCGACTTTATTTCGGAAGATAAATTGGACGAGATGCCAGAAAATGAATTGGTTCAGCAACTGCTGGAAAAGGGTCCAGCCGAAATTTTTATTTGCTATAAGCAGATGAATCCCCAATTATTGAGCAGATTGATTCAATTAGGAAATACCTATTCGATCAAAATTAAGGTTGTCTCAGATCTCATCCTGATTAACAATAGCGCACAATTGATAAATTACAATAATGTGCCTGTGTTGCATTTAAACGCGCAACCGGAAATTGGATTAAAAGTCAGGTTTCTTAAAAGAGGTTTTGATATAGTTTTTTCGTCCGCTGTGATGATCTCTGGTGCTCCTGTTTTTTTTATACTGTATCTAATAACCAAATTTACTTCTAAAGGCCCTGCTTTTTTTCGTCAAGAACGTATTGGTAAAGATGAAAAACCTTTTTATATGTATAAATTCCGCAGTATGAAGGTGAATGCAGAATTGGGAGGCCCACAGTTATCCAAAGATAATGATCCTCGGATTACCAAATGGGGTTTCATTATGCGTAAAACACGTTTGGATGAACTACCTCAGTTTTGGAACGTTTTAAAGGGTGATATGTCTGTTGTAGGACCCAGGCCTGAAAGGCAATACTTTATTGAGCAAATTGTTGAGAAAACACCTAATTATAAACGGTTGTTACAGGTAAAACCGGGTTTAACTTCTATAGGCCAGGTACATTATGGCTATGCCGAAAATGTGGATCAAATGTGCGACAGGATGCGTTATGATTTGATTTATCTGAAGAGAATCAGCCTCAATTCAGATTTGAACATCATACTGAAAACTGTAAAAGTGATGGTGCAGGGTAAGGGTAAATAAACAATGCCAATATTTTATGATCAGATGAAGAGGGCTGTTAATATCCCCTTCATACCGAAAAGAATAATATCATTAGTTCCGTCGCAAACGGAACTTTTGTTTTTTCTGGGTCTGGACTCCGAAATTGTTGGTCTGACTAAATTCTGTATCCATCCCGCAGGCAGTGTATCAGACAAGGCAGCAATTGGAGGAACCAAGCAATTGAATATGGCGGCTATATATCAGCTTAAGCCAGATCTGATTATTGCGAACAAAGAAGAAAACGAGCAGGCGCAGGTAGAAGAGCTGATGAAAAACTACCCGGTTTGGATAAGTGATATCAATGATATTGACAGTGCTTTAAAGATGATTATTGCTATAGGATCAATTACAGGCAAAGAAGAGGAAGCAAAAGATTTAATTTTGGATATCATTAACCAATTCGAAAGCATAATAAAGCCGACAGTACTTATCAGAACAGCCTACCTTATTTGGCGGAATCCTTATATGGCAGTAGGGCAAGGCACGTTTATAAACAGTTTATTTGACATGATCGGGCTCACCAATGTATTTAGTCAAGGCCGTTACCCGCAGATTACATTAGCCGAACTAAGAGCCGCAGATCCGCAATTACTGCTGCTCTCCTCTGAGCCATATCCTTTTAGCGAAAAACATATCGCTGAGTTTAGGATACTATTGCCAAACGCCCGGATATTATTGGTGAATGGAGAGCTGTTTTCCTGGTATGGCAGCCGTTTACTGCAAGCTCCAGCCTATTTTAACATGCTGATTGCTGGGCTTCGGTAATTTAAATGCTAACAAATGAGGTAGATAGCAGAAAAGAATGAATTGCATTTTTAAATTTCATATTTAACGCTATCTTTGCCAACTCTAAAACAAGACGCGGAAGTGGCGTAATTGGTAGCCGCACCAGACTTAGGATCTGGCGCCGCGAGGCGTGGGGGTTCGAGTCCCTTCTTCCGCACTGAATTTTAAAGGCCGTTAACTGAATAAGTTAGCGGCTTTTTTTATGGCTTATTTTATTCTACCGATATATTAAAAATTGCAGAAGTTTTATTATTAATGTTTGTTAGCTTTGATTAAAAGTGAAAAAAATGGAAAATAACCATTTAAATCCAATTGCCGTTGCTGTAAATGAAGGCGATGCCCTGTCGGTCATGGGCGGCACTTACCGTATATTAATATCCGGAAAGGACACGGGTGGAGCCTTTGCAATTATTGATATGCTCATCCCGCCAGGTAGCGGCCCGGGACCGCACGCGCATCCGGATTTTCAGGAATCATTTTACGTAGTGCAAGGTGAAGTTGAGGTAAAAACCGAAATTTCAACATATATTGCAAGACAGGACGCTTTCGTAAGCATTCCAAAAGGTGGTATGATACACTGCTTTAAAAATAAAACTGGTAAAGTGGCACGCTTGCTTTGTACGGTAGTACCCGCGGGATTGGAAGAAATGTTCTTAGAGATTGGGAAGCCGGTTGGAAATGGTGAGTTTTTACCACCGCCTATCATGACTGCCGAAACTGCCAAAAACATGAATGCGATAGCTGAGAAATACGGGCAAAAACTTTATGCGCCGGATTTTTTGGGTTAACTAAATGTTTATATTTAAGAATTCAAAGTATTCCATTTTACAAATTTAGGTAGGCATAAAAAAACGCCCTTTGCTTTGCGCAAACGACGTTTAATGCAAAAAAGGGTTTGATTACTCTTTCATTGCTTTTGAAAAAATTTCATAAGACCGCAGCCTCGCCTGGTGATCGAAAATATGCGAGGTCACCATTACTTCGTCTACCTGCGTGGATTCGATAAACGAGCTGATCTTATTCTTAACGGTTTCCGGCCCGCCAAATATGGAATAAGCCAGCATTTGCTCAACTGCTTCTTGCTGAAAATAGTTCCAAACCCCATCCATCGTATCGATAGGAGGGGGGAGTAACTCCCTTTTGCCGGTTACTATGCCCATGATAAATTGCTGTACCGATGTGGCTAGCCGGTTAGCATCGTCATCCGTATCGGCAGCCACAACGTTGAGGCAGCTGATTACATATGGTTTGTCCAAATATTCCGAAGGCTTGAAATTATCACGGTATAGCTGGATAGCCTCCATGAAATGAGCTGGCGCAAAGTGACTTGCAAAAGCATATGGAAGACCTTTAGCGGCAGCGAGTCTTGCGCTATCGGTACTGGATCCAAGGATCCATATTGGAATTTCCAGCCCTTCGCCCGGTATTGCGCGCACCTTACTGTCAAAATTATCTTCGGAAAAATACGTTTGCAGCTTTTCAACGTCACGGGGAAAGTTAAATGCAGCATTCATGTTTTCACCCCGAATGGCAAGTGCAGTAACCTGATCGGTCCCAGGGGCACGGCCCAGGCCCAGATCAATCCGCCCAGGATAAAGTGATGCCAGCGTACCGAATTGCTCGGCCACTACAAGTGGGGAATGGTTAGGCAACATTACACCGCCCGAGCCAACCCGGATAGTTTTTGTGCCACCAGCAATATAACCGATCAAAATAGGTGGGGCTGAACTACCAACGTTCATCATATTATGATGTTCGGCAAACCAATAACGGGTATAACCCCATTTTTCGGCATGGCGGGCTAGATCGAGACTTTTACGGAAAGTATCGGCCAGCGTTGTATCTTGTATAACAGTAGCGAGATCAAGAACCGAGTAGGGTATTTCTGATAGGATGGATGTCATAATTAAATATTATCAAATCAAAATTACGCCAAAGGTGTTGTATCAAATGTCAGCTTGTTATAAATGACTTTGCATAAACATTGTGTAACTAACAAAATTTAAGGCAACAAAGGTGTTTGTTTTACACTTTAACTACAATTAATTCTTTATCTTCGCAGATTGATTCAGAGCACGAAAATACTAACACTTCTAATTTCGGTTTATACGGTAAACATATTTACACATTTGCTCTTTTCGTTTATAAGTAAAGCTTATCACCGAATCGCTTCAATACATTTTAATTTCTATTTTCATTTTCTATTTACTTGCCAATATTAATAATTATATTGGCCTAAACGGTTGAACTTTTATATATGAGACAGCTTAAAATTTCACAATCCATTACCAATCGCGAATCACAATCACTTGATAAATATCTTACAGAGATTGGCAAGGTTGACCTAATTACCGCACAGGAAGAGGTTATACTTGCGCAAAAGATTCGCGAAGGCGACCAGGCAGCGTTAGAACGTTTAACCAAAACAAACCTGCGCTTTGTGGTATCGGTTGCGAAACAATATCAAAACCAAGGGCTTACCCTTGGCGATTTAATAAATGAAGGTAACCTTGGCTTAATAAAAGCGGCAAAACGCTTTGACGAAACAAAAGGCTTTAAATTCATTTCTTATGCTGTATGGTGGATTCGCCAATCGATCTTATCGGCTGTTGCCGAACAGAGCCGTATTGTACGATTGCCTTTAAACCAAATAGGTTCTTTAAGCAAGATTAATAAATCTGCATCAAAGTTAGAACAGACTTTAGAGCGCCAGCCTACGCCAGAAGAGTTAGCTGATGACTTGGAAACCACTACTGATAAGATCTCTGATTCTTTATCAAACTCTGGCCGCCAGGTATCTGTTGATGCACCGTTTATTGCAGGTGAAGAAAATACGTTGCTGGATGTTTTACAAAGCACTGATGCCGGTACCGATAGCGACCTGATGCAGGACTCGCTTTCGCAAGAAATCAAACGCTCCTTGAATATTTTAGCGGAAAGAGATAGGCAGGTGATCGTTTTGTTTTTCGGACTAAATAATAACGCTGCTCATTCTTTAGAGGAAATAGGTGAAAAATATAGCCTAACACGCGAACGTGTTCGCCAGATAAAAGACAAAGCGCTTATGCGTTTAAGACAAAATTCTAAAGCTAACGTGTTGCAATCATATTTGTAATACTCACAATTTTATTTTTTAAAGCCGCAAGCCTTATCGTTTGCGGCTTTTATTTTTGCATATTTTAGTGGCTTAGGTAGGATTCGAGATGAGCAGGTATCAAATTAATGGCCGCGTCTGGCTGGAAGATAACGGAGAGAAAATATTGGGCCATGGCCGCGTGGAGTTGCTTGAGCGCATTAAAGACTCCGGTTCTATCCGGCAGGCTGCGCTGCAAATGAAAATGTCGTATAAACAGGCCTGGGATCTTATTAACCATATGAATGCACATTTCATTTCGCCTTTAGTGCTATCACAACGTGGAGGAAAAGGTGGGGGTAATGCCATTATCACAGATACAGGTTTGGAAATGATAGCAAAATTCAAAGTGTTGCAGGAGACATTCGATGAATTTTTAAAAAGTGAAAAAAATTTAAACAAATTATAATAAAATCATCTTTTGTAAGCATTTAAAAAGGGCCATGCTATTCGCTGGCTATTTTTTTGATGATCGTTATATTTTTAAAAGTATAACGAATTAAGATAATTTATTTTAAAGCTACCGATATGCATAAAAAACTACTTTTTGCAGTACCGCTGTTATGCCTGCAGATAATTAGTCTCGGCCAAGCCAAAACCCCTCACACTCCTTTGGTAGATTCTACTGCGATCAAACAGAAACAGCTTACAGAAGTGGTCGTAACGGCATCACGTATCAGCGAAAGTTGGCTAAAATCGCCGGTGAGTATCGAAAAACTAACTGGTAAATTTATTAGATCGTCAGCCGCACCTTCTTTTTTTGATGCGCTTGAAAATGTAAAAGGCGTTCAATTGATTACCCCGAGTCTTGGATTCCGTATTATCAACACTCGTGGTTTTGCTAACACAACCAACGTGAGGTTTACGCAGTTGGTTGACGGTGTGGATAATCAGGCGCCGCATTTAGGGGCGCCGATTGGAAATGCGATGGGCCCGAGTGATCTTGATATTGAAAGCGTGGAGATTATACCGGGCACGGCATCTGCGCTGTATGGGTTAAATGCCATAAACGGCCTCGCTAATTTCATCACTAGAGATCCTTTCAACTCCACTGGTATCACCTTTCAGCAAAAAACCGGTATAAATCATTTGGGAGATAAAGAAACATCCGTAAAGCTTTTTTCCGAAACGAGTTTCCGGATAGCTGAGCTGATCACCAAAAAATTTGCTTTTAAATTGAACGGGACTTATTCCGGCGGATATGACTGGATAGCAGATAACACTACCGATCAAAACAGTTCCGCCAACGCAAAACTTGGTATTTCTGCAGGGCCAACAAACCCGGGGTATGATCCTGTTAACGGTTACGGTAATGAGTCGCCGGACCGGCGCACGGTTACACTTGGTGGTAAGCAGTATTCTGTAGCCCGAACTGGTTACGCCGAAAAAGATCTCACCAGTTACGGACTTCACAACGTGAAAATTGATGCGACCCTGGCCTATAAGCTTACTGCCGGTACACAATTATCCTATACCTTTCGCTTTGCTGATCTGGATAATATATACCAACGTGCAAACCGTTTCCGCTTGAAAGACTACACTTTGCAGCAACATGCGCTGGAATTAAAAAACGACATTTACCAGGTGAGAGCCTATTGGACCCATGAAAACACCGGAGAATCCTATAACCTGCGGTCAGCGGGAGAAAATCAGGACAAGAACTTTAAAGCCGATGATATTTGGTTTGCAGATTATACAAAAGCTTTTAATGCTGCTGCAACCGGCGGTGCCAGTGTTGGGCAGGCCCTGCAGCAAGCGCGTGATGCTGCAGATGCAGGCAGGTATCAACCGGGTACTGCCGCTTTTAGTAATAAGTTAAACCAACTCGCTAATATCAACAATTGGGATATTGGTTCTGCATTGCGTGTAAAGGATGAACTGGTTCATGTAGAAGGACAATTGAATATCTCAAATGCAATTGCTTCAACATTTAAAAACAATACGGGATTGGAACTTTTGGCTGGATTTGACCATCGCACCTACATTATCCATCCGGACGGTAACTACTTCATTAATTATACTCCCGGGCATGAGTTCAATAATATTTATTATAGTAAAACAGGTGGTTTCGTACAGGCCGCTAAAGAACTGTTTGATAATAAACTAAAATTATCAGCAACGCTGCGTGCAGATAAAAACGATTACTTTAACACCAGATTTAATCCACGTTTTACAATGGTCTTTTCGCCAGTTGTGGAGCATAATATTCGTGTGTCTTTTCAAAGCGGCTACAGATTCCCTAGTATTTTCGAGGCCTTTTCTAATGTAAACAGCGGGGGTGTAAAACGGATTGGCGGGTTGCGCGTAGCATCTGACGGTGTTTTTGAAAATTCCTATTTGCGTACTTCTATTGATGCCTTCCAGGCAGCTGTAAAGAATGATTTTAACGGAGGCATAGCTACCAATTCGGCAATCGAAAAAGAGAAGTACTTATTGGTTAAAAACCCCTATACCTACTTAAAGCCGGAGCATATCAACGCTATAGAAATGGGGTACAAGGCAATTTTAGTAGAAGGTAAGCTAAGTCTGGATGCAGATTTTTATTTCAACAAGTACGATAATTTTATTGCCCAGGTTGAAGCTAATGTGCCCGGTACCGCCAGGCCCGATTCTATCGCCTATTATTTGAATGATAAAAATAAACAATCGCGCTATCGTTTGTGGACAAACTCGCAAAGCCAGGTGTATAACATTGGCGGTAGTTTGGGACTTACTTATCGTTTAATCAATAAATTTTTAGTCGGTAGCAATTTTACTTATGCTAAATTGCAACGCAAAACCAATGAAGATGCTTTGGAAGATGGTTTTAACACTCCGCAATGGATCGCCAACGCATCTTTTGGCGGTTACCGTATTGCAGGTAACTTTGGCTTTAACATTAATTATAAATGGCAAAGCGGCTTCTATTGGCAGTCGTTTCTTACTAATGGCAATGTTGATTCGTACGGCATGGTGGATGCGCAGGTGAACTATGATTTTATCAGCACCAGGCTAAATGTTAAACTGGGCGCTACCAATGTTACTAATAAATACTACAATTCATTTCTAGGTGGCCCGGCCATTGGCGGCTTTTATTATACTACATTGACGTATGCCATAAAGTAGGGAAGTCGTTAATATTTAACATGTTGTTCAGTTTATGAAATAAATTTAAAATAATAGTGATAACCTGTTGTTTTATAATTACTTATTTGTAAATTCAATCATCCAATTAAACCTGTATACTTTATGAAAAGCGTTAAACACATCCTTGCCCGCAAGGGGAGTGCGGTTATTGCTGTACCCGCTGATACCACTGTATTAAATGTGCTAAAGTTGATGGCCGAGAAGAACATCGGATCAGTTGTAGTAACCAAAAACGAATCGTATATCGGCCTTGTTACCGAACGTGATTACGCCCGTAAAATCATATTGATGGGTAGGCACTCAGACGACACCACTGCCGGTGATATTATTACAACTAACCTGCCGCGCATCACACCAAATTCCACTGTAGATAATTGCATGTTGATTATGAGCGAGAGTAATATCCGATACTTGCCCGTTTTTGATGATGCGGATAAACTTTGCGGCATCATTTCAATCAATGATGTGGTTTATGAAACCATCCATTCGCAAAAAGAAACCATAGATCAATTGCATAGCTATATCCATGCAACCTAGTACTAAAGCTGAAGCAGATATCGAAGCTCGGCCTTGATGCCCTGGTAAATACTAAGTCTGATTTCTCGCGGATTTAAAATTCGTAAGAGGATTGTCGGGTAATTTCGGATACAAGTTCATTGATCAGCTCGCGGCCACTATTCCAGCGCTTAAGCCGGTTGATTTTTTGAATAGTCTGTCGGTCTTTAATTTCACGGTCTTGATGATAATAATCCGGCATCAGATCTTTCATCGCATTATGGATATCAGCTGCGCTTCCTTTTAACAGCAGTTCGGGAGCCATCTTTACAATATCGGCCAAAGCATCCGCCATACTTGCAGCGTAGTAGGGGCAATCCCAGTCGTGACGATAGGGATGATCTCCCTTAATATTTACCTTTTGAAGCGGATGGGAGAGGTCTTCTATAATTTCTGCTATTGCATCGCCAAATACATTCGAATATTCGGCAATAAAATGATTCCACCACCTTGGGTGATGTGGCAATTCTTTCAACAACGTGTCACAAACCAATACGCGTGGCGGAAAATCCGGGTTGGGCGGATCCATTATGACAAGCGATGTACCAAAATGCCCTTCTGTAGGCGAATGCCTGCTGTATATTACGAAGAACTGCGGTTCGGTTACCCCTTCAGCGTGCATAACAGTAGTAAGTTCCTTTACCTCCAGTAAGCGTTCTTCCAGGAAACCACGTTTGAACAATACATGTAAATTGCCTTCTTCTTTAGCAACACAGCGCCTGCTGTTTTCATCAAAAACATTATTGTTGGCCGGGCGACTGGTAAAATGATTACCACTGTTGTAGCGCATCTCTTCCGAATCGAGTGGATAGGTAGCTATGTGCGCAGTGTCGCCAGCTTCGGTTTGTTTATTGGGATAAATGAACCTGAATGGCACATGCATCTTCTCACTATCCATGCGGCGCGCAAGGTTGTAAATTCGCTCTTCGGTAGCAGCTAATAATGGGTCGCCACTCATTGGGTTAAAGTATACGCTATCTGATGGCCTGCCGAGATGAGATGCAATAACTGGGTTTTTTAATAATTCCTCTAGCGGGTGCTCCGTATTTAAAAAGAAATCGCGTAATGCGTCATTTTTAAGGTATTCATCCAACGACTGATCGAATTGAAGCAAAGTTTCACCTTTAGGATTCCGAATCCATGCACGCAAAAAATCATAAACTTCCTGCTCAAAAATAAAATTAGCAGCTTCCGCCATGTATTTATTGCAAATGCTCAGTTCCATAGATAATTAAAGGGATTTAAGAGGTTGTGAAGTATCAAATATATAATTAAAATGAAATAAAATTGCTTGAATAATGGAACGTTGCAATCTTTTTACAAAATAAGTTATGCACATTTCTTAACTTATAATCCGCCCATAAATATATGCGTTATAAATAGCTGATATTTAACATGAAATAAAATTGCTACGCTTTCTCAAGCGATAATTCGTCACACAGATATGCCGATCACAGTAAATTTGTGTAAAAACACCTATCAATTTTAAAATGGATCGCGCGTTTAGGGCTCCAGGGGGCCATTTAAATTATATTTGTTGCGGAAAACTCCATAATTGAAAGTTAAAAGGTTATTCTTTATCGCCATATTGATAAATTTCGTTAATCATTAAAAATTTATCACTGAATAGGGCAATAAATATAATATTGCCAACCTAAACTAATAGAATTCAAATTGAAAAAAAAATCTCACCGGGAAATCAAATCTAAATTAATTTTAGTGGCCTTGACACTTCAGTGATGCTAAATTTGTAAGCAATTCAACATTTATTATCGAAGTTTTAACCCTTGCTGTTTGGTGATTGGTATCTTGTAACATAATGTTGAGGCCGTGCTAATTTCACTATCGAAACAATATTTTGATTGGTAGCCTTTCAGGAATTAAGCCAAACTAAACAGCTTGACTCCAAGCCCTTCAACTTGATGTAAACAGCAAGTTGCAAATTTTTATAAAACAAGAAATCCCGGATGTTATCGTCCTGGTCGCTAAAAAAAATTCCGTTACAATTGCTAATTACTTTACATTAGCAGCCTAAAAAACAGGGAGTTTATGAATAAGAAAATTTCAATGGACGATATCGCCCGTGAGTTAAATATTTCAAAAGCTACGATTTCATTTATTATTAATGGCAAGGCCAAAGAAATGAGAATCAGCGACAGGTTGACTACCAAAGTGCTGGATTATGTAAAGGAAAAAAATTATAACCGTAACGCGCTGGCACAAAGCTTGAGAACCGGTAAATCTAAGATCATAGGACTTATTGTTGAAGATATTGCGGATGCCTTTTTCTCCAGTGTCGCCCGCCTAATTGAAGAACGGGCGTATAAAAAAGGCTACAAAATAATTTACTGCAGTACAGAAGATAACCCAAAAAAAACGGTAGAGCTGATCAATATGTTCAAAGGCAGAAACGTGGATGGCTTTATCATCACAGCACCAAAAGGTATTGAAGAAGATGTATCTCTTCTGTTAAAGCAAAATCACCCGTTCGTTTTGTTCGACAGGTATTTTCCGGAAATCGATACTGATTATGTGATCATCAATAATTTCAAAGGGGCAAAGATAGCGGTAGAGCATTTAGCTGGGGAAGGTTTCAAGCAAATTGCCTTTGTTACCCTTGCATCTGATCAGACGCAAATGGTGGAAAGGCTCAGGGGATACCAACAGGCTGTTGCCGCTACAGGCATGAAGCCGACCGTGCTAGCCATCAAATTCACTTTAAAACCAGAGAAAGTTATTGAACAGATTTCCAACTTTCTCATTAAAAACAAGGATGTTGATGCCATTCTATTTGCAACTAATTATTTAGCATTACAGGGTTTTGAAGCCTTAAACCGGCAAAATTTAAGCATTCCGGACGATGTGGCCGTGGTTGGTTTCGACGATCATGCATTTTTTAAAGTCTTTAATCCGCCTATTACAGCGGTTTCACAACCAATGAAAGCATTATCAGAGCAGTTGATTGATGTACTGTTCAAAAGAATGGGAGATGGTGCTTACACAGGCCCAAGCATTCAAAAAATGCTGGAACCTGAACTCATTATCCGTAAGTCATCATTAAAAAAGCAGTAAATATATTTTTTTATAATTTGCTAAATCCGTTTAGTTTTTCTAGGTTTGGGCACCAATTTAACTAATACATAATGTCTTCCAGTAATTTAATACACCTGCATCTTGTGCAGGATCCTGAAAAACAGACTGTTATATCAATATTTATGTCCTTTATACGCTATAGCTTCTTAGTTTTAAGATGGGGCTGTTTGGCGCGTTTAGTTTTCAGATTTCCAGAAAAAATTCTATCAACTTCAATATAAATCGCTTATGATTAATTTTACTTTTAAAAAAGGAGGAAAGGCAATACTAGTTTGCTTTTTCTTTATCCTCGGCCTCGGTTTGCAGAGCCGGGCTCAGAGCCGAACAGTCACCGGTAAAATACTGGATGCTGCTACTAATGAAACCGTTATTGGTGCTACGGTTCAAGTTAGAGGAACCACCAACGGAGTAGCCACCGATATAAATGGTAGCTTTAAATTGAACGCACCGGATGGTGCAGTGCTGGAAGTTAAGAGCATCGGATACATTACCCAAACGGTAAATGCCAACTTTGATGCACCCATGCTTATCAAATTGGCGGCATCAAGCAGTAGCCTTAATGAGGTGGTTGTGGTTGGTTATGCAACACAGAAAAAGGTTGATTTAACCGGCGCGGTGTCGATTGTTAAAAGCAGCGATATTGCTAACCTTCCGGTAGGAGGGGCCGACCAGGTACTGCAGGGTAAAGCCGCAGGTGTGTCGGTTACGCAATCGACAGGGGCACCCGGCGACGGGATTAACATCCGCATCCGCGGGGTAGGTACTCTTAACGACAACAGTCCGCTGTATGTTATCGACGGCATCCCTACCAAAAACGGGATCAATGAGATCTCGCCGAATGACATCGAGTCGATCAGCGTGTTAAAAGATGCCTCATCGGCAGCTATCTACGGCGCACGTGCCTCTAATGGGGTAGTTTTGGTAACCACCAAAAAAGGTAAAAGCGGCAAACCCCGAATCAACGTGAATGCTTATACCGGGGTACAAACTTCGCAGCATTTAATAAAAATGGCCAATACCGCTCAATATGTTGCCGCTTACAATACTGCTGCTACAAATGACGGCCGCGCGTTAATCCCGGCAGATGTTATAGCAGGCCTGCCAGATGTGAACTGGCAAAAAGAAGTATTGCGCCCGGCACCGATCAGCAATGTGCAGGCCTCCATCAGCGGTGGTAATGATAATACGACGTATATCGTTTCTGCCAATTATTTTGGCCAAGATGGCTTGGTTCAAAACTCATCGTTCAACCGTTTAAATTTGCGTACAGCTATCAACAGTAATCTATCCAGGTATCTTACTGTGGGTACAAATGTAAATCTTGGGTATGCTAAAAACCGCCAGGTGGGTACATCAGGCGACGGTTTTGGCGCAGGTAACCCCGGTGCCAGTGTTTTACGCTATGCGTTATTCCGTACGCCGGCAACGCCTGTACGGAATGACAATGGAGATTTTGTCGATCTGCCGCAGTACCCCAGTTTTTTTGGTGACGGCTTAAATCCTGTAGGTTTTGCTGATAATTACAACCGTAACTTTATGAACTATTCTGTTTTAGGCAACATATTCCTGGAACTGAAACCCATCAAAAACCTGAAAATAAGAACAGATTTTGGTACTAACTTTTTAATTACCGATTACAAGCAGTTTTTTGCCACCTGGGGTATAGACCGTAAGTTAAACTCCCCGAATAGCCTGGCACAGTCAAACACCAACCTGTTTGATTACAACTGGACCAACACCGCTACTTACGACTGGACACTGGCTAAGAAACATGTATTTAACTTTCTCTTAGGTACTGAGGTGATTAAAAGTAACAGTAGGGCGCTAAGTGCATCGCAAACTACATTTGCAGACCAAAGCGCTCCTTTTCAATACCTTGGCCTTGGCCAGGGCCCTCAGCTAAACGGAAGTAACCAGGTGCATTCGGCGTTGTTCTCCATTTTTGGCCGCATTAATTATGCCTATGATAACAAATACCTGGCAACCTTTAACGTAAGACGTGACGGATCATCGCGCCTGGACCCCAGTAACCGCTATGGTGAATTTTACGGCGGTTCATTAGGTTGGAGAATAGATCAGGAAGATTTTCTGAAGGACAACAAAACGATCAGCTTATTAAAATTACGGGCAGGGATAGGCCAACTGGGTAATCAACAGATAGACGAATATGCTTACGCAACGCTGGCCAATAACACAGGGTACTATCCTTTCGGCGGGACCAGCAATCTTGGTAACTCTATAACCAGGTTAGGAAACCCAAATGTGCGGTGGGAAACAAGCACGCAGACAGATGTAGGTTTGGATTTAGGATTGTTTAACAGTGCCTTAACTATTTCTGCCGATTACTACATCAAAAATACATCAGGTGTATTGTTACCGCCAACAAAACCATCAAGCACCGGCGGGGCGGGTGCCGCGTACGTGAATGCAGGCGGCGTACGTAATCAGGGCTTCGAGTTGGAGTTAGGTTACCACAACACCATAGGTGACAAGTTTAAATATGACCTTATCGGCAATTTCGCTACGGTTAAAAATAAGGTGACGTCATTAGCTGGCGGTGCACCACTTGTAGGCGGTCGTATCGATAACGATTATTACGCTACACAAACAGATGTTGGCCATCCGATTGGCGCGTTTTACCTGTTGCAACAGGAAGGGATCTTCCAAAATGCACAGCAGGTATTTACACATGCTTACCAGGGACCCGGCATTCAACCTGGTGATGTGATGTTCAAAGATATCAGCGGACCAAATGGCGTGCCTGATGGTGTGATAGATGACCGCTATGATCGTACTTATGCAGGTAGCCCGATTCCTAAATTCACTTATGGATTAACGTCCAACTTTTCTTATGCAGGGGTAGACATGAGTCTGTTTTTCCAGGGGGTGTATGGCAATAAATTGTACAACCAGGTAAATACAGATATCGAAGGTTTTTACCGTGCCTTTAATATTACCGAAAGGGCAGCTACACAGGCCTGGACAGGCGAAGGAACTTCGAATGAGTTTCCGCGCCTGTCATGGAACGGGGCAACCAATAACAAACGCCCGTCCTCCCGCTTCCTGGAAAGTGGCTCTTACCTGCGTTTAAAAAACGTTCAGTTAGGCTATACCATTAGTGATCGTATCACCAAAGCAATTAAGTTATCATCCGTTAGGATCTTTGTTAGTGCGCAAAACGTGTTTACGGTAACCAAGTACACCGGTATCGACCCGGAGATGTACACCAATAGCAACTCAGCAGGTGATGGTGCACGCGCTGTAGGCATCGATTTTGGGACTTATCCGTCGGCACGCACCTTTACTGCTGGGTTTAACGCAAACTTTTAATTTTACCAATCATGAAAAGATACTTATATATAATCCTGGCAGGCGGTTTATTCCTGTCTGCAGGCAGTTGCAAAAAGGCTTTGGACCAACCTCCTTTGGGTACTTATCCATCTGCAACTTTTTTTAATTCTTCGTCCAATGCAAAATCAGGCGTTAACGCGGCCTATGTGCCCTTAAACTATACTGGTGCTTTTTCAAATGAACAATGGGTACTTGGTGATGTAGCATCAGACGATGCTATAAAAGGCGGTTTAACCGGCGACCAGGCAGATATCGATAATATCAATAATTTCAATATACTAAATACCAATTCGGCATTGGGGCTGGTGTGGGGGAGGAATTACGACGGTATCTCTAAAGCGAACTTTGTATTAGAGGGTTTGCCGGATGATAACAAAGCCGTATCTGATGCCGACAAAGCCTTATATATAGGGCAGGCTAAATTTCTGCGGGCTTACTATTATTTTATGTTAACCATCAATTATGGCGATATCCCGTTGCGCCTGCAGGTGGCTACAGCTGATAATTTGGATGCACCTGCAGTACCGCAAGCACAGATCTTCGCGCAGATAGAAAAAGATTGTACGGAAGCTGCGGCAGCATTGCCAACAGCATGGACAGGCGCTGATCTTGGCAGAGCTACCAAGGGTGCAGCGTTAGCTTTACTGGCTAAGACTTACCTGTTTGAAGCCAAATATCCCGAAGCAGCGCAAACTGCTCAGCAGGTAGAAGCATTGGGGTATGCTTTAACTGCTAAGTTTACAGATAATTTTAGTGCAGGCACAAAAAACAACAAAGAAGCGATATTTTCCATCCTGCACACAGCGGGCCTTAGCCCTAAGCAAGGTAATGCGCTAAACCAGGCTTTTGCACCCCGCGGCGCCTTAAATGGCTATGGTTTTTTCCAGCCTACGCAAAGCCTGGTAGATAATTTTGAAAAGTCATCTGCCGGCGTTGTAGATCCTCGCCTGGATTATACAGTGGGACGTGCAGGTCATCCCTATTTCGACAGTGCCTTTGATCCAAACTGGAGTGCCACAGGTTATATAACTAAAAAACATATTCAGCCGCTTTCTGAAGTGCCGGTAGCTACTAAAGGTGATGGTAACCTGAATATTGAGGTACTGCGTTTTGCAGACATATTACTAATTGAAGCAGAGGCACTTAACGAATCTAATAATCCTGCTGCCGCCCTTGTTCCGCTCAATAAAGTGCGTAAACGGGCGAGAGAAAGCTATTTAAACGATACTTCTTTACCGGGATCGGGTACGGTACCCGACGGTTTATTGCCGGATATCACAACAACCGATCAAGCTCAGCTGCGTGTTATTATTCGCAGGGAAAGAAGGTCTGAGTTAGCATTGGAATTTGGCCGTTTTTATGATATCATTCGTTACGGTAACACTTACGCAACCAATGCTTTAAGGGATGTGCCGAACTTTAGTTTTACTACCAACAAATTCTTCCCAATTCCTTTCAGCGAGGTATCAACAAATAAATTATTAGGAAAATAATATTAAATCCATGAAGACATATCAAAAAATTGCGGGGATAGCCACATTAATAGTGGCACTGCTGTTTAACTTTGCTGCTTGCAAAAAGGATGCTAAAACGCAACAATCCTATAATGCCGATAAAGCTACTATTAGCATTGCGATTGATACAGCTAATGCTTTATACACCAATTCTATTGAAGGTAAAAGAGCCGGCTATTATGCAGTAGGTTCCCGTACTGAACTGAAAACCGCGATTGACCTGGCGATAGTAACTAAAGAAGCCTCTCAATACACCCAAAGAGAAGTTGATAACGCTACTGCAAACTTGAACCGGGCAGTGGCCGCTTTTAAATCAAGGAGGATCCAGGATGTATCTACAGAAAATCTTATTGCGAAATGGGAATTTACAGGGAATGCCAATGATGTATCCGGCCATGGCCACAACGGAATTTTGATGACCGGTTTTATCAACTCTACAACAGATGGCAATACGCTTCCAAAATTAGTGGCCGACCGTTATAACCAGGCAGATAATGCATTTGATTTTCAGAATGGTTCTAACATAGAGGTACCTTACACCGCCGATCTTAACCCTAAAGAGTTCACGATTAGTATGTGGGTAAAGCGTCATGAAACCAATCCGGATAATTATATGTTTTCGTTAAATACATATAACGGATTCAAGTTTCAACTGCAGGGCGCCAACTTTTTATTTTTGACTTTTAAAGGTGATAACGGTTACCACGACGTAGACAGTAACCCGGGAGTTGTACCCGCAGATGTTTGGACTTATATCAGCGTATCATATGTAAACGGTACAATGAAGTTTTACATAAACGAAAAACTGGTTAAAACAGCGGCAGTAACCGGCACACCGGTTACTATTCCTTCGCCTGTAAATCTTGTGATTGGCCAAAGCCTGCCGAAGAGCATGAAGGGTACTTCTTATTTTAAAGGATCGATGGATGATATCCGTTTTTACAACCGTGCGCTAACTGATGCGGAAGTGTTATCTATTTACACAACAGAACAACCGTAACTCTTTATAAGTAGACTATATTGTATCCATATCGGTGACTTCCAGATTCGATCTTTCAGGTCTCCGGTATGGTCACAATTAGTAATAAAATTGTATATGCTGAACAAGAAATTTTTCATGAAAAACACCTTTATTTTTTTTAGAATATTAGTTATTACTGTGCTGATTCCGTTTGGAGTTTACGCGCAGGACAATCGTTTGCCCGACTGGGCGTTTGGCGGTTTTGAACGACCAGTGGGTATCAATCCTATCATTTCTCCAGACAGTACTACCAGGTTCATGGATCCTATCTTACAAAAGCTGGTAGGGTGGGAGTCTAATGATACTTTTAATCCAGCTGCTGCACTTTTAAAAGGTAAAATCGTGGTGCTTTACCGTTCCGAAGATAAATCAGGTGTTGGCATAGGGTTCCGTACTTCCCGTTTGGGTTATGCCTCGAGCAGTGATGGCTTGCACTTTAAACGTTCAAAAACACCGGTATTTTATCCGGCGAATGATAACCAAAAGAAATATGAGTGGCCGGGGGGCTGCGAGGATCCACGTGTTGCAGTTACCAAAAATGGTACCTATGTAGTGTTCTACACACAATGGAATCGTGAAACGCCGAGGCTTGGTGTTGCTACTTCAAAAGATTTAAAACACTGGACCAAACATGGGCCTATATTTGAAGATGCCTACAATGGTAAATTTGTAAATATTGCCCATAAATCAGCGTCCATTCTCACTAAGATAGCAGGTGGCAAACAGGTAATTACTAAAATAAACGGTAAGTACTGGATGTACTGGGGGGAGCTCCATGTATTCGGTGCGACCTCATCAAACCTGGTGGATTGGGCTCCTGTTGTAAACGAAGATGGCACGTTAAAGGAACTGATCTCTCCCCGAAAAGGTTACTTTGACAGCGATCTGACCGAATGCGGTCCACCTGCATTACTTACAGATAAAGGAATAATCCTATTTTATAATGGTAAAAATAAATCGAATGAAGACAGGGATAAGCGCTTTACTGCGAATTCATACTGCGCTGGCCAGGCTCTATTTGATAAAAACGACCCATCTAAACCAATCACCCGTCTTGATGTGCCTTTTATGCGTCCGATGGCATCCTTTGAAAAAAGTGGGCAATACCCGGCCGGAACGGTTTTTATAGAAGGTATGGTTTACTTTAAGAAAAAGTGGTTCTTATATTACGGCTGTGCAGATTCACGGGTTGGTGTAGCGATATACGACCCCAAACATCCGTCACCTCCAGACCCGATAAATTAATACTGCTTTAGCATGCGTTTACGCTCTTAATCAGCATTTAAAAGGCCCCGGCGCAAGTTGGGGCCTTTAATTTTAATAATTGCCGTAACCAAATACAATGAAATAATGTATAAACTGTTTTTCTCAAAAGTGATAGTATTGTTGAAGAGCCAATTCCAAGCTGCGGAAAGTATTGCCATAAATCATGCATGGCCTAGCTAATGAATAACGTAAACGGCATAAAAGAGGCATTAAAAAAGCCTCTCAACTTACGCTGAAAGGCTTCAAAAAGGTGACCTGGGAGAGGATCGAACTCTCGACCCACTGATTAAGAGTCAGTTGCTCTACCGGCTGAGCTACCAAGTCGTTCCATAAAACCGCAATGGCTTAAATGGGGTGCAAATATGCTGTTTTTTTCTCGTTAAACATATAGCAACAGCATTTTAAAAAGTATTTATTTTTTTACTATTTAGCGTAAAAATGCCTGTAAAATTGGTGGGTAGATATGGCTAATAATGGCTTATCTCCATTGCTATCTCCGTAGGTGTATATTTCTTTGTAGGTATCTAGTTGTAGAAAATGTGCCATCACTCTTTTTACTTTTTCATCTCCATAACAATTAGGGCTTGCAAACTTTCCGGTTAGCAGGGCGTTTTCGATCTCCAGTTGGGTGCAGATCAATTCCAGCTGGTAATGATCTGCGAAATCCTTCAAAAGCAAATCGAAATTTGCGCTTACGACATAAACCTCATGTCCCTGATTTTTATGCCAATGGATTTTTTTTATAGCGCTCTGCCGTATTAGCGATGGTAGTATTTTATCCGAATAAAGTTTAGCCCAGGCTGCAAAATTATTTACCGGTTCACCATTGAACAGCTTATTAAATATCTTTTCTTTTGCAGTATCGTTTCTAATGAGCTTTAAGTAATACAACACCAAAGTTGGTAAACAACTTATAAACTTTAAAATGGACAGTCCATTTTTAAGGCGATACAGTAAAAAATTACCGAAAATATCCTTTGTGGTTATCGTTCCGTCAAAGTCAAAAAAGGCAATAGTTTTATTCCCTTTCATAAACTGCTGTTTGATGGCCGGGATAAGTGTTACCCAGAGTTAAATGCCAAACCTTTACATTATCAGTATTAAAACCATTTTTCACCAATTTAAATCGTGGGTAAACTTTAGGTTTTAGCAGCCCGCTGTTACTCTGTTGAATCAACATGAATTTTACTGATACATTATTCAATATATAATTCATGTCTCCCGTTCTATATAATATAACCTTTTCGTAATTGCCTAATGCGTAAGGCCATAGGCCGTTAGAGACAACAACTTTTTCATTTGGTTTTGTTTGCTTAATAATGTTTGAAAGCTGCGTTCTAAAATCTCCGGGTGCTACCAACTGCTCTTTTGTTATAAAGAAAACAACCGTTTTACGGATAAACCCTGTAGTATTAACAAAAAGTATTAGTGCAATAACCAGGTTTAAATTTTTTAACAAAGATATGCTTCGATAATTACGTGCAAAAATTACTGCTATAAGAAAGATGGCCAGTGGCGACAATACATAAAGATTGTAAGCCATATTCAAATCTTTATAAAAGGCAAAATACAACACCGTTCCGATTAGGAGGGTCGAAAAAATAAAGGTTAAAGTTAATTTGCGGTTTATGAGATATACATAAATGTATACGCAAACGATTACGAACGGAACAATTCCCAGGGGTGTGGCTGGGGCTGTGATATACTTCGCTATAAACGTTTGTAACATATCGCTTCCATTTCGGTTAAAAATGACATTGGCAGAGTGGATTCGCATACCATTTATAAGTTCTGCAAGTGGATAGGGGTAAACCAAAATAAATATGCCAATTACGCTGATAACGCCAAAGCAGGTACTTGCAATAGGTTTTAATGTGAAGTTGTTTGAATAGCTTAACAATGCTGCAGCAATAAATACAAGATAAAAGCCGGATATAGGAGAAGTAATAAAAGCCAGTCCCACTAATAACCCGTTTAGGGTATATTTTAGCGTACTAGGCCAACCTATATTATTTAATATAAAACAGGATATGAGCAACCTGCTTAAAATTTCTGGCCTACCGGTACTGATTCCCTGGAAAGCAAATGAGGCGGTAGCAAGTAACCCGAAATAAATGTAAGCGGATTTTCCTGCAAGGAACCCCGTCTTTTTTAAGTATAAATAAATAGATAGGAAGGTAATAATTATAGTTAGATCATCGATAATTGTTAGACTGATAAACAGGTTATTTATGTCCGTTGGTAATAGGCGATTGATAAACCCTACTACATAAGGGAACAACGGCGGATAAAATAAAAACCGGTGACTAACCTGGTCTATACCTGCATCATAAAACGGGTTGACGAGGTGATTGCCATGATTGATAAAATAGCTAACTGGCAAAAAACAGCCAGAATCGACCACGAATAACGGATATCCACTGAACGCAAATAGAAATGTTGCAATTGCGCATACTGTAATCACCAATAAAACAGGTATTGTCAAGGATAACCGCATTGGCTGTGTAAATTATTTAAAGTAAATTAATATAGCAAATACTGACACCCAGCAGAAAATGCAAAATTGAATAAACTTATCGTTTAAAAGAACCTTAACCGGCGACCCTGTGGCTTTGCGTACAAAGGTAAGTTGCAGGTATCTCAATAAACCTAACAAAACAAAAAATGTGCTGCCATACGAGTTTGCGCCAAGCCTTGCTATGATATCTGGTTGTACAATATACATAATGTAACAAACCAGCAGTACGCCCGATAACATAGACACGGCAATTTGCAGGAAATCTAAATTATAGCCTGCCAGAGATTTGCGGCTTTGTGAGTTTGCATCAAGTTCAATAAGATAAATATCATCCATCCGTTTCGTGAGAGCCTGAAACATAGACAATAGGAAAACCATAATAATTAGCCAATGACTAATTACAATGCCGGTTGCTACTCCTCCTGCAACAACCCTTAACACAAATCCAATGCTGATCACAGCGACATCAACTATAGCAATATTTTTCAATCCCAGGCAGTAACAAACATTCAATGCGCAATACAGTAATATTATTGCAGCTAATTTGACTGATACCAGTAAGGCAATTGCAAGGGATGCAACGGAAAGCATAGCCAATAAAAAATAACAAAACCTTATAGAAACTAAACCTGCGGGTATTGCCCTTAATTTTTTTACCGGGTGCAGTTTGTCATATGCTACATCTTGTATATCATTTAAGATATATATAGCACTTGCTGCCAGGCAAAATGAAAAAAAAGTGATTGTTGTGACGGCTAATTGTTTTGTATTTAGAATTTGCCCGGAAAAGAATATTGGAAGAAAAACGTAAACGTTTTTTAAATAGTGTGGTATACGCAGTATAGAGAAATATCCTGAAGACATCTTGGCGATAGGTATAGGTTAAAGAAGGCTACATTAATGAAAATTGTGATGCAATTCTGCACTAATGTAGCCTAAATTCCCCGTATAACTATGCTAAGGCATACATTTCTTCCCGTTGTTTTTGCACTACATCACTGTTGATGTACTCATCGTACGTCATCAGTTTATCTATAACACCACCCGGGGTGATCTCTATAATACGATTTGCAACCGTTTCTACCAGCTCATGATCCCTGGATGTGAAAAGGATAGTTCCACGGAAGTCGTTTAAGCCATTATTAAGCGCCGTAATCGATTCCAGGTCAAGGTGATTGGTTGGTTCATCAAACATCAGCAGGTTGGCTTGCTGCAGCATCATTCGGCTAAACATACAGCGCATTTTTTCACCGCCAGACAGTACATTGCTCTTCTTCAAAACCTCTTCACCGCTAAATAGCATCCGCCCCAAAAAGCCACGGATAAACTGATCGTCCTTTTCGCCTGGTGAATATTCGCGCAGCCAATCGATCAGGTTAAGATCCTTGCCCTTAAAATAGTCAGAATTGTCAATAGGAATATCAGCTGCATTGATTGTAACGCCCCATTTAAAGCTACCCTTATAATCCTCATCGCGCCCTGCTAAAACATCGTACAATGCAGATGTAGCTAAGCTATTGTTAGAAATTATAGCAATCTTATCGCCTTTGTTAACTAAGAAATTAATGTTTGAAAATAGCAGATCGCCATTGAGACTTTTGCTCAGCTTCTCTACCTGCAGAATTTGATCGCCAGCCTCACGCCCCTGGTTATTAAATATAATCCCGGGATATTTACGGTTAGATGGCTGGATCTCATCCAGGTTGATCTTATCCAGCGCCTTCTTACGGCTGGTAGCCTGTTTAGATTTGGAAGCATTTGCACTAAACCGTCGGATAAATTCCTGTAGCTCTTTTACACGGTCTTCCGTCTTTTTATTTTGATCGCTGCGTTGTTTTAAAGCTAACTGGCTCGATTCATACCAGAAAGTATAATTACCGGTATAAATGGTCATTTTAGAGAAGTCGATATCCACCACATGGGTGCAAACGGTATCCAGGAAGTGCCTGTCGTGTGATACAACTAATACGATAGCTTCGTATGATGCCAGAAAATCCTCCAGCCAGGTAACGGTGTGGATATCCAAATCGTTGGTAGGCTCATCCAACAGCAGGATATCAGGTTTACCAAATAACGCCTGTGCTAATAACACCCGCACTTTTTGTGTGTTATCCAAATCCTTTACCAAGCTGTAATGAAATTCTTCTTTAATGCCAAGGTTGCTGAGCAGGGTAGCAGCGTTGCTTTCCGCGTTCCAGCCATCCATCTCAGCAAAAAGATTTTCCAACTCCCCGGCACGTTCGCCGTCGGCATCAGTAAAATCTTCCTTCAGATAAATGGCATCTTTCTCCTTCATCACCGCATACATTTCTTTATGGCCCATCATTACGGTTTCCAGCACGGTGTACTCATCAAATGCATAGTGATTTTGACTCAATACAGCCATTCGCTCCCCGGGCGTGAAGCTTACTGATCCGCTGGAAGGGTCAATTTCTTTTGATAGAATCTTTAAAAATGTTGATTTACCTGCGCCGTTTGCGCCGATGATACCATAACAATTGCCTTGTGTGAATTTAAGATTTACATCTTCAAAGAGGGTGCGCTTGCCGTAACGCAAAGAAAGATTAGATACCGTTATCATTACACTTAAAATTTATGCAAAAATACGGTTAAATACTTAATTTATTAGCATCAATATGCCCCTTACCTAACCAGCATGTTTACATGTGGGGAATATTTTGGGCACTACTTATGATTTCGATAAAAATTTGGGCATTTACTTAATTTATTAACAGTAACGTAATAGGAAAATTACTGACCGAATAAGCTTTAAGCAGCGTGCCCACAATTTTGTAAAATGCAACATTCAACTGTAGATAATATTTCCCAATTTAACACTAAACCTATTGTGTACACGTTTAAATAAGCTAGTTTTATAGCGGAGTTTGCTAATTACAGATCGGCATGATTATCCTGATATTCATTTATAAATAAATGTGGTATTTGGAATAATATTTGACCTGTTTATGCTAGAGAGAATTGAAGTAACTATTTATTAACCGGAGTTATGGGATCTGTAATCATCTGTTTGGTTGTCATCAACGTTATGATGGCCATACGTAAAAGTCACGAACGAAAAGTATATTGAGAAAATACACTTTGCTCCCCCAAGCTAACCCAAAGATTAACTGAAAATCTCAGCTAATCTTTGGGTTTCGTTTTCTGTAAGTTTTTGCAGCGGGCCTGATGCCATCATTTTCATCAACATATTCAGATCCGCATTTATGGTGAAAATGGCTTGCGTATTCCCTCCGGCCTCGGCAAGCTCCCACTTTAGTTCCATACTAAAAGGAGGCTTTTCTGCCGGTACAATTCTTATCTCCCGGTCGGTTATCCGATGATCTATTTTTAAGCTCAGCTTTGTGATGTTCTCAATGTTAAAACTTGCTACATCTGCGGTTGAGATCCAGTCGGTAACGTTATCTGGCATTAATTGCCCGTGGTTATTCATATCCGCCAAAAATTTGTAAACTATCGGGGCGGGCTTATTTACGATTACTTTGCTCTCAAATACACTCATGATCTTATTGTCCCCAGGTTGATGGTTTTTCGCGCCATTGTTTAAGCACCTCAATGTCGCCGGCAGAGATATATTGTTTCTCTTCTGCGTACTTTAACAAAGCCGTGTAATTGGATAGGGTGACATAGGGGCATTTAGCGTTTTTGAAATTTTCTTCCGCCAAATCGAAACCATAGCTGAATATAGCTGCTAAACCGGCCACATTGTAACCAGCATCCCGAAGCGCTGCAACTGCCTGCAAACTACTTTTACCGGTAGATATCAGATCTTCAATCACAACCACCCTTTTGTCGGTAGAAATTTCACCTTCTATCAGGCTGCCTGTTCCGTGTTCTTTAGCTTTGGCACGAACATAAATAAAAGGCAGGCCCAATTCCTGAGCTACCAGTACTCCTTGAGGTATTCCGGCGGTAGCCACACCTGCTATGCAACCAACTGCGCCAAATTTTTCCTGAATTACAGAAGATAGCTGCTGCCTGATATAGGTGCGGATAGTGGGGAACGACAGGGTAATTCGGTTATCGCAATAAATCGGCGATTTCCAACCCGAGGCCCAGGTAAAAGGATTATTAGGTTGTAATTTAATTGCTTTAATTTGCAGCAGGAACTCGGCAACCTGCTGTTCAGTCTCACTATTGGTAAACATGGCTCAAAAATACAGAATTTATATTAACGAAAAAGTGATTTTACTTACGGCTGAAATGCCGGAGCAATCAGAAAAATTTCAACGGATTGATGATGAGGATTTTGATCTCGAAATAATTTATCAATGGGTAGCTAATCAGGAAGGTAAACTGTTCTACGTAGTTTCTGCGGATCCGAAGGCATTTCTTAAAATGATCACAAAGACGGTTAAGTTAGTCGAGGCAGCTGGCGGGTTGGTACGCAACGAGGATGGTAACCATTTGTTCATCTACCGCAACGAAAAGTGGGATTTGCCCAAAGGTAAGATTGAAAAGGGGGAGAAAACCAAAGTAGCGGCTGTACGTGAAGTTGAAGAGGAATGCGGAATTAAGGTATACAAACTCGAAGATAAGATCTGTAAAACCTACCACATGTATGTTTGGAAGGGTAATACCGTTTTAAAGAAAACACACTGGTATGCAATGAAGCATAAAGGCAAAGCTAAATTAGTACCGCAATTGGAAGAGGGCATCACAGCTGTGCGGTTTTTTGACCGTGAACAGATTGCGGCTATCATCGCCAATACGTTTCCTTCTATTATTGATGTGTTGCACAAATCAGACCTGATTACAGATAAAGTAGTGCCTCTTTAGGCATAAACTGTGCTACATCACCATTGTAACGGATTATTTCACGTACGATGCTGGAGCTGATGGAGGAGTAGCCGGGTTTGCTCACAATAAAGATACTTTCGATATCAGGTTCCAGCGCATGATTCATCTGGGCAATGGCTTTTTCGTATTCAAAATCTGATACCGTACGGATACCCCGGATCATGTAATCAGCACCGATGCTCTTGCAAAAGTTTACGGTAAGTCCTTCGTAGGCAACAATATGGATCCGGGTATCATTGGCAAAAACGGCCCGAAGCATGTCTTCGCGTTTACCAACACTTAGCAAACCTTGCTTGGTGCTGTTTACGCCAATACCGATATAAACCTTGTCAAACAAATCTACCGACCGCTTTACAATATCCACATGGGCCTTGGTAACAGGATCGAATGAGCCGGGAAACAGCGCTATTTTCATAAGTTTGGATATGTGTAAGCTTTATCAAAAGTAGCAAAATAACGGTTGGATTATTTTATTTGAGCTTTTTAGCAGTAAGAAACTGTAAAGCTGAGAACAATAAATAAGTTACAATAATAGATTGTTGATCTGTGCATGCTGTAATAGTATGATGGTTTTAGCATCACGGATCTCGCCGGTTTTGATCATATCGAGGGCAGCATTAAAGGACATTTCCAGCACTTCAATATTCTCCTGTTCGTGTTCAGCGCCACCGCCGTCGTTTACTTTCATATCCTTGTGGTATTCGGCCACAAAAAAATGCAGAATTTCTGTTACCGAGCCGGGCGACATATACACTTCAAATACTTTTTGTACCGATTTGATTTTGTAACCGGTTTCCTCCTCTGTTTCACGCCTGATGCATTCTTCCGGTTGGTCATTGTCCAGCAGGCCGGCACAGGTTTCTATCATCATTCCTGTTTCGTTACCATTGATGAAGGTTGGTAGCCTAAATTGCTTTGTCAGCACAACAGATGCCTGTTCCCGGTTATATAGCAGGATGGTAGCGCCGTTTCCGCGATCATAGGCTTCCCGTTCCTGGGTAATGATACTGCCGTCTTTTTGGGTAGCCTCAAAAGTGATTTTATTCAATTTATACCAATTATCAGAAAGCAAATCGGTTTTAAGAATTTTGATACTTTTCATACTGTTGAACAAATTTGATCATTATTGATTATATTTGAACAAATAAAGGCTAATAAAATGAACTTTCAAAAGCGAAAGCAAAAAATATTTGATGCTTTAAAAACAGATGGCGAGGCAGATATTAAGAAGCTTGCTGTTGAACTGAATATGGCTGAGATTACCATCCGCAGGGATTTAAATCAATTGGCGGCCGACGGCCTTCTTTATCGAACCCACGGTGGAGCCACAAAGATTGATCCTAATGAAAAGCCTCATGCTTTCGTCAATAAGACTGCTCAAAATGCAGTTGTAAAAGACGAGATTTGCCGAATTGCCGCCGCCGAAATTATTGATGGCGATCGTATATTTATGGACTGCGGTAGTACGGTTTTTCGCCTTTGCCAGTTCATTAAACATAAGAAGATAAAGGTGATAACCAATTCGTTGCCTGTGGTTTATGAATTGCAGAATAGCAAAGTTAGTATTAATATCATTGGCGGGGAATTAGATGCAGAAAGGCAAGCTGTACATGGGAGCGTAGCTGCTGAACACATAGCCCGCTACCGCGCTACAAAAGCATTCCTTGGAGTGGATGGCATTTCACTAAACGGACTGTTTGCCAACAGCGAGAAAGAGGCGAGCATTACCACCGCATTTATCGCCAACAGCCACTTCACCTATTTGCTTTGCGACTCGGCAAAAATCGGTAAAGAAACCTATTTAAACTTTGCCCCACTGAACAAGATAAATGCAATAATCACCAACGGCACTGCAGATCAGCTACAAGGCTTTGGAGAGCAGGGAGTTGCTGTGTTTAATGTTAAATAGGAACTGACTAAATAGCTAAGCTGTTACTCCCGGCTTTTAGCTCATACTGTTTACCTTTCCAAATTAAAACACCTGTAGTACCTTTTGGTAATTCAGCGCTTATTTTCCAATGTTTGTCTTCAAGTTTGTAGGCTGCTGCTATTTTGCCGTTAGGATGCGGAATTTCACCGCTGATTGTGGTGATATCTCCCAAATGTGGTTCTATCTTTATTTTTTTAAATCCCGGGGCATAGCTGTCTATCCCTAAAACGGTTCTGAAAAACTCAATATTTGGACTTGATCCCCAGGCATGGCAATCTGAACGCGATGTGTTGACATCCGAGTATTCGGCCCACGTGGTAAGGCCCATCGCCATGTTTTCCCTATAAATGCCAAGCCAGTTGAGGTAGTCGTTACCCCGGCCTGCCTTTGCCAATGCCTGATTGAGATAGTATTTGAAATAAACCGAACACTGTGTGAGGCTTTTGTTGTTAAGTAGTCCGTTAGCCACTGCCGGCAAATCAGCTTTGCTTACCATACCAGTGAGGATGGCCAGCGAATTTGCATGTTGCGAGTAGCCGGTTTTTTCCCTGGTATCGGCATACAGCTTTTTAGCCGGATCCCAGTATTTGCGCTGAATGGTAACCTTTAATTGCGCTGCCTTTTGGTTGTATAAAGCAGCGTATTCTTTCAATCCAATTTTAGCTTCCATATCAGCCGCCCATTGGTAGGCATACAAAAGCTGCAGGTCATAAATCGCGGCGCTGCCATCGTTTCCATCAATTCCACCGGCCATATTGCCTGCCCAGTCTACAAAAGCCCAATAGGGCGTGTCTTTCAACGAGCCGTCTGCTTGCTGGTACCGGGTAAAAAATTGCAGCACGCCACGTGCACCCGGCAATTTATCTTTAATAAAGTCGTCGTCGCCGCGATACATCCAGTAATCATGCAGCATACCGATATACCAGAGCGAAAATGGAGAGATCACCTGCGTTCCGTTTGATGGATAGCAACTCGCCGTTACGCCCTCCGGTAAGCGCGAGTGATCAATTTGTGTCAGCGCATTTCGGGCCAGCTTATCGTCGGATGTGTTGAAATAGGATACTACCGCCTGGATCCGGGTATCGCCGATGTATTGCAGCTGCTCATAATAAGGGCAGTCTGTATAGGTTTCCCAGGCATTTAGCCTGGCCGTGCGCCAGCCAATATCCAGCATCTGGTTTATTTCGCTGTTGTCTGTATGAATTGAGGATGTTCGTTTGAAGGGGTAGCCGGTAAAGGTTCCATAAAGGTCGTCGATCACCAGCGGCTCATTACTGGTTTTTACAAACAACTTGATGTAGCGATAAGTACGAAAGTTTAAAGTGGTAAATGATTGGCCCTTACTGCCATCTGCTATAAGGCTGTCCGTCCGGCCAATAAATTCCTTTCCATCAACTTCATTGCGGTTTCCCTTATTTACGCCCTTTGTGCCATTCTCATAAAGCGATTCTGCATAGCCAAGCGAGATGCCTGCATCCTTGCCACCGCTAAATTTAAAAGTTACGAAAGCGTTTGTTTCGAACGATTGATCCAGCAGCAACGATACCGTTGTGTTGGGTGGGATCGTCACTGCAGTCGTTCTTTCCGGAAAGCCTGCGGGGACATCAATACCGGTTGCGCTGCGGAGTTTGGCCAGCCGCTGGTAGGTCATTTCTCTTGCCGGGAGGGTGGAGGGTACAAGTGCCCATTCTATGCCCCACGCTGTTCCTTTACGTTTCGCGTCGGTTATTTTATTGGCGCCGGGCCATTTGCTATCGTCGAAATCCACAGCCGTCCAGTCTCCTTTTATGGCGTTATTCATATTTACCATTTCGCCTTTGCTGGCAGCAAAAAAATAACCGGGGATAGGCTGATGGCCATTATCCGGAACGCCCTTCCAGGTACTATTGGTATTCAGGGAATCTTCCGCAGGTGAATTACCTTGCAATACAAAACCTGCCCTAACACTTATTTGCGCCGCCGGGCTAAATCTGCCTTCGTTCCAAACAAGTGCTGCTACAGCATTTTTACCGGATTGGAGGTAAGGTGCCAGGTTCACCGTTTCATAATTCCAGAAATACGTATCACCACGAGCCGGGCCTAAAGATACCAGTGTACCATTTACATAGAGTTTGTACCGGTTATCGGCCGATATATGCACCCAGAAGCTGGATGGCTTTGCTTTTAAGCTGATGCATTTGCGGAAGTAATATACACCGTATTCTTTACCATGGTCAAACGGAGCAGATATCCATTGCCCTTTCCAATCTCTTGGGGCGGTTGGTGCATCGGGGGTTTGAGCTTTAAGGGTTTGTGCAGCCACCAATAAAAAGGCTGGCAGCAATAACGTGAATAATGATCTCATCAGGGTTGGTGCTTGGGTCAGCAATGATAAAGAAAAATTAAATAAATCGATTTAGCAAATTGAAATAATTTAATGATCTTAAGAAATCAGCTGAAACAATTATCCAGGGGTATTTGCGGGTGTCTTAAAAAATGAGAAGGAAGAATGGCCATACTTCCGTTGCTCCACAAAGGCGGGGTGGTTGCTCAGGTTTTGAAGCGATTGATGTTCAACGATTAGCAATCCATCAGGTTTAAGCAGCTGTTTGTCAAATATGATTTTCGGTATCTCCGGAATCTTGTTAAGATCGTAAGGCGGATCGGCAAAGATCAGATCGTACTGCTCCGTTTCCATCTCCAGATATTTGAAAACATCTGCCTTAAAGGTTTGCACATTAGTGAGGCCATGCTGGCGGGTGGTGTCTTTTACGTAAAAAACACATTGCTGGCTACGGTCAACCCCGGTAACCTGGGCCGCACCGCGAGAGGCAAATTCCATAGCAATATTACCAGTGCCGCTAAACAGATCGAGTACGGTGATGTCTTCAAACTCAATTTGGTTTAGCAGGATATTAAATAACGCCTCTTTGGCAAGGTCGGTTGTAGGGCGTACGGGTAAATTCTTAGGCGGGTTAAGCCGCAAACCTTTTAGTTTTCCTCCGATGATGCGCATAGCGATAAGGCCGCAAGGCTAAGTATTTTGTGAGGTATAACCTGTTCTGGCAAATCCAAAACCTGGATACGATTAATTCTTACTTTTCCAAAAAACTCGGCTAAGTAGCTGACAGATTTGTCTGATATGCTTACATCGCCGCTTAGGACTAATGTCAAGTCGGCTGGGCTCAGGTTCAATTCGTTCGCTACAAAGGCGCTGAAATAGGCCAGTTCTTCATGGTTTTTGTACAGGAACGAATTGTAAAAGCGCAACCTGTCCTGGGTGAAATTAAGCAGTTCCACTGTGTCGTTTTCAATATTTAAAAACAAATCGGTGCTGGTAGGATAGTTATTTGCAATGGCAGCTATCCATCCTTTAGCACGGTGAACAACGGTTTCATTTGGTAAACGACCATGTGTTTCAGCCAATGCTGCATCAACCTTATAAACAATGGTATTTTTATCGTCCAATGGTTGAGCAAAAACTTTGTCACTAGCACCAACATCCAACAGGCGGGCAATATTGGCGGCATATTCATTGTCGAACAAACTTTCGGGAACCAGTGTAAAGCCGGTTGCACAAAGCCCGGTAATCACCTTGTTGTAATTTGCGGTAAGCACATCCCGTAGTTCGCGCGGATCGCTCAACTCATTAAGCGGGCAATTTTCGGCCCAGGCCACTAACCTTTTCCCTTCAGCAATTGCATAGCTAAAACTATGCAGATCAACTTGTATCAACAAATTGTAATCAGTTGCCTCGCTTAGGTTGAGGCGCTCGTCGGTGTATTTGTAAGTATGCTCGCTCATGCAGGGATTTGAACAAAAGTAATATTTTTTCGCACTACTTAATTAACATAGTTATCAGCATTTTTGCATGTGCCCGTATTAGAACAGATAACCCGATTCTTCCCGCATCAGCCCACAACACAGCAAACCGAGCTGTTTGGCAGGCTGCACCGTTTTTTGCAGAGCAATAACGGCGATGAGTGTTTTATTTTGCGGGGCTACGCCGGTACGGGTAAAACAACCGTATTAGGTGCGCTGGTAAAAGCGTTACCACAGTACGAATACAAATCGGTATTACTGGCGCCTACGGGCAGGGCTGCCAAAGTGATCACCAATTATTCGGGCCGTAAAGCTTTTACCATCCATAAACGGATCTACCGGAAGAAATCGGCGATGAATATGAATGAAGGCTTTGCCCTTGCCGAAAACCTGAGCACCAATACGATTTTTATTATCGATGAGGCATCGATGATCTCGCATGAGTTGGGTGGCCACATGCGTGCCACCTTGCTGCAGGATCTGGTAAGTTACGTTTACAACGACAGAAATTGCAAGCTGATGCTGGTAGGAGATACCGCACAATTGCCGCCTGTGGGTGCTTTTGACAGCCCGGCGCTGGATGCCCGGCTCATGAAGGCCGAATTCCGGCTGGCCATCCATGGCTATGAACTTACAGATGTTTTGCGCCAGCAAAAGGATTCGGGCATTTTGCTCAACGTAACGAACCTGCGCGAAATTATTCGCAAGGAAGAGGAAGAGATGCCGCAGATCATCACCGATGGATTTAAGGATGTTACCCGTATGACCAGCGAGCTGCTGGAAGAGGGGTTAAATGATGCCTACAGCAGGCACGGCTATGATGGTACGCTCATCATTTGCCGAAGTAATAAGAACGCCAATATGTATAACCGGCAAATTCGCGGGCGTATCCTGATGCGTGAAGAAGAACTTACCGGTGGCGACCAGCTGATGATCGTTCGGAATAATTATTTCTGGCTGAAAGACGAGGAGGAGCAGCAGAGTACTGGTTTTATTGCGAACGGTGATATTGCCCGGGTGCGTAAAGTACGCCGGATAGAGGAGATGTACGGTTTCCGGTTTGCGGATGTGCAGCTGGAATTTATTGATTATGCCGAAGACCCGGTGCTTGATTGTAAGATTTTGCTGGATACCCTATATTCTGAAGCACCCGCCTTACTGCCAGCCGATCAGAAGCGCCTATACCTGGAGGCTATGAAGGACTACGACCATATCCCAAACAAACGCCTTAAACACGAAGAACTGAAGCTGAACCCGTTCTACAATGCCCTGCAGGTAAAGTTTGCCTACGCCATCACCTGCCATAAAGCCCAGGGCGGCCAATGGGAAGCCGTTTTTGTAGACCAGGGCTACTTAACCGACGAGATGGTGAATACCGATTTCCTTCGATGGTTTTACACCGCGTGTACCCGCGCAACAGAGAAATTGTTCCTGGTGAATTTCAACGAGAAATTTTTTGTCTGAATCAGAATTCACAGAATAGAATGAACAGAATAATAAGCTTGGTACTTTAGGAATGGCCTGATAATTACACAAAACTATAATTCATAATTCTGAAAATTGACTAATTCTGAAAATTCTGATTCAGACTCTACTCCGCCTGCGGCAATTCTATCGTAAACGTGCTGCCTTTACCCTCAATACTCTGCACACTTATCATCCCGCCGTGCCCTTCTACAATATCCTTTACAATGCTTAGTCCGAGTCCGGTGGATTGCTCGCCTTTTAAGCCGGTACGGCCCGCGCCGGAGAATCGGTCGAAGATCTTTGGTACCATCTCTTTCGGGATACCAAGGCCCTGGTCTTTCACTTTAATGATCACCCGCCCCTTTATGCTGCTAAGGTGGATCTCCACTTTGTCGGTGTCTTTAGAGAATTTAAGTGCGTTGCTCACCAGGTTATCTATCACCCTCGGGAATTTATCGTGGTTGATGAGTGCGTACACCGTTTTAACCCCGCTGATCAGCACCACGTTATTTTTGCCGCCAAGCTGTATTTTCCAGCTATTTACCAGGCCCTGCAGCAGGTGATTCAACTCTGTGCGGTGGGTATCGAAATTGGCATTACCCTGATTGCGGGCGGCCTCCAGCAGGTCATCTATTATGGTGCGGGCCTTTACGCAACTATCTCGTATCATAGTCAAATTTTCCTGCGTGTCTTCATCAATATCCTCCAGCTCCATCATCATCGCCAAGGATTCTACCGCTGCGATAGGATTACGCAGATCATGCGCTACGGTGCCTAATACCTGGTTTTTGAAGATGTTTGCTTTTTCAATAACCGTTTTTTTTTCACGGATCTCGATGATCTGGAGGTAATAGCTGGCCTTGTAGGAGAAGAAATACCGGGAAGTGAGGAAAAATCCTGATAATAAAATGGCAGAGATCATCTGATTGTAAGTCATTTCTGTTGCATCGGCCTGGGCATGAAAAAGCAAGATGGTAAACAGGATCTCGGTGCTCACCAGCAGCAGCAATATTTCATAGTACTCAAACACCAACAACACACTAACTAAACTCAGCGCAACAAGGTATAGTGTAAGGGCATTGCTTGGATCGGCTGTGGCAATAAAACTGGAATACATACCACAACTGATGATATACAATGAAAACATAAACACAAAAAGGGCCATCCCTGCAGATCCCCGCTTTGTAGTTTTAAAATTCCTGATGAATAAATGACTGCCTAAATAAAATAGCGGAGTAACTATTATGTAGATCCAGTTGGTCAGGCTAAATTCCGGGAAATTCTGGGCTTTGGTCAAACTCTCCGGAAAAATGTGGTAAAGGACCCGGATTACCAGGTTAAGTACCAGGAAGACGAAACTTGCAGTTCGTACACTAAGTAGGTTTTGATAGGTGTAGTAGTTCCGGTAGGCATGGCTGGACTTTGCCGGTAGTTTGGAGAAATAGTGAGTATCCAATTTGTGTAAGTAAGGGTTGGCTAAAAGTAACAATTTGTGTAAAGAATCTAGAACAAAACTGTAGACTAGACGGCATTTTGACCGATTTTTCTGGATGAAGCGACAATCTGTCCGTTCATTTATAAACCAAGCGCCAATTATTCCTGACTTGATGCGTGGCAGCAGTTTTGAGCATAATCAAGTACTATGAATTTTAACAACTTTACCATAAAAGCACAGGAGGCCGTTCAAAAGGCTTCCGAGATAGCAACAGGCAACCAGCAGCAGGCTATTGAAACAGCACACCTGCTTAAAGGCTTACTATTGGTTGATGAAAATGTTATAACCTATTTATTAAAAAAACTAAATGTTAACCTCAACAGGTTAAACGATACGCTGGATACCCAGATAGCAACTTACCCGAAAGTAAGTGGCAGTAATGTGTATCTGTCGTCAACTGTCAATACTGTGTTGCAAAAGGCGCAATCTTATCTCAAGGAATTTAAAGATGAGTTTGTTTCGGTCGAGCATTTGCTGCTGGGCGTATTGGCTGCCGGCGATAAGACATCATCGGCGCTAAAAGACTTTGGCGTAAATGAAAAAGACCTGAAAAAGGCCATTACCGAATTACGCGGCGATAACAAAGTGACTGACCAGAACGCTGAAGCACAATATAATGCACTAAATAAATATGCACGCAACTTAAATGAATACGCAGAAAGCGGCAAACTCGATCCGGTAATCGGCCGGGATGAGGAAATTCGCAGGGTAATTCAAATTTTGTCGCGCCGTACAAAAAACAACCCCATACTGGTTGGTGAGCCGGGTGTAGGTAAAACCGCCATTGCCGAAGGGATTGCGTTCCGCATCATTAAAGGGGATGTTCCCGAAAGCCTGAAAACAAAAACGGTTTTCTCCCTGGACATGGGAGCCTTGATTGCCGGCGCCAAATACAAAGGCGAATTTGAAGAACGTTTGAAAGCGGTTATTAAAGAAGTGATTCAAAGTGATGGGGAAATTATCCTCTTTATCGATGAGATCCACACGCTGGTAGGTGCAGGCGGCGGGGAAGGCGCAATGGATGCTGCAAACATCCTAAAACCGGCTTTGGCACGTGGCGAATTAAGAGCCATTGGCGCAACTACCCTGAATGAATACCAAAAATATGTGGAGAAAGATAAGGCTCTGGAACGCCGTTTCCAAAAGGTAATGGTAGATGAGCCTGACACCGCTGATGCGATCTCTATTCTGCGTGGCTTAAAGGAACGCTACGAGGCACACCACAAGGTGCGGATCAAAGACGAGGCGATCATTGCTTCCGTGGAAATGTCGCAGCGTTATATCGCCGACAGGTTTTTGCCGGATAAGGCGATCGACTTGATGGACGAAGCTGCATCTAAACTACGTTTGGAAATGGATTCGGTGCCGGAAGCCGTTGATGAACTGGAGCGCCGCATTATGCAGCTGGAGATTGAACGCGAAGCTATTAAACGGGAGCGCGACGACCGCAAGGTTGCAGAGCTGAGCGAAGAGATAGCCAACCTATCCGCCCAGCGGGATTCACTCCGGGCGAAATGGCAGGGAGAAAAGGATATAGTGGACGGGATCAACAAAAAAGTTGAACAAATAGAAAATTATAAGCTGGAAGCCGAGCAGGCTGAACGTGCCGGTGATTACGGTAAAGTTGCTGAACTGCGCTATGGTACCATCCGCGAAGCACAGGCTGAGGTAGAAAAACTGAAAGCTGCGCTTGAGGAAAATAAGGATGACAGCCGTATGCTGAAAGAAGAGGTTACTGCCGACGATATTGCCGGTGTGGTAAGCCGCTGGACTGGTATCCCCGTAAGTAAGATGATCCAGAGCGAGCGCGAGAAATTACTGAACCTGGAAGGCGAACTGCACAAACGTGTGGCAGGGCAGGAGGAAGCCATTGAAGCAATAAGTGACGCTATCCGCCGCAGCAGAGCTGGTTTACAGGATAAGCGCAAGCCAATCGGTTCTTTTATATTTCTTGGGACTACCGGTGTTGGTAAAACCGAATTGGCTAAAGCACTGGCCGAATACCTGTTTAACGATGAGAATTCACTGGTGCGGATAGATATGAGTGAGTACCAGGAGCGTCATGCTGTGTCGAGATTGATTGGTGCGCCTCCGGGCTATGTGGGTTATGATGAGGGCGGACAGTTGACCGAAGCCGTACGCCGCAAACCTTACAGCGTTGTATTGCTGGATGAGATTGAAAAAGCACATCCGGATGTGTTTAACATTCTGCTGCAGGTATTAGATGACGGGCATCTTACGGATAATAAAGGGCGTGTGGTAAACTTTAAAAATACCATCATCATCATGACGTCTAATATCGGCTCTAACGTGATACAGGAGAATTTTCAGGTTTTAACAGATAAGAACCGTGACGAAGTGATCGCCAAGACCAAGAATGATCTTTTCAATATTCTGCGGGCAACCATCCGCCCTGAGTTTTTGAACCGGATAGATGAGATCATTATGTTTACCCCTTTGAGCAGGGACGAGATCACCGATATTGTGAAGCTGCAGTTTAAACACCTGCAAGGCACACTGGCCGAACTTGGCATTACCATCGAGGCATCGGACGAAGCATTGGACTGGTTAGCCCAATTAGGCTATGACCCGCAGTTTGGTGCCAGGCCGTTGAAACGGGTGATCCAAAAGAAGATTATGAATGAACTATCTAAGCAGATCCTGGCCGGCACAGTAGATCGTGACAGCAAGATAAAACTGGACATGTTTGATAACAACTTTGTTTTTATTAACGCTTAACGGGTGAGTGGTCAATGGCTGGATTAATAAAGTAATTTGATTTATCAATAAATCTAATTCCTAAAATAAGTTAGATCTATAAGCACAAAGGCGGTGTCGAACATTACGACACGGCCTTTACTGTTTCTACGCACCCTATTTATTACAACTTTGCTATCTGATCGTTGCTAGCCAAAAATCTTTGTAGGTGACCATATAGTACCACATCTAAACCGTATACATCCGGGCGGAACTGAATAGTACCGGTACTGTCTGTCCAGCAGGTAATGTAGGTAATATAAATAGGTAATTTACCTGGCACACCAATAGTTGTCGGATCTGGATTATCTTCGGTCATTGCTTGCGAGATCTTATCATAAGTTGAACCTTCGCCAAAAACAACCTTAGCAAACCCATCGGGGTTACCTAAGCGCACGCATCCGTGGCTTACAGCGCGCATCGATTTATCAAATGCCGCCTTGGCCGGGGTATCATGCAGGTATACACTGCTTTTGTTATTGAATAAGAATTTGATTTTACCCAAAGCGTTATCATCACCGGGGCGCTGTTTAAACTCATATTTGTCTTTCGGTGCATTAGCAAAATCTAATGTTTCAGGGTCTTCAATTTTTTTACCGTTTTCGTAAACATCGATATTTTTATTCGACAGGTAGTAAGGATCTTTAGCCGCTTCCACCATGATCTCCTTACTGGCTATGCTTTGCGGAATGTTCCATACCGGATTTACCTGTACGCTGTGAATCATGCTGTTCAACTGCGGGGTTTCGCGGTCAAAAGGGCGGTCGATTTTATCACTTTCGTCGTAATCTACCAATGATTCAGTTTTGTCGGTATTGCGGCCTTCACCAACACAAACTTTCATATCCAGGATAGATTTACCATTATCCATTACATCCAAACGGTAATCGGGGATATTAACGATAGCATATTTAGCCTGCGTTGGTTTATTTTTCCATCTCAGGCGTTCCAGGTTCACCACCAGGTAGCGGGTGGTTTCTTCTTTGCTGATGCCCGGGGCGGTAGTGCCATCTTTTAGTGCTTTTTGCAGAGAAAGATATTGTGGATCTTTCGGCTGGATGCTATCCAGAAAATGCCTCATATCCTTGATGTAAAAGATGCGCGACATGCCGGCGCTATCCGGGCGTTTGGTTGCGGTATAGTAACGCTGGTAAATCTTGCGCGGACTTAATATCCCGTATTGCAAGGCGTTTGAATAATTGATCAGCGAATTGGCAGTGGTGATCTCCAGTAAAGCAATATCACGGTAAGCCTCATCTAAATTTTTGATCGCTTTCTTATCCTTAAATTTAGCTACCAGCGCATTGATCTGGTCAGCGTTGAACATCTTCGGATCCAGACCGTGCTCCCCGGCCTTTGAAAAATACGTAGCTGTTACATCCACGTCGCCGTTAAAAATATGATCCATTACAAAAGCCGGGTCATAATCGTTTGCTTCGTAATAGGCGTTGATCAGGTTAGGATTATTTACATGGCTTTTTTCCTCTGCAAGTACTTTTTTAAATACTTCAGCAAGGCCTTCGGGTGTTGCATCTTTAAAAACCTTGTTATTCGTTTTTTTGAAAAGTGTAGCGCCAAGGTCAGACCGGCTCTTTTTTGAGCAGCTTTGGAAAACCAGCGCCAACGCAGCCATCATGAAGATGGTTAAAGCAAGTTTATTTTTTAGGATAGATTTTTTCATCTGCTAATTTAAATGGTAAATTTGGTTCAACATAGCAATAGGCATACCACAATTCCAATTTGTTGTAGGCCTTGGCCGGCTAGCTATCTATCAGCTCATATACATGAAAAAATATCTCTTACTGTTTCCGTTAATTGTGTTGGTTGCCTGCAAGCCAATGGCGCAAACATTTAAGCCTGTAAATAAAAACGCGACCAGGGAGGTTAATGATTTGCTGGCTTATCTTTATGAGATAAATGGTAAACAGATCCTTTCTGGTCAGCATAATTATAATAGCGATCTGAATGTGTTTTCGGATAGCGCCCGTAACATCACGGGCAAAAATCCGGCACTTTGGGGTACTGATTTTATCCTTTGGGGTGATAAAGATTTGGGGCAGAACATTGTTAACGAATCGATCAAAAAATCGCGTGAGGGTTACCTCGTTAGCCTGATGTGGCACCAGGGCAGGCCTACGGATGAACCGCCGTACGATTGGAAGAAGAGTGTACAAGGAAAACTTACCGCAGCCGAATGGAAAGAATTGATAACACCCCATACTGCTCTAAACAAAAAGTGGCTGGCCCAGATCGATGTGATAGCCGGATACCTGAAGCAGCTGCAGGATGCGCATGTGCCGGTGCTTTGGCGCCCATACCATGAAATGAACGGTGTTTGGTTTTGGTGGGGGAACAAAAAAGGCCCCGACGGTATCGTTAAGCTGTACAAAATGATGTACGACAGGTATACCAATTACCATCATTTAAATAACCTGATCTGGGTTTGGGGGGCAAACAGCTTGCGTGATATTCCTGAGGATGAAGCTTATCACTATAAAGACTACTACCCAGGCGCAAATTATGTAGATATTTTAGGTGCCGACGTTTATCATTTTGATTACGAACAAAACGATTACAACGAATTGCTGGCCTTGGCAGCAGGTAAGCCCATTGCACTAACCGAGAATGGCGAATTACCCAATGCCACGATCTTAAAACATCAGCCCAAGTGGCTTTGGTTCATGACCTGGACGAGCTGGCTATGGACTGATAATACCAAAGAAAGAGTTAAAGAGGTTTATGCCCTGCCCACTACGCTAAGCCATGATGATGTGAAAGCACGCCTGGCAACCAAGCCATAACCAAACTATGAGTAAACAACCCGAAGTGTGGATGCGCGGCCCCTTGCCGGGGATGGCTCCATTAGTGCAACCCGTTGCGTTCGCATTGCTGCAGGTACGAGAAGAACTTGATGTATTGATGGATGGTTTTCCGGATGATCAGCTTTTTGAAACGGTTGCGGGAATGGCATCGGTTGCATTTCATTTGCAGCATCTGACGGGTGTGCTGGACCGGCTTTTTACCTACGCCAGAAATGAAAGATTATCTGAGACCCAGCTTGAATATCTTGCAGCCGAAGGCAAAATGAATACAAAAATATACACTGCTTCGCAATTAGTCGAAAAATTTAATTTGCAGGTAGATGAAGCACTTGCTGAACTTAAGCAGGTAGAGGAGGTTACGCTTACAGATTTCAGAGGCGTTGGCAGGGCAGGGTTACCATCTACCAAAATGGGCCTTTATGTACATGCTGCGGAACATACAACCCGGCACTTTGGACAGTTGCTGGTAACTGTAAAAGTTTTACAAAGCACCGGCCTTTAATATGATTTGGAATAAACACTTCTTGGTTACCGAAACGAAGTCAAACCAACACAAGAGGGTTGCCGCATAATTCGTCAATTATTTTCAAATAATTGATTGTCGATAGTATAATATGGGTTGACATTGAATAAAGTTAAGTGGTGGTAACCTTTCTTCGCTGAACTATACCGGGACGATGTGCTCCTGATAAAATCAGTAAGATCAGCCCTTGGTTACTATCCGCGATATTTCCTTGTAATCTTTTCCACGGTAAGTTACCGTAGCATCTGTATGGTTATCCCCCGGGTCAAATAAAAAGGTATCTATGCCCAGCTCATTTGCCGCTCTGATCTCTGATTTGGGATCGTCGCCAATAACCAGCACCTCTGCAGCTCCGTAGTGATTCTCCTGCATGATCATCTCAAAAATATCCTTCTTGGTTTGGGCTGATTTTTCAGGGTCTACGATATAGATGCCTTTAAAATCTGCCTCAATGCCCAGCATTTTTACTTTACTTAATTGAAGTTTGGTAAAACCGGTTGTTACCAGGTATTTTTCTATCAGGATTTCCCGCAAATCGGTATACTCGTCGAAAGCCTTCATGGGAATTTCCACTTCAATATCGCTCAGCAATTCCATCCCCCGGGCTTTTAATTCCGGACTAAAGCCAAAATCATCTGCCACATACTGGTAGGGTCGGCGGGTGAGTTCGTGTTTTGCCTTTGTTACTATGTCGCTGTCTCCCGGCTGCAAATGTTCATCTATCAATAGAAACAAATTTGCAAATAGGTGATCGCCAATTGAGCTAACCGGGTAAATGGTATTATCGAGGTCGAGTATCAAAACGCGTTTCATGTGGGAATGTTGGTGGGGTAAATTAATAAGTTGCTTATGCTTCCTGCATTTCTGCTTCGGCAAGTTTAATGTCTGCTAATATCTTGTCTTCGGCATGGTAGCGGTACATCAGGAGCATGCCTGCGCAGACCACCGCAGAGATGCCGCCCAGGATTCACCATAGGAGCTTAAAGCCCCCATGCTGAATAACCTGGCTGCCAAATGTTGGTGCGATAACCTGCGCTGCCGACCAGGCCATGGTATAAAGCGCCGCATACTGCCCCCGATTAGTTGAAGTTGAGCGTGATACCCAAAACGAGTTCATAAAAGGCATGCTTAGCATTTCGCCAAGGGTAACGATGAGTACCACCAGGATAGCTGCAGCTGCACTTGCAGGTAAAAAATTAAGCAGCACAAAGCCAATTCCCGTAACTACAACACCGGCGGCGATGATCAGCAACGGGTGCTTTCGCCGTTCCAGGTAGTTGACCATCACCAGTTCAACGAGTGCAATGATAATACCGTTTAGCGCCAGCAGCGAACCAATAAAACGCTCGTTAAAATGCCATTCCAGCTTGTAAAACACCGGTTCCATGATGAAGAACTGAAAGAAACAAATATTAAAAGGGGTGATCAGCAGGATAAAGAGCAGGTATACTTTATCTTGGTAAGCGGATCTGTTAGTTGCTGATGCAACTTTGTTTTTCACCGGCGGGGTATACGCAGATCTTGGCATCAACTTTAACAGCATTAAAGCCGCAAAAATATTAGTACAGCCATCTACCCAAAACAATAAATGGTAATTGAATGAGGCCAGAAAGCCACCGGTAGCAGCACCCACGGCCCAGCCTAGATTCACGGCTAACCTGTGCAGTGAGTAGGAGCGGGTTTTATTTTCGGGCTTGCTGTAAAACGCAACGGCAGTAGAATTGGCCGGGCGAAAAGCTTCATTACAAAAGCTAAGTAAAAAGGTGCCGATAGCCAAAGTGATAAATGTTGTTTGGAATCCCAATACGATAAACATTAACCCGCCACTTAATAAGGTGCCTACCTGCATATCATAAAAGCCGATCTTATCAGATAGTAAACCTCCGAAATAAGCACCGATGATAGATCCAATACCAAAAAGAGCCATGATATACCCGGCCTCTGTAACCGAAAAGTGCAATTGTTTGATGCAGTAAATGGTTAGGAGTGGCACCACCATGGTGCCACTCCGGTTGATGAGCATTACGATGCTCAGGTACCAGTTGTTGCGCGATAAGCCGCTGTAGGCATTTTTGTATACGGTAATTATAGACACGAAGGAAAAGATTAAGGGTTAGCCTATAGGATAATCAAATTTAGGTTTTGTATCTAGAAATACGTTGTTTTGAGAATTATAATATTTTAAGTCATAAGCGGGCTATCTTAAAATCAGTAATTTTAAATACTAAAAAAGATCACCATGAACGTTACCGAGATTATGGCCGAACTGGAATCAAAGGGTAGCGAAAGCATCAAAAAAATCCTGCTGAAGCACGGGGTTAAAGAACCGTTCTTCGGCGTTAAGGTGGAGTATCTCAAACCGATTCAAAACAAGATCAAAAAAGATTACCAGCTAGCAAAAAACCTTTTTGCTACAGGCAATGCCGACGCTATGTACCTGGCCGGCTTAATTGCTTATGATGCTGCCATGACGCAAGCTGACCTGCAAAGCTGGGCTGAAGCAGCGGTGTCTAACAACATTAGTGAATATACTGTACCATGGGTTGCTGCCGGCAGCAGGTATGGTTTCGGGATGGCGCTGCAATGGATAGAAAGCCCTGTTGAACACATTGCAGCCACCGGATGGGCTACGCTGAGTAATACTGTTGCTTTGAAAACCGACGCAGAGTTGGACATGGAGAAGTTGCACAATTTGCTATCCCGGGTGGAGCAACAGATCCACTCCTCGGCAAACCGGGTGGTGTATACTATGAACGGATTTGTTATTGCATTGGGCTCCTATGTTGACGAATTAGCAGCGGAAGCCATTGCTGCAGCCACGCGCATAGGCACAGTTACTGTGGATGTGAGTGATACGGCCTGTAAAATACCAGTTGCGCTGGAAAACATTAACAAAGTAAGGTCGAAAAGAGGCGGTACGGCACCTAAGAAAAAGAACCTTAAATGTTAATAAACTTATTTTTAAAAAAGCACAATAAGAAACGCGAAGTAAGGTTTACAATTTCGAATTTCTGTTCCGCAGCCAATGATCTGCTAAAACCAGTGCTGCCATAGCTTCTACAATGGGCACCGCACGTGGCACTACACAAGGGTCATGCCGTCCCTTCCCGGTGATCTCGGCAGCATTGCCCTCGCTGTCTATCGTTTGCTGGTTGTGCATGATCGTAGCAACTGGTTTAAAGGCTACTTTAAACTCGATTGGCATGCCATTACTGATCCCACCCTGAATACCTCCCGAAAAATTGGTGCGGGTGGTTACATTACCAGCTGCATCTTTTAAAAAGATATCGTTGTGTTCTGATCCCAGCATTTCACTGCCGCTAAAGCCCGAACCGAATTCAAATCCATGTACAGCATTAATGCTAAGCATAGCTTTACCCAGGTCGGCATGTAGTTTGTCAAAAACCGGGTCGCCTAGGCCAACCGGGCAATTTTGTATATAGCAGCTTACTTTACCGCCCACCGTATCGCCCTGTTTGCGAATGCCATCTATAAATTCTATCATCTCTACGGCGGTAGCCGGGTCGGCACAGCGTACAATGTTTTGCTCGCGGATAGCTAAAAACTCCTGCGCGTCTTCAATAAATACATTGGGCGCATCTATTCTGCCAACGCTGCTTACATGGGCCAGTACTTCGATGCCCTGCGTTTTCAATAATAATTTGGCTAATGCACCAGCGGCAACACGCGCCGCGGTTTCGCGGGCAGACGAACGGCCGCCGCCACGGTGATCGCGGATGCCGTATTTTGATTGATAAGTGTAATCTGCATGCGACGGGCGGAACACATCCACATTATGGCCGTAATCTTTTGAACGCTGATCCTCATTCGGGATAATCATTGCTATCGGTGTACCTGTAGTTTTTCCTTCAAAAGTGCCTGAAAGAATTTTTACGGTATCAGCTTCTTTACGCTGTGTGGTGATCTTACTTTGCCCTGGTTTGCGCTTATCCAGTTCGCCCTGGATATAATCCAGATCAACCGTTAAGCCTGCCGGGCAACCATCAACGATCACGCCGATAGCCTCGCCATGCGATTCACCAAAAGTTGTTATCCTGAATATTTGCCCGAATGAGTTACCTGCCATATGGCCCCCTAACCCCCCGAAGGGGGAATGTTTGATAATGTGAAATTAATAATTGTGCTATAATCTTCGGCTCTGCTTCAAAAGGCCGGGTGGCTCGCAAAGCCCACCTTTGCCAAATCCTTCCAAAATGCCGGGTATGATTTTTCTACCACATCGGCATCTTCTATTTCCAGTTCGGGGATCAGGATAGCCAGCGGCGCAAAGGCCATCGCCATACGGTGATCATCGTAGGTATTTACAAACATGCGCTGCGGCAATTGTTTTTGGCTGCAGTCCAGTTTGTACACCTGGCCTTTTTCTGCCAGTTTCACCCCGATCTTGTCCAGCTCTGTCTGCAGGGCAAGGATACGGTCGGTTTCTTTGATCTTCAAAGTTTCCAGCCCGGTAAAGCTGGCTTCGTGGCCCAAAGCTGCACATACTACGATAACTGTTTGCGCCAGATCCGGGCATTCTTTCATGTCGAAGATTTTCCGAACAACCGGCTTTGGTTCCTTGGTTAAAAGCACACCACCATCTTTAAATTGCGATGTGATACCAAAGTTAGCCATGATCTCGGTAATTACGCTGTCGCCTTGCAGGCTGTAGGAAGTTAAGCCCGGCAGAAATAACTCGGCCTCATCACTTAGGGCCGCTATGGCGTACCAGTAGGATGCTGCGCTCCAGTCGGGTTCGATGTGTAACGATGTAGTTGCAAACTCCTGATTTAAAATCGAAATAACATTGCCCTGCCAGCTGTGCTGTATATTTGCCTGCTTCAACATCGCTAAAGTCATTTCTACATACGGTTGCGAAGTTAATTCGCCCTCTATATGTAATTCCAAACCGAAAGGCAGTTTGGCAGCAATGAGTAGTAGCGCAGTGATATACTGACTGCTGATATTACCCTTTATACTGATCTTACGAGTTTGCTGCTCAAAACTGCCTTTTAGTTTGATAGGAGGATATCCGGCCTTTTCTTCAAATTCAATATGGGCACCCAACTCGCTCAGCGCATCAACCAATATTCCAATTGGCCTTTGCTTCATCCTCTCGCTGCCTGTTAATATTACTTCTTCTTTACCAATGGCGTAATATGCTGTTAAAAACCGCATCGCCGTACCAGCTGGACCGATGTTGACGGTTTGTGGTATCTGGTTAATTACCTCGATTTCATGCTCCTCATCCTCACCAATAACCACTTTCGGACTTTCGGACTTCCGGACTTCCGACGTCCTCAAAATTCCCGCAAGAGTAACCGTATCCGCCGCATCTGAAATGTTCTCAACTTTTACTTTACCATCGCTAAGCGCTTCGATTACCAACGCACGGTTACACTCACTTTTTGACCCGGTAAGCTGTATGGTGCCATCGGCTGATTTGCCTGTTTTGGAAAGTATGATGTTATGTTTCATTTTATTAATTCGATCTCGCTTCTAAGCCTAACTATAAAAAATGTCGTCCGTAGGAGTTACAAGGAGAAATCCTACACGCTTAGCAAATTGTGTAAGATTTCTCTTTTGTGTCTCCCGCTATCCTTGCCTGGCACTATCGAATGACCGGGTTGTATAGTTTCAAACAGAACTTTAGCGTTTATTAAACGTGTGTTAACTTTTCTGCCGCCTGGCCTGCTTCACTTTTGTTCATGATCTCGGTTTGTTTACGGATCGATTCACTGTGCATCAGCTCCAGTAATTTTTCTGTAAACTCCGGGCTCAATTTTAGGGCTTTTGCGTAGCTGGTGCGTTTGTGCAGAATCTCGTCCCAGCGGTTCACCTGTAAAATAGTAATGTCGTTATCTTTTTTGTAATTACCGATCTTCTCAACTATCTGCATGCGTTCTGCCATTTTCTGGATCACCAGGTCATCAATCTTGTCGATCTGGCTACGTAGTTCGTGCAACTTGTCATTAACTTCCGTGTTACGAACTTCGGGCTTGCGCAGGTGCAGGTTATCAATGATATCGGCTAAAGCAGCAGGGGTAACCTGTTGTTTAGCATCTGTCCAGGCAACGCTTGGGTCAATGTGCGATTCGATCATCAAACCCTGCATGTCCAGGTCTAACGCTTTTTGAGAGATGTACCCGATCAGGTCACGGTTACCGGTAATATGGCTTGGATCGTTGATGATTGGCAAATGTGGCGCAAGCGTTTTTAATCCGATCGCCAGATCCCACATTGGCTCGTTACGGAATGCTGTTTTTTCGTACGATGAAAAACCGCGGTGAATAGCCGCCAGTTTGGTGATACCTGCGTTATTGATACGCTCCAGTGCGCCTACCCATAAAGACAGATCTGGGTTAACCGGATTTTTTACCATTACGGGTATATCAACACCACGCAGTGCATCAGCAATTTCCTGAACGGTAAATGGGTTAACAGTTGAGCGTGCACCTACCCAAAGGATATCCACACCAGCTTTTAAAGCTTCTTCCACATGTTTAGCAGTAGCTACTTCTACAGCGGTTGGCAAGCCGGTTTCCGCCTTAGCGCGTTTTAACCACTCCAAACCAATGCTGCCAATACCTTCAAACTCTCCGGGGCGGGTACGGGGTTTCCAAATACCTGCGCGCAGGGCACTTATCTTGCCGGTTTTGGCTAAGATGTGCGCTGTGGCTACCAATTGATCTTCTGTTTCGGCGCTGCATGGGCCGGCAATTACTAATGGCTCTATGCCCGATTTGTTGATCCAGGTGTTAAGCGGCTGTATGTTTAAGTCAAGTTTCATATCGATTTGTTGTTTTTTTTGGAGTCCGGATAATCGGAAAGACCGAAATTCCGGAAGTAATTTTTTGGTTATGTTATTTAATTGTTATGCTTTTATTGTTTAAATTTATAGTTCAGACTTACCGGCTTCCGGTCTTCCCACTTAATCTTAGTCCATTTTTTTGATCGTGATGTACTTCCTGGGTTTGGTTGCCTTAGGCAGTAAGGGCGCTATTTCCTCTTCGTATTTTTCATACTCACCCAGGATATTAAAATTATGTGTGTATTTCAGGATTTGGCGGATGCATGCATCGTAATGCTTTGTCTCCGTCCATTCAATGTCTACATAAAAGTTATACTCATTGCGTTTGCCCAAAACCGGCATACTTTGAATTTTGCTCATATTAACATTTTCCTGAGCGAAGATATTGAGCACTTTGGCCAGTGACCCAACCTCATTGCTTACCTGGAAACAAAGGGATGCTTTATTGCCGGGTTTCTTTTTAGCGTTCTCGTGTGTGGTTAGAATTAAAAAACGGGTGAAGTTCTTTTTGTTCGATTCGATCCTGCGTTCCAAAACTTCTAAACCGTATAAGTTTGCCGCTAAAGAGTTAGCTATGGCAACGGTATCGGTCAGCTGCTCATCGCGGATCCGTTTGGCGCAGGCGGCGGTATCGTTGCTCTCCACAATTTTCAGATTCGGGTACTCATCAAAAAAGTCAACACACTGGCGAATGGCGATGGGATGGGAGGTTACGTATTTTACGTTCTCAAACTTTACGCCGGGCAAAGCCATCAGGTGCAGTTGGATCGGTACGTAAACCTCGCCAACTACCGGGAAGCTGTAGCTCATCAGCAAAGAGTAGTTGGGCAGGATACTGCCGGCAATGCTGTTTTCAATCGCCATTACAATGTAATCAGCCTCATCGTTCTTAAGCGCATCAAAGGTTTGCTTAAAAGAATTGCACTCTACAGTGTGGATTTTTTCGCCAAAATATTTGAAGGCGGCCTCTTCGTGAAAGGAGGCGCGGATCCCCTGGATAGCAACTCTTGGTATTTCTGGTTTCATAAAAGCTTCAAAGCAAAAAGTCCCGGCTGTTTGGGCCGGGACTTTTTAGTTTATATGTTTTGTTAGTACATATCAGTCCCGGCTCTTACTGCTAAAGTAAAAGTAGAAACCATAAAAATATGCACGTGAATTGTTCATTGTTGTTGTTATGCTGTAAATGTACAAGTAAAAATCAATTTGTCAATAGATAATTTTATTTTTTGTAGATATTTTGGAGCGAACAAAATTTTATTGGGTAAAAATGGTAAATTTCAATTGTTTAGAACAATATAATGATTTTTTTAAAGTGCAAATCGGAATATAAATTTTACGGGTAAATGCGGCAGCAATTCAGCTTGATCCGTAAGCTATTAAAATAAACAGCCAAATCATGGCCAATACATCCTCCCGCTCATCTACTGGAGCAAATTTCCAGTGATTTACTGCCTAACCTGTCAACTATTTTTTAGGATGGAGTGTCTTAAAACATTTGTTGAAATCGAGAGAAAAAAAATTACCTAATGAATGCTAGCCGCTTCCTTCCGGTAAGCCCTCTGCATCGCCCTTGCTGTTTGTGTGCTGCCATCATGGCTCCATCCCGGGGGCTTCACAAAATAGAGCAGCTTATTTCTTAGCCCGGGTGCTTTGCTTGCATCGGCTATGAGTGCCTTCCATTCATGAAAGAGGACGTTCACCGGTCCCATGTGTTCAGGTTGATGCGTCAGGCCGTATTTAACAGGTTCTGCAGGGTCTTCGTCATGAAAGGTGCCGAAGAGGCGATCCCAAACGATAAACATCATCCCCATATTCTTATCCAGGTAGGGGATGTTTGATGCATGGTGTACACGGTGATGCGCCGGCGTAACAAACACAAAAGCGTACCATTTAGGCAGTGGAATTTGATATTGGGTATGCACGATATTCCCGTACAACTGGGTAAGCAAATACGCGTACAAAATATCTATTGCGTTAAAACCGATCAGTGCCAGCGGCATATAAAAAAATGTCCTGTACAATGGCTCAAAAACGGTGGACCGGAAACCCGTGGTAAAATTAAAATGCTCCGAAGAGTGATGTGTAACATGCATGGCCCAAAACATACGGCAATAGTGGCCGGTATAATGCAAGATCCAGTATAAAAAATCCTGTAACACCACCAGTACACACCAATAAACTATTGGGTTACCGATCTCAAAAAACCTGTACCGGTAAGCAAAGTTAAGCAGGAAAAACCCGGTACCGTTTACGGCCAGGTTCAAGAAAAAGGCTAGCGTGGTTAAATAGAAATTGGTAAAGGTATCGCGCTTATCGTAATAGTTCCTGTTTTCGCGGTAGCTGAAATACATTTCCGTTAAGGTAAGTATGATCAGCAGGCTAATTAGTACAATTACAGCTTCGTTACGGGCATTTAAATGGGGCATTTATAAATTTGCGTAATATCTTAAACTATCGCAAAGTTCGTCCTCCGTGCAGATATTATCAATACTATACTGTCCTATCCGTGTCAATAAAGTACAATTGATGTGTGCATTGAGGTTTTTCTTGTCTTTCAGCATTAGTTGGTACAATTCACTGTGACATACTTCAGGCACCTGGTGTATCGGGTAAAGCTTGTTTAAAACACTGCTGATCTCCGTCAGTTGTTCTTCCGGTAAACCCACTTTTTTGTGAGACAGCCACGCTTCACAGATCATCCCAACGGCAATAGCCTCACCATGGGTTAAAGGATGCTTATCATTCAGCATGGAATAGGTTTCTATAGCATGCCCAATGGTATGCCCAAAGTTAAGGGCCTTGCGAATGCCTTTTTCCAGCGGATCTGCAATTACCACATCGTTTTTGATCGCTACCGAACGGTGTACCAGCTCAGCAGATGGCAAACTCAGGTCGCTGTTCTTAAGCTGATCCCAATAGGCTGCATCGCAGATCAAGCCATGTTTAAGCATCTCTGCCAGGCCGGAGAGGATCTGTCTTTCTGGTAGTGTCTTAAAAAAATCCGCAGACATAAACACCGCCTTTGGCTGCGTGAACGTGCCGATGATATTTTTAATGCTATCCATATCAATGCCGGTTTTGCCGCCAACAGATGCATCTACCTGCGAAAGCAGGGTAGTGGGTACGTGGACAAAATCTATCCCCCGTTTGTACGTTGAGGCTACAAAACCGCCCAGATCAGTTACCACACCGCCACCGAGATTGATCATCAGCGCTTTCCTGTCGGCACCAAAATCTATCAGCATTTTCCAAACGCCTATACAAAAATCAATGTTCTTGCTTTCTTCGCCCGCGTTTATCTCAATGATATCGTAATTATCTGCCTCGCCCAGATACTCATGGAGTAAAGGCATGCACTGTTTAGAGGTGTTTTCGTCTGTTAAAACAAAAGTACGGGAATAGTTACCGTGTTTAATAAAGTTTACCAGTTCGGCCAGGCTGTTCTCAAAGAAGATCTGGTAGCCGTCGCTTTGTATCGTATCCATCTTAAATAACCTTGATCTTTTGGCCCCTGAATTCAACCAGGTCACCCTGTTTTACTTTGAGGCGTTTGCGATAGTCGATAGTGCCATTATAGGTTACTTCACCGTATTGCACGGCAATTTGTGCCTCCCCGCCGGTTTGCACCAGTCCGGTTGCTTTTAGCAGCTGTATCATAGGGATGTAGTCTCCCTCTACCTTAAATTCAATCATGGATGGCAAAAATAAACTATTCGTGCAATAATGGGTTATCATTTTATAATTTTGCACCATAGATCACAGTTAATGGTTCGTAGATGCCGGCAACCCGGCAACCTGCGTAAACCATCAGCCACGATCTGTGAACTAATCCAACATGAACGAAAAACTATCCTTCGAAAATACCGAGATCGCTTTTAAACACTCATCCAATACTGATCTTAACCGGGCCTACTGGCTATTTAAAGCGATCAACGTAAATGCGCTGGTTAAGATAGGGCCACCCATCACCAACTTTGCTATTAAGATCGGCTTGCCGATCAAGGGTATCATCAAGGCGACGATCTTTAAACATTTCTGCGGAGGAGAAACTATCGAAGAATGTAATAAAGCAATCAAGAACCTGGCGGATGGCGGTGTAGGCACCATCCTCGACTATTCCATAGAAGGCGAGGATGACGAATCGGTATTTGACAATACCCGGGAGGAGATCATCCGAACGATAGTGCGTGCGGCTAAAGATAAGGCTATCCCATTAACCGTATTTAAGGTTACCGGAGTTGGCCGGTTTTCTTTGCTCGAAAAACTGGATGAAGGCTTGAAACTAAATGTTGACGAGCAGCTGGAATGGCAAAAAGTGCAGGACCGTGTATTGGAGATCTGCGAGATGGCACATTCTGAAGGCGTACCGGTAATGATTGATGCCGAGGAAAGCTGGATCCAGAAGACCATAGATCACCTCGCTATAAACATGATGCGTTTTTTTAACAAGGAAACGGCTATAGTTTACAATACTTACCAAATGTACCGCCATGATAAGCTGGCTTCATTGATCAGTGACTTTACCGTTGCGGAGGAGGAAGGCTTTATTTTAGGCGCCAAAATAGTACGTGGCGCCTACATGGAAAAAGAACGGAAACGCGCCGATGAACGTGGCTATCCGTCGCCGATTCAGCCCGATAAAGCAGCTACCGACCGTGATTACAATGATGCCCTTGTTTTTTGTGCCGATCACGTAGATCAAATAGCCATTGTAGCCGGTACCCACAACGAAGACAGCTGCCGCCTGCTGGCTGACTTGTTAGATGAAAAGAAAATAGCGCATAACAACCCGCATATCTACTTTTCGCAATTGCTGGGCATGAGCGATAACCTGAGTTTCAACCTCGCTAACTCAAAATACAATGTAGCCAAGTACGTGCCATACGGACCAATAAAGGCAGTATTACCATACTTGTTCCGCCGGGCGCAGGAAAATACCGCTATTGCCGGGCAAATGAGCCGCGAGCTGAGCTTGATTGTAAAGGAAAAGAAGCGGCGGGGGTAGTAATCGCCGGGTTAATTTTATACAAGCAGCGTTAATATTTCCTGGCTTAACGGGACTGTCAAATCAGCTGTTCGCGTTGGGCAAAAGCCTGTAGGGTATCTGGCGCGGTCATTAAAAAGGTTTTAATCCCCAACGTTCTGGCGGCTTCCAAATGCTGCGGACTATCATCTATAAACAACGTTTCGTTGGCAATAAGGTTATTTTCCGCTAACACTTGCTCAAAGAAGTTAATTTCGGGTTTGCGTTTGCCCTGCAGGTGAGAATAATAAGTACGCTCGAAAAGATGTTCATTATTATCAAACCCAAAATCTTTCTTCAGATATTTCATAATATAGGTATAATGGATATCATTGATATTACTGAGCAGGAAGGTGCGGTATTTCTTCTTCAATTGCAGCAATAGCTGATTGTTGCCTGGCGCTATGCCAAGCAGCAAGCTGTTCCAGGCATCGGTGATCTGCTGGTCGGTTATTTGAGGGTTGCCAATTTTTTCTTTAACATAGGAGCGAAACTCGTCAGCAGTAACCTCGCCCCGGTCGAATTTATCAAAGATCTGATCCTGATGGCGATGGCCGAAAAAAGTCTCTGGGTCGGCAATGCCGAGCTTTTTGAACTCTTCCTGCGCAATGCGGAAATCAATTTTAAAAATAACGTTACCGTAATCGAATATGATGTTTTTAATGTTTTGCATAAATCGTTCTTACATAATGTAGTTCCAAAAATACAGTTCAGCGGATATTTCCAATTAAAATCTGTGTTATTTTATCAAACTATGCTCAACTTATATACTCCCACGCGCTTTGGTAACCACCAATTTGTTCTGCGTAGGTCATCAGATCTGCATAGAAAGGGAGCCTTGTAATTGTGGCACTATCGCCGATGATCACCAGTTTCTTGCGTGCACGCGTCATGGCTACATTTGTGCGCCGAATATCTGCCAGAAAACCAATGGTGCCTTCCGTATTGCTGCGGGTCATGCTGATGTATACCACATCGCGTTCTTGTCCCTGGAAACTATCCACCGTATTGATGGAGATTTGCCCGGCATGCTGTACCAATGAGGAGGCTTCAAATAATTCCTTGATCATTCTTACCTGGCTTTTGTAGGGAGAAATAATTGCTATAGATGGAAATGCAGTTCCCGATGCCGATATTTGATCAGCCAGTTGCTGTAGGTGTTTCAGCAGGAACACTGCCTCATCCGGGTTAACGGAGCTGGTTCCATCAGGTTTTTCATCAAATCCGCATCCGGCCGTATCTACAAAGCTCATCGGCAAGTCGCCATTAAAAAGTAGTCGGTTGGCAACCACTGCATTTGCTATTAAAGCATCACCATAAAACTCCCGCGACGAGAACCCCATGATGGCCACATTCATCCGGTATTGCTCCTGCAAAAGGGTTACGGCAGCAGGATGGAGGGCCACGCATTTCTCCATTAGTGTGGTGCTTAAGCCGTTTCTGGCAGCCCTATCCGATTTGATGGTTGGGGGCAGTTGCAGGTGGTCTCCCGCCATCACCACCTTTTGGGCTTTCAATATGGGGATCCAGCAGGCGGGTTCCAGCGCCTGGCCTGCCTCGTCAATCACAACAGTATTGAACTTTACATTGCGGATGGTATGGTGATTGGATCCAACCAATGTTGCGGTAATCACCTGCGCCTTGGCCACCAGGTCATCAATGATGAACTGTTCTATCTTACCCGCATCTTTTATAATCCGGTGCGCCTCATCAAACAATGCCTTCCGCTGATCGCGCTCTGCTTTGCCAAAGCTGCGCTTGTATTTATGGGCCATATCCTTATAGCCGGCGGCCTGCTTCTTTAGTTGCTTTATGTCTTTTTTATACACATGAGCGTTCATCTGGCTATCCAGCGTTAGCGAAGTCAAGCGCTCGGATACACGTGACGGATTACCGATCCGGAGCACGTTCAATCCTTCGCCCGCCAGTTTTTCGCTCAGCAAATCTACTGCGGTATTGCTAGGTGCAACAACCAGCACCTTCTGATCGCCCTGCGTAATTAAATTCTTAATGGCTTGCACAAGCGTGGTAGTCTTCCCTGTTCCCGGCGGGCCGTGTACTATCGCAAGATCTTTTGCAGCAACAATTTGCTCCGCGGCTGCCTTTTGGCAGGTGTTTAATCCCGAAGTATCGATGACGGTTACCTGTTCAACAAATGAAGGTTCGGCCTGGCCCGTCAGGATGCGGATAAGTTTACCCTCGGGCTGGCTGGCTAGTAAGGCTGCCTGCTTAAGCGCGTTTTGCATTTCATCATAACTGTTATTATCAAAAAGCAGTTCCACGCCCAGTTTACCATTGCGGGTCCAGTCTGGCAGTTCATCGGTAAAAAGGTTGATCTTTATGCGGTCGCCACCCTGGTAGGCAATGGTACCATCCACACGGTCGGTGCCTGCATCATGGTTGGAGAACAATACCGCAGGCGCACCAAAACGAAACTGATGAGCGATATCCTTATGAGTAGTGCGTTCCAGTTCAACAGTTAAGTAATCACCTTTACCGATTTCACTGCCCCGGATGGCGATGGGGTACCAGGTGATACCGGTAGAGCGCCTGTCGGTTACCGACGAATTTTGAATGAGTTTTAAGTAACTCTGCTGGTCTTCGTCGCGTTCGGTTTTGAGCAGGGTAAGCAAATTTTGAAAATAGTCCATTGCGGCAAAGGTAAGGCAAAATTTTAAGCCTGTTTTGAATTGGATGATGCCTTATAGGAGGCCGCTTAGCGCCAGGAGGTACGCAATAAGTTACTCATAGATTCCTGTGTGATCAAAGCAAAAAGTCCCTGTCTAAGTTTAATCATAACACCAGGCTGCACTTGATTATTTACGTTAATTAACAATAAAGTAAAAACATAACACTTCTTTTGTAGATTCAATTATTGACCGGACGTATAATTTATACTTACTTTCAGATCATCAATTGAAGCAAAGGTAGTTTAGCGTGTATTGTAATCCAGCTATTGCGCTATATTCCGATACCTTACAAAGGTTAACCTGTTCCTATTGAAATTTTGAAATCACCGGCTGTTAAATAAAATAGATTATACCAAAGCCCGATCAATCCGGCTTTTGTTTGTTAATATTAAACTATGAGAATGATCAACAAATTTTTTGTTTTTAGCGCATTGATCTTGAGCGGCCACATGGCCAGCGGGCAGATAAAAACCTACACAGTTGCCAACGCCCACTCGCACAACGACTATAAAAACAGCATCCCGTTTTACCGGGCCTATGAAAAAGGTTTTGGCGCTATAGAGGCCGATGTTTATGCCGTTAACGGGCGGCTGATAGTAGCCCATGATAAAAAAGAAATTACCGAAACCCGCTCATTAAAAGCGCTTTACCTGGACCCATTGGTAGAAAAGCTGCAAAACGATCAGCATAGGCGGCTAAGATTGCTGATTGAGATCAAAGAAGATTACAAAGCCGTATTACCGCTGGTTATTTCAGAACTGCAGCCATTAGCCAAATATATTTCTTCGCCGGGCAACCCGGGGCGTTTATCCATTGTACTAACAGGCGCGGTGCCCCCGGCTGCAGTAATGCCCGGTTATCCGGCCTGGATAACTTTCGATGTAGATCATATGGACGGCTTTAACGCTCAGCAATGGCAAAAAGTGGGCTTGGTAAGTTTTCCATTAAGCAAGTATGTAAAATGGAATGGCAAAGGCGTATTCAATACAGCCGAGATCAGCCGGCTGAAAAGTGCTATAGACAGCGTGCATCAATCAGGCAAAATGATCAGGTTTTGGGAAACTCCGGACACCAAGAGCAGCTGGCTGGCCATGATGCGTTTAGGGGTAGATGTAATTGGCACAGACAAAATTGAAGAACTTGGGGATTTTTTAAACAACAAAACCAGGAACGAATACCTGTCGCCCCCGGCTTATGCGTTATACCAGCCAACTTATAAAACAGACGGAGCGGTCAAAAAAGTAAAAAATATCATCTTATGCATTGGCGATGGGATGGGGCTATCCCATTTATATGCCACCTACACGGCAAATAAAGGGCAGCTGAATATCTTCCAAATGCTTAACATCGGTTTTTCAATAACCAATTCGGCCGACGCGTACATTACCGATTCGGCGGCTGGAGCTACCGCTTTTGCATCCGGACAAAAAACAAATGACCGTGCTGTTGGTGTAGATCCTGCCGGTAAACCGTTGGAGTCGCTTGCTTTTTACAGTGCCAAAGCCGGGAAAAAAGTAGCCGACCTGGCGGTATGCGAATTGACTGATGCTACCCCGGCTGCGTTTTATGCACACCAAAGTGAAAGAAGCAACGGTACGGCTATTGCTGCAAACATACTTTCGTCGCCAATTGATATTTTTTTGGGTTCGGGTTACCAGGACTTCACTACAACGGTGAACGGCAAATCTGTTATGAGTCAAATGGAGCAAAGAGGTTACACCGTTACCCGCACATTCGATGCTTTTTTAAAATCACCTGCAACAAAATTATTGGGGTTGATGGATGATAGTGTTACACGTTCGAAACTGGCGGGCAGGGGAAATTATTTACCGCAGGCTTTTAACAAAGTGGCTCAGGCCTTAAAAAATAGCCCAAAAGGTTTTTTTATGATGATAGAAGGATCGCAAATAGACTATGGCGGCCACAGCAGCAACCTGGCCCAATTGGTTACCGAGAACGCTGATTTTGACAGGACAGTAGGAGAGGCCTTGCGCTTTGCGGATGAGGATGGCGAAACACTGGTAATTGTAACGGCCGACCATGAAACGGGCGGACTTACGCTGCTTGATGGCAATATCAGTAAGGGTTATGTACTAGGAGATTTTAGCACTAATGACCACACAGGCACGCCTGTACCAGTATTTGCCTATGGTGTGCACGCTGGTGATTTTAGAGGTGTATACAGCAATACCGAAATATTTGCCAAAATATTAAAGCTGCTCCAGTAGAAAACATGCTTAGGCCGGCATTAAAGCCCAATTAAAGCAGAAGGCTACAAGTTCTCCCGACTTATGGCCTTCTGCAATTATAGCTTATCCAGGCAACTCGTTATAACCGTTTGATCTTTATATTTTTCAACCAAACCTGTTGCCCATGATGCTGAAACATAATGTGGCCGGAGGTAGATTTTGCGAAATTTGGGTTGGTGCTGTATTTACTGTGAGCTATCAGGTCATTCAATTCTTTTGAACCAATTTCGTATGCCACAACTTTTTTGCCGTTTAGCCAATGCTCCACATGGCCATGATTAACAAGTAATCTTGCGGTATTAAATTCCCCAACAGGTTTAAGGAGCTTGTTAACTGGTGTAATGAGATCATATAGGGATCCTGCGGAACGCCGGGGTTCATGATCATTAAAATCGATATCATCTAGTAGCTGGAATTCGAAATTATCAAGCCAGTTTGGGCTGTTCCCATTTCCCGACTCATGCTTTGAATTTTCCTGCACGTTATAAAACACACCGCTATTACCGGCCTTCGACACCGCCCATTGAAAGGTAAGATCGAAATTAATATAGTTTTCCTTGCTCACCAGGTCAACATTGGGTTTATCCGGAAGGGCGATTAATGCACCATCTTCAATTTTCCAGGCATCCGAAAAATCGGTTAGCTTGTAACCCCGCAACTCATTTGTTGCTTTGCCATCAAATAAATAGTGCCATTTATGGTCATTCTGAGCTAATAAATTTAATGTGATCGTTGATGATAAAAATAGGATCAGAATTTTCTTCATGACTTTAATTTTGGTATATGGAGGTAGTTTGTTTTATAGGTACGGTTAAATTGCCATCTGTCGAATTTGCTAATCAAATCCGTAAGAATAAGGGTCAGGCAATCCTTTTGGTATCAATGGCTGCTACCCAAATTTCCTGGTCACAGCGTGAACAGCAGGCAGGGGCTGTTAAATTTTCAACATTGCCACAATAGATACAGGCGTAAACTCCGGGTGATTTAATTTCTTTACTGGCCAAATCATAAACTTTAGGCAGTACAGGCAAGCCGGGGATAACCTCACCATCGTCGTAGTAAAAGAAGCTTACCGTTCCCGTTGTTTCCAAAATGGCTACACGCACCTGACCAAGATGTTCTATGCTCTTCTGACGCATTTCAGACAAAAACTCGTCCTTTGCAAAAGTATGTTTGTTTTTTTCTAACAGCACAAATCTGCCATCTTCAATCACATATTCAGGATCGCCCTCTAACAAAGTCTCAATGCGTTCAGATCGTACAGCAAGCCAGGTTATGAACCGGTAAACAAGTACAATCACCAAAAACACAATCAGTGCCGGAACGATTGGGGTGTCCTCATTAAACATTGGGTCGCCCGGGGCAGAACCAAGACTAATTATTATGGCAACCTCAAAGAGCGATAACTGCCGGACTCCTTTTTTTCCCGATAGCCGCAGTATCACCAACACCATAATGAACATAATTATCGTTCGCATCAGGATCTCTAACGCGAAAGAAAAATTCAAGTCATCCAGGAAAATCTTGTTCCAGTCAAAATTAATCGCACTCATTGTATTCTAACACAAGCGGATAGGTTTTGTTTAGTATAATCACTTAGGTTACTCCAGATCGGAGTATCAGTTGCCGATATAATCTGCTCTTAAAATTGCTTGCGGATAGCAATACAGTAAGTTGGAAAATGAGCCGGTTGAGACCACCAAAAAGCAAAGGCAGAGATCGCAAAAAACAAAAACCCGGGTAGCGGTATGAGTACCGCCCGGGAATGCACTTAACAGGAAGATATCAAAGAGCCACTCATTGCAAATTGATAGATCATGGTAAGGAGTGGGCTTTTACCTGATGATCAGGCCCGCATATTGATATACTGTAAGGGCTGGCCAAAATCTTCCGTACGGCACAGGCTGATCACGGCTTGCAGGTCGTCTATCTTTTTGGCGGTTACGCGCACCTGGTCGTTCATAATCGATGCTTCCACCTTTAGCTTGCTGTCTTTGATCTTTTTGATCACTTTTTTGGCAGCTTCTTTGTCGATACCTTCCTTGATCTTTATTTCTTTGCGGATCATGTTGCCCGATGCATACTCTTCTTTACCAAAATCCAGCGCTTTGGCATCAAGGCCCTGCTTCATCATCCGGCTGATGATGCTGTCGATAATAGCTTTAAGGCGCATATCGTTTTCGGTAACCACGGTAAGTTCGTTTGTTTTCTTATCCAATTCTATACTGCTCTTGCTGCCGTTAAAATCATAGCGGTTCAGGATCTCTTTTTTGGCGGTATTGATAGCGTTATCCAGCGTTTGGCCGTCTATCTTGCTTACTATATCAAATGAAGGCATCGTCTTTTTTGGTTTTTGTTCTGCAAAGCTAATGTAAGATTTGCATAAGCTATCAACTATAATGCAGATATTTGGTTTACCTGCTTTACACTCATTACAATTACTTAATATAATCTTAACAAATAAATAAGCAGATTTGTGCTTTATGGATACTAAAAACATTCCGTTAATAAACAGGGAAATAAGCTGGTTATATTTTAACGACAGGGTTTTGCAGGAGGCTGCCGACCCCACAGTTCCGCTTATTGAAAGGATTAAGTTTTTAGCCATCTTCTCGTCTAATCTGGATGAGTTCTATCGCGTTAGGGTGGCTACACTCAGCCGCCTCTCTAATCTTAACGAAAAGGCAAAAGAAATTCTCGGCTATAATCCTAAGAAGCTGCTTAATCAGATCAAGAACATCGTTGTAAAGCAGGAAAAGAAGTTCAATAACCTTTATGAGAACATCATTGTAAAGGAACTTGCCGAAGAAAAGATCTTTTTGCTGAATGATAAGCAACTCAACGTAACGCGCGGCGAATTTGTGAAGGATTTTTTCCGCGAGCGGTTGCTGTCAACATTGGTTCCGATTATGCTGGATGATGACCTGCCGTTGCCGGAACTGCGCGACAGGGCCATTTACTTTTTTGTAAAGCTGACTAAGGGAAAAAAATTCCGGTACGCACTGATAGAAATTCCCGACAGTTTATCACGGTTCTTAGTATTGCCCGAAACCAACAAGCTAAAATTTATCATTTTACTGGATGATATCATTCGCTATAGTCTCGAAGATATCTTTTTCATTTTCGAACATGATAGCATAGAAGCCTACTCGATTCAGCTAACCCGTGATGCGGAACTGGACCTGGATAAGGAAGTAAGCGTTAAATTCATCGATTCACTGGCCAAAAGCCTTTTAAAAAGGCGCAAAGGCAAACCCATGCGTTTATTGTTTGATAACGAAATGCCGCCTGATATGCTGGGTTACCTGGTTAAGAAGATGCGCCTGCTGGGCGAGAATCTCATCCCGGGCAACAGGTACCATAATTTTAAAAATTTTATTAATTTCCCTAACGTTGGCCGCCCGGAACTGGAGTATACCAAGCAGCGGGCTTTACCGCTGGAGGGTTTATCTTTTGGCAAGAGTTTGATGGGCATGATCGCTAAACGCGATTACCTCATTAGCACACCCTATGAATCATTTGATTATATCATCCACTTTTTGCGCGAGGCGGCTATTGATCCAAAGGTTAAAGAGATCAGCATAACCGTTTATCGTTTGGCTGACAATTCCAAGATCATCTACGCTTTGATCAATGCTGCCAAAAACGGTAAAAAGGTAAACTGCTTAGTGGAGCTGCGTGCCCGGTTTGATGAACAGAACAATATCTACTGGAGCAACAGGCTGGAGGAAGAGGGGGTAAACGTACTTTATGGCATCGACGGTTACAAAGTACATTCCAAAATTTGCCTGGTTACCCGGATGGAAAAGGGGAAACCTGCTTATTATGCGTGCCTGTCTACCGGTAACTTTAACGAGAAGACCGCAAAGACCTATGCCGACCATACTTTACTAACGGCCAATAAAAAGATCACCGCCGATATGGTGAATGTTTTTAGGGCTCTTGGTAAATTGCAGCTGCCGCAAGGACTGAAGAATTTGATCGTTTCCCCTATAGATTCGCGCCCGGCAATTTACAAACTGATAGATTGTGAGATAAAAAATGCGAAGGCCGGGAAAAAAGCCTACATGATCTTTAAGATGAACAGCCTGGCCGATGAGCAGATGATAGCCAAGTTGTACCAGGCAAGCAATGCGGGTGTAAAGATCAAAATGATTATCCGCGGAATGTGCTGCCTGATCCCTGGTATTAAAGGATTCAGCGAGAATATAGAGGTGATCAGTATTGTTGATAAATACCTGGAGCACGCCCGGGTACATATCTATTGCAATGGAGGCGATGAGCTGATCTATCTCACCTCGGCCGATTTCATGACCCGTAATATCGATAACAGGGTAGAGGTTGGATTTCCGATATATGATGAGGCCCTTCGGAAAGAGATCAGGGACATTATTGATATCCAGCTGAGCGATAACACTAAAGCCCGCCAAATTACCGGCAGCGCCGTTAATAAATACCATAAAACAAGTGCCGAGACATTAACCCGCGCACAAATAGATATATACAATTACCTCAAACCCAAAACCCCTGCAAATTGAGATACGCTGCAATTGATGTTGGTTCTAACGCTGTTAGGTTACTGATCGCTAACATTATAGAAAATAACGGCTCTGTGTCGTTTAAGAAAAACACGCTGGTGCGTGTACCCGTGCGACTTGGTGATGATGCTTTTTTAAACAAGCATATTTCTGATAAAAAAGCCGATGACCTGGTAAAATCCATGCAGGCGTTTAAAAACCTGATGGATGTATTTAAAGTGACAGATTACATGGCCTGTGCCACATCGGCCATGCGCGAGGCGAAGAACGGCCAGGAGGTGGTGGCCCGGATAAAAGAAGAGGCGGGCATCGACCTGGAGATTATCCACGGCGAAAAAGAGGCCAAGATCATCTACGCCAGCCATGCTGAGATCGAGATCGATAAGGATAAAAACTATCTTTATATTGATGTTGGTGGTGGTAGCACGGAGCTATCGCTATTCTCCCGGGGGGAATTGCTGGCTTCTCAGTCCTTTAATCTGGGTACTATCCGTATCCTCGATAACCAGGATAAAGAAGAAACCTGGAACGAAATGAAGGAGTTTATCAAAGAGCAAACCAAGCACCAGAAAAATATTTTTGGCATTGGCACGGGGGGTAATATCAACAAGCTATATAAACTTTCTAATGAGAAAGATAATGCGCCGCTTACGTATACCAAACTAAAATCGCTTTACAATTATCTCGACTCTTACTCTATGAAAGAGCGTATAAATGTTTTAGGCTTAAACCAGGACAGGGCCGATGTAATCATCCCCGCCTGCGAGATTTATTTAACCGTATTAAAGTGCGCTAATATTAAAAGTATGTTTGTACCAACTGTGGGCATGGTGGATGGTATAATTCAAACACTTATAGAAAAAAATATTGGTTAAGCAGGTTAAATTTATTTTAATAAATTGTTCATAAATCGGAAAACAACTAGTACATTTGTAATGCCCGTCAAAAGGCATGTTTTTCATAGGTAGATGTAGGGTCGGGTATTTATACTCGATCCTTTTTTTTGCTCCTAACTTTAGTTCCTTACGTTTGTTGTGTGAATAATGAAGAAAAAAATCGTAGTGGCCGTAACCGGGGCAAGCGGAGCGATATACGCCAAATTACTGTTGGATACCTTGCAGAAACTACAAGACCAGATTGCAGAGGTAGGTGTGGTCATGTCTGATAATGCCAAACAGGTTTGGGAGTTTGAATTAGATAACACCGCGTTTACAAATTACCCTTTTAAGTTTTACCGTAAAAACGATTTTATGGCGCCATTTGCTTCGGGCTCTGCCAGGTTTGACACAATGGTGGTTGTGCCTTGCTCCATGGGTACCATGGGGCGTATTGCTTCGGGCGTATCGGATGACTTAATTACCCGTGCAGCCGATGTGGTGCTGAAGGAACGCCGCCGGTTAATCCTCGTAGCCCGCGACACCCCGCTAAACCTCATTCACATCCGTAATATGCAAACGGTGACCGAAGCCGGCGGTATTATTTGCCCTGCGATACCTTCCTATTACAGCAAGCCCAAAACGATTGAAGAGGTAGCCATGACGGTAGTGAACAGAATCATTGACTTAATAGGGTTGGAGCATGAGAGTTACAGATGGGACGGAAAATGATGATTAGCGGTTAGCGTTTAAATATTATCTGTTTTGTTTGTTTAATTTTACGTTTACCAAACAAGCACCGAATTTTATAAGCTTTTAACGTTCCAACAAAACCTGTATCTTTGCGGCTTCAAAATGAATAAGAAAGTTGCATTTTATACGCTGGGTTGTAAGCTCAACTACTCGGAGACATCGTCGATAGGACGCTTGTTTACCCAGGCCGGCTTTACTTCGGTAGATTTTACTGATACACCAGATGTTTATGTGATCAATACCTGCTCGGTAACTGAAAACGCGGACAAAAAATGCAAAAAGATTGTCAAGGAAGCGCTTAAGATCTCGCCTAACGCTTATGTAACCATAGTAGGCTGCTACGCGCAATTGAAGCCGGCAGAGATTGCTGAAATTCCCGGCGTTGATATGGTTTTAGGCGCGGCAGAGAAATTTCAGATCGTTGATTACCTGACCGATCTAACCAAGAACCCAAAAACATTAGTTTATAACCAGCCGGTATCCGAAGCCAACGAGTTTGTGCCTTCGTATTCCTTTGGCGACCGCACCCGTACCTTTTTGAAGGTACAGGATGGCTGCGATTATTCCTGTACATTTTGTACCATTCCACTGGCGCGTGGCAGCAGCCGCAGCGATACCATTGAGAATGTAATTAAACAGGCGTACGAAATTGCTGCATCCGGTGTAAAAGAGATCGTACTTACAGGGGTAAACCTTGGTGATTTCGGGATCCGCAATGGCAGCAGGGAAGACAAATTCTTCGACCTGGTAAAAGCATTGGATGAGGTGGAAGGTATCGACAGGATCCGCATTTCTTCCTGCGAGCCTAACTTGCTCAGCGATGAGATCATTGCGTTTGTGGCTACTTCTAAAAGATTTGTTCCGCATTTCCATATTCCGCTGCAATCCGGGTCTGATAAGATCCTGGGCCTGATGCGCCGCCGTTACCGGCGCGACCTTTACGCCAGTCGTGTTGCGAAAATAAAACAGGTAATGCCAAATTGCTGTATAGGTGTGGATATTATCGTTGGCTTCCCTGGTGAAACCCGCGAAGACTTTATCGATACGTACAACTTTCTGAACGATATTGCTGTCTCATACCTGCATGTATTCACCTATTCTGAACGGGAGAATACGCCTGCTGCTGAAATGAGCGGGTCTGTTCCAGGATCGGCACGTGCCGACAGGAGCAAGATGCTGCATATCCTGTCTGAAAAGAAGCGCCGCTCTTTTTACGAAACCCAATTAGGCAGAACCGATGAGGTTTTGTTTGAAGGGGATATAAAAGAGGGCTTTATGCATGGCTTTACACGTAACTATGTGAAGGTAAAAGCTAAGTACGACCCGGTACTCGTCAACGAGCTCAGGACCGTAACGTTAACCGCAATTTCATCAGATGGTGATGTTGAAATAACAGAAGGCACGGAAATATTAGTGCATTAAACCTATATTCGCCCTCACAAATACCTGCTTATGTTCCCAACCATTTCCTCGCTTATACATTACCTTACCGGTTTAAATATTCCATTGCCTATCCAAACTTTTGGGTTTTTTGTGGCACTTGCCTTTATGGCGGCTTATTGGTCATTCACGCAGGAATTTAAGCGTAAAGAGAAAGCAGGGTACATTCAATCGGCACAAAAGGATGTGATGGTTGGAGAGCCTGCTTCTGCGGGCGAACTGGCAGGTAACGGAATTTTTGGATTTATTTTCGGCTATAAGGTGGTTGATGCAGTACTGCACTATTCCGCGCTGATTGATAACCCCCAGGAGTTTCTTTTATCAACAAAAGGCAACTTTATCGGGGGTATTATTTTTGCGGCTTTATTTGCATACTGGGCTTATTACGAATCTAAAAAGCAGCAATTGCCAAAGCCCGAAAAACGCCGGGTTACCGTACACCCACACGAATTGATGGGCAGCATATTGTTATGGGCCGCCATATTTGGTTTTGCAGGCGCCAAGATTTTCAATGCATTAGAGAACTGGAACGATTTTATGGCCGACCCGGTTGGTATGCTCATCGGTTTTAGCGGTTTAACCTTTTACGGGGGCTTAATTTGCGGCGGTGCAGCAGTATTATACATCGCTAATAAAAATGGCGTAAAACCGCTGGATATGTTGGATATCGGCGCTGCCGGAATGATGCTGGCTTATGCCGTTGGCCGCATAGGCTGCCAAATGTCTGGCGATGGTGACTGGGGCATCCCTAACCTTAATGCAAAACCGGGCTGGCTAAGCTGGGCACCCGACTGGATGTGGAGCTTTAAATTCCCGCATAACGTTAACGAAGTTGATAAGGGTAACCATATTGCTGATTGCATTGGAAAATTTTGTAATGAGTTGTTGCTTCCGGTATATCCTACATCCTTTTATGAATCAGTAGCTTGTTTGTTGTTGTTTGCTTTTCTATGGCAGATCCGCACCAAAGTTAAAGCGCCAGGCGTGTTGTTTGGTATTTACATGATTCTAAATGGTATCGAAAGGTTCCTGATTGAACTGATCCGGGTAAATACGCGGTACAATGTTGCCGGTATTTCATTTACACAAGCAGAAATGATCTCCCTGATTATGGTGATAGCAGGTGCGGGACTAATTTATTTCGGTCACTCGCGCTACAAAAAATCAAATTTGGTAAATGGCTAAAAATCTTTGGTATAAGATCACCAAAAGCCATATCATCAGATTCTTACTCTCGGCAAGTGCCGGTTTTTTGGTAGATATGCTGTTGTTTTATATGCTGTTTAACGTGGTATTTAAAAGGCCATCCTATTTAATATTTACTTTTCCGGTGAGCAATTCTTCGCTTGCTTTGGCTATTTCTTACAGCCTTGGAGTGGTAGTAAATTTTACCATGACTAAATTGCTGGTCTTCAAAGCTTCAGAAACATCCCCTGCACAACAATTTATCCGGTTTTCAGCGGTTGCATTCGTTGGCTTCTTTGCTAATTTAGGCGTACTTACTATTTTAATAAAAAATCTGCATGTTTATGCCCCTTATGCCCGTGTAGGAGCAGCCTTAAGTTTATTTGTTGCGAGTTACTTTGTACATAAATTTTTCTCTTTCAGTTTATCACTCCGTCAGCACCATCAGCATGAAGTACAACCAAATCATTAATAACGTAACCGAAGTAGCTAAGTCAGCCGGCCAGTTTATCCGCCAGGAACGTTTAACCTTTGATCCGGATAAGATAGAATACAAGGGACTCAATGACCTGGTATCTTACGTGGATAAAACGGCTGAGCAGCAAATTGTAGCAGGCCTGGAGAAGATCCTGCCTGAAGCAGGTTTTATCACGGAAGAGAAAACAACCACCAAAATAGGCGACACGTACAATTGGATCATCGATCCGCTGGATGGCACCACTAATTTCATTCATGGCCTCCCGGTATATTCAGTGAGCATTGGACTGCAGAAAAATGATGAACTGGTTTTGGGGGTAGTGTACGAGATCAACCAGGACGAATGCTTTTACGCACATATCGATTCGCCGGCATATCTCAACGGTAAAGAGATCAAGGTGAGTAACAAAACAAGCGTTGCGGATAGCCTCATCGCCACGGGGTTTCCCTATTATGATTTCCGCAAGCAGGCTGCGTATATCGAACTATTTACCGAGCTGATGCGTAATTGCCATGGTCTGCGCAGGTTAGGCTCTGCCGCTGTGGATTTGGCTTACACCGCATGCGGCCGCTTTGAGGGCTATTACGAATACAATTTGAATGCCTGGGATGTAGCTGGCGGTATTGTTATCGTAAAACAAGCCGGGGGAGAAGTACTCAACTTTAAAGGTGGCAGCGAAGTGCTGAACACCCGGGAACTATTAGCCACGAACGGAAAAATCACAAATGAGATGCTGGCCTACATCCAAAAATATTTTTAATTGAACGGCCAGCCGCCCAACTCACTTCTCCCGGCAGTTTTTGACGTATTTAACGAAGAATTTACTACTGATAAACTTCCTTATTAGCAGAGCTTAAGGTATTCTTCAACAAGCCAATAATGGTCATCAGGCCAACTCCACCGGGTACCGGCGTTATCCAGGATGCTTTTGCTGCAACGTTCTCAAAATCCACATCACCAAAAAGCTTGTAGCCCGATTTTGTTACCGTGGAGCTTTCGCGGTTCATACCAACGTCAACCACTACCACGCCGTCTTTCACCATATCGGCCGTGATGAAGTTCTTTTTACCGATCGCTACGATCAGGATATCGGCGTCCAGCGTAAATTTTTTAATATCGGGTGTTTTGCTGTGGCAAATGGTAACGGTACAGTTACCGGGCTGCGTATTGCGGGCCATCAGGATGCTCATAGGAGAGCCCACGATATTGCTGCGACCGACTACAACGCAATGTTTACCGGCGGTCTCAATACCGTATTCTTTCAGCATCAGGGTGATGCCATAAGGTGTTGCCGGAATAAAAGATGGCAGATTACGCTGCATGCGGCCCAGGTTTACCGGGTGGAAACCATCTACATCTTTACGATGATCAATTCGCTCGGTAACTTTCTCCGGGTCGATATGTTTTGGGAGTGGCAGCTGTACAATGATACCATCGATATCTGCATCGGCATTCAGTTCGGCAACTTTAGCCAGCAATTCTTCTTCGCTAACGGTATCTTCATAACGCACCAGCGATGATTTGAAACCAACCTTTTCGCAGTTCTTCATTTTGCTGGCCACGTAAGTTTCGCTGCCACCATCGTGCCCAACCAGTACCGCTACCAAATGCGGTTTGCGGCCCGTGCGCGCCAGAATTTCCGCCGCCTCTTCAGCGATTTCTACCTTAAGTTTTTCCGATACGTATTTTCCGTCGAGTAATTGCATAATTTCTAGCTCCCTAACCCCCTCAAGGGTGAATAATATTTATAAGCCCGGCCCTGTTGCTTATCAAAAAGCTCCCCCTTTAGGGGGCTGGGGGGCCTAATCGAGTTTCAACACTGCCATAAACGCGCTTTGTGGTATCTCTACGTTACCAACCTGGCGCATGCGTTTTTTACCAGCCTTTTGTTTTTCTAACAGTTTACGTTTACGAGATATATCACCACCGTAACATTTGGCGGTAACATCTTTACGCATTGCCTTAACCGTTTCGCGGGCAATGATCTTGGCACCAATGGATGCTTGTATAATGATCTCAAATTGCTGGCGCGGCAATAGCTCTTTCAGTTTTTCACAGATCTTCTTACCGAAATCGTAAGAGTTACCCCGGAAGATCAGTGACGACAAAGCATCAACCGGCTCCGCGTTCAGCTTGATATCCAGACGCACTAAATCTGATCTGCGGTAACCTATCTGGTGATAATCAAACGATGCATAACCTTTACTGATGGTTTTAAGCTTATCGTAAAAATCAAATACGATCTCGCCCATTGGCATCTCGAACACCAGTTCTACCCGATCTGATGTTAAATAGGACTGGTTTTTGATAAACCCGCGTTTCTGAATACACAGCGACATCACCGGGCCAACAAAATCTGATTTGGTAATGATGGTAGCCTTAATATAGGGCTCTTCAACAAAATCTATCTTACTTGGATCGGGCAGGTCCGACGGGTTATTAACGATGATCGGCTCGTTACGGGTGGTATAGGCGATGTACGATACGTTGGGTACCGTGGTGATCACCGTCATGTTAAACTCCCGCTCCAAACGCTCCTGGATGATCTCCATGTGCAGCATGCCCAGGAACCCGCATCGGAAACCAAAGCCTAATGCAGCAGATGATTCCGGCTCAAAAACCAGCGATGCATCATTCAACTGCAGCTTGGCCATAGACTCGCGCAGCTCTTCGTAATCATCGGTATCAACCGGGTAAATACCCGCAAATACCATTGGTTTTACTTCTTCAAACCCCTGGATACCACCTTCACAAGGGCGGGCGATGGTAGTGATGGTATCACCAACTTTTACCTCGCGCGATTCTTTTATTCCGGAAATAATATAACCTACGTCGCCGGTTTTGATCACGTCCTTAGGCGATTGTTTCAGTTTAAGCGTACCTACTTCTTCAGCAATATACTGTTTTTCGGTAGCGAAGAATTTCACACGGTCGCCTTTACGGATCTCACCGTTCACCACTTTAAAGTAGGCAACAATACCGCGGAAAGAATTGTAAACCGAATCGAAGATCAGCGCCTGCAGCGGCGCCTCAGGGTCGCCAACTGGGGCAGGCACACGCTCTATAATGGCACGCAGGATGTCAAAAACACCCATACCGGTTTTGCCGGATGCCGCCAGAATATCTTCGCGTTTACAGCCAATCAGTTCAACGATCTGATCTTTCACCTCCTCAGGCATAGCGCCGGGAAGGTCCATTTTATTTAAAACCGGGATGATCTCCAGGTCGTTTTCCAACGCTAAATAAAGGTTGGATATGGTTTGCGCCTGTATTCCCTGTGCAGCATCTACAATAAGCAATGCACCTTCGCAGGCTGCTATGGAGCGGGATACTTCGTAGGAAAAATCCACGTGCCCGGGGGTATCAATCAGGTTTAAAACATATTTTTGCCCGTCGAGTTCGTAATCCATCTGGATGGCGTGGCTCTTGATAGTGATCCCGCGTTCCCGCTCAAGATCCATATCGTCAAGCAGTTGTGCCTGGCTTTCGCGCTGGGTGATGGTACCGGTATACTCTAATAACCTATCGGCCAATGTGCTTTTGCCGTGGTCGATATGGGCTATAATACAAAAATTACGTATGTGCTTCATTCAGTCGCAAAAATAACTTTTTAGGCGGATAATTCGGCATAATTTAAGCGATTTAGCTAACTTGCTACGGCTATAAAATTCAAGGTAAATGATAAATTCGGGCATCATCAGCTTAATCGAGCAAAGGCTTTCGGTAACAATTGCCAATAGCAGCCCCGTGAGCGGCGGCGATATTAACGCTGTTTACGGTTTGCAAACCACTGCCGCAAAATACCTGCTCAAGGTAAATTCAGCCGGTAAATTTCCGAATATGTTCCTGCGTGAGCAGGAAGGATTATACGCTATGGCCGCCACCCAAACTGTCCGCATCCCTAAAGTATACTTACATGATGAGGTAGACGGAGAAAGTTTCCTGCTGATGGAATGGATCGAAAGCAAGCGGGCCACACCGGCCGGATCAGCTAACCTTGGCCGTAAACTTTCAGCAATGCACCGTTATACATCCGGAAGTTTTGGGTTTGATCAGGACAATTACATCGGCTCGCTGCATCAGTCGAATAAGCAGCAGAGCAATTGGGCGAACTTTTATATCACCGAGCGTTTGCAGCCTCTCCTTAGTTCTGCCATCAAAAAGCAGCAATTGAACGATAGCGATCAGGCGCAATTTAACCGGCTTTACCAGCAGCTCCCGGATCTGTTTGTGCCTGAAGCACCAGCGCTTCTTCATGGCGACTTGTGGAGCGGCAATTACCTCATTGATACCAACGATGAACCTTGCCTCATAGATCCGGCCGTATACTATGGGCACCGGGAAATGGATCTTGCGCTTACCACTTTATTTGGCGGATTCAGCCCGGAATTTTATAAAAATTATCAGGAAACCTATCCACTAGCAAAAGGATGGGAGCAGCGGCTCGATCTTTGGAATTTGTATCCTTTATTGGTACATGTGAATTTGTTTGGCGGTGCTTATGTGCAGCAATTACGAGGGAGCCTTAAAAAAATCCTTACTCGCTGATCCCTTCCACAAAAACCGGCGTTTCCGATACCTTTACCAACAGCTTGCCCCCATTAGTTTTCACCAGGATTTTGGTCATCGCATCGGCACCAGCCTTTAAATTATAAATCGCTGCCGATTTTGCCCACCTACCCAAATCGAGCGTATAATTTGCCCTGCGGCCTTTTTGATCAGGCACTGTTAATATATACATTGTTTTTGTCCCCATTTTATATTGATCTACCAATGGTTCCTGGCTAATGGTGCCCTGGTAAGTATACCCGCCCATCAGCCTGGTAGTTTGCAGAATGTAATCTGCGGCCGGGCGTCGTTTATTTCCTTCTGCCAGTCCGGATGTAGCATATTGCTCGCTGTTATTGGGTGTGGCATCAAAAAGCTGGTAAAAGAAGAGTCGTTTAACACCATGGCGCATGTACAATAAGGCGCTGCGTAAGATCCAGTCGGCCTGGGTAAGCAATGCCGGTTTGTTGCCAATGGCATGGGCGTGCTGGTAACTGCCGCCGTTAATATCGTATCCTGTTTCGGTAACCCAAACCGGGAGTGGTTTACGTAAACCGTTGGCCAGCTTTATAAAACCGTTGGCAATGGCTCCGGCTTCCGATAGTTCGGGCGCTACACCTATGGTTGGCTTTTTATGGGTTAAAATTTGGCCATCGTTTGCGTACAGGTGATAATTGATCACATCAAAACAAAGATCAATGCTGCCGTCCGGCTTAAGGCCCCGGTTTTTTTTGCACCATTGTATCATCCGGCTTACGTAACTGGTATCCGCAGTAGCCAAGCCGCTCATCACTACTTGTATGCTGGCATCTGCCGTTTTTACACCTGCATTTTTGCCAAGGGTACCTTTATGGCCATCATAAAAAGCAGAAAGGTTTGCTGCGTATTGCTCCGGGCTTTGTGTGGCTTTGTCACCTTTCCACCAGCGGTCGTTTTCGTTACCGCACTCCATGTACTTAATTAAACCCAGGCCGATCTTCACTTCGTTAGGCTTGTCGTTCGCCCAACGGGGGCGGGTATCTACTTTAACTAAAGCGGGATCGATAGCCTTGTTATAACCATATCTTGCGGCAAATTGAAAAGCTGTACGGGCCTGGATGACATAGGATGATGGTAAAGACAGATCCGAGCCATAGGGCACCGGCACGTTCTCATCATCACGCTGGTCTGCAGGGTAAGTATTCATCATCCAAACGGGCAGGTTTTTCAGATCGGCCAGCACCAGTATACTATCCTGCTTACACCGGGTGTAAATCAGGTCGTAATTCCAACTACCATCGTTGGTGGGGTTGTAGGTATAGTTTCCTTCGGTGTTTTCCAGCTTTTTCCAGTTCATGTAATGCCTCACCGCGCTGAACGATTTGATGAGCGCCATATGGGGTTCATAGATCTGATTGCGGTTATTTGGCGCGGCCGGGTCTTCCAGAAAATTCCATTCGTAACTATTAACGCCGAAAGCATTCTTTAAAGGCGTATCATGCGGGCCTTTTTTAATCGAATTATTGGTGGTAGTATCAGCGATCAAAGCCCCTTGTCCGGCTTGATCTTTTGTTTTAAACCGGCAGGCGGAAAGTGCCATTGCCAAAGTGCATACCGAAATTATCGCATAAGGTTTAAAAATTGCATTCATATTGGCGGATAGGGTTGTAGCCAGCTGAATCAACCGGCGGGGCTGTTATTTGGTTGCTGTTAAGCAAAGTTATCATAATTGGTTAGGGCATCTAACAAATCCCTATTAAGACAAATGCTGATATACATTATTCACCTAAACAAACTATACGATGAGGAAAATTCATCATTCCGGCAGTAGGTCTGGCGGGTAATGAATCAAAAAAGCAGAGCTGCATTAGGCGGCTCTGCTTTGAAAATTATTTTGAATGCTTCTTTAAAACAACATTTCCGGCGGTGGGGTAACACCTTTTAAGCGCAGATATATAGTGCCCTGGCCGCGGTGATGGGTTTGGTGTTCAAACGCCTTTGCCAACAATTGGCCGCGGGTGGTTTTCATTTTGCCCATCTCAACCGTTTCCTGCATTTGAGCATCAGCCAAGGTGGCTATGGAAGCAATGGCAAAATCATAACTATCCAAAACGGCTTTCGTAGTCGCCTCCTTGGTTTGCTCCACCGTTTTTTCTACCGATACGCCTTTGGCTAATGGCGGCGTTTTTCCGGTAACGGTTGCAATAAAAAAGTAGTTGGCATCGGCCAGGTGAAGGAACTGCTGAGCATAAGTGCGCACCTCCGGGGTGGCTTTGGATGTAAAACCATCGGCTGGCATCGCATCCAGGTAGGCTTTCGTATAAGCCTTGGCACGTGTCCATTCGGCTACAACTTGTTCCTTGGTCATTTGTGCAAAAGAGCTGGTGCAGGTAATTAATACTACCGCAATTAAAAGTGATAATTTTTTCATGGCTGGTTTTATTTTTAAGCTAAGATAGTTTGATTATTGATAATAAACTTTTTTTACAGCTTTTAAAATTGAATTTCCGGGCTTTGAGTCACCAAGATCTTCTTTCTTGAGCTTAACTTGAGCCTTCCCGTTTTTTAAATGATAGTAGTACGCGTATTCACCGCCAAATAAGCAGATTAGCACCAGCGCATTAGCCATAATATTTTTGAAAAACGTTTTTATCTGCCTATCATGAATGATCATATATTAGATTGTGTTAAAGCCGGTTATTAATTCTTTTGCAAAAGTATAGCAGTAATTTGGTGTTTTTGCGCGAGTTTAAACATTGCCCATATAACGTGAAGTTTTCTCGCAATTGCTCAATGGTAACTTTAACAAGTTAACTATCATCTTTATTAAACATTTTCAGCTAAATCGGACTTTATCCGTTAAAATAACTTTGTAGCAAATGACAACAGGATTGAAAAAACTTGACGGCCAGGTGGCCATGGTAACCGGCTCAGATAGCGGTATAGGCAGAGGCGTGGCGATAGCAATGGCTGCCGCAGGCGCAAAAGTGCTAATAAACTACGCCCATAACGGTGACGCTGCAGAGGAAGCGGTGAAAGAAATAACAGATAGCGGCGGCGAAGCATTTGCTTATCAGGCAGATGTGAGCAAGGAAGATGACGTGAAAAGCATGTTCGAAGCAATCATCAAAAAATATGGCACGCTGGATATCCTCGTAAACAATGCAGGCTTACAAAAGGATGCCAGTTTTGTAGATATGACACTTGATGAATGGAACACGGTAATAAGCGTTAATTTAACTGGTCAGTTTCTTTGTTCGCGGGAGGCAGCTAAAGAATTCATTAAAAGGGGAGTGGTGGAAGGCCGAAGTGCGGCAGCAGGTAAAATAATTTGCATGAGCAGTGTTCATGAGGTAATACCCTGGGCCGGCCACGTAAACTACGCTGCCAGTAAGGGCGGCATCAGTATGTTTATGAAAAGTATTGCACAGGAACTGGCCCCGCACAAGATCAGGGTGGTTGGCATCGGCCCCGGTGCTATTCAAACCCCTATTAACACAGACGCCTGGGAAACACCGGAAGCCTTGGATAAACTATTGACATTGATACCTTACGGCCGCATAGGGCAGCCGAAGGATATTGGCCAATTAGCCGTTTGGCTGGCTTCTGATGAAGCGGATTACATCACTGGAACCACGATTTTCATGGATGGGGGGATGACTTTGTATCCGGGTTTTGCGGATAACGGGTAAAAAAGGAGATAAATGGTCAAATTTGTCATCGTAAGGTCACAAACGCTGAACTGCTTTACATTAAATTAACTTAGTGTATTCTTTACAATAAGCTGTAGTCGATTTTATTTAGATATTGTAAATTTCACACTAAGTATCAGGCTGATTTTTTAATTTTTCTTATTTCGATGCCTTTATTTATCAAATATTCATAATAATTGATCATAATTTGGAGTATTGTTAACGGGAGTGTACTTTTGTTATGTAAATTAAAATATTAAAAAATAAAAGATATGAAAAAGATATTTGTAACAATCGCCATCGCTGCCAGCTTGTTCACCACTAACATATATGCTGCAACCAGCGCTCCTAAAATTGAAGATGGTACTGAAAACGTAACTTACGCCGCCATCACCAAATTCAACAGTGATTTCGCCCGTGCTCAAAATGCTTCATGGAAAGTTAGTTCAAACTTCCAGAAAGTAAGCTTTACTTTGGATGACGTTAAAATGTCAGCTTTTTACAATCTGCGTGGCGAACTGATCGGTGTAACTCAAAACGTACAGTTCAATGCATTGCCTGAGAAAGCAAGAAAAGAAATTGGTACTAAATACGAAGGTTACTTCGCTAAGGAAGTTATCAAATTAGAGACCGGCGACGACAACAGCTTTGATAACACTGTTTACTTTGTTGACCTGAAAAAAGATAACGACGAATTTTTGGTAAGAGTTACACCATCTGCCGGTGTTTACTTCTTCCAGACCGTAAAATAATCTGCAAGGCAAAATCCAAAAAATCACAAAATAAAAGCTACCCAATAGGGTGGCTTTTATTGTTTTAACCCATTTTTTACAATTTGTTTACTTGCACAAATATTTTTATTTGCTTAGTAATAATTTTATATATTTGAAATGATAGTTGTACATTCTATAATTGAATATCAAACCTTTTTATACTCAGTTGAATTACTCACTCATCATCAAACAAAATTATTAATACCGATTATAACAAGATTATGAAAACTGGAAAAGTAAAATGGTTTAACACACAAAAAGGTTATGGATTTATTGTTACCGATGATGGCAAAGATTTGTTTGTGCACTTTAAAGATGTACAAGGCGGCGTAAATGCTATAAAGGATAACGACAGCGTTGAATACGACGTTGAAGATGGCAGAAAAGGGCTACAGGCTGTAAACGTAAAAAAAGTTTAGTCAGCTTATTAAATAATAGCACCCCTGTGTAAGCAGGGGTTTTTTTTATGTAAAAAAATTAGGCGCGACCTGGCGCTATATTTACTTTAGCCTTACCAATTAAACTACCTGATATGAACGACAGCTCCCCGGCGAACATCCCTAAAAATGTAATATTCATTGTACTGGTAGCCTCGTTAGGCTATTTTGTTGATATCTACGATCTACTGGTGTTTTCTATAGTGCGTAAAGCAAGCCTGCAAGATATTGGTATAGCAGATGCAGACATGCTTATTAAAGGGCAGTTTATCATCAATGTACAAATGTTTGGTTTACTACTGGGCGGCATTGTATGGGGCGTTATTGGTGATAAGCTCGGCCGTATTAAAGTTTTGTTCGGTTCTATTTTGCTTTACTCCGTCGCCAATTTTGCCAACGGGCTGGTACACGATGTTAATACTTACGCATTTATCCGCTTTATTGCAGGTGTTGGTTTGGCCGGAGAACTTGGTGCCGGCATTACGCTGGTGAGCGAAACGCTGAGCAAAGAAAAGCGGGGTTATGGTACCATGATCGTGGCAGTAATTGGCCTATTTGGTGCTGCCGCGGCCTATGCGGTAGCCAAATACGGCTGGCGCGAGGCTTATTTTGTAGGTGGCGGCCTGGGTATTCTTTTGTTATTGTTGCGGTTAGGCACCTTTGAATCCGGCATGTTTAAAAACGTTAAGGATAGTGCGGTATCTAAAGGCAATTTCTTTATGTTGTTTACCAGTTTTGCGCGATTTAAAAAGTATTTGTATTGCATACTCATAGGCGCACCGCTTTGGTACGTAGTGGGGGTGCTGGTAACGCTGTCGCCGGAGTTTGGTAAGGCTTTGGGAGCGGCCGTTCCCCTTAGCGCAGGTGAAGGGGTACTTTATACCTATATTGGCATCTCTATAGGCGATATTTTTGCAGGTTTGCTGGCGCAGGTAACTAAATCAAGAAAATTGACCATGGCCGTATTTCTGCTGCTTTCTGTAATCAGCGCGACCACCTATTTAAGTTCAAAAGGAATTTCGCATGATAAGTTTGTGTGGATCTGTTTTTTTATGGGGTGCACAGTTGGCTATTGGGCTACGTTTGTAACCATAGCGGCGGAACAATTCGGCACCAACATACGTTCAACCGTTACTACTACCGTACCGAATTTTGTACGTGGATCGCTGATCCCCATTAATCTGGCGTTTAACGCTTTTGTAGTGCATTATGGGATGATCACCAGCGGGTATATTATGATGGGGATTTTAACACTGGTAGCGCTGTTTGCCTTAAGTCAGCTAAAAGAAACCTTTGGTAAAGATTTAAATTACATAGAAGAGGAAGCGGGGATAAGCTAGTACAGTTTAACCAGATTGGTTAAACAGCCCGGCAAGGGATTGAGTAAAACCGATAGTTTGTTTAGTTTTGCTGGCTAAATAAGTAATTCACAAGACTAATAAACACTAATTGATGATTACTAAGGAACAAGTTGCTGCCGGTTACCGCGAGATACAGGACGAGATTTGTGCAGCATTGGAGGCTACCGACGGACAGGCAAAATTTGAAGAGGAAATTTGGGAACGCGATGGCGGGGGCGGTGGCCGTACGCGCATCATCCAGAATGGGAATATCTTTGAAAAAGGCGGCGTAAACTTTTCTGCGGTGCATGGCACCCTGCCGCACACTATGAAAAAGGCGCTGAACGTGGAGCTAGATAACTTTTTTGCCACCGGCATATCTATCGTTATCCATCCCAACCACCCGATGGTGCCGATCATCCACATGAACATCCGCTATTTTGAAATGCCCGTGACCAATGGCGAAGCGCCGGTGCGCTGGTTTGGCGGGGGGATAGACCTCACACCTCATTATGTAATTGAAGAGGATGCAAAATTCTTCCACCAGCAAATTAAAAATGTTTGTGATCATTTTAACGACGGCTTTTATCACCGGTTCAAGATCTGGGCGGATGATTATTTCTTTATAAAACACCGTGACGAAACCCGGGGCGTAGGCGGCATTTTTTATGACAGGCTCACCGCCAACGACAGCATGAACTGGGAAATGATCTTTGAATTTTCTAAAGTGCTTGGTCGTTCATTCATACCTACCTACACCGAATTGGTGAACCGCCACCGTAACGAAGCATTTACGCCGGAGCAGCAGCAGTGGCAGTACCAGCGCCGCAGCCGTTACACCGAATTTAACCTGGTGTACGATGCCGGAACCCGTTTCGGACTGGAAACCAATGGCCGGATAGAATCGATCCTGATGAGCCTGCCGCCAACTGCCAAATGGGTATATGATTATCACGCGCAGCCCGGCAGTGAAGAAGAAAAGACCTTGTCGCTTTTGAAGAAAGGCATCAATTGGGTTTAGATATGTTAAAGAAATTCATACCTCCAATTTTATTGGTCGGAACGCTTCTCTCTTTCCGACCCAATGATATCGTGCATGAAGGGAGTTTAGAGGGCGGAAAACCCCCGGGAACCGCTCATCGTATGCTCAAGGCCCTGGCCGGCACCTACCAATACGCGGGCGGTATTTACAATGGCAAAGCTGAAAAACCCTCCGGGGGTTACACACTCCAGCGCAAATACGATAAAATGACCTATACAGGCTTGTTTATCGAGAAAGGCGAGCAAACCCTCATCTATGAAAAAGGCAACTACCGCTTGGCGCAGGATACCTGCTTTGAAACCCAAACTTACAGCAGTCAGCCATCTAAAGTAACAGGGGTTACCCTGCATTATCAATACCAGTTAAGGCACGATACGCTCAGCTTGAAGGGGGGTCTGCCTAACGGAACAACCGTGCTGGAATATTGGAAAAAAGTAAATGGCAACCCACTTTAATTTGCAAAAATGCTTATGATAGGTGATTCCGAAGTGTTCCAAATGTCTGTTCCAATCTATTTTTTTGAGAAGTATAAAAATTTGTTTAAATGTCTTATTACAAGCATTTTAAAAAGCTTTATCTAAACAACAGGGATGTTCCAATTTGTTCCAGGTCGCATCGGTAAAATACTGATAATCAGCGATAAACACAATAGTGGTGTTCCACATTCGCAAAGCGGAACAGCCTGCTCATTTACAGGGCATAAGGTGTCAAATGTTAGGAAAAAAAGAAGCGATCACCATATAAATTCTTAACTTCGCAGGTCGTTTAAGAAAACCAATTTCAAACGCATTACTGATTATATTTTCCACTTACAAAAAAAATGGCTGAAGAGACAGAAAACGATAATCCGCATAAAGAAGACAGAATAATTTCGATAAATATTGATGAGGAGATGCGAGCCGCTTACATTGATTATTCAATGTCGGTTATAGTATCCAGGGCACTCCCCGATGTCCGCGACGGTTTAAAACCGGTTCACAGGCGTGTGTTGTATGGTATGCTCGATCTGGGTTTGGCTAACAACAAGCCATACAAAAAATCTGCTCGTATAGTAGGTGAGGTACTGGGTAAGTACCACCCGCACGGTGATACTTCGGTATACGATGCCATGGTACGTATGGCGCAAGACTGGAGTCTTCGCTACCCATTTGTGGAAGGTCAGGGTAATTATGGTTCTATTGATGGTGACCAGCCCGCAGCAATGCGTTACACCGAAGCTCGTTTGGAGAAGATTGCCGAAGAGATGCTGGCCGATATCAATAAAGATACGATTGACTTCCAGTTGAACTTTGACGACTCCCTGCATGAACCAACGGTACTACCTGCAAAGTTCCCCAATCTTTTGGTGAATGGCGCCAGTGGTATTGCAGTAGGTATGGCCACCAACATGGCACCGCACAACTTGTCGGAGATTATTGATGCAACCGTTGCCCTGATAGACAACCGCGAAATTGAAATTGCGGAATTGATGAAATATGTAAAAGGCCCGGATTTCCCTACAGGTGGTATCATCTATGGTTATGAAGGCCCGCGCCAGGCACTCGAAACAGGCCGCGGACGTATTGTTATCCGTTCCCGGGCGGAAATAGAAACCTATAATGGCGAGCGCGAACGCATTATCGTAAGTGAAATACCTTACCAGGTGAATAAGGCGCTGATGATTGAGCGTACTGCAGAGTTGGTTAACGAAAAGAAAATTGAAGGTATTACGGCAATCCGTGATGAAAGTAACCGCGAGGGGATCCGCGTGGTGTACGAGATCAAACGCGATGCGAATGCGGCTATTGTACTGAATAATCTTTACAAATATACTGCCCTGCAAACCTCTTTCAGTGTAAATAATATCGCGCTGGTACATGGCAGGCCAATGATGCTCAACCTGCGGGACCTGATCCATCATTTTGTTGAGCACAGGCATGAAGTAGTTATCCGCCGTACTAAATATGAACTGGCCGAAGCCGAAAAACGTGCCCACATCTTAGAGGGTTTACTGATCGCATTAGATCATATTGAAGAGGTGATCCGCCTGATCCGCGCCTCTTCCACACCGGATGAAGCCCGCGAAGGTTTGATGGCTAATTTTGCTTTGAGCGATATCCAGGCACGTGCCATTTTGGATATGACCTTAAGGCGCTTAACCGGACTGGAGCGCGATAAGATCAAAGATGAGTACGATGCTTTAATGAAAACCATCGACTATTTGAAATCTATCCTTGCCGATGAAGGCCTGCGCATGCAGATCATCAAAGATGAGCTATTAGAGATAAAAGAGAAATACGGCGATGAGCGCAAAACCGAAATAGTGCATTCATCTGCAGAGATGCAGACAGAAGACTTTATTGAGGATGAGGACGTAGTGATCACTATCTCCAGAGAAGGTTATATTAAACGTACCTCGCTGACCGAGTATCGCAGGCAGGGCCGTGGTGGTAAAGGCGCTATAGGGAGCAACAGCCGTGACGCCGACTTTATAGAGCACTTGCTGGTGGCATCTAACCACAACTATATGCTGTTCTTTACCGAGAGTGGGCAGTGTTTTTGGTTGCGTGTGTTTGAGATCCCTGAAGGTACCCGTACCTCTAAGGGCCGGGCCATCCAGAATATCATCAATATCCCGAAAGAAGAAAATATTAAAGCTTACATCAAGCTTAAATCGCTGAAGGATACTGACTACCTGGAAAATAACTTCATTATCATGTGTACCAAAAAAGGTGTTATCAAGAAAACATCTTTAGAGGCCTACAGCCGTCCGCGTGCCAATGGTATCAACGCCATTAATATTAACGAAGGTGATTCTTTACTGGAAGCAACATTGACAACAGGTACCAGCGAAATTGTTATGGCACTGCAGTCAGGCCGTGCTATCCGCTTTAATGAGTCAACCGTTAGGCCAATGGGCCGTACAGCCACAGGGGTACGCGGTATCAGCTTGGATAGCGACAATGATGAGGTTGTAGGTATGATCGCCGTAGACGATAAAGAAACAACTGTTTTGGTGGTGTCAGAAAAAGGTTATGGTAAACGTACCGACATTGACGACTACCGTGTTACCAACCGTGGTGGTAAAGGTGTAAAAACTTTGAATGTTACCGATAAAACCGGAAAACTTGTTGCCATAAAAGGTGTTACTGATAAGGAAGATTTGATGATCATCAACAAATCGGGCGTTATCATTCGCATAGCAATAAGTGAACTGCGTACTATGGGCCGCGCAACACAAGGGGTAAGGCTGATTACATTGAAAGGTAACGATGCGATTGCTTCAGTTGCGAAAGTGGAGCATGATGAAGATGAAGAGCTGGATAATGCAGTAATTGCAGAAGCTGAGGCGGATAAAGAAATCTTAGCCGCTACCGAGGCAGATATTGAAGCCGGTATCGATAACGAACTGCCGATCCATCCGGATACGGAGATTGACAAAGGTGAGGCAGATGATGAACCTGCAGACGATGACAAAACAGAATAAAAATGCAGCATAGCCGTAAATTCGGAATATTAATCTTAGGGTTGTTTATCACTTCCTGTGCTTTTGGTCAAACAGAAGCACTTAAGGCAGTGGTAAACAACCTTGCTTTTTATAAGCAAAAAGGCGATTTGGCCTTTTTGTCAAGAGCTAAAAAATCTGCCGACAGTTTGATCGTAACCCGTAAAGACTCTACGGACCTGGAGAAGAACATCTATCGGCTCATCGTGAATTCGAGCATTTTGAATACCGATACGCTAAACAAACTCAATCAGCCGGATGCGTTTCTTGATCAAACTGCCGATCTGCTTGATAAATTATCTACCAAGCAACAATCTTACAAGTATCAGCCCGAGATAGATTATTCAAAACGCTGCCTTACCGATGCCTATATTCGCAGAGGCTTTATAGCTAGCACTGCAGGTGATTTTTCAAAAGCCACTATTCAATTTCAAAGAGCCAAAACCTATTCTCCTTCATTTAAACCGATTAATTCTTATTTGGCATTTGCCAATAACAAACAAGGGAATTTGCAGGAAGCGGCTAAAAACTACAGCAATCTCATCAATACGGATAGTACACGTGTTGAGTATCTCGCTACCGCCTCATCAATATACAAATCGTTGGGAGACACTGCTAAAGCTTTACAGGTTTTAAAAAAGGGACGCAAGCTCTTACCAAATGACAAGCAGCTTTTGCAGGATGAAGCTAACATCTATAATAACGAAAGAGACTATAAATCGTTAGAACCCTTGTTAATTCAACTGATAGACAACAATCCAAACAACGCTGATATTACATTTGTGGCTGCCAACTGTTATGATCATTTAAATCAGTACGATAGAGCAGAATCTTTATATCTTAGAGCGATAGAGTTGAATGGCGCAGCTTACGAGCCCGTGTTTAATTTAGGCCTGCTGTATTTTAAAAAAACCGCTTTAAAAAATGATGATGGAAACAAGAACATCACCAGCGCCATACTTTGGCTGGAGAAAGCTAATGAAATGGCACCGCGGGATAAAAATTGCCTGGCGTTATTACAGTTAGCGTATACAAAAACTGGTAATCAAAATCAGCTGAACAGGATAAACAGCAGCTTGCAACAAGTAACTAACTAAATGCAAAATAGCTGTGGCGCGTAGCTCACGGCAAACTTTTAACTTAAATACAAAAACTATTTAAAATGAAAATTAAATTTTTGATGGCTGGCCTTCTCGGCCTTATCTCGGCAACAACTTTTGCACAAAAGGGCGAGCTGAATAATGCTCAAAGCGAGTTTGACAAGTACGAAGCATTCCTTAAAATACAACCGGCAACTGCTTTCACTAATTTAGCTAACGCTAAAACATCTATAGATAAAGCTGTTGCCAATGAAAAGACCAGCCAGCTGGCACAGACCTTTGCTTTGAAAGGTAATATTTACGCCGGTTTGGCTCTAAAAGACAGTACTGCCGCACCAACTCTTATACCTGTAGCGGATGAGGCTTTGAAAAAAGCAGCAACCTTGGATACCAAAGGCGAACAGAAAAAACTGATTGATAACGGCAACTCTTATCTGGCCCAATACTACATTAACCGTGGTGTAAAAGAATTCCAGGCGGCAAAGTATGATCTTGCCTACAAATCATTCGACGGTTTCCGTACACTTCGCCCGGATGATACCACTGCTATTCTATACACTGGCCTTGCAGCTTATAATTCCGGCAACTTTGACGGAGCTATAACTAACTATACCAAACTGGTTACTACCAAGTATTCTGGCGTAGAACGGATCTATGATGAAATGTCTAATGCTTATTTGAGCAAAAAAGACACCGCAGGTGCTTTAAAAATAGTAGCGGAAGGTGTTACAAAATTCCCATCAAGTGCCCAATTACGTAAAAAAGAGATTGAAATTAGCTTGCAAAGCGGTAAATCACAGGCCGTACTTGAAAAAGTTTTGGAGGCAATTAAAAACGATCCGAAAAATAAATCGCTTTACTTTTACGCGGGCTTAGTGTATTCTCAAACTGCAGATGGTGCCTCTGCTGCTGCTAAAAAAACTAAAGACATTCCTGCCAAAACCGCAGCTAATCTGAAGAAAAAAGAAAACTACGAAAAAGCTGCCGATATGTTTAAAAAGGCCATAGAGGTTGATCCAAATTATTTTGAAGCTAACTTGAACCTTGGTTACGTACTGCTTGCACCTGCAATTGAAACTTATAACTCAGCAAACGCATTGCCTGGCACTTCGGCAATGACTAAGCAATACAATGCTTTAGTGGCCAAAGCCGGACAAGAGTTTGATCTTGCAAAACCGTACTTGGTAAAAGCAGTTGAACTGAATCCCAAGAGTGCTGACGCATTATCGAATCTGATTACTTATTATAAAGGTAAAAAAGATGACGTTAATGTTGCCAAATACACTAAGCTATTAAAAGAATTGTAGTATTGCTACCTTGAAACACAAAAAGCTGCCCCTAAACAGGCAGCTTTTTGTGTTTACACCCAGTAAGTTGTGGTTTGCTTATCCTTTTCCGGCGACCGTCTTTTTTGAGAATGAATCATTTCCAAAAAGCTTAAATTTACTTTTCTGCTATATAAAAATTCCTATTTTTGCGGCAAGAGATAAATCACAGTAGTAGGTGATTTACATATTTCATTATTTATAAAAATTTAAATCATAGTTGTAGATGATTAGTATTACACTCCCAGATGGTTCCGTTCGTCAGTATGACAAAGGAATCAGTTCTATGCAGATAGCGCTGTCTATCTCCGAAGGATTAGCAAGAAACGTTTTAGCCGCCGAAGTGAACGGCGAAGTGTGGGATGCCACTCGCCCCATTGAAGAAGATTCAGCCGTTAAATTACTGACCTGGAATGACCCTAAGGGTAAAGCAACCTACTGGCACTCTTCTGCTCACTTGCTAGCTGAAGCACTAGAAGCGCTTTATCCCGGCACAAAGTTTGGGATAGGCCCGGCGATCGAAACTGGTTTTTATTATGATGTTGATTTTGGCGACAAAACCTTATCATCTGATGATTTCAAGAAGATTGAAGATAAGATGATCGAGTTAGCTAAACCTAAAAACCAGTACATCCGCAAGCCGGTGAGTAAGGCAGATGCCGTTGCTTATTTTACGGATAAAGATGACGAGTATAAACTCGACCTGATCAAAGACCTGCCGGATGGTGCGATCACCTTTTATTCTCAAGGTAATTTTACGGACCTGTGCCGTGGGCCGCATATCCCCAATACAGGCTTTATAAAGGCCGCTAAGCTCATGAGCCTTGCCGGTGCTTACTGGCGTGGTGACGAAAGCCGTAAACAGCTTACACGTATCTATGGGGTTACTTTCCCCAAAGCAAGTGAGCTGACCGAATATCTTCATTTGATTGAAGAAGCTAAAAAGCGAGATCATCGCAAATTGGGAAAAGAATTAGAATTGTTTGCCTTCAGCGAAAAAGTAGGGATGGGCTTGCCTTTGTGGTTGCCTAAGGGCACCGCTTTGCGCGAACGCCTCCAAAACTTTTTGCAAAAAGCACAAGTAAAAGCTGGTTACGAACAGGTAATGACCCCACACATCGGGCACAAAAACCTGTATGTAACTTCAGGGCATTACGATAAATATGGTGCGGATTCATTCCAGCCAATAAAAACCCCGCAGGAAGGGGAGGAGTTCTTTTTAAAACCAATGAACTGCCCGCACCACTGCGAAATATACAAAACTAAACCACGGTCATACAAAGACCTGCCGGTTCGTTTGGCCGAGTTTGGTACGGTTTACCGGTACGAGCAAAGTGGCGAGCTGCACGGCCTAACCCGTGTTCGTGGCTTTACACAGGATGATGCGCACTTGTTTTGCCGCCCCGACCAGGTGAAGGAAGAATTTAAAAAAGTGATAGATCTGGTGCTGTACGTTTTTAAAGCATTAGGCTTTGAAAACTATACCGCACAGGTGTCCTTGCGCGACCCGGAGAATAAAACCAAATATATCGGTACCGATGAGAATTGGGCTTTAGCGGAGTCAGCAATTATAGAAGCCGCAGCAGAGAAGGGTTTAAGTACCGTTGTGGAGTTAGGCGAAGCCGCTTTCTACGGCCCTAAGCTTGATTTCATGGTGAAAGATGCCCTTGGCCGTAAATGGCAGCTGGGTACTATCCAGGTAGATTATAACCTGCCCGAGCGTTTTGAACTGGAATATACCGGCAGCGACAATCAAAAACACCGCCCGGTGATGATCCATCGTGCGCCTTTCGGTTCAATGGAACGTTTTATTGCAGTATTGATTGAGCATTGCGCAGGTAATTTCCCGCTTTGGTTATCTCCCGAGCAATTTATTATCTTGCCGATATCGGAAAAATATGAAGATTATGCAAAAAAACTTTCTGATGTGTTAAAAGATTCCGATATTTGCGGGCTAATTGATTTCAGAGACGAGAAGATCGGGCGTAAAATACGTGATGCTGAAGTTAAAAAGATCCCATATATGCTGATCGTGGGCGAAAAAGAGGCTGCTGAAGGGCAGGTTTCTGTACGCAAGCACGGCACAGGAGATTTGGGAAGTATGAGCATTGAAGAATTTAAAGTTCAAATAATTAAAGAAATAACAGTATAACTTGGCATTAAACAAACCTTTCAACAGAGGACCAAGGCTTCCATTTAAGAAAAAGGAAGCTGAACACAACATCAATCAGTTCATTAGGGCTCAGGAAGTGCGCCTTGTGGGCGACAACGTTGAGCAAGGTATTTTCTCTTTAAGAGATGCTTTAGCCATAGCCCAGGAGCAGGAACTCGACTTAGTTGAGATCTCCCCGAATGCAGTTCCGCCGGTTTGTAAAGTAACGGACTATAATAAGTTCATTTACGAGCAGAAGAAGAAGCTTAAGGAGATCAAAAGCAACGCCAAGCAAACTGTAATTAAAGAAATTCGTTTCGGGCCAAATACAGATGACCATGATTTCGACTTTAAGTTGAAGCATGCCACCAAGTTTTTGGAGGCCGGCGAAAAGGTAAGAGCTTACGTTCACTTTAAGGGTCGTGCGATTGTTTACAAAGAGCAGGGCGAAATCTTGCTGCTTCGTTTTGCACAGGCGCTTGAAGAAGTTGGTAAAGTAGAACAATTGCCGAAACTGGAAGGTAAACGGATGTTTTTAACCGTTGCACCGAAGGCGCTGAAAAAATAGATTTGAGATGTTGGATTTGAGACTTTAGATTTTTATCGGTCTTTTACTAACAGATTATAAAGCAAAAACCCGGGAAATGAAGTGTGCCGGTAAGAGAAGTTTCTTCTCATATCTCACATCTCAAATCTCACATCTAAATAAATAATAGAGTTATGCCAAAAATGAAAACCAATTCCAGTGCTAAAAAGCGCTTTAAGCTTACTGGAACCGGTAAAATTGCCCGTAAAAACGCATTCAAAAGCCACATCTTAACCAAGATGTCGACTAAACGTAAGCGTAACTTAAGTCACACAAGCTTAGTTTCTAAAGCTGACTTAGGTAACGTAAAACGTATGCTTTGCATCGGAAAGTAATTAAACAATTTTTTAACCAGGTATTAGAGTAACAAAAGATCCTTAGCTGGACACTCACTACCAAAAACAAAAACAAATGCCACGTTCAGTTAACGCAGTCGCGTCGAGAAGACGCCGTAAAAGGATCATGATCCTCGCCAAAGGTTATTGGGGATCAAGAAGCAAGGTTTATACCGTTGCAAAAAACACAGTAGAAAAAGGTTTACAGTACGCTTATCGTGACCGTAAGACCAAGAAAAGAGAATTCAGAGCATTATGGATCCAGCGTATCAACGCAGGTGCCCGTCAGCACGGCATTTCTTACTCACAATTAATTGGAAAATTAGCTGCTAAAGAAATCGGTTTAAACCGTAAAGTTTTAGCTGATTTAGCAATGAACCATCCTGATGCTTTCAAAGCTATCATTGATGCTGTGAAATAAGAATAGAATTCTTAGATATATAAAAGGCTTTCAGAGTAATCTGGAAGCCTTTTTAGTTTAAAATTATCGCGGTTACAATTATAATTGGAACCTTGCGGTCTGGTTATTGAAACGGTGAAAAATTTGCATGGAAGTTTTGGCGCTGTAGCTTTTAGTCGTCATCAAGATGAAGCCTAAGAAGATAAAAAAGCTCGCTAATGATATACTGTGGCTTACCTACAACATTAAGTAATTTGGTAACCATGTCGCAAACCACCCATGACGGTGCGTTCGGGTATGTTCGGGCTGTTTTTTGGCGTTTCTACCTGCGCTTGTATGCGAACGCGAACAAAAGAAAGGCCCCTATTAAGGGGCCAAAGCTATTAAAGGTTAGTAGCGGTTCCATCACCAGGTGCCTGGCGATTTTGCCATGGTCGGTCAGTTTCATCAGAAGGTTGTTTCAGGTTGTCCACATCATGCGCAATATCCCGATCATTTTGCTCGATGCCACCCTGGTCATTATCCGGCATGCCATCAATAAATGTTTCTGTAACTACAAAAGCAATGGGTTCCTCAAATGCACCTGCATCTTCCATCAGCCCGTTATCTTCAATATCCATGTAGCGTTTAAAATTCCGGATATCGCTATCCACCATGCTTTTGAAAACCGGGTTCAGAAGATGTGCGATACCACCGCCAAAGCCACCCGCAGGCGGGCGATAGGAAATGGTAACATCCAGTAAGGTACCCAAAGCATCGGGGCTGTCTTGAAAACGTACTTTACCTGCATTATCAATCATAGAATCAGGCAAAGAACTCCATCCGATCATGTATCCCGGGTCATCATGTACAATAGCAGCATCCCAGCTCAGAGATGGTGCACCCAAAGGCATTTTTAATACCCAATGCGAGTGGATGTCATCAACCAGTTCCACACTCTTCAGGTGATTCATGAATAGAGGGAGGTTATCCAGTTTTCGCCAAAATGCATAAATTTCTTCACGTGGCTTCGCGACAAAGAAGGTTGATCTTATATTTATATTTACCGGTTCTGTTGAATTGCGGCCCATTCCGGCATATAGCTGGCAATGACCTGTAATACCACGATTGAGCAGGTAACCCCCTGCGCCTATTTTAATAATGCTTGAAAAAGGGCTACGAAATATCCCTTTTAAACCGGATAATGCCAGCTTTGTACCGCCAGCTATAGAAATGGTTCGTTCAGCTGCTGATAAATTTATTGCAGGCTCCTGCTTAGCAGCGGGGCCTTTATATCTGTTTTGCATAGTTGCTATTCTCATGGTAGGTGGTTTTGATACCATTTTAAACAGCTGATAGCAAATGTGGTTTGCCTTTAGTTAAATAAATTTCATTCAGTGTAACTCATGCGGAATTTATCAAGGTTGGGCAGGAATTTTTTGGCCCGTTTTTGTTCGTATTGCATAATCACTTGCCCAAGGTTTTTAAGAAACGGCAGGCATACTGTTTTGTACTCATATTTGTCGTCATTCAGAATTCCATCTTCGTTGGATTGCACAACGGCACTCAGCATAAACTCTACCTTAGTGCTAAAATCAATAATGTAGGCGTTATCGATATCGTAACCGTACGAGTCGCCAACCTTATTAAAGATGCGTACATTGGGGTTGATCGTTGCCAGGCTGTCTGCGCCGTAATAAAGGAATTTACAATAGGCCGGGTAATATTCCGGGCGATTGTAGGTTGGCTTGTTACTTTCAGTGGGGAACATACTCATGTAACGGTAAATAAGTTTATAGTCGCCGGCCGTTAAATTGTAACGCTGGTCTTTAGTGAAAGCTTCCGGAAAAAGCAACCGGCGGATCACCATCTGTTGATCGGCCAGTGGGTAAATATTCATACTGCTAAAATCAAACGGTGTCATCACCAGGCTGTCTTTATTGTCCAGATGACCTTTGCCCTGGATCATATTCTCCAGTTGCATCGGGTAATCATTGGTGTCGCGCAGTGACTTTTTTGTATAGATCAGCTTATTGCTCGAATAGAAATTAACAGGGTTGGTGTTGCGTGCGCTTTCACCCCGGTCGCCAACAGCAAGGCGGCTCACAATGCGGGTATTAAGTAGACCATACTTTTTTAGATTTTTGTTGATCTCCTCCCGGCCGGTAAATTCATACAGGCGGTTGTAGGCGTCGTTGTCGCTCACCAGCAAAATTTTCTTAATGTAATTCTCAATAGAAGGCAACCCTGTTTTGGATAAGGTATCTGACAATACACGGCTTTGTCCTTTAAAAGCACTATCGGTAAGCATATCGGCAGTTTTTAATTTCTTTAATCTCAACGCGTTGATCTTTTCTAATGTAAAGATGGCTGTAGGCAGTTTCACGGTACTGGCCGGGTAAAAATAATGGTGCGGATTGAGCCTATAGCTGTAAGTTGTGAAGTGAGGATTATTACGTTCGTCGCGGTTTATCTGTGTGTAAAGAATCTGTATTTCGTTTTTGGCGGGGTGGTTTAAAATACCGCTAAATAGTTCCGGGTGCGATTGCAGCAGCTGTTTCAGCAACACGGTATCGGTTTTTTGTGCCAATGCAGCATTAGTAATCAATAAACAGAATAGGAGCAGGCGAGTTGTCATAGGATAAATATACAAGCAATTGTTTGCCGATGCTAAATGTTGTTGTACTTTCGCAGCGCTTTAGGTTCCTGATGTTGTCATTAGGATTAAAAGGGAATACAGTGTAAATCTGTAACTGTCCCGCAGCTGTAAGCGCTATCAACCGGAGTCCATTCTTAAAAAGTCACTGTTCGCATGCGCGGATGGGAAGACGGGACAAAGGGGCGCAAGTCAGAATACCTGCCTCAGCATTATATTATTCATAGCTTTCGGGGATTGAAGCTTGGATGTGAATGCTCTTATCAAAAGTGGCGTATTTCCATTCTATTCATTCTTGTATGCTGTGGGGTTTAACAGATCAGCATGAAGTATTATTTCCTGTCATTTTCTAAAGCGCATTTTTTCTCCCAAAAAGAGATGTTTATGCTATTGGGATTGCTGATGTTTTCGTTTCATGCTTCGGCACAAACCGATACTATAAAAAAACTAAAGGAGATACAGGTAAAAGCGAAATTTGCACCAAATGTTCAAACACTTGTTCCAACACAAGTGCTCAATCAAAAAGATTTTGCGGGGATTGGCGCTTTTAATGTGGCCGACGCAGTGCGCAATTTCACGGGTGTAAATATCAAGGATTACGGTGGCATCGGCGGGTTGAAAACAATTTCGGTACGCAGCCTGGGCGCAAGTCACACCGCGGTATTATTCGACGGCGTACAACTCAACGATGCCCAAAACGGGCAAATTGACCTGAGTAAATTTAATTTGATAAATGTACAGGACATTGTTCTTTACAACGGCCAACCCGAAAGCCTGTTGCAACCCGCCAGATCCTTTGCATCGGCAAGCGTACTTAGCATAAAAACCACCCAGCCAATTTTAACGCCTGCAAAACCGTATCAAATCCAGGCAGGGGTAAAGGGAGGGACCTTTGGGCTAATCAATCCCTATTTGCAATGGCAGCAACGCATTAGCAGCCAGTGGTCTTTTATAGCCAACGGAAACTACATCCAGGCCAACGGGCAGTATAAATTTAAAGTTGATGGTGATAGATCGGATACCTTAGCTATCCGCAAAAATGGTGATGTTAAATCGCTACAAAGCGACGCAGCATTGTACTGGACAAAAAACGATAGCAATAAATTCAACATCCACATAAATTATTATAATGCAAAGCGCGGTTTACCCGGCGCTATAGTATATTATAACCCAGCTACCGGACAACGATTAAACAATGAAGATTTATTTGGCCAGGCTACTTATCAGCATACCTGGTTAAATGGATTGGCCTTGTTACTCAACAGTAAAGTATCACAACTTAAAACATCCTATTACGATCCTAACTTTTTAAATGCACAGGGCTTCATAACACAGCATTACAAACAACGCGAGTACTACCAGTCTGCTGCACTGGCTTACCATTTGCTGCCCAATTGGGAGATATCATGTGCGATAGATGCTTCCCGGGTAAATGTCGATGCCGACATTTACAATTATGCTTCCCCTACGCGCTTTACGCTATTAAATGTATTGGCCTCCAACTATAAAATAGGCCGTTGGATTTTCCACGGCAACCTGCTTCAAACTAACCTTTCCGAAACTGTCAAAAGTGGAACAGCATCTAGAAGTCAATCCATCTTGTCTCCAACGTTAATGGCATCTGTAAAGCCGTTTGCAATTCAAAACCTTCAGTTCAGGGCATTTTACAAAAACGTTTTTAGAGCGCCTACCTTAGATGAACTTTATTTTTTTGCTTTCGTACCCCGAACCATTAAACCGGAATTTGTAAAGGAATACGATTTAGGATTTACCTGGTCTAAAAACCTTAACAACCTACTGGAATACGTTACGGTAACTACTGATGCCTATTATAATGATGTAACTAACAAGATCCAGGCAATACCAAATCAAAATCCCGCGATATTTTCTTTTAGCAACCTTGGCAAGGTAAACATCAGGGGGGTAGATTTGGGAATCAAAACCCAAAGCCGGCATTTTAATAGGTGGAGCGGTTCACTCAGTGCAAATTATACCTATCAGCAGGCACAGGATGTAAGCAACCCTGGTGCATCAACCTATCTTGGCCAAATAGCTTACACGCCTAAAAATACGCTAGCCTTAAACGGAGGGCTCAATCATGGCAACCTGGGGGTTTATTATAATTACCTGTTTTCCTCATCAAGATACTACACCGGTAATAATGACCCGCAATACAAGTTGCCTGTTTATGCTATCAGTGATGCCTCAGCTGTTTATAGATTGATGAGCGGGCACATTCCATTGCTCGCCTCAATAGAAGTTAATAACCTATTTAATAAAAATTACGCTGTCATTCGCAGTTTCCCCATGCCGGGCCGGTCGTACAGATTCTCTATTCAAATAACAATTTAAAATTACACTATGAAGCAATTCAAACTTAAAACTCTTTTAGCGGCCACCGCACTTATTAGCCTGCTGGCATCATGTAGCAAAGATTATGTACCTGCCCCGGATGCGCCAACTGCCGAACGCGCCGGTATCTATATCTTAAATGAAGGTGGCTTTGGGCACAATAACAGTTCGTTAACCTATTATAATTACAGCGCTAAAACAACTACCCCTGATATATTTGCAGCGGTAAATGCCGGGGCAGGAATTGGTGATACTGGTAACGACATTAAAGTTTATGGTTCAAAAATGTATGTCGTAGTAAACGTATCGAGTACTATTGAGATCATTGATCCTAAAACAGCGAAATCTATCAAGCAAATTAAACTTTTTGACGGAACAAAGGCCCGTCAGCCCCGCTCTGTTGTTTTCAATAAAAACAAAGCATTCATTTCTACCTATGATGGCAAAGTTGCTGTGCTGGATACTGCTAGTCTGGTAGTTGAAAAATACATTTCAGTTGGCCGTAACCCGGAGCAAATGGTGGTTTCTAATGGGAAACTATATGTTGCTAATTCCGGCGGGCTCGATTCTTTCACGCCCGGTGTAGGGCCGGATAAAACGGTCTCTGTTATTGATTTAAACACCCTGACCGAGCTTAAAAAAATTGAGGTACCGAGCAACCCAATAGATATTGCTGCTGATGCTTATGGTGATGTTTACGTGATTTCTTACGGTACCGATTATCCATCCAAACCACTTTTAACCATTATAGATAATGCTAACGATGCTGTTAAAAAAAGCACCAGTATCGATGCAGGTTATGGTTCATCTTTCCTCATAAATGGCGACCTGGCTTATTATCTTACCGATGCAGGAAAGGTTAAAGTGTACAATGTAAAAAATGATGTCGTTTCTAACGAAAACTTCATAACTGATGGAACAACTTTTTCTGTAGCTTACGACCTTGCTATAGATAACACCACCGGCGAAGTTTTTGTTACCGATGCGATTGATTACGTAAGTAACGGAAAACTGTATGCCTTTGATAAAACAGGTAAAAAGGAATATATTTTAACTACAGGGGTAAACCCGGGTGCTGTAGTTTTAGTGAATAAATAGCGTTTTATAATCCAGTGGATAATCAATAAATTTGCCCTTATGTCAGAACAGAAGACCAATATAAGATTTGTTACCATCCTTTGTATGGTGGTTGCGGCCATTGCGATGCGTATCGTCAATACCCAGTTCCCGGCTTTGAGTAATTTTACACCTGTTGGCGCTGTTGCATTATTTGGCGGTGTTTACTTTACCCGGAAATGGGAAGCTTACGCGGTGCCGCTAGCAGCCCTTTTTGTAAGCGATATCGTTATTAATTATATTTATACATCTTCACTTACATTTTATAGCACATCGCTTTACATGTATGGTTGTTTTATATTAATGGTATTTGTAGGTACTTTAATAAAAAAAGTAAACGTGGTAAACCTGGCTACCGCTTCGGTAGTATCCGTGTTGATTCACTGGTTAATAATGGATCTCCCATTTGTTTATGGTCTCCCGGCAACATGGGCCAACTACACTAACTTACTAATGAAGGCTGTTTATCCGTTTGAAACCAACATGCTGATAAGTGATGCCATATACGGCGCAATCCTTTTCGGCGGTTTTGAACTGGCAAAAAGTAAGTACACAAGCCTACAAGGTAAAAAACAACTGGCACTTTAGAGGCCTCAATAGCGCATAATCAAAAGCGGTTCTGTTTAGGCAGAGCCGCTTTTTTGTTTGCCTGAAAATCGATACGGCAGTCCATAAAACTTAAATTTACAGCATGAAAAAGATAGTGATCCTTACCGGAGCAGGCATCAGTGCGGAAAGTGGTTTAAAAACTTTTAGAGATAGCGACGGCTTATGGGAAGGCTATAACATAGAAGATGTGGCTACTCCCGAAGCCTGGGAACGAAACCCGGCAATGGTGCAGCAGTTTTACAACGAGCGCCGTAAATCTGTTTTAGAGGCTAAACCAAATGCAGCTCACCTGGCGCTTGCCCGGCTGGAGGAAAAGTATCAAGTAACTATCATTACCCAAAATATAGATGATCTGCACGAGCGCGGCGGCTCTACCAATGTAGTGCATCTGCATGGTATTATTACCCGCTCACAATCAAGTCTTAACCCAAGGCTCACATATCCTATAGTTGGATGGGAGATTAAAATGGGGGATAAATGTGAAATGGGGTCGCAACTCCGGGCGCATGTAGTTTGGTTTGGTGAAGCGGTGCCCATGATTGAAACAGCTGCGCAGATCTGTGCAGAAGCTGATATTTTCATTCTCGTAGGAACGTCGCTGGCCGTCTACCCGGCGGCAGGGTTAATTAACTATGTACCACGTGATGTGACCCGTTATATCATTGATCCAAATATTCCGGTGTCATCAAGCTCCAGGGTGGTGGAGATGCCATTTAAAGCGTCTGTTGGGGTGCCAATGCTGGTGGATGAATTATTAATGGCTGATCACCGATAAAGGTATTGACGGTTGCCACATCAACTAATTTTATTTACTTTGGGTTATGAAGTTTACCGTTGTTGTTCTTTTAGCATCTGCTATTTATTTTTCGTCATCCTTTTCTGTCGTGAGTGCTCAAACGAAAATTATCGAAAACAGTAGCATTTTCAACTTGGGGACATTTAATGCCTGCCATGCGTCAACCATTGTACAACTAGGCAAGCAAACGCTGATGGCTGCCTGGTTTGCAGGCGACCATGAAGGCAGTAGTGATGTAGCTATCTGGGCATCTATTAAAACAGCAGCCGGCTGGAGCAAACCTGTAAATATTGCGGATGGTAAACAGACGGACGGTAAAACGATTGCGTGTTGGAACCCTGTATTGTTTAAAACAGCCGACGGGAAATTATACCTGCACTACAAAGTTGGGCCAAATCCTCGGGAATGGTGGGCACTGTATAAAGTATCTGCTGATGAGGGTAAAACATGGTCAGCTGCCGTCAAATTGCCGGATGGTTTTTTGGGACCGATAAAAGATAAACCTATACAATTAACATCAGGCAAAATTTTATATCCATCGAGCGTGGAAAGTGTGGATGAAAAATCATGGACCATTCACCTTGAGCAAACCGACGCTGATTTGACTCACTGGCAAAAGATCACGATCAACTGTGATACCTTTCAGGCCATACAGCCAACAATTTTAGTGTATCCCCACAATCGTTTACAATTACTTGCCCGAAGCAAACAGAATGTGCTGGTACAAAGCTGGTCTGAAAATGGTGGTGCCAGTTGGAGCAAGGTTGCCAAAACCAGTATCCCCAATCCAAACTCAGGCGTTGATGCGGCTACCACAAATAGCTTCCAGCAGTACCTGGTTTACAATCCGTTAACGGCAGGTAAAAATTGGTGGGAGGGAAGGTCGGTACTTAAACTGGGTACATCGGCAGATGGCATCCATTGGGCAGACGTTTTTACATTTGAAAATGAAACCAGCGGTGAGTTCAGTTACCCGGCAGTTATTTATGACCCAGCCGGTTTTCTGCATGTAACTTATACCGATAAGCGCAAACAGATTAAGTATTTTAAGCTGGCAGCAAAATGATCCGGTTATTTATTGTCCAACTACAATCAGGTCTTTTTTATCCAGCCAGCCGGTGCTTACCTGGCCTCTGTCATTTGTAAATATTACGTAGATATAACCGTTTTTATCATCCAGGGCTTTTAGCCGCACATTGTTGAAGCGATTAATATAAGCCCGGCGTACCGAAGCTGCTGTTGGTTCGGTATGGAAATTGGCTTGTGTACTGAAAACGGTGAAAATTTTACCCACGTCGCCACCTTTTATAGTTGGCACAGCGGTATCCGCAGGCTGGGTAACCTGTTCGGGTTTCTTAACTGTAGTAGAAATAACTTTAGGTTTCAGAGAATCTTTTTTGTTTTTCTTGGCAACAATCACTTTTGGTCTGGCTGTATCTTTATGTTTGATCTTAACCGGAACTTCATTTTTATTCTGTTCAGCTTTGGTGCTGTTAATTGCGCTTACGGTGTCTTTTCTTTTGATAGCGCCCACAGCAGTTTCGCCCGTAATTAGGTAGCGCCCGGCAACGCCCCCCAATCCAAGTGTCAACAAAGCAATCCCAATAATTGCACCATTGGAGATGCCCTTTTTTAAATGACTTATCTGCGGTATTTTATTATTATCAGCGGTTATAGAACTTAATTGTTGATTGCGCTGGGTAAGCGTTTCTTTCAATTGCAATAGTTGCTGCAGCTGGCTTTTCGTTTTGGCACGTTCCTGAAGCAAGGCGGTTTGTAGGCGCTCATTCTCGTTTTGCAGGATCAGTGCACGCTCGTCTTTGTTTTTTACGGCAAGTACGCTGTGCTGCATTAAAATGGTATCGCGCAATTCCATACCGTTAGCAAACCGCTCTCGGGGATCCTTTTTCAGGCACTTATCAACAAGGTTTAAAAACCATTCCGGCACCTGCATCTCCCGTTCATGAATTTCTTTGCTCCAACTTGCCGGCATGTTCTGATCTCGCAGTTTTAACGGATCTGGCGGCTGGCTGTCCATGTGGGCAAGCATCACATGGTTGCGGGCGGTTTGGCCGTTATCATTTAATGGGAACGGAACTACACCAGCCAAAAGCTCATATAGAACTATTCCATAACTGTAAACATCAGACTGCGGCAACATGCTGCCCTCATTTTGCTCAGGCGCCATAAATTCCACTGCGCCGGCATTTCGCAAACTATCACGACGCTGCTCGTCGCTCATGATAGCCAGGCCAAAATCCAGCAATACGTAGTTGCCTGTATTAGCGTTGTACTTTACATTGTTACTTTTAATATCGCCATGTTTTACCGACACCTTATGGCAATGGTTTAATGCATTTGCCAATTGGTCGGCTACTTTTATTAATTCGGGAATAGTAAATACCGCATCGTGAGGGGGTTTCAGTAATTCTGCCAGATCCGGGCCCTCAATAAATTCCATTTCAATGAAGGGGAAAGAGCCACTCTCAGTGATCCCGAAGTTAAGGATCTTCACCACGTTCGGGTTTGGCTTTTCATTAACCTTTTTTAGTTTCTCAACTTCATTTTTAAAGTCGCTATAGTTTTTATCGTCGTCAGTTTCTGTAATAACAGGGGTGGGTAGCAGCTTTACGGCAACCAGTATATCACCGGTACGTTTAGCTTTATAAACCGAACCCTGGCCACCGGTGCGTAGCGCGCCCATATTTTGGAGTCCTTCAGCTATCGTAAAAATTTTACCCATAAATTGTAATTTGCATACGCAGTTTTTTCAGGCCACCTAACTTAACGTAGACCGAATAGCCTTTAAAAGGCTTAATGAAAATACTAAAAATTTTAATAAAGCAAAGATAATCTGGAAATTGATCTTCATTGCACGCCGCATTTCGAAAATTGCTAAACTGAACATCATTTGACCAATTCCAAAACCATCTGGCCAATTTGATGTTGTTCATCAAAATCTAGTCATATGAACAATTTTTTCAGAGGAATCATAGCAGCCTGGGGCGCTAAAAAGTTAGGTGGCGGTTGTTTTTCAACCATTGTAATCTTTATAGTTATATGGGTATTGTTGGGTAAATGCAACCAGCGGTCTAACGCTAGCCCGGTAGTACCACAGAAAAAGATTACAATGTTGATGAACACAGATAATCATTTCCGGGCTGCATAAATATTGATTTGCGCAGCCATACCGTTAAAACTGGTTGAATAACCATCGTAATAATACGTAAGATAAATATACAGTCGCGGTTAGAAAAACAAGCATAACGATGATTATGAATATAACTATCCCATTTCCGTTTCCCTGATGTTTGCCTTCCTGGTAATGTTCTTTCAGCAGCTTGATATTGCGGGTGTTCGCTTTAAAATAAAAGTCGGTTATCTGGCCAAGTAATGGGATAGCTCCTATCAATCCATCTACGCAAATATTAACGGCCATTAAAACCAGCACTTTGCGACTTACGCCGCCATTTTTTGCAATTATAAACAACAGCGAAGCTGCGACGACGAAGCCTGATAAATCCCCGGCGACGGGGATAAAATTCAGGATTGGATCAAGCCCGAACCGAAAGTTGGTGCCGGGCACCCGGAACTTGTCATCCATCACGGAAGCTATTCGTTCTACCCATTTCAACTGGCCGGTGAGCGCTAAATTTTTGTCTTGCTGTTTCATATCTTAATAAATAAATACTTCGCTACGCAATTTGTTTTGTTGCGGTATGGTTATTGTTCAATTTATGGCAAAAGTGTTTATTTATAAATTAATTTATTTGTTATGAATACCAGTAAAAACAAGAATGCCACACAGGGAAGTTCAACCTCCGATCGTGCTTTTAACGATCAAACAGAAATACAAAAACAAAAGGGGATCAGCAATTCGGGTGGACAACGATCAGACCAGACGTCAAGCAAAGACGGTAAACACACGCCCGAGCAGAAAAAATAATAGTAATGAACGCCCCACCAAGGGGCGTTTTTTATTTGTTATAAATCACCACAATCACTTTGGCTTTTTATGCTTTAATTAGCGTAATGCTTACAAGCACTATCATATTCATCTTTATTTTACTTTTAGTTTCGGTTAGCGTATATGCCCTCGGTAAACTCACTTTGGCGGGAACCATAACAGGTGCATTAACTGCTATCTCTCTTTATCTCGGATTTTTATTTGCCGGATTATCATTACTGGGAACATTTTTTATACTGGCTACACTGGCCACTTGGTGGCAAAAGCGCGTGAAGGCCCAAACCGGCAATTTTAAGCATCCGGAAAAAAGAAATGCCTACCAGGTTGTGGCCAATGGAGGGATTGCCGCATTTTTTGGGCTTTTGAATTTTTACGGTTTCTCCTACTATAATTCATTCGCCACATTGGCGGCAGCTGCATTGGCTTCAGCTACAGCTGATACCTTATCATCAGAAATGGGCACCGTTTACGGTAAGCGTTTTTACAACGTTATCACCTTTAAAACCGATTTAAATGGGAGGGATGGCGTTATCAGTTTGGAAGGAACGCTTATAGGTATAGCAGGCTCGGTTGCTATAGCATTAGTTTTCTCTGTCTCGGCCGGCTTTAGTCGGCACTCCATTATCATCCTTATAGCAGGTACTGCCGGGAACCTTTTCGATTCGGTTTTGGGTGCCACGCTGGAGCGTAAGGGCTATATTAAAAACAACATCGTGAATTTCTTAAATACTGCATTTGCTGCCCTGCTGGCTTATTTGATTCTGCTTATCTAACTACCAACTGAGCGGTGTTCCGGTTGGTTTGTTTCATCAGGATAGCCTTACCTGAGGTGATCTCGTTAAGCGATGCATCAGTGTAATGCCTCAAAGTGATCAGGGTTAAATTGTCGTTATATTTTACTTTAAATCCTAATTTAAGATCGGTTAAGAGCTTCGGAAACCTCTCTGAAACAAAATCGATACAGGCTGTAAATGTAAGCGCAGAGGTTTGCATCACATTAACCTTTACATGGTTTTTAGCGAAGAAACCAAAGATCTCGCTGAGATGGCTTTCGGAAATAAATGAATAATCAATAGCCGATACCGACAACATCACCTGTTGCTGTTTAACGATAATTACCGGTTTAACAAAGGTATTGGTTACGTTTTCTTTAATTACTGTACCTGTTGCAGAGGGATCTGTGAACGGTTTTACCAAAAGCGGTATCCTGGCATTTTGCAATGGTTTGATGGTTTTGGGGTGGATGACGCTTGCGCCGTAATAAGTCATCTCTATAGCTTCCTGGTAGCTCAATTCGTCAAATTTTACCGTTCCCGGGAAAAACTTGGGGTCGGCATTCAGGATGCCCGGAACATCTTTCCAGGTAGTTACCGATTCGGCGCCCAGGCAGGATGCGATAATGGATGCGGTATAGTCAGAGCCTTCGCGACCTAACGTGGTAGTAAAGTTTTCTGATGTACCACCAATAAATCCCTGGGTTACAATTACAGTTTTTGATAGCAATGCAGGGATATCTTTTTGAATGCTTTCCCTGGTTTTATCCCAATCAACTTCGCCCTCACGGTAAGTGTTGTCGGTATGGATATAACTACGCACATCCAGCCATTTACTGGTGATGCCTTCATGATTAAACCAGGCGTTTACAATCCGCGTGGACACCAGTTCTCCTATAGAAACGATCTGGTCATAAATAAAGTCGTAATCGTCGTGCGGTTCGTCCTCTATCATCCAATCAATCTCTACAAAGGTATTCTCCACTTCATCAAAAACCGGGTCATTTGCATCAAATAATTCGGAAAGAATTTGATAGTGGTAATGTTTGATTTTTTCAAAAACTACATGTACATCTTCCCCGCCGTACACATAGGCATTCGTAAGCTTTTCAAGGGCATTTGTAGTTTTGCCCATAGCAGAAACCACTACCAATATTTGATTGCCGGCATAAGCGTTCATTACTTTACCTAAATTAACAACACCTTGTGCGTCTTTTACAGATGCGCCTCCGAATTTGAATACCAGCATTTTTATTTGACGTATTGTGCAATTACAGCGTTTGGCCTTATCAATGTTTTTATATCAGCGTAAGGAATAATAATTTCGGTTTGCCCCGCCGCGTAAGGTTTAATTTCATATTGATTGTAAACGAACCTTATACCGATAGGGGTGAGCAAATAATTTTCGTTCAGTGCGAACTTATTATCTTTGAAAAAGTAATCGCGTGCAAGCGATGAAGTATCTTTCAGCTTTTCATCTTTCCTGAATATACGCTCAGCAGCTTTGTTTAGTTGGGCTTTGTACCCGTCTATTAAAATTTCATCTATAGTTATTTGCTTGTTTGCCTTTGGGTTCCAATTTAAAAAACCGGTAAAGCTGCTACCATGCGCACCACCCTGGAAAGTATAACCGCCATATTCCAAAGCCACCAGTGCAGAATCCTGATCGATTATTTTGGCATAACTATTCAGTGTGTAAAACATCTGCGATTTTGGATTGCTTTTCTTAAAACTCGTATAAGATTTTAAGAAATTCCTGGTCATCTCCTGGATCGAGCTGTCGGGTTTACCCTGCATGACAAACATACCGGTAAGTTTCCTTGCTATACTATCGTTTAAAGCGCGCTGCCCTTTAAATACCGGGAAAGTTAATTTCACACTGCTACACAGGCTGTCTGCCTTATCGCCGCAATCTGCTCCGCGTTCTGTTATTTTCTGATAACTATAAGCAAGTGTGTCTTTAAAAACATCACCCTTTTGCGTTGCCGGTGCATTGCCGAATTTGCAAGCTGCCAGCGAGAATGTTAAAAAACAAAGTACTGCACGTGTTTTCATCACTTAAATTTTATTACCTGTTCCTTAGAAAGTGCCGCGTTCAACCAGCCGGCCTCAATGTTTGCCTCGTATTTGCGATAAAATTGGATAGCCAGCTCGTTCCAATCAAGCACCTGCCAAACCATCCCATTAAAGCCCAGCTCCCGGGTTTCCTGTATGATCCTGTTAAACAATAATTTACCCAGGCCTTTACCACGATGCGATTCGGTAATGACCAAATCCTCCAGATACAGGCGCTGACCTTTCCAGGTAGAGTAACGGACGTAATACAAAGCAAAGCCGACAATGATACCGCCGTCTTCTACCACAAAAGCTTTCCACACAGGGGTAATACCAAAACCTGCATCCTCAAATTCCTGCAAAGTGACTGTAACCGCATCCGGTTCCTTTTCAAATATCGCCAGCTCGACTACCAGTTCCAACAAACGCGGACAATCGGCTTTGACGGCTTGGCGTAAACCCGCCGCTTCCTGAAGAGGGAAAATTTGGTCTGCTTGTTTAATATTGTGATCCATTAATTCTATAAATTCGTTGATTTGGATTAGCTCAAAAAGTGCTGCCTAAACCAGTTATTGTTTAATATTCCGCGTCCCGAAAATAGTACTTCCCAATCTTATCATGTTACTGCCTTGTTCAATAGCCAACTTGTAGTCTGAAGACATTCCCATCGATAGCGTATCAAACGAATCTTCTTTACGGAAAAAGCTGGTTTTAATGCCATCGAAAAAGGTTTTAAGTTCGTAGTATTCTTCTTTAACTTGTTTTTCGTTATCCGTATTAGTGGCAATGCCCATCAGTCCGCGGATTCGAATATTTTTTAATGCACCGTATTCTTCGCTTCGCAACAGCTCTATTGCCTCGTCGAATCCCAATCCAAACTTTGTTTCTTCATCAGCGATATAAATCTGTATGAGGCAATCAATTACCCGTTTGTTTTTCTCGGCTTGCTTGTTGATCTCCAGCAATAGCTTCATGCTATCTACCGACTGGATCATACTGACAAACGGGGCTATGTATTTTACCTTGTTGGTTTGTAAGTGGCCAATCAGGTGCCATTGGATATCTTTTGGCAAGTTTGCCTCCTTTTCTACCATTTCCTGTACAATGTTCTCGCCAAAGAAGCGTTGTCCTGCATCATAGGCCTCTTTAAGGTCTTCGGCGGGTTTGGTTTTAGAAACAGCCAGCAAAGTCACCTTTATTCCGTCGGTTTCCTTTTTTAGGCTTTTGATATTATCTGCAATGCTCATTTATCAGTAAATTTGCTTTTTATAAACGCCGCTAAATTACAGAATGCATAAACATATCATCTTGTTTTTTTCAGTATTGCTATTTTTAACCGCATGTGGTGGTGACAAAACTCCAGACGGAATAATTCCCGAACCCCAAATGACCAGTTTGCTTACTGATGTTCACCTGGCTGACGGTGCCTTGTACACCATACCCCAGGTACCGGATAGCTTGTATAAATATGGGACAGCGAAGTATGTTGCTGTATTTAAAAAACACAGGGTAACTGCTCAGCAATTTGACAAAAGCTTTAAATATTATACCACTCAGCCCGAACAGTTGGCAGATATTTATAACCAGATTGCGGCCAATATAAAAAACAAAACAGATTCATTAAACAAAAGTAATACGCCTAAAACAAACAATGCTATACCCGCAAAATAGTGCAGATAAACTGGGTTTTACCGAGATAAAGGAATTGATAAAGGCACACTGCCTGAGTGTTATGGGCCAGCAAATGGTTGATAAGATACAGGTGATGAGTAATTATGATCTGATAAACAAATTTTTAAACCAGGCTAATGAGTTTAAAAACATCCTCCAAAACGACGATGCGCTGCCCATAAACCACTTTTACGATATTAAATCGCTTGCCAATAAGGCAAGGATTGAAGGTGCTTTCCTGTCTGAAGAAGAATTTTTCCAGGTGCAAGCTTCGCTTACAACGGTGTTTGCGGTGATTGCTTATTTTAACGAGCGTAAAGATGTTTATCCAAATTTGGAGGCGCTTTTCGAACATTTGCCGATAGAAAAAGCGATCCTTAAAAAAATTGACCTGGTCATTGATCAAAAAGGTAAGATCAGAGTTAACGCCTCAAGGGAGTTATTAGATATAACAACCGGAATAGCAAAAGCAGAACAGGAAGCGCGCAAAAAGATAGACCAGATATTTAAAGCTGCTACATCAAGCGGATGGACGGCAGACGGTTCACTAACCGTGCGCGATGGCAGGCTTTGTATTCCGCTTTTAGCAGAAAACAAGCGTAAAGTAAAGGGATTTATCCATGATGAATCCGCATCCGGCCAAACCGTTTATCTGGAGCCTGAGGAAGTTTTTACGCTAAACAACCGCGTGCGCGACCTGGAGTTTGACCGCCGCCGGGAGATCATAAAAATACTGACTGCTTTAACCGACGAATTGCGGCCATACGTGCCGCTGCTTTTGTCATACCATGGGCTGCTAACCAAACTTGATTTTGTACGCGCCAAGGCGCTGTTTGCCATTGATATAGAAGCGGAGATGCCGAAGCTGGTAAATGAAGGCCGGATGACCTTATATAATGCACGCCACCCGCTGCTGTTTCTTAATTTTAAAAAGGAAAAAAAAACGGTAGTGCCGCTTAATGTATCGATAAACGAAGGTACCCGCATTATTGTCGTATCAGGGCCAAATGCCGGGGGTAAATCTGTTTGTATGAAAACTGTTGGGCTGCTGCAAATGATGGTGCAGGCAGGCTTGCTTATTCCGGCCGGTGCTGATAGCACAGCAGGTGTATACAAACAGCTTTTTGTAGATATTGGCGACGACCAATCCATAGAAAGTGATTTGAGTACTTACAGCGCGCATCTTTCAAAGATGAAGCACTTTGTAGAGAACGCAAATGGCAAAACGCTGATACTGATAGATGAATTTGGAACCGGTACCGATCCTCAATTTGGCGGGCCGATTGCGGAAGCCGTGCTGGAAGCGCTTAATCATAAAAAAGTAAGGGGTATGGTTACCACCCACTACTCTAATTTAAAGATCTTCGCCAGCCACACCGAAGGTATAGAGAACGCATCGATGCTATTTAACAATACAGAGATGAAGCCCTTATACATGCTGGAGGTGGGTAAGCCGGGAAGTTCTTATGCCTTCGAGATTGCGCAGAAGATAGGTTTGCCGCTAAATGTGCTAAATCTTGCCCGAAATAAAGTGAGTGCCGGCCAGAAGAAAGTGGATAGCCTGCTGGTTGATCTGGAGCGTGAAAAAAAGGAGATCTTCGACACTAAGCATCATTTGGATAGGCAGCAACGCCGGGTAAATACCTTGTTGGCCGAAAATGAAGAGCTTAAGACATTTTTGGATGAGAACCGCAAAACCCTCATGAAAGAGGCCAAGCAGGAAGCCAAGAGCATTATATTAAATGCTAATAAACTGGTAGAAAACACCATAGCCGAAATAAAAAGCAGTAACGCGGATAAAGAGGTAACCAAAACTTTACGCGATAACCTATCTGCCGAGGTGAAAAAGAATACGGTTAAAACTGACGCACCGAAACCCGTTATCGCAACTGATGAGGAAATCAAAGTTGGTGATTGGGTAAAGTTGATAGATGGTGATACCACGGGCCAGATCTTGGAACTGATAAAAGACAATGTGGTACTTGCCATGGGCGAACTGCGCACCGTAGTAAAGCGTAAACGGGTTGAGAAAATAACCCGTGCGGCAGTGCCTAAAGAATTACGCCGGGCTACTACAAGTGCAAATACAAATACCAGCGATATAGCCAGCTTTAGCCCCGAAATTGATGTTAGGGGTATGCGTACCGAAGATGCGTTGTTTGCGATAGAGAAGCTGTTTGATCGTGCACTGATGATGAGCTTCGGTACCTTGAAGGTAATACACGGAAAAGGCGACGGGATACTAAGAAAGATGATACGACAGTATCTTAAAAAGTATGACCAGGTTGAAAGGATGGAGGATGAACATGCCGACCGTGGCGGTGATGGCATCACTTACGTTTACTTGAAATAGATTCTATAACTTATTAATTATGAGTCGATTATTGGCTTTTGGTTTAGTAATACTTTTAAGCGCAAATGTATGTAAAAGTATTGCCCAAACAGATGTGAATTACCGGGACAAGCAAATCCATTACATGGGCCGCGTTGCCTATCGGGATAGCGCTGCCGTACTCACCTGGTCAGCTTCATCAGTAGTTATCCTATTCGACGGAACGGGCGCGAAGGCCACCTTACAGGATGAGAGCGGTTATGATTATGTAACCGTGTTAGTTGATGATAAAGTAGTAAACACCATTCGCCCGGAGACAATTAAAAAAGAATATAACCTGATTTCCGGCTTACCGTCGGGTCCCCATAAACTGGAATTGTTTAAACGAACCGAATATGACATGGGTCGTTTGTTATTTTATAAGTTTACTTTAGATGGAACTAGTAAGCTTTTGCCGCCTCCGGTATATAAACACCGGATTGAATTTTATGGCAATTCCATCACGTGTGGTTACGCCATAGAGGATTTGGAGAAAAAAGACCGGGGCACTTTCGAGTTTGAAAATGGTTTCAAAAGCTACGCAACTATCACAGCGCGCCATTTCAATTCCGATTTGTCCATTATTGCAAAAAGCGGCATCGGCATCACCGTAAGCTGGTTTAATTATGTGATGCCGGATATTTACAATCTTACAGACGCCAAACTTCCGGCATCTTTTTGGGATTTCACTCAATATACCCCGGAGGTGGTGGTTGTCAACCTTTTCCAAAATGACTCCTGGATAGTAAGACAGCCGGAGAATGAACAGTTTAAAGCTAGATTTGGGGGCAAAGCACCCGACCCCGATTTTATTATTAACGCATACCAGAATTTTATCGGCAACATTCGCAGTAAATATCCTTCTGCAACTATAATTTGTGCTTTAGGTAGCATGGACGCGACAAAGAAAGGATCTGCCTGGCCAGGATATATTAAAAAAGCCGTTTCAGATTTAAAGGATAAAAAGGTGGTCACCTGTTTTTTTACCTATAAAGATACTTCCGGACACCCAAGCGCAGAAGAGCAGCAGATTATGGCCGATCAATTAATCAGCTTTATACACAAAAAGATGAACTGGTAATATCAGTTATCCTTACTGGGTTTGGTTGTGCCGTTGTTATTTGATCTTACTTTGAACGCAAAATAAGATAGCTATGACAACTCTTTTAAAAGTTGCCATAGCTACTAAATATTATTCTCCAACTTTTTGCTGATCCGGGGTTTCATTTGGCCCGGGTATATTTACGTCATTACCGTCAGCCGTACCTTCGGAATAAGTTTGCTGTGGTTCATTTTTGTTGCTATCGCCATCCGAATTTTCAGTTGCTGTTGCATCTCCTTCATCTGACCGGCCTGTTTTGGAAGCATCATTAGCTTGGGTATAATTTGATTGCCCTGACTGATTTGGGTCTTTAAAGTTGGTATGCTCCGGGTGCTCGTCAGATGGCTCTGTTCGGCGAAAATATTCATTAGTATAGCCGGCATTTTGCGACGGATTGTTTTTATCATCACCGGATGGCGTATTATTGTTTTCGCCAAATTTTTCACCACCTGATCCGGAACCTTCCGAAGCCTTTGCTTTGCCAATCTCTTCCTGACCGCCGCTGCCAAACAAGAAACTTCGTTGTAAGTCTTTTTCTTCTAAATTGTCATCATCCTTAACCTCGTAAGCACTGGGTTTGGTATTTTCATTATCTGGTGTCATGATATTTATAATTTGATGTACTTAGTAAAGCGTTGGCCAAACAAATTGTTTGTTTTTACCTGGTAGTTAATGGGGTTTGGTTAGGATAATGAAACTTTCATTTCGGAGCAAACACAGATTCGATGAAGATTCGCAATGCCCGGAAGCATTAAAAATATTACTGCGTGATATGTCAGGTTGAATTTTCTTAATTTCGCTTTTACCAATTATATACTATGAACAAAGTTGTTAGCGGTGCTGATGAGGCGATCCGCGATATTGAAGACGGCATGACCTTGATGCTGGGGGGATTTGGCATGTGCGGCCTCCCCGAAAATTGCATATCAGCATTGGTAAAAAAAGGCGTTAAGGATCTTACCTGTATCTCTAACAATGCAGGTACGGATGATTTCGGCATTGGATTACTACTGCATCAGCATCAGGTTAAAAAAATGATCTCATCTTATGTTGGCGAAAACGCTGAATTTGAGCGCCAGCTTTTGAGTGGCGAACTAGATGTTGAGTTGATTCCGCAAGGCACACTGGCCACCCGTTGTATGGCTGCCGGCTACGGCATGCCTGCAATATTTACACCTGCAGGCATCGGCACAGAGGTAGCCAATGGCAAAGAAGTACGCAATTTTAAAGGTAAAGATTACTTGATGGAGATGGCTTTCGAAGCCGACTTTGCCATCGTAAAAGCCTGGAAAGGGGATAGGATGGGTAACCTGGTTTACCATTCTACCGCCCGTAATTTTAACCCGGTGATGGCTATGGCCGGCAAGATCACAATTGCGGAGGTAGAACAACTGGTAGAGCCCGGTGAGCTGGACCCGGATCATGTGCATACGCCTGGCATATACGTACACCGCATTTTTCAGGGCGAAAATTATGAGAAGCGGATAGAGAACAGAACGTTGAGAAAGAAAATTTAACATAGCACACGCAGCGTTAATTGTCTTATGCAGTCTTCCTGATTTGAAGATAAAGAATTGCATTTTATTATAGTGTAGTTCAGAGATTGTTTAGTCCCTCTTAATGATGTTTTTATATAATATCGATGTTAGATAAAACTGGAATAGCGAAACGTATCGCTCAAGAAATTAAAGACGGTTACTATGTTAACCTGGGTATTGGCATCCCTACGCTGGTAGCAAATTACATTCCCGATACTATTGATGTGGTATTGCAATCAGAAAACGGACTGCTTGGGATGGGGCCTTTTCCATTTGAAGGGGAGGAGGATCCTGATACTATTAATGCAGGTAAGCAAACCATCACTATGCTGCCGGGCTCGGCTATATTTGACTCGGCGATGAGTTTTGGCATGATCCGCTCAAAAAAGGTAAACCTTACTATATTGGGTGCTATGGAAGTCTCCGAAAACGGTGATATTGCCAATTGGAAAATCCCCGGTAAAATGGTGAAGGGAATGGGAGGGGCGATGGACCTGGTGGCATCGGCAGAGAACATTATCGTTGCCATGCAACATGTAAACAAGGCGGGCGACTCGAAATTGTTACCAAATTGTACATTGCCACTAACAGGTGTAAACTGTGTGAAAAAGATTGTTACAGAACTTGCTGTGCTCGACGTGCTACCTAATGGCGGATTCAAATTGTTGGAACGTGCCCCCGGCGTAAGCGTAGAACAAATAAGAAATGCAACTGCAGGTAAACTGATTATTGAAGGGGAGGTAGCGGAGATGATTATTGAATGATTAAATAAAATTAACAACAACGGTTGGTTGAAACCGACGCTAGCAAAGTTCAAAGCGTAATTCGCATTATCATCTCGCTAAGCAGGGCAAATTATATTCGTAAACTTTTCAAATTTTCAACCCTTAAAACAAAACACTTATATTTACCGCATGAACCACCTGATAGCTCCTTCAATTTTAGCCGCTGATTTTGCCAACCTGCAACGCGATGTTGAAATGATGAATAACAGCCAGGCCGATTGGATGCACGTTGATATTATGGACGGCATGTTTGTGCCCAACATCTCATTCGGTTTCCCGGTGATGAAAGCGGTGAAGCAACATGCCCTAAAACCGCTGGATGTGCACCTGATGATTGTAGATCCCGACAGGTATTTAAAAGCATTTGCTGATGCGGGGGCTTACAGTATTACCGTACATTATGAAGCTTGCCCACATTTACACCGTACCATACAGGCTATAAAAGAGCTGGGTTGTAAAGCTTCAGTCGCCATTAATCCGCATACACCGGTATTGCTTTTAAAAGATATTATTGCAGATTTGGATATGGTGTTGGTCATGTCGGTTAATCCCGGTTTTGGTGGCCAGAAATTTATCCCACACACCTACACTAAAATAGCAGAAGTAAAGCTGCTGGCCAAGGACGTAAACCAAGATCTGCTAATTGAGGTAGATGGTGGAGTTGACAGTTCCAATGCGGCCGATCTTTTATCAGCAGGCGCAAACGTTCTGGTTGCCGGTAATTCGGTATTTTCAGCAGCAAATCCTACAGATGCTATCGCAGAATTAAAACATGCAGCCCTCTAAATTTTACGTCGTTTAAAAGGTGGAGTTGCCTTATGTCAACTATTTTTAAAAAATGCAAAAAAAGTCTATTAGACTTATAGGAATTATTAACTTCGGCGCATTAAAATACAAAGTTGGTAACCAATATCAACATTAAATAAACTCATAATATGAAACACAATTTCGGTGCCGGCCCCGGCATACTACCACACGAAGTTTTAAAACAGGCTGCATCGGCAGTTATTGATTTTAACGGCACAGGTTTGTCATTGCTCGAGATCTCTCACCGATCGCCGGAATTCGAAGCGGTATTGGACGAAGCTGTAAAGCTGGTAAAAGAACTTTTCGAAGTTCCTGAAGGATATTCAGTATTGTTTTTACAGGGCGGAGCCAGCACACAATTTGCATTAGCACCCTACAATTTAATGCCGGAAGGTGGTAAGGCTGCTTATGTAGAGACCGGTGTTTGGGCAAACAAGGCTCTAAAAGAAGCTAAGTTTTTTGGTGACGTGCAAGTTTTAGCTTCTTCAAAAGAAAGCAATTTTACCTACATCCCTAAAGATTACGATATACCTGCTGATGCAGCTTATCTACACTTAACATCGAACAACACAATTTACGGTACACAGTTGCAGGAATTCCCTGCTTCGCCGATACCTATTGTTTGCGATATGTCGTCTGACATCTTTAGCCGCAAGATTAATGTTGCTGATTTTGGCGTAATATACGCGGGCGCACAGAAAAATATGGGGCCTGCTGGTGTAACGCTTGTAATTGTTAAGGATGATCTGCTAGGCAAAACAGGTCGGAAGATACCAGCAATGTTCAATTACCAGGTACAAATAGAAGGTGGATCGATGTACAATACCCCTCCATGTTTTGCCATTTACGTGTCAATGCTTACCTTAAACTGGCTGAAAAGCAAAGGTGGAGTGTCTGCAATAGAAAAAGAAAACACAGCAAAAGCAGCCGTATTGTACCAAGAAATAGAACGCAACCCATTATTTAAAGGTGTGGCTGCTATAGAAGACCGCTCGAAAATGAACGTTTGTTTTGTTGCCGAAAATCCTGAGCACGAAAAACCCTTCCTTAAACTGTGTGATGAAAAAGGCATAGTCGGCTTAAAGGGTCATCGTAGCGTTGGCGGTTTCCGCGCATCTATTTACAACGCATTGCCAATTACCAGCGTGTACGTGCTGATAGAAGCTATGCAGGAATTTGCTGAAAAGAATTAGCCCCCTGGGCCCCCTAAAGGGGCATTCATATTTAGCTCCCCCTTCAGTGGGCGGGGGGCTACACTTAAATGCAACATAAAATGATTAAAATATTGGCCAATGACGGCATCGACCCGATAGGCAAAAAAATGTTAGAGGATGCTGGATTTTTTGTTGAAACCAACAATATCCCGCAAGAAGAATTACCGATACGTTTACAGGAATTTGATGCGATAACTGTTCGCAGTGCTACTAAAGTCCGCAAAGCGTTAATAGACTCATGTCCTGGTCTTAAACTGATTGGCCGCGGTGGGGTAGGTGTAGACAATATAGATGTTGACTACGCTAAAGAAAAAGGCATTGGTGTGTATAACACGCCGGCTTCTTCGTCGTTATCTGTTGCCGAGCTGGTTTTTGCCCAACTTTTCACAGGCGTTCGTTTTCTGCATGATAGCAATCGTAAAATGCCGGTTGAGGGCGCCACAAAATTTAATGATCTGAAGAAAGCCTATGCGAAAGGTGTTGAGTTGCGAGGTAAAACGCTAGGTATTGTTGGCTTTGGGCGAATAGGCCGCGAGGTAGCGAAAATTGCTATTGGCGTTGGCATGGATGTAGTTGCTTACGATCTTTTTCCATTCAATCCCGAGGTTGAAATTGTTTTAGGCACAGGCGGCACTAAAATTAACGTAACTGTAAAAACTGCCACGCTGGAGGAGATCATCAAAACTGCAGACTTTATTACTTTACATACGCCATTTATTGATAAGGCCCTTATAGGTGCCGAAGAATTAGCGCAAATGAAAAAAGGCGTTAAATTAATCAATATTTCCCGTGGTGGTTTAATAAATGAGGCCGATTTGATAGCTGCTTTAAATAGCGGCCAGGTTTCATATGCCGCGCTGGACGTGTTCGATAATGAGCCAACACCAAGTGCAGATATATTGTCTCACCCAAAAATTTCTTTAACTCCACACATTGGAGCTGCCACTAACGAAGCGCAGGAACGAATTGGTGTGGAACTGGCAAGTTTGATAATACAACATTTCAATAAATAGTTTCATTCAAATATTATAACGCGGCTGCCCTTAAAAAGGGTAGCCGTTATTATTTAGTTTAAAATTAGAATAACTAAAAAACAATCTACTTAACATAATGTTAATTATCGGAATTAACAAATAACCTTATTTTAAATATGCTTTCAGTGTTTAAAGTTGCAATTGAAGTACGCGAAAAGATAAACGTAAGTCATAAACAAAATCTTTAAAGGTTGGCAGCAGACTTTTCCAAAGTTACAACAACTCACTTAAGCACTGAATCGCCTGAAGTTGATATTCCTGTAATAATGCAGGTATTTTTGAACTGAAACAATATAATTCTATTTCTGATAAAGATTAGTTTAAATTTTTTGAAGTAAAATCTGATGAATGGCGTGCAACTATCTTGGGCCTGTTTTGACAAATGACGATCGGCACAAATGTTGCTGTTAGTGCCATTTTACCTCGCCCTACAGCTTCTAAAGGCGTTAGTAAGTTCATAAGATTAGTTGCCGATCAAAAAAGGCCTAGGAGACGTGAAATGGAGAAAGAATTTTTTAGGAATATGCGCGGAACGTCTGGTTGAAACGCTATATCGAAACTAATGAGATAACTGATATGGCAACTTAAATCGCAAGTCAGCTATGATCAGCTACCAATTACGCAACTTTAAGGGTCAGTGGCGGTGTAATTAAAACTGCTTTTTAAATAGAAATATCGTAAAAATAAAACGGCCAGCATTTTTTGCCGGCCGCTTTGATTAAGCTCAAGATCAGATTATTGAGGAACCTTCTTTGAAGTGTCTCTTGTTGTAGTATCTGCCTTGCTGGTGTCTTGCATAGCAGAACTGTCAGGTTTTGCCATCATAGATGATGAATCAGTTGATGTACTGTCTGTACCACTACCTGCTTTTTTTTCGGAACTGCAACCCGCTGCAATCGATCCGATCATTGTCGCGACTAACGCGAAACTTAACATTTGCTTTTTCATAATAGATATAAGTTTGAGTTGATGAACTATTCGTTTCAATTCCTTGTAGAACCCCTAATCAGCAAAGTTGTTTTAATAAAATTTTTTTATCTGATGCAATTCCTAAACGCATTCATAACATTCTTGCGACCGAAAGCCATTATAACCGATAATTTCCTGATATTTATCGGTAATGGTTGTATCAAAAAACATGCTAAAATGGCTGATGCGCTTCTACCCTCCCCTGTTGCTTCAACGTATATGGGTTATTGGTTTTGATGATGGCTTCAATGGAGTGAAAGTAAAGATCAGCAAAAGCTGGCTTAACAGAAATTACAATGGCTCTATTTTCGGAGGTACAATTTTTGCAGCTGCAGATCCGTTTTACCCTATACTTTTTCACCAAATAATTAACAACGATGGCAAACGGAAATTAAAAATCTGGTCAAAATCTTCCAAAATAGACTTTGTAAAGCCAGCGGTCAGTGATCTTTTCTTCGAAATAAAATTAACGGCTGCCGATATTTTAATTGCTCACGAAACGTTAATTGTAACTGGGAAATACCAGGCCATATTTCCGGTTTATATATATAATAAGGCTGGAGAGCTTTGCGCCTCCCTGCTGAATGAAGTTTACATCCGTGATCTGGACATTTCTAAAACCCTGATATAGCGTTATGCGTGTTTTTATGAATGATGAGGCTTTTCTAAAAAAAGGATTTGAAATATCGACTGAATTTAAAAAGCTGGACTTTAACATCATATTTAATTACCTTGATAAGGAATCGTACTGGGCTAAAGGCATACCGGTAGACAAATTAAAAATTGCATTAGAACACTCCATGTGCTTTGGGGTTTACAAGGATGGCGCACAAGTAGGATTAGCTAGAGTAATTACAGATAAGGCCACTTTTGCATATTTGTGCGATGTATTTATTTTAGACAAATACCGTGGCATCGGTTTATCTAAATGGTTGATGCAAACTATAATGGAGTATCCGGAGCTGCGAGGTTTAAGGCGATGGTCTTTAGCCACCGCTGATGCACAAGGACTTTACAAACAATTCGGCTTTGGGCCGATTAAAAATCCTGAAAATTGGATGCAGATCCATACGCCTTATAAAACGGACTAAAAACACCGTCTATGAATTTAAAACGACAGATTTTTGAGGGGGAAGGCGTATCGCTCGATTTTAAGAAAACGATTACCAGCTGCGAAAAGATAGCCAAGACCATGGTGTCTTTTGCTAATAACGTAGGTGGCCGCCTCCTGATCGGTGTATTGGACGATGGCACTATAAAGGGGGTAAAAGCCGAAGATGAAGAGCGGTATATGATCACAAAGGCTGCTCATTTTTACTCCCGCCCTGCCCTGGAGCCAGTGTTTGAAGAAGTTTATTGGGATGCTAAGCTGGTATTGGTGGTTGATATCCCCGAAAGTACTGACAAGCCCCACTATGCGCTTGCTGAGGATGGTAAATGGTGGGCCTATATCCGTGTAAAAGATAAAAGTGTGTTGGCCAGCAAGATCGTATTGGAAGTGTTGAAGCAATCAAGCAATAATGAGGGTGTCTTGATTGAATATACATCCAAAGAAAAAGCTTTATTGGAACATCTGGACAAATCAGAACGTATCAACATAAAACAGTTTTGCGAATTGCTCAACATCGGACGCCGCCGGGCACAGCGCATTTTGGTTAACCTCGTTTTGACCGGAGTTATTCGCGTGCATACTACCGAAAAAGAGGAATATTATACAGCAAGCTAATTGCGTTTACTTATCCTATGCAAACTTAACTTAAGCATGGTAGGTACAATGTTTTAAACTCACTACTTTTGCCTGCCTTAAGTAATGAGAAGCATTTTATACAAATATAAACCCTATTATAAGGATAGCCTTAAGCTGGCCATTCCTATTGTGCTTTCGCAGCTAGGCCACACCCTCGTTCATTTTTCCGACACGATCATCATCGGTCATTTTGCCGGAACGACCGCATTGGCGGCCGTAGCACTTTCTATAAGTCTGTTTATCGTACCGTTTGTGATGGCCTTGGGAATCAGCTATGGCATTACCCCGCTTATCGCTCAGCATAACGGGCGCAAAAATTTTGCAGAATGCGGACGGTTGCTTAGCAATAGTTTATTTCTCAATGTGATATCCGGCGTAATTCTTTTTGTGTTGTTTTACTTTGGCATTATCTTTTTCATAGATAAACTTCATCAATCGCCCGAAGTAGTGCTACAGGCCAAGCCTTTCCTTATTCTATTGATTACATCGCTAATACCCTTAATGGTATTTAATACATTTAAACAGTTTGCTGAGGGCCTCGGGCTAACCCGACAAGCTATGTATATCACCATAATAGGTAATGTGCTGAATATATTGGTGGGAATAATATTGGTTAAAGGGCTTTTAGGAATCAGCCCTATGGGCATAAAAGGTGTTGGCTACAGTACGCTGATAGATCGCTGCCTCATGGCAATCGCCATGAGTGTTTATGTTTTCCGTTCGCCGCATTTTAAAACATACCTTTCGGATTTTGCTTTTAAGAATATTGATAAACATAGGATTTCGCAATTGTTAAAAATCGGTATGCCCGTTGCGATGCAGTCTACTTTTGAAGTAAGCGCCTTTGGTGGTGCTTCCATTATAATTGGTACTATCGGAGCGATTCCGCAGGCCGCACACCAGATTGCTCTGAACCTCGCCAGTATGACGTACATGATGGCTGCAGGAATCTCATCAGCGGCAGCTATCCGGTCAGGAAACTACTATGGTGCTAATGATCATAAAAATTTGCGTTTCTCTGCCATTTCTAATTACCATATCGTGATAATATTTATGTGCTTTACAGCTCTGCTGTTTACGATATTCAATCAATGGCTCCCGTATATTTATACTTCTGACAAACAAGTAATTCCTATTGCCGCTCAATTACTTATAGTGGCTGCATTATTCCAATTATTTGACGGCACGCAGGTAGTGGGCTTAGGGGTGCTCCGTGGTATGGGCGATGTAAAAATTCCGACCATCATTACTTTTATATCTTACTGGATCATCGGCCTGCCTATCGGTTATTTGCTAGGCGTAAGTTTTGATTTTGGAGTTACCGGGGTATGGTTCGGCCTGGTTGCCGGCCTGGCATCTGCTTCTATAATGTTATTTCTACGTTTTCAGATCATTAGCAAAAACAACAATAAAAGAGTGGTTTTAGCGGTCGAAGAGAGTTTGCTTAAATTTTAAATAGTAGCCCATAATAACTGACAACGTCAATAATTTGGTTGATAAATCCTAAACTCATACATTCGGAAAAACACAAAAAGCCATGTCACCCGGAATATTGCTCACATTTATAATAGGTTACTTTTTGGTATTGCTGGTTATCTCCTACCTCACCTCCAAAAATTCAGCTAATAACGATACCTTTTTTGTGGCCAACCGCAACTCAAAATGGTATTTGGTAGCCTTCGGGATGATCGGTACTGCGTTGAGCGGGGTAACATTCATCTCTGTGCCCGGGAAAGTTGGTGCACCCAGTGGCGATCAGTTTGCTTACTTCCAGTTTGTGTTGGGTAATGCGGTGGGTTTTATCATTATCGCTACGTTGTTGTTGCCACTTTATTACCGCTTAAAGCTTACTTCTATTTACAGTTATATAGAACACGCGCTGGGTACCTGGAGTTACAAAACTGCAGCCGGTATCTTTTTAATCAGCCGTACTATTGGCTCTTCCTTCCGGCTGTATCTGGTTGTAATAGTGTTACAGAAGTTCATTTTCGATGCCTACGGTGTTCCTTTTGCTGTTACGGTGCTTATCTGCCTTATCCTCATTTGGAGCTACACTTTTAAAGGCGGGTTAAAAACCATCATCATTACCGACAGTTTACAAACCTTTTTCCTTGTAACTTCGGTATTCCTATCCATCTATTTTATTTGCAAAAGCCTGGACTATAACATCATTCAGGCGGCCGATGCGATTAAAAACAGTGGCTATTCCAAAATCTTCTTCTTTGATAATTTCATGAGCAGTAAGCTCCATTTAAGCAAGCAATTTCTGGGTGGTGTATTTATTACTATCGGTATGACCGGACTCGACCAGGATCTGATGCAGAAAAATCTCAGCCTGAAAAACATTAAAGAAGCACAGAAGAATATGTTCAGTTTCGTGGCGGTGTTTGTGGTGATCAACATCTTTTTCCTGAGTGTTGGTGCGCTGCTTTATATCTACGCCAACAAATATGGCATCAGCGTAGAAAAAACCGATTACCTATACCCTACCATCGCCCTAAAATACCTCGGGGTTGTGCCGGCCATGGTATTTATGCTCGGCTTGACCGCTGCGACCTTCGCTACTACCGATTCGGCGTTAACGGCATTGACGACCTCCTTTTGCGTAGATTTCCTGGGCTTCAATAAGAAAAACGATGTTAACAGCAAGAAAAATGTAAACACCAGGCATCTGGTGCACGTTGGATTATCGGGACTGATGTTTTTAACAATCATCGTGTTTAATGCCATCAATAACGATGCGGTGGTAGGCGCTATATTTAAGGTTGCATCTTACACTTACGGGCCGCTGCTTGGGTTATATGCCTTTGGTTTATTTGTAAGCGGCAGACAGGTCAATGATAAACTTGTGCCCTTTATTTGCCTTGTATCCCCTGCCATCTGCTTCTTTTTAAGCACCGAATCAAAAACGCTGTTAGGTGGTTACGTGTTTGATAACGAGCTAATCATCGTTAACGGATTGATTACGTTTGCCGGGTTATGGCTGTCATCCAGCAGAAAAACAAAGGTGGTTGTATTGTAGTTATATCAGAATAGTATATTATATGACAAGTGAAGATAAGATAAGACAAGCGTTTGAAAATAAGAACTGGCAGGAAATAAAGGTTACCGATTCCTGGCAGATTTTTAAGATTATGGCCGAGTTTGTAGACGGCTTTGAGAAACTGGCTAAAATTGGCCCATGCGTATCCATATTTGGGTCGGCACGTACCAAGCACGAAAATAAATTTTACAGCCTGGCAGAAAACTGCGCGCGCTTGTTAACCGAGCGCGGCTACGGTGTCATTTCAGGCGGTGGCCCGGGTATTATGGAAGCAGCCAATAAAGGTGCTTACGAGGCCGGTGGTAAATCGGTAGGGTTAAACATCGAGCTGCCCTTTGAGCAGTTTCATAACAAATATATCGACCGGGATAAGATCCTTGAGTTTGACTACTTTTTCATCCGGAAGGTAATGTTCATGAAGTACTCACAGGGTTTCATTATTCTGCCCGGCGGTTTCGGAACGATGGATGAATCTTTCGAGGCGATCACGCTGATACAAACCGGAAAGATTGCCCGTTTCCCCATCGTATTTGTTGGCAAGGATTATTGGGGCGGCCTCTTCAAATGGGTGGAAGAACGCATGCTGGACGAAGAGCACAATATCAGCCCGGATGATCTGAATCTTTACCGCCTGGTGGATACTGCCGAAGAAGCTACGGAGCACATCTTCCGTTTCTACGATAAGTATGTTTTGAAACCCAATTTTTAAGATTTGCGGCCAGGTGTTCCACATTGCGAATGTGGAACACCAATAATGTGTAAGTATCTTATTATCAATTTATTGCAGACTTTTAGTGGAACAGATTGGAACATCCCTGTTATTTAAGTAAATTATGCAATCAATTGATAATTAGTAAATTATATTATTTTATAGAATTCCTTTTTCAAATAGTGGAACAGTTTTTTGAAACACTTTGGAACAAACATTTCCAACGTTTTGCTTTGCGCGAACGCTTTAATCATTCGCGACATGGTTGCCCATAATAGCGGCGTTTAATTTAATGGCGTCCTCCTTCTCCTTAATATTTAGGGTTTTCGTTCAGCAATTTTTGGGATGTAGATTTAAAGTCGTTTATTTACGTCATGGACTCCACAGCCCAAACCAAAAAACCGGCAGCCTTAGGCTTTATCTTCGTTACCCTTTTAATTGATATCACCGGCTTTGGTATCATCATCCCTGTATTTCCGGATCTGATCAAGAACCTTATCCACGGCGACCTTAGTCAGGCAGCGCAGTGGGGTGGCTGGTTGCTCCTCGCCTATTCGGTTATGCAATTCTTGTTCTCTCCGGTATTAGGTAACCTGAGCGACCGCTACGGCCGCCGGCCGGTATTGCTCGCATCTTTGTTTGGCTTCGCGGTTGATTATACTTTTCTGGCGTTTGCACCAACCATTTGGTGGCTGTTCTTAGGCCGTATCATTGCCGGTATTACCGGTGCAAGTTTCACCACGGCATCTGCCTATATCGCCGATGTGAGTCCGCCCGAAAAGCGGGCACAAAACTTCGGGATCATCGGCGCAGCCTTTGGTATGGGTTTTATCATCGGGCCTGTTTTGGGCGGTGTGCTGGGCGATATCAATATCAAATTACCATTTCTGGCAGCTGCGGGGCTGGCTTTTATCAATATGCTGTACGGTTATTTCGTACTGCCCGAGTCGCTGGATAAATCCCTGCGCCGCCCGTTTGAATGGCGAAGGGCCAACCCCATCGGCTCACTCAAGCAACTTAAAAAATACCCGTCGGTAAGCGGACTCATCATCTCGCTTATCCTGATCTACCTGGCAGCCCACGCTGTACAAAGCACCTGGACCTTCTTTACCATGCTCCGTTTCGACTGGACCAAGAAAGTGGTGGGGCTTTCACTTGGCCTGGTGGGTGTACTTTCGGGCCTGGTACAGGGTCTGCTCATCAGGGTAACCATCCCCAAACTGGGGCAAAAGAAAAGTATCATTTACGGCCTGTTGCTATATACGGCAGGCTTGTTCCTGTTTGCCTTTGCTGATAAAAGCTGGATGATGTTTGCCATACTGGTTGTTTACTGCCTGGGCGGCATCGCCGGGCCTGCACTTCAGGGCCTCATCAGCGGGCAGATCCCGCCAAATGAACAGGGCGAACTACAGGGCGGGCTCACCAGTTTAATGAGTGTAACCTCTATAGTGGGCCCTGCTTTAATGGCTAATTTATTTGCCTGGTTTACGGGCAAAAGTGCTCCTATTCATTTCCCGGGTGCCGCATTTTTTGCGGGCGCCCTACTCATGCTTTTAAGTACCATCCTGGCAATTTTAAGCTTTAAACGTGCACGCGAAACTAAAAACACACAACCAACAGATGTTGCAGCTCACTAATTATTCAATGCCGGTGAAACTTTCTGCATTTTATCTGTTTAAGTAAAAAGATGGCAGATACGAATGAAAAGCCTAATAAAGGGCGGGGTGCATTAGGGTTTATTTTCGTTACGGTATTGATAGATACGATGGGGTTGGGCATCATTATCCCTATCCTCCCTACACTTTTAGAGCAACTGGGCCACGTTGGCGTAAGTATGGCCAGCCAGTACAGCGGCTACCTTACCTTCACCTACGCTACGATGCAGTTTGTGTGCGCGCCTATCCTGGGTAACCTCAGCGACCGCTATGGCCGCCGTCCGGTACTTTTGATCTCACTCCTCGGCTTCGGTATCGATTACCTTTTTATGGGCTTTGCACCAAGTATATTCTGGTTGTTTATCGGCCGGTTCATAGCAGGGATTGCCGGCGCCAGTACAACCACCGCCACTGCATACATCTCAGATGTAAGCACAGGCGACAAGCGCGCGGCCAATTTTGGGCTGATCGGCGCAGCCACCGGCCTTGGCTTTATATTGGGCATAGGTTTGGGTGGCTTTTTAGGCGGCGTATTTATCAGGCTACCTTTCTTTGTTGCCGCGGGACTGGCATTTATCAATGCCATTTACGGGTTTTTTGTATTGCCGGAGTCGCTGGATCTGAAGAACCGGCGCAGGTTCCAGTTCAAACGAGCCAACCCGATAGGGTCGCTGCTGCGTTTAAGGCATTATTCCACGGCCGTGAGCACACTTATTACAGCTTATACCATCGTTTATATCGGTCAGCGGGCGGTGGAGAACGTGCTGCCGTTTTATGTGGTAGAGAAGTTTAAATGGACCGAAACCAGCATCGGCGCTTTGGGCATCTTCCTGGGTTTGCTGATTGTTGGCGTGCAGGGGGGACTGGTACGGTGGACCATCCCCAAATTCGGATTAAGAAAAAACATCATGGCCGGTATTGCTTTTTACGGTATCGGGCTCATATTGATATCACTCAATAACACCCCCTGGTTAATGTATGTGGTCATGATCCCCTATTGCATGGGTGGCATTGGCGGCACGGCCATGCAGGGCTTTATTTCCGAGCACGTTTCAGCCAATGAACAAGGTGAGCTGCAGGGCGCTTTAACCAGCCTGGTGAGTTTAACCACTATTATTGGCCCCTTGATGATGGCCTCTATATTTCATCATTTCACTTCGCAGGAAAGTAAAGTGTATTTCCCGGGCGCGCCATTTATGTTTGGTGCCATATTGATGGGGATCGCTGTGATCCTGACGATCCGGAGCTTCAAGAAAAAAGAACCGAAATTGCTAAACAGCGATACCACTATTCCAAGCCACTAACACCGCCACTGATCACAAACTTCATGATCTGGGCCGCACTTTTGTCGATAGGTTTTACTTTATCTGCCGATACGATCACCACCTGCCCCGCAAACGAGTAGGAATATGGAAAGTAAACCGCTACCTCGCCGGGCAAGCCGATAGTGCTCATGTCTTTCTGTACCATGAAGCCTATTTTCTTCAGTCCGAATTCATTTACTTCTACCAGTACCGGCTCGTTAAATTTCTTCTCCTCTCCCACAAAAGCTTCCGTAAGGTCTTTAATAGAGGAATACAAAAACTTAAAAATAGGCAGGCGGTTAAGCCAGCGGTTAAACCAGCCTTTAATCGGGTCGGTAATTACATTGGTGACCAAAATTCCCGCTATGAAAATGATTACGATGACATTCAGGATGCCCAAGCCGGGGATGTAAAGTGGTTTGCCGGTTTTGCTGTCATACCATAGGTCGCTGATGTTTAGCGCATTATCGATAGTTGCAACCGCCCAAAAGATCAGAAAAAACGCTGCACCAAGCGGCACAACAATTAACAGTCCTTTAACAAAGTAATTAAGCAGCGCACGGAATAATCGTTTCATGAGGCGTAGATTAAGTCGGCAAAAATACGGGTTTTGGAGGAGATAAGGACTTAAAACATTTACTATGATCTGCGGAGAGGGGGGGATTCGGTTTTGAGCATTATATATGGTGAGTAAGCTTAAATCATCCTTTATTTTTGCCATTTTTGGCAGACTTCGGAAGACTTATTTGCCGCACAGGTATTATATAACCCGCCCAATTGCGTCAGTCCTGCCAATTTAAGTATTAAGGTTGGCACTAATTTCTATCTAGCCCGTCCATGTATCCCAATTCTTTCAAACGGGATTTCAATTGTGAATCAACTTTGTTTTTTGCGGTGTAGAACGCCAAAATTTTCAATTTTGATGGTAGTGGTTGTTTAATAAACTTTTCAAAGTCTATATCTGTCTTATAGACTCTAAGTTGATTAAGTTGTGGAAGTTTTTCGAGACCAGTTAGAGATGCAAGTGTTTTACAGTTAAGAACCTTAATGTCGGTCAGATTAGCAAGCCCATCGTCAAAATTGATTTTCGGCAAGCGGATTTGGTCTTGAACTAATAGAGTTTTTAACTTATGGAAGCTGTTTATGTTTTGTAAATTATTTAAACCTCGTATCCAAGTTAGATTTAAATTTTCAATGTTATTACCGCCTATCTCATTGATATTATCTCTTCCTCCAAGGATGATGTTCAGAGTTTTCAGAAGTGGCAATTCATTTACAAATGATAAATGGACTTTTGATATACCATTTAAGTTAAGATGTTCTAATCTTTTTAAAGCGCCTATCGCTTGTATGTTCTTGGTATGACCTGCTAAAATCAAATAATCCAAATTTTTATAGCTGGATAAATACTCTAAATTTAACGCCTTCGTTTTGGTGTCAAAAACATATAACCTATTTAAATTTTGGAAGTTCTTAGCACTTAGTATATCGGTCTCTTTAAGCTCAAATACGCCTATTCCCAATTTCTTCAGATTTCTTAAATGAGTTATGCTTTCCATATTATGAACTTGCCGCAAACAGTCAACACTTAACGATTTTACCTCTGGTATTTGGTTAACAATGCTACAATCAAATATGCTGCTGTGATGTCCATAAAACCGTATCGTCAAATTTTCATCATGTTTTCCTGCCAGTTCATTAAGTTTAGATAACATATGACGGTCATAAACTTCGGATGAGAATTGTATTATTACTTCATTATCTTCCTCCAGTAAACTGGCAATAGCGTTTTCATCAATTACATTAGGGTCTTGAATTCTGTGCTGCTTTCTCATTTAAAAATTGTGTTGTATTAGGTTTGGCTTTGTTTACTAAAACAATATTCTTTTGAGGAATTTTTTTCTTCCCATTATATTATTGTTCTTTAATGAGGTTTATATATATCAAGCTAGCTATATATTTTACTATCTATTAATCATCAAACTGATAGAATGCCCTTGTTTTATGACTATAAATTAGTTACAGCGGGTCCCATACTTGCCTTAATTTTGAGAATTATAGTATTATTATGGAAAAATTAGAGGTATAGCGCTTAGCTTCTTCTTCCCCCCTATTCATAAAAATAAACCCTTTTCACCCTTTGGGAAATATTGGTCAATATTTCATAGGGTATTGTGCCTGCCTGGGCGGCCAATTGTTCTATGCGTTGCTGGTCGTTAAATACAATTACTTCGTCGCCTTCTTTTATGCCGGGTACTTCGGTTACATCCAGCATACACATATCCATTGATACGTTACCTACCGTGGGTACCGGCACGCCATTGATCAGCATGCGGCCCACACCATTGCCAAAGGCGCGGATGTAGCCATCTGCATAGCCAATGCGTACTGTGGCGATATAGCCGTCGCGTTTTAAGCTACCGTTGCGGTTATAGCCAATGGTATCGTTAGCCAGTACTTTTTTCACTTGCGATACGGTGGTTTTTAACGTGGCGATGGGCTGCAAACTGGTATCATCCGCCGGTACCGCCCCATCTACCCCATACAAACCAATGCCGAGCCTTACCATGTCATACTGCGCTGTGGGCCAGCGGGTAATGCCCGATGTATTGCTGATATGCTTGATCACCTGATACCCGATCGCTTCTTCTATCTGTGCAAAAGCTTTTTCGAACAAACCAATTTGTTTGAGCGTGAACAGATCATGTGCTTCCGAGTCGCTGGCTACCAGGTGCGAAAATACCGACATCACCTTTACATACGGGTTAATCTCCAGCATATCGCAAAGGGTTTCTATCTCAAAATCCTCAAAACCCAGGCGATGCATGCCCGTGTCTATCTTAATATGGATAGGGTAATTGCTGATCTCCGCCTCCTGAGCATATTTCACAAACTCATCCAGCAGGGTAAAACTATAGATCTCTGGCTCCAGCTGGTTGGCCACCAGCCGGTCGTAGGCCAGCGGTTCGGGGTTCAGCACCACAATGGGCAGCGTAATGCCGTTTTCGCGCAGGGCAATCCCTTCATCTGTATACGCTACGGCCAGGTAATCTACCTTGTTATACTCTAATATATTGGCCACCTCGAACGTGCCGCTGCCGTAGGAGAATGCCTTTACCATCGCCATCAACTTTACGCCGGGGTGTAGTTTGGATTTATAATAGTTGAGGTTGCTCAGTAATTTATTGAGGTTGATCTCCAGTACGGTTTCATGTGCCTTTTGCACCAGTGCCCGGCTGATCCGCTCGAATTCAAAACTGCGCGAACCTTTAATGAGGATGGTTTCTTTTCTGAAATGCAGTTTACCCAGGTCTTTTAATAAGGCATTGGTATCATTATAAAAATGTTTTTCCGGTGCGATAAAATAATGTTGATGCGCCTTAAGCGCCGGGCCTACTCCTACCAGGCGCTGTACCTTTTTATCGGCAATGAGCTGGGCCACCTGCCGGTACAGGGCCTCCTGCTCCAATCCGGACTGGTAGATATCCGACAGGATAAGGGTTTTCTTCTGATGCTGGTTTTGCTGGGTTAAAAAGTTGAGGGCAATCTCCAGCGACTGGATATCCGAGTTATAGGAATCGTCGATCACCGAGCAATCGTTGATGCCGTGTTTAAGCTCCAGCCGCATGCTTACGGCGGTAAGGCGTTCCAGCCGGTCGTCGGCATCCGCAGGCGAATAGCCCATGGCCAGCATAGTGGCCCAGCAAACAATCGCGTTCTCTATGGAGGCTTCATCCCTAAACGGGATCAGGCATTCAATTTCCTGTTCCCGGTACATGGCGCGGAGATAATATTTGCCGGAGATCGTGGTTTCACTGAACACATAGAGATCGGCCGGTTTAAATTTGCGGCTCCAGGTAAAGGTTTCGCCGGCTTTTATAACCTCGTGCCGGGCCTGCAGGATCTCGTAATTACAGATGAGCAGGCGGCAGTCTTTAAAAAGCTTTAGCTTCTCCTCCAGTTTAGCCTCCGGCGATGGGAAACCCTCATCGTGTGCAGTGCCCATGTGGGTTAAAACACCTATGGTGGGCTGAATAACCGCCTCCAGCTTTTCCATTTCACCTGAGGTGGAGATCCCGGCTTCAAAAATACCGAGGTTTTGACTATCGTTTATGGCCCAAACAGAGAGCGGAACCCCTATTTGCGAATTATAACTCTTAGGATTACGGACAATATTTTTTTCGGGGCAAAAAAGCTGGTAAAGCCATTCCTTCACAATGGTTTTACCGTTGCTGCCGGTAATGCCAATCACATCCAGATTAAACCGGCTCCTGTGATTGGCCGCCAAACGCTGCAGGGCTGCTAATACATTATCAACTACCAGGAAATTAGCATCGGGCATGATGAGTTCCGGCTGGTGCTCAACTACAAAGCTGCGCACGCCAGCGGTATAAGTATCTATAATGAACTGGTGCCCGTCGCGCCGGTTACTCAATGCAAAAAACAAAGATGCAGCGGGGTTGATGATGCGGCGGCTATCGGTCAGCAAAATGCTCACCTGGCTATTATTTACCACATCGCCGGCGGCGTTAATGATCTCCTTAATTTCACTTATGGGATAGGAACCTTGCATGGCACGAATTTGCTTATATTTAAAATGTAAAGCAAAAAAACCCGATACGGGCATGTATCGGGTTTTGTACTCAGAGCGGGAATCGAACCCGCACTCCGTTTACGGGAACAGGATTTTAAGTCCTGCGTGTCTACCAGTTCCACCATCTGAGCAGGTGATTAACCTTTAAAAATAAAACCCTTCGTTTAACGGAAGGGCTTTGAGCGAAAGACGAGATTCGAACTCGCGACCCCGACCTTGGCAAGGTCGTGCTCTACCAACTGAGCTACTTTCGCATTGGTATTTCTTACAAACTTTCGGCTTTAGTTTAACCCTTTGCCGATTTCGTTTGAGGGAGTGCAAATATAGCCAGAATTGAATGTTTCGCAAGGGAAAATTGAAGTTTTTTTCAAGTTTTTTATAACTCGCTGTTTTTCAAAACCTCCGCAGCCAGCTCCGGTTCAAAACCACGGCTAAAAGCATACTGTTGTAGTTTATAGCAGCGTTTAAGCGGGTGCTTCTCGATAAGCGTACCCGATTTTTTTTCTATTAATCGGGTTAGTGTTTCCATGTAATCCGTCAGATCGATCCCCTGAAGTGCTTTTTTGATCAGCACCGGCGAAACATTTTTCAGCTTAAGCCCCTGTTTAATCTTGATGCGGCCCCAGCCTTTCTGGTTAAATTTACCGCGGACGTAGGCTTTCGCAAACCGCTCCTCGTTTAAAAAGTTGGCTTCTATCAACCGGCTGATGATATTTTCGACCCCCGATGGATACAAACCCCATTCGTACAGTTTGTTCCTTACCTCCTGCTGGGAGCGTTCCTGGTAGGCGCAATAATGCTCGGCCTTGGCCAGCCCAACGGTTTCATCGGTAATTTTGATCTTTTTAGGAACGTCCATCGAAATCAAAAATCGACAAAATTATGGTAACGTGAAATATTGTAATGTTTAGGATTTTTGATTGCTTGCCGTAAATGCTATTACTTCCCCTAAAATCTGGTCTTAAAGTATGGAATCTACGGCAGCTTATGGTATAGACCCGATAATGCTTCGTATCGGGTTTGATTGTTTTACAAACTGCCGGTGTCTACAAACTAACGGGGCTATTATTTTCATACTTGATCGGGTTTGTACCACCAATTGTTAATTAAACGCCGCCCGAAACTCCTGCGGCGATAGACTGGTCTTCTTTTTAAATAGGGTGCTGAAAGATTGGGCATGCTCAAAACCCAGGGCATAGGCGATCTCGCTGACTGATAGACTGGTGGTAGATAATCGCTCCTTGGCTTTCCCGATCAGCTTTTCATGAATGTGTTGCTGTGTGCTCTGCCCGGTGTGGATCCGCAGCAGATCACTCAAATAATTTGGCGATAAGTTCATCTTATCTGCGATATATTGTACAGTGAGCAGTTCCTGAACGGCGCCATAGAAATGATCATCCATCAGCTGCTCAAACTTTACCAGCAACTCAGAATTATTATTCTTCCGCGTGATAAATTGCCGCTCATAAAAACGGTTGGAATAATTTAGCAGCAGTTCGATCTGCGTTATTATGATCTCCTGGGTATGCTTATCAATGTGCACACACTCCTTATCAATTTTGTGCAAAATGGTGATCAGGTTATCCTCCTCTTCCGCCGACAAATGCAAGGCTTCATTTACCGCATAAGAAAAGAACCCGTAGCTGCCGATACTTTTTGCCAACGGGTGCTGCAGCAAAAAATCGGGATGAAAGATCAGCAGGTAGCCGGAGCCGCATTCCATATTCTGCAGATCGAGATACTGCACCTGGTTAGGTGCCGTAAAACTCAAAACCCCTTTATCATAATCGTAATGCTGCTGCCCGTATTTGATCTTGCCCTTTGCATCGCGTTTTAAAGCCACACAATAAAAGCGGTTAACAAAGCCCTTCCATATATCATCTTCTAAAAAGATGCTCTCGGCCAGGTTTATTACACTAACCAGGGGGTGTCGCGGCTGGGGTAACGACAGCAAACGGTGAAATTCAGCAATCGAATTAATGGCGTTCATGACCAAAATTAATCAATTAAGCCCATACTGAACTCATCATAGGGTGCGCCTGTATCCGTACCCAGTGGAACAATGCTTTCCAGCTGTGACAGCTCTGCTTCACTTAAATTAATGGCAGTTGCCGCAATGTTCTGCTCCAGGTATTTTCGGCGTTTAGTTCCCGGTATGGGCAAGATGCCTTTACTCATGATCCAGGCCAGCGCCAATTGCGAAGCGGTTACCTGCTTGTCTTCAGCCATCAGTTCGATTGCTTTTACCAATTGGATATTCTTGTCAAATTGCTCGCCCTGGAAACGCGGTATGGCCCGGCGGAAGTCGTTCGCCGGCAAATCATCCAGGCTCTTGATCTGTCCGGATAAAAATCCCCTTCCGAGTGGTGAATAAGCTACAAAACCGATGCCCAACTCCTTTAAGGTAGCCAATACGCCGCGTTCTTCCACTGTACGCTCAAATAAAGAATATTCGCTTTGTACCGCCGTAACGGGATGTACCCCATGCGCACGTTTCACGGTTTCTGATGATACTTCCGATAAGCCGATATAGCCAACTTTGCCTTCTTTCACCAATTCGCTCATCGCCTCAACGGTTTCCTCTACCGGTGTATTTTTATCCAGGCGATGCAAATAATAGAGATCGATATAGTCTGTCTTCAGGTTTTTAAGCGACCGCTCCAAAGATTTCTTCACATAAGCCTTTTTTCCGTTGATGGCCCAGGTCACTTTATTGTTGTCGTCAATCTCCCAGCCAAACTTTGTTGCCAATATATACTGGTCACGCTTGCCTGCAATAGCTTTGGCAATCAATTGCTCGTTCTTCAGTGGCCCGTACAGGTCTGCCGTGTCCAGGAAGTTGCCGCCCAGCTCCAGCGAACGGTGGATAGTAGCAATGGCTTCCTGCTCATCTGCCGGGCCATACATGTGCCCTTCTTCAAAACCGGTCATGCCCATACAACCCAGCCCAATCATTGGGACAACCAAACCCTGGCTACCCAATTCAATTTGTTTTATTTTCATGATTCAAAGGTCGCGCAATGGCATCCGGCAGATGTATGCAAACCCCTGAAGCATGTAAGCAAATCAAGGATCAATGCAATTTCTATTTCGCGAACTCCCCAAAATGCCACAAGACACCCGAAGGATCGTGCACAAAACACTCGCTGCCCCAGCTTTCAGTGCGAACCGGGACAACGCGGGCGCCGGGGTATTTATCCGGCAAACCAAGCGCTATCAGCTCATTAAAAAAGACATTAACATCTTCCACTTCTAAAAAAACCATGGAGTTATCAATCCAATCCTGCATATAATACCTTTGCAGGTAGAAACCCATATCGCCTGTCTTAAAAAGCGACATATCCGCCGATAGCACCACCTCTTCAAAACCAAGGTCGCGGTAAAAAGCGCGGGAAATTTCATAGTCTTTTGCACCAATAAAAGGGCGGATAGATTTGGCTTTATGTTGCATTATTTTATAATTGTTACTGCGAATTTATATAAAAAAATCCTTGCCGGTCAACTCGATAACAATTGCTTTCAGGCTTTCGGCAATTACCATTTTTGCAGTCCCAGTAACTTCTTACCAAGATCCGATAGTTCTGCAACCGGGTTTTTCTTTTCGCGTTCCATCGGGTCGCCGGGAAAAGCGTAGCCCTGCATGGCTTCGCGGCTTTGCCAGCTGTTTAGGCGCCATTTTATCAGTTCCTCATTATCTTCCTGGGCGGGCATCATGGCGATATACTGCGCTATCCGCACCTTATTACCGCTGTTGTTGGCACGGATGCCATGTGGCAGCAAGCTGTTAAATATCAGCAGATCACCGGCTTCCAGCTTTACTTTAACAAGATCAAATCCGGTGGTATCCGGTTTGTAATGGTCACGGTCGTGGGGCTGTGTAATTTTCCACGTATCGTAGGTGCGGTAAAGCTCGGGGATACACTGAAAGCCACCCATATTTTCGTCGGTTTGATCGGCCAGCGCCAGTACGCCCTGCACGTTTTGCGGTTTGGTTTCGGGGTCGTAATCCCAATGAACAAAACCTTTATATTCAAAACCCGGGCGGAGCGGAAAGTTCAGGTTAGCCCTGTCAATGGTGGCCCATAATTTTTCTGTTCCCCAAATATCGGCAAAGGCCTGGTGTACACGCGGCGACTGGCGGTTATCCCACATCAACTGATGGTTGTAGATCTCCACCATACCCGTGTTGTTCAATTCCTTCATTTGCATTTGGGCATTGGGCCTTTTATACCAGGTGTCGATATCATTTGGGTCTTTGTCCTCATATGTCCATAAGTAAGCGGCCAGCTTTTCGGCTTGCTCACGCGGCACTGCATTCTTTACGATTACATACCCGTTTGCTATCCAGAACTTCCAATCGTCTTCAGTTAAAACCTGCAAGGGTTTCCCGTTGCTGCGGTCGTTTAGTTTTAGTTGGCTGGATTTGGCCGTTGAAGGGTTGCCGGGAATCTCCTTGTGGGCATTGGCAGGGCCCGGCGACATGCTCTGGGTGCCCATTGATTTATTTGCTGCAGCGATCATATGATTATTGGTTTGATCTTCAAAGTTAGGCAGGCACGGTCAGCCAAATTTCCTTTCCAATGATCAGATTTTGCTCTGTATTGACATATCTGCTATATTTATACGTTTGGTAAAGACAACAGGGAATGAATGAGATCCAATTAGAGAAAGTAGATTTTGAACCGGGGAAATCTTTTAAACTGTTTTCTCCGCGGCTGCGTAATACATTCCTTTGGCATTACCATCCGGAGTTTGAGCTGGTTTATGTGGAAGCAGACGCCGGGATAAGGCACGTAGGGTCACATATCTCCGGGTACACCCAAAGCGACCTGGTATTTATTGGTGGCAACCTCCCCCATCTAAACTTTGATTACAGGCTGCGCAGCGATTACCACCAGATCGTGATTCAGCTCCGCGAAAATTTCCTGGGTTCGGCCATTAATACATCTCCGGAGTTTACGGCAATTGGCCAGCTTTTTAAACAGGCAGCGTTCGGGATAGCCTTTCATGGAGAAACGAAGGCAATTGTTACTCAAAAGCTGAAAGCTTTGCGTGTACGCAATTCATTTGAACAGTTAATGGAACTAATGGCGGTTTTCAATATCCTGGCAATCTCCAGCGAGAAAACCATTTTAAACGCAAACGATATCAGTTTGCAATTTTTCCTGAAAGATAAGATTAGGATGGGGGCCATTTATGAGTATATCGATGCCAACTACAACCGCAAACCCGATGTTAATGTAGTTGCCGGAAAGGTGAACCTTACTACTGCCGCCTTTTGCCGCTATTTTAAGCGCCAAACCAATATGACCTTTACCGATTTTGTAAACCAGTACCGCATAGATATCGCCAAGAATTTGCTCATGCAGGACAAAAACGTTACCGAAACCTGTTATGCAGTCGGCTTTGAGAGCCTGTCCTATTTCAATAAATTGTTTAATAAAATGGTGGGAGAAAACCCATCGGACTTTAAGCGAAAACGGCTGGTTTAAAAACAGGTAAAATTTTGGAGCGCAATGTGCGCGAAATGCAGGTGCAGAACCGGAAAGCTCGTGGCTTTCTGATACCTGGAAATTCGATCTTTAGAGAAGAATTTTAATTCAAATTGGTCAGCTTCATGCTCAGTTTATATTGGCTGGGTGTAATTCCTTCAACTTTTCTAAATGCACGGCTAAAATAATTAAGGTTATTGAACCCGGCTTTAAAACAGGCTTCGGAAATACTGTTGAACGGGTTATTCATCAGCTGCTTGGCAAACTGAAGCCGCTCCTTGATAATATAGTCTACCGGTGAAATGCCAAGTTCATGTTTAAACGCCCGGAAAAAGCTGGCCTTGCTCATAAAAGCCAGCCGGCACAGGGCATCTATGCTCAGTTTACTGGTTAGGTTGTTATTGATGTATTCCAAAACATAGGCGAAGCGGTTGCCACCGGCCAATTCATGCGCGCAATCCTTTACGTCGTGAAAATTTTGCATCTGCATAATGCGAATCAGTAATTCTTTCAAAGTTAAGTTGGCCAGCACATCTTTGGTAAGGGCCTCACCGGTACTGATCCGGATGAGTTTATTGATCAGTTGCGCCAGCTCATAATTATTAAAAAAATGAAACTGGTTGTAATTCAATTGCCATAACCGGTTATCCTCCCGGGGATAGTTCTGATTAAGAAAATCGAGGGTATTTAAGATCTCCTGTTGATTAATGGCCAGGGCCGTACACTGAGAGGGCTGGCTGGCGGAAGCCTCCGGAAAATCTATCGTCATGGTGATATTGGGCGGCACAATTACGGTTTCGCCCGGCAGGTAGTCAAAGCCCGGTTTATCAAAAAGGTGCATCACTTTTTTACCGCGCAGCATGCTGGTGATCACCAGGTCACTAAAAGTTAAAGGCACCAGTTCGCTGCGCTGATAGGTTTCAAAAACATTCAGTTCGCATTGGTTCATGGTGTAGGCCTTGCGGTTTTCTACCAGTGTATTTATTTCTTTTCCGTTAGAGAGGTTTAGCGGAGTTAACAGGGTTCTGTTAGGCATCAGCTTATAATTTAAGTACAAAATAGCACATTTATAATTTATTAACAACTTTTTCAGATATTGACATTATTGTGCTAATAAATGATAGCATCGTGCAAATAGGCGTAGTAGTCTCCAGCTACCTTAGCCTTACCAATTTTAACAAAATCTTATTCATATGAGCATCAACGCTAAACCTTCTTTTCAGGAGAAGTACGACAATTTTATTGGCGGCAAATTTGTCCCGCCGGTTAAAGGCGAATATTTTGACAATGTATCACCCATTGATGGACAGGTATTTACCCGGGCCGCCCGTTCAACCAAGGAGGATGTGGAACTGGCTTTGGATGCCGCACATGAGGCTTTCAAAACGTGGGGTAAAAGCTCTGCTGCCTACAGGTCTTCGGTATTGAATAAAATTGCCGATGTAATTGAGGCTAACCTGGATTACCTGGCAATTGTAGAAGCCATTGACAACGGTAAAGCCATCAGAGAAACCAAAAACGCCGATTTGCCGCTGGTGATTGATCACTTTCGTTATTTTGCCGGTGTTATCCGTGCGGAAGAAGGTGGCATTTCAGAACATGATGAATTTACCGTTTCAATCGTACTCAGCGAACCGTTAGGTGTGGTAGGCCAGATCATCCCCTGGAACTTCCCACTGTTAATGGCCACCTGGAAAATAGCACCGGCCCTGGCGGCAGGTAATTGTTGCGTGGTAAAACCGGCAGAGCAAACCCCTACCTCTATCATGATCCTGATGGACCTGATCAAAGATATCCTGCCTGCGGGAGTACTGAACATCGTTACTGGTTTCGGCCCGGAAGCAGGCAAGCCTCTGGCGCAGTCGCCGCGGATTGCTAAGGTCTCCTTCACCGGCGAAACCACAACCGGCCGTTTGATCATGCAATACGCATCAGAAAACCTCATCCCGGTTACGATGGAACTTGGCGGTAAATCACCGAATATTTTCTTCGAATCTGTGGCCGATAAGGATGATGAGTTCTTCGACAAGGCCATTGAGGGTGCAGTGCTGTTCGCGCTTAACCAGGGCGAGGTGTGTACCTGCCCTTCGAGGATCCTGGTGCATGAAAATATCTATGATAAATTCATGACCCGCGTTATCGAGCGTACCAATGCGATCAAAATGGGTGATCCGCTGGACGACAGCACCATGATGGGCGCCCAGGCTTCAAATGATCAATACGAAAAGATTCAATCCTATCTCAAAATAGGTAAAGAAGAAGGTGCCGAGGTTCTTTGCGGTGGTGAAATAAAACAGTTGGATGGCGAATTGGGCGGTGGTTATTATATCCAACCAACACTCTTTAAAGGAAACAATAAAATGCGCATTTTCCAGGAAGAGATCTTTGGACCGGTTGCCTGCGTTACCACTTTTAAAACGACCGAAGAAGCTATTGAAATTGCTAACGATACGATGTATGGCCTGGGTGCCGGCGTGTGGACCCGCGATGCACATGAGATTTACCAGGTGCCCCGCGCTATCAAGGCCGGCCGTGTTTGGGTAAATAATTATCATTCCTACCCGGCACACGCCCCGTTCGGTGGGTACAAAAAATCCGGCTTTGGGCGCGAGAACCACAAAATGATGCTGGATCATTACCGCCAAACCAAAAACATGCTGATCTCTTACAATAAAAATAAATTGGGTTTCTTTTAAGAGACGGGGGGTAAAACACAAAGGGCACGGAGATTTGCTGATCAAAGAAAAACACAGAGCGCACAACAATTGGAATGCTCATCTATTATGGATTTTGCAAATCTCCGCGCTAGCTAAATTACAAGTCCTCCGGGGCTATGCTATTTATTTTGACAAGGAGGCTGCCGGGATTTGTTAAGCACACAAAAACATAGAGAGCGCCAAAATCAATTCACTTAGCTCCTGGCCAGTGTTCAAATCTTCGCGATAGTTATATTGCAAGTCCTCCGTGTTCTCTGTGTTAAAAAAATGCCAAAGTTTGTAAAAAAAACCATCCATTAGCCCAACAAAATGATCCAACGAGTTTTAGTATCTCCCGAAGCATCCGCCATGATTGCACAACTTAAAGATCGTTTCGGCGAGTTGATGTTTCACCAAAGCGGGGGCTGTTGCGATGGCTCGTCGCCTATGTGTTTTGAAAAGGGTGATTTTAAACTTGGTGCAAGTGACGTAAAGCTGGGCGAGATAGATGGTTGCGAATTTTGGATGAGTAAGGATCAGTTTGAATACTGGCAACATACCCAGTTAACAGTTACAATCACTAAAGGCCGGGGTTCCAGTTTTTCAATCGAGATCCCCACCGGGTACCGGTTTTTGATCCAGTCGCGGCTTTTTACAGACGAAGAATTACCCAACCTGCAGCCGGTTGAATTCATAGAAGATTAGGATTTTATAAGTATCTAATTGAAGGCCCCGGTATGCGAAAGCTCCGGGACCTTTTTTATGAGCAATAGATTTATCCTATAACGAACACAACTTCCTCCAAAAAGAAATAATTCTTAATAGTTGTTTAATAAAACCTATCTTAGAGGCAGTAGCAAATACTTGTAACACAACTTTACTCCCCTTCGTTGAAATGAGCAATCTACCTAAAAGTATCCAGGCAGACGTTGACGCAATCAGCCGGATTCCTATAGTAGCATCGATATTAGAAGTAATTTGCCGTAGTACCGGGATGGGTTTTTCTGCTATTGCAAGGGTTACCGAAGATAAGTGGATTGCCTGCGCTGTTCGCGACGAGATAAATTTTGGCCTTGTGGCAGGTGGAGAGTTAAAATTAGAGACAACCATCTGTAATGAAATAAGGCAAACCGGTCAGCCTGTTATAATTGACCACGTGGCGCTCGACGAAGCATTTAAAGATCACCATACGCCCGCCATGTACGGGTTTCAAAGTTATATCTCGATACCTATCAGACTCAGAAACGGAGAGTTTTTTGGAACGCTTTGCGCAATAGACCCACGTCCGGCGATTTTAACAACTCCCCAGGTTACCGGGATGTTCAAGATTTTTGCCGAATTGATCTCGTTTCATTTAAACGCCACAGATGAACTTAACCTGTCTGAATTTCGCTTAATTGAAGAACATCGGCGGCTAACCGCTAATCAACAAGTTAACAGCGAGCTGGAGGCGGCCAATCAGGAACTAAGCGCTATCCAGGGCCACCTGGAAGATGTAATTCATAAACTGACCAGCAGTGAGGAACGGTTAAAACAGGCGATAGATACCGGGCGGATGGGCACCTGGAACTTTGACCTGCTGACACGTAAAATCACTTTATCACCATTTATAAAGCACATGTTCGGCTTCCCTGCAGATGATGATGTAGAGACTGAAAGAATCACAAAAGCTATAGATCCGAATTACCATCAACTATTAAAAGACGCACTTGAAAATGCAGTGGCGAAAGGCGAAAGCAGCGATACCGAATTCCCGATAACTAACCAGCTAAGCGGAGAGATAAAATGGGTGCGTACAACAGGTAAAACATTTGCAGACACTAACGGAAAAGTTACCGAATATTCGGGTTTGTTTATGGATATAACCGAACGTAAATTAGATGATCTGAGAAAAAATGATTTCATAGGGATGGTAAGCCACGAGCTAAAAACACCGCTTACCACATTGAGTGCTTATGTGCAAATGCTGCAGAGCAAAGCCCAAAACAATGGAGACGATTTTACAATTGGCGCTTTAGGGAAAGTAAGTAATCAGGTCAGGAAAATGAGTACAATGATCAACGGCTTTCTCAACGTTTCGCGGTTAGAATCCGGCAAGATCATCCTCAATCAACAAGAGTTTTTATTGGATGAGCTGCTATTGGATATGATCCAGGAAGCCAAGCTTACCGTTACAAGCCATCAAATTGCACTTGTGCCATGCAGTTCGGTTATCATAAGGGCTGATCAGGATAAAATAGGCAGTGTGATCAGTAACTTTCTAAGCAACGCCATTAAATACTCTCCCCGTGGCGTACTGATAGAAGTTGCCTGTAAAGTTATAGATAAGCAGGTTGTAGTAAGCGTGCGCGATGAAGGCATGGGTATAAAACCGCAGCACCTGGATAAATTGTTTGATAGATTTTACCGGGTGGAAACCAAACACACGCAGCACATCAGTGGCTTTGGCATAGGACTATACCTAAGTGCAGAAATTGTGCGGCGCCACAACGGAAGAATTTGGGTGGAGAGCGAGGTTGGTGTAGGATCTACTTTTTATTTTAGCCTGCCTATAGCATAGCCGACTAATTATTGCCCTGCTCCTGCTTTACTAATTGTGGTTCAAATGGCCATTCCTTGTTCATCTTGGCTTTTACAAAGTATACGATGATACCGGTAAGGATAGCCGTTAAGCCTCCCAGAACCATATGCAGCCCTGTTGAGATCAGGATGCCAAACCAGATGATGATAGCGAGATAAACCGGTAATGGAAATAATGGCATTTTGTACGGGAACAGGGTGGTTTTCCTTGCTTTCCGCAACAATAACAGGCCAACTGCCTGTGCTATGAACTGTACCAGGATCCGCATGGCCAATATAGCACTGATGACATCCCCAAGCTTAAAAAGCAAACTGAATACAAAGGCTATTCCTCCTAAAAATAATAATGAAATATAAGGAAAGTTACCCGTGGGGTGAAGTTTTGCAAAGATCTTAAAAAAAGCACCATCAACCGCAGCAGCATACGGAATGCGGCTATAACCAAGTGTTGCTGAAAACACTGAAGAAAATGCCACCAAAAGCACCAAACAAGTCACCACTTTAGCCGCAGTGTCACCCGCTAATTGCTGCATAAATTCACTGATCACAAATTTGCTGTCCTTGGCATGGTGCCATGGTATTACACTTACTACACTTACATTCATTAACATATACAATACAGCGATGCCGGCGATAGACAAAAACATACTCCGGGGTATGTTACGCGACGGGTTAATGATCTCGCCGCCCAAATGGCAAACATTATAATAACCTAAATAACTGTAAACACTCTTAACGCTGGCAAAACCAATTGCGGTGATAAATGCATAATTAATGGTGAGGCCGTTATTAACCTCACGCATGGGTTGTAAAAAATTACCGTGAAAAATGCCCCCGCCGATGATCCAAACCATGGTAGCCAGCACCCCTACCCAAAGCACTATGCTTATTTTACCTATAGATTCTATCTTTCGGTACAATAATGCAACAATGGCGATGACAACAGCGCCGCTCAGCATTTTGCTTTCGATAACGGATAAAGGCACTAAATATGAAAAATAATAGGCGAAGCCTATGGCTGCCGAAGCGATTACCAGGGGCGCCTGGATCATGGTTTGCCAGACAAAAAGAAAACTCATAAGCCGGCCGAGCTTTGTTTTGCCGTAGGTTTCTTTCAGAAAGTTATAAGACCCTCCCGCCATCGGAAACGCCGCCCCAAGTTCACTCCAAACCATCGCATCGATAAAAGATAGTATCGCGCCTGCCAGCCAGGCATATAAAAACCATGGGCCGTTCATCATCCCAATAACCATTGGTAAAGTAATGAACGGGCCTATGCCCACCATATCCGTCATGTTGATGGCTGTTGCCTGTGCCAGGCCCAGGCGGCGCGCGAGTGAATTTTCAGCCATTTGTGTGTACGTGCAAAATTAATTTTATTACTTCAGGGCAGAAATTTATTGGGTCAGCGATTTGTAATTAGTGCCCTATACCGTGTTGTGGTATCATATAGTATAAAATAAATATAAATTAACGCTTTCGTTCCAAAAAAACCGTCCATGTAACATTGTCTATTTCTGCTGAACAACAAGGGGTTATCGTATAAGCGATAGGTTTAACAATTGATGCTTTCTGGAATTGTGTAAGTAAATAGCGTTTTATTAGCATTATTTTGAATCTGGCTGTTACATATCGGTTATAACTTCCGTATTGCAAATGAAAAACAGCCGGTTTTTCTATTTGTTAAGTGGTAGTCAAACGCAATTGGCCAATTGCTTCAACCTGGATTAAGTGAGTGAATATGAAATACTGGTTGATCGGCTGTTTTTTATTTGAGTTCTTCCCTGTCAATCCACCCTTATAATATGCAGTTTACCATGTTACCGGCCTTCGGAAAGCGAATGATTGGCGTTATGAAATTTGCGCGTGCTTGTTATCAAGATACCGGGCATTAGTGCCGATAGCCTATTGCTTTTATGTTAGGCAGATTAATCTTCGCAATAACCTCTTTGCAGCGTTTTATTTTTTATTGCTGATATTGGCATCGAACATCTCACCTATTCCTCTGTTTCGATACCATGAAGATTTACCAGCAAACTTTAGATCTGCGCCAACGCCGGCGTGGCTTTCACATCATCACCTCCGAAGTAACAGCTGCCCTGCCGCAGCTATCCGAGATAAAAACCGGGATTTGCCAGGTGTTTATTCAGCACACCTCCGCCTCGCTCAGCATTAATGAAAATGCGGACCCCACCGTGCGACTGGATTTTGAAATGTATTTTAATAAAGCGGTTCCGGAGAACGATCCTGATTATCGCCACGATGACGAAGGATCTGACGATATGCCGGCACACCTAAAAGCGGCTATGCTGGGCTGCTCGGTTACCATCCCGATCCGCAACGGCAGGTTAGCTTTGGGTACCTGGCAGGGCATCTATCTCTGCGAACACCGTAACTATGGCGGACAGCGCAGTTTGGTCATCACCGCCTGGGGCGAATGACGACCAAGCTCCTTTCTGCAATTAGCGGCTCTGAACTATTGCCTGTTCTTCGTGCTTCTTAATTTTTATAAATATCAGCTTGCTGGTTGGTGTATTGCTTTTTAAGGCAACGCTGTTAATCGGTATCAGCACGTTTGCTTCGGGATAGTAAGTAGCCGTGTTTCTTTCAGGAATATCGTAAGGTACTACTACAAACAACCGCGCCACCCTTTCTATAGCGTCGAAATAATTATAAAGATCAACTTTGTCTCCCTGCATTAACCCAGCTTTGCTAATGTCCGCGGGGTTCATGAAAATCACCCGGCGCTCGTTATGGATGCCACGGTAGCGGTCTTCCAACCCATAGATAGTCGTATTAAACTGATCATGGCTGCGAATACTGGTCATCATAAACTCATCGTTCGCCATCGCATGGTTGGGGATCTGTGTTATGGTAAACGGTGCCTTATCTTTAAATAAGTCAGTTTCAAATATACCCTCACGAGGCCCGTTTGGTAAATAGAAACCACCCGGTAAACGCACCCGCTGGTTGTAGTTTTCAAATCCGGGAACTACCTGGCCTACCACATCACGAATTGCATCGTAGCTGTTGGCATACTTATCCCAATTGATAACGCTGCGTTTGCCAAGCGTTGCTTTGGCCAGTTCGCAAATAATCTGTGTTTCGTTCAGCAGATCATCTGATACCGGATCCAGAATCCCCTTTGACATTTGAACCACGCCCATCGAGTTTTCGCCACTGATAAATTGTACTTCGCCGTTAATCACATCTTTATCGCTCCGGGCAAGTGTTGGCAAAATAATAGCCTCTTCTCCGTGAACTAAATGACTGCGGTTGAGCTTGGTAGATACATGTACAGAAAGCTTTAGTTTGCGCATTGCCTCAGCAGTATACCCGGTATCCGGACTGGCAGAAAGGAAGTTGCCGCCCATTGCAAAAAATACCTTTAGTTTTTCTTCATGAATTGCTTTGATGGAATCTACCACATCATACCCGTGTTCCCTTGGCGGTTCGAACCCAAAAACTTCTTTCAACTTATCCAGCTGCTCTTGTTTAGGCTTGTCAAATATCAGCATGGTACGGTTACCCTGCACATTACTATGTCCGCGTACGGGGCACAGACCAGCTCCCGCCTTGCCAATGCTGCCTTTCAGCAGCGTTAGATTCAAAATCTCTTTGATGACATCTACGCCATTTTTTTGCTGCGTAATACCCATGGCCCAGCAGATGATAATGCGACTCTTGTGGCGGAGTAATTGGGCAGCTTCCACGGCTTTATCTACCTGTACCCCCGCAGCCGCACACAATGCTGCAACATCAAAATGCTTCACCCGCTCTATAAATTCGTCATAGCCCGTAGTGCTTTTATCGATAAAAGCACGGTCAAATACCTGGCCGGGCTCCTGTTGCTCAAAATCGTACAACAGCTTTTCTATTGCTTTTAGTATGGCCATGTCGCCATTGATCTTCACTTGCAAGTACACGTCGGCGAGTTGGGTTTTGATACCCATGATGCCTTTGGCCGACTGTGGATTTTTGAAACCCATTAAACCTGCTTCATGCAGCGGGTTGATTGCAATGATCTTTGCACCGTTCTTTTTACCTTTCTCTAATGCCGTAAGCATCCGGGGGTGATTTGTGCCCGGGTTTTGCCCCATAATGATAATCACATCGGTGTCGTAAAAATCATTTAAGGTTACGGTTCCCTTCCCGATCCCTATCGACTCTGCAAGCGCCACACTGGTAGATTCATGGCACATGTTGGAGCAATCGGGCATGTTGTTGGTACCGTACTCCCGTACAAACAGCTGGTAAATGAAGGAAGCCTCATTGCTGGTACGGCCCGAAGTATAAAAGGTGGCCTCATCAGGTGACGCTAAACCATTTAAATGCGTGGCAATTTTTTTAAATGCATCAGGCCAGCTAATGGGTTGGTAATGCGTAGCTCCTTTAGGCAAATACATTGGCTGGGAAATCCGCCCTTTTTTACCAATGTCCATATCATCCAGCCGGGAGAGGTCTGCAACAGAATTATTGGCAAAAAATTCCGCGCCAATTCTTTTGGTGGTTGCTTCTTCGGCAAGTGCCTTTGCGCCATTCTCGCAATATTCGGCAATTGGCGAACGGTCATCATCCGGATCTGGCCAGGCGCAGCTGGAGCAATCGAAACCGCCTTTTTGATTCATTTTAAATAAAGCGCCCGGCCCGCGGATAGCGCCTGTTTCCTCCAGTATATCCGCAAAAGCCGCTGTCACAGCGGGTATTCCCGCTGCCCAAGTTTCGGGCTTGGTTACTTTTAAATGGCGCAATTGTTCCGGATTTTCTGCAGCCGGCTTTTCCTTTTCTTTCTCACTCATGATCTTTTAAAGCTAAAGGATTTGGGTAATTATCGCTCTGGTCTTCTTCTACGTTGTCGAGACAGGTAAAATCTTTTTCTATCAATAAATGTAAACTACGGTCTTCGCCGGATATGCCTACCTTATCGGTCCCGGTCCACTCGTCAGCCATTTGCTCCGGCACCAGTAAATTGATGATGTTATTTTTGAATGTTGCCGATAATCGGGCTTCGGCTGTCCGCTGTAAAACGTAGATCAATTGATCATCGCCTATCTGCACTTTTTCCTTTATCACGCCTTCTCTTTGGAACAGCGCAACCTCACTGCGGGTGAGCCGATAACGTAAAGCGCCGCTTCTAATACGAATTTTCATGTAATGCTAGTAAAATGCGCTCAGGCGCAGTGTAAATATTAAACCGCTGTCCGCGTAAAAAACCGACCAGCGTTATGTTAAATTCTTCTGCCAGCTGAACGGCCAGACTGGATGGTGCCCCTACAGCTGCAATAATGTTGATACCTGCCATAGCTGCTTTTTGAACCAGCTCAAAACTGGCGCGTCCACTCAGCAGCAATACCGACTTGTTTAATGGCATAGTGAATTGCTTCATCGCAGCCCCTATCAGCTTATCCAGCGCATTGTGCCTGCCAACATCCTCCTTAACCAATTGCAACTCGCCTTGGGCATTAAACAACGCGCAAGCGTGTAAACCACCGGTGTCAGCGAATACCTTTTGATGAGTTCGCAGTTTATCCGGTAGAGCGGTAAGTAATTCTGCGCTAATGGCGTTTTTATCAGTCTGCGCGGCTGAAAAACTGCTAACCGTCCTGATGCCATTGATCGAGCCCTTGCCGCATACACCGCAGCTGGAAGTGGTGTAAAAGTTCCGTTCGGTATTTTGCAAATGAGGTACTACACTTTCTGCAAGACTTACCTCAATAATATTTTCCTGATTTTCTGCACAGGCGATAAAAGTATGCGATGCCTGTTGAATGTCTGTGGCCCGTTTAATGATTCCTTCAGTAAATAAAAATCCTGATGCCAGGTCTTCATCATTACCGGGAGTACGCATGGTAACAGAAACATTTTGCATTTTACGCTCGCTGGCAGGCCCGTAAATAATGCGGATTTCTAAAGGCTCTTCTATAGCAATTGCGTCGCTTTTATCTTCCTTTTCGCCATTATTGATCGTTGTAACTGGGATTCTTAAAACAGCATTAGCCGGCATACTCAAATATACAATTAACCACTACGCTTTGTTCTGAAAATGTAATAACACCGGGCATTATTTAAGTTGTAAACAAGATTGTCGCATATTTGTCTATCATTAAGCTATGGAGATTAATATACTTGCATTTGGCATTGCCCGGGAAATTTTTGGAGCAGAAAGCATTATAAGCACGCTTCCTGAAAACGCAACTACAGCCGGATTAAAAAATCAGCTGGAGGCAGCTTATCCCCGGCTAAAGCAATTGAAAAGTTACCTGGTGGCTGTAAATAACGAGTACGCCGAGGACGGAGCAGTGATTACAGAACGCGACGAGATCGCTATCATACCCCCAGTAAGCGGAGGCTAAGCATGAACACACAAATAGAGATCCATACCGAACCTTTAAATATCCAATCCTGCATAGATTGGATCATGTCGCCACAGTCTGGCGGAATAGATGTTTTTATCGGTACCGTTCGTGATGCTACGAAAGGAAAGCCCGTAGTGCAACTTGAGTTTGAAGCCTATAACCAAATGGCTATCAACGAAATGCGAAAAATAAGTGAACAAGCTTTTATCAGGTGGCCCGTGCAAAAAATACTGATTCATCACCGCACCGGGGTGTTGCAAATTGGCGAAGTGCCTGTGGTTATCGCTGTCTCAGCAGCGCATCGCGATGCTGCGTTTGACGCTTGCCGCTATGTAATCGATACGCTTAAACAAACCGTTCCGATTTGGAAAAAAGAGATTTTTGAAGACGGAGAAGTTTGGGTGGCTGCGCATCCCTGAACAATGCAACTACAAGTTTGATCAGGAATCGGTTACTTTATTTTTTAGATAGGATCCATGCCATTCTCCAGCGAAAAGACTTTTAATTCTGGCCTCAACTTACGGATCAATTTAACAGCTTCCCCGCTCCTTTTTCCGGTTGCACAGTAAAAAACAGTTGTTTTTTCGGGATCAAGCTGAGAAACATTTTCCTCCAATTCATCAAGCGGAACATGGTCTCCGCCAATATCGTCCAGATCACGTTCCTGATAGGTACGAACATCAACCAACTGCACCCGGCCGGCTTCCTGTAACTGATAAAGCTCCTGAGCGGTAATGGTAGCAACTGGGTTGGTTTGGGTTAAAGCAACGATATTAGTTTTTGTAACGGTACCAATTTTGATCACCCGGCTTTGCATACTTCGTGCATCAAATAGCAAAACTTTCCCGGATAACAGGTCGCCGGTTTGGGTAATGTATTTGATCACTTCGTTGGCCTGCATGCAACCGATGATACCGGCCAGCGTGGGGATCACTCCGCCAACGGAACAGTTGGGTACCTGTGTGGCATCCACTTCAGGGTACAAGTCGCGGTAATTCGGCGAGCGACTGCCATCCTGGTTTATTAGATTCCAAACTGCAACCTGGCCCTCGTATTGATAAATTGCCCCATAAACTACTGGTTTGCCTGTTAAAACAGCTGCGTCGTTGATCAGGTAGCGGGTATCGAAGTTATCAGTGCCGTCTATTATAATATCGTAAAAATCAAATACTTGTATAATGTTATCCGAAGTGATTTTACTAGTAATAGGAATCAGCGTAACAGCCGGATTTTGTTCTGAAAGCCGTTTGCAGGCGGTGAGTGCTTTACTTTTACCGATATCATCAGGACTGTATAAAATTTGCCGGTGTAAATTACTTTCAGATACAATATCGAAATCGGCAATACCAACAGTGCCCACGCCACTGGATACTAAGTATTGTGCAGCTGGACAACCTAATCCACCGGCGCCTATAATAAGCACGCGGGCCATTTGCATGCGCTGTTGCGCAGCTTCGCCAAACCCGGGGAGGTTGACCTGGCAACTATATCGTAAAAGTTCAGTCTGCATTTGCTGGGGTCGATCTTTCGGTGATGATCCGTTTTACTCTTTCCATTTCTTCGGGTGTGTTGACATTGGCCAACACTTCCTGATCCGGCAACTCCAGGAGATGAATATCAGAGTTGATCAACACTTTACGCGGACAAGAATATCCCTGTGCCAAATATTGAAGTAAAACAGGGTAAGCTTTTGGCTCCCAAACGGTTATCAGCGGTTCCGGGAAGTTGGTTGCCGCACTATGATACGCTGTTGCCAAATATGTTGGATTGCGGTTACGCTGTAAATTAAGCAGGGTTGCCTCATCTATCAGCGGCAAATCGCAGGCAACTACCAGCCATGCAGCGTCCGGCTGCTCGCGGAAGGCAGACAAAATCGCTCCGTACGGGCCTAAACCGGTGAATGTATCCATCAAAGACTGATATTCCAGATCAATTTCCTGCATTTGTCCCTCATCCCGGCAGGAAATGAACACTTCACTACAATGGACATTCAAAAGATCGGCCATGTGATAACGTTGCCCTTTACCGAACCATTCCAAAGTTCCTTTATCGGTACCCATTCGGAGGCTTTTACCACCCGCAAGCACTAATCCATTCAATTTGGGAGTTGCCTCCTGAATTCCGGCCTGAAAAAAATCAACGATTTGTGCTGTATCTGCCAGCTTAAAGGTTGGCAAATGTTGCCATTCAGGCACCACCTCCTTCACGAAATCATAGATTTCTTCACTTTCATCCGCAAGGATGATCATTTGGACATTAGTCAGTTGTCGCTCCTTTTTTTGCAAGGATACCTTCTTACGATTGTCGATGATCAACACCTGGGCTTTAGCATGCTGGTGGTTGCCGTTGACCAGCACCAGGTCCATACCGGCAAATAAAGCCCTTTGATGAAATACGGTAAGTGGTTCCTGGTAGTTTAATTGGCTAAAATTAATCTGATCGGTATATTCTAATGCAGCGCCAACGCCCATGCTGCCTGGTAACTGCATCAGATCATCGTTATGCGAGGTATCTGCATAAGCGCATTTATATTGTGGCGCTAATGCACTGATGATAAGATCTGCTAGTTCCTTAATTACCGAGCACGGCGCTCCTAAGATTGCCCATTCATTACGGGCAAAACTGCCATTTGCAGGCCGGTTAATAGCGGTATGCTTTTTATGCTCTTTTAAAATCACGTTTACCCCCTGTTTTCGAAACTAATTTGGTTTCTTTTATTACAATATCATGGCTCATGGCCTTGCACATATCATAAACGGTGAGCGCAGCCATCGACGCACCAACTAGTGCCTCCATCTCTATTCCGGTTTTAGCAGTGATACTAGCCGTACAATTTATTACAACTTCATTATTATTGTTTAACTGAATATCAATCTGGCAGTTATCCATTCCTATCGGATGACAAAGGGGAATCAGTTCTCCCGTCCTCTTAGCCGCCATTATGCCTGCAATGATCGCCGTTTGAAACACCGCTCCTTTTTTTGTTTGCAACTCACCGTCCACCAAATGAGCCAATATTTCAGCCGGCAACACCACGATGCTTTGCGCGGTAGCCGTGCGGTGTGTTGGCTGCTTTGCCGATACATCAACCATAGTAGGATTGTCCTGCTTATCCAGATGACTTAATTTATTTTGTTGTTCCACCTATTGAAATTCTTTTTATTGCAAAGATTTGTACTATCTATATTTGGTGAGGCGACTCATTAAACAATCAATATTTTAAAACCGCATGCTGTTCTATTTTAAAAGCTCAAAACCTTAAAGGCTTCTCCCTTCACAAATTCATTTCTCTCTGCGGGCAACTCTATAAAGGCATCTGTATCTGCTAAGTTAGCAAAATCGCCGGAGCCATTCCCTTCTACCGGGGTAGCTACTAGGCTTCCCTGCTGATTAAAATTCAGTTTAACCTGGAGAAAATATTTTAATTGTGGTAAAAACTTAAAATCAGTCCCTAGAACAGCATAAACGGGTTCTTTTTCCGGCAGCCCAAGAGTAGCATTCAACCAAGCCAGGCAATAGCGGTGCAGGCACATAAATGTGGCAACCGGGTTACCCGGAAACGCAAATACAATTGCACCGTCATTGTGGCGTCCGAACCAAAATGGTTTGCCGGGCCGCTGCGCTACCTTGTGAAAAAGTTTTGTAACCTGCAAAGCTTCCAAAGCTTGCGGGATGTAATCAAATTTGCCCATGCTGATGCCGCCACTTAAAAGCAGCACATCATAATTTTGAAGGCAATTTTGAATTTGTTGTTTGGTAATATCAGGGTCATCAGGTATGTGGATCATATCGGCAGACAAGCCCTGGTTAGTCAATACCGCTTTAACAGTGTAATTATTGGAGCGACGAATCTGGTAGGTTGTCGGCGTATCACTCACATCAACTAACTCATCTCCCGAAGAGATAATAATGATTCTGGGCAGTTTCCTGACATCTATTTCTGATTTACCGACTGATGCAGCAAGACTAATGATGGCCGGTGTAATCTTTTGCCCCGCAAAAGCTACCACATCTCCAGCGTGTTTATCTTTTCCCTTAAAATGTACATTTTGTGCTTTTTTAACATTCGGGCTGATTATCGTGGCAAGCCCATCTTTTAACTTCAGGTCTTCGTAACGAACAATCGTATCCAGCGATTCATGAAGTGCGGCACCTGTCATGATCTCGATGCACTCCCGCGGCTCAGCTGTGCCTTCAGGCTCGTCGCCGGCGGCTTGTGTTGCTTTAATGCCGAAAGTATTTATACCGCTTGCAAAGGCTTCGTACGATATGGCTATACCATCCATCGTCACCCGGTTATAGGGGGGCAAGTCGCGGTCGGCTTTCAGGTCTTCCGCCAATACGCGGTTCAGGGCCTGCTCAAAGGGCACCGTTTCTGTACCGAAATCTTTGAGCTGTCCGAGTATAGTTTTTTCGGCTTCTTCTACCGTTGTCATTTTAAATAATTTTTGTTAGCCGCCGATTGTGGCCATAGATTCATGAAAGTCGGGGTTATCTATGCGCTTACGCTCGGCTGCCCAACCATCCTTTTCACGTTTATTGAATGCTGCATGCAACGAATCGGCAATTGCAGTATTGCTTTTACCTTCTCGCATCAGGTCTCTTAAGTTCATTACACCTGCATCATACAAGCAGTTTTTTAAAGTGCCCTGAGGTGTAATCCGGATGCGGTTACAGGTGCCGCAAAATGTACGCGAGTAGGCAGCAATGATCCCAATACTGCCCTGGTGACCCGGAATGCTATAATTATATGAGGTAGAATACAAAGGATCAGTAATTTTTTGAATCGCAGCGTAGCTATTCCTGATCTCCTCAAAGATCTTTACATAATCCCATACTGCCCCGCTGTAACTGTGCCCATCACCGTTAAACGGCATTTCTTCAATAAAGCGAACACTTACAGGCAATTCCCTGGTTAAATCCACCAGCGGGATAATGTCCTGTGTATTTTTGCCCGCCATAACAACGGTATTAATTTTAACCTCAATATCATGTTTAAGCAACTGCTCCATCGTTGCCATTACATCGGCAAACTCGTCCCGGCGGGTAATAGCAAAAAAGCGATTGGCATCAAGCGTATCCAAACTCAGGTTTACCGAATGCACCCCTATAGCTTTAAGTTCAGCCACATGCGGTGCTGTTAAAACACCGTTAGTAGTTAAGCTCAGTTCTTTTAGCCCTTCTAGTTTGGAAAGCGCAGTGAGCAGTTGCATCAGATCCTTGCGCACGAAAGGCTCGCCGCCGGTGATCCTAATTTTCTCGATACCCATTTTAACGAGGATCTCGCAAATCCGCAGCATTTCTTCATATGTCATTAGTTCTGCCCGACTAAGCCAGTTGAGGCCTTCTTCGGGCATACAATAAAAACAACGCAGGTTGCAACGGTCGGTAACTGCCAAACGCAGGTAATTTATTATTCTTCCGTGATTATCTAATAACAAGTTCTTGAATTATTAAAACACAACAATATTTAACAGGCAATAGTTTGGGAGACGAAGCAAATATAACAATTAGATTATTGATAGCTGCCAATACTGCACGGGCTAGTGTTGACTCAATGACTGAAAAACGGAGTAAATCAAAGCATTACAAAGCCTCGTTAAATATTTGGAATGATGTTGTACTATCAAACAATTAATAAACTAAACCGATCTCAGATTGGATGCCTTCAGATGATGTTGAGTCTTCTACACTCTATCAGTTGTTGGAAAATTTCATAATTATAAAACTCTAATCAAATTCTAATAAGTTTCTTATATCATTCTAATGAGTGTACGCCATTATTGTATCAAACAATTAAAACGCATCACCATGAAAGCTACAAACATTTTAATCCCAACAGATTTTAGCTTAACATCATTAAAGGTTATCCCTGCTTTATTGCAGCAACAGCCGGCTCAACAATTTAATATCGTACTGGTGAATTTCCTGGGCCTATCAGATTCTATTACTGATTTGTTAATGCTCTCCCGCCGCAGCCGCGAGCGCGAACTCATTACGCAGGAATTTATGGACGAGTGCACTAAGTTATCACGCCAGTATGCTGATCAGATTTTGTGCCTGCAAACCGAATTCTTTTATGGAACAACTATAGCCGTGTTTAAAAACTACCTGGAAGCGCGGGAGATAACGCAAATAGCCAAATTGAACAACTACAAGATAGAAAAATTAACCACTTTGAGCTATGATCCAGACCTTTTGCTGGAGCGGAGTAAATACAAGGTGGTTAGCCTTGCACCTGTTGCGCAATTAAATTCTGCTGCAACAAAACCAGGCAAAGTTACAGTACCGCAGACCTTACAAGATATGGAACTACTGGAGGTTTAAAATTAAATTGATTACCTCAAAATACATCACTTATGTTACTCAAAGATAATATCCCCGTTAACTATGTTCTCGGTAAAATAAAAAAAGAGCTGTTTTTAGTTGCTGCTTATGCCTTTCTAATAGCTGGTTTTCACCATTATTTTCCGCAGCTGCGTATATCCATACCCATTGCGGTGCCTTCTATCCTTGCAACCATCATATCGTTACTGCTGGCCTTCCGGTCAAACCAGGCGTATGACAGGTGGTGGGAGGCGCGCGGTATTTGGGGTGCGATTGTAAATGATTCAAGGTCGTTAACGAGGCAATTGATCACATTTTTAGATGCAGGCGATTCCACACATGAAAAAAACCAGTTCCTTAAGCGCTTTGTAAAACGGCAAATTGGCTGGTGTTACAGCCTTAGCCAAACTTTGCGCGGGCAAAATGGCTATATCCGCAGCATAGACTTTTTGGTGGAAGAAGAGATAAAATATAGCCGGCGTTTTACTAATATGCCCAACAGTTTATTAAAACTACATGGCCTGGACCTGCAACTGGCTTACAAGAACGGCTGGCTTAACGATTACCAACAAGTGCAGATAGACGCCACTTTAGTCCGCCTGTGCGATGCGATGGGTAAATGCGAGCGGATCAAGAACACCATTTTCCCCTCTACTTACAGTTTGTATATTCATTTTTGCCTTTATCTTTTTATAACGTTGCTGCCTTTTGGGATGATAGAATACTTCGGTATTTTTGAAGTACCGCTTATCATTGCTATAGCAGCTGCATTTTTATTGGTAGAGAAAATGGCTATCCATCTGCAGGATCCGTTTGAGAACCGGCCAAGCGATACGCCTACAACAGCCATATCACAAACCATTGAGCGCGATTTAAAACAAATGCTGAATGACAGCAACGAGGAATATATTTCGCATGCCAAACCAGTGGTGGCTGATCAAAAAGTTTTTTACGTTCTTTAGTGCTGATTGATTAAACCGCAAGGCCTGCCCGATTTTTTGGGCGGGCTTTTGTATTTTACAATTTGGAATGTACGGGCGATATTGATGACAAAACAGCCTGAATAGCCCGTGGAAAACCTTATCTTTACGGCGCAAAACGTTCTATCGCTGCTTCTCTCGGGGAGCGGAGGAAAGTCCGGGCAACGCAGAGCATCCTGCTTCCTAACGGGAAGGCGCCCGCAGCGGGCGACAGCAAGTGCCACAGAGAATATACCGCCTTGGCTTCGGTTGAGGTAAGGGTGAAAACGTGAGGTAAGAGCTCACGGCTTTTCCGGGCGACCGGGATCGCGGTAAACCTCAGGAGTTGAAAAACCAAATAGGTTCTGAAAGTGGAGCTGCTCGCTCCCGCCTTTCGCCTACGGCGAAACGTCAGAATGGGTAGGTTGATAGAACCTGCCGGCAACGGCAGGGCCAGATTAATGATAGAAATTCCCCACGGGGAGTACAGAACCCGGCTTACAGGTTTGCAGCTGTATTAAACCCCTCTCCGGAGGGGTTTTTTTCTTGGAAGTGATGGCGATTTGTTGAGTAAATACAATAGTTAAACCGGGACGAACCGCTCAATGATCGTATCATACCGGCTATTCGATATCCCTGCTGCATTAAATTACTGTTTAAAATACTATACATTTTTCTATATTAGCCGCAAACATATTTACCTACAATCTGTTTCAAAAAAACAAATGGCAAAAATTTTAATAATTGACGATGAGCGGTCTATCCGCAATACCCTGCGCGAAATTTTAGAATACGAAGATTACGCTGTAGACGATATAGACAATGGTGTAGACGGCCTTGAACTGATTCGCAAAAATGATTATGACCTGGTCCTTTGCGATATTAAAATGAATCGCATGGATGGCATGGAAGTGCTTACTGAAGGTTTAAACCTAAAGCCCGATCTGCCATTCATTATGATCTCCGGCCACGGCACGGTGGAAACCGCCGTTGAGGCCAGTAAAAAAGGCGCCTTTGATTTCATTTCAAAACCACCGGATCTGAACCGCCTGCTGATTACCGTACGTAACGCACTTGATCGCGGAAGTTTGGTTGTTGAAACTAAAGTACTTAAGCGCAAAGTAAGTAAGGTTCGCCCTATTCTTGGCGAATCGCAGGCAATTGTTAAAATAAAAGAAACGATAGAGCGGGTTGGACCTACCGATGCCCGTGTACTGGTTACCGGTGCAAATGGCGCCGGTAAGGAACTCGTAGCCCGCTGGCTTCACGAAAAATCTAACCGCAGCAATGGTCCTATTATCGAGGTAAACTGCGCGGCCATACCGTCGGAATTGATAGAGAGCGAACTTTTTGGCCATGAAAAGGGTTCATTTACCTCCGCCATCAAACAACGTATTGGTAAATTTGAGTCGGCCAGTGGAGGTACTTTATTCCTGGATGAGATCGGCGATATGAGCCAGTCGGCACAGGCCAAAGTGCTGCGTGCTTTGCAGGAAAGTAAAATTACCCGTGTAGGCGGCGAAAAAGAAATAGATGTAGATGTTCGGGTTGTTGCGGCAACCAACAAGGATCTGTTAAAGGAAATTGAGGCCGGTAACTTCCGTATGGACTTGTACCACCGGTTAAGCGTTATCCTGATCCACGTACCACCGCTTACCGAACGCCGCGATGATATTGCCCTACTTACCCAGGCGTTTCTGGATGAGATCTGTAACGAGTATGGTATGCCAACGAAACGGATCTCCGATTCAGCTTTGGAGGCACTAAAAGCCCTGCCATGGACTGGTAACATCCGTGAATTGCGTAATATGGTTGAACGCCTGATTATCCTGAGTGATAAAACGATCACCGACGGTGATGTAAAGGCATTTGCCAATCCATCGGCACCGGTTGCCATCACTGCAACTGCCGCTGCGGCCCCACAAACCGATTTTGATCAGTTTACAAACTTCCAGGAATACAAAGATTTTGCAGAACGCGAATACATCAAGTTCAAGCTGGAAAAAAATAATTGGAATGTATCTAAAACGGCAGATGATATTGACATTCAGCGAAGCCATTTATACAGTAAAATAGAGAAGTTCGGATTGAAACGCGGGGAATAATAATAGCGTTCAAAACAAATTGAAAAGGCTGCCAGATTTAAAATTGGCAGCCTTTTTTATTTCTGTAAACGAATGCTGAGCAGTAGCGAAATAGTGCTATCCGCTATAGTTATAGGTTACCTTCACGCCGTTCTGTTTATTTAGTTTACTCATCACCTGTTCAACCTGCGTTTTACGCACCGAAAATTTGATGCTGCAATTTAATTCAGACGTTTGTTCTAAAACCGCTAAGTGGTTCTCTTTTATGATACGCATCACATCATTCATTTGCGCGTAGCCGAAGATGATGGTATAAATATCGTTAACGGTTTTTTCTATAATTGCTGCCTGCGATAATGCAGCTTCGGTTGTTAACTTGTAGGCATTGATCAATCCCGGCACGCCGAGTAAAGTACCTCCAAAATAACGTACTACTACAACCAATATATTAGTAAGGTCTTTAGACAGCAGCGTATTTAAAATTGGCCGGCCGGCTGTGCCTGATGGCTCGCCGTCGTCGTTCATACGAAATACAGACCGGTCGACACCCAATCGGATGGCCCAGCAATGATGGTTTGCTTTAGGGTGAAGCGCTTTTAACCGGGCCACTATCGGCTTAATTTCGCTATCCGAGCTAATTGGATAGGCATAGGCCAAAAACTTGCTGCCACGGTCACTAAAAAGGCCCTCAGCAGGGGCGATAATGGTTTTATAAGTATCGTCGAACAGCATTAATGTTTAGCGTAGGTAATGATAACAATAGCGATGATTGCCAATCCGATGCCAATTTTGTTTAAAAGGCTGAGCCTTTCCTTAAACACAACCAGCCCAACAATAGCACCCGCAGTAATAACACCTATGTTCATGGCAGAAAACACAACAGATGGATTTGCTGATAAAGCCTGGTGCGCCTTTAAGTAAAACAAAATGTTACCAAAATTAGCTACACCCAATATCAGGCCGAACATAATGTGCGGCCAGGAGATCCTTACCTTCTTCGAAACAACCTGGTAGCACAAACCACTAAGAGCAATTAATAATGCCAGGATATAGATGAGAAATAACGAAGTGGTGTAGGGTACAGCTTTAAAAGCCGCAACCTGCTTAAACAGGATATCAATAGCGCCGTATCCACAAAAAACAACCACGAGGTAAATCCAGGCATTACTAACTACCTTGCGGTTGGCTGTTTGTTTTTGCCAGGGGATGGAACATAATATTGCGGCAATCCCTATGACCATTCCGATAATCTTAAGTGGGGTAACAGGTTCACCAAACCAAAGGAAGGCAGCTAATAACGGTATAAATAGTGATAACCTTTGTGCCACATCCGTACGCACTATACCAGCAATTCGTACCGATGATGCCATTATTAAAAATATAAGGGGAAGCAATACACCCACCGCAACATACAAAGTTACTGGCGGTGCCTGTAGCGTTTGCAATTGTGGCTTAAAAAAGAACCAGGTCAGCGCTATGGCCATAAGATAATTCCAGGTAATGGCCTGGAATATATGAATACTGTACCGGCGTGCCAGTTTAAGTAATACCGATACCACAATACTGCAGCAAACACTTAAAAAAACGTATAACATCAGTTAGGCCTATTATAAAATAATTGTAGTTGATCGGCACCTACGACAGATGTGCCGCCATTAGTACCACTTACCCTTGGTGCCGGTACGCCATCGGTTAAAACACTCCACCCGGTAAAAATACGCGCTTCATCCCATAATCCATCCTTTATAAACGAATTTAGTGTGTTTGCTCCGCCTTCGATAATAACCGACTGGATATCCTGCATATACAATTGATACATGATGTACTGCGGTAAATAATGATCAAAGTTTTCCAGTGCGATATACTTTAGATTGCCGATGATGTCGGTTTTAATTTCGTTAAAAATCAGGGTTTCGGTGGTGCCATCAAAAATATTGAGCTGTTCACTCAGTTCCAGTGTTCGGTCTATTACAATACGTTTTGGAGATTTTCCCTCTGCAAGCCGCACGTTAAGTTGGGGATTATCTACAAGCGCGGTGATCCTGCCCACAAGTATTGCATCCTCTTCTGCCCGCCACCGGTGTACCAATTTTTTAGCTTCGGGGCCTGTGATCCAGTATTGGCTGCCATCCGCAGGAGCAAAAAAGCCGTTGGCAGTTTGCGCCCATTTTAAAATAATGTAGGGCCTTTGCTTTTGCACCCGCGTAAAAAAACGCCGGTTGAGCCATTGGCATTCCTCCTCCAGCACACCTGTAACAATTTCTATTCCTGCGGCAATTAACTTTTCAATTCCTTTACCGTCTACCTGAGCAAATGGATCGCGGCAGCCTACCACCACTTTCGGGATTTGATGCTTAATGATAAGATCGGCGCAGGGCGGCGTTTTGCCGTAATGCGCACAGGGTTCCAATGATACGTAAATTGTAGACTGCGCCAACAACTCCGCATGATTTTGGTGGCTACTAATCACCATTTGAACAGCATTAACTTCCGCGTGTGCTTCGCCATATTTGCGGTGGTAACCTTCACCAATAATCTTACCGTTGTGTACAATCACCGAGCCCACCATCGGGTTAGGGCTTACCGATCCTGCACCTAAGGCGGCTAACTCCAGGCAGCGACGCATATATATTTGGTGTTGTGGCATGCTACAAAAGTAGGTTTTATGTTACTTTGTTGCATGAAAACTATTAAGGATGTATTCCTCAATTTTCACCGGGAGCTTGATGGGCTTTATGGATCACAGGAAACTGAAGCCATAACCCTTATGTTGCTGAGCGAGATATGCGATCTGTCGCGTGCAAAAATAAAGGCATTTCCGGAGGATGATGTCCCTGCTGGGGCTCTTGAAAAACTTCCCCTGATGCTGAAAGAACTTAAAACTGGTAAACCGGTTCAATATATTTTGGGCAATACGGAGTTTTACGGTCTCCCCTTTTTAGTCAACCCGGCGGTGCTTATCCCCCGACCTGAAACGGAGGGACTTGTTCAATGGGTGTTATCAGCTTCCAACGGACAATCAGCAATTAGCAACCAGCATCCGGCGATATTAGATATTGGTACCGGGAGTGGTTGTATTGCCATCAGCATCAAGAAAAATATGCCGTTTGCAACCGTATCTGCCATTGATATATCCCCGGACGCTCTACGTACGGCTATGCAAAATGCGGTGATCAATGAAGCAGATGTGAATTTTATCCTTGCAGATATTTTGCAAATCAAATCGGCAATTCATCAATCAAAATTCGACATCATCGTTAGCAATCCACCCTATGTTACACTTGCTGATAAAAGATTGATGCAATCCAACGTTACAGATTTTGAACCACACTCAGCATTGTTTGTTCCCGAGGATGACCCATTGCTGTTTTACCGGGTTATAGCTGATTTTGCGTTACAATACCTTTCTGATAATGGCTTATTGTTTTTTGAAATTAACGAAGCATTTGGCAAAGAAACAGTTGCACTACTAAACGATAGCGGCTTTACGGACATAGCGCTAAAACAAGATTTAAGCGGACGAGACCGGATGATCAAGGCTACAAAACCCCGTTATACTAAAAACGACGTTGGGTGAAGCCAAATTAGTTACGGGGATGAAAAGCAATAATGGTACTTTTCAAAAACTGCTTATCTAAATGCGTATAGATCTCTGTAGTGGTAATACTTTCATGACCCAGCATTTCCTGTACGGCGCGCAAATCGGCGCCACCTTCTACGAGGTGCGTTGCAAATGAATGCCTGAATGTGTGCGGACTGATATTTTTCTTCAGATTGGTAAATTCAGCCAATTCTTTTATCATCAAAAAAACGTATACCCTGCTTAATCGTTTCCCTCTGCGGTTAAGGAACACTAGATCTTCCTCCCCTTTTTGAACAGGCACATGTACACGTACCAATTCTATCCAGATCTTTAACGCCCGGATAGCCTCGCCGCCTATGGGCACCAATCGTTCCTTACTGCCCTTGCCTGTAACTTTAATAAATTCTATTTCGGTAAAAAGATTTGATAGCTTTAGTTCCGTTAGTTCTGATACCCGCAGCCCACAGCCATACAGTACTTCCAGCATGGCTTTGTTGCGCGGGCCCTCCGGGCGTGAAAGGTCAATAGCTGCGATCATTTTGTTAATTTCCTCAACGCTCAATGTGTCCGGTAGTTTCCGGGTAATCTTGGGGGTTTCCAATAATTCGGAAGGATCAGATACGATATAATCTTCCATTAACAGGTATTTGTAGAAAGCCTTAATGCCCGAAATTATCCTTGACTGCGTAGAAGGAATCATGCCCAATTCATTGATCCAAGCGATAAAAGCCCGCAAATCTGTTAAAGAAAAATCTTTAGGTGATTTTTTATCTATTTGAAATTCAGCATATTGATAAAGTTTATCTAAATCTCTTGTGTATGCTTCTATAGAATTTGCGGCAAGGCTTCGCTCCAGTTTGAGATAAGCCTTAAAACCCTTTATTGCCGAGGCCCAGTTCAATAGATTTTTGTTTTAATGTTTTATACTTAAATTTGAACAAATGAATATACAAATTATAAACGGCCCAAATTTAAACCTGCTTGGTGTACGTGAAAAATCCATTTACGGCAACGCAAGTTTTGAGGACTATTTAAAAGAATTGCAAAGCCATTTTTCAAACATCACCATTAATTACTACCAAAGTAATGTTGAAGGCGAAATTATAAATAAACTGCACGAAGTTGGCTTTAATAGTGATGGCATTGTGCTGAATGCCGGTGCCTACACGCATACTTCCATAGCCATTGCAGATGCAATTGCCGGAATTAAAACGCCGACAATCGAAGTTCATATTTCTAACGTATATAAGCGGGAAGAATTCAGACATACTTCTATGCTGGCAGCCAGCTGCAAGGGTGTTATAGCGGGTTTCGGTATGCACTCTTACAGGTTGGCGATAGAAAGTCTGCTATTAGATTATCAGACTTGACCCGCAATCCAATTTGCCTGGATTTTTTTAAATGAATGAAGGTTAAAAAAAATATTAATAAGACTTAATATAAACTGACCTCCATCCGAAATTCAATAACCGGTTGATATATAAAATGGCTAAAATTTTTAGGATACTCCCCTTACTCCTGCTCCTGAGCACGGTACTTGGAACAAATGCATCAGCACAATCGGCTAAAAGAAAAATAAGCATACGTGATTCACTCCGCCAATCCATCATTCGGCGAGATTCTATGATGCGGAGTTTTAAAAAATCCGATACATCCATTAATAATCTACTGCAAAGAGTGGAGTATTATACTTCATCTTTCAACCAGATAAAAACAAGCCTTGCCCGTAATGTTGATACAGTTGACATCAGTACACAACTCCCGGGTTTTGAAAAGCGGATCGGTCTTATTAAAACTTTGATAGACAATGATCGTAGTAGTACGTTGCGCTACCTCTACGCCATTCGGGATATCCTTACCCGCAGCGACGACCAGCTTGATCTGTGGCAGGAACGCCTGAGCGATATCAACGTTAAACTTCAGCAAAATCAGACCGAGCTGGGCTCAATGGCTAAGGATCCCGCCCTCAAGATGGTACCTGCTGATAGCAGTCTTGCAACGTCTTTCCTTATTCAAAAAATTGCAATAGATAGTAAGTATAAACGCTTGGATGCGGGCAATAAAAAGCTTTTGCTAAAAATTGGTTTGCTGCAAAACAGAACCGCATCTGTATATATTTCGCTGATTGACCTGAAAGACCAGATAGATCTGAAGATCCGTGAATTTGGCATTCAGGCGCTGTCAAATGAATATAACCCGATTTGGCAATGGGATAGTAACCCCGAAAGTACGTTTGGTAGCGCCCTTACAAAAACCTGGCAGATGAACACAAAATTGCTTAGTTTTTTTGTAGGGCGTGATCCACTGATCCATTTCGCAGGTTTATTGATCCTCGTGTTTTTTTATACCTGGATCTACACGAACCGTCGCAAGCTTTTACGTATTAAAGAATCGCCTCATACGGTATTTGGCCAGGCAAAGTACGTTGCGTTGTATCCTCTAATATCGTCGCTAATAATAGCCTTCGCAATCTGGCCCAATTTTTACGACCACCCGCCCGTTGTGGTGTTAGAAATATTTTTTACCGTTTTAACGGCCTCAATTCTTTTGCTGGTTAGGGCTACCTGTCCGCAAAAGCTGTTTAAATTCATTAATCTTCTATTCTGGATTACAATTGGATACAGTTTCAGTAATTTATTTGTTGAAGTAAGCAATACCGATAGGATTATCGTTCTACTCCTAACGGCGGCTACTATTTACATCACCATCAAATTCCTGGAAGTGGTTAAGGCCGAGCCTGATGATTATATTCGCCATACTGGCATAGTACTCAAAATTTTTATAGGCCTGCTCATTATTGCTTTTTTATGTAACGTATTTGGGCGGGTGACTCTTGCCAAAATCATAAGTGTAACAGCGGTTTATAATCTTTGGCTGGCACTGGGTATGTACTACCTGGTACAAATTCTGATGCAAAGCCTTTTTATGCAACTGGAGGCAAATAAAAACAGCAATAGCTTAAGTTCTTTTATAGATTTCAAAATGCTGCAGACCAAATTTCGCAGTATATTGAATGTTTTGGCAAGTGTGCTATGGCTGATCATGTTAACACAGAATCTAAGTGTTGAAGATGCCGTTTTTAGCTACATAAAAACCTTTTTAACCGAAAGCCGCAGCCTGGGCGGCACGGCCACTCAATTTACTTTTCAAAGCATTATCATCTTTATAGCTGTGATATGGCTATCGTCTGTTGCAGCGCGGATCATCAGCTATCTGTATGAAGTGGCGGGAAAAACTACGACCGATATCGATATACTGAAGAAAAAGAACCGTACTTCTACCCTGCTCATCAAACTGGGTGTTTTTTCCGTTGGCTTTTTACTAGCGGTTACAGCTTCCGGCTTTCCCTTAGATAAGATCACCATCATTATCAGTGCGTTTGGTATCGGTATTGGTTTTGGTTTACAAAATATAGTAAATAACCTTGTTTCCGGACTGATCCTGGCGTTTGAAAAACCGATAGAGATTGGTGACATTATTGAGGTAGACAACCGCAGTGGAACGATCATGGAGATCGGGATCCGAAGCAGCAAAATCGCTACGAGCGATGGTGCCGAAGTGATCATCCCCAACGGCGATCTGATATCGCATCACGTAATTAATTGGACGCTGAGCAACAACAACCGCAGAATAGAGCTGATCATTGGAGTTGCCTATGGGTCTGATATTGAAAAAGTGAAAGCACTGTTAAGTGGTTTGATCAGTCACCGTGAAGATATTATGACTAACCCGGCCCCCTTAGTATTTCTGCATAATCTCAATGAGAACTCGGTAGATTTCAGGCTGTTGTTTTGGGCAGCAGATATCACAACCTGGTTATCACTAAAGAGCAATGTGTTGTATGATATTTATACCACATTTGCCAGAGAAGGTATTGAGATTCCATTTCCGCAGCGAGACTTGCACGTTACGCTATCTAACAAGGAAGCCGAGATCATAGCCAACAATAAAAAACCTGTGGGCGAACCTGCACAAGCTACCAATACGGATGTAACTGATACGGTTTTGCCGGGGGCGGATCAAGCGACCACCACACCAGGAAAGTAGACTAATGAAAACTATCTTTTGGGAGGTCGGTGAATTTCTTTTTCTTGGCCACAAAGAAATCCCAAACGATACTGCGGGTATAAAAGCCGGTTAAGACCCTAGCTTTGAGATTTGACAGGCGATATTCTGGTACGACTTCCCTCTTTTCGTCTTTCCGACTTTCGGTCTTACCGTCTTTCCGTCTTTCGGACTTTCCACCTTTACGACTAAACAACTGCCTCACAAAATTCTGATGCGCTTTGCTGATGGCCCACGCATTTTTACTTTTACCATCTGCCAGGAATTTGACCAGAGCTAACAGGTCCATCCAAAAACGAATGCTGATCACCCAGAATGCCTTCCAGGCAGGCAGGTTATTTTTCAGCAACAACAGGTTATTGCGAAAATTAAGATATGTTTTAAATGGGCTTTCGGCATTTAAAGTGCCACCGCCAACATGATAAACGGTGGATTGCGGGCAATACATCACTTTGAACCCCATATTTTTTAAACGCCAGCAGAGGTCAATTTCCTCCATGTGCGCAAAAAAGGTTTCATCAAATCCACCGGCAGCATCCCAATATTTCTTTTTTATAAACAATGCCGCGCCCGAAGCCCAAAAGATCTCGCCAGGCATATCGTACTGTCCTTTATCTTCTTCCAGCTCATCAAAAATACGACCGCGGCAAAATGGGTAACCAAAACGATCAATAAAACCACCTGCAGCTCCGGCATATTCAAAGTGGTTTTTTTGTGCAAAAGATCTTAGCTTAGGCCCGGCGGCTGCGATGAGGTCATCGCTTTCCATCAGGCTAATTACCGGCTCTATCCAATCGGGCGCAACCTCCACATCGGAGTTTAGCAAAACATAATAGTCTGCCTCTACCTGTGCAAGAACCCGATTATAGCCCCCTGTAAAGCCATAATTCTCTTTGTTTTTGATTAACCGCACAGCAGGATATTTCGATTGCAAAAATAGGATAGATTCATCTGTAGACGCGTTATCGCCCACAATGATCTGCATGTTAGGATATGACGATGCTAAAATGGAGGGCAGAAACTGTTTGAGAAATTTGAGGCCGTTCCAGTTTAATATCACAACGGCTACTTTGGGCATTGGCATCATCGGTTTAAATCCTCGGGCTTATATTTCCAGCGTCTATGGCTCCAAAGCCAATACTGAGGTGTTTCTTTAATTTGCTTATCCAGATAGGCTACATGCGTATTGGTAATCTCATATTGCGCTGTTTCTTTTGGATGATCAATCAGCGGGATAAGCTCGTAAGTATAATAACCCCTTTTAACCCGCTCTATCCGGTAAAATACAACTGCGGCGTCGGTCATTTTCGCTATCTTTTCTATACCTAAGAATACCGCCGTAGGCTGATTTAAAAAAGTAGTAAAATAAGTGATTTCATGCCTTACAGGTGTTTGGTCTGAAGCCAAAACGCTTACGGTAAGTTCATCCTTTAGCGCAATCATCGTTCGCAAGGTTTGCTTCATGGTCACCAGCATGGAGCCAAACCTCGCCCGTTGCTTATTTAAAAAGGCGTCAAACGTTGGGTTGGAAAGTGGCTTGTAAACAATAATGGTTTTATTTGAGGTGAGCATACCAAAAGCCAGGGCCGACATTTCCCAATTACCATAATGACCAGCAGCTGCAATTATGCTTTTACCCTGTTTAAAGTAATGACCAACAATTTCAGGATTTACCAGGTGCATGCGTTTCCGCAATTCTTTTTCGTTTATACTGATCATCTTGAAGGTCTCAACCAGCAGATCGGCCATATATTTATAATAGAGCTTTTCAATTTTCAGGCGTTCGGGGTCCGTTTTATCAGGGAAAGCATTTCTGAGATTATCTGTTACAACCCGCCGTCTGTATTTAAGCAGGTAGTAGATAATAAGGTATAAAACATCCGAAACCAGGTAGAGAAACCAGAAAGGCAATAAGGAAAACAGGTACCAAAAAAATATACCTATACCATCCGCCGCCTTTTTTAACATTATTTTAAGCAATTTTGTGGCACAAACATAAAAAATATATATGATTGAGAATGGTGCTGTTTTACCTATGTTCTATTTACCGCCAGTAGCGTATTTTACACAGCTAAATAAATACAGGCCAAACATCCTGATAGAAAAGGAAGAACATTTCCCAAAGCAAACATATCGCAACAGGACTAATATTTCTTCTCCCGATGGTTCGCTGACCCTTACTGTTCCGGTGTCAAAAGGATCAAAAAATCACACCAAAACTAAGGACGTGCAAATAAGCTACGATTTCAAATGGCAGCGCCTGCACTGGCTCAGTCTACAGGCCTGTTACCGGCGGTCGGCTTATTTTGAATATTACGAGGATGATTTTGCCCCTTTTTTTGAAAATCATTTTGAATATCTATTTGATTATAACCTCCAAATGATGGAATTGCTATTGCGTTTGTTAAAAATCAAAATGCCATTGCAATTTACAGAAACCTACGAAACCGAGTACCCAAACCTGATAGATCTGCGTTACAGCATGAGTGCTAAAAACGTAAAGGATACCGAACAAAAGCCTTATTTTCAGGTTTTTGATGAACGCCTTGGCTTTTTAAAAAATCAAAGTATTGTTGATTTACTTTTTAACCAGGGCCCGCAAGCAATAAATTATTTGTAAATGACTAATAACGGCAAACGCGTAAAGTTTAAACATCGTAAACATAATAATGCTGTTGGCGCCAGGCCGGGCACTATCAATATTCCAGACGATGCCTTAAAGCCCAAAATAGTCATCTACTCTTTTAACGATGATGACTTGCAAACCAGGGAAGGCTCTGATATGAAAACTATCACCGAGCAATTTAAAACCTGCAGCAACCATACGCACTGGATAAAAATAAACGGCATCGGCGATGCCCGGCTGATTGAAGATATCGGCACCTTTATGGGCGTCAACTTGCTGGTGTTGGAGGATATTGTAAATACCCACCAGCGCCCTAAATTTGATGAATACGAAGGATACGTATTTGGCACCAGCCGCATTATTTACTTTAACGAAGAGAACGAATTGGTGAATTGCCAGTTTAGCGGCATCGTTAAAGATAATATTATCATCAGTTTTGAGGAAAGCTATATAGATTATTTTGAGCCGGTAACGGTTAGGCTTAAAGCAGGCAAGGGCATTATCCGCACAGGCGGCCCGGGCTACATATTTTACGCACTTACCGATACTATTCTGGATAATTATTTCGTCGCCCTTTCCCAAATCGGGGATAAAATTGACAGTATAGAAGATAAACTTTATCAAAGTGCTGATAAAAGCATCATGTTTGATGCCCAGCAATTAAAACGCACGCTGATCATCATCCGCCGCTCCTGCTGGCCGGAGAGAGATAAGATCAATGATATGATCCGCAGTGAAAACGATCTGATCACCAAGGATGTAAAAATCTACTTGCGGGATGCGTACGACCATTGTATCCAGGCGATGGATATGGTAGAAAGCTACAAGGAGGTAACCAGCAGCATTATCGATCTTTATCTCAGCATGGTAAGTAACCGCATGAATGAGATCATGAAAGTGCTGACCATTATCTCGGTTGTCTTTATCCCGCTGACGTTCATTGCAGGTGTTTACGGCATGAATTTTAGCCGCGAAGATGCACATGGGAAAATAATCCCCGACAATATGCCTGAGCTATACATACAGCATGGGTACGTGTATGCGCTTTTGCTAATGTTTAGCATCGGCGCGGGCCTGCTTTTTATTTTCTGGAAAAAAGGCTGGTTCAACAAGCTATAAAGAGCCATATGCAGCTGGGAATGATAAGAGCTTTTATTGCGGAAATAGGTTTAACCCCTATCATTTAAACGGCTGATATGCAAATCAATTAACTGCAGTTTTGACTCTTTTCTTAAGCCATGCTCTCACCGGTTCATCATATAATTTTAAAGCTGTGTAGCCTAATAGGATGATGAATACGAATAAACCAATTCCAACCGGGATCACGGTTATGCCTGTAGATTTGGTTTTGGCTATCCAAAAGGTGTAGATATATATAAATGGATAATGCGTGATATAAATCGGGTACGAGATCTCTCCTGAGAACTTGCACAATTTGGCCCATTTACCTTTGATCTGCCCCCCTGCTCCTGCTGCAACAATAATTGGGAAAGCGATAATGATACAAGCCGCATCGTAGTATCCGTTCCAACTGTACCATGGGAAAAAGAAAAGCGCCATAAGCAATAAGGAACAAACCGTGTAAGCCATCGGCACCCGAATAAGTTTACCGGTACGGAATAACAACAAGCCCGCAAAGAACGGGAACATCATCCGCACTGGTGCAACCCATATATTGGGTAACCGCCTGAGTTGGGACCATAGAAGAAGTCAGCAATAAAAGCAGATGTTATTTTTCCATAACCCCAGCCTGTGCCCAAATCGCCATGATCTACCGAAACCACAATCAGCACAACTGCACTAATGATCACTACGCCCCACAGGGCAGCTTTATTGAGTTTACGGCCTATTACCGCATAGAGAATATTGGCGATATATTCCTGCATCAAACTCCAGCACGGGCCATCTAAGGGGTGGGTTTCGCCCCAGCCGCGTACGTCTACAGGTGCAGGCAGTAAGGTAAAGCCAAACAATATTACCGCTACAAACTTGCCGATATCGATGATCTGCATATCCTTATACGGATCGAGCCAAAAGCAAATTGCCCCTATTACCGTACCCAATATAACCAATGGATGCAGCCTCACCAGTCTGATCTTCATAAACTGCTTGATCGTCATCCCCTTTGCCCATCGGTCGTCATAAGCATAACCCACCACAAAACCGGAGAGCAGGTAAAAGAAATCAACTGCCAGGTAGCCATGGTGCATGGGATGTTTAGGCAATTCGGGAAAGTAGGCTTCCAGCAGGTGAAATATTACCACCAAAATAGCAGCAGTTCCACGCAGGCCATCTAATATAGGATAGTGAGGTTTGGTCATAAAGGGTTGAACAATCGGTTGGATGACAAGGTAACAGATTACAACCGCATAAACAATGAATGATCACATAAACACAAAGCCCCATGAAATTGCCAACCTAAATCAGCAACCACACAGGGCTTAAGGGTTTGTTACTAAAAATTTATGCAGGCTCTTTAACGCCTTTATCCATTAAATCGCTCAAGCTAACTTCATCATCCTGTAACGGATATACCTCGAAGCCATGATCAAATACATCAAGGCCTCCTAAGCCAAGCTCACCATGCTCTTCAACACGAAGTCTCCAAGGGTTTGGTAATTTGTTGATGATATACATCATAGCAAACGTTACAATAAATACCGATGCGGTAATTACGAAACTACCCATTGCCTGCGATGCTAAAACAGAACCGCCGCCGCCGTAGAATAAACCGGTAACCGGTGCAGTATTATCAGCGCCCGTTGGTGTAGTAGCACCAAATTGTCCGGAAGCAAATAAACCCAGTGATAATGTACCCCAGATACCGTTTAAACCGTGTACAGAAAAGGCACCCACCGGATCGTCTATACGGAACCATTCAACCAGATAAATACCACCTACTACGATGAACCCGGCTACACCGCCAAGCATAATAGAACCGAAAGGGCTAACCCAGTAACACGGGCAGGTTATAGCAACTAAGCCGGCTAGGAAACCATTAACAGTAAAGGCTAAATCGAATTTACCTTTTGTTGGGCCCCACCATAAAGCGGCAAGCATTGCGGTAAACCCGCCGGCGCAAGCTGCCAAAGTAGTGTTGGTAGCCACACGGCCAATACCCTGCATATCCATTGCATTTAGTGTACTGCCGGGATTAAAACCATACCAGCCAAACCATAGGATAAACCCACCCACTGCAGCAACCAATAAGTTATGTCCGGCTGGTAATCCGCCTTTAGCTTTATCGTCGCGAGCGAATATGCGGCCCAGGCGTGGTCCCAAAACTATTGCACCAGCCAATGATGCAACACCACCTATAGTATGCACTACAGTAGATCCTGCAAAGTCGCGGAATGGTTGGCCCAATACTTTTGCAAACACGCCGGAAGTCCCCATAGTAGCAAGAAAACCGTCCGGGCCCCATGCCCAGTGGCCAATGATTGGATAAATAAAACCGGTGATACCGATAGAATAAAGAATATCGCCACGGAAACTTGTGCGGCCTATCATAGCGCCTGAAACAATGGTTGAACAGGTGTCGGCAAATGCAAACTGGAAGATCCAATGTGCAATAACCGGTACGCCGTAAGCCAAATAAGTATCGGGCAAATTTTGTAAAAAGAACCAGGTTTTACCGTCGGCACCACCCCAGCCAATAAAGCCGTTGCCCTGTCCGAACATAAATGCATAACCGATTGCATAAAACAAGATACCGCAAAGGCAGGTATCGAATATACATTCCATCAACACGTTAACCGTCTCCCTTTTGCGGGCGAAACCGGCCTCGAGCATCACAAAGCCGGCCTGCATACCAAATACAAGAAAAGCCGCTACTAGTGTCCAAACTGTATTGATGGTGTTCATCATGGTTGTTTCATGAGCCGTGTAAACTTCAGCTGCATGGGCAGGCGTTCCAAAAAAGTTCGGAACAATCATCATGGCCATTATGACTAAAAACAGGCCAACCATTTTGCCCACGAAAATAGTGGCGCCGAGCTGCCATTTCTCCCGGGATAGCTGCCGGAAGGAGTCCAGCAGGCTGATTTTTGTAGAATTACTCTTCATTCGTTGTTTAATTAAGTGGATTGATATGTTAAAAAAGTTTTTTAGCAAACGGGGGCGATTAATCGTTTATTTAAACTTTAACTGACAAATAAATTTACATAAAAGGAATTAATTATCAATATTTCATGAAATTATAACTAATTTTTAAAAAAAGCAAATTGATTATCAATATAACAATGATAAATATCATTAAAAATCAAATAAACCATTAAAATAAATAGCTACACTTCAATATATTTTTCTTTTTTGTTCCGAAAATGTTATAATCAGTAGATTATAACATTTGATTTCGATCAATTATAATGGGTTATTAAAAATACAATGCGATATTTATTATTTTAAATCTCGAATTGCAATAAGTGAAGAATATCTTTCATTTAATCCTTCTTTTCGGTAAATCTAATTGCCATTAGTAACTATAATCTGCGGCTAGCGTGCAGTCACCTAGTTCCTTTGATTTTTTCTATATAAAAATTTAAAGGCCACTTAAAACATTTATAATTGGGATATCAGACCTTTAGAACATTCAGCTTTATTTAAAGGAGAGGATTACCACATCGCTACCCGCTACCGGTAATTAATGTGTCAATTGTAAGAGACTTTTTACAGAACATTGCCACAGTAACCCTATTCCTTAAATTCTTTCCTTAATTTGCCGGACTTGTATGGCAAGTGCAATTTGTCCTTTCGCTTTTAAAAAAGTTGGCAAATGCCGCGAAATTTGGACAGGAAGAATATGCTGAAACCTTTAAACTAAAGCAATCACTATACGCTCCCGCCTAACTCTTAAATTGGACCATGCATCCGCAAAAAAATCGCGGTATAATTTTGAAAATGGCAAGAACAAGAAACGCTATACCCACAGAAAATATTACCTTTAAACAACGCCTGTCTGCGTTAAGCAATCTACCCCAGCTTTTCAAATTGGTTTGGGAAAGCAGTCCGGCTAAAACTACCCTGACATTCATCCTCCGCATCATTCGCTCGGCTATGCCTGTTGCGCTGCTTTATGTCGGCAAGTTGATTATAGACCAGGTGGTGCTGCTCAATGGCCATCCGTTGGGTGCCGACCAGCATTACCTTTGGAAATTGGTTGCGATTGAATTTGGGCTTGCAGTAATAACAGACGGCCTGAACCGGATGATTAGCCTGGTAGACGGGCTTTTAGGTGACCTATTCTCCAATCATACGTCCATCCGTATCATGCAGCACGCGGGTACGCTGGATCTCGATCAATTTGAAGATTCGGTATTTTATGATAAACTGGAACGCGCCAGGCAGCAAACCGTAGGCCGGTCAATTTTATTATCCCAAGTAATGAGCCAGGTGCAGGATTTTATCTCAATCGGGTTTTTACTTGCCGGCCTTATTGCTTTCAATCCCTGGCTTATCGTTTTATTAGTAATAGCAATTATCCCAGCCTTTTTAGGCGAATCATATTTTAACAGCCAAAACTACGCACTTACCCGCAGCCAAACCCCCGAAAGGCGTGAACTGGATTATCTGCGATATCTTGGCGCCAGTGATGAAACCGCCAAAGAAGTAAAGATCTTTGATCTATCGGGTTTTATTATTGAGCGGTTTAGTAAACTATCACGTAAGTTTTATACCGATAACAGCAAGTTGGCCTTACGCAGATCCGGGTGGGGAACTTTTTTTTCCATATTGGGGAGCATCGGTTATTATACAGCATATGGATACATTATTTATGAAACCGTTACCGGTAAAACATCGGTTGGAAGCCTTACATTTTTAGCGGGCTCTTTTCGCCAGCTAAGTACGTTAATGGAAGAAATGCTGAGCCGCTTTACCACCGTTTCTCAGGGCGCCATTTACCTGAATGATTTCATCGAATTTTTCCAGATCAAACCCAAAATCACGATACCGGCCAAACCACGCCCCTTCCCCGATCCTATTTTGCATGGCTTTACCTTTGAAGACGTAGGCTTTCAATATCACAATTCAGACCGCTGGGCCAACAGGCATCTCAACTTCACGCTCCATCCAGCGGAAAAGCTGGCATTGGTTGGAGAAAACGGAGCTGGTAAAACCACGCTGGTGAAACTATTAGCCCGCCTTTATGACCCTACAGAAGGCCGTATACTTTTGGATGGCATTGATTTAAAAGAATATGATATTGAGGCTTTAAGGTTAAATATGGGTATCATTTTCCAGGACTATATCCGCTACCAAATGACCCTATCGCAAAATATTGCTGTGGGTAATATAAAGGAGATCAATAATGACCGACTTATAGAGAAAGCAGCGCAGGAGAGTTTAGCCGATGCATTGGCCGATAAATTACCGGGACATTACCAGCAATGGCTTGGAAGGCGCTTTAACGAAGGCATTGAACTATCCGGCGGCGAATGGCAAAAAGTAGCGCTGGCCAGGGCCTATATGAAAGACGCACAAGTTTTGATCCTGGATGAACCAACTGCAGCTTTGGACGCCCGCGCGGAGTATGAAGTTTTTCAGCGCTTTGCCGAATTAACTAAGGGAAAATCAGCGGTGCTTATATCACACCGGTTTTCCACAGCACGTATGGCCGATAGGATTTTGGTATTGGACAAAGGTACAATCCTGGAAACGGGCACACACCAGGAATTATTGGCAGCTAATGGCCGTTACGCTGAACTATTTAAACTGCAGGCAATGGGATATCAATAAGCTGGCATTCAAAATTGATCAGGTGACGGCTTGTTGAGCGCATCATCACAACTTCCGGGCAACTTATTTTGTTTAAAGCAAAGTTCGCCATTTATTTTTGCTCTAAATCTATAATACCGTTGTTTCTCAAACAGGCTAAGGTTGTACCGCATATCATCGAGCATTTCCAGTGCTTCCTCCAGGTAGCGCTTGCATAGTTGTTGTTCTGTTAAATTTTCCATAAGCTGGTAATAGCTATCAAACCTACAAAGTAAATGCTAAATATACTAAATAATTTAGCATTGGTTGATGTTTTGGCATACGCTGTAGCCTTGCTATTGCCCGTTAGCGTACAGTTCACTGTATTGACAACGAACGAATTTTTTAACTTAAATCAATCTAAGCAACTATTAACCAATGCATTATAGCCATGGCACCGGATTTGAGGGACCAGTTCATACACAGTGACTAATGAAAAGCAACAGACCACTCATCCGGCAAACGTTCAGACAGGAGCGCTTTGATGTCCTCATTAAAAAACAAATGGAAGGTAAAGCGACTTTCAAAGACCTTACCGAACTTGATGATATTGTAAACCGTGACCCGGAAATCAGGGAGTGCATTTTGGATGAAATGCACGATAGTGGCTTCCGTACAGATGATCAGGATCTGTCATCCATCTTAACGCCCCATAAAGCAAAAAAGACAGGTTTATGGGCACAGTTCAAGTCGTTACTCAACCGCTTTATGCTGCAGACACATCTAAATTCAAGGTTGTGCTATAATATTTGAGGCATAAAAAAAGCATCTGCTTTACAACAGATGCTTACGATTAAATTTTATAGTGATTTTGTTAAACTACTTTTACATTTACCGCGGTAAGGCCTTTTTTGCCTTCTTCTACATCGAAAGTTACGCTATCGTTTTCACGAATAGTATCGATAAGACCAGTTGAGTGTACAAAAACATCGCTTCTGTTATCAGTTTGTGAAATGAACCCGAATCCTTTTGTAACGTTGAAAAACTTTACAGTTCCTTCTTTTGACATTATATTATTGTTTTAATAAGCATGCAAGGTAGTCATTAAAAACGGCATTAATTTTTAATTTAAACTTTTACTTCATTTTAGTTTAAAAACCTGCTCATTTTCAATAAATAAAGACTACATTTAACCATTACCACAACACATCGTAAAAATATCTGCTGCGCTTATAGCGAGGCGGTATTTTATTATACTTTAATTAATAATTATACACTATCATGAGTAAAGACAAGAAGCAGGTTAAAGAAGTTAAGAAAGAGAAAACGGTTAACGTAAATAAAAAAGTATCATCTTACCAATCCGGCAAATCAACATCATCAGCCGATCTTACCTCTAAGAAAAAATAATTGCATGAACGAAAAAACAATAGAAGATCAAACCCGCCTGTATCTGTACGACCTGATGAATACTGCCCGCGAACATGGCTTTAAACCTGATGACGTTTGGGAATTCAGCCTAGTTGGCGATGTAGAAAAACTGCGATTACAAAAGGCTTATCACCCTACAATAGCCACTAAAATGTTACCAGAGGCTGTATTGGAAGTTTTTCACAAAATAAAATCGCGTTTAAACCAATCGTTTAGTAAAGAGGAGCAATCTCTCGATAAGCGTTCCGTAGTTACCGATAATTTAAACTACCTGGTGGCCTATAATTTAAAACGGCCTCGTTCATAGTTAGTATCAATCCATCATTTAAAATAGCAGCGCGGTCATTCGTGCTGCTATTTTTGTTAAATGTTATCGTATTCTTAAAGTAAACTATCTGACTGATTTTCGGGTGTTTCCATATTATTTTGGCTTACAGACGTGTCTCCCACAGAATGTCTTCGTTTTCCGTAGAACTTCGTAGCGCTAAAATGGTCATGATCGTAAAAATCATTTCCTACTGTAACGTTCGCATCCGGATCGGCGAAAACATGTCGAATCTGCTCCTCCGTATCTGAATTAATCTCCCTGCCGTGCTCATAAAGCGGCAAGGCCAAAATCTGCGCTTTGGTAATATTAGGGATAATTACATTATCATCTTTCTCATGCAATTCGGCTACACCAATGGGCACCAATATACGGCCATCTTCTAATCCAATATCATTATTTTCCATATGAATAATGATATATCGCACCTTGCGCGATTGCGGATTGAACAGTAGTTCATCCACCTCCCCAATTTTCTTAGCCTCGGAATCTCTTACATCCCAACCCTGAATATCGGGCTGGTGGTCAACAATTTCGAAATCGCTTTCGCTAAGCTCTTCCAGCTTGCTATATTCCTGTCCATTTTCTGCCGAAGCCATAATTGATATTGTTTAATTTTACCTGGATTAGGTTTGCTTTATTAATTTTTGAGTGTATCCCGAAATGCCACAATCTCCACACTCCTGTTTTGTTGCCTTCCGCTTGTGGTGCCGTTATTGGCGAGGGGTTTGGCTTCACCTAAAGCATGAATTGTGATCATCGCTGATGCAAAACCTGCTTTTGCTACCAGCCACTCCTTCACCGCTACCGCCCTTTTTTCTGCAAGCGCTGTATTGACTGCAACAGTGCCTGTACTATCGGTACGACCGTAAATGCCAATGTTCCCATTCTTAAAACGCTTGTTGAGCGATGCAGCGATAAGCTTTAATTGCACATCTGCACTGTTTTGAAGAGTGCTTTCACCTGTTCCGAAAAGAATATTCCCACCAAGGCCATAAATTGAATAATTAGCATTACTGCGAATTACTACAGATGTATCGCTGATTTCGTCAAAAGTGGATTTTGGCAGGGTGAATTCTACATTGTCCCAATCGGGCTGTCCGGGGTCCACTGTAGTTTTGGCTTTTTTGGTGGTATCTGCTAAGGTAGAATCGTTACCATTGGTTTTTAGAGCAGTTGGCCGGTAACTCTTATTGCATCCCCGAAACAGCATAAATATGATACCTATTACTACTAAACCCACAACGATCCAGATCCAAAAAGGTCCTTTGTGTTTGGGTTGAACATCCAATTGCGCCATATGAAAAATTATTGTGTTGGTTAATTACTTACCTATCAAAGCATCTTGCCGTAATTTGGTTTTAAAAAATTCCGAAATGATGTTGATCCGTTTGCAATTGGCATTAGATAATAGCTGTTAACAATCTAAAATGTAAGTTTTAAATTGCGGCCGTTTTCAGTTGCTTATGACCCGTCCCGTACAATCTATATACACTTTCCAATTTGGCTTGGTTTGCCTTAGTTCATTGTTATTTTCCGCAAGTTATAATATGCTCATACCAGAGTTGCCGGCGTACTTAAGCAGTATGGGGGGCGGCGAACATAAAGGTTTAATAGTTGCCTTATTTACACTTACAGCGGGTATTTCGCGTCCTTTCAGTGGCAGGCTTACTGACAGGTTAGGCCGTGTGCCCGTTATGGCAGTAGGGTCCATCGTGTGCTTTATTTGTGGTTTTTTATACCCGGTTTTGGGTACGGTAGCAGGCTTCTTATTCTTGAGATTGCTACATGGCTTTTCAACGGGATTTAAGCCTACGGCCACCGCTGCTTACGTAGCAGATTTGGTACCCCGTGAACGATGGGGAGAAGCCTTGGGCATGCATGGGCTTTGCTTTATTACCGGCATGGCGGTTGGGCCGGCCATAGGCAGTTCTATCCGCATGTCGCATTCGCTAAACACACTTTTTTACACTTCATCATTTTTTGCGCTGATGTCAATCGTCCTACTCATGAACATGAAGGAAACTTTGAAAGTTAGGGAAAAGCTTAATCTCGATATGTTCAAGATCTCCCGAAAAGACATCATTGCCATAGAGGTACTGCCTGCGGCTATCGTTACCTTATTATCTTATGTTTCTTATGGAGCGATTTTGACACTGATTCCGGATTGGAGTCACCATTTAGGGATCGGTAACAAAGGATTGTTCTTTATGGTTTTTACTATTGCATCGCTGGTGATTCGATTTGTTGCGGGCAAAATATCAGACCAATATGGACGACTGGTAATTATAAAGACAGGCTTGGTCATACTCGGCGCAGCGTTGTTAACTGTAGCTTTTGCAAGTACGGTTACCGGTCTGCTATTTGGCTCCGTTATTTATGGCGTGGCGCAGGGCATTCTGTCCCCTGCCCTTAATGCCTGGACAATTGATATGAGCCAGCCAAGCCATCGTGGAAAGGCTGTTGCCACTATGTATATATCGCTGGAGGCTGGCATTGGGCTCGGCGCCTTAGTAGCAGGCTGGTTTTACCAGGATGTTATTGGCAAGGTGCCATATATTATATATGGCACCGCGGCAGTTAGCGCTGTGGCTCTTGCATACATGTTTTTGCGCAAAGAACCTGTTAGAAAAACTGAGGCTGTTGAACCGGAGCCTGTAATATGATTATTTACACTGCGGCCTCGCGTATAAATTATTCCGATGCTTCCTCGCCTTTTTCTCCAAGTTGCACTATATCGCCTTCTTTAAAAAGAATAGCTTGGAGGGTTTTACGCCAAACCGGTTTCTGCCTCAGCAGAAATTCAAGATCCATGCCGAAGTGTTTAAACTCTTCGTGCTGCGCATTTTGCATAATTGCTTTAGCTTGTTGATTGTTCTCCACTGAAATTCGCTGTTCATACCAGTTGATCGCTTCAGCTTCTTCACCCAATGATACGATCATACGTGCAAAGGTCCTGGTTTCATCGCTCAATTCATGAGCCGGTTCGTGATATTGGTCAAATGCCATAATAGTGTTTTTTGTGAATAAAGCGATACTATGCCATTTTTGTTTTAAGCGTATTTTAGGCTATTACTTTTTGTTGATAAGGGGTAGATGACCTATCAATATAATTTCAGGCCACGGGGCTAAACCTGTTTGCTGAACTCATTTGCCGAGTTCGGAATTGATACCAATAACAAACTTTCACCCTTAATTAAAAAACCGGCAAAAATTCGCCGGTTTTCAGTTTCGTATCTTATAAATTGATATTCAATTAAGGGCGTCTAAATTACCTCATTGATGCTCATCTCTTTTAGCTCCTGAGGAACATTAGGGCGGCCATTTTTAAATGCTTTACGTGGTTTTAGACCTAAAAGCTCGAACATCGCCATATCATCATCGAAAGAAGGATTAGGAGTTGTCAATAGCTTCTCCCCCGCAAAAATAGAGTTAGCACCAGCCATAAAGCAAAATGCCTGCTCCAGCGTGCTCATCTCCGTACGGCCCGCTGAAAGTCTTACTACGGTTTTAGGCATCACGATACGTGCGGTAGCAATCATTCTTACCATTTCCCAAACAGAAACCCGCGGCTGATCAGCCAACGGAGTGCCTTTTACAGGTACCAGCGCATTAATCGGTACTGATTCCGGATGCTTAGGTAAATTTGAAAGTGTTTTCAACATTGAAATCCTGTCGGCAACGGTTTCACCCAAGCCAATTATGCCACCGCTGCAAACGGAAATTTTGGCTTTGCGCACATGATCCAGCGTTTGTAAGCGATCATCATAAGTACGGGTAGTAATAATGCGCTTATAATCTTCTTCAGATGTATCTAAATTGTGGTTGTAGGCATATAAACCGGCATCTGCAAGTCGCTGCGCCTGTGATTCGGTAAGCATACCCAGCGTGCAGCAAACCTCCATATCCATAGCGTTTACGGCTTTCACCATATCAATCACCTTGTCAAAATCACGGTTATCACGTACCTCTCGCCATGCGGCACCCATACAAAGCCTGCTCGCACCGCCATTCTTTGCTTTTTGGGCAACGGCTATTACTTCTTCTTTTGGCATAATAGCATGCACGTCAACTCCGGTGTTGTAGCGCGCGGCCTGCGGGCAATACGCGCAATCCTCGGGGCAGCCACCAGTTTTAATAGATATTAAAGAACTGATCTGCACTTCGGAATAGTCCTTGTTTTCCCGGTGGATACTTGCTGCCCTATAAACAAGATCTAGTAATGGTGAATGATATATTTCGGCTATTTCTTCCTGAGTCCAGTTATTTCTTACTTCGGTCATGGGTATAAAGTTTACGCAAATATTAAAAGTTTATTTACTAATATAATGAGTTAAATTTTATTTAAAGCAAAGATGCTAAGGTGCAAAGATTTAAAATTTAGTTTAATTTAAAAGTTGTGCCGTATTTGTCTCAATTCAATAAGAATTTGCTGGCCAGCCATAGCGGCAGTAAAAAACCGATGCAATCGGTAAAGGTTGTAATAATGATAGATGAAGCCACAGCCGGATCTATCCCAACTCTTTTTAAAATTAGTGGAATGCCTGCTCCCGTTAACCCGGCTACAATCAGATTTCCAGTCATGGCCAAAAACAATACTACGCCCAACATCGGGTTCTTATCATAAAACACTGCGAACAACAACACAATAACTCCGTTGAAAGCGCCATTGATCATCCCTACTAAAAACTCTTTTACAACCGTTTTGTAAGCCTGCGCATCAGACAAATCTGTAAGTGAGATACGCCTGACCGTTACAGCTAATGCTTGTGTCGCAGCATTACCACCCATGCCTCCAATTATGGTAACGTAAGCCACAATAATAGGCAACTCTTCTTCAACATAAGTAAATTGCCTGATAACCGCAGCTGCTAAAAAAGCAGTACCCAGGTTTATGATGAGCCATGGCAGGCGACTCTTTACCGCATCTTTCCAATTACCGCTTAGTTCTTCATCCTCTGAAACCCCGGAGATCTTTAAGATGTCTTCGGTGTTTTCCTGCTCCATCACGTCGATGATATCATCTACCGTTACACGGCCGAGTAACCTCATATTATCATCTACCACGGGAATGGTAGTAAGATTATATTGGGATATCAACCCGGCAACATCTTCCTGATCAAGCTCGGCTTTTACGTAAACAAAATCTTTTATTACTAAGTCACGTACACGGGCATAAGAGGGTGCTTTAATGATTGATTTAATGGAAAGAATTCCCTGTAAAATATCGGCGTCATCTACCACATAGATGGTATAAAACTCCTCCATCTCTTCAGATTGGCGGATGATCTCGTCCAGCGCATCTTTTTTATCAAGGCTGATGTTCACCTTGATGATCTCCGAGTTCATTAAACCACCCGCGGTATCTTCGTCATACTTTAAAAGCGCACGGATGTTCGTAGCATCTTCCTGGTCGATGTCCTGTAAAATCTCGTGCTGCTCATGCTCCTCAAGCTGCGAAATGATATCGGTGGCATCATCATAATCCAGCTCCTCGATAATATCCGATCGTTTGCCGGGATGCAAATTCAGCAACAACTCTTCCGGGTGCGATTCTTCTGTCATTTCCGACAGAACTTCTGAGGCCAAATCCGCTGGCAGCACATTGATAATTCGTGCTTTAGCTTCTTGAGGCAACTTCTCAAATAAGATCGCTATCTCAGATGCATGATACTCTTTCAGAACAAGCTCTAAATCAGCATCATTCCCTTCCAGCGCGGTTTTAATGCGTAACAGGTCCGATTTATCTATTTCAAAAGACTGCATATGCTGGCAAATTAACGAAATTTAACGAGTTAAGGGGGATTGGATAGTCATTCACTAAAGAATTATCAGCTAGAATTCTGCGTAGCTGTGTCACGAATCGGTAACTTGTTGACTGTGAAGCAAACTTTTTTAATTTTTCCAAGTTGTTTTCGAAAGTAATTTACGCCAACGTCGTATTTTATTTAAATGATCTATTCGATGCATCAAAAAAAAATATCTACCATTTTATTTGTTAACTTTTTAATTGTGGCGTTACTTGCTTCTTTACCAGGTAGTAGTTACGGACAAGTACAGGTACCAACCGATACTTTAAAAGTTGATTCTGCCCGGGCAAACGCACTACGCTATCAAAAGCAGCAGGCAGCCATGCTGGCTAAACAATATGATATCGGTGATTTGATTAAAGATATTTTTAATCCACACAAAAAACCTGATACAGTTTTTAAAAAGCCTTCGGGTATAACCATTATACCAAATATAGCATCCAATCCAACCATAGGTTCGCAAATAGGTATCAAAGCGGTAGCTGGTAGAAAATTGGGAACCGATCCTAATACATTATTGTCGGTGGCTGCTACATCAGCGTCGATTACTACGAAGGGCATTATTTATTTTTACGTCAATCATAACATATATACGCCGGGTAACGCCTATAATTTCCAGGGAAATATTGTTGCAGCCAAAACGGTGTCGCCTGATTACGGCCTTGGCATTGGGGAACGAAATAACGGCACCGAAGCCGACCAGGTGCTGGCTAATGCGGATCGGAAAGGCAGGGCATTGAACTCCCTGTATTTCAATGTCAGAGAGAAAGTTTACAAGGAGATTCAGAAAAATCTTTTTGTTGGGGCGGGCGCTTCGTTTGACATAAGGCGGAATATTGAAGATAAAAAGTCAACCGGACTAACTCCTTATAGCATCTACAATGATCGGCACGGATTTGATAATAATGGTTATAGCGCAAATGGCTTGTTATTTAACGTACAATATACAACGCGGGATAACCAGAACAGAGCTTACAAAGGCCTGTATCTAGATGCAGGATTCAGAGTAAATCAAACCTGGTTGGGTAGTTCGAAAAGTGCAGTGCAGTTTACAACCGACTTTAGGAAATATTTCAGCCTTTCTACAAGTGAACCGGAGCATGTCATTGCTTTCTGGAATTGGGGATCGTATCTTATTTCGGGTAATATCCCCTACCTCGAGTTGGCTGGAACCGGTAAAGACGGATCGTTTCGCAGCGGGCGTGGCTATGTGAGTCAATACTTTAAGGGCACTCAATATAATTATTCGGAGGCTGAGTACCGCTTTCCGATCACCCGTAACAAATTTTTAAGTGGTGTAGCATTTTTAAACGTGCAGACCACCAATGATGAGGCCGGCACCAAAATTTTTGAAGTTTGGCAACCCGGTGGTGGAGCTGGTTTAAGAGTATTGTTCAACAAAGCAACGCGCACCAATCTTTGTCTTGATTATGCATGGGGCAAAAACGGCCAGCGTGGATTCTTTTTGGGTTTGAATGAGGCATTTTAACAAGCTCGATATTTTATTTCAATCTCTATTTTTTTGTTGTAGCTGGAGAATCTGGCATGCGAGCCATGGCCCAAACTTTTAACTTATCTTCGCAGGATCGTAATCCGACAGCAAATGATACAGCAAGCGCTCAAAAACCTCAAGATAAATGCCCTTAACCCAATGCAGGAAGCTGCCATTAGCGCTGCAAAAAAAGGCGATGTGATTTTACTTTCGCCAACAGGATCCGGCAAAACACTTGGGTTTTTACTGCCTATACTTGCCTTGCTGCAAAAAGACGTCAACACGGTGCAAGCACTTATTTTAGTTCCCTCGCGCGAGTTGGCTTTACAAATAGAACAGGTATTTCGAACTATTGGCAGTGGCTTTAAAGTAAACTGCTGTTACGGTGGGCACCCTGTTAAAACGGAAATGAAAAATTTATCGCAGCCACCTGCCCTACTGGTTGGTACACCTGGCCGGATAGCGCACCACCTCCGTCGCAAAAGTTTCAGCACTGATACAATTAACACCCTGATCCTTGACGAATTTGATAAAGCCCTGGAGTTTGGTTTTCAGGAGGATATGAGTTTCATCATCAGCGAGCTGCCCAATGTGAAGAAACGCATGCTTACCTCCGCAACAAGAATGGATGAAATTCCACGCTTTACCGGGATACAGAAGCCAATCGTGTTGGATTTTCTGGGTCAAACAGAAACGGTTGCCAACTTGAAACAGAAAGTAGTTATAGCGGAACCAGCAGACCGGCTGGAGGCACTTTTTGCATTGATCTGCAAGATAGGTGATAAGGCCACCCTTGTTTTTTGCAATCACCGTGAAGCGGTAGAACGCATCAGCGATGTGCTTTGGGATAACGGGCTGCCTAACGACATCTTTCACGGTGGCATGGAACAGGAAGACCGCGAACGCGCGCTCATCAAATTCCGTAATGGCAGCCATCGCATCCTCATCACCACCGATCTTGCATCGCGGGGTTTGGATATCCCGGAAATAGAACACGTGATCCACTACCAACTACCGCACACTGAAGAGGCTTTTGTTCACCGTAACGGACGCACAGCCAGAATGCATGCTACCGGTACCTCCTACCTTCTTCTTTCCCCAGGTGATAAACCAGCTTATTTAAAAGAATTACCGGAAACGGAAGACCTGACCGGTGACATTGTTATCCCTCCCCCGTCGGAGTGGACGACGCTGTACCTTGCCGCCGGTAAAAAAGACAAAGTAAACAAAGTGGATATTGTTGGCCTACTTTTAAAGAAAGGCAACCTTAATAAGGATGATCTGGGTTTAATAGAGGTTCTTGATTTTTCATCTTATGCCGCAGTAAAACGCTCACAAGCCGAGCGGGTGGCTGCGCTTGTAAAAACGGAGAAGATCAAAGGCAAAAAAGTAAAAATAGAGATCTCGAAATAAAATTTAAACAACTGTGCTCAAAGATTTCAGCATAGCGATCAATTCCGGCTGTGGGTGGCAATCCTGTTTGTCACTGGCGATCCGATAAGAAGTGTGGGTCCATATGCCCGGTTCGCTGCCTATTGCTTTTTTGCTTACATCCCACATCTCCGGATGGTATGTTTTGGGTAAATGGTAGGTATCGCACAGGAAGTTCAATAGTTCCTTTAACGACTTGATCTGTAACGCCGAATATTTTTCGAATCCGGCGTAACCACGGAATTTTGGACTGTAAACCTGCACATCACTTTCCGGCACAATGCCGCCTGCGTAATTAAGCCATTTGTTATTCTTTTTCGTTAAACCACCCCAACAGGTTAGTTCAATTCCCACACTTTCTTTATGCAGTTTATCACAACGGGTGCCGTAATCAGCAAAGCCCAGGGCATGCAAAAGAGCAGCCGGTACACCTAAGTGAGCTGCATAATACTTCGAAGAAAATGCTTGTACAATAATGCCATCCTTACCAATTACAAAGGCCGTGGCAACGGCAACCGGATCGCTTTTCCAATAATCAATATTTGCCCTGGCTGACGGGCCACTGGCAGTGTGGTGAATTACAATTTGTTTTTTAGCGAATTCCTGTTTGTGAAACTGGTTATCCGGTAATGGATATTGATCGATATTCATAAGGGTAGGTTTTTTGTATAAACCTACGGAATGCTAATTTAAATAGCAAATTTAATGCAATTATAATATCACAAATTAATTGATGTTGGTGAACAATCTCAACAATGGCTTTACCTGATTCCTTTGCGGATGCGGCTAAGAGATGTTGGTGTAACCCCTATAAAAGAAGCCAGATATTTCTGCGGAATTTTTTGAAGATATGGCGGCTTAGCCATCAGGTCGAGATACCTTTTCTCTGCGGAATCACGCTGCAGTGCGGTGAAACGGTCAATCAAATTTAGCACTGCATCTTCCCAGAAATTCCGCATCATTTCCTGCATAGTTGGGAATAGCCGGTACAGTTCGGTCAATTCAGTTTTCGGCAGATAGAAGATCTTACTGTCCTCAATAGCCTGCAGGTAATAGTTTGAAGGCTTATCGCTAATAAAACTATAAATATCTATGGCTGAGGAGTTTGGAAATGCAAACCAAACGGAAATTTCTACGTCCTCGTTAAGGTAATACAGGCGCAAACATCCCTCCTGCACAAACACAAGATCCTGGCAAACGGTACCTTCCCTCAACAAGAAATCATTCTTAGCTATTGTTTTTTCTTTAAACCGCCCAACAATATCTTCAAGGTCGGCATCGCTAAAAGTTGCATAGCTGCTGATGTAGTTCTTTAGTTCGGCGGTCATTTATTGGATGGAAGTTTCCGCTAATTTCAGCAAAAAAACCTATCTACAATAATTTCAGCTCTTAATAAATGCAATTATTATCTTGCGTTGCTATAAATAATCACATGTAATTGGACCGATGCAATGCAAAACGTTAGCCCGTAAGTTGAACGGATAATGATCTTACTTGGTAGTGGTCACATTAGTTAGATAAAAAAGTTTATAGATGACGAAGGCGCATATAAGGTTGTGGAATTAGTTGATATAATGAAGAAGTGACGATCATTATTCAAGCGCCTGTTAAGTATTAAATTAAGTCGTCGGTTCAGCAAAAACTATAATTACTATTTCAATTTGCTTTGCTAAACTTAGTTTCTACACGTTCTGCCTGAAATAAATAGTTTTGAGTGAGCTTTGTGTAGGCGGCAATAACTTGATCATCATCAAAAAATTGTTCTATAACAAAAGAGATCGGATCACCAGTCTGTGGAACGTGCGGCGGATTTTCTATAATAATATTTCTTGGGCCGCTATAATCGGTGTAAAAGAACTTGGTATCAAACTCAAATCTAAGTAAAGTTGTCATTTGGGGGGATTGTTAAGTTTAAGTCGGTATTACAAATACTGATATAATTAGAATGCTAGTCGTCAACTGAGGTACATATATTATGCATAAACAACATCAAACACTAAAATTTAAAAGAAAGCGCGAGCAAAGCAATTCTCTTATCACTTAGTCCGGACAACTATTGAACTCAAAATTATAATCAGCGTATTAGAACCCCATTAGAATAACATTAAATTTGGATTAGAATTCATATGGTACTAAATATCAACTATATACAGCAAATTCACAAGAATTTTTACTGGCCTTATAACAAAAGGTCTGTCGTTAAATAATTTCGTATTTCTAACAAATTTATTGTGAGACTATAATTTATATAGCTGTAGCATCCTCTGTTGCGTTTTTCAAGAAAATGCAGATTTATATATTAATTGTCAGTCAATATTTAGAATAGTCCTTTGTCGTATTTTCAATTTCACAACCGGGCAATATTTTTAAAGACCAGATTGGTTGAGCCAGTTTTTTAACTGGTTAGATTTTTCTCTGCTGATTAATACACCTTCATTTAACGATGGTGCGAGATCAATTTTTAATTGCCCGTTGAAGGATTGGTGAATATTGAGAATTGCCTTTATAGAGACGATGTATTGCCGGCTGATTCGAAAAAAACCATCCGGATTCATCTCCTTCTCCAATATCTCCAACGTCTGATCGATCATAAACCGCTGGGCATTGTGCCTAACCAAAAAGGTGGTTTTATTTTCAGAAGTAAAATAGGCTATCTCATCGGCCATCACCAATATAAATTTATCACGGTAGGCAATCAAGAAGCGCGTACGGTAGATAGGCTGCCTGGCATGCATGTTTTTAACCATTTTTAAGATAGTCTCATCATGGCCTAAGCCGGCAAGAGATTTGGTCTTCGTCAAACAAGCTTGGAGTTTTTCAGCTTCTAATGGTTTGAGCAGGTAAGCAATTCCATTAACCTCGAATGCTTTTAAGGCGTATTCATCATAAGCCGTAATAAAAATGACCGGAGCAGTTACATCAACATGGGTAAAGATCTCAAAACTCAGGCCATCGGTTAGTCTTATATCCATAAATATAATATCTGGCTGTTGGTTACTTCTCAACCATTCCACACTGGCAGCAACCGTTTGCAACTTCGCGGCTATGCTAATATTTCTATCAAGGGCGTGAAGCATTTTTTCTAGCCTTTGGATATTTGGAAGCTCATCTTCAATAATTAAAACCGTTAACATCGTATTTTTTTTTAGTCAATTCGATCAAAGGTATCGTCACCCGAAAAAAGAAATCATCATTATTCACTATTGGTAATTGCTTGTTTAAAAGACGGTATCGTTCACTAATATTTTTCAGGCCGATTTGAGTACCTTGTTCCGGTGATTTTTTAGGAGTCTTATTATTTTCCACTATTAAAATGTTGCTGTCATCAGCACGGATATGAATGCGAAGGGGCGCATCGGTGCTAAAAACATTATGCTTAATTGCGTTCTCGATCAGCAATTGCAAGGTCAGTGGCGGTAGGCCAAACCGTTTAGCATTTTCTATAGGATCAATACGGACGCTGATACCGCTGCCGTACCGTATCTCGTACAAGAACAAATAGGCTTTGATAAACTCCAATTCTTCAGTCACGGGGATCACATCTTGTATCCTGTTCATGAGCATGTACCTATAAATTGAGGATAACTTAGCGATATACGATACGGCAACAGCCGGCTGATCTTCGATCAGTGCGGTTACAATACTGAGGTTGTTGAACAAAAAATGTGGATCAAGCTGCAATTTTAAAGCCTCCAGTTGTGCTTGGGTGCTCAAGTTTTCCATTTCCATCGATCTCAGCCTGGAATCATTCCAACGGTAGAAGAAATATTCTGCAGCGAAAACCGCGGTAATTAACAGGGAGAAGATGATGCCGATGATAGTGGTCTGTCTCTGCATCAAGGCATCATAATCAAAATGAGCGGGGAATCTAATGCTGAAGAACAAATTAAGAATGATGTAGATAATCAAGATATGTACCGAAAGCTGTGTAGCGAACCTGATTTTCGGCCGGCTTTCCCAAGGAATGTATCTGTTTAATAATGTAGTAAGCTGTATGCCTGTCTCAAATAAAACGGCAGCATATGCCGCGCTGAATGAGAATTCGAGTAGAAAGTCACCAAATGCATAATAATGCCAGCTGTTAAAGGTCCGCTCAAAAGGATTGATCATTACGAGGATCAGGTACAGTATCAATCCGAAGCCAGGATAACCGTAGATGCGGAATAATCGATAGCTGTGTTTATGCATGTGCTAAAATAGGGATAAAGTACAATGATACGTACTCAATTTATCCGTTTCCATGTCTCTTTAAAGCTTAAAAAGCCCCATTTGACTTTAAGATTCAGCTCTGTTCCATTCTCATTAACCGTGAACTGCCCGTGATAGGTCTTGTTATCTTTCGGATCGATCACAATCCCATCAAAAACCTTATTAATTGTCAGTCTAAGTTCTCTGGCGATTATCTTATTGTTGTTGATCTTGTCTTTTTCGCTTGATGTACTGATTTGTTTGGCGCTGAAAAAAGCTCCGTCAGGATAGAATTCAATAATATCTTTATCGGGGGTTTCCCATCTCCCTGTTATTGCTGCCTGTTGAGCTGAGCAAATGCAACTTAAAAAAACAACGAATAACGTCAAAACAACTTGTTTACACATGGTTATAAAATTAATACTTATTATAGAGGAGCTTTAATGCCCACCATCGCACTAATACCGCTCAGATGGGTATTTGATTTATTGGGCAGATTGGGTATTGTGGATGCCTGGCTTTCGAAATAAAAAATAAATGCATTGGATACTTTGAAATTGACACCACCGCCTGCATTTACATAGAGATAAGTCCCCGAAGACGTGGTATAACTGACCGTTTTGGATACTTTGACGAATGATGTAGTGGGGACATCTATAAAAGATGTACCGGCTCCACCCAAAATATAGGGCTGCCATCTTCCAAAACTATGCTGGTAACCTAAGCCTAAACCGAGGTTGGTACTGTTGGCCTTGGCATCGATTGAAGAATAAACGTTTTCGAAATTGCTTTGTGACTTGAAATCTACAGTAGACTGGCCGAATTGTAATTTCGCAAAATAATCCTGCTGATAATTGAGTTGCAACGATGTCATCGCATTAGACCCTACAAGGGTCTTTGTACCTTTAGCCTGATCATATGGAATGAACAAACCTACGGAGCCGCCAAAATCCAGGTATAATTTCCGGGCTGTTGTTTCAGCCTTGTTTTGTGCACGGGCGATAGAAAAGAATGCGACAAAACAAATCAGTAAAATAAAAAATTTAGTTTTCATGAAGCGTTTATGGTTAAACCTAGCCGACTCAATTATCATCGGTGCGACAGTAAAGGATGCTTTAATCAGCGGGTATTTCCGGTTGCTTTGTAATAACCAGCCACTGCGGTGAGGTATTCAAAAACACTTTGAGTGTAGTCGTTATCGGCCTCTACCACCCTCAGTTCGGCATCTGCAATCTCAACGTATTTGGCAAAACCCTTTTGCCATCTGGCCCGGACAAATGCAAGCGCCTGTTCACGAGCACAACGGATATTTTGCTGGCCTTTCATTTTTTCGCTATTTTCTATAATTGCCAGGCGGTTATTCCGAATTTGGAGCTTGGCCTGATTTTCCATCAGCCTTCGTTCGGTTGTCATCTGTTCCAGCGCTAGCCTGCTTTGCTTTACTCTGGCATCAGTACGAAAACCGGTAAAAATAGGGATGCTTAATTGTATGCCTATATAAAAGCTATTCGGCACATTGTAATGATCAAATTTGAAATTATCCGACTGCGCCTGCAGCGTGTACTGGCTAACAAACGCCAGTGAGGGCAGGTATTTTGACTGCTCATTTTTAACCTGTTGGCTGGCAATCTGTATTTTCCAGTCACGCAGATACAAATCCGGGCGTATACCGTTTTTTAACGTATCAACATTTACGTTTTGTTGCCCGCCTAATAAGTTTACACCGATAGTATCGGTCAATGCCAATTCTTGATCCAGCGATACATTTAACAGACTTTTCAGATAATTTTCAGATTGTTTAATCGCAGTTTGAGCCTTGTTGCAATTAATCTTCATCAGTTCTAAATTGCTCCATGCATTCAGGGTATCTGCTTTATTGGCATAACCCTTGCTAAATAATAAACGGCTATCAGTAAGATTGCGTTGCGAACGATTGAAGGCAGCATTTGTCAATACCTGGTTTTGACCAGCGATTAAGCTGTTAAAATAAGCTTTCCTGATCTCATCTGCCAGTTCCCAACGGCTTAGCGCTGCATTGGCATCGTTTAGTCCCATGTTTAGTTTTGCCGAATGAACATTGCCGGCAACTTCCTGGTTAAAGATTGGCATCCTGACATTAAGGTTACCCGTATAAGCATTTTTGGAAGAAGCGGGTATAGCCTGTAAACTACCAATATCATAAGTAATCTGCGACGCAGCATTAATGCCGAATGTTGGGAGAAAGAATACAGCCGGCTTAATATTCCTCAGATAATCTACAGTGATTTCAACCTGCGGATATTGATAGGATTGAGCTTCTTTTAGGCTGAATTTTGCTTTTTGAGCGTCGAGTTCTGCCAGCTTAATCTGCTGATTGGCACTTAAGCCAATGCTAACTGCCTGCTTTAAGGACAGCGGCATTTTGTGTTGTGCACAGGCGGTGCCCACGCAACTTATACTAATGATAAGGGTAATAAAAATGCTGAGCGTAGTTACTGCCTTTTTTTTCATTAACTGCCTTTTCAAAAAGTTACTAAGGCTGGCTTTTAATTTAAACATGGTGCTGTAGACCACCGGTACAACCACCAGTGTTAAAAACATACTGCTGCTCAGGCCGCCGATTAACACCCAGGCCAGCCCACTACTGAATGCGGAAGACCCGCCTTTGGCCACTGCCAAAGGCAACATGCCAATTACCATAGCAAGCGTGGTCATCAATATTGGCCGCAACCTGGCCTTGCCTGCCTCTATAAGTGCGTGGCTAACGCTACGACCGTCGACTGCGCCATTTAAAACATCGTTAGTTTTGTCCACCAGTAAAATACCGTTTTTAACTACCAATCCCATCATCATTATAAGACCGAAAATTGAAAATACATTCATGGATTTGGCGGTGAGCGCCAATGCCATTAATGCACCGGAGATAGCCAGCGGAATAGAAAAAAGGATCACAAACGGAAATAGCCAGTTATTGTACAGGGTCACCATGATCAGGTAGATGAGCGCGAAAGATACCAGCAGAGCTAACCCCAAATCATTGAAAGCATCTCCTTGCTGTTCCAGATCGCCTTCGTAGATCACCTGCACGCTTTTACTCAAGCCAATTTTTTCGATTTTTTTTTTGATATCTTCGCCAACATCGCCAACGGGCCTTCCGGAAACCTGTGCCAATAAAGTGACGCTAGGTTGCTTATTACGGCGTTCAAGCCCTGACGGCCCTGACTGCTGAACCATTTTGGCAAACTGATTGAAATAGACCAATTGGTTATCTGCATTGATGAAAGTAAGTTTCATCAGCTGATCAGTTTGTTTACGGTCATGAACATCCAGCTGTATCCGGGTATCGGTTTCCTTATCCTGGTTCCGAAACTTCAATTGATCATTTCCATAAATCGCCAGCCGCAAAGCATTTCCAACGACTTCGGTATTTAACCCAAGTTTGGCCATTTTATCCCGGTCTGCAAGCAACTTTATTTCCGGCGTACCTAATTCAGATGATAACCTTGGGCTAACCAAACCACTTACACTACGAATATGGCCGAGAACAACTGCTGCTGCTGCGTTTACGCTATCCCGGTTGGTTCCGGTAATTAGTAACTGTACCGGTGCTTCATTGGCACCAAATAAACCAATTGGAGAAACCCTGCTTTTTACACCTGCTACCTGTATAGATAAGGCTTTCAGCTCTCTGGATAGTTGTGACAGGCTTTTCTTTCTTTCTGTTTCGGGTATCAGAGATATATTGATGGTGGCGAGGTTCGAACTGTATTTTTCATTAAAGCCATCATTTTGGTAACCGGTATTGGAAAAAACCTTCGTGATTTCAGGCACTGATTTTAATTTATTTTCAATGATCCTAATGGTAGAATCTGTTTCCGCTAGTTTAGTCCCCGGCTGCAGATCAACGAATAGAGATAACTCTCCTTTATCTGCCGCTGGCAGAAATTCAGTGCCGACGGTATCGGAAGTCAGCAATAACAGCGAGCTGCCAAAAATGGTGAATGCAATTATACCGATGACGACTTTATGGCTGAGACTCCATCGTAGTAGTTGACCATATCCTTCGGTGAGGCTGTGCATTACCGACTCAAACCAATGGCCGGCCTTTCCAAAGATCGTTTTTGAGCTCAAATGCTCCAGCCTGGCAAAACGCGATGCGATCATGGGTGTCAGCGTGAAGGAAACAAAAAGGCTGGACAGCGTAGATATGACAATCACTAATGAAAATTCTTTTATTAAGCTACCTACAAGTCCGGGAACCAATGCCATGGGCAAGAATACGACTACGTTTACTAACGTGATCGATAGCGCGGCAAAACCGATCTCGTTCCGACCATCCAGCGCTGCATCCCGCTTATCTTTTCCTTTTTCTAGGTGATGATAAATATTCTCCAGCACCACTATGGAATCATCAACCAGCACACCAATCACTAGGCTCATGGCCAATAGAGTCATCAGGTTAAGCGAATAATCCAACGCATACATCATAATGAAGGCGCTGAATAAAGAAGCCGGTATGGAAACCATAATGATTAGTGAATTACGGATGCTGTGTAAAAAGACCAGCATAACCAATGCTACCAGAAGTATGGCAATAGCAAGGTCATCATAAACCTGGTGGGCGGCTTTCAGTGTAAATTCCGAACTATCCTGAGCCACGTTAAATTTGATTTTTTGTGCTGCATACTCCTGTTCTAACTGTTGCAGTTCTTCCCTTACTACCTTGGTTACTTCTGCTGCATTTGCGCCGTTTGTTTTATTGATAAATAGCGCTATAGATGTTTGCCCATTAAGGCGACTGCTGATCTCTTCGTCCTTTTGGCTGATCTGCACTGTGGCAACGTCTTTTATACTCAGGTTACTGCCATCGGGAAAGGTTTTTATTCTTAAGTTGCTAACCTGGGAGGTATCCGTTAACTTTCCACTCAACTTAACGCCGAACTGCGCATCCTTGTCTTTTATTATACCAACAGGGTAATCGGTATTGGCTTTGCGGATCGTTTCGAATACATCGGTGATCGATAACCCGTTGCTGATCAGTTTATCCTGTTTGATCAGCACTTTAATTTCTTTAGGGGTGCCGCCCAGTATCTTGACTTTCCCTACGCCTTTTATCTGCGCCAGCCTTGGTCTAAGCCGGTTATTCACCAGCTCGTATAATTCGGAAGAGGAAACTGATGCAGTTACGGCCAGTTTTAATACCGGCAGGTCATTTACATTAAATTTCTCCAGAACGGGTGCTTTAATACCTTCAGGGAAATCTGCCAGGGTACTATTTACAGACCGCTGCACTTCTTGCATCGCTTGATCAGGGTTGGCATCAGCCAAAAATTCAATAGATACCACGGAAAGATTATTCGCCGACAATGAATTTACCTTTTTACTTTTACTTACGCCCGAAACGGCATCCTCAATTTTTTTGGTAATACTGTTCTCCACATCTTCTGGCGAAGCGCCGGGGTAGGCTGTAATAACCGAAATGGTTGGCGTGGCCAAGTTGGGCAACAGTTCATATTTTAAATTCTGATAGCTGATGATGCTTAAACCACCAAGAATAAGAAAGAATACGATAAATAAGATCGGCCTTTTGATGGCCAGTCCGGTAATACTCATAAAAATAGATTTGGAGTGATTTTAGAGTGATGAACTGCCTAGTTATTAATGGTAAGCGTTTGTAGTTTCTTACCTGGCTCTACATTCAAAAGGCCCGTTGTCATTACGGTATCCCCTACCTTTAAGCCGCTTGATACCGACAGGAAATTGTCGAATTCTTTCCCCAATACAATGGGTGTGAGGACGGGGTGACGTGAACGGTGGATCAAGTAAACAGCACTTTGTCCTTTATTATTTGTTAATGCACTGCGGGGTATAACTAGCGCATTTGAGCGTTTATCTCCCTGAAAGGTTACGGTCACATTCATTCCGGATAAAAGCTTGCTAGCCTTGTTGTTTACAACCCTGATTTCCACCGGGAAAGTTTTGGCGGAAGACGCAACAGGGATGATAGCCGATATTTTACCTCTAAAAGTAATATCCGGGTAGGCATCAGCCTTTACCATTGCGGTATCGCCGTTTTTTAAATGAGCAATTTCATTTTCCTGAACAAAAACGTTAACTACAACATTATTCAGACAGGCCATTGTGCCCAGGGTAATGCCGGACGTAACATATTCGCCCTGGTTTATTTTCTTATCTATCACCGTTCCGGTTTCAGGAGCCAGTATTAATGTTTGCTCAACCTGCTTTTTACTGATGTTGCGTTGAAACCCGGCATTCTGCATCAGCAGCCTGGCATTCTCTACTTCCATCCCGGAAGCATTTCCTGACTCCTGGAGTTCTTTTAATTTTAGATAGTCCGCTTTAGCTTTGGTGTAGAAATGCTCATTGATCTGATTGCCCGAAGCACGGGTTGATGGATCAACTCTGACCAAAATGGCACCTTTGGTTACCACGAGACCCTTTTCAATAGCAGAGTAGATTACTTTACCGTCAGTTTCCGACGTTAATGTGATGGTTTTTCCAGCTTCTACGGCCCCTCTATAAGTAAATGCGTCTGAAAAATGCATTTCTTTAACTAAAGCAGCGTGGGCTGCGTAACCTACCGGTTGTAGCTCTTGAATGATTTCGTTTTGGACAGCCTCCTTATTGTTGTTTAAACGGCTGATTATTGCCACTGTTGCAAGGAGCAACAGTCCTGATGAGATTATTTTTGGGTAGTGCTTTTTGAACATTTCCTCGAACATATTGCAATGATTATAATGCAAAAATGCAGCTGCCCACCCGGCTATTAATTTTCAACTGACTGAGTTGACGAAAATGGCAACCGAAGTTTCAAAAACTGGGAATGATCGAAACGCAGGCGATCCGGCAATTAGAATATAATTAGAAATGACGAAGGATGACTAGAATTGGTTTTTCGACAGCATAAGAATTCAAATGGCGACTTGGAATTTGCCAAAACTTGAAATAAGGCATAAAAAAAGCCCTTTTACTACTGTAAAAAGGCTTCTTATAAGGGGGTGGATAACGGTGCAAAATCCGCACCTTTTTGTGGAAGAATTAATTGAAATAGGCGGTTTTTCTAAAATGCTAAGGATCGAAGAGCAAATATGAATCATCAATTGATTTTGCAACTAAATCATCAGTGAAAAATAATTATATATGTGGAGAATAAATAGAATAATCCTTTACGGTCTGAAGATTGATTGATTTCTTACGAAAATCCTATTGGCGGAGTTATAATATCTGACACTGCATCTATTGAATATCAGTAATATAATTTCAACCGTGTCGAATATCGCGTTCTCAATACGCGGAGTTTCGTCGTGACTAGCTTCAAGGTTAGTTTAAACACGATCTGCCTTGTCTAATATTTTTTGTATTCAAGGGCAATAGTTATCGTCCGTTCTTTTTTAAAATCGGAGTTCGGTTTAAGCGGCTAAAAGTAATTGCTTGTCATAGTTTCAAAAACGAAATTTAGGGAAGGTTTTTAGGGAAGAAATGATAAGCGGAAATAGCGCCCATCGTGTTCATTAGAAAGTTTCCAACGGAACAGTGCCTGGTATTAAGACCAATAATTTATCAGTGTATCGACTGACCCATATATTTCCGTTGGACGCACTGTCTCGTAATTGATCGAAGTTAAGGCCGTCAACGTGTTCTCATACAAAAGAATGTTACGGTAGGGGCTGTTTGGAGGATCGGGTGCCAGCCTAAAATTGCTAAGACTTCCAGCAATCTACTGCAGCGTCATATCAAACTAGTGTTATGTTAATCGTGTAATGACGGATAAAGCCTTTTCAGTTTTATGCGCGCATCTTTATTTTTGAACTGCCAGTTAATTTTGCTGTTCTTATTATTTCTGTTGTCTTGCCAAGCCGCTACCTCTTCGGTGATTTCTTGCATTGTTGAAATATGCCTGTTTAAGCATTGCCTATTCAATACATGCAATTCTATCTCGGCCATATTGAGCCAGCTTCCATGCTTGGGCGTATAAACAAACTCAAACCTATCCCATAGCCTTTTGGCTTCGGCTGGTTCAAATGTCTCATAAAATGCAGAGGCCGAATGGGTTTTAAAATTGTCCATTACTAAAGTTATTTTTTCGCCGCCGGGTAGCATTCATCTGCTATTCTTTTTACGAATAAAGCCCAGTCTTTTTTGGTTTTAAATACCGTAACTCCTACAAAGCGATTGCCCTTCAACGGTTCGTTGGCCATAAATATATTGACTACCCCATGCCTTATATACTCGTAATCTACTCTTGCCTCCTGGCCAGGCTTCATGGCTTGTGAGGGTTGCCCTTCTTCTATCAACTATTTTGGCGACTCATCCATGCATACAACCGGAAAATCCTCACCATAAGGCTTTTTGTATATATCCAATACCCGTTCCATATTGGCTACAAATTCGCTGCTTTTTTCCGGCGGTATTACCCATCCCTTCACTTTCCAAGGCTTAAGTTCGTTTTTTTAAGCACGCTTCTTACAGTCACATGCGAAATGCTTTCTACATATTCCAACTCCACCATCTTATCGGCAAGTAACCTTAATGTCCATTTAGCAAACCCCTTAGGCGGCTCACTGCAACATAAAGCTACCAGTTTAGCTTCTACATCGCCATCTGATTTTGTTTCATAAACCCGGCTGGTGGGCCGACGATCTCAAACACCTTTAAAACCCTCTTCAATAAACTTTTTCTTCACCCGGTCTATCGTTCGCATCCCTACTTTCAGAACTTTACTGATCTGTTCATTGTTTATCTTCTCCGCATATTCCCCTTCATCACAATTCAGAAGTACATAGGCTGTCCGGAATGTTTGATAACTATGGGAGCCTTTGTTGATTATTGAGTATAACTCTCCAACCTCTTCTTTGGTAAGTTTATCGTATAGCGTATCATCTGTAAATCGTTTTACAAATATATACTTTTATACGTCATATTATATTTAACTCAACACTAGATAACCGGGACAGTCTTTCTGGAATTAGGTATCGTGACTTCTATCGGCAGGTTCTTGTTTTTTAGGCCAAGTTCAACTTGGTCAGGGAATATTAATCGCGTATAAACTTCTGGGTAACGATATTTTAGTATTCCAAACGCCTTACCGTAAAAAAAATATTCAACAAGCTTTTTGCACTATTATCAGCAACAAAAATGTAAACGCCATCGTAATTATAAATTTCCAGATCCTTGTTTAGGAAAGGAAGATCCTTTACAAAATATATTGAGTCAGGAAACGAAACATTCAATGGGTTTTTACGCCCAATGAATTTCAACTTTCCAACGTTGATGGGAATTTCAGTCTGGCCAAGCATTGGCTGTTTTACAAGAGATTTGATCCTTTCATCAATTTGATCAACCGTGAGGTTGGCCTGATTAAAGTCATTTGTAGTTTTTTTTGTTCGTTGGGGTTATTTTAAGGGCCATTATTTGCGCACTTTTTAGTCAGCAGCATCATAATTTATTTTTTTACCGCCTACAAAATCAAAGAGCGTTAGCCGCCGGATATGATAATAGGATTCCCAGAACAAACGGAGATTTTTGATAAAAGACCGTTTGGCCTCATCTTTTTCCGTTAATGCAATATGAAGGTCAGTAAGGCTGATCCGACCGATTAAAAATTGCTGTTCGGCCAATTCATAACGTTCGTTGGCGATACTATCGGCCTGTCTCGCTATTTGAATATTGTCGCTGATCAATTCCGTATTTTGAACAAGGCTAACTATCTCTTGCACGATCGCAAGCTGTTCGAGTTCAACGTTGTATTGTTCTGTTTTTAAATTTGACAGCGCGAGGTCGCGTTTACCTTTATTTCGCCCCCAGTCCACAATTGGAATGCTCAAATTCAGCGAGAGTTGTTGCTGGCCCTTAGAGGAACTGTAAATACCATATATGTCGGCGTCCGAGCCGCTTAACCCGAGAACCGCGCTTAGGGTTATCGAATAACGCTCCCTGTTGGCGCTTTCAAGGTTACTTTTTGCCTCGAGGATTCTCCTTTTGAAGGCAATAAACTCTTTCCTGTTCATTTTTGCCTCTGCTATGGCCTGATCCAGGGAAAGCCGCATAACCGGGAGGGTATCCGGAATCAGGAGATCGTTGAGCGCCGTATCCTTAATACCCGCATAAGTCTTCAACTTGTAGATGGCGGACTTAAAGTCGACGTTAGACTTTTGCAGATCCTGCTGTGAATTTAAGATCCGGAGTTTAAGCTGCAGGATTTTATCTTTGGTGGTCGTACCTAGGCTGACCCGTTTATTTTCGATCTCGTATAAGTGCTGGATGTTGAAGAGGTTTTTAACAGCGAGTTGCTTATTAACGGATGCTTCAACCGCGTCAAAAAAATAGGTCACCACATTATCAGAAAGGTTTTCCATTTCCTGCGTAAATGCCTTCCTTGACTCCTGTAATTTCAAAGGCTCGATCTGTTTTTGCCATTTGAACCGGTTATAGGCGAATAAGGGCTGGTTGACCATCAGGTTGTAGGGACTCCCACTGTATTGCCGGTAATGGTTTCCGAAATCATCAAACCTGGACAAGTTAGTTGTCAGTGAAATATCCGCTCCGGTCGCTAATACACTCTGACTGAGCGTAGCTCCCAGGCTTGAATAATTTTGCCTGATCGGTATGAAACGGAATGAACCATCATCCTGAGATATTTTAGAGTATTCTTTCGAATAATTCGCCAGGCTCCCGGATATCACCACCTGCGGCTTCAGTGTGGCCTTGTAATTTTCGAAGGACAATGCCAACGCCTGTTTGTTACTACCCGCGAGTTTGGCGGACGTGGAATGATGTATCGCAAGATCGATGATATTGGCAAGTGAATAACTCTTTTTTTCCTGGCCGTGAGCGCATAACGGGAACAGCAGTAAACATCTCCAAAGGTATTTTATGGTCATTTTGAACGTTTGAATTTGGTCGTTAGGAAGAAGTAAGAAAGGGGCACAAACCATACGGCCAGGAATGTACCGATGGTCAGCCCCCCGATGATAACATATACCATGGGCCGTTGCAGGTCACTGCCGATACCCGGGGTAAATAAGACCGGGAGTAATGCCAGGCTTGTGCTCAGGGAAGTCATCAATAGCGGTTTCAGACAAATCTCACCGGCCTGGTGCAACAGCTGTTCCAGCTGTTCTGTCGTTTCTTCTCGCCCCGATTCCTTATACTGCCTGCGGATCCGGTTGATAGTCTCCACTTTCAATATCGGGTCGTCGACAATGATCCCCAGTACCACGACGAATCCCACTGCCGCCATGATGTCCAGAGTACCGCCGCACATCCACAGTAGTAATAAGGCGGCAGAAATACCCAGCGGGAGTGTCAACATCACGATGAAGGGGTAAGCCAGGCTCTCGAACTGCATAGCCAAGATAAAGTAAAGCAGCAAAATCGAGATAAAAAAGATGATGGCGAGGTCCTTAACAGCGGCCTGGTTGGAAAAGTATTTGCCCGTGAACATGACCGTACAGTTTGAACTAAGCGCTATCCTCCTCAGCGTGGTCGATAGGTATTCAATATTTCCACTGCCCGCTTGTGTAAACAGAACAGACCGGTAAGGGCCGGATTTATCGGATGTAATGTTTTTAGTATGCCGCGCAAAACCGTAATTAACCAGTGCAGAAAGTGGGTAAGAAACCTTGTTCTTGTTGATCCGGGATTGGGTCATGAGGTCCGTGAAATCGCCATCGGGGCCGCTTAGCACCAACGATTCCCAGTCCTCCTTGTTCCTTTGACTCATCCGGTAAGAACCGGTTATCCTTTTCAATTCGGATTTGACTTCGTCATCATTAATGTGGTAGGCTTCCAGCACCTCTTCCTTAAGCGACATGTCTATATTGTCTTCTTCCTGAAATCCCGGCCCGAATTGCCAGGCCCGGTTATGGAGGCCTGACAAGGCGCGCTTCACCGACCTGAAGTCCGCTTCACCCGAAGATTCTGTGATTGGCTTGAACCGGGCTTCAAAGTACGGCTCTCTGTTTTCGAACAACTGGGTAAAGGCATTCGGCGCATCCGTTACCGTAAAAGAAACCCCTGGAAACCTAGATTTTAAGCACCCCGAAAGCCTGTACTCACCCTGTTTTTTTTCATTTTCGGTTGGGAAACTCAGGTATACTTCGGTGTGCTGTGTGTTGTTCGTGTTTTCGTTGAGCAAAAATTGCCTTATCCCTATTTCAGCCTCCCACGTTACCTTGCTATTCAACGTACTGATCACCTCAAGTGTACCGGCCCTATTTGCATCGACCGATAGTGGCCTGTTCCAGTCAATAGTCAGGAGGATTTCATTTTGTGCGATATGCGGTAATGAAGCGATCGGCACATAACGGAAAAAGACCGCGCAAGCTGGCATAAAAAGGATTGTGATATAGAAAAAACGTTTTTTGTGCCTGAAGATATGATTGATCATCCGGTGGTATTGATGAGATATCCATAAATAGAACCGGGTGTCCTCCTTTAAGGTAAGTTGCCTTTTGCCGATCAGGAGCTTATAGAGCAAAGGGTTCAACATAAACGCCACCAGAAGCGAAACGATCAGCGATATAGTCAGGGCGGTTGCCTGATCATAAACGAGCGCGCCCGCGATGCCACTCAGGTAGATCAAAGGCGCGTAAACCGCCACGGTTGTAAGTACCTGACTAATTACTGGAACAATCACCTCATTCGTGCCCTGTACACAACTTTCGTCGATGTTCAATCCCTCCAGTTGTTTCCTGTAGATGTTATCTAATACGACAATAGAATTGTCGATCAGCATACCAATCCCCAGTGCAAGCCCCGATAGGGAAATAATATTGAAAGATATTTGAAAGATATTTGAAAGATATAAAAGAAAACAAAGGAAATAACAAGCGATAGCGGGATACTGATACTCATCAGCAGCGGCATAGCATAATTTCCAAGGAAAAGAAACAATAACAGCACGCAGAGTATACCCCCAAAAATCAGGTCCTGAACGAGATTGCTTATACCGGCCTCGAGCAGGAAATTCTGGTTTTGGGTCGTCGAAAAACGAACACCCGGATAATCTTTGCTGAGGAACTTAATGGTGTTCAGCACCCGTGGCAGCAGTTCGTTCATTTTAGCATCGGGTTGTTTTAAAATATTAATGACCAACCCTTCCTTTCCGTTATACAAATGATACCCGGAAGGCTCCTCCCGGTAATTGGTCACCCGTGCCAGGGTCGCGAGCGGGACGCTATGGGATGAATCAACTGGAATCATGACGCGCCTGAGCTGGTCCAAATCACCGGAACGGTTTTTGAGCTTTAAAAAGTAGGTGTTAGTACCATCCTTGACGGTCAGCGAACCGACATCAGCATCCGACGTATTGATAACCTCCGCTATTCGGTCAATATTGATGCCTAGTGCGGACATCGCCCTGGTGTCGGGTGTGATTTTTACCGCGGGATGCTGGGCGCCATTGATATCTACCATAGCGACCCCGGGGATCTGTTCAAATCGCCTCTTGATCGATTTTTTAACCAGCACGGATAATTCCACCAATTTAGCCGTGTCCTGCGGGACCAGCTGGACCCGCAGGATAGGGACATCCGATGTATTCAGCCGCGATATCTGTGGCCTTGGCAAATCCGTGGGCAGCGTGCTGATCAGCCTGTCTATCTTTTCGTTCATATCCACGTAAGCCAAGTTCATATTCGTACCGAAACTGAATGAGATATGCAGGATAGCGGCATGATTGGTACTGGTCGCTTCGATATCCTTCAGGTGATCCGCATTTACAATACTTTCCCTGATCAGGCTGGTGACATTCTTTTCGATCGCCGCTGCCGCAGTATTCGGATAACTTATTTTGATCAGAATGACAGGTACATCGATACCCGGAAGTAAAGAAATCGGGATTTTCCGCAACGCCAGTACCCCCAATACACTGATAACCAGGAACGACATTAAAACCGCTATCGGTCTCGCTATTAAATACCTGACCATAGCCGCTATTTTGTGGGGTTACTAATTTTTACAGGGCTGTCGTTGTTCAGCTGCTGGTTATTGGATACAATTACACTTGAACCGGGTGTAACACCAGATAATATCTCCACCTCTTTACCATCATCATGTCCAGTATTAACATAATTCCACACCGCCAGACCATGTTCAAACGTAAATACGATCATTTTTCCGCTCCTGGTGACAACGGCACGTTTCGGGATCATCAGCGCGCGGTTTTCCGGAATATTGATAACTGCCTGTGCGTTCATCCCAGGTAGCAGCCCCACAAAATCTCGGATATGTAGCCGGACCCTGACCATGCCATTTTCGTCGACGATTGGGTTGATTTCTCCGACAACCGCTCCGTGTACTTTTCCTGTGGCCAAAGGGATCACAGTACCGGCCTGCCCAATTTTTATTTTATTGATGTCCTCCTCCAGCAGACTGGTTTCCAGCGACAGTTCACCGGACGAGTAAACAGTAAACAATTCATCCCCCGCACGAACAAAATCCCCTTGGTGCACCTTGACATTGGCCACTTTCCCGGCAAAAGGGACTCGGACAGAGGCCCTGGAAAGTTCATTTTCACGTTCCTGAATGTCAAGTTCAGCCTGGACTAAGCCCGCGTTCGATTTAATTTTATGGTAAACCGTATCAAGCGTTGCACGGCTTTTGTTTTTCAGCAGGCTTTCCTGACTCAACAGATCGCTCTTATAGTTAACGGAACTGTTAAAAGCAGTTTCTTTGGCCCTGTTCAATTTGATGATCAGGTCTTTGGTATCAAATTTCAGCACCTCTTCACCCGATCCGAACACCGCGCCGTTACCAGCCCTACTCAGTTCAATAAAGCCGCTCATCGTGCTGTAGATTTTTGCAATTTTCTCAGGGTAAACTTTTCCGGCACCTTCGACTTTAAACTGTATTTTTTTTGTTTGGGCGCGAATAGTGTCGACCGGTATCTGTTCCATTGTTACTGGCACCAGGCTTAAAGAATCAGCGTTTTCTTTTTCCTTTTTTGGCCCTGAGCAAGATTGAAAAAAGCAGAACAGCGCCGCCGCAGAGAGTATAAAAACCATTTTTTCTGTCATAAATTGATCCCATGTTTAGAGTTTTTAAAAAGCGTTATTGTTTCATTTTTATGTGAAATAGTATTTATATATATATCAAATATCATTTTATCAGGATTAACAAGAAAAAATGAAAAAGCAAATTATATTCTCAATAATAACAAAAAAAAATATTTTATTCTGTTGTTATTTAATTTTTTGTTATATAGTTTTGTTTAGCAGTCGGCCGACAGCGTTCAATTAAATTATTATTTATTATTAATTAAAAAAACATCATTATGAACAGCTTAAAAAAACACTTTTCAAAAATCGTCGCAACTGCTCTTCTTGTAGGTTCAGGAATTATTTTCCCAGTAAGCAAATCGAATGCAACTGTACCTACCACTTATTGCTGGGGCTCACTGCGTACAGTGCAAGGCATCGCAGTTTGTGATGGTAGCGCAAACAACTGCACACATCCATGTTCACCGGCTAATTAATCGTGAAAGGCCTGTCAGGTTTAAAAGCCTGACGGGCTTCTTTTCAAAACGTGTCCGATCATATCTTTGGTCGATACGATCAAGGTCTGCAAATATTTTTTCTTCAGCAACTGTAAAACTGACAGAGTCGAACGGTTGCCGCTACCCATTTCCCAGTTTGCGATAAATTCCTTTTTGATAGTGTTGAAAACTATGTAAAGGTCACAAAAGAGCCAGCTACCCGATGTAATTCTTCAATCAATATACGAGAACATGAAACAACTGCAAAGCATTCAGATAAAAACCATTGCAATAGCTGCCTTATCCAGCCTTTTGCTCTTTTCCTGCCGGTCATTTGGAAACAGAAACCCTGAGGCCAAGGAAATCTCCTTTAAAATTACCGACAGCATCCCGTTGTACAACGACTCGCTTTCGTTCCGGTTCTTCGATATCAGTAAGATAGCACACGATTCGATACTCGCATTTCAGCACCCAGCCTTAAATTTATCACTGTTAAACCACAAAGGCGTTTTTCAGAAAACCATCAGTAAAAAAGGAGAGCTGCTCGGACAATTTGTTGGCACCTTTATTCAGCCTAACCTGTCAACAGATAATTTTCTTTTTGTTGTAGAAGACGGTAATACACCATGCATTTCCATTTTCAATCCTGCATTTAAATTTGTAAAAAGGATATATCTTAACCAATATATTGACTACGATTATGTCCCCACGTTGCAATCCACATCCTTTGTAGAAAAAACGGACGGCGTAACAAAATTATTCCTGAGCACGAATACCACTCAATATGGATTCAGTTCACCCGACCTTTACAAAAGAACCAGTAGTGTTATGGAACTCGATCTGGATAAAGACTTCAATGTGATTAGTAAAAAAAGGTACCTGCCCTACAAAAATTACCCTAAAATCCAGTCAGCCTTAGCCGCAAATAAAAAGGACTGGGACAGCCCGGTCGCGCAGATTGCCGCAGATGCACCCACGAAAACCAAATACGTTAAATACGAGTTCGATGATAACCTCTATGCTTATGACGATAATTGGCATTTAATCAAAACCTATGCCGTTTCACCGCCATATGCGACCGGAGGCTACAGCATTCCGTTTAACCAAGGTATCAGAGACCAGCAAAAAAGCACCGAAACGGACTTTAAATTAAGGTATGCCAATATTTATTATTACAGCATGGACATCAAAGATGGTAAAGCATTCATCCTTTACCTCAAACCTCTGGAGGCAGATGCGATACCTAAAAATCAATTTGAAGAAAACAAAGTAGTGGTTACGCCCGTGCTACATGTAATCGATCTTAAAACGGACAAGCAATTTTTTGTAAACCTTCCCGTGAAGCTTTCCCCTTACAGTCACGTAGCCGCACTAAATAGTAACGAGGTGATGATCTCGGGAAATTCCAAGATCAACGAAGATATTCAACTCTACAAAATCAAGCTTAATTATGAATAAGGCGAATCTCGTGGTAGCTGCATGTATGATCGGCTGCCTCTTTTCCTGCAATAGCCATCAGAAAGATGAAAGCGATAGATTCCGGGTAGCTGATTCCATTTTAATGAAGAACCTGGTGGGGACTAACAAGTCTGCTACATTTTACCTGATTGCTGATGCTTCGTGTGAATTTTGTATTAAAAACCTGGAATTTTACCTAAGTAAAATCCCTCGGAAAGAGCGGTATATTATTTATACCACTGCTTTCCGTAAAATTCGTTACAGAGATCTTCCCGTCAGCAATATTGTAGATAGCAGTAATCTCGTGATATTACAGGGGTATACCCTGCTCGAGAATGTTGCCGCGCTCACAAAGGATATCAAAGGCCCATATAAAATAACAATGGACAAAAATCGGGTCAAAAATATTTCTCCGCTGATGCCTCACGTCACCAAATAAAGCCCGGGTATAATATAACAAAGACATGTCCGGAAAGAAAGGCAAAAAGAAAGCGGTGAAATCACCTTAAAAACTGACAAGTAGCCAGACCATAATCATAATTAATGACGCCGATTAGAATTGTCATGCTGTTTATTGTGACCGCAATGCTGAGCATTTTTTGTCTTAGCAAATTAAATATCAGTTATTTACCGGCGCAGACAACGGCTAACCAGATCTCTATACTTTTTAGCGTTGCTGATGCCGACCCGGAACAGACGGAGACACTCGCAACAGAACCGTTAGAGAATATCCTTTCCGGAATTAATGGGATCAAAAAAATATCTTCCGTCTCCTCTTACAATTCCGGGCGCATAGTTGTTACTTTTGAGAGTAAATCTGATTTCGACTATAAATATTTTGAAATCATTTCAGCGGTTCGGGAAGCGAGACAGCACCTTTCGCCACGTGTCTCATTTCCATTGGTGAGTAAAGGCGAAGAAATGAACACGGCTGATAAAACCCCGCTACTGGTTTATACGATCGAGTTCAAAAAAAACAGCGCTGAAACCAGCAATAACGTACAACTTTCTATCAGACAAAAGCTCGCTGCCGTACCAGGTATCAGGCGGATAGAGTTATCAGGGTATGACGATCAGCAGTTGAATATTATTTATGACCAGCAAAAACTACAGGCATTACAGCTTCGGCCGGAATCCCTGGTATCTGCTATCAGGAAAAACACGACGGAGTTTTATCCTGGACTGACCAATGTCGGCACTTACGGGCAAATGGCCGTGAGGGTATTCCATCCCATCAGTTCTTTATTGGACATCAAAAACATCCCGGTTGTCACTCTGCAGGCAGGACTGGTTCATTTGGGCGATTTAAGCAATGTTTATCTCGGTAATAAGCCTGCCGAAAATATCTTCAGGATTAACGGTAAAAAGTCGATTAATTTAAGCATATATGCTGACGACCGAAAAAATCAGCTTGAAGCAACAGTGCACATCAAACAGGCAATCCTAGGCATTGAAACGGCGTTTGATAAAAATTGCAGTTTTGTACTTACCCATGATAACTCGGCATATATCAGGACCGAACTTCGGGAAAACATTATCAGGAGCTGTTTTGTGGTCATCATTTTGGTCATTCTGCTATTTATTTCATACCGCGACTGGCAGCCTCTTATCATATTAACGGGTACATTACTAATCAACCTCGGACTCCTCGTATTGTGCTGCTGGTTTCTTCGTGTGGAAATCCATCTTTACTCCCTGGCCGGTATTACCATCGCCTTCGGTATAATGATTGACCATGCGATCATTATATTCGACTACTTCCATCAGTATAAGAATATCAAATCGTACACCGCATTGTTGGGTGCGACGCTCACGACGATCGCCTCCCTGTTGTTGGTTTTTCTTTTACCCGATGAAGAAAAGAAAAACCTGGGTGATTTTTCCATTATTATTTGCCTGGCATTGGGTTCATCCCTGCTGACAAACCTGTTCTTTACAATTTCACTTTACAAAATCACATACGGCTCCGGTTGGAACAGGCCGGCACCCGGCGTTGTGACGGAAGCCCAAAAAGTCTCGATGAAAGCAGGCCGGGTTTATTTTATCCTCATTAAAAACACAGGGAGGTTCAAAAAAACATTCCTGGTTGCAGTCACCCTATTATTTGGATTACCAATTTTCCTGCTTCCTGATAAGCTGGAAAATTCCTCTCTTTATAACCGGACAATAGGATCTGATGTATATCAGCAATACCTCAGGCCTTACCTGGACAAATACACTGGCGGATCGCTCCGTTTATTCAAGGTCAATGTATTTGATGGCAGCGGTTTTCGGGACGCAGGCAAAACAAAACTGGTGATCAACGCAGAAATACCACCAGGCAAACCAATTGAACAAATGGATCAGCTTTTCATCGCGCTGGAAAATTTCCTCAAACCGTACGAAGGCATCGATAAATATATCTCAAGAATCTATTCCCCGCAGAATGGCGTTATGGAAATCTTTTTTAAAAAGGGCTTTGAACATTCGGATTATCCAGGGCGGATTAAATATCTCTTGACCAATAAAGTGATTTTTTATGGCGGGGTGACCTGGAGTATTTACGGTTCCGGACAGGGCTTCAGTAATTCGATGGAAAATCAACTACCTTTTTTTCGGATAAAGTTGAGCGGTTATGACGCGGGGACATTGGATAGGCTGGTATCCGACTACGGCCATTTACTCAGCTCCAATAAACGTGTGGGCAAAGTTGAACTAAACGAGCGGTACACTTATGAAGATAAACCAGGCCAGCAATATAATTTCCATATCAACGACAGCGCATTGACGGCAAGGAACCTGAACCACGCAGATCTCAACACAGCCCTGGCCTGGGAAAGGGATAATCCCGAAATCTCCGCCATTAACGTGGACAACACTTTTTACCCGCTTCATTTCACCGCATCCGGAACGTCCACACTTACCGAATGGGACCTGCTCCATGACCCGCTTCTTATCAGTAATGAAAAGGCGATCAGGTTTTCAGGCATGGGAAAGATAACCCTGGATAAGACATCCGGTGCTATTTATAAAGAGAACAGACAGTACCTCAGGGTTGTCAGTTTTGAATACAACGGATCGGCAAACTTCGGGGACCGCTTTCTGGAAAAAAGTATGACGAATTTCAAAAAGAGCCTGCCGGAGGGTTATTTCTTAGAAAGGGTCAATGATTCAAGAACTCAAAAGAATGATGATGCCATCTATGGAACCATCGTTGTCTTGTTGATAATCACAAACTATATCATTTGTTGTATCCTGTTTGAAAACCTCTTCCAGCCGCTGGCCATCATCTTTACCATACCAGTTTCTTTCATCGGTATATTTTTGACTTTCTATTGGTTTGGTATTTCGTTCGATCAGGGTGGCTACGCTTCATTTATCATGCTTGGAGGCTTGGTAGCCAATGCCGGTATCTTCATCATCAACGATTACAATATGCTGCAGAAGAAATTCCCGGAAGAAAACAGAAACAAGCTTTTGACCAATGCAATCTTAAACAGGTTCAGGACCATTTTACTAACAAGTATATCGGCCGTTTGCGGTTTAATCCCGTTTTTATTCCAGGGAAATAATGAGGTATTCTGGTTCTCCTTTGCAACAGGTACCATCGGCGGCGTCGCCTGCTCTTTTTTCAGCGTGTTTATTTTTCTTCCCGTCATGCTTTGGAACCGGGATGGCAAACGCGACGTCCCTGATTTATCTTTCAAGCTTCAGGAAACCCGGAAATGAAATTAGTATTAGTCGGGTGCCATATACCGTTTCGCTCCAATCGCCATTTCGTCACCCGATAATAGGTATTAGTCACATATTTTGATAGGTTCGTCATTCTCCTGACAGATCATCGATTAATTTTCCATAATTTAATACAGTAAAAAGTTTTGACGTTCGGCTTCGCGAGGGGGCACATCGACGAGTGGGACATACGCCCGTTACGTTTGATAGGAAGCACAATCTTTTTTCAACCAACCTTTGCCTTAATAAATTTTTTATAAAAATGCTGAAATGCTGTATTATCGAGGATGTACCGACCTCATCACAACTTATTGAAAATTATATCAACGATACCCCAGGACTAGAATTCGCAGGCTGTTCCGTTGGGTTGAACAACGGGATCAATCTGGTTAACCGTATATTACCAGACCTCACGTTTGTTAATGCCAGTATGCGGGAAATTTCCGGGATAGATCTCGCCAAATTGACAAGTAGCCTGACAACCGTTATACTGATCACCGAAGATCCGGATCTCGCCTTGGCCGCATATGATAACGAGATCTTCGATTACCTGCTCCAACCTGTCCCTTACTGGCGCTTTATAAAGTGCCTGACCAACCTGAAAAACATAGCCAAAAGGCTTAGCGCTTATTCCCGCGAAAACCATTTTTTCATTCGAACAGAGGCCCGCGGAAAATTCATCAGGATCAATTTTTCGGATATCGTCTATATAGAAGGAGCTTTAAATTATATTCATATTCACCTTGTCGACGGTACCCGGATTAAAACCTACATTTCGTTGACCGATATTTACGCCAATCTGAACCCTTTCAAGTTCACCAGAATTCACCGGTCCTATATCATCAACAACGACCTGCTCACAGAAGTCAACGGAAATGACATTGTCATGTGCGGAAGGGCTTCTCTGACAATTGGAGCCGCTTACAAAACCAGTTTCTTTGACAGCCTTGCACACAAGGTAATCGGGGCAAAAAAAGTAACGGAAGAAGTATAAGTCATCAGGAACCACCGCTATGACTTTCAATCACCTCTCTCAGGGAAACTCTAATATCCACTCTGGCTCCGACTGACTGGTGAAGAATCTCACCCGATTTACCAATCACAATATGCACCGGCAACACGTTGGTATTGAATTGTTTGCTTAGATTGCCTTCAAAATTCAGAATTTTATATTTGAAGATCCGGTTATCCAGAAAATAATCTACTCTCTGCTTTTTATCCGCTGTAATCGCCAGGAAAACTATATCCGACCGGTTACGGTACCCGTCGACCAGTTGATTTAACTCCGGAATTTCCGCAACACATGGAGCGCAACCAATGCTCCAGAGATTAATAACGATGATTTTGCCTTTAAAATCAGCGAGCTGAACCTGCGAGCCATCTAATGCCGTACAATGAAAATCAGTAATTGGTGGGACATCAGGATCCGCATGTATCTCCCCCTTTCGCGCTATTGAAGACAGAAATGTCGCAAATGAATCTTGCGTTATATTGTATTCTTTAAATAATTTCCGCAGAGAATCTAATGCAGCGGGATCGGCGTCCCGGTATAAACTTACATAGTCGTTCAGCGCACGGGTATAATCCCCGGCAAGCTTGTATGAATTTGCCCGTACAGACAGAATTGATCGCTTGAAATTGTCTGCAGTACTGCTGCCACCGATTATCTGTAACGCTGCCGAAGCATGAACGATTGCGCTGCTGTAATTTTTTTGCAACACAGCGACCTTGGCAAGGTCCAGCAACGTGAGGGGTACATAAAGCTGGTATTGTGCGTCTGTGATGCGCTCCTCATGGTTAACACGGCCATCCTGAAAATATTTCAGTTCTTTTTTCAGTAATAACTCCGCTTTTCTGGCTTTTAACTTACGGGATATATATATTTCAGGCAGTTGATTTAAGCGGTAATAGCTGATAGTTCCGTTTTTATAAGCAGGGCCCGATACCCGCTCAAACGCACGAACCGGAATCGTTCGATCATCCTGCAGGTAGTCCCAAATGATATCGTCTTTTGAAAGTTCGGCATCCGGGTATCGCATAAAAATTTCCCTGAGCCGGGATCGAATATCATCCGCGATTGCCTTACCGGATGCTTTATAGTTTTCATAATTATAAATGGTAAAGGCAAACCGTGTTTCTGCACTCGCCGGGAAAAGGTTTAACATCCGCAAAAGATAATCCTTTCCGCTTTTCATGTCCCCTGTTTTAGCGTAAGCGACGCACAAAGCAGCTAATAGTCCGGAATTCCCGTCCGGTGATCCTTTCCTCCCCCTGGCTATCTCCAGCAGTTTATGCAGCATGTCCTGAATCTCCTTCTTTCCCTCGCTACCTTCCTTGATCATGGAAACCACGTTGATATAGCTGGCATAGGCCAGGAAATTATCCGGATACCGGCCAATTTCCTGGAGAAATAAGCTATCGGGGTGATCGGAAAAAAAAGCCTGTAATAAGGCGCCCCTTACCGGTGTCCTTTTATTCGGTGTATAAACCAGTAAGTCTATCGCTGCATTGTGATCGTCTTTATTTAGGGTGTAAAATCCTGCTTTAAGGGAAGCTGCCTCCGGTACCTTAAATAATGCGGTCAGCAGTTTCCCACACATTCTCATTCTTCGGTGACAACTTTGCATCGTTCCATCCTGAAAATAAGTGCTTACCCTTAAAAAGACCGGGGAATTTCCACGTAAGGCAGCCTGTGGATCCAACGAATCATAAGTGAAACGGATAGTTTCCCCCGCTGCGGGCTTTAAGATATTCACCCGTCCAGGCTGCGTCCATGCCAAAAAAGGCAGGCAGCATATGAATACATATAAGAAAGAAATTTTGACCATGTTCTTGCTTTTTTGTAAATTGAACACAATCATTTTGAGAAGCAATATAATTTGACGAACCCCCAATTCAACCGTACAAGGCAAGGTTGTCAGGCATTAAATACAGGAATGGCACTGTGAATTGTCGTTCATCGGGAAAAAACAGCTATCCGTCATAGCTTTTTAGTGGTTTGTCATTAAAATCCAACGATTATTTATAATATCTATACCTTGAGCACATGAAATGGTTAAAGACCTTTTGGGATAAATCTTTTACAAAACTTCCATACCGGTTGTTTTTGCATGGCAGTTTTTGGTTTATTCTTCTTTTTTTCGGGATGGAAGAAAGCACTATTGTGCGCATCGATCTACAGCAGCGTATTTTCGTATCACTGGTGGGGGTGTTTTTCGCCTTGTTTTTATATTACCCCCTGATCTATTTCATTTTACCCTTTTTACAAAAAAAAAAATGGTTGCCGGCACTATTCTTTTTCGTACTTTATTACGTCGCGGCCATAATATTGAGGAATTACCATATTCAGCTGGTGGTGGGGCTTTACAACCTCAAAGGCAAATGGGTAGTTGGTGAAGACTTTTGGGACAGACTTTACCAAAATAGATTCAATATGACTGGTATAACAGAAATTCTTTTCAGCAGTTTACCCAGCATGTTACAGGTCATTTATATCCCGTTAGCCATTAAATTTATCCGTTATGCCTATCAATTCAATATCAGACAGGCCTGGCTCGCCAAGGAAAACGCACAATTACAGTTATCGACGCTGAAGGCCCAGATCAATCCTCATTTTTTCTTTAACACGCTGAACAATCTTCAATCTTTTATTGTGCAGAACGAGAAAGAAAAATCGGTTGACTTGTTGAACAAGCTGGGTGAATTTATGCGTTCAACCCTATACGAATGCGAAGATGAATATATCACGATGAACCAGGAGATTACCCTGCTGCAGAATTATGTGGCCATTGAGCGGGTACGTTTCGCTGAACTGGCAAAGATCAGGATCAGCTTGATCGATGAAGACCCGAACTATCGCATCCCTCCTTTTATCTTCCTGCCTTTTATGGAAAATGCATTTAAATATGGTGGGGCTTTGCCAACGAAAGAAATTGCCATAAATGTGGAATTGGTCAATTCAGCGGAACGGCTTTATTTAAAATCAACCAATAAGTATTACCAGGAACCAGGTGCAACCGCTCAAGGAGGGATTGGCTTACACAACGTCCGGCAGCGTCTGAATTACTACTTCAAAGAAAAACATAACTTGGACATATGCCAGACACAAGACTTTTTTAACGTAGAACTACAAATTGATAAACAATGAATTACCTGATTGTTGACGACGAACCCCAAGCCCGCAAATTGCTGCAGGCTTATATGGAGAACATGAACTCCTACCATCTCGTGAGGCAATGCGAGAGCGCCATGGAGGCATTTGAAACGCTTTACAGTGAAAAGATCGATATGATGTTTCTTGATATTAAGATGCCTATCATATCCGGAACTGATTTCCTGCGTTCATTAAAGAATCCTCCACTGGTAATTTTTACAACTGCCTATAATAAATATGCTATGGAAAGCTACGAGTTGAATGTCGTCGACTATTTGTTAAAACCGATCGCTCTTCCAAGGTTACTACAGGCATTGGAAAAAGTTCAAAACAGATTGTTAAGTCAAAGAAACCCGGCAATAAACGACCAGGTTAGACATTTGTTCGTTAAAGTAGGGCTCAAAATTCTCAAAGTAAATTTAGATGAAATTTTATTGATTGAAGGAATGCAAAATTATTGCAAACTGCATTTGAAGGATAAAGTTATGGTTGCCGGTAATACTATGAAAGCCATGGAAGATATGTTACCTGCCAATGCGTTTATCAGGGTTCACCGATCTTATATTGTACCTGTTGCGACAATTAACGCCATTATTGGCAACACCATTGAAACTTCCTATCAACAGGTTCCTATCGGCGTAAACTACCGATCTGCAATTTTAAAATATGCTAACGCCAGGTAATCGGGCAGGGATAAAATCCCTGCAGAACTAATCTTGAAAAAACGCTGGCGCCTGTTCCCGGGGTGGCTTATTTAACACATCAAACAACCCTCTGGCGGCCCTACGGTGTGTACACATCTTGTTGATAATTTTGGTAAAGCGTCCAGCCCTCATAAATGTTGTAAAATTTGGCCAGTCCCTTTTGTAAAACGATTGGGCCTGGCTTTCTTTGGGATGTATATCCTTTCCACCCTCCCAGCCGTGCAGTTATCCAGGTAGCCCACTTTAAGGTGTTTACTTTGGCGTGTTTCTTTAATTTCCCTGTTGCCCCGTCCATTTTGTCGCCTACCATTTGTAAGCACCTTTGTTCCTGATGGTCAAACACTTCATTGATATCCTGCTCATTATCATCATCGTAGGCAAGCATCATTTGCAATATTCTTAAACTGGCCATCATCGCCAATAACGTTAGTTTACGGATTGCCCACCCCTCTTCCAATTGTGACCGTTCGATGCGGAAACCGTCCGTTTTCAGTAGCCGGTGAACCTGTTCGATATACCACCGCTCTTTATACCATGAAATGACCGATAGGGCATCTTCGGCATTTGTCACTTCATGGGTGGTCAGTATGCGCCAGTGAATGCCTTTGCCTTCACTTAGTTCGGCAGCTTCTACCACATATACTTCCTGGGTCTCCGGCATATTCCCGTCCCTACAGGATTTTGGTTTCAAAAGCAGTGTTTTCGTCCATTTCAGCCCCATGTGTGCTACACGCTTTGTGACGCTTTTCCTGTTATCGCCAATTACCCGGAGGTGATACCAATGCATCACGGGCAATTCATCCAGGCAACTGCTTAGCTTTTTGTTCCCCGCTACCTGCCGGTCATGGTTAGAGCGGATTAACAATTCTACCTTTCCCTTTTTAACTACGCCAAACAGATCATAAATATCACTTTCCCGGTCTGCGACAATAGTTATTGAGGCTGCTTCCTTTAACAGTTCCTAGCTTGCATTAGCTGCTTTTATCCAGTTGTAAGATTCCTTTTCTTCAATTGGCAACTGTCGGTAACCCCGCCCAAGTTTGTCCGGGGCATACTCGGGCCTTTCCCATGCATCTATGTGAGAATAACCTAAGGCGTGGCTGCTAACGGCATCTACTACCAAACTGCTATGCAGCATAAACCCAAGTATATCTTCCCTCGAAGTTGTCCCAAGCCGCTTTTTGCCTTTTTACGCCCGCGTTGCGCCGAAAAGTTAAACTCCGTCGTATCTTGTATGCACAATAAATGCCTGCCTGGGCACAACGTTAGGCAACGGCCTCTTATACTTTTTATAATTCCTTCTTCAGTGAAACTATCATTGTTGAACAGCCTGTAAAAACTTCGCTGCTCGCTTTCGCTCTCTGTAATTTGTCGCAAACTGCTATCGCGTCCCATTGTTAACTTCCGAAGCGCATTTATTGCCCGCTTTTCTATGCGCTTGTCTCCGAATGCACCTGCAAAATCAGGGTTCGAATTAATCAATTCCACCATCCCGCTAAATTCAACTTTTTATTCCCATACTTGTGTACACACAGTAGCCAAAGGGAGGGGGACTTCGCCTCGATTTATGAAGAAGTTCATGGGCAATCGATAGGCGCTATGACTATCTCCACCCAACTGAAAGCCTTCGGATTCGGCTTCCGCAAATCCCGGGAAATCCTGACCAGCCCAGATCCCCTCTTTCGTGAAAAACTCAACCACATCAAATAAATCCTCTCCAACCTGAGCGTGGAAAAAACTATAGCACTGTTATATCATTGAACAGGTCAAAAAGTATGCAGTTGGATACCATTAGAGAGTTGGAAGGTCACGAAAGTTTGAAACCTTGACATCAAGGATATCAATAAGCGGAATCCTGCCTTAGGTTTACTTAACATACGAATATCTCACGCACAATACGAGGTCAAAAAAATCGATAAACTGCTCAAATCCAAACAAGATAGTTTAAACGATGACTTTCTTTCCGACCCTTTTGAACGTTTTAACCTAGCGAAATATCAGAAGAAAGGGACCTCAAATGAAAAGTTAGAACTTCAAATTCCTAACAATAGCGGTTGGAAAGTCATCTATTCCTACAATTTTTATGGCGTAAGGATTTTTGTTATCCCAGGGTTTTGGATAAACACGAAGCTTATCTGATACACAACAAAAAGAAACCACCTGTAAAACCTGCTTTTGTTTTTTTAAATACCTGCAGCAGCGGTATTGTTAGTGATCCGGATTTTGCAGACGTCCTATCAGATTTATATCCTGCTTATGCTCTTGAAATAATAATAACTACTTTTAATATTATGGATGTACATGCAGGTGAATTGCCAAGAGCATTTTATGATAATTTTATAAGGCAAAATAAAACTGCGTTTGATTCATTTATTACCGCAAAAAATTGGCTAATCCTGGGAGAAAAAAAATATTCAGCTTTTGGATACTTATTATGGTTTGCCCGTCCCGATTTAAGGTACTCACTTAAACCTTCGGCAATCATCTAAAAGACTTTGTGTAAAACTAAAAGGAAATTAACAACGGCTGAAAAAAATTAAAAGCATCGGAAATAAAAAAAGCATCCTAAACTTAAAGTTATGAAAAATCAAATTGAAATTATTGGTGGCGAACCTGTTGAAGAAGATCTTACCCGAGGGTTAAAACAAAAATTCTAAATTAAACGAAATCATAAAATTCGGTCAAATCTCTGCTGATAAGCTTTCAGACGAACTGAAAAACACAGCAACCGCTATAGGCAAGGCTATGGATTTTGTCGATGAAGCATTAAACAAATATGATCTTGATGAAATTACAATTAAACTTGCCATAACTGCAAGTGGAAACATTGGCATTTTAGGAACAGGGGTTACTGCTTCAGGCACGGGCGGCATAGATTTAAAATTCAAAAGAAAGAATTGTGCTTGAGTGGTAAAAGACTAACATGCCTCTTATTTTAGGATCTTTTCAATCTCCGCGATGTCAAAATAGCTGAATTTTTAGTGGAGAATAGATGAAAAAAAGGCTAAAAATCACAAAAAAGTCAGTATTTTTATAAAAGGCAATTTTGAAAAAAGTATAAAAAACCGCATTTCTGATTGGATATTCCGGCATGCTTGACCATGCTGTTCCGTGCCCATTAGACCAATCGATTGTGTTGATGAATATAAAATTTCAAAAATGTAATTCAGGATGATAGCATGGTCAAAGTGTAACGGAATGCCTTGTACTCATTTCCGGAACACATTGATCAACGACTCCGGAATATCCAGTCATGCAAGGACACTTTGCTTAATGCGGATCTCCAATTGTTTTATAAAAATCACCCATATATGGGTTTATTGGTTACATTTTTTTGAATCATTTTCGGGTTGTAAAAGTCAAGCGCGACCCTCAGCTAAGTAAAGATTTCGGAGAGACTCTCCGGGAGCTTCGCAATGAGAAAAACTTTCGCAAGAAGACGTCGCAAATATGCTTGAGACCTCGCCGTCGCAAGTAGGAAGGCTAGAGCGTGGTGAGACCAACCCCACCCTTGCCACCATGGGTGCTTTTTTCGGTGTTCTCGGAGTTTCATTAAGAGAATTACTTCGGTTAAAAAATTATAAGAATGACAATCACACTTAAATTGTTCTCAATTTTAAAATAGATTTCGCCAAGCACGATGACGGAATTAATTTTAAACATAAAAAAGGCACCTTTCTCTATACTTTTCAAGAGTAATTACATAGAAAACGCTTTTTGTGGCTCATCGCTATCGTCTGACTTTTTAGGTTCATCATCGTCAACGGAGCTGTTAGCTTCAAGCTTTTTCAACTCCTTCGCCAGTAATTGCGCAACGTCTTTTTTAATCCTTTTATAATTCTCCTGGATATCTTCTTCCGTTACCCGAGCCCCCCCCGGCAAAGGCTTATACAGCGCCTCCTCACGCTTAATACCCTCATAGTTGTTTTGCAACTCCGCATGAAACATTTTTAAATCGGTCCTGCAATCCGGGTTATCGGCCACAATACCCACAAATTCACCGGAAGATAAAGCCGCTGTCTTCGAGGCTGGTATTGCATATTCTAATTGCGTTGATTTGGAAACCGAAGTGTCCGAACTATTGATACTTAGGCTTTCCCGGTTCTGCATGATCTTCTCGAAATTCTCGCTCATCTTTTTAGCCGTATCCCCGCTCACCTGCCCGCAGATCACATTGCCCACAATACCCGTAATCACATCCGCATGATCCGCGCCATAATCCTTTTTGAGTTGGCTAAAATACTGTATTCCAATCGTCACACTGATCAAATTCGATCTGCCTGTAGAAATTGTGGGTATCAAGTCGGCCGTTAAGGTCGGAAATTCATCAAAGATCAGGCTGCTTTTTAACTTGCCTTTCTTATTGACGAGTTTAAGCATCCGATTTACATACAAAGAAAGTACCGCACCATACACCTGTAGCTTTTGCGGGTTGTTGCCCATACACACGATTGTAGGCTCATCCGGGTTATTGATATCTAAGGTGAAATCATTGCCTGATAACACATAATATAATTGTGGCGAAGCCAAACGGGCCAGCCCGATCTTGGCCGAAGCGATCTGCCCCTCTAACTGCGCCATCGCCTTGTTGTGGTAGGCAGATATAAAAGGATTAATCAATACCTTGATTTCTTCTTCCTGTTCCAGCACCGCGAAAAGCCGGTCATAGTCGGTTTGCATCAATTCGATGACATGGAGTAAGGTACAATACCGGCCTTTTTCATGCTTTCTTAAATACCATATAATAGCCGTCAGGAAATTAATGGGGTTTTCCACGAAGAAATCACCCTGCTTTTTCAGCCATTCCCGGTTCAAACCTAACATGATCGTGCGGCTGGATTCCGTCGCATCGGTAATATCCTCCATACTTTGCGGGTCTAGTGGGTTGCAACGATGGTAGATCTTATCAAAATCGATCACCCAAAAAGTGGGCTTGACTTTGTAGTTAGCATAATACTTTAACAATGCATTATAAGCGATCAGAGTCAAATCGCTAAACTTGAAATCATACAAAAACACACTGTGCCCTTTACGAATGTGCTGGTCGATCACATGCCGGATGACGAAGTATGTTTTACCTGCACCTGCCAGGCCCAAAACCGCCGTTGAGCGGTGTGGATTGATCACATTGATATAAGAATCCCTCACTTTGCCGTTGAGTTTATACTTAGCAGGCAGGTTGATTGAATATTCATTTTCCAATAGCCTTTCTTCCTGCGGGAACGTTTCGTTATCCCTATTAAAAATATCTTTATTGAGATTACCCTTGATCTGTCGCGACAACCAGTTGCCGCCAGTCAGGATAAGTAAGTAGCCGATACCGGTTAGAACCATATACAGGATAGCCACTATGTTATCCCCGCATTGTAAGTAGAACCGCAAGCTATTGAGCAGCCGTTAGACATGACAGTGCCGGAAAATAAGATGATGCTGGCCATTTATCTGACAGCCCCTGAAATTGAGAATGACAGGCGTGGATTGAATACGTTTTATGGTATTCGAAGGGCAAGAAAAGAAGGACGCTGGCCCGGCCTCGCCCCAGTTGGTTACCTCAACCGTACCGCAGAAGACGGCAAAAATATATCAGTCCTGACGGAGAACAGGCTAAGTTGATGGAATGGGCATTTAAGGAAATCTCCAAAGGCAAATATTCCACCGAACAAATATTTAAAAAGTGGTAGAATCAGGTTTGAATTGCAGTAAAAACAATTTTTTAAGGCTCGTTCGCAATCCGATCTATTGCGGTAGAATTCCCATAGCGCAATATAAAGATGAGGATGCTTTTACTGTTACCGGATTACATAAACCAATCATATCAGAATACTTGTTTTACGAAGTTCAGGATATCTTAGACGGCAACAAGCGGACGATTAAAACTAAAATTATCACCAATAAACATTTTCCTTTAAAAGGCTTTATTAGTTGTTCAAGGTGTCCCCGAACGCTATGCACAAGCGGTTCAAAAGGGCGGAGCATGTATTATTACTACTACCACTGTTGCTCAAAATGTGGTTGCAGGTATAAAGCTGATGAGGTTAATAACGAACTTTTACAATTGCTTGATCTATATACGCTCAATCCCCGCGCTATTGAGTTGTTTAAAATTGTTATCCTTGACGAATACGCTAATGACACCGTTGGATATAAAGAGTATAAGATTTCTTTGGCAAAACAGCTTACAGAGTTTAATAACCGACTTTCCAAAGCGCGGGAATTATTATTGGCTGGGGATCTTGACAGTGCCGATTATAAAGGGATAAAAGCAGATTGTGAGCGGGGAATACTGATTACAGAGGCTCAACTTGCTGAGTTAGGTAAAAATAAGTATACAAAAAGCCAATTAGAGCCCATTATAGACAAAGCGATAGCAACTTACGCTAATCTAAGTGTAATTTACTGTAAATCAAATGATGAAGAGAAAAGAAGGCTAATTGGTTCGATGTTTCCCGAAAAAATCCCTTTTGAAAATCTAAAACATCGAACCGCTAAAGTTAATGATAGCTTCCGCCGTATTTACCTGACAAACAAGCAATTATCAAGCAAAAAAAGGGGCAAAAGACTTCTGAAAATCTCTTGCCCCGTGAAGGGTAAATGATGGGGCTCGAACCCACGACCCTCGGTACCACAAACCGATGCTCTAACCAACTGAGCTACATCTACCGTGTTGGGAGTGCAAAAATAGAAATTTTGTTACGTTTTGCAAACCTTTTTTAAAATTACAATCGCCTTACCCTATTTATTTAGAATCGTTCTGCTTAATGGTTAAATTTGTACATCATGGCAGAGGAACTAGTTGAATTAAACGTTACAGGGATGCATTGCAATAATTGTGCGATGAGCATTCATAAGTTATTGGAAAAGAAAGGACTGGAAAATATACTGGTTAGCTTTGCTTCCGAAGAAGTGAAATTCAGCACAGCCGACCAGACACTGGTTCCAGGAATTATTAACGATATAGAAAATTTAGGTTTTCACGTAGTTGACGATGTTGACACTCATAAAACTATGTTTTATGATAAAGTGGAGAACAAATTTATATTCTGCGCCTTTTTTACCGCTCCCCTTCTGTTGCATATGTTTTTGCCATGGCATTTTTTGCATCATCCAATTGTTCAATTTGTGCTATGCCTGCCAGTTTTTGTAGTTGGTTGTTTGCATTTCGGTAAAAGCGCCTGGAGTTCGATAAAGGGCGGAGTGCCTAATATGGATGTGCTGATCTTTATCGGATCCGCCTCCGCTTTTGTTTATAGCCTGGTAGGCACTATCCAGGATCTTGGTGAGCATTATTTATTCTATGAAACCTGCGCAACGATAATTACCCTTGTGTTGCTTGGCAATGTATTGGAGAAAAGGTCGGTTAATCAAACTACCTCTGCTGTAAAAGATCTGATGAAGTTTCAGCAGGTTAATGCTAATCGGGTAATTAATGGTGTAACGGAAGTTGTTAGTGCCAAAGAGGTGCAAACAGGCGATATCCTGTTAGTGAATGAAGGCGACCAGGTACCTGTAGATGGAGAGGTTTTAAGCGGCGATGCATTGGTCAACGAAGCCATGATTACCGGCGAAAGTGTTCCGGTTGCAAAAAAGAAATATGATACAGTCATCGGCGGCACCATATTACAGCAGGGTAATCTCAAAATCATGGCTACCAAGATCGGAAGCAACAGCACACTGTCGCAGATAATTGATTTGATGAAACGGGCGCAGGCAGCCAAGCCTCCTGTACAAAAACTCGGTGATAAGGTAGCTTCCATTTTTGTCCCCGTTGTGATTGGCATTGCTGCTTTGACATTTATAATAACATATTTTGCGACCGATGCAGGTATGCAGCGCTCCATGATGAACGCGATAGCTGTGTTGGTTATTTCTTGTCCATGTGCCATGGGTTTAGCAACCCCCACAGCCGTAATGGTAGGTTTAGGCCGGGCAGCAAAAAATGGCATCCTGATAAAAGGCGGTGATACAATTGAAGCGGTAGCCAATACCAAATTTGTAATATTTGATAAAACGGGAACCCTAACTACGGGTAAATTCAGTATCAAAGATATTAAAGTAGAGCAAGGGTTGGATCTGGAGTATATCCGCGGGGTAATCATCGCTATCGAAGAGCGCTCCAATCACCCGATAGCAAAATCATTAGTTGCTGAGTTGGCCAGCCATCCCAAACAAAAAGTGATATTGAAAACGGCGGTGGAAGAAAAAGGGCTCGGTATGCGCGCAGAAGACGTTGAAGGCAACCATTACTTTTTGGGCACTGCCAAGCTAAACAAAGATGATAACTTTAACCTTGTTCTTTACAAGAACCAGGTATTAGCAGCGCAAATAGCGGTTGAAGACACACTTAAACCTGATGCGTTGCATCTGGTAAATCAACTGAAAAAAGCAGGGATAACGCCGGTTTTATTAAGCGGAGATAAGGCCAGCAGGTGTGTATCCGTAGCGCAGACATTAGGAATAAAAGAGGTTCACGCCGAAAAATTACCGGATGAAAAATTAAGCGTGGTTGATATGTACCGCAAAAAAGGCAAAACCATTATGATAGGCGATGGTATTAATGATGCCCCTGCCCTTACGCAGGCTGATGTGGGTGTATCTATGAATGATGCCAGCCATATCGCAATTCAATCGGCTAAAGTAATTTTGTTGAATACCGATCTGCAATCCGTAGTAACTTTTCTGCAGATCAGCAGGCACACCCTGCTAACCATAAAACAAAACCTGTTTTGGGCATTTGCCTATAATATAATTGCTATACCCATTGCTGCTTTAGGCTTTCTTAACCCTATGGTTGGCGCACTGGCAATGGCATTTAGCGATGTCATCGTAATTGGGAACTCTTTGAGGTTAAAGGTCAAAAAACTTTAACCCGTTACTTGATTAACCTGCAATCAGGAATTTATTACTTTTGTCGCCCTTTTAACATTCAGGGTTTATGATAGAAATTTATACTGACGGCGCATCTAGCGGAAATCCGGGACCGGGTGGTTACGGAGTTATATTACGTTCCGGGCAGCACTATAAAGAGCTTTCCGCCGGTTTTCGAAAGACAACCAATAACCGTATGGAGCTTCTTGCTGTTATCAGCGGACTGGAAGCTATCAAAACGCCCAATCAACAAGTAACTATTTTCTCCGATTCGAAATATGTTATAGATGCTATAGAAAAGCGTTGGGTGAATGGCTGGCTAGCCAAAGGATTCGCAGGTAAAAAAAATAAGGATCTATGGCTGCGCTATCTCAATATTGCTAAAATACACCAAGTTAAATTTGTGTGGGTTAGGGGCCACAATGGGCATCCCGAAAACGAGCGTTGTGATGTATTAGCTGTAGCTGCAGGCAAACAAAAAGAGCTGCTGATTGATTCTGTATTTGAAATGGAAGCTGCAAAAGGCTAATCTTTAAATTATGGTCAATGGACAAATGCAGTAGCAAGTTTATTGTTAACCGCGATAGCATTTTGACCAGGAAACTACTTCCCTCCTAGCTCAATTACATCCATCCCGTGAATTTTGTCTCCGGTAATACTAAACCGCAATAATGTTCGCACTTTATGCCAGCCTTGTTTGCCTGCCGCGCCAGAGTTGAGGTGCAGGCAGCTGATCTTTTTATCATAAATTACTTTTAAGATATGCGAATGCCCGGTAATGAATAACTGTGGTGGGTTGCTGTAAATTTCAGGTTTCACCAGCGGGCTGTATCTGCCGGGGTAGCCTCCAATATGCGTTATCCAAACATCTACTTCCTCACATTTAAAGCGAAGATACTCCGGGTAAGTCTGGCGGATATCTTTATCGTCTATATTACCATAAACCCCTTTGAGAGGTTTAAAAGCCGCAAGTTTTTCTGCTAATTCGAGTGTCCCGAAATCACCGGCGTGCCAAATCTCGTCGCAACTGTCAAAGTGCTTAAAAACAGCATCATCAAGGTAACTGTGTGTATCGGATATAAGGCCTATTTTGGGCATTTTAGATTTAGAAAATTGTTAAAAAGTCTTTTAGTAAGGTTTGATATTCCAAAGTGTAAACTTTCGGTTCATCGTAAATCACAAGTTCACTTTCGCTTGATGGCGTAATTTGATAACTCATTGTAATTATCTCCCTGTGCGGCATTGATTCTGCAAAAGATTTTATGACGATACGACCATTCAAATGCAAGTTCATTTGCGGCAGTAGCTTTTTTACGAGGACCCCTGTTTCCACCGGTAATATCATTGCACAAATACCACGATCCGTTAAATGGCTGCTAATTGCTGAAAGCAGTCGCTCAAAAAACGGCTCATCAGTGTGTTTAGCCAGGGTCTTCTTTTCGCCGGGAGAAGTTAGAGAATTTAAAAAGAATGGCGGATTGGATACTATGAGATCATAGCGAACGGTAGGCAATGTTTCAAAGTAGCTCTCGAAACCAGTGCCAAACATCTTTAACCGATCTGAAAAGGAAGAGGTTTGAAAGTTCCTATTCGCCGTTATCGCTGCGGCTGCGTCGACTTCCACTGCATCGATGATTGCATTGGAAAATCGTTGCGCCAGCATAAGGGCAATAACACCCGTGCCGGCACCGATATCAAGGATTCGTTCAGGAAGGTTTGCGGTAGCTAATGCCCCCAGCAAAACGCCGTCAGTATTAACTTTCATGGCGCAATTGCTCTGGTCTACGTTAAATTGCTTAAACTTAAATATGCCTGCCAATCCCTGATAATTTACCTTGAATTCCTTAATAATTTGACTACTTTCATGCTGTTAATTTAACGTTCCGGCTTTTTAATGCAACTGCGTCTACAACAAGTTAAACATCAATTTAAAAAGCCAAAAGTAATTATAATAACGGCGTTTTTATTGGGACTGGGAATATGGTTTGCTTTTTGCCTGCCAAATCCTTTGTTTAAAACACCTACCTCTTTTGTTATCAACGATGATGCGGGGCAGTTGCTTGGTGCGTCTATCGCGTCCGACGGTCAGTGGCGATTCCCTTATAATGATAGCGTGCCCACTAAGTTCCGGCAATGCATAATCGCTTTCGAGGATAAACGATTTGAACATCATCCCGGCTTTGACCCCTTTGCATTTGTTCGGGCTGTCAAACAAAACATTCGCTCCAAAAGGGTGACTAGCGGGGGTAGTACGCTAACCATGCAGGTGATTCGCCTTGCCACGCACCACAAGCGTACTATTTTGAATAAGGCAGGTGAAATCTTTATGGCACTGCGGTTGGAATGCGGGTACAGTAAAGATCAAATCATGGCCATGTACGCCAGTAACGCTCCATTTGGCAGTAATGTTATTGGATTGGATGCCGCCGCCTGGCGATACTTTGGCCGGGGGCCGGATAAACTATCCTGGGGTGAAATGGCCGCTTTAGCGGTGTTACCCAACTCCCCGTCGCTGGTTCATCCCGGTAAAAATCGCCATACACTTTTGAAAAAACGCAACCTTTTACTCAACCGGCTTTACAAGCAAGGCATTATCGATAGCACCACAGCGAAGCTTGCTGAGTTTGAACCGGTTCCGGAAAAGCCGATACCGTTACCGCAGGCCGCTCCTCACCTGCTGCAAAGATTTAAAGCTGAAAACAGGAGTAAAGGAAACCAGCTTACCAGGATCAACACCACTCTGAAAGCCAACCTGCAGCAGCAGGTAACCGGCATTTTAGAACGCCATCACCAGGTGTTGAAAGGCAACGATATCAATAACATAGCGGCAATAGTCCTCGACGTGGAAACCGGGGCAACCCTCGCCTATGCAGGTAATATCTCGCACCGCGAAGACCCTAATATGGAGAGTGATGTTGACGTTATCGGCGCTCCCAGAAGCCCGGGAAGCACCTTAAAGCCCCTGTTGTACGCATCCATGATGCACGATGGATTAATTCTGCCGAACAGCCTGATTCCAGATATGCCAACGCAGATTTCAGGCTATCATCCGGAAAATTTTGATCTGAGCTATGATGGTGTGGTACCTGCTTCTAACGCTTTATCGCGCTCATTGAACGTTCCGGCTGTTAAAATGCTTCAGCAATACAAATACGAACGTTTTTACGATATGATGCGAAAGGCGGGCGTGACAACGCTTACGCAACCTGCAGATCACTATGGCTTGTCCCTGATATTGGGCGGCGGAGAAAATACCCTCTGGGAACTTACCGGTATTTACGCGGATATGGCAAGAGTGCTTAATCACTACCAAAAATATAACGGGAAGTACGATGCCGCCGATTATCACCACCCTGTATATAAATTACAAACAAAAGAAAAACCCGTACTGGAAAACAATGGCTTGCTGGACGCCGGCTCCATATACTACACTTTACAGGCCATGGAGGAGGTGATGCGCCCCGGGGAAGAAATGCTATGGCAACAGTTTAGTTCAACGCAGCGCATTGCCTGGAAAACCGGAACCAGTTTTGGTTTCAGAGATGGTTGGGCTATTGGCATTACGCCAAAATACGTGGTGGGTGTTTGGGTAGGCAATACCGATGGCGAAGGCAGGCCGGGCTTAACCGGGATCAACACCGCCGCCCCTGCCATGTTTGAGATATTCCGGCAGTTGCCTGCTGCCCGCGACTGGTTCGATATGCCTATGGGCGAAATGATAAAGATCAGCGTGTGTAAAGAAAGCGGTTACCGGGCGGGGCAGTACTGCACTAATCTTGCAGAAGAATGGGTACCAAAGCCGGGACTAAAAGCACCTTCATGCCCATGGCACCGGCTGGTACACCTCTCCCCCGATGAACACTACCAGGTCACCGGAAATTGCGAACTACCGGAAAATATAGTGAATAAAGGCTGGTTTGTGCTGCCCCCATCAATGGAGTACTATTACAAAACCAAAAACTATCAATACCATGTGTTGCCCGGCTTTAAGCCGGGTTGTGGCGAGGCAGATTATGGTAACCCTATGGAGCTCATCTATCCAAAAGACAATGCCAAGATCTACGTACCGCTGGAGGTTGATGGGAAACGCGGGAAGGTGATCTTTAACGCTGCTCACAGACAGCCCGGCATTAAAATTTTCTGGCATTTGGATAACAAGTACGTAGCCGAAACTTCAACTTTTCACCAGGTTGCGTTGAGTCCATCTCCAGGTAAGCATAAATTAACCCTGGTTGATGCCGAAGGGAATAATCTTGTGATCTATTTTGAAATTTTAGATAAAAACAATCAGCGCAAAACAGATTTAAAAAGCCAATAACAGAGTAAGTACAAAATTTGCAACGCAAGTGAGTTTTGAAAATCAATAGTCAGCTATTGATCCAACAAGTAGTAGCAACTTCGTGACTTTACACGAATTAATATTATCTACATTAGTTTCCAAATCAAAAACCCATGCTTGAACAATATGACCTTGGTAACCTGATGGTATTGGACATAGAAACCGTACCGCAATATGCAACCCACGCAGAAGTACCCGAACATATGCAGGAGTTATGGGCGCATAAAACCCGGTTGCAGCGCAATGAGGCTACAGGCGAAGAATTTTATGAACGGGCCGGAATCTGGGCGGAGTTTGGTAAGATCGTCTGCATCTCAGTGGGCATCTTTTTAAATGGAAAACGTACGGCTCTCCGTGTTAAATCATTTGCAGGGCACGAGGAAAAGGAACTGCTGGAAGATTTCAGCAAGATGCTGAGCAGTCAACCAGCGAGTATTATACTCTGCGCTCATAATGGCAAAGAGTTCGATTTTCCCTACATCTGCCGCCGGATGCTCATCAATGGCGTACAGTTCCCTCCCCATTTGCATATAGCAGGTAAAAAGCCATGGGAGATCAACCACCTCGATACCATGGAACTCTGGAAATTCGGCGATTATAAAAATTATACTTCGCTAAACCTGCTCACCGCTATCTTCAATATTCCAACCTCAAAAGACGATATTGATGGCAGCCAGGTAGGCTATGTTTATTGGGTGGAAGATGATCTGCCCCGTATCTGTACCTATTGCCAAAAGGATGTGATTGCCACGGCGCAACTTATCAGGCGCTACCGTGGCGAAGCATTGGTTGAAGAAGAATGTATTACAATTGTGGGCTGAGCGAGACGATTAAAGCTTTTAAAATCGTATTATCTACGATTTTTAGATCAAATCAGGGTTAACTCAACTTAATCTAATTCAATGTTTAACTTTTTAAATTAACTGATTGTCAACACATTAAAACTATCTATCAATCACCATGTCAACTCTTATTATTTATGGGATTTACCCCATCGCCTCTTCCTCCACATGAACAATGATGGATTTTATCACCGTATCTAACTCTTCACCAGCCTGCTGTAATTTGCTGAGTGTTTCTTTGTCTACCTCATAATCATTAGCTTTTAAAACATTGATCAGACCCATAATGGAAGCTACAGGTTTGCGGATCTCATGCGACTGAACAAAAGCGATATTCTGTAACGCTTGATCCTTCTTCACGTTACTGATTATATTTAAACGATTATCTTTCCTTATCAGTCGATATTGCAAATAAAGAACAATAGTGAATACGATAAACAAAACACATCCTGCCACCACAATCAGCAGTTGCCTGTTTTTTTCAGATTGCTGGTGTCCCATTTCAGCAATAGCTTTATCTTTTGTGGCGGTTTGATATTTGATCTCCAGTTCGCTCATCTTTACTTCATTCTGCCGCACTTTTAATGAGTCGCGCATTTTTTGGGCGCGCAGAACAAGGTTAAGTGATGTTTTATAATCCTGCATGGCAACGTAGCAATCTTCCAGGTGCCCATAAAGTTCCATCTCGCGGTAAGGCTCTTTTATTTCTCTTGAAATAGCTATCGCCTTATTCAAATAGTCCAATCCCTTTTGCTGCTCCCCCTTAAAGAACCAGGCTTGCCCTAACCAAGCGTAAGCATAAGTTAACGATCGTGGTTGGTTTAGTTTCCGGGCCAAAAATGCACCTTTGCCGGCGTAGTAAATCGCTTTATCAAAATCTTTTTTGTCCAGGTAATACTGCCCTACATTGTCGTAAAGCGGTATAGATACGCGCTCATACTTGCTATTGCTTTCAGCAATTTTCAAGGCCCTGATCTGGATATTGATTGAAGTATCCCGGACTGTATCCCTTCTTACTTTCCTGATCGAATGCGTCAGCATCGCTTTTTGGCTCAGCGCACTGATGATCATCATAGTATCCTTATTTGTTGTTGCCCAGCTCAATGCGTTTTGCTGCGACTCAAATGCCTTTTTATAATTAGTATTTTCTTTATGCAGATTACTGATCAAACTATAAATCTGTGGATAGGCTTGGTTGATCTTGTTTTTATCGATGTCAGCCAGTGCTTTTATAGCCATGCCCATAGCCTGTTGATGATCGGCAGACATCCACAAGTAATGCGCTTTAAATAATTCGCTGTATACTACAGCGGTTTTATCATGGGTGTGCTCTGCAATTTTTGAAAGTTTTTCAGCTATTGCCAAAGCCGAATCTGCATGGGCACTTTGTAGATTTTTACCTTGTTTTATCAGTTGCTGTATTTGGGAATTATCAGATCCATTTACAGGCAGATAAACAGGCTTTTTCCTGCAAGAAAACATCGAGAATAATAGAGAAGCGATTATATAAACACGGATGGCAAAAGCGGTCATAAGGGCCGGGCAGATTTAGGTGTTTTTGTGAGCATAAAACTAATAAAATTCATCAATAAATAAATGCCCTCATCAAATATTACCTATCTGTCTTGTAGAATGTCTGTAACTTATAAAGTAAGATACCACCCAAGTTTAGTGAAGTAATTTTATTGGCGTAAACACAGTGCGATTAATAGAGATTGAATTAGCTAATTTCAACCCATACGGCCATTTTGCATGCCAAATACTATCTTTTCACGCTCCGGGGTTTAATAGAAACACGCTTCATCGACAACCCAATTCAGCATAAATCCTTATCTTAGCTGCATTACATATTACCTATGTCTAAAAAGAAAAGTAAAGGCAATTCATCCATCAACAAAGTGCTTGCGCAAATGGTGTTGGATATATTCGAGCAGAACGGCAATACGCCACTTAATCATAAGCAAGTTTCTGCTAAACTTAATGTACGTGATCCTGATGCCCGCGACGTAATATTCGACGTATTGAAAGAGGAGGCATTTAAAGGTGTTTTAAAAGAAATTACACCGGGAAAATTCCAGCTGCTTGAATTGAAAACCTTCGTGGAAGGTAAGGTAGATCTGACCAATGATGGGTCCGCCTTTATCGTTACAGATGACCCTGCAGAAACCGATATTTTTGTGGCTCCGCGTAAACTACGCAACGCACTGAATGGCGATCGTGTAAAAGTTTATGTTTACTCCGCCAGTAAAGGCAAACGGCAGGAAGGCGAGGTAATCGAGATCATCCAGCGCCACAAAATGGAGTTTACAGGTATCGTAAAACTCTCCGAACGCTTTGCTTTTTTCATTCCGGATGACCGTAAGATGATGCACGATATCTTCATCCCCATCACCGATCTGAACGGTGCCAAAAACGGGATTAAAGCGGTTGCTGAAATTACCGACTGGCCTGCCGGTGCAAAAAACCCAATCGGGCGAATTAAGCACGTTTTAGGTAATCAGGGTGAGAACGATACGGAGATGAACGCTATCCTGGCCGAATACGGCTTCCCGCTCTCCTTCCCCGCCGATGTGGAGAAAGATGCTGAAGAAATTCCGGCTGAGATCTCCAGTGAAGAAATTGCCAAACGCCGCGATTTTAGAGAGGTGCTTACTTTCACTATCGACCCGTTTGATGCGAAAGATTTTGATGATGCATTATCTTATAAAAAACTAGAGAACGGTAACTACGAAGTAGGCGTACATATTGCCGACGTATCACATTATATTATCCCCGACTCTGCATTAGATAAGGAAGCATACGAGCGCGGTACGTCTGTTTACCTGGTAGACAGGGTGATTCCGATGCTGCCAGAAAGACTATCAAACGGCCTGTGCTCACTCAGGCCAAAAGAAGATAAACTGTGTTTTTCAGCTGTATTTGAACTTGACTACAATGCCAATATAGTAGAACAATGGTTCGGCAGAACGGTGATCCATAGTGACAGGCGCTTTACCTATGAGGAAGTGCAGGATGTAATAGAAACCAAAACCGGCGACTATGTTGAAGAGATAGAAAAACTGAACGGACTGGCCTACAAACTGCGCGAACGCAAGTTTAAAGCGGGAGCCATCAGCTTTGAAACTACCGAGGTTAAATTCAAACTGGATGAAACCGGCAAGCCAACCGGTGTATATGTAAAAGAACGTAAAGATGCCCATAAGCTGATTGAAGATTTTATGCTGCTGGCTAATAAAAAGGTTGCAGAATATGTGAATAAGATGGGCAAAGGCAAGCATAAATACACTTTTGTTTACCGTGCTCACGACTCCCCTAAACCTGATGCCCTGGCCAACTTTGCCCAGTTTGCAGCAAGGTTTGGGTATAAGATCAATACCAAGTCTGACAAGGAAACTGCAAAGTCCCTGAATTTTTTGATGGAGGATGTTGAAGGGAAGAAAGAGCAAAACGTACTTACTCACCTGGCTATCAGGTCGATGGCGAAGGCTATCTACACCACAAAAACCAGCAGCCATTACGGCTTAGCGTTCGACCATTACACCCATTTTACCTCGCCTATCCGGAGGTACCCCGATGTGATGGTGCATCGCCTGCTTTTTCATTACCTAAACGGTGGACAAAGCGCCAATGCCGATCATTACGAAGAACTTTGCAAGCACAGCTCGCAAATGGAAAAGAAGGCGGCTGACGCCGAACGCTCGTCTGTTAAATACAAACAGGCCGAGTACCTTAAAGACCAGGTGGGCAATACATTTACCGGCATTATCTCTGGTGTTACCGAATGGGGCATGTATGTGGAGATCATCGAAAATAAATGCGAAGGCATGATTCGCCTGCGCGATATCAGCGATGATTTTTATACTTTAGACGAGAAAAATTATGCTATCATCGGCCAGCGAAAGAAGAAAATTTATCAACTGGGCGATGAGGTTAGTATCAAAGTAAAAAATGTGGACCTGACCAAGAAACAAATAGATTTTAGTTTGGTACAGAGTTAATGATTGATTTAGTGAATTACTGATTTAGTGATTGTTGGAAAAAATATACCCCTAACATTTCACCCAGTCGACCCCCAAATGAGAAAACTCGAAGATCTGCAAGCACTGATTGCTACATCCGTTGCAAAATTAAAGTATCCACTTTACCCGGCGGAATTGTATGAACCGATAACCTACATATTAGCCATTGGCGGCAAACGTATGCGCCCTGCCTTGCTTTTGATGGCCTGCGACCTATTTGGCGGCGATGTTGAAGCTGCCTTACCTCCCGCTTTGGCTATTGAGGTGTTCCATAATTTCACGCTGATGCATGATGATATTATGGACAACGCTCCTAAGCGGCGCGGCCGCTCCACAGTACACGAAAAATGGAATCAAAATGTAGCTATCCTGAGCGGCGACGTGATGCTGATAGAGGGTTATAAACTAATGATGCAGGTTCGTAACGATATTTTGCGCCAGGTGCTGGATATTTTTAACGATACAGCAGTAGGCGTTTGCGAGGGACAACAGCTGGATATGACGTTTGAGACCAGCAGTGACATCAGTATTGATGAATATATCAACATGATCCGCCTTAAAACTGCTGTAGTGTTAGGCGGGGCCCTAAAAATTGGTGCGCTCATCGGCGAAGCTGATCAAAAAGATGCCGATCTGTTATCCGTTTTTGGGATCAACCTCGGCATTGCTTTTCAATTGCAGGATGATATTCTGGACGTATACGGCGACCCGGAAAAATTTGGCAAGCAGGTTGGCGGCGATATCATCTCCAATAAAAAAACATATTTGCTGATCAAGGCGCTTGAATTAACAAGCAGTGCTGAACTGGATACATGGCTGGCTGCAAAGGAATTTAATGCCGCTGAGAAAGTAGCAGCAGTAACAGCTATATATAACGCTGCAGACGTACGCCGTTATGCCGAAGATGAAATGCAGGCCTATGCTGAAAAAGCTTTTAAAGCACTGGAGCAGATCAATCTCCCCGAACAAAGCAAACAATATTTGCGCGACTTTGCCGATGGGTTGCTGGTGAGGGAATATTAAATACACGGAGATGAAAAAGTTATTACCTGCCGCTTTTCTGTTTGTGACGATAGTGAATGCTCACGCACAATCACCGCAAGCAAAAACCGATTCGGTAAGTCCGCAAAATTCTTTCATCGAGTACGAAGTTTCTCCAAAGTTCCCCGGAGGTGAGGACGCTTTCAAAAATTTCATTAAAGAAAATTTACGCTGGCCAAAAAACGACCCTCAAATAGAAGGCAAAGTTATTATCACTTTTATTATTCAGAAAGACGGAAGATTAACGAATTTCAAAATTTTAAAAAGTCTTCGTCCGGCCTACAATAAAGAAGCATTGCGCATATTAAAAGCATCTCCAAAATGGACTCCCGGAATGCAGATGGGAAAACCGATAGTTGTGGCCTATACAGTGCCGATAATATTCAGCGCTGCAAAAAGTTATTAAGCCTCCTGTACAAAAATAAGATTGTTAGATGTAGTTTCACACTTCCAATGAGCATCGAATATCCAAAAGAGAAAATGAAAAAAACAATCTATACCCTAGCATTCGTAGCATCAACACTGGTTGTCTCCGCGCAAAAAAGCAAGATCACATCCGGTGGCAAACTTAAACCCGAGCAGGCCAATGTGGATATCCGGCATTATACCATTGCCTTAGATGTTAACTTTGAGCAGAAGTCGATAGATGGATACACTACCATAGATCTCATCACGGCCAAACCAACGCATGTATTGTTGTTTGATCTGTTGGATTCTTTGAATGTAAAACAGGTATCGATCAACGGCACGAAGGAACCGTTTGAATATAAAAACAATATGATCACCATTAACACAGTAAAGGAATTGCCTGCAGGTAAGGCCAGTGTGAAAGTGATCTATGGCGGTAAGCCGCATGTGGCCGTCCGCCCGCCGTGGGATGATGGATTTACTTGGACGCGCGACTCCACCGGCCATAACTGGCTGGCCATCACCGCCGAGGGCACAGGCGGCAAAATATACTATCCTTGCAAAGATCACCCGTCTGATGAGCCAAATGAAGGTGCAGAATTGATCATTACCGTTCCAAAGGATTTGGTTGTTGCAGGACCTGGTATCTTGGTAAAGAAATCTACTAATGGCGATAAAGCTACCTTCCACTGGAAAACCAACTACACCATCAATAACTATAGCATACTGTTCAATGTAGGCGATTATAAACTGGTTAAACGCACTTACAAAAGCGTAGCCGGTCGTACCGTACCCATGGAGTTTTATGTACTGAATGAACATGCCGGCAAAGCAGCAAAGCTGATGGACATCTGGGAGCAAACGATCCACGAGAAGGAAAAATATTTTGGCGAATATCCCTGGGCAAAAGAAAAAGCCGGTTTGGTAGAAACGCCCCACCTTGGTATGGAGCACCAAAGCATGGTGGCTTATGGCAATAAGTTCAGGTACGTAAAAGTTGGCGGTCAGGATTACGACTGGCTGCTGCACCATGAATTCGGTCACGAATGGTGGGGCAACAAAGTTACCGCTATTGACTGGGCCGACTATTGGATCCATGAGGGGATCAATACTTATGCAGACGCGTTGTTTACTTTAGAGTTCGCAGGGAAGCCTGCTTACATCAAGCTATTCCAAAATTCAGTTAAGGGATTTCAGAATAAATTACCGATCGTATTGGGTAAAGATATCGACGAGGAATCTGCCTATAACGGAGATATTTATGGCAAGGGCGGGTTCTTTATGCACACCCTTAACTATGTTATGGGCGATAGCCTGTTTTTCCCCACCCTAAAAGGTTTTGTCACCGATCCGAATCATACCTACGATCACCTGAACAATACCGATGATGTGGAGCAATATTTCAGCAAGGCCTATGGCAAAAGCCTGAAACCTATGTTTGACCTCTACCTGCGTACTACCAATAAGGTAGAGTTTGATATAGTAGCGCAACGACAAGAGGGCAAATATTTGATCAAACTTCAAAACCTGGATATGGCGTTACCGCTGGATGTTACTACGGATGCGGGTGTTCAACATGTTACGGTAACTGCCAAAGGAGTAAGCGTCACGAGCAAGACTATGCCGGTCATTGATGCGGACGGCTGGTATTTTAAGAAGGTGAGCTATGAATAGATCATAGCTCCAAATTCTCAGATTTTTGCAAGACTCGGCATAAGCTAAGAGCAAATTGGCGGATAAACAATCTCACCCGAAGTAGTTGACTACTTATCCTACAAGATTGATTTGTTTTGGCAAGTCATGAAAAGGTTTATCACAGGAATAAAAGCATAAAAAAGCCCCGAATCAAACGATTCGAGGCTTTCTCAATATTGTGAGCTTGCTAAAATTATTCAGCAGCTGCTTCTTCTTTTTTAGCTTTTGGTGCCTTCTTAGCAACAGACTCTTCTGCAACGGGTGCAGCTTCAGCAGCAGCAACAGGTGCTGGTGCAAGGTCTTCCGCTACAGCTGAGATCTCAAAAGGAATAACAGAAACGTAAGAACGGTTATCTGCTTTCTTTTTAAATACTACATGTCCGGCTGTTAAAGCAAATAAGGTATGATCCTTACCAATGCCTACGTTTAAACCCGGGTTATGTTTAGTACCACGCTGACGAACGATGATGTTACCTGCAATAGCTGGTTGACCACCGAAAATTTTGATACCTAAACGCTTGCTATGTGATTCGCGGCCGTTTCTTGAACTACCGGCCCCTTTTTTGTGTGCCATTTCTTAATTTCTTTTGTGAGCAGACGTTGATCGGCCCGGTTAAAATTTAATTATAATGTGATACCTGTGATCTCGATCTTGGTAAATTGCTGACGGTGACCATTTTTCTTCTGGTAGCCTTTTCTTCTTTTCTTTTTGAAGATAATTACTTTATCACCTTTTAAATGAGACACGATCTTAGCTGAAACTTTAGCGCTTGCCAGGTCTGAACCTAATTTAAAGCTACCTTCGTTTTCTGCTAACAATACTTGGTCAAATTCAATACTAGCGCCTTCATCTCCCTGTAAACGGTGTACAAAGATCTGCTGGTCTTTTGCAACTTTAAATTGCTGTCCGGCTATACTTACTATTGCGTACATTGTTGATTAATTATTGTTTTAAATTTTGAGGTGCAAACATACGGATTAATAAATTAAATTCCAATGCGTTATTTGATGTTTTTTTGACGCGATTCCGCACCCGACAGCATCTTCTGCAACTCTTTAATAAGGCGCTGGTTGGCATCAACCAGTTTCTCGTGCCCGTCAAAATTGGCATCAAACGTAACTTTTTTGCTTTTACGTTTATAGTTATACTGAATAATGAAGCGGGGTACACGCGCTTTAGATTCATTGTTAGTCTCGTCAGCCGGGAAATCCCAAAAACCCAGCTCTGCTGCTTTACGGTGCAGGTAAAGCAGATCATCGTTAGTTAAACGCAGGTGGATTTTAACTAATGAATCCTTCCGGTTAAGATATTGGTAACTATCGGTGCGGGAATCATACTTATTCAGCATGCTATCGCGATATCCATACTGAAACTGGATAGACTGAAGCTCCGAAAACTTATACGGTGCATTTTTTACCATCATACCGTAATAGTATATACAGTAAAACAAAATAGGAACGATTATACTTAAAACAAGGAAAATCTTTTTAGAACGCACGGGGATAATTAATTAGTGAATGAATGAGTTAGCGATTGAGTGAATTTAGAATTATCTATCTTTAGAAACTGTCTTTCTCGCAGCGGAGGTGACTCTCAGGATTTGATTAGCTTCTTCCAACAAAGTGATTAAATCCGTATGTTTAACAACGTCGGATTCTACAAGAACCTCCATCCAAAAAGCAGACTCATCCGCCTCTTCTACCACGATAGATAGCTTGGCGTGGAATTCCGCTTGTGACCTTGCCCGACAAGCGGCGCGATAATTGGAGCCTACTGAAGAAGATGATCTCAGTAATTGTCGACCAATAATTTTGGCTTCCTCTGTTTTCGGCAGCGTTCTGAAGAATTTGATATTATCTACAACAAATCTTTTAGTTCGATTTCTGAATGCCTCAGCAAAGTCAGCTTTATTAGTATCTGGCATAATTAAAATAATCGGAACAAAGTAAGTATTTATTTAACTAAGTTTCGCCACGCGCCAGTCAATAATCACTAAATCAGTCATTCACTAATTCACTAATTATCCAGCTCTCCCTCCCATTTGCTCACTACGGCAGTAGCCATAGCATTACCCAATACATTGGTTGCAGATCGGCCCATATCAAGTAAGGGATCTATGCCTATTAACAGGGCCAGGCCCGCTTCCGGAATATTAAATAATGATATTGTACCTGCAATTACCACCAAAGATGCACGGGGCACGCCAGCTATCCCTTTGCTGGTCAGCATCAATACCAGCAGCATGGATAATTGCTGACTGAACGATAAATGAATGCCGTAGGATTGTGCCAAAAACAGAGATGCAAAGGTCATGTACATCATCGAACCATCGAGGTTGAATGAGTAACCTAACGGGAGCACAAAGCTTACGATCTTGTTATTGCAGCCAAAGCGTTCCAGTTCAAGCAGTACTTTGGGATAAGCTGCTTCGCTTGTTGATGTGCTAAAAGCGATCAGCATGGCATCCTTGATTCCGGCAACCAGGTTAAACGCCCGTTTTTGCAATACTGCAAATCCGGCCAACACGATAACCGTCCACAGGATCAACAGCGAGAAATAAAACTCACCAATAAAAATGGCGTAAGTGGATAAAATACCGAGCCCCTGTTTGGCTATAATCGCTGTGATCGCTCCAAAAACCGCCAGCGGTGCCAGCTTCATTACATAGCCGGTGATCTTTAAGATCACGTGCGCTATGGCATCCAATGCTTTGATGACAATCAGTCCCTGCTCTCCAATTGCAGCGGTAGCTACACCAAAAAAGAGAGAGAATACGACAATCTGCAAAATCTCATTATTGGCCATCGATTCTATAAAACTTTTGGGGACAACGTGCCCTATAAAGTCGCGAAGCGATAAAGCTGTTTTTTGAATACCTGTAGCTAAGTGACTATCAGGCAAGGGCAGGTGCATGGCCTCACCCGGTTTAAAAAAGTTAACCAGCATCATGCCAAGCAATAACGAAACAAGGGTGGCGCTCAAGAACCAAAGCAGCGTTTTTCCTCCAATTCGCCCTACCGACTTAATATCCCCTACCTTGGCAACGCCCACCACCAAAGTGGTAAACACCAGTGGTGCTACGATCATTTTTATAAGTCTTAAAAAAATATCGCTGAGCACAGTAAAACCAACAAGTTTATCTTCCCTTGCGGTATCGTTTTCTTTGCGAACTTTTACTTCGTCTTTGCGTTGTGTTTTAAGCGCGGTATAAACTGCGGTTGTGGTATCTTTACTGGCCAGCAAGCGGGTGTCTATGGCTTTTATATTTGCCTCGGCAACACTCATTTTATTATTGATGGAATCTATAATGGTTACATTATAAATGTAGCCGGCAATAACGCCAAGTACCAGCGCAATGAAAATATACAGAGTGAGTTTGTTTTTTTGCATTTGATTTGATCAGTGCCGCTAAACTACAAATTTTACTATGCTGCAGAAACTTTAATATGAGCATCACTACTTACGGTCTACAACAAATAAAGAAAGAAATACAGCACCTGCCGCAAGAGCAACTAGCCGAGTTGTGCCTGCGACTGGCACGTTACAAAAAGGAGAACAAAGAATTGCTGGCCTACTTGCTGTTTGAGGCTACCGCGGAGCAGGATTTCATAGAAAGCATTAAAGCTGAAGCTGGGTTTATGTTCAGCCAGTTGCCTCCCCAAAGCTATTTTACGGCAAAAGGTCTCCGCAAGATCTTGAAGATGCTTAGCAAATACACCAAGTTTATTGGTACAAAACCCGCCGAGATAGAATTGTTATTGAATTTTTGCCAAAATTACCTGCAGTACGTTGTTCGCCAAACTTCTTATAAGCCCATTCGGCTGATTTTGACCCGGCAACTGGAAAAAGTTAAAACTTCTATTGGAAAACTGCATGAGGATCTGCAGTTTGATTACAGCCAGGAATACAATGCTTTACTGGAAGATGCCGACAATAAATTGCCATGGCTAAATAAAAAAAGTTATATGTTGTAACAAACACCATATATCTTCGTCGAAACTATAAAAATCTACTAAACTATTAACAAGTGGCCGATAATAAAGAAGAAGCTTTCAGGAAGGTATATGAAGCCAATTCGAAGAAAATTTTCCACTTGTGCTACGGTTACACGGGTGATGATGATGCCGCCAACGATCTGTTGCAAGAAACGTTTTTAAAGGTTTGGCAAAATCTGCACAAGTTTCGTAATCAGGCGCTGATATCAACCTGGATCTACCGAATTGCGGTTAACACCTGTTTAACCTACCTGCGGTCGGAAAAAAGGCAGGCAAAGGATGAGCTGACCCCAACCATTGCTGAAACCAAACGCGAGGAGTTTTCTGAAAAGAATGAACAGGTGGCTTTGTTGTACAAGTGTATATCTAAACTGGAGGAGTCGGAAAGAATTATAATAACGCTGGTACTCGATGAAGTGCCATACCCCGAAATAGCAGATGTTTCGGGTATATCAGAGGGGAATTTAAGAGTGAAGATATATCGTATCAAACAAAAATTAACAGAATTATACAACCATTATGAAAGACTTTGATCATTTATTGATGGTTTGGCAGGGACAGCCAAAACTGGAGCCGATAGCGGTTGATGAAATATTAAAGCAGGTTAAAAAAGGAATGAGTAACTTAACCCGTAACTTATTCTGGAGTATTACGGGCATGTTGCTGGCTTTATCCGGGATTTTTGCCGTGATGCTATTCTTTGTATTTCAATCCTGGATAACCTATATGGGCATCGCGGTGATCCTGTCTACCATGGTGGGTTATGTTATTATGATGATTAGAGATTACCGCCTTATCAACAAGCAGGATCTAACAACAAATCCATCGGCATACCTGGAAGACTTAAAACAATATCAAAAAAGTCGTGCTACCATCTACGGTTGGATGTATTATCTTTACGTACTGCTGCTGAGCATCGGACTTACACTTTATTTCTTCGAAGTATTGCAAAGCGCGTCCACCACATTTAAATTGCTGGCTTACGGTTTAACGGCTTCCTGGCTATTGTTTTGCACTTTTTATCTAAAGGGTCGGATTTTTGCCAGTGAACAGGAAAAGCTGAATTTAATGATAGACCGACTGGTACGATTGCAGGATCAGTTTGATTGAGTATTTTCACGAAATGCCGCCGAAACTTACTATAGTCCGGGTTCCCAGTGATCATGCACTAACCCTGCTGGAGCTTAGCCGCGTAACCTTTTTTGATGCGTTTGCCCATCTCAATAAGGCAGCAGATATGGAAATATTTGCTGCTAATGCATTTACGCTCCCATCTTTTGAAAAACAGCTTAGTAACCCCAATTCGCATTTCTATTACGCGTTAGTCAATGGCGAGATTGCCGGTTATATCAAATTAAATTACAACACTGCCCAAACAGAGTTTAAGGATCCGGACGCTTTGGAAATTGAGCGGCTTTATGTGCTGCAAGCCTACCAGGGGCAGCAAATAGGCAAACAGCTGATAGATTTTGCTATTAAAAAAGCTATGGAAAATAAGTTTAGTTATATCTGGCTCGGCGTGTGGGAGCATAATCCAGGAGCGATTCGCTTTTACGAAAGCCAAGGGTTCGCTGTTACCGGGAGCCATCCATTTATGCTCGGGAACGATCTGCAAACCGATCTGTTGATGAGGAAAAGTCTGTAAATCTGCACAGTAAGACCAATAGTTAGATGTGTTGCCTGAGCACTTTCTCTATTCTACGCGCTTTAGTTATCAAATCCTTATCAGCAATATAACTGTCTACATTTATCACTTTACTTATCAGATTTTTTTTAAATATCGTGCTGAAATTACAGTAAGTAAGGTCAAATTTCCAGTTTTCAATTAAATGATTAAACACTTTTTTATCATATTCAAACAAATCCCGATGATCAACCACTATAAAATGGCTGGCGGGCAGCGTTTGAATATTTTTCAGGATTTCCTCATTATAACTTAACCATATCTGCAGGTAAAATGCTGCGCGCTCATGGTAAAATTTATTCATTTTCCTCGCTCTTCGTAATTTTAGCCACACCTGCTTTGAGAGCCATGGCCTTATTAAGTATTTGGCTTCAAATTCCATAAAGTCCCTACGAATCATGGAGCTTACCGTTGATTTATAATCACGTACGATATTTAAATAGTAAGCGCCCGGCAAAAACTCCCTATAATGCAACAGAAACAGGCAGGTACGCGGATCTTTCCAACCCCATTGTCCTTGCGTCTGACTTTTAAAATCGATGATCCATTGGAGTTTTTCTTTCTGGCGCGGTGATAATAGTTCTATTGATTTTGTGGTAAATCCGGAATTTGCGAGATTGTTGGCATCCAGTATATCGCTATGAAACCGCAAAAAGTCCAAATCTTCAAAATGTCCGTCCAAATTGCCCGAGCTGGCACCCAGCATGTCATCGCCCAGGTTTAAGCCGCAGCGGTTTAACCACTGGCTTATTAAAGATGTACCCGAGCGGTGCATACCGGCGATTATTAATGTGTTAGCAGGCACGTACCAATTGTTTTTGGTTAACAATGAAATTGTAAAGCATATAAGTACAGTCCTCTACGCTGTTGATATTTGTGTTAATATAAAGATCTGGCTGCAGGGGCCTATCAAACTGGTCGTTGATCCCGGTGAGATTAGGCAGCTTATGGGGGTGCTCCTCTGGCAACATAGCCCTGCTGTAAAATCCTTTAGTGTCACGCGAAATCAGCACTTCCAATGGGCAATCCACAAAAACAGTGTATAAATCGGGGTAGGATACTAACAGTTCATTCCTGATCTGTTCATAAGGATTGATGGCGCTAATGATGGTTACAATGCCATGATTGCTAAATTTGCCCGCAATAAAACCCAGGCGGCGAATGTTCTCAAACCTGTCTTGCCGGGTATAAGTCAATTCTTTAAATAGCTTAGTGCGGTATTCGTCGCCATCTATAATTTCAACGGATTTGCCGCTAGCCTGAAGCTTTAACTTTACCTTTTTTGCCAGCGTAGTTTTACCGGCCCCTGATAGGCCACAAAGGAGAATAATCATTTCAGTAGGTATTTTGATGTTAACTAGCAGGCAACACGCAATCTTTCACATCGGTATGATTCGAAATTTATCCTTGATGCCTTAGGCCAAATTCAGTCAAAAAAAGTGTGCCCCACGTTAAGAATCGGCAAACAGGACGTTTGTACCGATAAACAAAAAGGCTAACAAAATGTATCGAAATTTTTACTTTTAAGCAAAGACGCTCAAAGCTTTATATCAGAATTGTTATAGTACGTACGATATTCAAGCATTAATTTTGCAGTTTCCAGTCATTGGCAAACAAACGCCTAGCTTTTCATAAAAGGATTAAAGGTCCTTGCTCCGATCTCCATACCCGCGGCGCGGCAAACCGTCTTATCGCCAAACTTAAAATTGATATTATCCATAGCCTGGTAAAGACGGATGCGCTCTTCGTTATCTTCAAATAAATTGATCTGATAACTGCCGGTACAAAGGTTGCTGAGCTTTACACCAATGAGCCGGATGGGCCGGTGCTGGTTCCAGGCCTTGTTCAACAAATTTTTGATACCTGGTATAAGGATATGCTCAGCAGCCGTAAGGGAGATTTTTTGCTGCTGAGTGTGGGTTTCAAAATTAGCATACCGAATTTTGATGGCAAGGCAACTACTCACCTTATTTTCCCGGCGCAATTTGCCCGCAAGTTCTTCGGTCATACTTACCAGTACGTTTTCCAGGGTGCGCTTGTCGTTCACGTCACTCTCAAAGGTTGTTTCAGTAGAGATGGATTTTCTGCCTTCGTGAGGAACGATTTCGCTATCATCAATTCCGTTGGCTTTATTATAAATGTAAGTGCCGGATTTTCCAAAAACGGTTTCCAGAAACTTAATATTTACTTTTTGAAGATCGCCTATTTTCTCAATACCATACTGATAAAGCTTTTGGCAGGTATGCTCGCCCAGTCCCGGAATCTTCCGGATATTCAACGGAGCCAAAAAAGCTTTCTCCTCCCCTGCTTTTACCCATAGCTGCCCGTTTGGCTTTGCCTGGTTAGTAGCCATTTTTGCAATGGTTTTGCCCGTCGCCATCCCAAATGAGATGGGCAGTCCAGTTTCACGCATCACTGTTTGGCGCAGTTCGCTGGCTATCTGGTATGGGTCATGAAATCGTTCCATACCACTCAGATCTATATAGAACTCATCTACTGATGTTTTTTGGTAAAGCGGCACACTGCGGTGGATGATCTCTGTAACTTCTCTTGAGGCCTCGCTATAGCGCCCATGCCTGCCATGGATAACAATAGCATGCGGGCAAAGCTTCAGGGCCTGGCGCGTAGGCATCGCTGAATGCACCCCAAAGGCCCTGGCCTCATAACTGCACGAGGCAACCACACCACGATCTGCCGAGCCGCCAATAATTACCGCCTTACCGATAAGGGAAGGATCGAACTTCCGCTCCACGGAAACAAAGAAAGAATCGAGATCTATATGTACAATATGCCGCTGCGCATCCATTCACAAATATGAAAATTAAGTTTGAAATACTAAAGTATTTAGCAATTTTTGTACTGATAAATCGTGTGATATGACCGGCTATACTGATTACCTTTTCCTGCTGACACCACCTGAAGTGATCAAAACCGAAGTCATGCGTTATAAGAAGGCATCGGCAAAATATATCGGCGATTTCCCTGGCTTGCAATCCCCGGCTAATATTATCGTAAACCAATTAGACCGGCAAAAACCATACATGACTGAAACCGCGATGGAAAACCTGCATGCCAGACTAAGCGTCATGCCGCCTGTATTATTACACATGGATGGCTTTAAGAACATTTCCCAATTGCATGGTAAATTTGCCATTTACGCCTACATGCGGAGTACACCTGCTATGGAGAGTTGGTTTGCACTGCTTTGCAAAAATCTGAACATAAAAAAAACGGTATTCCCCCACATTCCTGTTGTGCGGAATATAGCCGAAGTAGACTTTAAGAAATTATGGCCAAACTTTCAGCATAAGAAGTTAGCGGAACCGTTTTGGTTAAGAGAACTAAAAGTACTTCAACGGGAAAGCTTTGGTACGACACACGGAAAGTGGGAGCCTTACAAAACAATTGAGTTTAAAAATGCGACGGCAATGCTGGAGAAAAATACGTGGAAAGCCCAGCAACTGGCAAAGGCAGAGATAGCTGCCGAGAAACAGGTTAAGTTTTTTTAAGCTAACCTGAGGATGATTATTGCAAATGATTGCGGGAATGCATTTATTTTTTGCGTTGGCTATATTATGACGCGTCCTGATGCAATCAAAGGCTTCACCTGCCTATAACCAGCATTGTTAAATCATCTACTGCAACCTTCAAACTACTGCAAACAAATCTTTCGTACTGATAATGAGGCAACAGTAAGCAAAAAGAGCTTTTTTAACAATTTATTAACCGTAAACACATCATTTTTCTATCTTTGCGCCGGGGTAAGTCTTTTACGGCCAGCTCCTCTTGAACTCCCCCAGGGTGGGAACACAGCAAGGGTAGAGAGTTGAGCGGCGCGATAAAAGTAGCTTACCCTTTTTTATTTTCCTTTTTTCCAAAATTCAACTTTTCCTGATCTAAGAAACCATCATGCAGAAAATTTAAATCTGGATGAAATTGTTAATACCCTTGCAATCGTTATAGCTAGCTCGAAATTATTAAGACTATATTATAGATTTTAGAAAGACTTCGTCAAATTTCGTTATAGTCGAACGAATGGGCGCCCATTAATGTATGTACACCCATTCGTAAAGATATGTTTACTACCAAATCTTGATTCTTTGGTCAGGTGCCTTGTAATTTTGATCACCTGGCTTTACGGCAAATGCCTGGTAAAATGGCTCAAAATTCATCAAAGGCCCATTTACACGCCACATGGCCGGTGAGTGCGGATTGGTATTTACATATGTGCGGAGAAATGCATCTCTGGTTTTCACACGCCAGATCCTGGCGATAGACAGAAAAAAGCGCTGGTCTGGTGTAAAACCATCAATCTTATCATTGCCTTTACCCTGTTGGGTCATCTTAAATGCATCATAGGCAATTGCTATTCCGCCGTTGTCTGCGGTATTTTCTCCCAATGTAAGCGCGCCTTTTATATGCACCGTGTCTAAAACGGTAAAAGAACCATATAGCTTGGCTAACTGGTTGGTTTTATCCCTGAACTTTTGATAATCACCCTTTGTCCACCAATTTTTCACATTGCCATCCTTATCGAACTGTGCACCCTGGTCGTCAAAAGCGTGCGTCATTTCATGACCGATTACCATACCGATACCCCCATAATTGATAGCATCGTCAGCTGAAAAGTCAAAATAAGGAAATTGCAGAATACCAGCCGGGAAAACAATTTCATTAAAAGGCGGATTGTAATAAGCGGTAACCGTAGCCGGCGTGGTACCCCATTCCGTCTTATCAACCTGCTTGTTCAGTTTGGCTAATTGAAACTGATAGTCATTCTGTTTAAGCAACACAATATTTTCAAAGTATTTTGTTCTGCTGATCTGTACGTTATCATAATTCCGCCATTTATCAGGGTATCCTATTTTTTTGGTGATTGCATATAATTTTTCCCGGGCTTTTTGTTTGGTGCTATCGCTCATCCAATCCAGCTGATTAATCCTGTTTTCAAAAGATTTTTGAAGATTGTTTACCAATATTAGCACGCGTTTTTTTGCATCTTCGTTAAAATAACGCTTTACATATAGTTGCCCTAATGCTTGCCCTAAATAGCTATCTACGTTTTGGGTCATGATTTGCCTGCGGGATTTTTGCGTATTCTGACCGTACAATACCTTGTTGAATTCGAAAGAGGCATCTACAAAGGGTGTGCTTAGTGTTTCAGCATAGTTTTGCAGCGTGTTGGCTTTCAAATAGATCTTCCAGTCATTTAGCGATATCGATTTAAGCAGGCCGTTTAACTTGCTGTAATACACTGGCTGAGCCATATCTATTGAATCGGTTTTGGCACCCAGATAGCCAAGTAGTTTTGTCCAGCCTATATTAGTTTGTGATTTGTTAATGGATGCAACCGCTATTTTATGGTAATTTGCGTTAATATCCCTTAACTCTATATTGGTTTTATGAGACGCAGCATTTTGTTTCTCGATGCCGTAAACGATATTTGCATTCCTGGTAGCGTTTGCAAGCGTGCTCCCTGTTAATTGGAATAGCGTGCGCAAATATTTTTTATAGGCTTGCTGAATGCGGATCGTAGGTGCATCCGATTTAAAATAATAATCTCTTTCAGGCAAACCTATGCCAGTTTGATAAACATGGGCAATATTGATACTGCTGTTTTTGTTATCCGGAGAAACATCAAAACTAATAATCTGGCCATTTCCTGTTCTAAGTTGCTCCGCTATAAATTTCATCAATGATGGTACGCTGGCGATAGCATCTATATGTGCGAGTATGGGTTTAACAGGCTGATACCCGCGCTTATTTATAGTTGCGATATCCATACCCGAGGCATAGAAATCGCCTACTTTTTGGTCAATGCTTCCTGTGAGATTGTTAGTTCTTGAAACACTATCCAGGATGTTTTGCAGCAGCTGCTTTTGGGGTATGTTCATGAAACTGTATGAGCCCACTCCTGATTGGTCACCAGCGATTTTTGCGGTGTCGTACCAGCGGCCGTTAACAAAGCGAAAGAAATTATCACCGGGTTTAATCAGGGAATCAATTCCTGCTACATCAACAAAACTTTTCCGTTGATCATCCAGGTAACTCCAGGCACTTAGAACTATCAATGCTGCACAGAGGTAGAACGCTTTATTCATAATTATCAATTTGCTTAAAGATAATTATTTTCTGTTAAGTAGCACAAAAATTTGCCCGACCATCAGTTTTGGCATCGGCACCAAAAAACAATGCCATACCAGGTGGATTAAGATAATCTCACTGAGTACGGCATTTAAAATCTACGAAGTTGCTATATTATGCTTTCGGAACAATCTTTACCTTAATGGCATTCAGGCCTTTTTGACCCTGCTCGGTTTCAAAGTTGACCTTGTCGTTTTCTCTTACTTCTTCTGTTAAGCCATTAACGTGTACAAAAATGCTTTCCTGCGTAACATGATCACGGATAAAGCCGAAGCCTTTAGCGCTGTTGAACATGGTTACCGTACCGGTTCGCAATCTGTCTTGCTCAGTCAGTTCCGCTTGTTTTGGCACACTGATCTGGATGTCTTCGGTAACAATCTTCTTGCGTTTGTTAGGATCTGGTGGCGTAGAGGTAATGTTACCATCTTCATCGATATAAGCCATCATGTCATCAAGCGATTTGCCCTTTGAGCCATTTGCCTTACGGTCTTCTGCCTTTTCTTTTTTCTCTTTTAACTTGATAGATTTTTTCTTCTCGCGTTCTTTTTTACTAAATGTTTCTGTGGATCTGCCCATAATTACAAATATAACATCATTTCTCCACATTGGTTGCACCTGGCTGCGTATTTCTCTACTTTCGCCGGCATTCCTTATGAAAGTTATCATTGCCGAGAAACCCTCTGTTGGAAGAGAGATAGCAAAAGTGTTTGGTGCCACCACTAAAAAAGACGGGTATATTGAAGGCAAGGGCTACACTTTTACGTGGGCTTTTGGCCATTTGCTGCAGCTTGCCCCGCCGCAGGAATACGGCTTTTACGGATGGAATGTGCAGAACCTGCCCATGCTGCCAGCTAAATTCAAGCTTTCTATCCGTAAGATAAAAACAAAAGATGGTATGGTGGAAGACCCGGGTGTGCGCAAACAGCTGGATATTATCAAAGCGCTTTTTGATGAGGCCACAGAAATAATTGTTGCTACCGATGCCGGGCGCGAGGGAGAATTGATCTTCCGCTATATCTACTATTATCTTAAATGCAAAAAGCCATTCAAAAGGCTTTGGATCTCTTCACAAACTGATGCAGCAATTAAGGATGGTTTTCGCAATCTTAAACCCGGATCGGACTACGATACCCTTTTTAATTCCGCGCATTGCCGCTCTCAGTCTGATTGGCTGGTGGGAATGAATGCCACACAAGCCCTAAGTCTATCATCTGGCACACAGGCGGTATTGTCGCTTGGCAGGGTACAAACGCCTACCCTGGCGATGATCTGCGCGCGCTACCTGGAAAATAAAAACTTTATACCGCAGTCCTTTTATCAGGTCAGCATCGAGCCGGATAAAAACGGGCAGCGTTTTAAGGCCATATCAGAAAAAAACTTTAAAACCAGGGAAGAAGCGCAAGCCGTTTTGGAACTGGTAGAAGCCACAGGCGTGGTAGAAAATGTGGACGCCAAACCACGTAAAGAGCCCCCTCCGCTATTGCATGATTTGAGCAGCCTGCAACAGGAAGCCAATAAACGAAAGGGCTTTACTGCCGACCAAACCCTTGGTTTACTGCAGAACCTTTATGAAAGCAAACTGGTAACTTATCCACGTACGGGGAGCCGGTACATTGGTGATGATGTTTTTGCGGAAGTTCCCGCCCTGATTGCTAAGTTTTCCGATCATCCAGAATTTGGTAAACAGGCAACTTTTCTGGTAAGTGCCAAACTGAACAAACGGAGTGTGAATGCAAAGAAGGTAACAGATCACCATGCCATATTGCCCACCGGTGAGCAGGCTCGAAATTTATCAGCCGACCAGCAGGCTATTTATGATATGGTAACCGGCCGGATGCTGGAAGCATTTCATACGGATTGCATTAAAGAAATCACCAGGATCACGGTACTATCAGGCACTAAATTCGTAGCAAGCGGCACGGTAATCAAAACAGCCGGCTGGCGGGCGGTATTTAATGATAAGGATGAAGAAAAGAAAGATGAAGAAAACGCAACGCTGCCTAAAGTGAAACAGGGTGATATACTGCCTATTAATGATAAATTACTGCTGGAAAAACAAACCAAACCAAAACCGCTGTACAACGAAGCCAGCCTGCTCAAAGCGCTTGAAACCGCCGGTAAAGAAATTGACGACGAGGAACTTCGCCAGGCCATGAAGGATAGCGGACTGGGTACCCCTGCAACCCGTGCAGCCATGATAGAAACGCTATTGAAGCGCAGCTACATCGCCCGCGAAAAGAAAAACCTGGTACCCACTCCAATGGGCCTTTCGGTTTATGAAGTTGTAAAAAACCACCGAATAGCACAAGCCGAACTTACCGGCAACTGGGAAAAAAGATTGGAAGAGATCAGAACAGGTGCATCGGTAGCTGAATTTCAGGAAGAAATAAAAACATACACCCGCGCCATTACACAAGAGTTGCTTACAGCAGGTAAGGCTATGGTATTGGCTAAATAAAATTAGCTACAGATGTTCATCTCCTAAAGTAGTTTTAATAGTGGGGCAATACAGCGTAAGTGTGACATCGCTGAAACACCCGTAGGCAAACACTTTGGCGTTTCTGTGTACTTCGGCACATATGCCGAGCCAAACTCTACAACTCCCCTAGTTGATGCATACAGCGTAATCTTCCGCATTTCCAAACGCCTACGGCATGGCCCGTATCTAAGCCACGCTGCGAAATCTAAAAAGAAATTTGATCGTTCAAACAATAGCATCAAAAGGCTTTGCAATTAATAATCAATTCGCACGTGATAGATGCTCATCAGCATGCGCTTAAAAATGGTTTTAATCGTTTCCAGGTCTTTCAACGTGATGTTACTATCTTTCAGCTGGTTTTGATCTAGTTTGTACTTAATAATCCTATCCACCAGCACACTTATAGACTCTTCATCCGGTTCTTTCAACGAGCGAGAGGCTGCCTCAACAGAATCCGCCAGCATGAGCACACCCGCCTCCTTAGAAAATGGAATAGGCCCGGGATATCTGAAAATATTCTCGTTGATAAACTTTTCAGGAAAGTTCTTTAAAAACGACTGATAAAAATAATCAACCCGGGTGTTACCGTGGTGCGTACGTATAAAATCAATCACTATCTCTGGCAGGTTAGCTTTCCGGGCCATTTCAATCCCTTTACTTACGTGGCGGATGATGATCTGGGCACTCTCTTCATACGGCAGCTTATCATGCGGGTTAAAATGCGAACTCTGGTTCTCGATGAAAAACAACGGATTTTGAAGTTTACCGATATCGTGATACAAAGCCCCTGCCCTCACCAGTAAAGCGTTACCGCCGATGGAATAAATGGCATTCTCGGCAAGATTGGCTACCTGCAGGGAATGCTGAAAAGTGCCTGGCGCACTAAAGGCCATCTCTCTTAATAACGGTGCGTTGGTATTTGTTAATTCGATCAGGGTAATATCCGAGGTGATGGCAAATATCTTTTCGAACAAATAAATGAGCGGGTAGGCCAGCAAGGTTAATCCTACACTACCTACAAAAGGCAGGAAGTCGGTCCAGTCGATAGTTGTTATAGAACCCTCTCTGATTAACGATACCCCTACGAACGATACAAAGTAAGATAAGGTGATAATTACCGCCGAAATGAGGAATTGCTCGCGCCTGATAAGGTTTTTGATGCTATAGATGGATACCATCCCTGCTGTGATTTCGAAAAAAGCAAACTCAAAGCTATTCGGCACAAAAAAACCGGCGATCAGCACTACCAACAGGTGGATGTTTAACGCAAGCCGGGTATCAAATAAAATGCGGATTATTATAGGTACTATGCAGTAAGGGATGTAATACAAATTGCTGGGCCATTGCAGCTTAATAGCTAAAGATAACGTGGCAAGCATAGCAGTGACCACCAGCAGGATCAGGCTCACCAGGCGGTTGTCGTCATAAATATCCCGTCTGAACAAATACAAGAATATCATTAGCAGGGTGATTACCAGGCCAACTAATAAATATTGCCCTAATAATACTAGCCGGTAATTACCATTGATTCTGGCATTATCTTCAAAGGCTTTTTTGTAAGATGCCAATTTTTGAAACGCTTCATCATTAATTACAGAGCCTTTGGTAATGATGGTCTCTCCTTTTTGCACCATGCCTCTTGTTATAGAAAGATTATCAATCACCTCCTGCTCCAAACGTTCGGTGAGTTTATTATCATAAGTAAGGTTGGTTTGCAGCCTATCCTGGATCAGGTTCAGCAAAAAAGCCTTGTCAATATTGGGGCTTTTACTAATTATATCGTCGCAATATGCTATAGCTTTTTCACGGGTAAAAAGATCGGCCGTATTACGCTCAGCAGCGATATTATTATCCAGAATGGTGATCTTGTAATTTAAATTGCTCTGCTGATACTTTGGATTAAGTTTGAGAACACCCCTATTGTAAACTTCAGTCAATAAATTGGTTCCGGTTTGCAAATATTTTGGTTTGTAATTATCGCTGATACCCGCATTATGCCATTTTATTTCCAGGTCGTTTTTAAAGCCTTCCAGCAATTGCTTGCTCACTTCCGGGTTATATTGATAAACCGGGGTAATAGTAGCAAGAGCCGATTTCTGATCGGCGTCTATTTCCGGATTGGTTTTCAGGATTGCAAAATTGTAAGGCGATATGAGATCTTTCTGGTTCCAGATCCTCCCCTTTTCATATTCGTAGGCAAACTTTGCCTGTTTAGGCAGCGCAAAAACGATAACGCTTACGCTCACTATCATCATAAAAAATTTAACATTAAGGGCGTATTTACGCAATAATGCCTTCTGCCTCGACGATGATAATTTTGCCATTGATGTGTTTATCCTATCAAAATTAATATAAGTTTCTGTTATCTGTATTATTTCTTGTTTTTATCAAACCAAAGTTGATATCTTTATGATATCATTTTAAATCACAAACCATGAATACCGAAAAAATTATCACAGCACCTTCCGGCTACATAGCCTTGATTTTATTCTTCTTACTCGGTGGAGTCTCAGCTTGGCTGATCGTAGCCCAGCACCCAGTCCCGGGAATCATCCTGGCTATTGTAGATGTTTTAATTGTCCTGTCGGGCCTCATTATCGTAAACCCCAATGAATCAAGGGTTTTGATCTTGTTTGGTAACTATGTAGGTACGGTTAAAACGGGAGGTTTTTACTGGGTTAACCCTTTTACCGTAAAAAAGAAGATTTCGCTGCGGGCGTTTAACTTAAATGGCCAGCAATTGAAAGTGAACGATAGTGTAGGTAACCCCATTGAAATTGCTGCCGTAATTGTTTGGCAGGTAAATGAAACTGCCAAAGCAGTATTTGCTGTTGAAAACTATCTGCAGTATGTAAATATACAAAGCGAAGCGGCGGTGCGCCATTTGGCAAACTCCTACCCCTACGATCACATAGAAGACGAAACCGCGAGCATAACGCTGCGTGGCGGCGCCGAAGAGGTAAGCCGGATGCTGGAGCAGGAATTGAACGAACGACTTAGCCGTGCCGGTATCGAGGTGATAGAGGCGCGGATTTCGCACCTGGCTTATGCGCCGGAAATTGCACAGGCTATGTTGCAGCGCCAGCAAGCGTCTGCTATTATTGCCGCCCGTAGGCTAATCGTTGAAGGTGCTGTTGGTATGGTAGAAATGGCCTTAAATAAAATGGCGGAAAAAAATATTATTGAATTAGATGAAGAACGCAAGGCGGCAATGGTAAGCAACTTACTGGTTGTTTTGTGCGGGGAACGTGCCGTATCTCCTGTTGTTAATACAGGTACTTTATATCATTAATTGCATGAGCTACTTTAGAGATTTTGCAATGATTAAAACAAACCAGCTATCTATTAGCCGGAAAGGTTGGTTCAACCCCTGCTTTGAACTTACCGACGGGCAGTTTGTGTACGGAAAACTGAGCCACTCGGGGACTTTTAAACGGACTGTACGGATAGAAACAGCCGATGGCTATTGGACACTTAAACGCGGTAGCCTATTTAGCCGGGTGATGGATTTAAGGAGGAATGAAGACGAACGATCAGGCACCCTTTCCCCCGAGATTTGGAAAAACAAGATCGTTTTAAAAATGGCTAATGGCTTCGAAGCGGAGTTCATCCGAAAAAAACTATTGAGTTCATCTCACACGTGGGACGCCGGGCTTTATGGCGAATTATTGCAGATAAAGTTGAAACCTTTTTCGTTTAAGACTCCCTATGTAGTTACAATCAATACAGATAACACGAAAAGCGAAAAATCGGGTATTCCGCCTTTGCCATTATTGACATTGATGGGCGTAAGTATCATTATTCACCGCCAAAAGGAAGCGGCCGCCTTAGGGATTTAATCAGACAGAGCATGGCAGAGAAAAAAGCATTTGTTTTACGCATAAATCCCGAAGTGCTTAAAGAAATAGAGTGTTGGGGAGCAGATGAATTCCGCAGTACCAACGGGCAGATAGAATTTTTGCTGCAGTCGGCGCTCAATGGGCGCAAGAAGAACGCACGCAAAAAAAAGGAATAAGCAAATGCAGCTACAATAAGTTAAATTACTGAAACATTCCATAGCGCGTTTATTTGAATTTATTACCTCAAAATACTATGCACGCATAATAAATTAAGGATATATCGTTATTCTTTAATCAAAAAATATAAATTTGCCCCACCAATCATAAAATGTTTGCGTCATGAAAGAAGTGTATATCGTATCGGCAACCCGTACGCCTGTTGGCAGTTTTGGTGGCAGTTTAGCAGCCTTATCGGCAACGCAGCTAGGCGCGGTGGTAATTAAATCGGCTATAGAAAAAGCCGGTCTCCAACCAATTGATATACAGGAAGTATTTATGGGCAATGTGCTATCTGCCAACCTGGGCCAGGCACCTGCCACGCAAGCTGCGATATTTGCCGGCTTGCCATATATACCAGCTACTACGGTAAACAAGGTTTGCGCTTCGGGCATGAAAGCTGTTATGCTGGCGGCCCAAAATATTGCCAATGGCGATAATGATGTTGTATTGGCCGGTGGTATGGAAAGTATGAGTAATGTGCCTTATTACCTGGATAAAGCACGCAATGGTTATCGTATGGGTAATGGGCAAATAACAGATGGCTTACTTAAAGACGGCCTTTGGGATGTTTACAACGATTATCATATGGGCTCGGCGGCCGAACTTTGCGCCGTAGATTGCAATGTTACGCGTGAAGAACAGGATGCTTTTGCCATAGAATCCTATAAACGTGCGCAAGCAGCACAAACGGCAGGTAAATTCAGGGACGAAATAACCCCGGTAGAACTTAAAGATAAAAAGGGTGAGGTAACCTGGTTCAGCAATGATGAAGAACCAGCCACCGTAAAATTCGATAAAATCCCTACGCTCAAACCTGTTTTCAAAAAAGACGGAACGGTGACAGCCGCAAATGCATCAACCCTGAATGATGGTGCTGCTGCCTTAGTACTCATGAGCAAAGAAAAAGCGGAAGCTATGGGGATAAAGCCCCTGGCAAAAATCATTGCTTTTGCAGACGCACAGCAAGCCCCTGAATATTTTACGACGGCACCAGCAAAGGCTATTCCGCTCGCTTTACATAAAGCAGGACTTACAGCGGATCAAATAGATTACTTCGAGATCAATGAAGCTTTTTCAGTAGTATCACTGGCGAATAATAAATTATTGAAATTGAAAGAGGACAAAGTCAATGTAAATGGTGGCGCAGTGGCTATCGGTCACCCTTTAGGCGCTTCCGGTGCAAGGATAATCGTTACGTTGATCCATGTGCTCCAACAAAACAAAGGTACTTATGGAGCTGCAGGTATTTGCAACGGAGGTGGCGGCGCAAGTGCAATTGTGATAGAGAACTTGATTTAACGATTATTGTAATTTACCTAAATTAGCCATAGACTGTTTCGAGTATCTGGCAGGATAACAGCTCAATAATGCAGAATTAATTTCAATATTTCCATTTTTAGGACATAACAAAATAAACACAGTGCAAAAAAGAACAATCATTTTATTTTTACTTCTTTTTAGCTCAGCGTTGGCCTTCGCCCAACATTCTGATGAAAGCGGCAGCAGTAAACAACTCCGCGTTTTCCAGGACAGCCTTGCCCGGCTCGGGAAAAGGTTTATCAATGATACTAATGATCTAGACCGCAAAGCCGCGAATTATAAATTTATCCCTACGCTTGTCGGAGCTTTGAAGATACCCCATTCTTTTAATTTTCCATTCGATTCGGTTAAGGCGGTAAGCATTACTACAGCGCCAGATAGCCGTTTCAGAATTTTTAGCTGGCATATCATGAATCAGGATGGCAGCTATCGCTTTTATGGTGCCATACAAATGAATACTGGCGAAAAGTTGCAGATGTACCCTTTGGAAGACTACTCGCCCCTGCTCAAAAATCCCGAGGATTCGATACTAACCAACCGGCATTGGTTTGGTGCACAATACTATAAAATAATCCGAATCAGTGCTGATAAACCTTATTATGTGTTATTAGGGTGGAAAGGCAATACTGTACGGTCAACAAAAAAGGTGATCGATGTTTTGTCTTTCAACCGGGATGGCTACCCGGTTTTTGGAATGCCGGTATTTTATGGAAATAATAAAAACCGAAAGCGGGTTGTGTTTGAATATGCCAGGCAAACCTCTATGCTGCTGCGTTACGTGCCGGAAGAAGGACTCATCGTATTTGATCACCTGTCCCCGCCTGATCCCAAAATGAAAGAGCCATCGAGTTTTGGCCCCGATTTAAGTTATGATGGCTATAAGCTCAAAGACGGCAAATTTCAGTACGTAAACGATTTGGATATGCGTAACATCCCCGAAGCGCGCGATGCTGAATATGTTGACCCTAAAGCCCAGGCGCTAATCGACCGGGGCGAAATACCGGTTAGAAAGAAAACAAAACCATAGCAAACAAAGCCCATACACAATATAAACATACTGGCATGTAATAATTTCGGTATAAAATTTTGGTATGGCAGATTTATATTACTTTAGACAAATTTTATCCCCAGAACAGTAATGCAGGAAACTCCAGTCGTAACCGCCAAAACCGGCAAGATCCCCAGAAGTGTACCTTTTATAATTGGCAACGAATTTGCCGAGCGGTTTAGTTTTTATGGTATGCGCAGCATATTGGCTGTATTCTTGGTTCACCAGTTTTTCAGTAATGATGCTACTGCCATCGCCAACGCAAAATCCAGCAGTATCAACCATATGTTTTCTACGTTGGTTTACGCAACTCCCCTGTTAGGTGCCATATTAGCCGATTGGTTTTTTGGCAAATACCGGGTAATTTTAATCGGCTCACTAATCTATACCATAGGTCACTTTTTGTTGTCAATGTTTGATACTAATCTTCTTGGCTTCCAAACGGGATTAATTATCATCGCTTTTTCTGCAGGTGCTATTAAATCCTGCGTTTCAGCCAATGTAGGCGATCAGTTTGACCATAGCAATCAGCATTTAATGAGCAGCATTTACAGCTGGTTTTATTTTAGCATCAATGCAGGTTCTATGGTTAGTTTAGCTATCATTCCCGTTATATATGAAAAATACGGCGCAGCCTGGGCTTTCGGTGTACCCGGTATATTAATGGCACTAGCTACAATAATTTTCTTTTCAGGCCGCAAATCTTATGTAAAGCTGCCGCCGAAAGGCATTAATAAAGACAACTTTGTATCGGTAAGTTTATACGCGCTGATCAGCAAATTAAATGGTAAAGCAAAATCAACAGGAAAAACAGGCTGGGAATGCGCTGAAGCAAAGTATGGTGAAGAAAAGGTAGATGGTATAAAAGCTGTTTGGCGGGTAATGGCAGTATTTGCCTTTATACCTGTATTCTGGTCGCTTTGGGATATGAATAGTGCCGAATGGGTTCTGCAATCAGAAAAGCTGGACCTGAGTTTGGGAATCTTCGGCTGGAAAGTACTACCCTCACAAATACAAACCGTTAATGCATTTTTCCTGTTAGCATTCATTCCTATTTTTAATTACGGGTTATACCCGCTGGTAGAAAAACTGGGACTAAAACTCACGCCATTGCGTAAAATAGGTTTCGGTTTGTTTGTTACAGGTTTTAGTTTCGTTATCATAGCACTTTTGCAGGAGAAAGTTGACAAAGGCCTCCATCCATCGGTATGGTGGCAGATCTTCGCTTTTGCAGTGCTTTCGGCAGGCGAAGTTTTGGTTTCTATCACTGGCTTAGAGTATGCCTATACACAATCACCTCCGTCTATGAAAAGTACAATGACAGCCATTTGGTACTTTACTTATTCGATAGGCTCGTTTTTTAACGCCGTAGTGACCAATAGTATTGCCGGGGGCGGACTTTTCAGCGGCTTTACCGGTGCATCGTTTTTTTGGTTATTCGTTGGCATTTGTTTCGGGTTTGTTATCTTGTTTGTGTTTATTAGTCCTTTCATTAAAGAAAAGGCATATTTCGCTGCAGATGTGCTGGCAAAGGGTATGAATATCCAGGATAACAAAACTTCGACTATCCACCCAGATAATCCAATTGTATAAATTATTTAAAACTGTTGATCATACAGATAATATAAAACATACATACAACGTTACCATAAATTACAGGTTGGCAAATGCTTTCCTGTAATTTTTATTTTATGGCAAGGTAATTTGAGTTACTTTAGCCGCAACATTTAGCAAACCTCAAGAATTTTTAAGTGCCTGATAGCATAGTAATTATACCTACCTATAACGAAAAGGAGAACATCGAGCGGATGATTCACAAGGTATTTTCACTTGTGCATGATTTCCATCTCCTGATTATCGATGACGGATCACCAGATGGTACCGCGAAAATTGTAAAATCTCTGCAGCACGACTACGGCGAAAAACTTTTTTTAATAGAGCGCGCCGGAAAACTCGGCTTGGGAACTGCCTATATACGTGGTTTTAAGTGGGCTATAAAACAGCAATACGACTATATTTTCGAAATGGATTCAGATTTTTCACATAATCCTGATGACCTTTTACGCTTGCGCCAGTGTTGTATTGATGGAAATGATGCCGTAATAGGTTCTCGGTATATAAAAGGCGTCAATGTTGTGAACTGGCCAATGAGCCGCGTATTGATGAGCTATTTCGCATCTGTTTACGTGCGCTTTATAACCGGCATTAATGTACAGGACGCTACGGCTGGTTTCATGTGCTACAAACGTAAGGTGCTGGAAACAATCAATCTCGACAAAATAAAATTTGTAGGCTACGCTTTCCAAATTGAGATGAAGTATACGGCTATTAAACATGGCTTTAAGGTAAAAGAGATCCCAATCATCTTTACGGACCGAACCGCCGGAACTTCTAAAATGTCAAAAGGAATTTTTAAGGAGGCAGTCATCGGCGTTCTCCAAATGAAACTCAACAGCATATTCAGAAAGTATCCTGAGGGATGAATGGAACCCGGAGGCAGAAAGCCCAAAGTCTGCAAGTCATAGCGATAACTTACCTACCCAATATCTTCAACATTTGAAGACAGGAATTTCGCTGAATTTTATATTGAAACTCTCACCCAAATATTTCTTCCGGACTTTAAGGTCCACCGACTTTCGGACTCAAAGAAAAAATACTAATTTCGTTGGCAATGAATGAGAATCTTGACCCGGAACGCGAGCGCCTTTCCCCAGCCGAACGTGATATAGAGAAAGTATTGCGGCCACAGGCTTTTGAAGATTTTACTGGTCAGCATAAGATCCTGGCTAACCTAAAAATCTTCGTACAGGCTGCGCGTTTACGTGGCGAAGCGCTTGATCACGTATTGTTGCACGGCCCCCCTGGTTTGGGCAAAACTACGCTATCATACATTGTGGCTAACGAAATGGGTGTTGGCATCAAGATCACATCAGGGCCGGTTTTGGATAAACCGGGCGACTTAGCTGGTTTATTAACTAATCTTGAAACGGGCGATATTCTTTTTATAGACGAGATTCACCGACTGAGCCCACTGGTTGAAGAATATCTGTACTCTGCCATGGAGGATTTTAAGATAGATATTATGCTGGAGAGTGGCCCAAATGCACGCTCTGTTCAGATCTCCCTTAATCCATTTACGCTCGTTGGTGCTACTACCCGCTCTGGTTTGCTTACTGCCCCGCTAAGGGCTCGCTTTGGAATCAATGCAAGACTGGAATATTATGATGCTAAGTTACTTACAACTATTGTATTACGGTCTGCATCGATATTGAAAACACCTATCAGCGATGAAGGCGCTTATGAAATTGCACGACGGAGCCGTGGTACTCCCCGCATCGCAAATGCCCTTTTACGCCGCACCCGCGATTTTGCCCAGATAAAAGGCGACGGAACTATAGACACTGCTATTGCTAAATATGCCCTTAACGCACTTAATGTGGACGAGCATGGATTGGATGAGATGGATAATAAGATCCTTTCTACCATTATCGACAAATTCAAAGGTGGCCCTGTGGGCCTTAAAACCATTGCCACGGCAGTTGGTGAAGAGGAAGGTACCATTGAAGAAGTTTACGAGCCATTTTTGATACAGGAGGGATTTTTAATGCGTACCGCACGAGGCCGTGAGGCTACGGAAAGCGCCTATAAGCACCTGGGCAAGATTAAACTGGGTGGAAATCCATCGTTGTTTTGACGCAACCAACAAATTTGTTACTTTTTACAATAGCCTCATAAATCACTGGTGGTCAACAATTAACAAATGTGTGATTATTACGCAATGTAGAATTATCTTAACATTTGAGCAACTTTCAGTTGCAGTTGCTGTTAATTTTTCATTATTTGCCTGCACCAATATTCACCTATGTTTGAGCAGATATCTACTGAAAAAGAGCTTCTTTTGAAGGTTGCGCATGGAAATGAGCATGCTTTTAGCGAGCTTTTTAGCGAATATCATCAATTATTAGCGTCGCATATTTTCCGAATTACAGAGTCGGTGGAGCTGGCTGAAGAAATTGTGCAGGATGCCTTTCTAAAAATATGGTTAAACCGGGAAGCACTTACCAACGTACAAAATTTCAGGGCTTACCTTTTCGCAATATCTAAAAATCACGCGCTTAACTGCCTGCGGAAACTGGCTAAAGAACGCAGCCATCAAAGGTCTATTGAAGCAAATGCTGTAATGACGCCAACAGCCCATGATGGTGGCTTAGATGGCTATTATGAGCTGTTAGATCAGGCGATAGATCATTTACCGCCGCAACAGCAAAAAGTTTACTTGCTTAGCCGACATAAAAGGTTAAAATACGATGAAATAGCTAATCAATTGGGCCTTTCACGCGAAACAGTTAAGAAATACCTGCAATCATCCACGCTATCGATCACTAATTTCGTGCAAGCCCACAACGATGTGGCAACGCTGGTGATTGGTATATCTTTGTCGCTTACACTTTTATACTAGCATTTACATGCTCCATTCATCCTTATTGAAAAAAAATATACATAAAATTTTGAAGGTTCCAATATCAATCGTAATATTGCAATAAATAATGGGCTTAACAAAAACCGAAATATTTACAGATGAGCAAAATAAATTAGCAGTAATGCTAAAAGCTATTGCTCATCCTGCTCGCATTGCCATTTTACAGGAGATCATCAAGTCTAATACTTGTATCTGTGGCGATTTGGTAGGTGAACTTGGCCTGGCGCAGCCAACGATTTCGCAGCATTTGAAAGAACTTAAAAATGCAGGTCTCATCCAGGGAACGATAGAAGGCGTTAGCGTTTGCTATTGTATTAATCCGCCGGTTTGGAATGAGCTAAAAGAACATGTGGGAGGCTTTTTTGCGGCATTTAATGTTAAAACCAACTGTTGCTAAAAAAAATTGCTCAAATCAATCGCCATATTGCAATAATATAATTATAAAAAAATTATGGAAAATAGTGAAGCAGTTACCTGGAACATTTTTAAAGATACCCTTTTGCTGTATCCTGATCTCGAACTGCAATTCCAATATGGAAAAGGCAAATTGGTTGATGCAGCTTATCATATTACAGAGATTAAACAAGCACCTGTCACATCGGTAGATTGTGGCGGCATAATGAATGCCTGGACGGAAATTATTGTACAGTTATGGGTACCTGAAGGCGAAGAGCAAAGCCGATCGATGAAAGTAACGAAGGCATTGTCGATTATCAACATCGTAGAAAAAATGCTGCCGCTTAACCCAAACGGATTGGTGAAAATAGAATTCGGCAATGCGGATTTTGATACACGACAAATGTTTCCGTATGAAATGATCGCTCACGACGATACATTAACTATAAATCTTCGCCCCGATGCAGTACAATGTAAGGCACAATCACGTGGCGGCAGTTGCGGCACTAATGATAAAGGAGAGGAATGCTGTACCCCTGCCGCAACCGAAAAACCAAAAATACAACTGATAAACCTTGCTGCAACTGCCGAGGCTTGCTGCACCCCTGGCGGTGGTTGCTGTTAAATCGTTAATATATGCGCATCCATAACGCCCTACCCTATAAAGAAATGGTCGTAGCATTGCTGAAGGCTGAAAATTTGCCGGTGGCAGATTTGCCATATATGCTGGACAACTTTTTTGTAGCTATACAAAACGATGAAGTGATAGGTGTTGTAGGTTTGGAGATATACAATGATTGTGGATTACTCCGGTCCTTTGCGGTACATCCCGGTTATAGAGGATTAGGAATTGGAAGTAACTTGTTGGCACGACTTGAAAATTTAGGCAAACTAAAAACGCTTTCAGTATTATACCTTCTCACTGAAACTGCAGTGTCTTACTTTGAGCAAAAGAATTATATAAAAACTACACGTGAAAATGTTCCTCCAGAAATTCTGCGATCGCCGCAATTCAGTCACGTTTGCCCCTTGTCGGCAGTTGCTATGAAAAAAACATTATGAGCAAAAAAAACATATTAGTATTGTGCACAGGCAATAGTTGCCGCAGCCAACTAGCAGAAGGTTACCTGCGTTACTTTGCAGGTGATAAAGCCAACATTTACAGTGCCGGTATTGAAACTCACGGAGTAAACCCAAAAGCCGTTCAGGTTATGGCTGAAGATCATATAGACATCTCCGGGCATACCTCCAATCATGTGGATGAATACCTGGCCATTCCTTTTGACCTGGTGATCACCGTTTGCGATAATGCCAACGAGGCCTGTCCCTATTTTCCTGGCAAGGTAGTACGCTTTCATCACAATTTTCCTGATCCGGCTAAAGCAATTGGTTCACCGGAGGAGGTGATAAACGAGTTCCGCAGGGTTAGGGATTTGATCAAATTTTATGCGGCCGACTTTGTAAGCAAGCAATTAGCATAACTATTAGTGTGTCGTTAAAATAAAAAGTCAATTTTCTATAGAAAGAACATGTCTGCAAATACTTGCGCCCCGATAGCCGAACGAAAAAAACTGAGCTTTTTAGATAGGTACCTTACTTTATGGATATTCCTTGCAATGATTATTGGTGTATCCGTAGGTTACTTTGCACCCTCATCTTCAACATTCATCGATTCTTTTTCCAGCGGGACAACTAATATCCCATTAGCATTTGGTTTGATACTCATGATGTATCCGCCATTAGCGAAAGTTAAATACGAAAACATGGGTAAAGTATTTAAGGATACCAAGGTCTTGAGTGCGTCGCTTGTCCTCAACTGGATCGTTGGGCCTACACTCATGTTTGTATTGGCTATTACCTTGTTGCGTGATCACCCTGCATACATGGTCGGCCTGATCCTGATTGGATTGGCGCGGTGTATCGCAATGGTAGTGGTATGGAACGAACTTGCAGAAGGCAACAGGGAATATGCGGCGGGCCTAATAGCATTGAACAGCATTTTCCAGGTTTTACTATATAGCGTATACGCGTATTTATTTATCACTGTGCTGCCACCACTGTTTGGAATGAGCGGCTTGGCAGTGAATATTACTATAGGCGAGATTGCCAAGAGTGTCGGCATTTACCTTGGTGTCCCATTTCTGGCCGGAGTTGTCAGTCGTTATGCTTTAATACATTTAAAAGGCGAAGAATGGTTCCAAACCAAATTCATTCCTTTTATTTCCCCAATCACTTTAATTGCGCTGCTTTTCACGATCATCGTGATGTTTAGCTTAAAAGGCACCCTGATCGTTCAGATTCCATTCGATGTATTTCGTATTGCCATTCCTTTAGTCATCTACTTCACCATCATGTTTGTATTGAGTTTTATCATAGGGAAATATTTCGGTGCAGATTACTCCAGGACTACAGCAATTGCCTTCACGGCAACCGGCAATAATTTTGAATTGGCAATTGCTGTGGCTATTGGAGTCTTCGGGATCAACTCAGGTGAGGCATTCGCAGGTGTCATCGGGCCCTTGGTTGAGGTACCCGCGTTGATTGCTTTAGTTAACCTGGCCTTTTACTTTCGTAAAAAATATTACAGCACTAAACCATCAGTCAACGCACAATAATCTAGCAGTGCTTTATCAGCATTGCTTTTAATTCTTCAAGCTATACTCAACCTTGCTTTCGTTTTTGCATTAAACAACTGTAGAACTTTGATTTTTTTTCTAATTGTCTGAAAATCAATGTTAAATACAGAAGGAAACGACCAGCCTATCGCTTTCCAAATAATTTAAAAAGTAAGGACTGCACAACTCTCGGGCTCCCAACCAAAAAATAATTTTATTTTTTGGTTGGGAGCTACCCCCTTTTTCAATCTATTCGGTGTCTTGTAAAAGAAGACCTCCAATTCTTCCGCCCTGCCAATACCTATTTAAAACATACATGAATACCACAAAGCAAAGGTTAACGTACCTTTTTAATTGCTACTATGCAAAAATCGCCACGCCTGCCGAGCGCGACGAACTTTTTGCTTTGATAGCGACGGAGTGTGTAAGCGATGAGGAATTAGGGAGGATAATGCAGGAATGTTGGGTCAATCTTGAAATTGACAAATCTTTATTTAATACTGCTAAAAGTGACCAAATCTTAAAAACCATTTTAAATAGCGCCCAGCAAAAGTCAAAACAGATAAAAAATAATAGTTCAATTATTTTATGGACAAAATTGGCAGCAGCGGCTGTAGTCATGTTTTTTTTAAGCGTTGGTGTTTACCAGCTTCTCTTTACAAAAACAGTTGAACATCATTATGCCATAAAACCTGCCTCCCGCCCGCAGCATGACGCACTGCCCGGTAGTAATAAAGCTGTGTTAACGCTTACCAACGGGAAAACAATTGTGCTGGATAATGCGCAAAATGGTACGCTGGCGAAACAGGGCGAAACTGTTGTAAATAAAACAAATGATGGCCAGCTAGTTTACAACGCTTCTATTGCAGGAAAGGCAGATGAGCCGGTTGCTATTAATACGATAACAACACCGCGCGGAGGCCAGTATCAGATCAAACTACCGGATGGCACCCAGGTTTGGCTCAATTCAGCCTCGTCCCTTAAATTCCCAACTCGTTTTAGTGGAGACTCCCGCAATGTGGAAATAACTGGTGAAGCATATTTTGAGGTTTTTAAAAATCCACTAATGCCATTTAAGGTTAAGACAAGCCGGGCCGAAATTGAGGTATTGGGTACCCATTTTAACATTATGGATTATACCGATGAAAGTGTTATGAAAACCACTTTACTGGAAGGTGCTGTGAACGTGATAACCGGAACGTCTTCAAAAAAGCTAAAGCCAGGGCAGCAGGCGCAAATAAAAACCGGCGGACAAACAAAGGTAGTGGACGACGTGGATGTTGACGATGAAACAGCCTGGAAAAACGGCATCTTTCAGTTTAACGACGCAGGGGTTGACAAAATTTTGCGCCAGGCGTCACGCTGGTATGATGTGGATGTTGTTTACAAAGGCAAAGTTCCAGACAGGGAGTTCACTGGGCGTATCTCCAGAAATGTAAAGGCATCAGAATTATTAAACATGTTAAAGTACACGGGGATAGATTTAAAAATTGAAGGAAAAAATATCATCGTATTATAGAGAGCCAAAAGAACATCACTATACAATAATTAATTTCACCTAAAAAACACCACATGATGAGAATGATACGAAGACCAAGTTAGCCCGCAAGGCGAACCCGGTTGTCCCTACTATTTAGTAAAGGCGCATCGAAAGAGCATAAAAAAACCGGGAAGTGTTTCGACCCACTTTCCCGGCTATGTATCTGGGTTCCCCATCCATTGCAATTGACGAATTGAAACTTTTTGTTTAACCCAAACTCAACAAACTTATGAATTTTAATTCTAAGGCTGCGCCCTTCGCGTGGCCTAAAATTTCCAAAATCCTATTGGTTATGAAACTCACTGCTATTTTAATAATCGCAGCTATTACCAATGTACTTGCAGCCAAAACTTACAGCCAGGTTGTGTCTATAAAGGAGAAGAACACCTCCGTTCAGAAGGTACTGAAAGCAATAGAAAAACAAACCGGATATCATTTTTTATATGACAAACGGGATGTATCGAAAGCAAATGCCATCAATATCGACGTGTCTAACGTTAGTATTACTGATGCACTTGATAAAGCTTTTCAGGATCAGCCGCTTACCTACAAAATTTTCCAGGAAACTATTGTAGTTAAAAAGAAAGAAACTGGAAATACCGCTAATGCTATTGCTGCATTTGAAGTCAGTGGTACAGTATCTGATGCAAAAGGAACCTTACCAGGCGTGAATGTCAAATTAAAAGGAACCACTATAGGGGTAAGTACCGATGTTAACGGTAAATATAAACTAAGCCTTCCGGATGGTAATGGCACTCTTGTTTTTAGCTTTATAGGCTATACTACTCAGGAAATCCCTGTAGGCAACCGCCAAACGGTGGATGTATTGTTGGCTGAATCGCCCAAATCACTTAGTGAAGTTGTGGTGGTAGGCTACGGTACGCAAAAACGAGCGGATCTTACCGGTTCCGTTGGGAGTGTAAGTTCCAAACAACTGCAGGAAAGGCCGCAAACTAACCTGGAGCAAGAACTAGCGGGAAAAATTGCCGGTGTAAACGTTTCACAAAGCTCGGGAGAGCCGGGTGGTGATACCAAAGTACGCATCCGTGGGTACAGTTCCATCAACTCCAATACCGACCCGCTTTATGTTGTAGATGGTGTAATTTGGCCACAGGGTGGTAATACGATTAACCCTAATGATGTAGCGAGTATCGATGTATTAAAAGATGCATCGTCTACCGCAATTTACGGTACCAGGGGTACAAATGGTGTAATTTTAATTACCACCAAAAGGGGATCGCAAAACAAGGTAAGTACCGTAAGTTACGACAGCTATGTTAGCGTAAGCCGAATGGCTAAAGAAATTCCTGTTCTTAATGCCAAACAGTTTTTAGATCTGGAAGATAAAGCCTATGCAAACATTCAGAAATACGACCCGGTGGGCTGGGCAGCTGGCAATTATGTAAGCAAAAACCCAAAAACAATTCGCACAGCGCTTATAGGTAAGCTGTTCGATGCTAACCTGAACCCTTTGTATGATGTAGATTGGCAAAAAGCTACTACCCGTACGGCTTACAGCAACAATCACAATCTTTCGGTTACCGGAGGGTCTGACCATATCAACTATGGCTTGTTTCTTAACTATGCCGATGACCAGGGTATTATTCTAAATAGTAGTTTAAGACGGTACAATGCCCGTTTAACCGTTGATGACCAGATTAAACCATGGTTAAAAATAGGTACAACCATCAACTACAACTCTCAGGATCAACAATTGGGTAATTACGGAACCGGTGGAAATAACATACCACGTACACTCATCGAAATGCCGCAATTTATTCCCATCAAGTATCCTGATGGCACTTATGGTAAAAGAACTGATTACCCTAACCTTGAAGGCGGTGACAACCCGGTTGCACAGGCTACCGAGATACAGCAATTGCGCAGATTGCGTTTATTTAGTGGAAACGGTTATGCTAATATCACGTTTTTTAAGGGGCTCGATTTTAAATCTGTAATTGGTGTAACGCGGGCTTCAAACTTCTACCCGTATTCGCAAAGCGGATTAGTAGGCGGCCCAACAGCTGATCAGTCTTACAGTAATGCCGGTATAAGTGAAGACAATAACACTTTTTGGCAATGGCAAAATTACCTTACCTATAACACTAAGCTTAATGAGAAAAATTCATTAAACGTTGTTGTAGGTTCCGAGCGTTCTAATTATCAGCAATTAAGTTTAGGCGCATCTACGCGAAACCTTTCTGACAACTTTTACCAATATTATAACTTGGGAGCAGGGTCAATTCCAGGCCTGCCATCATCAAACTTTACAGCGTATCAGATTCAGTCCTATTTTGGACGTGTAGTTTATAATTACAACGAACGATACCTGTTAACAGCTACGGGTCGTATTGACGGTTCATCCAGATTCGGTTCTGATAAAAAGTTTGGATTCTTCCCTTCAGCAGCATTTGCCTGGCGTGCATCGCAGGAAGAATTCCTGAAAGACAATAAAACAATTTCTGATCTGAAACTGAGGGCAAGCTATGGACTTACCGGTAACTCGGAAATTGGCAACTACCCGTCGCTTGCCAGCATAAATACAACTAATTACGTATTTAACGGTGCACAGGCTATAGGAACAACACAAACGTCAATTGGTAACCCGGGTCTCGGCTGGGAAAAAACAGCAGAGTATGATCTTGGAATCTCTTTCGGTTTGTTCAATAACCGCATTACTTTAGAGGCCGACGCATATCTGAAGAAAACGCAGGCATTGTTACTTAATGCCCCCTTACCGCAAACCAGTGGCTTTAGCAGCGTGTTTAAAAACATTGGTAAATTGGAGAACAGGGGTCTTGAATTTACGATCAATACGATCAACATTAAGAACCAAAATTTCTCCTGGTCAAGCAATTTCAACATTTCGTTCCTGAGCAATAAAGTTTTGGCACTTGGCTCATCTAACGATGATATTTTCCTTGACCCGGTATTTTTATCCCAATTCAACCTGGTTCGCGTAGGCTTACCGGCAGGTAGTTTTTACGGGTACAAAGTTTTAGGCACCTGGGGCACGGCTGAAGCCACGCAAGCGGCAAGTTACGGATTGCTTCCTGGCGACCTGAAAATTCAGGATACCAATGGTGATGGTCGGGTTACATCTGCTGATAAAGTAGTTTTAGGAAAATCCATTCCGACTGGATATGGCACCTTTACCAATAATTTTGCTTACAAAAACTTTGATTTAGGAGTAGAGTTGCAGTTTAATTATGGTAACCAGATCATGAACCTTACACAGCACTCTGCACAGGATCGTACGGGACAAGCCAATAGTTATACTACTGTTTTGAACGCCTGGACACCAACCAATCAAAATACCAACATTGCTGAAACGAGACCAGCGTATGTTCGCTACCAAACAGAAATTTATTCTACAAAAGTAGAGAACGGTAATTTTATACGCGGCCGTGCGGTAACTTTGGGTTACAACTTTGCCCCTACCCTGGTATCTAAATTGAAGCTGACACGGTTGAGATTGTACGCACAGGCACAAAATCTGTTTGTTATTACTAAATACTCTGGTTATGATCCTGAAGTATCTACTTATAACGGATCGAGCAACTTTGCACAAAACATACAGTTTTTTGATTATCCAAAACCAAGAGTGTTTTTGATTGGGGTAAATGCAAGTTTTTAATTAAATGCTAATAGCTATTATTATGAAATTTAACTTAAAAAAATACAAAATAGGTTTGTTATTGATCCTCACTGTTGCTGTTAGCAGCTGTAAAAAATATCTGGATGAAGACAATAAGAGCAACTTCGTAAAGAACACATATTTTCAGAATCCTTCGCAGGCGCGATCTTTTGTGAATGGTATTTACACGTCTCTTTACTTCTTCCAAAACGGTGATGCCTACGGTGAAAGCCCATTCATCACTATGGAATTATTTGCCGGCCATGCAACTTCATTGGGCCAAAGTGTTAATAATGGTAACGTTATAAATCAACGTACAGATGCCGTTAATCCCGGTTTTGAAACTGTTTGGCGTGGCAGCTACAACGCTATCGCCAATGCAAACCTGGCTATTGAGCAAATTCCAAACGTACCTTTAATAACTGAAGCGCAAAAGAACCAGCTGTTAGGCGAAGTTTACTTCTTAAGAGCTTTCTTTTACTACCACTTGGTGCGTTTGTATGGAGATGTTCCACTGATCACTAAAACCGTTGGTGTGGATAGCCCGGATCTTTATCCATCCCGCTCGGCTACAACAGCCGTTTATGACTTGATCCTGAGCGATCTGCTTGCAGCACAAGCCTCGGGGTTACCGGCAACAGATCAAACCGGAAAGGTGTCTATTGGAGCCGTAAACACATTGCTGGCCAGCGTGTACTTAACTACCGCAGGTTTTCCGTTAAATAAAACCGAAAACTATGCAAAGGCCGCCGCTACAGCAGAACTGGTGTTACCATCTTACACCCTATTTGATAAGTACGATTATCTGCATGATAATGCGCACAAAAATCAGGGTGAATTGATTTTTCAAAGTCAGTACCTTGTAGGTGTTAGAGATAATGCGATCCCACAACTTATATTACCTTTTAACCTTCCGGTAGGTGCTTATGGTGATCACCTGGGCGCTATGATCCCTACTGATGCATTTTTCAATAGCTACGAAGCCAACGATCTGCGTACTCAGGATCGTCAGTTTTATTTCTCCAGCTATCCGCAGTACGGCAATCCTGCCGTAACAGTTACTTTCGGAGTACACGCATTATACAAATATTTTCATGTTGAAAGTGCTGCCAGCAGCGGTATCAGCGATGAAAACTGGACTTTCTTACGCCTTCCGGAAGCCATGCTGATTTATGCAGAAGCCTCTAATGAAGTGGGCGGTCCAACCGATAAGGCTTATCAGCAGTTAAATGCAATCAGGGCACGGGCAAAGCTGCCTGCCTTAAGCGGTTTAACCAAAGACCAGTTTAGAACAGCTATCTGGAAAGAGCGCTATCACGAACTGGCCTATGAAGATAAAGCGTACTTTGATATACAGCGTACCCACAAAATTTATGATGTGAGGAATAACACCTTCGGCGATGCAACCTCTACTGCAAACGAACAGGGAGTTATAATGAAGGATCAGTATTACCTTTGGCCCGTTCCGCAGCGTGAAATCAATACTAACATCAATCTGAAACAAAACACTGGTTGGTAACAAATTCAACATAAAAGACTGGCAATAACCGCCAGTCTTTTATATTTACAGCTGTTTTATATCTATTAAGTACATATTCAATGAAAAAAAGGCTACTCCTCATTCCTGTTCTTTTATTTACCGCTAATATTTTTGCGCAAAACGTTACGAAAGTAGCTGACCCCGTTGAGTGGATCAACCCACTTATGGGTACCCAGTCCAAATATGATCTGAGCAATGGCAACACCTATCCTGCAATTGCTTTGCCGTGGGGTATGAATTTCTGGACACCGCAAACCGGTAAAATGGGCGACGGCTGGCAGTATACCTATGATGCTTACAAGATCAACGGCTTTAAGCAAACCCACCAGCCATCCCCATGGATGAATGATTATGGTCAGTTTGCTATTATGCCGGTTACCGGCAAATTACGGGTTACTCAAAACCAACGTCAAAGCTGGTTTTCACATAAAACCGAAATAGCCAAGCCGTACTACTACAGCGTTTATCTGGCAGATCATGACGTAACTACCGAAATAACCCCTACCGAACGTGCAGCGCAGTTTCGTTTCACCTACCCTAAATCTGACAGCTCTTTTATTGTTATAGACGCGTTTGACAAAGGTTCTTATATCAAAATCATTCGTGGTGAAAATAAAATTGTGGGCTATTCAACGAAGTATGCCCGCGGGCCCCTCAAAAATTTTAAAAACTACTTTGTAATTTATGTTGATAAGCCAATTGCTATGGCGCAGGTTTACAGCGATTCTGTTTTGAATGATGGCAATGAATTAACAGCGAGGCACGTAAGCGCTGTGTTGGGCTTTAAAACGGCCAAAGGCGAGAAAGTGAATTTAAGAGTAGCATCATCATTCATCAGTATTGAGCAGGCGGAGATCAGTTTACAGCGGGAAATTGGTAAAAACAGCTTCGATGTTACCAAGGCCAATGCAAAAGCTACGTGGAACAAAACACTTAGCCGCTTACAGGTTGAAGGCGGAAGTACCGACCAGGTACGTACCTTTTATTCCTGCCTTTACCGCATGTTATTCTTTCCAAACAAGATGTATGAGATAGATGCGAAAGGACAACCCGTACATTACAGCGCACAAAATGGCAGTATTCAACCCGGTTACAAATTTGCAGGTACAGGATTTTGGGATACTTTTCGTGCTTTATACCCTTTCCTTGACTTGGTTTATCCATCTATCAACAAAGAGATGCAGGCCGGCTTAGTCAATGATTATAAAGAAGGCGGCTGGTTGCCCGAATGGAGCAGCCCGGGCTATTCAGACGTAATGGTGGGCAATAACTCTGCTTCGGTAGTATCAGGCGCTTATTTAAAAGGTGGCCGTGGTTACGATATCAACACCTTGTACGCCGCTTTGATCCATGGTGCCAACAATGATGGCCCTGCGGCAACAGGCCGCGATGGTGTAGATTATTACAACAAACTTGGCTACGTACCTTATGATGTTAAGATCAACGAAAACGCAGCCCGCACATTGGAGTATGCCTATGATGATTTTACCATTTATAAATTGGGTAAAGCATTAGGCAGACCGGCATCTGAAACTGATATCTATAAAAAACGCAGCATGAATTACAAAAACCTGTTTGATCCGCAAACTGGTTTGATGCGCGGAAAGAATAAAGACGGCCAGTTTCAAAGCCCTTTCAATCCACTAAAATGGGGTGATGCTTTTACCGAAGGTAACAGCTGGCATTACACCTGGAGTGTTTTTCACGATATCGACGGCTTAGTTAATTTAATGGGTGGTAAACAAAAATTCGTAACGAAGCTGGATTCAGTTTGGACTATGCCACCAACATTCGACGATAGCTATTATGGTGAGGTGATCCACGAGATCCGTGAGATGCAGATTGCGGGTATGGGCCAGTATGCCCACGGAAATCAGCCAATCCAGCACATGCCCTATCTGTACAATTACGCAGGTGAGCCCTGGAAAACACAATTGCATGTACGCGATGTAATGAATAAACTATATAAAGCTACACCAGATGGTTATTGCGGCGACGAAGATAACGGGCAAACATCCGCCTGGTATGTTTTTTCGGCAATGGGCTTCTATCCGGTAACGCCGGCCAGCGATCAATACGTTTTAGGTGCACCGCTTTTCCAAAAAATAACACTTACACTTGAGAATGGTAAAAAGGTTGTGATCAATGCGCCAAATAACAGTGCCGCTAATCGCTATGTTACCACACTAAAAGTAAATGGTAAACCTTACGATCTTAACTGGCTTAGCCACAAATCTTTATTACAAGGTGGTGTATTAAATTTCAATATGTCGGCAACGCCAAATAAAAGCCGTGGTATTAAAGCCGAAGATGCCCCATATTCTTTGTCAACTGAAAAATAGTATTTGAACCGATGGTAAAATTTTCAAGAATTTTATGGTGCCTGTTCATCTTATCAGGTTCAGTTAAATCAATTTCATTTGCCCAGGTAGTGCCGGCTGAACAGCCGGCATCTCCTGTATCGGTGGCACTGGCAGCTGTACCATTTGTGCCGGTGATGCCATTAAGCACCCTGCGATTAGGGATTGCCGGCCTGACACATGATCATGTTAACGGCATTCTTAACGATTATCATGAAGGAAGGGTGATCATAGTAGGTATAGCTGAGGCTGATAAACAGCTCCGGGCCAAATACCAGCAAAAATACAAACTGCCGGATTCCATCTTTTTCGATGATCTGAAAAAAATGGCACTCACCAAGAAACCTGATGCGGTTCTTGGTTTCAATGCAGTAGCCAAACACATAGATGTAGTAGAGATCTGTGCGCCATTAGGTATCAGTGTAATGGTAGAAAAGCCGTTGGCTGCAACGCTTGCACAGGCCAAACGCATGGAGTTTTTAGCCTTGAAATATTACATAAAACTGCTTACCAGTTACGAAACGACTTGGTATCCGTCCTATCAGCATGTGTACAATATGGCAGCGAAGGATTCGATAGGCCATATTCGCAAAATGGTGGTACACGATGGGCACCAGGGGCCTAAAGAAATTGGCTGCAGTAAAGAGTTTTTAAGCTGGTTAACAGATCCTGATTTAAATGGTGGTGGAGCGCTCATCGATTTTGGTTGCTACGGTGCCGATTTGATGACCTGGTTAATGGATGGCCAAAAACCGGTTGCCGTAACCGCCGTGGCCCGCCATTTTAAACTTAATGTTTACCCCAAAGTGGAAGATGATGCTAATATTATTATTGAATATCCAACCGCAACCGGTATTATAGAAGCGTCATGGAACTGGCCCTTCTCCATTAAAGACCTGGAAGTTTTTGGAGACAGCGGCTATATGCATGCATTTGATAAAAACAATACGCTAACGCGGATCCATGATGTTGCAAACACCGCAAATATCACCAACACCCTGGAAGCCCCCTTGGATAACCCGGTAAGTTATTTGCAACTGGTATTGAAAAACCGGCTACTGGGAATAAATGACAGGTCATCTCTAAAATATAATATGGTGGTAATGCAAATCCTGGACGCCGCCAAAAGATCAATAGCGGAGGGCAAACGCATCGTACTTTAATTTGCCGGGTATTTATTTACAGTTAATAATATATCCTGACTAATTGTATTATTTTAGCCGCTTCAACTTATAATAATTCATCCTTGCATATGTTCAAGCAATTTTCTGCCCTACTACCACTACTTATGGCAGGCATGGTATCCTGTCAATCCAAACCCTCAGCAACAGAAAAAAAAGGCGTCGATAGCACTTCGGCGAACATTGAAACACCTTCGGGCAATGTAAAACTAGCTACCGGCCCGGTTGATAATGCGACTGTAATGGCGCGTAAACAAGTGCCGATTGTTTGTTACCACCAGATCCGCGATTGGAAAGCAACCGACTCCAAAGGAGCTAAAGATTATATTGTGCAGGTAGCTGCTTTTAAAGAGCATTTGAAAATGCTGTCCGACAGCGGTTACCACACTATCCTCCCTGATCAGTTATATAATTATTTAACAACGGGTGCTGCCTTGCCAAAAAAACCCATTATGCTTACGTACGACGATTCCGACCTGGATCAATTCACTATTGCAGCGCCTGAAATGAAGAAATATGGCTTTAAGGGTGTATTTTTCGTGATGACGGTTTCTCTCGGACGCCCGCACTACATGACAGCCGAAATGGTTAAAAAATTATCTGATGATGGTAACGTGATTGCCAGCCACACCTGGGATCATCACCGCGTTGACAAATACTCGCACAATTCAACCCTAAAAATAATTGGAAAAAACGGCAAAGTAACTGAGCGCGCCGTTGATGATTGGGTTACGCAGATTGATAAACCAACAAAAAAACTGGAAGAGATCACCGGAAAAAAAATAAACTACTTTGCTTACCCATTCGGCGTTTGGAAAAAGCCGGTATTGCCGGAAATACAAAAAAAAGGCTTTAAAATTGCCTTCCAACTTGCCGACAAACGAGATCCGGAATACCCTTTAATGACAGTTCGCCGCATCCTGGATAGTGGTTATTGGACTACTAAGACCTTCAGCAATAGTGTAAGAAATAGTTTCTAACCTAATGTTATTGCTAATCAACAAGGCCCTTTTGAGTTTCAAAAGGGCCTTGTTTTTTATATCGAATTACTATATTTAGCCATGCATTTTAAATTTCAACCATTCCTTACTGCCTCATTTTTTTCATTATTCATCATTTCTTGCAACCAACAACCTGAGAAACCGGTTATAGATAAAAAGGAACAGGCGCATTCGCTGATCCAGGAACATTTCAGGTATTTGAACGATCATGACCTTAAAAGTGTTGTAAGTCAATATGCAAAAAAAGCAAGCATTACATCTAGTGATTGGAAAGGTACGGCGAACGGACCTGAAGGAGCGGATGAGATCTTCCACCTGGAGTTTTATGTATCGCCGGATGCAAAATACCTTGTCGACAAAACCATCAATACTGATTCGACCGTGGTAGTGGAGTACGACGTAATTGGTTTGAAAGACAAGGCTAACGGCGGTGTGCGTTTCGATGTACGCAAGTGCAGCATTTTTAGGCTAAATGATAAAAACCAAATTGCCAGCGAAGCAACCTACATCAATACGCTCGCTTACCATAGTGGAAATTAGTTAATAACTATTAAAATCACCGGATCAATAGTTTAAATTATTGATTTACTGGGGCAGTATATCATAAAAAATCTAGTATTACTTTCATCTGCAGTTGTCATCGGGGCTACAGTTCAGGGCGGTGCAATTATTGCTAACGCAGCCGTGGCATCGAAAGCGGTCATCACTCAGAGCCTTGTGGCAAGATACCGCCGACGTTTCAATGAGGAACCTATTCTTAAATCAAAAGTATAAAAAATTAAAAAGCCGCTTAACAAATTTTAAGCGGCTTTATATTCATTATAAGTTTTCTCCGGCTGGTCCTTGTCCTTTATTGGATGCACTTTGAGGTTTCGGATTTTCCAGTTCCGGTGTGTCGTTATCTGGCGTTACCGTTGGTATTTCTTTTGCCTTATCCTTATCATCGGTGTTTTGCTTAAGCATGTCATTGCCAACATTAGCAACGTTTCCTGCGGTATCATGATTTTGACCCTGGCCATTGGCCCTGTCAAATCCTTCTGGTTTGTTTTCCATTTTAGTAGTTGTAAATTTATTATTTGTTTGTCCCGCCAATTAAGCAGGCAATATGATGATAGAAAAAACCGTACCAATAATTGGAAGGTGATAGATCAGGGAGATCGTTTAAACGACAATTCTCAATTTTGATTGCCAAATTTTGGTATAAAAAGTAATTCCATCTTTCAAACTAGCCAACTCTTAGCACATTCAACCTATCTTTGTGCAATATGACAAATCGCGCTAGCTATTCTCAATTGATAAAGACTGAGGCAAAAAACCTAGGCTTTATTTTTTGCGGGATAGCTAAAGCTGAGTTCCTGGAAGAAGAAGCGCCACGGTTAGAGACCTGGTTGAAAAAAGGGATGCATGGCGAAATGAAATACATGGAAAACTATTTTGATAAGCGCCTTGATCCGCGTTTGTTAGTAGATGGTGCCAAATCAGTGATCTCGCTTGGCCTTAATTACTATAATGAGAATGTTCAGTTAGATCCATCTGCACCTAAAATCTCAAAGTACGCCTATGGCTCTGACTACCATTCGGTTATAAAAGGCAAATTAAAAGAATTATTAGATATAATTAACAGGCAGGTTGGTGAAGTGGGCGGCAGGGCATTTGTAGATTCGGCACCGGTGCTTGACAGAGCCTGGGCAAAAAAAGCAGGTCTTGGTTGGATCGGGAAAAATTCCAACTTGCTTAGCAAAAAGGTTGGCTCGTTTTTTTTCCTGGCAGAGCTTATTGTAGATATTGAACTGGAGTGCGACATTGAACCCACTGCTGACCATTGCGGAAGTTGTACAAAATGCATCGATGCCTGCCCTACCGACGCCATTGTCGGGCCGTATATTGTAGACGGCAGCCGATGTATTTCTTATCTTACTATTGAACTAAAAAACGAGATACCGCAAGAATTTAAGGGCAAAATGGATAATTGGATGTTTGGCTGCGATATTTGCCAGGACGTTTGCCCCTGGAACCGCTTCTCCATCATCCATAACGAGCCCTCATTTCATCCACACCCGGAGCTTCCCGGCCTAAAAAAACAGGATTGGGAAGATATCACTACCGATGTATTTCAGAAGGTTTTTAAAAACTCGGCGGTGAAACGCACTAAATTTGATGGGCTGAAGAGGAATATTGAATTTCTGAAAAAAATTTAAAAGGATTCAGAATCAAGATCCAAGTAAGCCAACTTTAAAAATGTCGGCTTACTTGGATCATCAATCTTTACCTTTGATACTGCTTTATGCACCCTTCCCAAACTTATTCTTTAATTGTGCCAGCATATCTTCGTCAACAGGTTTGGCTGGCTCCTCTTTCTTTTTAAAAGACTGGTTATTATTATAAGGCCTGTTTAATGCAGGCGATGTTTTAGGGCCATTATTTTGAAATGCCGGTTTAGGCTGCTCGGTGCGAGGTGCCGGTGCTGCAGATTGCGCAGGTTTTGCTGCCTGGCGCTCCGCCGATTTTTTTGCACTCCAGCGTTTATGGATCTCTTCCAGTTTGCGTTTGGTATATAAAGGAAAGTCGCCTTGCATGATCCATGAATAATAGCTTGGTTCCACATTCAGCACGTCTTCTACCCTTTTACCTTTATGCTTACCAAAGTTTATCAGCTCTTCACCTTCTTCATTATAAACCATTCGGCCAGCAAAATCAACAGGGCGGCTCAAATTGGTAAATTTATGTAAGGCTTCTACATCTCCGGTAACTGGTATACTCCTGTTACCTTTTTTATCTTCATACTCGGTATCAATATAACGGTCTACCTGGGCCAGTAAAACCTCCATAGTTGCACGGGTATCGGCTTCGGCAGAGTGTGCGTTGATAATATCTTTCTCGCAATAAAATTTATAGGCCGCTTTAAGCGTACGCTGCTCCATCTGGTGAAAAATATTTTGCACATCTACAAAGAAGCGGTTCTCCAAGTCAAACATTATCCCTGCTCGTAAAAACTCCTCCATCAGCATGGGTATGTCAAATTTATTACTGTTGTAGCCGGCAAGGTCACTATCGCCAATAAAGGCCGCCACAGATTCACCAAGTTCATGAAAGCGCTTTTCATCCTGCACATGTTCATCGTAAATACCGTGCACGATGGACGATTCCAGTGGAATTGGAATTCCCGGATTAACTTTAAAAGTCATTACTTCTTCGCTGCCATCGGGATTCAGCTTAATAACAGATAATTCTACAATACGGTCAGCGCCGATGTTTGTACCGGTAGTTTCTAAGTCAAAAAAGGCAAGAGGCCGCTTTAAATTTAATTTCATTTTCACAAATAAAGAGAACTGCAAAGGTGGCAAAACTCTTAAAATTATTGGCTTTTATTTTTTGAATAATATATCGCAGTAAATCGCTATTTTCATTGCGCTCTTTTAACTTAAACCATTATGAATAAATTTTTATTTGCTATTTTTTTCTTTTTAGTAACATCCAAATTTGCCCAGTGCCAGGACTTTAAATACCTGGATTATGCACCCGGCGATATGGATATGAAGAAATACGCTAAGGATACTGCAGCAAATGCCGTAGTGCTTGAAGAGTATGGTGTGGCAAAGATCAACGTAGCCAGCGATGATAACATCAAAATATTATACGATTATCACGTAAAGATCAAAATCTTCAATGCTAAAGCTTTTGATAAAGGGACAGTTGAAATCCGATTGCCCATCTATAACCAATCTGAGGACGAAGTAACCGAGCTGCAAGGTGCAACTACTTACCTGGACGATAACGGCAGCACGCAGCGGTCTGAGTTGAATGTTTCTTCTGCTTTTAAAGTGAAGCAGAATAAATACTTTAATGTATACAAATTCACCATGCCCAACCTACGTAATGGATGCATCGTTGAGTATAAATACTCGATGACCTCATCAAACTGGGGGCTTTTTCCAGAATGGCATTTCCAGGATGACATTCCCAAAATGATCTCTAGATATGATGCTTTTATACCGGGCTTCTGGAATTTCAATGTGGCACTTCGGGGTAATTTGAAACTAACCAAAAACAAAGCAGATTTGGAACGGGGCTGCTTCACCACGCATGGTTCATCTGCCGATTGCTCACATTTAACCTTTGAGATCGATGATATTCCGGCATTCATCGAGGAAGATTATATGACGGCGCCAAAAAACTTCATGTCGGCTATCTACTTCCAACTGGCTGACTTTACCAATCCATTTACCGGGGTGAAAAAGAAGTGGACGCAGGAATGGTCGGACATTGATTACAATATGAAGCATTCGGACTATTTTGGTACGCAGCTAAAGAAGAAAGATCAGCTTAAACCATACATTGCGCCCGTAATTGCCGGCATAACTGATGATCTGGCAAAAGCTAAAGCCGTATTTGCCTACATAAAAAAAAATATTAAATGGAATGACCTTTATGCTACCGGGAGTAGCGGTGGAAAGAAAGCGCTGGATAGCCACAGCGGAGATGTCGGAGATATCAACATAACACTTGCAACTGCCTTGAGCGCAGCAGGTTTAAACACTGAAGCTGTTTTGCTAAGCACCCGCGGTAATGGCCTCATCAATAAGCTTTATCCAGTTGAAAACGATTTCAATTATGTAGTAGTAAAGCTTAACATTGGCGATAAAAGCTACATGCTGGATGCTACCGACCCCTTAATGAGTTTTGATATGCTGCCGCTAAAATGCCTTAACGACCAGGGCCGGGTAATGAGCCTGGATAAGCCAAGTTACTGGATAGACCTTACCACCAGGCAGCGCAAGGCCCAAACCAGTGCATATGAACTTACCATGCAAAATGATGGTAAAATAAAAGGTACAATCACTGTATACTCTACAGGTTACGAAGCTTACGAGGGCCGTAAAGCAATAAAAAAATTTAACAGCGAGGATGAGTACGTTGAAAACCTGGATGAACGGTTGGCCAAAATAAAAATTCTCAAATCGGAAATCACCAATGTTGATAGTCTCGATCTGCCGCTTACCGAAAAATATGAAGTAGAGATAGATGCTTTTGATAACCTTAATCACAACAAACTATCTTTCAATCCCTATATTCTTGGCAGAATTACTAACAATCCTTTTAAATTGAACGAACGGACCTTTCCGGTAGATTGGGGAATGCCATCGGACGACCGCTTTGTATTGATCATGCATTTGCCGACAGATTACGTTGTTGATAGCGCACCGCAAGCTACCGCCCTCGCACTACCAAATGCCGGTGGCAAGTTTATTAATAATTTCACAACGGAGGGTAATTCCTTTACTTTCTCAAATGCGCTGCAATTCAATAAATCTGTTTACGAAACAGAAGAATATCCCTATTTAAAAGAATTGTACAACAAAATTATAGCCACCGAGAAATCAGAAATAGTGTTTAAGAAAAAGTGATGAGACTATTATATACCTTATTCTTTGTGTTGCTGCTATGGTCAATGGCCAATGCACAACAAAATTATGATGTGAGCCTTATTCCAAAAGAGTTACTGCCTTACGCCAGCGCTGTAGTGCGCAACGAGGAGGTGAACTGTGAAGTGAAAGACCTGGATAACGTGGTATACCATATTAAACGCGCGGTAACGGTGCTCAATAAAAATGGCGAGGACAACGTTAATATTGTTGTTTTTTACGATAAGAAAACATCTATCAAATATATAAAAGGCATTATATATAATGAATTTGGCAAGCAGACAGACAAGTTTACCGAAAAACAGTTTGGCGATCATGCTGCTATCAGCAATTTTTCGTTATTTGAAGATAACCGTGTAAAGACCTTTAGTCCAGGTGCATCCGGGTATCCTTACACGGTTGAGTATGAGTATGAGGTACGTTACCGGCAATCGTTAAATTTCGACGATTGGCAGCCTAATCCGGCGGATGGATTATCAGTGGAAAAAAGCAGCTACACATTTGCCGCCAGCCCGGGTTTCGGGATTAATTATAAAGAAATCAACCTGCCTGCTAAAGTAACTATGGGCTCTACCAAAGAAGGTCTTAAAACTTATACCTGGCAGGTAAGCAATCTCAAAGCATTTAGAGATGAACCCTATAGTCCAAATTCTGATGACTACTTGAGCGTGCTAAAAATTGCACCGCTTAATTTTAAATATGAGGGACTGACAGGATCGTTCAACAACTGGAAAGAACTTGGCAAATGGAGCTATGATAAGCTGTTGGCCAATCGGCAGACCTTACCCGCTGAAACTGTTGAGCACATTAAACAAATTACCGAAGGCATTACCGACGAAAAGCAAAAAGCTAAAAAGATTTACGAGTATATGCAGGGTAAAACCCGTTACATTAGCATACAGGTAGGTATAGGCGGCTATCAGCCTTTTTTGGCCAGCGAAGTTGACCGTAACAGCTATGGAGATTGTAAAGCACTGGTAAACTACACCCAGGCTTTGCTAAAGGTGGGCGGTATCGATTCCTGGTATTGCGTTGTACAGGCTGGAAGCGAAAAAGTAAATTTCTTAAAAGATTTTGCAAGCATGGCGCAGGGTAACCATGTTATTTTATGCCTGCCGTTTAAAAACGATACCACATTTACAGAATGTACCAGCCAGAAGATCCCATTTGGTTTTTTGAGTGATTTTACAGACGACCGTACAGTGCTTGCCTGCACCCCTGAAGGTGGTAAACTGATGCATACCCCAAAATATACTGCACAGGCAAACCTTCAGGAACGTAAAGCCAATTTCACTATTAACGACAACGGAGATCTTTCCGGACAGATCACTACTCTATTTAAAGGCACACAATATGATAACCGTGAGCATATGCTTGATGATCCGCGACCCGAGCAATTAAAAATTTTTCCGAAGTTATATCCGGCAATCAACAATCTGGAGGTAGATACATATAATTTTAAAGAGGATAAAAGTATAATGCCTTCCATTGCAGAAAATATTAAATTGAGTGCGCGTGATTTTGCCACGAGTAATAATGGCCGGCTTTATTTTTCTATAAATCCGGTTAACCGCACGGGGCGTTCTCCAAGAGAGGTGCGAAACCGGGTTACCGCCCTTTATATCAACCGGGGTTACACTGATGAAGATGATATAGTTTATAAGATCCCGGACGGCTATAAATCAGACCTAAACGAGCTGCATATAACATTAGACAAACCTTTTGGCAAGTTCAGCGCTACAATGTCTATCAAAGATAATGAGATCACTTTTAAGCGCCACATACAACTGATTGACGGAACCTATAAAAAAGAACTTTACAACGAATTTGTAAACTTTTTTCAGCAGGTAGGCGAAGCAGACAACTACAACGTAACGCTCGTAAAAAAGTAACTAGCTGAATATAATAATTCCAAGAATGATGCCTACGATCATGATCACATAAAGCATAATTTCCGTACCGGCAAAGCGCTTGTATTTTGTCCAGAAAGAGTAATCTTGTTTTGGTTCCGACATAATAAACAAATTTACCAAATAAATCCGGCAATCTGCCCGGAATAAACATTACTCAGCAGCACATGTAGCATTAATTGAATAAATAAAATTAAAGCTAACCTAATCTTCACCTGCGGTGGCGGCCGCTTCAGTAGGAGCTATCACAGAACCGCCCCTAGAGAAGTATTTGTAAATACCAAGATCGTGCAGCCTGGCTATCATTACCCCTTTGCGGGTGCTGGCGTGCACAAAGTAGCCATTTTGGAGATATACCCCTACGTGGCTAAATTGCTTACCATCAAAATCAAAAAACACCAGGTCACCCTCCTTCAACTCTTCTTCGTACTTGCGCTTAATGTTGTTTACTTGCAAAGCACAGGTGCGTTGTACCGGCATATCATAAACTTGTAGTTGCAATAGAAAAACCAATCCCGAGCAGTCTACGCCATCTTTATCCATACCGCCAAAACGATACGGTACGCCCATCCATTCGTCAATAAATGTATATAGCCTGCCATTTTGGATATCATTGCCTTTTAGACCCATGAGTGCGGAATACTTGTCGGCAATTTCCTTATCCGGTTTCACCATCACATATGGTCCGCGTTTTACTACTGCCGTAGGGCTAGCGTTACCATAACCACTTTTAACAGTCATTTTCCGCGAATGACAAGCAGAAAAAACTATGGCCAGGGCACAATAAAGGATGATTTTATAATGGCGGGAAATAATCATGAGCTCAATAAAATAGACGAAGTTTGGATGGCAAATCAACTTTGATGTAGCGACAGATTTGCTGATCATTTGCCCAATTGCATTTTTGAAACTTGCTTACATAAATTAACCTTTTATCACTCGCTGTATTTCATCCAGCTTCATTAAGGCTTCCACAGGGGTAAGAGTATTTACATCTAAATTATTCAGCGTATCACGGATTTTTACCAGCACCGGGTCGTCTATCGAGAACATTTGCATCTGAACCGCCTGTTTTTGCACTTTGCGGATACTTTCCTTAATATGCTCTCCGCCCGTACGTTCGTTCTCTAATTTTTTCAGGATCTCATGGGCACGGTTCAGTACCTTTTGCGGCATACCTGCCAATTTAGCCACATGGATCCCGAAACTGTGCTCACTCCCCCCTGGCACTAGCTTACGCAGAAAAATGATCTGCTGACCGACTTCTTTTACTGATACATTAAAGTTTTTGATGCGATTAAAACTATTGCTTAACTCATTCAACTCATGATAATGCGTAGCAAACAGTGTTTTGGCCCTGGCCGTAGTTTGGTTATGCAGATACTCCGCTATTGACCATGCGATCGAAATACCATCATATGTTGATGTACCCCTGCCGATCTCATCAAGTAAGATCAAACTCCGGTCGCTTAAATTGTTGAGGATACTGGCTGTTTCGTTCATTTCCACCATAAAGGTAGATTCGCCCGACGACAAATTATCGGATGCGCCCACCCTGGTAAAGATCTTATCCACCAAACCAATGGATGCGGCCTTAGCAGGAACAAAGCACCCCATTTGTGCCATCAACACAATAAGACCAGTTTGCCGTAACAGCGCCGACTTACCGGCCATGTTTGGCCCGGTAATGATGATGATCTGCTGGGAATCCGAATCGAGGTACACATCATTAGTGATATACTCTTCCCCCAGCGGCAGGTTTTTTTCAATCACCGGGTGGCGGCCGCCCTTTATATCCAGCACACGGCTGTCGTTCACATCTGGTTTTACATAGTAATTTTTGATGGAGATGGTAGCAAAGTTCAGCAATACATCTAATCTTGCTATCAACTGTGCATTTAGCTGGATAGGCTTGATGTACTCGGCCAGCGCATATAGCAAGTCGTTGTATAACTTTGTTTCCAGCACCAGAATCTTCTCCTCGGCACCTAGGATCTGCTCTTCATATTCCTTAAGTTCCGGGGTTATATAGCGTTCGGCGTTCACCAGCGTTTGCTTTCTTATCCACTCGGCAGGCACTTTATCCCGGTGACTATGGGTTACTTCTAAATAGTATCCGAAGACATTGTTGAACGAAACCTTCAAAGAAGGAATGCCCGTGAGCTCTGCCTCCCGTTTTTGAATCTCCAATAAATAACCTTTACCACCAAAGGCGATCTTACGCAGCCTATCCAGCTCCTCATTGATACCGTCGCTCATCACCGAACCTTTTACCAGCATTACCGGTGGCTCCGGGTGCAATTCACGGGCAATTTTTTCGCAGATAGATGTGCAGGGATTTAGTTGTTCACCTATGGCCCTTAGCGGCTCGCTATCGGTAGTTTCTGCTATCTTTTTAATACTTTCTATCGCGACCAATGCTTTCTTCAGCTGGCAAACTTCACGGGGATTAGCTTTTTGTAAACCTATTTTAGAGATTAGTCTTTCCAGATCTCCTATCTGGCGAATCTGGTTTTGGAAGGTTTCCCTTAGCTCTTCCTGTGCTATGAGATAATCCACTACGCCGAGGCGGTCATTAATTGGCTTAATTTCCTTCAGGGGCATCACTATCCAGCGACGAAGAAGGCGGGCACCCATAGGCGTGCAGGTATGATCCAGTACATCAACCAATGTTAAGGCATTCTCGTTTGCAGAGCCAACCAGCTCCAGGTTGCGGATACTGAACCTGTCCAGCCACAAGTATCGGTCCTCTTCAATACGGCCAATGGCACTAATGTGCTGCAAATTACGGTGCTCGGTTTCATTGAGGTAATGAAGGGCCACGCCGGCTGCAACTATGCCAAGGCTAAGTTTATCTATGCCGAAGCCTTTTAATGACTTTACACCAAAGTGCTTTAAAAGCGTTTCGTGCGCATAATCGCCACTGTAGGGCCATTCATCCAGCGTATAGGTATAAAAGCGATCTCCGTATGTGTCTTTAAAATCGTGCTGGCGGCTTTTAGGAAAGATAACCTCGCTCGGCGCATAGCTTTGCAAAAGTTTATCGATGTATGCCGTATTGCCCTGTGCGGTTAAGAATTCGCCAGTAGAGATATCAATCAGTGCAATGCCTATCGTATTTTTTTCAAAATAAAGCGAAGCCAGGTAATTGTTATTCTTCTGTGTGAGGATATTATCGCTGGTGGCAACGCCGGGCGTCACCAACTCGGTTACGCCCCGCTTTACAATGGTTTTGGTTGTTTTTGGATCTTCCAGCTGATCGCAGATGGCTACCCTTTGCCCTGCCCTAACCAGCTTGGAGAGGTAAGTATCCAGCGAGTGATGCGGGAATCCGGCTAGCTCAATATGAGTTGCGGCTCCGTTTGCCCGGCGGGTTAACACTATTCCCAGGATACCGGCAGCTTTGACGGCATCCGCGCCAAAGGTTTCATAAAAATCACCTACGCGAAAAAGCAATAAAGCACCGGGATACTTTGCCTTTATGGCGTTATACTGCTGCATTAATGGGGTTTCTTTCGTTTCAGTCTTGGCCAAGTGTTTGCTTTTAATAATCTGCTAATTTAATTGATTGCGCCTGCATTAAAGCCATTGTGGAAAAGTTGACGGATTGTGGAGAGCGGTGGGTGGTGAGGTGGAAATGGTAAGCAGTAAATGAAAAGCGTTAGGAATAATTATTAACCGCGATAAGAGCACTCAAAATAACAGCTTGATGTATAGATATTTCAGGACGGGTTACAGGGTTAACACAACTTAACACAATTCAATGTTAAACCTATATAAAATAGTAATATTCAATTACTTATATAATTTATGGTTTTTGATGGTAACCCAAATCAGTGTTTTTATTTAAGGTAAAATTCATCTGACCGAGTGTAAACCCCGGTCAAATAAACCTAGAAGCTTGTACGTAAAATTTAGAATATTTAACTCATCTCCCGTAATTCCTCAACAGGCGAACCAACATTGTAAGCGAAAACGCTTACAATGTTGGTATTAAAATCAGCCTTAATTAAACCTTATTTTAAGATAACATCCTTAAATAAAGTTCTGGATTTTTCAGATGATGACAAAATAACTTAACTCCCCTTTTTCAATAGTGATAAATGACATTATGCATCTTGCCTAAATTCAAAATATATAATAGCTCTATTTCTGAGGGTAACTATTAAGATGTCTTTTAAATCATCTGTATTAAATTTCTTTTTCACCCCTATAAAATCATTGTAGCGAAATATTTCAAATTTTGACCTATCGAGTTTGCTATTAGCTTTTACCAGCGTGTCAATCATATACCTTATTACACCTTCTTTTTGTACCATTGAAATAGTATCATTCGAAGGTAGATACATGTATTTTGCAATGATCGTACGGGTATCTTTTTTATCTTGTAAAACATCTGTTAAAAAACCTTGACGCTTGAACTTCGCTTGGAAAATAGATCCTGAGCTTCGGCCAAATGACCAAAGAGAGTTACAATAATAAATATAACGATATGGATTTTTTTCAACAACGTGTGTCCGAAATTAATGAGAATTACAGATATTGACTATTGGTAAGTGATGCTTGATTTGCTACTTCCATCAAACGTTATGGAGTCAATTAGCCAACTACTTTCGTTTTTTGTTAAAGTGAACACAAGTTCTACAAACCTTGAAATTTTAAATTTCAAAAGGCCATTATGGTAAATTAGATAAGTGTTTGAAAATCTTCCTTTATCAATGTAATCTAAAACGTCATCTTCCCCAAATCCAAATAATATGTCAGCTCCCAAACCCGGAACCGGGCCAAAGTAATCTTTCAAAGGATGAACTTTTAAACTATCGGATACGCTGATGTAGACTTGTCTTAAGTTATTTATAAAGTTTTCTGACACGTAACCAGATTGTTTAAAATTTGTTAAATAATTTTCAACAGCTTTCATGTCAATATGTATTACGCTATCCTTTTTTATAGTATCCTCATTAAATCCCTTTACTATAGGCAAAGGCGATAGGTGATACTTGTTTTGCCTATACCACTTTAAAAATGATACAGATACTTTTTTCATTCTATTAATCTCAATAGTTTGATTTTGGATTTGAGCTAAACTTGCTGAAGATAGCAGGGAAACAAATAATCCGGTTAAAAATATCTTCATCATTTTTTAATGCTTTTACTACTGGGTTGATGATTTACTTATGATAAATAAGGAACGCGACATACGTTGACTATTACGAACTGTTTAAACATATCATTCTTATCGAAGCTCAACCATTACAGTTCTACTTCGGGCATGTTTGAACATTGTTGTTACCAATAAATCCAGTTCCAATCAAAAAGCAACAAAATACGACAAATCCTTACGCCCTTTTTAAATTGTAAAGAACGATTTGATCTTATCACGATCAAACGAAACGTACATTAGTACCCGTTTTTCATTTACTAAAGCAAAAATATTGTTCTGTGGAGCTTAGTAAACACAGCACAATTCTCCAATGATTTCAGATTTATATAGGGCACAAAACCAATTCGTTCTTTTGAATAATTCCATCTATATAGCGTATCTAACGAATTCCTCATAACACTTATCAGATTTTTAACTTTTAATCGCTGTCACCTGTAGGTTCCTGCAATGACATAAATTTGGTGATAATATCCTCCGGTTTATCTGACGAAATAAAAAGACTATTAGCAAAACTGTCGAGTATCCTAAGCCTATTTTTTTCAGTAGGCTGGCTAAAGCATGAGGTGCAGAAAAGAATTACTAATGTAATTACAAATAAGGTTTTCATATTATCCAACTTTATTCAGTGTAGTTTTGTATCCGGCTGATTTGTCGACTATACTACCTGTAGGCGGCACCAGATTTCTGATAACTTCTCCTAAGTCGCCTGGATTTCGACCACTACCCCAAGTTTGCCCTAAAGCTTGGTAAGAACCCGTCAAGATAGTCCCCGACTTTATGAGTATTAAACAACGATTTGATAGCAGCACAAAGAATACTTTTAAATTTAGAAATTGAATTTTGGAAAGTTGGCGAATTAGCAATTTTTTGAGATTGTTCTTTTTTGCAAGCAATAAATAAAATTATTAGTGCCAATAAAGAAAAAAGGCTTTTTTTCATTTTGGATAAGGTTTGGTTTTGCGAAAAACACCATATTATTTATCAAATAATAAAATAAAAAAAAGATTTTATGGCAGAGTTTGCGCGGCCCGGGGTTTCTCTGAAAAAGCCCCTAATGACCACCAATCTACAGCCCTATCAATCATTCAAAACACAATTCTATACCCGAAGAAAAACTATACCCTTTGGGCTTACGGTAGCGAATGTTAATGAACCAATTGTCGCTAAAATCCTAATTCCTTCTTTGCATTCTGCAAAGCTTCATCAGATGTAAAATATTTGGCCACTATCTTGTCGCCCAGGGCTTTGTCGGTAATAGAATTTTTAAAACTATTGAGCAGAAAATCATAATTGGCGTGGTCGGATCGTGAGGCAATCATGCCATTCAGCCATTGCCACATGGCCGGGCGGCCAATTTCCTTTTCTATCGCCATAAATAATACCGGGGCATAGTAATACAAATAATACTCCCGGTTGCCATAGTCATTTTCAGTTTTTACCTGTGCGAATGGCTTGTAGTTACGCAGGTATTTGAGACTTTTTATCTTGTTGCTCAATAAAGCTTGATAGACTTGTTCACCTTCCAGGTCCTGCGTTAGTTTGTACGACAAATACTCTGCAAAACCCTCACCAATAACATGCCCAAACTCATCGGCGGGTTTTACCACCGTGCCAAAGTAATAGTGAGCAAGTTCATGGGCCATCACCTGTTTGTGCCGGGCACTGTCTGCATCGCTAAATAAATTTTGCAAACCGTATTTACCCGCTCCCACATTAAACGTGGTGGGCGACGAATAAAAAGAGAAAGCCCAATCCTTTGGTTCAGCAACGGGTGTTGTTTGTATAAAAGAAAGATTGCCTTTATAAGGGGTTTTAAATTGTTTCTCATAATAAGCCTGGTAACGACCTGCAATATTGAAAAGCTTTTGCTCATCATCTTTTGCCATTTTTGCGTTTAGCAACCACACCCCTTTGCGCTCTACGGCTTTATAATCGCCGCAGAACATCGACATTTCATATGGTGCATTGCTTTCAAACCTGGCCTGCCTGGCCCTAACCGGGCTGCTGCCGTTAATGAACAACATGCTACAATCGCTGCAAGTTACCGTGATATTATAGCGCACACGCTCATACCGTTTTCGTTTGTCTTTATCGTAAAGCACCGGATACCAATCGCCCTGGATACCTTCGGCACGTACCGAATAACCATTAAAGGCAATGTTGCCCCGCCAGTCCTGCCCCATGTAGCCACTGGTAGAATCTTTTATAACCGGGTACATGCCCAGGTATTTCACCTCCAGTTCCTTAGGAATATAGCGCGCCGGGTTGCCGGTATTTTCATGCAGGTAATAAGCCTTTGTCTCGTCCGACAGAACACTGTCCTTTGTATCCATATCATAATACAAAGGGCTGTTGCTGCGCTGTAAATCCTTAAAATAATGGATGTTCATACCCGAGTTGAGCCTGATCACATAATTTTTGATCTCCGGCAAATTGCTTAGGATTAAATCGCAGGCAATGGTTCCTTTTTTTACGGAAATTTCTACGTTCCCCTTTATCAGCGGTGATGTTTCCTGCGCCGATGCGGTTGTTACAGTAGTGATTAGAAAAAGTATAATGAAGACAGGCTTTAGGTTTAACATGGTGTATTTAATTATATCCAAATTTAAGTTCTTGAATGATCAGTGCAAAAAAAAAGCAACCTTACAACACAATTTACCCGTTAGATAACCTCTTGGCCAGTGGCCCGATTGTGAGCCCCTGCACCAATATAGAAAAAACCACGATCATATAGGTGATCAGTACAAATTCGTCCTTATACATATGTGTACCTAGCGATAATGCTAGTGCTACTGAGATGCCGCCACGCAGACCGCCCCAGGTAAGGATAGCTACAGCGTGCCGCTCGAACTTGATGCGGAACAGCATGAAAAATACAGGCACCGTTACGGATACCCAGCGGGCCAGCAAAACAATAACGATCATGATACCACCGATCATCAGCACCACCGGGTTGATCTTAATTACCAGCATCTCCAGCCCTATCAGTAAAAACAGAACCGCGTTGAGGATCTCGTCTATCAGTTCCCAAAACTTGTTGAGATAGTCTCTTGATACGGCCGACATGCCCTCATGATCGTGCCTAACCTTATTACCTGTAATAATCCCTGCCACCACCATTGCCAACGGACCGGAAATATGCAGTTTGCCGGCAAGGAAATAGCCGCCTGTAACCAGGGCAAGTGTAATTAGCACCTCTACTTTATAGTCATCGATAGAACGCAGCGCCCAATAACCTAAATAACCAAGCACGGCACCAAACAGCAACCCTCCTACAGCTTCCTGTAAAAAAAGCTTGGTAACGCTCAGCATCGAAAAATCACCAGACTGTGCCACCTCGGCAATACTGATAAAAATAACAACCGCCACACCGTCATTGAATAATGATTCACCGGAGATCTTCAGTTCCAGCGATGCGGGGATCTTAGCCTGTTTCAAAATGCCCAGTACGGCAATCGGGTCGGTAGGTGAAATCAGCGCCCCAAATAACAGGCAATAAATAAAAGGTACGTTAATACCAAAAGCAATGAAAATATAATAGGTAAAACCGCCAACGATGAACGTAGAAATAATAGTGCTGGCAGAAGCCAGGATGATAATTGGCCAGCGTTCTTTTTTTAAGCCCGCACCATCGATATGAATGGCACCGGCAAAAAGTAAAAAGCTCAACATAAAATTCATCAGCACATTTTCAAAATCAACAGACGCCGCTAACTGGCGGGCTTTGTCCATTAGAAAGGAATTGGAATTGCCTAAAAGAACCAATAAAATGGAGCTAACGAGTGAAAGCACCATGATACCGATAGTAGGCGGCCATTTGATAAAACGGTGGTTGATATACGCGAAAGAGGCGGTGATTACGATAATGAGCGTTAATATTTCCTGAATCTGCATGAGTTGCCGCAATTTACGAATTACATAGGTAAAAGGTCATTTACATGGACATTAATTCAGTCTGGTTTTTCCGACCAGTTAGACGAACTTTCATGTTTCTTTAGAAGCAGTTTTCAAAGCAGTACGGTAGCCAAAAATTTAGTTTGTGCTATAGTAATCCTATAATAGACGGACAAATTACGCAAAGAAAATGCACAAAGGTCATAAAGCTTGAAACCTTTATGACCTTTGCGGGATGTAAACCAGAAAATCTTCGGGCGCTGTGTGTTAATAACAACCTGCGCTATAGCTAAGCGGTTTTAACTTTTGCAGGTTGCTCTTTATTTCTTCTCAAAATCGACAGGAAGAATCCAATCACCATGATAACCGTACCTGCCCAGAAGAAGTTAATATACGGGAATTTAATAGCTTTCATCACAATATATTTCTTTTGGCTTTCCGGCTGCTGGTAAACGGTGATCTCTATTTTGTTCTTATCAGGCAAAATTTTGGAGAATCGAAGCTTCAAACCTGCATCATCCACTTTTTTAGCGAAATCAAATACGCCTTTACCCTTAATCAGGTAGATAGGCTCGGCCTTATAGGTTTTACCGTGCGATACAATTTCCAGCTCGGCCCCAACCGAGATATCATCGCTTTTCAGTGGGATGTTCTCCACCTTAACGCCTTTGTTTAGCTTCTTTAAAACGATGAATCCTTCGCGGTACGGAATGGTATCCCCTATCTGCACCTCGTGCGGCACAGGGGCATCATAGGCTTTATCATCGTTGGTGGCATCGTGCTCCTCACCTTCTTTACCAGGTTCCTCGCTTACGCTGATGGAGTTGGTCATGGTGATGTGCGTATACAAATCATGGAACAGGTAATGCTTGGTATCCGGTGAGGCCGCCAAAGCACCTTTATTCACCTGCGCCTTAGGGAACAAAGTAAATTCATCAATCACCTTTCCTGCACCATCCATTTGCTTGTAGTTCACTTTATAAAAGTGGTCTGGCGCAGCGATAGAGTCGCCGGTATAGGTTACCATATAGTCGCCCATTTTCAAAGGTTCGTTACGGTAAACCAAAATATTTTCGCGTGGATTATTGTCCTTCGCAAATTCTGCTGAGAAGCCTTCGCCCGTGTTATTGATCGAGATCACGGTACTGGTACCTGCAGAGATTAACGCCCCGATCATCAATAACCCAAAACCAATGTGTGCCACAGCCGAACCGGCCAGTTTAAACTTACCTTTAAGCGCATCGGCAAGTACTTTACCATTGGCGATAACCGAATATACCGATCCCCACATCACCAGAACAAATACAAAATTAAGTTTATAAAGGCCCGAGGCATAAACGATCAAAGCCGCAATCAGCCCGGCAAATACCAGGTAAACTGCTGTAGTGATAAAAAAACGCGTAACGTCCGTTTTTTTATATTTTAAGAACTGGGTAACCGCTGTAAGTATGGTAATTACAAATACAAAGGAAGATTGGATAACGTTGTAATGCCTCATCCTTGCGGCTTCAACGGGCGGTGCTATATTGGTATGAAAAATGGCATTCCAAACCGGTATAGATGTTACAATAATCAGGTGAAAACAAGAGAGGCCCAAAAATACCGCACCAACAAACATCCAAAATTCGCGGGAGTAAGTTTCTTCGTCTTTTTTGGTAATTGGAAGTTCTTTCCAGCGGACAACCAAAAACCAAACCGATAAAGCCAGGAATATCCCTACGCCAATAACCAGTTGCCAAAACATTCCCAAGTCGGTAAAGGAGTGCACGGAAGTGTCACCCAAAATCCCGCTCCGGTTAAGGAATGAGGAATACCAGGTTAGCACAAAGCTGATCAATACTAAAAATGTTGCGGTAAAATAAGAGTGGCCGGTATTTTTAAATACAATAAGAACGTGCAGCGCGGCTACAAGCGTAATCCATGGGAAGATAGAGGCGTTCTCAACCGGATCCCAGGCCCAGAAACCGCCAAAATTAAGCGACTCATAAGCCCAGAACGAACCCATTACCACGCCGGTACCTAGTATCATACAGGCAAACAGTGTATAAGGGATAGCAGGCTGGATCCATTCTTTATATCGTTTTTGCCAAAGGCCGGCAATTGCGTAAGCAAACGGCACCACCATGGAAGCAAACCCCAGGAACAATGTAGGCGGGTGAATGATCATCCAGTAGTTCTGGAGAGACGGAACCATTCCCTGCCCGTCTTTAATGAACGACATGTAATCCGGATTGGAAAAGATGGGGCCCTCCATATCATTCCGCAGCAGCAAAAATGGCGAACTCCCCAATTTAGCACCAAAGATCTCAACACCTAGCACCATGGTAGCTAATACCACCTGTGATAAAGCAATAACCGACATGACCGGGCGCTCCCAGGTTCCTGATTTAACGATCAGAATTAGCCCTAGAACAGCCTGCCAGAATAGCCACAACAAAAAGCCGCCCTCCTGCCCGTTCCAAAATGCGGAAATAACATAACGCACAGGTAACGACCGGGAAGTATACGCCCAGGCATAATGATATTCAAAATAGTGGTTGTAAATAATATAAAAGAGGCAAACACCAATACCTATGATTGAAAAGGAGTTGAGATAAAAGCCGATCCGGCCGAGCTTTTGCCATTGGCTGTTAGCTTTTCCGGCATCATCTGTAGTAGAAAAAAAATAACCTAAAAACGAAAGTAATGCTGCCCCGAATGATAGTACGATGAAAAACTGGCCAATTTGCCCGGGTAAAAGGTGTTCACCTTTAAAATCTATATCCATTAAAAAATTGTTAAATGCTGGCCTGTTTAGATGTGGCCTTAAACTCTTTGGTATCTAACTTATCCTGGGTGTATTTAGAGGGGCATTTCATCAGGATTGTAGACGCGTGAAACTCATTACCAACCATTTTTCCGGTCAGTACTATCTGTTCCGATTTCTCGAAATCTTCGGGCTTGGTGCCGGTATAAACCACCTTGCACTCTTTGCCTTTATTATCTTTCATGTAAAACGAAAAGTAATTGGCATCTTTTGTAGGCTCGTAAAACAATTCTTTGGATTTATTCACCTTACCCACCACGTGCAGTTCACTGCTGGTTTCTTTGGCTTCACTGAATGACCCGTAAGTGCTTGTACTTGAATAAGTACTGATGATAACAGCTATGGCAATAGCGATAACGATTATCCCGAATATTGAACTTTTCTTCATTAATTGATTAGTGCTGAAAAAGCGATTTACAAAAATACAAAACGCTTAGTTAATAATGTTTATTACAAGGCATATATACTATTTAGAATTGTTATTGATAAATTTAATTGAAAAGGTGAATGCAGGTAACGAACGGTAAGTTTTAAAATTCTGGAAATTTTTACATTGTGAGAATTCTGATTCAGATAATTAATCATGGCGCCCCCTGCGGGCCGGGCTTTGCAGGGCTGCGCTTTGCTCCGGCCCTTCGGGCTAAACCCTTACAATCCCTGGCGCAAATTACTGATCAATGATTATTGAATCAGCAATTGAAATTCAATTTGGTAAGCACTGGCTAAAACCAACTGTCGTGGGGCAATAAGCGGGCTTTTGAAAAAATTAATACTACCATAGCCTGCTATTCACTATATTTAGCCTATTAAAATCGCCCTGTAAATCACTCATCTCTGTACACTGCCTGGTGGGCATGTTGTATCATTCGGCCCTAAAAAGACTGACTAAAACTTCTATTTAATTTTTTACAGAGCACATTATGCCACAAAATTTGAAAGTCGCTATTATTGGCGGCACCGGTAAAGCCGGTAAATACGTTGTTAAGCAATTGCTTAGCCGCAATATCCCTGTTAAATTTCTGCACCGCAGTCCCGAGGAATTGCAGATAGATAACCCCCTCATCCAGTTTATTAAAGGTGACGCACGCGATTACGATGCGCTGCTTGAATTATTGAAGGGTTGTACAGCCATCATTAACACGGTTGGCCAGCCTATAGGCGAACCTCCGCTTTTTAGCGATGTAACTACTAAGTTATTAAAGGCTATGGCCAAACTTAACATCAGGCGTTATATCTCAGCGACAGGCCTAAATGTTGATACCCCATTAGATAATAAAAGCGCCAAAACTAAATTCGGCACCGACTGGATGTACCAGCATTACCCTAAAACCACCCGGGATAAACAAGTGGAGTATGAACTACTGGCAGCAAGTATGCTCGACTGGACACTTGTGCGGCTACCCATGATCCAGCAAACGGATGAATTGCCGGCAACGATAACCAGCCTGGAGGATTGCCCGGGTGATTTCATCAGTGCTTCAAGCTTGGGTGCCTGGATGACAGACCAATTAACGAGTGACAAGTTTATCAGAAAAGCACCGTTTATCGCGAACGCCGGATAAACAATTTCTAAAAAAGTCGGATCCCGGGTTTACCGGGCTCCGTCTTTTATTTTGCACCGCTGATGCCTAAGCCGCCTTTCTGCTACCAAACCAGTTTATACCCTGCCCCTCTTATGCTATCTGGATATTGGGATCTACAATGATTTCCCTAAGTAATTTCTATATCAAACTAAACCATAAAAAATAAAAAAGGCTGGAATGTCGATCCCAGCCTTTACAACTCTTAAAATTTTCCCAACGTGATCACGGCCATACACCTAAATTCATGTAAGATACCGCAATTTTATTAATAGCGCCTACCATGGCTGCGTTGCGCAGTGTACCCACTTTAGGATTATTTTTGTAGATCTCACGGATCTCATGGTAGGAACGGATCATGGTATCTTCCAATCCGGAGTTAACCAGTTCCAGCTCCGATGCTCCTTTTATAATAGTTGAGCGTTGCATTGGTGTTAATGCAGTACCGGTAATGCCTTCAACCATGTTTACCAAATTCAGGTTAGAGGTTTCCTCAAACCTGCGGTTGATGCGGCCAAATGCCACATGGCTTAAATTCTTTAACCACTCAAAGTATGATACCGTAACACCACCTGCGTTAGCATACATATCCGGGATGATCATGCCGCCATTAGCATAAAACGCCTCCTCAGCTTCCGGTGACGTTGGCCCATTCGCGCCTTCAGCAATGATTTTTGCCTGAATATTGTTTACGTTCTGACTCGTGATCTGGTTCTCCAGAGCAGCCGGCACCAAAATATCGCATGGTTGCTCCAGGCCGTCCATTGTATTTTTGAATTCTTTTTTCGCGCCTGCATAACCCAGGATGGTACCCGTTGCCTTACGGTGCTGAAACACCGCTTCAACATCCAATCCGTCCTCATTATAAATGGCACCTTCAAATTCACAAAGGCCTACGATCAATGCACCAAACTCCGAAAGGAATTTCGCAGAATAGTAACCTACGTTACCCAAGCCCTGAACAATGATCTTTTTACCACTCAAACCTGCTGTAAGGCCTATCTTTTGCATATCCTCTGCCACGCCAACGCACTCGCGCACGGCAATAGCAACGCCACGGCCGGTAGCTTCTCTCCTGCCCGCAATACCGTGTAACGCAATAGGCTTGCCTGTTACAGCCCCTAAAGCATCAAGCTGGCCCGGGTTCATGGTAGCGTAGGTATCAGCAATCCAGCTCATCTCTCGTTCGCCCGAACCGTAATCCGGCGCCGGTACGTCGATGCTTGGGCCGATAAAGTTTTTCTTGATCAACTCTACCGTATAGCGGCGGGTAATATTTTCCAGTTCGCCTACTGTATAATTTTTAGGATTGATTTTGATGCCGCCTTTAGCACCTCCAAACGGTACATTTACAATAGCGCATTTGTAAGTCATCAAGGCAGCAAGTGCCATCACCTCATCCTCGTTCACCATTTCGCTGTAACGAATACCGCCTTTGGTTGGGCTTTGGTGGTGAGAGTGTTCTACGCGCCAGGCGTCTATCACTTCAAAGCCATTACCTTTTCTAATTGGGAAACGAAAACGGTATACACTGTTACATGACTTTATCTGGTCTAATAAACCGGCATCATGCTGGGTAAATTGTGCTGCATGATCAAAGTTTTTACATACATCACCAAAAAAGTGTGTATCCTGATCTGCAGTTGGATTATTGATATTCATAATTTATAATTGGCTAAAAAATTAATTCCTTAAAAAACTGCGCAAAGTTGATGCTTTTTTTATCAACTACGTAATTTTTTAAGGAATGTATCTGTTTAAGATGTAAACAAAGTGAAACCCTTTTGTTAAACAGTTTAAGGGCAGATTGGTTTAATCTTGCTTCTCTATTTTTCTGAGGCGGCGATCCATACTGAACAGGTAAATAGCCAGGCCGATGAATACAATGGTGATGGTTACTACAACCACATAGATTCTGCCGTTTGACCGCAGGGCATCGGCCATTTCTACATCCTTACCCGGCTGGGCATTAGCGATAAAAAAGCAAAGCAGCATAGCCGCTAATAAAGCAAGTTTTTTCATATTAGTTTACGGCGTTCTTTTTGTATTCAATTAAACGGATGCGGTAGCGTAGTGTTGCGATCCAAACGGCGATTAACGCCCAGGCAATAAAGGCCGGATAAAGCACTATACGCATATTGTTATCCATATCGAGCCTACCAAAGGCAGGGTTCCCACCGTTGCCGGGGTGCAGCGAATCGGTTAAACGTGGCAGTACCATAATCAGCACCACCATGATTGGGAAAGCGAAAATATTGTAAATGGCAGAGATCTTTGCGCGCTTTTGCTCCTCATCTATAGAATTACGAAGTACACTGTAGGCGCAGTAGAGCAAAAAGGCAATAGCAGCGCTGTTTTGTTTTGGGTCGTTACTCCAATATTCACCCCAGGTATATTTGGCCCAAAGCATACCTGTTATCAGGCCAAGCGCAAAAAAGAAAAGGCCCGTATTGGCACATTCAACAGCTATCAGATCATCTTCCTCTTTGCCGGATTTGAGGTATTTAATACTATAAATTACCGATACGGTAAATACCGTAAACATGGCTATCCACATCGGCACGTGGAAATAAGTATTGCGAATGGTTTCATGCATAATAGGCAACCGGGGCACCTGGATCAGGAAACCACCAATTAACGTATAAAATATCAGCACAACGGCTAATATCTTCCACCAGATTTGATAAATAAATTTCATATTACGCGGCAAAGGTAAGGGATTTGGCGATTAGTTCAATAGTTGATTGGTTCAATAGTTTATTGGCTTTATTGCTGCCCGCTGCTAATCGTTTACGCTGTCTGATAATCCGATATCTTACAGGCCTAATAGTAATAAAACAAATAATCAAGTAAGGTATTGAACTGGCTAATCACCAGGTTCATAATCCACCGGCAATAAATTAGCTAATTTTGCCTTGCTCCAGGTACCTTCGTACAGCGGGCTCTCGGCTATAACGATGCCATTCATATCAAACACTACGTAATGTTGTTTGGTAGGCGTCATTACGCTGGTTTCAAAGTTCTCCATATCAAGGGGGTGATAGATATCTTTAAACTGTTGCTCCTCATGTTTCTTTGTATAAACCACATATAGATAAGCCGGGAAGGCAACCGCAAAGATCCCCTCCTGCGGCGTTCTTCTCAGGATCTCCAAAGCCTTCAGTTCGGGTTTGATTAAATTTTCATGATACCACAAAGGCATGTCCCGCTGATTAAACCAATAAACTACCGAATCGCGGTTTATTCCATTAAACTGTTTGATCTTACGCTGTATCACATCTTCTGGGTAACGATTTGGGTTGGGTGCGCGGGTATAGTTATAAACCACAAAGCCTTCTTCAACCAGCTTGTTTTTATACAGGGTACGGTAAAAATGCTGTGGAGACCCGTAATAGGATTCTTCGCGCTTAGCTTTCCATTTCTTCTTTTGCGATTCGTTGCCCGGTAACTCTTCAAATAAGGCTTTGCCCGCATAGGAAATGGTGTGGCTAATGTTATCGCTGCTAAACCTGTTAAGCAAAAATTTGGTGCGGTAACCAAGGGCCTGGTTTTCTACCACTAAAAACTCTTCGGAAGAAGCTTCCAGGGTTTGCCTTTTACGGTAATAATTAAAATCAAGCACGCGTGGGTTCACCACCTTACATTGTTTTGAATTTTCGTTAACACCAATAAAGTCTTTCTTAAACTGTTCGTAATTGCGTTTCCAGTCGGCGCTGCTAATAACAGTCACCGCCCGCATCATCATCACTTTTGGGGTAAGTTCTATATTTAAAGAAATTGGCTGGCTGCCCACCAATACCTCCTTTGAATATTCCTCAAAGCCGATAACGGTTACCACCAGGTTGTACTGCCCCGGCTTAACCCCCCTTAAGCTAAACTCTCCTGCCTCATTAGAGGCCGTACCATAGCTGGCATTGCTTAAAAAAACACTCGCTCTAGCTACCGCAGCTTTAGTTCCTGAGCTTAGTAATTTACCGGTTATTACACCATTCTGGGCTGCCAGACTAAAAGGCAGGCATAAACAAATCATTATAAACCACCAACGGCGCATGTACGTTTAATTTTTTAGAGGATGCTAATAAAGATATAATTTATGAAGCAGAGATGAAAAATATTAAGGTAATTAAAATGATACACTGTCTGCTTTAAATCTGCTCTTAAAAACAGACTTAATAAGCTCCACTCCCTGCGCTGGAAATTGCAGAATGAGGCTAATCCCTCCATAAAAACGGAAACAAGATCAACGATGTAGCAATCACGATCACATTAATTGCAGCCAGCACCCCGATAGAGCCATAGCTTAGTCCCCTGTCTAATCCATCCATTGCAGTTTTGCTTACTTTAATAAGCAACAGTATTACCGGAATAATTACCGGAAAACTCAAAATGGCCATTAATGTGCCGTTGTTTCCAGCTTTTGAAGCGATGGCGGAGATCATGGTAAATACTGTTGAAAAACTGATACTACCCATTAAAACAGCCAAGAAGTAAAAGAGCAAATCTCCCACCGTATTGGGAAAAAACACCATGTAAACGAGCAGCGCCAAAACACTCAGCAGGCCCATCAACATCGAATTGTAAATGGTTTTAGATAAAATAATAGCCTGCGGCCTTGCTATGGTATAGTAGTAAAGCAATCGCCCCTTACTTTCCTGCAAAAAGCTTTTCGCAATCGCGTTAACAGAAGCAAATAGCATTATGATCCAAAACAGAATGTTCCACACAATAGAATACCCCGTGCTGTTTTTGAAGCCTGGATTAAGGTTGAATGATATATAGCATACAAAAACGGTGGATACGATGTAAAGCAGGATACCATTAAAGGCATACTTTGATCGCCACTCCAGGACGATCTCTTTTTTAAGCAAATTGAAGGTTTCGTTAAAAAGCCGCATTTGGGCGCAAATATAATGCTTATTACGGGGAGTTAATTATTTTAACAACAGTGGTTGAGGAGTGAGCAAAGAGAAACACCAATTATTAATTTAATACCTACTTTTACCCCTGAATGAAGAAACTTGAATTATCCGGAAAATGGGTCCTGATCACTGGTGCATCATCAGGCCTGGGACAGGAGATGGCCCGACAACTGGCTACAAAACACCGGGCAAATTTAATTATAGCTGCGCGCCGCCAGGATAAATTGGAGCAATTAAAAATTGAACTGGAGGCTGGTACCAGTATCAGCGTGAAAGTGATCGTAGCAGACCTCTCCCTGCACGCCGATGTGGTGAGGATGATTGATGAAAGTCTTGCAGGTGGTGAACTTTATGGTGCTATCCTGAATGCTGGCATCACCTATTTTGGCAGGCATGCAGATTTGCCGTGGGAACAAACTGAAAACATCATGAAAACTAATGTGAATAGTGTGGTTTACATGACCAGCCGCCTCATCAGTCATTTCGAGCAAACTAAAACTGAAGCCGGAGTAATGATCGTATCCAGCATGGCGGCATTCTTCCCCGTGCCGTACCAGGCAATCTATTCCGCAACCAAGGCATTTATTATGGCTTTTGCTAATGCTCTTTCCGTAGAAATTAAAAATCCGTTGCTTAGCCTAACCGTTTACGCCCCGGGCGGCATTGCAACAGAAATGACCGAAGGCAAAAACTTTAACGATTTAAAAAGCTGGCTGATGCCGGTTGGGCAGGCCGCTACCGAAGGCCTCAGTTCTTTCATCTCACGTAAGCATGTACATATTCCGGGCTTTTTTAACCGGGTAGGAAATGTATTCATGGGTTTTATGCCGCGTAAATTTATAACCAAAAACATGGGTAAGGTTTACTACAAGGCCTTGCTCAAAGCAGAAAGCCTCTGACATGTATGAAGCGCTCCATGAAACGTGGCCAAACTAACTTATTTTTTTAGCTTTAATCACCAGCTCTTCTATTTTGCTATACAGCTCGTGTGCTTCAAATGGCTTGGGCAACACATCATTCATACCGGCAGATATTGCTTCCTTGTGTTCGTGTTCAAAAGCGGCTGCCGATAGTGATATGATTGGAACACTGCGTTTAGGCTCCTCAAAATCCATCCGGATGGCCCGTGCGGCCTGGTAACCATTCATGCCGGGCATATGTGTATCCATTAATATCAGGTCGTAGTCTTCTTCTTTAAACCTTTCCAGGGCGGTAGTGCCATTATCGGCCACCACCACATTTACATTCCAGTCTTTAAGCATTTTCACCAGCATAAACTGGTTGATCATGTTATCCTCCGCTAGCAATACACTTACATTTGCAAAAGGCTCCAGGGTTTTGACTGGTATCACGGCTTTATGCTCCGGTGTTTGGGCAAGCCCAAACCAGTTGCTGAAATTAAAAACGCTGCCTATGCCAACCTGGCTGCTTACTGTAAGCTCGCCACCCTTAAGTTCTACCAGTTTTTTTACAATGGTTAAGCCTAACCCCGTGCCACCATACTTAGTGGCGGTATCGTCTTCGGCCTGCTCAAAGGAATCAAAGATCTTTGAAAGCTTGTCGCCCGAAATACCTATGCCACTATCTTCTACGCTAAATTTAAGTTTAACCTTGTCGATGTCTTTTTGCAAAAGCGATATTTTCAACTTTACTATCCCTCTATCGGTAAATTTAATGGCATTGCTTAAAAGATTCATCAAAATCTGGTTAATGCGCAAAGAATCGATCACGAGTGCTTCGGGCACGTCGGAATTTACCTCCAGAACAAATTCAATACTTTTTTCGTCGGCGCTAAATTTAAGGAGCCCGAAAACCGATTCAACTATGTTACGGAGGTTATGCGGTGCCCTAACAATGTTAAACTTACCTGCCTCAATTTTCGAGATATCAAGCACATCATTAATAACACCCAGCAAAGACTGAGAAGAAGAATCCAGCATATCCACCAAATTGGCCTGCGGTGCGCTAAGACTTGTTTTGCGCAATAAATTACTGAGGCCAATGATCCCGTTAACGGGAGTGCGTAATTCATGGCTCATGTTCGCTAAGAAACTTTCTTTAACCTTTTTGCCGTATTCGGCGGCCTCTTTTGATTTGATGAGTTGCTGTTGATAGCTCTTTTGTGGAGTGCAATCTCTTAGGTTCATAAATAACATCTTATTGCGGTAGGATACCCTGCAATCTATCCAAACGGTACGTTTATCGAAAGTATCAAACCTGAACTCAAATACCGAAAACTGCAGATTATCTTTTATGATCTCTCCCAGCTTTTTTTTGAAAGCCCCTTTATCAGATTCAACCGCAAAATCAATAATACTCCGCCCAAACGCTTCCGACTGGCGGTAGCCCAATATCTTTTCAACAGCCGGATTAATTGTTTTAATACGAAGGGTAGCGGCATCAACAGAACAAATGATGTCAACGCTATTTCTCACAACAACTGCATAATCTTCCAGTTCATTGTTTTTCTGCTTGATTTCTTCCTGTTGCCGGGCCAGTTGAATAAACGAATCAACCTTAGCTGAAGTAATATACGGGTCTAATGGTTTGTATAAATAATCCACTGCACCGGCAGTTAGGCCTTTTACAGCATATTTGCTCTCTTTAGATATAGCAGTTACAAAAATTACAAGGATATCCCGTGTGCGTGGATTTGATTTTAACATTTCCACGAGTTCAAAACCATCCATTTCAGGCATCTGAACATCCACCAGTGCTATGGAAATATGATTTTCCCAGGCTAGTTTAAGCGCTTCATTAGGAGACGTAGTGCTGAGTAACCGAATATCGTTCCGTTTCAACAGCGCCTCCAGGGCAATAATATTCTGTTCTTTGTCATCTACGATCAGGATATTTATCGGGATAGTCATTCGATAAGGTTAAGTACTGTTTGTTAAAAGCTCAAATATTTCAGTAGTACGTAATATAATGTCAGCAGCACCAATACCTATTGCAGCATTTGGCATTTCGGCCATTTCTGCCTCTTCGGGGTCTTGTACAATAGTTAAGGCCCCTGTTTTTCTTAGCTTAAGTAGTCCCTCTGCCCCGTCCTGGTTGGCTCCGGAAAATAGTATAGCAGTACAGTTATCACCATATGCTTCAGCAGCACTTTCAAAAGTTACATCAATAGACGGTTTTGAATACCACACAGCTTCTGAAACATCCAAACTAAAATAGCCTCCTTTTTCAATCAGCGTGTGGTAGTTTGGGGGAGCTATATAGATAGCGTTATCCTGTATTGGATCCTTGTCGCTAATTTCTCTCATCAACATACGGCTATTTTCAGCAAATAGTTTTTCTATTTCGCTAAAAAAATTCTTTTTTCTGTGAATGATAATGATCACCGTTTTATTGAAGTCGTGCGGAAACAGTTTGACCATCCTGAACAACAATTTGAACGCCCCGGCAGAGCCCCCTAAAAGAAGTACTTTTGATTTGCTAAACCGCCTAGATATTTCGCTGTCAGGTGCCAATTTTTTGATATATATTTTCTTTCTGATTGATCACCCTAAACTTTTTACGAAAACTATCGCTCCTGATAGTTTCTTTATTACCCAGGCATAAATAGCCCAGCGGGCAAAGGCTTTTATAAAATAGATCGAGAATACGCTCCTGCAATTCTGTTTCGAAATAGATAAATACGTTTCGGCAACTAATCAGTTGAAACTCGTTAAAAATAGTATCAGAGATTAAATTGTGAACAGAAAACAGTGTATTTTGCTTTAGCTCACTATGGATAGCGGCCGCATCATACATAATCGTAAAATGATCTGTTATTGACCCCGGTAAACCGGTAAACAGGTAATTTTCGGCGTAGCTTTTAATTTTACGAAGGCTGTATATTCCCTTTCTTGCCTCCTTTAATACCTCGGTATTAATATCCGTGCCGTAGATGAATGATCTATTATTCAGTCCCTCCTCTTTTAGCAAAATAGCCAGGGAATAAACTTCTTCGCCCGATGAACAACCTGCGCACCATATTTTACTGTGCTGATAGGTTTGCAAGCCTGGTATGACCTGTGTATTTAAAGCCTTATAGAAAGCCGGGTCGCGAAACATCTCGGTTACGTTCACCGTTATTTCTTCCAAAAACTCCTGAAAAAAGGCAGGATCGTTCACCAGGATATGCTTCAGATCATAAAACTCCAATTTTTTAAGCATCATGATCCGGCCCAAACGGCGTTTTAACGATGCTTTGGTATAATCACCAAAATCAAATCCATGGATCTTTTTTATAAGATCTATGAGTTCTGCTAATTGAGCCTCAGTTAAATTGTTATCTTTTCCCAGCGCGTTATTCATATCAGTTATCAAGCCACAACTGCATCAACGAAATAAGACGGTCGATATCAACAGGCTTAGTAATATAATCATTTGCACCTGCTGCTATACACTTCTCGCGGTCATCTTTCATCGCTTTTGCGGTAAGCGCAATAACAGGCAATTTAGTCCATTTGTTTTGCTTCCTGATGTATCGTGTTGCCTCGTAACCATCCATTTTTGGCATCATGATATCCATTAGCACGATGTCGATATCAGTAATTTCCTCCAGCTTGGCTATGGCTTCTTCGCCGTCGTTGGCTATTACCACGTCAAACTCATAGCTTTCCAAAGCACTGCTCAAAGCAAAGATGTTACGCATATCGTCATCTACTACCAATACTTTTTTACCTTTCAAACTATCCTTGCTCTTGGTAATTATTTTTTTGGGTGATATTGGTGCGGAACCTTGTTGTGGCTGTGCCCCGGTTTCGCTCAATTTATTTAGGAAAAGGTTTACTTCATCTATCAGCCTGTCTGATGATTTGCTGGTTTTTACTACCATCGCATTAGCGTATTGCATAAGGCGATTTACCGATGTTTTATCCAGTTCCATTGCTGTATTGATAATTACAGGCAGGGCGATAAACTTGTCTATCTCTTTGATTTTGTCCAGCAGATCCAACCCGGAGATATCTGGCAAGTTCAAATCAAGGATCACGCACTGGTATTCATTTTCGTGCAGCATTCTAAATGCCGATTCACCGTCGAAAGCCTGGTCTACCGTAATGCCCTGGCTCTGCATCAGATCTTTTAATGCCTGGCTTTGGGCTTTGTGATCTTCTACCAACAGGATTTGCTTGAAGCGGGTACCACTATTCACCATTATATCGGTAAACAGCTTATCCAGCGTTTCGGTAGCAACCGGTTTTTTCAAAAAGCTAATAGCGCCTTCCTTACGCACACGGTTGGCAGCCGCTTCGCCTGCCGACATTAAATGTACCGGGATAGACATCGTTGCTTCATCATTTTTTAATTCTTTCAAAATCTGCCAGCCATCTTTACCGGGCAGCATAATGTCAAGTATCACTGCGTCCGGTTGTTTTTCTTTGATGGTTTCAAATGCATGAGTTCCTTCATTCACCATAATGGCTTTGTAACCATGATCGCGTGCGTAATCCTGTAAAATGCTGGCAAAGTTTTTATCGTCCTCAACTATCACCACCGTAGGCTCGTGTGCAGCATCCGGTTTCTTTATTGCTTTGGGTAAGAAACTGGCTGCCGGGGTAAAGTCTTCAACCGTTTGTACCGTTTGTTCTTCTTCCACATGCTTACCCTCAAACGGAAGCGTAAGAGTAAATTCGCTGCCTTCACCAGGTTCACTTTTCAGCGTAATGTAGCCGCCCAACAAGCTGGCTAGTTCTCTGCTGATGGATAAACCTAAACCCGTACCACCATATTTACGGCTTGTTGAGCCATCAGCCTGTTGAAATGCCTCAAATATGATTTTTTGTTTCTCTGCAGGTATGCCTATGCCGGTATCTTTTATATTAAAGCTCACTGTTTTGGCAATAGGGCCAGGCATTGCAGTTACAATAATAGAGCCCCCTTCCGGGGTAAATTTAAATGCGTTTGAAAGTAGATTTTTAACTACCTGTTCTACCCGCACCTTATCCGTATAAATGGTTGCAGGTACTTCTGTCGCACTTGTTTTAAAGGTGATATTTTTGTTCATCGCCATCTCTGCAAAAAGCGACTGCACATCACCAAGAATTTCGGATATGCGAATATTTTCGTTTTGCATATCCAACTTGCCTGACTCTATTTTAGAGAGATCCAGGATATCATTAATCAGCGTAAGCAAATCATTACCCGCATTAAATATCACACTTGCGTATTTAATCTGATCTTCAGAAAGGTTGTGCGGTTTATTATCTTTAAGGATCCGGGCCAGCACCAAAATACTGTTTAGCGGGGTACGCAGCTCATGGCTCATATTGGCCAAAAACTCAGATTTGTATTTTCCTGTTGTTTCCAGTTCGTCGGCCTTTTGGGTGATAGACTGCCGGGCTTCTTCTATCGCCTGGTTTTTTTCCTCCAATAAGCTGGCTTTTTCTTCCAGTTCAGCATTAATGGTGCGCAATTCTTCCTGCTGTACACGGAGCTCTTCTTCTGAAGCCTGCAACATTTCTGTCTTATTCATCAGTTCCTCATTCGTTACGCGCATCTCCTCCTGCTGTGCTTCCAGTTCTTCCGCTTGCTGTTGCGTTTCTTCAAACAGATCGTGCATGATGGTACGTGCCTGAGCAGTATTAACTGCAATACCGATATCGTTAGCAACTAAAAGTATATAATCCTTAGCCTGAACCGGCAGCGAGTCTCGAAAACCCAACTCTAAAACACCTTTCAACTGCTTATCAAAAAAGAACGGCACTATAAATGACTCAATCATTTCCTCTGAAATGATTGAAGAGCCTAATTCTACCTTATCATTCAGTTTACCTTTAACAACTGCTGCCCGTTCGTCTTTAGCCGCCTGTCCTATCCAGCCTTCAGAGATCCGGATAGATCTTTTCAGAGATGCCGGATCATTGTAAGCGTAGCTAGCATAAAGGTCCAGGCGTTCTTCAGATTCATTCAACAAATACATCGTGCCGGTAAGCGCATTGGCATATTTGCTTACTTCTGCTAGTATGTTCTCAGAAAGTTCCTTTTCGCTTTGCTGACCCTGCATTTTTTCATTAAGCACCCCGGTACCTGTCAGCAACCAGTTTTTATTTTCATTTTCAGCCAGTACTTTTTCCAGCTCAACGTTCGCTACTCTAACTTCTTCTTCAATTTGCTTCTGCCGGGCAAATGTTCCCTGGATATAGCGGAACATAAAAAATACAATTACCAGGAAAATTCCACAGCCTGCAGCTATGATAATTATCGCTTGCGTTGAGGCTCTTTCGGAACTGGCTTTACGCAAACCCAGTAAGTTGTTTTCTGTCTCTACAACCCGGCTGTTTAGTTCCCGGATGCTATCCATATTGCCTTTGCCCGCTAGAAACATATGGTTGGCCACCATGAAATCGAGCCCCTTTTCTTCGCGGGTATCGATATTGAGTTTTAAAATAGCCAGCTGCCGAGCTACCAGCAGCTTTAGTGAATCCACTCTTTTTACCTGTATGGGGTTGTCTGAAATGAGTTCACTCAGCTTGGTTACACTTTCGTTAATACGGGGAACTGCAATGTTGTATGGGTCTAAAAAATCTTTGTTAGCAGTGGCCCCAAAGCCGCGCATGCCGGTTTCGCCATCAATTAAATATTGCAGGATATTGGTTGTTGTTTTAATCACCTTTTCGGTATGATCAACCATTACGGTATCATCTTCCAATTGTTTGATGCTGGTGTAAGATAGTATCCCAACGATTAATACCAGCAGAATAGATACACCAAAGCCGGCTAGTACCTGATTACGAAAGGAAAGCTTTAACATGAATTGTGGATGTGTTAAGTTTATTACAAATATGTTTAAAAATTAGGTTGTAAGATAAATATATTGCTTTTAACCTAATTTAAACACAATAGGAATATTAAATAGTTTTTGCAGAAATGTTATTGTTGCTTTTAGTAAGCATAGTGCCCAATACTGAAAACGCCGGGCCGGCAAATAATACAAACCACCCCCATTTAAAAGCTATTTGCCTGGTGAGGAAGGCATTGATGCCTTTAAAAGGAATAAAGCTAAAACTGGTCTTTACTTTTAAAACGGCCGCTATAAAAAGCAGTGCCACCAATATCAGCGAAATAAAGGCTGCAAACCGGCTTACTTTAAGCTGGTTGAGAAACGTGCAAATGATACCAATAAAGCCTACCAGCATCAACAATAAACCAAATGGCTGATTGAGCTGGTAAACGTTCCAGTTCATCAGGTGAAACGGACGCAGCATTGGGCAGTATGTACCCGCAATCAGCATTATAAAACCAATCAATGATAATAGTGAGGGCAGGCGCATTGTGCTATTTTTTTATATCCATTTTATCGGCGAAGTGGGCGCAGTAATCACGCAAGTCCTCCACAATATTTGTTTCGCCGGTAGCGCGTAAAAAAGTGTCGCCCATGGTTTGTAAGGTTTCGTAAAAAAAACGCTTCATTTCATCAACAGGCATGTCTTTGGTCCACAGATCTATCTTAAGTGTATTTTTATAGCCCTGATCCCACAAAGAAAGCATAAATGCCTGCACGGGAAGTGCTTCATTATTTTTAGAATCGGTAGATTCCCAAAGAATTTTTTCAGGGATGTTATTATCGTCGAGTTGTACGGTAAGCTTTATTTCAGCGGTCTTCATTTAAAACAGATTCTATTTAACAAGTAAAAATATAATAGCTACCAAAGTTATAAAGCTTAACTCTATAACCCACAGTTTTTTGGTTTCGGTAAAGAAATTACGAAAAATTATATCCAGCAATGACACAACCACACCAAAAAGAATAAAAATAAGGGTGATGGTACCGCTCCAATGCTCATAAGGAGTGCCGGTTATTTTAGCACCATTTATAAAAAAATAGGCCGCTAAAATAAATAACCCGGCAGTTGCAAAGTTTAAAGGGCTAATTCTGAATTTACGTGGGTGATCAACGCTTCCGGCCTGATCGTTTTGGTCCGCCATGTTTTACGGGTTTCTTGTTAGATGGATGATTCGGGTTCTTTTTTGCTTTGTTAGCTTCAAATTTTTTGATCTGCGCCAAAGACTTTTTCTCGTGGAATGCTCCTTTAAAATCAGGGTCTTCCTTACGTTTTTGCAAGTCGATCTCTTTGGCCTGCTCCTGACGTTCCTCGTAAGGTGTTTCTTCAATAAACACGCCCGTAGGAATTTCGTGAACCGGGATAGTTTGCCTGATCAGCTTCTGGATCTTGTTGACGTAATATTCTTCAGAAGGCACGGCAAATGTAATGGCTACGCCGGAGTTATACGCGCGCCCTGTGCGGCCAATGCGGTGTACGTAATCCTCAATCACTACGGGCACATCAAAATTGATCACGTGACTTACATCGCTCACATCAATCCCACGCGATGCCACATCAGTTGCAACCAGTATCTTCACCAAATCGTTTTTAAAAGAATTGATAGAGTTTATACGGGTGCTCTGCCCCTTATTGGCGTGCAGCACTTTTACGCCGTCTTCGCCGTATTTGCGCAGCAGAAACTTGTAAACATCCTCTGCAGCTACGCGGGTTTTACAAAAAACCATCAGCTTTTTAATATCACCTTCTTTATCCAAAAGTGTTTTAAGCAAGTTGATTTTGGTTTTGTTATTGGGAACATGGTACAGTTGCTGATCCACCGTTTCGGCAGTGGTAGCCTGTGGTGTAACTTCAATAACAGTAGGGAACTCCAGGAAATTATGAGACAGCTCCTGAATCTTATCAGACATGGTTGCAGAAAAAAGTAAATTCTGACGCTTAACCGGTACAATTTCCAAAATTCGGTTGATCTGCGGCATAAAACCCATATCCATCATTTTGTCGGCCTCATCCAATACCAATGTGGTGATGGTTTTGGTAACAATGTGGCCGGCAATATAAATATCAAGGAACCTGCCGGGCGTAGCTACGATAATATCCACCCCTTTATTGATGTTCTCTATCTGCGTTTTTGGGCCAAGCCCCCCGTACACCACTACAACACGCAGATCGGTATTTACGGCAAACGCTTTGATGTTCTCTTCTATCTGCATCGCCAGTTCGCGGGTTGGCGATATAATAAGCGCCCGGGGATTATCGCCCTGTGCGTATTTAAGCTTCATTAATATCGGCAGCACGTAAGCCGCGGTTTTACCCGTACCTGTTTGTGCTATACCCATCACATCCTGCCCGTTCAATATCGGGGGGATTGCTTTTTCCTGTATCGGCGTAGCTTCGGTATAACCGGCATCGGCAACAGCATTCAGGATCTGCCGGTTAAATTTAAATTCTTCAAAGGATATGCCCATAGCCGCAAAGATAAGGTTTTTGTTTTAAGGTAGCTGAATAGTACGGATGTAGGGAGAGTCCAAATAAGGAACAAATGAACTATATAAATTTTTTCTCCCTATCCGATTTCGGAATTCAACGGCTGCCTGACATTCATACTTAATTATATCTTTGCGTTATGGCTTCTATTCTCATCAAATCCGCAACTATTGTAAACGAAGGTAAGCAGTCCGTATCCGACCTGTTGATTAAAGACGGGTATATTACGCGTATCGACAGCACCATTGATTTAAAAGCCGATAGAGAGATCAACGCGGAAGGTTTGTACCTGTTTCCGGGCTTTATTGATGACCAGGTGCATTTTCGGGAGCCGGGTTTAACGCATAAGGGCAACATCCACTCAGAATCCCGTGCGGCAGTGGCCGGAGGGATCACCTCATTTATGGAGATGCCAAACACCGTGCCCAACACATTAACGCAAGCATTACTTGCAGATAAATATGAGATAGCCGCCCGTAACTCCCTCGCCAACTACTCATTTTACATGGGTGCCAGTAATGATAATCTGGATGAGGTTATGCGTACCGACATTAAAAACGTATGCGGCATTAAAGTTTTCATGGGCTCTTCAACCGGGAATATGCTGGTTGATAACCCTACTACACTGGAGCATTTATTTGCCAACTCCCCTATGCTGATTGCTACCCATTGTGAAGATGAGGCAACCATCAAGGGCAACCTGGAGCATTTTAAACAATTACTGGGCGATAATATTCCACCAAGACTGCACCCCAAGATCAGGAACGCAGAGGCTTGCTACCTTTCATCCAGCATGGCGGTGGAACTTGCCAAAAAACACAATACCCGTTTGCATATCCTGCACATCTCTACCGAACGGGAAACACATCTGTTCAGCAATGATATCCCGCTGGAAAATAAGCGAATAACGGCAGAAGCCTGCATTCACCATTTATGGTTTACCGATGCAGACTACGAACAGAAAGGCAACCTGATCAAATGGAACCCTGCTATTAAAACCCAAAACGACCGTGATGGTATTTTAGCCGCTTTACTGGATGGACGGATAGATGTAGTAGCCACTGACCACGCCCCGCACATCCTGGCGGAAAAGGCGCAACCCTACCTGCAAGCTCCGAGTGGCGGCCCATTAGTACAGCATGCCCTGGTAACCCTGCTGGAACTTTACCACCATGGCAAAATCACCCTTGAACAGATCGCCGAAAAAATGGCGCATAATGTAGCTAAATGCTTCCAGGTAGAAAAACGCGGCTTTATCCGCGAAGGCTACTTTGCCGACCTGGTGCTGGTGGATTTGAATAAACCATGGCAGGTAAGCAAAACAAATATTTTGTATAACTGCGGCTGGTCGCCATTTGAAGATCAGTCATTTAAATCAAGTGTCACGCATACCTTTGTTTCTGGTAACCTGGCTTATGAACAGGGAAAGTTAATTGAAGGGGTGAACGGGCAACGGATGAGCTTTGTGAGATAATGGAAAGCGCTGGCATATATAATCGATGCGACCGTCTTTTAAACGAGCTCTACATATTCGACGGCGATCTCCTTCACTTGGGTACATCGATAATCGACGATAGATTGCGGTTGTTCGAAAAAAATATCGGTTTCTACCTTCCGCTCGATTTTGAATATATGCTCACCCTGCACAACGGCATTTCTTTAATGGGCACTGAAGTTTATGGTATCGACGATAGGTTTTCTGGCCCCGCTCTAAACAAAATATATCAATTCGAACATTTTGAAGCAGGCAATCCTATGCCGGCACATTTCATGCCTTTTTCTCCCGATGGTGCCGGAAATCATTATTGTCTTGACCTGGCAAAAGTTATGGATGGGCTTTGCCCTGTTATATTTTGGCAGCACGATTTCGAGTATCATTCGCTGGATGCCGTTGAAATTTGTAATAGCAACTTTATGGATTGGTTTAGTGAAGTTTTGATTGACTGGACGCTGGAAGATTATAATTATGATGGATCAGAAAAATAGAACAATTCATTTCCAGCCTATATAAGTGCCCATCAGTTTATAAATACCTCATCTAAAAACACCCATCCCGGTTTGCCTTTTGCGGGATGCCAATCTGGGACGGTTTTGATAGGCTTTGCTACTAATTTGATACAGGCTACGGTTTCTACCGATTTCAATTTGCAAGCTAACGGCACCAAACCAAATGCTGCACCCTTTTTAGGTGCATCGGGTTTTATCTGCGTTAATAATTTTAAATGGTTTTTGTCTGTACCTCCCCAAACCTGCATCTCTGCCGCTAAAAAGATTTGCGACCCAATGTTCCGCATGGTGCTGATTTCAACGGCATGAACCGCAATTGGCTGCTTAAACAACAGCAAGATCTCCATATCTTTTTGGGAGGCGAGCCATTTGCCATTGCCAAAATTTGTGCCGCCCAACTCTTTATCTATGATTGTTTTCGGGCCATCGCCTTTATACCTGGTATCGGGCCCTTTTAAAAACACAACGCTATCTGGTGTATACAAACTTTTGTACACGTTAAACTGAACGGTATCGCTTCCAATCCAGCCGGGCTTAAATGCACGGGCACGAATTACCGTACTTTGATTTAGCACAGCACCGGGCTTATATAATGTCGAGTGTAGACTGTCCGGTGCACTGCCATCTGTGGTGTAACGGATATCGGCACCCTTTATTGGATTAGTTAATTGCAGCGGATAGTCTTGTTTAAATATAACTGCTCCATCCTTCATTTGCGGGCTGGTTAGTTTCATGGCCTTCCCATCGTCTTTAAAACCGGTAAGCACTTTAAGTGCTTTGTTACTCTGCTGAAGCGATAACATATCTGCCGGCTTTAACCCGGTATCCCAAACGGCCAGCTCGGTTAGGCTCTTAATAGCAGTCAACGGTTTTATATCGGCGGGATTTAACTTTACGCCCGCAAGCGATAGGCTTTTAAGATGCTTAAGCCTTGTTAACTCCTTCAATCCGGGCCCGGTCACTTCACTGAAATTCAGCACCAGTTGCCGTAGGTTCTCTAACTTGGCAACCGCTTTCAAATCTGCATCTTTTACCGGCATCTTATTCAAGTTGAGCGATACAACCTGTTTGCTGACCGGCCCCAGTTCCTCCAATGCCTTTCCACTATAGGTACTTTTGTTGTAGATGTTCACCGCCAATGCCGGCGATTCATTGGCCAGCGGATAAATTACCCGGTAATTATTATTCAATTTTTTGATGTCATCTTCATTCGCTGCCGAAAAATCGTAAGATTCGGAAGTGCTTTCTGCCGGTTTAAACAAGCTTGCAGTGAGCATTCGCAAGGAATCACTAGCCGGCAGGTCGATCACCTTTTTCTTAAAGTCGGCATTGTTCTTCACCCAAAAATAAAGCAAAAGCTTTTCGTCATCGGTAAGCTGGGGTTTACCGGCCGGCGGCATATGCTTTTTCTCACGCTCGGGCATATGAACACGATCAAGCAATAAGCTGATTTTTGGATCACCGAGGATGAAAAGCCTGCCCTTTTTCCCGCCCTTTAAAATCGAAGCTTCATCACTAAGCGACAGGCCCCCTTTCATTTTATCTGCATTGTGACAACTCTGACATTTTACCTCAAAGATAGGAGCTATAACATCCCTGTAAATCAAGGCCTCATCCAATGATACCTTTGATTTTTCTTTATCCATTACAGGGGCAAAAACAAAGTCATCACCGTGGGTAATATTCCCTCCAAAATGCCCGGCCATGATCAAACAAAACACCGTTACAAACGCACCTGTTTTAGCAATAGCAGCACTATAGCGATCGCGGTTACGAATAAGGTAAACCCCATAACCAAGGTAAGCTACACTTACCCCAAACCATTTATGCCATTGTAAATTACCGCCCTCATACCCCGCTTCGCGGGATAGCAACAACCCCATTATAATAGTAACTGACGAGAGCACCGCTCCCAACACCAGCAAGTAATTGGTAAATGCCTGGTACAATCGTTCGTTGACAAACTCCGGCCGATAGCGAAAGAATTCCATCAGCATGGCCAGCGTCAAAATAACTATCGGGAAATGCAATATAAGCGGGTGCATCCGGCCGAGAGGTTGCAACCATTGCGGCACTACCAGGCTATTTCCCGCGGCAAGCAACACCAAAATGAAAATATTAAGCGCAAACAGTGCTGCGTCCGCAAAACCTTTGTGGCTGCTCTTCATAGTTGATTAGTAATCTGCAAGGTTTAAACGCGCGTAAATTTATAAGGAAAAACCTTGCCCGAAGCCCACTGCGCCACATATAGATTGTCGTCTTTATCAACGCATACATCATGCGGATTCAAAAAGATTTGCTCGGCCTGCGCCATTGGCTGTAATACACCGTTGGTATAAACCGGCTCGGTACCGCCTATATTTGATACCACCTTATTGCCTTTATCCAATATCGTAGTAAAACCGGAGTTTGCCTTACCAAGATCAGGGGAACGAAGCACGGCTGCGTACAGATGATCGCCTTTGATAACCGGGCGGCAAACACATGCGCCAGGGAGTTTGATGATCTCCTGTAATTTGCCATCCATACTGAATCGCTTAAAGCAATTACGGGTACGGTCTGTAATTAGCAATGTAGGCACAGCGTTCCGCCTGTCTATTACAATGCCATGCGCATTATCCAAATGTTCGTCACCTTCCCCTTTACCACCAAATACGCCTTTTAGCTTGCCGTTCTTATCATAATGCGTTATAAACTGTGCGCCATAACCATCAGCTATAAAAATATCACCATTGGTATCTATGGCAGTTTCAGTTGGTACAAACTCTTTGGCTTCTTTATATACCCCGGTGTCCATTGGCACGTCAATGGTCATCAGCAGGCGGCCATCAAGTGTTGTTTTATAGACCTGGTTTTTTACAGTATCGGTTATAAAAAGCACCTCGGTACCATTTTCGTTAAAAAGTGTAAGCCCGTGTGCCCCCGGGAAATCGTGCCCCCAGGTGCCAAGCAGCTTACCGGAGGTATTGTAGATCATTACATTATTCTTCGTTTCATTGGTTAGCAGTAAAATCCGGCCTTTAGAATCCTGCACCATTTCGTGGCAATCATTCACCGGGTTCTTTTGTGAATCTGCCTTGCTCCAGTCCTTATCCATCCGGTAACGCATGTTCCCATGGCCATACACCGGCCCTTTATCCTTTGCAAATAGATCTTTAGTTATAATAAGCCCTGCAGCCATAACTGTTGTGTGTTTTATAAATTCTTTACGTTCCATTATGTGTAGATTTCACCGATTAAGATATCACTCCACCGGTCTGACATTTGCCGGTAAATTAACTAATTATACCTTTGATAACATTCCCTGCCACATCGGTGAGCCGGTATCTTCTACCCTGGCTTTTGAAGGTTAATTTTTCATGGTTAATACCCAATTGGTTGAGTATGGTAGCATGAAAATCATGCACATGTACAGGATCTTTAACAATGTTATAACCAAGTTCATCAGATTTCCCATACACCAGACCCGGCTTAATTCCGCCGCCGGCCATCCAAACGCTAAAGCAGCGCGGGTGATGGTCGCGGCCATAATTGCCTTTTTCCAACTTGCCCTGGCTGTAGTTGGTGCGGCCGAATTCACCGCCCCAGATCACCAAAGTTTCATCCAGTAAGCCACGTTGTTTCAAATCAGTTACCAAAGCAGCCGATGCCTGGTCAACATCCTTTGCCTGGCCAGCCATTTCCTGCGGCAAGTTATTGTGCTGATCCCATCCCTGGTGATAAAGCTGTACAAAACGCACACCGTTTTCTGAGAGCTTACGCGCCAGCAAACAGTTGGCAGCATAAGTACCTGGAATTAAACACTCCGGGCCATACATCTTAACAATATCATCAGATTCTTTGGACACGTCCATGATCTCCGGCACGGCAGTTTGCATGCGGTAGGCCATTTCCTATTGCTGGATCTTGGTATTAATTTCAGGGTCGCCAAATTCTTTATAATTGATATCATTCAGCGCCGCCAAATTATCCAGCATTTTACGGCGATCGTGTCTGTTTAATCCCTCAGGATCATTGAGGTAAAGTATCGGATCTTCACCACTGCTGAACTGTACCCCCTGGTGAATAGAATCTAAAAAGCCGTTGCTCCATAATTTGGAATATACTCCCTGCCCGTTGCCTTTACCTTTAGACAGTAAAACTGTAAAAGCCGGGAGGTTTTTATTTTCGCTACCGAGCCCGTAACTTACCCAGGAACCCATGCTTGGCCGGTTACCCTGCTGCGCACCGGTTTGGAAAAAGGTGAGCGCCGGGTCGTGGTTGATCGCATCGGTATTCAACGAGTTGATGATGCAGATATCATCTGCAATTTTGCCAATATGCGGGAAAAGATCGCTCACCCAGGCACCGGATTCGCCATATTGTTTAAAATCGTAAAACGACCCAACCAGCGGAAATGAGGCTTGTTTAGCCGTCATCCCAGTGAGGATCTGGTTACCGCGTACAGAAGGAGGCAGCTCCTGCCCCATCATTTCGCGCAGCCTGGGTTTATAATCAAATGATTCCAGCTGTGATGGTGCACCATCCTGAAAAAGGTAGATCACCCGTTTTGCTTTGGGTGCGAAATTGGGGATACCGGGAATAAAATCGGCTTCACTTTCATCACCCTTTCCGGTAAACAGATCAGGGATCAGCAAGGAACCTAAGGCTGCACTGCCAATCCCCAGGCTCAGCCGGGATAAAAACCTGCGCCGGTTGATATTGAGCCTGTTTTCTAAATAGTCTTTTTCCATATCACGTTTTAGTTATGGCCTCTTCTAAATTGTACAATGTATCTACTACTTTCATCAAAGCCGCCAACTTTAGTCTATCGGCATTAGCTGGTACAGCCGATTCGCCCACATGCAATAGCTTCTCCGCATCTGATTTTGTCATTTGCTTTAATTCAGCGTTGTAGTAAGCTGATAATATGTCAAGTTCTCTTTGCTGTGGGTGCCGGCATAGGATCAACCGGAAGGCCTTCGTTATCTTGTCAACCGGGTTACTTTTATCCTGCAAAAGTTTAGCAGCAAGCACGCGGGCCGATTCCAGCACAGTAGGGTCATTCAGCATTACCAGGGCTTGCAAGGGTGTATTGGTACGCAGGCGTTTCACTTCGCATTGATCGCGGTTGCTGGCATCAAAAATCCCAAGCGACGCAGGCGGCACCGTGCGTTTAATAAGCGTATACATACCCCTGCGATACAAGTCAGAACCGTGCACCTGTTTGTAAGTAGCCAATTGCCCTCTGCCCGATGTGGCGTTTTCCCAGAGGCCGGGTGGTTGATAAGGGTTCACGCTGGGGCCGCCAATTTTCTGGTTGAGTAAACCGCTACTGGCTAAAACCATATCGCGCACAAATTCAGCCGGTAGCCGGTTTCGCGGGCCACGGGTTAAATAGGTATTTTCAGGATCACTTTTCAATCGTTCGGCAGTCACCACCGCAGATTGCCGGTAAGTTGCCGACATCACTACCTGCTTCACCAGGCGTTTGATGTTCCAGCCATGATCCCTAAAATCTACTGAGAGCCAATCCAGCAATTGCGGGTGTGATGGCAAGTCGCCCTGCATCCCGAAGTCACCCGAACTTTTTACGATACCCTTGCCAAAAAACTCCTGCCAAACCTGGTTCACGAAAACTCTTGCAGCTAAAGGGTTATTTTTATTAAAAAGCCACTGCGATAATCCCAACCTGTTTTGCGGATAATTACCCGTAAATGGCAAGATGGATTTTGGCGTCCCGGCGGCAACCATGTCGCCATGCGCATCGTAATTACCCCGCTTAAGTAAATAAGTAGGCCGCACTTTATTACTATCTGCCATTATGGAAACGATGAGCTTATCGGTATCCTGCTTATTGATGAATTTCAGTACCTTTTTAACATCGTCATTGCTGATCTGCATCATCGGGCGTTTGGCGTAGGTTTCCGGCCCGCCAACGGTTGATTGCAGGCCGGGTTCTATCACATTATTAAAAAATGCAAATACCTGGTAGTACTCCTTTTGTGAGAAAGGGTCATATTTATGATCGTGGCAATGGGCACATTCCAGCGTAACACCCAACATTGCTTTACCAAAAGTATTGGTGCGGTCGGTTACATAGCTGATACGGTATTCTTCGTCAATTACGCCCCCCTCTTCAGTAATCTTATGGTTGCGGTTAAAACCCGTTGCCAGGATCTGCTCTTTGGTCGCATTGGGCATCAGATCACCCGCTAATTGCCAGGTTATAAATTTATCGTAGGGCAAATTTTCGTTAAAAGCATGGATCACCCAATCGCGCCACGGCCATTGGCTGCGGTAGTTATCATCCTGGTAACCGTGCGAATCGGCGTAACGTGCAACATCCAGCCAATGCAAGGTCATCTTCTCTCCGTATTGCGGACTTGCCATTAACTCATCTACTACTTTTTGATAAGCATCCGGGCTTTTATCAGCCAGGAATTTATCCATTAGCTGCAAACTGGGCGGCAACCCGGTCAAATCCATCGCTACTCTTTTCAACAAGCGTTCTTTATCGGCTTCCGGATTAGGTGCAAGACCCTTTTCCTCCATTTTTGCGAGCACGAAGTTGTCTATCGTATTTTTTGGCCATTCTTTATTATCCACCTGCGGAACCACCTGGCTATGCGGAGCTAAAAAGGCCCAGTGCTTTTCATATTTAGCACCCTGTTTTATCCATTTTTCTATCAGTTCAACTTCATATGACGTAAGCTTTTTGAGGTTGGACGACACCGGCGGCATTTGCTCGGCAGTATCTTTAGTAGATATCCTCCGATAAACTTCTGAAAGATCAGGATCGCCTGGCACTAGTGCATGGGCTGTGGGATTATCTTTTAAAGCCCGGTAAGCCACTTCCGGCAGATCAAGCCGGAGATCAGCTTCCCGGTGCCCGGCGTCTGGCCCGTGGCACTTAAAGCACTTATCCGAAAGAATTGGCCGGATGTTAAAATTGTAACTGATGGTATCGGGAATCCGCTCCGCTTCTGCCTGCCCGGTTGAATTACAGCCATTCATCATATATAGCAAGCATCCGGCAATGAGTAGCCAAACATAAAATATCTTCCTGAACATTAGCTTTGAGTTGGTTTACAATGCGCTTAGTTCAAATATAGAAATTCGAAAACTTTTTTGTTTACTAAATATATGGCAAGAATTATCCAATATGTGGCTATATTTTCAGTGGATAAACCATTAAAACGGATTGATATTAGCCTAGGCTAAGAAAAGTACGTGGCATGTTAATCTCCATATTGCAAAATACGTTAAGCAAAAGCCAGCATAGCCAACCTGAGCGTTTCTTACTTTCGATGTATACACCATATGCCAATTCGGGATACAAAAACTTGGCATCGGCCGCAGATAGGCGCCTATAAATAGTTATTACTAAATGTTATACTGTTGTATAAAAACCTATCAAACAACATTCTACATAATCTAAATATAGTAAAGGTTTTAGTTTTCCTTCCTCAGTTTCTGCTGTCCGGATGAGAGCGCTTGGCCAAGTTGCAGCTGTCTAATTTTTCCCAACAATCTGCTGGGCAATATACTTTACCCTGTCGCGCACCACTTGTGGAGTGATGATCTCGGCGTGGTCTCCAAACATCATAAACCAACGGACAAAGCCTTCAGTGGAGTTGCTCAAAAAGGTCATTTCAGTCATGTCTTCTTCTACCTTTTCTGAAACAAAACCGTTATAATAACGCTGCTCGCTGATAAAAGGAATGATATCATTAGCCACGCGCATCACTATAGTTTCGAGTTTCTTATCCTGTGCAGTTTGCCTGATAAATGCCTTCAAGGTAGGATGCTGCTTATCATCAAAGCTTTGCACTGTTTCGGTGAGCGTCTTAATCCGGTCGATGCGAAAGTCGCGGTAGTCGGCTCGCATCCGGCACCATGCAATCAAATGCCAATAGCTATCCAGGTAAAAGATGCCCACTGGCTCTACCTCGCGCCTGGTATCTGCCTGCGTGTACCCGGCTGTATAATCAATACAAAGCACCTTTTTATTGGCAACCGCCGCAAGGATGGCTTGTAAATGATCGTTATTATTTAGCCTTTGGCGGGCCGGGCTTTTAAATACAGCGATGTTGTTGTCCATACTTTCCAGCAGGTCCTTCTCGGCGGTTTTTAAAATTGCCCTTACTTTGTACATGGCCGATTTATGTTGTGCAGCTGTAGAAACATCTGTCATGTTCTCCACAAACTTTTCTGCCGTAAGGAATGCTGTAGCTTCTTCCCTGGTAAACATTACGGGGGGCAAACGGTAGCCTTCCACCAGGGAATATCCTACTCCGGCTTCGCCTATGATCGGGATACCTGCTTCCTCCAGCGATCTTATATCCCGGTATACTGTGCGCAGGCTGATCTCAAACCGGTCGGCAATATCACTGGCTTTTACCACCCGGCGAGATTGCAGCTGGATCAAAATAGCGGAGATACGGTCGATGCGGTTCATAGACCAAAATAAGTTAAATTAAACTAATTTAAACCCACAAGGTTTATATAATTATGAGCGATACCACCAATGACAAGATCATCACTTTTCAAACCTATTACGATCCAATGCTGGCCCACATCATCCGCACCAGGTTGGAGGATGCAGGCGTCCCCTGTTTCATTGCCGATGAAAACGCCATTACCGCCTACCCATTTTACAACCAGGCCATTGGTGGCATAAAATTAAAGATCTTTGAACACGACCTGGAACGCTGCAACGAAATTCTGGCAGAAGACAACGAATTGTAATCATAGTTAATACACCTCGTATATTACTCTCCAGCAGGAAGGGCTCAATTACTATAAACATTTAAAGTACTACCTACCCGGAAATATTTAGCATGCCTTAATGAGGCCGGATAGCGATTTTTGTATCAAACCTGATAAAGAGGCAATTATTTATACCTGATTATTTTATATTGCGGAATGTTTAACCGTCGGAAATTCATCAAACTTTCTGCTGCAACCACCTCGTTAGCAGCTATATCTAAATACTCAATCGCAAAGCCAATAACGGTTCCGGCTGCTGGCAGTCTACCTATCGTTATTTCCACCTGGGATTTTGGTATCGCAGCGAACAAAGAAGCCTGGAAAACACTGTCGGCTGGCGGTCGGGCATTAGATGCCGTTGAGGCCGGTGTGAAGATCCCAGAAGCGGATATGAAAAACCACACCGTTGGCCGGGCAGGTTACCCCGACCGTGACGGGCACGTTACTTTGGATGCTTGTATTATGGATGAATTTGGTAATTGCGGATCAGTAGCGGCAATGGAAGATATTGCCCACCCTATCTCTGTAGCGCGTTTGGTGATGGAAAAAACACCGCATGTGATGCTGGTGGGCGACGGCGCAAGCCAGTTTGCTGTTGAGCAAGGTTTTAAACGTGAAAAATTACTGACAGCAGAATCTGAACGCGATTGGAAGAAATGGCTGAAAACAGCCAAATATTCTCCTCTAATGAACATAGAAAATCAGCAGCATCGTTTGGGCGGTAAATATAATCATGATACCATCGGTATGCTGGCCATTGATGCTAAAGGCAATATTAGTGGTGCGTGTACTACTAGTGGTATGGCGTTTAAGCTACATGGCCGCGTTGGCGATAGTCCCATAATCGGGGCCGGTCTTTATGTAGATAATGAAGTGGGCGGTGCCACTTCTACCGGTGTAGGCGAAGAAGTGATCCGTAACGTTGGCAGCTTCCTGGTTGTTGAACTGATGCGCCAGGGGCGTTCTCCTGAAGAAGCATGCAGGGAAGCTGTAGAGCGCATCATTAGAAAGAAACCCGAAACCGCAAAGAGTATCCAGGTTGGGTTTTTAGCTATCAATAAAAAAGGCGAATATGGCGCTTATGCCATTCAGGAAGGTTTCTCTTTCGCGGTGTGTAATGCCGATAAGCAAGATTTATTGATACCGGGTAAAAGCGCATTCAAGGATGCGAAAAAGGGTTAATTCGATTCTGAAGGGCGGTTTAACACGAAGATAATCCGAAACTTCGCAATCGCCTGGCTAGTTCACTCCGCATTAACCTTGAGCGAGTTTGATCTGCGTGTGCTAATTAGCGCATTGGATGTTACGAAAAATCAACATTCGAAAGCCATCGTTTTAATAGAGCGTAGTAAATTAAATATAGAAAGCCTGATTAATACATTCTCACTATGGTAAATTTAGAAGTTTGCGCAAATTCTGTAACATCTGCTTTGGCCGCGCAGGAAGGCGGAGCGGTTCGGGTAGAACTCTGTGAAAATTTAGCAGAGGGTGGTACTACCCCATCTTATGGTCAACTGTTACTTACCCGCAAATTGCTGCACATCCAGGTGAATGTACTTATTCGCCCAAGGAGCGGCGATTTCCTTTATACTGATCTGGAGTTTGAAGTAATTAAAGCCGACATAAGTAACTGTATAGAAGCGGGTTGCGATGGTATCGTTATAGGCATACTTAATACTGACGGCACCATTGATAAACCACGCTGTACTGAACTTGTGCGTATGGCCAAACAATTTGGACTAAGCGTTACCTTTCACAGGGCCTTCGATATGTGTGCGGATCTGTTTCAATCGCTGGAAGACGTAATTGAACTGGGCTGCGACCGCATTCTGACCTCAGGTGGCAAAAGCACTGCCATGGAAGGTGTTAACATTATCAGGCACCTGGTAGAACAAGCCGCCGGACGAATATCCATTATGCCTGGCAGTGGCATTAATGACCATAACGTGGCTGACCTGGTAAATTATACCGGTGTAACCGAAGTGCATTCTTCAGCACGCATCCAGGTGCCCGGCAAAATGGAATACAAAAACGACCATATTTTATTAAGCAACGGATTTACCGATGAGTTTGGCGTTGACGTGACTAGTGTAGAGTTGGTTAAGCGTGTGGTTGAAGCGGCTAATAGCACTTCTTAGAAAAATTAGTATTTTATTTATCTAGCATGTTACCTGTCAAAAATTTTGCTTACAGTAAATTTTCGGTATATGCCGTATCTGTCTTTTCTCTAGTTGGCTTTTTTCTTTTTTTCGCTGTAAATTATACCGACGGAGTGCGGGACTTTAGTGTTTTGAATGTATTACTTGGTTTATTAGGCGCATGTTTAATTACACGTTATCTTGCCAGAGTCCTTATTCCAACCATCGCAGGTAAAAGCGCCTTAATTCTTGATGAAGAAAAATTATACTATAGGGTTAGCAACAAAACTGTTTATTGGGGTGATGTAACCTTCATTGCAGAACGTGGCCTTTCAAGCGGCAGGGGCACATACATTGCCTTCGAATTGTTAGACACCAATAGAGAGATCCACATCACTTTAAATTTCTTGAATTCCGAAGACGACCTGGTGTATAACACGATACTGGATTATTTTGAACAGTCACTTATTATTGACGGGCAACTCGGATACACCGAGCGAAAAAGGACAGCGAAAGCGGATTAATTCGCCTTTTAATTCATTTTGGAAAACGTTAAATTAGGTTGGATTATCCTAAAAAATACTCACTGGCAACACCAGCTCTATCCTATTCTTTCCATTACCACCAAACAGGTCGGGGTCCATCAGGTAAGTATACCGGATACCAAAAGATATCGAGCCTTGGTTAAACAACTTCCCATCAAAAAATACAGCTGCACCTGCAGAGCGAAAATCAGCTTTGAAAGGTTTGTTATTCAGCAGGAAACTGCCATCGGTAGCGTGGGTATGATCATAAAAAAAATAACCACGCACACGCAGCAGGTAGGCCAAATTAGCGAAGCCTGCATCCGGGTAAGCTATCGGGAAGTGATAGCTCGCGCTTGCTTTGGTCATGTGATCCAGGCTTTCGGCAGAATAACCTTTGGAGAAAGGAAAATCGTTAGAAAATCCGATCCCGTTATCCTGCCCTTTTTGCTGATAAGCGCCGCTGATCACCAAACTATGGTTGATCCCTATTCCGGGAAAGTATAAGGATCCTGTCGCCAGAAATTGCCTGGCATTTAACCCTCCGATAGCGGATTTATAGTTCAGGCGGATGTTTTGTGCAAAGCGAGGATTAATATTCTTTTTGGCCTGCTGAATCTGATTGCTGAACTCAATAAAGTTATTGAGGTAGGTATAGTGCTTATCTTTAAACAAATTGCTATACGCTTGTTGAAACCTGCTTTCGCTATAGTAAACATCACTACCAAAGTTGAGGTAGGTGTAGGTTTTGCCAGCGGTAAAATCAAGCGGAACCGCCAGCCCTCCGTGCAGGTCGGTTTCATTGTAATAGATGTTGTTGCCTTTATAGAAACTCCGCCTATCGAACGTGTAATTAGCACCTGCTGATAGATAAGGAAATAATGCCCCGTAAATTCCGGTATAACCAATCCTTTTATAACCCTCATTACGATTGTAATTGAAGGAGAGCCGCGATTCAAAAGTATTCAACACGTTTTGCCCTGCCAGCTCTAATGCATAGTTTGGGTCGTTAATCGTAGGGAAAATACTATGGAAATTGAACAGGCCATGCGCTTTGCTGTACTTAGTTGCCGCAATTGGCACAGTTGGTGCCGATGACAATAGATTTGCGGCAGAATCCGATTTTAAAATAGCTATTCCCAAGTCAGATAAGGGTACGGCTAGATTAGTGGTCATTATCCTTGGCGTTTGTGTATTGATACGGCTTATCTCATTTAGGCGAAAACCATAAGCAGTTGGTGTAACCCATGCTATTTTTTGAGCACTAACCGCAGGCTCGTAAAATCCTAAAGATTCGTTTTGCGCTGCCTCCCGGATCTCTGACACGCCCACATCAGCCCTGAACGTAAAAAGCCGGTCCTTGCCGTTGTCTGTTTTGGTAAAATAAATAGTATGATCGTATACCTGTAAAAAGCCTATGGGCTGATAACCCGATTCTACTAGGTAGCGCACTTTGCCAGAAGTTATATTAATGGCATACAGCGCCATCTTTCCATCACCTGCCCGTACGGCTGATACTACTTCTGTCTCGCTGTAAAACCTTGGGAAAGTGAAAAAAACATGATTTAAATTTGGAATTACGGCGATCACCTTTCCGCTAAACGCATCCAACACATGCAATTCGCTTTTCCCTGAGGGAGATACCTGTACAGCTACAATGGTTTTACCATCATGGCTAAAAGAAGGTGAAAAATATTTGGCCTTGTGCGTAATGCGGTGCGATTTACCGGTTTGCACATCCATTACTACCAATTCATTAAAGTTACGGTAGCCCCATCGCGGGTCGGTCCCGTAAGCGGCGTAAACTACCTTGCCATTGTTATAGCTAAAATAACTATCGGTAGTGATACCCTGAGCGCTGATCACCCGCTCAGTACTACCTGTTCGGGTGACAAATTTAGGGATCTCATTGTAGGTAGTTTTGAGGTAGATCAGCGTACTGTCGTTGATGTAGGCCGGGTATTCTTCGTTAGCAATAAAGTGCTGGAGTTTGTTAGCGCCAGTGAGCGGCTGGTCATTTTTAAATTCCGCCTTAAAATGATCAAATGCGTGAGTGCGAAAGGTTTTAAAATTTAAACCGGCGTACTTTTTAACAGCATTTTGAAAGGGATATAAGCCCGTTTTGTAAGCGGCGGCGTCATGCGTAACATTTCTCCAAAAGGTATTACCATACTTTTCACGGCCATAGGCAACCATCATGTAACCCAGCGAGTAATGATCGGGGATATAATCCTGGTACGATCCATTCCTGAGTTTCATCCAACTATAGCTTTTGCCGGCAGCCCAAAGTGCCCTGAAGCCATTATAAAAGTATGGTAAGCGCCCTCTGCCCTGCTGGCTTACCAGCGTTTCATTATACACGGCATCACCTTCAAAAAACCAGTTTGGTATTGCAAGGTCATTCCCAAGTGCTTGTCCCCCTTCGCCAAAAACCACCCGCAAAGCATGCGAAAGCCCTACATTGAAGTTATTATATTGCTGCACATGCCGGAACTCGTGGATGGCGAGTTGTGCCGGCCAGTTAAGGCTGCCCAGCTCAAAACTATTTTGCGAGGGTGTTAAATAAAACTCGCTCCTGAAGGGTGCCAAACCCACATAAGCATTAGAAATAGTGGTTTGGTTTTGCAGTACAATACTGATCTGATTTTGTTTATATCCTATGGTATTGCTGATTTGCGGATTGATGTATTGAATGATATTAGCCACCCGCATCGCCGCCGTATCCATTCCCTGTGGAAAGATGATCTTTGTAGCCGGGGTGTTTACCTGCTGCCATTTAACAGATGGCGGATTGCCGCCAAACTGCTGCGCGGAGGCTGAACTAACTGCGAAAAACAGCATTGGGAAAAGCAGGCGTTTCATAGGGCTGAAAGTAGCTAATCTGGATCAGAATTTACAGATTTATAAAACTAACCAGCTAATTAAGCAACCACTATAACCTGAAAATACTTCAATTCTGCAAATTCTGAGGCTGACGACCCCGTAAATTCTGATTCAAATGACATTCGCCTATCCAAATCTGTTTACATTTGCGCTTTGTTAAAAATACCATGGCTAAAGTTTCTATCAACCTGGCAACAGGCTCTATACAAAAAGAAGATATTATTGTAGGCATCGACTTAGGTACCACCAACTCTCTTGTTGCTTTTATCGATCCGGACAAAAACCCTAAAGTGATTAACGATACCGGTAAAGGCGTTTTGGTGCCATCAGTTGTGCATTTTGGTGCGAGCGGTGATATTAAGGTTGGGAACGAAGCCAGGGAATTTTTAACAACCGACCCACAGAATACAATTTTTTCGGTTAAGCGCCTGTTGGGCAGATCATATGCTGATGTAAAAAATTATCAGAATTTCTTCTCTTACAAGATCATCGATGATGACAGTGAAAGCCTGGTAAAGATAAAGGTTGGCGAAAAGTTCTTTACCCCTATCGAACTATCGGGGATGATATTAAAGGAATTGAAAGAACGTGCGGAGCACGCGCTGAAAACGCCGGTTAACCGAGCAGTGATCACCGTTCCGGCCTACTTTAATGATTCGCAGCGCCAGGCCACGCGGGATGCGGGTAAACTGGCCGGATTGGATGTTTTGCGTATCGTTAACGAGCCTACTGCTGCAAGTTTGGCTTACGGCATCGGTTTAAATCCTGACGACACCAAAACGGTAGCGGTTTATGATCTTGGTGGAGGAACATTTGACGTGTCAATCCTGCAGATCCAAAATGGGATCTTCGAAGTATTATCAACAAACGGCGATACCTTCTTAGGCGGTGACGATTTTGACCGTGCCATAGCTGATTACTGGATAGAAAAAAACAATATTGATAAAGCGCAGCTGGCCGAAAACCGCGAGCTAACGCAACAACTTCGCTTAAAAGCAGAAGAGGCAAAAAAGGCATTTGCACACCAAAGCATTTTTAATGAACAGATAGGTAATATCCATTGCACTATCGATCGCAATACTTTTGAAGCGCTGATATTGCCGAAAGTACAGCAAACTATAACTGCCTGCCAAAACGCATTAAAAGATGCTAAACTGAGCGTTACCGAAATCGATGAAGTGATTATGGTGGGTGGCAGTACCCGCACAGCATTGGTTAAAAAGATGGTGGCTGATTTTTTTGGCAGACCAGTGCACGATAATGTAAACCCGGATGAAGTGGTGGCTCTTGGAGCCGCTATTCAGGCAGATGTTTTAGCTGGTAACCGCAGCGATATTTTACTGCTGGACGTTACCCCGCTATCCTTAGGCATTGAAACCATGGGCGGGCTAATGGACACTATCATTCCCCGTAATTCGAAGATCCCAACCAAAGCCGGCAGGCAATATACTACCAGTAAAGACGGGCAGGTAAATATGAAAATAGCTGTTTACCAAGGTGAGCGCGACCTGATTAAAGAAAACCGTAAGCTGGCCGAATTTGAATTAAAGGGTATCCCTGCCATGCCTGCAGGTTTCCCCAAAGTGGATATTAATTTTATCCTTAATGCAGATGGCATCCTGAAAATTCAGGCGATTGAGCTGCGCAGCGGTGTAAAACAGGAAGTAGAAGTAAAACCGGCTTATGGTATAAATGACGACCTGGTAGAAAAAATGCTGATGGACAGCATTACTAACGCTAAAGACGATGTTGCTGCCCGCATGCTGATTGAAGCCAAAACGGAAGGTGAACAAATGGTTTATACTGTAGAACGCTTTATTGAAAAGAACGGCCAGTTGTTAACCGCTGACGAAGTAACCGCAACAGAACAATACGTTACAAACTTAAAGGTATCCCTGGGCACCGAAGATAAAGACCAGATCCACGCTAAGATTGATGAGTTGAATGACTTTACCCGCCCCTTTGCAGAGCGGGTGATGGATGTGGCGATCGGTGCGGCGATGAAGGGTAAAAGCGTAGACTAAAGGTAAACCGGCCTTTAATGGATATTTTCGATTCCTTGTATGATTTGCTGCTATTTTTTTAATTAGATCGTAATTTCGCTTTCAATAAACGGCCCCACATTAAAGCTATTGAAGATTTGTGACCTCGTTTGCTGTAGAGGAGCCAATCTTTGCCACTCTAGCAATGCTAAAAACAGATCCTTAGCGTATTTATCGGCGTGAATAGCTTCCATGCAAATAATGTTTATCGGTGCACGAATAAATTGTCCGATTTAATCGGATTGCGCCCGAATCTCGCATCCATTAAATTACTTCCAAACCCAAACCGATAAATTGCGTTATTTGTACCAAACAACAACCGCTATTTTGAAAAAATTTTTCTCTCTCCTACTTTTGGCACTTGCTATTACTTCTGCTTCTGCACAAACCACTCCACCAGACAGTACTTTAAAAACCACACTTGACACTGCACGCTACGATTCTTTAATGGTCAGGATGGCCAATGGCGATAAACGCTGGCCGGTTAAAAAATCTCCTTATCCCATGCCGGGTGCTATCCTTCCTTTCAAAAGGATTGTTGCTTACTACGGTAATATGTATTCTAAAAACATGGGCGTGCTGGGCCAGTATGAACCAACTGAAATGCGCAAACGGTTAATGGCCGAAGTAAAAGAATGGGCAGCAGCTGATCCGGCTACACCGGTTATACCTGCTTTGCACTATATCTGCGTCACGGCGCAGGCGGATGCTGGTCGTAATGGACTGCACAGCTTACGCATGCCGTTCAGCCAGATCGATAAAGCGATTGAGATGGCTAAACCGATCAATGCGCTGGTATTTTTAGATATTCAGGTTGGCTTTAGTACGGTGCAAACAGAGTTGCCCCTATTGGAAAAATATTTGAAGATGCCAAACGTTCATTTCGGAATCGATCCCGAATTTTCTATGAAAGAAGGTAGCGTGCCGGGCAAGCGGATAGGCACGTTTGATGCGGCAGATATCAATTACGTTACCGGTTATTTAAGCGATCTGTGCAAAAAGTACAACCTGCCTCCGAAAGTATTTGTAGTACACCGCTTTACCAAGCGAATGTTAACGAATTACCAGGATATTAAATTACGCAGCAATGTACAGTTCGTAATGGATATGGACGGATGGGGCGGCCCGGAATTAAAGAAAGGCACCTACAAGTATTTTGTTCAGGGCGAGCCGGTACAATTCACCGGCTTTAAGCTGTTTTATAAAAATGATATAAAAAACAAGCCCAACCGTATGCTGACCAAAGAAGAAGTGCTGAATTTGAAACCGGTTCCGCTGTATATACAATACCAATAATATAATAAAACAATAAAAAAGCCCCTATGGGGCTTTTTTATTGTCTGCAAGTCGAGGCTTTCTCCTTAGAAAGAAATTAGCCAGGATTATAAATTATCGATCTCAGCTTGTTCTTTCAAAGCCGCAATATTATTTTTATCGCTGAATTCATCAGTTTGGCTGGCAAAATCCTCCAGGATAGATGCTATGGTGTCCAGGTTATCGGCAACACGCTGGTGCATATCCGGCATGTCTTTTTCAAGGCGTTTATCACCAAGTTCTATATTGTCTACTTCTATTTTCGCTAATTTTTGGATGATCGCCTGTTGGCTGTTCTTCAAATCTTCTAATTCGTGAACTATCTTTTCCATCAGTCCGAATTTCTTTAACTTATCCATGGTATCTGTTTTTAATTGTTTAGATAGATAACCTTCAAAATATAAAATTGTTTAAAATTTGCAATTTTGATTTATAACTAATACTTTAGTTATATGAAAGCTACCGTTTATTTCATCCTTTTATGTTGTGCTTGTACAGCTGTATTCGGGCAGGCAAAAGTTGATGAAGCGTTACTGTTGGATTATTATCAGAACCAACGCTTCGCCGATGCTTCGACCTACCTTAAAACGGTATATACCGAACCTGTAACCGATTTAAAAGCCCTCTCCCAATTGGCCTACACCGCTAATATGGCGGGTAAACTGCCGGAAGCAGAGGCCTATTATCAACGGATACATGATATTGATTCAACCAAAACCGGCGTATTATTTAGCCTTGGCAGTATTAACCTGCGGCGAGGCAATCTCCAAAAAGCCGAATTGTACTATAAACAGATAGTGGCCAAAGACACCACAAATTTTGTTGTTTACAAACAGCTGGCGCAAATATGCCAGGACAAAAATGATATAGCCGGCCATATTGTGTATCTGCAAATGGCCAACAAGCTTAATCCGGCAGAACCGGATGTAGCTGCTGACCTGTCTGCCAGGTACATAGATGTAAAAATGATTGCACTTGCAGAGCAGGTTTTAACTAAGGCGGTTACGGCCGACCCGGAAAATAGTACACTCCTGGAAAGCCTGATGAAGCTTACCTACGCACAAAAAAAGTGGCCCGAAACCATCGAAATCTGCCTTAAGCTGATCAGGAACGGTAATGAGTCTGGCCAGGTTAAAACCAAACTGGGGGTTTCATACTTCAACCTTAAGAATTATATATGTGGTGCTGAGACCTTTGCAGATATTCCCGATATCTATCAAAGTGAATTTACCTACTACTATGCCGCCATGTGCTACAAGGCATTAAAAGATCATAAAAACGCTATCGCATTTTTAGAAAAAGCCATTCAAGATGGCATTTCCACCAGCATTGCCTCCTACTACGGAGAAATAGCCGACAGTAATGAGAAGCTTAAACGAAACAAAACCGCAGTGCGGGCTTATCAGAAGGGATTGCAGTTTGAAGAGAGCCGGATGATCTACTACTCACTGGCCAATTTATATGAGACCGGCTTAAGGGACAAGACCAATGCCCGAAAGTATTATAAAAAATACCTGGCTACCAAACCGCCGGAAAAGGAAGCAAAATATATTGCCTACGCAAAAAGTGTGGTTAAATAGTTACAGACATTTTCATCTTGAATATAGCACTTGTGAGTAACAGCCCCATATAGCTTTTACTAAACCCCTCGTCTCAAAAAGCTAACAATGGGAGGTAACGAACGCTAAATAACTTATCTACCGATGCATCAGCCGCGCAACATATTTGCCGATGATATCGAATTCTAAATTCACTACGCTGCCTTGGCGCACGTTGTGCAGGTTGGTATGTTCATAGGTATAAGGAATAATGGCTACCGAAAAATAGTTAGGGCCGGAGTTCACCACCGTTAAACTAATACCATTAACACAGATAGAGCCTTTTTCTACCGTTACATTGCCAGTGGCTTCGTTATAGGCAAACGTATATTCCCAGCTGCCATCCAGCTCGGTAAATTTGGTGCAAGTGGCGGTTTGGTCTACATGGCCTTGAACAATGTGGCCATCCAATCGTGCATTCATTTGCATACATCGCTCCAGGTTTACCGGCTCACCCACCTTCAAGTAGCCAAGGCTGGTTTTGTTCAGGGTCTCTTCAATGGCGGTCACCGTGTGTGTATTTTCGGTAAGACCCACCACGGTAAGGCAAACGCCATTATGCGCCACAGACTGGTCTATCTTCAATTCATTGGTGATAGCCGATTCTACGGTAATATGCAGATTGCCTTGCTCGGGTTTTAACTCCGTGATCTTTCCTAAAGTTTCTATAATTCCTGTAAACATCGTTTCGAATTTAACCAACGTGCCATTGATGAGTTAACCGCAGAACACGTGAAGTATTCATCTATAGCGCAAAGGAACGCGAAAATAATACTTTTTAGCCGCAGATTTTTTAAGTACTAATAAGAGGAGATTTCCATGAGATTATTGTGCCACCAGCGTTGCTAGGGACCGGGCCGGGAGTGTTAAACCATCTGCCAAATACTTCTTGCCTGGCAGTTTTTGCATGTTGTTGTTTTGATCAGCAGTGCTTATATAGACGGCCGCCTTTGAGTATAGCTTCTTAGCATGACTTAATCCCAGTTTTAGCTTGACCGGGGCGGTGCCATAGTTGATAGCCACTACTACTAATTTATTTGTTATCTGATCTATGTAGGCCGATGTCATGATATTTCCGTCGCCGGAAACAGCGTCAACCCGCTGCATACCCGGGCGCACAAATAAACTGTAATGGCCCAGGGCCCATAGGTTTTTTGTTACCGTGAATTCGCCATCTTTATAATCGGGCTGCGGGTTCAGTGCAATTAAATAGTAGCGGGTATCAAAATCGGCGGCCCCAGGTTCGTATGAATTCCAAAACTGCCAGGCTGTAGCATTGCCCACGGTGAGGTCGGTGTGAATCACTTTTGCTAAGAACAGGGCGCAATCCATCGCACTGCGTTTTCCCTTGTTACCATCTTTGTACCCATCGCCCAGCATTGAATACTCAGTTTGCCAGTAGTTTACGCCGTAGTGCCGGGCAGTATCTGCCAAATGCTTACGAACGGCAACCCGGTTGCTATCAGTTGCTTCCGAAAAATAACTATGACCACCAATTAACTTCGGCAGATGCTGAAGGTTACCCAGGTAAAGCGGATATCCCTGTTTAAAAAATTGCTGAATCTGGTTCGATGTGCCCGTTGTACCCGAATACAAGTAGTTGAGCATGCCAGCCTCCGTGATCAGGATCTTGCTATTGAGCTGATTTTCGGTGAGGCTTTTATCAAGGGCATTTACAATATGAGCGATCTCTTCGTTTTTCCAGGGTGATCCCTCCTGCTTAGCTTGCATGTACTGATCAGCCCAATCCCATTGGGGTTCGTTCACTGGGCTGATGTAGTTAAAATGCAATCCCTCCGCATCAAAATGTTTAATTACAGCCGAAAGAAATGCTGCGTACGCATCATAGGATTCAGGTTTTAAATTGGACTTATAATCCTTCTCCAGTTTATAGCCCAAACCATTTTTGGTGAACTGAACCGGAGGAGAATTAGTGAAAGCGATTAGGGTCTCCACTCCATAAGCATGCGCTTTTTTCAAAAAGAACTGATAACCGGCCTGTTTGCTCCAATCGTAATGGCCGTTTTTATCCAGGAACGATTCTGTTCTTTTTCTAAAATCCTTAATACCACTGCTATCGCCCTGCTCTGCCGTCCCCGCGCCGATATTAAAACGCCATGCTGAAAGACCAATACCCTGCGGATTACCATGCAGATCTAACTTGCGGCTAAACAATAGTTCCGCTATTTTCTCTTTCTTTTGCGAAGGCCAGTATTTACCGATACCCTCAGAAAACCAGCAACCCGAAGCGCCGATGTTATCGATTACCTGTGCACGATGATTTAGATCGATAGTCACGTTAACTATGGTATCCCGACTATGGTTTTGCGGGTTGTAAAAAGCACTAAATAACGATAAAACAAACAGATGCAACATGAAAAAGATTCTGATTTAACTACAAATATTAAAAATTATGGCGCTTTATTTAAAGCAACTGTCTAACTCCACCCGTTTATTGCGCAAATCTCTACCGCCTTCCATCACAGATTTGAGATTGGCCAGGTAAAAGGTCCACCCTATCTGGCATTTTACCAGCAGGTTTTTCTTCGGGTCGCTTTCCTGCGGGATATCATCCTGCACAAGATCGATAATTGTCAACCCATTGCGGGTAGAGAATGATACACTCACCGTGCTGCCACCTGTAAAAGTAAATTTAATAAAGTCATGTCCGTTTGCTTCCAGCACGCTGCCTCTTTCAGTAACCGAATTATCGTGACCATGCCAATGCCAAACGTAAGTGTCTTCTTTGCAAATTTGTTCGTCTGCAGCTCTCAGGCGCATCGGCACTGTGAAAAAATCAGCTTTACGCAGAAACCATTTTTCCAATCCGCCTGGCGTTGCCCAAGCCATATAAAGGCTGCGCAGATCCACGTTGTAATCGCCGCAAAGCGTAAATTTTTTCCACCTGATGTCTTCCATAATTGGTTTGATTACCCAGATAAAACTAAGAATAATAGTTTGTCTTTTGCTAATTTGCCGCCAAATCTATTTATACATGCCAAAGCAAAGTGCAGGGATATTAGCGTACCGAAAAACGGGTCACATCCTCGAGGTATTCCTGGTACACCCCGGCGGGCCTTTCTGGAAAAACAAAGATACCGGTGCCTGGAGCATCCCTAAGGGCGAATACGAGGAGAATGAAGAGCCTTTACATGCGGCCAAACGGGAATTTACAGAAGAGACAGGCCAAAGTATTGCTGGTGATTTTACCGTGCTAACGCCCGTAAAGTATAAAGGTGGTAAAATAATTCGTGCCTGGGCCGTAGCAGCAGATATAGATCATACTAATATCAAAAGCAATTTTTTTGAGATGGAATGGCCCCCCAGGTCTGGCAAGAAGGCGAGCTTTGAGGAGGTAGACCGGGCAGATTGGTTTGATATTGAAACAGCCAAACGAAAGATAGTTCCGGCACAGGTACCATTGCTGGATGAGTTGGCTATCTGTTTGAACCTTGTTTAGCTTGATAAAAAGGATTAAGTGAGCATGTGTTTTAATAACTCGCAGCGTAAATTCGATAGTACTACAATAAACCGATATTACAAACTGCTCCTGTTCCTAACCCAATTACTTCCCTCAACCGAAACATTCACGCTTTGAGCAAGTTTATTTTCGGCCAGCAATCGTTCCATAAGTATGGCCGCAACTAGTGCTTCGTCTTCGTTGCCGGTTTGTAATACTTCCGGAGTGAAGTACTTTTTAACAAAATGGGTATCAAAGTTCCCATTGGTGAAGGCTTCATGTTGCATTACAAATTTACCAAAGGGTAGTGTAGTAATAATTCCGGTGATCTGATATTCGTCGATAGCGCGGATCATTCTTTCGATGGCTTCAGTACGATCTTTACCAAAAGTGATCAACTTGGCAATCATCGGGTCATAGTAAATCGGTATCTCCATCCCTTGTTCAAAGCCATCGTCTACCCGCACGCCGGGGCCTTTTGGGGTAACATAGGTTTGTAGTGTGCCAATATCCGGCAGGAAATTATTAGCGGGGTCTTCTGCGTAAACGCGCAGCTCCATGGCATGCCCGTTAATTTTCAAATCTTCCTGCTTAAAGCTGATGGCCTCACCGCGAGCAATTTTGATCTGCTCCTTTACAAGATCTATCCCGGTGATCAGCTCTGTTACGGGATGCTCCACCTGCAGGCGCGTATTCATCTCCAGAAAATAAAAGTTCAGCTTTTCATCCATAATAAACTCCACCGTGCCAGCTCCTGTATAATTTACGGAGCGTGCCACATCCACTGCGCATTTACCCATAGCTTCGCGGATCCCGGGCGTTAAAACGAAGGATGGTGCTTCTTCCACTACCTTTTGATGGCGGCGCTGTACAGAGCAATCCCGCTCGAAAAGGTGGACAATATTACCATGAGTATCACCCAAAACCTGGATCTCAATATGGCGCGGTGAAGAGACATAACGCTCTATAAATACGGACCCATCGCCAAAGGCCGAAGTTGCTTCGGAAACAGCCAGATCCATTTGCTCTACAAAATCTTCAGCGGTATCCACTATGCGCATGCCCTTGCCGCCGCCACCGGCGGCGGCTTTAATCAGGATAGGAAAGCCTACTTCCTCCGCTCTTGCTTTAGCTTCGGCAATGTTGGTAATGGCTTCTTCGGTGCCCGGCACCATGGGAATGTTATACTTTAAGGCTGCTGCTTTAGCAGAGAGTTTATTGCCCATCACCTCCATAGCTTCCGGAGAGGGGCCGATCAGGGTGAGGCCTGCATCACGTACCTGCCTCGCAAAACCCGCATTCTCACTTAAAAAGCCATAACCCGGGTGGATACCCACAGCACCGGTTTGTTTACAGGCAGCAATGATCTTGTCGCCGACCAAATAACTTTGATTAGATGGCGCTTCGCCAATAAATACCGCCTCATCCGCATAGCGCACATGGAGTGCGTCGCGATCTGCAGCAGAATAAACGGCCACGGTTTTGATCCCCATTTCGCGCGCAGAACGCATTACCCTTAAGGCTATTTCGCCCCGGTTGGCTACCAGTATTTTTTGCATAGAAAACAAATGTAATGGATTATTTGAAAGCGGAAAATTTGTCTGAAAGGATTATAATTTTCTTCTTCAAGCATTCCTCGGTAACGTTAAGATAAATGTGATCACACATAAACTTAAATAAAATTCGCATAACGTTTAGCAATAAAGCGGATGCAAAGATTTAGGCGAAGAGAAGAATCAAAAAACCGTTTACATAAAACCGATTTCTATTCGGTGCGCCATCCTATAAACACTGGTGCTCGTCGAAATTATAATTGGAAGGCTAGACTACCCTACCAAACTTTCCTGCTCAATTTTCTTCTGGAGTTCTAAAATAGCGCCAATGAGCGCCTCGGGGCGAGGCGGGCAACCTTGTACATATACATCAACCGGGATCACCCTGTCAACTCCTTTAACCACATGGTAACCGTGCTGCCAGTAAGGGCCACCACAATTGCTGCATGAGCCCATAGAGATCACATACTTTGGATCAGGCATTTGCTCGTACAGGCGCTTGATGCGTTCGGCCATTTTAAAAGTCACCGTTCCTGCTATGATGATCACATCTGCCTGGCGGGACGAAGGCCTGGGGAAAACACCAAACCTGTCCAGATCGTAAGTGGCTGCTAAAGCGCCCATCATTTCTATAGCACAGCAGGCGATGCCAAAACTTAATGGCCATAAAGATGATAACCGCGCCCAGTTGAGCAGATCGTTCATTTTGGTGACCACTACGCCACCGCTTTCATTGGTCAGGTCAGGCGTCATTAGCTGGCTTTTTAAATGCTGGTTTAAACATGGGTTTCTTTAAATCGGTAGTTGCTGGTGAAGCTGGCAACGGGGCTTGAACGTTTTGGATACTGAAGTCCTTCACTTTAAAGCCGCTTTGTTGTACGTTGAGCTGGTCGTACAGTGACTGTGGGATGCGTGACCCGGATGCTGGCAAAGTGGGCGCTGGTTTGATCCAGTCGAGATCGCCTTTCACCCAAACATAGGCCAGGCCCAATATCAGGATGCCTAAAAAAACAAACATCTCACCAAGCGACACCCAGCCCCAGCGGGCATCGCCCTGAATGATATCTTTGTTAGCGAATACGGTGGCCCATGGAAACACAAAAACCATCTCCACATCAAATAACAGGAACACCAAAGCGATAACATAAAAGCGCGAATTGAATGGCAACCAGGCATTTCCGGTGGGTTCTTCCCCGCATTCGTAGGTGCTAAGTTTCTCAGCATTAGGGTTTCGCGGGGCAATCAACCGGTTTGCAAAAAAAAGAAAGCCTATCATTACAATGCCTGTAATTAAAAAGATCAATATCTTTCCAAATTCTGATATTTGCGAAACATCATCCATGACAGCAAATTTAACAAAACAAACCCAATTTGACGCTATAATAATAGGAGGCGGCGCCTGCGGGCTCATGTGCGCAGTGCAAGCAGGCTTTATGGGCAAGCGCACACTTATTTTAGAAAAAAACGAAAAGGTGGGTGCCAAGATCCTTATCAGCGGTGGAGGGCGTTGCAATTATACCAACCTATATACTACCCACAAGCAATTCATATCTCAAAACGAACATTTCAGCCGGTCTGCCCTGGCACAATGGACGGTGGACGACAGCGTGACATTTTTCGAGACCTATGGTGTTGCGGGAAAAGAAAAGACGCTTGGACAACTATTTCCAGTAAGCGATAAGGCTAAGGACGTAGTAAACGTTTTTACAGATCTGTGCAATGACCTGGGCCAGGAGATTTGGTGTGATGCAGAGGTTTTAAGTATTGAAAAAGTTGAGAATGGTTTTAACATATTGCTGGATAGGGTTGGCAAAACGCAAACTTTATTTGCCCCAAAAGTGGTGATGGCAGCAGGCGGCTTGCCTATTGCTAAAATGGGTGCCTCCGATTTTGGGATGCGGACAGCCCGTAAATTCGGGATGGCGGTTACGGAGACCTCCCCTGCCCTTGTACCGTTAACCATTACCGGTAAGGATTTGCCCTGGTACGAAAAACTATCCGGCAATAGCGTTTTTTGCCGCGTTTGGAACGATAAGGCCAGCTTTGAAGAAAATATTCTGTTTACCCACTGGGGTTTAAGCGGACCAGCCATTTTACAGATCTCATCCTACTGGAAACCTGGCGAAAGTATTTACATAGATCTGCTGCCAGGCAAAGATATAACCGGGATGATCCTGTCTGAACGTGAGCAGGGCGGCAAAAAAATGCTGCTGGCTTATCTCTCCGGCCTATTTACCCGCAAATTTGCAGAAGCACTAAGCGATTACGTACCGGCTGAGAAAAACCTGGCTTCACTTACCAAAACCGAACTGGACGATATCAGTATTCTGATCCACGAGTTTAAGGTAAAGCCTGCCGGTACAAAGGGTTATGATAAAGCTGAAGTGATGACCGGCGGAGTAGATACCAACGAACTCTCTTCCAAAACGCTTGAAGCTAAAAAAGTACCGGGCTTATTTTTTGGGGGAGAATGCGTAGATGTTACCGGATGGCTGGGTGGCTACAATTTTCAATGGGCCTGGGCCAGCGGGTTTGTAATTGCGCAAAACCTGTAACTCACTATTACTTGTCCTTTCAGTTTGCTTTGCATTGCCGAATCATCGGCTAAATTTTTACATAACACCTTCCAAGTAAAAAATCTCCTAGCGATAGCTAAAGAAAATAGTATTATAATACCGTAATTTTACGGTAGACGTGGAAAAAATCAATAACGATATTAGCGTTACGGAAACAATCTCACGAAATGAAATCAGCATCACAAAAACCTGTCTATAAAATATTTAGATCAGGAAAAACAGTTTATTTTGCTTTGTTGGCAACACTCATACTGCTTACGTCGCATAAATGTATGGCGCAGGACATCCCGGGTCCGCTGGACGTAAATTCTTTCGCCGAATTAAATTTTCAGCGTAACCAACTAAACATAGATATTCCTAAAGCAGAAAGCAGAATAAATGATGTAACCTTTAAAGCTGATACGTCATATCTGTTTAACAGCAGTTTGGATGCGAAAAAAAATATGGATTACTATAAAAAAATTGTGGACCAATTTGCAACAAAAAAAGACACCTCCGGCATTTCGAAAGCAAAGTATGGTTACGAATTTTATTCAGATCAGTTTGATCAATTAAACCGCAAACTATCAGAATCGCGGTCGGCTAACAAAGAACTGATCGAACTCAAAAAATCATTGAGCGATAAAAAAGGCGACTTGCTCCGAATTCAAAGTAAAATAAGCCAGTTAATGATCCCTAAAATCAATCAACAAAATCTAATGTTTTGGGCCGGGATTGGATTTGTGTTACTGATGTGCATATTACTGGGGACATTCTATTTCGTAGTAAAAACTGACTCAATTATACGGGGTATCATATTCAGCGGAGATTCCGGCATTCAGTTTATTGCTTTATTTAGTATTATTGTAGCTATCATTCTGCTAGGGCTTACTGGTGTTCTAGAGGGTAAAGAACTATCGGCGTTGCTAGGTTCTGTAGCAGGCTATATCCTTGGCAAAGTGAAATTCTCATCGGCAAGCAGTAATCCGAGCCCTGGCCCCGATCAAAACCCTGATGGTAACCCAAATCCCGTTGATGACCCTAAACTTAACACAAACCCGGCAATAGCTTAAGCAGTGCTTTTACTAAGCAGCCCATTTCTTACATCCAGGTAAACGGGTCACCGGATGCAATGTGGGTTATTTTTACGCCCGGCAATACCGGCTGGAGCCATTCTACAAAATACTCCATTCCCGGTTCTTCGCTTACAGCATGTCCCAGTACGATCAGGGCAACCTTTCTCCCTTGCTCATTGGCATTGCGGATAAATTCGGCCGTTTCCCATTCCGATTGCTCACCGATGATCAATACATCGGGTTTATCGTTAACAACGGTGGTAAGATGCCATTTACCACCGGCCGCACCCGGAATTATTGCTAATTTTTCGCAAGGCTGATTCAAATCACCTATCACCCTCAAATGTGCGATGTTGAGCGTCGATTTTAAATGCTGCACCACCTGGCGTAAACTTTGTTTTGGGATCATCACCGTGGTGTCGCCTTTGTAATAAGGCAGCCAACCCGTTTTTTTCAACACACCGTATCCGACTATATCAGGATTAATGGAATGGATGTAGTCGTGGCAACGCCAGACGGTTATCTTGTATTTGTTTAAAAGATCTAATTTTTGTTGAACTACCGGGTTATTCTTTACCATTTCCTTATCATCGGTATGATTATAAAAGGTTGGTTCGTGCGCGATGATAAAATTAGCACCTAAATTTGCTGCTTGTTCAATCACAGCTACTGTAGCAAACATCGTAGTTACAATGCCGGTTACTATACTGTCTGCACTCCCGCTCTTAAGAGTATCAACCGTTCCCGGAATTGGTTTAAGGTTACCCTTTTTCATGATCATGTCGATCACTTGTTGCACGGTAAATTGCTCTGCGGACTTGAATAAACCAACACCCGCAAAAGATGTCTGCAAATTAAACAACGCTAATCCACCGGTTGCAGTTAACGTATTGGCAATAAATCTTCTTCGTGAATGGGTTGAGATCACAGGCGCTTTCATAGATGTGCGGGCTAATTATGTTAATACGAATTAACACAAATAAAACTGGATTTAAAGCACGCAGGTTGGGTTAATAATTACTTTCAAATTCCTAAGGGATTAACTCTGTGATTGAGAAAATTAAAAAAGCCGCCTCTTTTTTAAGGAGGCAGCTCTGATGATTGTATTATCCAAATTATCTTATTTCTGCGGAGGAGCCGGCGGTGTAGTTCCCTGACCAGCCGGAGGTGGGGTACCCGGACCACCCATACCACCAGGAGGCGGGCCACCAGGGCCTTGACCAGGACCACCACGACGAGGCGGCGCTGGTGCAGCTACTACTTCGGGATGCGAAACGCCACGATGGCAGCTGTAGCAATTGATGCCTGTTGTCATCATCATGCCTAAACTGTCCTTCTTGGCCTCAAAATATTTTTTATTAATGTCATTCATCATTTTATACATATGGCGGGCCATATCTTTTTCTGGCTTTGCATCGCTTGCAAAATCCATCTTATTGGTAGTTTCATTACGGGCGTGGCAAAAATTACATCTTACATTTAAAGAGTGCGCCCATTCATCCATCACCGCATCCAGTTGCCTGTCGGTTATATTTTTCGGCAACACTTTTAAGTTGGTAAACTTATGCTCCTCCTCCTGACGCGCAGGGGTCATTGCCATTATTGCTACCACTGATAAGAGGCAAAAGGTGGCTAGTAATTTCTTGTTGATTGTCATTGATTAAAGGGCTTTAGTGCGACTAATTTAAATAAATAATATCTACATAACACCCATAACACATAAATGTTACAGAAATGTCATATTATTTATGTTTGAACATGCTTCTGAAGCTTATTGATTGAATGGTTGGATCAAATCAGCACTAATATCCCAAAGAATCTGTCGTTGCTTTTCATCGGTTGCTAAGTTAGATGTGCTGTGCACTTCTTTATTCTTGAAATATTTGCCGCTTTTCGCATCCACCCTGCTACCCGTAGCCAAATAAATAGAAGTTTGTGCGCCTTGCTCTGCCGTGATCATGAAGGGCTGTGATAACCACATCATCGTTTTAGCGATCCCCGTAAGATTTAACCCAAAATTTGAATTAACGAAGCCGGGATGCAGCGCAAACGCAGTAATTCCTTTCGGTCCATATTTTACGGCCAGCGACTTCGTAAAGTAAATATTAAATAGCTTAGCCATAGCATATGACTTAAGCGGCGAATAATCTGTGTGTTCCCATTTAAGGTCTTTAAAACGTGGCTTGGCAAATCGGTGCGCTTCACTGCTTACGTTGATGATCCGCGCCTGTCCCCGTTCCAATAAAGGAAGCAATAAATTTGTGAGTAAAAAATGGCCAAGATGGTTTACAGCGAAAGTCATTTCAAATCCGTCCTTACTCAATTCGCGCTGCTCAAAAATGCCACCGGCATTGTTGAGCAAAACATTTATACTGAACAAACTACTCTTTAGCAGGTCAGCCGCGTCGCGAACACTGCACATGTCAGACAAGTCGCAATACACAACGTAAATATTAGCATTGTTTGAAGCTGAGATGATCTGCTGTCTTACTAACTCCCCTTTTTCTTTATCACGCACTAACAAATAAACGGCATGATTTTTTTTTGCAAGGGCCAGGGCGGTCTCTTTGCCAATACCGGATGTTGCACCGGTGATAACTGTTGTAGTAATGGGCATCCTGGTATTAATTAAATATATTTCTCAAATCAAAACTAAGATATTAAACAGTGTATACAAAGCTTAATGCAAAAAGCAATCCCGGAGGATTGCTTTAGCAAATCTTAGCTCTTTTTGGCACTGAGCAAGTATAAAAGAAATGTTTGTGTACTATCTGCTCACTTTATTTTCACCCTCTATAGCAATCCCATTTTGTTCGGCAATTGCTTTGTACTCAAAAGCACCTTTGAGGCCTTTCATATTAAATGTAAATTTCCCATCTGCTGGTACATTAACCCAATTGGTATAAATCCACTTGCCTGCGTAAAGGGTTTCTATTTGCCCGCCATAGGTTCTATAAGCAAAACGGGCCCTTTTCACCAATTTGTTTTTATAGTTGTATATACTTCCGCTTAACAACAGACCCTGTGGCGATTGCTTTGCATCATCAGTTTTTACAACCACAGCCTCGTCAATTGTAGGCTGTACGTTTTCAAGTTTAATTACTACGGCGTTTGGCCACCGGTGATCATCATAGATGCGCTGCGCCTTTACCACAGATACCAGCAGGCCTGCTGGGGTTTGGCTGTATCGGCATTCAACATGCGGGTTGGCATTGTATTCAATTATCTTACTGTTTTGCCCCAGCACATTTACTACAGTATTGCCTGTTGCTTTTACCGAATGCAGTAAAAAGGTTTTGCGTTCCCCCTCTTTCCATTTGGGCATTCCCGTAATTATCGCAAAAACGGTACTTCCCTTAGCGGTAAAAAGTATATTCTCTTCTTTATCTACCACCCAGGCCCTGGTGCTGTCAATGCATTCTCGGTTTATAAAATACCAGCCGGCTACTTCCCGCAGGCGGTCTTCCTCTTCTGCCGGTAGCTCTCCGTTAGGTTTTGGGCCTACATTTAATAGTAAAGAACCTCCTTTTGAACGTGCTTCCAGCAATAATTCAATTAATTGTGTGCCCGATTTATAGCGCTCGTTGGTAGGTTGATACTGCCAGGCGGTACCAATTGTGATCGGTGCCAGCCAGGGTTGTGTTATTTTAGTCCCTGGCAGCGTTTGCTCAGGTGTTTTGATAGCACCACGGGTAATTAATATATCAGGCTGTAGTTTCCAGCAGGTTTCTTTAACTATTTCTTTGGGTTCGCCGTCAATAAAAAACACATCGATTTTACCATAATTAGTCATCAACTCCTCGCATTGTTTACGGTTGTATTCATCGTAATCTTTACGCGTTTGAGCATCCATTTTCACATCGGTACGGCTGATAGGAAGATGATGATCGTGCAAAAAGTTAAAATCTTCAGGAGAAAAATAAAAGCCAACATCCAACCCAACTTCACGGGTGGCCTTTACAAACTCTTTAAGCAGATCTTTTTTATAAGGCGTTTGGGTAATGTTAAACTTGGTTGTTTTGGTATCCCACATACAAAAGCCAGAGTGGTGCTTGGTAGTAAACACAATATATTTCATCCCCGCCAACTTTGCCAAAACCGCTATTTGGTAAGGGTCGAACTTTGCCGGATCGAATGTTTTAGGCAGATCATTAAAATACCGGTCAACATAATCGTCGCTGGCGCCAACAAGCGAGTGGCTAATCACCACGCCAAGTTGTGAATCCATACTGAAATGGATAAAAAGGCCCATGCCGGTGTTTTTTAACCATTGCTCACGCTCAGGTTTGTTTAAGTTATAATTACTTGATACATCATCTTTAACAAGATCGTTTTGAGCCGAAACAATAAAGAAGGAGAATAAAAGTATGATAGATAAAAGCTGTTTTTTAAACATATGCTGGAGGTATTTTCAAAAAACCAGGAAGGGAACCACCCCTTCCTGGTTAATCAAATATAAAATTACTAAACTGTTTCTATTGTTTATCCCAGTAAATGCGGGTGAGCAGATCGTCAGCGCCTTGCCTGGCCACTGCTGCAGCGTAAGCTGCCCCATTTAGGTTTTGCTCAGTAACCGGGTAAAGCAATCTCCTGAAAATTTTGCCTCCGGTTGCATTACCCGGATAGTTGTTAGGCGTTAAAGCCGGGTAACCGGTGCGGCGGTAGGATGCAAATACTTCCTGCGCATCAGGGAAGATACTCACCCAAAACTGGGTGTAGATCTGTTGCATTTGCTGATCAAAAGTCCCCGCAACATTCAGTTGGTTATTGGCCAGGTAAGTGTTGAGCTGGGTTGATGTTATCGTACCTGCGTTGCCGGCGATAATTGCCCACTGACGCATTGCGGACGATATACCGTTTTGGTACGACACTGCCGCAGTTGCACCGCTGTACCATCCCCTCAAATTTGCTTCGGCTAACAGGAAATAGCCTTCAGCTGCTGTGAATACTAAACGTGGTGAATTTAAAAGCAGGATGGTTTTGGGGTTCGGCTCAGAAAAAGTGACAAAATTAGCTGGTTTTGCACTTAGCGTTGCCGGCATCCCATTTTGTACAGCGAAAGTAGTATCAGGCACACCTGCATTGTAAACTATGGAAATTACCCCCAGGCGGGGATCTTTATTGGCTTTTAAGTAATTGATAAATACATCCTGGTATTTGCCGCCTTCGGTATTGGTGTTTCCGTTACCTGCAATATAATCATTATTTAGCAGGTTAAGTGCAAGTGGGTTTTTGCTGATATCCTGACCTGCCCCGGTATAAGTCACTTTCGCTATATCAACGTCATCCATAATAATGCCACCTGCTATAGCTTTAGTGGCCCAGCTTTGCGCTGCAGCAGCATCAACCTTGGTTAGGCGCATTGCGGTGCGCAGCATCAGCGAATAAGCAAATTTCCTCCACTTATCGGTATTGCCACCGTAAATGAGGTCGGCAGCTCCAAAAGTTGGTTTGGCGGCATCAAGACTTTTAGCAGCCTCGTCCAATTCGGTTAGCAGGTTTGCATAGATATCCTTTTGGGCATCATAAGCCGGAGAAAATATCCCGCTTATATAGCCTTGTGCTGCCTGGGAATAGGGAATATCGCCATAAAGATCGGTAAGGCGACTAAAGCAATACGCCCGCCAGATACGCGCAGATGCAAGCAGGTTGATATTGGCGGGATCGGTTTTTACACTTTTGATCACTTCCGCAAGCTCATTAATCTCGTTAGGGTAAGCACTGCCAAAGGTATTGGCCGTTACGTTTACCTGGCTGGCCACGTATTTAGACCCAAAGCCGGATACATCATTAAAGCTGGTTGTATATTGCATAGTACCTAAAAGCAGAACTGGCATATTGGCCGCGCCATCATATTCAGCTTTTGTAAATATGTACTGCGGGGAGCTTGTATTTACCGCATCCGGATTGGTATTCAGTTCCGCGAAATTTTTGGTGCAGGATATAAAGGCAACCATACCAAAGGCTGCCGCAATCGTATATATTTTCTTAATCGTAGTCATGTTGATAATTTAAATATTAAAATTTAACTGAAAGATTTAAACCGAACGACCGGGTACGTGGCAATCCAATTGATTCAAGACCTTGAAAATTGCCGTTACTGTAGCTTTGTTCCGGGTCAAAATTATCAGTCTGTTTGTAAATGATCGCGATGTTACGTGCTACCAGCGAAAGGTTTACAGATTGCAATTTCAAAAATTTTATGTTGTTTACCGGCAGGCTGTAGGACAATATGATTTGCCTAAGCTTCACAAAGCTCCCGTCATGCAAAAATAACTCCGAATAATTTTTGTTGTTATCGTAGTATGCACGCAAACCGCTTACCGGCACCGTACGGCTGTAAGCTGCACCATCCTGATCAACCCCGTTTAGTGCTAAACCATTTTCACGGCCCGGCAGTGTTGTTTTAAGTAAACCTAAGCGCGTTTCGTACACCTCGCTGATGGAGAACACCTTGTTACCAAATTTACCATCAAACAATACACTAAGATTAAAGCGTTTGTACCTGAAATTATTGGTAAGGCCCATGGTATAAGGCGCTACACTTTTGCCCAGCGGCTGTAAAGCTGTAGCTACAGGGAAACCACTTGTTTTGTTGAATACCGTGTTACCTGCTGCATCCTTTAAAATACGGGTACCTACAATTTCGTTAGACGCATAACCTACTATATTGTTGATATAGCCCCAGTTACCAACAGTGCTTGAGAGCGGTATATTGGTTAGCTGATCGTTAAGAAAAAGCACCTTATTGTCGTTGTATGCAAAATTGTAACTCAGATTCCAGTTAAAATCGCGTGTTTTCACGGGCGTGCCGCCTACCAGTAATTCGATACCGCGGTTCCTTACTTTACCGGTATTGAGCGGAACGCTGTTATAGCCCGATGTGGAGGAGATAGTAGCATTTACGATATCATTGTCGGTTACCCGGTTATAATAAGTTACATCCAAATTAAAGCGGTTGTTAAACAACTGTGCTTCAAAACCACCTTCTGATGTGGTAGATGTGTATGGCCTTAGTAAAGGGTTGCTCAGTGCTGTACTACCAACATTTTGCAATGGCTGATCGCCGGTTGGTACGTTACGATAGGTAAGGGTAGTTAAATAGGGTTCCGGTGAACCACCGCCAACTTGTGCATAGGCACCGCGAAGTTTAAATAAACTAATTACCGATGGAAGTTTCACCGCATCAGAGAGAATAAAGCTGGCATTTACACTTGGATAAAATATACTAACGTTCCCGTTATTACCGGCTGAGTATAAGGTAGAGAACCAATCTTTACGACCAGTTACCGTAACAAAAACTAAACTTTTGTAATCAAAATCTGCTGAAGCGAATACTGAATTGGTTTCCAGGTGCTTGGTAACCGGCACAGTGGATGCTACCGATAAATTGCTGTAGCTATAGAAGAACGGCACGATAAAGGTGTTACCCGATAGATCTAGCTCGTTGTTTTGGAAATGCCTTTTGTTTACACCGCCCAATACAGAGACGTTGAAGTTTTTCAATTGCTTTTTATAATTAATTGTGGCAATACCATTGGTTTCTGTTACATCACTTTTTATACCTACATATTGGCCGTTTAGTGCGTATAGCGTTCCGGTGGGCGTTATATTGGTATAATTGTAATCATAATGATCCTGGCTAACCGAACCTTTGATGAACAGGTTTTTTACTGGCTCGTACGTTAAAGTACCCTGGCCTATAAACCTGTTCTTTGTATCATTCTCTTTAAATTTACTGGTTACAAAATAACCGTTGGTTGCCACAGAGGCATCGTTCCAAACGGTTTCGTAGCCCCTGGCATCATAGCCCGGGCTTAACCAGCGCACATCAGCCGTGTTGGCGATCATGTAAGGTGACCAGTTTGGATTTGCGGTTGCATCACCTGCGCTTGCTCGGTTCTTGCCTGTTTCTATGTTGTATTGTGCCAAAGCCTCAAAGCTGAGTTTGCTGCCCAATTTGCCGTTTAACGACAGGTTACCTGTTTTACGGTCATAGGTATTATTTGGCAAAATACCTTTTGCATTTAGGTCGGCAACAGAAAAACGATAAACAACTGCATCTGTGCCGCCCGATAACGCAAGCGTATTCGTATAGGTTGACCCGGTTTGGTAAAAGTTTTTGATATTATCTTTCTGAGCGGAATAAGGATGGTTTTTGCCATCAACCCCAACGTAATCTGTAGAGCCGTCAATTTTAGATCCCCACGATCTTCTGCCTGTTGATTGCGCTGCCGCAAGCGTGGTTGGCTTTACTCCGCCATCGCCCTGCCCGTACTCGTATTGAAAGTCAGGAAAAACGGCTGCATTTTCCATCGTAGCAGTAGAATTGAACTCCACCCCAACGCCTTTCTGAGCCTTACCTTTTTTAGTTGTGATCAATATAGCACCATTGGCAGCCCGCGAACCGTATAGCGCAGCAGCGGTACCGCCTTTAAGTACGGTCATCGATTCAATATCATCCGGATTAATTCCTGCGATACCATCGCCACGGTCAACATTAGACCCGCCGCCATTGGTGGTTGGCGCAGCGCCTGGCACTGAATTGTCTAGCGGGAAACCGTTGATTACGTATAACGGCTGGTTATCACCGGTAAGTGAACCGTTACCTCTTATAACCACCCGGCTGGATCCGCCCGGACCGGTAGATAAGCCGATAGCATTAACACCGGCTACTTTACCTGATAAGGCATTTGCGACGTTATTTTCCCGAGCCTGGGTAAACTCCTCACCCTTAACTTCGGTAACTGCATAGCCTATAGATTTTTTTTGTTTGCTGATCCCTAAAGCGGTTACAACAACTTCGTTGAGCGTATTATTGGCTGGTTTTAACTTAATTTGAATAACCGCACCCGCATCGGCAACCGTAAACAGTTCTTTGGTATAGCCAATATAAGCTATTTCCAGCAAGAGTGGCTTCCCGGCATATTTATCCGGAACATTCAGTTTGAAGGTTCCGGTTACATCGGTAGTAGTACCTACGCTGCCATCATTTTTTAAATAGACAGAGGCACCCACTACCGGTTGCCCGTCTGTGCCATCTACTACCTTACCCGATAAAACGATTGCTGCGATCCCTGAGGTTGTTTCTCTGCCATCCATTGCAGTAAAGATGGAGATCTGGCTTTCGTTAATTTTTTTATAAGTAAGTTTAAATGATGAAAGCAGCAGGTTTAAATTATTCTCCAGGCTTAAATTTTTAGCGTTGCCAATTGTGCTGGCATTTACAAATTTATCTTCCAGCAAACCTTCCTGGTAGGCAATTTGAATTCTAAATTGTTGTTTGAGACCGTCTAATGCATCTTTGAGCGATACTTTGCTGTCGGAGTTTTGCTGACCTGTGTAAACCGAAGTCTTGCTGTGAAGTTTACCGCTGTTCATTGCCAATTGCCCATAGCCGAAAACCGGCCGGCTCAGCAAAATGAACAGAAAGCAACAACATTTTAAGGAAGTTGATAAGTCGAGTTTTTGCATAATTACTTTGTTAGGGGTTTGATATAGTGATGGATTTGTTTGTTTGTTTTATTTTAACATGAAGAGTAGTCGAGATAGCATCAACCAGTTCAGTAACACTCGGCACGCTGATCTCCCCTTCTATCTTCAAGTCTTGCATCCGCGGATCGGCAAAGGAAACCTGGTAGCCGTAATCATCGGTGAGCACGCCTGCTATATCTGCCAGAGTTGCATTATTGAAATTAAGCTGGCGAAGGGTCCATTCGGTTAGTTTGATAGGCTCGGCGAGCTTACTTTGGGCAAGAACGCCCTTTTTACCATAAGCTACATAATCGCCCGGTTTCATTACCAGGGATTTGCTGTGCCCGTTTAACGAATCAGTATAGTCAAGGCGGATTTTGCCGCTCACCAAGCCTATATTTGTTTTACTGTGCCGGTTGCGTACGTTGAATGATGTACCCAACACCTCTATGTTGACGTCATTACAGTGCACGATAAATCGCTCTGAGGATTTGATGTGAAGCTGATCCTGGTTCAAATGTTTTACCTTAAAAAAACCTTCCCCGGTTATCCATACCTCACGCGGCCCATCTACCCAGTTTTTAGCATAAGTAAGTTTAGTGTTACCGTTTAGCACCACTACTGAATTATCCGGCAGGGTTACGGTACGCAGCTCGCCATAAGCTGTTGAAATATTTTGTTTTGAATTGGCGGTAAGTACCCATAATGTAAACCCTATGCTGCTAACCAATAACAGCATGGCCGCAACACGCAACCAGGTATTCAGCCAAACCACCTTTTTTAAAGGCTGCGGCTGGTTCTGAATGCTGCTTTCAATGCGCTGCCAAATAGCCTGCTGGTTACCTGCGTTGGTAAAAACATCTTGTTCGCGGTATGCCGCCACAAGTGCGGCTGCCTGATCAACTATTGGTTTTTTAGAAGGGTATTTATCGGTGAAGTTTTTCCAGAAGATAGTACGCTCTTCATCAGGCGCTATTATAAACGCAATGAATTGATCATCTTCTAGAAAATCCTGGATGGTGTAGGTGCTATATTGCCCAAATTCCATGTTTATAAGTTTTATTACTTATAGACATGTACTTGCTCAAATTATCCCTACAAATTAAATATATATTTATTTAATGTTAACATTAGCCCTCAAAAGCGCAACCAGACTGAGAATTATGGCTAGTTTTGACACTTTTAACACTTCCTGCATTTTATTTAAGGCTTTATAAAGCAGTTTATAGGCCGAATTAATATTGATTTCCATAATGTCGGCTATTTCTTCGTACCCTAAGCCTTCGTAAAAGCGCAGGTAAATGATTTCCTGCTGCCGGGCGGGCAGGGTTTGCACAACCATCTTAATTTTTTTTTGCAAATCGCGCGCCTGTTCATCAGCAATATATTGCTGATCGAAGGAAACCTCGAATGTAAAATCATACTCCGTGCCATCTTCAATTTTCAGAAACCGCGATTCGGTATTCAACTTACGAAAAAGCACACTGCGCAAAGATTTAAATAAATAATTTTTTACCGATGATGGCGTACCGAGTCCGGCGCGGTTAGTCCACAATTTGATGAACAGATCATGCACCGAGTCTTCGATCACTTTGATATCCCGCGTGAATTTGTAGCCGTAATTGTTTAATTTTTTGAAATGCCGGTTGTACAATTCGGTGTATGCGCCCCAATCTCCTTCTTTAAAAGATAGCCAAATGGCCAGATCCTGCTTATTAGCTGTATCAGCGGTGTTAAGAGACATTAATTCAAATCAACAAAACTAAATTGCACATTAATCCAACAAGGTAATGAAAAACTTTACAAATAAAACAGAAGGTGTTGAAAAACCGAGCCTGTATAATGTGTTGCCATATCTCTCAGTGCCGGATCACGTAATCGATTTTCAATCCGTTTAAGACGTCGGCATTACCCAGGTCATCATGAAATCTTTTGTTAAAATCTGTTAAATTATTTTGATAATTACGAAATAGTCGTAGATTTACGAAACAATCGTAGAACATGGAGAAATTATCACAACAGGAAGAAGAAGCCATGCAGGCAGCCTGGCAGGCTGGCACCGGTTTTATAAGGGATTATTTAGAATTGCTTGGCGAACCCAAACCACCTTATACAACCCTTGCCTCTACCATAAAGAACCTGGAGCATAAAGGCTTTTTGAAGAGCGAAAAGTTAGGCAACTCTTTCCGCTACACTCCCGCCATACAAGAGGAGGAATACAAAAAGCGGTTTATGAGCGGATTTGTAAGCGACTACTTTAAAAATTCTTATAAAGACCTGGTTACTTTTTTTGCCAATGAGAAAAAGATCAGCGCCAGCGAATTGAAAGAGATCATAAAACTGATTGAAAAACCTTAACACCTCATCAAATGCCAGCTTTATTTGTTTTTTTATTTAAAGTGAACATCGCTCTGCTGCTGTTTTGCGCGGGCTATTACCTGGTGCTGCGCCACCTTACTTTCTATTCTTTAAACAGGGTTTATTTAATAAGTGCGATCATCTTTGCCAGTATCTATCCAAAGATAGACTTGACGAGCTTTGCGCAGCGGCACGACAATATTGCCCTGCCTGTGCAGACCGTATTGTTAAACTGGCAGATACCAGCAGCCAGGCTCGTTAAGCCGCTTACGCAGCCCGATTATTGGGCCTGGGGAGCCATGTTATTTTGGGCGGGGGCCGCATTATTGGCTACACGCCTGCTTGTGCAGTTGTTTTCACTGCTAAAACTTTACCGTAATTCTAAACAGGCTATAATTCTTAACCATGAGGTGCGCCTGATGAACGGCAAAGCGGCGCCATTTTCATTTTGGAGGAGCATCTACGTGAACCCGGAAAACCATACGCCTGCCGACCTCAAAGCCATCCTCCTGCATGAGCAGGAACACGTTAATGGCTGGCATACCATAGATATAATGCTGGCGGAACTTAGCAGCATTTTTTACTGGTTCAATCCTGGTGTGTGGCTAATGAAAAAGGCGGTGCGTGAAAATATTGAATTTATTACCGACCGAAAGATATTAAACAATGGCATCGACACAAAAGCTTACCAGTACAGCCTTGTAAATGTAAGCTTTAACGCTGCAACACCAGGAATTGTCAATCACTTCAATATTTCAACTATTAAAAAACGAATTATCATGATGAACGCCAAACGCTCTTCAAAGTTTAACGTAGCACGGTATGCCTTTATACTGCCAGCGGTAGTCCTTTTGCTGATATTTAGCTTTTCTGATGCCGCAATCATAAAGCCGATATCTGCCAAAATAAATAGTACCATACAGCCGCTAAGAAAGGTTACATTAAATATAATATCACAGGCAGATACAGCTATTACCCTTCGTTTAAATACAAGCAATTTAAAAAAAGGCAACTCTGCTACATTAAAACAGGACACGATAAAGTTTGCAACATTAACCCTCCATAAGGCGGATACAGGCAAGAAGAAACGGTTTAGTTTCCATACAGAAAATGTGCGAATTTTTACTGATGCCGATTCAGCGAATTTTGTTGTAGATGGAAAAAAAATTAGGCCTGCAGACTTTAAAGCTTTAGACCCAAATGATATTCTGGCAGTGAATGTTGTGAACCCGACAGATGCCAAAGCTTTATTGCTGGAAGCAGACGAGTTAACCTTTGATAATAACAAAAAGATCGTTTTTGTAACTACTACAAAGTCTGATGCAGGGAAGAAACTTTTAGCGCGGCTGGGCAACCGTAAACAAATTAATAATCTGCGCATCACAAAAGATGGAGTACCGCAAAACATCAGCGGACAAGAACTGGTTAGTTTCGGGTCTGCCAAGCCAGCCACTATTGTTTTAAACAGTGGCGATAAGCTTACAACTATTTTAGGCAATATTAAACATCCCGACCTGGATTCGCCTGTCATCGTAAAGGGATATCCAAACACCCTCACCTTGAAAAAATCAAACGGAACAACTGTACAGGCGTTCATATCCAAAACAAGTGACTCTCCAGAAAGTTTAAAGGCAGTTTCGATAACAGGCTTTGGAAGTAGTAACCGCAGTGCTACTGCTAAAACGTATTCCACATTCAGCACTGCTACCGTAAACCGCATCTCTGATAAATTGATCATCATCGACGGTAAAGAGGCCACTAAAAAGGAACTTAAGAAACTCTCTGCGTTTGATATCGACAGAATGAGTACTTTATTGGATATCGACACTGTAAAGAAATATGGCAGCAAAGCCAAATATGGCGTAGTCTATATCTACACTAAAAAGGCGAAATAGTACACATCAGTTAATAGTTAAATTAGTTAACATGGCCGGGCAGTTACTGCCTGGCTTTTGTTTTAAATTGAGGGCTATGATGTAGTCATAATTAGCCATTCAATGCCTTTAGGCCCATTTTCCATGTACAAATTACTTTGGCCGAGATTTTGTAATAGTTAATATGTATAACTACAAATAAACAAATAACATCTATGCCAATCTCAGCACTTCAACAACAGCCAGCAGACGTTCAACTTAAAGTTGTTACCGTTACTAATGAGCAAACAGCTAAAAACAGTAATGGACTGGCATCCTCAAAAATATTTACCATATCTTTTAGCTATCTTAAAAAAGCATATCGCACCAAAGTAATGAAAGTTATTTATTCTGATAGGGAAGCAATGTACAAAGTTGTAATGCCATCCGATTTGAATAATGGTACAATTGTACACTGGCTTCAGCGCCTTGATGAAAAATGGAACATCCTTTTAGGAGAAGATATGGAAGCAAAGTTATTGAAGTCTGTAACAACAGCTATTGACTGCCTCGAATAACTAGAGCGAACTAAAACTATATAAATGCAAAAGGCTCCGAATTCGGAGCCTTTTGCATTTATATAATAGGACCAGATATTTAAACTGTAGTGCCTTCATAAGTATCTGGTACATCAAACGGCGAGCGTTCCTTTTTGAGAATAGCAGCACCTATCAAAGAAACAATGCAGCCAGAGATAAGTGTACCGATAGCAGCACCCAGTGTACCGATTAAAACACCCCACTTTTTAGTAACCTCTGTAGCAGCATCTATTTGTTCCTGAGGCATATTTTTTTCTGCCAGGATAACTTGCTGTTGCTCTATCATTTTATCTAAAGCACCGGTATTCAACACCTTTAAATATACAAGGGTAAATATTGCCAGTAAAAATCCAGCGAATAATGCATAACGGAACCCTGCCTTAAATCCCTGGCCAAAGGTCAAAAAACCACCTAGCTGGTCCCGGAACTCCTTTTGAGTCAACACGCAAAAAGCAATAAACGGTAAGTAACTAATGTATTTTATTGCAGAGTTAGGATCTAAATTAAGAAGATCGATAGCGTAGGTAATGACGATTGATACACCGACATAAAATAACGCCCACTTGGTGGCAATTTTGGTAGGATTTGCAGCTAATTGTTCCATCTGATTAGGTTTTTTTATAGTTTGATTATTTAAAACGCACTAATATTTCCAACACCGCCATATCAAAAGAAGCATCCACAGCATTTGATGCAATAACCTCCTTGTCTTCTTCGTCCGGTTCGGTATTTTGGAAAAAACTGATCATTGGGTAAAACAACTCTTTCAGTTCCGAGTCGTCATCCAATGTGCCGGCCACTTTAGCAACTTCGGCTGCGGGGCTTTCCACCAGGATCTGGTTGGCAATTACAGGTTCATAGATTCGGTACTCATCCTGGAACTCGTCCTCATCTACCAATAAAAATTCTTTCAGGTAATCTTCCAGTTCCGGATCGATATTTTCGTCATCGCATTCGTTCAAATAAAGCAGCAGGTTCAACAATTCTGTACCCCTATCCAGCGTTTGCTCCTCTATTTTTTCCCACTCCGGGGTTTCAAGATAGTCGTCTTCCAGTTTTTTCACGTCCTCGCTGAAGAAGTTTACCAGCAACAGGTCAAAGAAAACCTCGTGCAAAGCCTCTACTTTGGGGTTATCGTTAAAGATCTCATCTAAAGCATCTACTTTTTGCAAGAAGGTTTTATCAGATGAAAATACAGTTTCAAATTGCGCATTTAGCGCAGTGGCTTCAAAGTCATCATACTTTGTAAAAGCCTGTAAAGCGCCTGTAATTGCCGAACTTATTTTGGGATCAGTCATTTTGTATTAATTAGAGTTAGCTATTTGATTATTATTACACGTTAACAAAACTTTTCCTTTTAAGTTCTGGCCCATAAATGGGGAGTTGTAACTTTTAGATTTATTAGTGGCACGGGTATATTCCCATTCTGCATTTATATCCAGTAGTACCAGGTTAGCATTTTCGCCTTCGGCAAATAAGGGCGCATCCACATTCAATATTTTGCGCGGATTGATAGATAGTTTCTCTACAATGAGACCTACCGGCAGACCGGCTTTTACCGCCAGAGCAAAAGCTGTTTGCAAGCCAATGATGCCATATTCAGCCACCTCAAACTCTACATCTTTATATTCCAGTTCATGCGGGGTGTGTTGTGTTACCAGTGCATCTATTGTGCCATCCATTAATCCCGCTATCAGCGCATCCACATCCAACTGGGTACGCAAAGGTGGTTTAACTTTATAGAGGCTGTCGAAACCCACTAAAAATTCATCGGTCAATACAATGTTATGGATCGCCGTATCACAGGTTACTTTTAACCCGCGTTTTTTTGCTTCGCGGATCAACTCAACCGAGCGGGCTGTAGATATCGTCGTAAAATGAATATCAGTACCGGAGTCTTCAGCCAGGTAAATATCCCGGGCTACCATCAGTTCCTCTGCCAGAGACGGAATCCCCTTCATCCCCAGCATGGTGCTTACCACACCTTCGTTCATTTTGGCTTTGCCTGCAATAAAACCGTCTTCGGCATAGGAGATCACTTTTGCGCCAAAACCCTGCACGTATAATAGCGCACGTTCCATTAGCCCTGCATCCTGTACCGGCTTGTTACCATCTGTAAATGCCCTGGCACCGCTCTTAAACATATCATACATTTCGCTCAGATCCTTACCTTCCCGCTTGTGCGATATGGTGCCCAGGGGATAAATATCTACCAAATTGCCTTTAGCGCGGTTCAGCAGGTATTCTACTTCAGCCTTAGAATGCACCGGTGGATAGGTGTTTGGCATCAATGCTATACCGGTAAATCCTCCGGCTGCGGCTGCGGCAGTTCCTGTTTGCAGGTCCTCCTTTGTTTCCAGGCCTAATTCGCCCACATTGCAATTGAGATCGAAAAAGCCCGGGGCAATATACTTTCCGGTGCCATCGATAATTATGGCGTCATCATCATTTATTGATGGGCCTATTTTATCAATAACACCATTTTTTATTAAAATATCGGTAACCTGGTTATTATAAGATGATGCCGGATAGATAACAGTGGCAGATTTGATTAGCAAATTCATTTTCGCTGTTTAAGGTGGGTATTAATGATCAACTGGCTGGTTCTACATCGCTTTTACCGGTTTTGTAAAAACGGATCAGCATGGTTTCTGCAGCCAGAAATATCAGTGCCAAAATTATACAAAGTTTCCATAATTGCAGACCTGAATTTTCGGCACTGTTGATATTATTCACATTGAATTTATTACCGGTCATCAATCCCGCTGTATTCGGTATTAGTTTGGCCAGGTCGGTATCGGTTAGATAGGAAAGATCAGATTCGCTGCGGTTATCGTTGATCGCCAATACAGCAGCAATACTATCCTGTTTTTTTAAATCGAAGATGCCTGTTTTGGTAAGCTGGCCCGGCAGATAAAGCATGGTGCTTCCCTCCTGTTGCTTCACTTCAGGAATGATAGTCTCTGTACCTGAGGTTAGCTTCACCATTTGCTTTTCGGTAGATTGCAGCGGTACGGTTTCTATCACATCAGTATTCCCCAAAGTATAAAAAAGTGGCTGATCGTGACCGCTTAGCAGGGCTATCTTTAACATAACCGGTACAAAAAGCGCATGTACCGGCAAATTGCTAAAATCCTCGTTTAATGCTACGGCGGAAATAAATACCTTGCCCGATCCAAAAACATAAGCTTCCCAAAACGGCTCGCCGGCTTGCAGTTTCATCAGGTTTTCTGCGGATTTGGTTGCACCTGCCAAATTGAAATATTTCTTTACGACGGGCAGATCGGGATTTTGCGGAACGGATTCAAAAATATTTTTAAAAACGGCACTTTGGAGGTTGATGGAAGAAACCCGGGTATTTTCCGACATTAATTTTACCGGCCAGGCGGCACCCATTGGCTGTAGCAGGGCCTTGTAGCTGGAGATATCTAACTCTTTTGAGGGGAAAGCCGCCAGCGTACCGCCCTTTTTAACGTAGGCGGTTAACTGCTGGGCCAAACCTGCAGAAACATTCCCGATATCGCTTAATACGATCAGTGGATAGCTGTTTAATGAAGCATAATCTACATTGCCATCGTGTACGCTTTTTACGCTAAAGAACGGATCGGCACCAAACACGGCCTGCAGATATTTATTGGCCTGCCCGCCATCAATTAGTAATACTGGTAATTTATTATTGACGTTGAACGCAAAGTAAAAGGAGTTATCGAAAATTACCGGGTTATCTTCCAGCAATAACTCTCCACGCTGCCAACCGGCGGTTAAACCCGAAAAAGTTAGCGTATCAGTTTGAAACGACCGCGCTGCAACACTGAAACTCCCGAGCGATTTTGGTTTGCCGTTAATGAGCAGTTTTAATGCAATTTTTTCTGCTGCCTTTCCTGCATAGTTGTGTAAGCGTACTACCAGTTTTTCCGTTTCGCCAGGCCTGTGTGTCGCATTGAGCAACCAGACAGAATCTACCGCCACATTGGGCAATTCGTTAGCCTGTAACCGGATCAACGTAACCGGTACCCGGGAGCTGCCAGACCCGCTCCTGATGTTTTTCTGAAAATCTGACAGGATATAATTATGCTTACCTGCACCAGGTTGCAGATTTAACAGGCTTTGCTGCCTCGCGATGATTTGCTCAAGATTCCTGCTTTGTGGGCTCACCTTTACGGCATCAACGGCATCGTTGAACTCATCTCGGCTTAACAGGCGCTGGTGCTTACCTTCAAAATCCTGGGTGAGTACTTGGAACCGATCGTTAATCGAATAGGCTGATGCGATTTCTTTGGCTTTTTGTTTGGCTTCGTCCAGCAGGCTGCCTTCCCTGCTGAGGGTTTGCATAGAATAAGAGTTATCTATAAAAATACTAACTGCTTGCTGTTTGCCCGCATTGGCAGCATCCTTGCCCGGGATAAACGGCCTGGCAAAAGCAAACACCAGGAAAGCCAAAGCGAGCATGCGGGCTGCTAAAATAAGCCGTTCCTTAATGTTGCGACGCGATGCCTGTTGCTCCTGCACCTCTTTTAAGAACTGTACATTGCTGAAATAAAGCTTTTTATACCGCCTGAAATTGAAAAGATGTACCAGTACCGGGATAATCAGCGTGAGTAATGCAAACAGGAAAGCCGGGTATAAGAAATGCATTAAGCAAATTTGCAAATTAAAGGCGAGGTTTGGTGTAAAGCAATTAAGATTTGACAACTCTGTATGAGTTGCCAAATCAAATAGGCTGTTAATTAATGTAAATCCTTGTCGCAATACCAACCAACTAATTGGGCTTGTTCGGGGGTGTTCGGGCTTGTTCGGGCTTGTTCGGGGGCGGTCAGGTTGTTGGAGAAAATCAGCAACGCGAACAAGATCAGCGTTTGATTAACGGTCGCTGTTAACTCCTGCGCCTTCTATGCTTCCTTTTCCCTTCGGCCTTTTTCTTTTTAGCCGACTTTTTAGTACTGCTTTGTTTGTCGGTTTGCTGCAATGCCTGCTTGGCCGGTGCTACAGAGGTTTTCACATCTGTGGAATCCTTACTTAGCTGGGTAACTGTGAATTCATTGCGGCTCAAACCGTATTCTAACTGGCGTTTAGCCCCCGTAGGCTTGGCCAGGCTATCATTACTGGCATAAATGGGGAATTCGCGGATCAACTTGCCATCTTTAATATAAAAGTTATCATTACCCCGGTAACCTTTACGCTGTGAATTGGTGAGCTTTGGGAAATCGAGCTTGTTGGCGTTACTGTTATTAAATTCGTATGCATAGATCTTGGCATAATTAACGGTGTCTTTCACTTTGGTCTGGATCAGAATTTCCGGGTTACCGTCGGTATCCATATCCGCGTTATACACATCGGTGATGGCTCCATTTAAATCCCCGGTGGTGGTAATGTACTTACTGTTGGCCGAATCTGAATGCAGTATCATAAATGCACCTACCACTGTAGCCCCCCTGCCCCAACTTAATACATCGTAGGTTTCTCCAGGCGATACCTCAATTGCTTTGTGAAACCGAAAAGGCGCCGTTAATAATGGCGCCGGATTTCCGGCACCTGTAGTTACTAACTTCTTTTGCGGATCGTTGCTGCAGGCAGCAAGTAAGATGCAAAAGGAAGCTATTAATACACAATATCTTGCATTCATATTTGTAAACTTAGTAGTAAAGCATATCCGGAGAGATCTCTCCTTTAGGCTTGCCTGGTATAGTCATATAAACTCGTAAAGCACTGTTTGCCTGGTTAGCATCTACATATTTAATACTGATTTTATGGAAGCCCTTCAGCAACGGAATGGCGCCATATTGCTCAAACAGACCCTTTCTGCCATCGTTGTCAACTATTGGCAAGTCATCTATATAAAGCACCGAGCCATTTGTTGACTGGGTAGAAAAGCCGTAGTTACCATCAGTATCAATTTTGATAAACCCATTATAAACCACCCCATACTTACCGAACGATTTTTTAAAAGCAGAATTAGCAGTGGTAAAACTTTTGGCAATCCCTGTGTCAATAACTGCTGCCGGGTTGATCTGCATAGTATTTACGTAGGTTCCTGCGGAAACCTGATACTTTAGTCCCATGTTACCACCTGAGTATGAAACGGCAGTCAGCGGAGCTTTATTATACACCATTGTACGCGTTATCGGGCTGCGCTTGCCGGCTTTGGTAACCACTATGGTTTGCAGCTCGCGGTACTGGTCTATCGGCACCTGGTAGGTGATCGGTTTGGTATAGGCAATTTCTGTTTCACGGGGTGTGTAGCCATCAATGGTATAATAAATGGTTGCGCCTTCCACCGGCGATTTCAAATTAACCGTTAATTGTGAAGCTATCATAGTTGTATCAGTCGCACCTATTGCAGTGGGCACATGGTACTCATATCCTATCTTGTCCAACCAGGCTAAATGGCCGGGCAGGCGGGTCTCGGCAAAATCTTTAAAGTTTTTATTTGCAACCGGCGACCATGCAATTTCCGACAAAGCAAGCATTCTTGGCAACAGCATAAATTCAACCTTTTTATCGGTAGTGATGTACTCCGTCCATAAATTGGCCTGCACACCCTTAATATGAGCCTGTTGCTCCGGCGTTAAAACTGCCGGTGTTGGATTGTAGTTGTAAATCTTGGTAAGCGGTTCATTGCCACCAATACTTAAGGGCTCCTGATTCAGTTTTCCCTGGCCATGATCAATGTACAGGCCCTGGCTGCCCGGGGTCATGATCACATCGTGATTTTGCTGTGCAGCAGCTATTCCACCCTCCTCGCCTCTCCAGCTCATAACGGTAGCATTTGGTGCTAAACCACCCTCCAATATCTCATCCCAACCAATGATGCTGCGGCCTTTGCTGTTAACAAACTTCTCCATCCGTTGTATAAAGTAGCTTTGCAAACCATGTTCATCCTTCAATTTCAGCTTTTTGATCAGGTCCTGGCAAAATTTAGAATTCTTCCATACCGTTTTTGGTGCCTCATCGCCGCCAATGTGAATGTATTTACTCGGAAACAGGTCGATCACCTCGGTTAAAACATCCTGTAAAAAGGCAAAGGTTTTTTCAGACGGGCAATAAATGTTATTGAAAACGCCCCAGGTTTCCGCCACTTTGTAATCCAGCTTTGGGTCGCAGCTTAATTCCGGGAAAGCAGCGAGTGCAGCTTGTGCGTGGCCCGGCATTTCAATCTCAGGAACGATAGTAATATATCGAGCGTCGGCATACTTGATCACGTCACGGATCTGATCCTGTGTGTAAAAGCCGCCGTGAGGGGTATTATCATATTGCTGCGGCGTGCGGTCGCGGTAGTTGCCAATAACCGTTTGCGCGCGGATGCTGGCCACCTGGGTAAGCCGCGGATATTTCTTAATCTCTATGCGCCAGCCCTGATCATCGGTTAAATGCCAGTGAAAAGTATTCAGCTTATAAACAGCCATGATATCAATATAGCGTTTTACCATTTCTACCGAAAAAAAGTGCCGGCTCACATCCAACATTACGCCACGGTAGCCAAAGCGTGGGTAATCCTCAATAACGGCACATGGCAGCTTAGCAGTGGCGTTGCGCTCCAATGGCATCATTTGCATGAGTGTTTGGATACCGTAAAACAATCCGGCCCCCTTTCCTACAACCGTAATCTGTTGTGGAGTTATGGTTAAACGATACCCTTCGGCTGGCAGGCCCTCGGTACCGTTTGCTGTTAAATAGATAGTATTTGAATTTACATTTGCATTACGTAAGCCAACCTGCTTGTTATAGGCCAGGTTTTCTGCGAGGTATTTAGAAAAGAAAAGCACTGCCTTGTTATTAGGCGTATCTGCCTGGATACGGGTTTCCTGGCTTAAAACAAATTCGCCAGCCGATTTTCTTACCGAAACCGGAGCGGGAATGATACCCAAATTGGGATCTGTGTTTTGGGCTTTTACAAATGTTGTTGCAGTAATCAGAACGGAAAAAAGCAGAGAAGGAATTCGTTTTAGCATAATAATAAATTAACCTGTTTATTAAGAGGTGGTGAATTTAATATTTTTTTGCAACTACCCTTATACTTTTTAAAATAGTGTAAAAAGAATTCCGTGGTTCAACTGTAAAGCCAAACAGAAAAAAAATTGAAAATAATGCGAACTTTAATTCAAAGCTGGATTTTCAGGGAAATTGGCTATATGTGCGTATCGCTGCCCCATACCAATTACTATCTCTTTCCAAAGATTTTGCTCCTGGTTGCTAAAAATAGCATCCGCTTCGAACTTGCCGGATACTATCCATGCATCCTCGCGCAGTTCATCATCCAATTGGCCGGGTGTCCACCCGCTGTAGCCAGTGAAAAATTTAACCTCATTTTCCGTGAGTTGGTAATTGGTGATTAACTCTTTTATCTGGTCGAAGTTCCCACCCCAGAAAATACCGTTCCAAATTTCTATACCACCCTCAATTTTTTCAGGGCAACGGTGAATATAATGCAAAGTATTGGCCGCCACCGGGCCGCCCATGTATACCGGAATCTCTGAATAGGAAACATCAGGCAGAATATCGCCAAGCAGATATTCAGTTTGATGATTGAGGATAAAACCCATAGCACCAGCCTCGGAGTATTCCGTTAATATGATGACCGACCGTTTAAAATTAGGATCGGGCATAAATGGTTCTGATATTAAAAGGCGACCTGCTGCCGCCGATATTTGACTAAGCATACGTTGGTAAATTTACCTTCTATAACGTGAATTGTAAAATTATGTTCAATATCATTTAAAATGGGCGGCTTTACAATATGTACGGTTTATTTAATTTGTAAGTTTGCAATAATGGATCAACAAGATATAGAAAATTTAAGGCAGGACTACAGCGCCGCTTCGTTAAATGAAACGGATGTAGATGCCAACCCGATGCGCCAATTTGATAAATGGTTTAACGAAGCCATTAATTCAAAGGTGCATGAACCAAATGCTATGACGCTGGCTACTTCTACCCATGACGGCCGCCCATCGGCCCGTATTGTATTATTAAAGGGATTTAGCGATGATGGCTTTAAATTTTATACTAACTACCTCAGCCGTAAAGGCAAAGAGATTAGTAGGAACCCACTGGGCGCACTGGTATTTTACTGGGGCGATATGGAAAGGCAGATCCGTATAGAAGGTACGATTGATAAGCTCGATCGTGATTATTCAGAAAAGTATTTTCACTCACGCCCCAAGGCAAGTCAGTTAGGTGCTGTTGCATCGCCACAAAGCCAGGAGATTACCGGTCGCGAGACTTTAGAGCAGAAGATGGCAGAACTGGAAGCAGAATATGCTGATAAGACGATACCGAAACCATCTTTTTGGGGTGGCTACGTTTTACGCCCGCGCCTTATTGAGTTTTGGCAGGGTCGCCGTAGTCGCTTACACGACCGGATCGTATACAAAAAAATAGATAACAAGACCTGGAAAATAGTTCGCCTGGCGCCATGAGTTTTGATGACATTAAATTATTGCTGACCGAAAAGTTTGGCGAAACGGTTGTAACCGGCGAAGAACGCACCGGTATGCAGCCCGCCCTGCTGATTGATCCTGATAAAATAGTGGCGGTTTGCCTTGAGCTACGCAATAACCTGCGTACTTACTTTGATTTTCTGAGCTGTTTAAGCGGTGTAGATTATGGTGTGGAGGACGGGCGATTCGGTGTAGTTTATCACCTTTCGTCTATTCCGTATAATTTGCAGCTGGTACTTAAAATAAGCAGATCCAACAGTCGGGATTTGGAAGATCTGCCTTCTTTCCCCAGCATTACATCGGTTTACCGGGCCGCCGATTGGCACGAGCGGGAAGCTTTTGATATGTACGGAATTTATTTTGAAGGCCACCCTGACATGCGCAGGCTTTTGATGCCGGATGATTGGGAAGGGTTTCCATTGCGTAAAGACTATCAGAATGCGGAGTATTATAAAGGAATAAAGATAGATTAATGAGCCCCGCTCCCCCTAAAGTGGGAGTAGAATTTGAAAGCTAAAAATTAAGCTTTCTGTCATTTCGAACAATGAGAAAAATCAAAAGCTAGGTTTAACGGCTATTTATAAAAATTGATTTGAATGGTAAGAAAATTTTTCCGTCATTCATTCGCTTAAAAAAATATAGTTATTGATTTGATATAAACAAAACGTGATAACTGCTACTTCAAAATATAACCTTGCTTTAGAAACCTATCAAAAAAAGATAGCGGACGCCGCCGTGGAAGACATGGTGCTCAATATGGGGCCGCAGCACCCTTCTACGCACGGCGTTTTAAGGCTGGAGCTGATTACTGATGGCGAAATCGTTAAAGAAGTGATCCCTCATATTGGTTATCTGCACCGGTGTTTTGAAAAACATGCTGAATCCCTTACTTACCAGCAAACTATCCCTTTTACTGACAGGATGGACTACCTGGCATCTATGAATAATAGCCATGCCTGGGTAATGGGAGTGGAAAAAATGCTGGGTATTGATCAGGACATTCCCAAACGTATTGAATACATCCGTGTGTTGGTTTGCGAACTCAACCGCATCGCTTCTCACTTAATTGCCATTGGTACCTATGGTATCGATATAGGGGCTTTCACGCCTTTCCTGTGGTGTTTTCGTGATAGGGAACATATTATGGGCATGCTGGAGTGGGCTTCGGGCTCTAGGATGCTTTACAATTATATTTGGGTGGGTGGCTTATTTTATGATCTGCCGGTTGGTTTTGAAGAGCGCTGCCGGGAGTTTGTTGATTATTTCAAACCGAAAATGGTAGAGCTTAACCGACTGCTTACAGATAATCAAATTTTCATTAGCAGGACGGCTAATGTAGGCGTGTTGCCACTGGATGTCGCGATCAATTATGGTTGCTCAGGCCCTGTTTTACGTGGATCCGGATTAAAATATGATCTGCGCCGGATAGATAACTACTCGGCTTATCCTGAACTGGATTTTGAGATACCGGTAGGTACAGGGTTAATGGGCAAAACCGGGGATTGCTGGGACCGCTATAAAGTGCGGGTTGATGAAATAGATGAGTCGCTAAAGATCATTGACCAGTGCCTTAACCGCTTGCAAAATGAATTGAAACGCACACCGGATTTCGACCCAAGAGCTAAACTCCCCCGGAAGCTCACTCCCAAAAAACAGGATTACTATGCCCGGGCCGAAGGCACTAAGGGCGAACTTGGCTTTTACTTTATTCATGATAACGAGCGCAGCGAAATCCCTTTCCGCGTAAAATCCCGTGGGCCCAGCTTCTGTAATCTAAGCGTACTGGAAGAATTAGGCAAAGGCGTAATGATTGCCGATCTCGTTGCCACCATCGGCTCGCTGGATTTCGTATTGGGCGAAGTGGACAGGTAGGGATAAAGTTTTGCGGTTGCCGTAGATTAGCAACCTAACTTCAATTTTATCATCCTTCGTGTTATTAAAAATTCTGCATCAATTTTACACTTTACCAGATGAGAATAATCAATCAAAAGCCAACAAGTTAAAATGGCGGACATAAATTAAAAAAGGCCCTCCTTGTTAGGAGAGCCCTATATTAACATCTTCAGCCAAGTTAACTATTTAAAATCCTCATTACCCAAACTCCCGTTAACGGTAAAGTCGGTTACTTTGAATTCGGTCAACGTTCCGCCTATGTAAGTTTTCTCACTGTAAGGAATTTTGATTCCGGTGGCTATGCTACGGTAATCGCCATACATAGAAGGCGTGCTGCCCTCCACATCAGTCACTCTTTTTATTTTAAAGCCGGTCTTAGGATCGTAATAATGTTTAACTTTTACGCCACCTGGGGTAGTGATGGTTACCAGGTAGGTAAGCATTCCGTTCACAACCTGCATATTCGGATCCAATTCCAGCTTGAAACCGGCTTTGCTGTAGTCCAGTTCGGGGAAAAGCTTATACCGGTTTAAAACACGTGGCTTCTCCTCGCTTTTTAAAGTCACTTCGGCATTGTATTGCTTCATGCGGATGCTGTCACCATTAGCAACAATATTTGAAAGTACAAAGTTGTTGTACGATGGCGCAACAATGTTCTGGTAAAACTTGTCAGGAGATTTATATTTCACAACCAGGTTTACCCCTACGCCCTGGAAGCTGGCCTCCGATTTAATGGTAAGGTCTTTTATATCTTTCAAGTTTGCCTCGCCTCCTATGGCTTTGATATAAGCATTGATCACCTCCGTTGCCGTTACACCTTTACCGACCGCTTGCCCGCTGAGCGAATTATTATCCGGGTTAATATCCGGCAAAACATGATCCGGATCCAGCGTTACAAAAGCTATTTTAGAGGTAGACTTATAAGGAAATACCCAAATGCTGCCACGCTGCCATATCTCGGCCGGTAATTTTATGGTGCTGGTGTTGCCGTTTTCTTCTTTAATTAGCGCGGTAACAGGCAGAGCCATTTCCTGCAGGTTCTCAATGGTGATGAGCGAACCTTTCGCCGGATCGTTATCTGTGTAGTTGATTTCTTTAACTGCCTGATCAAGTTTCCAGGTGGTCATAAACCATTCGTTCCAAAACCAGCTCAGATCTTCTCCTGCTGCGTTATCCATGCTATGGAAAAAATCCCAGGGCGTTGGATGTTTAAATGCCCAGCGTTTGATGTAGGTGCGGAAGGCAAAATCAAACCGCTCCTCGCCCAGGATCTGCTCGCGCAATATGGTCAGACCTACAGCGGGCTTTTCGTAAGCAGCCACCCCCAGAAAATCCGTTTGGATCACATCCGGTGTATTTAATATCGCATCTGCATTCGGACTAAACAAATAGCCGGCGCTGGTTTGCACATCACCTTTTTCATAATACTCTCCTTTGTTAAACACTTTGGTATCTACCTTATTTATAAAAGTGTTGAAACCCTCATCCATCCATGCATATTTCCGCTCGTTGGATCCGACGATCATCGGGAACCAGTTGTGACCAAACTCATGATTGGTTACCTCCCATAAGCTGCCGCCCTGGCTCTCATGCCCGCAAAATACAATACCCGGGTACTCCATGCCACTCACAGGGCCGCCCACGTTGGTAGCCACGGGATAGGTATACTCAAACCATTTGCCCGAATAAAGTTCTATAGATGCTTTTACATACTCTGTACTGCGGCCATAAGCACCAACACCACCACTGGCAATTGGGTAAACCGATTGTGCCAAAGCTTTTTTGCCGTTTGCAAGGTTAATACGCGCAGCATCCCAAACAAAGGCCTTTGAAGCAGCCCATGCCACATCGCGGGCATTTTTGCAGAAGAAGTGCCAGGTAAGCGTTGGTTTTTTAAGATAAGCTTTGCCGCCAAGCACATCGGCCGAATCTTTTATCATGATGGTTTTATCACTTACTTTAGCAAGAGCCAATTGTTTCAACTCTTTGGGAGTAAGTACTTCGGCCGGGTTTAATAACTCGCCAGATCCAACAATTACCAGGCTGGCCGGTGCGGTGATGGTATAGTCGAAATTACCGTATTCGAGGTAAAACTCAGATGCGCCCAGGTACGGTATAGTATTCCAACCATTTACATCGTCATAAACCTCCATACGCGGATACCATTGGGCAATATCATAGATCCAGCCCTGGGCGGTATTAAGCCTCCCTGTGCGGTCGGTGCCGTATTCCGGAACGGTATAAGCATAGTCAATTCTGATCTGGATCTTGGCGCCGCCCGCCCTTAAAGTATCTTTAAGTTTAAGCTGCATGCGGGTATCGTTCACCAGGTAATTAGCTTTTTCGGCTTTTCCGTTTTTAAGAATAGATACCGCCTTAATTTCGTAACCTTTTGTAAAACCACTATTGGCGAAACGCCCCCCGCTTACAACGGTGGTTGCCTGGGCACGGGAATCTTCGCGGTAGATATTTTGGTCGGCCTGTAACCACAGGAAGTCCAGCGCATCGGGGCTGTTGTTAGTATAAGTAATAGTGACGCTGCCGCTGAGCCGGTGGGCAGCGGTATCCAGCGCCACATCAATTTTATAGTCGGCGCGGTTTTGCCAGTATTTGCTGCCGGGCGTGCCGGCCGCCGAACGGTATACGTTACCTCTCTCGGGGTAAAAAAAAGGGTTAAACACCTTGTGCTGGTCGTATTTTGATACAGGTGGCGCAGAAACCTGCGCTTTTGCAGCAAAGTTGAACAACAACAAAAAAAATAAAAGGGGCTTGATGGAAAATTTCATATAGTAGCTATTGAATTCGAGGGCAATATATTAATTTTATGTAAACCGTATTTAGCATGTTTTCATATATAAATAAACGGATTCAAAATACTGCTGCAATTATCCCGTTAGCATACAACCGGGCAGCAAAATATTACGTCGCAAGCAATAATTCCTGTAGGCTGTCATTATAAAAAAGCAAACTCATTTAGATGTTACGATAAGTATATGATTAAGGTTAATATTCAAAAAATGTCACGTTATATCAATCCTGCGGGCGGTTTGTTTCAACACGTTTTAAACATCCCCTATTTTTCATATTTTTGCGGTTGAGTCGTTGCTGTAATTTAACCACCCGGCCTATGTTTTCTTTTCCTTATAAATGGATATATCAGTAGTAGTACCACTGTATGACGAAGTAGAATCGTTACCAGAGCTTACCTCATGGATAAGCAAGGTAATGAACGATAACCGTTATACTTACGAGATAATTTTAGTTGATGACGGCAGCCGCGACGGATCGTGGGACATGATCATTAAATTGCAGAACGGCAACCCTTACATCAGGGGTTTCAAATTCAGGCGAAATTACGGCAAATCTGCGGCCTTAAACATAGGTTTTGAAGCTGCGCATGGCGATGTTGTCATCACTATGGATGCTGACCTGCAGGACAGCCCGGATGAGATCCCGGGTTTGTACCGCCGCATTACCGAAGATAAATATGATTTGGTTTCCGGTTGGAAAGCTAAACGATATGACCCGCTGAGTAAAACCATCCCCACCAAACTTTTTAATGCGGCTACCCGCAAAATGAGCGGGATACCCAATCTGCACGATTTTAATTGCGGCTTGAAGGCCTACAGAAACGCTGTAGTAAAAAATATAGAGGTATATGGTGAGATGCATCGCTACATTCCTGTTTTAGCCAAGTGGGCCGGCTTTACAAAAATTGGAGAGCAGGTGGTGGAACACCGCGCCCGTAAATACGGTAAAACAAAATTTGGCTGGAGCAGATTCATTAATGGTTTCCTGGATCTGCTTTCGATATTTTTTGTTGGCAAATTTGGTAAGCGCCCTATGCACTTTTTTGGCATGATGGGTACGCTGAGTTTTTTAACGGGGCTGGGTCTTGCAATATGGCTGATAGCCGATAAGCTGATAGACCTCGCACACCATATTAAGGCAAGGCAACCAACAGATAATCCATTATTTTATTTTGCATTAGTGGCTATTTTACTAGGTTCACAACTCTTTTTAACGGGTTTCGTTGCCGAATTAGTTTCACGCAATGCGCCGGAACGTAACAGGTATCAAATTGAAGATACGGTGTAGATTGAAGATTTCAAATGTGCGGATGTGCAAATGAAACAAGCAATGCTTTCTTCCATAGGTCTTAAAATATTTTCATTATAAAAACCATCTGCACATTTGCATATCGGCACATCTGTTTATCTGAAACATGTTTTTCTCCATTATTATACCTTTATATAACCGCCCTCAGGAGATCGATGAACTGCTGGGCAGCCTTGTTCTGCAAACTTATAAGCAATTTGAAGTATTAGTAATTGAGGATGGATCGACCGAAAAGGCCGAGGATATTGTAGAAGGCTATGCCGACAGGCTCGACGTAAAGTATTTTTTTAAAGAAAACGAGGGTCAGGGTTTTACCCGGAACTTTGGTTTTAAACGTGCCAAAGGTGAGTACTTTATCGTATTCGATTCGGATTGTTTGATTCCGGACGACTACCTGCAGATTGTTAATGATTCACTTAGTGCAAACTGGCTAGATGCTTACGGCGGGCCGGATGGTGCTCACCCCTCATTCACGCCCATTCAAAAAGCTATCAGCTACAGCATGACTTCCCCTTTCACCACCGGTGGTATCCGTGGTAATAAAAAAGCAATCGGGCAGTTTCACCCCCGAAGCTTTAACATGGGCATCTCCCGGCAGGTTTGGGAAAAGGCAGGTGGTTTTATCATTACCCGCCTGGGAGAAGATATCGAATACAGTATCCGAATACATGCTAAGGGATATCAAATTGGTTTGATAGCCGATGCGATCGTATTCCATAAACGCCGTACAGATTTTGTGAAGTTTTTTAAGCAACTCCATTTTTTTGGACGGGCCAGGATAAATATTTACAAATTCTTCCCAAATCAACTAAAGGCTGTACATTTCTTCCCGGCGGCATTCACGCTTGGTTTAGCCTTTACACTTATCGCAAATTTGTTAGGCTGGCAGATCGCTTTATTGGGAAATTTGGTATTGGCTATTATAATTTTGTTGATATTTTTTCACGCATGGTGGAAAAATAATTCTTTAAAAATTGCATTTTTGAGCGTAATAGCAGCCTTCACTCAACTGACCGCCTACGGGATAGGATTTATACAGGATTACTGGAAGCGAATAGTGTTAAAAAGATCTTAAGAACGTAGTATGTACCACCCATTTTCTGTTATCGAAACCATTAAAGCTGCCTGGCATGTCGTAAAAAAAAACTACGTAACACTGATAATTTACTCGATCATTTCACTTGCGCTTTATAAGATCATTAGTTTTTCAACCTCATTAATTTATTTCACAGACAGCACATATAACAAAATCATAATTGTTCTGATTATGATGATTGTTCAATCTTATCTCACGCTGAGCTTTTATAAGCTAATTCTTACGTTAATATACAGAGAATATTACGAATTTGAATTTAAAGACATCGTTCCTACAATAAAGATGGTTTTAAATTTTGTAGTGATTGCGTTATGCTTGGTGGTATTAATAGGTACAGTCATCTTTATTAATTTAAGGCTGCATAATCATGACTCAATAATTTGGGTACTGGATAAATTGGAGATAATGGCATTAATTTACCTCCTGATCAGATCGATGTTTTGTATATGCTTTATAGTAGATGACGATTCAGGACCATTCGAATCATTAAAACAAAGCTTTAACGCTACCAAAGGAAATTTTTTTAGATTGATTGGTCTGATTTTAATGGTTTTGCTATTTATCGCTTTACTCCTGTTTGTACTTAACGAATTCATAACGCTGTTTGTTAGTGAGGATAGCAAAAGCGCTGATTACATTTTTGAAATAGCGGGATTGATATGGTTTGCAATATCTTTCCCAACTGTACAAGTGATGATTATGACAACATACAAAAAATTGGTTTATAGCCATCTTGATGTTGACGATGACATTGCTGAAACCAATTAATTATGGGTTTTAAAGCAGCATTGAGTAAGGTATTCGCTTTTTTTGTAAATCGCGAGCTGGATAATATCCGCCATAATGCTGTAGCCCTTCAGCAAAAAGCCTTTACAGATCTGGTAGATGCAGCTAAAAATACGGCATTCGGTTTAGACCACAACTTTGCCTCAATAAACACTTACGAAGATTTTAAAAAACAGGTTCCTGTTCGCGACTATGAACAGTTGCGCCTCTATATAGACCGGGTGGTAAATGGAGAAACCGATGTATTGTGGCCGGGCAAACCAGCCTACCTGGCCAAAACATCGGGCACAACCTCCGGTGTAAAATATATCCCTATCTCTAAGGAGAGCATGCCACAACATATTAAGGCTGCCCGCAATGCTTTATTGAGCTATATTCATGAAACCGGTAATGCGGACTTTGTAGATGGTAAAATGATCTTTCTGCAGGGTAGTCCGGTGTTGGTTGAAAAGCATGGGGTAGCTACAGGAAGGCTATCGGGTATAGTAGCACACCATGTTCCCGGCTATCTGCAAAAAAACAGGTTACCGTCTTATATCACTAATTGCATTGAGGATTGGGAGGATAAAGTAGATGCCATTGTAAACGAAACCCGTAATGAAGATATGCGGCTTATTTCAGGTATCCCGCCTTGGTGTCAAATGTATTTCGACCGGCTGTCGGCAGTTTCGGGTGGCAAAAAGATCAAAGAGATCTTTCCTAATTTTAAATTATTCGTACACGGCGGCGTTAACTACGAACCTTACCGCGGCCGCATGGAAGAAGTTATAGGAGCTAAGATTGATTCGATAGAAACCTATCCTGCCTCTGAAGGCTTTATAGCCTTTCAGGATTCTCAAAAAGATAGAGGATTGCTGCTGATGGTGGATGCCGGCATCTTTTACGAGTTTATCCCATCTGAAGAGTATTTTAATGATCATCCGACCCGTATCAATATTAAAGATATTGAACTGAATAGGAATTACGCGCTCATTATGAACACCAGTGCCGGGTTGTGGGGATACAGCCTTGGCGATACCATCAAATTTGTATCTAAAAACCCATATCGGATCACCGTTACCGGTCGCATAAAACATTATATTTCCGCCTTTGGCGAACATGTGATAGGAGAAGAAGTAGAACAGGCGTTGATGAATGTAGCCGCCGCAGAGGATGTGGATGTGATAGAGTTTACCGTTGCGCCGCAAGTGGCCCCCCATTCAGGCGAATTGCCATACCACGAATGGTTTATCGAATTCGGTAAGGCTCCCGTTGATTTGCAAGCTTTTGCTTTAAAAGTTGATAAGGCATTACAGACAAAGAATATCTATTATTTCGACCTGATCGAGGGTAATATCTTACAGCCTTTAATCATCCGTAATTTAAAAAAAGATACCTTTATTAATTATATGCGGAGCCAGGGCAAGCTCGGTGGACAAAACAAGGTACCAAGGCTTTCTAACGATCGTAGGATCGCCGAAGAATTAAAGCCATTCGTTAGTAACAATTAACAAACATAAAGCGTCTTAAACCGTATAAAGTGGTGACGTGTTATTAAAAGAATATTGAGCAAAGATTTAAAAAATATAGCCATTTTAGGCTCTTCAGGCAGCATCGGAACGCAAACATTAGAAGTAATCGCCGAAAACCCGGCCTTGTTCCGGGCTTTTATGCTTACCGTGAATATTAATGCCGAGTTGTTGATTCAACAGTCGTTGAAATTTGTGCCTCAATACGCTATAATTTGTGATGAAACCAAATATCAGCAAGTAAGAGATGCCCTTATTCACTTGCCTGTGAAAGTTCTGGCTGGATATGAAGCTATAAAAGAAACGGTAACCCATCCAGATATCGACGTTGTAGTGACGGCCATGGTTGGTTTCGCAGGTTTGGAGCCAACCATAAATGCTATCAAGGCAGGTAAAGATATCGCATTAGCAAATAAGGAAACGCTGGTGGTTGCCGGGGAGCTTATCACAGCCCTTGCCAAAGAGAATAGTGTAAATATATTGCCGGTTGACAGTGAGCATTCAGCAATATTTCAGTGCCTGGTTGGCGAAGAAAATAATAAGATAGAAAAGATCATCCTGACTGCATCCGGTGGTCCCTTCCGTGGTAAAACAACCGATTTTTTGGCTGGCGTTACCCGCGAACACGCTTTAAAGCATCCTAACTGGGTGATGGGTGCTAAAATAACAATCGACTCTGCCTCATTAATGAACAAGGGTTTAGAAGTTATCGAAGCTAAATGGCTTTTTGATTTAGAGGCAGAACAGATTGACGTGATTGTTCATCCGCAATCCGTAATTCATTCGATGGTTCAGTTTGAGGACGGATCTATCAAATCACAAATGGGCTTGCCCGATATGAAACTTCCGATACAGTACGCGCTCTCCTACCCTGGCCGACTAAAAAACAGTTTTAACCGGTTCAATTTCGTTAATTATCCCAACCTTACTTTCGAGAAACCGGATCTGGAAACTTTCAGGAATCTCGGGCTGGCTTTTGAAGCCCTAAACCGCGGGGGCAACATGCCCTGCATCATCAATGCAGCTAATGAAATTGCTGTTGCAGCTTTCCTTAACCACGAGACTAGCTTCCTGGCGATGAGTGATATCATCGAAACGTGTATGGAGAAAATCAGCTACATAAAGCAGCCCTCGCTTTCTGACTATTTGAATACTGATAAAGAAACACGCATATTTGCGCAAAATTTAATTAAGCAAATGCCGTTAAAGGCATTACAATCTTAAAGAGAAATATAACGAATGGACATATTGATAATGGCGGGCCAATTAATTCTTGGTCTTTCAATTTTAGTGATACTGCACGAATTCGGGCATTTTTTAGCCGCCCGGGCCTTTGGTATAAAGGTCGAGAAATTTTATCTGTTTTTTGATGCATGGAACTTTAGCCTTTTTAAATTCAACTTTAAAGGCGTTGAGTACGGCGTAGGCTGGTTGCCGCTTGGTGGTTATGTAAAGATAGCCGGCATGATAGATGAATCTATGGATACCGACCAACTGGCCGGCCCGCCACAACCCTGGGAGTTTCGGTCTAAACCGGCGTGGCAGCGATTGATCGTAATGCTTGGCGGTATCATCGTTAATATTATCGTTGGTATATTTATATTTTGGGTATTAACTATCAAATACGGTGAAACCTATACACCAAATGCAAACATTAAATATGGCATTGTACCGGGAGTAATCGGTCAAAAAATGGGCCTTAAAGCAGGCGATAAGATCACAGAGGTTAATGGGAAGCCAATTGAACGCTTTGAAGATCTGATCAGCTCTAAAGTATTGCTGGATAAAACTGTGTTGACTGTGCAGCGCGGTACACAAACTTTGGAAATTAAAGTTCCGTCAACTATTTTAAACGATCTTTCAGATTACGGAATTGAAGAGTTTATTAGCCGGATGCCAAGAACCACTTTCATGGTAGACTCGGTTGTTGCTAATAGTAACGCGCAGAAAGCTGGCCTTCAAAAGGGTGATAGCATTTTGGCTGTAAATGGCACTGCAATACACTTTTACGATGAATTTCAGAATCGCTTAAAGGAATTTAAAAGTAAGAAGGCGAATTTGACAGTGAAACGTAAAAGCGACACGCTTGCTTTGATAACAGATGTAAATAAAGACGGTATGCTTGGTTTTGCCGACGGTCGTTTTGGTATTAAAGTTAAAACTGATTTACCGCAGGAGAAAACTGTTAATTATGGGTTTTTCGGATCGTTACCAATCGGCGCTGTAAAGGCCTGGGGTATGTTTACAGATAATGCAAAAGGTATCGGTAAGATTTTTACCGGTCAGGTTAAAGCGCGTAAAGCAATATCCAGCCCTATAGGCATTGCGGTAATGTTTGGTTCACACGTAGACTGGATCCGTTTTTGGAGCCTTGTAGGGTTCCTTTCCATGGTGCTTGCACTCACCAACTTGTTACCTATACCCGGCTTAGACGGCGGCCATACTTTGTTCCTTTTAATAGAGATGATAAAAGGTAAACCGCTTAGCGATAAATTTCTGGAGCGTGCACAAATTGTTGGCTTCGTGCTGCTGATTTCATTGATGGTATTTGCCTTTGGCAACGATATAGTTAAACAGTTTACAAAAAAGCCTACCATCGAACGACGGTAATTTCCGTATTTGGTTCAACAAAAAATGCCAAGGATTACATCTGAGGCATTTTTTTGTTGAGGCTGTCACCTGTTCTTACTAAAAATAGTAGTCGGTTAAACCTGCAGCAGCTGTATCCAATTCCCGCAGGTATCATTTAACACTGCAATTTTCACCGGGCCGGCTTGCATGGGGGTTGTTTTAAATTCTACGCCGAAACCCTTTAACCTTTCGTACTCCGAATTGATATCGTCTACGTTAAAAATTGTTGAGGGTATCCCCTGCTCAAATAAAGCCGCCTGGAATGTTTTAGCTGCGGGCAGTTGATTGGGCTCTAGAAGCAGCTCAACTTCGTCGCCCGCTTCTGGTGCGGTTACCGTTAGCCATTTAAATTCACCCAACGGGATATTTTGCTTAGTTACAAAACCTAAGACATCAGTATAGAAATTATGAGCTTTGTCTTGGTCGTTAACTAATATGGAGGTAATTTTTATCTTCATAATTCAATAATTTCAATAAATGCAACTGATTTCCAAATACCGAGGTAACACCATTATAAAATTACCGAATTGGCAGCAATTATAGCTGATTTACTGCCGATTTTGTTGCGGTAATTTTTTGAAACCGTGTTTTTAGCCGGAGAAAATAACGCTCGTATCCGTAATAGGAAATGGTGGCCAATAAAATTACCAAGGTGATGGTGCCGAGGTAAACAAGCGTGTTTTGAAAAAATGCACTTTGGTTGCTAAAGTAAGTCTTAATCAAATACAACATCAAAAACAGCGGATATTTATGTAACAAGTAGATCCCGTAAGATATTTTACCACAGTAGCCCATCACTTTATTACCCAGGATGATTGTATTGGATGATGGTTCACATAGCCGCACCATGATCAGCGAAACGAGCGATGAAATCACGATATCGCCATGACCTATTTCTTTCCTTACAAATAAGAAAATGAAGCCTAATAATAAAAGGATCAAACCTGTGTGCACATACTTGTTGAAGAGCAAATTGAATGCCCGTTGAAACTGGAAAGCAAACACATGATTTTTTGTATTAAAATACAGCAATGACACTACCGAGCCTATCATCATATCATCAAACCGGGTAAAATAAAGGAATTGATCCAACGCAAGCATAAAGCTACTGGTGTATTGCAAATGACTTACCACAAGGTTGAGGATGATTAAAGCCAATAGAACCGCTGTGAGCATATATAGAATATGCTGCATCTTTTTAAATCGAAAAATATGCGGATGAAAAATATAAAACTGCTCTTCAACCCCTATCGACCAAATTGGGTCGAAAATATTTGGTAACAACTTTAAGCAAAAGGCAACATTAGGCATTAGCAAAATACTAAGCAAAAGTGCTGTTACTGAGCCCTGTGCAGGGTAAATAAAAAATCCGATGACGATGAGCAGGAAATATAATGGCCAGATCCTCAGGATGCGCCTGATATAGAAATTTTTGCGGGCAATAAAACCGAATTTTGTCTTCTCTTCCAGTAACAGGTAGCTGATCAAAAATCCGCTGAGGGTGAAAAAAATGGTTACTCCAATTTTTCCAAAATTTCGCGAATCAATGAACTGAGACGTATAGATGCCGGAATTTTCTTTGTGCAGCTGAATGTGCGAACAAACCACCATAAAAGCCGCAATGGCCCTAACGCCGTCTAGATTGGCAAAATACAGGTAAGATCTTTTCGGAGTGGAAGCGGCTGAATCGCTCATTACTGAATAATTTTTTCGGATAAAATATTAATTTGGCAATAAAGATAGGCTAGTAATAATAACAAAAACTAATCAAATTCCATTGAAATGGATATCTAAAAACATATGGACAAGAGTAATTTAGCTATTGATGATGGTTCAGCGCCCTGCAACACTTTGCTTTTTTAAAATGGAGACCAGTAACAAATAGATGCCCGTAAACACGATAAGCAAGGATATCACATCCATTATGGTAACGCCATCGTTGGGGTTAAAATGAAAGATAGTGAACATTTCGAAGTAAGGCGGCGCCGGCATAATGATCATTGCCATTCCTAATGTGACCATGACGAGTCCGATCATGCAGACAATAATTTTTTTCACACGGTCACGGATGACATCGCCTATGATAACTTTACTATCCATTTGGTGCTTTGATAAAAGATCCGCAAAATCATTCACGAATGTTGCCTTGCCCAGGTTTGGCTGCACCGCTGATTTTGTTTGCTGTACCAAAGCTTCATCGAACGCCCTGTTCAATTTTTCCTGCATAATTTTTGCCCGGTCAAAATCTGCAACTCCTTTTTGAAGTAAAACAACCAATTCGTTGGTTTTTACTTCCAGCAAAGCGTCATCGTCTGTAAATGTTTGCTTGTCCAATCGTTTAAAACCTTAATAAATGCCTAACTTTTGCTAATATTATGTCGTAAAACATATCACAATATTATATTACATGAAAAGGGTTTCCGTAGTTACCATCAATTTCAACCAGGACAAGATCACAGAAGAACTTTTACATTCTATCGCTGAAACAAACACCTATGAAAACATAGAGATTATTGTAGTTGATAATGGCAGCACCGTGAATCCTATCCCTAAATGGACTGCTCAATATCCTAACGTTAAATTTGTACGTTCTGAATTGAATTTGGGTTTCTCCGGAGGCAACAATATAGGAATAAAACAAGCCACAGGCGATTATTATTTTCTGGTTAATAACGACACCGAATTTACAGCTGGACTGGTGCAAAAACTGGTTGATATCCTGGATACCCATCCCGAGGTTGGCATCATATCTCCAAAGTTAAATTATCACTTCGATAAAACGCTGATCCAGTATATGGGCTTCACACAGGTAGATTATTATACTTGCCGTAACAAGGCTGTTGGTAAAAATCAAAGGGATGTTGGCCAGTACGACAATTTCTTGGGCCAAACGGGTTATTGCCACGGTGGCGCCATGATGGTAAAAAAAGAAACATGTGACAAGGCTGGCCTAATGGCTGATAATTACTTTATCTACTACGAAGAGGTAGACTGGGGTGAAAGGATCAACAAATCAGGCTACCAGGCCTGGGTACGTGGTGATGCAGTTATTTACCACAAAGAATCTATGACGGTTGGCAAGAACAGTCCATTTAAAGAATACTTTATGAATCGAAACCGCATTCTGTTCATCAGGCATAACGCCCCTGCTTTAAAAGCTTGGGTGTTTTATGTTTATTTTATGGTGATGGTGGTGCCACGAAACCTGATGAACTATATTAAAGATAAACGTTACAATTTTATTGCTTTGCTCTTCCGTGCGGTTTGGTGGAACATCACCCATAAAAAAACAAGTACAGAACTAGGTTACACCATTAATAAAATTTCATGAAAGTTGCCTTTTGGATAAGCCTGTTTATTGCCTTCTACACCTTTGTTGGATATGGCATCCTGCTGTTTATCATCATAAAAATAAAACGCGTAGTTAAAGGGCGTACAGTTGTTACCGATATTGATGATAGTGCGCTGCCGGAGTGTACGCTGGTTGTTGCCGCCTACAACGAGGAGCACTTTATGCAGCAAAAGATTGATAACTGCCTGGCATTAAACTACCCGGCAGGTAAGCTGAAGCTAGTATTTGTGACTGATGGATCTACGGACAGAACAACCGAAATAATTACTCGGTACCCACAGGTACAGCTACTGCACCGACCGGAACGGGCTGGGAAAATTGCAGCCGTACATCGCGCAATGGCGTATGTGCATACCGAAGCGGTAGTGTTTACCGATGCCAATACCTTTTTGAATACCGATGCGATCAAAAAGATCTGTCGTCATTATGCCGACTATACCGTTGGCTGTGTTGCCGGAGAAAAGCGGGTGCAGATTGATGAAAATGCTGATGCAAGTGCTGCCGGGGAAGGCTTTTACTGGAAATATGAATCCGCTTTGAAAAAATGGGACTCAGAATTATATTCGGTGGTAGGTGCAGCAGGCGAGCTGTTCAGCGTGCGGCGGAATTTATATGAAGATGTGCCGGCAGACACCGTTTTGGATGATTTTATGATCTCTATGCTGATTGCCAAAAAAGGTTACAGAATAGTTTACGAACCAGAGGCCTATGCGCTGGAGACCGCATCTGAAAACGTAACAGAGGAATTGAAGAGAAAAGTACGCATTGCGGCGGGTGGCGTTCAATCTATCCTTAGGTTAAAACCACTGCTGTTTTCCTTGAAATATCCGTTGCTTTCATTTCAATACGTTAGTCACCGTGTGTTGCGATGGACGGTTACCCCTTTCTTCCTGATCCTGGCGTTTATAACCAACCTTGCTTTAGCCTTTGCCGAAATGGGCTGGGTATATGAGTTACTTTTTGCCGGGCAGGTTTTGTTTTACCTGCTGGCATTTCTCGGGTTTATAATGGAGAAAAGGCAGGTCAGGGTTAAAGCACTTTTTGTGCCTTACTACTTTTGCGTTATGAATTATGCTGTAGTGGCTGGCATCATCCGCTATTTTACAAAAAAGCAAAGTTCGGTTTGGGAAAAGGCCCAGCGGAAAATGTGATAAGTATACCACGGATAATTATAAGCAAAGAGGCAAGCCGGGGTTCACCCGCTTGCCTCTTATTTTTTACGCTCTGCTAGCAGGAGCGATCATCAAATACATTTGCAGCCTGCAAATGTTACTTAGCAGGGGTAATTATGATATTGCGATAATCGATAGGCCCATGGTCACCCTGTATAAATACGGGGCCCGGTTCACCTTCTTTACTGTTGATGGCACCACCCGTTAAGCCCGGGATCTCGGCCCGGCAAATTACTTCGGTACCGTTGGCTACAATCGTTACGAGTCTGCCTACCAAAGTAATATCATACGATTGCCATTCGCCTGCGTTTTTTGCCATCATTTTATTTGGCGGTAAAAAGCCGTACACCGCGCTAAACTGATTGTTTATCGGTTCTGGTTCTCCGGTCTTGGTATCAATTATCTGAACTTCGTAGCGGCCACGCAGGTAAACACCGCTGTTGCTACCCTGCTTGTAACGAAATTCGATATGCAACTTAAAATCATTAAAAGTTTTATCGCTGATGAGGTTAGCGCCCGACTGAAGGCTGCGTAAAATACCGTTCTCAACCGTCCACTGGTTTTTGCCATCGGTATGCCAGCCTTTGGTATCCTTCCCGTTAAAAAGGCGGATTGGTGTGCCCCAAACAGGTGCTTTAGCACGTACCATAAGTGGCGCGCGCTCACCGCTGAAATTGTAGGTTTTGCCATCAGTATACACCATGGTGCCTTTTATTTTATTACCATCTACCTCAAATTCAAAATCCATATAGCGGTCACCTTGCTCCCATTGCGGCGGGATAGAAAAACTAAATTTGCCGCCATTAGGTTTCACCTCGCTGATGGGCCTTGCGCTGCCAAAAGCATAAGTGAACCTGCCGATAAGCGTATGCGTGCCCGATTTTTGTACCTCCAGCCACGACGGCATAATTTTTCCGTCCTTCTCTAGATTCAGGTCCCAACGGCCAATTACATCCTGGTCTTTAACCATGGCATGCTCTTGTGCTGATGCGATAAAGCTGGTACCCAAGCATAGCCACAAAACAAATGATAAACCGATAAGGCGGGCAGCCCCGCGAAAAGGTATTAGTAAGATTTTCATAATGGTTTTTTATAGTTTTTAAAGCTACAAAGTAATTTGGGATTATGAAATGACCTGTTAGCTATTTGAAATCCGCTTATAAGAAATGTATCCTGATTTAAAAGAATTACGCTAATTATCATTTTTGGGTGTACGAACACGTAAAGCTGCAAAATTTATTAGCACCCAACCATCTTATCAATAATCAACTATCGGTATCAGTTGACTTTGATTAGATTGGCCAATGTGTTTTGAAGCACCTTATCCTTAATGTTACGTGCAATGATCTTTCCCGATGGATCTATCAACACATTAGCAGGAATTGTAGTTACACCGTAGAAATTCTTGACTTTTTTGTCCGAGTCCAGAACTTGTGACCAAAGCAGTCCATCGTTCTTAATGGCTGCCAGCCAAGCATTTTTAGAGGCCTTATCATCAATGGAAACACCTAAAACTGTAAACCCGTTAGCTTTGTATTGCTCATATGCCGCTTTTACATTTGGGTTTTCCTGCCGGCAAGGCAAACACCATGAGGCCCAAAAATCAATCAATATATATTTACCTCTAAAGTCGGATAATTTAACAGGCTTACCCTCAGTGTTTATTAGCGTAAAATCTGTTGCCGTAACACCTATCCGGGACTGCTTTGCGAATGTGATCAATTTACCCACCTTTACCCCCAACCCGCTTTTTTTCAAACTTAATGTCAAATCGTTATAAGCCTTTTCAACCTCAAAAATATCAGTATTGTTTATCATACTATTCAATGTGATTAGGCTGATATACGAATTAAGATGTGCTTTAATAAATGCCAACCTTATCGGTTCCATTTTGGAGTTTATAATTTTAAGTTTGGCGCGCAGGTCAGCTACAGCACCCACTTCAGCCTGCTTTGCAGGGGGAAGTGCGTCGTATGCATTGTTCGCTTCGATAAATTGCGTTTGTAAAGTTTTTAAAGCACCAGAAAGTTCACCATTATCCTGGTTAAGTTTCGTTCCTGTGATAACGGCATTTTTTAAAGAATCTGCGTTGGCAATTAAGATATTCCCGGATTCAATATAGATGATCTGCTGGTCATAAAGAATTTCAGCGGTGATGGGATTATCGTTTCTGCAGATATATCCGATGCCAATGCCGGTAACCGTACCTTTAAATGCAAAAGCGTTATTTTGTACTACGGTAGAATCAAAAAACTTGACATCATTAACGCGGTAAAAAAGGTATATTTTATCACCATTAGTGAAAGACGGGACACGGGCATTTATGGTGAATGATGACTGCCCAAAAACTGCTAAAGGCAGCAAAACAATAAACAGCTGTATGTATAGCTTCATAGCTTAAGCAAATCAGATTTGTATTTGCTTTGAAGGTACAGAAAAGATTTTATCTATCCCTCGTACAATTCCAGGGGTAAACCATCCGGATCGGCAAAGAATGTAAAACGTTTGCCTGTCAGCGGGTCTATCCGGATCGGCTCCATTGCTACGCCATATTCTGCGATGTGAAAAATGGCTTCCTCTATATTGTCAACCTCAAAGGCTAGGTGGCGCAGGCCGGCCGCTTCGGGATGAGAAGGGCGTGTTGGCGGTGCAGGGAAAGAGAAAAGTTCAATCTGGTACTGGCCGCCAACTTCCAGGTCAAGCTTCCAGGAGTCGCGGGCTTCGCGGTAGGTCTCTTCTAAAATATTAAATCCAAGCACTTCGGTGTAGAAGTGCCTGGATTTTTGATAGTCGCTGCAAATGATTGCAACGTGGTGGATCTTATTAAATTTCAGCATTATGCTTCGCCCAGGCTTACATGCAATACATTACTATGTACCATTTTAATATCGGTAATATTTCCAAAAAGCTCTTCATCTATTGTAGTATTGCCAATACCATTAACGGTACCCAACAGGCTAAATTCTACCTCACTGGTAGCCATCAGCTCAATAAACCGTTCCTGATCATCCGGCGCGATACTTACCACTACCCTTCCTTGTGCCTCACCAAAAAGGAAAGCATCTTTACGGATAGCACTGTCGCTTTCTATATCGAAGCCAAGCCCGTTTGGCAGGCAGGATTCTACAAGCGCCACATATAAGCCACCATCAGCCACATCATGTGCAGACTGCACCACTTTTTGTTTGATAAGTTGTTTCACAACCTGGTGCATATCATATTCCTTATCTATGTCAAAATATGGAGCCGGTGCTTTAAAGATCTTGTGGTAAGAAGCTAAATATTGTGAGGATGCTATACAGTTTTGCGATTCGCCTATCAGATAGATCAAATCACCGGGTTGTTTAAAATCAAGCGTCATCAGATTGCTCTGGTCATCCATCACACCCAGCATACCAATTGTTGGTGTAGGAAACACCGGGCCCTCATCGCTCGATTGATTGTAAAAACTCACGTTACCACCGGTAACGGGGGTTTCAAACTTTCGGCAGGCTTCGCCCATACCTTTTATTGCCCCAACAAACTGCCAATACACTTCAGGCTTGTAAGGGTTGCCAAAGTTAAGGCAGTTGGTTATAGCAACCGGTTCACCGCCAGCGCAGGTAATATTACGGGCTGCTTCGGCCACAGCGATTGCTGTACCTTTTTGCGGATCTGCATAAACATAGCGCGAGTTACAATCACAGGTTAATACAATTGCTTTATCGGTATCCTTAACCGCAACAACAGCAGCATCACTTGGGCGATTGGTGGTCATAGTAGCCGTACCGATCATAGAATCATATTGATCGGTTACCCAACGCTTTGAAGCGATGTTGGGATGCGCTATCAGGTGCTCCGCAACGTCAACCAAATTCTCTGGTTCGGCAACGTCTTCTATTTTAAATTTCTGGTTCTCGGCAAAGTAAGCCGGTTCGCGGTATTCGCGTTCGTAGATAGGTGCACCGCCGCCCAATACCAAATCGTCGGCAGGTACGTCGGCCACTTTTTCGCCGTTCATAAAATACTCCAGGCGCCGGGTATCGGTAACTTCACCAATAATGGCGCAGTTGAGATCCCATTTATCAAAAACAGCTTCTACTAAAGCCTCTTTACCTTTTTCAACCACAATTAGCATGCGCTCCTGCGATTCGGAAAGCAGGATCTCGTAGGGTTTCATATTTTCCTGGCGCATCGGTACTCTATCCAAATGGATGATCATACCATGTTCACCCTTAGCACTCATTTCAGAATTAGAGCAGATAATACCTGCCGCACCCATATCCTGCATGCCAATTACAGCACCGGTTTTAATCACTTCTAAGCTAGCTTCTAATAAAAGCTTTTCCTGAAAAGGGTCGCCTACCTGTACGGCAGGCAAATCATTTACCGAGTCTTCGGTAATATCCTTTGAGGCAAAAGCCGCTCCGTGGATCCCATCCTTACCAGTAGCAGAACCCACTATATAAACCGGGTTGCCCACACCGTATGATGTAGCAGAAACCGTTTCGCCGGCCTTAACAATACCAGCAGAAAACGCGTTCACCAGCGGATTGATGTTGTAGCATTCATCAAAGAAAAGTTCGCCACCTACGGTAGGGATACCAAAAGCATTGCCGTAATGGCTGATACCTTTTACCACACCTTTTACCAGCCACTTGGTTTTATCGAGGCTCAGGTCGCCAAAGCGCAATGAGTTCATCTGGGCAATCGGTCGGGCACCCATCGTAAATATATCGCGGTTAATACCACCAACTCCGGTTGCGGCACCCTGATAAGGTTCCAGCGCCGATGGGTGGTTGTGCGATTCTATTTTAAACGCGCAGCCAATGCCATCGCCAAGATCAACAAGTCCGGCGTTTTCTTCACCAGCCTTTGCCAGCATCCGGGGACTATCCTTTGGCAGGGTTTTTAGCCAGGTAATAGAGTTTTTGTATGAGCAGTGCTCACTCCACATTACCGCAAAAATAGATAGTTCGGTAAAGTTGGGTACGCGGCCCATTATCTCGTTTATTCTGTCGAATTCTTCAGGTAAAAGTCCCAGATCGCGGGCGGTTTCAACGGTTGTTAATTCCTGGTGCTCCAATGTATTCAAATTTAGTTGAAAGGATGTGCGAAATTAGGAAAAAGAGCCGAAAGCCGAAAGGTTTTGGGAAAAGGTTAAGCGAAGTGCAAAAGATTAGAGGTTAGAGGTTAGAGGTTAGAGATAATGCTCGCTAACCTGTTTGGTTTTGCAATTCTTCAAATTTATGATTCAGACTGAACTATGGCGATACCTCCGGTCCGGGTTATCCGCTCATACGCCTTCAAGGCATTAAGCGCGTGGGCCGGTATCCGCTACTACCCCTATCGCAGAACTGTGAAACACCAAAAAGATTTGTCAACTTTTAAAAAGTTGACAAATCTCAGGTAACATTTAATTACTCCGCAGGCAATTGAAAATTGATAGGTATAGAATACCGCACACGTACCGGTTGCCCATTTTGTATACCGGGTTTCCAAGCCTTGGCCAATTTTAATACCCGGGTTGCTTCCTGGTCGAAACCGTAACCTGCCGGATTGTCAATATTGATATTCGTAATGTCGCCATTTTTTTCAATAACGAAGGTCAATGTTACTCTGCCGGCTACGCCTGCATCCTGTGCAGCACCAGGGAAACGCAAATTCTTGCCAAGAAATTTCCCAAAGGCTGCAAAACCGCCCACAGGCTCGGGCATTACCTCTAAGCCAGCAGAATTATGCACAGTGTTATCGGCTGCCGGTGCCGTTCCGGTGCCACCACCACCGGTGACTGGTGCCGGCTCAGGAGCGTTTCCTCCTGGTGCCACATCTACGCCTTTAACGGTTACTGTGCCAACAGCAGCTTTTGCCAAATCTTCCGTTTTTACAGGTTCTTTGGTAACAAGTTCATCCGGTTTTACAACTGGCGGTAAATGCTGTATGGTAGTAACAGTTGGTTGCGGTTTAATTGGTACAGCTGCCTTAGGAGGTTCAATCTTTTTTTGCGGTTCAACCACCGCTGCCTTGATTGATGGTAAAACGACGTCAACTATCGTTGTTTCAGGAATGACTGCCTTCTGATGAGAGCTAATGTAGATAAAGGTAGAAGCAGCAAGCAAAACTGCAAATGTAATGGCCATAGCCTTATTAAGGTTCCTTGCATAATGGTTCCTCAAATCATAAGCACCATACGCTTTGTTGCGGTCATCAAATACAAGGTCGAGCCACTCGGTCTTGTACAAATCAAATTTTGTGTTTAGCATAACGTTTAGAATTAAATTTTTCTATATAACGTTATAACAATATAAAATGTTGTTCAAATCGGCATTATTGCCAAACAATCAATTGAATAAAGAAATAATGAGATATTTTATATCGCCAATAGCCATTTATTACAAATTATATTCGGAACACGATTATGAATAATCGTCACCATTTATCAGTTATCACCTTCTTTACTGGTTGAACTGTCTTAGGTGCTTGTATTTTGTCCATATAGCTGCTTAATTGTTTCGCTCCAGCTATACAAAAAGTGGCAATTTGGTCTAGAAAAGCTTCCGACTCTTTTTTATTATATTTTGAAGAAAGCTTTTCTGCCGGGATAGCAATACCTGGAACAGCCACCATGCTGCCAAATCTGTCGATCTTATATGGCGTAAATACAAATCCACTAAATTTATAGCGATATTTCCCTTCTTTAGTATCGATATTTAATTGGTATGCTACTTCCCCTGCCTCTTTTTTAGAAACCAATGCATTGCCATAAACCATAAATTTACCCCGACTAATGATATTATTGGGCGAGGTTTTATTTACAGATTTTGCCTGAATAGATTTAAGGAATATTATCCCCCGGTTGTACAAAGTATCACTGCTCATGCCCGGCTTTTCTGCAACTTGGTAATAAACATATTTGTTGCTTTCGTCGAACTGTAAAGAATCTTTCTGAGCAATGGCAGCAGTAACCGAGAATAAAAAGAGGGAAATAGCAAAGAATAATTTTTTCATATAATAAAGATAAGCCATCCATAAACAAATATGGATGGCTTATAAAATTTAATTGTGTGTTTTTTAGAAAGCGTATACCGCAGCCAAAACAAATTGAGAGGCTGATTTTTTTGCCAATAAATCATTATTAACAAAACCATCGGTAATAGACTTGTTTTGATCAAGTCTAATTTCCGGTATAAAAGTTAAAGGACCGGCTTTTACGTTTGCTGTAAGCGTAAAGGCTGTAACAGAGCTACCTGGCGCAGGGCCTAACAGGGTGTATGAACCGTCCTTAGTTTTAAAATACTCTCCTCTTAAACCCAAAGTAACATCTTTAGAAACTGCAATTTGCGGATACAGAGCAACACCGGAGAATCCGCCTTTTGCGATCTTGTCATTGGCGGTGAAGGTAGCAGCATTTAAACCTAATTTAAAGGCATCAGTGATTTGGTAAGCTGTTGTAAAGTCAACCTCTGTACCAGATGTTTTTCCACTAACCAGGTTAATGTAAGCTGTCCAGCCTTTGGCTGGACTTAAAAACAACTGTGCGCCGAAGGTAGATACATCTTTAGCAGATGAGTATGCATTCCAGCTATCGTTGAAGATACCAGCCATTAAGCTTGCTTTATCAGAGAAAGTATAGGTACCTTTTAAACCTGCATTTTGGAACGGGCCATTAGTGAATAGATAGGAAGTTGAGTAGTTGAAATTACCAACCGGTGAAATCACTTCGTACCCTACAAAGGTTGCCATATAACCGCCTGTTACCGTAAACTTGTCACTAAGATCGTAGGAAACGTACAAATTCTGAATGTGGAAAGAATCACCGCTGGTGCCATTTGGTATTGATTGTGCTTGCCCACGGGGACCGAAACTCATTTCGCCTACGAAGGCCGCTTTACCAATTTTTTTCTTTAAGCCTAAGTCTATCATACCGATCGAAACGGAGTTTTGATCACTTGCAAAACTGGTTGGAATATTTGAGCTGCCGGCAGCATTTCTGATACCGGAGAAATCATATTTATAATAGGTATCAACCGAACCCGATATTACCAGAGGTGGATCACCTTTAGGGGCGTCCTGTGCATTTGAGGTGAATGCTGCTGCTGCAAGAAAAGATAAAAGTAAAAGTTTTTTTTTCATGATGAGGAATTGAGTTGATAATTTGTGTTAATTGTTATTGGTTTTTACGTTAAAAATTAAAAAAACATGCTTATCGTATCATTAAAAATGATAAAAAGCGATACTTCCTAAGAGTTATAAAATTTTAACAGATCAATTTCATTATAAAATCGACTATTATCTGATGCAAATTGAAAATCGGAAACAAACCAATTATATAATCCTGTTTTTCAAATACAATTTGTACTATTTATAATTATTTTATGAAAATATGGATGAATTTTAATAAAAACAAATTATAAATAATAAAATACCAATAAAACAATGGTAAATTTCCATAAATATCATTTATTGCCTACTTAAGTGACTATAAAAACTTCAAATTAGCTGCAAGTTTGTGTAAAATTTATAATTTTAAACTTACAGAAGCTTTTTCCTTTTAATATTTAAATGAAATTCCATTTTAAAATATCAATGTAATTGAAACTTACATTGGTTTAGGAGCATTCACGAACAAACAATTCTTTAGATTTTGAATTTGCATTCAAACGGTTGTTAAAAATCACTTCTCTTCTAGATTCAATTGAGGTTTATACCCTTTATTTTAAATGATTTCCTAATTTTGGCATAACCAATAGTTGTATTTATGCCTAATATCAGATTCCAGGCTCTGCAAATTGTTCAGAGCCGAGAAATACCCGAAGTAAAGCCACCATCGTCAAAAATATCCGACTACTTTGGAGCGAATGTTTTTGACAAGCATAAAATGAAGGAATACCTTTCATCAGAAGCTTACGTAGGTATTGTAAATTCAATAGATAACGGCGAAACCATACCCCGCGACCTTGCCGAACAGGTAGCTTCCTCTATGCGTTCATGGGCGATGAGTAAAGGTGCCACGCATTATACCCATTGGTTCCAACCGCTAACCGGCACAACTGCTGAAAAACACGATGCCTTTTTTGAACCAACTGCAGATGGAGGCGCTATAGAACGGTTCAGCGGCGATGCCCTTGCACAGCAGGAGCCCGATGCCTCCAGCTTTCCGAGCGGTGGTATTCGTAATACTTTTGAAGCACGTGGTTATACCGCATGGGATCCCTCCTCTCCGGCTTTTATAATTGGGCGCACGCTGTGTATCCCAACTGTATTTGTTTCTTATACCGGCGAAGCGCTTGATTACAAAGTACCTCTGTTAAAAGCCTTGAGCGCGTTGGATAAAGCCGCGGTAGACGTTTGCCACTACTTTGATAAAAGCATTGAAAAGGTCAACGCTTCCTTAGGTATAGAGCAGGAGTACTTTCTGGTAGATACCGCTCTATTTAATGCTCGTCCGGATCTTTACTTAACCGGCCGTACGCTATTTGGGCATATGTCTGCCAAGAACCAGCAGCTGGAAGATCATTACTTCGGGTCTATCCCAAGCCGGGTTTATGCCTTTATGCAGGATATGGAAACCGAAGCCTTACAATTGGGCATCCCATTAAAGACACGGCATAACGAAGTGGCTCCTTCACAATTTGAATGTGCCCCGGTATATGAGGAAATTAACCTGGCGATAGATCATAACCAGTTGCTTATGGATATCATGGACCGAGTTGCGCTCCGCCATCATTTTAAAGTATTGCTGCATGAAAAACCATATGCGGGCATTAACGGATCGGGTAAGCATAACAATTGGTCGCTTATTACTAATACGGGTAAAAACCTGCTATCTCCCGGTAAAACGCCCAAGAACAATCTGCAATTCCTTGCTTTCTTTGTAAATACCATTAAGGCTGTTCATGATCATGCCGATTTACTCCGCGCGTCGATTGCATCAGTAAACAATGATCATCGATTAGGAGCTAATGAGGCGCCTCCAGCAATTATTTCCATTTTCCTTGGCAGCCAGCTAAGTGAGGTACTGGATGAAATAGATACGTCCCGCCTCAGTAAAAAAATAAAGGATGAAAACTCGTTATGGCAAGGCATCCCGAAGATTCCGCAGATCTTAAAAGATAACACCGATCGCAACCGTACGTCCCCTTTTGCATTCACAGGCAATAAGTTTGAATTACGGGCAGTTGGGTCCTCGGCAAATTCAGCCAGTCCGATGACCATCCTTAACCTGATCGTTGCAGATCAGCTAAAGAAATTCAAGGTGGATGTAGATAAGCTGATCAAAAAAGGGGAGAAAAAAGATGTCGCCTTAATGATGATCATCAAACGCTACATTAAAGAATCGCGCAATATTCGTTTTGAAGGTAACGGCTATAGCGAAGAATGGGAACAAGAAGCTGCTGCGCGAGGATTAGCCAATATCAAAACCACACCAAAAGCCCTTGATGCTTTTTTAACGGAAAAGGCTGCTGAACTGTTCGCCGACACCGGCGTATTTACCAAGCGCGAAGCGCAAGCCAGGCACGAGATCCTGTTGGATAGTTTCTATAAAAAACTCCAGATCGAAGCAAGAGTTATTGGAGAGCTGGTGATGAACGTTATCATTCCATCAGCAATAGCTTACCAAACAAAATTGGTAGGCAGTATACAAGGGTTAAAAGAAATAGGCCTGGACGAAAGCACCTATGCCGCCCAACTTGATCTTGTTACCCGAATTGCCGGGCATATCAACTTTATCAAAACAAATGTTGATGAGATGATCGCAGAGCGTAAAAAAGCGAATGCTATAGATGACCTGCGCCAGCGGGCTGTTGATTATGACGAAAAGGTAAAAAGCTACTTCCAGCCTATCCGTTACCACGTAGATAAATTGGAGCAACTTGTTGATGACGCGCTGTGGCCACTACCAAAATTCAGGGAGCTGCTGTTTACTAAGTAATTTCAGTATGCTAATAGGGAAGAACGAATTCAGGCTGATGTAATCACCTAAATTCGTTCTTTTTGTTTAAGAAGTTGCCTGTATTGAAATAAGCAAAGCGAATAGGCTACGCAAAAAGGCAGGGCCGTTAATAAAATTCGGGGTTCGGAAAGGTAGAAACCCAGGGCATTTAGGGTATGAATGACCAGGAACCCAACCGGAAACCAAATTAAATACCTGGTGTAAGTGTACCTATCCTGGTCTCTGAACAAGAGGGACAATAAACAAAGGTGCATTGCGATGAGCACAATAATCTTAATAGCATCCAAGATGTTGCTTTGGCCGTTCAACACCCTGGCCACCGACGTAACTTCCAAATCGAGTGTGTGAATGGGGAAGCCAATTAAAAAGCTAAAAACGATCACCAGGAATAAAAGCAATCGGAATCTGCGGCGCATATCCATAATATTTTCGTTGGTAATTTAGTTGTGAGCAAAAAGATCCGTTTCGTTATGCTGCTTAATAATTATTTCGCGGTATTGGCTTAACAGGGCCGATTTTGAAACAAAGCCTATAAATTTATTTTGCTTAATTACCGGCAGTTGCCACACGTCCATACCGTCAAATAATTCCATTACCTCGGTTACGGGCTGGTCATAGTCAATGATGGCCGGCGGCGGTACCATGAAATCGGCAACCGTATGCTGGTCTGCCTGCAGGTCAAAAAGATTCTTGCGGATCTCATCCATTAAAACTACCCCCTCCAGCTCTTTATCCGTATTTAGTACCGCAAAAATATTAAACCTGGTGCCTGCCAAAAGTTTGTAAAAATCAGCAATAGACATGTCACGGGTCACTGCGCCATATTCTTTATTAATTATACTATCCAGCTTTATGGCATTCAACATCCCATAATCTTGTCCCGGTAAAATATTCCGTTCGTGCACCAAGTGGTGCCAATACATATTATGCGGATTAAACAGTTTGGATATCATATAAGAAATAGCCGAAACGATCATCAGCGGGATAAATAGCACATAGCCCCCGGTAATTTCAGCGATCAGGAAAATCGCCGTTAACGGGGCATGCAATACACCGCTTAACGCACCAGCCATACCTACCGCTATAAAATTGCTGGTATTTAAATGGATCAATCCGGTTTGGTTGACGCCGAATGCAACAAAAAGCCCAAGAAATGCTCCGGTAAACATAGTAGGTGCAAATGTACCACCGTTTCCACCTGCGCCAATCGTGATACCTGCTGCTACTATTTTCATAAGTACCAAGGCGGCGATAAACAGCAGCATGATAAGCGGCTCGGATAAGTATACCCCAAAGAAAGTTTCTTCTTTGAGTGCCTCCAGGTTACCGTTTAAAATTTCCTGCAAGTAATGGTAACCTTCTCCAAAAAGAGCAGGAAACACCATTATAATCAACCCCAGTATCAATCCGCCGCCTATCGCACGTACATAACGGTTTTGATTTAAAAAAATACCGCCTTCCAGCTTGCCGGCTACCCTGGCTATGTATACGGCCGTCCAGCCGCTTAGTAAACCTAATATAATGTAGAAAGGAAGAGCACTGATCACCCATCCTTCTGTAACCAGGTGAAACAGCTGACCAGAATATAATACTTTTGATACCACTACCCCGGTTGCCGATGCGATAAGCAATGGTATAAAGGTTGGGATAGTGATCTCCCCTATCAGAATCTCCAATGAAAATAATACACCCGCTATCGGGCTGTTAAATACAGCGGCAATACCGGCAGATGCCCCGGCAGCTATCAGCACTGTTTTTTCATAAGGGCTTAAATTAAAAAACCTCCCCAGGTTTGAACCTATTGCTGCGCCTGTGCAAACAATGGGAGCCTCCAGGCCGGATGAACCACCAAAGCCAACTGTTAACGAACTGGTGATTAAATGCGAGTAGGTGTTATTGGAGCGGATGCTGGACCGGTTCTTTTTGATATTAGCAAGTATATTGCCTATGCCCTTCTCCATTTTATCGCGGTTAATGAGGTGCTGCCAGGCTACGGTTAACAAAATTCCGAATGCCGGCAAAAACACATAGATGATATGGTAAGGTAAATGCGAAGAGATGTTGCGGCTCACATCTTCCATAAAATGCACCAGGAATTTTAAAGCAACCGCAGCAAGGCCGCCAATCAGGCCAACAACTACGCTACAGTATATCAAAAAGTTTCGCTGGCTGTTGCGCTTAAACCGCCAACGGTTTAATTTGTGACCAATGGATTTTAACATAGATAAAGTAGACTGGCAAAGTGATAATTTTACTGCTTAAAAGGGTATTAAGCAGTATATTTGCCCATGAATTCTCCGCAAAGATACGATCAAAGGGGTGTATCTGCATCAAAAGATGATGTACATAACGCCATTAAAAATATTGATAAAGGCATTTTCCCAAAAGCATTCTGCAAAATTGTACCGGATATATTGACGAATGATGCTGATTACTGCAATATTATGCATGCGGATGGTGCAGGCACAAAATCCTCTTTGGCTTATACCTACTGGAAAGAAACCGGTGATATTTCCGTTTGGCGGGGCATTGCACAGGATGCCATCATCATGAATCTGGATGACCTGCTTTGTGTAGGCGCAACAGATAACATCCTGCTATCATCAACTATCGGCCGAAATAAAAACTTGATACCCGGCGAAGTTATCGCAGCTATAATTAATGGTACCGAAGAAATTCTTGCTGAATTACGGGATGCCGGTATAGGGATTTATTCTACCGGCGGCGAAACTGCTGATGTGGGCGATTTGGTGCGCACCATTATTGTAGATAGCACGGTTACCTGCCGTATGAAACGGAGCGATGTGATCTCAAATGACCGCATCAAACCTGGCGACGTTATCGTTGGCCTGGCATCAGCAGGGCAGGCTGTTTACGAAAGAGAATATAACGGTGGTATGGGATCAAACGGCTTAACATCCGCACGCCATGATGTGTTCAATAAAACCATCGCTGACAAATTCCCTGAAAGTTTTGACCCTGCACTACCTCAGGATCTTGTTTTCTCTGGCAGCAAAAAACTTACTGACGAGATAGCAATTGGCAATGGCCAAACCATCACTGCCGGCAAATTGGTATTGTCGGCTACACGCACGTACGCCCCTATTATTAAAACCATCTTAGACAAGTATCGCAGCCAGATCAACGGCATGGTGCATTGCAGCGGCGGCGCTCAAACCAAGGTATTACACTTTATTGATCATCTTCATATTATTAAGGATAACCTTTTGCCTTTACCTCCGCTATTTAAGCTTATCCAATCAGAATCAAATACGTCATGGCAAGAAATGTATAAGGTTTTCAATATGGGCCACCGGATGGAGTTGTATGTTCCTCAAGAAATTGCTGCGGACATCATTCGCATATCCGAAAGCTTCGGTGTGCCAGCCCAGATTATTGGCCGTGTTGAGGCTGCCGGTAAAAAGAAGGTAACCGTAAGTTCCGAATTTGGAGTGTTTGAATACGAATAGGCGCATCGAACATCCCGTTTACTGTTCGCGTTCGCGCTAAGAATTCCAAAAAAACAGCCCGAACGTGCCCGAACAGCCGCGAACGCACCTTGGCGGGTTCTTTACGACATGTTTTGGGGCCCGGTAGAATGCTTAAAATATTATTCATGTTAATGAATTTATATTTTCTACCTAACCTGGAACGTAAAATTCCGGTAGGTACAACTTTGACATCCAGAGCCGTCCTTTATATTTAACGGTCAATGTGGTGTCTGGCATCGCCGGCATTAGGAATAGATCCGGGTATCGGCTAAATTAGAGCGAAATTTAATTTTAAATTCCTCAACAGGTCAACTATTCATCACCAGCATCAATCATACCGGTATCAATCACAATTTTGTTGTCTACACCCGAATGTGGGATAGGTTGTTTAAAACCCATAAGCGTTAGTCAGCGCTATTTCTGCCGGCGCCTCCGCGAATTGTAAATTCAAATTGGCGGCTGTGTATTTAAAACTCTTTATAACAAAAAAACCCCGGTATTACTACCGGGGTTTTTGTTATGGCTAAATTAATTACTTTACGGTATGGATAGTATTGCCAAGTGCGCTGGCTACATAAACCATAGTGCCTGCTGCATTTACAGTGATGCCTGCAGGAGCATTGAATGGTGCGGTTAAAGTTAAGTAACCACTACCTGCCAAAGACGAAACAACACCGGCTGCAGTAATTTTACGTACCAGGTTGTTATTAGTATCAGCAACATATACATTGCCCAATGCATCTACAGCTACACCAGCCGGATGGTAAAAAGTAGCAGCAGTACCTGCACCATCGGCATTTCCGATTGCACCTGTACCGGCTAATGTAGTTACCGTTCCGTCTGCAGCAATCTTACGAATAACATTGTTATTGGCATCTGCTACGTATACGTTACCTGTTAAATCAACAGCTACGCTACGCGGGCCATTAAATTTAGCAGCGGCGCCTACACCGTTTACATTACCAGCAGTTGAACCTGCTAATAGGGTAACAACGCCGTCCGCGCTGATTTTGCGGATTTGGTTGTTATTGTAATCGGCAACATAAATATTTCCTGTTGCATCGGCAGCAACCCCGGCCGGGCCATTAAATCTTGCCGCAGCACCAATTGCATTAACTGATCCTGATGCGGTTGCACCTGCTAAGGTTGTTACAGCTCCTGTAGCAACGGTGATCTTCCGAATCTGGTTATTTAAAAAATCAGCAATGTAAACATTGTTGGCTGCATCGATAGCTACACCAGATGGGTTGTTATAGGCTGCAGTTGCACCAATTGCCGTTGCATTTGTACTACCAGGCAATAAGGTACCAGATAATGTTGTTACTGCGCCTGCGGACGTGATTTTACGGATCTGGTTATTCGCCTGATCAGCAACGTAGACGTTACCTGCAACGTCAGTAGCTAGTCCTGTAGGGTAGCTAAATGTTGCTGCAGCGCCAGTGCCATTACCAGAACCAAATGTGTTACTGCCTGCAAATAATGCTACAGTACCGGTTGTAGTAACCGGAGAGACCGTGGGTGGAGTTGGCGGGATAGCAGTATCTTTAGTACAGCCGGAAAGCACAATTGCCGGCAGTGCTGCAAATAAAGCAATGCGTATGATATTAAATTTATTCCTTTTCATATATCAATTTTTATATGACCAATTTTTTATAAATGAGATTAGTTGAACAGGTATCTTAAACCAATTTGAGCTTGCCAGCGTGATGACTGTGATACACCATTACCGAATGTAGAAGTAAGCGGAATCTGGTTAGTATTATCAAAGTAAGGGAAAGAATAAGATGGCTTGCCTGTAGCTGCATCAATACCTTTATAGGTTAACAATAACGCTCTGTTCGCAAATTTGTAATTACCCCAGTTACGGTATAAAAAGTTACCAAGGTTAATGATATTGAACTCAAAACGCAGGGTATTTTTTATTTTACCGCTTGTTTGATACAAATCCTGGGTAAAGTTTAGATTCACCAAATGGAAGTAAGGTAAAAGTAAACCGTTACGTTCAGCATACTTGCCTTTACGTTTGCTCAGGTAAGGATCCTGGTTGATGTAAGCACTCAACTGGTTGTAGGTCTGGCCTATTGTACGGGTGTCAGCAGCGTTATCTTTAACAAGTAAAATGTCATTGGCATCTTTTGGTACATAGATCAAATCATTACTGGTTTGTCCGTCACCATTAACATCACCGCTGTATACATAAGAGGTTGATCCAACGTTAGCTGCTTCATAAGTTAAACCTATGGAAGTAGTTAAATGGTTAAGATACTGTTTGCGGTAAGAAGCCGACGCGATAACACGGTTTGGCTGACGGAAATTTGTGTAAGATGTAACATCAGCATTAGGATCGCCATAAACCGCACGGTCTCTCCAGGTTGATTGTGCAATAGAACCACCATCGTTAACCGAACGTGAATCTGAGTAAGTATAAGCCACATTAAAGAAGAAATCTTTAAACGTCCGCTGTAACTGGCCTGTAATAAAATAAGCGTACCCTTTGCTGGTGTTTTTCAGCAAGATTGCATCGGTAATATTTGGTAAAGCTGCTGTTTGTGCAGCACCCAGTGATGGATATACTGTTGTGTTGCTGTAACGGATCCGGTTGTCTGAACCAACCAGTGCAGTGCCTGTGCTAGGTAAGGCAACATTCTGGAAAATAACCGCATTGATATCTTTTGAATAGCTACCCTCTAAGGTACCCAGGATACCAAATGGCAATTTTTGATCTATTGCTAAGTTTACGCGGAAGTTTGACGGGAATTTAAAATTCCTGTCTGTCATTACCAGGTTGTAAGAAGTGTTTGCTGCTGCAGTAGTAGGCCTGTTTGCATCAACATTTGGATTGAAAACTAAACGTGGATCCGTTGCTGTTACACCGCCCGAACCCGGTACCAACGTGTACGAACCAAATTGCACACCGTTGTTACTTGCCTGGTTAGATATGTAAACATAAGGAACAGGACCTGTAAAGATACCAGCACCACCACGAATCTGTGTAGTACCGTTACCATTAACATCCCAGTTAAAACCTACACGCGGAGAAAACTGCAATGCATTTTTAGGGAATTGTGCAGTGTTAACCTGATAGCCGTCTCTAAAACCGGTCAAAGCATTAGCAGATGCATTGAACTGGCTGTCTGTATTGTAACCCGGCATATCAATGCGGGCGCCATAGGTCAGTTTAAAGTTATCGGATGCCTGCCATTTATCTTGCAAGTAGAAACCTATTGTGTACGCTTTTACATAGGCAAATGGGAATGAACCGTCTGGCAGCGCTGAATACTGGTAAGCGTAACGTGCAGCGTTTGGTGTGCCGCTGTTAGCAGAAGCATAAAAATCAGCAATGCTGTTAAAGCGGTACAAACCGTTATAGTTAGGCGCGAAACCATTTTTGTAGCTGTTGAACTCACCAGATACACCAATATTGATTTCGTGTTTACCAGCGTAAATACTGAAGTTATCGCTTACTTGTGTGGTATTGGTGTTCAATAAATTGTTTGCAGTAAAAGGCTCGTAACCAAATGAGGTTAAGGTACCTGTACCTTGAGCGTTTAAGATATCAACCAACGGGAATGAACCACCACCTGGTGATGAGCGAAAATCGCGCAGTGCCTGGTAACCCACAGTTAATTTATTGGCAAATTTGCTGCTGATCCTTGTGTTTAGCTCGGCAATACCGATGTTGAAATTATTGTTGATGGTGTAATAAGAAGAAAAGAACGGTAAGCCAGTCAAACCCGGGCTACGGGAACCTTGTGCGCCCGAACTGCTTGGTGGCACGTCACGTAAAGATTTCAGGTAGAAATACTTTAATGACAAGGTATTGTTCTTATCGATGTTCCAGTCTAATTTAGCTGTAATTTTATCAGAACGGGTACGTAACTGATAGTTTTCAAAAGATCCTGCGTCATAGTTATATTTAGTTTTCAGGAAATCTTTCAGGCCGTTCAGATCATCGTAAGTAGCTTGTGATACTGTTCCGCCAGATGTTTGACCAGCACGTAAAGCGGTGTAGGGAGTTGCCGGATCGCTGATTCTTTCCTGCTCACCAGATACAAATAAGAATAATTTGTTTTTGATGATCGGGCCGCCTAAGCTGATACCACGTTGCGTGTAATCTACACTTGGTTTAGCTACATCTGCGGTAAGAGCATGCAAACCTACTAAACCTGCACTGCGTTTGTACAGGTATACAGTTCCTTTAAATTCGTTAGTACCAGATTTGGTTACGGTGTTGATACCGGCACCTGCAAACCTGCCCTGGGTAACGTCAAAAGGGTTAACAGCCACCTGGATCTGCTCAATTGCGTCCAAAGAAATAGGCTGTGAATTGGTTTGGCCACCTAAAGATGATGCTAAACCAAACGAGTTGTTAAACAAAGCACCATCAACCGTTAAGTTGTTGCTGTTTTGATTACGACCGCCAAAGCTGCTACCGTTAGCAGATGGGGTCAATTTGGTGTAATCGCTGATAGACCTGCTGATAGTAGGTAAACGATCGATCTGTGAGCGGGTAATGATCTCCTGTGAACCTGTACGGGAATTGTTAATTACCTTGTTTTGGGTGCTTCTTACTGTAACCTCACCTAGCTGGGTACTGGTTGGCAACATTTTTGAATCAACTTTAAATTCCTGGCCTAATGACAAAGTAATGTCACTCTGAACCTGTGAGTTGAAGCCAATGAAGGAAAAAGTAACCGTGTACGGCCCGCCTATACGTAAGTTAGGTAAATTGTAACGGCCATCCACACGGGATACGGTTGAGTAGTTTGTTCCGGTTGGGGTATGAACGGCCGTGATGGTAACACCCGGCAACGCCAATCCCTTCTCGTCAACTACCGAGCCCGACATACTACTTGTTGTTTGCTGTGCAAAGCCAACAACTGCAGTAAAAAGGGAGAAAATTAATAGAAGTAAATGCTTCCTCATACTCTGTTTTTTAGTTTTTAAACGTTAAGTGATTTAAATTTGGGACAAAGATAGCTAATAGACTGATCGCCAATGTTAAGTTAGTGTTAACATTAATTATATATTTTTCAACATTTTACACATTATGTAGCTAATAATTGAATCGGCGGGAATTTTTTCTATAATATTTACATAAATAGCGCAATTCATCGACGCTATATTTATTTTAAGTAAACTTAGCGCCTTGCATCATCGCAAAATCCTAAAAACCTTGATTTTTTTCATTTCCCCGCTTTTTAATTAGCTTTGGCTTTCCAAATCAAAAAAGATATATAACTATATGGACTACGATTTAATTGTTATTGGTTCTGGCCCGGGCGGCTACGTTGCCGCTATACGCGCTTCACAACTGGGTTTAAAAACCGCTATAGTTGAAAAAGAATCATTAGGTGGAGTTTGCCTTAACTGGGGCTGCATACCTACAAAGGCGCTTTTAAAAAGCGCCCAGGTTTTTGAATATCTTAATCATGCTGCCGATTACGGTATTACAACCCAGGGCGGCGAAGTGAACTTTGAAGCCATGATTAAAAGGAGCCGCGGCGTTGCCGATGGCATGAGCAAAGGTGTTCAGTTCCTTATGAAGAAAAATAAGATAGATGTAATTATAGGCTACGGATCGTTGAAAAGCAAGAATACTGTAGCTGTTAAAATTGCTGATGGATCTACCAAAGAATTTACTGCTAAAAATATTATCCTGGCAACAGGTGGCCGCTCCCGCGAGTTGCCAAATCTTAAACAGGATGGTAAAAAAATAGTCGGCTATCGGCAGGCCATGATTCTGCCTCAAAAACCGGCATCAATGGTGATCGTGGGTTCTGGTGCTATCGGCATCGAATTTGCCTACCTATATAATGCCATCGGTGTAAAGGTAACGGTTGTAGAATTTTTAGATAACATCGTTCCATTAGAGGATGAGGAAATCTCCAAAGGATTGTTGCGGATACTCAAAAAACAAGGCATCAATATCATGACCGGCTCTACTGTCGAGTCTGTTGATACAAATGGCGAGGGTTGCCGGGTAAATGTGAAAACAGCCAGCGGCAACATCGTGCTGGAAGCTGATATCGTATTGTCTGCAATTGGTATCTCCACCAATATTGAAGGAATTGGCCTTGAAGAAAACGGAGTTAAAACCGATAAGGGCAAAGTGATAGTTGATGATTTCTACAAAACCAATGTAGATGGCGTTTACGCCATTGGCGATATCGTTAAAGGCCAGGCCCTGGCACACGTAGCATCTGCCGAAGGCATTATTTGTGTAGAAAAGATTGCAGGCCATAATCCTGAGCCTTTGAACTACAATAACATTCCGGGTTGTACCTATTGCTCTCCAGAAGTTGCATCGGTTGGCTATACCGAGAAAGGCGCCAAAGAAGCAGGTTACGATATTAAAGTAGGTAAGTTCCCATTCTCAGCATCTGGTAAAGCAAGTGCTGCCGGTGCAAAAGATGGTTTTGTGAAACTAATCTTTGATGCAAAATACGGTGAATTCCTTGGCGCACACATGCTGGGTGCCAACGTTACCGAAATGATTGCTGAAGTAGTTACAGCGCGCAAGCTGGAAGCCACAGGGCACGAGATCATCAAATCGGTGCACCCGCACCCTACCATGAGCGAGGCTGTAATGGAAGCCGCAGCTGATGCGTATGGCGAAGTGATCCACTTATAAGATAATAAAGAATTAAAAATAAAGCCGTATCTGTTCAATGCAGATACGGCTTTATTTTTACAGGGAGATTTTAATTGAAAAACAAAGCCGCCTTTACCATGGGTAAAAGCGGCTTTCACGTGTTGCTATTGCTAATTATTTTGAATATTCTTTATCAAGAAATAAATAACGATTTCTTAGCTGGCTATTTTCTTTTTCTAACTGGGTTTTAACGGTTATATTGATGAACGAGACCGGGCTGCCTTTAGTGTTTGCAGTCCACTTTGGCACTCCTGTACCATTAGGATTTCCTGTCTTGACAAAATTAGCGAAATAAGTTTCCATTGTGTTGGATACGCTGTAATCCGCAGGCTTCCAGGCATACACTTCATTGGTTGCCAAATTACCCATAGCATACTCTATTTCTGATGCATGTGCCGCACCAACGTAGGGCTCGGTTGTTTTAACAACTGGCTTAGCCGGATCGGCCTTGGTTACACCACCTGCCAGCCCGGCTGTAGCGCCAGCCATTTTAACAGTCATTGGTGGCCTTGGGTGCGAAAACAAATATCGGTAAACTGGTCTGCCGCTGGTTTCTGCATGCAGGTCTGCCCATTTCCAGGTACTGTAGGAAATAAAGCGATCACTGGCCAGCTCTGTTGCAGATTTAATTACTTCTTTTTCATCCGCTCCGGGGTAAAGCTTCAAAACCTCTTCCGCCCTGTCGCCATAAAACGACTTTAATTGCGCCAGGTAGTTTTCCGGTGATGGTGCCTTGCCATACATCACCGCCTGAAATGGGATCTCGGCATTGTTCCAGCCAACAAGTAACGGCACTTTAGCCTGCTCACCGGCGGCAAACGAATCTGACGGTTTTTTTGTCAAAAAGTAGCCATCTACCGTACCTGACGATAATGGCGGCATGCCGGGCTTTGATGCATCCTCCAGCAAGTCGGCTGCAGGTAATGCTCGCAGGGCAGCTAAGGATGTGGCACCTGTTTTATCGCCAAATTTCACTCCATTGGCTTCCGCATCCGCCAGCGGGATAGCTGCTAAGGTAGGTTTTATCATCGCGCCACTTTCTCCGATGGCACCTGCAATCAGATCCTTCGATAAAGGTGATACCATCTGCGCAGATACCGCAATGGAGCCTGCCGACTCCCCTGCTATCGTAACCCGTTTAGGGTCGCCTCCAAATTTCGCTATGTTAGCTTGCACCCAACGCAATGCAGCATTCTGATCCAATAAACCGTAGTTGCCTGATGAGTGATGCGGTGATTCTTTACTCAACTCGGGATGCGCCATAAAGCCAAACGCCCCGAGGCGATAATTTACGGTTAGCGCGATTATCCCTCTTTTTGCCATACTCTCGCCATCGTACCGGGCTTCTGAACCATCACCGGCAACAAAGCCTCCGCCATAAAAATATACCAGCACCGGTAGTTTGGTTGCTGATGAATTGGCCGGTTTCCAAACATTCAAATAAAGGCAATCTTCACTCATTCCCGGGGATCTGAACCCCATATCGCCAAATACTTTCTTTTGCATCGGGTTGTAGCCAAAGGCATCGCACTTCCGCACACCGCCCCAGTTATTTACCGGCTGCGGATCTTTCCACCTCAATTCTCCTATCGGCGGTTGCGCAAATGGAATTCCCTTGTAGCTAATTACGCCGGATTTTTCCGTTACGCCCTCTAGTACTCCGTTTACAATCTTAATTTGAGTACTTTTTTGAGCAAATGCTATCGTGCAAGTTAGCTGCGCGATCAAAACGAAAGTTATTTTTTTCATGAAGATTTATAAGTTGGTTGGTGATTACCTTGTAAAGATATTCAATAATGTTTATCTTTCAGGTAAATGAAACCCACCGTACGAATTGAATATTGCCCAAAATGCAATTGGATGATGAGAGCCGCTTATATGGCGCAGGAATTACTTACTACTTTTAGCGATGAACTTTACGGCATAACATTGCAACCAAGCGAAACATCCGGCCGTTATACAATTTATGTAAATGACAGGGAGATATTCGATCGGAAAAAGCAGGGACGTTTCCCGGAAATTAAGGAACTAAAACAGCTGGTGAGAGACGTGGTCAATCCTGAAAAAAGCTTGGGCCATTCAGATAAACACTAAAAATTGGGTTATGTTTACACATTATGCTTAACAAATTTGTTTGCGTAACTTTGTCAATTATCTCAGTAGATGTTATCGAAAAAAACTAAATACGCAATAAAGGCGCTGGTTGTCATGGGCAAAAATATGGATAAACCCCCCATGCAGATCTCAAAAATTGCCGAGCTGGAAAAAATCCCCAAGAAGTTTCTGGAACAGATCCTTTTAGATTTGCGCAATGCAGGTTTTCTGTATAGCAAAAAAGGCGCGGGCGGTGGCTACAGCCTTAATAAAGATCCAAAGGATATTTATCTCGTCAACATTATGCGTATTACTGATGGGCCGATAGCGATGGTACCCTGTGCCAGCCTCAACTTTTACCACAAATGTGATGAATGCCACCAGGAACATACCTGCGGAATAAGGGACGTATTTATAGAAGTAAGGGATGCAACCTTAAAAATATTATCAGAAACCAGCGTGGCCGATATTATAGGCCGGGAAACTACCTTAATCAATTTATAAACCTTTTTCGTAAATCATTGCTGTAAAACATGTTGGTGTAAATTTGCGTTAGATTAGCATGCTCAACATTAAATTTGCGCTTGGTTTGCTCTCAGCTTTGGTTTTATCCAATGCGGCTCCACAGCAGCCCAAAGATTCAGTCTACACTTATCATACACCCACCCGTGATGGAAAAGGTAAATTTTACCAGGGCCGTGAAATTGCGCAGGTGATGAGTTTTGAAGGCGCGGCCTGGCTGGAACGCAATAACAGGCAACAAGAAGAAAACACAGAATTAGCCATATCTAAATTACCCATTGCTCCAAACAGCACCGTAGCAGATATTGGAGCAGGCACTGGTTATTACACCTTTCGCATTGCTTCTAAAGTGCCGCAGGGAAAAGTTTACGCGGTTGAGATTCAGAATGATGCCATCTCCTATTTAAAAAACAAAAGCCGCTCCTTAAAAAACAATAATATTATCGTGGTAAAAGGCAGCGAAAAATCACCAAACCTGCCAGCAAGTTCCATAGACCTGGCGATGATGGTTGACGTTTATCATGAATTGCTTTATCCGCGCGAAATGTTGCAAGCGATTCGCAATGCGCTAAAGCCCGGCGGTAAACTTCTATTGCTGGAATATCGCGCGGAAGACCCGGCGGTAGCGATAAAAGAACTGCATAAGATGAGCGTAAAACAGGTAACCAAAGAGCTGGTGGCAAACGGCTTTCATCTGGTGCAGGATGGGGAATTTATGCCAATCCAGCACTTCTTGGTATATCAGAAAAATTGATAACTGGGAGGCTGTCCATCAGTCGAAGTGTGACATTACTCGTTGATCTTCTCCGAAATATTTTTGATTGCCTCGTCCAGCCTTTTTGCAGAACTTAATAGATATTGCTCGCATCTTCTGTATTCCTGCAGATTGTTATCGCTGTGTTTGATGATATCCATTATGCCAAGTATATTGGTCAGATGCTTTCGCACTTCATGTGAGTTTATAAATGAAAGTTCGGCTTTTTTGGTTGCAAACAGTAACTGTTCGTAATGGCGCTTTTGCTTAACGTTACGGTAAATAAGTGCTATCGCGATGATAATGAATGCAGCGGTTATAACCAAAAATATCAGCCAAAGCCGCTCACGTTCGTAAATTTCGGTTTGCTGAATATAAATATTTTCCGCTTCGTCTATCTTAATTTGCGAAGAAATATTACCTACCTGGGTTAGCCTCGCATTATTCTCCTGTGACTCCTTTAGCGCCAGCATAAAATTCTGAGCAGCCAGCTTTTCATCACCTCTTTTCTCCGCTATTTGTGCCAGCAATTCGTAGAGGTGATACTTTATCTCCGGATGATTATTGGCTGAAGCAATGATTAGCTGTTCATCAATCTTTTTCTTAGCAGAATCAAGTTGGCCACTCATAAAATAGGCATCGGCCAGGTGCTGGTTCTCCAATTCATTATGAACGTAACCAGCATCTTGCATCATGGCATTTATTTGCTTTATTGCCCCTGCATAGTTTCGTTTAAGTAAAGTGATATAATATGCGGTTCGCTGCCGATAATTAAAAATCTTGTAGTTTTTGTTACTCGGATCATTTAATTTTTTATGATAAACTTTCAGCGAATCAATTTTATCCATCCTGAAATAATTTTCAGATTTATTGTAGAAAATAACACTGGACAGATTGTTGCGGGTCGTTTTATCTTTATAGACCAATAACCAAGCTTTATCAAGATAATTTAAAGATTCATTATAAAAACCTGATTTATAATAAAGATCTGAAATATTAATGGCAAGCGTGGCCTGTGGGCGATTGTCCTTTAGCCTGCTTCTTAAACTGGTGACCTCTTTCATCGCCATGCGATAACTATAAATAGCGCCAATAAAGTTACCCTGGTCTGTTTGTATAAAACCAAGATGGGTGTAAAGCTGGTAAAGCAGGTAAGCAGCATGCCGTTGATCAGCTTCCTGAATTGCCCGGGACATAGACCGTTCTGCACTTTTGAGGTCGTGCTGTTTGTACGCGGCAAAACTGGTCATAAATACTGCGTATATATCCCGATCAGCAACATTATTCCTCGCAAAAACCTGGTTAAAAGTATCTTGCACCGTTACAAGCTTATCATCAGCAGATGCCTGAAGATAGTTTTTCATAAAAACAATAAGCCTTTTTTGTCGTAGCAAATCATCTTTATAACCTATAATGTGTTCCAGTGTATCCTGATTTATTTTTGGCTGGCGCTGAGGCGTACGGATTTCAGCAAGTACATTTGCATGCACAGTAATAAACGAAATAAAAAGGAGAAGGCAAGTGATACAAAGCCTTTTTAGCATGCTGTATATTTTCTATAAATTTACGGTTGTAAGCGATAAATGCAAACATTCACTTGCGAAACTTATTTTGTAAAACCACGTAGAAATACTTGCTTAATCAAAAAAAGTTATAACTTTGCATTAATAATCATAATAATAATTAAACTTAGACCAAATGAAAAAAATCGTATACTTAGTACTCGCTGTGGTAACTATTAGCGTTTACTCATGTCAGAAAGACAATACCTCTAAACTTAAAACAAGCTCATCGTTAAAAACTAAAAGGGATACAACTCCTCCAGGTGCAGCGAGCAGATTGATCATTCAAAAAGATACAACTCCTCCAGGAAAATAATTTATCCGGAGCAAAATAAAAGCCTCTTTATGAAAATGAAGAGGCTTTTTTACTTTTAAAAGGTTTCCTGAAATGATAAGTGCCTGATGAAAGACTGATGTATTCAAACCCTGCGCTATTCAGCATGGCCAATTAATCTGACATATTCAAAACAGCACAGGGCGAGAAAGAAAACACCTATAAATCAAACTTGTCCAATAGCTTCAACAACGTTTCAAAATCTTTAGGATATGGAGCATGTACCGTTATCTCTTCTTCATTCAATAGTTTAAAACTCACCTCGTAAGCATGTAAGGCAAAGCGTTTCATGATAGGCAGTTCTTCCTGATCTTTACCTAATTGATATTTACGTTTTAGCTTGGATAAATAAACGGGCAAGCCCTTATACATCTCATCGCCCGCAATAGATGCCCTCTGTGTAGCCAGGTGAATGCGGATCTGGTGCATCCGACCGGTAACGGGCCTGCACTCTACCAGAGTGTAATGCTTGTAATATTTCAGCGACTGAAACCAGGTTTCGGCACGTTTACCCTCCTGCCTGCTAATGGTTACACTTCCTTTGCCGACATTGAGAATCGGCAGGTCGATAAACAAATTGTCGAAAACGTGCGTTCCGTCTATGACAGCATGGTACACTTTTTTCACTTTTCGCCTTTCAAATTGCATGCTCACTGCACGATACGCTTCCGGGTTTTTAGCGACGATCAGGGCACCCGACGTCTCCTTGTCTAAACGGTGACAGATCTGCGCATCATCAGTATACTGTTTTGCCAGCCGCAACATATTAATGTCACCACCTTCACGCTCATCCAACGAACTGATAAAAGGTGGTTTATTCACCACAATAATATCATCGTTCTCGAATAAGATCAGGTCGGCAAATTTTGGAAATTTCATAGCCGGCAAAAATACGGTTTATATACGTAACCATTTGCATTGTTATGCAATGTGCTTGTAATGATAGTGATAAAACAAACATAACTGAGCCCTGTTGTCAATCAGATAAACTAATTGATCGAATTTACTTGGATACCGAAAACATGAGTACGGATAAAACACAACCTGAACATAAAGGCTTTTTCGAAAAGATAAAAGAAACGATCGGTGAATTTTGGGACGGCACCAAAGACACTGCAGAAGATGTAAAAGATATTTCCGAAGAGAAAATTGCAGATACAAATGAAAAAGCTGGCGTCAAAAAGACAATTGCAAATAAAAACGCAAACGCTGCACTACCATCGGTATCTAAAAAAATAAGTAGTGCTACCGTTAAAACCAAAAAAGGTGTTGCAAAAAACAAAGCCACAACAGCGGATAAAACTAAGGAAGTAAATGTAAATGCAACGAATAACGCAATTACTGTTGAGAGCAAAAAGGATAGTAAGTTAGAAGCTATTGAGGCCAACTCCAAAGCGGCCCCTGATGTAGTAAAGAAAAATTTAATTAAAGTGAAAAAAGAAATATCAGGTAAAACGGATGAAGCAGCTATAACAGTAACACCGAGCGTAACTGCGGATCAAAAGTCCGCGTCAGTTAAAACTGCCAAAGCTAAATCAGCTCCGCAATAAAATGCTGCAAAAGTTCAAAGGAGCGATTAAAACGAAACGCCTCCGGAATTAATCATCTGGAGGCGTTTTTTATTTAATGAGCTTCAAATTTGTATCCAACTCCTTTTACAGTGGCTACACAGTCATCTCCAAGTTTTTCGCGGAGCTTCCTGATGTGTACATCAATTGTTCTGTTGGTTACCACTACTGAATCTTCCCAGATATTTTTAAGAATCACTTCACGTGTATAAACCTTTCCAGGTTTTGAGGCCAGCAAATAAAGCAACTCAAATTCTTTTTTGGCTAACACAACTTTAACGCCATCTTTATAAACCAGGTATGCCTCACGATCAATCACCAAATTACCAATTTCCAATTTGTTGTCGGTAACCTCTTCCGGCGGTGCGTTTCTTCGTAAAATAGCATTAATACGGCTAACCAATGCGCGTGGCTTGATTGGTTTTGCGATGTAATCATCTGCGCCAACATTAAAGCCGGCAATTTCGCTGTACTCTTCGCTCCGTGCCGTTAAAAACACCATAAATGTATTTTTAAACTCTGGCATGGTACGCATGATGCGGCAAGCTTCGATACCGTCCATCTTGGGCATCATGATGTCCAGCACGATAAGATCTGGCAGTGTTTTTTTTGCTTCAGCTACTGCTTCCTGGCCATTACGGGCCGAGAAAACCTGATAACCTTCTTTTTTTAAATTGTATTCAATCAGCTCTAAAATATCGGGTTCGTCGTCAACAATAAGAATCTTCTGTTTTCCGGTGCTCATGTACGTTGTATTTTGGCATAAATGTATAACCTTAATACAAGCTAATGGTTAATAACATATTAACAAATTGTTAATTACCGTAAAAACTTAACGTAAGTTATAGACTAATTAAACGTTTTCTTTAAAAAAGTTTCCAAATCTGCGCCTGTGATATTTTTAGCTACTATATTACCGCTGGGGTCTACCAGGAAGTTTGAAGGAATAGCCTCTATATGATAGAGGCGTTCAGTGGGGCCTTCAAAACGCTGAAGATCAGATACGTGCGTCCATTTCAAGCCATCGGCTTTAATAGCGCCCGCCCAGTCTTTCTTCTCAGTGTCGAGTGATACGCCCAGGATCTCGAAACCTTTATTATGGAATGCCGCGTACTGCTTTACTACATTTGGATTTTCCTGCCTGCAAGGCGCACACCACGATGCCCAAAAGTCAATCATCACATATTTCCCCTTGTAATCAGATAACTTAACATCCTTGTCATCAATACTTTTAGCAGTAAATTCGGGCGCCTTATGACCTACCGATATCGGTTTCACCAACTCCATTTGACGGATAAAAGTCTGCACAGCAGGATTGTCCTTAAAGTTGTCTTTTATCTCATCGGCGTAAGCAACTAATTGCTGCTCGTATTTGAACTGATCGAGCGAAGTGGCTGCATAGAACCCTGTTAGCGATTTCTTATTATCGTTTATAAATTTTAAAATCTCAGTACTGTAATCAGCGATGTTTTTTTGGAAAACCGGCATGTAAATTTTAAGCAGGGAATCTGAGGGATGACCCAGAGCCTCAGACTTTGCGGTATATTCTTCTGATAGTTTACTGTTTTTGTTGCCGTACAAGGTGCTGATCGTGTTGAATTCCTTGATCTTTTCCGATTCATCAGACCCGGAAACTTCATAAGTATGCGCAACATCCGAAGCATCGGTACTGAATTTTACATCATCTCCATTCTTTAGAACAAAGTCGAAGATCGGGCCTTCTTTACCAAGCTTAACTTTATATAAATTAGCATATGGTGCATTATGCTTAAATTCAAACGTGTGGCTATCGCCCAGAACTGCTGAATCGATAAACGCGGTGCCTGCCGTATCTGCAACGATAAGGTAAACTTTTCCAATTTTATCAGGATTATTTACAGTACCCGAAAGTTTAAAAGAAGATTGGTCTTTACAGGATACTAAGGCAAGAGCAGAAAATGCAGCGAAAGAGGCGAAACGGAATTTCATTTTATTTTGATTCTAATTCTTTTATCAATAATTGATTGGTTTTTTTCGGGTCGATTTTGCCTTTCGAGATCTTCATGATCTCCCCCATAAACAAGCCTAAAACGCCTTTCTTTCCCTTTTGGTATTCAATTACCTTGTCCGGAAACTTAGCCAGGGCAGCTTTAATAAACTCATCTAGTTGGGAAGCATCATCGCTGATGCCCAGGTTGAGGTCTTTGGCTAACTGGTCGGCAGTTTTATTATTGCCCTTGATCATCTCCGGAAACAACTTGTGTGCCGCTACCGAATTATTCACCTTACCCTCGTCTACCAGTTTTATTAAGCTGGCGAGTTGTGCGGGCTTTAGGGCTATTTCGTCAATGGTCAGGTTATGATCGTTGAGATAGGATCTAACCGCTCCCATCAGCCAGTTGGCTGCTGATTTATAATGATCAGTATGTTTAATAACCTCTTCAAAATAAGCAGCGAAGTGCTTGTCTGCAGTAATAACACCCGCATCATAATCAGACAGACCTAAGGTTGTAGTGTATTTGGCAAACAATTCTTTAGGCAATACCGGCATTTGCTCACGTATTCCATCAAGATAGGCATCGGTAATTAAGACAGGCAACAGATCCGGCTCGGGAAAATAGCGGTAATCGTTAGCCATTTCCTTTGATCGCAACACGGAAGTTTCACCGGTATCGGCATTAAAGTTCAAAGTATTTTGATCTATCCGGCCACCCTCTTCAATAATACCTATCTGGCGCGCAAATTCGTGCTCTATGGCCCGCTGCACATTACGGATAGAATTTAGATTTTTTACCTCGCAGCGATTGCCGTATGCTGCCGCACCATGTAATCTTACCGAGATATTTGCATCGCAGCGCATACTGCCCTCTTCCATATTACCGTCGCAAATGTCCAGGTAACGCAAAAGCCGGCGCACTTCAGTAAGGAACTGCCCGGCTTCTTCAGCACTGCGCAAATCCGGCTCTGAAACAATTTCTATTAAAGGTACCCCCGCCCTGTTCAAATCAATCAGAGAATATTGGTCATGTTGATCATGTGAGCTTTTACCGGCATCATCTTCCATATGTATATGGTGGATGGCGATATCTTTTGTGGTATGGTCGGATAATTTTACGGTTACGAAACCACCCAAACAAATAGGGTGCTGATCCTGGGTAGTTTGATAGCCTTTTGGCAAATCAGCGTAAAAATAATTCTTACGGGCAAAGGTATTCTGCAAATTAATAGCAGAATTACACGCAAGGCCCATTTTTACCGCGTACTCCACCATTTTTTTGTTAATGCGCGGTAGCGTACCCGGATGGCCTAAAGAAACAGGACTTACATGTTCATTCGGGCCCGCACCAAACGCTGCTGAATCTGATGAAAATGCTTTACTTAAAGTAGATAATTGCGCGTGTATCTCTAATCCTACAACTAACTCATATTTATCACTCACGCAGCCTGTTAGAACTTCCATATTATTACTCAGATGATATTCAGCGTTGACCAAACCTGCCAAATATAATGTTATTAGTTATTTATTCACAGGTATTATTTTTTATTACGGTTGTTAAATACCTGCATCAATGGCTATTAATAGCCGAAGTACTTGATATAGGTATCCAGATCTTTGTCACCTCTGCCTGAAAGACAAATTACCACGTTTTCATTTTTATTAAACGTCATCTTCTCGAGATAGGCCAGCGCATGCGCCGTTTCGATAGCAGGAATAATTCCCTCCATCTGCGAGCAAAGCAAACCGGCCTGCAAGGCCTCGTCGTCTGTAATACTTACATATTTTGCCCGGTTTATTTTATATAGGTGGGCATGTTGTGGCCCAATACCCGGATAATCAAGCCCGGCAGAGATGGAATACGGCTCTTCTACTTGCCCATCAGCTGTTTGCATTAAAATAGTACGACTACCATGCAAAACACCCTCACGGCCCAGAAAAGTTGTTGCAGCAGATTGTCCGCTTGTTACCCCTTTACCAGCTGCCTCAACAGCTACCAGTTTCACAGCTTCATCATCTAAAAAATGGTAGAACATACCCATGGCGTTACTGCCTCCGCCTACACAGGCCATTACGTATTGCGGCAACTCACTGCCGGTTTGCTGTAATAGCTGCTTTTTTGTTTCGTAGGATATAATAGCCTGAAAACGGGCAACCATATCCGGATAGGGATACGGGCCAACTACAGAACCAATGATATAATGCGTATCCACGGGGTTACCTATCCAATCGCGCAGGGCTTCATTAGTTGCATCCTTCAGTGTTTTACTACCGGAAGTGGCGGGCACCACTTTTGCCCCCAGCATTTTCATCCGCGATACATTTGGTGCTTGCCGCGCCATATCCACCTCACCCATGTACACGATGCATTCAATACCTTTCAAGGCACAAACCGTTGCGGTAGCTACACCATGCTGTCCGGCACCTGTCTCGGCGATGATGCGCTTTTTGCCAAGGCGCTCGGCTAATAAGATCTGGCCGATGGCATTATTTATTTTATGCGAGCCGGTGTGATTAAGGTCTTCACGTTTAAAAAATATATTGGCGCCGTACTTTTCAGAATATCTTTTAGCGTGGTAAAGCGGTGAGGGCCTGCCTACATAATCACGCATCAACTGGTCAAACTCAGCTCTAAAACTTTCGTCATTCATGATCTTTAAATACTCCTGCCTCAGTTCTTCCACGTTAGGATATAGCATTTCGGGTATATATGCTCCGCCAAAATCTCCGTAATATCCCTGCTCGTTAACTCCGTACTTCATCATTGCTTTAAATATTTTTTATAGTACTAAATGCCGTTTTTAGTTTATCAACATCTTTAAGTCCCGGCGACACTTCAAATTTGCTGTTCAAATCTACCCCATAAAACATAGGATGATCTATTTTAGCTACTTCCTGCAGATTTTCCGGGCTTAAACCCCCTGATAAAAAGAACGGGATATCGCCGGCATACCTGTTCAACATTGTCCAGTCGAACGTTTTGCCAGATCCACCGTGCACTGGGGTCTTGGTATCGAACAGGAAAAAATCAACTTTGTTGCGATAATCAATCAACCTTCCGAATTCAAATTCCTCATCGACGCCAAAGGCTTTAATTACCAATAATTTGGGTCTAAAAAAGGCACATGCTTCCGGATTTTCAGTTCCGTGCAGCTGTATCGCGTCAAACCCGTATTTGTTCATTACTTTACTGATATGCTCTATCGAGGCATTTACAAAAACGCCTGTTTTGAGGATATGATCAGGCAAGGTAGCTAATACATCTTCATCCAGATCGCTAATAAACCTGGGAGAACGATTGTAGCATATAAAACCCATATAATCGGGTGATAGGGCTGCTACCGCTTTAATATTAGCCGGGTCTTTTAACCCGCATACCTTAATTTTCATATCAGTTGGCAATTAGTGTTTTGAAGCTTCTTAAGGCCTTTTTGCTTACTAAAGATTCTTCGGCCTCGTAAAAACTATCGGCGAAGCTTTTGCCGGGGCTCATCGTCTTTATAGCCAGGGCCGCATTGCTTAGTACAACACTGTTTTGTGCCGCCGTACCCTCATCGTTAAGCACCTTCATAAAAATTTCTGCAGATTCGCCAACGGTGTGGCCCCCTGTAATCTCATGTTCATTCAGTTTGGTAAATCCAAGAGCTTCTATGCTGTTTATTTTCTCGCCCTCAGCAGAGAATGTCTTAAAATCGCAGGTGAGCGAGATTTCATCATAACCATCTAAAGCGTTTACGATGGTATATTTGACATCAGATTTTTGATACAGATAAGCATAAACCCTCGCCAGCTCCAGGTTAAATACACCAACCAGCTGATTGCCGGGTTTTGCCGGGTTAACCAATGGCCCAAGCATATTAAAAAACGTTTTAACTCCCAATTCCCTACGGATGGGCGCCACCGTTTTCATGGCCGGATGAAAAAGCGGTGCGTGCAAAAAGCAAATATTAGCTTCATCGATACTTTTACGAAGCTTGCCAGGATCATTGGTGAATGTGTAGCCTAAATACTCTATTACGTTAGAAGAACCACAACCTGATGATACGCCATAGTTGCCATGCTTGGCTACCTTATATCCTGCGCCTGCAACAACAAAAGATGCCAGGGTAGATATATTGAAAGTATCCTTGCCGTCGCCCCCGGTTCCGCAAAGATCAATTAGGTTGCCGGATTGCAAGTCGATAGGCAGGCAAAGTTCCAGCATAGCATCTCTAAAACCTTCCAGCTCATTTACGGTGATGCTGCGCATGCAATAAGCAGTCATAAATGCCGCCATTTGCGAGTTGTTATATTTACCCAAAGCGATGTTCTTCAGGATTTCATTCGACTGCTCGCGGCTAAATGTTTTATGTTCAAAAAGATGATTAAGTATCTGTTTCATGTGCCTGCTAATTTCCAAAGGAGAAATAAATATTAATTATAAAATTTGCAATTGCAATGCTGCTTCACAATCCGTTTTGCGGCTATCGCTAACAAAAAAAGGGTTACCATATGGCAACCCTTTTATATATCTGTAAAAAACAAAAAATAAGGTTGCCTCACGAGTTCTCGTTAAGCCACCACCAATTATTGTTTAAACTTAAATTCTTCATTTGTTGTGGCAAAGATGGAAATACTTTTCACTAAAAGCAAGCATAATGATATTTTTACAGTTACGATTTAGCGATTGTGATTTAGCCAATGGCTGACTGCAGAAAACAATATGTAATAGCTTAGATTTTTAAAATACATAAAATCACCGACTAAGAAACCTACCCATTCAATTATAGATATGGCTATACGCGAACAACAGATAAGAGCAGAAAACGATCTCGGTTTTGGCCCTCAGCCGGTGATCAAAAGCCAGCCGTTGATCAATAAAGATGGTACAGTAAACGTAAGGAGAAAAGGCTTGTCCCTATTTAATACGGCCGACAACTACCATACCCTTATTAAAATGAGTTGGGGCAGGTTTTGGGTGATCGTGCTTAGCGGTTACTTGTTTGCCAATCTACTGTTTGCAACAATATATGTTACGATAGGAAGAGATAGCCTTGAAGGAGGCGCCGGAGCAGAACCATTTGGCCGTTTTCTGGATGCCTTCTTCTTCTCTGCCCAAACCATCTCTACCGTGGGTTACGGTCATATCACCCCAAAAGGTATTGTGGCCAACAGTGTGGCCGCGGTAGAATCTATGATGGGCTTGCTTGCTTTTGCATTAGCTACAGGTTTACTTTACGGGCGGTTTTCCAGGCCATCTGCCAAGATTGTATACAGTTATAATCTACTGGTGAGCCCTTACAAAGATGGTAGCAAAGGCTTAATGTTCCGGATAGCTAATTTGCGGCGAAATGTATTGATAGACCTGGATGTACAGGTGATTTTCTCCTATAATGAAATCGTAGACGGCAAACCGGTGAGGCGCTTTTTTCCTTTAGAACTGGAGCGGAAAGAAGTGAGCATCCTTACCCTCAATTGGACGATTGTTCACCCACTGGATCACAACAGTCCGCTCGCTGAGATTACCCCAGATGAACTGGAACGCGGAGAGGCTTCGTTCTCCGTTTTACTCAAGGCTTTCGATGACACCTTCTCTCAAACGGTACATTCACGCACCGCTTTTCAGTACAACGAAATGGTTTGGGATGCCAAGTTTGTACCAATGTTTGACCGGGATGAACACGGCCGTATCATACTGGATATGAGCAAAATAAGCGCCTACCAGGCTGTAAATTAATAGGATTAACAACTTATTTTAACAGCGGATTTCGTTCCTTGGAAAAAACCTTGTACACCTGGGTATCTAAAAAGCCCGGCAGAAATTTGCTGATAAAAACGGTTAGCTTCCCCTGCCCTGTCATGATAAGCGTTCGCTCACGATTCTCTATGCCATTGGCAATAATCTTAGCGACCTGTTCGGAACTCATCATTTTATCTTCCTCCAGGGTACTTTTCCGCTGTTGCGAGCCGTATTGATCAAGAGCGGTGTTCCGAATATTTGAAGCAGTAAAACCCGGGCACGCTACCATGATATGTACACCTGTTTTTAGATGCTCCACCCGTAACGCGTCAAAAAAACCGTTCATCGCATATTTGGAAGCAGAGTATCCAGAGCGCCCCGGCAAACCTTTGTATCCAGCTATAGAAGATACTGCCACTATGCTGCCTTTTGTTTTAGTAATCTCGGGCAATGCGTATTTGGTGCAATATACCGCTCCCCAAAAATTTACGTCCATCAGGCTTTTCAAAACCTTGACATCTACATCTTTAAAAAGGGCACGCATGGAAATACCGGCGTTGTTAATCAATATATCAACACGCCCAAAAGTAACCATCGTTTGTTTGACCAGTTGCGCGCAATCTTCTTCTATAGTTACATCACAAGCAATTGCGAGGGCCTGCGTGTTGTATTTACGTTCAATATCCTGGCTAATCTGGCAAAGACTAACATAATGCCGGGCGGCCAAAACCAGTTTTGCGCCGCGTTGCGCAAGTTCAATTGCAAGTGCTTTACCAATGCCTGAGGAAGCACCGGTTATGATGATAACCTTATCTTTCAACTTCATATTTCGGGGCAAATAGCTGCGGTACGGCCGGCATATTCAGCTCGGGCATACGGAACATATATTTGGACGCGAATATAAACATAGCACCATAGAAATGCCTGATATACCTCCAGGTAAATTTGCTGGTTACTTGCTTGCGGAAGTTAAGAATGTACGTTTTTGGAAAGTAGTAATTTTTGAAACCCGCCAGGCGAATCCGGTACGAAAGGTCAATATCATGTCCAAACATACTGAGGCGCTCATCTAATCCCCCAACCTGTTTAACTACATCTCTGCGTAGCAGCATAAATGCCCCGTTTATCACATCTACCTCTGCAGTTTCAAATTCATCAACCCAGTTTTCCCTACCGTGTTTATACAATCTGGATTTGGTGAAATGCTTACTCAAACCTGTCACTTTAAAAAATGCTTCCCAGGCACGGTTAAACCCGCGGCGGGAAATATGCAGAAAACGCCCCTGCGGAGTAAGCATTCGTACACCAACGCCACCTGCTTCCGGATGCTCATCCATGAATTTGACGGTACTTTCCAGCGCGGTAATGGCGGTAATTGTATCCGCACTGACTAGTAAAACATACTCGCCTGTTGCTTTGGATAAACCAATATTTCGGCTCCTTGCGGTACCCACCTGCTTACTGTTCTTAATGATTTCAGCTTCGGCAAATTCTGTCTGCAACATATATAACGACCTGTCTGTAGATGCATCGTCGATCACAATCAACTCGTAGTCAATTTCTTCACAAGCTTTTACTAAAGAAGCAAGTGACTGTTTTAGTAAGGAACACATATTGTGATTTACAACAATGACAGACAGTTTCATACAGGTCAGGATAATGAATTTTCGTACGGTACTCTTGTTACGATAGATCGGCCTAAAGTAATCTCGTCAACGTACTCTAATTCACCTCCAAAAGCTATGCCACGGGCAATGGTTGAGATGTTTATATTGAATTGCTTTAAGCGCTTATGCAGGTAAAAAATCGTGGTATCCCCTTCCATGGTTGCGCTAAGGGCAAATATGATCTCTTTTGCCTCGTTTTCTTTTAATCTTTCAACCAGCGTATCAACCTGCAAATCTGACGGGCCTACGCCATCCATTGGCGAAATCAGGCCCCCAAGCACATGGTAAACGCCGTTATACTGATTGGTGTTTTCAACGGCCATCACGTCTCGCGTGTCTTCCACCACGCAAATGAGTGAATGGTCGCGTTTTGCGGAAGAACAAATCTCACAAACGGCCTGATCTGATATGTTATGGCAGGTTTGGCAGAACTGAATTTCATTGCGCAGCCGGTTTACCGCCTTCGTAAACTGGCCCACCTCTTCCTTTTCTCGGTTTAGCAAATGCAGTACTAAACGCAGGGCGGTTTTTTGCCCCACCCCGGGTAATTTGGCAAACTCAGCAACAGCATCCTCCAGCAGTTTCGAAGAAAAATTCATCGTGCGAAAATAGGGAATTTACCCGACATTTATAGTTGGCTTCCAGACCCGGGCTTAAATTTTACCGCCCCATGTTCCACTTTAAAAATGTGGAACAGCCAAATATGATTACCCACTGATTTTCAATGTTTTGCAACAAAATAGTGGAACAGATTGGAACATCCCTGTTCTTTAAGTAAACAGCCTTAAAACACTCATCATTAGTTAGTAAACAAAAATTTAAAAATACTTAAAATAAATAGTGGAACAAGATTTTGGATCAGTTTTGGAACACGATTATTTGCTAATTTACCTCAAAAAATTACCCGGATCCACATATTTGTTTAACATTAATTAAAGCTTTATTCATCGCGCAAACTTTTTACCGGGTTGGCTAGGGCTGCTTTTACCGACTGCACCCCGGTGGTAACAAAAGCCACCATTAATGACAATACTGCTGTTGCGGCAAACACCCATCCGGGAATATGGATATGGTAAGCAAAGTCTTGGAGGTAGTTATGCATCAGCAGCCAGGCCACCGGGGTCGCAATAACTATTGCTACCAGCACCAGCTTCACAAAATCTTTCGAGAGCAGTAAAGTGATCTGCCCAACTGAGGCCCCTAATACCTTGCGGATACCGATCTCTTTTACGCGCTGCGCGGTGACTAACGATATCAATCCTAATAATCCGAGACAGCTGATCATAATCGCAACGGCTGTACTGGCTTTGATCAATTTGCCCAGCAGGTCCTCTTTCTTGTAGAGATCGTTGATCTGTTCATCCAAAAAATGATATTCAAAAACACTGGCCGGATAGACAGATTTCCATGCATTGCGCAGCTGCGTTAGCGTGTTGCGATTGTGACTGCTTAGTTTCACTGCTGCAAACTGGTAGTAATCGCGGCTGGATGTTACCAAGTCTGCATCAATAGGTTTGTACAGTGATTTGGAATGAAAATCTTTTACCACTCCTACTATTGTGCCTTCCGAATCGCCCAGGTCACCGCAAACCAGCCTGCGACCAATCACATCGTTTACATTTTTTACGCCTAACTTTTGAACTAGTTTTTCATTGATCAAAAATTGGCGTGCACTGTCACTTTCAGCAATATCCCGGCCGGCTATCAGGTTAAGGCCGAAGGTTTTGGCATATTGGGCATCGCCGATCTTGGTGAATACCGTAAAATTTTCCCATTCACGGTTATCATATTTAACGCTGCCGCCTTTATCTAAAGCTGATTGCGCTGCGCTATAGCAGAAAGAAACATTTTTTACACCCGGCTTGGCCATCAGTAAATTGCGCAGGTAGTCTGTTTTAACCTTTGCATGATCGGGCAAAGGCAGCATCACAATAGCGTTTTTATCAAAACCCGGATCGCTGTTTTTAAGGTAATCGGTTTGCAGGGTAATGAGCAAGGTACAAATGATGAGTACCTGAGCAATCACATTTTGTATGATGATCAATCCCTTGCGGGTAAACCTGGTGCTTTTGATATTGGCACTAACCTGGTCTTTTAGGGCATATACTGGTTTAAAGCGACTCAACAACATTGCCGGGTAAAAGCCGGCGGCTAAAATAACCAATAGTAATACCGCCAGCAGGAACAAGAAAAGTTTATAATCGGAAAATATAGCCAGCGTAATCTGCGTGCCCACCCAACTGTTAAACACCGGCAAAAACAAACTGACTGCAACCACGGCTGTCAGGATAGCTAAAGCGGCGATGCAGCCGGTTTCCGTGATAAATTGTTTAAAAATGGCTGCCGAGCTGCTGCCCAAAACTTTCCTGGTACCTATTTCTTTTGCGCGTTTAGTACTTTGCGCAGTGGCCATATTAATGAAGTTGACGCAGGCAATCGCCAAAAGTAAAAATCCCACAAAACCTAAAGTGATGAGCATAGATTTCTGGATGACCCCACCGCGTTTGCCATCGAAATGCAAGCCAAGCAGTGGCAACAGCTTGTAATCATAACTGCTTTCCTTTTGATTGATCGCTTTATTAACTATCGCTGTAAGTGTTTTTTCAACTTGTATGGGCGAAACGTTTTCCGGCAGTTCCACAAACAACGCGCTGTGCGAGTTGATGAAGTTCCAGTCCGTCTGCATTTGCGCTGCAAAATCCGGGTAGAGCTGGTTAAATGATCCGAGCGATAGAAAAAGCTCCTCCTTCATATCCGTATTCGGCTTGTTGTTGGCCAGTACGCCGGTTATGGTTACCGGCATGCGATTGTCAACCGTAATGATTTTACCTACAACATCTTCGGTACCAAAATATTTTTGTGCCAGGTTAGCCGTTAGCACTGCTTTATTTGGCTGATTTAAAGCGGTTACGAAATCACCCTGCTTCCACTGGTAAGTAAATAATTTGAAATAACGGCCATCTGTTAAAGCAATACGCTCATTTTCGGCAAACAGCCGGGTAATGCCATCCGCTGCATTAACGGTTACAGTGAACGAACGGTCCTTTAAAAGAATAGCGCTGTTTTTCACTTGCGGAACCTGTGTATCTATAGCTTTTGCGAGGATTAACGGCGCGCCCCGCTCATATTCTATAGAACCATCCGGAATATGCAGATCATAACCTACTTTGTAGATCTGCTTTGCATTGGGATGGTAGTTGTCGAAACTTAAATGATAGCTGATAAACTGGAATAAAATAATGCAGCAGGCCACCCCCAACGCCAGGCCAAATACGTTGATGAGCGTGTAAAACCGGTGTTTAGTTAAATTTCGAAAGGCTATTTTAAAGTAAGTGTTCAGCATGCGATTTTGGTTTGATAATACTTACAAGATCATAACTTTTGCACTGATCTTTAAAACTTTAACATTTTTTAACGGCCCCCTGTTAAATACAAAAAGCGATGAATTTATAAATCGCTTTTTTGTATGGTCTCGAAAGAAAGGTGATTGCTAATTCTATTCGCTCCGCAGGCTCCGTACCGGGTTGGCCACTGCTGCTTTCACCGTTTGGAAACTTAAAGTAAACAAAGCAGCCATAAGCATGCCTGCGCCACTCAGTGCGAAGATCCACCAGCTGATTGGTGTACGATCTGCAAAATTCTCCATCCACTTTTGCATGGCATACCACGCCAGCGGCGTTACCAGCACAAAGGCTAGCACAATCAGCAAGATCAATTCGGTAGATAACAGGGTAACTATTTGCGCTACCGAAGCACCCAGTACCTTGCGTACACCGATTTCTTTGGTACGCTGGCCGGTTGTGTAAATAGCAAGCCCCAGCAGGCCCAGGCAGCTGATAAAAATAGATAAGCCTGTTGCCCAGGTAAGCAGTTGAGACGTATGCTGCTCCTCGGTATAAAACTTGGCTATATTTTCATCGTAAAAATTGTATTCGAAATCATCATCGGGATAAACTTCCTTCCAGGCTTTTTCAAATGAAGCTATGGCTATCTTCCATTCGCTGCCTCCGGCTGTTTGCGGTTTAAGTGCGATGTGGAAGGTACGGTTATTCCATTTTCTGTTTCCGGGCAATAAGATAGCCAATGGTTTAATGGCAGAATGCAGCGACTTTTGATAAAAATCAGCGGTTACGCCAATGATTGCCGATTTTTTGCCATTGTACTCCAGGGTCTTGCCAATTGCATCATCCGGATTACGAAAACCGAGCACCTTCGCATAGGTATTATTGATTAGTATAGCGCCGCCACCGGTAGTATCTGTTGAGCGCAGATTGCGTCCTGCCAATAATTTAATCTGGTAAACTTTCAAATAATTTTCATCGGCATATTTTTGCTGCACATCCGTCTTAATTTCTTTTTTGCCATCCATGTAAGTAGCAGAGGTGGAATTGGTGTTGAATGATGAAGGTGCCGCACCGCCTACACTCAGCAATGCTATCTGCGGAATAGCACGAATCTTATTCATAAAGACCTGTTGTTTATTGGTCTCCATGGTTTTGTAAGGTGTGCTGATATTTACTATGGCATCCTTTTTAAAGCCAAGATCTTTATGCAACGCATAATAAATTTGCTTGCTTACCAAAACAGTAGCCATAATGAAGAACTGCGCGATAACAAACTGGGTAACCGTGAGTGATTTGCGGAGCCAGGCATTTCGTGTTTTACTGCTACCGCTTATTGCCTGATTTTTTAATACACTTACTGGTTTGTAACCGGATAAGACGATTGCAGGATAAAATCCTGACAGACCACTCACTAATACCGTAATCAAAACAAGAAAAACAATAACACTCGGTTGACTAAATAAGTTAACGGATACTTCCTTGGGAATAAAATCAGAAAAAAGTTTCAGGATAACAGGCGCTAACAATACCGAAACCACCACCGCAAAAAGGGTAATCAAAAACGTTTCGCTTAGGAATTGAATAATCAGCTGGCTGCGTTTGCTGCCCATAGTTTTACGAATCCCGATCTCTTTGGCCCTTTGCGATGCCTGGGCAGTGGTTAGGTTAATAAAATTGATACAGCCTAATATCAATAAGAAGCCCGCGATCACCAGCAAGCCATACAAGGTAGTTTTATTGGCTGTGCGCACACCATCCATGCCACCGTATACCTGGTCAAAGTGGATATCACTAAGAGGCTGTAGGGTAAAACTTTGGGTATTGCCTTTATTTTCCGGGGTTGGCGGGTTGTGCTTGTTCAGCATTACGTTGAGTTGCCTGGTTACTTTTGCAGCAGCCGCATTTGGCAACAATTTCACAAATAGTTGCGAAGCGGAATTGGTGCTACCCCATTGCGTAAGTTCAAAATTCTTTTTCAGATAGGGGTCCGTAACACCGGTATTGTATGATATGAAGTCCTGAAACTGAAAATCGGTATTTTCTTTAATTGGCTGTATAATACCTGTTACGGTAGTTTTAATAGAGTCGTCGTAAATCAATTCCCTACCTATCATATCTGCGAAGTTTAGTTTAGGAAAATAAACTTTAGCACGCTTAGTTGTCAAAACCACTTTATTAGCTTCTTTTAAAGCCGTTTTAGCGTTTCCAGTGATCCATTTATAATTGATAAGATTAAAGTAGGATTCATCAGTAACAATAATACCGGGCTGCTTTTTAATCTTTTTATCCGGAGCCGACCCTCCCGGTACGAGTACGGAGGTTTCACCGTAAATATAAAACGGAGCCACGTTTTCGATACCCGTAGCTTCGGTTCGTGCTGCTGAAGCCAATGCCATTGTAACCCCGCCATTATGCCCAATCTCACCCGAAAATGAATAATCAGTGGTAACGCGGTAAATTCGGTCGCTATCCTTATGAAACTTATCAAATGTAAAATCGAAGTGGACGATCAGGTAAATTACCAGTGCGGCACTTATGCCGATGGATAATCCTACCACATTAATTACCGTAAACAGCTTGTGCTTACGGAAACTCCTGAATGCGATTTTTATGTAGTTTTTTATCATAAGTTATTGATTACAAAGATTATTTGGGAAATTACACTGATTTTTAATATAATAGATTTCCTGCCGCCGGGCTCTTGTCCTCCTGCATCTGGTTATCTTATTCGCTTCTTAAATTTTTCACCGGGTTTGTCAGGGCCGCTTTGATGGCCTGCCAGCTAACCGTTGTAAGGGTTACTGCCAGGCTGATGACAATCGTTGCGATAAAAACACCGGCACCTATGTTTATGCGGTAGGTGTAATTGTGCAGCCAGTCGCTCATGAAATACCAGCTCAGCGATGCGCCTATCACAAAAGCGATAACAACTAGCTGGATGAATTCTTTTGATAAATTAAACCAAAGGTTAGCTATTGATGCGCCCAGTACTTTACGAATACCGATCTCCTTGCGGCGCTGCTCTGCTGAGAAAGATGCCAGGCCAAACAAACCAAGGCAGGAAATAACGATAGCCAATATGGTAAACGAGTTGGAAAGCGTTCCCAATAATTGTTCGGTGCGAAACTTCTCATTATACAACTCATCTACAAACTTATAATCGAACGGATAATCGGGATTATACTTTTTGTAGATGCCCGCCAACTTTTGCATGGCCTCAGATACTGCTATTTTTTTATTAAGCCTTACCGTTGCGGTACCTGCCCAGCCTTTCATATAACCGATAATTACCGGTTTGATAGGCTCGGAGGCCTGCCCCCAGATGAAATCTTTTACAACACCAATTACAGTGCGCTGCACGCCCTGCCATTTAACCTGCGCACCAATTGGCTCTTTCAGCCTCATCATTTTAACAGCCGATTGATTAAGCATTATTGCTGTAGAATCTGATGGCCTGCTGCTATCGAAATCGCGCCCCTCTACTACTTTTACATCAAACGTTTTGGTAAAATGATAGGTGGTAACCATCTGGCTGATCGGGGCTTTATCCTCACCGGGTAATTGCCCGGGCCAAATAATGCCCCAGGATGCACCATCTTCCCTCGCGATGGTGCCAGAGGTGCTGGCGCCCTCGATTATAGCGCCTGCTGCGATGGCATCCCTGCGGAAATTTTCAAACTGATCATACAGTTTTCCGTCTAATGGCACCTCCACCAATCCATCCCGGTTGAAACCGGCGGGCAGGTTTTTAATATAATTGAGCTGATTATAGATAAGCATGGTACATAAGATAAGGCAGGTAGCAAAAGCAAACTGCACAATTACCAATACCTGGCGTGGCCTCAGCGTTGCCTTACCAGCGTTGTTGATGCCTTTAAGAACTTTAACCGGCCTGAAGGATGACAGGAACAAAGCCGGGTAACTCCCTGCTATGATGCCGGTTATTACGGTTATACCGAGCCCTGCCGCCCAAAACAAAGGCATGTTGTAGGGAATGGTTAAATTTTTATGAATGATGCCATTAAAGTAACCCAATGAAAGCGTAACCAACAGCAAAGCGAATACAAAAGACACTATAGACATCAATAGTGATTCGCCGAAAAACTGTTGGATGATCGCAAAACGGCTTGCCCCTACCACTTTACGCACGCCCACCTCGCGTGCGCGGCGCTCCGACCGCGCGGTAGACAAATTCATGAAGTTGATGCAAGCGATGAGTAAGATACCTATTGCCAGGCACAGGAATAAACGCACATATGCAATTGCGCCCCCTACGTTTACACCGTTTTTAAATTCGGAGTGCAGGTGAAGGCGCGAATATTGAAACAAGCTCAGCTTGTTTTCCTTGTCATCGGGGTTATTCTTTACTATCAGCCCGGCCATTTTAACGTTGAGCTTTTGAATATCTGTGCCGGGTTTTACCATTGCGTAGGTACTGAAGGCATAGTTTGCCCAACCGGATGTTTTCAACCACGGTTCCTTAGATTCAAACATGGCCCATGATCCAATTGCCTGTAATTTTAATGAGGCGTTATCGGGTTGATCTTGAATAATACCCGTTACTTTGGCAGTGTGCGCATTATCCAGTTTAACGGTTTTACCCATGGCATCCTCACTGCCAAAAAGAGCTTTGGCAGATGATTGAGTAATTACAACCGAATTAACTTCGGTAAAGGCCGAGCGGCTGTTACCGGCAGTAAATTTGAAAGTAAAGATATCGAGGATAGCGGGGTCTGCCGACAACATCTTCAAATTAAACGACTTGCCCTGGTAGTTGAAAAGCGTACCACCCGGGTAATTGGTGCGGGCAACTTTTTCTATTTCGGGCAGGTCTTTTAACATCGCACCCGCCACAGGCAGCGATGTACCACCACTGGTTGATATTTCACCATTGGTAGTTTGGTTACGCATTACGGCATAGATGCGTTCGTCGTTCGTGTAAAATTTATCGTAAGTAAACTCATTATAAACATAAAGCAGCAGCATAAAGCTCACTGCCATACCCACACCTAAGCCACCTATATTGATAAGGCTGTATAACTTGTTCTTAAATAGGTTACGAAATGCTATTTTAAAATAATTCCTGATCATGAGTCGCTTATTAAATGTCTTTTTGTTAAACTGATCTTATTTATTGACAGGAGATCACACCGAATTTTTTTTTTGATCCTATCTCTTATCAGTTCTCGATCTCTTGAATTCCTTGTCTTGATTTCCTGCCCCCTGCTTGTCAGATCTTAATTTCTTGAACTCTTGAGTCTTGTTTTATTGAACTCTTAAGTCTTGATTTCTTAGATCTTGATTTCTTGCCGCTAGTGCCCTATTCGTTCTTCAAACTCGTTACCGGGTTAGCCAATGCCGCCTTTATCGACTGGAAACTAATAGTGATGAGTGCAATGGTTACTGCACCGCCACCCGCTGCTGCCAGTATCCACCATTTGATCCCGTCGCGATAAGCAAAGCTGTCTAAAAACCAATGCTGCATACTGTACCAGGCCAGCGGTGAAGCAATGGCAATGGATACAAGTACCAGTTTAATAAAATCCTGAGAGAGCATCGCCACAATGACGGATACATTTGCGCCCAAAACCTTGCGGATGCCTATCTCCTTGGTACGCTGCTCGGCTGCATAAGCAGCAAGCCCGAATAAGCCTAGGCAGGCAATAATAATTGCCATAGAGGTGAATGCGATAAAAATGCCGCCAATGCGCTGCTCGGTGCGGTAATTATTTTCAAAATCCTCGTTCATGAACGAATACTCGAATTGCTGATTCGGCGACAGCGAGGCCCATTTTTGTTTGACCTGCTCCAAAACAGCCATCGCATTAGCTGGATTTAGCCGGATACTTAGGGCTCCGTTATTTTCCTGAAAAGTAAAAACAATGGGGGCAATATTTTCGCGCAGCGAGGTAAAATTAAAGTCTTTTATAACGCCGATAACATGCAATTTTAATACAGATTTACCCAACGGATCCAAAGGAAGATACAATTCATGGTCTAACGGATGTTTGAGCCCCAATATTTTTACAGCGGCTTCATTTAAAATAATTGCTGTAGAATCAGTTTTCATGGCGGCGGAGAAATTGCGGCCAGCCAGGATCTTCATCTCTAGTGTGGGGATATAATCCTCGTCTACATCCCAGTAAGCCGTAGATATGGCATGTTTACTATTTAATCCCGGGTCTTCAAACAAGGTGTTATTGTTTTGCCATCCCCCGGTTGGTATATAGCCAGATAAGGTAGCATTTTTAACCCCGGGCATTTGTTGAATCTCGTGTTTAAATACTTTGGCCTGTTTGTTAAGTACACCAACATTATTCACAATCAGTACCTGCTCGCGGTTGTAACCCAGATCTTTATTTTGGATAAATTTAAGCTGGTGATAAATTACTAAGGTGCCGATGATGAGGAATATAGAAATGGAAAATTGGAAGACGACCAGGAAGCTGCGCAGAAAGCCACCTTTGAAGCCGGTTGACAGCTTACCTTTTAAAACATCAATAGGCTGAAAAGCCGATAAAAAGAATGCCGGGTATGAGCCTGCTAAACAACCAATTATTAATACGATGGCCAGTAAGGCAGGCATCAGCCAAACAAACGTAGCCTGCGTAAAAGCTAATTGTTTATCTGCCATCTGGTTAAATAAAGGCAACAGCAGCGAGGCGGCAGTTACCGCAATTACCGTAGCAGCGAAAGTAACCATCACCGATTCTGCAAGGAACTGCCCGATGAGTGAACCACGAGATGAACCTAATACCTTACGCACGCCGACTTCACGCGCCCGGTTTGATGACCTGGCGGTAGAAAGATTCATAAAGTTTACGCAAGCGATCAGCAATATAAAAAGGGCTACTGCCGAAAAAATATACACATACTGAATGTTGCCGTTGCTATCCATCTCACCGTCTGCATTTGACCGGAGATGAATGTTTTTTAGCGGGACCAAATTCAGCCTGAAATAGTCGCCGGTTTTTTCAAAGGTGGCATAGTCCATATGAATGGCCGGCTCTAACTGGCCACCTACATATTTACGCACAAACGCGGGGAATTTAGCCTGAAGGTTATTAATGTTGCTGCCTGGCTTTAATAAAATATAAGTATTGAAATTGCTGTTGAGCCAAAAGTTCTGTTTGCTTTCAGCGCTGCCTGCCATAGCCAGTATAAAATCAAAATGAAAGTGCGATTGCTTAGGGAAATCTTTGATCACACCGTTAACTTTATACTGAATAGTATCATTAAATGTTAAAAAACGCCCAACTACATCGGCAGTTGTATTAAAATACTTTTTGGCGATGGTTTCTGTCAGCACAACCGTCTTGGGATCTAATAGCGCTGTTTTAGGGTCACCCTCTATCATTGGCAACGTAAACACAGCAAAGATGGAAGCATCTGCATAAGCCATGCGATTTTCCTGTACATTTTGATTGCCTTTACGCACCTTGAAGGACTGCCAGCTCCTGAACCTTACCGCATTTTCCACTTCCGGAAAATCAGTCACCAGCGTAGGACCCAGCGGCGCTGCGGCTACCGCAGATTCACTTGACTTGCCACCAAATTTAGTATTATTGTTTACCCGGTAAATCCTATCAGCCTTTACATTGTAGTTATCATAGCCAAGTTCATCTATCACATAAAAAACGATCAGCATACATACGCACAGGCCAAGGGCCAGGCCCAAAACGTTGATGAGCGTGAAACCCGTATTTTTTTTAAGGGTCCTGAAGGCTGTTTTGATATAGTTTTTAAACATGATATTTGTAATTACACCGTTTATTAAATTGATTGCACCGTTTTGTTTCTTGCTTCCCGAATCTTGATCTCCTGTATCTTACTCATTCGCTCCTTAAGCTTTTTACCGGGTTGGCCAGGGCGGCTTTTACCGATTGAAAGCTTACCGTTACAAAAGCTACCAGCAGTGCGATAATGCCTGCCAGCGCAAATACCCACCAGGAGATTTCTATCCGGTAGGCAAAATCCTGCAGCCATTTGTACATGGCATACCAGGTTACGGGCACGGCTACTAATATGGCAACACCTACCAGTTTTAAAAACTCTGCCGATAACATGCCCGTGATTGTACCCGAGGAGGCTCCAAGTACCTTGCGGATGCCAATTTCTTTAACCCGCTGCCTGATGCTGAAGGCGGCTAAGCCAAACAAGCCCAGGCTGGCAATGATGATGGCGACTGTTGCAAATGCCGTAAAGATCTGGCCGGTGCGCTGCTCTGCACCGTAGAGGGCTGCGTACTGCTCGTCCAGGAAGGAGTAGCTGAATGGTGCTGTGGCCCGGTAGTTATCCCATTGCGTTTTTATACCGGCTATCACATGCTTCATGTCGGCCGAATGCACTTTAATCGCCATCAGTAAATTACTGCGGCCGGGTAAAAACATCAGCGGCGCTATTGCCTCCCTGGCAGATTTGTAATGAAAATCTTTAACTACACCAACCACTTTAAATTCACGCTTGCCAGATCGCACGATAGTTTTTCCGATGGGATCGCTGTTACCCCAGCCTATTTCGCGCACCAGGGCCTCGTTAATTACCACTGCGGACGAGTCTGCCGGTTGTGCAGAAGAAAAATTACGGCCCTGCGCTACTTTAATGCCTAGGGTATTCAGGTAACTGTCTTCTACATGGAATATATTGGTATGGATCTCTTTCCGCTCCTGCCTGTCGCTAAAATCTTTTGCGTAGATCTGCGTACCATCCATATTGGGGCTGCCCGGAACGCTGCCGGTAACGGTGGCATTGCTTACGCGAGGGTCGCGGAGCAACTGCTGTTTAAAGGCATCGATATTATTACCCAACGTGTAGGCATCGTTAATCACCAGCACTTGCCCTTTATCGTACCCCAGCTTAATGTTTTGCATATAATTAAGCTGCCGGTAAACCACCATGGTGGCAATGATGAGCGACGTAGAGATAAAAAACTGGAAGACTACTAGTCCGCTTCGCAGGAAATTCCGTTTCGATGGCCCGGCTGAAGTGTTGCCTTTTAAAACATTAAGCACCTTGAATGACGACAGGAAGAAAGCCGGGTAAATACCTGCCAGCACACCTACCAACAGCACCAGGAAAACTTCGATAGCGATAGTTGTTTTACCAAGAAACAGGCCGATGGTAAATTGCTTCCCGGCCAGGTTATTGAAGTATGGCAGTGCGAAATATACCAGCACCATAGCAATCACCATGGCAAATGCGGTTATCAATACCGATTCCGTTAGAAATTGAGCAATAAGCGAGCCTTTTAAGGAGCCCATCACCTTACGGATGCCAACTTCCTTAGCCCGTTTCACCGAACTGGCGGTGGAGAGGTTCATAAAATTAATACAGGCCAGCAACAGGATAAAAACAGCCAGTGCGCTAAAGATGTAAACGTAATGGATATCGCCGTTCGGCTCCATTTCGTATTTTGTATTGGAGTGCAGGTGGATATCGGTAAGCGGCATCAGCCTGAAGACAAAAGTATTGACTGATTTTTGGGCCTCGGCCAGGCTCACCCCCATATCTTGCTGAATTTCGGGCACTACATATTTGGCAACCAGGGCGGGAAACTGCGCTTCTACCTTTTTGGCGTCGGAATGGTCATTTAGCAAAAGGTAAGTATAGTAGCTAAGATTGCTCCAGGTTTCATGCTGCGTTGGATAGCTGGTTTTGCTGATAAAAGCATCCGCATGGAAGTGCGAATTGCCGGGAATTTCAGCCATAATGCCGGTAACTTTTACATCCCGTTCGCCCTGCAGGGTTAGGGTTTTACCCATTGCAGCTTCGCCACCAAAATACTTTGCGGCCGTTTGACGGCTGATCACGATACTGTTTGGATCAACCAGCGCGGTGCGGATGTCGCCTTCCAGCAATGGCAGCGAAAACATGGCCAGAAAATTAGAATCGGCTATGGCGAATTTCTCCTCCTTAAAAACCTTGCTGCTGTATTTAACATACACCGGGCCGCGCCGCCCCATCCGGGTGGCAGCCTGTACACCCGAAACGTTATTTTTGATTCCCTGTCCTACTGCATTATCCACCTGCGGGTAAACCGACGTACCACCACCTTCACTTACATGGAGGCTAACGCGGTAGATATTTTTGGCCTTTCCTGGATAGGTGTCATAGGTAACCTCCTGGTAAATATAGGCGCTGATGAGCATACAGCAGGTAAGGCCAATTGCCAACCCTAATATATTGATGAAAGAGAACACCTTATTCTTGGTAAGGCTTCTCCAGGCGATGGTTAGATAGTTTTTTATCATAGCAAAAGAATAGTAATGGCATCAGGTTAAAATTAGTACCAAATATATAAATAGCTTTAAATCAATCGCTTAACAAGCTGCCAACACAACTACTGTGTTCGTATGCGTAACAGTGGTTGTTCGGTTATGATACACTGTTGTGAGCGGTTGGGGGCTCACAGCGAGCGTTAGGTGATCGGGCTATGGTTAGATTTGCCGTAAAAACAAAAATGGTGAGCTGCAACCTGCAACTCACCATTCCCGATTTATTTTTACCTGTAGCTTAGAAAGTAACGGTCACGTTGCCATCGCCGCGAACCTCTACCGGTGCGCCACCACCGTTATACTTGCCTACTACTTTCTCTTTCTCTTTCTGGCCTTCAAATTTGCCGTTCATAGCCGCTGTAACACGGTCGCCACGCACGTTCAGGTCAACACCCTGGCCGGCTGGTAAACTCAGGTCAACATGGCCCGAGTCGCCGTCAATTTTAACATATTTATCCACGCGGGTCATTTGCACATGGATGCTGCCAGCGCTGGTTGTGGCGCTCACGCTGCCTGCAATCTGCATCAGGCTAACGCTGCCACCGCTGGTACCCGCAATCAGCTCACCATCAATATTGTTACCATTTACGCTGCCGCCGCTGGTAATGGCTTTTACGTAACCTTTTAAATTTTGCAGTCTAAGCGAACCACCGCTGGTTTCCAGTTTAATGCGGCCCTGGCAGTCGCTGGCGGTGATGCTGCCACCACTGGTGTTTAGCGTGATATCCTGCTTTGCATTGCTTACATTGATACTTCCGCCACTGGTTTCCCCTTTAATGACCCCTGCTATGTTGGCAATGCTCAGGCTACCACCGCTGGTTTCAAAATTTTGGTTGCCGGTTAAATTAGCTATGCTGATACTGCCTCCGCTGGTGTTCAGGTTGGTTTCGGTCGCCTTATTTACATAAACTTTAAAGCCGATGTTCAGGCTTCTTCTCCAGTTGCTGATATTGTGCTTTTGTTTGGCGGTTGCATGCAGCTCGCCATCGTGTACCGATACATCCAGTGTATAGTCTTGCTCCAGGCGTTTAGCAATTTCCTCCTTGCTCAGGTTTTGGCTATTGTTTCCCGATATATACACCTCAACACGCGGTTCCTCGCCGCCCTTAACTGATATGCTACCGCCGCTGGTGTTTACAAAAACGGTTTTAACGTTATCAGCTGCCAATGATTTGGTTAAATAGGGCACCCGGTTATCCTGGGCCGATGCCAAATATGCAGGTGATGCCAATAATAAAAATACGAAGAACTTTTTCATGATGTTTGGTTTTGATATGAGATGAATATTTATTGTAAAAGGTTGCACAGTGAGCTCAGATTAAAGATGATAAGATTCAACAATCAAGAATTCTCTTGCTACCTGGTTCCTGATATCCTGTACTTTTCCTCACTCGCTTTTTAAGCTCTTAACGGGGTTGCTTATTGCCGCCCGGATGGATTGTATACTGATCGTTGCCAGCGCAATTAAACTTGCGCCACCTCCTGCCAGCAGAAATACCCACCAGTTAACATTTATTTTGTACTCAAAATTCTGCAGCCATTTGTTCATCGCATAGTATGCTATGGGGCTGGCAATGACGGTGGCAATGATCACCAGTTTCATCAGGTCGGCGCTTAACAGGCTTACGATGCTACCCACACTGGCACCTAATACCTTTCTGATACCAATCTCCTTTATGCGTTGCTCGGCCGTAAACGTAACCAATCCGAATAGGCCCAGGCATGCAATACTGATGGCCAGAATGGTAAAGATCAGCAGGATGTTACCTTGTTTTTGCTCCGTTTGGTATTGGGCAGCAAAGTTTTGATCCAGGAAGTGGAACTCCGGTTTGTCGGCCATATCGAAACCGGCATATATTTTACTGATATAATCCAGCGATGCTTTTACATTATTCTTGCCGATGCGAACATACAGGTTATCCTTATCCTCCGTACTGGCGGGTAGTTTCATCACCAGCGGGGCAATTTTATGCTGAAGCGAATAGGTATTGAAATCTTTAACTACGCCCACTATTGTTTTCTGGATCGGCTTGCCCTGCTCGTCCTTGCCTGTGAAAACACGCATGCCTATAGGATCCTTAACCCCTAATTGAGTAACTAATGTTTGATTTACCATGATGGCCTCTGTAACATCGCTTGGAATGGCTTTCGAAAAATTGCGGCCCTTATCCATTTTGATTTGTAAGGTGGATACAAAATCTTCATCTACATCAAGGTGTTGTACCATCAAACCATCACTATTGGCAGGTGTACTTAAACCGCTGGTGCCAATGTTGTTATTACCAATCGGGCTGCCTGCGGTTGCTACGCCTTCAATATTCGGGTTTTGCAGCAACTGTTGTCTCAGGGCAGCTGCTTTAGCCCTTACATTCTTGTTATTGATATGGAAAGTAAGCGTTTGCGCTTTGTTAAAGCCAAGATCTTTATTCATGGCGAAAGTGATCTGCTGGTAGATAACGCAGGAACCAACGATCATGACGATTGTGATCACAAATTGAAACACAACTAATGACTTGCGAAAGAATACTGTAGAAAACTGATTGCCTAACTGGCCCTTCATGGCGTTAATGGTACCGAAGCCGGATAAGAACAAAGCGGGATAGATCCCGCTTAGGATGCCGGTAAATAATGAAAAACCTACAAACAGCGCTACCGTTTTAGCCGTTCCGAATTGCAGCAGGACCAATTCTTTACCAGACAATTGATTGAAGTAAGGCAAAGCGAACCGGATCATAGCGGATGCGGCTATCATGGCAATAAAGGTAAGCAATACCGACTCGGCAAAGAACATGACGATGAGCTGTGTCCTGTCTGAGCCGATTACTTTACGCACACCTATTTCTTTCAAACGAATCGAGGATCGCGCTGTAGCCAGATTTACATAGTTGATTACGGCGATGATGAGAATAAGTAAAGCAGTGACAGAAAACACATACACATAGGTAATGTTACCGTTTGAGCCCAGCTCATAGCTCAGATTTGAATGGAGGTGGATAGAAGTGAGCGGCTGTAGTTCCATATTAAACTTCAGGTCGCCAAAACTTTTCTTTAAATATTTGTCATAAAATTTGCTGTTTGATGCTGCTATGATTTTGCTGTCGCCAGCATTTTTTAGTAAAACGTAAGTGTAAATACCTGAGTTGTTCCAGGCGCTGGTATAACCATCAGGCATAGAACGGAGGGCCTTGAATGAGAAATGCGAATTGACTGGTACATCGGCTATTACACCGGTAACGGTTGATGGTGTACCTTCTATAGCAATGGTTTTGTTGACTGCATTTTCAGCATTACCAAAAATACTTTCGGCCAGCGATTTAGTTAATACGATGCTTTGCGGTTTGCTTAAAGCCGTTTCGGCATCGCCGGATAGAAACTGATAACTGAAGATCTTAAATACAGCGTTGTCGGTAAATATCATGCTTCCCTCACTGATGGTTTTATCGCCAAAGGTTATTTTCCCTCCGCCTTCTGCATCGATACGGGCGGTTTCTTCCACCTGCGGAAAATCGGCTTTTAAAGCTGGTGCATAAGGTGCAGAGGTAACCGCCAAGTCGAATTTGCCACCGTTCCAGCTGCCGTGCTGCACCACGCGGAAGATCCTGTCGGCTTTGGTATTATACCGGTCATAACTCCACTCATCGGTAACGTACAAGGTTATCAGCCAAAAAGCTGCAATACCAACGGCCAAACCAAAAATATTGATAAACGAAAAAGCTTTGTGCTTTTTAAGATTTCTCCAGGCTATTTTAAAGTAATTACTCAGCATAATGCAGTGATTTGATATATCAATAGTAAAAGCTGTACCAAACATACAAAACACTGTTTAAAAGCGCATTATAGCATAAAATAAAAAGCCCGCTGTACGTATGTGTTACAGCGGGTGTTCGTTAATGATACATTTTGAAGAAAAGTCAAGACCGCAAGAAACAAGAGTCAAGACGGCAAGAAACAAGAAACAAGATTGTCAAATTTCAGATACTTTGATCTACTCATGTTGCGTCTGCAAAGCTACTCGCTCCTCAAACTCTTCACCGGGTTAGTCATTGCTGCTTTTACAGCCTGGAAGCTCACCGTAATAAAGGCAATAATTATTGCTACCACACCCGCCGCAAGGTACATCCACCAGCTGATGTTTATCCGGTAGGCAAAGTTTTCCAGCCATTTGCCCATCAACCAGCCGGAGAGCGGGGCCGCGATAACTAGTGCTACCAAAACCAGCACTACGAAGTCTTTGGAGAGCAAAGTTACCAGGCCCGATACCGAGGCACCCAATACTTTGCGAATGCCGATCTCTTTGCCCCGTTGCTCTGCTGTAAATGCCGCCAAACCAAATAAGCCCAGTGCTGAAATGATGATCGCCACCAAAGCAAATACGGTCATCAGACCCGAGGTTTTTGCATCGTCTTTATAAAGTTTGTCAAACTCCTGGTCAAGGAAGGTGTATTCCAGCGGCTCGCCGGAGAAATATTGATTCCAAACCCGTTGCAATTTTTGCACAACTTCGGTTTGTTTACCGGGTAATACCCCAATGATATAAGTACCGGCCCATGATTGGCGGTTTTTAAATATCGCCGGGCCTATTTTATCGTGCATACTGCGGTAATTAAAATCCTTTACAATGCCAATTACCTGCCCGGTATCGCCCCTGGCAACAAAGCGCTGCCCGATATAGGGCTTGGGCAGGTTAATTGCCTTGGCTGCCGTTTCATTCATGATCACGTTACGCTTATCATTTAAGTCGCCCGATATAAACCATCGGCCTTCGGCCATTTGCAGTTTCACAATTTTGGTATAATCGGGGTCCACGTTAAAATATGCAAAAGCGGGGTTGAATTCTTTTGCCCTGCCATTCCAGTCTACGCCGCCCGAAGATTGGTTTTGATTGTTTTGTATGGAACCTGTGCCCAATAAGGATACAGCCTTAATGCCCGACTGCTGCACAAGCGATTGCTTAATTGTTGCACACAATGCATCGCGTTCTTTATCTTTATACTGATAATAAATTTTTATGGGCAGCGAAAAAGTAAGCACCTGGTCTCTTTTAAAACCGGGGTTTTGTGATCTAATGAAGTTCAGCTGGCGGTATATGGTAATTACGCCGATAATGAGGAATATAGAGAAGCTGAACTGGATAATTACCAGCCCTTTGCGCAAAGCACTATCTTTTACGTGCAGTACGCTGCTTCCTCTGAAGATGTTCATTGGTTTAAATGACGATAATAACAGCGCAGGGTAAATGCTGTTTAGCACAACCGCTACCAGTAATGTGCCCATCAAGATTAGCCACAAATAGGCAGCATCAAAAGAAAACGCAAAATTACGGCCGGTGAAACTGTTAAACACCGGCAGGCATATGGATACGAGGATGATCGTTAACACAAGCGCCAGCAAGCTTACCAGGCCCGACTCGGCAATAAATTGCATAAAAAGATTCGCCCTGCCCGCTCCCACTATCTTTTTTATGCTCACTTCTTTGGCGCGTAAACTAGCACGGGCCGTGGTTAGGTTTACATAGTTGATACAGGCAATAGTTAGCAACAGTATGCCCAAAGCCACAAAGATGTAAGTAACCTTTTTATCGCCGTGCAGTAAGGACGAGTTCTGCAGATCGCTTTCAAAGTGCAATTCGGTTAGTGGCGTTAAACCAATTTGCAGGTTATCATCTTTGCGGTTTTTACGCAAAATGGATTTTACCTTTTGCGAAGTTTGCCTGAGGCCGGTGCCGGGGTGGATTTTCAAGAACGTCATGTAATTGAAGTTTCCCCACTCCATATCGTTATCCTTTTCCTGCTTGTTACTCAGCTTAGCGGCAATCGGGATCAGCACATCAAATGTAAAGCTGGAATTAGCCGGTATATCTTTTATAACGCCCTCCACCTGGTAGTTCACCGTGTCAATCTTAATCATCTTGCCTACCACATCCAGGTTATTAAAATACTTTTTGGCTTTGCTTTCTGTAAGGATTATGCTGAACGGGTTCCCGGTAAATGCAGCTGCACCACCCCGTATAAAATCGTACTTAAATACTTTAAACCATTCGTTATCTACATAGGCCGTATTTTTCTCAGGGAAAAATTCTCCGTTTATATTTAAATTAATGGGCCGCCAGCTATTTGGCGAAATGCGTGCAACAGCTTCAACCTCTGGCAGTTGTTTTTCAATTGCATCGCCAAGTATGTAAGGCGAATTTTCCCAGATCCAAGTGGTGGTTTTATCAATAGATAAATAACTTTTTATCCGGTAGATCTGCGCGCTGTCCGGTTGGTTTCTATCAAAATTAAATTCGTTTTGTACCCAAATAAATATCAATACCGCCGCTGCCATGCCAATAGCTAAGCCGCCGATATTGATAATGCTGGTTACTTTGTGACTGCGCAGGTTGCGCCATGCAATTTTGAAGTAGCTTTTTATCATGACTTTTTTGATTTCACCGATTATTTATTGTCGGATTGCACCGATTGTCTTTTTGATTTCACCGATCACGCAAATTTGTCTTTCTTCCTGATTCTCGAATCTTGTCCTCTTGCCAGCCCCCTCTAAATCTCCCCCGGAAGGGGAGACTTTTAGAGCCTTTCCTTCGGTGGGGCTACTCGCTCCTTAAACTATTCACCGGATTGGCTAGTGCTGCCTTGATGGCATGGTAGCTGATGGTTACTACGGCAGTTAAAACCGCGGTGATCCCTGCTGCAGCGAATACCCACCAAGGTATGGCAATGCGGTAGGCAAAGTTTTGCAGCCAGTTGTGCATGGCCCACCACGCAATGGGTGATGCAATAACTACGGCAAGTACCACTAGCCTGATAAAATCTATCGAAAGCAGGGAGGTAATACTGGTAAGGCTTGCACCCAGGATCTTGCGGATGCCAATCTCTTTGTTGCGTTGCTCTATGGTAAAGGCAGTTAACCCAAACAACCCCATTGTTGCCAGTGCGATGGTGATACAGGTAAACAGGCTGAAGATGGCAGCCAGCCTATCTTCGGCTTTGTACTGTTCGTTAAAAGCATCATCCATAAAGCTGTAGCTAAACGGGGTGTCCTTATCATATTTGCTATAAATGCTTTGTATCTTGCTGATTACTGTCGGCAGGTTGGTATGCGGCTTAATCTTGGCGAACAGGTTACAGCCTTTCGACCAATAACCAGCAGTATCGGGGTAAATATATAACGCAAGCGGATTAATATCAGTAACCATTGAACTGAAGTTAAAACTCTTTATTACACCGATCACTTCACATTTTCCGTTACCGGATGTAATAAAACTGCCAACAGGATTTGCTTTGAGGCCGAGCTTAGCCACGGCTTCCTCATTGAGCACTATTTTATTAGAACCAGTTATCGTAGTTCCCCTTGCAGGGGCAACCTTCCATTTTAAATTTAGCGTACTAATATAACTGCTGTCAATGTTAAGGCCCATTAAGGCAACGCTTTCACCTTTTATTTTGCCATCAATAAAGTTCACATCGTAACCTTTAAACATGCCGTACCGGGCGGTTGCCGTTTTAGCTATGCCAGCCAATGCCTGTATATCACGCTTAAACGGCTGGTAATTTGTACCGATGCTGTTACCCACGGGGATCATAACAATATTTTCCCGGTCCATGCCCGTATCCGCGTGGCGGAAGTAATAGAGTTGCCGGTCGATAATTATTCCGCAGATAATTAACCCAACAGAAATAGTGAATTGCAGTGTGGTAAATATTTTGCGGACGGGCACACCACATGCCTGCCTGCTCATTTTGCCTTTAAGCGTTGTAATGGGCTTGAATGCTGACAGTACTAAAGAAGGATAACTCCCTGCTATCAAAACAGTTATTATCAATAGCAAAATAAAGAGTGACAGCAATAACGGGCTATATAAAAAAGAGTCGTCTATTTTTAATTGCAGGGTATTGGTAAACAAAGGCTTAAAGGCATAACATAACACGTACCCTAAAATAAACGCCAGCGAAGCGTAAATACCTGATTCTATGTAGAACTGGGTTGCTATGGTCTTTCTACTGGCGCCAGAAACTTTGCGCACCCCAACCTCTTTGGCACGTAACGTTGAGCGGGCTGTGGAAAGGCTCATATAATTAACCAGCGCAAGTAACAGGATAAGTATGGCAACCAGAGGAAAGATTTTTAAGTATTTGATATTCGAATTGTCGCCGAAATTGTTTTTAAGATGCATATCGGTAATCGGCGCAAGACTGAACTTGATGTCTTCATATATCTTATTGTTTTTACCGGCTAAGTTCAACCCCCGTTTTACAGATGCCGAGTCGGCTGCGTTTTTTAATTGGAAATAAACCTCGAATGATCCCGGTCCTACGGTTTGGTCGAATGTGAAATTTTTCGCTTCTTTCATAGCCAGCAAACTCGGCCCGGATGCAATAAAGTTATAATTGATGGAGGAATTTGAAGGATTATTTTCCGCTACACCGGTAACCTGGTAGCTATACGCGCTGTCGGTTTTGATAGTGATGCTTTTGCCAACCGGGTTGGTTGTTCCGAAATACTTTTCGGCCATTTCTTTGGTAATTACCACCGAAAAGGGTTTATCCAGTACACCTGCCGGTGTACCGGATAGCATTTTAAAAGTGAAAAAATTAAAAAAATCACGATCTGCATATATCAGTTTCTGCTCTGTAAACTTGTTTTCAGGTGTCGACGGATTACTTACAACGACGGGTTTATAATATTTCAACAACCGCATGTAGCCCGCAACACCCGGCTGTGTCTGCTTGATAATGGGCCCGGTAGCGTAACTGAGAAATGCCATGTTCATTTTATTACCGCCAAGCTTAAGAGATGCGCTGGTAGTAAAAATCCGGTCGGCATTCTTATGAAAACGATCGTAGGTCATTTCATGCGAAACGTACATCATAATGATCATACAAACGGCCAGCCCGATGGCTAGTCCGCTGATATTGATAAGGCTATAAAGCTTTTGCCTGGTTAAGTTGCGCAAGGCAATTTTGATGTAGTTTTTTAGCATGACTATTTTGATTTCGCCGATTATTTATTGTCTGATTGAACCAAATATTAGTTGATTTCACCGATCATACAGATTACCGAATCTTTCTTCCTGACTCTTATATCTTGACTTCTTGCATCAAATATCACTCATTCTTCAAACTCTTCACCGGATTGGCAACGGCTGCTTTTACCGATTGGATACTAATGGTGGCGAGAGCAAGTACTGTAGCCCCGACGCCTGCCAGGATGAAAACCCCGGCGGTGACGGTGGTTTTATAGGCAAAGTTTTCCAGCCAGTTATTCATAGCGTACCACGCCACCGGGATGGCAATGATAATGGCGATGATGATGAGCACCATAAATTCAGTGGCTAACAGACTAATGATACGGCTTACACTCGCTCCCAGCACTTTGCGGATCCCGATCTCGCGGGTTTTTACCTGTGCCGAGTAGGTAGCCAGGCCAAATAAACCCAGGCAGGAGATCACAATGGCGATAGCCGAAAAGACATTGAATAATGTTCCTTCACGCTGGTCATCATTATAGAGTTTGTTAAAGCTATCTTCCAGGAAAGTATAGGTTAAAGGTACATCGCTGCTATACTGCTTCCATTGGTTTTGTACGGCAGCAATTGCAGTCTGTGCATTTTGGCCGGTAGTTTTTACATAGATCCGCCAGGCATCATCGGGCGCATAGGTAAACACCAGCGGTTCTATTTTTTTATGCATGGTGGTAAAGTGAAAATCCTTTACTACGCCAATGATGGTACCGTTAATTTTGCGGATGCGGAGCCTTTTACCGACAGGGTTTTTGATGCCCATGTTGGCAACGGCCGATTCATTCACTATAAAGTGCGTAGAATCTGCAACTGCACCGGTAAAGTCGCTCCCTTCTGCAAATTTCATTTTGAAGAAGCTGATAAAATCTTTATCGGCGGGGACGATGTTGAACCAAAGGTTTGATTTTGCGGGTTTACCATCCCAATCGTCATCACCGGTAGAATTACCGCTATTTACAATATCGGTACCCGCGCGTGAAACTTCCCTGATGGCCGGGTTGTTCAGTAATTCTGCCTTTACGGCCGCATAGTTCTTTTTCATCTCCGGCCGCATCCAAAATGCCAGCACGTTTTCTTTATCGTAACCCAGGTTTTTATTACGGATATAACGCATTTGATTGCCGATGATCAGCGTGCCGATAACCAATATAATGGAGACAGCAAACTGCAGCACCACTAAAATGCGGCGAAAAGCGGCGTTGCCTATGCCAATGGATACCCGTCCCTTAAGTGCTTTAAGTGGCTCAAACGACGAAAGCAGCAGGGCTGGATAAATGCTGGATGCAGCAAGCGTGCCCAACAAGGTAATGCCGATACAGGCCCAAACATTATAATTAGATAAGGTAAAGGTGATCTGCTTTCCGGAGAACTGGTTATAATAAGGCAGGGTTAAATACATCAGCATAAAAGCTAGTACAGCGGCGATAGTAAACAGCAGGGCCGTCTCTACCATAAACTGCATAAACAGCTGGAATTTACCGGCGCCGATGATCTTACGCATGCTTACTTCCTTTGCCCTCAGCATGGAGCGTGCGGTAGACAGGTTTACGTAGTTGATACAGGCGATAACCAAGATCAATAAAGCCACTATGGCAAAAGTTTTTACCGTTTCTATCCCGGCATTGGTACCATCTGCTTTATAGAGGTGCATTTTTAGCATTGGCTGTGCCAGGTATGGCACGGGTGCATCCACCGGTTTGTTGCGCTCATGAATTGCCCGCAGCTTCTTCTCTAAAACGGCGGTACTTACACCCGGCTTGGTCAGCAGGTAGGTTTCAAAATTAAAACTCGACCAATCGGCATCCATTGAAGCAATGCGGTTCTTGCCGTCGTAATTTACATTGCCTTTAATATAGGCTTGTTCATTAAACCGGGCAATCGGCAGTAAAACATTGTATTTCAAACTCGAATTGGCAGGGTAGTCATCTATCACCCCGGTTACTTTAAACAGTTCGTCGTGCCCCACAATGACTGCCTTACCTATCGGATCTTCGTTTCCGAAGATTTTTTTCGCGGTAGTCTGGGTGATGACCAACGAGCTGTTATCAGGAAATGGGTTTAGTTTATCCCCTTTAATTAGGGCGAAGTTGAACATTGTAAAGTAGGCAGGATCGGTAAAGGCGGCACCGTCCTGAAGTAAAACTTTGCTTTTATATTTAACCGGCGTATTGCCGAAATCCATGATCCGAACGGCGTTCTGCACTTCGGGCAATTCGTTTTTGGCAAAGGTGGCCACAGGTGCAATAATGTGGGTAAAGATCTGCTGACTGATCCCCGTACCACCGATGATCCCAATTTTATAAATGTTATCGGCTTTGGTATTAAACTTATCAAAGCTGAGCTCATCCTGCACCCAAAGCAGCATAAAAAGGCCAACCACCAGCCCCACCGTAAGGCCTGCAACATTAATGGCAGCGTAAAACTTGTTTCCTAAGATATTGCGCCAGGCTGTTTTGATATAGTTCTTTATCATTATTTTTATGGATTACATCGAATGGTGTTTGATTAAACCTATCTCTCGTCTCTTAATGCTAGATTCTAAATTCTTGTCTCTTAACTCCTGGTTCTTGATTATTGACCCATATTTATTAATCCCTGATTCAGGTCTCACTCACTTTTCAAACTCTTTACCGGGTTGACCAGTGCTGCTTTAACAGATTGAAAGCTTACCGTTACAACGGCGATAAACACCGCAGCAAACGCTGCTACGGCAAATACCCACCATTGAATGCTGATGCGGTAGGCAAAGTCCTGCAGCCAAAGGTGCATTACATACCAGGCAAAGGGCGAGAAGATGATAATGGCGATGACCACCAGCTTTACAAAATCTTTGGATAACATACCAACGATGGCGCTAACGTTTGCCCCTAAAACTTTACGGATTCCGATTTCTTTGGTGCGTTGTTCTGCCGCATAAGCTGCCAGGCCGAATAGGCCCAAACAGGCAATAACGATAGCCAGCGTGGTAAAGATGATGAAGATGGTACCTATCCGCTGCTCTGCCCGGTAGGATGCATCAAAATCCTGGTCCATAAAACTATAATTCATTTGTATCGGCGAAAACGCGGCCCATTTGGTTTTTATCTGCGACATTAAGGCCGGAAGGTTGCTGGTACTCACCCGCAGACTTATCGCGCCGTTATTTTCGCCAAGGCGGATGATCAGCGGTTCTATCTTATTATGCAGAGAACTGAAATGAAAATCCTTCATTACACCAATTACCTGGTATTTTACTGTGTTGGCTAATTCCACTTTTCCGCCGAGCGAGTTGTATAACGTTTGGTTTAAAGGATTTTTGTAACCGAGGAATTTGGCCGCGGCTTCGTTGATGATAACGGCAGACGAATCACTAAGCCATTCTTTTGCAAAATTCCGTCCTGCCGCCATTTTTATACCCAGCGTGGGGATCCAGTCGGCATCCACCTGCCAGCTTTGCGGGAAAATTGAATTTTTTTGATCGAGTGTTGCGTCCTTATAATAAATTGAGGTGCTGCGGTAATTGGATACCGGGAGAAAGCCTGTCATGGTAGCGCTGCTTACACCCGTCAATTGGCTCAATTCGTTCTTAAATGTTTGTGCTGCTTTGTTAAGCTCGTAGGGATTTTGAATAATGAGCAGCTGGTTGCGGTTATAGCCAAGGTTGGTGGTTTGGATATAATTTAGCTGATTATTAAAAACTAACGTGCCAATAATAAGGAATACCGAGATCCCAAACTGAAAAATCACCAGGAAGCTCCGCAATCTGCCGCCTTTAAATCCTGCGGATAACTTACCTTTTAATACATCGATAGGTTGAAACGCGGACAGAAAGAAAGCCGGATAAGAGCCGGCAAGGGAGCCTACCAACAGAATAATGAGTACCGACGCAGGTACCAGCCATATCAAAGTGTGAGCGTTAACGGCGATCTCTTTACCGGCAATTTGATTGAATACCGGCAACAAGGCTATAGCAGCAAATAAAGCTATCAGCGTTGCAAAAAATGTGATCATGATAGACTCTGACAAAAATTGGGCAATTAAATACTTACGGGGCGAACCCAGTACTTTGCGTACTCCAACCTCGCGCGCACGATTGGATGAGCGTGCGGTAGAGAGATTCATAAAGTTTACGCAGGCTACCAATAATATAAAAACGGCAATTGCCGAAAAGATGTAGATATACTGCGCCGTACCATTTGCGCTTAATTCGCCTATGCGGCTTGAACGGAGGTGAATATCCGTAAGTGGTGTAAGGTTTAACCGGAAGTAGCTTCCGCTTTTTTCAAAATCGGCGTAACTCATCCCTATCTCGCTTTTCATCTGGTCTCCGCTCATTTTCAACAGAAATCCATCCAGGCTGCCTGCCAGTTTCTTAGCATCTGCAGCATCTTTTAGCAAAACGTAGGTATTATAATCATTACGCAGCCAGGCGTTAGACCGGCTATCGGCATAGGTGGCCATCGATATAAAGAAATCAAAATTAAAGTGCGAATTTTTTGGCACATCCTTAATCACCCCTGTTATTTTCAAATTTTGATCATCGTTGAGGATCATCACTTTGCCTACCACATCCGTTTTATCAAAATATTTTTTGGCAATGTGCTCGGTCAACACTACGGAATTTGGCTCAACAAGTGCAGTCTTTGTGTCGCCATTTATCATCTGCAGAGTAAACACATTAAACAATGATGCATCAGCAAAGGCACCCCTGTTCTCTACCATGTTTACGCTTCCTTTTTTAATGTGTACCGTATAGGCATTTTTTAACCGTACGGCGTCTTCCACGTATGGATATTCGGATACGAGCGTTTTGGCTAAGGGCGGCATGACCACGGCATAGTCTTTTTTATTTTCACCCAATTTCAGTTCGGCGTTTACACGGAAGATACGCTCACTTTTGATATTATAGCGATCATAACTTAACTCGTCGGCTACATAAAAAATAATAAGCAGGCAGGTGCCCAAGCCAAGGGCAAGCCCCAAAACGTTAATAGCCGTAAAGCCCTTGTTTTTCAAGAGGCTCCGGAATGCGGTTTTTATATAGGTTCTAAACATGATCTTAATCATTAATCGATTGAAAATGGTTATTTTTCATTACACCGACTCCAGTCGACAGTCCCTGGTTAGTTTTCCATTATTTGTTACCATGGTCTATAGACCATCAACCTACTCGCTTCTTAAACTCTTCACAGGGTTAGCCAGCGCGGCTTTAACCGCCTGAAAACTTACTGTAATAATGGAGAGCAGCGTAGTTACAAAAGCAGCTATCGCGAATACCCAAATGCTGATATTTACCCGGTACGAATAGCCCTGCAGCCAGTTGTGCATGCCATACCATGCTACCGGCGTTGCAATTAGAAAAGCCACACCCACCAGCATCAAAAAATCCTTCGATAACATGGAGGTAATGCCCACCACAGATGCGCCCAATACTTTACGCACACCAATTTCCTTTATTCTGTTCTGGGCCATATAAGTAGCTAAACCAAACAAACCCAGGCACGATATAAATATGGTTAAGCCCGCAAAAAGGGTAGCCAGCGTACCTGTACGCTGCTCATCTTTAAATTTCTTGCTGTATTCTTCATCTATAAAGTGATAATCAAAAGGGTAATCGGAATTGTACTTTTTAAAAACTTGCTCGGCGAGTTTCAAATTCGCTGCTGTGGTGTTCTTGTCATTAAGTTTATAGTGGATCACGTTAAACCAGGCGGATGGCCCGTGTATCACCATAGGATGAACCGGCTCATAAGGCGATTGCAAAATGAAATCTTTAATAACCCCTACTACAATAAATTTCCCGTTGCTTCTCTTTACAATACTACCCACCGGATGCTTGAACCCCATAATTTTCACAGCCGCTTCGTTGAGCATGATACCTGTAGAATCCGATGGGAACTTCTTTATGTCTATCTCACGACCGTCAATCACTTTCAAGCCCATCGTTTTGGCGAAGTCACCGTCGGTATTGAAAACGTTGAAATCTAGTTTCGCCCCCTCTGGCTTGCCCTCCCAGTTGTAATCCCAGGTATCGCTCCAGCCCTCGGTCATAGGCGCACTTGTTTTACTTACTGCAGTGGCGGCACCGCTGTTCAACAGATCATTTTTAATGAGGGAATAGTTTTTTTGCACAGTGCCCGACATGAAACTGTAAACCAGATTATTCTTTGTATATCCGGTATCGCGATTTTGGGCGTAATCCAATTGTTCTTTTATAATGATGGTTGAAATGATCAGCACTATGGCAAACGTGAATTGTGTTACGACCAACACCTTGCGGGGCGAAAGAGCAGCCCTGGCTGCCTTAAACGTACCCTTTAAAACTTTTACCGGGATAAAAGAGGAAAGATACAGCGCAGGATAACTGCCGGACAGCATTCCTGTAAATAGGATAAAGGCAAGAAAGATTGTCCAAAACGCCGGACTAGTGTAAGGTATAAACAATTGCTTGTCGGTAAGCATATTAAACGAGGGCAGCGATAACTGGATGATGACGAGCGCCACTAAACCTGCAAAAAAAGCGATCATGGTGGATTCGCCCAAAAACTTAGCAACTAGGCTTGTTTTTGAAGCGCCTACAACCTTCCTGATGCCCACTTCTTTTGCACGTTTTTCGCTCCTTGCAGTGCTGAGGTTCATAAAGTTGATACAGGCAATCAACAATATAAAGCCTGCAATTATGCTGAATAATTTAACGGTTTCAATTCTGCCGCCCACTATCTTTCCATTCTCGAATTTTGAATAAAGCCGCCATTTGGTAGCCGGATGCAAAAAAACGTCTATGTCTTTTATGTCCGAATGTCTGCGGGTGACATCTTTAACGAGCTTATTCGCACTAGCTTCGGTTACGCCCGGCTTCAGTAGTACCCAACTATTCACAGAATTATTGCCCCAATTTTTATCAACTTCTCTATTCGTTTTCTCAAGATATGTCCACGGCATTAAATATTCAAAGTCGAATTGCGTGTTGTTAGGCAAGTTTTTCATCACACCGGTTACGGTGAAAAAATCAACACTGTCTATTTTGATGGTTTTGCCCATCGCATCCTCATCGCCAAACAGTTTCTTTGCTGTTTTTTCGGTAAGGACAATATTTTTCATTTCATTCAGCGCAGTTTTAGGATTGCCCTTTAGCAAGGGAAAACTAAACATTATAAGAAAATCAGGGTCAGTAAAATTCCCCGAGAGCGTAAGGTGCTTATTGCCAATGCTAAATAAGAAGTTGGCGCGATCGGTCCGTGCTGCCTGCTCTACCTGCGAAAATTCTTGCTTAAACGTAGTGCTCATGATCTTAGGTGTAGTACCCCAGCACCAAAGCTTGCCATCGAATACCGAGCGGTTATACATCTGGTATAAGCGGTCTTTATTGGCGTGAAACTGATCATAGCTTGCCTCGTTCTGTACCCAAAAGAGGATCAATGCAGCACTGGCCATACCAACAGCAAGCCCGGCTATGTTAATGGCGGTAAAACCCTTATTTTTCATTAGGTTCCGCCAGGTTAATTTCAAAAAGTTTTTTAACATAATAGCTTATAATTACACTGATTTATAATTATGATTACACCGATTTAAATCGCTTTCATTGGGCTGCAGAACTTGTGTGTAATGGGGCAGTTCAGCGCTCAAAACCTAAAAACAAGGCAATTCTCAAGCCTTCCCACCGCCAAAACGCTTTTGGCAGTGGGCGAAGCCGGAGGCACACTTAACTATATATTAATCAAAAAAGGTAGTTCCTGCTGGTCGGTATTAAACCATAATGTTTTCCATTACGGTTTGTCCGTCTAATAAACGGATGATACGGTGGCTGTAACGGGCATCATGCTCAGAGTGGGTAACCATAATAATGGTAGTTCCCTGCTCGTTCAGGTCGGTTAATAGTTCCATTACGTCGTTACCGTTGCTGCTATCCAGGTTACCGGTAGGCTCATCCGCAAGGATTAGTTTTGGTTTGTTTACAACCGCGCGGGCAATAGCCACACGCTGCTGCTGTCCACCAGATAATTGCTGCGGGTAGTGGTTGCGGCGATGCATGATCTGCATCTTATCCAGTACTTCTTCCACCCTTTTTACACGATCGGCACTGCTTACACCGGTGTAGATAAGGGGTAGCTCCACATTTTCAAAAACGGTTAACTCATCAATCAGGTTAAAGCTTTGGAAAACGAAACCAATGTTGTGTTTACGCAGATCGGCACGTTTGCGTTCGTTAAAGTGCGCTATCTCCACACCATTAAATACATAGCTGCCATTGTCCGGATCATCCAGCATGCCGAGGATGTTTAGCAAAGTTGATTTACCGCAGCCAGACGGGCCCATGATGGCCACAAACTCGCCGGTGTTAACATCCATTGACAGTTTGTTCAATGCAATGGTTTCTACCTCCTCAGTGCGGTAAAATTTCTCAAGATTTGTAATTTTTATCATTTGGCCTCCCTTGTGCCCTTTCGCCGGTTAAGCGAAAGGACGTTTTGATTTAATTGTGATTTTTATATTTTAATAGTACTTATTTCGTCTTTATCAATCCCTTCTGACAGTGAATACTGGGCTTCCTTGCATTACTTTTTCAGCACCAGTTCCTGTATATCCCCATAATTCTCATAACTGGAGGTAATCACCTTGTCACCAGGTTTTAAACCCTGCAGCAGCTCATAGTTATCGGTATTGAAGCGGCCTATCTGGATATCAACCTTATAAGCGGTTTTGCCATCTTCGCTCACTTTAAAGATCCAGTTACCACCGGTTTGCTGGTAAAATCCACCCTTCGGAACCAGTAATGCAGTTGTTTCGTCGCTCAGGGCCAGGCGAATCTGTAAAGTTTGCCCCTTGCGGATGCCTTTGGGTACCTCGCCTACAAACTTCATATCTACCTTAAAACGGCCGCCAACAATGTTGCTGAACACCTTAGTAATGGTAAGCTTGTAGGTTTTATCGGCAAAGGTAAAATCGCCCATAAGCCCCGCATAGATCCGCGACAGGTAATGTTCCTCAACATCAACACTCACCTTGAAACCGCCTTGGGCATCCAGCTGCCCCAAGTGTTCACCTTTATTTTTGTTTTGACCAACCTCGGCATCCATCGCGGTTAATTGCCCATCTATAGGGGCACGAACGGTTAAATCGGCTACTTTTTTACGCATCAGTTCCAGCGTGCTTTTCATGTGGGCATATTGCTCACGGGCCTGCTGGGCTTCCTGGGTTGTTAAAGTGGTATCTTGTTTTAAAATTTGGGTAGTCAGCTTTTTTCGTTTTAGCTGATAGTTATAGGTATTCTCCGCAGTTTTATATTCCTGCAAGCCGATAGCTTTCTGATCCAGTAATTTTTTATCAAGATTGTAAACCCGTAAAGCTTCAATATATGCGCTTTCCACATCAGCCATTTGATTAAGTTTATTAATAGTGCTAGATGTTGCGCTGTTATGTGAAATCTGCATCTGTGTTTGTGCCGCATATACCGCGGTTTCCTGGTTCGCCAGGTTTAGCTCCAGATCGGTATTAGATAAACGGATGATCGGATCGCCTTTTTTAAGGTTGGCACCATCTTCAACAAACTTCTCTTCCACACGGCCGCCTTCTATTGCATCCAGGTAAATAGTTGTTTTTGGCGTTACCACACCGTTCACCGGGATAAACTCCTGGAAAGCCCCTTTCTTAACTTCGCTGATCGTGATCCGTTCGGTATCAACATTTAATTTGCTTTTACCCCCCACAGCACCAAAAACCATCCAGCTGCCAAATAATACCACACCTGTTATACCGGCTATAGTCGCAAGCCGATTGGTACTCCATGTCTTTTTTTCTATTACTCTGTCCACAGTGTTATCTTAATATTTTCATGATAGATACAAAAACACATGCCACAAATTAAAATACTGTATTTCAATACATTAAATCACTTTAGCAATAATCCACCGTACGCTAATGTTACAGCATGTGTTCGGTTATGATACAATGCGTTTTTGAGCTAAGCGATGGGATAGCATATTCCATACTTGATTTTCAACCCAATAGCTATTATAGCATAAATGGTATGATATTTAACAATCAAATATTAAATTGCAGAGGTATTTTTAGCCGAATATTATTAATATGAAGCCGCGTTTGGCTTAGTCTCTTGATGCAGCACAGAAGCAGGCAACGGGAAGCTAATCGAGTTTAATATCTGCCCAACACCGTTGAACATTTGAACCAACGAACTATCGATCTATATATGATACTTAAAAAAGCTACTGTTTTAATTGTTGACGACGACCCCGATGTATTAACGGCAGTTAAGTTATTACTTAAAACAGAGACACAGGAAATTATCACTGAAAAGAACCCGGAGAACCTGAACTGGCTGTTGCAACGCAACCAGGTAGATTTGGTGCTTTTAGATATGAACTTCAACAGCGCCATTAACACCGGCAACGAAGGTATTTACTGGCTGCGCAAAATTAAAGAGTGGAAGCCCAACGTTTGCGTGATCATGATCACTGCATATGGAGATATCGACCTGGCGGTGCGCTCTCTTAAAGAAGGCGCAAATGATTTTGTGGTAAAACCCTGGCATAATGAAAAGCTGATAGAAACCATTAAAGATCTGCTGGATAAAAAAGAGGGCACCAGTAAAAGCAGCAAACCAACGGTGAAAGGCGATGCCGGTAAAGCTATTCTTGGCGAATCGGACGTGATGGAGGATATTTTTCATAAGGTAAATAAAATAGCCCCTACCGATGCCAATATTTTGATCCTCGGCGAAAACGGAACCGGTAAAGACCTGATGGCGAAGGCCATCCACGATCGCTCGCTACGGGCTAATAAGCCTTTCATTAAAGTAGACGTGGGCGCCCTCACCGATAGTTTGTTCGAGAGCGAACTCTTCGGTCATAAAAAAGGTGCTTATACCGATGCCCGTGAAGACCGGATGGGCCGTTTTGAAGAAGCCGAAGGCGGCACCCTCTTCCTGGATGAAATTGGCAACATTAGCCTGCAGCAGCAAGCAAAACTGCTTACTATTTTGCAAAACAGGCAGGTTACGCGATTAGGCACCAACAAGGCTATCGATATCGATATCCGCCTGATCTGCGCTACCAATGTCCCTATATCTGAGTTGGCCAATGAAAATAAGTTCCGTAAAGATTTAATTTACCGTATTAATACGGTGGAGATCAACATGCCGCCATTGCGCCGCCGTAATGATGATATCGTGATCCTGGCGCGGCATTTCGCAAAACTATATGCAGGCAAATATTTAAAGCCAAGTATGGATTTTGATAACGCAGCACTTACCAAGTTAAAATCGTACAACTTCCCGGGCAATGTACGCGAGCTGCAATACACAATCGAAAGGGCGGTGATCATGGCAGATGACCATATTCTGCATGCAGACGACCTGATCTTCTCCATATTGGAAACCCCGGGAGAGACCGCACTGGAGGATGACAGCAATATCCCGCTAAGTGAAATGGAAAAAAATGCTATACTACGCGTTATAGATAAACACAGCGGCAATATTACCCGTGCGGCTAAAGAACTGGGCTTAACCCGCACCGCACTTTACCGCAGACTAAGCAAGTATGACATTTAACCGGTATGAATGGCGGCTGCTGCTGCGTGTTTTATTCTTGTTTGTAGCTATCACCGCTACATCCATGGTAGTTGTGGCAGGTAAGGGTGCCTATTTATATGGGGTGATCACCATACCGCTGGTGATCTATTCGGTGTTGGATCTCATCCGTTTCCAGCGCAAGGCACAGGACGAGGTGAACCAGTTTGTAGAGTCGATCCATTACCGGGATTTTAGTCGCCACTTTGACGTTCGGCGTGCGCCAAATGAATTGAAACCGTTAAGAAAGGGTTTTAATGAGATCAACTCCACCTTTAAACTCATCAGCCGGGAGCGCGAAACGCAGTATCATTACCTGCAAAAGATCCTGGAACTGGTTGACACGGGTCTGCTCTCTTACGAACAGGAAACCGGCGAAACCGGTTGGATCAACGAAGCCTTTAAAAGCCTGATAGGTGTCCCCTATTTAAAAACCATCCATTCCCTTGAAAAGCGCGAGCCCGAACTTTATGCCAACATTATAAGGCTAAAGCCCGGCGATGCCGAAGTGTTGAGTGTTACCCGGAATCAGCAACAGGTAAAAATGCTGGTAACTGCCAGCCTGATGCGCAGCGATGAGAAAATGTACAAACTTGTGGCTTTCCAGAATGTAAGCGAAGCTTTGGACGAAACAGAATCGAAGGCCTGGTCGAAGTTATTGAATGTGATGACGCATGAGATCATGAATTCGGTGGCGCCAATTTCCTCGCTGGCTGATACGCTGAAGAATAGATTGCAGAGCCCAGAGATTACCGGATCGGTGAACAGCTCCGACCTGGAAGATATCGAACTGGGTATAGACACCATTAAACGCCGCAGTGAAGGTCTGCTCAAATTCACGGAAAGTTATCGCAGCCTTAACAAAATTACCCGACTGGATTTGGATAAGATACTGGTGCGCAACATGTTCGAGAACCTGAACAGCCTGATGCGCCCGACCCTGGAGAAAAAGAACATCGAGCTGGAGATCATTCTGCGAGATCCTGCCCTGGCTATTGAAGCGGATATTAACCTTATCGACCAGGTGATGATTAACCTGCTGGTAAATGCCATAGAGGCGGTAAAAGACAAGCCGGAACCACGTATAACCCTGTCTGCCGAAACCAAAGGCAACAAGGTCCTGGTGAAAATTATGGACAACGGCCTGGGTATGCCGCCAGAACTGCTGGATAAGATATTTATCCCCTTCTTCAGCACGCGTAAAACTGGCAGCGGTATCGGCTTAAGCCTCTGTAAACAAATTATGCTGCTGCACAAAGGTAACATACAGGTACAAAGTGTGGATGGGAAAGGTGCCACGTTTATTCTACAGTTTAGCGCCTGAACAATTAAAGAATAGCTATTAATGCCCTTGTTGGTGTTTTCACCAACAAGCCGCTATGCGTACCACTGTGCACAAGTTCACCGTCCTAAAGGTTGTTGGTGAAAACACCAACAACGGCGGAAATTCTTACACCCAGCAGCTCTGCCAATTCGTCACTATATCTCACTTTGGAACGCTGGTTGATAAAGCCTTACTGTAAATTCAAACATCACACTAAATTATACTACAATGCAAGAAAAAGGATCTATTTCGATTCACACCGAAAACATTTTCCCTATCATTAAGAAATTCTTATACTCTGATAACGAGATCTTTCTGCGCGAGCTGGTTTCTAATGCTGTAGATGCTACGCAAAAAATTAAGCGTTTAGCGTCATTAGGCCAATACACCGGCGAACTGGGCAACCTGCGTGTGGAAGTTGCTTTTGATGCAGACAAAAAGACCATCACCATATCTGATAACGGTTTGGGGATGACGGCTGAAGAAATAAAAAAATACATTAACCAGATAGCTTTTTCAGGCGCTACCGAGTTTGTAGAGAAATTTAAAGAAGCTAAAGATGCTAATGAGATCATCGGCCGTTTTGGTTTAGGTTTTTATTCGGCATTTATGGTGGCAGACCGGGTTGATATTGAAACCCTTAGCTACCAGGATGGTGCAGAACCTGCCCGCTGGACCTGCGATGGCAGCACCGAGTTTGAAATAAGCGAAGGCAGCCTGGAAGAGCGCGGTACCGAGATCACCCTGCACATTAACGCAGAATCTGAGGAATTTCTTAACCAGCAAAAACTGCAGGAGATCCTGGACAAATACGCTAAATTCCTGCCGGTACCTATTAAGTTTGGTACCACTACGCAGGAAGAGGAAGATGGTGTTGACGAAGAAGACAAGCCAAAATACAAATCTGTTGAAACCGACAATATCATTAACGATACCACCCCTATCTGGACGAAATCGCCAAATGAGCTGAAGGATGAGGATTATCTTAAATTTTACAAAGAACTTTACCCTTACAGCGAAGATCCTTTGTTCTGGATCCACCTGAATGTTGATTACCCTTTCAACTTAACCGGTGTATTGTATTTCCCTAAACTGAAGAACGATTTCGAGATCACCAAGAACAAGATCAAATTGTTCAGTCGCCAGGTATTTATTACTGATGAGGTGAAGGATATCGTTCCGGAATTTTTAATGTTATTACATGGTGTTATCGATTCACCGGATATCCCGCTGAATGTGAGCCGGAGCTTTTTACAGGCTGATAGCAACGTTAAAAAGATTAACAGTTACATTACTAAAAAAGTGGCTGATAAACTTTCTGATCTGTTTAAAGCAGACCGTAAAAACTTTGAAGACAAATGGACCGACATTGGCCTGTTTGTAAAATACGGTATGGTGAGCGAAGAGAAGTTTTACGATAAGGCTAAAGACTTTGTTTTAGTGACCAATACCAAAAAAGAGAATTTCACCTTACCGGAATACAAAGACAAGGTTGAAGCTACCCAAACTGACAAAGACGGCCAATTGGTTTACATTTACACCAACGACCCAGATAAGCAAGATGCGTTTATACAGTCGGCCGGTAAAAAGGGCTATGATGTATTGGTGATGAACTCGCCAATAGATAACCACTTCATTAGCCAGTTAGAGCAAAAATTAGAGAAAACATCATTAAAACGTGTGGATGCTGATGTTGCCGATAAACTGATTAAGAAAGATGAAGTACTGGAAACAGTATTGAACGAAGAGCAATCGACTAAGATCAAAGAGATCTTTGATAAAGCCATCAACAAACCAGCCTATAAAGTTCAGCTGGAAAGCCTTAACCCGGATGAATTGCCGGTTACTGTTACAATGGATGAGTTTATGCGCCGGATGAAAGATATGGCTGCTATGGGTGGCGGTATGGGTTTCTACGGCAACATGCCCGATAACTACAAGGTTATTGTAAATGGAAACCACAAACTGATCAGCAAGATCCTGGCTGATGATAATACTGAAGTACAGGCTCAGTTGGCCAAACAAGCCTTTGACCTGGCATTGTTATCGCAAGGCCTATTAACAGGTGCCGAATTAACTGAGTTTGTTAACCGGAGCGTAAGCTTGATATAATTTACTCTCGTTCCCCTAAGGGGGGAGTTGAAAAAATAAAGCCATTCTGCATATGCAGGGTGGCTTTTTAATTTTAACCAGTTGAAAACAGTTTATGGAATTAGGCTTAATAGTGCATCCTTCTTTTAAATAAGCAGATCATGAGAAGGTTAATAACATTTGCAATGTCTTCGAACGTAAGGACAGGTATTTCAAAAGTAAACAGCAGCTAAGAGGTATAAATATTGTCGATAAAGGTTTAATGTCTGCGGATGTTAAACTTATTTACATACATAATGTTATACCCTAAGCAAACGTTATATTTATAATATAATTAGTTAACAATGAAAACTTTAATAAAGATATTGATGGCAATGACTGTCGTTTTTTCGATCAGCATGCCGGGCATGGCTCAGCCAACAAAAGCCGACAAGGAGGCTGCTAAAATTGCAGCAGTGAAACAGCTTATTCAATCAAAAAACTACGTGTTTAAGGCGCAGTATGTTTACCCCTTAAATAATGATGTAATACAACTATTAAATGGGCAGGGTGCCGGCAACCCGAGATATTTAAACTATGGATACGACCTGCAGGTAAAACCGGATACGATCATCTCCTACCTGCCGTATTTTGGCGAAGCTTATTTTAATGTGGGCTATAATTCAACCAATGATAGCGGTATAAAATTTACATCTACCAAGTTTGATTACGCTACTACAGAAAAAAAGAAAGGAAAGTTCCTTATCAACATTAAGCCGAAGGATGCCCGGTATACCAATCAGCTTATCCTTACCATTTCTGCCACAGGTTCGGCAAGTTTATCGGTCATTAGTGTTAACAGGCAATCTATTACCTTTACCGGGTATGTTGAAGACAAAGAAAAACCAAAAGAAACAACTAAAAGCTAAAAAATGCTAAGAATTGACATCCCACAAAGTTCTGCCCTGATAACAAGGGACATGTTTGACGAATATAGTATCCCAAAACCACCGAATGGTACGGACACAGAGGTTAATGAAGATGTTATCCTGCTGTTCGACGACGAACAGCAGGCGGTAACATACTTGGATGAATTAGAGGACTACGCCGACGATGTAGACGACGAGTCGCCGGAAAAAGATATTTTAAACGCGCTCATCACCGCAATAAGCGATGATAGCTTCGTGCAAACGTATATTGAAGAAGAAGAATAAGCTAAACGTTTAAACTCTTTTGTACAAATGCAAAGCTGCTGGCCATGCTTGCAAACGGATCTTTAGGCATATCATGCTCTACAAAGAAATGCTGCATGCCTGCTGATTTTGCTGCTGCGAAGACCGGTTTAAAATCTATAGTGCCGCTGCCTACCGGCAAGATGGTCTCTCTTGCAGCATCCAGGTCTTTCACGTGCCAAAGCGGGAAACGACCCGGATGCTGTTTAAACATTTCGACCGGGTTTTTGCCGGCTTTAATGGCCCAGGCCAGGTCAAGTTCAAACTTTACCTCATCTTTGTCTGTTTCGGCAAGCATAAGGTCGTAAGGTATTTTGCCGTCAACGGTGTGGAATTCTGCATCGTGATTATGATAACAAAATTGCAAACCTGCTTTTTTTGCAGCAGCGCCTGTCTTTTGCAATATCGAAATAGACGAATTAATATCATCGAGGGTATTGATTGGTGCATTGGCGCAAACCAGGTAGGTAACACCGCCCTCTGCTGCTTCGTCAACCAGCTGCTGCATGTTATCGCGCAGATTCAGCATTGAAGGCACTACCATAGGTTTACCATCTGGTGTGGTGGGCATTTTCATTCCCGGAGGCATTTTGAAGGGAGCGCCCAACACATGGTGCGATTTCCATGCAAGGCCTTCCCCATTTACCATCGCCTTAAATTCTTTTGGCTTCATACCGTAATATCCACCTAATTTGCTAAAAGCAGATTCAATCTCCTTGTAGCCAACGGCAGAAATTTTGCTTAACGTGCCTTTAACATCTGCATCCATTACATTAAAAAATGTAAATAATTGGATCCCGACGGCATGTTTATCTGGTAAGCTTAACAAAGAAGCCGCATTGCCCGATAAAGCAACACTACCAAGTGCCAGCGCACCGGCACTTTTTAAAAAGTCACGTCTGTTTGAATTCATCATAATTGGTTTTAGTTTACTTGGTCAATAAATCTAAATCAATTAAATTGAATAAAAAAATATTAATGTGTCTTTTGAACGCAATGGGAGAATCAGGGGAAAAATTTAAATTATCTGCGCAAAAAGTCAATAAAGGATTTTTCTAAAATGCATTAAATTACTGATATGATTCAGCCCGGCATTTTATCCTACTGATACAAACAATTTGCTATCAACCCCGTCCAGCCGGTTTGGTGGGATGCACCTTTGCCGCTGCCATTGTCACCGTCGAAATACTCATGATACAGAATATGATCCTTAAACTCGGGATCGTTCTGCATTTTAATATGCTCTCCGAATACCGCCCGACGGCCCTTTTCATCCTTTAAAAAGATGTTAGAAACACGCCGGTAGATCTCGTTAGCAACCTCCTTCAGGCTCATCATATGGCCGGATCCTGTTGGGCATTCAACTTTAAAATCGTCGCCGTAATATTGGTGGTAGGTGTGCAGGCTTTCAATCAGGAGGTAGTTCATTGGCATCCACACCGGGCCTCGCCAGTTGCTGTTGCCGCCAAAAACACCACTATCGCTTTCGGCTGGCACGTACGCTATTGTAAAATCATTACCCTCCACATTAACGCTGTATGGATGGTCGAGATGGTGTTTTGACAAAGAACGGATACCGTAGGGGCTCAGAAACTCATTCTCATCCAGCATGTATCGCAACAGCCGCTTCATCCTGTAGCCTCTTAGTAAGCTAATGAGATGTTTGCCAGTACCTCGTGTCTCATCCCAGCGCGATACAAGTGAAGCCAGATCGGGCCGGTTAGCCGCAAACCAATCCATCCTATCCCGGAAAATAGGGTTGTTAACGATAGCGGAATCATCCAGCACCTCTGCAGCGAATAATGGGATCAGACCAACAATGCTGCGCACCCGCATTTTTTCGGTACTGCCGTCGGCACGGCGCAGCTGATCGTAAAAGAAACCATCACCCTCATCCCAAAGGCCGGTATTATTGTCGCCATGACTGGATATCGCACTTGCGATATAAATAAAGTGCTCGAAAAATTTAGAGGCAATATCCTGGTAAGCTTTGTTTGTAGTTGCCAGCTCGTTTGACATACGCAGCAGGTTGAGCGAATACATGGCCATCCAGCTGGTACCATCCACCTGCTCCAGGTGCGCGCCATTGGTAAATCGGGTGTTTCGATCAAATACGCCTATGTTGTCCAGGCCTAAGAAGCCGCCTTCGAAAATATTATTTCCGGCCTCATCTTTTCGGTTTACCCACCAGGTAAAGTTCAGCATCAATTTATGGAAAATACGTTCCAGGAAATACGTATCACCCTTGCCATCATTATTGGCCTTGTCCAGCAGGTAAATTTTCCAGGTGGCCATGGCATGCACCGGGGGGTTAGCATCGCCAAAATCCCATTCGTAGGCGGGCAGCTGCCCGTTGGGGTGCATATACCATTCTTTCACCAATAGTGTTAGTTGCCTTTTGGCAAAGGCCATATCCAGATTGGCTAAGGGGATACAGTGAAAGGCCAGATCCCATGCGGCAAACCACGGGAATTCCCACTTATCGGGCATAGAGATGATATTGCCCCTGTTATTAAATTGCGGCCAATGACTGTTACGACCAGTTAATCTTTCCGCCGGCGGTTTTGGCTGCGCCGGGTCACCATTAAGCCATTGATGAACATCGTAATAATAAAACTGCTTGCTCCATAACATCCCTGCATATGCCTGGCGCTGAATGAGTGCTTTGTCTGAGTTACCGGCAGGCTGTAACTCCTGGTAAAACAGATCTGCTTCTGCTTGCCGTGTTTTAAACATTGCTTCAAAATCATCAAAACCAGCATCTGCCGAACGCGATAATCTTAGCCGCAATACGTATTGCCCTTTACCGGGAACCGTAACATCATAATTAACAGCCGCTTTGGTGCCGGTATTATTTGGATTAATGCTGTTTGCACCGTGAACTATATGATCGTTAATTCCATCTTTATAAAACGGCTTGCCATCGTCATAAGTATTGAGGCGAACCGTATTGCTTTCATTATCGCAAAAAAGCAATTCTGGCGACCCTTCGGCCTGGAGATACAGCGCTCCTAATTCCTTGTGTTCTATTTTTACCTCGTTGGCATTAGCGACAGAAAGCTTCGGAACATCGCTATCATAACCTAAGGCCCAGGTATTACGGAACCATAACGTAGGCAGCACATTAAGGCTTGCAGCTTCTTGTGAATGGTTCTTAAGTGTTATTTTGATCAGGAGATCATCCTGCGAGGCTTTGGCGTACTCTACAAATACATCGAAGTATTCGTCATTGTCGAAAATCCCAGTATCTATCAGTTCATATTCAGGGTCTTTACGTCCCCGTTTTTTGTTTTCATTCAGTAAGGTGCTATAAGGATATTGTTGCTGCGGATATTTGTAAAGCATTTTCATATAAGAATGCGTAGGCGTATTATCCAGATAATAATACAGCTCCTTTACATCCTCACCGTGGTTACCCTCGCTATTGGTTAAACCAAAATAGCGTTCTTTTATAATCGGATCTTTTTTGTTCCACAGCGCTATCGCGAAGCATAGCTGCTGGTCGCGGTCGCTAATGCCAGCTATTCCCTCTTCGCCCCAACGGTAAGCCTTACTGCGGGCCATATCGTGGGTAGTATAGTTCCAGGCATCGCCACCTGCGCTATAGTCTTCGCGTACGGTACCCCACTGGCGGTCGCTAACGTAAGGTCCCCATTTTTTCCATCCGGTACCGCTTAACCTTTGCTGTTCTGCACTCATACTTAACTTTATTTCCAGGCATTGCGTAAAAATCGTAACCAATTACCATGCATCATTCCTTCTATTTCCTCGTTAGTATAACCACGCTTTTGCAGAAGGGTTGGAACATTTTGCAAATCTGCAATTGTTTCCAGGTCGTATGGGCATTGCTCTTTACCAAATGCGCCATCCAAATCGGTACCCATTCCCACATGCAGCGCGTTACCGGCTATCTGGCAAATATGATCGATGTGATCTGCCATCACCTCCATATTACAGGCCATCCCTTTTGGAGTCGATTGCCTTCTCACCCACCCGGGCACCATCATCCAGGCGTCCAGCGCTGCGCCAATCACAGCGCCACGGTCTACAAGCGCTTTGATCATTTCATCACTATACTGCCGGTTATGGTTCACCAGTGCCCGGCAATTATTATGGCTTGCCCAAATGTGGCCGTTAAAGTTATCCAGCGCCTGCCAAAACGCATCATCGCAGAGGTGAGTAGCATCCAGAATAACGTTTAGGCGCTCCATCTCCTTTAAAAGCGCTAAACCCTCCGCCCCCATTTTGCCTGTTGCGTCGGTACCGTTGGCATAACGGCCCGGCCCGTAATGTGCCGGCCCTACCGCACGTAAACCATTTTTATAAGCCCGCTCCAGGTAACTTATATCCACCAAAGAATCGGCCCCTTCTAAGCTAAGAATATAGCCAACAGGTTTGTGTTCTTCGTGGCTGTCTTCTGCCCAAAGTTTCAAATGATCTTCCAGTGAGGTAAGATCATTGATCTGTACCATTTCGCCATCATCTTCCATTGCCTTATACCAGGCTAGCTGGCCCTGCGTCTGCGCCCAGGCTTGCTGCGGAGAGTGCCAACCGGGCAAATTATTGGCGGGTGCCACATAACGGCCAATTTGGGTAGCCACCACCAGGCCAATATTCCCTTTTCTTAAATCGGGTAACGACACTACACCAAGGCCGCGATCTGGTTTATCGGTTAAACCTTGCTCACGCAAATTGATTTCTCCAATAGGTTTACGCAGGTCGCGGTTCCATTCCAGTGCGTTCATGCTGAGGTCGAGATGAGCATCTATTATGAACATAAATTTTTTTTTTGATTGATGGTGATGACTAAATTGTTCGGTTGATCCAACTCAAAAGCAATTAGGCAAAGTCAGTTTGATCGTGCCAGTGTTAAATTGTGATCTTTCTATCCCTTGCCGTATTTAGCCATTCGCCTTTGACGTGCTGCTCTTCAATAACTAGCGCACGTTCATACAAAGCAATAGTGGGGCAAATGTGATAAGGCAATCCGTATAAAATGTCACCGATTTTAAAAGTGTGATTTTCGCCGGCATCAGCAACTAAATGTTCCTCGCTTTGGCTGGTAAAAACCAGATCGGGAGCATTAAGGAAATAAATACGCTTAGCAAGTTCGTTTTCTGCGGATACAGATTTATGGCCCACATCAATGCATATTTTCCCAGTATCAGGCAGGGATATCACCCTTGCAATAATTAATGCGGCAGGCAGAAAAGGCTGTTCATCAAAAGCCATCTGATAACCCCTGTCCCAGTAAGCAAAAGTTCCAGGACTACATTCCAGTCGTTTGTTGCCTGCGAGAATGGGGTAAGTTGGCGAGCCGCCGGCGATGATGACGGGAAGTGGTAAACCAGCCTCTTCAATTAACCTTGCCAGGTGATAAACAGCTTGCATAGCATCGTCTGCCTTTTTCATCCTTACTTGTATGTCGGCATCATGTATGTGCCCATCGTAAGCATGAAGACCTATGACTTTAATGCCGGGCAATTTTGTACAGGATACATAAAGGGCGAGTGCGTCTCTTCCCGGCACGATGCCTGTGCGGTTCATGCCAACATTCAGGTCAATAAATACCCTGACGATCAAACCATTTAGTCTCGCCGCAGAATCGATCAATTCAGCGGTGATAACATTGTCTACCACACAGGAAAACGTCGTTTCAGGATACTTTTTAATAAGCTCAATAAATCTATTGAGCTTTGGCCCGCTTGGTTGATAGGCAAGCAAAACATCCGGGGCTTTGCACATAGCAAGCATTTCGCCCTCGGCTATAGTTGCGCATTTATATTTAGTAATGCCTGCCTGTAGCATCAGCTTGGTTACCTGCGGGCTTTTATGAGTCTTTACATGCGGTCTTAACCGGTCCACGTCATCAATCATGGATTTTACCATATCGATGTTAAACTTAATCCTGTCAGGATAAACAACCAGGGCAGGCGTATCTAACTCATCTGTATCGGCAATGGTGTACCACATATATATATTGGCGGTTTTAGTCTTCCAGTTCAAACATGGCTTCTATTTCCACCGGTATATTATCCGGCAATGAGCCCATACCTACCGCACTGCGTACTCCAATACCACTTTCTTCACCCCAAACACTGGCGAATAATTCGCTTGCGCCGTTGATGATAAAAGGATGTTTCTCAAAGTCAGCAGTACAATTAACCATACCCAATACTTTCACAACCCTTTTAATATTATTTAAGCTGCCTATATTGGCTTTAATTGTAGCTAAAATCGCTAATCCTACCTGGCGTGCTGCCAGCTTACCATCTTCAGGCGACATATCATCTCCGATGCGGCCAATAATAAGCGTACCGTCGCTTTTAACTGTTCCGTGTCCGGATACATAGAGAAATTTACCAACTACTAAGCATGGTTTGTAAACCCCAAGAGGTTTTGGCGCGGGCGGCAATATGAGTCTTAATGCTGCAAAATTTTGTTCGGCGTTATTCATGCCGTAAAACTATTAAATGCAGGGGGATTAAAACACTTGTACAGGTAAAAAAAGAGAAGTTGTGGACTTGTTGCTGTAAAATACACGAAGAAGGCGCAGAGACCAGCGGTCGGTAAGAAAATCCAGATATAATATTGCAGGTGCATTCCAGTGTTGCTTGATTTGGTAGATCAGGTGTACACGAAGTATTATTGCTGAATTTTTATCCTGATAAAATTAAAATAAAAAAGCCGGGGTCACTACGCCCGGCTTTTAACCAATTTATTAAACTAAGTACAGAAATTTAGAATTTGAATGAAGCGCCTATATTAATAGAATAGTCTGCAAAGGCAGCATCGCCAATTACGTATTTGCCGGTTGTAACCGTGTTTTCTTTATCAGTTACACTTTGCAGTCGGTTACGTTTCAACGCCACAGGTACACTTGCAAAAATATTGATACGTTTTAAGCTGTAATTTAAGGACGGTTCCACCGAAAGCACGTATCCGGGGCGGCGGAAAGCATCGCTCTTACCAATAAGATCTCTAACCGGGATGCCTTCCAATCTTGCACCTGCAGAAATGGTTAATGCGCTAAACCTGCCGCCAAACCTGTAGTTAACGCCTAAACGTGCCAGGTATTGATCTGGTACGCTAGTATTTGCCTCATTAGCTAAAGTTGCGTTAAGTGTTTCCCGGTAAGTGCGGGTGCCGTTGGTATTGCGCGGATTAGCCATGTAATAAAGGTTGGTATAACCGCTGAACCTTTTGCCGAAGTTGAGGTAACCATTAGCTTCTGCAATGATACCAACGCCGCCGTCACCTAACTGGATAGATTGATCTACCGGGCGTTCATTTGGGGTAACATTGTAAAAGTAGCTATTGTAGTTATAATTTCCGGTAGGCAGTTTTACGCCCAAGCCTACTTGAATATTGCCCCGGTGGGTGGTATGGCTATCAAATAACCATCTGTTAGCTACTATACGCATATCGCCGATGCCATGTGACTCTGAATTGTGGCGTTCTTTACCACCGTGTTCATATAAAGACGAACGTGTATTGATCAGATATGGGATCCCTACCGATAGTGACCAGAAACGGTTAAAATTACGGGTGAGGTTCAGATCAATGGTGTTTTGATGATTGATCACCTCGTTGCCCAATACCTGGCGCTGTTTCTGCTCGTCTGCACCTTTGAAGTGTCTGAACGACTTAAAATACCGGTACGAGGTAGTAAACTCCCAGCTTTTATCAGACAGATTGGAAGAATCCAGCATAGGGTGTTCCATAACCGCGAACGATCCGTTGCCCCTGATTGCTACGCAACCTTGCGCATTTACGTTAGTGTTATAGAAAAAAATAGCTACAGCGATAGCTGCAATGAATTTAAAAGTAAATTTCATGGTTAAGGATTTTAAAAAAATGATGTAATAGCCCGGCTCTTCCGAGCCGGGCATAATCTGCAATTGTGCAGGATTTAGGTTTGATTAATAGATTCTTGTTTGTTATTTTTTAGCAAAGAAGATAGGTCGATACGGGAAGATTTTTGTTTCAGAGCGAACCAAAGCGCAAGTATAGATCCATAGCTGCCACCGCGCTCTATCCATTCAAAAACTTCGTAATGTGGGTAGAACAGTTCGGACGCTACTTTCCAGATGAACAAAACCAGCAAAATATTGGCCATTGGTTTAATCAGAACACTCAAGGCTGCGGTAATTTCAAAAACGCCTACAAAAATGGCTGCTTTCCCCGGCTGTGAAAACCCAAGTGCCGCATACTGCTTAAGCAGGGATTTCTTTTCCATTAAATTTAGCCAGCCATGACCCATCAACAGCAAAAACACAACTATTACCAAACATTTGCTTACAGTTTCAAATGTTTTGGCAGATACCTGCATCTCCGGATCTACTTTCGTGAATACTTGTTTCCAACTATTTACCCCGCCGGTTAAGATCAAAAACGCGAGCGGTGCACCGAAGTTACCCGCGCGTTCCAGTACCTCGGCAAACGGCTCGCCAGACAGTGGCCTTAAAAATGCAGTGATGGTGCCCCAAAGTACCAGCCAAAGTGCAACAGCGCGGATGGGATAGGCAAGCATTACCAGCCCCATAATGATATCAATTACACCAACCCATGGCATAAGCACATATGCGGATGCTTTACTGATATTAAATACGGCGAAATAATTGCACCAGATCTCTTTGGTTATAATTCCAAAAGCCCCGTGCCCTATAAAACACATGGCAATTGCAACTCGTAAAATATAATGCAGCCTTACCTCAGTTTTCATCGTTTCGATTCTCTTATCTTCAATTATTTTAATTGGCTCCGTCGGCTTTCCCTCTTGCGACGGCAAATTCGCCTACTTTGATACCGGTTTGTAAACCAACCTCACAATCGCTACGGTAATGGATTGCGCCATATAAACGTGACATGGCCGCTTCATGCGCCATATCCATAAATGCGCTGGCTTTTTCGGGTATAATGTATCCTAAAACCGTTGCAGCAGCTCCGCTAAAGTTAGAGTGGCCCGAGGTATAAGATGGAAAGTTGGGAATGCCGGTAAGCGTTTTTATACCTGCCATCATTTGCGTAGGGCGGGGATTAAAGTAATAATACTTAGCATCCCAGCATACAATAGCCGCATCCATTTCGGCCATGTTGAGCAGTGCAAAATTGCGCGCCCAGCGCACCTCGCTCCAGTTATGTTTTACAAACTCCTCGGCGGCGATACTGTTCCAGTGGCCCGGAGGGGTTGCTGTACCCACACCATCGGCCCAAAAACTTACAATTCGCTCATGCTCGCGGTTATGATCGTTACTCATAGCCAGCACCTCTGCTATTTCCTTTTGGTGTTCTGCAGAATTTTCTGCATACGGTGCTACCGGGCGCAGGGCTACAACGGTAGTTGTAGGAAATAACATGGGTGTTACTTTTGTAAATAACGGTAGCATCGGCGGGCGGTGAGGTAATTCTAAACTGATCCAGGGGGTGGTTCCATTAGCTTTTGCAGTTGTTTCAAAGGCAGTCCAGTCGGTTTGCGTACCAATCGCAGCACCGGCTTTGTCCGTACGGGCACGTGCCAGGAAAACAGCTGCTACCTGTTTGCCTAAAGATTCGCCAGCATCCCAGTCAGACCGGGTATTTGCCCCTGCCATCAGGCGGTATAGTTTCTCTTCGGCAACTTTCTTCTGAATATAATCCAAATCTCCCGGAAACAGCAGTACCATCATCTGTGCAGTTACCCCCGCAACAACAGCATCTTCGCTGGGATAGGCAGGCAGATCAGATTTTGGAATAAGCGCCTGGACATTCACATCATTAGTATAAGGTGCAGGACGGTTAAATTGCTTTTTAAACTTCCAGGCCTGTACCAATGCATCGTATTGAGCGGTACTAACATAAGCGTAGGCACGGGCAGCATAAGGCGGGTTTGAAAATGGAAATAAGGGATAAGCCAGCGGATTTGCAGCACTGGGGAAAGGATAACTGCCATCGTCATTTTGATAGGGTGGCAGATTATGCTTGGCTACCAGTTCCCGAAGGATTTCGTTCCAGCGCAATACCGAACCTGCGCTCCAGTATTTGATAATATCTTTTTGCTCGCTGGTTAAGTTCTTCTGGTAGCTTTTTATCTCGTTCAAATCGGCCAGATAATTTGGAGCGGTGATCGCTTCCGGAGTTGCAACAGTAAATGTAGTAGTGGCCGTTAAAATTGGTGTCCAGCTGTCAGCATTCAAATCGATATTGGCCGGTGCCAGCGCCGGAAACTGCTGATTACGTTCGGTAATATCCTTTTTACAAGATGAAACAAAAAAAGCTGCAGCTAGTATGGTTGATATGTAAAGTATCTTTGTTTTCATAATTTGTTCTATTTATCAGATTTTTCCTTCTTAACAGAAAACACATAATCTATTCCACCAAAAACCTGTGTGTTTTGGCCTACGTTGCGGCCTGCTACTACATAGTTAGCGCCGGCGGTTAACTCAAGCCCGAGTAACGACTGAAACATGTATTTCGCCAGGCCGCCAACCGCTGTTGCATTCATTCGGTTGCTTGGGAAAGGCATATTATTACGCGTTATATCAAAACCGCTTGTTGAAGTATACTTGGTTGCAATAGCTTCAACATTTAATTGCAAGCTGCGGAAACCTGCACTTACCAAAAAGTTGGTTGCATTTGGCATTGCTACCTGGTTGGTGTAGTGCATCTCAGTTGTGTAATAAGAGTCCCTGTCAATGGTGATATTATCCCGGCGAATATACTGCCCAGCCCCTGCGACGAAGAAACGGCCTACCTGGTAATTCAATAAACCGCGGATAGCAACACTTCTGCTACGGCTGCCCAGTGCAAGCGGTAAATAGTCTGGCTGATAACTACCCAAAGGAATAGAACCAGTTGCAATGGCATGAAAGCTTAAAAGACCCCGGCCAATCTGCTCGCGAACGGCCATCCATTTAAAGGCAAGCGCAATGTCCTGTACACCGCGCTGCGACCGCAAAGTGCCCGCACTAACATTGGTTTGAATATAAGGAACGAAAGCTGAAATGTTGATCCTATTGCTAAGGCCATAAACAAGGCCAAGGTTATAAACGTTGCTGCTCACCGTACCAAGGTTTAAATTGTTCCGGTTAAGGGTGCCTTCCCAGTAATGATCCCAGTTATTGTGTGCATACATACCCGCAACGCACAGGTAGTTTTTTGGGATCATGATCGCGTCAGACTCCGTTTGCGCACTAGCAGTTTGCACCAATGCGGTAAGAACAAAAATTCCAACACAATACCTGTAAGTATATTGTAAAAGATGTTTCATATAAAACAAGTAAAATAAAATAGAAAGTTAAAATACAGCCTAACTTGCCTGTACAGGCAAAGTAATATCCCCTTTACATTTTTTACCGCGAAGCCAGTACTAGGAATTGCAAAATCAAAAACTACCCCAATAGTATTGGAACTACCGTAAAAAATGTAAGGGATACAAAATCAAATATATTTTGTTAAGCGCTGAAATTGGGCGGTTTGCCCGGAGATTCAATGTATGGATTGGTAAGACTGGAAGATATAGGGTTCTCAGGTCCTTTCAAATGTTGGGCGAAGGTAACGAAGCTGTATTGCACAGATGGGTTATTGTACTCAAAGCCGCCGGATGCTTTCTTTACCGTGGTCTCCGATCCCTTTTTACTTACAGGAACATCGGCAACATCTTTTGCAACAATAAGGTTAGCACTTACCAGCCGGGTTTTTACACTGTTGGCAATACAAACCAGGTACATGGTATCCCTGGTCATTTTCACACCCAGGTAATTGTAATAACCATCCTTTAGCTGAACCTGGCCCTGCAGGTGTTCATAATCCTTCCAATCCTGGATACCGGGCATATGTACAGGAATTTTAATTTGAATCAGCTGGGTTGCATCTACTTTATTTTCGTAGATCTGTTTTACCATCTTCACCTCAGACCGGTGGATGAAATATTGGAAGAAAAGGGTATAGCCTCCTGAATTAAACAGGTGAACACTTAACAAAAGTATTACTAAAAGCCTTTTCACTAAGATTTTGAATCAATTAGGTATAATTCGGAGGTAAATATATATTAAAAAAATGTAATCGCAAATAATATTCGCGGGACTTACACCTATTATACTTTTACAGGTATCATAAAAAATATTCTTTCAATCATACGAGTATAATAGGCACGTTGCCGCAAATTCAAAACCGGGTCAACACAAATGAAAATAATTCTATTCTAACTTTCTCTAATCCCTAATAATCAATTATTTAAAGTATAAAAAACGTCATGCGAACTATTTAAGATTCGATAAGCATTAGATATTCGATATTGTCCCAAATTTTTTTCCATGTCCTTTACTCAAAAGTCGGCCCCATAGGGGTCATATGTTTGCGGGAAGAAAAATTAAAAAAAATATTGTGCAGCAGGCACAGCACTTAGCTTTCGGTAATCATAAATTGCACATATAATAATGGTGATCTAAAAAAGACACCAGGCAAAATGTTTTAGTCTGCCACCATCAGTCGCGCAAGGTATTGGTCCATATTATCTTCGTGCAAAATCTCAACGGCCCATCCTTCTTCCGAGGCAATATCAATAAGCATATCCTGATCTATATAGAGCCACTGAAACCAGTCGGTTTTTTGACCCTTGTATCCATACTGATACCACAACTCGCCGTAATATCTTCCTGCCGGCAGGTTTCCCTGGTATAGATAGGCAATATCCGAAGAATCAAACAATAACTGGCCGCCCAAATTAAGAAGCGTTTTGCTGTGGCGTAAAAAAACGCGTAATCGCTCTGTATTACCAGCGAGGCCAATGCCATTCATCAATAGTAACAAGGTGTCATACTTTTCACCTTTGTAGGTATAAATATCCTGCTCAATGGCTTGCTTTAAACCACGCTCGCGCATGATATCTACTGCCCTGCCCGAAATGTCCAATGCGGTAACATCGGTGCCAAGGTTTTGCAGGCATAAAGCATGGCTGCCAGCGCCCGCACCAATATCCAACACCCGGCCATGGCAGCGGCCAAGTGCCATTAATTCCAGCTCGGGCATTTCTAACTCTGTGCGGAAGTATACTTCAAGTGGCATTTCTTCTTTTGGCCCATATTTATTGTAGATAAATAGCTTGGCTGCTTTTGTGCCCTTAAAATGATCGTATAGTGCGGTGCCGAAAATGTCTTTCAATATGATAATTATTTTGTGAGCCAAAGTAAGGGATTGTATGTTATTTTGAAGAAATAAATTTTCAAATGAGTTATGAGCCAGGGTGACTCAAGCAAATACCTGATCAATTTAATTATTTTAATATTACTGTCTTGCTACCCGCCACTAAATGAAACAAGCCGGAATGACTACTGTTAAAGGGATCATGAAGAAGCTGGTAATATTTGATTTGGATGGTACACTTGCTGAAAGCAAAGCTGCAATAGATGAGGAAATGGCAAATACGCTTAGCAATCTGTTGAAAGTTGCCAAAGTGGCGATCATATCGGGGGGCGACTGGCCCCAGTTTGAAAAGCAAGTACTCTCCCACTTAGATGATAAAGCTTTGAAAAGGCTCTCCATCCTGCCAACTTGCGGTACTAAATACTATTCTTATAAAAATGGCTGGAAACAGCGATATGCAGAAAATTTCACCATGGCAGAAAAACAGCTAATTATTAAAGAATTGGAAGCAGCAGTTGAAGAGTCGGGTTTTAAAGCAAAGAAAACCTGGGGCGAACAAATTGAAGACCGTGGCAGCCAGGTAACTTTTTCTGCATTAGGCCAGCAGGCGCCACTTAACGATAAAAAGAAATGGGATCCGGATTTTGCAAAACGCAAAGTGATCAAGAAAACTTTGGACCAAACACTTAAGGCTTTTTCGGTACAAATGGGCGGTGCAACATCCATAGATATTACCAAACCGGGTATAGATAAGGCTTACGGTATTCGCAAACTTAAAAAAGTGTTGGATATAAAGATCTCTGAGATGATCTTTATCGGAGATGCATTATTTGAGGGCGGTAACGATCATCCTGCGCGCAAAACCGGTGTAACCTGCATCCAGGTTCGCGACCCTGAGGAAACAAAAAGAGTGATTGAGGGAATAGTAGCCTGTTTAGGTTCCAAAAAATAGATGTGCAGTTTAAAATATAGCCGCCCTTTTAGGGCAGCTATAAGTTCTTGTTAGTCACGTTCAACTGGTTTCTGTTGTTCATAAACCATATGTGCCAATGCGGCATCTGGTGTTAAGTTCCCCATAGCTACCTGTACTTTATTTTTAATACCGGATACTACTTTATCGGTACCGGCCATTAAAGCATCATAACCATCTTTGGCTACGTCGGCCGCATTAGCCATTGCAGATTTATCCTGCACTGCCTTGCTGCTATTCATACCTGCCTTGTTGAAGAAATCGGTATCAGTTACACCCGGCAGCAATGCAGTGATAACCACCTCTGTATCTTTCACTTCTTCTCGCACAGCTTCTGTCAGCGATAACACATATGCCTTGGTTGCATGGTAAACTGCTTGCCACGGGCCGGGAGTGGTACTGGCTATAGATGCCAGGTTGAGAATCTTACCCGAGTTCCGGCTAGTCATTTCTTTAACAAAATACTTTGTCAGAATGGTTAATGCACCAATATTAAGGTCGATAATTCGCAGTTCACGGTCTATTTCGGTATCTTTAAACTCACCATAAACGCCCTGTCCTGCATCATTTACCAGCACATCTATTTGCAATCCGCGGGCTTTGATATCATCGCAAAGCGAAAACACTTCATCTCGATTAAAAAAGTCTTTGGCAATCGTAATTACCTCTACCCCACTTTGACGAAATTCAGCGGCTTTGTTATCCAATTCCTGCTGATTGCGTGATACGATGACCATGTTATATCCGTCTTTCGCAAAAAGTTTCGCTAATTCGTACCCTATTCCGCTGGTTGCACCGGTTATCAGGGCATATTTTCCTGTGTTTGCCATAATTTAAGTTTAGTTTTAAATAGATATATAATCGGTCAATTATCAAGCCGATAACTATTATCCTCTCCTTATCTAACCATTAACCACTTCTCCCCCGTTTACATGTATTACCTGCCCGGTAATAAATGAGGAGTCATCAGAAGCAAGGAAGACGTAGGCCGGCGCTACCTCGGAGGGCTGCCCTGCCCGTTTCATTGCAGTTTCACTTCCAAAATCTTTTATCTTCTCTTCCTCAAATGTTGATACGATGAGCGGAGTCCAAACCGGGCCGGGTGCAACTGCATTCACCCTGATATTTTTTTCGACCAAATTGGTGGCCAGCGAACGGGTGAAAGTAGTGATTGCCCCTTTTGTTGATGAATAATCAACAAGGTTAGGTGAAGAGCGGTAAGCGGTTACCGATGTTGTATTTATTATGGTATCGCCTGCTTTTAAATGATCCAAAGCTGCTGCTGCGAAATGGAAATAAGCAAAGATATTTGTTTTAAAGGTAGTTTCGAGTTGCTCCCCGCTGATATCTCTGAACTCCTTTTGAGGGAATTGAACACCCGCATTATTGACCAGAATGTTGAGCTTGCCTAGCTTTGCTATCTTTTGCTCAACGGCATTTTTACAAAAATCGCGATCTTTTACGTCCCCCGGTATTAATATACATTGTTTGCCCTTTGCCTCAACCAATCTTTTGGTTTCTTCGGCATCTTCGCTTTCATCCAGGTAAACAATGGCAACGTCCGCACCTTCCGCTGCATAGTGTACCGCTATTGCCCGGCCAATGCCACTATCTCCGCCGGTTATCAGTGCTACTTTATCAGCCAGTTTCCCTGCTGCTTTGTAGGTTGCCTTCATATACTCTGGCCTCGGCTCCATCTTTGCTTCTATACCAGGCTGGTGTTCCTGCTTATCAGCCACTTTTACTCCTTCTTTATTTTCCATTTTTACTTAAATAAAAAAACCGGCGCAACGTTAAGCTGCGCCGGTTTGGGTAATTATAATTATGGTTTTAAAACCACTTTAACGCAATCGTCCTCTTTCTTGTCGAAGATTTCATAAGCATGAGTTACCTCACTCAATGGCAATGTGTGGCTGATAATATCATCCAACACAACCTTTTCCTCTTTAACCAGGTCAATCAAATGATCAATATAGTTGATCACCGGCGCCTGCCCCATTTTCAGCGTTATGCCTTTATCAAATAAGCGGTGGAAAGGGAAATTATCATAGGTAGAGCCGTAAACGCCCACTATGCTTACAGTACCCATACGGCGAACTGCTTTAAAAGCCATATCCAGCACTTTCATACTGCCAACTTCAAAGTTAATTGCTGCTTTTGCCCTGTCAAGGATGGTGCGCTCCGGTTCGAAACCTACTGCATCCACGCAAACATCTGCTCCACGACCACCGGTCATTTCGCGGATAGCTTCAACCACGTCAACTTCGTTGGGGTTTAATGTATCAACTTTATTTACCGCGCGGGCTTTATCCAGGCGATAGTTAACCGGGTCGATAGCGATGACGCGGCTTGCACCATTGATCCATGCAGCTTTTTGCGCCATCAGGCCAACTGGTCCCGAACCGAATATGGCCACTACTTCACCGCCTTTAAGTTGCGCCCAGTCAATAGCCGACCAACCTGTTGGAAATATATCAGTAAGGAACAAAACTTGTTCATCCGTCATGTTATCTGGCACCACGCGCGGGCTGATATCAGCGTAGGGAACCCGTACGTATTCTGCCTGGCCGCCAGAATATCCACCGTAAAGATCGGTGTAACCAAATAATGCTGCCCCTTTTTGATCGGCCATGTCACCATTAGGTCCGTAGTGCTTATAATTAGAATTTTCGCAAGCCGGAGAAGCATCGTGATTACAGAAAAAACAATGCCCGCATGCAATTGGGAATGGTACCACAACGCGGTCACCACGTTTTAAGTTAGTAATTTCTGATCCTACCTCTTCCACTATGCCCATAAATTCGTGCCCCATTACCATTGGGTCGGCTTGCGGCACGCCGCCACTGAGAATATGTAAATCCGAACCGCAAATAGCTGTCGAGGTTACTTTGAGAATTACATCACGTGAGTTTTCGATCCTGGGATCTTCTACCGTGTCATAGCGTATGTCGCCTGGTTTGTGAAATACTGCAGCTTTCATATTGTTGTTTTGTTTGAGTTTATTTTACAACAGATTTGAGTGCATTATAGTTTTAAGAATAATTATAAATTATAAGTAACAAGAAATTACTTTGCGTAAAATTCAAACAAGAGTATCAGGAATAGGTGTTAGGAGGTGGTAATATTTTGTCTCATTCTGTTAAAATCATAAAAATCATCCCAAATAAAATTTTGAAATTCGTAGTCATATGAAACTGCATACGATAGATACCGGTTTTTTTAAATTAGATGGCGGGGCAATGTTTGGAGTTGTGCCGAAAGCGATCTGGCAAAAAACCAACCCGGCTGATGATAATAACCTGTGTACATGGGCGATGCGTTGTTTATTGGTGGAAGACGGGAACCGGTTAATTTTGATAGATACGGGTATAGGTAACAAACAAAGTGAAAAGTTCTTCAGTCACTATTACCTGCATGGCAGTGCATCCATGGATAGCTCATTAGCGGCCAAAGGTTTTCACCGCGATGATATCACCGATGTTTTTCTTACACACCTGCACTTTGATCATGTTGGCGGTGCGGTTATACGAGTGGGCGACAATTTGCAACCTGCATTTAGAAACGCCACTTACTGGAGCAACACCCAACATTGGGATTGGGCGGTAAACCCAAATGACCGGGAGAAGGCCTCGTTTTTAAAAGAAAATATCTTACCGATACAGGAGAGCGGACAACTTAAATTTATAGATGCGGTTAATGGATTTAAATTTACGGAAAACATCAGCATTCGGCTTGCCTTTGGGCATACAGATGCCATGATGCTCCCGCTGATCAGCTACAAGGGGCATCAGATTTTATATATGGCCGACCTGCTGCCTTCTGTAGGGCACCTGCCGTTACCCTATGTAATGGCTTATGATATATTCCCCTTGAAAACCTTGCAAGAGCGCAAAGTTTATTGGGCTGAGGCAGTAGAAAAAGAATACATATTGTACCTGGAGCATGACCCTTTTAATGAATGTTGTACCCTGCAGCAAACGGAAAAAGGTATAAAAGTGAAGGAAATTTTTGACCTGGATAAACTTTAATTTAGCTTTACATTTATAATAAATTAATGCATTTTAGCAACCGCCAAATTTAGATTTTGGAAACAAAATAATAGCTTTGCACGTTTAATTTAAAACCCAGAACCGAGGTTAAAAAATAGATGAGACAACTCAAAATAACCCAATCAATAACCAATCGTGAGTCACAATCCCTCGATAAATACTTGCACGAAATTGGTAAAGTTGATTTGATAACCGCCGAAGAAGAAGTAATACTAGCCCAAAAAATACGCGAAGGCGATCAGGCTGCATTGGAAAGGTTAACCAAAACCAATCTTCGTTTTGTTGTGTCTGTTGCTAAACAATATCAAAACCAGGGCCTCACCCTTGGAGATTTAATAAATGAGGGTAACCTGGGGTTGATAAAAGCAGCCAAGCGCTTCGATGAAACCAAAGGATTTAAATTTATTTCTTACGCAGTTTGGTGGATCCGCCAGTCAATTTTGCAGGCCATTGCCGAGCAGAGCCGTATTGTGCGTTTGCCGTTAAACCAGGTTGGGAGTTTAAGTAAAATAAGCAAGGCGTTCTCCAAATTAGAGCAGGAGTTTGAACGTGAGCCATCTCCGGAAGAACTTGCAGACACACTGGAAACTACGGTAGACAAAATATCTGACACATTAAGTAACAGCGGCCGCCACGTATCGATGGATGCACCGTTTGTACAAGGCGAAGAAAACACATTGCTGGATGTACTGGAAAATAAAGAGCCCAATACAGACTCGATTTTGATCAACGAATCTCTGTCTGAAGAGATCAAACGTTCCTTATCAACCCTAACCGAGCGCGAGCGGGAGATCATTGTATTATTCTTTGGCCTTGGCAGTAACCACCCGCTTTCATTGGAAGAAATTGGCGAAAAATTTAACCTTACCCGCGAACGGGTTCGCCAGATAAAAGATAAAGCTTTGCAGCGTTTACGCCATACCTCGCGCAGCAAAATCCTCAAATCATACCTCGGTTAAGTAATCGATACAGCTATCTTTTAAAGCCTTTGCCTAAATAACAAAGGCTTTTTTTGTGGTACACAATTTATTGCTGCTATAAGCGTATAGTATCAGCAAATGAATCGCCTCATCACCCTAACAATTCAATACTATAGGTCTATCTTACTCTATAATGTTGCCTTTTTTATGTTGACCATCCTTTTTGTTCTATTCGGTGTTGGGGCAGGTACTGGTGGCTGGTTATTTTGTAAAATATTTGCCGTATTAGGTGCAATTGGATTACACTACTATTCATCGCCGCAAACTTTTTTTTATTATCGTAATGCCGGCCTTAGCATTCGTAGGCTGTACGGCTATACGTTACTGATTGATCTGGGTATATTTATCATTATTGCCCTGCCCCTAAACCTTATTGCCCATGCTGCCGCTCACTTTAAAGGTTGATAGTGTACAATTGGAATTTGGCAACCGCAGAATATTGCAGGATGTACATCTGGACTGTAAACAGGGTGAGATCATTGGCCTTTTAGGGCGAAACGGATGCGGTAAATCATCTCTTCTCCGCATTATTTTTGGCACATTGGAGCCTTCTTATAAATATGTGGGCATCAATAATAATGTCATTCAAAAAGGCTATTTAAATAACCGCATTGCCTACCTGCCACAACATGGGTATTTGCCGAAGAATATCAAAATTAAAAATCTTGCCCGGATGTTAGTGGATGGAACTTTATGGAATGAATTTGCGCAATTGCCGATCTTTACTGCAAATGAAGAAAAAACAGCTGATCAGGTCTCTGGTGGGGAATTGCGCCAGCTGGAGATGCTGATGATCATACATAGCCGGGCCGACTTTATCCTTTTAGACGAACCCTTTACCCACATCTCCCCCATACAGGCAGACGAATTTAAACCCATAATGAGAGCCTGCGCCAAACGCAAGGGCATCATTGTTACCGATCATCAGTATTATAATATTTTAGACGTGAGTGACAGGGTTATTCTATTGCAGGATGGCACCACAAAACACATCACCGATAATAGTGAATTGGTAACATATGGCTACCTTAGTGGAACGTAAATATTACCTTATGACTATCCCAATTTACCAGGCCGATGCTTTTACCGATCAACTATTTGGCGGGAACCCCGCTGCTGTTTGTCCGCTGAGTGACTGGCTGCCGGATGAAGTAATGCAAAAAATAGCCTTAGAGAATAATTTAGCCGAAACAGCTTTCTTCGTGAAAAATGAAACCGGTTACCTCTTGCGGTGGTTTACGCCGGAGTTAGAAATTGATCTCTGCGGCCATGCCACGCTTGCTTCGGCTCATATTATTTTTACTGAGTTGAATTTTCAGGGCGATACCATCCATTTCGATACGCTAAAAGCAGGCGTACTAACAGTAAAGCGCGATGGTGATAAATATGTAATGGATTTCCCTTCGAGGCCACCATTTCCGGCCGAACTTCCGATAGGCTTGGTAGAGGCCCTGGGCGATAAGCAACCACAAAAAGTGCTGCGATCAAGGGATTACTTATTGATCTATGAAACCGAAGATGATATTGCCAGTATAGTGCCCAACCATTCTGCCCTTGCTAAAATAAATACGCTGGGCGTTATTGTAAGCGCGCCAGGAAATGATGTCGATTTCGTGTCGCGCTTTTTTGCGCCGGCGGCCGGTGTACCGGAGGATCCTGTTACCGGATCAGCTCATTGTAACCTGATCCCCTATTGGGCCGAAAAATTGGGCAAGAATAAATTGCATGCCTTTCAGATCTCCGCCCGGAGAGGCGAATTGTGGTGCGAATTAAAAGGCGAAAGAGTAACCATGGCTGGCAAGGCAGTAACTTATTTAAAGGGAGAAATTTATGTGTAGTATTGTTTTAATAAACGGTTTCTAAATTATGTTAAAGTCCATCACTTGCCCAATAAAGCAAGTGGTTGAGCCTTGCAAAGTCAGGAACACGGCTCTTCAAAACGGCAAAATTCAGTTAATAAAAGTCGCATTAAATCCCTACCTTAAAATTTCAATTCTACAAACGGACTACTCCATTTAATGCAGCTTACTCAGTTAGAAATCAAGGGATTCAAAAGCTTTGGCGATAAAATCACCATCAACTTTAACGAGGGTGTTACCGCTATTGTTGGCCCAAACGGCTGTGGTAAAAGCAACGTGGTGGATGCAATCCGCTGGGTTTTAGGGGAGCAGAGTACCCGCATGCTGCGTTCTGAAAAAATGGATAACGTTATTTTTAACGGAACCAAAAGCCGCAAAGCAGCTAACCTCGCAGAAGTATCGCTTACGTTTGATAATACCAAAAACATTCTCCCTACCGATTTTTCGCAGGTGACTCTTACGCGCCGCCTTTATCGTACCGGCGAAAGCGAGTACCGACTGAATGATGTACAATGCCGCTTAAAAGATATCACCGACCTGTTTATGGACACCGGCGTGGGGGCCGACTCCTACTCTATCATCGAATTGCGGATGATCGACGAGATCATCAATAATAAAGAAGGTTCGCGCAGGAATTTATTTGAGGAGGCTTCCGGAATCTCTAAATATAAGCTGCGCAAAAAGCAAACCTTTAGCAAGCTTAAAGATACCGAGGCGGACCTTGAGCGCGTGGAGGACCTATTATTTGAAATAGACAAAAATTTAAAAACACTAGAAAATCAAGCTAAAAAAACAGAACGTTACTACCGCCTGCGCGACCAGTATAAAGGCTTAAGTATTTCACTGGCTTCGTTCCGTATCGCCGGCTTTAGTAATACCCTGGCAGCAATAGAGGAAAAAGAACAAAAGCAACGGCTGGAAAAATCGGGCATTGTAACGCAGATTGATACCCTGGAAGCTACTTTGCAGCAGCAGAAACTCGAAAGCCTTACACGGGAAAAAAACCTGGCGGCACAGCAGAAAACAACCAATGAATTTATTTCAAAAATTCGCGCTTATGAGAGCGAGAAGCGGATAAAGAACGAACAATTAAAGAATCAGAAAGATAGAGAAAGCCGTTTAAAGGACGAGTTGGATCGTGATGGCAACCAGCATAAACACGTACAGTATAACATTAAGCGCCTGAATGAAGAGCAAATGCAGGAAGAAGAAAACCTGCAAAATATTACCGGGCAGGTGGCAGACCTGAAGGCAGCGGTTGACCAACTCAGACTAGAGCAAACCACAGCCCGTAATGAGTTGAACGAGTTAAATACCATCAGCAACCGCCTCCAAAACCAGGTTTACAAAACTGAAAAGGAAATCGATATCCTTCATATTCAGCAGCAGGCTTTAGAGCAGGAAAGCCTGCGCAATATGGAGGACGCCAGTAGCAAAGAAACTGAACTATCCCATTTTAACAGCGTAGTAAACGAACTGCACAACCGAACCGAAACCTTAAAAAAGGCCTATGAAGTTGCTTTAGAGACCGATAACAAACTGCAGGAACAAATAGCTGAAACAGAAACGCAACTCAAATCCGTAACGCAAAATATTGCTACCGACGGGCGTAAACTGGATGCCAAGCAAAACGAATACAACCTGACAAAAAGTATGGTGGATAATTTGGAGGGGTTCCCTGAATCGATCCGGTTTTTAAAAAAGAACACCACCTGGGCAAAAAACATCACCTTGTTCAGCGATATACTATTTTGCAAGGAAGAGTTCAGAATAGCCATAGAGAACTACCTGGAACCGCTGATGAATCATTACGTGGTAAACAATTACGATGAAGCTATCGCAGCCATCAATTTGTTGAGTAATTCCTCCCGCGGGCGTGCGCAATTTTTTATCCTGGAAAATTACAACGCTAATTCAACCCCATCCAACTTTTTGCCGGAAGGCGAGACTTTAAAATCTCTTGACGACCTGCCTCCAGTTGAGGAATTGATTGGAGTTGATGCCATCCCTGCCCTATCGGTAATTGAGGTTGATGAACGTTATAAAGCGCTATGCACTGATTTGCTCAAGAACGTTTACCTCGTTAACGACCATACTGAAAAAGATATCAATAATGCGCCCCTTCCCGATAATATCGTGCTGATTGGTAAGAGTGGTAAGTTCAATAAATCCCTGCATACGATGGCGGGAGGATCAGTTGGACTTTTTGAAGGGAAACGGATTGGCCGCGCAAAAAACCTCGATAACTTATTAAAAGAAATCAAACTGGCCGAGAGCAGCATTGGCATTTTGAAAAGCCAAAGTGAAGCATTGCAAAGCAATTTATATGCGCTAAGGGCATCTGTAAAAACCAGCGACGTGCGGCAAAAGCAAGTGGAACTTAATCAGCTGAATACGGAGCTGATTACCGTTAAAACCAAGAAGGAACAATACCAGGCCTTTATAGAGAACAGCCTCAATCGAAAGCAGGATATCGCTAACCGGATTAGCAGTATCAAAGAAGAGATCTTGAAACTCCTGCCCCAACTGGCCGAATTTAAAACACAAAAACAGATTCAGGCAGATTTAGCGCTTGACAAACAGCAAGCTTTTAATGAACTTAACGAGTTGGTAACGGTACAATCCAACACCTATAGCCAGGAAAACATCCGCTTTCATCAACAGCAAAACCGCGTTTCGGGTTTGATGAAGGATCTGGAGTACCGGGAATCTCAAATGGATAATCTGGATAGCCGCATTAAACAAAATAGTGCTGAACTTGATAAGGTAAAGGCTTTGATCAAAGAAAACCTGCAGCAAACAGGCGATAGTGATGAGAGCCTGCTGGAGATGTATGAGCAAAAGGAAAACCTGGAGAAAGCCACACAGGAAGCCGAGCGTGAATATTATACTTTCAGGGGAAACATTACCGAGGCAGAAAATCAGATCCTTACATTACGACGCAGTAAAGACCAGGCCGAACTTTTGGAGAATGAGTTAAAGGATGCGCGTAACAATCTAAAACTGGATCTAAACGCTTTAAAAGAACGCCTGTCGGTTGAGTTTAACGTGGATATAGCAGACCTCCCCGAGACTGAAGATAATCAAACTGAAAGCGAAAACGAGATCCGTGAGAAAACGGAAAAAATGAAACGCCAGCTGGATGATTTTGGCGCCATTAATCCTATGGCGGTAGAAGCCTATACCGAAATGAGCGAACGCCACACTTTTATCCAGTCGCAAAAGAAAGATCTGGCAGAAGCTAAAGCGTCTTTACTGGCAACCATACAAGAGATTGATGACACTGCCAAAGAAAAATTCATGTCTGCTTTTACGATGGTGCGCGAAAACTTCATTAAAGTATTCCGGTCATTATTTAACGAAGAAGATTCCTGCGACCTGATCCTCTCCGATCCTACGCGTCCCCTGGAGTCTGAAATTGACATCATTGCCCGGCCAAAAGGTAAACGTCCGCTTTCGATCAATCAATTATCCGGCGGAGAAAAAACACTTACCGCAACGGCTATCCTCTTTTCACTTTATTTATTGAAACCGGCACCCTTCTGTATCTTTGATGAGGTGGATGCGCCGCTGGATGATACCAATATTGATAAGTTCAACAATATCATCCGCAAATTTTCTAAAGAGTCGCAATTTATCATCATATCCCATAACAAACGCACCATTGCCTGTACAGATATCATCTATGGAGTTACCATGGTGGAGCAAGGGATATCCCGGGTAGTGCCGGTAGATTTGCGCGAACTGGCAGATTAAAAAAAAGCGCTCCATTTTACCGGAACGCTTCTAAGTCATCGTCAAAAGAACTATTTTTTTATACGTGGGTTTTTATATAACATACCGTTAAATTTGTTCCCGTCTAACTGAATTCCTGCATCGTGCGATTCATCAATTGACATAGTTTTAACCTTGCCGGCACTTTGAATAACCTGCCCACTTACAGTAAAGGTTCCGTTTTTCACAAAGTTAAGTGCGTGAGCCAGCAAACCTTCAGTTGGGTCGCCAAACTCTTTCGTAACGTCATCACTCGCTCTAAATCCTTTATAATCTGTTGACCCTGGCGTCATGCCTGAATAGTAGCCCCCCTGACCAGCAGAATTTTTAGTTTCAAAGTTTGGGGTATACATTTGGTATTTATTAATATCGATATCAAAAAAGCCTACCGGTTTGCCATAACTGGTAGTACCTATCAGCTGAACATCCATTACCGGGCGTAAGTTATTAATGGTTAGTTCGCTCGCTGAGGCGGTAGAGCCCGTTACGATAAAGAACACATGGCCTAATGTTAATGATACGGGCACACCTGTTTTAGAAAAATGTGTAGTTTGTGCAGCCGCAGAATAATCGATCTGGCTATAGTTATATAAGCTGTTATCTTCAGGGTCTCTGCGCACCTGATTTTTTAGCAGCGTAGATTTGTTTGAAGATAAAATGCTGTTATAAAAAGCAGTAAACATAACTGACCCGTTTTTTGATGCAGGAGCTATCAAATCGCTTAAGTATTCTGCAGTTTCTACATAACCGCCCCCATTATAACGCAAATCAACTACCAGGTCGGTAATACCCTTTGCAGCAAAGTTTGCAAACGCAGCATCTAATTTGGGCTTAGCGTTGGCTTTGGATGTAAATGTGTTAAAAGCTATATAACCTACTTTATGCCCGTTAGATTGATCAAACACCTGGGTTGCGATCACCGGGTTAACTGTGTAATTTGCAACATTTAAGTTTACTGTTAAAGCGCTGCCATCAGGTTTTTTCAATATCATGGTAATGTTGCTGCTTTCGGCATAGGCATTTACCACATATTTAACGTTGGCACCAGATCCGCCATCACCATCATAGGTAAGATTGGTACGGCCGTTTATGCTGGTGATTTGATAACCACGTTTTATACCAGCCAAATCTGCCGGTGAGCCCGGATAAACATAACGTACCCGCAAATCGTTGAGGTCGATATAAATCGGCGCAAAGCCAAAATCTCCGTTTACCCCATTTAATTGCGAAGACACGCTACCATCATCAATGAAGGAATATTTGGCCGAGCCGGGGGCAGCCGAATAATACTCATAAGGCCTGCTGGTTACCGGATTGATTTTATATTGAGATAAAGCATCCAATTCGCTGGTTAAAGCGGTTACATCATCGCTGGCTGTAAAACTACGGGGCTTAAATACACTGTAAGTAGGTAATGCATCGTTCCAGTAGTAGGTTTCTTTAGCGTATAAGTAAACCGAATCGCGGATCAGGTCCAGCGTTGAACCTGTTTTTGAGGGTTGATCACCGGTCGTATCTCCGGTGGTTGAAGGGTTGCTTTTTTTACAGCCTGCAATTGCAACAACTGTAAATAAAACTAATGCGTATTTTATTTTTTGCATTTAACTAAAATTAAATTGTGTTTATAACGATTTAACAAATAACATATTACTGCGGTTTGGTTACAAAAACTCATTAACATTGATATAATCTATCCCGGTAGCCTGTGCACACAAAACGTCGGTTTCAGAATTCTCTATCATCAGCAGATCTCTTCGCTGCAGATCGTGATCTTTCATCAACAACTCCAATACATCAGGCTCAGGCTTTGGCATTGTTTCATCGGCAAAATAACAGATCAGATAGGGCTCTAGCCCGTGCCATTCCATTTGCTTCAATTTGTTCAGCTGCCGGTGGGGGTTGCCATTGGTAACGATAAATATCTTTTTCCGGTCAGTAACTGCCTCTTGTATAAAACTCAGCATGTTTTGATACAGCAAAAGCTTCAAAGGTAACTTAGCGGTCGTCATCAAATCGGTTAGGTTAGCCCTAAATCGCTCTTCAACGTTGAGCCTTACAACCAATTCATCAAAAACTGCATCAGGACCCTTGTTTACATACGTATCAACCATCAGAGTGGTTGTTTGCATGGCATCATTAAGGGCAGTGTATTCTAAAAGACTGGCAAACAGGTAATAAACCTGGTAAATATAATCTTTCTCCGGATACAGCACATTATCCAAATCTAAAATAATAGCCTTTTTCCGCTGATCTATATCGCTATACGTTTGTACGGGCATCTATAATATTAATGTAATATTCTTTAAATAATTGAAAGGATTCTGCCAGCAGGTGCATTTCTTCGGCACCCAACACATAAAGGTCTTCTACACCTGTATCCATACAAAATGTAAGCATTTCGTGCTGATAACTAGCAGAACCAGGGTTTGGCAGCTTAACCCATCCCATCTTTTCCGCCATAAACGTGGGTAACTCGCGGTAATCTCCTAAAACAATATCCGGATTGTTTAATATACTCTTGAGCTTATGCGCTTTAGCCGATGTGGCCGACGTGATTAGTTTACTCATTTATCAGCTGTTAACGATTAATCCGTCCTTCATTAAAATCGTCCTGTCGGCCATGCCGGCCAATTCCTCGTTATGAGTTACAATAACAAAAGTTTGATTGAATTCCTTGCGCAGTCTCACAAACAACTCATGCAACTCCAAAGCATTTTTTGAATCGAGGTTACCGGAAGGCTCATCTGCGAAGATCAACGCCGGCTTGTTAATTAATGCACGCGCTACTGCAACCCTTTGCTGTTCGCCGCCGGAAAGTTCGGCGGGTTTGTGCGTTGTTCGATTGCCCAGCCCCAGCATTTCCAATAGTTCTTTGGCACGTTTTTCCGCTTCAGCACGCGGAACGCCGGCTATAAATGCAGGCATACACACATTTTCTATCGCGTTGAACTCTACCAGTAAGTGGTGAAACTGAAAGATGAAACCGATTTTGCGATTGCGAAAATCGCTCAGGTTTTTGTTATCCAGGCTGCTTACCTCTATGTTATCGATAAAAAGCTGCCCGGAGTCTGGATTGTCCAATGTACCCAGGATATTAAGCAAGGAACTTTTACCGGCACCCGATGCACCAACTATGGTTACAATTTCTCCGCGATTCACCTCAAGGTCTACCCCTTTTAAAATGTGCAGCTGGCCGTATGATTTATGAATAGATTGCGCTTTAAGCATGGGGTAAAATTAGTGATTTGAGATTAGTTAATAAGAGATTAGTTTGAGTTGCATACCAGTCACGGATTCATTTGCTTTGTATACAGGCATTACCCTTCCGAAGTTTTACCAGAGCAGCAAATTTATTGATGTTAAACTGATGTTAAATCTGCAGGTTAGTTTAATAAAATCCACATCCATTGGTAAATCTCTAATCGCAAACCTCCAATCTCTAAAAAGAAAATAGTAGTTTTACCGCAAATCTTTCAAAAAACATGAATATTCACGAATATCAGGGCAAAGCGATATTAAAAAGCTTTGGCGTTAGAGTACAGGAAGGCATCGTTGCAGATACACCTGAAGAGGCTGTAGCAGCAGCTCAGAAGATGAAGGAAGACTACGGGTCGGACTGGACAGTTATAAAAGCACAGATCCACGCAGGTGGCCGCGGTAAAGGCGGTGGTGTAAAGCTGGCTAAAAATGCGGAGCAGGTAAAAGAGATTGCAACCAATATCATTGGCATGCAACTGGTAACCCCGCAAACCGGCCCCGAAGGTAAACTGGTTAAAAAAGTATTAGTTGCACAGGATGTATATTATCCCGGCGAAAGCGAAGTAAAAGAATTTTACATCAGTGTTCTGTTAGATCGCGCCAAAGGCCGCAACATCATCATGTATTCAACCGAAGGTGGTATGGATATCGAAGAAGTGGCACACTCTACTCCTGAACTGATCCATAAAGAAGAGATTGATCCTAAAGTAGGCTTACAGGGTTTCCAAGCACGTAAAATTGCCTTCAACCTGGGTTTAAGCGGAGATGCTTTAAAAGACATGGTGAAATTCATCACGGCTTTATACAAAGCATATGATGCTACTGATTCATCACAGTTTGAGATCAACCCTGTATTAAAAACATCTGATAATAAAATATTGGCAGTTGATGCTAAGGTAAATTTAGATGATAACGCTTTATACCGCCACCCGGATTATGCAGCCATGCGCGATACCGATGAGGAGGATCCAACAGAAGTAGAAGCAAGCAAAAGCAACCTGAACTATGTGAAGCTTGATGGTAACGTAGGCTGTATGGTAAATGGTGCCGGTTTGGCTATGGCTACTATGGATATCATTAAGATTGCCGGCGGCGAGCCTGCTAACTTTTTGGATGTTGGCGGTACTGCAAATGCCCAAACGGTAAAAGCAGGTTTTAATATCATCCTGTCAGATCCCAACGTTAAAGCGATCCTGATCAACATCTTCGGTGGTATCGTTCGTTGCGACCGTGTTGCTCAGGGCGTGATTGATGCTTATAAAGAGATCGGTAACATCCCTGTCCCTATCATCGTTCGCTTACAAGGCACCAATGCCGAAGAAGGAAAAGCGCTGATAGACAACTCCGGGCTAAAAGTATACTCTGCTATCCTGTTGAAGGAAGCTGCTGAGCGTGTGAAAGAAGTGTTAGCATTATAATAACATAAACATAACTGATTAAAGGGGCTTTATGCCCCTTTTTTGTTGATTATTTGTTAAACAATCAGGTTAGATCCATGTTGCAACCTATATATGTCTCTCTATTGTAAATTAAACAATATTAAATAGATGTTTAAACATCTATTATTATCTTTGCATGGTAAGTAATTATTAAACAAAACATTAAAATATAAACATTATGGCTACAGCAACAAAGTGGGTTTTGGATCCCATGCACTCAGAAGTACAATTTAAGGTAAAGCACTTAGTTATTTCTACTGTTACCGGTTCTTTCAAAACATTTGAAGGTGAATTAACTACAGAGGGAGATGATTTTGAAAATGCTGCCATCAGCTTTTCTTTGGATGTGGCCAGTGTTGACACCAACCAGGAGCAACGCGATGGTCACCTTAAATCCGGTGAGTTTTTTGATGTAGGAACTTATCCAAAAATATCATTTAAATCAACCTCTTTTACAAAATCGGGTGACGATTATCAATTAACCGGCGACTTAACAATTAAAGATGTGACCAAATCTGTTACATTAGATGTGGAGCATGGTGGTGTAGCAGGCGATTTTTACGGAAATACCAAAGCAGGTTTTGAAGTAACCGGCAAAATCAACCGTAAAGATTTTGGCTTGGTATGGGATGGCGTAACCGAAGCAGGTTCGATTGTATTAGGTTCAGATATAAAACTAATTATTAACGTACAGTTCGCCAAACAAGCGTAATTCGCTTACTGGAGTTCGGAATTTCAATTTCGGGTTTAAATACTATACAAAAGGGTGTATCATTAATTTGATCACCCTTTTTCTATGTTGCACGGTAAGCAAATGCCGATGTAATTTAATCATCGCGCACTTGCAAGTGCGTTCGGAGGTAGATCTACAATGGAATCTACCCGTATAGCGCTGCCTCCCCCAGAGCAATTCTAATTGCTAAACCTTTGTCGAAATGAAAAAGTTGGCTGATGCATTTCAATCTCATTTTTGCTCGTCTCGGCTTGCGCAGCTTTGGCATAGATGAACATTTTTTGCTCATAATCGCTAATTGCTGCACCCAGGGTACCAAAATTTGTATCGACTAAATTACGGGATAAAATCAGTGCGTCCATCATTCCGGTGTTCACACCCTGCCCTGCGAAAGGCGGCATAATATGGGCTGCATCACCAATGAGTGTCACCGGGAGCAGTCTATCCGTTTTCCATGGACGATCCAAAGGGAGCAGCCTTGACGGCAGGCCGGCAAAAGAAGTTGTAGCTCGAAACAATCCCTTATAAACTTCGTCCCAGTTGGTGAACATGGTCATCAGAAATTTAATTGTGCTGACGCTATCCCGGAAATCAAAACAATTCAACCCGACATCTAAATTGCTGAATGTAATGCCATAACTCATCACTCCTCCATTGCAGGGGTTAAGCACCAGATTAATACCTTGTTTTGATGTCATCAAAATATTCCCTTTACAAAACCGGTAAAATTCAGGGCAACGTAGTTCAGGCTGTGCAATATCTCCCTGAATGATGAAGCTGCCGGTATATTCCACCTCTGTATTCGTAACAAATTGTCTAACGTTAGACAATCCGCCGTCGGCGCCGATCACCATATCAGCCACGCTGGTCGTTTTACCTTCAAAATGAAGCAGCCATTGCTCCCGGTCTGGTTCAAGTGCAATAAGTCTCTTGTCCCAAACAATGGTATCATTTGCGAGGCTTTCAAGCAGTATATTTCTCAGAACAGTTCTGTTTATTTCGGGGTTGCTGTAATCTGCTGGTCTTGTTGAAAGTAGTTTGTTTTTTTCATCTGTGACAATCCTTCCCATGGGCAGTGCCTGATCGAAATACAGCTTTAAAAGCCCGGCCTCATTCCATGCTTTTTGCCCCGAGTCTTTGTGCAAATCCAATGTGCTGCCCCAAACCCTTGCCTCTGCATTTTTATCCCTTTCGTAAACATTTACTTTTAAGCCTTTCTGTTGTAATAACCTGGCCAGTGTTAGTCCCGCTGGCCCCCCGCCAATGATGGCTACTCGTTTATTTTGCAATAACATACTTCCTGTTTTTTATGGATGATTGCAAAGATGCAGGCCTCATACCGAACAAAATAGGTACTTTAGACCAAATAATAGTCGTAAAAGACCAATGATTGAAAAAGATGCTACCGTACCTAAAATCTTATATGAGTTTGCCGAAGTTTTAGGGACAGCTATAGAGGGGCGAACGCTTACCGTTCCGGATACCGCGGGCTCCGGTTATTGTTCCGGTCTTGTTTTTAACCAAAACATCAGAATGCTCATCTGCAATTATCAGCTCAATGAGGATATTTTGATTAAAAACCCGGATGTCGATACCTTTAAGCGGATGCTATTTTTCAAGTTTCAGCATATTTTCCCGGAAACGAAGGCACGAGGAGGCAAGAAGCCGGCAGCGGGAACGCCCTCCGTATTGGTTGCAACCAGCCGGATGACGACGGAAGGGATGATTGCTATTCACTCCAATGCCAGTACGATCAATATTGAGGTAGATGCAGATTATTTAAAACAACAGTTTAGTTCTTTAAATAGTTCGCCGGTATTGCAGGGTTTGTTAGAGAACATGCAGCCGCTGATATTTGAGCAAATTGTTTACCCCTCGCTATACAAGATTGTAAGCGAACTTCTCAATGAATGTACAAACGATACCTTCGCGCTTTATTTTCGACGAATAAAAGCTGAGGAACTGATCTGCAAGTTGTTAATTGAATTAGATAAAAGGGATGAGCGGCGGCTTTATATTTTAAATACGCAGGACTCCCAAAATCTTTACAGAGTCAAAGAAAGGATGCTGAGTAAACTGGACGAGCCGCCCCTTATCAGAGAACTCGCTATTGAAGCTGGTATGAGCCCAACCAAATTGAAACGATTATTTCAACAGGTCTTTGGCAGCAGTATCTTTAATTATTACCAGCAATTCAGGATGCAGGAAGCCGCGCTATTGCTCCGCAATGAAAAATTATCCGTTTCAGAGGCGGGTTACAGGGTTGGATTTAGCAATTTAAGCCATTTCACAAGAGTTTTCCAGGAACATATCGGGATGAAACCGAAAGAATATAGCCTCGATGCAATAGCTCAAACTGAGATGCTTTTCGCAGCGGCTGCGGCCCATGATGGCACCTACGATCTGTCCAAACGAAAAAGATTGGGACATAACGAGAAACAATACCAGCAAGAAGAGGCAATTAGATTTCATAATGTGAGAAGGTTAAATTAGGTTGTGTAGGTTATTAGAATTCAGAGCAGATCATTGCAATTTAACATCGAAACGGCCGTCTTTTACAACTACCTTTTCGCCTAATGTGTTGACTGCTTCAAAGGAAAATGTTCCGGCGAAAATTTTTTGTGTAACGTCAAATTTCAGAACAGTCAGCGTTCCGGAAAGTGGTGAGATAATGTCATAGCTCCCTCCCGTTTCCCTGGTGATACTATAACCGCCCATAGCGACATTTCTTTTACCAACAATCAACTGAGTCAATTGGATAACATCGCCGGTGTTAAACGAAACATCATTGAAAATAAAACTGAATCCATTATTGTTGTCTGTATTATTAGCCGTCATCTGTAGTTGTTGAGGACTTAGCGAATAAGACACAACCAGTTTCGGGGTAAAATTCCCGAAGTTAACTTTTGGCAAAAATATTTTGCCGTTAACGGTTGCACCGAAGGTATTGGCACCCGTTTGTGAAATAGCCGGAAGACCATCAGTCTCCACAGCATCTTTTTTGCAGGTTGCACTCATTAATGCAACAACTACCATTAACAATACAAATTTTTTCATAAACTTATCAACTTTATATCGCCGCACTGGGTAGCTTCAGCCTGATCTACACCAAGCTTTTGTTGATAGTAGGTGTTTGCAGGCGTGTTTTTCAAAGTATCTTTTTGTTGCCCAAAGCTTTTATTGGATAATTTAATCACTAAAAAGGCAACAACAACTGATAAGAAATATTTCATATTGGTTTAGATTGGTGAATTAAAGGTATAATATAGTTTGTAAAAACATGTACTATATTATACCTTTAATTATTTAGAAACATAAATTTATTTATTTCAGCTGATTAAATTCAAATAAATTACGATGTTTTCCTGACGTAATTAAAAAGCCATCTAATTTAGCTTTAAAAGATAATTTTTCAATCGCACATTGTATTCAGCTCGATAGATTTTGTAGGAATTGAATGACTTCGAATTTCGAATGTTTAATTTCGAAATTATTTATAAAGTACCGCCAGGTTTAGTTATTCTTTTCAACCGAAATTGTACCAATACGTTCGTGTTTTTTAATCCTTTGAATCAGCAAATTCGAAATTGAAAATTCGAAATACTCAAGTAATTTCGAATTTACTTCCCTCCAATCCTAATGATTTTGCATCAGCAATTTCGAAATTGAAAATTCGAATTTCGAGATAATTTATTGATTGAACATTCGAAATTCGAAATTCCTTCCCTCCATTCGGAATGGTTATTGCACTTTTGCATCAGCGAATTCGAAACCAAAAATTCGAATCTCTAAACTTCTACATTATGCTTATCAAAATCTATCCAGAAAATCCGAACCAAAAAGCTATTGAGCAGGCAGCTGATGTGTTAAGAAAGGGCGGGCTCATCATCTACCCTACCGATACAGTTTACGGTTTGGGCTGCGATATCACCAATCATAAAGCCATTGAGGCCATCTGCAAGATCAGGAACATTAAGCCCGAGAAAGCCAACTTTTCTTTTATCTGCTACGATCTGAGCCATATTTCGGATTATATCAAACCAATAGATAATACTACTTTCCGGGTGCTGAAGAAAGCGTTGCCCGGGCCGTTTACGTTTATATTCAATGCCAGTCATGCTGTACCAAAACTGTTAAGCTCTAATAAAAAAACAGTCGGCATTCGTGTTCCGGATAACAATATCGCCAGGGAGATTGTCAAAGCACTAGGCAACCCTATTCTCTCAACCTCCATCAGAGACGATGATGACATTATCGAATATTCTACTGACCCGGAACTGATCTATGAAAAATACCAGGACATGGTTGACCTGGTGATCGATGGCGGCTACGGTGATAACGTAGCATCCACGGTAATCAACTGTACATCCGGTGAGTTTGAGGTAATTCGCGAAGGAAAAGGAAAACTGGAAGATTACCTGTAGGAAATTCTTTAAAATAGCAATAGTTTTAGCTTGTGATCGATAACTGGGTTTACCTATCTATATTCGCTATTCTTGGTTTGTTATGTATAAATACGGTAAGTTTTATTCTCATTTTTTTGCATGAATTGGCACATGCGCTACCGGCTATTTATTATACAAAAAGGAATGTAACCATTTATATTGGCTCTTATTCCGAATTTGAGGGCTGGAAATTTGTAATAGGAAAACTTACTATTAAGGTTAAATTGCGCCTTTCCTATCTGCGTGCGGAAGGGTTTTGCCGTTTTGAACCGCTACCATCCACCCTTGAAAATGCTATCATTTTATTTGCCGGTCCTGCAGGCACTCTGCTTATTGCATCATTGCTGTACCCTTTCTTAATTGATACCAGTGTGCATGGTGCGCTGAAACTTATTATTGTAGTATTTTTCGCTTTAGCCTTGTTAAGTTTAATAAGCAATTTATACCCACGTAAGTTAGAGCGCGATTCTACGCTCTATTCTGATGGGCTGCAGATATTGACTCTGCTTAAACTTAGGGGTGCCAACAAAAATCTGTTTAAAGCTGCCAGTCTGTTTCATAACGATGAATTTGAGAAAACATTAGCCGAGCTTGATCAAATAGACAAAAAATACTTAAACGAATATATCTGCAGCCTGTACATCCAAAGTTATGTTGAGCTTAAGCAATTTGAACTACTTACTACTTTTACTAACAGGTATCTGACGGCAACGTTGAAGCAATCGCTGACCTCTTATAATTGCGTCAACTTATCATTTGCTCATATCCAATTGAAAGAGTATAATGAGGCACTGGAATTATTGACCCGGGCCATTGAATTGAATGAGGATTACTACGCCCTCAATAACCGGGGTTTTGTGTACAACTTGCTTGGGAATTATAACGCAGCCTGTGATGACCTGAATAAGGCTATAGAAATAGATCCTGCGTCGGCATATGCGGTAACCAACCGCGCATATGCCAATGTTAAACTCGGGCTGCTTGACGAAGCCCTTGCCGATATCAATAAATCAATGGAATTGAACGACGGCAACTCTTACGTTTATCTTGTACAGGGAATGTATTTATTAGAAACCGGCGACGCTAGCGCAGCGCTGCATAATTTTGAAACAGCCAAGAAATTAAATCCCACCACGGTATTGGTGGATGAGTACATTACCCTTGCTATAGAAAAAACAACCAAGGTTTAGGGGCAGATCCCCCATCTCGGTTAAGCCTTTATTCCTTTTATAAAAGCAGGGATCTTTTGCATGTAATCATCCTGCCCCAGCAGCTTTACAAATGCGCTCCCTACAATGGCTCCGTTGGCATATTGACAGGCTTTGCTAAAGGAATTATGGTCGGAAATTCCGAAGCCGATTATAGCAGGGTTTTTCAGCTGCATGCCTTTTACGCGCTTGTAGTAGTCTTCAATACTGTCGGTTAATTGCAGGCTGCCGCCAGTAATAGAGGACGACGAAAGCAGGTAGATAAAGCTATTGCTTAACTCATCTACCTTGCGGATGCGTTCTTCTGAAGTTTGAGGCGTCACCAGAAAAATATTGCTGAGGTTATGATCTTGAAAATGGTTGCTGTACAGCATCTCATACTCGTACATTGGCAGATCTGGTACAATAATACCATCTACACCTACCGCCGCAGCTTGCTTACAGAAATTTTCAACACCGTACTGTACAATTGGGTTGACGTAACCCATTAACAGCACCGGGATGCTTACTCTTTTGCGAAGATCTTTCAACTGCTCAAACAAAACGTTTAGCGTCATTCCGTTCAGGAGAGCAGTTTCAGAACTATGCTGAATCGTAGGCCCGTCTGCAACCGGATCAGAATACGGAAAACCAATTTCCAGGAAATCCGCACCGGCTTGTTCCAGGGCTTCGGCAATGTCTACCGTTGTATTTAGTTTAGGGTAGCCTGCTGTAAAATATATTGACAGCAAATTTTCCTTTTTATTAGCAAAAAGTTGGTTTAACCTGTTCATAGCGGTAATTGCATCGGCCATTGTTGTACGTATAAAATAGTATGCTGCAAAATTATTGATATTAATTTGCTTTAGCGTTCAATAGGATAAAAATTCAAATTAATAATGGCTATTAACGATCCTATTAGCATCTTACTCACTCAAAAGAACAAGTCATTCGCTACCCGGTAAGTATTGCAATGTGCTTCTACAATGTCTTTGATGCCGGGTGAATATCCCCCACCCATACTTACCTGCACCGGGAGATTCCGCAATTTGCACTGTTCAAGTACAAACCTGTCACGTTCTTTACAGCCCTGCTTACTTAGTGAAAGTTTTCCCAATTTATCTGATGCCAAAACGTCTACCCCGGCCAGGTAAAAAACAAAATCGGGCACATGGGTTGCAAAAAGGTTTGGCAAAGTGTTTTTGAGTAAGCCCAGATACGCTTCATCGCCGATCCCGTCATCAAGCGGAAGATCAAGATCAGAATGTTCTTTTCTGAACGGAAAATTCTTTTCACCGTGCATAGAGAAAGTGAACACACGGGGATCTTTCTCGAAGATCTGAGCCGTGCCGTTTCCCTGGTGAACATCTAAATCAATAATTAAGATAGAATTTGATAAGTTTCTATTTAATAAGTAGTTAGCTGCAATGGCCTGATCGTTTAATAAACAGAAACCTTCCCCCCAATTGCTGCCTGCATGATGGGTACCACCGGCGACGTTAAAGGCAATACCATGATCAAAAGCGTAGTGGCAGCCATCTATTGTTCCTTTCGCTATCCTGATCTCACGCTCCACCAATTTGGCTGATAAAGGAAAACCGGTACGGCGCTGATCTTTGGCCGGCAGGGTTAAATCACGCAGCTGCTCCCAATAGGCCTTTTCATGCGTAAACAGAATTGTCTCTTCATCCAGCTCCGCAGGTGAAAATAAATTTTCCGGCTCAATCACGCCCTCGTGCAGCAGTTGTGCGGGTATCAGTTCGTATTTGAGCATCGGGAAGCGGTGCCCTTCGGGAAGCGGATGCGCATAGATGGGATCGAAAGCTATTTTAAGCATAGATTTACCTGGAAAAGATCTCGCCAACGTGCTTTTCAATGTTCTCGCAAATATTGTCCACCGGCAAATCATTCGCGTCATAACCAAATGGATCTTCAATTTCTTCAGCAATCAGTTCTATACTGGCGAAAACAAAAAGAATAAAACCAATGATAGGCATGATAAAATACTTAAGATCGAAAGCCCAGGTAAAGGGCAAAGTCATGATATAGGTAAAGATAAACTTCTTGATAAAAACACTGTAAGAAAACGGTATGGGTGTTTTTTTGATCCGCTCACATGCCCCACAAATATCTGTAAAAGAAGTAATTTCGGTGGTTATACTAACCAATTGCTCCGGGTTGATCTGCCCTTGCTTGTTAAGGCGATAAACGTGTTTAATGATGTCCGACGCTACCTGATTAGGTACGTGCTTTTTCGGGTCGATAACTATAAATCCTTGCTCCTCCGCAACATAGGTATCCCGCAGGTGATCGCGAAGGGTTCGCGCAAAGCGGGGAATGGCATAAGCGAAAAAGGCAAACTCCTCATCGTTGACGAGGTGTTTTAATTTGATAGCCAGGTTACGGCTATTGTTGGTAAGGCTCCCCCAGATCTTACGGCCTTCCCACCAGCGATCATAGGCAGAATTAATTCGGAAGGCCAGCAGTAATGAAAATACAAAACCTATGGTTTGATGTATATAGATCACTTTCCTCAAAATACTCGTTTCTTCCAGATGAAAAACATCCAGCAATAAAAAAGTGACAACACCAGCATAGATACTAACACAGGTCATCAGCGGGAAAAGCTCACGCAGGGTATCGGCCTTATTAAACCGGAATATGAGCGAAAACCACTGTTTAGGATTATAGTATATCATTATTCTTTTATAACAGCATCAAGGGCTTTAAAAAGGTATTGTGCGGCATTAAAAACATTCGTAAAGGTATTATATAACGGCACAGCACTCAGGCGGATCACATTCGGCTCCCGCCAGTCGCCAATAACCCCATTTTCAGCCAGGTAATTAAATATGTCTTTTGCATTATTCTTACAAACTATAGATAACTGGCAGCCACGCTCAGCTTTGTTTTTTGGGGTAATGATCCGGTACACCTCATCTTCCATTTTTTCGTTGATCTCATTGATCAAAAACTCGAGATAACCAGTTAAAGCTTCGCTTTTTGCACGAAGCAGCTTAAGCCCCCCTGCATTATCAAAAATATCCAGTGATGCTTTGTGTAGTGCCAGCAGCATGATTGGCGCTGTGCTTACGTTCCAGCCCTCAGCGCCCGCTTCCGGCTCGAACCCTTGTGCCATCAAAAACCGTTTATCATTTCGATACCCCCACCAGCCGGCAAAGCGATCAAGGCCGGTATCTCCAAAATGTTTGTCATGCACAAACACACCGCTGATACCGCCCGGACCAGAATTCATGTATTTGTAGGAGCACCAGCAAGCAAAATCGGCATCCCAATCATGCATGTTAAGAGGTACATTGCCTGCTGCATGTGCCAGGTCGAAACCAGCAAAAGCTCCGGCCCCGTGGGCTGCTTTGGCGATAGCTGCCATATCAAACAGCTGGCCGGTAAAGTAGTTTATTCCGCTAAACATCACCAGCGCCAGCTCACCAGCATTCTCCCGGATCTTTTGAATAATATCTTCGGTACGTAAAGTTACCTCTCCCTCACGCGGATACACTTCCACAATAGCCTCGCCTGGATCGTATCCATGAAACTTTACCTGGCTTTCCATTGCGTATTGATCTGAAGGAAATGCACCAGCTTCCATCAGGATCTTAAATCTTTTACTCGTTGGTTTATAGAAGCTTACCATCAACAGGTGAAGATTCACTGTAAGCGAATTCATGATGGTGATCTCATCCGTTCGGGCACCTATAATATCCGCAAGCGTAGGGATAAGCTGCTTATGGTAGGATAACCAGGGGTCATCTCCCACAAACCAGCCTTCTACAGCATTAGCCTGCCAGGCATCCAGTTGATCCTGCAGATACTTCCTGGCAGAAATGGGCTGTAAGCCTAAGGAGTTTCCGCAAAGGTAAATGGCATCCACACCTTTGTGTTTAGGAATATGGAACTGGGAACGAAACAGTTTAAGCTCATCCCTTTCGTCCTGTTCTGCTGCAAAACTTAAAGTTGACTGGTAAATCATTAGTCAATAATACAGAAAAGAGATGATTTGATCATATACAAATGCAGTTTGCTTATAACATACAGCGGCCTTAAAGTATCTCTTATACTTCAAGGCCGCTGTGTGGTTGCTGCGCTCCGCGCCAAGTTCATTCGCAAAAAATTCGTTATAAATCTATCTTACCGTGCTCACCTTCGCCATACCGTTTACCGGTGACTACGGCTTTAAGCATATTGAACATTACAACCATACTGCTGCTGCTGCTATCCCAAAATTCTGCATCGGTTGGTGTGATTTTTATTAACGTAAGTTTCGGATCTTCGATGCCTTCCGGGAAAAACGCCTTGATAAAAGGATTCCAAAACTCTTTCATCTTAGCCTTATCATCCACAAATTCGGCCTCACCAATGATGCTTAAATAAGTATGATTGCCAGGATCGGAATAGGTGAGCGATACCGTGTTCTCTACGGAAATCTCACTTGCTTTTTCAGAATATTCGTTAGTGAAGAACCATATATTGCCTTCGGTATCTACGTTAGCAGTCCCCATTGGCCTGCTGCTAAAACCCTTTTCCGGGTTATAGGTAGTCAGCATTGCAGTTTTTACTTCTTTAATTTTATCCTGCAGGTATTGCAGGCTTTCGGTTTTAGACCAGTTGCTCATCTTGTTTGTTCTTAGATGAATGATAAACCAACCAAAAAATTATTTGTTGGGCTTACTTACATAAATATTTCCACGCAAGTAAAAGCGGTAAGGCAAAAAAGCGTCCTCTCCGGCGTAACCAACCCCTATCCTTGGCCCTGCTGCGACTTCATCATCCGAAAATCTTAAACCTCTATCCTCTATCCAAATGGTATCGCTCTGTAAGCTAATGGCATTAACCTTCCTGGAAATTCCGAGAGCTTTTGCTACAGACCCCGGCCCTTTGGTAATATTGGCTTTAAGCGTTTCCATGTTCCGGCGGGCCATGATAATATCGATACCCTCTGTTGGAACAACCGCCCTGATCAGTATTGCGTGTGGCTGTCCTTCAACCGAAGTAACGATATTGAACATTTCGTGTATACCGTAACAAAGATAAACATACGCTACACCACCCTGCATATACATAGTTTGGGTACGCGGTGTCAGCTTGCCTCCGTAGGAATGAGAAGCCCTATCGGTAACGCCTGCATAAGCTTCTGTTTCAACTATATAACCGCCACTAACTTCACCGTTTATTGAGGTGAATAAATACTTCCCTATCAGGTCACGGCTCAGGGCAACAACGTCGCTGCTGAGGTAGTATTCATTTGGAAGTTTCATGGTTTCAAGAGGATATCAGCCAGCAGCTTGTTTATCTCACCGGCACTGTCGAACATCATGATGTGGGTGCCGCCTTTTATAATTGCAGTAGGATTTATTATTTTTTCAAATGGGAAAACCAAGTCTTTGTCTCCAATGATATGATACAAATTTGGAATATCTTCCATATTGTCGAAATGAAGCGCAGCACCCATTGACCATTTTAAAAATACAGGCGAAGAATTGCTGAGCATACTTTTAAATAAAGCCAGATCTTCGGGTTGCATTTTACCAAAGATCAATTTTATTAAAGAGCCAACGCCAGTCAATACCTTTTTAGGTATAGCTTTATATATCGGTATAGTTTTAAAAAACTTAAAGTAAGCCGGAGCTTCCGTGATTTTTTAATGCTGGAAATTAAAATCACCTTAACTAATTTAACCTGCTTCGCTATCTCTACCGCTATCATTCCTCCTAATGAATTACCAATCACCACATCCCCCGGTTGAATATGGAAATAAAGAATTAACTTGGTAGCGTACGTAGCCAAGCTATCGGTTTGAGCGGGGCTTATCCAATCCATGGCAATGCCATCAAACCCCACAGGTAATACAATATTTTTATAAAGGCGGCTATCAGCACCCATTCCGGATAGCAAAAACACCCTGGCCATTAAAACCTGATGAGTTTTACAATTTCTTCCAGGTACAGCGCATCTATTTCGTCGAATTTGCTCAGCTCATCTGCATCCGCGTCTAACACGGCAACAACGGAATCCTTGTCCCAAACAGGCACAACCACTTCAGATTTGGCTTGACTGCTGCAAGCTATATGACCCGGGAAAAGATCAACATCTGGTATAATTAAGGTTCTTTCCTGATCCCAGGCCGAACCGCAAACGCCTTTACCTTTGGCAATACGGGTACATGCAACCGGGCCTTGAAAGGGGCCCAACACTAATTGATTTTCCTTCACTAAGTAAAAACCTACCCAAAACCATTTAAATTGTTCTTTAAGTGCGGCGCATACATTAGCAAGGTTAGCTACCAAATCGGTTTCGCCATGCAGTAAAGCCTCAATTTGTGGTATCAATGACCGGTATTGATCGACCTTATCCTCCGATACGATAATATTTAAGTCTTCTGCCATGACTATTAATCTTTTATATTTGAGCAAAATTAATGCAATGCCCGCAATACTAAAGCAACGAAACTTTTTTATTACCAAAAAATTTCAAATCACCGGTAATTCACTAAAGGTTACGGTAAAGAGGCCATTCAACTACACTGAGGATGAGTTCACCTTCGAAGAGATTATACCAAAGACTAACCTGAAAATAAATACTAGTCTACTTACAGTCGTGCCTTCCGTATTTTTCTTTTTGGGCACTATCATTACTACCATTTCGTACCTAAGCCACGATAAAGATGCTTCCTCAACTGCTGATATTATCACCTACGCCGTGCTTACTGTTTTGTTCTTTATTTACGCCGGTTTAAGACGCGAGCGGACCATCAATTTAATGTTAGTCGACAGGAGGTCATTGGCCTTCTATCAGCATTCACCAAAACAGGCCTACGTTTTAGCATTTATAGCGCAGATCAAAAAAGAGCAAAAAACTTATCTATTGAACCGCTATGCCAGGCCAGACCCTTTCGTTTCGCCTGAACAGATGGCCAGTAATCTGAACTGGTTATTTGACAAAGAGATCATCGACACCAAAGAACTTGAACGGCTCAGAAACAGCCTGTTATTTAAGCCCGCTGATCTGACGGTTGGCTTCCATTTTAATCAAAACTAATTGATCGTTACACTCACTATTATCCGCTATCGTAAAGCACTCGTGCCATTTGCACTATTGGCTATGGCTGTTCATCGACTTCCTATGGCGCTACAGCAAGGATGCACCTTTTGGAAACTATTGGGAAGCGGCCGTAATGGCACTTTTGACTTGCAACCCGACTGGCAGCAATGGGGTTTGCTAGCTTGTTGGGATACGCGGGAAGATTATGAACGCTTTAGCCAACAATCTTTCGTGAGCAAATGGTGGCGCGCACTTGGCAGTGAACAATGGACGGCGGTATGCAAGCCAATAGCCAGTCATGGTAAATGGGACGGTAAAGAGCCATTTGGAAAGCCCGATGCAGAAGCGACCAGCGGACCTGTCGCAGTGCTTACCCGTGCAACTATCAAGATCAGCAGATTGAAGAACTTCTGGAGCCATGTTGATGAAGTAGCAGAATTGATGACCGTAGCACCGGGCTATATCACCTCTATTGGTGTAGGCGAAGCACCGGTGTACCGCCAGGCCACTTTTTCAGTTTGGGAAAGTATGGAACAAATGAAAGCATTTGCGTACGGCAGTAAACAACACGCCGAGGTAATTAAAAAAACACGAAGTGAAGGGTGGTACAGCGAGGAGCTATTCGCGCGGTTCAGCATCTTAGAAAGCCACGGAACCATAAATGGCAGAGAACCTTTAGCAGGCAAAATTCAATAAGGCTCCGAAAACTGCAATAGGATCAAAGTACGATCTGATGTGATAAATTAAAAAATAATCCAACACACAAATGAGAATTATAGCAGAACTCCCCCATCCGGAATTTAAGATTTCCATCCTCAATATGAACCAAAAATTTATTGTAAAGATAGAAAGGGGCACCCTTGAACAGAGTTATAAAATCCCGGAGATGGACCTCACCGATGGGGTGAATAGTGTATTTGAATTACTTGATGAAGATTTTTTAAAGACAGTATCAGCCCGTTTTTTAGAAATGGGTAAAGATTACAAAGACGCTTTTTACAGGTATAACTATTAGCTACAAATATTTGAAAATTAGATAGTTAAGATTACCACCAAGTCTTTTCAGAATTAAATTTGGCAAAACACGTTATATCAAACATAAACGTAGTCCTCTATATATCATATTACTTTATAAAACCATCATAAATTATTGATTAATAAGCGATTATAAAAGTTTATAAAATTTAATTTGGAAGCCTAATTGGCCAAATTAATGGGAGGTATGGTCAAAAACTAATGCTTTAGTCCAAGTTTGCTAAGTATCAATCAATACCAATTAAAAAGGAAATAGTTGAATCTCGAGTTTCGTTTTTAACGCTAAGGGCGGCGCTTCTCAATTTGAGAAATTTTAGGTTTTTGAAAGGTAAAACCGAATTAACGATGGCGTCCCCTACCTAACCAATACTAACTTGCCTCTGCCAGCTTTTCATTTTCAAGAAGTTTAAGCAGCGCTTTTTCAGCAAGGTTTAATTCGGAAGATTTGATATCCTTGCTTTCATCCAGTTCGGCTATATATTTGAAAATTGTACCCTCTTCATAACTCTTTATTACGGTGGGGTGCACATAGTATTTTTTGCATACGGTACGGGTGTTACCAAGGTTTATCGCTACCTCATCCAACACACTAACTATCTTCTTCCGGCATTCCGTAATGGTATCAAACTCCCCTGCTTCCTTAAAAGCATACAGCGCACTTACGCTTCCCGCCCAGGTCCGGAAATCCTTTGCAGTAAAATCTTCTCCGGTTATATCTTTCAAATAATTATTGATATCGCCGGAGCCGATGGTACAGCGGCTTCCATCTGCATTGTAATATTGAAAAAGCTCCTTACCGGGAATATCCCTGCATTGCTTTACTAATTTGGCTAATTTTTTACTTTGCAAAGCCACTTTATGAAACACGCCTTTTTTACCTTTAAATTCAAAATTGATCTTGGATCCATCAATTTCTACGTGCTTGTCAAGCAATGTGGTCAGTCCAAAAGAGCCGTAAAGTTTTTTATAGGATTCATTACCAACGCGGATGCTGGTCAGTTCCATCAATCGCACAACTAACGCCACCACCTTATCATGCCCAAGGTCATGTTTCGCCAGGTCATGGTCTACCTGCGCGCGAATGGCCGGCAAATGCGCAGCAAAAGTTTGCAAGCGGTGATATTTAGATTGGTTCCGAATTTTGTTCCAATAAGGATGATAGCGGTACTGCTTCCTGCCCGCAGCATCCGTACCTGTAAATTGAAGGTGCCCATTCTCGTGCGGAGATATCCATACATTAGTATAGGCTGGTGGTATAACCAGCTGACTGAACCGCTTAACCAGTACTTTATCTTTTACCAATTTCGCGTCGGTATCATAAAAACTCCATCCTTTTCCCGACTTTTTACGCGTAAAGCCTGGAGCAGAATCAGATACATAACGCAGGCCGACAGCTTTTGCTGTGATCTTGGGGTCGCGGCCGATTTTTTGGAGCTTTTTAAGGAGGCGGTTCATAATACAATAACACCCGACGATAGCATTAGTTTTAATGACCATTATTTGACCGTTTTGCCATAGCAAAGGCTCAACTTTACTTACATAAATCACCACAATTATGAAATACAATTTTTTAGGAAGCACCGGCTTGCTGGTGTCTGAAATTTGTTTTGGCACGATGACTTTTGGAGGCAGCGGGTATTGGGAGGCCATTGGGAAAGTGCCGCAGGGAGAAGTAAACGACCTGATGAAAACGGTTGTAGAATCTGGCATTAACTTTATAGATACCGCTAACGTATATTCGTTTGGCCAATCTGAAAAAATGCTGGGCCAATCCATTATCGATCTTAATTTGCGGCGCGACCAGCTTATAATAGCAACAAAAGTGCGCGGCAACATGAATGATGGTATCAACAGCATCGGTTTATCCCGTTATCATATTTTCCAATCGGTTAATGATAGCCTGAAACGTTTACAGCTTGACCATATCGACATACTTTATGTACATGGTGTTGACAAACGAACACCTGTAGAAGAAACGATGCGGGCATTAAATGATATTATTCTAACTGGAAAAGTACGGTACATAGCGTGCTGCAACTGGCCTGCCTGGATGGTGATGAAGGCGCAGGGAATTGCCGAAAAGAATGGCTGGAATAAATTTATCGGCTTGCAATATTTTTTTTCGTTATCTGCCAGAGATATAGAGCGGGAAATTGTTCCTTTAGCTGCCGATCAAAACCTTGCAATCTTTCCATGGAGCCCGCTAGCCGGTGGATTTTTATCCGGGAAGTTTACTCGTGAAAATCCAAAACCTGCGGATACGCGCCGTGGCGGCGATTTTGATTTCCCGCCTATTGATAAAGACAAAAGTTATGATATTATAGATGTAATAACCGAAGTAGGCAATGCGTATGGTGTTTCAGCGGCACAAGTTGCACTGGCCTGGGTAAGGCAGCAGCCGGGTATAACGAGTACTATTATTGGGGCCAAACGGATCGATCAGCTTTTGGATAATATCAAGTCGACAGAATTGATCCTCACGCAGGAAGACCTTAATAAAATAGAAGAAATAAATGCGCTGAAAAAAGAGTATCCGCAATGGATGGTAGATTACCAGGGAAGAGATAGGTAACAAATTTTCGATCTCAAACGAAAAGTCCGGAGATATTCGCTAACGCTAAATCTCCGGACTTTCTTATTTATCTGAAGCCGGCTAGTAGCCTTTGTATTAAAGGCTGCTTACAACATACTCAACCTGCTCCGGATGCACATCTAAATGCGTTACAAACCGGATGCGGTGGGTATCTGTACTGTTCGCTTTAATTCCAGTGGCTTCGAGTCTGGCCAATACCACTTCAGCGGGCTCTATGGTATCAAACAGAACGATATTGGTCTCCACCGGTACTACATTGGTCACCCAGTCTTTTTTAAGCAATTCTTCCGCCAGGATTTGTGCGTGCTGATGATCAATCTTTAAACGTTCCACATGATGGTCCAGCGCAAAAATTCCGGCTGCCGCTAAAAACCCCGCCTGGCGCATTCCTCCACCCAACACCTTCCGTATCCTGCGGGCATATTTAATAGTGGCTTTATCAGCCAGTAAAACCGAACCTACAGGCGCACCTAAACCTTTAGAAAGGCAAACAGAAACGCCGTTGAAGTATTTACCATAATCAACAGCAGCATCGCCGGTATGCATTAGCGCATTGAATACGCGTGCACCGTCTAAATGCAGTTTTAAGCCTTGCTGGTTACACAACTCAGCAATGGGTTTTATTTGATCCAGGGTGTAACAACTACCGCCGCCTTTATTCACAGTATTCTCTAAAACCACCAGGCTGGTATGCGGATAATGGATGTTTTCGGCATTAATCTCAGGCGCAATCATGTCTGCCGTAAGAATACCCCGATACCCGTTCAGCAACCGGGTAGACACGCCCGAATTAAATGCAATACCTCCACCCTCGTAACGATATACGTGGGCGGTTTGGTCGGCAATAAGCTCATCCAATGGCTGTGTAAAGCACTTGATAGCTATCTGGTTGGTCATTGTACCCGAAGGGCAAAAAATGGCAGCCTCCATACCAAACATTGCTGCTGCTTTTTCTTCTAATGCATTTACGGTTTCGTCTTCTCCAAAAACATCATCGCCAACTTTTGCGCTCCACATGGCTTCCAGCATCCCGGCGGTCGGCTTTGTTACCGTATCGCTGCGCAGATCAACATTTATCATATATTAAACAGGTAAAAAATGCGTTATTTGTATTTTAATTATGCGCCCAATTTTAATCATTTTATTTTTCATGCTGGTAGGTGTATCAGCGAAATCACAAAAATGGCAGCCCGGTTACTTTACGGATGTTAGAGGAGCCCGATACAGCGGCTTCATCATTCCTAACCCGGGTGGCAGCGGCCCGATAAAAAACGAAGGATTTATTGAATTTAAAGATGGCGAAAAGACGGAACCATACAGACTGAGTACCAGCGACCTGCAATCATTTGTAGTTGGGAAAGATAGTTTTGTGGTAGCGCACGCACCCGGTAACGAAACATGGGCCAAAAAGGATCTTGATTTTGTACAGGTGGTTGTGGATTCGGATACCAAACTTTTCGCTACCCGCGGTGCCGGCAGCGGAAGCGGCGGCAGTAAGGTGCACATCTCGCCGGGTGTAGGCCTGAGCACAGGTGGCGGCTATGGCTCCTCTTACGGCGGCGGACTAGGCATCTCCTTTGGTGGCGGAGGAAACGGTGGCAGCAATAAAGGAAAGGTAACTTACTATTTTGGCAGCAGCACAGCCACTATGCAGCATCTCACCAATGAAAATTTTGTTGATATCATGAGCGACATAATGGGCGACGAGCCCGAAGTGGTGGAGCAGATACGCGCTAATAGATTTGTATTGGGAAATATTGATAAGCTTATTGCCTATTTTAATAAGGTTAGGGCTTCGCATAAATAGAGACCTCATTGCAGTTATTCAATGAGGTCCCTAAAATTGTATCTTTACTTTCCTAAAACGTAAAATACGGAAAGCCCAAGGCCGTTATTAACCAAATTGGCGTTCACTGAATCACCGTTTGTTTTACCCTGTTTACCGCTGTCTGTATTGTAGTGGCTGTAATTTAAGTTAGCCAGCATGAGTGATACCCCCAGTTGTTTCACCGGGTATAATAGCAATTCAAGGTTTACACCTCCATAATAAGTATTGGATTTTCTATCGGAATCATTAATAGAATTTGCACCTGTGCTGGTGCTTTTTACTGAAGAATGGCTGTACCCTAAATATGGCCCGGTGCGAATCCCTACCCTGTTTTGGTACATAATATATTTTCGTAGAAATATACTGCCGCCAAAACTGTTATCCACCGTTTTGGTTGGGTAATAACCGTCTCCATTATCTGCTTTATAATAACTGTAGTTTAAGGCAGCCCCCAGGTCGAGCCCATCGGCTACAAAATAACTATAGTTGGGTCCAATAGCCAATGCCGTATATTTTTGATCGATGTTGGTTACAGTGTTGTCGAACGGATAAATTGATTTGCCTGATAATGTAGACCTGCTAAATTGCAAGTTGACCCCCACGTTTTGACTACCTTTTTCGGTTTGCGCTTGAGCGAACTGGGCGATCGCTAAAATTGCGCCTAGGATAACAAATTTTTTCATATGATTTTTTGGTTTAAATGAGCAGGTTAAACGGAACTCATTAACCAATATTTCATTTTTAAACGAGAATTAATTTATATCTTTCAAGACGAAAATCAACGCAATATCAAACAGAAACTATCGTTTTAGTTGGTTTGTAAATACGCCATAAAAGGCTCTAAATCACCTTTAGCTATACTTATAACCTCATGATGAAAAAATCTATTGCAATTGACATGGATGGCGTACTTGCCGATGTAGAACAACAATTTTTGAATTGGTACCAGCGAGATTATGATGTGCTTTTTAATAAAGAATACCTGATTGGAAAGGATGAAGCTAACTTGTTCCCCGAACCAGGAGCTGCTAGAACGTTTGCTACATCTGCCGGTTTTTTCCTTGATATACCGGTGATGGATGGTGCAATTGAGGCGGTTAAAAAGTTAATGGAGAGCTATGAAATTTACATCGTATCGGCGGCTATGGAGTTCCCGGTAAGTTTAATAGAAAAGCATGAGTGGTTGAAAGTAAACTTCCCATTTATCCACTGGCGCAACATTATTTTCTGCGGAGATAAAAGCATCATTAACACAGATTACATGATTGATGACCATCTTAAAAACCTGGATAATTTTAAAGGGAAAACAATTATGTTCAATGCCTTTCATAACATAAATTATCACCACCACGTACGTGCAAATAACTGGGATGATGTTTTAAAACTACTCTCGACTTAAATTGAGTAGGGTATTTAAATAAGGAACTGTGTAACCGCCTCTACAATATCGCTAATGACCTCCGGCAATTTGATGATCCGCTCATGCCCTGCCCCTGTGTATTCTTTGCTTTTTATAAAAGGCCTTTTAGATAAAAATTCGCTAACAAAGTCACACGGGGAAATTAGATCGGCTTCATCATATAGTACTAAATGTTTTAATTCCGGCCCGAACTTATAAAGCTTATCAATGTCATAATGGAGTGCAGGCCGGCCAACACGGTGCTCGAAGCTCTCAAAATATTCTTCCTGTGCAGCGCGTGACACCCCGGCAGCATTCATACTTGCTTCAAAATTTTCTTTCAGGCGGATCAGCGGCGCTATGCTGATCAGCAGTTTTGGCAGCGTAGTTAACCGAGACAATGCCATAATATTAGCCATGCCACCTAAAGAGTGCCCTATCATTACATCAGGCGTACCATATTTTTCAATTACAGCGAGCGCAGCTTTAGCAAATAGCTCACCGTTTGACAATTCCCCTTCCGAGCTACCCGAGCCCGGCGCGTCAAATGCAATTATCGAAGTGTCCGGCAATTCGCGCAGAGCGGTAATTAATTCAGCGAAATCAGCCGCCTTTGATCCCCATCCATGGGTAATCATAATAAGCCGTGACCCTACCCCCCATTTAAAGCCATTAAAAACTAAATTTCCTTTGGTAAAAAAATCATCAAATGCTTCCAAGCTAAACTTTAGGCTTTCATCCAAAAGGTTTTGCTGTTGCAGGCGCGTGGGCATTTTGGGTGAGTAGCAGATGAGCTGCCAAAGGAGATCCAGGTCTGGACCGCCATTTTCATTTACCTCCTTAACCCTGGTTATAATTTGCTTTAGTTTTTTCATGAGTGATAAGGTATATCCAAAATTATGCAAATCAGACGATATCATGCGTATCATCATTCCAAAGCTCATGGTGCTCTATACTTTCGGGCTGTATGATCACAAAGCGAACAAGTTTAAATTCTTTCTTAACCAAATCACGGATCCTGTCTATCGCGATATTTAGCTCCGCCGTGTCAAGATCGGCCTTAAAAGCGATGATCAGCATAAGCAGTACTTCACTCGGAGACTGGTAGGTAGAGAGGATGTGCAACACCTTATTAACGTCGCCATCATCTTGTATCATGCCGCAGATCCTTTCTTTGGTATGCGCCGATACCCCTTCGCCCATCAGCAGGCTGCGGCTCTCCCTTGCCAATATCGCGGATACGGCTACAAGAATTAACCCGACCAATAAGGAAGCCACACCATCCAGATAAGGCTTGTTTAAAGCATGGCTGATGTACACAAATATCAGTACGACGAACAAACCTGCAACGGCGGCTGCATCCTCAAATAACACCAGAAAGCTTGATGGGTCTTTACTTTTAACAACCGCTTCCCAAAATGGCGTTTCACCCCTCAATTTGTTGAATGCCTTTGCCGCTATAACCAAGGATGTACCTTCGAATAAAATAGAAAGCCCCAAAACGATGTAATTAATGGTTGGGTCGCCCAATTCTTCGGGTTTAATAATGTGAGCGATGCCCTGGTAAACAGAAACGCCTCCACCTAAACCAAAGATCATGATGGAGACAATGAACGACCAGAAATACAATTCTTTACCATAGCCGAACGGATGGGCCGCATCGGCCGGTTTTTTACTGCGGTAGATGCCAAGTAATAGCAACAATTCATTCACCGTATCTACAACCGAGTGCACACCTTCGGAGATCATAGCAGCGCTATTGCTGATGGCACCGGCAATGAACTTGGTAATTGCGATGAGCAGATTAGCTGCCAGCGCAGCGTAGATAGATGTTTTGGATGAAGCCATGGATAGCTTTATAATCAGCCAAGGCCTGGTTTGTTTTTAATTGTTGCAGAATTTATATATTTAGCCATGCAAATTCTTCCCAGCAAACCTAACCTAGATGCTGTTTGTTTTATCAAAGCCAAACTCTACTATAAATTTGGATTCTATATTTTTATTTGGTTGATACTATACCCACAAATAGCTAAAACACTACCTCAAAATTCAATTACTACATATATAAGTGCCTTGATAGTGGTAGTACCATGGCTTGCCGAATATTTTCTGATACCAATGGCGCTAATCAACATTGTTAAGAGTTACAGGCGGAATGAGCCACACAATAAATACAGAATGTTTTATTTGCTTTCGCTGATCATCATAGCGCTGGTGCTAGTATTATTTTTAATATCAATTTTAGGTGATATCGGCTCAACATTATGAGTAAGAAATGCTTCCGTTAATCCAGCGGCAGGGTAAATGTAAAGCAACTACCATTGCCACGCTCACTAACGGCCGTTATCTCGCCATCATGCCTTTTAATAATTTCCGAACTGATATACAAGCCCAGGCCCAGGCCGGAAACGTGCACTTTGGCCAGGCCATCGTATTGTTCTATGATGATATCTACCTGCTTAGTTTGCGGGGAGTATTTAATTGCGTTATTAACGAGATTTACCAGCACTTGGTCTATCCTGCGATAGTCGGCATAAACCATCAGTTCCCGGTCGCCCGTAATGTTTACCTCATGATCATCGTTAAGGCTCAATTGTTCACAGCTGTCGCGAACCAATTCCCCCAGGTTAAACCGGGTTTTGTTCAATACGAGTTGCCCCTGCTGTATTTTAGTAACATTTAAAAGGTCATCCAGCAGATGCACCAGTTTAGCCAGGTTATTGCTCGCCTTACCAAAAAACAGCCGGATCTTATCGTTTATATCCTCGTTCTTTATCAGCTTTTGCAATATCTGCATCGAAGCATTCAACGATGTGATCGGCGTTTTTAATTCGTGGCTGGCTACACTTATAAATTCATCTTTGCGTACCTGGAAATTATACTCCTCGGTAATATCCTGCATGGTACCACTAAACCTAATGGCATCACCTTCGGCATCAAACACAGCCTGACCAATGCTTTTAACGGTACGCCGCCCGCTAGTTTTAGGATCGATGATGGTGTGTTCAATATTATAATTTCCGTCCGATCCGCGTGCCAGCGCCTTGGATATCGCTTCGGCCACCCGCTCTTTGTCTTCTGCTGCCATCACACTAATGGCCTTTGCCAATTCAATTTCAGCCTTATCTTCAGCATCCAACCATTGGAATGTACGTGCGTTTCCAACAATTTTTTTGGTGCGGGGATTATAATCCCAGGTGGCCAGTCCACCCGCTTCTATAGCAAATTCAAGTTCTTTTTTTGCGTCGCTGATCGCATTATAGGTCCTGATATTATCAGTTGTCTCTGTACAAATAACCAGCACCCCTCCAGGCTCGCCTGTTTCATCAATTACGGGGCTGTAACTAAACGTCCAGTATACATCTTCGATGCGGTTGTTCCTATAGATAGGAATGAGTTGGTTATCGCTCCATGTAGCTTCGCCACCAGCCATCACCTGGTCTATCAGCGGATTAATGACAGGCCAGATCTCCGGCCAACATTTTTCGCCGCTTTGGCCAAGGGCTTTGGGGTGTTTGCCGCCTGCACCCAGGCTGGGCCTATAGGCATCATTGTAAAATTGAATCAGTTGCGGGCCCCACCATAAAAACATCGGGAATTTGGACCTCAGAAGGATGCTAACCGTCGTCAGCAGGCTTTGCGACCAAGTATCGGGGCTACCTAAAGGGCTGCTTGCCCAATCATATTGGCGGGTTAATTTCCCCATTTCGCCACCTTCCTGCAAATACATCTGGTAGTTTCCGGACGGTGAAAAAGGGGCCATACTCTTATTTGGAATTAAGGCGCATAAATAAAAAAATTAATCCACAATCACTATAAGGCAGCCAACTTACTTGTAAATTTTCATTTCATCCACCACTAAAGCACAAAGTTTAGCATCTTTAGCTTTTATCACCCGCCATGAAACAAGTTATTCTCCCCGCACTTTTTCTGCTTACTTATCTAACTGCTTCTGCTCAGAAGATTAACAAAAAGCCATTAGACCAATCTGTATATGATGGCTGGCAAAGCATCAGCAATCAAAACATTAGCAATGATGGCAAATGGGTACTTTATGTAGTAAAGCCACAAGAGGGCGACGCTGAACTGGTGATTACCAATGCGAAGAACAAACGGCAGCTGCATGTGCCAAGGGCTGATACGGCCCGGATAACTAACGATTCCAAATATGCGGTAATGCTGATCCGCCCGTTTTTCAAGGATCTACGCCAGGCAAAGATCAAGAAAAAAAAGCAAATGGAATTCCCGAAGGATACGTTGGGAATAGCGATATTGGGCGGCAGTTCTGTTGAAAAGATCCCGGCCGTCCGATCATTCAAGATAGCCGAGAAAGCTTCCGTTATCGCCTACCTTTCGCCTGCCGATACGATAAAAGTCCCTGCCGCCGGAGATACTTCTAAAACAGCGGTTGCCACAACCATTGCACCGCCAGTAAAAGATGGAGCAGAACTTACGCTGCGCCAATTGCTCAATGGTAAGTCACGCACTTTCAAATACGTAAGCGAATATCTTTTGAGTAAAAACGGCAAGTTACTTGCCTTCTCGGTAACGGCGCCGAAAAACTCAAAAACGGTGGTATCCGGTCTGTTTGTTTACGATGTAGATAAGGATAGTCTCAAAGCTGTTAGCACCGGCCGGGGTAATTACCGCAACCTTGCCTTTGATGATGCGGGTAAACAGCTAGCTTTCACAGCGGAAAAGAATCCCGAAAAAGCTTTAGTCAAACCTTTCAAGCTATATTATTACGATACCGCAAAAGATAGTGCTGCTATAATTGCGGAGCCTGCTTCGGCAGGAATGCCAGCAAACTGGGCTGTAAGTGGTGATGGTAAGGTGAGCTTCAGCAAAAACGGCGCTAATCTTTACTTTGGTACCGCACCTATCCCAAAACCCGCTGATACTACGATCGTAGATTTTGAAGTAGCCAGGGTAGATATTTGGAACTATAAGGATGATTACCTGCAACCTTACCAGCTTAAGAACCTGCAACGCGACCTTAAGCGAAGTTACCTTGCGGTAATTCGTCCGCAGGAGCAATCAAAAGCGTTAATACAACTGGGTGATAAGGCTATCGACGACGTTTTCCTTCCGGACAACAATAATGGTTTTTACGCATTGGGCCTGAGTGATACAGGCGCTCGTGTGCAATCCCAATGGGAAGGCAGCAACAATCAGGAGGCTTACCTCATTAATTCCAAAACAGGCGAACGTACCCGCATCAATAACCGGTTGAAAGCCCGTTACAGTATCTCGCCCGATGGCCGTTATATTATTTGGTTTGATAGCAAAGACCAGAACTGGCACAGCTTCAATATTGCAACGGGTAAAAAGATAAACCTTACTGCTGCAACCGTCCAAAAAATGGGCGACGAACAAAACGACGTGCCGGATGATCCATCGGCTTATGGGGTAGTTGCCTGGGAGAAAGATGATAATAGTGTATTGTTCTATGATCGCTATGATATTTGGCGTGTTAACCCGGCCACCGGGGAATCAGCCAATCTCACCAATGGTTTTGGGCGCAGAAACAAGATCATATTCCGCTATAATTCCGCCGTAAGCGATGAGAAATTCATCCCGGCAAAGGCAAACTTATGGTTAATTGCGCAAAATGAGGAAACCAAGCACTGGGGATACTATCAAAAAAACATGGGCATGGCTGGTGACCCGGTTACAGTGGTGGTTGCACCATTGGGATACAGCAATCTGCAAAGAGCCAAAAATGCGGAGGCCTTTATCTATACAAAATACAGCTACACCCAATCGCCTGACCTTTATATTTCATCAGACTTAAAAAACGAAACAAAGCTAAGTGCAATCAATCCGCAACAAGCTCAATACAATTGGGGAACAGCCGAACTGGTAGAATGGACCACACCGAAAGGTTTTAAATCTAAAGGGATTCTATACAAACCCGAAAATTTTGACCCGGCTAAGAAATACCCGATGATCGCTTATTTCTACGAGAAGCTAAGTGATGGCCTTTACAATTATGTACCTCCTGCCCCTACGCCTTCCCGGCTACCCATTTCCTGGTTTGTAAGTAATGGTTATTTGGTGTTCGCGCCGGATATCAGCTACCTTGCCGGGCATCCGGGGGCTTCGGCTGTTGAGTTCGTAAATTCGGGTGTTGAATCTTTAAAGAAAAATACCTGGGTTGATGCCGCTCACATCGGCATCCAGGGCCAAAGCTGGGGCGGCTACCAGGTGGCTTACCTTATCACCCAAACCAACATGTATGCAGCCGCTTGGGCTGGTGCACCTGTTGCCAACATGACATCGGCTTATGGCGGCATTCGTTGGGAAAGCGGCGTAAACAGGCAATTTCAATATGAAAAAACCCAGAGCCGTATTGGTGCTACGCTATGGGAAAAGCCGGAGCTTTACATTGAGAACTCACCGCTGTTTCAATTTCCTAAAGCAAAAACCCCCGTAGTGATAATGAGTAATGACGCCGACGGGGCCGTGCCATGGTACCAGGGCATAGAAATGTTTACCGCATTACGCCGGCTGGGCAAACCGGTTTGGCTGCTGCAATACAATGACGAGGCCCACAACCTGGTAAAAAGACAAAACCGTAAAGATATCAGTATCCGCGAAGCCCAGTTCTTTGATCATTTTTTAAAGGGCGCCCCTATCCCCGTTTGGATGGATAAAGGCGTGCCTGCTGTTGATAAAGGCAAGGATTGGGGTTTTGCAGTAAGCGGGCAGTAAAGTGCTGTGGTGGTAGCAGTTGCAGGGAAAGGATAAAGCCAGCAGGTTTTCTATCGATTGGCAGCAGTGTATTTACTGCGCCTGCTACCACAACTGATACTGCAAACCAGCTTACAAATAATAATGCTTGATACAATTCAGCCGGTCATCCAATTCATAAACCCATGGTGTGGCCGTAGGAATATCCAGCTTAGTTACATCCTCATCGGTGAGGTTTTCAATATATTGAATCAAGGCACGCAAACTATTGCCATGCGCGCAGATAATTACTTTTTTATCATCTTTAATAGCCGGCACAATGTGTTCATGCCAAAACGGTAATACCCTATCCATAGTTTGGCTCAGGTTTTCTGTTAGTGGCAGTTCCCGATAGGTTAAATCATTGTAACGCAAATAATGCCCGGGAAAACGCTCATCCTGCTCGGTAATAGCGGGCGGTTGCTCGTGTGGGTCGCGCCGCCATTTATGTACTTGTTCTTCCCCATATTTGGCAATTGTTTCATCTTTGTTCAAACCCTGCAAAGCGCCGTAAAAGCGCTCGTTCAACCGCCATGATTTTTGTACGGGAATCCAAAGGTGCTCCAGTTCCTCCAATACAAAATGCATCGTTTTGATGGATCGCTTCAATACTGAGGTGAAGCCGACATCAAAGGTGTAACCACTTTCTCTTAGAAGCGCTCCTGCCCTCCGGGCCTGCTTAAAGCCTTCGTCAGAGAGGTCTACATCAGCCCATCCGGTGAATCGGTTCTCTTTATTCCAAACACTTTCGCCATGGCGAATCAAAACAAGTTTCTGCATATCCGAGTATAAACGCCCGTTGGCTTTTACAGTTTAAATATACTTGCTATTTATTAGTTTTTGCTTTAGATTGCACAGATAAACCAATTAAAAACCTTTTAGCAAATGATTCCGACTACACCTGTTGTTGTGAAAGATGGCATAGCCAACCCTGCACCACTTGGCCTGTGCGCCTTTGGCATGACCACCGTTCTGTTAAATATTCACAATGCCGGTTTTTACGAAATGAATACGATGATCTTAGCTATGGGTATTTTTTACGGCGGCCTGGCACAAGTGATTGCCGGTATAATCGAAGCTAAAAAAAACAACACTTTCGGGCTCACCGCCTTCACCTCTTACGGCTTCTTTTGGCTTTCGCTGGTTGGCCTTATCGTTATGCCAAAACTGGGTTGGGGCGCCAAACCCGCAGAAGGCGCAATGGTAGCCTATTTAAGCATTTGGGGTGTTTTTACTTTTTGCCTTTTCTTTGGAACGCTTAAGCTTAACCGCGCCTTACAATTTGTATTTGGTTCATTAACAATATTATTTGCATTGTTAGCCATAGGGGACGCCACCGGTAACAAGAGTATTACTACTTTGGCGGGTTACGAAGGTATAATTTGCGGCGCATCCGCAATTTACACAGGCATTGCAGGAGTAATGAACGAGGTTTATGGCAAAACGGTGATGCCGGTCGGCACAATTTAGGCACTTATTCAAAACTTAATCGGCTCAATACGGCAGCCAACGCAGGACAACCAGATCAGCACTGGTAAATTGTTCGTGTTTATACTGCGAATTATAAAAACGGCGTAAACAGCCCGAACACACCCGAACACGGCATAAACAAATCTAAAATTCTTCCTAAATTGCGTCCGTGAAAGATTTAAAGAAATACTACATCATTCCGGCAACGCCCGAAGAAATTTATATGGCGCTGACCAATCCGATCACGATCCAATTGTGGACTGGTGAAGAAGCAGAAATGTCAACCAATCCCGGTTCAGAATTTTCCATGTGGGAAGGCAGCATTGTGGGAAAAAACGTGGAGTTTGAAGAAAATAAGAAAATAGTACAGCAATGGTACTTTGACGGTCAGTCGGACGAATCTATCGTTACTATAAAGCTGCATCCGGATAAAAATGGCACATCCGTAGAACTAAAACATACCAACATCCCCGACGCCGATTTTAATGATATCGCCGACGGCTGGAACGATGCTTATATGGGCAGCCTGGTAGATTTCTTTTCTGAAGGCTAATTATTAGAAATAAAGAGTAAAGAAACAAGAATCAAGAAACAAAAGTAAATAAATAACAATCAAGCGGTAACCGAAAATTTGTCTAGTAACTAAAATAGCCCCGGTCAAATGACCGGGGCTGTTTATTTTTAGACTTTACTGAATCTTGAAATATATTTTCGCGATTCTTAGCCCTTAGTATAATGTGAATTCAACCCTACGGTTAGCCTGACGGCCGGCAGCAGTTTTGTTATTAGCAATTGGCTGGCTTTCACCGTAACCTGTTGCTTCAATGCGTGATGCATTAGCACCCTGGCTTACTAAGTAAGCTTTGATTGATTCAGCACGGTCCTTAGATAATGCTAAGTTTAAAGCATCAGAACCAGTGTTATCTGTGTGACCTGCTAATTTCAAGCTGAAGTTTTTATCAGTTAATAATTTAGCAACTCTGTCTAAACTTGGGTAAGATTTAGCACGGATTGTAGCTTTTCCTAAGTCAAACTCTAAGTTAGTAATCGCATCTTTCACAACACGTTTGTCTTCCTCAGTGATAATAACTACTGCCTTAGCTAATGGGCAACCAGAACCATCAACTTTTTGTCCGGCTGGAGTATTAGGGCACTTATCATAGAAATCAGGAACACCATCAGCATCACTATCAACAGTAAATTTAGCCAAATTAGCGTTTGTTGCATCTAAGTCAGTACGTAACTTATCGTTAGCTGCTTTTTCAGCATCAATTTGTGCCTGCAATACCTGTTTGGTTTTTTGATTTTCCCAAAGGTATTCAGTACGCATAGAGTTAACAGGGTTATAAGTAGCTAACTGTGGTTTTGAGCTTTTACCCAATGCAAATTCTAAACCGATGTGAGCGTAAGAGAATCTGTCATTGCCACCAACATTTAAACCATCAAAGTTATCAGTTGCAACAAAGTTTACCTGGTAGCCTAAATCTAAATTAACACCAGATGCGATGTTGAATTTCAAGCCTGCACCAAGTGGAATAAAAAACTCACGAGCGCTCTCGTCATTAGCAAAAATAGGTGTTGATGCACCTGCAGTTGTAGTTAATACCGGTTTGTAGTTTAGTACACCACCACCAAAGGTAACATACGGCTGGATAGCACCTTTTTTGTGTCTCCAGTTGATGTTAGCTAAAGTTAAGTTACCGCTCAACGCAGCAGACCATTGCATTTTTGTTTGGAAGCTGTTATAACCGCCACCATTTGCCTGTGCATCTTTACCTTTAACTTTACCAGCAAGGAAATCAGCTTGTATACCAAATGATGAAGTCAGTTGCTTTTTAATGTACGCTCCGTAGCCGATTTCATATTGAGGAGTTCTGAAATCTTGTTTGTTGTTTGTACCGAAAATAGTGAAGGGGCTTAACGCACCACCATTCACTCCGATAGACCAAGTGCGTAATCCACCGTCAGAAAACGGTTGTACATAATCTTTTGTGCTTGTAGAATCGGGGGTTTGGGCTAATAATTTACCACCAACCATTAAGCCGGTTAGCAGTAATGAAGCTTTTTTTAAATTTGTTTTCATATTGTTGTTTTTTGGGGTCTGCTATAATCTACAGCAGAGTTGACTCACATATTCAAGATTGGTGCCAACCCACCATATAATTTAGCGCGATGCGTGTTTGAACCACGGGTGATTGTCACTGGTAGGTAAATGCGGCTTTGAATCAATCATTTACCTATCAAATTGGTAGTTTATCAGAATTTCTACAGATTTAATAGTCTAATTCAGCTTAGTGCCTATAATAATATACACTAAGCCCAATTTTAGTCAGTTATGGAACTTTAATGAGTAACATGTATACTTTAATGGTGACCAAGTTGGCAATTAAACCATCGTAAGCAGCTGTTTTTTGACATTTCTTAAGATAAGTTCTCAAGCCATCACCGCTATCGAATTAAAGCACGGAGAGGTCAGCGTTGCATCGCCAGTTATTAAAGCTGTTTGTTTGGCTGCCTCGGGAAATATTCCTTTTGTAAAAAGCCGCCACGCGGTATCTGGAGGTAGCGTAACCGAAGCATCTGGCTGATTTATTGAAGAGTTGATCAATATCCAGTTTTGTTTTTCTTTCTGCAGAAACCAATCCCCGCCTGCATCGCCACTGATGCTAAATTTAATAAGGGTACCTTCATCGGCATCAACATTTCGATAAGTAAATGGCAAGGCATGAACAAATGTAGCCATGCAAGGAAAAAACAACTCACGGTGCATAATACCTGGCTTATTTACCGCATCCCTTATCTGCTGCTGATGATGCCATCTTTCAGTGTACTCCCTTGCGATATGGAACCAATTGGAAGACGTTTCTTGTCCTGCCCAGGCAACGGGAAATGTTGCCTGCGAAAATGGATCAAGCGTTTGAAAATATTTAAGAGAGCGTTCACTGCTCCGTTGCAGTTCCTCTGTCAACCATGCCGGGCTAACTCTTTTCATTGCATTAACCCAGCTGGCGTTGAGCTCATTTAAATGTGCCACCAGGTCTTTATTACTATCGATTTGCGGTATAGGGGCCGGGTTTTGGTAATTGTTAAGTGAACTTATTGCGCGAACGTTTCCATCCAACAGATGAGCTGCTACGTCCTTAACATTCCAAAGTTTGGCAGCAGTGGGTTTGTGCCATTCCGCTTCGGATAAAGAAGCAAGTAATTCCACCAATAATTTATCCAGCACCGGAAAAAGGTGCAAGGTTGGAATGGGAATTACTTGCTCCATGAGTATTTAAGCCATGCTTTTTTCTAATGCCTGAATAATATCATCTATTACGTCTTCAGCTTTCTCTAAACCCGCGGAGATCCGGATCAGTCCTGGCGTAATACCTACAGAAGCACGCTCTTCATCAGTTAACTTAGAATGAGTGGTACTTGCCGGGTGTGAGGCAATACTGCGGCTATCACCAAGGTTAGCTGTTACAGAGAGCAGTTCCAGCGCATCCAGAAACTTACGGCCAGCCGCAACACCACCTTTTATTTCGAAGCATAAAACGCCGCCTCCTGCCTTCATTTGTTTTTTGGCAATTTCGTACTGTGGGTGCCCAACAAGAAATGGATATTTCACCCAGGTCACACCAGGATGACTTTGCAGCGTTTCTGCAATTTTAAGTGCGTTTTTGCAGTGCCTTTCCATCCTCACATCTAGGGTTTCCAAGCTTTTACTCAATACCCAGGCATTAAATGGCGACATGGCCGGCCCGGTATTACGGCAAAACAAGTAAATCTCTTTAATCAGATCCTTGCGGCCGACAATTACACCGCCTAATACCCTACCCTGCCCGTCGATCCACTTAGTAGCAGAGTGTACAATAATATCTGCACCAAAATCAACAGGACGCTGCAGCAATGGCGTAGCAAAACAATTGTCGACATTAAATATAAGGTTATGCTTCTTAGTGAATTGCCCTGCCCATTCCAGATCGATAACTTCCAGTTGTGGATTTGTCGGCGTTTCAAGATAAAGCATTTTAGTATTTGGCTGAACAGCGGCTTCCCAGGCATCTTTATCATTGGCAGGTACCAGTGTACAGGTAATACCGTAACGCGGCAGGTATTTATTTACGATGGTAAAAGTACTCCCGAATACGGAACTACAGCATAACAGATGATCTCCGGATTGCAGCAGCCCCATAAATGTAGAGAAGATGGCACTCATACCTGTAGAAGTAGCAAAACCATCATCGCAGCCTTCTAAAGCACACATTTTAGCTACAAATTCATCAACGGTAGGGTTACTGAACCGGCTGTAAATGTTTTCGTCGTTTTCATCGGCAAATGCTGCCCGCATAGTTTCTGCCTCGTTAAAGGTGAAACTACTGGTTAAGTATAGCGGCGATGAATGTTCGTTTTGTAATGTTTTAGGCGCACGGATACGAATGGCCTGCGTTATTGGGTCTAATTCTTTTGACATTATTATATCTGGTCGTAATTATGATTTAGCCGGGTGAATAAACACCTGCCATTTTATTTCAGCATCGGCTTTATATAGCGTTGCAGCTACAGAACAATATTTATCCAGCGATAGCTCAACTGCTTTGTTAGCTTTATCTTCATCAATAGTTCCATATAAATGAAACTCCATATTAATTGTTTGCCAAAGCGAAGGCTCCTTACCCGCTTCGCGTTCGCCGTTGATTACCATTTCATAATCGATAACGTTTTGGCGTTGCTTGCGCAATATGGCAATAACATCAATGGCAGAGCAGCCACCGAGACCCATTAATAACATTTGCATTGGCCGTACACCAAAATTTTCGCCGCCGCTCTCAGGGCTGCTGTCCATCCGTACGGTGTGGCCGTACTCATCATTGGCTTCAAAGCCATATTCGCCGCTTACGCGTGATAGTTTTATAGTAGGCATGATCGTAAATTAATTTCGCTAAGGTAATAATGATATCATACGATTTACAGGCAATACTGCGTTTTTTAGCTATTTGTAAACTAGCGTGACATAAACGCGGTAGGCAGCTGTGTAATAATTCTGTTGTAGAGCGTACACTCAACTTAAATCTTTGAACTTAGAGGAGCAGTACAACAAGGCTAAACTATATTATCACACATCATGAAAAAATTTCTTTTAACTATTATACTCGTGTTTTCAGCAATTATTTGCTTTGCGCAAAGTAACCTCGTATCCTATGATGACATCAGTTATCTGCTCCATAATAATATTAATAAGGCCGATACTTTTTTCACATCTAAAGACTACAAAGTTGTGGATAAGAACCCGAAGAAGAATATTCGGAAATACCACTTGGCTATTCCTGGCGGGGCCTACAACGATGTTAGTTTACGCACCGACGGCAAACGCATGTATATTGAGATAGAGACCAACGAACTTCAGCAATACAGTCTTATTTATAATTCAATAGCTGATTATGTTAAAAAATCGAATTCGACACCAGATGTGCAGGCTTTTGCTGTAAAAGACCTTGGCAGTATTTATGTCATGGTTAACGATGCAGTTCCATACAATCCGTTGCGAAGGGTTTATGATATACAGATAGTTTCTGATAAAGGAATAACTGCCTATAACTAAATTTTAGCGAAATATGAATCCCTACCGGCAGCGTGGTTAGCGTCTCATCCTATCGGCAAGTGGAATTACGAGTTTTAAGCCAGACCACACTTCGTCCACTGCACAAACTTTTATATCCACCAGCCCTAGCTGCAATGCGTAGTTCCGGATAATATCGTCCCTAACATCTGTCGCAACTTTCGATGCTTTTTTGGGCCATGATACCCAGATGATGCCGTTCTTTTTGATCTGGCCTTTGAGCACTGGAAGTGTTTTTATCAAATCCGACTGACTTTTGGTAAAAAAATGCACAAAATCCACACCAACAGCAATCTCGTCTGCAGCGGTCAAATCAGCTGGCAGATCTGTAAACAAATCGAAATAATAGTCGGGCTTATTGATGAGACGTATGATGAAGCCTTGTTTAATACCCAGCTTTTTTGCCATCGGTGTTCCGGAATACCCTGCAGTTGCCATTTATAAAATTGTTTAGTTGGTAAGGCATTTTAAATTGAATTTTACCGCCATTGCTCACTTTACACTATTAGATTTTTCTAAAAGTATACCAGCCAAAGGGTTGCAGGCTAACATGCAACTATAAATTAAATGACCAGGAATTTTATCATTACTCATTTTGTCTCGAAAGTTGGTCCTTACTAGCTTGAACATTGGCGCTTACCATCCCAAAAAAAGCAATAACTATATAATAAAGTTCGGTAATGGCATTTGACATTTCTTAATATTTCGTCAAGTGATTTCACTTTAAATATCCATATTGTTTACCAACTATTCAAAAAAACTTAACTTAAGGCCCTTAAACTTGCTTATGGCCCTTAACTACATTTGGATTGCTTTTTTTTTGATTGCCTTTGTGATTGCGCTCTGCAAATTGGTTTTCCTGGGTGATGTAGATTCTTTTAAATTGCTGGTTGACGGGATGTTTGATTCTTCTAAGTCATCGGTGATGGATATTGCCCTGCCCCTCGCAGGAAATATGGTGCTTTGGTTGGGTATTATGAATATTGGGGAACGTGCAGGTGCAATGAATTTCCTTGCCCGTATAGTAGGCCCTTTCCTGAGCCGATTATTTCCTGGTGTTCCGCGTAACCACCCGGCAACGGGCCAAATGATGATGAATTTTTCGGCTAATTTACTCGGTCTCGATAATGCAGCTACGCCGCTAGGCTTAAAGGCGATGGGCAGTCTCCAGGAACTAAATCCCGATAAGGAGTCAGCGACGGACGCACAGATCATGTTTCTGGTGCTGCACACCTCGGGCCTGCAGCTATTACCAGTAACGATAATTGCACAGCGTTTTATCCTTCATGCCAAAGATCCTGCTGACGTTTTTCTGCCCTGCATTATTGCCACTTACGTTGCTACCATAGTTGGAATGCTTGCCGTAGCTATTAAACAAAAAATCAATCTATGGGATCGGGTGATCATTGGCTGGCTAGGCGGCATGACTGCTTTTATCACATTGCTGGTTTGGTTTTTTATTACGCAGCTAAATCATGATCAAATTTCAGTGGTATCTAAAGTAATCAGCAATATTATGCTGTTTGCCATACCAACCATTTTTATACTAGGTGCTCTGCGAAAAGGCATTAACGTTTTTGAGGCATTTATCGACGGCGCCAAGTCGGGTTTCGAAGTTTCGGTTAAGATCATCCCTTATTTGGTGGCCATGTTGGTAGCAATCAGTGTGTTTCGTAACTGCGGTGCACTGGGATATCTGAATGACGGATTACGATGGGTGGTAACTAAAATAAACCTGGATACACGGTTTGTTGATGCCATGCCGGTGGCTTATATGAAACCGCTCAGCGGATCGGGCTCCAAAGCTATGATGATAAACGTTATGCAAACTTATGGACCTGATAGTTTTGCAGGCAGGCTAGGCTCGGTTTTCAATGGTTCTGCCGATACCACATTTTTCATTGTTGCGCTATATTTCGGCTCGGTAGGGATTAAGAAATCAAGGTATGCAATTCCTGCCGGATTATTGGCCGACCTGGCTGGCGTTATCGCTGCAATTTTTGTTTCGTATTTATTTTTTGGTTAATTTTTAAATCGTTTTATTCCGCCCATGGAAACAAATTACCTGAAAGATAAGAAAGACAAAAAAAAATCAGCCATGAAGGCCGTATGGCTATTGGTAATAATTGTTGTGGCGTTTTTAGTAGTGATACTAAAAATTGCGGGCATAAATTCGTTGGTGGTGTTTAAAGGCTTACCTAGCAGTGATGACGCCTATTCCATTGCAAAAGGTTATATCAGGCCTACCGTAAGGTCCAACAATGTAAATTTTGAAGATAATTCTTATAAATTTGCTAAAAAGTCAGATTCTGTATACGTGATCAAATCCACTTATTCTGCGGTGAACACAAGCGGCGAAAGCGCTACAACAAATTTTACAATTTCTTTACGCTATGTTGGAGGCAACTTTAAAAGCGAAAACAGCTGGAAGATGCTGGATTTAAACCAGGATAACTAACCCTCGAAATTAGAATTTATGAATGACGGCGAAGATTTTATTATTGATGCCACGGCCAAAATAGGCCGTACCAAATATCAAACTATAGTAGCTAGCGGAAATCATAGTATTATTGTAGATGAGCCAGTAAGCCTTGAAGGCGGAGATACAGGAATGTCACCTTATAATTTATTGATGGCAAGCCTGGCAAGTTGTACCACCATCACACTTCGGATGTATATCAACCGCAAAATGTGGCTAGTAGACGAAATTTGCGTAACCGTTGAAATGTACCGGAAGGGTAAAGACATTTTTATAGAAAGCAAATTACGCTTCAAGGGTACGTTAAGCGATGAACAGAAGAAGCGGTTGATAACTATTGCTGATGCATGCCCTATTCACAAAATATTAGTGGGCAATATCGCTATCAATACCAGCCTGGAAAAGGACTAAGCTATCTTAAACCCTTTACAAAAATATCTATAAGCAGCAGGCGCTTTTTATGGATCTCATCAAGATGTTCCTTTTTGGGAAAGTTAACTTTTCTATGCTGCATAGAACCCACCTTAATTCCTGTAAGAGCATCTAAAAATACATCTACAATATCGGCCGGGTTGGTTACTGGCTGAATATGCCCTTTCTCTGTTTCTGCCTGTATCGCGTAAACTAACAGGGCCGTCTCTGCTTCACGAATTTCATTGACCAAACTCCAAATGTTATCAGGCAGATTTTGTTCGTTCAGCCTTACAAAATCAAAGAAATTGTAATTGGTTACTATAAAATCGTGGTGAGTATTTACCTGAAAAAGAAAAGCATCGCGTAAGTCAGTAAAATGATCCAGCTTATTCTGAAGCGTTTTTAAATAATCGTTAGCCAGCTTTCGCATTACGGCCATATACAACTCACTCTTATCAGGAAAGTAATAATAAAGCAGGGCCTTCGACATCGAAAGATCGCCTGCAATCTCATTCATGGTGGTTTTTGAATAACCGTAGTGTAAAAACCGCTGATGCGATGCTTCTAAAATTTTTTCTCTTTTAATATCTTGCTGCTCGGCTCCTAAACTCATATTATGGTATCCAATTCTTACTACTTCCTGACTTATTTAACAAAAATATCAAATAATCAGTTCAGTAGGAATAAAGCACAACAAAAGATGAGATTCAAATGTTTAAAACAGCTGTGTACCTGCTTATTTACTAATACGATCCAGCTAAAATATTGAGTTGTTGGCTAAGCTAGAAAAAGCCTGCACTATTTGTTTCTGTATAATGCAATACCTGCCCTTATTACCAGAGCATCTTCAGCCACACCCAAGAATGCATCAGGGATATTAAACCTTTTCCCTATCGCTTTGCGCAAAAAGAAACAACCAAACGTAGATGCCACTGCTGAAAGCCCACCTATTACCCCTCCTACAACCGGCATATGCCCGCTGGCTTTATAAACCGCCGCGCCAACTAATGCACCCGATACCGTCCTGCCGATCAGTCCGGGTCCGGACGTGCGATCTGGCGCTTTGGGCATTTTATCCCCAATCAATTCGCCAGCAGCCAGAACTTTAAAAACTTTTGAAGTTTGGATAGTTTGCATAAAAGCTAGTGGTGATTTGCCCAACATTTTGCGGGGATGCCTGCTATAGATGTGCGTAAATATTGCCGGTGCATAGAACGTACGCATGCCTGCAATTACGCCTAAGGAAGCTGCCTTAAAGGCCGGAGATTTTGTGATCGAACCCATAATAATGAGGTATTTAAAGTGATCAGTTACAATAATCATTCCCCAAAACAGATGAGCCTAAAATACTTTGATAAAAGATAAATCAATAATTAATTTAAGATGTTAATCTAAAAACAAAAATTTCATCTACTACTATGAAAATACACGAAAACAATGCACTTGGCGAATTGGGCAGTGCTATAGGTAAAGGCCTGCTGGCAGGCTTAGCCGCAACAGCTGCAATGACCCTATCGCAAACTATCGAAATGAAAATCACCAAACGCGGACCCAGCGAAGCTCCGCTTAAAGTGGTTGAGGATACAGCAGGCGCAAAACCAGCCAGCCATGCAGATAAGCAATTACTTGCACAAGAGATCCATTGGTCATATGGTACCGCGTGGGGAGTAGCCCGTGGATTAATAGGGCTGACCGGTTTAAAGGGCCTGCCAGCAACACTGGTACATTTTGGCGCCGTATGGGGCACGGCGTTAATTATGCTGCCAAAGCATGATGTTTCCAAACCTATAACGGAACAAAAGCCACAGGAAATTGCCGTGGATGCATTTCACCATGCAGTGTATGCTGTAGCCTCCGGCTTGGTATATGATGCTTTGGATGCCGGCAGCAAGCGCGAAAGGCAATTAACAAAAGCTATTAAAGGGTTAAAAGACTTTATTGGAAAATACAGATCTTAATCAAATAATCCAGTTAAAAAAAACTAAGCCCATTACCAGTTCTAAATCGGTAGTGGGCTTATTTTTTCGAATTATATTAACACTTGGTTGTGCCGCTTTAAATTGACATGCCGCCTGACACCTCTATGCGCTGTGCATTAACCCATCGCGCATCATCCGTACATAAAAAGGCTACCACCCCGCCGATATCATCAGCAAAGCCAACGCGGCCAAGCGCCGTGATGCCGCTGATCATCTTTTGTACCTGTTCGTTCTCGCGCACATGTGCGCCGTTAAAATCGGTAGCTATAGCGCCCGGGGCAAGTACATTTGCACGAATTCCCCTCCTTCCTAACTCCTTAGCCAGATAGCGGGTAAATACTTCTATTGCACCCTTCATCGATGCATAGGCAGAGGAACCTGGCAAACTGAAACGGGCTAATCCGCTGGAAATATTTACAATACCCCCGCCATCATTCATAAGCGGCAGCATTTTTTGTGTAAGGAAATATACGCCTTTAAAATGAACATTTAACAGACTATCAAAAGCCTCTTCTGTGACTTCCCCAAAAGGTGCACTGTGCCCATGGCCTGCATTATTCACCAGGAAATCGAGGTGATCGGTGCCAAACTCGCTATTTAATACTGCCTTCAACGAATCTATAAAGGAGTTGAAGCTTTTGATCTCACCGGTATTTAACTGGAGCGAGGCGGCATTTCTGCCGTTTTGCTTTATTTGGTCTACTACTGCCTGTGCTTCATCTGCTTTAGTATTGTAAGTGATGATAACATCTAATCCTTTTTCGGCCAGTTTAAAGGCCATGTCTTTGCCCAGTCCGCGGCTGCCGCCGGTTACCAGTGCTATCTTGTTGTTGCTTTCCATTTTATTTGATAATTACAGGTACAAATATGATGTACTTATTGTTAGCGATGTTTGGATAAATCAATCGCATAGTTGCGAAATTCAAACAATCTTTATCTATACCTAAAAAAAAAGGCCGCACGTTTAGCGTGCGGCCATCACCATATTGATCAGAATGTTAAGCAGTCGCTTCTGCCTCAATCAGCTTTTGGCGGTCTTTTGCTTTCTTTTCGTCCTGGTTACCAAAGAAGTAGTTCTTCATATTTACACGTATAATATACATACATGGTACCAATATTAGCGTAATCACGGTTGCAAAACCTAACCCGAAGATCATTGTCCATGCCAATGGTCCCCAGAATGCTACGTTATCACCACCAAAGTGGATATGCGGTTCAAAATGGGTAAACAAGCCTACAAAGTCAATATTGAAACCAACCGCCAGCGGGATCAACCCTAAAATAGCGGCGGTGGCAGTCAACAATACCGGAGTCATACGGGTATGTCCCGCCTCCACTACCGCATCATGCAGGCTGGTCCCCTGCTCTATCAGCATGTCAGTAAACTCCACGAGCAGGATTCCGTTTCGAACAACCACACCGGCCAGGGCGATGATACCAACACCAGTCATTACGATAGCCATCGTCATCCCGAAGATACTTACCCCCAGCAATACGCCGATGATACTAAAGAAGATCTCGCTAATGATAATGAACGTTTTCCCGATTGAATTGAACTGGATCATCAGGATAATAAAGATCAAGCAGAAAGATGTAGCCAGCGCTGTTGCAAGGAAAGTAACAGCGTCCTTCTGATCTTCCTGACCACCACCCTGGCGTATAATGATATCGTCGGAGTGTTTAAAATTATTAATCGCTTTTAAAATATTGGCATTTACGTCATTCGCGTTATACGGCTTCACTACGTTAGACCCAAGTGTTAAAACCCGGCGTTGCTGCTTACGTTTAATATTGCTGTAAGTATTGGTGTATCGCACATCCGTAAAGGCAGAAATAGGCACCTGGCGAATAGCGCCCCCGGTGGCCAGATCACGGTAGGTTATTTTTAAGTTCCGCAGTTCATCAATGTTACCGCGCTGGCTTTCCAAAGCGCGCACTTTTATCTGGTAATCATCCTCTTTGGTATTTCTAAAATCCCCTGCTTTGGCTCCAAAAATCGCAGTCCCTAAAGCCTGGGTAATTTGGCCGGAGCTGATACCTTCGCGGTTTGCCCGTTCGCGGTTGATATCAAATACAATTTCAGGTTTATCACTCTGCACATCTGCAACGAGATTATCTATCCCTGCAATATTTTGCTTAGCAAGGTAAGCTTTTAAACGGTTGCTGGTTTTTACCAGTGAATCGATATTATCGCCAATAATTTCAATGGCAATATCTTTCTGTACTGGTGGACCACTATTTTCCTGGGTTACAGAAATTTTTGCCCCGGGCACGCCCTGCACGGCACCACGGATGCGTTTCAGGATGGCCTTGGTGTCTTTTCCATTACGCTTGCCGAATTCTATAAAGGCAACCGTAATTTTACTCTTATTCTGATAATCCAGCTGATCTTCGTCGGTAGGGTCGGTAACGCCTTTGGTTACGTTTGATATTACAGATGATACGATGTCTTTATCGGGCTCTACGATTTCAGCGACGCGTTTTTCTATCTTTTTTGTTATCTCATTTGTTGTACCCTGGTCAGTACCTATGGGCAGCGACACATACACATAGGCAAAGTTAGGGTCGCCGGAAGGGAAAAACTCAGGCGTTTTACCCAGGAAATGGTTGACCACTAAAGCCAAAACAAACAACACCATAGTACCCGCCAATATGGTTAAAGGGCGCTTAACGGCGCGCTCCAGCCATTTGGCATACCAGGCCTGGAATTTAGGCCATGCGTTGTTTTGAAAACGATCTATTACCCTAAGGAATATAAAGTGGTTCAGCAGGTATAGCACCATAATAACTGCGAACAAATTTCCAATACCTACATTTATAAAGTAGCCTATAGCAGTGGCAATCGCCAAGTAAATTAACGCACGCTTGGTCGCTTTGTCAAACTTAGGATTGTCGTGTTCACCCGGGTGATGCGGCTTCATAAAATCTACCGCGAAAACCGGGTTCATAATATAAGCTACTACCAGCGACGCCAACAGTGTAATGATCAGCGTAATAGGCAGGAAAAACATAAAGTGGCCGATCAAGCTATTCCAGAAAGCAAGTGGTACAAACGGTGCCAGGGTGGTCATGGTACCGGAGAATACAGGCAGGAATACCTCACCGGCAGCCATTTTAGCGGCTTCTTTAATAGGCACCTTTCCATTCGCAAAAATACGGTGGGTATTCTCAATCACAACAATAGCATCATCCACCACAATACCAAGGGCAAGCAGGAAGGAGAACAGCACGATCATATTAAGCGTGAAGCCTATTGCCGGCATAATAAGAAAGGCGATAAAGCAGGATAAAGGAACCGATAAAGCCACAAATATGGCGTTAGTGGTACCCATGAAGAACATTAAGATTACGGTTACCAGTAAAAAGCCAATTACGATGGTATTGATCAGATCATTTAGGGTGGTGCGTGTTTTATCAGACTGATCGCCTGTTACGGTTATGGCCAAACCCTTTGGGAACACCGATTTCTGCTTTAGCTTGATTAAATCGTTAATTTTATCTGAGGCCTCAATAAGGTTTTCGCCGGCCCTTTTACTTACATTAAGTGTAATAACATTTTTAAAGTTAGCGGCGTCTGGTGTCTTTAAACGCGCATAGGTTTCCTGCTCCAGAAACGAATCTTTAATTTCTGCAATATCCCGCAAATACACCGCCTGCCCTTTAGGGTTCCGAATGGCAATTGCAGCTACTTCATCAGCACTTTTAAAATCCTGTTTAATATCAATACTTCTGCGGATACCATCGGTTTTGATAGTACCGGCAGATGACAATATATTTTCGTTACCTATGGCATTGGTAATATCACTGAAAGTAATTTGTGTAGCAGCCATCTTATTCAGGTCAACATTGATCTGGATCTCTGGAGTCAGCGCCCCAATTTCGTCCACCTTTGATATTTCCTTGTAGCTTTCTATCTCGTCTTTCAACAGGTCGGCATACTCTTTTAATCGCTTCAGGTCGTAATTGCCAGAAATATTAATGTATAAGATGGGCAAATCTGCCACATTGATATCCGAAATGATCGACTCTTTTAGATTCACATCACCTTGCGGAAGATCCTGCTTGGCTTTATCAACTGCATCTTTAACATCCACCTTCGCATCTTTTATATCCACATTCGCCTGAAATTCGGCGGTAATAATGGATACGTTTTGTACCGAATTTGAGGTAACTTTTTTTAATCCCTTTAAGGATTTTAGTTGCTTTTCAATCTGCCGGGTTACCAGGTTCTCTATATTCTGAGGTGATTGACCTGCAAAGGTGGTGGTTACAAACACTTTCGATTGTGCTATATCCGGAAAGTTTTCCTTCGGAAGGCTATTGTAGCTATACAAGCCCAAAACGGTGATCAAAAATATGAGCACATATATGGCCGTTTTATTATCGATTGCCCAACTGGACGGGCCGAATTCTTTTTTAACGTCTTTCATAATTAAAAAATCAATATGTTTAATTAATTAGCGGATTTTACCACTTTTATTTTATCGCCGTCCTCAATATCCGAAGCGCCGTCGGTTACCAGCTGATCACCAACTTTGAGGCCGGACAATACTTCCGACTGGCCGCCATAGGTTGCACCTACTTTAATTATTTTGCGTTTGGCAACACCATTTTCGTTTACAAACACAAAATCGCCATCTTCAGATTTCTGAACCGATTTTACTGGTATAACAATTGCATTCGGTTTGGTGTAGTTCGCTATCTTGATAATAGCGGTCATGTTTGGGCGAAGCGTTTTACGGGTTGGCAATTTTATTTCTACCGCAAAACTACGTGATGTTGGATCAATAGCTTTTGCAGCAAATGTTACCTTAGTATTTAATGAATCCTGTGCATCCGGCACAACTATCAGCACATCGTTACCTGTATTTACACTTCCTGCATATGATTCAGGCACATCGGCCTTTACCTTTAATACATCAGCATTTACAATACGGATACCGTTTGCACCCGGCTGAGCTACCTGGCCAAGCTTAAGATCCATCTGATCAATAGTTCCGCTTATTGGGGATACAATGCGATAAAGGTTGGCCTGCTGGCGCAAACCAGATAATGCTTTGCGGCTAGCCTGCAAATTAGTTTGTGCCTGCAAAAACTGAACTTCGGTACCAATTTTTTGATCCCAAAGGTTTTTCTGGCGCTCAAACAACGTTTGATTAAGACTTACCTGTGCTTCGCTTTGGGCAATATTTTGTTGCAATACGCTATTATCTAATTGCGCCAAAACCTGGCCTTTACCCACATGCTGGCCAACTTTTACATTAATGGCCGTAATAGTACCCGGGCTTTGCGGATAGGCAGTAACATTGTCCTGGGCATCTATTTTACCCTGGATCTGTACATAGTTTTTAAATTGTTGCGTTTTAACATCAACAGCTGCCACATCGGTAGTTTTAGCTGAATCGGTAGTACCTACTTCAGCCTGCAGTTTAGTGATCTTGCCATTGATATCCTGCTGCTGTTTTTGCAGATCGGCCAATTCAGCCTTTTTATCTTTTGGTTTTTCAGAACATGCTGCGAATAACAGGATGGCCGGTATGTATAATAGTTTTTTCATTGTTATATGGAATGTTTGTGTGTTTAGATTTTTTATTGAATTTTTCCGTAGGCCCTGTCAAGATCAACCTTGCTGAGTAAGGCGTCATATAAACCCTGTATATACTTATTATCGGCATCTTCAAGAGCTGTTTGGGCCTGAGTAACCTCTATACTGCTCCCTACTCCCTGCTGATATTTTATTTTTGAAACACGCAATACTTCTCGTGCCAGTTCCTGGCTACGCTTTTGGTTATTAAGTGTTTGTAAACCATTGAAATAATTGGTTTTGGCCATACTCCCCATCAAGTTTAAACCATTTTTAGCTTGCTCCAAACTATTTTGTGCCTTCAATACGGTAATTTGAGATTGCTTTACTCTGTTAGTCCGCTGAAAACCGCTAAAGATCGGCACGTTTAAAGTTAGCCCGATATAACTGGATGGAAAACTGGTACTGTAAAGATTACCGAATGAATTATTTTGGTAGGAAGAAGCATAAGAGGCATTTGCTCTTAAAGTAGGTAAAAACTGACCTTTAATTCTTTTTAAATCAAATTTGTTGAGCTGTAGGTTAGATTCAAGTATACCGTATTCTATTCTGTTTTTATACAGGGTAGTATCAGTTACTGCCTCAACGGCTGCATCCTCCAGTTTAACATCTGCCAGTTTATCCTTCAAGATTAAATTATAATCAATAGGCATCCCAATCTGGAATTTTAAGACCTGATAATTTAAAGCCAGTAACCTTAAAGTATTTTCACGCGTGGTAATCAGGTTGTTGTATTGAACGCTTATCCTGTCTACATCTATTTTTTCTACAAATCCCTGTTTATTTTGAGCGGTAGTTTGGTCTACTTGTTGTTTTAACTGGGCGATGTTGGCATCCAGTAACTTCACCTGCTCCAGGTTGACCAACAATTGATAATAAGCTTTGGTAACAGTAACATTCATCTGGATCTTTGAACTGTTGTATGCCCGGTTGTAAAGTTCTTTGTAGGTTTTGCGCCCCTGCAAACCAACTATGTAACTTGGATCAAAAATTAACTGACTTGCGTTAACGCCCAGGTTGGATTGATATTTCACACCAAATTTTACAGGAATAAAGGTACCCGGAGCGCCAAAAATTTCACCGGGAAGTAAAGTGGTTGGGATCTTGAGGTAATCGGTGATCGATGCCGTTCCATCAATCTGCGGGAAGCCCTGACCGATGATTTCTTTCACTCTGAAATCGGCAGCTTTAACATCCAAACCTGCATTAACAACCGAATCGCGATGCTGGTATGCGTAGTCAACGGCTTCGGCAACGCTAAAATTATACGTTTGATTAGCTGGCGGTGCTTGCGAAAAGCCTTTTAAGCTCCCGGCGAAACCAATTAGAAATAGTAATAGTCGTTTCATTTGTTTTGTATTATATATGATGGGTTATAGTTATTATTAATACCTCAAAGAGAGGGTAATTTTTGACAGCCGTATGTCAGCAGCCTGTGTTATAATGCAATTTTTTCTGTTTTGTACTGATCAAGCAGCTGATGGCCTTTCAAGGTACAGATACCATAATTAAAATGCTCCAGCATTTGCAATTGCACCCTCCAAGTATTAAAGTGGCTTACGGGAAATATTGCCGTATTAAACCCCATTTCAACCTCATTTACCCGCAATCTTGCCATTATTGCAACATCAATATCCGGACGCATAAAGCCTTGGTCAATTCCTTTTTGCAGTAATATTTCCAGCTTGTTTACCAAAAACTCGTGCTTGAATCTCATGAAATCCTGCCAGGCTTTGGGATGATACTTTTGCAGATCATGAAACACAATCGGGTTGATCCTGCTAAAAATATCTTCCGAACATTTCATCATGTTCAGCATCTCCTCAATCACATTGGCAGCATGCTCAATTATTTCTTCAATCTGCCGTTCATCCTCGGCTAACCTATCTTTTACCAATGCGACTACTAGTTCGTTCTTGTCGCTGAAAAATTGATAAATTGTTTTTTTTGACATACCCAGGTGCCGGGCTATATCATCCATTGTAACACTTTTAATCCCTGCCTGTAGAAAAAGCTCCAGGCTCCCATTGATAATTCTCGTTTCCTGACTCATTGACTTTACTAGTCAAAACTATGGAAACATTTTTAGATTTCAAAGTTTCCTCGGTTATTTACTTTCGACTGACATTCGAAATAAATCATCGGAAGTTTTAATCGTTTACAAAATAACCCCTTCTCACCAGCTTCTGACTTACAGCTAGTTAAATTTATATATTGATACGAAAATATGGACGCCCCCACTTAAAAATTTAACATACCTTATTTACCACAAACTTTTGATTATTTTAGCCCTGATGATACCAGTTATTTCCAAACTACCACAAACCGGTACTACCATATTTACCACGATGTCTGCGCTTGCTAATGATGTTGGCGCTATTAATCTTTCGCAAGGATTTCCTGATTACGATACCGCTCCCGAATTGGTGGAACTGGTTCACAAGGCCATGATTGAGGGGCACAACCAATATGCACCAATGGCCGGCCTACCGGCTCTTCGTGAACAGGTAGCTATTAAAACCGAAAGGTTGTACGGTGCTGTATACAACCCTGATACGGAGATCACCATTACTGCTGGTGGCACTCAGGCAGTGTTCACTGCCATTAGCGCAGTTATTCATCCAAATGATGAAGTCATCATCTTTGAACCTGCTTATGACTGCTACGCTCCTGCCATCAAACTAATGGGTGGAGTAGTAAAGTCGCTGGAGTTGGAACCGCCGGATTACCGCATTGCCTGGGACATGGTGAAGAGACTCATTAATGGTAAAACCAAAATGATTATCCTCAACTCCCCGCATAATCCAACGGGTACAATTTTGCGGAAAGAAGATATTGACGAGTTGAGCTACTTGGTAAAGAACCAGGATATATTAATACTGAGCGATGAAGTTTATGAACATTTGATATACGACGGCGAAACCCATCATAGTATGGCCCGCTACCCTGAATTGCAGCAACGCAGTTTCATCGTTGCATCGTTTGGGAAAACCTTCCACGCCACCGGGTGGAAAATGGGTTACTGCCTTGCACCCGCTTACCTGATGACGGAGTTCCGAAAAATTCACCAGTTTGTGGTGTTCAGCGTCAACTCACCTGTACAATATGCAATTGCAGAATTCCTGAAGGATGAAAACACTTATTTGAGTTTACCGGGGTTTTTTCAGCAGAAACGTGACTATTTTAGAGAAGGGTTGAAAAATACCCGGTTTAAGCTATTGCCTTGCGCCGGATCATATTTTCAATCAGTTACTTATGATACGATCACCGACGAAAAGGACAGTGACTTTGCGATAAGGCTAACCAAAGAATTTGGCGTGGCTGCAATCCCCGTTTCCGCCTTTTACCGGAAAGGTACAGACAACCACGTATTACGATTTTGTTTCGCCAAAAGGCAAGAAACCATTGATAAAGCCGTTGATAGATTACTCAAAGTATAAAATTTGGGTAAGCCATTGCGTAAAGTTTAAAAGCCGTTACTTAACAATCTGCTTATGGATAATCTTAAAGTTACTGTATATCAGGGATATTTATTTTGGGAAAACATAGATAAAAACCTGCAGAATATCTCGCTAAGGTTATCTGGTATCCGCGAAAAAACTAACCTCATTATATTGCCGGAAATGTTTAATACCGGCTTTACCATGAATGCTGAAGCCCTGGCCGAGCCCATGAGTGGTAAAACCATGGTATGGATGCATGCTACGGCACAAAAGTATGAATGCGTTGTGACCGGAACCCTTATTATTAAAGAAGGTGATCAATATTATAACCGCCTAATTTGGATGCGACCGGATGGCAGCTACGAAAAATACGATAAACACCATCTTTTTGCTTTAGGCAAGGAACACCATACCTACACTGCCGGTACAGAAAAATTAATTGTTGAACTCAACGGCTGGAAAATCCGCCCGGTGATCTGTTACGATTTGCGCTTCCCTGTTTGGCTTCGTAATGTTGATGAAGATTATGATGTTTTAATGGTAGTAGCTAACTGGCCGGAAAAACGTGCCCTTCACTGGCGCACACTTATCCCCGCCCGCGCCGTTGAAAATCAAAGTTATGTTATAGCCGTTAACCGGGTTGGCCACGATGGCAATGAGGTTTATCACTCCGGCGACTCCACATGTATAGATCCTAACGGCAATGTAGTTTACTACAAACGGGATGAAGAAGACGTTTATACTTTCTCCATCATTTACGACGAAGTGACGAAAATTCGCCGAGCCCTTCCCTTCCTTAAGGATGCAGACCAATTCACGATAGACGGTTTAGATTAATATATCTCAACCAAGCCTGTCTTAATTCTATTTACCAATAAAAGGTATAGCTGATACAATCGGAGACTGCACTACCCTACTTTAAAATGCATCGTCCATATCACCAGACTAGTTTATGGCATACTTTGCAATGCATTGTGGCTTTGTAAGGTAAATCGTAAAATATAATTTCTGAAATATTTCTACTAAAACTATAGACTTTATAGTTTTTATTTTATATTTGTTGCATAACGTTCTTTAAACTTATCCAGAAAGACCGAGGGAATGGCCCAGTGACGTCTTAGCAACCTATACTATTATAAGGTGCTAACTCCAACTCCCAAATGGGAGAAGATAAGAATATAAGTTGCCCTGCAACTTTCTGGCATAGGTAGATAAGACATTTAAATTTTTTAACGATGAATATTTATCTCGACAATGCCGCCACTACCCCGCTAGACCCACAAGTTTTAGAAGCGATGAATCCATATCTTTTAACCTATTTCGGTAACCCGTCATCCAAACACGGGCCTGGAAGAGCAGCTAAAATTGCGTTGGAGGGTTGCCGAAAGAAAATCGCCGACTTACTAAATGCCCGGCCTGAAGAGATCATATTTACATCCGGCGGAACCGAAGCTACAAATATAGCCATAGCTTCTGCCGTAACCTGCGATCGTATCAACCACGTGATCACTACAGCCTTTGAACATCCCGCTGTTTTGCAAACGCTGAAATCGTTAAGTAATCAATACCATACCAGGGTGAGTGTCATCAAATACGATGAGAAAGGCAATCTTGACCTGAAGCATCTCGAATACCTTTTGATTAATAATACAAACAGCCTGGTGAGCGTAATGCAAGCCAATAATGAGATCGGCAACCTTAATGATATTGAGGCAATTGGGAATCTATGCGAAAAATACAGAGCTTTGTTTCATACCGATACCGTGCAAACCATTGGGCACTACCGCCACAATCTTAACAGTCTTAAAGCGCATTATCTTACAGCTTCCGCACACAAATTTCACGGTCCAAAGGGTGTAGGTTTTTTATATTGTCGCACCGGGCAACGTTTAAACCGCCTAATTCATGGTGGAGGACAAGAAGGTGGTTTACGGGCCGGTACAGAAAACATCCCAGGAATAGTTGGAATGACCCGAGCATTGGAGATTGCCTGCAACGAGTTAGCGCATGACAGTATTTATATCGGCAATTTAAAAAGTCACCTTATCCATTCCCTGATTTCGTCAATTCCGGATTTATCCTTTAATGGTAATTGCGCGGATGCTAACAGCCTTTACACCGTGCTCAGCGTTTGCTTTCCGTCGGCAGGCGCGGACTTGATGACTTACCTTGATGCAGAAGGTATTTCGGTATCTGGAGGCAGTGCTTGTTCAGGGGGGGCGCCCTCTCATGTGCTGAAAGCGCTGGGTACAGATCTGTCAAGAACCACCATCCGGTTTTCCTTCAGCAAGTTTAACACCATTGCAGAGCTGGATTTGGTAGTTGCGAAATTGGCTGCGGTATACCAACTAGTTGCAGCTTAAAAATCAGGTGGAGTGGCCGAGTGGTTAGGCAAGGGTCTGCAAAACCTTTTACGGCGGTTCGAATCCGCCCTCACACCTCTGAAACCTCTTTGTAGTAAAGTAAATGAACAAATGGTTGCATTTCGTCATTATTATAATGGCTAACTTTTCTATAATTCACTGTTTAAAAAACGCTCCTTTAAACGCTCTCTCTTGTAAGTAGTACCAGAAAAAATATTGTTCTATTCATTCTAAAGCAGAATTATTCAGCCTAGCATACGCTACCTATTAGCTTCGCAAATGCAATTCCGCTGTCAAATAAATTAAATTGTACACAATATAATTTTACACAATGTATATTTGCTCAGTAATTAGTGCCAATGGATTATTTAAAATTAGAAAGTCAAGCTTGTTTCCCCGTTTATGCCCTCTCGAGGGTTTTTACAGCGCATTATAAGCCTCTTTTAGATAATATAGGGCTTACGTATCCACAATACCTGGTTATGATGGTAATATGGCAGGAGCGGCAGATGTCTGTAAAGGAAATTGGCGAAAAGCTGTTGCTCGATTCAGGGACATTAACACCTTTACTCAAGAAATTGGAAACTAAAAAGTTGGTCAGCAGGATCAGAAGTGACCGGGACGAGCGGGTGGTGAACATTAGCCTCACCAAAAGCGGTGAAGCACTTAAAGCAAAAGCGGTAATGATACCTGAACTGTTTAAATGTAGTCTTGATCTGAGCCTATCAGAAATTACTTCACTGAGAGATACAGTCAATCTCATTTTAGAAAAAACAAAACAAAATAACAAATAACACAAATAACAAATAACATGTCGGTTAAACCAATTTACACAGCAATAGCTACCGCAACGGGCGGAAGAAACGGACAAGTAGTATCGTCTGACGAAGTATTAAAATTCGAAACAAGAATGCCTAAGGAACTGGGTGGTAGTGGTGGCGCATACACTAATCCTGAACAATTATTTGCCGCAGGCTACGCAGCCTGTTTTGACAGTGCTCTTAATCTTGTAATAAAAAATGAGAAGGTAAAAACAGGTGTAACTGCGGTGCGTGCTGAGGTGGGTATCGGATCAGACAACGCGGGCGGATTTGCTTTGGTAATAAGCTTAACCGTGAACGTGCCGGAAGTTGATCAGGACACCGCCCAAGCTTTAGTTAATAAAGCTCACCAGATTTGCCCATATTCAAATGCTACCCGGGGCAACGTTGAAGTATCACTTGCTACGTCCATTTTATTAGCAGAAGAATTTGCTGCTTAAAACTAAGCAGTGCTGGAATTTAACCCGTATGTGCAAGGAGGTTGAGTTTTATAAATAGCAATTGTTTCTTTATGATACGATTTTCTTAAAGATTGAATTTTTAATCGTATTTGAAGAATACGTTCGCAGTGTTTAAAACTAACACCGGAGAAGCTTGATGCAATCCAGAAACACCTAAAAAAGAAAGGGCGGTTACCAATGCCTCAACAGACAAGGTAACCGCCCTTCAATATTTTGATGAAATAGAATTAAGCTATTATTAATTGAACAGCCACCCAAATGATGACTTCATTGGGATGTAATCAATTATTAGGCAGACATCAAACTTTTTGACTTGGCGCCAGCATGGTGATCTATTTTCTGTACAAAGTGCTGTAAATCGAAAGGTTTAGCGATAAAATCATCAGCACCACATTCTGATGCAATTTGCTCAAGGTTAGCATTCGCAGAAACCAAAACCACCGGTATATGTTGCAAATCCGGATTTTCCTTGATATAACGACACATCGATTGCCCGTCTTCTCCACCCAAATTAAGGTCGAGCATGACCAGCGCAATGTCTTTTGAGGCTAACTGGCGCCTTGCCAAGCCGGTATTGCTCAAGCTGATCACTTTGTAACCTTGCATCTCCAGTAAAATGCACATCATTTCACCTATTATCGGCTCATCCTCAATCACAAGTACCTTGTTTCCCATAATTTTAAATATGCAATTTGTGGGCCAAATTCTAAACAGACGAGAACTTGACTTACCTAACCGTCGACTATCACATACATTAATAACCCTCTATCGAAGTATCTAGAATAACAGGAGCTAAAGCATAGGAAATAGGGGCGCACCCTAGCTTCGTTTGCTATTTTGCCCCATGTGGTGTTATCCTTTTCAATATATATGACAAGATTAGTGCAAAAACTACGTAACCCAGAAATATGATATACCCTGGTTGCAAGGAGGTATTATTTGCAGTTGTGGTAGTCAGGAAACTGTTGTGAATGTTTAGGTTTGATAACTGACTTTTCAAAATGCCGTTCAGACCAATGTAAGTCATTAGTATGCCTACCACCATTACATCGGCCATATCCCATTTGCCCGATTCAAATGCCAAGTATCGCACTACCCTATTTTCGGCAATTTTTTTATTGCTCATGATATGGATACCTCTGGCAAGTAAGCGGACAACCGGTAAAATAATTATGAAAAGCATAATAAGTACGCCAATTACCACAGCATCCGGCTTGGGCTGTTTTATCAAAACCTGTACGATGCCCAAAATACTTTTACTCTGAAAAAATAATACCTGGTTTACAAATTCTACCTTCTCCCCCAGTAACACAAAATTGAGCGATGAAATTCGCGCATCAACTTCAATTATCGAGGCGGTTATCCCTACAGTTAAAAGCACCCCTGCAAATAACAAAGACATTACGAACAATACGGTATGCAAGTGAACTTGTTTCCTCATTAGCAACCACAGGCCAAGTGCAAATGCAACGCAACCCAGCATAGCATACGCGTAATTGTAAGTTACCTTCCGAATTTCTGTTAATTGATTGGTAATGGTATTATTGAAAGAAATGGGGTCTCCTACATGATACTTTTTGTATAAGTATTTAGTCACTTCATAGTTAGCGACACTGGTACTGTCGTAGGTTTGTCTTTCGAGTTGTTCCAGCTTTCCGGAAGCAATACCTTTAAGCCTTCTCTGGCTTGCCGGGCTATTAACTTTATCGATGATAGTTTTAGCGAAAGAGGGTACCTGTGCCTGGATATCTTCCGGATTAACAATGGCGTTGAAAGCGATTTTCTTCAGCTTGCCGCCAAAAGATTTTTGCGGTTTATTGATCTCAGCAACTGTCTTGCTCACCATTGCGTGTAACTGTTGTTCTACCTGCCTTCTAAGGGCTTTTTTTTGAGCGGCCGTCATGCTATAATCGTGTACCTGGTGATTCACTACCGCGGCTATACGGTCGCGCCATTGGTCTACCGAAAAAAGTCCGAAGGTAACATTATTAGACATGCTATAGTCTTCTTTAATCTGTTCCTGCTCGTTGGATAGCGAATACAACTTATAGCCAAAATAGGCCTCACCGGAAAGCAAAGCGCTTAAACCGATGATGAGTATAATATTTGCGAAGCCAAATTTTTTAGGCTCCGGAATTTGTGGTTGAGTTGTCAATGTAATAACTGATTAGATAATGAATTAAACGATAAGGGTAATAAAATCTAATGCGAATCGTGCGGGGTGATAAATTTAAGTATGGTTGACAGTATAAGACCGTACAACACAAAGCTGATAAAGATGATATAACCGGGCTGCAATGCCGTATTATTTGTTGTGATGATTGTCAGGTTATCACTTTTTATATTGAGGTTGGCCAGTTGGCTTTCCAGCAAACCATTGAGGCCGATATAAACCATTAAGATGGCAATCACAATGACATCTGCGATGCTCCATTTGCCCGATTGAAATGCAAAATATTTGATTATCCTGTTCTCGGCTAGCTTGCGTTTGCTCAACAAATGAATGCCGGTGGAGCTTAACTTCATAATGGGAAACAGGATACTAAAGGCGAGGATGAGAATACCTACCAGTATTGAATCTACTGCGGGTTGTTTTACCAGCACTTCCACCACATCCAGGATACTTTTACTTTGGAAAAATAATACCTGGTTTTTAAAAACTACAGGCTCGCCCAATAGCACAAAATCCAAGGATTGCACGCGGGCATCAACTTCTATCATAGATGCCGTTAAACCAACAGCAAGCAAAATAAAAGCAAACAACAGCGACATGATAAAAAGCGCCGCATGCAGTTCAACCCTTTTCCGCATAAGCCACCATAGCAGTAAAACCACTACAACGCAGCCCAGCATAGCAAACGAATAAGCATAAGTTGTTGTGCGGATGCTCTCCAATGAATTGGTTAGCTTGTTATTAAATTCATCCGGCGACGCAACGTTATATTTTTGGTACGCTTTTGCTATCATAGCATGGTTGGCCTTTGCTGCACTGTCCAGGTAATCGCTATGTTGTACCTGGGTAAATTTGGTCATAGCCAGGTTACTTAACTGTTTTTTGTTGGCCGGATTGTCAATCTTGGCAATAATGGTTCTGGCAAAGCCGGGAACCTGGGCTTTTATTTTATCAGTATTTACGAAGGTTTTAACGGCGAACCTTTTTAATTTTCCGCCAAGTGTTTTTGGCTTTTTATCCAACAGCGCTTCGGCTTTATTAATCAATGCCAGGATGATCTGCTGCACTTCCACCTGCAGGTCCTTCTTTTGTTTGGCCGTCATACTAAAATGCCGCACCTGGTGATTGATGATTCCGGCTACTTTATCCTGCCATTGATCAACAGAAAACAGGCCAAGCGTAATGTTGTTGATGTTCGCGTAATCTTCCTTAATTTCTTCTTGCTGCGCAGAAAGATTGTGTAGCCTGTAGCCAAAATAGCCTTCACCGCACAGCAGCACGGCCAGGCCGAGAATAAGTAATAATTTGGAGACGTTAAATCCCTTAACGGGCTCGTTGTAATGTTCTTCGGTCAAATGGATTTGGATATAAATAGGTGGAACCGAAATATAAACTAAAATCAGCAGTGATTGTTTCTAACAGAAACAACAGTTTATACTATTAAGGAATACCGGCAAGCAGGCCTATGAAAATATTCTTAGCACACGTTATAGTTCCAACCATCTATTTTCCACTATCCTTTATAACTTTCAATTCCTTCTCACCCTAAATAAATCTTCCTATTTTGCGTTACTGAAATAGTTTAACCAGAAAGATAGATGAGATTTGTTTTACGCGGACTTTTGTTCCTGTTTGCCTTTAATTATACACTTGGTGCGTTTGCCCAGGATGTAGAGAAATCCAAAGATCAGCAAAAGAAAGAGAAGCCGCTTAAAAAAAGGGAACTCACCCAGTTTGTTGATCCCTTTATAGGCACAGGCGGCCATGGCCACACCTACCCAGGTGCCGTTGCCCCATTCGGGATGATGCAGTTGAGTCCCGATACACGCCTGGATGGCTGGGACGGATCTTCCGGATATCATTACAGCGACACTACCGCTTATGGTTTTTCGCATACGCATCTAAGCGGCACCGGAATTCCCGATTATTGTGATGTGCTCTTTATGCCCACAACCGGTGAACCCCGCCTAAAAAACACAGAATACCGGTCAGGCTTTAGTAAAAAATCAGAGGCCGCATCCCCGGGCTATTACCGTACCAGGCTAAACAAATACAATATTGATGTAGAACTAACTGCCACTACCCGCGTAGGCGTTCATAAGTATGATTTCCCTGCTACCGATAAAGCAAATATCATCATAGATCTTCAACACCGGGATGAAGTGCTGGATTCCTGGATTGAAGTGGTTAATAATCATGAGATCCGGGGCTACCGCCGTTCTAGATCCTGGGCTACGGATCAGTCGGTTTATTTTTACGCCAAATTTTCAAAGCCGTTCAAAGCCCATGGCATTGCGCTAAACGATCAATTGCAAGTCGGGCAAAACATGTTGCAGGGTAAAAACATAAAAATGTATATTCAGTTTGCAAACCCCGGCGAGGTGATCTCGAAAGTAGGCATCTCATCGGTGAGTGTCGATGGAGCTTTGAAGAATTTGGATACTGAGGTGCCCGATTTCGACTTTAAAAAAATACAGAAAGCCGCGAAAGCTGCCTGGAATGAGCAATTGAACAAGATCCAGGTGGAGGGTGGCGCGCCGCCGGCACAAAGACAGGCGCAGGAGTTAAATGTGTACGGCTACCCAACCAACAATAAAAAAGGAACGGAGTTGATAGACTATGCAAAAAAGAAACAAGTAATTTTTTATACGGCTCTGTACCACTGTATGCTGGCACCCAATGTATACAATGACGTAGATGGGCAATATCGTGGGCTGGATCAAAAAATCCATACTGCCACAGGCTTTAATTACTATTCGGTATTTTCTCTTTGGGATACGTTCCGGGCCGAGAACCCATTACTGGCACTGATAGACCGGAAACGCACTTCAGATTTCATCAAATCTTTCTTAGCAATGTATGAGCAGGGCGGTTTGCTGCCCGTTTGGCCCCTGGCCTCCAGCGAAACTTTCTGTATGGTGGGCAATCATTCCATCCCTGTTATTGTAGATGCCTATGCGAAAGGAATTCGCGATTTTAATGTGGAAGAAGCATTTACGGCTATGAAAGCCGCCGTTAGCCGCAACCAGTTTGGGCTGGATAATTACCGTACCACCGGTGCTGTAAATGCCGATGTGGAACACGAATCGGTATCAAAAACATTGGATTATGCATATGACGACTGGTGCATCGCCCAAATGGCCAAAATGTTGAATAAGCCGCTGGACTATGTCGAATACATCAAACGCGCCCAGTACTGGAAAAACGTTTTCAATAATCAAAACACTTTTATGCAGGCACGCGAAAACGGTGGCTGGTATACGCCTTTTGATCCAACCGAGATCAATAACAATTACACGGAAGGGAACGGTTGGCAGTATACCTTCCTGGTACCTCAGGATGTGGAAGGATTGATGAAAAGCATGGGTGGTAAATTAGATTTTGAAACCAAACTGGATGAACTATTTAGTACAACTGCCAAATTAAGTGGCCGCGAACAAGCCGATGTTACCGGTTTGGTGGGCCAATACGCGCATGGCAACGAACCGAGTCATCATATTGCTTATTTGTACAACTTCACCAATTCCCCAAGCAAAACGCAATATTATGTAAATAAGATCCTGCGGGAGCAATACAATGACAAGCCCGACGGGCTCTCCGGCAACGAGGATTGCGGGCAGATGTCGGCTTGGTACGTGATGAGCTCTTTGGGGATTTATAACATCGCGCCAGGTCAGCAGCAGTTTCAAATCGGCAGCCCGCAGTTCGAATCTATCATCATCAGCCTGGAAAATGGCAAACGCTTCACCATCAGCAATACCGGCGCTACGGTGAGCCGCGAAAACAATTATCTGCAGGGCCTTAATCTTAATAAAAGCGTTTACAATAAATTGTATCTCGATTATGAAACTATCCAAAAGGGCGGCGAATTTGAAGTATTCACCGGCCGGATTGCCAATAAGCTTTTCATGCAGGATCTGGAGAAACCTACTTCTGCCATCACCGATGAGGTGATCGTACCTAATCCTTATATTATTGCCGGCTCTAAAACATTCAAAAAACCAATCACTATAGAAATTAAATGTGCCGATAGCCTCGCAAAGATCCATTACACACTGGATGGTTCTACTCCTACTGTATCATCAGCTGTTTACGATAAGCCTATTCAAATCCTGGTGAATACAACTGTAAAAGCAATGGCTGTTAATAACGGCAAAACCAGCTTTGTCGATGAGGCAACTTTCAACAAAATCCGCAGTGATCTTAAACTGTCCCTCGCTAATAAGTATCTCCCAAATTATTCTGCACAGGGCGATGAAACGCTTATTAACGGTATCCGTGGCACGGCCAACTGGCGGCTGGGAAACTGGCAGGGTTACCAGGGTAATGATTTGGAAGCTGTTATTGATCTCGGACAGGTAAAGCCAATTAAACAAGTAAGCCTGGGGACTTTACAAGATACACGCTCGTGGATTGTATTCCCAAAATCGGTGCAGTACTGGACATCTGATGATGGTAAAAACTACAAATTAGCTGCAACTGCCAATACCAAAATAGACATTAAAGAGCTGGAGCCACAAACCCAGGACTTTATATCGACTTTAAATACACGTGCCCGTTATATTAAGCTGGTGGCTAAACAATATGGCCCGTTGCCCGATTGGCACGAAAGTAAGGGCAGCCCAAGCTATATCTTTGCAGACGAGCTTACTATAAGTGAATGATTTTGTATTGTGCCCAGGAGCCAAAGGCATAAATTCTTTATCAACAACCTTATATTAATATCAAATAACGACAAATATCCAGTTATATGGCCACTAACGAGCAATTATTAGACCGGGTCCGGGAAGCTTTAAAGTATCTTCCTTCAGTTGAAGAGAAGCGCATGTTTGGTGGTATTTGTTTTATGGTTGATGAAAAGCTTTGCATCTGCGTAAACATGCATGAAATACTCTGCCGGATTGATCCCCAAGAATTTGAGTCTGCTCTTGCAACAGACGGTGTGCGCGCAATGAAACAAGGTGAACGCACCGCTAAAGGTTATATTTTCATTCACGAGGATGTTCTCAACCATCAAAAAGATTTTGAGTATTGGGTTGAGAAGGCGCTGGCTTACAACAAAATAGCGAAAGCAAGTATAAAGCGAAAATAACCAGCCTGTTAAATGGAAATATAGCAACGAAGGCAATTTAGCTAACTACCAATGTGGAAAGCCTCATTCTCTGAATTTAAATATCGATTTGCAGTAATATTATAAACCGCTACATTTGGTAGCTCCACGCCCCATTATTAGGCGGGCATTATAGACACATTATTATCTTTTAAAAATCAATGGCGCAGATACCTAAAAAAAAACTTACCGTAAAGCAAAGAATGACCATCGTTTATATTGCCATGGGAGCGATCGTTGTGATAACAATTATTGGAAAGCTATTTAAAGGGAAGGAATCATTTACACTTGAAGAAGTGCTTGCTACCAAAATCACAACCATTGAAGTAAAAGATAGAGGCTTAGTCGGCAACCATCAATATACAATTCGCGATGCCGATAGTATTGCTGTACTTTTAGAAATTGTAAAAATGTCTAAACCTGTTGAATTTTCGTCATTGAACATCAAGATAGGAGCTCAAACATGCCTCATCATTTTAAAGGATGCATCAGGCAAAGAATTCAGCACAGTTCTGACCGATGAATCGAAAGATAAAGGGATCCTTCGTTCGGGGGAATACTTTTACCGAAATGACGATCTTCTGAATGTAGTTGAAACTAAGCTTAAGGCAACGCCTGCTAGTCATTAACCCAAGAGATTAAATACTCATTAGAAGTTAATTAAATTTCAGGAGGCGGATATATTCAAACTCAGGATTTAGGCTGCCATTCTGTTCACCTTCACATTTTCGATTAAATAGTTGTTCATCAACTCATTTTCTGAAATGATAACACTAAAGTCGTCGAACCTAAGGCCATCTTCAAAAGCATATAGCGTGTAACCACGTTTGTTACCATCGTAAGCGCCGAGTTCGTAAACTTCGTCGTATTTTTTGTTTTTGATTTTTGCACCGCTAACCAGCTGGTAAGAGTCGGATATAGTTTGAAATGTCAAGTTCTTCATAGTATGAATAACTGTACAATTTCTTTGCCAATTTTACCCGAACCATTCAAACAGGTCGGCTTGCTTTAATTTGGACTTTTCTACGGCAGCAAGATCTCTCAATATTTTCCCTTCTCCCATCTGTATAACTCGGTTACCGTAATTACCGGCATCCCTTAAATTATGCGTAACCAATACGGCGGTTAGCCTATATTCTTTAATGAGATCGTCCGCCGTACGCATTACCCGCTCGGCAGATTTGGGGTCGAGAGCCGCTGTAGGTTCATCCAACAACAAGATCTTACAATCATCCATCACACTCATTAAAAGTGTAAGCGCCTGTCGCTGGCCGCCGGATAGCGTACCTATCGGCTGTTCGGTTTTATCTTCGAGCCCCATCCCCAATGTGGCTATTTTTTCGCGCACCTGTTTTTTAAATGCTTCGGTTTTGCCTATACTGAGGCCCTTGTTTTGCGTGCGTAATGCAGCCAAGCGAAAGTTATCGATAATACTGAGATCAGCAGCTGTCCCGAGCATTGGATTTTGGAAAATCCGGGCTATCCATTTGCTGCGCTGGTAATCTTGCAGTTTGGTAACGTCGTTTTGTTCGATGGTGATGGTACCGGTGCTTGGAAAGGCCGTCCCAGCAACCAGATTAAGCAAAGTAGTTTTGCCGGAGCCGTTAGATCCAACAATCACGACAAATTCGCCTGCATTGATCGTAAGATCAATATTGCTAAGTGCACTTACCTGATTGGCTTTTCCACTATTAAAAGTTTTGCTAATGTTATTTAAAGTGATCATTCGGTGCGTTGAGTTAAGCGCGGTAAGCCCACAATAAGAAATACAAAAAGAGCAGTAACAATTTTAAGCATGTTGGGATTTACACCGATACTGAGTGTTATGGCCAGCACAAACTGAAAGATGATTGCCCCTGCCAGCACCAGCAAAAGGCTTAGCCATACCGATGTTATTTGCAGCCAGTTGATAATAGTCTCGGCTATAATAACAGAACCCAGGCCGATAATAACGCTGCCTATGCCCATATTGATATCCGCGAAACCCTGTTGTTGCGAAATGAGGTAGCCGCTAAGGGCAGTTAGCGCATTGGCTATAGCAAGTCCTGTTATTTTCATCCTGTCGGTGTTTACCCCGAGCGCACGGATCATCGGCTCACTATTACCTGTAGCCCGCATAGCCATGCCAAAATCGGTTTTCAATACATAGCCGATTAGCAGCGTAAGCAAAGCCACAAAAACCAGCAAAACTATTAGTGAATTGTGATTGGGATCGGTAATGAATATAACGGCCGAATACAGCGTATTAACGTTAAGCAAAGGAAGATTTGATCGACCCAGTATGGTTAAGTTAACGGAGTAGAGCGCCGTCATTACTAAAATACCGGCGAGCAAAGCGTTAATTTTGAGCTTGGTATGAATAATTCCCGTTAGCGCACCGGCCAGCGCCCCCGCTACGATCACAGCTAACAGAACCACATAACCGGGTTGATGTTGGGTAAGCATTATACCTGTCACTGCGCCGCCAAGAGTATAGCTGCCATCGGTGGTAATATCCGGGATATTAAAGATCTTCATAGAGATGTAAATGCCAAAGGCAATCCCCGCATAGCATAATCCCTGTATGAGGGCGGTTAGGTAAAAATCCATTTATTTAAGTGCAATAAAGTCAGCCGGAACAGTAATGTTGTATTTTTTGGCCGCGGTAGGGTTGTAAACACGCTTGCGCACTTTCACCATTTCCAGTTTCAATCCTTCTGTTTGATGCGTTTTTAGAAACTGCGCTGCCTGCACACCGCTTTGGTACCCCCATTGATAAATATCTGCACCAAAGGCAGCCACTGCACCACGTTGCACCAAACCGGCCTCACTGGTAAATATGGGGGTATTCTTTTCATTACAGCTTTTCAGGATAGTTTCAAAAGCCGAAAATACCGTATTATCAGGGTTGGCAAAAAAGGCATCGATATTTTTTGCCAGCAGCGCCTGCGTAACCAGCTGTGCATCGGCAGATGAGTTTAATGGCAGGGCAATAACCTTTACATTCAGTTTGGCAGCTAAGCTTTGGATCCTGCTCAACGCGTCGGCAGATTGCGGTTCCGATTGGTTATAGATCATCCCGATAGAAAGCCGGGCACCTTTAGGCTTCAGCAATTTAGGAATCAAAGCAAAAGATGTGTCTATATAGCTTAAATCCTCCATGGTGCCAAACAGGTTTGCGGGGCCCTTGCCACTAGCATCAGCCACCTTCATCCGCTCTGGCGTTGGCGATACCATCTGAAAAATAGGGATGGTTTTGGTTTTCTGGATAGCAGCCACGGTTGAAAGCGTGGTGGAGGTAGCCAGCAGATCAACCTTATCTGATACAAACTGATTAACTATCGTAGTTAATGTGGGGATATTTTGCTGAGCGTTGGCGAATCTAATCTCTATATTTTTCTTTTCAGTGCTAAATCCCTTGTCTTTAAGCGCAGCAACAAAACCATTTTTTGCCTGGGAAAGTGTCGCGTCCTCTAACGCTTCCACAAATCCCACAACAGGTACACCTGTTTTTTTTGGTGCGCATGAAAACGCCATTAACGCTATTGATAAGGTTAAAAAGGGCTTGATAAGTTTCATGTTACTAAAGTAGCTAATCGGTTCCAAAGCAAAAAATGTTATAGTTTTCAGATGCGAGTTTTTACAAAGCATCTATATTTATAGCAAGAAACATTATGATTTTAAATCAAAAACAGGGTTTACATAATTTAAAACATTCAGTGTTAACCTTTTTTAGATCACTGAAAATCAGAAATCTAAAAAAATATAAAAATCGACTTAGCATTTTTCCTGGAAAGCCTTTGATTGACATTTTCCACCCCGATAAATGATATAGCTGAGATTGCCCGGTAAACCGAAGCGGTGAAAGAAGGCCGCATCGCTGCAAAATGTTATCTTTGCAAAAAACTCATTCATGGAATTAAATTCTCTCACCGCTATATCACCTATCGATGGTCGTTACCGTAATGCTACAGCAGAATTGGCCCCTTATTTTTCGGAGTTTGCTTTGATTAAATACCGGGTGTTTGTAGAAATAGAATATTTCATTGCCCTGTACCAGCTACCTGTGCCACAGCTGCAATATTACGATGGTAGTAAATCGGAGTTATTGCGCGACATCTACCGGAATTTTTCAGAAGCTGATGCCGGCGAAATAAAGGAGATCGAAAAAACAACCAACCATGATGTAAAGGCAGTAGAATACTTCATCAAAAACAAATTTGACGGGTTAGGTCTGCAGGGCTATAAAGAGTTTATCCATTTCGGGCTAACCTCCCAGGATATCAACAATACCGCTATCCCCTATTCGTTTAAGCAGGCAATACATGACATTTATATCCCACAGTTGCACAGCCTGATTGATGTGTTGCGGCATTACGCATCTGAATGGGCTCACATCCCAATGCTGGCCCACACCCACGGGCAGCCCGCGTCGCCAACACGTTTGGGTAAAGAAATAGAAGTGTTTGTAGAGCGTTTGATTAACCAATTACATTTACTCCGCGCTGTACCCTACTCGGCCAAATTTGGCGGAGCCACGGGTAATTTTAACGCACATAAAGTAGCCTACCCGGATACCGATTGGAAAGCCTTCGGCAATCATTTTGTGAACGAAGTTTTAGGCCTGCACCGCTCGCAATTTACTACCCAAATAGAACATTATGATAATTTTGCCGCGCAATGCGATGCCTTGAAACGTATCAATAATATCCTGATAGATCTGGACCGGGATGTTTGGACCTACATTTCCATGAACTATTTTAAGCAAAAAATAAAGGCAGGCGAGGTCGGCTCATCGGCAATGCCTCATAAAGTAAACCCGATAGATTTTGAGAACAGCGAGGGCAACCTGGGTATTGCGAACGCCATGTTTGAACACCTGGCGGCCAAACTACCTGTTTCGCGTTTACAGCGCGATCTTACCGATTCTACGGTACTCCGTAATATTGGCGTACCCGTGGCGCACACGTTAATTGCGTTTAAATCTACCATTAAAGGATTAAATAAATTATTACTGAATGAACCGGCTATCAATGCGCACCTGGAAGCAAACTGGGCTGTGGTTGCTGAGGCCATTCAAACTATATTACGCCGCGAAGCTTATCCAAACCCATATGAAGCGCTGAAGGAACTCACCCGTACGAATACCCAGGTGAATGCCCAAACCATAGCCCAATTTGTGGATACTTTGCAGGTAAGCGATAGCGTAAAAGAAGAGCTTAAGAGTATTACACCACAAACTTATACTGGGATATAAATTATGAAGCGGTTGCACTCGCATATAACATACCCGATTGTCTTTTTTAACTTGGCGGTTGATGCTTTTGCGACCTATTTGCTTTTTGACAATTACGATACTTCGCTTGGTCTATTATATTTGGTAGTGTTAATGAATTTTATTTTTTTGTTAGGTGCATATGTAAGTTTCATAACCTACAAACGAGTTTATTTAAATGACTCTAAGCTTTATATATATGACCTATATTCAAAAACACCGTATATTTTGCCTTTGACGGATTTACGAGGGGTTAAAAAAGAAATGCGGGTATTCGATATGCTGTTTGGTGTTTATAAACTCGATCTTGCAGTTGAAGGTAGTTATAATGATTACACTTTCACCTTCATAAAAAACAAACTGATTGGGAATCTGAGCAATTACATTTGACAAAATCGCTTAACGTCTGTCAGTATCAAGTAAAACTAAATCAGGCTTGCAAGAACAACCGAAAACCTGTTTACATTTGTTTACTACTAAATAGAACATCCATGAATATCAACGTATATACCGAAACCACGCCGAACCCGGCAACAATGAAGTTTATAGTAAACAAGTTGTTGATAAACGGAAGCGTGGATTATGCCACTAAGGAAAGTGCCGAAAAATCTCCTTTTGCTAAGGAATTATATAAATTTTCATTTGTAAATGGCGTTTTTTTCGCCAGCAACTTCGTTACGGTTACCAAAACCGAAGGCACCGAATGGAACGACATAGAAGCGATACTGAAAGAGTTTGTAAAAGGTGCGGTTGAATCTGAATTGAAAGTACAGGAAGTAGAGCAAACCGAAGAAGTTGAATTTGAAGGTACTGAAACCGAAATCAAAATTCAGCAGATCCTAAACGATTACGTTCGCCCGGCAGTTGAGCAGGATGGCGGCGCTATCAGCTACCGTTCTTTTGATGCAGGTGTGGTTACTGTTGAGCTTCGCGGTTCATGCAGCGGTTGCCCATCATCAACGGTAACATTAAAGTCAGGTATCGAGAATCTATTAAAACGTATGGTTCCCGAAGTGACCGAAGTGGTATCTGAAGCGCTATAATCAGGTTTTCAAGAATTGATTAGGTGCTTAAACCGATCAACATATTTATTGAGCCGATTTGAAGATGATTCATATCGGCTTTTTATTGCTTTATAAAGTTGTATTGGATTTTACCATAGCCATTAGCGTTAGCCTCTGCCCATGATCTTATCCCAAAAGGAACTAATTCCGATATAGATCTTGTCCCCTTTTATTTTTACGGGATAACTCTCTACAAAGTCGTTTTGTCCGGTGCTGCCTTTGCCGGTTTTCAGGTCGTACGAAAAACGGTGGTAAGGGCAAACCAACCTTCCATCAGCACACCAACCCCTGCTTAAATCTTCGCCTGCATGCGGGCATTTTGCGTTCACTGCAAACAAATCTCCCGCATAATTCACAAGACAAATATTTTGGCCGCCTACCTTTATTTTTTTGATAAAAGGTTGTTCACTAATTTCTTCTTCAGGAAGTTTATACCACTTCATTTATTCATAAAATTCTATTTTGCCTTCCTTTTCTTCCCCAAAATAACCAATGTCGTAAATTATTCTCGAAAGCATAATTTTTATATCCCAGGCGCTTTTAAAGTTTGCCATATTATAATTATATCTCATTACTCCAGCCGTATCTTCCCGTTTAAAACCCAAGTTTTCAAAAAGATGGATTTGCTTTTCTTTCGGATCATCAGAATCGCAATATGAGATAATGAAACTTAAATCTATTGTTATACTAAGCGTTTTGGTTTCATCCAAGGTAAATACTATTTGAATGGGAATTCCCCTATGCGACAAAGTCAGGATAAATTTTTTGTATTTACAAGCGTACAAGTCGAAAAGAGCATTGTCTATTTCTTGTCCGTCAGTCAGGAGTGTTCGCTTTGCTGTTAATCCTGTAATTTTACTTAATTCCTTTTCAAATTGTTTCTTCCAAAATCTTGAAATATACTCATCTGATTTATCTTCAATATTCAGTTGCTTGCTGAATCGTTGAAGTCTTTCCTCAGCTTCAAAATAAGGGTCTTTAAAATAGCGTAAACGGTAAAGCTGCGCTTCAACTTTGTTTAACGCGTTGCCACTTAGATGCACACTTTCGTAATCATGTTCTAGTAGACCATCATTTACCGCCGACTCAAGGGATTTTTTTTCCTCTTCTAGGATTGATATAAGTAGGTCGAGATCTGATTTCAAAATGATAAAATCTATCGTCCTAAAAATCTATCTTCAAATTCATCAGGGTGGGATTTTTCATTACCTCATCCATACTGGTAACCAGCGTTACCCGGCGGCGATCTGCAGAAAGCACGGCCCTGGAATTATTGATTTTTTTAACCGGATTGGCAAAGTTGAGTACCACCTTGTACGGCATATCGATCAGCATTGCTTTGGCCATAGCAAACTTAGACCCTGCCTTTTTTAAAAACATCGCGAATTTATCTTTGTCGATGATTCGGTAAAATTTGTGCGGGGTAATCTCATAATTATAATAACTCTGCCCGGCTATTAGCGGCTGCGCATCAAAGCCCGGCATTTTGCTGTTGGTTGCCTGGCTCAGCTGACTGTTCATTGAAATATTACTGAGATGCTGCAAGTAATATTGCAGATCAGCCGCATTTTTCGCTTCATGCTTAATGCTCACCTTCATCACATTATGCTTTAGATCCATTTTAACGGCCAGATCACTGCCCTGGGCCATCTTTATTTCCTCAGCATTCATTTTATTGGCGATACTATCCGGAAGCGCATTGTAAAAACTTAGCGTTGTATCTTTTACCAGCCCAAATTGGGGCGTTTCGCGCACCGAGTCTGTCATGAGGTTCATTAAAACAGATACGGCTTTACCCATGTCAAAGCCGTAAACCACATTACAGGCGCCACCCGCTTTAAAATCATAATGTTCCTCAATATCCACGCATGATGTACAGCAAAGCAAACAAATGAAAATTATTGGCGTGTAGAATTTTTTCATGTGGTTTGTTTGATACGGTTAATACCCTATAAAACTAAGTGCAAATTGTGACAAATAAAAATAACAAGCTGATTTCAGGGAAATTATCATTTCAAATCACCCCAATATCACCTTTTCCCTTAGCCCTTTAACCTTTGAGCTTAATAACTTACCTTTGCAGCCTTTAATTATGGCACATCAGGTCCCCGAAAATGGCACATTGCTTCCTTTAATGGAAGAGTTTTATACGATACAGGGCGAAGGGTATAATACCGGCAAAGCTGCTTATTTTATCCGCCTTGGCGGCTGCGATGTGGGCTGCCATTGGTGCGATGTTAAAGAAAGCTGGGATGCGGAACTACACCCGCTTACCGCTGCCGATACCATTGTGAACAACGCTTCAAAACACCCGGCAAAAGCGGTGGTGATAACCGGTGGTGAGCCATTGATCTATAATTTAGATTATTTAACAAGTCAGCTACATGCCTCAGGTATAAAAACCTTTATCGAAACCTCCGGTGCCTATCCTCTTTCCGGTCATTGGGACTGGATCTGCCTATCGCCTAAGAAGTTTAAAGCGCCAATGCAAATGGTTGCCGATAAAGCCAATGAGCTTAAAGTAATTGTTTTCAACAAATCAGATTTCGCCTTTGCAGAACACAATGCCAAATTGGTTGGCCCAAGCTGCAAGCTATACCTGCAACCGGAGTGGAGTAAGCATGCAGAAATGACTCCACTCATTGTTGAGTACGTTATGAATAATCCGCATTGGGAAATTTCACTGCAAACGCACAAGTATCTAAATATCCCTTAAATGTGTAACTTAGCGTATCAACATTGTTATCAATGCGCTACACTTACTCGTTTGTTTTTTTCTTCCTGTTTATTTCCGTTTGTTCGTTTGCCCAATCCCGGCAATACTCCACAAATGACAGGGAAGCTATTAAAAACTATGCGCTAGCCAATACCAGCCTTGATGAACATTTGTATGATGATGCTATTAGCGAATTGCAAAAAGCTATTGAAGCTGATAATAAGTTTGTGGAGGCCCATGCTGTTCTCGCAGATGTTCTTCGCTTAAAAAGGCGTAACAAGGAAGCTATTGCCGAATTTCTAAAAGTAATTGCGCTCGATCCTGAATATACCAGAGCTGTTTACCTCAAAATAGGAGATGCGGAGATCGGCGAAGCACAGTATGAGCCTGCCCGTCAACATCTCGAAAAATACATCACCTACCCCAATCTTACCCCACAGAACGAGGCTTTTGCGCGTAAACTGCTGCGCGATTGCGAATATGCCATTGAGGCGCTGAAGCATCCGGTGCCGTTTAAACCGGTTAATATGGGTGCTGAGATCAATACCGTTGCTGATGAGTACCTGCCCGTTGCCACAGCCGATGAAAGTACCCTGATATTTACCCGCAAAATAAACAACAATGAAGATTTTTACAAAAGCGATAAACTGAACGGCAAATGGAAAAATTCTGTGTACCTAAGTGATGTGATCAACACGCCTGCTTATAACGAGGGTGCGCAGTCTATTTCGCAGGATGGCAAATACCTGTTTTTCACAGGCTGCAACCGGCCGGATGGCCTTGGCCGCTGCGATATTTATATTACGCAGAAGAAAGGCAACGATTGGGGTAAGCCCTTTAGTCTTAGTGCACCGCTAAATACATCGGGATGGGAAGCCCAGCCGTCAATAAGTGCAGACGGGCGTACTATCTATTTTGTGAGTAACCGCAAAGGAGGCTATGGTGGTTATGATATCTGGAAATCTACCCTTAGCGAGAAAGGCTGGGGCAACCCGGAAAATATGGGGCCAGGTATCAATACCGTTTATGATGAGCAATCGCCATTTATTCACCCCGATGATAGTACTTTTTATTTTTGCAGCAATGGCTGGCCGGGAATGGGTGGCAAAGACCTGTTCATAAGCAGACTTGGCGCCGATGGGAGATGGAAAAAACCAGAGAATTTGGGCTCTCCTATCAATTCCAGCGGTGACGAAAACGGCCTTACTTTAACAGCGAACGGCGCTTATGCTTTCTTTTCGTCGAACAATCTGCAGGGCTTTGGCGGCTATGATATTTATACTTTCGAACTGCCGCTTAACCTGCGGCCAAATGTAGTTGCCTATGTAAAAGGTAAAGTATCTGATGCAAAAACAAAAGCACCGCTGGATGCCGACGTAGAAATAGTTGACCTGGAAAAAAACATGGTGGTGTACCAGGATAATAGTTCTGAAGACTCGGGTGAGTTTCTGGCTACGCTTGCTTCTGGAAAAAACTACGGACTAACGATTTCCAAACAAGGTTATTTGTTTTACTCCGATAACTTCTCGCTTGTTGGGCATACGCCAAAAACGGCCTTCAACATTTCGGTAGATCTGTCGGCTATTGAAGTTGGCGGCAAGGTAATCCTCAAAAATATATTTTTCGATACTAATAAGTTTGATCTAAAAATGGAGTCGAAATCGGAATTGGCCAGGCTAATACAGTTTTTAGACATGAACCCTAAGGTTACTATAGAAATTTCCGGCTTTACGGATGATGTGGGTAACGATCAGACTAATCAAACATTATCAGAGAACCGCGCGAAGGCAGTATACAACTACTTGCTGGAAGCTAAGATTGCTGCCGCAAGGATGGTTTATAAAGGTTATGGAAAAAACGGACCGATAGCGCCAAATACCTCTGACGAGAACCGAGCTAAAAACCGCCGTACCGAGTTTAGAATCATCCTCAAATAGATCGCAATTTAAAAAGGTTAAGCTTCCGATGGCTTAAACGTTGCTTATTACATTTGCTTAATAAAACAATATGAAAGCTAACGCGCTCACGGTTACAATAAAAGTAGACGCTCCTATCGAAAAGGTTTGGGAGCTTTGGACTACACCTTACGATATCAAGAAATGGAATAATCTCTCGCCCGATTGGCATACCACTCATGTTGAAAATGACTTGCGTACCGGTGGCCGCTTTTTATACAAGATGGGTTTGAAAGACGGCAGTTTCAGCTTTAATTTTGAAGGGACTTATGAGGAGGTGATGTTAAATAAGCTGATTACTTATACGCTGAACGATCAACGCCATTCGCGGATTGAGTTTAGTTGCAGCAACCCGGTAGTGTTATCCGAAATTTTTGAACCAACTGATAATGAACCTGCTCAAGTTCAGGAGGGATTTTGCAAAGCAGTGCTGCAAAGTTTTAAGCAATATACGGAAGCGATGTAGTGTTTACACATTCCGAATACTCCAGTTACCGGTAAAGGAACTTAAGTAGTTATACTTCTAAACAAGCTCCTGGCATAGCCAAGCTAGTAGCTTGTTAAATGGTGATGATACAATAAAGGCGGTAATTTTAAATTACCGCCTTCTAATATTAATAAGTGTTGTTCGATTTTACCTTAACCGCAACCGGTTCTTCAGGATCGTCTCCATCTTTAGCATTTTTAAATTCCTTCATGCCTTTTCCAAGGCCTTTCATCATTTCCGGGATCTTTTTACCGCCAAATAATATCAAAATAGCGATGATGATCAGTATAATTTCAGGTGCTCCCATTGGTTGTCTTTTTGTTTGTACTTTAATTACGTTTAAATGTAGCGAAAAGTTTTTAATCCATAACTATTATTGCAGATTAAATTATATAACATTATACCTTGTTAGATTGTAATGACTGTTTTAAAAACGCTTTTGACCTAAGCACCCAAGAAGCACAAAATATACAACTTTTGGTTGTATAAGTGTTAAGTTAAAAGGTTTAAATATAGTTTATTCCCATAGCCTTTAGGAAGTGTTTGTACAGATGCCTAAGCGAGGCTTATAACCCTTATATTTGCTTAAATTTAGCTCTTTGGTTATGACGAATAGCAAGCAATTTATGGAAAGCGGAATGCTTGAAGCTTATTGCCTTGGCAGCTTAGATACTGCCGGGCAGGCTGAAGTTTTAGAAATGTGCCTTATTCACCCTGAATTGCGGATGGAATTGACTGAAATAGAAAATAATATTGAGAGGTTTTCCAATGCATTTTCCGTAGAACCGCCTTCTCATCTCAGAGAAAATATCCTTAATACCTTGTTTGCCACTGCTGTTAATCTGGATAGCCTGCCTGAAACATCTGCTGACTCCATATTGGAGGCTTGGTTAAACGGAATTGGCAATTTGATCCCAGCGGAAACTTCTGAGCCTTTATTTCAACATTTGCTAAGACATGACGGGCAAATTATGCAGGCTTTGGTAGTGTCTAAAATTAATATACCAGAAGAAACGCACGAAGAAGTTATAGAAAGCTTTTACATACTGCAAGGCCGCTGCCGCTGTATGATAGATGAACGCGCATACCTGTTGGGCCCAGGAGATTTTATTGAGATCCCCCTTAATACTAATCATGATGTAGTTTTGCTTACGCCATACGTTACAGCTATCCATCAGCAAAAAGCATTGCCCGGTAAAGTATTGGCTTAGGCAGATGCCCTGTTTCCTTTACTACTACTTTTACTCCACTCCTTTTACCTTCATTTGCATCACATAGATGGCTTTTGAAGCGGTAATAAAAAGTTTATCTTTATGTTTACCGCCAAAACAAATATTGGCAGTCCATGGCTCGGGCACCTCAATGCGCGCAATTTGCTCACCAGCAGGATTAAAAATGGTGATACCATTACCGGCAAGGTATAGATTACCGCGTTCATCAAGTGTTATACCATCAGCACCTTTATTTACGAATATCGTTCTGTTGCCCAGGGCACCGTTTGGCGTTATATTATATTTATAAATCTTGTTCCCGCCAATATCCGCAACAAATAAAAATTTGCCATCGGGTGTGCCAACAATGCCATTGGGTTGTTTAAGCCCGTCTTCCAGCATTACAGCTGTAGTTTTACCTTTTGGTAAGTAGTACACTTTTTGCCCATCCTGGTCGGATTTAGTGCGGGTCCACCAGGGACGCTGATAATAAGGGTCGGTGAAATAGATATCCCCGTTGGGATGTACCCAAAGGTCGTTAGGCCCATTAAGCAGTCTGCCATCATAATCAGTTAGCAGCACATTCTTCTTTTTCCCTTTTTTTACCTGCCATAACTGGTTATGCTCATCGGCGCACACAATAAGGTTCCCTTTTTTATCGAAATAAGTTCCGTTTGGCCGCCCTGCATTATCCATGTAAAGTGATAATTTGCCATTAATATCATACTCCCAGATCTTATTGTTAGGCTGATCGGTAAAAAATATATTCCCCTTTCTATCCACCGATGGGCCTTCGGTAAAAGTAAATTGATTGGATATCAATTGCAGTTTTGCAGACGGTGCATACAGGGTGGTATCTTGTGCCGTAGCGTAATTAAAAATAATTAGATAAATGAAGCAAAGGAAGGCAACGGGCAGTTTTATAATTTTCATCATATGGCATTAATTTTATGAAGCGATATCCGGTGGCGCAAACAAACTTCGCTATACAATCCACAATAGCTTTGCGCGATACAAACCGGCTACTTTTAACCATAACCTGATCAGGTTTCGGTGCTTTTTGAGCAATACACGCTAGCGGAATCAAAAGTAAAGATCAGATATTTAATTACCGGTAACGTTGTAAATACTGTCTAATTTAATCGTTTTTTATTTAACATAAATTAATATGAAGATTATTTTAAACCCGCGTATGGATTATTTAGATGTTTATCTGATTTTTGAAGCCGAAGCCCGAAGGGGCTGTCATTGCACCAACCCCTCTAGCTAAAAATGTACTCAAAAGATCAGGCATCACAACTAAAACAGGAATTTTGGACAGCTTTTGGCCAATATATGGGGCCGGTACTTTCTGCCGATGGCCTGCGCGTCAACTGGATCAATTACAAAACCGGCGTGAAGCATATTTTCTTTAAGATGCAGGCAGATAATAAACTGGGCACCATCAGCATTGAGATCGCGCATCCCGATCCTGAATTGCAACAACTGTTCTTCGAGCAGTTTGAAACCTACAAAACGATGTTAAACAATACCCTTGGCGAAGAATGGAACTGGGAACTGCTCACTACGGATGATTACGGTAAAACTATTAGCAGGATTTATAAACAATTAACCCCGGCCAGTATTTTCCAAAAGGATGACTGGCCAGGGTTAATCTCATTTTTTAAACCCCGGATCATCGCGCTGGATGAATTTTGGAGCAACGCTAAGTTCGCGTTCGAAGTTTAATTATTTTGTTTTGGTAACACGATAGCCGATACCAATGTTAAGGGATACAAAAAAAGCACTGTTTTTATTATCAGGCCCATTCTGCAGTTTATGGCTGTCTACTTTCCAATCGCCCTGGTAGGCATCTATGTAATAACCTGCCCTGATACCAATTGGAATACTACGTTGCAACAAAACATTATCCATTTGCTTTGATCTTAATTTGATGAGATAATCAAAACCCGCACCCAAATCAATCCCTACGTTCGGCTGATAAAATGTTTTGCTGGATGTGCTGTTGAGGATCTCGGTTGAAAAATCATTCGTGCCTTCAATCCGTTTTTTGTCCTGGATGTTCAAAACCGCAGCATTGAAATTTACCCCTGCGAACGGAAATAACCTGTAATTTGAACTACTTGATACATCATACCCGAAACGTAAAAAAGCATTATACTGATTATATTTAGTTTTTAAGCCGTTCACTTCAGATTTGGTAACTGGAGTAAAACCTATTCCGTCTTCCATGATCACTTTCTTAAAAACCCGATCCATAGTGGCATTAATCCAAATATTATTATTACCTAACGAGGGAATACCATTAGCGCTTAAAATTTGATTAAGTTGATTTAAGTTAGTTTTGCGATAGGTAACTCCTATCAAGGCTGCACCGGCGAAGTCTTTCTTCATCCATTTGCTGGATTTAATAGTATCTACTTGTTGCGCGCTTGCAGATAAGCCCGTCAACAAACTAGCTGCTGCTAAAAGGAACGTAAATGTATTTTTCATAGTAACTATATAACGACATTATACTAATTTAAGTTTCGGTTACCGTTAATATTTTCCTGTAGAGATTTATAACTTATTATCTGTAATCTTTTGCTGAATTGTTTACCACAAATCGTTCAGGATCGCAGAAATCACGTCACCTTATTGGCACTTGCTATTTGGCTTGCCTAAAGGACTGGGAAAATTGTACTGACTGTAGTTGGGAACATATCGCTATATTACGGCAAGGACAAGGTTCCTCACCGTTTAGGCAATCCAACTTTGGTATCAGGGATAAATAAGAAACTACCGAATCACATAAATATGGGCGCCGAACTGATGGAAACAGCCCAGCCTCCCCGGCAGTAACAGCTGAAATTATTTTAGTTTCGCACAAATGATATTGGCCTGTTTTAAGTGATCCTGTATGATAGGAAGCATTTTATTGGCGAAATCACTTACGTTTTTGTTATTACTTGTAGCCGCAGACTTGAGCAGCGTAATGGTTTGTTCGTGATCCTGCACCATTGCCTGTATATAATCCTTGTCGAAATCGGGGCCTAGTTTTTTTGATAATGCAGCCATTGCCTGGCCATGTATCGTGCTTAAGCTATCTAAAACTTTAACACCCTGCTCCTTTGCTATTTTCTTAAGGTCTTTGGCAGCCTTGGTATGTTCATCTACCATCCTTTTAGCATAGTTGATCACCTCAGGGTTACGTGAATTCCTCAACGCTAACTTAGATAATGACAGTTCCGCGTTACCATTTTCCAAGCATTTTTGCACAAAAACAACGGAGACACCGGTATCCGGCCCTACGTTGTAGTTTTTGGCTTTTCTGTTATCTGTGCAGGCATTGATCGAAATAAATATAGTTGATACAAGTATTATAGCGGCCAGTTGTTTCATTTATAAATTGTTAAGCTTGTAATTGGTAGTAACAAACATAACGTAATCCTGTTTATAAAAACAGGATTAAAATTTACACCAGTCTTATAAAATTATCGTGTAAGCATCTACGCCAGGTTTCGCCCGGCATTAACGATGCCATATACCGTACGAATTACCAGTTTATTATATATGCCGATCAACTCCTCGTCTTGCGTATTATTTAGGCACTGTAAAGCATAATGCTGAATAATCACCAGTGGCAAAACTATCTTTTCGCGAATGGCTATCGATCGGCGCTCAACCGGAGATTCTTCCATTAACATCGTAGTACCTGTCAATTCAAGTAAAAGTGATTTTGTCAGTTCAAACTCGTCTTTAAGGCCTTTCCAGAAAGCTCCGAACTTAGGATCCTGTTCCAGGTAGGCTGTTACCCTGAAATCCGATTTTGACATAGACATCATACAGTTATCCAGCATGGTTTTAAAGAAACCAGAATTCTGGTAAAGTTCTTTAACCTGCTCCCAGGTGCCACCGTCTTTCATTTTCTTCAGCGCGGTACCAACACCGTAAAAACCAGGAATACTTTGTTTTAACTGGCTCCACGAGGTAACAAAACTGATGGCACGCAAATCTTCCAGCTTAAGCTTGGCTGATGCATTGCGCTTGGTTGGGCGACTGCTAATATTGATCTGCGACAACAACTTTAACGGACTGTACGTTTCCAGGTATTCTACGAAAAGCGGATGCTCGCGCAGCGCAAGAAAAAGCTCATGGCTGGCACCGGCCATTTCGGCAATTAATGCCTTATGGTTCTCGTCCAGCAAATCTTTATGATTAGGATGCAAGGCGGATATAATTCCGGCATTGATCAACTGCTCGGTATTGAACCTCGCTGTTTCTATAGACCCATATTGAGAACTTACGGTTTGCCCTTGTATAGTCAGCTCAATGTGTTCGTTAGCAATTTCTTTGCCCATAGATGCATAGAATCGGTGGGTTTTACCGCCGCCTCGGGCCGGTGGCCCACCCCTGCCGTCAAAAAAAGCGAGATCAATATCATATTTGCGGGCCATTGCTGTAAGCTCTACCTTGGCTTTATAAATACTCCAATTGGCCATTAGGTAACCACCATCTTTCGTGCTATCGCTAAAACCAAGCATTATAGTTTGACGGTTACCCCTGCTTTTTAAATGCTTTTTATAAAACGGATGCTTGTATAACGTCTCCATAACATCCGCTGCATGTTTCAAATCATTAACGGTTTCAAACAGCGGCATAAAATCAACCGTCAGCTTATCCTTTTTCCAGCCGCTCCAAAGGAAAAGATCGATCAATTGTAATATATCAGAAGCCTGCTGGCAGTTACTGATAATAAATCGCTGGCAGCCCTTCACCCCGTTACTATGCTGAATTTGTTGCATCAGCCTGATCGTATCCAATGTATCGCGGGTCATGTCATCAGCGTCTGCCGGGCACATGAAATCGGCTTCGGTAAATGGCAAAGTTTTAAGCTTTGCAGCCTCGTCCATATCAGCATATCCCTTAGGTACACCTGTATAAATCTTTTTGGTCCCGTACTCAAAAACGCTTCGTAAAACGCGGCTATCCTGCCTGATATCCAAAGTGGCGAAATAAGAACCAAACAAGTTGACTTTTTGAATCATGCTTTCCACGATATCAACAAAAAGACTATCGTGACTGGTTACCAAGGTTTCGCGCATCGATTTAAGAATGGCCAGCATCTCCGGCTGAAGATCCTTAGGGCTTTCCTGCTCGTTAAAAGCATTATCGTAAAGCAGTTTTTCAAGCTTCATCAGGTTATCCGCAAAACCACGGAAAGTGATCCGGCGTTTCAATACCCTAAAGTCGCGGTAATAGCAGCGGAATATATGTTTACGCAACAGAGCCGATACCTCGCGGGTAGATTCTGTCGTTACGTTAGGGTTACCATCCCTGTCGCCGCCCGGCCAAAAGCCAAGTTCCAGCACCTGATGGGCCCCATCCATCTCAAATTCTTCTTCCAGTTTTGATTGAATGCCCGAAAGTGCATGGTAAAATATGTTCTCTAAAAACCAAACCAAGCTAACGGCCTCATCAACAGGCGTTGGTGAGGTTTTATTAAAGAAAGGCGTTTTACCTAGTTGTTGCAACAAGGCGTTAATTTCAGGAATGTCATTGCTTTTCAGCGCCTCTATCAAATCATTCATGATACCCAGGATAGTGCCTGGGTAAAACTGAGTAGGGTGCGCTGTAAGCACCAGCCTTAACGAAAAATCTTCCAGCTGTTTGCTGATCTGCTTACGGGCATCCTCGTTGGAGGTTGCCTGCTGTACCATGCTTTGTAACGGCCCGGTATCGTCTGTACGGCCAACGGTGCCAAATGAAGAATCTTCAATGGCATCAAATAAAACTACCTGGCGTTCAATATATTGAATAAACCTAAATAAACGATTGATTTGCTCCCGGTGCTCTATCCCCGGCACATAATTCTGAAAAAAAGACTCAATGATGTCCTTTGGTGAAGAATGACTAACTGCGCCCTTATCGCAATGCGAACTAAAGAAAGGCAAGAGGATACCAGTATCCTTTACCTGGTAAAAAGGCAGTGTTTGGAACAAACTGTTGTACAACTCAAAACGGGTTACAACTTCCTGATTAAAAGTTGCTTCTCTTTGGCTAAGCCTTTGATTCGTCGGCATAATAACTTGGGATTTTAGAAAAAATACTACCTCTTTTATAGAGTATCACGGCGTGAATTTAGCTATCTAAAACTAATTAACACTAATTTTTGAACAATTTATAACGTTTAAATTGATTTGATGCAATTATCGTTATTAGAACAAGCGGCGACTTTATTTGTTTAATTTTGCCAGCATCATTAGCGGTCGTTACGCACACCCATGAACATCCACAAAAGAGAAATAAAAAGCTTTTTTTACAGTCAGTATTTTTCCGACGGGCTACGCATTTCAGCGGGTATTTTATTGCCCTCTCTGGTGGCCATGCAATTTAATGATTTTAATCTCGGCCTTACCCTATCGTTAGGGGCATTATGTATCTGCGCCATAGACAGCCCCGGCCCGGTTGTGCATAAGCGCAACGCCATGGCTATCGGCAATGGATTACTGCTTGCAGTAGCACTCATAACCGGTTATGCACGGCTGAATGTATTTACCCTGGGTTTAGAGATCACCGCTTTTTCCTTCCTGTTTAGTATGCTCATTGTGTATGGTAACAGGGCCGCATCGGTTGGTACATCATCCTTATTAGTGATGATATTTATGATGGATAAGGCCGTGCCCCCGCCAGAGCTACCAATCTTCTGCTTAACTATTTTAGCCGGAGGCCTTTGGTATATGATCTTCAGCCTAATATTCTTCGGCATCAGGCCATACAGGGCAGCCCAGCAAACATTGGGCGAGAACGTTGCCGACGTTGCACGTTTTTTACGCATAAAGGCCGATTTTTATCTAACTGAAACGGATATCGATGCAAATTATAAACGGCTGGTACTGCAGCAAATTTCCGTAAGCAATCACCAGGACGCCGTACGGGAAATGCTTTTTAAGAGTCGGTTAATGGTTAAAGAATCTACTGCTGCCAGCAGGATCCTGGTACTTACCTTTAACGACCTGGTGGATATGTTTGAGCAGATCATGGCGACGCACTACGACTACCAGCAGATCCGAGATAAATTTGCCCATACCGGAGTTTTGAGGGAAATCTCCATTTTTCTGCATACCGTCGCTAACGATCTGGATAACATTGGGTACGCTATTTTATCGAACACCCGCCCCGAAAAACTGGATCACCTTGATTTTAAACTTGAACAGCTAAAGGCCAAAATTGACGAGGTTGGTGCCGACGATAAGGAGGCCAGCAATTTAGTATTGAAAAAGATACTGATCAATTTGAGGGATGTGAGCAAAAGCATTGCTAACATTTACAAATATTACCATTCCAAAGCTTCGGACATGTTGATGAACAACACAAGGGACGTGGAGTATTCTAAATTTGTAACGCACCAGGACTACGCTCCCCACATTTTCTGGGATAATTTTACGCTTAAATCTGCCACTTTTAAGCACGCGCTTCGTGTTTCACTGGTGTGCCTTGTGGGTTTTATCACAGCGAAATTCGTATCGCTCGGCGGCCACAGTTATTGGGTATTGCTTACTATCATTGTAATTCTTAAACCAGGCTTCAGTCTGTCAAAACAGCGTAACTATCAAAGACTGATCGGTACCATAGCAGGAGGTGTAATAGGTATATTCATTTTAACCTTTATCCCTGATAAAACTGCGCAGTTTATTATACTGGTTGTATTGATGATAGGCACCTACAGTTTCCTGAGACTAAACTATATAGTAAGTGTTATATTAATGACCCCCTATGTGCTTATACTTTTCAAATTTTTAGGCGTAGGATTACTGAATGTTGCCCAGGAACGAATAATAGATACGGCAATAGGCTCTTCGATCGCTTTGATTGCCAGTTATCTTATTTTCCCTACCTGGGAGTTTGAGCAGATAAGAGTAGACCTGAAGGCGGTCATCGTGGCAAATATCAACTACCTGAAAAAAGTATCAGAAAGCATTTCAGGCAAAACGGTGTTGCTAACTGATTATAAACTGGCTCGTAAGGATGTTTTTGTAAATTCTGCCAACCTTTCGGCAACATTTGAACGGATGACCTCCGAGCCTAAAAGTAAGCAGCGAAACATTAAGGATATTCATAAGTTTGTAGTGCTAAACCATATTCTGGCATCTTACACTGCCAATATTGCATCGGCGCTTATCAGGACAGGGCCGCAGCGGCCGCATGCGGATACTCTCAAACTGGTTAAGCGCAGTATTGCCGTGCTGCAGGAAACCAATAAAAAACTGGCAGATGAAATTGTTGCGCCGCCTGCCCCTATTCTCCAGCAAACCGAGGCGGTTAAAGTTGCCGAAGTGCCGACCGTCCCGCTTACCATTGATGATGTCCTGATGAAAGAGCAGCTAGGTTTTATTAATAAGCTGACGATTGACATCGGGAAGGTGACTGAGAATATATTAAGATAATTTCGCTACTACAACTGTTTTAGGTATTTCTCCCCTATACCGACTTAATACGTAATCTTTTCCAGTATCTGTAGATACTTTTCGCGGCTTTGGGGCCTAGTATTAAAATACCAACCCATACGAAATAAATTTTCTAATCATGAATATCACAATAACTCAGTAGCCAGATTAGCCAGTTCGCTTCTTTCCCCTTTTTGCAAGGTAACGTGCGCGTATAGCGGATGCCCCTTTGCCTTATCAATCAGGTAGGATAAACCATTGCTTTCCGCGTCCAGGTAGGGGGTATCTATCTGATAAATATCACCGGTAAAAACAAATTTGCTACTCTCCCCCGCTCTTGAAATAATTGTTTTCACTTCGTGCGGGGTAAGGTTCTGCGCCTCATCTACTATAAAAAAAATCTTGCTCAACGTACGCCCGCGAATAAATGCCAGTGGCGTTATGGAAATTTTATCGTTGGCTACCAGTTCATCTATCTTAGCCTGCATCTTTTCATCTTCGGCAAACTGGTCTTTGATGAATTTGAGGTTGTCCCAAATCGGCGCCATATAGGGGTCTATCTTAGATTTTACATCACCCGGTAAAAACCCGATATCCTTATTACTTAACGGCACTATGGGCCGCGTTACAAAAATTTGCCGGTAGTATTTGCGTTGCTCCAGCGCACTGGCTAATGCCAACAGCGTTTTGCCCGTGCCGGCATTGCCTTGTATGGTTACCAGTTTAATATCCGGATGGAGTAAAGCATGTATAGCAAATGCCTGTTCGGGGTTCCGGGGATGGATGTTGAGTACCGGCTGCTCCATCACCTTTTCCATCATGTCGGTTTGTTTGTTATAGAAAACCGAGGCGGTGGCGTTTTTACTGTTTAAAATGTAAAATTGATTACTTCTTGGCTGAAGATCAAAATCTCCCGCAGGAATAGCATCATTTTTGTTGAGTTTTCCCAGTAGCTTGTCGGTAACTTTATTAAGCACCGTTTTGCCGCTGTAAAGCTCCTCTATGTTTTTAACTTTCCCCGTTTCATAATCCTCCGCATACAAATTAAGCGACTTGGCCTTAAGCCGCAAACAAATATCTTTAGATACGAGAATTACCTTTTTATCCGGATTCTCAAACTGTACGCCCAGGGCTGCATTTAAAATGCGGTGGTCTATCTTGTCTGATCCAAAAACAACTTCGGCATCTGCACTGCTGTTTTTTACATCCATTATCACTTTAAAGCTGCCCTTGCTCTTACCGTTAAGCGGCATCCACTGATTAATGAGTCGATTACGCGAAAGGTCGTCCATCAGGCGGATAAAGCTGCGCGCTTCAAAATTACGCGTATCGTTACCGCTCTTCATGTTATCCAGTTCCTCAAGTACCTGTATCGGTATTGCTACATCGTGCTCCTGAAAGTTCTCAAACGCATTATGATCGTAAAGGATCACGGATGTATCCAGCACAAATATTTTCCTTTTTCTATCGGTATTATCCTTACTCATTTAAGCTAAATTAGGAAATTAAATTGGATGGTTTAGTGCCTTAACAGCTGGGCCCAGCGCTACTGTTTAAGCGAAACCTAAAATGGTGCCCCCCCTGCTTCAAAATGCGCAGCCGGCAACGGGATGGATGCCTTCTTTATCTTTAACTAAAGTATTTTTGCTGCCGCTGATCGCTACTATCCATAGGCTGTCGAAGTCACCGGTATCCCATTTGAGTTGCTTTGCATCAATACCTAAAGCCGAAATAATATCCGGGATATTTTTATGCTCCCAAACCACGATCACCGTCCCTGACTTTTTAAGTAGGTTGACAGCTAATTTCTTTGTTTGTGCAACATCATAGTTGGTATTAATAGGAATGTTGTATCTTATTGCAAGCGGTGAAATGGTTTGCGTCATACGGAGACTCTTCGTCACCTTCCCTACCGATGGCGATGGCACATAAAGATAATTGGGAACGCCGAACTTTGAAACAATAACGGCGGGAAGTTTTACCGCCCTGTTAAATCCGGCACAGGAAAGATTATCGCCCTGATCCGGTTTTTCAGCATGGCGAAGGATAATGATCTTTAATGGCTGCTGCGCAAACAGTGGAGATACCATAAATAAAACCACAACAGTAATCGAGAAAATACAATAGAGATAATTTTTACGCTTCATTTTGGCAGTCAATTTATATTTTATAACGCCTGATTCCTGATGAAGTTCAGTAAAATTGAAATATAGATATGGGCTGGTTATCTCAACAAAGTTTAAATATAATTAACGCCAACAATTACCTTCAGGATTTGGCAATCAACGACACTCCTTCAAATTCGATTCCCGCCCATCCATGGGACATAAACTGCCTGATATTTTGATGATCGGTCCCAACTGGATCAGCCAATACGGCCTGGTAATGCTCTGCAAAAAGCAACAAAGTGTCGTCTACTGTCAAATTATTTATTTTTGCAATTGCAAAAACCCTGGCACTACCCTGGTTTTGGGATGCTTCGTTGTACAAATTACCGTTTTTAAAAGCCGTCGGCTGATGCAGAAAATAAGTATCTATAAATTCCAGCACTTTTTTAAATGCTACTGTATTTGTCTTGAGACCTGTTAATAAAGTGTTTAACTCTTGATTCATCTTATAAAAGTAGTTGGATGAAAATAGTATAAAATCAGATAAAGAAAAGGTATGTTGAAAAACTCATTCCCTTATTGAGGAGAAAGTTTTAGTTTCGCGCTTGTATTAAATCCTGCTCAGACAATGCTTACAGTAGAAAAGATCGGCGGCACGTCTATGACCGCCTTAAAAGAGGTTATCGATAATATTATTTATTTTGACCGCCCGGCAGACAATCTCTATAACCGCGTATTTGTTGTCTCGGCTTTTTCAGGAGTTACTAATCTTTTGCTGGAGGATAAAAAAACCAAACTACCCGGTGTTTATCACCGTATCCTAAATAACGAAGACTTTCATCAGGCTTTGGCGGCATTGGTGGCCCGCTTGAAAGACATCAACCAAAGCTACGCCCACCTCGGCCTTGAGAAAGCCTTGGCAGACGAATTCATAGAAACGCATATTAATAAAGCACAAACCTACCTGGAAAATATGGTGGATATCCTGGCGTCCGGCTATGTAAGCCGTGAAGGGATCCTGCAGGCAGCGAGAGAAATTTTGGCGTCCATCGGCGAAACGCACTCCGCGTTTGTGCTGACTAATATTTTAAAACATCAGGGAGTAAATGCCGTATTAGTAGACCTTAGTGGTTTTGATGATCAGCGACCATTTACGATAGATCAACGCATAAAAGACGCGTTTTCCGGCATTGATTTGGAAAATTGCCTTTGTGTAGCCACAGGATACGCCAAAGGTACCGAAGGTATTATGCGGGAGTTTGACCGCGGGTACTCTGAAGTGACCTTTAGCAAAATAGCCGAAATTCTTAAGCCGGTGGAAGCCATCATTCATAAAGAATATCATCTGTCTACAGCAGACCCCGCCTTGGTAGGCATTGATAATTGCAAGCCTGTGGGTAACACCAATTATGATATTGCAGATCAGCTGGCAGATGTTGGTATGGAAGCTATTCATCCGAAAGCATCTAAACCACTGGAAATGAATGGCATAAATTTAAGAATCAAAAACACTTTTCAACCATCCCATCCGGGTACGCTCATCACCAGATCCTATGTATCAGCTCTAAAACGAGTGGAGGTTATAACCGGGATAGACCGCCTGATGCTGATAGACGTTTTCGACCCGTTGATGGTAGGTAATGTGGGCAGCGACTTGCAAATCATGCAGTTATTTTATAAGCACGGCGTAAGTTATACTTTTAAAGCAACCAGCGCTAACAGCATTTCAATTGTGATATGGGAGCAGGATTTTAAAGAAGAGCTGGTGATAGAACTTGGCCAGTCGTTTGAAAAGATCACTGTAGAAAAAGTAGCTATGGTTTGCTTATTAGGTTCTAATATGGATCAGCCGGGATTGCTGGCCAAAGCAGCCACCGCGCTGGCAAAAAACGATATCAATATCATCAGCGCCGGCTTTGCGCTCCGTAAAGTTAACATCCAGTTCCTTATTGCCAGGGAACAATTCAAAACGGCAATAGTAGCACTGAATGAGGCTGTAGGGTAAATACAACTACCTTGAATAACTAATCAAACAAAAAGTAGCTACCGTTTCCAGTAGCTACTTTGTTCATTAGTCACCCGCATTTACCGGGCAACTTGCTTTGTGATTTTTTGATCTATTCCCTTAATGGTTTCCAGGTGGGTTTTTAAAGTGGGCAACATTTGTTGTGCAAATGCTTTCACTGCAGGATCTTTGCCATTAGTGGCATAGGTTTGAAAAGTTTGCACGGTGTTATGGTGGCTAACTACCATGCCATGCACATATAGCCTATCGAAAGCCGACGTTGCGTTTTTAAGTGGCAGGTCCGGCATAATGCCGCCTGTTGCTGCTGCCGGGAGGGTGTATCCTCTGGATTTTGCAAGTGCCAGAAGTTTCGTTTCCGCCTGTTGGTGATCCATAACCATCATTTTACCAAATGATTTAACATCAGGATGGGTAGCTTTCTGTGTAGCCAGCTGGCTCGCGCTGATTTCCTGCAAATTACCAATACTTGCCACGATAAGAAAGTGTTTTGCAGTGGTATCAGGATCCGGTTGAGGGATTTGCGCTCTAACCGTAAAACCGGCAAAACCAAAGAGTATTAAAATTGCTTTTTTCATAATTATTCTTGTTTATGGCTGTCCAACACCGCCTGAAGCACCATACACCTGGCCGGTAGCAAAGCTGGCATCAGCTGCTGCTAATTGAACAAATATGGAAGCCAATTCCCCTGGCTGACCTGGCCTGCCGAACATTGTCCAGCTACCAAACATTTGTTGTTTCTCGGGCTGTGCACCGCCACTGATCTGTAAAGCCGTCCATACAGGTCCGGGAGCTACACCGTTCACTCTAATGCCCTTTGGACCCAATTGTTTAGCCAAAGATTTAACGTAATTCATAGTGGCTGCCTTAGTTTGCGCGTAAGCGTACAGATCCGGCGACGGATCGTAAGCTTGCTCAGACGTGGTACCAATAATGGCCGATCCTGCAGGCAGATGTGGCAATGCTTCGCGGATGATCCAAAATGGCGCATAAATATTGGTTTTCATCGTAGCATCAAACTCTTCTGTCGTAACATCGATTATAGAGTTTGTTGATTGCTGCCTGCCGGCGTTGTTAACAATAATATCTAAGCCACCGAGGCCGGCAATCGTTTTTTGTACTAATTGTTTACAAAAATCTTCACCGCGCAAATCACCGGGAATTGCGATAGCTTTACGCCCTTCTTTCCTGATCAGAGCGATCACTTCTTGTGCGTCTTGCTCTTCTGTAGGATAGTAATTGATGGCAACATCAGCACCTTCACGTGCATATGCTATAGCCGCTGCGCGACCTATGCCAGAATCTCCGCCAGTTATAAGGGCCTTGCGACCTGCTAAACGTCCCGAGCCTTTGTAGCTTGTTTCACCGCAATCAGGCACAGGATCCATTTTGCTTTGTAAACCCGGCCACGGCTGGGGTTGACTTCTAAATGGAGGTTTAGGATATTTACCTACAGGATCGTCAATTTTGACAGCACCGTTGCTGACAGTTGCGGCACTTGATGCAGCCAGTACAGGGGAAACGGCTGCAGCTGCGAACGTGGCGCCTAAACCGGCTACCACCTGGCGCCGGGTAATTTTATGATTATCATTCATAGTGTTGTAGTGTTTGGAAATACAACCTTTCAAGCGGTCAATAGTTTTCGGTTTTTACTTAATAGGATAATAAATTAATCCATTATATTTAAGTTTTTAACAATGCCAGCGTTAGCATATCCGCCCTCTACAAAAAACAGGCAATGATCGATTCACAAATTGTTATTTTTCAATCTTAACAGTGCTAAATTTAAATTCTATGAAAAGCTGCAGCTTGTTATTTTGTGATGGTTGCGATGATGTACGCTAACTAGCCCGATAAACGAACGTTTTTAATAAAAAAGCCGCCCATATTACAGGGCGGCCTTCTACTAAACCAAACTTATGAAAACACTATTAAATTACTTCACCGCTATTTCTCTTGATTGATATTTAGCTTCTTCTCTTTTAGCAACAATTAAGGTAAGTATCCCGTCTGTGTAGTCGGCCTCAATTTTTGCATAGTCGGCGCTATCAGGCAACGTGAACGAGCGCACAAAAGAATTGTAGCTGTATTCGCGTTTGCTATATTTTTTTGTTTCCTGGTTATTTTCTGCCTTTTTTTCGGCAGATACACTCAAAACATCCTTATCTAACGCGATCTTAAAATCTTCTTTTTTAAGTCCGGGGATGGCTAATTCTATATGGAATTCATTATCGTTCTCTGCGATATTTACCGCAGGCACGCGGGCAACTAATCTGTCGCCAATAAATGAATCGTTTAATATAGAGTCGAACACATCATTAAAGAACGGGTTAGCATTGCTTTTTAGTCCGTTGTTGAATTTTACTAATGTCATTTTTATATCCTCCTGAGTTTTTGTTTTATTAACTTCGTAGATGATTAATCAACTGTTATACCAATGGTTGAAATTCGATAAATGCACGACAGAATGTCTGCAAAAATAATAACCTACAGACAAAATGTATTTTTATGGCTGAAAAATTAACAGATTACAAATATAAAACCGACATAGCCATCCGTTTTTCGGATATTGATAGCGTAGGACATGTAAACAATGCCATATATCTCACCTATTTCGAAGTTGCCCGAATCAATTATTTTAGGGAAGTAGCTGATTGGCATAACAAGGGTATAGGTTTTATTGTAGGGAGATCAGAGATCAACTATCTGAAGCCTGTAACTATCGATGATCAAATTGTTTGCTACGTACGCGTCATTCGCATAGGTAACAGCAGCTTTGATATTATGCATGTGCTAGTCAAATTGACTGATAAGGGTGAAGAGATTTGCACCACCTGCAAAACAGTTTGTATCAGTTATGATTATGCCGCATCCAAATCAATTCCTATACCTAAAGAAGGCCGGCAAAAAATGATCGATTACGATGAGCCGAGGTTGATTTTGAACACTAATTAAGTGATGTGCATATTGCAGATGTGCAGATGTAAGATCATCTGCACATCTGTAATTCGCACACCCGCGCATGGTGTATTACATTCTCTCCGGAACTTCAATACCCAATAAAGTCATACCGGTCTTGATAATTTTTGCAGCTGATGCAGATAGTTGTAGTCTTAATTGCTTCAGATTTTCGGATTCTGCCTGCATAATCGGGCTCTCATGATAAAATTTATTGTACAGCTTAGCCAATTCGTAAACGTAGTTGGCAACTAGTGCCGGGCTGTGAGCTAGGGCCGCCTCCTGAATTACTTGCGGGAACTTTGATAACAGCACGATCAAGTCGCGCTCTGAGGCGCCTAAATCGGTAATATCTGCAGATCTTCTTACTTCATCATAACCTGCTTTACTCAGCACTGATTTGATCCTGGCATGTGTATACTGAATGAACGGCCCGGTATGCCCCTGGAAATCTACTGATTCACTAGGATCAAACAACAGGCGTTTTTTAGGATCAACTTTTAACAGGAAGTATTTTAACGCGCCCATACCTATTGTATGATAAAGCTTGCTCTTGTCCTCATCGCTAAAACTATCCACCTTACCCATGGCTTCAGTTGTTGCTGCAGCAGTTTTGAACATTTCCGCCATCAGGTCGTCGGCATCCACAACCGTACCCTCACGCGATTTCATTTTGCCGGATGGCAGATCCACCATGCCGTAGGATAAGTGATACAAACCCCTCGCCCATTCTTTTCCGAGTTTTTGAAGGATAAGGAATAGTACTTTAAAGTGGTAATCCTGTTCATTGCCAACAACGTAAATCGACTCATCCATTTTAAAGTCGTCGTATTTCAGCTGTGCGGTGCCAATATCCTGGGTAATGTAAACCGAAGTACCATCCGCCCGGAGCACCAATTTCTGGTCGAGGCCATCTTCTGTCAGGTCAATCCAAACTGAGCCGTCTTCCTTTTTAAAAAACACGCCTTTGGCAATGCCTTCCTCTATAATATCTTTGCCTAATAAATAGGTATTGCTTTCGTAATAATATTTGTCAAACTCAACGCCAAGGGTTTTGTAGGTTTCTGCAAAGCCAGCGTAAACCCAACCATTCATGGTTTTCCACAGGCTGATCGTTTCCTCGTCGCCCGCTTCCCATTTTTGAAGCATTTCCTGGGCCTTTTTTATCAGTGGTGCATTCTTTTTAGCTTCATCTTCCGTTTGGCCTTCTTCAACCAGTTCCTGTATCTGTTGCTTGTAAGCCTTATCAAACCAAACGTAATACTTGCCTGCGAGGTGATCCCCTTTTAAGCCGGAACTTTCAGGTGTTTTGCCATTTCCAAACTCCTGCCAGGCCAGCATACTTTTGCAGATGTGGATTCCCCGGTCGTTCACCAGGTTAGCCATTGTAACTTGGTAACCCGCCGCTTGCAGTATCCTTGACACTGAGAACCCCAAAAGATTATTACGGATGTGACCCAGATGTAAAGGTTTGTTGGTATTTGGCGATGAATATTCTACCATCACCTTTTTACCATTTGGCTTTGCTATAGCAAAATCATCTGCAAGGATCTCTTCACTCAATTTGGCCAGCCAAAAACTATCAGCAAATGAAATATTCAAGAATCCTTTAATCACGTTAAATGCACTGATCTCGGCTACCTCCTTTTGAAGGTATTCACCAATTTCGATACCGGTTTGCTCCGGACCTTTGCGCGACATTTTGGTATATGGAAAGGTTACCACGGTAACCTGGCCTTCAAATTCTTTACGGGTTTCCTGCAAGTTTATGTCCTTGACAGCGATATCTGTTTGGTACAGATCTTTAATGGCTTTAACAACAGCCTCAATAATAAAATCCATCGGACAAAATTAATAATTAGTTGATGGTAAATGCTGTATTCAGCTTTAAAATATGAGGCGGTGAAGAACCGATCATTATCGACCGCTTTAATTACCGAAAATCCAGGTCGACAGATAGTGATCTGGACGCTTTACAGCGCCTTGATATAATCTAAAAATAAGTATAACGCTTTTTTCTTATCCTCCGTCAGGTCAAAATCAAGGCGGTGCATCAGGTAATCCTCCAAATCAAAATCGGCGCGCTGTGGCAGTTCTTTCAACAGGTCTTTACGATGAGCCAGCCCAAATTGGAGCGCCTTATCAAACTCTTTTATAAACTCCCCGGGAATTGGCTTATTGGCTATCCATGCGGCAAATACAAATGGAAGGCCTGTAAACTTCTGCCACTCTTCAGAAAGATCATAAACAAACTCATAGTTGCCGGTTTTTCCAAAGGTACGGTCGCCTATTTGTACAAAGGCCATATCCTGATCCGTTGATACTCCGTAGTCTGCCGCATCTCTGATTAATTCAGGCTGAACCTGCCAGTAGTTTTTGAGCAGTACCCGGGCAAGGTTATTGGAAGAGCGGGACTGCGGATCCAACTGAATCTTTTTAGCATTCCTGATATCGCAATTACTAAATATAAATACAGAATTTACTGCACCCACTGCACCTATGCAATAAGCAGAAACGATTTCCCACTGTGGTAAACTTAGCGCGGCGGCCACCGGGATAAGGCCAATATCAGCTTTGTCATCTATTAATTTTTGGGCACAGTCGGATGGCATATCCAGGCTCAGCTCTATTTGATCCATAATAGCCGAGTGCTGCAATCCGTATAAAAAAGGTTTTGTGTTGGTATAACTAACCGCGGATATTCTGATCTTTTTCACTTATCTCTTCTGGTGTTTTGAGGTGGACGGCGTTGTTGAATTCAACGATCTGGTACCGGCTGCCATCATAAATTAATTTATACAGCACCAGATTTTGATGCGGAAAGGTGTCCATCTCAGTAAGCGGCACACCGGTAAGTATACATAGTAAAAGGCGCATAGCTCGGCCATGCATGCAAATGAGCACCGTTTTTTCCTCTGGGTGACTCATTATGATTTCCATTGCTTCCAGCTGGCGTATCTTCACTTCATTAGGGCTTTCACCCCCTTCAAATTTAACGTCAAGCTTGCCGGATACCCAGTCACGCATTACATGTAAAAACTCAGCCTTAAGCTCCGGAGATGATGCTTGCCCTTCATGTATTCCCCAGGCAAGTTCATCCAGCCCGGCCAGTTTTTCATAAGCAATTCCTGAATCAATAAATGGCTGAATACTTTGCTGTGTACGTTTTAATTCAGATATGTAAATTTTATCAAAAGGCACATTTTTATAGGCTGTATAAAACTGCTGCGCCTGGTGGCGGCCTTCATCATTCAGATCAGAATCTCGGCCGCGCCCCTGTACAATACCAAGTTTATTAAGATCTGTTTGGCCGTGGCGTACGATGTATAATGTCTTTTCTATCATTGTTTTGCAGACAGCTAAAAGCGCAAGGCTCAAAGCGATATAAGGGCCTCAGGCTGTTTGCCTTTGGCGTTAAGCATTACCGCTAATTTATAACAGGCAATTTATAGTACTTCGGTTTTTCTTCTTCTGGAAATTGATACACGCTGTAATCCGTAACTACATTGTAGAGCGTATCGCGTTCAACAGGGTGACGTCCCGCATGCTTGATCAGGTCAACCAATTGCTTTGTGCTCATGCCCGGGTGCTGTTCTTCCGCACCGGCCATAGAATAAATCTTGGTGGTATCATCCAGCGTACCATCGATATCATCCACACCAAAATTAAGTGATAATTGCGCCGTAGTGCGGCTAATCATTGCCCAATAAGCCTTAATGTGATCGAAGTTATCCAGGTAGATCCTGGCAATAGCATAGTTCCGGAGATCCTCTACCACGGTTGATTCCGGCACGTTGCTCATCTGGTTATCCTGGTTACGGAACTTAAGCGGAATAAATGTTTGAAAACCACCCGTACGATCCTGCAATTCACGCAGCCTTTCCATATGGTCAACCCGGTGCCAATATTTTTCGATATGGCCATAAAGCATTGTAGCGTTGGAACGCATGCCTATTTTATGCCACTCTTCATGAATAGCCAGCCATTGCTCCGCATTGCATTTGTCTTTTGCTATAAGGTCGCGCACTTCGGGATGGAAGATCTCGGCACCGCCGCCCGGCATAGATTGCAGCCCGGCATCCTTCATCAGCTGCATACCGGTGGCATAGTCGATCTTGGCCTTTTTAAAAATATAGTGGTACTCAACAGGCGTTAAAGCCTTAACATGCAGGTCCGGGCGATGTTGTTTAATCCTCGTAAACAGTTCCGAATAAAAGGCTACATCATACTGCGGCAAAACACCGCCCACAATGTGCACTTCGGTAACGGGTTGGTCATCATACTTTCTTACGATATCCAGCATCTCCTCCATCGTATACTCCCAGCCTTCAGCCTTTTGCTTGATCAAACGGGAATAGGAGCAGAATTTACAATCGTAAACACAAAGGTTGGTTGGCTCGATATGAAAGTTACGGTTAAAATAAGTTTTATCTCCGTGTTTTTGCTCGCGAATATAGTTGGCCAGTATACCTAAATAACCCAATTCAGCCTTTTCATAAAGCAAAACGCCGTCATCAAAAGTAATACGCTGGTTATGGAGCACCTTTTGGGCTATGGCTTTAAGCTCAGGTAAAAGCTGCGGATTATTTAATAGTACCCCGAAATTTTCTGATACTTCCATGTACAAAAATAGTTTAGGCAAAGGTAATAAAATACAACTGTTTTATACGTGAGGCGTGTTCACGCCTATGTTTAAACACCTAATATGACGATGGATTTACAGAGTGAGATATTTGCGAATGGCTAATATATAAGGTTGTATTGCGATGATGATCTATCAATTTTGCGGGAGCTGCATTACTATTTAATTTCTTTCACAAATACCTTTATATCCTTAATTCTGATCCCGTTAAAGCAATCATCCTGGCAGCCTTTTTCTACCGATCCGGCAGATGTAATAAGGCCCAGGTCATCAACCGTGAAGTAAACATCGTTCTTATTTGCGTCAACGTTCAGCCAAACATTTTTCGCCTGCTGATAAATATCGTCCAGTGTAAAAAAGTAACTTGCGTTGCCGTGGGTATTCAGCGTATTTCCGCTTTCTTCCCAAGATGCAATAACCACTAAACTATCTGTTCCTGGCTTAAAATTGCGGGCTACGAAATCGCGGCTTGTTATCCGGCCGTTTTGTACGGTTATTTTGGATTCGGAATAGTAACCAAATACCGAGCCGCCATAGGTAACGTAACTGTAGGAATTATTAACTGATTTTCTAAAGAGCTGCCAGGCAGAATAGCTCTTATCGTAATCGGTAGTAACCGCTTCTTTTTTACATGCAGATAAGGTGGTGATCACTAAAAGAGCAAGGCAGGCTTTGTATTTCATGTTTTATGGCTTGGTTTTATGATAATACGAACGCCTTTTCCATTACGCTACAGCGAATGCCAAATATTTACATTTATTTTGAATGCGTAACTTACACCCCAATGAAAATAGAAACTATCGCTATCCACGCCGGAAATCATATTGACGAAACCTCAAAAGCGGTTGTGCAGCCTATTGTAACATCCACCACTTTTCAGCGTGCCGAAGATGGCGGGTATCCCGGTGGCCACATTTATAGCAGAGCGTCCAACCCCAATCGCGCTTTATTAGAAAACGTGATTGCCAAACTGGAGGGCGGTGCAGAAGCAGCGGCTTTTTCGTCGGGAAATGCGGCAGGCATGTCAGTTTTTCAATCGCTGGAACCGGGTACGCATATCATCGCGCCGGACGATATGTATCATGGCCTGAGAAACCAGCTTAAGCAGCTGTTTGCAGGTATTCTGGAATTTGATTTTGTTGATGTAAATGATAGCGAAGTGCTGAAAGCCCATATTAGGCCAAACACCGGATTGATCTGGCTGGAAACACCATCAAACCCTCTCTTAAAGGTCACCGATATCAAAATGGTTGTTGCAATTGCGAAATTTAAAAACATAAGAGTGGTTTGCGACAATACCTTCGCTACGCCCCTTTGCCAGCAACCTTTGGCCTTAGGCGTTGACATAGTAATGCATTCCACTACTAAATATTTTGGCGGCCACAGCGATTTGATGGGCGGAGCGCTGATAACCGGAATCACTAACGACTGGTGGACTAAGATCCGAACGGTGCAGACTATGGGTGGCGCCATTCCTTCGCCTACCGATTGCTATCATCTCACAAGAAGCATTAAAACTCTCCCATACCGCATGCGCGGACACGTGCGCAATGCACAATTACTGGCGGAATACCTAGAAAATCACGATAAAGTAGAACGCGTGCTGTATCCGGGCCTGCAGTCGCACCCGCAGTACGAAATTGCCAAAGCGCAAATGACCGGTTTTGGGGCGGTATTGTCTTTCCTGCTGAAAGATGGGGAAACCGAAGCCAAACGGGTAGTGAATGCGCTTGAGCTTTTTACCCAGGCAACCAGCCTTGGCGGCGTAGAAAGTTTAATAGAACACCGTGCATCTGTTGAAGGGCCGGATACAAAAACACCTTTTAATTTATTGCGGGTTTCTGTTGGGTTGGAGCATATAGACGATTTAATTGCGGATTTGGAGCAGGCGCTGGGATAAAAAAAGTTTTAAACCCCTAACGATACAATGCCCAGCGCAGTTTAGATAAGTTAATGAAACTACGACAGTAGTACCCATTTCCAATTAATTTGAAATATTATTTGGAAATTAAATTGCCATTCTACTATATTTGAAACATTATTTGGTAGCGATACTTTAATCAACTCCTCTCAAAAGGATTTTGGTTTATAAAGAAGCGGCGAGAGATCAGGCTCGAAAACCCGCTGGCAACCCTTCAATGGTGAAGAAGGTGCCAATTCCTGTCCCGGAAAAAGAATACCGGGGGATATAAATTTTTAATCATGAAAAGTACATCTTACGTAACGGAACAATCTATCCTGCATCCCCAATCGGGTATCTTTGCTATATACAACCATTTTACCGGCTGTATTTGCATGTGTTGCTGTTGATCCTGTAACACGTTCAATTTCTGTTTCCCCGAAAACAACGTGATTACCCATTTAGGATAATGATATCCTGACGTAAATATACATTTTCATTCAAAACCCTTTAAATCTACAAATATGTCAAGCTTAAAATTCGAAACTTTACAATTACATGCGGGCCAGGAAGTTGACCCAACTACAGGCGCGCGTGCAGTGCCTTTATACCAGACCACTTCTTACGTTTTCAACAACGCAGAGCACGGCGCAAACCTGTTCGCCCTAAAAGAGTTCGGCAATATTTATACCCGATTAATGAACCCGACGACCGATGTGTTTGAAAAACGCATAGCGGCATTAGAGGGTGGCGTAGCGGCTTTAGCTACTGCATCCGGACAGGCAGCGCAGTTCATAGCCTTAAACAACATTTTGCAGGTAGGCGATAATTTTGTAACCTCTCCATTTTTGTATGGCGGTACTTATAATCAATTTAAGGTAGCTTTTAAGCGCCTGGGGATTGATGTGCGTTTTGCAAAAGATGATACCGCAGAGAGCATCGAGCCGCTTATAGATGAAAAAACAAAAGCCATCTATGTAGAAACCATTGGCAATCCTGGTTTTAATATTCCTGATTTTGAAAAATTGGCGGAATTGGCCAATAAACACGATCTGCCGCTGATAGTGGATAACACATTTGCTGCGGGTGGTTACCTTTTTCGCCCGTTGCAACACGGTGCCCATGTAGTGGTAGAATCAACTACTAAATGGATCAATGGCCATGGAACAAGTATTGGTGGTGCTATTGTAGATGGCGGTACCTACAACTGGGGGAATGGCAAATACCCACAGTTTACGGAGCCGTCAGAAGGATACCACGGTTTAGTTTTTGCTGATGTATTTGGCGTTAACGGTCCCTTCGGAAACATTCAGTTCATTATTCGCGCCCGGGTGGAGGGCTTGCGGGATTTCGGTCCATCACAGTCGCCATTCAATTCCTGGCTAAACATCCAGGGACTCGAAACTCTTTCATTGCGTGTACAGCGCCATGTGGATAATGCGCTGGAACTGGCCAAATGGCTGGAACAACATCCGCAGGTGGACAAAGTAAACTACCCGGGGCTGGAGTCATCTCCGCAGCACGCACTTGCGAAAAAATATTTGAAAAATGGTTTCGGTGCGGTGTTGTCTTTCGAATTAAAGGGCGGCAAGGAAAACGCTTCAGCAGTTATCGACAATTTAAAGCTGGTTAGCCATTTAGCAAATGTTGGCGATGCAAAAACACTCATCATCCAGCCATCTGCAACCACCCATCAACAATTGAGCGATACGGAACAGATAGCCGCAGGCGTAACTCCTGCCCTGCTGCGCGTTGCAGTTGGCATTGAACACATTGATGATATAAAAGCTGATTTTGAACAGGCTTTTGCCAAAATAGCGGAATTAGAAGTAGCATAGAAATAGTTTTTTAGTTTTTAAGAGATGTTATCAGGGAGCAGTTGTATTAGTCAACTACTCCCTAAATAACAAAAAGTACAGCATGAGTTTACAAAGTTTTACCTACACGGGCATATTTAAACTGGAATCTGGAGCTAAACTGCAGGGATTGCAAGTTGGATTCAATACCTACGGTACCCTCAATAAAAAGAAAGATAACGTGGTTTGGGTATGCCATGCTTTGACGGCCAATTCGGATGTATTCGATTGGTGGAAAGGGCTTTTTGGTGCCAATGATTATTTTAATCCAGATGAGCATTTCGTAGTTTGCGCAAATGTCTTAGGGTCAGCCTATGGCACTACCAATCCTTTAGATATTAATCCAGTTTCAGGTGTGCCTTATTACCTGGCTTTTCCTGCATTTACCATCAGAGATATTGTTCATGCACATAAATTGCTAGCAGATCATTTAGACATTGGCGAAGTGGGCATATTAATGGGTGGCTCTTTGGGCGGCCAACAGGCTTTAGAATGGAGTATAATTGAGCCTCAGCGAATTAAAAACCTCATACTCATTGCATCTAACGCAAAACATTCACCATGGGGCATTGCCTTTAACGAATCACAGCGTTTGGCAATAAATGCCGATCAGACCTTTTCAACTGGCTCACCAGATGGTGGCAGTAATGGGTTAAAGGCTGCGCGCAGCATTGCATTATTATCCTACCGGGGATATAAAACATATGATATCTCCCAGCAGGAAGACGACAATACAATCACTGACAATTTTAAGGCATCCAGTTATCAGAATTATCAGGGACAAAAATTGGTAAACCGGTTTAATGCCTACAGCTATTGGTACTTGACTAAGGCCATGGACTCGCACAATGTAGGCCGCGGCAGAAATGGAGTAGATAAAGCGCTGAGTCTGGTTAAAGCGCGAACGCTGGTTATCGGCATTAAATCGGACGTTTTATTCCCGGTAGAGGAGCAGCAATACTTATTTAGACATATCCCTAAATCAGCCTTTGCCGAGCTGGATTCATTTTACGGGCACGATGGCTTTTTAATTGACACACAAGATTTAACAAATATCATCACATCGTTTTTCAAGACAGATGTAAAGGGAAAAATTATAGAATTGCAAAGAACAGCTTAATGAGTAAGAAACTAAATATTGGCCTATTCGGATTTGGAGTTGTAGGCCAGGGATTATACGATATCATCCGGACTAAAAATCTTAACCTTGAAATAGTAAAGATTGCTATAAAAAATCCCGGAAAACTCCGCACCCTGCCGCAGGAACTTTTTACAACCGATAAGGAAGAACTCTTAAATAACCCGGAGATCAACACAATTGTTGAACTCATTAATGACACGGAGGCCGCCTACGAGATTGTATCGCGGGCGTTGGCATCGGGCAAAAATGTGGTATCGGCCAGCAAGAAAATGATTGCTACCTACCTCAACGAACTAATTGCACTGCAAGAAAAACACGGCACCTCATTGCTGTATGAAGGCGCAGTATGCGGCAGCATCCCCATCATCCGTAACCTGGAAGAATATTACGATAATGAGCTGCTGCACTCTATTAGTGGTATTTTTAATGGATCATCAAATTATATTCTCTCCAAAGGCTTTTTGGAAAGTTTAGATTATACAAGCGCCCTTAAACAAGCACAGGACCTGGGCTTTGCGGAAACCGACCCCATCTCGGATGTTGGCGGCTATGATTCCAAATTTAAACTGGTGATTGCGGCAGCGCACGCATACGGTTTAGTAATTGATCCAAAAGAGGTTTTCAATATGGGCATTCAAAATCTTGCGGCGAACGATATTCAGTATGCCAGGGAAAAGAATTTGAAGATAAAGCTGGTGCCGATTGCCAAAGAATTGGATACACGCAACATTGCCATGTTTGTATTGCCAAAATTTGTAAACGAAACCGAATTTTTGTACAACGTAGAGTACGAATATAATGGCGTAACCGTCCAAGCGGCTTTTGCAGATCAGCAGTTTTTCTTTGGCAAAGGTGCGGGCGGGCATCCTACAGGTTCGGCAGTGTTGTCAGATATCGCTGCGCTGCGATACGACTATGGTTATGAATACAAAAAAGCCAAAGCCGTGCGCGATCTTCATTTTACCAACAATATTGAGATCAATATCTATTTGCGGTATGAAGATGAAGCTTTAGTGGAATCCCTTGGATTTGAATATATAAAAGAGCGATTTTATTCGGGCAGTTATAAATTCGTCATCGGAAAGATCAATTTGCAAAAACTAATCGACCACCAGCAACGTATATTAGACAATAAGGCATTCGTAGCCTTTGCCGATCAGTTAACAGGGGTCAGTTTAGCTCCGGCAAAAATACAGGATGCTGAAGTTTTTTAGTAGATTCTTCAGCATCCAAAAACAACAAAGGCCCTTGAGGGCCTTTGTTGTTTGATGAAATCACATTTAATTAACTATACATTTCGGCTTATATCCCAATTTTCGAGGTATTGAGCTACTTTACTTACAAAAGTACCGCCCAATGCTCCATCCACTACCCTATGATCATATGAAAGTGACAGGAACATCATGTGCCTGATCGCTATGGCATCGCCCTTAGGCGTTTCGATTACCGCAGGCTTCTTTTTAATGGCACCTACTGCCAATATTGCTACCTGAGGCTGATTGATAATAGGTGTCCCCATTACATTCCCGAAAGATCCTACGTTAGTGATAGTGAACGTGCCATCCTTTACATCGTCTGGCAATAATTTACCCGTACGTGCACGGTTGGCCAGGTCGTTTACAGATTTGGCTATACCCAACAGGCTCAGTTCATCCGCGCGTTTAATTACCGGCACAATTAAATTACCGTTTGGCAAAGCAGTTGCCATACTGATATTTATATTCTTTTTTTTGATGATTTGCGTGCCACTTACCGAAACGTTAATCATCGGCAGCGCAATAATGGCTTTAACAACCGCCTCGATAAATATGGGCGTAAAGGTCAACTTTTGCCCTTCACGTTTTTCGAACGCACCTTTTACGCGTTCTCGCCATGCCACCAGTTCGGTCACGTCTGCTTCTACAAATGAGGTTACATGTGGCGAGGTGTGTTTGCTATAAACCATATGGTCGGCAATCAGCCTGCGCATCCGGTCCATTTCAATGATCTCATCTCCGCCCGAAACCGATGTTGCTGGTTTTGTAGCAGGCTTCGGTGAATCCTGTGCAGCTGCAATTTTGGGTACTTCCTGCGTGGAAGTCGCTTTTGCGGATTCCACACTTATAGGTTCAGTTGAGGAAGCCGATTTTAATTCATCCCCTGCAGGTGCTTCCGTTAGCGGACCTTTTTCAGGCGAAGTAATATTAACAGAAGCTTTGGATTGTGTTGGTGATGACTGTGGCTCCTTCGATAAGTTTACATCAGGGTAATTATGAACATTTCCATGTTGACCATTGGCTTGTGATGCCAAAGGAGGTTTAAAACCACCTCCTGATGTCCTGGTTTGAACGTACGCTAAAAGGTCGTCTTTAGTTAAGCGGCCCTCCGCTCCAGTGCCCGGGATATAGTCGAGTTCTTGATTGCCAATTCCTTCTTGGGTAGCGATGCTTTTAACTAAAGGCGAATAGAAACGGTTATCGTATTTTGTAGTTGTTAACTGAATTTCTTTCGCTGCCAATTGGCTCATTCCCGGAATGTCAGACATTGGGTTTTCTTGCGCAGGTGTTTGGATAGCTGCAGGCATCGGTGCTGGCTCTGGAGCTTTTACCGGCTCATCTGCTGCAACAGTTTCTGAGTAAGTTACCGGAGCCGGTGTGCTATCTGCTGTAGCAGCACCAGGGTTAATTGCTGATTGTTCAGCATTGCCAGGTTCCGTTTCGATTACGGCTATTACTGAACCTACCTGTACCACATCGTTTTCTTCGTAAAGTTGTTCTATTAACTTACCAGAAACCGGGGAAGGTACTTCAGAATCAACCTTATCGGTTGCGATCTCCATCACTGCCTCATCAACTTCGATATAATCGCCTGGATTCTTCATCCATTTAATTACCGTTGCTTCCGCAACACTTTCTCCCATCTTCGGCAGTAACAATTGGTATTTGGCCATACACAAGTATTCGTTGATTTGGCCAAAATTAAGGAATTTCAGTCTTATTTTTCAGTTTCCCGCAGTAAAGTAATCAACATAAAAAATGCAGCTACAGCACTCCTTTCAATGTTTTGTATTCGTTTATTGCCAAATGTGAATTTCTTAGTTACCGTTTTACCCGCATTTGCCGCCGCAATCCATACCGTACCAACAGGCTTGTCTTCAGTGCCTCCACCCGGGCCTGCAACACCTGTTACCGCTACGGCGTAATCCGATTTAAAATTTAGCAAAGCACCCTCCACCATTTCTTTTACCGTCTCTTCACTTACAGCACCGTTCTGCCATAACGTTTCATTTCTTACCCCTAAAACACTCTCTTTTAATTCATAGGAGTAGGATACTGCACCACCAAAAAACACTTCTGACGATCCCGCGTGCTGGGTAATGAGGTGCGAGATATATCCTCCTGTGCAGCTTTCAGCAGCTGATAAAGTCAGGCCCCGTTTTGCCATAAAATTGAGTACTGCTTTTTCCAGCGGGATGTCTTCTTCGGCAATAACATTTTGGCCTACCCGCGCTACTATCTTAGCAGCATACTCCGCAACCTGTGCGCTCAGCAAAGCTTCATTATTGCCATAAGCGCTCAAACGTAAACGTACCTGGCCAAGCTTAGGCAAGTAGGCTAGTTTGATATTGGCCGGCAATGCATCTTCAATATCAGCAATTCTTTCGGCCAGGAAAGATTCTCCTTCCCCTGCTGTGAGTATTGTTTTATGAATGATAACAGGGAGGTCAAATACCGATTTCAGTTTCGGTATCACCTGCTCCTCTACCATGTATTTCATCTCGAATGGCACCCCTGGCATCGATACATAGATCTTGCCGCTCTCATTAAACCACATGCCGGGGGCGGTGCCGTTTTTATTAAGTATTACCTCGCAATTTGCAGGCACTTCGGCCTGCTTGCGGTTTACTTCCAGCAGCGGTCGATTATATCTTTTGAAAATACTGGCAACGTTTTCAAGAGCGGCTTCATTTAAAACCATCCCCACGTTAAAATAATCGGCGAGCGTTTTTTTGGTGATATCATCTTTTGTTGGGCCAAGGCCGCCGGTGATTAAAATAATATCGGCACGGGTTGCTGCTTCCGCCAAAGCTTTAAGAATATGATCCCGGTCGTCAGACACCGACGAAATTTGCTTGATCCGGATGCCGGCAGCATTCAGCTTTTCAGCCATCCAGGCAGAGTTGGTGTCAACAATTTGTCCTATTAGTATCTCGTCGCCAATGGTTATAATTTCTGCAAGCATTTTAGTTAAATGATTGGTTGTTGGTGTAGTCGCTCCGTTTGCTTAGTTTCAGATCCTGCAAAATAGATGCCTTAACTTTTAAGGTCACGTTATATGATTTATAGAAACCAAACGGCAGCCATTGGATAGACAGATCCCAGCAATGCAGATCCCGATAGATAGCGAATGAGGTGGCACTGCTCAATTGCCGGGCTCTTAAATCGTAATTGGTGTTATACTGAATCTTCCATTTGGCTGTAAGGCTCACGTCACCGCTCAACATCACCGTATTACTTGAGGTGGTATTGGTAACGTTGTTTTGATAGCTGAAACTATAATTAATAGATAAATTCCAGGGGACATTAAAATCGATGTAAGCGCCCGGATCACTATTGATCAGAGCAAGGCGCTGCGCCTGATCCGGACTCATGGCCGCCAGGGTACCAGCAGCATTAGCTTGCTGCTTTGGCCTGAAAGTAGACGGATTAAGACTCGCGCTCATGGAGAGACTAAAATTACTCAGCATTGGAAACTTGCCATCCCTGATGCTCAGCCTGTTTATCCGGCGTACGTAATTCTGTACACTATTGCCGGAAATGGAATCACGCACCTGTGTCACGTATGGATCAAACAAGCCGTTGAAATTTATATTTACTTTCTGATGAAGCACAGAGGTGTGGCCCGATACGCTGATGGTAGAAAGTTTTAATGAATCGGCAGCAAAGTTGTAAAAAGTTGAAAAAGTTAGACCTTGCAGGATAGGCACCTTGCGGGCCACGCCGGATGTATCCGTACTTTTTGGTTTCAGTTTCGCCTCAATGGTATTGTCTAAAGAGAATCCAATACCCGCCTGCTTGCCAATTGACGGACCACCGTAAACAGATTGCTCAAAAATAGAATAACGTTGTGCAGTGTATGGATACGGAACGGTAGCGGTACTTACCGCTGTGCGATAGTAGCCATAACTTGGGTCACCAAAATCCGGGCGGTAACTAAAGGATATGGATGGCGTTGACGTGGTGCGGATATCAGTAAGATTCCCCTTTTTAAAATGTAAGGTACTATAAACCTTGGTAGATACACCGGCATTTAGGCTATACTCGCCTGCCCTGGCAAAACCGCCAACCGTATCGGTGACTGGTGTAAGGCTGCCGTTGATGCTCCCCCTGTCGAAACTTTTACGGATGCTTTGAAAGTACCAGCGTTCCACATAGTTGGCGCCGGTATTAAACTGAAAGTATTTTAAAATATTTAAATTCAATGATACTGGTATGGTATGCTGAAATCCATTCTGCAGCTTTTTGGTAAGCGTGTTCTGCGTAAATAATTGCGACTCGGGAACAGCATTCAATTTATTGGTAGCCACCATACTATAACCCACATTTATTTTTTGATACCATTTTTGCTCGCCAAGCCTGTCTTTAGAATCAAACGGGCTGATGGTAGCCATGTTGAAACTCACGGTAGGTAATTCAAGCGTAACGGTCTTGGCGGTAAGATCCTGTGAGTGGCCCAAACTCACGTTAAGGTTAAATGGCGAACCCTGCCAGGTTTTGCCATAGTTTATACTCGAACGAAGGTTATTTTGTGTTAGTGCCTGTAAATTGTAATTATTCTGGCCCGGATTATTTTGGTAAAAACTTGATGTACCTGCGTTAACAGAAGCACTAAAGGTAGTACCTGGGTGCGCATTGGGATCTTGTGAATGCGACCAGGTAATGTTAAAATCCTTTCTGGCAGGATCGCCAACAAGGCCATAGTTATGAGAGCCGTAACTAAGGGTAATATTGCCGCCGTATTTGTAGCGCTTTAGATAACGGGAGTTAACACTTAATTCGTACGAACCCTTAGAATAGATGGTGCCCATGAAGGTGGCATCTAAATTGTCGTTAACGCCCACATAGTAGCCCAGGTTGCGCAGGTAAAAACCAAGCCGTTGATCTTCTCCAAAGGTTGGCAGGATCACGCCTGAGGTACGCGAATTCGGTTTTGGAAAAAAGCCGAACGGGATGGCGAAAGGTAAAGGCACACCCTCTATTTCCAGATAAGCCGGACCCGATATAATTCTCTTTTTCTGGCCGATGCCCTTTGTTATCACAATTCCGAAATGCGTATCAGGGAATGGCAAATCGCAGGTACTGAAAATCACATCCTTGTAGGCAACCTCATCGTTCTTTAAAACTTTTGATACACCACCAGAAATGTAATTACCATCCTGTTGAGTAGCCGGGTTCCAAATTTTACCTTTTTTGGTATCGTAATTAAACATCAGCGAATCTGACGCAACTGGCTTTTCGTCTTTTGATTTGGAAAGTGGCCTCCCCAGGTAACGTTTTGTACGCGGATCGATGGCACCGCTGGCAAATATGAGGTGTTTATTTTCGTCAATACGAATGTATTCAGCATCCAGTTCAAAGTCTTCGTAAGTAACATGTGCCCGTCCCCATAAATACGACATCTTGTTCTTTCTGTCGGTATGCGAGGAATCTTCCGCAGTAGCTTTAACGATTGATTTTAACCCCGACCCTTTTTTGGAAGTGTCATTTTTTGCCACGACAGTGTTACTTTTTACTCCTTTTGCGGGTTTTTTAAGCCGAAGCAGCTTACGGTCTCGTGTGGTATCAAGTTTAATAATAGTATCTTTAGCAGCAGTTTTGGCATGGTTAGCAACACCGCCAGCCATTGCATTTACCATTACTATAGTTGCAAGCAGAAAAAAGAGAGTAACTAATTTCAAAATAGATTATGAATAGTATTTTTGCAGGTACAGTTAACAGCGTTCAAACATAATGAAAAATAAAATATTGAACAGGTTGAAAAAATTGATTTCAGGCGTTGGGGCTTTATTAATATGCTTCTCATTATTCTCTTTCACAACAAAAACCCCGGCAAAAAAAGATACTATACTTAACAGCTTTAAATTTAAAACTGTCATCATCGATCCTGGTCATGGTGCCAAAGCCAGCGGTGCTGGTCCGGGCCATTATTCCCGTGGTGCCGATGGCTCCTTTTCTTCAGAAAGGAATGTAACGCTTGCTATTGCACTTAAATTGCGAAAAGCTATAGAAAAAGATGTAGCGGGTCTTAAGGCTGTATTAACACGCGAAACTGAAGAAGATGTAGCCTGGGAAAAGCGTGCAGAGATAGCTAATGAGAATAAAGGTAACTTGTTTATTTCCATCCACTGCAATTCGTTATCAAACAAACATATTACAGAAAGAGTAGGCACCCGAAAACGAAAACCGGTTTACCGTACGGTGAGTGTACCTGATAGATCCGGTAAAGGTATTTTGATGCTTATATATGGTTTACATCGCTCCCGCGAGGAAGAAAATGCTATTAAGGAAAACCAGGTAGAGGAAGATTCTGACCTTAACGGAGCCGCCCTTGACCCTAATGACCCTACTACTATTATATTGACTGCAGAGTATAAAAGGAAATTTAGGAAACAAAGTGTAAATATTGCAAACTTTATTAATGATGAAATTGTTCAAAACGACGGAAGGCGTAGCGAAGGCATTAGAGAGCAGGGCATTTATGTGCTTTGCCATGCTGCGATGCCATCTGTACTAGTTGAAACCGGTTATATTAATAACCCCGATGACGAAGCTTATTTAAATTCGGAAGACGGGCAAAATGAAATAGTCGACTCAATAGTACGGGCCATTAAAACATATAAAAATCAGATTGAACAACCGGCAACAAACTAAATCTTAATCTACCTTGAAAATATCAAACGAAACAAAAATTGGCGCACTTACTGCCATATCTATTACGATACTAATCCTTGCCTATAGCTTTCTAAAAGGAAACGACGTTTTTAGCAGCTCAAACAAGTTTTATGCAGTTTACCGGAGTGTAGAAGGCTTAACGGTTTCAAAACCTATACTGGTTAACGGATTCCAGATTGGAATGGTATCAAAAATGCAATTGCATGACGATGGCCGTACGACCGTTGAATTTAAAATTCAAAAGGACTACAAGATCCCCTCAAATACACTCGCTAAGTTAGAAAGCACCGACCTACTGGGCGGAAAGGCAATTGTTTTCGAATTGGGTAACAGCCCGATATTAGCCGAAGACCGGGATACCCTACGGGCTGACATACAGGGTAGCCTGGCGGAAAGTCTGCAGCCGATACAGCGCAAAGCTGAGGTATTGATCAATAAAGTTGACTCTGCAATGGGCGCTATAAACCGGATCCTGAACCCCGACTTTCAAAAAAACGTAGATAAGAGCTTTGCAAGCATTGCTAATTCACTGCAAACTTTGGAAGGAACAACCAAAAAGCTTGATGCACTGGTTGGTGCACAGAGCAGCCACATTAACCAGATCATGAGCAATGCGGAAGCTGTATCAGGTAACTTAAAAACGAGCACGTCGCACTTAGATGGTATCGCTACCAACTTTAAAAAGTTTAGCACAGACCTATCCAATTCCAATATTAAAGAAACGTTAGACAATGCTAATAAGGCCGTAGCGGAGTTACAGGCTACTATTGCCAAAGTGAATGGGAATCAGGGGTCGTTAGGTTTATTGATGAATGACACCAAAGTTTACGACAACTTAAATTCTGCTACAAAAAGCCTGGATAATTTGCTGATCGATGTAAAGGCACATCCTAGCCGTTATGTTAACTTCTCAGTATTTGGTAAAAAAGGAAATTAAGTGCAAAAACTCAATAGATAACTCAAGCCCGGTGCATTAAACATCGGGCTTTTTTTTGCAAAAAATATTGTGGAATCAATAATTAGTGGTAGTAATTCAACACTGATTAGTCTGATATGATAAACGTTCTGCCTTCTGTCGCCAGCTCCGTATTAGGAAAGATGCTTTGGGCTTCGGTCAGCAACTCATCCAGCATTTTATAACGGGCCGAGAAGTGGCCTATGATGAGTTTACCGGCATTTGTACGGGCTGCCACCTCACCTGCCTGCAAAGCTGTTGTATGATGCGTTTGATTTGCCCTGTCTAGCATATCGTTCAAAAAGGTTGCCTCATGATATAGCAATGTAGCAGCGTTTATCTGGGCAAGATACTTTTCCGTATAGAGCGTATCAGAACAATAGGCGTAGGACTTGGGCTCATCTGAATCGTTGGTCAAGGTTTCGTTGCTGAAAACCGTTCCGTCCGGAGCTTCATAATCGCGGCCCTTTTTCAACGCCGTGTAGTACTGCACAGGAATGGCCAATTCTTCGACTTTTTCCTTAATCAGTTTGCGAAGACGTTTCTTTTGTTTAAACAGAAAGCCTGTTGTTGGAATACGGTGATCAAGCGGGATTGTCTCGACTGTGATATCCTGATTGTCCAGAATCAATTCACTTCTGTCAGCAGAAGTAAAAACGTACTCTAAAGGATAATGGAGCGTAGTTTCTGATACGCGCAACTGCAAATCTACGATCTCTTTTAAAGCGGGCGGGCAAAACAACCTGAGTGCCTTCTTGCGCCCGTTCAGGTGCAGGGACGATAACAAGCCGACTAAGCCGAGGTAATGGTCGCCGTGGAGGTGACTGATAAAAATATAGTCTATCCGGCTGCCCTTAATATCGAAGCGCAGCATTTGTTGTTGGGTACCCTCTGCACAGTCAACAAGGTACAATTTCTCATTGATATTGAGTATCTGCGCTGTAGGGTTACGGTTAAATATGGGGGTTGCAGAGCTGCTGCCCAGTATCGTTACTTCGAATTTCATACCGGGTTAAGGAGCTAACTATCTGATTTCTCTTTTTAATTCTTTTTCGATCTCATCCATAAAAATAAGGTCGATAGCCTCTTCACAGGTTGGGACGATGGCTAGAACGTTGTCTAATTGTGATATGGTTACTAAACGTGCAACAGCCTCATTAAGACCGGTGAGAATAAACGAACCATTGGAATTTTTACAAAGACGGTGACCAACCAACAAACTACTCAAGCCTGACGAATCGGCAAACTTAACTTGCGAAAGATCTAAAACGATATTGCGCTGCCCTTCAGTATTGATCAGGATAAGCTCTGACTTTAACTGAGGGGTAACTAATGAATTTAATTTTGATTCGTTAAGCTTAATAAGGATGTACTTCTCGTGCTTATCAACTGTATATTTCATTTTATGCTATTGAGAGTATAAAGATATAATTTATTTATCTCTAATTAAAAAAATTACAAATCTGCCAGCGCAATATTGATATTTCGCTCTACCCGCTGTAGAACATCCTCATCTCCTGGTTTTACAAATGCCTCACCTGTAATTTGCTGATATAGTTCGATGTATCGCTCAGAGATCGATAAAATAATCTCCCGCGTCATTTCTGGTACCTTTTGGCCGTCTTTGCCCTGAAAACCATTTTCGATAAGCCACTTACGAACAAACTCTTTGGACAGCTGTTTTTGTGGCTCGTCATTGGCCTGGCGTTCGGCGTATCCGTCACTATAAAAATACCGCGAAGAATCCGGCGTGTGGATCTCGTCTATGAGATAGATCTGGTCGCCAACCTTACCAAATTCATATTTTGTGTCCACTAAGATTAGCCCCTGCCCTGCTGCAATTTCGGTTCCCCGTTCAAAAAGCTGGCGGGTAAAAGTTTCCAGTTGGTTGTAATCTTCTTCGGATACAATTCCTTTAGCCAAGATATCCTCCCGAGAAATATCTTCATCGTGCCCAACAGAGGCTTTGGTAGTAGGGGTGATAATTGGCTCTGGTAAAATATCATTTTCTTTCAATCCTTCGGGCAATGTTACGCCGCAAACCTGGCGTTTTCCCAATGCATATTCACGTGCTGCATGCCCGGCCAGGTAACCCCGGATCACCATTTCTACCTTGAATGGCTCGCAAATACGGCCAATGGTAACACTTGGGTCGGGAACGTTAAGGACCCAGTTTGGCACAATATCAGCAGTCGCTTTAAGGAACTTGGCTGCTATTTGGTTAAGCACTTGTCCTTTGAACGGAATTGGCTCCGGCAGCACCACATCAAATGCGGATATCCTGTCGGTAACCACCATAGCCAGGTACTGATTGTCAATGGTATAAACATCGCGTACTTTGCCTTTGTAAAAGGCTGTTTGCGATGGGAAATTAAAATTTGTTTCTTTTATAGCATTCATTGTTGTAGTAGTTAGTATCATGTATCAAGTAGGTAGTACCCGTATCTTAATCATGATACTCGATACTAATTACTTGCTACTGCTTACTGTATATCTCCGTAAGCCTCCAGTATGCGGCGAACCAATTTGTGCCGTACTACATCTTCACCGCTAAGATATACAATGTCGATACCTTTGATATCGGTTAGGATGCGCAGGGCGGTATATAAACCCGATTGCTGTTTCTTAGGAAGATCTATTTGCGTAACATCGCCGGTTACAATAAACTTAGCCGACGGCCCCATACGGGTTAAAAACATCTTTAATTGCATATCGGTAGCGTTTTGCGCCTCATCCAATATCACAAAGCAATTATCAAGGGTACGGCCCCGCATAAAGGCCAGCGGTGCAATCTCGATGGTGCGGTTCTCTAAATAAAGCTTCAACTTTTCTGCCGGGATCATATCATCCAGTGCATCGTATAGGGGGCGCAGGTACGGGTCTATCTTTTCCTTTAGATCGCCCGGTAAAAACCCCAGGTTCTCCCCTGCCTCTACAGCCGGGCGGGTTAAAATAATTCTTTTAATCTCTTTATTTTTTAAGGCTCTCACTGCTAATGCAACCGCGGTGTAGGTTTTACCGGTACCGGCAGGGCCAATCGCAAAAAGAATATCGCTTTTACCAATGCCATCAACCATTCGGTGCTGGTTAGTAGTGCGTGCACGAACCATTATGCCATTAGGCCCAAAAACCAATACCTCGCCACTGGCAAATTTATCTGCAGCAGCAGGTTCGCCAGTTGATGATGCAGGTTTTGGCTTGGTGCCAAGAATGCGCTCCACATCTATAGCCGTTAGGGTGTCGTATTTTTCCAGATGTTCTACCAGGCGATCAAACTTTTCCTGGAAAACGGCTAACTCATTCTCGTCACCCAAAACCTTTACTTCGCTGCCTCGTGCAACTATTTTAAGCTTAGGGTATTGCTTTCTAATGATCTCGAAATGGTCGTTATTAGGGCCCCACAAAACAGCGGGATTTACTTGTTCAATTGATAGTTTTAGCTCGTTCAATACTAATTGATTTTTTCAGTTGCAGATTTTTATGAATTAAAAATTGAATATTTGCACCTTTAAATGCTTACACAAGATTAGCAATAAATATTATAAAATTAATGGCAATTATAACTTTAACTACTGACCTTGGCGATAAAGACATTTATCAGGCCGCCCTTAAAGGTAGTATTTTAAAGTTACTGCCAACCGTAAATATAGTAGATATAACTAACAATGTTGCCCCTTTTAACGTGCAGCAAGCCGCTTTTATTTTAAAGAACAGCTTCTACTACTTCCCCGATGAAACGGTGCATCTGATAGGTATTGACACCGTTTACAACAACTATACACGCTACCTGGCCATCCGTTATAAAAATCATTTTTTTGTTGGTGCCGATAACGGGATCTTTTCGCTAATGTTTGCCGAAACGGAACCTGCCGAGATTGTAGAGATCAATATTATGCAGGACCTAAAATTCCTGCACTTTCCGCTAGCAGATATTTTTGTAAAGGCTGCCTGCCATTTGGCTAACGGCGGTGCTTTGGCGGAAATTGGAATCCCGGTGGATGGCGTAGAAAATAAAATGAACCTGCAGCCTACCGTTGATAAAAACCTCATCAAAGGCGTTGTAATTTATATCGATTCTTTCCAGAACGTGATCACCAATATCACTAAAGAATTTTTTAACCGCATACAGCAGGGACGCCGCTTTGTACTTTACTTTAAGCGCAATGAAACCATCAACCACCTCAGCTGGCATTACAACGAAGTGCCCGAAGGGGAAAAGTTATGCCTCTTCGGCATCAGCGACCACCTGGAGATCGCTATAAACAAAGGCAACGCCAGCGGGCTGCTAGGACTGAATTTGGGAGATAGTGTTATTATAGATTTTGGATAGGCTCAAATAAAAATAAGGACATGCTTTCAATCAGCTAACAGAAAACTTACGGAATAAGCTGAAAACGATCTTAGTTTTGCTGGCAACATTTTGATTAAGCAGACCAATAACATCCATCACAAATTTGATATATGCAAATGGTTGCCCAGGCATTTTGTACACACCTCACCTGACTCTTTCATTACAATCAACCTATGGTAAAGGATGAAATGCGATGCTTTGCCAACGCTAAATATGGAGGCGTTTTTACCCCTTCTCACTGCTGCGTCAATTTTATAAATAGTGCCTGAATACATCAATTAAACCATTAGTTTTGCAGGTTGATAAACGGATACTAACCCATGGCAAGAGGACGATTGAATAGTGGTGCAAAAGCTGAAGCTGAATTACCTAAGGCAAAGATAAATAAGCAAAGTCTTCATAACGTAGGTAAATTACTTAGTTACATTAAGCCATATCGCGCAAAATTTATTGGCGGCATGCTTTTTTTGGTTCTTTCCAGCCTTGTGGGCCTGGCCTTCCCAGGTTTTTTTGGCGCTTTGATAGACGCTTCCCAAGGCGTTCAGCGGCTTGGATTTGTACCTGCCGACCTGAAAAAAATTGGCGAAGTAGCTATAGTTGTCTTATTTTTACAGGGATTTGTTTCTTATTTCCGTATCACCTGGTTTGTTCAGGTAGCAGAAAAATCGCTGGCTAACATTCGACGAGATACTTATTTTAAATTGATTACGCTCCCCATGAATTTTTTCGCCAACAGGCGGGTGGGCGAACTAAATAGTCGCATATCGGCGGATCTATCCCAAATTCAGGAGGCATTGACCACTACGTTTGCAGAAATGATCCGGCAGGTGATCATTTTAATTGGCGGTATTATTCTGCTGATCATTATATCATGGAAACTCACCATCGCTTTACTGGTAATCCTCCCCTTTTTGATTGTTACGGCTATCATATTCGGCAAATTTATCAGGGGCATTTCCAGGGAGGCACAGGATCAGCTAGCCGAATCAAATACCATTGTGGAAGAGACGCTACAGGGGATTGCCAATGTTAAAGCATTTGTAAACGAAGCATTTGAAGCCGGCAGGTATGATAAAACCTTGCAGCGCGTGGTATCTATCGCTGTGAAAGGTGCAAAATATCGTGGCATGTTCGGGGCATTTATCGTGTTCTGCCTTTTCGGAACGGTTTTTTGCGAAATATGGTATGGATCTTACCTGGTATCTATCCATGATAAGGGATTAACCTTTGGCCAGTTAACCAACTTTATAGTATATGCTGCATTCATCAGCGCTGCCATGGGTAGCCTGCCTGATTTGTACGCTAATATGCAAAAGGCTGTGGGTGCAACCGAGCGGGTGCTGGAGATCCTGGATGAAACCGGAGAAAATGTATCCATCAATGCCAGTGAGAATGAAATTAAGCAGAATATCAACGGCAACTTATCTTTTGTTGATGTTGCATTTGCTTATCCTTCCCGGTCGGAGTTGACAGTGCTTAATAAGGTGTCCTTCGAAGCTAAAGCCGGCCAGCGGGTAGCTATTGTGGGCCCAAGCGGTTCAGGTAAATCTACTACAGCCGCACTTATCCTGCAATTTTACCATCCGCAGAGCGGAACGATCCTTTTTGACGGGAAACCAGCAGAGGAATATGCGCTGACAGATATCCGTAACCAGGTTGCGATAGTGCCGCAAGACGTGCTATTGTTTGGCGGGACTATTTTAGAAAACATTGCCTACGGAAAATTAAATGCTTCGAAAGAAGAAATCATCCAGGCTGCTAAACGCGCGAATGCCGATCAGTTTATTACTTCATTTCCAGAGGCTTATGAAACGGTTGTTGGGGAACGCGGTGTAAAATTATCCGGCGGGCAACGCCAGCGAATCGCCATTGCACGCGCATTGTTAAAAAATCCTGCTATCTTAATCCTGGATGAGGCAACCTCGTCATTAGATTCTGAATCGGAACGTTTGGTGCAGGAGGCTTTGGAAGAGTTAATGAAAGGGCGTACCTCTATCATTATCGCCCACCGCCTGTCCACTATCCGCGAAGCAGACAGGATCATTGTACTGGAAAAAGGTAACATCATCGAAAACGGAACTCACCAGGAACTGGTAGCCAACGAACAAGGCTTGTACAGATATTTAAGCCAGTTGCAGTATGAGGTTCATTAGCTTACTGCGTCGGTAGTTCATTGTTATACAAGCATTGAACACTGCAACCCTAAACATTGAACGACAGAATTAAAAAATGAGGTTTGTTAGGCGGGTTTATCAGCATAGCTATCAGTTATGCTGATAAAAAATTGAGCTAATAAACCAATGAACTAACAACATGAAACTAACTATACACGGGGCGGCCCGTCAGGTAACCGGCAGTATGCATTTACTGCAGGTTGGCCAGTATAATATATTAATTGATTGTGGCCTTGATTACGAAAAGGATCACAACTTACAGGTAAACGAAGATTTTGGTTTCGACCCCGAAAAGATTGATGTAGTGGTTTTAACACATGCACATATCGATCATTCGGGCAACTTGCCCACACTGGTACGGATGGGGTTTAGTGGTCAGATCCTGTGCACCCCTCCCACTGCCGATCTCACGGAGTTATTACTGATAGATTCGGTAAATATATTCCTGCAAAAAGCCAACAAAGGCCGTCATAGCCGCAAACGCCATAAACATAGCAACAGCAGTGGGCCCCAGCCGTTATACCTGCAAAAGCATGTAATGGACACCGTTGAACGATTTGTTACCATTGGTTACAACAAACCGTTCCGCATCAACGGAGATATTGAATTAACATTTATCCCGGCTGGGCATTTGTTAGGAGCAGCTGCCGCTGTATTCAATGTTATTGAGGATGATATTGAAAAATCTATTGCCTTTACCGGCGATATTGGTCGTAAAAATTACCCTGTATTGAACGACCCCGAACCATTGCCGCCGGTAGACTATATCGTAAGCGAATCTACCTATGGAGGGAGAATGCACACCAAAGGTAAATCTGTTGAGGAAACCCTGGTGGAAACGATAGATAAAGTGTGCATCAAGGAACAAGGAAGGCTCATCATACCGGCATTCAGTATTGGGCGCACACAATCGCTTGTTTTTGCTTTAAACAAGATCTTTAGCAGCGGCTTATTACCGCCTGTGGCCATCTTTGTAGATAGCCCGATGGCTACCCGTGCAACGGACATCTTCCGCAAACATCATCATTTGGTAAACCCGGAAGCGCAGGAGTTTTACAACAAACAGGGTGACGAATTTGATTTCGACAACCTGACTTACGTAGAGACGCTTAAAGACAGCCGCCAGGTATCCAACTATTATGAGCCTTGTATTATCATATCTTCGGCAGGAATGCTGGAAGGCGGCAGGATCCAGGACCATCTTTTTTATAACATCCAGAATTATTACTGTACTATCCTGTTTATTGGGTATTGCGCTAAAGGTACATTGGGCTACAGGCTCTTGCGCGGTGACCCAATTGTACACATCAAAGACCGCGATCTGTCTGTTTATGCTACCATTAAACAAACAGACGTACTAAGTGCACACGGAGATCATGAGGACTTAGTGAACAATATAAAGCACCAGGCGGCGGATAAGCTTAAAGGCGTATTTTTGGTACATGGCGAAGCAGGAAGTATGCAACTTTTGGCGGAAACGCTGGAACACGACGGTTATCAAGTAACGATACCTGAGAAGAGTGTGACTTACGAGTTGTAGATGGAGAAATTAAAAGTTAAATTTGTTAGGTAACTTTTTAAACGATGGTGAAAACGATACTCACACCTAAAGACCGGGATATATCAATCCATATTCCCGAAAGCTATGTTGGCAAACAAATAGAGATTGTACTATACGCACTTGATGAGGTAAAATCTACTCAATCACCTGCACAAGTCCATGTTGCCTTTAGAGGAGCATTGAAACTATCAGTTGAAGAGCATGCTGATCTACAACAGCATTTAAAAGATATTCGTAACGAATGGAACAACGATATTTAGCTGATACTAATTTGGTTATCGATTACCTTGAGAACAATCTACCCGAATACGCCAACAAATTGGTTGATAACATTAAGTTTCAGATTTCGATTATAAGCCGCATTGAATTATTAGCATGGCCTAAAGCGACTGAAGACCAATTAAGTATATTGAAGAGTTTTTATCGATACATCAAAGGTATTTGCTTTAGATGAGTTTGTTGTTTAAAAATCGATAGAAATCAGAAAAAAGTATAAATTAGAACTGCCCGATGCTATTATTGCAGCTACTGCCTTAGTTAATAACCTAACGCTATTAACACGCAACCTTGCCGATTTTAAAAAAGTAATAGAATTAAAATCGATCAACCTTAATGCAGGTTAATTTATTAATGACTTGTTGTTGAAACTAAATTGTCGCGCCAGCCTTCAATACAGTGCGGCAAGCAGGTTTCGAATTTTTTGAGATACACATTCTTTAGATCCCGAATTGAGATATTACACATTCCCCCACCCGTTTGCCAATACATCGGCAATATGGATAGTTTTTATCGGCAGGTTGTATTTATCGATGTAACCCTGAAGATGTAGCAGGCAGGAAGTGTCTGTGGATATAATGTAATCGGCTTTGGCATCAATGGCATGATAAACTTTTTGCTGCGCCATTGCAGATGAAATACCATCAAACTTTACCGCGAAGGTCCCGCCGAAACCGCAGCAGGCTTCTCCATCTTTTAAATCAACCAATTCCAAACCTAAAACCTTTGACAGGAGTTGCCGGGGTTCATCTTTAATTTTGCATTCCCGCAAACCTGCACAACTATCGTGATAAACGGCACGGCCGTCCAGTTCGGCACCAAAGTAATCTACCTGTAGTATGTTCACCAGGAAATCGCTCAGCTCGTAAATATTCCCCTGGATGCTCCGGCATTTATTGTGTGAGGTGGTATTGGTGAAAAGGTCGTTATAATAATTACGCACCATGCCGGTGCAGGATGCAGATGGGGAAACGATCACGCTATCTGCCGGAAAATCGTTTAAAAATTTACTACCCACCGCTTTTGCTTCATCCCAAAATCCAGCATTAAAGGCAGGCTGGCCGCAGCAAGTTTGTTCGGGGTTATAATTAACCGTACAACCGGCTTTCTCAAGCACCTTCACCGTATTAAAGGCAGTATCTGGATATAGTTGATCTATAAAACACGGGATAAACAACTCTACGGTCATCAGCACAAAATTATACAGCGCTAAATTCCGAATTTTTATTTAATTTCTTTTCTGTTGCCAGTAACAAAAGCAAAAAGACCAGCCCAACTATAAAAAATCCGCATAAGGCTATGGTAGAATTACGCATATTTCCTGTTATCTCCTCTATAAAGCCAAAGCTGAACAACCCGGCGACAATGGCCAACTTTTCAGTCACATCGTAAAAGCTAAAAAAGGAGGCTGTATCAGCGATATTCGGTGGCAGATATTTTGAATAGGTAGACCGCGACATGGATTGAATTCCCCCCATCACCAAACCAACAATCACTGCGATAACGTAGAACTCAATTTTTGTGGTTGTAAAATAAGCACCCATACATACCCCGATCCAAATGCAAACGGTTAAAATTAACACCTTTAGGTTTCCAATTTTATCAGAAAGGCGAGACATCAGCGTGGCACCTAATATTGCTACCACCTGAATGATCAAGATAATGATGATCAACTCGGGAGTATCCATTTTAAGTTCCTTTGCAGCGAACGCGGTTGCAACCAGCATGATCGTTTGAACACCCATGGAATAAAAGAAAAAAGCCGGTAGAAAACCTCTAAGCATGGGCATACCTTTGAGCTTTACCCAAACTTTGCCCAACTCGATAAAGCCTAACCGAATAACATCGTGCTGGTGAGATTTTGCATTTGGGCTGCCTTTTGGCAACACTTTAAACGGAATCATAGCAAAACCTATCCACCAGAGCCCGGTTAGCAGAAAAGACAACCGCGCCGCGCTACCTTTATCCAAATGAAACGTCTCAGGGAACAAAACAAATACAAAACAAATTAGCTGTAGCAATACGCTGCCAATGTAACCGTAGGTGAAGCCTTTTGCGCTTACCCTATCCTGCATATTTACCGATGCAATCTCCGGCAGATAGGAATTATAAAAAACAAAACCTCCGCTATATCCTATTGCAGCCACTGCAAAGCAGATAATACCGCGCTCGATATGCTGATCATCGAAAAAGAAAAGCCCACAACACGCTAACGACCCTAAAACGGTAAAAAATTGCATGAACACTTTTTTATTACCCCTATAATCAGCTATTGAACTCAGTATGGGCAGCAAAAAAACCATGATGAGGTAGGCAAAAGATAAGGCATAATCCTGCAGGACCGTATTGATAAAATTATGTCCCAAAAATTGCACCATGTTGCCATTGTCGTCATTAGTGGTTATTGCCACATAATATGCGGGGAAAATAGTAGTGGTGATCACCAGGTTATAGGCAGAATTAGCCCAATCGAACATGGCCCAGGCATTGATGACCTTTTCGTCGTTTTTAACTTGCATTGTGTTTTAAAAGTATGCAAAAAAATTAATTTCACACTATCAGAGTGAAATGTTATCATTTTCTTCAAACCGGTTAAAATTAAATGGGTTAGCTACAAAAAAATTTCAGACTTGGAAGCCGAAATCAGGTATTGCATAAGTTTGATCGTTTTTCAATAATTTGCTACCGAAATAGGTATCTGACAGCTATTATTACAATTTTGTATATTAGTAATATGTCAAAACAAAAAAGCGAGCTACCTCAGTCTGAAGCCATACAGGCAATAACGGAGACCGAACGTTTAAAAAAAGATGTTTATCGCTCTGATATGGAGAAATTTCGGCTTTTTACTGATATGCTCCGTCGTAATGCAGTATTGAAAAAAGCAATAATTCGCCACAAATAATGGACATGCTGGATGATGAATTATTAAAATTCTGGAGAAGCCTTAATAATAATGAGGTGGCATATATTTTGGTAGGCGGCTTTGCCACCAGATTTCATGGGTTTAACCGGGCTACTGATGATTTGGATCTGTAACTAGATGATACTAATCAAGAATTTGATTACAAATCGGTAATAATTCGCAAAATATTTCACTGTTAACGCAAAACCTACTTTAGTAACCGGTTTAAAAGATTCCTAAAAACTTCTTCCTTTTCTTTTTTACATGTGTTGCCGCCGCCTTTTTCCGTACAGTAGTTGAGGCTTTTGCAATCGAATCTGCTTTTAGTTTGGCCACCTGCAATTCGCGCTTGCGGTTTGCGGCATCCAGGTCATATCGTTTGACGAAGATAACCGATTGGTATGGATTTACTTTACCCGTTGAAATATAAGGATCAAAGCCATCGGCAACCGGTGTTTTATGAGTAAGTGCCGAATAGGCATACAGCCCGATAAATAATATCGATATGGTGATCAATGCCAAAAAGAGCCCCCTTGACATGTGTACAACTCCGGCATCCATCTTCAGCATCCCTACTTTTGCAGGGTCGCTTCGTTCAAATAGCTGGGTTTGCAATTTTTCGTTTTGCCCCTGCAATGTAGATGGGCCAAGAGGCGATACTTCTGTACCAGGAGCTGCAAGACTACCGTTAACAATAGCAGTATGTAACTCGCTGCCATCAGTAAAACGATGCTCTGGCTTTTTTTCCAAGCATTTTAAAATAAGTTTGAGTAACCATTCCGGCACCTGCAGTTCTACGGTACTTTTGTAGGTTTCCCAGCTTTCCGGCAGGTTTGCTTTGCGCAAAGCAATCGGATCTGGAATCTTCTCTTCCAGGTGTTTTATCATCACGGCATTCCTACCCGTATCACCGTTACCCGGCAATGGAAATGGTACCTGGCCGGCTAGTAACTCATACAAAATTACACCATAGCTATATACATCTGTTTGGGTAAGCATAACACCGTCATGCTGTTCAGGCGCCATAAACTCTATAGCTCCGGCATTCCGGATACTGCTCCTACGCTGCTCTTCCGTCATGATAGCCAGCCCAAAATCGAGCAAAATGTAATTGCCTGTATTAGTACTGTATTTTACATTATTACTTTTTAGGTCGCCATGTTTAACGCCAACTTTATGGCAGTGTGCCAGTGCACAGGCCAGCTGGTCGGCAACTTTTAATAACTCTTTAAGGGTAAAGATTTTTTCGTGAGGCGGTTGCAGCAATTCGCTCAGATCGGGCCCCTCGATGTATTCCATTTCTATAAAAGGAAATGAACCACTTTCGGTAATGCCAAAACTCAGCATTTTTACAACGTTGGGATTGGGGATCTCGTTTACCTTCTGGAGCTTGGCTACTTCATTTTGAAAATTGCGATAGTTTTTATCGTCACCGTTTTCCGCATACACGGGGGTGGGTATAAGCTTAACTGCCGAATAAATCAACCCTGTTCTCCTGCCCTTGTACACAGATCCCTGCCCCCCGGTTCGCAAGGCACCCAAATTTTCCAAACCATCTGCTATGGTAAAAACTTTACTCATTTGTAAGTGGTTGGTAGCTAAATTCTAAAACTGCAGATTCACCCAATATCACCTGATCACCTTCTTGTAAGCCATGCCCTATAGTTGGCGAGTGTAATTTAATCACATTTTCATTTTTAGCTTCGCGGATTTTCACCTTGTTACGCGGCGGCACACCACCATCATCTGCAAAAAGCATAAAGCGCTGGTTCTCCACATCCCACTCGATGTGCGCGTGTTGCCTGCTCACATATTTGTTTGCCGCGTTACCACTTTCTGAAGGAAAAGCGATTTGATTGGTGCGAAAGAAACCATCATCTGCCTGCGCCCGCTTGTCCCTGCCTATATTGATCTTGTATGCGCCCGATGTTAATTTGTACTCTGCCAGTTCTGTTTCACCATTAAGAACCCTCACGTACGCTGTTGCTATTTGCTTGATAAAATGCTTGCTGGTTTTAATAAAAAATGCAGCATCAAGGTTTTTAAGCTTAACGGCTTCTTCGGGTACCTGTTCGTCAAAAAAAACGTCAAGTATCCAGCGTTCGGGTAAACCTAAGTCGTAATCGTCGGCTATTTTTTGTACCTCATCTTTAAATTTACCAGGCTCCTCGGCGTACACAGCCGCCTCGTACATATGCCTGTCGGATGTATTGCAGGTAAGATATAGCGAAAGACCTTTGATATTGCTTCCTTCTCCCCCTTCCGCTTTTTGCAGCTCTTGTTTGATGAATTGCAATAAGGAGTTTCGTACGCCTTTCACATCGTCCGGGCGATCACTAGCATCACTGCCGAATAGATTAAATATCATGTTATTCCAGTATAATTTTATTTACGAATGTGCTATAAATACATTCGTGTCACTTTAATCCCGTTTAATTTATTTGATCAACTATACCCTTAATGTAGCCTTTTTTCAGCAGATATGGTATCACATGTTTCCCTGCCAGCTTTACCGCATCCGATGACCCCTTTGTAGATTCAATCCGAACACAAACTACGATGTTTCCTCCACCCCTTTGCTTCGGTGCGAAGAAAACATACCAGCCATCATTTATTTGCTGTTTTTTCCAGATGCGCTCCGGCGTACCCGTTTTACCCGCAACAGCGATGCCAAGTGTATAAGTTTTAGGCGCGCTCTGTTCTATCATGTAATGACGCATCAGCCGGGCGTATTGCGGATCATTGGCTATCCTAATACCCGGGTGTACCGTTGTAGCCGAATCGCTAAATTTCAATACAAACCTATTATTAGGCATGGTACCATTATTAGCGATACCTGATGCAAGCCTCGCAACAGAAGCAGGTGTAGCAATTAATTCACCCTGCCCCCATGACATTCCGGAAATACCTTTAGCTCTGGTACGGCGGATATTGTTAGGATCATACCTTGGCTTGGTATTAAACTCTGTTTTGCGCCATAGTGCGCGCCATTTTTCTTCCTGTGCAGCATTTTCTTTTTGCCTGCCGAAGTAATAACCGCCTACACCATGTAAAAACATACCAGTTTGCATATATAATGTAGCCATTTCTTCCTGCAAATGCTCCTGATTAGCTAACTTGATAAAGTATACGTTATTCGACTTTACAACCGCTTGCTCTAAGGAAATCAAACCGGTCTCATCCGGCTCCAAGCCTTTGGTACGAATCCGCTCGAAATCTGCCACCGGAAATTTCTTATTTGCTGCAGCCATCCCTATTTTATTAAATGATGCCAGCGAGGTAATCAGTTTAGCCGTAGAACCAGGCTGTGAGGCGTAAGTAAAGCCCAAGTCTGTCGTGGTCATCCATTGGCTGAGTTGATTTTGTTCTGCTGTACTCATAGTCAGGTTTTCCCAGTCGTGAACTGGCGGCAGCGGATACACAGAGGACGCCAGCACATCGCCGGTGTTAGATTCCATCACCACAACAGATACACGGTTATCCAAAAGCGATGTATCGGTCTCCATCGATTTTTGAATACTGGTTTGCAAACCGGCATCCATAGTTAACTGTACATCACGGTTGCGCTGTTTAAAAGAGTCTACCGCCATACTATTGATGCCAGCCAATAACAATGGAGAAAGTGCGCTATAGTCTTTTTTAACTACTGTCATTTCCTTTACCCCCCTCGCCAGGAAACGGTCTTCACGATACCGGTTAGCGGTAACGTTGTAATTAGTGGTCGGTAATTTAAAACCGCGCAATTCAGCAGCGTGTTCATATTCAGCAAAATAACCATTACTGCTTCCGTTAAACACCCCCGAGTTGCCATCGCCTGTCCAAAAAAACATCTGATCTTCAAACGGATAATACCTGTCGAGCCTTTTGTGCATGGCCGAATCGATATTATAATTACCAACACCGGCGCTTGTTAGTTTAGCGAACTGTTTTTTAACAAGTTCCGCTTTGCTGGTTGCCAGCAATACGCCATCCCTGTCATAAATAGAACCGGCTTGTAACCTATTCATCAATATGGCTATCCGCGGGTTATAGCTAAACATGCGTGCGCCGCTTTTATCGGCTACCAAAGCCGGTTGTACCACCCATTTTTTGTTATCGAACAGATAGCGCGATACATTTACCGTAAGCAAGGCTACCCCCATTACTGCGGCAATTAATGCAGGCACCAGGTTTTTATCTTGTTGTTTGGAGATATACGTCATCTGCACAGGCGTTCCGCGAACCAAAGATGCAGAGAGCAAAAACCCTGAAGCCAGCAGATTAGCCACCAGTGAAGAACCTCCGTAGCTTTGAAAAGGTAGCGACACTCCCGACAATGGCAGCGCCCCGGTAGAACCTCCGGCGATGAGCAGAAACTGCACAAATGTGGAAACCCCCACGCCTGCGCATAAATAGAAAAGAAATGGTGTACCCGTTCGCCGGCCAATGATAATAGAACGGTGTAAATAGAGCAAGAAGAGTAAAAAAATACAAGTAATTCCTGTCCACCCGAACTCCTCACCCATAGAAGGCAGGATCATATCCGTATGTGCCTCGGGAATGGTTTTAGCGAAACCCTCGCCTACACCCTGGCCGGATACGCCACCGCTGGACATCGCCCAAAGCCCGTTTGCTACCTGGTCACCACCATATACTTCGTTGTTCCAGGGATCTATCCAAATGGCTTTACGATCTACCAGTCGCTGCACCGGGCCCGGGAAGATCTTACCCAGATACGGGATCTGGTCGATAGTTAAGAATGCAGCCATAATCACCAGTACCATAATAGCTGATTCGCTGAGTTTCTTCCTTTGAAACAGCATAAGCAAGCCTACCACAACTGTGGTTGCCAGCGCAGAGAGCCAAACATTTTTCAGCACCCACGATGCCATTACATAAACAACTACGGCAATAGCCATGAACATAAAATCGCCCCGTGAAAACGAGAACAGCGCAATAAAGGTAAAACAGACTACCATCGCCGGACCAAGATCCCCCAGCAACAGAAACAGCATTAAGGTTACTAAAATGGCAATAAGCGCAAAGGCAAAGAAAGACCAGCGTTTTGTCCAGCTGGTGTATTCGCTGATCATTTTCTCGTTTGCTGCAAAAAATCCCGCCAGGAAAAGAATAATGAGGTATTTTACAATTTCGCTAGGTTGAAAACCGAAGAGATTAACCTTAACACCGCTTCCTTCCGGCCCTGTTCCAAAACCTATAGTCATTGCAAGCAGGCCGGCAGCAATCACTGCCCATGGCCAGCCATTACCCGCACGGTCATTATTTTTGAATAAGACAACCCGGTAAAACCAGGAATCAGCAGTAAAGCGGCGCATTTTAAAGAACAGCATCACCACCATAGCTATCAGTCCGATACCAAGATATACCAACGAATCTTTAGCGAGAAAACGGTCTCTGAGCGGATCCTGCAAACTGAGCAGGGTTATGAAAGATAGCCCGGTAAGAATCATTACAACCGGCAGAATCAATTGATCTGCCGTGGGGAAGCGCCATGACAGGATAAGATGTACGAATAAAAAAGCGCCGATAAAACTGCCGCCAATAATCCAAAACCATTCATTGAACTCGTTTGGTGTACGGATAATGAGCGATTTTTCTTTTTTTAATATATTAAAATCTCGGGTGGAGAAAAGTCGTACCGTATGCGGTGCCTGGTTAAAGTTAAAAACAGCATCTTCATCCAGTTTTTCGGTACCCTGCGATGTACCGAACTGATAGCCGGGTTGCAGCGGCAGTATCTTAAATGCCTTATTATCTGGCAAGTTTTTGAAGTGGTATTCACCAGATGCATCTGTCCGGGCGTAAGCAGTCAGTTCCTGTAACTTAGGTTTGCCTGCACTATCCGGATACAATGTTTTTTGGAAGCCTTCGCCACGCTGGATTAATGCTTTAACTTCGGCAATTTCTTCATCGTTATAAAGGCTGTCCTGCGGTAAAATCAAATCCAGCCGTATCAAGACTCCTGGCACAGGTACCGTTTTATTCAAGATTGAACCGCTAATGCTGAAGCTCCCCATAGCCAGGTCGGTGGCTTCCGGTAATTTTATGGGAGAAGTTTTTTCGCTAACGAACAACGCCGAGTCTGCCCCGGTGTAGCCTAATAATGACCTCGAAGCTTTTACCCTTGCTTTAAAAGATTCGCCACCTGCGGCAAAGGCATCATCTGCCACTATGTAATATTTTTTCTTATTTAGTTCACCTACATTGTCAATTTTTACACCGATACCGATATTATCACCAACCGTCTTCGTAATCAGATCGATGTCACGCTTATCGTCAAAATAATAGCCCTTGCTGAGCAGCCGGTGAATTTCGCCGGCTGGGTCTTTATCGTTAAGGTTTACCATTGTGCCTTCAGCCAGGCGTTTATCTACATCGGTGAAACGCAGTTGCAATACGGTGTACAAGCGGTAAAATAGTAACGAAAAAAGAATGGCCACAAGCAATAAAAACACCCGCTCTTTACCGCGGCCAGGGGCGGCTTGTGGCTTAACGTTTTCCATTGACAGACTTAGCGGGTTTGTTTTTTACAGAATCAGCGTATAGTACAGTCACCGGAAAACCTTCATTAATGGCCCTACCCGGGGGGAACAGAAAAGATTTTTGTAAGTCTGTTCCGCAAGTTACAAAAACTACGTTCCGCAGTTTTACGTCACTGTTAAAAGCACTAACACCTACCTTAAAACCTTGGATTTTAATATTTTCAAACCCGGTAGTTATAGCTTTAGATGAGATGAAAAACGCCGGGCCTTTGTAATTTGTATCGGCTTGTAAAATAAGATTCCCTTTAACTTTTATAAAGAGCCTGGGCTTGCTGATATCAATTGTATCGGAAATGATCACAGGTTGCTTGTATGCTGTATCCACAAGCGTCAGCGTGTCACCTTTTGCCATGTTAATCGCATTTTGCAGCTGAATTTCCTGGGCGTTTCTCGGCTCCTTGTCGGTGACTTTTGCTATTGCTGTAATAGTCGTTTGTCGGTTGGTTTCTTTTTGCCACTGGAGATAATAATAAATGGCTGCTCCTAAAAACGTTAGGCAAAGTATGGTGAGTATAACGGTCAATAAACTGCTGCTTTTTGCGGGCATTGCTTCTTTCTTTTTTTCAATTATTGGGGATGGGCTAACATTAATAGACCCGTTGTTAGTTTTTACACTGGCGGGCGGTTCCTGGCTTTCTTTTAACTCTACTGTTGGTGCTGTTAAATTGGTCTGCAGTGATGGCTTATCGTTTTGCACTAGCACCACCGTGATATTGTCATGCCCGCCGTTTTTGTTGGCAGCAGTGATTAAATTATTGGCTTTTTCCTGCAGGGAAATCTTTTGCGTAATAATATCAGTGATGTCACCTTTATTCACCATGTCGGTAAGGCCATCGCTGCAAAGCAGCAGCATATCGCCCGATAAGAACGGCGATTGTCCGGTTTCAATAAAACTTTCGTCAGCATCTATTTGGCTGGTAAAGCCCAGTGCCTTATTGATTTCGTTCCGTTTGGGGTGATCCATCGCTTCACGCTCCGTTAAACGGCCGGAATCTTCCAGGAAACCTACAAATGAATGGTCTTTAGAAATCTTAACAAGTGTAGTATCGCGCAGCAAATAAAGCCGCGTATCGCCCACGTGGGCATAGTAGAATAAGTTTTTGCCGCTGTCAATAACGGCCATTGTAGCTACACAGGCCATGCTATCCAGCTCTTTTACTTCTTGCTTTTTGGCAGAGATAGCGTTATTAGCCTTCTTAAACGCTTCCATCATAGCAGGTATGATATCACCTGTGTAGTCGCTCAGGTGGTTAAGCATTTGCTCGCGTGCTATGGCTGCAGCTACCTCGCCACCGTTGTAGCCGCCTACGCCATCAATCACGGTAGCCAATATCAGCTGGCTGCCCATCTTTTGCGCAATAAAGGTATCCTCATTATTACTGCGTACCTTACCTGTATCGGTTAATCCAAAAAAGTTTTCAGCCATTATTTTTACCGGAATTTTTTATGTCGACGAAATGAGTGGCCAGCAGGCATACTACTAATGTCAATAAACCTATGGATAAGATATGGGACATAAGCTTATGATTTAAAAAGATTTAAACCGATGATACCATTTAATAAAATGCGAGAGTTAACAGGCAGATCAACCCACTTCGGCGCGTTAATATCACTCGTAGGAACAGACATTTCATTAAGCGTAGTCATCTCGCCGAAGGATGCCAGGTAAAATTTACCGTCGGCTTTATTATAGCGTACCTGTAAATGCGGGGTATTTACCCACTCCGATGGCACCTTGAAAATATTTGATTCTTCCCTGGTTTCGTCACTGCCGGATACGATCACGTCATCATCCTTCATTAAATACTCTACCTTTTTACCGGCGAACTGCTTATCGGGTATAATCGTTTCAAAGCGGGCGATGCTTTTATCCGGTTGTTTTATCGATTCCTTTTCGCTGTATTCCAGATCTTCCTGGTAAGGGATCTCGAAATAGCCTTCGCTGTAATAAGTAAATCCCTTTAATATATCCTGATTGACATCAAAAGTTTGGGCGATACCGGTTTGGCGGGGGATAAAAGTTACCCTTAAATTTTCGTCTTTTTTGGCAGGTTCATTATTATCAGGCAAAAGTTTACCCATAAACCCTTTATCTCCGCGCTGGTAATCCGGGTGCGACACTAAACGGAAAACCCATTTGGAGCCAGATGGCTGTACTCTTTTGCCGGCCAACCGGTACTCGCTCAGGATTTCATAAAATTTCTTTACTGTTTCCTGAACGATAAGACCGAAGAGCCCCTGTTTGGTTTCCACAAACTCGCGGTAATCTTCAGCATTAAAACTGATTATGAACTCGTGATAAAAAACAACTCTGTCGGCAAAAGAGAGATCTTTAATAGAATCCCTGAATTTATCCACGATGTAACTGTAAACGCTATCCGGTGTAAGTGCGGGTATCTTGCCATTCACGCCGCTGCTTTCGGTTGTTAAAAACCAATCCTGTATACCTATTCGCTGCCAAAAATTGGGTTTCGATTCCATTGTGATTCTTAAGGTAATTATGTTTTTATAGAACTTGAAATTTTATTAGTTGTTTGAAACAAATACAATTTTCACTGTATCAATTTAATTCGCTGTGTCTGTCCTCACTGTGTCTCTTCTGGCATTTGCCATGCTGTCGGTGGTCGCTTTGATCAGGCTATCTCTTAATCTTTTTATCGAATCTTTACGTTGCTGCCTGAGGTACACATCATTTGCCGGCACATCATTGTTTTGTGGGTTGCTCATTGCCGCTGTATCCATTTTGGTTGGTACAGAATCCTGCACTACAGTTGTACCATTTGGCAAACGGGCATCTTTCTTAATAAATACTGAAAAAATGGAGAAGCATACAAACAGCATTAGTAAACCAACCAGCGCATTAAAAGCGAGCTTGGATACCACCATTTTAGATTCGTCATCACTTTGCAGCGGCGCTATCCTATCATCAGGCTCGGCCGTCTCCAATGCCAGCACTTGGGCCTGTAATTTTTTGTTTTCGCTTTTTAAAGCATCCAACTCTGGTTTCGATACGGCTGCAATCTTGGGCAAGGCATTTTCTGCCGATAGACTTCCTGCAGAAATAGCATCGTGTACCGCTGTACCATCTGCATACCGGTCTTCCGGTTTCTTTTGCAGGCATCTGGCAATAACGTTTAGCAACCAGCCGGGCACTTGCATTTCCTGGCGCATTTTAGCTTCAGGCCATTCTTCAGGCAGGTTCAACTTACGAAGTTTGATCGGATCGGGCACTTCAGATTCCATATGCCCCAGCATCACCGCGTTTCGGCCGGTATCTCCCTCGCCAATTAAGGGGAATGGCACTTGGCCGGTAAGCAATTCAAACAGGATCACGCCATAGCTATAAACATCAGTTTGCAGCAGCATTTTACCTTCGTGTTGCTCCGGTGCCATAAATTCGGCGGCACCAGCATGGCGGATACTGCTGCGTCGCTGCTCCTCACTCATAATGGCGAGTCCAAAATCTAACAGTACATAATTACCGGTGTGAATGTTGTATTTTACATTATTGCTTTTGATATCGCCATGCTTGACTCCCACCTTATGGCAATGCGACAAAGCGCAGGCCAATTGGTCGGCTACTTTAAGCAATTCTTTTAGGGTGAAGATCTTTTCATGCGGCGGGGCTAGTAATTCATTCAGATCCGGCCCATCAATGTATTCCATTTCGATGAATGGAAACGAACCGCTTTCGGTAACCCCGGAACTTAAAATTTTTACAATATTGGGATTAGGGATCTCATTTACCTTCTGCAGCTTGGCAACTTCGTTTTGGAAATTGCGGTAATTTTTATCATCGCCGCTTTCGGTATGAATTGGTGTCGGGATCAGTTTAACCGCAGAATAAATAATTCCCGTTCGCTTACCTTTGTATACAGAACCCTGGCCACCTGTGCGCAATGCGCCAAGGTTTTCCAAACCCTCTGCTATTGTAAATACTTTACTCATCTATGTTTATCAAAAAAATATCAGGGTGATATGCCTACCCCAGAAACGAATATCCGACCATGAAATTACAATAAAGCCTTCGCTTTGTTATAAGGATTTTAAAATAAGCAAAGAGCATAGCTCAACATTACCGCTTTAAGGGCGACTGGCTTTTCCCAAAAATACTTCTGAAGATGCTTAAGCTGTGGCTGTAAATTTTTAATGCAAAAGGGTGGTGCTTATAAAGCAAAACGGCAAAAACAGTAAGAGCCAGTAGTATACCAAATGATAGCAATAAACCCCAGAATACAAATTTGGAGATTTGAATTTTTGAGGCTTCGGAATGATCATTTGTTAGTTCGGCCGACTTTACTGATACATTCCTGGTAACTGGCAAATCTACCGATAGGGTATTGCCGAATTGGGTTTGATGCAGGGCCAATGACTTGTATAAAGCATCACCATTAGGATATCTATCGCCCGGATTTTTTTGCAGGCATTTGTAAATCAGCTTAACCAGCCATTCAGGCACACTCGTTTCCCTATCTATTTGCTCTGCTGACCATCCCGCCGGCATATTGCCTTTTCGTTTTTCAAGCAGATCGGGTATCGGCGCGTTCATGTGCTGCAACATTATAGTGTTGCGGCCATTTTGACCTTCGTTATCTAAAGGAAATGGCACCTCACCCGCCAGTAATTCATATAAAATGATACCGAAACTATAAACGTCTGTTTGCAGCAGCATTTTGCCATCGTATTGTTCAGGAGCCATAAATTCAACCGCTCCGGCAGTGCGCATACTGCTCCGGCGCTGTTCTTCGGTCATTATAGCCAAACCAAAATCTAGCAGCACATAGTTTCCACTGTGTATATTGTATTTTATATTATTGCTTTTGATATCGCCATGTTTCACGCCCAATTTGTGGCAATGCGCCAAGGCATAGGCCAACTGGTCGGCTACTTTAAGCAATTCCTTTATGGTAAATATCTTATCGTTTGGTGTGTGCAGTAATTCTCCAAGATCTGGCCCGTCTATGTACTCCATCTCGATAAATGGAAAAGAGCCGCTTTCGGTTAATCCCCAACCCAGGATCTTTACTATATTAGGATTAGGAAACTCGTTTACCTTTTGCAGCTTGGCTACCTCGCTTTGGAAGTTGCGATAATTTTTATCATCAGCTATATTTTCCGCATAAATTGGAGTAGGGATGAGTTTAATAGCCGAATAAATAAAGCCGGTACGCCTGCCCTTGTAAACAGAGCCTTGCCCGCCGGTGCGTAAAGCACCCATATTTTCCAGGCCCTCTGCTATCGTAAATACTTTACTCATTGTTGGGCCAAGATAACCAACCTGGATCAGTATCAGGGTAAAACTTTACACAGAAATATCTCTATGATTGTCGGTTATTTTTTCTTCAGTGTTATCACCGTAATTTCTGGCCAGATCCCCACCCTGCCCTTCAATCCCAGGAAACCAAAACCGCGGTTTACGTACAGATACCTCCCTGCCTTTTCGTAAAGGCCGGCCCATTGTTCGTAAACATATTTTATTGGGCTCCATTTAAAGCCAAACAGCTCGATACCAAACTGGGCACCATGGGTATGGCCCGATAATGTAAGATGGATGTGTTGTTTATGGCTCAGCGTAACGGCATCCCAGTGGGATGGATCATGAGACATCAGTATTTTAAAGGAACCGGCAGGAACATTCGCTGAAGCTTTATCCAGATCGCCGTATTTGTGAAAACCACCTTTTCCCCAATTCTCTACCCCGATAAGTGCTATGCTTTGGCCGTCTTTATTAACACGTACGGCTTCATTCAAGAGTAAGCTAAACCCAATCTGCCCATGTACAGCTTTAAGCCGGTTTAGGTTAGCGGACTTGGCCTCCTTACTCTCCCATTTCATGTAATCACCATAATCATGATTACCCAGTATCGAATACTTCCCATATGGCGCGGTCAATTCAGAGAATGCCGGGATCCACAGATCCATTTCCGATGCGGCATTATTCACCAGGTCGCCGGTGAATAAGATCAGGTCGCTTTTCTGGGCGTTAACCATAGCTATTCCTTTATTTACTCCTTTTGCACTCGTGAAACTTCCTGAGTGAATATCCGATAATTGTGTCAGGGTAAAACCGTCGAAAGCCTCCGGAAGATCATTAAAGTACAAGGTTTCTTTGTGTAAACGGTAATCATGCCGGCCAAAGGTCAGCCCGTATAGCAACCCAAAAAAAGGCACTGCAGCAATGGCAACAGCCAGTTCGCTCACCCAAACACTTCTCGGCATAAAACCGCTGAACAAGCGGGTGATATCTTCCAGCAGCAGTACCGGTACCCCGGCTATTTTAGGCACAATGGACAAAAGCACCAGCGTCATTAATACCGGAACAAAACGGGTTTGGCGCGTTAAAATTATCAATACGAAGCCGCAGATGATCAGCAAATCTATCAACCAATAGGCCTGTAATATCAGTGGATTAGCGGTAAGCGTTGAAACGGCATGGTAAAAATAAGGATCTGCCACCAGGATGATGAGCAATAAAAGAGGGATTCGTTTTTTCATTTCTACAACTATAGACGAATGAAATCGAAAAACATTTTAAGAATTTTTATTTTCACAGTGATACCTTTACCTTCGCTAACTATTTTAGCACTCATTTACCAATGCGGTTTTGACACCGCAGGGCAATCTATCCACTATGGTTCCGGATCCTTTACACGAGCTTATTCTCCAATTTATTCAGCAAACTAACCGGCCCATTTTTTTAACCGGGAAAGCGGGCACCGGCAAAACCACTTTTTTGCGTTATGTAAAATCCAACATCACCAAAAACCTGGCTATAGTTGCCCCAACTGCGGTAGCTGCAATAAACGCGGGAGGTGTTACCATACACTCATTTTTCCAGATCCCATTCGGTCCACAGGTGCCAAACAATGGCCGGCTGGATTTAAAACAGCTGAGCCAGGAGAAAGCAAATATCCTGCGTTGTCTAGATCTGCTTATCATTGATGAGATCAGTATGGTGAGGGCTGATACACTTGATTATATTGATGCCGTACTTCGTCAGGCTAAAGGTTCGGTACGGCCGTTCGGCGGCGTGCAGCTGCTCATGATCGGCGATTTGTTCCAGCTACCACCTGTGTATGAAAAAGACTGGCATATCCTTAAGAGCTTTTACGCAGGCCCCTATTTTTTCCAGAGCCTGGCATTTCGGCAATTCCCGGTGCTTACGTTTGAACTGACTAAAGTGTACCGCCAAAAAGACCCGCTATTTGTGGATATACTTAACCAGATCCGCAACGGGGAAGCAAGTAACGACGCCCTGCTGGCGCTAAACGCCCGTTATGACGCTAACTTAAACGCTAACTGGTTAAAGGATTACGTAACCCTATCTACCCATAATAAACTGGTAAGCGAGATCAACCAATCAAGATTGAGCGAATTGGACGGTGAAGCCATTACTTTTAAAGCTACAGTTAGTGGCGATTTCCCAAAAGAAGGTTTCCCGGCAGAAGAAGAACTGGTACTTAAGGTTGGTGCACAGGTAATGTTTATCAAGAACGACAGTTCTGGCAAAAAACAGTATTATAACGGCCGTACAGCAAGAGTAACCGCTATATCGCAAAATAGTATTCGCCTAACCTTTTTAGATGACGACAGCGAGTTTGAGGCCGTTGCAGAACAGTGGACAAATGTAGGCTACGCACTGTCAGCATCGGAGCAGAAAGTAAACGAATCTGAAAACGGATCGTTTACGCAATACCCACTGCGGCTTGCGTGGGCAATTACTATACACAAAAGCCAGGGTCTCACGTTCGATAAAGCGATTATTGATGTAGATGCAGCTTTTGCTTTTGGCCAGGCCTATGTGGCATTGAGCCGTTGCCGTACCATGGGCGGGATGATTCTTAAGGCCCCGGTTCGCCCGGAAAACATCCGCACAGATCCGTCTATCATCCGTTTTATGGAAAACGCGGTAACCAGCGCACCAGACAGGCAGCTGCTGGAAAATACGATTAAAGAACTGGAACTGGAAACCCTAAAAGATATATTTGACTTTTCGATACTGCATGCCGCATGGCTGCAATTAAGCCAAATGTGGCCGCCCGGCGATGCGCTGTTACACACGACAAACTTTCTTCAAAAGGATATTTCAGCCGTTGGTGATCGATTCAACCGTAGAGAACTCGTAGCGATTCCCGTAGCTGCAGATCGTTTAAAGCAGGCCGCCGCTTATTTCGTTCCTAAACTAAATGCATTTGCCGCGGATCTTAATAGTAATTACCAAAACAATAAAGATGCTGACCTGCCCGCAGAGTTTTATGAGGCACTCAACTTTGTCCTGGTTAATTTAAAAACCAAAACTGCGGCCTTTATGCGTCTGCCCATAGCAACCAAGATAGATGAGGTACTATCGTCCATGCAGGAAGCAGGCATCGGCTACAAACCGGTTTACAAGAACTGGAATGCTAAAGCCTTACCAAAAGAGAAAGAGATCATTAATCCGGAAGTTTACCAAAAACTGGTGCAATGTCGGCTTGCCGAAAGTGCAGCGCGAAAAGTACTGGAATACAACCTCCTATCAGATAACACATTACGGGATATTGCTGCCAAGCTGCCGCGTGGCTTAAAAGAGCTTTCGCAAGTTAAAGGCGTTGGTGATGTAAAAGCAACAGATTTTGGAGACACCATTTTGAAACTGATTCGCAGCCATTTAGGTGAAAGTAACCTTTTTGGTTGATAATAAAGCGGATTTCCCCCTTGCACAAAAACCTTCAAATCTTTATTTTCGACCCGTTATGTATACCGATAATATTTCCGCCCCTGTACAGGCCAACCTTGTTTCCATTGTTTCTAAATATATTTTGCTGGAAGAAAGCCGTAAGAACCTGAAAGGGCGTTGCCCTTTTCACAAAGACAATTCCACCTCGCTTATGGTTAGCGACAAAAAGAACTTTTTTAAGTGCTTTGGATGCGGCAAAGAAGGCGGACCTGTAGAATTCATGATGCTGATCGAAAACAAATCGCGCGAAGATGCCATCACAATGATTACCAAAAGCGGCGGTTCATTCGGCAGTTAGCAGCCCAGCTAGTGTGGCAACATAATTACGCAGGAGAATTTACTACTGATTTCAATTTTATCAGCCACAAAATCAACGCCGTAATTAATAACTCAAATTTTTTTTTGACACGAGTGGCGATTTGCTATATTTGCAATCCCGAAAAAAGGGAGTTTATTTTTCAATATCTGGTGAGGTGCCTGAGAGGCCGAAAGGATCAGTTTGCTAAACTGACGTACGGGCAACTGTACCGAGGGTTCGAATCCCTCCCTCACCGCACAAAATTAAAAACGCGTGTTTAAGCACGCGTTTTTTTAGTTTAAAGGCGAATTGACCTCGTACCAGCCCGGACAATGGGCTGAACTATGTCCTGCCCCCTATTTGACATTCGAAATTCATTATTCGATATTCCTTCTATACTTAGCCCACTCTTATTTATCTTCGCACTATGTTGGATATCCTCATCATTGGCGGCGGCCCTATTGGCTTAGCCTGCGGACTAGCGGCGCAAAAGGCGGGCCTTAGCTTTGTTATTGTAGAAAAAGGCTGCCTGGTTAACTCTCTCTACAATTACCCAAGCACCATGACCTTCTTTTCAACCAGTGAAAAGCTGGAGATTGGCGGAGTGCCTTTCATCAGCATCAACAAGCAACCCAACCGTAACGAAGCCCTGGAGTATTACCGCCGCGTTGCCGTTAGCAACGAGTTGCCGATACGCCTGTTTGAGGAAATTAAGGATGTAAAGAAAGAGGGTAATGGTTATGTAATTACCAGCAAAAAAGAAACCTATCATGCTAAAAAGGTGATATTAAGTACCGGCTTTTACGACATTTCGGTAAACCTGGATATTCCGGGCGAAAACCTTCCTAAAGTAAAACATTATTATAAAGACCCGCACTATTATGCCATGCAAAACGTGTTAGTGGTTGGCAGCAGCAATTCTGCAATAGATGTAGCTTTAGAAACCTACCGAAAGGGGGCAAACGTTTCGCTGGTGATTCGCGGCAGTGAAGTGAGCAGCCGGGTGAAATATTGGGTGCGGCCTGATATAGTAAACCGAATAAAGGAAGGAAGTATAAAAGCTTATTTTAATTCGAGCCTGAAAGAGGTACGTGAAACTGAGGTGGATATTGAAACGCCGGATGGAACGGTAACCATCCCGAATGATTTTGTAATGGCAATGACCGGTTACAAGCCCAATTTTGATTTTTTGGCCAAACTTGGGATCCACCTTACCGAAGATAAATTCATCCCAGCGTATAACCCCGAAACAATGGAAACCAATATGCCCGGCATGTATTTGGCTGGCGTGGTTGTAGGCGGTTTAGATACACACCTGTGGTTTATAGAAAACTCCCGCATCCATGCGGATATGATCCTTGCGGATATAGTGAACAAGCTATAATTATTTGCTGAAATTATATTGGCTGATGAACTCCCAGGGGCCTCCCTGGTATTCCCACAGTTGAAAGCCAGTAGCGGTTACCTCAAATTGTTCAAAATCAGCAGCCAGTTCGATAGCCAATGCTTTTGCAGCAAAATGATCAACTTTGTTTTGTACCGTAATATGCGGCCACAGTTTTTGGGTATCCTGCGGGATGAGCCAACGCTGCCATTGCTGCTGAAGTTGTTTATGTAACCAAGATAATTGCGGGCTAACTATTTTATATGCTACGCCCCTGCCAATACAAGCTACATCAGTTACTTCCATATTAAATGTGGTAGTTTCTCGGGCCATTAGTTCTAACTCAGCTGAAATACTTTTTTCCGCTGCCGGGAGGTTATGGAAAAGCATTAAATGGGCATCCAGGTAATTAATATCTGCGGGGAAATATTTTTGCCTTAAATAGTTGAAAAACAACTGGCTTTTGGCATCTATCGCCAGCGTTACCAGTAATGGGTTATTAGTTTGCATACAAGGGTATCTAACCTTATTGTTATAATAAAAGTTTTTTCTTGCATAAGTAAATTATTATGCAATAATTTGCACAAAATTTAAAAAGACAAATAAATTCATATCTAATGAATAAAGAAAACTTAAACAAGCTGATTGCCAGGGCTGTATTTGCTCCGGTTACTGCTGCTTTAGTTTCATTTGTTTTATTCCTTTCTCCCAGCCGACGACGGGTATTCATCCCGCGGGTTTGAATTAGCTTTTAGTTCGTCCCCGCAAAACAAGAAGCCTGCTAAACTTCTTCAAATCAAGTCCCTCTAATTATTTATGGCTTTAAAAGCCAGTAATTTAACGGTAATTTTTCTATTATAATGACCATACAAGATTTTGACATACAGGTAGCCACTGCACAACATGCAGACTTTGCCCCTATGATCTGCGATGAAATGGCAGAATCGGCCAAAGCCCGCGGTACAGGCATTGCGCAACGCTCGCCGGAGTATGTAGCCAATAAAATGCTGGAAGGCAAAGCGGTGATCGCTTTGCATAAAGACGGCACCTGGGCGGGTTTCTGCTACATTGAAACCTGGAGCCACGGCGACTTTGTTGCTAATTCCGGCCTTATCGTTAACCCATTATACCGCAAGGTAGGTTTAGCCAAAGCAATCAAACACGAGATTTTCCAATTATCGCGCAGAAAATATCCCGAGGCAAAACTGTTTGGCTTAACCACCGGCCTTGCGGTAATGAAAATCAACTCGGAGATAGGCTATGAACCGGTAACATATTCTGAACTTACCCAGGACGAGGAATTCTGGAAAGGCTGCAGAAGCTGCGTAAACTTTGATATCCTGACCGCCAAGGGACGTAAAAACTGTATGTGCACCGCCATGTTATTCGATCCGGCCGAAGTGCAGAAACAGTACGAAGAGAAAATGAAAAAGATAACGCATAAGGCAACCCTTTTAGAACGCATCGAAGCGGCAATTAAAAAACGCCTTGATCACGTCATGTCATTCGAGTTTAATTAAGAATTTAAATGAGATGCGAACATAGGCGTCTTTAGGAAAATATAATAACCGTAGAGGCGTGATACATCGCGTCTTTCCAACACACATAAAATGGATAAAAAGAAAGTAGTACTTGCATACAGCGGTGGATTAGACACCTCATTTTGCTGCATTTATTTAACCCGCGACTTGGGTTACGAAGTTCACTCGGTTATTGTAAACACGGGCGGTTTTAGCCAGGAAGAACTTAAAGGCGTTGAAGAACGCGCTTACCAAATGGGTGTAACCAGCCACCACGTGGTTGATGAAACTGAAAACTTTTACAATACCTGTGTACGCTATCTTATTTATGGTAACGTATTGAAGAACAACACTTACCCATTATCGGTTAGTGCCGAGCGTGTGAGCCAGGCAACCGCCATAGCCAACTACGCCAAAGAAATTGGTGCCGAATACGTTGCACATGGCAGTACCGGTGCCGGTAACGACCAGGTGCGTTTCGATATGATCTTCAACATTCTTGTACCGCATGTACAGATCATCACCCCTATCCGCGATTTGAAGCTGAGCCGAGAGGCAGAGATCGAATACCTGAAGAAGCACGGCGTTGAGATGAACTTCGAGAAAGCCAAGTATTCTATTAACAAAGGTATTTGGGGAACATCTGTAGGTGGTAAGGAAACGTTGACATCCAACCTTGGTTTACCTGAAGAAGCCTGGCCTACACAAGTTACGGAAACAGGAACCCGCGACTTAACCCTTACTTTTAGAGAAGGCGAATTAGTGGCTATTGACGATGAGCGATTTGAACATCCGGCCAATGCGATCCAGGCATTGCAGGCTATTGCACAGCCATACGGTGTTGGCAGGGACATTCACGTAGGTGACACCATCATCGGCATTAAAGGCCGCGTTGGGTTTGAAGCAGCCGCACCAATGGTGATCATCAAAGCACACCATACCCTAGAAAAACACGTACTTACCAAATGGCAGTTATCTTGGAAAGATCAATTATCCATGTTCTACGGTAACTGGCTGCACGAAGGGCAGTTTCACGATCCTATCATGCGGAATATAGAGGCATTCCTCACGGATACGCAGAAAAAAGTAAGCGGTAAAGTGTTTGTACAGTTAAACCCATACCGTTTCCAGGTAGTGGGGATCGAGTCTGAACACGATTTGATGTCGAACAAATTTGGCAGCTACGGTGAGATGAACAACGCCTGGAGCGGTGACGATGTGAAGGGATTCAGCAAGATATTTGGTAACCAGGTGATGATCTACCATAAAGTAAACGGCACCGAAGCCCCCTAACTCCCTAAAGGGGGAACTAAATTCAACTACGATGAACGACGAAAGCAATAAAGAAACTTTTACTTCCCCTTTAGGGGGTTGGGGGGCACCGCGGGTTTTTTCGCGGAGCGAATGCCTGAGCCACTACCGCTGGGGCGACGATTGCTATGGCTGGAATTATGTAGACACAGATGCTTTATCCATCAAACAGGAACTGATGCCACCGGATACTGCAGAGGCTTCACATTTCCATGAACACGCGTCACAATTCTTTTTCATATTAAAGGGCCGGGCAACTTTTAGCATCGACGGCGAAACCTGTGTTTTAAAACCAGAACAGGGCATAGCAATAAAGCCCGGTCAGAAACATTTTATTGCCAATAAAGAAAGCACAGATCTGGAGTTTATATTATACTCAACACCATCAACCAAAAATGATCGGGTTAATGTATAGCCCCCAAACACCCTAAAGCGGGAACAAAATTAAATATGATGAGCGATAATTACATTAACCATAATCAAAGTAATCCTACTCCCCCTTCAGAGGGCCGGGGGGCTTCGCCTGCCATACGTGCAGGCATTGTTGGCGGCGCAGGCTATACCGGCGGTGAAATGCTGCGAATCCTCGTCAATCATCCTGATGTTAATATCATATTTGTACACAGCACCAGCAGCGCCGGTAAACATGTGTACGAAGTACATACTGACCTATTTGGTGATACTGATCTGCAATTTGCATCGGAACTTGCGTACAATATCGACGTACTATTTCTTTGTGTGGGGCATGGAGACGCGAAGAAATTTTTAGAAGAAAATGCAATTCCCGATAATATTAAAGTGATAGATCTGAGCCAGGATTTTAGATTAAATCAAAGTGCCCGGCTAAAAAATAAAAACTTTATTTATGGTTTACCTGAACTAAACCGGGAAGCTATCAAAACAGCTTATAACATTGCTAACCCGGGTTGCTTTGCTACCTGCTTGCAATTGGGCCTGTTGCCGCTGGCTGCAAAAGGTTTGCTAAAACACGAAGTCCATATCACGGCCACAACAGGATCTACAGGAGCCGGACAAAGCTTATCACCTACCTCACACTTCACCTGGAGGAATGATAACCTGTCTGTTTACAAGGTTTTTAACCATCAGCATTTAAATGAAATCAACCAGTCGCTTAACCAGGCGGCAGTTTCATTTACTCCCCCTTCAGGGGGCTGGGGGGCCATTAACTTTGTACCTTACCGCGGTGATTTTACAAGAGGTATCATTGCCTCTATCTATACCGAGAGCGATCTTTCTGAAGCGGAAGCGCTTGCATTGTATAAGGAATATTATGCTGCGCATCCATTTACGCATGTTACTAATCGGGACATCGACTTAAAGCAAATTGTAAACACCAATAAGTGTTTTATACAGGTTAAGAAATTTGATAGTAAAATCTTTATTATCAGTATTATGGATAATTTACTTAAAGGCGCCAGCGGCCAGGCAGTTCAAAACATGAACCTTATGTTTGGTTTGGATGAGCGCGCAGGATTGAGGCTAAAAGCAATAGCGTTTTAGCCCCCTAACCCCCTAAAGGGGGAACAGAATTAACAAAATTATTAAACTTTTAAAGCCCCTTTAGGGGTCTGGGGCAAAATGAACTTATTCGACGTATATCCAATCAATCCTATCAACATCGTAAAAGGCGAAGGCAGCCTTGTTTATGATGATAAAGGTACCGAGTATTTAGACCTATACGGTGGCCACGCCGTTATTTCTATAGGGCACACCCATCCGCATTATGTAAAACGCTTGGAAGACCAATTGCACCAGATCGGGTTTTATTCCAACTCTATTGAAATTCCATTACAAACCGAACTAGCCGACAAATTGGGCAAAGTCTCTGGCAAAGAAGATTACCAGCTGTTCCTTTGTAACTCGGGTGCCGAGGCTAACGAAAATGCGTTAAAACTGGCGTCATTTTACAACGGTAAAAAGAAAGTGATCGCATTTAGGAGAGCCTTTCATGGTCGTACTTCTCTGGCAGTAGCCGTTACCGATAACCCGAAAATTGTTGCCCCGGTAAACGAAACGGATAATGTAATCTTCCTTCCCTGGAATGATGAGGCTGCTTTGGAAGCCGCTTTCGAAGCAAACGAGATCTCCTCAGTGATCATCGAGGGAATCCAGGGGGTTGGCGGTATCCAGGTAGCTCCAATCCCTTTCCTCCAACAGATCCGGTCATTATGCGATGTACACAATGCTGTTTTTATTGCGGACAGCGTACAGTGCGGATACGGGCGGACAGGAAAGTTCTTCTCGCACGATTTTGCCGGCATCGATGCGGATATCTATTCTATGGCTAAAGGTATGGGTAACGGCTTTCCAGTGGGTGGCATCATCATTTCGCCTAAAATTAAGCCCTGGTATGGCGAACTGGGGACCACCTTTGGGGGTAACCATTTAGCCTGCGCCGCAGCCCTCGCAGTTTTAGAAACTATTGAGCAGGACAACCTGATGGAAAATGCTGACGAAGTAGGCGGATACCTGATCAACGAATTGAAAAAATTTGATAAAGTTACTGAAGTTAGGGGGCGTGGTTTGATGATCGGTATCGAGCTGCCAGAAGACTTAGCCAACGTTAAAAAAGACTTGTTATTCAAGCACCAGATCTTTACCGGAGAGGCTAAACCTAACGTAGTAAGGTTATTACCTGCTCTTAACTTAACTAAAACTTATGCAGACAGATTTCTGCAGGCATTTGACACGATACTGAAAAACACTTAATATAAACTGCTTCTTCAAGTCCCTCTGTCAAAGGGCACGGACTTAGGGGGAGGCTTTAAATAAGGCTATGAAACTTTTTACTTCTGTTAATGATGTTAAGGATGTGCCGGCGCTGGTTGCCGAAGCATTGCAGCTTAAGCAAAACCCTTTTGCACACAAGCACCTGGGCGAAAATAAAACGCTGTGCCTCGTTTTTCTTAACCCGAGCTTACGTACCCGGATCAGTACGCAAAAAGCTGGTGCGAACCTGGGCATGATCGTGATCGTTTTAAATATCGATAAAGAAGGCTGGGCGCTGGAATTGCAGGATGGTGTGATCATGAACGGCACCACCGTAGAACACATCCGCGAAGCCGCCGGCGTTATGGGCGAATATGCCGACATCATCGGTGTGCGCTCTTTTCCCGGGTTGAAGAACCGCGATGAAGATTACAGCGAAACTATCTTTAACAAGTTTGTGGAGTTTTGTAAAGTGCCTGTGGTAAGCCTGGAATCGGCTACGCGACATCCTTTACAAAGCCTTGCCGACCTGGTAACCATTGACGAATTAAAAGCAAATGCCCGCCCTAAAGTAGTATTAACCTGGGCGCCGCATATCAAACCTCTCCCGCAGGCTGTGCCTAATTCATTTGCCGAATGGATGTGCCAGGCCGATGTTGACTTTACGATCGCTCACCCTGCCGGATACGAGCTCTCTGAAGAGTTTACGAATGGCGCAACGATCACGCACGATCAGGAAGACGCATTGAAAGATGCCGACTTTATCTACGTAAAGAACTGGTCGGCTTATGAGCCTTATGGTAAAGTGCTGCCGGGCAATGAGGACTGGATGATAACGCTGGAGAAACTAACAGATGCGCCAAATGCTAAAGTGATGCATTGCTTACCGGTAAGGCGCGACCTGGAATTATCATCGGAGATCCTGGACAGCAGCCGCTCTGTTGTGCTGCATGAGGCAGGTAACCGTGTTTGGGCTGCACAAGCCGTGTTAAAGCAAATGCTGGAAGCTTTGGAGTCTTGAACCTAATTCTTCGTTTATTAACTATAGCTAACTATTAAAATTGTACACGCCACCTTTCAATATATTCGGTAACGATCAAGAAGTTATCCACTTCATGCAAAAGTATAGCTTTGCTACTATTGTTACCAATTTGAATGGTGTACCAGAGGCAACCCACCTGCCATTTATCGTAGAGCAACGCGGTAAACAGTTGTTTTTGATCTCGCACTTTGCCAAGGCTAATCCGCAGGTTAGTGCAGTTTTCCGCGATACATCCCTGGTGATCTTCAGCGAACCACACGCATACATCTCTCCATTTAATTACGAAAAAGAGCTTAACGTACCTACATGGAATTATCTGGCTGTACACGCCTATGGTAAAGCAACTTTGATTGATAATAAAATAGAAGTAGGGAAACTGCTAGAGAAAACGATTAGCTTTTACGAAGCAGACTACTTGAAGCAATGGGCAAAACTTCCTGAAGACTATAAGCTTAAGATGATAAACGGAATTGTAGCTTTCGAAATTTTGGTGGATGACCTCCAAAGCAAAAAGAAGCTCAGCCAAAACCGAAGCGAAACCGAGCGGCAGAATATTATCGAATCATTTAGCGGCTCCTCAGATCAAAATGAACAGGAAATTAGGGATTATATGAAAAGACTTTAATTGATACAGCTCCTTAGCATTGCTTCTCATCCCCGGCAACATAAGTATCTCTTAACTTTTATAAAACGCATTAATTACTTTATTCAGCGTTAATCCCTGTACGATAATCGAAAATATCACAATAAAATAACTACCTGATAAAATAAAATGCCGGTAAGGCGAGGCCGGCAGTGCAAGGGCCAATGCAATGGTTATCCCACCTCTTATACCAGCCCAGGTAAGGATATTTACGTTACTATAACTCACATTTAATGAACGCCTTAGAAAGGTAAGCGGAAGTGTTATGCTTAACCATCTCGCTATCAATATCACGGCAATGCCTATAACACCTGTTATCCAATAGTTTTTAATATACGGTAAATTAACCATTTGTAAACCAATCATAACGATCAGCATCGTATTCAGCATCTCGTCAATCAGGCTCCAGAAATTTTCGAGCGCCTCGTGGGAATGTTCCTTCGTATCCATATTGATGGAACGCCCCCCTGCGAGCAAGCCTGCTGTTACCACCGATAAAGGAATAGAAAGTTCCAGCATTTCTGCAACCACGGAGTTGATCATGACCAGCGCCAGGGAAACCAAAACAATAGTTTGGAAATCTTTGATTGATAACATCAACCTGTAGGCCAGAAATCCGGTAACGGCGCCCAAAGCAATGCCGCCAAATACTTCCTGTACAAAAAGAATAGCCGCTTTGGTAAAATCAATATTCGCAGCCCCGCTTCGGGTGATCTCCAGCAGCGTAATAAACAATACCAGCCCTATTCCATCATTAAAAAGCGATTCGCCGGAGATAATGGTAGACAGGTTTGAGGGCAGCTTAGATCCGCGGATGATAGCGCCCACGGCCACGGGGTCAGTGGGCGATACAAGAGCGCCAAATAGTAAACAGTAAACGTATGGTATTTTAATATCTATGAAACCGGTTATATAATAAAGCAGTGTGCCAAATATAGCTGTTGACAAAATTACCCCTAGTGTGCTAAGTATCAAAATGGGCCGCATTTCTTTTTTAAGCTTGCGCACATTGAGGTTGAACGCACTCGCAAAAAGCAAAAAACCCAACATGATGTTTAAAACCAGCGTAGAAAAATTAATGTTTTTGGCCAGTACCGTGAGATATCCTGCAATGGTCGGGTTCAGGGAATCTATTACTACGGTAACGATTGAACCGACCACCGCAAGCGCCATTATGCCGATAGTGCCCGGTAGTTTTAAGAAACGCGCATTGATATAAGAGTACAAAGCACTCACAATGACCAATAACGCTATAATAAGAAACATGTGCATAAGCGCGTTAGCTGCTATAACTATGCCATAATCAATAGGTGTTACTATTTAGCTACAGGATCTATGGTCATGGTCTTGGTATCAAAGTTGTGGATCACCAGCCGGTTGTCGCTATTGCGGGTAAGATAACCAACCGCCCAGTTGAAAAATACAATGGTTTTGTTGCTGAAACCAGCCAGGGAAAGCAAATGCACAAACATCCATAAGATCCAGGCGAAGAACCCCTGGAAACGCAGGTGCATTAGATCGGCAACCGCTTTATTACGGCCTATAGTGGCCATGGTACCCAGGTCTTTGTATTTAAACGGCTCTGTTGGCTTATTTTGAATTATCGATATTAGATTCTTTGCCAGCTGTTTACCTTGCTGCAGTGCAACCTGCGCTACACCAGGAAATCCCATCGGGTTGGCTTCGGTTGTCACCGATGACACATCGCCGATGGCAAATACATTTTGATAACCCTTTACCCGGTTAATCTCATCGGTTTGTATGCGGCCGCCCTTGGCAATCGCTTCCGGAGGTAAACCATCCGGCGTTTCGCCACGCACACCCGCAGCCCAAAAAACGTTGCGGGTGTTAATCACCTTCCCATCGTCAATTTTTAGCAACCCGCCGTTATAACTTTCCACATGCACACTGTTATAAATGGTAACGCCCATCTCCGTCAAAAATTCCTTTGCTTTTGAAGAAGCCTGCGGCGACATGGCAGCCAAGACCTCGGCCTTACCTTCTACCAGGTACACCTTCATATCTTTATCACAAAGCCCTGGGTAATCTTTGCAAAGAATATATTTTCTTAATTCGGCAATAGCACCGGAGAGTTCAACACCTGTAGGCCCGCCACCTACCACCACAAAAGTAAGCAGTGCATCCCGCTCAGTTTCATCATCAGTGACCAGCGCTTTTTCCAGGTTTTGAATAATCATGCTGCGTACGTTCAGTGCCTCGGCAATGTTCTTCATCGGCAAAGTATAGTGCTCGAGTTCTTTATTACCGAAAAAATTGGTATTAGCACCGGTAGCTACCACCAAATAATCATAATGTATATCGCCTATGTTGGCGGTTACTACTTTAGCCTCGGTATCGATCTTTTTTACTTCTGCTAAGTGAAACGTAAAGTTCTTTTGCCGGCTAAAAATGCGCCGGATAGGAAAACCAATCGAATCGGCCTCAATAGCTCCTGTGGCAACCTGATAAAGCAATGGTTGAAAAGTGTGGTAGTTATGTTTATCTAGCAGTAAAACATCAACAGGCGCATTCTTTAAATTCTTAGCAAGCTGTACGCCCGCAAAACCTCCGCCAATGATCAATACACGGGGTTTCGCTTTGTTTTCTTTATCCATAGTTGCATGTTACGGCTCGCAAATTAATGATTATACTGCCTAATTATATCACCATAAACAGCATAATTAAATTATGTGTTTTACAAACTCAATTAATTTAAAGGTTTTTATTGAATGGAGAGCTTAAAGTTCATTTATACACACTAAAACATTTAAGAATGTTTGTTGTCCTTATAATTTGAAAACAAGCTATGGATACACCTAACACCAAACCGAGCCGAGAAAAAACAGAGTTGACTTACATACAAAAAGTATGGTATACTGTAGGGATTGTTGCCCTGTTGGTAGTAACTATACTCATTGCACGTGTTGGATTCAATGTTCTATTAATGATCCTCGCAGCAACGCTCATCTCTACTTATTTTCACGGGTTGGGCAATATCATCCAGCGAAAAACTAATTGGGGACGCAAGCCAGCTATGGCCCTTTCTGTGGGCGGATCATTTGCTATATTAGCCGTACTACTTTGGTTTATGAGCACCAAAATTCAACAACAGGTGGCACAGCTTAGCCAGTCGCTGCCAGGTACCATTGCCTCTGCACGAGGAAAATTAGCCGAGACACCTGTAGGTCAGCAGATATTGACATACCTGGATGATAACTCCGGAAAATTGTTCCTTACCGCACAGCATTTCTTTAGTACAAGCTTTGGGGTGCTGGGTAACATTTATATCATTATGTTTCTTGGAATCTTTTTTACGGTAAGTCCCGGGATTTACAAAGAGGGTTTTATGATCATCATTCCTCCCGAAAAAAAGGAGCTATGGCAATGTATTATGGACCGGATCAACTTTTCGCTTAAAGGGTGGTTGAAGGGCACCCTCTTGTCCATTGTATTGATAACCATCATGCTCACTATCGGGTTAAGTGTTGTAGGGTTACCCGCAGTTTTGGTGCTTGCGTTATTTGCAGGTATGCTGAAGATCATCCCGAATTTTGGCTCACTTGTGGCAATGATTCCCGGAGTATTACTTGCTTTAACTATTAGTACCAATACCGCTATCGTCGTGGCACTTATTTATATTGTTTCACAAACTATCGTGAGCAATATAGTAACGCCCGTTATTCAGAACAAGATCATCAACCTTCCCCCTGCCCTAACTATTATTAGTCAGGTTTTAATGGGTACACTATCCGGTGCCCTGGGCATTATTTTGTCTGTGCCATTACTGGCAATTGTTGTGATTCTGGCTGATGAACTTTATGTAAAGAAAATTAACAAGAATGATCCAAAAATTGACGCGAAACATGTTCCGCTGGCAGATTAAAGATATTCTCGACAAATTTTTCAACTTAACCTAACACTACAAATCTGTTTATTGCCGCTGTTTTGTATCGGTTACATGTCTGTTCTGTTTTGTAGCTTAGTACGCTAAACTTCGCAAATGAAACTTAAACTTTCGCTTGTCTTGCTGTTGCTTGCTCAAATCTCCAGCGCGCAAGATCTTAAATTCGCCCGTAAAATGGTGGATACGCTTACCTCTTCTCACTTTTGGGGTCGTGGCTACACTAACAACGGTATGGGCAAAGCGGCCGATTTTTTAATTACCCAATTAAAATCCTATGGAGTTAAGCCGATGAGCGGTAAAAGTTACCTGCAGAAATTTAACTATGCTGTAAATACTTTTCCGGGCAAAATGGATGTTGCTGTTAATGGAGTAACGCTGATGCCGGGCCGCGACTTTTTGGTTACACCGGACAGCAAAGGAATAACAGCCGAAGGCAAATTAACCCAAACGGATAGTAGCCATTTTGTAGATCAGGCAAACCGGATCGTCGTTTTACTAGAAAATAAACTCACCTGGTCGGCTGAGCAAACAGTACTGGACTACACCGTAATACAATTGGATAAAAACCTGCAGAAACAAATTCCATCAAGCATAAAAGTTGATATAGAGAGCAGATTTGCATCCGATTTTAAAACGGGCAATATTTGCGGACTGGTAAAAGGCACATTGCATCCCGATTCTGTAATCATATTTACCGCCCATTACGATCATTTAGGCGGCATGGGTAACAAGACCTTTTTTCCGGGTGCAAATGACAATGCCAGTGGGGTAACACAGGTACTAAGCCTGGCTAAATATTATGGGACACATCCTCAGCCTTATACCATGGCTTTCATCTTTTTTGCCGGAGAAGAAGCAGGGTTGTTAGGATCAAAATACTTTACCGAAAACCCGCTGATCGACCTTAAAAGTATTCGCTTTTTAGTAAATCTAGATTTAGAAGGAACCGGCGTAGATGGAATTACCGTAGTTAACGCAGCGGTATTCCCCAAGGAATTCGCCATGCTGAAACAGGTGAACGAGAAATACAAATATCTGGTAAATATCAATTCGCGCGGAAAGGCCGCCAACAGCGATCATTACCTGTTCACAGAAAAAGGAGTGCCATCGTTTTTTTGGTATACTTTGGGTGGTATAAAAGCTTACCATGACATTTACGACATCAGTGCCACCTTGCCCATGAATGAATATGAGGACATGTTTAATCTCATATTAAAGTTTAATGAAAGATTGATGGGTAGGTAGCGTTTCATAGGTAACCAGATGCTGAAAGCTGCCTTGACGAACAAATTCTTTCCAAATCTTTTGTACCACTATGGAAACAAAAAGACACCGGTTGAAGAATGCAAAGCCTATTTTACATTTTCATTAAAATATCTCTGTAATTAACTTAATCAATTAAAACTATTTAAGTCAGTTTAGATTATAAGGTTAAAATTTTACGCCCCCAAAATGAGTAAACTTTACGAACGGTTAACTTCTTCTAACGCCGGACTATTACCTGAAACGCTGTTGCTCAAATACGAAGCAATGGCAGAAAATGCCTTTAGATTTTATCGCGGCACCTGCGGACTTTTTTATCAGGATCTGGCGCAATTTAAAACCATGCCGTCTTCTCCTCCTGCCTGGATCTGCGGAGATCTGCACCTTGAAAATTTTGGAAGTTACCGGGGTAATAATAAACTGGTCTATTTTGATTTGAACGACTTTGATGAGGCCCTGCTTGCACCCGCCGCGTACGAAATAGTAAGACTTGCCACCAGTATTTTTATAGCTTTTGAAAGTCTTAAAATAGAGCCGGACCGAGCTGCTAACATGGCCCGTCTTTTGATCAAAAGCTATGCAGCAACGCTTGCAAAAGGTAAAGCCTACAGTATTGAGCCCCGTACTGCCAAAGGCATAGTTTGGAATTTTTTAGAAACTGCGCAAAACAGCAAACCAAGCGATCTACTGGATAAACGTACCGAAAGGCGAAAGCACAAGCTGGTGCTATCCTTAAAGAATGAGCGGCATTTTGAAATAGATAAGAAACTCAAGGCAGAGTTGACGGCCCATATAGGTAACTGGATTGAAAATAATAGCGACAGCCCCTACAATTACAAAGTTAAAAGTGCCGTTTTCCGCCTGGCAGGTACGGGCAGCATCGGGGTAAAACGTTACCTCTTCTTACTTAAAAGCACCAACACACGAAACAAATATTTACTGATAGATATGAAGCAATCGAAATCTTCCACGGTGTTGCCTGCCATAAAATTGGCACAGCCCGCATGGAGCAACGAAGCGGAACGCATCATCAGCGTACAGGGACGAATGCAATACATTACACCTATGTTGCTCAGCACTACTGATTTCAGGGGGGACAGTTACGTTATTCAGGAATTGCAGCCCGTAAAAGATTCTATCAATTTCAAAATGATCCGCGATGATTACCGTGATTTATACCGGGTGATAGATGATATGGGAATGCTCACCGCGTCATCTCAGCTCCGTAGCGGGGGAATACAGGGTTCGGCGAATATAGATGAACTAATGTCCTTCGGACTAGCGGATGATTGGCAGCAGCCACTGTTGGATTACTGTTTTAAATATTCAAAAAAAGTTCACCAATACTATGAGCAATATTTGAAAGAATATCGCTCCAGAAAATATCATAAATAATAAATACTGCTTCATCCTATCTCACTGCGTGTTTTATTAATTACTCTGGCTTAATTAATATTTAGAAATTATCAAGAAAATGAATTTTCCCTGTTGTTAATTTTCGATTTTTTCACCTTAAAACACTTGCAAATAAAGCGTGTGATTTAATATCTTAGATGATCTATTACTGGTGGCGTCTGTCACTAGTGTGATAAGGTTTAGGTTAAAGGCCCCAAACAGCGAGTGTAAGGGGCCTTTTGTTCCGCCAATATTATTATATATACTATTTGATAAGCACGTAAAGACTATCTGGTTATAAATGCTATAACCGAATGTTTTAAATATTTTAGTATTTCCCTGCGCCACTGCACATTCGTGTCGATCCCATCGGCATTATTTTCGACACAGCCGCGCATGGTGCATGGATGGAAACGTACCAGGTTACATGGCAACACCAAACGTATTCAAGTCCTTAATTACCTACTAATATATATCGTTTTTAAACACAAAACCGGGCGCCATAGTATTGCTGACACCCGGTTTTGTTTCTTAGGTTGAAAGTATTTAGCCTTGCGGGTGTGACAGCACCTCATCTTTCAAAAGCGCTCCCCTGTCGGTTTTAGGTGATTTCGGTGTCGTCTTTCTAAAATCGTAACCCGCTTGTTCTTCTTCCTCTTTAGCACCGCCCAGGAATTTTGCAACAAGATTTCCAAATCCATCAGAAATTTTCTTGCGGATACCTTCCCCCTTATCACTTAATAAAATATAGGTTACAGCTCCTGCAGCTACCGCACCAATTGCTATCCCCGCAATAAGCAACGTATTATCTTGTTTCACAAATGGATTTTTCATAGTTGTAGTGTTTGTAATGACAACACCGCGCTTTCATTTTAGTTCTTTATTTTTGAAAAACACCAGGTTAAGAGTTTATTGACCCGGACCAACTCTGCACTGTTAACGCTAGATAATAATTATCTTTACCGACAACTCCAAATCATATCATAGTGAAATATCTTCTTACATTCTTATTATTTGCCACCAGTTCAGCAACTTTTGCACAAAGCTACCAGTTGCAAATAGCAGCTTACCGCGAACACTACAAAAGCGACTTTCTGGACGATAAAAATTCCCCGATAAAAAAGGATGACCTGCCGTATTTGCGCTTTTATGATGCCGATAGCAGCTATAGCGTAAAAGCTTCCGCCGAATTATTACCTAATGCTTCAACTTTCATCATGCCGGTATTTACAGGTACTGGCTCAGAATATATTCCCTACGCTAGGCTGAATTTTCTGATCAAAGGGCAGCCCATGCAACTAACCGTTTACCGCAGTACCCGCCTCGCTACGATTCCCGCTTACAAAGACTACCTGTTTCTGCCGTTTACAGATGATACCAATGGAATAGAAACCTATGGCGGCGGCCGTTACATCGATTTAAGGGAAGGCGATTTTAAAGATAACGCTGTTACAATAGACTTTAATAAAGCCTATAACCCGTATTGTGCTTTCGGGGCAGGTTATGCCTGTCCGAAACCGCCGGATGAAAACCATCTCACCACCGCTATCCAGGCAGGAGAAAAGCGGTATGCAAGATCCCATTAATCATATATACTTATTCACTCAGCCTGCTTTGCTAATTCTCAAACAAAAAAATACCGTGAAAAATATTTATTAATATTTTTCATAAAAAATAATATCTTCTTAAATTATCCCTAGATTTAAGAAAAATTGAAAACTGCATAATAAGTAGCGTTCGCTAATATTTAACCGTAATTAAATGGATAAACAAGTAAAATTATTCCTGATCGTATTTGGTTGCTTATTCGCCGTATATGTAGTTTTTTTACTCGTTAGCGAAAGATGGGCCTAGTCGGGGCCCAGCCATAATTTACCGCTAATCTTCCATTTCTTTGCGGTATTCACCCCGCCTTGCCGCATTGTTCAGACTCGCCCGCTCCACCAGCAGTTGCTGCGCATGGGGCACATTTTCATCCAATCCTTTCCAGTATTCCATAGCGGGTTGTTGCACCGCCCTGGCAAACGAGAACGTTAATGCCCATGGTAACTCCGGGTAGCTCACATGCATGGCGTTCAGATGCGCGCTGGCGTCCGTTGCTGATTGCCCTCCCGACAGGAAAGCAACACCGGGTACAGCTGCCGGTACACAACGTAATAAACAAGTTATCGTCTCTTCTGCTACCCTGGCGGCATCTGCCTGTTCCTTTGCATCCAGGCCCGGCAATATCATATTCGGTTTCAGGATCATGCCCTCCAGGTATACCCGCTGACTGATCAACACTTCGAACACGATCTGCAACACCCGGGTAGTCGCTGCCAAGCACTGTTCAATGGTATGGTCGCCCTCCATCAACACTTCTGGTTCTACAATGGGCACTATACCTGCTTCCTGGCAAAGTGTGGCATAACGGGCCAGTGCATGGGCATTGGCGTAAATGTTTCCATCGGTCGGGGTGCTTTTGTCTATGGTAAGCACGGCACGCCATTTGGCAAATTTAAGGCCCAGTGCTGCATAGCCCGTAATCCGCTCGCGCAAACCATCCAGGCCCTCGGTGATCTTTTCGCCGGGGAAGGCGGCCATATCTTTGGCGCCTTCATCCAGCTTGATACCGGGGATAATGCCGGCTTGCTCTAGCACCTCAATAAAGGGCACCCCATCTTTTGTAGACTGCCTTGTGGTTTCTTCAAATAGAATGGCACCGCTGATACAATCCCCCAGGCCGGGGGCAGTCACAATCATTTCCCGGTACTTGCGACGGTACTCCTCCGTTTGTGGTATCCCGATCTCCTCAAAACGCTTGTTGGCTGTTGGCGTGCTTTCATCCATTGCCAGCAGGCCCTTGTCGCCGGCCATCAGGCGCTGTGCTGTTTCCCGTAGTGTTCGCTTGTCCATTTGATTATTTATTTGCTGACGTGTAAAGCCCGGCGCTTTTGTCCCAACCGGCTAATATTACAACGATCGAATCGCTGCAATGTGTTGCTATAAAACTACATAGTTTGCCCGCCATAATCAACCCTTCAAGGGTGGTCGGACCGCTTTTTGGCACCGCTGTTCCACATTTGAAATATGGAATAGATAAAACTGCTTCTATCTGATTTACAGCTGATTACACACTTTTGATGGAACAGATTGGAACATCCCTGTTCTTTAATTAAAACCGGCAATTTATTATGATTCAATTACTTAAGCGAATATCGATAGGTGTAAAAAACACTACATGGAACAGCCTTTTGGAACAACCGGATTGGTTGCGTTTTACTTAAAAAGATTGGCAATTCAGCGTTTGCGTTTACTTTCATTTTTATGAGGGCTGGTTATCGCTGGTTTTCTGTCCTGTGGGGTGCCGAAATAAATTCGGCATGACGGCGGGGGGCATGACGGCGGGGGGGCATGACGGCGGGGGGGGCGGCGGCGGGGGGAGCGATTTTATAGCGGATACCTGTCCTGTGGGGTGCCGGGATAAATTCGGCATGACGGCGGGGGGCATGACGGCGGGGGGCGGCGGCGGCGGGGCAATTTTATAGCGGATACCTGTCCTGTGGGGTGCCGAAATAAATTCGGCAGGACGGCGGGGGGCATGACGGCGGGGGGGCGGCGGCGGGGGGAGCGATTTTATAGCGGATACCTGTCCTGTGGGGTGCCGAAATAAATTCGGCATGACGGCGGGGGGCATGACGGCGGGGGGCGGCGGCGGGGCAATTTTATAGCGGATACGTGTCCTGTGGGGTGGCGGGATAAATTTGGCATGACGGCGGGGGGCATGACGGCGAGCGGCGGCGGAGCAATTTTATAGTGGATACCTGTTCTGTGGGGTGCCGGGATAAATTCGGCATGACGGATGCTTATCGCTTTCGGATGTCCTTTTGTTTTTTTTACTAATTTTGCACATGCCAAAAATTTCGCAAAAAGGGCAGCGGATGCCTGCCTCTCCTATACGTAAGTTAACCCCCTTTGCAGATCAGGCCAAGCTCGATGGTAAAAAAGTATACCATTTAAACATTGGTCAGCCAGATATTGAAACGCCCGAAGGTATGCTGGATGCCATCAAAAACATCGACTTTAAGGTTTGGGCCTATACCCCCAGCGAGGGTACTTTGAGCTATCGTAAAAAGCTGGTTGAATACTACAACAAGCTGGGCTATAACATCACGCCAGAAAACATCATCGTTACCACCGGCGGCTCGGAAGCGATTACCATTGCCATGATGAGCTGCCTGGATGAAGGCGACGAGGTGATCATCCCCGAGCCTTTTTACGCCAATTACAATGGCTTTGCCAACCAAACGGATGTAGTGGTTAAACCAATATTATCCTACATCGATAACGGCTTCGCGCTCCCTCCTATCAGCGAATTTGAAAAGCTCATCACTGATAAAACTAAAGCGATCATCATTTGCAACCCCAATAACCCTACCGGCTACCTTTACTCGCAGGCAGAATTGGATGCGCTGAAAGAACTGGCCCTGAAATACGACCTCTACCTGTTCAGCGATGAAGCCTACCGCGAGTTTTGTTATGACGGCCGTACCTTTATTTCTCCAATGCACCTCAGCGGACTGGACGAAAACGTGATTGTAATGGATACCGTAAGCAAGCGTTACAGCGCCTGCGGTGCACGTTTGGGCTGCCTCATCACCAAAAACAAGGAAGTGATTGCCGCAGGTCTCAAATTTGCCCAGGCACGCCTGTCGCCGGGTATGGTGGAACAAATTGCCGGCGAAGCCGCAGTTGACACACCCGACGAGTATTTTGAAGCCGTTAATAAAGAATATACCAAACGCCGCGATACGCTTGTGACCGCCCTTAACAAAATCGACGGCGTTTACTGCCCTAACCCCGGTGGTGCCTTTTACGTGGTGGCCAAGTTCCCCATTGATAATTCCGACAGGTTTTGCCAGTGGATGCTGGAAGAATTCAGTTATGATAACCAAACCGTAATGATGGCCCCTGCAACCGGCTTCTACAGCACACCGGGCGCCGGCACCAATGAGGTAAGGATGGCCTATGTACTGAATAATGACGACCTCAACAAAGCCATGGTTTGCCTGGCCGAGGGCCTGAAGGCTTACCCGGGTAAAGTTTAATGCAGTTGCGGGAGCAGCAACAGTTGCAGCAGCGGTAGCTATGACGGTAACCAGCGTTGCACCAATCTCCTAATGAACAAATAAACCAATGAACCAAAACATCAGCTGGATAAGCAATTTACGTTTACTGGCCATGTTTGCGGTAGTTGTATTGCACACGGCATCTCCCTTGCTGTTCAGTTACCAAACGGAAACGCCTGGCAATTGGCTGGCGGGAGATGCCTATAATGCCCTTACCCGCTTTGCTGTACCGGTTTTTATCATGATCACCGGGGCGCTGCTGCTGAAACGGGAGTATGAACTGGGCGATTTCTTAAAAAAGCGCATCGGACGGTTAATCCTCCCCTTTTTGTTCTGGAGTTTGGTTTATATAGGCTACCAATGGTATATCGAAATCATCGTTTTCCCTGCCGATGCCTGGGGCTGCATCAAGCTGGTGCTGCACCAGCTCAAAACAGGCAGTTCTTACCACCTGTGGTATGTGTACCTGCTCATTGGTTTGTATTTGTTTATCCCCATCCTGGGCCGCTTTGTGCGTAACGCGTCCGAAAAAGAAACCCTTTACTTTCTGGCCATCTGGCTGGTCTGTATCCTGGTCAGTCCGCCCTACTTTAGCAGGTTCAATACAGCGATCGAACTCCGGTACTTCAGCGGCTATATTGGTTACCTGGTGCTGGGTTATTACCTGGCCAATAAACAATTTAACTTCAGGCATGTGGCCGTTGTTGCCGCGCTCCTCTTCCTCATTTTAGCTGCGATCATCGCGGTGGGGACCTATTATTTTGAGGTAACGAAAGAGGAGCTCAGCACTTACTTTTACGAACCCGTGGGGCCATTTGTGGTGGTATTGGCTGCCAGTGCCTTCCTCATCGCTAAAAACACCGTTATACAACTGAACCGGCAGCTCACCGGCTTTTGCGACAGCGCCAGTAAATACACCCTTGGCATTTACTTTAGCCATGCGCTGATCCTGAATATTTTAGAACTGAACGATATCACCTACAAAATATTTAACCCCCTTTTCAGTGTTCCGCTGGTGGCCCTGCTTTGCTTCGGCCTGTCCTGGTTGCTTGTTTATGCCATGAACAAGATCCCCATCCTGCGGCTGTTCGCCGGCTGATCTGCAAGCCTGCGCCGGCAGCATTTTCCGGCTTGTGCATCAGCGCTTTCGGGGCTTTGCAAGAAATATTCTCGTGTAAGCAAACTAAAAAGCTTATCTTTGTGTTATCTGCAAACTGGAAACAGTAATACTGCAAACTCTACAAAAATGGGGTCGACCGGAATTGACAGGATGGAGATAAATAAGTAAGCATGCAGCGCGTTGGGTGAATTAGCGCTAAAATCTGAACGCTCAAACTTACAAATGGCGAAAATAACTACGCCTTAGCTGCCTAATTTAGAATTAGCATAGCTTTTGTCCCGCCGGTTCTCTGTTCTGTTGGATCGGCAACCGGGGCATCGAAAAACGGAAATAGCCTGCTTAAAGGTGTGGTAAGCAAGCGAAACAAAGCACATACGGACTAAGGTACAGGTAAGCGGTTAACCTTCCATAGCCCCGACAATTAAATAACAGCTAAGCATGTAGAAAGCTTACCTTATACCATGTTTGGACGAGGGTTCGAATCCCTCCGGCTCCACTAAGTTCAATGTTAAAACAGACTAAAAGCCTGCAAATCAAATGATTGCAGGCTTTTGTTTTTTAGTCAAATGGTTATATAATTCACCAATTCACAATAAAAAGGAGCGTAATTCGGTGAGTTAGTTTTAGAAATTCCTTACTCACCAAAACGACTTATTGATCTGACAATCAAGGTGTTCAAATTTTGAACATCTTGTACAGATGTGATTGCAAGCTTAATTTTGTTTCACTTTTTAATGCTTAAAACATTATGAAAACTAATTTCAGCTTGCTTTTTTATTTAAAAAAGCCAAAAAACTATCAAGCCGGCCTGGTGCCGATTTATCTACGTATTACCGTAAACGGTAAACGTTCGGAAACTACCACAGGGCGGGAATGTGAGCCAAGTCTATGGAATTGCATTGCGGGTAGATTAAAAGGGACTAAGGAGGACACCAAATCTTTTAATGCCTATTTAGACACTTTGCAAAAACAAGTGTATGAGGCGCACAGTCAATTGACCGAAGCAAAAAGCAGTATTACCGCTGAAACTCTTAGGGATAGGCTATTGGGTAAAAGCGAAAAAACAAGAATGCTTATAGACGTATTTAAAGAACACAACAAGAAAATTGCCACATTAGTTGGTAAAGAATATGCCGCAGGTACATCAATTCGTTATCAAACTTCACTGAAACATACACAAGAATATTTGCAGTGGCAATACAAAATGTCGGATATAGATATTAAAAAAATCGACCACGATTTTATTGCCAATTATGAGTTTTATCTCCGTTCAGAACGCAATTGCGCTAATAACTCTGCTTTTAAATACATAAAGAATTTCAAAAAAATCGTTGGCATTTGCTTATCAAGCGGGTGGTTAGACAAAGATCCCTTTATCAATTACAAAATAAGGATCAAACAGGTTGACCGGGTTTTTCTCAATGGCGATGATTTGCAAGCTATGGCAAACAAAGTATTTTCAACAGAGCGCTTAAATCAGGTAAGGGATATTTTTTTATTTTGCTGTTTTACGGGTTTAGCTTATGCTGATGTAAATAAGCTTAAACGCAACGAAATTGTCAAAGGTCTGGACGGAGAAATGTGGATATTCACAAAACGTAAAAAAACAGATACGCCAAGTCGCATTCCATTATTACCATCTGCCTTAACGCTACTTGATAAATACGCTGATCATCCAGTTTGCGGTAATTTGGGTAAGGCACTCCCGGTAAGTACCAACCAGAAAATGAATGCTTATTTAAAAGAAATAGCAGGGATTTGTGGCATAGATAAACCTTTGACTTTTCACATTGCCCGACATACTTTTGCCACTACCGTTACACTATCCAACGGTGTACCGATAGAGAGCGTAAGCAAAATGTTAGGTCATACCAATATTAAAACTACACAGCACTACGCTAAAATATTGGATTTAAAAGTTAGCCAGGACATGGCCGCTATTAGACAGAAATACGCCGCAATTTAATTTCATAATCTCTAAGGTCACATTTTGTGACCTTAGAGATTCTCATTTTTTTAAAAGACAAGAAACTAATGGAAAATCAAATAATACCTGATGAAATAATCATGAATCAAATCTATTACATAAGAAATCAGAAAGTAATGTTAGATTTTGATTTGGCAAAATTATACGAAGTAGAAACCAAACAACTGAAAAGACAAGTAAGAAGAAATCTTGATCGATTCCCCAATGATTTCATGTTTGAGCTTTCACAAGACGAATATCAAATTTTAAGGAGCCAAATTGGCACCTTAAAACAAGGAGAGCATACAAAATACTTACCTATGGTTTTTACCGAACAGGGTGTTGCCATGTTATCGAGTGTGTTAAATAGTAATAGGGCTATTAAGGTAAACATACAAATCATACGCATATTTACACGCATCCGCCAAGTGTTAATGGATAACACCGACTTACGATTGGAAATAGAAAAAATTAAATCTAAGCTCGATAATCAGGATAAGAATATGGAAGTTGTATTCCGATATCTTGATGAACTTATTGATAAAAAGTCAGAACCGCAAGAACGTAAAAGAATAGGTTTTAAACCGGATTACTTTTAAACGTATAAATAACAAATTCAAATATCACTCAGCTTAATATATCCGGTCAAAATGATGCTCATATTGACCGGAAACTTCTCTATAAGTGAAATAGGTAAATGGTGCTAACACATTCTTAATGGGCAATGGAGCATTTCGATATAGATTAAATAATTGATTTATGTCATTTTCGCTCTTTACCCATATAACAGGCTGCAAAAAATATTCATAAAAGGGGTTTGCAAATTTCATTTTAATTTTATCGCTTAATTTAGATGCAATAAGTCGCTTTACCCTTTCAGAGTCAGTTATATCAATTGTTTGAAAGTGGAGATTCACAACTTCAATTAGAATATATGCGCTATCATATTCGTTCAGAAATTAGAAAATCTGCAGTACAATTATTTTCATCTTGTATTTTCTCTTCAACGTTTATCAAATTACATCCCGGTTGTTTTTTGATTTCATTTAATACTGCCAGTTCACCTATGAAATTCAAATAATTTTTGTCAGGTTCTATCAACAGATTATAAATTGAATGATGTATTAATGCTTTTTCAGTGGATGTCAATACTGATGATAAAGATTGAAAAAGCGTACTATACCAGTCAAACATGCCTGCGCCCTCTCCGGTGTTATAGTGTTCGCTAATAAGAACACTGTAAAATGTAGCCTCTCTATAAATAGAATTTTGAGACAATGCCAAATCACTTTTGACTTTTTCTAAATTTTTGCTGAAATTTTTATTTATTGTTACCCAGCTTATATTATTTGTTCCCAAAAGGCCTAACAATCCCGACATTTTCTTTTCTAAAAATGGCCTTACATCATATTTCATATTGGTGATTCAATCTTTAAATGGGATTATTTAGTCTCAAAAATAAAATATAAATAACTCGAATTAAATATATAACTTCACTTAAATAGACCTATATAATACTTAATCACAAGGAAAAAGTTATATATCTCCAAAGTATATTTTTTTGATTTAAAGCACCCATTATTTTATTAATAGTAAATAATTTGTATGTTATGGAGATGTTGACCACCTGATTCCGGGCCAAACTGACCAGGCAATTAGCTGACGTGGGGCGTGCAGCAAACGCTATAAAAGCGTGTACAAAAATAGTTATTTAAAAGGCAATTTCATTAGTAGCTGGATTCCGGTTCAACGTTACGTTTTCTTCTCATAGATTCTCCCTTTAGTTCGATGCGGTGCGCATCATGAACGATCCGGTCCAGGATCGCATCAGCAACCGTTTTTTCACCGATAACTTCAAACCATTTGCTTACCGGTAATTGTGAAGTGATGATCAGCGAGGTCTTGCCATGCCGGTCTTCGATCAGTTCCATCAGCGCAGCCCTGCTTTGTGCATCAAAAGGCTGAATACCGAAGTCATCCAGTATGAGCAGCTGTGTCCTTTCCAGTTTAGCGAGTTCCTTGATATAAGAGCCGTCTGCCTTAGCCATTTTCAGTTTAGCGAATAGCTTAGGCGTGCTGGCATAAAACACCCTGTAGCCCAGCATACAGGCCTGATAGCCGATGGCAGAAGCCACATAGCTTTTACCGATACCCGTACTGCCCGTAACCAGTATGTTTTCATTGCGGTCAATGAAGGTACAGTCTGCCAGGCGCATGATCTGGTTGCGGTCGATGCTTCGGTCGGCATGGTAATGAACGTCCTCTACGGAGGCTTTATAGCGGAACTTGGCATACTGTATCTGCCGTTCGATACGCCTGTTTTGCCGGTCGTCCCATTCTGCATCTACCAGGTGGGCCAGCAGTTCATCCGCTGTGTAATCATTTGTTTTACCCGTTTCCATGCTGCTTTTGAAGGCATGGAACATGCCGAAGAACTTCATCTTCCGCAGTTTGTCTAGTGTACTTGTGTTCATTATTTGTTGTTTAATGGTTATTTGTAATAGTCTTTCCCCCGGATATTATCATGGTTAGGCATAGGCAGCTCATCTGCAAACAAGCTTTCCTCATACCCGTCCATCTTGTTCTCCAGGATGGTTTGTATCGTTTTATAGTTATGGATACCGTAGCTGAGCGCACGCTGGCAGGCCATCGTTAAGCGCTCGTTCCCGGCTTTCTTGGCGAAGCCAAGGACACCCAGGCAGGACTTGTAAGCCTGCTCCGGGTGTTGCTTGCGATCAAGGATCTTAAGGATATACAGCCGCACATCCTCATGGATGGATGCTGCCCAATCCAGGAACTTATCAGGTGTCCAGTCAGTTACAAAGCGGTGCGTAGTGGCCATGTGGTCTTTATCGGTCGTATAACCGTAGGGGTTCTTTGCCCGTTTATGCAAAGCGATACGCTCATAGTTGGAGTAGATCTCAACGATGGTGCGGGAATACAACAGCTTAACCCGCTTGCCGATGAAGCGGTAAGGCACGCTGTAATAGTGTTTATCAGGGCCGAGGTTGACGTGGCCATTCTTGATCACCTTAGCGTAGAAGTGCTTTTTGAACTGGTAAAGCAGGACAGGCAGCGGCATCAGGGTATGCCGTTCGATCTCTTCAAACTGTAGCCTGCGGCTATAGTTACGTCCTTTAAGCAACTGGCTGTTATGGGTTTCCAATGCTTCCCATATACCTGTATTCAACTCTTTTAAAGAATGATAGGTAACCCGGTTGATAGGCGCGTAGATCTTGGTATAGATGATCTTAACGGCACCTTCTACCAATGCTTTATCACGCGGGCGGTACGCCCGCGCTGGTAGTATGGTGGTGCCATAATGGTCTGCAAAGTCCTCAAACGTTTCGTTCAAAGTAGGTTCATAGCGGCTGCTTTTGGTTACGGCTGCCTTCAAGTTATCCGGCACAATGGCGGCGGGAACGCCGCCGATAAAGTGCAGCGTATTCTCGCAGGCTGCAATAAAGTCTTCCTTTTGCTGGCTCGGAACCGCCTCTACATAAGTAAGCTGACTGGCTCCGAGGATAGCCACAAAGACCTCTACTGCAATAACTTCACCGGTATCCTTGTCGGTATAGCTTAGCTTTTCGCCTGCAAAGTCCACATAAAGCTTATCACCGGCTTTGTGATCCATGTGCATGGTCGGGTTGACCCTGGCTTTCCATTGGTTGTAATAAAAGCAGAATTGGCTGTACTGGTAGCCGTCAGGGAACTCTTTGCGGTAGGATTCCCATAGCATGTACCGGTTGACACCGGTGCGTTTGAGTTCTTTATCTACTTGGGGAAAACAGCGCTGCATGGACTGCATACGGCTGGTAGGCGGGTGTTCTTTGCTTTTCCCGAAGAGGTCTTCGAGTTCCTTATCGTTAAGGGCATCGATCTCTTCAAATGTAAAGCTGGTGGCTTTAAAGGCGGCCAGGTACTTCTTTACGGTATTCCGGGATGCATCAGTCTGGGCAGCGATGGTCATTATGGGCCGCTGCTGGCTGTACATCCTTAAAATCTTTCTAATCTTACTCATGCTGATCGTCGAATTGGCCATGTTTGGAGGTATATGTTGCCTCCGAAAGATGGTTGCTTCTACAGCATTTGCTACACGTTGAGGGTGGTCAGTTTGTCCCGGAATCCCCTGGTCAGTTTGCCCCGGAATTGGTGGTCAGCTTGCCCCGGAATCAGGTGGTCTGGTTCATCAGAATCTCCAGCATGATGACAACAAAACCACATATTTAGAGGAAAAACCAAATGACCTCAAGGAGTTGATAGAAACCAGCATTTCAAGCGGAAATATCATTTTTCTTGGAAATCCTATCAGAAAATACTTGGAACATACCCTTAAAAACATTTGCCTGAACCTGGAGGTGAAATTAAGTTTCCGTTACAATGATATTAATGAAAAACGGATGCCTGATGAAATGTTAAATGAATTGAAGTCAAAGATCAATAAAAGCAGTAGCGATCTTAAAGCTAAAATACCTGTAATTGACCGTTTGGCCAATTCCTCTCAGCTGGGTAACTTGTTATCTCACGACAATGCTTTCAATCCTAAAATCGGAGATTTAAAAGCGTTTTGGGGCGATATTGTAGAATTTGAAAAAATATTTATTTGTCAGGATGATGGCTGTAAAAAGCGTAATGTGTCACTAAAGAATTATGACACAGTTGCAAAAACAATTCGGTGTGGTTGTGATAAAACAAAATATGATTGGAAAATATAACGACTAATAAATATGGTATCGTAAACAACGTTCTGATAATGTGTTTCGATATCAAATTCTCGACTAACCAATTAAACTAACAACCTTTTAGTTTTTCTATAATAGAGCCTTATCACCGCATTTTTAACGTTGAGGATAAACGGTTATTTTTGAATAAACGATCTATCTATGAGAGCACAATATTTTAAACATCGTCATTGGGCTGATTTTTCCCAAGACACCAACGATATAGGCCGCCCTTTGTTTTGGCCAAAAGACAACGAAGACAATCATTTTTTATACAGGTTATATGATAAGCAGGAAGCAGGATTTCCTGCTTTTTATCAATATCACCTCGATTATTTTCTAAAGCTTTATCCCGATGCCGAAGAAGAAGAATTTTTCACACACGTTTGGGAAATAATTGACGATGCCACCGCCGAACTGAAAGTAAAAAACCGCTACACTTCCAGGCACGCAATGGAGTTCAAAAATAAACAACATTTAAAAAGTTTCTTAGCCTACCTTAAAACTATCGACCAATGGAACACAGGCCGAACCAAAGATGAAATCATTGCAGATAAAGAGGGCGAAATCAGAAGTTTAAAAGAACAAAACGCCGAGCTGAGAGAAGAACTTAAAGCTGCGAGGAAATTAGAAACCGAAGACTTTATCAATATTCAGGAGGGCTATCTTTTGACAGTGGTTGACCTCGCAAAGAAGATGCAAGGCTTAGAATTGAATGGTAAGGAACTTGTATTTTCACAAACACAAACGGTCTGGACAAAGATGGTCTGTAAGAATTTCAGACATGGCAATAAGGAAATTAAGTTCGAAACCATAAGGAGATATTTCCCGGGCAATCCTGATGAACCCAGCGGCAGGTCAGCCGTAGTTCCCGCCAAATCACAGCTTTTTCAAATAGTTGAAGCGAAAAGGCGAAGCTGATATAGTTCGCTTTTCGCTTAGCCCCTTTGTTTGCTCCCATCTATCATTTTATTGATAATGAGCTAATTGCATACTGTTGCAACTTAACTCAAACCACTCCAATTTAACCACGCGAATCTGCGTGGTAACGAAAAAGTGCATTTTCACTATTCCTTTGATCCAAAATCGAAGGCTATGGAAATATTCAGCACAAACGCCCTAAGCCAATGCATAAGGGATGCAGTCAGGGCAGAACTACAACAACACTTTAAAACAGGCGGCAGCCAGCCCCTGGATTCGGAAAAACTCTTATCCAAGCAGGAGCTTGCCGCTGAACTGGGCGTGTCATTGGTAACGCTTACCGACTGGATGAAAAAAGGCTTACCCTATTTGCGCCTGCATAAACGGGTGTACTTCAAAAAAAGTGAGGTACTCAATGCCATGCAACAAACTATCAAAGATTAAAAGGAGGATGACAGATGAATGTGGAATTGGTCACAAGAGAAGATTTAAGGCGGTTGGAGGATTTATTAAAAGAGATTAAACAGATCGTTCAGCCGGGACAAAGCCAGCCTAAGAAATGGCTAAAAAGCAGCGAGGTAAGGAAGATGCTTAATATATCACCAGGCACCTTACAGAACCTGCGCATAAACGGGACGTTACGCTTTACCAAAATGGGCAGCATTATGTATTACAAGTTAGAGGACATCAACAAGATTTTGGAGGAGAACGAACAATGATTATCTCAAAAGAATTAAATGGTTACAGCGACATTATTAAGCGCATGGGAACGGACAGGCGGGTAATGGCAACCCATGTAAGCTTGTTCACGACTCTGTTTATTTTTTGGCAGCGAAATGGCTTCGTTAGTCCGTTTGCCATCACCCGTAAGACGGTAATGGCGTTTTCCAAAATTGCATCCATTGCGACTTACCACAAGTGCATCAGGGAATTGGATGAGTACGGTTACATCCGTTATCAACCATCTTTTCACCCGGCAAATGGCAGCTTGATTTATTGGCCGGATGGCTTAAAAGCCAACGGCTTTAAGGCATTTTGAGTTATGCAGATATACCGACTATACCCGCTTGCGGGGATAGCGGTTTTTTATCCGCTTGTAAGGAGCAAGTTTGTGTTTTTGTTGCCACAAAAACATCCCGGATGCCTACGGCACCGGGCAAACTTGCCTTTTGCGCCCGTTGGTTGCAAAAGGAAAAATTGAAGAAAGAGTAAGGAGTTAACCGATGGAAGCGACAGTAAAGACAACTAATAAACAACAGGTAAACCAGACAAAAAACAAAGGCGGTGCGCCGAAGAAAAGAGTTAGGCGGGAGTTGATTATCCGCATTAGAATGACAGCGACCGAGCGCTTTTTTATCGACAATAAAGCCAAGACCGCAGGTATGCGGTCAAGCAGTTGGATAAGGGCAGCGGCTAAAAGCGCGAAGATAGTTCCCCGATTAACGCATGATGAGCGGCACATCCTTTGGATGCTTGCCGAGCTTGCTAACAACCTGAACCAGCTAACTAAGCTTGCACATCAACTTGGGCTTTTAACCGTAGCACGGGATTGCAGTAAGATTTTGAACGAGATAGATATTACTTTAAAACACCTCAATAAGCATGATAGGGAAAGTGATAACGGGTAGAAGCTTTGGCGGGTGCATCCGCTACGTGGTACAAAAACATGATGCGGTCGTATTGGATGCCGCAGGCGTAAGAATGCAGCAGGTCAACCAAATCATCAATGATTTTAACCTGCAACGAAAGTACAATCCCAATTTAGGAAAGGCCGTTGGCCATATTGCCTTGAGTTGGAGCGTAAACGATGCCGCTAAGTTGAACGATGAGATAATGGTAAATATGGCTAAAGAGTACCTGCAAAAAATGAAAATACAGGATACGCAATACTTAATTGTTAAGCACCGGGATAAAGATCATCCGCATATTCACATCGTTTACAACCGGGTGAGCAACAATGGTAAAACTTTATCGGACAATTTTCAAAAGCAGAGGAATGTACTGGTAGCTAAAGAATTGACCTTAAAGCATGGCCTTTATATCTCACCGGGTAAGGAAAAGGTTAACCGACAACAGCTTAAAGGTGAGGATAAGATCAAATATGAATTATTTGATGCGATTAAAGCGGCCAGCAAAAAAGTGAAAAATATTAACGAGTTAAAGCTGGTATTAGCTAAACAAGGTATTGTTACCCACTTGAAATACAAAAGTGGCACTACCGAGGTACAGGGCATCAGTTTCAGTAAGGGTGAATACAAATTTAAAGGATCAGATATTGACCGTAGTTTAAGTTATGCAAAATTGAGCCAGGCCATAGAGCAACAGCAGGTTAACCCGGAAAAGACTTTGGCTGATCAGCTAAGGGAAGTAATGAGAAACGCCGAACAGGAAAAGAGCAATAGTCAAAAGCCGGAACAAACCACCTATTTAAAGCCCCAACCTGAAACACATTATTTGAAACAAGCCTTATCGGCGGGAACTGACTTGTTAGGCGGTTTACTTGCGAATATGCCGGAGGAAGGCAATACACCGGAGAGTAAAAGGAGAAAGAAAAATGAACGCGAACAAAGCAGAGGAATATCAAGATGAAAGAGATAGATGAATTAAATAACAGAATGGACAGCAGTGAGGAAATCGTAGATAACCTCGTAAAAAATAGTTTAGAAATGGAAAAGCAGGTGGCTAAAATCGCTGAAATCCATATTCCAGATTATTCAGTGGCAATGGATACAATAATTCGGGAGGTAAGGGAAATCAAACAAAATGATAGAACAGATCAGCAATTGATTTTGCTTAAAACCCTCATTGAGAAGTTGGACAAGGCACCAAAGTCAGCTGTTAAGCAATTGCGAATTATTTTATTCCCCGAAACTAATCAGGGACAATATTACAAAATTGTATTTGGCAGACTTATTCCTTGGGGTTTATGTTTAGTCGCTATTACTTATTTATATTCTTTAGGTGGGAAAGCAATTGAAGCCTACAGTCAACATAAACAAAGTCAACAATCAGCCCATTATCAACGGGCTTGGATTTATTTTAAGCAGATAGCAAAAAGGAGAACTTTATCAGCTATGGATACAGCTTATACTAAAACAGCAGATAAATAAACCCTTATATAATTAATTATTAAAAAATAAAGTCCCCTTTCACTCGCTGTTAGGGGACTTTAACCTAAGTATTATGATTTGAAAAACACCCGGGCTCATAAAAATGTATATCATAAATAATCAACGGAGGATATTTATGAAACAACAAGTAATTGAAGATGTGAACATTATGCCTCAATTAGATAAAGCCTGTGGATTGGACATGCACAAAGATAAGATCGTCGGCTTTATCTCCGGGAAAGATGGCAGCAATCAGGAGTTCAGGGAATTTGGAACTTACACCTGTGAACTCAAGCAGATCAGAGATTGGTTACAAAAGTGTGATATTCACCATTGCCTGATGGAGAGCACGGGCATTTATTGGATGAGCTTATATGCCATACTTACCGAAGCAGGTATCGAAGTAATCGTCGCGAATCCAGTTCATATCAAGCAGATGCCGAAACGAAAAACTGATCGCAAGGACGCTAAATGGCTTTGTACATTGTTACTGCACGGATTAGTTCGACCAAGTTTTATGCCTGACAATACTCAGCGAATAATCAGAGATTATTGCAGGAATCGTTTATTCTATACTTGGCAACTCAATCGCATACGGAACCGCTTGCTTAAGATATTGGAAAGCAATAATATCAAACTTCGTTCTGTCATTAGTTCCATACATACTTTATCGGCAATGGATATGATAAGACTATTGGCGAAAGGTGTCACAGATCAGGAACAATTACTTAGTTGTGCCAGAGGCAAAGTAATTAAAAAGAAAGAACAGTTGATCAAAGCATTAGATGGGACATTGCAAACCTATCATCACACTCAATTGCAAATGCTATTACAGGATTACGACCATGTGCAAAAGCAGGTCGACTTTTTAGATAACTCAATTACTGAAATAATCAGTGAGCATTATGCACAGGCATTTGAATGTCTTGATAGCATTAGCGGCATTGGTGTTAAATCAGCCGAAATCATTATAAGCGAAGCCGGAAAAGAGATGAGCAGATTTCCATCAGCGGATCATTTCACTGCGTGGTGCGGTATTGCACCGGGCAACAACGAAAGTGCAGGCAAGCGAAAAAACACTGCAATTAAAAAAGGTAACAGTTATTTAAGAGTCGCCATTGTTGGCGCGGCTTGGGCTGCGGTTCGCATGAGAGATTCCTATTGGCATGCTTTATTCGATAAATTACGGAAACGAATGAAAGCGCAGAAAGCTATAGTTGCCGTCGCAAGAAGATTGCTTAAAGTGTGTATAACACATTAGAAACGCTAACTATTTACAAAGAAAAGGGCATTGCTCACTTCGTAGACTTGCAGGCTAAAGCAGCATTGTATAATAACGCGAGGCTGTCGTGGCCTCAAAGCAATATTGATTAACAAAATTAAAAGGACGGAAAAGGTAATAGAATAAAAAGTCTGAAACCTAAGCTGCCAAAACTGTAGATAGCACCCAGGCTTGTTCCATGAGAACGCAGAGGAAACTTATTTTTATTAAATATAATATTGCTTGACTCGTCCGGAAAAAGCTATACACTAAAAAGAAGTGTATGAAAAAAGAAAACGAGGATTTATTAGCGGGGGGTCGGTTCCACGAGAGAGGACATTTCCAGGTAAGTTTACGGGATGAGTTGATAAAAGAGATAGAGGCTGGCACTCCAAGAAGTGTAATAGTTTATCAATATGGTGTATCTCGAAGTACGTTAAGCGATTGGATGCGTAATCACGGATCGAAAGAATACCAAACAAAGCAGCGAGGGGCTCATTTAACAGAAGTTGAAAAAAGATCGATAGTTCGATTGATTGAGCAGGGAGAGTTAACTCCTCATGCAGCGAGGAAGGCGAACGGGATTAGTGGTAACACATTAAATAAATGGCTTAGGGCCTCAAAGAAGGAAAATGTCGAACTTGCGGTTTATGATCCATTTGAGATGAAGGATAAGCTTGCAGAAGGGCTTGAATTACCGGACAGTGAAAAGAAGCTTTAAAAAAGGTGCTGGAAGAAGCGCAACTGAAGATCAGTGCGTTAAATACGCTAATTGATGTTGCGGAGGATCAGTTTAAAATCGCAATCAGAAAAAAAGCTGGTGCCAGGCAGTCAAAATAATGAAGCAGGACTATCCCCAATTGGGGTGGGGCTCTCTGTGCAGACTGTTTGGCAAAACGCGCCATGCCTATTACGATCATTTATGGAGGAGCCAGCATGATTCGATGAAAGAGGAGATCATTCTTCAGCTTGTACATGGACTAAGGGGTCCGTTGCCCCGGCTGGGTACACGGAAACTGCTTTTTTTATTACAGCCTCAACTGCAATCACATGGTATTTCGGTTGGCAGGGATTACTTATTTGAGTTACTCGATGTCCACAAGCTGCTGATCCGCCAGCGCAGGAAGAAAGTATTCACCACAGACTCCCGCCACTGGATGCATAAGTACAGTAACCTGGTTAAAGGGGTGGATATTATACGCCCGGAACAGGTGTGGGTGAGTGACATGACTTATATCAGGGTGATGAACCAGTGGGGCTATTTAAGCCTGATAACAGATGCTTTTTCCAGGAAGATCATGGGTTATTGTTTCCGAAGCGATATGCTGGCATTGGGGTGTATAGCAGCCCTGCAAATGGCGCTTGATAGCCGCAGTTACAGCGGGCAGTCGCTAATCCACCATTCAGACAGAGGGGCTCAATATTGCTCGAAGGACTATGTGGAACTGCTGTGCAGTGAACACGTATCCATCAGCATGACCGAGCGCGGCGACCCGTATGAGAATGCGCTGGCAGAGCGAATGAACGGTATTCTAAAGGTTGAGTTTAACCTGTATAGCAGTTCATGCAACTTTGAGCAGACTTACGGGAAGATACATAGCAGCGTTAAGGCATATAACGAATTAAGGCCTCACGGAAGTTGTGATTACCTAACTCCATACCAGGCGCACAAGCAGGGAAATGTATTGGAAAAGCGATGGAAGGCCTATCCCAGAAAATGGCAGAAAGAAAAGCCAGTGGTTGTGCCGGTATAAATAAACCCCAACAAAAGTTATTCACAAAAAAGAGGAGGCCGGCAAAAAGCAAAAAAAGAAAAACGTGTTGAAATATGGAAAACTGAAGGAGTTTCCCACATTCCAACACGACAAACAACAACAAGTTATTAATGATTATCTTTAAAAAAACACCTGTATAGTTCCTTTCAGGATTAACAGAAAGTGTTGTATAGGTATTACAGGATTTACTCACAAATCTGTATAGCTATTTCCGGACGGGTCAGCTGGCCAGTGCTAATATAAAAGCGGACACTCGATTGTAACGTTATCGAACAGTTGTTAGAGATAATTATTATATATCATACTTATAATCAAGGCGCTATGTAAATGGCATAGCATTGGGTTATGTAGCATATTAATCCGTCGTTATGTTTCAAAACTATCTGTTAACCGCTTTCCGCAGCTTGCGCAGGTTTAAGCTTTTTACCTTTCTGAATGTTTTTGGTTTAGCCACGGGCATGGCGTGCAGTATTCTGATCCTTTTATGGGTGCAAGATGAACGAAGCTATGATCAATTTAACGAACATTCCGGTCACATCTACCGGATAACCGCCAATGTAGCCGGCACACCAGCAGCGGTTACGCCGCCGCCAGTCGCGCCAGCAATTAAGCAACAGTTGCCCGCTATCAAAGCGGTAACCAGGATAGTGCCCGTCAGCGCAGTCGTAAGTGTGGGCAGTCAGAAATTTGCTGAGAAAAATATCTTTTACGCAGATGCTAACTTCCTGCAAGTATTCAATTACCCGTTATTGCAGGGCGAGACTAACCAAGTACTCACACGTCCGGATGGTGTGGTAGTTTCAGAAAGCGCTGCAATCAAATACTTTGGCACTGCAAACGCCATCGGAAAAACGATTCATGTAGATAACGATGCGAACGGACATGACTACCAGATAACCGGTGTGCTGAAGAACACCCCACACAATTCGCATTTACAATTTGCGATTTTGTTACCCATCGAGTTTTATAACCAATCGAATGGCGGTGTTTGGGACAATTTTGCCGCTTACAGTTATATTCAGTTGGATGACAACTTTAAAACAGATGCCAAGGCTATAACGGCGCTTGAACAGCAAATTGACGCCATCTATAAGGCTAATGACAAGAGTAATACCAAAAGCACCTTTACTTTACAGCCACTTGCCGACATTCATTTGCACTCGCAGTTAGCACTGGATGTGGACGGGCAGGGAAATAACCAGTATGTTACGATATTTTTTCTGGTCGCCCTATTTATTTTGCTGCTGGCCTGTGTCAACTTTATGAACTTGTCAACAGCATTAGGTAGCCAAAGAGCAAAAGAGGTTGGTTTGCGCAAAACCATTGGTGCCATGCGTAGCCAATTGATTGCGCAGTTCATGAGCGAATCCTTATTAGTAGCTATAATTTCTTTAGTGATTGGCAGTGCTATTGCATGGTTGCTATTACCGTTATTTAATGACCTGTCTGCCAAACAAATGACAATGGACCTGTTAAATTTCAAATTACTGGGAAGTTTGTTAGCATTAGCGGTATTAGTAGGAATCGTTTCGGGCAGCTATCCGGCTTTTTTTATGTCCTCATTCAATCCGGCTAAAGTGTTAAAAGGATTAAAGATACTCGGCAATCAAAAGTCTTATTTACGTAACGGCTTAGTAGTTTTCCAATTTGCTATAGCAGTCATCTTAATGGTGAGCACCATTGTGGTCAACTATCAGTTAAGGTTTATCCAAAACCGCGATATAGGTTTTAACAAGGCAAACCTGCTTTACCTGGAGATGCCCAAAACCGGTGATCTGCAGAACAACTACCAGGCGTTAAAAGCGGGCCTACAGCAAAGCCCTGATATTACTGATTATAGCCTGATCAATCAATTGCCTACCAATCTGAGCTCGGCCACAAATAATGTTACCTGGAGCGGAAAAGATCCCCGCCTGCAAATTCTTTTTCCGCACATCAGCGTAGATGGTAGCTTCGTTAAAACCTTCGGCATGCATATGCTTGCCGGACGTAGCTTTGATGACCAAGCCAAGGGGGATGAAAATAATTATGTATTAAATGAGAAAGCAGTGAAGGTTATGGGAATGACTGCTGAAAATGCTGTGGGACAAAAGATCAGCAGTAAAGGACATGAAGGATTGATTATTGGCGTAGTAAAAGACTTTAACTTCAAGCCGGTTCAGCAACCAATTGAGCCCCTTATTATAAAACATACCAACAATGGCGGCTACCTTGTCTTACGGTCCCGTCCGGCAAATGTTCAGGCCCTAATCCTGAAGTTGCGTTCTATTTTTCAGCATGTTTACCCAAATGCACCTTTTGCATATGGTTTTGTAGATGAGGATCTCTCTAAATTATATGTAGCCGAGCAGCGCATGGGCGTGTTATTCAATACCTTTTCAGTAATATCAATCCTGGTATCATGCTTGGGCCTTTTCGGTCTGGCCACTTTTGCGACCCAGAGACGTATAAAGGAAATTGGCGTAAGGCGTGTATTAGGCGCTGGCGTTGGGGGAATAGTGACCATGCTAATGCAGGACTTTGTGAAACTGGTGGCATTATCACTTTTCATTGGTTTTCCATTAGCTTGGTATGCGATGGACAAATGGCTGAGCAGCTATGCTTACCGGATAGAACTCAATTGGTGGATGTTTGCCAGCGCAGGTCTTTTGGCCATCGTCATCGCAGTGTTAACAGTCAGCTACCAATCGATTAGGGCAGCGTTAAACAATCCCGTTAAAAGTTTGAGAACGGAGTAAACAATAAGATTGAAGTAATATTTGGTTCTTTTTAGAGGAAACCTTATCACAATTGGACAAAAGAATTTGTCCTTTTAGATGATGGCAATTTAATATTTTTTGGGCTGCTTTTGTTATTTACCTTTTAACAGTTCGTTCTTTTCTTTTTCAGCCTGTAATAGGCGTTCAAGTAAAACAATCTTTTCATTATACAATTCGACAATTTTATCAATTGGATTAAACGATGGTTGAAAATTAATTGCGTTTAACGTCGAAGTATCCTGACTGGTAAAAGTATTTGAGATTATATTCAAAACAGCATCATCATTAAAGTTTTTGATAGCGTCTGCAGGTACACCCAAAATCTTAGAAATCTTTTCTAAAGCTTCGCCGTCAACATCTGCACTCTGTTCGATTTTAGAAACAGCTTGTTGACTTATTCCCAATTCAGTAGCAAGGGTTTCTTGCTTCATTCCCCGCAACTCACGAATTTTGCTGATTTTTCTGCCGATATGTAAGGTTGGTTCTGCCATAAGTCAAATGTATTGTTAAAAAGTAAATGTACAAAACAACGCCTTTATTGTAAAGTACAATCGCTTATGGTTCGGTACGGTGATGTTTCGCTATTCTTTTGCTTTGCCGGTTAATGGAGGCCGGTATAAAAAGAGTATCATGTACAACGGAACTTATGCACCCTGGGAACATTATCCTAAAACGCTTCGCCATTACGAAGTGGAAAATCCAATGTCTGTAGTAGTCGATTTTTTTAGTGCTGATTCAGTAAAAGGCCACGGCAAGCGGCTAAAGGAATGGCGTTATTATGTAGTTAACGATGAGCATTACGATGAAAAACGACATGGACCCGGCACTTTACTTTTTATATATGACCTCAATTTGAGGATTTTGGAAGCTATGTACCTGCTATTAGTCAATTACAAGAGCTTCTCTTACCAGCGGAAACAGCTTACGGGAGAACAATTAGAGAAAGAAAAGGAACAATGGGAATACTACCCTAAAAACCTTTCCTTGAAAGAACAGCTTGAACCCTATAAGGCAGTTAAGAAAGTCTTTAAGAAAATTAAGCCGCAGGAATATAGGGATCAGCTTCACGAGTGGTCACATGTAGCCCTTTACAATAATGCGGATGTAGAGGCTTTATATGCAGGTGAGGTGATTACCGTTTATGAAAACTTAATTAAGCTTTACTCGGCAGCATGGCTAATCTGCCAGCGAGAGGGCGGTCGCCCACAGCTAAAGCGGAGCAAGCTTGAAAATAGCTTAACCGAAACATCCAGCGAACCAATTGCGCTAAGAACCATAAACGCCGAACCAACGGCAGCCGAAAAATTGGCATTGGAAGAAATCAAAAATTTGATTGTAAAACGCTGTCCGCAGGTTCAAATGATTATTCATTTGGGAACTCATCCCAAGCCGTTTACATTTTACCTGCTTATTCTGATAGACGATGATGAAAAAACACCTGAGCATGAAATCAGTAATAAGATTGAAGATAATTGCCAATACCTTGCTCATGTACATGCTATAGTCCACAAGGCAAACAGCGCAAAAGAAGCGCTTAATATCGGCAGGCGCTTTTGGTTAACTGTTATGGAAAAGGGATTTGTTCTATATCAATCCCCGGAATTAATATTACCGGAGCGTCAGGAAATAACTAAGGAGGTATTACTGGAAAGGGCAAAGTTCAATTGGGAACGTTGGGGCAAACAGGGTAGCGAATTTTTAAGAGGTGCAGAATTATACAGGGCAGATAATAATTTCAGGCTTGCAGCATTTCTCTTGCATCAATCTGTTGAAAGCGTTTTAAAAGCAATTATACAGGCCGTTATAGGCTACCGGGTACAGATGCATAATTTATCAAGGTTATTAAGGCTTACCTTGTTGTTTACAGATGAATTAAAAGATGTTTTTGAGCTTAATACCACCGAGGGGGCACAATTATATCAATTGTTGCAAAACGCCTATTCACAATCACGATATAACAGTTCATTTGATCCTGATGGAGATTCAGTAAGGATACTATCGAAGCAGGTAACGAAATTTAATAAGGTCGCAGAAAGAACTTACAAGCAATATATACAAGATATTAAGTGTTGACAGCCTCAGCAGTATTGGCAGGCGGGCATTCGTTCGCCTTGCCTTGCTTCTGAAACTATTGATCGTAAAGATGGTACCGCTAAGAACCCAAAAGCAGCATGTCGGGCGGTTGATTTTAATCGTCCGACTTTGCTGCTGAAAAGCAAAACGACTCGTACACCCGTTGGAACCATGCAGCTACGGCAGGCGGCTTCATTGCACCTCGCGCTTGCGCGCCGGGTTTCATTGCGCCGTCAGCCTCGCTGCCGCTGGCAGGAGTGAAATTCGTTCCTCATAACACACCTGCCTTTCCCATCACTCAAATATTATAATCCCATTTCACCGCATCCGGCAAAGTTACCGACCGGCAGGTGAAATGTAAAGGCTATACAAGCGAAGCATTTTAATTTGTTTTTTAGCGGTGCTTCGGCCTTGACATTTCACATGCCTTGCGCTTTTGGTGCCTAAGCGTTGAAAATGGGATGGGGTGTTTAATGTCATAAAGAGTGGAAAGTCATGTTAAGCAATAGTTGTAATTATGAGGTAGCTTTGTTCACTTATTTATAGTTTTCCTCAACTACTTCTATTTCCTCGGCTGTTAATTGAAAAATTTCATAGACTAAATAAGCCATAATGTTGGGGTGATATAACTCATAATTTTAATTGAATATACAGAGGAAGTGTTAAGAAACTTAGCATCGAGATCCATCGGACAGGATTTTATTGTGCTGACGCCTTTATTTTAGTAGCAGAACATTTGATTTTATACACAAACTTACAACGCTCGAACAGGATGAATGTATTGCAATTGCAAAAGAAAACAACATGAGTTACAAAGAATTATCTGGTTATGATCCGTTATGAATTAACAAATTAAGCTGTTTTTCTACTCCCCATTTTCATCAAACAGCAATTTTGCAAAATCCCAAAATACACCTGGTGTTTGCCGGCGCTTTCTAAGCAGCCGTAGAAATGCGCCAAATGTTAAGGTGCTATCATAAAGCGCCTGAGTGATCCCCAGTTTTCCTAATGCTAAATGTCCCTCCTTGTAAGCCCAAAATTGTCTGATCATCAATCCCAGATCGTATTTACCATTTTTAAAATCATCCTGAAAAACTATTAAGGTATCCAAATCAATCATGATTAGAGGTTTAACATCAATCAGATCCTGAACTTTGGCCAAATCAGTATCATTGATTAGTTCTGTTTGAAACCACTGATTGACAACCTCGTTTATTCCGGGAGTTGATAGGCTTTGATCAATGTAAAGTAATATTGGGTAAAAAGTCAGGTACTTGTACTTCAAATCACTATCGAAAGGCAAACCGTTTGCTATCGCCCGTTTGATATTGTTTATTATCTGCCTGACTGCTTTAGGCTCAACCTTTACTCTATCCTTTTTTTGTATTTCTTTATACCAAAGTTTGGCTTTTAACTCATCTGAAATCCGGCCGACATTAAAGGATTGTTTAGTGACCCCATTTATAAAAGTATCTTTAAGCTCAAATACGAAAACTTCATCCGAGGCGCGGGTATAATAATCAGGCTCGGCACTGAAGGCCGGGCCATATAATTTTCTTATTTGCTCACCAGAAAATTTGAGGTATTTACCATTATGGAATATCGAATCGAGCACCTGTTTTGATAGGTATGATTCTGAAAACTCATCATTCAAATATCCTTTAAAATCTATTTTGGGGAATAATTCAGGTTGTTGTTTAATAATTCCGCTAAACTCAAAAAATAAGGAATTATACACTTTATTGTAAACCAATAAATTATCGATAATTAAAAATTTATCAGATTCAATTTGAAATAATGGTTTAGATCGTGGCAATATAAAGTCATGAAGAGTAAAACCTGTATCTTCACTTTCAATTGCTAACGCATTTAAAAACATCCTTGATGTTTCAGCCCGTTGAGTGTTTGGATCAACAACTAAATATGCCAAGCCATTGATATTATTTTTAAGGGCATGATCTACAAGAGGAAATATAGCCTTGAAATATTCCTTCCAATTAGAAGCGCCATACGATTTTAAAAACACCTCAAGTATTTGCGGCAGATTGATTTGAGCAAATTGGAAAAAATATGATGCTTTTATAAACTGGCTAATCATGGCATCAGCAGCATCTATGTGATTTAGATCGTGATATGGCAATAACATGGTCGTCATTGTCAATCCAAGCATCATCAGTACCCCTCCACCTTTTGGAATGCTTTCTATTATACGCTGTGAGTTGAAGTTAGCAACATAAATTTCATTGATGAGCAGGTATGCTTTTAGAAGCCGTTCATGAGTCCCATCAACATCAGGTGGATGAATATTACGATTCTGAATGCCATAAACTTCTAAAAATCGCTGTAACAATGTGAGATTCGACCACATGTTCAATAGGCGAAGGCTCTTCCATTCCTTTTCAGTGTAGCCATGGAGTATCCGCAACCTATATTGATTGACAAGTGGGGATTGAGAGCCAAACCAAAAGTCAAGTTCATCATCAAAAGATTTATATTTTCCTTCCCTTACAACAAAATTCAGTCTGGCAACAATTGGAAAAGCAACGTCAAAATCAACACCGGAGATTAAGGATAAAATCTCACCATGTTTGTCACCCGATAGTTCGGGAAACAAATATTTATACTCCAGCATCGTCACGTTGTTTACCGTCATTTATTCAAATTTCCTAATTTCTATCGCGCAATCAATTAACTCTTTGACTCATTGGGGTTATCGTCCTGATCGTTTGCTGATTCGCCGGACTCGTCTTGTAATTCTTTCATTAATTCGGGCATATAGGCATTTAAGCTATCCCTCATTGCTTGTTCTTCCTGTTTAATATCCTTTAAAAATAACCTTAATTCATTATCGGATAACGTGCTTTTCCATGATTGACCAGTCTGTTTGAAACCTTCCCTTTGAAGAATGTTAATCATGCTGTTACCATCTCTTATTTCAGTAGTTGCCATTAAATTTTGTTTCCCGTACAATTTCAGCAAATGTTTAAAAATTATAGATGAGAACCCTTTGCCCTGATGTTCTGGATGCGTATAAAAATATCCTGCCTCCCAATCATAATCATTTGCTAAATCTGGCAGGTTTGCTTTATCTGCTCCAAAATCACTTGCTGTTTTAGGTTTAATGGCACCTATTGCAACAGGTTTGCCCCACGAGAATCCCATTGCAATAAGTTTGCACCTTTTTACCTTTTCTTCTGAAGGATTTCGAACTTTTCCTTGCTCTTCTAAAAGTTCAACAAAGCTGGCAATTTGTTCTTCAGTAAATTTAGAAGGTTCACCTATTTTGAATGACTTATCATTGATCCATGGAACAATTGTTCCGGTATTTTTCCAAGGATTGCCGTCTGTTCGATTTCTGTATTTACCTTTATAATCCATTATAAATAATAAAGCCAGTTCAACGTACCAAATGCCAAGCTGTAATGCCTGGTATTTTGCCATTAAGTCTATTTTTCTCAATTCCGTACGCTTGGATTCCTGGCCGTGTACCAACGCATTTCTGATAAACGTAAAAGCTTCAGGCCCATCAATGACGTTAGGTAATGCGGCAAGCTCCTGAAATGCCGGAGGTACTGCTGCATCAATCTTTAATTGAAAAATGATCATACGGATTTTATTGGCAGCTGATAGTTTTTCAGCATCGCCACCAATTATTACCTTCTGTCGTTCAACAATTAACCAATTGTAGATTAATTCTAATGCTGTTTGAATTAAGATAATTGAACCATCAACCATTCCCGCTTGTGAATTGGCCTCTACATACCAATGTATCGCGGTTTTAAGAAAGTCCTGGTCATTTTCATCTTTCCAGAGTTTATTGTAAGATTTCCATAAAGATTGCAAGTCGTTCAAATAATGGATATCAGACCAACAGTTTACGTGTTTATGTATATCAACTGTATAATTTGTATAATCAGTCCAAAGGTTCTGACCGTCGAAAGAACCCGTGTAAAACATTGGTGCTATTCGTCTTCCGTTCAAAAAATATAGAAAGTGATGAAAACGATCATGCCATTTATGCAAATCTGACAGGCTCAGAGCCCCTTTGATATTCGTAATCTTCCCTAAATAGGTAATTAAGAAACCACCATCTTCGTTGAGCTTTTCCTGTCGAACTTTATAATCGACAGTTTTGTCAAGAATGATCTTATAGGGCTTATCCTCAAGGGTTAACCGAGATTTTTGAAGTTTAACAGAACCATCAGTAATTTCCTTAACTGAATCACCTAAATATTCCCGCATATTAGGTATGGCGAAGATTACTTCGTTAACGGCAATAGTTTTTTCGCCCCAGATAAATTCGTTAGCATGGCCCCCACAGGTGGCTTGTTCAGTCAAATTTAGATCGTAGACCTTTATTTTAGCCATAGACTGATTGTCTATCCAAATTTCATATTCTCCAGTTTCATTAAAATTTGGTTTAGCAGAAGTTGTAAAAGATGCCTTAAATTTTACCCCCATATCTGGAAACCATTTAAAGATGATGTCCCCATTTACCGGGAATTCCTTTTCTTCCCTTTTCAGAATGAAATCACCAGAATAAATTTTAAGAATTTCATTGGCTTCAGCCATGGAAACCAGAGATACATTTCTTAATGGAACATCTTTAAAGAATTCCTGCAATTGATCAAACATATTGTTAATATATATAAAGTTGAGGGATAGGTTGGTAAAGTGTGATTAACAGTGACAATTATTAGTTTAGAAATAACTGGCGGATAAGACTCTTAGTTTCTTAGTTGCAGATAAAGCAATGTCCTTGCGTCGTATCTGTCAGCCAAGTCGTCAAAGTCCTCATTCCTCAAACCATTTATGCTTCTATCACCAGTAAAACATTTTAGATAATCTTCCATAAATGCTTTCAGGTTTTTAAAATCGTATTGTGCTAAGGAACCTCCTTTGCTTGCTACAATTTGTTCTGCGGGAATGACATAAACATCATTTTGTGAGTAAACAAAGACAAAGCTACCTGATGATATTTTGAGCATTCGGTTGCATTGCTCACGCAATCGTTCAAATTCTGAGCGGCCCATCTTAATTTGAATTAATCCTTTTTTATCCAGATAGACGGTATCAGGAAGTATCTGGGAATGAATTTCATTGCCTGTTTTAACTCCCGGATAAACAGTGCTTGACATAACAACGGGATCAGCTTCATATTTGGCCTGAGCAAGAAAACCTTTCTTTACTTTAAGGCCTGGAATATCAACATCCAGTAGCGTTGCTAAATCTGCCCCATATTGAGTTTCTGCAGCATTACGACCTCTATCACGTAAAGTTCTTGTGCTTATAGATATTGTACTTGGGTTCGGCGATTGAAAATCTTCAAAATCTCTCTGGATATTAGCTAAAAGACGGTCGGTGATATTGGGTTCGGTTTCTATAAGTCCTTCTCTCAGGTCTGTCAACACACGTTCAACACTTCTGGAAATCTTTTGAGAAATGGTATCAACAACTTCTAATGGTATCATGATAGGTTTAAAGAGAACAAGATAGTAAAAATTGAAGAAGAAATATTGATGAAGCTTTGAGTAGAAATATCTTTATTAAGCCCTGTTAAAACAGAGTTTAAAGGTTTCGGCGATATCCTACAAAAAACCGAAAGAAGGTAAAGGAAGCCAGTAATGTAATGGAGCGGGCAAGTATCAGAACACGTGCTATAGAATGGAAGCTGCGTGATGTACGTGAATTACCAACTGGTACCGTCACAAATCTAATAGAAGAAGTTGTAAAAAATAACTTGTTAATTGAAGATGAATCAGAAGTTTGGTAGAAAGGAAATCCACAAAAATCCTTATATTTGTATTATAAGATTTGCAATTAATCTGTATTTGAAAAGTGGTGAGTAATTCGGTGAGTAAGAATTTATATCCACGTAAAATATTGAATATCAAGCCAAGATAAGGGCAATACAAATCCCTCCGGCTCCACTAGTTATGTTTTAAAAAATGCCCTTATTGCATCAATAAGGGCATTTTTTTGTGACTACTATTTACAGGAGTGTAAAAAGTGGTGTAAAAACAATCTCTTGAATTGATTTTTTTGTCTATATTTATTTAAAAAAACTTCAATAGCTATTTCAATTGGATACTTGCACAGACCGCAATTTAAGATATAAACCCATTATTAAATGGGCTGGTGGCAAAAATTGGCTGATCGATAGACTGAAAAAAATTATCCCAGAAAATTTTAATCGTTATCATGAACCCTTTTTTGGAGGCGGCTCTACCTTCTTTAATCTAAAACCTTCCGCAGGGGCTTGCCTTTCTGATACTAATGAAGAGCTAATTAATTTCTTTATTCAGCTGCAGAACGATTTTGAAAGTGTATTGAGTATACTTTCTACAAACGAAATTAGTGAAGAGTATTTTTATAGGTTGAGAGAAACAATTTTAGTCGACGATGTTGAAAGAGCTGCAAGGTTTTACTATTTAAATCAAACATGCTTTAACGGCCTCTATAGGGTTAATCAACAAGGCAAATTTAATGTCCCATACGGGAGAAACAATATCACAAATTTAAGTGATCACGATAAATTTTTAAAAATTCATGAAATGTTACAAACTTCTATAATAAGATGTTGTGATTTTGGAGAAACGTTAAGTGAAATAAATAAAAATGATTTAGTTTTCTTGGACCCGCCTTATACGGTTGCGCATAATCTAAACGGTTTTATAGAGTACAATAAGAAGCTTTTTTCATGGTCAGATCAGGAACGTCTGGCAAAATATATTGCCAATATAATCGAAAAGGGCGCATTTTTTATTTTGACGAACGCAAATCATAGTTCGACAGTAGAATTATATAAACATTTAGGTAAGGTCTCTGAAGTTACAAGATTTAGTACTATTGGGGGAAAAGCTCAATCTCGTAAAAAAATATCTGAAATAATAGTTACTAATTGTCCTGAATTAATTTAACCTAAACCAGATGTCATTTTTAAAAATCGCTGTGATTAGTGACCTTCATTGTAAGCACAAAAGTGCTGAACATAAAAATTTGACGTCAACCATTTTGTATTCAAATGATATAGGTGTCGCTGAATTTAAGCATCCTGTGAAAGCTCTTTACAAGTTTATAAAAGCTCAAGAATTAAAAGCTGATATAGTTTTATGTCCTGGAGATGTTACTGACAGTTCTGACGATCAAGGTTTACTTACAGGTTTTTCTTATCTTGAGAAAATATCCAAAGCTTTAGATACAGAAAAATTGATCTTCACAATAGGGAATCACGATGTCAATAGTAGAGATTCATTGGCAGATGATGTATTCAATAAATTAAAAAATATTGATGAAAAATATCCTCTACCAACCAAAACTGCCAATGATCACTATTGGCTACATGGATTTGCTGTAATAACAGATGGGGATGTTTTAATTTTGGTTTTTAATAGCTGTTACTCGCATCGCACTTCAGCAAAAGCACAAAAATCGAAAATTGATCAGCCCACTTTAGATAAAATAAATGCAGAATTGGCTCTACATAAGGTAGCAGACTTCAAGCATAAGATATTACTTTGCCATCATCACCCATTAAACCATGCTAACATAGACTACGAAGATTCTGATGTTATAGACAAAGGGGACTTATTAATAGACTTAGTTGTCAAAAACGGCTTTCACATATGTGTCCATGGACATAAGCACGAGCCTCGACTTAGGACTGTTAGCAAGTTGCCCATATTTTGCTCAGGAAGCTTTTCTTCTTTGATGAATGTATCTGTCATTAAAGGGGACAATACATTTCATATGATTTATCTGAAAGAAACCGAAAATAAAGGGTATATTAAAACATGGGTACATCTACCTATGGTTGGATGGATGACCCGCGATGACAGCCAATTTCCATCTTATGTAGGATTTGGATATCAGGGAAATATTGAAATCCTTGCTAAACAAATCGTTGATTTTTTAGAAAAAACAGGTTCTTCATTTATACAATTTGAAACACTTGAAAAGCAATTTGAAGATATATTATATTTAGACGAACAAGATCAGAAAAAACTTTCGACTATTTTGTTAGATAAATATCATTGGAGTTTCGAGCCTAATTATCCAAACAAACCGCGGCTTCTTTTAAAACAAGTTATATGAATAAAATTGAAGCACAAGAATCGTTTAATGCTCGATACCTTTCATATGAAGATATCGCAAAAACGTTCATTCCTAATGATCAATTCTATCAACTAGTTACCAATAATCATACATTATTGATGGGGCCTCGTGGCAGTGGAAAAACAACATTGTTGAAAATGTTAGCCCCTCCAGGACAGTTTTATCTAGATCGGTACAAAACCGCTACAGATATAAATTTAGGGTTTATTGGCATATATATACCAACTGATATACAATGGAATAAACAAATAGAAGTATTCTTATCCGATGAAAATTACTCCCGCAAAATAAAAGAAACATTTCCAAGATTTTTGGTAACAACGAATATCTTGATCTGTCTTGTAAATACTTTTATTCAAGTGCTTGAATTGAAGTCAAATCATGAACATCTTGATATCCTTTCCAGCGAAATTGATTTAGCTCATCAAATTATTAATTTTTGGGGGATTGAGAAGCCTGTTAGCCCAACATTAAATAGTATTAAGCAATCATTATATCTAAGACTCACCAGAGCTAACACCTTGCTTAAAAGGCTTAGATATAGTAATGAACTTGATGAAGGTGAATTGCCAAATTACTTTTTTGAAGACTATTTCGACTTATTAGTACTTGGTTGTAACGCCTTTGAATCTATCTTTGAAAAAGGTAACGCTTTATTGTCTCGAAAATGGGCACTGTGTTTCGATGAATTGGAAATTTCACCAGATTGGCTTCAAAAGGATTTATTAGAGAAGATACGAAGCGTTGACCAAAGGTTTATTTTCAAGCTTACTACAAGTCCTATCGTGTCAATCGTCGATAAAATTTATGATCGTGGCAATACTATTCAAGCAAGAGAGGATGAAGATTTCAAGGTTATAAGAACTTGGAACTATGATTTTAATTGTCAGCAACAATGGAACAAATTTTCTGATCAGTTAGTTACGCAGAAAATTGCAAGGTTCTTCTCAACGGATGTTACACCAAAAATTGTATTTGGTGAGGACTCTGATGAGAGGAACTTAAAAAATGTATTCCCAAGAAACTTTCTTACGAAGCCGCGACCTAAGTCTGTAGCGAGTCTTTACGAAGAAGGAAATTACTATTGGAGCTTGTTTAAAGGATTGGCTGCAATTGACCCTAGTTTTAAAAAGTTTTTAGAACAAAAAGCTATTAACCCTAACAATCCATTACCTAAATCACCGGTTCAAATGGATCAGATATTTCGGAAGGTTAAAGAAATTGTATTGTTTAGGTTTCATTTCAAACAAAATGATCTTAGCATAAGAAAACGTCGGAATCCTTCGCTGTACTACGGAATACCCGCCATTTATGAAATTTGTGATGGCAATCCAAGATTTTTAATAAGTCTTATTGATTCGCTTCTTTTTAACTTAAACGAGCCTCTGATTAAATTAAATATAAATTTGCAGTCGCAAATTATCACTGATTATTCTCAGAAATATCTTAATCTGATCGCGTCACACCCAGATTCTAATAAGGAAATAGCACATGGAAGAAATTTAAATTTAGCTACGTTAATTTCACAAATTGGCACATTTTTCTTTGATAGACTTGTTCGAGACGAATTTAAGATGAACAAGCCGACAACATTTTGGGTCGATAAAGATGTTCCTGCAAAAATTTTAGAATTAATCGAATTAGGTGTGCATTTAGGCGCTTTTATTTATTTAGACCCTAAAAAGGTTGTAAGTAAAGAAGGCCTTTTAGGTGTCAAATTTAGGCTTTCCTATCTTTTACACCCGCATTTCAGATTACCTAAAAGAGAATATGATACTATTATGTTATCAACCATTCTTAAAAATAAGAAAAAACAATCAAGTCTCGATCAACTTACAATTTCTATTTAATGAAAGTCATCACCACAACACAGTTGTCGAAATTAGATATCAAAAAGATAGATATTGGAATTTTTTCAGCAGGCTACGAAAAAAGATGCACTCACATTGCGACTACCATTGATAAGACTGCTCAATTTGAAGTTAAACTTTGTTTGTCCTTTATCAATCAGGATTCTGAGACTAAATTAAACAAAAAAATATTTACGCAGTTAGGTTTTGATATAAAAGGTGGAAATGGCAATGATGGTAGATGGGTAGAAAATCTACTAATAGATTACTTTAAAAAATTAGATATTTTAACCGAAGAAATAACTGTTTTTATCGACTACTCCTCAATGACTCGTGTTTGGTATGCAAGCATCTTGCGTTTTTTTTATTACTCACCTTTAAAATTTAAAAATATAAGACTCATTTTTGCATATTCATTCGCTCAATTTTCTAATCCGCCTATCACCACAGTGAGAAATATCCATGTCGAACCCCTTGATGGCTATTCTTCTTTTTCCTTACCTGACAAACCAACTGCCTTAATACTTGGATTAGGCTACGAGCCAGAGAAGGCTTACGGACTTACAGAATTTTTTGATGCTGAAACATATTTGTTTTATAACGATGCAAGTTTAAGTGCAAAGTTTTCCAAAGCTGTCGAAGAAACGAACAAATATCTACTAAATTTAGTGCCCAAAGAAAATATTTATTTGTACCCTATTGGCGATATGATATTTACTGAAAAACTACTGTCTAATTTATGTCGGGCATTAGGTGAAAGTAATCGTATAGTAATAGCGCCCACTGGTCCTAAACCATTTACGCTTATAAGTCTAATTACCTCGTTGAAGTTTGATGACGTAGATGTATGGAGAATTAGTCCAGGTAATGATGCTAAGATTACAAACAGAGAAGCAAGCGGAACGGTTTCTTATTTGCAGGTAATGATTGGTTAAAAATTATTTCAAGGCGTTTAATACCCTTTCACCTTTACTACAGTAATAGTGGTAGAAATACCGACTACCTTTGCAATTTATATAATTGTACAATCATTTTCAATGTATTTTACTATTTCGGCCTTTGGTCGGTGTTTCCACCGCACCAACCGTTTAATCCTGCCCTGCTCAACAATCGACTCCCTCCAATTTAAGATAAGTTGCTCATGAAACTCCGCAAGCAATAACCGTTAAATATTTAACAGGCGATCTTATAACATCTAATCCACCGTTCATCTGTTTTTACCCCTCCCTCCCGGTTGAGCCGTACACACAAAATAATTGAGCCTTACAAGCAACTCTTACCCCATTTGATCGTTGATATTTGTACCATGAAAAACATCACAAAAATTCAGTTGGGCAAAAATGGCCCGTTGGTATCTAAACTTGGTTTAGGCTGCATGCGGATGTCCTCCATTTTAGGCAGCCCTTCTCCATACGAGGCAGAAAGTATGGCTACGATCCATAATTGCAAAACTCGTTCAAATTCTCTTTATGGTCGACTAGAAAAGTTTATTCAAACTACGGCATTGCCTAAGGCTGGCCTCTGATCTATAATCTTGTCGTTTTCTTTAGCAGTAAATACGGGTTTATTATGAGTTCGACTATAAAAATTGGGGAGTAATGATCCAGCTTTTGAATTAAATGCATCCTAGGCAATTCCGGCAGTAATTACCACTATTATAATTTATTTGGTTTACAACCATCCGGCAACTATTAATTTTGATTCTTTACTGCATAACGACGTTGGATGACAGTGCTTCTTTGTAGGCTTCAAGCAATTGTATGTATTTATCCTTCCAGTACATATCGTCTCCATTTTTAACATCGGGGAATGCAGCTTTTTGATATTGATTAACCCTTGCTTCAAACTGATCGCTTGTAAACAGGTCAGGGAATTCTTTGGAAAAATCGTGACGAATGGCAGATCCTATCCGCAAAATAATGTCGTATTTCAGATACTTATTCTGAAAGTAATTATAAACGGATCGCCTATTTACACTCAAATCAGCAGCCAGATCAGTTATGCTGTATCCATTTTTTCTAACTGTATATTCTACTATTTGCCCGTAATGTTGCTCCATAACCTTTTAATTTGATAAGGTTAGGCAACTTACAAGCCGAAATCATCTTTTAGGCTAAATGGTGTAATATCAAACTGGCGGTTTGCTTTAGTGTCAAAATTTTGTTGCTCAGTTACAAATCCTGATTTTTTTGGGAGGTTTTCTTCAGAATTCAAAATAACGTGTGTATCAATTTTTAGTCGGTATTGTTCATCTCGTTTTATCAATTGAAATACTGCATGAACGCTTGCACCAAATCAAAAAACATGAATGACCAGCTGCCGTCATCAATTAAGTAGCCCAATCATTATAACATTACTCTAAATTTACTCAAACCACGGCGTTCCCTGAGGCTGGCCTTTGGTGTATAAGCTTGTCGTTTTCTTGAGCCGTTAATACGGCTTTATTAGCCCTGATTTTTTCCCCAAACAGGATAACAGAGAAAAATTTAAACCGCCCTAATAAGAGTTGGAGTACAATAGGAAATGCAATACCAATCACGATCCCGAAAATAATTTGAACAACTTTATTATGGATCGATAGCTTAGCCATAACTACCCTGGATGCAACACTTCCAAAAATGTGGAAAAGATATATAGCATACGAGAAGCCACCTAACCAGATAAATCGATCGTTTTTCCACACCATCCCTATGAGCAAAATACAAGCTGTGGATCCTACGAAAAAAGTAAGGAGGTTATTGAGCCGGATATTTTCGGGATGATTAAAAATATATAGTTGATAGCTAAACATACACAGAAAAATCAGTCCGGCGATTTTCAGTATCCAGCTATGAAAAATGATAGTATAAAATCGTTTTAGTATAAGGCCAAGCGTAAAAAAGGTGAGCAGGAAAGGGACCTTATGTACACTAAAGTTATTGAACTTATAAGGAAATGCTATAAAAATTACGGTAAATACCGATAGCCAAATAATTGAAGGGATAAACTTGCTCAACAGGTTCAGATTTTCGAAAGCCATAATGATTAAAAACACTACCAGCATTCCTTGCAGGAACCAAAAGTGGGCGTACGGGTATAAATAGATATAGCGAATGTCTGTAAGGTGGTTCTTGTAATTTACCCCGGGGGTAAAATGTTGAATTACATAAAATAGCGTGGATACCACAATTAGTGGAATTAAAAGTCTGTTAAGTTTTCCCGAGACAAACTGACCATTGGATGCAAACTTTGAAAGCGGTTTATAGGCGTAGATATATCCTGAAATAACCGTAAACAGGGGCATCCGGATATATTCAAAGGTATAATAGAAAAACCTCCAAATAGAATCGTCTGCTACTTTTAAACCATCAGTTGATTTAGCACCTATTACGTGCCCCGACACCATTAATACGATAGCAACTCCCCGTAACGTTTCAATTGCTGTGTTTTTTTCTACTTTCCTATTTTGCGACATTATTTCGGTTTAGGTTAATAATTATTGTAAATATATCTTAAGGCAATATATTTTAAACTGTATATTTCATTATGTATACTCGTTTGAGCATTTATCAAAAATAGTGTGTGGCCATGCACCCCGTTGTGTATAGCCTGCCTCACTTTTGGCCCGCCTACTGTTGCCCTTGATCATAAGCATTTTGGAAGGATAAAAAACCTTAGGATACTACGTAAACTTTTATTGATCATGATCGCTCTGATCAAATCAAGTGTGCTACGCTTAGTTTCACGGTTGCTAGTGGTAAGTAGATCTACGCAATTATATAAATACGTAGAAGTACGTATAAACCACCCTCCTTTCGTCCCTATATTAGATCAACCTAACCCATTGATTATGAAGTCAAGATCATCTGCTTAAAAGGTAATTTCTGCGATTGATAACAAGACGCTAACGATACAACATTTGAGGTAGGATTGACAAGTTAACCTGCTTTATTAAAGAATTAAGTATTGCTGATTTAACCTACCTAACACTTATTACCATATGGAAAAAAGACCTAAAAAATCCGGCGTCGGGCCGGGAGCATCATGGAATAATCTTTTTACGAATATTAGCAGACAGGGCAGTAAATTTAATTCCCCCATAGCAGCCAATAACCTGTATTATGCTTTTTTATCGAAGGTTGACTATGACGAAAGCAGCAGTACGTGGTCGGTTGCGTTTGAGGTTCAACCGGCAGTGTGGACGGTTAATATATTTGAAAACGGGAGCAAGCCAATAAAATACAAGGCGCCGCTGGGGCCGGCTTCCATTTTCCACATGCCCTACGCTTCAGGCCAGGATCTGTTATCGGTGCTTGGGCTTACGGATCCGGACGATATTGCAGAGGGAACATGGTACCTGATCAAAATAGTTCCGCAGGTAAGCGAGGTATTGTCAGGCATTTTCTACAACCCGGATATTGACACCAACCCTACCGATGAGACGATGATGTACGGGGATTATAATCTCATTGATGCTTCGCTGCAGGTGGAACTGGAGATGAATGTATATGTGATCAACAACCCGGTACCGCGAAAAACGGTTGACGGTACCGTTGGGTACAAAAATGTAAAGCGAGGTTTGGTTGATCGGTACATGCCTTATGGTAAAAAGCAATCATTTAAACGGGTTAAAACGGAGCCTGATGCAAGGCTGGCGGTTACCGCCCCCATAACAAGCATCGGCGCAATGGATATCGGTCAGGGAAATTGTAATCTTTTAATAGATACCGTTAACCAGCCGTTTACCTACTTCGATCTTGGCTATCCTTTGTGGTTTTATGTGGGCAGCTTACCGGCCAACATGAACTATGCCAATTTGGGGGGTGCATACCAGGGCCCAATTACCCAAAATCCTCCCGGTAATGATCTGGAGGTTGTACTCTCTCACTGGGACTGGGATCATTGGCGCCTGGGTAAGGTGGCCAATATGATTACACTCCCGTGGATTGTTCCCTACCAGCCCATAGGCGGTTCAGCATTAGCTTTTTATAATTCACTCACCAACGTACAGATATATAATAACGGGCCATTTAACGGGGCTGGCGGCACTTACAGCCTGTACAGATGCGCCCCCGGCACCCTTCCGGCAGCCGCAGTGCTTAATAATACAGGTATTGCAATGAATGTAAACATGAAATTGCCAGCAGGTACCGTACCAGCTACCACCGTTTTAATGACGGGCGATGCCAACTTTAGCAGCATCCAGGGCGGTCCGTTCAACTTCGTTGCCGGTATCGAAGCGGTACATCACGGCTCAAACGCCCACGGCGCATCGGGCAATCTGCCAGCCCCTATTGGTGGCAACCCGGGTCGTGTATTTTACTCTTACGGTTTAAGAATGCAAGGTGGCATCCTCGTATATGTTTATGGCTTCCCTGTTCCCGCAGCTGTAAATAACTATCATTTGGGCGGCTGGACAATTGAAAGCAGCACCGCCGAAGGAATGCATATAAGAGCACTGCCTACCACACAAGCCAACCGGGGCAATGTGCGCGTTGGCGTACAAACAGCGCTCGATCCGGTAACATACGGATATTCAGCTTTTTCAGTATTTCCACCTGCTAATGCAATTAACTAATCACAAACCAGGATTATGGCAGACACAATAACAAATTTAGAAGGGGTAAAAGCGTGGCTGCAGCCAGTTAAGCCGGGCGATGTGGTTGGGGTATCATCAGCTATGTTTGACGCACCTATGGTTAACGAGCTGCTTGACATGCTACCCGATACTACAAACATTGAAGTAACCGTAACAGCGGTGGCGCCTGACGGCGATAGCCCGTCATTAACAGGCGTAGCTACTGTGCTGGGGCAGCCTTTAACTAACACCATTTTCACGTTTACGCAGCCGGCAGACGTGCTGTTGCTGGATTTGAACCTGAACATTCCTGAAGAGGTAACCTGGCAGTTGATTGATATCTTTAATATTGGGTTCACTAAGCTCAAAGGCACCATGACCCCCGATGCAGAGCAAAGTGTAATTACGCTGGGGTTTGCCTGCGATGTGGTAGCCGGTTCGCCCAAACAAGTGCACCTGCCGGTAGAAATGGCTATACCTACCTTTGATGGAGATTGGACATTGTCGGGCAGTTTCGATCAAATTGGCGATTTAAGCTATGATATACTCGACGCCCTGGCAGGCAATAATAACATTACGAGTATCCTGCCCGATCAGATAAGGGTACAAATCAATAAATTCTCGATAAAGGAATTTCAATTAAGCTTTAATCCGTCAAATCAAACTTGTGCTTTTATACGCATCGTATTAAAATACGACGCCGACTGGCATTTCTTCGGTAATTTATTTGTGGTAGAGAATATAGAATTTGAGTACGAAATTTATAATCCTTTCACTTCCGAAAATTACTATCAGGCTACGTTATTGGCCAATATGAATCTTTTTGAAGGATTTCCCTTCCAGGTGGGCGGGCAGTTTCCGGATAAAGTTGTATTTGCACAATTGCAGCCCGACAGACCGGCTGAGCTTACCAAAGTATTTAACTTCCTTAAACTTCCGCTGCCGGGGGGATTCCCTGACATCGAGATCAGCACACTTAGCCTTGTTTATTACACCGCCGACGGGGGCTATGATTTTAAACTTTCCATAAATAAGCCTATACCCATAGCGGGCAAGGTAAGTCTTGATAGCGCCTCATTCGACATGGGTGCTAATTATGACGATGGTACCGATAAATTAATCGGCTTCGGCAGCTTGTATGCAAAATTTACTATTGATGAAACGGTAGTGCTGCTATCTGCCGTTTACAAGGAAGGCGAAGGCGTTGATATGACCGGCGAAGTGGATAATTTGCCAATAGGTCAGCTGATAAAAGAATTGCTGCTAACTTTCCAGATCACCGATTACCCAAAATTTATTGAGGGTATAACTTTAACCAAGCTAAAAGTAACCTACAATACCTCAAGCGGCGATTTCACCTTCCTGTGTATCGGCCACATCCCTATGGCCAATAACCCGGGCGTAGATATCGAAGTAAGCCTAAAAGCCCTGAAGAGTGGCGATGGCTACGATAACGATATAGAAGCAATGGGTAAGGTAACCTATAACCTGCAGGAGTACACCCTACTTTTCACCAAAACAAGTACCGAAACAGCGTTTTCGGCACAGTGGCTCAACAAAGGCACTCCGCTTGGGATTAATGACATTGCCGATATGCTGGGTATTGGCAACGAGGTGCCAGAAATTCCGTCAGATCTTGACCTCGGCCTTAAAGCTGCCGCATTTGTTTACGACAAGGCAGAAAAACAGCCACTGTTTGTGCTCGAAGCGGCATCTGCCAATTACGGTAGTGCAGCCTTCGCAGCTATAAAAGACCTCAAAACCCAGAAGTGGATCTTCTACTTCGGTATGGCTACAGATGCGGTTATCGACCTGTCGAACCTGCCGATCATCGATAAGATCACCTTCATCAGCGAAGGGATTCTTGCGGTGCAGGCTATTCACGCAGATATATCGTCAGGCCCGATCAGCAAAGACAGTGCGACTACCATTAACGATTGCATCAATAAATACGCCCCGGGCGGCATCATATTCCCGAATGTTCCGGCAGCGGGGATGATCAATTCAGTGGCGTTTTCTATGCAGGTGAATATAGGCGGTACAATTATTCCTATCTCGCTCGGCGCTGACCAAGGTACGCAGCTCTTCCTGCAATCGCAGCGAAATATGCTCCAGATCGACGACAGATACGAAAGCCTCTACCCTATTGTACAAACCACCAATTCAGACAATGGCGGATCGAAAACTTTCTGGTTCAACCTCGAAAAGAATTTCGGCCCATTGTATTTTGAGAAAATCGGTCTTGCCTATAAAGACTCTAAAATATGGGTATTGGTTAACGTTGCGGCCACAGCCGGCGGCTTAACCATTGCACTCGACGGCTTTGGAGTGAGCCTGCCAATTAAGGATTTCGACGTTTCGTTTACCATCAGCGGCATCAGCCTAACCTTCCAAAGCGGACCAATATTAATCAGCGGTGGTTTAATGGGCAGCTTCAGTCCGGTAAACCTTGTAGGCCAGGTATACATCAAGAACAAAGTTTTGACCATTGGCGCATTGGCAGGCTACACCGTGGTAGACGATCATCCGTCACTCTTCGTTTATGCCGTGCTCAACTACCCTATCGGCGGGCCGCCGTATTTCTTTGTGACCGGCCTCGCAGCAGGGTTCGGCTTCAACCGAAGTCTCGTAATTCCGGGCATCAACGGCGTGGCTAACTTCCCATTTGTGCAGTGGGCCATGGGCCTAAACAATCCGCCTTCGTCAATCGCAGGCAACGACATTGCCAAACAGATTAACCAGGTACTTACAACCATTGTCGACGATGGCATTGTGGCTCCTGCCGCCGGCAGCAACTGGCTCGCGGCAGGCATCCGGTTCACCAGTTTCGAGATCCTCGATTCATTCGCCTTGCTCACCATCGCCTTCGGCAATAACTTCGAGATCGCATTGCTTGGCCTTTCAAGGCTGATACTGCCGCCAGGTGCCGGTATCCAGGGATCGCCGTTGCCGGTAATTGTTTATGCGGAATTAGCGCTCATCGCTTCCTTCTCTACGGAAACAGGATTGATCGCCGTACAGGGACAGCTCACCAATAGTTCATACGTACTTTCGAAAAATTGCCACCTCACCGGCGGATTTGCGTTCTACATTTGGGTAAGCGGCGATCACCTCGGCGAGTTTGTGGTTACGATGGGCGGCTACAATCCAAATTATCAGCCGCCATCATATTACCCGGTAGTTCCGCGCCTGGGTATGAACTGGAGGGTAACTTCCAATCTTACAATTAAAGGCGGCGAATATTTCGCCCTTACATCAAACGCTGTAATGGCGGGCGGTTACATGGATGCTGTTTGGCAAAGCGGCGGTATCAAAGCCTGGTTCAGCGTACAAGCCGACTTCCTCATCATGTGGAGGCCATTCTATTACGACATTCGCGCCGGGGTAAGCATCGGCGCCAGCTTTACCATCGATCTTTGGTTCACCACCGTAAGTATGACCATTCATGTTGGTGCTACCCTGCATATCTGGGGTCCTGAATTCTCGGGTATCGCCACGGTAGATCTCAGCATCATTTCGTTCACCATTTCGTTTGGCGCCAAAGGCCAGATTAAGAACAAAACCATCACCTGGAACGAGTTTGCCAAAGACATGCTTCCGCAAAAGAATGCAACGGCCAAAAAACTGCGCAGTATGCATGCCGAAGATGCCGGTAAAGAACCCGATCCGGATGTTTGCAAGATCGTTATCTCCAACGGTTTGATCACCGAGTTGAGCAATGTTCCCGGCGAACTAAACTGGATTGTAAGCGGCGAGAAATTCGAGCTGACCACACAATCTGCCATTCCTTCAAAAGACTTCGAATTGCTTGGCTTGGTTCAGGCTGATGAAGATGATGAAAATTACGCTGTGGCGCAAAACACCGACTTCGGTATCAGGCCCACAGGAACTGCAACATCAGCCTTAACATCAAAGCAGGTTCTAACGATCACCAGCAGCGAAAACAGCTCGTTCCGCGCCAGCAAAACACTTGGTAAGGTGGCAAAAGGCCTGTGGCAGCCGGTTCCGTTTGATTCAAACGGCAACCCGATATTAGGCAACCCTGTTAAAGATACCACCATTGATGGCGTACTTACCGGGTTTAGCGTATTGCCGTATGTGGCGCCTCCTAAGCACACGTTGCCAGTAACGCTGGCCAACCTGCAATATACGCTGGCGCCAGAGTTCCAGTACTTCATCTGGAGCGACACTTATGTTGCCACTGAAGATGATTTTGCAAGCGATACCGTTCAAAGCACCATTATGAGCAAACGGGCCGTAGACAACCGCGACCTGTTACTACAAGCCATCCTGGCCAACGGGCCTGGTATTAATCCGAATGTTAACGTAGCCCTTTTGGCTGATCCTGCTACAAATTACCTGCTGGCGCAACCTTTAATGCGATTATTGGGGGAAGAAAAATAATTAAACAATGGCAAAGAAATCAAAAAAAGTTACTGCCCTTTCTGAAAACGAAACGGAAAAGAAGGTGATCTTTATCCAGTATGATGAACCGCCATTAAAGGCAGGTAAATACACCGTAACGCTGGAGCAACAGGTAAACCTCAATACCGGTGCGCCCTATACCACAACGCGTGAATTTGCCGTAACCGGGCAACGGTTTACGCTAAATCCGAATGATTTTAATTCGGTTTTTCCGCCTAATCTGGCCAATGGCGAATTCTCGGGGGTATTTCCGCTCGCAGTGTTTAACCGGCGTACGCTTCCGTGGGAAAGAACATCAGTAAAAACAGACCCCAGTGCTCCCTGGCTTGCCCTCCTTTTATTTAACCAGGACCAGGTTCCCGAGATCAAAAAAACTACAGTAAAAGATCTCGTTCCGCTTGGCACTGCCATCACTGTAGAAGGTTCGGATCAAACCGGGGTAGGCACCATGCCGGCTTCGCTGTTCTCCTACCCGGGGTTGAACGAACTGCAATACGGCGAATCGCCAAACGATGAGGTTAACGTGATTGATGTGCCGGTAACTACCTTTAACCAGATCGCACCGTCTCCGGCCGATCTTTCCTACCTCGCCCATATCCGCGATACCGAGACCATCGACAAAACAGACCAGAAAATAATCGACGAAGAGTTTTACTCGGTAGTGGCCGGCAACCGCATCCCGAAAGATGATGCCATAAGCTATGTTTTCCTCGTGTCGCTGGAGAACTTTGGTGATTGCCTGCCGGGCAACGACGGCGCTAATCACCTGCCGGTTGGCACCAGCTTTGTAAGACTTATTACTTACAGTTCGTGGCATTTTACCGTAAATCTGGGCAATGAAACCTTCGAAAAGTTATTGGAGGGACTTAACAAAAATATCCTTGGCGAACGCGGCCTCACCACACTTCAATATCCGTTTGACGGAACCGCTCCAACCGATGCAGAAATTGAAACCGCATTGAAAAATCAGGCCGACAATAAACTAACCGCCGCCGATTCCAAAATCCTTGTTGGCAATGCACTGGCTATGGGTTATGTGCCACTCAACCAGATTCTGCGCCATACCGGTAATACGGTGTCGTGGTACCGGTCTTCACTTACTCCGTTAAACGTAGCCCAAACATTAAACCCACCTTTCAGCACGCCCGACGCGATAAATCAGTACAATCCCGAAACCGGCATGTTCGATGTATCTTACGGAAGCGCGTGGCAAATAGGGCAATTAATGGCCTTGCAAAACAAGGCTTATTCAACCGAACTATACAACTGGAAAAAAGGTGAAACAATGCTCGAAGCGATTGCAGAAGAGCAAAAGATCATAGCCGATAAATTTAAATCGCTCACCGCATTCAATCATATAATGCTGGCGAGAACGAATATGCTACGCGACAGCAATTCTGAACCCTTGCCCGATAGCATTACCCTATGGCTTGCGCAACTCGCACTGCTCAAAGGACTGCCGTTCAACTACCTGGTGCCTGATGAATCGATGCTTCCGCCTGAGACTATCCGCTTTTTCTACATGGATAATAATTGGGTTGATTGCTTGCTCGACGGCGCTTTCAGTATAGGCCGCTCTGCAACTGCCGATGATCTTCGCGATCTCACAAGATTCAACAAGGTAAAACTGGCCGGTAAAAGACGGTCAAAACTATTCAGGCCGCGCAAGTTTAAGCTTCGGGCGTATAATAACGATACCGGCATTGTCACCGGTTTCCTGTTGCGATCGGCGGTGGTAGGCGGATGGCCGGGCCTGGAAGTAAACGGCTACAGCGATATAGACGGCAAGAACGAGATTCAAAAATTAAGAATGGAAGCACTTTCGAGCGATACGCTGATCTGCATTTTTGACGGCGAAGTGCAAATGGTGGCTATTCACGAACCGCCTGAAGCGCTGCACCAAGGCCTGATAAAATATAACAACGGCTGGGCATCCACCCTGCGCACACTCGGCGGAGCCGACCCCGGCTCGCAAATACCCGGCGCTTATGTTGCAATGACCCTACGAGCAGATGGGCAGACGCTGCTGGTTCAACAGGCTGCCGACAGCATTAAACAAACGCTGAACAGCCCGCCATACAACGAAGGTATAGCAGACTTTACTTCGGCAGAATACGCGCTTGAAATGATAAAAGGAGTTGTGAAGGTTGAATTTCTTAACAAAAAATAACACTGGAAATGCATACAACAGTTACAAATGATTTAGGATTGGTAGTTCCGGTAGATATTGCGGCGCTTTGCGTAGGGATTATTGACCAGAACGATAAGAAAGGCACCAACAGTTTTGCCGGTGCAACCACAGTATACACCAACCAGGCCGGGAAAAACCAGGCTTACGTAGGCACCAACGTAGTGCGCGCGCTTTCTGCGGCCCCTTGGCAGCAGCTCACTACAGGAATTCACCTTCACTGGAACCTGCCCGAAACCTTAACTAATGGCACTAACAACAAAGCAGGATTGCTCGTTTTTAATTCAGTTCCTAACCGCTGGCTCATCAGCCGGGTAGTAATTACCGCAACCGGCCCGGTTAGAAGCAGCTGGGTAGTTGAAAGTGATGCCCTGAATATGAGTTTACCTAAGGGGCAATTAGCGATCACCCTTCCGGTGAAAAAAGTAAAAGCCACCGATCAGGATTATATGTACAACGGTACCTATAAGGTTTTTGACGCACAGTGGACCGATCCCGGCAACAACGATAATTTTAAAAACCTTACCGGCCAGGATTTGACGGCAGTATCGAGCGGCGATTCATCATTCGCGGCATTTTACCCGAACAGCCGTAGTGTTTTTGGTTTCCAGGATAAATTAGAGGATATCAAGATCACCGCGAACGATCCGCCTGTTGATATCATGTACGAAGTGACCGGCTGGTTCAGCAACCCTGCCAATGACCCTTTAAAAGGTGGAAAGACCAAAGAGCAGGTCAATAATGACCTTAACTGGACCTACACCGGTGATAGTGTAGTAACTAACTATTCAGTATATAGTGGTTTAGTTCAAAACGTGTTATGGAATCCGTACAATAAATACATTGTAGACCAAGCCAATCAGCTGCCTATAAATGCAAAACTTACGATAGGCAATACGCCGCCGGAGTCTTTCGCGGCTTATTTCAAGAATCAACTGCACCCCGACATTGCATTCTTTGAAACTTTGCTGAATGCCTTCCAGAATGGTTTGCTCAGTGAGTTTATGCAGCCCAAACCCGATCAGCTTGCGCAATTGCAGCAGGTGTTGCACCAAAAAACATTTGCCGACTACAGTTCCGGCACCATCTACCAGATCGTACGCCCTGAAAAGGATTCGCCAGAAGAAACCGAAGTAGAATTGCCGCTTCCGCTGGCAGAATCGCTTAACCTGTTGAACCTTTACCAGCAGGAGCTCGATTTTTATATAAACTATACCGGCCGTTTTCAATGGCAGCTCTTTGCCGATTGGTATAAGCTGGTCAACACCACCGATCCTAGTATTCAAAATAACTTATATCAGATAATATACCAAAACCTCGGCATAGTTTGGCCGGAGGTCCAGGCAACAAATAAAACCCTCAGCGATCAGCTTTCTGCACAGAAAACCATAGTAAAGGGCCAGATCCAGACATTCGATGCCATGCTGGAGCTTAAGCCTACCGCACCGGCACGTTACTGGCAGCCAAATGAACCTGTTGTGTTATTGGTGCCTGAGCATATGAGCAACGCCATCCGCAGCAAAGCATTAAAGCAGAACTATGATGCAAATGGCTACCTGCCATGCCGCACAACACAACAGCTCATTACCCAAGTGGTGGTGAATAGCGTGACGGTTGCAGCTACACAGTTTGCGAGCGCAGAATTGCCAAGCCCTAATCATCTTCCGTATCCGGATGTAACCAATCAGCTTTTAGAAGAATCTTACCTGCTGAACAGTCAGTTGGGTTCCGCACTTACCGGGGTATCGGCCAACGATCTGGAAAAAGCGCTGAACGCTGCCATGGCCGGCAAGGAGCAATCGGTTTATACCTTTACAGGCGTGGTGCCTTCGGCAATCGAAGTAAGCTGGTGGCATTCTAATCCATGGTACCCGGTATTTACCGAATGGATTGTTAAATATTATCCGCTGGAAGCTACCGAAGCAAATGGCCAACTCCTGAATTATAACCCCGATTTGTTCTATAATAATTACGCTATCGACCAGAGCAATGGCGGTTCTGTAGTTTACACAGGCACCCTCGACCCCTCAACTATCGATTTTAGCAAGGCTCAGCAATACAAAAGCTCGGCGGTATTGAGCAACAGCGCTGCGAAAACATTCCGTACCCAACTAGAGGATTATCTTAATGTGTACCCGAACGAAACATTACAGTTCATTGCCGATGAACTGGCAGTGGGCCTATTTGCTTCTGCACCGCTGAGTGGGATGAATAGCTTGCTGGCCATGCAACAACAAAGCATGCAGCTGAATATTGCCGTAACGCCGCAAAATCCATATTATTCCATTACCCAGTTGGTAGCACAGGTATCGGCAGGAGCCAACAAGGTATCGCCGGTTCCGAATGGTTATTTTAACCCCATCCGCGCGGGCTTCCTCGAGTTCAGTATTTCTGTGGTAGATGTTTACGGACAAAAACGAACCGTAAATATCACCGAAACCATCACCTCGGTCCAGGTTACCTCATTATTTAAGGGATCGATAGTACCAAACGTGGTGTACGTGCCGCCGGCTATGGCACAGCCAACAAGGCTGCTTTTCCGCTGGCTTGCCGCAATCGGCGATGAGATCCAGGAAATGAATGCGCATCCGTCCACCACCCCGATATGTGGTTGGTTTTTACCGAACCACCTAAACGGCAGCCTGTTCATTTACGACCAGCAAGGCAGATCGATGGGAACACTGGGCATGAACGGAAATGAGACCGCCATGGTTTGGCAATCAGCTCCGGGCAACAACGCCACCATCAATGAATCGGTAGAGGAAGTTTTCGCCCTACAAAACCCTAACCTGCGCGATATGGCGGTAGCGCTGTACAACAACGGCCCGGCCTTCTTTACCCAATTCTGGAAGGCGATTGATAACATGCACAACTTTATCGATCCGGCTAATTACGCGCAAAGCAGCGATCTGGCTGTGTTGATAGGCCGCCCAGTTGCGCTTGGAGAAGTGATGTTGCGACTGGAAGTAGACGGAGGCCCGGCAATGAACCAAAGCTGGACCACCATTACCACCGACAATTACCGAACCGACAACAAGTTTACCGATGTCCGGTTCCCTGTTATATTGGGCGATATGAACCAGATCAACGATGGTTTGATAGGTTACTTTCTTGATAAGGATAACGCATTCGATTTCTCTACGTTTTATACCGAAGGTGCACCGGCTACCAATACGTCTGGCGTGATCAGGCCGGCCGAAAACACCATAGAATTGGCTGTTTCACCAAAACCCGATTCGGCAAAACCATATGATTCACAGGCCAATGCAGAATTTGTACTGATGCTGTTTGACCCAAGGGCAACCATTCATGCAAGCACAGGAATCCTGCCTACAAAATCTATCGACATCCCATCGGAACTTTATGCAGATACCCTGGGTATTCTGGAAATGACCTTCCTTACTACACCGGTATTAAAAGGTGTTACAGGCTTTAATATGCCGCTGCCCGAAGAAGAAGGTTATCAATGGTCTTGGGTGGAGGAAACTTTTATAAATGACGAGCCTGCATGGGCTATAAACCCTGATGTTAAATACATAGAAGGACAAGCTATTGGCGATTATACGCCGCAAACTATCCGCGAAGGCTGGCTGAGGCTCAATCCGCAGCTACTGCGTTTCGAGATGCTGAACGACAGGCAACAGGCTTCGGCCCCTGCTAATACATTAACAACACTGTACCTTGTAGTAACCAATCGTAAACCTGCAACAATTAAGTTTATACCAGGCGTTTTCCCGCTTTTAGGCGCGCAGAATACAGGTTCATTGCTGTATTTCCATTTGGGCGGTCTGGTCGATCAGGCTAAAGTATCAGCCATACAGCCAATGGCTGATGGTTGGCAGTTCCGAGCGATGAACACCCAGCGTTACGGCAACTACTGGGCGGCAACACCAGTGAATGAGGTATCGCTACTACCTGATGACAGTTTCACCATAACGCTGGCCAACCTGCAAACATCTGGTCAAACCGGGCAGATCCAGATGTATTTCGATTATCTGAACATTACCAGCCTTAATGATGGAATCGATGCTCCGCTCATTACGCTAACCAATTAAAAAACAGCTTAAACAACTAATCAAAACTAACCTAAAATTATTATCCCAACCTTTTAAAAACCAAGCATATGAAACAAGAAACTACCTTTCCGCAACTGTCCTTTGCTATCAATAACAAGGAGCAGGCTAATACCATTTACATTACAACCGACCCGGCGAATAACCAACTGACGTTTACGATAACTACAAATATCGAAAACACACATCTTAACATCGGGCAACTGGTTCCCCCTGCAGACGCATCATCGTCGACAGGTACAGAATTATACCTTGATCTGAGCAGCCTGCAGATCCCTGCCGCCGATTTTGCCAAAATTGTTTGCACTGCAACCGGATGGCTGTTCCAATCGTATCCTGACAGTATTATTTGTATGGCGCCAACTGCCGATACTGTAATTGGCGTAACGGATACCGTAACTATTGAAATTGCTAACCTGATTTTGCCAAATCCGCCCGAAACGCCAAACGTAAATATCCCGGTGACTTATTACCGGGCTTCACCAATTACCATTGGAAATTTACCACAGGTTTCTTTTTTCAAAGTACTTTTGCAGGCCGCACCAGATGGTTCTGAAGATTTGCACGAGGCCGTCGATTGCGCGTTAACCACCACGCCGTTTATTGTAAATACTATCGACAACTACGGACAGGTGCAAAACAACATTACGCTGGCATTCAAACCCGGCACAAAACCAACAACCGTAAAGGCAGGAAGCAGCACAACCTTTACCGTAAGTTTTGTTTACGCCCCCAATGCACCGGGATACGGCGCGCTGACCACACCTCAATCTGCCTGTGATAATATTGTTGTTGAGCAGGGTGAGAATGCTTCGGCCTGGAGCGTAACACCAAACACAAACGCTGCCAACCCTTGCTGGGTACTGCAGCCACCTAAGGATGCACCTATTATTGGCACAGGTACCGGTGCTATCGTGTCGTTCTATGTTAACGACATTGTAACGCGTTTCGAGCCGGGTTCAACATTAATGTATGTTCAATATCAAAACGTGCCGGGCTATAATGATGGTGCCTACTATATCACCTTAACCAAGGTACCCCACGTTTCTATCAGCAGCATTAATGTAAACCCTAACCCATCCGTAATCAATAACGGCGAAGCTTCTGTAGATATCACCTGGGCGGCTAAAGACTATACATCACTAATGTTGATGCCTTTTTACCAGGACGTTACCAGCGTAAACAGCTTTAAAGCCAAGTTGAAAAAATCAACCTTAATAAACCTCGTAGCCACCGGCGCCGGCAACAGCGCCAACCAGGCCACGGCTACTATTACTGCAGACGTGCTGCCAGTAATTAACTCTTTCGATGTAACGCCTACCGATGTTTATTATCATGATTATCCGCACGATGCCAAATTTTATTGGGAAGTAGACACGAATGATACCGTGCTGCTGGTGAATGATACAACCGGAGCATCAGAGAACGTACCAAAAAACAGTTCGAAAACAATCAACGTTACCGCGCCGGGCATGTGGTCTCTAATACCGCAGGATACCGCCAATCCATACACACTGGCTCGTAACGTGCTGGTGCAATCGTTCAAGCTCGATCCTCAGCCAAAAGCAACCACTATCACTCCTACTACTGCAGTGGCATCGCCCTCGGCAGAATTTATCTCGGTGCTCGATAAAACCGGCAACACCATCAATATCCTGAACGCGCTGAATTTCAGCCAATATGTTCCGCCAATAACGGCAGGTGGCTCCCCTGTCGACGAAGTGTTCTCTTATAACGGTGTATACTTGTTCGTATTAAATGCAACAGGTTCGGTTACTGTAATCAAAGTCACCTGGGATGCAAGTAAAGGCTTATACAGTTTCAATACCTTAACTACGCTTACCATTGAAGGAACACCTGTACGCATCGCCATATCAAATGACGATAAATACATATTTGTAACAACAGCGCTAACAGGTTTGGGCAAACTTGTGGTAATTGAAAACACCGGAGTTGACCAGTTTACTATTAAACAAAGCATCGAGCTTACCCAATCGCCGGCCGGTATTGCCGTAGATCCTTCCGGATTAAACGTTTATGTAGCCATGAGCGGCGATAACAGCATCGCCGTTATCGGATATAGCTCGGTAAACAATGCCTTCACCTACAACAGAAGCATCACCAACATACCGCAGAACCCGATTGACATCGCTGTAGGCGATCCTCAGGGCAAAACGCTGATGGTAGTATGTACTGCCGCCAACCAGTTGATGGTTCTGGATTATGATGACGACGGAACATCGCCCCGCCAGTCCATCGAAATAAAAACCGGACCTGTAAGAATTGCCACCACACCAGACAGGGCTTACGCCATTGTAATAAATAACACATCAAACGATGGGGTATTGGTGAGCTGCTACGGAGGAACAGGTAGCTGTAAAGTACTTGAGGCGGGCCTTAAAACTGGCAACAAGCCAAATGCGCTATCAATGGCTAACGATGGCACCGCCGCCTACATTACGAACGGAGACAAAGCCGTTGTAACACTCAATGTGATGAACTACCAGGTGCGCAACACGCCGATAGATATCGGCAAGCAGCCAACTAGTGTTATCGCATCAAACGATGGGAAGAAAGTGGTCATGTGGCACAACGCTTTGTACATAAGCGCAAAACCCGGATTCACTAAAGGGATTTATATTTATGAAACCTCTTCAGGCTCGGTGTCTACCAGGCTGGAGGAAGATACCATCGTGAAGTGCGTATTTTCGTCGACCGACCCTACAGCGTTAATGTACCTGATAAAACAGAACATTGCTGAAGTAACTGTCATGGAGACATTAAGATTCACCGTTAAATCGGCCATTCAGATACCTAAGGGAGCGGGCAGCGTGCAACGTTTTCCTGTTGAACTTGGCATGTCGGCAAATGCCAAAAACCTTTATGTGCTAACACGCGATGCTTCTGGTAAGTACAGCTTTCTTGCATTCACTGCCGACGAAACCAAGGGTACCTATACACTGAATACAGACGTAGATGTGTTTACAAATTCATCTACATCAAACAACGTGCTGATGCAGAATACGCCCGATGGTACAAATGTTTTTGTGTTGAGCTCGTTGGATAAAACGATCTGGAATTTGAAGCTCTCTGTAGATAAGTATGTGTTGAATACGAAAACGGTGAGCCTTTCAATACTGGCGCGCACCATGGTAACCGCTCCTGACAACAGCACTTTATACGTAATACTGCAGCAGACAATGAGTTCGGCCATGGTTACGGTAAATGTTGCTGACTTAACTTCGTGGGAACATAAATTCCCGGCATCCTATTCAACGCTTATCAACTTCCAACAGGCTGTAGTTTCGCCAGATGGCAGCATGTTATTCATCACTGATGCAAATATTGCAGGGGTACGGATAATGAGCGCAGCAACATTAAGAGTAATTCAAACCTTATCGTGGTCAAGCATTGAATACCCCGTGGGCATAGCCATTCAGCGCAACGGATCGGCGGTTTATATTACCGGTTTCAACAGCAATAACATGACCATGATTAATCAAATCATAAACTAATAAACCTAATTATTCACTTTTAAACAATAAACACATGAGTTACAATGGATTTTTTATCAGAGACTATATTGGTGAAACAATAGATAGTTCAACAGGTACCAACTGGACCAATTCGCCGGATATCATTTGTCCGGGCCCTACGCCATTGCCTGACCCTTCTGTGATTATAAACGCAAGTAATTATAATGACGGCACGCCATCAATAAGTAATCAAACCCCGCTTGTAAATAATTGGGTGTATGTACGGGGAGTAAATCCTCAATCCGTTCCGCAAACTTCAACGGTGTTTCTTTATTATGTGGATACATCGATCATACTGTGGCCGCAAAACTGGAAATATGATACCATCACGTTCGGCGGAACAACGCAAAACTGGTTTCAGCTTGACGCCCCTGCCAGCAGCAATAATCAGGGCATAGCCGGAACCATAGCGCCCTTTGGCTGGATCCCGCCACGGAATAACATCCACTATTGTTTGGTTGCCTGGGCAACTAACGGCGCAGACCAGCTCACACCACCAGATCTGGGAGCTATTGGTACCGTGAACGATATGGCCACCTTTATACTTAGCCATCCTAATATCGGCTGGAAAAACACCACCGAAGTTGACGCCACCGTACCTACCATGCAGGGGTCGGCTTCCATTATAGGGCCGTCGGCGGGAGGTGTGCTAAACCTTGGTTTACAATGTCACAAACTTCCTACCGATGGCTACATTGAATTTTCGGTACCAGGTCCTGATTCGGATAATACCATCATCTTCCCTAAAACGCCTATTATATCAACAAACTACGCGCCAACGTTCCAGGTTGAGTACCCGCCAAATTTTACTACACAAATGAACTGGACTTATTACCAGGGAGCAACACCATGCCCAGACGGCGCAAACGTAATTCCAATATCAGGAACTTGGGGTCTTACAGAATCATTTATAGATCATGTAAGAAAAGTAGCGCCAGGCCATTTGGTAGGTGCACATTTTTATGGTACGCCTGCCGAATTCTTAAAACGTGACGCACCTGCAGCAATGTTAAGCGGCCCTCCAAAAAATATGATGATCGTTGGCTCGGTTCCATTCAAAATGGTTCGCTAATAAACCGCAAAAACCAATGTAAAAAAAACACTTTCCCGCTTTGGGAAAGTGTTTTCTTTATAAAACCCGCAAGCTGATGATATCGATTAGATTAGGAACATGCTTATTCTTTTAATAAGCTTTTTACGAACTCGCTCATGGCCAATAGTCATCTAGTTATCTAACGAAATTGCGCATATAGTGAGCCGTACAAACAAAATAATTGAGCCATACAAGCAACTGTAGATTTGTTTGAACATTCATATTTGTACCATGAAAAACATCACAAAAATTCAGTTGGGTAATAATGGCCCGTTGGTATCTAAGCTTGGTCTGGGCTGCATGCGGATGTCGTCCATTTGGGGCGGCCCTACTCCAAACGAGGCCGAAAGTGTGGCTACGATCCACGAAGCGTTAGATAGTGGCATTAACTTTTTAAACACCGGCGACTTTTACGGCGCCGGCCATAATGAAATGCTGATAGGTAAAGCCATTAAAGGTAGGCGCGATGATGCCTTCATCAGCGTAAAGTTTGGTGCCATCTTTCACAATGGCCAGTGGCTGGGCATGGATCTGCGGCCTGTAGCGATCAAAAATTTCGTCAATTATTCGCTCACCCGTTTGGGCATTGAAACCATTGACCTGTACCAGCCCAGCAGGATGGACAACAGCGTGCCGGTGGAAGATATCATTGGCACAGTTGCCGACCTGGTAAAAGAGGGTAAGGTGCGCCACATCGGTGTTTCGGAAATTACTGCAGAGCAGCTGCGCAGCGCCAATCGTGTTCACCCCATCAGCGCATTGGAGATTGGTTATTCGCTGGCCGAGCGCGGGATTGAACATGAACTGCTGCCCGCAGCAAACGAACTGGGCATTGCCGTAGTGGCCTTTGCAAACACCGCCGAAGGTTTATTGACTGGCGACCTGAAAGCGCCGCTTGCCGAAAATGATTACCGGAACCATTTTTCGCGTTTCCAGGGTGAAAACTTAATCCATAACCTGGAAAAGGTGGCAATTTTAAAGCAATTTGCCGGAGATAAGGGTTACACGCCAACCCAGGTAGCCATTGCATGGGTGAATGCACAAGGCGATTTGATGATGCCTCTAGTGAGCATGAGCCGCAGATCGCGTTTGCCTGAAAATATGGCAGCTATGGGAATTGTATTTACTCCGGAGGAAATGAACCTGTTAAACCATACTTTTGCCCCTGGCGCTATATTGGGCGGCACTTATTTGGAACGCTAAATGGAAAGCCCTGCAGAAATTCTCCCCGGTGTTATTTTTTATTCGTATCTGTCGGCTGTACGGAGAGAAAAAGTATGTTTCTGGAACCACCATACCCTGATCTTCCAGGTGTCTGGAGCGTTTGTTTTAGAAACGTCTGCGCAAAAAATTGCGATGGGCGGGGGAGAATTGCTGCTGATTGGCAAAAACCAGCTGGGTACCTTAACCAAAACACCCCTGCCCGGCGCCAATTATGAAACCATTGTGATTTCCCTGCAGGAGGACCTGCTGCGAAAGATCGTACTGGAAGAAAAGCTGGAAGCGGACCGGAAGTATGTAGGTCCACCAAATTTGCTCATCCCGATCAACGAATTTCTGCAGGGTTATTTCCAATCCATCATTCCATATGCACGAAACTCCGGGGCAGAGATGACGGACGAAATGGGCATTTTAAAGGTGAAAGAAGGGGTTAAACTGCTCCTGCTGGCTTTGCCAGTACTTCGCAATTTCTTATTCGACTTTTCGGCACCGTACAAAATCGACCTGGAAAAGTTTATGCTGAACAACTACACTTTTAATGTGCCTGTTGAAAAATTTGCACAGCTTACCGGCCGAAGCCTGGCAGCCTTTAAGCGGGATTTTTTGAAAACATTTGGTGCCCCGCCCCGCCACTGGTTGCAGGATAAGCGACTGACAGAAGCCAGGTACCTCATGGAAACCAAACAAAAAAAGCCTTCGGCTATTTACCTGGAACTGGGGTTTGAGAGCCTTTCACACTTTTCAAGTTCCTACAAGAAAAAGTTCGGCAAGTCGCCCACGGGGTGAACCGGCTACCCGCAACAAGCATGCAATTTTAGGTAAGACCAATTGGATTGCCGGCGTGTTAGCTGCTAGCGCTAAGTGTGTCAAAAATCACATCAAAAACGTCGACCGCTGTTAAAGTTTGATTGGAAATGGCACTACCGGTCACTAATACCGGCTTGTATTGATCCTCTATATTTACCCGGCCATGCGATCCTTTGATCAGCGAGGCATCCAGCGGGATCACATCCATAACATAACGGAAACCCATTTTTTTCCGGAGCAATTTATAAGCCGCACGCCCTTTTGAAGTCATAAACATTTCAACAGGATCGTACCCCGGCTTTTTATGAATATCTACTACTCGGGCATAGTCCGGCGCAACGGCATCGTCCAGCCAAAAATAGTAGGTGAACCAACTATCTTTATCAGCCATTACCACCAGGTCTCCTGCGCGTTCGTGGTCGATATGGTATTTGGCTTGTTCTTCCCGATCAAGCACCAGCTCCACACCCTTAACGCCGCTAAGCAGCGTTTTCACGCTTTGCGTAACAGAGGGGTCATTGATATAAATATGTGCTATCTGGTGATCGGCCACCGCAAAGGCTTTGGAAGCGCCGGGATCCAGCAGTTCCAGCCCGCGCTCTGTCCGTATGCCCAGCATACCCTCCTGCCGAAGCAAACGATTTAAGTGCACGGGGTTATTTACGGGTGCAATACCATATTCGGAAAGCAGGATTATCCTGGCGCCCTTGCGCTCGTAAAAGCTCACCAGGTCCTTCACCACCCCGTCTATTTGATTGAGCTCGGGTGCTGTTTGGGGCGAGGTTGGACCAAATTTTTGCAGGCAGTAATCCAGGTGCGGCAGATAGATGAGCGTAAGAGTTGGATCATGAAGATCATCCGTATGCATCGCCGCATCGGCTATCCAGCGGGTAGACTTGATATTAGCGCCGGGTCCCCAAAACTGGAACAAGGGGAACTGGCCCAGTTTTTCCTGCAATACATCGCGCAGCTCGGCAGGCTGTGAATAGCAATCGGGCATTTTACGGCCGTCGGCCAGATAGTTTGGCCGGGGTGTAACCGAGTAATCGGCAGTGGAATACATATTATACCACCAGAACATCATAGATGTGGTGAATGAGGGATCGAGTGCTTTGGCTTTATCCCAGATCTTTTCGCCCGTTACCAGCTTGTTAGATTGTTTCCAGAACTTTACCTCACTGTCTGCACGGTCATACCAGCCATTGCCGACGATGCCGTTTTCGGCCGGCCACTTACCGGTTAAATAGGCAGATTGTACCGAGGTGGTTACCGCAGGCAATAGCGGCTCAATCAGTTTGAGGTTATTTTTTGCAATGTAATCTTTCAGGAATGGCGTATGCTCACCTATCACTGAGGTAGACAGGCCAACAATATCAATAACGACCGTTTTATGCATAACGTAAATTTTTATGAATTGATCTGATCGATTACCCAGGCCAGTTCGCGGCTGATGGAACTCGTCATAGGAATCTTAAGCTCCGGCGGTAACACACCCCAGGTATAAGTTTCAATTTCCAAATGGTTTGTTAATAGTTGCGCTTTCCATAGCGCCAGTGTTTCCCGGATGTCGCTTTGCGTAGAACTCAGCAAGCCAAACTGTTCCAGAAAAATTGGTACGTGAAAATGGGCACGCCATTCGGCAGCATCCTCTTTGGATAGTAATGCATCGGGCAAATCCGGATAGCGGTTCAGCCGACCGTCTTCAAGTCGTTCAATTACCTGATGCAGGTAGGTTGACTCGTCAAATTTGGCAAACTCGTTTAAAATGGCCTTTTTATTCTCGGGGTAATGATCAAATGAAGCTTTGAGGGCGGCGCTAATTTGTATTTTACCCGTTTTAATGCCCTTTGCAGAAAGTTCTGCAACTACTTCTTCATGCCGCTCATACCCGATTGCAAAATGGCAAACATCGTAACATAGATTGATATGGCGTTTTATTATTTGTTCTGCATCGCTTTGATCAGCAAAATATGCTATCCCGAGGGGTAATAGTTCCTGTTCGTACCAATCAATAAACTCGCGACCGGTTTCTAATAAACCATCCGGCTCTGGCTCGATGTCCAAATGCAAAACCTCACCGGTTTGCTCAAAAATATCATTAAGCTGGCGGGCTATCTTGAGGATATTCCTGGTGGCTGTAAGGGTAGCCTCCTTTATTTCACCGGAAGTAGTAAACCAATACTTATAACTTAATGGTGAGGTGGATATGCCACCATCCATGCCTTCGGGAAGCAGCCTGACCAAAATTTCAAACAGGCGCTGTGTGTAAGCTAGTCTTTCGTTTGTGGTCCAGTCCGGCGCATGAACCTTATCTTTAACAACCGTATCATGAAAGCCGCCATAGGGGAAACCGTTCATGGTAAATACGTAGGCATTGTTCTCCTGTAACCAATCTATAAATTGCTGCACATTATTACCGGCTAAGATCTCTATGCTGGCCTGGTTAGACAAACGCAGGCCTATCCCCATAGGGGCATTGGGCGATACTTCCGTTTTAATTTGAGGGAAATTTTGCTGCAATGCTTCAAAATGTGCGTCCCAGCTTTCGCCAGGATGGATATTTGTGCAGTAGGTTAGATGTGCGTTATGAATCTGCATGCTTTTATTCTGATGGTTATTGCTTTATGTCAGCTAATATACGACCGGCTTGTTCCAGTAAACTGGCATCCATCTCGTGCACTTCCTCGCCTTTGCCTATGGCGCGTAGCAGCATAATGGTTAACTGCCCGCCGAGGTGTTCCCTAAATTCCTCCAAACCGGCCAGCACTGGGCTCTTACCTTCGTTTACCTGCAACAGAGGATGGGTGATCTCAAACCCTAAACCAAGAAGCACATCAATCACACGGCGGGTATCGGCAGATGACAAACGCCCTGATAAGTTAGAATACACGGTATCCAAAGCGATGCCGAGTGCTACAGCTTCACCATGTTTAACATCAAAATTACTCAGATATTCCAGCTTATGTGCACTCCAATGACCAAAATCTAATGGTCGGGAAGAGCCGCTTTCAAACGGGTCGGCACCTGCAATATGTTCCATATGCAGCTTGGCACAGCGCCAAACCAGTTGCTTCATGGCGGCCATATTCCGATGTGCAAGCAAGGTCACGTTATTTTCTATCCACTCAAAAAATTCTTCGTCTTTTATCAAGGCCACTTTAATTGCTTCAGATATTCCCGAACGCCAGTCGCGATTGGATAAAGTGGTTAGGAAATATTCGTCGTTGAATACCGCTGCAGGTGGAGCAAATGTGCCCAGAAAGTTCTTTTTGTTAAAGTAATTGATGCCGTTCTTTACACCAATACCCGAATCGTTTTGCGATAAAACGGTGGTTGGGATGCGAATGTGTTTAATACCGCGATGCGATACGGCGGCGGCGTAACCTGCCATATCCAAAACAGAACCGCCACCAATAGCGGCAATATAGGAATGGCGGTCAACCCCGTGAAAGTTCACCGCTTCGAGCACCTGGTCAAAATAGCTGGAATCATTTTTCGCCTCCTCACCGCCGGCTACCACCAGCATTTCTTCCACAAGTTTCACCTCCGTGTTAGCGGTAAAATAGGCTTTGATTTGCGCGGTAAGTTGTGGATGCGCATCAATAACACCAGCATCAATCACAAAAAAAATTTGCTGCGGTGCCTTGCTTGTTATTTGTGAAAAGAAACTGCTCAATGTTGAATTGCTCGCATCGAACAGGCCGGCAGTAAAAAATACTTTATATTCATATTGTACAGTGAACGACTGTTGTAAATGTTGCATGATAAATACTGATCAATAAATTAAAAGATCATGTGACGGCGAAAATACGGGCGAGCCACATAGATAAGGGTAATAAACACGCTATTAATAGCGCTACATAAATTGTGCTGAAGGTAGCTGCCCAGGCGGCGTCCATCAAAATAAGCGATAGCACGCCGGCCTTTACCGCCGCGCCAATATTTTTGCCAACCGGATCTGCTATTGCCTTAATTAGCGGCTTAAAAATCATCCATAGAAATGGGGCCAAAAATAAAGCAGTTAACCACAACGTGTGGTTATACCAACCGAAATAAGCAATAGTGGCAGCAACGATACCATAAAGAAAAGTTGCAATATAAAGGTTACGCTTGCTACCGCCATGCACCTCTCCCCTGCTGATCATGGTTATACAAAAAATGTAAATAATAGGTACGGCGGCTAAAAAATACCAGCCCGGCAACAGAGAGGGAATAATGCTGATACCAAGCAACAGATTTAAACCGCGGCACAGGCCCATGTTGAAGGGCCCCAAAATAAAGTGATGCTTACTAAATTTATTATATAGCAACGCAAAAAACGCGATGGCTGCTGCTAAAACCCCGGAGAAAATACCACTTGAAAAGGCGGCAATAATACCTGCAAATAACAGCACAGCACCTAAGGTAGCTGCATTTTTCAGACTGATAATACCGCTTGGAATTGCCCGTTCGGGTCGTTCTGTTTTGTCCAGTTCAGCATCGAAGACGTCATTAAAAACAATGCCCCCACCATATAAGCAGGCGGTAGATAAACTGAGCAATAATGCATTCGCGAGGTATCCAGTGAGTGTTGCTAAGTGTGTAAATACACCGGCGATAGCTATACCTGCCAATACATCTGCTACAGACGTAACCATGTTGGCAGGGCGCATCATTCGAAAATAATGGATAGTTCTGTTCAAAATCTTAACTGATAATGATAGAAGATTTGTCTATACGCGGTTGCTGCCCGCCACGTAAAATACTGTTACCAGCAAATTTGCTGCTTTGGTCTATCGTGCTGGTAAACTCAGTTTCGTCTATTTGTCCGCTTTGCGCAAATGCGGTGATGGCATTGCGATAGGTAACCAATTCGATATCCTGAGCACTGATTCCCTGCTGCTGCATTAAGGCTGCTGTTTTGGGTACAGCCAGCGGATCGCTGATTCCCCAATCCGCTGCAGAGTTGATCATGATCCGTTCGGAGCCGTATTGCTTCACAATTTCCACCATGCGCTGGTTACCCATTTTAGTGAACGGATAAATTGTAAATGCCGCCCAAAAGCCCCGGTCCAACACTTCTTTTACAGTCTCCTCATTGTTGTGGTCGATTATTACACTATATGGAGCAAGGCCATGCTCGATAGCAATGTCCATACTGCGCTGAGTGCCGCGTTTTTTATCCCGATGGGGGGTATGCACCTGCACCGGTAGTGCAGCCTCCCTGGCTAAATCCAGTTGCAAGCGATAATATTTATCTTCAGCAGCGGTCTGGTCATCAAAGCCAATCTCTCCTATACCCACCACTCCTTCTTTGTAAATAAATAATGGCAAAAGCTCCATCACCTGCTCGGCCAGGGCTTCGTTATTTGCTTCACGCGAATTTAGGCCGATGGTACAATAATGTTTAATACCGAACTGAGATGAACGGAACCGCTCCCACCCTACCAGGCTGCTATAGTAGTCGCGGAAACTATCCAGGCCCGTACGTGGCTGGCCCAACCAAAATGCCGGTTCTATCAGCGCTACCACTCCTGCATCGGCCATGGCCTGGTAATCGTCTGTTGTGCGCGATGTCATGTGCACATGCGGATCGAAAAACTTCATTCCCTTAACAGCACTTATATCAAACACCTCCGGTACAGTTCCCGGCTGGTGTTCGTTTTCAAACGAGTGGCTACAGCACATATCCTTAAAAATTTATTCAGTTTAATTGATATTCTTGTTTCAAATTATTTATAACCCCCGCCCCTTCAAATTGCCCGGCCAGGTTCCACAATTCTCTCGTTACGTCACGGCCGGCAGCCCCACGTTCGCGGGCGTGGTCCAGCAGCATCCGGGCAAGCTCGGCATTGTTACGTTCATGAAGTCCAACAATTAATTCCAGGTGTTTCTCGGTGAAAATCGCTTTCATTACCAATTGATTCCAGGCATCTGTGGAGAGTTGCTCAGCAGGATATGGGTTGTGATACATGATTGCTTCCAGCACGTTCGCAATATTACTGCGAATGCCTTCGGCACAACGCATAACCCAACAATCTGGATAGGCCAGTAATGGCAGGGCCGAATACAGGGCTACCAGCTCATTCATCTCCCCGGCAAGAAATAAATTTTCAACAACCTTTACATAACGATTTTTGTCTGTGGTATCAGCCAATGTCAATAAAAAAACCCGCCCCAGGCGGTCAGCCGTCCATCCCTCAACGGATAAGTTGGGCCGGGTGACGTTGAGTTGTGTGATTTGTTCAGGTTTAACTGATATGACTGCCTTCCCGGTCTTTCGCGGCATCATAACAAAGGCAGCATTAAAAGCAGCGGTATCGTTGCTATTTCCTTGCTTCATCAACCACGCAAAGACATCCGGCGGGGTATTGTCTTGTATAATTGAACCAAGCAATTGGTTTAGCGCATGGATATCGTAGGTATACATTGTATTATAAAGACAAATAATTGATCATTAAAGCAGCAGTGATAATTAGCAGGCCAAAGAACTCGCGTGTTTTTTCTATATAAGGCTTTTCTGCCTGCATAGTTTCTACTAAACTTGGCCTGTTATATTTGGAAACCCAATCACGTACGCCATCCTTTTGAAAGAATAGCAACCCTGCATAAATAAGATAAAATGCGATTAGTAATAAATACACCGTTGGGTATATCATGTTTGCCACGTATAAGCCACAGCAAATGGTTGCACTAAGGTATATGGGCACCCAAAGATACCAGTCAGGGTCGTTAAAATTCAAATAAGCGAATATCAGAAACGCTATTACACACAAAATGTTGAAGTAAATCAAAGGCTTTGTTTTTTAAAAATTTCAGAAGTATAAAAGTAATAAAGTATAAAGGAAATTGAAGCAGGAATTTTATTTTGACTTTTGATATACATTTTAAAAACCTTGTTTTAAAAACCTGAATATTGCGAACCTCAGAACAAGAGTTTCGGGGAGGCAGAAAATCCTTTAAGCAACCATCGAGCAAGCTAAATTACCAGCATTAAACTATACCGTTTAAATCTAGTTACCCAAACTAAGGTACGTTTAACTAAGGAATACTATGATAAAGCCTTGAGGACTTCTTCGCAAATCCTTCGATACAATTTTTGAAAAGTAGTTAAAATTCCTAATCCAAAAAAACTGCATTTCGCGCTGAAAAAATTTTTCCTCAACGCTTGCTGGCTTTAAGAACGAGCCAATCTTTTTAAATAGCAGTAAAAATATAAAGCCCCGGAAACTTCGCCGGGGCTTTAAGGGAGGGTTTAATCAATAGTTACCCCTGTATACGCGAAACTAACAGCCTATGTTGCACCTCGTAAACAAAAAAACTCTCCGGAATTCCGAAAAGTTTAACTATTGACTAAAGAGCACCCCTGCCCCGTAGTTGAAGATAAAACGAATTGGTTTTAAAATAGTTTGTAAAAATTTTAATAAATGATCTTAAGAAGATAATCAAATATACGTATTGTTAAATATTTAAAGCTATAGGTAAACCAAAACTAACTATTGATTAATTACCACGCAATCTATCCTATGTGGAAATAAAAGATTAACACTTACTCAATTTTAATTCAATCGCAATATTTCGAAATGTAAACCACCAGTTAACTTAAAGATGAGTGATTTTACCAGCCTCAAAGGTTAATTAATTAGCTTGATGTAGTGCCCCAATTCCGACCATTAGCAAACGTGATTCTGTCAAGAAAGGAAAAAAGATAACCTTTTGGTTAATTTAACCGTACAAGGTAGAACTATTGATTAAAAAAACACCCTAATGATTAAAAACTTTCCCAACAGTTTAATGGCACTGCTATGTGCTGTTAGCTTAGCATTTGGATCTTGTAAAAAAGATTTAGCCGTTCAACCAGACGTAGCGCCTCACGATTCAGCAACACTATCAGCTGCTGATTTAACCAAAAATCCAATTTCAACATTTGACAATTTATCACCCTCATTTACGCTGGGTATAAATGGCCATCCACTAGGCGATATTGCCTATTTTGGAATTCCGGCTTCGGCTCAGATTGATATGATAAAGAAAATGGGAATGGGCATTTACCGGGTCAATATCTTATCAACAAGCGATGGTACATGTACAGTACCAAAAATTTTGCAGCCACTTTTAGCCGCAGCAGCAGCAGGCAACATCACTTTACTTCCTATGTTAAATCCCCGAACGCTTAGTTACAGCGATACGGAAGATATAGCTTATCAAAAAGGAAAAACGCTGGGCGGTAATTTTGCAATGAAGTACGCTTCCGTATTTAAATACTACGATTTAGGTAACGATCTGGATTTAAAATCTATTTTATCCGGCAAAGACGGCAGGGTAGCAAAAGACTACGATAACCGTACACTTAGTATAACCGCTGCTTACCTTAAAGGTATGAGCGAGGGTATACATGAAAACGACCCTGATGCGCAAACGATGATCTCTGCCGGATGGGTGCATTGGGGTTTCATTAAGTATTGCGAAGAGTACGGCGTTAAATTTGATATTCTGGCCTATCACTGGTATTCGGATATGGAAGGAGCCATCGCCAGGTCGCCGTCGCTTAAAATAACCGATATCACCCTCACGCTAAACACATTATTTCCTGGCAAACCAATTTGGATAACCGAAACAAACAGCAGGCCTAAATCTTTAGGTACGCTTGAAGCTGATCAGAATATGTTTTTAACAAGCTTCATAGCTAAATGTAAAGCCAACCCTACTGTTAAGGCAGTTTTAGTGTACGAATTATTTGACGAGCCTTACAAAAATGGTGAGGAGGGATACTACGGTATAGCTAAATGGGCATTGCCGTACACCAAATCAATCAACAAATTGATTGCTGATTCATTTGAAAAACTACAGTCTGTACCTGTCGTGACTGAGCTGTTGACAGATTTAATTGGTTATACAAGCGCGAAACTGCAAACCGCTAAACTAACAGTTGGTGCAACCTATTATACGGACAGGGTATACCAAATAACATCAGGACCAGACTATATCCTAAACGGTAAGCTGATTAAAACCGCTAATGATGATAAATTAAGCAAACTCACAAGTTTTCTATCTTTTAAAGTGCACAAAAATGCAACGGTTTACGTAGGGTATGATTCTCGTGCAAAGAAGTTGCCTACCTGGCTGGAAGGTTTCACAAAAACATCAGAGACGCTAGGTGTTGATGATCCAAAAATTGCCACTCTAAACATCTTTAAAAAGGAATTTCCAGCAGGCTTAGTAACGCTTGGTGCAAATCTATCGGGACCGGCGATTGGCGCTCTTTGCCAATACGTTGTTGTAATCAAAGAAAAATAATTGGATTGAATCAAATACATAGGCACAGCTTTTTAAGTGCCTTTGTATTTTAAACATTCCGCATAATCATAACAATTAATTTAGCAAGTAAAGGTGTCTTTATTAAATTCCAACATCAAACTAGCGCCCTACTGATTTGGGGCAAATACTGAGAATATTACACATCTTGTGTATAAAAGGGTACGATCTTAGACAATTACTTATCACTTCTTATTTTTTACAATACCTTCGCTTTATCTACAGGGTTTTTACCCATTGTGATAAGGTTTAGGTTTAAGTCCCCAAAGAGCAAGTCTAAGGGGACTTTATTGTTAATGACAAAACCGAATATTACGCAATCGAAGCCCCCTTGATAGCCTGCCCAGCACCTCTGATATCACCCGAATGGTAACTTTTCCACGCAGATCATTGTAAGTTAATGTACGGTGAGAACAACGGAAATGGCTCATCCATCCCTTCAATCATTTTTTGGAGCCTGACTAGTCTCAGGATTTTTACGTTTTTATAACATCTAATCATAGCCAGCATTCGTCTTCTTGGTTTGCTCATAATGCAATTTTTAAATGGTTCTTAATTGGTATACCATCAAAACTACAGCACTAACTAATCATATTTATTGTTCATTTTATTCAATTAATTAATTAGTAATTAATTGTAGCTATACACCTAATTGGTGTTATAGTGGCTTCCGCAGTTGTTTACACTTTGAGGTAGGCTTTATAGGATCAGATTCACAACAATTGAGAATACAAAGGATGAGCCAGCTATATGACGCCGCGCGTGTGGTTAGCTCGTGGATCAGACGTTTTAGGGCGGTGTAGAATGCGGTGTTCGGGGGAACTGTAGTTTAAACCATAAACCTTCAACCATGATATCATCATGATAATTAAATTAAGCTGCTCAATGGTGTAGGCAATTAATCTTTTAACCCGTTAAAACGGTGTAGAAGTTTAATGTTTAACGGTGTAACTTACGATTGGCGAGGAGGAATTAGCAGTAATGACAAAATCTTTTGTTGCCTTCAGCAAACCATTTACATAAATATTAGCAGTGCCGCTGGCTTGGCTTACCGCCGCGTTCGATGAAATTTTTATGTAGGCCGTCTTAAAATAATCCTTATTTGTTACTTTAAAAGTTGTTTCAAATAATTTACTGGTAAGGGGTGCAGTAACATCATAATTTAAGCTATCAGCAAAGGTTACACTGCATGCACAATCAGTATTTAAATTTACCTGGTATTTTACTCTGATGCCCTTATTGATTGGATAAACTACGGGATCAAGCTTACAAGAAGCGATAACCAGACATAAGGACAAGAATAAAAAGCTTTTAACAATATTAATTTTCATACGTTCCTGGAATTTTAATTGGAGTTAAATTTTACAATTTTCTTATTAGCAGCCATTTAGTTTACACCACCTCTTGAATTTCCCTCCGTATTAATAGGAAAGGAGTGTAAGTTATAACTACCTGCTTATTTCAACAAAACTAGGTTATAAGCTCGGGAAATTTGAGAAACCAACTAAGTTGGACCGATGATGTGAAATAATGAGAATTTTTTTACTTAAAATGGGAATCTGTGAATTTGGATTTAGGAGAACCACTTGCACCATATTGGAAAAAAAGCAAGGTTTCTAATTAAATGATAGTTTGGTCACCAATAATAACTGTCTTAAAATATGACCTATAATACACGGCATTAAATAAATATTTGGCTCAATTCACTGTGTTACATTACTTTTTGTTTAAGAACCTATGCCGCGATAAGTATGAAATCCATATTATATACATAAATGGATCGTAATTTGTACACCTTATCTAAATACTAAGATAAATAATATCTTAGCACCTTAATTATTTTTAGAGTTTTAATATAAATATGATTAAAGAAATCTCCAGGGTGTTCAATGAACTGGGCATCGAGATTGATCCAAACTCTACTGACATAGTGGGCTACTGGGATAAAAATCTACGTTGCAAATATGCTAATGCGGCCTATTTTGATTGGTTTGGCGTATCGCCAAAAACCATGATCAACAAAATGCATATCAAAACATTGCTTGGACCGCTCTATACTTTAAATGAGCCTTACATCGATGCAGTTTTAAAAGGCCGTGTACAGGTATTCAGTCGTGATATACCATCACCATTCGGTTCCATCCGGCATGCTGTTACTACCTACAGCCCGGCATTTGAGGGTGATGAAATAATTGGGTTCTATGTTCACGTTGAGGAAGCAACAAATAATGAAAAAGCATCAAAACCGAGCTTAGACCCCATGAATGGGAAGGCTGAAAAATTTCTGCAGGTTCGGGATCCTATTGAAGAAGTAAGAAAATCTTTGGCCTCTTCGCTTCATGAAACGTTTCCGGGAATAAGCAGCCTGGCGAAGGCGCATTTCATCTCTGAGGCAAAACTGAAGACTGATTTTAAGGCGAGATTTGGGCGGGGTGTTTTTGGTTATTACAGGCATTTACAAATGGAACTTGCAGAGTTTTATATTAAAGAAAGACAACAGACAAAGAGCTACCTTGCCCATGTTTTTAATTTCACCAACATTACTAACTTTTCAAAATGTTACGAGAAATATCAAAGAGAAAAATCCAGACTCAAAATTACTGAGCAATTAACTAAAGCTAACGACGACCGGTATAAAGTTTTTATTACGCAGGTACCATTTGCTGTGGCGATGTTGGACCATAATATGTGTTTTATATCAGCATCGCAAAAATTCATTAGCGATTACCACCTAGACCATAAGCCTGTAAATGGTTTAAGCATCAACCAGGTTTTTCCAACTATGAAATCCCATTGGAAAAAAATGCACCAGTTGGCTTTGAGGGGAAAGATACAAAGCGGTGAAGATCTCACCTGCTTAGCCGACGGTTCTAAGAAATGGACAAGGTATGATATAAGGCCGTGGCGTAACAATGAAAACGAAATAGGTGGAATAATTATATTTACAGAGGATATAACCCATTTAAAGAGACAGACAACCTGCTGAAATTGAGCGGGAAATTTGACAATATTAGTTGGCGGCTGAATATATTCTTAGAAAAGAAGATGGTGTAAACTTTAACAAATTTTCAATTGCGATATATCCGCAACATATATAATCATATCTTCTACAACTAGCTAACCGGAACGATATATTTTACATTTGATTCACTATAAAGTAAAATATTCGCCTATGGAGAATTTTTTAGTTGATCTTACTAATTGCGATAAAGAACCAATTCACATTTTAGGGATGATACAATCCCACGGATTTTTGACCAGTGTGCAAATTTCAACAGGGCTGGTAAATTATGTAAGTGAAAATATTTCCCCTTATATAAATGAACACCCCGGAGAACTACTTGGAAAGGATCTTTTGTATTTGGCCAATGCTTTGCACCTCAACACCCCGGGTTCGCAGTTTCTATTCAACCAGTTGGTTAACACGGGCTATAACAAAAAAATTGTTGAATCTCTCAGCCCCTACTACGTAGAATTGGCGGGCAAGCCTTACAATATTATTTTGGCCCTGGATGATCGAAACCTGATCATCGAATTTGAAGTAGTCATAAATGATGAGTTTGATTCTGAAAAAGTTATCGGCGCATCGGTATCCAAAATTTTACTAGGCAGCTCCCTGCAGGCCATATTACACAATGCCGCGAGGGAAATAAAAAAGATCATCAAGTATGATCGGGTAATGATTTACGAATTTGGCGACGAAGGCCATGGCAAAGTAACAGCAGAAGAAAAAAATGACGACCTGGAGCCGTTTTTAAATCTGTACTATCCGGCATCAGATATACCCAGGCAGGCCAGGGAACTGTACAAAATAAACCTTACCCGCATTATTGCAGATGTAAATACCGAACCTTCGCGCATTATTACCAGCAAAAACGAAGAAATTCCACTGGATCTCACTCATGCCGAATTGCGGGCCGTATCGCCGATGCACATTCAGTATTTGAAAAACATGGGCGTACAATCAAGTTTCAGCATCTCTTTAATTTGTAAGGGGCAACTGTGGGGCCTGGTAGCTTGCCACAACTATTCTCCAAAATTCATCAACTTTAACGCCCGGTCGGCTGCTAAATTAATAGGTCAAATACTTTCATCAGCAATTGAGTTTCGTCACCACGAAGAGAGTATGGAAAAATTTGAGGTATTGGACAAAGCCTCCACACAGCTCATTGATTTGATTGACGATACCAGTGAAATTTCAAAAGCTTTGACAGCTAACAGCGTGACTATAAAAGATATTACGGAGGCATCTGGAGTTGCACTGCTGTTTGAGAATAAAATTACTTGTTTGGGAAAAACCCCCGGCGAGACCCAAATACTTGAAATTAATAAATGGCTGCTAAGCAATATGGACGATGTGGTTTATAACACTAACCGGTTCCCAAAGTTTTACAAACCCGCGGTAAAATTTAGCGGTGTAGCCAGCGGGATTTTAGCCTGTATAATCTCCCGCGAATTTAAGGAGATGATCATATGGTTTAAAACCGAATTACTGGAAAATATAGAATGGGCGGGCAACCCGGAAAAGCCTGTTGAAATTAGCAACGAGGGCGTAACCGTAATAAGTCCAAGAAAATCATTTGAAAGCTGGACAGAAACAGTAAGGCATACTTCCGCAAAGTGGGCCCGTGCCGAGGTAACATCGGTTATAAAAATGCGCGAACATATCCTATATGCTATAAAGCGTAAGGCAAACGAAATACGGATGCTTAACGAAAAATTAGTATTGGCATATGAAGAGCTGGACACTTTCAGCTATACCGTATCACATGATTTAAGAACTCCCTTATCATCAATAAAAAGCTATTCGGAATTGCTGCTGAACAATGACAACCTGGATGATAGTGCAAAAAAACTGTTGGAACGCATAAGGAAGTGCACAGATAAAATGGGGGTATTGATCACCGAGATCTTAAATTATTCACGGGTTGGGCAAAGTGAAGTGCAAACTAAGGTCATTGATATGAAAAGTTTACTTGAAGAAGTGAAATTGGATATTACCGAATCGATTAAAACGGGTATAGACTTTATTATTAACGATACACCCGAAGTATCGGGCGACCCCACAATGATTAAACAGGTATTTAACAATTTGATAGGCAATGCTGTTAAATACGCCGGCAAATCCAAACCATCAAGAGTTGTAGTGAGCGGTGCCGTACTCAAAAAAGAAACGGTTTATTCCATTGCAGATAACGGAATAGGGATCGATTCAAGATATCACCACAAAGTTTTTGAATTATTTAAGCGTATGGAAAATGCACAGGACATTGAGGGTACAGGGGTGGGCTTAGCGATCGTAAAAAAAATAATTGAAAAGCACAAAGCGCGAATTTGGTTTGAAAGCAAGTTGGGGGAAGGTACCACCTTTTACGTAGCGTTTAATAAGTCGCCATGAGCATAATGGTAAATAGTGATGTTGAATTGCACATAAATAGTAAACAAACACCCCATAAATGAAGAAAATACTTATTCTGGAAGATGATTATGATACCGGCGAAATAGTTGAAATAGCGCTTAACGGCATGTATGAGATTTTATTAAAACGAGATTGCCTCAACCTGCAGGAAGTACTATCAGCGTTTTTACCCGACATGATATTGATGGATAACTTTATACAATTTGGGAATGCTAAAGGTATAGTTGATGGTTTGCGTGCTAACGGGTATAAAATTGATATTCCAATCGTGTTATTTTCTGCCCACAGCGATGTTGCAGAACTTGCTGCCGAAATTGGAGCAGTTGATTATTTAGCAAAACCTTTTGAACTGGAAGATCTATATAGTTGCCTAAACAGGATTTTGACCCCGGAACAACCTTCTCAGTATAAGCCCTATAAAAACACTTTGCTATTACCAAAACCTCCTCCGAGTTAAATTAATGGCGCAGAATTAAATTATTACAGCATAATTTACAATCCCACAAGCTGCGCTTCCCTTTATTCAACTCGCTGATTGATAAAATTTTAATATAATTAATCAAATATCACTTATAACTATGATTGAGCATCGCGGAAATACTGTTGAGTACGTAATTAGAAAAAATGGCTATAGTATTAGCACTTTGGCTGCCGGAATGGGTGTCAACCGGAGATCGGTTTACAACTGGTTCAATAATAAACTGTTAAAATCAGTTATCATATACAAAATTGGTTGTCTTATTAATCATGATTTTTCGAAAGAATTCCCTGATTTATTTAAAGGCGCCGATTTTAATAACCCCGAAAACAAGTTTAAACCATCCAAATATTTAGTGGATGCTAAAAATTCAAACACCGACGAATGGAAAATGAAATACATTTACCTGCTGGAAAAGTATAATCAACTACTTTTTAACGATCTGGAATCTTCTGTAAATACATCAAAAAAATAAGAAATCTGCGTAGCTTATAGCACCGTAACCTACCAGGGACTGGGGGAAAACAACGTCGGTAAGATTTAATTTTAAGGTATCTTATGTTTTATTTTCCCCGGCTAAGCTTGCCTTTTTTTGAACCTGATCTTTAATTGCATGCGCACAGGCATGAAATCAGCAAAGGTATTTATACAAGAAATGTGTTATTTTCATATCAGGCGGCTGCAAAAATTGTTCTAATTAAGTCTGATGTGATGGGTTTAGATATAAAAGCCTCAACTAACGGACAAGCTTTTGATCGGGTAATATCTTCTACGAAAATGGAAGACGATAATACAAAAATGTGAACGTTTTTATCGCGGAACAGATTAAGCCGGTCAAATTCTTCCAGTATCTCCCATCCGTTCATACCAGGCATATTAATATCCAGAAAGATATAATCAGGCATCAATTGGTGCTGCATTTCAGCTAATTCCTTTAACCTGTCTATAGCAGTTTGGCCATCGCTTAATATCTCAACAACTGTATCCTTCAATACATTATTGATCGTTTTTTTACATATAAAACTATCCAGGTCTGTATCATCAATTACCCATATAATTGGTTTTGAATTTGGCATGTTAACTAAAAATTGTAAATTCCAAATATACTTGTACAGCTAACCAATAGCTATATCAGCGCTAACTTGCCCCTAAAATGTCCTGTTATACAATTTTGGTGAATTGCTGGTCACGCTTGTCGAACTCAAAACCCGTCTAATCTCTTCCTTATTTCTTTAAATAGTTGGAAATACCTTATCGTTATTTTAATATATTATTGTTCAAACTTAACGTTGTCGGGGGCGTTTTTAAAAATTCCAAGTTGTTGCTAACCAACTTTACACGTAATCAGCACACTTTAACTTCACCAGATATAGGTGAATAGTAAAATGGGTATTATTACAGTATAGAAGCTATCAATGACTATTATTAAAGAACCTTCTTTCGAGCTTGCCAATGATCAGATTGCGCCGGCTTCGAAAACAGATAAAGCACTTATTAAGTCTGGTGTAATCTGGACAGCATTACAAATGCTGATCAACCAATCATTTTCATTCATTGTTAAACTGATATTAATTAAGCTTTTGCTACCGTCGCAATTTGGCTTAGTTGGAATGGCAACTGTATTTACAGGACTGGTGCAGGTTATAAATGACATTGGCGTTGGGGCTGCACTTATCCAGCGTAAAGAAGCCGACCTAACGGAAACCCACTTCCACACCGCATTCTGGACCGGTGTTGTATGGTCTGTTATCCTTTTTGTGATTATAAGTGCCGGGGTTGGGCCGCTGGCTGCCTACTTCTATCACCAGCCGGATTTAAAGCTGATTATCCCTGTAATAAGTATTGGCATATTGTGCAGCCCTGCTAACCTTGTTCATAAAGCCCAGCTTACCCGGCAAATGAACTTTAAGAAAATTGCAATAGTTGATAATACAGCTAACATTATTTCGGGTGTTTTAGCTGTAGTGCTGGCCTTATCAGGTGCAGGCATTTGGGCACTAATCTTCAATGCGGTAGCAACGGTGGTGATTGCAATGCCACTTTATTACAACGCTACCAAATGGCTGCCAAAGTTGCACTGGGGTAAACAAGCATTTAAAGACATTTTTGGGTTTGGGGCGTATACAGCCGGCGCTAATGTGTTTACCTACTTTTATAATAATGTAGATTATCTGCTGATTGGCAAACTTCTCGGCGCCTCAACACTAGGCACCTATACGTTTGCTTTTGTAATTACCGACACATTCAGAAGCCGGATAATGGCTGTAATTAACAATGTAATGTACCCCATTTATGGTAAAAAGCAGAGCGAACCAATTGCACTTAAGCGTTACTACCTAAAAGTAGTTCAGATAAACTGCCTTCTGGTGTTCCCGATCATGTTATTCCTGGTTTTATTAGGCGCTCCGTTCGTGCTTTATATATTTGGCACAAAATGGCAGGGCGCCATCATTCCCCTGCAAATCCTGTCAGTTTCGGTAATGTTTCAAATGATGGTGAGCGGTAATACGGCGCTCATCAGGGGGCTAGGCAAACCGGGACTGGATATGAAATTGCAAATCCTCAAAGCGTCATTGTTTGTACCTACACTTGCTTATGCTACCATCTACTACGGCATCATTGGTGCATCCATAGCTATATTATTTAATAAATTCCTTTTGATTGTTATAGCGCAATTCACTTTCAATTTCTTACTCCCCGTGAAAATATCAACGGCTGAATTGTTAAAATCACTATATCCATGTTTTGCGGCCTCCGCTGCAGCCATAATGGTGTACCTGGCTGGAAATGAGCTGGGATTGCATTTCCTGTTTTTAAGCCCACTGTTATTTGTGTCTTACGGAATTGTTGTGTGGTTGATGATCGGGCACGAACTTAAACTACTGTTAAAAAAAACTTCATAAGTATCTTAATATCCCCATTTACAATTATGGTTATAGAACTACGCGGTGTTGAATTTGTAAACAAAGGCGCACAATTAATGATGCAAGCCATCATCAAAAATATCCGCGAAAACTACCCGAAAGCAATTTTGACCATGCAGATAGGTGCCAAAACACCAAAAGTAAAATTGCTGCAAAACGGCATCAAGGTGAAATTTAGCAATGAGAGGTCTAACAGGATAGGTGCATTTATACCTGGATTTATAAGGCACATGGCAGGTTATTATCTTGAAAAGGAAGTCGACATTGTATTAGACGCCTCAGGCTTTGCTTTTGGAGACCAATGGGGCACTGCTTATGCAGAACGCAGGATGGGTTCCAAAATAAGTAAATGGCACAACGAGGGGAAAAAAGTAATTCTACTGGCCCAAGCATTCGGCCCGTTTAAATCTGAAGATCTCAGAATTGTAATGAAGAAGATTATTGTAAACGCTGATCTGGTGTTTGCCCGCGAGGACGAATCATACCGCCATTTACAAGAAATCGCCTCGCTCCCAACAATTAAACAATCAGCCGATTTTACAAATTTGATAAGCGGTTGTTTACCTGCAGATTTTGATGCCCATAATTTCCAGGTAGCCATTATACCAAATTACAAAATGGTTGATAGTAATGCCGCAAAGCAGGATGTATATATCAGTTTTATTAAACACGCTATTGCTAAAACTCAAAGCCTTGGTTTAAAGCCCTATTTTCTCATTCACGAGGGCGTAAAAGATCAACGACTTGCCGAAGAGGTTAACAGCCACTTAGACTTTCCGCTAGATATTATCGTAAAAGACGATCCACTGGAGATCAAAGGCATAATTTCCGCAGCTAAATTTATTATTTGCTCCCGCTTTCATGGTGTGGTAAGCGCATTGAGCCAAGGTGTACCATGCATCACAACCAGCTGGTCGCATAAATACGCTATGCTTTTAAAGGAGTATGATTTTGAAGAGGGTTTGATTCAAGACCTCACCGATTTTGAAAAACTAAATACATTGGTTTTTAATTTGACAAAACAGGCTCATCGCCAACAACTTTCAGAAAAACTGTTGAAGAATAGCCAAATTCAGAAAATAAAATCAGCACAAATGTGGGAAGATGTATATCGGGTGATAGATAGCTACTAAACCCGGGATTTGCGTTTTAGCTCAACGAGCCTAGTTTACCTAGTCAGCGCTCATTTGTTCTGAAACAATAAAAAGACGATTATCTTGCGAGAACATGATGATCGCCTCACGAGTTGATCACTGAAAATTGAGGCTGACTTTTTCTGGCAATCCTTTCTGTAAGCGTAGCGTTGTAAGTTTCCAATAACTGAATATACTTATCCTGCCAATACGACTCATCGTCCGTAACGGCTGCTATGGTATGAAAAGTCGGCTTCGGGCGTTGGTCTACATCAAATTGATCAGCGGTAAACAATTCCGGAAAATCTTTAGAAAAATCATGGCGAACAATCAACCCTATTTTGTAAATTACATCATACTTCACATTCTTACTTTGAAAGTAGTTATAGATAGTTCGCCGGTTTACATTTAAGCCAGCAGCTAAGTCGGTTATACTATAACCATTCTTTCTTACTATGTACTCAACAATCTGTCCGTAATGCTTCTCCATAATTACATTTTTTCTGCTTCATCCGAACAACTTTGAAGCCAATAAAAGCGCTTTAAACCTTGAGGTTGTATCGAATGATACACATTTCTCGTTGATTAAAATTTTGTTTTTGCGGTTACAAATATTGACTAAAATATAGTTTCTCTACAATTACAACAATTAACCCCGTATCATTTAATGGCCAATATGTGTGAAATAAATACACCTTTTGTCCTTTTTTGTTATCAATCCGAGAAAAAAACCAAACTTTTGGGTTAATTCTTCCGTACAAAACACCAATCTATTGAATTACTAAAAACACCCCAAATGATTAAAAACTACCCAAAAAGTTTAATGGCACTGGTATGTGCTATCGGCTTAACCTTCGGATCCTGCAAAAAAGATTCGTTAACCCAGGAAGCGGCGAGTAATTCGTCATCATCTTTTCCTTCAAACACGTTGGCAACAACATCTCTTCAAGATCACTCAGGTTTGTCCAGCTCGTTTACGTTGGGCGTGAATGGCCATCCACTTGGCGACATTGCCTATTTGGGTGTCCCGGCTGCTAAGCAAATTGAAATGATCAAAAAAATGGACATGGGCATTTACCGCATCAATATCCATACATTAAGTGATGGATCATGCACCGTGCCAAAAATTTTACAGCCTCTTTTGGATGCAGCAGCAGCAGGTAATATTACCTTGTTGCCCTTGTTGACACCAAGAACGCTGAGCTACAACGATTCTGAAGCAGACGCCTACCAAAAGGGAAAAACCCTTGGAGGAAACTTTGCTGCAAAATATGCTTCAGTATTTAAGTTTTACGATATGGGAAATGACCTAGATGTCGCCTCTATTTTACCGGGCAAAGACGGCCGTGTTACGGAGGATTACAACCTAAACAAACTTAAGGTTATTGCAGCATACTTAAAAGGAATGAGCGAAGGCATACATGCTAATGATCCGGATGCACAAACGATGATCTCAGCGGGCTGGGTACACTGGGGCTTTATTAAATACTGCGAAAACAACGGTGTTAAATTTGATGTACTTGCCTATCACTGGTACTCGGATATGGAGGCGGCCATTACTAGAGCTAAGTCATTAAAAATTACTGATATCACCATTACATTAAATGGTTTGTTTCCCGGTAAACCCATATGGATTACAGAGACTAATTTAAGGCCAGACAACCTGAGCACACTGGAAACCGAACAAAATACTTTCCTGACCAGTTTTATTGCAAAATGTAAAGCTAACCCTACCGTTAAAGCGGTGCTGGTTTATGAATTGTTTGATGAACCTTATAAAAACGGAGATGAAAAATACTATGGTATAGCTAAATGGACCTCGCCTTACCTTACCTGGATTAATAAATTAGTTGCTGACACCTTCGAAAAATTGAGTGCAAAGCCTTCCAATACAGAGGAAAGTAAACCTGAACCAGCAACGGCGCCCGCACCCGTAACGGCACCTGCACCTGCACCGGTTGCTGTTGATTTAGTAACAAATTTGGTAAGTTACACTGCCGCTAAACCCGTATTGGCTAAATTAACCACAGGCAGCACTTACTACCTAGACAGGGATTACCAAATCAAATCGATATCCGCTTCTTTAATCAACGCTTCATTAATAAAAACAGCAAATGATGATAAGCTTAGCACGTCAAAGTCTTTAATCTCCTTTAAATTAAACCGGGCTGCCACCGTTTTTGTGGCCTATGATACCCGCGCAAAAAAAATACCAACCTGGCTGCAAGGTTTTTCTAAAACTACCGAGAAGCTTGGAACAAACGACCCGAAACTGGCTTCTTTAGCCATTTATAAAAAAGACTACCCAGCGGGCACATTTACCTTGGGTGGAAATCTTTCAGACTCGGCTACTGGCGCACTATGCCAATATGTTTTGATGGTGAACGAAAAATAAAGGCGACAATTTAACTGAACAAAAAGAGCACCCGGGTAATACGGGTGCTCTTTTTGTTTAGATAGTAGCAAGATTTACTGCGTAGTTTATTTAAAAACGCATAAAAAAACCCCGGTTGTAATACCGGGGCTTGGGCGGGGAAATTAGTCAATAGTGCTTTTTTATACGTCTCCAGCCTGAAAATAGTTGCAATTACCCAAAAAAAAACCCTAAGGAAAAAATCCAAAGGGCTTATCTATTGACTAAAGAACACCCCTGCCCTTTAGTGTAAACAAACTTAACACTAATTTAATTAGTTAAGCAAATGAATTTAATTATTTCTTTGCGCGGCCAATGCTCGCCTGGATAGTATTTATCTAAACCGGATTCACTTTGGTTTCAAAAGCGCCGACGTACCTGCCTAAGCCCGGACAATAGCCGACAGCATCTTATAACGCGGGAAAATATGAGCAATTTTTCACACTGCCTACACCTAGCTAGGAATTATTCTCCAATTGATTTGTAAAACTTATTCAAACATTTGTAGCAAATATACTTGCGTAACGGCACCAGCGGGGCGCAAAACTTGAATATAAAATTACGGCTTACACGTGAAACATCTTTACTGTTGCATTTAGGGCAGCACACCGAAATGGAAGTATGCTGTTTGATAGATCGCAATGCTGTATACATAGGCTTGTTTTAATTATTTAAAAATACTGTCGTTCGAAATAAATCCATTACAACTTTTCATTTCGTTCCAAAAATGTAAAACTTGAGAATTTTTTATTGCAGTATCCCGAAAGGAAGTTTTAGGCAGGTTAAGAGCGAATGATGAAAATATGAACTGCTGATTAAACAGAATTAATGATACAAAGAAACCCATGCATCAAATTGATTCATTTAAACAATACAACTATGAAAAGTAGGTATTACAACCCAGACAACTAGTCACTGCGGTCTGTTGAACCTTAGCTAAAACGTCGTTAAAGAAAGCAAACTGAATATCGCATTGGCGTTAAGTAATGACTATTCAAATTTTATAGCATGTATTTTCAATAGCTTATGCCAAATACTTTCTCATAAGCTTTAGCACATTGCAGTCTGATTGAATCCGGTAAGTCGGAATTTTCGGTAAATTTGAAAAATAAATGGTCGAAGCTAATATAGTCGATGACAACATGGTTCGATATGAGATCATCTGATGTATGATCGCCATCGCCACGGTGCGACTTGAACCACCACCAATTTTCAGTCTGAATTGCTTCTAATTCATCAATAAAATTGGATACCTGATTTATAAATTGCTGCCCTGGGTACATCATATCTTCAATTTAGGCCGATCGGGCTAATATAATGCCACCGAAAGATCTTTCGGACTGTTGTTCCTGATTTCGGGAAAGGTATGATAATTTGTACCAGAAATATTACAAAAACGGCTCAAACAAATGTGCTAACAGAAGCTTATATTTTAAATCATGTGTTTATTAAATAAATTAATCTATGGTTTATGATTTTTCAATAATAATTCCCTAATTTAAGCCTCTATTAAATTAATTATTTTTTTCGGGTCGGCACCTTTTTTTTGATGGCATGCTGCCAATTTTATTTACAGATACATTCAATTTTTTAAGAAAATGATACGAAACAGTTCAGAGATCATCGAGGCAGTAAGATTGTTAGAAAACAATTTGGAAACCTGCCAGCCCGTTAGCGCGTTGGGTATTGATAATCACAAGCAAATTATGATTATGATTGAAGTGATATCGGTACGCTGTACACAAAGCTGGATAGATAATAAGTATTTGACCTTTCCACAAAACATGCGGGAAAAACTAGAAAACACTGAATGGAGAACTGCTACTGATGCAAGAGAATGGCTTGATGGACAGTTTGAAATTGAAGATTTGTTATATCCGGATAAAATGTCGCAAAAAGGCTGGGCTACTGTTTTGTCTGGAACAATTATGAATAATCAATAACAATTTTTTGATTGTTAAAAAGGTTCAAGGTTTTTTACTTATCGTTTAATAAAAGAGATGGACAAACACTACGGAAATATTGTAGCTAAAATTTTGGCGCAAAATGGATACATCATAGGTGATATAGCCGAAAAACTGATGGTGAATACCAGAACTGTAAATAATTGGCTTAAAACTAAAAATCTGAACGTAACGGTCATCGCTACAATTGGCAATGCCATTAACTACGATTTCAAATCTAAACTGCCAGAAGTATTTGTAAACAAGCGGCCATCTAAAATTTTTATTGTGGACGACGCCGAGCTTGACAGCGTTATTGTGAAAATAGGGCTGAAACAGGTTCTTGGAAACCTTGAAATCGAAGTATTTAATAATGGCGACGATGCCATAAACAAGTTATTAGAAATCAGCATTAACGACCCCTCATTATTCCCAGACTATATATTTCTAGACCTACATATGCCGGTGATGGGCGGATGGGAATTTTTAGACGCTTATCATCGATTAAATATTGACCCGGAAAACAAAATCAGGATTTATATTTTAACATCTTCAATATCCCGTAAAGATTTAACGCGCTCTATTTCAAATCCATTAATTGCAACATTCCTTTCAAAACCTATTGAATTGAATACCATCCGGTCGATTTTTTGCGGAGTGTAAGTATTTAGACTTCAGCGGATTTGTTGGTAAACAATGCTAAAAATAGGTTTTCGACAACGGTCTAATTTATAATTCCGTTTACTACGGCAAAGCGAACTAAGGCAGCAGTATTACGGGCACCGGTTTTGTCGATGAGGCCTTGACGGTATCCTTCAACAGTACGCTTTCCGGTAAATATTTTGTCTGCTATTTGTTGGTTGGTGTAGCCCTGAGCAATTAATTCAAGTACTTCTACTTCTTTTTCAGAAAATTCAAGTCCATGCGGTGATACGCGCTCTGTGCGATCAGAAACTGTCAGCATCCGGTTTAAAATCTTCGTCGATAACTGGGAAGCGACATATTGATTGTTTTTTGCTACATGTTTTATGGCAAAAATAAGTTCATCTGCGCTGATGCTTTTTAAGAGGTAACCGGCTGCACCTGCCCTAAAAGCCTGCGCAACATATTGTTCGTTATCATGTGCACTTAATACAATTGATTTAATCTGTGGATAGTTGGCTTGCAAGTTACCTACAAGTTCCAGCCCGTCCATCCCCGGCATACTTATATCCGTAAGCAATATATCGGCTTTGATTCCGCTATCAAGTAATTCTAGCACGGATAAGCCATCAACCGCCTCTGCTACGACATTATAAGTGGGCTCTTTATCCAATAAAGCTTTAATACCAGACCTAATGACATTATGGTCATCCGCAATAAGTATGTTAATCATATCATAAAAACTAAAACCCTCAATCTGGACTTTGCAATTTAGCCGTTCGTTTTTATTTATAAATCTAAAGTTATGGTTACAGCAGAACCTTCCCCAATCACTGAATGAACCTTTACTTTACCATTGTAAAGTGCGAGCCGGTTCCCTATACTAAGCAATCCTGATCCTGTCGGATTAGCTGCTTCAGCACTATAATTAAAACCTTTACCGTTATCATTAACTTTAATAGAGATCTCATGGCTTAATCTTAGTTGTATATCTACTATTGTAGCACCAGAATGCTTGATGCAGTTGTTAATTAATTCTTGTATTATGCGGAAGATATTTAATTCCAACGCCAATGCAGGCCTTTCAACATCTTGGAAGCAAGCGATTCTAATATCCATATTGGCCGATGATAACCTGCCTGCCAATTCGTTTAGCGTAGCAGGCAATCCAAATTCAACCAAAATGGATGGTGCCAATGCAAAAGATATATTGCGCAGATCACTTATCGCCTCGTCAACCAGCACATCAATTTCGGCCAGGCTGCCTGTTTCATTTAGGACAGGTTTTAACAGGTCAATCTTCATCTTGACGCCATACAACAATTGGCTTACACTATCATGCAGCATATGGCTAATTTGCCTCCGTTCGTTCTCACCAGCTTGTAAAATAGCCATAGATACCTGTCGTTGCTGATTGTCTTTCAGTTCTGTCTCCCGTTGCTCTGCTAAAACTTGTTCGGTTACATTCATAATAATACCGGCAAGACTCTTACTGCGTGTAATATTATTCAAAAACTGGCCTTTAATTCGACCGTAACATATTTTCCCATCTTCGGTAGGAAACCGGCATATTACGTTGATTGGAACGTCAGAATCTATTGCAAGTCTAAAACTGGCTTGTACCATGTTCTGGTCGTCCGGGTGGATATATTTTATAAATGTACTATAAAGTCCATCGAAACCTGAAACCGGTATTGGACACAGTATTTTGTTAGACAGCAACAGGTAAAACCTCATCGTATCAGTTTCCAGCTCCCAAGTCCCTGCATGAGATGCCTCCAACGACATCTCCAATTTCTCTTTAAATTGCTCTACAACATAAACATTTGGTGTTAATGTGCTGATGTTTGTAAACGCGAGATAATAAGCTATCGGCCCGTTATCGTTTGAGCCTATTCCATCCACACGAACAGCTTGCACCTTATCGCCAGGCAGTATTAAATCTAACTCCAAAAAATTTCTATCGTTTCCGGTACTTAGGGAATCTAGAAAATCATTCAGATCACTTAGGTAAGTACGTTCTACAAATTTTGAAAGCTTTTTTCCAACCAATTCGGCTATACTCAATTCAAATAAACTGGCACCCGCCAAATTAACCTGTCTAATAACACCTTCTGCGTTCAGTAATAAGTACGGGAAAGGCGCAAAATTATATACGCTAAAAAAAGGAGATTCTTGCATTCCGAACCCATCTTTTGCATTTCCTTTAGCTGCACCATGTCCATTAGAACCGGCTGCGAGGTCGATTGCAATGATACCTTTTTCTTGACGTGATCTTGAACTTTGGGGATTATTCAAATCAATTATAATTACGGTAATAAAATGAGTAATGAATGTAACATAATTGATGCAAAATTTGTTTCAACCAAGGTAGGTCAAAAAATTGACATTGCACAACAAGCTAAGCCTCATGTAATATTAGCAATTAAGCGAATAATCATACGACTACCGTTTTGCTACACGAAAATGCCAGAGTATAAACAAAATCAATTTGTTTATACTCTGGCATTAAAATTGTTATTGTACTATTGCGAGATGTAGTCTTTACTGTGCCGAATTAGATAAAAAAGTTTTTGATAATGTTTTGTCCAAGTGATTAGTATATTGGGTAGCCCATTTTAAAATACCGTATGTTCTCTCTTGAGTACTTTTGTATGGTTCGTCAAATAATTCGTAAACCATAGCTACCTTAACCTGAGGATTTGCTTTACATTTAGCTACAAATTTTGTCACAAAAGCGTTTTGATCTGCTTCATTGGTTGTACTTGTTGCTTTATATCTAAAGTTGAATTCCGTAAACCATATGGGTTTAGTAGGGAACAATGAGGATAATTTTAAAGTAATATCCGGAATGCCCGGCCCTTTTGGCGCAGCATTTTCCATATCAGAGTACCAATTATAGCCTACAACATCAAACTTAACACCATACCATTCGCACATGCGTAAAAAACCATAATGCAACCAACCTGCTGTAATCATAGTTTTAGCACCGGCATCTTTAGATTTAATGCCCTCGTCCATACCTTTCAAATAAGCTGCTACGACATTAAATTTTGCTGTAATATAATGAGCTTGACTTTGACCAGTTGTTTGTGGCAATAAAAGAGGCAATTCAAGATCATTTCCTAAATTATAATAAGTGAAATATTTGCCGTATTTAGCAGCAAAATTTGCCCCTAGCGTTTTCCCTTTTTGATAGGACGTGGATTGGGAATCATTATAATCCATTGTGCGCAGATAAAGCATAGGTAAAATCTTCACGCCACCTGCAGTAGCTGCCGCTTGCAGTGCCTCTAACAATTGGGAAGCGGACGCAGTACCATCAGATGTAGTTTGAACGTTTAACCTATACCAATTCATGCCCCTATCTTTCAACATTTGAATTTGTTTTGTTGGAGAAGTTGCGAGGTAAGGGGCATCCCCCATATGGCCGTTTATACCAAGAGCAAGTGTACTGCCTGATAGGTTAGAGACAGGGGCGGTTGAAGCAAGCATAAAATTTGCCGGCTTTGATACATAGGTTGCTTCTTCTGCAACCGGTTCAACATCAATTTCCTTTTTGCATGAAGCGAAGGTTACAACGCTAAGGCACGTTAGTAGCAAGCCTTTTTGTAAAGTTGTTTTAAGCATAAGTTATTTTTGTGTGTTAATCAATAGTTCAGGTTGTTAACGTTGCCTGTAATAGGAATGTTGCATTAGAATGATTTTTTTTGAAACAATTAAAATAAGACGAGGTTATAATGAGAAATATTGTAAAAAAAATATGAGTATTTTAAATATTTAGCATTAATTGCAAAATTCAAAACAATACAGGTCCAGTTGTGTGAAATAGTATGACTTATATTTTCATATACCTCACAAACGGTCCAAATTTTAAATTCCGAGTAATAAATTCATAAAAAATCCATAGATTAAAGGAAGGTTGAAAGCTAATGCATCACCTAAGCTTTTAAAAAATACATCGTATTTTCTGATTTATTTAATGTTTCAGTGTTCAAGACTACCTGAATTTGCCCGATAACTGTATACCATAGTGTTACCCTGACACAGGGTACTTATAAACACTGCTGTGTATTTTAGTAACATGAGTACGATGACACCTTTCAAGGTTAATATAAGCTATTTTGGTTTTAAGCTAGCCTTCCGTGTATTCCAGATAGCGCAAAAAAATAACGTTGAAATTTATGAGCTTAAGTGTGGCGGCCTTAACTACGTTGTAATTAAAGAAAACCTCAGCTGGTCGTTTATGGCTCAGTTAGATCCTTGCCAGGAACTAAAAGATGTTATAATTAAGAGGTTAAAAAAAAGGGCGATTAATATGCGTTTACCACACAACTATATTGCACCATCTGACGCTGTTTTACCAAATGTATAAAAGCGTGCAACTTGCACAATTAGGGTAACGAACAACCACAATACCCTGTTAAGTAACATCGATTTACAGTAAAATGAGTAAATTTAGACTTACTTATTTACTATGAAAAACTTCAACATTACCTGTAATATAAACAATGAATCTCAAAAGTTTAAACTGATATTCAGGCAATCGGCAATAGCATCATTCTATATCTATAAAAATAATAAGTGGATAGGAACATTGTGCAGAAACGATGGTGATCAATACAGATTAATATCTTATAGCAGGTTCTCTATTTCACAAATTGATGTCGATGCAATAGGCAAACAAATAGATAGGCAAACCTGCTTACAACATCTAAATCCTAATAAAAAGGACTTAGTATTGCGGGCAGCATAAAGTCCCAAATTGCTTTCGGCCTGTACAAAAAGAATAGGCCTAACTATTTTGGTGATTCTTCAGCCAAAACGCACTAACGTTTGATCAACCGCCAGTTTTATGAAGATTGAGCAAAACAAAGATCAAAGTGGAAACTAAATTTGATTTTATCAGCAGCAAACCCTGCTGCCGGTAAAGTAAAATAGTCACTGTAAAACTGAGTCAACCCTACATTACCCACTATATAATAAGCCGGCCATATAATTGTGGGCGGCTTTTATTTTTGACACCTATCCACTATAAATTATTTAGAATACAAAAAAAGGCCGTCCTTTTTGAGGGCGGCCTTACTTTAGTTTGAGTTTATTGTAGTTTAGTTAGTTTTCAATATTATATAAGGTGTTAAGCAATAACCGTAGTACTATGAAGATAGGATTGTATAAGGCTGCTTACTTTAAAAGGACTAATATTTTTTAAACAAATATTATCCTCGCAAATAAATTTACCGCATCCTGTGATCATATCACAAGGAACGACCTGGTTAAGCAAGGTGACCTGACCTTCGCTAAAGCTGTATGGTTTCCAAACATTAATGTTCGACGTACCACTGAATAAAATGAAAGATTTTACTCTGAGCACAGCGGCGATATGAGAAAATCCAGATTCGAGCCCCATAAACAAACTGGATTTTTTGACTATATATATAGATTGGGGAATATTATAGGAACCAACACAATTCACCACATTGGGCATGTTGGCAATTGTTTCAATCTCTTCTGGAGTGGCATCCTGCGATGTACCCAAAACATATACGGTAATATCCTTGCTTACCACCTTTAGGGTCTCTATAAAATTCTTTACGGGCCATTTTCTCGACTGGGCCCCCGCACCTAAATGCATCACCATATATTTGTCAGGAAATACTTGCGCGGTTACCGGTTCACAAGGGATGTCGTCTACATTCCAAAACTCCGGAAAATTAATATCAGGCAGCTTCAGGTAGTCAAAAAGCGGCTTTATCAAATCCGATGCATGACCATTAGCTTCAAATGGAAATAGTATATCCAACAGGTCACCGCCGCCGCCAACATTATAACCGGCAAATAATTTATGACGGGTGAAGAACTTTAAAAAAATGTTATTCCTCAGATCTCCCCGTACGTCAAAAATAAGATCTGTATTGATTTTTTTAAGTTGCTTTATAAAAACAGGATAACTCCCCTTCTTACCCCTTGCAAACCATGGCGCATCAGCAACAGTAACCGTATCAACAAATTTCAATTTGCTTGCAATTGCAAAATTTTGACTATTTACAACCAGGTTGATCTTATAGTTAGATAAAACTTTTAGCTTTTTTATAGCTGGCAACATCAAAATCAAATCGCCGATATGGGCAAATTGCACTATTGTTATTTCCTTTATTGCTGATGGATCAACCGTCTTTTTGTTGAACGGCTTATAGAAACTATGGAGCAGCTTGTCTGCTAGTTTAATTACCTTTATCTTCTTTTGCGAAAAGTCGGGGTAAAATCTGTATTCAATTTCGTTCATGGCAAATTTGTTATAAACGCTTTACTATTAAGGTTGCATTGAATGAACTATTTGGTCTAACGGGAGCTTAATTAGCATTCATCATGCTAATTAGGGCTGTCGAAGAATGCCCGTCTATAAAATCAATAGTCCGCACAGCACCACCATTAGCTAATACCTTTTTCGCACCGATAATATTTTCTATTCTATAATCCGCCCCTTTAACCAACACATCGGGCAATATAGTGGTGATGACTGCAGCGGGGTACATAAGATGAGTGATAGAGCATCAATTTAATGCGCTAATTCTCCAATAACTATGCTATGGGTGTGAGACGATACCTATTCGAAAAGATCGTCGACTGCTTTGCACAAAATATGCCCTATCAAGATATGCATCTCCTGTACGCGTGCAGTAACTTGCGCAGGCACAACAATGTTAATATCGCAGACATCATTCATCTTGCCACCACCCCTACCAGTTAAGCCAATAGTTTTACAACCAGCTTTTCTAGCCACTTCCAAAGCGTTCAAGATTGATTGGCTATTACCACTCGTAGATATGCCTATGAACAGATCACCGGGTTGTGCAAAGGCTTCTAACTGTCTTGAGAATACAAACTCATAACCATAGTCGTTAGCTATTGCGGTTAAGGCTGATGTATCTGTAGATAACGCCAGGCCTGGTAGTGGTTTTCTTTCTTTAACAAACCTGCCGGTCATCTCTGCGGCAATATGCTGCGCATCGGCAGCACTGCCACCGTTGCCCGCCAAGTATATTTTGTTACCGTTTTTGATAACATCCTGGATCAGCAGGCAACTTTGTTCTATAGGCGCAGTTGTATGTTCTATTAAATCCCTTATTGTTTGAAGGTGATCATTAAGTTCTTGTAATACCATAATTAATTAATTTACTGGCTGTAGGTTATTTGAATCTTTTTCAATATCCATAATTATCTCGTCAATCGTAACGGTAGCGCTACCAATTTGCCGTAATACAACAGCGGCTGCATGATTGGCAATTTCACACGATTCTACCACGCTAAATCCTAATGCAACAAAATAGGATAGAGTTGCTAAAACTGTATCACCAGCACCTGTAACATCAAAAACCTCGGTGGCCTTAACTGGCGAAGCAGTTATACCATCTTGATTAAAGATCACAATGCCTTCTTCAGATAAAGTTACAACTAAATTTTCCACCTCAGTTTGCTCTATAATTATGTTTGCGGCAACCTGCAGTGCATCTGCCGAATCTAAACTCTCGAGCTTAGCCGCAACAGCCAGTTCACTCCTATTGGGTTTTATAATAAACGCACCGCTGTATTTTGAGTAATTATTCCCTTTAGGGTCTATGATCACTTTTTTACCGAAACGTTTGGCAACTGAAATAATATTCCGCGTTAAGCTTGGTGATAAAAATCCCTTGTTGTAGTCAGATAAAACAACAACATCAGCGTTTTCAATCAATGTAGTTAATTCGGTAATCAAATCATTTTCAGCAGCAGCACTCAAATTATTGGTACTTTCCTTATCAAGTCTAGCAAGCTGATGTCCGTCAACAAGTATTCTTGTTTTAACGGTCGTTGTCCGGGTTTTATCTTTAACAATCGCGTCTGTACTGATACCCTCGCTATGTAGAATGTCCATTGCCTGTGCGCCGGCTACGTCGTCTCCAATTGCGGCGCTTACAGCTACTTCTGCACCAAGAACTACCAGATTTTGAACCACGTTACCAGCACCGCCCAAGGTAAAATTTTCTGTTTTTAAATTCACCACAGGTACCGGCGCTTCAGGTGATAAGCGGTGAGCTTTGCCGTGTAAATAGTGATCGATCATCAAATCACCAATAACCAATATTGCCGGCTGCCTATTTATAGACCGCGCATTTTTAATTTTATCTGTCAACATTTTTTTGAGAATTAAGAGTTGAAAAGTTTTGTTACTTTAATGCTAATACGCATTTTTATCGCCTTTGATCACTTGAAAAACGGTCATTAACACAATTTTCAAATCCAACGACATAGACCAATTTTCCAGATACCAGATGTCGTGCTCAACACGCCTTTGCATCAATATCGGATCTTTTGTTTCGCCCCGATAACCACTTACCTGTGCCCATCCGGTAATGCCCGACTTCAGGAAGTGCCTAACCATATATTGATTAATGATCTTGCTGTACTCATTGGTATGCGTAAGAATGTGTGGTCTGGGGCCTATTACACTCATCTCTCCTAAAAACACATTAAAAAATTGTGGCAATTCATCCAGGCTTGTCTTGCGTAAGAAACGCCCTATTTTTGTTATACGATCATCATCGATCGTAGCTTGCCTTTCGCCAGCATTTACCTTCATGCTGCGGAATTTATAGCAAACGAAATCTTTATTGTCTTTACCGCTTCGAAGTTGTTTGAATAAAACAGGCCCCCGGCTTTGCAGCTTAATTAGCAAACCAATAATAGGATATAACCAGCTTAGTAAAAAAATAATAACCAAAGAGCTGAAAATAATATCGAACAATCTTTTCTTAACGCGGTTACCAATTTCCTCCAATGGCTCATCGCGGTGACTTAACACTGCGAACTCACCCATATAACTTACCTTTAAATGATTTACTAGGGAAGCCGACATGTCCGGAATCAACTTAAGCCTCAGGCATTGTTTCTCCGCTTCCATTTGAAGCAAATTGTACTCGTGTAACCTATCTGGAGATATAGATAAATAGATGTCCCTGATACCACTTGCCGCTGCAGATTCTATCTGGCTCACAATAGATGGTAGAACACGGCCATTACTATCCAGATACGAAGCGTTATCCTGATCAAGGAAACCTTCAAAAGCAAAATGACTGTCACGCTCTTTAAAGAAACTGGCTAGTTTCAATGCAACGTCGTTATTGCCTATAACAGCTACAGAGCGGGCAATCTTAAAGTACTTTTTAAAGATTGTTTCTGATACGAAATATAGGTAACTATTAACCATCATACAAGGCAGCATAATGAGGTAGAAGATTACCGTTGAACTGAATGCGTATTCTGCACCTTTTGAGATAAGAATATAAGGTAAGAATAGAATTGCGAACAGGGTGAAGCTTTTAAGAGTTAACGAAAAGCTATTTTGACGGCTGTGTAAAAATTTGCGGTTATATAAACCAAAATAAATTGCTGTAAATATCCACAGGTAATTAGCCACAATTAGCTGGCTCGTAAAGTTATTTACGCCGAAACTATTGTGGCTAAAAGCTGTGATGAATGCAATATTTGTTATGAGAATATCAATAACGGACATGGCCAAATAGACCAAATATAAGTAGCGTGTTTTCATGGGTATTTATGTAAATAATTTCAAGTATTGTTATACAAGTGGTGTTTTTAAAATCAACATTTTAATAAAGTGATCAAAACGTTATTAAATGCATTTTTATCTATACCGTAATTATGAGCAATTATACATCCATTTTAGTCATAAAACAGTACGCGAAATGTTGTTGGACCGTTATTGTGAAAAAGTGTGAACCTTTTTCTTATATTAAAGGGCCCTTTCCGTTTTCATCTCTCCAATGGCTTTGCGGCCTACACTATTGTAGTAAAAACCATGGTCAATCATTTGCTCTAATCCGAACAAATTCCTTCCGTCGAAAATCACTTTACGTTTAAGTAATGAGCCAACCCTGTCAAAATCCGGGTTTCTAAATACGCTCCATTCGGTAAGTATCAATAGCGCATCTGCCTCTTTTAAGGCATCATATTGGTTTTCGGCAAAGGTTACCTTGTCGCCAAGTAAATCCTTTACGTTAGCCATTGCTTCCGGGTCATAAGCCACAACATTTGCGCCGCTCTGCAACAAAGCTTCAATAATCTCCAAAGCAGGTGCTTCACGGATATCATCAGTTTCGGGTTTAAAAGCCAATCCCCATAAGGCAAATGTTTTGCCGCTTAATTCGCCTTTGTAATACTTATTGAGCTTATCAACCAGTATAGTTTTCTGAATGGCATTAACATCCATTACAGCGTTTAATATTTTAAAGTCGTAAATATTCTCCTCAGCGGATTTTGCCAGCGCCTGAACGTCCTTAGGGAAGCAGCTGCCACCATAACCAATACCCGAGAATAAGAATCTTTTACCTATTCGCTCATCTGCACCAATTCCAAGTCTTACCATATCAACATTTGCGCCTACCCTTTCACATAAGTTAGCTACCTCGTTCATAAAAGAGATTTTGGTGGCCAGGAACGAGTTAGCCGCATATTTTGTAAGCTCTGATGAACGCTCATCCATAAAGATGATAGGGTTACCCTGGCGTACATACGGTGTGTAAAGTTCAGTAAGAATTTTTTTAGCGCGGTCATCCCTGGTACCAATAACAATACGATCGGGCTTCATAAAGTCTTCAATAGCAACGCCTTCCCGTAAAAACTCTGGGTTAGATACAACTGCAACTTCTACATCTGAGTATTGTTCAAAGATTGCCTTCACCTTGTCTGCTGTGCCCACAGGTACAGTTGATTTGGTAACAATTACCTTATAGGAAGAGATGATTAAAGCTATATCTCTGGAAGCACCAAGTACATAAGTTAAATCGGCAGACCCGTCTCCACCCGGAGGCGTTGGCAGTGCTAAAAATATAACTGCTGCATCATTAACGGCTTCGGCCAAATTAGATGTAAAACGAAGTCTCTCTTCCGTAATATTGCGGTGAAGCAATGTTTGTAGCCCTGGTTCGTAAATAGGAGATTCGCCATTCCTGAGCATCTCTACCTTTTGTTCATTAATATCAACGCAAGTAACATCGTTACCCGTTTCTGCTAAACATGTGCCGGTAACCAAGCCAACATAGCCGGTACCAATAACTGCAATTTTCATAGTGTGTGTATTATATTAAAAATATTTTTTGTTTGTTTTTTGTTACTCGCGCTGCGCGGATTTGCCCAGGCTAACCATGAACTTTTCGCGAGCGGTGACGATAGACAGATAGTATCTGATGTAAAACACTAGTAGCTTTTGGGCTACATGCATTTGTTTCCCTTTAGATAATATTAATGGAATGCTTTTAATTGGCGGCCTAAGGTCATAAAGAAACTTTACCGCCGATTGAAAAAAATTGCCTGAGGTATTACTAAAGTTTGCTTGCCCACCCCCAACTCGCTTGGCTTTTTTTACAAGCTCGGCCAGGTGATGCCTTGCCGGGTGGTTTACAATCACTTTATCTGAATATTGAATTTGGTAGTTTGCATTACGTGCTCTTACTGCCCACTCATAATCGCCGCCAGACAACAGATCCTCCCTGAAATTGCCTACTTCATCAAAAACGCTTCGTAAAGAAAACATATTTGCAGTTACACCTGTACCATCTTGCTCTACGTATATATCCTGGTTAAAAGCATACACGGTTTCATACAGCTCGGCATTAGTTAGTCTGTCAGATTTGTAATACAAGCGAATTTTACCTGCTATACGCGCATAGCTGGCATCTTGTTCAAAAGCCGATACCGCATTGCTGATCCAATCTTCGTCAGGTATACAGTCTGAATCTGTAAAGCCGAGGATTTCGCCAATGGCAAGTTTAATTCCGGCGTTGCGTGCAACGTAAGAGCCTGGTTGGCTTTCAACAACTATTTTGCAATTTTTAGGGACAAAATAGTTTTCCGGAACTTTATCTGCTGTGTAATTATTTACGACAATGATTTCAAAGAAATTGGCATCGTAAGTTTGATTAGCTAAAGATTGAAGGCATAAGGATAGCCTAGCCCAATCTTTGTAAGTTGGAATAATGATCGAAACAAATTTCGGAGTCATGATATTAAAATAAGTGGATTGTAATTATCATTTAAAGCCTATTTCACTTGCTTTAAATACAATTTGGTTTTAAACTTCATCTGCTTGAGCAGGCTCACCCGCAATTTATATTGCTGCAGCAGGCTATTTGCATACGCCGGGAAGCTGGAGTAGTTGCTTGTAATTTCTGTATAGATGTAATTATCAATAGCCGCATGCAATTCGGGGGTAAGCAAGGAGCGGTATCTTAGTTCATTCTTTATACGCAGGCGCAAATTAATGCGGTTGTTCATTATTTGCTTTAGCTTTTCCTTATCAGTTGTTTTAGACACGGAATTAGCAGAGAAATGGATAATGGTATTTAAATTTTTATCTACGCTTATCTTAGATTTATTTTTTAACAGCCGGAACAGAAGATCATATTCTTGCGATGAACTAAGATTTTCGTCCCAACCGTTCACCTGCATCAGCGAACTTTTGCGCCATAGGTTAGAACTCGTAATACCCAGATTGGAAGTAATAAGCCCCTTCCAAATATTACTGTCTGTACGCCTGGTAACTTCAGTATTATTACTATGATACTTTAACAGGCACTCCCCTGCAATTACGTCGGCATTTGTATCAACTGCAATTTTAAGCTGACCCGTTATTTTCTCGGGAAGCAGTTCATCGTCGGCATCCAAAAACTGTATCCAATCACCTTTTGCATTTCGCAATCCATAATTACGGGCAGCTGGCGCACCTTTTTTTGACTCCCTGAAAACTTGAATGAGGTCTGGGTACCTGCACTGCTGATCTAGTAAAGCGTTAAAAGTATTATCGGTTGAGTTGTTTTCAACAAGTATTATCTCAACTTCTTTTAAAGACTGGGCAATTACGCTTTGTATGGCGCGATCGATAAAACCTTCGCAATTATGACAGGGAATAACTACTGATACCATTTTCTTTTTATTGATGTAAATTAGTTTTTCCTAAATCCTTTGTATAACGTCAGCAGCTCTTCTTTCATCAACAGCCAAATACTGAGCCCGTAACAAGCAACAGTGATCGCGCCTATTATAATGTAATTTATACCTATCGATTTGAAAAAATACGTTACAAGAGCTGTAACAATTGCGGCGATAACCGGAGCCTTAATCGCAATCAGAAACTCAATGAAAGTAATTTTAATAGGAATAAGAAAATTAAAGGTATACTGAGCAAAAAGAACTACAACAACCTTGTTCAGCAAAATAGCCCAGGCAGCACCTGTTATACCGTAGTAATAAATGCCTATTGCCAATGATGGTAAAAATATTAGCGCTTTTAAAACTTGCTGCTTCATTTCAAGCCCTGGCTTACCCAGGCCTCTCAATAAGGCAGTGTTGCCACTAACCAATATATGCAACATCACTGATAACGATAAGATCTGCAGCGGCGCCACTGTTTCGCTCCACTTGGCACCGAATATTTTCACGACAAACTGCTCGCCCGAAACGATAAAATATACCATTATAGGGAAAATGAACAGGCAGTTGAAAAGAATCACCTTAAGATAATATCGCTTTAAAGCAGTGGGGTCTCCTTGCTTTTTACCATAAATTGGATACATTACATTGTTTATCACTGCCATCAATCTGCTTCTGAATGTATCAGTCAACACAAATGCAAGTGTATAAATACCCAGGGATGATGCACCTAGTAACTTACCAATAAGCAGGTAATCGATATTATTGTACAGGTAATTTAATATGTTTGAACCTGTGGTATATACGCCGAAGCCAAAAACGTCCTTAAACGCTTGTTTATCCATAATGAACGCCGGTTTCCACTTGGTTGCGTTAAAAAATAATGGCATAGCGAACAAAACTGTTGCCACTGAGTTAAATACCAGCGACCAAACCCCAGCACCCATTAAAGCCATAATTAAAGCTATGGTGCCCGCCAGTATGTTTGAAGTATTATCTATAAAGGCAAGTTTCTTAAAGTTCATTTGCTTGGTTAGCTGCGCCTTATGCACCAGGTTCACCGGACTGAACAATATGCCGATACTTAAAACCGGTATAATTTGCTTTAGCATTGGTTCGTTGTAAAAACTCGCGGCAAGCTGCGCAACACCCAAGCTCATGATAAGATACAAGAATACCGACCAGATAACGCCTACCCAAAATGCAGTGTGAAAATGTTCGTTCCGCAGATCTTCTGCTTTTCTTTGTACCAATGCGGCACCTACACCTAAGTCATTTAACACCTGAACAAAACCGGTAAATACAACTGCCATACCCACAAGCCCAAATTGACTCGGAAATAATAATTTAGCAAGTATAAGCTTAAGGCCAAATGCAAAGGCTTGGTTAATAATCATTTGGATAAAATTCCAAACGATGCCGCTTGCTACTAACTTCTTATCAGTTTGTATAATTGGCTTTTTTAAAGTAGTCTCCATTTAATATAAAATAATTAAGGGTAGTGCCTATAAGGCCTGGCCTAAAAAACAGGCATTTCCTCTTCTTTTTCTTGAGGCGCAACTGAGGCAGTAATTGATTTGTATAGGGCGCTGTGGTTATCAATGTATTTGTCTACAGAGAACTTACCAGCCTCGTTAACGCAGCTTAGTTTCTTTTCTGCGAGTTCGCCCCTATTGTTTAAAATGTGTGTTACCTGGGTTAATAATTGCCCGGGTTCCGGCGAAAACATCCAGGAACTATTTGGGCTATAAAGCTCTTTTAACCCACCCCTATCCGATTGAACCACCGGTACCATGTAAGATAATGACTCGATTACAATCCGTCCAAAAGGCTCATTCCACAACGCAGGTACGATCAAAACATCAATATTGTTATAAAAATCGACCGGTTTTGCTACGCCCAGGAATTCATATTCAATATCTGCAAGCTTCGCCTTTAGTTCGTTAATAAACTCAACATCACCCTTACCGGCGAATACCAGTTTAACGCTAGCTTTAAGTTGTGCAGGTAATGAGCTGATTTCGTTTACCAGGTATTCCACACCTTTATCCACATCAATGCGACCGATATAACCAAAGACAACTTTAGCCGACGGCGCGTTTATCTTGAGCGAGCATTCGGTTGTATCAACAGCATTATAAATAATACTACTATGGCTTCGCACATCTTTGCTAAAAGCACTGTACTTATTCAAAATAAAATTACTGATGCCAATGAAATGATCCGGGTATTTAAAAAAGCGCTTTTTGATTGTATTAGTAACTCCGCAAGGCGCGCACAGCGATTGGCAGTTACCATTATTATACATATTGCATTTGTGGCAAAGCATATAATAGTCGCGCATGGAGTGCACCAACGGAATATCAAGTGATTTAATAGTGCGCCACAAATAAGGCGAAAACCCTTGAATACTATTGGTATGTACAATCTCAGGCGCTATGCGTTTTAAGATCGCTTTTATTTTATTATGGTACGAAAAATTGCAAGTGTCTATGAGATGCCAAAGCACCTTAGTCACCGGCGAACGTTTTTGTTTATCGTAGCTATTAAAAATATTTTTTTGTTTTATACTAATCACTATTACGCCGTTCACCCGGTAAACCTTATCTGCTAACCCTGTGGTGAGCACATAAACGTTGTTGCCCGCTGCCCGCATGCCTTCTGCAAGAAGTTTTACCGAAATTTCGGCACCGCCAACAAACGCCGGAAAATAGTAGGTATTAGTAATTAGGATTCTCATGCAATGATAGCTTTCTGCGTTAATTTCTCAACCACCTCATTAGGTGTGCGGTTGGCCAGTTCATATTTTTTTAGTACAAACTGCTTGATCTTTGAAACGAAGGCACCTTCGTCAAATGATTCGGCGTGGCTGCGGATGAATTTGGCATCAAACTCCAGTGTTTCAAATTTGTTGATGGCATTTGTTAAAGACTCTTTAGTTTGCTCTTCAAAGAACACCGCTGTCGATTTTAACGAGTCACCTTCATATGGGATCATTGTTTCTGTCACCCCGCCTTTACCATAGGCTATTACCGGGCGGCCGGAAGCATTAGCCTCCAGAGGGGTTATTCCATAATCTTCAAGCTGGGGGAAAATAAATGCCTTACAGTTTGCATAAACGCCTGCTAATTCTTCGCTGTTTAAGCCACTCAAAAAGGTAATGTTCGGGCCAGATTTCTTCTTTATCTCGCCTTCCATGGTTCCTTTACCAACAACAACTAATTTTTTGCCAGGCATTGCTATAAAGGTGTCAACTACCATATCTACCTTTTTATAAGGCTCAAAGCGCGACACTACCAAATAGTACTCACCATCTTTGCCGGAAAGGAAAAAGTTGTCGCATTTAACCGAAGGATTAATGATTGCAACTTCATTTTTTGGCTGATATGCTGCTTTAATTCTTGGCAACACTTCTCTCGAGTTGGTAATGAACCAGCTAGTTTTATCTGCAAAGCCCTTATCTACCCCTTTTAAAAAGGTCAGAATTTTGGTGTACACAAATTTCTTCAAAAAGCCAGCGTTAAATACTTTCTCGTAGGACTCGGTGCTCCAAACCAGGCGGAACGGGTTATGGCAATAAGTGATGATTAATGCTTTTGGGCTGGTTTTAATGTATTTAGCACAATGTGTGGTTGATTGCAATATGATATCGTAACCGGTTACATCCAACTGCTGCATTGCTAATATGCCAAGTGGAAAATAAAATCTTTTACAATTTTTTTCGCTGTGAATGATTTTACCGAACCAGCTGGTTTTTACTTCGCAATCTTTAAACTCTGGGTAGGTATTTTCCGAATCGTAGCTCAATGTGTAAACAGGCGCTTCAGGGAAAGCGTTATGAAAGCTCAGGGCAACCTGCTCGGCGCCACCTTTACATACAAGGTTGTCGTGTACAATTGCTATTTTCATGGTTTTTTTTATTGGTTTAATAAGTAGATGTGAATAAATGAGCAGCTAACAGCCGCCCGGATTTGCATGGTACAAACCGTACAACTAGTGCATCCGGAGAGTACAAATCAAATAGATATTAATTATTTTTTATAGATTGTATAGCGTTCCTTATTATCTGCCGGTAGGCCTGATAAGCATCCTTTGTAATATAATTTCCAGAATCATCCTTGTACACCAATCCATAGTTGGCTTCGTTTGGATATCTAATTTTTAGCGCGGGTTGATCATAAAGCTCATATATAAATAACCCCGTGACACCCCTGGAAATCAGATCAGGGATAGTTGCTGTAATATATTGGCTTTGCTGAGCAAAGGTTGCCTTACTGGTGCCTTTAGATTGGTTAAATTCTGTTACCCAAACTGGTTTATTAAATCTGTTTTTAAATTCAGTCAGCACATCATCTCCAAAAGGTTTCGCAGCACCTATGGGGCCCATATTAGAGTACCAGTGGCAACCTATGATGTCGTAATTAACATTGTTATCCTTCAGTAATTGCAGATAATAATAGTGTATATAACTAACTGATATTGTAACTTTTATAGTTGAATTTGAAGATTTAAGTCCATCAATGAAACCTTTGATTGAGGCAATTATTTTCTGCGATTTTTGCGTATCATAATCCCCCTTATTTCTGCCGCTCGGGTTGCCAGGACCCATCATTTTATTATCTGCCTCGTTATTCACCTCCACAACTTGCAAATATTTACCGTAACGGGCGCCAAAGTTTTGCCCCTGCAAATAACTCTTTTGGTAAATCAAAGCGTTATCGGAACCTTTTAAGCCACTTTGCATCAATGTTGGCAATGGCATAACCCCATTTGCACTTAGCTTAGTAAGCAATTGAGCGAATAACTGCTCCTTTTTTGGGTAGCCATTACTGTCGAGCAATACATCAAAACGATAGCTTTTCAGCTTCAGATCATTGATTCGGTCTAACTGGTCGTCAATGTTATCTGAGTACGCGATTTGAGTAAGCGGGTGCCCGTTTATCCCCCATACAAACTGCCGGGGCGAGATTTGTCCGCTGCAATTACAATAAAGGCATATCAGCACAGCAGCTAGAGAAGAACTAAATAATTTATGCATTGCTTAACATTTTTTGAGAAGGAGCGTAATTATAAACCGGCTCATTCGTAACTTCGGGGGTCTTTAAGTTCTGTAGCACATAACCCAAGGCTATAAATATCCATAACGACGGGTAGGCAAATTCTGGCACGGTAGCCATCATGATTAGATACACGAGAAACAGCCCTGCTTTGTAACAAATTGACAGTAACACCCCCGGAATTTTCAACCATAAGTTTCTTAACACAAAGGTGGTAAACACCGCCAGACCGACCAGGCCATTATTCACCATAATGGTAGAGAAAAAGTCGGTGGAGCGCACATAACCAAAACCTATTCCAAACGCCTGGCTAAAACCGTTAAGGCTGGCCCAATAACTTAAGTGAGTTGTGAAACCGTTGCCCCTGTCTCTTGCTGAAGCGCTGCCTTCCAACTTTCCGGCAAATACGAAGTTGTAAATGCTATCCAATAGGTGGCTAAATATGTCTAACTGCAGCACGAAACAAACCGCTATGACCGCAATACTGAGGTAATAGAACAATTGGAACTGCCTGCGGTAAATGATCCAAAAACCACCGAATAGTATCATACAGGCATAAGCCGTAGTAGAGAATGTTAAAATAAGGCAGCCTAATAATAACATTTTATCAAAAGTTCTTTTCAGGCCAAAGGTTAACACCCAAAACGGAAATACTGTAAAAACAAACATAGATGGCTCGCCAGTATAACTTTTAAATCGCATCAAGCCTATCCCACCAAGGTTAACGGTTTGGAACAAAGAGGCAGATTTTTCATCATCTCCAAAGGTGCGGTTAACCATAAAGTCGCCGTTTTGGCCGGTTAACATATAAAAGCAAAATTCGTACAGGCCGTAAAGGCATAGCAGCCTTAAGCCCCAGTATATATAATCAATGATCTTCTCGGTAGAGAAATACTTTACGTACGCATAGATTACAAATCCTACTATAAGCGGCAGTGTTTGTGTAAGGTGTGATTTGCGATAGAACGTCTTAGTAAAATCGTTACGGTTGATCAAAATAAGCGGTTTAATCAGCTTCAGATTTGTAACTAAGTTGATAAACTGAGAGCAAAAACTTAAGGCCGCTACTACACACAAAAAATAAAACAAGTCTAAGTAGAACGAATACTTTTTTTCCTTTAAATCCGACAACGGAATAACAAAGAACATCAGACCAGCCAACACCGTTATAATGGTTGTTCCAGGTATCACCGGAATTAACAAAAATGCAGTGATCGGGAAAAACAGCATTAAGATGTTTACATACTGCTTAATGAACTTGCCGGTTACGCTTTCCGTTGATTGCAGAGAAAGACTATTAGATATCATGCTACTGTGATTCTTCACCTTTAATTCACTTTATCACCATAGCCCATACTGTAACCGGCTGCCGAGTAACCAGTACCAGAGAAATCAACATCATTGATAACCAGATATAGATTTTCAACATTATCCTTCGTCTTAATTTCATTCAGGATGTCCATCTGATTTTTGTTGGTATAGTTGTGCCTGCACACAAAAATTGTCATGTCTACATGCTTTTGAATTACCAATGCATCAGATACTAAACCCACCGGAGGGCTGTCAATTAATACAAAATCAAATTTCGTACGCAAATCAGCTATAAGCTCGGGCAACCGATCGCTTAACAAAAGTTCACTTGCATTTGCCACAACCGGTCCAGATGATATCACAAAACAGTTCTCATCAAAATTGCTTGGCCTGATAATTTTATTTAAAGGAAGATCTTCCATTACATAATTGGTAAAACCAGGACGAGTGACATCCAAACCTAAAAATCCTGCCAGGCGTGGTTTACGCAAATCTAGCTCTACCAAAACCACACTCTTACCGGCCATTGCCAGTGTGCTGCCGAGGTTAGACGTTAGAAACGTTTTTCCTTCACCTTCTACACTGGAGGTAATCATGATCACATTAGATTGGTCGTTATCCAGCAATCCTCGCAGTTTAGTTCGCAGGGTTCTGAAGCTCTCTGTAACCAGCGACCTTGAGTTGATATCAACCAGATATTTGTCTGTTTTCTTGTTATGACCAATTTTGCCGATAACTACTACATCAGTTTGCTTCTCAATATCGGCTTCCGAGTTGATTTTTTTAGCAAATAAGCTCTTAGAGTTAACATAGCCTAATGGAATAACGAAGCCTAAGAAGAACGACATTACGTAAATAATTGGCTTGATGGGCTTAGCGGGTGATTTGGTACTCTTTGCATTGTCCACAATTCTTGAGTATGGCATATCTGCCGCTTTAGCCATCGCAGTCTCTTCACGTTTTTGCAATAAATACACATACAATTGCTGTTTTAACTCCTGTTGTCTTGCAAAATCACCCAAGGCACGTTGTTTGCCTGGCACGTCTTTTATAGTATTATTTACTGCGTTGTTTTGGCTGTTTGATCCGGCAGTTGTTAAAGCAATCTCTCTTGCGTAACTATCTATGCTTTGCAACAGGTTACGTCTGGCTAATTGAATTTGCTGATCAAGATTTTGTATTACCGGGTTAGATTCTGTATATGATAGTTTACTTTTCTCACGCTCGTTAATCAAATTATTATATTGAGCAAGACCAGCTGCAAAAGAAGTATTCTGGATGCTCAATGAACTTGGGATAACATCTCTGTTAGTTGCATCGTTTAGCCTGTTTTTTAAGTTGTTGATAATAGACAACTGTACTTGCTGCTGCTGATACCTGTCGGCATAAGCGCTCGCGTTACCAACCAGTACTTTAGACTGCTCGTTGATATCGGTAATATTATTATTGCTTCTAAAAGCCTGATAGTTTTTTTCAATTCCCGTTAACTCGTTAGCTACAACTTCTATCCTGTTATTTACAAAATTTATGGTGCTATCAATGTTACGCTTCCTGTTGGCAAGATTATCTGCCAGGTAACGATTCATTAAATTTTGCAGAATCGCTTCGCCTTTTTTTGAATTTGGGTAGTATAAAGTAAACTCAACCGTTGTGGTGGCTTTATCTGTAAACTGGGCATCGTAGTTATTTAATAACGCGCTAACCGCATCGTCTTCGGACATGATGTTAACTGAAAACTCCTGTTCAACAGGCACTACACCTGGCCGTTTTTCAATTTCAATATTATACTGCGGAAGACTAACCGTTTTTCCAAAAGGAACTTTTAAATTAATATCCTCATCGCTGTTTGCGATATTGACCGTATTAGCGTCTATTACATTAATTACATATTGACGTTGTCTCAGGGAATCAACCTTATTATTCTTTATTTTTACAATAAAGGGCGTTTCTTCATATGCCTCGGTTGCTAAAATACCGCTCCGATAAAAATATTGAATGTTCAGATGCATATTCTGCACTACTTCCTTCATCAAGTTGCGGGAACGTAGCACATCGCCTTCGTTTTTGATATTATCGGCAACGTTTAAAACCGAAGCGACCCCCCCATTTGCATATTGAGAAGACTGATCTGGTGTTGTAGGATGCTGTTGAAGAAGTATTGTGCTGGTTACCAGGTATTGTTTAGTTACAAAAGTTACATAAGCATACCCTAATCCCAGAAAGAATATAAAGCTGATTGCAAATAATAACCAATGTGATTTGATCTGTAAAAGAAAATTAGAAATGGCGTTGCCGTTTTCTTTCACCAGGCGAGTTTCCATAGATTGTATTTAATTAATTTGTATTGATTGATTATTGCACCGAAGATTATAAATACCTTATACCAAGTATAATTGCTGTGAATACTGTTGCACCTGCTGTAATGAATTTGATAACGTTATTATCATTGTTCAACACCTTGGTTTTGTTAGGCTCTACATAAATAACATCATTCTGTTTTAGATAGAAGTAGGGTGAGTTAAGTGTAGCTTTTTTAGTAAGGTCCATTTTCACAGTAATATTTTTACCACTCGCATCTTTCCTTATTAACAAAACATTTTCACGTTGACCATAAACAGTCAAATCACCCGCAAAACCTATTGCATCAAGTAAGCTTACTTGTTCGTTGGGTACAACATAAGAAGCAGGACGATTTACTTCGCCAATTACTGTTATTTTAAAATTAAGGAACCTAACATCTACTACCGGATTTTTGAAAGACTCCACTGCTTTCGCGGCAATTACCTCCCGGGCTTTTACAGTGGTTAGTCCCCCTACTTTAATTTTACCTAAAACAGGTACGTCTACAAATCCCGTCTTATCAACTAAATAACCAGAAACCGGAGTTATCATGCCGGATTGCGGCGAACCTGCATTTACAAAGCCACCATTGCGGCTGTTAATACTATTTGTAGCCTGGGGATCAATTGTATTGATGTTGATTGCTAAAATATCATCCGGTTGTATAAAAGTTTCACTGTAGCTAGCAATATCTACTTCCGCTGCATTATTAGATGTTGGCAGATCCTGAAAATATTTTAAGCGTTTTGTGTTAAAGCATGAACTGAATGTGCACAAGCCAATTAGTGCAGTAAATAAAATAGCTTTTGGCAGGAATATAATCTTCATGGTATGGATATGAGTATTAATGTGTTTTATGTTAAATTTTATGTTTAAAATGCTATGGAGCTTCGCCACTTCGCTTACATGAGCGAGCTCCTTAAATAGCATGTTTTCAATTATAGCCCGTTATTTATTTTAATCTAATAATTGTGGCTTTAATTATGATCAAATATTGCAATTAAAACCCTTAATAATTAACGTTTACTGGGGTTGGTACATTAATGTAAAATAATGGGAAATAAATTCACCCAACTGTGCAAACCTGTTTATTGAACGAGCAACTTTGAGTACATAGTACCCGAGTTTGACCGGACATTTATGATATAAACCCCTCTGGACAGTGCGTGATTTAGCTGTATTTGCATCCAAGCCATCCCGTAAGCGTCGGTGATATACTTTTGTGTCTGAATAGTTTTACCAAAAGAATCTGAAATAGTTATCACACCTGACTCACCCTTGGGGAAGTTGGACATGCTCAGGTTAAACTGGCTACCGAGATTTGGATTTGGGTAAACAACTAACTTTTTATCGGTTGATGCTGAATCGACTTTGTCTGCTAATAAGCTGTTATTATTGCTAACTGTTACTGTTCTGGGATCAACATTGCTTACCTGGTACAATTCGAGCGCTGCCAGGGCTACCCTATTCGCCGTAGGATTGAACTTAATGGTTAACACGCCATCGTTTACCGTTGTCGTAAAATCTTTTACCATCGCAGTACGGTATCCTGCTTCGCTAAAGATGTCGAAGTTTGGTAATACCAACTGATTTTCGATGTTAATACCAAACACCCTTAATCCGGCGTCCGTCCAATAATTCTCTACAAAATGCATCCTCACCAGGTAATCCCCATTGGTAACAGGAATTTCATAACGGGTTTCGGCAAAATCAGCAGCTGCTGATAAATACGTTTGATAGAGCGAATCAATATCTGTGCCTGCTATCGGACTAGATATTACCTGCTTATCTAACTTAATAGATCCTGTGCGGTAGTTTTTATCGCCTTCCCAGGCTGTATTACCTATGGTTACAGTCGCATCCGCACCGCCTTTGATTCTTTTTACTACATTAACTGTAGCTGTAGCTGTATTTCCGATTCCATATAGAGGTATACGCAATGGCGCTAACCCGCTGTTGTAATTCACTATCAGCAAGGCATTTTTGATACCTACGCTAGCAGGACTAAACTTAACATTGATATTTTTTACACCCTGAACTCCAATTGTTGTGGTGGTAAAAGACGGTGTAGAAAATTCACTTGCATTTGGCCCGGTAATTTTTACGCTTTTGATTTGGATAGACGGGTCGCTGGTGCTATCCGCATAAGAATTACCATTGTTCTTTAAGGTAACCGCTATGGTTTGACTACTGCCGGTTACTGTTGGGCCAAAGGAGAAGGCGGTATTTGGCAACGACACCAGTTCGGAATAGTTAACCGTTCCAGAATCCGGCCTCATATTTTCAATATAATAAATATTATCCTGGTAGTCATAATTGGTAAAAGAGGTACCCAGGTAATCACAATCTAAAAAGTATGCATTTGGTATCACGTTACCTGCAGCATCTAAAGCCTTCAATACCCTGATGCCAATTAAGCCATTGATATTTTGCTTACGGTCTGTTGACGAAGTGCCCACACGGAAACCAAATTCAGTTGTGGGGTTAAAGGTTCCACGCGCCAGATTAGTTGTCGACCCAATAAGCCTTGGCAATATCGATTGTCCATCCAATGGGTTATGAGTAAAAAGATTAAGATTAGAGGACGAGCCCTTATTAAAATACTTTATTGATTCGGTTGCAGAGCAGCAACCATGATAAGCCGCCAGCTGCGTAATGGTCACCGGCTTAGATGCATCCGCTCTCACAAAATAATCCGCATTAATCTCGCTCGAATTGCTAACACGAGTAGCGCCATCAACATTACCATCATCGTGTCCGTAGCCTACGATAGTGCCAAAGCCAAACGCATTGATCAGTTGCTGTGCGTAAGGTTCATTAGTACTCTCTCCTTCCTTTTGCCAAATTCCGGATAAAATCACTTTCTTCAAGGGCGAAATACTGTCAGTGCTGGCTATTGTTAGTGTATCATTAAACACCTTTAAACGAGTTGCGGCATTCTTGGCTATAAATTGAATGGTTACATCTGTAAAATTACCAGACGTTACAGAAAACGGAACAGTTGCTAAAGTATCGGTATTAACAGACACAATTTTCCACACTGCCGGATTCGAAAGCTTCAGGTTGTTCACCTTCAATTTGCCTGTCCCTTTGTTATTGATACGCAGCTTCACTCTATCGTGGTTAGCATTGTAGGGGGTTGTATCAGGACTGGTGCGCCTCCATGGTACCTGTATTAATGAAAATACCAAACGATCGTTTGAAGGGAAAGCATCTAAATTTTTTAAAGACATGTATGCGCCTGAATTAGACTGCGCAATTACACTGAAATTATAAGAATTGGTTGTTGTATTTCCATTAGCATCAATAGCTTTAACGGCCAATGTATAACTACCGGCTGTACCCAAAATAAATGGTGCTTTATAATCTACAAACGCACCTGCGTTAAGCGAGTATTGCAGCGCAGCCAGTCCGGATCCACCTGCATCAGTTGAGGATAAAAACACCTGTACTTCGTCGTCATAAGCTCCGGCTGATTTTAATGTACCGACAAACCTTGCCGTTGCCGTAGGTGCTGTATTGTCTGTTACCGCCGCCGCTGGGGCAAATGTTATGTAGTTTAATTTTGAATTTGTACCGCCATTAGCATCAACAGTTAGCTTACTATCAGAAACCTGGACAACGGCTGTAGCTGTTCTATACTTGGTACCGGTTGTTTGGCTAAAATCTGCTATAGCAGGCAAACCTTCAACGTTAATTTGGTTGTTGCTATCGTAATATCCATTATCACCTGCACTAACCGTTACGCGGTATTGTCCGTTTGTTACGGCATACTCCCATGTACCGGGTACCTGGCCGCCGGTAGTAGCCTGCATTTGAACAAGGCTAAGCTGTTTGATATCACCCGTGGCAGTTCTTAAGCGCATATTTGCCTGCAGGTCAACAGGCTGTTTTGTATTTGGATTAATCCATCCAAATTGACGGGTTGCATCATAAGGTAAACCAGTATCGGCAACATAACCTGACGGAGTGGTGGTAGCTGCGGTTTGAAAGTTAATGTTGACATTTTGGGTAGGAGGCACAACTGGAACGGTTAACGAAGTCACCGCAAAATCGTCGAACGTATAGGTTATAGGTGCTGTGCCGTTACGGTAAGAGGAATAAATTGCTGCATAAGCTGCGGTATTAGTAATATTCATACCTGCAACGCTAACAGACGTAGTAGGATATGACGACCCCACATTTATAAATGTAGAACTATCAGTAGAGTAGTAGCCCTCTACCGTGTTATTTGCAGAATCAATAATGAGACGCAAACTAACTATCTTGCTGTTTAAACCGCTAATAACTGCTGTTGTACGCTGGTCGGGGTTACCGGTACCTGTTGTGGTAGATGATACATCGTTTATTTCCCTCCTTAGTTCAACCTTGTTGCCGGCAATGGTCAGTTTAATAAATGTTTTATCATTCAAGCCAAACCAAATACCCGCTTGTTGCGCTTGTGTGCCATTATAAGGACTCACAACTTTAGCATCTATCTGAAGTTTTTTAACTGGTGCAACCTGCACACCCAATACGTTAATCTGATTATTATTCGCTTGGTAATCTATCCCCTTGTTAGATACTAATTGTAAGCGGCCACCTGTCAAAGTAATTTTTGAAGGCTCATAACCTGGTACTGCGCTAAAAGTACGTGTACCATCAACGGCTAACCTGGTTCCCGAATAAGTGTTTACTGTGGTAAATCCGGTACCCTGCCCTGATTTGTCACTTATAGTCCCGGCAACTGGGGAAGTAAAATTTAAATTATATGGCAGCGCAACCTGTATGGCACTGCAATTAAGTGTACTAACCGGGCTGCAGGTATCTGCCACTGCTGTACCCCCAATGTTATATGATGCCATACTTTTAGCGCTTAGTAATGGTTTCCCAAATACTATATTGCCCGTTCCCAATAGGAACAGCATTAATAAAACATTGGCGAAGCCAACTAAACCGGTTTTGTAATTTTTACCTATCATATGAATTGTTTAAGCATGAGGTGATGCAAGCGGTGGGCTACCTGCGTTTTGATGGATGGTTAGTATTTTTTTTCGTTGCAATTACTTTTTGAAGCTGCTTTTGCACAACAACCTTTAAAAGCGTTATCTGAGATATCAGGTTTGGATTGTCATTCCAATTAAATTCGCTTACATACAAGTTTCCATTGGTCACATCTTCGGTCAGGTCTAACGGATTTGCAAAACCGACCATCCCTTGTAACCCATAGTTGCCTGAACCACTTGCAGAACGTACAATATCATATTTACCGTCATCCTGTGGTTTTAGGTTGGGCAGTTTGCTGATAGAGCCGGGTTCCAGCACCATAATATCGCCGCCACCGCTGAAGCGGCATACCAATAATTTGCCACGCAGCGCGCCGTTGAAGGCCCCATTTTTATATTCAATTACACCATTTGGTGATTTATTGTAACCGAAATCGAAAGCGGCCCCTCTATAATTCTTGTCTGGTTTTACCGATGGTTTGTACATCGGGTTATCGGCAAAACCTCGATTTATTACATATTCTCCCCGCAATGGGTTTGGATGGCCATAATATCCAACTCCTTTTAAAGGATTTACTCTGAAAAGCCAGTCGTGCTGAACCGGCACATTGTCTGTGGCTAATATCGGTGGCCCGTCATAGTAAGTCCCGTTAGGACGTTTGGTTTTTTCAATGGCTGCCGGAGAATTCCCGCCACCACCAGATCCATTTGCAGGAAGATACAATTGCCCGTTACTATGCCAAACCATATCATATGCATTGCGAATTCCCGATGCGTAAATAGTTAATGGCGACTCTATTGCATACGGATTATACTTACCGTCGGCCAGTTTTATACCTCTGCTTGGTGCATGGTTTATCAGGTTCTTATTATCGCTGGTTTTTACATCCAGCGGTAATTTAATCGTGTTGAGTTTACTGATGTTTAATCTGAGTACGGCTCCGGAAAGTAGTGTTTCTTCCCGCTGCCACCCTTTGTCATAGTTCCCTGCAGAACTATTACTGCCCTGCGATATATAAAGTGCCCCGTCAGGCCCAAAAGCCATACTGTTAACCATATGGTCTCTTGTAGATCGCGGCAGGTTGACGATGATCTGCTCCTCGTTTTGCAAGTCCGGACCGTTAAGCCTGGATATTTTACCATCGAAAGCCGGGGCAGCATTCATTTCTGCAGAAGAGTAAGAAACCCAGGCTATCAAATTACCGGCTGTTGATTTAGGATCAAAGGTTAAACCAATGGCTGTAGATTCGCCCCTCTTTTTTACGAGTGTATTAATCTGCTGCATGCCGCTAAGCATACCGCTTTGGTGGTCAACGTTAAAGCGCTCGATACCGCCGTTGATCTTGAGCGCATAAAATTTGCCATCTGGCCCAAACAGCAATGATGTGTATTTCTTGTTTTGTGTACCCGGTACAGATATTTTGGTAAATTCGGCGTTGATAATATTACTGGAGTCTACCGGTGCTGATTCGGTTGAAAATGTAGATTGAAACGGCACGAAAGGAGTACCGGCATAGGTTTTAACGCCTTCGGTGATTATAAACTTATAATTTGTATGCGGTTCCAGCGGTTGGGATGGCGTAAAGCTGATGGCATCCCCTCCCCCGGTGCCTTGCACGTTGCCCTGAACATTCACTTCTACTCCGTTATCTAGTTTTAAAAGCTTCACTGTTTTGTTGGTGATCGTAGCATTGTCTGTACCACCCTTAAAGCCTTTCACAGCCGGAATAGAAAGGCTATTTGCAGCTATCGTGATATTGGTTGTAATAGTTGCACCATTCATCGGATTTGCCGATATTACATATGGCCTCGCTTTTTCTACTACTCGTAGTGAAACATCAATACTTGCAGGAGCGTAACCGGCAGATGATACTTCTACCCTGGCTGTATAAGTCCCAACAGGCAAATCTCGTGCACGGGAATAATCGAAAGTAACCGAATCCAATTGGGTCTCAGAAGCATTAAATTTTATCCAGTCTTCTCCCGCTTTGGTATATTTTGCCTTTAGCTTATACGCTAGTTTTTGCTCTGCAGAGTTTCTAATTTTAAAAGTTGCGGTGTGTTTTGAACTATCCCCCTTTTCGATAAACAAATTTTGGTTTGTAGATAAAAGGTACAAATATGGGTTGACGCTAACGGGTACAATACTTACATAACATATTTTAGTGTTTGTTCCGCCGTTTGCGTCTATAGTTAGCAGCCCATCAGTAACAGTAACGGTAACGGTTGCTTCTTTGAACCTACCCGGGCTCCGCAACTTCCCGATCGGGATAAAATTTGATATCGCCTTAACGCCTTCTACGTTAATACAATCAACCTGTTTAGCTTTTGTAACTGCACCATCACCCGCTGCAACGGTAACTTTGTATACGCCGTTTATTACCTTCAACTCCCAAAAACCATTGCTCTTTACCCCATTAAACGGACCGTACCTGAGCGTACTGATATCATTGGCCTGCATGTGTACAAACGTTGACAGCAAAACATCTTCAGGCTCCAAACGTGCTCGTCCATTGCCCTGTAAATTTATAGGCTGCTTTGTTTTGGGATCTTTCCAACCAAAAGTTAAACCCGAACCTTCATACACACCCGGACGCTCAGAAAACGGCTCTCCTGTATCTTTCAACCATCCCGGGGGAGCTTGGGTAGTACTATCCTGAAAGTTTATCTTAATTGGTACTATTTGTGGTACTGCCGATAAATTGAATAAATCAGTGGGCGGGATAATACCTCTCTGGCCAACCTGCCCTTTTGATAAATTACCGTTGATAAAAAGAAGAACAACTGCTAATATGATAAGAAGTGGTAAAAGTAGAAACTTTTTAAAAAAGTTGAATGTAGATATCATGTTGAATGTAAAGTGTTAGGCAGCCCCCTTAAAAGCTTCGCCCTCTCGCTTACAGTTACTTACTGCACACGAGTATTAAATAATTGATACAATTTTAACGCATTTTGGCCCGTTTTGGGTGGTGCTGAGGGCAGTTGTACGGTTTATGTGCAACAGTGAGAAAGACTGTATAGATACAAACGCTACAACACAAAGCATGAGAAATGATGTGAACTAAAAATGGCTGAAATGAACTCGATTTAGTATCAGATTAAAAAAATAGTGTTTTTTCTTTTCCCAACACTTCACATATTGATATACAAGGTTTCATTTCCGGCAACATCACGAGCGTTTTGCAGTAATTTAGTTGGATAAAAAGTGTGGTTATTAGCGCATGATAAAGCAGCATCACAAATACTAATACAATCTGCGTCTACCTATGAATAATGTTTATAATACTAATTGGATGGTACTTTACACGCGTTCGCGTTGGGAGAAAAAAGTTGACCAGTTATTAAAAGAACAAAACATAGTGTCTTATTGTCCCCTCGTTAAAACGAGCAAACAGTGGGCAGATCGCAACAAAACGGTGGAAGTGCCACTTTTTAATTCGTATTTATTTGTGCGAGGCAACATGACGGATCTTGAGAAAATCTCACAAGTTCCTGGCGTGGTATCCTACATTACCTTTTGCGGAAAACCAGCAATTGTACGGGATACAGAAATTGAGAACATTAAAGACATTGTTAAAAACTACTCAGATATAGAAACCATACCTCTGGCAAATTTGCAAATCGGCGACGAGGCAATGATAATCGATGGCCCGCTTTACAATCAGCGGGGAGAGGTGCAGCAGGTAAATGGAAAATCTGTGATAATGGTAATTAAAAGCATGAACTGTGCTTTAACAGTAAAGATCGATCCAAAAGAACTGATCGTTTGCTAATTAAATTTATTTAAAAGGTGTTAATCACCCATTTATGGACAAACATTACGGACAAATAGTTGAACTGACTATCAGGAAACAAGGTTTCAGTATCAGTGAACTCGCACGGCTTGCCAGTATTAACAGGAAATGCGTGTATAACTGGTTTAACCAAAAGTATCTTAAACCGGAAGTAATTCACCGGATAGGTGGTTTTATTAAACATGATTTTTCGGTAGAATTTCCGGAGCTTTTTACGCCGGAAGATTTCCTTCCGACCGAAAGCTTCAAAATGGGCTTTAGTCAGGGTTTCACTGAACCCGAAAGTGAGAAAGTTTGGAAAGACAGATATATTGATTTATTGGAAAAATACAACCAATTACTTTTGGAGCAATACGAACGAAATATGTAATTCGTGAATCCCCGATACAGATCAGGGTGAACATTAATCTTTTGCCCTAAAATATTAAACAGCGCCGCACTTAAAAATGTTGGCGCTTTGCTTTTTTACAACTTTGCTAACACCAAGTTTATTAAGCATTTTATTCTTTGTCACAATTACTGACCCTGAAAATACAATGTAAAATAAGAGCTGATAAAAAGGAAACTATTCTTTGCCAATCGTATTGATTTCCAATTTTACAGCAACCTAATCAACACCATATACATTGAATGTTCAAGCACGTATCCGAAAAAAAAGCAAAAAAAAGCAGACTGAACGATGTTCAATCTGCTAAGCAATTTAAAATTGGATTACTATTAACTAACTTAAATATTCTCTAAATTATGGGATCAACACTTTTGTGGTCCAGGTTTCACCAACCTTTTTAACTGCGCTGTTACGAAAGATTTGTTTTTCTTCACGGCTATAAACGTTTAAGATTACATTTTGATCAACGTCTGTTGGCGTAACGTTAACTGTTAAGTCGTAGTTGCGTTGGTACCTGATATAATAGATGGCCTGAGATTTTTCTACATCTATCTCGCTCAACGTAGTTCCGGTACCATAGCTCACGTGGCATTTGCCGGCGCACTCTATAGTAAGTTTAGCATAGCCATAATCCCTGTCGTTATTCACTGCGTTTGTGCTCTTTTTACATCCTGTTCCAAGTAGTATTACTGCTGACAAAACCAGCATACATTTGAAGGTTATCGACTGGATGAACTTCGCTGATCTGTTCATGCAAAGTGAGCTTAAATTGTTTCCTAAATTTTTCATTTGTTAATTTTTCATAAAAGTAGACCATACATTCGGCAATTAACTGTTTATCCCAAGAGTGTATAACAGTATGTGAAATAGTGTAAAATTGACCCAGCAAACGGGAAAAATTTCGCTCAGCGGCGATGTGAAAGGTATGCCAAACGAGAAAAATGCGAGCAGTGTTCAAAAAATTTGCATGAACCAAAGCTGTGTAATTCTTGCCTTAAAGTGAATATTTCGGCGTATTTAGAAGGTTAGAAGAAAAAACCTACTCTATTTGAATAACACTAACGAGTTATTATTTTATCCATTTCCGCATTGATAGAGGACGTATTCTGGTGTTAATATTATGATGCAATAAAAAACCGTTTTGTTAAAAAAAAACGTATTTATTTTTGAGGAACATCCGTATAAATACACCAGTGTATTTATCGGAGTTAATAAATTTACCATTTGATAATGGTAGGTTAATGTTAAGGATGTGACAACTAAAAAGATATGATGGATAAGCATTACGGACAGATTGTTGAGTATAGGGTAAGAAAAAATGGCTATAGTATTAGTGACCTTGCTAAAGGTCTTCAGGTAAACAGGAGATCTATTTATAACTGGTTTAACCAGCGCCACCTTAAAAAAGACATTATACTATCTATTGGCTGCACATTAAGACACGATTTTACAGAAGAACTACCGGAATTGTTTTCAGCCGAAGATTTCAAATGTTGCCTTTACGGCCCCACAACGGAAAGTAGCGAAACTGCAGAAACCCAATCTGAGAATGAGCGTTATAAGGATAAATACGTTGCTTTACTGGAGCAATACAATCAGCTACTGGTAGATTCTTTATAAATCTGCAAAGCGAATCTTTTCATACTTATTCTCACTCTTTCACATATTAGGTACAAAAACCTTTATTTTCCCTGTATAGGCGGAGTTTAACTTAATTTTGCGTGTCTTACCTCCGGGTACGGTGATTTTAATCTTATCAAACATGCCGCTACTTGTTCTAATCAAAAATAGGCTCTATCTTCAATTTATCCTGTTAACCATCAGTATTGCCATCGCCATTTTAATAGCTGTAACTGTACCCCTTCAAAAAGATGAGCTCGGCGCCCTTGTAAATATTTACTTACCCATTTTAATAGGTGTTGTATCATTATTTATATACGGCGGTATCAGTATCATCAGCAAAAATACCAGCATCAGGCTAATTAGTCTAACGGTGTTTATCTTACTCAATATTGTCATTGGTATCAGGCTGAATTTAGGCTTCAATAGTTTTAACAAAAATTTGTCACCCTCATCTTCACTAAATGCTAAATCGTCTTACAGCGTGGGCTCACCCCGGCAGGATGTAGAAATCACCAACCTGGATGGGTTTACTGCTGCTAATCGTGCAGTATTTTCATATACTTTCAATCCTGACCTGCCTGTTAACAATGCCTCAACACATAATACGATCATCAATCATGACGTTTCCAGGTTAAGAGTTAAAAACAAATTGGGTAAAAATCTTACAATTTACAAACCTGATTTTACTGCTAATGGGTTATGGACGGCAACTGTAGCCAACAGCAATACAACATTTCCCCTTACTCTACATCCTGGGGATTCTTTGGATTTAAATATAACTTTCACAGCCAAAGCGCTAAACAAAAGGGTTGAATCGGTTTGGTGGAAAGCAGTCTTAAAATTTCAACATGCAGCTGTCGGCTTCGGCCGTCTTTATAATTATCAAATACCTTATGGCAGCACCTGCGCCAATATTAGCGGAAAGCTAATGTTAGCAACCGATAATGCAACCAAGCTTCAACCTATTGATTTAACCGGAATATGGGAGTATCGGTATGAGAACGACTGGGAACCCGGATTACAAAGAATATTAAATTCTCTTAATTTCAAGACCAAGGTTGGCTTTACTTATTTTGACAATGGTTTGAAAGGAGAAACTACAACGAAGCATTCTGATGAGGTTGCTGCCGACTATTTTGAAGCAGCCAACCCAACCCGACCCGTAAAAATCAGAAAAATTGCTTCCTACCATGGCTGCTGTACAACCGAAGATTCGGACACGTTAGCGATATACGACCCTAACAAACAGCTAACCAGGCAACTCCAATATACAAATCAGTATAGCGGCCAAATGTTGCTGCCTTTCGCGTCTGATCTACCTGATGCAAAGCATTTGGCAAAACTTTCCGGGCCATTTGCTGTAAAAATTGGATTAAGTTATACCGACCGGACCCTAAACCACGGGAAAAAAATTGGCATAAGGATTTGGAAAGCAATTGACGATCAGGGGAAAGTGATTAATAATGCTTACATCTTAGGCAGCGACTACCTGGGTAAAAAGGGTACAAACTACGACTATCAGGATAATGTATATTACATTGAAAACATTAAACTTTATAACAAATCCCATGCACCCCTAATGGCACAAAAGTAGCGGCTTTCTTATGACCCAACCATTGCGAATAAGGGGGCGAATTGCCAAATTTCAGCCTGAGGGTCGGGTGGTGTGGCAACCTTCAGGATATTCATATATCAGAGATGGTGAGGATGCTTGAAAAACCCACGGCAGAGATTCAATATTGGTTTGTTAAAGGTTCCACTACATGAGGCTACACGAAGAGGCATCGGTTAATGATCCTCAGCCTATTTTAATAAGCAGGTAGACCCCTGCGTTTTTTTGAAATTTAAGTCTTGGACTGCTACACACAATCTGCGATTTTCAGTACTAAATACACAATTTTATACATAAGTAGAACGAGTTCCTCACGCAGTTAGCAGTAACTCCAAAATACGTTTAATATTGTATGAATTTGATGTGTAAGTGATAATAAAAGGTACCACAAGTTAGGCATTTCCCCGTTTGCCGAGTTGAATCTGATCATAAAACATCTTTAATTATTTAAAGCAGGAAACAAACGTCATAACACCTGCGCTTAGCTAAATTTTTTATGAAACGGTCTATTTTTTCTTTGTTCTTCTTGTTACTTGGTTTAACAGCTTTGGGTGTAATTCCTGATTTAGGTACTAACCTTACTGTTCAGGATACTTGCGGGCCGGTAAGTACCCTACCCTGCGCTGCACTAAAAGTTAACCTTCCTTATACCTTATCTTTCGATGCACCCGTAGCTAATACTATAAACGATAAAAACGGACAAGGAACCGGCTTCACTACAATTAACACCTTATCGGGCACGCGCCTGGCGGCAGATGGGCAAACGCCAATTAAATCAGTACCGGGCTATGATCCTTCTAAAATTACAATTACCGGTGGCTACCTCCAATTAGTAACGAACAAGGGAATAGATTTTCAAACCAATAACAATCAACTGAATGTATTGGGTGTTCAAATAAAGGCATCTGGGAAAATTCAGCTCGAGGTAAAAGTTATTAACCCTTATAACAACACGCAATCGCAACAAGGCGGCCTATGGTACGGCTTAAATGATAAAACCTATCTTAAACTGGGTATAACAGGTAATAAGGTAGAGTTTCGTAAAGAAGTAAATGATGTTACCAGCACCGTTTCTGGCACAACTAACCCTGACCAGCGCGTAACAGGCGTTATTACCAGTTTAAGTACGAAAACCGTAACCCTGCGGTTAGTAATAGATTCAGCGTCGCAAACGGCAGAAGGCTTCTATTCTACCGATGGTGTAAACTTCACCAGTGCTGGTGCAGCGGGTTATCCAAATTCATCCTTAAACATTCAAAACAGCGGATTGGCATCCGGAATTCTCTACGCAGGCATCTTTGGTACTTATCGCAACGGAACTACCCCGGTAACGTACACATTTGATGATTTTAAGGTCATCTCGATAGCACCGCAAATTTTTGCGGGCTGTGCGCCTTTAAGCACATTAGCGTGCGCTGCTTTGAATGTAAACTTGCCCTTTAATTTGTCGTTTGATGCGGCAATACAGGGTTCCATCAATGATAAAAATGGACAAGGTACAGGTTTCACAACTGTAAATACATATTCCGGTACACGGCTATCGGCCGATGGCCAGCCCTCAATAAAACAAGTGCCCGGGTATGAACAGTCTAAAATTACTTTATCGGGAGGCACCTTGCAGTTGGTTGCCAACAAGGGCATAGACTACCAAACTAATAATAACCAACTAAATGTTTTGGGAGTACCGATACAGCCTTACGGCAAAGTGCAGCTGGATGTAAAAATAATAAATCCGTACAACGGCACACAATCCCAACAAGGCGGGATATGGTATGGGCTAAGCGACAAAACCTATATTAAATTAGGGGTTACGGGCAATAAGGTAGAGCTTCGTAAAGAAGTTAACGATATTACCAGCACAGTAACAGGTGCATCTAATCCCGATCAGAGGGTTACAGCAGCCATAGCTAATTTAAGCACCAAAACAGTTTATTTGAGATTAGTTGTAGACTCTGCCGCGCAAACAGCAGAAGGCTTCTATTCCCTTGATGGCTTAAACTACACCAGCACCGGAGGTGCCGGCTATCCAATACCTGCAGTGAGTATTCAAAACTCGGGAATTACATCAGGAAGTTTATATGCAGGCCTGTTTGCTACGTATAGGAATGGAACCAGCGCCGTAACTTACACTTTTGATGATTTTCGTGTTGCTGCGGTTTCCCAAACCGTAATTCAGCCGGTACCCGCATATACCCTGGGATTCTCCCGCGATACGTTAAATTTCACTGTTTTAAAAGGTGGAGAGATATTGCCGCAAGCTGTTAAACTTCTTGCAAATCCTCCAACATCAGTATTTACTTTAACCAAAACCACGGCTGACTGGCTTACTTTACCAACCAACCCGGGTGATAGTTTAAAATTTAACGCGCAAAATATCAGTTCGAATTTACCCGTGGGCAATTACCAGGCATTGGTTACCTACGCATCTGACGGGTATAAACCTGCAACACTACTCATCACACTGGATGTAGTAGAAAGCATTACCGCGAAAACAGTGAACGTTAATTTTCAGCCGGCCCAAACGGTACCCCCGGGTGATTATATTATAGATTACGGCCAGGCTTATGGTGATCGTAAAGGTCAATATCAGGGTGCATTATTGCGGTACGGCTGGAGGAAACGAAGCGATGGCACTCCTTTGAGCCTGGTAGGAAACGGCCGGCTGCGAACACTGCCTGAGGATATTTTGCTGGCAACCGTTTTTCATATGCAGGCCAACAGTTTAACAGGTACTTTCCAGGGCGTAAAAACAGAAGGGTACTGGGAATTAGAAGTGCCAAATGGCACTTATGATGCCACCGTATCTGTTGGCGACGGAAATGTTTCTACCGCCACCGAAATTCATTACATAAATGTAGAAGGAGTAAACGCGATTAGTAATTTTAAACCTATAGGTAAGCAGGGCGATATTGGCAGGTTTAAATCAAATACCATCAGGGTGAACGTTTCCGATGAACACCTCACCATAAATGCTGATGGCGGCACAAATACTAAAATTAATTTTGCCAATATTGTGCCTGTCAGTACAGCCCCGTACCTGTACTGGGTTACAAGTAGTAAAAATTTATTGCTGCGCAAAGGGACCAATCAAAACACCTCATTTATGATGGTGCTTAGTAGTTCTAATAACCTTGGAAACGCTTACCAGCTCAGCATTACCTTTCCCGCGGGCAGCCCGGCATGGTTAAGCACCCCTCCTACTGCAACCGGCGCGCAACCAAAAATTGCCTTTAATTATGCTGCTGCAAAAAATTTAAATGTTGGAGTTTATTACGCCACTATCAAAGCGACATCAACCGCCTTTACTAGCGCAGAGGTGGTTTTGCAGCTAAACGTGGTGGATGATGCCACCCCGTATGTAATTGCTACCTCCCCCGCTAACGGAGCAAAGGATGTAAGTTTAAATACGGTGAGTATTGCCGCAAATAGTCTGCATGTGCCGGCAGTAGCAGGATACCAGGGAGGTGTGGACAACCAGACTATTAACGACACGACCGTTAAACTATATAAACAAATTGACACTTCCTTGTATCAGATCAAGGGCACCGTGCAGGGAACCGGTGGCGGAGATGCTATCAGCTTCTCACCGTCGACATCGTTGGAGCCTTACACACAATACAAATTTGTTGTTACATCTGGAGTTAGATCATATCCAGGTACGGCCTTCACACCCTATGAGATGAAATTCACTACAGGTCCGGCTGTGATCGACTCTTCAACTTTTTTAAACGCGCAGTTTAAAAAAATACCCGTACCAGGCACCCAAAATATAAAGTACTCATCAATGGCTTTTGGCCCCGATGGTAAATTCTACGCACTTCGGTTTGATGGTTTAATTGAACGATATACTGTAAATCATTCTGATGGTAGTTTTTCCGAAAAACAGACTATTAATACGCTGGTAAATAAATATGGTGCACGTACAGCTATTGGGCTGGCATTCGACCCGCAGTCGACACCAACAAACCTGCTGTTGTGGATCTCTCATTCGTCTGGCGGTTTAACTGCCGGGCCAATGTTTGATGGCAACATCTCGCGCCTAAGCGGTGATAGCCTGCAAAATGAGCAATTAATGGTTACCAAACTTTCTCGTTCTACCCGAGACCACATGGTGAACAGTGTGAAATTTGGCCCTGATGGCGCATTATACATCTGCCAGGGAAGCAATACATCTGCTGGAGATTACGATGCAGACTGGCAACGCGACGAAACATTGCTCGCCGGATCAGTTTTGCGATTAGATTGCAATAAGCTAAATGCCATTGGTTTGCCATTGAATGCCCAAACCACAAACAGTCAGGCGGTTATTAATGCTGCGCCTGCGGTATCGTATCTTATGTCCGATGGCACGTATAACCCCTACGGCACCGAATCCCCATTAACCATCTATGCATCTGGCGTACGCAATGCATACGATTTAGTTTGGCACTCAAACGGGCAATTATATATACCTACAAATGGCTCTGGTGGCGGTGGTAACTCACCGGCCTCTGTACCAGGCACCAGGCGGCCTAATGGTACATTTTATAACGGACCAACTATTGAAGCAACAAAGGGGGTTAAAGTACAGGACGACTGGTTGTTTAGAGTTAATCCCGATAAGCCTGTCGGATACTTCGGCCACCCTAACCCGTTAAGGGGCGAATATGTTATTAACAGAGGTTTTATAGATAACCCATTATACTCACCTGCAGTTAATGCTGACTCTAATTACAGGGCGGCTTATGACTTCGGCTTGAACCATTCGCCAGATGGTGCTTTGGAATATAAAAGCAATAATTTTAATGGTGCACTAAAAGGTAAATTGCTGGTTTGCCGCTTCAGCGGCGGCGGAGATATTGTTGTAATGGAACCTGGTTCTCTTACAAAAACTACCTATTTAAATGGCGATGATCATATTTACGACGTTGTAAAGGTTACCACCGGATCTAGCAATAGCGGGCTTGTTGGCATGTCAGGATTCACCAACCCATTGAATATTGTGGAAGATGTAACCAATGGTAACCTCTACGTTGCGGAATTTAATTGGAATGATAACCCTAACCTTACTGCGCAAATAACGCTATTAAAAGCACAGTCGCAGCCATCGGCGCCGCTTGCTAAATTGGCCGTTGCAGCTAATTTAGATGCCCCTGTAAGTGAGTATGACAGCAAAAATTATTGGATAACTATAGCAAACCAGGGCGACGGTACCTTGAAAGTAAAGCACGTAAACCTGATTGGTGAAGGTGCCGCCAAGTTTAAAATTAGCGGCTTGTCACTTCCCTCAGCTAAGGATCCTCTTATCATCAAAAAAAACACCTCCATTTCCTTTAAAGTAAATGCTACAGGGGCTTATAACAGGTCAACCATAGCCAACATTAGAGTAACCACTGTTGGCGATACTACAAAAGATGTCCAGATAGACAACATTATGCCTGCACAAACCGCCGACAGTGCTATTACATCTTATATAATTGATCAACAGACAAACAAAAGTGTAGCCACTTCCCCTGTATTAAAGGTATACCCTAATCCAAATCATGGTGAACCCGTCTCTGTGTCATTGAAAAATTTAAAACCCCAAGAGCCCCTCAATATTTACTTATTCAACCGGAATGGGCGGCAGTTAAAAACAGTTAAGGCTAATGCAGATCTTAACGGCGAATACAGTACTACGTTTGTTATTGATGGCAGTGAGGCCGTGGGCTTTTATTTGGTGCGGGCGGAATATGCTGGTGGTGCAAAGGTTTCAAAAGTAATTGTGTTAAAATAACTTAACCATAAAAATAATCCATGTTTATCAATAGTTTTCGGGCATTTTTTGAAACTTAAAACCAGAAGTTGCGTATAAAACTACATACTTTTAAATATCGACATGAACCGCAATCTGCAGGAAATTAAAATAGCTATCGTAAAACTGGAAAATAACTTACATTCATGCGTTCCTTTTTGTTGTTTTGGAAACGATAACAAAAAAATGATACTTGTAATGCTTGATGTTATTAAACACGACCGGTCGCGGGTTTGGATCAACTCTACTTATTTATCCATTTCCGAAATGTTTCACCAGATGCCTGATAACGCCACATGGCAAGCTGCGATAGACGCCAGAGAATGGTTAGAAAGTAATTTCGAAATCGAAGAGTTGTTATTTAAAGAACTTGAAAATTCATCAAGCAAATTATTTGAAAGCGTTTTCTCTAATCGCTAACCTGCCTCCAAGTGATAAACAAAATTATTAGTATAAGCTGTTGTTTACGATAGGAAGCCAGCTCGAATAAGGGCTAGTAATTTAGAATCCGGCTCCTTTTGCAATTTAGCAATAAGTTTTGAATCAAATTAGGGACATATAACCAATTTAAGTATCCTCAAATAATAGCACTAGCTTAAAGTTAGTTCTCCGCAGCTATTACATCGTAAAGAAAACGTCCTTGCCCTTCTCAACACCAACTTATACGCCATGTATAACGGACTGGCTAGAAAGTAACGAACTACACCCCTGCCAAATTATGTGCCGACAAGTGCGCATTTAATCCCCACTTAAAGTATACTGATCTTAGTTACGCTGATCATTCAAATAGCCCATGAAAACAGTAGCTCAAGTCCCGGTCGCTTTCTTCATCTGAGCCTCTTGAACCTGGCTACTATTAATGATTTATTTTAGTGGTAAAACCATCAGAGTTTCAAGCGCTCCCATCATTTTAAGCGGATATTAAAGAGCTTAATAAAATTTTAAGAAAAACTGGGAATGTGATGTGATATTGCATTGGAACTTATGCTATCAAGACTATCAATTTGAAATCAGTCAATTTTTGATGCTAAAAATATGCGCGGACAATTTTGCGAAGAAAACCAACAAAAATATTTGGTGGAAACGGCCTAAGCTAAAGTTCAGGAGAAGCAGTTAATATATACCCAAACTATCTGGAAAGAAAGGATTACAGCGCCGAGATAATGGTACCACATCAGGTGCTATTATCTCGGCGATCGAATTTATTTGTTTGTATAGGTTTTATAACTATAGTCGGTCAGTACCTCTTTGTATTGATCCAGTACATAATCAGGAAAATTATTCCGTTTTTTGAGCGTGCTCAAGAAATTTGAAGCATCAGCAAAACAACCTTGCTCAAACTTCAATTCATTTTTTTTCCCGTATCTAAGGGTAAGACTAACGTCCCGGCTCATCATTATAGCCCTAAAAACTTTCACAGCTAAGATCATTCTTTTCATCTTCTTGATTATTGGTACAGTTTTATACGTTTTCACTCCAAATTTTGTTACCAAAAAACACGTAATAATATCAAAATAAAATTTAAAATAATAAAACATTGATTACTATCCAACTAGCTTACAGCACATAATGCGGGATTTAAACCTCAATTTTGCACAAAAACACACCAATATGCGGGACAGAACCCAATAAAATATGGTTGGACAAATTGTGTGCAACTGTGTACGAGATACACTCAAGGCGTATTTTTTCGCACATAATTAATAATTTTACAGGTAGAAAAATCTACTGAAGGAAAACGTATGAATAAGCACCATGGTAAAATAATTGAATACACGCTTAGAAAAAACGACTATAATATTAGTGATCTGGCCAAATCCATGAATGTGAATAGAAGGACACTTTATAATTGGTTTGCTCACGAAAAAATTAAAAAGGATATAGTGTTCCGGATAGGGTGCATTATACGGCATGACTTTTCAAAGCAGTTCCCAGAGATGTTCACTAGTGATGATTTCAACGTTATCAACCTACCTAAAACTAAGCAAATGCTGGGTGATGAAGACAATTTCTGGAAGAATAAATACATGGCTCTATTAAACGAATATAACAGAATTGCTGAACGGCATTTGAAAATTGTTTAATAATAGATATAAAATCGCATACGCACTCTCAAAGTGATCATTTTGCCCCTTACAGGAAATTAATTAAATTTAAAAATTGTAATATATATTGTAACGTATTTATTACATTTGAGCAACGATGTATTCCCATTTCAATTTAGGTGACTATTTGCCTTTTGAAAATGAAGTCAAACCATGTTATAGGTTTGAAATTTGTTTATTTATTAATAACAATAAGCATATGGAAAAACACTACGGCCAAATTGTAGAATATCAGGTAAGGAAAAACGGGTACAGCATTACCGATCTTGCCGATGAATTAGATGTGAATAGGAGATCGATTTACAACTATTTTGCCAACCAGCATTTAAAAAGTGATATTATTTTCAAGATAGGGCGTGTTATCCGCCACGATTTCTCTGAGGAGTTTCCGGAGTATTTTAATGCTGAAGATTTCAATCCAAATTACAATCCTGGTAAACTAGCGATACTTAAAACAAATTTAAATGATAGCCTTGTGTCTGACCAAATTTGGAAAGATAAATATCTGGCTCTTTTAGAATGCTATAATGAAGCACTTCTTAAGCGAATTAATTTACAAAACGAAGCAAAACAAAGCAATGGTGATGTTTTTACAGATCAATGCAACTACATTACCAGTTAATTTTTTTTCAAATCTTTTGTCTAATGTAATTACATCACGATAAGTGTAATTTATAATTATAAAAACATCAGGTAAGTTTCTATCTTCGCTGACTGACATCACAATGAATGAGCGAATTATCGGATGCATTACGCCTAAAAACAGCACAATTCAACAATTTTCTAATTGAAAATTACCTTGGCAAGATTAAGGCGCGCAAAGACGTCGACGAACTTCATACATTCTTATTCGGTGCATTTTTAAATCTAAGTGAGCATCTGTCAGCAATTGGTTCGATTTTAGCAAGTTTAAACAATGTTCAGAAGGTTAATCTTGCCCCCATAAACGATGCAATAAGTGAAGCTATTACTGTAGTTTACCTGATAGAAAAGTCAGCGGACTTCGACGACCTTACGTCAAATATACACGGGATTAATACTGCCAGCTTGCTCAGCAGCATTCATAACATCAATTCCTACGGTGAGGTTTTTAATGAGTCTCAGGCTAATATTGATACTGAAATAAACGAGCTTAAACAAGATAATCCGGTATATTTTGCGGCGGATGGGACACCGAATTTCCCAAGCTATAAAATCTTGCCCAACGAGGCTTTATCTTACCTTACCGATCACGCATCTGTGCTCCAGGTTAAACTTGCATTCAAAAAAATCAGGGATGCTACTCATTGCTTCTCCACCATAGATGATAATAGTGTAAACTACGAAGCCAATAAACTTTTCGTCAGCAGCGTATTAAATACGCTGACAGTAATATTGATAGCATTAGGATATATCGAACCATTCTTTCTAAAAGCAAGTACCGTTGCCGGATTTTTTGAACAACAGGTAAAAGAAATCTCCGCTTTACAAACAGCATTGATCAAAGAATTATAATATTCTAATTTTGATCGCCAATTGGCTTTAACCTAATTTCAACCCTGCGATTCTTTTGACGTCCATTGCTTGTTCTGTTATTAGCAATAGGAACAGTACTACCAAACGCCGTAGTTACTATTCGGTCTTCAGCAATACCCCTGCTAACCAAATAAGCCTTTATAGCATTTGCACGTGCTTCAGACATTTTCCAATTACCTACGTAAGACCCTACCGCATCTGCATGCCCGCGTAGAGCTACGGCATACTTATTTTCTAAAAGATATTGTGCCAGTCCGTTTAGTTGCACAGAATCCAAGGAGGGGACGTTAGCTTTGCAAAACCCAAACTCAACATTTCTGGTAAGGTCAGCCACCGAAGGCTTACTTATTAACGCTATTTTATTTTTTGCCCTGATAATTATCTTCGGGCGTGCTAATACCGATTGAAAATGAAAGAAAGCTACAATTGCAAGAATGCCAGTTAATTTGATTTTCATAATATAAACTTTTGGATATTAGTTAACACAAAAAGAGCCAAACCTATCTTTAAATCAAACTTGTATACTACTACGTGTAAACGAACCGACGATATAAACTATCTTCTGTATGGAAAATCAATTTTCATTTCATTTACACAATTTATGGTGCAAGCAAACATTTGGTAAAAATAACTGGCCAATAATCCTGAAGTTGCTTATCAATTAAACCGTTATACTACCGATAATATGAAAACCTCAACTTCATTACTGCTAATCATAGGCTGTGTTGCTGTTTCCTGTTCAAAGGAAGCTTCGCTACCGGTAAGTAAATTAAATAATACTAATGAAACGGCAGCAAGCAAAGCAGCAGTTGACATCGTTTATGCTCCTTATACAGTACGCACTATTGCCGGGGCTTTCGCCCCTTCCCAGTCAGCACCTTACCTGTTAAACGGGCCCGGGCCGAAAGCGAAATTCTGGAAACCCCATGGTATTACCGTAAGCGGCGACGGCAGTATTTATGTAGCTGACTTCCTTAACAGCGCCATCAGGAAAATTACTGTGCAAAACAACGTTTACACAGAAGCCTTATCCTATAATCAGGATACCGGCGGCGGCCTCCTTCCAGAAGCGGTAGGTATATCACCGGGAGGAACCCTCTATATCGTATCTACAGGGTATGGCATTCGCATTTACAATAAAGAAAAAGGCATTGATGTATACGACCGAATTTCAAACAGCGACTCTAACCTCGACCTGGAGAAAGACAGCAAAGGCGATATGTGGTTTGTAAGTTCCAAAAGCCTTGGTAAAATCACGGGCACTACAATTCAAAGGAACTTAGTAAATTTTTCATCCCTACTTGCATCCAATGAATCTTTAAGAGGCCTGGCTACTGGCCCAAATGGCACAAAATACGTAAGCACAGCAACTCAATTATTTAAGGTTGCCAACGATGGCAGGATAACCAAGCTTTTCGAAAACGAAAAATTTACTTTTATAAGCGGCATAGCAGTTACAAAGGATGGCAAAACCATTTACCTTGCCGAAAGCAATAAGGTGAAGAAAATAGTGGAAAATGCAATAACTACAATTTGCGGTCCCTTGGCCGCGGCAGATGGCAGGGACGGTATTGGGGAGGCTGCAGACGTTGTCGCAGCAAATGTGGCGCTTTCCAATAGTGAAACGGCTTTATTTGTTTCGGATACCCGAAACACTATACGTAAAATAACACTGCAATAGTAAACTGGTATACTATTAATAAAATAGCAAAATGGCCGGATAGCATTGTGCTGTCCGGCCAATTTGTTAATAAGGCTAATTCTTAGGCCGCCAAAAAACTGCTAATCGTTTTTAGCAATTTCTTAATTTCAAAAGGTTTACTTAAAAATGCATCAAACCCGAAATTACCAAATAAGGTTGCAAAATTTTCATAGCCGGTAAGCAACACTACTGGTATATGCGATGTATCCTTGTGACTTTTTATCACGCTACATATCTTCCCGCCATTCATACCCCAAAGCAAAAAATCAGTAAGAATCAAATCCGGACCGTGCTGTTTTACCAATTGCAAAATATCATCAGACCTCTCAACCCCAACTACTTCAAAATGATGTTCTTCCAATATGGTTTTCAGTACTTCCAGCGTTTCGTGATCATCTTCTACTATTAATATTTTTCGTACTAACTTTTTCATAACATTTCTTTATCACACATACCTAAACCGGTGGTAACTATTTAAATAATCTTGATAACCCGTAGTGGTCTACCGGCAAATCTTTTAGTCCTTATGCCTTACTTAAAAGGTTTCAATTTGGTTTTATGGCATCGGTTTTCGGTTTAAATTTAACTCATATGGGCCGCTATAACGCTTATAATGCCATTAAAACCTTATATTGAATCAAGATTGTAAAACTTTCTCACTATTTCTCACCACCAAATATCACCTGCTACCGCAACAATAGCTTGCGTACAGAAGCGTGCCAATCAAAAAATAAAACGCGCCTTCACCTTTAGAAAGTGCAAGCTTAAAAGCATACACATCTGCATTGGAGCCAACGCCATCCTTATCCTTGAGATTTTTATGAGAAGCTACCAGGTATTTTATTTTGCAATCGATGATAGCCTTTATTGCTCCGCGTTCCGCTATATAAAGTGTCTGGCTATATTTGGTAGCGATAGTGTCGGATAGCTGAAAAAATGTATGATCACCGTATAATTGCTTAAAAACGCCCGCCGGACTAAGCTTGCATATTATTTTGGAATGCAAATCAGTATATTTCATCAATGCGGACGCTAATAAAATTTGACGAATTTTTAAGTTCATGACAAGAAAGATTTAATTCTATAAGGTTTTAACGTTTGGCTATTAAGGTGTTATAAAAATACACTGAGAATAAATAGATAACTTACCCATTTTTAGCACAATTTGTATACAAGTTAGCGCACCATATTTACGCTTATGTTTTGGTGGTATTTCTCCATTCAGCGTTTTTTTTAATGATTTAATTGCTTTTATCCGCAGTGTCTCTTACGATTATTTATACCGATGCACAGCTATTTACAGCGATTCACATCTTTGGGGCAATTGGATTTACCCTATGGTTATTGTAGTAAATAAATGATTCTTTTGGATAGTGAAAAACATCATAAGTGAAAACGTTTCTACATTTCTTCAAAAATAAAATACACCGATGACTAAAATTTTTCTGGGCGGCTTCCCTTTAGAAATTACAGAACTTAGCTTGGTACAGTTGCTGAGTCATCATGGCGAAGTAGCTACAATCAAAATAGTGCGCAATAAGCAAACACGGATCTGTAAGGGTTATGCCTTTATTGAAACGGCCAGTCTGAAGGATGCGACGCAAATAATAAAAGCCCTGGATGGAACAATGCTAGGTGAGCGTGAATTAACAGTGAGGCTGGTTGTAGAAAAACCGGTAATCATTGAAGAAGTTAAAGAAGTGCGTAAGATAAGCGCACCGGCAGAACGGTTTACCAGCCGTATCATCCCTGTTAATGTTGCAGCCACAAAAATAAAAAGGCCGCGCATCAAATCGAAGTCTCTTTAATATTCCAAACTCGCTTCGTTCGCTTTTTATGACATAGCACGGTCAATCTATCAGCAGGTCAGAGATACATTGCTTCATTGTTCATTTAAATTTGTTAAGCTGGTTTCAAATTGGAATAATCCAATCTGTCCTGGCTTGAATATTAGAAAGCAGCATACTTTTACTCTTTTAATCTGAAATAGTCAGCGCCCTATTGTACTCATAGTTCATTCGCGCAATATGCAATACAGAGATCTCCTGCGGGCATTCTACCTCACAGGCTTCGGTATTGGTACAATGCCCAAACCCTTCGTCATCCATCTGATCTACCATAGCAATCACCCGCCCGGCCCGCTCAATCTGCCCTTGCGGCAGCAGTGCCAAATGGGTAATTTTTGCAGCAGTAAAAAGTTCTGCGCTGGAATTTTTACAAGTTGCCACACATGCACCACACCCGATGCAAGCTGCAGCATCAAAAGCGGCTTCCGCAATGGTGTGCGGTATCAAAATCCCATTGGCTTCCGGCGCTTCACCGGTGGATGCCGAAGCAAACCCACCCGCCTGAATGATTTTATCAAATGCCTTGCGGTCTACCTTCAGATCTCTCACTATTGGGAATGACGCAGCACGGAAAGGCTCAATGTAAATGGTGTCTCCATCTTTAAAACTGCGCATGTGCAGCTGGCAGGTGGTAGTATGGGTAAGCGGGCCATGGGCCCGGCCGTTGATCATCATACCGCACTGCCCGCAGATGCCCTCGCGGCAATCATGGTCAAACTCTACTACGCGTTCACTCTTTTGGATGAGCGACTCGTTTAGCATATCCATCATCTCCAGGAACGACATATCCTGCGATACATTGTCCAATTCGTAGTTCTTCATTTCGCCGGCGGCTGCAGGGCTATCCTGTCGCCAGATCTTCAAGTATATTTTCATGATCGGATTTTATTTGTAGCTTCTAACAGTTAAGGATACATTCTCAAAAACAAGGGGTTCTTTGTGCAATTCATGCTCGGCCAAAGGCCCCTTCCATTCCCAGGCAGATACGTAGCAATAATCCTTATCATTGCGCAAGGCCTCCCCGTCTGGTGTTTGATACTCTTCGCGGAAATGTGCACCGCAGGATTCTTCACGGCTTAGCGCATCTTCGCACATGAGTACACCCAGGTCGAGATAATCAGCAACGCGACCAGCCTTTTCCAGTTCACTGTTCACGGTATGGTCGCCGGTTATCTTAAGGTCGGTGTAAAACTGCGCTCTCAGCTGCCTGATCAATGCAATCGCATTTTCCAGTCCGGCTTTTGTTCGCGACAAGCCGCAGCCATCGTACAACAGTTTACCTAATGTTTTATGGAAATGATCGGCAGACAAATGGCCATTGATATTCAAAAACTGCTGCAATTGTTTTTTTACAATTTGCTCAGCTTCCGCGAAAGCAGGGTGGTCGGTAGTAATTTTTTCAGCCTTTAATTCGCCGGCCAAATAATTGGGGATGCTGTACGGCGCTATAAAGTATCCGTCAACCGAAGCCTGCAATAATGAATTTGCGCCAAGCCGGTTGGCGCCATGGTCGGCAAAGTTGGCTTCGCCCAAGGCAAATAAGCCGGGGATGGTAGTCATCAGTTCATAGTCTACCCAAAGCCCGCCCATGGTAAAATGCGCTGCGGGTGAAATCAGCATAGGTTCCTCGTAAGCGTTTACCGCGTTTATCTTATCATACATTTTAAACAGGTTGCTGTACTTCTCTTTGATCTTTTCTTTACCCTGCTCTTTGATGGCTTTGGAAAAGTCAAGGAAAACGGCATTTTTCATTACCCCTACCCCGCAACCGGCGTCAATCCGTTCTTTTGCTGCACGAGAAGAGATATCCCGTGGCGCTAGATTGCCAAATGTAGGGTACCGGCGTTCGAGGTAATAATCTCTTTCCTGTTCCGGAATATCGTTTGGCTTGCGTTCGTCATGCGCTTTTTTGGGTACCCAGATCCTGCCGTCATTACGCAACGATTCAGACATCAGCGTCAATTTCGATTGATGCTCGCCGGACTGCGGTAAACAGGTTGGATGAAACTGGATCCAGCTGACGCCGGACATGTACGCCCCTTTTTTGTGCGCCCGCCAAATGGCTGAGGTATTACAGCCCATGGCCAGTGTGGAGAGATAATAAACTTTACCGTATCCGCCGCTGGCCAGCACCACCGCGTTTGCCGCATGGCGTTCTATTTCGCCGGTGACCAAATCACGGGTAATAATGCCTTTTGCTTTGCCATCAATCACTACCAGATCCAGCATTTCATGCCGGGTATAGGTCTTTACCTTATTTGCACCAACCTGCCGCATTAAGGCCTGGTAGGCACCCAAAAGCAATTGCTGACCGGTTTGCCCGCGGGCATAAAATGTTCGCGAAACCTGAACTCCGCCAAAGGAACGGTTGTTTAAATAACCACCATACTCCCTGGCGAACGGAACACCTTGCGCTACGGCCTGGTCAATAAGGTTCGCCGAACACGCTGCCAGCCGGTAAACATTGGCCTCCCGGGAACGGAAATCGCCACCTTTTATAGTATCAGAAAACATACGGAACACACTGTCGCCGTCATTCTTGTAATTCTTTGCAGCATTTACACCGCCCTGCGCAGCAACACTATGCGCCCGCCTGGGTGAATCCTGGAAACAGAAGGATTTAACATTATAACCCAATTCGCCAAGCGAAGCCGCGCAGGAAGCACCGGCGAGGCCGGTACCCACTACTATAACATCGAGTTTTTTTCTGTTAGCCGGGTTAACCAGCTTTACCTGTTCTTTATAGTTATCCCATTTATCGGCCAATTTGCCTTCGGGTATTTTTGCATCTAACATAATGGATCAGTTATTAAAATAAACAACAATGGGTATCAGCATAAAGCCACCGGTAATAAAGGCTGTGAAAAGCCAGCCGGTGTAACGCACCAGCTTTACAAATTTTGGATGATAAAGCCCGAGCGTACGCGCTGCGCTAAAAAAACCATGGAGAAGATGAAAACCCAACGCCACGAAGGAAACCTCATATATGAGCACGTACCACCATTGATGAAACGTAAGCACCACAACGCTGTACATATCTTTATAACCCTGTTTATCTAAAGCCATGTTGGTAAAATCACTTACATACCAAAAGTCTTTTAAATGGATCACCAAGAAGATGAGGATCACCGTGCCGAGCAGGCCCATATTACGGCTGTTCCAGGGGCTAACAATGCTGCGTTTATCATACACGTATTTGGCACCATTTGCATTTTTTGTTTTAGCGGCCAATATCAGCGCGTAAACCGCATGCGCAACGATAGCGATTAGCAAGATCCAGGAAACTATCTTAATAAACATATTACCGGCCAGCAGGTGCGAGTACCAGTTAAATTGGTCTTTGGCCTCGGCAGCAGGTAACAGTAACTGAAGGTTACCCAGCAAATGTATCACCAGAAAAAAGCAGAGGAACAGGCCCGTACCCGCCATAACGAGTTTATATTGAATGGTCGTTTGTTTCATATTTATTGGTATCGGCACTAATTGATAATAGTTAATCGCGTTCACTGAAAGACGAGGGCGAATGTACCCGAACAGCCCGAACACACCCGAACATTAAACTTTTGGCTACCATAAGCCGATGACCTTCCACCAAAGCCCGCCCACAATAAACCAAACCAGCAGGAACAGCACACTCATAAAAAAGCCTTGCTTCCACCAATCCTTCATGTCCACATAAGTGCTTCCGAAAAAAATGGGTGCCGGTCCGTGCCCATAGTGTGTCAGTGCGCCCATCAGTGTAGGGCAGGCACCTAAAAAAATGGCCAGCATTACCGGCGGTACGCCCACTGCAATACCAACCGCTAAGAAAACAGAGTACATTGCGGCTACCTGCGCAGTTGCACTGGCGAACATGTAATGGCAATAAGAGTATACCAATATGATAAGCGGAAAAGCCAACTGCCAGCTAAATTGCTTCATGCTGCCGCCCACCAAATGGCCAAACCAGCCTATTAACCCGAGCGAATTAAGGTATGAGCCCATCATTACCAAAGCAGAGAACCATACGATGGTATCCCATGCGCCTTTTTCAGATTTAACATCTTCCCAGGTTAGCACTCCGCAAAGCAATAGGATGCAAAGGCCGATAAGTGCGCCAGTGGTGGCATCTATCGATACCAGGTTGCCAAAGATCCAAAGAACCAGCAAAATGATAAATGTGGCTACCATGAGCCATTCCTGCAGGGAAATCCGGCCCATTTCCTTCAGCTTTTCAGCAGCCATTGCGGGTGCTTCCTTGGTTTGCTTTAATTCGGGCGGGTAAAACTTATAAAGAAATAGCGGTACCAACATAAAACAAACCAGCCCGGGTACAGCTGCTGCCATGGCCCAGCTACCCCAGGTTATCGTTACTCCTAAATCCCGGGCAAATTTTTGGGCCATAGGATTACTGGCCGTTGCGGTAAGGAACATCACCGAGGTGATCATATTGGCATTGTAGCTGCTTAGGGTGAGAAATGCCCCTATCTTGCGGTGTGTTTCGGGTTTTTCCGGTTCGGAACCCATATTCACCGCTATAGATTTCATGATTGGGAATATCACCCCGCCTGCACGTGCCGTATTGCTGGGGATAGCAGGTGCCAGGATCAGGTCGGCGGTATTTAAACCGTAGGCCAAGCCCAATGTGCTTTTACCAAACAGTTTTATAAAGTTATAAGCCAACCGGTTACCCAACCCAGTTTTAATAAAACCCCGGGCAATAAAAAAGGCAAGACCGATGAGCCAGATGGTTGAATTTCCAAAACCGCTTAAAGCATTTTTAATAGCATCAACAGGTTTACCCGGTGCCAACACCTGGGTACTGGCACAAAGTGTAATACCCAGCATAGCCATGGTACCCATAGGCGCTGCTTTTAATATAATGCCAACAATGGTTGCCACAAAAATGGCCAGTAAATGCCAGGCATTTGGTTTTACGCCTTCGGGTACCGGTATAAACCAGATAACGAGGCCAACCACCAGGGTGATGGCTAACGATTTTAAATTGATCTCTTTCATGATAGTAATTAAAAGCGTACCTGTAGTTGGAGATAAGCCAGGTTATGATTGTAAGCTGTAGTAAGGGGTATATTTTTTTGGTATAGATCGATAGATACGCCCAGCTGGAGCGCAGCGTAAAAATCGTCAGCAAATATTAGCGAAGCGTTGGGGATAATTGTTTGCCTTGCGTTATGGGCAAGCTTATAGCTTTCATTAAAATATTCGTAGCGGGATGAGAATTCTATGGCTCTAACCCTGCGCATATTGGCATTATATCTAACAATCGGGAAGATGTAAAAACCCTGCATGCGCACATCTTTCAGGATAGGCTTTACCGTTAAAGTATTGTACAAGGCAAAATTTGTCCCGGTTTTATATTCACCGCCCAAACTAACATCCCATTTGCTGTTCAGTGCTAAGCCGCCTTTAAAATCTATCCCGAGTGCAGTGCCTTTACCGGCCCCCAAACTTCCCTGGCCTGCATTAATGCCCAATGTTAGGCCTTTAAGAAGGTCGCCCTCCAAACGCGCATAAAAGTTTTTAGTATTATCGTTATCATTGGCCTGGTTACGGTTATTGCCGTTGTAGGCCCCTGCGTAATACCTTAGCTGGCCACCTTTGTTGATGTTGCCAAATACAGCCACACCCGTTTGGAAGCTTTGCCAGCCGCTTGCGCCAAAGGCATAGTATTGGTTGGAGTAATCAAGCGTGCGAATAATATCGTTAGGCACAACATCCTCAATACCGAAAAAAGGCCTGAACTGACCAGCCTGCACATTAAAGTGGTTATTTAGCGAATATTTAACATAGGCGTTCTCCAGCACTTTATTAGCCGGATCGCTGCTGAATTCTGCAAAGTTCATCAGCAGGTTAGCTGAGAAGTGGTCATTGACGGTACCTTTTACTACAAAGCGCACCCGTTTCAACATAAATGTGTTGGTGATCTTAGGGGTAGTGGCCGTCGCATCAAAGTTCTTACCGTTCACATCTACATTTTTGGTGAGCGAGCCCAGGAACCGGGTTTGAAGAAGACCGGCGAAGGTGATAGATCTTTTATAGGTGGAAAAGTTTTTTATAGTATCGGTATTCACTTTGAAGTTTGCACCTGCTAGTTGTGCTGTAGCCCGTAAGCAGACAAAGTGAAACAGGATGAGAAAGGTGATATTTTTCAAATGGCGATGATAAAAGAACGTTCAATTAAATTTTGCAAGGGTGCTTAAAGTCAGTTTGGAATTCACAAACCTGAATAGCTTAAGATGACTGGTAAACTTTAAAACCTGGATACCACGTTTACAGTGTTTACCCATTGATCAAAAACTGATTGGTAAGCGGTTTAAGCAGAATAGCTGGTTAGCGAAGCTATTAGTTCCCGCAGAATGCCTTTTGGGCGATCTGAGCAGCATTCTTATAGTCCAGATGCAACCGTAATTGCTGCGCGCTAATGTTGAAGAGGGTGTGTTGATTAACATGCCGTAAAGATGACCCCATTAAAGAGGCGTTTAGATGATGGTGGGCATCTAAAAAAATGATGCCTACAGGTGGATAAGTTGATGCGTATCACTTTATCCGCCAGTAGGCATCGTATCTTTTAACGCGGCCGCAAAAGTCTCTACCCAATCCAAACCTTTAATGGTCGGATTGGTAAACCAACAAGGGTATGGATATATGCGCGGCCATCTTTTGGGTATGGCTCAGTTTTAAGATATCATCAATAAAATCATAGGGCCCGTGGTTCATAGCCAGCATGTCAATCTGCCCGTGTTCGCAAAGCCATTCTAAACCTTTTTCGGGAGTGCTATCCTTTAACGCCCGGTAATAAATATGCGGGTAGTCAGCCTGGTTTGATAAGGTAGTTAGCAATTGGTCTATCAAAGGCTGCAGGGCGGTAGAATGATCATTTTTTTTGTGAATATGCGTTAACAATATATCAGCATTTAAAAGCCTGGCAAAGGCTATCAGTTTGTAAATAGATGGGATATCTTTTTCAACCTGGTTAAAATCTGTAGCAAAGGCAATCTTTTTAATTTTCCCGATAGGTGATTTGGGCGGGATGATTAGAAGGGGTTTGGCTACGGTATCAATTAGCATGCTGCAGTGATTACCTGATAAAAAGCTGCTGAGACCATCACTGGCGTGGCTGCCGGTTATCACTATGTCTATTTCGGCATCAGTCAGGTGTTCTACTACATCCGTAACTCTTCCGGCTTCGCTGATGTAGTTTACAAGGGGTTTAAAAGTATCAGAATAATCGTTTTCTTCCAGGTGAGCTTTCAACCTTTGAAGTTCGGCGATGCTGTAGGCGCTCAATTCCTCGCCCTGAGAAGCGGGCCAAATAATCGTTCCGGCCTGTGGAATTTCTGCGGGAACCGTTACCACGTTTGCCAAAATGATATTGGCTTTGATTTGTTTGGCCAGGTTATAACCGTAAGCTGCGGCGTGGGCGGCAGTTGTCGAAAAATCTGTTGAAATGAGTATGGTTCTCATTGAAATTGTTTTTTACTATTTTGATCCGGAATAAACTAATGCCGGCCCTACCGTACGAGCATAAAACTCGGTGCAGCTTATATAAACTTATTGAGTCCCGCTTAAATGGAGATGCTGTTGAGCTTTATTTCAGAAGCCCCTAACTCTTCGTACCAGCTATGCATTAGCTGCGACGCCTGATCCGGCACATCGCTGAACAACTGTTTGTAGTAGGCTATCCCACTTTGCAGTTGTGCTTTAAATTTAACAAACTGTTTTACCTTCTTATCGTTAAGTTCTTTTAACTGCGATTGAAGATCGGTTTGCAAATAATCGATATACAGGTTAAGTTCTTTGATAAACATATGCGGCCGCTTAACATTAGCCAACAGATCCAGTTTACCATAAATGTGCTTCACCATTTCATCCAGCGAATACGCCCTGCTAAAGTAGGCCAGGTTAGGCCCGGGGCAAACGGCAACTGCTGTGTTTTCTTTGGTTTTGGCGATGTTGTATTTGATATATACCGACGAGCAGAGTCCTTCGCAAAGGCAGATCTTTTCCGTTATGGCATTATATTGTTCCTCATATACATCAGCGTTAAGGCCCGAGGCCTGCAATTGTTTTATTTTTAAATGCTGATATTCCCTGGACGCTGTGCAGATGGGTTGTACGGTAAATTCGGTATTGGTACACAGATATTTTTTAGTACAGGGGCTGCCTGGTTTCCCTGCCGCCATTCTCGCCAGCCTTTGCGTTTCACTGCCGGCAGGCTTAAAGTTATTAAACAGGATGCCCAGTGGGGATGAAGCGCTTAGGTAATAATCTTTTTCTGCCGCTACCGAAAGCTGGGTTAAGGTTTCATCGTCTACATTAGTGGCTTCGGGAACTAATAAAAACGGGCTCCCCCATCCGGTCGCGTCCACCTCATAGTTTTTTACCAGGAAGTCGTTCTCTGCTGCGGTGCCAATGCCCCCCTGCACACTTAGCCTTTGTTTGGGGGAGGCTTCGCAAATTATACCCCTTTGCAATAATGCCGGCCGATACAGCTCCTGTAGTTCTTCCGCCATCTCAGCCCGCTTTTGTTTAAACTCCTCCAGTATCGGGCCCAACAGGTATCCCTCTGTAGCAAAGGCATGCCCGCCGCAATTCAGGCCCGATTCTATCCGGAATTCGGACACCCACAAGCCTTTTTTTGCCAGGAATTTGGCCTGGATCAATGCAGACCTGAAATCGCTTACTTTTAAAATGATCTTCTTCTGCAGTTCGCCATTTTCGTTTGGAAAAAATGCGTCGAAAGTTTCGAGATAACTATATAGTTTGGGATTCATGCCCGCCGATAGGATAACCGATGAGCAAAGGCTACTATTAGCAAATCCTCGCAGGGCTGCCTGGGCATCCGTGTGCTCATCTCCCATATAATCTCCCGCAGCAGTAAAGTTCATCCGGTCTACTTTCGACATGATATTTACATCAATGGCGCCTTTAGTCATGCCATGCCGCAAAAGTTGCTGGAAAATCTGCTTGCTAACGCCCTCGGGGTATTCCGTCATCAGGTCATAACCGGCTTTTAACTGGGAGTTATCGGGCAGCAATTCAAAATAACGGCAAATATCGCTGCCATTTTCAAATGGCTGATTTCGTAGATCATCAAACTGCATCGTAACCAATTCATCCACAAGGTTTAAATAGGCTGTGATCCGGCGTGCCCTGGCGTCGACTGATTTTTTGGCAATAGGTATAAATGGCAAATTATTTTCAACAGCATGATATTCGCGCATCCGTTCTATGAGGTCATCGTCAACAATAGACAAAACGGACGAGATGCCGTAGCGGGCAACTTTCAACGGCGTATCGATAGAAAAACCCAAACCTAAAACGGGGATATGAAAAGTGTGGCTCATGATTAAACAGATGGATAAGAAATGGCTTTTATCAGCAATTTCAATTTCCAAAGGTATCCTGGTCCGCAGTTTCAAAAACTGACTAAGGTCACTTTTCTGCGTATTGGTGGTCACGTTTTACCGAAACTAAAGGCTGCAGATTTGAAGACTAAAAACCCCGGGGAATGCAGCAGTATACAACCATAGAAAAATCCGCCTGTTATCATTGCGGCGATGATTGTGAAACGCAAGAATATATTATTGAGGATAAAAGCTTTTGTTGCCGTGGATGCAAAACTGTGTACGAGGTATTATCGGCCAGTAAAATGGGGAATTATTATAGCTATAATGATCACCCCGGTTTTAATCGTGCCCGTACAGACAAGCGGTTTGAATATTTAAGTTCGACAGATATTGTTAACGAATTGATAGACTATACAGACAGCCAGGTAACCATCGTCACTTTTTATATTCCACATATCCATTGCAGTTCCTGCCTGTGGCTGCTGGAGCAACTGCACAAGATTAACCCGGCTATACATTACTGCCGGGTTGATTTTTTGAAAAAGCAATTGAACATCCGTTACGATCATCAAAGGATTAATCTACAGCAAGTGGTAGAGATTTTGTACGATATAGGTTACGAACCGCTGATCAGCCTGCAGGATGTCATCAAAAAACAGAACCAAGTAATAAAAGACAACCTGGTACCCAAAATAGCAGTAGCTGGTTTTTGTTTTGGGAACGTTATGTTGCTTAGTTTTCCCGAATATTTTGGGATCACAGCATCAGAACATACGCTCAGGCAGGTTTTCGGATGGCTAAATGTTCTTTTTGCGCTGCCGGTAGTATTTTACAGCGGGTGGGGCTATTTTGTTGCTGCCTGGCAAAATATTAACAAAAAAGTATTTGGGATTGATTTTCCGCTGGCGCTGGGCATCGCCGTACTGTTTATACGAACCATTGCTGAAATAGCCACCCAAACAGGTGCAGGTTTCGCCGATACGCTTTGCGGGCTGGTCTTCTTTCTACTGATTGGTAAGTTCGTTCAGAAAAAAACCTACCACCACATCTCTTTCGAAAGGGACTACCGGTCGTTTTTTCCGGTTGCTGTTCAAGTCATAAAAAATGATGCTGTTCATGAAGTTATTTCATTGGCCCAACTAAAAACAGGTCACCGTATATTGATCCGGCATAATGAGATCATCCCTGCAGATGCTATACTGTTGAAAGGGGAAGCGCTCATCGATTTTAGTTTTGTAACCGGCGAAAGCGTCCCTGTGAAGAAAACTTTGGGCGAAGTTATTTACGCAGGCGGCAGGCAAACCGGCGAAGCTATTGAAATGGAGGTAGTTAAACCTGTTTACCAAAGTTACCTTACCCAGCTTTGGAACAACGAGGCGTTTACGCGGCAAAAGGACAGCCGGATACAAACCTTTAATGAAAAGGTAAGCAAATACTTTACTATCGCACTGCTGACTATCGCTTTTGGCTCGCTGCTTTTTTGGCTCCCCACAGATCTAAGACGGGGGATTGCTGCCTTTACTGCTGTGCTGATCGTAGCCTGCCCCTGCGCGCTTGCCCTGAGCACACCGTTTACCATGTCGGCAGCGCTCTCCATTTTCGACCGGAATTTTTTCTACCTCAAAAACGTAGCAGTTGTAGAACAAATGGCGGCTATTGATACCATTGTATTTGATAAAACGGGCACCATTACCACCGGGAACAGCAACCAGATCCAACTACAGGGGTTCATGTCGGCACAGGAACAGCAGCTGATCTACAGCGCTTGTATCAATTCTACACATCCATTAAGCAGGATGATTTGCCAATACCTTGGCAACCAGCAAAGGCTCAGCCTAAACAGGTATGCAGAAATGCCAAACCTTGGCATAATGGCAACTATTGCCGGCCAAAATATTCGTGTGGGGAATGCTAAACTGGTATTAGGTTACAAAGAGGAAGCGACTCGAGTCACCAGGGTTTACCTGATGATTGACAACAAATTGCCTGGCTTTTTTGAATTTTCTCACAAGTATCGCGAAGGAATGCAGGACATCAGCAAACTCCAGCCGCAGTACCAGGCCTATTTACTGTCTGGTGATCAGGACCATGAACGGGAAGAACTTGGCCATTTTTTCAGGGAAGCAAATGATATGCACTTTAACCAGTCGCCACAGCAAAAGTTAAATTTTGTACAGGCCTTACAGCAGCGTGGCCGGCAGGTGATGATGATGGGCGACGGGCTAAATGATGCCGGCGCTTTAAAGCAAGGCGACCTTGGCATTGCGGTTACGGATGATGTGAATAATTTTTCGCCGGGAAGCGATGCTATTATGGATGGCCGTTCGTTTCATAAACTGCCTGCTTTTTTAAAGTTCTCTAAAGATACGGTCAACATTATCCGCTTTTCGTTTTTGATATCACTTACCTACAACTTTATTGGGCTCAGCTACGCTATTACGGGTATGCTTTCGCCGCTCACAGCCGCAATACTGATGCCTTTAAGTACTATTACCATCATCTCATTTACAAGTTTGGCCACCCATTTCGCGGCAAAAAAAAGAAAACTGGCATGAACATCCTCTATTTCCTTATAGGTTGCAGCGTATTGCTGGCCCTACTTTTTTTAGCTGCTTTTTTCTGGGCACACCGCAATGGGCAAAATGACGACCTATACACAACATCCATGCGCATGCTGCTGGATGAAGAAACCGAGCCACCTGCAAAAAAGTGATGCCAATCACTTTAGCGGATAATTCTGGTCACGCTTCAACTTCTCTGCTCCCGCTATTTTTACACCATCTTAAAACACACTATGCAGCCTGAAAAATTTTACTACGATAATAAGATAGTTCGCGACTTTGGTATAGCCACTGTTATATGGGGGATCATCGGCATGACGGTGGGCCTCATCGTCGCCATTCAGCTCTACGCCCCCGGTATGAACATGAATAACCAGTATACCACTTATGGCCGCATCCGCCCTTTGCATACCAATGCGGTGATCTTCGCCTTTGTGGGTAACGCCATATTTATGGGTGTTTACTACTCTCTCCAACGGCTTTTAAAAGCACGTATGTTCAGCGATTGGCTGAGCAAGATCCATTTCTGGGGCTGGCAGCTCATCATCGTATCTGCGGTGATCACCTTGCCACTGGGCTTAACTACCTCACACGAATATGCTGAACTGGAATGGCCTATTGATATTGCCATTACTATTATCTGGGTAGTATTTGGGGTGAATATGTTCGGCACGATAATTAAGAGGCGCGAAAGACATTTATACGTTGCCATATGGTTCTACATCGCAACATTTGTTACCATAGCAGTTTTGCACATCGTCAATTCTGTTGAGCTGCCTGTATCCGCCTTTAAAAGCTACTACGTTTATGCAGGTGTACAGGATGCGCTGGTACAGTGGTGGTACGGCCATAATGCCGTTGCTTTTTTCCTTACTACGCCTTACCTGGGCATGATGTATTATTTCCTGCCCAAAATGGCAAACAGGCCTATTTATTCCTACAAATTAAGCATACTGCACTTTTGGGCGCTTATCTTTATTTACATCTGGGCGGGGCCGCACCATTTATTATACACTACGCTGCCCGGCTGGGCACAATCACTGGGTATAGCCTTCTCTATTATGCTGATCGCACCAAGCTGGGGCGGAATGATCAATGGTTTGTTAACCCTTAGGGGCGCATGGGATAAGGTGCGGGATGATGTAGTCCTGAAATTTATGGTGGTTGGCTTAACTGCCTATGGCATGGCTACGTTTGAAGGCCCCATGTTGTCTTTAAAACAGGTGAACGGCTTTGCCCACTTCAGCGATTGGATTATTGCCCACGTTCATGTTGGCGCTTTAGGATGGAACGGTTTCCTGACATTCGCGATTTTGTACTGGGTTATTCCGCGCATTTATAAAACAGCGCTTTATTCTAAGAAATTATCTGCCTTCCATTTTTGGATCGGTACCCTGGGTATCTTATTTTATGCTATACCTATGTACTGGGCGGGTTTTACCCAAAGCCTGATGCTGAAGGAGTTTACGCCTGAGGGGATGCTGAAATACCCCAATTTTTTAGAAACTACACTTCAGATTTTGCCGATGCATATGATGCGTTCTGCCGGTGGGGCTATGTACCTGTTGGGTGTAATTGTAATGGCATATAATTTAGCCCGCACCATGTTGCAGGGAAGTTTAGTAGCCAATGAAGCTGCACAGGCTATGCCTTTGGCGCCCGCCAGCACGGTGATAAAAGAAGGGACCTGGCACCGCACGCTGGAGCGTAAACCTATCCAAATGATGATTATTGCGCTGCTGGTAATTCTTGTGGGAACATTTGTTGAATTGATGCCTACGCTCACCATAAAATCAAACATCCCAACCATTGCCAGCGTTAAGCCCTATTCTCCGCTTGAACTTCAGGGCCGGGATATTTATATCCGGGAAGGCTGTGTTAACTGCCACTCGCAAACGGTACGCCCATTCCGGTCGGAAACGGAACGATATGGCGAATACAGCAAAGCTGGCGAATTTGTATATGATCATCCATTTTTGTGGGGGTCTAAAAGAACCGGTCCGGATTTGGCCAGGGAGGGGCAAAAGTATAGCAATGCTTGGCACTACAATCACCTGATGGATCCAAGATTGATGTCTTTCGGCAGTATTATGCCCAATTACGACTGGCTGATTTCACAGCAGCTGGATACAACTACCACCGCAGCAAAGATCAACGCTATGCGCAGCCTGGGCGTACCCTATGCTCCGGGATATGAAAATATAGCTAATCAGGACCTGGATAAGCAGGCTAAAGGAATTGCCGGCAACCTGGCGAAAGACCATATCAAAGTAAAAAGTAATAAAGAGATCATCGCTATTATTGCTTACCTGCAAAGGCTCGGTATGGATATCAAGGCAAATAAAAACGGTAAATAAACAACCCAATCATGTTTAAACAATTCACAGAAAATATCACCGCAAACCAGGGCTATTTGCTCTTTTCCCTGGCTATATTCTTCGTCTTTTTTGTTGTAGTCACCTTTATGCTCATCAAAATGAACAAAAATCATGTAGCTAGCATGAGCGATATGCCATTGCATGACGGGACCGGTGAAACGCTTAATACCAATAAGTTATGAAACCTATACCTATTTTTTCTATAATCGTTTTGGTGGCAACCACCTTTAGTGCAAGCGCTGCAAACGACAGCATGCTATCAGGCGAGGTACAGAATTACATCGGCTATGGCGCCTTTATGACACTTTTCCTCCTCATCGTTTTAGCAATGCTAATGCTGTTGCGAACATTTACGGTGTTGACAAAGATCACGCTGAAGGCTCAGGGCTATACCAACGAGCAAATTGAAGCGGAAATGCATCCTGCAAAAAAAGAGAAGAAGAAGGCTAAAGGTGAGGTTTGGAATAAATTGCTTTCGTTAAGGCCCATGGCTGAGGAGAAAGACTTGCTGATTGCACATGATTATGATGGCATCCAGGAGCTGGATAACCCCATACCGGGCTGGTTTATGTATTTATTTTACGCTACCATCATTTTTGCCGGGGGCTACCTTTTAAATTACCACGTTTTCCATTTTGGCCAGCTGCAGTATGAGGAGTATACTACCGAAATAGCACAGGCAGACATCGCAAAAAAGCTTTACCTCAGCAAAGCGGCAAACCAGGTAGACGAAACTACGGTAAAAATGGAAAGTGATCCCGAACTGCTGAAAGCCGGGCAAGTGATATTTATCCAAAATTGTAAGCCGTGCCATGGCGAACATGGCGAAGGAAGCGTGGGCCCCAACCTTACAGATGATTATTGGCTGCACGGGGGCAAAATAAGTGATTTGTTTAAGACCATTAAGTACGGCGTACTAAACAAAGGAATGCCAACGTGGGAAAAACAACTATCGCCAAAGCAAATTGCGGATGTTGCCAGCTTTATAAAATCATTACACGGCACCAAACCTGCCGGCGCTAAAGAACCCCAGGGGACCAAAGAACCGCAGGAAAACAAAGAAGAAGCCGGTGAAAAACTTGCCGCAAACAATTAATATGGACGCATTACTGGCTGGGAAAGAAACCGGGAAACGAAAATGGATGTACCCGTTGTTACGCCGCGGCCAACTTTATAAATGGCGCAGCCTCATTAGCTATGTTTACCTGGCTGCCTTTTTTGCCGGACCTTTTATCCGTATAAACGGGCAACCCCTGCTCCTGCTCAACTTTATAGACAGGCAATTTGTGATACTTGGGCAGGTTTTCTGGCCGCAGGATATTTTCCTGTTCGTGTTAGCTACACTGGTTTTTTTGGTTTGTGTTGTACTGTTCACAATTGTTTTCGGGCGTGTATTTTGCGGTTGGATATGCCCGCAAACCATTTTTATGGAGATGGTTTTCCGCAAGATCGAATATTGGATAGAGGGCGATGCAGCTAAACGAAAAGCTTTGGATGCGAGGGTTTGGGACAATCAAAAAGTAATAAAGAAAACGACTAAGCACCTGCTTTTTTTAATGGTATCTTTCCTGATAGCCAATACTTTTTTGGCCTACCTTACAGGCAGTGAAAGTTTGCTTAAAATAATTACCGAACCCGTAACCGCACATCTTGCAGGCTTTATCAGTATTTGGGTGTTCACCATTATATTTTACCTGGTTTATAGCCAGGTGCGCGAATTGGTTTGTACGGTGATTTGCCCCTACGGAAGGTTACAAGGGGTATTGCTTGACCGTGACACACTTGTAGTTGCCTATGACGATAAGCGCGGAGAACCCCGCGGAAGGCTATCTCGAAACGCAGATCCGGGAGCGATTAAAGGCGATTGCGTAGACTGTGGCCTATGCGTTGCCGTTTGCCCCACTGGTATCGATATCCGCAATGGCACACAGATGGAATGCATCAACTGCACAGCCTGTATAGACGTTTGCAACGAGGTGATGATCAAGGTAAAGAAACCACTGAATCTGGTGGGATTTTTTTCCGAGAACATGATCCACAATCAGGTGAAACCCACCTTTACCGGCAGGATGAAAGCCTACACGGCTGTAATAGCGATTATGATGGCTGTACTCTGCTACTTTATCTTCAGCCGCAGCGACTTAAATATGACTGTAATGCGCGGTGCGGGAATGCTTTACCAGGAACAACAGGGTGGCTACATCAGCAATATCTACAACGCAGAAATTATAAATAAAACTAAAAATGAAACGGCAATAACCATACAACCTGTCGATACGGCCATTAAGGTAAAATACATCCAGGCCCCGGGGCTAATTAGCGGAGGTTCATCTGTAAAAACAGTTTTCTTTCTGCTCATCCCGGTCAGCAGTATCCATGAGGCAAAAACAACCGTCAGCTTACAACTAATACAGAACAACAAGGTTAAGCAAACCGTAAAAACCGCCTTTGTAGGGCCCGTAAACGATTAAAGGTATGAATTGGGGAAAAGGAATTATAGGGGGAATGGTACTATTTATGCTTTTTATACTGAGCATGTGCATTTACATGTTTATGGCGCCCGAAGACGGCTACGACCACCAGTATTACGAAAAAGGCTTAAATTTTGACAAGGATTTCAAAAAAGAGCAGCAGGTTCAAAAGGATCAGGCCAGTCCTTTGATAACCGTTTGGAATAAATCTGTCAGGATCCGTTTTGTAAAACCCGCCGCAGGCACAATCAAATTTGTGCGCCCGGCAAATGAGGCATTGCATAAGGAAATTAAACTTGACAGCCTGGCCGGAAACGAAGTTGCCATCAATACCGAAAACATGGCTGTTGGGCGCTGGCAAATTATACTGAATTGGGACAGTAACCACAAGGCGTATTTATACCACCAGGAAATTGATATCAAATGAGCCCAAACAGCATTGCTTTTTTTATCGGCTTGTTTGGCAGTGTACACTGTATAGGCATGTGCGGGCCGCTGGCGCTGGCTATTCCGTCATTCCAAACCAAGTGGTGGTTAATTATTCTGGATAAAATATTGTATAATTCAGGCCGCGTAATTACCTACTCTTTTTTAGGCTTCCTTATCGGCCTACTGGGTAAACAACTTTGGCTGGCCGGTTTACAGCAAGGGGTAAGTTTGTTTAGCGGTATGCTGATCATTTTGGCGGGTTTGTCGCGTATGTTAAAAATACGTTTGAGGCAGGGCGCTTTTATCTCTAGATTTTTATTGCCTGTAAACAAGCTACTCTCTTATGCACTTAAACACCAGGCAGGGCACCTTGCGGTAGGTGTACTTAATGGTTTTTTACCCTGCGGTTTTGTATACCTGGCTTTGGTTGGTGCGGTAAATACGCTATCGGCCCCGTCTGCCGCGCAATATATGTTTTGGTTTGGTTTGGGTACATTTCCGCTAATGTTATTGGCTACAGTGAGTTCCGGTTTTATTGGTCTTCCATTCCGCCGCCGTATCAATCTAACAATGCCTTATATTATGGTTTGCCTTGGGATTTGGTTCCTGCTAAGAGGATTAAATCTAAACATCCCTTACCTTAGTCCCGCAATCCATTCATCGGGAGTACCTGTTTGTTATTAATTATTGTAAGAGTATGCTTCGTCATTTAGGCACTAAACGTACCTATAGCCATAATGTGAAACTGGCATCGCTGCTTGGTACAACAGCAGGGTTTGTAAACGCAACTGGTTTTCTCGGTTTCGCAGTCCTTACTACCAATGTAACAGGCCATGCTGCACTATTTGCTGAACGGATCGCTTTGCAAGACTGGAAAGCAGCGAGGGTAATCGCTTTATGGATGTTCCTGTTTTTTGCAGGAGCGTTTATATCCGGTTTAATCGTGTCGCGTATCGGCCGCAATCAACGCTACTCTTATGTTTTTCCTATCATTATCGAAATATTTATTTTACTGACTGTGGCGCTGCTGGGTTACCGCTATGATCATAGCCTGGTTGCAAAAGAAGTATTTGCGGGGAGTTTACTTTTTGCAATGGGACTGCAAAATTCTTTGGTATCAATGGTATCCGGCTCGGTTGTAAGGACTACCCACCTTACCGGCACTTTTACCGATCTGGGGATAGAATTGGCGCAATTATTCCGGAAGAATTTTACAGAGCGCCGTGTGCTCATCTCACGGATTAAGTTGCGTTCTGCCATCATTCTCTGTTTTATGTGCGGCGCCCTTGCCGGAGCCTACTTGTTTCAATTGGTGAAATTCTATGCTTTTTTTGTGCCGATAGCCCTTTTATTTTATACGCTGGTGTACGATGTATTTCGGATAGCGATAAAGCGTTATTATCAGCAACTGCATCATCACCTCAAAACCAATAATGACTAAGGTCATTTTTGATACCAATATCCATCATGGTATAAACTATCTTTTCGGGCCATCTTTGATCTATTAAACAACAGATCATGACAACTTATAAATTAAGCACTCAAAATTGGGCAACGCCGAAAACAAACCAACTTACAACACCCACATTATGGAGCAAATGGCTAGCCTTTGCCGATACCCAGGCGCCAAATAAAACGCTTTGGTTTTTGGTTTCACTAATGTTGCAAGGGGTATTGTTTTTGCCTGTCCCCGCTGTCTTAATGTATTATTTTGATGCCCCTTTAGCAGTGCTGGCCGTAACCATGGTACTTTTCTTTGGTAATGTGATTGCCGGTATGGGTGGGTCAGGCATCAGGACATTGTTGAATTTTTTTGCCGCCAGTGTGATCATCCATTTAGCCATGCTGCTTTACTTTATTTTATAATAAAACAACTTTAAAGCTATGCTACCCAAAACAATGAAGGCCGCTGTAATCCGTGAATTTGGACAAGCATTACAGATAGAAGAAATGCCGGTGAAAGAACCAGGCGAAAACCAGATCTTGGTGAAAGTGGTTGCCTGCGGTGTTTGCCATACAGACCTGCATGCCTGCCAGGGCGACTGGCCTGCCAAACCAAAATTACCGCTGATACCCGGGCATGAAGCATTGGGCTATGTAGTGGCCCTGGGCCGCAGTGTTAAAAACGTTAAAGAAGGTGATATAGTTGGCGTACCCTGGCTTTACAGTGCCTGTGGCTGCTGCGAATTTTGCATTACCGGCTGGGAGACCCTGTGCGATACCCAGCAAAATGGCGGCTACAGCGTTGATGGAGGCTTTGCGGAATATGTTATCGCTGATGCCCGGTATGTGGCACACTTTCCGGCTAATATCAACTTTACCGACATGGCACCGATCATTTGCGCCGGTGTAACTGTTTATAAAGGAATAAAAGAAACCGAAGCCAAACCCGGCGAATGGATAGCGATATCGGGCATTGGCGGTTTGGGGCACCTGGCCGTGCAATACGCCAAAGCGATGGGCCTCCATGTGGCCGCGATTGATATTGCGGACGACAAATTAGAACTGGCCAAAAGCTTAGGCGCCGATTTAACCGTTAATGCATTGGAAAATGATCCCGGTGAATTTCTAAAAAAACAAACCGGTGGCATGCATGGTGTATTGGTTACCGCCGTTTCACCTGTAGCTTTTAAACAAGGTATTTCCGCGCTGCGGCGTAAGGGGACAATCGCCTTAAACGGCTTGCCAAAAGGTAGTTTTGATCTGCCTATCTTTGATACCGTAATTAATCGTTACACCGTGCGTGGCTCTATCGTAGGTACGCGTAAGGATATGCAGGAAGCCATTGCTTTTGCATTGGAAGGAAAAGTAAAGGCAACCGTACATACCGCCAAACTGGAGGATATTAATACGGTATTTGATGATATGAAAAAGGGAGAAATAGAAGGCCGGATAGTATTGGAAATCGCCAAATCAAATTAACAGTTAATATATAAAAGCAAAAAGGAGAACTTTATACGGGTTCTCCTTTTCTGCTATATAGCCATACTAAATAGTTGCGTGGCCGGCTTATCTGCCCACAACCGGGCATCGAGCGCCATACATATATTACGTAAATAGCCATTACCAAGTGCAGTTACTTTCAGTGTCCGGGAGCTCAATTCAATCAGGTTATCATCAGCCAAGGGCTGCAAACGCGCCAAACCGTCAATGAGTGACAGGCAGGGTTCTATATGATGATTCCATGAGGTTTCGCCTTTGCACATTATATTTTGTATGTGCCTGCGTAAAATAAGATCGTCAATAGTGAGCAGGTGGCCCTTTACTACTGGCAGTATACCCCTTGCAACCTTCTCCAGGTATTCTTCTACATTCTTTACATTTTGTGCAAAGGCATATCCCGAATCGCTGATTGCCGAAACACCAAGACCTATCAATAATTGGGTGTGCTGAACGGTGTATCCCATAAAGTTCCGGTGAAGATTTCCGTTATTCAGCGCTAGAAAAAGTTCGTCTTCCGGCAATGCAAAATGATCCATACCAATTTCCAGGTAGCCATAGCTATTTAGCAAATTGCGGCCGGTTTGGCGCAGCGCTTTTTTTGCAGTAGCGTTTGGCAGGTGCTGTTCGGTAAAGCTTCTTTGCCCGGGCTTTAGCCATGGTACGTGTGCGTAACTGTAGAACGCTATCCTATCGGGCATCAGCTGAGATACCAGTTTAATGGTACGGGTGAGTCCGGTTATGGTTTGTAGCGGCAAGCCATATATCAGATCAAAGTTTACAGAGGTATAACCTATAGCACGGGCTGCTGTTGTTACTTCTTGCACCTGTTCAAAGCTTTGTTCCCGGTTGATGATCCGCTGAACATCCGGGTCAAAATCCTGGATCCCCAAACTCAGCCTGCGAAATCCCAGATCGTATAACGTTTGCAAATGTGCTCTGGTGGTATTTGCAGGATGTGCTTCAAAACTAAAATGAGCTTCCGGATGAATTTTCGTATTTAGCAGAATGGCATCCAACAATATTTTTAAGTTTGCGGCGCTGAAAAAAGTAGGCGTACCCCCACCCAAATGAATTTCCCGAATCAATGGCTGTGTACCAAACAGGTTTAGGTACATGGTCCATTCCATGATCAGGGCATTGATATAAGGCTGCTCTACACCATGATTTTTAGTAATGCGGGTATTACAGCCGCAATAGGTACACAAATTCTCGCAAAATGGGAGATGGATATATAAACTGATCCCTTCTGATGGATTGCTTTCTGAAAAGCTTTGTTCTACCGATTGTTTCCAATCGCCTGTAGTAAAAGAGGCCGCATCCCAATAGGGCATAGTTGGGTAACTTGTATAGCGCGGCAATGCCACATTGTACTTTGCAGCAAGGTCTTTGTTTTCCGGAAAAGGCATAACTATATTTTTAGGGCTTGATAATGGCTTTGCAGTCTTTTTGGCAAACGCAGGCTTTTCCTACGCACTTATTCAGTTGCCACAGATCGAGGCTTTTAATCGTTTGGTTTGAGATTTCCTGCAGAGCCTCTTTAGTCAGATACGCCTGGTGAGGTGTAATGAGCACATTGGGATAATTTAATAAGCTATGTAACAAAGGATCTTTATTCTTATCATTCTCGTGATCTTCAAAAAACAAGCCTTTCTCAAACTCGTAAACATCTAAGCCGAGATAACCAATCTTTCCGCTTTTCAGCGCCGCTATTACATCGGTAGTCCGGATGAGTGCCCCCCTGGAGGTATTGATCAGCATCACGCCGCCTTTCATTTTAGCTATTGTTTCCCTTTTGATGAGGTGGGCGGTTTCGGGTAATAACGGTAAGTGCAAGCTAATAATATCCGAAGCAACAAGCAGGTCATCCAAACTTACCGGCTGAATATAGGGCAGATCTGCAGGGGGTACCGGGTCGAAGCCGATTACGTTGCAGCCCATGCCGTTAAATATTTTTGCAGCCGCCTTCCCGGTGGTACCCAAACCCACAATACCCACCGTTTTACCTGCAAAGTTGAAACCAACCAATTCATCATTCCTGAAATCGAAATTATGGCTGTGCTGGTCTGCTTTTACCAGTTGCCTGCTCAGCGCGAAGGCAAGCGCAACCGCATGTTCGGCAATTGCCTGGGGGGAATAAGATGGAACATTTGAAAGTTTAATACTAAACCTGGCCGCTGCTTCTTTATCGATATGATCGGTACCGGTAGAACGGGTAACGATATACTTAACGCCATAGCCGGCCAATGCTTCAATAACGGCAGCAGATACATCGTCATTAGTAAATACGATCACCGCATCCTTGCCTTCGGCATAAACCGCTGTTTCGGCGCTTAGGGAATTAGATATTAATGTAATATCATGCTTTTTACCATTGGCAATTGCCAAATATTCTTTTTCAAATGGTTTGATACTGTACGCTACCGCTTTCATTAAACTATATTTTTCAGATCAAAAATATAGCATATTCGTTTGCTTACACGTGTTTACGGTCAGTCAAAAAAGTGATGAATATCAGTTTTTCATTTTTTCGAGGCGTTGCAGGTTTAAGATAGTGATCGTTCCGCCCTTCTTTTCTATCAAGTCTTCATCTTTAAAATCTGCCAGGGTTCGGCTAACCGTTTCTGTTGCCATACCGGCCATTGCAGCGAGGTCTTCCCGGGTTATCTTAAAACTCATATCGCCATTAATTTGCTGCCGATAAAGACGAAGGATCGCCTCCGCCATTTTTTTACGCACCGAATGGTAAGCTAACTGCAGCAATTGCTCTTCCTTCTCCCTTATATTATTGGCTAATAGCTTGATAAACTCTCTTGCTACATCCGGGTATTTATTAAGCAATTCATCCAACCGGTCTTTTGGAATGAGGCAAAGGGTAGCATCTTCTAAGGCTGTAGCTGTATCTGCGTAAGGTTCGTTGCTCAGAATAGCGTGGATACCGAGGTAGTCGTCAGCAACGTACATGCCGGTCATTAATTCTCTACCGTCATCCGCCTGCTTTATGGTTTTAACCCTGCCGCTGATAACCAAATAAAGGCCGTAACCCTTATCTCCCTCATAGTAAATAACCTGGTTCTTTTTAAATTGCCTGGTCTTCCGCTCGCTGATCACATTCTTCAATTCCGACAGGCCATCGTTTTTTGATACGAGTGATTGAAGGCTATCCAGACTTTTACTGTAAAGCTGATGAATATTATCCTGCTTTTTAAGCCTCGTTTCAATGGCGTTCAATAGTTCCATATCATCAAAGGGCTTGGTGAGGTAATCGTCGGCACCCATCTCCATGCCTTTCCGCAAATCCGGGCGCTCCGCTTTAGCGGTTAAAAAAATAAATGGGATGGCTGCCATTTGTGGATGCTTATTAAGCATAAAAAGCACACCGTAGCCATCCAGCTCTGGCATCATTATATCACATAGAATCACATCCGGCGAATTTTTTAGGGCGAGTTCAACGCCCAGCTTGCCATTATCTGCGGTAAAAACGGTATAACCTGCCAGTTGCAATATCTCATCAATATTCTCCCTGATGTCATTGTTATCTTCAATGATCAATACTTTTTTACTCATAGGATCGAAATGAAATCGTAAATTGTGTACCCTTGCTTAAATTACTTTTAAAATCGATAGTGCCGTTCATTAGCCTGACGTAGCGTGCCACTATGTTTAAGCCCAGGCCCGTGCCGGGAATGTTACCTGTATTATGTGCCCTGAAAAATGGTTCAAAAAGATGTTTCTGATCTTCTTCCGGGATACCTATGCCATTATCTTTTACTACCAGGTAGCATCCGCTTGTATTAATCTCCGTATTAAATTCAATAAAAGTATTTTCACCTGAATATTTAATAGCGTTGGCAACAAGGTTTATGATACAATTTTTAAGCAGGTTGGCATCCAAATTGGCTACATGACGTAAACCGGTATGCTGATATATAATGTTTTGATTTTGTTTGGCCAGCATCTGCATTTCTTCGGTTATTTCTTCGGCCAGCTTTACCAGGTCAAAATCGCTGAAAGAGGGCGCCACTATTCCGGCTTCCAATTTTTCCAGAGAAAGGAAATCATTGAGGATCCCTGTTAGATTACCTACAGCGTGTTTTATCCTGGCAACGTGTTTAGTGATGTTGACGTTCTCAAAAGGTTCGGCATATTTATCAATGAGAGAAGCCGACAGCTGCACTGCGCTCAACGGGGTACGAAATTCATGAGAGGCCATGGATACAAAACGGCTTTTTAACTGGCCCAACTCTTTTTCCTTTTTCAAAGAAAGACTAACTTCCTCTTTGGCCAGGCTCAAAGCTTCCACCGTTTTTTGAAGCGACTTCGTCCGCTCGGCCACCAGCTCTTCCAAATCAGCAGCATATTCTTTCAGTTGCTGTTCAGCTTCTTTTTCGCGGCTAAGGTCATGTATAAAACCTGCATAGATCTGCCTTCCGGAATACTTAACCTCACTGACTCCTAACCGGAATGGAAATTGCGTACCATCTTGCCTTAAACCCGTCACTTCTCGGCCAATACCGATAATATGTGCATGGCCGGTACGCTGGTACCGGTCAATATACTCATCGTGCAGTTCCCGATCGGGCGGGGGCATTAACACAGACACATTACGGCCTATAACTTCATCAGGCGTGTACTGGAACAGCTTACAAGCTGCTGGATTGATCGATTCGATAAGTCCCCTACCATCAATGGTAATTACACCATCAATGGCATTGTCAATTATAGCACGTAAAAGGGCGGTACTCTCCATAGGCAAAAATAGCCGGTTGACTATTTTTCAAATATCGGTATAAGCTGCTTACAAATAGTATTTACTTTCAGGGGAAAAAGTGACAAACATCATTTTTTCAAAGTCAAAATATTACGATATGGTTGACCGTTTTTTTACAAAAACTGAAAATTATAAAAACATCGAGCTTGCGATAAAAATGAATTTAGCTATCAAGCCGGAATGGCTTTGAGATCATATTTAATGGTGACGATCGTCATCATTAACGGCTATTTATTTGATGAGATTTGAGAATAGAAATCATATCAATATGCAAAAATTTAACAAGTTAGGGATAGAAACTAAAAAGCTTGCCTGGTTATGCTTAAATCTTACCGCCATACTATTGCTTTTGCATTTAACCGCCTCTGCAACGCCATTAAAAAGGCAATCAGAGTCAAAACTGGCCAATAGTTTTAAGCGCGATACCACGGTAGCCGAAATGTTTAGATCCCAAATTCCAAAACACAAGTACGACTTATTTTACCCACAATCGGTAAAGCGATTTTACGAGAAAAACGGATATAAATTAGCGTTTGTAGCGCTCGAAACCGTAAAAACGCATGCGGGTGATGCCATGATGTTTTTAGACTGCCTGGTGCAATATGGCTTAAATGCAGCTGATTACCATAGCAGGATACTTACTTACAATAAGCTTAATGCCCTGGTGAAATTAAGCAGCACAGCGGGCATAAAACAGAAAGTATTTTTTGATGTGATGCTTACCGATGCAATGATCGCACTGATCAACAACCTGCACCACGGGAAGCTCAACCCTTATTACACAACCAGCGCAATAGATTCAGGCAAATCCAAATTCGGATTTTTGGAAAACACCCTTCAAAATGCAATATTGGCAGCGGATTTCGAAAGTGTTATTCAACTTGTGCAACCCAAATCAGCAGCTTATCAAAAGCTTCAAAAGCGGATGCATTTAATAACCGGACTTTACGAAACCGACTGTTATGAAACCCCTGATAGTACGATCAGACTCATGGCTATCAATATGGAGAGATTGAGGTGGCTAACCCACGATTCCACAAATTATATTGACATAAATTTACCGGCCTCGACCATGGCGCTTCATTTGAATGACAGCACCCGCCATTTTAAAGTAAATATTGGGAGCCCGGCTACCCCAACACCTGTTTTAAAAGGGATCATCAACTATTTTAACGTTGGCGCCGGAGGTACTGCCGAATCAAAAAAAATCATTTTCCCGATAAGCGGTTATGCCTCACCTTATCTGCTAGATATGGCAAATAATACGAAGTTTAAATTTGGGATTTCAACAGCCACTAAAGGAAATATTCAAATTGAACATGCACAACAATTGGCAGAGATGCTATTAGTAAATAATGGCCCCGGTTATAAGTATACCGCGATTTCAAAAAAGTTTAAGAAAACACAGGCAAAAACCTACAACCTAGACAAGGGCATAGAAATCATCATCAACTACATCACCTGTGAAGTGAGACAAGGGGAAATAATAACCTACAACGACATTTATAATTTAGACTCCCGGTTAACCTTTCAACTCTATGGGGTTAAAAACCAGTATGCGGTGAAAACAAAAAAAGACTATCGACCAACTCGTTCCCGGTGAGGAATGCCAATTATTTTAACGACTATCCCACGCAAAACAACCACGGGTTTTACATTTCTCTATTAATGCTTTTTACCTTGAGCCGGACTTCCCGTTTTTCTTTTAGCGGAAGAAAAAAGGATAAACGACTGATAAAAAACCAGTGATTCAAATAAGGCTAGTCCATCATAAAAGGGCTGAACACGCTAACTCTTATTCTCTAGAACGAAACCAAATGCTATTTGACAATTAAATTATATAATATCTATAGCTTTAGTAGATTTAATATTATATTTGCAGCGTAATCGTTCCTAATAATTATCAAGAAAGACTGAGGGAAAGGCCCTGTGATGTCTTAGCAACCTGTACGCCATAGGTAAAAAGGTGCTAATTCCTATCTGTAGCAATACAGAAAAGATAATGTTCGCAAATTATTTGCAATGCCTGCGAAGGCTTTCATTAGACGCACTCCTCCTTCATTTTTTGCTGATTATTCGGGGCACCGAACATCCAAACTATGAATATTAAACAGTTACTATTGACAGGCTCTTTATTGCTTACCGGCCTTTTTGCAAACGCACAATCTGCCCCTACAAATCCCCCGGCAACAGAAATAGACAGGGGCTACATCGTTAAGACGGGCGACGTTGCGCCTGCTGATTTTGAACTCAAACTTACCGACGGCACCACAACATCCCTAAAACAACTGGCCGGCAAAATTGTAATACTTCAATTTACGGCAAGTTGGTGCAGCGTATGTCGTGCTGAAATGCCCCATCTGGAAAACGAAATATGGCAGACTTACAAAGACAAAGGTGTTGTGCTAATTGGTGTGGACCGAGATGAACCTTTGGAAAAGGTTGCAGCATTTCAAAAGGTTATGAACATCAGCTATCCCCTTGCCTTAGACCCGGGCGCTGACATCTTCGGCTTATTTGCCAATAAAAAAAGTGGCGTAACCCGCAACGTGGTAATTGGCCGCGACGGCCGAATAGCTTATTTGACCCGGTTGTACGATCAGCAGGAATTTGCAGGCATGGTTAAAGCCATAGATGACCTTGTCAACAAACCAATTGTAGCACTTAATTAATTCAGCATACCCTAACATTACTTATATGAAAACACCTACTACTAGCCACGTTACTCGTCGCCCCTTTATGATTGCGCCTTTTTTCAACCCCCAAACTACTGTAAGATCATCTTCCATGTGTTGTTGCTGCTAGTCTTTCGGCAATTTACCGGCAAACCTATTCTGGCAAAGTCTGGTAAAACATATCCATTTATTCTTTACTGCTGCTAAGTTTCCTGTTTGTACATTTTGTGCAGGCTGATTTGGAGCTTAGAAATCCGTATTGACATTTTAAGATTCATCAATAACAAATCATGTTAAAAAATTACAAAAACCTACTAGCAATTTTATTGCTGTTTTTAGCCCTGCAACAGGCAGATGCACAAGCTGTAAAAATAAGCGGTGTAGTAACTGCAAAAGGCGATGGCCAGGCACTGCCCGGTGTTACCATCGGTGTTAAAGGCACAACAAATGGTACTCAAACCGATATATCCGGTAAATTTACGATCAATGCTTCCGCCAATGATGTGTTGCGAATCTCCTACATCGGCTTCACTACAATTGAAGTGCCGGTGAACAACAATGGCGAGCCTTTGCAAATTGTGTTGCAGGAAGCGCCTAACTCGCTAAACGAGGTAGTGGTAACCGCCCTGAACATCTCTAAAGATAAGAAGTCGCTGGGCTATGCTGTACAGGGCCTGAAGTCAAAAGACATTTCAGAAGCCAAAGAGAGCAACCTGGTTAACGCACTTTCTGGAAAAATAGCCGGCGTTCAGGTAACCGGCAGCCAGGGCGATATGGGCTCTTCCCGGATCGTTATCCGTGGCGAAACTTCCGTATCCGGAAATAACCAGCCACTTTTTGTTGTAGATGGTGTTATAGTGGATAATTCCCAATTCCAGGGCGCTAACGGCTCAAGAGATTTCCCCAACGCTATATCCGACCTAAACTCTGAAGATATTGAATCCATCAGTGTTTTAAAAGGCCCAAATGCGGCCGCACTTTACGGTTACCGTGCAGCAGGCGGTGTTATCCTGATTAAAACAAAAACCGGAAAGGGTGCCCAAGGACTAGGCATCACTATCAATTCCAACACATCTTTCGCTACACTGAAAGTATTTCCCGATTATCAGAACCAATACGGGCAAGGCTCCAACGGTAAATTCAGTTATGTAGATGGCAAGGGCGGCGGCGTAAATGACGGCGTTGATGAAAGCTGGGGACCGGCGCTGGATGGAAGACTGATTCCGCAGTTTAATTCTAACGGCCAGGCTGTCCCTTTCGTGTCCCATCCAAACAATGTGCGCGACTTTTTTAATACCGGTGTTACACTTAATAATGGTGTGGCTTTAGCTGGCAGCGGCGAAAAGTTTGACTATCGCTTATCGTACAACAACCTGCACCAAACAGGTGTGGTACCTAATTCATCACAAGGGAGAAACTCTTTTTTACTGAACTCTACCTTTCGCCCAAATTCTAAGTTGACCATTACTACCATTGCAAATTACATCAAAGATGATGCAGGTAACTTGCCCGGGTCTTATGGCAGGCGCGCTACCAGCACCATGTTGCAATTTACCTGGTTCGGCAGGCAGGTAGATGTTAGCCAGCTGAGAAATTACCGTGATGCAAACGGCAACACCTTTAACTGGAACAACAGCTACTACAGCAACCCCTATTTTGTTGCTTATGAAAATACGGTGGCTCAGCATAAAAACCGAATTATCGGGAGTGTAGAGTTGAATTACAAGATCATTAATGGCTTATCTGCCAACTTCCGTACGGGAACTGATTACTATAACGACAGGCGTAAGATTAAGGTAGCTTACGGCACCAACGGTACGCCTTTTGGTTCGTACGAGGAAGACGCATACACGGTTAATGAAACCAATACTGAGGCCCGTTTACAATATACCAAAAAACTAAGCAAAGACTTTTCTTTCGATGGCTTTGTAGGTGGTAATATCAGCAGCATTTTAAACGAGCAAAACGACCAGATAGCACCAAAGTTGGCGGTAGCCGGTTTATACACACTGAGCAACTCCCGCGATCCTTTGGTATCATCCAATTATTATGGTAAGCTAAAAACTTACAGCTACTTTGCATCGGCACAAATTGGATATAAGAATTACGCGTTCCTGAACTTAACCGGACGTAATGATTGGTCGTCTACCCTACCTGCGGCCAATCTTTCCTATTTCTATCCGTCAGTGAATGGAAGTTTGGTGCTTTCGGAAGCGCTGGATCTTAAAAGTGATGTATTGAGTTATTTGAAATTACGCGGCGGCTGGTCAAAAGTGGGTAAAGCAACCACCCCCTACCAGTTGATCAACACTTATAACTTCACAGCGCCATTTGGTGCCAATCCGCAGCAAAGTGCGGCCAGCATCAATCTAAATCCAAATTTAAAACCAGAAACCACTACTTCAGGCGAAGCAGGTATTGAGGCTGGTTTCCTGAAGAACAGGATCAGGCTGGATTTGAGCGTTTACAACACCAACAGCGTTAACCAGATCCTGAATGTAGATGTGAGCTCCACAACTGGTTATAGCCAAAAACTAATAAATGGTGGCCGTATCAACAACAAAGGTTTAGAAGTGCAGCTAAGTGCTACTCCGGTTAAATCAACTGATTTTACCTGGGATGTAACGGTAAACTATTCACGCAATAAAAGCAAAGTGGTTTCACTTGATGATGCCGGGCAGCTGAAGAGCTACATCTTGGGCACAAACCGAACCGTACAAGTATTGGCAGCAGTTGGGCAGCCTTACGGAACATTATTTGGTACAGCCTACCAGCGTGATGCTTCAGGACAGATCATCATAGGATCCAACGGTACCCCTGTAGTGAGCAATACTAAACAATACCTGGGTAAATATACGCCAGATTGGTTGGGCAGTATCAACAACAGCTTCAGCTACAAACGGATCAACCTTAGTTTCCTTGTAGATGCTCGCGTAGGTGGCTCAATTTATTCCAACACCAACCGTACAGGTACTTATACGGGTGTATTGGCATCCACATTGCCCGGCCGTGGTGCTGCTAACGGTGGTTTAAGTTATTATTACCCCGGTAACAATGCCGCTTTACCGGCAGTACAGGTGAGCGCAGGTGCCGCAGCGCCCGGTGGTGCAACTGTATATGATGATGGTATGATATTTAAAGGCGTAAAAGCCGATGGCACTGCTAATACATCTATCATCCCGGCGCAATCGTACTATAAAGGATTCACAAATGTTGATGAAGCATTTGTTTACAGTGCTTCATACGTAAAACTTCGCGAAGTGAAGATTGGCTATACGTTCCCGTCGCGCTGGGTTAAAGGTGTCGGCTTGCAATCTGCTACATTATCATTGGTTGGCCGTAACCTGTGGATCATCCATAAGAATGTACCAAACATAGACCCCGAAACCGCATTTAATACCGGTAACGGCCAGGGACTGGAAGACCTTACCCTGCCCACCGTTCGCAACATCGGTTTTAACGTTAACCTCAAATTTTAAAAATCATGAAATTTAGATACATCACCATATTACTTTCGGGCGCTTTTTTATTATCCGTCAGCTCCTGCAAAAAAGATCTCCAGGCGATCAACCAGAACCCTAATGCCTCCCAAAATGCGCAACCCGATTACCTGCTGACAGCTGCTACAAAGGCCACAGCCGACACGTATTGGGGAACTGCCAATAATATGGATGCCAGTTTACTTTTTGTGCAGTACTGGGCCAAAATTCAATATACAGACCCGGACAGGTATATATATACCAATACCGCTTTTCAGGAGCTGTGGACGGTAGGCTATTCGAAAAGCATTGTAAATCTTAACCAGATCATTAAACTCGCTGATGCACAGGCTAATCCTAATTACAAAGGAGTAGCCCTTGTACTTCGTTCCTGGGTATTTGCTTTGGTGACCGATAACTATGGCGACGTGCCTTACACCCAGGCTACCAGTATCGATCAGTACCTTACGCCGGCCTATGACAAGCAAAAAGATGTTTACTTTGCTTTGCTGGATGATCTTAAAACTGCGCAGGCAGCGCTGGACCCGTCGGGTACCGCTATTGCAGGGGATGTGATCTATGCCAATAATATTACGCTATGGAAGAAGTTTGCCAATTCATTACGCTTACGTATTTCATTAAGAATAGCCGACCGCGAGCCGGAAAAGGCTAAACAGGTACTGGCCGATATACAGGCCGAAGGTGGCAGCTACATCAGTGCGAATGCTGAGACGGCACAGCTGGTTTATTTATCATCGCCAAATCAAAACCCCATCAGCAATTTGTTTGATACTCGGGATGATTACCGCATCAGTAAAACCATCGTGGATCAGCTATTTGCACTGAACGATCCGCGCTTACCTGTATACGCCAGCAAAACGCAGGCAGCTTCCACCGCTACTTATGTAGGCATTCCCAACGGCTTGCTGGTTGGCGATGCCAGTAATCTGGGCTTTACTAAAACATCTAAACCAGGCACTTACTTCCTGGCTCCAAACGCTCCCGCAGTGATCATTAGCTACGCCGAAGTTTTGTTTGACAGGGCCGAAGCTGCAGCACGCGGGTTTACAACTGAAAATGCAGCCGATTTATATCAACAAGCCATAACCGCCTCATTAAAACAATACAGCGTTTCGGATGCTGATGTAGCTACCTACCTGGCACAGGCTTCGGTACAATACGATGCTTCAAATTATAAAAAATCGATCGGAAATCAAAAATGGCTGGCTTTATTTGGCCAGGGACTCGAGGCATTTGCCGAGTGGCGCAGACTGGATTACCCGCAATTGCAGCCTGCAGTAGCCGGTACGCTGGGCGGAAAGTTCCCCCTAAGGTTTATTTACCCGGGTACCGAACAATCGTTAAACGGGGCGAGTTACAATGCCGCAGTTGCCAGCCAGGGTGCAGACCTGCTGACTACTAAACTTTGGTTCGATGTAAATTAATTGAACGATACAATTTACAAGTAACAGGCCGCGTCATAAACAAGTAACGCGGCCTGTTTTGTTTCTACAAATCACGGTACGCCGCCCTTGACAACAACCGGTACCAAGACGGTTTTAAGAACTGTTTGGATCAGCAATCCCAACGCCTATAATCGTATTACTTTTATTGGACAGAAAACCCTGTAAGATTTTAATTGTCAGGTACTTCCGATTCTTTTTGTAAAAGTTTGCGTTTGCATCCTGAAGTTCGCCGGGCAAAACAGGCCGTGAAAATGTAAAATTGGCCGATCATTCAAAAAAGCAGCATTTTAAAAAAGTAATCAGGCTAGTTTTAGTTGATGGTTTCTAATCGTATTGCTCCAAGCGTAACCGAGAATTTGTTATCAAACTGCCCCGGTATGGTCACTTGCAATTTTTCTATCTTGTTAAGTGTGAAAGGTGCGTTGCCGGGCGATTTAAAAGTAAAAGCCTGGAAACCGGGATAAGGCCTTGGCAGTAAAACCAGCTCATCTTTTTTGAATAAATCCAACGGAACGCGAACTTCTCTTAACTCCCTGCCGAGTTTAATGGTGGTGCTATAGGCATTGGCATCTTCATCAATCAGGGTTAATTTAAGGCCCAAAACGGTATCAGCTCCTGCATTTATGACTATGGATTGGAACTTACCGAGGTCAGCTTTCCGCGTTATAAGCTGTGGTTTAATATAAGCCTCTACCCCACCCGTTTTTGTACCCCAGTGGTGCTGAAGGTTCAACAAAAGAGAACCATCTGTTCGGTTGATATAGTCGTAGGAATCGCTTTTCCACTCCGGCGAAAAAATGGTTGCCGTTTGCCGGTTGGCGGCGGGCTCATACAGCTGCAGGCTACTGCCTTTGCTGCCCGACACTGCTTTAGCCACTTTTGGCTCTTCGGTTACACTGCCGATTTTTTGAGCAGGTGCATAAAATTCATTCATCCGCAAGTTGCCTACTTTAAAATCGGCCGGATAGCTGGATGGCGCACCCCCCTTTCGCCTCAGCAAATAAACACCGGGACTTACCGTCACAGCGTTTTTCGAAGCCGTTGAACGTACTCCATTTTTATTCACCTGTGTGACACTAAAATTATCGCCCAGGTCCGCCAGGTTTATTTTCATCTCCCGCTCCCGACTGACAACGGCTGTAACCGGTTTGTCTAATGATGTTTTTTCAAACGGGTCGTGCAATTTTATAACATCCGGCATCACTTCCAATCGCCAGGTGCCCGGGGCAATTTTATCTAGAAAATAGGCACCCGTGCCTGCATACTTCAGCACAGCAGAAGAGCCAACGCCAGCAATATGCTGCAATGCATTAGGCTGCACCGGCGCTGACGAGGTACTATTGGTATAGTAAAACTCCGTTGCTGCGTTCATCTCACTAAGTTGCTGTTTATAGCTCAAGTGGAAGTTACCAAAAACCGTATCTGCCGGGTAGGCACCGTACGACTTATACAATGGTACCTGCCGGAAAACTTTGCCTGCTATTAACAAACTGATAGCTTTTGCGGGGGTGTAAGCCAAATTCAAATAATGGGTTTGATACTCGGTATTGGCATATGCCGTTGCCATAGGGTCATAAGCAAACTGGGTGGCCCATTGGAAACCCGCCGTTTTAAAACTCCTTGCCATGGCCGGATACATGTACGGCTGTAAAACATCTCCCGATTCAAATTCATAGATCATCCGGGGTTTGTTCTTAAACGCCGGTATGGTATCAAACGGAATGGCGTAGTGATCTACCTGCGGCAACAGGTTCCCTAACTGTTCGTGCCCCGATACCAGTCCGGTTGGATACCATTGAAAACTAAATCCATTTGCTGTTGACGCGGCCACGGCATCCGCGTACGAAGGCGATTCGCTGATGTTGTAGAATATAGGTTTCTCCCACCCGGTGCTTTTGATCGCCGCCATCATGCGGTTGATGTAAGTTGTCGTTAGCGATTTCGGCCCGGTATGGTGCGGCTCGTTGTTGATTTCTGTTGCAATCACAAACCTGTCGGCTCCGTATGTTTTTTTAGTATAGGAATTTACGTGATTGAAGAACTGGATTAAATACCGCTCCTGGGCTTGAAAAGCTTTAGGGTTTACCAGGGCCTTTTCTTTTCCATAAATATCAGAAAAACTGCCGGTATGTTCATCGCTGTCGGGATAACCGTTACCCCAGAATGCAATCGGCGTGACGATGGCACGGATGCCACGCTGTTCCAGTTTGAACAGCAGGTAATCAAACAAACGCAGGTGTTCGTTATTTTTTAAGTTACCCAGCGAATCGCTGATTTCCGTATCCCAAATATGCACCCTAAAAGCTGTTACGCCAAGGCGGGCCAAATGGTACACATCGGCATCTATAGCCTTTTCCGGCAGCACACCCAGTTTTTTGTGCGAGCGGTAACCATATGCAAAAGGCACCGTATAGTTCACACCGAAAAAAGCAGCCTCGCTATCATCTTTTTGCAGGCGCATAATGCCCTTGTTATCTATGTAAACTTCGTTCGCCTTATTTTTTGGCACACCCGTCTGCGCATAACCCGGTCTGGCCGCACCAAACAAGTGAAAGCTTATTACAATTGCTAAAACTTTAAATCTCATCTACTAACCTTAATTACTACTTAATTAAAAATGCATCCATTGCCGCCGTTGGTTTGCCACTGGCATCAAAAGCGCCCAAACCATAGCCTTGCCAGTTATTATACGCTTCCGGCTCCCAATAAAAAACGCCGACACCTTTGCCGCCGGCAAGGCTGTTGTTTTTGGTAATAATATCAATTAAAAAAGCTTTTGTCGCGGCCGGTTCGTTAACCGGCATCCCCACTTCTGCCAGCATTACTTCCTTGCCATAGCGGGTTACCATATCATTCATATTAGTTAAACATTGGCTATTTAGCGTTTGCCAGTTAGCGGCTGTTGGATAAAGCGACATTCCGATCACATCCCAATTTGCACCGTTTGCCTTTAAACCATCAAATATAAACCGGAACAGATCATTATCATACCCGTTGGAGATATGCACGATAACCTTGCTGGTATTGCTTACGCTTTTTACAGCGTCATAACCGGCTTGTACCAAACCGGCAAAGTTTTTCATATTTACAGATACCTTGCCCTCATCCCAAAGCATACCGTTATTAGTTTCGTTGCCCACCTGTACCCATTCAGGCGTAATGCCTTTATCTTTCAGCGCGTTCATTACACCAGCCGTATAAGTGCTTACTGACGATTTTAACGCAGCAATATCCTGCCCTGCCCAGGCGGCAGGTTTGGCTTGCTTACCCGGATCTGCCCAGGTATCGCTGTAATGAAGATCTAGCAGGATGCGAAAACCCATATGTTTTGCCCTGATCGCTTTAGCCACTACATCGGCAGTGTTATTCCAGCTATCAGCAGGGTTAACCCAGGCCCTCAGCCTGATGGAGTTAATCCCCATATCTTTCAGGATCTGTAAGAGGTCCTGCTGCATACCGGCGCTGTTATAAAATTTAATGTTACTTGCTTCCATCTGGCTCACCCAGCTCACATCAGCACCTTTTGCGTAATTAGCGCTAAGTATTGCTGTATCCGGAACGTTGGAAGATGAGCTATCCTTTGTACAGCTACCTAAAAGTGCAGCATAAGCAACTGCAAGTGCTAAAAATACTTTCTTCATTTTATTGGTTGGCAATGCTGCAGATCTCTTTGCCCGGGCTTATCCAGTTTTAGTTGATCAACTGGTTTTGGTAGCCTTTCATTTTACTGCTTTACCGGCGACTAAATTAGCAGTTACCTTCCATTTTTTTGCGGTCGATTATATCCCTGAAGTAAAACTTTGCTTGTGTGTAAATGAAACCAAAAGGCGTGTAAATTATATGCTGGCTTTTACTAAAGAATTGTTTAATAAATAATAGATTTGGACTGCCTCCTTATCCCGGCCAAGGATGACCCAAGACATTTTTAAGAAACTAAACGAGTTAGGTATTGAGGTGGATGAAAATTCACCCTCCATGCTTGCCTATTGGGATAAAGATTTGAAATGCCGGTATGCCAATAACGCATACTGGGATTGGTTCGGCGTGAAACCTATAGATATGGTCGACAAGATTTCCTTACCTCAACTTATAGGTCCACTGTATGTTCAAAATCTGCCATACATTCAAGGCGTTTTAAATGGCAAAGTACAGGTTTTTACCCGTGATATCACAACCGTTGCCGGTGACATAAAAAAAACGGTAACAACCTATTGTCCGGACTTTCATAACGAAAATGTTGAAGGCTTTTTTGTACATGTGGAAGATATGGCTCCCAAAAACTTCACACATTCAACCCTAAAAGAAGGGAGCCTTGGTTATGAATATACAAACTTCAATGAGCAGAGTATTATCAATGTTCAAAAGGCGCTGTATGCCTTTATGCTCAAACCATTTCCAGGTATACCATTTCTGGCGAAACAAAATTTCGTCTCAGAATCCAGACTGAAGCGTGACTTTAAAGCGCGCTACAATAAAACTATTTTCCATTATTACCGGCATATCCAAATGGAATTGGCTGATGCCTATATTAAAGATAAAAAATGCAGTAAAAAGCAAATGGCAGATCTGCTAAACTTTAGTAATCCATCTAAATTTAACACCTGCTACAAAAATTACCTCAAAGAGAAGGCAGATCTGCAACTGATCAACGACATAAAAAAGGCATCTGACGACCGGTACAAAACTTTCATTACCCAATCACCTTTTGCTATTGCCATGCTTGATACTCAAATGATGCTTATGGCGGCATCGCAAAAGTTCCTGGCCGACTATCACATATTTGAAGGCGCCGTAGTAGGTATTCATTTTTATAAACTATTTCCAGATCTCGACCAAAAATGGAAAACGATGCACAAAGCAGCTTTGAAGGGTAAAACTTTCACGGGCGAAGACACATTCTTTGAGCGGTCAAACGGATCGCACATCTGGATAAAATGGGATATAAGGCCCTGGCGTAAAGAGAATGCCACAATTGGCGGCCTGTTAATATTTACGGAGGATGTAACAGCCATTAAACTAAAAGAACAGGAGAATGCCAAAATTCTGGAAATATTGAATAAGGCCAGCGAAATTGTGAGAATAGGTGCATGGAAAAGAAATTTCAAAACAAATACCAGTACCTGGAACCATGTGATTAAAGAAATTCTGGAGGTGCCGGTTGATTATACCCCCCAGCCAGAACTGGCACTGACCTTTTACAAGAAAGGCAAAAGCAGGGAACTCATGAAAAAATGCCTGCAGGAAGCTACTGATCTGGGTAAAACCTTCGATGTTAATGTTGATTTAATAACGGCTAAAGGCAATCAGAAAAAAGTGCGGGTAGTTGGCTATCCCGAATTCATTAATGGCAAATGCGAGCGTCTCTTTGGCATTTTGCAGGAATTATCGCCCAAAAAATCATCCTTCTGAAATTTGCAAACCGGAAAGGCCACTAATTGGCCCTTTACGGCTACATCACCTTTATGTTGATGATGTAATTTTATAATCTGAATTCTCAGCGTTATAAATAAGCAATCAATGAGTAGATACGAGGCAGATTTAACGAACTGCGACAAGGAACCGATAAGGATACCCGGCAAGGTTCAATCGCATGGATTCTTAATAGGCGTTAGTGATGAAACCGGAAATATCACCCACGTCAGCGATAATATCAGTCAATTTATTCCTACAACACCAGCAGACCTCTTGGGTAAGAGCCTGGCAGCATTAGCCAGCGCACTGGAATTAGATATGTTAAGCAGCGAGTTCTTTTTCGATCAGCTTTTGAAAGAAAAGGGTGAGAAGCAATTACTTGAATTATTAAATCCTCACATCATAAAATTAGCCGGCGAGCCCTTTAATATAGTGGTTAGCGAATTTAAAAACGGGTATTTACTTGAATTTGAACCGGCAAGCAAACACGAATTTGATCTCCAGAAAACCCTGGGCGCAGCCATTTCCAAAATGCTTGCCGGTGAGGGTCTGGTTACTTTGCTAAATAATGCGGCGCGTGAAATTAAACGCGTAATAAATTACGACAGAGTAATGGTTTACCGGTTTGCGGAAGATGGGCATGGCCAGGTCATTGCCGAAGAAAAGAATAACGATCTGGAGCCCTTTTTACATTTGCACTATCCCGCATCTGATATTCCAAAACAGGCACGCCAGCTTTATAAAATCAACCTCACCAGGCTTATTGCAGACGTAAATTCGGTACCATCCGATATTATGGCATTAGCTGATACTGACGAACCGCTGGATCTAACTCATTCGGATTTGAGGGCGGTATCGCCATTGCACATCCAATACCTGAAAAACATGGGTGTTGGTGCCAGTTTCAGCATATCGCTAATTGTAAAAGGAGAACTATGGGGACTTATTGCATGCCACAGTTTAACACCCCGGTTTATCAATTACAATGCCCGCAGTGCCGCCAAATTAATTGGAGAAGTACTGTCATCAGCGTTGGAATACCGGCAAGGTGAAGAAGATGTTGAAAAATTTAAGCAGTTAGCCGATTCGTCAGCGGGGGTTGTAAAAGCGATTGAAAGCGGAGAAGATATCATAGGTGCTTTAACTACCGGTGAGAAAACGCTAAAAGACATCAATAATTCTAGTGGGGCGGCTCTCATTTTTGAGGACCAGGTTTTTTGCATGGGCGATACCCCCAATGAGGCGCAGATCCGCGATCTGGCAGAATGGCTGATTAAAAATATGCAAGACGCTGTTTATACCTCGCACAACCTGTCGGAAGCATATAAGCCGGCTACCGAATACAGCGACAAGGCAAGCGGAATTTTAGCTTGCTTGTTATCCCGAGAATTAAAAGAGATGGTTATTTGGTTCAAACCCGAAAAACTAACAGCAATTAAATGGGCAGGCAACCCCGATAAACCGGTTGAGCTGGCAGCAAATGGCAGTATGGAGCTCACGCCAAGGAAATCGTTCGAAACCTGGGCGCAGGATGTTAAATATACCTCAGAGCGCTGGAACCGCGCAGAAATTGCGGCGGCTATCAACATCAAGGAACATATCATTTATGCCGTAAAGCGGAAAGCCAATGAAATACGTGTATTAAATGAAAAACTGATTCTGGCCTACGAAGAGCTGGATACTTTTAGCTATACAGTTTCGCATGATTTGCGCACTCCGCTGTCATCCATAAAAAGTTACTCAGAACTACTGCTTAGCAGCAATAGTAGCCTGGATGCCAATGCTTTGAATATTTTAGAGCGTATTAGAAAGTGTACCGATAAAATGGCCGTATTGATAACGGAGATCTTAAATTATTCGCGTGTTGGCCGCGTGGAGGTGACTAATGTAGAGATAGATATGGCTACGATGATTCGGGACATTAAAACCGAAATCATTGATGGTTTAAAGCCGGAAAATCTTGAACTCAGTATCGGCCAAACGCCAGCCTTACTTGGCGATAAAGTAATGATTAACCAGGTATTTAGTAACCTGATAAATAACGCGGTAAAATATTCGCGTAATGCAAAGCCTTCCAAAGTTACCATTAACGGATACACCGTTGATAACGAGGTAATTTACGCTGTAAGTGACAATGGAATAGGCATTGATGTAAACTACTACAACAGAGTATTTGAACTTTTTAAACGATTAGACAATGCGCAGGACATTGAAGGAACCGGTGTGGGGCTTGCTATTGTTAAACGAATAATTGAGCGGCACAACGGGCGCATATGGTTTGAGAGCAAACTAAATTTGGGAACTACTTTTTACATGGCCCTTAAGAATAATTAATGATAGCACCAGATATTTTTCAAGTAGAAGACGACATTGACTTTACATTCATAATGGAATATGCTGTAAAAGAGGTAGATAAAAATATAAGTTTAAAGATCACATCCAATGGCAACGAGGCGTTAACCGCACTAAAGGGTATGGCGGAAACGGGTAAAAAGCCCGGCCTTATCCTGTTAGATTACAATTTACCGGGCCTGTCTGGATTGGAAATTTTGAAGAGTATAAAAGAGATGCATTATTTTGATAGTGTACCTATAGTTATATTTTCAACCTCTGATAATCCCAAGGATATAGAATCCTCGATGGCATTCGGTGCCACCGCTTTCAGAACAAAGCCAATGGGTTATCGCGCACTGGTAAATAGTTTAAAAGCTATGCAGGGCACCTGGCTGAATTATTAACATAACATCAACATTACCAAACATAGCACTATGAAAAAAATTTTTGTGATAGAGGACGACAAAGATATCGCCGATTTCCTTGAGATTGCGTTATGCGAGCGATACACAGTGTTAGCCAAGCGAAACGGCACGAATCTGCTGCCGGTGCTTACCCAATTTATGCCCGATTTGATTTTGATTGACAATCAGATTGGCCAACGAAATGCGTCGGAAATTTTAGACGAGATTCGGTCCGCAGATTATTCCTTGAAAATACCGCTGATTTTATTTTCGGGCCATCCGGACATTGCTGCAATTGCGATAAAACTAAAAGCAGATGCTTATTTGGCAAAGCCGTTTAATTTAGTTGATCTTTATAGTTGTATTGCAGCAGTTTTAGAAAAAAACGATGTAATATTCTCTCCTGTCGCATTTAACGCAGTTGGCAATGTTGCACAAACTGATTAAAGAGGCAACCCGGCATCAACACGATGAACTGGAGGAAATGATGTATGTAAAAAACATCATGGATGATTCGCTTACGTTTGAACAGTACAAAAAAGTATTAATTGGTAATTATCAAATTACGGCTTTTTACGAACAAACGCTGATTAGCGCCTTAAATAAATCAATTGCGCTGAGGCTGGAAATCCACATGCGTATCAAAATAAATGCTTTATTAACAGACCTTCACGACCTGCACATTTCAACCGAAACGATCAATATTCCTGAACTGAATGAAATAGCTGCCCAAGGTTGTAACTATATTCTTGGGGGCCTTTATGTACTGGAAAGTGCTACACTTGGCGGAAATTTCACCTATCATAAACTCAAATCTAATCCTCATCTTAAGCCTTTAAATCTTTCGTTTAGATACTACCAGGTATATAGCGAGCAGTTAATCAGTTACTGGAAGCAATTTTGTGACGTTATAAATGCACAGCCGGAAGAAACTTTTAATGAAGTAGTTGAGGGGGCAGTTTACATGTACGACCACTTTATAAAGCTACAGCGCGGCCAACAAATTACAAACAATTAGGATCAGGTATAAAAATTAAAAAATGGATTACATTAATTACCAAACACAACTGTTTTCTGATTCGGACGTACATAGTACAACCGAACAATTTAACAACTGGCTGGCAGAAAAAAAAAATCTCCTGGAGGTGATTTCCTCTAATATGTGCACTTATTACGATGGCGGTAAACAGGTCTTTATGATTTATGTGCTTTTTATACTTTTCCCCGTCTCTACAAACGACTAATTATTTTTATTAAAATAGAATTAAAAAGGCGGTTAGTATTTTCGCTATTTAAAAAGGCCATAAAAATCTGCTGTAAGTTTATTTAAACCAATGCCTAGCCTAAAACTAAAACGAATACTAATTTCAAATCGTTGATAAAGCGGTAACAATCGCCGTAAGTCTACTTCCCCGATATTTGGATAAACCTGCCCGAAAGATCTGGATCTGCCATTGATTTATCAAAAGGAAACATAGGCCTGATGATGCGTTTGTAAGGTAGATGCTCTATATCCTGATCTACCCCGCCAGGTGTTAAAGCCAACAGCCAATCGGCACGCATGGCATATAACTCAGGTTCCAGGTACCCGATTTTAACAACTACAATATCAGCTTTGCGTGGATTTAAACCCAGGCGGGTAAAGTCGATCTCTTTATGATATGGCTTTCGTTTTTTCGTAACAATAACGTGTACGCTCCCCACTTTAACAACAACCTCAACTTCCGCATCCTTGTCGCCATATTCAATGGCTTCTACTGTGCCGGTCAGCAAAACCGGAGGGGCAAAACGCGCATCTACAGCGGCCCCTGCCCTACCTGTTACGGGCCTGCCCACACCCGCGGCAATAGCCTTTTCTACCAGCTCAGGACCGGGTATGGAAGCATAGATCAACGAGGGACCGGTGGCCTTTGTAAATTCCGGTCGTTTGAGGAGCTCAGTGAGTGTCCAGGTAGCATCGCCGGCGCCCCCTGCAGTGGGGTTATCGCCCGAGTCACTAATAAAAAAGGGATGCTTTTGGCTGGCCAAAGCTTTATTTACACAGAATTGTAGGTCACCAGTTGGAGCAACAAAAGCAAACTCTTTTCTTTTTTCCCAAAAGCTAAGTGCCAGCTGCTCGGCCGTGTTTTTAACTTTCTTTTGATCGTCACCTGTAACCATTACAACGGCCCGGTTACGCGGCTCGTCAGCCCAGGCGTAGCCTATCCAAATGGCTGCGTCTACAATACCCTCCTGTGCGGCTGCGGGAGCAACCTGCGCGTAAATACTTTTGCCCGGCTCTATACGGGTGCTGGTTTTTTCGCCGGGCAGCAGGACAGGTACAGGGATCCAAACTTTGTAGGCAGGTTTGCCTTTGCCGCTTGTAATACGGCTGATCAAGTTAGTAACGGCACGCGCTTTTGTTTGCATGGCATCCTCGTGCGGAGCCATGCGGTAGCAGGTAATCAGATCGGTATTTTGAGCAAGCCGTTCCGAAACATTGCCGTGCAGATCCATTGATGTGGAGATAATGGTTTTAAAGCCTACAACTTTCCTGATCCGCACAATGAAATCACCTTCCGGATCATCCAGCCCAACTACGCTCATCGCTCCATGAATATCGTAATACAAGCCATCGTAAGGAAGATGTTTTTTGAGGGAGTCAAGCGTTCTGTTAACCAGCGACTCGTACGCCGCGCGCGTAACCGCTCCGCCCGGCAATGATTTACCAACCAGCGTGGGCACCCAATTGGCTTTTTTACGTAACGCAGAATCGGCCGCCAAAAAAGGATATCTTGAAAATACCTCGTCACCATAAGTAGCATGGAAAGCGGCTTCGTCAGTTAATGCTGGTGAAAACGTACTGGATTCGATCCCGAGTCCGGCTATAGCAATTTTGGGAAGCTTTTGAGCATGACACAGCTTAGCAGCAATGATTGAAACGAATAGGATACCAAGAATCGAAATGCTGCGGAGTCTTTTCATTAAAAAGTGTTTTTACGATAAACTGAATAAACCTCAACGCGACCTGTTTGCTAATAGCCGCTTCATCACCTGTTGTTACAGTTCTTTTACCTACTGCGGTGTCTACTTTTTTTGTAGACTACCTATAGTACTAATGCCGCGCTAAAAAGCCGATACGGGTCTAAGCTCAAGGTCTTATCTGATGATTTGCGTACACAACTAAAATACATCTTTACTCTTGATGCACAACAGAAATTCGATAAATAGTTACAACCTGGCAGGTAATTGCACCAGAGGCACCGCAGCGAGCTGTGCATTATTTTGTATTAAGTATTGCCATGGACTGCAAAGCCGTCAAGGTTCATGCCCGGTGTGTTTTTATTAATTTCAGGTGCTAGGTATGCCTCATCAGTTCACGCTGAATGTCAAATAAAAACTCAAATAAATTAATTTCGGTGGGAATTTGGAGCTTTTTACGGAGCCGATAGCGGCTGATCTCCACCCCTCTTACCGATATAGCCATAAGCTGGGCAATCTCCTTACTGGATAGATTCATGATCAGGTAAGCACAGAGTTTCAGTTCCTGCTGGTTTATACTAGGGTAGCGCTCTTTTATAATGGTTAAAAAGCCGGCGTGGACTTTATCAAAATGCACGGAGAATTGCTCCCACTCCTCGTTTATCTTATTTTCGCCGGCCAGTAATTTTAAGATCTTTTTTATCTCCCCTGTCTCCACCACTTCTTTGCCGGATTTTTGAAGATGCTGCAGTTCTTCCTTTACTTTAAGTAAAAACTCCTTCTTTTGCACCAGGTTTAACGCTGCGGAAGCCAACTCGGCGTTTTGAAATTCTACCTCCGACTGCAGTTTTTCATTTTTCAGTTTCACCACTTCTTTTTCAGATCGTTCCAATTCCAACTGGTGCAGATAGGCGATCTGTCTTTGCTCCTCCTCATTCTTTTGCTGTTGAATCAATAATTCTTCTTGCTTTTTAATAGAGTGCCGTTTCTCTTGTAATTTATACAAGCAATAAAGCAATGCGCTAATACAAATCAAATATAACAGGTAAGCGCTAATCGTTTGATACCAGGGTGGATTAATGATGAAAGCATAGGTGGCCACCGGCGATACATTATTTTGATGATTGCGGGCTTTTACTTTGAAGGTGTAATTGCCCCATGGTAAATTGGTATAATCTTTTTCAGATTTTTTGGACCATTCCGACCATTCTTTATCAAAGCCTTCTAATAGATAACTGTACTCCGCATTAGATTGCTCATCAAAAATTGGTGAGGAATATTCAAAGTGCAGGGATCTCCAGGAATAAGCTAATGATAAAACATTGGTGTCTGCCTGCCCGGCTGCATCGTTAACGCCGCCAAAGTAACCGCCATATAGCAAACTGTCTGTGCCGGATATAGCCCTAACCTTGCGAATGTAAACTTTAACGGGATGAATATTTTGCTTATAGCGGGCATAATTGATATGATAAAACCCGTTTTCACTTCCTACAAACACATTGTTGGCATCAATAGGATAAACGTTTTCAAACCCGCTTAGCACCCGGTCATTCAGCTCGGGAATAATAGTGATAACAGGCTTTGCCGAATAGTCTGCCACGCCAAGGCTCTTACCTTCCACAAACCAGATATTACCGGCTGCATCTTCTTTTAAATATCTTAAACTGCGCTCTCCAAATACTTTTTTAAATTGTGCGGAAGGCTTGAAACGGTCTGTGTGAATATCGTATTCATAAATACCCTTTTCAGTTGCAATCACTACCCGGCCTTTTACCTTAAATACAAAATTGTTTAGGGTTGATGGCAGGCCCTGTGCCTTTGTGTAAGTTTTAACGGCACCATTAACGGGGTTAAGTTTATATACGCCCCGGTAAGGGTGCGATGTCCAAATAATGTGCTGATCATCTACTTGCAGAAAGCGAGCAGACTCGTAATACTTCCCTACGTTTCCCCGGTCAGCTAACTTACCCTGAGTGTTGTCAAACATCCTTACACCGTAATAGTTACCAGCAGCTATCTGCTGCTTTCCTGCATTATCCATCAGCGGCTGAAAGATCCAGAACCCGGTAGCATTATAAACGGGAGCAAATTGATTATGCAGCACCTCGAACACGCCATCGTCCCGGCCGGCAAGCAGGTGGCCATCCACCGCTGTAAGGTTCCAGGTTTGCCCTTCAGCCACTGTTTTTATACTGTTTTTGAGATAACTTAAGTCGGCAGAATTGGTTACCGGCAACCCGTAAATACCATTTGAGAGGCCAAAGTAAAGCGTGTTTTTGTAAAGCACGGTTGCAAAACCCCCACCATCTTTAAATATAGCCGGGTTAACATGTTTTACTGCATTGTTATAGGCAATGTAATCGATGCCATTGTCCAGCCCAAGCCAAAGGTTATGATTAGCATCGGTAAATAAGCTGCGTACATTCGTGTTTTGCAGGGCTTCCTTCCGGGCAATATTTTCTATCACATTTCCGCTGTTATCAATCTGGTATATGCCGTTGTTATAAGTTCCAATAATGTATGTACTATCTTCCAGCGCGGTAGCAGCAGAAAAATGCTGGTGATTATCGATTCCTTTTACCTCAAAATATTTGAGCTTATTGCCGGTAAGCAGGAACAACCCATGTTTTGCGCTGGTAATAAGGGCCGATGAATCATTAAATTTAGATATGGAAGTAATATAAAAATCACCCGGCAGCTTGCTTTTACTGATCAATGGCTGCCATTCATTTCCGCCAAATTGCAACAACCCTTTCTCTCCGTCATGAGCAATCAGTTGATCGCCGTAACGACCCATTGATAACCACGACCGCGAATGATAGACTGTTACCTTATTTTTACTGAGCCGGATGATCTTATCGTTCGATCTGAAAAAAACTGCCTTACCCAGGCAGCAGATATCCCAGATATCAGATAACTGCTGATCTGCCTTTGGGATAAGGTTTTTTATGGAGGTAAAAACTAGCCGTCCGTTTTTTGCCGGCGAAAAATAGCCAATCTCATCCTGCCCCCCTACATAAAGCTTTTTATCTTCCCCAAATTCCAGTGAGCGCACAATGGTTTTATTCGGCAAAGGATAAAGCTGCCAGGTGGCACCATCAAAAACCAGCACCCCCTCGTTATTTGCAAAATACATGCGGCCCTGCACATCCTGGCGTATTTTCCAATTTTGCGTACCAGCATTATACTGCCTTTTTTCGTAGTTAACAGTTTTGCGCTGGCCGATATAAGCCTGCGGCATTGCTTTTTGAGCAATTGCAAGTAACAATACGAAAATCATTAGCCTTGTAAACAATGGGTTAGGTAGCTTAATCAAAATTTTAAGAGAAAATATAATTGGTGTACGAATATCCACCTTTTAAATGATTTTTCAATAGTGTGTAGCAGGGATGTAGTACAAAATTTCAGTTTGAGCACCCGCCTGCTCTACATTTGACCCCATAAACCAATTGCTCCGGCAAATTATAAATCAATTTTAAACCCTTAACATATGATTACAAACAAATGTATGACCCTGCATTTTTGTACCCTAAAATTTAATTATGATTAAACTTTACTAAAACCTAAGTAACACCAACAGACCAATTATTTAATTTTCAATTAAACCTTTATGCAATTAAAACATAAGTTTCTTATGGGTATTGCGTTGCTGCTATTTTTCGGTACCGAGGGCTTCGCGCAATCGTTACGCTTAACCGGCAAAGTAACCCAAAAATCAGACGGGCAAAGCTTGCCCGGTGCTTCTGTATCAGTAAAAGGCACCACAATAGGTGTTGTTACCGATGTTAATGGTAACTACACTTTAAATCTGCCACAAGCAGGCGGAACCCTGGTTGTATCATTTATCGGGATGAATAGCATCGAAAGAAAAGTAACCCAGGCCGGAGAACAGAACTTTGTTCTGGAGGAAAACGCCAACAATACACTAAACGAAGTGGTGGTAGTGGGTTATGGAACGCAGAAAGTAACAAAAGTTTCGGGCGCTATATCCACTGTGAAAAGTGCCGACATCCAAAAGCTTAACCCGGTACGTGCGGAAGAAGCCATACAGGGCCGTGCCTCCGGCGTAACGATTGTGCAGGGCGGTACGCCAGGCTCATCACCCACTATTGCGATCAGGGGTATCCCCTCCTACCGCGGATCAAACCCGCTGGTGGTTATAGATGGGGTGCAGCAATCCGTAGATGACCTTAACTCGCTTAACCCAAGCGATATTGAATCGATCAGCGTATTAAAAGACGCCTCTGCTACAGCTATTTACGGGGTAAAAGGGGGTAACGGCGTTATCGTGGTAAGCACAAAAACCGGCCGTAAGAACATGAAAACGGAGCTTACCGTTAACAGCAGCTACGGCGTACAGGAAATTCAGCGTTACATCGGCGTTCTAAACGCTACGGAATACGGCGCTATGCTGAACGAAGGCAGTGTAGCAGCAGGTGGGAATGTTATTTTTCCCGATTTGTCTGTTTTAGGAACAGGCACCAACTGGCAAAAAGAAGTATTTAAAACCGCACCGCTACAGCAGCATAACATTGGTGTACGCGGCGGCAGCGAAACGGTCACGTACTTTCTTTCCGGCGGCTACACCAGTCAGGGGGGTATCGTTGGTGGTATCGATAAATCAAAATTCGATCGTGGCAACTTCACCGCCAACCTGGATTTTCAACTGGCGCCCAAATTGAAATTCATCTTAAACACCACCGGGGTTATTCTCAATTCGAAAGGAATTCAGGAAAATTCTTTCAATAGTGTTATTGGCAGCGCGCTTAACTTTGATCCCACCGTATCAGTTTTAAACAACGACCCCAATACCATCGGGAAATATGGTTATAGTAACCTGTTACTATCTGAAGTTTATAACCCATTAACCAAACTGGATAATACCTACAACAAAAACCTGGGCAGCAAACTGTATGGTAAATTCGAGATGCAGTATGACATCCTGAAAAATCTGAAACTAAGCAGCAGGTTTGGTTACACTAAGTACGATTCAAACGCAAAATCCTTTAACCCATTGGTTTTTTACGGACCACAAAACGTGGATAACAGCTTGAATGCCGATGGCTCAACCGTAACCGGCAGGTTTAATAGCGTATCGCATGATAAGGTTAGCAACTTTAATTACACCTGGGAAACTTTCGCCAACTACAATTTTAAGATTGCCCGGGACCATAATTTTGAAACGGTTATCGGCTACTCCTTGGCCAAAACATCAGGCAACGCAGCCGGTGCAAGCAGGCAGGATGTACCGTTCAACTCCTGGGAGTTTGCAGATTTCACCGCTGCTACAGGTGTTAACTCAGCTACCAATACCAACGCTTTGACCGGTTACTACTACCAGTATTTCAGCCGTAACCAATCTTATTTTGCCCGCGCTAACTACGATTACAAAGAAAGATACCTGGCATCATTCACCGCCCGCCGCGATGGTTCCACCGCTTTTGGGGTGAACAACAAGTATGCTAACTTCTTCTCCGGATCTTTAGGCTGGGTGGTTACTAAAGAAAGCTTCTTTAATGTGCCTTTTATCGATTTCTTAAAAGTGCGAGGCAGCTACGGTACCGTTGGTAACGATAATACGCCATCGCAATTTGTCAGGATAGTAACCGGCGGCCCGGATTATGGCGCCGGTGCGAACAGCAACGGCTATAACTTCGATAATGTATTTTATCCCGGTTCTACAGTTGGCTCTGCCGAAAACAGGAACCTGGGATGGGAAAGCCAGAAACAAGCCAACATAGGTTTCGACATGACCTTTGGCCACGGCAAGTTTAACATCACTGCCGATTACTATGAAAAACGGGTAAATGGCCTGTTGTTCCAGCCAAAAGGCTCGGAGATTTTGGGCACAGTACCTATCCCGGATGCCAACATAGGGTCTACAAAAAATAACGGTGTTGATATTTCCCTGGGCTATAACGACAAGTTTGGCGGGTTTAAATTAGCTACCAACCTAAATATAACAACTGTAAAAAGCCTGGTTACCGCAACCAATGCCGAAGGTACAGCAAGGATCACCGGCGGATCGTACTTTAACGGCCAATCGCAAACGGTAACTGTTTTTGAAAAAGGCTATGCTCCCGGTTATTTCTACGGCTATAAAACAGCGGGCTTATTCCAAACTGCGGCAGAGATAGCGGCAGCGCCGAAGCAAGACGGTGCCCAACCCGGTGACATCCGCTTTGTGGATATCAATAATGATGGCGTGATCAACGCAGATGACCGAACCAATATTGGTAACCCCTTCCCTAATGTTATTTTAGGATGGAACTTATCCATGAGCTACAAAAATTTCGATTTTAACGCCTTTACCTACGCTTCTATCGGTAACGATATTTACCGTGCTTATGAGCGTAACGCCAACTACACCAACAAATTCCGTGGGGTATTGGCCAGGTGGACAGGACCTAACACCACCAATGATGCCCGTAATCCACGCTATTCATTTACGGATGCCAACAGCAACATCCGCGTGTCAGACAGGTATGTAGAGGATGGCTCATTTGTGAAACTTAAAACGGTACAATTGGGCTACACCGTGCCGCAGCTAATGCGTGGCAAAGTATTTAAAAGTATCCGTCTCTATGCACAGGTACGTAATGCGTTAACCTTAACCAAGTATTCCGGTTACGACCCGGAAATATCTGGCGGCGTGTTAGATACAGGTGTTGACCGCGGCGCTTACCCACAGCCAAGAGTGTACACCGTTGGACTTGACATTAAATTATAATTCATTAACAGATTTACTACGATGAATAAAAGATATATAAAGCTGATTGGGGTGGTAATGCTGCTTAGCACACTCACAGCATGCAAAAAATGGGTAGAAAACAACCCGCACGATAGTTTTTTAGTAACTGACCTGGATTACCTGAAATCGGAAAGTGATTACCGCACCATGGCCATCAGCGTTTACTCGCCTGTACAATGGCTTAACCAGGTAGTGGTTATTGGGGATATTGCTTCAGATAATTCGGTAGCCGGTGGCGAAAACGCTTCAGACGTACTGGCGCTGCAGCAAATTGACGATTTCACCCTCACTCCTGTTAACTCTACGCTGGAGGATCTTTTCCGGGTGGCCTACGAAGGTGTAAACCGCGCCAATTACATGATCCAGTATAAGGACAAGAACAAGGCCGGCGAAGTGGTAACCTTCAATGGTAAGGATGCCCTTTATGGCGAAGTTAATTTCCTCCGCGCCTACTACTATTTTACACTTGTAAAAATGTGGGGAGATGTGCCGTTGTTTACAGACAGGCGACTGGGTTTGGAAGACCTGAAAGGTTTACCAAGAAACCCCAAAGCAGAAGTATATGCACAGATAGAGAAAGACCTTAACGCAGCTATAGCCGCATTGCCGGCAACACAGAGCCAAAAAGGCAGGGTCACTAAATACGCAGCACAAGCATTGCTAGGCAAGGTTTACCTGTACGAAAACAAATTTACCGAGGCGGCGGCTATATTAGAGCCCATCATCACATCCAACGCTTATTCACTGGTGAGTGATTACGCTTCCATCTATTTAGCAGCAGGCGAGAACGGCCCGGAGTCGGTTTTTGAAATTCAGTATACCAATGGCTCGCCGTATTACAACTGGGGCGGGGCAACGCGCGGCCAGGGTAATTATGCGGTACAACAAAATGGTGTGCGCGGTATCAGTGGCAGTGCATCAATGCCTTATGCGGCAGGATGGAGCACTAATCTGCCTACGCAAAACCTTGCAGCAGCTTATACCGCAGGCGATAAACGCAAAGATGTAACGGTATTGGATATAGAGGCTTATAAAAATGCTCATCCAAATTATAATTTGGTTTACCAGGTAGCTCCCTACAAAAACACAGGTTTATACAACCAGAAATATTTACCGCGCAAAGGCGAAACCTCCGGCCAGGTGGAATTGAACTACCTGAATAATTTCAGGGTGTTACGCTACTCGGAAGTATTGCTGATGGCAGCCGAAGCGATTAACCGCAGCAATGGCGGCGATGCCAAAGCCCAGGATTATTTGAACAGGGTGCGTGCCCGTGCCTTTGGTGATAACCTGCATAACGTAACCGCCACCGGCGATGCACTTAAGCAAGCTATCTGGAACGAACGACGGCTGGAACTGGCTATGGATGGTGATCGCTTTTTCGACTTGGTAAGAACCGGACAGGCAGCTTCAAAACTACAGGGATTTGTGGCAGGCAAGAACGAGTTGTTCCCAATTCCGCAGGAAGAAATCAATGTTTCCGGCATCACTCAAAACCCGGGCTATTAACCTTAAAGTATGACCATTATGAAGGCAATAAAATATTTTTTGAGCATATCCTTATTATTAGCCGTTGCAACAGGCTGTAAAAAGGAATCATTTAACGATACATCGTTTGTAAACAGCGGTGTAGCCGACCCGGCAAAGCTATCGGCGCTATTCAATATCACCCAGGATAACACCGGGCTGGTTACTATTTACCCTTCGGGCGAAGGTGCCACCACCTACGATGTTTATTATGGCGACGACGCGGTTAATTTTGTTAAGGTAGCCCCGGGCAAAAGTACACAGCACGTTTATAAAGAAGGTGTTTACCCGGTAAAGCTGGTTGCCCATGGCATTAACGGTAAAACAACCGAAATGACGCAACAGCTTACGGTATCATTTAAAGCGCCGGAGAACTTAAAAGCAACCATCACTACAAACAGCCTAACAGTTAATGTAATTGCAACGGCACAGTATGAAACCATGTTTCATGTATACTATGGCGATGAAGCTACTAAAGTACCGGAGCCCTATGATTCTTTCCTGGAAGATCAAACTGCTACCCATACTTACGCCAGCGCGGGCACCTATGTAGTGAGGGTAATTGCCCTGAGCGGCGGCGCCGCAACAACCAAGTATGAGCAAACCATTAAAGTAGGCAAGCAGATAGACCTGCCTTTAGGCTTTGACGACCCGAACTATGATTACACAACCAGCGACTTCGGCGGCAACCAATCTGGCGTTGCGGCAGACCCTGCTGATGCGGCAAACAAAGTTTTAAAAGTCACCAAACCTGGCGGTGCCGAGGTTTGGGCCGGTACCACTTTGGGTACGGCAGCTGGCTTTGCTACCAGAATTGGAATCACCCCTGGTAATTCGAAAATGACGGCACGTGTTTACTCCCCTGCGGCCGGTTTAACCATAAAACTAAAAGTAGAGGACCATACCAACCCCGATAAATCTGTTGAAACAGATGCCAAAACAACTGGTGCCAATAAATGGGAGACCTTAACTTTTGATTTCAATAACCAGTCTGCGGGTACGGCGGCCCTTAACGCTTCATATACCTTAGATAAGGCTTCAATGTTCTTTGATTTTGGTACTGCCGGTAGTGGTAAAGTGTTTTACATGGACGATTTGAAATTGAGTGCTCCTATTCAACAGATTAGTCTACCGGTAACCTTCGACGCGCAAAACACCGATTACAGCGTAACCGATTTTGGCAATAACATTACCGTTGATGCTGTGGATCCAACTAACCCGGCAAACAATGTTAAAAAAACCACCAAGCCAAACGGCGCCGAAGTTTGGGCAGGCGTTACCGTAGGTACTCCGGCTGGTTTTGCAACCAAGATCCCGGTAACTGCAGATTTTGCGCAAATGAGCCTCCGGGTTTATTCTCCGGCAGCGGGTTTAACTGTTAAGCTAAAAATTGAGGATCATACCGCAGGTGCAAAATCTGTTGAAACGGATGTTGTAACTACCGTGGCAAACCAATGGGAAACCCTAACTTTTAATTTCCTGAACAATTCATCAGGAACGGCGGCTTTCAGCGCAACAACCAATTACGACAAAGGCTCCGTGTTTTTTGATTTTAACGTAGGGGGCTCGGGCAAGGTATTTTACTGGGACGATCTGAAGATAGTGCCTGCCCCTTCTTCGGTTTTAGGTATCCCGCTTAATTTTCAGTCGTCAACCCTTAATTATAAAATTACAGATTTTGATGGCGGACAACTCACCGTGGTGAATAACCCATCGGCTACTGGCATCAATGTAAGCAGCAGGGTTGCAAAAATGGTTAAAAACCCTGGCGCAACTTATGGCGGCAGCTTTATGGCCATGGATAACCCGATTGATTTTTCAACCAAAAAGATCTTTAAGATGAAGGTTTACTCGCCAAGGGTAGGCGCAAAAGTATTATTGAAGGTAGAGAATCTAACCAACGGCGGTATTAGCTTTGAAAAAGAGGTAACTACTACCAAAGCAAACGAATGGGAGGAACTTACCTTTGATTACAGTGCCATCAATACCAGCAACGCTTACCAAAAAGTGGTACTGATATTTGATAACGGCACACCAGGCGACGGCTCCGCCAACTATACCTTCTACTTAGACGACATCACACTCAATTAATTTAAACAGCGATGAAAATTAATATTAAAGCATTAATAACCATCTGTTTGGCAGCCCTCGTTATTGCAATCGGCTGTAAAAAACAGGAATACTCCTTCGGAAAAATAATTACCCCGACCGATGTAAGCCTCACTACCGCTATTGCAGGGGTAGACGCGGCTAACCCAAACGGCGGTGGCTCGGGTAATGTTACTATCAAAACATCAGCTACCAATGCCATTTCGTATAAAATAGATTTTGGCGATGGCAATACACAAATTGTAAGCGGCGGCGAAATGGTGCACCGCTACACCAACCCCGGCACCGCAGATTATACCATTGTGGTAAATGCTATCGGTACCGGCGGCGTTACTTCAACCGTTACTAAAAAAATTACGGTATTTGTGGCCTTTGATATTCCGGCGGCTATTTTGCAAAATTTAACCAATGGCAGTACCAAAACATGGGTAATCGCTCGTGAAACTCCCGGGCATGTTGGTGTTGGCCCTGCAGATGGCTACACATCCAGCTATTACAGCGCAGATCCTAACCAGCGTGCCGAATGCTTGTACGATGACGAGATCACTTTTTCCAAAGATGCCAACAACAATGTAACCATGGTGATCAATAATAAGGGTCAGTCGTTCTTCATCGGTGCCTCAGCTGCATTTTACGGCAAAGCCGGAGGCGATAATTGTTACGATATTGATATGACTGCACCACGCAAGCTGGCTTTTATGGATGCCACATCCGGCTCTACATCTGCAAATTCAACCCGTATTCAGTTCATTGTACCGGGTAACGGCCTTATTGCATTTGGTACAGGCGGCACAACTTACGAACTGCTGGAACTCACTGCTAGTACCATTACCTTGCGTAATATCGGTATAGACGGACTGGCATGGTATCAAAAATTCAAAATCAAACCATAAAAATATGAAATACCTACAAATCTGCATCCTGGTACTGGCGATAGCCGCATGTACCGGCTGCAATAAAAATGATAACCAAGGCAGCACGGTAAATAAACCTGCCAACGTTACAGTAACATCAATGGTAAGCACTGATAATAGTGGCAAGGTAACTTTTGCTGTAACTGCCGATAATGCAGTATCCTATGAGTTTGATTTTGGTAATGGCTACTTCCAAACCTCAACAAGCGGTAACGTTAATTACCAATACCCGGTTGCGGGCACTTACACGGTGAAAGTAACTGCCAAAAGCGCAAGCGGAATGGTAACCGTGCAATCTGTTCAGGTTTCTGTTTCTGCTATAGAAACACTGGTATGGTCTGATGAATTCAACACCAACGGGGCACCTGATCCCGGCAAATGGGGTTTTGAACTGGGCAACAATAATGGCTGGGGCAATAACGAGCTGGAATATTATACTGCCCGCAGTGACAATGCCATTGTATCTAACGGCACCCTGAAGATCAACCTTAAAAAAGAAGACTACCAGGGTTATGGATACACATCAGCCAGGATGCTTACAAAAGGAAAATTCGGTTTCAAATACGGCCGTTTTGAAGCAAGGGCCAAGTTGCCAGCCGGCGGTGGTACCTGGCCGGCCATTTGGGCAATGGGAACTAATATCGACACAACGCCATGGCCCGGCTGCGGAGAAATAGATATTATGGAACATGTGGGTAATCAACAAAACAAGATCTTTTCTACCCTGCATTATCCAAATCATTACGGCGGCGGCGGCATCAGTAATAACACCATTATACCCACAGCCTCAACAGATTTCCATTTGTATGGCTTTGAGTGGAATGCAACAACCATTAAGTTTTCGGTTGATGGCAAGGTTTTCCACACGTTTGCTAATGATCCCTCTACGCCTTTCAATCAAAATTTCTTTTTGATCCTGAATGTGGCGATGGGCGGTAATTTTGGTGGCGCCGTTGACCCTGCTGTTACCGGCGGTACAATGGAAATAGACTATATCCGGGTTTACCGGTAATTAAAAATAAACCTAAAAGCCGTTTCAAATGAAATGGCTTTTAGGTTATTGATCATCCTTCCCCTATTAAGATTATGCTTTACAAAAAGTACTTGTATGTTGCTGCACTATCAGCAATGCTGAGCAACATGTCTTGCTCACCTGTCAAAAAGGCTTCAACAACAGGTTATGCCAAAGGCGACGTCGTTTTTTTTGATGATTTCAACGGAACTGCCCTCGACCGGAAGAAATGGACACCAGAGGTGCCGGGGTTTAATGGCAATAACGAACTGCAAACCTATGTGGATTCTGCCTCGGTGATGTACCTGGAAAGTGGCAACCTGGTTTTAAAACCCAAATACTCGCCACAGTTTAAAAATGTGGAGGGCCGGGTATACGATTTCATTTCTGCAAGAATTAATACTAAAGATAAATTCGACTTTACCTATGGCACAGCCGAAGCAAGAATTAAGGTTACCAGCGGCGATGGTTTATGGCCCGCGTGGTGGATGCTGGGTAATGGCAACTGGCCCGAAACCGGCGAAATAGACATTATGGAATATGTGGGCGAACCAGACTGGATCAGTGCTGCCGTACATGGCCCCGGCTACAGCGGAGAAACGCCGTTTGTAAACCGGCAATATTTTGCTAAAAATAACGATGCCACGCAATGGCATATTTACGCCGTAGACTGGACGCCCGATGCTTTAGTTTTTAAATATGACGGAGCTACCATGTTTCGTGTTACCCGCAAAATGGCCGAAATTTACGGCAAATGGGCTTTCGATAGCAAAAAATACCTGATTTTAAATTTCGCGCTTGGTGGCGGTTATCCTGCTAAAATAAACGGTGCTAAAAAGCCCCACTACGGCCTACCGGAAAGCACGGCCAATTTGGTTAAAAGCGGTGAAGCTAAAATGCTGGTTGATTGGGTTAGGGTTACCAAAACAAGGTAACCTCTAAAGCCCAGAATCCTTTTTTGCCGGCGATATTTAAAATGATTTACCGTGCGCATAACATGTGATGCGGGTTAAAATAATTTTCAAATATTTGCTTATCAAATATTTACATACAAATAGGTTAAGTTAGGTGAACCCTTAGCCAGCCGGGTAACATAACTGCTTTGTAAAAATAGGTGGTTTTACTTTTGAATTGGTGCCGAATGCTTACTTTTAAAAAGTAATGAGCAACATTGTAATTCATAAGGCAAATACACGCGGATCAGTAGATCTAGGCTGGTTAAAGAGCTACCAAACCTTCAGTTTTTCGGGCTACTACAACCCGGAGCGGATGCAGTTTGGTGCGCTAAGAGTATTGAATGATGATATAGTAAACGGCGGTGGCGGTTTTGGCGATCATCCGCATGATAATATGGAAATCATTTCGATCCCGCTGGAAGGGGCTTTGATCCATAAAGACAGTATGGGCAACGCCAGTACCATTTACCCGGGCGAGATCCAGGTAATGAGCGCCGGCACCGGCATCTATCATACAGAATATAATCAGCACGAAAGCGATCCTGCAAAGTTTTTACAGATCTGGGTTTATCCAAACCAGCGCAATGTTGAACCGCGTTACGATCAAACGATCATAAAACCTGCCGGAGATAATGTGCTATACCAGATCCTGTCCCCATCTGCCGATGATGAAGGGGTATGGATCTATCAAAATGCATGGTTTCATATGGGCACTTTTACCGCAGGGTCTGAATTCTCTTATGAGCTAAAGGATACAGCAAATGGTGTGTATGTATTTGTTATTGATGGCACGCTTACTGTAAATGGTACCGAATTGCACAAACGCGATGGAATGGGAACCTGGGAAATCACTAACCTGCAGTTTGTAGCTACCAGCAATGCACAATTGCTGATCATGGAAGTACCGTTAAAATACTAATACCTCATGGAAGCATCAACCCGTATACTTGCTGTATGTACGCACGAAGGCATTCTTGCCACCATACTCCGGCTCACCAATAAAAATGCGGAGTGGCACGCCACTGGTGCAGAAAGCGCTGACGAGGCATCTGCACTGATCAGCGGTAACGACTATCATTTAATATTGCTTGGCAGCGGCTTAACGCCTGAGCAGGAAGACCAACTGGCGGAAATTGCGCTTGGCAAATCCGACGCCCCAAAGATCATTCACCACTTTGGCGGAGGCAGCGGTTTGCTGTTCGGTGAAATTTATCAGGCACTTGGCAGCAAATAGTCCCGGCCCTGATAGTTAAACTGCGCTTTCAGGGGAATCTACACTTGGCCCGATCACGTTTTCAATAGTGGATATCAACTCATCTGCTTCAAACGGCTTCGCAATAAACCCATCAGCCATACAGCTTTTAGCTGTTTGTTCTAAATTAGTTGTACCGGAAAGCAGCAATACAGGAATAGTATTTGTCTTAGGGCTGATTTTAAGCTGATAGCAAATATCATGTCCTGTTTTACCATTCAAAAAATTATCTATCAGCAAAAGGTCGGGTGGGTTCTTTTCCACCTCAAATAAATCGGTAACATCATGACCTACTTTTACGAGATAACCGGCGTCTTTCAGCAAGAGGCTGATGACGTTTAAAATTTCGGCATCGTCGTCGATAATCATAATGGTTTGCTGGGCCATTGCAGTTTAAATTAGATGTGCAATTTAAGTATTAGCAGCCTAATTTCCATACTTTATCTGTTTGGTAACCGTGCATTTTAAGATTTCCGTGATGAATAGGTGTATGCTGATCAGCTGAAAATGCTAAAAGAGATTGCCACCTCCAAAAGGTAAAAGCCAGGTACGACGGGGCTAAACACGACAAGGTTGCTAACAATTCGCACGGTTAGCAAACTGTGATTACAAGATAAAACAGATCTACAAAGGCTTAATTTACACTACGAATTCGTAAAATGCTCGGCCTATTTATATTGCAGCAGGTATTTTCCCCCTGCTGCAATACAATATCAATTAATAAACAGATTTTGGCCTGGAAGCCTGGTTTACACCCCATACCGCGGATGCCTTGCTGCCCATTGTAATTTGCAGCTCGCCACCTTTCGCCATATCGGCATGCAAAAGGTACGATTTAAGATAAGGTTTCCCGTTTAGCGTGATCTGCTGAATGTATTTATTCACTTTGGAATTGTTTTTAACCGAAATGTGGAACACCTTGCTGCCGAGTTTCAAAACCGCATCATCAATCACCGGGCTGCCAAATACGTAAGCGGCGTTTGCCGGGCTCACCGGGTAAAAGCCCATAGCAGATAATACATACCAGGCAGACATTTGCCCAACATCCTCATTACCGATAATGCCATCCTTTTTGTTGGTGTAAAAGTTATCCATCACAAACCTCACCTTATCTGCAGTTTTGTAGGGTTGCCCAACATATGCATACAGATATGCGATATGGTGGCTGGGCTCGTTGCCATGTGCATACTGGCCTATTAAACCGGTAATATCGTTTGATGCCTCGTTACCCATATCACCATGTACCGTAAATAGTGAATCCAGTTTGCTGATGAATGGTTTTTCGCCGCCCAACTCCTGAACCAAGCCCTCCACATCCTGCGGTACCAGCCAGGTGTATTGCCATGGGTTGCCTTCGGTAAAATCATCTTTCATATGGCGGGATACAAACGGACTGAACGGAGTTCGCCATTCGTTTGCTGCTAAGCGGCCGCGCACAAAACGGGTTTGCTTATCAAAATAGTTTGCGTAGTTTTTGCCCCGGGCCAGGAAATAATTATAATCCTGTTCATGCCCAAGTTTTTTGGCCATCTGGGCGATACACCAATCATCAATGGCATACTCCAAACCAGTAGCTACAGATTCCAGCAGACTATCGGCAGGGATATAACCGCGTTCCTTTACAAATTTCAACCCGCGGCGGTCTCCCATGGCGGTAGTTTTTACCGCCTCGTATGCTAGTTCTGTATCAAAACCTTTATAACCCTTTAAAAAAGCATCAACCACAACCGGTATAGCGCTATTACCCACCATACAGTCGGTTTCATTACCCATGAGGTGCCAAACCGGCAACCTGCCCTGTTGTTTATAGATAGCCAGCATGGAACTGATGAGATCATTCACCCTATCAGGCTGCAAAATGGTCATCAGGGGATTTTCTGAGCGGTAAGTATCCCAAAGTGAAAGCGTGGTTACATTGTTAAAACCGGGGTTGTGATAAACCTTCTTATCGGTGCCCAGGTAATCGCCGTTATGATCGTTGTAAGCGGAGGGTGCTATCATGGTATGATATAACGCCGTATAAAATGTACGCATCCGCGCGGGTTCGGCTTTTACCAATGCTTTGCCCAGCTCCATGTTCCAAAGTGCAGTGGCTTCATTCCGCACCTTATTAAAATCCCAGGTGCCTGCTTCAGCCTTAATGTTAAGTAATGCATTATCAGTACTTACCGGCGAGATCCCTACCTTTATTTTTACCTTTTCTCCAGCGGTTGTAGTGAAACTTATCGCGCCTTTAACATTGCGGCCTGTCAGTTCGGTACCGGCAGCCTTTGCCAGGCTATCATACACCGCAAAATTTTTAATCTTTTTTGAGAAAACCGCCGCAAAGTACATCCGCTGGTCAACTGCCCAGCCCGATGATTTGCGATAACCTACTATGGTACTATCATTTACCTGCTTGAGGTAAGTTTCCACGGGGTGATCCCAGCCTATACCCTTTTGCAGATCGATAATTACATGCGCATTGTTTGATTGCGGGAAAGTGTACTGATGAAAACCAACCCTTGAGGTAGCCGTAAGTTCAGCATCGATGTTATACCGCTTTAGCTTTACCGAGTAATAACCCGGCTTGGCTATTTCCTGCTGATGGCTGAACAATGAGTAATAGCCACTGTTATAATCGTTAAGCTTACCGCTTAAAACCTTTATATCACCTGTAGTTGGCATGAACTGAATATCGCCCAGGTCGCCGATACCGGTACCGCTTAAATGCGTATGCGCAAAACCGGCAATGGTAGAATCTGAATAGTTATAGCCCGAGCACCAGTCCCAATCTTTGGCAACAATATTTACCGGCCCTAATTGCACGGCACCAAAAGGCACATTTGCTCCTAAAAAAACGTGACCATGCAAAGCGGTACCAATATACGGATCAACAAAAGATGTAAGATCGGCCTTTTTGAGGGCTGCTTTTTTTTGCGCAAAACTATTAACGCAGCCAAGGGCTGCAAACAGGAACGGAAAGTAATATTTATAATGCTTCATCATGACTTACTTGGTTTTAACCCCTATCTCGGCTACCGTTACACCGTTGCCATTGGTGACGTGGGTTATAGCAAACTTAAAGTACCGGGCGCTGCTTACGCCCTGCAATGTAATTAACTGTTCTATAGGGTTAGATCTGATATTAGAAAACTCCCCTTTTGCGACGGGAGCCCAGTCTTGCCCATTATTACTGGTATAAACTATGTAGCTATCAGCCATACCCGCGGTACGTTTATCCTGGCGCGGCAGGTAGGTAAACGCTTTAATGGCTTCCACTTTACCCATATCAACGCTGATCTCCTGCGGATATTTGATGGCTGCGGCGGTATCTGCCTGTAAACTACTCCAGTTAGTATAGCGATCTTCGTCAATAGCGTACAAAGATTTGCTCAGCGTTTGCGGTGTACTGCTGATAACCGACCAGCCTGCTTTAGATAAACCAAAATCCCCTATCCCGGTTTCGCTCTGCTTGGCACCTTCAAAACTTGCGGCTTTGATAACGCCACCGGTAGGTAGCGCAAACGGCTGCTGGTAAGAAGCGGAGCTGACATTCGGTTCCGAACCATCTGTGGTATAGCGAATACCAGCTACCGGAGCATCTGTACCAATGCTTACCATACCACTTCTATCACGGCTGATCAGCGGTGCACTCAAATGTGCAGGCTCCTTAAATAAACCGAAATCACTTAAGGCGATACAGGCATTGGCACTGGTAACACGCAGGCGAACTTTATTGGTCGTAATATTTTGCGGCAGGCGGATCAACCGGTTTGCACCGATGCTGGTAGCTGTTGCTATTTCCTTCCACACCCCATTTTGAAAAGCATCAACAGCTAAGGCATTTATGCGCTGGCCCAGTTTGATGTTTTCGCGCAAGCGGATAACGTTAAATGTTTTTTGGCCATGCAGATCAACAACCAAAGAAGGTTTAGTTATGGCATCATTAGTAGCCCAATAACTGTAGCGGTCATTGTCGGTTAAAAAAGCCGTACCAAATTTAAGCTTGTTATTACCGCGAATATTGCTTGCCGTAAATGCAGCATCTTTTGCCAGGTTAATTGCAAAGGTTTGTTTCAACAGATTGCCAAATTGCTTAAGCGAAGCCACATCCCGGTCGTTAAGGAGGCCGCGTGGGTCTGGCGAAAGGCCAAGGTCCAGATTAGCACCGCGGCCAACACTTTTATAATAAAGCTCCAGTAATTGATAAGGCGTTTTTACCTGTGCATTTTGAGATTCATGGTAAAACCAACCCGGGCGAAGCGAAACATCGCATTCGGGAGGCATCCATTGGCCTGTGCGGGTTCCCTCTGGTGCTTCCTCATATTTACTGTAACCGTTGGATGGCTTTTTGCCTTCATCCGGCGCTTTAGGCGTGTAGGTAGCCCAGCTTGTTTTGCCTGCCTCGCCTTCTTCGTTCCCTACCCAACGCACATCAGGGCCAATATCGCCAAATATAGCGGCGGCGGGCTGCCATTTACGGATCATTGCCCAGGTGTTATCCCAATCGTAATAGGTGGTTCGGTCTATTTTCCGGTCTTCCACCTTGCCGCCGTAGTAGCCATTACCCCCATTGGCACCATCGTGCCAGGAGATAAAGATAGGTCCATAATTATTGTATAGTTCTTTTAGCTGGGCACGGTAGATCTCCAAATAAGCCGGTGTGCCGTAGGCGCCGTTGTTCCTGTCCCAGGGAGAGCAGTAGAGGCCCAGCTGCATGCCTAATTTCTGGCAGGCCAGCTGGTATTCGCGAACCATATCGCCTTTGCCATTTTTCCAGGGGCTTTTGCTAATGTTGTGTTCGGTTGTTTTAGTTGGCCAGATACATAAGCCATCGTGGTGTTTGGCTACAATTACCACCCCTTTAAAACCGCCCGCTTTAGCCGCTCCAACGATTTGCATGGCATCGAATTGTTTAGGGTTAACTAACGACGGACTTTCATCGCCGAACCCCCACTCTTTATTAGTATAGGTATCCACCCCAAAATGGATAATACAGTACATGCCCATTTCATGCCAGTTGAGCTGAGCCTTATTAGGCAAGGCACCGTAAGGCTTTGGAGCGGGCTGTGCAAAAGCAAGATTTGCAAACAGCAGGCATCCCCCTAAAATTGATAAACTTCTTTTCATACGTTTAGTTCTTCAGCCAGGCTGATGGAATTTCTGTAGGTTCGGAGCCGTTAAGGCTATACTTTAATTTAAGCGTGTAACCACCGCCGCCTTCAATAAAATCAAGCGCTACCGGTTGGAGGCCTTTCTTTAAGGCAACCTGCCCATTCTTTTCAATCGCCGAGTGCAAGCCGTCGTTATTAACCACTTCACGGTTTGCTATGCTCAGCACGCCTCCATCGTCGCAAGTGAGGTAAAAGCTGTAAATACCATCCTGCGGAATATCAAAATAACCACGGTATTTTAAAGCAAAACTTGGAGCCTCTGCATATTTAGGAACAATGATCTCGTTGACTTTAAACACGCCATCCGGTTTAGTATCTGGTATCAGCGAAACCTGTTTGTAATATTCTTTATACTGATTAACAATCAGCCCACTGCTTACTGATTTTCCGGTTGCTGGTTCCGCAAGTGTTTGTTTCTGATATTTCAGATTATAAACATCGCCCATTGTGCCATTCGGTTTGAAGGCAGCCAACCGAATATTTTCCGTTTTATCAATAGCCAATGGTTTGCTCAGCTCCGTAGAAGCGGCGTTTGGTAAAGTACCGTTGGTTGTGTAACGGATGGTCAGATCAGCCATTGGTTTGATCACTTTCAGGGTGTCCCGGTCTGTAAAAACATTAGAGGCCAGGAACCCGCCCAGGTCAGGCAGGCGGTAATGCACTTTAAGCGCATCCAATCGCGGAAATTGTTGTTCCAACCGCTGCTGGTAAGATTTGTAATCTTTACGGTTAGTCCAAAGGACTTCCGCGAGCGCCGTCATCCGCGGCATGTACATATAATCGGCCCGGTTTTCTGTGGGGATGTACTCCGTCCAGATGTTGGCCTGGGCACCGATGATGTTTGCAGCTTCGGCAGCAGTTAAACCTTTGGGGATGATATCGAAATTATACACATTGGTGATCGAATTCTTATCCGGCAGTGCATCAAAGTACAAGGGGTTTCCCGGCGTCATGATCACTTTGTTACCAAGTTTTGCAGCTTCTACAGGGGCCTTTGGCACCCAGCTGCGCCAGTACATAATTACAGCTGTTTTACTAACGCCGCCTTCCAGCACCTCGTCCCAGCCTATCAGCTTGCGGCCTTTGGAGTTGAAGAACTTCTCCATATTATTAATGAAATAGCTCTGCAGTTCCTCTGTATTTTTCAACCCCTCTTTCTTCATCAGCGCCTTGCACTCTTCAGATTTGGCCCATAGGGAGCGATCCACCTCATCACCGCCGATGTGCAGGTATTTGCTCGGGAAGATCTCCATAATTTCGCTGTACACATCCTGAGCAAATTGAAAGGTAGATGGCAGACACGGGCAAATTGGCGTAGAGAATAATTTACCAAATGCGCTTTTTCCGTCGCAGCTCAGATACGGGTATTCATTAATGGCAGCCATCATGTGGCCGGGCATATCAATCTCCGGGATGATCTCGACGTGCCTGGTTGCAGCATAGGCAACAAGCTCTTTTAATTGCTTTTGGGTGTAAAAACCCCCGTAAAGCGTTTTACCATCTTTTTGAATGATGTGTTTTTTATCGATCTCAAAATCCGGGTTATCTGCCGCGCGTTTCATGCAGGCAGTATCCTGGTTGTTAAAGGTTCGCCAGGCGCCGTTTTCAGTAAGCTTTGGATATTTTTTGATCTCCACACGCCAGCCCTGATCATCAGTTAAGTGCAAATGGAATTTATTGAATTTGTACAGCGCCATTACATCAATAAACTTGCGCAGGTATTCGATAGAGAAAAAATGACGGGATACATCCAGGTGCATACCGCGCCAGTCGTACGCCGGGTGGTCTGCTATACTTAATGAAGGTAACGTGAGGCTTTTGAGTGCAATAGCATTGGAGCCTTCTGCGGAAGCAGGAAGCAGCTGCCTGATGGTTTGCACCGCCCGGAACATCCCCGAAGCTGTTTTAGCACGGATAACCACTCCGGTTTTGCCAATGGTCATCTGGTAACCTTCATCCGAGGTGATGGCCTTATCATAAATCAGTTTTATAGCATTCGCAACAGCAACTGTGCTCAGCTTAACAGCCTTATGAAAGCTATTTGTAAAATACCCGTTCAGTATCGCTGCCTCATTCGCAAATAACTTATTGGCTGGCAACACAATAACAGTAGCAGGGGTTACGGTAAAACTACCTCCAGCAGGCGTTAAACTGGTTGGATAAGGGATAATAGGATACCGCTGATCATTTTGCTGGGCAATTGCTTTTGTACCCGAAAAGGCTACCGATAGTACAAAAAGGGCAATCGCCCCGTAATTTAACTTCATATCTCGTTAATATTCTATTTTAAAAGTTGCAGCACTTGCCGTAGTACGGTTATTTTGAACCGATGCCGGGATCTGCAGCACCAGGTCATCATTGGTCAATTGCCATTTGATCTTATCCTTAAAACCCAGCAAGGACACTTTCTTTACCTTTTTAATGTCGTTAAGCTTTACCGTAACCGTCTTGTCAAACTTAACCATATTATCCTGCGCTAATAAAAACGCATAAACAGTATTGGTATTTTTGGCTTTGGTATAGTAAATATTACCGGTAGAATAAGGGGCTATTGATTTAGATCCATAGATTCCTTCACCGTTTACATTCATCCATTTACTGATCTCACCAAGGCGCTCATAAGCAACCGGGTCCCAGTCCCCATCCGGGCCGGGGCCGATGTTCAATAGCAAATTACCACCGCGTGATACGATTTTTACCAACAGGTTAACAATTTCTTTTGAAGATTTGTAGCGATCACCGGGAACATAGCTCCAGGAATTACCCATTGTGATACAAGTTTCCCAGGGATGATCCAGCGGCACGGCTGGTACTTGCTGCTCCGGTGTGGTGTAATTTTCGAACTCTCCGGCAACGGTCCGGTCAACCACAATAAGGCCCGGTTGCTTGCTGCGCCCCATGGCTGCGATTTTAGCCATATCGATGTCCTGGTTAAATTTGATGCCGCGCTGCCAATCTACCGAAGTATCGATAGAACTTTTAGGCCTTACCCAGCCGCCATCCAGCCAAAGTATATCCACTTTTCCATAGTCGGTCATCAATTCGCTGATCTGGTTGTAGGTAAAATCTTTAAACTTCTGCCATTTTTCAGGATGCATGGCGGGGTCGTAATTTACATTACGATCCTTTGGCGGAAAGTATGGCCACCAGTAATCTTCCGAATGCCAGTCGGGTTTAGAGAAATAGGCACCTATCATAAAGTTCTCCTTACGGAATGCATTGAAGATCTCTTTCGTGACGTTGGCACGTGGGTTAGTTGAAAATGGTGTTTTAGCAGATGTGATTTTATAATCGGATTGTTTGGTATCAAACATATTAAAGCCATCATGATGCTTGGTTGTAAATACCACATATTTCATCCCGGCACCTTTGGCGGCAGCTACCCATTTTTCAGGGTTGAATTTTGTTGGATTAAAAGTTGTCTGCAGGTTTTCGTAAGCTTTTACGTAACCGTTGTAAGTGGCACCATAAGGGCCTTTACGTTGCGTCCAGCCTTCGTCTTCGGGGCAAATGCTCCAGCTTTCTACTACGCCCCATTGGCTGTAAGTACCCCAATGCATAAACAGGCCGAATTTGAGATCCTGCCAGCCCTTGAGTTTTTGCTTTACCAATTCATCAGAGGGTGCCTGGTAACTTTTAGACATGTTGTGCTCCTGGGCGTAAACCCCGGCTATGTTCAAAAGCATTGAAAGAATAAATACCGATCTTTTTATCATAAGGCAGTTATAAATAAAGTCCGGGCCAAATATAGCGCGGCTATGTCTAAGACAGGCTTTTATAATTTTATGCTTACAATAAATTTGATTTAGATGCACCCGCCGTTAATCATGCGGAACAAAGCAGCATACATTGCTATTATGCCCTTTGATTATCAGGCGTTTCCATAATGACAACACTAACCCAGCCGTTTAAAAAAAAATACAGAAAAAAAATTTTCAGGATGTAAGCATTATATTTCTTTTAATTGTCCTTACACCAACGCAGGTATTGTGAAACCAGCAATCTGCGGCACCTAATCAATAAATAGTAACGTTACCAAAGCTCCGGCTTGTTTACTACTAATTAAAAAAAACTAATTGATGGCCTATGTAAGAAAGAATTACTCTCCCCAACAAAGCATAGTTACCCAAGGGGCTACCGCTTAAGAAACTAAACTGTTTATACAATCCCCCCTGACCAGGGAATTTTGTAATTAATCTCTTTTAAACTAATCAAGTATGGAATTTTTTAGACATCCAACGGGTGTAAGAAACAGATATTGGCTGAATAAATCTCTGCCAATATGTAAAATGGCGCTGGCTTTGCTAATCGTAGCAAACGTACCGGCTAATGCCGCTGAAGCAACTTTAAACACCAAAGGTTTTAAATTGAATCACAAAGCCGCTGAGCCTGTAACAGGTTTGGTAACTGATGAGGCCGGCGAGCCACTGGCAGGTGTAAGTGTAGCGGTAAAAGGTACCGGTACAGGCACACAAACCGACGCGAGCGGTAAATTCTCATTAAACGCTCCTTTAAATTCAACCATTGTATTTAGCTATGTTGGTTTTAAAAGCCAATCGGTTGTTTTTACAGGTAAAGCACTCAGAATATCTTTAGCATCAAGCACTGCCTTAAATGAAGTGGTAGTAACCGCTTTGGGTATTAAGAAAGATGAGCGTAAATTAGGTTACTCTGTAACTACAGTTAAAGGCGATTTATTAAACACTGCGAAAGAAACCAACGTTGCCTTATCACTACAGGGCCGTGTTGCGGGTTTAAGTATCAGTGGTACAAATGGTGGCCCGGGTTCATCAGCGCGTATTTTGTTACGTGGTGTAACCAGCTTAACAGCAGGCGGCCCATTATTTGTTATCAACGGCGTACCAATGGATAACACCCAAAGGGGTCAGTCCGGCGAGTGGGGCGGTGCAGACTTTGGTGATGGTATCAGCAACATCAACCCTGATGATATCGAAACCATGACCGTATTGAAAGGCCAGTCGGCATCAGCATTATACGGTACACGTGCGGTAAACGGTGTTATTTTAATCACCACAAAATCTGGTAAGAAAAATTCAGGTTTTGGCGTTGAATACAACACCAACTACCAAATGGATAAGGTATATGATAATACCGATTTCCAAAATGTTTACGGCCAGGGTTTACTTGGTGCTAAACCAGTTACTACTGCAGGTGCATTAGCTTCGGGCAACCAGGCTTGGGGTGCTAAGTTGGATGGATCGCAAGTAATTCAGTTTGACGGTAATAACTACGCTTACTCAAAAACAAGCGACGACTATACTAAATTCTACAAAACCGGTAACACATTTACCAACACGGTTTCTTTAACCGGTGGTAACGAAACCGGCGCATTCCGTTTATCAGCTTCCGATCTGAATAACCATGCTATTACACCAAATAGCGGTATCAACAGAAAAACTTTCAACTTTAACGGTTCGCAAACTGTAATTAAAAATCTGGATATCAATTTGGTAGCCAACTACATTTTGGATAACGCAAAAAACCGTTCTGGCTTGAGCGATGGACCGGGTAACCCTAACAACGTTCAGTTCTTAGCGCCAAACGAAGGCCAAAGTATTTTGGCACCAGGCACCAAAGCCGATGGGACAGAGCAGTCTTTCACCGATGATATTTATGTAACTAACCCTTACTTTGCTGCTTACAATTTTGTAACCAACACTACCAGGGAGCGTTTAATATCATCTATATCTGCTAAATACGCATTAACTAACTGGGCATACGTACAAGGCCGTATTGGTTATGATAAAATCCATGACAAACGTTTAGGCATTACTCCAACCGGTACAGCTTACGCGGGCAACAACGGTAGTATGTCAACCCAAACTACTCAAATCACTGAGTTAAACTCTGATGTTTTGATTGGTGCAAAGCATGACCTGATTAAGGACTTGTTAAATCTTGATGTGTCTGTGGGTGGTAACATCCGTAAAAGCGATGCATCTGGTACATTTATCAATGCCAATCAATTCATTATCCCGTACTTCTACGATCTGTCTAACGGTAAAACAAGAGACAGTGGCAACCAGGGTGTATCAAAACAACAGGTAAACTCTGCGTATTACACTGCAGATTTCGCTGTTAAAAGCTTCTTGGTATTGAGCACATCTGGCCGTTACGATTCTTACTCAAGTATTGGTGGTGATGTAGGCCGTGGTATATTTACGCCATCTGTTTCTGGTAGCTTTATCTTTTCCGAGCTTACCCATATCAATGGCCTGGACTTTGGTAAATTACGCCTTTCATATGCCAAAACAAGTGCAGCTCCAAATCCTTACACAAACAGGGTTTATTATAACGTAAATAATTCAATCAATGGAGTAAGCGCTGGTAGCTTTGATACATCGTTACCAAATCTTTTCTTAAAACCTTATACATTAAGTGAGTTTGAAATCGGTACTTCACTAAAGTTCTTCAACGATCGCGTTGGCTTAGATGTAACCTATTTCCACAAGAAAACCAAAAACGAAATCCTGAGCGGATCTCTTGATATTTCAAGCGGTTACACCAGCTATTACGTTCCTACCGGTTCTACACAAAATAAAGGTTTAGAGGTTGAACTACATGGCTCACCTTTCAGAAGCAGCACCTTTAACTGGACATCATCTTTTAACTTTACTTATGTAAATAACAAGATCTTGTCAACAGATGCTAATAATAGCAACATTGGTTTAGGTACCTATCGTCCGTTAAATGCAACAACAGCATTTGTTGTAGGCATGTCTGGCCCACAAATTTTGGCTAACGATTATCTTCGTAACGACCAGGGTCAAATTATCTATGATGCGCAGGGTATTCCTAAAGCTACAGGCCGTGTTCCTATGGGTAGCGTTATACCTAAGTTTTATGGTGGCTTTAACAATGATTTCAGCTACAAAAACTTTAACTTCTCGTTCCTGATCGATTACCGTTATGGTAACAAAGTTTTATCAGCTACTAATTACTACAGTATCTTCCGCGGGTTAAACCAAATGACTTTGGCTGGCCGCGAAACTGGTGTTGTTGGTGTTGGTGTAAACGAAGCGGGTACTACAAACACAGTTAATGTACCTGCACAAACCTATTACCAAGGGCTTGCACGTAATATCTCTGCGGTTAACGTGTTAGATGGTAGCTTCATCAAATTACGTCAGATCACTTTAGGTTATGCTATTCCTAAGGCTTCTATAGCAAACACGCCGTTTAATTCAATCACCGTTTCTTTGGTAGCACGTAACTTATGGACTATCATGAAACGTACAGACAATATCGATCCGGAATCTAACTTTGCACCAGGTATTAACTATGCCGGTATCGAAGGTACAAGCGTACCTGCTGTTAGGACTTACGGGTTAAATGTTAACTTTAAATTTAAAAAATAACAAAGATGAAAAAACGACTTATATATAGTTGCCTGCTTGTAGGTGCCACCTTTATAGCGGGTTGTACTAAAGACTTTGAGGCAATCAACACTAACCCTACAAAAGTAAATGAGGCCACATTTCCACCAAATTTTTTGCTGGCACAGTCTCAGATAAAGTTTTCAAACAGCGGTTACGATCAATTGCTTTTCCAAAGTATGTGGTCTCAATCATTAGCCGGTACCTACTCTTACTATAGCAATGGCGACAAGTATGTTTACGGTGGCAGCGGACGCGGTTACTTAGAGCGTACCTGGAATACCAGCTATGGCGCAGCTACCCTGGTTGATGAAATGAAAAACCTGATCAAGGGTAAAGCTGAATACACCAACCTGGATAACGTTGGTACCATCATGCGGATCCTGATCCTGCAACGTGTTACCGATGCTTACGGAGATATCCCTTTCTCTCAGGAAGGCCAGGCAAAATCTGGTGTGATCACTCCGGAATTTGATAGCCAGCAAGCTGTATACACTTCAATGCTTTCTCAGTTAGAGACAGCAACTGCAGCGTTAGACGCTACTAAAGACAAACCATCATCAGATTTGATGTATGGTGGTAACATTGCACAATGGAAAAAACTGGGTTACTCTTTAATGTTAAAAGCTGCAATGCGCTTAACTAAAGTTGATCCTGCTACTGCAAAAACATATGCCGAAAAAGCATTTGCAGGCGGTACCATGGCATCTATCGATGATAATGCTAAAGTTAAAGCTGATGAAGCAAATGGTAACAGCAACAGTGATGTTAATGCATTATTGGTAAAAGATGATTTCAGGGAAGTAAGATGGTCAAATACTTTGATCAGTTACATGCAATTAAATGCAGATCCCCGCATTAGTGCCGTAGCAGAAATCTCAGCAGGAACAGGTAAAGCTGCAAATGAGGCTTATTTAGCTGGTGACAATACTGCTGCTTTGCAAGTTGGTATGCCAAATGGCTACGACCAAAACGGCGGTACTACCGACATATCTAAAGCACCTGGATACCCTGGAACAAGCCCTGCTAACCCTGCCGTTGCAGGTGATGTTGCAGCACCGGATGGCAAATACTCACGCCCAAGGTTTGCTGTTTATCAGGATCGCAGCCGTATTAATATGCTTTATACTTATGGCGAAAGTGAATTGTTGCTTGCAGAAGCAGCGACAAGAGGCTGGAACACTGGTGTTGCAGCTACACACTTTGCCAATGCCTTAGCAGCAGACGTACAGAGCATTGCGCAATTCAATGCAGCTGGTGCAGTTTCTACAGCCAGCACTGCAGCGTTTGTAGCGGCTCATCCGTTAGTACCGGCAACTGCTTTAGAGCAAATCAACATGGAGTATTTTGTGGTAACCTCTACAACATTTAACTTCAATGAAACATGGGCTAACTGGAGAAGATCGGGCTTCCCTGTTTTAACACCGGTTAAATACCCAGGACAGTTTACTGATGGGTCTATTCCCCGCAGAAATCCTTACCCACTTGGATTACCATCTACCAACGCAGCAAATTATGCTGCTGCGGTTGCAAAAATCACCGGTGGTGACGTATTTACCGCCCGAGTTTGGTGGGATAAATAATTATACCCTACTATAAAAAAACAAGGCTGTGTATACAGCCTTGTTTTTTTGTTTATAGTGAAAACGTTTTTAAATTTAAATTAGCAATCGCTATATTTATAATCGCCGTAATTAGCGAATAAACCCCTATTATTTAAATGTATTGCTGCTACAGTTTTTGCCGACCGGTTTTTAAGGGCCTGAGCCTTTTGTGCCTCTTAATCGTAATTAAATGTACCGGCGTATTTGCCCAGCAATCACCCCTGTTTAAACTTTTACCGGCCACACAAACCGGAATCAGCTTTCGTAACGATTTAACGGAAGATGAGAAATTAAACGTACTCTCCTACGAATACCTGTATAACGGTGGTGGCGTTGCCGTTGGCGATATCAATAACGACGGCCTGCCCGATGTTTTTTTCACCAGCAATATGGGCGCAAACAAGTTGTACCTTAACCTGGGCAACCTGAAATTTAAAGATATTACCGTGCAGGCCTCCCCTGCCCTTGCGGGCCGGAAAGGCGGCTGGAAAACCGGCGTTACCATGGCTGATGTAAATGGCGATGGCCTGCTAGATATTTATATCTGTTACTCCGGCCTCGGCGATAACGAGATTAGGCGGAACCAGCTTTTTATCAATAAAGGCAACAACAAATTTACCGAATCTGCCAAAGCCTACGGGCTTGATGATCCCGGCTACAGCACACAAGCTGTTTTCTTCGACTACAACAACGATGGCAAACTGGATATGTTCCTGCTGAACCACAACGTTAAAAAGATTAATAATATAGAGATAGCCCAAAACAAAACCCAGACAGATGAACTGGCCAGCAACAAATTATTTGAGAACGCAGGCGGACATTTTACTGATGTATCAAAAAAAGCAGGCATTATTCAAAACCCATTAACCTTTGGACTTGGCGTAGCCATTGCAGATATTAACCAGGACGGCTATCCTGACATCTACGCCACCAATGACTATAATGAACCCGACTACGTATACATCAACAACGGGAACGGAACATTTACCGAGCAATCGCAAAAAATGCTGCGGCACCTATCACAGTTTTCTATGGGGGTTGATATCGCGGATATTAATAATGACGGTTTGCCCGATATCATGACCCTGGATATGCTACCTCCCGATAACAGGCGGCAAAAACTGCTTCAGCTGCAGGAAAACTACGAAACCTTTGAGCTGATGCTTAACCAGGGCCTTTACAAACAGTACATGCGTAACATGCTGCAATTGAATAATGGCGATGGCACCTTTAGTGAAATAGGCCAGCTGGCAGGTGTGTCCAACACCGATTGGAGCTGGTGCCCTTTAATTGCTGATTTTGACAACGACGGATACAAAGATATTTTTATTTCGAACGGATACCTTAGGGATTATACCAACAAAGACTTTTTACGCTATTGGGGCGATTATAAAATGAAGAAGGCTATGGATCGCGAGCCTACTTTACTAATGGACCTCGTACAGGCGATGCCATCAACAACGCTATCCAACTACATCTTTCAAAATAATCACGATCTTACTTTTACCAACAAAAAACAGGATTGGGGGATCACACAACCCGGCATTTCCAGCGGTTCAGCCTATGCTGATCTGGATAATGACGGCGATTTGGACCTTATTACCAATAACATCAATAACACGGCTTCGGTGTTTGAAAACACTGCCAGTCAAACTTTAGGCAATACATACCTGTCCTTAAGTTTTACCCAAGCCAACAAACAATTGATCACTACCGGCACCCGCGTATACCTGTATGCCGGGAAATCAATTCAATACCAGGAAGTAAACCAAAACCGGGGGTATTTATCATCGGTATCTACCGTTCTCAACTTTGGGTTGGGTAAGCTGGCCGCGATTGATTCCGTTAAGATCATCTGGCCGGATAAAACCGTTCAACTGCTAACCGATGTAAAGACCAATCAACACATAAACGTTAATTACCAGGGCATTAACAAACCCCTCCCGCTGGTTAGCCAAACCAAAACACTGTTCACCAAAGCAGGCGCTGCCATAGCTTACAAAAGCACTGAGAATTCAATAAACGATTTTAAGCGCCAGCCGCTGATGCTGTTCATGGACTCGAAAACAGGGCCGGTAATGGCAAAAGCCGACGTTAATAAAGACGGACTGGAAGATATCTTCATTGGTGGCGATGCTACCGCTCCGGGTAAAATTTTCTTACAAAATAAAAATGGTTCATTTACGGGTTCGGATATTGCCGACCTGAATGCCGAAAACACATCAGCAGCCGTTTTTTTTGATGCCAACGGCGATGGCTTCCCGGATCTGTACCTTGCCAAAGGCGGCTATGCCTTGCTAGAACCGGGCACGCCTGCCCTGCAGGATAAGTTATATTTTAATGATGGCAAAGGTGCCTTTAAATATATGAGCACTACTTTGCCTAAGATTACCAACAGCAGCAAATCTTGCATCCGCCCATGCGATTATAACAACGACGGCAAAATGGACCTGTTTATTGGCGGACGGATTGTACCCGGCCAGTACCCGGTTACGCCGGAAAGTTACCTGCTCACCAACAACGGAGACGGCAGCTTTCAATCTTCACCCGCGCCCTTTAAAATGGCCGGTATGGTTACCGATGCCCAATGGACAGACCTGGATGGCGATGGCCGCAAGGATTTGATCATTTGCGGCGACATGATGCCGATTATGGTTTACCTGAATACTAAAGAAGGCTTTGTTGACAAAACTAAAACCTGGTTTAGTGAACCCGAAAGCGGCTTTTGGAACAGTTTAAACCTGGTGGATGTAGATGGCGATGGAAAAATGGATTTGATTGCTGGTAACCTCGGCACCAATACCCAAATAACCGCAAGCCCGGCACAGCCTGCAGAAATGTATTACGCCGATTTTGACAACAATGGTTCGATAGACCCTTTCTTTAATTTTTTCGTACAGGGTGTAAGCTATCCATTTGTTAGCCGCGATGAACTTAACGATCAGATTTACCCAATGCGCAAAAAATTCAGCTCATACAAAGCTTACTGCGATGCTACCATGCAGCAAATATTTAGTACAGATGAGCTTTCAAAAGCGGATAAACTCAGCGTTACGGATGTGGGCACCGCATGCTTTTTAAACAGGGGTGGTAGCTTTGTTAAAACCAGCTTGCCTGTGGAGGCTCAATTTTCCACGGTGACCCAAATTTTAAGCGGCGACTACGATTATGACGGCAAACCAGATCTGCTATTGTTTGGCAATCACTCTGATAACCGACTAAAACTGGGCAGTTTTGATGCCGGCTATGGCTGCCTTTTAAAAGGCAATGGCAAGGGCGGCTTTACCTACGTAACGCAGGTTGCATCGGGCATTTGTGTGCCGGGCGATGTAAAATCAGCAACCGAGATCACCGTCAGCAATTCAAAATATATTATGATCGCCGTATCCAATGAGGCGGTTCAATTTTATAAAGAAAACTAATGACCAAAAAAATATTACTGATACTTTTTATCATTCGCGGCACTGTTGTTATGGCGCAGAATGGATCACCGCTGCCGGATTATTTAAGTTTGGATCAAACGATCAATTCAGTTTCGGCAGTGATGATCCATGATGTAGTTAACCCGCCTGCCGCCGCCCGGTACTACAATTATGTAATGATGGGGGCATACAACCTGGTGGCTTTAAACAATAGGGAGATATTGCCGATAGCCTCTTTTGTAAAAACCTATAACCAGGATAATACGATCACCTTAGCGCCCGGCAGCTATGATTACCGCATTGCAGCGGTTTATTGTATGCTGGAAACCGGCAAACAAATGCTGCCCTCTGGTTTTATGCTACAGCCTGATGAAGATAAATATGTAGCCCTCCTGAAGAAAAATAATGTTAGCGAGGCAATCATCCGGCAATCTATAGCAGCCGCTGTGGAAATGAGCGCTAAAATAATTGCGTATTCCCGTGGCGACCGGTACAACCGCTTAAGCGGCAAGCTGCGCTACACACCAATAAAGGGCAACGCCAATTGGTACCCAACCCCACCCAGCTACATGGAAGCCGTAGAGCCAAATTGGAAAACGGTGCGCCCGATGTTTATCGATTCGGCCAGCCAGTTTGTGCCGGTAAGGCCAACCCCTTTCAGTACCGATACCGCAAGTGATTTTTATAAGGAAGCTTATAAAGTGTATAAAGTATCCTTTCACCCTTCTACAGAACAGGTTAACATTGCCAGTTTTTGGGATTGCAACCCTTTCGCCGTAACCACTTCGGGCCACATGATGATCGGCTTCAAGAAGATCAGTCCTGGCGGCCACTGGATGAATATTGCGGCCATTGCCACGAAAAAAGCTAACCTTAGCTTTGATAAGGCGGTAATGGTGATGAGCCTGGAAGGGATGACGCTGATGGATGCTTTTATCAGCTGCTGGGATGAAAAATACCGCAGCAACGGTATCCGGCCTGAAACCTATATCAACCGCTATATCGATATTAAATGGATGCCATTTTTGCAAACGCCCCCCTTCCCCGAATATCCAAGCGGACACGCGGTGCTTTCCAACGCTTCGGCAACGGTGCTTACTTATTTATTGGGTGAACATTTTGCTTATACAGACGATTCAGAAATTCCTTATGGGGTTGCGCCACGTAAATTCAGCTCATTTATGCAGGCGGCAGAAGAAGCTTCCATCTCGCGTTTTTACGGCGGCATACATTTTAATGATGCCATTGTAAACGGTAATAAAGAGGGCCGGGATGTTGGTGCAGATATCGTTAAAAAGCTAAAAGCAGCCAATGTAAACCCGGTAATAAAATAGTTTTAGGTGGGTCGTCAGTAATTTATTGCTTCAGGCATCTACTTAGCTTAAAAACACGTATTAACAATAAACGCGCGCATGCAGTTGAGAACTGGAATTTTGTTGAGTTGTTTTGTTACTACACTCTTTATCAGTTTAAATTCCTTTACCACAAAAACCCACCGTCGCGTTACTGCGGATGACGGCCGCACCTTATTTTTACGCTACTGCAGCCTTTGCCATATGGCGCCAGGTCCGGAAACGCTTACCAAAGAGATCTGGAAAAATCACGTGCTACCCATTATGGCCAGCCGCATGGGGATCATATATCCCAATTATGATCCGCTGAGGGGTTTGTCTGATGCAGAGAGAGCCATCGTTAACAAAAACAATATCATCCCCGAGCGGCCGATGATCAGCCAGGAAGACTGGAAGAAGATAGAGACCTACGTTATTGCAAATGCACCGGATACCAGCCTGTTAGACGAGAGCCGACTTACCCGTAACAGTCCGCTCACCCAATTTAAACGCGTAAATATCCAGATAGACGAGCAGGGACCGTCTATGATCACCGGCTTAAAATATAATGTTGATACAAAAACTCTGTGGATAAGCAATTTTCACAAGCAGGTAATTAATTGGCAATACACGGCCGGTATCACCAAAACATATGACGTGAGCAGCCCGGTAGTAGATTTTAACTTCGATAAAAACACTACTTACCTTACGGAAATAGGTAAGCTATACCCTACCGAACTCAGTACCGGATCTTACGTACAGCTAAACGCCGAAACCCAGACAACTGTACTCCCCGATCTGCACCGACCTGTTCACAGCCAGATTGAAGACCTTAATGGCGACGGGATCCCGGAGATCGTCGTATGTAATTTCGGGAACAAAACGGGCTCCTTATCCCTGTTCAAAAAAAACAATGTCAACGCAAAATATACCGAAGACGTTTTGCTGCCCGTGCCCGGTGCGGTGATGTGCTACCTAAAAGATATGGACGGAGATGGTAAAAAGGATATCATTGCCATGTTTTCCCAGGGCGACGAAAGTGTATATATCTTTTACCAGAAAGAGAACCTTAAATTTAAAGCCAAACGGGTGTTGCGTTTCCCTCCTAACTATGGCACTACCGATATGGCGCTGGTAGATTATGACCATGATGGCCTTACGGATATTGTTACCGTGCATGGGGACAATGCAGATTACTCCAACATTTTAAAATCCTACCACGGTATCCGTTTGAATTTGAACCAGGGCAATGGTGTATTTAAAGCGCGGTTTTTTTACCCTGTTTATGGGGTTACCCGTGTTCTAGCTGATGATTTCGACGGCGATGGCGATATTGATTTCGCTACAACATCTTTCTTCCCCGATTACGGTCCGCTACTGAGCGAGTCTTTCATTTACTTGCAAAACCAGGATAGCAAAACATTCAGGTTTAAACCATTTACCTTAAAAGCAGGACTGCCCATAAAATCGCTGACGATGGAAAAAGCAGATGTTGACGGCGATGGCGATATGGATATCATCCTCGGGAACTTTTCGCAAACGCCGGGAAAGGTGCCGCAGGATCTGGATGAACAATGGAAAAGCGCCAAATATGGATTGATACTATTACAAAACACTTCCAAATAAAAGCCGCTAAATACTTTCGTATTTAGCGGCTGCATAATTAGTTTGGCAAATGCTATTGAATACTGATAAAAGCTTCGGGAACATTCCAGCCTTTTACGCTTAGCAATGGTTTGGCCCCACTTTTTACCGGGGTATAATCAACAATCACTTTTTTAGTCTCACCCGGCAATACGGTTATATAGTTATCACTATAAAAAACGGGGAGCAACCTGCTCTTGGTACCTGCATCTACCAAAGATAATCGGTTAAAGAATGCCAACGGACCGCCTTTTTTATTAGTCAGCGTAACCTCAACTTTGCCGGTGCTTACCTGGCGGGCAGTTGTTTGCAATGCCACCTTTTCCATTTTCTGCAAACCTGAGTAATCGCCTTTTTGATCGGCTACCCAGTAAATATTCTGACTGATGGATTTCTGATGTTCGTCCAAAAGCTCCAGCAATAAAAATGCGCCTTTATCTTTGGCAACTTCATCCAGTGCTTTCTTTACCGACAGGTATCGTTTAGTTGTTGTTTCGGTAACATCGACGAAAACCTGGGTGATCATTTTCTCTTTGCCATCCATATCAAATGTTTTGGCTACCAGCATTAAATTAGTTGCCGGTTTAAAGGTATTATTGGCTACCATCACCATACCATCGGTAGGGTTATACATCACGTGCAGCGGCTGGCTTCCGTTGTGCAGGCCATAAAGGCAAGCGTTCGGATCCAGGTAATAATCATACATCTGGCCGCGCATGGCTGTCCACGGGTTTTGCGTTTTCCATATGATCACGCCGGTATACCAATCCCACATGTGCGAGCTGAAGCCCTCCATCAACGCGCGGTACTGGTCATAGTTAACCAGCTGCGCTTTGTCAGCAAAATCTTCTACATTTTTTGCCTTGCCGTATTTGTTTATAAAACCGTCATAACCTATATATTTATGATAGTCCCAAACAGAATCGGTTTTTGTTTTGCCGGTTGCTTCATCGTAAACGGGTAGCACCATATTTTCCTGGGGCAGAAAACGCTTTAAAGATTCATAATCACTCACCCCTACCGACCCAATCTCAGAATTAAATGGGTAAGTCCGTTCGTTCCACAACACAGATAAGGGCTGGATTCCGTAAGGCCCGTCGCCATTACCGCCAAGCACATTGCGCGACATCGTTTCGGAGTTGGAGTACGGGATAAACCAGCGGGTATTATCCAGCTTCGGCATTAGGGTATCCTGCAGCGCCCGCAATATATCTTCGGGCGGCGTTATTTCGTTACCGCCGCACCAAATGGCAAGTGATGCATAGTTACGCACCAGCTTCACCTGGTCTGCAACCGATTCGAGGTACAGGTCATGATCATCCGGGTACTTGCGGCGGGTCCATTGGTCTTCCAGCTTCATTGGGTCAAGCCACCGGCCGTTGCAATCGCCCGATCCCCACATATCCTGGAATACCAGCATGCCATATTTATCACAAGCTTCAAAAAAGTCTGGTCGCTCTATCAGCGCACCACCCCAAACCCTGATCAGGTTTAGGTTCATATCCCGGTGAAAACGCACCTCGGCATCATAGCGTTCTTTGGAAAAACGCAGCATCGCGTCAGAAATGATCCAGTTACCACCTTTTATAAACACTTTTTGCCCGTTAACATTTACCTGTTTGCTTTCGGTACGGCTGTTCCATTCGGTCGTAATTTGTCTTACGCCTACTGATATATTTTGCTCATCGGAAATTTTGGCACCGGTTTCTACAAACTGCAGTTTTAAATTGTAGAGGTTTTGCGCCCCATAACCATTTGGCCACCACAATTTAGGGTTAGGTAAGGTAAGGTCACTTAGTTGCACTTCTGTTATCGCACCGGGTTTAAGCGTAACCTTCTTCTGTACTTTTAATCCGGCCAGTTCATATTGTAAAACCCCGGTTACTGGGGTGGCCGATGCATTTTGCAGATCGGCAGATAATTGTATAATGGCCGGTTGCTGAGCACCTTCTGCTTGGCGAACACCAGGAACAAGCGTAATCACATGCGGATCCTTGATGCGGACAGCCCCGGTGGTTTGCACGGTAACTTTATCCCATATACCGGTGTTCCTATCGCGCATCGGTTGTATCCAGTCCCACCCTGCGGTGTATTGAATACCCACATTTTTTGCTATGGTACCGTCGCCACCCTGGCCGCCATTTGCATTGCCCACAGCATCCGGCGGGTGTACGATTACGGCCAGGCGATTAGCCCCATCTTTGGCAAGCCACCTGGTAATATCATACGAGCGGCGCAAAAACATACCTTTATTAATTGTACGGTTTAATTTGTGTCCGTTTAAAAAAGCGTCGAAACTATAATTAACGCCATTAAAGTTTAAATAAATATGGCGCCCGGCGGCTGGTACAGTTTGCTTAAAATCTTTAGCGAACCAGTAAGTATAGTAAGCGCTGCCTGTTTTGTAGATATCAGGAATTTTTTCATTGTTCATCCCGTAGAATGGATCGGGTACTTTTTTTTCAGCCAACAAGCTGGTTAGTACAGTTCCAGGCACCACTGCTGGCATCCACCCCGCGAAACTGTAAGTGGTTTTGGAAATTTCCAGGCCGGTTTGTGAAATCTCGCCTGCTTTTTTGCATTTCCAGCTACCATTTAATTCATAAATGTTTTGCGAAAATGATTTTTCGGCTCCAAAAAGGCAGGATATTGCCGAAATCGCGACGAAAAATGTTTTTTTACTGATAATAAACTTCATAAGGTGTACTTAAAGGGATTTTTCTAACGCTATATACTACGGTCGACCACAAAGAGCGAACTTTGTACATAGTGTACTTATTACAACAACCGTTTATCGGTTATCGCCTACAATGTTCAAAAAAACTTTTTAATAAAAATTCAAAAGATGCTTATCTATTTAAAATAGTTTTATAAATTTAACTGTTCTTAATGTTGAATTCACATTAGGGGCAACATAAAGCGTAAATATTGATATTTTGAGTAAAAAAGTAGATACATTAAGTCTCTGGAAACTGATTTGCGAAAATGATGACGATAAAGCATTTGAGCTTTTCTTCTCCGTTTTAAACAATTCGCTGATCAGATTTTGTGTGCTATACATTCACAATCGCGAAGCTGCCGAGGAAATCGTATCAGACGTATTTGTAAAATGCTGGCTAAACCGCAAAACACTCACTGAGATAAAGAAACCCGAGACCTATCTGTTTGTCGCTGTTAAAAACCATTCGCTAAATTACATTAAAAAATATTCCAATATTCACCTGGTACAAATCGAAGATACCAATCAAGTTGAATTTTTTAATAATTACGATCCGCAAAGGGCGCTGGAAAATAAAGAATTGATCCACAAGATGGATTGCGCCATTGATACCCTGCCGCAACAATGCCGGATTATTTTCAGGCTGATTAAGGAAGATAGCATGCGCTACAAAGAGGTAGCCGAAATCCTAAACATTTCGCCCCGCACTGTGCAAACGCAACTTTTCCGGGCTATGAAAAAACTCAACGTCACCCTTGAGGGCTATTACCGGGCAAATTTCCAGACTTCGCCAGCTAAAATACCCGACTACATTTTCTAAATATCCTCATTTATAGATATTTCTCTATTTTTTCATTAAACTTGTATGTATTTTTTGAAAAAATATTGTCCATAATACAAATGGAAGTTATAAACCGAGATGGGCGACGAGAAATTTATTGAACTGGTAACCAAGAAACTTACCGGAGAAATAAACCAACCGGAAGCCGACGAACTTAAAATTTTACTGGATACCTCCCCTTCATTTAAGCAACAATATGAAGCTATGAGTTTGTATTGGAAAAATTCTGATACGCATCAGCAAGACAACAAACTTGCTTTCAGTAAGTTAAAAGATAAAATTAAAAAAGCGGAAGAAGCCGGACTAGATGATCATGACACCGACCAGCACTTACTTCCACCTCCTGCAGCGTTTAAAAAGAAGACTTATTTCTGGGCGATAGCTGCGGCTTTGCTTGTTTTCGCGGCAGCTGCATTAACTTATCTTTTATATTTCGCTGATAAAGACCAGGAAGGCGTTGCCTTGCAGCAATTTAATTCGAACGGCCAAAAGGCTATAATTACTTTAAACGACGGCACTAAGGTTACCCTGAATTCAAAAAGTGTTTTAGCATACCCTGCTAGTTTTAATCACCAATTTCGTGAAGTCACCCTAACTGGAGAAGCTTATTTTGACGTAAAAAAGGATCCAAAACATCCCTTTATCATCCATACTGGTAAAATGAATATCAAGGTGCTTGGAACAGCATTCAATGTAAAATCTTACCCGAAAGATTCAGTGATGGAAACCACCCTGTTAAGGGGAGCAATTGAAGTGACGCTTAACGACCGGCCGGAAGACCGGATCTTGCTGAAGCCAAACGAAAAACTCGTCGTAAAAAATGCAAGTTATAATAAGCCAAACCTGCCAGTTGCACCCAAACACGATACAGCTAAAAACAGTAACAATACCCAATACACCCTTACATCCTTCACTTACCAAAGCGACAGTGACAGTACTTTATTAGAAACCGCCTGGTTAAGCGATCAGATGGTTTTCAGAAACGAAAGCTTTGAAGACATTGCACTACAGATGGAGCAGCGGTACGGGGTAAATGTTGTGTTCAAAAACGAGGGACTCAAAAAATTCCGTTTCACCGGGTACTTCGAAAAGTCCGCCCCACATTTGCTGAACGACCTTCGCCTGACAGAAAAGTTTCATTACCAGGTATCAAATTCCACTATCTATATTTATTAGATTTTTGGCTCAAATTTTTACCCGCTAAAATTACAACAGCACGTTCCAATACAGATACTTTTTACAAGAAGATATTTATATCATGAAAGCCTCTATTCGCACTTTACTATTTACAACGTTAACCCTTACTTTCAGCATCACTGCGTTTGCACAACAGCAGGCTGCCTATTTAAATCCAAATCTGAGTCAAAACGCCCGGGTGAAGGATCTCTTGGGCAAATTAACACTTACAGAAAAAGCATTATTGCTGGGTTACAGAAGTAAAGCGGTAGAGCGTCTGCAAATACCCGCCTATAATTGGTGGAATGAGGGACTGCACGGGGTAGCTCGAGCAGGCGAATCAACCATTTTCCCGCAGGCAATCGCCATGGCTGCAACCTTTGATACGACATTAATCAGGCAAATTGGCGATGTGATATCAACCGAAGCGCGGGCAAAATACAACCTGGCCATAGCAAAAAACAACCACGGGCAGTATGTAGGGCTGACTTATTGGTCACCCAATATTAATATCTTTCGCGACCCGCGCTGGGGACGCGGCCAGGAAACTTACGGGGAAGACCCTTTTCTTACCAGCCAGATAGGCATGGCCTATGTAAATGGTATGCAGGGCCAGATACCCGGCAGATTAAAAATATCTGCAACTGCCAAGCACTTTGTGGCCCACAGCGGCCCGGAAGCTACCCGCGATTATTTTGACTCAAAGGTATCGGAGCAGGACTTGCACAATACTTATTTATATGCTTTCAATAAACTGGTTAAAGGTGGTGTTTCCAGCGTAATGACGGCCTACAACAGCGTAAACGGGATCCCGAACTCGGTAAATAACAATTTGCTACAAAATATCCTCCGGAAAGACTGGGGCTTTACCGGCTATATTGTAACCGATTGCGGTGCATTAGATGATGTGTTCAATACACATAAATATATTAAAACCAGCGTAGCAGCAGCAGCGGCGGCTATCAAAGCCGGTATCAACCTGGATTGCTCCAGCGTGCTGCAGAACGATGTAGTAGAAGCTGTAAAACAAAAACTCCTTTCAGAAAAAGAAGTTGATGCTGCGCTAACGCCGGTATTGCTTACGCAAATGAAACTCGGCTTTTATGATGAGCCTAAACTTTCACCTTATGCCAATTTCGGCACAGATAGTATCCACAACGCATACCATGTAGCCCTCACCCGTGAGGCAGCGCAAAAAAGCATGGTATTATTAGAAAACAAGGGCAACCTATTACCCTTAAGTGCCGATAAATACGGCAGTATAATGGTATTAGGGCCAAATGCGGCATCACTTGATGCCCTGGTTGGCAGCTATCACGGTATCAGCTCTAACATGGTAAATTTTGTTGAAGGTATTTCCGGTGCGGTTGATAAAGGGGTAAGGGTTGAATATGACCTGGGAGCAGGTGAAAGCGATACTACCCATTTTGGTGGAATCTGGGGGGCCGGCAACGCCGATATCAGCATAGCCGTACTAGGATTATCGCCAACTAACGAGGGCGAAGCGGGTGACGCATTCTTATCCCCATCTGGGGGAGACAAAAAAAACCTAAGCCTGCCTGCCAGCCAGATCGCATTTTTAAAGGCACTGCGCAAAGGCACAAAAACTCCACTGATTGCGGTTGTTACCAGTGGCAGCGATGTTGACATTGCTGCTATTAAGCCCTATGCAGATGCCATCATCCTGGCCTGGTACCCCGGTGAACAAGGTGGGAACGCACTTGCAGATCTTTTATTTGGCAAAGTGGCACCGTCGGGTAAACTCCCGCTAACTTTCTACAACTCAGTAAATGATTTGCCTGCTTTTGATAGCTATGATATGAAAGAGCGTACTTACAGGTACCACACCGGTAAAGTACAATACCCTTTCGGTTACGGGTTAACCTATACTACCTTCGGGTATGAGGCTGCCTCAAAATTGAAGACACAATATAAAAATACAGATACCATTTCGGTTGCTTATAAATTAACTAATACCGGAAAATTAAATGGAACAGAAACGGCACAGGCCTATATTGTATATCCGAAAAATCCGGATCTTCCTATCCAGGAGCTTAAATCGTTTAAAAAAGTTCAACTAAAACCAGCGGAGAGTAACCAAATCACTTTTAAGATCGCGGCGTCTGAACTTCAAAAGTGGGATGCAAAGGAACATAAGTTTAAAATGTACCCCGGCGAATATGCCATAAAAGTTGGTGGTGATTCTGAAAACGCAGCCTTAATTCAAAAATTTACGGTTAAATAGCTTTTTACTGCTACTCAGATACTTAAAGTAACGCGAATTTTACGTTATTTTAATCCGTCAAAGTTGGATTGGCCCTGCTTTGCCTTGATTTTTTTATCGCGCAAGCCATGTTTTGGGTATTGAAAATAAACCGGGGACTCCTCCCCGGCTATCAACTAAATCTCAGAACATATGAATTCGCTTTTAAATCATCTTAACGTTTGGGCAAATTCATCTTGTAGTTATAGAACAATCATTAGCCGAAAACTGCTTACAACTTTTGCTAATTTATTAGCTTTTGCTTTTTTAACTGAAATAGTTGATTGGAGGCAACAAAAAAGCAAAGGTGGTGCTTTGCTGGTAAATGAAGTGGTGGAGTCTGTTTGGTGTTAACCTCTATTAATGAAACTGAGATTTTTATTAATTTCATTATTTAGCTTATCCTCATTTGCCGGTGTTTACGGGCAAAATAAAGTCTCTTTGAACTTAAAATCGGCAGATTTTAAAAAAGCGCTCGCTGCTATTGAAAAGCAATCGCCCTACCATTTTGTATACAGCGAACGTAAGATCCCAACCACTGCTAAGTTTAGCCTCACTGTCGATAAGGAAGATGCCCTGGTAGCTTTGGATAAACTGTTAGCCAATACGGGCTTCACTTACAATAAACTGAGTAACAATATCATCGTGATTTTACCGGTTGGCGAACAATTAGGTTCCTCTCAGATCACCGGCACCGTTGCAGCTGATAATGCGCTGCCCTTAATTGGCGCCACTGTGCAGCTGCAAGGTTCAACGATTTCTACAGCAACTGATATAAACGGCAAGTTTTCGCTTGATGTACCGGTCAATTCGCAGTTAACTATTACCTATGTAGGCTATGTACCACAAACCTTCACCATAAAGGATTACGATCCGCTTAGCATCCGCATGCTTCCGGAGGATAATGCGCTGAGCGAAGTTATTATTACTGCACTCGGCTTAAAAAAATCCGAACGCAGGCTGGGTTACTCGGTAACACAGATAAGTGGTGATGAGGTTTCGGAAACGCGAGAGCCAACTTTCATTAATGCACTGGCCGGAAAAGTGGCCGGACTGATCGTACAATCGCCACCTAATGGCCCTGGCGGGTCGTCTAGGGTTATTTTGCGTGGCTATTCTTCATTTTCAGGCTCTAACCAGCCGCTTTACGTTATCGATGGCATCCCGATCAATAGCGACACACGCGAAAACACGGAAGATCCCTTAAAAATATATGGCGGGGCAGACCCCGGCGACGGCCTGGCATCCATCAACCCGGATGATATCGAATCGATCAGTATTTTAAAGGGTGCCTCGGCAGCTGCACTTTACGGTGGCAGTGCCCAGGCCGGGGTAATCTTGATCACCACTAAAAAAGCATCCGGCACAAACGGTTTAGGTATCACTTTTAACAGCAATACCGTGCTGGAAAAAATGGTGCCTTACGGCGATCTGCAATACCAATATGGCCGTGGTAATAATGGAATGCTGTACACGGCCGCTGATAATATCAGCAACAATTATTATTTAACCGGCCAATCCTGGGGGGTACCGTTTTCAGGACAGATGGCACTTGGGGCAGATGGGCAAATTGGCCCTTATCAGCCCCAAACCGCAAAACAAAGGTTCAATACCTTTTTTAATACGGGTTTTAGCACTACGAATAGTCTCGCGTTGGCAAAAACAATTAAGGATGGTAGTTTCAGAGTATCAGCGTCGCAAACCAAAAGTAACTCGCCTATCCCTGGCTCCGGCTTTGAGCGGTACAACGGGCTTTTAAAATTCATCCAGGATTTTGGCAAGCGCATCCACACGGATATTAAAATAGATGCATCCAGAACGCAACGGCTCAATATCCCACTTTTGCGCGGCGACGACCGCGGATCCTTCGCAAAATATTTTATCCGGTCGGATAATGTAACCGATATCGCCTTCCTGGATAAGCGGGATGCCGAAGGTAATTATCTCTACACTTACACTAATCCTTACATCGGGATAGAAAAAGTGATCAATAACCAAACTCAAAACCGGATCATCTCTTCGGCAAATATTTCGGTCGACCTTACCAACCACTTACAGGCCAACCTCATCAGCGGTATAGATTATGTAAATACCGATGGACTATTTGTTAACTTCCCTAACAATAAAAATGGCGGCGGCTCCATCACCACTACCAACTTCAACCAGCAGCGCAGCGATGTACGGGGAATGTTGTTGTACAACCAATCTTTTGGTAATATCAGCCTGAGCGGTTTCGCCGGCGCGGAACTGCAGCAGGCAACTTTTAAATCGGTAACATTAACCGGCGTCAACCTTGCCGATCCGAATCTGGTTAGCCTAGGCAACGTTACGGTAGGCCAGCCCGTACAAATTACAATACCGCGCTCTAAAACCAATTCGGTATTCGGAGAGGCTCAAATCGGTTTTAAAAATTATCTTTTTCTAGAGATTACCGGCCGTAATGACTGGTTTTCGGCTTTAACCTCCTCCAGGCCCGGCTTCACCAACCATATATTTTACCCTTCGGCTAACTTGAGTTATATTTTTACAGATGCACTGAAGATAGACCCGCAGATTCTCTCTTTTGGGAAATTGAGGCTGGCAGTTGGGCAAACCAGTAGTAACCCGGTTCCAAATCAAACGGATCTCACTTTTAAGTTTACACCCACGGTGAATGGTATACCGGGGCAGGAGATCAGCAATACTTCTTTGCCCCCATCGGGACTAAAACCCGAAAACACTACCGAAACCGAAATAGGTACCGAACTTAAGTTTTTTAAAGACCGCCTTTTTATTGATTTTGCCTGGTACAATAAAACATCAAAAAACTTTCTCCTCCCTATCGCGCTGCCTACGGCCACTGGTTTTAATGCCACTTACCAAAACGCAGGCTCGATGTATAACCGCGGCATCGAGCTTTTGGTTAATGCCACCGCTATAAGAACAAAAAACTTTTCATGGGATGTCAGCATCAATTACGCTAAAAATAAAAACCTGGTTACCAGTTTAAATGATGCTTTAAAGACCAACGGGGTATCGTTCTATTATAATATCAAAGCCAAAGCGGGCTATCCGCTTGGGTCAATCTTCGGTACGCCCTTCCGCCGGGATGCTGCAGGGCAACTGGTTTACAAGGCTATTAGTGCCAATGGCAGCGGCACAGCCGATGCAGTAGTAATTGACAAGGGCGCCTTAACTTTTGATAGCAATGGTAACCCGGTGAAAACAGCAGGCGGAATGCTTGCTGTAAATAACGAAGTATACCTGGGCAGCACCAATCCGGATTGGACCGGTGGGATAACCAATAGTTTCCGCTTTAAAAACCTGCGATTAAGCTTTTTAATAGATGGCCGGTTTGGCGGAAAAATATATGAGGACGGCGCGCGCTGGGCTAATTTCTTTGGTAATAGCACAACATCAGTACTGGGCCGCGACGGCAAATATATCCCACAGGGAATGGTGAACACCGGTACGGATGCCGCGCCAAATTATGTTAAAAATACTTTGCCTTATAACCCCTACCAACAATACAATGCAAACGGCACACTGGCTTATTACGTAGATGAATCATCGGTATTCAGCCGCACGTTTATAAAACTGCGGCAGGTGTCATTGGGTTATACACTACCCAGGCGCTTACTCGGCAACGGCCCGGTTAAAAGTGCAACCTTTTCATTAATAGCGCGTAATTTGCTTTACTTCCGAAAAGACCTGCCCATATTTGACCCGGATGCATCAGATAGTATCGGTAATGGCTACGGCTATGATACCGGCGGACTGCCAGCCAGCAGAACTTACGGTTTTAACTTAAATATTGTTTTTTGATGATGAACAGAGGATTAAAGCGGCTACTCAAAACAACGGTGATCATCTGCTTTGCTTTGCTGCCCTGTGCATGCACCAAAAATTTTGCTGAATACAACCTCAACCCGGATGGCAGTGTGGTTGCGCAGCCTGCACTTTTATTTTCAGATGCACTGGTAAAGACCTCTGCCGCAGATATGGAGGCCCGCACCAATTACTGCCATGCTTTTATGCAATACGGTTACAGCGATTTTTGGTCGGGTACTACCTATTCCTTGTCAGATGCAATTTCCAACCGGTATTGGAACAACTTCTACATCCCCGTATTACGAAACCTGGAGTACATCGTACCTATTCTCAAAAACAAGCCGGATATGGCTACTACGTATGCCGCAGCGCGTATCTGGCGGGTTTTTATTTATCAAAAACTGACAGATATGTACGGGGACATCCCCTATTTTCAGGCTGGGCAGGCGCTTGCAAGTGGAATATTCACGCCGGAGTACGATACCCAGCAGGTGATCTATGCCGACCTCATCAAAGAGTTACGTGCTGCCATTGCCCTTATGAAAAGTAACCCGGCAATGGTTGTTGGCGGCGACCAATTCTATGGTGGCAGTGCTGCCCAGTGGCGTAAGCTGGCCAACGCTATGTTGCTAAAAATTGGTATGAGACTGATAAAGGTTGACCCGGCACAAGCCGCAATTTTAGTAAAAGAAGCCTATACCGATGGTGTGATGACCTCTAATATGGACATGCCGGTGTTAAAGCATAACAGCAGCGCAGATAATGGCTTTTTCTTTAACCTCAGCGATCAGCATTTTTTCCTTCATCAAACCCTGGTAAGTAAAATGAAGGCCGCAGGCGATCCCCGGCTTAATATTTATGGGGCAATTTATAACAAAGCCGCCAATGCGGGCGGGGTAATTACATCAAAAGATACCTTACAGTATGTAGGCTACAGTTTTAAAGCAGCCGATCCATTACCAAATGCAAGGGTCAATGTTTCGATATTTGGTTTAGAAGAAACACCTTTTTTTGATTTTCAGTTTGCGGAAGTGCAGTTTCTACTGGCAGAAGCCGTGCTGAGAGGGTACATAGATGGAGATGCCAACGAATACTACCGATCCGGCGTAACTGCCCACATGCAATCGCTGGCACTTTTGCCCACCGGGCCTTCCATTAGCAATGCGCAAATTGTAGCCTACCTGGCCCGCAACCCATTAGTAGATCCTTTAGACCCCACCGTCGAGAAAAGCATTGAACGGATCAACACCGAATTCTGGTTAGCCGGGTTTATATTTGATGCAGACGAGGTTTACGCCAACTGGCGCCGTACAGGCTATCCTAAACTAGTGGCCAATCCAAACACCATTACCGGCCCAAGCAGTTCGCGCGGTGCTATTCCGCGAAAGCTTCCCTATCCGCAATCAGAGTTTACACTGAATAGTACGAATGTAAACAAGGCCCTGGCCGTATACGGAGGGCTAAATGATTTTAATGAAAAGGCCCGGGTGTGGTGGGATAAGTAGCTTTCCGCATTCGCATTTTGTGTGCTGAACAAATTGCCTGCTTATAAAGACGGTCCAGTTAAACACTAAGGGCCTTTGTGAAGATACCTCCTATTTCCGCATCAATTTTCAAAATAATTCGTCTCAAGATGCCGAAAAGAAAGTTTAGAAAATTTTAATTTTTTTAAACATAATAATTGTGGTGATGTTCCTATTGGAAACAATAAGTTATGTTGATTGCATCTCCTACTCAGGTTAACCCTGTTTCAAAAGGGACACCAAAAACGATCACGCTCCATATTAACGGGGCAGCGCATACCCTGGAGGTATTACCTTATGTGAGCCTGTTGGATGCCCTTAGAGAATACCTGGATTTAACGGGCACTAAAAAAGGCTGCGACCATGGACAATGTGGTGCATGCACGGTTTTATGTGATGGCAAACGGGTTTTAAGTTGCCTTACATTGGCGGTGATGAAAGATGGTGCCGAAATTACCACCATTGAAGGTGTGGATCATCCCTTGCAACAGGGTTTTATTGATCATGACGCGTTTCAATGCGGTTATTGCACTCCCGGGCAGATCTGCAGCGCCATTGGCATGATGCAGGAAGGAAAGGCTAAAACCAGGTTGGAAGTGCAGGATGCCATGAGTGGTAACCTTTGCCGCTGTGGCGCCAACATGCAGATAATTGACGCAATAATGGAAGGGATGGGTCATGAATAATTTTGATTATGAGGTAGCAGGCTCCGTTGAGGAAGCAGTAGGAAAATCAACCTTTATCGCCGGTGGCACCAACCTGCTCGATCTGCTCAAATACAACCTTGAAAGCGTTGAAACGCTGGTAGATATCAACTCGCTTGATAGCGCCATAACTCAGATAGAAACGGGGATACTGCTCGGCGCTTTGGCCACCAATGCAGATACTGCCTACCACCCGCTTATCGAACAGAACTACCCACTGCTATCTAAGGCTATTTTGGCCGGTGCATCCGGGCAGATCCGCAATATGGCCACCAACGGCGGTAACTTATTACAGCGTACCCGTTGTTATTATTTTTATGATGCCCATGCCCCATGCAATAAAAGAGTACCGGGGTCCGGGTGTTCGGCAATCAACGGTAACAACCGCATTATGGCTATTCTGGGTACCAGTGAGCATTGTATCGCAGTATTCCCTTCGGATATGTGTGTGGCACTGGCCGCATTGGATGCCGTGGTAAACATTGCTGGCCCGAATGGCAACCGGAAATTAAATTTTGCTGATTTTCATCGCTTGCCGGGAGATACGCCACATTTAGATAACAATTTATTGGCCGGAGAACTGATCACCGGCATTGAGCTGCCCAAAAAAGGGTTTGCAAAAAACTACTCCTATTTAAAACTACGCGACCGCAATTCTTACGCCTTTGCCTTAATATCGGTAGCTACAGGTTTGGACATTGAAAATGGCATCATCAAAGAGGCCCGCATTGCCCTGGGCGGTGTGGCGCATAAGCCGTGGCGCGTAAAAGCGGCAGAAGATTACCTTGCCGGAAAACAACCAGATGAAGCAAATTTTGCGGCTGCTGCGGAAATAATACTACAAGGCGCTATCGGCTTTGAACATAACGAATTTAAAATAGAACTGGCTAAACGTGCCATAATCCGCAATGGAATGATGGCCTTAGATCCATCCACTCAATTACCCGGCGCACAGCCTTCAGCATAAATACCATGACAGCAATAGGACAACCAATTAGCCGGCTGGAAGGCCATGAAAAGGTAACCGGCAGAGCCAAATACGCAGGCGAATACAATGTACCCGGGCTATTATATGGCTACGTTGTGAACAGCACCATCACCAAAGGAAAGATCATTAAGATCAACACTGAAGCAGCAGAAGCTATAGCTGGTGTGGTGAAGATATTTACCCATGAGAACCGGCCGTCTCTAGCCTGGTTCGATCTGCAATACAGCGATATGGATGCGCCTCCGGGATCACCTTTCCGGCCTTTGCACAATGCCGAAATCAAACACAACGGGCAGCCTATAGCTTTAGTAGTAGCCGAAACATTTGAACAGGCAAGGCAGGCTGCATCTGTTATTACGGTTGATTATGAGGAAAGCGCCTTTAAAACCAATCTGGCCTCGCACCTGAACGAGGCGCGCGACCCAAAAGTTGGTATGGCATCTGCCCTGAAACCGCCACCACCAAAACCATCCGGCGATTTTGAGAAGGCTTATGCGGGCTCGGCCGCGAAAGCCGCATTTGAATTTACACACGGTACGGAGCACCACAACCCCATGGAGCTGTTTACCACCACCACGCTGTATGAGGGCAAAGGAAAACTAACCATTTACGATAAAACGCAGGGCACTGTAAATTGCCAACTTTATGTGGCGAATGTATTTGGGCTGCGTTACAAAGATGTTCGTGTAGTTTCCCCGTATGTGGGTGGTGGGTTTGGTGCAGGGCTAAGACCGCAGTACCAGTTATTCATGTCGGCGATGGCGGCATTGGAGCTCAAGCGCCACGTACGTGTTACGCTGGATCGCAGCCAGATGTTTAGTTTTGGCCATCGCCCGCAAACCATTCAGCGTACGCGTTTTGGTGCTGATGAAACCGGGAAAGTCACCGCGCTTAACCATAGCGCCTACGGCGAAACATCGCGGTTTGAAGATTACGGAGAAATTGTGGTAAGCTGGTCGCCGATGATTTACCCTGCTGAAAACACCTTGCTCGAATACAAAGTAGTACCGCTGGATGTGCACACGCCGCTGGATATGCGCGCACCGGGTGGCAGCACCAGTCTGCATGCCATTGAAGCTACGATGGATGAATTGGCTTACCAGCTAAAAATGGATCCCGTTGAACTCCGTTTAAAAAATTACAGCACCTTTAACAAGGTGGAAGGCAAACCCTTCACTAGTAAAGAATTAAAAGCCTGCTATTTAGAGGGCGCAAAAAAGTTTGGCTGGGAGAAACGCAACCCCGAACCAAGGAGCATGAAACGTGGCCACAAACTGGTTGGCTACGGCATGGCCACCGGCATTTGGGACGCCATGCAATTACCTGCACGAGCCGAAGCGATGATCACCAGCGACGGTAAGCTGCACGTTAAAAGTGCAGTGACCGATATCGGTACCGGCACGCTTACCGTAATGACCCAGATAGCAGCTGATGAACTGGGTCTTAATATGGCGGATGTACAGTTTGACTATGGCAATAGCAAAATGCCCTTTGCCCCCATCCAGGGCGGATCGTTTACCACATCAACGGTGGGTATGGCGATAGTTGCTGCAGCGAAAGCTCTGCGTAAAAAGTTGTTTAAAATAGCAAAAGATAAATTTGACACCCTTAAAGAGGCTAAGCTGGAGACTGTAACTTTTAACGGCGGCAACCTGGTTTTTGGGGAAGTTATTATTGGACTGAACGAAATCGTCGAAGCAAATAACGGCAAACCAGTAAAAACCACTAATACGGGATATCCGCATGCATTAAAGCTGCGAAAATATGCTAAAGCCGCTCATAGTGCCGCTTTTGTTGAGGTAGAAGTTGATGAAGAACTAGGTATGATCAACGTGACCAGGGCGCTTACTGCAGTGGCTGCCGGCAGAATCATTAACCCTAAAACAGCACGCAGCCAGGTATTGGGTGGTATGGTATGGAGTATCAGCAAAGCACTGCGCGAGGAGACCATACTAGACAAAAACCTCGGCAAGTATATGAACCAGAACCTGTCTGAATACCATATCCCTGTACATGCCGATATCCACGACCTCGACGTATTATTTGTGGAAGAAAACGACAGCATTATCAATGAGCTGGGTACAAAGGGAGTTGGGGAAATTGGATTGGTGGGCATGCCGCCTGCAATCGCGAATGCTATTTTTCATGCTACCGGCAAAAGGATAAATGAATTTCCAATTCACTTTGATAAGCTATTGTAGCAGTGAGCGTACAGTAAGCTTATCAACAATCGTGAAAACGGTGTTTTGATGGTAAACAAATTGCGCAGCTAATAGTTATTACAATATCAATGCGCCTAAAAGCTAGGCGCCTATACTTAAATAACATCATCATGAGAAATCCATTTGAAAAGCAAAACAACAATATCCTAATCGCTTCACTTGCCATTGGTGCTTTGGCAGCAGGCGGCCTTACTTATCTTTTTGTTAGTGACAACGGGCGCGTTTCCCGTGAGAAAATTAAAGGCTTTGTGAAAGAAGCATTTAAAAATAAAGCATCAGAATTTGCGGCTCTCAAGACCCCGTTCTCCAAAAAAGCAGTAAAAACTGCGCTGGATCATTTCATTAAATAAGTGCAGCCAGATTTCAAACAACGAGATCAGATAAAAAAAGACCCTTCGCTATTGGCAAAGGGTCTTTTTTATGCTTAACTTAACGAGATAGCTCGCTTATTCTGCTACGGCTGCTTCGTTAACCAAAGATTCGGCGCATACGGTTAACGCTACATCCGTTGCTTTCTCGTTATCCAGCGTTTGCTGTAATAAATCGGCAACATCCTGGTTTCCCATAGTAATGGCCAGGGTACGTAAAGCTCCGTAAGTTGCAATCTCATAATGTTCCACCTTTTGCGCACCCAGGATCAACCCGCAATCACGGATCATAGTGCCCTGGTCGGTGTCTGAAATAATGCCATCAGCTTCTTCCAGTAAACCAGCCATCGCGTCACATTTTTTTGCAGCAGCTTTTTCGCCAAGTAACTCAAATACTTGCTCCAATGTTGCAATATGTGTTTCAGTTTCGGCGGTGTGTTTGTCAAAAGCAGCAGCTAGCTCGGGGCTCGTAGCAGCTTTCTTCATTTTCGGTAATGCTTTTACCAGGTGCTTTTCTGCCCAGTAAATATCCTTCAGTTCGTCTACAAAAAATTCATGAAATTCTGAATCTTCAAATTTACCGCTTGCGGGTGATTTGCTTGTAGCAGCCGTTTTGGTGGCTTTAGTTTTAGTTTCGGTTTTAGCTTTAGTTGCCATGTTTTTATAGTTATAGAGTTGTTTAGTTACAACTTTGGCATCCAGATTTTGTTTTCCCGATTTTAATTATTTGATAATATTTAAATTAGTACGCAATGCACATGTATGGGCTTTGAACTTACCGAATTCATATTTAAGTAAAAAGCCCCAACTGTCGTTGAGGCTTTGGATCGTAAATCATCAAAGAAATTTATTGCCCATTATCCACTTTTGGTTTCAATACGTAATCTTTTGGCGGTTCGGCACCTAAAAGATTCTTTACAAAATAATCCCAGCGGCGGCGCATCATATAGTAAGAATATTGCCCGTAACCATGCGCACTATTCGGAAAAATTACCAGGTCGAAACTTTTGTTGGCTTTCTCCAGCGCTTCTGCCACCAGCAGGGTGTTATACGGAGGCACGTTATTATCCATCATGCCATGGGCCAGCATCAGTTTACCTTTCAGGTTCTTAGCAATATTTTGATTGGCTTGCGCGTCGTAATTTGAGTTTTCTACCAGGCCGTTATAGCGTTCGCCCCAATCGTCCTCGTAGTTCCTGTTTTCGTGGTTGCCCGATTCAGAGATACCCACTTTAAAGAAATCGGGATAACGGAACATCGCTGCTGCCGTTGCATACCCGCCTCCAGAATGGCCCCAGATGCCAACGCGGGTTGTATCAATGTAGCTGTATTTTTGCGCCAGCTGGCGAATGCCGCCCACCTGATCGCTCAGGGTATTATCACCCATATTACCATAATTCATATCATGATAGCTTTTTGACCGCAGCGGGTTGCTGGTGCCTTCTATTGCTACCACCACAAAGCCCAATTCGGCCAAAGCCTGGTTATCCCCACGTGCGGCGCCAAACGACCAGCTACCAACGCTGCCGCCCTGCGGACCCGGGTAGATATAATCAATTACAGGATATTTTTTGTTGGGATCAAGATGGGTTGGCGTAAACATTACACCGTAGATATCAGTTTTGCCGTCATGCGCTTTCAGGGTTATCGGCGTAAGTGGTTTCCAGCCCTTTGCTGTTAATTGGCTGATATCCGTTTTCTCCAATGTGGAAAGCAGCTTGCCTTCAGCGTTCCGGAGAACGGTAACAGGGGCAACATTGGGCTTAGAATAAGCATCTATAAAATACCCGTATGAAGGCGAAAACGTTACCTGGTGGTTACCTGCCTCCGGCGTTAGTACGGTAAATCCCTTACCATCCATCCCAATTTTGCAAAGCTGACTAAAATATGGGTTCTCAGCCTGGCGGCCATCCGCTATGAAATAGATAACCCTCTTTTTTTCATCCACTTTGAGCACCTGGGTCACCACCCAGTCGCCCTTGGTTATCTGGCGTTTTAACTTACCGGTGTTTGCATCGTAAAGGTAAAGATGGCCCCAGTTATCGCGTTCAGAAAACCAGATGATCTCGTTACTGGCAGGCAAATATTTCCAGTTGATACTGCGCCAGCCGCTTTCATACTGGGTGGCAACCGTTTCACCAAAAACCTCTTTCACCGCACCGGTAGCCGCATCGGCAATTCTTACTTTTTCTATCTTATGATCGCGGGAGGTAGATACAAAGGCCAGTTTACTGCCATCGGCACTCCAGTTAACATCGTCAAAAGTACCACTGCTGGCAATATCATCGCTCAGTGTAGCGCGATGCGGATCTGCCGGGATCTGCAGCCTGATCACTTTTGGCTCATCAACATTGATAATTACCCGGGCAATAGTGGCTATATCCTTATCACCGGGCAAGGGGTACTTCCACGCTTTTAAAGTTGGCTTACCCACATTGGTAGTCACCAAAAACATGTCACTTACCGTGCGCTGATCCTGCTGAAAAGTGGCAATCTTTTTTGAATCCGGCGACCAGGACAATATCGGCCCGTCGCTCATTTTCCAGCCTGCGTTATCGGTTGCATAGCCGAAATCCTTCACGCCATCGGTAGTCAGCTGAGTTTGTGCACCCGTTTTAACATCCTTTATCCATAAGTTCCAATCCTTAATAAAGGCCGCCTTGGTTTTGTCGGGAGATAAAACTTCCAGTCCACCCCCACCGCGTGCCCCCCTGCCGCCCTGGGCATCTGCCATGGCAACAGCGCCGCTGTACTCGCTTACTTTATCACTTGCCGCATCATACTGCCACTGCTTGCCTAAAGCCCGGAACAAAACTGTTTTATCATCGGCAGCAAAGCTGATAGAACGAAACGGCAGGGCTTTCGCATCCACCTTTTCATTGGAGGCTGTTGCTAAAGCAGTAGCAAGCTTTTGTGAATCAAATGCTGGTGTACGCGTTCCTTTAGCGGCGTTTACCATTACAAACTCGGCACCTGCGGGCATAACAACACGGTACCAGAAGTTGTCTCCCGGCAGCCAGTTAGGTCTCACGCTTCCGTTAAAAACAAGCGGTTCGGTATTATAGCCCAGCATACTTTCGGCGTGCTGGTAATCCTTATCTGTTAATGCCGGCAACTGCTGGGCACCTGCAGTAAACGCAAGCATAAAGCCGGCTGTGGTTAAGTAAAGTTTATTCATCAATGTTTTTAAGAAATCTGTATAATAAAATAATTCAACGCACAATTACCGCAAAAATAATCGCTTTTTACAAGTATGGGGCTGTAACGATTTTGTTAGTACAAAAACCTCTATAATTCAAATCGCAGCATAAAAACAAAGCCATTTAATTAAATCTGAAAGCTTCCCACATTTATTAATAACAGGGCATCGTATGGTCCTGATAAGTAAACCTTAGTTTGTATAATTCAAAAACAAATAAATTTATTCATAGTTGAAATAAGTAACATCTAACAAAACTATGGAAACGATAAACACAGAAAAAATTGCAGCTAAAGGCTATGGTGCCTCGGGCAGCCTGTTTGGGGGAGAAACCCTTGAACTTATGGAGTTTGAACGCGATGCACCTAAAGATAATGAGGTGCTGATTGAAGTACTTTATTGCGGCGTGTGCCACAGTGACGTACACCAGGTAGAAAACGACTGGAAAAACACGCTCTATCCATGTGTACCGGGCCATGAGGTAGTGGGTAAAATTACTTATGCAGGCAGTGCGGTAACCAAATTTAAGGTAGGCGATACCGTTGGTGTAGGCTGTATGATAGATAGTTGTAAAAGCTGTTCGGCCTGCCACGAAGGAGAAGAGCAATTTTGTGAGCATCCGCATGGGCCTACCATGACCTATAACGGCTATTTTGTAGCTGACGGAAGCGGATATAACACCTTTGGCGGTTACGCTAACAACCTGGTGGTACGCGAGGATTTTGTGCTGAGCATTCCGGAAGGCTTGGATGTGGCTAAAGTTGCACCTATCCTTTGCGCAGGTGTTACTACTTATTCCCCGCTTAATCACTGGAAAGTAAAGGCAGGTGACAAAGTTGCGATTGTGGGTATCGGCGGTTTGGGCCACATGGGTGTAATGATAGCCAAGGCCATGGGCGCCGAGGTTACCGCGATTACCACTAAAGAAGAAAAACGTGAACTGGCGCTGGAATTAGGCGCGGATAAAGTGATCGTATCAGAAAATGAAGATGAAATGAAGCAGTTTGAAAAATACTTCAACTTTATTTTGGTAACCATCCCCGATCCGTTTGATGTAACCCCATACATTTCATTGATGCGTCGCCGCGGATCTTTAGTTACCGTTGGATTACTGGCACCTTACAAAGAGCCACTGAACAATATGGAGATGGCCAGCCAGGGCCGCAGCATCGGCGGATCATTAATAGGTGGTATTGCCGAAACCCAGGAAGTGCTTGATTTTTGTGCCAAACATAACATTTTACCATTGGTAGAGATGATCAGCATTGAGGATATCAACGATGCCTATACAAAAATTAAAGACGAAGACGTGCGTTTCCGTTATGTAATAGATATGCAATCCTTAAAACAATAAGTTACCCGGCCCCGTTTTAAAACGGGGCCATTTTTTATATAAACAATGAAAACAGAAAACATAAAAAAAGCAACGAGGATATTATTAGGTGCTAATTTGATCTTTGCAGGTGTAAGCCACCTTAGCTTTGGGCGTAAAGCTTTCAGGGCCCAGGTACCGGATTGGGTTCCGTTAAAAACAGATGATACTGTAATTTACTCGGGCATTGCGGAAATTGCTTTAGGTGCAGCGCTAGTGTTCACCCCGCAAAAACATGAAAAAAACGTAGGTAAAATCTCGGCCGCCTTCTTTACAGCAGTATTCCCGGGCAATATTTCGCAATACCAGCATGATCGGAGTGCCTTTGGTTTGGATACCAAGAAAAAAAGATTCGGCCGGTTATTGTTTCAACCGTTGCTGGTGTTTTGGGCACTGAAAAGTACAGGCAACGTGTAAGGATATTGCACAGTAAATTCATTGTGCCAATATTGTCCATCATGTGTGTTAGATATGTATTCAATCTCATTGATTCCAAAAGCTTTAGATCGCCTAATGGGAAAATCCGAAATTATGTGTGGTAAGCCATGTATGAAGGGTTACGGATGACCGTGGGAACCGTAATAGGCACTTTAGCCCTCGGATTTACTATCGAATTTATAAAGAGATTTTTAGATTAAACGGATGGGACTACACTGTAAACCGCATAAAAAATCACCCAGGAATTATAGGTACTTGGACAAGACAACTTATTAATAATCTGCTGTCAAAAGGCATTTTAGAAGAGCTTGAGAAAAAGACACAAATAGCTCAGCAGGTAAAAAAACCGCTCGCCTACAACAAGGCCTTACGCTCGATTTTGGAGAGCCGCACTTAGAAAACAATTAATCTCAGTTATCACACTGACGAATATTTCTGATACATGGCAAGAGTTTCTAAAAAACTTTGGAAAGAAATTCAAAAAAGAACTTTTAGAACCGCCACCAACAAGCTTTAAAAAAGGAATCGTAAAAACATTTCGGCAAAAAATATTTGGAGTTAAATGGAGATTTATTTGGACAGACCGATTTGTTTGGAAACCAAGTCCAACAAGACTTAAAAGAAGATAGACAGCCGCCTTTATCAGACTTTAATAATAAGCTAAAAACCGCTTTAAACTACAACCCAAAAAAATGAGATTAAAAAGCATAAAAAAAGAGCAGAATTTTTCTGCTCTTAATGTTATTAACTTTGCCTTACTATAAGGTAAGTGGTGTTATTTTACAATGATATCCATAAAGTTATTTATTAAATAGACGTTAATATTTTAACAATGTTATTTTAAATGTGTTTTTATTATTTAATCTTAAACGTATTCCCACTTAAGAAGTTGCCCTGTTCGATATTGCCAGTATGTTTATATGACTTACTTTTAACAATAGAGAAACCCGTTAATGAATGTTTTGCTATTATTTCAAAAGTAATAAACTTTCTTTGATTTAAACAAGTTTTTATGTCATGATAAGTAGAAAACTGCGCTGCGTAGTTAGTTCTACTGCTCAATCGTTTATCGGGAAGGAAAAAGTCTTGCCAAAGATGTTTCCAACATATTTGCGGCAATACCCATTGCTCGCTTTTTCGTAAAGGCACTTCGATATAGGAAACATCATCTCCATTTAGCGAAGGCGTCTGTTCGCATATGTACAATTTAATTTTTATATCATATGCATAATAAAGCAAAGATTTATTCACAACCTTAAATGAAAATAAATTTTGATTCCCAGAACCTGTATTTTCTTTAGAACAAGAAATACTATCCCCAATACGGATTTTAGGTTTAAATCTGCTTATTATGATTAGGAAAATGGCGGAAGACATAATACCTACAACTATAGCAGATATAGAATCAGTAAGAAATTTTGTATAAATCATGTGATTGGTTAAGCTCGCCAAACGTACAAAATAATTTCGATTTATAATATGTAACTGTTTAGTGTAAACTTGTATGTAGTTACAAAATATTACCATAGCACATTTAAGCGGGATAATTTTGCCAACGTTCAATAATTATACAGCCCTGATTGAAGGAGGTGCTTTGTTGGTAATAGACGATGACAGACAAAGGATCAGCATATCACCTCTTCGATTAGCCGGTTAAAGCAGGATAAAGTTGATCACTCCTATCCTGCTACTTAAAATTTCTTCCTCCGTAAAACACCTCCTTTTGGGGATCATCACGCGATGGGCGGTTACCGTCGCCGTGATATGGTTTGGTAGTTTCATCGCCACGGGCCAGCGTCAATACCGGCAAATCTTCTTTGTTATTTTTGGTGAGGCCTCGCATTAGTTTGGTAAGATCGAAACAGCGCTTTACAATTACGTGTACCACAATTCCTTCGCGCTGTAAGGTACCCTCTACCATCAGCAGGCGTGCCTGGAGTATTTCCTTACGGTATTTATCAAAAAGGCTTTCAAACACCACCAGGTTAGAGAAACCGGTTTCATCTTCTATGGTAATAAAACACACCCCTTTGGCCGTACCGGGCCTTTGCCGCACCAATACCAAACCGGCAACTCTAACGGTTGCACCATTGGCTATGCCATCCAGCTCTTTAGTGGAAGAGATACGCAGTAAGCTCAGTTTTTCGCGCACAAAACTTACCGGATGTGCTTTTAGCGAAAGTGCTGTAGTAGCGTAATCTTGTATCACATGTTCTGATGCGGCCATTAAGGGCAGAGACACCTGCGTTTCTATCACACTTTCTGAAGGCTGACCGGCAAATAACGCAACCGGGGCATCTGCCAGTGCAGCTACTTCCCAAAGCGCTTGTCGCCTGTCTAACCCAATGGACCGGAAAGCGTCACCATCGGCCAGCCGTTCCATTGCGGCCTGGGAAATCCCGGCATGCTGCAATTGTGTAATGGTTTTATAACCGCCCATTGGTTTGGCCCGTACCAACAGCTGCATATCTTCTTCCCGCAGGCCTTTTATCTGCCGCAAACCAATCCTTAGCGGGCGGTATTTATCCTCGCCTGTTTCCAGTGTATTATCCCAAAAGGAAAGGTTGATATCTGCCGGCCTTACTTCTACCCCATGTTTACGGGCATCTATCACAATTTGTGCAGGCTGATAAAAACCCATAGGCAAACTATTGAGCAAGGCACAGGCAAATACATCAGGGTAATAACATTTAAGCCAGCAGGAAACGTATACCAGCAAGGCAAAACTCGCGGCATGGCTCTCCGGGAAACCGTAGCTACCAAATCCCTCAAGTTGTTTAAATACTCTTTTAGCAAATGACTCTTCATATCCCCTATCCGTCATACCTGTCACCAGCTTTTTCTGAAAAGCACTCACCAGTCCTTTTGCCTTAAAAGTAGCCATGCTACGGCGCAGTTCATCTGCTTCGGCTGGTGTAAAACCGGCTGCTACAATAGCAATTTCCATAGCCTGCTCCTGAAAGAGCGGTACCCCGAGCGTTCGCCCTAAAATCGCCCTTAATTCTTCTTTTGGATACTCTTCCGCTTCTTCTTTATTGCGCCTGCGCAGGTATGGGTGCACCATATCTCCCTGTATCGGCCCTGGGCGAACAATGGCTACCTCAATCACCAGATCATAGAACTTTGCCGGTTTGAGGCGGGGAAGCATAGACATTTGCGCGCGGCTTTCTATCTGAAAAACGCCCAGGGTATCTGCCTGCTGAATCATTTCATACACTTTGGGATCATCCTCCTTATTGATCTCCGCCAGCGTAAGATCTTTACCATAATGATCTTTTGCCAGATCAAACGCTTTGCGGATACAGGTGAGCATCCCCAGGCCCAGCACATCCACCTTTAAAAAGCCCAGCGCATCAATATCATCCTTGTTCCACTCCACGCAGGTACGGTCTTCCATCCGGGCATTCATAATAGGGCACAGATCTGATAGTTTACCCTGCGTAATTACAAAGCCACCCGTATGCTGCCCCAGCTGCCGCGGAAAGCCAATGAGCTGACCGATCAGCTGCAACACTTTTTTCAAATGCGGATCATGAGGGTTCAGGCCCTGTTCTTCTAACTGACTGCCCTCCAAAAACTCCTCATCGAAATGCCATACCGCGCTGGAAAAGCGGTTAATGGTATCAACCGAAAGCCCCATGGCCTTCCCTACATCGCGAATAGCGCCTTTATATCGCTCCTGCGTAACGGTTGCCACAATGGCCGACCGGTGCCGGCCGTATTTATTATAGATATACTGGATCACTTCCTCCCTTCGTTCATGTTCGAAATCCACATCGATGTCAGGCGGTTCGTCCCGCGCATCCGACATAAACCTGGCAAAAAGCAGGTTGAATTTAGAGGGATCTACCGAGGTGATACCCAAACAATAGCACACCACAGAATTGGCCGCAGAGCCCCGCCCCTGGCAAAGGATGCCCTGCTCGCGTGCAAAGCGCACATAATCATAAACCGTTAAAAAATAGGAGGCATAATTTTTTTTCTCCATAAAGTCCAGCTCCATTTCAATATTTTCCCTCACCTTTTGGGGAATTTCATTATTGAATTTTTCATTGGCGCCTTTCCATGCCAGGTGTACCAGTTCCTGCTGCGGGGTACGCCCTTCGCTGGTAATTTCTTCGGGATAAATATATTTGAGACTGTCTAAAGAAAATTTACAGGCTTCGGCAATGGCTAAGGCATTTTCAATTGCCTCCGGGTATTTTTGAAACAAACGGTGCATTTCTTCAACGGGCTTTAAATGCCGCTCTGCATTTTCATGCAGCCTGAAACCCGCATTCTGGATGGTGCACTTTTCGCGCACACAAGTGAGTATATCCTGGAGTTCACGCCGTTCGGCAACATGATAGTGGGCATCATTAGTGGCTACTAATGGCACCCCCAGTTTAGAGAGGCGATGTAATCTTTTTTCATCATTGCCATTATAGCTGCGCGATGCTGCCAAATAGAGGTTATCACCAAAAGCCCGGCGATAATCGGCCAGATCCTGTAAAAATGTAGCCTCGAAATTAAAGGTTTCGGTTAAACTATCCGGCGGCACCACAATAAGCTTTATGCCTTCGGCATGCGTGTATACATCTGCTTTGTATAAATGGCATTCTCCTTTTTCTGCACGCAGGTTGCCGATGGTAAGCAAATTAGATAGCCTGCTGTAAGCAGCCGTGTCGGTAGGGTAAGCCATCAGGCTGGGACCATCTAGCAGGTCGATCCGGCAGGCAGGAATAAAACGAATGCTCTTTTCCTTTTCGCCTTCATCCTCCCTGCTATTTCTGAGTTTTTTAGCAGCCACATGGGCGCGCACAATCCCTGCAAAAGTATTCCGATCTGTTACAGCGATAGCCGTATAACCGTATATATCTGCCTGTTGCACCATTTCTTCGGGGTGAGATGCCCCCCTCAAGAAAGTGAAATTGCTGGTTACCTGTAATTCTGCGTATTGCATTTAACTCTTTGTATTTATCAGTTGCCTTTCTCCATCTTTACTGGTGGAGAATTTAACTCACCCCCCGCCCCCTATCTGCTACGCAAAGAGGGGGAGATATGGCTTTGCTGCATTTAAGCCTGCCACATCAATATAAATCAGGCAAAAAAACCATGAATAAACCACTGGTTGCTGCCATCTGGCTGGTAATGTCCCAGCCTGAACAACCAGTACCGCTGCCCATCCTGATCTTCTACATTATAGTAATCGCGGTGCTGCCCGCCTTCCAGCCACCATTCGCGTTCTATGCGTTCGGGGCCGTCGGCTCGTTTTATATGGTGCCGCTGATTTTTGTATATAAATACAATCGGCGGATAATCCGGAATGGGGGCGGCCACTTCAATAGCTTCGGGCCGGGGTAGTAACCGCACTGGTCTGGGTTTATCGCTCCGCCAGTTAATGGCCGGCTTGTCTTCCAGTGATACTGCCTTCTTAATACTGCGTTCGGGCCAGTAATGCTCATCGGGCAGGTAACGGTGTATGGTATCTGCTCCTACTTTGCCGGCCAGCCTGTCCAGCAGCTCAATTACGCCCACATCATCCAAACCCGGTTTACCGGCCCACATTGCCTCCTGCACCAGTGATACATCTTCCACTTTGGTGGCCTCCAATACAAAAAGCTCTATCCCTAAAGCTGGTTCAATCGAAGCAATTTTAAGCCCCAGCAGTTTAAAAAGATGATTAATATTATAGGTGGCCCGGTTGGTACCGATTTGTACCTGCTCCAATTTGCCATCAATGCGGTAACCCTTCAGCACCGCTACCCTAATGCCTTTACCTTCCTGATGCAGCCGCTTGCACAGCGCTTCCAGCAAACGGGTAATAGCAATCTCAATGCCTACAACGGTACGGATAGGTTCCATACAAGGCAGGCGTTCCTGGTAGGGCGGAATGATATGCAGGGGCTGCAAAACTTCATCTGCCTGCCCTAATGCCTGGGCCAGCCGCAGCAAAAAATGCTCGCCGAAACGCCTGCGCAATACCGAGCGCGGCATATTGATAAAATTGCCGATGGTGTTTAAACCCAGCTTTTGCAGCCGCTGTAAAACCACAGGCTCCAGCCTTAAAGCTATCGGCGGTAAGCTAAGCAGTGCTGCAGCATGCTCACCGGTTTTAATAATAGGCGTTACTTTGCCATAACGGGCAATGGCCCATGCAGCGCCCGCGGTATCAGCCATGGCGGCGCGTACATCATAGCCTTTACTGCGCAGGCGGTTAACTATTTCTTTCAGATAATCGCGTTCACTGCCCCAAAGATGTGTGCAGCCGCTTACATCCAGCATCAGCCCATCCGGCAGATCGGTAGCGATAATGGGCGTATACCTGGTACACCACTCGCCCAGGCCTTTTAACAATTTGGCCGCACGACCGGGCTTTTCATCAAACACCTGCAAATCACTAATAATGGCTTTGGCATCTGCAACAGGCATTCCTATAACTACACCCTCTTCCATCGCTTTAAGGTTAGCCGCAACAATAAGCATACGGCCATGATCCGGCGCGGAGAATATAAGGGGCAGGTCCTTCAGTTCTGGTCGGCGGAGCGTGAGCCAGTCGGTAGTTAAATACCTGAACCATATGGATACAAAGCGGCGCTGCATAATTACCCTGCATTAAGCATTTGCTGCTTAACCCCGCTTTCGGCAACTGTTTCAGCAATGGAAACAAACCGCCCGGTTAGCCATTCTGCTTGCCATATACCCGGGTTGCCGTTACGTACTTTTAATAATTCAACATTCCAGCGCGGATGGCCAACACCCGGTAAGCCATCCTGCAGCTCACTGGGCAGGTGGGTGATCTTCCAGCGGGCAGTGCAGGCAGTTGTACCCAGCTTACGCGCATCGGTACGCATCATAAAACCGGTTACTTTGCTTTGCTCAACAGCCAGCTGTAAACGGCGCGACTGGGTAAAGCTGATCTCGTTCAGTTCAGCAATAACGGCAGAAAGGCCTCCGCATTTTAAGGCCTCTTCCGTAGCCCAAAGTACGTCACGCTCGCGTTTCAGGTCAACAAATATCATTTTATCCGGCTCTACCCCAAAAGTTTTTAAAGAGGGTGGAAAAAGTGAGCGCGATGTGCTGATCCATAAACAAGCACCGCCCTGTTTCATAAGTGATTTTAAAATTCCGCCCACAAAACCACCACTTGCGGCAGCATCTTCGGGCCGGGTAGTTAAAAACTCATGTATAGCGCCAACCGGGAAAATACCATTTGGAAAAGCCCCTTCTATTGGCCCTAAACCAATAGTTTGGGTAGCCCCGGTGGGCGGCTTAAACCCTTGCAAAAGCAAAATATCCTTTTGCAGCTGGTTAATGATCTCTTTTTTTGATTCGGCCATAACATTATCAGTTTAATCCCGGTGCACGAAAAACAGGGATGAATAAAGCCATATAAGCCGTAAGATGAACGATCATATGCCGGCCGATAGCTTCACCAATTTCCCGAACAGCGCCATCACCCAAAGGGCTTTGATAAGCCATGTTCCAGCTATCAGCATCTACGTAGCGCAACTGGGAATCGTCTTCGGTTATCCTCGAATTACGATCATACCACTTGCCCTGATCAAGTAAAAGGGTAAGCGTAATAAACTCCCTGCCGTTATGATATTCGATAATAAATTGCGGCGCGTAGGGCATATCCCATTGCTCCGGCGGCACTTCGTCCACCTGGATCCGGGTTACTCCCTGGCTTAATTCAACATCTATATAAAACTCCTGCATAAAACTTAATACAAATATAATGCTAAAAATATTAGCATTATAAGAGTGTTGATAAAAAGTTTTTTAGGATAGTTACAGGTTAAATTCTCAAGAAAATTTAAGCTATCAGCGAAAGGCCGGGTTAGTTTTAATCAGAAAAAGTGTAAATATTTGTCAGTAAGATGTGATGGAAGTTTGTTCCAAAGTGTTCCATCGGGGTATTCCGAAGCCTATTATCAAGCGGCAACAAATTTTACATAACTATATAATAATAAGATTATTATATAGTTTACCTCAACAACAGGGATGTTCCAATTTGTTCCACTTAAACTCATTATATATCTGAATATCAAGTTTTTACAAAAAAAGCTGTTCCACCTTCACAAAGTGGAACAAACCTCGTTTATAGCTGAAAGAAGTTTACAGTAATTCTACTACATTTCTTAGCTTAGCCACCGATACATCATATGATAAAAGCTTATAAATTATATACCGGCGAAGACGGGCATTCGCATGTACAAACGGGCACAATTAGTGAAGGGGTGATGAACCAGGCATCATCTGTGCGTTTCCAGGAATCGCCGCCACATTCGTTTTACGACTGGCACAACGCCCCTACCGAACAGTATGTGATCACCCTTTGCGGAACGCTTGAATTTGAGACCAGGCCCGGTGAAACTTTCATTATAAAACCGGGAGAAATATTGGTTGCAATGGATACCACCGGCACTGCCCACAAATGGAAACTGATTGACGATGCCCCGTGGCGCCGCGTATATGTAGCCTTTGAAGCCAGCCAGCAGTTTAATTTTGTGCCGGATGAAACCAACAGCCGGGCTTAAAAGAAATCCTAATAGCCGAATGCTCTTTTAATGCCGAGTTCCAGCCCGCGCAATTCTGCCAGTCCGCGCAAACGGCCAATAGCAGAGTAGCCCGGGTTTGTTTTCTTATGCAGATCATCCAGCATCTTATGCCCGTGATCCGGCCGGAAAGGCATGCTGATATCTTTGCGGCCGGCGGCTATCCGCTTTTGCTGCTCTTCCAGCAAAGCTTTCATTACTGCATACATATCCACGTCACCATCCAAATGATCGGCCTCGTAGAAATTACCCAGTTCGTCCCTCCTGGTACTGCGCAGATGGATAAAATGGATCCGGTGCCCCAGGCGCTGCACCATACCGGGCAAATCGTTACCGGCTATCACCCCAAACGACCCGGTGCAAAAAGTTAAGCCGTTGTTGGGGCTATCAACAGCGTTGTAAAGGTCGGTAATGTCCTGCTCGTTACTTACCACTCGCGGCAACCCTAATATCGGGTAAGGCGGGTCATCCGGGTGGATGCACATCAGCACGCCGGCTTCCTCTGCAACAGGAATTACCTCCTGTAAAAAATAAGCCAGGTTGGCCTTTAGGGCGGCGGCATCAATATGATTATAGGATGCCAGCATAGCCAGCACACTCTCAATCGTATAACCTTCTTCAGACCCCGGCAAACCGGCAATAATATTGGTTATGAGTTTTTGTTTGTCTGTTTCGTTCAATGAAGTGTAATAGGCCCTAGCGCTTTGTAAAACGTGTTCTGAATAGCTTTCTTCGGCGCCGGGCCTGTTCAAAATATACAGATCAAATGCGGCAAAAGCGGCCATTTCAAATCTTAATGCAGTCGAACCGTCAGGCATCAAGTAGTCCAGATCGGTGCGGGTCCAATCCAGCACGGGCATAAAATTGTAGCAGACGATGTTTATACCACATTGCCCGAGGTTGCGCAGACTTTGTTTATAGTTAACGATATATTGCATAAAGTTGCCGCTGCGTTTTTTGATATCCTCGTGCGGCGGCACGCTCTCCACCACAGACCATAGCAACCCGGCATCCTCTATCAATGCTTTCCGCTTGAGGATCTCGTCAACCGGCCAAACCGCACCATTTGCGATATGATGTAAAGCTGTAACAATGCCGGTAGCACCAGCCTGTTTAATATCAGATAAACTAACCGGATCCTTGGGACCATACCACCGCCATGTTTGCTGTAAACTCATATGCAAATATTATTTTTTCAAACCGTATTTTAACAAGGTATGTATATTAACAATTGCAAACGTTTATATTTCTACGTAAAAGTTTGAGTTCTGCCGCCTTTGGGTATATTTGAGTGTGAGGCGGGTTTACGATAACGATTGCGTAGAAATAACAAGCTGTTTATTTCTGATTATTACATCAATAGTTTACACTTGCCATCCAATGTAAATGTTAAATACCTTCAACAGTTTCTGTTTTGAAAATACTACATGCCGTGCATCCCGGCGACTTTAAAAGTTACCAAACTGAAAAGATCCGTGAGAATTTTTTGATGGAAGACTTGGTTAAAACCGACCAGATCAACTGTGTTTACACCCACTACGACAGGATGATCATTGGCGTGGCGCACCCGGCTACTAAAGTTTTGGAACTGGAAAATTACCCAAACCTTCGTGCAGAATATTTCCTGGAACGACGTGAAATCGGCATCATCAATGTTGGCGGAGATGGCGAAGTAACTGCTGATGGGCAAACCTATCCGCTTAAAAAGCTGGATTGCCTTTATGTAGGAAAAGGCGTAAAAAATGTTCAATTTTCTTCCAAAATGGCAGAAGATCCGGCAGTGTTTTATTTACTCTCAGCACCGGCACACCAAACTTACCCAACCGCGCTCATGCCTCTGGCGGATGCTGTTAAAGTGGTTGCCGGGCATAGTGCAACCGCTAACCATCGTACCATCAATAAATACATCCATGCCGATGGCATTAAAAGCTGCCAGTTGGTAATGGGACTTACTATTTTAAGCACAGGCAGCGTTTGGAATACCATGCCGCCGCATGTGCATGACAGGCGTATGGAAGCTTATTTTTACTTCGACCTGCCAAATAACCAGCGCGTTTTTCATTACATGGGCGAGGAAAAAGAAACACGGCACATTTTGGTGAGTAACCATAACGCAGTTGTTTCGCCGCCCTGGAGTATGCACTCGGGTGTGGGTACGGCCAGTTACAGCTTTATTTGGGGCATGGCAGGCGAAAATTTAGATTATACAGATATGGATGCAATTGATATCGAGGGCATCAGGTAATAAATAATAAACTATAAATGGATAACTCTTTTTCATTAAAAGGTAAGGTAGTTGTGGTAACCGGTGGCACCGGCATACTTGGCAACTCGTTTGTAAATGGCATTGTAGCCGCAGGTGGTGCCGTGGGCATTCTGGGCAGAAACAAAGGAATAGCCGAAGAGCGTGCCGCTGTCATCAACAAAAATGGCGGCGAAGCTATAGCACTCGTTGCCGATGTTTTGGATGAATCAGCTTTGCAGCAAGCAAAAATTGCAGTGCTTGACCGCTTTGGCCGGCTGGATGGTTTGGTTAACGGTGCCGGGGGCAATATGCCTGTTGGTGTAATTCAACCCGATGAGGATATATTCAAAATGAATATGGACGGCATGAAAAAAGTGCTGGATCTTAACCTCTGGGGCACACTACTGCCTACCCAAATCTTTGGCGAGGCCATTGCTAAAACCGGAAAAGGAAGTATCGTTAATATCTCATCCATGAACTCCAAACGTGCGGTGACCAAGGTATTGGGTTACAATATGGGTAAAGCTGCGGTTGATTGCTATAACCAGTGGTTTGCTGTTGAACTGGCTAACCGCTACGGCGACGCCATCCGCATGAATGCACTGGCCCCTGGCTTTTTTCTGACAGAACAAAACCGCAATTTGCTTACCCTGCCAGAAGGAGGCTACACATCCCGCGGCGAATCTGTGATCAGGCAAACACCTTTTAAACGTTTTGGCGACCCGGATGAACTGATTGGCGCACTGGTATGGCTGTTGAGCGATGCTTCAAAATTTGTTACCGGATCAATGATCTGCGTAGATGGTGGATTCTCTGTATTCAGCGGGGTATAAACAGATATGAAAGCTGTAAACACGGGATCGGTATTAACATTTGGAGAAATGTTACTGAGGCTTTGCCCGGATGCGGGTGGTAGCTGGCTTGGTAATGAACAATTACCATTTCATGTTGGCGGAGCAGAACTGAATGCGGCAAGCGCACTGGCCTTGTGGCAGGTGCCAACCAGGTACTTTACGGCCTTGCCTGCTAATGGGCTTTCTGACCAACTGATTAGCTATGTAAACAAGCGCAACATAGATACCAGCGCAATTCATCTCGGCAGTGGCCGGTTAGGCTTATTCTATCTTACAAAAGGCAAGGACATGAAGCACGATGCCGTGATCTACGATCGTGCAGGATCTGCTTTTGCCGAACTCACGTCAGGTATAATCAACTGGGATGAGGTTTTAAAAGGGGTAAGCTGGTTCCACTTCAGTGCTATTTGCCCGGCACTTACCCAGCAAACAGCCAACCTTTGCGAAGAAGTTTTAAAAGCGGCATCTAAAAAAAACATTACTATTTCCCTCGATTTAAATTACCGCGCAAAACTGTGGCAATATGGTAAACAACCCAACCAGGTGATGCCGGCTTTGGCCAAATATTGCACGCTAATAATGGGTAATGTTTGGGCAGCAGAGAAACTGCTGAAAGTGCCGGTAACGCCGGAGATGCATGAATCAGGCCAGAAGAGTATATATTTGAAAGAGGCACTGCTATCTTCAGAAACGATCATCAAGGAGTTTCCGAATTGCAAGGCCGTTGCCAATACTTTCAGGTTTGATGAAGGTAACGGCATCCGTTATTACACGACTTTATACACCGATAATAAATTCTATAATTCGGCAGAATACAGTTCTGATTTTGTGACCGATAAGGTGGGCAGCGGCGATTGTTTTATGGCAGGATTGATCTATGGTTTTTATAACCATCTTTCGCCCCAGGAAACGCTTGATTATGCTACCGCAGCGGCATTTACTAAATTATTTATTGCCGGTGACGCCACAACAAGTACAATTACAGAAGTTCAAAATGCAATTAAATATGACGGATAAGTATTTGTCTTAACAGAAAAACGGCTTTTTGGGGTGCATCGGTATTGAATTGAGAAGTGATCTGAACAAAATACCCCAGAGCCAAAACTAGAATACCGGCAGCTTATTATAGCTGCTAACCAAACCGATTATGAACGAACCAAAAAAGACAAACTACCGATGGGTGGTAGTAGCCCTCCTGTTCTTCGCTACAACTATTAACTACCTCGACAGGCAGGTGATCGGGTTTTTGAAACCCACCCTGGCTGCAGAGTTTAAATGGACGGAAACCGATTACAGCCACATTGTTATGGCCTTTTCGGCGGCCTACGCGCTGGGTTTGCTTTTTTATGGGGGTATCATAGATAAGATAGGTACGAAAATGGGCTACACCATTTCGCTTATAGTTTGGAGCCTGGCGGCGATGGCACATGCGATCGTAAAATCCACCTTCGGATTTGGCGTGGTAAGGGCTGCACTCGGATTGGGCGAATCGGGCAATTTCCCGGCAGCTATTAAAGTAGTAGCAGAGTGGTTTCCTAAAAAAGAACGCGCCTTAGCAACAGGTATATTCAATTCCGGTGCAAATATCGGGGCAATACTGGCGCCGGCCCTGGTACCATGGATCCTTGGGGTTTACAACTGGCAAATGGCCTTCCTGATCACCGGCGCCATCGGTTTTATATGGCTGGTGTTTTGGTTGTTATTTTATGAATTACCGTCCAGACATAAAAAAGTAAACACAGCTGAGTTTGATCACATCCATTCTGATACCAGCGAAGCAGCGGCAGCAAACCTCCCGGAAGGAAAAACTAAATGGGCTAAGCTTTTTGGCATCCGCCAAACCTGGACTTTTGTTGTTGGGAAATTACTGACAGATCCTATGTGGTATTTCTTTTTGTTCTGGCTACCCTCCTACTTTTCCAGCACCTTCAATCTCGATCTGAAAAAACCAACGCTGCCACTTATTGTAATTTATACCGCAACTACAATTGGCAGTATAGGCGGCGGCTATTTATCATCCTGGTTGATCAAAAAAGGAATGCCAATATTTAAGGCCCGTAAAATAGCCATGCTGATTTTTGCGCTTTGTGTAGTACCTATATTTTCTGCCAGGTTTGCAACAAACATTTGGCAGGCAGTTGCATTAATCAGTCTGGCAGCGGCTGCACATCAGGCCTGGAGCGCAAACATTTTTACTACAGCATCAGACATTTTTCCAAAACGGGCAGTGAGTTCGGTAGTGGGTATCGGTAGTATGGCCGGGGCTGTGGGCGGCATTGCTTTCCCGTTCTTTATCGGTTGGATCCTCGATTCGGCTAAAGCCGCGGGAGATGTTACGTCAGGCTATAATATTCTTTTTATCATCTGTGCGTGCGCATATGTTGTAGCTTGGCTATTGATGCATTTGATATCTCCAAAAATGAAGGTGGTTGAGTTGTAACGATACTAGCCTTGCAGTTTACTGCCGGATTAAATGAACCAGACATGATTAAAAAGCTTTATTTTATCCTTGGGCTGCTATTGACAACCAGCAGCTCCTTTGCTCAAACGGTGATGCTGGATTACTATTTTAATCACGAAACAAAACAAGATGCAAACCGTCAGCCCCAGCGGTTTCATTACCTATGGGAGGATACTAGTAGTACCGGATTTTCTATCTGGGGCCAAATTTTTAAACACAAAGGCGCCACGCTACGCAGCCTGAACGCTGCTCCAACTACCGGTAACTTGAAGGGCGCTTCAGTTTACATTATTGTTGATCCGGATTCGAAAAAAGAAAACCCGAATCCCAATTTCATTACCGACGCCGACGCCAAACAAATAAGCAATTGGGTGAATGCAGGTGGTATACTTATCCTCATGGCTAATGATAGCGCCAATGTGGAGCTGCCGCATTTTAATATCCTGGCCGGGCATTTTGGGCTACATTTTAATAATGATATGCAAAACCATGTAGTTGATGACGATCATTTTAACGATGGCGCCGTACTAATAACCAATCACCCCATCTTCCAAACCAGCAAAAAACTCTTCCTTAAGGATATTTGCAGTATTGCGTTGAGCGGCAAAGCTATACCCGTACTCAAAACAACTAATGGTGCTGTGATAGCAGCCACTACCAAATATGGCAAAGGTTTTGTATTTGCCATTGGCGACCCGTGGCTTTATAACGAATATGTAAATGGTCGCCTACCTGCTGCCTTTGATAACAACCACGCTGCTGACGATCTAGTGAATTGGGCACTGGCATTAGCCAGAAATCAATAGATTTACAGTTTGCCATATTAAATATCTAAATATTTTATAAGCGGAATAATAATTTACACAGCCAATAATTCGCAAAAAATATTTGTCTATTTTTAGAATAATAAAATTTTATTCTGATGAAGATGAAAAAACCTATCCTACTCATTATCCTGCTCGCGCAAAGTGCCATGCTGTTTGCACAAAAGCCGGTTCCTAAAAAATTTCCTGACATCAATATCCCTTACAAGCGGTTCGTTTTAAAGAACGGATTAAGATTATTGGTGCATGAAGACCACAAAGCGCCTATCGCGGCCTTCAATATCTGGTATCATGTAGGTTCAAAAAATGAAAAGCCCGGTAAAACAGGTTTTGCACATTTATTTGAACACTTGATGTTTAACGGCAGTGAGCATTACAACGATGATTATTTTAAAGTGATGGAAAGCATTGGCGCCACTAACTTAAACGGCACTACCAGTAACGACCGTACTAATTATTTCGAAAACTTCCCGGTATCGGCACTTGATAAGGTACTTTGGCTGGAAAGCGACCGGATAGGCTTTATGGTTGGAGTAATAGACAGCGGCCGGCTTAACGAGCAGCGCGGTGTTGTGCAAAACGAAAAAAGATCAGGCGACAACCAGCCCTATTCAATTGCTGAAGAACTAACTGCTAAAAGCACTTATCCATCCAATCACCCCTACTCGTGGACGGTTATCGGTTCCATGGCTGATTTGGATGCAGCATCCATCCCGGATGTAAAAGACTGGTTTAAAAAATATTACGGGCCAAATAACGCAGTGGTGGTTATTGCAGGTGATGTAAATGCTGATTCGATATATGCCAAGGTGAACAAATACTTCGGCGACATCCCTCCAGCAGGGCCAATTGCCAAACAAGCTTTATGGACCGCTAAAATGACCGGTACACATGAAGAGACCGCCCAGGACCGTGTACCCCAGGCGCGCTTACAAAAAACATGGAACGTGCCGGCATTCGGAACCAAAGATGCTACCTACCTCAACTTATTAAGCAGCATACTGGCCGAAGGCAAAACATCGCGCCTGTACAAAAAACTGGTTTATGATGACCAAACTGCCAGCAACCTTTACGCCTATTTGGATGATCGCGAAATTAGCAGCCAGTTTACAATCATTGTGAACGCTAAGCCGGGGATTACGCTTGATTCTATTGACCATACCATTAACCGCGAACTTTCTAAAGTATACGCCACCGGCGTTACCCAGGCCGAACTTGATCGTGCTAAAACAACCTATTTTTCTAATTTCATTAAGGGGATGGAAGGGATTGGCGGTTTTGGTGGCAAATCTGACATCCTTGCGCAGTATGAAACATTTAGCGGCGATGCCGATCATTATAAAGAGGTACAAAAGTGGATCAAGAATGCTACCGTGGCTGATATCAGGGCAATTGCAGTAACCTGGTTAATGGATGGAGAATATAAATTAAGGATCACTCCTTTTGGGACACCATCTGCCGAAACCGCTTCTATTAACCGTACGGTTCAACCGCCCTTGGGCCCATCGGTTGCGGTGAAATTTCCCGAGGTAAAAGAATTCACATTGAGCAACGGGCTTAAAGTTGCTATGGTGAAACGCACTGCCGTACCCGTTGTAAATATGTCGATGTTTTTTAATGCCGGTTATTCCGCCGATCAAAACGTTCTGGCAGGAACAGCCTCTATGACGATGAAGATGCTTAAGGAAGGCACTAAAAAACGAACCTCTTTGCAAATCAGCGATCAATCAAGCGATATCGGCGCAACCATATACACCTATTCCAACCTGGATTTTTCGTTTGTTGGGATGAATGCTTTAAAAACAAACCTGGAACCATCACTTGATTTATTTTCGGATATTATTGAAAACCCGGCATTCCCCCAGGCAGATTTCGACCGTATCAAGAAACAGCATTTGTTGGGCATCAAGCGGGAGCAGGTAGAGCCATCAACTATGGGTCTCCGTATTCTGCCTAAGTTAGTTTATGGCGAAGGTCATGCCTACGCCAATCCTTACACCGGTAGCGGTACCGAAAAATCGGTAAATAAATTAAGCCGGGCAGATGTAATTAAATTTTACGACACCTGGTTTGCTCCAAACAATGCCACATTGGTAGTAGTGGGCGATGTAGATGAAATATCTTTAAAGGCAGTGCTGGAAAACAAGCTGGCACTATGGAAAAAGAAAACAGTGCCTACTAAAACCATTGCAGCCGTAACACTGCCGCAGAAACAAACCGTGTATATAGTTGACAAGCCTGATGCCGATCAGTCTATCATCTTTGCTGCAGAATTAGCCCCGTCTGCAACTGATCCAAGCAATAAGTTTTATAGCATGATGAACCGCATACTTGGCGGTGATTTCACCTCCCGTATCAACATGAACCTGCGCGAGGATAAACACTGGTCGTATGGATCATTCTCTATACTGCTGGATGCTTACGGTCAGGGATTTTTTACCGGCTACGCCCCGGTACAAACCGATAAGACCAAAGAATCAATTGTTGAGTTGCGGAAGGAACTACAAGATATCTCATCTAAACGCCCCGTTACCGAAGCGGAGTTTAAAAAAGTACAAACCAATGCCGTTTTAGAGCTACCAGGGACCTGGGAAACCAATAGTGCAGTCTTAGGCGATCTTCAATCTGCATTGATGTATAACCGCGGAATGGATTATCTGAACAACTATGCCGCTAATCTTCAAAAACTAACATTGGAGGATATCCGTAAAGGCACTAAGGAAGTAATTAAACCGGACAATTTAACCTGGGTAATTGTAGGCGACCGGGCTAAAATTGAGAAAGGTATCCGGGAACTCAATATTGGTACCGTCCAGATCATTGATTCTGAAGGAAATACAGTAAAATAAAGACCGCACAAAAAAATAATAAAAATGGGTTATAAGAAAATGGCCGTCCAATCGGGCGGCCATTCTTATGTTTAAAGAAATTTCGACAATAAACGGTCACGAGATTATAGCGCAGGCTTGAATTCATGAGCTCAAAAATCTCTTAAAGTTATAACTCCCTTACCCAGATATTTTTATAGCTTATGGGTTTACTATCATCGCCATGAGCTTGCAACTTTATAGGCGCCGGGCCATGCTTGCGATATTGGGGCTGCCCAATGTAGGGGGTATCTCCTTTTAATATGGTATTATTTTGAACCAGGATGCTATTGTGCAAAACAGTTACGCGGGCCGGAGCGTTAACAGAACCATCTTCATTAAAACGGGGAGCTGTCCAAACCACATCATAATAGTTCCACTCCCCCGGTTTGCGGCAGGCATTTACCAACGGTGGCGATTGCTTATACATACTGCCCGCCTGGCCGTTTACATATGTTTTGTTGCCGAAGTTATCCAGTACCTGTAACTCATACCCACCTGCTCCCCATGGAAGAGCAGCTAAAAAGATGCCGCTGTTACCGCGCGCCTGGCCGCTGCCGGCAATATCTTCGGGGATTTTGCACTCTATATGTAACTGAAAATCAGTAAATTTCCTTTTGGTTTGCAGGTCGCCGGCCTTTTTATCAACGGTGATAATATCACCGGCCACATTCCATTTACGCATCGATGTGGAATCGTTGGTGAGCACCCACTCATCCAAATTTTTGCCGCCAAATAAAATTATGGCATCAGAGGGTGCCTCGCCGGCGATTTTAGCCGGTGTGACAACTTTAGGTACCGGTGTCCAGATCTCAGTATCTTCAGGTTTGGCACTTTGCTGGGCCTGTGAGCTCAATCCCGAAGCAATAATCATAGTAGTTATAAATAGTTTTTTCATTTGTTGATATTATTTCAGTGATGTTATCCAGGAAGCTATTTTACGTGCATCAGCAGCCGGAACTTGTGGCATCGGCGGCATCGGGGTGGAATAGTCCGGCCAGTGCTCCGGTTTTGGATTCTTGATCAATGCCATGATCTGCGCAATGCTATACTTCTTTTTGGCTATTTCCTTAAATGCCGGGCCAACCTGCCGGGTGTTTGGATTATGGCAGGATAAACAGGTGTTTTTTTGTAGCAATGGCTGTACATCGGCATAAGTAACCACTTTGTTTGCTTCAATTTTAGCGGCTGCTTTTGCTGCCGGGTTACTTTTCACAGTTGCTTTGGCAGTTGCCGTTTTCGCCGAGTTTTTAGTACTCAAATCGTTTAAACTTAATTTTCCACCTTCGGGAATATTATTCAGCGTGTAGTAAGCAGTTGGGTGCACCAGATTGAAATAGTTCTCTTTATCGCGCATGCCCTCTAACGTAATGGTGTGAATGTAGTGCGTACGGAGTCCGTTTACCACAATACGGGCTTTTAATCCATCTTCAGAAACCTTAACGCCGGCGATAGTCAGTTTTTGGTTGTTTACCGGAGGGCTTCCATAAACACCGTGATATTTGTAAGTATAGCTTTCTACCGAATAAGAGGCCAGGTCCTGCGCTATTTTCATATCCACCGGTTTAGTAAACTCAATCTCGAAACCATCCGGCATGGCACGGATTGCGCGCATCTCAAACGGGATGTGGTTGTTCCAGATCAAACGCTGCAAACCCATGGTAGCCTCCCCTGCCGATCCCCAGCCCCGGTTGGTTTCACCAGTCACTAATGAGCCATCCGGCAGCCAGGCCAAACGTACTATACCCGATTGAAAACCGCTTCTGAATGCCCATGCTGCACCCTGGTACTCGCCGTTTACTTTTTCCAAAAAGATCCGGTCCACCATACTCTGCCCTTGGTCACAAACCAACAATTGGCCCGCAAATGGCCCGAATGCCCCTTCGGGAATCTTTACAATCTCCGAATTGGAGATGCCCAGGATACCGTGCGGCAGCCATACAGCCGGTAACTGCAATTCAGGGATATCTTTCTTGGCATCGACTTCGGTACGGAAATTTTCCTCCACAATATTTTGTGGCTTAAAAGGCTGGCCGTTTTTATCAAATTCAATTCGGGGGTTGTTTTTGGCAAAAAACTGTTCCTGCGTAAGTTTAAGCGGAGAATTTGGCAAGTTTGTCCATACCAAACTTGCAGGGTGGCCCATAAAAGCGCCTTTGTTAACCGGCATAATACTACCTGAGCCAACCCAATCGCCCTGGTTATCACTGTACCACAACTGGCCATCAATCATACTGATTCCACAAGGTGACCTGAAACCCGCTGCCCACGGCGTCACTACGCCGGCTTCAGTAATATTAAGCGCCCAGCCGCGGTAAGGCACAAAGCTTTTAGGGTGCCACCAATCTGGCGGAAAGCCAAGATTCAAGCTAACGAAAAACGATCCGTCTGGCGCTATCTTCGGGCCAAAGCTGTATTCGTGATAGTTTCCTGATAAAGGCCAAGCGTAAACGGTTTCAAACACATCGGCCTTGCCATCCATATTGGTATCTACCAGTTTGGTGAGTTCCCCCCTTTGTACCACGTACAACGCGCCATCTTTGTAAGCCGCACCCAACACCTCATGCAGGCCCGATGCAAATTTTCGGAAGAACGGGTGCTGACTGGTGGGATTCTCCACCATAAATATATCGCCACGGCGGGTAGTTACCGCCAGGCTGCCATTTGGCAAAGTGCATAAACCGCCAACTTCCAGTATCGTACCCTCTGGTGCTGGCACCTTCATGATCTTAAAAAAGTCATCCTCTTTTGGCGATTCAGCCTGTGCTTTTGCCCGAAGGGTAAACCCGGTCAATACGGCGGTAGCGCATACAAAAAATAAAACCTTGCTTATCATTTGTTTAGTTAATAATTTCTTCATCACCTGCTTCTTAAAAAATGATAGAATAGGTTAATTTGGTTTTGATAGGGCTAACCAGCTCCTGCATCCCGCCGGAATTGCGGATTACGGCCTTGGCGTCGCCAATATCGTCCAGCCGGATATAGTATTTATCATCTACACTGTACAGGCCTTTTTTTAGCAGTTCTATCTTATCTCCCTGCGCCATCCGGAAATACAGGCCTTCAACGGGAGCGCTCAAACTCACTTCCCGGTGCAAGCCCTGCGCCCCGGGTAACACCATACTGGCATCGTTAACGGTTGTTCCATATAGCAGGTATTTAAAGGTGGGCTTGCCATCACCATCAAGAACGTATCCTTTGGGCCTGTAAGCAGTACCAGCCGTATCTAAAGGCCATACAGCATCCGCAGCAGCCAATTTGGCTATACCAGGAGCTGGTTTACCTAAGTATTGTACTGAGCCGGCAGGCCGCGAAGAACCATCGCCCCTTTCGTGCCACATTGGGGTGGCATCCAGGAAACCGCCCCGCCAGATCTGCACAATCATCCCTTTATCCATATCATACGTATAATGCAATTGCTCCGGACTGCCTACGCCAACGCCATGTGTTACACGGATGCCGCCAGGCAAATCGCTAAAACTGCGCAAAATGGTATTTTCGGTTGCGTTGATCAATATAGGATCAACGGCATCGTTAGAACTAACGTTGCCATCGCTCAATAAAAACTCCCGTACACCCGGGCCGGAGACGGTTAGTCCAAGGGCGGCCTTTGCCCAGTCGGTAGTTTTGGCGTAAAAAACCTCAAAAGGTAATTCTCCTGCTGTTAGCTGGGTAGTACCCATGCCCCGGTTATTGCTCAGCGGAACGGTATTGACGCCGTTTATTTTCAACGCGCCTTTGCCACCCGGAACGCTCAACTTAAATGTATAGCCTCCAGGTTCGGCAATGTGCAGCGTACCAGTATACCTCACCAGGAAATCATTTGGCAGTTTCACCTCATTTGAAGTTAGCATTGGGCTTACACCCTGTGCTTCTGCTTTTAAGGTTTTATAATCGGGCTCGGTGGAATAAGCGCCTTTATAAACCACATACTTTAGGTTGGAAACCGTTGGGTGCTGCTTGTTAAAGTTGGTATAGCTAATATTTTTGAAAGCCACCGCCCCATGATCGCCTTGTAAGCGCAGCGGGCCTAGCGCACTTTCTTTACTATCATAAGCACCACGGGTTGGCCCCGCAAGTTCCACATTTTCCTGAATCAGCACGCCGTTCAACCAAATGTATAATACTTTAGCATTGGCAATCTTCGCTCCACTAGCATCAAACTTGGGTGCCTGGAACGATATGCGCATATGCTGCCATAGGCCAGGTGCCCTGCTTGCATTTTGCCTTGGTGCGTGGCCGTCATAGCCTTTCATGCCATCGGGCTTGCCATCGTCCCAACGCTCATAAATACCTCCGTTGTCGCTTGATTTTGGATTTACAGCACCCCAGCTATCCAATAGCTGAATCTCGTATCGGCCCTGCAGATAGATGCCGGAGTTGGCACCTTTGGCCAGGGTGTAATCCATCTCCAGGTCGATATCGCCATGCTGAAGATTAAAATACAAATCGTGTCCGGGATTTTTTTCATCCACCACATTTACCAAAATACCCGAACCCCTGGTAAGGATAAAAGCGTTGGTATTTTCGAGATCTACATGCACACCACCATCGATCTCCCAGTTTTTTGGCGGCGCAGTAAAAGCCGACAGACTGGTTAAAGGTACCTGACTTGCCAGTGCCTGCGCATTGGCAACACGAATGCCAGACGAGCCCGCCAGCACAAAAGCCATAGCGATGGCCGTGTAGTTTTTGTTATTCATTGTTTTAGGTTAAGCGTGGGGAAGAATGAAGCCCGGGCTAATAAATTTATGCTATTTACAATTTTTCGGTGAAAAATGCAATCGATTGTTTAAACTTTAATTTATTATTCGATGGTGCCCGGAATTATCAAATACCGTAATGCTTGCTACACTTTTACCCCGTGTAATAAACCTGGCCGACTGCGATAAAAATGAAGCCCCAAAATAAAATTCCTGCCTGTCGGTTTGCCCGTTTTTATACTTGATTATGGCATAAGCATCATTGGGCTGTACCGAGATATTTTGGGCTGGCCCCTTTAATTTAAACAGCTTCAAATAATCCCTGTTTTGGCTTGCGGCTAGCAACAATTGGCCCTTCGCATCACGAAGCTTTACCAATGCCTTGCCGTTTCCGGGGATATAAATTCCGCTTTGCAAAATACTTAGTGCTTTAAAGCCTCCTTTGCCGTCACCTTTTAGCATTAATCCGCTGAGGGCATCGTACCTGCCAATAGCGGCATCGGTTCCAAAATCATTACCATTCATCACCACATCCAGGTTGCCATCGCCATCAAAGTCTCCTGTTTCCATGCCATTAATAACCGATACCTGCGCTTCAACCGGTAGTGGAATAATGGTAAACTTCCCATTCCCATCATTTCGCAAGTAGCATGTTTTAAGCAGGTTGGCTTTCATCCGCAATGCGCCTGTCCGCTGCTCCGGCGTTAAAATATCATCAATGGTAGCTACCGCAAAAGATTTGTAATTGGTGTACTTCTTCTTCATACTGATCATTTGCTTTAGCAGATCATCACGACCCTGCACCGGGAATTCTCTTTTATCACCGTTTTTATCCTTGAAATAAACCGATGTAATGGCGCTGTAAGCCTGGCTGTTATCAAAGTCTTTAGCGGTAATGTGTACCGGGTAGTCATTGCTGGCCTGGATAAGGCTGTTTTGTCCTACGTTGCCTACGATGTAATCGGTACGGCCGGTGTGGCGGAAGTCGCCGCCTATAATGGAGTTCCACCAGCCAAATTTATCAGAAACGCCTATTTTGGCGGTAACGTTTACGAATTTGCCATGATCATTCTTTAGAAAAGTAACCGGCATCCACTCGCCCGCCAGCATCAGATCCGGCCAGCCATCATTGTCAAAATCGGTAAAGAGGCCATCGCAAACCAACCCTATATCTTTTAATGCAGGCGCAACCTGTGCGGTAACGTCAGTAAACTTGGAGTGCCCGTTATGGCTGTCGTTGCGTAATAAAATGCTGGACACCGGCTTTGGGTATTCCCATGGTTTTACCCTGCCGGATATAAACAGGTCCGGCTTGCCATCCTTATTATAATCACAGGCACGCACACACAACTTGCTTGTAAAATTAGATGGTACTACACCTTTGGACAAGGCAAAGTTCCCTTTGCCATCGTTCAGATATAACCTGTCCTGGTATTCGGGGCTGTTTGCCGTGGTTGCATACCCACCGCTTGCAGCGTACAGGTCCAGCGTTCCGTTACCATCGGCATCAAAGAGTAACAAACCGGCATCTTTATATAATGAGGAGTAATCAACACCTTTAGGGATCAGATCACGCTGAATAAATCGACCGTTGAGCTGCTGAACAAATACTTTTGCCTGGTTGGCAGAGTTACCGCCAACAACCATATCATCCAAACCATCGTTATTTACATCACCTACGGCAATAGCAGGGCTGTAATCTGATAATTTATGCGGCAGTAATTTTTGGATATTGAAATCCAGAAAGTTAGGGTCATTACTAAAATAGTGCACGCCCAGCGAATCCGTTACCTCTTTAAATAAGGCTTTGGCATCAATCAATGGCAATACCGAGGAGTAGTGATCCTTTGCATCGGCAATGCTAACCCTGAGTTTCTGGTCAACTTTTACATTGGTAAGCTTTTGCTTTTTGCCGTTTGGCCATTTCACCAAAACCGAATCAACTATAGTTATTTTTCCCAAACCAAAATGGGCAATATTTTCTACTGATGAAAGGTATCCCCTGTAAGGATTATTCTCATAAAATTGCTGCTTGTCTTTACCATAATAAATATTCACCAGAGCGCCCAACCCGTTTACGTTTTGCTTGCCTCCTTTCAAAGAGAGCTGCAGGTAATGCGCATCGCCAATTGTTTTTTTGTCATCGCGCGTTGTGTTGCGATAAACAAAGGCTTTATCGTTGATATTATTTACAACCATATCCATGGCACCATCATTATCCAAATCTGCATAAACGGCACCGTTAGAAAAGGTTGGCGTTTCCAGTCCCCAATCCATACTCACATCTTTAAAGGTTAGGTCGCCGTTATTGAGATAAGCATAGTTATGAATCTTGATCTCCGGGATTTGCTTAAGCACTGTTTCCTTAGATGCCACAGCGTATGCTTCCTGGCGATAGGTCATAAAATCCCTGTCGGATACATCTCTCGGGAAACCGTTGGTAATGATCATATCCCGAAAACCATCATTGTTGAAATCGGTAATAAGCGGTGTCCAGCTCCAGTCGGTTTGCGCCATACCGCTTAGAAAAGCGATATCACTAAACGTAGGGTCGCCTATTTTTCCCTGCTTATCTACCCGCGGACCGCGGTTGAGCTGTAAAGTGTTGCGTACATACTGATACTGGTAGCCAAACTGATCGAAATTTGAAAAGGTTTGATAGCTGTTTGGCCCGAGCATCATTTTCTTGCGGTAGTTGTCTTCGGGGTTCATATCCAGTTCTACCACATCGGCAAGTCCGTCGTTATTGATATCCACGATATCCTGACCCATAGAATTGAAAGACGTATGTTTAAAATAGTCTTTAGCCTTATCGGTAAAGGTGCCATCGTGGTTGTTGATGTATAGTATATTATTGGAAATAAAATCGTCTGAAACATAAATGTCCTTCCAGCCATCGCCGTTAACATCCACCGTTGATGCGGAATGTCCAAAACCGCTAATGGTAACTCCCGCATGTACCGTAACATCGGTAAATACAGGATGATGCAATTTTTCGTCCCAATCGTTCCGATACAATTTACCGGTAATTATATGCGGACCACGGGCATTTGCGGGGCCGAATACATTGGGGTTATACGTGGAACTGGCATTGTTTACCGTAAGATACATATCCAGGTCACCATCGTTATCATAGTCAAAAAAGCTGGCCATGGTAGATTCCGTTCCTGCTTGCAGGTGGTACTGTTTGGCCATATCTTTAAAATGGGGAACATTATTTTTGTCAGGCCCCTGGTTAACGTAAAGGAAGTTTTGTCTATTCAAAGAATCTTTATAGATGGTATTGCAAACGTAAATATCCATCAGGCCATCATTATTGATATCAACAATACTAACGCCTCTGCCCCATCGGCCAATGCCGCTAACGCCTGCTTCTTCGGTAACATCTTTAAATTTGAAGTCCCCCTGGTTGAGGTATAGTTTATTGGATACCATATTGCCGGAGAAATACAGATCCTGAAGGCCATCGTTATTAAAATCGCCAACACCAACGCCGCCGCCGTTGTAAATATTAACCACGTCCAGCGGATTGATCGAATCGTTCTCGGTAATCTGATTGTTAAAGTCGATGCCGGAATGTGAAGAAGATATCTTTTCAAAATGCGTTTTCTTTCCACATGAAAACAGCCCCAGTATACCCACCAGGAGAAAGATATTGTAAAAAAGCTTCATAAAAACGTATAGGTTTACCGATACAAAATGTAGGGACAATAATTGTGTTTACCGCAATTAGTTTAAAAATATACTTATCAGCAAAAAAAGGCTCTCCCCTTGCGGAGAAAGCCTTTTAAAACTACTAACTAAAATTATTTACCATATGCAGGGTTCTGCGTAAGATTTGGATTAAGACCAATGGCCTGTTGTGGAATTGGTAATATATCGCGGCCTTCCGGCAGAGTTGTACGATAAACGCCATGTGGCTTACCGTCAGCGGTTGGGCCAAATGGATAAGGTTGTGGAGTTGTAGTAGCATCGGTACCATAGTTTGCTTTGATAAAAGCAGAAGCCACACCCGGGCCAGCCCTCCGCAAATCGTAGAATAATGAATATTCGGCAGTCAGTTCGTGCCTGTATTCGCTTAAAACCATCTGCAATGGATCGGTAATTGGTGACGCAGCAGATCCATCAAACCTGGCGCCATCCTGCATTATAGCCGGTGCGGTACCGCCAAAGGCGCGATCCCTTACCAATTTTAAATCAGCCATTGCACCTGCAACATCTCCGGTGTGAACTTTACATTCGGCACGGCTCAATAACACTTCCGCATAGCGCATCAGAATTTGATTTTGCGAACCGAAGATCACCTGGTTACCGGTACCACCTGTCAATTGCGGATCTCTCCATTTTTTTGCATTGTAGTAGCCAGAACGCAATTGATCTGACACGCCATACCAAGGGCGGGTAAGCGTACCACAGGTATTGATTATGCTGCCATCATCGGCTTTATAACGTGCATCGCCGCTGGCAAAGCCCCCTGTTACCGCAGGATAACCTTTTATACCACCCCATTTCGCAATAATTCCAGGGCTGATATTTTCATCTCCAGGCCCCACAATGGTGAACGCTTTTCTTTTATCGCCAGACTGGTAGGAATACCAAAGACCAGGATTTGCGTAATCATAGCCAAAGTTTGAGATTTCTTCGGGCCAGCTAAAGTCATCAATCCAGGCTACTTCACCACCATTTTGCCAGCCGCCGTCCCAGCTCTGTGAGCCGGATACTTCAAACTGAATCTCGAAAATTGATTCGTCATTATTTTGGTTGGTAAACTCATGCACGTCACCAAAGTTCGACAACAAATGATAGTTGTTTGTTAGCTCAGTATTGTTAAAAGCAGTTAATGCAGATGGGTAATCTTTCAACCACATTTGTGCAGCGCCTTCATAGGCATAAGCTGCACCCTTTGTGGCGCGGCCTAAATCTGTAGCCGGTAAAGCAGTTTTTGATAACAATAATGTTTCTGCCTGTTTCATATCGGCAACTACTTGCTTAAATACCTCATCTTGCGTACTACGCGGAGTTAACCCGTTAGTTTCTGATTTAAGTTCCAGCGGTACGCCACCAAAAGAACCTGCAAGGTAATAATAGGTCATTCCACGCAAAAAGTATGCTTCGCCTGTTAACCTGTCTGCCAATGCCGGAGTAACTATCCCTTTTTCTTTTGCCGTGGCAATAATTGCAAAAGCTGAATTTGCACGATTAATACCCACATAAGCGTTGTTCCAAAGTGTTGATAATGCGCCAAAGCTGGAGTTGATCTGGTAATTATTCCAGGCAACATCGGCACCGTAGTTATAAAAATCATGCGATTGAAAGTTGGCATAATACCATATCGCTTTCTTTAGCAAATCGCTGTTTTGGTATCCATCATAAATACTGTTAACTAGCGCCACCACATCACCCGGTTTCTGAAAAGTTGCTTTAGCGGTTGACTTAAACCGGCTCGTTTGTGATAAAAAATCCTTCTTACAACCAAATGGCATTAATAGCACCACAATTAAGGTGACCACGCCTATATTTCTTCTATTCATTTTCATGTCCTTGATATTTTATAATCTTATTTAAAAGTTACGCTTAAGCCTACGGTATAAAATTTTGAACCCGGATAAGTACCGTTATCAATTCCGTTTTGCGTAGGATTACCGCCCTGTATACCGATCTCCGGATCAAGGCCTGTGTATTTTGTAATCGTAAATAAGTTTTGTGTTGAAAAATACACCCTCACTTTAGCTACGTTTGCCCTGTCTGTAATCTCTTTAGGCAAAGTATAGCCAACAGTTACGTTCTTTAATTTAAGGAAACTACCATTCTCTATCCAGGTGCTTGATGGTACATTGCTAAGTAATTGCGCATCACTGTAGGTAGCCCTTGTGTAAGTATTAGAAGGGTTAGTAGTTGTCCAACGATTGTTGTAATAATCAACGCTTACATTTTCAACGCCCACAAACCCTCGGTTTTGGAAACTTTGCAAAGAACTTTGCTGATAGTTAAGGATCTTGTTGCCATAAACGCCGTAGAAATATGCGTTAAAATCAAAAGACTTGTAAGAAGCATCAAAGTTAAAACCACCGTAGAATTTAGGTAACGGGCTACCTAAACTTACCTGATCTGCCGTGGTAACTTGTCCGTCGCCGTTCGTATCGGCAAAGTAACGGTCGCCAGCTGTTGTACCTACCTGGTAGTAATATGGGTTAGAAGGGTTTTTTATCGCCGCTGCTGCATTCAGTGCCTTTACCTGGGCATCTGTTTGAAAAATCCCTATCGTTTTGTATCCGTAAAATTCACCTACAGAACCACCAACATATGTTTTAGTGAAGGTATTATCGGCCCATCCAGGCCCGGTTAAGCCTAAGCCACCAAAATTGGTTACAAAGTCGGTACCGGATGTTATGCTGGTTAATTTGTTCTTAACAGCCGACATGGTTAAGGCTAAACCATAATGAAAACCTGAGGAATTGGTGTGATTGTAGTTAACAGCCAACTCAATACCTTTATTCTCCATGCTGCCTACGTTACGGGTAAGGAAGTTGTAGCCTGATTGTGCAGGAGCTGCCAATTGCAACAAGAAGTCTTTGGATGTTCTTTTAAATACGTCAACCGTTAGTGTTAATGCACCGTTTAAGAAACCTGCATCCATACCAATATCGGTTTGGTAATCGGTTTCCCAACGCAAATTAGCATTAGCTGGTTGGCTTTGAGCGGTACCACTTTGATAGAGCTTGTTGAAAGGATAACCTAAGTTACCGCTGCTGGCGGCTGGTAAGCCAGTTGAATACAATGCTGCGTATTGAAAATTACCTATCGAACCCTGATTACCTACTTTACCATAGCTACCACGGAACTTCAAATCAGATAACCAGGTCACATCTTTCAGGAACGACTCTTCTTTAGCCCTCCAGGTTGCACCTCCCACCGGGAAAGTGCCATATTTGTGGCCTTCATCAAATTTAGATGAACCATCGCGCCTGATTGTACCGTTGATTGAGTACTTGTCTGAAAAAGTATAAGTCAACCTGGCAAATTGAGAGGCCAGGGTGGTAATGGTTTTACCATTACCTTCATTATCCAACTGCAGATTAGTTACTTGTGCTAAATCCCGGATAACGCTGTTTTTTGGAATACCCTGCCCGCCATTAGCCGTATAAGACGTACTTTGTTGAGAAACACCGCCTACGAAATTGATCCTGTGCTTACCAAAAGTTTTATCATATGAAATAGTGTTTTCCCATAACCATTCAAACAGGTTGTTTTGGCGCTGGCTGTACAAAGCGTTGGTTGGTACCGCAGCAGAATATTGTTGCTGGATGCGGGTATCTTCTGGCTGAAAAAACGAACCGGAATAGGTATTTAAACGCACACCTGCATTAGTTTTAATTTTTAAACCATCTATTATAGTTGCTTCTAAAGATGAATTGGTCAGCAACAGGTTGTTGATGTTTTCATATTCGTTAGTTTCTATGCTATAAACCGGGTTATTGTATTTGGCGGTGTAGGTATTAGTGGGGTTATAAAAACCGTAGTTACCATTAGCATCTTTGATCTGGCTTGTGGCACTGTTACCGCCATCTAAAGTTGGGATCAGCTGCGTTAAGTTACCCAGGGCACCAGTACCATATGGGTTGTTTGAAGTTGTGTAAGTATATTTTGCGCTTGTTGAAGATTTAAGCCATTTGGTAGCCTGATAATCTAAATTAAGGCCAAGTGTTACTCTTTTAAAATATGATCCTAGCACAATACCTTTCTGATCGTAATAACCAATAGATGCAGCAGATTGTACCTTATCACTGCCACCGCGAATTGCAACACTGTAATTTTGAGTTTTGCCTGTTTGGTAAAGCGCATCCTGCCAGTCGGCATTAGTTAATTTGCTTGGGTCGCGCCAGATAGGTAGCTCAACAAAGTTGGCATCCTTGTCAGCAATTTCGTTGGCCAGTGTAGCCCATTGCTGTGCGTTTAACAAATCATACTTTTTAGGCTTTGCCTGGAAAGCGTTGTAAGCATCAACAGACAGCTGAACACCATCTTTAAGCCCTTTTTTGGTAGTAACAATGATTACACCATTTGCGCCACGAATACCGTAAATAGCAGTAGCAGATGCATCTTTCAATACATCGATGCTTGCAATGTCATTTGGGTTAAAGTTATTGATACCCCCATCTAGCGGATAACCATCAACCACATATAAAGGGTTGTTGCCACCGCTGGCCAAACTCCCCACGCCCCTGATTAAAACAGTGGTATTACCGCCCGGGGCACCATCATTTGCAGTAACCTGAACACCCGCTGCACGCCCCTGCAATGCCTGGTCTAAAGATGGCACAGGGAGTTTAGCAATTGTCTCTGCGTTAACAGAACTTACAGAGCCGCTTAAATCCTTACGTTTTGCAGTACCATAACCAATTACTACAACCTCATTTAATGAACTTGTAGCAGCGCTAAGTTTGATACTATATGTATTACTGCCTCCCACTGCAACTTCTTGTGTAGCATAACCTACTATGCTAACTACTAAGGTTGCATTGTTTGGTACAGAAAGTTTAAATGCTCCACTTACATCAGTTTGTGTACCAATGGAGGTTCCTTTGACCCCAACACTTGCCCCGGGAATAGGTGAGCCGTCTGACTCTGTAACTTTTCCGGCAATTTGCCGGCTCTGGGCATAGCCGGCCAAACTCATCAAGACAAACGACAAGCTGAGACCGATCAATACCACAAGATTTTTAATTTGTAGTTTTTTCATCATAAGATTTTTATAAAAAGTTTAATTGGTTGGTGTTGACAGAGGCCGGTTGGTTTGGCCTTTATCATCCTAGTAAAAGTATTGGAGTATAAATTGAGTAGATACCACAAATGTTAACGTTTATATAACAAATGTTAATCCTGATATTTTAAACCAATGGTTAATGCAATCGAATACATTTTAACTTATTAGATATAAACACATTGATTTTAGCATATAATCAAAGGTTTCCGACGAATTCAGACTGCTATTAGAACTGGTGGATAGTTAAAGTATCTACCTAAGGGTATATTTTGCTTAACAAACGTGTTACTGGGGCAGAGTTAAAAGATATGCCTATTTCAAAAACAGCGTTACGATTAGAAGGTCAACAATTGAATCTATTTATAATGTGTTTATGCACAATTACTTTTTAAAGCAAATGGTTACGTTGAATGTAATCAGAGACAAACCGATCCCAATAGCTGTAATAGCAATCGATTTATATTAGAATGTCTAAATTTTTTAAGCTGAAACTTTTTAAAGGCATTTTAACTAATCACGAAGGATTTTGTAGCTTTTGCTTGGTTCAGCAGGATAAGCTTAGTCATTTAATCAAGCTAAAATCAGATGATAGCGGGACAGCTAATTTAATATTGAATATTTTTAGTTTACCAATTCGTTAACCTTTTCTTTGGCCTTCAAATTATTGATATACTCAGATGGGAGAATTCCGTACTCTTCCCGGAATACTTTTGCAAAATATGCGGCATTGTTAAAACCTACCTCATAGGCTACATTGGCAATGCTGAGTTTGCTTTTCTCTAACAATTGCACGGCGCGCTTCAAGCGGATAGTACGGATACAGTCTACCGGGGTTTTGCCGGTAAGGGTCAAAAGCTTTTTATAAAGCGATACGCGACTGAGGTTTAAATGCCGGGCCAGTTCTTCTACCGAGAAGTTCAGATTGGTAATATTTAGTTCTATATAATCGAATGCGTTTTTGAGAAATTTGTCATCTTCGGATATGACTATTATATCCTTTGCTTTCACCTCTACTTGCTTTTGATACGTTTTTTTGAAAGTCTGCTGCATCCGCAAAGAGTTATGAATCTTGGAAAGCAGGATCTCAAAATTAAACGGTTTAACTATATAATCATTCGCCCCGCTATCCAATCCAGCCAACTGGTCTTCCTCCGTGCCCAGGGCTGTCAACAATATCACCGGTATTTCAGCAGTGCGGCTATCGGCTTTGATTTTCTTACACAGCTCTATGCCGTTCATCACCGGCATGCTGATATCGCTCACGATAAGTTTAGGATGCATAGCAAGCGCTTTTTGCCAACCATCTTTACCGTTTACGGCCTCTACAATATGGAAACTGTGTTTAAGGTTATCCTTCAGATAAAAGCGCAGATCATCGTTATCTTCTATCAGCAATATCGTTTGTTTTTTGGCGGCTCCCGGCGAATTATCAACCGCACTAACCAATTCAGGAATTGGTTCATCATCTATAATTGCTGCAACAGCCTGTTCATTACATTGTACGCCAACAGGCAGGCTTATGGTAAAACAGCTGCCATAATCAGGTTCACTTTCTATTTCAATTGTGCCGCCCTGCATCCTAACAAATTCTTTTGTGATAGAAAGGCCTATACCACTTCCCTGATTGAGAAGGTTCTCCGGCATATCATCCTGAAAGAAACGTTCGAACACCCGCTCCTGGTTTTCTTTAGCTATCCCGATACCTGTGTCTATTACTTTTATTTCCAGCTGGTTTTGTATATCGTTAGTGCTACTATTGCCTGTTATTGTTAACATCACGCTAATGTGACCTCCGGATGGAGTGAATTTAAAAGCGTTTGATAACAGGTTAAACAGGATCCGTTCGATCTTATCATGATCGAAATTAGTCACGTATTCGTTCACATCACTTTCTATCAGGAACTGAATCTGCTTCTGTTGCGCCACATCCTTAAAAGACGCCGAAACTTCTTTAATGAATCTGATTATATCGCCTTTCTTCATGCTCAATTTCAGCTCGTTATACTCCATCTTACGGAAATCAAGCAGCTGGTTAACCAGATTAAGCAATCGCTTGCCATTGCGTTTGATGGTAACCAGTTGATTTTGGTGATCGGTCTTATCGCTGGCTTTGATGAGATTATCGATTGGCGATAGTATAAGTGAAAGCGGCGTACGAAATTCATGACTAATGTTGGTGAAGAATTTGATCTTCATCAAGTCCAGTTGGTGCATGCGGCGTGCCTCTTCGCGCTCCTGCGCAATTTTACGTTCTGCCTCAGTTTTACTCTGCAATGTTTCGAATTCGCGCTTAAGTTTTCGGATGCCGCGATGCCTGATGTAGAATAACCCTCCTACAAGCAGAATAAAATAGCTTACATAAGCCAATGTTGATTTAAAAAAAGGCGGCTTGACAGTTATTTTAAGGGAGATGCTTTCGGTATCCCTGTTGTTGTTACTATTAAGAGTACGTACCACAAAAGTGTATTCACCCCCATCCAGGTTGGTATAGGTAGCATTTCGGTTGCTTCCTACCACCGGAATCCACCCTTTATCAAAACCTTCCAGTTTGTATTCGTACCTTATTTTATCGGGATTAAAATAATCGCAGGCAGCAAATTCGATATCGAAAACATTTTGATTGTGCTCCAGCACCAGCTCAGGTGTTTCCGAGAGGGATTTTGTTAGCACGATATCGCCATTGACCGTATCGCCTACGCCTACCGGCCTGTTAAAAAGGCGCAGATCTGTAAAGATCAAATTTGGCTGAGGCTTAAAAGTATTCACTATCTCCGGATCGAAAATATTAAAACCATCTATCCCGCCAAAAACCAATTCGCCGCTTTGAAGCCGTTTTGCAGCATAAAGGTTAAATGCTCGGCCCTGCAGTCCATCCAATTCATTATAGTTATTAATCCGGAACTTATATTTACCGCCAACCAGATCAAGCCTGATGCTGGCAAGACCATTTGTGGTACTCACCCACATTTTTCCCTCTTTATCTTCTATTATATTTGAAACGTTATTAGCGGGCAAGTTCACCCCTTCCTCAATATTTAAAAACTTGTTGGTTTTGGCATTGAGGATACTTAGCCCGTCTTTCGTACCAATCCAAATTAGCCCGCGCCTGTCCTGGGTAATGGTATTCACATCAGTACCTATCAGGCTGTTAAGGTTTTTAGGCTCCGCGGCGTAATGTTTTATCGTATTGGTTTTATACATGATAACATCAACACCCTTATCCCGCCCTATCCATTTGTTTTTCTCCTTATCCTCAAATATCACAGCTGTATAATCCGAACTCATCGGATATTTGGGGTGGCGAAACGATTTTGTCTTACGGTCAAACACATTCAATCTGCCAGAGAATGTTCCTACCCACATATCGCCGGCTGCATCTTCTATAAATGAGTAAACCCGATCGTCACTTATAGATGAACTGTCTTTTTCGTTATGCCGGTAATGCGTGAATTTTTTTCCGTCGAAGCTATCCAGTCCGCCGAAATAAGTACCTATCCATAAGATATGCTGCTTATCGATGTAAAGCTTTACCACTATATCGCTAGCAATGGTATTGGGATCGGCCGGATCGTGTTTGTAATGGGTATAACTATTGCTCTTACGATTAAAATAAACCAGTCCGTTGCCATTGGTACCTATCCACAAATTTCGGTGCTCATCTTCTTCAAATGAATTGATGTCCTGGTAAGGCAGGCTTTTAGGATCACTGTTGAAATGTTTGTACAGCGGAAATTGCATAATTCCGCTATGGTAATAATTGATACCCTGCTTAAAGGTACCTGCCCAGATAATATCTGTATTATCCTTATACAGGTTCAAACTATTGCCGCTTATTGATTTAAGATCATCGGGCTTGCTGAGTATAAAACTTATACTATTGGTAGCGCGGTCGATCACATTGATGCCCCCATGGTCTGAACCCAGCCAAATTTTGCTATCCTCAGCCTGTACGATGCTGTTAATTACATTTGAATTAAGTTTATGCCCCGGCGTATCTTTGCTGTAATGGATCAGCTTATTATTTATCGTTTGATAGCAATAAGCACCAACGGGTGCTGCATCCGAGCAGATCCAGAGGTTTTGATCCGTATCCATCATCATACTATAATTTCTCACTTTTGTATCCACGGCTTTTGCTAACCCGTCATAAGCTTTAATTATTTTATTGGTACGGGCATTTAGCAAATCAATAAAACCATCGTTATACAAGATCCAAACCTGATCCTGTTGACCGGCAACCAGGTCCATTATTATCCCATCATGCAAAGTTGCTCCGTTCCCTGCCTTGTTGCTGTAAAATTCGGTGCTTTTGTTTTTGGAATCATAACGGTATAAACCGCCATAACTGGTAATGAACCAATAATTGCCCTGCCCACCCTTGTTTATTTTGCGAATCTGGCTGGTATTAATGTGGTAGAGGGCGGCTTCGGCAGCTACATTGTTGGAAATTTTTTCGGTAAGCGGATCATAAATACTGATCTTATTGTGTGTAAATATCCAAAGTTTGTTGTCAGGACCTTCGCTTAAACGCATTACGTGGTTCTCGGCTAATGAATTTGGATTACCTGCATCCCGCTTAAAAACCTTAAACTTATTGCCATCGTACCGGTTGAGGCCAGACGTTGTACCGAACCATATAAAACCTTTTGCATCTTTAATAATGCAATTAACCTGGTTATCAGACAAACCGTTGGTAATATCCAAATGGGAAAACTGGTAATTGTTATTTTGAGCGCTTACCGTTCGGCACACCAAAATACAAATCACAAATACGATATAGCGCTTAAACAGCATAGTTTATACTTGGTACCGACAATTAGAGGATAATAGCCGTAATAAAATTATGCAATATATATCGAATCAACATTAGCGCGCAATTAGAATATGTTGACGAGCGCCACCAACCGTTTACAACAATCTAATATACAATCAGATAGCCACTTTTATTTTTTTCAACAATCGAATGCATACATTAAGTTGTCAATTGGCATAAACACCAAGGAGCTACCCCAAGTGTACCGATTAAAAAATAGGCATCATACTACCGATGCAAACCGGCAAAATGTTGTTAAGTGAAAAATTTAGTTAGTTTTTAGATTTGGCTAGCCCATCGTTGCAGGATGCGTCGTCGGGTTTGATGATAAGGCCCTGCTCAAAATACCCCCTGGCCTGGGCTTTGTTCCCGGCCATAAGGTATGACCAGCCCAACATCTGGTTTCCGTCGTAATCAAAAGGGTAAAGCGTCACCACTTTTAAAAAATACCGGCTGGCAGCATCAAACTGCTTGCGGTTATAGTAAATAATACCTGTCCAGTAATTGGCTTGTGTGTTCTGAGGATCTATTTTTAGTACCGCGGCATACTGCGCCAGCACTTTGTCCCAGCTTGCCAAAAGCGAGAGGGGCTTGATATAGCCAAACTTAGCCTCAATAGCATTCGGTTTTATCCGGACAGCTTTCGCATAATAGCTTTCGGCTGCTGTATAATTCTTACTCAAAAAATAAAGCCAGCCCAACCTGAGATTAGTCTCGTAATTACTATCGCTGTAAAATGGCTTTATATCGTTTATGGCTTCACTATAATTCTTACGGGCTTCTTCAGCAAAACTGCTTTTATAGGCCCGTTGCAATGCCAATTCAGATTGTGCATTTGCCTGCGCTACCAACGCCAGACAAGTTAAACCGGTAAATAATTTTTTTAAAACTTCCATGTAAGTCCCGCGGTTACCGAATGTTGTTGATAAAAAGTGTCCCGATACAGATCATTCTTTTTTTCAAGGGTGTAATTCACATATAGCCCCAAATGGTTACCCAAATCATAATACCCGGTTCCGCCGGTTTTAAATTTAGTAATATCTATGGCATTATAAACATATAAACCGTCGGACTCCAAATAATTTTCCAGGGTTCCAAATGTCACACTTGCCTCTACCCAAAAATGTTTCAACAGTTTAGTCCCTGCAGTTTGGCTGAACACAAATTTTGTCGCGCCCTGCTGTAAAACACTACCGCGTGAGGTAAAGTACAAATTCAAATTTCCTTTTGGATAAACGGAGAGTTGCGCATTGTATTGTTGAAAAAAAGTACCTGATATTTTACCCAGATCTGCATCGGCCTGCCATGTGGTGTAACCTGAACTATATTTGAAACCCGCAATACCTAAATTATTATGATATAAATTCTGCCTGTACTGTGTGTTGAGGTAATGGTATACACCAAATAAAGAAAAGGAGCTATTTAACGAATAATTTAGCTTACCGAAATATTCGTACTCTTTTACAGAATTATTAATCAGCAGGCCGCGGCGTCTGAAATTAATACGCTGAACAAAATGAGCTACCGACTGATCCAGTTGAAGATAGTGCCCCAGTTGGGTAATCAATTCTAGCCTTGCGTAATTAGCTTTTCCCCTGAAAGGATTTGGTGAAGATTTCACACTGTTTTCTATAGTAGCGCTTATCAATCTAAACGGCGATGGTTTTGCGGCGAAAGTAGAATCATCCACCAAAGCAAGCTGCCGGTAGGCGGCATCTTCCCGGTTAAGGTAGCTATTGCACAAATAGGTGTAATAATTAGCCGTTTGGTTGTTCGCATCCTGTTTAAGTACCTGCCCATATTGACTAATAGCCCCGGCATAATTCCCTGTGATGAATTGGGCGTAGCCTAAACGCAACCTAAGGAAAGGAAAATCAATACCTTGAGCAACTGCTTCCTTCCCATAACGGATCAGATGCACCCAGTTGCCGGAAAGATATAAGGAATAACTTGTACTATCCACTTGTTGGTAGCCCGGCGTTTGCCCTTTTGCAAACATAAAAGAGGATAAAAAAAATACGATGAAAATGTATTTTAGCATTCCCAACTTGCCTCCGTTCTTCTACCGTTAAGATCAATACTGAAACCGGCTAACCTGTTCCCTTCTATCCGGATAGCTGACTTCATGAATTTTTCGTCCTGCCCGAATTTATGATTGATGCCCGAAGCCGTTACGATTATCTCGTTAACTTTAGCCCTGGACTGACTTTCGTACCTGCGTTCGATGAAGCGGTGGAAAGGCGAACCGATATCATGCAACCATAGGCCGAATTTGGCGCCAACGATGTTTAACGGGTAAACATCATTGATTTTCACCGCTGTATCCGTAGAAAATATAACCTTGTAGGCCGCTAACTGAAATTGATATAACAGGGACGATCTGCCGCCATAAAAAGCAGTGAAATAAAAGGATAGGTCGCCGCTTACGAAATAGGCAATATCGCCGCTCCCGTAATCGTAAAAATAAGTTTGATTGTTGCTATCGGTAAAAACCTCCCATGTTTCCGATTTGTGGCCACTTATCATATTAGCTGTGTAACCCGGCTGAAAGGTAAACGCGTGTTTTAATGCAGAAGACGAATCGACAGAACTTAGTGTGGCGTTAAGCTTTGGCACCATAAAACTGTTAAACTGCTGATTAAGTCCCTCACCCTGCTTAAAATAAGCAAATGGGTAGGGAATCGTTTTTGAGCCCAGATACGGAGTTGCCTGCACCTGGAAATGCAAATGAGGCTCGGGCGATCGGCCACTGTTGCCGCATAGCCCAAGAATGTCACCTCGTTTGACTACCTCCCCGGGCTTTACTTTGGCTGAGTATTGTTTGAGGTGCGATACCTTACTATAAACGCCATCGGTATGTTTTATAATGATGGTATTGCCCCAGTTTTCGATAATATTCATCTCGCCTACCAGGTTATCTGCCACATGGTTGATGACTAGTTCTACCAAACCGTCGGCGCAAGCCAGCACGGGTTTATTGTAGCAATAATAATCTTCGGGTTTGTCGCCAGCGTATTTAAAGGTGCATTTATCCCCATCCGTTATCACAAAATCAAGGGCTTGCGCCCAGCCATCGCTATGCGTAATCCCCCCATAGTAACCCTGCGAAACCGTCCACCCGCCCATAAAGGGTAAGGTTAATTTTAGATAAGTAAGATCTTGAACACGCTGCTGCCCGTTGAGGTACTGGTATAAATTAGCCTCAGGCGAGTAATTTTGGTAAGCCGTGAGCTGTAACTTACCCGGCCTTTCCCGGAGCTTCAAGAAATACAGCATAACCAAAACGGTTAGGCAGAAAGGCAGCGAAAGTACGGGCAAGTGCCATGCATCCAATATGCCGGAAAAAGCCGCAGTAAATAAACAGGCCAAAGGTACCACCGATACAACCAGCAGATATGAACGCAGCGAGGGCACGATAAAAAATCCGGACAGCGCCATAGAAGCCATCATAAAGTTAACACCGAGATGATAGTGGCCTAAACCATCCGGGTAAATATGGGTAAGGTTGTTAAAAAGGCAAGATGTTATAAACCCAATGACCAGCAAACTAAAGCTGATCCTGGAATGAATTAATACCCCAATGCTAATAACAACACCTGCAAAGACACTGTCCTGGAACAATATTGCACTAATAGCGCGAAAGAAAAGCTTTAAATATAAAGGCAGCGGGATCGTATTAAGTCCATTGAACAATTGGTAATGGCTAAAATTTTCTTTTACCGATAGCTCGTTAAGCAAGTAGCTTTCCTTAGGTAGTAAGCCCAGTTGCGCATACCCATTGGCAGCGGCAAGCACCAGCCAAAACACAACTACGAATGGCAGAGATAATGATGGCAAGCCTCTTTTGGCTAAACCTGCTGTTGCAATCACAGTGAGCATCACCGTAAGTGTTGTCGCTACAACCAGCCAAATACAAAACGCCGCATTGACATGAAAAAAACTCCCGAAGCCGATGCCTAATAATATGGAGTTGAAACTGTAAAGTCCGGATTGCATATTAGCCCGTTGATGACCAGACGCTTTTAACAAGCCCAGCGAAAAGCACACTGAAAGCAAACCCGCTAAACCGGCAACAGGGTTAAAAAAAGAAGCAACAAGCAGTAAGGCGCCCAGCATAATATGCTGCGAAAAGAACAAAATGGAATAGCTGTTAAGCAATGCCTGGATAAATAAGAGTGTTTGTTTTTTCACAGCTTACTTAATGCTAAAGGTTTTTGACTTGTTGCAAATGCGTTGGCAGAACTTCCGGCAGCTCCATGTATTGGAGTGTCTCGGCTTTTCTGATCAGGTGAACCCGCCGATCTTCATCAATCATCACAACAGCCGGCCTCAGGCTTATAAATTGCATCCACTGGGTCATGTTGTAGGCGCCTACTTTATGAACTACTAAATGATCACCCGGCTCCATCAACGGCAGATTTACACTCTCTCTGATCATATCGATATTCATACAAAGGGGGCCGTAAAGTACCACATTATCGCTATGCTGCGATGCTTCCTGCGCCGGACTGATCTTATGATCGTACCACAGCGATGTAAACAGGGTGTTTACGCCAAAATCCATTATAACGGCCCGGCGGCCGTCGCTCAGTCGTTTATTGGCGATAACACTGCCCAATAGATAACCTGCATCATCAATCAGTGCGCGGCCGCTTTCCAGGATCAGTAAGGGTAGCTCATCCGGCTCAAACCCACAATTAAGGAGTTTTGTAGCAATCACCTCTGCAAAATCGTCTATCGATGGCACCGTATCCACTCCCGGCAGGTAAGCTCCTTTTAAAGTATTGGTTGATGGAAAGCCACCACCCAGGTCCAGATATGATATCGGATTGTTTAATGCCGACTTACAACGGATTGCCAGTTCGCCCATTTTTGCCGCAGCAACGCCGTATGCCGATGTAGCTAGCATGAAAGTTCCAATATGGCAATGCAGGCCTACGAGTTCCATTTTGCCGGAACTTACAATTTTAGTGATAGCGCTCCAAGCCTGCCCATTTTCATAATTAAAACCAAACCGATCCCATATAGGGTAAACGCCGGTATCCATATTAACGCGAACGGCAACTCGGGGTTTCTTTTTCACTTCCGCGCAAAGCGAGATCAGCATATACAACTCATCAAAATGATCGATGTGGATCATTGAGTTATTCTCGATAGCCAGCAACAGGTCTTCCCTGCTTTTCTGCGGGCCGTTGAAAATGATATGCTCGCCCGCTACGCCATTATTTAATGCTTTGTGATATTCAAACCCTGATACTACCTCGGCCCAGCTGCCTTCCCGGTGAAAAACGTTGCAAACGGCATTGAGGTAGTTGGTTTTATAGCTCCATGCAAACTGCACTTTTGGGTAACAGGTTTTAAACGCCCTAACCGCTGAGCGATAATTGCGCCTGATCTGTTTCTCCGATAATACAAACAAAGGCGAACCAAATTCGGCTATCAAACTTTTTATCAAAACTCCGTCGATATCCCTTACTGGTTCCGATTCATTTTGTGTACCGAACTTATTCATCAGACCGGTGTTCATCTTTTTGATAAAGGGCCGTTCATATTTAAGTTTTTGCGTCATTCTGTATAAAATTACAATTCCCCAAAGGCCGAAAACTGCTGAAACTCGCTCACATCGGCCACGTGATCCCAGGCATATCTAATGAACATTTTACCGACGGAATAAGCTAGGAACGGTTCCACGTTTTCGCCCAGGGCCATTTTTGTTAAAGCTACCGGCTGGTTTTGCCCCGCGGCGGCCGTTAGGTACACCCAAGCCGGAAATCTTGGGTTGATCTCCATAATAAATAACTTCCCTTTTTTATCCTGCATCAATTCCAATTCGAAACCGCCGTTCCAACCGGAGCCTGCTGCAAACTGTTGGGCTATTGCTATTAATTTTTCATCCGCAATAGTAATACCCGCCCAGGCTTTGCCTTTATCGGTGATGTATAATTTGCGCATTGGCACTGCACTGATGATGGTACCTTTTCCATCCGCCAACCCGGCTACATTGATCTCTGTACCCTTTATAAACTGCTGGGCCATAATAGGTGTACCCCATTTTGCACTGAGCCGGTAAAATGCATTGACAGCCTGAACGGAATTATGAACTACCTCCGCCTCGTAAAATTTACCTTTAACCACCATTGGGTAGTTTAGTTCTTCTCCTGCAATATGTAAATCATCAGCTTTTAAAATAGTCCTGGTTTCGGGCACGTATAAATTGTGTTGGTTTCCAAAGGCAGCAAGGTTTGGTTTGCTGCAGGCATTTAACTGCTTATGCGAAGGCAGGCAGGTTTGAATCCCCATGACACGCAATGCCGCACTGATCTTGATGAAATTGTGCAGTTCCGCGTCAAAATTGGGGATCAGCACGCTCATATTTTCTTTGCCCTGGATAAATTGCAGGCGTTGTGCCAATGCCTCCGAACCTGCGGATGGATACGGGATCTGGTAGGTTTTGTCAACCAGGTTATGCAGGTAAATGCCCGGCTCAAGCGACTCGTATGACAAACCGATAATGCGCACATTTGAAAACCCTTCCCGCAAGGCACGAATAACCGACAACCCTGGCCCGGGATTTTCAATAGCGTTTAGGCCGGTTACGCCTATTACCAAACGGGCATGATCTATTTCTGCCATATTTAATTAGCTTCCAAAAGGTTGGCATCCTTCAGCTGCAGCATCCAGTCTTCCCAGTCACGATCTAAGGTATTGTCTTCAACGTCATAAAGGTTCAGGATCTCGAGCTTTATATCATCGGCAGTTTTACCTGTCTTCATCATAGCCAAAATTGCGGCAGCTATAGCATTGCTGGTAAAAGAATCGCCGGTGGCGGGGTTAAATACAAACCCGTTCTTGCTGGTGGCTATATTAGTCTTAAGTTTCACGTAGTTGTTTTATCAAATATTAGCTGTTAAAGGTAATTGATTTTATGCCTGTTTGTCAATTTTTACCTGCCGGGTGCCTGCGAGTATTGTGGTTCAGCCCATTTACCTTCCTATCCAGGCTGCGAATGTGTCTTGGTAATTTATGCGCACCGGTTAATAACAAAACTGTACAGAGTATGCATAACAATTCGGGCCAGCCAAATTCATTCATCTTTTTAACCTCCTTATATTATAAAGATGCAGCCGAAAGGCACCAAACACCGAAATGTGTCGGTAAATGAGTGGATTGTGTAGACGAAGAACTAAAAGTTTTTAGCCCAGGTGCGAATGGTATCGGTATAACTTTCGCCTATAGGCAACTCGTTATCTGCCAGCTTTAACTTACGGTTATGAATTGATTTAACTTTGTTAACGGCAATGATATAGCTCCGGTGAATCCGTTTGAATTTATCTACCGGTAACTTCTCCAGCGCTTTTTTAAGCGACATCAAAGTAAGCACCGGTTTTGGCTGGCCTGTTAAATGGATTTTGATATAGTCTTCCATACTTTCCAGGTATTCTATTTCGGCCACGTTGATCTTAACCATACGGTACTCGGAGTACACATAAAAGCTTTCATCAGCAGCCTCGGGGCTGGTATTGTTTTTGAAATTATAAAACTCTAATGCTTTCTCAACAGCCTTTGTAAATCGGGTAATATCTATCGGCTTAAGCAGATAGTCTAACGCTTCCAGTTCAAAGCCTTCAAACGCAAAGTTTTTATAGGCAGTGGTAAAAATAACCATAGGCTTGCTGGCTAGGGCCCGAACCAGATCAATCCCGGTAATGTCGGGCATATTGATATCCACAAATAGCAGATCCGCCCGGTTGCTTTTAAGGTATTCGGCTCCGCTTACAGCATCTTCAAAAGTGCTTAGTAACTGCAGATAGGGAAAACGGGATATGTAGGCCTCCAACAAGTCTAGCGCCAGGGGTTCATCATCAATTGCAACGCATTTCAATTTAATCATTTCTCAAAATTTATATAAAAGACCAGTCCCGGTTATTAGCCCACCTCTTTCCTTAGAGATAAGGCTAAGTATTGCGTAAAACAATGGGTTAACAGGGCTAACACAACTTAGGAAAATTACAATATCAACCGAATTAAACCATTAATAATCAACATATTGCATATATCAAAACATATACATGTTAACTTTCTCATCAAATTACAAGCACCAGCTTCACGCTAAACAAACCATTGCACTGGTCAATATTTAAGGTATGTTTATCGGGGTACAAATGAGCAAGCCGTTGTTTGGTATTGGCAATACCGATACCGGTCCTTTCTGCAAGCACAGCAGATCTGTCGAAAATCGCATTATCACATTCGAAATTTATTTTGTTGCCGGTGTTGCTTATTTTAATATTGATGGTACTTTCGGTGTGTTTGCTGATGCCGTATTTAAAGGTATTTTCTACAAACGACATCATGATGAGCGGTGCGATTTGTTGATTACCCACATCCCCATCAATATTAAAATTCACCACGCTTTTACGCCCTAACCGCAGCCTTTGCAGGTCAACATAGTTTCTGATACAATCAAGATCCTGCTGAAGCGGCACAAAATCCTGTGTTACATCATCGGTTACGTAGCGCATAATATTTGAGAGCTTCATGATACTTTCGGAGGTATGCTCGCTATTCATCACCGAAAGGGTATAAATGTTATTTAAGGTATTAAACAGAAAGTGCGGGTTGATCTGCGCCTTGAGGAACGAGAGCTCGGCATTTACCTTTCCCGCCTCGGCTTTAATTACCTTCTGCTCAGTGCTTTGCCATTGCTCTACCGTGCGCATCGATAACCCTAAGGTAATTATGACAAGAAACAGGAATAAACTTACGATATCTACCGAACGCGAGTGCCCAAAGAGATCATCACCGCGAGACGGCGACGCAACAGGCACCTGCATCCGCAAATCTTCATGTGGAAGGGGGCCAAATGGCAGTGACTTATTCCCCGGGCCCTGCATAGCAGTGTCGCGGGCACGTAAAGCGGCTGCTTTTAATGAATCTGCCATTTGCTGCATGGCTCCAATCTGAATTTGCTCCTGGAAACGTGGGTTATGGATAAGCAATTTGTCAAATGGTTGGAGAAAAAACACGCCGCCCAGTAAAACGATCACTGCTGCCCCGTAGATCCAGTACTTTTTTTTGAGGAAATAGGAAGGAATAAGATACCACAGGTTAAAGTAGAAAAGAAGGAGATATGTTGAACAAAACAGCCAGTAAAATGGCGACGACAATAAGATCCACGCACCGCTATGTTTGCTGCCCGTACTTAAAAACAAAACCGGCAGCAACAGGAACAGTAGCCAGCCGGTAAGGTGTATAAGTATATTGTTAAGCTTTAAGCGAAGCATTTAAATTTCGAAGGTGAATATTTCAGCTAACCAAAGTGGAAAGTTAATAAATATAAAAATATACGCAATTAACCACAATTAAACTGATGAATTAAAAAGGTATCGGCTAACAAGCCTTATATGCCGATTAAAGATTGTTAATTTATTTTTACAACATTGCGCAGCTTGGATGGTTTATAATGTACAGTTTACCGGGATACCATGGAAAGATTCGATATCAAAATAAAGCAAGGCAAAAAAGAATACGACTTTGAGATAAGAGAATACATGCACCACAATGGCGATAAATGCAAGCTGGAAGTGTATGACCAGGATGAACTGGTGGCCAGTTTCAACCCTGACCCTCACGAAAATTTTACCGTTTGTAAAAATCCGGGCAATCTGGATAATACATTACTGCACCTGATCGCTGATAAATTGGATCATCTAAGCTAAAAGCCTGAATAGACGATGTGAAAATGTGCGGATTCCAGATGTGCAGATTTGTCGATCATTTTAGCCCTTTGAATAAAACATAGAACTACGCAAACAAATTCCAACTGCAAACTTGCACATCTGAATTTTACAGATTTATAATTTTACCATCTGAAGTCTGCGCATTACTATCTGCACAATCTTTCAAAAACCTCATCATTTCCGGGATATTCCGCTCTCAATTTATTCTTATTGGCCATTTCGAACTCACTGAATTCAAACCCCGGAGCAACAGCGCAGCTTACAAGTGCATAACCTTTTTTAGACGGTATCTCTGATGCAAACCATAAACCCGCGGGTACAATGTGCGACAGACTCCCGTTATTTTGGTTGGATAGCTCCAGCACATGGTGTTCGCCCTGATGATTGATCACATGAATATGGAGCGGATCGCCTATGTGAAAATACCAGATCTCGTCTGATTGAATTCGGTGGAAGCCGGAAAAATCTTCTCCTTCCAATAAATAATAAATTGAGGTACAAGCGTGCTTCAAACCAGTTTCCCCGGCTCGGGTAACCTGTTGATTAGATCGGAACACTTCCTTATAAAAGCCGCCTTCAGGGTGAGGTTGCAGATTTAAATGGTGTACCCAATAGTCTGCGTATTGCTGGTGCATAAGTTTTTCTGTATGGTAAATTTAAAGCATATACCCGGTTATAAAAACAAAAAACCCAGCTTTTGCCGGGTTTTTTGTTTTCTGGAAAATTTATTGTGCTTATTTTTTGAGCGGCGCAGCTGCGGCGCCAGGCATCAATATGGCATTAAGACCATTTACTACGCCATTGCCACCAATGAGATCGAACAGGGTTACCTGGGCGCTACTTCCGGAGGCATTAGTTAACTGTAACTTACTGCCTGCTAACGACAGCGTTAGGGGCTGACCATCTAGGGTTGTCAACGTAGCTTTTCCTTTTCCTGCGGTCAAAGCTTTGATAATGTCAGCTTTCCCATATTTACCGGTAACAACGTGACCTTTTAATAAAGTTGCCAATTTGGCCGGATCTTTTAAAAGGTTATCCAGTTCGCCTGCGGGCAGGTTATTGAAGGATATGTTGTTTGGTGCAAAAATAGTGTATGGACCGCCGACTTTAAGTACGGAATCGAGCTTGGCTGCTTTGACAGCGGTAAGAGCAGTACTATAATCGGCATTACTTGCTAACGCCCCCACTACATCACTGGCGCCTTCGGTAGTTGTTGAGGCTGCTGTAGTAGTTGTTGTTTTAGTGGTATCTGGCTGTGCAAAAACGCGGCCTGCGGCTAAATTTAAAAGTAATACTGCTGCAGCTGCTAATGTGGATCTTTTCATGTTTTACTGTGTTTTAGATTTCAATTAAATTTGATTAATGCGTAGCGTTTTTTCGTATAGCAAGAATTTTAGTTTGAAATGTTAACCCTTAAATAACTCGACCTCACTGAGATTGTTTGTAAAAAAATGAATTCCCAAATTAACTGAGCGAATAAAAACACCACAAATAGTTGATTATCAATATTGTAACAAAGTCAACAAAATCGCTTAATTCTTGAATTTGGAAATTGCAATTTCAGGTCTTCACTATCACGGGCCTTTTGAGACTACCCGGGAGATCAACATGCGGCGACGGAGCGAATCAACCAGTCGATTGGCTAGACTCACCGCCAATTTATTGTAAATTAATTTAAAAAAACCAAAACGTTAATTCCAACGTAATGTTACTTGCTCATCGTCTGTTTGAAAGTGCCATATGCACACCTGCAACCTACAGTTTTTCTACAGAAAGTTTACTTAATTAGCAACGTTTAAATAGAAATTGATATCCTTGAAAAAATCCCTAGTCATCATCCTAAGTGTTTTTACGCTAAGTGTTCATGCCCAGATAAGGGTTACTACAAAAGATTCCGCGAAGGTTGATTCGGCAAATCTGCTGGCTTTACCTGATACCGTAAAACCTTTGAGAAGCGCCTGGCAAACCTACATACCCCCTGCAATTTTCGTCACTTATGGTGCATTATCGTTTTATGTAAAACCCATCCGCAATTTAGATTTCAGTATAGACAGGGACGCCCAGAAAGATCATCCGGGGAATCTTTATCCGGTAGAAAACTTTTTACAATATGCGCCGATTGCTATGGTTTATGGTTTAAATTTTGCCGGGGTGCATGGTAAAAATACTTTTATCGATCGGACGATCCTGCTAGGTATGTCTGAAGGTATCTTTGGCCTTGTCACAATCGGTCTCAAAAACTCATCCGGCCGGCTGAGACCAAATGGGGCAGATAGACTATCTTTTCCTTCGGGCCATTCGGGCAGTGCATTTGTGGCGGCTGAGTTTATGGCGCAGGAGTACGGCGATAAGTCGCCCATCTATGGCATTGTAGGTTACACATTTGCTTCGGCTACCGCTGTTTTACGCGTTTATAATCACAAGCATTGGTTTAGCGATATTGTGGCCGGGGCAGGGTTTGGAATTTTGTCTACCAAAGCAGCCTACGCACTTTATCCTTTATTACGCAACAAACTTTTTCACGATAAAAAATCTAATAAACAAAGCATTATTATGCCTAGCTATGGCGACGGAATGTTTGGGCTCAGTTTTGCCAAACAGTTATAGCGGGCCAGCTTTCTGCGCCCGTTATTAATGCAAAAGGATCAGCGTAAGCTGGTCCTTTTGCATTAGGGAAATTTATTTTAAGGACGCTAATTTCTGCATATCCACAGGCGCTGTATAATGATAAGTGCCGGAACCTAGTTCTACCAGTACATAATTCTCCTTACCAATTGCAGATTGAAAAGGTTTGCCGTTTTGGACCGGTTTGCCATTCTCCAGCACGCCAGAGGCATCCTTTGCCGGGATATATACCGAAGCTGTAGTATTTACCGGGATTTCAATATCCAGGCTTAGCTGTCCATTTTCAATCTTCCAGCCGGAGCTCAACTTGCCGTAATAGGTTTGTAAGGTGCAGGCCGCATTGGTAAAACCACCACCCGGATGCGGCATTATTTTAATGTGCTTATATCCTGGCCCGTCGTTATAGGTATCCAGCCCAACCATTACCCTGTACATCCAATCGCCAATGGCCCCATAAGAATAGTGGTTAAAAGAGTTCATGCTGGGGGTTTCAAAACTTTTATCAGGGCGGATACCGTCCCAGCGTTCCCAAATGGTAGTAGCACCCATTTTAACCGGGTATAGCCATGATGGATAGGTATCCTGCAAAAGCAGGTCATACGCAACGTTGGTATAGCCAAACCGGCTGAGCACGTGGCACAAATAAGGCGTACCTAAAAAACCCGTGGTAAGGTGATTATTATAGGCTTTAACATTGGTAACCAGCCGCTTTGCAGCCTGTTCCCGCATGTCTTCGGGCAGCATATCAAAATTCAGCGCCAGCACATATGCTGTTTGCGTACCTGATACCATGCGGCCGTTAGCAGTAACATATTCTTTTACAAAAGCATCCTTTGCACGTTTCAAAACTTTACCGTAAGCTTCATAATCATCTGTTTTGCCTAGTACCTGCGCTGCATTGATCAGCAATTGTGTTGAGTAGGCATAGAAACACTGTGCTATTAGGTATTTATCAGTTACGGCAGATGTACCGTCGGTATCGTCATTAACACTGTAGAAAAGCCAATCGCCAAAATGGAAGCCGGTATTCCAAAGGTCGTTCTTACTTTGGTTCTTCATAAAATCTACCCAGGCCTTCATACTGGCGTACTGGTCTTGGAGGACCTTCTTATCGCCGTAAGCAACATACATATTCCATGGGATCACGGTGGCAGTTTCGCCCCAGCCGGCACTACCGTCCGAACCGGTTCCCAGCACGTTGGGAATAACAAACGGCACGGAGCCATTGTTGCCTTGATCTGCTGCCACGTCTTTCAGCCACTTGGAGAAAAAGTTATCCACGTTCATATTAAATGAAGCGGTGCGGCTAAAAACCTGCGCGTCGCCTGTCCACCCAAGGCGTTCATCACGTTGAGGGCAATCGGTAGGCACATCCAAAAAGTTACCCTTTTGACCCCATTGAATATTATGCTGCAACTGGTTTACCAGCGCATTTGATGAAGTAAAGGTACCGGTAGGTTTCATATCTGAATACAGTGTCACGGCAGTAAAATCATCGGGGTTAAGTTCGCCATTGTAGCCTTCCACTTTAATAAACTGGAAACCGTGAAATGTAAAGTGTGGCTCAAAAACTTCTACCCCATCCCCGCTCAAGATGTATGTGTCCTGCGCTTTAGCTGCGCGCAGGTTTTCAGTATAAAAGTCGCCATCCTTATCCAAAACCTCTGCGTGGGATATCACTACTTTTTGCCCTTTTTTACCCTTTAGCCTTATCTTTACCCAACCTACCAGGTTCTGCCCAAAATCAACCAAATGTTCATTCTTCCGGCTTTTAATTACACGTACCGCTTTGAAAGTTTCGTGTTTGCGCACGGGCTCATTGTAGGTGGCAAGCAGGTTTTTATAGCCATGATTTAATACGAGTACGCCGCTCCAGTCGGTATCATTATACCCGTTGAGCGCCCAGCCTTTCTTAATTTTGCGGGCATCGATAGTTTCGCCATTATAGATCTCCGCATAAGTGATCTCGCCGGTAGATGATTTCCAGCTATCGTCAGAATTGATGACTTCTGATGTGCCATCGGTATATTGTACGTGCATCTGAAAAAGCAAGGCGATATCCTTCCCGTATACATTCATCTGATTATTGAACCCGATCAATCCCCGGTACCATCCGCTACCCAGCGTTACCCCTATGGTATTACCACCTGTAGCCAGCAGATCCGTAACGTCATAGGCCTGGTATTGCAGGCGTTTGTTATAGCTCGTCCACCCGGGAGTAAGGTAAGCATCGCCTACCCGGTGGCCGTTTATTTGTGCCTCATATAACCCATGCGCAGTGATGTAGGCAATGGCCGAACTTACTTTTTTGGTGGAATTGAAAGTTTTGCGGAGGATGGGCGAGGCCCGTAATGTATCTTCCTTAAAACCCGGACCGATCCATTTAGCCTGCCAGTCGGCGGGATTAAACAGGGCGGTGATCCAATAACCTGCTTCGCTCCATGCCGATGCTTTTTTAGTGTTATCCCAAACCTTTACCTGCCAATAGTATTTGGTGTGCGGTGCCAGCGGCTTACCTTTATAAGCCACATGTACGGATGAATCAGACAGGATCTTTCCGGAGTTCCATACCGGTTTCCTGGAATCGGGATAGGTGCTTACCCTTACCTGGTAAGCCACTTGTGTAATATTTCTTTTATCAGATGCCATTTCCCAGGTAAATCTTGGCTGGGCGAGATCTAGACCTATTGGATTAGCCCGGTTTTCGCATAAAAGTGCACTCACAGTAATTTGTGCCTGCGCTAAAGCATTACACCACCAGAATAAAATGATCATCGAAAATAACTTTTTCATAAACATAAAATTTAGAAGCAGGATCACCCCCCCCCCGGCACTTATAATTGGTTGGAAAAGTTAAGGTTTATTAACTTGCGTTACAAACGCTATGGTTAAAAAAATAAGGGTTTAATTTGTCAGGAACATAAATTTATAGATTCAATAAAATTTATGTTCTGAAGAAATTAGATGCCTGACCATGAACATGGCTGGGCATATTATTTATTAAACGCCACGTTTATTTCATCGTTACCAGGTAAGGCGTTAAAGATTGCTTTATCACCAGTAACACTAAACGGCAGGGTTTTTCCTTTTTGGGTAATGCTTAATATCTTACGATTGCTAACCGTAAGATTAATGGTGAGCGGCTGATCCCAGTTTTTACGGTTATTGCCCAAAGTATCGGTAAGGCTAAGCACCCACTTTTTTGGGGTGATGTGCAGAAACTTCAGCGCCGCGGAATTTCGCTCTTTATGATACTGAATCACATTTTTAAAAGGAGCTATCCATACAGAATTTTTCCGTTGATCAAGTTCAGCCAAATGCCTGGCAAATACAGCTGTGGGGGTAATGATCCACCCATCGCGGATGCCATGATAGGTTGGGCAAAACCAGCCGCCAACGGCTATCGTTTGGTCGATATCATTATCAAAATTTGCCATTGAGGATGAGTCGGCCATCATCTCGCTGTTTATGTGATAGTAATCATCATTGGTTTTGGCGAAATCGTAAGTATTGTAAGAATAAGGTTTGTTCTTTGTAGCCCTTGCACCGATAAAATGTGGTAACAGCGCTTTACGAATGGCGCTGTCTTTTGCGGTATTTCCACCGCCTTCTCCAAACGGATAAGCGTGCGTGATCATTTGTTGTGAGGGCACTAATTTATTCATCTGCAGGTTGGATTTTACAGTCTCCGTAACAACAGTATCCAATGAAACCTTTATAAAATGCGGATGCGTTAACGCATGATTGGCAATTTCATGCCCCTCCTGTGCAGCCCTATCGATCACCATCCAGCTGATGTGCTGACTATCGACTATTTTGACCGTCATGAAAAAGGTGCCTTTAAAACCATATTTATCTAATAAGGGTACGGCCACGGCATACTGCCCGGCAATGCCATCATCGAATGTTAAACTCACGGCTGCTTTTTTGTTATTGAACCATGGTGCGATGGTATAGGTAGGCTTGCTGCTTTTTTGCGCAAAAAGGTTTGCCGATAAAATTATACATACAGCAAATAAAGGCAGCTTTTTCATAAGTGTATCCGGTTAGCAGGCAATTAATATTACACTTTTAAATCGTTAATATTATCCAGTAGAAAACTATGTGTAAACCTGGTCATACCTGTTTTGGGGTAGTAATCTACCGCTGCGGGGGCCGCGAGCAAAATAAGTTTAGCCTGCGGGGTGTGCAGTTTTGTTTCTTTAATTAGCCGGATACCAATCCCCATCCGCTGGTAGTCCTGGTCCACTGCAAGATCTGACAGATAGGTGCAAAAAGCAAAATCACTTAGTGAGCGGGCGACACCCACAAGTTGGCCATCCAAACGCGCAGTAATAATGAGGTTGGCATTGCTGCACATTTTATTTATCCTATCCAGATCATCTATAGGTCGGCGTTCCGCCAGGGTGCTGCGTTTAAGTACACCTATAAATTCTTCAGGGTTAAGTTGTTCTTCGCGGTGGTATATGATTTGAGGGGGCGCCATTGTGATTAAAGATTATGATTTGATAACACCGCAATATCAATATTTACAGCATAACTTTTATAGTAAGAAAAACATAAAAGCTAAAGCCCAGCAGGTTAGCTTTTCTCTGACGTTACACCCTGTAAAATTTCGATTACAAACTCACAGCTTACTCCCGTTTGCTATATTTGTTTAGATTTACAGGCGGATAAAGCAGCGTATTCTCCTTATTTTTTTATACTACACTTAGCCTTTTTATCATCAATTTATTTATCATGTCCGAAGAAATATCACAGTCACAAGAAGCAACTATCCCTTTAGCCAATGCTATCGCTATGGCAGCAAACTGGCGTACCTATTTAGCCGCCGCCGATCCTGAATTTGTAGGCCGGTCCTTCCTGATCCCTATCGCTTCTATCAAACATCTTGTAGACCATAATGAAGATGCAGAAAGCGTGCGAGCTTACATCGGTTTAGAAGATGCCACAGATCTATCCAGCGCTAAATTGATAATGGTTGCCATAGTAGATGGAAACGAAGTGCATACCCTGCCTGGCGGCGCAAGTAATGTAGTTGATCTGGCAATTGTTTGTCCACCGCACTGCCCTGTTGGCGGCGGCCCCACCTTAGAGAATAGTTAGAATTCGCTGTTAATTGTTTATAAGCTTTAATATCTTTAAGGCTTATAAACCTCATCAGATGCTCGACTATCTCTACAATACTTTTATTGTTCCTCTTACCATCATTTTCCCTTTTATATACGCGTATCGCAACTATCAATATCTTAACAGGGCTTTGAAAATACTGCTGGCCTTTTTAATATTTTCTGCTATAGCAAACGCAATCGGAACTGTGATAGCCAGGGGCTTTCACATGCGCACAACTTTCATGGTACATATTTACACGCCCTTCGAATTTGCTTTTTTATCATTTTTTTTTGCAGAGTTTTATCATAAGCCAGCTAAGAATATCATTTATGCCATAACCGCCGTATTTGTTGTTTTTTGCCTTTACAACTCTTTGTTTATACAAAAGGCGATGATCATTAATAGTTACTCGCGCTCTGTTGACGCTATTATATTGATCATTTATTCCATGTTATACTTTTTGAGGAGTAGTAATGATATTGACGCCAGATGGAAGCTGCAGGTGAATAATTGGATGGTAACGGGCATCTTGCTATATTATTCAAGCGCACTGTTCATGTTTATCTTTTTTAATTACCTTCTATTATCAGATGAAATGTCATACGTTATCTGGAACATTCACAATACAATCTTAATCGTCGAATACATTTTATTCGCAATTGGCTACAGCAAATGCAGGTTTCCCCAGACAATATCTATATCCTGATCACCTTAGGAATGGCCGGGACCTTAATTCTGGTTTCGTCATTCATATTATATTCTATCCGTAACCAAAATAAGCTGTTACGGCAGCGGGAGCAATTTCAACAAGCTGAATTAGCGCACCAGAAAGAATTGCTCGGCGCAGTGATAGCATCACAGGAGGCTGAGCGGAAACGCATTGGTCAGGATCTGCACGATGATGTGGGCACTACCCTATCCGGATTGCGGTTATTGATTGAAATGTTTAAACCCGTAGATGCTGCCGATCAACATTATAAAGATTTTATCAAAGCAAGTAAGGGTACAATAGATAAGGTGGTTAAGGATGTGAGAAACATATCACACAATCTATCACCGGCAACCTTGAGCTATTACGGCTTAACGGCGGCGATAAACGAGCATTGCGGTATCATCAACCAATCGGGCAAATTAAAAATAGGCCTTATTAATGATGCAGAAACGCAAATGGAACATCTGGATATAACCGCCGCGTTGGCGTTATACCGGGTATTAGAGGAACTTTTGAATAATACCATTAAACACGCTGGTGCCAGTGCAGCCGAGATCCATTTTAAAGCAGGGCCGGGCACGATCAATATCGAATATTTAGACAATGGCAAGGGGCTGTCAGCGGCTGTGGATACAATGAAGAAAGGCATGGGATTACAAAATATTGAAAGTCGCTTGCTTAATATCCAGGCTACCTATACGGTAGACACCCAACCAGGCAAAGGGTTTCATATCAGGATAAACTACCCAATAAAACCGTTAGTAGTAAGCATATGAACAAAATTGGGGTTGCCATTATTGATGATCAGAATTTATTTCGCCAAAGTTTGGCTTTGCTCATCAATTCTGTAGATAATTTTAATCTGGCAGCCGAAAGTCCCGGTGGGCAGCAATTCCTGGATGTGCTAAAAGCAGGCAATATCACTGTTGACGTTGCGCTTATAGATATGGATATGCCGGGCATGAACGGCATCCAACTAAATAAACAGCTGCGCGAAAATTACCCTGAAATTAAGGTGATCATTTTATCGGTGCATGTGAACGAGGCACTTATTTCACAAATGATTACCGCGGGTGCCGCCTCATACCTTGCAAAAAATTGCGATAAAGACGAGCTGACGCTGGCAATTACTACCGTTTATGAAAACGGTTATTATTTTAATAATGAAGCGCTTGATGCGCTACGCAATAGCGCAAATCACAAACAAACGCCTAAGGAAACATTGAATGGTTTGCCAATTGCTTTAACGCGGCGTGAGAAGGAGGTGCTGCAATTGATTTGCCGGGAATTTAACAGCAATGAAATTGCAGAACAGCTTTTTTTGAGCGTGCGCACAGTAGAAGGGCACCGTAACAACCTCATTGCCAAAGTAAATTGCCGCAATACAGCAGGCTTGATACTATTTGCCATCAAATCGGGCTTATTTGATATACCTTTTTAGCACCTCAGGTTTCTAACTTCATTTTAAGGGACCATTAGATAACACCATAATTCGTACCTAAAGCTTCTTGTTACCCGCCGCTTTAAAAGAGCTATCGTTACACTAAATAGCTTTTACCACCGTTTATTGCTTAATCAAAGGTTAATTTTTATGGCTAAAAAGTGCTTTTTTTGCAACCTTTCGCTATATCTTTACGTAAACGAAACTGTAACCTAAAGCTTAATAACATGGATATCATATTTATCAGCAACCAAGTCAAGTTTGATGTACTAAATATCTGCGGCAAACCCGCTGCAAAACCATACAATTTACTTACGGAAACCCCGCTGTACGCTAACGGCTACCAGGAAAATGAAGACTTGTGCCGAAAACTGGAAAGACAACTGCAGGAGATAGCCAACGAATACAATACCGGCAAAAGTATTAACCGCGGCGCAGTTTCAAAATATCTTACCGTGCGCGAGTGCATTGAAATGATTATTGTTAAATAACGTACCTGCGGACCTACCATTTTATCCACGATAAATTGTATTCACAGTACATAATAGTTCGATTTTGAAAGACAGGTTGGTGTAGCCAAGTTGTTTATAGCTGGAGACCTTATAACGCTATTCCCTTAAATTTCAAAGTAAAAACGATCAGTTGTAAAATTACGTTCCCGTATGCCCCGGCCAGCACATCATCCATCATTACTCCCGTACCACCCGGAAAAGCCTCCATTTTACGGATCCCCAGCGGTTTCAATATATCAAAAAAACGGAACAACACCAAGCCGCCTAAAAGCAGGTACAGGTTTGGCGGGATAAACAACATGGTTACTAGCATGCCCGATACCTCATCTATCACCACCCTGTAGCTGTCTTTACCCCATTCGGGTTCTACCTTGTCGCCCACATAAATACCAACTAGGGTAATTAAAATAGTCACAGCCAATAAAACCCAGGGCATCTGCCATTGCCATACCAGCCAAATTAGCGGGCAGGTAACAATGGCCGCCAGCGTACCTCCTCCTTTTACATATCCAATCCCGAAGATGGATGCGATTATTTTATTCATGGCTGAATTAGCTCTTGTTTAAAACATCTTCTGCCGCTTCGGCGACTTCCGGCTCAATCGTATGTTTTTTAGGGAAATTGAACAATAACGAGGTTATTACCGGGATCAGGAAAATTGCTACGGTGAACACAGACACTGCAATATCCGCCGTTTCGCCTTCCATAAATTCTGAAAAAGATGAGGCCGGATAAAAATGGATGTACAATGATGCTGTCAATTTGATGCCCAGCACCCCTATCACAATAAAAGCCACGGTCTCTAAAAATGTAAACTTTTCCATCAGCTTAACAAAAGCCTGCGCTACGAAACGCATAGCGAGAATTCCGATAAACACTCCTACATAAATTAAAAAAACGTGGTCGGTAAAGGCCACCGCAGCAAACACGTTATCTATCGAGAAAGCAAGGTCCATCAATTCTACCAGCGCAACGGTAGCCCAAAAATTACCAATAAGGCCAACTGTTGATTTATAAAGCCAGTTTTGCTCCTTATTTACATTCTCTTCTTCCCCATCATCGTTCTTTTGCAGCTTGCCTTTAAAATAATCGAATGCCAGGTACATCAAATACAGGCCACCCAATGGCTTTAACCACCAGATCTTTACCAGCCAGGCAGCCAGAAATAAGCATACACCACGCAACACATAAGCTCCGATGATACCATAGCGCAAGGCGCGGCTGCGCTGTTCTTTCGGCAAATCAATTACCATGGTGGCCAGTACAGCGGCATTATCTACAGAGAGCAGGCTCTCTATAACGATCAGGTTCAGAATAATCAATAATCCCGCTTTTATGTCGTCACCAAGCAGGGTGTGTAAAATGTCCATATCAGGTTTAAATTAAATCAGTATTCAGCATTGATTTCAGCACATTCGCCTGTACATCAAAGCTATTCATGTGTTGCAGAAAATCAACACCGGCAATTTTCTTGTAGTTCTCTTCCAACAGGCTTATTACCTCTGCCGGCAATTGTGTTTTTAGCACCCCGGCGCTACTCTGCAGGTGCACGTTTTTATCCATCAGTTCCTGCATCACACGCTCTTTTTTTGAGAGCTTACTTTCGCGGGCTGCGTCGCCAATTTTTGTAACATCGCAAAATAAGAAAATATTATTCGACGGTGAGTATAAAAAGTATTGGTCAATATCAGTGAACCTGTATACTTCTATTGTTATTTCCCCTGTGCGTATACCGGTATAAAACTCAACTTTAAAATTGTATTTGCACAATTTACCCATCAACTTGCGCTGAATGGTAGCATACTTGTTTGTGTATAGGTCGGCGGGATTATATTGAAGTAATTCGTCTAATACATCAACCGGGATCTCTGCGTAATAATCGTTTGCATATCGTGAACTGAACAGGTTGATATTTTTAGCAAAAGGATAATCGTCCAGATCGTGAGACAAAGCTTCGTATAGCTTGCGAAGGGATTGCCCCATCTTCAGGGCCTGGCGCTGCTTATCCAGGTTAAAATTGGCCTCGGTAAACAGCGTATCATCCATTTTAGTAATCAATTCTTTATTCAGCTGCACCTCATCCAACATCAAATCAGCGTTGGCCTCATTGTTCTTCTTAATTTTCTTCAGCAGATCTATCAAGCTAGCGGTAAACTGAAGATGGAACATTTCCAGTTTACCGAGGTCAAGATCAGGATTGGTGGCGAACAATTGGTGGATTACTTGCGTGCGCAGGTAAATTTTATAAATGACATCATTATTAAAAAAAACGGTAAGCAGCTGCAATTTGCTGATAGCCCGGGTAGATTCATTTAGAATATTTACACTGTTTTCATCCATAGTTTAATTAACGTGTATTGGTCACATTCTTCTTTAACTCTGTCTCTAAATTTTGCAATTCGGAGTTCAGCGTTTTGCGATTTTGTGTCCCCTCATCGTGAATTCGCTTCACTTCTGTAAGCGTTTCTATCAACGATTGTGTTGTACGTTTCAAAGTTTCTATCGAAACTACGGTTTTTTCGCCTTCGCGGGCAACATCTATGCTGTTTTGTTTCAGCAACTCGGCGTTTTTCTGCAAGATGGTATTCGTGGTATCCGAAATTTTCTTCTGCATCTCCACGTTTTCTTTCTGCCGGTTTAACGCCACAGCAATAGTTAACTGGTTCTTCCATACCGGTATGGTGGTAGAAACAATTGATTGTGCCTTTTCCGCAATAGTGGTATTGTTATTCTGCACCACCCTTATCTGGGCCAGCGATTGCAGCATAATAAATCGCACTACCTTTAAATCTGCCAGGCGTTTATCCAGCCGGTTTACGAAATCGCGCATATCGGCTATCTGGTAATCCTCGTAGTTGGCTGGGTTTCCGTCCATCACCGCTAGCTCTTCATTCAGCTGATTATATTTTAACTGACCAGAGATGATTAGTTCCTCCATCTGGTGAATAAAGGTAACATTGCTATCAAACATGGTTTGCAGTGATGCGTTGTCCTTAATAGAGTTAACCCTGCCGGCCTTGATCTTATTGGTGATTTTATCAATGTTATTCACAACCGTATCGTACTTCGCAAAAAGTTTTTTGGTATCCATAACGATGCCTTTTAAAAACGGGATGCTGGTTACAAACTTCATGAAACCGCTCTGGTTCAGTTCATCTACATCAATATAATTCAACTCGTTTAACAAATCGGTTATTAAAACACCTACCTCTCCCGAATTGAATGTCCGTACCGAAGAAAGAAAGGTATTACTGTAACGCTCCATTGAATTTTGCACTTCGGTACCGTAATTCAGTATTGAGTTTACATCCTTTGGGTTAAGGTCTTTGCTCAGTTCGCCATATTTCTTCACCTCGTCAGGTGTGATATTACTCAGATCTACAGTGCCATCCTTCGCCAGTTTTACAGGCGTATTGGTATTCACCGGTGTAGGGATATCGCCAAGCGGCTGGGCGTATGAACCAGGCACCGGGGGTATAGACGGGTTTAATTCGTTGCTTTCCATTATTGCTTAATTTTTGCTGATAAAAGCTTATAAATAATTTTGTGTTACTGTGCGTACAGTTTCTTCCAGCTTGCGATCCTTTGTTGGTTCGCCAATAGCATTAAATTTCCACTCACCATTCTTTTTGTAAAAAACACCCATCACCATAGATACATGGCCCTTAAACTCCGAACCGTGAGCAATATCGTACTTAGCGAAGATCTCATTCACCCGTTTTGGTGTGCCTTCGTAAATGCGGATGGAAGCAAATGGAATGGCACCAAAATCCTGCCCGCGAAAACTGTTCAGCACAAAAGCCACATAGTTTACTGCAGGATTAAGCGCTGCAAAATCTAAAGTGATCACTTCATTATCTAAGCCGTCGTCGCCGTCCATATCTCCGGTTAAATCATCACCACTGTGGCGCACCGAATTATCCTTCGACTTAAGATTCCCGAAATAGACTACCTCTAATAACTTTTTGCTTTCGTCATACAAAGCACAACTTGCATCCAGGTCAACCGCTTCTTTGGTTGTGCCGAAGCCAAAAAGGCCTTTCTTTTCTATAGCGCCCCAGTTGATACCTACACATATATTTTGCAGTTTGCTCCCATTGCTTTTCTCTAAGCTGATGCGCTGCCCTTTTTGAAGATTAATTGCCATTGTTTTTTGTTTAATGTTTTTCGTCAATAGTACTAATTCGCATGCAGAACTAACTCACCCCGAAGGCACCCAGTGCGTCGACTCCTCTACGCTGCGAATGGAGGTAAAAAAAGCCTAAAAGTCGCCAATGCTCTGCCTTATAACCGCCCTGTACATCCCCCTCTGCAAATAGAAAAGTGACGGGGGTGAGTCTATTGCCATATCGGGCTTTTACGCTCTTCCTTTTAATTATATTTATTTAAATAGTCTTGCAGGCCGCCTTTCATACCTGCTCCAACTGCTTCAAACTTCCACTTGTTGTCGCGTTTGTAAATGCGGCCAAATTCTACAGCAGTTTCTATCGAAAAATCTTCCTCCAGTTCGTACTTTAAAATATCGGCGCCGGTAGCCGCGTCAGCTATCCTGATAAAGGAATTACGTACCTGGCCAAAATTTTGCCTGCGGCTTTCTGCTTCATGGATGGTGACTACAACGCAGATTTCCGTAACACGTGAGTCGATTCTACTCAGATCTATTTTTATCTGCTCATCATCGCCATCGCCGGCGCCGGTTAAGTTATCACCGGTGTGCTCCACTGCGCCATCCGGTGTTGTAAGATTATTATAGAAAACAAAAAACTCATCAGCCACTATTTTCTTGTTATCGTTCATTACAAAAACAGAAGCATCTAAATCAAACGCTGCTCCTGTAGATGATGAGTTGGTATCCCACCCTAATCCTATCGTAAATTTGGGAGCGTCGATAGCTTCGCGCTGCCCTTTTTGAAGATTAATTGCCATATTCTATCGATTTATAATTGTCTAAAAGTAAACGTTTTTTTATGAAATTAAGGTTTTGCGCATAAGCTTCGATGGTATGGTAACCGTTGCCCAATGCCATGTTATATAATTGCTGGGCAAACGTAATGTTTTGCTCCTGCATGAAAATACAAAAGCTTTCGAAATCATAATTGAGTATGTACTTAACGATGCGGGTATTGATGCAAAAATCCGGACTAGCAATGATATCCTGCAAGTGAAATATAGATTTTACGTGATGGTAGTTCAAATGATTCTCCACATTTGGATGAACGCTTTTGTTCACCAGCTCCGCAAAATAAAGCATATAAATCTCGTTGCTCAATTTATATTCCTCTACCATTTTCATGATCATCCGCTCGTGACTGCCCGTAATACGGATATCATCCAGGAATATCAGTGTTTTGCCAGCCAAAAAATCTTTATCGATATGAAACTGATCGTTCCCGATCAGCTTCATCCGCTGCTCAGCATCCAGTTCGCCGTAGTCTTCTTTATAAGTTATGGTGCGGTGCACCTTTGCTTCCTGCACAACCGGTAAATTAGTTTGTTCCAGCCAATGGTTCAGCCGGTATACAAACCAGTTCTTCATGGCGAAAGTGGCTGTGGGGATAAAAGAATAAGGGCTCGACAACACCACTATTTGCTGTCGGATGGGATTTATCACCAGCCGTTCAATAATAAAGCCGTTGGCCAGAGCCGTGCCAAAAGCCTGGGAAACTAAACCATCGCCAAATTTAAATCGACTATACTCGTCGGCGCTGAAGCCAAAGCTTTCTGCGCTATCAATATGATATAAAGAATAGGTGCTGGTCATTGTTATGGGAGCAGGTTAAGTATTGTGCTTTTGTTAGAATTGATAAGCATACTGTTTATACCTATGTCGCTGGCAGGTTTAATATCATTTTTGGGATTGTCGCCAATATGCATAATGCCTGTTAAGGGCACGCTTTTACCCGGATTGCAAATGTCCACATGATTGAGCATCGCGTTAAAAAATGCTTTGTTGGGCTTGCTCATATTTACCTCGTCAGAATAAAGCTGAAAATCAAAAAAATCATCCAGCCGATATAATGCTAATACTTTTCTCAATGTTTTGCCGGTGATGTATCCGGTGTTGCTCAGCAAGCTAAAGGTAGCCCCGCTATTTTGTTTTAGATGATGTAAGGTGGAAATTGTTACAGTTGAATATGGGATAGGCGGGTGCAGAAACAAAAGGTTTTCCATCTGTGCAGCTAAATGATCCAGGTCAACCCCTTCCAGATCGGCCTTGCCATCGTTAATAAAATTGATCACCATCAGATACATCTCGTCTGCATCAATATTTTTACCGGTTTTCTCATTTACGCCATTTACCATCAAATCCACCTGACGGAAGATATGTGCTATATCTTCTTCCGATTTGTTATAATTATTATGATTTTGATGGAAATATCCGGCGCGCAGATTTTTAAATTGCGGATCAGATTTGACGAGGGTTAACCAAAGGTCAAAAGAATAGTGCTGATAGTAAGGCATAGCAAGCAGATGGATGGTTGTAGATGTGTTTGTAAAATACTAACAAATATTACAAAGTTCTGCCCCTAATTTTAATAAATAAGATTGATTATGAAGAGATAACGTCGAGTATACTGGCTAATAAAAGCGTTCCTAGCTACTACTACACTTAGGGCAAAGCCCAGAAGCATAGAGCGTAAATGCCTCAGCTTTAAAGCCACTGGGAAGATTCAGCGAAGGGAGGCTTAATTCATTCAGGCAAAACACGCCTTTACACATGGTGCAATTAAAATGCAGGTGCTCATCATGATGATGTTGTTCCTGGCAGCCGGATGCGCATATGGCATAATTAGCAGTGCCATTCAAATCGAACACCTTATGAATGATGCCTTTCTCTTCAAATACATTCAGGATGCGATATAAGGTAACCCTGTCGATATCATGCATTACACTTTCCAGATCGGGTTGGGAGGTTGCGGTTTTTTTTGCGTACATCAGATCAAGCACCCGCAGGCGTGCACCTGTTTTTTTTAGTTGATGCTTCGCAAGTACATCTTCAAACCTCTTACCATTATTCACGTCTGTCATAATTAGTTGTGGCTATGCTTAACATGCAGGAAATTATCGCCGGCATTGCAGGTTCCTGCATATTTGTAATTTACAAAATGGGCAACTGCAATGGTAATTCCCCCGATAGGTACAATCACAGCTTCCAGCCAACCTTGAGTAAATACATGGCCAAGGATAATTGTCACAAACCCGGTTATCAGCATAGCCAGCGGCAACGTGCGGTGATGTGCATTAACAAACGATCCACCAATTGAAGCCACACCAACCACAAGGGCTGCGATGATCATCCCCCACTCAATCCAGGGATTAGCCAAAAAGCCAAGTCCTACTAAGGGCAAACTCGTAAAAAATACCGGTACAGCAGCGCAATGAATAGCGCAGAGTGTGGATGCCGTCATCCCGATATTATCCAGCTTAAAAGCCATTCTTGACGATCTCATGGTGCAAATATATAACTAATGCAACATAATTGCATTTACGAAATGTAAAAATTTATTGCTGATTGGATCTGATGAGTTGGTAGGCATCTAGGTCATTTAGCCGTGCCAGCACTTCCAATTTCTTGCCAGCCTGCTCATTGTAATTCTTAAAAAAGTGCTCTACCTGGCTTAAAATTGCATCGGGCAGGTGAAGTATCGAACTTACATCTGCAAATAATTGCGATACTATTGGCACGGCAAGCAACCGGTCGTTACGCAGCGTTTGGCCGTCTCGTTCCGTTTGCTCTATTTTTAATGCGCCAATGATACGGCAGTCCATACATACACCAGGGTAACTGGTAATCTCGGAGATTACCATAACATCCAATGGATCGCCGTCGCCACCCTTGGTATCCGGTATAAATCCAAAATCAAAAGGGAAAACCATACCTGCCGGCAATACTTTATTTAATTTAAATCGCTTCAAATCAGGCTCATAAACATACTTATGATTGCTACCCTTCGGGCTTTCTACAATTACACTAATTGGTTCCATTTTTGGGTGTTTGATATATTGGCTAAACCGTTATCAGAGTTAAATTACAAAGAGCACTCCAAATTGTTTACTGCCCTTCCGGTACTCCAGCCTCCTCAAACATCTGCTAGGCAAAAAATTCAAAAAAACCTTCCTGATTAAAAGGCATAAGCCGTATGTTTAGATTTAATTGTTCCCCATTTGTACCTATGAAAATCAACAAACGCACTATCGCCCTATTGACCATTTCATTATTTACACTGTCCGCAGTGGCGCAAAAAAAGCCACTAAGCGAATTGCAGCAAAATTTTGTTGATCTCAAATTCGGCATGTTCATTCACTTTAATATGCCCACTTTTAATGATGCAGACTGGCCCGATCCCGATGCATCCCCCGCCCTCTTCAACCCCAAAAAACTGAATCCTGCACAATGGGCCAAGGCTGCAAAATCAGCCAATATGACCTACGGTTGCTTAACCACAAAACACCATAGCGGCTTTTGCATTTGGGATACCAAAACTACCGACTACAATGTTATGAACAGCCCATTGAAGAAAGATGTGGTTCGCGAGTTTGTAGATGCTTTCCGCGCTAATAATTTAAAGGTGATGCTGTATTACAGTATCCTGGATACGCACCATCGCCTGCGCCCGAACAACATTACCGCCAAACATTTTGAGATGGTGAAAGCACAGATCACCGAATTGCTTAGCAACTATGGAAAGATAGAGGCCCTGATCATTGATGGATGGGACGCTCCCTGGTCGCGTATTTCTTACGATGACATCAACTTTGAAGATATTTATCACCTCGTAAAATCGCTGCAGCCCAATTGTGTGATCATGGATCTTAACGGTGCGAAATATCCTGCCGAAGGTTTGTATTACACGGATATTAAGACCTATGAAATGGGTGCTGGGCAGCGTATTTCTAAAGAAACCAATCGTATGCCTGCCCTGGCTTGCCTGCCTATTAACAGTGCCTGGTTCTGGAAAACCAATTTCCCAACAACGCCTGTGAAAGATGCGGCAAAATTGGTAAATGAGGACATCATTCCGCTTAATAAGGTTGATTGTAACTTTATCCTAAATGTTGCCCCGAACCGTGATGGATTAATTGATGATAATGCCCTTGCAGCGTTAAAACAAATTGGCGGATTATGGAAGAATGAAGGCCCCGCGCCTAAACTTGCACCTACCGGTGAACCTATTATCGCCAGTAATTTGGCTAAGCACAAAATGTCAAACTCCAGCTGGAGTGATGACATGAACATTATGGATTTTGCTAACGATGATGATTTAAGCACCTCGTGGACATCCAACAGTCGGGTGAAAACGCCTTGGTACGAGATCGATTTTGGTCACGACACTAATTTTAACGCAATAACCATTACAGAGGATAAGCCTAACTTTAGTGCTTACCGTTTAGAGTATCTGCAAAATGGCGTTTGGAAACCCATCCTTAAAACAATCAACAATAACCGGGTAAAAGTTAACCGCTTTGATGGCGTTTATGGCAGTAAGGTAAGGGTGTGGATAGACGAGGCGGATCATCAGGCATCCATAGCAGAATTTGGGGTGTATGATGAGCGGCGATAAGAGTTTGCAGGTAAAAAGGTTTACGGTAACAATTACATGTATAAACATCTATCCAAAACCTTATTGTTTTTTTACTGTTTCTAATTATTATCAAAATTTTAAAAGAATTGAACTTGTCGAGCACATGCCTCTTTTTCCGATCCGCCATAGTTGCCGTAGCATTGCTTGTTTGCACGACTGGCGCTAAGGCTTATTCTATATTGGCACATGAGGCAATCATCGATGCTTCCTGGCAACCGACTTTATTACCGATAATTCAACAAAAATACCCCAATCTTACAGCCGCCGAAATCAGAATGGCTCACTCTTACGCTTACGGCGGTGCAATGGTTGCAGACATGGGATACATGCCATTTGGGAACGCTTTTTTTACAGACCTGCTGCACTATGTGCGTAGTGGCGACTTTGTGGAAAATTTGATAAGAGATGCACGGACTGTGAATGAGTATGCTTTTGCCCTGGGGGCAATATCGCATTATATGGCCGATAAATATGGCCACTCACGGGCTACCAACCGCAATATCCCATTGATTTATCCTAAACTCAAAAAGAAATTCGGGGATGTAGTAACCTATGCGGAGGATCATAAATCGCACAGCAGGATGGAGTTTTCTTACGATGTTTTACAAACCGGCCGCGGAACTTACACCAATGACGGGTATCATGATTTTATAGGTTTCAACATTTCGGTACCTGTTTTGGAAAAAGCCTTCTACGAAACCTACGGACAGGAATTAGGCAGCATTTTCGGTAATATTAACGGCAGTATTAACACCCTGCGTTGGGGCGTACGTAATTTGTTCCCGGTGTTAACAAAGTCTGCCTATAAGACTAATAAAGATACTATTCTGAAAATGACTCCGGGTATGACGGCCAAGAAGTTCCAATACAAAATGAGCCGCCGGTCGTTTAAACTCGAGTATGGTAAACAGGTTGATAAATCAAAGCCTGGATCACACATACTGGCTTTCCTTATTAAGATCTTACCCAAAGTAGGCCCGTTAAAAACACTAAAATATGTTTCGCCCGGTAAAGCTGGTGAAAAATTATTTTCGCAGAGTTTTGATACGATAGTTCGCAACTACGGCATCGCTTTGCAAGAGGTAGGTAGCAGTAGTTTCAACCTTCCCGATATCGACTTCGACACCGGCAATCTGAGCCAATTCAGCGAATACTCACTGGCTGATAAAACCTATGATGAGTTATTATTACGCCTGCAAAAGCAACAATACAAAAATATTACGCCAGAACTTAAGAAAAGTATTCTCTCTTATTATCAGCACAAAGATCTGGCAGACGGCGATGTACGGTACCGCGAAAATTGGCAGAAGACAAATAAAGCGCTAGATAATATTAAGCAATTAAAGCCCGGTCCACAGCAAGCCTTGGTACCACTTGAAAATCCTTATGGGTCTACACAATAATTGGTAGCTTTTCATGCTGCTGGAAGGCGGTATCGAAAAACCGAAAAATTGCGACTTTCTTCTCCACGCATATACTGCCAAAATAGTCGTTAGCTGCTTCGAAGCTGATCGTTTGCCAGTCACGCCTAACATCCTGTAAAATTGATGGCATGTTGTGACTGCCATCAAGCGATGGTGTGAGGTTCAGGTGATCGCCTAAACCCTTACCGGTGGCTTTAAGTAAAGCCTCCTTACGTGTCCACAGGAGGTAAAAACGCTCCCGGCTATCTTTTTCATCGATAAAACTGTTTTCATCCGCACTGAAATTATCAGTCAGGATATCCTGAAAATTAAAACCGGGATCTTTATACTCTACATCGGCACCTACCGTAGATTTGGCAACAACCAGTATAATCCAGTCGCCGGCGTGGCTTATATTATAGTGTAAACCTGCCGACTTATTAGTAAACAGGTAGGGCTTCTTATTAGCCCCTAAAGCAAAAATTAATTGGTGTGCGGGGATACTCAAATAGCGGCTAAGAATATACCGTTGCGCACCCCTGCTGATCACAAATCTTTGCCTGTCCTTCTGCTGAAAGTAGCTGCCGCCCCGATCTTTCTCTGCCTGAGTAAGAACTGTCGAAAACAAATCTAAAAGTTGCAGATTGGCACTGATCTGAATTCGGTATACATGAACGTCACATTCGTTCAATACGGGGCATAAGGGTTCTTGTTGCCAGTCAATGTGTTTTAAAAACTGTATGTTAACCTTGCCCAACAGATAGTATTTTTATTTTGATTAAAGCAGTGTGCCGTATGCAAAAATAGTAAAGGCGCCGGGTATAGCGCCTTTACCGTCATTTTTTGTTGGCTGCATTTAAGCATTCCTGTAATATCCTCGCAAACTCTTTATCATTTGGCGGTTTAAATATGGTGTTGTGTTCGCCCGGGATCTTGTGAATATTTACGCCCTTTAAGGCGAACGGTTTCCAGCCCATAAATTCAAAATCATCCAGGTAAAAGGATTTTATTTCGGCCCGGAAGAGTTCTATCGCAATTTCATAGGGCTCTATCTTGTAATACCGCTGCGCAACATCGTTCATCTCATCTATCTTGTTGCTGTAGCCAAAAAAACCAACTTGCTGTTGCTCTTTGCCGTGTTTTAATCGCCACATCGCTCGGGTAAACATCCTGCTAACCGATTTGGTGCGATTTTTAATCGTTGTGCCGATACCTTCCTGGAAGGTTACAGAATACCATAGCCTGCGCGCAAGATATTTGCCGCGTTTATATTTATTCACCAGCCAGCTATCATAGTACGGTGTGCGGTAGGCATAAGTATCAAACATAGCCAGCATTCTTACCTCCAGGTTCAGCGCTTCCATCTGCCGGGCCATTTCAAAAGCGATGATACCACCAAACGAAAAGCCTGCTAATGCATACGGACCATTGGGATTTTGCGCCCTGATGGACGATATGTAATGCGCCGCGATGTCTTCTATGCGGTTCAGCGGTTCATCTATCCCGTTTAAGCCCTTTGCCTGCAGGCCAAAAACGGGCTGATCAGGATCCATATTACTGGCCAGCGTATTAAAGAGCAACACGTTCAAACCCGCACCATGCACAATATAAATCGGCATTTTATTGCCCTTAGGCTTAACCGGCACCAGTGAATCCCAGGTTATAGACCGGCCATCCATCCCCAAAATCTGCGATAGCTTTTCCACCGTAGAGTTTTCGAACAGGATAGCAAGCGGTAGGCGTTTGCCCGTTTCTCGTTCTATTTTGGCCATTACCTGTACAGCTATAAGGGAGTGACCGCCCAACTTAAAAAAGTTATCGTAAACGCCAACTTTATCCAGCCCAAGGTATTCCTTCCAAATATCTGCCACCATTTGCTCTATATTGGTACGCGGCTCTACATAGGCATCATCATTTTCGGTAGCGATGGGCCCAATGGCGGCCAGTGCTTTTTTGTCTACCTTACCGTTTGGGGTAAGCGGCATTTCATCCACCCGGATAAAGTTATCCGGCACCATATATTCGGGCACAGAGCCGGTAAGCTCGCTGCGCCAATAATTCATACATTCGTTGAAGTCTTTACATACAAAGCCATCGTTAAATACCACATAAGCAACCAGCTTATCTACACCATTGTTATCGGGCCTGGCAATTACAACGGCCTGTTTCAGATCCGGATCTTTTGATAAATGAAACTCGATTTCGCCAGTCTCGATGCGGTAACCGCGGATCTTAACCTGGGCATCCACACGGGAAAGGTATATCAGCTCACCTTGTGGCGTGTAAGTCCCCAAATCACCGGTGCGGTACATGAGGGCCCCCGGGGTATCATCAAACGGATCGTCAACAAACTTTTCATAGTTCATGATCGGCTGATCCAGATAGCCCTTTGCCACTCCTTCTCCCCCGATATGGATCTCGCCTGCCGCACCCGGTGCCAGCTGATTTTGAAATTTATCGAGGATATAAATGTAGGTGTTGTCTATCGGCTTGCCAATGGTGATCGAAGTATCATCGGCAGTAACCTGTTTCACCGTGCTCCAGATGGTAGTTTCTGTAGGCCCGTATACGTTCCATAATGAGCTGGCGCGTGCTAAAATACGGGTAGCCAGATCCATCGGCAGTGCTTCTCCCCCACAGATCACTTTAATATTTTCATCTTCCCAGCCCGATTCTAAAAGGATGCGCCAGGTATAAGGCGTGGCTTGCATCACCGTGATCTTCTCCTTTCGGATCAATTCCAGCAGGGCCATACCATCTTTCGCCGTTGCACTATCAGCCAATACAATTTGGGCACCGCTAATCAAGGGTAAAAACAACTCCAGCCCGGCGATATCGAAGCTAATGGTAGTAACGGCCAGCAGCTTATCACGGGCCGTCATACCCGGAACTTTTTGCATGCTGTACAAAAAGTTAACCACGTTATGATGGGCTATCTGAACACCCTTCGGCTGCCCGGTAGAGCCCGAAGTGTATAAAACATACAGCAAATCTTGGCCCGTCACCTTTACTTCAGGGTCGGTTTTAGGTTTACTGCTGAGGTTTACCCAAATATCATCCAGTAAAAGTTCCCTGGCCTTACTTTCATATTTGCCCAGGTATTGCCGGGACGTGATGAGGATCACCGCTTCCGAATCTTCCAGCATGTAATTGATACGGTTGATAGGGAAAACAGGATCAAGCGGGATGTAAATCCCCCCTGCTTTCATGATGGCCAACAGCCCGATCACTAATTCGGCCGAGCGATCTAACGATATCGCTACTTTATCGCCTACAAGAACACCTTCTTCAATTAAAACAGCAGCCAGTTGATTGGCTTTTTCATTTAACTGCTTGTAGCTGTAAGTTTCGTTATTAAATTTAAGGGCTGTTACTGATGGATTTGCTGCTGCAGTTTCACTGATGATCTGGTGCAGCGATTTTTCTTTCGGATAAGGGACTTTGGTATTGTTCCATGCTTTTAGCTGGCGGCTTAGTTCGTCCGCGCGCATCACCGGCAATTTACCAATCAAGCTTTCGGGGTTATTCACCACCTGCCTAAGCAAATGCTCGTATTCATCCATCATCCTGGTGATCGTAGCCAGGTGGAAAATCTGCGTATTATACGACCACTCCAGCATCAGCGCATCCTTATGATCGGTAATATTCAGAAAGATCTCAAAATTTTCGTATTCACGGCCAGTTGTGATATACCGGTGTTTGATATTGTAGAAGTGTACACCTTCGTCCATACCGATATCGATATTGAAAACAACCGGTACCAATGGTAAGCGCGATGCATCGCGTGGTATGTTAAGCTTTTTTAGTAGACTGCCAAAAGTATACATCTGGTGATCATAGGCATCCAGCACCTCTGTTTTTCTTTGTTTAAGATATGCACTGAAGCTTTGATCTCCTTTTGGATAGCTACGCAGGGCCAACAGATTTACACAGTGCCCAACTAAGCCATAGTTACCGGTGGCAGATTGCCCCGCTGCCGGCAGGCCCAAGATGATCTCTTCGTGGCCGGTGACCTGCTGTAAATAAACCTCAAAGGCGGCCATGAGTGTGGTTACGAAGCTGGTGCCCGCCTTCCGTGCCATTTGCTTTATTTCGGTAACTAAGTTGCCGTCCAATTTAAAATCTACCCGCTTACTTTTATAAGTACGCATTGCAGGCCGCGGATTATCGGTAGGCAGGTTCAGCAAATGCGAACTACCTTTGAACATATCTATCCAATACCTTTCCGTTTCGCGGCTTTCTTCGGTGACGGCTAGGGCGGTTTGTTCAATAGCGTACGCACTGTATTTTGGAGCGGGCGGCAAGTTTGGCCAATGCCCCTGTGCATAGTCTGAATAGAGTCTGCCCATTTCCTGCATCATCACACCAGTAGACCAGCCATCGCAAATAATATGATGCGCCACAAAAGTAATGTAGTGCTCCTCGCGGCTCAGCTTTAAAATGGCAGGTTTAAACAGCGGTCCGTTAACCAGGTCAAGCGGGGTAATAGCTATTTGCCGATTGTAATTTTCTATAAAAAGTTTGTTCTGCGCGTCGCTCTGCGACGACAGATCATGGTAATCGATGTCTACCTGCGGGTTGTTGTAGACTATAAAATTTTGCCCATCGGCAGTAAAAACGGTACGCAAAGCCTCGTGCCGGTCGCTTAGTGCCTGCAACGCTTTAAACATGGCATCCTTGTCAAAAGGGCCGGTCAATAGTATGGATCCAGAGTCGTTATAGGCACAACTCGCGTCAGCACCGCCAATTAAGCACGATGTCCATATCTCTATCTGCGGCTCGGTAGCAGGAGCCATTAATAAGATCTCGGGGCCTGCGAATGGGTCAAATTCGACAGAACTTACCTCATAGTTCATAATTGTGCCGTCCTAATTATACAATTTATTTTACCTGCAAATATTTGCCTGGTTTGTTTTCATCAGCAATGAACCAACCTGGTTTGCCATCTTTATCGCGGCCCAAACGGGCGCCTGGAACAGGCGGCGTGTTTGCGTTTGCCGGTGTAGGCTCTACCGTGGGGGAAACGGCAGTATTAACCGGCTGCGTTGCCTGCTGAGATGAAAAGAAATCAGCGGCAATCATCTCATCCATGCTTGATTCAAATGCTGCAATCATTATTTTTATATCATCTTCAGTATGGGCATCGGTAATAAAGCACGGAAAGCCATCCAATATATGAATACCTTTCAAACGCATCAAGGTAAAGAAAAGCTCGCTGTATGGGATCTCCTCCAGGAACTTCAGGCGCCATAATGACCCAAAACCAACCACAGTTACCGGGAGATCTTCCTTGCGGCATTTGGCTTCCATCCCGTCGGTAAAAATCTTGGTCATTGCAGTAATCTTTTGCTGCAAAGCGGGCCCGCGATCCTTCATATGCTGTAACGATGCTTTTGCTGCCGCGAGGGCAAGCGGGTGCCTAACAAACGTACCGGCAAAGTAAGTTACCCCTACCTCGGGCACTGACAAATCACCGTACTGCCAGAAACCGCCATCAAGGGCATCCATATATTCTTTTGTGCCGCAAATAGCCCCTACCGGCATGCCACCGCCAATTACTTTACCATAAGTGCCCATGTCGGCTTTCACACCAAAGATGGCCTGGGCGCCGCCCGGGTGCATACGAAAACCGCTGATCACCTCATCAAATACCAATGCGATCTTTTCATCTGCGGTAATTACCCGCAATTTCTTCAAAAACTCCACCGGTTTAAATTCTGGCCGACGGCTTTGCACCGGCTCCACCAAAACTGCAGCTATCTCATCTGCACGGTCTTTTATAATCTGCAGGGTTTCATCGGTACCATAATCCAAAATGAGCATCATCTGCACATTTTCTGAAAGGATACCAGATGCCGCAGGAACCGTTTTTAATTTCTTGGTGCTGCGCACAATCACCTCATCCATAATACCATGGTATGAGCCGCTAAACGCTACGATCAGCGACCTGCCGGTTACCGTACGGGCTACGCGCATAGCCCCTAATACCGCTTCGGAACCGGTATTGCAAAGAGCTGCACGTTCAAACTGGGTAAACTCGCAAAGCAGCTTACATACATCACCTGCCAGTTCATGCTGCGGGCCAATTTCGTATCCTTTTTCTATTTGCTCATATATGGCTCTTTTCAAAACCTCCGGCTGATAGCCCAGCATATTGGAGCCGAAACCATTCAGTGCATCGATGTATTCGTTACCGTCAACATCCCATACGCGGCTGCCTTTGGAGTGATTGACTACGATTGGATAAACCAATTCCTTTGTCAAAGGGCGGAAACCGCTCACCACCCTCGGGTCGGCCATATATGGGCGATGCTGCTGGGTTTGCTCTTTGCTCTTCTTGGTTTTCTGGTTATAATCTCTGGTGAGTTTATCTATAAAAGCCTGTTGTTTGGTGCTGATACCTTCTACCTGCCGTTCAATACGAGCCGTAGCGCCAAAAGGTTTTTTCAGTTCTGCCAGTTCTTCTGCGGTAGTTTCGGGCTGCGGTTCCAGTTCCATACCCGGAGGCGCAACGCTTGGATGCGGTTCGTTAATTGGGTGCATTGGCGGCGGTGGCAGTACTACGGTTGCAGTACGCGCCTGCGGTGGCGCATAACCAACCGTTCCGCCCTGTAAGGTGGCTACCTGGCTGGCCAGTAATTGTAATTGTTGGGCTATCATATGCAACGCCTGAGTGCTGCCATCGGCTTGTGGCATGGCATGAAACACGGGCTGCTGATGAGTTGGCTGTTGATAAACGGGCTGAGCGGCTGGTTTAGGAACAGCTGCCGCCTGTGCGGCCGGCTGAAATTTATCGGCCGGTAAAACGCTATCCAAATGCGTAGCCAGCAACTCTAAAGAATTGTATTCTTCAAATAACTTACGGAAGGTAACCGGTACGTTGAATTCTTTTTTAAGGTTGGTAGCTACCTGTGTAAGCAATAAGGAATCAAAGCCTATTTCAATAAAGCTGGCATCACTGCTATCTACGTCAATCCCAGAGGTATCTTCAAATATTTCCTTCAATTTACTAATCAAAAGGTCTTTTCTAACTGGCATGTTTTGCGGTGTTTCTGTACGGTATGCTATTAATTGTTCTGTTGGGGCTTCAAATGGTGGCGCTAAATGGCTAAGCGGTGTTATGGGCTCTACCCATAACCGTTTCCGGTTAAATGCGTAGGTGGGCAGGTTGAGGCGCACACGGGTCTGGCCACTGTAAAATGCGCTCCAATCGGGGTCTATCCCGTTCATCCACAGTACACCCAATGCATGCAGCGCAGAGCGATGGGGCAAATTACCTACCGCGCTATCAATACCGGGTATAGTTGTAATGTGTTTTGGGGATGCCTGTTGTTTAACCAGTGTGGAGAGCACATTACCGGGGCCAGCTTCCAGCATCACCCGTGTCTCATCTTCCGCAAGCAGGTTGGCAACATCGGCAAACCTTACGGTGCGGCGCACGTGCGTAGCCCAATAACTTGGGTCAAGAGCTTCCGCTTCGCTTAACCACTTGCCGGTGATCGTTGATATGATAGCCTTTACGGGCGGATTTAGCTTTACGGTTTTTACGACGGCTTCAAATGGTGCCACAATGCTATCCATCATGGCCGAGTGAAAGGCATGGCTGGTCTCCAGCAGGCGGGTAGCTACGTTTTGTCCTTTCAATACTTCGGCAAATTTGGCAACCTCTGCTGTTGGCCCGGCAACTACCGTTGCATTTTTTGTATTAAGCACCGCAATAGATAAACCTTCGGGCAGCATGGCCTTAACAGCTGCCTCCGGCATCCGTACGGATAACATATCACCTCCTTCAGCTTCGCTTACCAATTTGGCGCGGGTGGCAACCAGTTTAACCGCGTCGGCAAGCGAAAAGATTCCCGCGAAATGTGCAGCGACAAATTCGCCTATGCTATGCCCGGTTAATATAGCCGGTACAATGCCCCAGCTCATCCATAATTTAGCCATGGCGTAACTGGTGATGAATAGTGCAGGTTGGGTATAAAGAGTGTTTTTTAATTTTCCCGCCGCTGCTGTTTCATCTCCATCGGAAAACATTACGGATAGGATATCCTTCTGAGCAGTACCTTTAAGCAGAGTGATACATTCGTCAACAGCATCCCGGTAGGCAGCTTCTTCCTGGTATAGATTGCGGCCCATGTTCACAAACTGGGCACCCTGCCCGGGGAACATAAAGGCCACTTCCGTAGCCTTTGTGCTAAGTTTTTTATAATCGGTTTTGGGCGGGGTTACCGCCAATTTGCTAAGCAGTTCTTCTCTATTTTCTGCTATCGCGATGTATCGGTTAGCAAAGCCTGTGCGGGCAGTTTGTAGGGTGTAGGCCAGATCTGCCAGTGATACCGAGTTGTTTGCTTTGATCCATGCCGCTAATTTTTCACGGTACAATTCTGCGCTTTCTGCAGTTTTTGCCGACCATTGAACGAGATATGGCCCTTTACGGTCTCCGAATATTTTGGCTTCCTGCGGGTATTCTTCTACTATTACGTGCACATTTGTGCCGCCTACGCCAAATGAACTTACACCAGCAATACGTTTTTTATCGGTGTCCCAGTTGGTGAGTGTGGTATTTACAAAAAATGGACTGTTCTCAAAATCGATATTCGGATTTGGACTGGTATGGTACAGCGATGCCGGGATTTGCTTATGGTAAAGCGCCAGCGTAGCTTTTATAAAACCCGCAACGCCTGCAGCGGCTACCAGGTGGCCCATATTGCTTTTTAACGAACCGATAGCGCAGTACTGGTTTCTACCCTGCGGACCAAAAGCCATGCGTAGGCCTTCAATTTCTATCGGATCGCCCAAAACAGTGGCCGTGCCGTGTGCTTCTATATAAGTAATATCTGCCGGGGATACTCCGGCATTTTGAATAGCCATGGCTATAGCGCCTGCCTGGCCGGTAGCATTTGGTGCAGTAAAGCTGCCCTTGCTGCCGCCATCATTATTCAAACCCACGCCTTTAATTACGCCATAAATGGTGTCGCCATCCGCTTCTGCTTCTTCCAAGCTTTTTAACAGAACCACCCCTGCTCCATCGCTGAATATGGTGCCATCGGCTTCAGCATCAAACGACCTGCAATGCCCGTCGGCACTTAGCATAGTGCCTTCCTGGTAAAGGTGACCGCTGTTGATAGGCGAACTGATAGACACGCCGCCGGCCAGTGCAGCATTGCACTGCCCGTTGCGGATGCTATCCACCGCCTGCGCGATGGCTAAAAGCGATGTTGAGCAGGCGGAGTGTACGCTCACGGCCGGGCCTTTCAAATCCAGTTCATAAGCCACACGGGTGGCAATGTAATCCTTCTCATTTAAAGTGCTTACCAAAAAACCACCAACCTTATCAATCAACTGGCGGTTCGGTATTACATTGTTGATGTAATAGGTATTATTTCCACAGCCGGCGAAAAGGCCAACCGTGCCAGAATATTGCGATGGCAAGTGCCCTGTAGTTTCCAGGGCCTCCCAAACCAACTCTAAAAATATGCGCTGCTGCGGATCCATTAATTCGGCTACGCGCGGGCTTAAGCCAAAAAACGCCGCATCAAATTCATCCGCAGCGTCTACAACGCCACGGGCCTTTACATAGTTTGGCGCGTAGCGCACCGCAGGCGGAATAGAGTGATCGAGTTCCTCATCTGTAAAAAACCTGATGGTCTCGCGGCCCTCTTTCAGCAACTGCCAAAACTCTTCTATAGTATTGGCACCCGGGAAACGCCCTGCCATACCGATCACGGCAATATCACCGTTCCCGGTTTTTACCTTTAATTTTGGCAATTGGGCCTCGGTAGATTTTCCGGCAGATCCATCTAAATGTGCGGAAATCCCCGCTATCGTTGGGAACTGATAAAGCTTGGTTATCGGTAAATCAATACTAAACTGCTTTTTTAAAGCAGCAACGGTTTTTAGACCAAGTAAGGAGTTACCACCCAGCTCAAAAAAATTATCATCTATACCTATCTTCTCCAATTGCAGCAGTTCCATCCATATACCGGTGAGGTATTTCTGGGTAGTGGTTGCTGCAGGTTTGTATAAAGTTGCCAGCTCGGGTCGTTTCAGATCGGGTTTCGGCAGATTGTTCCGGTCTACTTTACCGCTGCTGGTTTTGGGCAGTTCTGTCATCCATACAAAGGCAGATGGCATCATAAACTCGGGCAACTTTTCTTCAATACTATCCCTAACCCTGGCAGTGGTGATTTTACCATGTGCAGCAACCAGATAGGCAACCAATCGCTTGTCGCCGGGGTTATCTTCCCGGGCAATCACTACAGATTGCTGGATACCGTCCAACTGGTTCAGCAACACTTCTATCTCCCCTATCTCTACCCGGTTGCCGCGAATTTTGACCTGGGTATCTTTGCGTCCCTGGTAGGCTGTATTGCCATCAGACAGGAAACGGCAAAGATCACCACTGCGATAAATGCGGATTGTTTTGCCATTGTGTTCCCAATTAACAAATTTCTCAGCGGTAAGTTCCGGCCGGTTCAAATAACCAAAGGCCAGGTTGATGCCGCTGATACATAATTCACCTACCTCACCGTCTGGCACCAAATGAAGGTTTTCGTCAAGAATAAAATTCTCGGTATTATCTATTGCCTTACCAATACTGGGCAGCAGCGGCCATGTTTCAGGTGGGCCTTCCAGGCGTAGCGTAGTGCTATCTACACTTGCCTCAGTTGGGCCGTACATGTTATAAAAAACACAGTTGGGCAGCGCCTGAAAAAACCGCATGATTTGCGGCGTTATCTTCAACTGCTCGCCCGCCGTGATCACTTCTTGTAGGAAAGGAGGATAAAACTGCTCAGCATCCGCTATCTCAGTAATGTATTGCAGGGCTACAAATGGCACATCGATCCGGTTTACCTTTTCAGCATCAATAAATCTGATCAGTTTTACAGGGTCGATGCGGATTTCGTCTTCTATCAGCACCAGCGTACCACCAAGGCAAAGTGTTTCGAAAATTTCCATCACCGATGCATCGAACACCAACGGGGAAAACTGAAGAATTTTAACGCCCGGCTTAGCTAAAGGCGAAATGCGGCTGTAGTAAGATACCAGATTGGCTACCCCTTCATGACCTACGCACACCCCTTTTGGTTTACCGGTAGAGCCGGAAGTATAAATGATATACGCAACCTTGGTACGGATATTTTCGGTTTGAGCAACCGGGATTGCATGTTTCTCATCTGACGCGATCACCGAAAGCGGCAGATATTTAAATAATGGCGTTTGAGCGGAAACGGCTAAAATCGTATCGATGCCAGAATCCTCGATGATCTGCTCCAGGCGTTCGGCGGGGTAACCCGGGTCAAGCGGCAAATATGCTTTACCTGCCTTTAAAATAGCCAGGATACTGGTTATGGTCTCAATAGATCGGTGTGAACTTACCCCAATTACCAGCGATGCGGGCGCCTGGCTTATGATAGCTTTCGAAAGGGCATCGGCCGCGGCATTTAAAGCAGCATAAGAAACTTGTCTTCCGAGGAACTGAACAGCAATTACATCAGGTGTTACCTGTGCCTGCTTTTCAAATAAGCGATGTAGAAACACATCGTCTGCTAATTCCCGGGTGTAAATATGATCAGTAAGTATGTTCATTAGGCTGGTTAGGAAGGCTGCCCGAAAGCAGTCTTTTTTTATCAATACCGGTAATTTATTTTTAAAAACGGGTTTAAGTTAAAAAAATTTACGGTTGCCCTGATCATATGAAATCTGTTTTTTTTATTTATTTTTCATTATTGGTGATTATTATCGTCGTATTAAGCTATACTCAATATGGTTTAATCGACATGTAAAAATACAGGTAACTTATGAGAGAGTTAACCAAAAATTAAATAGCAAAGGAGCGATTTGTTTGTAGAAATAGTTTAGAAGAGTTTCAACCAGAGTTGGCAATTGCACATTAATAGGCCATACTTCTGGCTTACTAACGGCTTTATAGCATTATTTTAGGCTACCGGGGTGGTTATAAATTTGGTTCAGGGCTCATTGGTATAGACTTTACCGGCCTGCAGAGGTAGTAAGAACAAGAGTAAGTATTTTGGTTTATTATTTTCGGCTATGGGAAAGTAATATCATTAGGTTGTGAAGCAACTATTTCCGGGCGGTTCTTATGCATTTCAAACACGCCGGTAACGCAAAGTCGCTTGCCCTTTAAATTAACCCAATCCAGCACAAGCTTGTTCCCTTTTACCGCGATGGTGTATTTTTGATTTGGATAGTTGCCTCCCATATTAATAAGCGTTAAGGTATCGCTAAAAATTTTTATGGAGGCAACAGTATCGCAGAGTGTTTTTGTCTTGCCTAGGTTATTTTTAAATTCTACGGCATTAAATGTTTGGGCATTCACTTTAAAAGCAAAGGCACACACAAGCAGCAAAATAAATAGTGATTTTTTCATGGCAATATAGGTCACATCTTTAAGTAAAGGACGTTAAGGTTAGATTGAACAAATATGTATTTTAATTGATTAAGCCTATTTAATCACTGTAATTTTCGGTATATTTTTTAAAATTGGTAAGGATTGCCTGCCAACCTTGTTGCTGCATTTCCGCAGAGTGCGTATTTTCCGGATCAAAGGTCTCTTCAATTTTGGTGGCGCCGTCGCTTTCGGTAAAAATAATTTCGACCTGTCGCCCATCAGCCAGTTCGTAGGCAATCTTTTTATGTTCTTCTACCGCAGTATAGGTTCCTCCAAATTCAAAACTCGCACTTCCGTCTTTCGCAGCCATTGATGATAAAAAACTACCACCTACACGTAAATCGTTTTCGGTTTTTGGGGTATGCCAGTCATCAGATGCGTTGTTCCAATGTACAATATGTTCAGGCTTAGTCCAAAGCTCCCAAACTTTGCCGAGCGGAGCGTTAATATCTGTGTTTACCGTGATTTTTTCTTTAGTTTCTGACATGACAATAATATTTAGTTTTCAGTACAGCAATAAAAGAAATTATTTAATCATTTGTTTTGGATGTGAACTTAGTTAAAATTAAAATTCTCAATTGCGTTAATGTTCGTAAACCAGTCAGCAAGTTTTTAAGGTTTACTAACTGGAAAATTAAAGGAATTCTAATCTACCTCTTTACAGCGCTGCTTATATTTGCCGCGGTAACTACGTAGCATTCTCCCCTCTGCCAACTATTAAAATGAACACTTTTTAAAGCATTGTTAACCAGCGGAGGTGATGAAGATTGCACTGGTTAAAGAAGGTCATTCTTTAATTCTGATGCCTTTAGCTGCAAACATTCCCATCAGGCTGCCCTTTACATGCTGGTCATCCACAGGATCCAACTTTAGGTTGACATCATAGTTTTGAATATTGAATTCAGAGGTAATAGACTTATCTTTTTCCTCTATTTTAGAGATAACCGATAATTCTTTGCCGGTAGAATCCTGAACACTTCCAACAAGTTTCCCTTCCTTACGCGAAAAAACAAAGTTCATTTTGGCATCACCTTGTGGTGTTCCCATTACCGTTATAGTCCATTTTCCAACATAGTAGTCATTGTTAGTTTGCGCGCTAACGTCCAAACCCAGGAACACACCTAAGGCGACTGTTAATATTAAGGAAATCTTCTTCATGTTATTCTGGTTTTAATTTAAGGTGATATAATTCATTCTGTACATTCAACGCAATAAAGATATTCCAGCGTAGCGGCATTTCCAAATCCTAATAGGTACATTTTACCTATTGAATCAAAATTTGTTAATTTTGTTCATACTCAATTAAATGGAAGAAAACGGGAAAGACTCATTTATCGCGGAAGAAAAAGAATATCTTCGAAATGTAGTAGTTGATAACGTGATTTTTGGCTACCATGATAAAGAATTGAAGGTGCTCCTTCAAAGACCGTTTGCAACTGGTAAGTGGACCATCACTGGTGGATATATTAAAAAGACAGAAACCATAGACCAGGCCGCTGCCAGAGTTGCCTTATCGAGAACGGGGCTAAAAGATCTGTACCTGCAACAATTCAAATCTTTTGGAGACCCTGAAAAAAGGCGTGACGCAGATTTTAACCCAAAGCAGCTGAGCCAATTATTTGGCGTAGCATTAGCAGATGATTACTGGATCTTTGATTATTTCGTTTCCATCGGCTTTTACACCCTTACCGAATTTGCCGAGGTGACCGTTCTGAAGGGCGAGTATGAATCAGAATGTGAATGGTGGCTGGTGAAAGATTTGCCGTTAATGATGTTTGATCATCAGTTCTTGATAGATGAAGCCCTGCGGGCGTTGCGCATTCACATTGCCCACTACCCCATCGGTTATGAATTATTACCGGGAAAGTTTACACTACCCGAAATCCAAAGCCTTTACGAAACCATTTTGGGTAAAACATTGGATAACCGCAACTTCGCAAAAAAAATGATGGTTGCGGGAATCCTGGTGAAATTAAATGAAACCAAACCTATAGGCGCACACAGATCACCTTTTCTTTATAGTTTCGACAAGGACAAGTACAATGAAGCCTTGAAAGACGGTTTGATGGGCGGATTTTAGGCTTCAGTTTTTCTAATGCAACCCTTGTTCAGGTTAGCATATAAATAAATTAACAAATTAAGGCTGCTTGCTAAACTAAACAAGCTAAAAGAAGTTAAGCTATTTGTATTTAAAACATTTTTAATATGGCGTCGGGTTTTTTTGCGATTTTAGATGATATAGGTGCGTTGATGGACGATGTTGCACTTACCGCCAAAGTAGCTACGCGTAAAACTGCTGGCATACTGGGTGATGATTTAGCTGTAAACGCAGAAAAAGCGACCGGGTACGTTGCCTCAAGAGAGATCCCGGTACTGTGGTCAATCACAAAAGGATCATTGCTTAATAAAATAATTATCGTCCCCATTGCGCTGCTCCTAAACGCGTTTTTTCCGGTAGCTATAAAATTCATTTTGGTGTTAGGTGGTTTTTACCTGGCCTATGAAGGCGTTGAAAAAATTGTTGAATATTTTTTCCCGCATCCTAAAGGAGCAACAGAAGAAAAGAATGCTGCAGACGAAAAGACCAAGGTTAAATCGGCCATAACAACAGATTTTATCTTATCGGTGGAAATAGTGATCATAGCACTGGGAACTGTTTTAGACAAGAGTTTACCGATACAGATCATAACCGTTTCCGTTGTTGCTATTTTAGCAACCGTTGGTGTTTATGGAATCGTAGCGCTTATTGTGAGAATGGACGATGCTGGTTATAAGCTTATGGAAAAATTCAACAATAATGGCTTCATATCTACCCTGGGTAAATGGTTGGTTAAACTACTGCCAGTTATTATTAAGATACTCGGAGTTGTTGGCACAATTGCTTTAATCCTGGTTTCAGGTGGTATTTTTGTCCACAATATCGCTTATCTTCATGATCTGTTGCCTAAATTCCCTTCAATCGTAAAAGAATTTAGCCTTGGATTGCTAGCCGGATTAATTGCTGTAGCAATCGTGACTGGTGGAAAAAAGGTAATTTCTCTTCTCAAATAAGGTTGATTTAAGAGCTTGAATTCATTAGCAATTAAAATTCATCCGAAATATTGCAAATACGATAATAATAAATTATTGATTTCTCCCATTTCCTTGTTTCCTGCTCCTGCCGGTAGGGCTTCTATTAATGTTAGCGGCCAGTTTGCCAATATCGGGTCAATTGTCTAATCATCTATTTCGATATATTCACAATTTAGGGTCATTAACGGCTAGAATTTTATAATCAAAGGATTACAAAGTAATTTTGACTTTATTTATCAGCTTAGGTATTAACAAATTAGTTGAATTACCTGGTAAAGTGCAAAATACAAAATGATGATTTTTTTTAAGATTTTAGTGAGGTTTCGTGGAGAAAAGTTATTTACAATAGCGTTTTTAATGATGCTATTGTACGATACCAGGGCGCATTCACAAATCATCAATATAAACTTTCAACCTAGCGGCACATCTACTCCAAGTGGTTACAAGGCAGATGTAGGATTGCCATATGATGCCACACGCAAATATGGCTGGATTAATCCCTCGAGCAAACAAGCCGTTAGTTTGCAGGCTAACATGCGGCTGCGCAGTGGCACAGGAGACGTAAAGCAATTGTCGTTAGTGCAGATGCAGGCAACAACAAATTCGCAAGTACCAGGTACCTGGGAATACGCCGTTGCAAACGGGCGGTACAGGGTACTTGTAAGTGCCGGCGATAGCGGCTTCTACGACAGTAATAACCAGATCAACGTGGAAGGGCTGCCAACAATAGCCGACTTTACTCCCACGGCACAAACCAAATACCGCACGTCCACAGCCATTGTGCAGGTTAACGACGGTAAACTGACCATTGATGCCACAGGAGGTGTTAACACTAAAATGAATTATCTAAGTTTTTCGCCGGAAACAACCGTCACGGATACTGAAAGCCCCAACGTAAGCGCCCGGTTTGCAGGGTCTCAAAGCTCAACCAATGTTTACAGCAACCAGGTAAAAGTTTACGTAACCGCGAAGGATAACGGTACGGCGGGTTTGGCATCATTGCAATACTCCATCAATGGCGGTTCTTACATCAATTATAAATCGGCTTTTACAATAAATATAGCAGGCACCTATACCCTCAAATTGAAAGCTACTGATGGAAATAATAATTCGAAAATTGTATCTTACAATTTTAAATTGACTGCACCAAAAGTACCCGGCGCCTATATGTCTTTAAAGAATATGGATCTTATACCGGCTAATGATGTGCTGGTATTTTCACTAATTCAAACCCCCTGGCGCCGTACCAGCCCAACCACCACGCCCTATAATGCTAATCATGACAAAGTAAAGCTTCGGGTATATAATAAAGGTACGGGCAAGCTCAACATTACCAATTTAAAGTTATCCAATACCATTTCATGGAAAATTGCATCCGTAAATAGTGACACCACTGTAAGGCTTCCATTTTCGGTTAATTCGCAGGCTTACAGTGACGTAGTAGTGCAGTACACAGCCAAAGACGTGGGAACAAGAGTGAAAGTATTGAATGATACCCTTACCATATTTAGCAACGATAGTATAGCGCCGATAAAAAAGGTAAATCTGCATGGCATTTGGCAAATAGCAGGCGAAAGCACAAATGAGCCTTTTGCACAACAAATTATCAGCGCCTTTGGATATACTACAAACACTGGATACGGGCATGATGATGGCAATAATAACGGAACTGCCAGAGTATCCAGCTCCAGCGAGGTTATCGCATCCTACTTTGTTCAGGCTGATAAAAGCAAGCCCGTTACTGTTCATCAACTGGCTGCTTACCATAGTTGCTGTTCGGCTGTAGAATCCGTTAAGTATTTTCCAAAAGGCTCATCATCAACCACAACGTTATTTACGCATAACAATCTGGACGGGCAATCCGTGATACCGCGGCTGGCCAATTCCAGCTCTCCTGCCCAGGGAACCTTTAATTTATCGGGGTCGTTTGGATTCAAGATCGGCTCGTCATCTTCTGATCGGACACAAAACTTTAATGGTCTTATCGGTATCCGGTTTTTAAAAGTCATGGATGCGGAAGGTAACATTGTGCCAAACGCATATATTCTGGACTGTGATTATTTAGGGACGCCAAACACCAACTATGATTACCAGGACAACGTTTACTATATAGACAATATCCAACCAGAGTCCGGCTCTCTTCACTATTCTGACTTGATATGTACTACTTCATCTGACGTTAGTTTTGCGAACACTTTAACAGGGAACACCAGCAATGTTACCCTCAATCTAAAAAATGCAGGACAAAAATACAGCGACGGCACAAGTGATTCGGACATAAAACTTATCCGCGCCGAAATAGTCGGACCCAACGCTTCTGAGTTTTCTGTTGGGGCTTTACAAACATCAAATCTTACTGTACAGGCCAGTACGCCACTTACGGTGCAATTTAAACCCACTACAGTTGGTATCAAGAATGCAGCCGTACTGGTTTATTATAATAGCGCTGCTTCACCATTACGCATCCCGCTATATGGCAACGGTAACAATAGCACAGCTACAGTGGCCATAGTTAAACGAATAAAAGGTGGAGCGGATGCGAACATTACTATTGACAACAAATTATTTGAGGCTGATAAAAGCTACAGATCCGGTCCCATCAAGCTGGATATGCAGGTAGTTAAATCAGGTATATCCGCCACAGATGATGATGTTTTGTATCAAACCTATCTTTCAGCAGCTGCAGATCTGGCGGAAACAAAATACGCCATCCCCGTGGCTAATGGCGATTATATGGTAAGAATGCACTTTGCGGAGAATTATTGGACAACCCCCGGCTCGAGGGTTTTCAGCATCTTTATGGAAAATAAACAAGCGCTCTCTAACTTTGATATATTCAACGAGGTGGGTTACCGGGAAGCGTTGGTGAAAGACTTTGATGTTACAGTAACTGATGGCGCATTAAGCATTCTGTTTAAACCAACTGCAAACAGGGTCGCTATTGGGGGACTAGAAATATTTAAAATTGATAGAACGAGCGCCCCGGCGGTAACTGGGGTTATGCAGACTGCGATAGACGAGGTAAAGCCGGTTTTATCACTAATCGTTTATCCCAACCCAAATCCAGGTACTTATTTCAATTTAAGCGCACATAATTTTACAAGTAACGAGAAAGCCGTTATAAACATTATTAATTCCCTTGGCAGATTGGTGCAAACGCAGAAGGCGGTCATTAATGAAGATGGATCCTTAACAATGCAGGTTACTACAGCAAAAAAGCTGGAAAGAGGAGTTTACGTCATTCAACTGGTAGCAGAATCGAAAACGTTATTTTCAAAATTACTTGTGGAGTAAGCGGATCGGGTTCTCCTAAACTGGAATTTAATTGCATAAATCATGGGCACTATAAAAATGCGCCGGCTATACAGGGGACATTAGTAAACTTTATGTCGCAGTGAATTGAGTAAATTAAAGTGCCACCAATATATTTTTATTAACCCCTAAAACCTACTAGTTCAATATACCATTCTAAGGCATAAACTGAAGTTGAACTTTAGTGCAACAGATCTCTAATTTGTTGCCCTATAGCATGTGATGGCATTAAGGTCACATTTTTACAGATGATGATGATAAGTGCACCACAATCTTGATATCAATCTCCATAGAACATAAAATCTTCACTAAAACGATCTTCAAAAGCACTTCTACGTCTTCTTTTATTTTAACATGTGAATGAGAAAGAATATCATGGAAACTGCTAAGGACTGCGGATTAATCCTTAAATATTAAAGCAGCTAAACGAGGGCAAAGAGCTGCTGATTATATCCTGGAAGTAAAATACGAAACTTCAAAATTGCAAAGCCCTAAACCGGGTTTTATTCCAAAGATCTACTGGTTTTGATATAATTATTACTTAATCGACTGAGGGATAGGATAATGATCGTTTATTTTACAAAGTTTTAATTATCATTGCGTTATATTTACACATTGCCAATTGTAAACCAAAAACCAACAATATGAGAAAAAAAATTACTTTGTTAACCTTAGCAGTTATGTACCTGCTAAGAACTACGGCATTTAGCCAAAGTGAAGATGCTGTGAAGGCTGGGGAGAATATTGCAGTAACTTCTACCGCATACGGTAAAGTGAAAGGCTATATTCACAATAATATCTTTACGTTTAAAGGTATTCCTTACGCAATGTCTGAGCGATTCACCGCACCACAAAAGCCAAAGCCCTGGACTGATGTTCGTAGTTCAATGACTTATGGCCCCGTTTGTCCAACAGATCCAACTACAAGCGTTAATGATCCATTCGAATTTGCCTTTAATCATAATCTGGGTTATTCAAATGAGCATTGTCAAACGTTGAACATCTGGACGCAGAAATTAAATGACGGTAAGAAACGGCCTGTGATGGTATGGCTTCACGGTGGTGGGTTTACAGCCGGGTCGTCGATTGAATTGCCATCCTACGATGGCGAAAACCTTGCTAAAAAAGGTGACGTTGTCTTAGTTTCGGTAAACCATCGATTGAATGTTTTAGGATTTCTAGATCTTTCAGCCTATGGTGAAAAGTATAAGAATTCAGGTAACGCCGGACTTGCTGATTTAGTTGCAGCTTTGCAATGGGTGAAAGAAAATATTGCCCAATTTGGAGGTGATCCTAATAACGTCACCATCTTCGGACAATCGGGAGGTGGCGGTAAAGTTACCTGCATGATGAATACTCCAAGCGCGAAAGGCTTGTTTCGAAAAGCTATTGTTGAAAGCGGGAGTTATGTAACCTCGTTCTCAGAGAAAACGGTGTCCCAAAGAGTAGCAGCAGCGTTGCTGAATGAACTACACCTTCAGCCTTCCCAGGTAGATTCCCTTCAAAAGATATCTTACGAAACCTTAAACTTAGCTAGTAAAAAAGCAATTGGAAAGGTTAGTGGCGATTTGAAAAAAGAAGGAAAACACGCTCCTGTTGGTTGGAATGCAGTATTGGATGGGGAAATGTTCCCTTACCAACCGGCCGACCCAAAGGCAATGGAACTAGCTAAGACAATACCATTATTGGTAGGAACAACAAAAAATGAGTTTGCCGCCTTCGCACCTACACCGAAGGGTTTAACGATGGATGGCGTAAAAACCACGCTTCAAAAACGATATGGGGCAAATACTGATGCTTTCATAGCCGCTGTAAAGCAAGCCTATCCGAATACCACTAAACCAGCAGGGTATATCGATATAGAATTTGGCTTTCGCTCGTTAGCTATCAAGCAGGCAGATCAGAAATCGGGATTAAAAGGATCCGCACCGGTGTATATGTATCTCTTTACCTGGCAATCGCCTGTAAATGATGGTATGTACAAAGCGATGCATTGTATGGACATTGCTTTCCAGTTTGACAATATCAAACGGTGTGAGGAAATGACCGGCGGAGGTAAAGATGCTTACGCGCTTGCTTCAAAAATAAGCAGTGCCTGGATCAATTTTGCAAAGACAGGGAACCCGAATACGGCAACTTTGCCTGTGTGGCCGGCTTACACATCAACAAACGGTGCTACCATGATATTAGATGTTAAGCCAATAGTTCGCAGCCACCCGGATGCAGCTCTTTTAAAAATTGCCACTGCACCGGCAATTTAACACAGATAATAGGATATTTTGAAATAGAATTCTTCAGTTAAAGTACCATGATAATTTATGGTACTTTAACTTTTGATAATCTGGTTAAAGGCATTGGCTCAAAAAGCAAATTTTGCTTTGGAAAAACTAAACCAGTGGTTTTTAAGTGGAAGAAACTATTTCGTCAAGTTGAATGCCCGGACCGCCGAAGTATTCTGTCGCTAATTGTAATCTTGCTTATTCGAAGCCGTCACCAATTGCGAAATCGATTAAACGATTCCCGTTAAAACAAACCGACAGTCTCCATTACCCTACAAGCTTCCAGCGCGTTAGTCACATTTAATTTGTAAAAAATATTCTGACGGTGTCTGTTCACTGTATTAATACTTAATGTCAAGGTTTCAGCAATCTCTTTACTTCTTTTCCCCTGGCGGATTAATTGCATGATTTCTATTTCCCGGCATGACAATATCTCGGGGGATTTTTCTTCAGCACCGACAATGCTTCCGGTCCTCGTATTAAGAATCAGCCCGTCGGGTGCATCAAAGCCGGGATGGTCAGGTATTAAATTATATAAGCAAAGCGCTAGCCAGATACTGTCGTCGGGTGAACTGCTGATGTAAAGCAAACGATGTTGTAATAAGATAATTTTACCGTCAATGGATCGAGCTCTTAGTTTAGTGATGACTTCATAGACTGAACGATCAGCTATTGCAGTTGTATTGAGTAGCTGAAAATAGCGAAGTTCAAGCTTATACTTTTTTTGCAGATCTCCTGAATGGATCAAACCAAGTAACTCATCTTCCCAAATAGAATTGATTTCAGCCGGTCGACTTACTAAGCCGAGTGAGTCAGCAACTGCGCCATAATAGATATAACTTTTTCTTGCCTTTATATCACTTAGCACACTTATACTGTTGTTAAAACTTGAATATAACTGAGCAATCGTCTTAGCATTATCCAGTAATAATACGTGACCCGAAGATGAATTAAAAGACTGTTTTAATAATTTTATATCCAGCAATTTGCGAAGATGTGTCATATAAGATCATGGTTATAAATCACCATTGAAGGTTTTTCAATTGCCTTATAACTTTACGAACATACAAAAGCGGATGGTTAACTTCGGTCGCCCTAATCATGAAATTATGAAAAAATTATTTTTTACTTTACTATTGTTCTGGAGCATTAATGAAATGAAAGCACAAAGCTTGCAAAAACTAATCTGGTTTAACGAACCGGAACATTGGGAAATTAAGAACAACAGCCTGATCATGCAGGTCACGCCTAAAAGTGATTACTGGCGTATCTCTCATTATGGATTTACTGTTGATGATGCCCCTTTTTACTATGGTAATTATGGCGGCGAATTTGAGGCAAAAGTTAAATTGACAGGAGCCTACAAAGCCCGGTTTGACCAAATGGGTTTAATGGTCCGCACAGACCACGAAAACTATATCAAAACAGGCGTTGAGTTTGTTGATGGCAAATTTAACGTTAGCACTGTAGTGACCCATATCAAAAGCGACTGGAGCGTCACCACGCTCGACAAATCACCTCCGTTTATTTGGATCAAGGTGGTACGCAGATTAGATGCCCTGGAAATCTTTTACTCCCTCGATGATAAAACTTATATCATGACCCGCAACGCGCCACTTAAAGATAACGCACCTGTGATGGTTGGACTAATGGCCGCTTGCCCGGACGGAGATGGCTTTGAAGCTAAATTTGAAAATTTTTCCGTTAAGCATCTGCCAGACCAAAGAAGATTGGAATGGCTGAAAAATCACCAGTAGCCGCTGCTAAAAAGCTTAAATTGATTAACTCAATATAAAAGCATTTGGCTCTTGAAATTTAATTCTGAGGCATAAAAAAAACGCTTTCCTATATAACTAGGAAAGCGTTACTTGTGATCCCATCTGGACTATTACCTTTGTGATCAGTAGACGTTAAAACAATTAATAAAACTCATGTTCATATGTAAATTAGCTATCAACTAGAAAAATCGATAAAACTAAATCAAGCTAGATAAAAATTAATCGACAACAAAAGCGACAACGAATATTATTTTACTTTACATTTGCATTGTCAAACATTACTCCATGGCAATCAAAGACATCAAACCCGTAAAAGTTAATTTTAATCTGCGTGACCAGCTTACTAAAGATAAGGACACCGCTATTCACTGTGTTATTCGATATAATAATTTAAAGGTCGTAATATCCAGTGTAGAAAGTATCAAACCAAAATTTTGGGATGTTGAAAAACAACGCGCTAAGGCATCCAGACAATTTGTTGAGTACCCTGAATTAAACCAGCGGTTAGATGATATAGAATCTATTATTAAATCAGTCTACCGCAATCATATTTCGGAAACAAAAACCTATCCATCTACAGAGCTCTTAAAGAGCAAAGTCAAATTGGAATTGTCGGATAAAACGAAGATTGACAAAACCATAAAGATCACGCTGTTCGGTTTTATCGAGCAATTGATTGAAGACACAAAGTCCGGTAAGCGAACAAATCCAAAGTCAAAGCAACGTTTTGCTGCAGATTCACACAAAGCCTATCAAAATACATTAAGAGCATTGGAGCGTTTTGAAAAGCATACTAAATGTAAAGTGAATTTTGAAGAGATTAACATGGACTTCTACAATGATTTTAAAGACTACATGTTCGAAATTGAAAAAGTCTCAAATAATTATTTCGGGCTACACATTAAAAATATCAAACTGTTCTTAAACGAGGCATTTGAACGAGGCCTCCATACTAACCAGAAACATAATCATAAGCGTTTTCTTAGACTACAAAATGACACTGACAATATTTATTTGAATGCCGCACAATTGGAGATTATAATGAATCTTGACCTCACTAAAAATACGCGATTAGATCGCGTTAGAGACCTTTTTTTAGTTGGATGCTGGACAGGCCTCCGCTTTTCGGATTTCAACGCCATAGGGCCTAAAAACATCTCAGGTGAGTTCATTGAGATAGAAACCCAGAAGACAGGGGAGCAGGTAGTAATTCCAATTCATAATGTAATAAAAAGTATCATGAAAAAGTACTCTGGGCTTACAAAAAATTCCTTACCGCCGTCAATCTCAAATGTTAACATGAATAAGTATTTAAAAGAGTTAGCAAAGGAAGCTGGATTTGATGGAATAGAGCAAATAAGATCATACAAAGGTGGAAGTGTGGTTGTTGGAAATTTACCGATTTACAAACTTGTTTCTACTCATACTGCCAGGAGATCTTTTGCTACTAATATGTATTTAATGAATGTCCCAAGTATAACGATCATGGCGATAACAGGACACCGTACAGAAAAAGCTTTTTTGAAGTATATAAAAATTACACCAAAAGAGCACGCAGTTGGTTTAAAAGAAATTTGGGCAAGGCAAGCTATGAAAGCTTTAGCAAATTAATGGAAGTTATTAGTGGTTGTATGAAGGCTTTATTCAACGACAATGAGTATCGTGCTGCATTCTTATGTAAGACTCGAATAAGTGCCTTAGCGCGAAAAATTCAGGCGAAATGCTTCCCAAGTACAGTAAAGGGCTACTCTTCACGGCGTACGATTCAAATAAAATTTTTAACGCTAAATTTACATTAGGCAGCTATTTTTGCACTATGAAAAAAAGTGTGTACACCGGATTATTTATTGCAATATCTGCCGCCCTGATTTCCTGGGGAGGGGTGGGTCACAAACCTATTGGCACTATTTCAGAAAACCATTTGACACCACAAGCGAAAGCAGGTATCCGCAACTTCATTGGTGATACCGCTATCGCAGCTATCGCTTCCTAGGCTGACCAGGCACGTTCGACACCCGCCTATAAATATACCGGGCCTCGGCATTACCTGGAATTCACCCTTGGCATGAATTACCAGGATTTCACCGCTCATGTGATCACCCTCGATAGCACTAATGTTTACGGGGCTATCCTGAAATGTGAGCGGGACATCAAAAGCCCTACAACCACTACCGCGCAAAAAGCCATTGCGCTTAAATTTCTCGTTCATTTTATCAGCGATTGCCACCAGCCCATGCATTTAAGCAAAGCCAGCGACAGAGGTGCTAATGACTTTCAGATCCAGTTCAACGGCAATGGCTCCAATTTGCACGGCCTTTGGGACAGCAGCCTCATCAATAAAGAAGGTAAGACCTTTGACCAAATGGCAACAGACTATGATATTGCCACACCCGCACAAATCAAACAATGGCAAAGTGATAGCCCGATGAAATGGGTTTCGAAAGTCACCAGATAGCCAGCAAGATATATGACGATATGGACCGAAATGGCAGAAAACCTGATGAAGCCTATTACCAAGCGAAGATCCCGGTAGTCCAGCAGCGTATAGAAATGGCCGGTATCCGCCTAGCAGGCACCCATAATGAACTGTTTAAATACTCCAAGGTCTTCTTCGCTTCCATTGATACTAATCGAATAGTATTATTTATTTCAACCTTAAAAACAATGCTCATTCGCCAATTGTCTTTAAATTATGTGTATATATAATGCCGAAGAATTTGCCCGTTGGACAGTACAAGTAGAAAATTCACCCGGCTTCAAATTCTGTCCCAAATTTCCGCAGATAATAACCCATATTAGAAGGTTAGCCAATGCGGAACAACAAACTGTTTAATTTTATCAAAGTTTAAGCGGATTTGGCAATCATCTTGGACCTTTGTTGCTGCAGCTTGGAGATAACTTCTCCCCTAAAAGCTATCCTCAATTAATAGCATTTCTTGAATCCTTAGATCCAGAAATAAAAGTTAGCCTGGAGGCTCGAAATAAAAACTGGTTTAACGACATTAATTATCGTAGAGCATTATTTAACCTTTTATCTGAACACAATGTTAGTACAGTAATTTCTGACACATCGGGTAGATGAGATTGCGTACACATGGAATTGACCACAACCGATGCTTTTATTCGTTTTGTAGGCAATAACCTCGATGACAGCGATTATAAAAGAATGGATGACTGGGTAGATCGAATAAAGGGTTGGAAAAATCAGGGTTTGAAATCAGTCTGGTTCTTTATGCATCAAAACGATGAAAGACATGTCCCACAGGCGTGTGTTTATTTCATTAATCAACTCAATGCCAAACTTGGAACTTCAATAAAACCACCAATAATTTTAAACACTGAACTTTTCTAACCATGTGCGCACGATTTACATTAGCAGCTTCAGACAAAGAAATTATGCAAGCTTATGCCCTCGGTAAATTATCTGCAGAGTATAGTCAGAACTGGAACATCGCAATTACCGATGAGACTGTGGTTATTACCGCGGACGAACCCGATTATGGCCAGCTTATGCACTTTGGTATAGTGCCTCATTATTCGACTACCGACAAGATGGATTATGATTCATTTAATTCAAGAGATGATAGTTTGTTGAAAAGTAGCTTATGGAAGCCATTGGTGACAAATCACAAAACATGCTTGGTTCTTACAACTGGGTTTTATGAATGGAAGCGCATTCCGGAAGGTAAGAAGATTATTAAAGAGCCTTATCGATTTACAGTTAAAGATCGCCCGCTGTTTGCATTTGCCGGCCTATGGTCCCAATGGGTAAACCCGGTAGACAAATCATGAATCCGTACCTTCTCTATAATAACTACGCAGTCAACCGATCTGGTTAGCGAAATTCATGAAAAGAAGCGCATGCCGGTAATTTTATCTAAAGAAAACGAGTTAGCCTGGCTATCAAAGGATATCTCGTCTGCAGATATGCTTAGCTTATGCCAGCCATTCCCTGATGATCTTATGGATAGATACCAGGTTTCGAGCCGGATCAATTCGACAAATAGAAAGGACAAGCCGAATAATGATGAGGGGTTGGTGTTGGAGGAGAATAGTAAGTAAAAAGGTATTAAGCCCTTTTTATTTGTAAATATATCTCTATTTACATTTTTTTTGTTATATTTGAAAAGGTAATTATACCTTTTTATTGTATGGACAAGCGAGATTTTGCGGATAGTGTGTTAGATGATTTGTTTAGACCTGCAGCCTTTAAGATCAATATTTCTTTGAGTGAGTTGTTTGACAAACGAATTCAAGAACTTGACATCACTAAAACTGCTTCCTTAGAAGTGATGAAAATTGAACGGTTAAGCTTAAATGGTATTCTGGAAGGAACCCAAAGGAGAACTGACTTTTTAAACCTTGCTAAGCTATCTCGTTTTTTAAGAGTGAATAAAGAAGAAGTTGTTCGATTATATATAGATGCACTTCAAAAAAACTTTCCAGAAATCGCAGAGCTTTCAACCAGCTCAATTGAATTTATAAAACTAAACTTTGATTTAGCTGCACTTAGAAGCGCTGGAGTTATAGATTCTATTAGTGACTTTCAAAGTATAGAACAGTCTTTAACTAATCACTTTGGGCTTAAGTCCATATTTGATTTCCGTGTATCAGATGTTAGACCCGCGTTTAGTGCAGCAAAAGGTGAGGTGAAAAATAGAGGTTCACGTATATTTTGGCTTGAAAGTGCAATTGATAAATGTAAACTTATAAATAACCCTTACGACTACGATAGAAAGGGACTAATCGACTATTTTTCGCAAATTAGATGGCATTCTCTTAATGTTGAGGAAGGACTAATTAGTATTATTAAAGATCTCTTTAAATTAGGGATTACGGTTATTTATCAGCCCACTATGGCTGACCTGAAACTTAAGGGAGCCACTTTCTCTGTTAACAACAAACCCTGCGTCGTAATATCTAACTATAGAGGATTTTATACAACATTGTGGTTCACCCTCTTACACGAACTTTTTCATGTAATTTTTGATTGGGAAGAAATAGTTGTGGGCCAATATCACTTATCTGAGGAAAAGCCAGATAGTCTTACAGTTAGGGAAAAAGAAATTGAAGCTGACTATTTTGCTCGGGAATACCTTCTTCCAAAGTCAAAATACGAGGTCATTAGGCCTCACATTATAGATCCTGATTATGTTGAGAAGTTTGCGAGAGATCATCATTTTCACCATAGCTTTATATACACCTTTTATGCGCTTGATCGCGGTGAGTCTAATAGATCAGCATGGGCTAAGGCGAATAAAATGAATCCAAATTTCGAACCATTGCTTTGTCAAATAGGTAGCGATTGGAAACAAAAACTGAGCAATATTGAATGGATAACAAGTAAAAGAGATATCTTATATAACTGATTATGAAAGAAAAAAACAAAGCACAATTAAATTTAGACGCACGAAAACAAAGAATAGAGGAATCGCGGCAAGATTTACAGCAATGGTTGCTTAAAGGTCCTGATGGCCGGATCTTAGACAAAGGTTCGGATAGAAGCTTAGATAGAGATAATTTAAAGCATCGTTTACTTGGAGGCGGCGAATTTTCAATTGCGGAAATTAAAAAGGTATTATCTGAAAATATTCAGAATCACCCACCACAATTTGTGTCAGATTTTTACATTGAGATTTTTAGGCTTTTACGATTAGACGGAAATCCACGAGATTTTATTAAACCAAAAGAAGTGGCTGATTTTACTAATCAAGTTATTTATAGCCGATTTAATAAAGAAGTTCTACCTACTATACAAGCTATGAATAAATATGTTGGTTACTGCATTAGGCTTAATAAAAATTACCAATATTTAAACAATGAAGGGGTAAAACAACTACGTGTTTATATAGATCAAGCTATAGAAACCATGAAGGAATCTACGACCCATTATCAGTTTAGACAAAGCATGTTTAAGAAATATAATTTACCTTACCAAGTTGACCTATTTCCTAATATTTAATAACTTAATTCATAGTAACAAACCTTTAACTACTAATACGTCTTCCAAATTTGTTGTAAACTTCTTGCTTAAATACCCCTGACGCATCCGCCAGGGCTGATCATAACCCATTGCTGCAAAACGAACTGTATCTTTTCCCATGAGGTGGTTCATTTTGTCCGCGATCTTGGTCACATTCAACATTTTCGCCCGTTTATCCATATCTTCCAGCAGATACATCTGCCTGGCGCTTTCAGGTGTGAACTTCGTTAGAAATATGCCGACCTTCTGATAAGGATAACCCGGGCGGTATATCCTTTTTAAGCACTGCACAGCGTACTTCAATAGCTCCTGGGTAATGTTCGTAGGAATTGCAAGATCCATGGTGTGAGCCGCGCTTTTAAGTTTGTGAACCACCTCGAACTGGCTTGTGTGTAAGAATACCTGCAGCTGGCCACATAGTGATCCTTGGGCCCGCAGCTTTGGGGCAGAGTTCTGAACGAAGGCACACAGCGCATCTTCAATAACCTGGTAGTCGTCGGTTTTTTGACCAAAGCTTCGCCCGGTACAAATGCCTTTTTTATCCGGTGGCAGGTATTCCATACTCAATACTGATTTCCCATTCAGCTCATACCATGTGCGTAGCCCGGTTATTGTAAAGCGCTTATTGATGTACTCGTAATCGTTTATTGCAGCGAAGTCCTTAGCCTTATTGACACCAATCTTGATAAGCTTTGCCGCATTCTTAGGCCCGATTCCCCAAACATCCTCGATGGGCATATTTTCCATGGCAAAATCAGTTCGGCCCCGGTCATCCAATACACATACGCCGGTATTTTTGAAGTACTTCTTTGCGCAACGGTTCGCCACCTTGGCCAGTGTACGTGTCGGCGCTATGCCGATACACACCGGTATGCCTGTCTGCTGCAGAATCCTTTCCCGCAATAAATTGGCCATGGCCTCCAGATCATGGGCATGAAACATTTTAAGGTCAACGAAGCTTTCATCGATGCTGTATATCTCCATCTCCGGCCACATTTCACAAACAATGCCGGTGACCCTGCGCATCATATCCTGGTAGAGCGTATAATTTGATGAACGGAACCATAACTTACCTTCGTCAACAAGTTTTTCCAGTTCAAAATACGGAGTGCCCATTTTTACACCAAGATCTTTGGCTTCCTGACTGCGGGCAATCGCACATCCGTCGTTATTGCTAAGAACTACGCCGGCTTTACCGCGTAGCTCAGGCTGAAATACTCGTTCGCACGATACGTAGAAGTTGTTGCAATCGATTAACGCGTACATTGTTCTGTCTTCTTTGGTTGAGGACAGTATGCGGGATAACTCCTTCAATTGTAAAGCGATCGTATTCATTTACCAGGTGTGGGGCGTATTTTGGGTTATCGGGCATTAGGTATTTTCGTCCTTCGAATTCCATGTAACATGCCAGTACATACTCATCATTAAGTACTCCGATGATAATGTCGCCATTTACGGGTTTTAAGCTTTTGTCTACAACCAACAGATCTTCACTTTCGATACCCGAGTACTCTAGACAGTCACCATCAACTTTGATGTAGTAAACCGCATGCGGGTGGTTGCTGACATAAGTATCCAGGCTGATTCGTTCCTCCTCGTAGTCAGTACCAGGGCTTTCAAATGCTGCATGAACCCAAAAGCCGGCAAGTGGTCGGCCGGGGTGTATCTCACCTTTTTTATACCGCTTAACTACCATGATTAAAAAGAAAGTTGATCGTCAGGTTAGTTGCCACCTTTATTGAGTATTGCTCAACACTAGAATTGCAATTACCGCTTACAAAATCCACTTTGCTTCCCAAAGCTTCTCCTAATGCAATAAATTCACCATCTGTCAGGCCGCTTTTTAGTTGGTGGTTAAGTTTTATGATTTCTGCTTTGCTTTCCATAATGCAAAGTTATGCTAAAATAATTAGCAAAAACAAGGTGCTGTTCAGAAAGAACTAAACTTTTATTATATGCCAAAAGCGTAATGGTTAACTATTCCCTCGGTAGTCCTATTTTTGCTAAATTCCAGCAAATGGCGGATGTATTATTGATCAGATCTGAAGTCATCCACCTTTCGACTTTGAATACCAACCGGACTTTGGCAACTTTTTAAAATGTTTGGCATAATCATTCATCTAGTGAAAGTCAATTTGAGATAACTCTGATTTAACGCCTCTGTTTTATTAAGCAACTTTTATTCAACTACCATGTACGGTGTTCATCTGATGGTAGTTGCGGAGCAATGGAACGTAACCATTCAGCAGTTATTTTACTTTCAAAAAGGCGTTTCCAAATGTTAGGATTGTATGATAATTTGGTAAGGAAATATTCTGTCTCATGTTCCGGTAGATATTTTTCAATCAATTCAAGTGTCCATTTAGTAGAGGTGTTTTCTGCAACATCTATCCAATGAAGGTCATTTTTAAGTTCATCTATTAAGTAGGCATTCCACTCTACTGCTGTGTTGCCAGAAATTGATTTAAAGCTATAATTGCCCTTGAACCACCATCTATTACGATAACGCAAAATTAGATGCTCCGTAAATACCACGCCAGTATTTCCTGACAAGGCCTTAAAATTTAACCATTCTTCATTTGCAATAATAAATTGAGGTGTCCATGGGAAAGTTGTATTCAAACTAAATTGCTCTGCGTTTACCACCAGTTTTGATCTATGAATATCAAACATTTTCATTGTCCATTTAATAGTAGCGTTAGCTGCCACTCCTTTCCAATCTAAAATATCATGAAACGCAATTAATTGTTCAGGTGTTAAGAATGTCTGCCTGCAAAAAATATAGAATTGCCACGTTTTTAATGATTGAACGGTTAGTAGCGTCTCCCTTGTCCACTCAATTTCAGGATAACCAAGTACTGTCCAAAATTCAATTTCAGGTGCTCGTCTAATCAATTCATCTTCAGTCCACACATAACTAAGGTTAATATAATCCTGGGTTGCCTGCGAGTGATTTGATGGGTTAGGAGTTGGTTGCAGGTCTGCAAATACTTTGTAGATAAAAAATCGCTCGTTATGGTTACGATTAATATCTGAATACTGAGAATAACGACTTTTCAACTCTTCGTACCTTTTTTGAAGATCTGGAAATTCCAATAATTCATTAAGAGATAAAAAAATCATTTCATTGCCAGGGAAATGGGTACCTAAGCTGTGGGAAGCTTTAAATAGAGGTTTACTAAACTCTCTAATTAATTCCGCTGTCCATATTGTTTTAGTGGCATATTGAATTTGCGAAAAGTTCACTTTATTTCTATAAGCTACCAATGTAACCGCATCCCATGTATATTGCTTGGCCAACTGGCGTAAAAGAATTATAGGATATCGCTGACAGAATTCTTTTAAGGAAGCCGCATATTGAGGATATATCAGGGGCTGAGATCTTACCGATTCCTCATATATTTCTTCTGGAACAATGCCGCATTCGTATGCAGCAACAAGTTCTAAATCCAAATGGTCATTAGCAGCGACTATCTCGGAAGGTGGATTCTGCATTAGATAATCTTGTATATCAAATACCGAATTTGCTGACAGAAGCAGGGTGTTAAATGCTTCAAAATAATAGGAAGCCGTTTTCTCGTCTTCTATTTTTATTAAATTTTCTTGGTTACTAGTTTCCGCAGCGTAGGTCCAATTGTAAGAGCCAGTGAAGACAGCATTGTTATCTATAATGCAAAACTTATTGTGCATTAATCTCTTACCCTTTGAAAAGTGAAATATTACACCGGAATCGATCAAACGCTGAAAAGCTAAACCACCAGGCCGATTGTTCATACGGTCGTTTATTATCAGCAAAATTACCTGGACGTCTCGACGGGCTGCCCTTAAAATGCTTGCAAATAACCGCTCGTTATTAAACCAGGCAACAGCTATAACCACTTTTTGGGAAGCAATTTCAAGAGCTGAAATCAGTGCAGATTCAATATTATTAAAGTAGGGAGTAAGCATAAAATTATGATTGACTTGGTTTGCAATTTATTACATAGTAAAACAGTATGGATAAAATGCTAAATGAGTTATAGCACTTTGATTTATCTATACGGTAGCCGCCAAACTATTTAAAATAATGTCCCCATATTGCAGATACAATTCATGACAAGTGCTAAGTCTTGTCTGAATGCAATCAATATCTTCCCTTTAATCCAGCCATAATATATAACCAAATTGAAGCATTTATAAATTAGTTACCTCAACTGCTTTATTATCGACCTAAAATTCTCCAAACCTGCTTCCAAGTTTTCCATAATATCTAACGCTAATACGTCCGGATCAGGCAGGTTGTCCAAATCAGCAAGTGATTTATCTTTTAGCCAGGTTATATCTAAACTGGTTTTATCCCGGCTTACAATCTCATCATAAGCAAACTTCCTCCAACGGCCTTCCGGGTTAGTTTCTGCATTGAAGGTTTCTTTACGCGTGTGTCGATTACCCGGTTGATAACAGTTGATGAAGTCTTGCAGATCATCAAGCTTTAACGGGTTCTTTTTAAGCGTGTGGTGAACGTTAGTACGATAATCGTAATACCATATCTCTTTTGTCCATGGGTCTTTCGCTGATGGCTTAGCATCAAAGAAAACCACATTTGCCTTTACACCGTTTGCATAAAATATACCCGTAGGCAAACGTAGGATAGTATGTAAATCGGTTGTCTCTAAGATCTTCTTCCGTACTAACTCGCCTGCACCGCCCTCAAACAAAACATTGTCCGGCAGTACTACTGCTGCCAAACCTGTTGTTTTAAGCATAGTGCGTATATGCTGCACAAAATTAAGCTGCTTGTTACTGGTAGTTGCAAAGAAGTCTTGACGGTTATAAGTTAAGTCTTCTTTTTCCTGCTCGCCCTCTTCATTAGTAAATGTTTGGCTGCTTTTTTTACCGAATGGTGGATTAGCTAGTACATAATCGTAAGTAGTGCTACTTTGGGCTATTAGCGAATCCGCTGGCGAAATGTTATTATCGCTGTCGATATCTCCAATGTTGTGTAGAAACAAGTTCATGAGGGCCATTCTACGGGTACCCGCAACAATCTCGTTTCCAAAAAACGTGTTATATTTCAAAAAGCGCTTTTGTTCTTTATCAAGTTTGTGGTTTTTTTCGTTGGCAATAAAATCATATGCCGACAAAAAGAATCCTCCGGTGCCGCATGCAGGGTCAGCAATAGTTTTACCTGGCTCGGGGCGAATACAAGCCACCATAGCACTTATCAATGCTCGAGGGGTAAAGTACTGCCCCGCACCACTTTTGGTGTCCTCTGCGTTCTTCTCAAGCAGTCCCTCGTATATGTCGCCTTTAACGTCAGTATCCATCATTACCCAGTTTTCACGATGGATCATGTCGATAAGCTTAAACAGCTTCGCTGGATCTTGTATTTTATTTTGGCTTTTAGTAAAAATTTGACCTAAAACACCTTTTTGCTGGCCTAATTCACGCAGTAAAACGGAGTAATGTAATTCGAGTTCCGCACCTCTCTTTGAGGTTAAGCTCTCCCAACTGAATTCTTTGGGAATTGGCAATGGGCGGTTATATGGGGGCTTACTGTACTCATCAGCCATTTTTAAAAACAGAAGATAAGTAAGCTGCTCCAGATAATCTCCATAACTAACACCATCGTCGCGAAGTGTATTACAAAAGGACCAGACTTTGGATATTATTGCGGATGAGGTCATAAAGAATTTAAAAAATGCTGTGAGTTTGCTAGTATGTCTATAGATATTGATTGCCAATAATTAATTCCATATCGCCGCTTCAAATCTGATGACTTTGTTAGTAAAAGAGTTTGATATACATAGGATTTATTGTCCCCGTAAGTATGCGTTTTACAGCTTTAATATCGGTCTTAATGTCAGAGACTAATTTGGGAATACCATAAGAGTACAATTGACATAAATTAAGTTTTGTAAAATGCGAGTTCATTACACTAAAAAGATCGGTGTTTATTAAAGCACCATTGTTATTTATAGAAAAAGTGATCACTGGATTTACTCCTGAAAATTGTAGGTTACAAAATAAAAATCTAACATTGGGAATAATATCGTTGTATAAATGAATAAATAATCTATTATTATCTTGCCGCCAAAATCTATTTTTTATAGCATTGCAATTAGAGCAGCAAGGGAATAAATTTTTGGCTAAAACTCCGAACTCCGAATATTCTTCAATAGGAATATAATGATCTATTGTGGATGTCAAAAAATACAAACAATAAGCACAGGTTGTTTGAAAGTCAACGCTTTGTGCATTGTAAATTCGTTTCATTAAATCATCCCTTGCTTTGGTTTTTATATCATAACAACCTTTTAAGGCATCCGAGTCGGGTGTTACATAAGTCGATGTAGGTAAATTAACTACATTGTTGAAATTAGTTAAGTAGTCATTAAAGTCAATATTTATTCTCTGCCTTAGATTTACCAATCTTGTTTTTGTTGGTTCATGCTTAGAGTTAACAATTAAATCAAATTCATTAATTTCAGTACAATTAATGTAGTTAAGATTTTTCATTTCTGTTAATTTGAACAAGTGCGGCTAAGTACAATTGAGCGTTAAAACTTAATTTGTCATCGAAAAAATAATTAATGGCTTCTAAAGAATCAAAACCTTCATTTACCATTTTTTCGAGATAAATTTTGTAAAGTTCTTTAACATCTACGGTTCCAAAAGCTATACTAGTTATTTCAGAAATATTTTCACCAAAGCTCTCCATTGCAAGTCTCTTAATAATAGGTAAATTACCATGCCGTTCAAATACTGATATATACTTAGATGGAACATCTTGAATAATTATTGGAGAATGTGTTGAAATGATTGCATATGACTCATACATGGACAATATATTATAAAACCCATTCATTAGTTGCGCTATAGCACTTGGATGCAAGTGGGTTTCGGGCTCATCAAAAAGAATTAGGGTCTTGTCTTGGATCGTTGCAATAAGTTCTGTTAAAATAAAAAGTAAAATACTTTGACCGGAGCTTAATCGTTTGGCCTTTTCATAAGATATACTACTGACCCATTCCTTATTCAGGTCATTTGCTGTTGATAAACCTAAGTCCTTTAATGGTATGATCTCGTTAATTATTTCATACCATTGATCATCCCGATTATCGTCGATAATAGCAAATAAGGCTGCTCGCAATTTTTGCCCTAACTTTTCGTCGCTTACAATATCTTCCTCACCTGCTCGTAATCCAATATATCTATAATTAAATACTGTTGAATTGGGCGGCTTAGGAAAGTCGTCAAATAAACTATAAGAGATAGCTATTACTTTACTAAATAGCGGGTAGTGTGGCAGAAAGCCTTGCTTATTTTTTACCCCACTGATTGATTTTACCATTCCTCCTAAATAGGACGTTTTACCCGTACCGTTTTTTCCTATTAAAACATTAATTCGGTATGGCAAGTGTTCAGTTTTGTTGAAATTAAAATTAACTTTATGTTTATCTGATGCACCTTCCAACTGGACCTCATAACTAAATTCAATATCGTCGGTGATTGTACGTAAATCGTATAAAAGCAAATTTTTAGCCTCTTTGAAAGCAATTTCTGCGGAACCAAATCTAAGAAGCGCAGTCTGAAACCCTTCAATTCCTTCAAAGGTTTTAGCAATATCATCATCAAATGCGACATCATTTAATGCTTCAAGGACCTCTTCAAAATTTGAAGGACAATATTTTTTTATGTTTTCATAATATTCCATCGACTGTCCTAATGAACAATAGTTAGGTGGCAACTTGTCAAATTGCTTTGGTAATACAGTCTCTTTTGTGCTATCGTCCAAAATCTTAATTGTCCCCAAGTGAAGATAATTGGTTTGAGCTGAATGAAGATATACGTTAAATGAAACCTTGTGATGGTAATCGTCCCAATTATCCTTAGTCAACTGAATAGAGGGAAATCTAACATTATTTGTTTCTGTAAAAAACGTCATTTGAACTTTCTTCATGACTTACAAATTGTAAAATTCTGATAACAAACGATTAAACATCTTTTGTTCTTTAAGATTAACTTGATTGTTGTAATAAAAGCTTATTTGCAGTCGCCCCTAAAAGCCTCTAAATATTGAACAATAATTTATAATAAGTAGTCCCCAGATCTTAGGAAAAAATCGGCTCCTTTATCTATATCAACTTACCTTCAAAAGCTTTTTTCAAAACACTTTGTCTTAATGCCTCGGCTTGTTGTAGGCTTTTAGTTATGGTTTCTTCTATTTTATCGCACACGCTAAGGCGGCTTTCAATTTCTTGAACCACCCGTATTTGCTCATCAAGCAATGGTAACGTTATTGGGTAGGTTTTTAGCTTAGTCCCATTTATATTTGACTGGTTAACACCAAAACTTCTTACTGAATTCCCATAACTCTTTGCAGCATGAGTATTTAAGAAGTATGTTAGATAGTCTGCATTTATCAAAGAATCAATTCTATTAATTCGAATTAAATAACCCGCAAATATGGCCGGGCGGTCACCTTTATATATTGCCGTTTTACCAACAAGTTCAGCACTATTGGTTCTGTTAAATAGAACATCATCCTTTTTAAGCAAATATTTACTTATCTCTTTCTCATCATCAGTGTATACTAAGTCACCCCAATCGAATTTGCCGCTTTGAATATTGCCCATTCTTAATACGGGTACACTGCCAGCATTTTTTGATTTTATAGCAGAACCGTATTCAACACTTGTACAGATTTCGTTTATCGTTGTTTTCATCCAACTTTTCGGCAAATTTCCATTTTCAATATTTTCATTAGTCAATTTACCCTCAAAAGCCCATTTTAAAACCGCTTGCCTATAAACTTTAAGTTGCTGTTGTGCGGTTTGTAAGTTTTCAATGCCTTTATCCAGTTCACTAAAGAGCTCCTCTATTTTTTCAACGATACGATATTGCTCTGCTATTGGAGGAAGTGAAAATTCATAATTCCAAACCAGGTTCGGATCAACATGGGGGATACCTACACCTTTTGCTCTGGTATTTATCTCAATGTATTTAGATTGAAGAAAATAGTAGGCATATTTTTCAAAAACCTCTTTTGGAAAGCTTAATTTTACGAGTGTGCTTCCAATAGCACCCTTTATCGCTCTTCCAACGTAGCCAGAACGTGATCCATCCCATACCATTAAAAAATCATCTTCTTCACAAAGTACACATCCTTGACCATCTGTGTATTCATCAATAATATTCTTTTCGAAGGCTTTAATGTTTACATATGGTATATTAAACTCAGGAGTTTGCTCCGTCGAAACAAATTTTGGTTTCTTCCCCTTTTTTGATTTAACAAAATCAGCAAGCTTCGTGACTCTCCAACCTTCCGGCAATTTTATATTCATCTTACGCTGCCAATACTTCGTTTAACTCATTAATTATTTCACCAGTACTATCACCAAACAATTGCCACATTTTGCCTAAGCCACCTTGTTTGTTAAACGGATCGAGCTCAAAATCATCCTGCTCTACATGAAAGCTAGAGGCAATGTAATCTTTAATCATACGCAACCACTGCATTTGCTCTTCGTTAAATTTCAATGTACCAGCTTGTTTAGTAAATACCCATTGCTGAAAGTTCAGATCAACCGTTTTATCGTAAATAGTTAAGCTTCCATCAATGCCGCTAATCCTGCGAATCAGCGAAACCAAAGCTATTAATTCGTTTTTGGGTTGGTCATTTACCTTTTCTAACTGGGCATATGCTCGCCATATACTTAACGGTGCGAATAGTGGTTTACTTGTCTTAATAGTCTCCGCAAGGTCTTTAATCATCTTATAAGTCAACTCACGCCTATGGTAGGGTTGCCCGTAAAATATTTGAAGTGCGATTATCTCTGTCTTGTTATCTTCAATCCAGATCTTAAAGTCCTGTACTAAACCTTCAGCTATCACCACATTATCCTTAACCCAACCTATATTTACTAACTCATCAGGGTTAACATGGTCAATCACCTGGTCGTACTGCTTACGTATATCTATTACAAAGTTACGCAGCTCAAAACTATCAAATATCTGCGTAGCTTGTTCTATTAGCTTCTCGTGTTGTTCCTTAAATAGTATCTCTTTGTCAGAAGGCGCGGCACCAGGCGTTTGCTCATCAATACTCATGCGTATATTTTCAAGCGTGTCGGGATCGTATGCGTTCAATAACTGTTTAACTACATGGTTTATGCTTTGCCCTTGTGCTTTCTCCGCGAAAGCCATCTTTTCCTTTTCATTGATCAGCTTATCCAAACGGATCAACCTGTTTGCAAGTGTAGTGAGCATGTCCTCAGCGGTATTACCAATGTGTACACTTTCTATAACTTCCTTTAAAGACAAGCCCGGCTTTTTTTCCAATGGGCGGCTATCCGTCTTTTGGCTTTTCTCTACACCAATAGCATCTATAATTACAAAATGATCCTTTGTGTATTTGGCACCAGGTGTACCTGTAGCTTTTAATTCTTCCAGGCTACAGGTACGTGTACCGCGGCCTTTCATTTGTTCGTAATAGCTACGGCTTTTTACATCCCGCATAAATAATAACACCTCAAGCGGGCGTATATCTGTACCTGTAGCAATCATGTCAACTGTTACCGCCACACGAGGATAATAACTATTCCTAAACTGCTGTAAAATACTTTTGGGATCTTCCTCACTTCGATAGGTAATCTTTTTGCAAAACTTATTCTCCTCGGCAAATTCTTCACGCACTATATTGATAATGTCGTCTGCATGGCTGTCGCTCTTCGCAAAAATGAGCATTTTAGGCACTTCAAAACTTTCTGGTGTAGTATTAGTGGGCTCAATCTTCCGGTCAGGAAACATTACTGGCAACTGTTCTCTAACTGCTTGAATAATCATGCGCAGCTGGTTGGGATTAACTACCTTATCATCCAATTGCCTGCCGTTATATTCTACCTCCTCATCTAAGGTGTTCCAAAACTGTTTACGGGTGAGCTTTTCACGCTTCCCTATATATTCACCCAATTCAATTTTTGAACCTTGCTGAGTGATTTTAGTTACAATCTCAAAAACATTGTATGGCACCAGTACACCATCTTCGACAGCTTTTTGATAGCCATAATCACAAACCAGGTTTTGATTAAAATAACCAAAAGTGCGGTTATCTGGGGTAGCTGTTAAGCCAATTTGAAATGCATCGAAGTAATCTAAAACTTGCTTCCAAAGATTGTAAATGCTGCGGTGGCATTCGTCGATTACAATGAAGTCAAAGAACTCCATTGGAGTTTTCTGACTATATATAACGGGTAAAGGCTCTTTGTTAACTAGTCTTTTCTCGTTGGGGTTTTCTTCTTCATCCCTCTCATCCAATTCCGTCCCTTTCAGGATTGAATACAGCCGCTGTATCGTACTTATGTAAACCTGGCTATCATTGGGTACAAAAGAACTTGTTAGGCGGGATACGCCGTATAATTCAGGAAACAAGCGGTTGTCATCTTGCGGTTCATATCTTTTAAATTCCTGCTCAGCTTGTTCTCCTAAGTTTTTGGTATCAACCACGAATAATATTCGTTTCGCTTTTGCAAATTTTAATAAACGATATATAAATGATATTGCTGTAAATGTTTTACCGGAACCAGTAGCCATCTGTATTAAAGCTTTTGGTCGGTTATCGCGAAAGGATTTTTCGATGTTAGTTATTGCAGTTACCTGGCAGTCACGTAACCCGGCTGTTTCTAATAATGGATTATCATGTAGTCTTGCCCTGAGTGTTTTAGTCTCTTTCAGCCATTGCTGAAACGTCTCTGGCCTGTGGAAAGTAAATACTGGCCGTGAGCGTGGTTTAGGATCACGATAGTCTGTGAAGCGGGTTATCTCGCCGGTGCTTTCATAAACAAAAGGCAGCGGATCGTTATTGAGATATTTTAGTTTCGATTTGGCGTATTCGGTGGATTGTTCTTCAACAACGGTGAGCTTTAGCCCCTCGTCTTCACGCTTGGCTTCTATAACACCGACAGGCTTTTTATCTATAAATAAAATGTAATCGGCAGGCCCGGTTTCGGTTTGATATTCCCTAACTGCAACTCCAACCCCGGCACTTAGGTTAATTTGTTTTTTATTCTGTATTAACCAACCGCAAAGTAATAATTGCTTGTCAATTTCATCTCTTGCGATTTGTTCAGGGTTTTGGTTCACTTATAGATTTATGGTTCGCTAAATATAGTATTTCTTTGTGACGAAATATTACCTATTTTTACCCTTGATGCTAGGCATCGCAAAATATTTATTGTATTAGCGTTAAAGCTAAGTTCAGGCGAACGAAAACTGGTAATTTTTAAAATAGCCCTGGAACGAAGTGTAAGCGCTCACGCATGCGTGGGCTATTTGCTTTGTTGTGGGCTATAGGTATACCAGTACCTCGTTCTCCGAACAGCTTATAGTTCCACGCTAATTTTTTGGTACCCTTCGATTGGAACTACGGAGAATAAAATATCTCAATGAAAAAAGTAGTTTTCGCATTTTGCTTAGCTTTCAGTCTTTTTCGTGCAACTGCTCAAGTTCCTATAAACCTTTTGGGCCATAAAGCTGACGAGATAAAAACGTACATGTTGTCGTTAGGAGCAACAACTGAGGGTAAAAAGTATTCGGAAAGCGGTGTTCCCTACTACCAATATATTTTAGACTTTAACTTGGAAAAAAAAACTAACCGGCAAGGTACCTCTGTTGCTGTAGTATTAGTTCAATTTGGTATTGAAGACGGTTGTACGACATGCATTTACCAATACGCACTGAAGAACAATTTGGAAGCAATAGTTGACACTTTTAACAAAGATTCTTCATTTATAAAGACCCCTGGAGAGTTTTCTTGGAAGGAGATCAAATATGGTTTCAAAGCGGCCATAATTAATAAATTGGAAGATCATGGGTTTACTTTCATATATAGTTGGCCGACTTCGAAGGCATCTAACTAAAATGTCTTTAAAAATTTAAGTCATTTATTGTGCTTAATATAATTTGTAGACTTGTAATTTGGAAACTGAAGAGGCAATACCCGCTGGTAGGTGATGAAGTAAAAAATCGCTGGGAAGATTTTTGCTGGCATTACCAACGAGATTCCGAGACAATGGGTATGTGGGAGAATTTTATACTTGCGGAGATTTCTATGAGATTTGACAAGCTTAAAGAGATGGACCGTTTTGAAACCTGGTTAGATACAGGTAACGGCAAATATGCGTTAGAAACTTTTATGAGTAAGAAATTTGACCAATGTATCCCCATAGAATACTTAAACCTTAAGGAAATTTACCAGGAAATTGCTTACCATGCGGACGATGTATGCGATGATGTTTATATCGCTTTAAAAGAACGCGCAAGCGACTATTGCCTTGATAATGGCTGAACAGTACGGGGCAGCTGCGAAAGTGCCTTATAGCCAATATTATCGCCCTTTAATTTAAAAGACGTCAGGTCTAATAACAGGCAACCATGCCTTTATATAAGATTCCAACAATTGCCTGCCTTTATTATTTATCAAATAGACGGCAGGTTTGTTTCTTTTCCCTACATGCCATAATTCAATTGCACCAACATCAACAAGTTTTCTTATGCCCTGTCTCACTTGTTGTAGGTTCATCTGTACAAATTGCTTTTGAACATTGTATGGATTAAAAGAGATAAGCGTAGCGGCAAAAGCCAGTATTTCAATATGGGTTTTATTCAATCCAATCTCCTTACGAAAAAGGTAATTGACGTTCCGCTGATTTAGAGTAAAACACTTCACAAACAAATCCACTGTTGCCTTATCCATCCCAAATAATTAATACATAAAAGTAAACATTATGATCCGACTAAATGCACAGTGTAAAGGTTGGATAATGTTAATGGCATTTCCATTATATACGTTCTATATAGGAAACTATGCGATAGTAGATAATCCGAGAGGCTTAAAAAAACCATTCCGTGCGCTCTGGAGCCCCGGATTGTCTATTATTTTTGGTGGAATTGAATTAGTAATCACCAATTTAAATGTTCAAAGCATTGCAGAATCAACTTTTCGCGATTCATTTATGGGGGGGGGCAACTGCTCCGGAATGTCCAAACAATTGTTACTCCACGCAAATTAAACATTTGGGGTTTAACGTATACAAAAAACGGCATTTATACAGCCTATAGTACGTCCAAACGTTGCCCATGGGTCTATTATAGATTCAGATGAATGGTTTGCTTACGGGTGCTTAAATGACGTGTACCAATATGATATAGTAGACCATGACCGTAAGCAATATTTTTATAACAACGGTTATACATCTAATGCTATGGAGTATGAATGGAAACACTTTATAGGATCTTTTATCAGCATCTATCATTCAGTAAGCAGAACGCACTTCAATAAATATGTAAAGGAGTTTGTGTTTAGATCAACTCTCGTAACTTAGCCATTCAACAACAAATTGAGGGTGTCATTGGTAACATGGTTCGCCGATTTGAATATAGGAGTTAATTGCAAAATGAGTGATATAAATAAAAATCCATATACTAAAGTATGTGCCTTTGATGACCAAAACTCACCCTATAATACAAAGGGTGACTGATCGAACATGGCTTTTTGTTTTTTCTTCAGCCTCATAAATTTAAATCTATGCATTATATTGGCCATTTATAAAGATGAGTTGTGCCGCTCTCTAACGTTACCTCAAGAATTCAACTGGAAAATAAACTTAATCTCGCTACAGATGTAATTCAATTGCGGCTTAATTTGTCCCGACTTGTTTACAATTCATAATATTACTCACTTTTATAATACTTAATTAGGTCCTGGCCAGCTACAAGCTTGTCACTTTACTATAATTTAAACAACAGGCAATTATGTTCTGCTTACTTGAATATCAATGCCTATTGATATGCGCCATGCTGCTGTACTAGTTCAGCAGGGGAGTACATTTTCGCACCGAAAATGCATTCATATGATCTTAATTTTCAGCTATTTCTAATCATCTGAAAATTTATATTAATACAGATTCAGGAAATCAATACTTTGTCGCACTTACCGTTACAATATTCCCGTTCCAAACCCAAATTTGTAATCCAAAATTTTCAAAAGTATAAACCGTTTGATTTTGGCCTCGGTTGTTTATTAATAAATAAATTTTCTCGAAACTATCTGGTATTGTTTTAGACAATTTTAAAAATTCATAATAATCCATACTTATCAAATTTTGTCCTTTCCAAATGCATTCAAAAGAGCAGGTAATATTTGTAATATTATTAAGATCATCTACAAATACATCTACAGGCGGTTCTTTAAAAGCATAAAGGTTTTCAATGTATTCGTCTTTTTTGAGGTATAATGTCGGGGATTTGTGCAAGTAATTTTTTATAGTATCGCCAATTTTAAAATCGCCTACCGAAATATTAGGTACCAATAATGCATGTATCATCTTTTAATTGCGTTGCTATGTTCCGTTCCCTATGCATTTTTTTGTGCAGTTCGTTGAACATTTATTAAAGTTTGTTGTAGTTTCTTTTTTTCTTTTCCGACTGCGTTACCTATTTTTTCTTTTAAATCTTTAACTTGCTCTGCTGCTTTGCTAATTGCTTTGCTATCGCCATGTTTTTCATTTTTTCCGTTATTGTTTTGTGGTTCCGGATTGGGGTTACCATTGTCCTCCCCGTTGCCATTCATTAAATTAATCGCCGCATTTTTAATCGTAAAAACTCCATGAGTTACTAATGCCGCTCCTGCTGCTGTTAGCCCCAGCGATAAACCTGCGGTCTCTGGGGCTCCCGCAACTCCTACTGCAGCAGATGTTCCTCCAGATGCGACTTCTTGTCCTGCACCAAATAAAGCGGCAACGTGTCCCGTTTTGCGCCCCAAATTATAAACTGTAGCACTGCTGTGGCGCGATGTAGGAGCGTTGGCACCACTGACATCAGAAGCCAAAGCATTTACAAAGCCGCCAATAAAGTCGTTAGCTTTGCGTCCGATTTCATTCCAATCCGGCCATTGACCATCTGGATCCGTAAATCTAATAGAATTATGAATCCATATAAGTACGAATAAGCAGCGTCTTACTCAGCGCTCGGATCTATAGTTGTCCATCTTGCTAATTTGGAAAAAGCAATTTATTGAGTGTAAAAAAGGCAGACGTTTTCGGGCTGGATGTAAGCTTGGGTTGTGGGTGGATCTGTGCGGCTTGCATCCGGCACGTAAACGATCCAACAGGGGTTTAGGGGCTTTGGGAGATAGCCCCCAATTAAACAAAAGGCCTCCATGTGCGGGGGGAATAAAGCTGCTATTACCGGCTGTATAAACCATCATTTTGACAGCACCGGCAGGGTGCTGTCTTCCTTTCTAATGGATTTATCTTATATGCAACAATTCAAACTCGGACTCTCAATCTGCGTTTTTGATGCCGTAAAGGCACTTTTTATTTTTGAGGGTGATGCTTTAGCAAGGCTTCTTTCAGTTCTTCCAGGTTACTTTCCCGATATCTTTCGGTACTGCTAACGTAACGGTGGCCGGCCATATATTGCACCGTCCGCAGGTCTTTTTCTTTCAGCCATTCGGTGATCACGCTTTGCCTGATCTGTACCGCATGTTTGTATTTAGGATTGATCTTTTTCAATGCATAGCCCAGGTGCAGCAAGGTGTTCTTTAAGTTTTCTATATCATATCTGCCGGTGAACAAACGCGCTGATCTGCTTTGAAGCTTTGGCCGTATGAGCAATAGATATTCTTGCAGGTCTAAGATCTGATGGGGTTGCAGGAGTAATATCCTGTCGTTTTGCTTGCCGGTTTTTGGTACGTTTATTTTACCTCTCTCAATTTCAAATGCTCCGGCCGGATAGTTTCCAGTTCTTCCCTGGTCAATGCCTGGTAAACTAATAAGCCTACGATCACTTTATTACGATGGGTACGTTCGTCTTTGATCTCGTAGGTATGATAAAGTGCTTCCAGGTCTGCTTTCTCTAACAGGTCATGGGGTACGGTTCTGATCGTTCCTTTCAGACTGATACCTGCTGCGGGCTTGTAACTGATCTGCTGTTCATTTTGCAGGTAAGTAAAGTAATATCTTACCGCTAACATCATTCTGTTGATCAGGTTGATATTTTTATTTTCCTTTTTTAAGTGGTCTGCAAAGTCCAGTATTTCGGTGTAGGTAATTTGCTCTATAGCCAGGCTTTGTTCAGCCATCCATGCTAAAAAGTAGCTGGCATATTTACGGTGCTGATAAACGGTTTGAGGCTTAAAGCCCGTTTCCTGTAAGTACTCCTCAAACTTGCTCATGCTTTAAGTGGGTATAGATCTGCGTACTTTCCAGGCTGCTATGGCCTAAAAAGCGTTGGATCTGTTCTAACTTCATTCCTGAATGCAACAGGTGGCTGGCAATGCTGTGGCGAAGCGTATGCAGGCCGATGGCTTTCTTTAACCTGGCTTCGGCTCGTAGTTTTTGCAAACGTTCGTAAGCAGTGGCACCACTCAATCTTTTACCGTTAATATTGAGCAATAAGGCATCATCTTTTTTACCGCTAACCAGGTAAGGCCGGGCATACTGGATATAGTTTTCAAGGTCGGCTTTATTGCTGCCTGCTAATGGCACATAGCGCTCCCTGTGGCCTTTTCCTTTCCGCACATATACCAGGTCTTTTTCGATCAGTATATCCCGCACATCAATTTTTACGCCCTCATTTTTACGTAAGCCACAGCCGTAATATAAAGCCAGCATAGCTTTATCCCGCATTCCTAAAGCATCCTCTTTGGTGGCATCATACAATTTATTAACCTCGTTAGTGGACAATATGCTTTTAACATTACTGGCCTTGCCCTTAATGCGAAGCTTGACTGTGAAGCTTTCCTGTCCGCTCTCTGTCTGGTAACGGCTGAACTTTTTAATGACCTGTAAATGCTTACGGATATAGTTCAGACTGATCGCTCCGGCCTTTGTTTTGCATGGCCGTTCATGCAGGCGTGTTAGGTAGTTTTTCAGGTGCGCTTCCTGTATCTCATGCGGGTGGTTGCAGTTTTGGTTCTCCAGGTATTCCAGGAACTCGGCCAACATTTTAGGCATGTCCCGCTGGCTCGTCGGTTCAAAGTTCAATATGCGTAGCCATTCCGAAAAGCCTGCCTGCAGGCGGATATAAAGAAGTTCAAGGATTTCTTTAATAATAATGTTGCCGCACTATAATAACAAAGCCCGGCATATGGCCAGGCTTCGTAAACTAAGAGCTTACCTCATGTTAAGACGCAGTTACAAACGGCGACCAAGGGGGGGCTTTAAACCATTAAACTCAAGGATTGGATCAATGGATTCATCACCCAATTCAACCTTTTTAAGTATTACAATTACTTTGTTAACATCCCTATCTTTGATTGCTTCGTAAAAGTCATCAATCAAACCAGCCACGTACAAACGCTCGTTTACTGTCATTCCTTTATATTGATCATTCATAATTTAGAAAGCAGGATTAGCTCCCGACACACTTGTTTTTTTGACATTATTCGGGTTTATAATATATTCAGTTACTCCACCGCCTGCGCGACCATCTAAAGGTTGGGCAGGGTGCGACGTTATTATATTTTTAAAATCAACGGTTCCTTCTATAACAAATTGTCCTGTGTTTGTGGACCCACTCGCACCTCCTGATGGAAGTCCTGCAGCCTCTCTAAAATTTGCCACACCATTAGGATTAGTTGGTGTCCAAGAAAACCCATCGGCTTTAGCATCTCCGCCAAACACACGATATACTTTGCTTTCTGACGTTCCTATCCCTGTAAAACCATCTATTGGGCCTTTAACAGTTCCCAAACTATTACCCACCGGCCCTTGCAGTGCGCCCATCACCGTTGTCATCGCGGTCATATTGGCTGAACCCCACTGCAAAGCCCCGGCATACGCTTTATTATCCGCTTTATCATCCATGATTTTATCATGGATAGCCCGTACTTTTTCAGGAACATTGGCAACATATCCGGGGTCGCGTTTATGAATGGTATTGTTCACCTTATCAACCGCGCCCTGTGCGTACGTTTTAAGGCCAAAAACGCTTTGTATATTTTGTTTTACTTGAAGATAAGCTACATATAAACTAACACCTGCGGCAGGGCCAAGAAATCCACAACAGTTTTGCGTTTCCATTCCATCTGGATCAATATTTCTAATTGGATTATCATCACCATAGGTGTAAGGACTAAAGCGCCTACTCTTTTCAGCTAATGGATCAATTACATTCCACCTCCCCACTACCGGGTCATAGAACCTTGCGCCGTAATCGTATTGGCTACCATAAAGTTTTTACGTTTTTGGCTGTTTTCCGTTTTGCACTTTTTCGGTGCCATAAAGAACGTTCGTTAGGGTAAAGATAAGCGTTAGTTTTTCATTTGCAAGGCGGCGTTTGTTGGTAGTTTCATTGCCGGGTGGCCGTGGTTGGTTAATCATCTGTTACAGCAAAGGTAGCCTCCGAAGCCAGGTCAGTAAAGGGACTTTCGCGGCATAAACCCGCAAGCCTTTCACGCACAAGGCCATTTATTCCACGTTCCCTTGACAGCCCCGCCTTCTCCCGCTTTTGGTTGCTTAACAGAAGATAACCTGAACCCCTGATGATTAAGAAAGGTTTAAGGGGTGGAACTTGTTAAGCGCATCTTTCAGGTCTTCAAGATTGCTGGTCTGGTAACGTTCGGTGCTGCTAATATAGCGGTGGCCCGCCATGTATTGTACTGCCCGCAGATTCTTTTCTTTCAGCCATTCCGTTATCACGCTTTGCCTGATCTGCACCCCATGTTTATACTTTGGGTTGATCTTTCGCAAAGCATAGTTGAGGTGTAACAGGCTGTTTTTCATCGTTTCCTGCCCGTTCATCGTAACAAAAAGCCGCTGTACATCTTCGACGGCCTTATATTTATCCGGCTTTCTGCCGGAACGCTCGGCCATGCGTTCGGCCAATATCTTAGGCCGGATTATTAGTATATATTCTTGTAAGTCTAAGATTTGATGCGGTTCAAGGCTAAGCACCCGGCTGTTCAGTTTGCCCGTTTGGGGAATATGTATCTTACCCTCACGTAGTTTCAGGTGGTCAGAGCGCAAGGTTTCCAGTTCATCCCTTGTCAATGCCTGGTAAACCAGTAAGCCTACAATAACCTTATTGCGGTGGGTACGCTCGTCTGTTATAGGATAACTTTCGTAAAGCGTTTCCAGTTCGGCTTGGGTTAACAGGTCGTGAGGCACATGCCTGATCGTGCCTTTCAGGATGATGCCGGCCGCGGGGTTATGTGTGGCCTGCCCGGCATGTTGCAACCAGGTGAAGTAATACCTAACGGCCAGCATTACCCGGTTAATGAGCCGGATCGTATAGCCGTCCTGTTTAAGCTGATCGGCAAACTCCAATACATCGGCATGGGTTACCTGTATGGTGGCCAAGCTTGCTTCCTCCATCCATTCCAGGAAGATACCCGCATAGTTGCTGTTTTGCCGGATATAGTTTTTGGCGTAATGTTCCTGCTGTAAATAGGTTTGGTAGCTTTTCAAAGCTGCCTGTATCGCCGAGGCGAACTTATATTTGTTCATGCTTTAGGTGGGTGTAGATCTGCGTACTTTCCATGCTACTATGCCCTAAGAAGCGTTGGATCTGTTCCAAAGCCATACCTGAATGCAGTAAATGGCTGGCAATACTGTGGCGCAGCGTATGCAGTCCTGCGGGCTTTTTTATCTTCGCTACGGCCTTTAACTTTTGTAACCGCTCGTAAGCCATGTGGCCGCTTAACCGGGTGCCATTAACGTTCAACAGCAAAGCATCTTCTTTTTTATCAGCCGCCAAATGAGGGCGGCCATACAGGATATAGTTCTCCAGGTCGGCTTTACCTGTACCTGCAAGCGGTACGTAACGCTCTTTATAACCCTTGCCTTTACGCACGTAGACCAGTCCCTTATCTAACAAAATGTCCTTAACATTGATATTGGCACCCTCGTTTTTCCGCAGGCCGCAACCATAATACAAAGCCAGTATCGCTTTATCCCGCAAACCCAATGTATCATCTTTTACAGCCTCGTATAAACTGCTGATCTCGGCAAGGTTAAGGATACATTTCACGTTGGAACTTTTGCCTTTGATGCGCAGCTTTACCGTAAAGCTTTCCTGTCCGCTTTCGGTAAGGTAACGGCTGAACTTGCGGATCACCTGCAAGTGCTTGCGGATATAGTTGAGGCTGATCGCACCGGCGGCGGTTTTGCTTGGCCGCTCGTGCAGGCGTTCCAGGTATTTTTTAAGATGTTCCTGCTGGATGTCATGCGGGCGATGGCAGTTATTATCTTGCAGGTAGATCAGGAACTCGGTCAGTATCTTAGGCATATCGCGCGGGCTGGTCGGTTCAAAGTTGAGGATCCGCAGCCATTGGGTAAAGCCTGCATGCAGGCGGATATAGAGCGGATTATATAGGGTGGCTTGCATTTTCTGTTACTCGTGGGTTACTGGTCGTTCCCCGCTGATCTTCTGCATTTTATGTAACCCATTAAGGCTTTGGGTTACCGGTGGGATACGGGTTACTAATTGGATGTTTTCAAGTATAGATTTAACCATGCTTTGCGCATCGTTTGCTAAGTTTTCGAGGTCGTTCCAGCTTTGTATTTTATATTCAAAGCCCTTATAGCGGCTTCCTTTCGCTATTTTGATATAGCCCATGCGTTCCAGTTCAAACAGGTAGCGGCCTATGCTGCTCGGACTTAACCGGAATGCGGCCCGTACTTCCTTGCTGTAAAAGGTGTCGGTGTCCTTTTCTTTCAGGTAGGTTTTAAGCTTTTCAAAGAAGTCCCGGCAGGCATCGTTTAACTCGTCGCTCTTTTTAAGCAAGGTGGTTTCCAGTAAGCTAAAAGCGGCCTGTATGTCCTCAATAGTGGTTTCAATATACTGCTCCCCGGTGTCCTCGTCCGTTTTCAGTTCTCTTTGGTATTGATGGTAGTAAGTAATGGTTTCGATGAATAACAGCAATAAAAGCATGGTACGGCGTGGTTTAAACACGGCCTCCGGCAGTTGCAGGTAAGGGGCGTAAGGATTTTTAACGCTGACAGGTTTTAACATACGCTGAACGTTTTTAAGCTGCTCCCGTACTTTCTTTTCTGCATACTGATCGATCAGCCCCGCACTCATTTTACGCTGATAGTCCATGATCTTCACGTCCTGCTCCGGGCTGTTATCCATGTAAAGCAGGATGCACCGGTTCGCGTTATCCTCATACATTTGCTCCCGTGTCGTACAGCCGCTGATACAAACAGGGCCTTCTACCTGTAAGGTGATGGTTTTGGGATTGCCTTTGCTGTCTTTCAGGGTCACCGTTTTGCTGATCTTGCGCTTGCTTTGCAGTTCCCTGATCGGGTACAGCACATCTTCCGCGCCGTCCATATCTTCAAGCAATAGCAGCTTATATTTCAATTCCTCTTTACCGAAGTAGTAAAAGGCGTTTACACTGAGCGTGGTGATCTCCAGTTTGTCTTCTTCGGGTATCAGCTCGCCTACTTTCTCCTGTAACCAGGTCTTGCCTGTCCCGCTTGCGCCCAGGCATAACAGGTGTAATGGGTTTTCACGGGTTCGTGATGTGTAAATAAGGTAGGCGATCAGGGCGTTGGTTTCTTCACCTACAATGCCACTCTGGCCGATGGCCTGCTTGGTTCTGCCTAACAGATCAGGGCCTTTTAGGTAAGCTATGGCGGCTTTACGCTCGGCTTCTGATAGCTGTTTCTTTTCAGGCTGTTTGGGCTTCATGGCCTCCAAACGTTCTGAACGGTATTGCTCTAAGGCGGTGGTCAGCCCGGTTATGGCCGTGCTGATCTCACGGGTGCCGGTGTCCAGCGCATCGGCTGATTTCTCGATCAGCTGCTCGGTTTGGATGCTGTTGTAAAGGTCTAAGCTATGGCGAAAGACGTTTAGCTTATCATCCGTATTTACCAGTTTAAGCGTCACCTTTAAACGGTCAAAGCCGGTCAGCTTAATGCCGCCCAATACGGTGATGTGCAGTTTCCCGTCTAAGTACAATAATAACTCCGGGTTGTCCGTGATAAGCCCAACAGGTTTTTGCATCGCTTTAAAAAAGTCGTAATAAACTATATATAATGCAAATATATTTATATGGTACAGTTTTTCAATAAGATTATGATTTATTGTATTGTTTATACTACTTTTTACTGTGATTAAAGCCGTTTTAGCTCCATTGACAGGATTTTATTGTAGTCTTTAGTTGCGTATATTTGTATTTATAGGTAAAAAAACGCTGTTAATAACAATATGGATTCATTTGGTAAAAGATTAAGGGAGTGCAGGGATGCCAAAGGGCTTTCGCAGCAAGACCTTGCCAAGTTGATGCATACTTCTTATACAGTCATTGGTAAGTATGAGCGGGACGAAACAAAGCCATCTATTGAAGTTGCCCGTAATATGTCGAAACTGCTTGATACCACAGTAGGGCATTTACTGGGAGAAAACGATGATCTGAACGTGCTAAAAGATCCTGCTATGCTTAAGCGTCTCAACGAATTAAACTCACTTTCTGAACCTGACAGGGACAGCATTCTATATGCGCTTGATGGTCTGCTTAGGGATGCTAAAGCCCGTAAAGCCTATGCGCTTTAACACAAAAAAGCCCCTTAACAGGGGCTTCGTCATTTACATTATCTTGTTTTCTTATTCGGTTTCCCGACTGGCTTTTTAGCTTTTGCGCTATCAGCAAATGCGTAGGGGTAATTTTGTTTTGGGTCTCTGCGCATAAGATGATACTGCCGGTGGGCACTATCCCTTTTGGCACTATCTCTTTGAACAGGTGTTTGTGCCCTGGCTGTTAAGGTTAATACTATAAGTAGTAGGGTTAGACTTTTCATTTTTTTACCATGTTGCGGGTGCAATTTTGTTTTTATCAGGCACTTCAAATAGTTTTGCTTCTAACTTCATAGGAGTAATATTCACAGCAGTGCTAATTAAAGTAAACTGCTCATTTTCCGAGATTGTTTTTAATGGCAATGCCCTTGTCTTTGATATAACATAATACCAATTTCCGTATGCATGTTGTTTAAAAAAGGCTGGATTTATACCATATTTACTATTATAATAATAGGCAGTTTTGCTTTTTGGTGTATAAACAATTAATACATCACAAAGTACTCCCATAATAGTCTCTTTTCCTTTTTCGACTTCGAACCTGGTTGCTACATCCTTGTTTTTACTGTAATCTTCCCAGTAAAGCGAATCGGACTTAGCTGTAAGCGCGTAGCTTCTATTTTCGGCACTTTTATACAATTGCATTTTAACAAACGATCCATTAAAGACAGATTTGTAATCACCCCCTTTAATATAGTAGTCTTGCGTAGTACCCATCATGGTCGCCAATCGCTCATCTTTCAATTGAGGCGATTTGCTTTTATAGCTGTTGGCATAACTGATTTTGCCCTCAAAGGTCTGTGCAAAGCCAATCGCTGGGCTAAGTAATAATAACAAAATAAGTAATCTCATTCTTTGGGGTTTAAAGGTTTATTAATATTGGGATGTTCCTTGTTGTATTCAACTTCAACGGTATCGCCAACTTTTAGACTGGTATCATGGGCGTTGCCGGTATATTTCTCACCTTTAACTACAAACTGATATGAGTAAGAGAACTTAGGGGCCACGGGTTGATTTCCCATAAAGTTCTTTTTATCTATAATCACCGCTTTAGTTCGTTGGGGAGCATTCCCCATAAACTGGTCTGTGAATGAGTTTCTGGCCACCTTATAAATAAAGTACCCAACAATTGCTACACCTATAGCAATCCAAAAGATGTTTTTTATTTTATCCATAGCTTAATTCCCCGTATTCGTATTCTTTTTTAGCTCATCCCGTTTTTGATTGGTCGTAGCTTTTATGGTGCTTTCTGTTGTTTGTGCAACTACTTTAGTTGCTACTTTCAATCCCGCTTTTACAGTTGCTGTTGTAGCACGGGTAACATTGTTTCCAGTTGCTCTCACAGCTGCTCTTGCAGTACTTGATAATCTACCTGCATTCGTTACACCAACTTTAGACAGCGCTCCCTCAACTTTACCACCTATTTTACCAGCCACGCCATCTGCAGCCAAATCTATTGCTGTATTCTTCAAAACATCTTTAACGTTATGTACTTTAACACCATCGGTTGTGTTTACTTCTACGGTATTATTAATTAGAGCAGCACCAACTTTAGCAGTAATTTTAATCGCTGTTTTTGCAGCCAAGTTTTCCACTACACTTGCACCGCTTGTTGCAGCACCAGCAAGAGCAGCAGTTCCAATAGAAACTAAGTTGATGTTACTTGTCCATGGATTTTTGTTACCCTGAACATAGTTCGTTGCCACTTGCTCCCCATAATCAACTAAACCGCCAACAATCCCACCAATAAGACAACTCGGACACCTACCATCAGGATCATCGTATCTTACAGGATTGTTTAAGCCATATTGATACGGGGTAAGGCTTTCCTGGTCGCCCTCTTCGGATGACGGGTCAACACTCGTCCATCTACCTATTACAGGGTCATAGAACCGCGCGCCGTAATCGTATTGGCCTGTTTCTTCCTGCAGTTCCTTCTTATTGTAAAGGTATTGATTTTTTATACCAAGTGGTCCCGTGACAGAGATATTTTGACCGAAGGGAAAGTAATCATCCGCCTGCACCGGGCGGGTACCGCTTTGTGTATCGAACGTCAGCCTTGCGTTCCCCAGGTGATCCGTCAGATCATATTCGTAGTTGTACCCCGTCCCGTTCGGCCTTGCCCTGCCCTCCCCTGTCTGTACCAAATCGATCGCCCCCGTCCCCGTGCCGGGCGTGGAATACTGGATCCCGTCGATGTAATCGGTTGCCTGCGTCGACGAGCTGCCTACCGTTACCTTCCGCAGCTTTCTGCCATTGGCATCATAGCTGTAGGTAATATTGGTCGTGCCCGTTACCGTCTGCGGCAGATTCATCAGGTTATAGCTGATGTTGTTATTCGTCCGCCCGTCATGCTTGATATATCCGTTGCCGCTATACGTATACACCATCGGCGCAAGGCCAGCATACATGCTGTTCCCCGACAAGTCCCGGATCGTATCCTGTTGGTTGCTCAGTCCCCCGTTTGGATAATGATAGCTCAAACTGTCCGTCCGAGTCCCGTTCAGGTACCGCGCCAGCGACAGCAGATTCCCCATCTTATCATAAATGATCCCCTTCTCCGAGCTGCCGTCCGAGGAGATGCCCGAAAGCAGCCGGTTCAGCCGGTCGTAGCGGTACTCCGTGCTTTTCGCATTCGAACCGTTGCTTCCCGCCCAGCTCTGCGAGGCGATATTGCCGTTATACTGCGGTACCGCCCCGTCGTCATAGTTCAGCTGCTGGGAGAACAGCTGCGCGCTGTCTTTAACCATCCACCCCCTGGTGTTATAACGGTAGGTTACCGTTTGGGCAAACGTACTGCCGCTATTAGTGCTGTGGAGCTTTTTGCGGTACAACTGACCCAGTTCGTTGTAGTCCTGCTGGCTCAGCAGGATCTTACTTGCTGCCACAGGCGCCGCCGTTCCGTTAGTCAGCTGGTGCCAGTGTTGCCTCACCCGGCCCATATGGTCGTAGCTCAGGCTGTCGTATACCGTAAGCTTCAGGTCCTTCGTGCCCCCGCTGTTCACAAGGAAATGCCTGCGCGTGGTGGATACCGCTTGGTCATTGAAGTTATAGTTTGTGCTGACCTCGTCGTAATTATAAACGCTCATCGCCCCGCCCAGGTAATGCTGTTTGATCGTTTTGCTTACCCGTCCCTGGTCATCGTAGTAAAATACGTTCCACAGCCGGGTGGCGGGGTTATTCAGTATCGCCGCCTTGCTGACCGTCAGCAGCCCCCGGGTCATCTTGCTGCGGGCAGCGTAGTCATAAACTCCTGAGGCGGGCCAGTTAGGGATATTGTCGTAATCGTCATAATAATTGAGCACCAGGTTACTCGTCAGCGTGGCCGGGTAGCTGGTTATCGTATACCCCGTACCGCTGGCGGTGCCGCTCTTCTGGTCCCACTGCGCATTGGCGTACACGCTGTCTCGGAACACCTGCGCCGTAAAATTCGGGTCGCTCTTCGTCCACAGCCCCGTCACAATCACCCTGCCCTGTCCATCGTACTTGGTGACCTCCCACTGGCTATTCTGCCGCAGGTTGCTGTCCTGCCGGGCTACCAGCTGATCCAGTTTATTGTATACCATATACTCCCAGGCTTTCCCCGGAACCTTTTTGCCCGTCATCCGGTTCCGCTCGTCGTACCGGTACTGGTAGCAAAGGCTGTTCAGCGTCGCTGAGCTGATCGCTGCCGTGCTGTCCCCCATCGCCCCCGGCGGCAGTACGAAGCTTAGATTCCCAAGGTCGTCATACAGGTAATACGTGCTCAGCATCTGCAGAATCGTTGACCTACCTGCAATAACCAGTTTATTGTACGTCCTTTTAACAACTACCTGCCCTTGTTTGTCTTTATATTCTTCCGTGGTTCCCAGGCAGCCGTCAACCGTCGAATCCCGGTTTTCGTCCATAGTGATCGTGCGGTAAAGCTGACCCGCACCGTAGCTGGCCGTATTATTTGACGCCCTGGACAGGCTGCGCGTCTGGTTGGAATTAATCGTCACCGTATACAGCGCTACCCGGTCGCTTCCCACATTGTTCGTCAGCACCGACCGGCTGAAGCCTGTATTACCGTTCATGCCATAATCCATCTTATTCGTATGCCCCTGACCCAGCTGCCAGGAAAATCCCGGCGCTCCCTGCTCCGTTACCCGGTTCAGTGGAGAGGCCTCAAATACCGTCTCTCCGTAAGGCCTGGTCGTACGTACGATGCCATTGCTTTGCTGCGTTCCCCCGCTGCCTGAAGGCGCATAAAAAGTAGTTACACCGCTAGTGGGGTCCAGCGCGTTGTCCTTATAGTTCCCCGTACTGCTCGAAGAGGTCGTATACGGCAGGTATTTGCGTGCCTCCCTGCCAAAAGCATCGTAAACTACCGGCTGCACCATATCGCGCCCGTTGGGAGACCCTGCCTGGTTAACCGTCTGGATCAGACGCCCTAAGCCGTCAAAATACTGCACCCCCGTCTGCACAGAATCTTTATTAGTAGCTAACTGCCCCAGCTCCGTATTATTACTAATCGGCGTTCGCGGTACCCGCGTTAACACGTAGTTCATCGTCGCCGTCTGGCTGTAAGCTGCCGATGTTAAAAATAACAGGCACAGCAACAGCGTTGCCTTTTTGTATTTGTTCAGGTTTGATTGCATCTGGTTAAGGTTTTCCTAGGTGTTGCTGCTTATTGCTGGTAATGGTAATCCGTATGCTTAATGATATTCCTCTGCTGTAACCGCACCTCAGCAACATGGTTGCTATTGATGGAAAAAGACAAGCTGGTGATACCAGTTAAAGTCCATACATTTTGGTCCAAGAGGTGGAAATTGTTTTTCTGACACCGCCTATCGTTATGTTTCCAGTCCCCTTAGCCCAAAGCGAAATAAGACAACTATCTGCAGGGAAAGTTGATTTTAATAGGCTGCCAGTTGAGCATTTAACGCCCGTCCGCGCATTTTTGATGACAATATTGCCCGTCTTATAGGTAAGCAAAGCGTAGTCATCTTCAAAACTTGTGGAGGCGATAGCTTGACGCGCAGCATTTTTATATTGGGCCATGGGATAATTGTCGTCGTAGCCACAAACGTCGCCCAGTTCTACAAATGTAAGCTGGTGGTTGTCTTTTCGTTTCATTGCTATTTAATATTTAGGATTATAGCCTGTACCAAGTGTCAACGCTACGGTTGATGAGCAGGTGGTGCCTGTTCCGCCCCCTCCGCCGACATTGGTTTCCCCGCCGGATACCGTTGTACTTTGCTGCGATGCGGAGGTTTTGGATGCCGTGAGCGCTTCGCCACCACCACCGCCGCCGGCTCCCGCACAAGTGATGCATGCAGTTACATCTATCGCATCTGAGGATATCGTATTGGTCCCCGCCTGTACCGTTACGCTGCGGTTGCAAACTGTGGTATTGGTTACAGAACCGTTGGTTCTGGTGGTTATCGTTACGTTGTAGTTCACCGTCAGGTTAGCCAGCACGTTGTAGGTAATGGTACCCGCAGCATCACTGTAAACATCGAACCGGTAGGTATTGTACGTATCAGTACCCTGGGTATAAGTGCTCGCCAGTGTCATTTTTACATACAGAGTTGGCGATGCCGGTACCGGGCAGCCGGTGGTATTGGTACCCAAACTTAGCCAGCGCGTTTTCTGGTACGTCGAACTGGAAGGGTTGCTGTCCACTTGCTGCTTTTGCTGCTCGCCCGTGTTATTGTTGTTCGGGTCTTTTACGCACTGCAGATTCTGCGGACTCACATCCACCCAGATCGCATCGATTCCCGCATAGTTGTATCTATAGTCCTTTAAAATGCTGCGGTTCTGGTCAAGCACCTGCGCCAGCCTGCCTACATTGTCGTATGTAAAGTAGGTGATATTGTTGCGCACGTCGCACTTACTTGCCATGCCTACCAGCGGCTGATAGGTGTAGGTGCTCATTTGCGCATTAACCGGATAGAGGCGCAGCTCGTCCAGCAATCCGCTGCCGCCGATGGTGACCGATGCCGTACCGGTAACGGTATATTCGCGGTACGTCCAGCCCGATTTGGGATTACCCACAGGCCCTGCGGTTACCGTGCCGCCGCTTACCGTTACCGCCGCTCCCGCTTTGCTCCAGAACGAAACGATATAGCTGGCAGATACCGTTAAGCTATTTTTGATTACCGTATTGCTGCTGCTTACCGTATAGCACCCATTCCCCATCGGTGCGGTTACATCGGCTACTATACCTGCGTTATTATAAGCCCAGTTGCCCAGGCCAGTGCTGCTATACCCTTCGAAATTGGTATAAGCGATACTGGCCGAATCGGCATTTAGCACTTCTGCAATCGGGTAGGTGTTATAATAAGGAAGTCTAACATCCTTATAGCCCCAGATGAAACTTCGTAGCGCGTCGCCTATCTTTGCCTCCTGGATGATGTTACCTGCCGCATCGTATTTATTAAAGGCCACCACTGGCTGATACCGGCTGTCGCGATTAGCCCCGCCTGCGGCGGTTACAAAATTGGTAACGGGGGCAACGCTCCGCATCACAAATACGGTGTCTTTGAAGGGTTTATTGGTTTTGTACGTGGTCAGTACAGCGTTCACGGTACGTGCATTATTGCCGTTGATGTCCGACCGGGAAGTAACCTCTTCGATAGGATAAGTATAGATCCTGGCGGCATTTAAGTAATTCACTCCCCTGATGGCGGGAGATGCCGTATTGGAATAGGTTACCAACTGTGTGATCAACTCATTTTTGCTATTAACGCTCTGCAGCCTGGTTAACTGATAGGTTACCGGGTCCATCTGGTAGTTGTTCCAGGTTTTCAAGGTTTTGTTGGCATCGTTCATATCGTACACATATGTGCTATCGGAAGACAGGTATTTGTAATCGGTTACGGTTGGATACGGCTGCGCCTTCATTTGCGAAGGGTAATAATTTGAATTCTCATCATATGCTACTGGAAGCGGATTAAAACCAGTTTTGATGCTGTTATATTCCGATTTGAAATTGATAATACTGTAAATATTTATCTTTTTCTTAACCGGCTGAAGCTGCCCGTTAACGTTTCGGGAGGTAACCTGGCTCAGCAACAGGCCAGTATGCCAGTCCTGCTGCGTGGGCGGGGCAAAAGGAAACCCAGGACCATTTACGCCCTGCCCTGCAATGTCATAGTTATATTCTTCCTTTCCATTAACCCCATTTTTGTCGAAATACTCCTGTACGCTGTAATATCCTACCACCGCACCGCTTTGTGTGGCCATTGGGTAATTGGACGATGCTGTTCGGACGAAATAGGTATGTGTGTAAGCCACCTTGTAATTACCAGTTAAAACTGTTAGGTCATAACTATAGGATGGTTGATAATTCAGAAAACCGCTGGACCTGTTGGCATTTGAATTTAAATTATAGGTGTAACGCCTTACATTGTAGGGTACTGTACTGATTCCGTCATAATCCTCTATCCTGGCTATGCGCAATCCGCTGGCGGTATGCCCCACATAATTAGATTGCCCTGGTAACGACAGATGATTACTCCAGTTGGCGGCGATCGAATACTTAACAAAGTTTGATTTGGTAGTATCTGTTTGCTGCTTGCTATCCAAAAGCACTACCTTATAATAGCCCTGAGGGATAAAAATAGTAGTATCGGTGTTGGTGACATTCTGTACAGCTACCGTGTAATTACCCTGGGCATCCTGCCCGTAAATGCGGGCGGTAACCAAATCGTAAAGAGGCGGCGGCGGGTTATTGCCATCACGCATGCCATACGCAGTTAAATGTACAGCCATTTTAGGCACGTTGTTTAACTGGTTATACACATGCATCAAATGCGTTGGATTGCCGTTTCGGTTATCATAATTGTAGTAAATATTTTGGCTATCGTTCGAAAAAGCCGTAGCCTGCGGGTCGGCTACGTAATTATCGGCACCAAAATCATAATCAGGCGTTTGATGCGGCTCGAAAAAAAAGTTGGTATAACCATTTGTAGGATATTTGATACTCGTCAGCATGCCTGCCGTCATGTAGCCCGCATCGGGAGTTCTGTTTGCACCGGGTAACGGTGTGCTGCTTAAAGGATCTTGCGAAGCTGGCACAAGGGTAGTTTGATTAGTGCCATTATAATATCCCCACCAATCCTGATTAAAATACATAGTACCGCCAATCGTAATGTCTGGATTATAAATAAAACTATACTTTTCTTTTTTGTTTACTGTTGCGGTAACCTGCTCCAACTGTCCGACAAGAGAATCCAGCCTTAAGCGGCTGCTCACTTTATTCGTATAGTAAAACTTGTACAGTTTAGAAAATCCTGTAGAAGTTATAGCAATAGTATCGATCATTTTAGGCTGTAAAACAGGATCAAGTGTACTAAGATCCAAGCGCTTTAAGTTGGCATAAATCTGCAGGCTTCCATTTTCAAATGTGATGCCGGTAAGTTTCATATTATGCATACCTGTAGTTGATCCTAAGTCATCGTCGGTTCTTAAAGTAGAGCGATTTGTATCTAACCCAGTACCTGAAGTAAGTCTATACTTGGTTCCATTCGGCTGATATTGCGAATATACCTCTGGCTTATAGGTAAAATCTATCCTGCTGCCCATTGGACTAATAATCGACTTTAACAGCCAGGAGGTATTATATGATTTTTGATTTGCAGTATTCCCATTCCGTTGCGCATATTCTACGGCATCAACACCTTCCGAAGAGCCAAAGTACCAGGTGACCCCATCCGGGGTCTTGGCCGTAAATGACGGGATATGCTGTCCGGGAGAATAAGCAAAGCTAAATAAAATGTTTTGCTGTGGGCTGATGATAAAGCCCGACGTTTGACTGAAGCTAAACTGTCCGGAATAACCACCAAAATTAAAATTGAAAACATCGGCTTCACCATCGTAAGTACCTTCCGCCATCTTGTTCATTACCGCACCCGCCTGCGCGAGAGTTAAAGTACTAGGCTGATTGTTTAATGCGCGGTAAACGTTGCCCACATAGTCAGCCGCATCAAGGTAACCGAAACTGGATTCGTCTACATTACCCCTAACCGTGCGGGTTATAGCACCACCCGCGTTAAGCGCCCAGCCCAGGCCTACGGAGGAGGCCTGCTCTTCCACCTTAATCCCGCCTGAGTGGTAATTGATGCTTACCGGCAACGTAAGGTCACCGCTTTTGATCGTATACAGTGGGATGGAGATATTGGGTACGCCTGTATAATATCCTACAGGTGTTCTTCCAAATTTGCCCAATGCAGCAGCATCCGGCGAAGAAGGTATCGCCTTGGTGATCTCGGTTCCAGCTTTGGGAATGGCAGGGCTTTGAGCTTGTGCATAAGCGGCTGCGAAAAGCACGAAATATAAAAATATTTTTCTCATCAATATGGTAAGGTATAAGTAGGAATTAAATTTAAAAATCAGTAATCAAGTATTCCCGAAAGTAGGTAAGACAGTTTATAATATTTAAAGTGTGCAAGTCCAAGCTGGCAATAGATGCAGGAATGGCTCCGTTATGACATTCTGTGGTGTGCATTGATTTATATCCATGTCTTTAAAGGGCATTCTACGCCGTAGGAAGTGAATATCAAAAATTCAGTATTCTAAATACAAATAATTTATTCATCGCCAGTGTTATAAAAGTACTTAAGGTTTAAGATCCAAGGGACAAATTTGAATAGCTAAATTTTGAATTAGTTGATATTTTCAACGTATAATTTCAACTTTTGAAGGATGGATAATAACGGAGAAAATAAATATCTTATTCTTTTTACAAAGACATAGCGGTATTCAATGGCCAAGCAATGTGATCGATAACTACCTATTTACTAATCAAATATCGCTTATAGATGTAGAAAATATGAAAACGCCGGGAACTTCCTTTAAGTTTGGAGCTGTAGGTTTGCGCTAGAAACAATAAGCTTTTGGGTAGATTTGTATTCATGTGAAAGATTTAAGTAATATAATATTTGTGAAATATTAAGCGCAATATAGTAAATCAATTAATTTACATGAAATTTATAAAAAATAATTTTTCCAATGAAATTTTAACTTTAAAAAAAAAATTGCATCAATTAAGAATTATTTAATATGTTAGTGATCTAATTGTTGCCATGAAAACTCCTAAACACTTATTGATAAAACGCCTTGACGGTTATACCCTGACTGAGATATTGGTAGTACTTTGTATTATCGGAATATTGGTGTTCCTTTCCCTGCCCAATCTTTTGCCGCTGATCACCAAGGCAAAAAGTACAGAAGCAAAACTTCAGCTGGAATACATTCAAAAGCTGGAAAAAAGCTATTACTACGAACATTCTAAATACACAAATAGTCTAACCGATATTGGCTTCCTGCAGGAAAAACTGACGACCGACAGCAAAGAAGGGCACGCCAATTACCGGCTGGAGATCATCAGCGCAAGCACTACCGGCTTCAAAGCAAAAGCGACAGCGGTTGTCGATTTTAACGGCAACGGCACTTTTAACGTATGGGAGATTGATGAAGAAAAGAATATTAAAGAGGTAACGCCTGATTGATGTGCTGATCGTAAAGTTCCTAGTCATTATTTTACTTTTAATCATGTTTTTTCAGGATTTAAAAAGACGGAGCATATTATGGCCCCTATTTCCTGTACTGGCTGGTCTACTGCTCTTCCTGCGTTTCAATTCAGTTCATAGTGTATCACCTATTTTGATTGAATCCGCACCCTCCCTACTCTGCCTGGTTTTTATGCTGGTCATGGTTTCCTTGTACTTATCTGCCCGGCATAAAAGGTGGATCAACTTAACGGACGGCATGATCGGCTGGGCGGATCTACTTTTATTAGCCTGCCTTGCTTTGTACCTTCCGCTATTAAATTATATGTTATTTTTTATCGGCAGTAGCGTGGTCATCCTGGTGGGTTGGCTGGGTTATCAAGCTTTTGCTCGCGCGAAGTCGCCCTTCATTCCGTTTGCCGGTTGCCAGGCATTGCTGTTCGGCGGCCTGCTTGTGTTCAGCTGGGCATCTGCCACCGATCTGTTTAATGATTACTGGTTCTTTCAATTGGTTAGCAGATGAGCACAATATCAGAGATTTTCCTGCAAACCGATAATATCCACCTGCTCAGTAAAGAGCAGGCCTGGCATTACCGGATCCTGCCAAAGGAAAAAGTAAATGATCAGCTGTACGTATATTGCGAGGAAGAAACAAATCAGGAAGATTTACAAGCTGAGTTGGAGATCCTGTTAGGCTTGCCCGTGACCTCAGAGTTTTTGCCTGCCGAACAGATCAACCGCTTACTGGCTACCTACTACATCAAAGATAACGCGGCACAATCTAATGCCTCCCTTCATACCGGGCAGGATACCGACAATTTCCTTTTCAATCTTATCCGCGAGGCCAAGAATTTAAAGAGTAGCGATATTCACATTGAAAGCTATGAACACAAGTGCCGGGTACGAGTCCGCATAGACGGCATGATGGTGGAGCGTTACCTTCTGAAAAAAGCCGATTATCCATCTCTCATCAACAAGATCAAGATCCTTGCTAATTTGGATATTGCCGAAAAACGCCTGCCACAGGACGGCCGCATCGATTATAATTACGAACAATACAAGTTTGATATCCGGGTTTCGGTGCTGCCGACCTTATATGGCGAAAAGGTCGTATTGCGTTTACTGAACAATGATGCCGCGGATATCGATCTACGGCAACTGGGCCTTTCCAGTTTCGACCTCGACAATTATTTGCAGGGCGCAAAGCGTCCCAACGGCATCCTGCTGATCAGCGGGCCGACAGGCTCGGGAAAAACTACCACGCTTTACGCAACATTAAAATTGCTCAACCTGGAAACCCGCAATATCCTGACTATTGAAGACCCGGTTGAATATACGCTGGAAGGGATCAATCAGGTGCAATTGAAAGAATCCATTGGCCTTGGGTTCGCGGCAGCCCTTCGGACCTTTCTCCGGCAGGATCCTGATGTGATCATGGTAGGTGAGATAAGGGATGTGGAGACGGCCAATATGGCCATCCGAGCAGCGTTGACCGGACACCTCGTGCTTTCCACAATTCATACCAACTCAGCATGGGGTACGGTGTCCCGATTAATTGACATGGGTATCCCCTCTTTTTTGGTAGCAAGCACCTTAAACACCACTGTTGCCCAGCGCCTGATCAGGCTCCTTTGCACACATTGCAAACAGGAGCAGGAAATGCGGGAAGAACTCTATCCTAAGCAGTTCAAACCCTATACACATGTGCCGTTACATTATGTCGCTAAAGGCTGCGACCGATGCTATTTCACTGGCTACAAGGGCCGAAAAGCCGTATATGAAGTGATTCCGATTGACCGGGATCTAGCTTTGGAGATCAAGAACGGCAACATGTATATCAATGATCAGTTAAAGAGCCGGGGCATCCGCACCCTCGCAGAAAATGCCTTCGGGCTTTTCCGGGAAGGATCAACCTCCCTGGAAGAAATTTATCCCTTACTCTTTAATTTCTGACCTCAACGGCCTATGAATAAAAAATTTACATTACTCGCGCTTATTGGTTTACTGTTTTTGTTTCCGTTTAAGAATCTGGCGCAGCAGGGTAACCAACGAATTCAAAACCTGCAAAACACGCTGGACAGCCTGGCAGAATTTGTTCCTGGCCTGCATAAAAAGGTGCAGCTTTCCATTTCCGGCGTGCCGTTGCCGGATTACCTCCGGGCAATCGGCCGCACCAATAATATCAGCTTTCATGTCGACCCGGCGATTAATGTGACGGTAAACAACACACTCTCCAACGTACCCGCAAGCAATATCATCATCCTGCTTGCCCAGCAGTACAACCTGGATATCAGCGCGACCGGCATCATCCTAGTGGTGCGCTCTCACCAGGACAAACCGGTGTTTAACCGGGTAGTCCCGAAAGAAATCACCGTTAACTATAGAAATTCGGACAATACCCTAAGTGTGGACCTCAGTAACGACAGCCTGACTTCCGTTGCCAAAAAGATCACTATGCTATCCGGCAAAAATGTGATCGTTCCACCTGCCTTAAGTGGCAAACTACTTTCTGCTTTTATTTCAGGAGCTAACTTTGATGTCGCAATGGACAAGCTGGCCTATTCAAACGAGCTAAAAATGGTCAAAACGAATGATAATTTTTATCTCTTTCAGTCACTGGAGGAAAACGAGCAGCTTTACGTGAATGGCGACCGGAAAACGGCTGTCAAAAGAACATTCAAGACCATCAACAACGCGCCTGCGGGCAATGTTGGCTTGTTCGTTCAAACGGTGGGCGGACAGAAATTCATCTCCGTCAATGCAACCAACTCGAATATTGCAGATCTGGTGCGGTCGGCATCGCAGGAAATGAGTAAAAGCTATTTTGTGTATTCCGACATCAAAGGGGTTATCAATTCCATCAGCGCGAATGATTTAACATACGACAGTTTCCTTAATCTTATCTTCAAAGGCACTGATTACACTTATAACCAGGAAAACGGAGTTTACCTTATCGGTGACCGGAAAATAGAGGGTCTGCGCAGCCACAAAGTGGTCATGCTGCAAAACAGATCTATTGATACCGTGATGGCCATGATCCCGGCAGATTGGCGGCGTGGGGTAGAAATAAAAGAATTCCGTGAACAGAACACACTGATCTTGTCCGGCTCCAAACCCCAGATCGAGGAGATCAGCTCACTGATCAAACAAATAGATGTGCTGGTACCGCAAATTTTGATCGAAGTTACCCTGATCGATGTGCGTAAGACCAGACGCGTGGCTACGGGACTGGCAGTAGGTACGGCAGACAGCGTAAAAACGGGCGGCTCCGTATTGCCAAGCATAGACTATACGTTCAGTTCCAATTCGATCAACGGTTTCCTAAATAAAGTCGGCAGCGTTTTTTCCGTCAACCTCGGCCACGTGGTGCCAAGCTTTTATCTGAACATTAAAGCGCTCGAAGCCAATAACAATGTGGATGTACGCTCGGTGCCGAAACTAGCCACGTTAAATGGGCATACTGCCTCCCTGAGCATTGGTAACAGTGTATTCTATAAGAATGTCACTCAAAATATTATTCCCTCTGCTGCCAGTAATACCTCGATATTCGTTAACGATTATAAAGAGTCGGACGCGAACCTAAGCATTAAAATTCGGCCCATGGTATCGGGGGACGACCAAGTGACTTTGGGTATAAATATCGACATTTCCGATTTCACCTCCCTGCCTACCGATGGTTCTCCTCCACCTAAATCGACCAGTAAATTCGAGTCTACTATCCGCGCGCATAACGAAGATATGATCGTCTTAGGCGGTATCGAGCGGACAGAAAACTCAGAAGGTACATCGGGCATACCAATCCTATCGCGTATCCCGATCCTGAAATACATTTTCAGCAGCCGGAATAAATCGCGTTCAAAAGTAGTGACACTAGTCTTCATTAAACCGACCATCATCAGATAAGCAGATATGTTAGCGCAATACTGGCGGATCAATAAGGCAACCGGCATTCATCTACACCTGGCAAGCGACGGAAAGCCTGTAGTGGCTTTGTGCAGCCTGGCACTTGATAAAGACAAGCTGGATTTCATGCAAAAGATCCCTTTGCTCGATGATCCGGAAAATTTTAGCAGAAGCAACATTTCGCCAAAGGCAGCGGCGTTGCTGATCACCGGAAAAGGCGTATTGATCCGGCAGGTAGAAAAACTTGGGGTAATAGATCAAAGCAACTTCTCTGGAATCCTGACAAACGCAGACATCAACGATTTCTACGTCCAGAATTTCGTGAGCGGCGAAAGGTCTTACTTGGCCATGATCCGCAAATCTGAAGCTGACAAATGGATAGCGCTATTCGCGGGAAAAGGCTACGACCTCTTACAGCTTTCTCTTGGCCCCTTCGCGGCTGAACATATTCTGTCGCAGTTGAATATTTATGATGGCAGTTATACTTTTTCGGGGCATATGATTCAGCGCGGTGAAGATAACGTCTGGTTGAGTTATAATTATGCTGCCGGCACACCCTCACCATTCTTCATCAAAGCGGAAGATGAGCCATTGGAGGAAACCCTGATCCTTGCTTATGCCGCAGCGTTCCAGCTGGTGCTTTCAGAGCAACTTTATAGCATTTCGGCAAACTCAGCAGAACTGGAATCCCGGTTGCGGGGCAAATTGCTCGAAAACAAATTCCGCGTAAAATTTGCGCTGATGCTAGGTGTAGCTTTCCTAGTATTGTTTATCAACTTTTTTGTCTTCTTTTCCCTCAATGAAGCTAATGAGCAGCTGGCTGTTCAGGTGGGCCGGACCACACAAAACAGTACGGATGCCGAAAACATCAACGATGCCATCAGCCAGAAAGAAATGCTTTTGAAGGAACTGGGCTGGGGCCAACTAACAAACAAAACAATACTCATCGATCAGCTGGCGCAGCTGTTGCCGCCAGAAGTAAGCTGGGAATCGGCCAGTATAGACCCCCCTGATGCTTTGGCTTTAAAGACCCAGCGAACCGTTCGTTTTACTTCGATGCGCATGGTTGTCACCGGGAAATCCGCCAGTATCATCCCGGTAAATGAATGGGTGGCCCGAGCCAAATCCAGGCACTGGGTAAAAAATATCCAGTTAGATGCTTACCTGTTCGATAACGATGCGCAAACTGGTAAGTTTACCGTAACCATAGATTACTGATATGCTAAAGGACTTTTTTATCAAAGGGAAATATGGGCTGATCGTAGCAGCCGTTATTTTACTGGCGATTAGCTACCAGCTAGCCCTCAAAAAAACAATAGCTGCCTGGCAGCTGAACAGCCGCCTACGGCAACAGGTCAGCCAGGCCGGGGACCTAAGTTTTCAGCCCGGTTACCTGGACCGGAAAAACAAGAACCTGGAGCAGCTGGTAAAATCTTATACGATAGATTCGGCAAATTTCAGAAGCGGGATCATCAATAATGTCGCACTCGTTGCAGAAACAGAAAAAGTAAAAGTGACCGCCATACCCGTACGGGATATATCCTTGCAAAGCGAACGCCTGATGATGCAGCAGCTGGAACTGGCGGGCACTTACCCGGCCTTGATGAAAGCCTGTCAGAAGCTGTACAGCTTACCCGGCATTGGGCTGGTCAGATCAGTCACGCTGAAAAAACCGGCCCAAACTCAAAGTAAAAATACAGATGAAGTGCTGATGGATGTCTATATTACCGCGATCAGATAAACCAATTACTGGAAGCTGTTACTCATCTGGAAAAGCGGCAGGTACATGGCAATGAGTATCCCGCCAACAATGATCCCTAAAAAAATAATGATCAAAGGTTCCATCGCGCTGCTGAGTGTGGATGTTTTATACTCCACTTCCTCCACATACTGCTCCGATATTTTGGCAAAGAAATAGTCCAGCTGATTGGTTTCCTCACCAACTTTAATCAATTGGATCATCTTGGAGGGATAGATCTTGTATTGTTGCAAACTCTGGTGAAGCGGCTTACCATTCATGATGTCTTTTTCGATCAGGTCAAGCGATGATTCAATTGGGTAATAAGCGATCATTTGTTTGATCAGCGCAATTGCTTTGAGCAAAGGGAGTTTTGCATTAATCAGCAGTCGCATTGAATTGCAAAAACGGGCCAGGTAGATCTTTTGCACCAGGTTGCCAATCAAAGGTAATTTTAACACAAATGCTGATGCCAATTCTCGAAACTTTGCCGTTTTCCGAAAGAAGATGATGCCTCCGGCTAAAAGTACGATGACCAGAACAAAGCGCCAGAAATTATTTTCCAGCGCCTGCGATACATGGATGATCTGCTCTGTGACATAGGGCAGCTTACCGCCGAAACGGATAAACACGTCGCCAAACATCGGAACCACGAACTTGAGCATAAAGAATACGGCGCTTAAAGATGTAAGCAGTACAATACAGGGATAGGTAAGCGCTGATACGATCTTCCGGCGTTGCCTGATCTTGTTCTGAAAATATTTAGCTAAGTCCTGCAATACTTCATTGATCTTACCGGATTCTTCCCCAATCTGCAAACTGAACACCTCGTATGTAGAAAATCGTTTGCTTCTATTCATCGCTTCGGACAATGCGATTCCACCAGTGACTTCACTTAGGATGGTGCTGAATAATTTTTTGTCTTTATCTTTCTGCTGATCAGCGGTGATGAGTTCCAGGCTGCTCTTCAAGTTTATCCCAGCCATTAACAGCGAACTCAATTCAAGATACAGGTATTCCTTTTTCTTATCCGGCAGTTCCTGGCTGCCAAAGCTGATATCCTTACTCAATACGTCCATCAGTCTCGTTGAAGTTGCCTGATGCTTCGCTGCCTGCTTAGGCTGACTATAAGATTTGATATTAATGGATGGCATCGGCTTGGTTTGTGATCAGTTCATCTGCACTATATCGCTTGTGGTAAATATACGGTATGCTGCGGTTTTTATAAACCAGGTCAAATGATAATTCGTCCAGCATAATCGTGTCGCCCTGCGGTCTTAAGGCTTGATCTTCGAAATTCAGGCTTAGATTCCCGCTGGCTACCTTAAAGGTGTCCGTAATGCCTGATGTCCTGATAATATAATCCGGCTGAAAATTATAACTAACCTTTAGGTTTTTAACCGTAAAAGTAACTTCACCGTCTGCCGCGCTGCTAACCCGCTCCGACAGTGTGAAATCTCTTTTCAGTAACCTATCCAGCTGGACCACTTCTGCTATACCTTCCTGCTCGTCGCGGTACCGGTGATAGGAAGTGCTGACGATGCCAAATGCCGTATAGGTGATCGAGATAACAATCGCCGATAGTATCATCGTGATGGTGATCTCAATAATCGTGTAAGCATTGAGGTGCATGTTATTCATGAAGCAATACCTTTTTAATTGTCAAAACGGTATCCCCTTTTTCGTTCAGTGCCGACAAAGTGATTTCTTGCAGGTTTTGACTTGTCCCGTAAGGTACGATATTTTTTTTGACGACTAATCCCTCAGCATTGAACGTCCGCTCATTAATATCGGCTTCGTTTATACTTTCTGCTTCCGCTAAAACTTTGTCCAGAACTTTGGCGGCTGCTGCTTTGCTTACGTTCAGCGACGAGCGTGTAACATTGGTCACGATCATCAGCGCTATACTGAAAACCAGCACGATCACCACCATAGCGATCACCACCTCCACAAGGCTCGAACCACTGACGCGCATGGCTACTTTTTTTCGAGCCATTGCATTATTTTATTTTTTGGACCCGAAGCAGGAAGCAGCATCCCCGTTAAATAATAGCGAGACAACTTGCTCGCATCGATGGTACTGCCGACCAGGTAATTCTCGTAAGCGGAATACACGGTCTGGTATAAAAAACGGGAGGTATACAGGCTGCCGTTTATCACCGTGCCTTCTTTATAAGAAAAAGCACCCTGGCTATATATCTGGCCCACTACTTTTGCATTCTCTGTCAACTCCAATATGGGTGAAGGCTCGGAAACAAAATCCTGCCACAAAAGTACCGTTCCGTTTATCACCGTCCTCTTGCCGATGTGCAGTACAGCCCGCGAATTGACCCGTGGATGGAACCGCATCGTAGCCAGACAGGAAGGGTAAGTAAAAACGCAGCGCTCACCTATGCTTAGCGTGTCCTTTGCGAACAGCTGGCAACGACCATGAAAATCGTTGTCTACAATGATTTTTCGTGCTGATATAATAACGTTATCGAGCCGCGCATCCGTGCCAATTGTGATCGTCGTATCCGATACGATCATGATGTTACCCTGCAAGCTAATATCATTTAATGTAACTGCCGATTTGCCAAGGTAAATGTATTTAAGTGTAGAGCGGAAAGAGTTACTGTCTGTAAGCAAAGTGCTTGTCGACCGAGGAAAAGCTGTATCTAAAATCTGCCTGAGCAGCGCGACTCTTTGGGGACTAAGCACAGGCAATTCTCTTGCGCTGTTTTTTATTTTCCCGATCACCAGCCGTTTGTCGCCTTCGTATCCCCGATTTTCGAGATAGGCCTCGCGTATGCCTGGTTTGGGCAGGTAGGCATCCCCTTTGATCAATGTTTTACCGCTGACAGATATGGGGCGATCCTGGTCGATAACGTAAAGGGCCGACCACCGGGCGGAATCGATCTCTTTTCCAATACTAAACACATTGTACAAAGTATCGCTTTTACTGAAGGCGCAAGCAATGCCTATATCCAAAATGCCCCAGGGAATGCGCCTTAGAAAAACGGAATCGCTCTGCTGCTTAAAAAGATCCGTTGTCCGGCCATCCTGGTAAGCGTAACTGGTATCAGTCAGCAATATGTTGGTAGCAGAACCGAGATTTAGCTGCAAGGTATTGTACTTGAAACTGTTTTGATATTGCAGGCGATAAAAATATGCGGCAACGATTAACGACGAACAGATCACGGCGATCACCAGCGCAATAATGATAACCATATACAGGGCAGATGCCTTTAGCTTCATGGACGAACTTCTCCCGTGTTTGACCGGACTTTAAGCGAGTCTGCCTGATGCTTTTTACGGAAGATATTGATCCGCTTTAAAAATGGTGGCTTTTTACCAACCACCACACCGTTGCGGTAGTACTGCATATCAACCGAATCTTTCCCGTGATTTTTGTACAAAACGCCGTTCAAAACATTGTTTGCAAAGGTGCCTTGCTGTTCCACTTTACCATTTGTATCGTAACTCCTAAATTCCCCGGACTTGATCCCTTTTTTCCATGTAACGGACTGAACCAATTGACCCGTCTCCGCCCACTCCTTCCAAAGCCCCTGCTTCAACCCTTTCTTAAATGTTCCCTGCTCTTTCAAGCCTTTGTTCAGGTAAAACTCGGTGTAATGCCCATTGAGCAGTTTACCACTGAAGCCGCCCTGGGTGGTATGGATTTGATTAGAGGCATACCAGTAATAAGTCAGGCCGAAATCCATGTCTGAAAGATTGTCGACCGGGTCCACGTCGAACAGGATCGTTTTATCCGCTTCATTGATCCGGACGCGGTTGGCTCCTATGAGCGGGATATTTTGCGAATAGCACTGCGACAAAAACGCAATCAAAAGAAAAGCTGTCAGATATTTTACCATCGTTATAAATTCATCCTGATCGACCTGGTTTTACCTTCAAAGAAAACTTTGATGGAGTCTTTCATATTTTTAAGCAATTTAACATTATCCGCCTGTTCTCCTTCTGCCAGCGTCAGATTTTTGCCGTTGATATTGACCAGTGCCAGCGGTCTTTTGGAGTCGGCACCCATTACGTAACCAGAATAATGAATAAAGTTCCAGTTGATAGGAGGCTTTACGGGTGCTGTTCTCATACCAGTTAATGGCGCGATCAATTTCCTGACCGGGATGGTTGCCGTATCTTTCAAACTTGCATTACTAAACGGATCACGGTAATTGAGCAGCAATTTGTTGGTGTCTTTTATCGGTGCGTAATCGTTAGGCGCGTCTTTTCCCTCGTAAATTACAGCAGATTTTGGCGGGGCTATATCATTATCTGGACTAACAGTAATAAAAATTCGGTAGGAGATCATCCCCCAAACAGCTGTTGTTACGATCAGCAGTACATAGGTCAACGGCTTTTGCTTCATCCTGGTGTTATTTGATCACAAAGCTACGAAGTTCGCTTTCTGGCCCTTCATTACCCGCTGCATCTATCGCGCTTACTTTCCAGTAGATCCTGTCTCCGGTGTTCCCGAGATTAAAGCTATAGCTGGTACTATTTACGGAAACAGGAAACGTCGTGTCGTAATTGCTGGTGGAGTCGCTTTTTAAAACGTAAACTTTGTAAATAGATGCGGTTGTAATTGCATTCCATTGCAAGCTCACAGGTAACGGTACCACTTCGCCTTTCCCCGGCGAAGCAAGTGTGACCTGCGCGGGCGCGGTACGATCAAACCGGATATTACGGATAGCCGACCAAAGTGATTGTGCCGTATCATTTTCCGCTCTTACCCGCCATTGGTATTGCTGATCTTTTGGAAAAGTGTAAGTGTATTGTTGACCCGGGCTCGTGTTGTCGTAAATGATCTTTGAAGCATCCGAAAAATTATTGGTATCGATCTGCAGGCGATAGGTTTTTGCGCCAAACATGGTACCCCACTGAAAATTAGTTGTTCCCTTATTGGTTAATGCGTTGTTTCCTGGTGAAACCAGTTGTACGGACTGTTGTTTGATCGACGAAAACACCACGCTAAAATTATGCGGTGCGCTGTAAGCGGTCTGGCTGCTGCCGTTTTCCGCCCTTACCCGGAACTGGTATTCTCCCGGCGACAAGCTCAGTGTCAATTTGTTTGCTTTAACCAGGGTATCAGCAATCAATGCGCCTATCGTGTCAAACTTCGGGGTAACGATCTGTAACCGGTACTGCAAGGCGTCTTCCACCTCGTCCCACCAAAATGTTACTGTATAGTTTTTGCTTTGGTATCGCTCGCCCGGAGCAAACAGATTCACACTACGTTTAGCGATGGACGGCTCTATAATATCTTTACAGGCAGAAAGGTTTATCAGTACTAAAAATAGAAAAAGATGGTGTAAAGATTTGGCATTCATTTAGCATTAAAATTAACTAAAAATCTGTAATCAGCAAAATCGGTTTTTCGAAGTTCGCTTATTGCGAAATTATTCAATCCTAGCAGTCACAAAACCAACGAATTAAAATTATATCCCCCAGCTACTAGAGGAAGAGGTCACCGCGATGACCTGTCCCCTATAAACCGGGGTGTTAAAAGTTCATTTTTAAAGTTGCTTTTCGGGAACCGGGTAGGGTACTAATCTGATTGCAGCCGTCGTGTTCAATCGCTCAATTAAGATGCTTTACAATAGCTAATTTAGAGCCACGTCGCCTATTTAGTTTTAGTAGACCTATCAATAACCTTATCTAATACAACACCTAATTACCTCATAGATTCGTTCCTTATTCTTACACCTTTTTTCCGTTTATGAATGTAGATGTTAGATAGTAACAAGTCAGTACCCACGACATACAGTCGACCTTTCCACTTTTTTGCTCTTCCAACAGGAATATTATTTATTTTAAGATATTCAAGCCGATTGGACCAAACGGTATAAGTTTCTATCCAATTGTTCATAACCTTAATATATCCGAGTCGCTTTGCTTTCTTTTTGTATTTATCAACCCAACTAATCGATTTATTTAGGCAGCTGGCGATATAGCTAAGCGATATAGGGTAAAGATAAAAGCGCTTGTGAGAAACAAAAGACAGACCTCGAAGTGCATCATCGTTTGTTAACGCTGGCCCATGCTTTGCTTTTTGCTTCATTCTTTTCCCAATACACGCTACTGTTGCAGCAATGATAAATTCGGTGAAGTGTTTTAAATGTTCATTTGATAATTTAACTTTAAAAAGTGTCTTCCTTTTAGCCTTAGGAACAATGGTGTACCTTGATCTTACATGCAAGATATTTGTAATAGAATCATATCCTATAAACTTTGCTGTTCTTAGCCCATCAATATGCACCTTGGCTGTTTTAATATTAATATTTAACCCCAAGGACACCTCTTTGTATAGCTTATTGGATAATGGTAACCGATTCGGAAAATGGAGTTTGAGGTAAAGATATGTTCTAAGTAACGATGGTTTTATTACATCTTCGTTAAATACCCATACCAATAAATCTATTGGCAAACTGGTTTCGTTAAAATTTTGCCAGGCTTTCATCGACGGTTATTATTTGCCTGTTCTAATCTGTTTTAAAGCCGCCTCAACGTCTTCTCTCTTGTACCTGACCTTAGTACCCAAGCGGTGAGATTTAATCAATCCACGCTTGGTATAAATATGCAGGGTGGGAAGTGATAAGGACAGTAGCTTTGCAGTTTCTTGTCGGGTGAGTATTGTAGTTGCTTCAACGGGTGAAGCCAACGCTGTTATTTGATCCTTAAATGATTGTGCTATGCATTCAGCGATGAGCGATTTAAACTCGTCTGTGTTGAAGGAGGTGGTAATTACTGTTGTCGCCATATCTGTTTCGATTAATATGGGACAAAGATGGCGGGGGCTGAGATGAGTAGTACCTTTCTTAAGGGCTACAGATTACGGTTTTTTCTCCACCTTAAGTAAATCAGCTTCAACTTCATCGATAATATCTTTTAAATAAAGTTGGAACGGCTTCAGCAATTCTAAAATGACAATCAGATTTTTTTTTGTTTTAAAACTATCGAAGCTTTTACCTAAACCAGAGCGCACATTTTGATAACTTACATTTAATAAAAATGTTAATATTTGTGCTTGCCCAGTATTATCTGGATGAAATTTAGTTAACGAAACCCGTTTAGTTCTTTCTAAGTACCTAATAAGTAAGAGTCTTTGTTCCAGTGTATGTTGTACTGGGATAGTCTCTAATTCTTTTTTTCGTTGTTCAAGAAAGCGGCATTTCCTATCCAGAGAATTATCGACTTTATTACCTTCGGCGATTGCTACTCTTACATAATTCATATAAGGTTTGTATCTCTTTTCAAACCGAAAGCTTTGAAAGCTGTCATCCGAATTTAATCCTTCACCAAGAATTATAAGATATTGAGAAATGTCTCGAAATACATCGAGTTCATCATTCACGAATTGTAATTCATCGCCGTCTGTAATTTCTTCATAAAGTTCAAGGAACAAATCAAAATTGTCGAAATAGTTTTTAAAAGTTAAATTAAGACGCCCCATGGACGCCTCAACACTATCATAGAAAGAGTGGGGGTAAGTGCTTTTATCTTTTAATTTGGTCATTATCGTGTACAGCTAGAAATCAAAGATAAATTTGCAAAAAGAGAGTCCAACCGACCACAAATCCGACAACCAAAATCAAATAAGCCCTTCTAAATGCTTAGAAAGGCTTATTTAGTGATCCCATCTGGATTCGAACCAGAGACCTACAGATTAGAAATCTGTTGCTCTATCCAGCTGAGCTATAGGACCAACGATATTTCGCGGTGCAAATATGCAAATTTACGTTCAAATAGGCAATAGTTGTTTAGGAGTTTACGTTATTTTGTCAACTAATAAATTTATAAAACATCGATAGAGGTAATAAATTTTATCTTTGCTGACGAGAATTGTGAATATGGGACTACCGATGAGGATTACTTTCGATGATAAAGATTACGTTTACCAGATTGTTAACAGCAAACTGATAGACCAAAATACGACTTTGTTAGAAATCCTGCTGAATGGCGAAAAAGTTGAACTGGTAAAAGATTCAAAAATGGTTTGGACACTAAAAGAGGGTGATACATCATTAGACCCTAATTTGATCCAGGCGTTGGGGCGTTCCGTGTCGTTACGATTACGAATGTAACTATCCGGCAGACGGCCGCAAGCCAATTCAATACATTCCTTCCGCCTGCCCTACAGGTGTGTTAGCTTCATTATATTGGTTGGAAATTTCTTTCCCAAACTGTTAAATTGATAGCTTAATCTAGAGGTAATATTCATTTAACCTCATTTGGAAATGATTTATATTATTGTAATTGAAAAAAATGCAATAAATGAATGCTCCAGCACCTTTTATATGTTAAAACGACACCTATTTTAACCTTAAAAAGTGTTAGCAAAAGGGGCTAAATGTTTAAATTTTTGCATCAATATATCACATAAACTATGTTTTTAGCAAAAGAGCGCATTTAAAGTACCAAGTGTTTTTTTTACAATAAGTTAATCCTACTTTTAGCACAATTTTTTAACAACTCATTATTTTATGATCATTATTGCTGACGGTGGCTCAACCAAAACAAACTGGTGCCTGGTTACTGAAGAAGGTAAAAAGGTGTATTTTAACACCGAAGGTTACAACCCTTACTTTGCTCCTAAAGATTACATTATTCAATCCTTAAAGGAAAGTTTACCTACCGACCTTGAAAAGGATAATATTACCGAGGTCAACTATTATGGTGCAGGTTGCTCTACGCCCGAAATGCGTAAAGTAGTAGAGGAGGCCATGTCCGAAGTATTTACAAAAGCTAAAGTAAATATTGGCCATGATTTACTTGCCGCGGCCCGCGCTTTGCTTGGCAACAACGAAGGCTTCGCTGCCATCCTGGGCACCGGCACTAACAGTTGCCTGTACGATGGGAAAGAAGTAGTTAATAATATTGATTCTGGTGCATATATCCTTGGCGATGAAGGTAGCGGATGCTACATTGGTAAAAAGCTGCTCATTGATTACCTGCGTGGCTACATGCCGCAGGCAGTTCGCAAAGCATTTTGGGAGGAATTTAAATTAACTCCAGACGATATCAACGAGATAGTTTACACCCAGCCAAGGGCAAACCGCTTCTGCGCAAGTTTTAGCAAGTTTGTTTATGACAACAATGTTAACATCGAGTACTCACGTAACCTGGTGCGGACTTCTTTTGAAGATTTCTTTAAAAACCTGGTCACTCACTACCCTGATTATCAAAAATACACCTTTAACTGTATAGGCTCAGTTGGTTACAACTTCCGTAATGTATTGGAAGAAGTTTGTACTGAAAACGGCATGACCGTGGGTAACATCATCCGCTCGCCTATAGATAGCCTGGTTAAATATCACCTGGAATTGGCGCCTAGCAACCTGTAAAGGTCAGAAACAGGAATTCAAGAATTAAGAAACAAGAAACAATTTAGAGTTTGGAGAGCCCGGAAGCATTTGCTTTTGGGCTTTCTTTCTTTACAGCCCAATCATCTTTGGACACGCAGCACAATTTCGAAAAATCAACAAGCCATGCATAACGCTTGTAATGCTGAGAGATAATTTCAATTATTGTAATAAAGTATCATTTAACAACGAACGCCCGGACTACAGTCCCGACGTTCGCTAATTGGTTATTTAGTTTTGTTTCTTGATTTTTGACTTCTTGCTTCTGACTTCTGACTTCTCAAGTACTCAATTCATACCTACTGCACCAGGTTCAACTCATTCTGGAAGATCTTAGCATACTTCCTCCTGTCGAATTTGTAGAGTTTCGCTGCGCGATACGATACTCCTTTTTGCTTCTCATCCAGTTCCTTCAGAAAACCGTAGCTCAGCATTTTCTTGCGGAAGTTTCGCTTATCCAATTTTTTATTCAGCACAGCTTCATAAAGCGACTGCAATTGGGTAAGGGTAAATTTCTCGGGCAGTAATTCAAAGGCTATAGGCTGATAGTTTAGCCTGCGGCGGATTTTATTGAAACCGGTATTGAAGATCTCGCTGTGATCAAATGCCAGCTTTGGCAAATCATTTACCGGGTGCCAAAAGGCAGATTTTGCATATTGGGTAACCGGTTTAACCTCCTTTGTCCCGTTGATCCGGATCAAGGCATAATAGGCTACGGTGATAACCCGGCCCTGTGGGTGGCGTTTTACTTCACCAAAAGTATGGAACTGCTGCATGTGCAAATCGCGCAGGCCGGTAAGTTCATATAGTATCCGCTCGGCGGCATTATCGATACTTTCATCCTGTGATACGATGTATCCGGGCAAAGCAAGCCAATCCTTAAACGGCTCTTCGTTACGTTCGATGAGCAATATCTTTAATTCCCCGGCGTCAAATCCAAATATTACACAGTCGATAGAGAAAACCGAATCAAATGTAGGTAACTTTACTTCCAAGATTATTTATAGGTTAGTTGGTTATATAGTAGGTTATTTGGTAAATATATACCTTAAATGTTGTATCAAAAATAAATAAATAAATTTAATGGTGTAATTTCGACACCTTATATTCGTGCCACCAAATTTAGTGTGTAAAAAATGCATAAAATTTCAAAAATCGCAGTTTTAACTTCAGGCGGCGATGCGCCGGGAATGAACCCATGCATCAGAGCTATAGTACGTACTGCTATATATAACAAGCTCGAAGTTGTAGGTATCCGCCAGGGCTACCAGGGCATGATAGACAACAACATGTATGATATGAACACCCGCTCGGTTAGTAATATCCTTAACCTTGGTGGTACTATTTTAAAAACGGCCAGGTGCCTCCCTTTTCGTACTGATGAGGGGATGGAAACCGCTTACAAAAACATCAAAGCCCAGGGAATTGACGGCTTGGTGGTTATTGGCGGCGACGGGACATTTACCGGGGCGCAGCGTTTTTCGAAACGATTCCCAGATGTTGCTGTAATAGGCGTGCCGGGTACCATAGATAACGACCTTTATGGATCTACCTACACCCTTGGTTTTGATACGGCTACCAATACCGTTATAGAGGCTATCGATAAAATTCGCGATACCGCTGATGCACATGACAGGCTTTTCTTTATTGAAGTGATGGGTCGCGACTCGGGTGCTATCGCACTGCGCGCAGGTATTTCCTGCGGTGCCGAAGCTATTTTGCTGCCGGAACGTGCTACCGCTATAGATGAATTAATAGATAACCTTAAAGCCGGCCAATTCAATAAAAAATCCTCGAGCATTGTAATTGTTGCCGAAGGCGATAAAAGCGGCGGTGTATATGATTTAGCCGAGCGGGTGCGCCAGCAAGTTAAATTTTACGATATCAAAGTAACCATTTTAGGACATTTACAGCGCGGCGGCAGTCCTTCTGCGTTCGACAGGATACTGGGCAGCCGGTTGGGTTTTGCTGCGGTAAATGCGCTGATAAATGGCCAGTCGCAAATGATGGTAGGTTTAGAAGCCAACCATATTAAATTAACCACACTGGACGAAGCGCTTAACCAGCACACCTATAAACTGGAAGACGACTTGATGCAGATGGCGGAAATCCTATCTATATAGATGATAGCAGTTGTATATAGTGGATCTAACAATGCGGGCTGGCGTTTAGCCTACAAAGGGAAAACTGTTGCCTCTTTTAATACCGCGGCTATTAATCCTTACTTTAACGACGAGAAATATATTACCCAACTGCTCAATCGTAATATAAACCTCATTCATCATGCTGAAGAGATCAAGCGCATTTACTTTTTTGGTGCGGGTTCATTTTCTGTAGAATTAAAGGAAGTGGTGCACAACGCACTTACCGCATTTTTTAAGTTTGCCAAGATATCGGTGGAGCATGATATCGATGCTGCTGCAATTGCCTGCTGCAAAAACAACCAGGGAATTGTAAGCATCTGCGCAAGTGGAAGCAATGCCGCCTGGTATGATGGCAAAAAGGTTAAACCGAATAATTACGGCCTGGGTTATATAATGGCTGATGAAGGCAGCGGTAACTGGCTGGGAAGGCAGCTCATCAAAAGCTTTATGAATGAGACACTTCCGGCCAATTTACGTAAGCAATTCATGCATAGGTATAATGCAGACAGAACAACTTTACTGGAAAAGGTTTACCGTAAAAAAGAGCCTGCTTTATACCTCAGTTCTTTTAGTGATTTTTACTTCGATAATAAAAACGACATTTATCTGCGCAGTATCATTAAAACAGGATTTACTAAGCTGATTAACACCTATTTGTTACCTTTGCAAAAAGAATACCCGGGTGCACCTGTTCATTTCGCGGGGTCGGTAGCAGCAAATTTCCAGGATTACCTTGGCGAAGCTGCAGAAGAAACCGGTATAAAAATAGCAGGCATTGTGAAAGAACCTATAAATAATTTATTGACGTACTATTCAAATAAAATTTAGAAAAATCATGAAAATAGGAATTAACGGTTTTGGCCGTATCGGTCGTTTAGCTTTCAGGGCTGCAATTGAAAGAGAAGGCGTTGAAGTTGTTGGTATTAATGACCTTGTAGAGCCTGATTACATGGCTTACATGTTGAAATATGATTCAACCCATGGCCAGTTTAAAGGTACAATTGCTGTAGAAGGTGGCCATTTGGTAGTAAACGGAAAAACCATCCGTGTAACTGCCGAGAAAGATCCAGCAAACCTTAAATGGAATGAAGTAGGTGCAGAAGTTATTATCGAGTCCACAGGTTTATTTTTAACCCTGGAAACTGCACAAAAACATATTGATGCCGGCGCTAAAAAAGTGGTTATGAGCGCACCTGCAAAGGATGATACCCCTACATTTGTAATGGGTGTAAACCACAAGCTGTTAAAAGCAGAGCAAACAATCGTTTCAAACGCATCATGTACTACCAACTGTTTAGCGCCAATTGCTAAAGTATTGGATGATAAATTTGGTATTGAAGAAGGTTTAATGACAACTGTACACGCAGTTACAGCTACTCAAAAAACAGTTGATGGCCCGTCTGCTAAAGACTGGAGAGGTGGCCGTGGTGCTTACCAAAACATCATTCCTTCATCAACAGGTGCTGCTAAAGCAGTTGGATTAGTTCTTCCTCAGCTAAAGGGTAAATTAACAGGTATGTCATTCCGTGTTCCGGTTGCCGACGTTTCTTGTGTTGACTTAGTGGTGCGTTTAAAAACTCCAACTTCTTACGAAGGCATTAAAGCTGCTATGAAAGAAGCTTCAGAAGGCGAATTAAAAGGTATTTTAGGTTACACTGAAGATGAAGTGGTATCTGAAGATTTTAAAGGTGATGCACGCACATCAATTTTTGATGCAAAAGCAGGTATCGCATTAAATGATAGCTTTGTTAAAGTAGTATCTTGGTATGATAACGAATGGGGTTATTCAAACAAATTGATTGACCTTGTACAGGAAATTGGTAAACTATAAGTTTAACCAGTTTATATAAATGCAGAAAGCCTTCCGAATATCGGGAGGCTTTCTGCATTTATGGTTATCGACATTTAAAACAATTGCGATTTTTTTTGTTTATTAAATGCGTTATGAAAGACATCACCAAACGGTTTAAAATTACCGACACCAAAAACTTTAAGTTAAGTAACTTCGATACAGACGATACCGCAGATTATAAAAAAGACGACGCCAAAGCTATTCTAGCCGGTCTGATTAATGAAACGGCTAAATTACAAACAGAACTTTACGCAGCTAACAGCCATTCGTTACTGGTTATTTTCCAGGCGATGGATGCCGCCGGAAAGGATAGTGCCATAGCACATACGATGTCGGGGTTAAACCCACAGGTTTGCCAGGTATTTAGTTTTAAACAGCCCAGCGCCGAGGATTACGACCATGATTTTTTGTGGAGGCACTACAAAGCTCTGCCCGAACGCGGCCGAATTGGCATTCACAACCGCTCGCACTACGAGAACGTATTGGTAACCAAAGTGCATCCAGAATTTATTTTAAAAGAGAAACTGCCGGGAATAACTGAAGTGAAAGACATTGGCAAAAAATTTTGGGAGAACCGGTACGAAAGTATTCGAAACTTCGAAAAACACCTAAGCGCTAACGGCACAGTCATTATTAAATTTTACCTCAATTTATCCAAAGACGAGCAAAAGGAGCGTTTTCTGAAACGGATAGCCGACCCCGAGAAAAACTGGAAATTTGCATCGGGCGATCTGGCAGAGCGCGATCGTTGGAAGGATTATATGGATGCCTACGAAACTGCCATCAAAGAGACCAGCACCGGCAATAGCCCGTGGTACGTTGTCCCCGCTGATAAAAAATGGTTTACCCGGATAGCCATCTCCACTATAATTCTGGAAACGCTAAAAAGTTTAAAGCTTACCTACCCGGTGTTACCAAAAGAGGAAATGGATAAATTACAGGAGTCAAGAATAGCACTGGAAAAGGAATAAATCTACCAGAATTGAGAACTCTTAAAGTTGTCAATTCTGGTAACTCAGCTACATCAGTTCCCCATCCTTTTTTACATGGTAGGTTTTATAAGCCATGTAAAATAATAGCAGTGTTGGGATGATATAAAATAAAGCCCCACCATACCTAACATTCGGATACGTAACTACCACTTGATAGATTAATAGCAGCAGCGCAACTATCCCGCCTATGAGGTATAGATAAAAGAATTTGGTGCTCATATTTTTCTAGGCTTTAGCTATTTTTTTAAATACAGCTGCCCCTAATGGAGGTGCTGTTATCTGCATAGAGTTTTCTTTTCCGTGCCAGGCCTGGGCTTCGGTTTTAATTAATTCATAATTGATCATTCCGCTGCCCCAATATTGGTGCTGGTCGGAATTAAAGATCTCCCGCCACTCCCCTGCTGATGGCACGCCAATCCGGTAACTTTGATGAGGAACAGGTGTCATATTCAAAACAATAATAAGATCGTTAGCAGGATCAATTCCTTTGCGCAGATATACGATAACGGAATCGGCCAGGTTACTGGCGTCTATCCATTCAAAACCTGTCCAATCAAATGCTTTTTCATAAAGGGCTGGCTCAGATTTATATAAATTATTAATTGCTTTAACGGCCTCTGTCATCCCAACATGGCTATTATGTTCCAACAAGTGCCAATCCAGCGACTGCTTAAAGTTCCATTCTTCTACCTGGCCAAATTCGCTCCCCATGAATAACAATTTGGTACCCGGGTGGGTATACATAAAGCTATATACTAATCGCAGGTTGGCAAACTTTTGCCAATCGTCGCCTGGCATTTTACTCAACATTGATTTTTTGCCGTACACCACTTCATCATGCGAAAAAGGAAGCATGAAGTTTTCTGTAAAAGCGTATACCAAACTAAAGGTGAGTTGATTCTGGTGGTATTTGCGATGGATAGGGTCATGTGCAAAGTAATCCAGCGTATCATGCATCCAGCCCATCATCCATTTCATACCAAAGCCAAGACCGCCCGTGTAAACCGGCCTGCTAACACCGTTGAAAGAAGTTGATTCTTCTGCTATGGTTTGTACATCCGGGAAGTTGCTGTAAACCGTAGCGTTAAATTCCTTCAGGAAAGATACGGCTTCGAGGTTATGATTCCCGCCGAAAATGTTTGGCTCCCACTCCCCTTCATTACGTGAATAATCAAGGTAAAGCATAGATGCCACGGCATCTACACGGAGTCCGTCAATATGGTAACGCTCCAGCCAGAATATGGCATTACTAATCAGGAAAGCCCTAACCTCGTTGCGGCCATAGTTAAATATGTATGATTTCCAGTCCGGGTGAAAGCCCTTTCGCAGATCTTCGTGCTCGTACAAATGTGTCCCGTCGAAATTATAAAGGCCGTGTGCATCGCCTGGAAAGTGCGATGGCACCCAATCAAGTATCACACCAATACCATTCGCATGGAACTCTTCTACCAGATACATCAGATCCTGCGGCGTACCGTAACGGCATGAGGCTGCAAAGAAACCGGTGATCTGGTAACCCCAGCTTGGATAATATGGGTGTTCCATTATGGGCATAAACTCTACATGAGTAAAGCCCATTTCCTTTACATATGGCACTAGTTTTTCGGCAAGCTGCCGGTAGCTCAAAAACTCATCAGGGCTCTCCGGGCTGCGTGCCCATGACCCGATGTGCATTTCGTAAACCGAATACGGTTTATCCAAAGCGGTGTGCTGGTAGCGGTTGGCCATCCAGTCCTGATCTTTCCATTCATAAAACGTATCGGCAACTATTGAGGCAGTATGCGGAGGCAATTCCCAGCGGAGGGCAAATGGATCGCTCTTTTCCAGATCCTGGCCCTGCGGGCCTTTAATAAAGTATTTATAGGTTTCGCCTACGCCAACGTTCGGCACCCACCCTTCCCAGATCCCAGAGGCATCCCAGCGGTAATTCAATTGGTGCGAACCCCGGTTCCAGCCATTAAAATTACCTATCACCGCTACGTATTGTGCATTGGGTGCCCAAACCGCAAAGTAGGTACCTACTACGTTTCTATATTCTACTACATGCGAACCAAACTTCTCATAAAGTTTGAAATGTTTACCGGCTTTAAATAGTTCGATATCAAAATCAGTAAAACGGCTATAAGGTTCAACTGCCTTCACTTGTTCGGCTGTGCCTGGTAAGGTTACAGCAGATTTAGCGGCCAATGATTTTTTAGCAGCAGGCTTTGTTTTTTTCACTACAGGCTCTTCAGCTATGGGCCATTTTTCTGCAGCATTATCTGCTTTTTTGGTCGTTTTTAGCTTTACTGCTTTCACAGGTTTTGATTCGGATAGTTCGGCACCGGTAATTTCTTTTTTCTTTGCCATAGTAAGGTAGCGTTGTATGAGCGCAGGTTAAATGGGTTGCAGGAACAATTCCTGATGTTCAAATATATAATTATTGAACATACATTGTAGGGAGATGTTTATTTAAAAGAAAAAAGGCAACTGCACCGTGTTCCGTTTTTGAGAAAGCTTGCTATGATGCCGTTTTCAGTTCAATGCATTCCTGCAACTTGTTTAGAATCCAAATGGACAAAAGAGACTTATCCGGCGGAAACCTTGGTAAAAGAAAAGGCCCCTTGCGGGGCCTTTTCGTACTACTTCAATATTTCTATCTGTTTAAAATTCTTACTGAATTTAAATTCATAGGTTTTATCTGAGTTGACAGATATTTCCTTTATCTCTTTACCATCAGCCACAATTTTTGATGGCTTAAACGGCAACCCATTTAGTTTGATGTGGTACCCTTCGTACCTCGGTGTATACAAACCTTCCATGCTTTGTTTGATGCTGAGGCTATCTGCTGTTCCATTCACAATGAATTTTTTCTCAAGGTAAATATCCTGCTCGTAAGCAAAAGTTTCACCGTAATCCTCAAACAGGAATGAGTTTACCTCATAGTCGCTATAATAAATATTCAGCTTCACCTCTTCTATCGGCTTTTCGCTGGTGTACTGCATTACCGGATATTCCGGTACTACCGAGCCTGCTTTTACAAACATTGGCATGGTGTCCAAAGGTGTTGCTACCTGTACTTCCTGGCCGCCTTCAACCATTTCCAGGCTCCAGAAATCATACCATTTTCCTTTCGGTAAATAAACGTTCCTAGTGGTTTGGCCAGGTTCTAAAACCGGGCAGATCAAAATTTTATCTCCGTAGGTGAATTCATCCTGGCGAAAATGATTAGCAATTGTATCCTGTTCCAGCATCACAACCGGCCTTAAAATAGGGAAGCCATAACGGTGATGCTCCCAAAATGCCGAATACAGGTACGGTAACAACTTGTATCTTAACTCTATAAATTTACGGTTGATGCTGGTAAAAGGCTCGCCAAAGCTCCATGGCTCGCGCTCTTTGGTATCACCGGCAGAGTGCGCACGCATAAAAGGAGAAAATGTCCCCATCTGTATCCAGCGGGTAAATAATTCACCATCGGGCTCGCCGCTAAACCCGCCAATATCGGTTCCGCAAAATGAAATTCCGGATACTGATAAACGTTGTAATTGTACGTTCCCAATCTTTAAATGCTCCCATGACGCCACGTTGTCACCGGTCCATACCGACGAGTAACGCTGTACACCAGCATAACCCGCCCTCGTGATGGTAAACGGACGTTTGTTTTTCATTTGCTTGCGCAAACCTTCATAAGTTGCACGCACCATTTGCATACCGTAGACGTTGTGCGCCTTACGGTGACTGCCCCGGAAACCATCATACTGGTGGCGCACATCATCCGGGAAGGTACCCGAACCAAACACCGCAGGCTCATTCATATCGTTCCAAACACCGGCAACACCAAGGTCAACCAGTTCATCAAATAAACCGCCCCACCAGGTGCGTACTTCCGGGTTAGTAAAATCTGGAAACTGGCAGCGGCCCGGCCATACGTGGCCTTCCATAAAGTAATCATCGCTTCGGCGACAAAAATATTTTTTTTCTTTACCTTCTTTAAATACAGAATAATTGTCATCAACGCGAATCCCAGGATCAATGATCACCACCGTTTTAAAACCGTTGGCATTTAAATCGTCGATCATTTTGCGCGGATCGGGGAAGTACTTTTTATTCCAGGTAAAACAACGGTACCCATCCATATAATCGATGTCCAGGTAGATCCCGTCGCATGGAATTTTGTTGTGCCTGAAACCGTTGGCAATCACCCTTACTTTATTTTCGGGATAATAGCTCCAGCGGCATTGGTGATAGCCCAACGCCCAAAGAGGTGGCATTGGATGTGTACCGGTTAAAATGTGGTAGTTTTTTACCACATCCATCATGTGCGGGCCATGAATATAATAATATTGCAACTCACCTCCATCGGCCCAAAAACTGGTTTTGGTTTGATCCTCTCCGCCGAAATCAAAATGTGCTTTGAATGTATTATCGAAAAATATACCGTGTGCTATGCCTTCGTTTACACTAATGTAAAACGGAATTGACCGGTACAACGGGTCCTGGTTCCAGCCGTAAGAATAGGCATCGGTATTCCAGTTTTTTAACCGTTTGCCACGCAGATTAAACTCGGTTGCTTTATCGCCAAGGCCAAAAAAGCTTTCCTGTTCGTGACATTCTTTGGTACAGAACACATAGTATCCGCCAAATTTTACGTTCTCCTCCCAATGCATCGGCGAGGCGTCTGCGCTGGTGATGATATTATTACTATCGGAAAATGAGATTAAGAAATCCGCTTTGCGGATATGACAGTTTACCGCTTCTGTAGATACGATAAATTCAAGGTCGTTTTCTGTAAGCTTGAAAGAAACCGCTTTGGTTGGCAACTCTGGTACGGCGTAAGAAAACTCATCTAGAAATACGCTATGCGGGGCAAGGCGTACACGAATAATCTCACGGGTAACAATGGTAACCTCTACGCTTGCATCGCCATCGGTAAAAAAGAATTTATTCCCTTTTTGCTCAGCATGGTTAGGCACACCTAAATATTTCTTAACGATAGGTTTAATACCATCGGCAGGGTTATTTAAATGGTGAAACTCCTCATCATCCACAATCATGTTCTCCTCCGCAACGAGAAGCTTTGCCGTTATTAATTCCGGGTTAGGGTCAGGTACATTATCTTTCATAAACTTCAATATTCAATATACTTTGTTACCTATTGTTTAAACAAAGTTTAAAACTACATCAGCCAATTGTGCTATCAGCTAAATAACGATTTTATTCATGAATATTCAAGCTATAATTGAGCCAAAAGCATCGAATGGTGTGATGATTTTAAAAATTTAAAAGCAAGGCGCTTGAGGCGTTTAAGTTAAGATCAATTCCTTCGCCGATCTCTTCTGTGCTAAATATCGTTTTCGATAATAAATCGGTAAAATTCGTTTTGCCACTTATACCGAATTGTGCCAAAAGATCTACCGGGAGCTTAACACGGATATTTCTTTCACTCCGGTTAAAATTTGCAACTATCAACACCCGTTGTGAGGTTGTATAACGTAGATAAATATACACTTTGGAATCAAAGCCGGGCTGATGCTCATTTGCGATCATCAGTTCGTAAAACTCACCGGTACGCAATGCTTCATTGTTCTTTACGGTATTTAAAAGATCGCTGTAGAAGACACGTAGTCTTTTTTGATCCTGAGACAAACCACCGCCATCAAAAGCATTGTAATTTATCCACTTCTGATGCTCAGGCACACCCCAGTAATCAAATATGGTGGTGCGACCGTCATCCCCGCTAAATCCGGCTTCGCCAATTGCCGGTTCACCTACCTCCTGCCCGCTGTAAACCATTACCGGCCCTGTAGCCAAGGTAGCGCTCACAATCATTCCAGGAACGGCCAGCCAAGGATCACCAGCAAAAAAACGACTAGCAATACGCTGCTCATCGTGATTTTCCATAAAGCGGATCATATGCTCATCTATACCCCTGGTGTGATTATTCCACACATTGTTGATTTCCCAGGTTGAACTCCCCACATCATTGCAGGTTAGTCTACGAATGGCCTCATATAAGCCAACCTTATCGTACAAATAATCAAACCCGCCGTTGTGGATATAATTAGCATACTGGTTTTTATCATAAGCTTCTCCAATAAAGATCAGTTCGGGATAGGTAGCTTTTAGTTTGGGGATCAGCCATGCCCAAAATTCTACCGGTACCATCTCTATCATATCGCAGCGAAAACCATCCACGCCCATCTCTGCCCAATAGGTGAGCACGTGGTGCATCTTATACCAAAGCGGTGGCACATGTCCGAAATAGGTTTTATGCCCGTCCAGATAGTACACACCATAATTAAGTTTTATGGTCTCGAACCAATCATTTATAGAAGGGTCGGGCTTAAAAACATCATTACCGGTGGCCTTAGCAGGAAACTCGTCAAACCGGCCATCCTTCAGCGGCGATGTAAAACCATCCCCACCCGGATTATATCCTGCCGGCACCTTGAAGGGCTCACCAGGAATGTAGTAAAAATCATTCTCGGTTGTGTACGACTGCGTTGTATCATCATCCTCGCCAAAGTCGCGCACACCGGCCGGGCGCTTGTCTGACGCGTAAGTGCGGGCTACGTGGTTGGGTACAAAATCGATCAGGACCTTTAAACCCGCAAAGTGTGTCCGGGTCACCAGGTCCTGGAATTCGTTTAACCGGTTATTGATGTCAACAGCCAGGTCTGGCGCTAAATCGTAATAATCTTTTATCGCATAAGGTGAACCGGCCCTGCCCTTTACCACATCAGGATCGTCAGGCGGAATACCGTAGGCCGAGTAATCGGTCATGGTTGCATGTTCAATAATACCGGTATACCAAACATGGCAAAATCCCATATCTCTGATCTCCGCCAGCGCTTTATCGGTAATGTCGTTGAACTTCCCGCAGCCGTTCTCTTCAATAGATCCGTTTACTTTATTAACTGACTTATTGTTTCCGAATAAACGGGGCAACAGCTGATAGATTGTTAATTTATGATCTGGGTTGGATGACATTTATTCCTGATTAATTTCGCCACATGGCTATTTAACGATCTGTGGCTTTCCATTCACAATTACCTCAAGATCTATACCTGATGTTTTTGTAATGGTGACCCCTGCCTTAGCTATGCTGACATTTAATAACGTCCCTCTAAATCCGATCTGGAAAGATAATGCTTTCCATTCTTCGGGCAATAACGGACTGAATGCCAGTTGACCATCCTTCACCCGCATGCCACCAAAACCTTCTACAATGGCCATCCAGGTGCCCGCCATTGAGGTAATATGGCAACCATCATCCGTGTCATCGTTATAATCGTCGATATCCAATCTTGATGTACGCAGATAGAACTGGTAAGCCCGCTCTACATCGCCCAGCTTAGCAGCTAATATAGAGTGCACACAAGGTGACAATGACGACTCATGCACCGTTCTCGGTTCGTAATAATCATAGTTACGGCGAATGATTTCCAGGTCATAATCATCTTCGAAGAAGTACAGCCCTTGCAGTACATCAGCTTGCTTAATATAGATGGATCTCAGGATCCTGTCCCAGCTCCATTTTTTAACCAGCGGGAGGTTTTCTTTTGGCAAATCTTTCACCAGGATCTGTTCTTTATCCAGGTAGCCATCCTGCTGCAGGTAAATGCCCTGTTTCTCGTCATAACCCAGGTACATCTTTGCGATGATATCTTTATACCGGCCGGTTTCTACCTCGGTATCAAAAGCAAGTTTGCTGAGTAGAGCCGTTAATTTAGCCTCGTCTGCAGCTTTAACTTTATCCAGTACTTCCAGCGTATATTTCATACACCAAACCGCAATTGTGCTGGTATACCAGTTATTGTTGATGTTGTTCTCGTATTCATTTGGCCCGGTAACCCCCAACATTACGTACTGGCCCTTTTCGTCAGAAAATGTAACACGCTGCGACCAGAAACGGGCAATGGCGATCAATACCTCCAAACCATAATCGGCCAGGTAAGCCTCGTCGCCGGTATAGCGCACGTAATTATAAATAGCAAAAGCAATGGCTCCATTCCGGTGGATCTCCTCAAAGGTAATTTCCCACTCGTTATGGCACTCCGTACCGTCCATTGTCACCATTGGATACAAGGCCGCGCCATTGTTAAAGCCAAGCAGCTTTGCATTGTCAATTGCTTTGCCTAATTGTTTATAGCGATACAGCAGCAAATTACGGGCAACTTTCTTGTCTGCAGTAGCCAGGTAAAACGGAACGCAATAGGCTTCGGTATCCCAATAGGTGGAGCCTCCGTACTTTTCACCGGTAAAGCCTTTCGGTCCAATATTCAAACGATCATCCTCACCGGTATAGGTTTGGTTGAGCTGGAAGATATTGAAACGAATCCCCTGCTGTGCTTTGGCATCCCCATCTATAATAATATCGTTGTTTTTCCACTTCTCCGCCCAAGCACTAGCCTGTTCGGCCAACATTTTATCAAAGCCTTTTTTTGAAATTGCGGCAAGCAGATCTTCACCCCGCTTAGGCATTTCTGCCAGTTCATAATTCTGCGAAGACAAATTAACCGCATACTTAATCAGCGTAGTCGCTTCTTCCTTTTTCACATTGGCTTTGATCGCAATCGCGATGTATTTTTCTTTTTCAACCGGGGCTGCCTGGTAGCTTACTTCCGTACCGTTTTGAAGCAATATGCACTTCATTGCGGTCAGCACCTGGAATTTGGTTTTTTTGGTGATGAGGCGTAAAAAGCCGCCGTCATTTTCCAGCTTCTTATCTACTTCATCCCAGAACTTCTCGTCGTAGTTTGAATCTTTGTTGGCAATGTCACCATCGATAAATGGCGTGATCGTGATCTCGCCATCAAAGTTAAGCGGTGTAACTGAATATTTAACAGCACCGCACTTATCATCAGCTATGCTGCAGAAACGGGTAGTTTCCACGGCTAGTTCTTTACCGGATGCCATTTTTGCCCGGAAGCTACGCTTGAGATAGCCCTCTTTCATATCCAGTTCGCGGGTAAACGCGGATACCTCGCATTTAGCAAGATCCAGTTGCTCACCCGCAACGTTGATGTCAATCCCTATCCAGTTAGCCGCATTCAGCACTTTGGCAAAGTACTCGGGGTAACCGTTTTTCCACCAGCCAACGCGGGTTTTATCAGGGTAGTAAACACCTGCTACGTAGTTGCCCTGCAGGGTATCACCGCTGTAGGCTTCCTCAAAATTTGCCCGCTGGCCCATCCGGCCGTTGCCCAGGCTCAAAACGCTTTCTGCTACTTTATTATAGTTTGGATCGAAGCCTTCTTCGATGATCTTCCACTCGTCAACTTTAAAATAATCCTTCATAAAATAGGTATTGAGTTACACGGCGCTAAAATAATACAAACATTTGGCCTCACCTAAATCCTGTTAAAAGACAAAGCCTTTTTTCACAAACTTGTTTTCCGAAAGGTTTGATTTCATCCCCAGTCACAATGATAAATGTATAAACCCCATACAGGACGACACCGTGTTTCACTCCGCGAAAGTGAATCGGGTGAATCAGCTTTATGTTTGATTATCAATGTTTTAGCTTTTTTATTGAAACGCCCTTTTTTAAATACACTGCAACATATTTTATTGATCATCAATGATTTAATTTTATCAACCTGGGGTACTAAAATACCGTGAAACACTTTGAGTGAATCACCCCAAACACATCTATTTGCAAACCACGCTGCAATCACATCCTTCAAAGCTAGAAGGCAGCCACCATCTATGATGCCTTGCGCAATACAACTTTTCGCTTTACTTTGCACTCACTATATGAAGAACCGTATTTTAATTATTGGTGCAGGCGCTGCCGGACTAATGGCTGCACGATCTTTAGCCAGTGCGGGCAAAAAAGTAACCGTGTTGGAAGCCCGTAGCCGCACAGGCGGCCGGATCCAAACCTTAAATGATACATCATTTTTTAAACATACCGAGTTAGGGGCCGAATTTATTCATGGCGATTTGCCCGTAACACTTAAGCTGCTGAAAGAAGCCGGTATCTGCACCCGGCCCGCCAATGCCGAAATGTGGCGCTTTGAAAATGGAAAGTTTGATGAGAATGCGATGGTGATACATGATTGGGACCTACTGATGAAACGCCTTAATGATCTAAAGAAAGATACCAATATTTACGATTTCCTTCAGGCAGAATTCCCGGGTGATCAATACGCCGGCCTGCGTGATGGCGTTTGGGAATTTGTAAGCGGCTATGATACCGCGAACCCGCGAGACGCCAGTGTATTTGCCCTCCGCAACGAATGGCAGCACGACGATGAGGATGCCCAGCATCGCTTGGATGGCGGCTATTGCAGCATGATCAATTACCTGGCAAATGAATGCAAGGCTAATGGCGGCGAAATCTACTTGAATGCCGCAGCCAGCCAAATTCAATGGGCGCCCGATGAAGTCACGGTTACCACCATAGATGGAACACGCTACAAGGCAGAGCAGTTGCTGATTGCGATGCCGCTGGGCGTATTAAAAGCGGATCCTGGTGAACAGGGAGCCGTAAGATTCGACCCACCTATCCCGGCGCAAAGCGAGGCGATCCAACAAATGGGATTCGGTGCGGTGATCAAGATCCTCTTTGAATTCAGCGAACCTTTTTGGCTCGATGGCAAAACAGCGGGCCTGGCCGGCAGGAACTTTGACGAAATGGGTTACCTGTTTAGTAGCGAAGAGATCCCAACCTGGTGGACCCAGGTGCCAGAAACATCGAACGTGCTCACCGGGTGGATCGGCGGACCGGCGGCGGCGGAAAAAACAAATACTTCCGATGAGGATCTGGCAAGCCAGGGGCTGCAATCACTGGCCAATATATTTAGTAGGGATGTGGAAGAACTGAAGACTAAACTGATTGCCCGGCGCATTATGAACTGGACCGCCGATCCGTACACGCGCGGTTCCTACGCTTACGATACCGTTGCCGCGTCGGCAGCACGACAAATATTAAACACACCTGTTGAAGGCACGATCTATTTTTGCGGGGAATATTTGTACGATGGCACCGCAATGGGAACCGTGGAGGCTGCACTGAGCAGTGCGGTGGATGTGGTGAAGAAAATCTTAAACGGAAAAGGTTGAGAGGCCTTTTAAAGCGCTTTTAAACATAAACTGCCCCCAATAAATAGTTAAATTTTGGGGGCAGTCTATCGTCGGGTTTTTTTATTACGGGGTTACCGTTTTTTTGGATGATACCTTTTTAGTGGCGCTGCTGCTTGACTTGTAGCGCATGTCCATTGTGCCATCCTTTTTAAGGTGCTTGTTGGCATTATTACGCCTGTCCAGTTTACCACTCTTTGTTTTCTTTGTAGTATCCTGAAACGCGTAGGAAGTTGTCATTGCCGAAATGTTAATGAACATTGCGAGCAGCAAAATGAGTAGCTTTTTCATGTTTGTATTTTCTTTTATAAACCGATTCCCCGTTCCAATTGTTTTAGACCTTGTCGTCGTCAACTTTCTCGCTTACCGCTCCAGGCTGGATAGGGGCTTTGATTCAAGAGTTTGGTGGCTGTGTTTATGACCTGCTTTGCGGTAAGGGCGGCAGCCAGTCAGGCATCAAATTAGGGAAATGGATTGCCTTATATCCGCTGCGTTTAGTGTAAAGCCATTGGTATCCGAATTGTATTCGCTGGTAAAGAATTTCGCGTGCAGATAATAAGGCGGGCCCGTTATCAGAACAGGTTTGGAATGCAATAGTATTGCGGCAACGGCTGCTGCTGAAATGCCTCAGCAGGTTAAAATGCTAAAGGATCAGTTAGGCGGATAAACCGTTTCTCATTAATTATCCACCTTACAAAGTAGATCAGCGCACCGGTAACATAACCTATCAGGGCACAATCGGTGATATACCAAAAAATCCTACCAGGATCTGAAAAAAGTCCGTTCAGATCGCTTAGCGTCAGCATGCCTATTAAAGCAACCGGCAGCATGATAATTAAGCCCAGCATCAACCCGCCATCTATAAAGCAAAACTTGTAGATTCCCTGTTTGCGCAACACTTCCCAACTTTTAACAAACTCAATATTCAATGTGTCGGTGATGGTGAGCCCCTTTTTCTTCAATTCACGTGCCTTCAATCGCCTTTCATGGTGCTTTTGATAGCCTGCAATGATAAATATCAGCACAGCAGCAAACCCAGTGAAAAGAAAATCTTTAGAATGAATTAAAAGTGTTTCTACCAGAAAGCTAACGATAGCCAGCCCAACGGCAACGCCAAGCAAATTTTGCCTGAGATATTTGCCAAGAGCCGCCAGCATATATTTACGCCCCCTGCCCTGCCAGCAAATACAGTACCGCCATCCGGATGGCAACGCCATTCTCCACCTGGTCCAGGATGATGGATTGTTTGCTGTCGGCTACATCACTGGTGATCTCCACGCCACGGTTAATTGGGCCCGGGTGCATCACCGTGATCTCTTTGTCAAGGCCATCGAGGATCTGCTTATTCAGTCCGTACAGCATGGTATATTCCCTAAGAGACGGGAAGTATTTGATATCCTGCCGCTCCAACTGGATGCGCAGCATATTGGCTACATCGCACCAGTTCAACGCTTTAATCAAATTATGTTCTACTTTAACACCTAAGGAACCAATGTATTTAGGGATCAGGGTAGTCGGCCCGCAAACCATTACCTCGGCACCCAATTGTTTCAGGCAAAGAATGTTGGACAATGCTACCCGCGAGTGCAGGATATCGCCTACGATCACTACCTTCTTACCGGCTACTTCGCCATAACGTTCACGGATTGAAAAAGCATCCAGCAGGGCCTGGGTGGGGTGCTCGTGGGCACCATCACCGGCGTTCACGATCTGGGCCTTTACATGCTTGGCTAAAAACACACCGGCACCAGCGTACGGATGGCGCATCACCACCATATCCACCTTCATGGCCAGGATGTTGTTTACGGTATCTACCAAAGTTTCGCCTTTACTTACAGATGAAGAAGATGCCGAAAAGTTCACCACATCTGCCGAAAGTCGTTTCTCGGCAAGCTCAAAGCTTAACCGGGTGCGGGTAGAATTCTCAAAGAAAATATTGGCAATGGTAACATCCCGCAAAGACGGCACCTTTTTTATCGGCCTGTTCAGCACCGTTTTAAAATTATCAGCGGTTTCAAATATCTGGTTGATATCGCCAACGTTTAAATCTTTTATACCTAATAAATGCCGTGTGCTTAATGCCATTTGTTTGATTTCGAATATCTGATTCGTAATTATTCTATTCACTATTTAAAACCACGCCATGCATAGCAAGAAATATTCTTTCAGCTGTGTATAACGGTCCAAGCTTGTTTAATACCCCCGTAATGCCGCCCGGTGGAGACTTAGTTAGAATTCTCTGATACCAGCACAATCCTGTCTTCGCCATCGGTTTCCTTCCAGCTGACTACTACTTTTTGCGATGCTATGCTATCTACTTCTATACCCACATAATCTGCCGCTACCGGGATATGGCGCGAATAACGGCGATCTACCAGCGCAAGCAGTTCCACCTTTTCGGGTCTGCCGAATGCCTGCATAGCGTCCATAGCGGCACGGATGGTCCGTCCGGTCCACAATACATCGTCCATCATGATCACTTTTTTACCTTCAATAATAAAATCGATCTTAGTTTGATTGGGCACCAGTGGTGTATCCCGCCTGCGGAAATCATCGCGGTAAAAGGTAATATCGAGATCGCCCTGCTGGATATTGCTTTCTGGCAGGATCTTACGCAGTTCTTCCGCAACGCGATAGGCCAGGTAAATGCCTCGTGGCTGTATGCCGATCAGTACAGAACTCGAAAAATCGTTATGATTTTCAATTAACTGACGACATAAACGCTGAATTGTAATTTGAAATTTCTGACCGTCGAGCAGCGTTAGATTTTGCATCGTGTGGGTGGATTTGGGCAAAGGTAATAATTTTGGCCATTAGTTGAATAGAGATTAGTCAATAGCTTTTTCTATTACCCTCTTGTTAGCTAATTAGTTTTAACTGACTGATTACTGTAGCACAAAGCAGGAGCACAAAGGACACAAAGCCTTTTAGTTGATTTTAAAGGCTTTGCGGCTCTTTGCAAAAAAACCTCTCAGTTTTTTGTGGTTATCAAGCGTCCTGCTGTGGCACTACTACGTAAAAATCAATCCGTTGTTTTAGATACCCCGCCTATTCCCTATCTTCAAAGCGCTTTAAAATGTTCAAAATTCGCTCTATATATGAAATGTATCTATAAAATAACACTGCTTGCTGCGCTCTCCTTTTCAGCGGTATCACCCATATTTGCGCAAACAATTGTAACCGAAAAACTGCCTATTGATTATTTGAGCAAAGAATTCCATGCAGGCAGGCGACAAGCCCTGAGGGATAAAATGCCCGCCAATTCGGTTGCAGTGGTCTTCGCTTATCCAGAGCAGGTTTTCTCCAATGATGTAAATTATGTTTTTCATCAAAACCCGGATCTGTATTATTTGTCGGGTTATAAAGAAGCCAACTCCATGCTGCTGATTTTTAAAGAAATGCAAAGCAAGGGGAGCAGTACGTATAACGAAGTTTTATTTGTGCAAAAAAGGGATGCTGCCCAGGAACAGTGGACCGGTAAACGCCTTGGTGTTGAGGGCGCAAAAGGCCAGCTTGGTTTTAAGGAGGCCTACAACAGTGCAGATTTTTCAGGTTTTGATCTCTACTTTAAAAAATTTGCCACTATCCTGTATGATGGCTTGCCGGGTGATGTAGGTGCTTCATCAGTTAAAGGAAGCCTGCGCGATTTAGTCAATACCTTTCAAAGCAAAGCCGGGATAAAGGAAATGGACAAAGGCCTCATGGCCGATCTTAGTTTTGTTGCCTTGCGTGGCAATCCAAAAAACCTTGGCCGGTTCGCTGCTTACTTAAAGCCAAAAATGGACCAGGAGGCTTACAAGAATAACGCAATTATTCAACAATTGATGGCCCAGCCAGATTCGGTAACATTCATGTCGATCAAAAGTAAGATAGCTGCTGAAATAGGTGGCATAGGCCTTTACGATGATGCTTTAACGCAATTGCGAGGTGTAAAAACGCCGGAGGAAATTGAACTATTGAAAAAATCGGTGATGATCAGCAGCCTGGCACATGCAGAAGCTATGCGTGCTGTTACCCCGCAAATGAGCGAGCGCGAATTAGAAGGCATTATGGTGTATGTACACAAAAAGTACGGTGCCGAAGATGAGGGCTATCCGCCAATTGTTGGCGCCGGGGGCAACGGTTGTATTTTACACTACGAAGAGAACAATGCAACAGCGGTACAAAACCAGCTGGTGCTGATGGATGTTGGCTCAGAGTATCATGGCTACTCGGCAGATGTTACGCGTACGTTCCCTGCCAACGGCAAATTCACCGAGGCACAAAAAGCAATTTATGAATTAGTTTACAATGCGCAGGAAGCGGTATTTCCGCTATGCAAAGCAGGTGTGCCTTATGGATCATTACAAGAAAAGACTGCAGAGGTGCTTGCTGCCGGCCTGATCAAATTAGGCATCATAAAAGATGCAAAGGAAGTGGGCCGCTATTATCCGCATGGCGTATCGCACCACCTGGGCCTGGATGTACACGACAAAGGCGCATACGGAGACAACCTGATAGAAAACATGGTGATCACCGTTGAGCCGGGCATCTACATCCCCGCAGGAAGTCCCTGCGACAAAAAGTGGTGGAACATTGGTGTACGTATAGAAGATGATGTACAGATAGGGAAAGATAAAGGCATTAACCTATCGGCAGCTGCCCCGCGCACCTGGCAGGCTGTTGAAAAAATGGCTGCGGAGAAGAGCATTTTTGACGCAAGGAAACCTGCGAGAAAAAGGTGATAAAGAATTACAGATCTAGCAATGAGTCCAAATTAGAGCTCTAAAATCGCGGCATCCTCACTGATATCAAAATGCAGACGTCATGCTGAATTTATCTCGGCATCCCACAGGACAAAAAACCAGCCGTCATGCCGAATTTATTTCGGCACCCAACAGGACAAAAACCAGCTGTCATGCCGAATTTATTTCGGCACCCCACAGGACAAAAACCAGTCGTCATGCCGAATTTATTTCGGCACCCCACAGGACAAAAAACAGTCGTCATGCCGAACTTGTTTCGGCACCCCACAGGACAAAAACCAGCCGTCATGCTGAACTTATTTCGGCACCCCACAGGACAAAAAACAGTCGTCATGCCGAATTTATTTCGGCACCCCACAGGACAAAAAACAGTCGTCATGCCGAACTTGTTTCGGCACCCCACAGGACATTCACACAGGACCAGTCTGAAGTAAGTATTCAGCTCATTTTTCTGTCGTTTACCTATTGCTCGGGCGCTTAGCATGTGGGGTGCCGAAATAAATTCGGCATGACGGCAAGATGGGGTTTTCGTCTTAGCATGTGGGGTGCCGAAATAAATTCGGCATGACGGCAAGGTGGGATTATCGTTTTAGCATGTGGGGTGCCGAAATAAATTCGGCATGACGGCAAGGTGGGGTTTTCGTCTTAGCATGTGGGGTGCCGAAATAAATTCGGCATGACGGCAAGGTGGGGTTTTCGTCTTAGCATGTGGGGTGCCGAAATAAATTCACTGTTGTCCGGTAAAACGATTTTTTGATAAAAGTTAAGGGGTAGTTTACAAGCTACCCCTTTGTTGTTGATATTTGAGTTACCACACTTAAACATTCAACATGGGCAAAAGTACTTTTTTTACCGGACAGCCGGTGCTGAATCAGCTGTTAAGTTTACTTGACCGTAATGGAATAAGGTCATTAGCCCGGCGCGGTGAGCATGACCGCTATTATCGTTATTTCGACACTTATACCCACCTGGTAACGATGCTTTATTGTGCTTTCAATAAATGCACCAGTAGTCGTGAAGTAGTGAGCGGCATGAAGGCCTGCCTGCATAAACTCAGCCATACGGGCGTTATTAAGTGTCCGGCGCGAAGCACTTTATGTGATGCCAATGCCGGGAGAAGTTTTGAGGTATTTGCCCGTATCTATGATCAGTTATACCGTCGTCATAAGCATCTTTTACCGGACAGCCGGTTGCGTATAGACCCAAAACTTTTTATAGCTGATGCTTCTACCATCACGTTGTTTCAGCGAATATTAAATGCTCCAAGCCCGGGTAAGTTAGATGGCAGAAGAAAGGGCGGGATCAAGGTGCACACGTTGATCAATGCTGCGGACGATGTACCACTAAAGGTGAACTTTACCGCTGCCAGTGCCAATGATATGCCTTTTTTGAAAGAGATACACTTACAGCCAGGTTCATTCATCGTTTTTGATAAAGGCTATGTCAGTTACGCCCAGTATGAAAGATTCTGTAATGAGGGCGTATTTTTCGTTACAAGGCAGAAAAAAGATGCCCGTTACACCGTAACCACTGTCCATGAGTTGAGCGAACACAGTAAAGATGTGGGTGTAGTAGCGGATAGATCTCTCTTACAGGGAACACGGACTCAAAAAGAAGGCATCAAGCTAAAAGTCCGCGTAGTTACCTTTTTCGACAAGGAATCCGGCCGGACATTTGAGTTCCTGACCAACAACTTTTCTCTGCCTCCTGAAGTGGTAGCAGACATTTATAAAAAGCGATGGCTGATCGAGGTGCTTTTCAAACGGGTTAAACAGAACTTCCCGCTTAAATACTTCCTTGGCGATAATGAAAACGCCATTAAGATCCAGATATGGTGTGCTTTCATTGCTGATCTGCTCATCAAACTGGTACAGGTACAACTCAAAAGGAAATGGGCCTTTTCAAATCTAACGTCGATCATCAGGTTGCATTTGATGAGCTACATTCATTTGTTCGACTTCCTTAACAATCCCGAACGGCTGTCCGCAGTGTACGATCATGCCGAACAACTAAAACTGGGGGGCTTGGAAATTGGTTTTAAGACATGATCTACTCTGAAAGGCCTTAAATCGTAACTTTTTTTATTATTTGAGTTTTTACCGGACAACAGTGAAATATATTCGGCATGACGGCAAGGTGGGATTATCGTCTTAGCATGTGGGGTGCCGAAATAAATTCGGCATGACGGCAAGGTGGGATTATCGTTTTAGCATGTGGGATGCAGAAATAAATTCGGCATGAAGGCTAGGTGGGATTATCGTTTTAGCATGTGGGGTGCCGAAATAAATTCGGCATGACGGCAAGGGGAGGTCATCGTCTTAGCATTCGGGGTGCCGAAATAAATTCGGCATGACGGCAAGGTGGGATTATCGTTTTAGCATGTGGGGTGCCGAAATAAATTCGGCATGACGGCAAGGTGGGACTATAGTCTTAGAAGACAATTGACGGCAGGTTGGTTTATCGTTTTATGAAGTCAAACTAGTTAAGCATTCGCTGATCGTCTTAAACGCAAGTCCCAGTCACAGAAAGCAAATAACCAGCCGTAATGCCGAATTTATTTCGGCAACCCCACAGGACAAAAAGCCAGCCGTCATGCCGAATTTATTTCGGCACCCCACAGGACATTCACACTGGACCAGTAAAACGCATGCATACAACATTTAAACACAAAAAAGCCCTTCCGATTGCTCGGAAGGGCTTTAAATATTTAAACTTTAAAAGATTAAACTTCTTCGGTTTCTTCTGTGTCGGCAGCAGCTTCAGGTTCTGCTTTCTTAGCTGGTGCGGCAGCAGGCGCTTTTTTAGCAGCTTTGCTTTCAGCACCTTCCATTTGCTCTTTCAACTGAGCTAATACGCTAAGGTCACCTAAAGTTGATTTCTCAACAGATTCTTTCACTTTCTTCACCGCGTTGTTAGCAGATTTTGCTTCTTTTTTGCGGTTTTCAAATTCCTGTACACGAGCATCAGCGCGAGCTTCTTCCCATATACGTGAGTGTGAAATAACGATACGTTTGTTCTCTTTGTTAAATTCGATGATCTTGAACTCAGCAGACTCTTCAGCCTTAACTGATTTACCATCTTCTCTAACCAGATGTTTAGTTGGGCAGAAGCCTTCAACACCGTAAGGTAAAGCTACGATAGCGCCTTTGTCGGTTACCTTGATAACGGTACCTTCATGTATCGAATCGATAGTGAAGATCGTTTCAAATGTATCCCAAGGGTTTTCTTCCAATTGTTTGTGGCCTAAGCTCAGTTTGCGGTTATCGATATCCAACTCTAAAACTACCACGTTTAATTTTTCGCCAACCTTAGTAAATTCGTTAGGGTGGTTTACTTTTTTAGACCATGATAAGTCAGAGATGTGGATCAAACCATCAATTCCGTCTTCCAGCTCAACAAACACACCAAAGTTGGTCATGTTTTTAACAGTAGCTACATGAGTAGTACCGATGGCGTATTTAGCGCCGGCGTTTTGCCATGGATCAGGAGTTAATTGCTTAATACCCAAGCTCATTTTGCGTTCGTCGCGATCTAAGGTTAATACCTGAGCTTCAACTTCGTCGCCAACTTTAAGGAATTCCTGAGGATTGCGCAGGTTTTGAGACCATGACATTTCAGACACGTGGATCAAACCTTCAACACCCGGGATAATTTCTAAGAACGCGCCGTAATCAGCTACAGTTACAATTTTACCTTTCACATGAGAGCCGATCTGGATGTTTTCATCCAAAGACTGCCAAGGGTGTGGAGTAAGTTGTTTTAAACCTAAAGCGATACGTTTTTTCTCGTCATCAAAGTCAAGCACTACCACGTTGATCTTCTGATCTAGTGCTAACACTTCTCTTGGATGCTCTATGCGGCCCCATGAAATATCGGTAATGTGCAATAAACCGTCAACACCACCAAGGTCAATAAATACACCAAAGTCGGTAATATTTTTAACGGTACCTTCCAATACCTGGCCTTTTTCAAGCTTAGCAACAATTTCAGTTTTTTGGTTTTCCAAATCGTCTTCAATCAGCACTTTGTGCGATACCACTACGTTCTTAAACTCGTGGTTGATCTTAACAACTTTAAATTCCATTGTTTTGCCCACATATACATCATAATCCCTGATAGGTTTGATGTCGATCTGTGAACCTGGTAAAAAGGCTTCAACGCCCATAATATCCACAATTAAACCACCTTTAGTTCTGCTTTTAACAAAACCGGTAATGATCTCATCGTTATCCAGAGCTGAATTAATACGCTCCCATGATTTTTGAGTTTTTGCACGTTTACGTGAAAGCACCAACTGACCGTTAGCATCTTCCTGTGACTCTACAAATACTTCAACCGAATCACCGATCTTAAGATCAGGTGTATCACGGAATTCAGAAACTGATACTAAACCGTCAGATTTAAAGCCGATGTTCAATACAACGTCTTTGTTGTTGATGTTTACAACAACACCTGAGATAATTTCGCCTTTGGTGATAGAACTGAATGTTCCATCATACATTTTCTCTAATTCCTCACGGTCGCTATCGCTGTAGTTACCAAACTTTTTTTCATCTGCATCCCAGTCGAAATCTTCCGGTGGTGCAGCTGCGATCCTAGATTTGATCTCTTCAATTGATATTGAATCAGCCTCTGACTCAATAGTTTCTTTTTCTGCGGTCGCTGAAACTGTACCCAGTTCTGCTTCCTTAGCTTTTAATTCTTTTTCTGCTTCTTGTTTTTTTGCCATTAATAAATTTTACTCCTTTTTCCCAACACTTAATTGGGACTGCAAAGGTAGGGATATAATTTTTATAGAAAAAAAATAATTTACTGGTAAATAGTGGTTTTTGAGAGGTTTCGTGAAAGGTTTGGAAAGTAAAGCGCCAATTATATTATTTTTTACATTGGAAATGCGTTTTCCCACAGTCAAATTGGGCAAATGATTATGGCGTTGCCTGCGGCCCGCGCTATTCGTTACAAGTCCGCAATTCGCTGCGCTGCGTTTACGGGCTTTTCACTGCTATCGCTAACGCATGGAAGTTGGGGGATACAAGTGGGTAAATCTGGGACAAGTTATTCCACACCCAGATTTCTCCCATAATGATTTATTGGGACCAGGAACTATAAATTCCCTGACCTCTTTTAAATTTTTGCAAACTCCCATCCGCACGAAGCATTTTACAACTTTTCCCCTATCTCTTCATAAATATTCATAAAGCTATCCAGCAAACCCTCGCGGTAGGCCAAAACAACGTCTGTCATGGCTAGTTCATGGGCTGGCGTAAATGGGTCGCGCCAAACGCGCATACAAATGCGTTTAAGCGCGTAGGTAACCTGCGACAGGTTTTCGTAAGTTTTGAGGTAACGGCTTTTTTTAAATTCAGTGTAGAATTGAGCAAACACCCCGGGGTTATGCATGCCTGCAAATGTTAAAAACTCGTGGATCACTTCCTGGCTGCATTTATCCAAATGATCATAAAAATCATTCACACTGATTTTGCCGGTAGTGAGCAGCAGATTATCCAGGATCAGTTCGATAGTGATATGCCCCAGGAAAAATGGTTTTACCGGCGAGCCGGTTATGGCAGGGGTTAACAGGTTCTTTAACGCATGCGAGTGAAACTGAAAAAACGCTGCCGAATGAAAGTATTTATCAACCAGTAAATGTTTGTTCCACCCATTAATAATGGAGTTAACGGCCGGGTTGGGGTGTGTTAATTTTTCCGGGTGCAGCATGATCGACTTGTCGGCATTTTTTAAAAGATCGGGCAGTACCGTACCTAATATAAAGTAGCAGTCGGTAGTATACCGGTCGAAATAATAATGCGACAAAAAATTCATAGGCGCTGCGTTACGTGTCCGTTTGTCACAATAAACGAAAAATTAGTTACACTTAAAAGCATTAACACAGATGTAATAGCAAAATCATGCTGAATTTACACACCCAACAGGCATTAAGACTTAAACTATAAGATCGGAATATTCTGCTATACGATATTCTGTTATCTTTGCCGTCCCCGCATACAACTGCTATGGTTCGGGATTAAAAATACTTACACTGATGAATTTTGTAGAAGAACTACGCTGGAGAGGCATGCTGCATGATATAATGCCCGGTACGGAAGAATTATTGAATAAAGGGATGGTTTCGGGCTATATAGGTTTTGACCCAACGGCCGACTCTCTGCATGTAGGCAGCCTTGCGCAGATTATGACACTCATCCACTTTCAGCGTGCGGGCCATAAGCCTTTTGCGCTGGTTGGGGGCGCTACCGGTATGGTGGGCGATCCTTCCGGCAAATCCGCCGAACGTAATTTGTTATCAGAAGAAGCCTTGCAGCTTAACCTTAATGGGATCAAAGCGCAACTGGAAAGATTCCTTGACTTTGGCAACGGCCATAACAGCGCCGAAATGGTAAACAACTTTGATTGGTTTAAGGATTTTAACTTTTTAGATTTCATCCGCGAGGTGGGCAAACACATCACCGTTAATTATATGATGGCCAAAGATTCGGTTAAGAACCGCATTAACGGCGATACGGGGATGTCATTCACCGAGTTTTCTTACCAACTGGTACAGGGCTACGATTTTTACTACCTCTGGAAAGAAAAGAACTGCGTACTGCAAATGGGCGGCAGCGACCAGTGGGGTAACATTGTTACCGGTACCGAATTGGTGCGGCGCAAAGGGCGTGGAGAAGCTTTTGCTTTAACCACCCAATTGCTTAAAAAAGCCGATGGCACGAAGTTCGGCAAATCCGAAGGGGGCAACATCTGGCTGGATGCTGCGAAAACATCGCCTTACCAGTTTTACCAGTTTTGGCTAAACGCAAGCGACGATGATGCCAAAAGCCAGATCAAGATCTTTACGCTTTTCGATAAGGAAACAATAGACGCCATCATTTCAGAACATGATGCGGCACCGCATATGCGAACGCTGCAAAAAGCTCTGGCGAAGGATATTACTATCCGTACACACGGCGAGGCGGAATTTATTAAAGCGGTAAAATCATCCGAATTCTTTTTCGGAAATATCGGCATTGAGTTTTTAAACGAGTTAAATAATGATGAAGTGACTGGGTTGTTTAGCGGCGTTCCAAATTTTAGCATTAGCAAAGAAGAATTAGCTGCAGGCATTACCGCTACCGATCTGCTTGCCGGAAAAACCGCTGTTTTCCCATCAAAAAGCGAGGCCAAGAAAATTATTCAGGGCGGGGGCGCTTCCATCAACAGGGAAAAAATCAATACGCCGGAGGATATCATCAATTCCGATAAACTCATTAATGGCAAATACCTGGTAGCGCAAAAAGGAAAGAAAAATTATTTTTTAATTATTGCCGAATAATTTTTAAATACGACATTTAGTAATTAAATTTGTTATTATGTCGTACGAAGAAAAACACATTCACGATAACATCGTCAACGAACCAATGGCAATTTACATGCCCGAAGGTTCTGGCGTGTCGCTATATAATTTATTTGGCGGTACCAAAGCCGCCAACTTTTCTTCAGATTTTGATATCGTCAAACTGGCAAGGCAGGGCTTCCCTAAAAAGGCGCTGCTTGCCTTGGCAAAAAAAATCTCGCTCACGCTGCAGGAGTTATCCGGCATCCTTCACATTTCCGAGCGTACCTTACAACGCTATGAGGATGATGCGATCATTAAAACCGAGTACGCAGAAAAAGCGGTTGAGCTTGCCCGGTTATATACGCGCGGCGAAGAGGTATTTGGTTCGCTTGATAAGTTTAAGCTTTGGGTTAAGGCACCAAGCCTTATTTTTAATGGTGAGGCCCCGGTTAGCTTCTTAGATACCTCTGCCGGTTTCGATATGGTATTTAACGAGCTTGGCCGTATCGAGCATGGTATTTTTGCTTAAATGATCCTGTACCGTATTGCTAATTGTAAATACATCAACAGCCTTGACGGCATTGGCGCAAGGCTATACGGCGGCCGATGGAACAGTAAAGGCCACGCCATGGTTTATACGGCATCGTCGAGGGCGTTGGCGGTGTTAGAAGTATTGGTACACCTCCCTCCCCTTTTGATCCCCGATAATTTTTGCCTTGCAGAGATCAAAATACCTGAAAGTAAGATCCTGGATATAGAAATAAATACCCTGCCCGCTAACTGGAAAGATATATCATCGCCGGCCGAACTCAAACAGATAGGGAACCAATTCCTTAAAAACGGCCAATACCTGGCCATGAAAGTGCCCTCATCCGTAGTTGAACAGGAATTTAATTACCTGCTTAACCCGGCTCATCCGCTCATCAGCAAAATAAAAGTAAATAGCCTTCCCTTCAACTTCGACGATCGATTGCTGTAACCATCGGCAAAAATGTACTGAATGTTTACGTTATCTTTCAAACTAAATTATTAGTTTTACGGCATACCAATATTATTGATGATGAAGATATTTTTTAGTTTGCTGTTGCTAACGCTGACCAACGTTAGTGTGATGGCCCAAAAGGCTGACGTTGCTATCGGAAAAGCCACCTACGAACTTATCCATGTTAGGGACACTGCCAATCGGGATAAACCTTACCGGGAAACCATGGTGCTTTTATTAGGTAAAAACGCTAGCCTTTATCGCAGCCTGACCAAAGAGCTGCAGCAGCAAATGCTGGCTGCTCAAATTGCCGACCAGGTGAAAAACGCCAGCGACCCCAACCATTTAAACTTAACTATTACGGGTGGGGGTACAACCACCACCGAAGAATACTATCAGTATTATAACGATAAAAAGTTATTTACAGAAGAGAAAATCATCAACTACTATCTGGTGGAGGAGCCTTTACCCGCTATAAGCTGGAAAATACAGACCGATACCATGACCATCAGCACGCTGCACTGCCAGAAAGCTACAGCGCATTTTAAGGGGCGCGACTACACAGCCTGGTTTTGTATGGACCTCCCCTTCAGAAACGGTCCTTGGAAATTGAATGGACTGCCCGGCCTCATTATTGAAGCATCGGATACTAAAAATGAGGTCCAGTTTAAATTTAAAGGTTTTGAAAATCTAAGCACTGCGGCGCAGAAGATTTTGCCCCCTGCTGATGACATTAAAACCACACCGAAAGAACTGGGACGATTAAAAGAGGCAAAGGCGAAAGATCCGCAGGGTTTCATGAAAGCCAACCACGGTGGGAACAGCGCCAACCGCGGCAGCGGCTCGCCTATGGATAGTGTAGACCCAAGCCGGATCTCCGCAATCAACGTTATCAAAGCGCCGGATGCAAATTCCAGCGTCAATAACAACCCGATAGAACTGCCGGAAAAAAAGTAAACCCGCATTGAGCGGGTTTAGATGATCTTAAAAGTCGCTCAGCAGATCGAGCTTTTTACCATTATACTCCTCCTGCGAGATGAGGCCGTTTTCGAAAAGCATTTTAAGGCGTTTTAACTTCTCGGCCAATTCATCTTTCTTCGGCTCTTCCTGCGGCAACGCGGCAGGCGCTGGTGGCGGTGGCGGCATGGTAAACGGTGCCGGCGCGGCAACAGGCTGCTGGTAAACCGGGGCCGTTGGCTGGAAAGCTACCTGCGCTGGATGGTCTATCTGCATAGAACCCGATTCGGCACGCTTTTCTTCCAAGTCGCGCAGCCGGCGGGCTTCACGCTCGGCTTCTTTGCGTTCCTGGGCGTATTGGTAAAGTTTGCGGGCCTGAACTTTGGGCAGGTAATCTACACCCATTTCGGCACCGTTAGTGGTTTTAACGCTGAATACGGCGCCGATGATCTCTTCCTTGGTATATACGTCTACAATGTCCTTCCAAACAAAATCAACGAATTTGATAGAAAGGCCCAGGTTAGCCGGGGTAAAAAATAAGATGCGTTTATTAGTTAAAGCAATACAATCCGGAAAAAGGTTAACGATTGGCTTTTTCTGAACCGAAATATATAGGATCTCCTCACCGGTGGTAAGCAAGTCAATCAAGCGGCCGTAAATTCTTTCAACAGCCTTAGGATCTTGTTCTTCCTTTAAAAATTTTTCAATCATACTTTTGATATTAGGGTCGGCGCAAAAATAAGAATAATATGGGCTTTGTAATACAAGTTTTAGGCAATGAGTAAATTACAACCCCTGATGTCGGAATTATCAAACCGCCCCAATACTTCAAAAGAACCGTCGGCATAAACCCGGCCCAGATCCTGCGTTGCAATAAATGAGCAGGAATTGATATTAGCCAGGTCAATGATATTTACGCCACCTGTTTTGCCGGTTGCTATCAACGTAAACGGATCGTTGGTATCACGGGTGATAATTTTCATCCAGGGCGGGCAGTTGAAGATGCCTTCCCCTTTTGAATAAGCCTGAGAGAGCAACTCCGTTGCCCCATATTCCGAATGGATAGCATTAACGCCAAACCCATTGCATAATATCTGGTGCAGTTCCTCGCGGATCATCTCTTTACGCCGGCCCTTCATACCACCTGTTTCCATCACAATAAGTTCAGGAAAGTTGGTTTGATATTGCGCTGCAAAATCCAGCAGGGCAAAAGTTACACCAATCAGCAGCGTTGGCTTTCCCGCCGCTTTTTGCTTTTCAAGCATGTTGTAAAGCTCCCCGTGATTATATAAAAAGAAGCCGCTATCTGCACTCCCGGATTGCGTGATCAGATCCTGGGCCATATAAATAAGTGAGGATCCTTCCCGCTCCAGGTAAGATGGCAATAGCGCGAGCACCGTATAGTTTATAATATCACCATAAAACAAATTAAATGCTTTACGGAAGCTTTCCACATACCAGCTTACATCGGTAACAACATGGCTGCTGGTTACCATACCGGTAGTGCCCGAACTTGTAAATACCACATCTGGATCAGCCCCCCCGGTGGTAATCTTATGCGATTTAAAGAATTCAACCGGCATAAAAGGGATCTGTTCAATTGTAGCAACTTGCGAAGGATCCAATTTCAGTCCGGTTATAAATTCTTTGTAAACAACGCAATTGGCCGCCTGGTAACGAAACACTTCCAGCGACACCTTGCTAAACTGCTCGGTGTCACCCAAACCAAACACTTGCTCTTTAAACGGTTTATTCATACCGGGGCAAAGATAAGGAAGATACACGTGAGATATAACACCTGCTAATTGTAGAAATACCCCATTGGCAATGCTAATGTTAGCACGCAACAATTATTCGATTTTAGAGTTATTGGTACAGAAAAAAACAATAATAATTGATCAACAAATTAACATGAAAGCATTAAAATACTTCAGACTACCGCTGTTACTCAGCGCATTTTTCATACTGGCATCTGCCAGATCTACCGAGAAAGGAACGGCAAAAATACAGGAGGCTACTAACGTTTTAAAAGAATTTGCTAAAATGAAGGAAAGCATCCCCGGCAAACTGCTGGAAGAATATGAAGGCATTGTGGTGATCCCGAAAATGATCAATGCCGGTTTTGTAGTTGGCGGCAAACGCGGTCAGGGCCTTGCTATGGTAAAAATGGCCAATGGCAAATGGAGCGACCCGGTTTTCGTAACCCTTACCGGCGGCAGTATTGGCTTACAGATCGGCGTACAATCGGTAGATCTGGTTTTGGTATTCCGCAACAAGGGCGTACTGGCCAAGGTTAAAAATGGCGATTTTACCATCGGTGGCGATATTTCTGCAGCAGCCGGACCCGTTGGCCGCAGCTCCACAGCCAGTACCGATCATAAATTGGAAGCAGAGATCTACTCCTACTCGCGTAGCAAAGGCTTGTTTGCCGGTGTAAGCGTTAACGGTTCAAACCTGGCCATTAACAAAAGTGCCAATGCAGATTACTACGGATCTGATATTTCATCTGAGAAACTGTTTGACAGGGCTACCGATAAATCTGAAGCGGTTACCGAATTGAAAAGCACGCTGAATTTGTTTAAAGAATAGTTTATTCAAGAGTACTATTGAAGCAGGCCAGGAAAAGTTCCGGGCCTGCTTTGTTTAAGAGGAAGTATGTGATCTACTGAACCATTTTTTACTTATATTTGTTAGTAAGGCGGATTTAAATCAATTTCTACATAAAATGGAAACAGTTCTGTTGCAAATAAATAATCGTAAGGCTTACAGGCTGCTTGAAGACCTGGAAGACCTTGATATTATCAAAGTCTTAAACAAAAGCATAGCGCCGAAGCAAAAACTTTCAGAGAAATATGCAGGCAAACTACCCTCAGATGTAGCGGATGAACTTCAACAATACGTAGCCCAAAGCCGCAAGGAATGGAACAACCGCAGTATCTAATCGATACTAATGCTGTCATAGACTATCTTGGCAGAAAAATGTCACCTAGCGCTATGGTATTCATGGATTTGGTAATTGATGCAGTGCCACATTTGTCCGTAGTATCTAAAATCGAAGTATTAAGTTTTAATGCGCCTGAAGAACATTACGAACTTCTTACTGATTTCATGGCCGATGCCGTTATCTATGACCTATCCGAAAATGTAATAGACCAAACTATCCAGCTGCGAAAGCATCATAAAACGAAGTTACCAGATGCTATTATCGCTGCAACGGCGCTTGTTTATGATCTAACACTGATATCCCGCAATATTGCCGACTTTAGATATATAACTGGACTAAAGTTAATTGATGCGCACTTACTATAGTTACTGTTAAATAAATAAGCTGCAGTGAACGATCCAATTCCGATTTAACAAGTGTTGCATATCACTTCATCTCCTTCTCAAACACCTTTTTCACCAAAAAACCTGAAAGCGACGACATCCCACCAACTAAGCCACCTATCAAAACAGTAACCGCCAATAGCAATAACCAGTTTGGCAATTGGAATAAGTGTGCTACCCTCGTTGCCAGGATATTTTCGTTCGGGAAGCTCTTTAGCATAGCCAAAGCCAGCCAGGCCAAACCCAGGCCCGCGAAACCCGACCAGAACGCCTGCCGTGAATGCCTGCCCAAAAACAGCGCCACCGCAAAGGCAAAAATACAGGCGGCCCACCAGGGTAAAATAAAACCGCTAATGAGTGCAAACAATAATATGAGGGCTAAAAGCATGACTTATCGATTTAGGGTTAAGGTTGATTTGATCCGGGTTGATTTTTCCGTTGGGGATTGCAGATACAGCAACTCGTTTAGTTTACCGTCTTTCCAGGTTTGCAGCATATCGTCGTAAAAGAAGCTGCCCGGGTTACCGCTTTGTCCGCCGGGAATAATACCGTAGCCTTTTACCTGTGGCCCTAATTGCACCACCATTCGCCAGGACGGGCCATGACCATCGGTCAACGCATTTACGGTAGATCCGGTTCCGCCGGAGGCAAAATTGCCCGAGCCAAAACCCGGCAGGTTGGCTAAGTGCCGTACTTCAAACTTTTTAACCTTCCCCCATTGCCAGTTGCCCGGCTTACCCTGTTGTTTTAGCAAGGCATCCACAGTGAGGTTGAAGGTACGGCTCAATAGATCTGCAGCGGTTTCCTTTACCGGCGTGCGCTTGTTGTCAAACCAGGCAGCATTTGGTTCTTTTAATAGCAGGGCTTCTGTACGATCCATACTGGGGAAATTAAGCGTAAGTGTAGAGTCGCTAAAGTTATCCCGCCAGGTAGCTTTGTAAAAGCGGCTCCACCAGGTGGAAAAAACGGACGCACCTTCGGACTTCACATCAAAATTCTTATCCCATTGCTTAACGATCTTTAGTGCTGCCAGCTGGTTTTCGTCGAGTTTACTGGCATCTATATATTTTAGCATCGTAGGTAAAATATCCTGTGCGCGGATGCTGTAAGTATCAGTTTGTAAAATACGCATACTATCGGCAGTGGCTTTTTGCATCGCGCCGAGGCGGTCGTTAATTCTTTTACCTCGATGGTACGGCGCAAACTGCCAGTTGATGTAGTAGGGATAAGTTGGATCGGTAGCGGACTGGTTGGCCGAACTTACAAATCCGCGCGGCGGATTTTTCACTGTGGGATTTTGCTCAAAAGGAATAAAGCCATGCCAGTCGTTAGCCGGGTCGCTGCCATCCATGATGAATTTACCCTGGTCTTTGTATTTCAATGGCAATCTGCCATTTGGTGTGATGGCGATATCGTTATCCGCAGAAGCGAAAACAAAGTTCTGCGCCGGGGCGCTGTAGTAACTTAACGCCTTGCGGTAATCGGCATAGTTACTGCCGCGGTTGAGCAGGTAAAAGGTTTTAAACTCGTCGCTTTCCTCATGCGCCACCCATTTAAGGGCATTGCCTACGGGGATATTATCGCGGCCCTTAGCCATGCCGGCATTATCATAAACCACCGGGCCGAAACGGGTATACAATACGGTATCAGCCAAGTCTGCTTTACCTTTTCTTTTGATAACTTCTATGCGGCGGGTAACTTTTAGCCATTGGTTATTGTACCAATATTCGTTACGGGCGGCATCTTTAAACTTGATCTGGTACCAATCCAATATATCGGCATCTACATTGGTTACGCCCCAGCTGATCTTGTTGTTGTAGCCAATCACCACACAAGGCGCGCCGGGAAGCGATGCACCGTAAACGTTTACACCGGGTGCCGACAATTGCACCTGGTACCAGATGGACGGGAAAGTAAGATCGAGATGGGGATCATTGGCGAGTATAGGATAACCTGTTGCCGTTTTGCTGCCGCTGATGGCCCAATTATTACTACCAATACCTTCTACCCTATCCCTTGTTTTCATGCCAGCCATCAGCTGCGCTTTAAAAGCAGGAGGCGGCACCGGAACAGGCAGGGGTTTAAAATCCCACTTGGTGCCCACGGGGATAATAGGGCTCTCGTGCATGGGGTAATCCGGAAAAAGATCATTGGTTACTTTTGCACCAAAGCGGTTCAGCACGTTCGTCATCGCCAGTTCATTAGAACCACCGGCCAAAGTTTCCGACATCAGCTTCAGCAGGAACGCGCAATTGATAGGCTTCCACTCCTCCGGCGCATAATCCAGCAGTTTAAACTCTATCGGGTAATCACGAGGAGATAGGCTGTGGATATAGCCATTCATACCCTCAGTATAAGCATTGATCACGTTGCGCATCACCGGGTCTTTCATAATGCCTTTCAGGGTATTTTCTGCACCGTAAACCATGCCCATACGGCGATGATAGCGGTCAACCTCTAAAGCTTTATCGCCAACTACCTCTGCTAATCTGCCGGAGGCACTCCGGGTTTGGATATCCATTTGCCATAGGCGGTCGCGGGCAGTGAGGTAGCCCTGGGCATAATACAAGTCGTGATCGTTCTGCGCGAAAATGTGCGGAATCCTGTTCTCATCAAACCGGATGGTAACTTTGGCCTGCAAGCCCTTAAGTTTGAGGTCTTCATCTGTAGTAGGGTTCTTGCTTTCCGCATTTTGCCAAAAACCGGTTGCGGGGTTTAAAAATTTGCCCAACGGCGGCAGGATAGCGATAGGAATTTGCAATGCCCAAATCAGCGCAATGGTTAGGGCAAGGGAAATAGCTGCCTTGAAGATCTTCATTCGGTTGTAGATAGATAAGCAAGATAGGAAATTAGCGGCAAATTAGCGCCGCTATAATTACGATGTTTAGTTATATTATTATCAACTGCACCGGTAGGGCCAAAAGTCGATAAACAAGCATGCCGTAGTTTTCTACCGACGTGCCCCCCCATGGGGCCAAGTCTTAATTTAACGAAATGGATAGGTCGCCATCTGCCAGGCACAAATTGACGGCTGCGATATCGAATTGATCCTAACATTCTGGCGTTTCAAAACTTGCCGGGTACTTTCAAATCCGATCGCAGCTATATTCGCATTGGCAAGTCATGTGGCGAAAAGGGGTAAAAAGTAAATTATGCCCAAGTCAGCAAATTAAAACGCTATCGTATCCCGGTATTTCAATCTCCGCCTTCTGTAATGGCGTTTTATTTTCTTTATCTTTTTACTTGTAGTATCTGTACGCATTTGCTTTGCTTCTTTCCGGAAGTTCCAGGGTGGTGTTGGGTTGGCATCCTGCCACAGGCCCAATCGTTGTTCCCGGGCGCGTTCCTCTATTAAAGCCAACGCCATATCTTTGGAGTAAGCACGATATTGCCAGGCATATCCATTTTTTACGATTTCGTAGTTGAGGATCTTGCCATCCTCCAATTCTATTTTGGCTACCGTTCGTCCGTAGCGGTCATGCTGGTTACCCAGCAGCTTTACCATTTTGCCAAAGCAAAGGCTTGTGTAAATTGCTTCGCCGCCTGCCCGAACGCCTGGCTTTTTTCTGGGCAGTCAATTTCCGCCAGGCGCACGGTGATATTCTGATGGTCGGGCGAAAGAAGTTCGATGGTATCGCCGTCTTTAATTTTAACTACCTTGTATAGTGTTTCTTCTTTACGGTTACAGGAGAAAAATACAAGAAGCAGTACAAGGACGAGAAGCGGCTTTTTAAACATAGGGCGAATTTAGCAGAATGGCGCAGAATGATCGCAATGAACACCAGGAAGAAAAAGTAAAGTTTGGCGGAAAGCTAAGAGATGCTGGCGGGTATAAGCCATTTTTGAAACCAGCTATAGCATTATCAAAATCAATCCTAGAACGTTGTTTATTATTATGATGGTTATTAGCGGGGCATCCTTTAACTTTGCTGCTCATTTAACATCATGAGTAAGATAAAAGCCTGCATTTTCGATCTCGACGGGGTAATAGTTGATACCGCCGTATATCATTATCAAGCCTGGAAACGCCTGGCCAATGAACTTGGGTTCGACTTTACCGAACACCAAAATGAACAATTAAAAGGCGTTAGCCGCATGGCTTCGCTGGAACTGATCCTGGGCTGGGGTAACGTAACCGGTACAACCCAGGCCGAAAAAGAAGAAATGGCTACCCGTAAAAACGATTGGTACACGGAGATGATCGGCAAGATGACCCCTGCGGAGATCCTGCCAGGCGCAAAGGAATTTGTGCAAAGCTGCCGAGATGCGGGGATTAAAACCGCTATCGGCTCGGCCAGCAAGAACACGCCGACTATTTTGGAGAAATTGAATCTGATGCCACTGTTTGATGCCATCATAGACGGCAATAGTGTCACCAACCCCAAGCCGGACCCTGAGGTATTTTTAAAAGGTGCAGCAGCCGTGGGCGTTACCCCTGCCGACTGTGTTGTATTTGAAGATGCCGTTGCCGGGATTGAGGCTGCATTAAACGGAGGGATGAAAGCCGTGGGTATTGGATCACCGGATATGCTTACCAAAGCCAATATTGTGGTAAGTGGTTTGGATAAATTTGACCTGGAGATGCTGGAGAAATTGTAAAGCGTTGGAAAGGTTAGATGAGCTATAAAAGTTAAAAAGTGAAATTAAAACTGTTTACTTTTTGTGTGATGCTGTTTAGTGCAGCTTATGCCGAAGCACAGCCTTTGCCGAAGATGACCATTAAGCCGCTGACCAAAAATTACTACGTGGTTACTTCTTATGGCTACCCGGGTAAAGGCGAACCGCCCTTCCCGGCCAACAGCCTGTTTGTGGTTACCGATGCCGGCATTATACTCATTGATACCCCATGGAGCGAGGAACAAACGCGCCAATTGGCAAACCTACTGCAAAGCACTTATCATAAAAAGATAGTGCTTTGCATAGCCACACACTTTCATCCCGACCGGACCATTGGGTTCGACGTGCTTAAAAAGCAAGGTACAAAAACCTTTACCAGCCAGCTAACCTACAAACTTGCCAAACAGCATGGCGAAAAGCTGCCGGAATTCACTTTCGCGCGAGACACTACGTTTAACATTGGCGGCGTTACGCTTAAAACCTTTTACCCCGGCGAAGGACATACACAGGATAATATCGTGGTTTGGTTCCCTGATCGCCTGATTTTGGTTGGGGGATGCCTCGTAAAAAGCCTGGAAACAAACAGCAAAGGCTACACAGCCGATGCCAGCCTGAAGCAATGGCCGGTGAGCATCAAAAAACTGATCCGCCGGTATGGCCGCGCCAAATATGTTATTCCCGGCCACCAGGGCTGGCAAGGCGGAATATCAGCATTGAGCCATACAATTGATGTGGTAAACGGGACAACGCCAGAGCCCTGAGCAAATGAATAGGTATAAGTAATTCGGCATTTATGTGCGATAGGGATATTCTACTATCGCACAAAGAGCCCTACCGCCCCTGTTCTGCGTTAACTTTAGCTTTCTGTTCAGTAACCGCTTTAGCCGCTTCTGCGAGCAATGCCTTACCCGGCTCATCCAGTTTCGTGACGGCGTTGCCGTTGTACTCATATTTAACTCTGCCTTTATCGTCTCCTTCTGCTTTTATCTTTTGGCCGTTATGCTCATATTTCAAAAAGCCACCGTCAGAAATATAATCAATACCGGTTTTTTGCTCATCAAAAACCACTGTGCCCGAATATTCAACCTTTTGTATGTTCCCATTTTCGTTAATAGAGATCACCGTTCTGCGATGCCCGGGTTGGCGGCAGGAAGTCGATGTGCTTAATATTGCTACGGACAATAAAGCAAAAACCAGGTTTTTATAGCTCATTTTTTTCAAATTGATTGAATTAATAAACAAATATAAACATTACATAGTAATATGCAATACATAGTACTATTTTAATTAAATCAATTTTCACATTTGCGTTTAAACCTAGAAACTACTTGCAACAGTTTCCAATTCGGCTATTGTATTTCACCCTGATATCAATATATTTAGTGATTGCTAAATAAACCTGCTTAAAAGCTCTCATTCGCTGAATATAATTCATGTATAATAAAAAACTACTGTTTTTAATACTGTGCCTGTTGCCTGTTGCGGCTATACTAACACAATGCTTAAGTGAAAAAAAAGCAGCAGACCCACGTGGTCCCGAATATGCAGGGCAGGCAACCTGCAACAGTTGCCATAAAAATATAGGCAGCTCTTACCTGCACACAGCACACTATATGGCCTCGCTGCCAGGTGATGCCAAAAGTATCCAGGGCAGCTTTGCAAGCGATAGCAATACCGTAATTTATAACGACCACACTAAAATCAAATTCCAAAAAACTGATAGCGGCTATTACCAAACCAGTTTTGTTAATGGTGAAAAAACACAAAGTGCTCGCATGGATATTACCATGGGCGGCGTAAAAGGAGAAAGCTATTTATATTGGAACGAAAACGAGCTACTGCAGTTACCAGGATCGTACGACAATAAAAAACGCCATTGGATCATTAGTCCGGGGTACGATACCACCATTGCAAGTTTCGACCGGATGATAACGCAGCTCTGCATGGAGTGCCACGCTTCGTTTACACGTACCGAAGCAGCAAAAGTGGCCAGCTTTGGAGGGGATGTTGTAGGCTTTGAAAAAGGATCGGTTATCTTAAGCATCGATTGTGAAAGGTGCCATGGCCCGGCAGCGCAACATGTGAAATTTCACCAGGACAATCCGGCAGAAAAAAAGGCTAAATATTTAACGGTTATCAGCGCTTTGAGCAGGCAGGCCAAAATTGATTTGTGCGGCACCTGCCACTCGGGCACCAGTACCATTACATCAAAGTCTATTTTTGATTTTAAACCCGGCGATAAACTGGCAGATTTTAAGAAGCATGCCCCATCCGCCACCCCGCTAGACTATGCGCATATAGATGTTCACGGCGACCAGATGGATATGCTCAAAACCAGTAAATGCTTTATCAGCAGCCAAATGGACTGCTCTACCTGCCATAACACACATCAAAATGAACGCAACAATTTAACTGCCTATACAAGCCGTTGTTTAACTTGCCATACAACGGCAAAACACAACCTCTGCAAGCTGACAGGCAAGGTGGATCAGGCCATCCTTAGCGCAAAATGTATCTCGTGCCATATGCCGGCGCTTCCGTCAAAAGCAATTATTAACGAGTCGGAATCGGTATTAGTGAATACCCATCATATTGCCATCTACCCGGATGAAGCTAAAAAAGTGTTGAACTATTTAAAAAAGTAAGGCGGTAATCAATATTACCGCCCTGCTAATTACTTGGTTATGTGATTTTCCAGCACCACAAAAGGTGTATGTTCATCCCAGTTTGGCATAAAGTTGGGCTGAAATAAAAACCCTGCGGCGTAATTGCCGAGTATAATATCCGGTTTACCATCTTGATTCAGATCGCTGACATTCATAGTCATCCAGCGTCCGTTCTTGCTCACCGGAACACCGTGTGGGATAAATTTTGAAGCACCTGTTTGTTCAAAGTAAATAAACTCTTCGGCCGGATTATTCTTCATGTCAGCAAAAAAGGCAATAGTGGCGATATCAATATCACCGTCTCCGTCAAAATCTTGAGCAATGGCTTTGGTACAACCGTTTACAGGATAAAACCAGGTTTGCTTAAAATTAAAGTTGCCGGTATTTTTAAAGATATACAGCCCATGGTAGGGTTTCAAAATGCGCGATTCCCGGAAATTATAGCCGCAGGTATAAATTAAATCTAAATTACCGTCGTGATCTATATCCGTTAACTGGAAACTGGTAGAACCATTTACCGGTGGAAATTTGAGTAATTCATGCGCAGCAAAACCGCCATGTTTATTGTTTAGGTATAGGGTAAGGCCCTCATCAACCGCACCGTATAAGATCATCATATCCAGCCACCCATCGTGGTTGTAATCGACTGTTATGGCCTGTACGGCACCGGGGCGCTCGTTGATAATGGTTTGCTTAAATGATTTACCATCTGTAGTTGGTTTAAATTGGTATAAACCGCCTTTAGTGTTCCCCGCTGCCAGTACAATAACCTCTTTCCGGCCATCCTTATCAAAATCAGCATTTACCGTTTGTACAGGTCGCGGCAGGTCGCTTTGGATCTGTACGAGTTCACCCTTCCCGCTAAGGTTTGTTTTAAATACTTTTCCATTCGGAAAATCAATGGCATCTAAACGGCCGATGCAGGAAACAATGGCCTGGCTTAAACCCGCAGAATCAGTATCAAAATTAACGTCGACAGCTGCTGAGGGTAACCCAATTGCTGATGTTGTTTTGAATTGAGCATCCCATCCGGTTAAGTTAAGGGCTACGGCATCACCCGTGTAAATTTTCGATCCTTTAGGGTCAGCAGCTACTACCGTAGTAAAACAGATGTCGTTTTTGCGCGGGGCTTTTTTAAGCGTAAAACCAGCCCAGTCGTTTACCAGTGGCATTGGCCTTTTTGCGGGCATCAGCGTATCAGGCGCCAGCTTTTTGTAGTAGTCAACTATAGCACCCCAATGCTGTAGTGACAAGCCGGAGGTATCATTGTCTGTTTTATAATAATCAATACCATAAGTTTTGATACCGAAATATTTCGCCATCAACGGCAGGGTATGCACCGTCCAAACTTGTTTAGTGAGGGCACCGGCAGGTACCAGCGAATGGCATTTGGTGCAGTGCTGCTGCACCAATGCTTTCCCATCGGCAAGGGTATCACCGGTTAATTCATAAACCCCGGCGGGTTTGCTTTTACATCCGTTAAGTACGGTGCTCAACGATAACGCCAATACACCCGATAATATAAAAGAAGTAACTAAAAAGGTCCTTTTCATCGTCAGATCAAAAAATTACTTGTTCGCTTAGTTTTGCAGCTTTAATTTATTCCAGATATAGTCCCCGATTTTGCGGCCCTGATCAGCACCTGCATCTACACTATTGCGGTAATGGATGCCCCCATAAAAACGACTGATAGACGTTTCATCAGATGCTTTCATAAATGATTTAAAATGCCGCTGCATACCGATATAACGCAGGTCGCTGGTATCATCATATTCGAAATTGTCACCAAACAGGTGGGTAAGTATCACCGCAGAGGCCGCACTGATATCACTATGCCCGCTAGGGTACTCAGGGAAAGGCGGCGTTTGCAGCATGGGTAACCATTTCTGGTCAATTTTATCATTGATAACCGTAACCGGGCGAATGTATTTGGTATCGTACTTCACCTGCCAGCCACAAATAAAAGCATCAAAAAGGGCAATTGCAGTTAAGGCATATGCTTGGGCCGTTTTTACAGCGCTAGCGTGCGTTTTCTTGCAGGCAATTGCGGTGATGCCGATCCAGTGGCCCCCGGGAGTGATCTTTTTGTTCACAAACATCATGTGCCCGTTATGCTGTATCACAAAAGGGTTATCATCCCAAAAGCGCGCTATTTGCACCTGCTCCTCTGTAAGGTTTTTGCTCTGCTCATAAACTTCTACATTTTGCTTAAAGTACTCGCTGGTTTTATCTTCGCTATACGGCGGCGGCGGCGGCAGCTTAAACTGGGCGGACGAATCCAGCACAAAGGTATGCATGGTTCCCCAGCAGTATTCTACGCCATCCAGGTAATCCGGCGCGGTTGGGCGCCATTGCCCGTTGTCATTGCTACCCAAAAACCGGGGTTTGCCACGCGTTTGCGGGTAATTGTCTACCGCGGCGCGGGCCATAATTGCTTTCCCAATCTTCTCCCCAAAATCTACCGATCGGGAAAAGGTGGCCGTATCCAGGTTGTCCTGGTACATGGCAAATACTTTATCCTCGTACTTCTTCAGGGTATCTACCGAAAAGGTAATCTTATGCGCCACCGTAAAAAACGCTTTGGTGGCGGCAAGCGCGTAATTATATTTAAGGCCCTTTGCAGGCTCGGGCATTTTTTTGAACCCGTTTAACTGGTTTACAATTGAAGCGTATTTCGGATCGGCATGGCGCATGGCTTCGTAGGCAGCAAGCGATGTGTAGCCATAGATGCGGCTGGCTACCGGGGGAGTAAACACATCATAAATGATCACCTGGGTTAGCTGGTCAACATTTTCATGCAACACTTCGGCATCACTCTTTAATGCAATTTTAGGGGTCTGCCGACAAGCGCCGAACGAAAGGCATAGCATAGCGGCAATTAGTACATGAAAGTATCTCATAGTTCAATCATTGCAATAATTAGTTTAAAGGTATATCTCGTTTGTGGCCAACATTATCGGTTATAGTTACCGACTGCATTGAGGCATCAATATTAAAAAATCTAGCCGACTGTGACAAGAAGGATTGCCCATTATAAAATTCCTGTTTTGCGCTGGTACCGTTCTTATATTTTATGGTGGCAAACATATCCGCAGGCAGCAATTTGAAAGTTTTAACCTGCCTTTTCAATTCAAATACCTTCATCGCATCTTTATATTGCGTGGCAGCTATTAAATATCTCCCTTTTGCACTACGCAACTTCACAAGGGCCTTACCATCTCCGGGGATATAAATGCCACTCTGCATGATACTTAGGGGTTTAAAGCCTCCTTTTCCGTTCCCTTTCAGCAGCAATCCATTAAAGGCATCATAGCGGCCGGTGGTTACTTCGGTACCAAAATCATTGCCGTTCAGCAACACATCCAGGTTACCGTCGCCGTCAAAATCGTCTATCACTATACCACTCAACTGTGATAGCTGCGCCTCGGCCGGCAGCGGGATCATGGTGAACTTACCCTTACCGTCATTGCGCAGGTAAACAGACCCCAGCATATTCGCCTTTAATCTGATCGCCCCTTTGCGCATCTCCGGGGTTAATACGGAATCCATTGTACTAACAGCAAACGACTTATAATTTTGATACTTGATCCGCATGCTGATCATTTGCTTAATGATGTCATCCCTTGTTTGCGCAGGAAATTCCTGTAACACGCCTTCTTTATCTTTCAGGAACACCGAAGGGATGGCATCGTAGCTGCCATTGTTATCAAAATCCTTGGCTGTGATGTAGATGGGATACTTATCGCTGGCTTTATAAAAGGTGTTGGTGCCGGTATTACCTACAATATAATCGATGTCTCCATCGTGGTCAAAATCGCCGCCGGCAATGGTATTCCACCAGCCCAGTTTATCGGCTACACCTGTATTTCCTGTTTGGTTTTTAAAAACACCGTGGTCGTTCTTTAAAAAGGTAACCGGCATCCATTCCCCGGTAATCACCAGGTCGGGCCAGCCGTCGTTATCATAATCTGTAAAAGTTGCATCGCATACCAGCCCTATCTTATTGAGGCCCCTGGCAGCTACGGGGGTGGCATCGGTAAACTTAATCTGCCCGTTTTTGCTGTCGTTCCGCAAAATAAAGCTAGATACCGGTTTAGGGTAGTTCCATGGCTCAACCCTGCCGGAAACAAACAGATCCAGCGAACCATTTTTGTCATAATCTACCGCCTTTACGCATAATTTACTGGTGAAATTTACGGGCAAGGCATTGGGCTGCAAGGTAAAGTCGCCTTTCCCATCGTTAGCATAAACCCGGTCCTGGTAGGATTTTGACCCCGGTTCGTCCTCATACCCACCGCTTGCGGCGTAAAGGTCTAAATCACCATCGCCATCTGCATCAAATAAAAGTAGGCCCTCATCCTTGTACCGGTCGGCAGATGCAATAGCGGTAAGTAAATTTCGCTGCATGAACTTACCGTTAGCCTGCTGCAATAAAAGTTGCGCAGGGTATTTTGCGGTACCGCCTATCACCATATCGTCGAAGCCATCGCCGTTTACATCGCCCACTGCAACGGCCGGCGTATACTCCGAAAATTTATGCGGAATCAGTTTCTGGATATTAAAATCTATAAAATCGTCGCTTTGATGCAGGTAGTTGATGCCAAGCGATTTGGTCACTTCGCTAAAAAGCGCCCCATTATTAACTTTAGGCGATTGGAAACTATAGGGCTGCGCAGCATTTGCTATACTGACCGTAAGCAGTTGATCTGCTTTTACATTTCTGAGGGTTTGCTGGCGGCCATTTTGCCATTTGATCACCACAGAATCCAGCCCGGATACTTTACCCAGGCCAAAATGCGCACTGTTTTGAATGGTACTAAGGTAGCCGCGGAAGGGCGTATTCTCATATACCTGGTGTTTGCCGTGGTCGTAATAAATATCTGCCCAGGCACCTATCCCATCTTTGTTCTGCGGGTTACCTGCAAATTTTACCTGCAGGTAATGATTGGCCTCTTTATCCTGATCGCGCGAGGTGTTGCGGTATAAAAAAGCCTCATCATCAATATTGTTGATCACCATATCCACGGCGCCATCATTATCCAGGTCGGCATAGGCGGCGCCGTTTGAGAATGACGGGATATCCAGCCCCCAGCTTTTGGTAACATCATCAAAGCCCAGGTTGCCATTATTCTGAAAAGCGTAATTGGGTATTTTAACAACCGGGATCTGCTCCAGCACCTGCTTTTTAGTTGCCACCGCAAAAGACTCGTTCCGGAAGGCGATGAAGTCATGATCCGTAACATCGCGTGGATACCCGTTGGTAATTACTATATCTCTGAAACCATCATTATCAAAATCGGTGATCATCGGCCCCCAGCTCCAATCGGTTTGCGCAACTCCGCTATAAAAGGCTATCTCGCTAAAGATAGGCGCTCCAACAGAATCGTTCTGGCCCAAACGAGGGCCCTGGTTCAGTTGCAGGGTGTTATGATTATATTGATACTGGTAGTTGTAACGATCAAAATTTTGGTAAAGCTGGTAGGCTGTGCCCGGTACAAACATCTTTTTGCGATAGTTGTCCTCCGGATCCATATCCAGCTCAAAAACATCGGCAAGGCCATCATTATTAATGTCTTCGATATCCTGCCCCATAGCGCTGGTAGCGGTATGTTTAAAGTACTCCCGGGTACGGTCGGTAAACGTGCCGTCGTGGTTATTGATGTATAAAATATTATTGGGTAAAAAATCATTCGTCACGTAGATATCCTTCCAGCCGTCGCGGTTAATATCTACGGTGGTGGTAGCATGGCCGTAGCCTTCAATCAATACGCCTGATTGTTTGGATACATCCTTATACACGCCATGTTTGAGTGCAGGGTCATACTCGTTACGGTACAACCGGCCTGTACTGCGCGCCGATCCGTCAACGGTAAGTGGCCGGAAAGAACTGGTATTATCATTCGGCTGTACTTCATTCACCGTTAGGTACATATCCAGATCCCCATCGTTGTCGTAGTCAAAAAACGATGCCATGGTAGAGTGGATGTTGATATCCAGCCCGTAGGCTTTAGCCTCTTCTTTAAAATGCGGAACGCCGTTCTTATCAGCCCCCTGGTTAATATACAGCAGGTTCATTCGCTTAACCGGGCTGTTTAAAAGCGTATTGCAAACGTAAATATCTGCAAGTCCGTCGTTATTGATATCTACAACTGCTACGCCTCTGCCCCAGCCCCCTTTGCCACCCACACCGGCAGCTTCGGTAACATCATCAAATTGCATGTCGCCTTTGTTGAGGTACAGCTTGTTGTATACCTGGTTGCCTATGAAATAAATATCCTGCTTGCCATCATTATTAAAATCGCCGATGCCTACGCCGCCGCCATTATAGATATTCAATTTATCTAAGGGGTTGATGGAATCGTTTTCGGTTACCAAATTATTGAATTTGATACCGGAGTGAGAGGAGTCGATCTTTTGGAAAAGCGTGGATTTTTTACAGGAGAAAAGCAAGCAGGGTAAGGTTAGAAAAAGCAGAAAGTAAGCGCGTCTCATAGATCAATACTACACAAATAACTAAAATAAAAAAAGAGGAGAAGATACAGATCTCCCCCTCTTTATAAACATTATAAACCTTTAGTAATTAGGGTTTTGTTTTAATGTACCTTTTGATAAATCAATTTGAAATTGAGGTATCGGGTAAACTTCATTTTTGTTAGAACCGAATTTGGCTACTTTCATAACTGCTGAGGTAAAAGTGTCGCCAAAGTCACGTGTATTTTTTAGGAATTTCTCAATTTCAGTGGTCATGATATTTCCTGCAGGTCCGCCATTAACAGCATCCCAGCGTGAAAGGTCAAAATAACGGTGTCCTTCCATACCCAATTCGATTTTTCTCTCAAAATAAACTGCTTTGCGAGCGTAAGCCACACCATTAGCTGTGAATTGACCTGTATACAATCCTACCTTATAATTAGCAGCAAATTGCGTATTGTCAACAAGTGGCTTAGTTGCATCAGGTTCACCTTTATCATTTACGCCGTAACCAGTTAGCTTACCTTTAACCCAACCGGTTTGATCAGCCGCACGAGATCTAACCTGGTTAACCAAATTTTCTGCAACCGCTAAAGTACCCGTTTCTACATTACACTCTGCCGCCCATAACAACACATCAGCAAAACGAATCGCATTATAGCTGTTTGATGTTGCCTGGTTTGCTGCCCAGCCACCGTAAGTGTCTGATGTAGTTGCTTGTGCAGCTTTGTAGTAAACGTTTTTGATTGGCAGGTACGGTCCACCGTTTGGCTGATCACGTGCCCAGGCAGCTCCCGGGCAAATTCCCCAATCCAAGTATGGAATACCACGGCGACCAACTGACCAGTCTAACCTTGCATCAAGCAATTCATTTCCAGGAGTAAATATAGTTGCTGCTGCTACAGCCTGATCATTTTTGATATACCCGTTCTGATAAGTATCGAGCAAAGGCAAGCCATTAGCATCAACTTTAAATGAATTTACAAAATCAAATGTCGGCTGGAAAAATCCGCAGCAACCTGCGGGACCACCAGATGGAAAGTTTAAAACGCTACCAGCGTTACCATTTAATCCGTTAGCACCATCACCTACAGATGTTTGTACGACAAACACGCCTTCAGGTCCGTTTTTGGTTGATGGATTAAAGTTATTAGCATAAGCACCCAAGGCATATTTAGCTCCCGAAGCTGTAACACCATTAGCAATCACATCGGTTAAGATCTTCAATGCGTCAGGATACTTGTGCTCAAACATCATCGTTTTTGCTTCGAAGGCTAAAGCCGCCCATTTGTTTGCACGGCCAACCTGTGGCTGGCTGTTCGGCAATACTGCCGCTGCTGCAGCAAAGTCAGCCTCTATTTTATCCCAGATAGGCCCGCTGTTAGGCACATTATAATTACCAGCTGCGTACGTGATGGTCTCATCAACATATGGTACATTCTTCCAAATCTTAGCCGCTTCCAAATGATAAAAGGCACGTAAAAATCTAGCTTCAGCTATGTATTGCTTCTCCTGATCGGCACTAACCGATCCATCCTTTACGGTAGGTAAAAGGCGCAGAACATCGTTTGCACGCTGTACACCAGCGTAGCAAATACGCCATTTATGATCCAAATAATCATTGGCTCCCGTTGCGCTAAACGCTTCAAGATTAGCTGCAGCCGGTTGGTCACCAGGGTTAGATCCTTTAAAAGCGTCACCCGCTACCACACTACCGTAAACCCAGTTATCGGTCCCGGTTTCCCAAGGAGAACCCGCCTGGCCATCAAACACACCGTCCACCAGTGAATATGCACCGATTAGCAAGCCATCTACACCTGTACGAGTTGCAACAACTTCCGGGATCAAAGAACCGATAGGAGCTTGTTCCAGGTACTTCTTGCAAGAATAAGTCGACCCAAGCATTAAAAGTGCTGCCGGGATCAATACTTTTATTTTAAGACTTTTTTTCATAACTATTGATTTTATATGAAGTTAGCTATTATTAAAATGTAAGGTTTACACCAAAAATAAACCTGCGTTCGTTGTTCGGGTAGTTACCTAAGTCGATGCCCGGGCTGTTACGATCAACTGATTGCAACTCGGGGTCTGGTCCTGTATATTTGGTAGCGGTGAACAGATTAGTACCTTGAACATAAACATGTAGTTTATCAACACCTATCATTTTCAACCCTGCAGGTGAAAAGGCGTAGCCAACCTGTACTGACCTTAATTTCAGGAACGAACCACCTTCTACATAATAAGAGCTGATCGCATCTGCGGTACTGAAGTTGGTTGTTTTTTCTAAAATCGGCGTTTTAGCATTTGCGTTTTGGGCTGCGGTTTTTGAAGGATCCCATGCGTTGTTCAACAGGTCGAGACTTTTGTTACCGGTTTGTGAACCGTAAAAGTTAGTCCAGTATTTAATTGAATTATAAATATCACCGCCGTGCGAGCCATAGAATACTGCTGCAAAATCAAAATTTTTGTATGCAAGATTCATGTTTACACCATAAGTAAAATCTGGGTTTGGGTTACCAATTTTCGTACGGTCGGCATCGGTTATGCGGCCATCGCCGTTTACATCAGCGTATCGGAAGCGGCCCGGAAGTGCATCTTGTTGATATACTGGTTTTGCGCCAAATAGATCGGCTTTTTGTGCAGCATTCAATGCATCTATTTCTGCTTGTGTATTCCAGTAACCTTGTACTTTATAACCATAGAACTGGCCTATAGAACCACCAACCTGGTTGTATACAACGCTACCATTACGTATGCCTGTAGTGAAGAAAGGAGCACCTAATTCAGTAATTTTGTTATTAATAGTAGCTAAGTTAGCACCAATGCTGTATGTTAAATCACCTGTTTTTCCATGGTAGGTAGCACTGATATCTAAACCTTTGTTAACAACTGTACCAAAGTTAACTGTAGGCCATGCACTCTCCAACCCACCTACTAAGGCTGATAATGGAACCTGCACAAGTAGTTTAGATGTTGTTTTCTTGTAATATTCAACGGTCAGATCCAAATGATTGAATAAAGATGCATCAAAACCTACGTTAAATACCTTATCATTTTCCCAAGTGGTGAATGGGTTACCGATAGAATTAGAGAAATACCCAGGAACAACAGAACTGGAAGATCCTGTAATTGGGTAAGAAGATGAACCAGCACCGCCGCCAAATGCAGAATAAGCACTGTTTACACCCACGTTACCATTGTAACCAGATACACCATAACTACCGCGGATCTTTAAGTCGTTAACAAATTTAACATCTTTAAGGAACTCCTCCTGTGAAACGCGCCAGGCTGCTGAAACCGCAGGAAAGGTGCCCCATTTTTGACCTGTTGAAAATAGTGAGCTACCATCACGACGAACTGTAGCGCCTAAGATATACCTGTCATTGAACGTGTAATCTAAACGGCCAAAAAATGACATGATCTTATTTAGACCGTTGAACGTACTGTTTGCAGTTGTTTGGCCTGCTTGTCCATTGGAAATGTTAGCATAAAAAGGATCAAGTGAGAACAGGTTTTTGGCATTGGCATTGATATTACGTCCACTATAGCTTCTCTGTTCGAAACCGCCTAATAAATTTAGGCTGTGTTTGCCAAATACTTTTTTGTAAACCAGCGTATTGCTAAAGTTGAAATTGGTATTGTAAGACGCCCCTTCGCTATAGCTATTGTTACCTCCGTGTGCTTCACCGCTATCATATTGACGATAGCCGATATTGTAGTAATAATTATTTGCTACATCAGCACTGAAAGAGGTTCGTGCTGTAAAGTGTTTTAGGAAATCAACCTCGGCGAAAGCAGTACCTTGCATACCGAATAAGTTGGTATTGGTGGTTTTTTGACGCTCCTGGATACCAACCGGGTTAAGCGCGTTACCTAAAGCAGCCGGACCGGCATAAGTACCACCCAAATTACCTGCAATATCGCGCACAGGGATGATAGGAAGTGTACGGTAAGTTTCAGAGATCGGGTTACCTTCGTTTTGGTTACCACCATTTGCTAAACCACCACCACCATTAGGCGACTGGATGTAGAAAAAGCTGAAATTCTCGCCTAAACGAACATGATCCTTAACGTTGAAGGTGGTGTTTACGCGCGATTGGTAACGTTTAAAATAAGTATTAATCAGCGTGCCTTGTTGGTTTGTATAACCTAAAGATAAGAAATAAGCATTTTTGTCGTTTGCGCCACTCGCACTTATCGAGTGCTGTTGTATTGGAGCTGCTTTAAAAATCTCATGATACCAATCAGTTCCGGCACCTTTAACAAATTTTTGGATGAGATAATCCTTAGTCGGATCATTATCCAGGTGATAGTTAGGCAAAAAGTTACTTGCATTTGCCTGATTAAATACACCTTTTGAGCCAGCACCCGACTGATAACCGTAATCGTAAATTTTACCGTTATTATCCTTTATTAAATCATTTCCAGGGTCAACCTTGTTTAACAACTGCTCGTACTGATCAGCGTTAAGTGTGTTGAAAATGTTACCACTTAATGGGCGGGTTGTACCGTAGAAAGCATCATAGGAAATGGTTGCCTTGCCGGATTTACCTTTTTTGGTAGTTACCACAACAACACCGTTACCACCGCTTACACCATAGATAGCTGCAGCACCGGCATCCTTTAACACCGAAATAGATTCGATATCATTTGGATTGATGTTTGAGATACTACCTGTTTGCAAACCATCAACAACATATAGCGGCGATGAATTACCAAAGTTACTGGTACCACGGATAATAACTTGTGCGCCGGCACCCGGTGCACCCTGTGTAATAACATTAACACCTGCTGCCTGACCTTGTAATAAAGTTTCTGTACTTACAGAAGGAACAGATTTAGCTGCCGCAATATTTACCGTAGTTACAGACCCTGAGATGTCCTTTTTACGCTGTGCGGTATAACCGGTTACTACTACTTCGTTTAATGCAGTGTTGCTCGATTGCAGTGTTACGCTGATGTTGTCTCCAGCTACGGTAAGTTCCTGAGTGGTAAAACCGAGATAAGAAAATACCAAAACGTCTCCGTTATTTACGCTGATGGTAAATTGTCCGTTAACGTCTGTTTGTGTGCCGGTAGTAGTGCCCTTTATTCGCACCGTGGCGCCAACTACGGGCAGCTTGTCGTCGCTGCCGATAACACGGCCTGTGTGTTTTGTTTGGGCTGAAACTACCAATGAAGACACCAGGCAGCATAAAAGCAGGCAAAGTGCTCTTCCCTTGAGGAGTAGAGTTTTAAACATGAGATTTGAGATTTAGTTGATTAATATATTTGATTTAAGATCTTGGATTCATCGTGTTAAGTGATACAATAAAATCTGCGCGGGAAAGTAACGTAAGAAAACTTTAAAACATTTTCTTTTGAAAAAGGGGTGAGATGCCCTTTGGATATGAAAAGATCAAAAAGAAAAAAATGTAAAAGTTTTATCATCTAGTTAAACTAACCTGTCTAAAAAATTATTTGCCTGCAAGCACCAATTCTAACTTTTAACAATTATCGGGTGCCTATTTATCCTTTAAAATTTGTTCGCTTTTCCTGCAATAGAAAAGTTTATAATGGTAATCATCTAATATAAATAGAGTGTAAAGGTTACACAAGGCCGTTTTGTAGAATTATGAATTATTTATTTTTTTACAACTTTATTGTTACAATTTACATTTTAAAAAAATTTTGTTGTATACATTTTAACAAAAGACGCGGTTTACTAAAAAATTATCAATGCCAAAAAAACTATCTATTGTGGATTTTGACAGAATTTATCTCCATTTTGTTTAAGCACCGCGCTAAATTCCATTTTCGCAAAATAAAATTAAATAATGGGGGCATTTTTACCGTTATGAAATTAAATAACTGTTAAATTTACATTAATTCATATTTTAAGTGATTTGTAAGCCACGGGCAGATACCGTTCAACCGCTAAAATTTTGTTTCGCGAAAATTTGACATTTGTATAAAAAAAATATGCCTTAGCGTTATGCTAAGGCATATTCTACCCGTTTTTGTTTAACCGTTTTTTAATACATTTTATTTAAGCCAATCTACAGCTGCTGTTTGCGTATTGGCAGAACTTGTTCCAATTTCGATTAAAAACCGACCTGGTTCCCAATCGTATTTTAATTGGCTGTTAAAAAACTTTAATTGCTCGGGAGTGATCATAAAGCTCACTTCTTTCTGCTCACCAACCTCCAGGCTGATCTTCTTAAAGTCCTTTAATTCCTTTACAGATCTGGAAATGGTGGCAAACGGGTCGCCTACGTACAGCTGTACAACTTCCTCGCCGGCATAAGAGCCCTTGTTGGTAACCATTACCGTTGCTTTTAACATTTCGTTACCTTTCAATTTGGTTTTGCTGAGCTTGATTTTGCTATACTCGAACCTGGAGTAGCTTAAACCGTAACCAAACGGGTAAAGCGGGTCATTTGAAATATCAAGGTAGTTGGATTTGAATTTGGTTGGCCCGTCAGTATAAGGCCGGCCGGTATTTTTGTGGTTATAATATATAGGTATCTGCCCTACGCTACGCGGAAAAGTAGCCGTTAATTTACCTGCCGGATTGTAATTGCCAAAAAGCACTTCTGCTACTGCATTACCCGCTTCGGTACCCGGTGCCCATACATCTAATATAGCGGCAGCATGCTCATCTTCCCAGGTGAGGGTGAGTGGCCTGCCGTTGAACAACACGATCACGATGGGCTTGCCTAATTTGGCCAATGCTTTCAGCATATTTTTTTGACTTTCGGGAATATCGATATCCGACCGGCTGGATGATTCTCCGCTCATACTCTGACTCTCGCCTACTACAGCTAATATAACATCGGCCTTTTTGGCGGCTTTCACAGCCTCGTCTATCATTTCCTCGGGCGATCGGCTGTCCAAACTTACCATTCCGGGACCAAAGTTCAACCGTTTCATAAAACTCGTATCGTCTGTAACATTCGCGCCTTTTGCGTAAACCAATTTTACGTTATCGCCAACAACATGTTTTATACCTTCCAAAACACTTACCGATTTTTCCCATTCACCTGCAATAACCCAGGTACCCAGCATATCACGTTTGTTATCAGCCAGCGGACCAACAACAGCAATGGTACCACCTGATTTTTTTAATGGCAGTATTTGATTTTCATTTTTCAGCAGCACAAAAGAATGCTCGGCTGTAATTCTTGCAGCCTTGCGGTTCTCTTCAGTAAATACGTCTCTTTTCTCAGCTGCGGCATTTATCGATTTATAAGGGTTATCAAACAAGCCCAGTTTGTATTTTGCCTCCAGCACACGGCGGCACGCCAGGTCAATTTCGGCCTGCGTAACCTTACCCTGCTGCAAGGATTTTTTCAAAGTGGTCAGGAAGCCCTCTCCTACCATATCCATATCCAAACCAGCTTTCAGGGCCTGGGCCGATACTTGCTGCAGATCGCCAAGGCCGTGGTTGGTCACTTCGTTCAACGCTGTATAATCGCTCACTACAAAACCATCGAAGCCCCATTGCTTGCGCAACAGATCGGTCAGCAACCATTTATTAACGGTTGCCGGCACGCCGTCTACCGTGTTAAAGGAGCTCATAAAACTACCAGCACCCGCATCAACCGCTGCTTTGTAGGGTGGCAGGTAATCCTGGTACATCCTGATGCGGCTCATATCAACAGTATTGTACTCGCGGCCGGCCTCTGCCCCGCCGTATAAGGCAAAATGTTTTACACAGGCCATTACCGCGTCGGCATTTTTCATGCTGCTGCCCTGGTAGCCTTTTACCATTGCTTTGGCAATTTGCCCGCCCAGGTACGGGTCTTCCCCGCTGCCCTCCGAGATCCGGCCCCACCGGGCATCACGGGCTATATCAACCATCGGCGAGAATACCCAGTTTAAACCTTCGGCCGTTGCTTCTTTTGCGGCAATATGTGCAGCCTCTTCAATCAGGTCCAAATCCCAGGTGGCCGACATGCCCAAAGGGATAGGAAATATTGTGCGATGACCGTGTATCACATCCAGCCCAAATATTAAAGGTATGTGCAGGCGAGTACTTTTAACCGCCGCATCCTGGGCTTTGCGTACATTATCCGTACCATACAACCCAAAAATCCCGCCTATCTGGCCTTTGCTAATGCCATTATCTATGCCGCTATTGGTAACCGACCCGGTAATAGCCATACCGCCGGTAACCAGATTAAGCTGACCTATCTTTTCGTCGATCGTCATCTTTTTCATCAGTCCGCTAACAAATGCGTTCATTTTTACGTCAACAGGTTTTTTCTGGGCCAATGCGCCATAACATGGTAATGCCAGCACAGCAGCTGTTGACAGCCTGAGAAAGTTTTTTTTGTTAAAAATATTTTTCATTGGTAATATGGTTGGGTAATAATTAACATCAATTAAACCTAAATAATAGCGTACTATTGATTAGGATTAATAATTATAACTATAATTGGTTCTTAAAAAAAATAAACTAAGGGTGTAATTGGTACACAATTGTAATTATTAAATTTAAACATTCAAAGTATTATTGTATAATAGTATAAATGCTGACAAAACAGGAACTTGAAGAATTTTCGGCTGATGCGCAGGCAAATTATCTTGATCATATCTCGATAGATTGCGTGGTGTTTGGCTTTCACGAGGGGCAGATGAAAGTACTGATGTTGAAAAGCAACAACGAGAACGGCTGGTTGCTGCCCGGCGGTTTTGTTAGGAAAGAAGAACCAATTGATGCCGCTGCAACCCGGATCCTGGAGACAAGAACCGGCATTTCTGAAATATTTTTGCAGCAATTTCATGTTTTTGGAGCCCCCAACCGCAACCGGGAGCATAACGAAATGTATGATGGATTTTTACCGAGAGAAAAGAATTTTTTCGCCAACCGGTTTATCTCAATCGGCTATTATGCGCTGGTAGATTTTTTTGATGTTAACCCAACCCCCGATGTATTTTCGGAAATTTGTACCTGGCGAGATTTGAGCGACCTGCCCGAATTTCAACTTGACCACCGGCTAATTTTCGATACCGCACTTGATACCCTTCGCCTGCAACTTAGCTATCAGCCAATAGGCTATAACCTGATGCCTAAGGAATTTACAATGCCTGAGCTACAAAAGCTTTACGAAACTATCCTTGGCAAAAAGCTGGACCGCCGAAACTTTCAGCGCCGCGTACTGGCATTCGGAATTCTGAACAAACTGCCTCAAACCCGCAAAGGCGGCGCACACAAAGCCCCATACCTTTATTCATTCGACCTGGAAAACTACCAGGCGGCATTAAAAGAAGGATTGAATAGCGGCTGGTAAAATCAGCTGATAGCTTTTTAATTGGCAAAAAACACTTAAGATGCAGCGCATGTGCTACGGCAAATTAAAAACGGTTTGCAGCCAAACAAATAAAAAAAACTATCTTAAGCCCACATCCTTACTATTAATATGAAATACAAATCTGCCATAATTGATACTACTTTAATTATCCTTGGAATATTCTCTGCGGGAATGGGCCTTAAAGGTTTTTTACTACCAAGCCATTTTATTGACGGTGGTGTAACGGGGATCTCAATCCTGGTAGCAGATATTACCGGCTTACCCCTGTCCATCTTAATATTCATTATCAACCTGCCCTTCCTTTTTTTAGGCTACCGCAAACTGGGATCCGGATTTGCGTTACGAAGCGCGCTGGCTATTGCAGGCCTTTCGCTGGTACTGGCTTTTATGAAATTCCCGGATGTTACGCCTGACAAGCTCTTAACTGCCGTTTTTGGCGGGGTATTTATAGGTGCCGGGATAGGATTGGCCATGCGTGGCGGTGCTGTACTGGATGGTACAGAGATAGCGGCCCTGCTAGTCAGTAAAAAAACACAGATCGTTCGCGTAAGCGATGTGATCCTCATACTTAACGTATTCATTTTTATCACCGCCATATTTATTCTTGGCGTAGAACCTGGCTTATACTCTATCCTTACCTATCTGTCGGCATCCAAAATGATCGACCTGATTTTAAACGGTTTGGAGCAATACACCGGCATTACGGTGGTATCTGCCAAAGGCGAGGAGATCCGCATGGCGATTACCCAATCACTCGGTCGCGGTGTTACCGTTTACCAGGGTAAAAGCGGGTACGGAAAAGACGGACATATCAATGCCCCGCGGGAGATTGTATTTACGGTAGCCACCAGACTTGAAGTACCGGTTATAAAGCGTGAAATTTTGAAAATAGACCCCACTGCCTTTATTGTGCAGCAAAGTGTAGATGATACCACAGGTGGCTTGTTGAAACGGAAGAAGCATTAAGCGAGCCCCCCGGCCCCCTGAAAGGGGAATTTTTGATTGGCATGGCTGAAAGCGGCGAGCCCCCCGGCCCCATGAAGGGGGAATTTTTGATAGGCATGGCTGAAAGCGGTGAGACCCACAAACTTTTCGGTTTTTGATTGTTTGCACCTATATGCCGGAAGGACCAATTATTGTTATCTTAAAGGAAGCTGTACAGCCGTTTATAAATAAAAAAATTGTTGCGGCAAGCTGCAACAACGGAATGATCGATGCTGATTTACTGTTGGATCAAACCATCACTGATTTTAAAAGCTGGGGCAAACACTTTCTGATCTGCTTCCCCAAATTCACTATCCGGGTGCATATGATGATGTTTGGGTCCTATCGTATTAACTCACATACCGACAAATCAGCCCGGCTGCATTTGCAATTTGAAGATGGCAGCGAACTTAACTTTTATGCCAGTCAGTTGAAGCAGATTATCGAACCATTGGAGCACGTTTATGATTGGTCGGCTGATGTGATGAGTGATGCCTGGGATACCAAAAAAGCGATCCAAAAGATGAAAGCAATACCGGAACTAATGGCTTGCGATGCGCTGATGGATCAGCAACTATTTGCAGGCGTAGGCAACATCATCAAAAATGAAGTACTTTTCAGGATAAAGGTGCATCCGGAAAGTTTAATAAGCGCCCTTCCACTAAAGAAACTGAAAGAATTGATCACCGAATCGATCAATTACAGTTTTGAATTCCTGGAACAGAAAAAGGCAGGCACGCTTAAAAAGAACTGGCAGGCTTACAGTAATAAGGTCTGCCCCAGAAACAACATTGCGTTTATTAAGCGCGACACCGGTCAGTCGCATCGCACCAGCTACTACTGCGAAGCTTGTATGGTTAAATATGAATAGGAACGATTCGGGTTTATAAAAGTGATCTTAGTCATTTTGGAAACTTATCCCACAATGTGTTGTTAGCATTGAACAACACCTTAAAAACATGAAAACAATATCAGTAGCAGGAGACCCAACAACCATGTCAACTATCATGGTTCCAAAAACCGACACCCCGCTTTACCACGAACACGAAACCGTTACCCTGCATTCATCGGAAGGCAATGAAGCAGTACAAAAAACCATCTTCCGCATTGTGGATGCAGGAGACGATCAATGGGAACTGCAATTTGAGTAATTGCGGCCTATTTTTCTTTTGTAAAAACGAATTGCCCGCCGCCTTGCTTTAGTGTAAACTGGCTGGTGGCCGGGCTAAACTCCATTACCACACCTGCTGCATCAAATACAAACTTATCGGCCGTTGTGGTTGCATCCAGCGGAAATGCCGACTGGCCCGTGGCTTGTGCAATAAGCGAACTGCCCTCTTTAGTAATCGTGATTTTAATAGGTAATCCCGGGCTGGCGTATATACCGGTATATTGATCGAGGTCCCCTGCTTTGGCCGTCGTAAAGCTAGGTATCGTATAAGGCTTGTTAAAATAAATAGAAAGAACGCCCGCCAGGATATTATCGGGCGAGTAAAAACCCCCGTTTTTGATATAAGATACGGCAAGTTTATCGGCTGGAAAATAAGCCAGCGACGATAGGAAACCATCAATAGCACCGCCGTGGCCAAGGCCTGCTTTATCCGTAATCGGCATTTTATGCATCGCCATACCGTATTTTTCAGTAGTCGGTTTCATTTGCTCCAGGCTGGCGGCGCTGATCAGCTTTCCGGCAAAAAGTGCCTCGATGAATTTATCCAGGTCGGTCGGGCTAGATACCATGCCACCTGCACCTGCTGCTAAAGTCATATCAATTTCGGGCAACAGTTTCCAGCTACCGGCATAGTTATAGGAATGCGCCTCGTTGGCCGCTGCATTGATCTTACCGCCATAAAAGGTTTCTTTCAGTCCTAATTTATCGATGATGCGTTTCTTCACCACTTCGGCATAAGGCTTACCGGTTATCTTCTCGATGATGTAACCCAGCAAAATAAAATTAGTATTACTGTATTCATATTTCGCGCCGGGTTCGAAATCCGGTTTAAAGGATGCCATCTTCGCCAGCAGCTGTTCGTGTGTTAGGGAGGTGGTCATATAGGTGGCAATAGCCGGATCGTTGGTACTATTGAACATACCGCTGTGATGACTCAGCATCTGCGCTATGGTGATCTTCGCGGCGTTAGGCATTTGCGGATAATACTTGTCAAGAGTGGTTTCCAGCGTAAGCTTCTTTTCCTCGATCAGCTGGAAGATGATCACACCGGTAAAAACCTTACTAATAGAGCCGATCCGGTATTTGGTCTGCGCATTAGCCACAGTTTTCGCCTCGATGGAACTATACCCTACCGATTTTTGGTAAACCACTTTTCCGTCTTTAGATATCGCCAGACTACCCATGGTTTTGTTGTTGGCAGCCAGCACATCCAAGAGGCTATCCAGCTTTGCTTTATTAATTGTTTGGGCATTAGCTGATATCGTTACCGCTAAAAAACTGAAGGTGAGTAGTCTTTTGATCATAGGAGTAGATTTTGGAGTCTGCTGTTGGAGTTAAATCACAATCAGTTGTTACAAGAATAGCAAACAATAATATATAATTGCCCTTGCATTAGTTAGTTATTGAGTGAACACGAATTTCACGAATACTATTATTTATTTTTCGCATCTAAATGTATAATTTATGGTAGTGCCTCTACGTCTATTCGATTCTATTGGTGTCATAAATGTTCACTCAATTAAATATAATCAACAAACGCCATACATCGAAATTCGTCTCATTCGATCCGTGTCGCGAAATTCGTGTTCTCACCATCGCACCTGTCCGTACCCATCCAAACAATCAAAAAACGATATAACCCCAATTCAAAAATTATTAACTTTATATTTGCAATTATAACGTGCGGAGATAGCAAATGGCAGTAAAAGGAAATCAGTTCAGAACAAATAGTTTTAAGGATGACGATGCGCCGCGCAAACCGGGAGTTAAAGGCGAAAAAGCCCGTCCGCTGAGTAAACCCACGCTATCGATCCCCAAATTCAATATAGAGGATGAGCGTGTACTAAAGATAGCAGGGTTATTTTTCCTGGTACTTTCTGCGTTTTTCATGATCGCTTTCACTTCTTACCTGTTCACCTGGGAACAGGATCAAAGCTATGTTTCGCCAATTAACGGTGGCTGGCACAACCTTTTCAAAACCTCAAAAGAGCTCCTGGAAAGCGGCGTTAACAGCCCTGTAGTTGATAACTGGCTTGGGAAATTTGGCGCCTTGTTGGCCAACCAATTCATTTTTGAATGGTTCGGCATCGCCAGTTTCCTGTTCGTGTTTATCTTTTTTGTGATTGGGGCACGCCTGCTGTTCAAAATAAAATTATTTGCCATTGCCAAAATGCTGGCTTACAGCTTTTTTGGGATTATATTCCTGTCAATCACCATCGGCTTTTTTCATGGGATGATGATCGATTATCCGCATTTTCTGGAAGGGGAATTCGGTTATTGGAGCAACCGCCTGTTAAGCGCCCAGGTTGGCCATGCCGGTACAGGTGGCGTGCTGGCGTTTGCCGGTTTAACCATCTTGATCATTGCTTATAATATCGATTTTAAATTACCACAGCGCAAACAACAGAGTGCCACTGAAGTTGCAGTGCCCAATGTATCGCCGGAGGCGGTTGACCTGGTAGAGGAAGAAATTTCTTTACCTGTTGAGTGGCCAAGGAATGGCAGTCGCCCCCGGGAGAACGCACTGAAGGAGGATATTGTGCCTATAGTAGCGCCCGAACCGGTTAAGCAGCAACCAATGGCCCAAAATTTAGTGGTGCATGAGCCCGTTGTTTTAACACCGGAGCCATTTGTGGCCGACGAAACGGAAGAACAACTGCAGGATGAGATCCCGCTAACCATTGACGTGGTACGCCCTACCCCTGAGCTGAACATTGAAAAAAGTGATGATGATAAAGCGCAATCGCTGGTTGATCAGTTTGGTACTTACGACCATAAGCTTGATCTGGCCTCCTATAAATATCCAACCCTTGACCTGTTGGAAAACTACGGATCCAACAAAATTGCGGTAAATACCGACGAGCTGGAGGCCAACAAAAACAAGATTGTTGAAACGCTGAACCATTACAATATCGAGATCGATAAGATCAAGGCCACCATCGGGCCAACGGTTACGCTGTACGAAATCATCCCAGCTCCTGGTGTGCGGATCTCCAAGATCAAAAACCTGGAGGATGATATCGCGCTGAGTTTGGCGGCCCTGGGCATCCGTATCATTGCGCCTATGCCGGGCAAGGGCACTATAGGGATCGAAGTACCAAACCAGCACCCGGAAATGGTGTCGATGCGGTCGGTACTCGCTACCGAAAAGTGGCAGAACAATACCATGGATCTGCCCATCGCTTTAGGTAAAACCATCTCTAACGAGGTATTCATTGCAGATTTAGCCAAGATGCCCCACTTACTGGTTGCCGGGGCCACTGGTCAGGGTAAATCGGTTGGTATCAATGCCATCCTGGTATCGCTGCTCTATAAAAAACACCCGGCAGAACTAAAATTTGTACTGGTAGATCCTAAAAAGGTGGAGCTTACCCTCTTCCGCAAAATCGAAAGGCACTTTCTGGCTAAACTGCCAGATGAGGCGGATGCCATTATTACCGATACTAAAAAAGTGGTGAACACGCTGAACTCTCTTTGTATCGAAATGGATCAGCGTTATGACCTGCTTAAAGATGCGCAGGTACGTAACCTGAAAGAATACAACCATAAATATGTTAACCGGAAGATCAGCGATCCGGAAAAACACCGATACCTGCCATTTATCGTACTCATCATAGATGAGTTTGCCGATTTGATGATGACGGCCGGTAAGGAAGTAGAGCAGCCGATAGCCCGTATTGCCCAGCTGGCCCGTGCCGTGGGGATCCACCTGGTTATTGCAACGCAACGCCCGTCGGTAAACGTTATTACAGGTACCATTAAGGCCAACTTCCCGGCGCGTTTAGCATTCAGGGTACTCTCTAAAATTGATTCAAGGACTATTTTGGATGCCGGTGGTGCAGATCAGCTGATCGGTCGCGGAGACATGCTAATGTCAACCGGCAGCGACCTGATCCGTCTGCAGTGCGCCTTTGTGGATACGCCCGAAGTGGAGCGGATCTCTGATTTTATCGGCAACCAGCGGGGCTATCCATCTGCCATGCACCTGCCGGAATATGTTGGCGAAGGTGAAGCGAGCAGCAGTTCAAAAGAATACGACCCGGATGACCGCGACCCCATGTTTGAGGATGCAGCGCGTTTGATCGTACTCCATCAGCAGGGCTCAACCTCCCTCATTCAGCGCAAGATGAAACTGGGCTATAACCGTGCAGGCCGCATCATTGATCAGCTGGAAGCAGCAGGTATTGTAGGTCCGTTTGAAGGCAGCAAAGCGCGTGATGTGTTATATCCGGACGAGTATAGCCTTGAACGTCACCTGGAAAGCCTGCAAAAACCACGCGATTAAACCAAGCTAGATTGAATTGGTCTATAAATGACTGAACACTAATTTCGCGAAGAGAATTAATTTTAAGAATCAACTAAAACAAATTGGTATAATTCATGTCCTTCAATTCTTAAAATTAGTGTTCGCTGAACGCTACCCTATAATAAAAACATGAAAAAAATCTGCCTAATAATATTAACCTCAATATTTGCTTTTACAAGCGCTTTCGCCCAAAAAGATAAAGAAGCTACAGCAATTTTAAATAAGCTTAGCCAGCAATACCGCACGTATGATGCCGTAAAAACCGACTTTTCCCTGCTGATTGATAATGAGCAGGCCAAGATCAAACAAACCCAGACCGGTACGTTACTGGCCAAATCTAAAACCAATAAGTACAAGGTTACCATTTACGAAAATGGCTCTGCTGCCAAATCTAATGTTACGCAAGAGATTATCAGCGATGGTAAAAGCCAGTGGACCTATCTGAAAGATGCCAACGAAGTTCAACTAGCCGATGCCGATAATAGCGAAGAAGGGTTTAACCCGGCCAAAATTTTCACGATGTACGAAAAGGGATATAAATACCTATATACCGGCCAGCAGAAAATAGGCGCAAAAATTTACCAGGTGATCGATCTTACCCCCGAACAAGCCGGCAAAACCTTTTTTAAAGTAAGACTGATGGTTGATAAAGTTAAAAATCAGCTGTATAGCGCTATGATCTTTGATAAGAACGGTAGCCATTACACTTATACGCTTCGCAGTTTTGCATCTGTTAAATCGGTGAGCGATGCGTCGTTCGCTTACAATAAAAAAGACCACCCCGGTGCGGAATTGGTTGATTTGAGGTAGCGGTTAGCGGTTAGCGGTTAGAGAATTATCGCTCGCAGAATTGACTCACCCCGGGTTCGCTTCGCTGCCCGACCCTCTCTTTGCTACGCAAAAAGAGGGTTAGATGACCACTTCAATTATCGCTCGCAGAATTGACTCACCCCGGGTTCGCTTCGCTGCCCGACCCTCTCTTTGCTACGCAAAAAGAGGGTAAAACGATCATCTCAACTGCAAAAGAGGGTAAAACGATCAACTCAACTATTGCTCGCAGATCAGAATCACCCCGGGTTCGCTATGCTTCCAGACCCGCTCTTTGCTACGCAAAAAGAGGGTAAAACGATCACCTCAACTATTGCTTGCAGATCATAGTCACCCCGGGTTCGCTTCGCTGCCCGACTCGCTCTTTGCTACGCAAAAAGAGGGTTAGACGACCACTTCAATTATCGCTCGCAGAATTGACTCACCCCGGGTTCGCTTCGCTGCCCGACCCTCTCTTTGCTACGCAAAAAGAGGGTTAGACGACCACTTCAATTATCGCTCGCAGAATTGACTCACCCTCGGTTCGCTTCGCTGCCCGACCCGCGCATTGGTACGCAAAAGAGGATTAAATTGGCCTTACCTATCTCGCCCTCTTCCCCTATTAAATCCAAAACAATATACAACCATATCCCCCGTTTAAACGTTATCTTAGCGTATGAAGGAAGCGGAAATAGAACGTCTCATCAAAATAAGTAAGGAACGGCCCCTGATGCCCGAAACTTACGTGCCCTGGAAGGAAGTTGCCGGCCCTGATGATCTGTATCTCCCCGAGAAGCTGACAACACTGGAAGGTTTGCCGGTTTATAACACCCTTACAAAGCAGCAAAAAGCCGATTTGGGCAGGCACGAAGTGGTGCAAGTGCTTTATTCTTATGGCTGGGGAGAAGCTCTTTTTTGTGTATTTATGGCTAAACATCTGTTGGAATTACCGCCCACCAGTGCCGAACACCGCTTCCTGATCAGGGAAATTATTGAGGAGTACCGCCACCAGGAAATGTTTGCCCAAGCCATTGCGCTTTTAAATGGTGAACCTGTTAAACAAAATGCTTTGCATAAATTGTCGGGTACCATCAGCACAAAATACTTGCCTGCAGATTACCTTTTTATGGGTAGCCTGTCTGTAGAACTTATCACGGATGTATATGGTAATGGAGCAAGGAGGGCGCCTGAAATTTATGTGGTACTGAGAAAAGTATTTGAATTGCACAATATAGAGGAGGGCCGCCATATTCACTTTACCAAAGGCTTGCTTAAAAAGTACACTGACAAAGCCGGCATCATTAAGAAGAGCCTGTATAGCTTTGTTATCCTCATGAACATTTGCTTTGTGCGTACGATGTACGTGCGTAAGGAGATCTACGAACGCATCGGCTTGAAAGATGCTGATGCTGTATATAAAGCTGCTTCCAAAAATTTCAGGGACAAATTCACACAAAACTGCCTCGGCGATATTATTGAATTTGTGGATAGCTGGGGCGGTTTCAACACCTTAACCCGCTGGGCGTGGCGATTCGTGCTAGGAGCTAAAGTGTAAAACCTGGTAGGCCTATTCATCACCCATTCTGAACTTGTTTCAGCATCCCATGGCAAAGTTTCAGGCATTAGGCACCTTTCAATCCGTCACCAGAAATAAACCGGCAGGACGGATTGAAAGGGCCAGAACGGTTTAAACCCTGATATAAATATTCTTCTTTTCCAGCAGTTTACCTACCAGCCAGCAAACCAGCATATAGCTAATAGCGAAAAGCAATGAACCGACAGGCCCAGGTGCAATTACCTGGTAAACGGACCCGTTAATGGCATCTAACAGGTTTTTGCCGCCCAGCGGAATCATCCAAAAAGCGATGATCAGGATCTCCGAAAGGATGTAGATCGGCAGCGGGTTTTTACCTACCGTTGTGAAAAACGCGGGCCAGTTAGCAGCAGTCCATTTTCGCACCTCAACGATGTAGATCAGTGCAGAGATGATCACGAGATCCAAACCTACGGTAAGCAAGGTGAAAGGGCTAGACCATAATTTCTTCCCGATGGGGAAATTAATGTTCCAGCAAATTGCAATAAAGATAAACAGGTAGCCAACCAGCAGTATTTTGGCCAACGCTTCATATTCCTTGCCTTTTTGCTGGATAAACTTGCCGGCAAAATAGCCGCAGATCACATTAACTATGGCAGGCAATGTACTTAGTATTCCCTCCGGATCAAAGGCTACACCCTCGCCATGGTAGAGGTGATTATCACCCAATACGAATTTATCAAAGTACGTACCTGCATTGGTGAGCATACCATAAGGGGCAGCGGGATCACCGAAAGCTAATAGTAAAATCTGGTAGCCTAACAGCAGCAATATGCTGATAATTAAAATAGCCCGGAAAGACTTAATAAAATAAACAATTAACGAAGCAAAGAGATAACAGAGCGCGATACGCTGCAATACCCCCATCACCCGGGTGGTAGCAAAAGGCTTAAGTCCCCAAACGCCATTGTGTGGCTCGAAAAACGGGAACCAGTACATCAGATAACCTATCAAAAATATCAGGAAAGCGCGTTTAAAGATCTTTGCCAGCGCAGCACCGGTGCCCATGGCCTCAAACTTGCGCGACGTAAAACTCATGGCGTTACCCACTGCAAACAGGAAAGATGGAAATACCAGGTCTGTGGGTGTGAAGCCAAACCAGGCGGCATGCTCAAGCGGCGCAAAAGGATGTGCACCGCTGCCGGGTGTGTTCACGATGATCATAAAACAAATCGTCATTCCGCGAAATACATCCAGCGAAAGAAACCTGTCTGGCTTTTGAATCATAAATCAAAATACGTTTAAAGGGTTGGGGACTAATTGAGGTACAAGATATAAATTATTTGAAATTAATAACAGCCGTAATACGCAACCGTGGTAAATAGCGCTTTACCACAATGGCAGGACCAGGTTGGCCTTTAGAAGTTATCACAAACGTTATTTTTTGTAGCGCCAGGTGCGCGCGCTGCATGCCGCAGCCAGAGTTCCGTCTTAGCATCATTGTTAACAGCTTGTTGTTGACATGCTGAGGGGAACCGGGGAGGCTTCCTTTTAATAACAATTGCTTTTTCCAGCTACCCCGTATCGATCCGGAATTTTAAAAAGATTTGCCACAGCAATCTAAAAAAGCGCCGATGGCATGTTAAGCTTAACGGGTATTTTATTATTTTTGAAAACATGCTTACTGCTACCAACCACACACTTGAGAAATTGGAACTCCTGTTGAAAACAGCGGGTTACAAGGTGAGGTATGAAAAAGGTAACTTTAAAACAGGCGCCTGCCTGCTGCAAAACAGCCGGGTAGTAGTTGTAAACAAATTTGCCAACCTTGAGAGCCGGATCGCCGCCGTAGCTGATCTGGCCCGTACGCTGGAAATTGATCATAACCTGATGGACGATAAGCAATCAGCATTTTTACACCAGTTAAAACAAACCTCCCTGCAACTGTGAAAGTAACTTTCTTAGGAACCGGTACCTCGCAGGGCGTACCCGTTATAGCCTGCGAATGCGAAGTATGCGCATCAACCGATAGCCGGGACAATCGCTTACGTACCTCTATCCTGATAGAAAGTGAAGATAAAACCATTGTGATAGATTCCGGGCCGGATTTCAGGCAGCAGATGCTGCGTGAGCGGGTGATGCATTTAGATGCCATTGTTTTTACCCACGAACATAAAGATCACGTAGCCGGGATGGATGATATCCGTGCTTTTAACTACAAGCAGCAGGGCGCGGTAGCAATTTACGCAGACAACCGCGTACAACTTGCGCTTAAACGGGAATTCCCTTATGTTTTTGATGACAAGGGTTACCCCGGGATTCCGCAGATAGATATGCATCTTCTGGATATGACGCCGTTTGACATCGGTTCAATCCATCTCATACCTATACAGGTAATGCATTATAAATTACCGGTTACCGGGTTCAGGATAAATGACTTTACTTACATCACCGATGCCAAATCCATATCAGAGCCAGAACGGAAAAAGATACTTGGCACCAGGATACTGGTAGTGAATGCACTGCAAAAAGAAAAGCACATCTCGCATTTTACATTGGAGGAAGCCAAGGCCTTTGCTAATGATATAGGCGCAGATACAACTTATTTTACCCATATAAGTCACCGGTTAGGCAAGCACGAAGATATTTCACAGGAACTGCCGCCAAATATAAAATTGGCTTATGATGGCTTGCAATTCGAAATCTAACAAGCCGTTTATTTCGTTCATACCCATACAGTGGATTTTTTACACTGTAAATTGCATCAAAATTATTTTTTATAATGACAAATCTGGTTTACATCAGCACATCTAAAAGCATCCTTGGCGATGATGTACTGTTAAACATACTGGCGTCGGCCCGAAAGTACAATGAAGCACATCATGTTACCGGTGTGTTGCTTTACAGCGATGGTACTTTTATACAAGCATTGGAGGGTGAAGCGGAAGATATCGATTTCATCTTCGCGCGGATCCAAAACGACACCCGCCATAAAAACATCCTGGTTATGATGGAGCGGGAAATATCCGAACGAAACTTTCCAAACTGGTCTATGGGCTTTACAAAGGTAAACAAGACCACCGCTGATGACTTCATCGACAGCATGACGTCGACAAAAAATATCTTAAAAAGCCAAAGTGACGATACGTCTATAGCAATGCTCAAAACTTTTATAGAAACCAATAAGCTGGTTGTGGAGCATTAAGGCCCGGTTACTTTTTAACAACCCCAAATAAGGTTGCAAAAAATAGAATAAAGTAATCTTTATACTTTAAATAGATTTTTAACAGGCGGGCAGTATTGGCCATAGCTATCAGGAAGTTACGATTGCTTAATGTTGCAATTAGCAAACCCAAACGCTACAGCCAATTTCCCGCGAATTATTTAGTCTTCTAAGCCGCGGCCAGTTTTGTGCTGCAGCTCGTCAATTTTTTTGGATGCATCGGCTTTGCTAAGCGTTTCGTCGATCTCTTCTCCCGCCTGGTCTGACAGTGTTTTAAGATACGACTGCTGTGCGCCTGTCATTGGTTCGGCACCAGTTGTCCACTCATCAGGGTCTTTGATCGTGTTACTGCCTACTAAATTATCGTTATCTGGTGTTGATGCGTTGTCATTCGTCTTTGCTTGCTGATTAGTTTTATTGGTTTCCATCGTATTTAGTGTTTTGATGGAAACTAAGCAATAAGTTTGCCAATATTTTTAGTAAAGCTCAATTGCGCTCACTTCGTTGATTGTTGCACTGTAGCCTTTGGAATTAATTTCAACCCTTCCCCGTAGGGTTACCTTATGGTCATTAAGTTTTAAATAACTTCCGTCTTCCGACGAGAAAAGCCCTTGCTGTGTACCGGATAGGTACAAGGGGCAATCCTGCGTAAAATTGACCCACAATGAATGCTTATTGCTATGGTCAACAAATGTGCTGTCGCTTACCAGCACCGATACATTCTTGCCCTCCTGGTACTTACCAGACACCTCCACGTATTGCTTATTATAAAATTTTACGCTGTCGGTTAGATGCGACAGGCTTATTTTCTTAAAATGGATATTAGGGTTGCATTCACTAATGTAAAGTTTCTTTTTACCAGAGCAACCAAAATCCAATAGGGCCGGCAATAAAACCACAAAAAAAATTAAAGCTTTCCCCATTTGTTCCACCCGCTAAATTTTTTACAATTTAAGCAACATGCCAATACGAATGGGTATTTAATTTTATTATTATTAAGACGTTTTTCAAAAAAACGTGATCGCCTTTATTTATTCAGTTTACGCAGCACCTGCCGGATGTAGTCACCCGCCGGCGTCAGCTGATTTTGCTTCCAGCCGCCGTTTGCGGGGGCACCGGGATGAAGAAGGGCTGTTGTTTCTTGCTTGTCTGTCAAATTCCAGTTAGCCCAGCTGAGCTTGTGGTCTTCCATCCAGTTTAGCCAAAGCTGGGTTTTCTGCCTATCAAATTCGCCATCACCGGTTGATTCCCCTACCCCCCACTCGCTAACCATAATAGGCAGGCCCATTTGTATGGCTTTATCGCCTTTTGCGCGTAGGCCTTCCTGGTGATTTTTATCTGAAGCGTAAAAGTGAAAAGAATACGCAATATTGCTGAACCCCCTGATCGGATCTGCTGCCGCGATATCTATATCCTGATCCCAATGCGGGCTGCCCACCACAATGAGGTTGTCTTTATCGAATTTTCTTATTTCGGGGATGATCTGCAGCGCATAATTTTTAACGGTGTCCCAGCTAACGCGTTCCGGCTCATTCCAAATTTCATAGATAACGTTTGGTACGCCAGCATATTTTTGTGCCATCTCAGCAAAAAAAGCTTTGGATTGAGGAATATGCAGATGGCTGTTATGATCGTGCCAGTCTATCAGCACGTAAACACCTTTCTTTATGGCTTCATCTACAATAGTCCTCATCAACTGCTTTTGCAGTAATGGCTCCTGCAGGTAGCCATGATCCGGCTGTACGCCCATGGACGACCGAATGAGCGAAACTTTAAAATCATCTGCCAGCCAGTCAACCACCGCAGGGTTGTAATATTTTCGTCCTGCCCAAAGACTCCAGGAAAAGCTTACACCACGCAATTGTGGCGGCACCCCGTGTTTGTTAACAATAATACCATCCTTTACGGCGAGCTGGCCATTTCCAACCACCGGCGACTGCGCCGCGGCTAACCCGGTAATGCCGATAAATGAAATGGCTATCCACAGAAATTTTTTCATATGATGCAATGTAAAGTATTTGAGGGTTCCGCGGTCAAAAAGCTTACAATTTCATCATATTTTGGTAGAAAACACTGCGGTCACCCACCAACCTTCAAATTAACAGCTTAAGGCAACATTAACGCTGAGGTACCATTATCTTAACCACAATTCCATATTTTTGAGGATCAGAAATGTTTCATGAAGAAATACACCTTTCTCCTTTGCCTTAGCCTGTTTTGTTTAAGTGGATTCAGCCAGGTTGCACTACCAGTTATCGATACCACACAAAAGATCATCGCCGGCCGTAAAAACAGCCTGCCACAGCAAAACAAGCCCTATGTGATACTCATCTCTGCTGATGGTTTCCGCTGGGACTACACCGATAAATACAACGCTGCAAACTTAAAAAGGCTCCGCGCGGATGGCGTACAGGCATCTTCAATGGTGCCCTCATACCCATCGGTCACCTTTCCCAACCACTACGCTATGGTAAGCGGCCTCTATCCTTCCCATTCCGGGCTGGTGAACAATACCTTTTATGACCGCGGCCGGAACGACAGCTACACCATGGGCAACAAGACCAAAGTAGCAGATGGCAGCTGGTATGGCGGCACACCACTTTGGGTACTTGCAGAGCAGCAACATATGCTGGCGGCAAGCTTTTACTGGGTGGCATCAGAAGCTGCTATAAAAAACGTGCGTCCTTCCTACTACTACGTTTATAACGAAAAGATAGCTATGAGCAACCGCATTAGCGCGGTGGTGAATTGGCTGAAACTGCCTGCCGATGAGCGCCCCCATTTCATCACGTTCTATTTGCCGCAGGTTGACCATGCAGGCCATCTCTACAGCCCTGAAGCGCCCGAAACTGCGCATGAAGTACACTTTGTTGATTCTGCAGTAAATGAATTGAATAAGGCCGTTAAAACCACGGGACTGGATGTAAATTTTGTTTTCGTATCAGATCACGGCATGACCCAGGTTGACACCAAGGACCCGATCAAGATCCCCGCAGCCATTGATACCACTAAATTTAAAGTATCAGGAGATGGTGTTTTGGTGGAGTTGTACGCGAAAGACAAGGCTGCTATCCAGAGCACTTATGAGGAACTGAGCAAAGAGGCCAAAGATTACAAGGTGTACCTTAAAACCAATATTCCGGCAAGATTTCATTATAGCGCAAGCGATGACTGGCATAACCGAATCGGCGATATTGTACTGATTCCTAACTGGCCAAAAGTATTTAACCTTTACAATCGTAAAACCATCAGCCCCGGCTGGCACGGGTACGACCCGACTGTAGTAAAAGACATGCATGCTACATTTTACGCCTGGGGGCCGGCATTTAAAAAACACTTAAACATTAACTCGTTCCCTAATGTTAACGTATACAACCTGATCAGCGCAATTTTGGGCCTGAAGATCAGCGAAAAGGTTGACGGAACCGATGAACTTGCGAAACAAGTGCTGCTGCAAAAGAATGCTAAAAAGAAACGATGAGAAAAATCTTTAGAATTACCCTTTTAATACTTCTCCCTTTAACCCTTTTTGCTCAGGGCAACAGCGCGTTAAAAACACAGGCAGATCTGGTTGCGCAAGCTGTTGTCAGTGGCAATTACAGCACTGTTATTGATTATATGTACCCAAAGGTGATCCAGATGAGCGGCGGCAAGGCTAAACTGTTACAAATGATGACCACAGGCATCAACCAAATGAAAACACAGGGCGTTAGTTTTATCAATGCTTCCGTTGGCACACCCGGTAAATTTTATAAGGCGGGTACCGAAATTCATTGCCTGGTACCTGAGATCATCAATATGAAGACCCCCGGCGGTACGTTTGCCGTGCATAGCAACCTACTGGCTATCAGTAAAGATAAAGGGAAAAACTGGACCTTCCTCGATCTCAATAAAAACACCATTGCACAAATACCAAAGCTGTTTCCAAACTTCAATAAGGAACTGGTCATTCCGGAGCCTAGCATGCCAGCGATGCAATAATCAGATCCATATTTGGAGCAACAAAACCGCTGAAACTTGGAAATCTCTGCAATTATTTTGTTAGGAGCCCGTTATAAATTAAGTTAAACAACAGCCCTAAGTGGTTATACCTCTAAAACGATATCCTTGCCCAAAAATTGATGCGGTTTCTTTGTTTGATCTACTTCGTATTTGCACTTTCTTTCACCGCTAATTGCCAGGATACCGCAATTATTAAGCGTCAGGCAAATTTAATGGCACAGGCCACATTCAAGGGTGATTATAAAACTACTATCGCTTTTACCTATCCTGCTTTGATTACGCTAAGCGGTGGTAAGGAACAACTGCAGCGCTTAATCACGGACCGCATGGCCAAATTGAAATATCAGGGTATTACGGGTTTTTCAGGCGGCATTGCTTCTCCGGGGAAATTCTATACTGCAGGGAACGAGATCCATTGCCTGGTGCCGGAAGATATTTATATCCGTACAGCTGCAGGCAGGTATAAAAGCAGATCCTACCTTTTAGGTATCAGTGCCGACAATGGCCAAAACTGGACATTTATTGATGTTGGCAACATGCCGCCCGAAGTTTTACACCGCCTGCTACCCAACTTTAATAAGGACTTGATCATCCCTCCATCTGCCAAGCCTGAATTTTTAGCAAATTGACTTGCTTAACGCGCTAAAGCTTGTTATTTTTCCTAAATTGGGATGGAATTTTATACACCTGCCCCATTATGCAAAGAAGAAATTTTTTAAAAACAGGATCATTAGCTGGTTTAAGCTTAAGCACTCTTGTCGCTGCATCCTGCAAGCCCGGCATGCCGGATGCTACGGATAAATCTGATAACGCTTTTTCTGACGATTTTGAGCTCAACGAAGCAACTATAGATGACCTGCAGAAAAAAATGAAAGATGGCAGTCATACTTCCCGCTCCATTACTGATCTTTATTTAAAAAGAATTGAAGCTATTGACAAAAACGGCCCAAAGCTGAACGCAGTTATTGAACTGAATAAAAGCGCTGCAGACATGGCCGATGCAATGGATAAGGAACGTAAAGCCGGTAAGATCCGCGGACCTTTACATGGTATTCCGGTTCTGATCAAAGATAATATCGACACCGGCGACACTATGCATACCACCGCGGGTTCGCTTGCCCTTGGGGATCATTTTGCCAAACAGGACGCATTCATCGTGCATAAATTGCGTGAGGCAGGCGCGGTGATCTTGGGGAAAACCAATCTGAGTGAGTGGGCCAATTTTCGTTCTACAAGGTCTACCAGCGGTTGGAGCAGCAGAGGTTTGCAAACCAAGAACCCCTATGTGCTGGATCGTGGGCCAAGTGGTTCCAGCGCAGGATCCGGCGTTGCGGCATCCGCCAATTTATGCGCGGTTGCTGTTGGTACCGAGACTGATGGCTCTGTTGTTTCCCCCTCGTCGGTAAATGGGCTGGTTGGGATCAAACCAACCGTAGGATTGCTGAGCCGTACCGGTATCATCCCCATTTCTATTACCCAGGATACCGCCGGGCCAATGACCCGCACGGTCAAAGATGCCGCTATTTTATTGGGTGCTCTAGCCGGGATCGACCCGCATGATACCTACACTTTAAAAAGCAAACCGCAAAAAGACTACACCAAATTCCTGGATGCAAACGGCCTGAAAGGCAAACGCATTGGGATTGAAAAAATAGAATTTCTGCCGCCGGCTGCAAAAGCATTGCTTGATGAAGCAATAGCCGTTATGAAAAAGCAAGGCGCCGACGTTGTGGAAGTTGAGCTTTACAAGCAGCTTAAACCTGCAGACGGGGCCGAATCCCTGGTATTGCACTACGAGTTTAAAGACGGACTGAACAAATACCTCAGCACCGCCGATGCCAAAGTGAAGAACCTGGCCGATGTTATTGCCTTTAACAGTGCAAATGAAGATAAAGCGATGCCATTTTTCAAACAGGAAACGCTGATAAAATCTCAGGCAGAAGGCGACCTTACCAGTAAAGAATATACCGATGCGTTGGCAAAATCAACCACAGTAAGCCGCAACGCCATCGATTCTATTTTAACAACTCATCAACTGGATGCCATTTGCGGGCCAACAAACGGTTTTGCCAGCTGCATCGATCTACTAAACGGAGATTACGATAATGGCTTTTCTTTCTCTACTCCCGCTGCAATGGCAGGTTATCCGCATATCACTGTACCGATGGGTTCCTGGCATGATTTGCCTATGGGCCTCTCCTTCTTTGGCACTGCATGGATGGAGGGTGAACTGATCACACTGGCATATGCCTACGAGCAGGCATCAAAAAAAAGAAGAAAACCAACGTTTAAGGGGCCTATAGTTGCATGATACAATTGATTGCGCCGAACCCAAGAACGACTGACCCGTTTAATCATGCTGCAGGCAACGATTATCGTTCCGGATCAGGTGCTTGATCGTTGTATGGCTTCTACCCCTGACATGATTTATTATTCCTAAATTTGAGGTGTAAAATAGTCTGCTATGCCTGCTACACCCATCCCAAAAAAGATCCTTGCCCGCCAGCATGAAATTACTGCGGATTTTTTAAGGGAGATTGATAAACACTTGGACGACCTAATGCACAACCGTGTTATGGATATGTTTGAGATACGAGATTTGGCAGGTAAACTTTTTATTCACCCCACACACCTCAGCAATACCATTAAACTTACCACTGGCAAATCTCCCTGTTACTTCTTTGAGAAAAGAATAATGGATCTGGCCAAAGATCTGCTGCAGCAAAATATCCCGATCAACCAAATAGCGGGTCAACTCACGTTCGATCCATCTAATTTCACCAAGTTCTTTAAACGTTTTGAGGGCGTTACCCCGAAACAATACCGGGAACAGGTATATGAGGTGGTGCCGGCGCAATAATATTATGCTGATTCTGCATAATTGTGGCATGCCGCAAAAATGAGCGTCAAAAATAATAGCGTATCTATTTAAATCTGCTTGGCAAAAGACGCCAAGTATCACACCTCTACGAAGTAAGACCAAAACCCCATCATTCTCCGCCCCTACTCTTCTACCTCTGCGATCAAAAAATCAATCCAGCTCATCCTGCCTTCTCCAATATCGGAAACTGTCACCATTTAAACTGAACTTGTCACCATTTTTACGGTTGTATTAGCTGCACCTTTGTACCATCATCTTAAAACAAAGAACAAATGGAACTCACTAACAAAATTGCACTGATAACCGGCGGAAGCAGGGGACTTGGTAAAAACACTGCGCTTAAACTGGCATCAAAAGGAAAAGACGTAATTATAACTTACAGAAGCAAAAAAGAAGAAGCGGAGGAGGTTGTGGCTGCCATTGAAGCTTTAGGGCGCAGAGCTGCAGCACTTGAATTAGATACCTCAAAGGTTGCCACCTTCGAGAATTTTAAAACTACGCTTACTGAAGTGCTAAAAAATAAATGGAACCGTAACACATTTGATTTCCTGGTGAACAACGCGGGCATCGATGCCGCAGCACCTTTTGCGCAAACCACAGAGGAGGATTTTGATAACCTGTTCAATGTTCACTTTAAAGGCGTTTATTTTTTAACGCAAAAACTGTTGAACGTAATTGCCGATGGCGGCCGCATCATCAATCTTTCTACAGGCTTAACCCGCTTTGCTACACCGGGCTATGCCGCCTATGCATCCATGAAGGGCGCTATTGAAGTATTTACCAAATACCTGGCAAAAGAATTGGGCAGCCGTGGCATTGCGGCCAATTTGGTTGCCCCCGGTATCATTGAAACCGACTTTACTAAAAGAGCATTCGACAGTCACCCGGGCATGCACGATTTTATCTCGTCAATAACTGCCTTAGGACGGCCAGGGCAGCCGGATGATATTGGCGGCGTGATTGCGTTTCTGTGTTCCGACGATGCGCGCTGGATCAACGCCCAGCGCATAGAAGCATCGGGCGGTATGTTCTTGTAGTTAATGCCTTCGCTGAGCCCTTATTAGTAAATGGGGCAAGATCAAAAAGCGGATTGCAGCTCGGCAACCCGCTTTTTGGTCTTTCAAACTGTTAAAGAACTCCTATCTTGCCAAAAATATTAGTGATATGGATTTTGGCCGTGTACCTGCTGAAGAACTTAATTTTGTAGATTTCACCCTTCCTCCCGATCCGGATTTTACGCTGGATACGCTGCGGTCTGCCCATACCACCAAACCACTACAGATACATTCCGGATGCGCCAAATGGGGGCGGAAGGAATGGGTGGGTAAGCTCTATCCGCCAAAAACCAAAGAGGCCAACTTCCTGAATGAGTATGTTAAACATTTTAACAGCATTGAACTCAATGCTACCTTTTACAAAACTTACGGCCCGGAAACGATTGAAAAGTGGAAAGAAAAAACTGACAGTAATCCCAACTTTAAATTCTGCCCAAAATTCTCGCAAAGTATTAGTCATTACCGCCGGTTAAAAAATGCCGACGAGATTACCACTAAATATTACGAAGGCATTATGGCCTTTGGTGATAAACTGGGTCCGCTCTTTTTGCAATTGAGCAATAACTATACACCTAAAAGTCTCCCGGAATTAACTGCCTACCTGGAAAAATTACCAACCGATGTGCCGGTCTATGTAGAATTGCGCCATAAAGACTGGTTTGCTGTGCCTAAAAATAAGGAGGCCGTTTTCAACTTATTTAAACGACTCAACATCGGCAGTATACTCACAGATGCCAGTGGAAGACGCGATTGCCTGCATATGATGCTGCCTACCCCTCACGCCTTTATCCGCTTCGTAGGTAACAGCTTGCATACAACCGATTACACCCGTTGCGACGAATGGGTAGACCGTATTGTAAAGTGGAAAGAATTGGGGCTGCAATCAGTTTGGTTTTTTATCCATCAGCATAATGAGCGCTACAGCCCGGAACTTATCAATTATATCATTGACAAACTCAACCAGCGTCTCGGTAGCAATATACCAAAGCCGTTGTTTATAAATAGAGATGAAGAGAAGTCCCAGAAACCTAAATAAAGTTGTGTCATGGCGATGGGAACGTACCATCGAGACATGTTTTAAAAGGTGCTGGCAGCAATAGTGCAGGACAGTAAAAACAGCTAGCAAGAGCGGATTAAGGATACCCTGATTAGAGACAAAGTAATTTAGTTAGATAAACTACATATCCACGGCCCTGGTTCTGCTGCGTTTGATGTAGTTTCGGAAATCTAAAACGATACCGGCAAAAAAGTAAAATATCAGCGGAAAACCTACCGCCAGGAACGACGTATAAATAAAAAATAACCTGATTTTGGCGATAGAAACGTTGAAACGGTCGCCCAGGTAAGTGCAAACCCCAAAGGAGTAGCGCTCAAAAAAGGTAAGGATTCGCTGTAGCATATTAACCGGGTTTTAATATTTTAATTCCAACGCCGCACTGCAGGCATTTCTTATAATCGCAGTAGTTATTTTTGAGTTCCAGCAGCGCCTGCGATTCAAAAGCATTAATAATATTTACTCCTAAGGTAGCAAAATCTGTTGTAATGTGGTTATTTTCAGCAGGTATATTTTCTAAAAGTTTGAGGGCACGGCTGGTAAAATAATCCTGTTGCATATGTTTACCATAGCTAAACAGAAATACCGCAACCGTATTCAACAACAAGTTATCAACAGAAGATTGCCCAAGTTGTTTTCCAACTGTGGGCGATTCTTTATCAAAACGATAATGGTTCTCCCAATAAGGATTCACCGTCACCTCTGTAAACAATGCCCTTAAAGCTTTCACTTCCTTTGTCTCCAATATTTTGGAAAACAGGTGGCTGCTCTGTATAGTTAAAGCCGCAAATTGCGCCAGCCTTACCGTCGGGAAATTTTGTGGCCGCATCCGCAGAAACTTCCACAAGTGGTTTTCCACCGGCGTAAGGTTAAACTTTTTTCGCAGGTAATCATATTCGGCTTTTAAGCTGCGCGGATAATCATCTGCCGGCTCGCTGTTTAAAAAACCGGCCTGCCCAAACATAAGCGCCTCAATTTGCAGCGGATTGTTTTTATGCTTAGCCAGGATGTTTTGCGGCAGCGATTTAGCCAATAGTTCAAAAGGCAAAGCATTTGTTTTAAACCCAAAGTTAGCCGCTAAATATTGGTAGAATGTTTCTTCCCAGTCGCCGCGGTTTTTGATGAGGGCAGCGGTAACCCCTTCGGCGCGTTTTTCTAATCGCTCTACCAAGACCCGTGTTAGCCAGTTTTTCATCGTCAACGGGTCTACCCGCCTGATGCTCCCCTCGCAGGGTATGATCACCTGGTTGCCAAAAACAAGGTTATGATACCGCTGGTACAGCTCTGGGTTAACCCTTTCTTTCAACTCTAGGGTAGGCAAACGGCGGCCGCTCAATAACGTCACCGGCGCATCGTCGCTATATACTACATGCAAGATCACGTTATCATAAGCATTGTTGGTAGTATGGCCGTGGCGTTGCCAGTCAGAAGAGCTTAAATGCAGCTCGGCGTTTCCGGCCCAGGTGGTCTCCCCTATCCTGATCCGTGCATTCTGAAAATCGGGGCCGGCATGGGTGTTGTGCATCCCGGTGGAATAAATTTCTATTTCTTCACCTTCAGTAGTGCGCAGGTCCAGTCTGTCGAACAAGCGAAACTTCCAGATATAATGTAATAGGTCTTCGGTGAAAAGCATGATACAAGGTAGACAAATTGTTGGAGAACCTTTGGTGACCCTGTTCAAAAGATTTCACCGGTTTTTGAATGAAACTTGATGGAAGCATTTCATGATGACTACGCTATTCGTGCTCATTATTTTATACCTTGGCTTGTAAAATTTTTCTTCTTAAAAATGCAAACTACTGCTTTACCTGCTACGCCCGTCACCACAGCTTCGCGCATTAAATCCATCATTGGCGGTTCGCTGGGTAATTTGGTGGAATGGTACGATTGGTATGTTTATTCGGCCTTTTCGCTTTATTTTGCCGGCTCTTTTTTCCCCTCGGCCAATAAAACAGCCGAATTGTTAAATGCGGCAGGTGTATTTGCTATCGGCTTTCTGATGCGCCCCCTTGGCGGCTGGCTCATGGGAACTTTCGCAGATAAAAAAGGACGCAAGGCAGCACTGACTTATTCTGTGCTGCTCATGAGTGCAGGCTCACTGATCATAGCCATAACCCCGGATTTTAAGCACATAGGCATCGCAGCACCTATATTATTGGTTTTTGCGCGCATCATCCAGGGCTTAAGTGTTGGCGGTGAATACGGAACCAGTGCAACTTACCTCAGCGAAATGGCCGAAAAAAAGCATCGCGGCTTTTATTCCAGTTTTCAATATGTAACACTCATCATGGGGCAGTTACTGGCTTTAGGGGTATTGGTATTACTGCAACGGGTATTTTTAACCGATGAGCAGCTAAAACTTTGGGGCTGGCGAATCCCGTTTGCGATTGGTGGGGCATTGGCCATCATTACCATGTACCTGCGGCGCAGCCTGCACGAGCCTGCTAATTTTACCAGTAAAGAGAATAAGGCTAACCAAAGCCGGGGTACCATCAAAGCATTATTACAGCACCCCAAAGCTGTGGCAACCGTAATCGGCCTTACGGTAGGCGGAACGGTGGCTTTTTATACCTTCACAACCTATATGCAAAAGTTCCTGGTGAACACCAGCGGTTTCAGCAAAAACACGGCTACGCTCATCTCTACTTTTACGCTGTTTATTTTTATGCTGCTGCAACCGCTTTATGGTTTGCTGTCTGATAAAATTGGCCGCAAACCTTTGCTAAATGCATTCGGTATTTTGGGTACACTAACCACCGTACCCATCATGATCGCACTCAGCCATACTAAAAATGAATACGTAGCTTTCGGGCTCATTATGCTGGCTCTGCTCATTGTCAGCAATTATACCTCTATCAACGCTGTGGTTAAAGCCGAGCTTTTCCCGGCGCATATCCGCGCACTGGGTGTTGGTTTCCCCTATGCCGTTGCTGTATCTGCTTTTGGCGGTTCAGCAGAATACATTGCCCTGCTGTTTAAAAATGCCGGTCACCAGGAATGGTTCTACTGGTATGTAACAGCTTGTATAGTGGCATCACTCGTGGTGTACATCAGCATGAATGATACGAAGAAGCATTCGAGGATTGAAGAGGAAAGTCCCGAATAGTAAGATCACTTACCCCCTACCGGCACGGATAGCTAACACATAAATATCTTGGTTGAAAGAACTTGAGAGAAATGTCCCATTTTTATTTTGCAACAAGGCCCGATATTACATTGATACTTAAAGCTACAATTGCTGTATTAAACGCAAAAGAGATCAACCCATGTGCCCAGGCAATGCGGCGGATCCGTTTGGAGGAGATTTCGACATCAGACACTTGGAACGTCATCCCCAGTACGAAGGAGAAATATACAAAGTCCAGATAGTCGGGCTCTTTATCATCACCGGGGAATTCAAGACCGCCAACCGGGTTACCCTTGCCCTCATCTACGCTGTAATATAAGTGGGCGTAACGCATGGTGTAAACCGTATGCACCAGCCACCAGGAAACAATAACAGCCCCCATCGACAGGAATACATAAGCCGCCACTTGTTCTTCCGACTGGCCCTTTGATGACTTCAACAGCAGGAATATGGCCAGCAGGCTCACCAGGGAGGCCGTTGTGACGAATAAAAAAATAAGATAACGGCTACTATCTTCCAATCTGGCAATTTTGCGGATCTCTTTAGGGTGCGCCCAGATAATAATAGCCCAATTTAATATAATGATCGTTAGCGCAAATGCTATCCAGGTTATTAATGCAATAGCCGGTACCGATGATAAGTGCCTGCTGAATAAAAATGCAACGGCACCTGCAAACAGGGCAATGTACACCCGGTAATGGGCGTCCATACGGAAGAAAAAATTCTTTCTGGGTTCTTTGAGGGGGGCCATAGTTGGGTCCGTAGTAGATAGGCCACAGACCATGGCAATTTACGGGAAGATTTCAAATTCCAATAATTTATTGTCGGACTTTGTATGGCGATGGTATTTGGACTTAAAAATCCTCCTCCACAATCTCAGCCACGCGCCCTACCTGCCCATCTTCCAGGCGCACTTTGATGCCGCGGGAATGAAACGCGGAACTGGTAAGCAGATCCTTTACAATGCCACGGGTAAGTTTGCCGCTGCGCTGATCTTTCTTAAGTATAATTTCAACCTCCAGACCGGGGTATATATCTGCTCTGTTTTGTCCGTTCATGATTTTTAAAGTCCGAAAGTCCGGGAAGACCGAAAGTCCGGAAGATTTTGCAGGGTTATTAAAAGCGTTCGTTCGGACTTTCCGACTTGCCGATTAAAATCTCTATCGCCTTCTCTACCTTTTCAAACCCGAAACTTCCAATCACTTTACTCATGGCAGCACAGATCTGCTCATTTTGGAGGTTGCCGATGCTTCCTTCATGAGTGTGGTGGATGTTGTGATCCGGGTTAAAGTCGCCTTGCTCTATTGCCAGGCCTACTTGTTTGTATGCATCGCGGAATGGGGTGCCATTAAGCACTGCCCTGTTTACTTCTTCCACGCTGAAAAGGTAGGCGTATTTGGGGTCAGCCAGAATATTGGTATTTACTTTAATATTTTGCAGCATAAAGGTGGCCATATGCAGGCAATCCAACAGGTCGGCAAAAGCCGGGAACAATAACTCTTTCAATAGCTGCAGTTCGCGGTGATAACCCGACGGCAGATTGGTCGTCATCATGGCTATATCGTTTGGCAGGGCCTGCAGGCGGTTGCATTTACCGCGCATAATTTCCCATACATCCGGGTTTTTTTTATGCGGCATAATGCTGCTGCCGGTAGTAAGGTTTTCGGGGTAGCTTACAAAAGCAAAATTCTGGCTCAGGTACAGGCACTGATCCATTGCCATTTTAGCCATAGTTGCCGCCACCGAAGAGAGTGCCTGGGCAATGATCCGCTCGGTTTTTCCACGCCCCATCTGGGCATAAACTACGTTGTAATTCAGGCTTTCGAAGCCCAAAAGTTGTGTCGTCATGGTACGGTTGAGCGGAAACGATGAGCCGTAACCCGCAGCAGAGCCTAGTGGGTTTTTATTGGTGATCTTCCAGGCAGCTAAAACCATCTCGAGGTCATCGGCAAGGCTCTCGGCATACGCACCAAACCACAGGCCGAAAGAGGAGGGCATAGCTACCTGCAAATGCGTATATCCCGGCAATAATACCTCTTTGTGCTGTTCGCTTAGCGAGATCAGTTGTTTAAACAGTATTTCCACCTCCTCAACAACTTCTTTTAATTTGTGGCGGAAGAAAAGTTTCAGATCAACCAGCACCTGATCATTCCGGGAACGGCCGCTGTGGATCTTTTTGCCGGCATCACCAATCCGCTGGGTGAGCAGCATCTCTACCTGCGAGTGCACATCCTCTACCCCATCCTCGATAACAAAATTATTATTTTGTATATCGGCATAAATGGCCTTCAATTCCTGTTGAACCAACTCCAGGTCGTCAGCGCTCATCAAGCCAATGCTTTGCAGCATAGTGGTGTGGGCAAGGGAACCCAGCACATCAAAAGCGGCCATCTCACGATCAAGCTCGCGGTCGCGGCCTACCGTAAAGGTTTCTACCAGTTGATTTACGTTGGTGGTTTTTTGCCAAAGCTTGCTCATGCTGCAAATATAAATTAAATGGGGTTTGTTGGCAAGCTGGCTTGCACCGGAGCGATATTAATCCAGATCGGGGTTATCTAAACTGTAAATAACATACCCGTTCGCGTCCCCAGGGTTGGGCGCCTGATAGAAGTTGAATTTTTTAAGCAAAATTACTGATCGGGTGTTGTGTGATTTCACCTCAGCAATTACTTTCTTTAACTGAAGTGTATTGAAACCGAAGGCTAATAACCCGCTGCAATGCCTCGTACATAACACTTTGCCCCTGGTGAGCAGGCATTAATTCATACCCTATCTCTACAACATCGCTTTCTCTATCAATATTTTAAAACAGTATCGTACCAAGTAATTTTGACTGGTTTTTAGAGCTGATCACCCAGAAGAAACCGTCGCCACGTTCCTGCAGATTAATAATTTTATTAATGTGGGCGATGGCATCGCTAATATGGGTAGCTGTTGGCCGGTCTATCAATTTACTAGTTTCCCCATCCGATCTCAGCACGAAGATCTCATCGGCATCCTGCAAGGTTAGCTGCCTTAAAACAAACCTTTCGGTTTCCAAAGAGGTAAACCCAACGTTGTTCAACATAGTACTATCTGACTACTTTTTCCAACATCTCGATATACAACGCTATCCCCTTGCCTATTTCATCCACGTAAATAAACTCATCGGCCATGTGGGAACGTGCCGAATCGCCGGGACCAATTTTGATGGACTGTATATCTAACAGCGACTGATCTGAAGTGGTTGGTGAGCCGTACGGCGTTCTGCCAAGGCCGATACCTGCCTGTACAAATGGGTGGTTTTTATCTATCGATGATGGTTTTAATCTTATTGATCGCGCCGTTACTTCACAGCTTACGTGCTGGCGGATAATCTCCAGAACCTCTTCATTGCGGTAAGCATCTGTTACGCGCACATCAACCGTAAACACACAGGTAGCGGGTACCACATTATGCTGAGAGCCAGCGTTAATAATCGTAACGGACATTTTTATCGGGCCAAAAACTTCAGATTCTTTGGGGAACTTAAAATTACGGAACCACTCGATATCTGCCAATGCCTTATAGATAGCGTTCTCCCCTTCTTCACGTGCGGCGTGGCCCGCTTTGCCATATGCAGTGCAATCCAGCACCATCAGTCCGCGTTCTGCAACAGCAAGGTCCATCAGGGTGGGCTCGCCTACTATGCCAAAATCAAGCTGACCAAGTTCGGGAATAATGAGCTCCAGGCCATTTACGCCTGAGATCTCTTCTTCGGCAGTGGTGGCGAGGCAAAAGTTATATTTTAGCCCCTGCTGCTCAAAATAATACAGAAATACCGAGATAAGTGATACCAAACATCCGCCTGCGTCATTACTGCCCAAGCCGAAAAGTTTATCGTCTTCAATTTTGGCATCGTATGGGTCGCGGGTGTACCCGGAATTGGGCTTTACAGTATCATGGTGCGAATTGAGTAATATAGTTGGTTTGGCTGCATCAAAATACTTATTCCAGGCCCAGATGTTGTTGAGCTTGCGGTGTGTAATTACGCTGTGCTGCTGCAAAACCCGCTCTATCAGATCGGCTGTGCGGTCTTCTTCTTTACTAAAAGATGGTATTGAAATTAATTGCTGAAGCAGTGTTACCGCCTGTTGCTGCAAAGCTGTTATATCGGCCATAGGTAATGGTGAAAGTATCCGGTGATGAGGCGGTAAAATTAGCTTATTTTCTCAAAGGCAGCAATGTTGAAAAAAACCCGAAAATTTATTCTGCGGTTATTTAGATACGGCCGCATCAATGGTACTTAAAATATCCAGCCGGTTGGCGATGATCTCCAGGCGGTATCTTTTTATCCGCTGCTCATCTACAAAGGAGGTAGTTTGAATTTTTCCCTCTATGTACAACGTTTGCCCTTCAACTATCGACAGCGATTCCTGCGTAATGAGTTTTTCAGAAGCTTTGATGTGGTGATATTCTTGGTGCTCTATCTGGTCGTACCCCTTTTTAATGTATTCTGTAGTGATCAGATCAAAGCACAGGAACTCCTGGTTCCGATCTGTCACATTCAGGAACGGCCCGCTGGTGGTCCCCATTAATATCACCTTGTTAATACCTGTATTGCTAAGCATAGGATTTTTTTTAATCACCCTGATTACACCCAAATTTTTGAAGCTACTTCGGGAGGTGACTTTTATCAAATATAGGGATATAGTTACACCTAATAGTTGTAAAAATCGCTTTAGTCTAATAATAATTGGTCTTCCTCATCGCCCAGGCTTAACTGGATCACGTCCGAACCTGCAATACCTTCAATAGAACCTTTAATGTGAGCGGCATTCAGCAGCACTTTTTCAAGTTGCTTTTCCCGTGCCTTCCATAATTTCTCCATTGCATCACGCTCTTTTTGGATAGACACCCGCATACTCATATACCCCTCGCGAATCGCCTTCCACTGTTCGGAGAATTCGCTGCTGGTTAAATAATCATACAGCAGGTGCATCTTATCGCCTTTATTATCCTGCGCCTTTGCCATATTGGCCAGCTTTACAACGCCATCCCTCAGGATGTAGGATACCGCTTTCACCTCGTCAAAGCTGCAGATCCACACGCCGTCTTTTTCACCAAAGCATTCCATTCCCTTCGGATAGCATTGCGTTACAATAACCGCCACATCCACATTCATGGCGCGCATATCTTTTTTCAGCTTATCTATCCAATCGCCCCCGAAAGCCGAAGTGCGTTTACTTTCATATATGATCCGCCCACATTCCTGCCCAAACTGGTTACGCACGGTTTGCACACAATCTGCACCGCGTACGCCTTTGCCTACTTCGCTGATCATATCAAAAGGGAAATACTGGCGCAGCAATTCTTCCAGGATCAGCTCCTGCGCTTCGCCCTGTAACTGCATCGAGCCTTGCTCGGCACGGCGTTTCATCTCATCAACCAGGCGTTTCTGATCGTCCAGTTGTTTTTCCATTTCTTTTACCTTGAGTTGGTGCTCGGTATCTTTAATGGCATATTTTTCTATCTCCTGCTTGCGGATCTGCTCTGCCAATTCGGCCCGCTGTTCCTGCATTTTGCGCTGCATGGAAATCTCCATTTCCTCTTCCTTTTGCTTAAGGGATTGCTCGCGCTGTAAAAACTCAAGTTCTTTCTGGCGCGATTCTTTCAGCTTTTCGGCGCTTGCGTTGACCGAATTCTGCAGCATCAGCAACTGATTTTCAAAATCGGAGGCGATAGATTTGCGCAGATTTTCTTCGAGCGTTAGTTGCAGTGCTTTTTTTTCGCCGGCAAGGCGCTGCTCAAACTGCTGCTGCTGTATTTTTTCACGATTGGAAAAATCGTCTTCTTTTTTGCGGTATTCTTCTTCTTTCTGGCGGGTATAATCCTGCATCTTCAGCCTGAGCTGCTGCTTGTATTCCTCGGCCATTACTTCCTCAATAGGGAAACCATGTCCGCAGCTGGGGCACTTCACTTCTGTAGCCATAGATCAAAGATAAAGAGATTTTAGGATAGCAACGAAACGGAAATCCGCCTGATCATTATCGAGTAATTACTAATTGGATCGAGTGATGCGAATTGCATGAATTTAAATCTAACCGATCAGCCGGTCAGTTTTAAGAGTATTAGGTTAATTCTAAGAGTTGGAGCTGATTAAAAATCGTGATACAGATTCCGGAAGGTGGTTCTTATGCCAAAAGTTAGCACCGCGTTTTTTTTGTCGCCCAGGGCATTCTTTTCCGATCGGTACAAACCACCCAGTTCCAGGCGCAGGTTGTATTTAGGATTGATGAGGTATGATACCGTGCCTTCACCGTAATACCTGTTGGTAGCGACGCCCTGGCCAACTGCCGACCCTGTGTTGGTAGGGATATACGGCAGGTTAATATTTTTACCGTTATTTTCTCCGGTTGCATCCAGGCCGTATTTCGCGTAGCTTAACTCACCCTGTAAATCAAACCTGCCGATAGTGTAATTCACCAAGCCGACAAGTTCATTAAGATTGGCGCCCAAAGGATGTGCAAGCGCATCGCCATAAAAAGTATAACTGTTTAATGCATAAGCATCAGAATAGGTATAGGGTTTAACCGTATTATATTCTACGAGGTAGCTCAGGTTCTTCACGCCGCCAACATCTCCGCCTCTTACGCCTACCTGGTAACCGCTGCTGCTTTTTGAGGCGCCGGCAGTTTGTTTCTGGTTATCCAGCACCAGTTGGGCATATACAGCATTCTTATCGAGGAATTTGTACTTACCGGTAAAACCGAACAGCACATTATCCGGAACCGAAGCTGGTCCGTTATTGCTGGTAAAGAAAAGTGGATTGATTAAGTTTACATCAAAACCTCTGCGGTTACCAGCATTGTCTGCCTCAGCGTAAACAACCGAATTAAAGAAGCCCAGCGACAGGCTGTTGGTTGCATTCCAGTCGATGTAGTGGTAAAAGGCATATTTACGGCGGTTGCTACCCAGGTCGTCAAACTTAGGGGCTTTAATATCCTGCAGATAGGTCCACATCATCATATACTGAACAGGCCCTACATTAGCCGTTACGCGAACAAGAGGATAATTGGCTGCAAAATCAGACAAAAGCAGGGAGCGATAACCATCTCCGATAAAGGTTTTGTCCTGGCCCAGTGTGAAATTTAAATATTTGTTGGGTGTGTATGATAACAAGGCCGTAACGTATGAATAGTCCTTTTGCGGCTTGCCAAAACTGCGGTCATAAGCCAGCCCGGGAACAATGCCACTTGCACTTATATAATCATTGTAATAGGACGGAAATACGGCCTGATTCTCGTAACCACTCGTATAAAAAGAAAAGTTATCGCCAATAGTTCCACCTACCTGGAAGCCACGCGTATTAATACCCAAATGGGTATTAACCCCAAAGCCTACGGGTTTAAAGGCTGCCGGGGTAGTGGCCTTGTTTTTCAAGTCGCCAGCAAAATTATTATCGATTAATATATCAGCATAAAAGGTGTAACCTTTGGCTTTTACATCTACCAAATGCTCGTTTAGTAATTTACGCAAAAACCAGTTTTGGCGGGTAGTATCTACGCCCACACTCATCAGTTCGTTATACCTGCTGTTTAGTGCTGTGTCTATCAAAAAAGGGCGCAGCGCAGTGTGCATGCTGTTACTTTTTGAGTATACCTGCCCGTTGAATTTTTGGTAAAACTGGTACGATTGCGGCAAATAAACCGACTGGGCCCTGGTAACCCCTGCACAAAGCAACATGAAACCGGCTATAAGTAAGGTCTTTGCTGACGATGGTAGTAAGTGTTTTTGCATCGGAACAAATTAAGTATTATTTATTGTAAGATTAAAATGCATCGGCCATTTAAATGCCGGGACAATGCGGATGTCAAATTTTGAGCAACCGGATTCGGTTGTGAGATGATCAATCAAGGTGATTCCACCATTTTGTGAAACGATACCGCCCTGTGATGACTCAGGAAGTTGAAAAAAGGTTAACACAAATAATCGTCATCCGGTTAGCTGCTGTTAAAATTTGTTAAGCCAATACTTAATTATAAAATAAAACATATAATTACTGATATTTGCGCAGCTCATCAGCTACTCTTAGTACATGCAATACAATAAAATCAACAACCTTTTAGGCTGGCTTTGCTTTGTTATAGCCTCTACCACCTACATTTTAACTTTAGAACCATCCGTTAGCTTTTGGGATTGCGGTGAATTTATTTCCTGTGCATTCCGCTTACAGGTATCGCACCAGCCGGGCTATCCAATGTTTGCCATGCTGGGCAAGGTATTCTCTTTACTATCATTCGGTAACAATGCAAAAGTGCCTTACTTTACCAATATGCTGTCGGCTATTGCCAGTGGCGCAACGGTAATGTTTTTGTTTTGGACCATTACCGCAATGGCCAAAAAGTTGGTCAACAACCGCGAAAAGGATTTCGGGGATGCTAAAGTTTACCTTATCATGGGCGCCGGCCTAGTTGGTGCGCTTGCCTTTACTTATACCGATACCTTTTGGTTTTCGGCTGTTGAAACTATTGTATTTGCGCTTTCCTCGCTTTGTATCGCCACTATTTTTTGGGCTATATTGAAATGGGATGCCCATGCAGATGAGCCCGGTGCCGATAAATGGATAATCTTTATTGCCTATGTATTAGGCTTATCCATCGGTATCCACCTGCTAAATTTATTAACTATCCCGGCAATTGCGCTGGTTTATTACTTCCGCCGCACTAAAAAAGTTACTACCCAAAGCGCATTGGTGGCTTTCCTGATCAGCGTTGTTATTTTGGGTGTGGTACAATACGGCATCCGGGGTTACACGGTTAAATTTGCCGCCCTGTTCGATCTGTTTTTTGTAAACACACTTGGTATGGGCTTTGGTACCGGTGCAATTTTCTTTTTACTGCTGCTTATCGGCCTGATCGTTTTCGGAATCGTTTACAGCATCCGTAAGCAAAAGCCGGTACTCAACCTTATTATGCTTTGCGTGGCTTTTATCTACTTCGGTTATGGCTCGTTCGCTTACATTCCAATCCGTGCCACGGCCAACCCTGATTTAAATAACTCGCATCCGGATAATGCCTTTACCATGTATGGTTATTTAAACCGCATCCAGTATGGTGAAAACCCGCTTATAACCGGCCAGTATTATGATGCGCAGGTTACAGACCAAACCGAAGGTAATACCATTTACTGTAAAGGAGCTACTAAATACGAGGTAGCAGGCAAACGTCCAAACTACGTTTATGATCATACTACCTTTCTGCCGCGCATGTACAGCACAGATGCGCAGGACGTGAACTTTTACAAGCAATGGCTGGATATCCCCGAAGGGCAAAAACCAACCTTTGCGGATAATATGAAATGGATGTTCAGCTGGCAAATTTACCAGATGTACGCCCGTTACTTTTTATGGAACTTTGTTGGCCGCTACAACGACCAGGACGGTCAAACGAGTACCGAAGGCATTGATGGTAACTGGACTAGCGGCTGGCGCGATGGTGGCAAACACCTGCCACAATCGTTATTGCACGACCCAAGTTACACCCCGCTTTACGCCCTTCCTTTTGTTTTGGGCCTCATTGGAATGGTTTACCAGTTCCAATACAAAAAACGTGACGCCCTTATTATTACCCTGCTGTGGTTCTTCACCGGCCTGGCCGTGGTACTGTACGTTAACCAGGCAAATGTGCAGCCCCGGGAAAGGGATTATTCATACGTGGGATCGTTCTATGCCTTCGCTATCTGGATAGGACTGGCCGTGATTGCCATCGCAGACCTGATGAGCAAGAAGCTTAACACCCGCACCGCTGCGCTTATTGCTACCGTAATTTGCCTTTTTGCCGCCCCAGTGCTGATGGCCAAACAGGAATGGCGCGGACATGACCGATCTACCAAAATGACGCCGCATGATATGGCTTACAACTACCTCATCTCCTGCCCGCCCAATGCCATTTTGTTTACTTATGGCGATAATGATACTTACTCATTGTGGTACGACCAGGAAGTTGAAGGGATACGCCCGGATGTACGCATTGTTAACCTGAGCCTGTTCACCGGCGACTGGTATATTCGCCAGATGCAAAAGCCGATGAATCAAAGTGCGCCGCTGCCAATCACCATGCCTTTTGACAAGTATAAAGAAGGTGTGCGTGATGTGATCTATTACAGCGACAGCAAAATACCGGGCTACACCAGCATTAAAGATGTTTTCGATTTCATTACATCTGATGACAAAAATATGCAGGGCCAAAGCCAGGGTGGAGAATTTTTAAACTACTTGCCAACCAAAAGCTTTAAACTGGATGTAGATGTAAATGATGTGATGAAAAACCATGTGATAACGCCCGAACAGCACAGCAAACTGGCTAAAACCATGGAGTGGAAATACACATCCAATTACGTTACTAAAGAGAACCTGGCCATTTTTGATATCCTTGCACATAACAACTGGAAAAGGCCTATCTGCTTTACTACCACTATTGGTAACGAGAACCTGATAGGTTTGCAACCCTATCTGTACAAAGAAGGGTTCACTTACCGGTTATTGCCATTGCAATCAGATACCGCAAATCACGACCAACTGGGCAAGGTGAACACTGCGGTAATGTATGATAACGTAATGAACAAGTTCAAGTTTGGCAACTATAAAACAGCCAGGTACCTGGATCATGAATCTGTAAATATGTTTTACCCGGTAATGGTAACTACCTTTTTAGAACTCGCCCAAAGCCTGGAAGCCGAAGGCAAAGGTGAACTAGCTTTAAAGGTATTGCATAAGTATGATGCAGAATTACCCGACTTGAACCCGTACATTGATGTGGAAGGACGCAAAATGTATATGGCAGCCATAGCCTACCGACTAGGCGATATCACGTTAGGCAACAAGATCACCAATACAATTAACAAATACCTGAAAGACCAGCTGGATTTTAACTACAATAACCTTAAGGAAAATCAGGCGTTGTTAAACCAGCGTGATGTACAAATCAGCTTGCAAGTGCTTAATGGCCTGATAGAATATACCCAAATGGGCCACCAGGATGCGCTAAGCAAAACTTTAGCGGCGGAATTGAAGGACTACGGAACAAAATTCGCCCCGATAATGAGCCGCGGCCAGTAAGTGGTCACGCCAAAGAAAAAAGCCATCTCTTTTAAGAAAGGATGGCTTTTTTTATGGTGTTGGTATTTATTTGGGTCTTAAATAGAGTGCGGTATCCTTCAAATCGTGATTGATGATTTTAATTCATGTAGCAGAAAGTTACAGCACACTACCTCTACAGATCGCACCATTTCGCTTGCTGAGCTCCAGGGTGCGCAAACCTTTAGTGGATTTCCATTTGCCTGCTCTGGTGCCTTGAGAAGTTTGATTTACATGATCAGTCCACATTGGTTGGCCTCTCAATCGGAGAAAATACTAATAAGTACCTTTGATACTTTGCTCCTGATCACACTATTTACAGAACCTATTTTGCGCAATATGATGCTTTTATCTGCGGTGAACATTCGTGTTGGTCGTATGTATGATGACACTGGTAAACTTCCGGCTTCAAAATCTGCGGAAGTCAAATGAATGGCGTATAAATCCGCACTATTTTGACTTGTAATCTGACATAGGATGATGTCATTACCGGGAAGATCTGCTAAGACCAAAGCTGGACGCTTCTTTGAGCCTGACAAATCGGAAAAGGGAAATGGAATAACTATAACATCCTCTTTTACAAATTTTGCCATGCAGTATCTTCTTCTGGTTTAAGCCAATCTTCTGCTAAAATCTTTTCACTGGCAAAATGAGTTAATGTTGGTTCGTTAGCAAGATCTATTATTTGAGTCTCCGCTAAAGTAAACGCGATAACCTCTACCTGCTGGCCAATAAAATCTTCAGGAACATCTATTGATATCGTTTTACCTAGCGGCTTTACAATCGTTCTTACCATAATCAAAAATACAATTTTAACAAAGGTTTTTTATATGATATAACTTATTACAGGCAAATCAATTAAATTTCAGCGAAAGTAGATAAACTTAATTTTACCAATTGCCGAAATCTCTTTTTTGTTAAAAAGATAAACAATTAGAGACCCTTTTTGCAATGTTGCTTCTCTTGTAAATTTGCGTGAACCTATTCAGCAATTGCCTTTTAAATTTTCAAATCCTGCTTAACTTCAATAGGTTTGTAAGTAAACGCCCAACATCATGCCCGAATTGCCCGATCTGCAAGTCTTCAGCCGAAACCTCGATAAAAATCTGGCGGGTAAAACCGTTAAAGAAATTATCGTTCATAACGCTAAAAAATTAAACGTCAGTGAGAAAGAATTACAGAATAAGCTAGAGAAACAGAAGCTAAAACATGTTTACCGGGATGGTAAAGAACTCTACCTCAAATTCAGCACCGGCGATATATTGGCCCTGCACCTGATGCTGCACGGAAAGCTATTTTTGTTTGAAGGTGAAAATACCAACAAGTACAGTATTTTAGAACTGGTATTCGCAGATAACACCGGCCTGGTATTAACCGACTTCCAAAAGGCCGCCACGCCTACCCTCAACCCAGAAGAAAAAACAGCCCCGGACGCTGTAGATAAAAAAGCGAATTTTGCTTATCTGAAAGAAAAGCTGGGCAAGACCAAAACCAACGTAAAAACCCTTTTACTGGATCAAAGGGTTATCCGCGGTATTGGGAATGCATATGCCGATGAAATTTTATGGGATGCCAGAATTTCCCCATTCTCCACTAGTAATAAAATCCCCGAAGCGAAGGTTAAAGACCTGGTGAAATCGATCCGTTCGGTTTTGGAAAATGCCGAAAAGCAGATATTAAAGTCGAACCCAGATATTATTAACAGGGAGGTACGTGATTTTATGAAGATCCATCATGTAAAGCAGGAAGAAAGCCCAACGGGATCGGAAATTTTAATTAAAGCGGGCAGCCGTAAAACTTACTACACGGAAGAACAGGTGCTGTTTGAATAGATATGCCCCAAACATGTACTAATTAGTATCCAAATCCACGGTTTGGGAAAATTGTTCCATGTTAAAAATTTCCATCAATTTTAACTTATACATAAATACGCCCAGAGGTTGTAAGGCACAGCAATTGCAAATCGTTTGTTAACTAAAAGCTAATTAAATTTCAAACGAATATGCATTTATTAAGCACAGCTCTACACCTTTTCGTTATTGGAGCAATGGTGGCGTTTATTGTTGGTTGTACGTCTGCCCTAACGGGTTCTTATGATCATTGGGGCAACCGCTATGTTTTAAACCCACGCCGCAGCCAGCTAATTCGCCGAAAAGCAGCGCTTGTCCGTAATCACAGCTTGCAAGGAGCGAATGTTACCCCATACCGTGTAAAAAAGCCAAATAAAAATAGTAGGGTCTTCATTGCGAGAAATGCGGCATAACGTTTGACTTAGTTACCTTAATTAAGCAAAACTAAACTAAACTACTATGGGAACATTACAACATATTCAGCACCAAATTTCTGGACTGAATGATCTGATAAAGATCAATAACGATCGTACAACCAGCTATCACAAGGCAATTTTGGACACACAGGATGCTAGTTTAAAATCGGTGTTTGAATCATACGCTGACCAAGGCAAAGGTTATGTTAACGAATTGAACGATTATATTCATCAATTGGGTGGTTCGCCTACCGACGGTACTACATTATCCGGAAAGTTAACACACACCTGGATGGATGTTAAAGCTGCCTTGGGTACGCCAAGCAATTTGTCTCTCTTGTCAAACTGCGAACATGCAGAAGATATTGCTAAATCAGCCTATCGCAAAGCATTGGATGATAAAGAAATGATTTGGGAGGATGAAAAACTAGTGGGGTTATTAAACAACCATTTAGATGGACTGAAAATGGCGCATGATGCAATTAAAGCGCTTCGTGACACGGTTGCATTAAAAGAAAAACAAGAAGCTTAAAAATGGATAGTCCCGATCAATCATTTGTAAAAGCCTTCGGCCCCATACATGTACCACACAAGTATGAGGCCGGGGCTTCTTTACAGGATAATATTGTTTACGCACTTGCCCAGCTGGAGCATGCTACTGCGCCGGAGGTTGCCAATAAGATGGCAGAATTTGAGCCAGCAACTGATTTGGCAATCCACAAAAAAAACGCCCAGGAGATATTGAGCGAACTATTTGAAAAAGGCCGGATAAAAGGTGATGATAATGCCGAAAATAGAGCTTTTAATCTGAGTAAGATCTTAACTCAGAATTCCGGCAAAGCGGATGAATTATTTTAATAATATTAACCGCTTGACTATCGAAGCAAAAGCAGCTATCAGGCGTTAACTAACGGATTCCAAATATAAATTTAATTCACACCCGGGGTTACGGCGCCACCGGGGTAGCGGGTGTGGCAGTCATTACGCTATCTACCACATATTCACTTACTCCCCGCCACGGCAAGGTGTGAAGGTACTCCTTGTAATGCAGTTCCAGCACGGCACCGGCGTTATGATTTAGCTTATCAGCTACTTTCTCATCGGTTACCGAAAACATAAATTCGTTGGAGGATATATTTCCCTGGGTTTGGCTACGGATGCCACTCTGGATGAGGCGCCCTTCATAGGTTTTAAACAGATAGCCTTTTTTTACGAAATAATTCATGGTGCCTGCCTTTGTACCTTCGCCAAAAACAAAGTAGTACCGGTAATAAAAAATACCAATTAAAACTACTAACAGTACTAATCCTATTATCGTAAATATCCGGCCTTTCATATTTTATTGTTGTTTTTGTAAAGCTAACACTTGCCTGCCTTATAAGTTTAAAAAATATGTGCTTAAGGTATTAAAATCATCAAACTTGAGATCATAGTCATCGGTCTGGCCAAAACCGTAACTAACAAACACAAACGGGATCCCTGCCAGCCTGCTTTGTTCGCCATCACCGGCCGTATCGCCAATATAATATGGATTTTTAAGGTTATGCTTATCAGCAAGCAATTTGATATTGTGCTGCTTGGGCATAAAATTTACGCCGTACGCCAATTCGTCTTTAATGTGCGCATCAATTCCAGCCCAATCTATAAACTGCCGGATAACGCCTGCAGCGCAATTGCTCAGGATAAACAACTCATATTGCTCTGCGAGCAGCTTTAAGCCTTCTTTTACACCATCGTATAAAATACCGCCCATTTCCGGAATAATGATCTTACGCCTTTCGTTCACCTGGGCATAGATCTCCCATCTTTTGTCGGGCTCAAATTCTGGTAAAATTTCTGCTATTACTTTTTTGCCTTCCCAGCCAACCATCCCTGCAAGCCGTTCGCGATCCATCTGCTTATCGATGCCCAACTCTTTAAACATTACATTCCAGGAGTGCGCATAGGTATCTACGGCATCCCACAAGGTGCCATCCATATCAAAAATTAAGCTGTCGGGTTTTTTTAGCATGGTGGTGAAATTAAGAAATAAACTTAAATAGTCTATATTAACGCAAATTGAATGAAAACACAAGGTTACGAATACGTGATGCTGTATATTATTTACAATACCAGCCGCCTGCCGCTACTGATTCAACGCCGGCAATTCGATATAAAATGTAGAACCTTCTCCGAATACACTTTCTACACCAATTTTACCATTGTGGCTGCGAACGATCTCGTTAGAGATATATAAACCCATGCCTAAACCGCTGGTCATGTTCTGATTATCTTCCACGCGATAAAAACGTTCGAAGATTTTGCTCTTTTGATCTTCGGATAGTCCGATACCTTTATCCGTAACGGATATGCGTACCAGTTCTCCTTGTTTTTCGGTTTTCAGTACCACGCTCTTGTTAACGTATGAATACTTCACGGCGTTACTGATAAAATTCATCAGCACCTGCTCCAGCCGTTCCTGGTTACCTACCACCTTGTAAGATTCGGCAGCCAGATTTACAAATGAGAAACCAGGATAATTTAATACGGCATTTTCTATACACTGATTTACCAATATATTGGTATCTACCTCGCTGATAGCGTATTCCAGTCGACCAGCTTTTATCTTACTCACATCCAGAAGATCATTGATCAGGCTCTGAAGTTTATTAAGCGATCCGCCTGCTTTGGTAATATAATTTTTCACCGACTGCGGCAATTCTTCTTTTTTGTAAGCAGCCATCAATTGCAAATACCCCTTTAAACTGGTCAGGGGAGTCTTTAATTCATGACTGGCAATACCTATAAAGTCATCCTTACGCTCCATCTCGCGTTTTTGATCTTCGATATCGGTAGCGGTTCCTACCCAAAAAATTATTTCTCCCTCTTCATTCGTCAGCGGGGTGGATCTGTTCAAATGCCAGCGAAAAACGCCGTCGTGCCGGCGATAACGGTTTTCCACTTCAAACAATTCACCGGTTTTAATTGCATGTTCATGCCTTTCACTGGTGATCGCTAAATCATCCGGATGAACAGCGCTTAACCAGCCTAAACCGGTTGAAGCTGAAAAGTCAAGCCCGGTATAATCATACCAGCGCTGGTTAAATGAGCTTGCATCACCAGTGGGCAAAGTAGTCCAGGTCATTTGTACAATATTGTTGGTGAGCAACTTAAAATGCTCCCTGCTGATGGTGAGATCTTTTGTCCGCACCTTAACAATCTGCTCAAGGGATAAATTGAGTTTCTCGGTTGTTGCCCGTGCCTCTTCAAGTTGTTCGTTACGTAACTTAAGTTCTTTTTCGGTGGCTTTAAGCGTAGTGAGATCAGTGACAATTAAACTTAAGGCAGCACCACTGTCAAGTTCAAGCGTAGTACAACTAAACAGGCAGTACATATCTTCGCCACCGCCATCTTTTACGGTTATTTCTTCTTTACAATCGCCATCCCAGCTTCCGTCAATAAGTTTCTGGAGCTTAGCCTTAGATTTTCCGGGCACATAATCAAGCAGGGGGCTTCCAATGATCTCATCAAGGGGAGTCGCCGCCATTTCCGCAAAGCGGGTATTGCAATATAAAACGATGCCTTCCCGGTTAATGGTTACCGCACCTTCACTCATTTTTTCAATAAAAACACGGTAGGTTTCGTCGGCAGTTTTTAATGTATAAAGTTGATGGCCTTCTGTATTTTTTACCACCAGCGCATCAATTTGCCCCGTGCGGATTGCACTAATTGTATCTGTAGCCTCCTCCAGTTGCTGGCGCAGCTCTTCAATTTCGGCTAATAAGCTGTTATTTGAATAAGATTGTTCCATTGCAATTATTTGGTTTGAGGTATACCCAGACCTTTTAATACTTTTTCTATATCGCTCATGTCACCTATCAGGCGGCGTTCTGTGCCAGGCGCCTTATTGATCAGTAAGGGGAGTGCAATAATATCTTCATTTTGAGTCAACTCCGGCTGCTGATGAACATCTATTATTTTCAGATCATAATTTTCGTTTAGATATTGGTCGCAGATAGCTTTGATATTTTCTATCGCACGGATAGAATTTGGAGACGCCCCAATGATAAACAGCCGTAGTATATACATAGATGGCTGGCTATCATCCTCGTTAAACATAAAACTTCTTTCCTGCGCGGCCATATGTAAGCACTACAGTTAAGCGGGGCGAATGTTTAAGCCCACCAATACCTTTTCCTCGTTACTCAAATCGCCGATGATCTTCCGAATGGGCTCCGGCACTTTCCGCACTAACGTGGGGATGGCCAGGATCTGATCTCCTTCGGCTAGTTGCGGTTGCAATAGCAGGTCAATCACTTCAATACGGTACTGGCCCTGGAGGTGTTCTTCACAGTAACGCTTTAAGTTACTTAGTGCGGTAACAGATTTTGGCGTTTTACCGGCAACATAAAGCCGGAGTTCCCATTTCTTATCAATTGTTTCGTCTTCCATTACTATATTTGGGTCTCCCTGCTATTTCCGCCAAGCTCACATCTTCTTATCCTTAGTATTTCTTCCCGGTTCTGTTCTAAAATTTTCTTTTTCAATTCTTCTTCCAGATAAACTTTATTAAGTTCTTCTTCTACAGATTCGTATTCGCTATTAAGACTGGAAATCTTGGCCTCCAAAACTTTGCGTTTCCGTGCAACTTCCCTGTCCTTGCGGCTGATGGCATGAGAATGAATGGCTTCGCCGGTTTGCTCCAGCAGCATTTGTTGTTTTCGTGCCGATCCGGTAAGTACCCCGTCCGGACCGATGTATACTTCAATGAGGTTCAGCCCCTGGTCTGATATGACAAACTCGCGAACCTGGTTACTGTGTTTCATCCCACGGGCCTTCATTACATACATACCACGGTTACGCTCCCCGTTAAACTCAATATCCCGCACCAGCAGCCAGGAATCAACCAGCGATGACACACCCTCGTCGGTTTGTTCATTGACAATGGTATTGAGGGATAATGCAGTAAACATAACGGAGATCTGCTCATCCTGCAGAAAATCTATCAGCCGCACCAGCATATTTTTCACCTCACTTACCGAACCTACGTTGATGAAATTCGTTATCGGGTCAATAACCACTACCGAGGGTTTAAATTTTTTGATGATCTTATGAATCGCCACCAGGTGCATTTCTAAACCGTACATATTTGGCCTGGAGGCGTTGAACATCAAAAGCCCACTATCTACATGTCTTTTAAGATCTACCCCAATAGACCGCATGTTGCGTATGATCTGGTTGGGCGATTCCTCCATAGCAAAATAGATACATTTTTCGCCACGGTTACAGGTCTCGTTGGCAAAGTAGGCCGCCAGGCTGGTTTTACCTGTACCGGCGGTTCCCGATACCAGCGTACTGCCTCCCCGGTAAAAACCTTGACCGCCCAGCATCTCATCAAGCGCCGGTATGCCGGTAGATACCCTTTCTGTAGATACCTGTTTGGCAAGTTTAAGTGAAGTTACCGGAAGTACCGAGATCCCGTCTTCATCTATCAGGAAAGGATATTCGTTGGTGCCGTGAACGGTGCCACGGTATTTAATAATCCGCAAACGGCGGGTGGAGATCTGGTTGATCACCCTGTGGTCTAAAAAGATTACACAGTCTGATACATATTCTTCCAGTCCCTGCCGGGTAAGTCCGCTGCCTTCGCCTTTTTCTCCGGTTATAATTGCGGTAACGCCTTTTTCTTTTAAAAAACCAAAAAGCCGGCGAATTTCTGTACGCAACACCGCCTGGTTATCAAGCCCGGCAAATAAATTTTCTAACGTATCTAATACAATCCGTTTAGCTCCGATGCTATCTATAGCGTAGCCTAGGCGAATAAATAAACCTTCCAGATCGTATTCGCCGGTTTCTTCAATTTCACTTCTATCGATATGTACATGGTCAATTTTTAACTTTTTTTCTTCCTGCAGTTTTTTCAAATCAAATCCCAGTGAAGCTACATTCATCGCCAGTTCATCGGTCTTTTCTTCAAATGCAATAAAAACACCGGGTTCGTTGAACTGGATAGCGCCACGTACAATAAATTCAATCGACATTAAAGTTTTTCCGCATCCTGCCTCGCCACAGATCAGTGTTGGCCTGCCGGTTGGTAAGCCCCCTTCTGTAACTTCATCCAACCCTGCAATGCCGGTTGGGGTTTTTGGCAACGTGGGGTAGGTATTATTAATTTTATTAATCTCGCTCATTTAATTGAGAATTTTAATCGGATAGTTTCATAAAAGTATATAATATTCTGTACCAAGCAATATTCAAATCATTTGCGGCCGATAAGGTGCAGTGTACACTTGCTGCTCTAAAATATTTCAAAATAACTTCGACGACTCACAATTGTTTGATTGCTAATAATTTATTTAAAAAAATATTGCTAAAAATATTCTTAAGATCCGGATTTAAACGATTGAAAAACTTTTAAACTTAGCATTCCTTAAAGTTGTAAAATATAAACAATCATAATCGCAGCCGAGCAAGATATTATAGCCTGCTAAAAGATTCGGGGAATTATTGGAACCAATGTGCTACCCAAATGAGTTAACGCAATTCTAATGGAAATTTAACCTGAGGTGCAGTTGGTAAGGTGTAATTTTGCATACCCTACTGAATAAACATGACAGCTGAAACGACACTCATAATTAAAGCGAAAAGCCCAATATGCAGAACCTGCAGACGAACGTATGAACGCATACCCCGGGCACATTTAGTAAAAACTTTATTTTTCTGGTTGCCTGTGAAAAGGTACCGGTGTTTTAACTGTAATAAGAATAGGTATAAGTTGGCTTAGCCCGGGAAGGCTGAATTTTATTTTTGGTTTATCGGCAGCGATACAAAGAAAGATGACCCCTGATCTTTTCCTTTGCTTTCGGCCCAGATTTTACCATTATGCAATTCCACCAGTATTTTGGCGATAGAAAGGCCAAGGCCGTTACTGGTTTCTTTATTGGTGGGTGAGGCACTCAGCCGGGCAAACTTGGTAAACAGTTTTTGCATATCTGTTGGGGTGAGGCCCTGCCCCTGATCTCGAAATTCTACCACCAGGTTACCATCGATCTCGTTGGAACATACGGTGATGCTGCTCTCCGGATGAGCATACTTAATGGCGTTGCTCAGCAAATTTTCAAAAACCTCCAACATCCTGCCATTATCATATTTAACTAACGTTAAGCAATTGAGCTGCAGCAGTATCTTCTGCTGCTTCTGATCGGCAAGTACCTGCAAATTACTTACTACTTTTTTTAACAAGATTGTAGGATCCGACAATTCAAATTTCAAAAGTATTCCATCATTTTCGGATTTAGCGTTGCTAAGCAAATCGCTCAGATCCTGCATAATGCGCTTTGTTGCATTCGCAATTTTTTCAGCCATATTTTTGATAGGCTCCTGCGTGGTTTTCTGGGAGATTAAACCGGCATACAACGATATTGCTGTTAAAGGGTTTTTAATATCATGTACAGCAATATTCATTAAATCAGTTTGTACACGTACAGTATTGCGCGTGGTTTGGCGCAATTCAAGTTCATCAACAATAATTTCCGATAAATTTCTTAGCATCGACAACTGCTTTTCCGTTGCTACCCGGGGGCACCTCATCAATAACACTCACTGTTCCCAGCAAGTGGCCGTCCGGGGTTTTTATTGGTGCAGCTGCGTAAAACCGCACAACATGATCTGTTACCACCAGAGGTGTGCCCTGCAGCTTTGGTTCGAAATGAACATCGCTGATAGCTATAGGATCCACACTTAAAACAGCAAGTGTTGCAATTATTTCTTCAGGTAATTCCGGCAGCCCGGCTATGGCACCCACCTTAGCTTTAAAAAAAACCCGGTCGCGGTCAACAAAGCTCACAAAGGCGCTGGGGGTATCAAAAATCTGGGCAGCAAGCGTGGCTATCTTGTCGAAGGTTTTGTCGGCCGGGGTGTCAAGTATTTCATACTTGTAAAGTTTCCTTAGGCGCTCTTCATCATTTAGCGGGATAAGGGATACCTGTTTAAAAAACGGATCCATATGTTATAATTAAACGTAACTAAGTAGTATAATAAGGTGTATAAATGTATGTCAAATAATCAGCATACTTACTACTAGCCGTTGTAAAATAAATACATTTATGTTGCGGGACTTACGACGAATATTGGTATACTAATGTTAAGTTTGTGGTAACATTGGAGCGTACATACTAAATGGCTGCCTTCAAACTAATTGCAAAACGTTTTAGCCGAAATGGACGATACCAGTTACCAATACTACCTCCAAAATAATTCACTCTTTAAAGTACTCATAGCTGAATCTGTTTCTCCTATCGGCCTTTACGTAGGTCGGGAGATGGTGATCAAACTGGCCAACAAATCAATCTTAAAAGTTTGGGACAGGGACGAATCCGTTATCGATAAAACTTTCCGCCAGGCTTTACCGGAACTGGAAGGCCAGGGTTTTTTTGAGCTGTTAGACCAGGTTTTTACAACCGGTACGCCGTATGAGGCGCATGGTGAACGCGTAGACCTTTATGTTGACAAGCGGCTGCAAACCTTTTATTTTAACTTCACCTATCAGCCTATAAAAAACGATGCTGGTGAGGTATGGGCCATTATGAATACGGCTACCGACGTTACCGAACTGGTAGTTACACGCCAAAAATTAGCAGAAGCAGAAGAACGGACCAGCTTTGCGCTGGAATCTGCCGGCCTGGGCACCTGGGACCTGGATCCGGTGAATGACACCGTTATATGGGATGCCCGCTGTAAACAGCTCTATGGCTTTGCTAAAGACGAGGAGGTTTTATCCTACAAAGATGTGTTAAGGCATGTTCACCCGGCCGACAAGCAGCGCATCGATAAAACCGTTCAGGATGCTTTGATACCGGAACGAGGAGGCGATTACGACAGCGAATTCCGCACTATTGGTGCGGAAGATGGCAAATTGCGCTGGTTGCGCTGCAAAGGCAAAGCCTATTTTAATGCTGATGAACGCTGTATCCGCTTTGCCGGGACAGCGCTGGATATCACGCCGGAAGTAACTGATAAAGAAGAACAGCGCAAGCTGCTTACGCTGATAGACCATAGTTCGGATTTTGTGAGCCTGTCTGATCTGGAAGGCAATGTGAGCTATGTAAACGCTGCCGGGCGAGAAATGCTTGGATTGGACGATGGCCCTGTAGCGCGCCCTAATACAGACTTTGTAATGCCCGAGGACGTTAACCGGGTGAAAGATCTGGTTGCGAAAGATCTGTTTAAATTGGGCAGATGGAGCGGCCAGGTAAATTACCGTAATTTTGAACCAGGTGAAGCTATCCCTGTTTACGGTACTACCATGCTCACTTACGATGCTATAAGCGGCGAGCCGCTGGGCAGGGCAACAATAGCGCGGGATATGCGCCGCGAACTCGCAGATAAGAAAGCATTGGTTGAAAGCGAGCAGCTTTTACAAAATATAACCAGCGCAGCACCTGCGGCTTTGTGGATGAGTGATGATAAAGGCTTAATTACTTACACTAACCAAACCTGGGAAAATTGGACCGGCCAAACCTACGAACAGACACTTGGCACCGGCTGGCTGGAAATGATCCTGCCGGAAGACCAGCTAAGGGCCGGCGAGATTTTCTTGTCAGACCTAACTGCCCGCAGACCCTACGAAGTTGATTTCAGGTTGCTTTTTAAAGATGGCAGCATCCACTGGTGCATAGCTACTGGTAACCCGCAATACGATGCCCGGGGTGAATTTACAGGCTACATAGGTGCCTGCACCGATGTTACCGAGAAAACCGCCATTGACCTGGAACTGCAGGAACGCAACACGGAACTACGCGACCAGATAAAACAATTTGAGTTTGTTACCGATTTTATGCCGGTGCAGTTGTGGACGGCTAAAACCACCGGCGAGCTGGATTATGTAAACAAACGGGGGATGGAGTTTTTTGGCCTGCCGGCCAAAGAAATTACCGGCCCCAACTGGCTACAAAATCTGCATCCGGACGATAGACTACCCTGCAGTGCTGCATGGTTATCCTCGGTAACTACGGGCCGGATGTACCAGTTTGAATTCAGGCTGCGCGATAAGGAGGGTATATACCGCTGGCACCTGGCGCGGGCCCTGCCGTTTATAAACGAGGGCAGCATTGTGAAATGGTTTGGTACCAATACCGATATTGACGAACAAAAACAAATGCAGCGCCAAAAGGATGATTTTTTGGGCATTGCCAGTCATGAGCTAAAAACCCCGGTTACCAGTATAAAGGCCTACGCACAAGTGCTGGGTGCCATGCTTAGCAAAGAAGGTGAAACCAAAAAGGCGGCGATGGTGGCGAAAATGGATTCGCAGCTAAACAGACTGACCAACCTCATTGGCGATCTGCTGGATGTAACCAAAATCAATTCCGGCAAACTGCAGTTCAACAAATCATGGTTTAATTTTAACGAGATAGTAGCCGAAAACATCCACGATCTGCAGCATACTACCCACAAGCATCGTTTAATTACTGAGTTTAACGAAACCGGCCAGATCTATTCTGATAAGGACCGCATTGGGCAGGTGATTACCAATCTTATCACCAATGCGATTAAGTATTCTCCCCATTCGGATAAGATCATTATCAGTACTAAATTAATGGGGACTGAAGTCTCTTTATGTGTACAGGATTTTGGTATCGGTATTCCGGATGATAAAAAGGACAAGGTTTTTGAACAATTTTACCGGGTAAGCGGCAGCAAACAGCACACCTTCCCCGGTTTGGGACTTGGACTCTATATTTCATCAGAAATTATTCGCCGCGAAGGCGGTAAAATGTGGGTTAACAGTGTAGAGGGAAAAGGATCCACATTTTGTTTTTCGTTACCAGTAGATGGAAACAATATTGACACACAATAATCACGAAATAACACGTTAAAATTTTAGCGTAAGCCGATCAATTGAAGAACATGAAGCAAAAGAAGATAATGATTGCAGACGATGACCCGGGAATCGTAGACGCTGTAGAAATGCTGCTGGAGTTTGAAGGGTACCAGGTAACCAGCACCGTTGACGGATCAACCGTGCTGGATATGAAAGATGAACTGCCCGACCTGCTACTATTGGACATTTGGATGAGCGGCGAAGATGGCCGCGAAATATGCAAAAAACTAAAAAGCATTAGTGCAACCAAAAACATCCCGGTGATCATGATCTCTGCCAGCCGCGACATCAAAGAATCTGCAATGGCCGCCGGTGCCGACGACTTTTTAGCAAAACCTTTTGAAATGGACGAACTGCTGAGAAAGATAGAAAGCCTCACCTAAGCCACCGGGCCGACTGCCGGACAATAAGTATTGTAACTTGAAAAGTAACAGATCTTCCTATTAAAGATCTAATATTGGATAATCGATATTTATTCTGCTCCCGGTTTCCTGGTTACCCCTTTATTCTTGTCTTCACTTCTCCAGGGCTCATAATTTAACCCTGGGGTTAGCCAATACAATAAAATTACGCGGGAATAGCGATAATTAAACGGCGATAATAAAAATATGACGCCCATTAGCACTGCCACATACAGCCATGGAGAATTGGAGCCCGTTAGGATATAGGTTGCTACGGCAGCTGTTACCATCTGGGCAACGTTAAACGCATAACTTACAAACATGGCCACGTACCAGTATCCTGGTTCTCGCTCGTAATGCAGGCCGCAATGCGAACAATTTTCATACATTTTTTGGCCGAACAACTTATAAGTAGGTGTAGCAAAAATATCGCCCCGGCGGCAACGCGGGCATTTTGAGTGGGCTATCCCACTTAGTGCAGAAATAGGTTTGGCGGTTTGCATATTGTTATCGCTAGTCATTGTTTGATCGTGTTTTTTCTGAATTCCTCCGGCGTTTGGCCAGTATGTTTTTTAAAGAATTTGGTGAAGTAGGAATTGTCTGCAAAGTTAAGCTGCGCGGCAATTGCGGTGATATTCAAATCGAGATTGACTAACAGCCGCTTGGCTTCCAGTATCACCCGGTTACGGATCACTTCCCCGGCAGGCATCCCCAGCATATCATTACATAGCGCATTTAAATGGTTAGGGGTAATATACAGCAAAGCTGCATAATCTTTCGGCATTTTAAGGCTAACAAAGTGCTTTTCGGTGAGTTTGCGAAAGCTCTGCAGCAGGGTGAAATTATAGTTGGAAATAGCTGCGGTGTCCTTAGCTTCAGTTTGCCGCGCCACGATTATAAAAAGTTGCAGCATCTGTGTTTTAATCATGTCCATTGCCAGCCTGCCCGCGTTTTCCGTCTCTGCGATCAACTGTTCAAAAATATTAAGAACATATTTTCCGCATTCGCTGTCCAGGTTGATCACTTCATCGTCAATATTGCCGCTAAAGAAAGGCAGGCTATCCAAATAATCGGGCCGCAATAAAAACGATTGGAAAAACGAGGCCGAGAAATTGATAATGTACCCATCCACCGGTTCATCAAAACTCCAGCTGTGCACCTGGCCGGGTACCATAAAGTAAATTTGATAGGGTTTTACCGGGAAACTTCTAAAATCAATAGCATGGGTGCCGCCGCCTGCTGTAAAAAATACCAGGTGATAAAAGCTGTGTTTGTGCGGCAGACTAAGGTTCTGGTGTTTTTGCAGATAGGGCGCAAAACGGCTGATCAATAGTTCCTCATGCTGATGATCAGCAAGAGAACAAATATCATAAACCGGGAACACCTTTTTCATTGATACAAAGATACCCAACAATTACCCGCACCAATGGTGACGGATATCACTTTTATGGTATTTTTTACTGATTTTAACCGATTGATTCTATCGTGTTTGTTAGTGTCAAAGATTTTTGGCTATTATGCACAACGTCCTGCGATGATGCAAAAATAGGCGATGATATAAAAGATATGTATCCTTGTATCCTATTGCATGAACTAAGCTTACCACTATGAGCAAACCAGAAAATGGACACGTAACCCTGAACATAGGCGACGATGGTATTGCCACCGTCAGCTTTTATCACCCGGCGCAGAATGCTATGCCGGCTGGTTTATTAAAAGAACTTGCAGAATTGATCACTTTCGCAGGGATCGACTCCAAAACACGTGTGATTGTACTAAAAAGCGAGGGCGACCGCACTTTTTGTGCCGGTGCCAGCTTTGACGAACTATTGCAGATAAAAGATAAACAGGCCGGCGCCGAATTCTTCTCAGGCTTTGCCAATGTGATCAATGCCTGCCGTAAATCGCCAAAGGTCATTATAGCGCGGGTACAGGGCAAAGCCGTTGGCGGTGGCGTAGGTTTGGCCGCCGCAGCAGATTATTGCCTGGCTACCGAATTTTCATCCATCAAATTAAGCGAACTGGCAATTGGGATCGGGCCGTTTGTGATCTCCCCCGCGGTTACCCGCAAAATTGGCTTACCGGCATTTTCGCAGCTTACTATACGCGCGGTAGATTTCCAAACCGCGCAATGGGCAAAGGAAAAAGGATTATACAACGAGGTTTATGCTGACATTCCCGCTTTGGACGAGGCCTTAAAAAACCTCACCCAACAGCTAGCGGCCTATCATCCCGATGCCCTCGGCGGCCTCAAACAGATCTTTTGGGAAGGCACAGAGAATTGGGACGAGTTGCTCGCCGAACGCGCTGCCATTAGCGGGGAATTGGTACTATCAAAGTTTACACAGCAAGCTTTAAATGGATTTTTGAATAAATAGCCAAAGCATGCAAATTTAAATTACAATGATTTATCAGCAGGTTTTACAACTAATCCCTGTGATGGCACCCACTTATCATATTCCATATAAACAGCGGTCTGGGCCGCAATTTCTTCGCCCCTTATTTTAGCAACCAGGTGTAAGGCACCATCTATACCGGCAGAGATCCCGGCGGTTGTAATTACTTTACCATTATCTACAAAACGTACGTTAGCCAGTACTTTAGCCTTTGGCGTTTTAAGTTTTAGCTCATCTATGCTGGAATGAAACGTAGTTACCGTTAAGCCATCCAGCAAACCTGCCTTGCTCATAATGAAGGCACCGGTACAAACCGAAAAATAATAGGATACATCCTTTTGACCTGTCAGCCAGCTAATCACTTTTGAATTGTTACTCGCCACATCGGAGTTTCCTCCAAAAAAGGCAACAATATCTGCATGCGGTGCATCATCGATACTGTAATCCGGCGTGATCTTTAATATTCCCTGCGCTTTGATCTGCCCATGAGTTGCCGACACCGTAAAAACGTCAAAACCTGAATTGGCAAAAACTTCCATTGGCCCGGCAAAATCCAATACCTCTACTCCATCCTGCAGGTAAAAAGCTACCTTAAACCGCTTTTGATTGTTTAGGTGTTGCGCTGCAGTTTGCTTAATGAGTGCCATGCCACAATGAGGGCAAGAGCCCGGCTTATCGTAAGCCACACTATCGCACGTACCACAGGGAGGGCAATAATATTTTATCGGGTCTTGCGCTTTTAATCCACTTACCAAACCAAAAAACGACACTAACACCGTGAATAACAATCTCAACTTTTTCATAATTTCTTTATTGATACTTTACATCAAAATTAGGTATGAAAAACGCTCCAACCCGGCCATCTACGCGCAGTATTGGGTCATGATTTGTTGAATGAGGACCAAAATGCAGCAGCTACTAACCTGCCAGTACCAAACTAGATCTTTCCTATTATCGTCCGCAATTGATTAGTGCTTTTAAGTCCGCAGCTCTGGGCAGTTGCCTCGATGGTATGCCCTTCGGCAATCAGCTGTAATGCGCGTTCCCTGCGCAAGCTGGTGGTATAATCGCCAATACTTATCCCTGTAGTTTTACGAAACTGCCTGGTTAAATTCCTTGGACTCATGCAAGCCGATGCAGCCAGATCATCAATGGTTAGCCGGACACCCAGCGACTGGGACAACAAATCCTGTACAGTGTGCACGCGATGATCCAGATGATTGCGGAATTGCATAAATGCACTGAGCTGCGGGTCGGATTCGGTACGCCGGGTATAGATCACGATCTCCTTGGCAATTTTGGCAGCGAAGCCCGATCCGAAAATCTCCTCCAATAAAAATAAGGCCAGATCTATGCCTGATGAAACACCTGCGCTCGTGAAAATACTACCGCTTTTTACGAAAAGGCGGTTTTTTTGGAGCAATGCTTTGGGGAAACGTTCATGAAACCGATCGGTATATTTCCAATGCGTAGTACATGCTCTTCCGTTAAGCAACCCTGCTTCGCCCAACAAAAAAGCGCCGGTACAAACGGAGCAGATCAATACACCCTTTTCATATTGATCTTTCAGCCAATATTGAAATGCCCTGGAAGATTCAAGAAAAATATGATCCATCAGCAGTTTGGCATCCAATCCGGGTACAAATACCAGGTCGCCCGCAACAAGTGTAAGCTGATTATAATCGATAAGGTTAGCTAGAAATAAGGTACTGCTGCTTTGAATCCGATCTTCCTTTTGGTGCACATTGCAAAAATTCAGGGTCACATTTGCGCCGTAATCTTTTGCCTCATAAAAAACATGAGCCGGGCCCGTGATATCCAGCAGATGTACCCCGGGCGGGATAACAAAAACGGCTTGAAGACCTATTCCCATATATCCAAACTTAGTAAATTTATATCACCGGCTTTACGAAAAAAAGAGCTGCCTGAAATAACAGGCGACTCCTTCTATCTTTAGTACATTTTTGGCTTAATTACCATCTCCGGCCATAAGCATGCCCGCGGCCATGAAACCCACGGTTGTAACCACGGCCATGATAACCGCGATAAACCGGCCTGTAATATCTCCTGCCGTAATATGCTCTGCGATAGCCACCACTGTAGTAAACAGGGCGGTTACGATATGGTGGTTGTGGGTAGTAAACAGATTGTGGATAATAAACCGGCTCCGGCGCATAAACCCTTCGGTACGGCTCAGGATACCCTATGTGTACCCCTACCCTAACCTGTGCTTTTGCAAATTGTGCCGAAGCGATAAGGACCAGTGCGACTATCGAAAATTTGATGAATTTCATGACTATAATATTTAGTTAAATTCTTGTTCGTTTGCAGGTATGACTGCGTTTCAACACAAGGGTTTAAATAATTATGTCAAATTCCTGGTCATCAATCTTCATAAAGCCGCAAACGGCTCCTTAACGAGGACACTTCCTGCTGCATATTTTCAAGTTTATTAAGTAGGTTATCTATTACCGCAATGCCGGGTTCATTAATTTCCAGCTGGGTGTGCAGGCGCGCCAGGCGCTCCAATTTTTGAATATTATCTATTGGTATACAGCTGGTTTGGTTGATAACAGTAACTTCTATCAGTCCGGCCTCCTGCAAATGATCTACAAAAGTATATTCCACATTGTGGTAAATACAAAAATCGCTGACGGTTATTAAATTTTCAGTTTTCATAGGCTTAAATTTTTATCAGGACTTAGCTAATTCTTCAAATAATTGCTTTTGCTTTTCGGTCAATTGGGTTGGGATCTGCACATTATACGTTAAATACAGATCGCCGAATTGGTTGTCCTTTTTGTAAAAAGGAACACCTTTACCTTTCAACTTAACCTTTGTGTTGTTCTGCGTACCCGGCGCAACTTTCAGTTTAACTTTACCGGTTAGCGTTTCGGCAGTTATTTCGCCACCCAGCACTGCTGTATACAAATCAAGGTTAATTATGCTGTTAAGATCACCACCTGTGCGTTTAAAGTCGGGATCATCCGGTATCGTGAACTTAATGTAGAGATCACCTGCGGGCCCACCGTTAGTCCCGGCTGCGCCATGGCCTGCAATTTTGATCGTCTGTCCGTTCTCTATCCCGGCAGGAATGGTTAGGCGGATGCTTTTTCCATTTACGGTAAGCGTTTGCTTTTTTGATGCTAATATATCACGCAGGCTCACCTGATAAGTGGCGTTCAGATCCTGCCCGCGATACCGCTGCGACTGCCTGCCGCCGCCGCTGCCACTTCCCGGCGGCCCTCCGCCAAACATCGAACCAAAGAATTCGGAAAAATCCCCGCCGCCACCGCCGAAATCGTATCCGCCAAAATCCTGCTGACCACCACCACTATAGGTGTTTTGCTGCCTTTGCTGCTGCTGGGCCTGCTCATAGGCTTCGCCATGCTGCCAGTTTTCTCCGTACTTATCATATTTCTTCCGTTTCTCGGGGTCGCTTAAAACCTCATTAGCTTCGTTAAGCTGCTGGAAGATCTTGTTGGATTCCGCATCATTCGGGTTCAGATCCGGATGATGCTTACGGGCAAGCTTGCGGTAAGCGCTTTTAATTTCTTTTTCCGAGGCTTTTTTATCTACCCCCAGTATTTTGTAATAATCTATAAAGGCCATAGCAAATTAAGGTTGTAAAATAGTAAACCTGCAAATTGCAGGTAAGTTTTAATTCCTGCAGCAAGTTACAGCAACATTATATAAATTACAGCCTGAATAAACTTAATATGACCACGATCACTAAAATTGCCGGAGATGACAGGACCAACCCGACGGCCTACCTCAATGTACTGCGAATTTTCGCCTGCCTGATGGTGCTTACCGTACACAGCGGCGAATATTTCTACATTACTGCCGAAGGCGGCATAGCGCCTGTTCATAATGTTTGGGTAAACCACTATGGCAGCCTGATGCGGGCCTGCGTACCGCTGTTTGTAATGATCTCGGGGTATTTGCTGCTACCCATTAAGGAATCGACATCCCAATTTTACAAAAAGCGCTTCTCAAGGCTGCTGATTCCTTTCTTGATCTGGTCATGTATATACGCCATCGTGCCTTACCTGCTGGGAACCGATACTGCCCAAAAAATGTGGACCAATATTGCAACCATCCCGGTTAACCTCGGCCCAAATGCCGGCCACCTTTGGTTTGTTTATATGCTGATAGGGATTTACCTTTTTATACCCGTTATATCGCCATGGGTTCAAACCGCGTCGCAAAACTTCAAGTTGTTCTTCCTGGCTATCTGGGTTTTCACTTTGTTTTTACCCTATATCCGCACCGTTTACCCCGAGGTATTGGGGGAAGTTTTCTGGAACAAGTTTTCCAGTGTTCATTATTTTTCGGGCTATATCGGCTACCTGGTGCTGGGGCATTATATTAAAGCTTATGTACGTTGCTCGAAAGCAGCCATCATTATCACCGGCTTGTTGCTGGTGATAAGCGGATACCTGATTACACACGAGGTATTCAAACACCAATGGCCAACAGCCAAAACTTTGCCGGAACTGGAACTATCCTGGGCATTCCCCACTATAAATGTGGCGCTGATGGCAACGGGGATGTTTCTGTTATTTAGTTTGATCAGGATAAAAAGTGCCCGGCTGGATAGGTTCCTTGCCAAATTCTCCGGACTTACTTATGGGATGTATCTGGCACATATCCTGGTATTGCAGCAGCTCTATGGCCCAATTAACAACTGGCTAAAAGCGCCCATGCTGGTCATCCCGGTATTGGCGCTGACTACGTTTATGGTCACTTATATCGGCATAAAGCTGCTATCGTACCTGCCGGGGAGCAAATACATGGTTGGCTAACTAAAAACTGGTAGTAACCATCAACTGCCAAACATTTGTTTTGGCGCTGCCATCAATCTCTTTTTGATACCAACACATATAGCCAAACTCGGTATCTATTTTCTTGCTCCACCGGTAACCAAGCGATATAAATGATCGGTTCTGATCAAAGAAACTGCCGTTTACTTTGCCCTTATTTTGCACGTTGAGGAAAATTTCGTTTTGGATGGCGGTGTACAATCCTTTCGTAAAACCGGTATCGGCAATTAAAGGGATTTGTGCGCTGATAAATCCCCGGGATCGCTGGGAGAAAGCAACCTCACCCTCTTCTTTTACAAATCGTTGTTCCTGGCGGAAGCGGGCACTCAACTCAACTTTCCCTGCCTTGAAATTATATAAATACTGCTGATAAGTACGGTTTTCGGCCGACTGGGTACGTTCGCCATCTTCATGCATCCAATCGCCCTTGTAGGCATACCCTAATGCTACAGCGTGTTTTTTATTGAAGTTATAGTTTAATGCGCTGCGTAATAACAAGGCCGAAAAATAATCGAAGCGGTCTGCAGACCGGAGCTGCACATCGGCCAGGATGTCAAATTTAGACGAGATCTTTTGGGTATGCGAAAGGAAAAACCAACCGGTGTTTTCCGTTTGTGCATACGCCTTCACCACCAATATTGTAATTATGGCTATAGTTGATATAATTTTTTTCATACTAAAATTCCTCTAAATAACCATTGCACGTAAATGTTGTTGTACATTTTCGCATATATTTAAACCATATTATTCAATAAATGCAAGCCAAAGTTTTCCAGTCTTTTTCCGAAATCGATACCAAAGAAATTGCCCCTGGCTTTTTCTCCAAACTTATCCATACCGCCAACAACACAATCAACTTTATTGAGGTAAAGGCAGGTTGTTCTGTGCCGGACCATAGCCATATACATGAACAATGCTCTTTTGTAACCGAAGGGCAATTTCAGCTTACGGTAGATGGGCTGGCACAAGTGCTGGACGAGGGTATGTTTGCGGTGATTCCTTCAAACGTACGGCACAGCGGATTAGCAATTACAGACTGCAAACTGATAGATGTTTTTAGCCCTGCTCGCGAAGATTATAAAATGTTATAGACCCTACGGTCATAATTTATAAGTTTGCCGATTATAATTTGATTATGGCTATAACCCGTGCTACACTTGCTGATGTACCAGAACTTAATGCGTTGGTTAACGCGTCTTACCGCGGCGAAACATCACTAAAAGGATGGACCACTGAGGCTAATTTGATAGACGGACAACGCATTGACCCAGCCAGCCTAACAGAGCAGATAAACGACCCAAACGCGGTTATACTCAAAAACACAAACGATGAAGGGCAGATCACCGGCTGCGTGTACCTGCAGGATCGCGGAGCGAAGCTTTACCTGGGCATGCTCACTGTTTCGCCCGCTTTACAGGCAAATGGTTTAGGCAAATTACTGTTAGCAGCGGCTGAGGATCATGCGCGCTCAACAGGTTGCAAACTAATCAGTATGACGGTTATCACAACGCGTTATGAGCTCCTTAATTATTATGAGCGGCGTGGCTATCAAAAAACCGGCGAAGTTGTGCCTTTGCTGATCCCGGAAAAGTTTGGCATTCTAAAACAGCCACTAGATCTTTTTATATTGGAAAAGGCCATGTAGATTTAATTTCTTTTGCAATTTCTTTGCTTGACCATGCAACCCTACTTAAATAAAGTGCGTCATATAGCTTATAAGGCGCAAGTATGGAGCACATCAACCCGCAATTGAAAGATTTTATTGTTGATTATTGCAACAAATACAAGGTGCAACCCATCGACGCTGAAAACCTGCATCCCTGCACCAGCATAGATCTCGACCTGGATATTGTCGATATTGAGATTGACCTCTTTATCGATGATTTTGCAGAACACTTTAAGATAGACGCATCCAAATTTACATGGTACAAATACGGTTATCCTACCGGTTCGGCAAAAGTAAATGTCCTTAAACTGCTTTTTGGTTATAGGCGCCGCTGGGTAAAAAAGCTCGCGGAGCGCTGGTACACCCCCAAACTACGTATCAGCACCTTACAACGAGCGCTGCAAACCGGCAAGTTGCTTTAAAATTCAACGGTCTGCTTCGCTCTTCCCCTCTTCAATAAATTTGACCGAATTTCCTGACCTGCTAATTGGTACACAGCCGGACTAAGACTTTTTAGCGGTAGCCACAACTATTATCCCGCCAACTAATAAAATACCGCCTAAATAAGGCGGCCAGTTTACTGTTTTTTGTCGGTCGGCAGAGATTTGAATGGGTCCTGCATCTATAAGCTTTTCTTTCTTAGTATAGGTAAAGCCAGTCCATATCAACATGGCGGCACCAACAACAATGAGTACTATTCCAATCGTTCTGTTCATGATTTCTTTGCTTAAGTAATTAAGGAAAATAGCACTGATTGTGTGGATAATAGCAGATAGTGTATAATTGTTTGCAAAGGCTGGTACATTGCCAAATGCAATGGAGCGCATGTCTGCGACAGGACAAGAAATCTATGCGCTTGAATGAAAGCATGGTTATCCCTTTTATTGAAATGCGGGCATTGCTTTATAAAACTGGGCTGGCTGCGTTTTAATTTCGTCCCATCATTTTGAGGTCGTAATCATTCTCGTAGAGTACGGTGTTGTGAATGTTCCAGTCCTCTATATCAATTATGCCGGCTACCGTTCTGTAGTGCAGTTCATCATTAGGGCACCTCACTTCGTAGCCCTGCAGCCCTGCATGGGCAATGATAGGGCGCGCGCCACACTCCCGGCAAAGCTTACAATAAATAGACTTGGGAATGTTTACGTAACCCCTCATACAGGGTATACGTATAGCCTCGGAAGATGGTTATAAAAATTTCGAATAAATTAAAAAATTTATTTCGCGTCGTTTATCTCAATAAGGTAACCGTCCGGATCGTTGATGTAAACCTGGTTAACGCCATCTACCCGGCGTTCTACTTTGCCGGTTTCACCCTTCCAGTTACTGTAAGGGATATTCATGGTATTCAGCCTGTCAATAAATGCGGCAATTGCCGGTACGCTAAAGCATAAATGCACCCCGCGTGGGTAATCGGCCTTTGGGCAATTACCCTGGATAATGTGCATTTGCAACTTCGGGCCAATGCTGTACCACGTATGTACGGTATCTTTAAAAGGGTTAGGAATAATTTTGAGCTGTAAAACACCTGTGTAAAATTTGTTGCTCACTTTAAGGTTAGCCGAGCATAGCGCAGCATGGTCAAAAGTGGCTTGTGCCGAAGCAGTAAAGGGCAGGGCGAACAGTATACCAAGGACAAGAACTTTAAAAGAATTTGCTCTTAGTGATTTAACGGAAGCAATTGAAGGCATGTTATATTTGGTTTATGCTGATAAATATACAAGCGCATTATCCTATCTCCTAATTTTTGTTGTAACAAATAAATGTGACAAGAATAATTTAATGTTTCCGGAAGACTGACTGGATAACTATTCATTCTACATTACAAACGTTTCAAACCGTGTTGATGCCCCGGGATGAGGGTCCTTTGTAACGATTATGTGATGGGCCATGCTTCAGACTAAACCTTGCCACTGCCGATGAGTTTAACTTATACAACAACAGAAATTAACTAAAATATATAGTTATGAAAAACGACATCAAAAAATTATTAGCACTGCTTTTATTAGGCACTGCAGCAATATCGGGTTGTGCCATAGATAACGGCAGGTATCACAGGAATGACCGTCATGGCAGAGACCGCAATCATTATCACGATAGCACCCACGGCGGTTATAACAATGGTTACAATGATCGTGATCGTGACAATGGTTATTACAACAACCACTAAAGCAACATTAATAAAACCTACTCATAAATTGTATCATTTAAAATAAACATCATGAAATATCTTAAAGTATTAGCCATTGCATTAATAACCATGTTTGCCGTTGAAGGCGCAAAAGCACAGGTAGTGGTTCGTGCCCGTGTAGGTGCACCCGTTAGAAGCCGTACCGTAGTAGTAAACAGGCCTGTATATCGTCGTACGATGGTAACACGCCCTGTTGTTTACCATCGCCCTTATCGCCGCACGGTAGTGGTTGCACGCCCGGCGTATCGCCGGTCAGTAGTATATCGCCACCCTCGCGCCAGACGGGTAGTTGTTAGACGCTACTAATCATTTAATACATCATGAAAAACGCCTTCCGGATAACCCGGAAGGCGTTTTTACTTTCTATCTGATCCATCTCAATTTTATGGCTTAGCAGCATTAGTTAACAGCACCCAATCTACATATACCAGTGCTTTGCCTGCTTTAATTTTATTTACTGATGACTGGGACAGACCAAAATAGGGTTTGGTAACTTTATTAACGCCATTAGGGTAGCCACCGCCAATTGCGAAGTTTATAATAAGAAATTTGGGGTTATCAAATGCCCAACGGCCATACTTTTCAACCTTTGCTTTGGTTACGATGTAAGTTATGCGGCCATCAACCTTAAATACTATTTTACCGGCAGTCCAATCTGCGCTGTAAACATGCCACTGGGTAACATCAAAACCTTTTGGGAAATGCGCGCGGTAAGCCAGCGGTGTGTTGCCGAAATAGCCGGGGCCATGCAATGCGTTGCTCGTCCAGCTGCTATCGCCAACGGTTTCCATCACATCTATTTCCCCGCAATCCGGCCAGTTGCCATTACCCAAGGCCCAAAACGCCGGCCACAAGCCAGCGCCGGCAGTCATCTTCATCCTTGCTGAAAAGCTGCCGTAGGTAAACATCATTTTATCCCGGGTATTGATCCTGCCCGATACAAAATCATATTTTTTTTGCTCTTTAGAAGTGTGCCCCGGCTTATAAACCGCCTTTAAAACCAAGGCTCCATTATGGGCCCCTTCAGTTTTGCCGCCAACCACATACAAGGTAGCGGCAGAATCTATATAGGCCTGCTGCTCATCATTAACAGTGTTACCGGTAACTTCCACGTTCCACTTGCCGCGGTTGAGCTTTCCGGAACCAAAGTCGTCGAAAAATACAGTATCGCGTTTGGCATGCTGCGCAAAAGCAGCAGTAGACAAGGTAACGGCAAATAAAGTGATCAGTGATTTTTTCATTGATTTTATAAGATGGCTAATTTTCTGATTATTAAGGAACTTGTCAATGGTAGCGCAACATATAATGAGCGCGTATACAAAGATCACAAACGTTTTAAATTTTCAAATAAGAATATATTTTGTGATCTCTGGCTGGCACCCTGCCGAAATCCCGTACACTCCAAACATTTTTTCCCAAATAACCTTTAACCTTTATCTTGCTAACTTAGCCACACAAACTCTATGCATAAAGGCGGTTTTTTAAATGTGTTCATCTATATCACGGGTATAACCCTGCTGATGGATTGGTATGTGTTGTCCGGGCTGAGCAGCTTAACAAAAAGATGGGCATCGCGGCCTTTGCGGCTGGCGGTGCTTTGGGGCTACGGCCTTATTTCAATCGGTGTAACTATAGTCTTCATGGCCGGTTTTGGCAGCTACAATACCGACAAGGGGATGACACCCTTTCCCGAATGGCGATTGAGCTTGCTGCTCACTTTGTTTGTTACCAAGCTCATCTTTGTCATCGTGCTTTCACTGGGCGATCTTGGGCGCTTCGCTTATGGTGTTGGTAATAAGTCCATCAATGATCAAACAGGCAACAAGCCGTTTTTTCCTGAGCGCCGCAAATTTATTGTGCAAATAGCCCTGTTTTTGGCCGCTGTGCCATTCAGCGGATTCATCTATGCCATGTTTCGCGGTAAATATGATTACAAGGTACACCGGGAAACAATTTATTATGATGAATTGCCGGAGGCTTTTGACGGCTTCACTATTACACAATTATCAGATATTCATTCAGGGAGTTTTGATAATACCAAGGCCATGCAGCGCGGTATCGACCTGGCTAACGCGCAGAAGTCCGATCTCTTCGTTTTCACCGGCGACCTGGTAAATAATGCCGCCTGGGAAATAGAACAATACATTGATAGGTTTGGTCAACTCAAAGCCCCTTACGGCCAGTATTCCATACTCGGCAACCACGATTATGGCGACTATGTTACCTGGAACAGCGATGCAGAGAAGGAAGCCAATTTGGCTAAATTAAAAAAACACCACGCTGATTTAGGTTACCGGTTGTTGCTGGATGAAAATGTGGTGATAGAAAAAGGCGGCCAAAAGCTCTCACTCATCGGCGTAGAAAACTGGGGCCGCAAGTTTGTACAAAAAGGCGATTTAGATAAAGCGTTGAAGGGAGCTGATCCAAATGCATTCAAAATCCTGCTCTCTCATGATCCTACGCATTGGGAGGACAAGGTTCGCTATCATCCAACAGATATTCATCTCACACTATCGGGACATACACATGGTGCGCAGTTCGGCGTGGAGACAGCCGGCTTAAAATGGAGCCCTGTTAAATATACTTACCTGGATTGGGCGGGCCTCATCAACCAAAAGAACCGATACTTATATGTTAACCGGGGATTTGGCTTTTTAGCTTTTTCCGGAAGGCTGGGTATTTGGCCCGAGGTTACGGTGATAACGTTGAAAGCCAAATCTAAATCATCTTCAAAGGGAAAGGTTAAAAATCAGCAACACCAATCTTTTGTTTAGGGTTTGAGATCAGCCAAACAAATACCCCTGCTCAATCCTTAATAAAACATGGAAAAGAAAAAAATCGGTACCGGAAATTCAACTGCTGCGCGTAGGAATGATCAGGGCTTTGTAGAAACCATGAAGCCGTTCGTTCATTTCGGCGTTAAAGCTATGGCTGTGATTGGTAGTGCCCTTGTAACTATTGTACGCAATATCCCCAAGCCAGAAGCGGAAAAGCCTAAAGCCAGTAAGGATAGAAGAATTATAAAGATATAGTAATTTTAAGTTAAGCCTCCCAATTAGGATGCAGCCGCCAAACTCCCTGTAAAAGCCGGGAGGATGCATTCGTTACGCTTTTCGGACTGACGGAATTTCAGGCTAAGCTTAACTTAGCCATTTTCCAAACTCGTAATACTTGGATATTTTGATGCCGATCTTACTGCCAACTTTGTGTTTGCCTCTATCGTAATTGATTACGCGGAGGGATACCTCATCCTTCTCGATCACCAATTCTTCAAAGAATCCTTTAAAAAGTACTTGCTTGACCACCCAGCCTCTGTTTGCCCTCAGGCCGCCTATGCTGATATGTTCGGCATAGATCACTACCGTACCGCGTTTTGATTTGATACCGCAAACCGAGGCCTGGTCAGCGATTAATTCGCTACAGCTTACCAGTATTTTTGCCGTATAAAGCAATTTGGGCGAATGATATAATTTCTCGGGCGCACCGTATTCTACAACCTCCCCTTCTTTTATTACGATGAGTTCATCTGCCATAGAGAGCAGTTCGGCCGGGTCATGCGACACAAGGATAACCGTTACGCCCCACTCCTTCACTACCTGGCGGATATCGTGCTGCAGATCATCACGATAGTTGGCATCTACCTGGTTAAAGGGTTCATCAAGCATCAATACCTCGGGCCGGTTAATCAATGCCTTGGCAATTGTTACCCTTTGCTTTTCGCCGCCGCTTAGCTTGCCAAAAGCCTGTTCTTTTAAACCGTAGATACCCAGCAGGTTAAGCGCCTGGGTAGTTTTTTGCAACTGGTAGTTCACATCTTCCTTCGGCAATCCGGCGCTTACATTATCCCAAACGGAGGCGCTCATACTCATATCCCGGTTATCCTGCGATACCATGGTGATCACGCTGTGGGCATCAGTAAGTCGCTCGCTGCGAAGCGGAAGTATCTGTGAGTTAAAAAACACATCACCCGAATCAGGCTTTATACTTCCGCTCAGCAATTTAAGCAGGGTAGTTTTTCCGCTGCCGCTCTCCCCTACTATAGCCGTTATTTTTCCCCTCGGAATAAAAACGGTAATGTTATTTACCCCGGTAGACTTGTCCCCAAAGAAGTTTTTGGTTATCGATATGGTTTCCAGTATCAGCTTGTCGTTCATAAATTAACCAGGGGGGATTTATTAACCAAACCTAATCTATAATAACCTATCAGCCAAAAAATGTGGAAAACTGAAGCGGGAAAGTAGGTGCGCTGGCGGATTTCCGATCAGTAACCTCCGGGATTAAAGACCAATATTTTTTCAATTCTGGAGGAGTTACGTGTTTATAGCTAAAGTATCAATTTTATAACAGCCTCCGTCGACACCGCCTTTTTTAGTGATTTCACTGGGTGTCAAATTTCCAAAAGGTTTCAAATTTTCTTGGTTTACCTTTTCCATCCATTAAACCTTGCTTTCAAGTTCCTGTCAGATTAAACAGAAACACAACAAAGAATACCTTAATATTTGAAGCCATGAAAAACACCCTCTTAAAACTCAAAGCCGATCTTTACAGCGTATTTGTAAAGGGTAACGCCGATACGGTTCAGTTAGCACACGTATTTTTTTTATTAGCCGTACCCACCGCCTCAATTTTCTTTACACTTGGCCAGTTGCCTGCTTAATATCGACGCCTTTTGCGTGTCCCTAAAAAAAATCTCCTACTTTTGCGGCACACTACGCAATAATGGAAAACACTCTAAAAGACACCTACGATAGTATTATATTTGATTTGGACGGCACCCTTTGGGATAGTACCGACACCATCACCGGGGCCTGGCAAACTGCACTAAACCAGGCACCGTATATGAGCCATGAGGTAATGACCCGAGAGCGGGTACGATCCATCACCGGGATGACCTACGATAAGATCTTCGAAACGCTGTTCCCTTACTTAAGCGATGAGCAGCGCGCCGAAGTGAAAAAACTTTGCTCGATAAGCGAACTGGAAATTCTGCACAAACAAGGCGGCATCCTTTACCCCAAACTGGCCGAGACGCTGGATTACCTTGGTAAATACTACAAATTGTATATTGTAAGTAATTGCCAGAGCGGTTATATCGAGTTATTTCTCGATCTTAATAATATGCACCATCATTTCCTTGCCCACCAATGCTTCGGTACAAAAGGCAACCCCAAAGCCGATAACATCCGCGATATTGTAAATGATCATAACCTTAAAGCACCTGTTTATATCGGCGATACAATGGGCGATTATCAAGCAGCGGCAAAGGCCGGCGTTCCATTTATATTTGCTGCATACGGTTTTGGTGTGGTGGAGACCGGGCAGGTAGCTACTGTTAAAAGCTTTGAAGAATTACAGGATATCCTGTAACGAAAACCTTTTTTTATGAGGCAGGTTGATAGGATAAAGATGTGAACTTATGAAGATCTCCAAATACATCCACTCCTGCCTTTTATTTGAACTAGAGGGCTATAAATTACTGTTTGATCCCGGTAAATTCACCTTTGCCGAAGGCATTGTAACACCCGACATGTTTGCCGGAGTAAACGCAATTGTTATAACCCATATCCACCCGGACCACCTGGATACCGAAAACCTGAAGAAAATAGCGGAACTGAGCAAGGCCTCCATTTATACCAACCTTGAGGTTGGCACGACTATCCAAAAAGCCGGGCTTGAATACGAACTTTTGGAAGAAGGCATCTACAGCATTGGGCCATTTAAATTGCAGGCCATACCGGTTGTGCACGAGCCATTGCTGGATAGCCCTATACCACAGATGACCGGTTTTATCATTAACGATAAGGTATTGCACCCGGTGGATTCTATGGAAGATAAACTTACGCTATACGAGGGAATAGCGTTACTGATCATGGTGACCATGGCACCTTTTGCCAATGAACTACGTATTGCAGGCTTTGCTGATAAAGTAAAACCCAAAAAGATTCTCCCCGTACACGATGGATACGCCAAAGACTTTTTTGTGAAACAGCGCAATGGAAATTATAGCAAACATTTCGCAAAATCGGGTATCGAATTCTTAAATATCACCCAACCTGGCGAGACGATAAGCATCTAGAATTCAACGTATTCAACCACAGCGAATAGGCTGAATTTCTTTTAATTTAAAAAAATAAACTTTTGGTATGTTTTTTATACATAATGTATAAACTATCAAAAACTTATGAAAACTATAGTATTTATACATGGAATGTTCCAAAACCCAAAAAGTTGGGATAAATGGGTGGCCTGGTTTACGGCGAAAGGATACAATTGTGTTGCACCAGCCTGGCCGATGCATGAAGGTGAGCCTGCTGATCTGAGAGAAAATCCACCAGCCGGGCTGGGCGAACTTAAATTGCAAACTGTTATAGACGAAATGGAACGCGTTGTACGCGCACAATCCGAGCCGCCTATCGTTATAGGCCATTCGGTTGGCGGGTTGATTACGCAGCTTCTGGTAGCCAAAGGGCTTGTAGAAATAGGTGTGCCTATAGACTCGGTTGCGCCTAACGCAATGTTGGCTGTAGATTGGGGCTTTATGAAAAATAGCACACTTATCCTCAATCCGCTTAAAGGCGACGAACCGTTTTTTATGGACCTGGAAAGCTTTCACGGCTCTTTTTGTAATACCATGACGATGGATGCAACCAAATTAGCTTACGACGAAACTGCAACGCATGATAGCCGCAATGTTTTGCGCGACTGCCTTGGAGAAGCCGGGCAGATTGATACTGACCTGCCACATGCACCGTTATTATTTATCGGCGGCGAGAAGGACGAGATTATCCCTGCGAGTTTAAATAAACGCAACAGCGAAGCCTTTTCAGACGAGATCAGTATCAGCGAATACCGGGAATTTGAAAACCGCGGGCACTGGATCTGCGGACAAGAAGGCTGGGAAGATGTGGCCGGTTTCATCGAAAGCTGGCTGCAACGCCATAAGGAAGTACAGTACCACACCTCGCAGGTTAGATTAGGACAATAGCATTAATTATAATAGGTAAGTTAAACCCCACGTACTAAAAAGTCGTGGGGTTTTTGCTTGGTAATAATCAGGAATTGATAACAAAAAAGCTCATCAACCATCCAAAGCAAAATAGCGCAAGGTATAATAATCTGTCTTTTATGCTCGTAAAAGCTAACTATCGCCCTTTTACCTCTTTATCAAAGTTTTCCATTACCAGCACTGCTGCGCCAATGAGTTCTGCATCAAAGCCGAGCGAGGAGATCAACAATTCGGTACCGGAGGCTAAACGCGGGATACAATATTTGTGCAAAGCCTGCTGTATGGGCGCTAACAGGATCTTGCCTACTTTAGCCCCACGGCCGCTCAAAACAATATTAGCCGGGTTCATGATATGGATGAGGATGGCCATGGCCTTACCTATTTTATAGCCCGCATCTGACAGTAGTTCCAAGGCAAACTGGTCGCCCTGGTTAGCGGCATCCATCAGGGAATCGCCCATTAGTTTAAAGTTGCCATTCATGGGCTTCAGGCTGGTCACCCGGCCTTCTTTAATGCCTTCTTCTGCCTTCTCTGCTACTACCAGCATACTGGCTTCAGCTTCCAGGCAGCCCCGCTTGCCGCAGGTGCATAAAGCGCCATCATCAGACAAAGGAATGTGGCTGAGTTCGCCGGCAAAGCCATTGTAGCCACGAAAGATCTTGCCATCTATGATCATACCGAGGCCTATCCCCCAGCCCAGGTTAATCACCATTACTTCCTGCTGCAATTTAGCAATTCCGAATTTCTGCTCGGCCAGGGCAATTAAACTGCTATCATTATCTATATAAGTAGTAATACCGGTTTTTTCACTCAGGTAATCGCTCAGGCTTTGTCCGCCCGCATCAAGGTAAGTATAATTTATGCCCTCTATGGCGTTAATAAAACCGGGCATGCCTATACCAATACCGGCTATTTTGCTTTTAGGGATGCCGCTGCCGGCAACATAACTGTTCAGGCTTTTAACCAGTAAGGCCAGCGCATCGTCGTTATTGTGCAGTTTAATATCTACGGTAAGCATATCTGCTACCGGGTTGTTTTGCAGATCTATCAATTGTAACCGGGCCGATAACTGATCCATTGCAACGGCCAGTATATACATGGCCTTGGCATTAATGGCATACATCAAAGGCCTGCGGCCCCCACTGGATGGAGCGTAACCTTCTTCAACAACGAAACCTTCTTTTATCAGTTCATTTACAGCTTTGGTAATAGAGGGAATACTTTTATCAAAAAGCTGGCTTAAACCCGCGCACGACATCGCTTTATCAAAATACAAGCGCTTTACAATCATGTTTTTTAACCATCCGCCTTTTACACCACTACTTTTTATTTCCATTAACTATACTTTGTTCCGCTTTTAAAGATCTTTGTGCGTTTAATTTGATAAAATTAAAAATAATGCGCTAAACTACAATAACATCATTTAGACGGTTAAAAAATCGACAGGTAATTTAAAAAGTTTACAACCCTGCTGGGCGCAGAGATGACTTTGGTAATGCCGTGTATGAAAATTACCGTAGGGTTGCGGATAAGTAAATATTGTTAGGTTTGAATTTAATAAACCTACCTGTTAACCCATTTTACTAAGCCTTGGCTTCAATACAACGAATTGTTTAATTACAGGCCCATCCGCATTTTAATCATACTTTTGCTAAAGCCCACCTTTTCGTAAGCCTTTACAGCGGGTGAATTTTCATAGTAAACTTCCAGCTGCAATTCGGTTATACCATTGCTCAGCACCCATTCCCTCAAAGCATTCATGATCAAACCATTTACACCCTTTCCGCGATGCGCATCGTCCACAAACATAAAGCCTAAATAGGCGTTCTGCACGGGGGTTAGGAAAAGTTTGGAATCTTGTATACGTGCGTAACCGCTGCCAATCGCTTCGCCATTTATTTCAGCTACCAGCAGTTGAATGTGCGGCTCGGAGATCATTTCGTGGATGTTGTAATACCTCACCGGATCAGGTTTTATAGTAGGATCAAACGGGCGTTCCGCGCGTATCACACCCTGCTCAAACCTAAGTAAGGCATCCATATCTGCCAGCGTAGCAGGCCGGATAATTATATTTTCCATTGGGCTAAGTTAATATTTTCACGATATGGCCCGCTCAACAAATTATTATCGGGTAGTCCACATGGCTACCCCGAAAACATTAATAAATTCAGTATGGTCATCCTATTCGGGCTTGTTCGGGGGCATTCGGGCATGTTCGGGCATGTTCGGGCATGTTCGGGGGTGTTCGGGCTGTTTTTTTGAATTTACTTCGCGAACGCGAACACCTGCATGTCTAAATTAACCCACCATAAATCTGATCTCTTCAGACGATGCAATGATCACCGCCATCAGCAGGCCGGTCTTTTAATCTATTTCAAAATTTTTATCCAGCATACTGATGCCCGATGATGGCTTTACCAATTGAAGCTTATAAGGATTTAGTTACAAACTTCTTTTTCAGGGGAAATTCGAAGAGCCATAATAGATATTTTGTTTTTTTAGCAAAATGATAAAAAACCAATGGAATAATTAAGCCAGCCAGGGTGCCGGTTATCATATGTATCGGAGAGTTGGTGATATGAAATAATCGCGAAAGAATGATCCTTATGCCGCTTGCAGCCAAGATATGTACTAAATATATGATCATGCTATTGATTCCTAAATATTCTACAAATGAAAGCCAGGAAACTTCAGAAAGCATTTTGGCAACATGGATGACTATAAAACAGCCAAAAAATTGAGGAAAAATTTGGTTGTACCAAAGTTTTTGTGAAAAATTGAAATAGAAGTAGAGCGAAAGACAAAAGCCCACGAGATTAATCAGAAGTACATATTTATTGGTAAGTAATTGTTTGGTATACGATTGATTAACTGATAAAATAATTCCGCCCGTAAAGTAAATTAGATTAATAAGAGTTTTGTTAAAGAGATCGGTCCTCAGCTTAAACGTATAACATATGATCCAAAGCATAATGGAAATTACTACCCCCCATTTTTTTGAAATATTGAACATTATAACAGTTAAAATATTGATAAAAAACAAGGCGAACATAAACCAAAACTGATCCTTCGGCCTATAAAAAATTTCAATTAGAGATGCTGAATCTTTGTACCCGTTTGTTAAGCCGGATAATTTAATTTCAATTACCGTTTGGATAACAGACCATATTAAAAAAGGGTAAGCAATTGTTTCCAGTTTGTTAACTATGAATAGTTGGGTGCCTCTTTTATTAAAACTCGCTAAAAAAAAATAACCAGAAAGCATAAAAAATAAGGGCATGTGGAAGCTATAAATAAAGTTTATAGCATAATAGTAAAAGGTTGGCTCCACAAGTTTTGATGTATTTAAACCTTTTAATACATGGCCAAATACTACCAATATAATTCCTACACCTTTGGCATAGTCAATCCAGTTAAGGCGGAGGTTATTATCTTTTGTTACTATCATTTTGTTTAAATGTTAAATAGGGGGCAGCCGCCTCAAACTAAATTCGTTCCCCGTTCTACTTAATTTTTTTTCTGCGTTTGTTTTAGTTGAAGCACAACGATTGCCCAACGATTTTCATTTTTTGGCTAATCGCTGATCGTAATAGAAAAGACTAGAAGAATACCAGTAACTTTATTAAAGCGATGGTGTTAAACGATACAATGACATGGGATTTTTAATGGTTGGTAGGCTTTTAAAGAAAAATTTACAATTAATATTTCTTCAAACATAAGGTAGATAATACAACAATTAGCTATTAGCCGGTAAAGTGTATCAAGATTCGAGAAATAGCGAGCATATTAGTGCGCTCTAAAAGAAATGGTTTTTTGTAGATTTTGCAATTCTTATATCACCAGGTTTGAACTTCTGCCCGGGATAACTAGCACAGCAAACCAGAAGAGAGTGACCAAACGCCTTATCGTAATTCAATAAGATTACTGAACCGTACTGATAGAAATGTGAAATTTTGCTTTGGCCTGTTTGATAACATTAGGTCCCTTTGCAGTTTAAGGATTGTATTGCCCAATTATTGATGAACCGATGCGTAGAAATGTATCATATTATTAATTACACGATACTGAGATAGGGGAAGCAAATACTTGCTGATAGTAACCGTTATGGTTTTACAATAGATTCACTCAGAAAGGTAAATTATGCAGAACCAATTAGGGTATTAAGATGGTTTGAGTTAATGATTCGTTTAATTTTTGGATTTTAGTGCTTTTGAAAATTTCCTTACCTGCTCTGCTGTAAACATATAAGTCTACATTCTGATCAGCATCTGTTGGGGTAACGCTGATATTTAAATTATAATTTTCCTTATACCTGATGTAATAATTTGCAGTAGATTTTTCAACGTCAAAATTGGAAACTTTATCCGGTGAACCATAAAATTTTACGTTGCATTTATTTTGGCATGCTACTGTTAATTTGGCGTACCCGTAATCTCTGTCGCTGTTAACGACATTCTTTTTACAACCTAATCCCAGTGATGCAATTACAATTATTAAACTTAGGTTTCTCCATGTAGAGTTGTTGATCGCGCCCTTTAATAGCTCACAGCCTTTTGTAAAATATAATCGCATAATTTCTTTTTATTCAAACATATACAAGAAAAATAATAATTGATCTACCACTGCAAATGTGTATACCTATTTGAGAAATTACTGTGCAATAGTGTGTAGCAGACCTGCAAGACTTTTATCGCAATGATGTATATTACATCGGACTGTAGACCCAAAAATCTAAACTATCTAACCAAATGCCTGCATACGGTTAGATAGTTTAGAAGTGTCCACGACTGTAAGATTTAAATAAAGTGTTGAAGCTAATTTTCGCTGTCTCTCTCTCCAGCATCGTATTATTAGGGCGTGTTCGGGCTGTTTTTTTCGATTTGCAACTGCGAGCGCAAAAAACAAACAAAACCCGACCCGAATGCTATTCCACTGTAAATTCCCTCTTCAACCTGATGTCTTCTGACGATGCGCCTATCATCACCGTAAATTTGCCGGGTTCTACCGTCCAGTTCATATTCTTATCCAGCAATGCCAGGTCGTCGGGATGCAGCGTGAATTGCACCGTTTTCTTCTCACCCGGATTAAGGGCAACGCGTTCAAATCCCCGCAGATCGAATTCGTACGTGGTTACGCTGCTTATATTATCCTTAAGATAAAGCTGCACTACCTCGTCGCCTTTGCGCAGGCCGGTATTGGTAATATCAACCGTTACGGTGACATCTCCCTGAGCGTTCTCTTTTTCGGGTGATACAACCAGGTTACTATATTCGAATTTGGTATAACTCAATCCGTAACCGAAAGGATACAGCGCGCCGTTTACACTGGTTTTGCCCCAACTATTCTGGCCGCCCTGCCCCGCCTGTGCATTGGGTTTAAACGGAAAGTTAAACTCAATTTGCCCGGTAGTTTTAGGAAAAGTAATAGCCAGTTTACCGCCGGGATTATTATCACCAAACAAGGTTTCGGCAATCACCTGCCCGCTTTGCACACTCGGGAACCAGGCCTCCAAAATAGCAGGTACATATTTATTTTCCCAATTAATGGTAAGTGGCTGCCCGTTGATCATCACCATTACAACCGGCTTGCCTGTGGCCTGCAATGCCTGGATAAGTTTGAGCTGCCTGCCCGGCAAATTGAGCCCGGTACGCGACAGGCTCTCGCCTACCCTATCCACATCCTCGCCCACAACGGCGATGATCACATCAGCTGTCTTTGCCCTGGTAACAGCCGAATCGATCCCTGCCTGCTCCGCAGCAGTCAGCGGGGTTTCGATGATCTCACTTTCCGGCCAGGTAGCATCTACCATGTTGCAGCCTTTAGTATAGCTTACGATAGCGTTCTTGCCTACATAGTTTTTAATCCCATCCAATACACTGGTCACGGGGTTGTGCGAGGGACCATAGCGACTGATCGCATAATTACTCTCCACGGCAAGCGGACCAGTCACCAGGATGTTTTTGTATTTGTTTTTATCCAGCGGCAACAATTCACCGGCATTTTTTAGCAGCACCATGCTTTCACGGTTCATCTTCAGGCTCATCTCTTGATCCGCCGCGGTGTGCACCAGTTTATCGGCGGCTTTCGGGTCTTTTACATAAGGGCTATCAAACAAACCCAATCTGAACTTTACCTTCAGCACATCGCCCACCCGGCTGTCAATCACCTTCATGGAAATTTTGTTCTCTTTGATCAATTCGCGCAGGGGGAGTATAAAGGTTTGGGGCATGGTAAAATTTGTACGCACGTTCAGCCCGGCCTCAACCGCCTGGCGTACGGCTTCTTTATAGTCGCCCGCCACATGGTGCTTGGAATACAAGAATTCAACTGCTTCACTATCGGATACCACATATCCATCGAAACCAAATTGCTGCCGCAGCAGCTCCGTCAAAAAGTAATAACTGCCTGTGATGGGGACACCATCCCAATCATTATAACTGCTCATTACACCCATAGGGTGCGCTTCCTGGATCACCCGGCGAAATGGATACAGGTAGATCTGGTGCATCTCCCGCGGGGCCACATGCGGATCGGTGCGGGCACTGCCATCACGCCCCCCCTTAGGCACACTATAAACGGCGTAATGCTTTAGGGTGGAGGCTACTCCCTCCTCCTGGATACCCAGCACCATCTGCTTGCCCAGTTCGGCAATATGAAAAGGATCTTCGCCATAACACTCTACCACACGGCCCCAGCGCTGGTCGCGGGCCGGGTCGAGTATCGGGGCATAAACATTGGTATACCCCAGCGCTTTCGCTTCGCGGCCAACCGTTTGCCCGGCTGCTCTAACCAGTTGTTTATCCCAGGTAGCACCAATGGATATGGGCGCAGGCAGCGGCGTAGCCCGGTCGTGATTGAGTCCGTGAATGCCTTCGTTTGTAAAATCTACCGGAATACCCATCCGGGTTTCTTCAACAAACCACTTTTGTATCGTATTGATAGCCGAAGCATGCTTACTGAAAGGAAATGAATATTGGGTGGGTGCATCGTCGGTATGTGAAGAAAGGTTATTTAGCTCTTCGTCTATATTAGCAATACCGTCCTTCCAGATCTCGGTTTTCCAGCGCTCAACTGGCATCTCATCTTTCAGTACGCGTTTGTAACCGTAAAGCGTGGCCATCTGGCAGGTTTTTTCTTCAACGGTCATCTGGCTCAGCAAATCCGTGACGCGTTTTTCTATGGTTTGAGCAGGATCCTCAAAAACGTCCATTTTCCCATTCTTATTAAAATCAACCCAGCCCTTGTGATAGATGTTTTTTTGCTGGGCCGATGCGGATACAGCCAGCGAGAGCAGTAAAAGTGCTAATAGCGGTTTTTTCATGAAAGCAGATGTATGGTTTACTTTTCAAATATAGGTAAAGACGATACTGCTTGTAGGTTTAAACCGTATTTATCCTACAACGTTTTTGGTAAGCACGCGTATAAACAAAGGAACAGCATAAGTTTACTGAGAATATACTTAATAATTTAGCGGGTTGCACAATGCACACCGAATTGTAATTATATTGTAATACTTTGGCATCCGATTTGAGCCGTACCGATTATACTATCATAACTGGAAGTTTTTTATGAGCCACACGTTTCTAATGAGCTTTTTATCGTTGCTATTGTTTAATGGTATAAACACCACCGCAACAAAATCAACTACTGCCGCAGATGAGCAGATCTGCGGGAAATGGCAAACTGAAGAAAAGAACCTGGTAGTACAGGTTTACAAAGAAAATTCGCAGTTTAAAGCCAAAATAATTTGGTTCAATGATAAGGACGATAGCAAGCCCATGGATTACTGGACAGATAAAAACAATCCGGATCCGGCGCTGCGGTCCAGAAAACTTATTGGTTTGAATGTGCTGGAAAATTTGGTATATGATGCCAGCACTAATTCCTGGGAAGAAGGAATGATATATGACGCCAAAAATGGCCGTCATTGGAATTCATCAGCCTATATAGATAAAAACGGACTTCTTAAAGTTAAGGGGTACTGGCACTTTAAGTTCATTGGCAAAACCATGACCTTTAACCGTATCTAGCTGCTAAACTACATATCATAGAAAAGCGACGCTTGGAATAACCGAGCGTCGCTTTTTTATTATCATTGAAAATTTATTATTTAGCCTGGCCAAATTCGCCGCTGGCGCTCAATACTACTTCGTCGCTAAGCATTGGCGCACCGTATTTGCTTCCGAAACCGTAATCAGAACGGTTGATCGTACCGGTTACTTTAAAACCAGCAGCAGGTTGTTTGCTCATTGGGTTAGTAATAGTACCACGGTGAACCATATCAAAAACAACTGGTTTAGTAACACCATGTAAAGTTAAGTTACCAGCCAGTTTAAACTTACCGGCACCTGCAGGGGTGATTTTAGTACTTACGAATGTAAGTGTTGGGTACTTGGCAACATCAAAAAACTTCTCGCTTTTAAGGTGACCATCACGTCTTTCGTTATCAGTATTAACCGATGCGGTTTGCGCAGTAAAAGAAACTTTAGCATCGCTGAAATCAGGTTTTGCAGCTACAATAGTTGCATCAAAATCTTTAAAAGTACCATCAACATCAGATACCGCCAAGTGGGTAATGGTAAAGGTTACATGAGAATGCGCTTTGTCATTCTTCCAGGTAGTTTGAGCAAAAACCGCTGTTTGCATTAATAATGCCGTTGCAGCTACGAGTAATGTTTTTTTCATTGTGTTTAAATTTTGGTTAATAGTTATAATATTTTTTACAGTTCAAATATAAATAAAGGTTTTACACTTTCTAAAAAAAAGATGTTGCAACATCTTTTTTTTAGAAAGTGATGACAAATACTATTTCTTTTTAAAAAAGGCATCAACGCGTTTATTAAATTCTTTAGCATGCTCTACCAATGTGCCATGGCCCGAATTTGATACTATCCATAATTCAGAACCGGGAATGTTTTTTTGAATGAGGCGTGTATGCGGATCGGCAATAACATCATGGTCGCCTGCGATAATTAAAGCGGGGCATTTGATTTGCTGCAACTGGGTAAGTTTAATGTTTGGCTGATTATAATCCAGCATAAAGATCTTCCAGGCATTTTTAGCTTTTTGAGTTTTCCAAACGCGATCTTTATTTAGATTGTAATAATTATTGGCCTGTTTCCAGCCGTCGCCCGAGAAAGCGCTGGCGTCCGGTGTAATATTAGCACCTGTTGATGCCAGTTTGATTACCTGATCAGGATGCCGGATGGCCATGAGCAGGGCATTGATACCGCCATCGCTCCACCCTAGTACATAGGCCTTCGGTATTTTTAACGTATCCAGCAGCACCGAGAAATCATCAGCCATTTGCTCAAAGCTTAGCGAATCGGCTGCGTCAGCAGATTTCCCCTGAGCACGGCTATCTACTAAAATAACCCTGTACTTTTTGGCAAAGTAAGGTACATTTTCGGAGAAGGCACTCATGTCACCACCGTTACCGTGGATCATTAACAAAGGATCGCCCTCCCCGTATTCTTCCACGTACAACTTAATTCCGTTTATATGATAGTAATGGCCAGCCCCTGGGTTATTTCCGTACATTGTTTTTGGTTTGCAGCCCAACAAGGTTAACAGCTGCGGAAGTATCACCCATAAAATTAATCGTTTTACTTTCATATACAGTTTGCTCATTGGCAGGTAAATATAACATTTAGAAAGCAATGTTCAGTCGCGCAGGCTGATCATTATCAACTGGTTGACCTTGTGATAATACCCTGCAAGGAAATTTATTTACGCAGTTGGAAACAAATTGCTATTTTCACTAAATTAACATATTTCTATAAAGAATATCAAGATTGAATGGAAACGATAAGAGAGACGATAAAGCTTTTAGAAAAATCTAATTTCTATTATACACTTGTTATTGGTATGGACAATAAATATCAGTACGTAAGTGAATATTACAACCATAACTTTGATTTCTTGAGGGAGTCATTAGTCGGCAAGCCATTTTATATCACTCTTCATCCTGATGATGTGAAGATATGCCGCGAGGTTGGCGGCAAATGCTTTGAACAACCCGATAAACTTTTGCCCGCAACCTTAAGAAAGCATAATGGCAGGGGTGGCTTTATATTTACCCAATGGGAATTTAAGGCATTGTTTGATAAGGACAACAATCCTTTTGGGATTTTCTGCATTGGTCATAACATTACCGAGCATATTGAAGCTACTAATCAATTAGAAGAAGCCATTGCCGAAATTGAAGATAAAACCGGCAAGTTGCACGAGATCGGCTTTATGCAATCGCACATTGTGCGGAAACCCCTTGCCAACATCATTGGCTTAGCCAGCGTCATGAGTAACATGAATGTAGATGAAGAGCTGATAGGGGTAACCAGTATGATGATCAACAGCGCGATAGAGTTAGATACCGCTATCAAGAACATCGTTGATAAAACATCATAGCTATATTGTTTCCCATTTACCTGTTTTTAAACTGCGATAAATAGCATCAACCACTTTCATATCTTTTTCGCCTTCTTCGCCAGGCACGCGGCTTTGTTTGTTAAGCATAACACAAGTTGCAAAATCATCCATTTGCGCTGCCTGTTGAATATTGTTTGGAATGTTCATCGGTTTGCCATTAACCTTGCCATCTAAACCGCCGTAGCCAAAGGCCGGCTCCAGTTCAAAATGGCCGTTTTCGGCAGTTGCATGCAGGTAGCTCCAATTATTGTTGTAGCTGGATTTGCCATTAACCTTTGCCCCGCCCGGAAACTTTAGTTCCCAAAAAATGGTTTCGTCGACCTCTTTAAACAATTCCGGCCGCGTTTTTTGCTGGGTAGCTTTAACAGCAACCGGCTCTTCACCCAACGTATAACGTGAACCCTGGATGGAGTATATGCCCATATCCATCAGCGCACCGCCGCCAGACAGCGCCTTTTTTAGTCGCCAGGCATTGGGGTCGCCCCCATATACAAAGCCATTACCCGTATCTATTTTTACTACTTTACCAAAAACTTTCTTTTGGCCAAGGCGCATCACTTCTTGTGAATGCGGTTCAAAATGCAGGCGGTAACCAATGGATAGCAATCTTTTTGCGTTTTTACATGCAGCTATCATTTCGCGGCAATCGGCAGCGTTGAGGGCCATCGGCTTTTCGCAAATAACATGCTTGCCCGCTTTTGCCGCTCGTATAGTATATTCTTTGTGCATGCTTACAGGCAACACGATATAAACTATGTCAATAGCTGGATTATGAGCTATTTGGTCAAAAGTTTGGTAATTGTAAATATTCTTTTGGGGGATGTTGTACTTTTTTGACCAAGCCTCTGCTTTTTGAGGGGTTCCTGTTACAATACCAGCCAAATAACAGTTTTTGGTATGCTGCAATGCCGGTGCCAATTGCCCGCCACTGTAGCTACCCAAACCTACCAATGCAATACCCATTTTTTTACCCGCCGCTATAGCGGAGATGGTGGAGCCCAGCATTAACGCGCTGGATGCTATGGCACTTTGCTGAATAAAGCTCCGGCGGGAAATTTCTTTATCGTTCTTCATAGGTTTGATATTTAACGGTGGTAATTAATTTTATAACAATATCGGGCATAAAAAAACAAATACAAAAACTGATAACAAAAAAAAGCCGCTCATAAAGAACGGCTTCTGTTTTGCTTAAACACCTACGTATTCAAAGCGGTTATTCTCGTTACTCCGCTCCCGACGCAATTTGTTCTCTTTAGCCAGTTTCAATAAAATCCCCGATAGTTCGGAAGTTTTAAAATCCGAATCGAAATTATCTTTGCAATAATCTGCAATGGATGATATAGAATGCGGCGTGCTGAAAAAATCGCTGCTAAGCAATTGATTCAGCACTTTTGTGGCACCTGGTTTTTTACGCCTTTGAACACTTGCGCTTTGATCTTCTTCATTTTCTTCCCTGGGCCTGCGTACCCTCTTATTGAAAATTTCATTTCCTTCCGTATCCACCCGCTCTGCTTCTATAATCTCGTCTAAAAGCCTGTCAACCACCCTTACCTGTACGGCCTCCGATTGGAAAGAATTAACAACTTCTGCAATTTCTACAAGTTGTTTTTTTAGTTTTTCAATGTGTCTGTTCATCCTAAATTGTAACCCTGTTTTTATAATTAAATAAGTAGATGTATTAAAGAACTATCTGCATTGTTCCGATGCCCTTATTTAATAGTTAATAATATTATGTAACGTGAAACTGCGATAATAGTATTTATAAAAGAAAAAAGCGCCTGTTTTGTTTTAAAACAGGCGCCGGTAGCAGTATTATTACATTTATATTAAAGTATGGGGATTATTTTTTCAATCATATTCAATCCCTCATCTATGTGCGCTTCTTCAATAATTAGGGCCGGGCGGAAACGAATGGTACGATCTCCGCAGCCCAGGTACATAATATTATGAGCTAAAGCACTATCAATAAATGCATTACGAGTTTTGCTATCAGGTAAGTCAAAAGCGGTTATTAATCCCTTGCCCCTTACATTTGTAATCAGGCTGTTCTTAGCAGCAATATTCAATAAGCCATTTTGCAGGTAAGCACCGGTTGCGGCGGCCTTATCGCATAAATTATCATCGGCTATGATCTCCATAATTTTTGCAGATCGCACCATATCCACCAAACTTCCACCCCAGGTGGAGTTGATTCGTGAGGAGATCTTAAAAACATTGTCCTCAATTTCATCAACCCGGTTACTTACCAGGATGCCGCAGACCTGCATTTTTTTACCAAAAGCAACGATATCCGGCCGTGCTTTTTCGCCAAAATGCTGGTGCAGCCAAAATTTGCCGCTCAGGCCCACACCGGTTTGTACTTCATCATAAATCAGCATGGCATCATATTCATCAGCAAGTTGGCGCAATTGTTCCAGAAACTCCTGCCGCACATGTTTATCGCCACCTTCAGAGAGTATTGGTTCAATGATGATCGCACAGATCTCATCCGGGTTTTGTGCAAATGCTGTCCTGATCTCGGCTATGGATCTTGCTTCCCTGCTTACCAGGTCATCGATATTGTTTTCGTTCAAAGGAAATTCAATTTCAGGTAACGAAACTCTCGGCCAATCAAATTTGGCAAACCATTTAGTTTTTACCGGCTGCGTATTAGTTAAGCTTAACGTATAGCCCGACCGGCCATGAAAGGCATTCTCAAAATGTAAAACCTTGTGTCCTTTTTCAGTAGTGTGGCCCTTAGCAAAGTTCTTTTGAACTTTCCAGTCCATTGCTACCTTCAAAGCGTTTTCTATAGCCAAACTACCGCCGGCTATAAAAAATGCATGCGGTAAATAATCAGGAATACCCACGCGCGAAAAAGTATCGATAAACTGCGCGTATTGCTCGGTGTAAATATCAGAGTTGGATGGATTAGTTAATGCAGCCAGCATCAGGTTTTTCTTAAACACCTCATCGTTCAGCATTTTGGGATGATTGTACCCTAATGGCACAGATGCAAAGCAGGTAAAAAAATCTAATAGGGTACGTTTGTTCTTGGCATCGTAAATATGCACGCCCTGGCTTTTTTCCATATCAAAAGTAAGGTCGAACCCATCGGCAAGAATGTGCTTGCTAAGAGTTTCCTGAACATTTTGCGCGTTGATCTGTGAGTGGTTCATAAGCATAACTGATTTTAACAAATCTAATAAAAAGCCCTAAAAAACAATAATTTAAAGGTTTTTGAACCGATTTGCAAAAAAGTAACTTTAAATTAACTAAACCTAGTTTTTGAACCAAAGCGGAGAATAGTATGCCGGGGACAGATGTGCAGATGTGCAAAATTCAGCTATGCAGATGCGGTAAAAGATCTTCGAATAAAGGAAAGTTTGAAATTGAAAATGGTTGAACCAAATTTCCGAATCAGGGAAACCGTTTTAATTCCCCAAATTATGGTTCAGACAAACTTGTCCTTCAAACCCATGAGGCCCATCATTCCGCCGGTATGAATAGCCAATATTTTACTACCGGGCTCGAAATGGTTTTTGGCAATAAGATCGTATATGGCGTAAAGCATCTTAGCTGTATAAACTGGCTCAACCATTATCCCGGAACTAGCTATAAACTCTTTAATAAACCGTATCAGCTCAGGGGTGGTTTTTGCGTAACCACCAAAGTGATAATCAAGATGCAGATCATACTGCCAGGGTCCGGTTAAATATCGATCTATTTCATTGGCCATAAATCCGCCATTTTTGAAAACAGGTATAGCATTAAACCGGGTTGGCAACTTATGATGATGAATGCCGTTGATGATGCCTGCGGCGGTGGTGCCTGTGCCACAGGCACAGAAAATGTGGTCGTAGGTTTCACCAAGTTCGTCAATCAATTCACTGCAGCCCTTTGCGGCTTCTATTGATGCACCACCTTCATCGATAAAAAACGCTTGCTCATTATCTGAGAAATATTTATCAAATAAAGCCGGCTTATTGCGATAGCTGTCCCTATCGCTAAATATGAGTTGCATGCCGTGTAAGCTGCAAAGGAATAAGGTATCGTTGCTTACTTCTTCCCCGCGCACAAAACCGGTAGTTTTAAAACCGAATTTTGCACCTGCCGCCGCGGTAGCCAATAAATGATTGGAATATGCCCCCCCGAACGTGACCAGATGGGTTTTATCCTGCCCGGCAGCTTCCCGCAACACATATTTTAACTTGCGCCACTTGTTGCCCGAAATGAGCGGATGGATCATATCGTCGCGCTTAATGAACACCTCAATACCCTTTTCAGTAAACAAAGGGTTTTGTATTTGCTGAACGGGGCTGTAAATATCAAGCGTGATATGCATTTGGCGAATTTAAGTTTTTAGTCCGGAAGTCGGAAAGTCAGAAACTCCGAAGATGAATTAGTTAGCTGCAGAAAATTCTCCTTTCCGGGAGCTAGTGGGCTTGGCCGCATTTTCTTACTTTTGCCGAATGACGGATGATGCCCTAATTCTTGAAAGCGACGAGCAAGACTTGTTTGAACACCTGCGTGTGGTGGTTGATAAAGGGCAATCGCTTTTGCGGATTGATAAATTTTTAATGCACCGGGTGGAGAATGCCTCCCGTAACCGCATTCAGAACGCCATTGAAGCCGGCAATGTGCTTTTAAATGATAAGCCGGTTAAGGCAAGCTACCGGGTAAAGCCGATGGATGTGATCTCCGTTGTGCTCCCGCACCCACCGCGTGACACCGAAGTTTACCCGGAAAATCTGACCATCAATATTGTTTACGAAGATAACGATGTGCTGATCGTTAATAAAGAGGCCGGCATGGTAGTACACCCCGGGTATAACAATTATACGGGCACACTAGTTAACGCCTTGGTGTATCACTTTCAGCAATTGCCTACAATGCCGGGCAATGATGGCCGACCTGGCCTTGTTCACCGGATAGATAAAGACACCTCGGGCCTGCTGCTCATCAGCAAAAACGAGCGGAGCATGAGCTACCTGGCTAAACAATTTTACGACCACACCATTAACCGCAAATACCTGGCGCTTGCCTGGGGAGATATTGAACAGGACGGAACCGTTAGCGGTTATATTGGCCGCAGTGTTAACGACCGGCGTGTAATGTCGATCTACGACGACCCCGAAAAGGGTAAGTGGGCCGTTACGCATTATAAAGTACTGGAGCGTATGGGTTATGTCACGCTAATAGAGTGCAAACTGGAAACCGGTCGCACTCACCAGATCAGGGCGCATATGCGGCATATTGGCCACCCACTGTTTAGCGATGCTATGTATGGGGGTGATAAAATTTTGAAAGGCACTGTGTTTAGCAAATACCGCCAGTTTGTTGAAAATTGCTTCGAGTTAATGCCGCGCCAGGCCCTGCACGCACAATCGCTCGGTTTCCTGCATCCATCATTAAAAAAAGATATTTACTTTGAAGCACCTTTGCCAATTGATTTTGAGAGCGTTCTGCAAAAGTGGCGCAAATATGTAAAATCAGATCTGGGTTCTGAGATGTAAGAATTAAGAACAAAACGAACGATCAGGAGTTTTTAATCAGATAAATCAACAACTTTATAATTTTTTAAATTTGCGGTTGTTTATATGGGAGTCAATCTCATATCTCCAATCTCATATCTTCAATTTACTGATGAGCCCAAACTATATAAATTTTAACGGCGAAATTTTCCCTGCAGATAGCCCTTTGCTTAACATAGCCAACCGTGGTTTTAAATATGGCGATGGTTTATTTGAAAGTATGCGTTTAATGAAAGGAAAACTCCAGTTTGCCGATCTGCACGCCGAACGGCTGCAGCGGGGCATGAAAGCGCTGAAAATAGATGGATACTCACAGGCCGACAGCTGGTTTTTAAAAGACAAGGTAGAGGAATTAGCCCGCCGCAATAAGGTAAAGCACGGCCGTTTAAGGCTAACGGTGTATCGTGATGCAGAGGGTTTATATACGCCCTCCCAAAACAAAATGGGCTATTGCTTAGAGTTAAGCGCCATGGATGAACAGCGCTACTACATGAATGAGCGGGGCTTAATCATGGATATATACAGCGAATTACCGAAGCCGCTTAATTATTTATCTACCATAAAAACCTGCAATTCGCTGTTATATGTCATGGCGGCCTTATTTAAACAGCAAAACAAGCTGGATGAGGTATTCCTGCTGAACGCTAATGGTTTTTTGTGCGAAGCTGGGGCAGCCAATTTATTTGTATGGTACCAGAATCATCTGTACACTCCTGCATTAAGCGAGGGCTGTGTTGAAGGGGTAATGCGGCAAGTGGTGATTAAACTGGCCAAAGACAATGGCATCCCGATCACAGAGGCCCAGATCAATCCTGAGATCTTAAACCAGGCCGACGAGGTTTTTTTGACCAACGCCAGTAAAGGCATACAGTGGGTAATGGGTTATGGCGTAAAGCGTTATTTCAACAAAGTGAGCAAGGGTTTGGTTGATGAGCTGAATAAGTTATAATATGTACACTATTCAGTTATATGATAAATTGGTAATCGATTGATGAACAACCGCTCAAGATAATTCAATAAGGATAGCCCCTATGGGGCAAAGATAGGATTGTTTATTCTACAAAGCGGTTGCCCCCAACGGGGCATGCAAAATGGTTCCGATTCGATACCCTGTAAGGGGGAATCGCTTTGTAATATCAGAGCAAATCCAGACCTCAATACCTCGTCAGGGGTAACCGCTTTGTAATATCAACGCAAATCCAGACCTCAATACCCCGTCAGGGTAACCGCCTTGTAATATCAACGCAAATCCATACTTCAATACCCCGTCAGGGGTAACCGCTTTGTAATATCAACGCAAATCCAGACCTCAATACCCCGTCAGGGGTAACCGCCTTGTAATATCAACGCAAATCCAGACCTCAATACCCCGTCAGGGGTAACCGCCTTGTAGCAAACAATTAAGGATTTTTTACCGGAGGTGCTACCTAGGTAAACCAATCAATATTAACGCAAATCCAGGCTTTAATACCCCGTCAGGGGTTACCGCTTGTAGCAAAACAATTAAGGATTTTATGCACCGGAGGTGCTACCTTGGGTAAACCAATTAATATTATCGCAAATCCAGGCTTCAATACCCCGTCAGGGGTTACCGTTTTGTAGCAAAACAATTAAAGATTTTATGCACCGGAGGTGCTACCTTGGGTAAACCAATTAATATTATCGCAAATCCAGGCTTCAATACCCCGTCAGGGGTTACCGCTTTGTAGCAAAACAATTAAGTATTTTATGCACCGGAGTGCTACCTAGGTAAACCAATCAATATTAACGCAAATCCAGGCTTTAATACCCCGTCAAGGGTTACCGTTTTGTAGCATCAACGCAAACCAAGACCTTAATACCCCGTCAGGGGTAACCGCTTTGTAGCGAATAATTAAGGATTTTTTGCACCAGAGGTGCTACCTAATATTTCGCGTTTACATCATAACTCTAAAAATATACCGTTCGTCAAAATCCACTTCGAAATCAATAAGCATTTTTCTATATTCATCTAAAAAATTACGCTGCTTGTGATGTTGCTGCTGATTATTGATGTACTTGACTACCCTGTTGATCTGCGACTTACTATGGCTAAATGCACCGTAACCATCCTGCCATTGAAACCTGCTGGCAGTAAGCTTTTCTTTATTGATAAATTCTGATAAATCGCCTTTAACCAACCGCATCAAATCCGAAATTGATTGCGAAGGATTTAACCCGACAAACATGTGCATATGATCTGGCATATTATTTACAGCCAACATTTTATGCCCATTATTCTGAGTTATAGCAGTAATATACAAGCGGAGCCGTTCATCCCAGCAGCGATCAAGTAATGATGCGCGGAATTTTACGGCGAACACAAAATGAATGTAAAGTTGCGTGTAGGTATTAGGCATTGGGTGATCAAAGCCTAAATATCATGATTTTTTTACCTTTCCACAACTTCCGCCCTTATACCGGCCAAAATGCCATCCCACAGCGCTACCCTCGCCTGCAAAGCAGCTTTTACGGCAACGGTTGCCTCATGCCATTTGCGGTCATCGTCTCCGCAAAGTTCGGCCGTCATTTGATAGGCTAACTGCGAATGGTGGTCGCCATCTACCTCAATGTGGCGTTCCAGGTAATAAAGTAGTATCTCCACTTTACCGGGCAATTGGCCGTTTAGTTTTTTCACCATTTCAATAAACATACCGGGGATCAGGTCTTCCCTCCCGAACGTAAACACCGCAGCGATCACATGACTTATATTAGTAGCGATTACGTTGAAGGTATGTGCTACAAAATCCCGGGCAACTACCGGCATATTTGCATTTTTTAATGCAGCGCTAACATCAGGATGTAAACTCAACTGCTGAAACAACGACAGAATAGCGGAGGCATCACATCCTCCCTGCTCCATCGCTTTCAAATACAGTTCAAAATGGCTAGTGCGTGCACCGGTGTGGTCCACATCACTTTCTTCACCGGTTACAATTTCGTTGATGAGATAGCGCGTATTGGCACTGCCAACAGGCATCCAGGGTAAGGTGGTGCAAGTTAAGTTCTGTTGCAAAGATTTTAACAGCGACATAAAATCCCACACAGCAAAAATGTGGTGCTGCATAAATAAATGCAGGTCTGCCAGCGTATTAATGCTGCTGTATAAATCGTGGGCTATTAATTGCTCACGGATCGGAGCTATTTCGTGTTGTAACTGGGTTATTCTTGCGTTCTGATCTATCATGATAGAAAATAAACGGCAAAACTAACTTTTTGGATTTTAAGCTGAGGAATTTGTAGAACCCAACTGGTAATTATGACAAAGCTAAAACTTATTCCCCCTTAACAGATCCGCTATCCCCATGCGTTTCTTGCCTTCCAGCTGCACATCAGTAACATTTATAAAGCCATCGGTGGTGGCAAACTTCAGGAAGGTTTTATTATCAGTTAAGTGATGCCCTGCCGGGATATCGGTATCCTCTACCTCAATTGTGGAATTATAAATTTTGAGCACTTTGCCATCTATATTGGTATAAGCCGTTGGTACCGGGCTTAAACCGCGGATGAGGTTAAAAACCTTTTGAGCCGGCTGATTAAAATCGATCAGGCAGTCTTCCTTAAATAATTTTGGTGCGTGGCGTAGTTCCATACCATCCAGTAGCTGTGTTTGCGGGTGTTCGTGGTAGCGGCCGCTCTCAATGCCTTTTACGGTTTTCACCAATAATCCCGCCCCTTTATTCATTAACCTGTCATGCAGATCGCCGGCGGTTTCGGTTCCGTGCAGCGTTATCTTTTCGGTAAATAATACATCACCGGTGTCAATATCATGTTTTAAAAAAAAGGTGGTTACCCCGCTTTCTTTTTCGCCGTTAATGATGGCCCAATTTATTGGTGCGGCTCCGCGGTACTGGGGTAATAATGAAGCATGCAGGTTGATAGTACCTTTAACGGGCATGCTCCAAACAATCTCTGGCAACATGCGAAATGCTACCACCACCTGCAAGTCGGCCTTTAGGGCTTTTAGTTCTTCAATAAAATCGGGAGCCTTCAATTTTTCCGGCTGCAAAACTTTAAGGCCGTTAGCAACAGCATATTGCTTTACAGCACTTTCGTTTAGTTTTTTTCCACGGCCTGCAGGTTTATCAGGAGCCGTAATTACAGCAACGATATCGCTGCCAGATTTTATCAATGCATCGAGTGATGCAACGGCAAATTGGGGTGTACCCATAAAAATGATTCTCATCTCTTGCAAAGATTAGGTAGTGTATCCAAAAGTAAACTAGCGTAGCGCAATTATTTATAAAGTAAATACTTGCTGCGCAGGGATTTAAAGTTTGAAAGTGCCGGCTCCCAGCTTTCTCTTATCTCCGCCTCGGTTTTGCCTGTAATCAATTGTTTTTTGAGGGTATCGTTACCAGCGAGCTTATTGAAATAGGCATTAAAAAAGTGCTCTTTATCGGGATAAGCCTTATAAATCTCCATCAGCCATGCTAAATTAAGCTTTTTCTGTTGCCTTAGCGTGTCGGTATTGTAATCTTTTAGGCTGATTCCGTAGCAAACCTGATCTTTCAACGGCGGATTATCGCTCATCCCAGGGATACTTAACGGCTTAAACGAATAGCTGTATTTCCCTTTTAACACAGGGCTACCCAAAATTTGGAACGGCTCCATCGTGCCTCTGCCCAAACTGATGTTGGTACCCTCAAAAAAGCATAGATCCGGATATAACAAAATAGACTGGTTTGAATTAAGATTTGGCGAAGGGTTAACCGGCAACACATAAGGTTTGCTGTGTGCATAATTAGCCACTTTAATGATCTTGAGTTTGCACTGAACTTTATTTTTAAGCCATCCTTCTCCGTTGATCATCTGCGCATATTCGCCAATGGTCATCCCATGAACCACAGGGACCGGATGCATACCCACAAAAGATCGGAATGCGGTATCCAGCAATACAGGGCCGTCTATGAAGTAACCGTTTGGGTTCGGCCTGTCCAATAACATTAGCTCTATATTGTTTTCCGCACAGGCTTCCATCACATAATGAAGGGTTGATATGTAAGTGTAAAATCTTGTACCTACATCCTGTACATCAAATATCATCAGATTGATGCCTTTTAAGTCTGCCGGTGTGGGTTTAAAATGTTTACCGTAAAGCGAAATTACGGGCAGACCGGTTACCGGGTCGGTGCTATCGTCTACCTTTGCGCCATTAGCTACGTTGCCCCTCACGCCGTGCTCAGGCCCGTAGATCTTTTTTACCTTGATGCCTAGCTTTAGCAAACTATCTACCACAGGCACTTTACGCCGCCCGATAATTGATGTTTGATTAATAAGCATTCCAATATTCTTACCCCTTAAATAATCAAGGTACGCAGGAAGCTGATCTGCAGCAGGAATGATAGGCGCACTGAATTTTACAATGGCTGTTTTGTGTTCGCGGGGCACCTGGGCAAGGTTGTCGCATTCAAACAAAAGGCAGCAAATTAACGCGGCGGGCAACAATAACTTTATCCTGATCATATATTTTTAAACTAAAGAAAATTTAAAAGCGGCTTGTTTAACGTTAAAAACGCATATTTGCGAAGGTACAAAAACATTCTGCATTGAGTTTCGCCCGGTTTATATCCAATCGTATTACCCTAAAGTCTAAGCGCACATTTTCTAAATTAATTGTGCGGATAGCCATTATTGGCATCATGCTGGGCCTTGGGGTGATGATCCTTTCGCTGGCTGTGATACGTGGTTTTAAACAGGAGATCCGTGAAAAAGTCCGCGGCTTTGCGGGTGATATCCAGATCGTAAAATCGGATCTCAATAACTCTTACGAAAACTCTCCATTTATTGAGGATGCCGGTGTTCTTAAAAAACTAAAAACCAGTAAGTTCATCGAAAGCATTAACGCTTTTGCCACCAAGCCGGGCCTTATCAAAGCAAACGACGAGATCGAGAGTGTGGTAATGAAGGGGGTTGACAAAGGGTACGATTGGGCCTACATTAAAAAGGCACTGGTTGCAGGGTCAATCATTGATTTCAATGACTCCACGGCTGCCAAAAGCCAGGTGATGATATCGCAGTTTACCGCCAACAGACTAAAGCTAAAGGCGGGGGATGATCTGCTCATTTATTTCATTCAGGAACCGCTGCGCAAGCGCAAGTTAAAAATCACTGGTATATACAGCATTGGTGTAGATGAGGTAGACAAGACTTTTGTAATAGGCGATATTGCGTTGGTAAGACGGTTAAATGATTGGACCAAGGGCGAAGTTGGCGGTTATGAGGTACGCGTAAATGACTTTGATAGGATTAACCCTATTGCCGACTGGATAGACAGCAACTTACCCATCATTTTAAAATCGCACACGCTGATAGAGAATTATCCCACCATTTTTGAATGGCTGGGTCTGTTGGATGTTAATACCGTAGTTATGTTGGTACTGATGACCATTGTGGCAGTTATTAACATGATTTCGGCGCTGCTCATTATGATTTTGGAACGAACCAGTATGATTGGCATGTTGAAAGCAATGGGCGCGCGAAATTGGGTCATCCAAAAGGTGTTTTTATATAACGCTGCTTACTTAATTGGCGTTGGGCTTTTATTAGGTAACGCACTTGGCTTGGGCCTGGGCTTTTTTCAGCAAAGCACCCACTTTTTTAAACTGGACCAGGCGAGTTATTACATGACATTCGTACCCATCAAATTTGTGTGGACGGACGTGTTGCTACTTAACCTTGGTACACTAGTAGTATGTTTGGTAGTGCTGGTTATCCCGAGCATGTTGGTTACAAGGATCTCGCCGGTAAAGGCTATCAGGTTTAAATAGCCTAATAGTATCTTTTAATAGCCTATACGGAATTGCCGTCACTACAACTTCCACCTATCTCCAACGCTATCCGTGAGTGTCATAGTTGAAAATAAGTAAACCATGGATATCTTTTGCGCCGGCTGGCTATTTCACAAACTTGCAGTTAAACATGCACTTTAAATCTATTTTTAATACTGAGTCAGTTCAGGCTGATCATGCAAGCTCGATAGCATGTTTTTACCGCTTTATAATTTTGGTAGTCTTAAAACTAAATTTGAGGTTGACACCGCCTGCCCCAAAATGGATATCCTGTGTGCCCAGGCCTGAAAGCGGGTACTTTAGGAATGGTTCGATGATGAGCCTGTTTTTGCCTATCGGGTACCCCATACCAAATGATAAGTTGAGCGTTTTAGCGAAATAAAAATTATTGAAGCTACTAGTGGTGGTTTGATCCTGCGTGGGCACCGTTTTATCAATTAGCCCATTAGTTTTATACGCATAACTGTAAGTGTAACGCTCATCAATAAAAGTACCGGAGCTTAAACCTGCCGAGAAATAAGCATCTGTTTTTTCGGGATTGAACTCAAATTTGATATTCAGCGGGATATCAAGACCGACCAGACTGGCGTTGTAGTTTTGAAATTCTGCCACTGATGCGGTGGTGTTGAAAAACCCGGCGCTCTTAATAGCCGGTGCAGCTTCCGCTAGCGCCCTGCCTGTTGCCAATGGTGGTGTATTGGCATAACTTAGTGTATTTTGCGCCAGTGATACGCCTGTAGATAATTTGATATTCTTACTTAGCCTGATATCTGAGGTAAAGCCTGCACCAGCATTTACACGGTTAGCACTGCCTTCAGCATAATTAAAATAGGTTGCTGCATAAACGCTGAAATTTACTTTTTTCGAATCCTTTTTATCGCCTGGCTCTTTTTTGCGTTGAGGCTGCTCCCGCTTAAACATCTCTTCTATCGGTTGAGTGGGTGGGTTGGCAGCTATTGTGGTAGCTGTGCTATGATCAACAATAACCGGGGTTGAGACGTTCGCCACTTGCTGACGGTCCGTTTTATTTTCAGTTTTTTGCGCCGTATCTGCTTGGTTAACGGAAGCAATAACACTGCTCTTGCCATTCTTTCCGTCGTTGATGACACCCACATTGTTATTATCAGTTTTCACTCCGGCGTCAGGCTTAGCCATGCCGATTACAAACTGATCACTGTTTTTTGTCAGACCTGTATTCACGCCATTGGGATGAATTATAGCGGGTGTTGAAACTACGTCTACAGCTTTGCTGCCCTTTGCTGCATAGTTGTTGTTGGCTAGTTGTTGGTTTGGATAGCTGCCTCTATTGGCATGCTGTTCAACTGCCGAATTTACTGTACTATCGGCTGCCAGTTGTGATTGGGCTATGCGTGTGTTGTTTCCTGCAGTATTTTCTATGCCTGTTGTAGTATCTGCCTGTGGGTTTTTAAAATTTCCGGCAACATTACTTGCCATATCAGGCTCGTTAGTCATCCAGATGCCCAAGCCTAAAAACACCAATAAAATGGCCGCAGCGCTGCTCCACCAAAGCCATGCAACTTTACGTTCCTCTTTCACCGGGAACTTTTTGCGAAGCTCAGTCCACCCCTCTTCGGCAGTTGGATACTCGTAATTATCAAACACCTCCGAAATGCGGCTGCTTAGTTTTTTATCAAACTGATCATCCATGGTTCTGTGTTTCCGTTGTTAATAGCTGCCGCAACTTCTCTTTGGCCCTGCTTAAATAAACCCTCGATGAGCTTGCGGGCAAGTTCAAAGTTTTACCAATTTCATCATGGTTGTACCCATCTATCTCGTACATGTTAAATATAGTCAGCTGAATTTGCGGCAATTGCTTCATCAGCTTTAAAATGTCCTGTGCATTTAAATTCTCTATAACATTGGCGTTACTGCCAACGCCAATTGCTGTATCCAGGTCGGTATGCGCCTGGTGTTTTAGTTCTTTGCGGCGGCGGTCTATAGCGGTATTTACTACTATGGTGCGCAGCCATGCCCTAAAGGGCTTGTCCATTTGATAAGCTTTAATATTGTTGAACACCTTTATAAAAGCATCATTGACCACTTCTAAGGCATCGTCCTGGTTCAGGCTGTAACGCACACTTATCCCCATAGCATAGCCGTAGAACTGCTTGTACAGCAATTCCTGGTATTTAAGGCTGCCGGTTTTGCACTTACTTACTATTTCTTCTTCAGTAAGCCGGTTTAGTAGATGCATTAAATGTGTTAAGTGCGCTTAATTATTAGCAATACGCGTAAAAAGCAGTAAACGCTACAGGACAGAGAAAAATAAATGGCAATAAGGCCATGATAAATTCACAGCTTCAACACCACCGGTAAATTATCAGTTTACATTTTTTTCAGATCATACTGCACGGCGAGGGTATCAGAGCTGTTGGCCACCATTTGTAATACACTGGTGCCATCATAATAATAATTATAATAGCCGTTTAGATGACTTTTGGCAGGGTGGCCGGCAGGCGGATAAGTGTCGTCCTGAAAACCGATATAACCACTATTTAAAAAATATTTCCCCTTACTACCCGCGTGGACAACTGTGGTGTCGCCGCTTACTTTAAATGTGCCGTCACTTGCAAGAGACAGTTGCAAGGTTGCTTTGGTAGTATCTACTTTGGAACTACCAGAAGCTCTGTGCAGGAGACGAAATTGACCGGTGAAATTTCCTACCGGTACAGGTATTGGATTATCATTTTTATTAAAGCAGCCCATTGCCAACAGGGCAATTGCTAATAAGGCCGGCAAAAAATAAGTAAATCGTCTTTTCATATTATTTGTTATTACAAAATGTTTACGTCTTAGCGTCTATAAACGCTACATGTAATAAAATATTTCTAAACCTTTTTAGCCTCATTCCAAAATACATCCATTTCTGCCAGGTTCATATCCTGCAATTTTTTACCATGTTCAATAGCCTTGCTCTCCAGGTACTGAAACCGTTTAATAAATTTACGATTGGTTTTTTCCAGCGCATCTTCTGGATTAATATTGATAAACCGTGCATAATTTATAAGCGAGAACAGTAGGTCACCAAATTCGCCCTCGGCTTTTTCGTGGTCGATACCACTATCATCAGCCACGTTATACTCATCTTTAAATTCCTGCAGTTCCTCCTCTACTTTGGCCCAAACCTGGTCTTTATTATCCCAATCGAAACCAACGCCCCGGGCTTTCTCCTGGATACGAGATGCTTTCACCAATGCGGGCAACGAAGCAGGTACACCGCCTAATACCGATTTATTGCCCTCCTTGAGTTTGATCTGCTCCCAGTTGCGTTTTACATCTTCCTCGTTTTCAACTATGGTATCACTGTAAATATGCGGGTGACGGTTCACCAGCTTGTCGCAAATCCCGTTTAGCACACCGATTATATCAAAATCGTTGGTCTCGGATGCTATGCGCGAGTAAAATACCAGGTGCAGCATAATGTCACCCAGCTCCTTTTTGATTTCATCCTTATCACCGCTCAAAATAGCGTCAGATAGTTCGTAGGTTTCTTCAATAGTGAGGTGGCGCAGACTTTCAAGTGTTTGCTTTTTGTCCCATGGGCAGTTGATCCGCAGATCGTCCATTATTGTAAGTAAGCGCTCAAATGCGCCGGAAGGTGTTATTGCAGTTACGGGTGCTATTATAGCCATAATACAAAGATATTGAATTCGGTTGGCAGTTCCTTTTAGTTTGCAGTAATGGCAGTACGAACTAAATGTCATCATGCTAACTGCAAACTGCTTACCGCACACTTCCTACTCCAATACCGCTCTCAGCATTTCCCGCTTACCCGGAGCGCCCGCGGCTTTCTCTACTTTTAGACCAAGCGCCTTTATACTGCGTTTAAGATTACCGGTGATGGCATAAGTAACAAATACGCCACCTGGCTTTAAAAATTGAATAGTTTGGGAAATTGCTGCTTCATCCCACATTTCCGGCTGATGGGCAACAGCAAAGGCATCAAAATAAATTATATCAAACTTTTGGGGGGAGTTAAAATCCTGTAATTTAAGAGGTGCAATCTCCAGTTCGCAATACTCGTGAATGCTCACCGGCAAGTTTAAAGATTTGGGATACTGATTGAGGAAACTTTGCCAGATATCGTCAGAAACATAGGAACCATAACCAGTGTTACCAATCATATCATTGCTTAGCGGGTACGCCTCAATGCCGGTATATGCTAATTTGATATGCTCGCTGTGGCAAAAATCGGCACTAAGTAAAAAATTGAGGCCGGTACCAAAACCTACTTCCAGTATGCTCACTTCTGCAGGTATTTCGCCCGACAAATGAAGGAAATACTGAAGGCCCGCTTGAAGAAATACGTGCCGGCTTTCCTGCAGGGCACCATTGCGTGAATGGTAATTTTCACCAACCTGTGCATTGTAAATGGTATTTGAACCATCGGCAGTTGGCGTTATTTGTAAATGGGAAGTTTGTTGATTGATGTCCATAACTTGAACATCAAACTTAGGAAATAACGGTAATATTCAAGCCTGGTTAGGCTACCATTGTTAATAAACGGTTCAGCCTACTGCAATATTCAGGCAAGGTAACCTGTCCTTTGTCAAAAGCTTCAACCAGTTCATCTAACTGTTTGGAAATATCGCTGCGCGATTCATGGTTAAGTTCGGGCTTTATGGTACGCAGTTTTTGACTGACTGCTTTCGTCATTAGCAGCGGCTTTACATCGCGCGTTTTGGATAATATGGATTTCATTTTATTCCGCTGAAGCTTATCAAACTTTAAAATAAAGTAAACTATAAGTGAGCCTATCAGCAGGAAAAATATAAACGTGGCAATTGGCGAAAATAATGCTTGCATTATATTTGTACTTATGTTATAAGCATTTTATTACGTGGCATTTGCCAAATAGGTTTCGGGAACTTTTAATTTTAGGGAAATATTTTATCTGCCTTATACGAAACAAGTTGTGTCGTCGGGCTGTTCTGCCCGGTATTAAACTATGAGGCCTGTTGCAAGTCGAACAGATGTTTAACGCTTGTAGCGGATTACAAACAGCCAGTTTATAACACCCTTATGCTCTTAAAAATTACACCGCCAGAAGAATTATATACCTTAAAAACAAACATCTATCTTTGCGCCATGTTTTTTTCGCGCTTAACCAAAGCTGTACTAGTAGTTTGTACTTTATTATTTATCGCAGGTCCCCAATCGGCTTTCGCTCAATCTACCGCAAAAACTGACGATTCCACGGGTTCGTTCCGTTTCAAAACCATAGTTATCGATCCGGGCCACGGGGGTAAAGATCCAGGTGCTCACGGCGCTTACTCTAATGAAAAAGCTGTGGCATTAAGTATTGGTAAAAAACTACGCAATGCTTTGAACGACCAAATGCCAAGTATTAATGTAGTGATGACCCGGGGTGAAGATAAATTCATTGAGTTGCACCGCCGGGCAGAAATTGCCAATAACGCCCACGCCAATCTTTTTATATCCATCCACTGTAACTCTTCTCCCGAAAGGGTAGGTAGCCGCCGCGGTGCTCTCCTGCTGCTATATGGTTTCCATCGCAAACAGGAACAAATGGAGGCCCTCCGCGAAAATTCATCCATTTACCAGGAAAAGGATTATCAAAAAAAATACAATGGGTATGGGGAAGATGATGCCATGAATGCGATCATCTTAGCAGCTTTTCAGCAACGATACCGCAGGCAAAGCGTTTACTTCGGCGATTTGCTGAATAAAGAATTTACGCAGACGGATGGCAGACGAAGTGCAGGTGTAAAGGAGCAGGGCGTACTGGTTTTGCAGCAAAGCGGTATGCCGGGCTTATTAATAGAGACGGGTTTTATCAATAATCCTGACGATGAAAGGTATCTGAATTCAGACGAGGGACAGAACGAGATCGTTCAATCCATCATCAGATCTATCAAAAAGTATAAGACCAGTTATGGAAATTAATTGACTTTGAATAGATCTGTTTTGAGTTAACACGAATTCCACTAAGTGGGCTAATTTTCTTAAATCTGTTTGGTAAAATTCGAATCATTCGATTAAATTCGTGTTCACTCAAAACGATTGGATGGTAATTTGAGTTAAGACGAATTGCATTAATTGGGCTAATTTTCTCAAATCTTATTGGTAAATTGGGATTGTTCGATAAAATTCTTGCTCAATAATACGATTGGATGGTAATTTTGAGTTAACACGAATTGCACTAATTGAGCTAATTTTCTCAAATCTTATTGGTAAAATTCGTATTGTTCGATAAAATTCTTGCTCAATAAAACGATTGGATGGCAATTGTTTGAGTTAACACGAATTACACTAAGTGGGCTAATTTTCTTAAATCTGATTGGTGAAATTCGAATCATTCGATTAAATTCGTGTTCACTCAAAACGATTGATTTGTATTTTTTAATCGTCCAACCAATCAGTGTTTATTCAGTTGATTTTTATTTTAAATCAAATAAATCAGTCACTCCCAATATCTTGGCAGAGGTAAATCCCTCCCCATAAGTTACGTTAAGGCTCTTGCCAAACTCCCGGCCACGGGCTTTGATCATGTCAATAAAATCAGGAGATGAAATGTAAGTTTGCGGCTCATCTTCATTCCAATCGGCATTGTGGAATTGCGAACCGTAGGCATAAATGCTCTCTATCTTTTTATCCCAAAATTCGGTAACATCAATAATTATATCAGGCTTAATATAACGGTCCTGTATAAAATGTAACAATTGCTTGGGTCGCCAGGCTTCCTGCAGGTCGCCGTTTTCAGTATAGGTTTCAATTTTGCGCAGGCCAGATAAAAATGCGGCAGCTTCTACCAACTCATTTGCCCGTCCGTGGTCGGGGTGCCTGTCATGGTATGCATTGGTAATCACAATATCAGGCTGGTATTTCCGAATTGCGGTAATGATCATCAATTGATACTCTTTAGTATTTGCAAAGAAACCATCTGGCAGGTTAAGATTTTCGCGTATGGTTAGTCCCAAAATCTCCGAAGCTTTGGCCGCCTCCCTATCCCGTATTTCGGCAGACCCTCGGGTACCCAGTTCGCCCCGCGTTAAATCTGCAATGCCAACCTTATGGCCAAGCGCTACATGCTTTAAAATGGTACCGCCACAGCCTAATTCGGCATCATCCGGGTGCACGGGCAAAACTAATATATCTAATTTGAGCATAATGAAGAATACTTAAAACTTATCGGTACCAAGGGTTAACAAACGTTGTACCTTTTTTTTCACCTTGGCAGATGTTGGGCTGGTAAAGGGATAAAAATAATCAACCACCCTGCCCTTACGGTCAACCAGGTACTTGTGAAAGTTCCACCGTGGTGCACAATTCAATGAACCGTTTTCTTTTTTATCGCTCAGGAATTTGTAAAGCGGATCTGCATACGGACCGCGTACCCTTATCTTATCAAACACCGGGAAATTGTTACCGTAGTTACTGCAAAAGGCAGCTATAGCCTGCCCTTCCAAAGGTTCCTGCCCGCCAAAATCATTTGATGGGAACGCCAGGATTTCGAAATCCTGCCCTAAAAACTCTTTCTTAAGCGCCACCAGATCTTTAAGTTGTGGCGTGAACCCGCACTCGGATGCGGTATTGACGATAAGCAGGACTTTATCTTTGTAATCGGTAAGGCTGATCGGCTCACCATCCAACGCCCGAACGTTAAACTGGTAGATGTTTTTTTTATCCATTAATTGTAGCTGGGATTGTACCCGGCCGCATTCAATATCGATTCGATATCACGCTGCTCTTCCCTATCATAGGTCTCTTTCAGATCGTGCCCGAAAATTTTGGCTACAGATTGTATCACAAAAGCGTTAAAACCGCCTTTTAATTCTTTCACCATAGCAAAACTGGTATTGCCTGTTTCGCGGTTAATCAATTTTATCAGCACCTCCCCCTGACTAATTGTCAGATCTTTGATCTCTTTGTTAAATATGCCTTTAATCTCACTCTCGCAGGCTTTCATCAATTCCTTTTGCTTTTTTGAATCGGCGGTCATGGCCAAATCGCGCTGCAACTGGCGATAACGCTTACCTGCAAATTGTGCATAAGGCAGTACTTTCATCACATTATAGCGCAGGCGGTAAAAATTTGCACGGTCCTGCGCGCTGGCAAAAATACGGGTATCAACTATCCGCACTTCCGGCTCTACAATCCAGGGCACCAGTTCGCCATCCAGTTTAGTCATGTTAACCTTTATGGTATCATGTTTGCCCAGTATAACCGGCGGGGCTGGTTTATCCTGTGCTATTAGGCCTCCCCAAACGCAACAAAACACAATAAGTGTAGCGATAAATTTCATATTTTTACTTGACACAAAATTAACGCATTTTATTTGGTTATTTTACAACAACATGCAATAATAATAATTGTTACAGGTTGATTATATTATACCGTGCTAACGCCGATACATGAAAGATTTAGTGATTGACCTGGAAGCCGAAAAAACGGAGATATTAAAACGTTACAGAACGCTGTTGCGTGCAAGTAAATCTACCCTCCAAAAGGGAGATAAACGCATGATCCGCAAGGCTTTTGAAATGGCTTTAGAGAGCCACAAAGATATGCGCCGTAAAAGCGGCGAGCCTTATATATATCATCCTATTGCCGTGGCCCAAATTGCCGCCGAAGAGATAGGCCTGGGTACCACCTCCATCGTTTGCGCTTTACTCCATGATGTAGTTGAAGATACCGATGTTTCGCTGGAAGACATCGAGATGGAATTTGGTAAAAAAGTGGCCAAGATCATTGATGGCCTTACCAAAATTTCGGGGGTTTTTGATACCAACAGTTCCCTGCAGGCAGAGAATTTTCGTAAAATGTTGCTTACCCTGGCAGACGATGTGCGGGTAATACTGATCAAACTGGCCGACAGGCTGCACAACATGCGCACCATGGAGTTTATGCCGCGCGATAAGCAGCTTAAGCTTTCATCAGAAACCGTATACCTCTATGCTCCGCTGGCGCACCGCTTGGGATTGTACGCCATAAAATCTGAACTGGAAGACCTTTCCATGAAGTATATGGAGCGCGAAACCTACTCGTTCATTAAAACCAAACTAAACGAGAAGAAAGCCGAGCGCGAAAAATTTATCCGTGACTTTGTGGAACCGGTGAAAAAAGTTGTGGAGGCACAGGATTTGAATGCCGATATTTTTGGCAGGCCTAAATCTATCCACTCCATCTGGAATAAGATGAAGAAAAAATCGATCCCCTTTGAGGAGGTATACGATCTTTTTGCCATCCGGATCATTTTGGATAGCACCCCCGAGAGCGAAAAAGCCGACTGCTGGAAAGCTTACTCTATCATTACCGATCTTTACCGTCCTAATCCCGACCGGTTGCGCGACTGGATCTCCTCACCAAAGGCAAACGGTTACGAAAGCTTGCATACCACCGTTATGGGCCCGCGTGGCCAATGGGTAGAGGTGCAGATCCGTACAAAACGTATGAACGAGATTGCTGAGAAAGGATTTGCTGCACACTGGAAATACAAAGAATCATCAACTGATAGCGGCCTGGATCTTTGGGTGCAAAAGGTACGCGATATGCTGAAAAACCCGGATTCCAATGCACTGGACTTCCTGGATGATTTCAAGATGAACCTTTTCAGTGATGAGATCTTCATCTTTACACCGAAGGGTGCTTTGATCCAGCTGCCATTGAACGCCACTGCGCTCGATTTCGCCTTTGAGATCCACACCGATGTGGGTGCCAGCTGTATTGGTGCCAAGGTAAATCATAAGCTGGTACCGCTGAGTTATAAACTGCAAAACGGCGACCAGGTGGAGATCATTACCTCCAGCAAGCAAAGCCCCAAAGAGGATTGGCTCAGCTTTGTGGTTACCGCTAAGGCTAAAGCCAAGATCAAATCTGCCCTTAAAGAAGAAAAACGCAAAGTTGCCGAAGATGGTAAGGAGATTTTGGAGCGAAAACTTAAATCGCTTAAGATCACATACAACTCCGAAAATATCCAGAAGCTTAGTTACTTTTTTAAGCTGCCATCTACCCAGGAGGTTTTCTACAATGTAGCCAAAGGGCTTATTGATATGAAGGACCTGAAGGAATACCAGGCCTCCGAAAAGATCATTGAAAATAAACCGCAGGATAAAATAGAGCATGAACAACTGCAAAGCCTGGTTCGCAGCGTAAAAGCGAAGGACGGCGATGTGCTGCTTTTTGGTGAGGATCTGCAAAAAATAGATTACAAGCTGGCAAATTGCTGTAACCCCATCCCCGGCGACGATGTATTTGGCTTTGTAACCGTAAGCGACGGCATCAAAATTCACCGCACCAACTGCCCTAATGCCGCCAAACTGATGGCTAATTATGGCTACCGGATCGTAAAAGCCAAATGGACCAAACAGCTGGAGCTGGCCTTCTTAACGGGCTTACGTATCCGCGGTATTGATGAAGTAGGTTTAATTAATAAACTCACTACGGTGATCTCAACGGATTTCAAGGTAAATATCCGGTCGATAACGGTTGACAGTGATAACGGGATCTTTGAAGGATCGATCATGATCTACGTAAATGATACCGAGCACTTGGACAAACTGATCAAAAACATCCTGCAGATAAAAGGTATCACTTCGGTGCTGAGATTTGATTCTGTGATTGAGAAAGCATCGTAATTAGACATAAGACGACAAGAATCAAGAGAGAAGAAAGAAGAGATTAACAGTTAAAAATTAAAAAAATTAAGAGATCCAATTTATCCCCTGATTTGCGGGGCCTTAATATAAGTTCTTCAACATTGATGCGTAATTTCTTCTATCTTACATCTTGACTTCTTGAATCTTGACCCATTACATGCTATTTCTTATTTTTTTCTTGACACCGAAAACCATACCTTTGAAGGGTTAATTTAACATTATGCCTGTACAGGAAACCATTGCGTTGGTAAAAAAGATTTTTGAGGCTTACCTCGAAAATAAAAGCCTCAGGAAAACACCCGAGCGTTTTGCCATCCTTGAGGAGATCTACTCCCGGAGCGACCATTTTGATGTGGAGAGTTTATACATCCACATGAAAAATAAAAAGTACCGCGTTAGTCGCGCTACCGTATACAACACACTCGAACTTTTGGTATCCTGTGACCTCGTGACCAAGCATCAGTTTGGCAAAAACATGGCCCAGTTTGAGAAATCGTATGGCTATAAGCAGCACGATCACATTATCTGCATTGACTGCGGTAAAGTAGTTGAATTTTGTGACCCGCGTATTCAGCAGATCCAGAGCATGATGGGCGATATTCTGAAATTCGAGATTAAACACCACTCTTTAAACCTTTACGGTAATTGCACTAAGCTGCGCGAAGGTTTTTGCGACAGGAAAGTATCTTAAAATCAAATGAAAAAGCCGATCCTCAGCAAACAAGCATTCTGGGATGTTGATATGGAAAAGATCGACTACGAAAAAAATGCGCGATATGTTATGGAAAAGGTGATTAACAGAGGGTCTCTTGAAGATATTATCAGCATGAAGAAATTTTATGGCGATAAAAGGATAAGGAAGGAAATTATCAGTGCAAGCTGGCTTGGTGATAAAGAAATTTATTTTTGTTGCGCCATTTTTAATTTGAACCCTACGGATTTTCAATGTTACATAAAAAAACAGTTGAACCCGCAACTTTGGCTCTCTTAAAAGAGCTCATGATGTTGGACGAACTGAAGGAATTCAGATTGGTTGGCGGTACAGCATTATCTTTACTTTTAGGTCATCGGACCTCTATCGATTTAGACCTATTTTCTGACGTTCCCTTCAACAGGGATTTGATCATTGAAAGATTGAACGAAGATTATTCATCATTTCAATTCGAGGGTACAACAAGCAGTCGCCTATTCTTCACCTTTATTAACGGAGTAAAAGTTGATTTTGCTAACACTTTTGAAAAATTCGCTTATGATTACAAAGTGATTGATGGTATTAGGATCGCTTCAACGGAAGAAATAATCGGTTTGAAACTAAATGCAATTGCCGGGAGGGGTGCGAAAAAAGTTTTTTGGGATGTACATGAATTACTGAATCAATTTTCTTTCGAACAAATGTTTTCCTACTACCATAAACGATATCCTAATAATTCTCTTGCTATGGTGGTAAAATCTCTTTCTTATTTTGTTAACGCTGATTCCGAGCCGGATCCCGATAGTTTTCATAATTTAGATTGGGGCACAATTAAGAAGGACCTTATAGAAAAATTAAACACATATATTCAAAATATCAATTAATGGCTGTTGACGTATTATTAGGCCTCCAGTGGGGCGATGAAGGTAAAGGTAAAATTGTTGATGTACTGAGCGCAGGTTACGACCTGATTGCCCGTTTTCAGGGCGGACCAAATGCCGGTCACACTTTAGAGTTTGAAGGCAAAAAGTTTGTATTGAACACCATTCCTTCGGGGATCTTTTTTGATAACACCATGAACCTGATTGGTAATGGTGTGGTTATAGATCCGATCACACTGAAAAAAGAGATAGATAAGCTGAAAGATGCCGGTCATGATCTTTTGGCAAAAAAGAATTTGATGATCGCCAAAAAGGCGCACCTGATATTGCCTACGCACCAATTGCTTGATGCCGCTTCTGAAAAGAAAATGGGCGATGGTAAAATTGGTTCTACCTTAAAAGGTATCGGCCCAACCTATATGGATAAAACCGGCCGCAATGGTTTACGTATAGGCGATATTACCCTGCCCGATTTTAAAGAGCGCTACCAGAAACTGGTTGATAAGCACACATCCATGCTGCAGGCGATGTACGGCGAAGTGGCTGACTTTAGCGAACGCGAAGATTTATTCTTCGAGGCCATTGAATTCATCAAGCAATTCCCGCTGGTTGATAGCGAGCATTTGGTGAACAACTATATTAAAGATGGTAAAAAGGTATTGGCTGAAGGTGCACAGGGCGCCATGCTGGATATCGATTTCGGTTCTTACCCGTTTGTAACGTCATCAAATACTACTGCAGCCGGAGCTTGCACCGGTTTGGGTATTGCACCGAGCCAGATAGGCGATGTGATCGGTATTTTCAAAGCTTACTGTACCCGTGTAGGTGGCGGCCCCTTCCCTACCGAACTGAATGACGAAACCGGTGAAGAACTACGCCGCATTGGCCACGAATTTGGTGCAACAACCGGCAGGCCCCGCCGTACCGGTTGGATAGACCTGCCGGCTTTAAAATATGCCATCATGCTGAATGGCGTTACCCAACTGGTAATGACCAAGGCTGATGTATTGAGCGGTTTCGATAAGATCTATGCCTGTACGCACTACAATTACCTGGGCGAGGAGATAGATTATATGCCTTATGATATTTGCTCTGTTGATGCACACCCGGTACTAAAAGAAATAGACGGCTGGAACGAAGACCTGACTGGTATTACCGAACTGAACGAAATCCCTGAAAGATTACAAAACTATATCGATTACCTGGAAGCTGAACTGAACGTGCCGATCAAGTGGTTATCTGTAGGCCCCGATAGAAAACAGACTTTAGTGCTACACTAATATCTTGACGATGAGGACGCCGACACAAAAACAACCTTGTTTTTAGTTTCATATCTAAAACAGGTAATATTAAAAGGCTCCTTTTAAAGGGGCCTTTTGCTTTTACTTGCTATTTTTGCCAGGTGATATTTCAGGTAAACAACGTGCAACTCTTCAAACAAAAAGCCCTTTCATGGGCCAATACCTTTGATACGGTTTGCTATCTAGACAGTAATAATTTTAACGACCCCTACAGCAAGTTTGATACACTGATAGCAATTGGCGTAAAAGAGGAAATAATTCTGTCCACGGGCGATGCTTTTCAGAAATTTGAAAATTTCCGTAAAAAAACGCCCGGATTTGTGACCGGGTTTTTTGGGTATGATCTGAAGAACGAAATAGAACAGCTCTCTTCTCAAAACGACGATGGACTGGATTTCCCGGATCTCTATTTCTTCGCGCCTAAAACCTTCATCACGCTTAAGGGAACCAAAGCCGAAATCACCGGCGATGATCCGGTGGATATTTTCAGCACGATAGAGAGGATAGATCTCCTCACAATCAAAAGTTCGCCTAATGTAAAGCTACAATCGCGCTTTAGTAAAGTTGAATATATCGCTGCGGTTGAAAAGATTAAAGAACATATTGTACGCGGTGATATCTACGTAACCAATTTTTGCCAGGAGTATTACGCGGATGATGCAACAATTGATCCTTTAGCTATCTTCAACCAACTTAATGATTTGTCACCCAACCCCTTCGCCACCTATTTTAAATGGCAAGGTAACTACATCATTTGTGCTTCGCCCGAGCGCTTTTTGGCCAAACGCGGCACTAAACTGATCTCGCAACCTATTAAAGGTACCGCAAAGCGGGATCCCGACGAAGCAGTTGACAAAACCATCATTGAAGAATTGCGCAGCCATCCAAAGGAGTTACAGGAAAACGTAATGATCGTAGATCTAGTACGGAATGATCTTACGCACTCTGCCAAGCCCGGCACCGTTAAAACCGAAGAACTTTTTGGCATACATAGCTTCAAACAGGTTCACCAGATGATCTCAACCGTAGTTTGTGACCTCAGGGATGATGTAAGCGCTGCACGGGCCGTGAGAAACACTTTCCCTATGGGGAGCATGACAGGCGCCCCCAAGGTAAGTGCTATGCGGTTGATGGAGGAATACGAGCGCAGCAAGCGTGGTGTATACTCCGGGGCTATAGGTTACTTCGGCCCGGATGATGATTTTGATTTCAATGTGGTGATCCGTACGCTGCTATATAACTCAAATAATAAATATTTATCCTTTCACGTAGGCAGCGCTATCACCTATCACGCCAATGCCGAACAGGAGTACGACGAATGTTTACTGAAAGCCAAAGCAATTTTGCAAGTATTGGGTGTAAGTAACAAAAGATAACCTCGCAACGTTATAATATTGTATTTTTACACATACAAATCCCAGATTATGGCGATACAATATGTTTCAGATGATGCCGGAAATAAGACCGCAGTATTGATTCCAATTGACGAATGGAACAATCTTACATCTAAACACGAGGACATTCAACTTCTTGTGCAAGATCCAGCTCAACCAAAATCAAAAAGAAAACCCTCTGAATTTGTTGGAACGCTTGATAAAGAAACAGGGCGACAAATGATTTTGGATATTGAAAAAGATCGTGAAGAATGGGAAAGACGTTTTTAATCGACACTAACGTCATTTTAGAATTCACCTCTGGACTTTTGCCTCCTAACGTAAACGCCTTACTTGAAGATATTCTTGACCAAAGTGGCTTTTACATTTCGATAATTAATCGGATTGAAGTTCTTGGACATCCTTCAGCCACTCAAACTTTAGCGGATTTTTTAGACACAGCTATTACGTATCATTTAACAAATGATGTAATCGAGCAGACCATCAATATAAGAAAAGTTAAAAAAATAAAATTACCTGATGCAGTTATTGCTGCAACAGCAATGTTTCATGGGCATTCTCTGATTACTCGCAACATTAAAGATTTTATCAGTATCGGTAACCTTGAAGTTATCGATCCTTATAATTTATCATAACTGCAATCTGCCACCTACTTCTCCACCACCAACTTATCCCCGATCCTCACCGAAACATCTGATCCATTGGCAAAAAAAGCCGAATAGGGTTCTACATTGAGAAAAGGTACAAACGCTTCTCCGTATAGTTTAGCGACATCTGCATCAAAAATATAGTCTTTAACTTCGGCAACCTGCCAGCGGATATGCTCTACCTGGTATTGCATTGTTTTATAATCGGTTAAGCGGTTGTAGCCCCAATAATGCTCAAAAATAAACTCCTCCTGACTACCTGCTGCTATCGTTACTAAACTATTTTCTACGGTTGCGCCTAGCTTGTTCCATTTGCCTTTAAATTTCCACTCGTATAAAAATTCGGTTTGGTCAGCCCCTTTCCTGGTAACCGAATGACGCATAGGCATGGCGCTGTAATGCTCTTTATAAAGCGTATTGGCGATGACTACAATAATGGGTTTGGGCACGATCTCGCTAACAAAAACCGCTCCGCGCTTCCACTCCTTACCATCAAAATGACGTACGTAAAAACGCAGATTAACCTCTTCAAAATTTACGTGAAAGGGCCATTTAACGCCCAGTACCTTAGTTTCCTGAAACATAAAACCTACCATGCTCACCAGCGCTTTTCCCTGCCAAAGATCAATTTCGGTAGCTGCCGGCAAGTAGGGCTTTAATATCTCCGGATCCACCTCGTAATTTAACATCACCAGGTTTTTCCATTGAGCGGTCAAGAAACGGGATTTGGATGACATAAGCGGTTACTTTCAATAATAGTTTACCACAAATAACGCTAAGATCGAGCCATTTGCCTTAATAAAGATCATTTAAAATGTCAGCAAAAAGCAATAGAAAGGCGCAAAAAAAGGCCGCAAAAAAATTTCGGCGGCCTTAAATATTCTGATGGATATAAAATGGTAAACGTTTATCTGGCTTTGTAATACTTCATAGCCTCCGGAATTAAATTCTGGATAGCGGCAATACGTGTCGCATCCGCCGGGTGGGTGCTTAAAAACTCGGGGGGCGATCCGCCTTTGTTTTGTGCCGCCATCCGTTGCCAGAAAGTAACCGCCATATGCGGGTCATAACCCGCCATCGCCATAAACGTCAAACCTAAACGGTCTGCTTCCGACTCCTGCGAGCGTGAATATTTTAATAAGGCCAACTGACCACCAACGCCATACAACTGGCTGACGATAGCTTGCGTTGCCGCAGACTTGCTACCTGCGGCTGCACCAACAGCGGTACCACCTGCCTGCAATGCCAATTGCTGCGACATCCGTTCAGCAGAGTGGCGTGCAATGGCGTGCCCAATTTCGTGCCCCATTACAGTGGCCAGGCCAGCGTCGCTTTGCGCTACGGGTAGTAAGCCACTGTAAACAGCAACTTTACCACCAGGCATGCACCAGGCGTTTATTTCGGGGCTTTGGATGAGATTAAACTCCCATGCAAAACTATACTGGTTGGCATAACCGTTTGCGTTTAAATATTGTTCTATCGCTACGGCCAGCTGGTTACCAATTCGTTTTACACGTTGGGCATCGGTGCCAGAAGCAATAACTTTTGTCTTAGGGTCTGTCAATAGGGTACGATAACTGGCGGCAGCAGCAGGATTGATCTGATCATCACTAACTAAAGATAGCTGAGAGCGGCCGGTTAGCGGCACAGTAGAGCAGGCGTACAGGAAAATTGCCGCAAGTGCGGCAAACAGCAAGGGTTTGAATGTCTTCATGGTTTCAGGCGGTTTTTTTCTTAAATAAGTTAACTTTCGACTCCTTACCTTTTAACAAACGTTCGATATTTTTTTGATGTGTAACCAAAATGAGCAAAAATATGCACATACCATAAATTACGACCGATTTAATAGACACCGGGAAAATGAATGTTACACCGATGGGATAAGTAAAACCAGCCATAATAGAGGCCAAAGACACATATTGCGTCAGCAGTAACACAACTAAAAACACCAAAACGCAAAGTAAGGATGCCTGAAGGTTTATAGCCAATATCATTCCAAAAAGTGTGGCAACGCCTTTTCCACCCCTGAAGCCGGCAAATACCGGGAACAAATGGCCCATTACGGCAGCAACCCCCAGGGCAAGTGAATAGTTAGTGAAGGCAACAGAATGATAAGCACCTGTAGTAGAAACGCCGATGATGTAAGCAAGGTTGGTAGCGGTCCACCCTTTTAAAATATCGAGCAGCATAACAGGAATGCCTGCCTTTTTGCCTAAAACCCTGAACGTGTTGGTTGCACCGGCGTTGCCGCTGCCATATTCACGTACATCAATATCGTAAAAGGCCTGGCCAATCCATACAGCCGTAGGTATAGACCCGAAACAGTAAGCAAGAATAAGCGCTAAAATAGAAGAGATCGATAGCATCTGCGTGCAATAATATTAAATTGATGTTATATACCGCAATATATTCATTTATAATTTAACAGCTTTTAAACTCAGGTCTAAACTTTTTACAGAGTGTGTAAGCGCCCCCATGGATACATAGTCCACCCCGCAATCGGCGTATTCGCGAACGTTTTCCTCGGTAATCCCACCAGACGCTTCCGTAATATACTTGCCCTCTATCATGTTAACGGCCTGCCGCAGATCACCAAATTCAAAATTATCCAGTAAAATGCGGTTCACATTGCCGGTTTGCAAAACCTGCTCCAACTCGTCAATGTTACGCACCTCAATTTCTATGGCTAGCTTTTTACCCGTTTTTACTAAGTATTGGTTGGCATTCTCTATGGCCCGCCTTATCCCGCCGGAATAATCAACGTGATTATCTTTGATCAGGATCATATCGTACAGCCCTATCCTATGGTTAACGCCACCGCCTATGCGCACCGCCCATTTTTCAAGGTAACGCAATCCGGGAGTGGTTTTGCGGGTATCCAATACCTTGGTATTGGTACCCTTTAACATATCTACAATTTCGTTGGTTTTGGTAGCAATGCCGCTCATGCGCTGCATGCAGTTCAATACAAGCCGCTCGGCTTTAAGAATGCTTTGCGCATCTCCTTCAACTATAAAGGCTACATCTTTGGGTTTTACTTCTGCTCCGTCACGTAAAAATATCTGCAGTTTAAGGTCAGGATCAACTACATTAAAGATCTCTTCAGCCAGCTCTACGCCTGCGAGAATGCCCGTATCTTTTACTAAGAGTTTAGCTTTGCCTTGGGTACCGGCTTCAATAGTAGCCAGGGAAGTGTGGTCGCCATCGCCAACATCTTCACTAAGCGCGTTTACTATAAATTGATGTATAAGTTGTTTGTCCAAACCTTTGCATTTTGAATTTCAAAAGTAAGAACAATTGACGAGTAATTAGGTTTTTTCGATTTCTATCCGCATCTCAATGATCACCATTTCCTTTTCAACTTCCTTCATCGTATAGGCTACCCTGAACTTTCCTTTATCGGTGTGCAGCAAAACAACGCCAAAATTATAGTTAGCATTGGAGTTAACGCGGTGAAGTATGGCTACAGACTGCGGCTTATTGTCTTTAAAAAATTTTTCAAGGATCACCTCTGCCTGCGTTTTAGAGTAAACATTGGCATTTTCCAGCACGGCAATATCAACACTGGGAGCAAAAAACCTGGCTATTTCATGAGCATTCCCCTGCCCTATCAGCGCGGCTATTTTATCAATAGGGTCGGCTTTACAAACATTTGGCACCATATATAATAGCACCACCATTGGCAGATATTTTAGTTTCATCATAAGATATGACCAATAAACCAAATAAAAGTTGCAATAAAAAATAAAACGGGATAAATTATAATGTTTAAAAGTTGCTTTTATATTTGCATTGTGGAAAACAGAAAAAAAGTCGCACTAATTATACTCGACGGATGGGGCTACGGCCGCACAGACGATTCGAATGCTATACTGGCAGCCAATACGCCGTTTTTTGATTCGATGATCGCAAAATATCCCAATTCAAAACTCGAAGCATCCGGCCTGGCGGTGGGTTTGCCGGAGGGACAAATGGGCAACTCTGAAGTTGGCCACATGAACCTCGGCGCAGGGCGCGTGGTTTACCAGGAACTGGGCCGAATTAATAAAGCCGTAATTGATAACGAGTTTTTGCAGAACGAAACGATGGTGGAGGCATTTAACTATGCCCGCGATAACGATAAAGATCTGCACCTGATAGGCCTGGTGAGCGATGGCGGCGTGCACGCACACATCAATCACCTGAAGGGGCTGTGCACTGCGACCAAAGCTTTAGGTTTGGAGAAAGTGTTTATACACGCCTTTTTAGATGGCCGGGACACCGACCCAAATTCCGGCCTTAAATTCATCACCGACCTGGAGCATCATATTGCTGACAGCCCGGTAAGGCTGGCTTCTGCCATTGGCAGATATTATGCTATGGATCGGGATAACCGCTGGGAACGTGTTAAGTTGGCATACGACCTGATGGTTAAGGGCGCTGGCGAAAAAACCGATGATATTTTAGCCTGTATCAAGCAATCCTATGAAGCGGGCGTAACCGATGAGTTTATTCAACCAATAGTAAAAGTTGATGCAGACGGGCAGCCCATTGCTGTTATAAAAGATGGCGACGTAGTGATCTGCTTTAACTTCCGGACAGACCGGGGCCGCGAGATTTCGCAGGCACTTACGCAGCGGGAGTTTCCGGAGTATGATATGCATCCCCTGGATATTCAGTATATCACCATGACTTCTTATGATGAAACATTCAAGAACGTAAAGGTGGTTTTCCGTAAGGATGATCTAAGTAAGACGCTTGGCGAGGTTTTAGAAGGCGCAAACAAGAACCAGATCCGCATAGCGGAGACCGAAAAATACCCACACGTCACTTTCTTCTTTAGTGGTGGCCGTGAAAAAGAATTTATTAACGAGAAGCGTTTATTGGTACCATCGCCAAAGGTGGCTACATACGACCTTCAACCGGAGATGAGTGCCGAAGGCATCCGTGATGCAATCATCCCCGAATTGATTGCCGAATGGCCCGATTTTGTTTGTCTTAATTTCGCTAATACCGATATGGTGGGCCATACAGGCGTTTTTAGCGCCGTTGTTAAGGCTGCCGAAACAGCAGACGCCTGTACTAAAGCAGTAGTGGAGACCGGGCTGGAACACGGTTATTCGTTCATCATCATTGCCGATCATGGTAATGCTGATTATATGATCAATGACGATGGATCGCCAAATACCGCTCATACCACTAACCTGGTGCCCTGCATTGTAATCGATAGCGATGTAAAAGCTGTGAAAGATGGTAAACTGGGCGATATTGCTCCAACCATATTAAGCATTTTGGGTGTATCTATCCCGGAAGAAATGAGCGGTAATGTACTGGTATAAACCAATAAAACAATATCTCCGTTTTACAGGCGCACTTGCACTTTTGTGTTGCGGGTATGCCTGTAAACCGGAAATTAAAGAAACCGGCGCTAGTGTAAAATATTTCGATTTGAAGGAATATTTCAGATCAGATTCTGCCCGGCTTGCGGTGCTTAATCCCGAAATAACCAAAACGGTGAGCCATAACGGCGATAGCGAGACCAAAAAAATGCACATACCTAACTGGGGGCGCGAATTCGGCTTATTTAAATCATCAGATATAAACAAACCGGCGTGGAAAGATAGTTACACGGTACAGTTAACCGGCGATTCATTGATCAGCTACAAAGCTAAATTCCCCGAACTCAAGACACGGGAGATTGTGATTCGAAAAAGCAAAGGAAAAGTCATATCCGTTGCCATTACAAATGATGTTCATAACCTGTTATACCAAACTATTGAGAAACTCACTTATGTGCCAAACTCGTACTACCTCATAGAAAAGAAGCAGCATGTGAAAGTGATGGGGGAAAACGACTACCTGATTAAAGGGGTATTTTAATTAGTGGCGGCCTGTTGCCGATGCCAGCTTCTCTTTAGAAACATCCAACAGGGTAGAAATATCCGTTCGGCCCGGGTTCTCATTCAAAACCTTTTCCAGATCGGCAACCGATGCCTTTAAAGAGTTGACCCCCCTTACCCTATCATAGTTTTTGCTGCTCGGTTGCAGCTTAAACAATCCATACTCACGATAGGCAATGGCCCTGGTTTGGTAACTTTTAGTTTGTTGTGTGGGATCAATAGCAATGGCCTTGGTAAGATCAAATATAGCCCCCAACAAATATTTCTCTCGTTCGTCTGGCGACAAGTAGCTGTCTTTACCTAAGAATCCTTTGGCACGGGCGCGGTAATAATACGCGGTGGCATCCGCCGGATTAATATAAATAGCTTTAGAATAAGCAATTACAGATTTGCGGTAGTTTTCGCTATGGTAGTATGAGTATCCCAACATCCAATAAGCATTAGAATTGGTAGAATCTATCAGGCAGGCTTTTTCCAGCTGCGCAACAGCGGCTTTAAAATTGCCATCCATAAATGCTTGTTGCCCCAATTTAACATAAGCGTTTTGGGCCGATGAATCGAGCGAAGTAATAATAAAAAGGGAAATTATTGCCGATAGCCTCATTACTTACCTAACGTGTGTAACAATTTAGTATTACTTTAACTTGCATAAATACAAAATATTATCTCCCAGGCTTACTTTTTGTAATAAATATATAATCACCAATAGCTTGTCACTAAACTAAATTATAGCATGTTCGCAAACACGCTACTATACATGACAACATCCTGATACTGCCCTTTAAAAGCCGCAATTATTAAAGCCTAAAATTCAAGCGTTTTACATTTAACAGGCCTAATATAACTGCCAACCCGGCCATTTCTTGTAATCATGATAAAGTTTAACCTTTAGTCGCAATTTGTTGCATCTAATTGATTATAATTTGCTTAATCGGAACTCGAATTTCATCAGGCTTAATCTAACATCATAATTAGTTTATTGATCAATGTATAGCGACAAATCCCCTGCTTATACCTGACTTAATTACCGTTTACCTTCAGTTTTCTTGAGATCTGCCCGAAAAGAAAAATAGATCACAAATAGCATGATATCAACAAGTTAATGCCTACAGGCAAATACCTTTCCAAATAAAGTTATCTTGGCACAGCACTTGAAACAGTATATTTGCATAAATAAAACTGATAGTTAACCCCTATTAAACACCCGGGTAGTAACCCGCGGCTGACAATATGACGTTGATTTATCATAACACCAGGTGATTAATGAGTTTCGATCCGTTTGATTTTAAAAATACTGCTGCAATAAACGAAGATTCTGAATTCTTCCCGCTGATGTCATCAGAGGACGAAGAAGAAATGAACAACGAGCAGGTTCCTGATATTTTATCCATCCTGCCTTTACGTAATACCGTTCTGTTTCCGGGGGTGGTAATTCCGATTACTGTGGGGCGTGATAAATCCATTAAACTGATCCGCGATGCCAACAAAGGCAAGCGCCTTATTGGCGTGGTGGCACAGCAGGATGTAAGTGTTGAAGACCCTAACTTTGATCAGCTTCATCGCGTTGGCACCATTGCACTGATCATTAAAATGCTGCAAATGCCAGATGGTAATACCACTGTGATATTACAGGGTAAAAAACGCTTCATTTTAAAGGATGAAGTGCAAAGCGAGCCTTATATTAAGGCAACGGTTGAGCCTTTTAAAGAGATCAAACCAAAAGAAGACAAAGAATTTAAGGCCATGGTATCGTCTGTTAAAGACATGGCCATGAACATCATACAGTTATCGCCCAATATCCCGAGCGAGGCAGGGATTGCTATCCGCAATATCGAAAGCAACTCTTTCCTTATCAATTTCATATCATCAAATATGAATGCGGATATGCAGGCAAAACAAACGTTGCTGGAAGCTGCAAGCCTGCGCGACAGGGTGAACATGGTGCTGGAGCATCTTACGCTGGATTTGCAGATGCTGGAACTGAAGAACCAGATCCAAACCAAAGTAAGGGTAGATCTGGATAAGCAACAGCGCGATTACTTCCTTAACCAGCAGCTGAAAACGATACAGGAAGAGCTGGGCGGTACCTCCCCCGACCTGGAAATTGAAAATCTTCGCCAGCGTGCGCTAAAGAAAAAATGGAGTAAAGAAGTTAAGACTCAGTTTGCTAAAGAGCTGGAAAAACTTGCCCGTACGAATCCTGCGGCGGCAGATTATTCAGTACAGATTAACTATCTGGAACTGCTGATTGACCTGCCTTGGAACGAATTTACCAAAGACAACTTCGACCTTAAACGTGCCCAAAAGGTTTTGGATAAAGATCATTTTGGTTTAGATAAAGTAAAGCAACGTATTATAGAATACCTGGCTGTGCTTAAATTAAAGCATGATATGAAGGCCCCTATCCTTTGCCTGGTTGGCCCTCCTGGAGTTGGTAAAACTTCGCTGGGCAAATCAATCGCCAAAGCCCTGGGTCGTAAGTACGTGCGCATGGCCTTAGGTGGTGTGCGGGACGAGGCGGAAATTCGCGGGCACCGCAAAACCTATATAGGTGCCATGCCGGGCCGGATCATCCAGTCGGTTAAAAAGGCAGGTGCTGCAAACCCCGTATTTATACTGGATGAGATCGATAAAGTAAGCAGCGATTTTCGTGGAGACCCATCTTCTGCATTGCTGGAGGTACTGGATCCGGAGCAGAACGCCACATTTTACGATAATTACGTAGAAATGGATTTCGACCTATCCAACGTAATGTTCATTGCGACCGCAAATTCGCTGAGCACCATTCAGCCCGCCTTGCTGGACAGGATGGAAATTATTGAGGTGAACGGTTACACTATTGAGGAAAAAATTGAAATAGCTAAACGCCACCTGGTGCCAAAGCAACGCGAAGCACACGGCCTTACTCCAAAGGATGTGGTTATTAAAAACGATATTGTTGAAAAGCTCATTGAAGATTATACCCGGGAGTCGGGCGTGCGTGCGCTTGAAAAACGGATAGGCTCTGTAGTGCGTGGTGTTGCAAAAAATATTGCGATGGAAGAAGCTTACAACCCGCAGGTGAACAAAAAAGAGGTTGAGAAGATTCTTGGTGCCCCTTTTTATGACAAGGACCTTTATGAGAACAATGATATAGCCGGCGTTGTAACCGGCCTGGCCTGGACATCCGTTGGCGGCGACATTCTGTTCATAGAATCGAGCCTGAGCCCCGGTAATGGCAAGTTAACGCTAACGGGCAGCCTGGGAGATGTAATGAAAGAATCGGTAACCATTGCACTGGCTTATTTGCGTGCCCATGCAGGCGATTTTAATATCAACCCAAAACTGTTTGAGCAATGGGATGTGCATGTGCACGTACCAGCAGGCGCAACCCCTAAAGACGGCCCATCTGCAGGTGTCACAATGCTTACCGCACTGGTATCGGCGTTTACCCAGCGCAAGCTGAAACCGCATTTAGCGATGACGGGCGAGATCACGCTCCGCGGCCGCGTGTTGCCGGTTGGAGGCATCAAAGAAAAGATTTTGGCCGCTAAACGGGCAAATATCAAAGAGATCATCCTTTGCAAATCCAATCAGAAAGATATTCTGGAGATAAAAGAAGATTACATCAAAGATCTGAAGTTTCATTATGTAACTGATATGAAGGAAGTGATTGAGCTGGCCTTGCTTAACGAGAAAGTCAGCAACGCTTTAGACCTTACCGTAAAAGAAAAAGACCCGGTTAAAACCGAAGTAATTTAAGCTCATTAAATCTAAAAAAAAGCAGTACTTCTGGTGCTGCTTTTTTTATGCCCAAAATTTTAACTAGGGCAAAATGTCTTTACTTTAGCAAACAACCAATGCTTTCCCGCAAATATATCAACCTTATGAAGTTTACATTATCCGGCACCCTGCTAGCTAAAATAAAACGGTTTAAAGCCATGGCAATTATTACAGCGTTGGCCCTCTCTTCACAACTTGTTGCTGCCCAGTCGGTGTATAATATTAGCGGCACTGTAAAAGATGAGAAAAATAAAGAATTGCCATCGGTAACCGTATTTTTATCCGGGCGCACAAACATCACCGCCAGCAACGAAAAAGGTGTGTTTACCTTTTATAACCTGCCACCGGGTTCTTACTTGCTGGTAGCCCGGTCTGTAGGTTATAAAACCTACGCCAAAGAAATAACCGTTACCGCTGCTGATGTTAAAATAAATGTAAAGCTAAAGCAACAACTTAACACACTACACGAGGTGGTAGTGAATGGTTTTTTGCAGAAATACTTCGATAAGTTCAGCCGATATTTTTTGGGAACAACACCTAACTCAGAAAAATGCACTATTCTTAACCGAGATGCGCTCCATTTTTATTTTGATAAAGAAACTCAAACACTTTCCGTTTCGGCAGACGAGCTCTTACAGATCCAAAATGATGCGCTTGGCTACAAGATCAGCTATTCCTTGGAGTCGTTTGAACTGAACGAGGAAAAACACTTGCTAAAATATCAGGGCTACCCCTCCTTCCAGTAATTACAACCACCCAACAAAACTACGCGTAAACGCTGGAAACGAGACCGGGAAAAAGCATACAATGGGTCAATAATTAATTTTTTAAGATCACTATACAACAAAGATCTGGATAACGAGGGTTTTGAAGTATACCAACTGGCTAACAAAGTAAAACAAGGCGAAACCACGGATGGCCGCTCGCTAAAAGTTATCCAGAGAGCGCTTCGAGAAGATTCGCTTACAAGCCGGGTTGATATAAACTTTAAAAAATTTAGTTTTAGGAACAGCCTGCTGGTTGTGTACAGAAGTGAAGATGTAAACAGCGATTTCGCTTCGAGCGAATATTTTATAGATGTTAATCCCCGCAAATTAAGGTACATATCGCACGGAGAAAATTCAATGGTTACGTTTTTGTCTGAAAATATTGTGATTGATAAACAAGGTTACTACACACCGCAAGGGGGCCTGCTATTTGAAGGCTACATGGGGTGGGAGCAAGTTGCAGATTTGCTACCTTTAGAATTTGGTGATTAAAACAACCTGTCTATCTACAAGTTGTCGGTCTTTTTTTTAATTTCGTCAGGTGTTCGAACTGTTAACCTTAAACCCTTTGTGCTACCTTTTCCGCTTTATAACAACAACCGCCAAATCCTTCACAATTATAGAAATCTATGAAAATTAAATCATTAAGCCTTCCTTTTGTTATTACATTGCTTGTGGGTTGTTTAACCGCAAGAGCCCAAAATGCAACCCTATCCAAAACTGATACTGTTGCGCATTCATTAGCAACACAAAAGCCCCAAAATTTCTATTTTGAATTACTGGGACCGGGTGCGCTCTATTCGGTAAATTACGATACCCGCTTTAAAAACCGGCAGGACGGGCTGGGCTGGCGGGCCGGTGTAAGCTATTACGCGCAAGATGGTGATCAACTGCTCACCGTGCCCCTTATGTTTAATTACCTGCTGGGCAAAAAAGGCAAATACTTTGAAATTGGTGCCGGGCTAACTTTTTACCATACAAATACCAGTGACGTATTTTTTGACCAGCAGCAAAAGTATGATGCAACGTATAACTATTATTACTATGAGCCGGAAAAACGTAATGGGGTATACGGCACTTTAAGTTTCGGGTACCGCTATCAACCGTTAGATGGTGGCTTTAGCTTCAGGGCAGGGGTAAGCCCTATTATTAATTCGAATAACTTTATACCCTACTGGCCCTACGTAAGTTTCGGTTATACATTTTAAAATAGATGATAAAAACGGGGCAATTATCTCCCCGCATTCTTTATTTTAGCCCTGCTTTATAAATCCCTGATGAAGATAAAATTACTCGCCTTAGCCGCCTTTCTATTTGTTGGCACTGTTACCATAGCCCAAACCCGCGGAAATGAAATTGGCTTCCAGGCTGATAATGATTCCTTTTTGGCCCAGGGGTCCGATCGTTATTACACTAATGGCGTATTTGTGTACTATCGCAAAGCGCTTGATGTTAGCAAAAGCACCACACTAGCCAATAAAGTATTGGGTTTTGAGATAGGACAAAAACTTTTCAACCCGCAGTCGGCAGCTATTCCTTCGGTAGATTTTCTCGACAGGCCCTTCGCCGGCTACCTTTATGCAGGGACATCTTTAAATTTGCTGTTCAAAAACGAAAGCAACTTAAAGCTTACCGGCAGGATCGGCGTAGTCGGCCCGGCATCCGGCGGGCAGGGTATCCAGGAATTTATACACAAAACCTTTGGCTTTTACCCTCCGGATGGATGGCAATACCAAGTACGGAACGATGTGGAAGTAAACCTATTTGCCGAATACAATACGCTGCTCGCACGGGCATCCTGGATAGATGTTTCTGCGGCTACTTATGCTAACCTGGGTACAGGCTTCATCAGCGCGGGTGCTGGCCCTCTTTTTCGCTTTGGCAATTTTAACCAGTTATTTCAGTCGGCATCAACGCAAAGCACTGCATCACGCAGCAACAACAGCCTGCTACATCAGCACGAGTTTTTCTTGTACTATAAGCCGCAGGCTAATGTTATCGGTTATGATGCAACTATCCAGGGCAGCATTTTTAAAAACCATCCGGAGCCGGGCACTTTAGAGTTTACTAAAGATATCCGCCATTTTATATTCAGTAACGAAGTGGGCGCAAATTACGTAAGCGGGAGATTTGTATATGGCCTGGCAGCAATTTTCAACACCAGGGACGTAAAATATATGGCGCATGCCCATCAATGGGGTTCTGCCACGTTGTTGTACCGTTTTAATTAGTATCGAAATTCTTTTTGCGGCTGGCTTTTTTATCAGACTGCACTTTTTTGTTACCGAGGCGGGCCAGCTTTGCCGCCCGGCTTACTTTGAGCTTCTTCCTTACTTTAGGGATAATCAGCGCATGCGTTAATAGAACAATCAGACGCCCAACAGCAATTTCTTTATTCAAATACTGACTGCGCTCTTCATCGCAAATAACCTGCACGTCCCCATCTTTGTTAAAACGGTTCTGCAACTTTTCGTTCAGCAATAGTTTTTCATCATCGGTGAACAGTACCGAATCATTGATATTAAAAAGCAGTTCTACCTTGCTGGATACTTTGTTTACATTTTGCCCGCCTTTACCCCCACTGCGCGAAGTTTTGTAACTAAGCTCTTTCTGGAGGCTGGCCTTATCTAAATTCATAGCCAAAAATAGCCATTTACTTTATGATGCTACAATAAGAAGAAGCAACCAAGGCGAAATGGTTTTTTAAATAGCACTACATTATCAACTCAGCTTAGGGCAGCTTCTTCATGCTCTTTTTGCCTAGCAAAGAGAGAATCTACTCACCACCGCCCCTTATGTTAACCTTTTTACATTACATGCTTGCCCTAATTATTTCAGGCTGCAACTGTTAGGTGACTATTCCATTTTCGGTGTTAAACACGTATATTCGTTCCCCGATGAGCAACAACATTGTAGTGGCCATTGATGGCTATTCTTCCTGCGGCAAAAGCACTATAGCTAAGGCGCTTGCAAAAAAACTTCACTTTATTTATGTAGACAGCGGTGCCATGTACCGTGCTGTGGCCCTTTATTTTTTAAGGAATAATACGGATCTGCAAAATGATGCTCAGGTAAAGGCGGCACTGAAAGATATCCATCTCAACTTTCATTCGCGCGATTATCAAACGCATATCACTCTTAACGGTGAAGAAGTATCCGAAGAGATTCGCCAAATGCCGGTATCAGAGCGGGTAAGTACCGTTGCTGCCATCCGCGAAGTGCGCTTGGAGATGGTGAAGCAGCAGCAGCGCATGGGTAAATCTAAAAGCATTGTAATGGACGGACGGGATATTGGCACCGTTGTATTCCCCGATGCCCAGGTAAAATTATTCATGACCGCCGACCCGAAGATCCGTGCAGAAAGGCGCTACAAAGAGCTATTGCCCAAAAACCCCGACATCACTTTAGAAGAGATTTTTGATAACCTGGCACATCGTGATTACCAGGATACAACTCGCGAAGAAAGTCCGCTGATGCGCGCTGAGGATGCGATCATTTTAGATAATACCGATCTTTCTCAGGACGAACAATTGATGTTCGCGCTAAGCAAGATAGAACCGTTCATGTAAGCTGGTGTGGAATGTCAACACCCAACTTATGGCTGTCGATCTTAAAAATCTGAAAATTACGATGCAGGCTGTCGTGACCATGCGTATCATTTCAGACAGCCTTTACTGCACTTACTCCAAATTTATTTAAAAAATCTACGCCCTCATCGCTGGGGAGGCCCTTGTACGCCGCGTACGACTTATCAAAGTAAACCTGTTTTATTCCTGCCGAAAATATCAGCCTGGCACAAGGCAGGCACGGCGACAACGTAGTGTACAGCGTTGCACCCTCCAAATTAGCCCCATTTTTTACGGCATAGAGTATAGCGTTTTCTTCGGCATGCAGGGCAAGTGAACAGCTGCCTTTACTATCGCGCGGGCAACCGTGTTCTGGAAACTCCTCATCGCAGTTATGAGTGCCTGACGGTGGCCCGTTATAGCCTATAGAGATGATCCGGGTATCCTTGGCCAGTACCGCCCCTACCTGGGCTTTTACGCAGTGTGAACGCTTGGCCAGATCGGTAGCCAGGTTCATAAAAATATGATCGAAAGTGGGTTTCATTTGAGTTGAGCAGAAGGTGGAGAATAATAACGGGGCAAATTAACGAAAAGAGGTTAGCCGGACAAATCCGGCTAACCTCTGAGATCTTTCTACTTAATCTATAAATATTAGTGGCCGCCTGATGCTTCCATGTTATCTACATCGATACCCTGGCTTTTTAATATAGAACCGGCTTTCCAGGCAAAGAAGGCAAGGTAAGCAAAGCCCAAAACAGGAATGATGTAAGATGCATGGATGCCTGACGTATCAGCCAAAATACCCTGCACCGGTGGAATGATTGAACCACCTAGGATCATCATAATTAAAAATGCCGAGCCCTGGCTGGTATATTTACCTAAACCGGTTACCGATAAAGAGAAAATAGAAGGCCACATGATAGAGCAGCACAAACCACCGCTGATAAAGGCAAAAATGGCTACCATACCGGTTGTCATTAATCCAACGATCATAAATATAGCGCCCAAAATTCCAAATAATGCCAGCGTACGAACTGGTTTTTGTTTACCGATAATAAATCCGATGATCAGGATGGCTACACACAAGGCGTAAGGCAGGAATACACCAACTTTGGCACCACTTAATTTATTAACCAATAAAACCACACCGAAAGCCACAAAAGGAACGGTTAAGGTAAGTATCAGCTTTACAGTTTTTGACAAATTGAAGGCTGCGATGCCACCGGTCCAGCGGCCAATCATTAAGCTACCCCAGTACAGTGCAATAAACGGAGAAACCTGATCTGCCTTGTACCCGCCAAATGCAGGCGTTTCTAACAAAGCACCCATATTACTCTGGATGGTTACTTCGGTACCTACATAAGTAAAAATAGCAAGCATGCCCAAAATCAATTGCGGATACTGCATGGCTCCCCACCCCTCTTTACTCTTAGCGGAGGCTGAGATAGTCCCCAAAAGCGTAAGCAGTATAATTGCAAGTGAAGCATAAACAAAGTATGATGTTGCTAAACCCGTTGCAGTTGCAAGCGGCGTGGCCGCCAAAATAAGCAGGAAAGCAAAAAAAATAATACTTAATGGCAGGTTGGCTTTATTACTTGGTTCAATCTTCTCGTCGCTGGTTACCCGTGGTAAATTTGATTTCCAGAAGAAACCTGCAACCAGCAGGAAAAGTACCGCAAGGGTATAGTAAAGGTTGTTAACCGAAGATATTTTTACATCTTCTGGACGTATTTTTGCTGCGGCAGATCCAAAAAGCACAATGCTCACAATTACCGGCCCCCAGATACTACCGAAGTTGTTTACACCGCCGGTAAAGTTTAAGCGGTTGGCACCTGTTTCCGGTGATCCTAATGAAACCACAAAAGGATTGGCTGCTGTTTGCTGTAAGGAAAAGCCCAGAGCGATAATGAAAAAGGTAACCAATATAAAACCGAATGAACCGGAATTAATAGCAGGTACCATTATTAATGCGCCAACCGCAGAAATAAGTAAACCTATGATGATACCGTTTTTGTAACCTATTTTATTAAGAATATCAACTTTGGAAGCCGCTGAAGCAAAGTACAGAATAAGCGAGCCTATAAAATATCCTCCATAAAAAGTAAAATCGATTAATTGGGATTCGAATTGGGATAAGTTAAAATGTGCTTTACAAAAAGGTATAAAGATCCCGTTAGATGCAGCTAAAAAGCCCCAAAAGAAGAAAACTGTTGCCAGCGTGTATAATGCCGAGCCAAAGCTTTTGGTTTTGTTTTGTTCCATTATTAAAATTAGGTTATTGCTTATGGTGTATTTGAAGCAATAAACTTAAAGCATTTTTTATAATTAGCCCGTAAATTTTTCAAATTATAAATCACAATTTAAGTTTTTGGTGTTTAACAGATAAATGTCGCATATTAGTGCCCTGACTTTTTGCCTGGATGAAATCAGGATTATAAGCCTTAATTAATGATAGAAGCCATTATTTCGGGAATTGGGTTTGGCTTAGTGCTAACGTTTATAACCGGCCCTGTTTTTTTCGCGTTAATTAAAACCAGTATCGAAAAGGGCTTTCATGCAGGCGTGGCGCTTGCCCTTGGCGTTGTATGCAGCGACGTGGTATTTGTCGGAGCAATTCTGTTTGGTTCGCAACTATTTAGCGTTAGTGCACATACCAAAACCATCATAGGTGTATTTGGAAGCATCATCCTTTTTACCATTGGAATTTACTATCTCTTTAAGAAGAGCGATGTTAACTATAAGAACAAAGTGCCTACTACCGTAGACCGTGCCGGTTACTTTTTCAAAGGATTTTTGATGTGCATTTTCAATCCTACCATCCTTTTCCACTGGACGGTAGTCATCGGTGCCGCAAGTACGGTTTACCACGAAGGCGTACACAATCGCAGCCTAAAAATAGCCATTATGTTCCTTGCTATACTTGTTGTACAGTTTGGTTTGGATACTACCAAGGCCTTTTATGCCGATAAACTGCGCGATAAGATCTCTGTAAAATTGGTACACCGCTTAAACCAGGTGGCTGGTATAGCCCTGATAATAGCGTCGCTGGTTTTAATAGACCGGTTGGTTACGCATTATATTTTCTCGGCACCGGCGGCGTAAAAATGCCATGCATTCTAAACGATAGCTTTTACATTTCTTCAACAAAAAAAGGCGAAAGATCTAAAACCTTCCGCCTTTACTTATCAGCTTTTGTTCTTATTTACATGTAAGCTCTCTGGTTCTTACCTTCCATCCAGTTAACAAAGGCACGATTTACTACTTTGTTACCACCCGGGGTTGGGTAATCACCGCTAAAGTACCAATCGCCGGTATGATCCGGGCAGGCAATATGCAGGTTATCTAATGTTTGATACAACACCTGCACTTCGCATTTTACGCCTTTAGGCGTAATGATCTGTGCAATACGATCAGAGATCTCCTGATCGGTAAACTGCTCGTAAATCGCTTTAACGTAGTTTTCAACGTCCTCTTTAGGCAATTTTAAACCGTCTTTACATTTCTGATAAACGCCTAATATCACATCATCTTTGCCGGCATCTTTTAACAAGCTAATCGCCGCTTCAAACGCAACAAACTCGCCCATGCGCGACATATCAATACCGTAACAATCCGGGTAACGGATCTGCGGTGCGGAAGAAACGACCACAACTTTCTTAGGGCCCAAACGATCCAGGATCTTCAGGATACTTTGTTTTAACGTAGTACCACGTACAATAGAATCATCCAGAACAACCAAAGTATCCTGGTCATTCTTGATCAGGCCGTAAGTGGTATCATATACGTGTGCCACCATTTCGCTCCGGTCTGCATCCTGGGTAATGAACGTACGCAGCTTAACATCCTTAATCGCTATCTTCTCCACGCGCGGTGCCATGCTCAGCACTTCGGTCAGTTCTTCTTCACTGATCTTGTCATCGCGGTTAAGCAGCCGTTCGCGCTGGTATTGCTTAATGTATTTATGGATCCCTTCAACCATGCCATAAAAGGCAACTTCGGCTGTGTTCGGGATATAGGAGAACACGGTATTTTTAACGTCATTCTCTACAGCTCCCAAAATCTGCGGGCAAAGCAAACGGCCAAGCTGTTTACGCTCCCGGTAGATGGATGCATCGCTGCCGCGGGAAAAATAGATCCGCTCAAAAGAACATGCTTTTTTCTCTTTCGGTTCGCTAAACATCTCCTCGGTGATCTTACCGTTCTTTTTAACGATAAGTGCATGGCCGGGTCTTATTTCTCTTACCTCCCCTATCGGGATATTAAAAGCGGTTTGGATAGCAGGGCGCTCTGAAGCAGCCACTACAATCTCGTCATTATAGTAATAATATGCCGGGCGGATGCCTACCGGGTCGCGCATTACAAATGCATCGCCGTGGCCCAAAATACCTGCTATGGTATAACCACCATCCCAGTTCTTTGCGCTTTTACGCAAAATCTTGGCTACATCCATATCATTGGCTATCAGCTTGCTGATCTCGCGGTTATCATCCAGGCCTTCGCGTTTGTACTGGTCAAACAGGCCCTGATTCTCGGTATCAATAAAGTGGCCCATTTTTTCCAGAACGGTGATGGTATCCGCCTGTTCTTTCGGGTGCTGACCCAAATCGTAGAGTTGCTGCAGCAGTTCATCAACATTTGTCATGTTGAAGTTACCTGCAATCACCAGGTTACGGGTCATCCAGTTGTTTTGCCGCAGAAAAGGGTGACAGCTTTCTATACTGTTTTTGCCGTGGGTACCATAACGCAAATGGCCCAAGAGAACTTCGCCGGTAAAGCTTACATGTTCTTTGAGCCATTCGGCATCCTGCATTTTTTCAGGCATCTCCTTTTCTATATCCGCAAATTTTTTTTGGATATATTCGAAGATATCCGCCACCGCATTGGAGGCCATACTTCGGTGCCGGCTTATGTACCGCTTGCCGGGTTCAATATCCAGTTTAATGGTAGCAACGCCCGCGCCATCCTGGCCCCGGTTATGCTGTTTTTCCATTAAAAGGTATAATTTGTTAATCCCGTACAGCGCTGTGCCGTATTTTTTTTGGTAAAAGGATAATGGCTTTAAAAGACGGATAAAAGCCACACCGCACTCATGCTTTATCGAATCGCTCATGGTTGGTAATCAGGCCGCAAATTTAGGACTTTATCTTATATAGTGTTTAAACATATTGTCATTATTTAACCATCATTTTATGATTAATTAATTTAACTCATTCGCTAAATATTTTATCTGCAAGGGTGGCTTCTTACTTCGTGAATTTGGTTATCAAAAAACTTTCCCGGCCACAATTGTTAACTTTGAGATACAAATAACCCTTTATGAAAAAAATATTGCTGCTCACCGCCATGCTGGCCGGTATAATCATCAATCAGTCTTTCGCGCAAAAAAAGGCTAAAACAGGATTCAATAAAGCTATTGGTATCCAGGCTTATACTTACCGCGCGAGCTTTGCCAAAAATACAGAAGCCGTACTCGATTCCATAAAAGCTTTGGGGATCAATGAAATAGAAGGCCCCGGACCAAAAGGACTGGACATTTTCAAGTTCAGAAAAATGCTCACCGACAGGCACCTCAGCATGCCCTCAATCGGCGTTGATTACGACAGCCTGGTTAAAGCCCCTATGGAAGTTGTCCGTATGGCGGGTATACTGCGTGCGGATTATGCAATGGTGGCCTGGTTACCGCACGGCAAAATCTTCACTATTGAAGATGCTAAGAAAGCCGTAGCTGATCTGAACAAAGCCGGCCGCACTTTAAAGGCTAACGCGGTAGACCTTTGTTACCACATCCACGGATACGAATTTGTGCCTTATGAAGATGGTACCTTGTTTGATTATATCGTAAAAAACACCAACCCGCACTATGTAAATTTCGAAATGGATATGCTTTGGGCCTTTCACGGCGGCCAGGACCCCGCGAAACTACTGCTCAAATACCCAAAACGCTGGAAACTAATGCACCTGAAAGATATCCGCAAAGGCGTAGCTAACGACCTGACGGGCGGTACCGACATTAAAAACGACGTAGCCTTGGGTACGGGGCAGATCAACATACCGGAGGTATTAAAAGCAGCGCAAATGGTGAATATACGCCATTACTTTATCGAAGACGAAAGCCCTAACCACGCAGCACAGATCCCGGTAACGATTAAATATTTGAAAGAGCTGTAGACATGTTTTCTCTTGGCATTCGAACGAATTTAGAAATCTTACACAACAAGCCCATGTGCATAGTTCGCTTATCGGCCATGTAAGATTTATCCTCTTTCGAAATGACAAGTGAATAAGTATTCAGATACAAGGCTCCGAATCCTGCTTAATCTTTTAATCCTTAAATCGTAACCCTACTTACTAAACCCAACCATGCGGTGCAGGGTGCCGGGGTCATAGATCTTGCCTGCTTTGATCACCACTTTTACATTACGGATATCGCGGATGTTGGTTAGCGGGTTACCATCTACTATAATGATATCGGCATTTTTACCGGTGGCTATGCTGCCCGTTTTATCAGCAAGGCCCATTACCTGTGCCGGGATCAGCGTGGCAGTTTTAATGGCCTGGGCAGGGGTAAGTCCTGCAGCTACGTACAGTTCCAGCTCACGGTCAACGCTAAAGCCGGGGAACCCCATATCAGTACCGGCTACTACCGGCACACCGGCATCGTAAAGTAACTTCACCAGCTTACTCATTCCGGCCAGCAACGGCTTTAGCGATGCTGCTGTTTCTACATCTTCACCGGTGTTTTTAAACTGGGTTTGCAACGGCAACGGCAGGGTGTAAAAAGCTGGTTCCATTTTGGTGATATCATCCTTAATGTTACGAAACGACAGATCGTAAACGCCGATGGTTGGATCGATGACCACCTTGCGGTCTTCGAGGTATTTAAGCGCCGCCTTGCTGGTGCTGTCATCAAAGTTGATGCTGCGGTCTTTGTTACGTTTCATCATAGCGTAAACGTATTGCATGTGGTTCACCATGTTCATCCCCGAGTCTACACCTGCCTTCAACGTCATACCGTTCGGGATGTGGCCGGTAACCGTCAGGCCAAGTTTATGCGCCTCATCGCAGATAGCCTTCAATATTTTCGGTTTTACCGAACTGTACACTTTTATCTGGTCGAACCCACGTTCTTTATAAGTATCAACGGCTTTAATGGCTTCTTCCTTCGAATCCGCCTGAATGATCCCCAGTGCCATGGGCCCCTTGCCATCAATGATACCCGCCATCAGAATTTTAGGACCAATGCCCTTACCGCTATCGATGGCTTTTTGCACAGCGTCTATAAAACCAAGTTCATTACCACAGTCGCGCACAGTAGTTACGCCCGCAGCGAGGTAGGCCGGTCCCCATTCGGTTTGTTCAAAGTGGGCGTGCATATCCCACAGTCCCGGCAAAATACTTTTCCCTTTAGCATCGATGACCTTTGCTCCCTTTGGAATATTCACTTCCGCTGCTTTACCGATGGCTTTAATCATGCCGTTTTGCAACAATAACACCCCGTTTGGCGTGGTGGTGCCATCAGCTACATTGACGATTGTACCGTTGGTAACCGCGATAGTGCCCGTACCTGCAACCGATACCGGTGCCGCTTTACTAAATGCATCCATCCCATAACCTGCTGCCCTTTTGATCAATTCAGGCAGCAAAGACTCGTAAGCCTCGCTCATCATTTCGGTTTTATCACCCTCGGCATCAATGGTAAGGATACACATTAACTTGCCCGCGTTATCTGTCCAAACTTGTTCGTTACCCCAAATTAAACCGCTTATGGTATAGCGGATCAGCGGCAACGGCTTGCCATCGAAGGTGAGAATATCGGTGCCCGCTTTTTTTATTTGCAGCGCGCCATAGGGCAAAGTGTTGATGGTTGCAGGCTGCTTTTTGGTGTTCCAGTATTTTAGCAGCAACATTTGCACCGTAGCAGGAGAATACCCCGTAACCGGAAAGGTAAAAGGAAGTATCGTTTTGGTATATGTTGAATCATTTACCCGGATGGCGGCCGTGTTGCCTTTAATACTGATGGAATCATCTACGGTAGAAAACCGGGAGGTACTTCCCTTGATCAGCAGCTCCAGCGGATCTCCAACGGGGTTTACTTTGAGGGTCGCCTTTAATGGCACCGGGCTCCCCCTATCCACAAACTTAAAATCCACTACATACTTCTTAACATCTTTATCATGATAAACCTTGTAAGTTTCTTTACCAATATGTTGCTCAAATTTGTGCAGCAGGAATACGCCGCTATCGGCTGGCAGATCCTGGGCCTGGGCAATGGAACTAACAAATAGCAGCAAGAAAGCTGAGAGGAAATTTTTCATGGTGAGGGTTTTAAGTAGCTCAAATATAATGGTATTAGCGGTATCAGCAAACAAAAATGGCCCGGTTGAGCCGGGCCATTTAATGTTTATTGCAATGCTATTTACAATTTCTCGCCATGCTGGCTGATGTCCAGCCCAAGCACCTCATCTTCTTTAGATACGCGCAGCGGTGAGATCATATCGGTGATCTTCAGTAGCAGCAGCGAGCCAAAGAAAGCAAATATCGAGGTAGCTACCAGCGCTACCAATTGGATAAAGAATAAATGTGTGTGACCGAAGAATAAACCGTCGCCGGTAACATTGGCTGCGTTAACCGCTTTGTTGGCAAACACACCGGTAAGCAACATGCCCACCATACCACCTACCCCGTGGCAAGGGAAAACATCAAGGGTATCATCAATACTGGTGCGGGTACGCCACTCAACCACCAAATTACTTACCACTGCCGATATAATGCCAATAGCCAATGAATGCGGCACACTTACAAAACCCGCCGCAGGTGTTATCGCTACCAAACCTACCACCGCACCAATACAGGTACCCATGGCCGATGGCTTGCGCTTTCGCAGCATATCGAAGAAGATCCAGGTAACGCCGGCAGCTGCTGATGCAGTTGTACTGGTGGCCAGGGCGGTTACCGCCAAATGATTTGCCCCAAATGCCGAACCCGCGTTAAAACCAAACCAGCCGAACCATAATAACCCCGTACCAATCATGACGTAGGTGATGCGGGCGGGCGAGTGGTTGGCTTCGTTGCGGCGTTTTAAATACAGGGCAGAGGCCAATGCAGCCCAGCCGGCCGACATGTGCACTACCGTTCCGCCTGCAAAATCTAACACGCCTAATTTGGCCAAAACCCCATCAGGGTGCCAGGTAGCGTGCGCCAAAGGCGAAAAAATGAAGATCGAAAATAAAACCAGGAAAATTATATAGGAGTTGAACCGGATGCGCTCTGCAAAGGCACCGGTAATAAGCGCCGGGGTGATAATAGCAAACTTTAACTGGTACATGGCAAACAGCAAAAGCGGAATGGTTGGTGCCAAGGGCCAGCTGGCATTGCCCAACATGCCCTTCATCATAAAATAGGTAGTTGGGTTGCCGATAACCCCACCAATGCTATCGCCGAAGGCTAAACTGAAACCAAAAATACCCCACATTACCGTAATGATCACCATACAAACAATGCTTTGCAGCATGGTAGAGATCACATTTTTTTTGTTGACCATACCGCCGTAAAAGAAAGCTAACCCGGGAGTCATGATCAGTACCAAGGCAGTCGACATCAGCATCCAGGCAATATCGCCGGTATTAAAATTAGGTTTCACCGAACTGTCGTACTCGACAGATGGGAACAGGAAAGTAAGACCTAAAATTACGAGGATTACAAAAAAAGGGAAATACCGTTTCATAGATTTCAACACAATTGGATTTGATCGGCTGAAATTATAATTTTTTTAATAAGGTAAGTTATAAAATGTAAAATAACTACAAATTATATGTGGTTTATAGAGGAAAATTAAACAGAGTTATTCATTCTAAATTAAACTGGGAATCTATGCCCGCTATCTCCTATTCCCTGCACTACCCCAATTATTTAATAGATCAAGAAAGAAAAAATATACATTTAAATATCATTCATCAATCTTTCAAATTTATCGATGATGTAACCAGCCAGTGGATTTTCGATATTGTAAAGGAGGGATGAATTAATAGTATAGCCGTGTGAAGACCTTATCGAATAATTATGCTTGCCAACATTTTGGTAAACTGTTTTTGATTTTTTGTACCAGTATTCAAATACCTTGTGCCGCTTCGTCTCCCGTTCGTCGGTACTGTCACAGATGTAAAATATTATGTTTGAATCGTTTTCCAAAAATGAACCGATGATTTTAGTAACTGTATTTTTAACCCACGAATCAAACAAGTTGATTTCTTTATCGGGATACAGTGACAAAGAAAAGGTGCTAACGTCTTCTATGTAGTAGACTGTTAGCACCAAAGTATAAATAACGTTAAATCTTGTTTGGAAATAGTAAGTTAAGCCGTCATCTGACGACTGTATATCATAAGAGCTTTGCAAACTTTATGCCTTTTTCCTTTGCCAACTCTGTTAAAGACTTTTTATCAAGAATAGCTTGTTTGATATCCCTTTTATCTTCCATCATCTTTTTCATGAAAGCCGGAATACCATCCGGTATTTCTTTTTTATTTGAATTTGCCATGATGTTTATTGTTTAACAAATATATAAAATTTTTTGTGTGTAAAACCTTAACAATAACGCTAATAGGCTTTATTTGTTACAAAAATTGCGCCTTATCTTATCTACATGTGCCTCATCAGCGCATCCGGAAACACCCCAAAGGCTATCAACACTACAGCGATCACGATCGACAGAATCACCAACTTAATGCTCCACTTATTTTCGCTGATGATCAATTCGGTACGTTTAAGGAACAGGTTGAGGGGGATCTTGATGTAATAAAACAAACCCACTACCGTAGTAATAGCCCCCGTGATCAGCATGGCTAATAACCACACGTCATTTGTTTGCTGATATACCGCATATACTGATGAAAACACAAACAGCTTCCCCGTGAAACCTGCGCTTACCGGGATACCGGTTAGGGAGATGAGGATCACCACAAAGCATACCGAAGCCAGGGGATATTTAAAGCCGAGGCCTTTGTAATCGCGCACGTCCGTAATGCCTTCTGCGTTCTCAAAGTAGTTGGCTAAAGCCAGCGCGGCAATATTGCCCAGGCCATACATCAGCAGGTAATAGGTAAGTGATGAAAAGCCCTGCTGGGTAAAAGTGATCAGGGCCATCAATGCAAAACCGGTATGGCCGATTCCTGAATAGGCCAGCATCCGTTTCACATTGGTTTGCATTACTGCCGCGAAGTTACCTGCCACCATGGTGAGGATAGCAATAGCCGAGAGGATAAGTCTCAAATTTAAAACATCCAAATAAACCAGCGGCGCAATAAAATTGAGCAGTAAGGCAAACGCTGCAATTTTTGGCAGCGTAGAAAGGTAGGCGGTAACAGGCGTTGCTGCACCCTCGTAAACATCGGGCACCCAAAAATGTACGGGCACGAATGACAACTTAAAACCGATCCCCGCAAGCACCAGCACAACAGCAAAAGATACACTGAAAGGGTTTACATGAGTTAGTAAAGCCACGCTGGCCTCGTCATAGAAATTCAATGAACCGGTAAACGCATACAAAAGAGAAATGCCATAAAGCATTACCGCCGATGATGCCGCGCCGAACAGTACGTATTTTAAACCGGCCTCCGTACTCACCCCTCTTTCGGATTTGTAGGCAACCAACAGGTATGATGCTATAGAAACCATTTCGATAGCCAGGTACATGGCCAGCAAGTTAATAGAAAGCACCATTAAATGCAGGCCCAAAACCGACCCTACGGCAATGGTATACAAATCTGACAAGCCTTTTTTATGCGACTTTAATTTATGATCCCAGGTAAAATACAGCAGCAGGATAAACATCAGCACATCAATGATGAGCTTAAAAATGATCACATTGCGGTGCAGCATCAGCATGCCGTTGAACAATTTGTGCGCCCCATCCAAAATCATCTCAAACTGTTCAAAATCTTTATAGATCACAAACACGATACCGGCGCATGCCACCGTGCGGCAAAGCCAAGTTGAGCCTTTCCCGAAGAAAAGATCGGTTAGCAATACCAGGATAAACAACGCAGTTAAATAAATCTCGGGCATAAACATGGGTATGCTCGTAAAAACATCATTTAACTGGTTGTGTATGCCGGGGATGAGTTGCTGCATTTGTCTATTGAACTATTACGGTTTGGTTTTTAGGGTATTTAACCTGGTATTTTACCCTCAGCTGTTTTACCGTTTGCGGGTTAAATGTCAATGTCCAGCTCAATTTGCCTGTTAATTTATTTACTTCGGCCCCGCTGGTTTCCTGGGTGTCCACTTCAATAGCGGTATTTTGCGTTACGGGTACCTGGTCTTCCACCAGTAAATTCACCGGTTGATTCTTTCGGTTCCTGATAGAGATCATCCAGTCGCGCGTTTCTTTTTTGCTCGATCCCAGCAATCCCGGCTTCTCGTTTAAAACCTGCATGATGCGTTTTACCACAATATTTTTATCAACCCCCAAAGATAAGCTCAAAGTATCATTGGCGGCGCGTGTATCCAAAACAGATTTACCGATAAAAGTTCCTTCAAAAAACAGGTTAGCTTCGCCGGAGAGGAAATTATACTTTGTCCAATCCGTAATACGGGCGGTCAAAAACACATCGGTGCTTAGTTTTGGCGCCACATAGTATTGAAACTTCGCATCGGTGGTCACCTGGTCTATCTCTACCGAATACGGTTTGCCATCACCCGGAACCGAAAACGGATTCTGGATATTGAATTCCATATTGGTTTGGTTCTCGGTTTGATCAACAGCGACCGGAATACTGCTATCTTTATTAACATTGACCCCGGCCACTCTTCCGGTTACTGCTTTGGAGACTACGACCTCGGATAAATTGCTATTTTTTTCATAGTAACCCACTGCGACTGGCGTGTAAATATCCAGATAATAAGGCCTTAATTCCGGTTTAACGCCGCTTACGGACGGATCACCTGTGGACAGCGTCAGCTTCACCCCTTTCCAATCCTCACCGCATTGTTGCGATACATTGGCTTTATAGGCGATAACCACCGGACTGTTCACATCTTTAGCACGGATATCGTACGCCGGGTACCACCTGGCATTGTTGACCACATAACTAAGTGTAAAGGTAGACTGCAAAGCAGTTTTTGATGATACCTCTACCAATATATTACTCGTGGCCGCAACCTGAGCATTTACCAAAGTATTGATCTGGTTATCGTATTTGCTGAGTTGCGTATTGAGTGCTTCTATTTCGTTATTAATCGCCAGTTCTTTCTTTTTTATCTCGGTTAAGCGAGCCGTTTGAAAATCGAGTGCGGCTTTCAATTTAACTACATCCAGCCCGCCGGTTTGGCCATTGCCCACCTGGTTTTTTGCCAGCATATTGGCTTCTTCCTGGTTGATATTTAATAATGTGGATTGGAGGGATAGTTTGTCGCGCAGTCCTTTTTGCAATAAATGCAAATCGTCCACTTGCTTATTTTTAACTTGTGTGCCAAGGTAATTCAACTCGTGCTTTACGGATAAGATAGTAAAATCGCCGCCTGCCCTCACCTGCATACTGGCAGCATCCAGGTTAGGAGAAATATTATCGAAAATAAGGGTGGTAGTCCCCGAGGCTATGTTGACCAGCGAGGTGCGGGTTACTTGTGCCCCATTCAAAAAAACGGTCACCTTTTCTACTTTGGATGGAATTTTTACGCCCTCATCAGCATTAGCTAAATGGAAGCAGAAAAACAGGCAGGCAATAAATAATAGCTTTTTCATCATTATTTTTAATTTACCTGTAGGATGCAGCATCCCGCCCAATTCCATAATGCTTTTAAAGATTATTTAATAAACTGCACCAGTGCCAATACCGAATCGTTGATTTTATCAAACACCAGCGAAGGCATCAATCCAAGCACCAACGCGATCAGCGCCAGCGGTAACAAGGTGATGGTTTCCCTAAAGTCGATATCGGTTAGGGCGGTCTTCCAGAAGTCGCCGCCTTTGAGTGATAAGGTGCCGAAGAACATGCGCTGCAAAGTCCACAAAAAGTAAGCGGCGCTAAGTAATATACCTACCGAACCGCCAACCGCCATCCAGTAAGGTAACAGGCCATTAACCGAAGGCGACTTAAATGCACCGGCCAGGGAAAATGCCTCGGCCACAAAAGCGGAAAAGCCAGGTAAACCCAAAGAAGCGAAGAATGCAATCATAACATATACCGTGTAGCGCGGCATCAGGCTGCCTAGTCCGCGGAAGTGGTAAATATCCCTGTCGTGCACCCGGTTGTAGATCACCCCTACCAGGAAAAAGAGCATGGTTGATAAAAAGCCGTGACTTACCATTTGCATCATGGCGCCGCTGATGCCCTCGGCGGTATTGGAGGCAATACCCAGCAGCACAAAACCCATATGCGATATGGAAGAGTACGCGATCAACCGTTTCAGATCGCGCTGCGCCAAAGCATTAAATGCACCGTACAGAATGGAGATAACACCAAGCAGTCCCAGCCAAAACGCGCTGCTGTGGGCAGAATCCGGGAAGATACCCATGCAGATGCGGATGATGCCGTAACCACCTATCTTTAACAATACGCCAGCCAGTATAATGGATACGGGTGTTGGTGCTTCTACGTGTGCATCCGGCAGCCAGGTATGCAAAGGCACCACCGGCACCTTAATAGCAAAGGCGATGAATAACACAACGAAGCCCACCATGCGCGCAGGCATGCCCAGAATGGTAGCATGAGAGAGTGCAGAGAATACCGAGCCGTTGATAAAATTGGCCGGATTCATCATCTGGATGATATTGAAAGTATGGTTACCTGTTGCAGGGTCTTTAACCGACAGGTAAAGGCCCACCATTACCAGCAGCATAAATACCGAACCAAAGAGCGTATACAGGAAAAACTTAATGGCGGCATATTCACGCCTGGCACCGCCCCACATCCCTATCAAAAAGTATAGCGGTAGCAGCATCAGCTCGTAAAAAGTATAGAATAGGAAGAAATCCAGCGCGCAGAATACGCCCACTACGGCCATATCCAATAGCAAGAACAGCGCGAAAAAGCCCTTCAAATTACTCTTGATCTCCCAGGAAGCAACGGCGGCAACCACCATCACCAGGCAGGTCATCACCATTAAAGTGATGGAAATCCCGTCGATCCCGACAAAGTAATCTATTTGCATTTTACCAGCCGGACCAAGATCGAGGTGGATCCAGGGCAGCTTTTGCACAAACTGAAACTGGCTCTCGTTACTGACACCCGCATAAGCGGTACCGGTTTTAAAGTTGGTATACATCCAAATGCTGATACCCAATTGCAGCAGCGTTGCAAAAAGCGTGATATATTTAAAACTGGCCCGCAGGGAAGTGGGCAGCACCAGGATGATAATGCCAAACAGGATAGGCGTAAATATGAGCAGGGTTAATATGTTCATCAGGTCCAGATCAGTTTTAAAATAAATACGGCAATTACCGCCAGGAGCATACTGTATAAATAGTATTGCACTTTGCCGCCCTGGAAACGGCGTGCAAAATTACCAATAGTTTGCACCAGTTGGGCAGCCAGCAATAAAATGCCATCTACAATATATTTATCAAACCAGGCAGTGAATTTGGCGATGCACAATCCTGCTTTCCCTAATAGGTTCACAAATCCATCGATCAGGTTTTTATCAAACCAATAGAGAGCTGCGCTGAGCCAAAGTACAAATTTTACAATAACCCGGTTATAAAAACGGTCGATATACCACTCGTTGAAAGAGAGGCGATAAAGCAACCCTGATTGCGGTGCAGACCAGGTATTGCGTTTAGCGTAGATCACATAAGCACTGTAGATTACGCCAAGACTTACAACCGTCACCAGGGCAGGAACAATTGCGGCGAATATACTTTGGTGTTCTTCAGCAGCCTTCAATGCAAATACCTTGTACAGCCAGGAACTTTCATACGAGAAAGGGTTGAATGAAAACAGCGGAAACAGGCAACACAGCCCCAGGAATACCAGCGGCAGTTTGTAACGCCAATCGCCATCGCCCATGTGGATCTTAATAAGCGGGTTCATTTCTTGCAGGCGGAATTCGCCAAAGAAAACCTTGATGACCAGCCTCGACACATAAAAAGCAGTAAGCCAGCTGGTGACCATTGCTACAATTGGTATAATACTGAGCAGCGGACTTTTACCACTGCTCCAGTTGAAGGCTTGTACCAAAATGCCATCCTTAGATAAAAAGCCGCTTGTAAACGGCAAGGCGACCAGCGCTACAGCACCTAAGATTGCGGCTATAAAAGTAAGCGGGAGTTTTTTCCGCAGGCCGCCCATATAGAGGATATTTTGCGGGTCGATATCAAGTTTATTTTCGTCGCTGATGTGTTTTACTTCATGGATAACAATACCGGCCACCAAAAACAGCAGGCATTTAAAAAACGCATGCGTTACCAGGTGAAACAATGATGAGGAGTAAGCGCCGACGCCCATCGCCATCACCATATAACCCAATTGAGAAATGGTAGAATAAGCCAGCACGCGCTTAATGTCGTTTTGCGTAAGCGCAATGGTAGCGGCCATAAAGGCCGTAAAGCAACCTACGCTAGCCAGGGTGGTAAGCTCAGCCTCGTTGAACAAAGGATATACCCTGCCTAACAGGAACACGCCGGCAGCTACCATGGTAGCCGCATGAATAAGTGCGGAAACAGAAGTTGGCCCTTCCATGGCATCGGGCAACCAGGTATGTAAGGGGAACTGTGCGGATTTGGCTGCAACGGCTAAAAAGATACCGCCAAAGGCGATGTATTGCCAAAGCGCAGGCAGGTGATCAACGCCCGAAAGCCACTGCCCGTTAGCGAAGGTCGATTTCGCAACTAACCCGCCATCCTTAAACAGCTCATCAAGATCAAACGTATGGAATTGGGTAAACAAAATAATAATAGCAGTCAGCAAACCGATATCGCCTATCCTGTTCATGATAAAGGCTTTTTTATTGGCCATTACCGCCGCGGGCCTGTCGAACCAAAAACCGATGAGTAGGTAGGATGAGAAGCCCACCAGTTCCCAAAAGGCATAGAAGGTAAGCAAACTATCTACCACTACCAGCGCCAGCATGCTGAAACAAAAAAAGCTGAGGTAGCGGAAGTTACGGCTAAACCCTGCATCATCCTTCATATATGCCATGGAATAGATATGTACCGGCAATGCGATCACCGGAACCAGCACCAGCATGAGTACGGAAAGATTATTGAGCAGGATGCCGATCTGCACCTTTGTTTCGCCAATGGTGAACCACAAGCGCTGCAGGTGGATAGCGTGATCGTTCCAAACTTTACCAAACACGGTTACCGACAATACCGCGCTCATCAGTATAGCAAACGTGGATACCCATCCCGAAGCTTTACTTTTACCCAGCAGCAAAAAGTTTATGACAAACGCAGCAAAAGGCAGCACCACTGCTATAATAGCAAGGGTTACGGTTTGCGGGTCGGTATGGAGCGTGGTTGGGTTCAATTCACTTGCTCATTTATAGTAATCGTTACCGTTGCAGGCGAACTGCCTTTCCGGCCGCTTGTAGGGGCGGTAAATTCTACGGATTTAATATCCGCCTTGGTTGCAGCTTCAAACAATTGCAGTTTGTCCTCTCCGGTCAGTTCGGTGCCGTTGGGTAGGGTATAGATCATCTTCAGATCTTTTCCCCGGTGCGAACGGATGTAAGATTTATACGCCTTAGAAAACGTACCAAATTTCCATTGGTACCACTTGGTGCCGTAGTATTTGGTGGTCACGTTCAAACTGGTATCATTCTCCCTGGATCCCACAAACTTGGGTTGGATCAGTGTGTCGATCTTTAATATCGTACTCGGATCGATATCCGATAATAGCCTGTCGGTAACTTCCTCGTTTAAAATAAAGGCTTTTTGCTTAACCGGTATCATAGCCATTGGTACAGGGCCATTCGGCAAATCGGCCGGCAAAGCCTGCTTTGTTTTAATCAGCAGTGCGCCTGCTGCGCCTTTTTGTCCATACATGATCCTGGCTCCCTTGCGGTTCACTACTGAAATATCCAGGATATCTTCCGTTTTGATGTTTGCTAACAGGCCGGCATATACGTTATCATTTACCAATACAAAAGGCCTGTCCTTTTCTTCCGGCGGGTCTTTTAAGGTCATCTTTTTTGTGACCGCATCCACTGTTAAAAATGGGTAGGTTGGTTTTTCTTCTTCCACTACCTCTTCCTCCACGGGCTCATCCTGGCTCACACTACGCCTGCTACGGTGTTTGCTTTTATGCTTAACGCTATGACTGGTTTTTTTCTTGGCGGCGCTTTTTTTCTTCCGCTGCGCAAAGGCAGTTACAGATAGTAAAACAAGCAATAAGACTATTATTTTTTTCATCAATCTTTTAACTGGTTTAATTTATCGGGATCGATGGTTTTATAACGGCGGTATACGTTTAAGATTATGGCCAGGGCCACGGCAGTTGTTGCGGCCGCCAGTACGATGGCAAACAGGGCAAACATTTGTCCCCCGTTGTTCACGCGGTCATACCGGCCAAAAGCTACCAGGTTGAGGATTGCGGCATTCAGCATCAGTTCAATACCGATCAGGATCTGGATCGCGTTCTTTTTGGATACGATGATGAACAAACCGATGCAAAACAGCACAGCGCTCACCAGCATAAAATCCTGCAGGGTGATCATGGCCTAACCTCCTCTTTCCGCGACAAGTGCGCCGCCCCTACCAATGCAATCATCAGCAATACCGAGATCACCTCGAAAGGCAGCAGGTAATTCGTCATTAAATTAACACCGATATTATTGATGGTAGATTCATTCACCGGAATAACGTTCTTTGCCGCTTTAGCGGCTTTTATCCAGGATAACTGTGGTGCATCGGCCTTCAACACCACGTTAACCATCACCACCAGGAATAACCCGGCCAGGATGAGCGACGGTAAGTTACCAAAGCTTATAAACCGGTTCTTCTGTTGTTCGATAGCGGCCAATGCCTCTTTACCCGAAAGCATAAAGGTAAACAGGATCAGCACGAGGATGCCGCCTACATAAACTACGATCTGGGTTACCGCTACAAAATCGGCCATTGCTAAAACGTACAACCCTGCCAACCCAAACAGGGTAACAAAGAACATAAAGATACTGCGTACCAGGTTACCGCTCACCGCCACCACCAATGCCGACCCCAGCGTTACCAAGGCCATTACATAAAACATTAGCTGCACTAAACTCATGCGCCCCCTCCCTTTGCCTTCGCGGCAGCTAATTTGGCGGCTTGCTTTTCGGCCTGCTGTTTTTCCAATAGCATCCGCTTTTCCGCAGCCACTTCGGGCGACATGTCCGAAAATTCGTAGGTAAGATCGCTTAGTTCAAATACGGTGCGGTCGTATTGGTTCGTCATCACAATGCACTCGGTTGGGCATACAATGGTACACAGGCCGCAATACATGCACTTCGCCATATCGATGTCAAACTTGGCGGCGTACAGCAGCTTTTTAGAACCGTCGGATGTCTCGCCAATGGAACCTTCAGTTGATTTGATGGATTCGATGTCGATGCAATTAACCGGGCAGATCTTGGCGCAAAGGTCGCACACTATGCAGTCGTCAATTTCCACGTCCAGCTGATATCGCCCAACCTCGGGCGATGGCAGTGCCTGCTTAGGATACTGAATGGTGTTGGTATCCTCCAGTTGCTTAAAGTAGTTGTTATCGGAAATCGACAGTACCTCGCGCTTATGGTTACCCGCAAAGAGGTACTTCACGGTGAGGGTGAGCCCCCGCCATGCCGTTGTAAAACCGTTTAATACTTTATTTATCATCATTATTTGGGATTTCACCGATTTTAGGCGATCTCACCGATTATCTGTTTCTAATTTCTTGTCTGCTTGATTCCAACATCACATTACCCATAGCCGCCACACGCCGGATATCAGCATGCAGGCAAATGCTATTGGCGTTAATACCTTCCAGCAAAGGTTCATCAGCTGGTCTACCCGTAAACGGGGCAATGTCCACCTGATCCACATTTGTACACCAACCAGGCCTATGGTTTTCAGCAGGATCCAAATGATCCCCCAGGCCGTGCCGGTTGTCCAGGTAGCCAACGTTACTGAACCAATATTTGGCAGCGGCGTATTCCAGGCCCCCAGGAACAGGATCACCCCAACCATCGATACCAGGTACATCATGCTGTACTCCGCTAAAAACACCAGCGCAAATTGCAGCCCGGTAAATTCTGTATGAAAGCCAGCTACCAGTTCCGATTCGCCTTCCGGGATATCAAACGGCGCGCGGTTGCTCTCCGCGAGCGAGGCGATAAAATAAATTACAAAGGCAATGATGAGATGCGGTGCCCGGAAGATGTTCCATGACAATATTCCGCCTACATTCGTCACATCCCAATAACCTAAAAACTTAATTTTTTCAGCTGCTAATATACCCTGCTGCATCGCAATATCCTGCAGATTAAGCGTCTGCGCTACCATCACCACGGCTATCAGCGCAAAGCCTGCCGGAATTTCATAGGAGATGATCTGCGCTGCCGACCGCATAGCGCCGAGGATCGCATATTTATTGTTAGATCCCCAGCCCGCCATCAGGATGCCAAGGGTTTCGATAGAGATGATCGCAAAAATGTAATAGAGCCCGATATTGATCTTTGCCGGCAACAAGCCAGGGGCCCAGGGCAAGGCTGCAAAACCTAAATAAACGGCTATAAAAATAATAGCCGGAGCCATCAGGAACAGGATCTTGTCAGCTGCTGCCGGAATAATGAGTTCCTTTTGCACCATTTTTAACATATCTGCCAATACCTGTAAGGAGCCATATTTACCCGTTTCAGTCGGGCCAAGCCGGTTCTGAATAAACGCACTCACCTTACGCTCCGCGTATACGCCAATCATGGTAAACAAGCCCACAAAAGCAAATAAACCGAAGGCAATGAGGAAATATGTAAAGTAAAAATTCAAGTGCGTTTTGCTTTTGCTGCAAACTTAATAAATGCGGGGGATAGTTGACTTTTTTAGTAGTGCTTTTTTGGTTGTGACGATTTTTTGTGAAGGCTAAACCGCAATTTCTCGATATCGTTCAATCCATTGCGCTCATCGGCTAATCTTCCACATCCATCTGCACATCTGAAATCTGCGCATCCGCACATTTACCGCTTACATCCACACTCTCGCTCTTCACTTCGGTACCAAAAAATTGGGACGCATGATGATCGAATTCCGCGGTGTCATCTATGGTGGTATAAAACCTAAGACTCCCTGTTTTGCTGATGTGCTCCTCCATATCGGGGTGGCGTTGGAGGTAGTCAACCAGGCTTGTAGCTACTATATCTCCCTGGGCAACTACGTTTACATGAGCAGGCAACTGCGCTTCTATTTTATCCAGCAAGAGCGGGTAGTGCGTACATGCCAGGAGGATGGTATCAATATTGGCGGATTGCTCTTTTAACTGATCAAGATAATGTTTCACATAGTAGTCTGCACCGGGCTTATCGTACTCGCCATTTTCTATCAGCGGCACCCAAAGCGGGCAGGCTTGCTGGTAAACTTTCAGTTCGGGCGCAAAATGTTCAATCTCTAATAAATACGATCCGCTTTGTACCGTGCCCTTGGTACCTAATACACCGATCTCTTTTGTTTGGGTGTAACTAGCAATTACTTCCGCGGTTGGGCGGATAACGCCCAGCACCCGCCTGTCTGCATGCTCTTTTGGCAAATCCTGCTGCTGTATGGTACGCAGGGCCTTAGCAGATGCCGTATTGCAGGCCAGTATCACCAGCGGGCAGCCTTGCTTAAACATCCATTGCACGCACTCCCAGGTATATTGGTGGATGGTATTGAATGACCGGTTACCATAGGGCGCACGCCCGTTATCGCCCAGATAAATATAATCATAGCCGGGCAATTGACTCACAATTGACCTGAACACGGTTAAACCGCCAATACCTGAATCAAATACGCCTATCGGGCTACCATTTACCATAGTACACAAAAATAAAAAAAGCGCCCCGGTTAAGGGCGCTTTATAAATAATATAAATTCTTATTGAGCTTACTTCAAGCCTAATTTAAGCTTCACAGCAGCCATCAGGTCATCAGCATCAGGTGATACGATCAAATCTGTTTGTGATGAGTTCAATACGTAAGCATAACCTTTTTCTTTAGCAACGGTAGCAATTGCCGCACGTGCTTTATCAACCAATGGCTTGGTTAACTCATTACCTTTAGCTTCTACTTGTTGCTGTGCAGTTGTCTGGTACTCCTGTACCCGTCTGTTTAGGTCGTTAAGTTCACCTTCAGCAACAGTTTTAGCTGCATCTGTCATGGTTGCTCTTTTTTCCTGGTAAGCTTTACCTTTTGTTTGCAACTCGTTGTTCAATGTAGTTAACTGATCTATAAAAGTTTTTTTATAGACATCAATTTGCGAAGAAAGTGTTTTAGTCTCTGGCATAAGGCCTACCAGCTGCTCAAAATTAATATGGCCTATTTTATTCTGGGCCTGGGCAAAGTTGCCTGCAAATAACATTCCTGCTGCAACTAAAGCAACTTTAAATAATTTTTTCATTGTTTTTTTTGTTCTGTTCTGTTGTTTAATAATAGTTCGCGAATTTATATAAAATTTTTATTTGGCAAACACTCCGGGCTTTAATCCTAACCGCGTAATTACATCGTTACTTTTATCATAACGCGGACTAGCATATAGCATGATCACTTCGCTGTTTTTGTCAAAAATCATATCCAGATTGTCGCCTTCGGCAACTGCTTGCACTGCTTTTGACACTTTTTCCTGGATAGGTTTAATCAGCGACGTACTTTTTTTAGCCAGCTCGCCATCAGGTCCAAATTTTTCGCGCTGAAAATCTTTGGCAATCTTTTCTTTGTCTACAATCTCCGCTTCGCGGCGTTTGCGCATATCCGGTGTTAGTAACACCTGGTCGGCCTGGTAGGCTTTATATAAACGGTCAATCTCCTGGAACCGGCCGTCAACTTCTTTTTGCCATTGTTCTGACAATGCTGCAAGTTGCTTTTGCGACGATGCATATTCGGGTACATGTTTCAAAATGTAATCCGAATCCACATAAGCAAAGCGCTGTGCAAATGCCGCTGTAAATGCTGTGAAAGTAAAAAAGAGTACTAATATTATCTTCTTCATATAGTATTGCTGTGCAAATTAATTAAAACCACCGCTTAAGCTTTGTGAGATGGTAAAGTGGATATGCCCTTTGTTAGCATCTGGCTGGCCCGGTATTTTGTCAAAACCGTAACCGTAATCAAGCCCAAGTAAACCAAATATAGGTAAAAATATCCTTGCACCCACACCTACCGAACGACGAACATTAAACGGATTTACCTGGCTAATATTATCCCATACGTTACCGCCTTCGGCAAATGCCAGCATGTAAATTGTTGCCGACTGGCTTGCAATAACCGGGTGCCTCAACTCGAATGTGAATTTGTCGTAAATAGCATTACCCTGGTTGGTATTGGCATTAAAGTTAGATCCTACCGGTACTACCGAGTAATTTTCGTAACCCCTCATACCAATGATATCGGTACCCTGTAAAAACTGGTAGCTCTGCATACCATCACCACCCAGCTTAAAGCGCTCGAACGGAGATGGACCCACTTTGCTGTTGTACTGGCCAAGATAACCAAAACGGGTTTGTGTCATTAATATCAGTTTACCGGTAATTTTGGTGAACCACTGCGCATCAAACTTCACTTTATAGTACTCTACAAAATGGTAGCGTTGCTCAGGTGTTATTACGTTATAATTTAATTTGTTAAATAACGAGTATGGTGGCGTTCCCTGCAGGGTTAACTTAATGTTTGAACCCGAAGTTGGATAAAGCGGAACATCCACCGAGTTACGGCTGAATTCCTGCGTTAACTTAATGTTGTAAGATGTACCATTGTTGAACAGGTAACCGCTGTAGTTATCCAGGTTGTAATGATCAAAGTTTAACGAGTAGTTTAACTGGAAGTAGTTATCCGGCCAGTTCAAGCGCTTACCCAAGGTTATACCCACACCATTGATGCGCAGATTATTGTAGTTAGGGCTAGTTTTTGGATAATACTGACCTGTAGAACTACCCTGTGTATAGGCTGACAATGCAAAGTAAATTGGCTTTTTACCGCCTAACCATGGCTCACTGAAGGTGAACGAAAAGTTTTGGTAGGTACGCCCGCTGGACTGACCTCTTAAGCTCAGTTTCTGGCCGTCACCTTTTGGCAATGGGCGGTATGCTTTGCTGTTAAATATATTACGTAAGGAGAAGTTGTTAAAGGTTAGCCCCAGGGTACCCACCAGCTGCCCGCCGCCGAAACCACCCGAAAGCTCGATCTGATCTGAAGGTTTTTCAACTACGTTGTACACCAAATCAACCGTACCATCTGCAGGGTTAATATTAGTTGGCCTCGGTTCGGTTTTTTGCTCGTCGAAATTACCCAGCTGGCCAATTTCACGCGCACTGCGGATCAATAGTTCCTTGCTAAACTTCTGGCCCGGCTTGGTGCGGATCTCCCGCATAACTACCTTATCGTTGGTAACATCGTTACCTTTTAATATAACCCGGCTAATGGTATACTGCGGCCCTTCATAAATCCTGATATCCAGATCAACTGTATCGTTATGCACACGGGTTTGTACCGGATCAGCATTGAAAGTTAAATAACCATCGTTAAGATAAAGTGATGATACATCATCGTTATTGGGTGTTGGGCCGCTCAGGCGCTTGTTCAGCTCTTCTTCGCTAAATACCTGCCCTTTTTCTATTTGCAGCACACGGGTAAGTACTTCACCAGGGTACCTTGCGTTACCAGAGAATTTAATACCCCCAAAGTAATATTTGTGCCCTTCGTAAATCTTTAATTTAACATCAACAGTTTTGTCATCATGCCTTACCACACTATCGCTAACCAGCTCAGCATCGCGGTAGCCTTTATCCTGCATCTTTTCAACCAGGTTTTGCTTGTCTTCATCGTACTTATCCTGTTTGAATTTTTTCGATCCAAAAAGGTTGTACCAATGGCGGCGGCGGGTTTTGCTCAGGTATTTTCGTAATGCTGCCTGTGAAAAATCCTTGTTACCCTCAAAAGTAACATCATTGATCATCACTTTCCGTTTCTTATCAACAGCAACATCCAATATAACGCTGTTGGCATCACCCGGATCTTTAGTTTGCTTAATATTTACGGTAGTGTATAAGTAACCCTTTTCGTGAAAATGCTTTTTGATAATCGCTGTGGTGGTACTTAGCAAATTCTCGTTTACTATTTTGCCGGTTTTATCGCTCAGCTTTTTAGTAACGTCTTCAATTTCGCCTTTGCGGATACCTGTTAAATGCAGCCTTGATAAACGCGGGCGTTCCACAACGGCAATTTCCAGGTAAATGGTATCCATATTGATGCCGGTAACATTTAAGTGAATGTCATCAAAAAGGCCTTGTTTGTACAGATCTTTTATCACGTTGGCGTTAGCCTCGCCCGGAAGATTGATCTTGTCGCCTTTATTTAATTTAGATATCTGTAGCAATACATCTTTATCTAAATATTTAGCGCCACTAATGGATACACCACCAATAATATAGTCCTTAGGAGTAAGGTAGCTTAAACTATCAGCCGGTATAGATTTTGTAAGCGTAGGGCGCCTTTGACCAGGTATTTGGGCAAGTGCCGCGGTGCCTATAAGAGAGAAAAGAATAGCAAAAAAAACTTTATTCATCCGAATATTTTAGTGGGCTAAAAATAATTTATACAGTTGTTAAAAAGTGTTAAAAGAAAAAATTTAGTTTACCTGCTCGCTAGTCATCCCAAAACGGCGTTCGCGTTTCTGGTAATCAAGTATGGCTTCAAACAGATCTTCGCGCCTGAAGTCGGGCCATAACTTGGTTGTAAAGTAAAGTTCGGCGTAGGCAATTTGCCAAAGCAGGTAGTTACTTATACGGTATTCGCCGCTCGTTCTTATCAAAAGCTCGGGATTTGGCATACCGCCTGTGTATAAATTATCTTCAAACATCGTTTCATCAATATCCTCGGGGTTCAGCTCTCCGCTTTGCACCCTGGTCGCCAATGCTTTGGCAGCATGTACAATTTCACGGCGCGAGCCATAGCTGAGTGCCAGTGTAAGTACAAGCCCTGTGTTTACTGATGTTTTACTTATTGCGTTGTTAAGTTCGCGAAAGCATTTGCCGGGAAGCTGATTCAGATCACCAATGGCTTTCAAGCGCACATTGTTATCCATCAGTTTATTAATCTCCTTATTAATGGTGCTGATCAAAAGCTCCATTATGGCGTTAACTTCAAATGTTGGGCGGCTCCAGTTTTCGGCACTGAAGGTGTAGAGGGTAAGGTATTCAATGCCCAGTTCTCCGGCACCTTCTACCACATCGCGTACAGATAGTACACCGTTATGATGGCCAAACACCCTTAATTTGCCTTTGCCTTTGGCCCATCGGCCATTGCCATCCATAATAACAGCTACGTGGCGCGGCAATCTTTGCAAATCGATCTGATCCTTATAACTCATTTTTAGCGGGGTTTAACAGCCAAAACCGGGCTGTTAAATTCAATAGCTTTGTTAAACAGTAAGTTGTTTGGGGCAAAGCTTTCAATAACTTATGTGTCTTTTTTAAGGTGACAAAGGTAAAACTTACTTTGTATTATTTTAGTATGGAACGAAAAAGAAATAAATGTGGGGTTTACTAACGAAGAGGTATACCCAAATGTTTCCGAAACGTGTATAAAATCGAATTTCTTTAAAATAGTTTGTGTGTTCAAGTTCCGAAATTGCTTTTGTTTTTGACATCGGAATAACAGCTTAATTAAACGGTTTTTAGATGATCAGCGATGGCCTTATGGATAGCTATGAAATAAAAAATAGAATTTATTTTAAGTAGAAATAGCCTGATGTCTGCAGACAATTCAAAAGAATTATCAAAGGTGTTTATTTGACAATTTAGTTTTCGCCGCTGATCTTAACACCATCGCGTATGGCTGCTTCAAGGGTATGGAGATCTATATCTTCCAATTTTTTGAATTTGATGCAATAACCGGTTACACTGGCTTTACCTAACTGCTTCCCGTAGGTTTGAGTTAAATACGTTTTATCGGCAATGCCGAGGATATAGATCGAAATCCCGGTTGTGTTGGCACTCATCCCAATCTGGAAAAAGTCGCGCGTGGTTCCGTTAGCGTATTTAATGGTGTAGTTGCCATAGCCGATACTAGGGTTGCTAACCGCTTTACCATCGCTGTTTGTCCCGTCATCAAACCGCAGCTTAGTTCCGGGCAATATTTGAGTGATAAGCCTATGCAGGTTTTCCATATCGGCACGTTTCGGTTCGGGTTGGCTGCCTATATAATCGTCAATTTGATCGGTTACGGTCATATACTTTAGGTTTAAGATGTGGGTTTATGTAAGCATTATAAACGGATACAATATCGTATTTAAACATGGTTTAGTCAAGCTGTTTCAAACTGCGCCCGTAAGTGCAAAGGCCGGCAGCCGATTGAAAAAATCATATTTGCATGCCAAAGGTATCCCACCTGTACAGGTGTTGTACCTACAGCACAATATTTCTCTTGCTACCGACCTGTGACCCCGATGGGGTCAACTCATCAGTAAACGACATTCAGCGAATTTTCATTTTCGATGCTTAAATCTTGATGGTAAAAAATGCCGAAGCTTTTCCGGGGCAAAGGATAACTTCATACCTTAATTATTGCGGCAATTTCAACTGGTCTTTGCCCGGACTAGCAGCGAACAAAAAAAGCCGCAAGCCAAAGGCTGCGGCGCTACGGTAATATGACAGGGTTTAGTAGGCTTGTTTATCCTTTAGCAGGCTGATGTCCTTCGCTCCGATGTCGGCGATAGCATATTGGCTCACATTGCTGATGTTTAACTCATCAAGCGTGTTCACCAGGTTTTCGTAAATGGAACTTTCGGCAGGTTTAATGATCACGAGCATGGTTTTGCCCGTAGTTTGCGATACGTAGGTACGGGTATTCATGATTGCATGGCGCAAACCGTCTCTGGTGTAATTGGTCAATGTTGCTGCGATAATGGGTTTATCGGCCAAACCCAGGTAGTACATCGCCTGGTTATTTTCCCCAAGGCATATCGTCATCGTTCGTGATGCCGCCTCGCCACCCGGCTCATCCCCTACCGGCATGGTCAGATCCATTACCCGGGGTTTGCTAAGCGTGGTCGTCAGCATAAAAAAAGTGATCAGCAGGAAGGCTAGATCAACCATTGCAGTAAGATCTACGCGAAGAGCCTTCTTTTGAGAGCGCACTTTGCTGCCTTGTTTTTCCGGGGAGGTGTTTAATTCGGCCATGACTTTTGGTTTTAAGTGAAACAATTGATTTGATTACTCAACGTATAAAAATACAATATTATTTGTTAAAACCAAATTATATTCTGTATATAATAATTATAGTAAAATATAATTATTAATAAATCCAATTTAACAGTCTCAATTTATGTTAGCCAAAGGAGTACCGATCTACAAGAACCCTCCGAGACCTATAAAATAAAACGGGCCTGCGATTTTGCCGCAAGCCCGTCATTTTACATTTAAACTAAATAGTATTACAGTGCCTTCACCCTGATATTTTTAAAATAGGCCTTATGTCCATGATCCTGCAATGCAATGCGGCCAATCTGCGCTATCCCATATTCGGGATGGTCCTTCCATTTTCCTTTCGCTTTTTTACTAAGCCAGTCATCACTCCAGGCGGTGAATTCCACAATTTTTTTGCCGTTTAACCAATGTTCTACATGCCCGCGGTTAAAAATGATCTTACTGCTATTCCACTGGCCTACCGGCATTATTTTTTTATCACTATTGGGTACGGTCATCGCATAATCTGCGCCGGTTTTTTGCCACTCTTCCAAAATATCAGGCACCCAATTGATGTCATCTATGATCTGGTACTCAGGGCCGGTTAAATAAGTGCCTGCATATTTGGGGTCTTCCACCACATGGTAAAGCACCCCACTATTACTCCCCTTATCTATCTTCCATTGCCACTCCAGTTCAAAATTATCATACTGTGCATCGGTTACAATATCCCCGCCGGTATCCGTACCCTTGATACTGCCAAGGCAAACCAGCGCACCGTTTTCAACTTCCCAGTTTTTAACGAGGCTCTTTTTGTTATAACCATGCCAGCCCTGCAGGTCCTTCCCGTTAAAAAGGCTTACCCATTCGCTTTTTTTAGTCTGCGCCTTTTTAGTTGGGGCAGGCTTCATCGTTCTGGATGCAAAGGTTTGCGCACCGGCCAGGCAGGTTAATGCCGCCGCAAGGCTTAATATGGTAATCGGATTTCTCATTTATCTGTGAAGATTAGGATTTGATCGTTTTCATTTTTTCAGGATCCCAAAACATCGGCGCATTCTTAAAATAACTATCGTTACAAAGCAGCGCAGGTGCCGCGGCACGATAGCCAAATATGGCATCTTCGGTTACCTTGCCACCATTGCGCACAGCGGTGATGAAGTTATTCATATGGTCATACGGGCCACCCAGGTAACCTTTCTCGGCATCGTAGGTGATCTGCTCCGGCGGAAGCATCATTTTACGCCCCCCGGTAGCCTGCCCCATCTGTTTCATCTTCTCGATGTAAAACGGATCGGTGTTATCGATTGATTTGTTGCGTTTAAGGGTAACACTATCCCAGGTAATATCCATTGAGCCTTCGCTGCCTACTAATTTAAGGTAGGTGGTGCCACTGGTACCATCTACAAAGTTACAACGCAGTGATAAATTGAAGGCCGGGTGGGCCGCTGCTTTGGCATAATCAAATGTACCCAGTAAAACATCAGGTACTTCGCGGCCATCGTTCCAATAGCGTAACCCGCCCGAAGCATAGATCTTATTAGGACCCATAGACCCGGTTATGAAGTGCAGGCTGCTAAACAAATGCACAAATAAATCTCCCGCCATCCCTGTACCGTAGTCGGTATAGTTTCTCCAGCGGAAAAACCGTTTGCTATCAAACGGCCTTTTTGGCGCATTACTGATGTAAGTTTCCCAATCTACCGTTTGGGTTGATGCATCCTCGGGGATTGGATACTGCCAAACCTCCACCGCACCACGTCGCGCCCAAAAACCTTCGGCATAATTTAACTCGCCTATAGCACCACTCTTTAACAGTTCCCTGGCTTTTTCATTACCCAATGAAGAAACACCCTGGCTGCCTACCTGGAACACTTTGCCGGTTTCCTGCTGTGCCTTAATTACCGCAGGGCCTTCCATCACCGAGTGTACCATTGGTTTTTCACAGTAAACATGTTTACCGGCATGCATGGCATCAACCGAGATTTGCTGGTGCCAATGATCTGGCGTGGCTATGATCACCGCATCAATATCCTTGCGGTTAAGAATTTCTTTGTAAACTTTAGTAGTGAAAATATCAGCGCCCCATTTGGATTTGGCATCTTTCAACCGGCCATCATACAAATCGCAAACCGCAACCAGCTTTACACCCGGTATTTGCAGGGCTGTATTCGTATCAGATGTACCCATACCTCCGGCACCTATCAAGGCAATATTTACCTGGCTGTTTGCACCAATGCGGTTATATTCCTGCTTGAGATAGTGAAAACTGCCGATATTATCGGCGGCGATCAAATTACTGCCAACGGTTGCGGCTACCGTTGTTGTAGCCAGCTTTTTAAGAAACCCTCTCCTCGAGGCTTCGTTATTTTCTTTCATATAGGATAAATTAGTCAGGTTTTAAGGTACGACTACCAGCAGGCAAGATATAAATTTATTTAAATAGTTCATAGCAGAACCGGTAGCGGCACAGCAGTGCGCCACAGGTACCGCTATTAATTATTTGCCTAAACGGGATGAATGGTTAGGCCGATCTTACAGGTTAAATCATCGCTCAGAAAACGCAACTTCAATTTTGTAGCAAGTATTAGAGCAACCCCGATGTAAAGCTACCAGCGACTATAAAAACTCAGGCATTGATCAGGAATATTGACCAGATTTATGTCCATTCTTCGGGCGTATTCGTGTTCCAAAAGTGTTTCAAAATGTTGTTCCATGTAGCTTTACAACACCTAGCTGTTTATTTTATAATACACTAAAGATAAACCACTTGCAAATTTCACCTCAACAACAGGGATGTTCCAATCTGTTCCACCATAACTTCACAACTAACTGAATATCAGCGTAATTTGTATTCATGGTGTTCCACATTTCAAATGTGGAACAAGCTGCCCCAAATACCAATTACTATCCACAATTGACTATGGTGTAAATGAGTTATCTTTGCCACCCATACAACACAATGAGCAAAATCGTAACACCATACCAGGATCAGCAGGGCACCAAAAAAGAGCAGGTTGCCGATATGTTTAATAACATTTCCAAAACTTATGATTTTTTAAATCATTTCATGTCACTGGGGATCGATATCATCTGGCGCAAAAAAGCCATTAACGAATTAAAAGCGGACAAACCCCAGCTCATCCTGGATGTAGCAACCGGCACCGGTGACTTTGCATTTGAGGCGCTCAAGATCTTAAAACCAAAAAAGATCATCGGCGTAGACATTTCCCGCGGCATGCTTGATATTGCTGATCAGAAGATCCTCAAACGCCGCCTTTCTGATAAGTTTGAAGTAAAATTAGGCGATTCTGAAAAACTACCTTTCGGGGCAAATGAATTCGACGCGGTAACTGTAGCCTATGGTGTGCGCAACTTTGAGAATTTAGGCGATGGCCTGGCCGATATTCACCGGGTATTGAAACCGGGCGGCAAAGCGGTGGTGCTGGAGTTTTCTAAACCTAAAGTTTTCCCTGTTAAGCAGCTGTACGCGTTTTACTTTAACTATGTTACACCTGGTATTGGCAAGATCTTTAGTAAAGATGCACGGGCTTACACCTACCTGCCAGAATCGGTTGCGGCTTTCCCGGATGGGGTAGCTTTTACCAATATGATGATTAAGGCTGGTTTTAAAAATACGAAAGCAAGGCCTTTGGCGTTTGGTATTTGTTCCATCTATACCGGGATTAAATGATTTTACGTTACGTAGCAGTAGTATTGATATTAATGTGTTGCAGCGCGGCGTTGCGTGCCCAGCAATTTTCACCTGCCTGGGGTGGCGGCGCAGACGAAACCGATCTAAGTTTCGGCTTTAGTTTTTCCTATGTGGGCAGCGATTTTAAAATAGTAAAACAACCCAACTGGCGGTCGCCTTTTGTGGATCCTGAAACGCAAAGAAACGTAACGGATTCCCTTACCAGCATCAGTTCTAACACGACTCCGGGTTTTGGCGTTGGCTTTATTACCCGCTACCGCCTGACCGATCATCTTGAAATACGCACAACACCCTCGCTGATCTTCGCCGATAGAAAACTGCGCTACACTTTCAAAAATACGGCCGAACCCATAGATAAGCCGGTGCAAACCACCACTGTTGACCTACCCCTGCAGATGAAGCTAAAATCCGACCGGGTGGGCAACCTGCGGGCGTATTTGCTTGGTGGCATTAAATACTCTGGCACCATTGGCGGTAAAAAAGATAATGCAAATACGGCCCCGATAGAACGCATCGTTAAAAATGTGAAAGGTTATTCGTCGTACGAAGCAGGCTTTGGCTTTGATATCTATTTTGAATATTTTAAACTTTCACCAGAGATAAAAGTAACCAATACGTTTGGTAACCTGCTGGTACCGGAAAATCAGCCGTTCTCATCTCCCATCAGCAAATTATCACTGCATACGATAATGTTTAGTTTGTATTTCGAATAATTAGCTGTCTGCATCAACATCCACCTGTAAAAAAGTTTTTAGAACCCGTACTTGCTATATTTTCCAAGTTCTAAAATTCTGATTCGGCCATATGCGAAAATAAAAACATAATTTCGCTGCCGATAGTTACCTATGTCTATGGCTAAAATTGCATTAATCACAGGCGCTACCTCCGGAATTGGGGAAGCTTGTGCACATATCTTTGCCCGCGAGGGTTACAACCTCATACTCACCGGTCGCCGTACGGAGCGTTTAGAGCTTCTTGCTGGTCAATTGAATGATCAGCACAATGTTGAAGTGGCAGTTTCGTGCTTTGATATACGCAACCGTGCTGAGGTGGTTGAAAATCTTGATGGTTTACCTGCCGAATGGAAACAGATTGATGTATTAGTGAATAACGCTGGTTTAAGCCAAGGCCTGGATCCCATTAACAAGGGCAGCTTCGATGATTGGGACACCATGATAGACACCAACATTAAAGGCCTGCTTTACGTAAGCAAAGTGGTTAGCAACTGGATGATAGAAAATGGCTTTGGGCACATCATCAATATAGGCTCTATTGCCGGCAAAGAAGTTTATCCTAACGGGAATGTTTACTGTGCTACCAAGCATGCTGTTGAAGCGTTGAACCAGGGCATGCGTTTGGATCTCCTGAACCACGGTATTAAAGTTACCGCCGTACACCCTGGTGCTGTGGAAACAGAATTTTCTGAAGTACGCTTTAAGGGCGATAAAGACCGCGCTAAAAAAGTGTATGATGGTTTTGAACCACTAATAGCGAAGGATATTGCGGAAACCATTTGGTTTGTAGCCTCCCGCCCGGCACATGTAAATATTAATGATATTGTTGTGATGCCAACCGCACAGGCATCGGCAACTTCTATATTCAGGAAATAATTTGCAGATTTCAGATGTGCTGATATGCAAATTGAAAGTATAAGCTGAAAATAAAATAACTCATTTACTAAATCAATAATTCTCAATTAAAACCTATGTCACTCATAACCCAAATAGACCAGGATATAAAACAAGCTATGCTGGCAAAACAGGCAGATCGTTTACGCGGGCTGCGCGCTATCAAATCGGCATTGCTGCTGGCTAAAACAGAAAAAGGAGCCGCCGAGGATCTAACATCCGAAGCAGAAATTAAAGTGCTGCAAAAGCTTATTAAACAACGCAAGGAATCAGCAGATATATATAAAGCCCAAAACAGAGAAGATCTGTACGAAGTAGAAATGGCGGAGATGTATGTAATAGAGCCCTATTTGCCTCAGCAGATGAGCAAATTTGAAATAGAGGGTTATATTCAGGAAGTTATTGAACGGCTTGGAGTAACATCAGTAAAAGATATGGGCCGGGTTATGGGGGTTGCCAATAAAGAGCTTGCGGGCCGGGCAGATGGCAAAACGGTATCTGAAGTTGTTAAACAACTGTTGGGATAATTTATATATTAAAATTGTTGCATCTAAAACCTATTAATTTAAATTTACCGTGGTAAATATAACTTTTCAGACTAAAATTGAAAACGGTCTGCATTGGTTTAAAGCTGCATTTTAAGAAGCTGATATGGATTTTGTACTGAAAGAAGAAAAGGGTTTTAAATATTTAGAACAAGGCGAAGGCGAGCCGTTGCTGCTTTTACATGGCCTGATGGGAGCCCTGAGCAACTGGGAACAGGTAATTGAAGAGTTTAGTCCGCACTATAGGGTTATCATTCCAATTCTGCCTATTTTCGAGCTGCCACTGTTAACTACCGGGGTAAAGGCCCTGTCCAAATTTGTACACAAGTTCATCAAGTTTAAAAAACTTACCAGGGTAACGCTGCTGGGCAATTCTCTTGGCGGGCACGTTGGCTTAATTTACGTATTATCACACCCCGGTTATGTAAAAGCTCTGGTATTAACCGGAAGTTCGGGTTTATATGAAAACGCGTTCGGGGGATCTTTCCCGCGACGCGAGAACTACGAATTTATAAAGGAAAGGGTTCAATACACATTTTACGACCCTGCCGTGGCCACTAAAGAAATGGTAGACGAAGTTTATGCTGATATTAACGACCGTACAAAAGTGCTCAGAATACTGGCGATGGCAAAATCTGCTATTCGCCATAATATGAAAGCCGACTTACGCAAGATAACGATGCCAGTTGCGTTAATATGGGGAAGAGATGATAAAATCACTCCTCCCGAGGTTGCGGTTGAATTTAACCAATTATTGCCAAATTCGTATTTGTACTGGATTGACAAATGCGGACATGCACCAATGATGGAACACCCGCAGGAGTTTAATAAGTACCTTACGTTATTTTTGGATAAACTAAAACAATAAATATGCTTGCAATTGACATGGTTGCCGACGCGATCCCACCGGTGCACACTTCTGATACCGTACAGAAGGTGTTTGACCGTATGGCGGAATTCCGCGTGCGCCATTTGCCAATTGTAAACGAAGAGCAGTTTTTGGGACTTGTATCTGAAGATGACCTGATAGAAGAACCAGACTATAATACCCAGATTGGTGCCCTTAACCTTTCGCTGGTAAATCCTTATGTTTTGGAGGAGCAGCACATTTACGACGTGATCCGGTTGTTTTACGAGCAGGACCTGAGCGTAGTGCCGGTGCTGGATGCCAAAAAAGATTACCTGGGGCTGATTTCTATTAACGCCATGAATGAATACTTTGCCCAACTTACGTCGGTAAGCCAGCCGGGCGGTATTATTGTTTTGGAGATCAGCAATAAGAACAACTCGTTGGCGCATATGTCGCAGATTGTGGAATCGGATAATGCACAGGTGCTGAGTTCATACACGCGCACCTTTCCTGATAGCACCCGCATGGAGATAACACTTAAAGTGAACAAACAGGATATCTCCAACATCCTGGCAACTTTTCTCCGGTACGAGTATGATGTAAAAGCTACTTTCAACTTTACAGATCATAACGATAACGCGAAAGACCGGTTCGATTCATTTATGAATTATTTGAATTTGTAGCGAATTCCGGGCTCGTTTTCTCAAATAAATCGAGTAGCTGTTTCATCCGGCGAATGCGAATCACCTGAATCAAGTTTAACATTGATAGTCAGGTACTTAACTATTTAGATGAAACACTTTGGAATAGCCCTGTTGTTTATTTAAACGGGTTTAAATACTGATTTAAAAAGCTTTATGTAAATATACAAATTTGAACAAAATTGCGGTGGAACACCATTTTGGAACACAGTTGTAACACTCCCGGGCACTGCTTCAAGCTAAATTACATCAACCATTTTTTAGCTTCTTCACATCAAGTTCTAAACAACATCTCCTTTGCCATCCTATTTTGTTAGCTTTGCGGCCCCTACCATCTTAACCATACCCATGAAAAATTTCTTTTTCCTGCTTATTCCTGTTGTAATTTTTACGTCCTGCCAGCGCAATGCCGATAAGCCCGAAACTAAAAAACTAAACAAGCTGGCTGCAGAATATGTGCGCCTCGGCCTTACTATAGGCCATTACGATAAAGATTTTGTGGATGCTTATTACGGGCCGGATTCGCTTAAAGCAAAAGACACAACGGCAGCTGAATTCCCGAGGGATAGCCTGCTGGCATCGGTAAACAGCCTGATGAACGAAGTGAAAGATATGGCCGCATCTGCACAGGTAGACTCTAACAAATTGCGGGCAAACTGGATCTATGATCAACTCATCGCATTCGGTGGCCGCATCAAGATCTATGGTGGCGAATACAGCACTTTCGATCAGGAATCTAAACAATTGTTTGGCGTAACCGCGCCGGTAAATACCGAGGATTATTTTAAAGGACAACTTACTCTGCTGGATAGCCTGCTGCCGGGCAAGGGTAATGTGAATGACCGTTTCCAGAAGCTGGCCAATAAATTTATTATACCAAAGGACAAATTGGAACCGGTGATGAAAGCCGCCATTGCCGAATCGCGCAAGCGCACTTTGGCGCACTACCAGTTACCCGTGGGTGAATCTTTCGCCCTGGAGTTTGTTACCAACAAACCCTGGAACGGCTACAACTGGTACAAAGGCAAATACCAAAGCGTGATCCAGATCAATACCGATCTGAAGATCTTCATCGATCGCGCCATAGATGTGGGCAGTCATGAAAGTTACCCCGGACACCATGTATATAATATGCTTTTGGAAAAAAACCTATACCACGACAGGGGTTATGTGGAACTTTCTATGTACCCGCTGTTCAGTCCGCAATCTCTGATTGCCGAAGGCAGCGCCAATTACGGCATCGAGGTGGCCTTCCCCGGAGATGAAAAAGTAAAATTTGCAAAAAGTATATTGCTGCCCCTTGCTGGTTTGGATACGGCAGGCATCGATCTATACTTTAAGGCGCTTGCTATTAAAGGCACCCTTAACTATGCCCGTAACGAAGCTGCCCGTGGCTTAATCAACGATAACTGGAGCCAGAGTAAGGCCCGCACCTATCTTAAAAAATACTGCCTGATGAATGATGAAACAGCAGATAAGTCGGTAAGCTTTATCAAAAAATACCGCAGCTATGTTATCAATTACAATTATGGCCTCGACCTGGTTAAACGGCATATTGAAAAAAATGGCGGCTCTGCTAAAAACCCTGCAAAACGCTGGGAGCTATTTGGTAATCTTTTGAGCAACGAAGTTACCATGGACGAACTGGCGAAGTAATAATTTTTTCAGCGTCCTTGCGAGAGCCTCGCAAGGACGTCTGTTAAAGCATTACCTCCTCGGTGCGTAAATAATAATGCAGGCCCCCAAAACGGCGATACAAGCACCGATGATATCATATTTATCGGGTTTAAAGCCATCCACTTTCCAGGCCCATACCAGCGCCATGGCAATAAAGATGCCGCCGTAGGTTGCATACACCCGCCCGAAGCTGGCGGTTTGCCAGGTGGCCACCACGCCGTATAAAACCAATATCAACCCGCCTGCAATACCATACCAAAGCGGCTTATCAGATTTTAGCCAGAGCCACAGCAAGTAACCACCACCAATTTCGCAAAGGCCGGCAAGGAGGAAAAGGGACAAAGATTTAAGCACATTCAATACCATCTTCTAATATAGAGATTTATCTGATTGCTCCGCGTTAATGATAGCAACGGATACCGGCCCTGCGCTTAATGCCTGCAGGCGTATGAGTGGATAGCATGGGCCGAAGGCAACGCCCAAATTAATGACGACTAAGGCTGTTACCACATCAACACCTTTCTAATTAAATTGCCCCACACTTATTTAAAACAATATTGCCACTGTTTACATTCAATATTCGATATTCGTGTTTTTTAAACGATGAAGATAGCAATATACGGAAGGCAGTTTAACGACCCACAGGTATTCCCTTACATAAGGCAGGTGTTTGATATATTGGTGCTGCACAAGGTTGAGATTTACATCCACTATCAGTTTAATGATTATTTGCAGGGCAATGTGGATACTGCGCCTTTTAACGTGCTGAAGCCTACCGACGCTATTAAAGATTTTATAGATGTTTTCATCACCATTGGTGGCGACGGTACCTTGCTGGATATGGTTACCGTGATTCGCGATAGTGGCGTGCCGGTTATCGGCATCAACTTTGGCCGGTTAGGCTTTTTGGCCAGTATCAACAAGAACGATATCGGAGCGGCCATACATGCCGTAGTAAACAAGGAATACACACTGGACAGCCGCGAATTACTTGTTATCGACTCGGACCAAAAGATTTTTGGTGAAGATAATTTTGCGCTGAATGACGTAACCATCCATAAGCGCGATGACTCGGCCATGATCACCACACATGTATCGCTCAACAATGAGTTCCTGAACTCTTACTGGGGCGATGGCATCATCATCTCTACCTCTACCGGGTCTACAGCTTACTCGCTTAGCTGTGGCGGCCCTATTATTTTCCCGCAATCCAACAGTATCGCCCTCACGCCGGTATCACCTCATAACTTAAATGTAAGGCCAATTATTTTACCGGATGATAGTAAGCTATCGTTCGAGGTGGAATGCCGGGGAACCAACTACATCATTTCTTGCGACAGCCGTACTGCCGTTATTGATAAAACAATGCAATTTAGGGTGCGCAAGGCCGATTTTAAACTGAATTTGATTCGCCTGAATAATGAAAGCTATTTACAAACGTTAAGAACTAAATTATTATGGGGACTTGACGCCCGTAATTACTAATTACTACGGATGCTGAAATTCTGTGCGGCTTTATTACTTACTTTTTTTGCTTTAACTGCACGCGCCCAAACGTGGGAAATTGGCGGAGCACTGGGTGTAGCCGGATACGTTGGCGACTTAAATCCAAACCCCATTAAACCAAGCCGGGAGTCTGCCGGAATATTTGTTAAGCGGAATTTTAACGGTTACCTGGGGCTTAAATTGGCTTATCAGTATTACAGGATTGTTGGTGCCGATAGTACATCTGGCGATGCGCAAATTCAAAACCGTAATTTAAGTTTCACAGACGGATTAAAGGAGCTTAGTTTAAGGGCCGAATTCAACTTTATGAAGTTTATCCCCGATGTATCCAAGAGCCGGTATACCCCCTATGTTTATCTGGGCTTGGGCTTCACCACCTTTGTTCCGCATACCAGATATGAAGGCATAGAGGTATCGTTGCAAAATCTGCGCACCGAGGGACAAACCGAAGGATATAGGACCAATACTGTAGTGATACCTTATGGCGCCGGCTTTAAATATAATTTTAGCGGCAAATGGACGGTTGGGGCAGAATTAGGATATCGATATACATTTACCGATTACCTGGACGATGTAAGCGGATCCTATGCCGATAAATCAAAGCTGTCCAGTCCGTTATCGGTAGTTTTGTCTGATCGGACCGGCGATCGCACGGGTATTTACACCGGTTCGGCCGGTTCACAACGCGGAGACTTGCGAAAAAAGGACATCTATGGATTTTTCGGCTTTACCATATCCTACACCTTTGTAACGGCTAAATGCTATTACGAGGAGTAGACAAATTAGCAAGTTTTTTAGCAGGCACATAAAAAGCAAAGCCCTTTCTTTTATCGGAAAGGGCTTTGTTCTTTTAGTAAAACTTTGGTACGGGGTTCAGGTCAGTATCCTGCCGCTGGTGCCAATAAGGATAAATAGGCTGCTGTTCGCTGGCTGCATCAAGCTTTTTAACCTGTTCTGTAGTCAGGTTCCATCCTACCGCATCCAGGTTTTGTTTAAGCTGCTCTTCGTTACGGGCACCTATAATAAGGTTGGCAACCGTTGGCCGCTGTAACAGCCAGTTTAATGCTACCTGTGCAACCGATTTGCCTACTTCTTCAGCAACCTCATCCAGGGCATCCACAATTTTATAAAGGCGCTCAAAATCAGTTTCAGGGCCGTGGCTTCCACCCTGGCTGCGGCGATTATCCTGCGGAATAGGCTGCCCCCTGCGGAATTTGCCGCCCAACTGACCGGATGCCAGCGGACTCCATACTATCGTGCTTACTTTTTGATCGATACCCGCAGGCATTAGTTCCCACTCAAACTCACGGTCGAGCAGGGAGTAATAAGCCTGATGAGCAATATATTTGGCCCAGCCATAACGCTCTGATAGGGAAAGCGATTTCATTAAATGCCAGCCGGAAAAATTAGAGCAGGCAATGTATCGTACTTTGCCGCTGCTGATCAGGTCGTCCAGCGCACGTAAGGTCTCCTCTACCGGTGTATTGCCATCAAAACCGTGCATGTGGTAAATATCGATATGATCAGTCTGCAGGCGCCGCAGGCTATTCTCCGCAGAGCGGATCAAATGGTAGCGGGAAGACCCGTAGTTAGGGTCCTCCCCCATTTTAAATGTGGCTTTTGTAGAAATAAGCACATCGTTGCGTATTCCTGCTAAAGCTTTTCCAAGAATTTCTTCAGAAATGCCACCGGAGTATATATCAGCGGTATCGAAAAAGTTAACTCCTGCGTCCATACACAGGTTAACCAGTTTCTTCGCTTCATCTACTTGTGTATTTCCCCAGGCGCCAAAAAATTTACCGGCACCGCCAAAGGTAGCAGTACCAAAGCTGAGCACGGGAACTTTTAGTCCCGAGCCTCCTAGTTGTCTGTATTCCATAATATAATTTTATAAATTTTATGAATGCGGGCTTGTTCCTCGCGTTAACTCAAACTTCGGCGATCGATACAAAACTTATATCATGCCAATAACATAAAGAAATTTTTTACCGGGGGTTACTTCCCCGCCAAAGACGCTTTAAACTTACAAACGAATTAGCGCAGTGTTGGACAATATTTCCGTAAAACCGAGAATTGACCTTGTTTGCAACTTTATGATGCCCGGTTTGCTCGCCTATTTTTAACTGGGCGAAAATAACCAACAACATAATTGCCAACAGAAAGTAGAAACCAACATTTTGCATTGCACTTCCGACACTTAGATCTTGCCAATTAAAACCTGGTTGCATGTTTTGAAGGTGATTAATTACTTATACCGAAATTCCTATTGGACTATTTCCGGATACACCAACTACAAGTTAAGCCGTATAAGGTTTTACAACAAAAGAGAATAATTTTAATATTAATTTTTGAGAAATTTTAGCGCAAAAGTATTTTCTCGTAGCAAGAAAATCTTAACCCCGGGCGAAATCCCAGGCTAATTTCTCCGGAATATATATAGCCCAATTTTGGGAAAAGTTTTTGAGTAGCCTGGTTTTTAGTATTAGTATCTATACGCAACAGCATAATCCCTTTTTTGATCGCTTCATGCTCAGCCTGCATGAGTAAGGCTGCGGCAATGCCACGCCCAGCGTAATGCGGATTTACCGCCAACCGATGCGTAACGATTGCGGGCACCGTTATGTCCCACCCTGCTTCAACATACTCCGCATCCTGATCGGTAGTAATTGCAGCTACGCCGGCAATTGCTTCATCAATTTCTGCCACCCACAGCTGGTTTTGGTGGATGTCATTAACAAATACTTCCGGGTTAGGATATTGATCGTCCCACTGCAAATTGCCCGCAGCTATCATAGCCGGAACAACATCTTTGATGATCTGTATGATAGCGGGGATATCGGCAAGGGTGGCTTGGCGGATTTGCATAATAAGTGCGTCTTAAATATGAATTAATGCAATAATCATCTATTGAACGAATGCATCTTTAAATTATCATCATCCAGGTAACTACTAAAACAATAACCGACGCATGAATTATTAGCGACGGCAAATAAAGCCTGCCATTCCGGTATAAATTAATCCCATTTACAACCAATAACACGAATGAGATTAGGACGGCCAATAGCGGAAAAAGTAAGTCCAGGTTTGGCGTACACGGTCCGCTTTTGAAAGCTGGTGCGTTGCTAAAAAATATGGTGAGCACTATAACAACAATATAGTATAACAATGTGCGGTTAAGAGGCAAAAACACCTTCTGGTGTTTAACTAGCGAATCCTGCTCCATGCCTTATTTGATTACCTTATCCAACATTTGTTTCAAGCACTTATAAATTTGTTCACCGCTATCTAACAATCATTTGCACATCTGAAATCTGCATATCTGCTTATCTGCCTTCTGCACATCCCTAATGGTTATGCTTCTTATGGATATCCTTTACCAGGCAAAGTTTTTTAATCTCATCTATCCGGATTGGGAACGGCGCGTATTTGGGCCGGTTGTTAATCATCTCTGTCGTATTATCCGAGTGCGCTATCACCTCCTCCGGATTGTCGCTAACCAAGAGGCGTTTGTACATGCGGTAATCACCCCACTCAATATAATACACCTCACCCGGCAATATCTTCTTATCACTGATGATCTTTAACGCTACCCAGCAGCCATTTTCCAGGTAGGGATACATCGAATGCCCCCAAACCGGGAGCGCAAAATCGCATTCTTCAATCCCCGGGAAATTCATCCGGCCTACCGGGTGCGCATCATTGATATCGTTATACACCTCCACACCCGATGCAGTCGCGGTAATTTCATACATGGGAATGCCTTCGTTGTTCCGGCCAACTACAGTTTTATCTGTGTTTTTTTTACTCCCTAAGGCTTCTCCATATTTTTCTTTAAATATCTTTAATTTTTCTGGATCTATATTTTGCCTACTCTTGATAATTTCCGTAATACTGCTGGCACTATTAAAGCCCAGCGCTTCGGCTAACTCGCTATTGTTATTAAAAGCTTTTCCCCTTAACTGATTGTACAATATAATAAACTCAAGCGTCTCCGGGCGAATGGTTTTTATTTTATTGGGCTTAAACTGGTCTTCCATAGCATGAAAATAATTTTATTTATTTCTTGATTTAAATAAAGATTATTCTTTATATTTGTCAAGCGGTTATTTGATAAAGATAGGTATTAAATTCAAATAAACTACAGCCTGACTCAAGAATATAAAGAAGAAAAAAATTATGTATGTAGCCTACAGCGCAGTGCGCCCAGCCAATAAAGCAGACAAGCAAAAGCCAATCAGCGCCGAAATGCAATTGCGGATTGATGCATATCAATTTACCTGTGCCAAATACCGGCAGGAAATAAACGACATTAAAAAGTACCTGCCAAACTGGAGGCCCGCATTTAACAGCGGCCTTTAAATCGTCCACATTTTCAAAAATTCATAAAACATAAACTATAACACATGAAACTAAATCAAAAATTAAAGAACGAATTATGGTGGCTGATCATCTCGGTAGATTACAATTATAGCCGCATCAGCATAGCCGACCATGACCTGGGCGATGAGTCGCTTACCCTATGGCTGGAAGACAAGCATGATTTCAAAAACAGCCTGGACGAATGCCTGCAAATTGATGTACCACTTCGGAATTTCGCAGGCATTATCAAATCGGAGAATTTGAATAGCTATGAGGGTAATAAGATGCATCCTACCAAGCAATACGTTTATAAGTCGCGGATAGAAGTGAATGCCCCGATCAATTGGTATCGTGACGATGCTACCGCTACTGAGCAGACCTGGGCACGCGAAGCCGTTCTTAAACGTATATTAACGCAGTTAATAGAAACTGAAACCGCCGCCGGGCAGTTTTAATTTAGTTATGCCAACTGGAATCTTAAGCACCTCTAGTACGACTGATACTATTCCGAAATATAGAAAGATGTTGTGCAAATTAATTAACCTGTGAATTGTTAAAGAGGCACACGAACAAGTAAAGTAAAAAAAAAGTTAATTAATTTCATAAGCCGATAAGAGTAAATAACTCAAAGCTTATAAAATGCGGATAGTCCCTTCAAGGTGTTTTCACCGTATCAATAAGGTGAAATGCCACCTGTTATTTTTCGCGGACTTTCACCAATTCGTCCGGTTGCACTTCAACCAGTTCCTCTGTCTCGGCAATTGCTTCAGCAGGTACAGCATTGTAATTTAGTTTACGAAAACGCCAAAGAGCAAATGCAGGCTCCTGAAACCGGTTAATCAATTTGAAAAATTTGGGGAAATTATGAACCTCTTCTAAAAGCAGTCCGGGTACAATGCCGTTGTTATCCAGGATCTCGCGGATGGTATACTCTTTATCCCTCGTTATCCAGATCTCAAAATCACGCCGCACTTCCTCGTTCTTTTCAGGATCTATCTTGTCGTTAATGCAAATTACCTTATCGCCCGGTTTCATAATACAAAGATACGATTTGGTATTGTACCGTTAAATTTGATTTTAGATTTTACGAAAACCCCAGGTTTGTCTTAAAGCTGACGACCAATCGCCCATAAACGAAAATTGCCAATTTGCCTAAAAATTGCAACAGCCATTACTAACTGGTCACAGCGGGCATAGATACATAAAAGGATGTACCTTCACCAGGCGTGCTCTCCATCCAGATTCGGCCGCCCTGCAGCTCAGTAAACTCTTTGCAAAGGAGTAAGCCTAGGCCAACGCCCTTTTCCTGGTTGGTGCCAAAGGTAGCGCCTGCGCGCAGCGTAAACAACTCTGCCTGCTTGCCAGGCGCAATACCGATGCCGCTATCGCGGATGATCAACCAGCATTCATTGCCGATATGCTTTGCCTTAACCGAGATTCTGCCGCCCGGGTTGGTAAATTTGATCGCGTTGCTGATGAGATTACGGATCACCAGTTGGAGCATATCACTGTCAGCAACTATTTTGGTATCCCATTCCAGATCAGCCACCAGGCTGATCTCTTTTTTTGAAGCAATAGAACGTTCCAGTTCCAATGTGCTGAACAGAGCGGTGCGCAGGCTAATTGACCCAAGATTTACGTTTACACCATCCATTTGCCCTTTACTCCATACAAGCAGTTTACCCAGCATATCAATGGTACGACCGGTTACTTTAAGCAAATCGTCTTCAACCAATTGGCGCTCTGCGCTATCAAGGTCATATTCCGTAACCAATTCCAGATAGTTTTGGATATTACTTAATGGCGAGCGCAGATCATGCGCTATGATCGACATCAGTTTGTTACGCTCCTGGTTTATGCGCTCCAATTCGCGGTTTTGCCGCACAATTTGTTCATTCTTTTTTTCGATAGAATTCGCCTTCTCTGCTGAGGAACGCTTTTCATGATCGTAGTTACGGCGCAAATAGGTTATGGTGTAATATACTACGATAACTACGACAATATAAGCGGATGTAAGATCAAAGAACCGGCTTTGGCGGCTATCATAGGTATAAGGAATTTGCCTGGGGTAATAGTACTCGAAACAATTTAAACCGATAACGATAGCCGAATTAAAAGCTACCCATACGCGGTGTTGCTTCTTAGGCACTATACAAAGTAACAAAAGCACACACAGGCTCATCAGCAACTCCGTTGGGCCCCAGGTACCCGAGTTAAGCATGAAATTTACAGCAAACAACAGATTACCGGCAATGGCAAAAACAAAGATGGCGGGTTTGGTTTTACCCAGGTACCGCGAAAGGTAATACAGGAAACCAAATAAGACCAAGGTAGCCAAACTGAGTTCGGCAATGATAGGCAAACCGATAAAGAAATTAAAAGGAACATTGTACCCAAGTGCTGCGATAACAATGATGCAAACCGAATGGAAGATCCTGACCTCAAGTGGAAATTCGGCGTTTGAGCCGGTAATCCTGATCCAACGCTTGTTTATACTACCTATGAGGCTCACCTTGTTTTTGTTTAGGAGCACAACAATACTAATAAAAATTAAAGAGGGCAAATTAAGCTTATGTTAGCGGGCCTGCAAAAGGCCATATGCTAAACTTTACTCATCGTTTAAAACCGCTCGGCATTGAGCCAAACAGCACTCCTGCTATACCCAAAGCAAAATAAATTACACAAAAAAAGCCGGGCATTGCCGGCTTCCAAAATATCTGGGGGTATATTAATTGCGGCTAAAACCACCGCGGCCACCGCCACCACTGTTAAAACCAGGACCTTTGTCCTCAGCTATGTTTACAGTGATCCGTTTGCCGTAATAGCTTTGCCCGTTCATGCATCTTATAGCTTCTTTAGCTTCATCCTCGTTCACCATCTCAACAAACCCAAAACCCCTACTCTCTTTTGTTTCACGATCTTTTACGATCCTGAGGGACTTAACCGGCCCAAAATCTCCAAAAACCGCATTTAGTTCGGCCTCATTTACTTCTAATGGAAGGCCTCCAATAAATACTTTCATTAATCTCCTTTTTTTGTATACAAATGTACGCAAAAAATGGCACTTTTTAAAGCCTTACAGGTTGAGAAATTGGCAGGTAACCCGTTTTTTACAATGTTGTGTCATACTGACAATACAAGTATTTACGAGCTGTTACGAACTCCTGAAAACTTAAATCAGGCGTCGTCAAAAAGTAATGATACTATGCTCTAGGAAACAAGCACCCAGTGCTATTTTAATTTGAGATTAAAGCTGCCCTCCACCCGGTAAAACGGGGATTCGGCTTTATCATCTTTTGCTAAAAAAGTAAAGAAGGTACCCTTGGCAAGCGTGCTATCCTGCCGGTATTTAAGCAAATCCAAAACGCCCGCATCGCCGGGTTCTGTAAACTGGGTGAGGCTATACTGTTTGATGTGCAACGCATCCGGCCGCAACAACAATTGGCTGCCCTCCACGCCTTTGGTAATTTCGGCAGCAGCCGTCCCTTTGCTGCTGATGGCAAAGCTCATGGTATGTGCCTTATTGATTGCGGTAAGGCCAAAATAATGACTATCGCCTGAACTCATGTTAACAAACGCAACTGAATCTTCAGCAGCGTTGAAAATATAGGTAGAATCCTGCACCTTAAACGTTAAGGTACCACTGGCAGCTAAAAAATTTGAAGATGGGGCAACCGATATCATACTATCAATGGCAGCAACAGTCTTTTTTTGATCAACGCTGTTATCACCCTGCTCTTTCTGGCACGACGATGCAACACCTGCGATGAGCAGCAAATAAAATATACACCAGTTTGTAAACCGTTTTGAGCACATAGGCAAATTGATGGTATAAAACTACCGAAAAAATATCTTAAAATGGTCCGTTAATATCATTAGTAGAAAAGTTTAACACAATTTAACTTTCCTTTATTAGTATACGGGCCATAAGCCCAAAAGGTTTGCTCAAAAGCTGTAATAATGACAATTATTTACGAAGCGTTTTAATTGCAGCACTGTGAATTAAAACGATCAATTCTACTCGGTAAACAATGCCGCAAAATCAGGGACTTTAGTTGTATCGTCTTCGCACAGCAGGTGTAACGCAACCGTACACCAAATTAATGAATGCCATTTTAAATACTTAATCATCAACGTATTACAAAATGGCATATATTTAGAGCAAGCCATAGTAAGTAACCATAATGCATAAAGCCATGATCATTAATCACTTAAAATTCGCCTTCAGAAACCTGATGCGGACCAAAACATTCTCCATCATTAATATTGGCGGACTTGTGATTAGCCTGACGGCTTTTATCTTAATGGCTTTGTACATAGAAAATGAGTTGAGCTATGATCAATTCAACAAAAAAGCTAACAACATTTACCGTGTGGTTGACGATAAAAAAACGAATGCTCTAATGCAGCATGGCGCAGGGTCTGCCGGACCGATGGCGCCGGCCCTGCTAAGTGATTTCCCACAGGTGAAAGAGGCCGTAAGGCTCATTAAAGCAGAAAGCCTGGTTAAATATGATAACAAACTGTTTGAAGAACGTAACCTGTTTTTTGCAGACGCGGCTATCTTCAGCGTTTTTGACCTCGGCTTATTAAGCGGTGATGCCAAAACCGCACTTGCGGCACCCATGAGTGTAGTATTAACGCAAAAAATCGCGTACAAATATTTTGGTAGTGCCGCCGCGCTCGGTAAAACCCTAATGCTGGATGGCAAAGCGATGAAGGTAACAGGTGTAATGAAAGATATGCCGGCGAATGCTCATTTCGCGTCAGACATTTTTATATCCATGGCAACCGCGCAGCAAAAAAAATCGGGGTACGACTGGCTTTTCACCAACTGGTATTCAAACAATTTTTGGACCTATATCTTACTGCCCGAGAATTACAATGCTTATAGCCTGGTCAGCCAGTTTGATGGTTTTGCCAATCGCCACAAAGCCAACACCCCTGCCACCACCCATCACTATAGCCTGGAGAAGCTCACCGATATATATCTTCACAGCGACCGGGAGGGGCAGATAGGGAAAACAGGCAGCATCAGCACGCTATACGTGTTCAGTGTAATCGCTGTATTTATTCTGCTGATCGCCTGCATCAATTTCATCAACCTCTCAACCGCACGGGCGGCAGAAAGGGCTAAAGAGGTTGCTATAAAAAAAGTAAACGGCGTAACGCGTTCCCAATTAATTGCACAGTTCTTCACCGAATCATTTTTGATGACTGGTGTGGCACTAACCATCGCTGTTGTAATTGCTTACCTGCTCCTACCTTCCTTTAATTTATTTGCCGGTAAAGCTATCACATTCGGGCTTTTGGTGCCACTGCATATGATGGCCCTAGCTACCATTCTGATGGTAGTAGGTGTGCTATCCGGTACCTACCCGGCATTCGTCCTGTCAGGCTTTAACCCGGTTACGGCTTTAAAAGGCAACCTCAGATCATCAGCCTGGAGCGTTTTTATCCGTAAGGGCCTGGTGGTTTTTCAGTTTGCTATTTCTATCGTTCTTATCATCAGCAGTATCGTGGTTTACAACCAATTACAGTACATGCAAAAACATGACCTCGGTTTTAAGCCTTCGCAAACTATGGTTATCAATTTTGAGGGTGATCAATCGGTAAAACAGCAATACCAACTGATCAAATATGAACTGATGCGGGTAAAAGGTGTAAAAAGCGTAACGGCTTCGTCGCAGGTGCCGGGTGTTGTGGACCCGGGGGGCTGGTCGATGGAATTCGCAAAAAAAACAGGCGACACCATCCATGCAGAACTCCCCATCTTTTTAACCGATTTTACCTTTATGAAGCAGTATAACATTCCTATCGTAGCCGGCAGGGGGCTTTCCGAACAGTTTGCTGCAGATACCGTAGAATCTATGCTGATCAACGAAACTGCCCTGCGTAAACTGGGTTTTAATAACGCAGCCGAAGCCATTGGGCTAAAGGTTGGTATGTACCCCAACGACGGCCGGATAATAGGGGTTTATAAAGATTTTCATTTCCAATCGCTGCAAAAGCCTATAGAACCTTTGGCCATAAGGGTTTTACCGGGTAACTTCCGAGTATTTTCTGTCGAGATGAGTACATCTGATATCAAGCAAACAGTTGCCGGTATAGATAAATTATGGAAAAATATGGTACCCCAACGCCCGCTGGAGTATAGCTTTTTAAACGAAAGCTTTAACAGGCAGTATGAAGCAGAAATAAAGTTTGGGCAATTGTTTGCTGTATTTACCACGCTGGCCATCAGCATTGCCTGTTTTGGGCTGTTCGGGCTGGCACTGTTCAGTGTAAAGCAGCGCACCAAAGAAATTGGCATCCGCAAGGTAGTAGGTGCTTCAGTGGCACAGATAGCCACCTTGCTGTCGAAGGATTTCATTAACCTGGTTTTGGTTGCTATTGCAGTTTCATCACCTGTTGCGCTTTATTTAATGCACAGGTGGATCCAAAGCTTCGCCTATCGCATAACGCTGAGTTGGTGGATCTTTGTATCAGGCGGATTAATAGCTATTTTTATAGCCCTGGGCACAATCAGCTACCAGGCCATAAAAGCAGCAATAGCTAACCCGGTTAAGAGCTTACGAAACGAGTAAAAGTTTGGAAATTGCAGAGAAGATACAAACCAGCAGTTAAAAGATCTCTCCAACGGTTACAAATACACCGTTAGAGTGTTGATTACCCAAGCCATAATCTATACAAATATTAGTTTTAGAAACCTTGTTCAACTTTATACGCAGGCCTGCTCCGTAACCCGGTTGCATGGCTTGCAAAGCCGTACCGGGCGCCCCCGAAAAACTTTCGCCGTTTATAAAGGCAACACCGCCAAGCAGGCCATCTTTTGTGATTTTAAAGCGGTACTCACTTTCCAGGTATACCATTTGCGCACCGCGAAACCGCCCCTGGATATACCCCCTGCCCGTGCCATTGTATTGATCCCAGGTGTTGGCGGGAAGATCCAGGTAAGGAGGCTTGCCGTTAAGTACCAGCCAATCGTAACTCCAAAAGGCAATTACATTGTCAGACTGGGCGGGCAGATGGTAGTATTTGCGAATATCTATCACCAGCGATTTCCATGAAGAGGTACTGCCAAGGAATTTTTTATTGTTACGGAAAACCAGGTTAGCGTAAAAGCCACGGGTGGGATTAATGGAGTTATCGCGCATATCAACAAGGGCATTAGCCGTAAAGCCGGAAGAAATGGTATGTGATGTTTCTCCGTAGCGGGCATAATCTGATACAGTGCCATCGGTATTTCCTTTTTCAGATACATCCGAATGATCATCGATGATGTATCCCGCGCCCAAATACAAATTACCGGTGATGCGTTTCATAACCGTTTCGTAAAACCGAAAGAGTGTGTAATCCATTGGGTTGTTATTTAAAAACGATGAATTACTGCCCAGGCCAAATGTGCTTTGCGGATATTTATAATATTTAATATCGCCCACAAAATTATAAGTGTTACCGGCAGTCCAGATGTTGGATTGTATGGGGATAATGAGTTGCTTGTTTTGTGTGTAAGCGGCGTTGGAGCTAATGGTGGAGATACGCGATTGTGACGATGAACGAAAAGCAATATTCCCCGACAGCGTTACAGCCAATCGCGTTTGCAAAGTATACCCTATAGCCGGCAAAACGGAAAAAACCGGACTGGTGCCAATTACGGCCAATTTTTTATCTCCCGGCGTTTTTTTATGAAATATTGAACTGATAACATCGTAGAGATCTTTTTGGCGGATAGTATCCTGCGACCTGACTATCAGTGTATCTGTTTGCCGGTGTGTGCTGATTGGTACGCTCCATTTATCCTGGGCAAATAGTTTACCGGTTAATAGCGCACACATTAACAGCATTGAAAATAAATTTGGAAGCTCTCACAGATAACGGCTTAGTTAAGGTTGCGCCCTGTTTCAACTGGGGCTGTTGCAAAGATAATACTTTTTGGAAGTCGGCGAATTAGCAACTTCCTACCCACCCCCGCGGTAGTTACTTTAAACACAAGACATTTTATTCTATATAAAATAAAAAACCTAAAAATATTAGCAAATTTCAAATATTATTCTTACATTTGTATATAATGTATGCCGATCGGCATTTTATTCATTTTCTCAATCTTAATCTTCATGCCTACCTTCAACAGCAATTCCGAGTTGGAAAACCTCATTAGGGGCTATTTCAATTCTCTACAAAATGAATTTCAATTAACAAAAGACAACCCGGCAGATTCACCGGCCAATACATCGAAAAAAAGCACACCCAAAGAGCAGCACAACCCGGCCCTGTTAACGGGCCTTGCACTGCACATTGGATTTGCCAGCATGGCCGAGTTTGAGCAATACGAACATAAAGGCAAATATAGGAAAACGCTAAAGGCCGGGCGTTTAATGGTACAGCAGGAATATGAACTAAAGCTGCACCAGTCAGCACCAACCGGTGCTATGTTTGCTTTGCGCTGCATGGGCTGGGCAGATAAACCAACGGCCGAACCAGGCAGCAATTTGTCTAAAAAATTAAAGATCGAGGTGATCACCAGCGGGCCGGCCATCGTCACTACCGAAAAGGATGTAACCTTATAAAAACTATGGCCTTTAATTAAACCTGTTCTCTACAATATGCAAACAACCGCCCTATTTCAAAAAAATTACTTTTCCGCGGCGCAGGTTATTATTAATCAGGGCGGCACCAGCTCCGGCAAAACCTACGCAATATTACAGGTGCTTTTTGTATTGGCTGCTACAGATAAAGTAGTTATCACCATAGCGGGGCAAGACATGCCCAATTTAAAAGCAGGTGCGCTTCGCGATGCTATCGTGATCTTCGAAGGATCTGAGGTTTTAAAAAACCAGTTGAAAGGATATCACAAAACCGACCAGGTATTTGAATTTACCAATGGCAGCATCATTGAATTTAAAAGCTACGGTGATGCGCAGGATGCAAAATCTGGCAAACGGGATTATCTTTTTCTGAACGAAGCAAACGGAATCCCCTGGGCTGTTTACAGCGAACTTGCGTTACGTACCCGCAAACGAATTTTTATAGATTACAACCCTAACAATGGCTTTTGGGCCCATGAACTGGTAGGCAAGCCGGGAGTGGAACTTATTATATCCGATCACCGGCATAATCCCTGGGTAGATGATGTTATTCGCCAAAAAATAGAATCGCTTAAAGAAAAAGATTTTGAGCTATGGAAGGTGTACGCCAGGGGACTCACCGGCCGCACGACTGGCCTGGTGTTTAATAACTGGTTTGTTTGTGATGACATCCCCGCAAATGCAAAACTAATAGCGGCTGGCCTGGATTTTGGCTTTAGCAATGATGAAACCGGCTGCCTGCTGGTGTATAATCAAAACGGAGAACTTTGGGCGGAGGAATTAATTTATGAGACCGGCCTCACCAACACCGATCTTGCCAGAAAACTTAAAGCAACAGGGCTTAGTAAAAACACCGAGATCATCGCCGACTGCTCTGAACCAAAAGCCATTGAAGAGCTTAAGCGAATGGGCTGGTATATTACCGGCGCCAAAAAAGGGGCCGATAGTATTAGCCATTCCATAGATATCCTGAAACGGTACCAGATAAATGTTACCCGCGCCAGTATCAACCTGCGTAAAGAACTGGAACGATACAAATGGAAAACCGACCGCAGCGGCAAACCCCTTAACCAACCGGTAGACGCCTGCAACCATTTGATTGATCCCTTGCGCTATGTGGCATTAAATAAACTAAAAACCACAACCGAAAAAGGCCTGAAAAGCAAGCTTGCGGCCCGCCCGCCCATGCAAACACCAGGCGGAATCTCCGAATTCCTGGTAGGTATTTATTAAGCCCCCCAGCCCCCTAAAGGGGGAGCAGAATTAAAAAGCTCCCCCTTCAGGGGGGCTGGGGGCTCAAACCCCACATTAATCAAAAGCTCCCCCTTCAGGGGGTTGGGCGGCTCAAATCCCTGTATAACCACACTAATCAAAAGCTCCCCCTTCAGGGGGGTGGGGGCTCCTATTTCAATGATAAGCAAAACACTAAAAACCACAAATGGAAAGCTGGAGGTAAGAATTCCCTCACAGCTTAAAGAAGTAAGCATTGGGCAGATGATGCAATTACAGGATGCGCCAAACCTCGGCGACATACAAGCAATCAGCATTCTCTCTGGCGTACCCCTTGCGGATCTGCAGGAAGTGACCAACGCCGCAGATTTTATGGTTTACGCCGATAGCATCCAAAACCTGTCGCACGAAATCGCTACCCTTTACAACAGCGATGCCATCCCCAAAACCATAACGGTAAACTGGAATGGAGGGCCGGTTACCGTTGATGTGACAAAAAACCTGTCGGTAGAACCCGCCGGGGCATTTATGGCCGCCAGGGATGTGATAGCCGACGAAATAGCCGAGCATATAAAAACATACGGAGCGGAAAACTGGCAAGACTATTTTAAACCCTCACTGTTAGCTTGTGCCAAAGTGTTGGCCTACTACCTGTTTTGCAGGGTTACAGGTTTAAAGTTTGATGAGACCGCTGCCGCTAATTTTGTGGAAATTATTAAAGAACTTGGGGTAACGGAGGCGCTGCCCGTTGCGAAACATTTTTTTATGAATTATCCCGACTTATCGAAACCGAAAACCGGCTTTTGGCAACAGGTATTACCGCTGCTGAAAAAAGGGCTGGCATACATACTTTCGAAAAGTTTAGGTATATCAATACCGTAAACGCCCTGGCCGGGGGTGATGTTACCAAATGGGAGCTCATCCTGGCCATGCCCTACGAACGCATCCTCACCAAGCTGCTGCTTAATAAAACTGAAGCGGAATACCAAAAGCGGTATAGTGAGATAGCATGCCCTAGCTAGCCTAGCTCCAGCCTAGCCCCAGACTAGCCCCCCAACCCCCTGAAGGGGGAGCTATTATTAATCTAACATTAAACCTTAAAAATTCGGCTCCCCCTTCAGGGGGTTGGGGGGCTCTGCTTTATTTATTACTTATGCGTAACCAAATTAACGCCGTTGTGGATACCCTGGGCGGGTCTCCATCCTTTTTATATGGCACCGAAAAAGAACTGAACACCCTGGCAGACGATGCGGCATTTCCATGTGTAATGCTTTACCCAATGCAACCCATTGTACTTTCGCCACAGGTAAACGGCTCTGTGAATAATGTATTTACGCTTTACCTGGAGTTTTTGTATAAAACCGAATTTGGCCAGTACACCGCCGATAACGAAAATTATATCCGGCAGGCTTTGCATATGGCGAATGAGTTTATAATCAAAGCCGGTAAATACCGGGATGGGGAAGGCCGGCATTTTCGCGTTAAAGCGGGCGAAAAAGCAAAATGCACCGCAGTTTACAATAAGTACGATACCAATACTACGGGTGTAGGGCTAACGATAACCTTAACCGCAATGTATTACGAGGCTTTTTAGCAAGCCAGCTCCGGCAGCCTATAAAATTATTAACTCATCGCCGCACCAGCTATCAACTTAACAATTTATCAATGAGCTTAAAAGCATACCTAACCTCCCAGCCGTATACCACCACTTACCCCGACCATAATGGCGGCTCTATTGAACAGGCAGACCTGTTTGTTTACATTTATAATTCGGAAACCGGCCAACCGGCCAATGCAAATAATGGTGAGGTTACCTTCAGTGTAAACACCAACGGTAGTATAGAAACGGTAACCGCATCCGTATCCGGGCAAAGCATACCCATCTATCCGGGTTACTATCGGGAACTGCGGTATAATGATCAGGGAGAACTGACCTACGATTATTCTGTAACCGTAACGCTGTTATCGTTTACAGCGGGTACCGATGTAATAACTCCCTCCCCATGCAGTCTGTTGATCACCCAGGTAAAAATAAATGCCGCAGAAACCGCCCCAGGCGCGCGCGATGGCGAAGCAACCATCTTCGCCACCAGCAATTACAATGGTATAACGTACAGTACCGACGATGTGAATTATCAACCATCGCCAACCTTTAGCGGTTTAAACGGCGGCCTCAAAACATTTTATGCGCTGGATGCCAACGGCTGTAAAGCAAGTGCCACTATCGAGATTCCGGTGATCAGCAACCTGCTCACAGACGATCCATCCGTTACATTGCCGGATGGCAACATCTCGCGCTGGAATGCCGCCTTCAACCCTGTTGTTTTCACTTATCAGCGAAAGGATTTTGAAGTACTGGAGGCTATGCCGGATACTACATCGCCAGGTAATACAATTTTTCGAATAAACACACTGCTATCTAACACGGCAGGAGTAGCATATTTAAAGGAAAATGATAAAGTTTACATTAATGCCGCCCCATATAAAGGTATCTACGTTGTAAAGGGGCTTACCAGCAGCGGGTATTTAGTAATCAGCACCCCGTTTATTAGCAATGCGGGGGGATATATCAACATCAACCAAATACGTGGCTATTATAAAATTATCACGCGCATTACTTATCAGGATAAATTTACCGGTACGGCACAAACTATAGAATCCACCAACCGGCCGGATAGTAGCGGAATTGTAAAAGCAGATCTTTCAAACTTTTTGCAAAGCCTGCTTGCCGCAAAAGATGAAAGTGACTATACCTTGGGCAACTACCGGGATGATAACCTAAGTGCCAGTTACAGTATTGCTTATGCCGAGGAATGGGATGAGGACGGGCTTATAAAGCGTTCGGCATTTATCCCCGTAAACCAACAATATTATGTATTGTATTCAGCGAAACAATTAGGCGAACGCTATGGCGGAAATCTGGCTGCTTACCTACCTTTTGCCAACCTGGCCGATGGCTTACCGAAGGCTAAATGGATAACAGATTTTGCCGAACCTGCATACAGTAACGGCTACCCATTTGATATTGGCTTTATTTATAGCGAAAGCCTGCTGGGGCACGATATCTATTGCGAATTTACACTGCTGGATATCAATAGAAACCCACTGCCCGGCGGCCCCCAAACCAGTTATCTACTCAATGAAAACGGTTCCTGGCTAACCAATACCGATGGCAGTAAACTGATTATTTCACGCCAGAGCAGCGGCAACATTGCGCTGCCGCAAAGGATAGGATTGAACCGGTTACTGATCGATTCGTTACTTGCAGGCGATGTATATTATATAGATTTAACTTTAAAGTATGCCGAAGGGAATACTATCCATAGCATAACGCAGACACAAACCATCCGGGTGGATGATGCTATAGATGATAATTCGGTTTATCTGCGTTGGATAGGCCTTACCGGCAGCTGGAACTATTACCGCTTTGGATACAATCAGGAAGTAAGCCTGGATGTGCAGAATGCAGTCATCGTTAAAAACTATGTTAATGATTGGGAAAACCAGCAAGGTATTGAGGAGGTGATCAGCAAAACGGCGGGCCAAAAAATAAAAGTGGTAGCCGAAGATCTTTCGGTAGCCGATATCAAAGGTTTACAATCGATTAAGTATTCGCCGAAAGTACAAATGCTGGTCGGTAAAAACCCGGTAAAGTGGCAAACCATCGTAATCAACAGTGCAACATTCAGCGAATATGAAACCCGCAACGGCCAGGCCCCATTTAGCGTTACGTTCAATATGCCGGCAATAAATATCCAAAGGCAGTAGGTCATGGCGAATTGTTAAAGCTTTTTTATCGGGCATAAACGCGCATTACAGCAACTATATGCTTTAGGAAATAATTTAACATTCAGACCACTCAACAGCAAACATAAACATGAACCAACTCCAACTTTATATAAACGATCAACTGGTAGATCTAAGCGATGATAGCCCTATCGCCCTCACCTTCCAAATTAACAACCTGGCAGAGGTGAAAAATCAGCAGGGCAATACAAGTAATCAATTTAAATTGCCTTTAACACAGCGAAACCGGCAAATATTAGGTTTCCCGGATGAAATTGCTTTTACTACAAATGCCCCTTACGATAATTACCAGGCAAAAATTGTACAGGATGGGCTGGAAATCATCCCCTATGGTATCGCTGTTCTGAATAACGTTGAACAGGATAATGCGGCAATCACAGTACTAAGCGGCAACGTTGATTTTTTTGACGCCATAGATAACAAAATCTATGATATGTTTATGGGCAGTTTGGTTAAGGGAGATTTTAAAGATTACGAACACTTATGGACGGTAGACAATATCGTGGCATCTCAAAAAAACACAGGTGGATGGATCTGGCCGGTTATAGACTACGGCAACATCAACTATAACATAACAGGTATAAACGAAATAGATGTCCGTAATCTCCGGCCGGGCTTCTTCGTCAAAACTGCTATCGATATTATTGTGAAAGCGGCCGGTTACAAGGCAGAAGGTTCACTTCTAAGCAATCCATTGTACCCGCTCTTGATTGTACAGTTCAGCAACGACTCCTTTGAACACGGAACCGATTACCAAACCAGCCTGGATAATGCTTCAGCGGTCTTAAACAAGAGCAGCAATCAACCCATTAACCCAAACAAAAATTCAGCTCAAACCGGCACGATAACTTTCACCGGAGTAGATGCCAGTAATCCTGAATTATATCAAAACAGTACTTATAAAGCTGCCGCTACCGTTACGCTCGCCGTAGAATTTAAATACGGCATCCAGGTAATCGATACAACCACGGCAGGAGGCAGCGAGCCTTACATTGATGTTCGTATTATTAAATACAGTAATGGTTCGTCGTCTGTTATTAGCAATCTGGAACATCGCGCCACGAGCCGGGCCAGCAGTGGTGTTTTTGGATCGGGAGTCGGGCATAAAGATGGCAAACCGGTAGACTACCTGCAGCAAAAGCAAAATGTGGATTTAGTTTTACAAGCCGGTGAAAGTATTGGCGTAGAATACTATTTATGGCCGAATAAAGACCGGATCAAAGGCACGTTTTACGGCGGTGCCAGCTTGAGTATCACCAATAAACAAACCAATGTGGTGTACGGACAGACGGTGCAGTGCGAGCGGATCTTCCCGGACATCGGCCAGAAGGATTTGTTAAAGGATGTATTGCAACGCTTCGGTATTATTTGCCAAACCAACAGCGCTACCGGTACCGTTAATTTTGCTTCGTTCAGAGATATAGTTGATAATATCCCGATAGCTAAAAACTGGAGTAGAAGATGCCTTGATCAGGGTAAAGGCATCAGTTTTCAACTCGGCGGTTACGCGCAAGTGAATTATCTGAAATATAAGGAAGACGATACTGTAACCCCAAAAGGCTTTGCTGACGCACAGATAAATGTTGCCGATAAAACCTTGCCTGCCAGCGGCATGCTGTTTGAGAGCCAGTTTGCCCCCACATTGAGCCGACCTTATATTGGCGGCAGTATTGCGCAGATAAAAATGGCGAACAGCACCGATAAAGACGCCGAATTCAGCAACAGTGTTTCGCCGCGCATACTTATCAATAAAACTATTGACTTAAGAGCTAACAACCAGCGCACAATCAAATTCACTGATGGCAACCCTTCTAATGATAAGTATTTGAATGATGTGATCTCTGTTCCCTACTTTTACTCATCCGTCGAAGCTAATAGCTTGCTTTGGGAAGATTTGCGTAAGGCATACTATCCCGAACTGGAAAAGATTCTTAGGCAGGCAAAAAAAGTAGAACGCTATTTTATGCTTACCCCGCGCGACATACTGGAACTGGACCTGCTTATACCCATTTATCTGGAACAGGATAGCGCCTACTATTATATCAACAAAATAGATAGCTGGCGCAAAGGCCTGCCGGTGAAAGTGGAATTGGTAAAATTGGGTTAATAATAAGTGCAGATGCTTTAACTTGATTAAAAATTTCCTTTAAGCGAGAAAAGTGGCTTCAGCTTATGTCTATCGAGGTAAATCGCTTCATCCTTTATAGAGTTTTTTCTTGGTTTTCGAAAGTAAAAAAGCGGATATCATTCCGAATTTATTTAGGCATCCAGAAGATATTCGCGCTTGACTGGTCTACACCATGCATATAACACACTTATTCTATTGCCTAAGTTCTGGTATGATCCAGAAACAAATTCGGGATGAGGTAGTATGTTTTTAAACACGATTTCCCTGTATGTCTTTCGATTCATTTGCTTATTTCAAATTTGATTTTTATATTTACCAATAAAATTAGCAAAACAAAAACCTGATGCCAGCCTTACTCAAACACTCCCAATTAAAACCTAAAAACAAGTTACCAAAAATAGTTATTTGGCTTAGTGCTGTAATGATAATTGGCATAGTGGTTTTTTGTAATTTAACTAGGCTTGTGGTCACATACATGTACTTGTTTAACACCGAAAGTTTTAATACCGGTCAGAAAATTTATCCTTCTAAAAATGTATGGAACTACCCTTCTGACAGCTTTGGAACATTAAGGGAAATTAGACCAGTAACCGCCAGAGAAGCAGCAGACACCTTTATGATAATTAAGACCGATCACGAGGATTTGTTGCAGATGGTACAAAAGGATTCCCTACGGCCCTATGTGCAAAATTTCTCTTTTTTTATTGATAAAGAGAAACTTAAACGGCAAGGTTCTGCAGCACTGGGTACGTATATAGGCACATATATTAAGCATACCAAAACACGCGAAGGCCAGGATGTTTTAGGTGTTTACTACGCGGTTAGACCAAACCTTTCCATAATGAACAACGACTTTAAAAGTTACGATATGCCGCCATATTATAAATTTGCAAATGATGTACTTTATCTCCCAATATCATTCGGCGGTAATGAAGAGCTTATAACCCGTTAAGTTAATAGCGTCATCCAAAATTGCGCTGACATCTGAAATTTTGCGAATCTCTAAAAGCCTTTCGCTCTAATATAACCACATCATTAATATGCCAATTGGCATTAAAATCATAATTATGTCAAACACAAAAATAGATGTTGATATTAATATCAACGCAGAAAGTTTAAAACAGATGCCCCAATACAAAGCGGCCTTTGATAGCTTAAAAACATCCATAGATAACATCAATAAAGAAATGCTAAAGCAAAACGCGCAAAGCAAAGAGGTGGTTACCTGGGGCACCAAAATAAAAAACTCGGTAAAAGATCTGTCAGACACCTATGAGTTGTTTAGTAAGGTCATCGGGGTAGCCAAGAATGCTGTTTTTGGATGGCAAAATATATTGGCAGCAGTGTTTACACTGGTTACAACCTATGGGCCGCAGGTGCTGGATTATCTGGGCGAAATCTTCCAATCAGATAAAACCAAACAAGCTGCTCTTGATCTCAAAAATTATCATGACGTTATGTCCGCATACGTTGAAAACATATCAGGCGAAATTTCGCAAGTACAAATGCTGACTAATGTTGCGAATAATGAAACGCTTTCGAAGGAAAGCAGAATAGAGGCTATAGGCAAATTAAATGCATTAGCGCCAGCGTATTTAAAAAATCTTACGCTTGAAAATTTGAAAACAAAAGAGGGCACGGCGTTGATGGACGATTATATCAAATCGCTCAACCGACGGGCAATGGAAGAAGCGATACAGGTTAAAAGAACTGAGTTAGTAAAACAGCGATTGAAATTGAAGCCCGATTATGACTCGGCAAAACAAGAGAGCGATGATTATCGAACCGGCAAAAGAAAAGATCAAACACAATATGTAAGAAACTCCAATAGCTTTGGTATAATTTCTTTATACACCTATTCTGAAAAAGACGCGGCTCATAGCAAATTTATAACGATGGTGAAAAAAGATAAAATAATCACCGATCAAATTACAAAATTAGACAGCACGCTTGCCGAATCGCTCCTCAAATATGCACCTAAACCAGCAAGCAATCCTGCGCAAAACAGAGCATATTGGGAAGCAATAATTTCCGATCAGCAAATGCAGCTGAATAAACTTGATTCTCATTCAAAATTGTTTGAGAAAGATGCTAAACCAATTATCAAGCGTATAAAAGAGGCTAAAAAAGAAATAGCTAAGTATGGCGTTGCAGATATAACCGTACATGCGCGTACAACTTACAACAATGGTGATAATGCTGACAAAGATCAGCAGGCACTTTTAGAATCACAAAGCCGCTTAGCATTATTAATGCTTGATGGTTATGCCAAAGAGGTAGCGCAAACCAACCAACACTTCGAAAAACTAAAAGAAACGCATAGAAAAAACAAATCAACTGTTGAACAATTGGAGCGTGAGCGCATAGCCACTCTCGAACAGATAGCTGAAAAATTTGAAAATGAAGACCTTGAGAAGCTTACGGCTTCACAAAAAAAAATAAATGACATAAAGGTAAATAGCATTAAAGACTTAACAGAACAATCGCTTGCCCGGCTTAAACAAGAAACCGAAGATGAAAAAAACGAGTTTGGGATACGGAAAGAACAAACCCGGGTAAGTATCAAAAATCAGCAGGCCGAGATAGAGGCCTTGAAGCAAAATGGAAAAATAGTTGAAGCTGATATTTTGAAGAAGGCTGTAGAACGCGAAAAAAGTCTATTGGAAAACGCCGAAATAATCCATTTAGATTTTTTAGCTCAACAGGTAAGAAAGGAACAGGATATTTTACAAACCCGTGCGGATAATGCGGAAACGATTGCCGAAGACAAACTAACTGATAATATACAAAATAACGAAGGAAAAGGCAATGACATTAAAGCACTGCAACAACAGCAACTGCTGTTGGATATGCAATTTAACTTTGCAGTAGCAGCAGCTAAAAAGAAAGGAGAAACAACTACCAAAATAGAGGAAGATTACGCCAAAAAGAAAGCCGATCTTGAAATTAAACTTACCAGCTCAAAAATCCATGCCGGCGACAAGTTTATCAACGCTGTGTTAGCAAACAGTAAAAAAGATTCCGCCATATATAAAGCTGCCTTTTTAGCCAAAAAAGCCACCACTATTGCTGATACCATCATCAGCACCAAACAAGCGGTGATGGATTCACTAAAAGCCTATTCAGGAATTCCGTTTATAGGCACTGCGCTAGGCATTGCCCAGGCAGCATTTATGGCGGCGCAGGGTGCATCAACCATTGCAACTATCGCAAAACAAAAGCCCGGCTTTTCAACAGGCGGGCAATACCTTTCAGATGGGCGCGGTGCCGTGCTCCCCGGCTTTAGCCGCACCGATAATACCAATGCCTACCTGCGCAGCGGTGAGGCGGTGGTGGTATCCGAAGCGATGCGCAACCCCTGGGCGCGCAACCTGGTAAGCGCTATTAATGTGGCCCACGGCGGCCGGGATTTTTCTATTCCTAATGCTGGTAGAGGCTACGCTATAGGTGGCATATATACCGATGGTGGCAATGCCAACCGTTATTACAATCAACCGGTAAATGACATAAAAGATATGGCGAATACCGTGGCTTACCAAATGATCAATAACTTCCCTCCCATTTACGTGGATGTTAAAGACGTAAACAACCAGCAGAATATCCTGGCCCAAACGGTGAATAGGGTGAATTTATAAGCCCCCTAAATCCCTGAAGGGGAAACAGAATTTAAAAATTGAAATACAAACTTTCTAATCGAAAGCATTCCCTTTAGGGAACAGGAGGGGCAAATGAACATCCAAACAGCAAACACCTTATTTGACGAAGGCATTTTCTCGGCTATGTATAAGGCCGGCTTTATTACTGCCAAAATATTTACTTATCGCGAGATCTATTTGTGGGTACACGCCCAGATACAGGTACGCCATTTAACCAAGAACCAGGCCGTGCTGGAAGCCGAAGTAAAATTCGCTAAAGACGAGCGCACCATCTGGCGGGCGCTCAATAGCTTTCAATCTGAATCATGATTTAATAACTGACAAAACACTGTCACCATCACATTAAGAAATAGTCCCGATATTTGTATAGTTCAATCTTCTGAACTATAATTTACCTGATTAAGGACGTAAACATTAAATCAGGCAAATCCCAAATCCTCAAATCATCATCCAAACAAATTTCAATTACTGACAAAACACTGTCACCATCACCTAAAGAAATAGTACCGATATTTGTATAGTTCAATCATCTGGAACATATAACCACTCCGAAAGCATTCTGAACATTCTCCAATTCTGGAAATTCTGATTCAGACAAGTATGCCAATCAGCATATAAAACACAACTTAAAACTCGCCTTTATTAAATCGATAAACAGCCAGAAACCGGTGAAATCAAAATCAAAAAAAATGAAAATATACCTCTACGATACCGAAACAGATTGCATTGGCTCCGGGAGCCTTTCATCTGCCTACATTAAATCACAATTAGATGCTGCTGCCGGTGCCGATGTGGAAGTCCACATCAGCTCGGTTGGCGGCAGCGCCTTCGATGCCATTGCTATGTATGATCTGCTAAAAAAATATCCCGGCAAGGTGACCACTTACATAGATGCCCTTGCCGCTTCGGCGGCTTCCATTGTAGCAATGGCCGGCAACCAAATCATCATGAGCAAATACGCCCTGCTAATGATCCACAAACCGATGGTGGGCAGTGGCGGCAACGCTGATGAACTTTTAAAAGACGTACAAATGCTGAATGTTGTACAATCTCGCCTGGCACAGATCTATATGGATAAATCCGGATTAGACGGGGTTACCGTTAATAGTTTGATCAACTCCGTTACCTGGATGACGGCCGACCAGGCGCTTAACCTTGGCTTTGTAGACACCATTGAAGATTACAGCGAAACTATTATTAACAGCGCCCTCATTAAAAAATACACCGACACCGCACCGGCCGTTTACCAGCGCTGCATCAATAAAATCTTAAACAATAAAACAAGTATGAACACAGACAACAGAGAACTGATCGAGAAAACAAGCTCGGTATTAGACAAGATCATGAACTTTTTTAAAAAGGTTGTGAACAACCGAACCATTACAGACAAAGGCACCCTGCATCATACGGCCGAATTGGGCGAAGGCTGTGAAGTGTACCAGGACGAAGAAATGAGCACACCGGCAGTTACCGATACCTACACCACAGCAGAGGGCAAAGCATTGGCTGTTAAAGAAGGCAAGGTAGAAAAGGTAACCCCTGCTGACCCTTCAGCAACCGAAGACGACGATGAAGACGTACCTGTAACTAAATTTAAATCGCCTGCTAAAACTGCCGACGTACAAAACCGCCTGCAGGAGGTTAAGGCCCGCTTACATGCGCAAAATGCCCTGTTAAATGAAGCAAAAGCTGCCCTGGAAGAAGCCAGCAACCGGCTTAAGAAAACCCGCGAAGAAGTGAGGAACGAAATAAAAAGCGACTTTAGTCCGGAAAGCTCCAAGCGGAGTAACAAAGCCAAAACTGAATCACAACCCTTCTTCGCGCCCCAAAGCCCGCTGGCACAAAACGCCGTAAAACGAGCGGTAGCTAAATAGGCGCGCCCCTATTCCCCTGCAGGGGAAACAGAAGTTTAAAAATTCAATCTCAAATATCCCTATAATAAACCTAACAAATCAAAAGCTCCCCCTTTAGGGGGCTGGGGGGCTCAACCTATATGGCTCAATTTACATTTTCAAACAACACTTATGCCGGCGAAGCGCTGGCGGGTTTCATGGCAAGCACGCTGCTGGAAGCTGACTCTGTTAAGCGTGGATTACTAACGGTTATTAACGAAGTAAAATCGCGCAAGGTGATCCTTGATGTGGACGATGACGTGATCCTGCAAAATCCATCGGGCATATTTACCGACCAGGGTACCACTGCCACCCAGACAGAAAGCTACCTGGACCCGGTAATTTACGAATTCATGAAACAAGAACAATGGGATAAGCTTATCCAATCATGGGAGGCCCAAAGCCTTAAACCCGGCGCGTTTCAGGATTACGAGGGCGTTGTGGACTTAAGCGATTTCATGGTGCAGCGTTACCTCACTAAGATCCAGATAGCCAATGAGCGTTTGTACTGGCTGGGTAAAGCATCAACTAAAGAAGCTACTTTCACCGCACAATTCCCGGGTTTATTGCCAACTATTGCAGCAGCATCCGGCGTTTACAAAGTAGGCCTAACCAAACCGGCTACATCTTTATCGGCAACAGCAATCGATGCAAACGGGCTGGTTACCGTAACAGACACAGCTAATCTTGCAGATGGTGATGTGGTAACCCTTACCAGCCTGACCGGGACAATTAAAGATACCACAAACGGCGGTGCCGGCATTAATGTACAGGGGCAATCATACTTTATACAGGTTGGCAGTTCCACAACATTTAAACTGGTTCGCAACTACAACGAGGTAAACAGCCGCAAACCGGCAAGTTTTACAGGTACAGCAACTGCAGCTTCGGTTAACTATATCAATGTAAGCAATGTTTTACAGGTATTGGGCAGCGTGTATGCGCAATTAGATCCTGCAGATCGCATCCAGGAGGATTTCAATCTGCAGATCCCATTACACGTAGGTTATGCTTATGCACAGGCACAGGCTAATAAAGCACTGAATGTGATCAACGCCTTTACCGATATGAAAAAAATGGATTACCTGGGTTTGCCCCTGCAGATCATGAATCACTGGCAGGCAAACACCATTCTGGGTGCCCGTTCGTCCAACCTGTTCCTGGGTGTTGACCTGTTAGGCGATGCTTCAGAACTTTCCACTGTATATATGAAGCCCTATACCAACGATAACGTAGTGCGCATGAAGGCCCGCATGAAAGCCGCCGTAAACTTTAAATTCGCCAACGAGCTTTTTTACCTGAGCGCGTAAGAAAGCAGTAGCAAGTATTTAGTACCAAGTAATCAGACTACTTGCCAAATCTTGATACTTGATACTAACTACTTGATACAATGAATCAATTCAAAACTTTAAATCTATAAAATGTCAATCTACAATAAAATAAATGCCGGCTTCGGCCTGGGCTTTAGCGAGCCTGTAACATCTGGTATCGAAGATGTGATCTATATCTTCAATCACGACGATATTGCCATAACCTATGATATCGCAAATCCGCTTATCGTTACGGGCCTTACCGCTGTGGGCAGTGCTAAAGTTTACAAATTTGAGGGCACTAACAACAGTTTTAATACCATGAGCAAACTGGCTAAAACGCAGGTAGGCCCCAGGTATACCGAAGAAATAGACTTTAATATTGCGGGCTTATCGGTAGAAATTAAAGCGCAATTGATGGCAATGGGCTACGGCAGGATACGTGCTATAGCGGTGAACAACTATAAAGACAGCGATTCGGCAATAGAACTCTTCGGTGCCGTAAACGGCATGATCGTTACGGAAGCAGAACGCAACGCTGCAGACGAAACGCTGGATGGAGGTTACAAGATCAAATTAACCAACCCGGATAAATTGAAGGAGCCGTATCCGCCGCGTGCCGTTTCAGTGGCCCCACAGGGCGGCGGCAGTGCAACTTATGCAAGCACCATTACAGCATTGGAAGCGCTGGTAGATTAGCACCGTTATAGTCGGATCGCCATTATTCGTGAAAAACAAAACCGGAACAGGGCAACCCATCAAGTCATTCCCAATTCGCCGGCAATGCGCAAACGATAGCGTTACCAGCTACGAAGCTGAATGGTATTTGGAGCTATTTCAGTACATAGGGAAAATTTTGCTCCCCCGCCCCCCGAAAGGGGGCGTTCCTAAAAACAATTCAAATGAAGCGAAAACAAAATCTAACAAATATTACTAGTCACAAAACTCCCCCTTCAGGGGGCCGGGGGACTGCAAAATGAAGACCTACTTGCCACAAATTGAACGGCGGATAATGGTAAGGCCAAACCAAACGTTTGGTATCCTTAACTATGATATGGATAATGCCTATCCCCAACGAATGCTGGAGCTGGTAGCACAATCGCCCACCGCGAAAGACTGCTGGAATAAGCGGACCAAATTTATCGGCGGTAATGGCTTTGAAGATGCAGCACTTGGCAAACAAAAAATCAACAGTAAGGGGCTCACCGTGGCTAAACTGTTAAAATCCATTGCAGCTGATAAAGCGCTTTTTAGCGGATTCGGCATCCATTTAAATTACAATGCTAATTTTAAGATTGCATCGGTAAACTATGTAAAGTTCGAAGATATCCGAATGGGCGACACCGACGCACCGGACACGGCAGGTAAGTTTGCCATCTACAATGACTGGGGCCGCAAAACCTGGAAGAATATTATGCGCAGCAAAATCACCTTTCTTGATGCTTACAACCCGGAGGAGGTAGCCATAAAAACACAGGTAAAGGCAGCAGGCGGTTGGGAGAAATACAATGGGCAGCTGTTATACTTTAACCCGGAGGTGGATGATTACCCGTTAATTGAAGCCGACGCTGTTTGGGAAGACTTCGAGACGGAAGCAGGCATTAAAACCTTCAACAACCGCGAAGTAACCACCGGATTTTTGCCCTCAACCATGCTGTTTATGCAGTCGCGCAGAGAAGAAGCGGACAATAGTGCAGCTTACGGGCAAACTGCAAATACCCCCTCCCAGCTGGAAAAAGACCTGGGTAGTTTCCAGGGAGCTAAAAGTGCCCAGAAGATCATTGTGATTGAATATGAGGACGAAAGTGCCAAGCCCGAGTTTCAGCCATATGCTATCCAGAATAACGATAAGCTTTTTGAAATTACGGAAAGGTCTGTAGAAGCTCGGATCATTAAAGGCTTCTCGGTTCCGAAAGAACTGATCAATGCCGATAAAACATCCGGCCTGAGCAACGGAGGCGAAAAAAAACAAGCCATCAGCGAGTTCAACGATAATACCGCCCCCGACCGGCAGGAACTCAGCGAAATCCTCGAAGAGATCTTCAGCCACTATTGCACCAACATCAATCCCGCCAATAATTGGCGCATCAACCCGGTCCCTGCAAATATTGCCGATGACTATATCGGTATCAAAGCCGGTGCAGCCATTAACCAACTGCTGCAAGCTACGCTACCGCCCGAGAGCAAAATTGCTGCACTGATTTACGCCTATGGCTTTAAGCAGGCCGAAGCGGAGGCCATGTGTGCCCGACTGTAAACAGCTCGCTTTTATAAATTAAAAAAACGTCCATTCTTCCTAACGAAGCAAAGAGGAATGATGAGCGATGTCGGGGAGAGTTAAACAAAACAGTGTTTATCGCTTGCAGAATTTACTCACCCCGGGTTCACTTCGCTGCCCGACCCTCACTACCTTTGGTAAAGAGGGTAAAATAAAAAGATATGGTGCTTACCTTCTTTGCTAAGCAGACAGAAATCACGAGCCACAGCTGTGTCGGGGTGAATTAACTATCAGCGCGCTGAGCACCAATCAGAACTTCAACCAACCCTACCCCTGCCCTCAAGAGGGCACTTATTGACTTTCATTTTAACCTACTATGTCAACAACTTTATTATCCCCCTCTTCAGGAGGCAGGGGAACGCTCATAACTCCGGCCACCCTGCAGCGATACGAGGATATCGCTGCGAATATCAAATCCGAACGTGTCAGCATCTTCATCCAAAAAGCCCAGGAGCTGGATCTGAAACCTTTTTTGGGCTACGCACTTTACTATGATCTGATCAGAAACCTGGATAGTGATGGCAACCTGAAAGAAGATGCGCCTCAACATTATAAAGACTTGCTCAATGGCTGCGAATATCTCGACGAATTGGGCTATGTAGTTTTATACCAGGGATTACAACCTGTGCTGGCTTATTTTGCTTTTGCACGTTTTATCGAGGCTGATGCCGTACACTATACCCCTACCGGCCCGGTTAAAAAACGGTACGACAATGCCGATGCTTTGCCCGCTAAAGACATTGTAAAACTGGTGCAGCAGCAAAGAGGTACCGCCAATGCTTATGCGAACGATACAGAGCGCTTTCTGAGAGACCACCAAGAGGCTTTCCCGGCTTGGCACTATAATCAAAAAAATAAGACCAGCAGGCAGCCGGGACCAAGGATCCGGGCTGTTGACAGGTTGGAGTTTAACCTGCCTGCCGATGGCTTTTGCAACGAACTTTTCATTACCGATTATTTAAACTAATGGCAACAGACAAAAAAATAACCGAATTGCCTGTTTCGGCCAATATTACCGGGGCCGACGTATCTATATTGGTGAAAGATGGCATCAACTATCAATTTTCTATCAACCAGTTAATCAGCTATCTTAACACTTCAATCAACCGCGGAGCAACACTAACTTTCGGAACGCTGTTGCCGCAAAACACTACCGGAAAAAACGGCGATGTGTTTTTTAACACCACAACCCGGCAATTTGCCCAAAAACTAACCGGCAGCTGGGCAATTACTTATACCCTACCCGAAACAAATGCAGCCGATGGCACTGTACTTTATGGAGCAGGCCTGCCAGGTACTACTACCGGCAAAAATGCGGACAGTTACATTAACACCCTTACCGGCATCTTTTACTTAAAAACCAGTGGCAGTTGGGCACAGGTTTTCTCCATGCAGACCGGCCCTCAAGGCCCTAAAGGGCTCAAAGGGGAAGCAGGACCGGCAGGGTTAAACGGCCGCGCGATACTGAATGGCACCGGTGCCCCATCTAATTTAGCAACCGGTGCCGATGGCGACTTTTACATCAACACCAGTAGTCTATCACTTTTCGGCCCTAAAACAAATGGCATATGGGGCACCGGGATCTCGATAGTTGGCGCAGACGGCGCACAAGGAGATGCCGGCCCGGCAGGGCCAAGTGGAGCAGCGGGAGTAGCCGGAGCCGTTGGTCCGCAGGGTTTACAAGGCCCGGCAGGGCCAACCGGTACCGCCGGGGCTATCGGCCCGGAAGGGCCGGTGGGTTTAACGGGTGCGCAAGGTTCAACAGGACTAGCCGGTGCAGCTGGAGCGGATGGCGCTGCAGGTGTTGCCGGACAACCCGGACCTGCAGGTGACACTGGCGAACAGGGGCCTTCCGGACCTATAGGTGCAACTGGTAGCCAAGGGCCGGCAGGCAATACAGGGCCGCAGGGCATTCCCGGGGCGGGTATCCCTGCTGGCGGTTCAACCGGGCAGGTGCTTGCAAAAAACTCCAATGCCGGTTACGATACGCAATGGATCAACCCACCTGCCGGCTCATCACGCATTTCTTACAATCTTTATCAATCCGTTTTATGAACAGCAACTCAAATACAACCTCATTTGCCACACTAACCGCAACATATCCAGCAATTAAAATAGCATCTGCGACCGCTATAAACACTGACACCCTATTGGTTACGGGTTCCGCAAACGCCAGCATCGTACTGGATGTATTGTTTCGGACATTCGAAACAAGTGCAAAAAACTTTGATGTAATCATTTGTGCTACGGGTGCCAATACTACAGACTATTTTAACAGGGTACAAGTTGCTGTACCAGCTAATGCAGGGAATAACGGCAGCATCGCCCTGGCCTCGCTTGCCGGCCTGGCCCCTTCTTTATTCGACCTGGATCTGGCGGGGAACCGGGTATTAACCCTGGAACCCGGCATATCCGTTTATATCCGTAACAAAGCCGCCACCACAGCCGACCTGTATGTAACAGCCAAACTCAGAAACTTCTAAAACATGACCAGTATTTCGACCACACCATTTCATGTTACCATGCTGAGAAAAGCCAACATCTGGTACTCCGCAAGAGATGGAAACTTTAACGATCCGACAACCTGGCTCAGTAATGGGCGGAAAAAATACAGCTATCCGCAATCGGGCGATACGGTATATGTAAATCATACGGTTACTGTGAATATGACAACAAACGTGAAGAATGTTTACGTTGCAGGCACTTTAAAGTTTTCAAATAGCACGCTTACCATAAACGGAGATTTGCAGGTGACCGGAACGTTAGACCATACAGGTATTAATTCTTATTTGAATTTAAAAGGAGTTAACAATGCGGTGAATGTTTTTTTGCCCGGGCCTACAAGCACAATAGAATACAGCAGGTTAGGTGACCAAGATATTATGGACTTGTCTTATTTTAATTTAAGTATCTCCGGTGGAGGCAATAAGTATATTTATGGAGAACTGACTATAAATGGTGTCACCAATATTAATGGGAATGGCGGTGGTGCGCCAACTTTATTCAAAGTCACCAATTCGGGCAGACTTACCTTTGTGGGTATGTTAACATCCGTAGGAATATCCACTCCAGGTTACATTAACAACTTAATAAATGCCGACTTGGAATTTCAAGCGGGGATAAATATAGATTACCGTGGACTTAATTTAAATTTGGGTACTGGAAATCTGTATTTTAATGGGGCAAGCATCCAATTAATGTTAGGTGGCGGTTCAAACACACTGGGCTACAACAATTTCAATACCATTCTTATAAAGGGGAGTTCAATCGTTACTATCGTATCAACAAGCAATACTCCTCTAATACTAAACGGCAGTATCAATGGGGAAACAGCTAACTCCACTTTAAGAATCAGTGGAAGCTTTTATCAAGGAAATACTACGGAACCGATGCTGACTGGAATTTTTTTATACAATTATGGTGGAACATCAACTATAAGTTATGTTTGCAATGGAGATTTTACTATTCCATATACTGAGTATAACGGACTGCATATCCGCGGTACTGGACTCAAAATTCTAAGTGGAGATACTACTATCGGCTCTTTAAGTACATTTGGTGGGACATTGGATTTGTCATACCGCGATTTTACTGTAAATGGACCATACTCGCAAAGCGGTTTGGGTGGCGGGGTTGTAAAAAACAATGCTAATGGTATAACTATTTTTGGTGGCGCGTATTTAGCGATCGGATCAAATTTAATTTTTCAATTTAGTTTACCTTGTATTGTAGAATTTAGAAACGGAATTGATGCAGATATTAGAGGCTTTACAAGTTTTGCTATCGTTTCAGGTTCAACAATTAAATTTACAACCAACAATCAATCGATTAAATGTGGTGGGGGATCAGTAATGTTGGGAGCTGATATTTTGGTTTCTGGGCCTATTACTGTGTCGGTTTTAAGTTCACTAAGTTATGGTAATTCTGGAACATTGAATGGTGATCACCCAAAATCTATATTTAGTATTCAGCCTGGTGGCCTCACCAATTCTTTCACTTATAAAAATGCACAACAACCTATGCAACTTGGTATTTTGGACTGCAATTCAGCCCCTAATACTTTTATATATGCTAACTCGGGCGCTCAGGATATAACGCCGGGCATATACAGAAATTTGTCATTAACTGGGAGCGGTAGTAAAAATCTGTTAGGAAACGTTAGTGTTGTTGATACTTATAGTTTAGTAACTCCAGCGACACTAAATACAAATGGTTTTTTATTGAACAATTGATAAAAAAGTTTAAAAAGATTTTTTTATCAGGTCTTTAACTTTATAATTGCTATTAGAAAGAATGGCTGGCCTTATTCACAAAAGATTTGAAACAATTGATTTACTAAGAGGCATTGCGGCCATTTCAGTTTGCTTTTTTCATTTTGGTTTTTTTCGATATGGATGCACAGGTGTTGACTTATTTTTTATAATAAGTGGGTTCGTTATTTTTATGTCAATCAAACGGGCAACGAGCGTCAAAGAATTTTGGATATCAAGATTTATTAGACTTTATCCATCGTATTGGCTTTCTATTGTTATTGGTATTATATCAGTAAAATTATTATCTAATATATCTCCTTCATTAAACTTTCGACACATTTTAGGAAACATAACAATGTTCCAACCAATATTCCGCACGGAATATATCAGTTCGGTATATTGGACTTTGTATGTTGAAATGCTATTTTATATAATAATTACTATCCTCTGGCTGTTACGATGGTTGCCGCGAATAGAAATGGCGGTGGCGATCTCGTTAGTATTAGTGGCGATTGTGAATTTTAGTTTCTTGGTTGATCACAATACACATCCTTTAATAACAAGATCTTTTGTTCTATTAAGATACTTGTTTCCGCTAGTTAGCCATATTCAATTTTTCGGTGCGGGCATAATATTTTACTTATCTGTCGAAAAGGGCTATAATTTAAACCGATTGTTATTGCTGTTTTTAACGATAGTCATCACGGGCTTATCGCACACAAATAGCGTAATGATGAATTCTTATCTGGGCATTTGGGAACACGTTGGGATTTATACACTTCTTTTATTTGTATTTGCTGGTTCAATCTACGAGAAAATCAAACTATCAAAGTTGTCATCACTTCTGATATTTGGTGAAATTTCTTACGCGTTATATTTAATTCACGACACATTTGGTCTAGATTTAAGAAACTTTCTACTACCTGCATTAGGCTCAAATTCTTCCGCATTTATTGCTTTACTAAGCACATTAATTGTTTCAGTATTTATTACTTATTGGTTTGACATTCCTTTACGGCAATATTTAAAACGACTGACACGATCTTGATTTAATTAGCTGTTGTTTTCATAAATATCATTGGTCAATTTAAGGTAAACTAGCTGGCGACTGTCAGTATAGAGAAATTAATCAACCGTTGACCTTGTAAAAGGCTATGAATTTAGTAAAAATCTATTCCTGCCTTTCTTTTAACTCCATCACACTATGAAATCTTCTCCCATATTCTCCATCAATCTTAAAGACCTAACTAAAGGCCTTATCGTTGCAATCGGCAGTGCCGTAATCACCGCTTTACAAACCACTTTACAGGCAGGTTCTTTCACCGTCGATTGGAAATCCATCGGTACAGTAGCTTTGGCTGCCGGGTTATCTTACCTGCTTAAGAACTTCTTTACACCGGCTCAAAGTAATCAGCAACAGGGGCCAATTAATCAACAAACGATCCTAACACCATGACAACATTTGAACAGCGCGAACTCCGCGGTGTAACTATTAAGAACATTATGGTTACCATATTAAGTACAGCAAGTATTGTTGCATCGGTTATGACCTGCTACTTCCAATTGAAAAGCGATATCCACGATCTGACCACCCGGCAGGAGGCCCAGAACCGGGTAAACGAGATCCGCTTGAAAGTACTGGAAGGCCAGGTAGCAGTTTTACAACGGGAGGTTGAGGCCATTAAGACTAACAAATATTAAATTTACTTAATGCCACTGGGTAGTGTACTTACGGATGTCCACCCGCCATCAACGAGAATATTTTGCCCGGTGATATGCCTTGCTTCGTCAGACACGAGGAATAAAATGGCATTCGCCACATCTGCCACCGTTCCGGCCCTGCCCATAGGCGTTATTGCCGACCATACTTTTTCATAATCAGCCTCCTGCAAAGTGCGTTCGGTTAACGTGGCGCCCGGTGCAACTGTATTCACGTTGATCTTGTACTGAGATAATTCAATCACCAGGTTTTTTGCCAGCATTTCTAAAGCAGCTTTAGACATAGCATACGCAGCCAGATCTTTAAGCGCCCGATGCCCTACTGCTGATGATGTAAATAACAGCGACCCCCCTGTTTGCTGCTTACGCATTTGAATTGCGGCTGCCTGGGCCAAAAAGAAGGTGCCTGCCAGGTTAACCTCCATTACTTTAGCAAAAGAGTTTTTAGAGTAGGTAAAAAAATCACCAAACAAAGTGATGCCTGCGTTAGCAATTGCGATATCAAGTTTTCCGTAAGTTTCTACAGCAACCGCAATTAACTTATTAATAAAATCCAGGTCCGCCGAATCACCTGCAACGGCGAAACAGCTTTCGGGGTAGCTTTGGTTAATAGTTTGTGCTGCCTGTGTCGCAAGAATGGGGTCGATATCATTCAGTACCACACTTGCGCCTCGCTCGGCCAGCATCCGGCAGATCTCAAAACCAATCCCCTGACCGGCACCGGTAACAACCGCTACCTTTTTTTCAAAAATCATCGCATTAAATTATTTTCATTTCACAATTGCTTTGAACTTTGTGTTCGACAATTCACAGGTATTAGGAACCGGAGTGCACAATCCTGTCATTTTTTGGATGAGCATGCCCAGTTTCTATAGCCTTTTCTATACCTCTGAGCATTGAACTTTCCACATTGATACCCAGCCTCGCATAACCAAATACTTTAGCGGCTTCACGAACCAGGTCGGCCTTGTTCAAACTGATCTGATTCTTCAAAATCGCCTGCATAGCATTTGCAACTTCTTCAGGCGGCAGGTCGTCCGCATCCCTTTTTTGAGCGTCATTGGCGGGGATCCTGTATGTTTTATATAAACCTGGTTGCTGATCTTTATTCCAATAAAAAACATTTTGTCCGGCAAACGTTTGGTTAGCGTTTATTCCGGCGAAAAAGCCCTCCAGATGTAATGTCACCCGTGATGTTAGCCTGGAGATTCCCCACGCAGATAAAATGCGCTTACTTAACAGATTGGCACTAATAGGTGCTTCAGCTTGTAAAACATTGAATAATTGCGCTTTTATCCGCCCCCGGCTTTGCGGTAAAAAAAAGTCTTCTGCTGTCTGAATCTGTACCGCATCCAACTGGGCTATTTCGTAAAAAACATGCGAGGGTAATGATACTTTGGGTGTTACAAATGGTGGCGTAACTTCTGACCCAGATTTAAAAACTTCAGGCACCGCTGGTTGTGTAGTATTTGTGATATCGGCAGCAGCCGCCAATTTATTTTCTTCGGCGTGGCGAATAGCGGCAACTATACCCGCAAATACCTTTTCGGGTTTCTCCCACCATTCGGTAGCGTAAATTTTGTGAATTTTCCACCCTAGGCCTTTAAGCACGTCTACCTGAACAATCTCGCGGTCGCGAGATGTTTTTGCATTATGGTAGCTATGTCCATCAGTTAGCACGCCTAATATATAACCGGAAGGATTATCTTTATCGACTATACCCAAGTCGATTTTGTAAGCCGAGCACCCTATTTGCGTATGCACAATGTAACCCTGGTCCCTTAATTCAAGTGCAATGAGGTTTTCAAACGACGGTCCCTGGTCGTTTTTTGTAATTTGGCGTAACGGAAGGGCAATTTTTCCTTTTTCTGCGTAGCTTAAAAAAGCTTTAAGCCCTGCTACGCCCTCGGATGCAGTGCGGTTAAGATCTATCTGGTCTGATGTTAATGTAGAAAAAACTTTCATCTCATACCTTGCGCGTGATACCGCAACGTTTAACCTTCTCCAACCACCGTCGCGGTTTATGGGGCCAAAGTTGAGACCTACCTTTCCATTTTCATCGGCACCATAGCCTATTGAAAATAGAATAACATCGCGCTCATCTCCCTGTACATTCTCCAGGTTTTTAATAAAGATAGGTTCGGCACTTTCCAATGCAATCCTTTCCAGATCAGGGCGAATCTTAAACACTTCTGTGAGAAGATCTTCAACCAATGTTTGCTGCACCGAACTGAAGGTAACTATCCCTATGCTTTTCAACGCCAAAACCGGATCTGACAGGCGAAATACCACCTCATCTACAATTGCCCGGGCTTCAAACTTGTTTTGCCGCGATTTACCTTTATCATAAAAGCCTTCCACTTTCACAAATTGCACTTTACTCACAATATCATCTGTAGATGGGAAGGTGAGCAGTTTGTTGTCGTAGTACTTGGCATTACTAAATGCGATCAAACTTTCGTGCTTACTACGATAATGCCACAATAAATGGTGAGATGGCATAGACAATGCAAGGCAGTCATCCAAAATACTTTCAAGGTCTTCTTTGTCGATATGCTCTTCGTCTATGTTGTTAGTAGCAAAGAAATTCGTAGGCGGCATTTGCTTGGGATCGCCTACCACTATTACAGTGGTACCGCGTGCAATAGCACCTACTGCTTCGCAGGTTGGCATTTGTGATGCCTCATCAAAAACCACCAGGTCAAACTTCACACTATCCGCGTCAAAATATTGTGCTACAGAGATGGGGCTCATGAGCATACAGGGAGTGAGCCTATGGAGTAAATTTGGGATACCATCAAAGATCTTCCGGATAGACATTGCCCGGCCATTATTACGAATGGTTCGTTGCAGCATGCCTATCTCAGAACTTTGCGATGCTTCCTGCGTAAAAATTGGTATTCGTGAAGCTAATCTGGCATAAAGTTCTTGCTTGGTCAAATTCTCAAAGTTGGTGCTGATAGCTTTAAAACGCTTGATCTTCTCTTCAAACAAATCCGAATTGAAAGTAGCCAACTGCGGTGTGCGCTCAATTATATATTCGGCACCAGAACGGTAAAACCCACGCTCAAATTCCTGTGTTATAAGTCCACTTGTGATCACTCCGTTTTCAAAAGCAGTTACTAAGGGCTGTAAACCGGTACTAACTGCACGCTCTTTTACGGCTAACCAATTGTACCAGTCCTTAAGACTTTCCAAATGCTGCAACCAGCCCGAAGCAAGGTGGCGCAGCTCTGTATTCCAATCTGCAAACTGCTCCGTCAATCTGCCAAAATTTATTCCTAATAGCGCTTGCAGTTCTGTTTCCACCCTCGTGATCCGGTTAGCAGACTGAAGGTAATCGCCTAAAATTGCTTCGTGCTGTATCATGTAAGCTTTGGTACCTTCAGTAAATTCTGAGGCTAACTGTAATCGCCAATTTCTCAAATCTGCTGTGCTGGTTATTTGTCCGGCGGCGCGGTTCAAGGCTATGATCTGATCGCAGCTTTTAGCTATCCGTTCCCAATTGCATTCACCATTCTGCCATAAAAAACCAAGCATTGGTGGCAGCCAGGTGGCTTTGTCTATTATACCCTGTTCATTCTGGTAAGATATGATGCGTTGAAAAACTCCCGGTGCCTCTTGAGCCGAAACGATACCTGTTAAAGACAAACGGTTAACGGTTTTAAGCAGTGCCTTTTGTTTCAACCAGCGCGGTAAAAACCATTTTTCTGCGGCGGCATTCCATTCGTACAATGTTTCAGAGGCAGGAAAAGTGAGGATATCTTTTTGAAACTTGTTTAGTAAATCACTTCGCAACACATCCCGTCGCTTGCCATGAGCAGCTACGCCAATGATTTGAGCGAGGTTTTGCTCAGGGGCATCCACCTGTATTAGGGACGCCGGCAAATCTTCTAGCTGGCTAGCAACCCCAGCCAGCAACATTAACCCATCTTGCTGTTTTCTGCTTTTTACCAGGCCACCTACTTTTAAGACATCGCTTACAATATCGCTCTGGTCATTTGCCGACACCAATAAAGCCAATAATTCCTCTATCGATTTTCGAGCTTCATTTTTTATTTGAAGCGTATACTGATTTATCCGGATAGCTTCAAGCGGGTGCCCCTTCGGGCTCGTAATCAACGTTCCGGCAGCTTGTAACTCATTTATCACATCCCGCCATATGATCAAATGGTCTGGTGTAAGGGTTTGTATAGTTTCAGTTGGAAAAATGATGCTATTGTTGACCCGTGGCAATCTGCTATATTCGGTAAATAGTTCAAACAAAGAATACCCAAACGGATATTTCTCATGAAGGGCGGCCACATAAGTATTAAGCTCATTACGCAAACTATACAAACGATCTGCCTCAGATGCAAAGTTAGCGGGTGCATCTTTTTGTACAATTTCGGTAGCAGCCTTCAGCTGTTGCAAAACAGCTGTTTTTTTAGACTTATTAGAGTGGAGCTCTAAACAAAAATCGCCAATACCTATAGCTTCTAACCGGCTTTCTACCACATCCAGGGCCGCCTTCTTAGCAGCAACAAATAGCACTTTTTTCCCCGCAGATAAGGCATTAGCTATAATATTGGTAATAGTTTGCGACTTCCCGGTGCCCGGAGGACCATGTAGCACAAAACTTTTTCCCTCGCCGGAGGCCAAAATGGCCTTCAATTGAGATGAATCTGAACTGATTGGAAGTGCCACATTTTTCGGGTGAAGCTGCCCGTCATCTATCGCCATAACAGAATTATCTTCCTCGGGCTGCCATTCCAGTTGGCCAGAGATTAAACTAGCTACTACCTTATTGCGGGCAAGTTTATCTGCGTTATGATGAATATCGTTCCATAATATAAATTTACTAAAAGAGAAGGTCCCAAGCACCGCCTGCTCCTCCACATCCCACCTGGATTTCGCCATAATAGCCTGCCGGATAATATTGAAGATCAACTTTACATCTACCCCACTCTCATCTTTTGGCAAGCTTTCTAAACCACCTATCGTTATCCCAAAATCCTGCCTTATCATTTCCAGCAGTGTAATATTCATAATCGTCTCTTCTTCCCTGCTTCGGATAAGGTACCCTTTCTGCGCCGATTTCCGAATGATCTCGACTGGTAAAAGCAATATTGGCGCATATCTTGGCCGCTCACTCAAGTCAGTTTCATACCAGCGCAGCATTCCCAAACCAACGTAAAGTGTGTTTGCGCCATTTTCTTCCAACGACAGCCGCGAAGACCGATACAATGCAGTAATACTGTTATTTAATTCTATCTCAGATAGGAAAGTCCGTAAGCGTTTATGACCTAACTCGTTTGTAACCAAATCAGCAATAGGATCAGACTGGTGCAGTGATTCGTAGATCCCAGTATCTCTTGGGTTGTTATCCCAATCTGATGGTTTGGCAAGTACCTGGAATTCGGTACCACTTGCAAGGGCATCTTCCAACTTGCCGGCATTTATAGTGATAAACTGAATTACACTTTTAGTCATGCGGATATTCAGGAGGCTGTTTCTTAGCGTAAGATCCAGTAATTTGCGTTCCCACAGCCGCTGTTTAGACACATTTATTTTGTCTGCATAGCCTAATTTCTGGCCTACAAAAATTTCACCAGGCAACTCATTTTCCCGCTGGCGTTTTACATCCTCAACAATCTCCCATCCAGTTGTTGTGGCTACCCGTAAAGGCAAAGGACGGATGCCGCTAAACCTCGCTCTTTTTACATCTATAAAGAGCGAAAAATCACTTGTGCGCATCATTTTCTGATCAGCAGATTTTACAGCTTCATCAAACGATGCGTTATTACCGGCAATCATACAGGTACTTTCCATTACCACGATATCATTGATGCCATCGGCAGTTCGTTTGGTGATCAACGACGGATCATCGTTCACAGCATCGGCAAACGACTCATCTATCAGCCAGCCGCCCACAAAAGCATGGCCTTTAATAATCGTTAATATTGGATGTATACCAACAGCCTCTAAACAAGCCGCATACAGAAGTGACAGATCCAGGCAATTAGCCAGTTTGTTGCTAAAAATTGCATCAGCCAAACGAATACGTTGTCCGCTCTCCTCAAAACTTGCCGGCAACGAACAATAAATAAATTGCATAGCAGCGATGGCCTCATATATCGCAGCCATTTGCTTTCGTACCCGGTCTGGATTTCGGCTTTGATATTCGTCGAAAGATGGATTGCCCGTCCATTTTTCTAATATATCTGAAGCATTGCGAATGATCTTTACGATTTCCGGGTGATTAGGGGTAACGAATGCAACAAGCATTTCCGGCAATAAACCAATCCCATTCCATTGATCATAAGCCAAAAGGTCAACACGGTAATGTTCCTGATAGAGTAGTTGATCACCGTTTGATATGGTTAAAATAAATTTACCAGAGAGCCGCTCGGTTAATTCTGCCAGGAACTTGGATGAGATGGTCAGTGAGATATTTTTAAAACCATGACTCTGGCCAATAAGTAAAGCTCCAATATCCTGTTGCCAAATAGTAGCAAAATCAGGTTCGGCGGTTACTTTAACCATTACATTTTGCCAATCTGTTGGGGATTGATTTTTAATAATCAGTTCCCGGATTACAGGAACATGGTTTTGCTGCAGCGCGAAATTTATTGCAGGCGTGTAATCAAAAAGGACGGCGACAGGAGGCATAGTTTGGGAATCCATAGAGAAGTCAAGATAGCAATTATAAACTATTAAACTATCCGCCTAATATAGAGTGCAGATCCTCAAAAAAGATCAACTATCAACCCACAAATGCCTTCATTAAATCAACTCCGTTAGGAACGAAGGCCGATTTAATTAGATTGTATAGATTTAATTAGATATAGCATTAATTGTCCCTGCTTTGTAATACAGATCAGCTAATGATTTTTGCATTCCTGCAATCATTTCAGCTTTTTTTATTTGCATTTCAATCAATTTAGTTTCCCTGCTATTGATCAAAAACAGCGTGCTTTCTCCCAGTTCAAATTTTTGCAATTCGCCTTTAACTAGTAATTGTTGATTACTAACGTTTTTGCTTTGCAGAGAAACCTGCGCCTCGTAAGCTTTCAATTCGTTATAAGAAGAGTTGATGGCCGTTTGGATTTCCCTGCCGGTTTGTTTTATATCATAATTTAACTCCAGCTGCTGGATCTTTACTTCTCTTAACTTACCCCGCTCTGCACGCAAAAAAAGAGGGAATGAAAAATCGATGCCTACTTTATAGTTACCCCATCTAAAATCATAGGTACCCGGAACATAGCCAAAGTCCCTCCGGTTGGCAAGAAAGGACCCATTTACGTTCAATTTAGGTTTTAATAGCTCCGCACGGTAAGCACGCTCTAGGTTTAACTGGCTGCCCTTACTTTTTAACTTTAACAGTTCGGGATGTTTATTGGCCGCATACCCTGCAAGCGTATCTAGGTAGAGTTTATTGACCGTTACCAATGCTTTATCATCATTTTGCGGAACTGCGTTTAAGGGCAGTTCCTGTGGATCTCCCTCTTTGCTCCAAAGATGATTAGATAACACCAGGCGAGTGTTAGATAAGGCTAATTGTGCAGATTCCAATTGCACTTCCCTATCCTGAACGGTGATGGCTGCCTCAACAGAATCTATAGGGGGTTTATCACCTATTATAACCTGATTACGAACAGCTACAAAACGACGCCTTGCTAAATCTACACCTTCGCGAATCAGGCTATATTGCCTGTTTGCGTAGTACCAACTCCAGTAATCTTTTACGGCTGTAAACCAAACTTTATTGATTTGGGCTACCTTCTCTGCCTCCGCATAATTAACCATTATCCTTGCTTGCCGCAAAGTGTTTCGGCGGGCGTCTATTAAAAATCCCTGTCCCAATGGAATGCTCAGCCCAAGGCCCGATAGACCGGACAACGCCGTGCGGGTTTCAGGATTATTGTAAACGCCAACATTTCGATCATATCCTATCTTCAAGTCGGCACCAGCCAGCCATAACGGTACTTTCAACTCACTATCCCAATGATTATAATAATCGATACCTCCGAAATTCTTCCTGCTAAAAGATGCTTTGATCGCGGGGTCAAAATTGCCCAACGATTGCATCACTTTGGCATTTGCTTCCTGGCTAAGCAATTCTGCCTGTTTAACAATCGGGTGATACATCAGCACCAATTCTTCCAAATCCTTAAGCAAAAACAGTTGCGTGGTATCCCTGCCAATGGGCTTGTTTTGCTGCGCCGAAACGGCGAGGGAAAAACAGGATAACGTTATGATCATTAACGCGCAGGCAAAGTATCGACGGTAAATTTCAGTGTACATTAGTTAAAATACGTTGCTATATACTACTTTTTGTTTGCTGAAGAAGTGGTCGGTTCCTTTTCGAGGCTGGGAGGGAATCCATTTAATTTACGCCAAATCTCATACCAAACAGGTACCGAGCGCAATATCACCCTACCATAAACGCCGGAACCCTGCCGTAACTGGATGGGCCATGGTTCGTCATTTTGAGGTAGCGGATGGTCCTGACGTATCAGCAACCGATATTTATCGCCTGTACTTACCCTATCTATAACTGATACTTTACCTGCAAAAGTGCCTACAGCAACAGATGGCCAGCCAGAAAACTGAACAGATGGCCAGCCTTCAAACTGCAAGCGAACATTGCTGCTATCCAATATCAATGGCACATCCATCGCATCAACATAAATTTCGGCGGCCACAAGTGGTGATTTAGGCTGGAGGGTGGCTATTGACTCTCCCTCTTTGATATTTTCACCAATACCGGCTTTTAATGTTTTCACCACATAGCCATTTTGAGGCGCACGTACCACGTACAGTCCGCGCCGGATGTCTATATTAGTCATCTCGTTACGTAATTTAGCGATCTCCTCCCTAATTTTGGCTTTATCAGATACGGCCGAACTACGGCTACCCTGAGCCGACGCAAGCGACTGCTGGTATTTTGCCCGAATGTTATCCAATTCTATTCTTGAATTTAAAAGTTCCTGCCTGGCATTGTTTAGTTTATTCTCCTGGCTAACTACTTTTGCCCTGTCTTCCTGCAGTTTCAACCTGCGGGTTTCAATATCGGTTAGCGAGAATAAACCATTTTTGTAACCCGCCTCATACCTTATCAAGCGTGATTTACTGGTTTCGTAAAAGTTTTTGGTTGCCACCAGGTCGGCACTATCTATCTGAACATAATTATATGCTTGCTTAACCTTATTTTCTGCTGCAGAAAGCTGAATACGTAAACCGTTAGTTAATGATGCTATCTGGGCATCGGTTGCTGAAATTTTTTGCCCGGCAGCAACTTCACTACCCCGTTTGGCATCTAACTGGTCGTCCAGCCTGTCGGTTAATTCGGGATTAAAATAAGATTGGTTAGTTTCAGAAAGCACGAGAATTGTATCGCCTTTTTTTACCTCCTGCCCTTCGCGCACAGACCATTTTTCAATCCGCCCGCCTATCTGGTTCTGTACGGTTTGGGGCCTGTCTTCGGGCCTTAAAGCAGTTACGGTGCCACGGCCAGCTATGGTTTGGCGCCACGGCAGCAGTAAAATAATGATAAATAACAACAACAATAATAACATTATACGCCCCAGCAGTTTAGGACCGTTTTCCATCAATAGCCCGGCCCGCGACAAGGCAGATGCCTCCTCAACTTTTTGTGCTAATAATTTACTTGATTCACTAACCATTGCTTAACTCTCCTTTCTCTATTTCCAGATCGGTAACCACAGCAAGCTTTTCGCTGCCCGTTACCATATCGAATACGGTATTCAGGTTGGTCATTAATTTTTCTACCGCATAGCTAATTTGCACAATGATCACCTCAGCCGCTACAAACTGACCGAATGTCATCTGCCGGCTAACCACAAAAAAAGAACCCAGTAACAATAACGCCCCCATTAGTATAGTGCGCATAACTACCGCACTGGCAAACAGCTTTTTTAAAACACTGAAGTGATCGTTTCTGGCCCCAATGTATTTAGCAGTAATCCTATCCGTTTGGTGGGTAACCTCATTCATTTTTTCCGGTTGACCTCTATACTCATCCAAATTAGCGGCAACCTCTTCCAGGTAAGCCACAACCTGATATTTATATTCAGATTCCTCTATACTAGTTTCCACTCCGCGCCTGTAATATATGGCGATTATTATCACAATACATAGAACAGTAAAGAGCCCAAATCCAATAAATACCGGGTGATAAAAAGAAAGCAGGATAGCGCTAAAAAAGATCTGGACCCCGGCCGCCACAATATCTACCAGTAATTTGGTTAAACCCTTTTGTATAGTTACAATATCAAAAAAGCGGTTGACGAGTTCAGGCGGTCGCTCTCCTTCCATCTCTTCCTTTTTTATTCGCGGAAGGCGATAAGCAAATTCGATAGCAGCTTTAACAAAAATCTTTTGTTCCAGCACCTCAACTAGTGTTAGCTGGCCAATAAGCAAAACACCACCTACAACAATTCCTATAAGAATCACAGCTATAAGGATGTAGGTAGAACTATACATTGCCCCGTTTGATAACAGGTTAAATACCGCTGTGATACCCAGAGGTAAAGACAAACCAATTAATCCTATTAATATAGCGTATATAAAAATGTAATTGATAGTTATACGCTCATTATGTAAAATGCGCACGAGTCGTTGCCATGGAGTCAGGGATGCGGCTTGGTGTTTCTTTTTCATCGCCTCTTTAATAATATTTTAAGGCAATTTGTTTAAAATTTTTAACAAAAATGTTACATAGGCAAGATTTGTTGGTAGATAACTTGTAGATAGCCATTGTACGATTAGACCAATTGTATTTACTAAAAGGATTTAATAAATGGTTTGCAAGCTTTTTTCATTTGTAAAAATCTAAGGAGTAGGATCAAGTTGATTTTACAGATTAACTTTTGTAGCAAAATTTATTTTTAATGAACTTCAAAACTTTTACAAATTCAGCCTGTATTTATAGAACTTGTAAAAATTTTCTATCTTGCGACCGAAATAATAGCCCTTAATCAGCCCCCGATTAATATTGCTAGAACGGATTGGTAGTTCTATAAAAACACAATTCATCACTTCATACCAAATTTTATAAAATGGATATTTCTCAAATATTTAAAAACAACGAAAGCTGGGTTCAGAAAAAACTTAACGTTGAACCGGAATACTTCAGTAACCTTTCTAAAGGACAAACACCAGACATTCTTTACATAGGATGTTCGGACAGCCGTGTATCTGCCGAAGAATTGATGGGAGTTGCGCCAGGTGAGGTGTTTGTACTCAGAAACATTGCCAACATGGTTCCAAATACCGATTTAAGCGTGATGTCTGTAATTAACTATGCAGTGCAGCATCTAAAGGTAAATCACATAGTAGTATGTGGCCACTATTATTGCGGAGGTGTGCAGGCAGCAATGAAATCAGCGGATTTAGGGATTTTAAATCCATGGTTAAGAAACATTCGCGATGTTTACCGCACCCATCAGGAAGAGTTAAGCAAAATTGATGATGAAGAACTGCGTTACAAAAGACTAGTTGAACTAAACGTTGAAGAACAGTGCATCAATGTCATCAAAACCGCTGAAGTTCAAAAAGCCCAAATCGATCGTAATCTTACCGTTCACGGTTGGGTGTTTGACATCCATACAGGGAAGTTAGTGGATTTGAAGATTGATTTCAAACAGTTATTGGATAAGATAATGCAGATTTACCATCTCGACTAACCCGGATAATTTTCTTCCATAACATTCTTCTGGCCTCACATTTGTTATTGATCAACCTTTAATCGGTTAATTAATAATAAACGTGAGGCCATTTTATAATCCGCTAGTCAAGGAGAAAAAAAGATTGTTTTTCATATGTCCGGACTGTGGCATCGAAATTATTTTGAGGAATGAGTTTGGTGATGATATCATTTTCCTTACTGCATTAGGGTCCGTATTTGATTTTGAGGGAAATAATTATTCACAGGAGCTAGATTACTTCATCAATCAGGAAGATATAGGAGAAATCGTAGTGGTGAATGACAGCGATTGTACATTTATAATAAACACGATCAATAATTACAAGAAAAAACACACGATAGCAGAAAAAGAACTTGAGCGATTAAAAACCAATCACGCAGAACAATTCGAGCCTTTAGAGGCAACTCAACAGCAAAAACTCTTAGCAAGCCTTAACATTTACCGGCAGGCGTACGAAATAACCGATATCCCCTCATTAAGCGAAAAATTTGCTGACGGTAAAATTGATGTAAAAGGTTTGCTCTACGATCGCGCTAATCACAAATTCGAGCAACTCAAAATGAAACTGTAACATGGGCGTTGTTAAGACACTCTTACCCTTATCAATTTCGTACATTCATCAATTAGCCTCAAAAATTAAAATACTTCCGTTAAAATACTCACCCAGTTGCCGACTGTTTATTACTCCAATTAAGTGGATGTAGTTTAAATTTCATATTTTAGGTATTCCTGCAAGGATATCCTACCCTATATTAACAGTTAAAGCATTTAAGCAGAAGCAACAGATCAACAAACCATATGATCCTCCCACAAACTATAATCTTTCCAATTAGTGCAATATTGCACTAATATTAGAATTATTATACAATAATATACTACTTTTATAACGGAGGTATTGCAATACTGGCTCTATAAACTACATGTTAAATATGGTTATAATCCTCGGTAGCTACGGGGGAGCATATAGCAGTGAGTAACTATTGCAGTACTTGCATCAAGGAAGCAATAAACGCCTTTTGATGGGGAACAACAGAGGCGTTACAGATTCAGAGGTGAATGAAATGAAATCAAAACATTTATTGGTGCTGAACGGAACCGATGAATTAAATAATTAAATAAATTGAAAGAGAGTGTAACGATTGTAAACACCAGTGGCGGGGCCATTGGTACAATGGATAAACTGGCAGCTCACAGAAAGGGCGCACTGCACCGTGCCTTTTCTATATTTATTTTTAACAGTAACGGACAATTGCTGTTACAGCAAAGGGCATTTGATAAATATCACTCTGGTGGATTATGGACAAATACCTGCTGTAGCCACCCCCGTTCGGGTGAGCAAACAATTCAAGCAGCTCATCGCAGGTTGCGGGAAGAGATGGGCATGGAGTGTGAGCTATCAGAATTGTTCCAATTTACTTATCGGCACGAATTTGATGACGGCCTTATTGAACACGAATACGACCATGTGTTTATGGGCATCAGCGATCAGCTTCCATCACCAAACCCCGCCGAAGTAGCCGATTTTAAATATATGGAAACAGACCTCTTGCTTTTTGAATTGTTCGAACAACCAGATACATACACCGCCTGGTTTAAAATTTGTCTTGAACAGGTTTTGGAAATATATTATCAAACTGTTTAAAAATGAATTGAATCATTAAAATAGCCACTGGTCCGCGTACGCTAATGATTTCTGCAGAGTACCATTTCAGCACCATATGTTAAGAATAATTTACATGGGCTTTTGTGCCTAAACATACCAAAGCGCCAAAACCGAAGAATGGCTATCAGCAATTTGAATTGCTTAAACCATACCCACACACATGATGATAAATAACGATACATTAAATAACCTTACCCTGGAACAGGTAGTTACCGATTTAGAACACGATCATTATAATGCTGCATTTGACACCCCTCTTCGGCCTGATGCATTTGACATGGACGACGACACTAAGATGGATCTGATAGCAAAACATTTTAGCGAAATCATGCAGGTTCTGGGCATGGACCTGGATGATGACAGTTTGAAAGACACCCCTAAAAGGGTAGCTAAAATGTATGTAAAGGAGATTTTCAGCGGGCTCAACCCTGCTAATAAACCCGAACCTACACTTTTTAAAAACCCGTTTCAATACAAGCAAATGCTGGTGGAAAGAAACATTGCGGTATTTAGTAATTGCGAACATCACTTTGTACCCATCGTAGGTAAAGCTCATGTAGCATACATCAGTAACGGACAGGTCATTGGCTTATCTAAGCTAAATAGGATTGTTCAGTATTGCTCTCAACGCCCGCAGGTGCAGGAAAGGCTAACGATGCAAATTTCTAATATGCTTAAAGAAGCCCTGGGCACGGAAGATGTTGCTGTAATTATCGATGCGCATCATCATTGTGTATCCAGCAGGGGCATCAGGGATGCCGGCAGCACCACGCTTACTGCCGAATACAGCGGGCAGTTTATGATTGCGGAAACAAAAAATGAGTTTTTAACACACATCAAGGGATGAGGTTCGGAGGTCGAAACGTACTGGTAGTCGGCGGCAGTTCCGGCATAGGGCTATCATTAGTAAAATTGCTTCATCAGCAAAATGCCTGTGTTTATGTAATTTCAAGATCAGCGTCAGATGAATGGCCATCCGGGGTGAATTTTCTACAGGCGGATATAACCGGGAATCTTGACGGTGTAGAATTATTTTTACCACAGCAATTGCACGGGCTGGTTTATTCAGTAGGCAGTATCAATTTAAAACCCTTTAACCGACTATCGGCTGACGACTTTTTGAACGATTATCAACTAAACGTATTGGGGGCGGCACGCGTCATCCAACACGCGCTAAAGCCATTGAAAAAAGCGGAAACCGCCTCTATTGTATTGATCAGCTCGGTGGCAGCGAGGGCAGGCATGGCATACCATGCCAGTATTGCTGCAGCGAAAGGTGCCGTTGAAGGCATAGCTCTGTCATTAGCTGCAGAATTGGCCCCCCAGCAAATACGAGTTAATGTAGTGGCCCCATCTTTGACAGATACACCATTGGCCCAAAACTTGCTTAGCACAACTGTAAAACGCGAAGCCTCTGCTAAACGCCATCCTCTGGGGAAGATAGGCCAGCCGGAAGATATTAGCCAAATGATTGCTTTTCTATTATCCAATGAAAGCGGTTGGATAACGGGCCAGGTTATTGGCGTAGATGGTGGCCTGGGCAAATTAAAAACAAGTTAACATGGTAAACATTACTGGTAAACAAATAGCCGAGTTAGAAAAACACTACAGGATAAGCCTGATCAATAGTTTAGTAGGTTATAAATCTTTAAACCTTCTAGGAACCATCAGTACCGATGGTATTACCAATCTATGCATTATTAGCTCCGCTTTTCATTTGGGTGCCAACCCGCCGCTTTTGGGTATGGTAATCAGGCCGGAGCGCGAGCATAATGACACACTAAAGAATATTAAAGCTACCGGACAGTACACATTGAACAATGTGTTACCGGAGTGGTATAAAAACGCGCATCAAACCAGTGCCAGTTATCCATCAGGCGTATCGGAATTTAATGCTTGTGGCTTTAAAAGGCAATATGTTAATGGTTTTGAGGCCCCTTTTGTAGGTGAATCTACCGTGAGCATAGGCCTTGAACTACGTGAAACGATCGATATGGAAATTAATGGGACTACAATTGTCGTCGGTGAGATCGTTCAAATAGTGGCGGGAGATTCAATAATTGGCACAGATGGCACCGTTGATCATGGCAAAGCTAAAACCATGACAGTAGCAGGTTTGGACAGCTATTATCTGCCGGAGTTTGTGGGCCAGTTGGCGTACGCGAAACCGGGAATACTACCTCACTTAGCAACAGATAGTTCTTTACCAAACATTTAGGCTATGAAAAAAGATGCAGATGTCATCATTATCGGCGCAGGGATATCGGGTTTAACAGCGGCCAAAGTTTTAAAAGCAGCTGGTAAATCTGTGCTGATTTTAGAAGCTTCGGACCAGGTTGGCGGCCGGGTGCGCACAGATGAGTTCGAAGGCTTCCTGCTTGATCACGGCTTCCAGGTATTCCTGACGGCTTATCCCGAGGCAAAACGATTTTTAGACTATGGGGCGCTGGATCTTCGCAAATTTGATCCCGGAGCTTTAATACTAAACAGAAAAGGTATCACCAACCTTGGCGATCCGATAAGACAGCCAAGCTCGCTCCTTAGTACGCTCCTTTCATCTGCAGCAACGTTTTCTGATAAACTCAGGATGCTTCGGCTAAAGATAAAGCTGGGCCGTAAATCAATAGACGAAATATTTGCAAGTGAAGAGATTACCACTACAGAATATCTTAAGCGGGAAGGCTTCAGCGGAACAATTATGAACCAATTCTTCCGTCCTTTTATGACCGGCATTTTTCTGGAGGAGCAATTAAGCACTTCAAGCAGGATGTTTGAGTTTGTATTTAAAATGTTTAGTGAGGGTGATGCCGCTATACCCGCTAAAGGGATGGGAATGATCCCTAAACAGTTAGCTCAGGATCTTTTGCCCAGCGAATTGATGGTTAATCAAAAAGTAAATTCGGTAGAGGGTAATATAGTAACCACCAGCAGCGGATCAACCTATCAGGCAGATTTCTTGCTGCTAGCTACTGATCCCTTAAACGCGCCAACAGCAGCTAACAAATCAGATGCAACTTATCACTCCGTTACTAACATGTACTTTACATCGGAAAAGAGGCCCTTTGATATGCCTTTGATTACCTTGAATACAATACCAGGAAAACTAGTTAATAATATTGCGGTAATGGATCGGATTTCCGCTGGATATTCTACAAATGGTGAAGCTTTGATATCACTATCACTCATCGGTAATCATACAGATGCAAACCAGGCAGCCCTACAGGACCAGGTAATTACAGAACTTAAATTCTGGTATCCGGAAGCGGCAGCTTGGAAACATTTGAGAACCTATCATATTAATTATGCATTGCCCAATGATGATCATGTGCGTAATGAGCCGGATTACAAAGCTATGCGCCTAAATGGCCAATGTTTTGTTTGCGGTGACTATTTAATGAACGGATCCATCAATGCAGCGATGAAAAGCGGCAGGCTTGCAGCAGAAGCCATAATAAACACCAGGAGATAATGACAGATCAGTTAACTTTTAACGATGAACTATTAGACACAAAACGACTATCGGGCGATTTGCAGGCCGATGAGTTCATACGATATGTTTTTGAGGATGATGCGCGGAAGCTCCATCTGCAGCAATGGATGTCCGGCAAATCTGGAGGCGAACATTTTGATTTGTTGAAGTCCAGTTTTCCAGGTTTCGCTTTTATAGAAAAGGCCCGCGATTTGCCTTCCTGGGCGCAAGAGGGGCTAATGAAATCGGGCGCTGTTTTTTTTGCCAGACATGCTGAGATCATTATGAGTTTGCTTGGCTTATTATCACTGCCTTATTGTTACACCGCCTCCAACGGCGCCATGGTACTATATCTGTCAGAACTGATTCGAAAGCAAACCACAAAAAGGCTTTACGATACCGCTGTGTTTGTATGGGAAGTAATGGGTCCGGATGCATTTGGACAGGATGGGAATGCTTATGAAGAGATCTTAAAAGTACGTATCATGCATGCGGCGGTGCGCTATTATACGCTTAAAAGCGGCAAATGGAACGAAGCTTGGGGCCTACCTGTCAACCAGGAAGATATGGCCGGCACTAATCTGTCTTTTTCGCTTATCGTAATCCGGGGGCTGCGTATGCTTGGATACACGGTTAGCCACGCTGATCAAACGGCCTTTATGCACATCTGGGCAGTTGTTGGGTTCCTAAGCGGACTTGATGATACATTGATTCCCGAAAACCCTAAAATGGCGCAACAGATGGATGCCATTATTAAAAAAAGGCAGTTTAAAGTTTCTACACACGGGCAGGAGCTTACCCGCTCGCTAACAGATCATATCTTGTCTGTAAATAAAAGTAAAGCTACCGCAAATGATATATTGGGTTTAATGCGTTACCTGCTCGGAGCGGAAATTGCCGATATGCTCCTGATCGACGCGCCTGAATTGCCAGGTTATAAACTTACCCTAATTAAAACGCTGAACCTATTGAAAAGCTTTAAACCAAATGGTGATAGCAGAACCAATTATCGGACGGCTTACGCTGCCTTCAAATTGCAGAATCCTGAATACGCAAAAAGAAACTAGATTTGTGCGAGAAGCCGGTACCTGTAAATAAAAAAATATGAAATCATATCAACTCATTCACCAGTTAATAACCCTTGTAGAAGAACTTGAAACAGAAAACCAGGGGCAGGAAGCTTCTATGCAAGATTTTACTGGCTTTTTGCTAAATAAAGTAGGCGACGCTTCGGCACAAAGTATTAATAAGGAGGTGAGGTTTGGTGATAATGACGGCACAGCTTTGAATCTTGCATTTCAATTGGACAATAATATTGGACGGCTCTTTGTATTTATGAGCCGTTACGCTAAATCATATATTAAACGAGCTTTGGAAGGTACTCCCTTGCAAACCGCAGAGGACTTTACCGCATTAGCTATTTTACTTACGCACACCCACTTATCTAAAAGTGAATTGATTAACCATAACTTGCAGGAAAAAACGTCTGGTACCGAAGTGATCAGGCGCTTGATAGCTGCCGGGTTGGTAACGCAGTGGGACGACGTGAAGGACAAGAGAAGTAAACACATAGCTATTACCATTGAGGGTAAACAATTGCTGTATCAGGTATTTGAACACACAAACTATGTAGGTAAAATCATTACGGGCAAGTTAACCACTGCTGAGAAATTTACGCTGCAATATTTACTGCAAAAACTTGAAAACTTTCACCTGGAGCACTACGAAAAGAAAACTATCACTACAAAAGACGACCTTAAAATATTAGCAGAGGCTAACCTCGCAAGTTGAAAAATCAAACATCCTTAAGAATATGAATAATAATTGTACAAATATATTGAATTATTAAAAATATAGTTCAATATTATACTATATTTGATAGCTAGCAAAAGGCATTGGCCCCTAGCGAGATTTGTAAACCAACTGGCACTCTATACATATTTATCTATACTTTGCCGGTAAATTATGAATCTGACGAGTATCTACTGTAATTTCTGATCCTTCTTTTTTCTATCCCGGCATCACATTCACGCCACTTATTAAATACACCTTTTGTTGGTCGAGTAAAGGCAACAATATCATTCTTATTATAATTGCGTAAACCCTTTAACTAGTATTATGATGCTTACAATTTCCGTCTATGCCCAGCTAACCATAGCCGCCTCTATAGCTTATGTTTGGATTTTTCGTTATGATAATATTGTGAAAGAATTCGAGCAATACGGCATATCAAGCTTAGTGCGCAATATGGTTGGCGCCGCCAAAATAGCTTTATCTACCCTTTTAGTAGCCGGCATCTGGTACCCTGCATTGGTTTTGATACCCGCGCTGTTGATGGCTGGTTTAATGGCATGCGCACAGGCAGCTCATTTTAAAGTTAAAAACCCGTTGCTCAAGTTTATTCCTTCAGCAATTCTGTTGCTATTATCGCTATTTGTAGCCTGGGTTCATTCGGGCTTAATCTAGTTTCAATGGTATTAACTGTTTTAATTGTAATTTCCGCGGTTGCCTTCTTATTTTATGGCTTCTCCTTTTTCATCAACTCGGGTATGAAAGAAGAATTTGAACGCTATGGGCTAACCAAATTCAGGAAACTCACGGGCTGCCTTCAGTTACTTGGCGGGGCCGGGCTTTTGGCCGGTCTCATCTGTCAGCCCATTTTGGTACTGGCTTCTGGGGGGCTTTTTTTATTAATGCTGATAGGCTTTGGAGTAAGGGTAAAAATGAAAGATGGCTTTCTAGAATCCCTGCCTTCATTTATATTTATGCTTTTGAACGGGTATATTTGTTATGTGGTGCTGTTCAATTGATCGCTGCCATACCGGGGTATCCATAGATGTATTTGGCAGGTCTGATACCACCAGCTGATAATCATTTTTTAAAACTTTCTAGAGACCCTTTTCTCCGTTACCTGCAAATGTAAGATCAACTTCACAATTAATTGATTCTCGGGTATCCCTAAACCTGTGTCGGTCACCTTAAACTAAACACTCATTCTTCATAAATTAGTATCTATTTTATCTGGATAGCGTGTATAAAATTAATGCTGTGTTCATTAAAAGCAGAGCCGGCTGCATGATGGTAGTTATGTTTTGTAGCTTATCATTGCGGATAGCGCGCCTGTTTTGAGCCACATAAATGATGTCGTGATTTTGCAAAACCGACACGGGACTGGCCAATGAAGATACATCCCTTAGATTTACCACATAGGTTTGCGGATTTATGCTGCTGCCGCGAACTATTTTTATTTGCCGCTCATCGGCTTTGTCAGTAAGGCCCCCGGCCTGGCCTAAGATCTCTACGAGCGAATTTCGATCATTAACTAATTGATAGTTACCCGGCGAACGTACTTCACCAAACACCGTCACTTTTAAATTGATGAGTTTCACCTCTATAATAGGGTCTTTAATAACGCTTTTCCGATAAAGGTCTTCAATTTTCGCCGCTGCCTCTTCACGTGTCAGCCCCCCAACCACTATCCTGCCCAGCATTGGTAAGGCCACAGTGCCATTGCGCTGAACTTGGTAGCCTTGCCCCCCGGCAGCTTCTGATCCCGACGATCGCACACTGTTACCAGTACTTACTACATCATCTATAATGTATTTCATGCTTTGTAAATTGCGTATTTGCAATATATCCTGGGCTTGAATTTTATAGTCTATCGCAGCATCACCACCAGGCAGGTTATTTGTTTTACTACTTGAACCCTCAAATAAAACCTGGTTTTGTTTATATGAGCAAGCCCCCAAAAACATTGACAGCATCAGTAAGCCAATTATAATCTTGTTGACCTTAACTATAGCTTTTACAATCATCTATACAAGTTTAACGGAGTGAGATTTCTGTTTTTCCTAAATTGAACCTTTGTTGCTTTTGTGGCATACGCTTACAAACGATAGCTTCAAAATGACTGGCGTATGCATTTACAATATTTTCAACACTATAAATCTCCTTGATCTTGATACGATTGTTGAGCAGCAGTTTGTCGTAATCGCCGCTGTTTTTATGAGCAGTGAGCAGGTGACCGGCCACATCATTAGCTGTAGAAAAATATAACGCATCTGTACCGAGCACTGCAGAATTGAATTTATTTTGATGGGAGCATATTAAACTATTGCTTGCCATAGATTCCAGCAAAGAAGGATTAGTCCCCCCAACTGTATGCCCATGAAAATATAGGTTAGCGTAATATCTCAAATTGTTAAGCGTATCCATGTTATAAATGCCTTTGTGAAACATGATCTGGTTATAGCTTTTAAATTTGTTTTTTAAATAATTGGTAAATGCATTGTTAGCACAGCCTATAACTAAAAAAGGGCGGTTCAGCCCGGCCTTCACTACACCATCCAAAATAATTTCGATACTATTCTCCGGTTCCATGCGCGCAACGAGCATGTCGTAGTTAAATGCATTCAGTTCGTAGTCGGCAAGAATATCTGCGCAAGGTTTTTCAAATAATTCAGCACCGTACGGAATGTAATTAGCTTGCTTACCATATTTAATTTCCAGGTATCGCTTTATCTCTGGCGAATCGGCTATCAGATGATCACTGTATTTAACACCGAGCTTTTCTGCCTGACGCAAAAAACGTTGTACCGGTTTTGAATATTTAGTGCGGGTCCATTCAAGGCCATCCATATTAGTGGTTATCACTGCATTTTGTGGCATAAGCCATCCCCACACCGAACTACTGCAATAGCCAAGTTGTAGCACAACATCAACATTCCTTTTCCGAAGATCGCGGATGCAGTTTAAATCGTAAATGAACTGTCCGGCAGTTCCAATTTTATCTTCCGGATCAAATTGATGGCAAATCTCTACCCCCTGAAAACTATTTCCCTTGTAAGGATGGGTATGCGAATTATACACTACCACCTCGTAACCCTTTTTAACTAAACCTACCGCTAAGTATTCGGCACATTGCTCAAAGCCTCCGTAATGGTTTGGAATCCCTCTCGTTCCGATAATGGCTATTCGCATAATTTGAGAATTTTACTAGTATTTAAACACTGATTAATTTGATATGTATGTTATACTCAAAGCTTCAATTAATCGGGGTAACGCTTGCATTGACATGTTTAAATTAGCTATAAATCGAAGTAGACCAGCACTTTTTAGCTGTTTTGAACAGAGTGAACAGGCAAATAGAGAGGGAATAAAAAGGATGGTCGAGTGAATAGAAATGCACAAAAATTTTATGTTAATTCGATATGCAAATTTTGATTTAAACGAAAATACTTTATGCTTTTTAAGAAATGCCAGAGAGCCTAGCGTATGCCTTTTATACAAAGCATTAAGTTTTAATAGGGCTTTGTAATAAAGAAGGTTTAAATAATAATCTGTCTATCTATAATTTTCAAACCAATGAGTAAAGTATTAAAACTGATCCGGAGGGTAAACTTTAAGACTATAATTTTCAATTTCAAATACTTTCCCTTTAAAACAGCGGTTAAGCTACCGGTTTTAATATCACAAAATGTTTTCTTACATCAGCTTAAGGGCCGTGTAATCATCAACGGCCCAATCACGACAGCACAGGTACAAATCGGCTATGGTAAAGTCGGCATATCGGATTTTAAACGCTCGAGGGCAGTTTGGCAAGTTTATGGTGATGTAGTTTTTAATGGCCGGGCATTTATTATGCACGGCTGTAAACTTAATGTAGGCGCAGAGGCTACGCTTACCTTTGGCGATAGTTTCAATATGAGCACGGAATGTGCCATAGTAGCCGAGAAAAAAATAACCATCGGTAACAACAGCGGCATATCCTGGGAAAGCCTGGTTATGGACACAGATTTTCACCATATATTTAATGAAAAAGGGCAGAAATTCAATTACCCAAAGGAAGTCGTTATTGGTGACAACGTTTGGGTTGGCTGCAGGTGTACCATTTTAAAGGGAGCTGTTATTCCAAATGGGAGTATTGTTGCAGCAGGCTCACTTGTGACTAAAAAACTGGTAGGCGAAAAAAGCATCTTCGGCGGTAACCCTATCCAGGTGCTCAAAAATAATATTACCTGGAAATATTAGATCTATATAACTGGAAGTATTGCGTCCGCCAGATTGTAATTAAGAAATTGGTTCCGATCGGCTATTTTTTTTGCGGGCACCCCTCCTACCACCGTATAGGCCGCTACATCCCTGGTAACAACTGCCCCAGCGGCTACTACCGCCCCCTCCCCAATCGTAACCCCGGGTAAAATAATAGCGCGGGAGCACAGCCAAACGTAATCTTTTATAACTACGGGGCTGCCAACCGCAGCAAAACCGGCGTCGTTGTAATCATGGTGGAGCGTCCAGATCATTACTTCATTGCTGAGATTTACATTATCACCAATGGTTAAACCCATCCGAGCATCCAGCAAGGCATTATGACCGATCACAGTACTGTTACCAATGATTAATTTAGAGGGGCGGCGCACCTCAAAACCACGGTACACCCCGGCGTTTTTTCCAATGTTGGCTTTTAATAACCGAAGCAGAGCAATTCGAATACTATGAAATGGCAGTTTTCCAATAAATCCACAGATTATATAAAAACACGCCCCTATAATTTTTTCGCTTTGTTTTGTCATGAGAACTCTTCGCTGTTTAAAATATAACTCCTGCTTTTTATAAAACGGCCAGGAACGCCGCCAATGATTGCGTTAGCAGGCACAGACTTGGTGACTACACTACCAGCGGCTATCACACTACCCTCGCCGATCGTAACACCTGCTAAAATGGTCACGTTAGCACCCAACCAGCAATTATTATTGATGATAACGGCTTTCCGCGAAACACCCTGATCTTTAATGGCTACTGCCAGATCTCCAAAATTGTGATTCTCCGAAAAGATCTTAACTCCCGGGCCGATAATTACATTATTACCAATTTCAATACCGCCCTGCCCGGCCAGGTAAGCATTACAATTGATACCAGTATTATCGCCGATGATGATACCCTTACCCTTTTGTGCAATTACACCGGTACAAATCAGCGTACAGTTGCGCGCTATCGAAACATTATCTTTAAACATGATCCCATCCTCCGAAAGCGCATTTATATAGGTATTATCTTCCAGTATCAGATTTTTGCCGACGCTGATCAAGTATGTATGCTTGGTAACCACATTGTTGCCAATGAAAATTAATCCATTCGTGCTTTTAAAAAAAAAGCGCCGCAATTGGCCACGAAATAATTGAAAAAACCGGCCAGATGTTATAACGGCCAAATCGCGAAAGCTATAAATGCTTTCCCATCTATAATCTGGCTTACTTTTAAGCTTTGCTATAATTTTTGCGATTATCATAAGCATTTTTTACTAGCGCGAAGATCTCTCCGGCAGCTTTATTCCACGTAAAATTTTTACTGTGCGCTATACCGGCGGTAACCTTTTCCGTGTAATAGCACTGGTCATTTAACAGCAAGTTTATTTTAGCTGCAATATCTGATGGATCATCCGGGTTTACATATATTGCTGCATTGCCGCAAACCTCCGGCATTGCGGTACGCTCGGCTACTACAACAGGCACGCCGCATTGCATGGCCTCCAGTGGCGGCAAACCAAATCCCTCAGCATATGATGGGAAACAAAAAACGGTGGCGTTGGCGTAGATGAGATACAAATCAGCTTCGGGAACGTGGCCTGTAAATACAACTCTGTTTTTCAAATGGTAGCTCTGTATTAAACCGAGCAGTTTTGCAGTCAATGCACTTTCTTCGCCTACCACCATCAATTTTATGCTGGTGTCATTTAAATAGCACATGGCTTTAATTAGCGTAAAAAGGTTTTTGCGGATGTTTACCCGCCCTACAAAAAGCAGATACTTTTCCGGCAAATGGTATTTAATTGTCGTGATGTCCGCCTGCGCCTCAGGGTAATCTGCCAGCGGTTTAAATTTCTCGCTGATGCCATGGTATACTACAGCAATCGTTTTTTTCCGGGCGACAAAATGTTCCACCATGCGTTTTTTTTCACTTTCAGATATGGTGATAATCAGGTTGGCTTTGCTGGCACTGCTTTTCATATTGTTAAAATACCGCACCTCTGTTTTGGTATAATACTGGGGATAATCCAAAAAAAGCATATCGTGGATATAGGCGATCTTAAATAGTTTACGGGGCCAAAAACTGGTAAAATTTTGAAACAACACAGCATCAAGGCCGTGCATGCTGGCAGCAAAAGGTACCAGGAACATGTTCGACAACATATTGGGAACTACTGGCATGAAGATCATTTTGACATCTGCGGGAAAATAATTGAGTGCCTGTTTTTTATGCGGAGTTATTAAGATCAAGTAAAGATCAATTCCATTATGATTTCGAATCATTTGGTCAACTAAGTTTTTCACCACCATATTTCCGCTAGGTGGTCCATCAAAGTACCACTTGGCATCAATCCCCAGTTTGATGGAATCGGCTTTGTCTTTCATACTACAAGGCATTTTCTATTTGCGCCAATCCGGTTTGCCCTTTATGTGCATGGTGATTTATTATAGCCTGTTTGTATATATTATCAAGTTGCTCAAGCCTCCTGTCCCATTTAAATTTGCCAGCCTTTAATAGCGTATTATGCGCCATCACTTTTAGTAAATCAGTATTTGTTACCAAATGTGTTATGGCAGCAGCCATTTTTGATATCATGACCGAATTTTCGGCCACCCCGATCTTTACGCCGCTACAATCACCAATGGCATCAGCCATTCCGAAATGATTGATCGCTAAAGTTGGCACTCCAAAACTCATTGCCTCATATAATACATTAGGGTTATCTTCTGCTATGCTGGTTATGATATGCAGATGGGCTGCCTGCATTATCCGGAGTGCGGTTGTCCGGTCGGTTTGGCCACACCAAACAATATTTTGACTAATATTAAGATTTACCGATAGCGTTTTGAGCGACTCTGTTAAAGGGCCGCTGCCAATTATCGTTAGAACCCAGTTATTGGGTAATACCTTCGCCAGTGCACGCAGGCATAATTGTAAGTTTTTACGTTCGTTATGTGTGCCGCACCAAACCAGGCGCACCTGTTTATTAATGTTAACAAACTTTTCTTCGGCAAAACGGGCATCTGGCAGCAGCCAGGTTTCTGGTAAATGGATGCTTGCCCTCCCCATCTTTTCTTTGATGACTGCCTGGCCGTGTTTGGTTGCCGCAATTAAAACGTCGGCGTTTTCAAATGCTTTTTTAATGCGAGCCGAATATTTAAGCTGCAAATAATTAATGGCATTTTTAGCCGCAAATGCGAGTTTGGTAAAAAATGGTTTGCCCGCCATTAGTCTGCTATCTACTCTCATCATACCACCAATAGGGCCCCAAACGAGCGGCTTATCCAGTTGCCATAAAAATCCCGGTTCTCTGAATCCTATTGGGCCCAGTTGATGCACCACATCGATATCGATGGTTTCTAAAAGCTTCTGCGCCGCTAAAAGTGCTTGCTTTTGCCACAAGTAGTAGGCAAAATAAAAAAACCAGCCCGCCCCTGCTTTATTCAGCAAGTTTATTGTTTTAGCAATTCGTCCGCCGCCCACCTCAATAAATTTGACAGCCGGATTCGGGTTTTCTGAGATATATTTCCGCAGCGTTTGTGTATCTCCCATATGATCATCAGACATGCCATAGAGTACCCAAACATCGTGGTTCAGGGCAAGGTAGTTGACAGTATTCCATGCCGCTGCATACTCCGACCCTCTATATGGAGAAATAGCATATGCTGATAGAAGGATCTTCTTTCTCATTTATTTGGGAGGATTTGATTTGACCGGTTGAATACATCCTTATAAAAAAAATTCCAGCGAATAATATCCATGCGTTTATACAATAAAGAAACCAGGAAAGCCGGGTAACTTAAGTTACGACGCATAACCGACAGTTCTTCCTGGTGCATGCTGTCTACATCGGCGCTTGCGCCGCCGGCTCGCATGTAAGCAATAAGCGCATCCACATATTTGATTTTATACCCGGCCCGTTTCATGCGTAAAAACATGTCAAAGTCCATCGCTATCTTAAAAAAACAATCATATTGCCCAATCTGCTGGTAAACCTCACGTCTTACAAAGCAGGTAGGGTGCATAACGTACATACCAAAGTTGAGCCGGTTTACGCTGCTCCTTTTGATGCGCTGATAACCGTTGCCCGCTATCAACATAATGTTTCCGCAACAAATATTATCGCCGGGGTTAACAGCGCCCATCATTAGCTCAACGGCATTGGGCGCATACCAGTCGTCGCCATTAATCATTCCTATCCATTGGCCGGTAGCCCTCGCAATACCCCTGTTAAAGCCATCGGCAATACCTTGGTCAGGCTCACTTACAACCTGGGCAATCTTATTTTTATATTTATTGATCACATTCAGCGTACCGTCGGTAGATCCCCCGTCGATGATCACATATTCAATATTCGGATAGGTTTGATTGATAACACTACGAATAGTGGTTTCAATGGTATGTACCGCATTATAAACCGTTGTAACAATGGTGACTTTGGCTGGTATGCTATTTTGAGTATCCATAAAAGTTAAAAATTATCCCGGCAATAATTGGGTGGCTTTCTCCTGAGCCTTACTTAACTTAAAAAGCAATGATTTGTAGTTAAGATAACAGTAACCAAGGGTAATCATGAGGATGCTCATTTCCACGCTAAAAAAAGCGCTTACTACATAGTTTGTGAATAACAAGCTCAGGATACAACCTATAGCTATGGACGCAAAAAATCTGATGATAGGCCTGCCGCTTGTGTCTGCATAAGCCTTCCAATTGGTGATGATGAGTCCAAAAAAAACAAGCAGATAAATAAGTACACCGGTTAATCCTGTTTTAACTAGTATATACATCCAACCGTTATGCAATACCGGGATGTATTGAAAATCGGTATCTTTACCTAAGCGTATAAAAACCTTGAGGTCTATCAGCTTACCCAAACCACCAAAAACCTTTTCGGCTGTGCTGCCCTCCAGGTATCCGCGCAGGGCCATAAAAGATTCATACCCCCTGTAACGGGTATTGATATCCTGTTCTGTTTGATAATCGTTAATGCTCATCTCAGAAAAGGAGCTGAAAATCTTGGTCATGAAGGTACTGGAGGAATCTACTTTGAATGCATCAGCCGGAACAATGCTGAAAAGAAAAAAACACATAAATAGTGCAGGTGCAATCCATAGCTTTTTTACTTTATCGGCAACAATCAAAAAAACGAAGCAGCAGGTAATCACCAGGTAGGTACGCGAAGCAAACATATAGACGCCGAATAGATTGATTGCGGTTAAAACATTGAACCACTTACGGCTGTACAAGGTGATGTTAAATTTATGGCTAAGCAGTAAAATGGCTAGCGCCAAAGGCGGTGCAGGCGTACCCACAATGCCAATTGCATAATGAGCAGAGTAAGGATCAATAAGTGTGCTTGGGCCTACAAAATAGATAGACACAGCCGTTACCAGCAGCGAAGTGATAACACCGGCTACGATTATCGTTTTTAGGAAATCAGCAATAGCTAAGCGGCATGCCAAGACTATACCGCATAAAACAAACAGCACCGGCAGCGAGAAATAGTAAAAGTCTTTCATGATGTTGTAGTTCTGGTTACGATAGCCTACAACCAGGCCCAGCAATACCGGCAAAAGCAAAACAGCAAATAATCCGGCCGTTCTTATGGCTTTAAAGTGGTGATAAAGTGGCATTACTATAATTACAAGTACAATTGCAAGCACTAAAATTTGTATGTGAAAAAACGATGCCAATACAAGCACCAGCAGCATTAAAGGATATTTGCTGGATGTGCTCATGCCTGTAAAATTTGTTTGGGAGTTATGCTGTAGCTCTCTCTGATGCAGCGGGCGGGATTGCCGCACCAGATTTGCCCATCGGGCACACTCCGGCTCACTACCGATCCTGCCCCTACAATAGCATTTACGCCAATAGTTACGCCCTTTAAAATGGTGCAGTGGGCACCAATAAAGGCTCCCTCTTTAATTATAACCGGTCTGGTTTTAACGCCGGTTTTAGTTTCCGGATAACTGTTGCGATAGTGTGGGTTGAGCGAATGAAAATCGGTATCGTAAATAACCGTATTACCACCAATTTTTACATTTTTACCAATACTTATGTGGTTATGGCAAATAATAGCGGTAGCGCTGATGCCTACATTATCATCTATAGAAAGCAACGCGTTTTTGGCTACAATAAAATAGCAGGGCTGCTGCCGCCCGAGCATGTTAAAATACTTACCGCCTTGAAATGTAAACCCTTTCCCAATTTCAAACCGCCCCTGTAAATTGACGTTTACTACAGGTATGCCGTAACCCGTAAAATCGTTATTGAATTGTACGCCGTTAAGGTGAAACTTTAAAAAGGTGATCACCCACGAATAGCTTCTTGCCATTCTGTAGAAAACCACTCTCAGCGCCTTGTAAAATTTCCTGATCATATGCATAAGCTTTCATTACTGTATTCATATTCAACAAAATCTTCTATATCCCAAAAGCGGGAAATATGCTGCGCTATCCAGTCGGGGTCCTTCTCCCACCACTTAAATTGAAGCAGGTAATCTACCTGGTCATCGTTAAATCGCTTTTTAATTACCTTAGCCGGGTTGCCCCCTACAATTTCATACGGGCCAACGTTTTTTACGACTACCGAATTGGCTGCAATAATTGCCCCGTCGGCTATCGTAACGCCATCTATAATTATAGCGTTGGCCCCTATCCAAACGTCGTTTCCAATGCTTACCTCCTTATAGTTCTTAAAAACCGCCTTGTTCGCAAAATTTCTTACAAAATTGCCCTGGTTATTAAAAGTCGTGGGGTGCGTACTTACAAATACTGATGAGGGGTGCATCCCCGGCGCTATTTTAACATTTGGGCCTACCGAGCAATATTTGCCCATTTTGGTATGCATAATATAGGTGTAGCTGTTGGTATAACTAAAATCGCCCATTTCTGAGTTGATCAGAACGCAGTGCTCGCCTATCCAGTTATAACTCCCGAAAGCACAATTATTCACCACGCTTAGGTAACCGATGCGTAAATGTTTACCCCAGTATTTCAATTGCAATGCACACTTCAGTTTCACCCAGCTCGCGTGCTGCCCTAAAGGATTTTTAAATAAAGATCTGTCGAGGTAGGCTTTCATATACGCTATGCATTAAAGATTCCCTGAGCTTTACCACTTACTATCTTGTTAGCCTGAATAGAGAAAATAGCGCCCATAACAATAAAAAGCAAAGTGTTGGAAATTATCACTCCAGCTAATCCAATCAGCTTTCCAAGCCAAATGGCTAACGGTATATTAACCAGCGCGCTGCCCAAAACCAGGTATAACTGCAAACGAATTTTACCAATACCATTCAACAGGTACACGTGGATGGTTTGCCAGATAGAAGCAATAGTGTAAACGCACATAGCAATTGACAGGCTTAGCGGAACGCTCACTTGTTTGCCAAGCCATAACCGATATAAAAAGGGCGAAAAGGCCAGCATGAGTAAAGTTGCGCAGCTTAAAGCAGCCCAAACTTTATTTATTTTATGCAGAGTTGCTTTTATCCAGTTATAATCCTGCCTGGTATAAGCCTCTGTAAAAGCACTCCAAAACGGAGTAATAATAATTGTAAACAGCATCAGGATCACCGAAAACAGCTTATAGGCCACATTAAAGGTTGTTACGTGTTGTGGGCCAAACAGCTGGGTAATCACTATGTTATCTGTCTCGTACAGCACGAGGGCGCCTAACTGTATCAACAGAAAAGCGCTGCCGGCCCCAAGCATTTCCCTTGCATAGCCAAGGTTTACAGCACGCCAGGAAGGCGCAATAATTTTATAACTCCCATTGTAAAACCAAATACTTGCTATACTTAAAACCATTATTGGCGCACCGGCCATTACCAGCAGCAGGTAGGTAAGCGCTCCTTGCGTTACCCTGGTCAAAATAAAAATAGCGACCAGCATAATGGCCTGCCCTATAACATTAAGCAAAGCGCAAATGGCTGGCTGCTGGCTGGCTGTTAAAACAATATTGATAAGCTGCACAACAAATTGGAGGCAAAAGAAACCAAACATAATCAGTGCTAACCGGCCAAGACCCGCGCTTTGCGGAGCATTTAATATTTGCTGCCAGTTGATGTAAGCGTTCAAAAGGCTAAACAGCAAAAAAAGCGCAATAGAAATACCGCTCAATAAAACGTAAGTGGTACTAATATAGCTCCGGGCACGATCATTGTCTCCGAGTGCTATGGCTGCCGCCAGCTTATTCTTGAGGCCGTTACCCATTCCTATATCAAAAAATGCTGCCCATGCTATTACCGAACTCAGTGTGATCCAGATACCATATTGGGCCGGGCTTACATATTTGATAGTGAGTGGTACCAGTGCAAGCGATATAACCACACTGCCACCCTTTAGCAATAATGATCTTAAAATATTCTTCTTTACGTTAACAGACCGGCGGTGCCCGCTATTTAAAAAATTATAAAAATTGGTTTGTAGTGTGCTTATCATGACCGTTGCAATTTATCGGCTACCCGGCCTCAATTTGTTCATTACCGATGTGAACACATTAGTACTGCTCTTTTCCTCTTCCATTGCATACCCATACTTACCATAGCCATGCCCATAACCGGTTATATTATTTTTGCTGGTCTCTATACCATTAACAACCAGGTATAATTGTTTTACTTTTTTGGCTTTGTGTAGGTCGTTTACAATTCCCAGCTGCGATTTATAGGTGTAATTTTGTCTTACAACGTAACAGGTAATATCTGCATATTCTTCGATCAGTAACGCGTCAGAAACCAGGCCCACCGGTGCAGAATCAATGATGATATAATCAAATCTCTCCCGTAGTTCGTCAATCAATATTTTAATGCGGTCGCTCATCAGCAACTCTGCCGGGTTAGGTGGAATTGGGCCGGATGAAATAAAAAAGAAATTTTCATTGAAAGTAGATGGTTTGATTAATTCATCGAAACAATCTTTATCAGGCGATATCACAAAATTGGTAAAGCCATACTCTTCATTTAAACCCAGATTATACAACAATTTGGGCTTGCGCAGATCAAGTTCCAGCAGCACAACCTTTTTGCCGGATAGCGCAATAGAGTTTCCCAGGTTTAATGAAATAAAGGATTTTCCCTCACCACTCATGCTCGAAGTGAACAGTATCACATTAGATTTACTCTTATCTGTTACATATTTTAAACTGGTACGCAGTGCGCGGATCTCTTCTAAAATAATGGAGTGCGCACCATTATTTGCGAGCAGTTTACGGCTGTTATTTTGCAGTCCCCGGCTAATCTCACCTAATAATGGCACATCTGTATGCCTGTCAATATCGGCTTTAGTATTGATGCGGGTATTGAGCAATTCTTTGATACAAAGGGCTGTAACAGCCAGGAACAATCCTGCAAAACAGCCAATAAGGTATATAGTGGTTTTTTTGGGTGCGTAGGGAGATTCATCACTTTCAGCATTATCCAGAATGCTGCAATTAGAAATGGTAGCAGTCTGCGCAATTGCAGTTTCTTCGCGCTTTTGTAAAAGAAACAAGTACAGTTCCTGTTTAAGCGTTTGCTGGCGCGAATAATCCAGATAGATCCGCTCTTTAACGGGCGCTTCGGACACATTGCCGGCGATTACAGAATTTTGCTTTTTAATAGTGGATTGCGAAACCTGCAGACTGCTGCGATAGTTTTTCAAACTGGTTAGTAAAGATTTTCGGCTTAGTTCTATTTGCTCGTCCAGGTTTTTAATAACCGGGCTGGTTTCCAGTAAGTTTAGCTTTAGCTGCTCTTTGCGCAATAGCATTTCATTATACGCATTAATGGCCGTACCAAATGATACATCTTTAATAACCAGCGATGTAGGTACCATTTGGGGGTTACTCCCATCATTAACATACTTATACAGGTTATTCACTACATCCAGTTGCACCTGGTTACCATTTAATTTATCCTGGTAATCTTCGGCACCCGCAACCAGGGCCTTTGATTGTGCTCCAATGTCAGAGATCTTATTTCTCACTTTATATTGCTCCAGGTTCTTTTCAACCTTGTTTAATTCAGAACCTACAACCACCAGCCGGTTATCAATAAACTTCATGGTGCTGTCTGCAATCCGGATCTTTTTAGCCAGGTTGTTCGCCAAATATATTTCCATCATCTTTTGCAGGATCTGCTCACCCTTTTTGGGGTTATTATAACTCAATTGCAGGTCTATCACTGTTGTCTGCTTATCGTTCAATCCAACACTATAACTGTCTGCCAGGGCCTTTTCGGCTTTCTTCATAGTTTCAACAGCCAGCTTATAATCGCCTGTTGGCATAAACCTGCTTGTTTTACGAAGAGTAAGGGTGTAATTATTAAGTTTTAAAGGGCTGTCAAAAACTCCCTCAACATCAAAATCTTCTTTATTTGCTGATAAGCGAAACTTTTCATCATTCAGTATAGTCACTTTGTAAATACCGGATGCTGTCGGGTCTTCGTTTTTGCTAAGAGCGACTGTAAATGGAGCCATATCGTAGAGCTCGACGTCTTTGTAGGTGCTGGAATTGTAAATATGAACATTGAGCTGTAGTGCCGAAATGACCTTCTTGAGCAGGCTGCTCGATTTCAGGATCTTCACTTCATTATCCGCATTACTTTTGATGCTAAGCAGCGACGAGAGATCGGCATTATTTCCATTTACCAGGGATTTTGCCGGGCTGTTTTTATCATCTTCAACAATCACTTTACTTTGTACGTTCCACTTGTTTGGCAAGCTTTGTACATAAATGAAAGTAGTAAAAAGGCATATGGTTACACTAATTGCGAATACGTACCAATAATTTAGGCCGATAGCTAATATGCTTCTTAAATCGCCGGCGCTTTCTGCCTTTTTGTAGGTAAAATCAAGCTTATCCGCTAAAATATCCACTTTATTCATAAGCTAATAGATGTATAAATACCGGCCACACGGGTTTTTAAATGGTATCTAATTTTGCCCCAATTTTCAGTTTTGGAAAGTTAGGGAGCTTAAAGAGGTTTGTAGCTATCTGAACAGGTTTTGAATAAACTGAACATATTTGCGCCGAATGAACAGAATAGCTTTCGCACCTTGAAGTGGCCACAGCTTGAATGTGCTGAATCAGAAGAAGGCTAATAATTGCCGGTTTTAAGACCAATAAAACTGATGGCGCGGCAGCAGAATTTAAATCTGCTAACCGCGCCATCTACTTATCCAGTGATATATAAATTGTAAAGTATAAAATCAAATCCACCGCATTTCGGGTGCGAAACCCTCAATCACTGCGTATCGGTACTTTAAATATTGATTACTATCTATGATCCCATTGGTTCAAACTACCGCAATCTGAAAGGATAGTCAGCTTTTGACAAATACCAAAAGGATGCTCAGCAATTAGCGCCACCAGTGATCAGTTAGGCATGGTTACACTTTGAAACAACTGCACCTGGCAAAGGTAACAGACTACTGCTTCCATTTCCAATTCAATATTTCCGGCATATCCTTACCATGCATTCGGATATAATCTTTATGTTCGATCAATTTATCCTGCAGGTGCTGTTTAAGGTAAACCCCTTTACTGCCGGTTTGCGGTATACGGTCGATGACATCGATAACCAGATGAAACCGGTCCATTTGATTTAGCACGGTCATATCAAATGATGTGGTGATGGTACCCTCCTCGTTATAACCACGCACATGCATATTCACATTATTCGCACGATTATAGGTTAAACGGTGCACTAAATATGGGTAACCGTGAAAGGCAAAGATCACCGGCTTATCGGTAGTAAACAATTCATTGTAATCCTTATCAGAAAGCCCATGTGTATGTTCTGAACTTTTTTGCAGTTTGAAAAGGTCCACCACATTGATCACCCTGATCTTTAATTCGGGCATATGCTCATGTAATATGGATACTGCTGCGAGGGTTTCCAGGGTTGGCACATCACCGCAGCAGGCCATCACAACGTCCGGTTCATGATCCTGATCATTACTGGCGAAGTTCCATATACTGATGCCGCGCGTGCAGTGATCAACTGCTTCGGTCATATTAAGCCATTGTGGCGCGGCATGTTTAGCTGCTACAATTACGTTAACATAGTGGTAGCTGCGCAGGCAATGATCCATTACAGAAAGCAGGCAGTTAGCATCAGGCGGTAAATAAACCCGTACGATCGCCGCTTTTTTATTAACTACATGGTCGATAAATCCCGGGTCCTGGTGGGTAAAGCCATTATGATCCTGCCGCCACACGGTTGAGGTAAGCAATATATTTAATGAAGCGATCTTTCTCCTCCAGGGCAACTCTGCGCTTGTTTTCAACCATTTTGCATGCTGGTTAAACATGGAATCTACAATATGAATAAATGCCTCATAACAGTTGAAAAGGCCATGCCTGCCGGTCAGCAGATAACCTTCCAGCCAGCCCTCACACTGATGTTCGCTCAGCATTTCCATAACGCTGCCTTGGGGAGCCAAAAATTCATCGTGGGCCGCTACCGGGGCATCCCACTGGCGGCTGGAAGCCTCAAACACAGCATCCAGCCTGTTAGATACGGTTTCGTCCGGGCCAAAAATGCGAAAGTTCCTCTTCTCCTGGTTGTCTTTGATCACATCGCGCAGGAATCTGCCGCAAACATAGGTGTCGCCTTCGCCATTAACCCCGGGAGATGTTACATTGACTGCATAATTCCTAAAATCGGGCATACGCAGGTTGCGTAACAGTTGGCCGCCGTTGGCATGCGGATTAGCACCCATGCGGCGGTTGCCTTTAGGAGCCAGTTCAGCCAGTTCTTCTCTTAGTTTTCCATTTTCGTCAAAAAGCTCTTCCGGCTTATAGCTTTTTAGCCAATCTTCCAATAACTGCAGGTGTTCGGGCGGTGCCGATGCTGAGACAGAAAGCGGGATCTGGTGCGACCGGAAATTGCCTTCAATCTGGTAACCGTCAACTACTTTAGGGCCAGTCCAGCCTTTGGGCGACCGGAGGATGATCATTGGCCAGCACGGCCGCGCATTATTTTGATGTTCGGCTTCATATCTAATCTGTTTGATCCTGTCAACGGCATAATCAAGTGCCTTAGCCATATCCTGGTGCATTTTCTCCGGCTCATCTCCCTCCACAAATATGGGGTTCCAGCCGTAGCCGCTGAATAACTGGTACAGCTCCTCATGCGGTATACGGGCTAATATAGTTGGGTTAGAGATTTTATAACCGTTAAGGTGTAAAATGGGCAGAACAGTTCCATCGGTCAGCGGATTTAGAAATTTGTTGGAGTGCCAAGCCGTAGCCAATGGACCCGTTTCCGCTTCGCCATCACCCACTACACAGGCCACTATCAGGTCCGGATTATCCATCACGGCACCAAAGGAGTGGCTCAAAGAATAACCCAACTCTCCACCTTCATGAATGGAGCCCGGAACCTGCGGTGAAGCATGGCTGGAGATGCCACCCGGGTGAGAGAACTGGGTGAAAAGTTTTTTTAATCCGTCTTCATCCTGTGAAATATGCGGATAAACTTCGGTATAACTACCTTCCAGGTAAGTGCCCGCTACCACAGCTGGTCCACCATGCCCCGGCCCTGAAACGTATAGCATATTCAGGTTATACTTATTGATAATTCTATTGAGATGTGTGTAGATAAAATTCTGTCCGGGGGTGGTTCCCCAATGCCCAAGCAGCATATTTTTAACGTGTTCCAGTTTCAGCGGTTCTTTTAACAGCGGATTATCGCGCAGATAAAGCTGCCCTACTGAGAGATAATTAGCAGCACGCCAGTAAGCATCCATTTTCTGCAGCAGGTCCTGCGCTACGGTTTCGGTTTCTATGTTAATTAATTCAGTCTCCATCTTATTGATTTATAATAATTTGATTTAAAACCTGATGCGCCGCTTTGGCTATCATTAATTCTTCATTTGTGGGCAACACCCTAAGGCGTACCCGGCTAGTCTTCAATGAAATCGTTTGTTGCCCTGTATCGTTGGCTTGCTGGTTCAATTCGATACCCAGGAAGTTCATATTGCTGCAGATGTGTTCCCGTATAACCGGTGAATTTTCACCGATGCCCCCGGTAAAAACTAAAATATCCAAACCGCCCATAGCTGCCGCCAGCGCGCCAATTTGCTTTTTAGCATGGTAACAGAATATTTTAATGGCTTCCGCCGCTGTGCTATCCGTAATTTCGCGGGCTAACAGTTCCTGCATATCACCGGTGCCGGCAATAGCAATGAGGCCCGATCTTTTACTCAGCAACTCATCCAGTTCATTAATGCTCAACCCATATTGTTTGAGCAGGAACAGGATCACCCCCGGGTCCAGGTCACCTGAACGGGTAGCCATAACCAATCCGCCGATAGGGCTCATCCCCATCGTTGTGTCCATGCTTTTACCGTTTTGCACGGCGGCCATGCTTGCACCGTTACCCAAGTGCGCTATAATGATCTTTTTGCTGGCATTGTCAGCATCTTCTTCAGTAAGCTTTTGCATCACGTAGGCATAAGATAAACCATGAAAGCCATATTTGATCAACCCTTTGCCCTGGTAGGCTTCCGGAAGCGGGTAATGCTTAATGCTGGTTGGCAGATCTTTATGAAAGGCGGTATCAAAGCAAGCAATTTGCGGGATATTTGGGAATGCCGACCGGAAGGCTTCGATAGCACTTAGCTCGCCGGGCAAATGATTGGGGGCCAGGTAAACAAATTCGCGAAGACTTTTCAAAAGCCCGGCTGTGATCAATTCCGGTTCGCGGTGATCCGGACCGCCCTGTACCAGCCGGTGACCAATCGCAGTCAAATTAAATACAAAATGGCCCTCGCTCATTAAAGCAACCAACTCCTTAACCGCACCAGGCAAGTTTGTATATTTCTGTTCCTTGTTTTCAAGCGAGTGCCCCTGGCTGTTACTAATTTTTAAATGGCCGGAAGCTTCTCCTATCCCGCTCATCGTGCCGGTCATTTTCAACTCAAACGCCCCAAAATCATAGATGCTGAATTTGAGACTGGAAGACCCGCAATTGATTACTAAAATATGGTTGTTAGCGGGGTTTGTCATTAAAACAAACCTAAGGCCGGGCTTCCCATTTTTAAATGACCAGCACCGTAACGGATAGTGACGCTTATCATTAATTCACTTCGGCTGTAACAAATAAGCTTTCAATTGCTTATAGTGATGAGCATCATTAATTACCCTGCACCTCATCAGCTAAAACAATCACCATCTTTGCTGATATTTGCCTCGGCGATCAAACAGTCAGGTCCTCACCAATTATGGAAAACACCGCGCTTTTAATTGCCATGATACAAAATGCAATAGATGGTATCATTACCATCGATGATAAAGGCATAATAGAGTTGATCAATCCTGCCGCCTGCACACTATTTGATTACGAGCCGGATGAAGTTATTGGGCAAAATGTAAGGATGCTGATGCCCGACCCGGACAAAGACCAGCTGGATAATTTCATCTTCCGATACCAGGATACAGGCCAGTCCAACACGAAAAGAACCGGCCAGGAGGTATTGGGTTTAAGGAAGGATGGTACGATTTTCCCCTTTCGTTTAGGCTTAAGCGAAGTGCAATTTTCCGGGCGGCAAATTTACACCGGTTTTATTCATGACCTCACCAATGAAAAGGAAGCCCAGCGGCAGCTTACCAAATACGCAGCGCATTTAGAAGAGCAGGTAGAGCAACGCACAATTTCCCTTAAAAAAAGCGTACAGGCTTTAGAAACTGCGCAGAGCGAAATGAGTGTATTGCTGGGTAAAGAAAAAGAATTGAGCTTGTTAAAAAGCCGCTTTGTATCCATGGCTTCCCACGAATTCAGGACACCATTAACCTCTGTTAAGCTATCCGCATCGCTTATCGAAAAATATGCAGAGCCACTTAAATGCGAGCACGTTACCAAGCACGTGGGTAAAATAAAAAAAGCGGTTGGCAACCTTACTACCATATTGAACGATTTTCTTTCACTCGAAAAACTGGAAGCCGGTAAAGAAGAAGTGTCGTATACAGATTTCGACCTGGTCAAATTTTCTGAAGAAATTGTGGAAGAAATGCAGGTGATAGCTAAAAAAAATCAGAATATAATTTATTTACATGAAGGTGTTAACAGCATGGTTCGGCTCGATCAAAATTTGCTAAAAAACTGCATCAATAATCTCATCACCAATGCGATCAAATATTCGGGCGAAAACAGTTTCATAGATTTCAATACCGAGATCAATACAGATCATTGTATTATCACGGTAAAAGACAATGGTATCGGCATTCCGGAAGTTGATCAGAAACACCTGTTTGAAGCCTTTTTTAGGGCGCATAATACAGGAACTATCCCCGGAACAGGCCTGGGCCTCAACATCGTAACCCGGTATGCAGGTTTGATGAACGGGTCGGTCAACTTTAAAAGCGAAGTTGGGCAGGGTACATTATTTACAATTTCATTCCCAAATCATGAGTAAAACATTGCTGATTATTGAAGACAATGACGACATCCGCGATAACGTGGTGGAAATACTGGGTTTGGCAGGATTCAATGTTTATGAAGCATCTAACGGCAAAGCGGGCTTGCACCTTGCAAAACAGCACAAACCCGACCTGATACTTTGCGACATTATGATGCCGGAACTTGATGGATACATGGTTTTAAACCTATTGCATGAGAATCCAGAGACAGCCAGGATACCTTTCATCTTTCTGACGGCCAGGGCGGAACCACTTGACCTGCGCAAAGGCATAGAGATGGGTGCCGACGATTACCTCACCAAGCCTTTTGATGACTTAGAATTACTTAACGCGATAGATACCCGTTTTAAAAAGCAGGTTGAAAAGGAAAAAAATTAGAGCAAAGGAATTACCCTTATTAATGACCGACATAAAAACTGATCAATATCATGTTTCCAGGCAACCGAACACCGGTCTTACCAGCTAGATTAAGGCTAATTTTATACAACTAAATATAATACATATGAAGGTGGTTGCTTATAGTGTACGGGCATTTGAAACTGAATATTTTGCTAAAGCAAATAATAAGAAACATGACATCACACTTATAGCTAACCCGCTGGGACTTGATACGGTTCACTATGCAGAAGGGAAAGAGGCCATCATCATGCCGGAAGGCAGCATTCCAACAGAAGAAGTAACACGTAAATTATGTGAGATGGGAATCAAATTCATCATTAACCGTGGCACAAGTGATAATCCTGCAGACTTGCAGCTGATAGCAGAGCAAACAATAATAAACCTGGATATGGCCAATGAACATAACCGGCTTCTGCCGGTTTCATAAGTGTCACCCTATATTTAACTAAAATCAATTATGAAAACCATTGCAAATGTACAGCCGGTAAGCGCTGAAAAATTGTTCGACCTTTTAAAGAAAGAATTCCCGGATTATATCAATTCCAGTTTAGATTCCAGCCTGGCAATAGATTTTGCTCACGTGTATGACATCATCAATGTTATATTTCCGGAAGTAGAAGGGGGCGTTACTTTAACAATTACCGTTTCTGAAGATGAGATAATCGTTTCTGGTAACACAGAAAATATTGCTTATAATATTACATTGCTGGAAGAACAGCTCATTAATTTTGTCACGGAGAAATGCAGTTAAAGCCCGACCCGGTTGAGCTGCTCATCGCCTAAGTTAATAACCGTTAAGCGGACAACAGGAAAATAACACCAATAACTGCCGTTATTGGTGTTATTTATTTGAAGGAAACCCATTGTATTGCTTTTAAATGGTTATTTTCTGCATCACTATATTTGATAAACAAATCATTCACCATGAGTCCGCTAGCACGAAAAATGACTCCCAAATCCTAATTATGCCGAAACCACAAGCAGTGGGATAGCAACGCGGCTCACCATACGTTTTGTATGGCTGCCGTTGAAAAGGGAATCGAAAAAGCCATGCTGGCGGTGAAGCATTGCAAGCATATCTACCTGGCCATGTTCACAAAGCCATTTTAACCCTTTTTCAGTATTTTCACTGGTTACTACCCGATAAAAAATGTTGGGATAGTTTGCTTTATTGGAAAGATCGGTAAGATAGTTATCCATATGCTTTTTTAACGCTGGCGATGGCTCTTCGTCAGGCTGTTTATGCGCAATAAGGATTTCCGCGTTTAATGTTCTGGCCAGCGGAATGATTTTATGGATTTCCTCCAGATCCTTCTCCGCATTTGACATATCTACTGCAAAAGCGATCTTCTTAATTGGCATAAATTTGGCAGCCTGCGGAATAAGCAACAGCGATTTTAAGGAATTATCAATCATTTTACTACAATGGTCCCCTAAAAGAAAAGCACTCAGGCTGTCGCTTCCATGGGTAGCCATAACCACCAGTTCTGTATGCTGGGTCTTCACAATATCATTCACTACATCGGTTAACATACCAGCTTGCTCTATGTAGGTAATAGCAGGATGAAATTTATCGGAGTGATCATGCTGCTGCATACTTGTTTTTAGTTTTTTCAACTCAACTTCGCTATTGCGAAGCAACACGGTCGTTTCTTCCATTGGCCAAACCACCAGTCCGGCCTGCGGTGCCTCCGCCGGAATGATCACTGCATTGCAGAGCACTACATCTGCCTTTAACTGCTGGGCCAGCTGGTAGCCATATTCGGCGGCATGCGTTGCATTGGCCGAAAAATCTGTAGGGATAAGGATTTTTTTCATGATGTAAAATTGGCGCATTTGGATGGCAGGCGTAATGCCGGAGATCAGCCCAATTTATGCTCTTCGTCATTTTTGCGCCCGTGCAGGTTGCGCATATTTGTATCCATCCTCAACCGCTTGCTATGAAAACGCTGAAATTCAATTTTAATCACCCCTTTAAAGGCCGGGCCTGCCTGCTTCAGTTGGATACCACTGCGCCAAAAAAACAAATAATTCAGATTGACAATGACGGTTTGCTGGAAATTCCCATTGAAGAATGCCAGACCGGTAAATGGAGACTGATGCTGGATTGGCAATATGATGACAATTACTTTTGTTACCAGCAAAACTTCGAGTTTAACGATATTTAACTTCAATTCACTAAGCCAATGTTAAACCAGTGATTAAAAATATTTTACTGGTTAATAGTTGTACATTTGATATGCCCCTTTCCTGTAAGGTTCGATATCGCTTTTCTTAAACTCTAAAAAATCCTTTATTATGCAGAATATCGTTCCTCATCACATAATTGCCATTGGCGCATCTGCCGGCGGTATGGACGAGATCAATTTGTTTTTTGATCATACTCCTCTGGATGGGGTTGCTTATGTCATCGTCCAGCATTTATCCCCTGATTTTAAAAGCCGAATGGTAGAGCTTTTAGGCAAGCACAGCAAGCTGGAAGTTTTAGAAGCTGAAGATGGCTCTGAAATTAAGAGCAATCAGGTGTACCTTATTCCCAATGATAAATTCATGACCATTGAAGGCGGGCGTTTACGGTTAACCAATAAAGCAAAGGTTAAGGCCCCGCATTTAACAATAAATGCCTTTTTCAATTCACTGGCAGTGGATTGTGGAACTAAGGCGATCGGCGTAATTCTGTCCGGTTTAGGGTCTGATGGTACTGAAGGGGTTAAAAACATAAAGAAAGCCGGCGGCATGGTAATTGCCCGTAACCCGGAAACTACGGATTTTAGCAGCATGCCATCTCACGCGATAGCAACAGGCCTGGTTGATTTTATATTGGAACCTGCTGCGATGCCGGACACGATAGAAGATTATGTAAACAAAGAATTGACGGTAGATAAAGATGACCAAAATGATGAAAAATACATCAAGAAGATTGTAGACCTCATTAAAGAAAGGTCAACATTGGATTTTTCTGATTACAAACTACCAACCATTCTAAGACGAACCAAACGGCGGGCAGACCATGGAAATTTCTCGTCGCTGGAAAAATACCTGTTTTTTTTAAAGTCGAATACCGAAGAAGTGGAAGCCTTGGCGAAGGAATTTCTGATCAGTGTGACATCTTTTTTTAGAGACAAGGAAGCCTTCACTTTTATTGAAAAGAAAATAATACCGGTTGTATTAGCGCAAATAACACCGGGTGAAGAACTAAAAATGTGGGTGGCAGGCTGTGCGACAGGTGAAGAAGCCTATTCTATGGCTATTTTAGTTGCCGAACAACTTAGCGGGAAATATAAAGATATCGTTGTTAAGATCTTTGCGACAGATATTGACAGCGCAGCTATGGACTTTGCCGGTAAAGGCATTTACAACAAGGACATCGCGAAGCATGTTTCTGAAGCAAGGCTGAAAAAGTATTTCAATAAAGAAGGCGAATGTTACCGGGTTAACCCGGAGATCCGCAACATGGTGATTTTTGCCCAGCATGATCTGGTGAAAAACCCGCCTTATTGTAATATGAACTTTATAAGCTGCCGCAACCTGCTCATTTATATGAGCCCGGTTTTGCAGAAAAAAATCTTTTCCATGATGCTGTTCGGCTTAAAAATGAACGGCTACTTGTTCCTTGGATCCAGTGAAAACCCCATGCCAATAATTAAAAACCTGGAAGTAGTTCAAAAAAAATGGAAAATCTATAAAAATTTAAAAGCAAGGCGTGAAGTAAGCTTTGATGCCTTCACACTGCCGGAGTTACTTGACAGCAAGCGGATACCCGCTATACAACGGGAGGAAAATACCCTAAGTACTAATAACACCGTTTCTGAAGCTATGAATACGCAGTTGGCCGAGCAGCAGGATTACCTGGCCGTGTGTATAGATGAACACAATTTAGTTGTAAAATCTTACGGTAATACCAAATATCTGCTTAAGCAACATTTCAATTTAAACCTTGCAGAACTATTGCCTAAACCGCTTGCCGTTGCATTTAATGCGCTAAAGCAGAAAGTTGGCCAAACGGGTAAACCGGCCACGTTAACTGGTATAAAGATCAAACACGAAAGCTTGACGGTTAAGGTAACGCTGGTAATCAGTCTGCTTAAAGTGAACAAAAATGAGCAAAAACTACTCCTAGTAACCATTCGCCAGGATGAGCAGCAAGAAACCCCTATTGCCGATGATGCTATTTTTGATGAAAAGATATACCATGACAAATACACCCTGAATTTAGAAGAGGAACTGAAAGAACTACAGGTGAAACTGCATTCGGCATATGAAAGACTGGACGCTTCCAACGAAAATATGCAGTCGTTTAACGAGGAACTGATCTCCGCTAACGAGGAAATGCAAAGTACCAATGAGGAGATGCAATCGGTTAACGAAGAATTGCATACCATTAATGCCGACTATCAGCTAAAAAATAAAGAATTACTGGAGATCAATGACGACCTGAACAATTATTTCAGAAGCAATATTAATGGGCAATTATTTATTAACAATGATTTGTTGCTAATGAAATTTTCGCCGGGCACGGTAAAACAGATCAACTTGCTGGAAACCGATATTGGAAGGCCGCTAAGCAATATCTCCACCAATATTAAATTCGAAACTATTATTGAGGACATTAAGCAGGTTTTGGCCGAAGGCACGGTTATAACTAAGGAGATAGAGACCAATAATGGGAAGTGGTACCAGATCATGACGATGCCTTACGTGCAAATGGTTGATGAAAAAAGAAATGGGGCGATAGTTACCTTTAACGATATTACAGAATTAAAAGCCACCCAGGTAGAATTGAACCGTAAGAACAAAAGCCTGGAACGCATAAACGGCGATCTGGATAACTTTGTACACACAGCCTCACATGATTTGCTGGCACCGTTAGCCAACATTGAGACCAGCATTGGGGTAATGAACCTGATTAAAGTAACAGACCCGGGGCTATCCAAGTTCATCACGATCATAAATTCATCCGTTAAAAAATTCCGTACACTTATCAACGATATTTCGGTTGTAGCCCGAATTGAGGGCGATATGCTAAGCATGGAAATGGTGGATGTAGAAGAAATTATAGCTAATATTGAATGGAGCCTTGAAAGCAGGATTCAGCAAAGCGGTGCAGTGATCACTAAAAATCTGGAAATTAAAAAGGTAATGTTCTCAAAAAAGAATCTGAGAAGTATCCTTTACAACCTGATAGCTAACGGCATTAAATTCACTAACGGAAGCAGCCCGCTCATCCACATCGCTATCTTTAGGGATGCGGATCACATTACGCTTACCGTTAACGATAATGGCCTTGGCATAGCAAAAAACCAGGTGGACATTATTTTCAGCATGTACGGAAGGTTAAATAAAGAAGTTGAAGGCCAAGGCATTGGCCTGTACCTGGCTAAAAAAATTATAAATGCAGCCGACGGCAATATGACCGTTGAAAGTGAAGTAGGAATAGGAAGCACTTTCACGATATGCCTTCCAATACCGGTATTAGTAACAGATTAGGCTGTGAATTTCTCATTCGGTTATGATTGATAAACCGGCTAATGTCTCAAATTATAATGATATACTGGCAGCTTGCTCCCGGCGAAAATTGATCAAGGTGATAGAGAATACGAGAAGCAATAAAACCCTGCTGGTACATTTTGATTTCAGGAAATAAATCGCCCGCCTGAGATCAATTAAACCAATGGATAATTTGCCACACCGCAGCTAAGAATATCTTTCTGTTGCCACATGGTAGGCAGGATCTTCCAATATATTTACTTCGATCACATTACCAGCATTTTTAAGCAGCAAACGGCAATCTTCACTCAAGTGTTTCAGGTGCAACTTTTTCCCGGCCAGGCGATATCGTTCAGTCAGCTTGCTTAATGCGTCGATACCGGACATATCCGAAACCCGGCTCTCCTTAAAATCGATCACCACTTCCTCAGGGTCTGTCAACACGTCGAACTTTTCTACAAACGCGGTGACCGAACCAAAGAATAAAGGGCCAAAGATCTCGTAATGCTTAACACCAGTAACGTCTATAAATTTCCTTGCCCTTATGCGTTTCGCACTTTCCCAGGCGAATACTAAGGCTGATATAATTACGCCTATCAAAACGGCTAATGCCAGGTTATGCAGCCAAATGGTGATCAAAGCAACCAGTATCCCCACAAACACATCCTGTTTTGGCATTTTATTAATAATGCGAAAGCTGATCCATTCGAAAGTCCCGAAAGCTACCATCATCATTACGCCGGTTAATGCCGCCATTGGAATGCGCTCAATAATAGGCGCACCAAATAAGATAATGACTAATATTGTTAGCGAAGCGATGATCCCTGATAATCTGGCGCGGGCCCCCGCGGATAGGTTAACCAGGGTTTGCGCTATCATAGGGCAGCCACCCATTCCAAAAAAGAACCCGTTCAGGATATTGGCGCTGCCCTGGGCAATCGCTTCACGGTTGCCGTTACCGCGGGTAGCCGTCATTTCATCCACCAGGTTAAGCGTTAGTAACCCTTCCGTCAAACCAACACCGGCCATAATCAAGGCATAAGGAAAAATGGTTGTTAATGTATCCAGGTTAAGCGGGACAGACGGTATGTGGAATGGTGGGAAACTACCGCTTACCTCGGCAATATCCCTTACAATTTTGGTAGGAATTCCAAACCCAAGCACGATCAGGAATACGACGATAATAGCAACCAGAGATGGCGGTACCGCCTTGGTGATACGTGGCAATACAACTACGATACCGATGGTCAGCGCAACTAAACCCGCCATAATATAAAGCGGCGGACCTGACAACCAGGTTTCATGGCCACCCACCACGGTTTTAAACTGCTCGAGTTGCGCCACAAAAATAATAACAGCCAAACCGTTAACAAAACCATACATGACCGGCTGTGGCACAAGCCGTATGAATTTGCCCAGTTTAAACAAGCCAACTACTATTTGGATTAGGCCGGCCAAGGCTACCGCAGCAAATACATATTCAAGGCCGTTTGATTTCATCAGGGCGATCAATACAACAACAGTCGCACCTGCACCACCAGAAATCAACCCGGGCCGGCCACCAAATACGGAGGTAATTAAACCCATTATAAATGCGGCGTACAAACCAACCAGTGGCGGGAATCCGGCGAGGATGGCAAATGATAATGATTCAGGCATCATTGTCATGGCAACGGTTAAACCGGCTAATATTTCGTTTTTGTAATTGATTTTTTGAGAAAAGTCGAATAAATTAAGATATACCTTCATAGAATGACTGATGGAAGAACAAGAATAAAATTTAAAAAAATAAGGATACAGGCGCCATAAAGAATCATGGCGCTAAAAGTTCATTCCTTAAATATCAGGGTGGTGTAACGGGTGAAGATGAAATAATGCAAATCATTCTTCTGCGAAAATAAGAAAAAACTGCTTTAGTGGCAAATCATTAAAATGCAGCCGCTAATATTTATAGTATTTTAAAAAATGCTTACACACGATAAAAAAGTATTTCGCCTTTCAAAGTTCGTGAAAAGGCGTTGCTAAATCAATTGATTATTACAGGTGTCTGTTAGGACTTTAAAACATTTTGCTAACGGATAGAGAGTCTATACTTCTAACTCTGGCAGGCGCACCTGCCGCTGCCTTATTATCTGGAGGCTTACTGGCACTATTTTTCAATAAGTTACACAATTTAATTTTAACGGGTCACAAAAAGGTGACCGATATATTTTGATATTAAACGTACTATTCATGTCGTTTAAAGAACGAAAATTAACGTATGCAACGAGACCATTTAATCATTTAATGCTTTTATAAAAGTGCTTGGTTAAATTCTTTTCTTAAACAAATAGTTTAACTTAGAAGAATTATGATCTAATTCATATCGCATAGAGAACCATAAGGCAAAGTCAATTTCCTGTTTTGGGGTTGGCCTGTATCTTTCCTCCGAAATTATACAGCGGAATAATGGCAAGATATGGGTAAAAAGCTAAATTGATAAAGGTTCAACATTTTGCTTTCGCCTGCCACTTGATAAGTGCTTATACCTTCTACTTTAAAAATTATTTTATGGCTATATCAAGAAAACAAGATCAGATAAAGAAAGTGGTAGTTGTAGGAACGTCCGCAGGGGGGTTAAATGCCGTAAAATCGTTAGTTAGCCAGTTGCAGGAAAAGTTTGAAGCGCCAATATTGATCGTTCAGCATATTTCAGCTGATGCTACAGGGAATGTACTTTTAAACGCGCTGAATAAATTGGGTAGCCTAAAATGTGAACATGCGGTGAGCGGCACCAGTCTTCAAAATGGTCATATATATCTGGCACCTTCTGATCATCACATAATGATCGATGACGATGAAAAAATCTTAGTTACCAAAGGGGCGCAGGAAAACCGGTCAAGGCCAGCTATCGACCCACTTTTTCGTTCCGCCGCCGCAGTTTTTGCTAATAAGGTTATAGGCATACTTTTGACGGGCTATTTAGATGACGGTACAGCGGGTATGATAGCTATTAAAAGATGTGGCGGAACATGTATAGTTCAAGATCCTGCAGATGCTGAATATCCTGATATGCCCAACAACGCATTAAACCAAACAAAGGTTGACTACTGTTTGCCCCTTATGGAAATGGGCGGCCTACTCTACCAGCTTCTTTCTAAGAAAAGTGGTAAAAGCAAACCTATTCCCAAAGACATCTTAATAGAAACAAAAATCGCAAAAAGGGTATTGAGCGATCTGCCTTCAGTAAATGCTTTAGGCGAACAAGTGCCTTTCAATTGTCCTGGTTGTGGCGGAGTATTATGGAAAATAGATGAGAGTTCTGCGCTGCGTTACCGCTGCCATACCGGGCATGCCTATACCTCCGCATCTTTGCTTGCAGAGCAAACCATGAAAATAGAGGAAACGATGTGGACAGCGCTCAGGATGTTTGAAGAACGCAAAAACCTGCTCACGACCGTAGCTAAAGATCAACGGGGAGCTACTGCAAAATCATCATTAGAAAGGGCAAATATGTCTCAGGTTCATATTGACCGTATCAAAGCTATTCTCCTTGCAGGTGATAAAGAACCAACAAACAACATGCCCATTTAGACATTTAAAGGTTTACTTTCAGATCATTTATATCACGCCTGATACAGAAGAGATATTACACTTTTAAAATAATCTACACCAAAAGTTTTTTCAAAAAAATCAAGGACAGGACAAACTTGTGCAATATTTTTTAAGCCCGTCAGTCCATTTTAATTTCTGATACTATCTACACAACTCAACGGTTTACGTCCTATGGAATTGCATGATCAAGGTCCCGGAATATCCAACATTATTATTAGAGGAGTTAAACCGCGGTTTACTGATTCCTTCATAATCCGGGCCTTTTGCCATTTATTGTAGTTTCTTTGCTTACCTTATTTACATTTCATATTATTTACGATTTGAAATTTCAGGCAATTCCTCATCGGGCACAGTAAACCAAAACGTAGTTCCTTTACCTAATTCGCTTTCTACCCCCATCTCACCGCCATGTAATCTAATAATTTCAGCAGATATATATAGACCAAGCCCTAAACCTGATGCGTGGTTGTTATCTTTCGCTACTCTAAAATATCGGTCGAAAAGGTTACTTAAATTCTCAGGTCCAATTCCCTTGCCTTTGTCGCTGACTGATATTTTAGTCATTCCTTTTGGATGTTGCACATTTATGGTAATCTCTAAGGATTCGGATGCGTGTTTTACAGCATTATTAACCAAGTTTACAAGTACCTGGTCAATTTTCTCCCTGTCTGCAAATATGGAATAAGAAATACTACTCAGGTAATTGATATGATATTTTCCCTCCAAACGAATGTGGCTGCAACATTCATCAACCAATTCCTTCACATTAAATGTCGCTTTTTTTAAAGACAATTGCCCCTGCTCTATTTTTGTAGAACTCAACAAATCATTCACGAGGCAATTTAGCTTAATAACATTTCTTTCTGCAGTTTCTGTCATTTTAATAAGCCGTTCCGTTACTGTTGTTTCTGTCTGTAACATCCGGCTCATCAACTGCAGATTTGCCTTAAGGCTGGTGATAGGTGTTTTGAGTTCGTGGCTCGCCACACTTATAAATTCTTCTTTATGCACTTTTAACTGATGTTGCTCTGACACGTCAACAATAATTGTGTATCCAAGAAGTCCGGATTCATCCGGAAAAAGAATAGATGTTACCTGGCACCAGATCATCGTCCCATCCTTTTTGATTAGCCGGGTTTCTAAAGAAAAAAACGGAGTTTCTTTGTGCCAAAGTTGCTCCTGAAGAGCCTGCCAATGTGATTTATCTGCCGATGGGGAATAATCAAGGATATGCGCACCAATGATCTCTTCCTTGGTGTCATATCCCAGTAGTTTGACCAGGGCCATATTAACCTCAAGGATGTTTAAGTCGGGGGAGATCACCTTACTGGCTAATCTCGAACACTCAAAAATTGTTCTGAATAAGTTTTGACTGTTTCCGACTTTAAGCCGTTCGGTTTCAAGCGTCAATTCGATGTTTTTTTTCTTTAACGATTCTATAGTATCCATTGCCATGAGTACTATCCTTAAGTTCCGCTATGTGAATTTAGCAGATGTGGATGATCGCTCCGTTAAATAAGCTTAAAAAGGTGGGATTGTTTCAACTAGTTTGCGTGTCAGGATCAAAGAGTACTATGCGCTTTTTTTTATTGAAGATGTGTTAAATTGTAGATTATAAAGAAGTGAGGTTTACTATCGGCACAAGCGGCGTAAATACGGTTTTGTAATTAAATTCACATCATGATCATGTTGGTACGGGCTTTGATAACCCTTAAGCAATTATTGCCGTTCAACTATCAACCATATCAAAAATGAGAATACTTTTATTTTATGCTATTTTATTAATAGCCACCCCTTTTTATACAAAGGCGCAATCTACTGTCGATATAGTTCAAACCCTTGAAGAAAAATATAATTGGTCAAGGGCTAAGGTTATAGAAGAGAGCATTACTATCAATGGGCCAGCGGAGATGTTTACCAGGATTATGTCTGATAAGCGCTCCTTCGACATTTCAACATTTTCTTACTTAAGTTCCTACTTAGGTAAATATTTCGATAAGGTCTATGGTACTGATATATTAAACTCAGCAGAAAAAACTTCTGTAAATACAACAGCTCAACAAAAAGCTGCGTGTGCAAAAGAAATTGCCAAAATCTCTGGCAAATTGCATATCACATTAAATGCACGTAGTACAAAATTAACAGATAATAGCTACGAACTCAGCATGACGACTTTGACAACGATTGGAGAGTTTTTAAACCCTGAACGAGGCGTAGGGGTTGCAGCAGGATGGAGACCGATTGCGAATAAAGTTGCAATAACCATTAATACACTGAATAAAACCGGGCAGCCTATAGTTAGGTGGAGCAAGGATTTGAGCAATTGTACAATTGATTTGCTTGTAGGCGGCGACACTAATTATTCAAGTGTGATTATAGATGGTTTGAAAAAGGGCGGAAAAATGTAGTACATCTATCCTTGTGTGCTGATGATAAACTTCTGTGGATATCCCGCAAACGCTTCGCTAAGTTATGTTGCGCGCATGAGACCAAGGGTCGTTCGTTGACTCAACTTCTCAGCAATACGATTAAGCTATATTACAACCAAAAACCTATTATTTTGCTATCACTGCCGAATATTTTGCTGCTGAGAAGTATTTACGTACTGAGTGCTGCGTCTCCCACAGATTTGATTTGAACTATATCTTTTAAAAGAGTCACTTAAGTTATATATCGACTATAAATCAACAATTACTACAGGTATCCGTTAACTACACAAACTAATACCGTTCATGAAAAATATATTTGTCTTCGCTTTATTTACGCTTTCTTTATTTTCAGCAACAAGCACGTATGCACAAACTGATGAAAACAGAATAAAAATTCAATTAACAGTTCCTTTTAAAGGGAAAAATATTATAACAGATTTAAACGGCATAACTACGTCCCTATCCCGGACTTACGAAGATACGCCAGCCATAAAATCAGATAGGGATTCTACACTAAGCAAGATAGCCGGTTACAATCCAGCGCCACTCTACCTGACTATGGATGCCAAAAAAATCAACGAAGAATTACTGAGCGTGTTTGCCAAAAAACAAAACAAATTCGACGGTACGATTACCATTGTTGACACCTATGGCAAAAACCCGACAAGAATTATCAAGTTTAAACAAGCAAGCTTGTATAGCTATACAGACAATGTAGCTGCGGGCGGATACGGAGAAACATATGGCTCGGCAGCCATATCAATAAGCTGCCAAGAGGTTTCAGTAAATGGTATAATCATCGAGCAATAATATAAAGTCGAAACGTGAGCACGGTGGAGTACTTATTGCGCCTTAAAGTATCAATTTAAATGGCATATTGATTACTTCTTATTAATATTATGCTGAGTTGATCACTGGTACTTTTAAAAATGCTTAAACCGCTCCCAATTTACTTTTTCCTGTTACTTCTATTTTGCTTCATGTCCTGCCGTAGAGACAGGGTCATCAATACTTCCTTTTATTATTGGAAAACAGTTTACTATACCAATAAAACGGAACAAAAATATTTTGGCGCGCTCGACTGCAAAAAATTTTACGTGCGAATCATGGACGTAAACTACGGCGATAACGGTATTGTGCCTGTATCGCCGGTTACCTTTAAAACAGTTCTGCCAGATTCTGTACAGCTTATTCCAGTTGTATTTATTGTTAATGATGTACTTAAAAATCAAACTAACAAGCAACTGGACGACCTTGCCCGGAAGATCATCTACTATGTAAACGGCCGGATCAAACCGTCAGGCAAGACATCTTATAGCGAACTACAGCTTGACTGCGACTGGACACGCACAACCCGCGATAGCTACTTTTACCTGCTTAAGCGCATCAGAACTGACTCAGGCCTTAAAAACAAAAAACTATCTGCCACATTGCGCCTGCATCAACTTAAAAATCAAAAAAGCAGTGGCATACCACCGGTAGACCGCGTAATGCTTATGTGTTATAACATGGGCAACCTGCGCAAATATGGCCATCAAAATTCTATACTGGAACAAAGCGAACTGGAAAAATATGCGGGTAATAACTTAAGCGAATATCCTATGCCGATTGATATTGGACTACCTATTTTTAGCTGGGCAGTAGTTTTTAGGCAAAGGCAATAGGCAGGCATTGCCAAGAGATTACAAAGTGAAAGCTTCACCGACAGCCAAATTTTTAAAGCAAGCGGCAGCAACTTTTACACGTTGCAAAAAGACCTGCCTCAATATGGTTTACTACGCGGTGACGAAATTAGATGGGAAAACCTATCGGCGGATCAGTTACTGTCTACCGCCAACTATATTCAAAAATTCATATCGTCAGACACTGTAAATATCATCTATTTTCACCTAAACGAACAGACACTTAAACAATACACCTATGAAGACCTGGAAAAAACTGCTGCAGTATTCCGTTAGCATTACAGGCTTGTGCCTGATGAGTGTGGCTATCATAATGGCTTGCTCTGATGAGCCCGATCCTTACGATTACTATACTTCTTTTTTTCATCCCGATATTCAGGGTAAAAAAGATTTCGGTGCTTTTTATTTTACAGATTACCAGTTCACCTACGGCAATGACGAACCGGCAAGCGAAGCTGCCATCAACGCTGCCGAGTGGACGCAATATTTAGGGGGTCAGGTTAAAGCTGATGATGTAGAAAAAATCATGTATCACCTGGATACAGCAGGCAAAGAAAGAGCTTATCATTTTTTTGACCAAGACCCGCCGATAGCAGATAGTTTAGCCAGAAGCAACTTTTTATGGAGCCTGAAAGATCCGGCACACGCTTCCGCCAGAAAGTATTACCAGTTTGCCGTTCAGGCAGAGCTTTTAGGGCAATCTAACTATAACTACTGGGAACCTGCGCCGTTAGACACTGCCGGACTAAAAGAGGAAGCGGCAAAAGCGGTACAATCTGCAGTGGAAGAGAACGACAGTTTCTTGAAGTTGCGCTACTTTTACCAGGCACAGAAACTTAACCATTACGCAGGCAACTATGTAGAAGCGAAAAATATCTACGAACAGCACATTGCTAAAAACTCATCGTCCAGCCATGTAATGGGGTGGGCATTGGCGTTGAAAGCGGGAGAAGAGCGCCGCCTGGGTGATACCATTCAAGCGGCTTTTCTGTTCTCTAAAGTTTTTGCCCAGTATCCCGAGCGCAGGCTGCAAGCCTACCGCAATTATCACTACATCAATGCGCCATTTAACGACGTATTAAACTTAGCCCAAACCCCAGAGGAAAAAGCAAACCTATATGCTATTAAAGGTTTTGCCAATCCAGAAATTGAAACAGATGATCTTGAACAAGTTTACAATAACGCGCCTGCATCATCATTAATAGGCGTGCTGCTGGTACGGGAAATTAATAAACTGGAGCAATACTACCTTACCCCGGCACTTAATAACAATAACGATCAGTTTTACAGCAACCAATCACCAGTGAAAAATGAGGTTTTGGGGCAAAAAACAGTTGTTGGTAAAGGGCTTTTGTGGGCCGGGCTGGTTATTTTACTCTTTGGGATAATTGTGCTTGTCATAGGGTTTAACAAACAACCTGATAAGCCAGTTATTAAGATAGCAGGTGGCATCCTAACACTGGTGGGTGCTGTTTGCATGGTATGGTTTTTTACACACAAACCAAATAGCATAACACAAGCGCAGCAACTACCACAAGGCAGCTTTTTTGTTGCCATGCCCGACAGTGTTAAGACGAAATATGAAGCGCATATCAAAAAGCTTAGCAGCTTTTGCCAAAAGCTTACGAATGATGCTAAGTACAATGAGCCACAAATAGGGGCTCTGACAAACGCCTACCTATACTTTATGCAGAATAAACCAAAAGATGGCCTTGCTGCACTGAAAGAATTGGATGGTCAAAATCTTAATGCAAAATTTGGCGATCAAAAGCAGATCGTGAACCTTCTGTTATCCGCCCAACGCATAAAACAATTCAAAGCGGTTGAGGAAGCGTCTTTACTGCCATCCTTACAATGGCTTCGTGAAAAGGTAATAGCAGGCGGTAAACCCAAAACTGATGTGTACCCACCTACACCAAACGATAACAACCAATTTGCCATTACTCAGCGCAATTTTTATAACTATGTACTGGCTCCGGCTTACCTGCGTCAGGGCGATACTGCCCGTGCCGCCCTGACTATGTTAAACAGTAATAATAACAACATGGCCAGCAATAGTTGGTATATCGACAGAGACTTGCCCGACTTTTGGTTTAACTATCTGCATTCTGCCCAGCTTAAGCAAATTATCAATTGGAAAACACATCCCCCAGCAGACAAATATCTTTCATTTTTAAGCAGCGGCCTAAACCGTGTAAACACTGATAACCTGAATGAACTTTTAGGCACCATCGCCTTGCGGGAACATAATTACACGGAAGCTAAAACAGCGTTTAGTCGCATCAATAACAGAAAAATCATCAACGCTTCTTACAACGGAGACGATAATTATGGTAGTGGTGATAGCTTCCAGGGAGATCCATTTCTGGCCGAGATCAATGATTATCCTAAATATTTTGCAGGGCAGCGATACACAAAACTGACCTTTGCGCAACGAATGGCAGACCTGGAGAGCCAAATAAAAAAAGAGCCGAAAAATGCCGATGCCTATTATCAAATGGCTAATGGTTTATATAATACTTCTACTTACGGCAACTCATGGGGCCTTATTGCATACACATGGTCATCTTATGATTTTGGCCGCAAGCCGCTTTATTATTTTGACGGTGATTATATCAGGGCAGCAAAAGCAAAAGAGTATTACCTAAAAGCCCGTCAATTAACTACAGATAGGGAATTTAAAGCCAGATGTACCTTTATGGCGGCCAAGTGTGAGCAAAAAGAGCACGTGGCGCCATCTTTTATGGACAGCTATGATACTTATGAGAAACGACAAAAATTATATCTAAAACAGCTTAAGCAAAACAGCTACTTTAAAGAGATGCAACAGTATAAAACAACTACATTTTATCAGACTGCAGTAAACGAGTGTAGTTATCTGAGTGATTTTGTCAGATCGAATTAAAAAAATTAAACACAGCTTATTATTAACTACATATGGAATGGTTATTCAAAAACAAAATATTTAAACTTAACAAGCGGATAGCATTATGGCTTCTTGTTCTATGTTCGTCTGTAACAGCAGATGCGCAGAACGGCACTTACGAAAAGAAAGCTTCCCAAGGTGCATATGGAATAATTTCCTTCCAGAAAAATGGCAACCAGGTAACAGCAGAGATTTTTACCTGGTGGAATACAAAATCGGCCCAAACAGGCAGCTATTATGGAAAAGGTGTATTGAAGAACAACACGATTGTGTTACATAGTGACGAAAATGATCCTGAATGCAAAGTAACACTCAGTATTGTTCAAGGCAAAATTAAAGCATTATTTAATAGCTGCAGTACCGACCATTTAACGGACGACTTTAACGGCTTTTATAACAAGATCACTGATGCTGTGACCGGCGATTATGTAGTTACAGCGCCCAAAGCTTACTTCTATAGAAGCCCCAATTTAATCAGCAAACTTAAAACCTATGTACTTAAAGGCGATAAAGTAAGACTGGATATTGACAGAGTTGGTGCCAGCAAGCAAAATTGGCTATATGTATATTTCACCAATAAGGCAGGAAAGGAAACAGCCGGATTTATGCCAATGTCCAATCTTAGCAGGTTGGAATAATAGCCTCATCGTAAACTGCCTGTAATTGGCAAAGGTTTTTGGTTAACCTTATTAGATAAGGAAGTAGTTATAGCGTATTCATGAAGAGATCATTATCTGTTTGCAAAGCGTAAATACCCTGTTACTCCATTACACGGGTAACTCTGCCCTCGTAAACAAGTAAGCAACCTTAAAAAGATCCATAATTAATTAATATCGTTTATAAGTAACTATTCTGTACGGCCTAACTGATAATTATGCACCAGCTTACCGGCATCGTTTACCACCATAACGCCATGTACATAGTCAGCCTCCTCGTCTTTCCTGTATTCGATAGCGTACCCCTGTTTACATTTCGCTACCTGAGATAAATAAAATTTATCAGGTGGCAAGGCCCACAAAACTTTCCCTGTTTTAATATCTATCTTTTGAATACTCATGGGCGGATCCGGTGCAGCCGTGGTGTTAACTACAATAATAACGTTATCCTGATCCTGATAAATAATAGCAGGACTAAAGTATTTTCTGCCAGGGGTAACATTGCGTTTTACGAATTGCCCGGTCTCTTTAAGGTATTTTACCTCTAATAGCTGATTAGGCTTATCGTCATCGAAGTAATCGCCCATATAACCAAATTCAAAGTAACGACTGGTATTGTAGATCTGTTTCCAAATTGCATCAGCCTCTGCCTGATTGTTTGCCAACCTCTTAACGGAGGGGAAATAAAAAAAGGTTTCACCCTCATTATTCATCACGTCGATCATTGGCTTATAATAGTTGAATTCAAGTTTAGCCACTCCGGAACTTAATTCAGGATAATCTTTAAACGTGCTTTTAGTAACATCAGTAAGGCGATTGTTCCGGGTATCTAATTGTAACAATATGGTATTGCAGCCAATGGCGTATATCACATCGGGTGAGTAGATCTTAAATGTAAGCGAACAACGGTTATTCCGCATGGTTTCGTCGGTCATGATCCGATCGGCTATCAGTTTACCATCCATCGCATTGTTGAACTGTGCATGCAGCTCTTGTTCAGACGTATTGTTGCCTTTAGCAATATAGTCAACGCCCATGCGCAAATAAACAGGGTCGCCGGTGGCTGTGTTTGCGTAAACAAAGCTGCTATAGTATGACCGAGGGGTTTTGTAAGTAGCGTAGGTATTGGTGGCGTTTCTTTTTGGTTGCAACAGCATCGTCACTACATAAACAATTGCTATAAAAGCGATTACCCCAATAAGTACATAAACCGGCAATTTGGGGCTTACCGGAGGCGCGGAGCTTTGCAATGGGGGCACCTGCTCGTGATGGTGATAAATATGCGTATCATCACTATCCAGGAAATATTCTGTTTGGCAGTTTTGGCACCGGTAGAAATCGGGCTTTAATTCTTGCTTGAATGTACTGCCACATTTAGGGCATTGTATCGCTTTAATGTCTTTGGCCATTTAGTTAGCTAAACATTGGGAGGTGTTTTCTGTTTGAACGATAACTACATCGAGATGCGTTTTATATCTATTATCTTACTTTTTACAATTATGCCGGGTGTTGGCATTTTTGCCAGTGCGCAAGCACCTGAAAATTGGTACAGTTACCACGATGCAAAAAAAGATCTTTACGGTTTTAAGGATACCAAAGGATCGATCAAAGTTCCGGCACGCTTTAATGGGCTTACCCGGGCTGCCACCTTCCGAAACATTATCGCTGTTAGGGATGATAACAACAACAAGTCTTATTACCTTTTAAAAAACGGGCGAAAATTAGGGGCGGACAGTTTGTACGTATGGGATATGACCTACGATTGCGAGCAGGAAGAAACCATTAGGTTTAGGGACCAGGTTACAGATAAGGTAGGTTTTTTTGGCAAAAATGGCAGAATCGTTTTCCCGGCCGTTTATAATGATGCAAGGCCTTTTTACAACGGGCTTGCCTTGGTGGTGCATGACGGTAAACGTATTTGTGCCGATGGTACGCCATATAAAGCCGGTACATGCGAGCATTGGAGCTGGGAAGGCAAAACAGCGCTTATTAACATGAAAGGTGAAATAGTGGCCGACAATATAGATCTGATGGCTACCGATCATTTAAACTGGTATTCGTGCAAGATTACTGACATCCCGGCCGATACAGCCCTGCATACCTCGTTTAAGGCTAAAAACGATAAGTATTACACCTTTATCAGTTATCAAAAAGAATTTGAAAAGTGGTTTTACAAACAATTTTTAACCGGGTCGCAAACAGAGACGTTGGCATCGTATTGCTTTGATGAACTTGTGGTAGAAGGCCTATGGAAACAAACCGTTAGAAAGCAATACAACAAAGTAGCCTTTACGAAGCAGTATGGTGCTGTGTTGCGCAAAAAAATGGTTGCGATTAAGCAAAGAAAAGTGGAAGCGTTTATAGTGAGTGAAGCACTTAACCCTTACATCTATGAAGGTAAAAATTTTAAAGCTTTTTACACAGATTGTGGTGATGCTAACGAGGCAAGATTTCCATCGTTTGATGTGATAACCAACCATTTTACTGCTAGTCGTCAGCTAAATTACCAGGAGCACTTTTCGTTTTTAAGAACAACTACAGGTTACAAAATTATAGCTGTGTCGCTAAAATCCCTTAAGTAGTTTGTTTACATAGTTTCCAGCACATACTTATCCCATAGCTTACCTGCATATACTTTGAAACTGGTGGGTGACTTCTTAAAATCATCGCTGGTAATTACACCGCCATCGTGCTGAATAGCTTTGCCAACTTTAATTGTGCCAATACCTCTTTTGGCATATTTGGTAATTCCTTCATGCATAATGATCTTCATTTCGCTTGGGCTTATATCGCCCCGGCAGCTTAGCCGGTAGGCCACCCATACCTCGGCTTTTCCGTCTTTATCCAGGTCGGTAATGGTTAAAGAGCCCGGGATAAAGTTTGCTACCATATCTAAGTTGCAATCGGTGATCATATCATGTAGCTGCCATAATAGTAAAGGTGCTACTCCATCTTTTAACTGGTACACATAACCATAAAGATGAGCTTGTTTAAAGTCATCATCACCATTTTGCGGCTGTTCCCCGGTTTGTGTAGTTAAAGCTAAGTAATTGCCGGCATTATCCTGATATTTGATAGCCTGCACCGGTTTGCCCAAAAAACGTATATTTTTTGGCAAGCTTGCCCCCGCCACCTTTTGCGTTTTAATTTGGCCGTTAACGCAGGCACTGATAAAAAGGAATGTTAAAAAAAGAAGAGTACGCATGTTTTGATAGATTAATTACAATAGTGATAATACATTTAGTGCATACAACCAAACCAAATATAGGTGCGCTTGGCATAAGCATCGGGGTATAGTTTATTGATCTGAGCTAACTGGGCTTTCATATCCGCCGATTTAACATATGTTATGGCAGCAACTACAACGTAGAAATCTTTCGCAAACCCTTTGTAAGCATTGCTGTACTCAATAGAAATGTAGTTGTCATTAGAGGCGCTTCCATCTCCGCGTGCCTGGTAGCAAGGGTAACCCAAATCATCTCCTCCACCGCTTCCAATGCAATCGGCCTTACTCATAGTTAAGCCGATCATCTTGTTAGGTGTAAGCCCTCTTAGATCCAGTTTTTTATATAAGCGGGTAGCTGCTTGTTTGGCTGCAGCTAATGCAGTTTTATAATCTTTGGTGCTTCTTAATATAATGATGTCTTTTGGCACTTCGGTGTTAAAATTTTCCTGCGCAGATGTTTCCGTTAGGCAGCACATTAGCATAAGGAAACTCATTATGAAAAACGGGGTGATTTTATTAAACGTCATGATTTATATATTTGATTATTTCCACCATTGGCGCTTTTCTTCGGCTATGGCAGCTTTATTTGCAGGGCGTAAACCGTTGGGTATGGCATCCACAAAACTTTTCCATCCGTATTTTTCATACTCAGGCGGAACAGTAATTCCGTCAACATCGCTAAGATCCGAACCTGGAATATTGTAATCGCCGTACTGTAGTTTTTGCGCCGCTTTGGTAGTGTGATTGACAATGTTGCCTGTAAAATAGTTATTACTGTAACCATCTATCCCAAAATCCAGTGTATCGTACAAAAGCTGGTTTTGCGTATTGATGCAGAAATCGGTAGTTAGCTCGCCGTTAATAGTTCCGCTTCCGGGGGCAGGGGCCTCGGTAAGCACCACACGGCATACCAGCTTTCCACGTTTATAACCTTTGTAAGAATCAGGTGCATGAGGGTTGTTTTCGCCCGCCTTAAATATGCCGGCTTGTGATACCATTATGCTACCCGTAAATGGCCGTATCTGATTACCAATACGTGTTTTACCTTGTACCTGGTAACGGTACGGGTTTTCCGGATCTTTAACAACGGAGGTGTAATGAATATAAAACCGCTGATTGTTTTTTCCAAGTGTACCGTACGGCTCGGGGAATAGCTCGGATTGTTTAAGGCTAATTAATTTCAGGCGTTCTGCCCGCCATAACGGGGCCAGATTGTAACTTTTTATACTGCCATAAAAGTTAACGGTGCCGGCAGGCTGTGCATTTGTCGTGTTATTGGTTATCACCGTAACAACTATAACGCAAACCAAAGTTAGGAGCAAGCGCGTGAATCTTTTTATCATTGGTGATCTATTTATTTTTCTTTGTAGATATTGAATTTTGCGAAGGGCACCTTACCAAAGTTTTTAACTGTTTCAATATCTGATGTTACCTTATCGGGATTGGTGGCATCGAAATATTCATGGCCGTCTTTATGTAAAAACCAGCCAAGATCGGCTGGGGCGTACTTAAACGTTACAATGCGCGACCAGCGTTGGGCAGCACCGCCATAATGCTCAACAGAAAAATAACCGTTTTTAATTGTAACTCCTGTAAAAGGGTCGCCCATTTGCCCGCCGCAGTCTACGTAATAAACTGCGTTATCGCTCCGGGCAGCCAGCTTATACGTTTCATTGGCTCGGCCTAAAAATAATAGTAGCGGTCTTTTTTCGGGGTGGTTAATTACATCAGAGGTTTTTTCTTCGCCCTTTTTGTAGAGCACCATAGCAACATCAGGGTATGTATCGCGGTTCAGGTTGCCTTTGGTAAGGCTAAGTGCTATGTAGCCTTTAGGAATAAAACCTTTAAGATTAGCCGGAACAGCTACGGCTAACTTTGGTGTTTGGGCTGCACTTGGCAAACTCCAAACTATAAGCAGAAGTGAAAAAAGATGTTTAATACTTTTCAAAACACATTGGTTGACGCAGTTGTGGCACTATTAAAACAATTATTTCTTAAATAGTTTTCGCTGTAAACTGCAAATAAGCCAAACCACATTAAAGCTTTGCTGTTGATAACTGCAAATAAACTTTATATACAATGTCGTTAAAGAGCCTTTCAAAAACCCGCTGGCTGATTGAACCAAACAGCGTTTCGATATATCCTTATGGCGTATTTTATATTTTTACGATCGTCATCGCAATTCTATTCACCGGGTTACTATTAGTTTATATCAAATATCAAAACACAACTATCAGCGAGTCGCTCCCGTTCGTGCTTTTATTGTTGCTAATTATAGCGCTGTTTTGGGGTTTTGCTGCTACTCAAATCGAATTTGATAATAGTAAAGGGCGCATGCGCAAATTGTTGATGGGCTTTATTCCTGTTACTACCTTGCCATTTAGCAAGCTCCAGGGCATTAATGCAGTAAGCAACATGGCGGGAAGTTACAATTACCGCCTGTTTAAGAAAGATGCCAGGTACGGAAACGGTATTGTTGTATCCGCCGGTTACACAAAAAATGACGATCAAAATGCTGTTGCGTTTGTAGATGAAGCAGTATATGTAATCCACGGCTTTCTTGACTTACATGATTCCGAGGCTGATTCCATATCAGAACCAATCACTTCGTACCGTTTCTTTAACCAGGAAGGGCACTTGTATACCATTAAAAACAAAAAAATGGGGGCGCTTTTTTTTGGCCTGCTCTTGTTAGTGATCGGCTTCTTTTTAATGAGGATAGAAACTAATGGCGTCTTATCTAAAATCGTAATTGTTGCAGCCACTTTATTTCTGGCGCTCATTTTCTTTAATGCAGCCTATACAACCATAACTTTCGATAAAGTTGCTCAAACTGTTGAACGGACGGGAGTGGCCAAATTTCTAAATCGCAAGTACAATTTCGGAGCTTTTGCAGGTATTCAAACTCTCCGCAGATCCCTCAATTTTGTATATTTAGGAACCGATGTCAATATGTATTTTGATGTGCCCGACAAAATCGGGAAACAAGAATTTCTTACGATCATCTCTATTAAAAAGAGTGCCGATATTGAGCGATTTATACAGGAATTGAATCAAGTTATAGCAAACGAATAATGCCTGATAAAAGGTATTTACCGCATATGATTGCTACGCAATATTTCCTCAAGAATACTTCTTATTTACGCCCGCGGCTTAAAAGGATAAGCAAGTAACAATACCATAACTCACAGAATGCAACAGATTGTAAAACCGCACGACTGGCCTATTACCCCTATGCCGGAGACTATTGCAGAAACGGTAATTGATAGGAAATTATCTGCACGGGAGTGCTTTTTTTTAAGCCAGGGCTTTAAACCGCGAGAAATGGAGGAGCGGTGGTTTATGTATAGAGAAGCCGATTGGGTTTACTTACACCGCAGCTGGACTGGATTTTGTGTTTTTAAAGCAAAGGTGGAGGGTCAGGAAGATGGATGTAAGCTAACCATGCTGCTCATCAACAGAAACACTGACCAATATAAGTCAAACAATCTCGAATCGGATATCAATGAGTTCAATTCCATTATAGATTCTTTGATCCAAATAATCCGGCAAAGTGACAATGATTTTTTGCGCATTAGTTAAAGTAATTTAACCTCACAAGCTAATTGTCGAAACTAAAGTAGTAACATGCTGTTGAAAGATAAATAAACAATTAAAGATATGCTGTCATCTTTTTTAGGTAAAGACAATGGCGCTGAAAACAGCGACCAGAATAACAAAATCATGAATGCCATAGGGCCGGTAATGGCCGAACATTGGCCTAAAATAGAGCCCTATGCTGATAAGGCGTTAGCCGCTGCTCAGGATGACGATACTTTTGAAACCCTCGCCCGTAAAGTATATCCATGGCTTCCCATGATGGTGCGTTTAGCTATCAAAGAAGACAAATTTGTAGCCTTTACGCTGCAACACAAAGGCCCGCTTCTTGCTAAACTAGCAGAAGTGAAAGCCGCGAAATAAATAGAGGTTTTACTATAATGGATTAACATGCTCTTAGGATCAACAAGTAATAATGACACATCTCCGGGTACAGAGTTGCTGGTTCTTCAATTGATCTTGCAACAGCGCTACGCAGAAGTATATCAATTGCTCAATAAGCAACAATCACCGCAAGCCTCTACGCTCTACAACATGGCACTTTGCCTGCACTGGAGCGGTAATTACCAGGGGGCTCTAAATCGGTTGGAAAATATCCGGCTCGCTCAGCAAGTAAATGGTATAAGCCAATTAAATACTAATAGTGATTATCAGGAAATTAGGAATAGGCAAAATCAAACCGATGACTATTTGCATGGCATGAGCGAAGCCTACATCCAAAGCTTTCCTGTTTTAGTTAGTGATGCCATCCTCCGCCTTAAAACAGACTGTTGGTTGCAGCTTGGTAATTACGCCAAAGTAATTGCTGTAGCTACGCCTATTGCTCATAAAGGGTACAAGAATATTACCGAAGCACTAAAATTAGCCGAAACAAGCAAATGACCAAAGATTTTGATGAAATAAGGGATGCTTACCAACGCAACATGTTTGCACCAGAAGCGGATCGTGTTGATATGTTAAGCTTGTATAAGCAGTTGCCCGACCTTAACCTTACCAGTGATTATGAGGAGAACCTCTACCATCTTGCCGCTCGCTTTACCGATGCAGATGCTATTAGGTTTTTGAAAGAGGCCGGGCTCAAACCTGGTGCAGATAAATATGGCAATACTGCGCTTCACGCGCTTACCAACACCCGGTTTAATTTCGACGATGCGAACCTGGATGACAAAGCTGCAAAAATTTACGATACTGCTCAGGCGCTGCTTGATGCCGGAGTAAACCCCAAAAAGAAAAACGATTCGGGTAAGCTGGCTTATTTTGAAGCTGGATTGCTTTATATGTATCCATTCCTAGAGGCTATGGGCGAAGCCGGAGTCAGGATGGATGTTGCCGAATCTGGAGGGATGAACTTGCTTCATGTTATTTGTGATAAATTAGGTAACCGGAAAGATATAAAAGGTGCAATACCTGCGGTTATGAAAACCGTGCGGGTATTGCTGGAAAAAGGTGGTATCGATATTGAAGACAAAGATGTTTTTGGCACTACCCCACTTACTTATGCGCAGCGCACTGGTGTAAAAGAAGTAGCAGCTTTAATTTCTGGCGATGAAAGTGATGTGGCCACGGGCGGAATGACCATCCACGAGGCTGTATTAAACCGCGATCCTGCTGCAGTTGAAGCCTTGGTCAAAGCCGGAGTTGATCTGAACGAGATATCCGACCAGTACCGACGAACGCCGCTGATGCTTGTTTGTGAGTACGCTTCTGAGCCTTTGGTGAAACTATTGGCCGAGGGTGGTGCTGACGTGAATTTTAAGGCTGGCAATGGCGAAACAGCGGTGTATTATCTGCTTACCAAAGCGATGAGTAATTTGGGCCGTGGCATGAGCCAAAACAATAAAGATGTTGTTAAGATGTTACAGCTTTTGATAGCTAACGGACTTGATTTAGATACCGCTGTTGATAATGAAGGCAATACCGCCCTCAACCTGCTGTGCCAGGCTAATCACTACCTGGCTGATTTGAATACCAGCCTGGGCGAAGAGTTGATTGATGCCGGAGCCGATGTTAATCAGCCTAATCAATCAGGTAAAACACCTTTAATGTCATTTGCCGGGCGGGGCAACGAAATGAAATACGGTATTGCAGAATTGTTGCTGGACCATGATGCCGACGTTACTTATGTAGATCAAGCTGGTAATACATCTTTGATCTATGCCGCGGGAAATTCTGACCATATGTCGGGTAAAAGGATAGTCTCTTTGATCTTGGAGAAAGATAAATCAATTGTAGAACGTGTAAACAACGCCGGGCAAACCGCCATGGATATAGCCATTCAGCAAAACAATGAGGCTGTGGTTAAACAACTAATGAGTTAAATTGATAAATACGGCAAATGGATAACATGTTTTTAAATGCGTGTAAAAATGCACAAAAAGGAATTGTACAGGCTTTTTTAAAAAAGGGTGGCATTAACGTAGATAAGCGCGATAGCTTAGGCAATACACCGTTGTATTATGTTTGCAACAAAGGAGCTAAAGATATCGCCAAGCTGATCATCGATGCCGGCGCCGATGTTAACCTGGCAAACAATATCAGCGAGACACCAATGCATATAGCCGCGCGCAGGGGCAGCAAAGAACTTATCAAACTGCTTACCGATGCAGGTGCTGATGTAAATGCTGCCAACAACAGCGGGCAAACGCCCCTGTTTTATGCTGTTTTGGATAGCAAATCCGAAACTGCCCTGTACTTGATTAGCCTGAAGGCCGATTTTACCGTTAAAGACAATGCCGGTTATAACGTGCTGGACCATGCTACCGCCAACGGTTTGCGCGACCTTGTTACGGCTATATCAAACAGAACTGTAGCACAAAAAGATGATCATGGCAATACTCCGTTGCACCAGGCTGTGCACAATAACCGGAGCGAAACAGTGCAGGCGCTGCTTAAAACTGATGCCTCAAATGTAAATGAGTTGAACAACGACGGTGTCACCGCTTTGGTCCTGGCCGTAAACAATTCAAATATTCACCTTGCAGAGTTATTGTTGAAAAGTGGTGCCGATGTAAATCTGCATCTTTTGAACGGGAACTCAGCCCTGCATTACGCGGCTGGTATAGGCAACCACCATATAGGGAAAATACTGCTTGGTGCCGGTGCCGAAATCAACTCGCGCAACAGTTTCAGCGAAACCCCGCTGCTTGTGGCTGCACAGTGCGGTTTTAACGACTTTACGGCTCTGTTGATAGAAAAAGAGGCAGACGTAAATGCTGTTGACAACGAAAGCCGCAGCCCTTTGGATTTTGCAAGCGAGCGTGGTTATACCGAGATATTGGAACAACTCTTAACAGCCGGTGCTGACGGCAAGTAATGGAGTTGCTCTTAGATCTATTCGCTGTCAATATCGTATAATTTACATTTGCCTGGCTAAGCTTCATACTTGCGGCCATTCTTTCAATCACCAGATCACGGATCTTAGTAGATGGGTTTTAAGCTAAGTTGCTCTCCCCTTTACTGCTGTTTCCTTTTAATACGTTTTTGAGAGTAAGCCGGTTAATATGCGACTTCATATAGGCCTGCTGGCTGGCAGCGGCATTTTCCATATGAGCCCGGCCCATGTCCTTTCCTATAAAAATTATTGCCGTTATTATTAGGAAGGCCGTAAGTGTACCGTTTACTTTTTGCGCTTTCATAAATCAAAACTTATAGCTGCAGAAGTAATATCAGTGTTAACTTGTTTGTGCAGGGGTAAGCACAAATGCCGTATATTGGGTTATTCAACAAAGTTGCTACCGACCAATGAGCAATTGCCTTCATGATCACTTGGTACTGAGGGGCTATTATATGCTCATTATAATTTGGGGTGCGCGCGGTTGCCGGCGCTTTCATCATAAGCCTTTCGGTTGTTCTTAAAAAAACCGCCATAAATGATGATAAGCAATAAAGCGGTAACACCTAACACAATCAACGTTTTGCTGCTTCTTAAAATATTCTGAGGGCTAAGGAGCTCTATGTTCCAAATTCTTAAGACTATTAAGCTGATGAAGACAACTGTAATTAGCGCAGCCAATGTTCCGATCAAAGTTTTCATATATAATTATTTAAAGTTTATCAAGCCATTCCTTCTTTTTTGCAGCAAACTCTTCTTGTGTGATAATCTCTTCGTCGAGCAATAATTTTAGCTGCTTTAATTTTGCAACCGGGTCGGTAGCGCCTGCATTAAGTTGTTCATCTTTTGCAGCGTTGAAGGTTTTACCCAGATCCATACCAACGCCAAGCTGCAATCCCGCACCCGCCAGGCCACCCTCGTTTCGTGTAGCATCACGTAGTGCCCTTAATTTCTCCATTTCCACATAGGTCAGTCCCCCCTCGCCCGCTGCCATAACTTCCGAAGTTATATCGGCAACTTTGCCTATTCGCGCTTTAGTAGATTGGTCAAAAATGGTTCCGTTTAATTTAAAGTCAGTTAGTTCAAAACCAAGTTTTTTGAGCTCAGCATTAAGTTGGGTCTTAATGCTCACGGATAATGTAAGTAATTGTGCATCGATTTGCTGATAAGACACTCCGCTTTGCGCCAGTACGGATGACAGACTTTCGGGAAACCGGTTTTGAAGCAACTGACGGCCCTCTGCTACGGTATAAATGTCTTTTGCCCCAACAACATTTGAGAACAAATAAAGCGGATCGGCTATGCGAAATGAAAAAGTGCCATTAGCACCTAGCTCGACCGGAATTTTGTATACCGGGTCCATGTATTTGATCATTTGAGATGTACCCCAGCCCTGATTCAGCGTTTCTGCTGTCCGGTAAAACCAGATCTTTAATTTATGCTCGCTTTCGAAATTGGTTCGCAGCTTCAATAAGGTGGTTAAAAATGGGTGATTGTCAGTCTGCAGATCAAATATGCCCTCTTCTCTCAAATGGTCGGTCACCTTCCCCTCATACACTAATATCGCGCCCTGACCCGGCGAAATGATAAGCTTACTGGCATTCTTTATCTCATTCTTTTGAGAGGGGAATTTCCACACAAGTACTTCAGTTTGTTGATCCTTCCATTCAATTACCTGTGAAAGTTGATTTTTAATAAAGCTTCCGATACCCATATTAATTAATGATTTTAAATTCCTTGATTATTTTTCCGTTCATGTCAATGATAAACATGGACTCATATGTTTCCAATACAAAGCCATTTTTATACCGATAAGCTACGTGGTCTATCGATTTTCCTTTGGCAACAGGCATAGTAAAAACGATTCGCCCGTCGGGTACTGACAAACACTGGACACTGACATTTGAGTTTCCTGCCGCGGTGGCCTTGAACATAACCAGGACGTGATGGTTATCAAAATATAATATCTCAGGAGAAAAATAGGACCTGCCCGGAGTGAGGTCTTTATAGTTAATCACATAATCACCGCCTTGGCGGAAATCTGAAATCACTTTTTTGCCATAGAAAAAAGTAAAGTCTTTTTTCTGAAAGAACGGCCGGGTGTTAGGTCCTCCCTTGTTGTCTTTCTGAGTATACATCATCAGTTTAATTGGTTCATCCGGGAAATCATCACTTTTCTCGCTGAACAGAAAATAAGTCCGGGTTTTCGCATTGGGAGTTTTGATAGTCAGTTCCTTTTCCGCTGTATATGTACTTTTTTCCGTGTAAACCTTGTCAGCGATGGGGAAGAATTTCCGGCTTTTTCCATCATTCGTAACTAGTTTAAACCCGTCCCCCCATTCGCTTCCAATAAATTCTAATTGGGCGATGCCGGCCGCTAGTTCTTCGTGATGGGCAAAAAAGTCTGCTGGCACTTTAACCAAGCGGGTGTTAAGCTTGTCTATCTTGTAAAGAATATTTTTATTGCCAATGGCGTAAATTTCTTCGTTGTGGAATTTGCTGAAAGCAGCATTGTTTAAACGCTCCTGAGGAAGTTCAGTCAGTCTCTGCTTGTTTAACTCCTTTCCGTTCAAAGCATCGTAAAATATAATATAATTACCTGTTTCTTGCTTCTTTTCATCGTCCTCATATTCGCGATATCCCATTATTGCGATGACTAATTTGCCGGATTGATTCTCAAATGCAATCGCTTCCCGGTCACTCCAACGATAAGTGTCGGTAGGTATATTTATCGGAATATTAGTTACCGTCGATTTAGAACGATTGGCAGTAAAAATAATTGGCAAAATGATTCCAACCAGGATGAAGAACAACACTACTGCAACGATAATAACAATCGACCTACGGGTAGCAGCAGGTGCAGGCGGCGCACTATGGTTGTAATTGATATTATGATTGATGGTGATATCATCATTATCAAGGTAGTACTCGGTGTCGCAGTTCTGACATTTAAAGTATTCCGGCCTGATCTCTATTTTTTTAGTAGACCCGCATTTAGGACATTGTATCGCATTAATTTCTCTTGGCATGAAATGTTGCTCAGGTTTGTGAACATAACAGCATCCGGCTGCTAAAAGTTTGATTTTGATGCTATTATTAACTACGACCCAGTTAGTAGTTTTTGACCCCTATTACCTGCTTAATACTAACATGATTTCATCTGACCTGGTAGCCTACCTAGGCTTTAACGTTAATTTCCGCTCCATATACATAAGCATACCCATGAGCTCTGTCCTCTATAAACACTGGACACATAACTTATCATTCTCTACGGGACTGACATTGACCTCCCATGCCATACCGAATAAACGAAACAACCTTTTCGGAAGCAGCAACCTGCTCACAGGAATTGGCTTTAGAATAAATAACAGACTTCGCATAACTTCCGGAGTCGTATGGTTCAAAACCGTAGATAAAAATCCGGTATCCATCAACCACCCTGGTGGCAAAAAAGTGATCGTAGCAATGCTGAAGGGTACACAGGCCAAACAAATTATAACTGTGCTGGAACGTATACCTGTCCGCAAAAGGAATAAGGTAAAAGAGGTGACGATGGATATGGCTGCAAACATGATCAAAGCGATTCGGAGATGTTTCACTAACACCATCCGGGTGATTGATCGGTTCCATGTACAAATACTGGCCTATGATGCTGTACAGGAAGCAAGAATAAAATACAGGCGGGAAGCACTCGATGCAGAAAGCAGTTTGATTGAAGAGGCCAGGAAGAACAAACAAGTCTTTAAGCCTGAAGTATTTAGCAACGGAGATACGTTAAAGCAATTACTGGCCAGAAGTCGGTATCTGCTCTTTAAGCTTGAGTGTAAGTGGACCGCCTCACAAAAAGAAAGAGCCGAGCTTCTTTTCCCCCGGTATCCTGAATTGTTTAAAGCATATAACCTGGCTATCCGGATGGGCAATCTATTCACGATCTGCAAAAGCAAACAAGTGGCCTTTAAACGGCTGGCGATCTGATATAATGATGTAGAAGCTGCCGGAATCGATGCTTTTAGAACCGTGGCAAGGTCTGTTCAGCAACACTATGAATCTATCCTGAACTTTTTTGACAACAGAAGTACAAATGCGTCTGCTGAATCCTTTAATGCCAAGGTAAAAGCTTTCAGAGCTACTTCAAGAGGCGTTAGAGATACTACTTTTTTCCTGTTCAGACTTGCTAAAATCTATGCTTAATTATCCTTTCCCCCAACTTTTCGGACTGATCCTTAATAAAGGTTATCAATGGGGTAATTAATGAAAAACCCTCTAAACAAGCAGTTTAGAGGGTTTTCGATATCATCAGTTGATGACTTTGTGATCCCGCTGGGATTCGAACCCAGGACCACTACATTAAAAGTGTAATGCTCTACCAGCTGAGCTACGGAATCATACTTTAAAAGTTTTCGTTATTGTTAGCGCTTCGTTTTAAAGTGGTGCAAATATAGAGTTTCTACCTATTCCCTGCAAACCTATTTTAAAATATTTTTTAAGTAAAAAATAAGGGTTTCATTATCAGCCACTAAGGCGTATAAATACCTATTTTAGCTTTATCACCTGCCAATAAAACAAGGCTGCCATGCCTCGCTTTGCTACAAACGTTGTAACTATTGCTATCGATTTTGCGCCAGGTTTGCCCACCATCTGTTGTAATATTGCTCCCGGAAGTGCCTGTTGATAAGAAGATTTTGCCCGTAAGATGCTCAACACAAGACTGAAAGCCTGCCGGACCACCCTTCGGACTACCCATTTTCACACCGAACTTTCCAAATGGCAGCACGTACGCTACAGAATCTGCAACCGTATCTTTTGCATAGTTACCGCCAACCACGATGGTTTGCCTGCCCCCCCTTACAGATGAAAATGCGCCGCGGGAGGGTTTACCATTGGTAAGCGGCAGCGCCACGCTGGTCCAATCTTTAAGGGACAGATCAACAGATGTAAGCAATCTGCTTTGCGCTCCACCCGTTGCTATCACTACTTGGTTTGGGTAAACCCGCAGGCAGGTGCCACTGGCGGCAAAAGCCGCTTCATCCTTTACAGCAGTTGGCCCCTTTACCTGGTTCCAGGTACTACCGCCATCTTTGGTTTCCAAAAGCAGAAATTCATTCTTTATAGCGTCGCCCATAATATAGCCATGCCTGGCATCAGCAAAGTCCATCGCATCTAAAAAATAAACGCTATCCGCTTTTCGATATTTTTCCTGCCAGGTTTCGCCCCCATCGGTAGTTTTAAGTATAACTGCCGGCGAGCCGGAACTCATCACGATAGCTTCTTTATCAGAAAAGGCCTCTACATCTCTAAAATCAAATTTCTCGAAACCTTTAACCTGGTGCCAGGCCCAGTCTTTTCCGCCATTTGTGGTGATAGCAAAACTCCCCCTGCTTCCGCTTACCCAGGCTATTTTATCATCTAAAACCGAAAGGCCGCGAATGCTGGCGGTGGACGGCTGATGAAGCCTGGCTATTGCTTGTGCCTTTGTGATTGCAGGCAGGAAAGCCAACACCGGCATCAAAGCGCAAATTATTGTTTTTAATTTCATTTTATACGGGTCCAGTTTTCGCTCCTTCCAAATAAGGAAATGCCAATATAGCCACGAATTTTTAAAACGTCGCCGTTCAGCGTCATTTTACAGCTATAAGTTTTACCGGATTTTGGATCGTAAATAGTACCGTCTTCATACACATTCACGCCGTCGAAAGCAAAATTCTTTAAAAGCTCAATACCCAGTTCCGGTCGGCCTTGCAAACTTTTATCAGGATTATGTGCATCCAACTTCGCTTTGCCGGCAGCGTCGTTAGGAAACTTTAACCAGGCCAGCTTACCGAAGAACTTGTCACCTCGCTTATAGATCTGCACCTGCCCTTCACCGCTGGCATTAAGCCATTTGCCTAAAATTGCATCTGCGTTCTGTGCCGATACGGATAGCTTGCATGTCAACATAAACAGCAGCGCTAAAACACTATTTTTGAACATAACTTTATAATTGGTTAACATCGAAGTTAGCCTTTACCCGCCTATTTACAAAGCCAACTATATTTTTGTAATTATTTATAATCGGATACCTTAAAGGATTATATTTGCAGCCCGCAATAAGAGCTGCTTTAGGCAAATCAGATTGCGGGTAGTTCTATGCCCGGATGGCGAAATTGGTAAACGTTGCGGTCTCAGAAGCCGTTGAGAATTGTCTCTTGAGAGTTCGAGTCTCTCTTCGGGCACATCCTTTTTAAGATTTGAGATATTAGATATGAGATTTGAGACTTGTTCTCAGATCTCATTTTTCTAATCAGGTTGTTGATAAGTTCCGTTTTTAGTTCGGCCTCCAATCTAGAATCTCTCAAAAAATATTTAAGCAGGCCCAGGTGGCGAAATTGGTAGACGCACCATCTTGAGGGGGTGGCATTCGCAAGGATGTACGAGTTCGAATCTCGTTCTGGGCACTTATTTATTATCGGATGGTCGCTGATCTGCGATAACCAAAAAGAAAAACTTTTTAGCTTTCGGCAAGTGAGATAGATTGAATCGGAATTTGTGATTCATCTGATTCGCCAATTTGAATTGAAATTATGCTGTGGCAAGGTTTCTGCTAATATTTCTTGGTTGCTTAATTATATTTCCTGCTGATTATCTTTAAGTTATAATTTATTTATTTTCATAACAATTACAATTTCTGTTGGTTATAATCATAGTTCCTGCCTTAAGGGAATTTAAAACCAATGGATTACAACCTTTACGACTACCAGGAAAAAGATCTGAATACGATATTCAACCGGCTGGAAACTTGTGAACCTAATTACCGCCTATTATACCAGCTACCTACAGGCGGGGGTAAAACCCGCGTATTTTCGGCAATTGCAGACCGCTTTCTAAAAACTTACGGTAAAGAAGTAGTTGTGCTTACTCACCGGCTGGAGCTCTGCGGTCAAACCTCACTTACTTTAAAAAAGCTAGGGGTGAATAATAAGGTGATCAATAGCACTGTAAAATGCATTCCGCGCAAATCCGGCTTAAACTGTTACGTGGCCATGGTAGAAACCCTTAAAAATCGCATAAGGGACGGATTGATGCGCACTGAAGATGTAGGACTAGTGATCATTGATGAAGCTCATCATAACTCATTCCAAAAACTGTTGAGTAAATTTACGAATGCTCGGATCATCGGTGTTACAGCAACGCCGTTAAGCTCTGATGTTAACCTGCCTATGCGTAAGTATTACAACGAATTGTTGACTGGCCAAACCATAAGCGACTTGATAAGTGAAGGTTATTTGGCCAAGCCTAGCAATTGGCGTTATGACGTTGAATTGAATACTTTAAAAACCGGCATCCACGGCGATTTTACAGTGAGTACTTCCGATGAACTCTATTCTTCACCAGCCATGCTGGATCTGTTGCTTCACGCTTATGAAGCGCATTCGAAAAATAAAAAGACGCTAATCTTTAATAATGGAATATTTACGTCTAGAAACGTTTGTAAACTATTTAACGATTCGGGCTATAAAGCAAGGCATCTGGATAATCAAACGCCGGCAGCAGAGCGGGCAGAAATTCTGAAATGGTTTAAAACTACTAAAGGTGCAATCCTCAGTTCGGTTTCCATTTTAACTACCGGTTTTGACGAGCCAACTGTACAAACTATTATTTTAAACAGGGCTACCACTTCGCTTACACTGTACCACCAGATGATCGGACGTGGATCAAGACGGTTGCCCCAGAAAAAAACATTCTCTATTATCGACCTGGGTAATAATACGGACAGATTTGGCGAATGGAATAATCCGGTAGACTGGGCTCAGGTGTTTAACCATCCGGAGGCATTTTACGAAGTTTTTAGCGCAAGGGCAACACAGGAAGCGCATAGCATGCCTTCAGACTCACGTGCTAAATTCCCAAACAGCCTGGAAATTGCTTTCGATGTGCAACAGGCTTATGAGAAAGCATTGGCAGGCGGGCAAAAGGCTAAAACTGTTATTCGTGATTCTATCAAGCAACATGTATTAATGTGCGTGGAAAATGCAGGTACGGTTAGTGAAGCGCTTGAACTCACTGATGAGTTACAAAAAGAAATTGCTTGGCGTATAAAGCAATATTGCAAATGCCTGGGTAAGGTTACCAAAAATTATCGCGACTGGCTTGATGAAGATTATCGGTCTAAATTAAAGATTCTTGTAGAAAAAATAATGCAGCGACGGGGTTTGCAAAGAGTAGCCGTTTAACATCATGGTGCGCCGGAAGGCAATGCTTAGAAGCAGAACAAAATAATATGCTTGTATGTTAACAGTAGCGTAACTTGCAGATGCTAAATATTTCCCGTGCTTATGAGCTACAAAACCTTAATTATTGTAATTTCATTTATCTTTTCAACGTATATTGCTGCTGCCCAAAAAAACGCAGCCGGAGATAGTATCACTATTGTTGTTAATGATAAATTTGAAAAAGCCGGGAAGATTAAGAGGATTTTGCTAGGCACTAATTACCGCAAAGTTTGGGCGCAGCCAATTACTATCCCGATTATACACCTTGCTACAAAAAAAGGGGGCCTTAGAATAACCGACATAGGCGGCGGTAACCAAACCACCTCGTTGCAGTTAAAAGACCCTACAGGACGCCAGTGGGTACTTCGCTCAGTTAATAAAACCACCTCTCGAGACCAGCCCGCTATTTACAAACATACAATTGTTGAGGATCTGATGCTTGATGCCGGCTCTATCGGGCACCCTTATTCGGCTTTGTGCGTACCACCTATGGCCGATGCTTTAGGCTTACAGCACAGCAACCCTAGCATTGTATATGTAGGCGACGACCCCAACCTGGGCAAATATCATGATGAGTTTGCTAATCAGGTTTACCTTTTTGAGGAGCGCGGTGCCCCGGATGGTTCAAAGGCGATCAAAACTGAAGACTTACAAGAAAAGTTGGAGAAAAATAACGATAAAAAAGTAGATCAGAAACTGGTGCTTCGTGCCCGCTTATTTGATATGGTAGTGAACGACTGGGACCGCCATGGCGGGCAGTGGCGCTGGGAGAAAAACAAAATCGATGACGATGTTTACGAACCTATCCCACGCGACCGTGATAAAGTATTTTACAATACCGGCGGTATTTTCTTTACAGTGGGCTCGCTCATAAAACCAAATCTGCAGCCCTATACCGATCACATCAGGCGGGTGGACCTTTTCAATTACAATACGGTAACTTTTGACCTTTATTTTTTAAATGAGCTGAATCAAAAAGATTGGGAGGAGCAAATTGCGTATGTGCAAAACGCATTGAGCAACGAACTGATCACCCGCTCGGTGAAGCTGATGCCGGCAAATGTATATGCAGTCTCTGGCCCAGGCATCATTAAAACATTTAAAAAACGCCGGGACAACATGAAAAAAATTGGCCTCAGCTACTATCGCTTCTTAGCGCAGCTGGTAGAAGTGCCCGCATCCAACAAAGATGAGCGATTTGTAATCACCAGTAAGGAAGACGGTGATGTACAGGTGGTGATCAAAAAAATTAAAAAAGACAGCACCGAAAAAACTATTTACAAACGAACATTTAAACGTAAAAAGACGACAGAGATTCGTCTGTACGGTTTAGATGGAAATAATACTTTTGAAGTTAAGGGCAGCAAACCGCTCGCTATTAAGGTTAGAATGATCGGTGGCAACGATACCGACACTTACCAGATAGATACCGCCTTAAAAAGTCGCGGCAAGCTGTACATTTACGACCGTAAAGATCAACCCAACAATTTACCATCCCGCTCTGATGTTCATTTAAAACTTTCTGCAGATACTGCTATCAATCGGTACAAGCATCCCGAAAATAAATACAATACTATTACCCCATCGGGTGGACTAGGTTACAGTACAGAGGATGGCTTGCAACTAGTAGCCGGGTTAAACTACGTTAAATACGGTTTCCAAAAAGAACCCTACGCCAGTTTGCAACAATTAAAGGTAAATTATACTCTTGGACGACATTCGTTCATCTTCAATTACAACGGCGAGTTTAAACAGGGTATTGGTAAAACAGATTTGCTAATCAACGCTGTGTTACGCGGACCAAACAACACCAATAACTTTTTTGGCTTGGGCAATGTTGGGGAGTTTGTAAATGAGGGACAAAAAAAGTTCAGATATTACCGCAACCGCTATGATTATGCCGTGGCCGATGCAAGGCTGGCACACCAATACAAAAACTGGCAAATTAGCGGTGGCATAATAGCCCAATATTACACAGCAAACGCCGAAAACAATGAAGACCATTTTTTAAGCGAATATAATCAGCTGCACCCCGAACTTAATTTATTATCCAGCAAGTTGTACACCGGCCTTATTGCAGGTGCCACGCTTGATACCCGTAACAACAAGCAGTTTGCCAGCAAAGGCTTGGTGTGGAAAACAACCCTAACGGGTCTAACGGGCATCAATGTTGCCGACCATAGCACCGCTTCTGTCCTATCTACCTTTACATTTTTTGCACCGTTAAAAGATTCCACTATTGTGTTCGCCGACAGGATTGGAGCGGGCACCATGGTTGGCAAAGGAGAATTTTACCAAATGATGAATCTGGGTGGCCTGAGTCTTCGCGGATATCACACCAGCAGGTTTATAGGCAACAGTATGCTTTACAACAATGCCGAAGTTCGTGCCAAACTATTTGACTTCCACAATTACCTGCTGCCATCAGCAGTGGGTGTAATATTATTTGATGATACAGGCCGGGTTTGGCTTAAAGGAGAAAAATCAAACACTGTCCACAATACCTATGGGGGCGGCGTTTTCCTCACCCCTTACCATGCATTTCTTTTTGAAGCGGTGCTGGGGAAAAGTCCGGAGGGAACATTGGTATATTTTACTTTAGGCTTTAGGTACTAATACTTACTGTGCCTTATCCCAACTGCCTACATTATATTTTCCGTTCCAACGGGCCATGATGAATCGCGCCAGAATACCCGGACGTTTGATCTTGCGGGTTTGCAGGAGGTTTATTGCATACAGCAATTGCTCACCCATTTTATCATAACTCATGTCATCGATAATGTTCGATGATGCAGCCGACATTTTTTCCTTTTGGCTTAAAGGCAGCCGGATATATCTCAAAATAACATCTGCCATATCTTGCATATCCAATGGGTCAAAGCGGTATCCATTAACCCTTTCTTTTAACAATCCTTGCGCGGCGTTTACTTTATCGCTCAGCAGCATGGGTAATCCTGCAGCCATCCCTTCATTTACTACCAGGCCCCAGCTTTCCCAAAGGCTGGCCAGTATAAATGCATCAGACCGGTGATACCATTCCGGGATCTGATCATTATCCACGGCACCCAAAAACTTTACTGTAGTTAAACCTAGCTCATCCCGCAGACCGGCTAAACTGGCTTGTTCCGGTCCGTCACCAATGATCAGTAGTTCGTAGCTGGTGCCGGCGTTTTGTACCACCTGCCAGGCGCGCAAAAGGTTATCCAGGTTTTTAACGGGTACTAGTCTGGCTACACAAATAATGGTTTTATTATCCAGTTTTGGTTTGCCGGGATTTTTAAACAGTCGGTTGTTTACCGTATCGAAACCGTAAAAGATTATGGACGATTTTTGATGATAGGTGGTGTACTCATTATCATAATCAGGTGTTGGCAGCCATAAAGCGTCCGATTGGCCTATCAGGAGATCTTTAACAAACTGCACTACCGGGTTGCGCTTTATTTGCGATGTTTTGCCATCATCAAACATGATGAAACGCTTGTTGTGTCGCCTGGCCCAGCGTAAACCCAGGGCTCCGGCGTAAAACACAATGGATGGGCCAATGATCACATCGGCGTTCAGCTCGTCGGCTACTTTAAAGAGCCGTTCGGCGATAGTAGCCGGGGAAAGGTCTTCGGCGCTTTGATTGGGGAACAGGCAGGTCCACCACTCCTCTTTGTTATCGTAGCTGTCAAACGCATACGGCGAACCGGTACCAAAAAGCTCCACAGCGTAAAGGCTTATGTTATACCCTGCCAAATATTCCCGTAAAAAAACAAGCCTTCCTTTCCAGTAAACCCTAAAATCGTTATTGAGGATCAGTATTTTCAAATTATGCAAATTGGTTTGCGCTACTAAAATACAAAACTAAATTTTACAGATAGCCTGCTGTTCCATTCCGGAAATGTGGAACACCGAAAATGAACATCACTTTGATTATCAGCTATTTGGAAAATAAAATGGAACAGATTGGAACATCCCTGTTATTTAGTTAAATCACGTAAAAACCTATTAAACAGCACTTTATATAGATTTGTAATTTTTCCGGAAATTATGGTGGAACAGGTTTTTCGAACAGGCTTGAAACAAGCTTTTACTCTTTTCACCTTTCCAAACCTGCCGACTAATACAACCGAAATCAAAAAGACCGCATCCGAAATTATTGTATATTGCCGCACTAATCGACCAAAAATGAAAAGACGCTCATTTGTGAAAACGACCTTAATTAGCGGTGCAGCCGCAAGTATTATTCCTTCTGTAACCAAAGCCACTGACGCTACTGAACTGGCCGGTCGCGGTACCGACTTTTATGAACTGCGTACCTATACTTTGAAGAACGAAACGCAGCAAAAACTGGTGGAGGACTACCTTGAGCATGCCGCAATACCAGCCATGAACCGCAATGGCGTTACCAAAGTTGGTGTGTTCACCGAGCTAAAGCCGGAAGGCCAAACAAAAATTTACGTATTAACGGTATTCACCAGCCTCGATCAAATGGAATTGGTTGCTGAAAAAACCGAAAAGGATGAAGCTTTTAAAACCAAGGCGGCGGCTTACCTCAATGCTCCGGCATCGGCTCCAGCTTACGAACGTATAGAAAGCTCATTGATGAAGGCTTTTAAACACAGTCCTAATTTAGCCGTACCAGAAAAAGCGCCTCGCATTTTTGAATTAAGACAATACCAGAGCGCCAGCGAAGCTGCCGGTAAAAAGAAAATTGAGATGTTCAACGACCAGGGAGAGATTGACATTTTTAAACGACTGGGCTTTAAGCCGGTATTCTGGGGTGAAACCATCATCGGTCCGCTGCGGCCCAACCTAACCTATATGGTAACTTTTGACGACCTTGACGCAAAAAATGCGCACTGGAAAGCTTTTGGAGGTGATCCACAATGGAAAAAGATCAGCACCGTTCCAGAATATGCCGACGCGCTGTTGGTAAACAAGATCACTTCTACCCTGCTGGTGCCTACTGCTTACTCGCAGATATAAGTTTTGCAAGCCGGCGGCATTCGGGGTGAATTTACTTCGACTCTTTGAGATCTTGTCGCAGATTAACTCACCCCCTGCCCCCTCTCTGCTCCGCAAAGAGGGGAAACATGATTTTGATACAATTTTTACCTTCTTTCCGCGTAGCGGAGAGAGGGTCGAACAGCGATAGCGCATTCGGGGTGAGTCCGGCTGCCCCTTTGAGATCTTGTCGTAGGTTAACTCACCCCCTACCCCCTCTCTGCTCCGCAAAGAGGGGGGTTATGGCGATATTGGATTTGGAGTGCGTAAATTGCGACGAGGTTCTAAAATATCCCAAAATAGCGACACAAGTTTTGAAGGCGGTTCAATCGTATTTTTACATGTCCGCGGCATATTGCCATGGTAATTTTGGTAAATTTGCAGCTTTTAAAAAAGACGATAATTTATGCAAGAGCCATTTGACGTTTTGGTGGGTGGAGTAGTTTATTCTGTTTTCCCCGAAGAAGATAACGTATATACCATTTTTAAAGCCGGCACCGAGTTTGGCAAAATAGAGAAAGACACTGAAAACTTATGGCTAAAACTGGATCCCGATACAGAAACGCCCATGTTTGATAACGACGAGGAAACCAACCGCATTGGCCAGGCGATCACCGCTTACGTGCCCGAAGAGGATGACGAAGATGAAGACGATGATTTAGAATAGCACCTTCCTTCTCTCTTAACATTTTCCGCTTAGCTGCAAACGATATTATATTGCAACTGTTTAATAACCAGCCCCAAGGATTTCAATAATAGCGTTCCCGTTATATAGACTGATTCTTTTTAGCAGTTTAGGTAGCTGAATGGCCGCATTATTGGTAACTTGAATTCGCAAATCTAATTCCAATATTTATGTCCGAAAAAAAGCCGGAAACAGTCGCTGAGAGCGAGTGCCTTTCAAATGGAACGCGTCGAGATTTTATCAAGCAAACATCAATTATTACAGCGGCAGCCTTAACGCCCGCCACGGTTGTGCAAGCAGCTACGGGCCATATGGACGAGCAGTTAGCAGCCGTATTTGAAAAAATGCCGCTAAAAATGGAAGTGAATGGCGTACAGCAAAATCTCTCTGTAGAGCCCCGTTCCACCCTGTTGGATATCCTGCGCGAACAGCTTGACCTTACCGGAACCAAAAAAGGCTGTGACCATGGCCAATGTGGGGCCTGCACCGTTCATGTGGACGGGCAACGGGTAAACGCCTGCCTTACACTGGGGCTTATGGTAAACGGCAAAAAAGTAACTACTATAGAGGGACTGGCCAAAGGCGAAGAATTGCACCCTATGCAGGAAGCTTTTCTGAAACATGATGGTTTCCAGTGCGGATATTGCACACCGGGACAAATCATGTCGGCAGTGGCTTGTATCCGCGAGGGGCATGCCAATTCAGAAGGCGAAATAAGGGAATACATGAGCGGGAATTTATGCCGCTGTGGTGCTTACCCAAATATTGTAAATGCTATCCAGGAAGTTAAACAGGGAGGGTTAACCGTATGAAACAGTTCCAATTTTTACAACCAGGCACACAAAGCGCGGTGCTCGATGCTATCGTAAAACCGGGTGTGAAGATCATAGCCGGTGGTACCAACCTGGTAGACCTGATGAAACGCGGCGTTACCGCACCGGATAAACTGGTAGATATTAACCGGCTTCCTTTAAAAAGCATTAATACCATAGTTAACGGCTTGCATATCGGTACACTGGCGCTCAACAGCGAGGTAGCTGACAACACGCTGGTCACTACCAAACATCCGCTTTTAAGCATGGCCTTAAAAGCAGGTGCATCGCCGCAATTACGCAATATGGCAACCTTAGGTGGCAATATGATGCAGCGTACCCGCTGTGCTTACTTTTATGATACTGCAATGCCCTGCAATAAGCGCCAGCCTGGCACAGGCTGTGGTGCCATGGGTGGCTACAACCGTATGCATGCTATTTTTGGGACCAGTCCGCAATGTATAGCTGTACACCCAAGCGATATGTGTGTTGCCCTTGCTGCGCTGGATGCGGTAGTGATCATTAAAGGCAAGGCCGGTGAACGGCGTATGCCATTCACCTCCTTCCATCGCCTGCCGGATGCCAACCCCGAAAAAGATAATCAACTGGCACCTGGAGAAATGATCATTGGTGTAGATATACCTGATAACAATTTCGCAAAAAACAGCTATTATCTTAAAGTGCGGGACCGGCAATCTTACGCTTTCGCGCTGATCTCCGTTGCGGCGGCTTTAGAACTGGAAAACGGGGTCATTAAAAAGGCCCGCCTCGCAATGGGCGGAGTGGCCCATAAACCCTGGCGCTTATTTGATGCCGAAAAAGCCCTGGTAGGAAAAGCACCTACCGAAGAAAACTTTGCAGCTGCAGCTAAAATAGCCATGCAAGGCGCAAAAGGGCGCGAACATAATGCATTTAAATTAAAACTTGCCCCGGCTACTATTACCGAGGCTTTAAAACATGCGGGAGGCTTAGTATAACATGGAACAGGAATTAATTACAGCCATCCCTTCATCAGCCGATGGCATGAGCCGGGTAGATGGCCGCGCAAAAGTTACCGGTGCCGCCAAATATTCAGCAGAATACAAACTGCCGGGAATGACCTACGCCGTGCTGGTAGGCAGTACCATTACTAAAGGCTCTATTGCCAGTATAGACACCGTTGCCGCTCAAAAAGCACCTGGCGTGCTGGCAGTTGTCACTTATTTAAATTCGCCAAAGGTACCGGGCTTTCAAACCACCAAACCCAAAAAGCCAAATGCAAAAATTGGATCGCTTAAAGTATTTATAGATAACCAGGTACTTTTTAACGGCCACCCTATTGCCATGGTGGTTGCCGATACTTTTGAACGTGCCCAATATGGCGCATCGCTGGTAAAAGCCACTTATAATAAAGTAGCACATGACACCAAACCGCCTGCCGGTATGGACAGAGGCGAACAGCCCAAAGCTGTTGGCAAAGATTATGTACGCGGAACAGCAGATGCCTGGCAAACTGCCCCGGTAAAGCTGGAGCAGGAGTACATTATCCCTACAGAAGTGCATAATCCTATGGAGCTGCACGCTATTATTGCCCGCTGGGATGCGGCTGACAAACTCACCGTATGGGATAAAACCCAGGGCGTAAAAGCCACAAGCGGTGATATTGCCAAAGCTTTTGGGTTAAAACCAGAAAACGTGCAGGTGAATTCACAATTTGTAGGCGGTGCGTTCGGCAGCGCCTTACAGGTTTGGCCACACGAAATTGCCGCAATATTAGGTGCAATGGTAGTTAAACGCCCGGTAAAACTGGTGCTTAGCAGGCCGGATATGTTTACATCGGTAGGCTATCGCCCACATACCTGGCAAAAAATCGGGATTGGTGCTACAAAAGATGGTACACTGGTAGGCATAACGCATGAGGCCGCCGGGCAAACTTCCACATACGAGGATTTTTCTGAAGAGCCCATCAACTCTACCAAAGAATTATACGCCTGCGCTAATGTAAACACCAGTTACAAGCTGGTATCGGTAGATGTGAATACCCCAACGTGGATGCGCGGGCCGGGCCATGCTACCGGGGCGTTTGCCCTGGAATCTGCACTGGATGAATTATCTTACGCCTTGCGGATGGACCCAATAGAACTTAGACTAAAGAATTACGCCAAAACCGACCCGGATAGCAAAAAGGAGTTCTCCAGTAAATACCTGGATGAAGCCTACGCGATGGGAGCCAAACAAATTGGCTGGGCGGAGCGCAAAGCAGAAGCTGGTTCCGAAATGCAAAACGGCTGGCGGGTTGGCTATGGTATGGGCGGCGGCATGTTTGGAGCTTACCGTGATACTGCAGTGGTAAGAGCTGTATTTAAAGGCGACGGCACGTTGACACTGCAAACTGCTGTCAGCGATATTGGCCCGGGAACCGGTACTGCGGCAGTGGCCATAGCTGCAGAACAAATGAATATTGCCCCGGAAAAAATCAAATTTGAAATGGGCGATTCATCATTGCCCTATGCACCTATGCAGGGCGGATCTTCCATCACCTCAACCGTAGGCTCGGCTGTTTTTGATGCCTGTACGGTTTTGAAGGAAAAATTCCAGCAATTATTAGGCGCTGGTGGCACTGATAAACCTGATTATGTAAAGATTCTGAAGGATAAAAATCTGCCATCGCTGGAGGTGCTTACCAAATCACAAGGCGGTCCAAACAATCAAAAGTACTCTATGCAATCGTGGTCGGTGCATTTTGTTAAAGTACTGGTGCACCCAACTACCGGTGTGGTTAAAGTGGATAAAGTAGTTTGCGTTGCCGATTCGGGTAAAATCATTAGCCCTAAAACGGCCCGCAGCCAGGTTGTTGGCGGGGCAATTGGCGGTATTGGTATGGCATTGATGGAAGAAGGTGTGATCGATCATCGTTATGGCCGTTATGTAAACAACAATTTTGCCGATTACCACATCGCTGTAAGTGCAGATATTCCGCAAATTGAGGCCATGTTCGTCAACAAACCAGATCCGTATATCAATCCCATCGGTGCAAAAGGTATGGGGGAAATTGCGCTGATCGGTATGGCAGCGGCCGTTGCAAATGCAGTGTACAACGCAACAGGTAAACGGGTTCGCAATTTGCCTATCACGCCAGACAAACTTATATAATACAACCGTGTTACACTTCGGATGAAGGAGATCATAGATATAGTTGCAGCATACGATAAAGCTGCAAAGCAGGGCAAAGAAACGGCGCTGGCCACCGTAGTTTTGGTAGAGGGATCTGCCTATCGGCGCGCTGGTGCCCGCATGCTCATTACCGAAGACGGACAGCTTACCGGTGCCATAAGCGGCGGCTGCCTGGAAGGCGACGCTTTGCGTAAAGCCCGGTTGGTTATTTTGCAGCAGGAGCCAATGCTGGTTACTTATGATACCATGGATGATGACGATGCCAAACTGGGCGTTGGCCTGGGCTGCAACGGCATCATCCATATCCTGATAGAGCCTATCAGCGAAGACGCCAATAACCCGATCGCGTTTTTGAAAGCTGTTATCAGCAATCGTAAAAATGCGGTGCTGGTTACCTTATTCTCTTTGGCAAACCGCAAGGCGGCGCAACCCGGAACCTGCCTGTGCTTAACCGGCGAAGTATTGCTAGAGAACCGTATGGAGCATTACAGCCACCGGGACAACCTGATGGACGATACCAAAGCCGTGTATACATCTGGTCGGTCTGAAAATAAAACTTACCCGGGTGATATTGCCTATACCGCATTCATCGAGCTTGTAAAGCCTCAAATTGCATTGGTAATTATTGGGGCGGGTAATGATGCCATGCCGCTTGCCCAATTAGCAGGTGTTTTGGGTTGGGATGTTACGGTTATAGATGGCAGACCTAATTATGCCTTGCCGGAACGTTTCCCATCTGCACAAAAGGTGATTGTTGCCAGGCCCGAACAAGCTTTAGCCCACCTGTTTATAGATACTAACACCGCCTTTGTACTGATGACGCATAATTTCCTGTACGAGATGGCTTTGTTAAAGGACTTACTCCCTCTTAACCCCTCCTATCTCGGCATCCTGGGCCCCAAAAAGAAACTGCTGAGAATGCTGGATGAATTGGCGGACCAGGGTGTAACAGTATCCGATGAACAAATGACCAGGATCTTTGGTCCGGTCGGTTTGGATATAGGCTCGGAAGGGGCAGAAGAGATTGCCCTATCAGTAATGGCAGAAATAAAGGCGGTGCTATCAGCCCGTAAAGGCTATTCGTTAAAATATAAGCCGGTGCCTATTCATGCGCCACAGCCAATCGCCGTTAACAACTAGTATGGCGGGCCTGATCATTCTCGCTGCCGGCGCTTCAAGGCGGCTCGGGAAGCCGAAACAAAACCTGATCTACAAAGGAGAGACCCTATTGCAGCGGGCCGTCAACACCGCGATTGCGTCCGAATGCAGCCCGGTGGTGTTGGTATTAGGGGCAAATGCAGATGCGATTGAATCAACTCTTGTTCCCGGTAAGTTTACGATAGTTATTAATCCGGATTGGCAAAGCGGTATGGCATCATCCGTAAAACTCGGGATTAACGAAATTGCCAAAGATAAGACGATTGATGCTGCGGTCATTATGCTTTGCGATCAGCCGTTTGTTACTCCGGAACTGATTAATTCACTTCTTCACTACAGAGGAACAACTGGTAAAACCATCATTGGTTCGGCTTACAAAAACACGGTGGGAGTGCCTGCTTTATTTGACCGTTCGGTTTTTAACAAACTGGAAGAATTGCAGGGTGATGAGGGCGCCAGGCTGCTACTCAAAAACCAGGCACAGGATGTTTTCGCTGTTAAATTTGACGAAGGCATAATCGATATCGATACGGCTGAAGATTATAGCCAGCTGGATACGGATTAATTTAGGATCATTTTGAGGGGCTGTTAGACGAAGTTGGACTCACCCCGGGTTCACTAACGCTGCCCGACCCTCTCTGCTACGCAAAGAGGGTGAAGAAATTGTTCGCTCGAAGTTGGACTCACCCCGGGTTCGCTAGCGCTGCCCGACCCTCTCTGCTACGCAAAGAGGGTGGAGAGATTTTCATATTCAACAGAGGATTACCTGAAAACGCTTCGCAGATTGGTCCGCAATGCTTCGCGAAGAGGGTAGAAATTTAAGCATCTTACAGCCGCCGCGTATGCCCCCATTTTGGGAGCTGGCTCCTATTTCATAATGGTTACCGCACCGGATCTTACACCCTGGCTGTGTTTTAAATCGATAACATAGTAGTATACATCTGCTTGTAATGTGCGCCCGTTTAGGGTACCATCCCATGGGGTGCCGTAACCAACAGAGGAGAATATCATTTGCCCGCCGCGATTAAAGATCTTAACGGTACAATCAGGGAAGAGGTTTATATTGGGGATCACCCAGTAGTCGTTGACCCCATCCCCGTTTGGCGTAACTACACTTGGAAGGATTGCTGCAAGCACGGCTTTGCTGATGGCTACGGTGTAGGTTTGCGTTGTTACGCCATCGGCTGCCGTAACAACAATTGGTATTACCGGGTTAGTACCCGGCGCCAAAATGATCTCATCTGATGAGGACCCGCTTAATACTTCTGTTCCGTTGATTTTGATAGTAGCTCCGCCATTAGTGGTAATACCTGTTACAGTAACGGATTGCGTATTGGCATCAACAGTAACAACATAGTTTGTAGTAGTTGGGCTGAATGACGGACTGAGCTGCCCCGAGCTGGTTCTTAACGAAATTAGCGTTGCGTCTGTGGATACCGGAGGTGCCGCACGAATCACTTTTACCTGATAAGATTTGCTTTGCGCGCCACTGGCCGATGTTACGGTGACGGTTACCAGTGTTGATGCGGAGTTGATCGTAACGGAACCCGAAGCAATACCGTTTTGTGCGGCTGATCCGTTAATTTTTAAGCCAGCCCCCGGGTCGCTTGCTGTTGCAGTGACAGTTGTTTTAAACACATTATAAGGGACATGCAACTCATAGTTCAGATTCCCGGAAGTAAAGGCCGGGGTAAAGTTTCCTGCGCTTAGTACCAGGTTCGCAAGATCTGCATTGTCCGATAGTGTTCGAAAAATGTTTACTACATAAGTTTGAATCGTACCATCGGCTGCGGTTACTTTAACATTAAACGGATTAGCGCCTTGTTTAAGCGTTAGCGCCTGCGATACATTACCGCTTACAACCGCCTGCCCATTCACCTGTATCGTGGCACCTGCATCATTTGCCGTAGGCTTTAAAGTAGCAGTAGCTATCGAATTATCTACTGTGATCTGGTAAGCTAATACCGCCGGCGAGAACGCTGGATCCAAAACACCCGAAGCCGAGGTAAGATCGGCAAGGGAAGCATCCGGAGATTTTGATCTTGTAACATTTACCGTGTACGTTTTCAGTGTGCCGTCTTCCGCAGTTACCGTAATGTTAACCGGTGTAATGCCCACTGCCAAAGGAATATTGCCGGAACTGCCGCCGGCTGCTACAATTGCATTATTTACCCTCACCACTGCAGCTGCATCTACCGCTGTTGGAGTAACGCGGATTGTTTGCTCGGAGTTATTAACCGTGACGCTGTAGCTTGTGCCCGCGGCTGAGAAAACAGGAGATAGCGAGCCGGAACTTAGCGTAAGTGTTCCCAGGTCCGCGTTGGGCGATTTTGCTCTGGTAATGGTCACTGAATAGGTTTGGGTGGTGATACCATCCTGCGCCGTAACGGTGGTAAGTATGGTATTGCTACCCACTGTTAAAACAATACTTTGCGAGGCAGAGCCACTGGCAACCGCCGTACCATTCACTTTTACGGTAGCGGTTGCATCCTCTACAGTTGGTGTAATTTTAACGGAGCCAACGGCATTAAGTACCGTAGCTGCGTAGCTGGTCTTACCAATTGTAAAAGCGGGGCTCAGGGTACCAGCGCTTAAACTAAGATTCAACAGGTTAGCGTTTGAACCGGGATCCCGGTTAACGGTGATCGTATAAGTGTTGACCTCACTGTTTTGTGCGGTGACCACCACATTGATCATATTGGGGCCTACGTTCAGTCTTATTTCGGGCGATGCAGAGCCACTCGAAACAGCAACGCCGTTTACTTTTACCGAGGCAGCGGCGTCTGCTAAATAGGGTTTTACGTTAACACTGTTTACCGCATGTGCAACTGCTGCCGTATAATTATTCAAACCCGATTCAAATCCCGGTTTTAGGGTTCCGGAGCTTAGAACCAGGTTGGCCAGGTCGTTATCAGATGACAGTGCCCGGTTTGCGATGATGACGTAGGTTTTCTTGGTTTTACCATCCTCTGCGGTTACTATAATTGTTATGGGGTTATTCCCCACTTTTAAAGGTATGGCTGGAGATGGTGACCCGCTGGCAACCGGAATGCCGTTAATAACTACAGTGGCGGTTGCATCCTCCACCGTAGGTGTTACAATTGCACTGGTTACATCATTTTTCAACAGCATGGAATAACCGGTGATGAGCTTATTAAACGTAATATTTAACTGGTTTGGAACAACCGCAAGTTGGGCCAGTGTGGCATTTGTTGATGGTGCCCGGTTAATGGTAGCAATGTAGCTTTTAGTAGTAATGCCATCCTGTGCAGTAACAACTGTTGTTATGGTATTGTCGCCCACCTTTAAAGGAATGGCCGCCGATGGCGAACCACTGGTTACCGAAACGCCGTTTATTTTAACTGTGGCATCGGCTTGATTTACAATTGGCGTAAATGTGATGGTTTTAACTTCGTTGCCAACTGAGGCATTGTAGAGCAGGGAGCCCGAAGAAATTGCGGGGGTCAGGGTTTTACTGCTCAATTTTAAATCTGACAATGTAGCATCAGTAGATGGCATCCGGATAACGGTTATGCTGTAGGTTTGAGTGGTAACACCATCCTGTGCGGTCACAATGGTGTTGATCGTATTAGGACCAACAACCAGCGTGACGGGGGCGGATGCAGCGCCGCTGTTGACAACTCTGCCACCAATAGTAATGATGGCGTTGCTTTCGTTAGCTACTGGGATTACGCTTGCAGTGGTAACCGTGTTAAGCACCGAAGCCGTATAGGTAGTAATACCGGGTAAAAAATTCGGCGTTAAGGTACTACCATCGGTCAAAGTTATGTTGCTTAGCGTTGCGTCTGTTGATTTTTGCCGTATGACCGTCACTGTATACGTTTTGGTAGTTACGCCATCCTGAGCGGTGACGACGGTAGTAAATACAGAAGCACCTACGATCAGCGGGAAACTATTTGATGCAGTACCACTGGCAACGATGGTTCCGTTTACTTTTACACTCGCATTGGCCTCATTAACAGTGGGGCTTAACGTAATGGCGGTTACCGTGTTCGGCACCGTTACAGTGTAGGCTGTGGTGCCTTGGGTAAATAAAGGATCCAGCTTACCTGCGCCGGGTACCAGTGCAGCCAGGTTAGCATCGGCCGATGGCGGGCGTTTTACGGTTACCGTGTAAGTTTTTGTGGTAATGCCATCCTGGGCGGTAGCTACAATGGTGATAACGGTTTGCCCAACAGTCAGCGGGATATTGCCGGAGAATGAACCGGCAGCCACTGCATCCCCGTTTACCGTTATTGTGGCCGTGGCATCGCTTACAGTTGCTTTGATTTGGATACTGGCGTCGGTATTTAATACATCGGCTGAGTAATCTAACTTTCCTGAAGCAAACACTTCTTTTAACGAGCCGGTGCTCAACGCTATATTACTGAGGTCGGCATTTGACGATGGTTCGCGCGTTACGGTTACGGTGTAATTTTTAACGGTTATACCATCCTGGGCGGTAACCTTAACATTAATGATGTTAGGCCCTACGTTCAACGCAATGTTTCCTGAGGGCACCCCGCTGGCTACAGGGACACCATTGATGGCAACAGATGCATTGGCTTCGCTTAACGCAGGTGTGAGCTTAACTGCGGTTGTGGTGTTGCCTACTTTGGCACTGTATGCCGTAATACCGGGGTCGAAAACTTCTGTCAGGCTGCCGGGGTTTATTTCCAGGTTAGCCAGATCGGCATTGGAAGAGGCGGCACGGGTAACCGATACGCTATAGGTTTGCGTCGACACGCCATCCTGCGCAGTTACCTTTATCATGATGTTGGTAACGCCAATGTTTAAGGAGATATTCCCGGATGCACTGCCATTGCCTACCGATACGTTGTTTACGGTAACTGTTGCATTGGGCTCGTTTACCGTAGGTATTATTTTGATGGCCGTTGTAGCATTGCTCACCGCTATGCTGTAACTGGCAATGCCTGTTGCAAAGGTGGGTAATAAATCACCCTGGTTTGTTGCCAGGCCGGCAAGGCCGGCGTCTGAGGAGGGCAGTCTGCTTACGGTTAGTAGGTAATTTTTTATCGTAATGCCATCTTCGGCTGTAACCTGTACCGTTATTGGATTATTACCCACAATAAGCGGAATAGCCGTTGATGCTGTGCCGGAGGCAACTACTACCCCGTCTACGGTAATTATCTCGTTGACACCGCCACTAACCGGGGTGATATTGATGCTTGTTACGGTGTTAGGAACGCTGGTTCCATAGCTTGTTTTAGCCGGGTCAAAAGTGGGCGATAACGTACCGGAGCTTGGCGTAAGCGCCGACAAGTTTGCATTTGACGACGGCGCCCTGACTACGGTTATCTGGTAATTTTTTACGGTGACATTATCCTGCGCGGTAACTGCAGCGGTAATAACATTCGGGCCAACTGCCAATGGAAAGGTGCCCGAGGCAGCACCGCTTGCTACAATTGTGCCTTCAACCCGCACCGTTGCCGTGGCCTCTGCTGTGTATGGCGTTAGCGTAATGGCATCAACATTACCCGGAACTTCTGCGGAATACGTTAACCCGTTTGCTGAAAAGTTTGGCGTTAAATGGCCGGTACTAAGTGTTATTCCGCTAAGGTCTGCATTAGCTGATGCTTGCCTGATCACCGTGAGGGCATAAGTCTTAACGGTGACACCATCCTCGGCAGTAACCTTTATATGGATTGTATTTGACCCGTAATTGAGCGCAATTGTGCCTGATTCTGTGCCGCTGACAAGCGGAGTACCCTCTACTTCAATTACAGCATGTGATTCTAAACTTGAAGGCGTAACGGTTAACCCCGCTACCGTACCTGCAACGCTAGCACTGTAATTTAGCGTATTACTATTAAACGCCGGAAAAAATGTGGCATTGGTAGTAGTGAGCGAAGATAGCGATGCCTCTGTAGCGTATACGGGTGCTGAGCGGTTTACTGTTAGCTGATAAGTTTTTGTACTTATCCCATCGGTAGCAGTTACCACTATATCAAAAACATTAGCGCCTATAGCTAAAGGCAAATTTGCCGAAGCGGTGCCGCTCACTACGGTAGCACCATTAATTTTTATGCTTGCGCTCCCCTGGGTGCTGGTGGGCGTTAAGGTTATAAAATCTGCGTTGCCTGTATTATTTGTTGAATAGGAAAGCGTACCTGAACTGAATGCTGTAGAGAGTGTTCCCGAACTCAAATCCAAAGACTTTAGTGTCGCATCGTTATTGAGGCCGTTTACCCGGATGTTGACAATAGCAGAACTGGAACCGCCAAGGTTGTAAGCAGTAATAGTAAAGTTTGCCGGTCCAGCTGACGCCGTTGGGGTACCGGATATTTTACCGGTCGTGGCATCAAAAGTAAGCCCGGCAGGCAGTGTAGCAGGGCTGATGACATAGCCAGTGGTTTGGATCTTCCGGATCGCTTTATTGTTGCTATCGGAAATGTACAGCTGGCCATCGGCATCTGCTGCGATGCCGAGGGGGTAACTAAAAGCCGCCAGCGGGCCAATACCATCTGTAAAAAGATAATACCCGGAGCCGGCCAAACGCGTGGTAACCCCGGAAGGCGTAATCTTGCGGATCATACTGTTAGCTGCATCTAAAACATATACGTTTCCCAGCACATCGGTTGCTACACCTTTTGGGGATTCAAAAGCAGCCAGAGTTCCGGTGCCATTGGTTTGCCCCGCGGCACCGCTGCCTGCAAATGTTGTTGTTGCCCCTGAAGGTGTTATTTTTCTGATCTTGTTATTCTTAGAGTCGGCTACGTAAACATTACCGTTCAGATCTGTAGCCACCGCATACGGCTCATTAAAACTGGCGTTTGATCCGTTGGTATTATTGGCTGATCCTGCAGCATTGGTCCCCGCCAGGGTTGTTACCCGGCCCGTTATGCTTATTTTTCTGATGTCCGCATTCGCCAGATCGGCTACATAAAGGTTACCTGAGCCATCGGTAGCAACTCCTACAGGATACCTGTATTTTGCATCAAGATCTGCATCACCATTTGCAAAGTTATAGTCTCCGCTCTTGCCGGATACAATGCTAACCTCACCTGCTGCAGATACCTTTTTGATCATGTTAAACCCGGAATCACCTACGTATATATTACCAAAAGCATCAGCCGCCAATCCATAAGGGGTGCTAAATCCGCTTGCAAAGGTTGAAAGGTTTCCTCCAGGACTTACTTTTTGTATGATATTACTTACCACGTTAGTTACATAGATATTTCCGGATGGATCAACTGCTATGGCTGACACATCTTCCAGGCCCGACTTTACTGTGGTTACCCCACCGTAAGCCCTTGCAGGGACGGCACCGCCTGTATTTTGTGGAGACAAAGGCGGTATTGCAACGTTGACCGTATATTGCTGCGGACTGCTGTAACTAATATTTGGTGGATTAACTGCTTTTCGGGGCCGGATAAATGACACGGTGTAGGTGCTGATGGTTACCCCGTCTTCTGCAATAACCTGGATGGCTGTGGAATTGCCGCCTGTATTTAAAGGCATTGTAAACGGCGCACCGCTTGCCACCGGACTGCCATTTATTTTCAATGTAGCATTGATATCAGCCAGGGAAGGGGTAACATTAATGCCGGTTGTTGTTTCCGGCACCGTCATTACATAATTGCGCTGCGATGGCGAAAAAGACGGGCTAAGTGATACGCCGCCCGTTAACAGGCCACTAAGCGTTGCATCTGTTGAGATAAGTCTTGTTGTAATATTTACAATTGCCGATCCGGATCCTGACTTGTTATACGCAGTAATGGTGTAATCCTGCGCCGGGCTAACCGCTGTTGGCGTACCGTTGATGATACCCGTTGTGGCATCAAAACTGAGGCCGGGCGGTAAAGCAGGACTGATGTTGTATCCCGTTAAAAGTATTTTCCTGATCGTGCTGGAACCATTATCTGCCGTATATAAATTCCCGTCCTTATCTGCAACAATACCAACCGGAAACGAAAAGAGAGCATCTGTACCTACCGCGTTTACGGTGCCGAAATTACCTGCGTTTCCCGCAAGCGTGGTTACCACTCCCGCCGGTGTTATTTTACGAACCAGGCTGTTGTATGAATCGCTCACGTATAAATTGCCATTGGCGTCATTTGCAACACCGTAGGGCCCTTCAAATCGGGCAGCAGTACCAGTTCCGTTTGCCGCACCTGCAGTCCCATTTCCGGCTAACGTGCTTACTACTCCCGTAGGTGTAACCTTCCTGATAGCATTATTATATATATCGGCCACATATACATTTCCCGCAGCATCAGTAGCCACCCCAAACGGGCCATTAAATTTTGCTACTGTTTTGTCACCATCAGCATAACCAGTTGCTCCGGTACCTGCCAACACGCTAACCATGCCACCGGCAATTTTCCTGATCTGCTGGTTCCCATAATCGCTGACATAAATATTCCCTGCGCCATCTATCGCAATACCAGAGGGGGACTTAAACGAAGATAACAAGGCCGGACCAACTGCAAAGCCATAATCTCCGGTGCCTGCAACAATGCTGATCGCACCGGCTGGCGTAACTTTTTTCACCTGGTTGGTTCCAATATCAGCAATATACAGGTTGTCGCCGGCATCAAAGGCTAAGCCCGCAGGAAATGACAACCCGGCCGATTTAGGTACGAATGTTGATACCAGCCCTTCAGGTGTAATCTTCCGGATCACACTGTTAGCTTTATCGGCTACATAAATATTGCCTTTGGAATCGGCAGCAAGGCCTTTGGGATCATTAAATGTAGCAAGACTCCCGCTGCCGTCAGTACTGCCGTTTACACCGCTACCTGCAAGAGTAGCAACCTGACCATAGATGGCGGGCGGTACAGCCCCGCCGGCTTTTGCAGGCGCAAGGCTATTGATAGTTGTGCCTACAATATAATTCTGGGGACTTTGATAAGAAACTATGGGCGCCTGCGCAAAACACGCAGCAGTATACAATACAGGAATAAGGGCAAGTAACAGTTTCTTCATATTATCAAATTGTCGGGTTACTAAAATGACGATATGCCTCCATACGGATTTTCGTCACTATTAGTTATACCTGTGTGCTTATTTTAATAATACAGATCGCTACCTATTCAAAAAATTAACAAGCTATTGTTTAATACCAAACGCGCTATATTTTGGAAAGGCAAAGATGCTTGCGAGTATCAATTGGAGAAATTACAATATTTATTAATCAGGGTATTACTTGTAAAAGTAAATATTTTTGAATAGAATTCGAAATATTTACCATTTACATTACTTATTATACTGTTATAAGTACTTTAATCTTCATATCTAAAATTATTATTTCGATTCCAAAAGCCAATCGGATGGCAGATAGGATCTCCCTTGGGGTCAATATCCTATTTAATATGCTGCCTATGGCATATAATAGCCTGAAGCAATAAAAAAATATGGAAATATTGTTATCTATTGACTGGCAATTTTAACAAGCAGCGGATCTATAAAAATGCTCCAATGCTATATCAATGGGGTGTTTGCAAATATTGCCAGGGGTATTAACGGTAGCTGTACAAAAAAAGCCGCTCCGGATTTAATCCGGGCGGCTGTATTAAATTGATCAATGTAAATGGTATCTCAGTCGTTAATAAGGCTGGTGCCATGAATGCGCTCCAGCTTGCCATTTGCATTTATAGCATAATCAGCATCGTGGGTGTCGGTATTAACCGTTAAAGCGGATCTGGTTTTGGTTTTGGTTCGGCGGGGAAATAATGGCAATACAATTAGTGCCAGTAGTAAAATCACCCCTAAAAATTCAATTAACATGTTGTTTTAATTTAGTATTCAAATCGTTTGTACTTACATAGCTAAAAGAGTGCCGAAATCTGCAGCAAAAGGTAAAAGCAATGTTTAAACAATTTAAACGCAGCTATTTATTTTCCTGCTGTAAACGCTCGTTACTTTGCCTTCCCAAAACGGGAAAGTCTTTTCCAATTTGACTTATACTTAGCTGATTAGGTTTATTCTGCTTGAATTGGTTAGCTAATTTGTCGTCATCAAATTACTATGCATACATACGACTTTTTTGTGATTTAGTTATATTTTTTATTTAGTCAAAAAATCTGCTTCCGGATTGTGCAGCACACAATACATCATACTTTTTAATAGTTTAATATATCTGCTTACCCCTTCGCTCACTTCGTTTACATATACGAATTCGTTTGCCATGTGCGACCTTGCCGGGTCGCCTGGTCCAATTTTAACCGAGGATAATAATGGGTCACCAATAGAGTGCCCATTGTGCCATCCATCGGCTAAAGTGGTTTTAAACCGGTTAGCTATGGTTTTTTGAAATGAGCAGATAGCTGATATCGCTCCACCCCATTTTGAACAAGCAATATTCCATTTTGGAATGGTGGAGCCGGGCACTATGTTCAAAAACGTGGCATTCCGGACGCAGCTTATAACCGGAAAACCGGATTAAGCAGGTACGGCTATTTTGCCTGATTTGAGATGCAAATCCAGACCAAAAATATCAGTGCATCAAGATATTTAAAATACCGATGATACATTACGGATGATGAGGCACATCTGATGATAATTAACTAGACATCCATTTCTTTTATCTGGCTTTTGTATTCGGGTGGCAGGAAGGCTTCTTTCAAAAGCCCATGCAGTTTTACGATCCTGGAGAGTTTGTAAAGCCCGATCAACGGCCCGATATACAAGATGCTGTTGATGGGCAATAGTGATTTGGCCGCTTTCGGCACCATCAGCAGCTGCACTTGTTTCAGTAATTCATAACGCAATACACCTAAGTGCTTTTTGTATTGCTTAAACAAATCAATCGTAAAATCGCTGCACAACAGGTGCGTTTGCAAATGCTCCACACGAACTTTTAACCACTGCTGATAATTATAAGGCATATCCTTCAGGCTCATGCGCAAGCCTAGGCGGTAAAACACTTCAAAAACCTCTTCTTTTTCGTCATCACTTAAGTGCCGCTCCAGTAATTCAAAAGATCGGATGGTGTAGTCTATCAGCATAAATAATACGTCGCGGTAGGCCCAGTCCGGAATAGTTGCACCGCGTGCCTGCTCCACGCCCTGATGAATAGCATTGATCCGGTCAATGGCGGCCAGTGCACTGTTATACTCTGAAAAGATGATCATCCGGCTATATTGCACGGTAGAGAAGAGCCTGCCTAAAGGATCTGCCGGCAGCTGGCCGGTGTAGTAAAGCCAGTCTACTGCCTTATTTAAAGCAAATTCAGCAGCCGAACCGGCAAAAATGAACAGAATATTATCGGCCTTGCTCCAGATCTCACGGACGATAGACCCCTCAGGGACAAAATATTTTACTATATCCTTATCCATTTACTTTCCTTAATTCTACTCTTTTCAATACACTAAGCCAGCTTTCCAATAAGCCCACCAATATAATGCCTAAAGTGTAGGCCAGCATATCCAGCCATCTGAAAGTTGTTCCCAACAGGTTTCTTGCCAGGGCCGAATGCCCCCACCCCAATTGATCAATGAGATGAAAAAACTGAGTAATTTCCACAAGGTAAGCGAAAATAAGCGTGCCGATAGCCGTTTTCCATACGCCGGTTTTAATGAATGCTTTTACCATGCAGTAAACCAGTATAACCACTATAAAATCACCGCCATATGGCCTGATGATGGTATCGTGCATAAAATCGGCTATTAACACTTCGGCGTTGAAAAGCAGTACCGCTATCCCGAAATAGTATTTATTGAATTTGAACATATATTTAAGTTTATAAATATTTTACCCGGACCTTTCTCCGTGACGATGAGGGTGAAACGCACAATTCGCCCGCAGATTAACTCACCCCGGGTTCGCTCCGCTGCCCGACCCGCTCTCCGCTTTGCGGAAAGAGCTTGAAACTTATCTAATCAGCATCTGAACTCCCCTCTTTGCGAAGCAGAGAGGGGTTTGGGGTGAGTTAACTCTTCCCGCTGCCCCACCCGCTCTCCGCTTTGCGGAAACAGGGTGAAACTTATCTAATCAGCATAAGAACTCCCCCTCTTTGCGAAGCAGTGAGGGGTTGGTGGTGAGTTAACTCTTTCCGCACGCACTCATCGTTTTCAATTCACCCCACTAGCCGAATAAATTAGCGCTACAATCCTCTCTCATTAACGTCCTCTAATTTTTGAATATCCCGGTAGGCGATATACAAAGGCAAAATCCCGATAACTCCGAAAGAACTATCTACCAGGTTCCAGAAAAAAGGGATCCCGCGGATCGGCCCCATGATAAAGGTTAGCGGCAGGATAAGCGCACAGGCGATCATCCCGAATTGGATAACCCAGATATTCCTGACAGGATCGCGCAGGGGGCCAACAAACAGTATAGCCAGCATAATGTGGGCGAAGGCCAGCCAGTCGGTACCGTAACTTAAAAAAGGGTACGCCTGGTTGCTGGCTTTTACGGCATGATAAACGGTAGCCAGCCAGGCTTGTATGTACGCCGGCAAAGCACTGCGGTGGTTTACCAGCCAGTGCAGTTCAGTTTCTATGGGGAAAGCAGTGGCCCCGCTCAGGAATAGGCCGGCTATCATCACCCAAATGCAAATCTTAATGCGGCGGCTCAGCTTTTTATGGTTTACAGTTCTCATAATTTTTATAGGATAAGGTTGAGGAAAATCTTCTATATGGTGATTAAGGTAATTATTTGTATCGCGAGAGAGTGGTTGATGAAGCGTTTTCATTTTGCTTATATTTCTGTTTTAACTTATAGATTAATGGTTGGGCTGATGGACGTAATGCAAAGAACTCGAAGGAAAAACACAAAGGGTACAAAGCATTTATATCGCTCAAAAGGTGTATGACGATCTATCAAATCCTGGTGACTTCGCTTTCAAACTTATTCTTTGTGTCACTTTGCTCCCGTTTTTGTATTCTTTGTTATTCTAACCGGTAGTCTTTGTTATTTTCATTTTGTGTTCAATTTTTTAAATAGATCGCCCGTCAGCATCTCCACCGACTTTTTATGCAATTCCTCCGGAGATGCGGCATTCACATTCACTAAATAAAATTGGCCTTCGTTCCTTGCGGCGATCCATCGCCAGCTGAATTGGTTTACGGTTTTCACTTTGCCATTGTCAAACCACCAGGCCGCATAGATTTTATCCTGCTTTTTGGTGAGGATTGCGGTATAAATATCATAGCCGGCAACATTTTCCTGCCGGATGCTTTTAAAAACGTAGCCACTGCCCACCCAGCAGATCATCGGGTCATGTTCGGGAGCGTAAAAGGCCGTTGGCTTGAGGTAGATCAGTGCCTCTTTATTCTCGAACTTTAGAATGCCCCCTCCCAGTTGTTTTTTGTGATAGCCTGCAATTTGCATTGGGTTTGACGCACCTGCCAGGTGATCTGCTTTCGTTATGTGGGCGGCAACAAACAGTATCATCCCTAAAAGAAAGAGGTGGATTAGCAGGAAACGGCTATCAGTAACAACGGCATTATCCCTTGCCTGCTGTTTACCGGCCTTACCTAAACTGTGCACCAGCGGTTTGATGCCAAACAATAAAGGCAGCAGCACATAAATCGCCAGGCAGCAAATCCCAACCGCGTCATGCAGAAAGGTACCCGGCATTATCTTAAAACGGACGAGCAACAGGATGCGGAAGAAATTACAAACTACATTTAGCAATAGCGTAAATGCCGCCAGCAACCACAGGTATTTAAATGAAAGCGTGTTTCCGGATTGCCGCTGATACCAGGTCAGCACAAAAAGGCAGATGAGTAGCGACATGACCAGCATGTTCAGCCCGGCGCAGGCCTGGTCTACCGAGAATTCGAAATTGCCCATCATGATCTGGTTACCTGCGGCGCTTACCTCCATTCCGGTTAGTGCCAGCGTGTTCGCCACCTTTTCGGTTAGCCAAAGCCTTACCGGGAATTCGCCCATGCGGGTGATGTGGCCAAACACCGGTGAGATCAACAGCATGAGCAACAGAAAGATATTACTCACCCTGCCGATGGAATGCTCAATCAGCAACAGCACTACAAACAGCAGGGCCACGAAGAATAAAGTATTTACCGGGGCGATAATGGCTAAACCAACACCTAATAATGCTGGCAGCAAATAACGCAAAGATCGGTTGCCCTTTTCTATTGTACAAACGTACGGCACCAGTATTACCCCCATCACCAGGTTGGCATCCCATTTAAAGTAGGCCGGGATAAACCAAATGGCCAGCGCAAAGTATACCACACCAAATGCGATAAGTGGATGTGGCTTAACTGTTTTTAATGGGAGCGTTAACATATTGATCTTTTAAGTTGTAATAATGGGCCGATAATATCATTGGCAAGCGGGCCATGACGCGTGCTGCTACCAGCTCCGGATAACCCGGCACAACATATTCATTTTGAAATGCTACCATTGCGGCACGCCCCTTTTTCCCCGGTAAATAAACATACCTACGATGCTTGTTGCCAGGATGATCAGCATCCACTCCTGTGGTTCGGGGACGGCCCCGGATGATTTCATAGAGGCATTCTTCAGGCTGTCTTTATTCTCGTCTATACCAAAGCGCTTATAATCTTCCTGCGTTTCCAGTACGATCATGCTCGATACAGGAGAAACCACGTAGGCTTGTTCTGCCTCGCGGATGGTTTCGGGCTGAACATAATTATGGATAAAATAACCCGGACCAACCTTTTTCATGATATCGTTGTAGGCAAACAGGCGCAGCAGGTGATCAGGAGCATCCACGGCTTTCAGGCCCGGCGCTTTTTGAATGATGAGCCCGGCGTTGCTGATAACTATTGTACTATCATTTTCCTGATCGCGCTGAAACTGTTTGCTGGTCAGCATCGTCAGCAATTTTTCCTCCGTGCCACCGGCACAATTAAAAACACGCAGTTCTTTTAAGGTTTTTAAGTAAGGCGTTAAGCCATCGCCGATATTGTACATACGGATATGCCTGGGCGTTTTTAAATAGCGGCTCAAATCAACCGCAAAACCACTGCCCTCCAGTTCGTTCAGGTTTGGCGATTCGCCTTTGCCTTTCGTGATGAGCAGTGCCAGTTCGGGCTGGGCAATCTCGTTAACCGGGAAAAGACTGAAGTTTTGCTTACGCAGCAATTCATACAGTTCATCTATATTTTCCTGCTTCAATCGCAGCAGCTTGTTGTAATAAACATATACAGGTGCATCCATTGCTGCACTATAAACAGCGTGGAATTCATCTTTGGTCCAGGCGCTGTTTACATCCAGGTATACGGCTGCCGGGTTAAATGCTTCATATTGCGGCTCAAAGTTTTTTACCATATAGGTGCTATCCGCAAAAGCAAAGGCAGTTTTTGCCAGTTCGGGTGCCTCGCAGCTGATCTCCCAACCGGGCTGATAGTTCCGGTCGGCAGTGTAAACATCCGCACCGCTTTGTTTAAATATGGCGGGTAGCTGTAGTTTAGCCAGTTTATTGCTGAAGCTCAGCTGCAGGGTTTCCAAAGCAGACGTGGCTTGCGGCCCATCAAAATAAGCATTCTCATAAACCAAACGCTTGCCGTTTAGCCTTAACGGACTGGTGATACCCAACCTGAATTTGCGGTTTTCATCGGTTGTACAAGGAAAAACCCGCACGCTGATGGTATTGCCTTCCTGCCAATGCACAACAGATGGATCGTGCTGCTCTACCCCTACTATTTGATGGTAGGCAGAGTCGGCTTTGGCTTTGGTGGTTAACCTTGATTTGGCTTCCTTGCCCTTGATCCAAAGTGATAATGAACTTACTACGGATCCCTCAAGCAGATGAAAGGTGTAGATGGCTTCCTGGTTGCTCCAGCCATACCGGCTATTGTTCCGCACGGTGAGCGTTTTTTCGGTATATGCCATCCGGTACTCGGGGTATAGTTTTACGTTACTGATAACGCTGATAGTTTGCAGTTCATCGCCGCTCCAAAGCCTTTCCTGCGCCTGGTGGCGGGAATTGTATATGGCTTTAAGAATGTTGATGCGCTCGGTCTCATTTAAATTTGGCCGCTCAAAAAACAGGGTGGCCAGCACCACCAGCGGGTCGTGCACCTTTTTCTCATCAAAAGAACGATTGGGCATGCCTCCGAAAAAGAAGTTATCCCTTGCGGTAACCTCGTGGTAAACCAGCCCTGCCTTCAGTATGCGCTCGGTAACGGGTGTTGGCGCTAGCTGCTGACTCACCGCCACCCAGGCCGGCAGTTTGCCCTCGTTTAATGTATTTTGGTTAATGATAAGGTTGATCCGGCTATTGGTATTATTCCAGCTGACCAGGAAAAATACCGCAGCAATAATAGGGACCGTAAAGCCAGCAAGGGCAGTGTACAGGGCAATCTTATCTTGCCGGCCTGCTTTGATAATGATCCCGGCGGTAAGGATGGCGAGGCAAAGCGGCACATAACTATGCAGCGAGATCCCAAGGGCCAGTAAGCCGATAATGCTGATGATATACAGCTGCATTAAATAAAAGGAATAGTAGGTAAACAGCAGCAGGGCCGCGCCTAAAAAAAAGAAGGTAAAGTACCGGGGAACACCACTGAGCAAACGATAATTACCTGCCAGCAAAACAGCAATGCTGGATGCTACCACCCAAATGCTGAGCCAGTCGGCACTGTCATCAAATACGTTCATCTCGCGGTTGAGGGCAAAAGCACTGATGAACCACAGCACCAGTAATAAGGCCGTATGTTCGGTTTTACCTGCAGATAATTTCCCGCGATGGCGTTTAAATGTGACGATAAATACGGCGATAAGATACCCCACCGACATTAAATAATTAATTACAAAGGCGCCAAAAGGATCCTTTCCCAGTTTAAAACTGTCCATCAGCACAAACAGTGCGGTGGACAGTATCACCATAATAAACCCAACAAGCGTAAGCTTGTCTGAGAGATAGTTAACAATTATTTTTTTCATATTTTGCTTAATTTAAAAGTACTTTGTATTTCAAAGTTAACGGATAAAAAAAATTAGATCTTCTGCTGTTTTATTAAATTTTCAAGTGCTTGCAGGTGCTTTTTAAATGCCTGTACACCCAAAGCCGAAGCCATATACTTTGTATTTGGCTTTCGCCCCAAAAAAGATTTGTTCACGGTGATATACTCCTCCTTCTCCAGTGCCTTAAGGTGCGACGCCAGATTACCGTCGGTTACATCCAGCAGTTCTTTTAGTGAATTAAAGTCATAGCTCTCGTTGGCCACCAGTACGCTCATGATCTGTAAGCGGATGCGGTTCTCAAAAGCCTTATCAAAATTAGTTAACGTTACTTTCACCTATCGTATTTAAAATGCATAATGGTACCGTACAATATGTGCAGTACACCGAAGCCAAAGGCCCAAAAAAACAAACCATAACCCGGGAAAATCGCGGCTAATAAACCCAGCGCAATATCAAATATGCCCAGCCATTTTACATCGCCAAAGGTATATTTACTTGCGGCAACAAGGGCAAGGCCATAAAATATTAAGGTACAGGGCGCAACAACAACATAATAACCCCGCTCCAGCATAATCAATGAAAATATCCCCCCGGTTACCAACGGGATAGCCCCGTTTATTAACAAAGACTGGCTGCTTTGGTTCCAAACGCGCTGCCCTTTTTTATGGGCCTTACGCACAGTGAGCAACAAACCGGTAGCTACCGAGAGTATCAGCACCACGGCGGCCAGCAAAAATAGCTGCCCGGTTAAAATTTCATCATAACCCACATTGGTAGCAGAATCATCTCCCATGTAGATCAGTTTATAAGCTAGCCATGCCCCTATCATCGCGTAGATGCCGGCCAGAATACCGGATAAACCGCTGAGCGAAATAAACCGGGTGCTCCGTTCCATGATGTTGCGGATGGAGCTGATCTCGGCGATTAAATCTTTATCTTCCATTGTAAAGTACTTTGTGATCCAAAGTAAGTTAATGGAAATGGATTTTGCAAGAAATATTATAAATTTTATTGGTTTGTATTAAAATAAACAGGGATAACCACGCAAAACTGAGGTATTAGTATTGCATGGGCATATATGTGGGTGTGGCTACCGAGGTAGAAACACTTACTAATAAATAAAGTTATGCCGCTTTTAAAACGGGTTGTAACATATCCTGCATATCAATTTCCAATGCTTTGCAAAGTTCTACAAAACGAACCAGCGTAATGTTTGTAAACCCCAATTCAAATTTGCTGTATGCATTTTGTGAAATATGCAATTGAGAAGCCACATACTCTTGTGTATAGTTCAATTTCAGGCGCCTCTCGCGGATAGCCTGGGCAAGTACTTTTCCGTTGTATCTCATCTTAATATTGGTTATAATTATCTTACCACCCGGGGGGATGAGCAGTAGTTAAATAACATACGCAATAAAATAACCTACGGATTTGTAAAAAGAAATGCAAACGTTCGTTAAACCGCGATAGCGGCAACCCGTGGTGGTGAAAATGGCCGCAGCAACTCTAAGGCATCTATTTCCAGCGCCTCACACAGTTCAAAGAGGCGGCTAACACTAATAGTAGTATTACCCAACTCAAGTTTGCTGTAAGCATTTTGCGACAAATTCAATTTAAAGGCAACATACTCCTGCGTATAATTGAGTTGCAGTCGCCTGGCGCGCACCACCATTGCTAAAGCTTTTTCGTTAAACATGAAATTATAATTGGTATATTAATAAGCACGAACAAAGATGTAACAGGATATGTTTTAGCGCTTTATTAATATTATTAATCATTAGTAATATTAATATCGTAAAACTTATTCGCCGGGCAGATGCAGTCGATCTGTATACAACCCAATCAATTCGCCAGGGTGTAATTCTAACGCTTGGCATATCACCAGAAATTTGCCGATGGTAATACCGGTGTGCCCAAGTTCCAGCTTGCTATACGCATTTTGCGACATTCCCAACTTCCCCGCAATATAATCCTGTGAGTAATTCAAATCTAATCTGCGCATGCGAATGACCATCGCCAGCACTTTGCCATTGTACCTCATAAAATCGTAGATCCATTTATTTTGAGGTATAATTTGCCCCAATAGTGTATACCCACTTACGATTTTAACTATTGGATAGATTTTTTTTTCTTAAAACATCATAATAATACAAGCGCAACGAAACACCATTCTAAGTAATTAGCAAGGCTGATCAGGAAAAAAATAACCTGAAAGGAATGATGGGCATACCCTCCGGGTCAGGCTATGCGTTCATACGGCGCAGGCATTAAGCGCTGGGCCGGTATCCACTTCTATCCCTATGCCGGGAAAATTTGGCTGATATTTGGAAGGGGGGCTAAACCGCAGGGTCACCTGCGTGAGGAAGTGCGGAAACTTAAAATTCTAATTAATCTTATAAATCAGCGTCATCCCGGTTACATTTGCACTATGCCCGTTTCCCAAAATATAAAAGTAGCTGTAGATGCTGTAGTTTTTGGATATACATCCAAAGAGGGCTTATCTGTACTGTCGATAAAACGCAACATCAATTAATCATAAGTGCTCAATGATTTTCAAAAAACTAATGGATAGAACGAAAATAAGCGCGTTTTAAGTGATCCCATTGGCTTTAATACATATTCAATACACTCAACATTCTGATTTCTCCTAACTAGAGTATAGCTTCAACCAACCTTAAAAACTAATGGCTATGAAACGCGAAAATTTGATCCTCCTGGCTGATGCCTACAAATACGCTCACCATAAATTATACATGCCCGGCACTACCAATATTTACAGCTACCTGGAAAGCCGCGGCGGAATGTTTGACGAAACCGTTTTCTTCGGTCTGCAATATTTTTTAATGGAATACCTGCAGGGGCCGGCATTTAACCAAATAGATTTGGACGAAGCGGCAGAATTTTTACCGCAGGTATTTGGCCGTGATGATGTGTTTGATAAAAGCAAATTCCAATACATCCTTGACAAATACAATGGTCACCTGCCCGTGGTAATAAAAGCCGTAGCCGAGGGTACCGCTGTACCCACCGGTAATGCCCTCATGACCATTGAAAACACCGACCCGGAATGCTACTGGCTCACCAATTTTTTAGAAACCCTGTTGATGCAGATCTGGTACCCCTGCACTGTGGCTACGCTAAGCAATGAGGTGCGCAAAGTAATAACCCAATTTTATGCCGAAACCGCTACGGAAGGCAGCCTGGCCGGGATCGATTTTATACTGAACGATTTTGGCTTTAGGGGTGTAAGCAGTGTGGAGAGCGCAAAATTGGGTGGGGCAGCACACCTGCTCAGTTTTAATGGCAGCGATAATTTGGCTGCATCTTTAATGGCCAGCAACTATTACAGCGCCGAAAAGGTTTATGGCCTTAGCATCCCGGCAACCGAACATAGTATTTGCACCCTGCTGGGCCAGGCCGGCGAGCTGGAGGTTTTTAAACATGTGCTCAATACCTTCCCAACCGGTACGATTGCCTGCGTTAGCGATAGCTATAATATTTTCCGTGCCTGCGAGGAATACTGGGGTACCGAATTGAAGGACCAGATCCTTAACCGCAAGGGTACACTTGTGATCCGCCCGGACAGCGGCGACCCGGTAATGACCCTGCTCAGGGTTTTCGAAATTCTATTCGAGAAATTCGGTTACACGGTTAATGATAAGGGTTACAAGGTTCTCCCTCCGCAGATCAGGGTTATACAAGGCGACGGTGTTAATTACGATGCCATTAAAGTAATGTACCAAAGCTTGAAGGCCCGCCAGATCAGCGCCGAAAACCTGGTACTGGGTATGGGCGGTGCGCTATTACAAAAGGTAGATAGAGATACGCAGAAGTTTGCCCTGAAATGCAGCAGCGCTGTGATTAATGGCAAACAAATAAATGTAGAAAAACACCCAACCGAGCTGGACGCGGAGGGCAACATCACACAAAGTTTTAAAAAGAGCAAAGGTGGCAGGCTGAAACTGGTGAAAATTAATGGCATCTTTAAAACCGTAAACCAGCATGATAACCCGGAACTGGCGGACGAGCTGCAAACCGTTTTTGAGAATGGTACACTCATCAAACCGGTTACTTTTGAGCAGGTGAAAGCCAATTTGAAAAATTAAACGATGAAAAAGATCTTATTCCATATCAAAGCATATGCATACCTGGCAGAAAAGATGCTGGCTTACAGCGAGCTGGAACGCGGCGAAGTTGAGGTAAGCACTTTTACAGATGGTGAACGCTACCAGCGCATCATCAGCGACATTGCCAATCGCGAAGTGATACTTTTAGGAGGAACCGTTAGTGATGAAGCAACACTGGAACTGTTTGACCTTGCTTCCTCGCTGGTGAGTTATGGCGCCAATTCGCTTACACTTGTGGTGCCCTATTTCGGCTACTCTACTATGGAGCGGGCGGTGCTATCCCGCGAGATTGTTACCGCAAAAACCCGGGCAAGGCTGTTCAGCGCTATTCCGCGGAGTAATAAGGGTAACCGGATATACCTGTTCGATCTGCATTCCGAAGGAATCCAGTATTATTTTGAGCACGACCTTTACCCCGTACACGTTTATTGTAAAGACCTGATAATTGAGGCTGCACGGCAATACGGCGGCGATAATTTTGTTATGGCCAGCACAGATGCCGGCAGGGCCAAATGGGTGGAATCGCTGGCGAATGATATGGGGGTAAATGCGGCTTTTATCCTGAAACGCCGCATGAAAGGCGACCATACTGAGGTAAGCGCCATCAACGCAGATGTAGCCGGCAAAACGGTGATCATTTATGATGATATGATCCGCTCGGGAGGCAGCATTATCAATGCGGCCAAAACCTACAAAGAAGCCGGTGCTGATGATATTATTGTTATTTGCACCCACGGGCTGTTTGTGAACGATGGGCTGCAGAAGCTAAAGAATTGCAATTACATCAAAAAGCTCATCTGCACCGATTCGCATGTAAACACGCAGTTGCTAAAGGATGATTTTGTAGAGGTGAAGAGTTTGGCGGCGTTGATTTGCGGGGTGGTATAGCAATGATGCCTAACCTTTTCTGCGTCGTTTTGCAACCAGGCTTCTAACGGTTTTTTTTCTAAAACTATGTGATGGGTTGAGAACGGCAGATTCAGGTAAAACGCTTTCTATTTTGATTGTAGTAGCCTTTTTCACCTCTCTGTAGGCCTCCGGCACCCACTCCGGTTTAATTTGCTTTAGTTCATCCATTGTTATTGCAATTTTAAATAGGTAGGTGGCACCACATCGGTTAGCCAAACGCCGTTTGCTGACAAGTAAAAAACGTGGCCATTTTGATGCAGGGACAGGGCATCCACCTCAAATATTACCGGCTTACCGTGGCGTTTGCCTACCACCAGCGCGGTTTCGATCTCGGCGCTTAGGTGCACGTGTTGGCGGCTGCGCTTTTCTAACCCGGTTTGCAATATACTATTAACCGATTGACTCGCTGTACCGTGGTATAGCATGGCGGGTGGTTTTTGCGGCTGCAGGCCTAATTCAATGTCAACCGAATGGCCCTGACTGGCGCGGATCATATCGCCGGCCCCGTTAAACGCAAAACGTTTTTTGGCATTAGTAGCAACAACATGGCTCAGTATCTCCGGCGTTAGCAATTTACCGTGCGCATTTTCCTGATGTATAAGTTCCACAACGGCTACCCATCCCTGTTCGTCAAGCCGGATGCCAATGGCTTCCGGCTGATGGCGAAGCACAAGGCTTAATAACTTACTCAGCGCGGTAGTTTCTTTTTCAGTGATCATGATAAGTAAAGTTAAGCATTGCCGTTTAGAAAAACAGCCTCCGGTGAATTTGGCGTGCCCGGCACAAACTCCCCGACTAGCTACGCACAAGCCTTGCCCAACTAAACCCGATTGAAGGAAAAGCACGGCGCGTAAGACCGCGCGAAAGGCCGGCCGGGCTTGTACGGAAAGCGGGACTACCGCACCCGATATTCACTGCACTTGCTTTTTAAAATAATCAGCGGCTAAAGGAAATACGCAAATAATTAATCGATAAGTTTTTGGGGCAGGATCGTCTCTTTTATTTTGGCGTTGAAAATATTTGTGCTCCAGCCTGAAGTTTTGCTGCAGTTGCCCTGGTTCCAGCCGGGGTTGTTTTCTCCTTTGGCGCTGGTCCACCGTATTTTGTTACCGCTTATGGTATTGAGCGAGCAACCTGCAGCATGCTGGTTCCAGATGTATATGCCCACGTTGGTGAAGGGTTGCCGCCTGCCATAAATGGTATTGTTGATCATGCTGATGTTATTGCCGCCAGCTATGGCCATACCGTACTGCCCGGGGTTAACCAGTATATTATTTGTTGCTAAAATGTACCCGCCGCCATAATCCCCCAACATGATGCCACCTCCGGTTTTGCTTGGTCCTCCGCCCCTGATGCGGTTACCAGTTACCTGTACCGGGCTCCCTTCAGTTCCATAGGTTTTATAAAGGTTTATAGCATCTTCAGGATGGCTCTGCCCGGGTAAATTCTCACAGGTATTATAATTAATTTGATTGTCGGGGCCGCTTACGCTATCAAATTGCACAAATTGACCGCGTGGGAATGGCCCGCACATATTTTTAAATTGATTGTGATTTACAAGAACGGCTTTGCTACTTAATGCATAAACGCCGGTAGCCACTTTTTCAAAATAGCAGTCGACAATTGTGACGTTACTACAGTTTAAAACACTGACGCCATTTTTTACCGAATAACGCAGCCTGCAGCTTTTGATGGTGATGTTGCGGCAATTGCTCAGCTTTATACAATCCACTGTTTTACCGGTGATATCAAGGTTGCTAATAACCCTGTCGTGAACGTTTTGCATTACGAGCGGTTTGGCTATTCTTAGCTGTGACTTTACCAGTGGCTTGCCAAAGGAAAAGGCGTATACAGCAACGGGCAACAGCATCGTAATTAAATATAAAAGGCGCCTGTTTATCATAGTTATTGTAATAGCCGTATTGCTTTATAACCAACAAACTGAGAAAAAGATTATAGTAATAGCAGGGATTTCAAATCTGGGATTGGCCGGGGGAGAACCAATCCTTTTCAGTACAACAGGCTGGGCACCTGTATTTTTGCTAGTCGGCCAATTGTTTTTGCCCGATAAAAACAAGCTTCATCTTCTCTTTCAACACAACGTATATAAATACAGGGCCGTATAACAAGTAACGGCGCCAAAGGTGATTGGGTTCATGCAAGAGGCGGATGAACCATTCTAAACCAAGGTTGATCCAAAACTTACTGGGCCGTTTAACGGTTTCAGAATAAAAATCGAAAACCGCACCTATCGAGCATATTACTTTAGCATTAAGCTGATTTTTATTTTCATAAACCCACTTTTCTTGTTTGGGGGCCGTCATCCCTACAAACAACACATCTGGCTTAAACTCATTGATACGGGACACCATATCGGCATTTTCGGCATCCGTAAATTTTTCACTGAATGGCGGAGAATAGATTTCTACCGTAATATTTGGGTACTCTACTGATAGTCGCGTTTTTATACCATCCAGCGTTTCGTCCGACGACCCTAAATAAAAGCACTTTCCGCATTCTGTATTCATTAAATTGAGCAAGTAATTATGCATATCTGCACCGGCGATTTTTTTGATGTTCGCTTTCTTCAAGATCCGGGCTGCACCAACTATACCTACACCATCAGGCAATAATAAATCTGACTCAATTAATGCTTTTTTGTAAACGGGATCTTGCTCTGCAATAATATAGCAATATTGGTTAAGGGTGTTGATGATGAACTTAGCATCCCGGTTGATGTCAAGTTGATCTAAATTTGAGGTAAAAACAGAATAGTCGAATAATTTTAAAGTCTGGTATTTATCCATTTTTCTTTAAAAATTTGTAACGGAAATATATGGAGTAATACTAGTTTGGGTTAAAATACTTTCTCTAAACATATAAAAAATGCTGCGTATATCGTTAATAAAATTCAATCGCTTGCGTATCTTGTGTCAACCATGCTAAAGAGCAATCTGCAAAAAAAACTAACTTACGCTTTTACATCTATCTGACCGCATCCAAAAATACAAATTTATTCCACATAGCTTATTTCTATATCGTGTTTGCCCAAAAACACTCGTCAACAAAATTTCCGACAATGTGCGGGAAAATATCGTTTCGTTTAATTAATTAAAGCACTTAAACCGGGCACAGCTAATCAGCTATGCGTAATGCAGAAAATCGCCAAAACATCGGGATGCTTTACCACAATACGTATTTAAATACTATACGGTTGCCCTGATGTAGTTGATCCAATTGACCATCGTATCCGCATCATAATGGTCTGTAAGTATGCCATGTTCATCAAACGAAGGATGGAGCATCACCTCTGTAATACTTTTTGATGTTTTATGCTGCTGATTTGCTAAAAAAAAAGCCACTGTTTCAAATCTATACGTGTAATTGAGGCAGGCGGTAATTATCCTGTTATTTATATACATCCGATACCAAAACTTGAGATAACTCTTTTCGCGATAGGTTTGGGCCAGCCTTAATTTTAAATTAAAATATTTAGCTGCATCCAAAAATATATTAAATAAGCCGGGAAGGGTATGTAAATGATAATGAGAATCGATATGGTTAATAGCAACACCTTGCGACAGTGCCTTGTTTATTTGGGCAAACAGTTCGTTTTTAAGATCAACTTTTTGCGATTTGGATAAGATAATACCTGCCTTGCCGGTAACTTTTAAATTCCAGTTACCATTTGCAGTTAACAAACCGGCATGAACAGGGGTGAGCGGCTTGCCCTCAGCAAAATTGATATGGACCCCTATGTTTTTGATATATACGTGTTGCTTTATCATTTGCACAGCTTCATCAAAACCCGGTGTATTAGTAAGTAAAGACGCACTATTGATATACCCCTGCTGGAAACAAAATGCTATCGCTTTATTTACGGAAGGATTGAGACCAAAATCGTCTGCATTTGCAAGTATGTGATCGGCATTTAACATATGGCCATGTGATAAAATTGATCTGGGATTATATAAATTCAAGAATTTGCAAATATAACAGGCAACAACCTATAATGTAAGCAAAAAATATGTTTAAAAATTCATCATTTCATATTTTTTGCTATTTTCGCATATTATATATGATCAAAGTAACAAATATAGACGCACAGCTAAACGGCATAATGTTTAATAATTTATACTTGTTCCCTCTGCTTTGAATCAATTTAACTTTTAGTACATAAACCAAAACCTTTTAATCTTCATTCACGTATAGTTTCCAAAAAAATAAAAAACTTTAACTCAAGGCATTTTTAATAAAAATCACTGAAGTTTACCTGAAAGATTTATTGACATTTTAGCTATTGAAAATTATAAAATATGAAATTTAAAAACCTTATTACAATTTTTTTAGGGGTTATGCTTTTTGTTAACTTTTCCTGCACATCCTACAAAAACATACCCTACCTGCAAGATTTAAACCGCGATTCTATTACGCGTGAAAAAATCACTAATTACACTCCTCTTACCATTCAGAACGGTGACCTGCTAGCCATTCACGTTAACAGTTTAAGTCCCGAGGCATCATCCATTTTCAATTATAACCTGGAGCGGCCTTTTGGGTCTGGCGGAAATTTGAGCACAGCCCAGGAAAATGCGGTTATCGGCTATTATGTGAAACAAGATGGTGCAATTAATTTGCCGCTTATCGGAAGCGTTAAAGCAAGTGGTTATACCACATCAGAGTTTTCAAGGGTTCTCGAGGAAAAGTTGGTTACCGTATTAACAAAGCCAAATGTTAACGTTCGTATACAAAATTTCAAAATATCAATTTTAGGCGATGTTAAGTCTCCGGGTACGTTTGTTATTCAAAACGAAAAGGTGACGCTTACAGAAGCGCTAAGTCTTGCAGGCGATCTAAACATTACGGGTGTAAGGAAAATAACGCTGATAAGAGAAACTGATGGTGAAAGACTGTTTGTACCTATCGATCTTAAATCAAAAAGCTTCTTTAATTCGCCGTATTATTATTTGAAAAAGAACGATGTAATTTATGTTACACCAAACGAGCAGCGTGCTGCCAATGATGGCTCTACCTTTCAGCGCGCAGGGTTGTTAGTTTCTGTTTTATCAATTATCGCCATTCTCTTAACCAGATAATATTTTTATATGAGCAAGCAAAAAACGCAACTTACCACCTTTACACTTCCTGTAGGAGAAACTGATACATCGGCATCCGGGGATATTGTAAAGAAATATCTTTTTCACTGGCCGTTGTTTGTGTTAGGCGTAATCTTATGCATCGTAGGCGCTTACTTTTATTTAAAGGCAACAAAACCTACTTATCCTATAGTTGCAACGCTGGAGTTTAAAGGGCCCACAAGTTCAGAAGGTACCGTAATAAATAAAAGTGGCAGCGACCAGCAGCTGGACCCGATCAGTACACCGGTTATCGTTGAAAACGAAATTGAAGTGATGCAATCGAAAAAGCTGATGTATAAAGTGGTTAACGATCTGCAACTCTGGGTGTCATACCAGGCTAAAGTGGGTGGCAGTAAAACGGATTTATATAAACAAACACCGGTAACCTTTTCTTATATAAAAAGTGTTGGGACAATTGACGGTAAAGGCCAGAAAATAAACATTGTAATTAAGAATGCAAAAACCTTCACACTTGTTGATGATGAATTGGGGGATAAAGATTATGCATTCGGTAGCCCTGTAAAAAGCGAATTTGGTATCTGGAAGTTAACGCCTACTCTTAACCTCAACAATTTTACGGGAGAAACTATCAACATCATCGTAAGTGACCCAGACCAAACTGCCGACGATTACCAGGCGAAAGTAAAGGTAGAACTGGAAAACAAAGACGCTCCCTTTGTAAACATATCCACCTCCGACCAAATACCGGCACGGGGAAAAGATATTTTAAACTCGCTGATGGCTCAGTATAAAGATGATGCCATGGCATCAAAAAACAAGGATGCACAAAAAGCGATCGACTTCATCACCTTAAGGCTCGATTCCTTAGATAAAAACTTATCTATTGACGAAAAAGCGATACAGCGATTCAAAAGCAGCCAGGGCATGACGGATATCAGCTCTCAAAGCCAAGGCTTTAGAGATATTAGCCAGGCTAACATCAAGGCGACAAATGAGGCTAATGTGCAGTTGAAAATTTTGGATGGCCTGGAAAAGAATATCAATTCTCCGACAAATGCCGGTGCCTTACCCCCTACCAGTGCGTATTTATCAGACCCGAGCTTAATGGGCTTGTATGATAAGATCACAGATGTGCAATTGAAAAAAGCGCAGATGCTCTCTACCATGCCTGAGACCAATCCCATGTTTGATCCAATCAACGAGCAGCTAGCAACCCTCCGGAAGGCATTTAAAGAGAAAATTGCTACCATGAAAGCTTCGCAATTGGCCATACGGCAGCAAGTTGGTCAGTTTCAATCCGGTATCGTATCCGGCCTGAAGAAAATACCGGAGCAAGACATGGAGTATACGACCATGAAACGCAAAACCGAGAGTAAAGAAAAAATATATGCTTTCCTGCTTGAAAAGCGTGAAGCGGTTTCATTGAGATATGCATCAACCGTATCAGATTCTGAAATTGTGGATGACGCACATGCCGGTAAAGCCAAGTGGCCTAAACCGGCGATAGTTTACGCCATTGCCTTGTTAATGGGCTTAGCCGCCCCTATTGGCCTGCTCTACGCCCGTGAAAGCCTAAACGAACGTATCAGCAACCGCAGACAAATTGAAGATGCTGTTAAAGTCCCTATCCTGGGTGAGCTTTCTTACCAGGAGGACACTACCCCAATTGTGGTAACGCAGGGCCGGGGCAAGTTTGCCATTGGTGAGCAGTTCCGCGTACTACGTACAAACCTGTCGCACCTGCATGGTAACAGCGAAACGGGCAGGGTGACCCTGTTTACCTCAAGTATTGGCAGTGAGGGCAAGAGTTTTGTAAGTTCTAACCTTGCGGTTACATTGGCGTACGCATCCAGAAAAACCATTATTTTGGAAATGGACCTGCGTAAACCTAAAATATCTGGTGTATTCAACCTATCTCCGGAGCATCCCGGTATCAGTGATTACCTATCAGAAACAGCAAGCGATATCTCCAAACTTATACAGCCTTCAGGCATCCCGGGTTTAGATGTTTTAGGTTGCGGCCCTATTCAGCCAAATCCATCTGAATTACTGGAAAAAGATAAACTGGATGAACTGATCAATAAACTAAAGGAAACTTATGACGATATCCTGATCGATTCGCCGCCGATTCACCTGGTGACCGATGCCTATATTATTGCCCGGACAGCCAACGCAGTAGTATACATGATCAGGCAGGGCCATACCCTTAAAGACGAACTTCAATTTATCAACGATGTGGATTCTGCGGAAAGATTCCCTAAATTCACACTTGTATTTAACGGTATTAAACGCGATCAGTTTAATTACGGATACGGTTATACCAATAGCTATTACAGCTCTTACAATACGGCCAGCGAATCAGAAAAGGAAACTTTTGGATCAAAGATCAGGACATTCGTAAGAAGATTTTAACAATTAAATAAAACCGGATAAGTTTAAACGGCTTTATATATAATATTTACAGGTTATCAGATAAAGCGCACCCGGTTGGGAGCATTCTATTTGGTAACAAAAACATAACTTTTCATTTCTAAAGTCAGTATAATGAGCAAAATCATCACTAAAATTTGTTGTATCGGTGCGGGTTACGTGGGTGGCCCTACAATGTCAGTAATTGCACAAAAATGCCCTGGCATCAAGGTTACAGTTGTTGACCTTAACCAGGCACGCATTGATGCCTGGAACGATGAAGATACCAATAACATCCCGGTTTATGAGCCTGGATTACCGGAAGTAGTTGCAGAAGCACGTGGTAGAAATTTATTTTTCTCTACCAATGTTGATGAAGCTATTGCCGAAGCGGAAATGATATTTATATCCGTAAATACCCCGACAAAAACCTATGGAACAGGCAAGGGTATGGCTGCAGATTTAAAGTACATAGAACTTTGTGCACGCCAAATTGCAAGGGTATCAAAAACAGACAAGATCATCGTTGAAAAATCAACCCTTCCCGTTAGGACCGCCGAGGCTGTAAAAAGCATTCTGCAAAACACCGGTAATGGCGTTCAATTTCAAATACTATCTAACCCGGAATTTTTAGCAGAGGGTACCGCAATAGAAGATTTGCACGCGCCAGACAGGATCTTAATTGGTGGCGACCCTACCGATGATGGCCAGGCGGCTGTACAAGCACTGGTGGATATTTATGCTAACTGGGTGCCGCGCGAGCGAATCCTTACTACTAACCTATGGTCCTCAGAATTATCCAAACTTACTGCTAATGCATTTTTGGCGCAAAGAGTATCTTCGATAAACGCCCTTTCTGAACTATGCGAGCATACCGGTGCAGATATATCCGAAGTTGCCCGCTCTATCGGTACCGATAGCCGCATTGGCCCTAAATTTTTAAATGCTTCTGTAGGTTTCGGTGGCTCATGCTTTCAGAAAGACATTCTTAACCTGGTTTATATTGCCCGCTCTTATGGCTTACAACAAGTTGCTGATTACTGGGAGCAGGTGATCATCATGAACGATCATCAGAAACGTCGTTTCGGTAATAAGATCGTAAAAACGCTTTACAACACCGTATCCGGTAAGAAAATCGCGTTCCTGGGTTGGGCATTTAAAAAGGACACAAACGATACCAGGGAATCTCCTGCCATATTTGTTGCTGATGATCTTTTAAACGAAGAGGCCAAAATTTCTGTATACGATCCAAAAGTATCTGAAAAACAGATCCAGGGTGATCTTAACTATCTCCACACACGCAGCGAAGCTAAAAACGCGGAACTGGTTACCGTGTTAACCGATCCGTATGAAAACTGCAAAGACGCTCACGCCATAGCGATCATGACCGAATGGGACGAATTTAAAGCCTATGATTGGGAGAAGATCTATCAGAACATGACCAAACCGGCTTTTGTATTTGACGGGCGGAACGTAGTTGACAGAAAGAAGCTGTTGGATATTGGATTTAAAGTGTATACGATAGGAAAATAAAACAACACACTGCCGGCGAATAAACCCTGTAAAATAAATCATTAAACAGTTGGCCATGAATTACACTTGCAGCCTGGTTATCAGATCTTTTAATGAAGAGCGGCACATTGGCCGCTTATTAGAAGGCATAAAGAAACAAACTTTATACCCTGAAACCGAGGTAATACTAGTTGATTCCGGCTCTACAGATGATACGGTTAAAATAGCTTTAGAGCACGGTGCCAAAGTAGTTTCAATCAAACCGGAGGAATTTTCCTTTGGCCGTGCGCTAAACAGGGGATGCGAAATGGCAACCGGTAAGTATTTATTATTTGCAAGCGCCCATGTTTACCCGGTTTATACCGATTGGATAAAAAAAATGGTTCAGCCGTTTGATAATAAAAGCGTTGCATTGGTTTACGGCAAACAGATAGGCAACGAAATTACCAAATATTCGGAAAGTCAAATTTTCAAGAAGTGGTTCCCGGATGATTCTAACTATAGTCAGGATCATCCGTTTTGTAACAATGCCAATGCCGTTGTGAGAAAAGAGCTATGGTTAAACCAACCATACGACGAAACCCTCACCGGATTGGAAGATTTGGACTGGGCCAGGAAAATTGAGCAGAAAGGCTTTGTTATTGCTTACGAAGCCGATGCCCCTATCGTTCATGTTCACGAAGAATCGATTTCCAAAATAAAAAACCGCTATATGCGCGAAGCTATAGCACTGAAAAGGATCTTCCCGAAGCAACGGATGAGCTTGCTTGATTTTGCAAGATTGTACCTGGCAAACACTTTTAGCGATATGGTACATGCCAGGCATGATGGTGTGCTGCTCAAAAACATTTCGGAAATAGTACGCTTCAGATACATGCAGTTTTGGGGAACGTACAAAGGATTTAAGCAAGGGGAAGTGAATACGCGTTTGAGGCAGCGTTTTTATTACCCCAATGGCCTGCGTAAAAGCACCATAGAAGAAAGAGAAAATGCCGAAAAGATTGTGTATTTAAAGGGCAACCACGCCAGTTAACCGCACTATCCGTACTGATCCTAATTACCTATTACAAATAAAAAAATGACAGATAAATATAAACTTGTTGCCATTGTACCTATGCGCCATTCCAGCGAACGGGTACCGGGCAAAAATTACCGGGATTTTGCCGGCAAGCCGCTTTTTCATCATGTTGTTGGCACCTTGCTGGAGTGCGAACTAATTGATAAGGTAATTATAGATACCGATAGCCCGATCGTTATCGAGCAAACAAAAGAAGCTTTCCCGGACGTAATTGTACTAGAGCGCCCGGAACATCTGAGAGATGGCAGCATCCCCATGAATGATGTGCTGATGAATTCCATCAACCAGGTGCCTTCCGAATTTTATCTGCAAACGCATAGCACCAACCCAATTCTCTCCGCAAAAACAGTGGCTGCAGGAATTAAGAAGTTTTTTGAAGTCTACCCGATGTATGATTCCCTCTTCTCGGTAACGCGTAAAAATGTAAGGTATTGGGATAGCCTTGCCAGGCCAATTAACCACAACCCAAATATCCTGCTCCGCACTCAGGACCTCCCCCCTATTTTTGAGGAGAACTCCTGCATGTACCTTTTTACAAAAGAGATCTTAGCTAAAAAGCACAACCGTATCGGCGACAGGCCCTTTCTGTTTGAAATGATGGAAGAGGAAGCGCAGGATATCGATGTGGAGCTTAATTTTATCATGGCCGAATTACTTTACAAACAATTAAATAATATTCAATGATGAAGGTTTTAGTAACATGCCCGCCAATGCTTAGGGCGATTGACCAGTTAAGGCATCATTTTGAAGAAAAAGGAATAGAGCTGGTTACGCCAAACGTAGTACAGGTATTAACAGAAGAGGAGCTGATTGAACTGGTCCCTACCGTTGATGCCTGGATAATTGGCGATGACCCCGCTACCGAAAAAGTATTTACCGCCGGCAAAGCTGGTAAGCTGGTAGCCGCCGTGAAATGGGGCGTTGGCGTAGATAACGTAGATTTTAAAGCTTGCGAAAAGCTGGGCATCCCAATTGCAAATACACCACGGATGTTTGGCAACGAGGTAGCAGATATGGCCCTCGCCTACTTTACGGGCCTGGCACGCGAAAGCTACAAGGTTGATAGGGAAGTACGCGCCGGCAACTGGATAAAACCTGCCGGCATGAGCCTGACAGGCAAAACCGTTGCGCTGGTTGGCCTGGGCGATATTGGCCTCGCCACCGCAAAAAGGCTGAAAGCATTCGATGTGATCATCAACGCGTATGACCCGTTTACCAGGTTAACTGCAGCAGAAGCCGGTGTTGACACAATTGTGCCATTCCCCGAAAAATTGCAGGATGCCGATTTTGTGGTGATCACCTGCGCATTAACCCCTTCCAGCTATCATTTAATCAACCAAACCAGCATCAGCCAGATGAAAGATGGTGTGATCATTATCAACGTATCCCGCGGTGGGCTGATAGATGAAAGCGCCTTAATTGCTGCATTGCAAAGCGGTAAAGTTAAATCGGCCGGTTTAGATGTGTTTGAGGTTGAACCGCTGCCGGCTGATAGTCCGCTGCGCCAGTTTGACCAGTGCATTTTTGGCACACACAATGGCTCAAATACCAAAGAAGCCGTGATCAGGGCCAGTTTGCGCGCCATTGAAATATTGTTTGGCTACCTAAATATCAAATAAGGTGGAAAACAAAAAAACAGTTGTTATAACGGGCGTTCTGGGCGGCATTGGCACCCAGATTGCCCAAACTTTTGCAGAGAACAACTACAACGTGATCGGATTTGATGTAAGAGACGAAAAATCGCCTTACTGCAATAAATTCTTCAGGTTTGATTTACACAAATACTGCTCAGACCCTGCCTACAAACAAGAGGCGGAAGAAACTTTCGACAGAGAGATCCCCGAACTGTTTGTATTGATCAACAATGCGGCAGTGCAGATTTTAAGCAGCCTGGCCGAAGTTCGCTTACAGGACTGGACCCAAACGCTCAACGTAAATTTAACAGGCCCGTTGATGCTGAGCCAGTACTTTCTAAACCGTTTAGAGGCCTCTAAAGGCTCTATCATCAACATAGCGAGCATACACCACCAGCTTACCAAAAAACGGTTTGTATCGTATGCCAGCTCCAAAAGCGCGCTTGTTGGGCTCACCAAGGCCCTATCGGTAGATCTGCAGGGCCGCGTAAGGGTAAATGCCATCAGTCCGGCGGCAATAGATACACAGATGCTGAGAGACGGCTTTGATAATAACGAAGCCAAAGTACAAATGCTGAACGAACTACACCCCAGCCAGCGCATAGGCAAACCGCAGGAAGTTTCGCAACTGGCACTCCTGCTTGCCGAAGATAAACTGGGCTTCATCAACGGGGCTAATTTAAATATCGACGGTGGGATCAGTAACGTACTTAAAGATTTGGATTAATCCCGGTTCAAATTAACGCTCCGCCTGTTATCTAATCAATTAACGATTAAAATGTTCAAAAAAGCCTGGAATTCGCCTACCCTTATGACATGGATGAGCTACTCAACAAAAGCTCTTACGTTATTTGGCGTGCTTCCGCTTGTGTTAAAGCAATTCTCTTCAGGCGATGTTGTGCTATGGTACCTCTTTTCTACCATAATTACACTCCAAAGCATTGCAGACTTTGGTTTTAGGCAAACGTTTTCCCGAATAATCTCTTACGCATTCAGCGGTGCTAAAGATATTGATACATTTAAATCAACCAAGAATACAGATACAACAGCCGACGACCGCCCCAACCTACCATTGTTAAATAATATTATCTCAACTCAAAATGGTATATACGTTTGGCTAACAGCTGTTGTATTCATATTGATGCTTTTGTTCGGTACATGGTCAATGATTAAGCCCGTAGCCGATAGTTCAAACACGCAGCAGGCCTGGGTCAGTTGGGCAATTGTACTAATCGTATCGTGTATTGGATTTTACGGAAAAATCTACATGAACTTCCTCGAGGGTTTATTTAAGATAGCCTTAGTGCGCCGTATAGAAACATTTACATCTGTGGGCAGCATATTAACCAGTATAATAGTGCTGTATGTTGCGCCTTCGTTACTCAACTTAGTTATAGTAAATCAGTTTTGGGTGTTAGTAGTCACCATACGCGATTGGTACTTGTGCAAAACCGTAGAAGACGATATATATAGCCAAGTATCTGCCAGGTTACCCTTCAATAAGCAAATTTTTAATAAAATATGGCAGCCAGCTTGGCGAAGTGGAATTTCAGGATTTATGTCGGTTGGGCTTACAAATTTAACAGGCTTAATTTATGCCCAGGTAGGAACTACAGCAGGGGTTGCCTCGTACTTGCTCGCTTTGCGGATCATCAATCAAGTAAGGGATATTTCAATGGCTCCATTTTACAGCAAAATCCCGTTGCTAGCAATGTTAAGGGTTAAAAACGACATTGCTAAACTTACTGAAACGGTAAAAAGGGGGATGTTTCTAAGTCACATGGTATTTCTTGTTGGGTTTATTGGAGTTGGTATATTTATTAATCCACTATTACAGGCAATTCATAGCCATGTAGAATTTGTTGATCAAAAACTTTGGATGCTGTTAGGTATTGCCTTTTTCGTTCACCGTTTTGGAGCAATGCATATGCAGGTTTATCTATCTACTAATCATATCATTTCGCATATCGCCGATGGGGTCTCAGGATTATTGTATATTGTGTCCAGTTTGATATTGATCCGATACGTTGGGATATATGCAATTCCTGTAGGCATGCTCGTAGGCTATCTTGGATTTTATGCATGGTATGCGGCAAAGTATTCATATAGGTCCTTAAATGTTACATTTTGGGCTTTTGAGCGCACTACATCATTGATTCCCCTGGGTTGTAATGTCATTTATATAGTGATAATATTTTTAAGCAAGAGATAAGTTCAATCATATGATTTATAGGTCTATAGCAATTCTTTTACTATTACTATCAACAAATTTTCCGAGTCCGGTTCTAAAGGTAATTACAGCCGTAATGCTTTGCGTGTTTATATTTAAATATTTAAAACTACCATCAATTAGTCTAAAAAGAATTGCAAAGATTAATGCACTATTAGTATCATATTTTATCATACTAATTATTGCGTGGTTGCGTAATAATGATCCCAAAATAGAACTTCAATCAGCGATATTCATACTTCTGCTGGTTGTGCTATGCTTCATTTTCTTTTCAAGTTTAAGTATTAATTATTTATCGAATGCCCCAAGCGATAGCAATAAATTTATCACAAATTTTATTCTCCTCCCGTACTTTTTATTTGCATTGATCAATTTGCTGATGTATCTATTAAATATAAACCCTACAGTTCAGGTACTTGCAGAAGATGAGCGCGGTATGGCAGTAATGTTTTCGTCGTTGGGATTTTCAGTTCGACGCGTAATTTTTCCGCTGGCCAGCGGATTGAACGAATACTCAAGCTACATAGGTGGTGTATTATGCCTGTCATTCTGGTATCTGTTGACATACAAAAAAGGCAAAATTATTATGCTTGCCGTTTGTGGTATGATGTTGCTCAGCTTACTCTTCGTTGATTCGCGGGCCGCGTTGATATATCCTATTCTGATATCACTTGTCATTTTCATTTTATATAAATTTGATATAAATATAAATGTGAAATTTATATCTTTTTTAGTGGTCGTAGGGCCGTTGGTATTTGTCTATTTGCTCCCACTCTTGGCTAGTGATTCAGCGCTGAGTTCTGCTTTATCAAGGCACAATAATGATATTGCTACGGGAAATACTCGCTTTACAATTTGGGAAATTGCCTTAAAAAAATTCGAATCTTTTGAACCCATACATCTGGTTGGCTGGGGTTCTACAGGACACTTCGCTTCGGGTGCTTCTTTAAGGTGGGCCTACCTATTTGGCGGATGGAAAAACGCCAATATGAAAAGTCCTCATAGCACGGTGTTCTCGATCTTATTTGACGAAGGATATTTGGGCCTGATAATATATGTTGCCTTGCTTTTTCAATCTTTTAACAGAGCAAGTAAATTATGGCGCTACAAACCTATCACAGCCTCCGCTTTTATTATTTTTTTGATTTATAATATAATGGCAGGTTTTAGCGAGTCTCTCGGTGGTCTTTACTTGATCAACTACGCCTACTTGTTTTTTATAGTTATAATTACCCTTAACACAGAATATTATTTTATTGACAAACGGCAATATTACGTTGTAACAACCTTACCATCATGACAGAACAAGAACATCCAATACTACAGAACAACAGTTCTATTAATGTTTATAAGCAATCAGCATTTTTAATCGCTAATAGATTGAAATGGGATCTAAACCCTCTATCATGGAGCTCCAGAAAAAGGCTGAAAAAAATAAAAAACAGTCATTTGGGTGAAAAAGCCGTGATTGTTTGCAATGGTCCAAGTTTACTTCAAACCGACTTTTCGTTGTTGGAAGGGGTCTACACATTTGGGCTTAACAAAATCAATTTATTATTTGATCGGGAAGATTTTAGGCCAAATGCTATTGTGTCGGTGAATCCATTAGTGATTGAGCAAAATAAAAGTTTTTATGAAGAAACTTCGATCCCATTATATTTAGATTCAGATGCATCAAAAGTTATAACAAAAGGTAAAGATGTGACTTTTCTACATTCAAGTCATCAAGTTAAGTTTGCTCGAGATGTTTCAATGAGCATATGGCAGGGAGCAACAGTTACAAATGTGGCTTTACAATTAGCTTTTCATATGGGATTCAAACACGTAGCCGTTATAGGGTGTGATCATAATTTTGCAGAAAGTGGATCAGCAAATAAAGTTGTCACGTCTACGGAAAAAGATAATTCACATTTTGATCCACGCTATTTCGCCGGCGGCGTAAAGTGGCAGTTACCGGATTTACCTACAAGTGAGTTTGGATACAACTTGGCAAAGGAGAACTTTGAGGCCAGCGGGAGATTTGTATACAATTGTACCGTTGGAGGTAAATTGGAAGTTTTTAGTAGAATAAGCTTAAACGATTTTGTTAAGCTTTAAAACATCAGCGCAAGACATGCCATTATTCTCAATAATCACTGCAACTTTTAATTCGGAGCACTTTCTTAAGAAAAGTATCGATTGTTTAAAGCAACAAACTTATACTGATTTTGAATATATTGTTATTGATGGAAATTCTACTGATAGCACAACCAGCATAATTAAAAGTAACCTGGATGTTATTACTAAATGGATAAGCGAACCGGATCAAGGAATTTACGATGCCTGGAACAAAGGCTTAAGTTTAGCAACGGGCAGCTGGATTATGTTTGTTGGCGCCGACGATTATCTACGTCCCGATGCACTTAGCAGCTATGCTGATTTTATTAAATTGAATCAAACCGAAGATGTACTTTATATTTCATCAAAGAATCAAATAATTTCGGCAGAGCAAAAAAACATCAGAGTGTTTGGCTGGCCATGGAATTGGAATTCCTTCCGCAGGTTTAATACAATAGCACATCCCGGATCATTACAATCAAAAAAATTGTATGAGAAATATGGCAAATACGATACTAGTTATAAAATAGTTGGAGACTATGAACTATTGCTTAGGCCAAGGGAAAAACTGAACGCCTTATTTTACAACAATATAACTATTGACGTTACTGAAGGCGGCGTGAGCAACCAGGCAAAAATGTTTTACGAAATAAAAAAAGCGGTTGTTTCAACAGCCGGGGTAAGTCCTTTGCAGGGCTCTGTTGATTGTTTCGTGAGTATATTAAAAATCAACCTAAAAAAGGCCGCCAGGAAATTGGGGCTAAACCTTTACCTTAAAAAAAGTCACTAAAAAGTATGCAATCAAAAAAGATCTTAGTATTTGAATCCTATCCTTTCTTTTCTGGTGCCCAGCGCGTATCATTAAATTTCTGTAAAGCTTTAAAAGCTGATGGTTTTACCATCACCCTGTTGCTGGCAGATGACCCTAATCAAATTCATCACCAAATGTTCGGGCCATATGTAGATGAAATTTTAACAGTTAACACTAGCGACAATCTGAAGCAATACGGCAATTCAGACCGTTGGTTTAAACCTTCAAACTTTTTCAATTCGGTTTTCAAGGGGCTGTTACCGTTTTACTCCCAGTGCTTTAAAATATTGAAAAAGGGAAAGTTCGACAGTATGTACTTCTGCGACCCGCGTGGAGCCGTAATGATGCTGTATTTATGCATGTTTTTTAAAGGAAAAAAGATTTGCTACCTGCAGGGAAAAAACAAGCTGAGGCCTATTTTAGCCAAACTGATATATTTAACCTTTACAGATCATTTGATGTGCCCTAGCACAGATGTTTTGGAAAGCCTGCCCCCATCGCCTAAAAAGATGGTCCTTAACTACGGGATAGATTTCTCGCAGTATGGCTCAATTAACGCCGATGCGGTGAAGGCCGAAATAAGCACGCTGCTAAAACCAAACCAAGCTGACCGAATCAAGCTACTTTACGCAGGCCTGATAAGGCCACATAAAGGCGTACACCATTTAGTGTATGCAATGAAGGCTGTTAAAGATGCCTTTACTCCGGAGCAAATGCCCGTTCTATTTTTATTAGGCAACGCGAAAAACGAAGCCGAAGAAAAATTCAGGGATCACCTTGTAGCATACTGCCACGAAAATGGACTGGATGAGTACGTTTACTGGATAGGCTGGAGAGACAATGTGCTCGAGTGGATGAAAAATTGCGACTATTTCATTTTCCCAACAATTGATAAAGAAGCGTGCGATTTTGAAGGATTTGACAAGGTTATAGAGTCCTCCGAAGGGTCACCGGTTGTATTAATAGAAAGTGCACTATGCGGACTGTTTACAATAGCTGCAAAAGTAACGGGAGTAAATGAAACCATTACAAATGGGCATAATGGTATTATGTACAACCCTAACGATAACCAGGCACTGGCGAACTTATTAATAAACACTTTAAAAACTAAACCTAAGTTTATAGATTTCCCTAATGAGGAACGGTTTTCGCCTAAAACCTTCAGCGATAAAATCCTGAAATTATTTACTAATTAAGCTACTGGCCTAATTCACATTAACCACACAGGCGCCGCGAAGGTAAATTGCAGGAACCGCAAAGCTAACGGTTCCGTTAACTACCTTTGCGGTAGTTTGGTAAGAGGTTTTAGGCGTGCCAAGCACCTCTTCGCCAGTGTCGGGGATATCTAATACAGAAATGTTTACCACATCTTTACCGGCAAATGAAGCCAGGGAATTTACGCTGTTTAAACTTACATTGACACTGGTATTGGCGGCCACGCTGTTTTTATTGCCATAATACCCCAGAAGCACCTGTATCTTACTGGTTTGATAATTTGCAAAGCAAACCACATGGCTGTTATTTGATGAATATTTTAAACGGTTAGTTAAGCTTTCGTTATAAAATTTATAAGCCCACCACGCCGCGCGCGGTTGCTTGGAATCTGCATCAACCAGGCCATCTAATGAATTGTTAAAACAATTACTTTTTCCGCCCGATTCCACCCAACAAGCCTTGCAGGCACCATCAGCCCCTCCCTTTTCCAGATATACAAAGTAGGCTAAAATACTACCCGGCGCAAATTGATCCGATTGGGGGATGATTTCATTTATCTGAACCGATTTAATGTGCAATGCTGCATATTTAGGGTTATTAACAAACCGCGATTTCACCAGCAATATATCGTCTGCAACTTTTGGGATATCATCACCGCCCTTAAATTCGTGCCAGCTGAGGATGTCTAATGTAATTTTATTGGCCAAACAGTAATCCAGAAACTTTTCAATAAAATAGATGTCGAAATTAGAAATTGATGGTCCGGATATCTGGGCCTTGCTTCCGTTGGCAGATGCTCGTATTTGATCATATCCGGATTTAAAGGTGGAAAAAAAATCCGCCTCAGAACCATGCCAAAACTGTTTACCGTTGGGCTCATTCCAGATATCGTAAATAGCCGCCACCCGTTCTACCCTATGCTGTTTCATTACACTGGCTACCGTATCTTTCCATTGCCGCGGTAAAAGCGAAGGTGTTTTCCTGAAACCATCGGCAGCACTTCCGTATTTGAAAATATCACTTACTAAAAAAATAGGCTTCGCACCAAATGATTTCACCCTGGAAAGTACCCTGGGATTGCGAGAACTTAGCCGCCAATACCTGGGGTGCAACGGCTCTATCAAATCATCTGAAGGTTGCTGGGCATTGGCTGAAAGCAAAAATCCGATCATTGATTTTGCGGCAGATACCCTTGGATTTGCACAATCTACGGATATATTGATGGGACCCGGATCTGAAGGTGCGAGGTGGCAAAACAAATTGACGGCCCATAAAACAAACAGGGTCATCGTTATAAGTAAATAAGATTTATACTTTTTCATGCATGTACCACTTTTAAGTTTACAAACTATGTTCTGTATAGAATTGTTCCAAAATTTTAATATTCTTTTTAATATCAAACAACTGGCTAACACGTTCCCTACCCAATTTTACCATCGTTCGGGTTTTCTCTTTGTTGTCAATTACCGATAATATTTTTTCGGCCATCAACGCATCATCATCCACCCCGATCAGATAGCCTGTCACATCATTACGGATGATTTCGTTTAATCCATCTACATCAGTTGCCACTACAGGCACCTCCAGCATTTGCGCCTCTGCTATCACATACCCGAATGACTCAAAATTTGACGTCATCACAAACACATTAGTTTCTCTGATCGTCTGCAATAATTCCGGCCGGGATTTCCAGGAAAGGATGCTTACTTTATTTTCCAAATGGTTCTCGGCAATGTATCGCTCGAGTTCGTCTTTCCATTTATCATCAAAACCCGCCCCTACTATTTGAAAACGTATATCATCACGTAAACCGGTAACTATTTTGCAAACCCTTAAAAACATCATCGGGTTTTTTTGGTCAACCAGGCGCCCAACCATTGTGATCATTTTAAACGCTTTGGGCGGAAGCTCCTGAATTTCATTCTGTGGTAATATCTCGATACTGTTGGGGTAAACAACAACTTTCTTATCCGGAAAACCTACATCAATTTTCGATCGCCGCGCTTCTGATTCGGACGCTGCAAGTAAAAAATCAGTAAACGGAATAGCCATTCTTTCTATCCATAGCAGTATTTTGCGCTTAAGTCCTTTTTGCCCCAGGTATGCATAAGCATTAGGAGTATACAAAACTTTAGGCTTAAAAAACATTGCTGCGAGCCTGGTCGTCATGCCAGCTTTGGAACTGTGTGCATGGATAATGTCTGGCTTAAGGCGCTTTACTAACTTTACTGTATCATAAATACTCTTCAAATCTCCCAAAGGTGAGATCTCTATTTTTATTTCAAGATTAATATAAGGCACCTTATACCTGTTCACCATTTTTATAATTGACTCCCGTTGCGCAGGGCAGGCAAGCATAATTTCAAAACGAGACTGGTCGATATTATTGATGATTTGTTCAATATAAGTTTCTATTCCGCCTTGCACCTGCGAAATATGCAATACCCTGATTTTTTCGGATTTTATCATGTTAATAAAAAAGATTTATGATTGTAATTTTAGATATAAAATGTCAGAATCATTTATATTTTTGTAAAAAAATAAACCTATCATAATAAAACTCATATTATATTAATTTAAATATGAATGCAACCCTTTTATATCAAACCAACGCCTTACTAGGCGAGGGCGCTATTTGGGATCACGTAGAAAACAAACTCTACTGGGTTGATATCGAAGGCTGCACATTTAATATTTACGACGTCGGCCGCAACAAAAACAAGGTATATAACGTACAAAAAACGGTTGGTACGGTGGTACCTGTAAACAGCAACACCGTTCTACTGGCACTTGAAGACGGACTAGCCTTTTTAAATTTAACAGACGGAACTATCGCCTACCAATTAAGTTGGCCCCTGCACGAAGAAAACAAAAGGTTTAACGATGGCAAGTGCGACGGGCAAGGCAGATTTTGGGTAGGGTCGTTAACAAAAGGCCAGGGAACCGGCAGCAATAAATTGTACTGTGTTACCCCCAACTTCACCATAACGGAAAAATTAAACAACCTGACAATTTCAAACGGCATCGCCTGGTCTGTTTGTGGTAATTATATGTATCATATAGATACGCCTACGAGCCAGGTTATTAAATATGATTTTGACTATCATACGGGTGCAATAAGCAATCCGCAAATTATTATTAAGGTGCCGCCGGAAGATGGCTATCCCGACGGAATGACGATTGACGCGAATGGTAAGCTATGGATTGCGTTATGGGACGGGTTTTGCGTAGCGCAGTACAACCCGGAAACCGGCCAGCTTTTGCAGAAGGTTATGGTACCGGCCCCAAAGGTAACCTCTTGCGCATTTGGGGGTGAAAAACTGGATAAACTGTTTATAACAACAGCCAGTTGCGAAATGACAAGCGAAGAATTAGCCCAGTACCCCCTGAGCGGGTCTCTGTTTGTGGCCGATACAGGGGTTACTGGTGTACGGAGCAATTTCTTTGGCCTTGATGATATATCAGCGTAAAAATGCTTAGTCCCCCCCTGGTCATTTCAAATGCTGTGGTTGTGAAACTTATTGATTAATTTAACGCTATGCAATATTTATTCAAAACAAAACAGCCTATTATTTGCATAATTTTCATTGCAAAAGCATAAATTATATTATATTTGAAATTTAATAATAAAACCTTATGACGAAAAAAATCGCCTTAGTAACTGGTATCACAGGACAGGACGGAGCTTATTTAGCTGACTTATTATTATCTAAAGGATACGAAGTACATGGTATTAAACGCCGTAGTTCTTTATTTAATACTGATCGTATAGATCATATCTATCATGACCCACATGATGAAGATCAGCGTTTTGTACTCCACTACGGCGATTTATCCGATTCAACCAACCTGATCCGCATTATACAGCAGGTACAGCCAGATGAGATCTATAATCTGGGGGCTATGTCTCACGTAAAAGTGAGTTTTGATACCCCCGAGTATACAGCCAACGCTGATGGTATTGGTACGCTAAGAATACTGGAGGCGGTAAGGCTTTTAAACCTCACCAAAAAAACAAAGATATACCAGGCGTCAACGTCAGAGTTATACGGTTTGGTGCAGGCGGTTCCACAATCAGAAACCACTCCGTTTTACCCACGGTCGCCTTATGCTGTAGCTAAACTATATGCCTACTGGATCACCGTAAATTATCGCGAAGCTTATAACATGTTCGCCTGTAACGGCATATTGTTCAACCACGAAAGCCCGTTAAGGGGTGAAACCTTTGTTACCCGCAAAATTACCCGTGCCGTAGCCAAAATAGCGATGAAACTGCAGGATAAAATGTTTTTAGGGAATTTAGATGCACAGCGCGACTGGGGACATGCTAAAGATTACGTAGAAGCAATGTATCTTATTTTGCAGCAGGACGTAGCAGAAGATTTTGTAATTGCTACCGGCGTAACCACAACTGTACGCGAATTTGTTCGGTTGGCGTTTGGCGAAGTTGGCGTTGAGGTAGAATTTAAGGGAACCGGCGAAAACGAAAAGGGATTTGTAGTAAAATGTAACAATCCGGAATTTCAGTTAGAAACAGGCGCTGAAGTTGTATGTGTTGACTCCGCATATTTCAGACCAACAGAGGTGGAATTATTAATTGGCGACCCTACCAAATCTAACGAAAAATTGGGTTGGAAGCCTAAATATGATTTGAAAGCGCTGATTGAGGAAATGGTTGCTGCTGATGTTGAACTTTTCCAGCGCGAGAAATTGCTTAAAGACTCTGGGTACAAGATCAAAAATCAATTCGAATAATTTATACGAATGGAAAAAACAGACAAGGTTTACGTTGCCGGCCATCGGGGCATGGTTGGATCTGCAATTTTACAGCAATTAAAAAAAGAGGGATTCACCAACCTGGTAACGCGGACCTCTGCTGAGTTAGATCTGCGTAACCAGCAGCAGGTAGCAGATTTTTTTGAGTCGGAAAAGCCTGAATATGTGTTTTTGGCAGCTGCCAAAGTTGGTGGTATCATGGCTAACAACACCTATCGTGCTGATTTCTTATATGAGAATTTACAAATACAAAACAACGTAATCCATTCATCCTATCTGTATGAGGTTAAAAAGCTCATGTTTTTGGGGTCAAGCTGTATTTATCCAAAAATGGCCCCACAGCCGCTAAAGGAAGAATACCTGCTCACCGGCTTGCTCGAACCCACCAATGAGCCCTACGCTATTGCAAAAATTGCGGGCATCAAAATGTGTGATGCCTACGTTGCTCAATATGGCTGCAATTTTGTTTCAGTTATGCCAACAAACTTATATGGCTATAACGATAACTATCACCCGCAGAACTCGCATGTGTTGCCAGCATTGATCAGAAGGTTCCATGAGGCCAAATTACAACAGTCGCCATCGGTAACCATATGGGGCACAGGCACACCAAAAAGAGAGTTTTTATTTGCGGAAGATCTTGCCGAAGCCTGTTACTACCTAATGCAAAATCATGACGAAACCGGCTTAATTAACATAGGCACCGGCGAAGATATATCGATAAAAGATTTGGCTTTATTGATTAAAAACGTAGTTGGATATCAAGGCGAAATTTTATTTGACCACACCAAACCAGATGGCACGCCGCGGAAGTTAATGGATGTAAGTAAACTACGCAGTTTGGGCTGGGTGTATAAAACCAGCCTGGAGAACGGCATAGCTTTAGCCTATGCAGATTTTCTTAAAAGCAGTAATTAAATTGGGTATTAAGTTAATTTATCCCAAATCATCGTTCCCCAGTAGGTATTTAACTAAAGGTTAAAATTGCGTTATTATTAATGATTGGCGAAAATTATTCCGATATTAGTAATCCCTAACGCAGTTGGCTAACATTAGCATAATTTAATTTTGTTTGGTTATCACACACTTATCTATTTGTATTTTATATGGAGTTAAGATATAAATACCGGTTTAACTTTTTTCGTTTCGTAAATGAAGTGATATTGCTAACCATCAGTTTTGTACTTGCATTTATTATACTTACAAAATTTTATCATAGAAATTTCTTTTTGATAAACGTATGGATGCTGCCGTTACTAATTATAGGTTGGTATTTCTCTTCAAGGTCAACAAAATCTTCAGATGATCTTAACAATAAAACATTTACTGCTAATCTTTATAAAACGGCAAATAGCATATTTATACAGTTTTGCCTGGTAATCCTGTTCTTTTTTACATCTCATCAAACCTACAATAGTAAGCGCTTTTTATTGTTTTACATTATACTTTTAAGTATTCTAATCCCTTTAGAAAAGCTTATATATAAGCGCACGATGCTCTTTTTGCAGAAAAAAGGAGTCAATGTGAAACGCATATTAATAGTTGGGGCAGGCCGCACCGGAACAGAATTTTCAGACATCATCAGCAAAAACACTCACCTGGGCTACGAGATTATCGGCTTTTTGGACGATCAACACAAACCGCATTTAAATGGTAACTATTTAGGTGGCACCGATAAGATAGATGAATTTATTATCAATAATACACTAGAGTTAGATGAGATTGTGGTTGCTCTGCCGAATAATGCACATAATAAAATCAAGCATATTGCAAATTTAGTTGGCAGAAACACAATTAAGTTGCGAATAATCCCTGCGTACCACGAATTGATAAATTCGCAATATAATGTAAGCATCTTTAATGGTTTCCCAATGATAACGCTCCGCCATGAGCCGTTGGACGAAATCCATTTGCGTTCCATAAAACGTGTATTTGATATTATATTTAGCTTTTTTGTTTTAGTACTTGTTTGCTCCTGGCTGTTTCCCATAATTGCTATTGCTATTAAACTCACATCAAAGGGGCCGGTATTTTTTGTGCAGGAGCGATGGGGTAAAAAGAATGCCAAGATTAAATGCTACAAGTTTAGATCAATGGTGGTGCAAACAGCAGATGCCGATCAAAAAAACAGCAAATATCAGCAAGCCAAAAGGAATGATTCGAGGATCACTAAAGTTGGTGCATTTTTGCGAAAAACGAGCCTTGATGAATTCCCTCAATTTATCAACGTATTCTTGGGGAGCATGTCTGTAGTGGGCCCGCGCCCCCACCCTACACCCTTAAATTTAGAATCCAAAGAAATTATTGATAATTACCTGGTTCGACACTCCATAAAACCTGGTATCACCGGATGGGCGCAGGTTAATGGATTTAGAGGGGAAACAAGTGATTCCTCCATGATGAAGGCCAGAGTTAACTATGATATCTGGTACATAGAAAATTGGAGTTTGCTTCTTGATCTGAAAATCATCTTTCTTACATTTTGGAAGACGATGGTAGGCGATAAAAATGCTTTCTGATTAGTAGATTCCCGGCGGTAGAATTGCTTAAATATAAATTGCGTAAGCTACAAATTTCCCCCTATTTGACTTAATGCAATATTGATATTCAATAACTGTAATTATCAAACCACAAAATAAAGGCTTAAACTGCCGTTATTTTTTACTAAAATTGTATATTTACGCCCTCAATATTAAAATTTTTTAATTTTAATTAATATGCCGACCATAAATGATTTTGTCGGCAGGGGGAATATACAAGTTAATTAGTTAAGATAGTCTTCTTACCTATTCATAACGCACCTCTTAAAACCGGGTAAGTGTTTATAGGGAAACATCAATGGTGAAATTGAAGAAATGGCTATATTAGCTCCATTTAAGTCACTTAATTGTTTTTAATGGTTCATCGCTACGCTACATTTGTTAAAACCATCAATCTGGCTGTTGATTACCTGGTGTTAAACCTTGCCATGATCACTGCCTATTGTTTAACGACGTACGAAACCAGTGTGTTGTGGCCGCCCAATAGAAACTACCTGCCTATAGTTTTAATATTTAATCTTACCTGGCTGCTATCGGCCAATCTCACGCGGCTGTATGATGAAGTACTGAATAAGGATTCAATAAATACCTTCAGGAAGGTAATTAAAACCTACATTATTTTTCTGACACTAATAACCATCATCGTAGTGGTAATTGGTATAAAAGCCTACTCCATTACTTACACTTATTTAATATATGCGTGCCTCCTTATCGGCGCTTTTTTATGGATATGGAAACTGATATTCCTGAGTATCAGGAAAAGCACCCGTGCAAAACTGTTCGACGCGAGAAGTGTGATTATCGTAGGCAGCGGAAGGATCAGTATCGATCTTCAAAAGTTTTTTATCGGCAATCCCGACAGAGGGTACAAACTGGTAGGCTTTTTTGATGATGATCATCAAAAAATAAAGCAGAATGATTTATATCTGGGGCCTATTGACCATTGTATCGCATATGTATTAGAAAACAAAATAGATGAATTATTTTGTGCGTTGCCTGTGTCGGAAACACAAAAAATAGAAAAATTATTGTCCGACGCAGAAAAGAATCTTATTCGATTCCGGATAATACCAGAGTATTATAATTTCGGCATTAAACCTGTACTCATCCAAAGCTTCGGACATATTCCTGTTATTTCTGTGCGATCTGAACCATTAGAAAATATGCTGAACAGATTTGTAAAAAGAATTTTTGATATCTTCTTTTCAATGTTTGTTATAATATTCTTCTTTAGCTGGGCATTTCCTGTTCTTGCGCTGTTAATTAAATTAGAATCTAAAGGACCGGTATTATTTAAACAACTCAGATCAGGAAAGGACAACCATCCGTTTTGGTGCTATAAGTTTCGGAGTATGCGCGTTAATGATGACAGTGATAGCAAGCAAGCGGTAAGAAACGATCGCCGAATTACTAAACTTGGTGCATTTATGCGCCGAACAAGTATAGACGAGTTACCACAATTTTTTAATGTATTGAGGGGCAATATGTCCGTGGTAGGCCCCAGGCCACATATGTTAAGCCATACCTTACAATACTCCCAGCTGATAGACAGGTTTATGGTAAGGCATTTTTTAAAGCCGGGCATTACCGGCTGGGCGCAGGTTACCGGGCTGCGGGGCGAAACGCGCACCACTGAGGCAATGCTACAGCGTGTTGAGGCCGATGTATGGTATTTAGAAAATTGGTCGTTCCTGTTTGATCTTAAGATCATTTTCTTAACCGTGTGGAACAGCCTTAAGGGAGACGATAACGCGTTTTAATGCTTCAGCGCAAACCTGGCTAGGCTACAGCACGTTTGTAAGCAGCTGGAGGGGAATCGTTCGGCCGTTCGCGCCCAGGTGCATTCAATGGCTTCTGAACACGCTTAAGAAACAAAAATATCATCACGATAGGCAGAAAAAGTATAGGCTCGCCAAAACTTAAAATCAATAAAATCACTACGCAATACACCACGTTTTCCCATCTCAGCACAAAAGCAAAACAAAACCTTGCATATCTGTAAATAAGATAGATGAGTCCTATAAAACCAAATTTAGCCACAAAATCAAACACCCCGTTTGATATGTTGACGGTATAGGACCTGTTTAATACATCATTATACTTATTGCTGACCCCCATGATCAGTTTGGAACCGAAAGAATCCAGGATGAACCACATGCTCGAAAACCTGTTAAGGGGTATTTGCATCCGGTTATGGTGATACCATTTTTCGAGTACCTTAAGGTGGTTAAGATCGCGCATATCCTCCTTATAGGTGTCAACAATTTTATCTCCCAAAAAGGGTATAAATATAAATGCCAATATTACCGTAGGTATAAACATCAGCAAATAGATATTAATTTTAGGGATGCGGTAACGATAGGCTAAAAAAAACAGCACCATCAATCCAAGGTAATTGGTAGTGGCAAAGGTGGTGATATTACCAATGATCAGGGTAATGGCTGTCGAATCAAATTTAAACTTGTTTAAAAATAAATGGAACATCAGTGTAATGACCAAAAAACAGCCAAATGCGCCCGGTTCCCAAACAAAGCCTGCGTTAGCAAAATCATGAAACCCCTGGGTATAAGTAAACAGAAACACATTATGGTACCCCGGCACATCATTCCCGGTTGGGAAATTAATGCTCGAGAACGTCTTGGCCATAAACTCGCCGGCCAACAATTGCACTGCAAAAAAAACAAACGATAGCAGGGTTAAGTGTGTAACAACCTTTACAACATTAGCCAGTAACTTATCACCCAACAATAAGCAAAACAAGAAGCTTACCAGGATATACTTAAATAAAAAAGTAAAATCGCTTAACAAATAATCAGTTGCCAAATCATTGATAAAGTAGAACCGTACCAGGATATAAGCCACAAAGACTCCCGAAAAGATAAGCAGCCTGTTTACCTCTTCTTTATTGATCGCTTTACGTACAATAGCTACAATTACCATCAATGAGATCACTAAAACAAAGCCAACTGTACTACTGGAAAGCACGTTGGCATTGGCCGACAGCAATAAAAATAATAGGGTTAAAAAATAATTGGAGTCGAAGTTTTTAAATTTCATTCGAATAAAATTTTAATTTGTAGCGACGTTTTTATGCACCGCTATTTATACTTTAAGTAGTAACCGTATTTGCGGATGCTATAAATTTTTCAATATCAGTAAAAAGATAGCTCTTCGCTTTTATCGTTTCGACATCCCAGTTCCACCATTTGATTGCTAAAAGCTTGGCGGCTTGCTCTGGAGTAAAACGAAGACGTATGGCTTTTGCCGGCAGGCCACCAACTATACTATAAGGTGCAACATCTTTGGTTACCACTGCGCCGGCGGCAATAATGGCGCCATCACCTACCGTTACGCCGTCCATGATGATGCAATTGTTTCCGATCCAAACATCGTTGCCAATTAAAACTACGTGTTTCTTTTCGGCACCGATAAAAATGTGCTCAGCAAAAATTGTTTCGCCCACAAAAGAAAAGCCTGCATGTTTTTCAGCAGAAAAAAAAGCAGGGTGGCTGGCTACAAATTGTTTTGATGGATGCGTGCCGATACCGGTTGATACATTGCTGCCTATAGAGGAAAACCTGCCAATGGAGGTTTTGTTAATCGTTGATCTGTCGCCAATGTAAGAACCTAAGCCCAACAGTGAGCTGGTAAAAATAGCATCGTTCCCTAAAGCATTAAGGCCTTCGAAGCGGTTATGCATATCAAACTCTACCCGCTTACCAATTTTGATCCGGCTTAGGTTGCTTAGTTTATAGTAATTTCGCTTAGCCCAGTTTCTCATTTTTGCTACCGTAAACATAAATATTAAAACACATTTATCAGAAATAAAGATAAATTGTTGGATCAATTAATATGACTATGATACTATTTATCAATTATTATTACCACATTTAAATAAAAACACCCATCGCACTTTCTAAAACAAGCCTAAACAGCTACTTTTAACAAATACTAAGAAAATGATTTCAGCCTTTCATGAGCACAAAAAATAAACAAAGGAAGTTGTCCCTTTTTGATAAAATTGTTTTGGGATTAAATATTATTGCAGCTTTATTTTTATTGCTAAGCTATCTTTCCCCCAGTGTTGATCCGAGGGATTCAGTTTTCATATCATTACTCGGCTTTCTGTATATCTACCTGGTATTGGGCAATATTTTGTTTATTCTATACTGGCCCTTCCGCAAACCCGTGTTTGCTATAATTTCTGCCTTGGCTATATTACTGGGATTCGGCACTTTTTTTAAATATGTAAGCTTTAACGGTACAGAGGCCAAGAGTTCAAAAAACGCTCCATCCGAAATCCGCATACTCCAATATAACGTGCGTAAATTCGAGGGGATTGATAGGTTTTTAAATATGCCCATCCAAAACGAAATTGTTAAGGTGATAGATGATAATCAGCCGGATATTGTTACAATGGTTGAATTTAGAAAAGCTAAAATAAACCATGATTCAGTTAGTACCAGTTTGCGAAACGTTAGTAAACTCGGGTACAATTATTTTAAATCATTTTACCTGGACAAGCAAGACTCTACAGGTAATGTTGTTTTTTCCAAGTACCCAATTTTGGCTGCAGGTTCGGTAGATACCTCCTCCATGTTGAATACTAAAGCTATTTATGCGGATATACTGTATAAAACCAGAAAAATCAGAATTTATAGTTTACACCTTGCAGCCGTAACTATGAACGATAAGAAGAAAAAAAGGGTACTTGGCGGACAAGTTGGATTTGCCCAGGCCTTCTATTTAAAAGATAGGGTATCAGCAGCGTTTATAGCCAGAAGCTACCAGGTTGATCGTATAAAACGACATATCGAATCATGCCAGTATCCTTATATTATAACCGGTGATTTTAACGATACCCCTAATTCATACGCCGTAAATGAACTGGGTGAAGGCTTAAACAATGCCTTTGTAGAAAAAGGTTCAGGTTTTCAAACAACTTATTTCAGTAGTTTCCCACTTCAAATAGATTATATCCTGACTACTAAAGACTTCGATATTGTAAATTATAATGTTTTAAACAAAAAGATCTCAGATCATAAACCTGTCATCAGCGACGTGCGTCTGAACTAAGTTTACCCAAGAAAGTCCGCAACGAAATTATTCATTACCTTATCAACGTTAAGATATTGTACGGCATAGTTGCGGGCATTTTCTCTTTTAGCCTCCAGGTGTTCATCAAGTTTTATTTGCAGAATCTGGCCAGTAAGCAAATCTTGCTCATTTTTATCTTGCGGCTCTACCACGTAGCCAAAATCATAATCATGTACCATATCATACAACGAGGTACCTTTGGCTGCTGTTATGATACTGGCGCCCCCCACTGCTAAAATAGTGGTCAGTTTGGATGGCATCACCAAGTCGCCGGCATCAGCAATTTGCAAAACCAAGTGAATATCTGCCATATTTAAAAGTTCGTTAAATACTTCTTTTGCCTGCACTGGCAGAAATGAAATATTGGTCAAACCCTTGAGGACGGCCTGCTCATGCAATTGGTCTTTATATGGGCCTGAGGAGCAAATAACAAATTTGATATGGTCATGACCCATTAGGGCTTCCGCCGTTACCAGGATGCGTTCAAGCCGTTGCTTTACACCTACCGCGCCCGAATACAAGCATACGATATCAGCCTCCCTGTAGCCCCACTTTGTTTTAAGCTTATTGCGGTTGGGTAATGGATAATAATAATCTGTATCAACCCAATTAGGAAAAAAAAAGATCTTTCTATCAACTTTAGCTTTTATCTTATTAATCATTCCATAAGAAATACTGCTAACAAAATCTGCTTTTTCTAATATATTGTGTTCCACCTTAAAAAGGCCTGCCAACACCTGTTTCCTCGAAAACAATTTCAAGTCACGAGCGGCTTCGATTTGCATATCCTGGATATGATACAGTAATTTACCACCATTCATTTTCCTCAAAAACAAGCCAAGGTAGGCAAGGTGAAACGGCGGGGCAATAGTGATGATCAAATCGAACTTTGTTTGGGCAACCATGAATTTAAATACCATAAAAAACTTGGTAACCCAATACGAAAAATCTTGCACTGCGCGCTGTTTACCGGTAGGGTCACTTGGGATGTAAGATGGGCACCGGTAAACTGTTAAAGTTGCTTTATTACGGGGATTTAAAATGACTTCTTTTTTATACCACCGATTAGTATAAGGTGCCTGAACCTTCCAAAAAGGATAATACGGAAAAGTTGTAATTACGGTACAATCATAGCCACGGTTAACAAGCCAGCTAATCATTTCACCGTTATACTTACCAATACCAATTGGCTCGGGAGAGAAATTATGACTTATTAAAAGTATTTTCTTCTTATCCATTTATATCCTAAACCTTCGGCTAATAATATTTATAACTTCAGTAATCGCAAAGAATAATATCTAAATATAAGAGATTTTTGGAGGAAAATTCTAAAGACCTTATCACCTTTTTAGCAAATGCCAGGATTAAAAACTTAATATCCATCTTAACATCGGCAGAACTAGTGAGTTAGGGAATCTAATACCGGTTATTTATAAAACACCCGGTATCATTTAGTTTTACTCTCTTTTGTTTTTAGTACAATAAAGTACTCGTAGATGGATTGCATTGTAGCATAAGTAATGCCGGTTGCTCCATCCAAAAAAGCTCTTCTCGCAACCACCATATACAACCACTTCACTAAAGGCCTGCCAGGTAGCTTGTAAAAAATACCTTTTTGGTGATACCTGCGTTGCGTAAAATCAGTGCTAAATAAGGCTTTTCGCACCGAAAATCTTTCACTTTTATCAATTTGCTGCAATCTCATCTGGGCTTCCATATCGGCATAGCCTAAATGCCTTGTAAACCAAAATTTAAACCCTTTGCTAAAAGGATAGTGATCCAGGTAACCCTCAATTTTTGAAGTCGACCCATCCGGCACCGATAGTGGGTTCACCAAACGTTCATAACGCATTTTTTCCGGCCTGAATAACCTCAAATAAAACGGCGAAACCTGCGCATGTTTCAGCCATTTACCGTTCCATGCAAAATCCCTGCGGCGTACTTCATAAGCTGCATGCTTATTATCTGTATCAAATGAGTTTAACGCGGCCAGCAAAGATGGTGATACACGCTCATCTGCATCGATATATAAAACCCAATTGTACTTAAATTTGATATTGCTTAAACCCCAATTTTGATGGGCGGACCAATTGTCAAAACTACGCTGAGTAATTTGGGCTCCCGCGCTGCTGGCAATCTCAATGGTACGATCACTACTAAAAGAATCGAAAACATGGATATCATCGCACCACTTCACCGATTCCAGGCAGCCGGGCAAATCTTGTTCTTCGTTCCTGGTAAGTATTAAAACCGATATCATTATTTTACTGGCAAAATCTAATCAACCATTACCCTCGCCTTGATTGGTTTGCACGGATGCCCCGCACATACCATCCACTCGGGCATATTACTTACAACCACTGCACGCGCCCCTATAACACACCCATTGCCAATATGCACACCGGGATGTACAAATGCTTCGGCGGCAATCCATGCACTGTCGCCAATATAAATTGGTCTGGTTATTAAAGGAGAACCAACCCGTGTATAATCATGGGTCCCCGCACACAGGTTGACTCCCTGCGATATTACCGCCCGCCTTCCGATGGTAATTTTTCCCTGGGAATACAAGATAGCTCCACTGCCAATACCGCAACCGTCACCCAAATCCAGATTCCAGGGGGCCCAGATTCGCACCCCGGGATAAACATGTACGCCTTTACCCACCTTGGCACCAAAGCAGCGCAACAAGAACGAACGCCAGGGATGAAATGGCTTGGGTGAAAACCTAAATAAAAACAACGCGATCAAATTCCATATAACCCTGGCCATACGGTTGGAAAGAGAAAATGATGGCCCGGTATGGGTATCCTTATTGATCATTTAACAAAAATAACGGTGATTACCCGGCTAACAGAATTGAAAACTTGTTTCCTAATGTTGATTGAATGCTATGGCGATTTTATACGCAACTTCCCTGTTTAAACAATGATACTAAACTTATGCTTTTTTTTCAAAATATTATTTGTTTGTTACCAGGGAAACAACAGTTTAAAAAAATCAGAAATTTAAACACGTACTTCAATTGCTTTAAAAATCTCGTTTTATAAAAATATTGATCCCCGAACCCAAAATCACTTCCTATTGCACGTGATCCGAGATGGCATTTATAAAGTGTTTAGCAACAAGGCTTATATCAAAGTTAGAACGGAACACATTCAGGGCTTTGTTGCTCATCTCCACTTTTGCATCCTCCGAAAGACTCATCCAGGTATTTAATAAATGGCTCGTACCGGCAAGTGTATCATCGGCAATTACCCCACCGCCACCTTCTTCAATTTCCTTCCATATATTAACCTGCCGTGATACAAGGACGGCTTTCTTGCAAGCCATAGCCTCAACAACCGCAATCCCAAAATTCTCCTGATGGCTTGGGAGCACAAACGCATCGCATGTGTAAAGCGCTCCCCATTTTGCGTCTCCGGTTATCATTCCGGTGAACAACACATGTTTTTTAATATGCGGGTAAGTTGCTACGAGCCGCTGTATTTCATGCCCATAAGCCGAGCTTGCACCGGGACCTGCTAATACTAATTTGTAACTTGGCTTATTGTGCTCAAGCGCATTTTCCATTGCCCCGGCATAGGCCTTTACCAAAGTACCTACTCCCTTTTTCTGATGAATGCGACTAAAAAACAACAGGAACGGATGTCCGTTCAAATCCGGGCATAGTTGCATAAAGGCCTTTTTCATCTCCGGTGTATAATCCGGGGGTGCTATTATTCCATAACCCACATTCACTTCTTTTTTGGGGTGGTATGGCTTAAATGCCTGCCTGGCCAGCTCCAGTTCGGTTTGGCAGGTAAAAAATAGCCCATCGGCATCGTTAACTACCCGGCTTTCTATAACCTTCCAGTAAAGCCAATTCCTGATCGCTTTAAGTCTGCGGTCTTTAGCACGCTGAAAATAGGGATCCAACATCCCATGTGGCATTACATAAAGTTTGAGTGGCAGCGGTGAGGCTCCTTTTTTCTTCGCCTGTTTAATGAGCGTTGTCCTCGCGCTCCAGCCGGCATAGCTTGAATACAGCCATAACCCATTAATAATTATAACATCAAAACGCGCCATATTTGCCAGGAGCCATGGCATCAGCTTAGCCGAGTATTGCCATGGGCCAACCGCAGGCCCTAGTGCGTGTATCACAAAATCATCCATCCCTAAAAACGGACTGTTAGGATCATCCAAACTTACTACCTCGCGGTTAATGCCAATGCGCATCAACTCGGGATTGGTATTTCTGATTCCCTGGCAGGGACCGCCGCTTGCAGGATTCATGCTTGCAATTATGTGCAATAGCTTCATTTAAGCAATGTTAACGTTTGAATTTTTATCTAATAGTTCCAGCACCGCCATTTTAACTTCTACCGGGGAGATGGAAAGGATACATTTTTTTTTCTCCTTGATGCATATATCTAAATTGCACCCTGCACAGTCTGTTTTATGATAGATAATTTTATTAAAGTTGCCCCGGGGATACCACTGGCGGGGAAAATGCCGGGCAGAAAAAACCGCTGCACAGGGGGTACCAACCGCTGCTGCCAAATGCATAGGCCCGCTATCGTGCCCAATAAAAACCCGGGCCAGTTTTAATATCGCACCCGATACCCGCGGAGATGTTTTACCGCACAGATTTAATGCCTTGCCACCCCATGCTTTAATACAATTATCGGCTTGCTCAAATTCATCAGCGCCACCTATCATAACAAGGTGGTGCCCGGGAAGCGCTGGCCCCAGCTGTTTAAAAAGATTAAGCCAATTATACTCCTCCCAGTGATTTACCTGGTTTTTGGTTCCTGTACTAGCTACTATGACCGCTTCGCCAGGCAAAATTTCTTTAAGCTCGACTGCCGCGGCTGCTTTTTCCTGCGGTGTTAAGCGCAAGTCCCAGTAGCGATCATCCTGAAGGTTAATATAGCCAAGGGCCTTCACTCTGCGGGCCAGTCGCTTTGCCTCCCACTCCAGATCGCCGGTCTCGCCGTCGGTCACCAATTCAAAATCTTCCCGAAGAGCTGGAAAGCCTATCATTTGCTTAATACCCGCTGCTTTAAAAAACCACCAGTCTCTCCGCACCACAACTTTAGTTTTAAAAGTATTGCTCAACGTTCTGACTCCGGCCAGATAGATCAGCGTATCTATCTTCAAGGCGCGAATTTGCATGATCAGATTAAATAAGGTGGTAACGCTGCGTGTACCTACCGGATAAGCGAGTACCCTGTCGAAAAAATAATCATTGCCTAACACGCTTTGTAACGGGGCCGCTTTGTTAGCCACGGGGCTATTCGTTAGCAAGGTAATGTCGGCATCCGGATAAACTAACCTGATCTGGTGAAAAACAGGCAGCACCATAATTGTATCGCCAAGGCTGCCCAAGCGGTATATCAATATTCTTTGAGGAGCTGCGGCCATCTCTGAAACGGATTAAATACGCCCGGGGGTTCGATAGTTCAGTCCAGCTATAGTTAAGCCCCCCATCATTATTCCGAAACCAAGAGCCGTTGGCTGTGCCCACTGACCTTGTACAACAGCCTGGAAACTAACACTTACCATTAGCCAGGGCAATAAATTATTAAACTTTAACCGCTTGTACGATTCCCTGAGCAGTTTTAAGCTTAAATGCATTCTAAAAATAATTGCGGCGATGCCAAAAACAGCCCCCATTTCTCCAATCATTCTTCCCCATTCACCTTCGGACACCAGGAAAATATCAGAACGCCCTATTAACAATTTTGCGCCCGCATTGGTACCAATTCCAACTCCCAAACCAAAAAACGGCAACTCTCCACTATCAAACGGTTCCATAATACCGGCCCCGATCCGGTTCAGGATGGAATTATCAATGGTACCCTCGCTATTACTGGCTTCCGTAAAACGGCTGGTTAACACCGTTATGGCATTGTTGAAAAACTGTAAATTACTTAATAATGCAACAATTACTGTTAATCCAATTACCGCACTTAATATTCTGCCTAAAAGCTTTGGCGTATTTATTACCGAAGCCAGCGCAAAAACTACGGTCAAAACAGTTTGTACCAATAGTGCCCTACTGATGGAGATAGGAATAGCAGATATTAAAGCTATAGTTGCACAAATGAGCAAAACGCGGTTCACCTGCTTCAGGTTCAACCAAAAATACACTACAAATACACCAACAAGAGAGAAAAACTGGGTGTTACCGGTGGTAAAGGAAAAGGTACCCGGAGGCCTGAAATAACCCAATGAGCCGCTAAAACCTCCTCCCAATGAATCGGCACCAATGCCTTTATTTACAAATGCGCTTTGGGGGCTGTAAAATTGCAGGGTGATCAGCAAAAACATAGGGATGGACATCCAGAGTACAACTCGCCCCATTTTAAGAACGTCCTCCAAATCAAATATCTTGCCTATGACAAATATTAACGGAAAGTGAAACAACAAAATACGCGCACCGTAACAGGCTACCAGCAAGTTATGATGCCCTACCAGCAACGCTGTAAACAAGGCGAATACACCAATAAACCACATTACGTTTACATAGCGCGACACCGGCAACAGGCCGTTTCGAAATGAAATTATCAGAATATAAATAGCAACCGGGTCGCGCACAACAAGTAATGGCGTGGCCAAACCGGGGAGTACCCATTTGCGCAACGAACCTTCAAAAATAAGCAAGACAAAGTAAAACCAGATACCCTTTTTAAGTGACACAATTGCTGATAATTCTGTAAAACGTTTTATACTAAGGGTCCGTTTTAGGTAACCATCCGCTTTGCTTTTGTCTACTAATATATTTTCATCAGAATAGGTCATTTTAAAAAATTTCTACCTCGTTATTAATTGTTAATACCCTCAACAAGTTCCTGTCCGTATTTAGCCCAGGGCCTTTTCCGGGCGGCAGCCATTGCAGCTGTCCCCGTTTTTTTGATAAGTGCCGGGTTACTCAATATTCTTTCTATTGCTGCTTTTAGCTGATCTGCAGCCCCGGCCTCAATCAGCCAGCCATCTTCCCCGTCAGTGATAATATCAGGGCCTGCAGTTCTTTCCGTTGTAATTACCGGGGTTCCCTGTGCCATAGCTTCTGTAATTACCAATCCAAACCCCTCAAATAAAGATGGGAAGATCAACACATCGCTTTCACGCATTAATTTTAAAACCTCGGCATGTGCAAGGCTGGGAATCCATTTGTGCCTGGCCAGCGCTTCATTCAATACGGCACAATCAACCGCCATTTTTCGGCCTACAACCGTTAATGACACCCTTTTACCAAAATCTTCAACAGCCTCAAACAGATCTGCTATCCCTTTCCGTTGAGATAAGCCGCCTACAAAAAGAATTTTTAAAGGCCCGGTTTTTCCGGCCGATTGATATATCCTGCCCTGCGCAACGGCGGGAAACGCATAGGGGATAACCTGTATTTTAGCTAATTGACCGGGGAAATAATCAAGGGTCTTGGCCGTAAAGCTGCTTGCTACAAAAATTTTATCTGCAAGTTTAAGCTCTTCGTCTTTCCGGGCAAGTTTCGAATCAGAATCCTTTAAGCCGGTTAAGGTTACAGCCCAATCGGGCCAACGTTCGGCCTCTGCTGTGAGCATTTCCCTGGCAGCGCGCCAGTAACCTATGGGTAAATCATACAGGCATTGTAATCCTAAATTTTTCGCCTGTTTAAATGTTGCCAAAGCACCGTCTTCGTAGGCGTAAATTGCATCGATAGGGTTCCCCTGCTGCAGGCCTTTTAAGCGATGCGCAATTTTACTGTCTAAATCCCGATAGACAGCGTCAACACTTGCCCAACCCTGTTCGTGCCTTACGGGCTTTGATAAACCTAACCGTGGCATGATCAATCTTGCCAGTTCTCGTGTGGGGTGTGATCTGATTATATTTTGCGGTATTGGATAGGTGCGGCGCAGCCATTCTTGCTTTAACGCTGATGGCAAAAAATTAAGCCACGCAGAATTAGCATTTGCAGCAACGGTAGTATCAAATTCCGCCAGCATGCCATTGTTATGCAATGCCAGCAACAATGCCCTAACAAATTCATTACCTGTTGCATGCGACAGCATTACCTTCATACCTATTAAAAATCTTCTGAAATAGCCGAAACATTTGTTTCAACTCTAAAGTAAAAAAAATGTAGCGAAATCGGCCACACAACTCTGGTAATAATTAGTAACGCTGCCAAAGACGGTCATCTAATTTTTTGCGGATTAAAACTGCACCTGTTATCGACACCATCACGACGTCTATTTTCCTCTAAAATAGCAAATTACCTGTCTATTTTCTTTGCAATATCCTCTGCCACCAGTCGGGTACGAATAGCTACCCCCTGCCTTGTTAAATGATAGGGCGAATCGTTACAGTAAATATCCTTAGCTATGTAACGTTCTGGCCTTGCCGAAAATGGCACATCAATGCTTTTTAACTGAGCTTCAATTTTTTTTATAATAAACTGTTGGTTCCGGAATGACTGGGCCTGTAAAGTAGGCGGCAAAACTATCAACTTCGCCCCTTTTGATTTTACAAATCCATTAAAATCTTTTAAAAAACGCATGGCTTCAGGATTTACCTGCTCCCTGCCGTTACATTTTTCTTCGGGCGCAAAAGGGATTTTAACTTGCTGCCAATGCGCGGATAGATCACCATAGCCATTAAAACTTCTTCGTACCGAAATATCGTTGAACATTCCTTTTGGATGCCCGGCAATTGACGTATTAATTTCCGACACGGTGTAGTGTGGCAGAAACTTAGCCAAGTGGATTATTTGGCCCATATCCAGATACGCGTTTCCACTTGGATAAATATCAAATAAAATGGCCAGTAGTTCGCGCGAGCCGTTCCACCCTTTTTCATCCAAACTTTCATCGTAACAAGTGTACTCGGCTGCAATAACTACAATATCACCTTTCTTTACATAAGGCTTAACATCATTCAACATAAATTTAAGCCCGAGCCAAATTGCTATAGCGGTATTTACAACCGGCATCTGGCAGGAATCAGCAACTAATTTGCTGTCTATCCCCATGCTTACATTAGAGCCGCCTACAAATATTATTTTAGGTTGCGTTGTTTGCTGTAGTAATTTGTGCTTATCGGGCAATACCGCCATGATGCTGTTTTCGTAAGTAATGTTGCGCAAAAGAATTGGAGGCAACATAAAAAGCACAATGGTGAGAACAAGAAAGGCGCTAAGCTTGATTAAAAATTTCAACATTATTCATCAAAATTTAACGTACATAAATCCAGCTTCTTTTGAATCTTCATTTGAAATTATGATAAGTATCGTGCAGAAAATCATCAGATAAATACCCCAGCGCAAAATGCCATATTTTAAATTCTGAATTTGTAAAACATGCTGTTTACTCCGCTGAAACCATTCAACTACCAAAAATAATAAAACAGGCGCAACTAAATATGGCTTTGCATCCACCGGGTATAGCCTAATGGATGTTGTAAAAATGCGGGCAAAAAATTGAGCCGCATCCGTAACCGAGTTTGATCTGAACAGTATAAACGAAAAACTAACCAATGTAAATGTTTGGAGCATGTTGGCTAGCTCAGGCAAGGTGGGCAGCTTCTTTGTAGTATCTGTTTTAAATTTTTTGTTAATGGTACCACGCAGTATAGCGGGTATATAATATAAGCCATGCAATATCCCGAAAAGAATAAAAGTCCAGTTGGCACCATGCCAGATACCGATTACGGTAAAATTGATCATTACGGCCATCACCTGGCCCCAGGTTTCGTAGTCTCTAAAACTAATACTCAGTGGCGTGAACACATACTCGGTAAGCCAGCTGGTGAGCGACATGTGCCATTTTCGCCAAAACTGTGAGATGCTTTGGGCAAAAAATGGAAAATCAAAATTTTTAGTAATGCTGAAACCCAAAAGGCGGGCTATCCCTATCGCCATATCTGAATAGCCGGAAAAATCAGTATAAAGCTGGATAGCAAAATAAAATGTACCTAATAATAAGGTACTCCCGGGCAGCGTATGGTAGTTGCTGTATATATTATTGCAGATACCGGCTAACTGGTCTGCAATCACTATTTTTTTAAACAATCCCCACAATATCTGCCGCAGGGCATCAACAGCGGTATCGTAATCAAATGTTCGGCTTTTTTCCAGTTGGGGCACCAGGGTTTTAACCTTATCAATTGGCCCGGATAAAAGTGAAGGGAAGAATGCCACGTACGAAAAGAACACTACCCAATCGGTAACGGGTTTTATTTTATTCTTATGCACGTCAAACAAATAACTGAGCGTTCTGAAGGTATAAAAGCTAATGCCCAGCGGTAATACAAGATTCAACAACCCGATGTGCAGGCCAGGGAACACAGCAAGGAACGACTCAATAAAAAAATTGCTGTACTTGAAATAAATCAGGATACCAATACTGATAATGCTTCCGAGATACATCATCAGGTCTTTCTTTTGCTTATCGGGAGCCTTAGCTATCCGGATACCTAAAAGGTAATTGATCAGCGATTGGATAATTAGTAACGACAGAAAACGCCAATCCCACCAGGCATAAAAAAAATAGCTGCCCGCTAAGATGAGGATATTTTGAAGCCGGAGGCTGTTGCCCACCACAAACCAGTACAGGAAGAAAAACACAACAAAGAAAGCTACAAATGGTAATGAGTTAAAAACCATGTTTGTTACTTAATATTTGTAGCAGCATTAATCAATATATCTATACCATTGACCTGAGCGGTGGTATTGGCCAAAAAATAAATCGTTTCTGCAACCTCTTCTGTAGTGAGCAGGGTTTTTAGCGGATGGTTCTGTCTGATCTGCTCTACCATTCGCTCGTCTATATCGCCTGTAAATTTTGTTTGCATAAAATTAGGCGATACCGTATTGGAAGTGATATTAAACCTGCCATTTTCTGCCGCCCAAACTTTGGCCATTTGTTGCAGATAAGCTTTGTTGGCAACATAAATGGCAGCACCTGCCGGCGGTGTATTTACCAAAGCAGCCGTTAAAACAGTGATAATTTTGCCCGCTTTTTTCTTGCGAAAACTGCTGATTGCAGCCTGCGTAACGGCTAGGGTAGGCAGCACGGAATCTTTAAACTCCGCCAAAAAGTCTGCAGGCTGGGTTTTGTGGAAATGAGTTTTTAAAAAACTGCCGGAATAGGCATTGTTAATCAGCACATCTGGGTTAATAGCTGCTATTTGCAGCTTTAAGCTGTCAACACTTTCCTGATCACTGAAATCACACCGGATGCCTGACGTATTAGGGAAAGCGCCCTCGATAGCTTTTGCCTTTGCTACTGATTGATTGTAAGTAAAATACACTTTAAATTCAGCACTACGGGCCATACGAGTTGTGATTGCCGCTCCCAAGCCTGACGCGCCTCCTGTAATTAAAATGATCATACCAGTATCCCTATTTGTATTTTACCTTTTGCAACTATTTTAGCATCGCAATTTTTGAATTGATATTTAAACTCAACTGCTTTAACAGCTTCATAAATATTGGTTACAGTTGCAGTAAATGCCAGCACATCGTTTAAATAAACCGGGTTTCTAAACTGAATTACCTGGTCATGTATGATCACTTTTTTATCGGGCAGGCATTCACCCACAAAGACAGATAAAAAACCATTTAAAATATTGCCGTGCATTACCCGACCCTTAAAGCCAAATGATCTGGCAAAATCATCATCGGTGTGCAGCGGATTGCGGTCATTAAAAATGTCAATAAATCCTTCGTATACCGCTGCTGTAACTGCAAAGGTCTTTTCAAACGTATCGTTTATTTCGAAATTAAACATTTTTAGAAATGATACAGTCCAGCATTTCACCCACGTTTGCCCAGGTTTGGATCTCGTACGACGTAAATTTTATTTTAAAAGCCTTTTCAACTGCCACTACCAGGTGAATGTGGTTTAATGAATCCCAATCCTCTACATCAGCAGCAGTAGTTTCATAGGATAGTACGATGCTTTCATCATCCAGTATGTCTATAAAAACATCATTTACCTTTTTCAGCATTTCACTTTTTTCCATCTTGCATCTATTTAGTACTTATGTAACATTCTTTTGGTTGGTAGCTGTCCAGATCCAGGTACCAATAACCGTCTTGTTCAGCAAAACCAAGATTTTTATAATGATCTTTCACCAATTCATTTTTTGCGGTTGGTATATATTCGGCCTTAATACGCGTATAATTATTTTGCATGGCTACAGCTGCAATTTTATTTAACACGAAGCTTTCCATACCGCGTTTTAGCACCCTGCAACTCATAAACCAGGTATCTATAAATAGATCTGTTGCATCTTTTTTCAGCACAATGGCACTGATTAAACCGTTATCGCCAAATTTATCTTCCAGCGTAAAAGACAAGGTAAAGGTATCTTCGTTACTAATCAGTTCCTCCAGATCTTGCTCTGTATGCCTAACCGTTCTGAGATTAAACTGATTAGACCTTTGCGACAACTGGGCAACCCTCGGCAACGTAAATTTATTAAAAGCCTGTACAATTGAAATCATATCCAGGCTTTTTAAAAAATCACTTTCGTTGGTAAAGCTGGTTTGTTGGGCAACCCTTTTTGCTGCTACCTGGTAAAGTTTGGTACGCTCCAGATCCTCACTAGAAAACGAGATGGTTTCGAACAGGTTCAAATTGTATAAGTGTTCCAGGTACTCGGCAGGATCTACCGGTAATTCGGGTATGATGATACCAGGAATGTTTTCGCGAACGATGTTTCTTTCAAAAGGGTTATCATCTAAGAACACCATAGAGTCGAAACCGATGTTCAAAACAGCCTGGATCTTGCGGATGTTTTCCACCTTGGTATCCCAATTGGCCATAAATACAGTGATATCCTCCAGCCGCAACACCATATCCGGGTGTTTTTCAAATGGCTCTTTGGCTACTGATTCGGTATTTTTACTACATACCGCTAAAATTATTCCTCTGTTTTTTAGCTTTTTTGCCCAATACTGAAACTCGGTAAAAGCCTTACCTATCCCCAAACCACCGATCTCTATATTTTCTAAACCGTCATCACCTATTACACCGCCCCAAATTGTATTATCCAGATCAAGGATGAGGCACTTAATTACCTTGCCATACATAGCGGCTATCACGTCAACGGTACGGGTAGCAATCAGTGGTAATACATCTATACTCAAAACCATTTCGCTATTTACATACACCGACGGTTGAAAAGTTGCGGCACGACCTACTTCATTTTGAACGGCTGCCATATCGCAAAGATAAAAACCAGGGTTGGCGGCAGTGTAAACCATTAATTCATAGTTCAGTTTACGCAGTTGATAAGTAAACGAAGCCGGTACCTTGTTGGCATAGCTGCCAAATACCGAATCGTTGATCTCCGGATAATTATAAAATATAACCTTTGCAGTTGAAATTTGCCCAATAGTTTGGGTTAATGTAGCTATCAGCGATAACTGCTGATCAGCAAACAGGTGGTATTGTTGCGGCTGTAACTGGCTATATTTATTTAAAACCTTATGGGTTGATTGGAAAATAATGATGAGCTCGGGTGCAGCATTATACAGATCTGATGTGGGATCAAAAATCTGCCGCTCCACCTGGCTAAAATCAGCCTCCCAGATATCTAAATTAAGCTGGTATTCATAACCAACCGCGCGGATTGCCTGGGTTAAGAATTGTGTTGCGCTATCACCTAGCAGAGCGATTTTTACAGCCTTTAAATTTGAAAAGTCTTTTTTTAAATTTTTTTTGAGCTGAGAAAAGGCCTTCATAGATTATTTAGGTGCGCAATAATTTAGGATAAAAATATAAAATTTATATGATAAGCTGCTGTAATTTGTGTTGCCGGCGGATATTTATAAAATGGGCAGGTACTAAAATATTGGGGTGTTTTGCATTGCCTTCGATATCACCTGTAGGTTTTTTTCACCAAAATATTGCCGGCGGGCGTCCTGCCAATCTGCCCCGGTGGTTTTTAGAGCCATTATATTTTCAAGGGCCGTAAAGCCTGCCTTTTTACCTTGTGTACTCCACATCGCACCCAGTTTTGTGGTATTAAGAAATTCCGCCAGCGTGCTATCGTCAGGGCCGTGACCAAAAACGGGCCGCGCAGCCTGTAAATAGCTGGTCAGCTTGGTTGGCAGGCTGGTTTTAGAAAACGTATGCAGCGTTTTTGTCAGCGGATACATACAATATACAAAATCGCAGGCGGCAAGGCGGGAAATCACTTTTTCTTCGGGCAGGGTCTCAAAAAATTCAATGTATTCTCTCAGGTGCCTGGGAACATCTTTCAGGCTTAAGTGACATCCCCACATTTGTAATAGTGCGGGTTTGCCTTTTTCAGTAAAAAACGATTTTAGCAATTCAAGAAATTTAAAAAGATCTTTTTTATCATAAATAGAGCCGATATGGCCTATCCGTATTCCATCCTTTTCTTTAGTCTCACCGTTTATACAGATCGAACGCTCCGGCAGGTAACGATGACAAATTTCTCCCCTGCGGGCGGTTAAAGTGCGGTAATAATCGCGCATCCCGCTGCTGATCACATCAAAGGAGGCAACCGCTTTCAGCGTTTTAATTGTTAACTTTTGGGCCAATCTATTCATCACCCGGTATCGTACAGAGCGTGCGCAAAGTGCACCTGCCCAATCATCATGCACCGTCATGTGTACAGGGCGCCACTGTTGGCGGATGCTCAGCTCCAGTGCAATGCGTAAACCTTCGTTATGCGAAACAACCCAATACGCATCGCAGTCCACGGCCAAAAGTTGATCAATGATGTTATCCAGGTAAACAACCTTGTTACCAGCCAGCATTTTCCGGGTTTGTAAAATATCCTGCAATATTGCCCCCCCCATGAGCGGTTGCCCCAGGTAGCCTTGCTCATAGCCCGGCACAGTTTGCGGGTTAAGATAATACCAGGTGATATCCAGTTGCGGTAAATTGGGCACTAAACTTCTTAATATAGCGCCACCACCACCAACAACCGGCGAATGGGCGGTAAAAAGGGCTATCTTTTGTTTTTTCATCAATTACTTTAAGTGCTTAATAAGGCTTTAACAAATATATCAGCAACTTGAAAAACGTTGTTGGGATAGGCATCATTCCGCCCGGCTGCCACGCATGTTTCAAAGTTACCCGGGCGATATTCAAGAACGCCGGCCGGCGCTGCGGGCAGAGCCACACCGGTTGGTGTCCATTTTTTTGCTACCGATAGTACTGGTAAGCCATGTTCGCGCATGGCTGCGTACGAACCGCTTTTTTCAATCACCGCAAGGGCCGTTGCCGATAAGCCAAATGTTGCCCCTGATAATATGGTTGAAATATGTTCGGCAGACTGCTCTCCCAAAATAACAGCCGGTAATCCTTCGCTTTTAAAAGCATTAGCCCAGCGGTGCTGCTCGCTGTTGCCCCGGCCTAAAATGGTTAAAGTTACCTGCCTGCCGCTTTGTTTTGAATAGGCTGCAGCCTCAGCAGCAAATTGCGTTATCGGTGCACGATCATGAATAGCTCCAAAAACCACTAGCGCGATCCCTTCTGTTAATCTATTCGCACGCGTTGCTGCCACAACCGGGATATTAGCAAAAAGGGGTAAATACGCCGCTTCAACGTCCATTTTACCTAGTAATTGCTGGTAAAGATGCGTTTGGGTATTTACCATCTTCGGCTGCAGTTTTTTTAATAGTGACCTGATCAATACCCGCTGGCCCCGGCCCCATAGTTTAAGCTTGGGTGATTCTTCATCTGCCATGCCTACCCATAACTCATGAAACATCACATGCCAGTTAGCCGTGTTGTTTAATGACGACAGTAAGACACCCAAACCTATTTTTAACCCTTTGGGATGGTACCCAAAAGGCACAAACTGTAAACTGATCCATTGCGGATCGAAAGCGCTTATCCAGGCTTTTGCCCGGGCCATCCGTTGCTTCATCTCTAAAAAAGCAGGCAGCCTTAATACCGGTATGTTGATGCCTTCAGCCTGTTGCGATTCTTCAATGTCCACAGTAGCATCCCGGTCATTTAACGAAACTATTGCGCAGCTATGGCCTGCTTTGATCAAGGCAGCAGACAGGCGCCGGGTATAGTCGCCTACACCATCCTTCCCTGGCTGCAGCGAGCTGCAGATAAACACGATGCTCAAATATTTAGGGCCTGATGACGGCATTATGCTCTATATTTTTTGAATGTTTTTACAAAATACGATAAAAATATCGCTCGTTATTTTGTACACATAAATTACTCCTTTATAGTGGATTGCGAAATATTATGCAGATATTAGCAAGTTTAACAAACGATCCATAACCTATTTTTTTATTTCACACCAGCTACTTGTTTCCAACAATGGGAAAACCATTTTTATACTGTAAATCCTGCAATCAACCTTATCATTATCGTAAACCTTTACCTTTTTTGGTAAAACCTTTGCAATTTTTCATACCACTGCAGCGGCTGTTTTGTGCAAGATGCCTTACATCACACTACAAGATTATGACTGCAGCCAACTTAAACAAGTACTATATATAGCTAGTACTACTGTAGCAACCGCCTGTATGATAGCTGGTAACTTAAATCTTTACTGCGCATCCGCAATAGTTTAGCAGGAATTCCGCCTACAATTTGATAAGGCAGTACATCATTGGTAACAACGGCGCCTGCAGCAACTATTGCCCCCTTTCCTAACCTTACGCCGGGCATAATGGTTGCCCGCGAGCCAATCCAAACGTAATCTTCTATTTCAACTGGCCGGTCGCGGCCTTTAAAGTCGGCCGCATCCGGATCATGGTCGGCAGATAAGATCATCACTTCCTGCGATATGGATACGTTATCGCCAATGGTGATGCGGCTTTTATTATCCATCCTACACTTTGCATTAATGACCGAATTTTTGCCGATACTGAAAAAACAGGTACAGTCAAACGTGCAATCCATAAATATGGCAGCGTTTTGGCCGATGCTGTATTTCATTATTTTACGATAATAAAATTGCCTGATGGTATGGCTGGGTATAACCGCCACCCACCGGTTACAAATATAGATCCTCAATTCAGCTAGGAAACGCCTCATCCTTTACGGTGTTGTTAAGCCTTTATACTGCCAAAACTGTTGCTGAATGTGCTCAAGATCAAACTTTTGGCGAGCCAGCATTTTGGCATTTTCAGAAATACTGCTTTTATCGGCTATCAAATTTAAAATATCTTTTGATAGTTTCTCTACATCCTTTTCGCCGCAGCAAACGGCGGCATTGGCCGATCGCAGCAATTTAGCAGCTGCAGCATTTGCGGGCCCGTGATATAAAATGGCACCTGAAGCGCCCAGGTAACCTATCATTTTTGTAGACAGGCTGTACAGGTAAAAATCGGGCCGGGTAAATTTGATAGGGAGATATAGCATAGTGCTGCTATCCAGCTCGCTTTTCAGCTCAGCATCATCTATTGATACCTGCCGGTATTCGGTATCAAAAGTACGGTTCTCCAAAAACGGAATGTATTGTGTGCCACGCAGCACTAGTTTAAATTGATGCCCGTCCTTACGCAGCAGATCCAGCGCATCTGCCAGGATCCTAAACAGTGGGATATAATCAATGTGCAGGAGGCCCGCAAAATAGACTACCATAGGTGAGGTATGGCCTTTTGCAGGTGTGCTCAATTCTGCGGCTGCCACTCCATCTGTTATCAGTTCAAATTCAGCAGCGCCAAACAAGCGGCTGTACTCGTTGCCCAATTCCTCCGAAATAACCAAACGCCTGGTGGCTCGTTTCCATAGCGCGTTTGAGTTTGCATACGATCCAAATGTGGTAGAAAAATGATCGTGAAAGGATACCCAAACTTCTTTATTGATGCAAAACTCATCGGTACATAAAGCTGCACCGAACGGCCCGTGATCTACCACATGCAGCACATCGTAATCAATTTTTGAGGCCGCCTGCCGGATCTTGTTGATGGTATTTGACTTAAACACACCATGCCTTAACCAGGTAAGCCATTTACGCACTTTCCAGCGCGCCCATTTCCGCACAGTGGGCGAGGCATATACAATTGTTTCTTCAATCGTTCCGTGCTGGCCCATCAGCGGTTTTTCTTCCACCACTAATGAAATCACCTCCTTTTCCCGGCCTTTAAACAGGCGGCGAAGAATGCGGTTCCCTCCGCCATTGGAGTACAAAGAAAAGGGCTGAAAAGTTAAAAGTTTCAATGGGGTCTTACTTTTAGGTGCGCCTTATACTCTGCCACTTTGTGCCACCACTATTTGCCTGATGGTTTCCGCTAACGAGATGGTAATATCCCAGCTTGGATAGTGCTTGCGCATCTTGTCGAGATTGGAAATGTAGCACATATGATCACCGATGCGGTTCTCATCTATATAAGTATATACCTGTTCTTTCCCTGTAAATTTCTCGGCCAGTTTAAACGCCTCCCATATCGAGCAGGAGTTAGCCCTGCCCCCGCCAATGTTATACACCTCGGCAACGCGCGGTGCAGCGATGAAAGCATCTATAAAGCTGGCCACATCATAGGAGTGGATATTATCCCTTACCTGTTTGCCTTTGTAACCAAATACCTTGTACTCGCGGCCTTCCACATTACATTTAACCAGGTAGCTTAAAAAACCATGGAGCTCTACACCTGAGTGGTTTGGCCCGGTTAAGCAGCCGCCCCGCAGGCAGCAGGTCGGGATACCGAAGTAACGCCCATATTCCTGCACCATGATATCTGCCGCCACTTTGGATGCACCAAAAAGAGAATGTTTGCTTTGGTCTATCGAAAATTCTTCGGTGATGCCATTGGCATAATACTCATCTGCATAATCCCAGCGGGTTTCTTTTTCAACCAATGCGATGGTGTTGGGCCGGTCGCCGTATACTTTGTTGGTAGACATGTGCGCGAAGGGAGATTCCGGGCAAACCTGCCTTACAGCCTCCAGCAAATTTAGCGTACCTACCGCATTAGTATCAAAATCATCAAATGGAATGGCCGCTGCGCGGTCATGTGATGGCTGCGCCGCGGTATGCACTATCGCATCTGGCTTAATTTCTTTTAACAATTTCAGCACCCCTGCCCTATCACGGATATCAACTTCATGGTGAATAAATTTGGCACCCAGATCTGTTTGTATGCGGTTTTGGTTCCAGCGGGTATCCCCTTGTGCACCAAAAAATACAGCGCGCTGGTTATTATCCACACCGTGAATTTCCCAGCCAAGACCGGCAAAATGGTAACAAACTTCTGATCCTATTAACCCGGAAGAACCGGTGACCAATAATTTTTTTGCTGTATTTGGCATGGTTGTAAGCAATGGTTTTAATGTTTTGTTAAATCAATTAAATTCGGGCAAAGCGTTCATTGCCGCTTGCCAAATTGAACGCATAGGGTTGGCACCTACCTGCTGCTGCACCAGTTTTTGGGCGTTTTGCAATATTGTGGCAATCAGCTGCGGGTTGTGCAGCGCCGTAAAAGCCCCGCGAATATCATCTTCTTTATCCGATGGGACAGTTATCGCCGCTTTGTTACGCTCAAGATACGTAATCATAGCGGAATATGCAGGGCCGACAGCTAAAATAGGTACGCCGCTGGCCAAATACTCGCTCATTTTAGTGGCGATATTAAACTGTGACATATTCCGCATGTTTTGCTGAAAACTGACCGGTAATAATACCGCATCATAGCTTTGCATCATGGCAAGCACCTGGCTTGGCGGCAAGCTGCCTTTAAAATGAATATTATCGGTAACCAGCTCTGCTGGCAACCTATCTATGCCGGTATATATATCCAGCTGCGTAGCAGTGCCGTTCAGTGCACGCGCAAATGCGCTTAGCGCATCTATTTGCCACGCTGCAACAGCGCCAAAATATCCGATGCGCAAAACACCGGCATTTTTCTTCACACCGGTAACTTTGGCATCTGCCATTGCCGAAGAGCCAAAGAGAACGGTGGATGCAATACCGAAGCGGTCTTTGTAAAACTGCTGCATAGCAGGGCTGATTACAAATACCTGCCGGGCATTTGCCAAATGCTTCGCAAAAGTGAGTTCCATACCCGGCGGGTACTGCCATTCTGTGCCGTTATAACCTGCCAGGTGGTCATCCATCATCCAGGTAACATAGCTTACCTTCCTCAGCTTCATCAGTGCTTCCAGCGTCAAAATAGCATTCGCCCCCTGCGGGCATACCAAACAGGTTAGCTCCTGCCTCCCCTCAAACAACTTACTGATTTTTTTTGCAGCAGCACCGGCCTGCATCTTCATCAGCAGCAGCGTTTTGCCAAGCCTTGCCGATAAGGATCTGCCTATTACTTTCCTTACCAAATCAGTTTCCCAAAATGCTAACAGATCAGTGCTTCGGGCTAAAAAATCCCCTTTAGCTGGCAGATCTGCCGCAAAGCGGTTAACGTGGATAAAATGACTTATACTGTTGAGGTCTTCTCCAAGAATCCGTTGCAAGGTTAAGCCTCCGCCGTGTTTATCCGATACCGACATTTCTGACAGGTAAAAATCAAACTTCATCAGCCGGTCCTTTCCTTATCAGGTTACCCATATTAATGTAGTCTTTCCAAAAAGCAGGATGCTTTGCCCAGGCGTGGCAACCTAAGGGCAACTTGCCGCCGTTTAATTGGAGACTTTCGGGCAAATTATATTCAAAGCTAAATTTCAGCGCACTCATCCCGCCGGCAACCGTAAATGAAGGCACCAGCTGTGGAATGACTTCCGACCACACCAAATCTTCGTTCAGGTGGAATTTGGCAAAACTGAAAGCAAAACGACCGGTTACAAAAACCTCATATTTGCCCTTTGTTAATTTATTAACCGATCTTCTTAAACGGGATGACTGGCCCAACGTAAATTTATACAGCAGCCATCCTAATTTATACTTTGATAAGGACCGAAGCGCATTGATGCACGCATGGATATTGCGCACCGAAAACCCGGAATTGCAGCCATTTGTAAAAGGCGCCCCAGGTTTGGCGGCCCAGTAGCCCTCAAAAAAAGGGGCGCCAATATAATCGAACTTATAGGCATTCGCCTGCTCAAAATCATCATCAAAAATATAAGCATCAAGCTCGTAGGTAAGCATATAAGCATACTTTACAAACAGCTGGTAAAAATTGATGCTGAGCTTCATTTTGTTATAATTCTCGATAGAGGATAACCATTCACCTGGAACAGGCTTAAGCAACAAACCAGGATAGATGCTGGTATAAGCGCTTACATCCATCCCTTCCGGATATAGCAGATAACAATCGTACGCGGTTAAATGTGCCTTGCAGGCCAGTAAAGATAGTTCTTCTGCTGCCGCAATAACCGGTTGGTGTACCGGGATAATCACACACATTTTATTGGTTATAGGCATAGGTTAGCCTAGTATCCTTTCCATTATTTTACCGAGCCGGTTCCTTACCTTTTCTTTCAAGGGCCGCGCGGCAAAGTCTTTTATCTGCTGCTGCAGGCGCTGTTGCTGGTACCAGGCAGGGGCGTTCATCACTATGTCTGCACCGGCTGTTTTTAAAGCGGCATGATAAGCATCAACAACAGCGGCAATATCCGGCCTGTTATCCCTGTTAAACCGGGTGTTGTATTTGCAAAGCACCGATGGCACCGCATATTGGTAACTGCTAAAATGAAAAAATACCAGTGGGTACTGCTCATTAACCAGCCAGCCCTTGCCTGGGTTTACAAGCGTGCGCTCGTGCCAGTTCCAATTGGCTACATTGTATCCGTAATGTTTAAGTATCAAATAATTCGTAAACATCACGGGGATATAGTTGGCCCAAATCTGGTCGTAAAACATGCCGTTATCCCAATCGGAGTACCCGTAAACCAATAAGCGCTGGCCCCACCATATTAAAAACTTATGCAGTTCCTCACCTTCTGCGAGCCCTAAAAAACCAAGGTTGAAAATCCCGGTACGCAGTGTATACAAGTCGCTTGGCTTTTTACCATCGTCAACCGGGTTCATCAGGTGCGGGGTTAACACAAACGTGTGTTTATTTAGCGCTTCCCAGCAATCTGTCAACGGTGCATAAATGCAAATATCAGGGTCCAGGTAAACCACCTGTTGATATTGCTTAAAAAAGTATTGGAAAACAAAGGGCTTTACTGTTGTACAAAGCTCGGCTATGCTGAAGCGTTTGCTTAGCCCGGTTATATCCAGCTGTACTATATCATCGATAAAAAGAATGTTTTCTTTACAAAAATCTTCGTAGCGGATATCAGGATCTTTCCGATCAACCAAAACAATAAAAAAGGAGATGCCCGGATGATGTTTTGTAAAACTCTCCGTTAACACCTTTGCGGCGGCCAGGTAATTATTAGCACAAATAGTGTAGGCTGCCTTCATTCAAATAGCTGGTTTGATGTTATGCTTCACGCCTCTATGATCTTTATTATTTTAGCCGGCACACCTGCCACAACCGCATTGGCAGGCACATTCCTGGTTACTACGGCATTGGCACCAATTACTGCGTTTTTACCAATATGCACATTTGGCATGATACAGGCACCCTCGCCTATCCAAACATTATCTTCAATGGTTACGGGGCCCTTGGAAATCAGTTCCCGTTTTAAAGGTGGCAATGCAATGGATGCGGCTGTGGTATCCCCGTGCGAATGATCGCTGATGTAAATGCGGCTCCCCATTAAAACATGGCTGCCTATGGTAACCTTGTTGATACAGCCTATGTGCACATCTGTACCCATGCTTACATAGTCGCCGATAACAATTTCCGGGGTAAAAACCTGTTTTTCGTAGCTGTCCCAGGCTTCCAGCCGCAAATTATAAAGGGCCGAAAAATGATTACCTATAGATATATATTTTGGATTTCTTACAATGGCCTGGTTAGGCAGGGTTGATTCTTTGCCCCTGAATTTAAGATCGCCATACAGGCTTTTTTGGTCAGCATCGTCCTTACGCCCGGTATAAGAACCAGACTGTAAAATTTTGTAGAATAATTGGCCGATTAAATTATTAAACACTGACATTTTTAAATAACTGTTTCTTGATCAATACCGGGAATATTTTAAGCCAAAACGATTTATAATTCCAAAACACGGGCACCATTACTTTAAAGGGTTTCTCCTTATTGAAACCTTTTCCCGGCTTATTAATAAACATCGGGAAAAACGAATGCAATAGGTTAGAATTGATTACCCGCTTTATTCGCTTATCTACAAGTCCCCGGCTTATCAATTTGTCCATTATGTTATTAAAGTTTTTAGAAAACACCGTTAACAACTGGTAGCCCCCGGTATTATCGGCCCTGCAGGCCAGCACTTTATCATTCACAACGGCACTGGGTTTCCCCTTAAACAATGCAGGTAATGTCCAGCTGAGTTGTACCAGGCAGGTATCAAAAAATTCCGGGATAAAATCCAGATCTGCGTAAAGCGATTTATTAATAATGTTGCCGGTTATAAAAGTGGCCCAATAGCTTATACGGGCCATATACGCCATCGGTTCTGTATAACTATCATAACTAATGCCGGCTGGCAACGGCGGGTTCAGATCAAAAGTATCACTGTACCAAAGCGTATTAAGATGTACAGCACCCCATTCGTTTTTAGCCAGCAGGTCAACAATGAATTTTAAATATCCCGGCAGCAAAAAGTCATCATCAGAAAAAATCCACACATATTTGCCGGTGGCATTGGTAAAGCAGGATGCAATGTTTCTGTCCGGCCCAAGATTTTGCTGGTTTTTGTGGTATTTAATGAGATAGCCCGACTTGATGTGCTGCTCAACCACCTGCATCGTATGATCAGTAGAGTGGTTGTCAGATACGATCAGCTCGATGCGCGATCTTAAATCCGTACTAAGCTGGGACAATAGCGCGTTAAGGCACTGATCTAAAAGCAGCGCCCTGTTGTAAGTGGGTATAGCTATAGTAAGTAACGGATGCATCATCTAATTGTCGCTTAATAATTTACAGGCTACACCTTACTGCCGTTTAAACAGGCTCGGTAGCCCATGCCAATTTAGGGCGCACAACGCCCCACCAGTCACCGGTATATTCTTTACGCATATCGCCGGTTTCTATTACCGAGAACGACAACACATTTTCGGCAACCGCCATATCGGCCATATCCCCGGGCACCAGGAATGCGTTGATCTTATAGTTTTTATCGTTCAGATAATTACCCGGAATAATACACGTTGCTTTGTATCTGCCTTTTTGCAGCGGCTTATTTGCCAACGGATCCGGTGCTACACTGGCCGATGGACCGTTGAAGGTTGCAAAAATGCAGGTGTCAAGCATATCCAGCAAGTGTATGCTGGGTTGTATCACCGTGCCATTCTCGTAAACATCGTATTCTATCTCAATAATAATATCTTCGGTTATCGCGAAATCAGCGGTGATGCCTTTGCTTCGCGATAACAGTCTTAATGCAAAGAAACCTGCCCGGGTAGATGACTGCTTTAAAATAATATCATCAAAGTTCGCCTGCCCATCGCTATTTTCACCCGTGCGGATGTATCTATCAATAACGGTATGGGTAAAATCCATGGTTTGCATCTGTCCATGCTTAAGCAAAATGGATTTTGTACACAAATTGTTTATTGCTGCCATATTATGGCTTACAAACAGTACCGTTCGCCCTTCGCCTTTACTTACCTCGCCCATTTTGCCAAGGCATTTCTTCTGAAACTCGGCATCGCCAACGGCAAGCACCTCGTCTACAATCATTATCTCGCTCTCCAGGTGGGCAGCTACCGCAAAGGCCAGCCTTACGTACATACCGCTGGAATAGCGCTTTACCGGTGTATCAATATATCGTTCAACCCCGGCAAAATCTACTATAGCATCAAATTGTCTTTTTATTTCATGCTTGCGCATGCCGAGTATGGCACCATTCAGGAATATATTTTCCCGACCGGAAAGCTCCGGATGAAAACCCGTACCTACCTCCAGTAAACTCGCCACCCGACCCATAATTTTCACCGAACCCCGGGTGGGTACCGTTACCCGGCTCAATACTTTCAGCAGCGTACTTTTACCTGCACCATTGCGGCCTATTACCCCAACGGCATCGCCTTTTTTAATATCAAAGCTGATATCCTTTAAGCTCCAAACAATATCACTTGTACCGGCTGTGGCCCGGTCGTTAGTTTCACCTATTTTCAAAAAAGGATCTTCCTTACCTCTTAGCAGGGCCCATTTACGTTCAATATCGCGGCTGAGTGTACCTGTACCAAAATCGCCTAATTGGTACGCTTTTGATAAATTTTCAACTTTTATGGCAATGTCACCCATGCTGTAATATACACATTATATCATACAGTATCAACAAAGTCTTTTTCTACCCTGTTAAATACCACTAAACCTAAAAAGAATAAAACAAGGCTAACTGCAACGCTGTAAAAAAACACCGCCGGGTAAAACTGTCCGCCGCCTGTGAAGCCATATCTCAGGGTTTCTATCAAACCACTCATCGGGTTAAATGCCACAAATTCATGGTGTTTTTTATAAGCTTCGGATAGTGGATAGATGATAGGTGTAGCATACATCATCAGTTGCATACCAAAGGTTACCACAAAAGTTAAATCGCGGTATTTGGTTGTCATGGCAGTAACCATAAGGCCAAGGCCGAGGCCCTGAATGGCCATTAAAACCATAATAAAAGGAAACAGCAATGCGTACCAGTTTGGATTTACCGGATCGCCGCCGCTGTAGTGATATTTGATGATGTAGTAAGTAAAGTAGCATAGAAACAGTACAAATTGCACCGCAAACTTTACCAGGTTGGAGAAAACAATACTTAGTGGCATGATAAGCCTTGGGAAATACACCTTACCGAAAATCCCTGCATTATCCCTGAAAACCGTTGACGTTTTTGTAAGGCAATCTGAAAAGTAGTTCCAGGCAATGGTTCCCGACATATAAAATAAAGGAGCCGGAACGTTGCCCGTAGGTATTTTAGCCAGGTTACCAAATACAAAGGTAAAAACCAGGGTTGTAAATATTGGCTGGATAAAAAACCACAGCGGCCCCAGCACCGTTTGCTTATAAAATGATACAAAATCACGCCGCACCAAAAGCCAGAGCAGGTCGCGATAGTTCCAAACATCTTTCAGGTGAAGGTTAAAAACGGTATCATGAGGCTTAATTTCTAAATCCCATTGCTGATCTGACGTATCTAACTCCATTATTATTTATTTTGATTTGTGCCTGAACAAGCGTTCAGCAATTGTAACTTAATTATTTGTACGTTTCTTTTTTGTTTTTTGATTCGATTTTTTGGAGAGCTTGTTGAATAACCCTCTTAAACCCTGCTTACTAGTATCGGCTTCCTGCGTATAACCGTAACTGTAACCGTTACCATAACCGTAGCCATACCCATAACCGTAGCCATAGCCGTAACCATACCCCTGGCCATAGCTGCCAAGAACACCCCTTAATTTCAATCCGTTAAAAATGATATTTAAGTTGGTCAACTCGTTGTTGGAGTAAATGTGATCAATCAGGTTCAAATAATACTTAGGCGTATATTTATGGCGTACCATGTACAAGCTGGCATCAACGTACTTGTTTAAGATTTTGGCATCAGTTACCAGGCCAATTGGCGGCGAATCTATCAGGATATAATCAAATTCATCTTTTAACCTGGCCATAAGCAGATCAAGGCGGCCGTTCAGCATAAGTTCCGTTGGGTTTGGCGGAATGGTACCAGCGGGCAATATCACTAATCCCGGCAATTCCTTATCTACCATAGACAAGTTTATTTCTTCATAAGTTGCCAGGCCCGCCATATAATTACTTATACCAGGCTCCTGCGCAATCTCCAACATCTTACTGATCTTCGGCTTACGTAAATCGAACTCTAAAACTGCAACTTTTTTGCCTGTCAATGCTAAACTTACTGCCAGGTTTATGGCCGTGAAGCTTTTACCTTCGCCGGATATAGAAGAGGTTACCAGGATGGTTTTTTTATCTCCCTGGATGCCGATAAAACTTAGTGAAGTACGCAAGGCCCTAAATTGTTCTGCAACAACTGTTCGGCTGCCATCCTTAATAACCAGCGTTTCTCCGCTGTCGTCATGCAAAAGCTCTGCAAGTACGGTAGCATCGGTTTTACGCTCAATTTCCGATCGGAAAAGCACTTCCTGGTTATATTGCTCCCTTACCAGCACAAACAATATCCCGATAATGATCCCTACTGATAACCCAACCAGATATATATTAAGCGGAATAGGCTTAACCGGAGTACTTTTTACCTCTGCAAAATTAATGATACGGCTATCGGCAACCGCAGCCGCGCGGGAGAGTTGAACTTCTTCGCGTTTGGTAAGCAATAAGGTGTAGATGTTATTTTTAATGGCTTGCTGCCGGCTGATCTCTAAAAACTTACGTTCCTTTTGCGGCACAGTTCTTAGCTGCGAAGAATTGCTGCTGCCTTCGGCCCTTAAAGTTTTTTGTGTGGTAATTAAGTTTTGGCGCAGCGCGTTTAAGTTTTCGAGTAATCCGGGTTTTATCTGGTTGATGCGTTCCTGCACTGCAGCAACCGGCGGCGAGTTCTCGCCTGCTGTTTGCTTAAGATTTGTTAACTCTAACTCCGCGGTATACAGCCTGTCCAGCAATTGCAGCAATATAGGATCTGTAATGCCAAGCGTAGAAGGTACTGTGCCAACATTGGTGCCTTTACGAACGATGTATTTTTCTATTTGGTTCAGTACATCCATCTGGAGCTGGATGCCGGCAAGTTTATCTAGATTGTTCTGAGCGTTTTCCATGTAAACCCTGCCTTCTGCAGAAAGGTCAACAATGCCATTGCTGGTACGGTAATCCTGCATCTCTGTTTCAACACCCGAGAGCTCCTTGCTCACATTAACCAGGCGTTCGTTAATAAAGGCAAGCGTATTTTCCGCAGTTTGGTTTTTTTCGGTGATGCCAGACTGATTGTAAACCCTAACCAGGTTATTTACAAGATCCTCTGCCCTCGCCGGTGCCTGGTCCATAAAGCGCAATGCGATCAGGGAAGATTGCCGCCCCCCAGGTGCTACCGATAAGCTACTCCCGGCATACCCGGCAGCAGTATTCAGCGTGCGGATCTGTAAAAAATACTCTCCCTTAAATGCCTCGTTGGGCACATTCGCATTTTGTGGTGTTGGATTAATAATAAAATCGCCATAGGGTGTATGAACCGGCCGGCCAAGTGGATACTTTACACCAGAAATAATCACTATTTTCTTGGTGGGAACAAACTCAAAGGATATGGGTAAATTTGGAGAATTTTTTAAGTCTGCTGAATTTAAAGCAATGAATTTAACAGGCCCCGGATAGATAAGCACGTCTCTCAGCGCGCCTTTGTGGTATAAAATGGTATACAAACCCATTTCCTTTACTACCTGCTGCATCAGCACCCGCGATTTCAATACTTCGATCTCATTATCCACCGTTTTTTGAGACCCCGAAATACCCAATGCTTCTAAAACGGTTCCGTCGGCACCACCACCTTTCTGATCTTTCAGCAAAATAGTGCCCGCCGCCTCATATATCGGCGTTTGATATTTGATGTAAAAGTTGCTTACCAACAATGAAACCACAATTGTTAGTACAAATATTGGCCAAAAAGGCAAATACCTGAAAGCTATATTGCCTAAAGCATTTTTTTGAGAGGCACCCTCAAAAGGATTGGTGACATTGGTAGACGGGGCATTGCTTTTCATTAACCGAAAAAGTAATTAATTCTTGATAAATTGGACATAGATCACCAACAGCAGAGAGATGGCACTAAATGCATAAGGGATGAGCTGCGTGCTTCTATCTGAAGCTGCGGCCCTTGCATTATTTGGTTCAATGTAAATAATATCCTGGTTTTGAAGATTATAAATATCCTTATCAAACAGCTCGCTGTTATTGAGGTTAAACCGCTTCCAGGTGCGTTTGCCATCTACTTCTCTTATTAAAAGCACGTTGTTACGCTTACCATAAACGGTAAGGTCCCCGGCATTTCCTATTGCTTCGGGCAAAGTTATCCGCTCGTTGGCTACCTGAATTACGCCCGGCCGGTTAACCTCCCCCAGTACGGTTACTTTAAAGTTCAGGATCCGCACGTTAACGATAGGGTTTTTTGCTATTTGTTTATCTAACAGCACTTTGGTGATGGCATCAGACAATTGAATTTTTGTTAAACCAACTGCCTTGACAGCGCCGATCAGTGGAATTTTGATGTCACCAGACTGATCAACCAAATAACCGCTTACGCCATTGCCGCCCGAACTTACAGCTGTATTTGCATTCAGTATCCCGGTAGTTAAATTATCTGGCGTAGATATATTGATCTGCAGGATATCTGCTACCGCTATTTTTGTCTCCAGCCGCTGAACATCAATTACTGCCGTACTATCGTGTTGAATATTATTAAAGTAAGCTAGTTTGCGGGAAGATATGCAGGAATTTAATGAGGATAACGCCACCACGGCAAGTAAAATGGCAAAAAAAGCAGACGTAGTTTTTTTCATAAATTTAACAGCAAAGCAGCTATTTTATACTTTTTTAATCAATGGGGATTTTACAAACTTAAATATTATACCGCAATATAATTTTACTATTTCCACCTAAGATACTTATTTGATAAATATATTAAAACAAATCAACTTATTGATGGTATAAATCAAATTTTCGGATGACTACTCGTTGTTACAACCAAGCGTTTCCTAACAGGTAATTACCGCAAAACTTTACGCTTTATCCTATTTTTAAACAGCTTGAGCCTACGGATAGCGTAGTGAGATTTTGATAAGATATAGTTAGCTATATACTCTAAAATGTTTTGAGCAGTTACATGCTGCGGTATCAGCGCTTTGGTTAAATAACCCTGAAAATGTAAGGTATAGAATTTTGCGTGCTTCTGCTCATTAAACGGGCCTGCTACCCTGCCGTATAAACTACCACCGCGGCGATGCAATTTTTTAATTTTTGTATCGGCCGTGCAAATGAACTGATGTTTCCAGCCGTTGTAAGCTACATTTACATTAAAATCTACACTGATGCCCTCATCCTCCAAAGAAAGTAAATTCAGCGCATTGGGCTTTGTTTCAGTACGGAAAACATCCAGCAATATCATATCAGAAACGTTGCGATTATCAAGAAACTTGCCGGCCACTGTATCTTTCAATATAATATCAAAAACTTTTTTATCCTTATAAACGCCGGTAACGAAATTGCAAAAATCATTGATTAACCTGGTATTCCAGAAAGAGGTATGGCCGGATGTTACGCTTTCGCCGTCGCGCTCAAAAAACATCACGGTACCATCATACCTGCCTTTGATATATTTTTGATACAGCGGTTTAAGATCCTCCATGATCAGTACATCGCAATCGGCATGTACAAATTGGCCGAAACCCAAATCCGCCGCCAAATCTTTCATAATGAACCATCTGTCGAAACAGGCCTTCTCGAAAAAGTAGGGATTGGTGGAATGGTGCTGGTAAAAATGATCGAATTCCCGTTCGCCATTAATAAAAGGCGCAACATCAATGCAGTTATAGGCGGTGTAAAGCTGGAAGTTAGTGTCTGTCAGGATAAATACATTCTCTTTTCCGTTGGACAAAGCTGCCTGTTTTAAAACCTGATCAAAAAACAAATTAGTTTTACTGCCGAGCTGCAAAAAGAAAATGGGTAGTTCCGGCTGATTGGATTTAACAATCTGCCGTTCACTTGGTATCGCCATGCAATAAGTTTTGCCAGCAAAAATAAGATTTAACCGTGTTTATACAAGCAGGCAAATATGATAACCCCGCAATGAAGCAGCCCAGGTTTAAATGGGAACCAACAACACCAGCTTTTATTTTGCAGGCTCCGCCACGATCCATTTATTTACGGTGTTATATTGGCCTTCAACGGCTATTTTATAATAGGCGGATGGCAGATCTTTTACCGAAATAAGGGCATGCTCTTTGGCTGCCGGAAAAGTACCTAAAAGCCGATAATCATCAGGCTGGCCTTCTTTCACATTATTGGTTGCCGACACCCAGATTTTGAGGTTCTCGGGCTTGCCCATTGCTTTCCAGCTTACATCGATAGCACCTTGTACCAGGTTTACTTTTAGCTCGCTTACAGATACAGGGCCGGCCAGCGGGGTGCCATCTATTTCACGCGCAAATTTAGCCGGGATATTGATGTTCATAAAACGGGCTATGGCAGGCATGATATCTACTATACCGGGATAATAATATTTGCTGTAATTGTTTAAGCCTTTAGCGTTGGTAACCATCCAGGTTGATCGTTGCCTGGTACTTTGGCCACCGTGGTTGCGGCCATTGTCTTCGCTCCTGCCATGATCTGTTGTGATAAAGATCAGCCACTCCTCGTTAAAATTCTTTTCGCGGTATTGAATGGCCTGCCATATTTTCCCTACCTGCGTATCCATCATTTCTATAGCCTTGTAATATTCGGGGCTATCGCCATGCCGGTGTCCCATATCATCCGTATATTCCAAATAAACCCATGAAAGATCCGGCGCCTTGGTTTTAACGCAATTAACGGCTTCGGCAACCACCTGCTCGTCAATGCGATGCATATAGGCCGACTGCTTATCGTGCTTAAAGTTCATCGTATCCAACTCATACCCATCAGCATGGTAGTCAACATGCAGGTTGCCGGTTTCGGCCATGCCATCGCCAACCAGTTTGGTGCGGTTATCCAGCCAGCTGGAAAAAACAGCTATTTTTTTGTTGGGGTACTGATCTTTAAACAGCCTGAAGATGGTTGGGTAGTGATAATTGGGTGCCTTGATATCGTTATCCCAAACGTTATGCTTATTTACCCAGGTACCGGTTAGCAAACTATTGTAACCCACGGCGGAGATGGTAGGTGTTTGGCTGTATGTGCCTTTATCACCGCCTACATGTGCACGTAAATACGCACCTTGTTTAGCAATGAGGTTAAGGTTTGGGGTGGCAAGTTTCTCTATCACATCTGCAGGGATGCCATCTGCGATAATAAAAAGCGACTTTTTTACTTTGGACTGTGCAGAAACAATTGTTGAAGCCAGCACAAAGACCAAAATCAGCTTGCTTATTTTTATAACCTGTTGCATATACAAATATATTTGCCGCGAAGCTATGATGCAAAAGGAACAATGGTGTAAAGGCGGTGTTAATTTATTGTGATCAATAGCAGCGTATTACCGGGCCTAAGATTCCGTTTATGATAGCTGAAATCAAAGTGTAAACCTATAACAGGATCAACCATCAAAAGTGTCAACTTTATCCAGGACGATCCAGCCTAAAAGTTCGCTCCGGGGCTGTTCCAAAAACCTGTTCCATCTATTTTTTCTGCAACATTTACTTTTTTACTTACTTATTTATAATGAGCAACTTACAGTGTTTATCTCAATAACAGGGATGTTCCAATCTGTTCCATAATTTTTATCTAACTACCTGTAAATCAATATAAAGCAACAATAAGGTGTTCCACATTTACAAAGTGGAACACCCGGCAAAACCAGCGATCAATTGGTTACGTTTAACCTGATCGTATCCGCCTGCATGGCTGTAAAAATACCATACCCATTGGTGATATTGCCCGGCGGGTTGTTCAATTGCTGCGAGCTGGTGTTGGTATTGGTGGTAAGTATGTCGATATACTCCTTATTTACGGTGTACAAAATGGCACTGTAGGGCCCGGCGTATCTAAAGCGGCGATAGGTTACATCGTAAAACTTGGCCTGCTTGGTATCGATAGAAAAGTTTGTGGGGATGTTCCCGGTTGCCGAAGTATAAGTTTGCGATACATCGCTTCTAAAAACCAGCATGTTGTACAAAGAGTCGGGATTGTTCCAGGTAAACCGCACCGCTGTTGAATCAAATTCGGCCGCTGTTACGCCCACCTTTATCGCAAATTTATTCTTAGATGCGGCATAACCCGTAGCAGCAACCGGCATAAGGGTTGAAGCGGTAACGTTGGCGCCGTTATAGGTAAACTGCAACGTATAGGTTTTGCCGGTTTGCAAAAAAGTGGAGTCGGTATAGGTGTAAACACCGGCAGTGCGCTCGGCCAGCTTGATGGTTTGGCTGCCATCAGATACCTGCACTGCCATCCCGGTAATGCGTGCACCAAAAGTAACCGTGTCGCTAAAGCCTTTCTGCTGGTACAGGTTCACTCTTATGGGGTGCCCCATCACCAGGTAACTGATGATCACGGGTTGGGATCCGACATCTGTTGTTGCCTCTTTTTTACAGGCAGAAAGCACCATTACCGATAACAGGAGAATATATATTGTACGCATTTTAATTATTTTAATTTGAGGCTAAGGGTTACATTTGGTGTAAAGCCGAGGTATTTAACGGTAGTGGTTATGACCTGGTTACCCCGGATGTAGTACTCATTATACCAGGTGTTGCGGTGATTGTAAACGTTGAAAAGCGAAAAGCTGATGCTGCCGATTTTGGTGGCATCGGTTTTTAATAAATCATAGGTGGCCGACAGATCCAGGCGGTGATAAGCTGGCAAGCGTTCGCCGTTTTTGGTACTTACCGACAGGTAGCTGATCTTATTACCATCGAGCGAGTTGATATTGTATACTGCCGCAGGCGCGGTATACGGATGCCCTGTGCTGAATATAAAGGTGGCTGCGAAGCTCCAGCGTTGCAGGTGATACATGTTTACCGATTTAAACTCGTGGCGGATATCCTGTGCTGCAGAAAAATAATCGGTGCCGTACACATCAAACTTGTTCTTGGCTTCTGCCAGGGTGTAACTGATCCAGCCGGTATAGATACCGGTCTTTTTCTGCAGCAGGAATTCTATCCCCTTTGCATAGCCCGATCCATTGTAAAAGTTCTCGGTAATTGAGGTAGCCGTAGTGCTGCCACCGCCACCCATTGGCCCGCCGAAGCCGCCGCCACCAAAACCACCCCCGCCGCCACCCTGGCCACCGCCAAGCTGGCGGATAGAATACTCGGTAAGGCCGTTGAGGTTTTTGTAGTATGCTTCCACATCAAACAAGTACTTACCGGTTTCATAACTGGTACCCAAAATAAAATGGTCCGATACACCTACCGGGATATTGCTGCTATTGGCCAGCACCCAAAAATTGCGGTCGCCCCCGCTTACATCTTCACGAATCACCCTGTTGGTGAACTGGTAGAACCTGCCCGTTGCACCCTTCAGATTAATATTGTCGGTAAGGTGATAAATAGCGGAAAGACGGGGCTCGTAATAAAACTTACCGGTAGGAGAAAAGTAAGTGGTACGAAAACCGGGCTGAATATGCCAGCTGCTGTTCGGATCGTATTCTATCTCGGTGTAAGCGCCGGCAGTTGAACCGGAGTTATGCTGATTGATGAGCTGGGTTGTATCGTTTTGGGTATAGGTGTAATCTATCTTCACATTGCTGTTGAAGCCCCCAAAGAGCACCTTCACTTTAGATGCGGCATTCCATTCCCAATCGGATTTTAGCCCGAAATCACGCAATTTATTGTTTTCAAGAATGCCGCTGTTAATGTTCGTGGTTGTAGCAGAATCGGTTATCGTACCGGTTGTTCCGCGGTCCCGGTCGCTAAAAAAGCTGGAGTAGCTTAGCACCGTACTGCCAAATAATTTTTGGCTCGGCGATGTATTCCATTTAACACTGGTACCCAGGTTACCATAATGGGTCTTATCGGCAATGTTCAGCGTTCCGCCCGACGAGGTAAGGAATGAGGGCAGCGTCATTTCGCGGCTATTATCCAGCTTATCGGTACCGTTATAGAGGCTCCAGGTAAAATTATTCTGAGTGCTTGGGGCGTAGGTAAACTTGGTATTGAGGTCATAAAAGTACGATGAAGGCGTTGTTTGATTGTTAAAGCCGCCACCACCGCCGCCGCCGCCAAAGCCGCCACCACCACCCGGGCCACCGCCGCCGCCAGCAGGGGCACCAGTTGCTGCGCTGGTATTAAACTGACCAAAAATTTTGCTATACAAAGGCCCCTGGTACGACCGGCGGAAAGCCACCAGGGCCGATGCTTTTGTACCTATAGGTGTTTCGGCATAAATATTTGTACTGAGTAAACTGATATCACCGCCAATGTTGGCTTCTTTTTTATTGCCATCCTTACCCCGCACCTCGGTAACGCTGGAGAGCCGGCCGCCAAATTTGGAGGAGAAGCCGCCTTTGTATAATTCAACATCGCGCACTGCGTTGGCGTTAAAGGCGCTAAAGAATCCGTACAAGTGATCTACCTGGTAAATAGTAAAACCATCAAAGGTTACCAGGTTCTGATCGGGCGTACCACCCCGCACGTAAATTCCCGAAGATGATTCGTTGGTTGCTGCAACCCCGGGCATGAGCTGGAAGGCGCGCATGATATCTTTTTCGCCAATATTGGGCAGTTTATCCAGCAGTGCCGGGGTTAATTGGATTACGCTTACTTTCTTACTATCCGTGTTCAACACCCCTTTCTTTTTGCCGATAACGGTTACCTGGTTAAGTGTGTTCAATGATGGATAAAGCGAAAAGCTCACATTACCAATTATGCTGGTACTATCCAGCCTAAACACGTCTGGCTGGTAACCGGTAAATGAAACTTCTGCCACAGCAGTATCAGACGGGATGCCCAGGATGGTAAAATTACCGCTGGTGTTGGTAAGGCTGCTCAGATCAGTACCCCTGATCCTGACGTTGGCACCCGGCAACGCCTCCCCCGTCTTCTGATCGGTTACCCTGCCGGATAATGTATACAGAAAATGGGTGGGCAAATGGGCCGGCGGCGCCAGGAACTTGGGCTTAAAGTTACGTGCCGTTTGGTTGAGCTCGTATTGGCGTTTCAACCGGGGAAGATCATCCGGTTGCTGTAAAATGTATATTGTGCCGTCGTTCTCTATCCAAAATTGTAAATGATTTTCGCTGCAGGCAAATTTTATTACCTTACCCAAAGGTTCATCAAAAAAGTGCTCGGTAATATCCATCTGCATCAGCGAATCGCGCTCGTAAACTATCGGGATATCGTAGGCCGCTGAAAGGGTATCCATTAATTGATCCAGCGTGCAGGTGAAAAAATGATCGACCTTTATTTTCTTGAGTTTTTCCCGGGTAGTTTGGCCGTAGGAAACAGCACTTATTAAAACCAGCAATAAGGTGTAACGTAGTTTTTTATCCATCAAATTAGCTTAACAATGCTAATTTGCACTATGAGCAAGGCACTTTCAAATAAATGAGATGAACACCACCTATGTGTAGACGAAGCCCCTTCTGGCCGGCAATTTTAAAAAGCCTTGCCCGTCATCCGGCTTATCACATCTCTATAGTTATCTGTATAAGGCACCTCCACATCCTGTAATTTAATGCGGCCCTTACGTACCGATTGTACATAACCCAGGTTAACTATATAGGATTTATGCGTTCGGAAAAATTGGTCCGGAGGCAGTTGTTCCTCCAGTGCTTTGATCGTAATACGGGATAGCAGGGGCTTATCTGTACCTTTCCGGTGAAGTTTTACATAATCCTTCAAACCTTCAATATAGGTGATCTCACCGTGATTGATTCTTACCAGGTTATAATCAGCATAAACAAAAAGATGATCTCGGGTCTTAGGGACACCGAAGGTCGGTAGCTGGTTTTGCGTATCAAATAAGTGCAGTGCCTTATTACATGCTTTTAGAAAACGCTCAACCGGGACAGGCTTTAGCAAGTAGTCTACCACGTCCAGTTCAAACCCATCTACCGCAAACTCATTATAGGCGGTAATAAAAATGATCAATGGTTTGTGCGCAAGGCTTTTTACCAGTTGCAGCCCGGTAATTCCCGGCATCTGAATATCGCAAAAGATCAGGTCGATTTGTTCGGTTTGTAACACCTGGAGCGCCTGGGCGGCCGAGCGGCAGCTTGCCACCAGCTGCAGGCGTTCAACCTGTTTAATATTATCTGCTAAAAGCTCCAGCGCCAGGGGTTCATCATCAACTATTATACACCGCATATTTGCCGCGCAACCATTAGGGGATTGCCAGCTCAAAGAAACACCATGTTAGGGCATTATTATTTTTTTTAACATTATTTAACGCGTTTGGTCTCGTCAATTAGGGCATTGGTCGACTGTTTTTGCGCATCATTGTATTTTAAACCTTATTTGTTTTATGAGTAAGCGAACCTATCGTTCCTGGTTTTACAATTTGACGCCGCTATTGATTTGGCTGTTACTACAGCTATTTATACTTGTGAGTTTCCCGGGCAACATTCCCGGCAGCCTTCGCTACCGCATACTTATGCATATGGTAACCTCCAATACCTTATTGCTCGGGCTGTTTTACGCGCATACCTATTTACTTTACCCATTGCTGAAAAATCGGCGATGGCTGGCTTATTTGCCGCTGTTACTGGCTTTATTAGCTGGCTACTTGCTTTGCTGGTGGCTCATGAGAGACTTTAAACCGCACCCGCAGGGTTTCACGTTGCCAAACGGGGGCACTTTGCCCGGTACAACACCTCCTCCTTTCAGAGAAGGTCCAGCATTATTTTTCCCGGTATTTCCGCCTTTTATAGCGTTGCTTAGTAGTTTTTGCTTTCGGATTATTTTGGATAACCAGGCACGATTGCACGCTGCAAAAGAAAGAGAAACAGTCCATTTGAGAACCGAGCTAAATTTCCTTCGTTCGCAAATTAACCCGCATTTTTTGTTCAACGTGTTAAATAATCTTACAGCCCTTGCCCGGAGACGATCTGACAAGGTGGAAACGGCTATCGTTAATCTGTCGCAGTTAATGCGCTATATGCTTTATGAAAGTGACGATAACCTGGTGCCGCTGGATAAAGAACTGGCCTATTTGAATAGCTATATCCAACTGCAATTGTTACGTTTTGGCGATGAAGTAACCGTAAAAGTGAATTTTGAAGATGACTATAAAGACTTTTCTATAGGACCCATGCTATTGATATCGCTGGTGGAGAACGCGTTTAAACATGGCACCGACACCAGCGGCGAAACCACCATTTATATCAGCCTTAAAAAGATTCAGGATTCTAACACGTTTTCATTCAGTGTAATTAATGATGTAGTGCATTACACAAGAGCAACAGAAGAACAAACCGGTATCGGACTTAAAAATTTAAAAAGAAGGCTGGATATATTGTATCCCGGTCTTCATAACTTAATTATTGATAACAATGGAAAAGTATTTTCCTCGGAATTAAATATCGAGTTGGCATAGCAGGCATATTGACACAGCCTTACATTGTCAGCAGAATAACAAAATAAGCCTTAGTTTACCCGTAAACCAGCAGATCTAAGCTTTGCAGATTTATTCGCCTTAAATAATTGTAAATTGCGTAAAAACGCTGCAACTGTTTGGTAAAACGCTGAAATAATAGCTCCAATCGCAATTGACTGAATTTATATAATGGAAAAACGCTATTTATATCTACTGAGTAAATCCATTATTGCTGGCGCGTTTTTACTTGGCTTTACCTCAGCGGTAAATGCGCAGACAGCATCGGTTGGTAAGTATAAAACGGTTACTGATTCACTGGATCTTCATACCGGTTACTCCGAGGCCCAATTAATGAGATTAGCATCAGCCGCACCGATGTTATCGGAGATGCAACTGGAAGATGTTGCCACCCAAAAAAGTCTGCAGCTAACGATCAGTAAAGCTAAAGACAGAAAGGCGTTGATGCAGCGCCTCCGCAATATAGAGTTTAGGGAGGATGCCGCTACCAATCATGCAAAACGAAAGTTCTTTTTTAACCTGGGTAATACCTTCGCCCGTTTAAGGCTTTACTCCCTTGCCATGAAATGCTACTTTAAAACGCTGCAGTACAAAGCCGCAGATACAACGGGCAATGATCAAGCCACTCTTACGCGGATAGATTCTTTAAATGTAACGGACAGGCTTGTAGCTGATACCACTTTACTCGATCCAAAATACCTGGGCTTTAATATAAAAGATGATTCCCTCCTTAACGAACCCGGCGGAACATTTGCAACCCCTCCTGTAAAAGAGATCAGAAGCCCAAAGATCACTTACACCTATATTTCCGAGGCTTTTAAAGATGGCAAGAAGGCTGTAGCATACGCTATGCTGATGCATGTAAAGCAGCCGGTTGCGGGAAAACGCAAGGTGTACCGATACACCGATTCGGGCCATTCATTTATCACGCTGATTAAGTATAACAGCGACTCTACTTATATCTCCGTTTCCTTTGGATTCTATCCCGATAAGAATCATCTGCTGGCTGGCACGCCGCTGTTCCCTTCATCCCCCTCTGTGTTTAGGGATGATGCCCGCCATAACTGGGATGAAGTTGCAGGCAAGTTTATCTCGAAAAGGCGCTTTGAAAGGATCATTGCGCTCACCAAAAAATACGACGGCGTGAAATATAACCTCAATTCAAAAAACTGTACAGATTTTAGCCTGGATGCGGCCTTCCTTGCAGATGTTACTGTTGGTGAAACTACGGGCAAATGGCCGCTGGGGCATGGCAACAATCCCGGTATCACCGGCCTGAGCATCCTCAACGGCAAAGTATTTGACGGTGGGCGGAGACCTAAAAACGATCTATTCGTCAGCCACGATCTATCCATCACTACAATAGATAAATAAGATCTGCTATTGGATACCAGTTATCTTCTTAAAGTGCCCATATTTTAGGCTGTTCGGGCTTGCGCTACTCTGAAATTTGAGAAGCGAACAAATACTGACGGCCAACCGGTCAGATTTGCTAAATTCATTAAAGTCTGTAGAAGCTCATTGCTCAATTAAAAAGGGCCGCAAAATTTTAGACTTTGCGGCCCCTGCGGCAGCCCTTTATTCCGTTTTAAAAATTCAAAATTGATCTATTTTTTGGTAGCAGGTTTCAAACTTCTATCGTACAGCACTTTCATAAAATATCCACCTACCACACTCCTCGCCTGGAAGCCAACCATTTTCCCGTCTTTAGTTTCGTGCCAATCGCTTAGCGGAACTCTTGATGAGGTTTCTGATGCATATTTATAAACCGGTTCTACCAGTTCTTTAAAATCTTTGGCATTGCTGGTCATGGTTGCCGTCCACAGGATCCAGTCGGATTTGGTGTAAGTTTTGCGGCTATCCAACGGCAGGCCAAATTTGTTTTGATGATCCAGGTAATACTTTATCTCCGTATCGTAAACGCGCTGCGGAAAAAGATCAAGCTTTAAAACTTTATCCCAAACCATGTTATATTTCTGGCTCCAGGTATCCTTATTATCAAAAACCAGCGAGTAATGATTGCCCGCGTTGGCTTTATCCATCCATTTAATGGTAAGGTCCTTAGCCAGTTTGCCGTATTTAGCCGCCACTGCAGTCTGGCCCATCATGCCAGCCATTTTTGCATAAGCACCAATGGCCACAATGGCTTTTACGGAGAGATTGGTGTTATGCGCCAGGTGACCGGCAAAATCATCGGTGCAAAGTTGATTCTCCGGATCAAAGCCTGCCTTAGCCAGGTAGTTGGTCCAGGTGGTTAAGGTTTTCCAATGCTTTTTGGCGTATGCAGGGCTGTTCTCAACCGAAGTAATAGCCCCTGCCAGTACAATCATGTTGCCGCATTCTTCCACCGGCATATCTTCGCCATAGGTTTGCCCATTGGCCAGCGGGTAAGTGCCCAGGTCATGCGCTGCAAACGGTTTGGCCCATTTACCGCTTTCGCTGTAGTAGAAAATACCGTTCAGCATCCCCTTCATCAATTCGGGATTGTACAATAAGTATAGTGGCGCAGAAGGATAAGTTACATCCACCGTGTTGATAGATCCATTGCTGAAATTCTCTTTCGATAAAAACAGCAGCTCGCCCTGCGGACTTTTAACCACCTGATGAGCGGCAATACTTTGCCGGTAAGCCATTACGCATAGTTTTGCATACTCCTCACCCCCGGCAGCCACAGCATCGCCATAAACCTGTGCATCCGTTTTTTTGCATAGATTGATAACGGTCAGGTAGTTCCTGTTTGCTTTTGCCAACTCGGCATCCATACTTGCGCCGGGCTGATTGCGCCACCAGGGCTTTAAATTGGTTTTAAAATACTGTACGGAGTACAGATCGTCATAACCAAGCATCATATATTTTGTAACCGGCTTCGTATCCACACTGCCAAGCAAAAAAACAGTATTCAGCATCAGCCTTTTCCCGTTGGTGATCGCATTACCTTTCATGTTACTTTTATAAAATGAGGCGATGGCATTGTCTTCGGTAGTGGTGTATTGTGTGGAGCCGCTGGCTGCCGCATAAAGATAACCCCAATCTATCCGGATATTATCCCCGCTTTTTTTCAAAACCGGTTGCTCCACGGTGCCGGCCTTTAAAATTTGCATTCCGCCTTTTTGGTAGGCCGATACTTTAACTGCCTGCGCAGGCTGATTTACCGCCAGGTTTGATGAAACGCCCTGGTAAAGGCTCACATTGTGTTTTTCACCATCATTCGCCCTTACACTGTAGGTTATGTAGGATACAGGCGAAGTGAGCACCGCCAGATTATTGAGCACCAATGGCGATGTAAACCTCACCGCCAGATCGGCATCACCACACCTGAACTGGTAGGTGGTTTGCGTTGCGGTAACCTTAACCGATAACTGTTTAGCTACTTTGATCTTGTCATCGGTGGTATTTACCAACTCTTCTACAATGCCGGCATCTATCCAGGTGCCGCCACCTGTATTATTGCAATGGATAGCCATTAGGTTGTCTCCAACAACCAGGTTAGAGCGGATCTCATCCGATAGCGGATACAGGTCATAATCGCCATTGGCACCCGCTTTTTTAAAGAGGCTTTTCCCGTTCAGGAAAACTTCGGCGGCATCATCATGAAAAAGTTTGAGCAGCAATTTTCCTGACGGAATTTGTTTCAGGTTGAATTTACGCCTTATCCAAACGTCTTTCCCTATCCATTTGGTACCCGCTTTGCTGCGGTCATCACCAAACGGGGTTAAGCCTGCTTTCCAGGCTGCATCATTAAAGCCCGTCTTTTCCCAGCCGTCGGCTACCGTACCCTCCGTTTGGTATTTAACCTTTGCGGCGGTTTCATCCCCGGTGGCCACAATGGTTTTGTATTGCGGGGACGACTCGCCCATGAAGCGGTAAAACTTATCGTCGACTTTCAATATCCCTATCATCGACTGCTCTTTACCGGTCCAATGCCGGGTAACCGATTCATTAAGCTTGTCAGAATTACTCCAGATGCTGAAATAAGCGTTGTGTGTGATAAGCGGGTATGCCGGCAATTTATCCTGCGACCAGCCTTGCGCCGAGCTTAGGCCCAGCACAAAAATGCCAAGCGTTTTAAATATGTTTTTCATTCAGAAGTTTTAGGCGGACAGATTTACAAATGAATCTATTCCCGTTTTGTTTATCGTTTTAGCTTTTCTGCTTCACCGATGGATCACCTGCAAACTTGTAAATTTTTTGGGGGATAATCATGTAAAATTTTTGTACCTAAAAGAAAAAAAGTCACCGATTCCGGTGACTTGATAAAATTTAGCGCTATCGTTTTTTCTTAGGTTTCATTCAATTTCTTCAGCTCGAAAAGAAGTCGCATGTCAAAATAGAGGCATCATGGCCACAACTTAAGCAATTGCTGCTGCCTTTATTTAGTATGGTAAATCGGCATCAGCGCGCTGGGGTAATTAAAACCCGCTATCATCTAAAGCAAATTTATTCTTCCGCCCTTTCCATTGACCTTTGGTAAAGTCGGGAAACTGTTGCACAGCATTTCCTTCTTTCAGTGATTTGGTAGAAAGCGGGGTGATCACACTCATCGTAACCGAATCATAAACATCAATTGGTGTCTGCCGCTTTTGCTTTACCGATTCGATAAAGGCATTAAACACAAACCAATCCATACCGCCGTGGCCTGCGCCACTGGCTTCTTTCTCATATTTTTTCCACAGCGGGTGGTCGTATTTAGCAAACCATTCCTGTGCCGGATCCCATGCATCGTCGTTTTTTGACTGATGATCGATGTAAACGCTTTTGGCAACATCCATCCACAAGCCTTTTGTTCCCTGCACCCTAAAGCCCAGAGAGTAGGGTCTTGGCAAATGTGTATCATGGCTCAATAGCACGGTTTCACCATTTGCGCAATTGATCATGGTTTGGATCACGTCGCCATTTTTATAATTGATCTTAGCGCCAGGGTTGCCCGGAGCTTTTTCTTCCACATAAGCCGCCAAGCCGCGCGCTTTAGAACTGAATGACGACATGGACGTGAAACGGTTGCCCCGGTTAATATCCAAATACTGCATGCAGGGGCCAGAACCATGGCTTGGGTAAATATCGCCATCCACATCTATATTGAATTGGGTACGCCATTGCGCTTCGCTGGTAGCATCCGGCCCGAATGTTACCCCATCTTTGCCGTTGAACAACACATCCCGCAGGTTGTGCTGATACCCACCCTCTACGTGCACCAATTCGCCAAACAAACCCTGGCGCGACATATTCAATGCGGCCATTACATCGCGGCGGTAGCAAACATTCTCCAGCGTCATGTAGGGCATACCGGTTTTTTCTGAGGTGTTTACAATATCCCAATGATCCTCAACCGTTAAGCCTGCTACTACTTCGCAGCCAACATATTTGCCGGCTTTCATTGCATCAATAGCCTGCGGATGGTGGAACTGCCATGGTGTCGCAATGATCACTGCATCAATATCCTTTCGTTCCAGCAGCTTTTTGTATGCATCAATTCCGCCTGTATATTCTTTAGCCGCAGGCCTGCCTTTTTGCGCGATGAATTCCCGGCAGCGTTTCAGGGAGCTTTCCTGCGTATCACATATGGCTACAACTTCTATATCCTCCCTCAGGCAACCTTCGGAGATATGGCTCATGCCGCGGGCACCAACGCCAATATAACCCAGTCTAACTTTGGTAGCCGACGCTGCAAACAAACTACCCGAGGGCAGAATAGTTAAACCTGCCGCGGCAATTGCGCCGTTTTTTATAAAATCTCTTCTTTCCATATCAATGCGTTTTTAATATTGAGGTTTCGTAATTTATTATTCCGTTGGCAATGAACTAATATCAATCACGGGCTTTATGCCCGTTGCCGGCCTGGTAAAAGAGGTGTTCAATGGTACAAATCCGTCAAAAAAACCGCAGTTTTTCAGAAAGAACTTACCGTTCTGCATGCCGCCCGCGTAATCTTTTCGGTATTTGGCTTTCGCAGTGGCATCTCCGGTATAGGTTACCCCGGTAAGTTGCTCCCAGCTACCTTTGCTATCAGTCACACACTGGTTGCCATAATAAGCCATACGTGTAATATTTCCTTCTTCAGGCTCAAAGTTCTCCAGAAAAGAATACAAACTGGTTAAGTAAGTAGCCTTTTGCGGGCGCCTAAAACTCGCTATGAGATACCATCTATTGGCAGTTATATCTTTAAAATAAGCAGTATAGGTGGTGGTTCTATGAGTTGAATCCGGCTCGGCGCCCAATAAAAAAGCATAAGTTTTACCGGCCTGCCACATCAGTTGTTTATAGCTTTGCCCGCCCGAGCCTTCGTTACCGAACTCACCGCCGTGTACACCAGCACCCTTCTTCAGCAGTTTGATCTTCATGCTATCGGGTATGGCCTTAGGATCTTCGGTATTGAAAGGGCTCCAAACCGAGAACAGCACACGGCGTTCGGTTTTGCTGTTTACCTGCATGCCAAAATAGCCTTCACCAAAACCATCGGCCATAAAATAAGAGCCAACCAAATCATTACCCACCGGCACGGTGATCTCGTTATAAAACCAGCGCACATCCGTTTTAACATCCGCAGGAATATGATAACGCAAATGCACCGACGGCCCCCTCCTGCCAAAATGGAATGAACTGCCCTGCTTTACGAACTCGATATCGTTATCCGGTTTGGTGTAATTGATAATGAGGTCGGTAATCTCCGCATATACTTTACCTGTTTTGCTGATGCCCTTTATAGCAACCTCAACATGACCAGGCTTGATGATATCCACCTGGCTAATAGCGATCGTATCGTACTCTGAATTAGTAATTTGCCTGGTAAATACGCTTTTGCCAATGGTAACGCTGAGGGTACTTTTCCCTGATGGCACACGCAGCCGGAGCGAAAGATTGAGCTGCTGCGGCACAGATACCCTAAAATACACCTTGGCGGTAGACTTTGGACTGGTCCATTTTGTTAAGCCGGTGTCTGTGATTGCTGCCGGAGCATTTACCCAGGCATTGCCACCAAATGGCACTACGGCCTTAAAAGACTGGGCCAGGCATACAGTTTGCAGCATCAGCAAGCAAATCAACAGCAAGAAAATAAGGTTAAGCTTATTTACGGTAATCTGATGAGGTGTACCAGCATTTGATCCACCCAAATTACTACGGGAAACAGCTATGCCATTTCCGGTTTGCACATGATGCAATTGAACATCTTCCTTATCTGCATTTTGCCAATAACTTGCCGCTATATCACTAGCCAAATCCATCATTCTGCTAATTTGTTGGTTTTGATGCCCACAAAGTAGGAAAAATGACTTTAATGACTGCGAAAAAATACTACGCAAACGTTTGTTCATTTTTTATCTATTGAGCATTTAACAGATACTACAAAAGACTAATGCCGCTAAGGCAAATGCAAACGTTTGTACTGACAACTAGCGGGCCATCCGCTTATGTATTAATTTAAAGATCATAGCGATGATTTTACTGCCGCATATTTTATCTTTTTAATCTTAACAGGCCCTTTGGTTGTGATGTGCAACAAATTCAGCGGCTCTTTCGGGAAGAAAATATCAGTCAATACCGATAAACCACCATCTGCAAAAACCTCTGCCGAAGCTGCATCAACCAACAACTTTATGGATAAGCTTTCCCCCCCAGCTATGCGTGGCGCTATCGTTTTACGGGCAAAACTTTTCTCAAAACTCAAATCGCCAGCTTTGGTACGGTCGGTGTAATAGGTGTTACTGGCTTTATCATAGCCTATTATTACCTCATCTCCACTAGCATTGGTTAAATGCAATGCAATATCTTCCCTGACAGGTAGTTCCAGGTCTACCATATATTTGCCGCCAAAAGTGCTTACAGATTTAGAAAGATCGAGCTTGCCATTTACTGTTTGCTCCGGCAGTGTGCCCGCAGATGAAGTAATAGCGGCAAGCTCCTTTACCGGCATGGCAACTAAATAGGCCTGGCCATTTACATCCCGCAACTTTAGTTCACGAGGTATCGTATTGGCGCTGCGCCAGTTTTGAGTAGGCACTACATTGGCATATTGCCAGTTACTCATCCACCCTATAAATACCTTGCGGCTGCCGGTGTTAGAGAAAGTAACCCCTGCATAGTTATCGGCCCCGTAATCTATCCAACGCGTAGTAACATTATCCGGTGTAAAGGTTTTACCATCGAAGCTACCGGTAAAGTATTGTGTTGCCGAACCGCCGCTTGGCCCGCCGGGATTGATGCTGACCAGCAATACCCATTTTTGTTTACCGTTATCATCCAAACTAAACAGGTCGGGGCATTCCCAAACGCCGCCGTGTGCACCCAATGTGGCGCCAAAATCGCTTTCCTTGGTCCATTTTTTTAAATCGGGAGATGAGTAAAAAGTTATCCTGTCCTTAGTGGCCAGCGTCATCACCCACTTTTTCCCGGCTTGGTACCATTGTACTTTCGGGTCGCGAAAATCAGGAATGCCGGGATTGGGCAGTACCGGGTTTCCATGGTACTTGGTCCATGTTTTACCTTCATCGGTACTATAGGCAATTCCCTGGTACTGGTGTCGGCCAGTTTTAGCATCTTCTAATTTTTGGTTGTGATAGGTGAAAATGGCTACCATCGCATTTTTGCCAAAACCGGCGGTGTTATCCTTATCGATAACCGCACTGCCCGAAAATATTGTCCCCAGGCTATCAGGGTAAAGCGCAATAGGCTGTTCGGTCCAGTGCATCAGGTCAGGACTGGTGGCGTGCCCCCAATGCATCGGCCCCCAGGTGGTGCCGCCCGGATGGTATTGAAAAAAGAGATGATAAGTACCATTAAGGAAAACCATACCGTTAGGATCGTTCATCCAGTGCGCCTTTGGCGAAAAGTGAAATTGAGGGCGGTATTTTTCAGTTGCGAATGACTGCATCGTTTTCTGGGCGCTGCAATAGGAGGCGGCAAGTACACCGAGGCTGATCACAGTTGCTTTTATATAGTTGCTCATGTTATGGCGGGTTTAAAATCAACACCTAAGGTCACAAATGTAAACGCATATTCATAATTCTTTAGTGAGGAATTATCGTTTAACAAATAAAATATTAACCAACCACCACCCAACGTATATTTGCACCCGTAATTTAGCCGCTATGCAATCCACCATCCTCATTATCGACGACGAAAAGAAACTCAACGACCTGCTGTCGCGCATCATCAGTCTGGAAGGTTTCCGGGTAGTGCAGGCCTATAATGGCAAGGACGGTTTAAAATTGCTAGAGCAGGAAGATGTGCTGGTTGTACTAAGTGATGTAAAACTGCCCGATGCCAATGGGGTGGAACTGGTTAAAACCATCAAAACCAAGAAGCCTTATGTGGAGGTAATAAATCTTACGGCGTACGGCACCATCAATGATGGCGTGCAATCCATCAAGAACGGCGCTTTTAATTATATTGTTAAGGGCGATGATAACGACAAGATCATCCCGCTGCTTAACCAGGCAGTAGAGAAAGCCCGGTTACATCAAAGCATTTTCAATGCCGAAAAAAAGGTAAGCAGCAAGCACAGTTTTGCACAGATCATCGGGCAATCAAAAGCGATAGTGGAAGCTGTAAATCTGGCCCGCAAGGTTGCCGCTACCGATACCACCGTTTTGCTTTTGGGCGATACCGGCACAGGTAAGGAAGTTTTCGCATCTGCTATCCATTATGAGAGCCAGCGCCGTTTAATGCCCTTTGTGGCTATTAACTGTAGCAGCTTTAGCGGTGAGTTATTGGAAAGTGAGCTATTTGGCTACAAAGCGGGTGCATTTACCGGGGCCACTAAAGACAAGAAAGGTTTGTTTGAAGAGGCGCACCATGGCAGCATATTTTTAGATGAGATAGGCGAAATGAGCCTGGAGCTACAGGCTAAGTTGTTGCGTGTGCTGGAAAGCAAAACTTTCATTAAACTCGGCGATACACAAACCACCAAGGTAAATATCCGCATTATGGCGGCCACCAACCGCGATCTGCAAAAAGAAGCCGATGAGGGCAAGTTCCGGCTCGATCTCTATTACCGCCTTTCGGTGTTCACCATCGCGCTGCCATCATTAAATGAGCGAACGGATGATATCGGCCTGCTGGCCAAATATTACCTTAAACAGTTTAATGATAAAGCCGGCCGTAACGTAAAAATGCCCGACGACTTTTTAACCCTATTAAAAAGCCACCAGTGGAAAGGTAATATCCGGGAATTGAAAAATGTAATGGAACGGGCTGTGATCCTTTCTGATGATACCCTGACCGCCGCTTCCCTTCCTCCGCAATTCAGCGCGCAAACCATTCAGAGCAACAACAATTCACTGGATCTGCAAAGCATTGAAAAACATCATATTATAAAGGTATTGGCTTACACCCGGGGAAACAAAACCGAAGCTGCACGCCTGCTTGGAATAGGCCTGACAACACTGTACAGGAAATTAGATGAGTACGCCCTGTAACATGATGCATATTTAACTGCAAAGCACTCCAAGATTTGCAGGTCTTTAGCGCAAAAATTCACAATGCAGCTTAGCGTTTTACCTTGCTAAAAAATCTTTTTATACAATTTAACCGCTGTGTGTACTGTCGCTATCTCAAACCATAATTACGGCTGAGGCACCAGATTTTGCGCCCGCATTAAATTATCTGTGGCTTGCAAAATCTTAGCCTTCAGCCTGGGGTTATATGCAGGATGGTTATTTAAAAAGACTTGCACATCATCAGCCGCCTCTTTGCTTTGATAACTGCCAAAAATGGCGCCCAGCCACGATTGCGGGAAAAATATATCCCCAGTTTGCTGAATTTCCCCCAACAACTGCAGGCTTTGGGGCAGATACTTTACCGAAGTTGATTGCCTCAACGGATGATTTAAGTAGGCCAGCGCAGCTCCAACCCAGGCTTCTTTTGCGCGGTTCTTACGCCCGGATAAACCTTTGAAAAAAGCATCGCGCTCCGCAGCTTCGGGAGATAATGCCGGGGCTAAAAACTGCAGTCTTATTTTTCGGTCCGCATTGGTAATGCGCTCTTCCTGCTGCTTTAGAGTTTCGCGGGGAGAATCACCTCTAAGGGCCAGCGATAGCGCAATGCCGGTGTAATCATCCTCGTTAAGCTTTATACCTTCCGGCGGTTGCTGATCCTGCCAGATCCGGTGCATTTTCGCCACAGCATCCTTACTTGTAAAAACAGACTGGTATGTACGGAACAAGATCTTTTTATTATTAACCGCAGTTTGTTTCTGCAATGCATCCCAAACCGATGTTTCGAGCGCCAAACTCAAACCCTGGCGAACCTGCTGGGATAAAAATTCCCAGTAAATAGTACTGATGTATCCATTAATTAATCTCAGGTTCATTTCGTTGGTTTCGGCCGTCAGGCCGTCGGTAAACATACTAAGCAACTCCACGGGTTGATAAGATCTGCCGGCCAGCATATTTTCATAAGCAGAAATGTAAGCCGCTGCGCGTTGCAAGGGGCTTTTAAGGTTGTATAGTTTAATGCTTTTATCAGATGGAAATAAGCCATAACCCATTCCATCAGAGTTGAACAGCATGTATAAGGGTCTATCCATCCCAATAGCTGCTTTCAAACTAATCTGCTGTGCATTCATATCTACCGGGATAGTTTTAATGCCAGAGGGATAAAATAAAGTAATACTGAATGCCTGGGGCCAGATACGTTGCGTACCACTTTCGGGATGTTGCGAAATAACCAAACTTCTAATTTTAGAGCCATTGTAAGCAATGCTGTAATCAAACACCGGCCTGCCCGGTTCGTTCACCCACACTTTGTTCCATCTGTATAAATCGGCCGTAGTGTGCTTGCTCAGGATAGCGATCAGATCGGTCCATGTGGCATTGCCGTAGGCATATTTTTTCAGGTATTGTCTGATTCCCATTTGGAAGTTTTCCTGCCCCATCAATTGCTCCAGTTGCCTCATCATAATGGGTGCTTTGTTGTAAATAATATCGCCATAAAGCGAGCCTGCTTCCTGCAGGTTATCCAGCGGCTGGCGAATGGGGTTGGCACCTGCAGTCCGGTCGACGTTATAAGCCGCAGGATAATGATCCTGCAAAAACTTGAGGTTGAAAGTTTCTTCCCCCATCATTTTTTGGGTAACCTTATCTGCCATAAAGTTGGCAAACACCTCTTTCATCCATACATCGTTAAACCATTGCATGGTTACCAGGTCGCCAAACCACATATGTGCCGTTTCGTGCGAGATGAGGTTTGCCCGGCTGATGAACTGATCTTTGGTTGCTCCATCATCCAAAAACAAGGCTGAAGCTTTGTACTGCACTTCACCGGGATGTTCCATACCGCCAAACTGAAAATCGGGAATGGCCACAAAACCTACTTTTTGAAAAGGATAGGCAATGCCCGTCCACTCTTGTAAAAAGCTGATAGCATTTTGATGCGCAATAAAAACCGAATCGAGACTAAGTTCGATCTTCTTCTGATCTGTTTCGCGGTATAGGAACTCCGCTGACCTTGCATTTAATTGCTGGCTTGCATAGGTGTATTTACCAGCTGTAAAAGAAAACAGGTAGGTAGGCAGCTTATCCGAATTGGCAAACTCATACACCGTTTTATCCCCTTCTATTTTACTGCCTTTTTGCTGGCCGTTGGCCATAACCTGCCAGCCGGTGGGTACCGATAAAGTGAGTAAAAATCTTGCCTTCAAGTCGGGTTGATCGAAGCAGGGGAAGGTATTGCGCGCATGATCCGGCACAAACAGGCAGTACATATAGTCGTCATTCCGGTTGAGGGATTCGCTGCCTGCAATAAAGCGAATCGCTATCTTATTGACACCCGTACGCAGGGATTTGGGATCAATAATAAGATGCTCCTTTTGCAGCTCCACCGTAACAGCTTTGCCATTAACCGCTAGTGCCTGCACATTGATTGCCGCTTGCTTAAAATCTATTTGTAGGGGCTGCCCTATTGCCGATAGATTAAACTCAATGACTTCCGATGCTGTAACGGCATCAGCTTTCTTGGCAGGAATAGCAAAGTTTAAGGTGTATTGGATATCGCTGATCACCTGGTGCCGGTAGGTTGCCAATTGCAGCGCCACGCCGGTTTCAACGGGCAATGTTTTTGGAGATGGCTGCGCTTTAATTGCAAGGCAGACGATGCAAAACACAAAAGATATTTTAGTCTTCAAATTCATTTGAGGTAGCAGGTAAGATCAAAACACGAACTCCGGACAGCTCAAGACTATGCCCGGAGCATAGACGGGGATAAGATATAAATTTTTAGTGCCGCCCGGATGGGTTTCCAAAATAAATCGATTTAAATTAACTATGCCCAATTGAAAAATAGCACCCCAAAATGGAAATCCAGTCAAAATGGAAGTATTGGCAAAAGATCGTTACAACTCATTTTCCACTCCAAAATGAAAATCACCACACCAAAATGGCATGGTTCATTTTATTGCCATCAAAAAAAAAAATTACAAAACACTCATTTATAATTAGATATAAAGAAAGCAGGCTGTTGGCACATGGTTAGTTGGGCGGCTGACAGCATGACTTTACATTTAAAGAAATTATCAGCAGCCGGGATGCTGGTAACCCTCGGAATAATTTTTGGCGATATCGGTACCTCGCCCTTGTATGTTTTTCAAACCTTATTGATAGAAGGAGGTAAAGTTGACGAGAGCCTGGTACTTGGCGCTATCTCCTGTATCTTCTGGACCTTAACCCTTCAAACAACCTTTAAATACATTTTTATAACCCTGCAGGCAGATAACAAGGGCGAGGGCGGCATCTTTTCGCTTTATGCCTTGGTGAGGCGATACGGCAAATGGCTGGCCATCCCCGCAATTATAGGGGCGGGCACTTTACTGGCCGATGGGATCATTACTCCTCCTATCTCCGTAACGTCTGCCATAGAAGGCCTTAACCTGGTACCAGCCTTTGCCGAACACATTGTGCCTGGCAATAACCTGGTACTGTTTATTGTTATCGGCATTATGTTGCTGCTTTTCTTCATTCAGCAGTTTGGCACAAAGGTGGTAGGATCGGCATTTGGCCCGGTGATGCTGCTTTGGTTTTTAATGTTGGCCGTGTTGGGTGGCATCCAACTTACACACTATCCACAAATCATCAAAGCTTTAAATCCTTATTACGGTGCAAAATTACTAATGGATCACCCGAGCGGATTTTGGCTCCTGGGCGCTGTATTTTTATGTACTACGGGTGCCGAAGCCTTGTATTCAGATTTGGGGCATTGCGGCCGCAAGAATATCCAGGTTACTTGGATCTATGTAAAAACGGCTTTAATGCTCAACTACCTTGGGCAGGGAGCCTGGGTTTTAACCCGGCCTGCGGGGATGAACTTTAAGGGAGTTAATCCTTTTTTTGAGATCGTACCACACTTTTTCCTGCTGCCCAGCATCGCCCTGGCAACCCTGGCTACTATTATTGCCAGCCAGGCACTCATCAGCGGATCGTTCACCCTCATCAGCGAGGCCATCAGCATGAATTTCTGGCCTAAGATCACGGTCAAATATCCGTCAAACATCCGCGGACAGATCTACATCCCCAGCATCAACTGGATCCTGTGTATCGGTTGTATTGCCGTATCGCTTTACTTCCGTACTTCTGCCGCCATGACAGCTGCTTATGGCTTTTCTATCACCATCGCCATGCTCAGCACCACCATTTTAATGTATTACTTTATGCGCTATGTAAAGCACTGGCCGCTGTGGCTGGTTACCATTATATTGTGTGTATTTTTAACGGTAGAGTTTTCCTTCTTCGTTGCAAATGCGGTAAAGATCCTCAAACGGTTATTCTTCCTGGTGTTTGAATTCGGGCTGATATTTACCATGTACATCTGGTTCAGGGCGCGAAAGATCAATAACCGTTTCCTGCATTTTATTGATCTTAAGGACCAGATCCCCTTGCTAACCGCTCTAAGTAATGATCAGGGTGTATCTAAATTTGCCACGCACCTTATTTACCTCACCAAGGCCAATAACAGTAAGCAGATTGAACAAAAGATCATGTATTCTATCCTGAGCCGCAAGCCTAAAAGAGCCGATGTTTACTGGTTTATACACATAGAACGCACCGACGAACCTTTTACCATGGAATACACGGTAGATGAGGTGGCAAATGATAAGGTAATCAGGGTGGAATTCCGGCTTGGCTTCCGCATCCAGCCGCGCATCAACGTGCTGTTTAGAAAAGTAGTAGAAGATATGGTAAAACGGCAGGAGATCAACATCACCAGCCGGTACGAATCGTTGAACCAGTACAACCTGGCGGCAGACTTTCAGTTTGTGATCATGGAGAAATTCCTATCGTACAATAACGAGTTCAGCGTACGCGAAGGCTTCATCCTCAACAGCTATTTCGCCATCAAAAAACTGGCCCAAACCGAGGCGAAGGCCTTTGGCCTGGATACCAGCGAAACCCGGATTGAGAAGATCCCAATGGTGGTTAATCCATTAGGGAACATCAACCTGCGCAGGGTGGACTTAACCAACTAAACAACTAACGTGTATTCAACCGCAAAGTTAACGGGGTTTTCGCAGAGCTACGCAGAATTGTATGACTGTTTAAATTAATAAAAAATTAAATTACCGGGCACTGTGTGTCTCTGCGTTTTTAACCTCCGCAACCTCTGCCGGTAAAAACAAGTTTTAACTATACGGCTATACCCCCTTCTCCACTTTGATAACCAACCCTTCCAAAACGGAAGGGTTTTTTGTTATCAAATATTTTCAAAAACGAAAAAAATATAATTAACTTATTATAAATCAAATACTTAATGTAGATACTGCAGAAAGCGGCATTGCTATTGGCATAGGCGTATCAAATATATATAGCATGATTACTATTATTCTCTTACTTACCCTGCTGCTGATCAGTTGGGTAATTTTTAAATCCATCGACTGGTTCGAAAAAATCTAATCATCATGATCGCATTATTCATCATCTCTATCGCAGTTTTCTTATACATGGTATATGTACTGCTTAAACCCGAAAATTTTTAACCTAAAAACACAATGAACACAGAACTATTAGGAATCGCAGTCTCCTTTGTGCTGATGCTGGTTATCGGCATCCCACTGGGCAAGTACCTGGCAAAAATGTTTGCCGGCGAAAAAGTCTGGACCGATTTTATGAAACCGCTGGAGAACGGCATCTATAAACTATCGGGCATCAACCCTAATGAGCCAATGGACTGGAAACAGTTCCTGAAAGCCATGATGTGCATCAACATCCTGTGGCTGGTATACGGCTTTTTTGTTTTGATGTACCAGGACAAGCTTCCCCTCAATCCAGACGGCAACCCGGGCATGACCGCTGATTTGTCATTTAATACCATCATCAGTTTTGTAGTGAACTGTAATCTGCAGCACTACAGCGGCGAAAGCGGCGTAAGCTATCTGGTGCAGCATTTTATTATCATGTTCCTGCAGTTTGTGAGTGCTGCCACCGGGATAGCCTGCGCAGTAGCTTTCTTTAAGGCCTTCCGCGATAAAACAACCAATAACCTGGGCAACTTTTGGAATTATTTTGTAAAAGCCATCACCCGTTTGTTATTGCCACTGTCTATCGTAGTTGCACTTATCTTAACTTTCAATGGCACACCGAGCAGCTATGCGGGTAAAGACCAGTTCATTTCGCTACAGGGCGATACGGTACACGTATCACGTGGACCAGCTGCACAAATGATCGCTATCAAACACTTAGGCACCAATGGCGGTGGCTGGTTTGGCGCCAACTCTGCACATCCGTTGGAAAATCCTAACTACTTAACCAATATCACCGAGATCGTTTCGCAAATGATCATTCCTATCGCAATGGTGCTTTGCTTTGGTTACTTTATCGGTCGCAAAAAACTGGGCTGGATTATATTTGGTGTCATGATGATCGGCGCATTGATGCTCCTCATCCCCAGTATCAGCAGCGAAACGGGCGGCAGCTCTGCAATCGCGAAAATGGGTATAGCCCAGCCAACCGGCGCGATGGAAGGCAAGGAGGTACGCATTGGCCCAACCGCTACCGCATACTGGAGCACCTTTACCACTATCGTATCAACAGGATCTGTTAACGGCATGCACGACAGCACCATGGCTCTTACCGGTTTATGGCAATTGCTGGGTATGATGATCAACGGGTTCTTTGGTGGCTGCGGTGTAGGTGTATTGAATTACTTTATTTACCTCATCATCGCCGTGTTCATATCCGGACTGATGGTGGGCCGGACCCCGGAATTCTTAGGCCACAAAGTAGAGGCAAGGGAAGTGAAGATAGCTGCATTGATCACCTTGCTGAGTCCTTTCCTTATTATGGCAGGTACAGCTATAGCGGCATTTGTTTTCACCAACCATGGCAATGCCGACTGGGCAGTTAAACCATCGGCTTGGCTAAATAACCCAAGCTATCACGGTTTCAGCGAAATGCTGTACGAGATGACTTCATCCAATGCCAACAACGGTTCGGGCTTTGAAGGCCTGGGCGATAACAATATTTTCTGGAACGTAAGTACCGGCATCCTGATGATACTCGGCAGGTTCCTGCCAATTATTGGTCCGGTGGCTATAGCCGGCTTACTTGCTCAAAAGAAATATATCCCCGAATCTGCCGGTACCTTGAAAACTGATACCGTAACCTTCGGCTTGATGACCTTCGCTGTAATACTTGTTTTAAACGCATTATCCTACTTCCCTGCCCTGGCCCTTGGCCCTATTGCAGAGTTCTTTTCAATGCCTAAGTAATCTATATCATGACAACTAAATCAAATAAATTGTTCGAACCGGCCCTGGTGCAAACTGCACTGAAAGAGTCGTTCATTAAGTTGAATCCTAAAATAATGATGCGCAACCCGGTAATGTTTACCGTGGAAGTGGGTACCGTTATTATGGCCTACATGTGTGTATACAGCCTCCTGCACACCGGTCAGGGTTCATTTGCGTACAACCTCATCATTTTTATTGTGCTGTTCCTGACCTTGCTATTTGCCAACTTTGCTGAAGCAATAGCGGAAGCACGCGGTAAAGCGCAGGCCGACAGCCTGCGCAAAACGCGGGAGGAAACACCTGCTAATGTATTAATGCCTGATGGCAGCATTGTTAGCAAATCATCTAACGAGTTAAGAAAAGGCGATGTTTTTGTATGCGAAAGCGGCGACACCATCCCAACCGATGGTGAGATCATAGAAGGTCTGGCTACGATAGATGAATCGGCCATTACCGGCGAATCCGCCCCGGTTATCCGCGAAGCCGGCGGTGACAAATCCTCCGTAACAGGTGGCACCAAAGTATTGTCGGACAAGATCAAGGTAATGGTATCAACCGAACCGGGCGAAAGTTTCCTGGATAAGATGATCGCCCTGGTAGAAGGTGCATCGCGCCAGAAAACGCCAAACGAGATCGCATTGACCATCCTGCTGGCCAGTTTTACCCTGATCTTTATCATCGTATGTGTTACGCTGAAACCCTTTGCAGATTACGCCAATACGCCTATTACCATAGCCGCATTGATCTCTTTATTCGTTTGTTTGATCCCTACCACTATCGGTGGCCTTTTATCGGCCATCGGTATTGCGGGGATGGACAGGGCGCTGCGTGCCAACGTTATTACCAAATCTGGTAAAGCGGTAGAAACTGCAGGTGATATCGACGTATTGCTACTTGATAAAACAGGTACCATTACTATTGGTAACCGTAAAGCTACCCAGTTTTGGCCTGCACCCGGGGTACTGCCAGAGGAACTGGTGAAAGCGGCTGTATTATCGTCATTAGCTGATGAAACGCCCGAAGGAAAATCTATTGTAGAGCTGGCTGGCCAAAGTAACATGAGCATCCCGCTCACCGCTCCGGAAGGTGCTGAGTTTATCAAATTTACTGCCGAAACCCGCTCCAGCGGTATCAATACCAAAGATGGTTTACGCATTCGTAAAGGTGCCTTTGATTCCATCCGTAATATGTCTGTTGCTGCGGGTAACCAGTTCTCGGCTGATGTGGAAGAACGTGTAAAGGCCATTGCCAGCAATGGTGGTACACCACTGGTAGTTTCCCAAAACGAAAAGGTTTTGGGTACGATAGAGCTGCAGGACATCATTAAGCCAGGCATTGCAGAGCGTTTTGAACGCCTGCGCAAAATGGGGATCAAAACGGTAATGGTTACCGGTGATAACCCTTTAACCGCCAAGTTTATTGCTGAAAAGGCTGGCGTGGACGATTTTATTGCCGAGGCCAAGCCGGAAGATAAAATGAACTACATTAAGCAGGAACAAGCCAGCGGCCGTTTAGTGGCCATGATGGGCGATGGTACCAATGATGCCCCTGCCCTGGCGCAGGCCGATGTAGGTGTAGCCATGAATAGCGGCACGCAAGCCGCCAAGGAAGCCGGTAACATGGTGGATCTGGATAACGACCCAACCAAGCTGATAGAGATCGTGGAGATTGGCAAGCAATTGCTGATCACCCGTGGTACACTCACTACCTTCTCCATCGCCAATGACGTAGCCAAATACTTTGCTATTGTTCCGGCCTTGTTTATCGCCTCTATCCCGGCTTTGCAGGCCATTAATATTATGCGGCTGCACAGCCCGGAAAGTGCCATACTTTCTGCTGTGATCTTCAACGCCATTATCATCCCGATGCTGATACCTTTAGCCCTTAAAGGTGTGGAATACAAACCTATTGGTGCCAGTGCCTTGCTTCGCCGTAACCTGCTGATCTACGGCTTAGGTGGCGTAATCGCACCATTTATCGGCATCAAATTAATCGACTTAGTTATCTCCCTGTTCTTCTAATTAATTATTGTTATGAAAACTAATATCATCAAATCCATCCGCTTAACACTGGTACTCATTGTAGTATTATGCGTCATATACCCGGTGCTTATTTCCTTCGCCGGGAAGCTGTCTAAAGGAAACGGCGGTGGTGAAACCATTACCGTAAACGGCAAAGTAGTTGGTTATGCCAACGAAGGCCAAAGCTTTACCCAGCCAAAATACTTCTGGGGCAGGCCATCGGCTGTTGCCTATAATGCAGCAGGTTCTGCGGGCAGCAACAAAGGCCCCAGCAACCCGGATTACCTGAAGGATGTAAGCAGCCGGATAGATACCCTGCTGAAATATCACCCGTACCTTAAACGTAGCGACATTCCGGCTGAAATGGTTACTGCATCGGGTAGCGGGCTGGATCCGGATATTTCACCGGATGCGGCGAAGATCCAAATCAAGAGGGTGGCAGATAACCGTGGCCTTACCGTACAACAGGTAACCGAGCTAGTATCTACACACACCGAAGCGCCGCTGTTAGGCTTATTTGGCCCTGCGAAAGTGAACGTGTTAAAATTGAATGTTGCCCTGGATGGCTTAAAGAGATAAATAAGATGCTCGTCATGCTGAACTTGTTTCAACACCCCACATGCAACGCTGCGACATGCAATTGTCAATTGCATGTGGGCTCCCGAAATAAATTCGGGATGATGAAAATGAATTAAAAAAATAAAACACGTCATGCTGAACTGGTTTCAGCACCCCACACGCAAGGCTGCGACATGCAATTGCCAATTGCATGTGGGATCCCGAAATAAATTCGGGATGATGGATTAACAACAAACATCAACATGAACAAATTTCTAATATCAGCTGCACTTATATTATCAGCAGCTTTCGCAAAAGCACAGGACACTACCAAAACAGTAGCCAACCCATTGGTGATCTACGGATCGGTAGACGCTTACTATAAATATGATTTTTCCGGCTTACGCAATGCGGCCGGCAGCTCCAATATTCCCACCAGCTTTGCCACTGATCAAAATTCAGTTTCATTAGGAATGTTAGATCTGGGTTTAAAGAAAAAAGTCAATAAAGCATCATTTGTAGGGGAACTGTCTTTTGGCCCGCGTGGCGAAGGGCAGTCTATTGCAAATGCTGGCAGCAATGGCCAATCGTTCCATATCCAGAATTTGTACGTGGGATACGACCTTACCGACAAGCTAAACGTTACGGCGGGCTTCATGTCTACATTTGTTGGTTACGAGGTTATATCGCCGGTGGGCAACTTTAACTATTCTACCTCTTACCTTTTCACAAACGGTCCGTTCCAAAACGCAGGATTAAAAGCTACGTACAGCTTTTCAGATAAGTTCAGCCTGATGGCTGGTGTCTTTAACGACACCTGGAATTCCTACTCCTCTGTAAGGGATGTATCTACCTTTGGCGCACAGCTATTCGTAAGCCCGGTAAAAGGCTGGACGGCTTACCTTAACCTGTTAACCGGGCCTATTTCGGGCACTATTGTGGATTTAACCACTGCATACCAAATTACCGATGCCTTCAAACTGGGCTTAAATGGTGCTGATTTTTCCGCATCTGATGCTGTAGGCGGGGGCTTTAAAGGCGCAGCACTTTATCCGCAGTTATCCGTATCAAAAGTGGTAACTTTAGGGTTGCGCGGTGAGTATTTCAAAACCAAAGATGGCGGATTTGTAACGTCCGGCCCACCGGTAGGGAAATCAATTACGGCATTTACCTTAACAGCAAATTTAAAAGCAGGACCGCTAACGGTGATACCGGAAGTAAGGCTGGATAACGGCTCAACCAGCCAGTTCTTAAAAAATAGCGGGGCGGCAACAAAATCTGCCTCACAATTTTTAATAGCCGCGGTGTATGCATTTTAAGTGATTGAATAGTTTATAATTTAGCCAAAGCGAGTGCAAAAAACACCCGCAGATACACAAAGTTGCATGATTAACCACCAGACAACTTTGTGACCTTTTGGCTAAGAAAGCTGCAAATCTCCGCGCACGCTGCGGTAAAAAAATTGATGGAAGAGCAAGAACATAAAGACAACTCTGTAAAAAACTTCATCGAACTGGTGAAGAAAAGCAGGCGCGGTAAGCTGAAGATCTATATCGGCATGAGCGCCGGAGTGGGTAAAACCTACCGGATGCTGCAGGAAGCGCATTCCCTGCTCAAAAACAACATCGATATACAGATAGGTTATATCGAAACCCACAACCGGGCCGAAACACATGCGCTGCTGGCCGGTCTGCCGGTGATTGCCCGCCGTAAAACATTTTACAAAGGCAAAGAGCTGGAAGAAATGGACTTGCAATCTATCCTTAACCGCCATCCTGAGGTTGTGATTGTAGATGAGTTGGCTCACAGCAACATAGAGGGCAGCAAGAATGGCAAACGCTGGCAGGACGTACGGGATATTCTGGAGGCCGGGATCAGCGTGATCACAGCTGTAAACATTCAGCACCTGGAGAGCCTCAATGAGGATATCCAGGACATAACAGGCATTGCTATCACCGAACGTGTGCCGGATAAAGTGTTGGAGATTGCCGATGAAATTGTAAACATAGATTTGACTGCCGATGAACTGATAGACCGGCTGAAGGATGGCAAGATCTACGATAAGGCAAAAGTAGAAACCGCCCTTCAAAATTTCTTTCGCACGGAAAAGATCCTGCAGCTGCGGGAGATAGCGCTAAAGGAAGTGGCCCATCACCTGGAACGGAAGATCAGTGTAGAAGTACCAAAGCAGATCAAACTACGGCCGGAGAAGTTCCTCGCCTGCATCTCGTCTAACGCCGAAACGGCAAAGATAGTGATCCGCAAAACAGCTAGACTGGCTTCCTACTACCGCTCGCCCTGGATCGTATTATATGTACAAAGTAGCGGCGAGAGCTTGGATAAGATCAAACTGGATAAACAAAGACACCTCATCAACAACTTTAAACTGGCAACAGAACTGGGTGCTGAATTGCTAAAAATTAAGAGCGATGCCATTACCCAAACCATTATGAAGGTAGCCGACGAAAAAGAAGTAACCACTATTTGTATCGGCAAGCCGCATTTAAACCTGTGGCAGGTGATACTGAGAACAGCTATATTTAACGAATTGCTCAATAAAATTGCATTAACAGAGACCGACCTGGTCATATTATCATGAAAGTAAAAACCAAACTCCGCTTAGGCTTCGGCTTTTTATTTGTAGTAGTACTATTTTTTGGCGCTACCGCATTGTTCTACATCCGCGATATTTCGGAAAATTCAAAGAACATTCTCAAGAATAATTACGAAACATTAAGCTTTGCCCGCGAAATGCGAACGGTTTTGGATGATAATGATATACCCTTAAGCGCCTCCCCCACTGCAAAATTTAACAGGGAACTGGTAAACCAGGAACACAATATAACCGAACCCGGTGAAAAAGAGTTGACTACTCAGCTGCGCGCTAACTTTGAAGCCCTGCGAAATACATCATCCAGCACAGCTTTAAAGCAACAGTCGCAGCGTAAGATACGGTATGACCTGCGGGAGATAGAGCGGTTAAATATGCAGGGCATCGTTCGCAAGGATAGCAATGCCCGCAAAGCCGTGAGCCGGGCTACCCTTTTCCTGGGGCTGGTAGGCAGCTTTACTTTCTTGGTATTGTTCAGTTTTAGTGTAAACTTCCCAGGTTTTATCGCTAACCCATTACGGGCCTTACTGGATGGGATCCGCGAGATTGGGCAAAAAAACTACAGCGCCCGGTTAAATTTTAACCAGGATGACGAGTTCGCCGAAGTAGCAAATGCCTTTAACCAGATGGCTACACGCTTAAACGAATGGGAAAACAGCAACCTGGCAACGGTTATTTCAGAAAAGAGGCGGATCGAAACCATTATAGAGCAGATGCAGGATGCCATTATAGGTGTTAACGAAAAACAGGAAGTACTATTTATGAACGATGCCGCCCGCAAAACATTGAGCATAAATGATGATAAGGTAATAGGCAAAAACACACAGTCGATGGTTAAAAGTAACGATCTGCTGAAAACTATTTTAACCGATGAGGCATCTATCAAACCTTTTAAGATTGTTCTGGATGGCCGGGAATCCTATTTCCAGCTGCAAACCAGCGACATTGTGGTGCCAAATTTAAACGACCAGGCCGAAACGCTGCGGATAGCCAACCGCTCGGCAGGTAAACTTTTCATCCTCAGAAATATTACCGAATTTAAGGAACGCGACGAAGCAAAAACCAATTTTATCGCCACTATATCGCATGAGTTGAAAACACCGATCTCGTCTATCAAAATGAGCCTTAAGCTCCTTAACGACAAGCGGGTAGGCAGCATAAATACCGAGCAGGAACAACTGATAAATCACATTAAAGATGATAACGATAGGCTGCTGAAGATAACCAGCGAGTTGCTGGAGTTATCGCAGGTAGAAACCGGCAATATCCAGCTTAACTTTGTACCGGTAGACCCGATGCAGATTGTTGACTACGCTGTAACATCGATCAAATTCCAGGCAGAGCAAAAACAAGTGACGCTGGAGATCCAAAAGGATAAGGATTTACCCAAGGTACATGCCGACGTAGAGAAAACTGCCTGGGTACTGGTTAATTTCCTGTCCAACGCCCTACGCTATAGCGCGGAGCGGTCCAAAATCGTGATCCAAATATCTGTGAAAAACATGCAGGTAGAATTTGCAGTAAAAGACTTTGGCAAAGGGATAGAAGAAGCTTACCAAAAACGCCTTTTCGACCGGTATTTCCAGGTGCCTACAGATGGGCAGAACAAGTCCGGATCTGGTTTAGGACTGGCGATATCAAAAGATTTTATAAATGCGCAAGGAGGCACCATTGGCGTGGAGAGCGAAATTGGAGATGGAAGCAGGTTCCATTTTGGCTTACCGGTGGCCGGCTAACCTAGGGTAATTGGGGAGCCCTGGTGGTAGTTGTAGTATGTTCGATGTAAAAAATCTGCGGGTGGCAAACATTAAAAAACACGCAAAAACAGCCCGAACAAGCCCGAACAAGCCCGAACAAAGTACAAACTTCGCAATTGGGGCTTTACAGGTAATAGGGATTTAGTTATCCTGTAAAATGCTATTTGATTTTTTGGTGATCTCTCTGATCACTGTATCTAATTCTGTTGATGACAACCGAAGGAACTGTAAAATTTCATTTCTATCAGTATCGATATCTGCAGTGCCTAGCAAATCGGTAAGCCCCATAATACGGGCCAGGGGAGCTCTTACCAAGTGCGATTGCATCCAGGAGATCTCCCTAAACCGTTTGTTTTGCTCCTCTATAGTTTTCAAATAGCGTTTACTGTCTGTAGTATCCCTGCCGGATATACAAATCCCGCAAACCAGGCTATTTTCATAAACTGGCGTAACCGTAAAATCCACGTAGGTAATTTCTCCAAGGGAATTGGTATATGTTCTGCCATATTTGATCACCTCTCCGTTGTACACCTGCTGTAATATCCCCCTGAAAGAATCATAATTCGACCGCTGTACAAAATCAAAAACCAGCCTGTCCGGTTCAAAATGCAGGTCTATTTCATTTAATCTTACGAAATTATTGGCATTGGCATTATATGCTTTTACCCGGTAATTTCCATCTAATAATACAAAGCCATCAACACTACTCTCAAAAATAGCCCGCAAGTTGCTTTCCGATTGCCTTATTTTAAGACCAACCTCAAAAATCTCCATCTCGTTGATTAGCTGCGCAGTAATATCGGTGGCTAAAACAAGCCTAACGCTGCGCCCATCTAAATTGAGCATATTACTTTCAATGCTGACATAAATAATTTCGCCATTCTTTTTTGTATGCTGTGCTTTACCACTATAAAAATCTCCCGAAAGCTTGTTTTTTTCTACAATCTGTTCCACATCGGCAACAAACTCAGGAGGGCGGATATCTTTAATCGTCATCGATAAAAACTCCTCTTTGTTATAGCCGTAGTTTTTAATAGCGGCTCCGTTAACTTCTAAAAAACTAAGTGAGGTAGTATCGAAAAGCCACATCGGAATTGGGCTTTTTTCGAAGATGCTTTTGTAGCGTTCCTGCAGCTGGTCTTTATGAAGGATGATATCATACAAGCTTTTAAAAACATAGTTGATCAGCGCCACCAATACCAGGCTTAAAAAAATTAAGTTAGAGCTGCAAACCAGCCAGCTGGCAGGCGAATGCATTTTGATCAGGGTGGAATTAAATAATCGATAGTGAATTACAGCCGAAAAGAAGATCAGTATAAGAGCGTTAATTAAAATGGTTTTGTAGGCATAACTTACCGGAAATATGAGCGCGGATAATATAGTTATGGCGAAGAGATAAAAAACGCCAGGGCCAACGTACCCAACCAAATCGATCAAAACGATGGCCAAAATGTAGACAGTGCCTATAATTATAAATTTCCTGAGTTTAATAGCGATGCGGGCAAATGTTGCAAAAACGATGAGTAAAAAACTAAGGATATCAATAATGGCAATAAGCGGTAGCCCGGCTTTCAACGATAAGATGACGCCCGGAATGAGTGCTATAAGACTAAAAGGTGAGCAGTATTTTAAAAACACAAAGAAAAGCCTGTCGTGCCAGTAGGCCAGCGACTCGTGTTCGTCAATGATATCAGCAAAGGGCTCGCCGGCTATTGCGGATTCGTATTTAACTAACCACTTATCCATCAACATAGTTACCTGTAATTATTTGCTCAGTTTAGATTTACAATATCATAAAGCTAAGCAAACCAATTAATAACTAGTACAATAATTGCTTAATAATAAACAAACGACAATAACTTTGCTGTAAAGGATATTATAGGTATAAATGGCCTTCCAAACTAATCTTGCTAACTTCTAGGGCCCTACCCTTTGTCTTCGAAAAAATAAATAACCAGCATGCTTGCTTTTGCTGTTCCGCTGTTTTTTGGGGTATGGGGCATTCGGCCGTCAAACAGCATCGAGTCGCCTTGGTGCAGCGTATGTGTCTGCTCACCAAAAACGTATTCAATTGTGCCTTGCAAAATATATTTGTATTCGTAGGCTTCTGTTTCTACCTGCGGGCGGCTTGCATTCGGTTCCAGTTCCAATATAACAATATCAACCGTGGAGTTTTTAATAGATTGCGTAAAAACGCGCTGGTAATGAAAACCACTGGCATCTTCTTTCTCAAAATGCTCATATTCCTCTTTCCGGCGAATTATCAGTGGGAAATGGTTCCCGGCAGCATGTATGTCTTTAAAAAATACATTCATATCAATTTCCAGCGCTTTAATAATATCTATCAAAACAATCAGCGAAGGAATTGTACGGCTGTTCTCTATCTGCGAAATAAGGCCCTTACTTACATTAGCTCTGGTGGCTAGTTCCTGTACCGTAATATTTTTTTCGCGGCGGCGATCTTTTATCCGGTTACTGATCTGTATCAGTACATCATCTTCCATTATAATCCAGTTGGTTTAGCAGTGGGCAAAGTAGATAAATATATTAAATGAGGCAAGGTATTTAGCTTTAATTAACATTTTAAGAATAGGGCAAGTGAAAAATTTGCCCTATTTTGCAACAAGCTTATGACCCAAACAGATACCGCCCAACTGAAAAGCAAACAACATTTCGATATTCTCGACGGACTGAGGGGCGTTGCCGCCCTGGCTGTGGTAACCTTTCATTTTATGGAAGTGGTGTACACGCCCGACCGGAACTTTATTGGTCATGGTTTTTTGGCGGTCGATTTTTTTTTCTGCCTTTCGGGGTTTGTTATCGGCTATGCTTACGATGACAGGATTGGCAAAATAGGCATACTGGAGTTTTTAAAATCCCGGCTCATCCGTTTGCATCCACTGGTGGTTCTAGGGTCGGTGCTGGGTTTGCTGTCCTTTTTGTTCGATCCGTTTGGCAATCAAGCCGCAGCTTACAGCGCAGGTAAATTGGCTGTGTTTTTTATCACTTCCGTTTTGTTGATTCCCTACCCCCAAATGCCGGAGCGTTATTTTAACTTGTTTAATTTAAATGCACCGGCCTGGTCGCTGTTTTGGGAATATGTAGCAAACGTGGTATATGCTTTACTCATATGGCGGGTTAATCGTAATTTGCTACTCGTTTTAACCATGCTTTCGGCAATAGCGGTATTTTTTGTTGCCTACCGTGCGGGTTCCATCCTTGGTGGGTGGGACGGCAAAAGCTTTTGGGACGGTTGCGCGCGGATCTGTTACTCCTTCTTGGCTGGCTTGTTTGTCTATCGGTCCAACTGGATCATTAAAAATAAGATCGGATTTATTGGGCTGGCTATACTGCTATTTTTAACCTTCGTGATGCCTTTTTCCAGGTTTAACTGGCTCACCGAACCAATAGTAGTGGTGCTTTATTTCCCCTTGCTTATTTCACTTGGTGCGGGTGCCGTACTATCGCCGGGCTTAAAAAAACTTTGTGTATTTGCAGGTAATATCTCCTACCCTTTGTATATGACGCACTACGCCGTAATATGGGCATTTGCCAATTACTACGCTATCTATAAACCATTACCGGGTCAACTGGCAATTATCATCGGCGTAAGCCTGGTGCTGTTGGTGGCGCTGGCCTGGTTGGTAATGGTGTTGTTTGATATGCCGATAAGAAAATACTTAACCGATAGGCGCAAACAAGCGCTCAAATAAAAAAAACGACCGGTATTAGCGGTCGTTCTTTATTCATCTCAATTTTTTCTCTTTCAAATATTTGACCAATGCCGCAGGGTGATCAGTCTGCAATCCTGTGAGCCCTTTTTGCAGCGCTTTGTCCCAATCGGCGGGGCCTTCGCCAGCGCTTTGAATATCGGGCCAAACCGGCGCATTTAAGCTACTTGCCAATCCCAGCATTTCTTTTGTGTAGTTATTATAGCTGCCATCCAGCAAATCGGGGTGATAATGATCTATAAACCCCTGCATGCCCGCCACGCTCTTGACCGTATCAGGCAAACTAAGCATCAGCGGCATTTTGGGAGCCACTTTTCGCCAGCCAATCATTTGCGCTTCGCTGTTGATATACACCAGCACCTGTTTTTCCATACCGTAGGCTTTTATCATTTGATAAGCCGCAGCCGGATCGGCATTTTTAAAATCAAGATAGATATTGATCTTATTTTTGCAGAGCCTCAGGATCTCCTTAAAGGTTGGAATGGTATAAGTTTGGGTGGAAGCAGTATCGCGACTTTTAATTTTGAGCGCGAGCAGTTCGGTAAGCGTAAAGTTGTTCAGTGGCCCTTTTGCCCCGGTCATCCGGTTTACGTTACCATCGTGCATACTCACTAACTGGCTGTCCCTGGTTGTTCGCAGATCAATCTCGATGTAATCACACTCATTTTTTATTGCTTCGCGATAGGCTTCCAGCGTATTCTCGGGATAGATAACATGATCGCCCCGGTGAGCTATTACAATAAATTTATGCTTAGCCACCGGCACCGGGTTGGGTGTATAACCATGCCAGATGCCGGCAAATACCGCTGCTTTAATGATTAATAAGCGCATATTACTTGATCACCGTTTTAATCGCATCGCCAACCTCATGGCCTGCATTCGCTTTGAAATCAAAGCCCAGCAGTTGCGCCATAGTTTGCGCTAATTGTTTGTGGTAGGTGATCACCGGCGATTTCATTTCGCCTGCCGGAGCGGTATCCGGACCAATCACTGCAAACCAGGTTTGCTCGGAACCAACCACGTCTGAACCGTGATCGCGCCATTTATCGAGTGGCACTTCACCTCGGCCATGATCGCAAGTGATGAGCAAGGTAGTATTATCTTTATAAAAAGGATCCGCTTGTACCATATCCCAAAGTGATTTGATGTAGCCATCTTCCTGTTTAGCCCTATCCAAATAGAATTTATAATTACCCGCGTGCGCCATATCATCGGTTTCGTCAAAAGCCATGTACAATACGCGTGGTTTGTACTGCTTAATATATTCCTTGCTGAATTCATAGGTAATAAAATCTAAACGGGTAGAATCGCCCAGGTATGGCGGCACATTGTGCTGCAACTCGTTCAGGTATTTTAAGCGCGGGTTGGCATCTGTATTTTTGAGATCAGCATAACCTGAGTAGACCGGCACACCGGACCGGTGCATGTTCAGGATCTGCGGAAAACGCTCCCATGATGAAAAGGCGATCACCTTGCCTGCAAACCCTTTTTGCTTGTTGATGTACTCCAGCACGTTCATGTTTGGGTTGGTGATAGCGTCATTGGTATTCATCCGGGGATCAGGGAAACCGGTAAAGATCTCGTTATAGCCCGGGTACGAAAAATGGTAGGGGTTGCTCAGCTCATCCTTACTTCCAGCATCGCGGTTACCGTAAAGCTGCCCCTGCTTGTTTATAACCGACCATAAGAACGGAAACAGGATCTGGCGACGTTCGTTGGGAGTTGCCGCCCAGTATTTTTTCTTCACCTCGTCTTTATCACTGGTAAAGCTGGAGTTGATAAGGGTTGAATCCGCGCCGCGGTAAACCTCCTGCCAGCGCATTCCATCAAGCGTAACAATGATGAGGTTTTTGGTTTTCCGCTGGGCTAGTGCGGGCGTTACCGCCAATGCTGCAAACAGTACAAATAATAACTTTTTCATAGCAAAATAAAGTTTAAACAAAGAGGGCCGCTATTGCTAACGGCCCTGCTTTACAATTATATAGATTATTTAAGTATGTACATCACACCGTTTATATCATCATTACCGCCATACTGGCTTTGTAATGCTTTGTTATAATTATCAGTGTTTGAAGTACGCTCTGATGATGGATATTGGAAGCGTTGGGCAATACGGCCACCGTTACCAGTACCCGGGCCAGTTGTAAAGGCCGGCACACCAGTTCTGCGATAGGTGAAATATGGCTCCAGACCCGATTGACGGAATTGCGCCAGGTATTTCTGCTGCAGAATTTTGGTTAAACCTGCTGCATCAGCAGTGTATTTAACACCAGACTGATTGTAGTAAGTATTCCAGTCTACACTGATAGGGTAAGTATCATAGTTGGCAATGTTTGCCGTGCTTGTAGAACCTGGGCGGTAAAAATAAGCGGTAAAGGTACCGGTACCTGTCGGGATGCCATAATAAGCAAATGATGCCTGGATACCTTTGGTGTAATACGCTTCCGCATCGCCCGCTACCCAGCCGCGGTTAATACCTTCAGCAATGTTAAACATTAATTCAGCATAGCCAATTTGGATGCTTGGCTCACCTGTGTAGGTTGAGTAAAAACGTTTACGGTTAATGAAAGAGTATTTCTGCAACGCTGCATTGTTATACATCACACCCAAATCCAAACCTGGGTCTGCGCCAACGAATGATGAAAACGCAGTAGCGCTCTGTTTTAAGTTATCCACGTTATCGCGGGCAGGCTCAGCGGTAACAAATACACGCGGATCTTTCAGGCTGGTAAGCAAACCAATATAAGTAGCAGACGAGTTTTGGCGACCACCGTTCTGTCCAAAGTTATCCGGGTTTTGCGGGTAGTAGTTGCTTGGCGCAACAAAGGTAAATTGCAGGTTATCATCTGCGCTTTGCATAACCGGGTATTTGGTAGGATTGTTCACAATGGCAGCAAATTGGCTCACCACACCCAAATCAGCATCACCGGTTTTTTTGCTCAACTCCAGTAATAAGCGGATGTGGAAAGTATTGATCACTTTACGCCATTTGGTTAAATCACCATTCAAATAAATGTCACCTGTCAAAGTGCTTCCGCCGGTAGCTATTACCGCAGTCATATCGGTATTGGCTTCTTCTAACCAAGTTAAAGATTGTTTCATTACATCCTTCTGGGCATCATAAGCTGGGGTTAAATTTGTTAGCCCTTTAAGTGCGTTGGTCATAGGGATATCACCCATTTCCAAACTCATTTTACTAAAGAAATAAGCTCTGAAAAATTTGCCAACTGCACTATATTGGTTTACGGCAGGCAAACCGGCTTTCGTAGCCTGATCTTCCATAGCTAATACGTTTTTCAGGGTAGCATAGTAGTTATCGCCACCACCAAAATCGTAACGGTTATTCCCGTAATAATCGTAATTGTAAATATAGTACTGGGCGTAGATTTCGCTTTCATTATCCGGATAATCAACCATACTGTTCAAAATACCATTAAATAAAAGCGATGCCGGTACACTGGTAGGTACGTTGGTATTTACGGTAAGCTCCTCGAAGCTTTTTTTACAACTGCTCACCACCAATAACATACATATGGGCAGTAAGTAAAATTTAAATATCTTTTTCATATAAATCCTTGTAATTAGAATGATAAATTCAGGTTAAAGCCATAGCTGCGAACGGTTGGCGATTGCAATACCGTTTGTGCAACAGCACCATTGTACTGGTCCAGATCCACATCTTTAAAGCGTTTATCTTTGTAGAAGTACAACAGGTTACGGCCGTAAAGTGATGCGGAGATCTTTTGGATAAAGCTCTTCTCTAACCATTTTTTAGGCACATCATAAGAGAAGGTAACCTCGCGCAGTTTGGAGAAGGTTTTGCTCATCAGGTTACTTTCATCAACGTTGTAATATTTACTTACGTAATCCTGTACAAAAGCTGTTTTGGTATTCGGTGTAAACTGTAAAGCGCTGTAGTTTAATATAGCACCGGTTTTTGAATCGTAGTTGATTGCTGCACCGTTTGAGATAACAACACCGGAACCAACGTAGCTACCATTATAAGTAGTTACGCCGAAGTTTTGCCAATCTTTGTAACGGGCATCACCCAACGCGCCGGTAGCAGTTTCGATATTGGCACCACCACGCATGGTTTTATTGTGCATATAATCGATGATTACACCACCTACCGAACCATCAAATTGGAAACCCATGCTGAAGCTTTTGTAACGGATCTTATTGTAAACACTCCAGCTGTATTTTGCATTTTCGTTACCCAAAAACTGGTTACCGATAGACAATGGTTTGCCGGCAGCATCATTAATGATCTGGCCATCTTGCGTCCTCACAAATTTGCTTCCGTATAATTTATCGGTACGGTCGCCTGCATAGAAGTTGGTATTGTAAACATCCTGGCCCGGAGGCAGTTCTTTAAATACTTCTTTGTTGGTAGCAACGTTTACCAGGATATTCCAGGTAAAGCCACTCATATCCCTTATCGGTGTACCTTCTATCGAACCTTCATAACCTGTTCTTTTGGTTTTTAAGGCATTCAGATATAAAATAGTATATCCTGTTGAAGTGGAGATAGGGTTAGCCAAAACACGCGGACCATCGATGTATTGAAAAGCTGTACCGCTAAATCCTAAGCGATTTTGCAGGAATTTAATGTCGATACCTTCCTCATAGTTCAAACGTTTTAAGGTTACTATGTTTTGCTGATACAGGTTATTGGTAGCATAACCTGCAGCCTGGCCATTGTATGGTTTGTTGATATTGTAAGATGTATTCAAAGAATAGTCTGGACCATTATACGGTGATGTATAAGTTGAACCGTAACCAAGCGGGTTATTGAATAATGATGCACCCGTACTGCCACCAAAAGCGGTGATAGAGCTAAACGGAGCAGGGCCGATGGTTGAACTGGAAGCATCAGTACGGATGCTTGCGAATGAACCACGTGCTTTCAGGAAAGAGATCACTTCAGGCATTTTGATATAATCTGATATCACTGTTGCTAATGAAGCGCTTGGATAATAATAAGTGGTAGGATGTTGGAAAGCACTTGATTTATCGCTACGGAAAGTACCGGATAACGTTGCGTACTTGCCAAATGATGCATCCAAAGAGCCGTAGTAGCTAAACACCCGCTCGGCAGAATTGAAACTGGTAGCCTGGATAGGGTTTTTAGAGTTACTGAAAGAATAAACTTCCGGCACGTTCAGGTAATCTGTAGATGCCCAGTTGCTGTTATAACTAAAGCTACGGTAATTAGAACCCACTAAACCCGATAAGTTCAGAAAGTTTTTAATAGTGTAGTTATAGTTTAAGAATAGTTGCGTGTTGTTATCAAACAGGTCACGGCGATCTTCGCGGTAATCACCCTGGTTACCTTCACGGCCGTAGGGGTGAGCCGAGTATGGCAAACTTTCGGTACGCAGAATGTTGTAGGTATTGATAGAAGATTTTAAGGTAACATCTAAATTGTTATTAAGCTTGTAGTTACCGCTTAAATAACCATAAGTATCATTTTTGTAATGACCCCTGGTCCATTTTTGAGTTAGCAGATAAGGGTTGTGGTAACGCTGATACTCAGCAAACTGCGATTGAACGCCGGTTTTACCAGGCTGCCAAATGGCTTTGATATCCGGTGCGTTAACATCCCAGTCGGCACCTGTCCATACAGCAATATTGTAAATGATACTGTTTGGCCCGTATTGTACATCCGGGAAATTATCTGTGCTCTGTCTGTTAAAGTTTACGTTACCCTCAAATTTTAGTTTTGTAGTTGGGTTGAACGAAGCATACAAATTGGCGTTAGCAATATTCAAATACTGCGAAGGGATATAGCTGGTTTGGTGTTGTTGTGAAACCGACAAGCGGGTTACATAGTTATCACCCACAGCGCCTAATGCAATGTTATTGTTGGTTTGATAACCGGTTTGTAAAAAGTTTTTCAGGTTATCTTTACCACGGGCCAACCATGGGGTACCCTGCCTAACACCGTTTATAACCGGGCTATCATACTGCGGGATCAGCTGACCGTTGAAGTAAGGGCCCCAAACGTCATAATCACCATCTACACCACCCGGTGCACCACCTTTACCATCAACAAATTGGTAGTAAGTATTCTCACCAGGTCCGTATGTGTTTTGGGTACGCGGAAAAGCCAGGAAGCCTGAATTAGCAACCGTGCTCGTATTGAAATCAACAGTAAGACCTTTTTTGTTCTTGTCACCTTTTTTGGTGGTAATTAAAATAGCACCATAAGAAGCACGGTTTCCGTAAAGGGCTGCGGCAGCAGGGCCTTTCAATACGGTGTAAGTTTCGATATCATCCGGGCTGATATTGTAGGTATCGGTATTGATTGGGATACCATCCACCACATAAAGTGATACCTGGTTACCACGAATCAATACGTTAGGGTTACCTAATAACTCGGCAGACGGGCCAACCGATACACCTGCCACTTTACCGATCAAACCGGTAATAGGGTTAGGATCGCGGGCGGTGGTTAAGGCATCACCTTTTACCGTTTGAATAGCGTAACCGATACGGCGCGCATCTTTTTTAACACCAAGGGCGGTTACTACTACCTCTCTCAGCGCCTTGCTATCGCCGGCAAGCGTTACATTAATACTGGTTGTTGTACCAACGGTAACTTCCCTATCGGCAAAACCAATAAAACGGAAAGTAAGCACCGCACCCTGGCGTGCGTTGATGGCAAACTTACCATCAATATCTGTAATGGTACCCTGGGTGGTACCTTTTAACATTACGCTCACGCCCGCTAGGGGCTGGCGTTGTTCATCGTTAACAATACCTGATATTTTTGTTTGGGCAAACAAAAATAGCGGGGAGAGGCAGCACATCATTATAATGGCGAGCCGTTTAAAGTTGGGGTAAAATTGTTCCATTTGCTAAAAACTTAGTGAAAGATTACTGGATTAATTATTCAGCAATACTAAACTTTGTTTATTATTTGTAAACTAATTTTACATTAAGGAAACTTTAAGAGTATGTGTACTTAAAATTAAGTGACAAGTGAGATGGTAACTCAAATTTGACATCTGCATAATACTGACTTAACATGGTTTAGTTGAGGGCCAACTAGTTATGCTGCAGATGCTTTAAAGCAATCGCTTTTAAAAAGGCAATATTATCAACCGCAATATTTTGCAGTTTGGCTTCATCGTCCCAGTAACGCATTCTAACGATCAAATCTGCATCGGGATGGTTTTCAAATTCCGCAGCCTCGGCAGCACTCATTACTCCGCCCTGGAAGTTGAGTGTTACCCTGCTAGCGGGTGAAAGCTTTTCATAATACTCCGGATGCTTAAAAGTAAGGTAGCGCTTGGCAATCACATGGCCATTCACCAAGTTGGCCAGCCGGTGAGAAAAACCGCGACTGATCAGATATTCGGCCCCTAACTTCTCATGATCTACGTTGCCCATACCGTCCATACTTTCAGAACTTGCGCAAAGATGGCCGATATCGTGAAAGAACGCAGCCAGTATCACTTCATCATCATATCCCTCTGCTTGGGCCAGCGCAGCAGCCTGCGACATATGCTCCAGCTGAGAAACCGGCTCGCCAATATAGTCGTCATCGCCATGCCGTTCATACAAAGCAAAAACTTCGACTACGATTTCTTCAGGCTGGTGTAAGGATGATGGCATAGGGGCATTAAATTTATATCAAAGAAAAGCGTTTTAATGTTATCATAAAATTAAGTATTTATGATAAAATCTACATCGGCTAATTCTGATGTATATTACACAAATAATTGAAGTTAAAAATTTCTTAACACAAAATTAGTTTAATTTTAATAAACAAAGTTTAATATTGCTAAACATTTATTTTCAATGGTTCATAAGTGTTGAGGTGCAAAGTAGTCGACTAAGTTCAGCTGCGTTTCGCTGCTTGACCTGTATTCGTTCTGCGAAAAAAGGATAAAAAAATTACTAGGCTTGCTCCAGGATCCCCCTCCTAACCTAACAGAGAGGGATTGCAAGAGCGTGAACCGCCAAGAGAAATACACGGAATTAAAACATATGCGTTTTACTCAATATATTAACTAATATTATGGCGCTAACAGCCAAATTAAGAATACAAACTGCACGATTGCCTTATTGGCTGGTGTCTGTTTTAGCAGCTGTTGCGGCCTTTGGCGCCTATACCTCCATGTATGCTTTCAGGAAGGCATTTGCGGCTGGTACCTATCCCGGCCAGCAATTTTTACATATCGACTATAAAGTATGGCTTGTTATTGCGCAGATCATCGGTTACACGCTCAGTAAGTTCTATGGTATCCGTTTTATTGCCGAAGTAAAAGGTGCCAAACGCGGTGTAACCATACTCCTGCTGGTTGGCATATCCTGGCTGGCACTGCTGGGTTTTGCCCTGATACCAGCACCTTATAATATTATCTGTTTATTCATCAATGGCTTTCCGCTTGGTTTGATCTGGGGATTGGTATTCGGTTATCTTGAGGGCCGCAGGTCTACCGAGTTTATGGCGGCGGTGTTATCCATTAGTCTGATATTTGGTTCGGGTTTTGTTAAAACGATCGGCCAAACGCTTATTCATGTTTACCATATCAGCGAATACAATATGCCCTTTATAACTGGTGGACTATTCGCCATTCCCCTTATATTGTTTGTTTGTATGCTGGAGTTGATGCCTCCGCAAACTGCCGAAGATAAGCTGGCCCGTACCGAACGCGCGCCCATGAACGCACAGGAGCGTAAGCAATTTATCATGCGTTTTTTGCCGGGAATTATATTAACACTGGTTATTTATGTGCTGCTCACCATAATGCGCGATATCCGCGATAATTTCGAAGTAGAGATCTGGAACAGTCTCGGTATAAAAGACCGCACCATCTACACTAAAATAGATACAAAGATCTCCATTATCGTATTGGTGGCTATGAGTTTGCTCATCCTTGTGCGTAAAAATTTACGCGCGTTTAGTATCATCCACTTGTTTATTATTGGCGGCTGTGTGCTGGTGGGCGCATCCACCCTAATGTTCTCGCTAAAAATGATTGGCCCGGTGAGCTGGATGACGATGGCAGGCCTTGGGCTGTACCTGGGTTATGTGCCCTATAACGCTATATTTTTCGAACGGATGATCGCTACCTTTCATTATAAAAGCAATGTAGGATTTGTAATGTACGTAGCCGACTCGATGGGCTACCTCGGCAGCGTAAGCATATTGCTGATCAAAGAATTTGGCCGCCCCAATATCAGCTGGGGCACCTTTTTTAAAGAAGGTGTAATGATAGTTGCCATAGTTGGCGGCATTTGCGGCATTTTATCATTAATATATTTTGTGCAATCCGCAAAGCGGCAGCCGGCGCCTCAACCGGCTGCGGACTTAAATTTTTCTACCGTATGAGCAAACCATCTGCAATAGTAATTGGCGCAGGCATTGTTGGCCTGGCAACCGCCCGCGCACTAGCCATAAGAGGCTATGACGTAACCGTTTTTGAACGTAATGAAAGAGCCGTTGGCGCATCCATCCGCAATTTTGGGATGGTATGGCCAATAGGGCAGCCTACTGGTCCGCTATTTGAACGGGCCATGTTGTCGCGCAGCATCTGGAAACAAACTTGTGAAGACGCAGGCATCTGGCATGATGAGGTGGGCTCGCTCCACCTGGCCTACCATGATGATGAGTTGCAGGTGATAGAGGAATATGCCAGCATCAACAAATCATTGAGAGATGTGGCAGCGCTTACCCCGCAGCAAGCGTTGGATAAATCACCGGGAATCAATACTGCAGGTTTAAAAGGAGCCCTATGGAGCGGTACCGAAATGATCCTGGAAGCCCGGGCGGCCATCGGCAGTGTGGCGGCTTACCTCGCAGAAAAATACGATCTAACATTTCACTGGAACACCGCTATCAGCGATGTTGCGCAAAATTCCGTAACCTCCGGTAAAAGAAAATGGAAGGCAGACGAGATCTTTATTTGCGGGGGTGTAGAATTTGAAACCTTGTACCCGGAACTGTTTGCGTCTTTTGAAATCACCAAATGTAAACTGCAAATGATGCGTTTGGCAGCCCAGCCTAACGACTGGCGGATTGGCCCCGCTTTGTGTGGCGGCCTCAGCATGATCCACTACCCCGGTTTCCAGGCGGCCCCTTCCCTGCCGCACCTGAGAAAACGATATGAAGCGCAATATGCCGAATACCTTAAATGGGGCATCCACGTAATGGCCTGTCAAAACCATACCGGCGAAATAACCGTTGGCGATTCGCATGAGTACGGCCTGGTGCATGATCCTTTCGATAAAGATTTCATTAACCAGATGATTTTAAAATACCTGGACACCTTTACTAGTTTTAAAGATAGCCGCGTGGTACAAACCTGGAACGGCATCCTGCCCAAAATGACCGGCGGACAAACGGAACTGATCGTAGATGCGGAACCCGGTGTAACCATCATCAACGGACTCGGCGGCAATGGGATGACCTTATCCTTCGGGCTGTGCGAGCAGGCTATTGCGGCAAGGTTTTAAATTACCGTTACTTAAATTACAGGAGTGTGAGATGGAAACGCCGTCTCACGCTCCTTTTTTTTGTTGACTATTGCCATAAGTAAAATTGCTTTGTTTCCAAGTTACACATCGGTCACTTACAGCCAAGAGACGGATGGTTGAGCAGGCGATGAACACCCCAGTTAAAATTCACATTAAGATGGTGTTAACTCTCGACACAATTATGCGGAGACTACCTACATCTGATTACAAATGTTATCAATATGCTAACAGATGGGTGATATTTTGATAACAAAGGCCGCGTTACTTTGCATTTAATTTAAACGCGTTTTTTAACTACTCCAAATCCCATTCATTTATGAAACAAATTTACCTGCGCTTTATTAATGGTAACAAATATCATTCAAGGCAATGGGCAATGTTACTGTTCGCCATGCTGATGAGCATTGCGCCAGCCTTTGCACAAACCGGGCGTACCATAAAAGGTACCATAACCGACGAAAAAAACCAGCCGCTTCCCGGCGTTTCCGTATCTGTTACAGGTAGCTCTACAGGTGTTATGACAGATGTTAACGGTAAATACACCGTAAACGTATCGGGTAATATCGTAACTTTAAGGTTTAGCTTTATTGGCTACAACACCCGCGATGTAAAAGTTGGGGCCGATAATACAGTTAACGTAAGTCTTTCTCCCGATGCCAGGCAACTAAAAGATGTTGTGGTGATCGGTTACGGTACATCCAGCAAAAAGGATGTTACAGGTGCCATTACTTCGGTAAAGGCCGAAGAGTTTAACGCTGGTGTTTTAACCACCCCCGCAGAACTTTTGCAGGGTAAAGTTGCAGGTTTAAACATCACCAAAAGCGGTGACCCTAACAAACAGGCTGCTACAATCCTCCGTGGCCCGTCAACCCTGCGTGAAGGTGCTGCACAGCAGCCATTTTATGTGATAGATGGTGTACCAGGCGCTTCCATCGACCTGCTCGCCCCTGCTGATATCGAAAGTATCGACGTTTTGAAAGATGCGTCATCAACCGCTATCTACGGTTCGCGTGCCGCTAACGGTGTAATTATTGTTACCACGCGCAAAGCCAGGGCAGGCCAAACCAGGCTTGCTTACAGTGCCTATGCAGCTGTTGAAAACGTATCAAAGCAAATTGATGTGCTAAGTGGTGACGAACTACGTAAGTATTTGTCAGATAATGGTGTTACGCCTTTAGCTAAACCCCTTGATGACGATGGATCAAACACCAACTGGCAAAAATTAGCCACCAAAACCAGCTACTCTCAAAATCACAATTTATCTTACAGTGGTGCCGGCAACAATGCTGATTATGGCGTAAGTGTCAATTACTTTAAAAACAACGGTATCCTTAAAAATACCGGCTTAGAACGTACCATTTTTAAGGGCTACATTAACCAGCGCTTTTTTAACGACAGGTTGAAACTGGGCATCACCCTTACCAACAGCGGTACTAAAAGCGATGACATTATACAAAGCCAGGTGTTACCGGGCGTATTATTTTACCTGCCAACTGTTAGCCCGTTTAACCCGGATGGCAGTTATAAAGAAAACTTTGCCCGTACAGGCAGCGGTACTTTAAACCCGCTATCGTTGATAGATAATAACTTTATCAAAACTGATAACAACAAAACGCTTATCAATGGTTTTGCTTCAGTTGATATCTTGAAAGGCTTAAAGTTTACGCTGAACGGTTCTACTCAGAAAGATCAGAATAACGTTAATACTTATTACAACAGTAAATCCGGCATTGCAGTTGGTTTAGGTGGCGTGGCTAACCGCAGTGCTTACAAAAACACCAGTGATGTTGTTGAAGCCTTCTTAAACTACGACCGCGACTTTGGCCTGCACTCCATTAAATTATTAGGTGGTTACTCTTACCAGCAGGATCGTACCAATGATGGTTTTGGTGTACAAACCCAAAACTTCTCTAACGATAACCTAACTTTTAACAACCTTTATTTATCTAATCCAACCAATCTTTCACAGATCGCTTTCAACCAAAACTACATTTCAACTTTAAGATTGATATCGTACTATGGCCGTGCACAATACCAGTACAATGACAAATACCTTTTCCAGGCCTCATTAAGGGAAGATGGTTCATCGGCGTTCGGTTTAAACCAGCGCCATGGTTACTTCCCCGCTGTATCTGCCGGATGGAGGATCATCAGCGAAAAGTTCATGGAAAGAATGCCTGTGTTTAGCGATTTGAAACTGCGTGCAGGTTACGGTGTATCTGGTAACAGCCTTGGTTTTGACGCCTTTACCGCTCAGCTGATCTACGGTATTCCTCCGGGTGGTGGTAAGTTCCTGAGCAATGGTGTTATTACCAACCCTATCGGCCCGGTACGTAATGACAATCCCGATCTTAAATGGGAAAGCACCGCTACCACTAACATCGGTTTGGATTTTGGTTTGTTCGGCAACCGTTTAACCGGTTCGGTAGATTATTACGTCAAAAGAACATCAGATCTGATCACCAACTACAACGTATCAACCACACAGTATTTTGTGCCAACCTTAACCGCCAACGTGGGTAAGATCAAGAATAGTGGTGTTGAGGTAGTGATCAGCGCAGTTCCTGTAAGATCTAACAGCTTTACCTGGCGCACGTCCATCAATGCCGCACATAACAAAAACGTGGTAGAAAGCCTGTCTAACGCACAATTTACCGTCAACAACTTTTACACTGCACAACTAGGCGGTAAAGGCCAATCGGGTAATTACAGCCAGATCGTGCAGCCGGGTTATGCTATCGGTACCTATTATTTATGGCACTACCTGGGTAAAAACGCTAACGGCGTAAGTACCTATCAAAAAGCAGATGGTTCAACAACTGCCGCGCAGCCGCTTACAACAGATCAGGTGATCACCGGCAGTGCACAGCCAAAAATCATCTACGGCTGGAGCAATACCTTCACCTACAAAAGCTTCGACTTGAACTTCCTGGTGCGTGGTGTTTACGGCAACCAGATTCTGAATGCTACCCTGGCAGGGCTTAACAACCCGGCCGATGCAAAATTCCAGAACATCCCGAGATTTACTTTAGGAGAATCATATAAAGATATCAACGCTTACCTGATCTCAGATCGTTACCTGGAAAGCGGTTCATACCTCCGTTTGGATAACGCCACATTAGGTTATACCATCAGGCCTAAATTTAAAGGTGTTAAAAGCATCCGTCTGTATTTATCGGGTAACAACATCTTTATTATCACCAAATACCGCGGTGTAGATCCGGAAGTTAACATTGGTGGTTTAACCCCGGGTATAGATAACAAAGATTTTTATCCTAAAACCCGCACGTTCAGCGCAGGTGTAACCGCAACATTTTAATAACATCCAACAAACCATACAGATGAAAAAGATATTTATCCTATTTGCCACCGTAGCACTGCTGGTTAGCAACTACTCGTGCACGAAGTTAGATGTACCTGTTGAATCACAGTACGTAAAATCAAACTTCCCGGTTACCGATGCCGATTATAACGCACTCATCGGTACCATTTACTCCAACTTGTCGTCACAATTTGCAGTGCCTTACTGGCGCATGCAGGAGCTTGCCACTGATGAAGCTATCCTGCCCGCCCGCGATGGCAACTTTGATGATGGTGGCCAGTACCGCCAGTTGCACTACCACACCTGGACGTTTGATCATCCAAACGTTTCCACTATATGGCAGTGGGGTTTTGGTGGCGTAAACACCTGTAACCGTATCATCAGCGTAATTAACGCAGGCCCTTCGTCTGATGCTAAAAAAGCTTCATCCGTAGCCGAGGTTAAAGCAATGCGTGCCCTTTACATGTACTTCATGATGGATCTTTACGGTAACGTACCCATCATCACCGAGTTCCCGGTAACTACCCAACCGGCTACCCAACCCCGCGCTAAAGTATACCAGTTTATCGAAAGCGAGTTACAAGCCGTGCTACCTTTGCTGCCTGCCAAAACCAGCGCAAACGCTACATTATATTATGGCCGCCCCACAAAGGCGCTGGTATTTGCTTTGCTGGAAAAAATGTATCTAAATGCCCAGGTTTATACCGGCACCGCTAAATACACCGAAACCGTTGCCATGGCTGATAGTGTTTTAAAGAATAACAACTATAGTCTGGATGCCAAATACCGCGATATATTTTTACCAACCAACGGACCGCAGATCAACGAGACCATCTTTGCGATCCCTTACGATCAACAGATTCCGGGCAACCAGTTTACCCGTTTTGGTTTCTTTTACTACCTGGTAAATGCATACGGTTTTAACGTTGGTTTAAGTATTGCCATGAGTACCACGCCTGAATTTTACAACCGATTTAATTTACCGGGTGATGTGCGTACCAAGACCTGGTTGGCAGGCCCGCAGTTTTTCCCTGATGGCAACGGCGGTTTCACCAGCCAGCCGGTGTATTACCCAAGCACTACCACACAGATCTACATTGAGCCAAAATTAACGCTGGTTCCCGGCAAGCCGATGGATTTAGGCAATACCATCGCCAGTCAATCTGAAGGTGTGCGTTCCTTAAAATACTACCCGGACCCAACCATCATCCAGGCAACCCGCTTAAATGGTAACGATGTACCGGTTTTCCGCCTGGCCGATGTGATGATGATGAAAGCTGAGGCTATTTTACGCGGTGCGCAAGCTACCAGCGTTAATGGTGAATTGCAGACCGCAGATGTATTGGTTAACAAGATCCGTGCACGTGCAGGCGCACCAACCGTTTCTGGTATCGACCTGTCAGGTTTATTAGACGAACGCGCCCGCGAGTTTTCATGGGAAGCCTGGCGCCGTAATGACCTGATCCGTTTTGGCCAGTTTGAGACGGAATATCCGCTGCCTAACGACGTGTTAACGATGAATAAAGACGTTAACCGCAGGCTTTACCCTATCCCTGCACAGGAGATAAAACTAAACCCAAACCTGGTACAAAACCCCGGTTATTAATTTTAATAAACTAAACACCCAAACAGCCCCAACTTTACCCGGTCGGGGCTGTTTGTAATTTACAACACTATGAAAACTACATTAGGAGGTTTATTACTAATCGCAGCCTGTTCGTTCACAGGCATCAGCACCCCTGGCGATAACACGCCCATTAACCACGTGCAGGTGATAGGATCGCACAATAGCTACAAAAAAGCTATCGATCCAAAACTGTTTAAAATGCTGCAGGGCCGCGATTCGGTTGCCATGAGCAAGATAGATTACGAGCACAGCACCCTTACCGAACAATTAGATATGGGTTTGCTGGACCTGGAAATAGATGTGTACGCAGATACCCTGGGCGGCAAGTATGCCCAGCCAAAGGGCCTGGTTTGGGTACCCGGCCAACCGGCTTTTGATACGGAAGGCGTAATGAAACAACCTGGCTTTAAAGTGTTCCACATTCAGGATATTGATTTCAGGAGCCAGTGTGCTACCTTTAAACAATGCCTGCAGGAGCTCAGAAAATGGTCAGACGCGCACCCGGATCATAACCCGATATATGTGACCATGAACGCTAAAGATGAAGCGATGAAAAATCCGGGCTTTACCGTTCCGGATAAATTCGACTCCCGCATTTACGATAAATTGGACAAGGAAATTGCTGATAACCTGGGCATGAATCATGTGTTAACCCCGGATAAAGTTCGTGGCAAATACAAAACTTTAGAAGAAGCGGTTTTACACCAAAACTGGCCGACTTTAAAGCAGGCGCAAGGTAAATTCATTTTTTTACTGGATGAGCCAAAAGCCAAAGCAGATATCTATATCGCGGGCCACCCGTCTTTAAAAGGCAGAGTATTGTTCACTAATACCGCACCGGGTGCACCTGAAGCTGCCATTTATGTAATGAATGATGCCAAAAAGCAACAGGCAGAAATTACCGAACTGGTTAAAAAAGGGTATATCATCCGTACACGGGCCGATAGCGACACCCAGGAAGCAAGGGCAAACGACAAAAGCAGCTTTGTGGCAGCGCAAGCGTCTGGTGCGCAGATCATCTCCACCGATTATTACAAACCCAGCACCCATTTCAAATCTGATTATAAGATCAGCTTTGCGGATGGTGGTTATTTGCGGATGAACCCGCTATTTGCAGTACAGAAGTAGCTACAAAACATATTAAACAGCAACGGGGCAATCATCAGCTATTGATGTTGCCCCGTTTTTTGTTTTCCTGAATGGAAGGGTTTATTTAAAAATGTTTAGTATGAAAGTACTCAAGAATATACAATAACTATTTTTTTAACATTACTATAAAAATAAAAGTAAAAATCTATTGATTTAAAAAATACATTTGCAGTCCCTTTGACACCAATTTCCTGACACCAATCGGACACCGTTAAAATGAGCACCAATTTAAAAGTCAGACTTTTTAAAGGCAAAACACATGCTGACGGAACTCACCCAATACAGCTCCAGTTTTATATTGATGGCAAGCTGCACAGAAAAGGAATCTATAAGTGCTTAGAATCTGATTGGGACTTTAAGACAAACCGGGTAAAAAGCAAAGTAAGTAATTCCTCATACGTGAATAACTTGATATCTGAGAAGTATGCAGAGCACGAAAGGGAACTGCTAAAGATTCTGAATGGTTCAGGTGGGGGCAATTCATTTTTTGATAAAAAAGAGATTCTAACCCTGGACAATGTCATGGATCAGGAATGCAATCGGTTTAAAAATGAGAATAAACCAGGCTCATTCGATTCGCTAAGTTCATATAAAAAAGATCTACTGCTATTTACCGATTCTAAAGCTTTAAACATATCAGATATTGATCTAAAATGGTTTAAGAGATACGTCATTTATTTGGGTTCAGAAATCAAAATAGGCGATAAGGTAATTAAGAAGCCGAACAAAAGTTCTACCATTCAAAAAAAGCTTAAAACAATACGAAGGATAGTTGAGCGGTACACCGGCAAGGTATCTGATATTGACGTTAAAGAATATAAGGTAGCAACCAAAAAGCCTGTTAAGCAAAAGTTAACCTCACAAGAACTATTAATGATTGAGGGCTTGGAACTCAAAGAAGATTCGGTACTTGATTGCGTCAGGGACATTTTTTTGCTGCAAGTTTATCTTCGCGGAGCAAGGATTGGCTCCTTACTTCAAGCGTATAGCGAGCAATTTAAAAATGGCCGGTACGAAGCTAATAACTCATCAGGTAAAAACAATGTTGGCTCGCGGCTTATCCCAAAGGCCCAAGTTATTGTCAATAAGTACAGCGGAAAGTCTGAAAGGCTATTTCCATTATACAATTTTAAATTTAACCCCAAACTATCTGAGTTCGAAAATAAAGCCATTGCCCATAATGAAAAGAAGGGATGTACTGCGCTGGTAAATAAATATCTTAAACAACTTGCAATCAAAGCTGGCATAACCAAACCCCTGTCATCTCACATCGCCCGGCATACCTTTGCACGTATGGCCATAGATAAGATCAACAATCCGATGGTTACAATGGAGCTATTAGGGCATAGTTCGCTTGCGGTGCATCAGCAATACCTTAATGATATCCGAAATGAAGACGCGCTGGATGCGGCTGCGGATGATATATTTGGTTGATACCGCTCCGCCCCCGGGTGCCTAAAACCTCACCAAATCATAACTAGCATTAATGCTTTTTGACCATCCGGGAGTATTTACATATTTGGTTAACCGGCCCTGGATGCTAAAGCGCCCAATATCCAAACGTGCAGCCGGTCCGAAGCCTGCCTCTCCTGTTTCAAAGTTGTATGATGAATTACCTTGTAGGCGCAAACCGAATGTTGGCTGCTTCTGCTCAAACTCTACATAGTCTGCACCATTGATCTTAAACATCGGGTTGTCGGAAGTCACAGATAGTATAGACTTTTTAGCACCCAATATCCAGCTTCTTTTCCAATATTGGGTTGCTTTGATATTAACGTTAGCGGTAAAGTCTGCAGTTGCTACGCTATTGCTGTCAAGTGCGTTTGGTGGGGTGAACTTTAATTTCAGGCCGTTACCGTTGTAGGTATAAAAGACTCGCTTACTGCTATCTAATTGCCTGCGTAGCTGTAGGTTATTTGCTTCCAGTGTTGACTTAATAACCAGCACTTCTTTAAGTTGCTTTGTCCGAAGATCCAGCGCCATTGCTGTGGTATCAATGATCCCCTTGGTGCCCTCATTAGACATCAGCTGATCTATCGTGCCTTTATTACCGGTGATGTCAAACAGCACTGATTCAATGCCCTTCTTATCCACCTGGCGTTTAATTTCGGTAGCCTCTTTTTGAATAGCCTTTTTAACCGACTTTTCCGTTTGCTCCTTATCGGCTAGTTTTTGAGTGTTCTCAACAAACTTGTAACCAAAGTAACTTAATAATATAAGAGCGCATACCCCTATAGCGTAGTACTTGATATTTTTCATCCTATTTTTCTTTAACTATTTTCTTTGCTTTTTGCCCAACTTTTGTCCGTATGGTACTATCCAAATTTGCTTGTTCTTGTGCTTGCTGTAGAATAATACCGTTCTTTACCAGCAGCGCGGTAGTGAGGGCATCTTTATCCGCCCGGGCCTGCACCAACTCCTTCCGCAATTCAGTCTTCTCAGTCTCGCAGTTTACATTTACCTGATCAGATGTATTGCCAAATTTGTTCACAAAAAACATTACCAATGCCACGGCAACCATCAGCATATATGTTGTTGGTGACTTTGTGACCTGGCTAAATGTTACCCTGTTAATATCGTTCAGTGCCATTATATCCCCCCTACGCTTCGCTTACGTTGGCTATTGAGCCGTCCAAATTTTTGTAATAATGTTTCTTAACTCCTAATGGTTGAACCGTAAACGGCGCGCGCCTGCAATCGGTAAAACTTGACTTTAGGATCCATGCCGGGCAAACAGAATCGGACTGATTTCCGCCGAAGCAGCGGAAGTGAGTATCATTTTCCCCGATGTAATAGGTTACGTGCCCGCCGCCTTCGCGCTCTTTAATTAGGGTGTCACCAACACAAGCATCTTTGAGAGGTATAACCTTCCCCCACTTACGCCATGAGAGGGATGATAGAACGCTGGGGGCAGGTAGCTTTAACCAACCGGCCCTGTAGGCACATACACCCTTGAACAATCCGCACCACGCCGTAGCATCTGATGGGTACCACCCAATAACACCAAGCTCTTTAGCCCACTTCATTATATCAACCGTATTACCGGACCCTTTCGTTTCCAATATCCCGTTGTGAGTTAACGCCTGCTGAAGTTCTTTGGGTAGATTTGGTTCGTTATTAAGCCACGAATCTATTCCCGTTAGTATTTTACCCATACAATAATTATCGTATTGCAAAAATACTTCCTATGCTCACGCGCGGGTGGTAAGCGTAGTTACTGGCGGGGGATAGTAAGTGCCTGTAAATTAATTTTATACAACTATTGGTTAGAATATTATTTTTTGTATTTTTAAAATATAATCCTAAACCAATGAAAAAGATATTCATAATCTGCATAGTAGTAACCTTATCATCTTGCATTAAAGAACAAATACCAGTTGTGGTAGGTAATCCTTTACTTGGATACTGGAAATCAGGAACTTCATCTTTCTCAGTAAATAATCTCGAAGGGAAGTCTGATCCATACTCAGTTACAAAAAACAGCGACAGTTTAACTGTTATTTTATTGCCTGCAATCAACTACCACTATAAAATAATATCGGTTGATAAAAAACAATTAGTGGTAACCTCCCGAAATGAAAGGATCGTTTACGAAAGAGTTACCTCTGATTGGGAGAAATAATTACGAGATAGCGGTTATAAGTCCGTTTGTTACCCTTAACAATGCAGACGACCCGTCTATTTTCATGTACCCCACATTGCCTGTATAAGTAAGCACACCATTGGTGATTATCTTTCCACCTGAGTGATACAAATCACCTTCTAATTCGGCCGCAATATTTCCTGTAGTGCCTGCTAGCATTGGAGTCTTCCAGGTACCACCAGTTACAGAAACGCTTATTCCCTTATTGGCTCCGGCTGAATTTGGTTTGTGATTTATAAACTCACCAACAAGAGTATTAATATTAATTGCAGTACCCATTGCAGCACGAACTTCAACTGTGCCGCTTGAATTTGTTTTTTCCTGAACAATGTAAGCATCGGTATTGGATGTGTTTTTTAACCCCATTGAGTCAATTGTCCAGTTCGCTATCTTGCCGGCCACCGCATTGATCAACCCGGTTATTTGCGCTGATGTCATCACCACATCCCCAGCATCCGTTACCCTAAAAGGCGCGGTAGCCCTGTTCGCATACGTAGCACCTGCCCACTGCCGGATACTATTAACACCATTATCGGTTACCCCGGTCAACCCTGCGTTAATGTGGGTAGCATCACCAACGATAACCGTACCTGTCGCAACGATGTTGCCATCGATAATTGTAAACAACCCATCAGTAACCGTAGCCGCCCTATTGGCTGTGCTCTGGGCATTGCTAGCGTTAGCTATAGCAGAGGCCGCATCCAATGAAGCTTGGTAAGCAAGTGTATCATCCGTGTATTTGGTGGCTAAATCCCAATCAGCAGCGTTATAAGCACCGCTAGCCCTTGATACAATACACCTCTTTAAGTCAGCACCCGATCCACCAGCCCATAGGTCCCCGGCATCATAAGGAGTTACGGGAGTTGTAACAAATACGCGCCTTTTACCGTCGGCCGTGTCCTTGGCAGCATTGGCTGTTGTTAAGGCTAAAACTACATCCGTGTCAGATATTTGCATCCAACTATAAACGCTTCCTACTTTAGCAAACCTATAAGCGTAACCCTTCGAAGTCCAGTAGAATAAATCACCTAAATGAATATCCTTAGTGCCGTCTGTTGTCCATGAGTTGGTTGGGGCATTTGATAGCGTTGGTTGATAATCGTAAAACCAACTTGTAATTTGACCGTCGATCTGATTTTGAAGGCTATCTCTTACAGCAATTACAAAGTTGTTAGCATCGGCGGCAGCGGCTAATGCAGCATTCGCGGTTGTGTCGTCGGTATATTTTGTAGCAAGTGGCCAATCAGCGCTATTGAACCCATAACCCGCTGCCCTGGCAGTAACACATACTTTCAGATCTGAACTGGTACCGCCCGCCCATAAATCGCCTGGATCATAAGGTGCTACAGGAGTTGTTGTAAATACCCGGCGTTTTCCGTCAGCAGTATCTTGCGCGGTAGCCGCTCTTTGCAAAGCAAGTATTATGTCAACGTTTGTAATAGCAATCCAGCTATAAGCGCCGGTTCCCGCGTCTTTAGCAAATCTGTAGGCATAGCCCTTTGAGGTCCAGTAAAAAAGATCTCCTAAGTGCGTATTTCGTATATCGTCAGTTGTCCAAGAATTAGCCGGCGCATTTGATAAGCTCGGCTCATAATCATAAAACCAGTTTGTCAGCTGCCCATCTATCTGATTTTGTAATTCATCTTTGATGGCATCGATATATGAGAAGTCAGCATAATGGCTTAAGTCAGGTTTGTCAGTTAATTGATTATAGCCAGAAGAACCGGAAGCGAACTGAATGCGCCCGGTAATTGTACCGGTATTTAAATTGAATTTAGTAACTCCATCAATACTGGATATTTCCCCTGTCTTTATGCGATCCCCAACTATTGTTGTTATACCTTTTGTTAAATCAAAGTCTCTAAATCCATCTTTTACTTCATATAATAGGCCCAAATTGAAAGCGTAATATCCTGCTATATCGTTTACGCCAACCGGTGAGATAGATATTCCCCATGTGCCGGTAAGGGCAGCTTTGTTACACTTTGCATAAATAAAGTAGAACTTAGCAGGGTCAAGTCCGGTAAAGCTTGCATTTGAAGGAATATTCCATACATAACCCAAGCCATCTACCTTATAGATATAATGTGTCAGGGAACCCAATGAGATATTCAGTGTGTTTGGGTTCCCGCCGGCATTGGGTACAATAAGGACGTTATTGAGATTGAAATTTTGAGAGTCATATCCAAATGTTCCCATACCAGCCACCAAGCTATTTACCCCGGTGAACAGCGAACCATCAGGATTGAATATCCTTGTTTGCAGTGATTTTAAATTGTATGACGCACGCCTCGCCCTCTCCGCATTGGTACGGTCAACCAATTTTATATCCTGCTTGTTATCGATGGCAGATGATATAAGCCGTTCGGTGGTAGTGTATGGAATGAAATTGGCAATCTGTACGGTGATCTTTGTTTCCGGAGTAATTGTTTCAGGAAAGTTGATAGGATAGTTGATCGATGTTACCCGTATCAAACTATTAATCCCCAAAGCTGTATCCTTTACAGTTACCTTATCGCCGGGCTGCAGCATGATCCCATTATCACGGGCATACAGCGGATCCATCTCCAGACTATACAATACGCGCGGCACGCTATTTTCATCAAGCCAGGCTTGTGTGGCTACTCGTAACTCATTCTCTGCCGCAGTGACACGCTCTGTTGGTAAGAACATATCAAATAGTGTATAGGTATCGTTAGCCGCCGCTTGGAATACGGAGTTAGGTTGTTTGTTATTGCTACTGTCAGTAAATACCTTAACCTTGATGGTTTTGGTATCCGGCGCATAATCCAATATATCAAACTCCTGGCCCTCAAGTTCACCGGTGAGGAAAGATATTTTTGGCGTTTCGCTGCTGAAGTAATCTTTCAGATTAAAATTAAGCGTACTATCGGTAATGAAAAAGTATTCAGCATTCGCATCAAAGGCGCTTACACCAGTAACTAGCCCATTTATTTTAGGGTAGATGTCTTCATTGATATAATCACCCTCTTTAACCCGGTACAGGCTGGTATTTTTATCCAGCGACAGTTCGCTGAACATCAACTCCGTTGCGCCGCTCCGGTAGTCCTGCGGCAGATTCCTTTTGGATCCGTAACCGAATGCCCGAGTGACTATGTTTTTATCGTTCTGGTACTCATAGCCTAACGAGTATAGGCCCTTACCCATGCCGCGCTCAAATACGTGCGTGGTGAGGTTTCCTACCTGCTTAACGAATGATATAACCTTCCCATCTTCCGGCCATTCAAATCCGAAAGCTTCTGCCACTGTATCCATTGCAGTTCTGCAGGTATGCCCGTCAAAATTGATTGCTTTTTCAGCAGCGGCATCACACGCGCCAACGGTCCATCCAGAATCAATCTCGTTTACATTGTCAACAATCAGCTGGGCAAAATCGGCCGGGCTGCCGTAATACTGAAATGTTTTATTTTTGAGATGCTTAAGTTTTTTATCATAAAGCCTATAGAAATCAGACTCAAAAGTAATGGTGTACTTGTACGCATCTACCCCGGTACCAGCGGTAACACTCGGAATGGTATTAACGGTATATTGCTTGCCCTTGTAAAAGATGTAAGATCCGATTGGGCATACCAATACACCGGGCAACTCAATATCCGCCTTTATCTCCTTAGCCCCCATCAGCTGCCAATCAATAGGTAGGCTAGGGTAAACAGGTAGCTGAGATAAAATTTCGCCGTTAAAATAGATGGGTAGGTACATGCGATTAAATTATAATGTAATTGCCTGATGCATCGATAGCCTGTAATCTCACTGGAGCCTTACCGGATAACACAAGTGTTGTAGTGCCGTCAATTGAAGTGGCTGATAGTGTAATAGTACCCGCTCCGCTATTCTTGATCACGAATACTGTATTTACAGGAGCCGCAGGCAATGGTTGTGTAAATGTTCCGCTAGAAATATTGATAGTATAATCTGATAGCGGGTTGATCGTTGTAGCTACTGCTGAAATTGATCTTAATCCTAATTTTTGAGCTTTTGAAATCAAGGCCCCGGCAGCTGTAAAGTTACCAATGTCGTCACCCTCAAACATAACATTGTTATTTACCCTATACCTTAAAATATCATAGATACCACTTCCTTTTGTTGTTTCGGTAATGTCAATAGCGTGACCGATCAAACCAGCGCTACCGCTTTGAGCGGCATTAACATTTATCGATGAGGCTGTTTGAACTGCGTTTGATGAGGTTAGCCCACTAGAATATACCGCATGCAATACCCCAATTCCGGAACCATTCCTACCAAACTGAAAAGCGGCACCGGTACTATTTGCACCACCAGCACTTTGTGTAAATTGAGATACACCCGCATTTACAATTATATCAGGAATAGTCCAGGCCGCAAACGTTGTACCGGCCGTATTGGTATAAGTTACGCCGTCGCGGTTAGTCAGGTCTAAATCTACAACCACCGGCGTTAAACCAGTGAAAACTTTAATATCATCAAAATTAATCGTTCCGGATGTTGCTGGGGTAACACTACTACCAAATGAGCCTGTAACTTCATTTGCAAACGACATTGATATTGCCTCGGTAGATTTCAAAGAGGCGTTCATATCCGGCTTAAGCAAAACGCAATATTTATTGTACCCGCTTGTTATTGGGATAAAGTGAGTGATGCCGTTTCGGGTGATATTTATTATCCCAATACTAGCAGATTTCGCATAAAACGAAAGCCTAAGTGACTTATTTATTAGGCTATTATCCGCATTTGCTACATTGAGGATTATTAAATTTGTGCTACCTGTTACAGATACATCGATAGAGGCGCCGCCATTGTAACCGTTCGCGCCTGCGGCTACTGTAGCGGCTACCGCCGAAGCAATTACACCAACACCCGAAGTGATCGAGTTTAAAGGGTTGGTAACCTTAAAACAGTTTTTGTCTAAAAAAGAGCCAGAGAATAAAGACCTTATCTCACTATCGCCAAGCACATCATTAAAGTATCTGAACCGCTTAATGCTATATGTGCTTATAGTGTTTGATAACCCACCAATGTAAGGTTTTATTGTCCCGCCAGATGCGATATCAGTATTTGGGCTTGCGCTGCTATTAGGGGTTAATTTTACTCCATTAATGTACACAGACCATACGTAGGCCATATCACGTGTTACCGTAATGTCGTAAGGCGTTAAATTAGCAAGCGCCCCTGATGCCGAAGTAAATACAGCAGATCCGCCTACATATATAACGATGCCCGTAGTTGATGAAAGGCGCTTTATGCTTAAGCGCCCAGCATCAGTCTGTGAAGCATCTGTTTGATCGAATAATGTTATATCAGCGTTGCTATTATCAAAATAAAGATCGTTGAAGTTAAGCGTAAAATCTTTATCAAGTATTATCGGTACGGTATGGCTTACACTACTTGCCCCCGCTGCAAAAATATACCCCCTTCTATTGTTAAGAGAATAATCAAGCGATCTTTGCCTCCAGATATAAGTGTTGTCACCAATGTTAGAGTAAATATTTTGGTTATCAGATGTACCTACGTAATCATCGTAAACATCAATTTGCTTAGCCCCCCAAGATGATAATCCAGAAAATACATTGTGTCCCGAATACTTATCAATGTTTATCGATACACCTATTTTATCAATTGTTGTGGTCTGGTACCTATTGGTGATCGCTCCTGAAAATGTATTGTAAGAAGATCCATATTCTAAAGACAGCCCAACAATCAAACCAGTTGAAACACTACCCTTTGTGATGGTATTGCCGGTGAACACATTTTGATATGCCCCCCGAAGCTGAACCCCAATATTATAGATGTCTTCAAATTTATTACTTGAAAAGGTGTTATTGTACGAGTTTCGGCCAATAAGAGCAAGAACTGATTGCGGAGATTGAACAAAAACATTGCTCACACCTGTGGTGGCAGCCAGTGGCACCGACCAGATGTTATTGGTATAATTATAGTATGAGCTCGCTAACCTAAATGTGGTATTACTTACCCATTTAATATAGTACGCCTCTGACGATGTGAACGCATTACGAATATTGGTACTAGCGGCCGGGTCAATGCTTATCGTTACCGGCAATTTATTCATCCCGGTTCCGATTGAATTATTAACCATTTTCAGGTTACTAATAACAAATACGTCATTACCAGAACTTGCGGCGGCAATAAATTTTAACTTTACCGGGTTTGTTAAGGATGGGTTTGATGGGTTATAAGTAAACGTAACATTTATATTAACAGTATTGCCATTAGTAGCGGTAGAAGTACCGTAACTTTGAGATTCATTACCAGGTATAAAGCTTAGTATTCTGCTAGCATTAACAGAACTTGGATCCATGTAAATCGTCCCTGTGATCGTATAACTGTCACCAACATTTAGCGACGGAAGATCGGTTACTATTTTATAATCAGGCGTGTTTGCCGCCGTAACGTTTAAAACATTTGTGCTCTTGTTATAAGTAAACGAGCCTGTACCGGTGTTAAATGTCCAGCCAGGGTTTCCGGTTAAAACATTTGGCGCAATGGTTGTAAATAAACCTCCGGCATCTACAGCGCTGATTGGAAAGTTTGAATAATATGAACCCTGATAAGGAGATAAGTAAATTTTATTGTTAGTGTTAACTCCGTTACTTTGCTGAACGGCGGTATAAGCCGGTAACAACCTGTTACCAAGCACCTCATTATTCAGAAAGTTATAATCTGCATTACTAATTGATAAGTAATCATTTATCATGCAGTTTGAAATATCAAAATTGTTATTATCAAATAGGCTCAACGAGTACTGAACCGCATTTAAAAACCTGCAGTTATCAATCTTAAAACCCCATGATTCTTTTATCTCTAAAGTGGTTAACGCCTTATAAACGCCATCAAAAACAATGTTTTTAATAGTGAGGTTAGGGTTTGACTTTGCCAACAAAGTTTCCTCACCGTTTTGTGTTGGGTATGTGCCATCCCTGGGATAACCTACCATTACAAGGCCGGAAGTACTTGCAACGAACCGGGTAGCAATATCTATATTTGCAGTGTTAGATGGGTATAATGCCGCACCGATTAACGAAACATTTCGCTTTAAGTCGATATGCGATATTAAGTAATTGGCAGCCTTGAACATAACGCGCGTTATTTTATTGCCGCTTGAATAATTGATTGCAGCCTGAATTGCTGCGGTATCATCGGTAGTGCCATTACCTACAGCACCGAACCATTCTGCAAAAACCTGCGTGTTATCAAATATCCTTTTAAACCTCTTAGTGCCACTAACTATAATTGTACCGCTGTTATCTGCACTTGTGGTGTCAGACGGGTCATAATACCACTGGCCGCCCCCGTAATCAATAGTCTGATAAATAGCATCTGCTTTGATAGAAGCCATCGATCTCAGTCCTGATAAGTTTGTATTAAGAGATGACGTTTTTGATGTGGCTGCTAAGCCAGTAGCTGTAAGGTCGTTAATATCAGGCCAGAAGAATTCTTCAACTACCCCATTCGTTATAACACCGATCGTGCGGGTATGCCTGAGCGCATATGGAATTATAGCAACAGCAGAATCTTTGCTAGCAAATGGCCCATACCAATAATCTAGAACGCCCGGAGTGGTCATTCTAAATCGGCCAGGATATTCAAATGTATTATCAGCCATTTTGAAGTGTTATTTTATGTATGTGATTAACCAAGTATGGTGTATATTGGGATAGTGAGTATATCACGTAAGATTTTCCATTAACCGTTAACGAGGCAGGTGTATAGTTAAGCGAGGCGGATATAGTCTGATCCACTATTGATAAAACATTTATGTAGGCAGGTATCGCAAATACAAAAGTTGCTAGCGTTGTGCCGGTATTTATATTTATTATTGGGTTGCTCGAATCCTGACTAGAAAGTGCGGTTACCTGTTCTGATGTTGTAGGAACGGTCGAAACTAAGCCAAAGTAAATCAAATAGGCATCACCCTTGAATGGAACGCTCTGTTTAACCTCATCAAACTGCCATGTGAAGCTGGCTAATATTTTATCATTGTCCAGGTTTGTTAACCTATGCCAAACAATATCTCCATCCTTAACCCTTGCATTTACTTTGATGCCTGACTCTATCTGAGTAAGGGTAACATAGTTTTGGTGAAGTAGGCTGGCGATCAGTGATGTATTCGCATAATATTCGGTTAACGAGCTAGCAACCAGCGTGCCTTTGATCGTAAATACCCGTGGCTTTATAGCCGGATTTGTAGTCAGATCATACTCAACAACACCGTTACCCCAATCCTTCGAAAACACGGGCATGGTTCCGCTAGGGCCTTCAAATGAATCAGCGGTTGCCCTGTCCTGATCTATTATAATACCTAACGCGCTTTGTAGATCATACCCATTGATTTTATATCCGGCCATGTTGTATTGCAAATTTACCCCACCTATACTTGTTATAGGCGGGGATGCGTTTACTAACTGGTTGTGGTAAGCTTATACACCTAGTCCGCTACCCCTTACAGAACCGGCTTTGGTATTCTTATCGATGCTTTCCAAAGAGGCGTTACCCTTTTTGATCTCAACTATTGAGTTTTGAAGTTCAATCACCGTATTGGCAGTATTAACCTGGATCAACTCTAAGTTTTGCAGCTTTGTAATTCCCATGGTATACATCTTGCCGGAGATGTCATTAAATTTATCAGTGTTTACCAATATCCTTTTTTGGATATCGTAGCTGCCCCGCAATAGTCCGTCCAGTGCCGAAGCCTGATCGGTGGTGATGGCTGCAATGTTCTTAGCAGAATTGGTAATATTTGAAGCTGCTGAACTGCTTGCCGGGCCGCCGGTGATCTTATCGATAGCTGCTACCTGATCTAATCCGTTTTGAACGATGTTATTGTAGTCTTTTTGCAGATCAGTATACTCCTGCTCTGTTAAGCCACCTCTTGAAGCCTCAGTAAATCGTTTGTAGAAGTCAGCAATAGCAACATCAAGGTATTGTGTTTTAAGTGCTGCTAATAGCGCGTCTTCCATCAACCCTTTAAAGCTGTCCGCAAAGTCGGCAACGCTTCGTTTACCGTCCTTAAAGCCCTGGATAATGGCATCGGTGATTCCCTTAGCTGTTGTCCCGGTCAACGCCTCGTTCATAGCATTGGTAATATCCCTTATCTTATCAGGAATCTCAGCTATCTGCTCATTATAATCATCTATCTTGCTTTGATCGGCTTTCTTCTTGGTAGCCTCTGCATCGCGCATTTTTATAATCTCTTCCTGCTGTTTTTTCAGGTTGTCGATCTGAGCTTGCTGCGCATTACTTATGGCTGCCCCGACCGCATTTTTAATATCACGCTCCAGTTGATTGTAAGCTGTGCTTAACTGCTTAACCTGCTCTTTATGCGTTTGAATTGACTTTTCAATATCCTTATCGTGTTTAGCGAATATGGATTTGAACACGCTAGCAATTGCCTGCACAACAACCAAGGCGGCCGATATAACCGCAAGTATCACCGATGCCTTTTCTGCTGCTTTGATAGCGGCGGACGCGGTTGACGCAACTGCTGATGCGGCTTTAGCTGCTGCGGCTGCCGCGATACCGGCTTGAGCTATAGCAGACAATGATGATAATGCCGTAGTTCCCACCTCCCCAATAGCATCTTTAAGGACCTCGCATGAGTCTACAGCATCACTTACGAATTTAAATGAACCGGCGGTAGCTGCTGCAAGGTTATTCCAATCAGCTTTTATTTCACCGGCAGACTTCTTTGCACCATCCGCGCCATCTGAAAATATGGTTTGGATAGCGGCCCCCAAAGCCCTGAATGGATTGTCCTTAATCAATACATCTTTTGCCTCCTGTAATTTCTTACGTACGCTGGCCAGATCAATAGGTGAAAGTTTTTTACTAAGTGCTCCGAACTGGCCTTGAATTGAAGTCAATAACCTTTCGATTTCACTAACGGCAAGATCATCAAGATTTGAAAATAGATTTTTCCAATCTACACTATCGGTCAATTCGCTAACAGATATTTCACTAATTGACTTAGTATAGTTTTCTTCCAGCTTTTTATACTGCTCAGCGATTTGATCTGCATTCAGGTTATCCGGATTGGAAGCAATTCTCTTTTTGTCTGCCTCATAGTTTTCAGCAGCAATGGTAGCTTTATCCTGGTAGGTTAATAACTGCTTGAGCAAATCATCATACTTCGCTTTCTCCGCTTCGGTTTCGGCAGCGATACGCTTTTTCAATTCAGCTAACCTTAACGCATTGCCGGCAGTATTTTCATCGGATCCACCTTTGCTTTTTTGATCAGCACCCAATATCTCATCTTGCTTTGCTTTCAAGCTTTGCAGATAAGTCTTATCGGTATCAATCAATCCGGCGTAACGCTTCTTTGCGCTGTCTTGCCCTACTTGGTCTTTATAGTTCTCGTAATCATCATACAGCTTCTTTTGGGCATCAAGAGCAACTTTCAAAGCTTCGGTGCCTTGCTTATCCTTTAGCCTGTCAGTTTCGTTTGCTTCTGCTTTAACAAGGCCCCCGGCATCTACGCGCAACCCTTTACGTTTATTAGCCGGATCGTTGTTAAACTTAACAGCGGCCTCCTGCATTTTCTTGTACTTGTCTTTTACAGACTCCAGCTCCTGGTCGTCGGCGGATAGTTGCTTATCAACTCCTTTTTTGGTCAGCTCATTAATTTTTGCCTGAAGAGAGTTACGGGCATTCAATTCCGAATCAACACTCTCCTTTATAGGACCGTTTAACTCCTTAAGTCTCTTTTTCAGTTCATCTATACGGATGATATCACCACTCCTTTTTGTTGGATTGGATAAAGCATCGTTTTTTAACTCAAGGATCCTTTTATTAATCTCCTTAACAGTTTTAAGATCTTCATCTGACACTTCAGGAACCAGCTTAACTTTCTTCTGGTTCTTGGCCACTTCAGCATAAGCCGTATTAACCATGGCTAAATTAGCCTGCAGCACTTTGAAATTATTTTCAGCTGCCTTTACACTAATTTTACCAGATTCGGTCAGGCTTTCATTTTTGATACCTTTTTTATAGATATTGACAGCCTGTTCAGCTTCTTTTGTAGCTTTTACATATCCCGCGCGCAGCTTTTCCAGATCCGATAGTGATTGAGTTGCCAAAGCTGATATCACATTCTTGTTACTCGTTCCGGTTGGGTTCAGTGTGTTTTTTGAAAGGAACTTATTGCTTGATGTATAATTATCAGTAACAGCGTTTTGCTTATCAAAATTGGAAGCATCCGGAGTAAGTATCCTTGCACTTAATTCGTTAAAAGACCGGCTGCCTAATAGCTTATCCAATGCATTGATACCGGCGGCGGCTCCATCTACAATCTGCTTAAAGAATTTACCGGCACCGTCGCTTTTAAGTGCATTATCAAAGGCTGTAGATAACCGGTTAGTTGATGCAGTTAAGCTATCAATTTTAGTTGCACCATCCAGGTTGAAGGTTTTATCCAGTTCAGCTGATAACTTAGGCAATAAGTCAGAAGCTAAGACCTGGCCTGTTTGCAGTAGTTTACCTAATTCCTTCTCACTCACACCCATGGCCCTTGCAGCAATGCTGAACGCACCAGGTAAACGCTCACCTAACTGACCGCGTAACTCTTCGCTTTGCACAGTGCCCTTGCTGATCATTTGCTGAATAGCAAGTAATGAACCCGCTAGCTGATCACTGGTTAAGTGGAACCTAGCAGCGGCACCCGATACTGAATTAAATATTTTATCAGTATCAGCAAGTGAGAAGTTAGCAGCCCGGGCAGCACCCGCGAATGATGCGTAAGTTGTAGCCAAAGGCGTAAACGATAAACCCAGCCTATCAGCAGTATTCTTTAATTCTTTAAGTTTATCTGTAGCGGCATCGGCTGACCCTAATGTGAAGGCAAGTGATGTTTTTATAGCATCGCTTTTCAGTGCAACATCGAAAGATTGATTAACTAATGAAAGCGCACCCTGTAGAGATACGTAACCCAATACCAAAGACTTCAACCCTTCCAGTGCGCCGCCTAATGCGCCCTTATAGTCACCGACATTACGCTGATGGTTGCCCATCCTTGCGTCGAAATCTTTTAGTGACTGGTTAAGTTTATTGTATTCGGTGATTTGCTCTCTGATAACGGGATTGGTGGAATCGAATCCACCCTGGGCAGATCTTATCGAACGACCCAATTCTTTTAACCTGGCAGATGCTTCATCATAGCTACCGGAAGCGGCTCTTTGCGCAGTACGGGCCTCGCGCGCAGCGGCAGCAAGTTGTTTCTGCTGTAAGTTATATTCCCGTAAAGCGGTTGATGCTTTTTTATCGTTTATAACGGACTGCGTTAATTCAGCATTCAGCGCCTGTTGAGCTATTTTATTTTGCTCAATTTGCTGAGTAAATTGCTGGATAGAAAGACGGCCAGCGTTAAACTGGTTTTTAAGTTCCTGCTCAGAAACTTTTAGCGCGTCAACCTGCGTTTTAAACGATTGAGCCTCGGATCTGCTTTTAGCTATCTCAACTTCTAATTCACGTTGTGCTTTGATTAGGTTTTGAGTTTCTAATCGGGCATCCCGCAAAGCTGACTGCATGGCCAGGCTCCCGGCTTTGTTACTATTGGCGGCTTCGGCAGCGGCACGCTTAATATCCAGCAATCCTTTTTGGTAGTCGCTCAATGGCTTGGCATCGAAAGCCTTTCCACCTCCGGCCATGCTTACACCAGGCACATCCCGTATTAGTTTTTTTAGCTCAGCGAGTTGCGCTTTAGCTTCATCTATATTAACCTTCGCTTTTAAATTTATACCGGCCATTAGTAAGTTTCTTTGTTTTTGTTAACTACTTTGATGAATGAACTATCGTTTATTGTTGTGGTGACCTTTGCCGATCCGTAAACATTGATGATTACCCTACTATTACCGGATGCTGCGACGGTCACCTGCGCGCTATCAAAGCAATCAATCATAATAAAGGCGTTATCGGCTGCCGACACATTACATGCGCTATTGTGCTTTACAAATAGCTGACTGGCGCCGTAACCCGAGTACTCAATGGCTGCATGGCTTTTACCGAGCAGTACTGTAAAATCAGAATTGGACAAGTGGACCGTAGCATCAATGTAAATCCCAGCCTGCACCAATAACGGGCCTCCAAGCCTAACTAAATCATCGTTGGTGGGGAAGTTATGCTCCAGGCAAAAGTCAATGCCTTCACGGTATAGCTTTAGCAACTGTCCAGCACTCATGCCCTGAGCGATCATGTCCGCCCAGGGCTTACATATACCCGCTTCTTTGGCTTTTCTGAGAATGTATTCGTGTAGTTCCATAATTTAAAAAATGTCGTCAGAATCTTTAACCTCTGGTTTCTTTTCCCGCTCCTTGCCGTCGTACTTGGGAATGCTGGTCAGGTAAAGCATATAATTGCTCCAACTCAATTTCCATTTAACATCCCACTCGTTAAAGCCGCCTTCCGCGTACTTTAAAAATGACATTATGCTTCTATGTGGGAGGCTATCGACTCGCTCCCGTCTTCTGGACTCATCAGAATGTTGACCATTGGTCTCATCAAAATGATAGTATTTGTAAAAGCCTCCATGTTCAGCGCCTGAAAGCTCGCCATTAAACAATTTTGCAACTGTTCGCCGGTCATGTTACACTCAATGAACTGGATGAGGGCCGAATCAGGCTCCAGGTGGTTGTTTTGAATAGCAGATGCCACAATGTATACTATGCGCGGTTGATGCGCTAAGACAAGCGCTATGTTCATGCTTTGATCCTCGTATATTTCAGTTGGCAGCAAAGCGCATTCACCAGCAATACGGTATTGGTTAGCAACTACGCAAGGGTAAAACGTTAATATACGGTGCGTTTCGGGTTCAGCGGCTACTGGCCGGCGTAACAAGCGATCCCATATTGAGCGCGGTTTAGGAGCTGGCAGGTTTCTTATAGGCACGTTTATTTCATAAATCGGCTTATCTGTGAATGTATCGGCTACCGATTTGAATAATTGATTGTCTTGCATGGGTTATTATTTAAAAAGCCCTGCCTATTTTTTAAGCAGGGCTTTTAGTTGTTATTTGCTGGGCTTCTTCTTTGGTGCGGCCTTCTCCGGCTCTTCCTGTACGAAGACAACTTCTGGTAAGATGGTATCTTCGGGAAGTAACTCAAGCAGGCCTGTACCTTCTGCCCCGTGCCTATCGGCTACATATTGAGGCACCGCAACTTCAGTACCCTTTAAGTATGTCGTGCTATTCTGCTCAACATGCAGCGATTCTAAAAACCTAACTTTTACGTTATTCATTAAAATAACCCCCCTTCGATTATGGTGTAGTTGAATCAATTACAGCGCCTGCATCTGTGATCCAAGTTTTGATGCTGATCGCGTCCAGGTTAGTAGTGGTTGTTTTGAATGAACCTACTTTACCGGTAAGCAATAACTGCTGCAAAGCTGTTTTTGAAAGGTTATTAACGATCGATGTTGTGATATTAACGTTCGGCATAACGATAGTTTGCTTTCTCGAATCCTTCATTGATCGGGTAGTGATCTTAATAGCCAGATTCGCTACTTTACGCTTTGCAAGCATTGTGGTTTTTGAAGTAGTTGCCACATATTCCTGATTGAACAGCATGGCCATGATTGTTGGGTGATGCTGCAGCAACCCGAATACGATAGTATCCGCTTCGCCTGGAGTGTAAAAGGTAAGGAAAGCTACATCTTTATCCTCCGGAACCAGATCTGATTCAGTATCGGCGTTTTTAGTATAAACCACTGAATCCGGCGCCACAAATTCCGCTTGTGTCCAAACTGCCGTTGACACGCCAGCCTCTGTAAAAAATGCGGGTGCAAGTTCAATTTTTTCCACCCCGCCTACTGCATAAGTTGCCATAATTTATTGTTGTTTAATGCCTTCCGGCGGTTGTTTAAATATTTTTAAAATTGTCCTGTATTGATTGGTACTTAAATGGCATGTTCAGGAAATACGAACCATCTGTATCTTGCATAATTGTTGAGCTATCCTCAATCCAAGTTTGAAATGTTGGCTTATATTGAGCATCTACCAGCGGCATCACTGCGCGGGATATATTCATTAACTTAACCTGGTCAGCTAGTTTAGCGGTTCCGCTTGTAATAGCCGGGGCGTAAATATTGATGTTACCGGATCCTCTCTGAATGGTTTCGTTAGTGATACCAAGCGCATTGATAACGACATCTGTAAAAGCTACCCTACCTGACGGACGTTCTGTCTGAAAGATTGCACCACCGGTCCCTAATAGGCTTGTAACAGAAGTTACATTCAACATGGCGCGAACATCGATGGTTATATCAAAACAATCTTTCATTAGTCAATTAGTTCCCTTAGTTCAGATTCCAGACTGTTACCTATAACGTGCTCAATCACATCTTTACCTTTTGCCTGCACGAATGTTGCGTACTCTTCCGCTGCCACAAAAACCATTGAGATATCGTTGATTTCCCTGGCATATATAGCTAGCTTCGCAGCCAATTCCCGCCCTATCATATCACCGTGAGCACCTTTGCCAATTGCAGGGAAGTACGTTTCAACGATAATACCCTTTTCATCAACTAGGCACATTCCTATCGAGCTGCGAAGATTCCAGGTGATGTTATTGAAGCCGTCAGGAGTTGCGGTTTTAGCACGGGCTTTATCTACAAGGGATTGACCTTTCTTACGAAGCGAATCAACAATCTCATCATAGAATAAATTTTCCTGCTGAAAGATGTAAGCCTCAACCTCATCGATGTTATCAATTTCTACCGTAATCATACTTCAACCCTCCCTGATAACTGCGCTTCGTAACGTTCGCGAACCGGGCCGGTAAATTGTACCTCACCGGTATCATTAGTAACCGTTACAATAGTTCCAACTGCTGGTACTATATCACCGGGGTTTAATCTGATCCGCCCAACCTGGTCAACCTCAGTACTATCCTCATTTTTGAAGACCTTGCTAGAGTCAGCATGGAACCGGCAGGGAATCTGCACAAGTTCGCCGGGCTGATCTGGCAACGGGAAGCCGCTGGCATCGATACCGCCGGGAATGCCTGGCAATCTATAGGTTAAGGTATGTGGTTTGAACTCCATGTTACCAGAAATTTACTTGTCTAACGGTTGGCTTAACCGGCGCAAATGGATCCAATAAGCCCCACTTCCGCATAATCCAGCTGTATATACCCTTCAGGTCAGTTGAGAACTTTACGCTGACGTCATCCTCTTTCTGCTCAGTAACTTGGATCGTAGTTAAAAGAAGCCCTGCCCAAACAAGATCTACCGCTTTGCCATTGTCGGTTGGATCATAGTCGGATATACCGATCAATCCTGCCTCTATTATGGCTAAGTCAAGTACCGCGCTGCTGATTGACAGACTGGCGGTTTTGGTGGTTAGGGCTTCTTTTATAGTCATTATGCTTCGGTGATGTAACCCTGCGCATGCAGGCGTTTAAGCGTTTCGGCATCCAAGTGCATTACGTCGTCGCCTTCGGTATATTCCTTTGAGAAATCTTTAGGATCTCTAAAGGACTTACCGGCTGCTACTTCATAATCTTCGTACTCGTCGAATTCATCTTCTGCAAATACTCTCGCTGTTTCAGTATCAGTTTTTGAGATATGTTTCAAAAAGCCCAATACTTCCTCTTTGTAATCAAGTATGCATTGTTTCATATCTGCGTTAGAATCAACCACCGCCTGATTGGATGCAATTAACTGTTCAACCCACTCCGGATTTTCGCTTATAACGACCGGATCTTGTGCCTGTTGAACTGTGCCCTCAGCACCTTGTGCCGGGGTCAGTTCTTTGTCTTCAATTGTGGTTTGCTTTGCCATTATGCCTGAACAGTCGTTGAGTCAATCAAATAGATCTGGTTACCGTTATTGATAACCGGTACTACTCTTGCCTGAATTGACGAGAACTGAGCCAGGTAAGGCTTATTCTGTCCCCAGTTAGAAAGCAACATATAGTCATCAACCAGGTTATAAGATACACCTGCAACCTGATGCGATGGGTTTGATTCAGCTAACGGAGCGTATGTTAATGTACCTACTTCTTCCTGAGTTAAGAATACAACGGCCCCGGTTGCCCAAGGTGTAACGGTAGTTTGAACGCCGTTTTTTTCGTAGCGGAACGACTTAGTTACAATCTCAAATGTAAACCTGTAACGATCAGATGTAAAGCTGTTCAACTGGCTCAGTGAAGGAGTTGGAATACTACCACCAACAAACCCGGCGCTGAATGCGAACAATTGCTTAGCCTGATCAGTTTTAGCCATGTTGTTAAAGGCCGAACGATCAAGCATTACTTTAGTGATAGTATTACCATCTAAAGCAGCCTTATCTAATACCCGTTGGATATCATCAAATGGCTTAGAAGCAGTATTGCTCCACAAAGTGGTTACACCGAATTTGTTTGCAGATGGATAGCCGTAATCTAAACGGATACCGGTACCTGTATTCTCATCATCATTGATGATAGCGAATCCGGTAGATAAACCTTTCAAGAATATCTCTTCATCCCTTTCAGGCACCGCTTTGATTAATTTGGCAGGATCTGACAACAGAATTGCAGATATTTTTGCACCTACTACGCCTGTAGTGATCATGTAATCCAGGTCGGTTAACTGCTGCTCATCTAAAGCGTACTGCAAACCCATTTTAGGGATTTTGCCTGATGCAACAGACATTGAGTCGCGCTTAGCCAAAGGCAAATCTGAGTTCATAGCTACCACATGAGCCATGATCTGGGTGTTGTTTACGGTGATGCTTTCCCAATTACCACTGATTGATAAAACCTTACGCAACATACGTAAATGGTAATATGGGGTTGGAACCGCGCCGGTGCCGTTTACTGTTTCTACCGTTCTCTGAATAACGCCGTTCAACTGACCGCCGTCTTCGATATATTTTTTGTAATCCATAATTAGTCGGCTCGCTGGTCAATTAATGGAACGGCTGTTTTGAACGCTGCTGCGATTGTAGCAAAGTCATAGTAGGCCGCTGTTGGGTTAATGGTTCCTTGCGTCAGTATACCGGCGAAAGGCTTAGTTTTAAGGATGGAACCATCAAGTACACCTGTGTAAGTGTGGCCTGCTGGCAATGTTCCATATGCTGTTGCTCCACCGTTTAATGGCAGTGGCTTATGTACACCTGTAGCTGTCTCTACGATGATCGGATGACCAGCATAAATAACATCGGGGGTAAACCCGGTTACGTCAAGTGTACGTCCGCCCCTGATGGTAGCAAAGCGATCAACGATAATAACACTGTCTTTTGACGTGTCTATCGTTACTTGCGCGTTGTTTAAATCTACGTACATAACTTTTTTTTGTTGTTTTTTAAATTGATTGCATTATTGCATCTATTTCTTCTTTGGTGGCAACTTTTACCTTTTTGTCATTACCACCGGCCCCACCTGTCGGCCTGTCACCGCCCAAACCACCATTTGCAGCTTCTTGAACAAAACCTTTCGCGTCTTCAGTAGCATCAGCCAGGTACGAGGTGAAATCCTCATCGTCTTTAAATGCCATGCGGTCAAAGTCTTTAAGCGCTTTAGCTTTGAAAGTATCAGATGTGCCTTCAAGTGCTTTAGCGTATTGTTCGCGGCGGGTGGTGGTCACCTTTTCCTTATTGAATCCAGCAATAACGGCATCCTGCTTCTCTTGCTTTTCCATGATAAGACGGAGCATTTTCTCCACGTTGCTTTCATTTGGATCAACCTCGATAGGTGCCGGTTTACCTTCTTCAATAGCTTTCAATCTCGCGGCCTCTTTATCATCCGCTATCTTTTTAGCTTTTGCACGTTCATGGTCATCAAATGATGCGATCTCTTTAAAAGGAGTCAGATCGTTAATGGTGTCCAGGTTGGCATCAATGGCTGCATCGTCCGATTCGTCCGTTAAGCCTTTTTCTGCACGCGCTACAATAGCTTCGATACGTTTTTGAGATAGGTTCACTCCTGCTGCTTTTGCTTTCAGTCGTGCTGCGATCTTAATTTTAAGTGACATTTATTTGGGATTTGTTTAATCGGTGTGACCCGGTTCGTTGTTTTTTGCTAAGTTGCATCCGTTAATTACTCGTACTACACCTTGCAGGTATGATTAGATCACCTTTCGGTTATCCTTTCCTTTGCACGAAAATACCCTTAAGTAGTGTGGTGGTAAAGTTTGTGGGTTTACTTAGTGTGGTTAATAAGACTTATTGAATTTATTCTTATGGGAATAGAAAAACCCCGCAGATGTTGATCTACGGGGTTGGTATTTATGGGGGGGGGGGCGGGTGGCCTTAGGCCTGTATGTTATCGAACAAATCCTTAACAGCCAGCATCAGTGGCTTTGGGTTGAATTTATCATCGAAGAAACCAAAGTGTGCCTCACGGCCGGGTCTCTCGGGGCGGTCTATCAGTTCATAAAAATAAGTGTCGATGTTATTTGCAAATATCTGCCTAACAAAAGGCTCACCTACTTTAAGCTGCTCAGCATCGGTATAAGGGATAGTTTTAGACGGCATGTAGCCAGCTTCACCAATTTCAAATACAGCTTTACCATATTTCGAGCGCGCTGCTTGTAAGGCATCCATCCCTAAAAAGGCAGGCTGATTCTTTACATTGTTGAAGCCGTCAGAATAAGAGTGTATGGAAATTTTAGGGTTACATCCAAGGCTACGCAAGTAATCAATGTAGTAATAGTGTATCCAAGTAGCTGAAACGATAGAATCAACCGGCCATTGTAGTAGCGCACGAACAGCATCATTTATGTAAATGCAATCCTTTTTCAGTTTTGCCATATCGTATTCTTCCGGAAGGAGGCCGGAACCAGTGGTTAACGAGCGCAAAGCGTTCTCGTTTCCTACCTCGATCTCATCAAAGTACGGATAAAGGGTTTTTATCTTTGTGAATACGCTGTAACCATCAGTGCCGCGCAGGTAGAACATCGCACGGGTATGTATGCCGGCAGCATCTAGTTTGGGCTTTACCTTGTTTGTCCATTTATCGTGCTCAAGCATTTTGCCGGTCGCCGGGTTGTAATCAAAAGATACCCTTATAAATTTAATGTTGATGCTTAATAGGGTATCAATTACTTTATCTATGTCAGCGTATGCCGGTGAGCTTAACGCGCCGATATTAAACCCGATCCTTTGCGTTACCTTTCCTTTTGGCTGGCCAAGTTCTACCGACATGCTCTGCATTTTCTGCTCTGCCGCCTGGCATGCATCAATAGCGTTTTGTTTGGCTTGTTGTGCTTCGGCTAGGCTCTGTGTAGCTGTGGCCAAGTCACTTGCTAGGCTCGTCTGGCTGGTTTCAAGCTGCTGAATGTAATTGTCTGCATCTTTAAATGCTGATTGTACTCTGTCTGTTAAGTTCATATAGTTTGTTTAGTTTGTTGTTTGTTGATTCTTTGTTGGTGGGGTTGGTAGTGGTTGCCAGTGAGTAATTAAACTTCCGTAAAGGTTCCATGTTTTCCATGGTTTTGCGAACATTACAGTATCAACGAATGAATCGCTACCATTTTGTATGACTACATTGTATTTTCCTGATTGTTCCGGCAACCCATATTCAACCCTTATCCAGCTATCCTTACTTACTGGCTGATTGCGATATTCTTGCATGGCAGAAATGATATCAGATATGCACCCAACAGATAATAGTGAATGTTTATTGATATGCCTTGCCAATATCTTTTCGGCAATAATCAAATCTGACGAACACGAACCCTTACAGCTTCCCCGGTCACACTTACAGCCAATGCACTTTTCTTCGGTAGTTGTAGTTTGTGGGATGACTGCGCGGAAGATGCGGCGGGTTTCAAAATAAGTAATCCCTATTTGTTGTCGGTTATCAAACTGATCTTTAGATATGTCAATCCATAATTTAAATTGGCCGTAATTATAACGATATCTAAATCTTATTTGCCATACCTCCACCGCATCCCATTCACCTAAGCCAAGCTTTTCACATGTTGGGGTGTATGCGGGGGTGGTTCTGTTGTAGTATTCCCATTCGTAATATAACTGGCCTGGTCTATGAGGATTCTTTTCGTCCCTTGCCTCTCCCGGCGTGGTGACGTAGATTTTAAATGTTTTCATGGGTTGGTTAAATGTCAATTCTTACTACCAGTGTATTTGTCGAACAATGTTCGCTCGTGTATAAAAATAATGTTTTGCATACCCAACAAGAGGGGCCGCCATGCAAGCAGGTTAATTCTCTACCAATATATGGCAATAGCTTATCATGTTGAAAGTATACCCCTTCAAACTTTACTCTGCCACCTTTTTTTACTATTCGATTTGCTTTGTAGATATTTCCTGAACCGCTGAGCTGGTCTTTCATCATCTTTTTTTTTACTTTACAACCGCCCAACCTAATTGTACAATGTCGGCGGGGGTTAGGGTTATTGGGTTATTGTTTTCGTCCAGGTAGGTGAAGGGAATAAGTATGCCGATTGCGCGGAGGTAGTCTGATACAGTGGCTGATAGTCTATAATGCCCTTTAGGGATATCATTTAATAATGAATGTTTACCACATGTAGCAGTTGAAAGGTTGCTATTATAAGTCAGTTGAGCAACGTTTTCATATTCCTGCTCTGTTAATTCAGTTGTGCTGCGCAACTCAACATGATCTCCCGGCATCGGGGATTCAAATGCTGCTGTTTTTAATTTTGATAGGCCTTCAAGTCTGAATATACGCTGACATCTGTATAAATTAAAGAATAAATACTTCACTTTATCCCCCGGCTGTTGTAGTTTGTTAGTACTCATCGGATCTGCCCTCCTTGGTGAATGGGTAATAAACGGATAAACCCATGTATAAAATTGACATTAAGCCAATTACTGAATGCGTCCATCCTTGCAGCTGGCTTGCATTTATGCTGAAAAGCATTCCGATAATAAAATAATACTGATCTTTTTTCATGATGTTAACCGATTTTAAATAAAATATCTGTTACAAGGCCCATGTACTCGCCCGTACTATAGGGATGTTTTACGGTAACCTTTTGGGCCGTTACTTTTGTTAAGATACCCTGTAGTCCATGACTATCTTTTACACGGTCGCCCACGCTAAATGCGGCGCCTAGTCTGCTTTTGTTTTGTAATTTCATGATGTTAATTAATTTACGGTCTATTTTCATTTTAATCCTCGTAAGCTAAATCGTATTTATGAACGATGGCAGATATTGAGGCCTTGGCCTTAAATGAGCACATATCTCCTTCCCACTTACCGGATGTTGATTTGTAAACCTCACCAACCTTTATTTTAAAGTCACCTTCGCAGTAAGCCTCCAGCTCAGCGATATCCTCTTCGCTCATGCTTAAGTCCAAACACTCGGCGCGGTTAACAGACCACTTTTTGGTGGCGTTATCTCTATTGATGATGTTTGATGCATCCAAATGCTCAAACCAGTCGCAGCTATGCTCTTTGCGCGCTACTACTTCTTTTGTTGTACTAAAATCCCAGCTCATGATGTTAATTTATATAGTTGATAATTTACACCATATCATCCCCGCAGCTACCACCAAAACAACCACAGCAACCGCTAGGTAAACTTTAAAATACTTCACGACCGTTCACCCCTCCTGATGTCTTTAATCACGTAGGTAATGCTTAGAATACCAATTAAGCCAACTAAGGCGAAGGCGTGTTCAATGATTTTAAATAGAGTGCTCATCGTATATTGATTTAAAGATTAGTGTTAATGCTACCCCAAACAGGAAACCTGATATAAGGGCTAGGGCTTCGGTGATTGGCATACTACTGTTCCCCAGGCATACGCTCGAACAAATACTCAGTAGCATTAAAATAACCTCCTGTCATCTTAGCTACGTGAGCGTTAATATCTTCCCCCAGCACCATACCGACGTTACGCTCACAGCTTTTAAGGATGGTTATGGTTTCTTCTCTCTCTGCATCGAATGGCGCCAGTGCCTTTAATGCCTTATCTATGTTTATTACGCCGTTTACCGATGCGCTTCTTAATACTTGTTGGATGGTTGTCATATGTTAATTTTTATAATTGGATTATGATTACGCAGGTTGCTATACTTGTTCCGCTCTCTTTAAATTCGCCAGCTTGAATATTATATACCTCAGCATTTATTTCTGTCAACCAGTTCCTGAAATCGGCTTCCTTTTTATTATTAGATAACTGCCAGTGCTTAGATGCTATTGTTACAAGCTTGCCGCCAATTTTAAGCGACCTATTAGCCATTTTATATATATGATCTATGTCCTGGTTTTTAGAAAATGGTGGATTGGCTATTATTCTATCATAACGCTGCGTGTCGGCCGCTATATAATCTTCACCAAGAACTCTAACGTTCGGTAACTTTCTCAGAAATGTTTGATTAAGCGGCATTAACTCATAGCAGTCAACTACTATTTTAGGATCTATTCTATGAATCGCATTTACTAGTGCACCTTGGCCAGCCGATGGTTCTAAAATAGAATGATGCGACGATATACTTGCGTAATCCACTAGCTTATCTGCTAATGAGTCTGGAGTTCCAAAGAACTGAAACTCTTTTTTAATGTTTCTCTTTTCACCAGATGCTATTTGTGCAAGCAACTCAGTAGGATCTTCGTTAAACACGAACCCCATTACTTTATTACCTTTCCATTTACCCCCTATAAGTTCTAATTTTTTAGATACATCTTGATAAGATTTTCTATCTAATTGGACGGCCGGTAACTTGATGGTTGTGCCCTCAATTGTACACTGTTGCAATACCTCTTCTGTTGTCATATGCTAATTTTCTATATCGTAATTGATTATTCTTTCTGCTTTTGAGTAGGTGATGCACGGGTGATACTGCATATCCACCCAAATGAAGAAGAAGTGTCTCTTTTGAGGCATATAGCCCCGTACCAGGCCATCTCTGTAAATTGGTTCGATTCTGTAGCGGTTCATGGGTTTATCTTGATTTGCGGTTTCTATTTTGTATCTTCTTTAACTCATCAGAGTTGGCGAACATCAAAGGGTCTTTTGCAGGATCAGTAAAATAACCTACTGAACTCCAATTAAACTTACCGGCCTTTTTGCCTTTATTAACTTCAGCTTTATTCTTTGTACTCATGATACTTTAAATTATGGATGGATTCCCACCGTCAAAGGCCGCAATTAAGCGACCCCCACGGATAAGTTCTGTAAACGCTTTATTAGTTGCCCATGACGTATAAACCCCCTTCCAGTTAGTTATCCCGAATTTACGGGTTATCATTACCAACAAAAGCCGGTATTACCCAGCTCGTTGGTGCAACGCCTTTCCGTGCTGTCAGCTATTCCTACCATGGCGATTCATGTATTATATCGCTCTCGCCTTCATCATAATCAAGTAAAATCCTACCCTGTGAGGGACTCGATATATGCATTATGGTAGTTCTCATTGCATCAAGCGGGATGCACATTGTTATAGAGCAATAACCGCACAGGGTTGTATTATTATTCTATCCTTGATAGTATGACTTTATGTATCCCATAGCTTTTGGATGCAGTTTATAATGATGAGTTCCATCAATTGCATCAGAAATATGAGCCTCTTTAAGTTCTAAAAAAGCAAGTATCGTTAAGTTGTATCCCTGTTTAACTTGCATACTTGAGCCGTTATCCAAATACAATCTTCCAAAATTAAGTATGCTATTATGTTCAATATATGAACCTGGGTTACGATCCATAATTTCAAGTAATTCTTTAACTCCCGGATCTAATAGTTCTTTAATTATGGGCATCCCATAGATGGAACCCACTTTGTGAAATTTAAATTCATTGTTATTGAATAGTCCGTAATTTCTTTTATCGCTCATAACCATTCTTTTTTAATTAAAGCCCGTGCGTTATACAGGGGCTTTTTCTATCTACAAGGATCTGGTGTGGCGCTATAGCATCCACTGGGTGATCAGGCCTTATCTTTAAACCGACTTACAAGGATACCCTAGGCGGTTTGTGTTGTCTTTTAAAAAACGCTGCCGACATCCGCGCATGCAGCGTTTTGAATTGGTAGTAGCTTGTGGAGGTGGAGGGAGTCGAACCCTCGTCCAGTAACATCAGTTATAAAACAATTAACACAGGTTTACTATTTGGAGCATAGTTGCTTAGTACTTAGGGCCGTCCGAATACAGGCAATCCACCAATCCGTTTTAAGTTCGGATAAACTGTTTAAGCGGCTAAGCTGACACTTGAACCTACTCTGCTTTTTGCCATTGAAACTACTTTAGCTTCAATCTGGCGTACGATTATATCGCCTTTTGTTGTTTGATGTAAATTATTAAGCAGTATACCACCATCCTGCTACCTGTTGCGTTACACTTAAATTGTCCTGTCAAATCCAGGCACCCCCATTATATTAATTTAAAGTTGATGGCAATAACAAATAATCTTTCAATTTCATCTCATCCGGAGTTAGCAATTTAATTTTAAAACCTTGTATTGAAAAAGCTGGTTTTATATTACTAACTAGATTATTTTTATTCTTTATTTGCTTCATGACCATGCTTGTGGAAGAAACCAAACAAGATTAGCGCTGTTAAACGCTAATCCCTCCGCTACTAAACCAATTATGAAACGAATATAAGACTTATTTTTGTAATTCCTATAGGAATTGATAATTATTTTTTATTCACTTTATCAGGTGTAGGCGGCGCCTTACAGATCTAACCAAGGGAAGTTTTTTTGGACATGACGAATGGGTATTTAAGTATGCTAGCTTATCTTTTATGCTACTTGATTCGATAGCTTTTAAGATAGCCTGCCGCTCCTGGTTTAATCTATAGAGTTCGGTTACCTTATAATCGGCAAGCATTGACAAAAAGATGTTTTTAAATCTGCTCATGGTATATCATTCCCTACTCATCGTAATATTGAAGGCTAAAAGAGTAGCTGGAAGGGTTACTTTACTAAAATTAACGCTTTCTTTGAAAAAAGCCAGCTCTTCTTTATGGTTTTCTCTAATTATACAAATGCAATCATGCTCACGTCCATGAACCATCATATAGCCAGATCCTAGGCATCGGAGACAGAGTTCGCTTTTCATGGCTTAATAAGAAGTTGGTGGAAGTCCCGTGGCCACGCTAATTATTTTACGGCCCTTGCAAGTATCGCAGATGTTTGACGATGTCATCGTCATTACTTGCGTTCCAGAACCATTGCACTTTGGGCATATCTGCCAGCCTGCAGCTGGTTTGCTTATAAATGCTTTGCTAAGTTGATCGGCTTGGTCAGCGGTGATGGTTGCAATACCCGAAGCATGGCTGACGGGATTCGTCTCGCTGAGTGCCGATTTCTGCACGGCCCTGTTATACTTATAAGGGCTACACATCCAGCAACTGCACGGCTTCCCATGAGATCTGTAAGCATAGAAGTTGCCCGGCTTACCTACTAGCCCCAAATTCTTCATTCGCTTCTTAAACTTAAGCATTTTTAACTCTTGCCTGCGGCCCTTGTTGTTTTTGCTGATCATGGTTTAAATTCTTTATAAATAAGAAAAGTAATTATTGAATCAATATAAAATAAAAAGAACTCATCCAATAAGGTAAGGGAATTCCATTTCATAATCCCGAAGCAAACTGACATTATTAGTAAAAATAAATTCATTGTAACTAGAATATATTGGCTTCTGCTCATTGTTTTTAATATCCGTTAATTCCATTGACCTCCCTAACAACTAATGCTTTTTCAAAAGCATCACCATCGTTATCCCAAATGATCCTATCGACTACTAAATATATGCTGCGATCCGGATTTCCTTCCGTGATTCCGTCAGGCAATGTAACTCTTATGGTATCACCAGGTGTTGGCATTTCAGGAAATTCTGATTTCGATAAAATTGTTTTACCGCTATCTTCGTAAAATATTTTTACTTTCATAATTTTTACCTTTATCGTTATTTTATAAATATGGACGAACAAAACAGGCGGATACGCCCCTCCGAAGCTGTTGAAATATTAGGAGTAAGCGTTAATCAACTTAGAACACTTCGAGATAACGGAAGCCTTGGGTATGTTAAATTTAATAAGGCCTATCGCTATCGCTTGGATGAAGTTCTTAAACTTAAAATAAATCTTATGGCTGATCAATTTGCCGATCAGGTTACGCTACCCCCATGACCTGGGGGTATAATTATTCAACACTTAATTTTCTCGCCGGCGCATTGTATCCAGTCTTTTCAAAATCGTTAATCCAAATCAACTTCTTATCCTTAAGGCCCACACCACAAGGTTGCAACCTAAAATGCCCCCTCACTTTAAATGCATCTGATTTTATCAGCGTTGTAAACCATTTTGAATCTAAGATATTGATATTATTTTGAGACTGGTTGACGTACTTAACACCCATCTCCTTTACCTTTTTATTAGGCGGCAGCTGCTTAGTTTCTATCGGGGCATATTTGATGAAGTTGAGGGTTGCTACCAAATTTGTGTACACCAGATTACAAATTTCATTAACATCTATCCGATCTTTTTTAATACCTAATTTTATGCAAAAATCAGTAGCTAAATCATAAAAATAAGCCGATAGTTGCGCCTCTTTTTTATCTCCTACTTGATTAATTATACCCATGAAAATATTTTTGTGGAACATTATCAGGTTATAATCATGAAATTCTTTATCGTTTTTATTTTGAATATTGTAAATTATAGATATCTGAGTAAATGGCCTAGGCATATTAAGCAAGACACCCCATTGGGTGTCAATATTCTCCCAGGCTTCGTCACGAACTAGACTATTGAATGATTGTCCAATTGCATCACAAAAAGGTTTAGTTAAATAAATTCGTCTTTTTTTAAAAAATGGAGATATAGTTGAAAAATGCTGTTTAAAACTTTCTATAAATAATTTATCTTCCGTTAGTACCCGATCCTCATCCATAAAACCTATCACCCCCAGCTTTCCTTCATCCAGCATTCTTAATACTGGGTATTCTGCATATCCAAACTTTGCCATGGCTATTTATCTAAAACAAATGAAAGGAATTTGTGAAGTGCTTTAATTTCATCAAGTTTTAAGTAAACTCCATTATTATAATACGTAAAATGGCCATCATAAAAAAGCTCATTTACGCAAACTCGTGGAGCTTCATAATCATCTCTTTCAAAGTGAAACCGAACCCCGCACGGATCGCTTTCATCAAGCTTTTTACTTCCAAAACCAGATATTAAATCCAATTGTAACATAGACTGCTTTTTTAAACTAATAAACCCTTCTGGAGATCAGCCTGGCAGCATCACCCCAAAAGGATTTGAATATTTTTTATTTGATGTGCCAGCATCCTTATTGAATAGACGAATATACACTTATTTATTCAATTCCTATAAGAATTAAAAATTTATTTTACCCAAACAATCCACCACCCTGCGTGTCATACAATCCATGAATTACCGCCGCATAATAACGCAAGGAACCTGGGGCGATGAAAATAGATAAGTCATCCTATACGAAGTGCTGGGCACCGGATCTATCTGGTGGAGTATTAGCGTTGCTGGTATAGTAATGGGGGAAGTCCAGTGCTTATATGGCAACTGGACTGTGAGCTTTAACAGCTGGGCAGAATTTGAATATGAAGACGGCCTGGAGATGATTAGGCTGGTCATGGAGTATTATAGCTAGGGGGTGGGTATCGGCGGCACCACCGGCGCTACCAATTTAGCAGCCGCCGCAGCTTCGGCTTTGATCTTATCGTACTCTGCAATTGGGTCGTTTGTAAAAGCGAGCATTTTCACTGCGGTTTCTTTACTTAATAACCCAGCCCCTACAAGTGAAACAATATTTGCATACTCCTCGCTCAGGTTGCGTGGTAATTCTATTTTAAATTTAGGTTTCACAGGCATACTCAATGATGGCTTAACGCTTATGTTAATCACTGCCATTGCCGCCTTCAATAAATTAAGGTGCCTTTGCCACTCCATACCTAAATCACCATCCTGGTTAGATCTGGCTTTATTTGTGGCCGGTAAGAACATTAGCTCTATGGTAACACCAGGTATATTTGAACTACCGCTGATTTGCTCCATCGAAATCTGTGGCGTGCTAGTTTCATCATATATGTCCCGGCGCAAGTTTTTACGCTCATCAACGGCAGCCTGCTGCGCACCTTTAGCCTCAACATATTTGAGATCGCCACCATTCTCCATCTTGAATGTCTTGCGGGTATTTTTAGTCTGACCACCTTTAGTTTCAAGAATCTCACCAGTAGCTGCCAATATTGGGAATGAGCTAACTTGATTTTCGTCCGCGCTATCGCTATCTCCCTCCTCAACCCTTTCAATCTTTGGAAGTACGTCGGCATATTCAGGTCTTTTCTGTCCGTGGTAAATAAAGTTTGCTTTACCATAAGCAATGACAACCTCTTTTTCAACCTCCCAACCAGCAGTTCCTTTAATGTATGTGATATACTTACCTGAAAGGTAAAGGTCAAGTTTATTAACATCTTTACGATCAATCTGCACAGTGTATGAACGTGCACAGCTGATCATTTCTTTGTATTGGTTGTATATGGGTATGATGATGTCTCCATCTTCAGGAGAAAATATAGAGCACCTCATTTTGAATTTACTGGCCGGGGCGATACCATCCCAAAAACCTTCTTCCGCTGGTACTGAATACCAAACTACCAGGCACTGTGTAAAATTCTTTTTTAATCTATCTATCCTTTGAGCAGTAAAGTTAAGCTTGTTATCATCCCATGTACGTTTCAACATGGCTATCATGGTCTCATCGGTGACTTTGGTAGCTTCCCTAATGGTACCGTCAATTTCAATACCTCCACTCAGGTTCATTCTTACCGCCCAATCTAAAATCTGCTTTTGAGTGCTTGACGGTATTCTGTGAACATCGCGCTTTTCTACACGGTAAACCTTATCCCCGCTATCGTCAAAATTTCCAGTATCAATATCAACATCCTTCCAAGGCCTGTAAGTAAGATCTTTAACAACCTTGTGGTTTTCAGGTTCTATATCGTATGCGTATTCAGGTATGTAGGGCTTTAAGGCCTCGATAGTAGATACCAATTTGGCAGCGTCTCCCAATAAAGTGGTAAGTTCGTTTTGTTCCATTTATAGGAACAAAAATACCCATGCATTACGGCATAGGTATGATATTGGGGTTTACTTGTGTGGGTTGGTAAGAAGCATGCGGACTGGTTTACCATTCGGCAGCAATCTGTTTTGATGGGGGGCTCCGGAGGCCTCAATCTTCCAAGATTATAAATACTGATAAAGCTTGCGATATTTTAACGTTAACAACGGTTCCGGTTAATATCTCATGGGTATCATTGTATGCTACTATTTTCTTTGTTTTGTCCTTTATAAGGTTTAGTTTATCTATTAATTCTTGTACTGTCATGATGTTAATTTTAAGTCAAATATAAATTAATTTGCGCCGGGGCACCCTACAACTCCGTATTAACATCAATGGCTAAGCCAGAATCGATCAGGCCGAACACGTCGAAGTGGTGTTCGAGCAATATCAATAGGTCATGGTAGTAAACATGTTTTACACTAAACTTTTCTTTACTCCAAAACGAGTTATGATATCCATGTGAGATCATTTTAGATAATGAAAATCCATCTGTATTATACAGGTCAGATAGAGGTTTAAGGACTGGCTTAATATTTTTAAGTGCTACTTTACTTTCTCGTATTTCACCATATCTAACTATTTCAATATTTAACGGATCAAGTTGAATTCCTAAAACACATGTTTGGTGTTTTAGGAATTCATTTGGAATAACCTTCAACCCATACGGCAAGTACGGAGATAAGTGTTTTAATTCTAATTTCATCTTATTAAAGTTTTATACTATCACTTAAAATATTTCCAACTCCTCAGCAGTATAATATTGACTATCAAACCCAGGTGTATCAACAAAATATTTATAAGGAAATGAAAATCTCCTAACAGTGTTAACGGTACTTTCTATGTGGCTTAAATTATGTCCTACTTTTATAACCTTTACAATATCACCTTTTTTAAATTTATTTTTTTTAGGCTGGTGTTTTGAATCAAACCTACATTCCTGCTCGCATGTACATCCACATGTTTGCATACATATTTTGCTATCTTTTTTCATTTTCTAATATTTTAGTATACCATTCCTTAAATAACTTACTTATAGTTCGGTTGCGTATTTTTCATGATGGTTCGTTAATTTCTGCGAAGTGGGTTAATAATCTTCATATCCTCTCCTAAATCTAGACACTTCATTTACGCTATCAAAATGTGGGTCTAAAAATACAGGATAAAAACTTAACTCATCTTCGCCATTGCCTTGATAAATAAAATTAGTACGGTAAACTGGGTATCCTAAAATTTTGTCTCTATCGTAAAATTTACTTTCTTTATCAAAAAATATAAATGCATTAGGCATTACAGTCATTCTCCTTAAGCCGGCTGCTACTTTATTTAAAAAATAGTCGTTTAAGTTGTTTCTTTGCTCTTTCGGCTTCTCCTTTTCGGCATCCTGCCAGTTAATGTTGTTCATGGTTGTTGGTTGTTTTATGGTCTCTGTATATCTTTCCAGTACTCTATGCCACTACATTCTGAAACCCCATCGATTACCCACCAATTATTTGCAATATCGTAGTAACCAATAAATGGCATATCATAACGCCAGATTAAAACCAAATCTTTCGTATCCGGCATCATATCATCTGGTGATGTCCAATCATATACCCTTATGTGTGTTTTCATTTTTATTAAATTAACGATCTTATAAATTTACAATCCTGGCATTTGCAGTAAGCTTCATGTGAAATCCACTTAGGTATACTTTTTACCCTCCGCCTATACGCGTATCGTTTGATTCTGCTCATGATTATATTTAGCCAGCCACCAAACACGGACGGCTTTTTACCGCCAAATCCCCGCTGTGTTATCCAGCGAGGCGTGGGGGCGTTATTGATTAGGTGCGAGGCGGTGGGGAGAGTCGGTGCGCTATTCGGTGATGGTTATAGGTTATTAAACAAATTAGGATACCCTTGCTCATTTGCCCTTTCAATACATTGCGCAATAATTTTATGTTGTCTATCCATTTCATTATGGGTTTCAATATATCTTTTTTCTAAAGCCCTTCTCTCTTCTTTTAATGAAATTAATTTAGAAAAGGCTTCATCATAATATATTTGTAATTCTGTTTCTCTATTTTTTATTTTCTCGTCAATACTCATTATCTTCATATAAAATAACATATCCACTTTTGTCAATTTCAATTTTATCTACGTTAACCAAAGGTAATCCCCCTATTCGCATATATATTGTTGCGTTTAAGTGATTGCAATCTTGGAGTTCATCTATCAATTCTTGTACTGTCATCTTTTTTCTCCTAATCCAATATAAACCAACCCGGTATAAATTAAAAAAATGCATTAGGAGTTCAGCCCGCCAGCTCCCCCCCCCAAAGGACTATACAATTAGCTTTTCAATTTCTTCTTGAGTTAAATTAAACTCTTTGCGCCAGTATGATTGATGCATACATCCTGATCTAACAGGCAAATAACCAGTGCTTGTTTTTACACCCAATAGCGCTTTGTAGCGATATCTTGTATTTATGTTAGGCTCATCGTGTTTGAATAACTTTAAGATCTTTACATCTTTTTCTGGGCTGTAAGTGGTATCTGCATTGATCATGATGGTGATTTTTGAATTATATTTATAGCTATACTACGCCGTCGTTGAAGTGGCCGAGGTGTAATCCACCATCACCCCTGTCAGTATCATATCCAAACATTAAATCATACCCATCAGCGAAACCTATGGCAACTAATTCTATATTCATCCACATGCTAGGTTTAGTGTCAGAATCTACCCACTCTTCATAAAAGCAATCTCTTACAAAAACAATCTTTTTCTTTTCTGGTTCAGCAGCTTCCGCTTGGCCCAGGATAGTTACTTTGGTCATATGTTGATTAAATATTACAAAACAAGAACCCTTAATTATCCTTTCGCGCCTTCGAACTCGCTACTAAGATAATTAAGGGTATAAATTTTTTATTTAAAGGCTTTAATTCGAAGGCTGCCTTTGTTCATCAAATATAACACTTATTTATTTAATTCCTATAAGAATTAAAAATTTATTTTTGTGTGTCGATGCGTCCCTACGCCCCCGTCCCATCCAGCTGCCCCTTAATATAATCGCAAAGAGGTTTAGGCGATCCATCCGATCTAAACAAACCGAAGTGTCCTTCCCTACCAGGGCGCGTCGGCCGGTCAACTAACTCATACCACCATGTGGGAATACCTGATCCCCATGTATCATCAAAGATCTGTGCACCTTTCTGCAGCTGAAGCGCATCTGTATAATTTGAAGCATCAGGCAACGGCATGAAGTTAGTCTCACCTATCTCAAATACCTGGTTACCGAACTTTGATTTAGCTGCTTGCCATGCGTTCAATCCTAATGTTTGCGATTGGTTAGCAACGTTATAAAACCCATCGGTATAACTGTGTACCGATAACGATAAGTTAGCCCCAAGGCCGCGCAGATAGTTGATGTAGTAGTAATGGATCCAGGTAATACTTGTTATGATATTGATCGGTCTGCCAATGGTTAACAGCGCTAGGAATGCTGCTGTAACGTACCGTGTATTGGTATCAAGCTTCGCAGTATCGTAGTTTGATGCGTACCAACCGGTACCGGTTAACAAGGAAAGGATCGCATTCTCATTACCAATCTCCATTTCGGTAAAGTATGGGTAGTTGTTAGCAATTGCCCTGAATGTAGCATATCCATCATCACCCCTGATGTAAAACATCGGCCTTACCTTGATACCGGCAGCATTGAACTTTGGCAATACATCATTCACCCAGCTACTATGATTGAGCATCTTGCCGATATTGGTACCACTGCCATAAATATCAAAGTCCTGCCTTACATTGGTGCAGCCCAAATATTGCAATTTAGCTATTATACCATCAACGTCTGAATAATTAGAATCGAACATATGCACGTTAATGCCGAACAGTGGCTTTGCATTCACCTTCGGAAGCTTGGCCAGCTGCCCCGCAAGGCTGGTGATCGCGTTTTCCTGGTTAGCCATCGTTTCCAATACTACCCGGTAGGCATCTGTTTTTATATTTAGCTGGTTCTGAAGTTCTGCGTTGGTCATAATTTTATACTCCTGATATTATTCTACTATTCCCTTTTCTTTCATCAGAGCTAAAGCTCTTTTAATCTGATCCATTATTTTATCATTTTCGGCTTCACGGGCTTCATTTTTTGGGGCAATCTTAGAGCCTTCATAAATGTTAGCTAAAAACATAACACTTGGATGAGTAGACCAATCTTTTATTGATTCATATAAATCTTCGCAGTCCATGATGCTTGCATCTTGCTTATAAAGTTTTTTTATTAAATCTTGAATGATTATTGAGTTAGCAATCATTCCGTCAATAATAGATGCTAAAAGAGATTGACTTTCTTTATCCATCATGTATTGGTTTGATGAGTCTTCGTTAATGTTTTTTACTATTTTCATTTTTATTTGTTTAAAAACTAATTTTATACTCCTGATAGTGCGCGTAGGCCTAAGCCGCGTTTTTTGTTGGTGAAGGCGAGGTATTCTCTGTTGAAGGCTGATACGATGAAATCTTTTAGGGTGTCTGTTAGGTGACCATGTGGTTCATAGCTTACACCGCTCTTGGGATCAGTAATACGCTTCTTAAGCATCGTTCCGTCCTTATCGGTTTTCGTCTCGATATAATCATTTATCGATTCTTTGCAGTTCTCACCAATCTCAATACTGAGGCCCGGTATTTCGCCGGCAAAGATGGCATTAACAAAGTCTGCAATGCCGGCAACTGGCGGAGCAGCCTTCAGCATCTTATCTTCAATACGAAACCCTTCTTTGGCTATTGCCTCGGTGAATAATTCATAGAATGATTTTTTGTTATCATCGATATTGTTTCTGTTTTTTGTCGATTTATCACCATATTGCATAATCCTTTGAGTATACCCAATCCTGTTAAGCCACTCTCCAACGTTTTTCCCGGCCTTGGTGGCAGTATTTAATGGGTCAACGGCAGGTAGTTCATTTACCTGCTTAATAATCCATCCTAGGCCATCTTTTACAAGCTGCCAAACAGTAACAGCGATATAAGGATAAACGTTACTATCAAGCGAAACATGCAAAAGATTGCTAACGTCCCAAGTATTTGCCCGTATGTGCTTGTCCGTGTCAAACTCTCTGAGGAACTCGTTACCAACTTTCATTGCTACATCCCACTCGCCATCAACGAATACCCTGTATTGATGCACCGGTAGCAGCTTCAGCGAATCCAGGTAATCCTGCGGTATGTGAGGGTTATCAAATATTTTAGCCTGCAGGTACGCAACCCCCGCCGGTAATGTGTCAGCCTTGAATTTATCATAGAAGCGACGCTTTACCCAATTTTGTGTTGGATTGCAGCTCATCAATATTTTAGTCGGGCATCCGGGCGAGTGAAACCAGGATCCGGCGCGCTCAATGATCTTATCCAGCGTTAATTCCTGCACTTCGTTTACCTCGTCTATAAAGGCCCCGTTAAATTCCAAACCTTTAAACCTATTCAAATCTTTATCCCGGTCGAAGTTTTCACCCATGAATAAAATCTGGCTTTTGTTAGACCAGGTTAGTACAAGATCGGTTTGGTTAAATGATTCAACATATTGTGACCAACCCTTATCTAAAAAGTTTTCTTTGAAAGTCTTCAGTAGAGTTGCTTTCAATACAACGCTGTCCTTGCGTAGCATGACCCACCTGCTGTTCGGATACATCTGGCAAAGGGATATGACCATCATGCATCCAAAGTGACTCTTAGCGCCTCTAATGGCTCCGCCGTAAAGAAGTATCCTGTTTTTCATTAACAGGCGTTTTGCTTCACGCTGTTTTGGCGTTGGCTTGAATATTACCGGATCAGGCTGCAGGCCCATCATCTCCCCAATCAATGATCAATGGCTTAACCATGGTTACCTGGTTGTCAACCTCAGTTTTTTCGCTAATACCGTTTAGCCTTGCAGTTAAGTTGGCATTAAAGGCCCCAACCATAGCACCCTCAACCTGCTGTGTTAGGATAATTTCCTCCGCACGTGTAATGACCTCCGAAAAATCTTGACTGCAATTCTTCTTGAAGTCATTAAAGTAATGTTTGTTACAGCCGAGATACAAGTATAAACCAGTCAATGTGTAAGGCCTTGCTGTTGGTATTGATATTATTTGGCCAGCAAACTCTCCTCCCTTTATGGCTTCCTTATTCATCCATGGGCTATCATCAACATAAGTCAAATATTCCTCTACAGCCTCCATAAGAAGCTTTGGAGAGGCAAACAACTTCTCTCTACCATGTTTATTTCTCTTTTTCCAAAAACTATTTCCTGATGGAGCTGCCATTTTTTAATTTTTTTATTTCAAGGTACCCTGATGCGTACCCATTATGTTTTTTAGTATAGGTTTTAAGATCTTTACAGTTTCCATATCCTGAGCAAATAATCTTTCCTTTTTTGTAAGCTACCCAGTGGGCTGCCACTGTCCGTCTGAGACCGCTATCTATTGGAGGGCCGTACCATCCAACCGCAATTAAGCAAAGGTCTGGTAAAACCGTTTTATCGTTTATGAGACTCATTCTTTCATCAGAATAATAACCAAGTTTTTTAATGGCTACTGCAACATCTTTAGTTTGAGTGCCTGTTTTTCTTTTATTACCTCCAGGCTTACCAAAAGCTAATATGCTTTCTTCCGGTGTGCATCCTATCAGATTAGCAACTGCATATTGTCCACATAGACCAGTATTTTCCGGCTGCAAATGAACTTTACCCATACCCTACAATGCTAATTGCCAATCACTCGGCCGTGAACTAAACTGTTTGAACTGAGCCTTAATCGCATCAACACGAGCACGGAAGTCCCGGCCCTTGATGTAGGCACTCGCTATCGACCTCCAATTATTTATGTTCTCAGGGTTGGAGTAACCCAATACACGAGCAGCTTCATCCCGAACACCGATAGGTAACTTCATTGCAGCTTTGGGCAGGAAAGAAGCTGGGCAGTAAGAATCGTAGATTACTGCAACTGTTAGAATTCGAACATCAGTTTCATCAAAGGCTGGGTGAGAAGTGCGCACCGCATGGAGTAGCGATTTGATGTGAGCGGTATCTACAAGCATTGGAGTAACGCTATCCTCGATCTGTTTGTACAGGTCCGGTTGTATCTGGGCAAGACTCCTGCCAACTATGGTCTGTTTGTTCATGCTATGGGTTGATATGCTTCTATTTTTTTTAATCTCTTTCCAGTCGTTTGAAAACTCAATATTTCCGCCTTGGTCAATGTATTTTTTCCCTACTTCGATAAGTGCTTCCGGATCTTTTGCTTTTGCAATTGTGATGTACTGTCCGACTTCCATTTTGTCAAAGTAATTTTCTATGGTGCTATTCATGGGTTGTCGTTTATCATTCGTTTTCAAAACTGTGTTAAAAAGTATGTCAATAGCCTATATTATATATAGGCATATTGACACACTTTAACATACTAACCGTGTTAACACACTTTTATTCGTGTTGACATAGTTTTTAGTACCGTGAGGGCACTTTTTGGTCATTTTTACAAAGTGTGTTAACATACTTTTTGATGATTGTTTGAAAAAAAGTGTGTTAACATAGTTTCTGATACCGTCAGGGCACTTTTTATACCGTTTTGCGTTTCGGTATAGCACTTTTTAGCGTTTTTTGAAAAGTGTGTTGACATAGTTTCCAGCCTCTCAGGGCACTTTTTGTTTTTTACGTTTTTCCGACTAAGCGGCTCTTTTTAACTTTTTCTTGCGTTCTTCTCGTACCGATTCACGGTAAATATCTATCATTTCAGGTCTTGAAAATGGACTGATGAAGGCCGTCCATTGGGCTATATCGCCACCAGAAATAACACACTCAACGAACGAAATTATATCGATTGATGTGGTAAAAATGTAAGTGATTATACCCTGGCCAGCATGTATAGCATGTATCAATTTCTGATCATTTGAGCAGCTACCAGTTGGGGTTTTAACTTCAATCATGTAGAGCTTTCCAGCCCATATAAATGGCATATCCTGTATACCCTTCACTACGCCCTGGCCGCGCATAAAAGTTGCTGTAACAGCATCCCGCAAGCCTCCATTGGGACAATGAAACAGCAATCCATACGTCTCCGGGTGTCTATTCCTTATCTCAGTAAAAGCATCCTGCTGAATTCTTGCCTCCGATTGCATAACGTAAAGATAATAAAACTTATTATTTTAATTCGTATAGGAATTGATTTTTATTTATATTTGTCTCAATGAGCTATAGCGATTATCTAGAAGAAGCGATTGCCCATATTGCAGAAAGTTCATGCAATAAGAGCGAAGCAGCCCACTTTATCATTGGAAAGTACAACCTTTCAAATAGTCATAATGCAGTCAGAAAAGCTATTGGGAAGCTGAAGGGAGCAAAGAAAATCGAACCTGAAGCTCCACAGACAATAGCATCAAAGACTCCAAAATCAGAACCTAAACCATTCGTACTGTCGGCATGGAACGATTTAACAGGTCGCATGATGGGCATCAATGATTACTGCGAATTCTACAACCTGCCATTTGCCGACGTTGTAAGCTATAAACTAATCAGCCATACCGGCACGCCTTATTATAATATATTCTTTAAAGAAACACAAAGCGGATTGCCAACGGTTGATTATGATGCGATACGCGGTGTATTAGACCGTGAGCTTAGCAAAACATACGTTCCTCGAATTGATAACAATACTACATACAGCCATGAAGCAGTATTAAAATGGGCTGATCTGCACTTTGGGGCACACATACGAAATCTTTTATTAACACCCGACTACGACAGCTCAATATTAAAAGATGGGCTTATGTCGTCTGTAACAGAGGTAAATTCAAAGGGATTCAAAAAGGTTCATGTTCATATACTAGGTGATTTGATAGAAAGCCTATCGGGCCTTAATCACATCAATAGTTGGATGAGCATGAATAAGGATGAGATCGGCGCAAATGCTATTAAGCTTTGCTGTGAGGCCCTGGATATTGCTTTGAGGGATGTTGTAAACCTGGGTAAGGTAATGATCATTGGCGGCAACCATGACCGCCTAAGCAAGGATAATGACGAGGATGTAAAGGGCGGAGCAGCGGATCTTATTTCGTGGGGCCTTTCATTGAAGGGATACGATGTAGAATTTCATCCTTATATCATTTGCCATGAAGTTGAGGGAATAATGCATATCAACCTGCACGGTGATAAAATATTAAGCAAGCGCAGTACACATGATATTATATGGAAGTACGGCAAAAAGGGGATGTTCAACTTTATATTCGAAGGGCACCTGCACACAATTATTGAAAAGATGCCCACCGCCCAGCGCGATAAATTCAATATCATAAAAGATGATGCAGTTGATCATCGCCGGATGTATGTGCCTTCATTCTTTACCGGTAACTATTATTCAGAAACATTAGGCTTCAATTCTAATGGCGGATATGTGATCGTATACGATAATGGAAAAGGAAAACCTAATATATTAACAGCGGCACTTTAAAAAAAACATGGACAACAAAAGAACATTCGATACAGGCAGCATCCGGGATAATGATACAGATAAACCATTGGTTAATCACTTTGATAGCTACACCCGGTTACGATTCGGTCACCTATTACGGAAGGGTGCCAATAACTACGGAAAGGGTAACTGGAAGAAAGGCCAGCCCAATGAAGCTGCACTTGAAAGCCTTCACCGTCATTTAGCCTATTACGAAGAGGGATTGTTACCCGAAGAAGATCACTTATCCGCTATTATATTCAACGTGCAACTGATACTTATGAATGAAAAGTCTGCGGGGGTTGAGGTGGATAGGTATAAGTAGTACCCCAACCCGTCTGTTCACCAAATCCACTTGTTCATGTAACATAAACAGATTCATTAGCCCTATAAGGCTACAAGCCTAGATTATACGCCCAATTTCTAAACCATTGAATATACCTTGTTTCATATCCCCACCTACCTGTGATTAGGTAAACTATCGGTGATGAAATAACAAGCAATACCCAAATTACGGGATATATCGGCAAGGTAAATCGCCAAAGTAAGCTTTTAGTTTTTCTTTTATACTTGAAGAAATCAAAAGGAGAAAATCTTACAATTTCTTTATCATACAATTTAGACTTTTGATATGGTGTCAGTTCCAATTCTTTTATAAGCCAATCCTGTACTTCAAAATGACTTGCTTTTCTTAAATTACTGTTCATACTTTATCTTATTTATAGTTATTATACATTTACTTCATAATTCAGTTACGGATGCCGTCTAATACTACCTCAACAAAAAATCAGCTAAATCTAACCCCCCGGCGCGCTCTTCATCGGTGGCAATTCGTTCGATGTGATCAGAGATTGACAGGCCGAACTCTTTAGCCTTTAAAGCCCATTCTGAATAAGCATTCAAATCAGGAAACAAAGTAACACTTCTATTTGCCACGCTGGCTAACTTTCCGGCACTTAGGCCGCCTTTCATACAGCAACTGAGCCAAGTATACTTATCAATAAATAAACTCGCTATAAGGGCTGTTTTCTCGCTTTCTACAATTGCGATTGGCCGTCCGGGGTAACGAGCTATCAAATGCTCACCAAATAAGCACTGCTGCAGGTTAAAATCCGGATAGATCGGTTTGTATTCCCTGCTTGATGTATGCGCCCATGAAGTCTTGCTATCCTTATCCCGGTGCCCATCTTCTTTGTATTTGATGTACTTACCCGAACGGACCCGGCCGGCGGTGTCTACCTGCCAGAATATGCACCAGTTTTTAAATGTGCCGATATTGTACTCTTTAAATTTATCGCTAACCACCTGCTTGTCAAACCTACTGCACAGGAACTCATAAAGGTTATTCCATCCCGGAGCGCATAACGTCGGAGTCACATGCTCTACAGGTATATAGCTGGTTGGTAGTTGTTGGTATGCTTGCCTCGGCGCAGGTGCTGTATAAACCGATTCGGCCTCCATTTCAATACCATACTTTTTAGCCAGGTAACCAATAGCTTCATAGTATTTAAATGAAAGGTGCTGCATAACGAAATCCGTTACGTCTCCGCCCTTGCCGCTGCTGAAGCATTTGTAAATACCCTTTACTGGGTTGACCGAGAATGATGGTGTACGCTCATTACTGAACGGCGAAAGCCCTACCCACTCCTTGCCTTTTTGCTTCAACGTAACGAAGTCACCAATAACATCAACGATACTAGCCGCCTCCGTTACTTCAGTTATTTTTTCTTGTGGTATCATTAAAATGGAGCCTCCTGTTCTTTTATGGTGATGCCCGGGGCTACATATGGGAAGCCTTCAAACTTTGGATTCTTTTGATATTTAGCGTTTCCTTTCACATAAGGATTCACCCAAACAATACCAACCATAATATAGTGAGTTACAAATTCACGCGCTTTTGTTTTGCCAACTGAAACAGCATTGTTTTGGAAGTAATTACATATGTTATCAATAAGCTCTGAATATTTTAAGTACTCCGCTTTGCTGAAAACATAATCCACAATACCAATATGGGCGGCGTTCCAAGATGGCTCAGTTGGATCAACTTGTTTTTTCCCGCCCCTATCACTCCCACCGGTAGTAATTTTACCAGAGAATCCTTCAACTATTTGAGGCATACCTCTTTCATCGCGATTGAAAGCAAATAGTTCGAATGGTGCCGACCTGGTAAACTTTGGTGAGCACACGATTAATTTATCGGCATTTACCTCAACAGACATCACCGTTTCGGACTTATTGATCATTTCTGTGCCCAAATGTCCGCGCGCATGCTCCGTTCCCTTGTTCTGGTGAAGGATGCTACAAATATGGGTGTTATACTCTTCTGCCCAGCGCATCAGGTCGCCGGTGATTACAGTTGCCTGCTCAGGGTTGTTGATATCAAATATCAAATCGCGAACACCGTCGATTATTACCAGGTCCGGGGAATACATTTTGATAATCTCTTCAACTATTTCAATCCGCTTTGGTGGGCTGAATATCTTTAGGTCATAGAAACTCAAGTTCGGGCAAGTGCGCATCCCTGACATTGATAATACCCAATGCTGAGTTCTTGATCCGTAGTATAATCCCTGCTCTGTATCAATCCAAAGTACTTTAGTCTCTGCCTGTATTGACTGCGAAACGATCCATGATGTAACCGTTGTTTTACCTGACTTAGCCTGGCCAATAATGGTGCTCAATGATTTCTTCGTAAATACCGATGCGCCGTTTATTTCAAATACAAGATCCGGTTTAGGTATTTCTATTCCCTGTGGAATAAGGGAAGCCAGTATAAGATCCTGAAGTGTTTTTTCAGGGGCGGGGGCGGATGCGCTTATGTCGGCAACCAATTGTAATACTTTTGGTTCCATTTATAGCGCGTTAAAAAGTTGTGATTGAACTGGCTGTATTATGGCTGCAGTCGGTGCAAACATTTTTTGCTGGGCGATATGCTTAGTAAATCGCTTTTCCTGCGCATCGAAATATTCTTTACCTAACTCTGTAGCGTAAAAATCAAAACCTAAATCGTATGCAGCTATACGGGATGAACCGGATCCTAAGTGAGTGTCAAGAAGTTTTTGGCCATAACCAACGCAGTATTTTGTTAGTATATGCCTATAAAGCTTATATGGTTTTTCTGTTGGATGAAATCTATCTTTCTGGTTTGGGTTCTTTTTATAGATACGTGTACCACCAGCAGAACACCAGGCATATTCCATTTCCGCAAAATCTCGTCCGTACATCGTCTCACCCTTATCCCATACAGCAAAATATTGACTACACGGTAAATTGAAGTAATTACCTCCCCATATAATTTGGTTTTTACTAACCCTAAACAACTCGTCAAAATATAGTTGGTCTGGAACTCCAGAATCCCAATCTTTTTTACTTGGTTTTACTGTTTTACGCCCCCCCATATTCATCTGATTTACACCTATCCCGTACGGTGGATCCACAATAGCCAAATCAAAATACTTATCTGGGTAGCGGCCCATCATAGCCATATTGTCCTCATTTGTTACGATACTTATTGGCATGTTATCCATTATTTTAAAACTATATCCGCGAATTCAATCCTATCAACCGGGATAATCTGATGATCAATCCACCCTCTTTTATAACCCATATTAGCGGCGAAGTCCATAAGAAATCCGTGCTGCTCCTGTTCTTTAGCTTTGGCAACGCGGATGGCAAATGGCCGCTTATTTTTAAGCTTAGCATAGTTCGCAAGCTCCAGCGGTGTTAACTCGCTTATCCGTTTACCAACCAAGTCATGGTATTCATCGGTAAGGTCTACCAGCTCACCCTGGGCCATGGTAGCCTCAACTAAAGGATACTCATAACCACAATATTTGCAGATGCGTGAGCTTATTGGTATAATGCTTTCACATTCAACACAACATTTAGAAGCTGAAGGGCCTTCTGCCTCGCCTTTGCGTTTAACCTTACACCATAATTCGCTATAAGGGCGATCTTCGAAATATAACCCGTGCTGCTTCCAGTTCATGCCGTAATCAAGCACTGTGAACATATCTTTACCCGGGTAGATGCGCGATCCCCGGCCGATTTCCTGCTGATAAACACTAGTTGATAATGTTTTGTGCATCAATACCACCATATCAATCGGCGGATAATCCCAGCCTTTTGATAGAGATTTGATTGTTACCAGGATATTAGCCAGTCCGAGCGCTGTAAACCTTGCCAGTTCGTATTCACCATGCTCAACCTGCGAATGATATCTGGTTGCCGGGAAACCCTGTTCTATAAGTTTGGCTGTCAATGCATCTGCCTGCTTAATCGAAGCAACAAATATCACACACTTTTTATAAGGGAACTTGTTAAGGTCATCAAATAAGCCATCATAAACACGCTGCGCACCGAATACAATTTCATTTGAACGCTCAGTAACCTCCCCGTTCCTGATTTCAAGTAGTGAAGTATCTGCCGGCACCCGGGATTTATGTCGGTAATTAGTTAGGTATCCGTTTTGTATAAGCCAGTCAACCTGTGGGCCTTCAACGAGAGCCTTATAATAAAGTGGCAAGTGTTTGTGCAGTACGCCGTATGGGGTTGCTGTAAGGCCCACACGGTAAGCGTCTGGTAGGTAGTCGATTAGTTTTGTGGAGGTGGCCACATGCGCCTCATCGATCAGCATTATAAGATTATCTCCTAGTTCTTTCAGTTGCTGGATAATCATTGGACGCTTAATAAGCGTTTGGATCATGCCGCAATAAGTATGTCCCTTTTGAATAACCAACTCCTTAACATTGCTGTTGATTTCAATACCGTTGCACTCTTTTACTAACTGGGTGTATATTTTCCGGGCATCTGATAAAACCAGCACCGTTTTACCTTTAGATACACCACGAGTTACAATCATATCTACGCAAAGAGACTTTCCCGCACCTGTCGGGGCATGCAGAATAACCGCCTTGTTTTTGGCAAGCGAACGCGACGTGCGATCCACAATATCAATTTGGTACTGGCGTGGTGTCTTTTTCATCGTGTTATTTATAGCGCGTTAAAAAGTTGTGATTGAACTGGCTGTATTATGGCTGCAGTCGGTGCAAACATTTTTTGCTGGGCGATATGCTTAGTAAATCGCTTTTCCTGCGCATCGAAATATTCTTTACCTAACTCTGTAGCGTAAAAATCAAAACCTAAATCGTATGCAGCTATACGGGATGAACCGGATCCTAAGTGAGTGTCAAGAAGTTTTTGGCCATAACCAACGCAGTATTTTGTTAGTATATGCCTATAAAGCTTATATGGTTTTTCTGTTGGATGAAATCTATTTTGTTTTATAAGTTCAGCGCGATTAATATTCACCTGCCTAGTTACCATTGGTAGATTTGTCCATATCAACTCGCAATCGCTCATTGTTAAATCATTCTGACCCTTAAACCAAACAATCCACCCTTTTACTGGAGGTAAAAACTGAGTAAAATAATTACCTCCGAATATTATTTGATATTTGCTCACTCGGGATAATTCAGTAAAGTAGCTTTCAGATGGTATTTCATTATCCCAGCCCTTTTTTTCGTGTTGTTTACGATTGTGTTTTGGATTCTTGTTGATAGATTTCTTTTGTCCATCTATTCCTATTCCATACGGCGGATCAACAATAGCCAAATCAAAGAAGTTATCTGGATAACGGGCCATCATGGACATATTATCTTCGTTGGTTACAATACTTATTGGCATATTACAGATTATAAACTGGTTAGTTAAACAATACCCCCTGCAAGAGAAATGGGTCGGTATCCAAGTGAGCAAGTTTGCTCTAAGACACTTACAGGAGGTATTGTTTGAATTTTTTTATATATACTAGTAAGGTATATACCGGTTACCGACCGACTTACAAGTATACGAATAATTATTGTTTTTATTCCTATGGGAATTGATTGTTGGTAAATTTTTTTATTCCTTATAGCGACCGCAGTAAATAAACTCAGTATTATTTTTAGCGATCATCTTTTTGATCCGGTTATTTAGCCAATAATCTGCCTTTCCCATTGTGTCGGCGGCCTCGGTTGCGCTGAAGTAATAGATCCCAGTTTCCTGGTTGAGTATGATTGATACCTTGAGATAATGGAATGGTACCGGATTATTATATACTCGTTTTTTAGTAGTTATATTTAACCCCATCGACCACCGGCGGACAGTATCGGTAGCAATACCCAGGGCATCTGCCATCTGCTGCTGGCTTAGCTTCTCAGCGTATGCCGTTATAAACTGTCTGCGATCAGAATTAACCGCGGTTGAAGGTATGGTAACCGACTTATCGCCTTTTGCGTACCACATCATGCAGATATCCTTCATTTCATCGAATGACATGCCGTTCATGTTTGATAATTCCCTGATTGATGTACCAGAAACAAACTGCTCAATGATGAATGCTTTTTGTTTATTGGTAAGGGTTTTAGGCGTTGGTGATAGTTGTGCGTTGGCCATGATGGGGTTTTATTTTTATACCGCCAAATCCCCGCTAATTTCTTAGCGAGGTTGTGGGTATCCAATTGGCATATCTATACCTTTATCACTCCCTTATCCCAAGCAAACCCACCACGCTCACAAGTCACCAGCCATCCGTCAGCCCTGCGAATGGTGAAATATGCACTATCCAACGGCACAAAGAACACCTGGTGAATATTACCGGTAAGGCTATGCTTAAACCTATCCCCAAATTGAAGGGTATTGAACGGAATGCGCGGAGCATTGTCGGTGGTTATTGGGGTGGATAGTTGGTTCATGATTACTTAATTTATTCTTCCTGGAATAACCTAAGCTACTTTTAGGCTTTCTTTATTCTTTATCTCGTTGAAATACTCCAGGTGTTTTTCTTTTGTATACAACAACTCCATGGTATCAAATCTGCGGTACATGAAATAATCCTGATCGTAAACTATGTGGCGATGCAGAAAAGCATGGTCAGCCACCGATAATTCAATTATGTCTCTGGCAAACTGAAATGAATAACACCAGTGGTGCCTCTCATTTCCTTTGGTGCATGGTACGCGCTGCGATAGTATTGTGGCAGCCTTTTTTTCAGGATACTTATCCTTGTAGCGAGACATAGCCTGTTTTTTATCTTCTGATAGAGGCTTGTGAATATCCTTATATCCGAGGCGATGATATTTTTCAATAGCCCTTGTTTTTTCCAACTTAACCCATTCCGGATTATTAGCCCTGAGGTCCTTCTCCCTTATATCAACATCTTTCTTAGTGCATTTCTTGCATTTATTAAGATGCCCATCAGCCATCTTTTTATGCTTGTAGAAATCTGTTAACGGCTTAATCACCTCACATTTAAAACACTTTTTCATAATATTGATTGATTTATACCACCAAATCCCCATGCATTTCTGCATGAGGTTGGGTTACTTTTGTTTTTATTTCGACGGGATTACAAAAAACCCTTAATTAAAAGGCAAATCATCCTCATCGCTAACTACCGTAGCACTCGCAGCGCCGCTTGCATCATTACCACCGCCTGTAAAGTCTTTCAGGTTGCCTAATATTGGTGATAACTTTTTAGCAGTTTCTTTGCCGGCATCATCAAGCGTTTTCCAAATCTTGCTGTCGGTCGTTTTGGCAATGAATCCGTTTTGACCGTATTGATCCTGCTCGTCGCGAATTACCACATTAAGCCCAACGTAAACAGCTTTGTCTTTTTCGGTCAGCATGTTAGCCTCCAGTGGAATGAAGATGCCTCTCACAAGGTTACCATTTGAGCCCTTTTTGTCCATCATTACGTGGAGCATTTTTGTTAAGGCAATACTGCCTGATAATTTTTTCTCTGTGCTCATTTCTGTTTTTGTTATGCCTTTCGGCGGTTATGCCCGGTAAGCGGGTGGGTTAAATTATTTACTTGATTAGGCTATCTCGTCCCAATAGCATACTAAACCTGTTTTAATAGTAACGCTGTAAGGGAAGTATTTTTCAACAATAGATATTTGATCTACATACCCATCCTTAAACTTTTGAGCTAGATCTGACAAGTTTAAATCTGACTCGCATAATGTAAATTCGCCCTCTAGGTCTTTAGTAGATTTATAGTCATCTACCGAAGGTATAAGTATGTTTAAATCTTCTAGCCCCTGGTAAGGCTGAATAAAGTGTTCATTAGATACTTCGTCGTAGAAATTATCTTCTACCTTTTTCTCTTGAAAGTCGTCAGATGCAACCTCTAAATATGCTCCTAAGTAGAAGCATTTAATCATTTGTCCCATTTTTAAATTTGTATTGGTTTTTTTTAAATTATTTCAACTGTAGTGATGGTGACTTCTTCCCCGCCATCAATCGGGATAATTTCGTAGGTGGTGAGTAGCATAGTTAGGCTGCTATTAATATTTCTCTCTTAGCCTCTAGCAGCTTTTTAATATAAACCCGGCACATATCAACCCTTATTTTCAGCTCATCAATAACTGAAGGATCACGGTTAACGGTGAAGGTTTTTAACCGAAGTTCGGCCGGCAGATCTGAATAAGTCATTTCTTTGTGGACCTTTTGGCGGATCTCATCAGTAATTAAGCCCCGCTGCCCCTGCTCCCATGACAATGAGCGCATCTCCTTTTCCATAACATTTAATGGGGCATCCATCAGCGCGTATGTAAGGATAGCATTATTAAACTCAATTCCGTATTCTTCTGTAACCAAGTGCATATAAACCTGCAGTTGTGTTTCGTAGGCCGGTGTCGGTATCACGTCGTCAAACAGTGGCAGCGTAAAGCAATCCCAAACGTTTTTCATGTCGATGACTGTTGGCGCGTTATCCCAGAATGCTATAATATCCGGAGTACCTTCCATCCACTCGTTACTAAACCACTCTTCGTTCTTTGATACATCACCCCATCCCAATGAGTCCGCAGCGTATTTAATAGACTCTTCCTCGCATGAAATACCTTTTTCCAGGTACTTGTTAGCAAAGTTTTTACGGCGGTCGTACAGCTTCTCTTTAAGCCATTTTTCACAATAAGTTTTGGCGCCGGTTGGTAGTTCGGGGTTGTTGAATTTGTAATTGAGGCTGTAAAGTTCGGCCTCCATGTTCGGAGTTAATGGTTTGGCGGCCCCGCACGCAGCGTTAGCCTTACGATCTGAAAGCTCAGCACGTTTAGCCGCCTGTGCATCACTTAACCCAATTGAGCCAGCCAGTATCTCACTAGCCGCGCTTGCTCTGATCTTGAATGTTGGTAGTAGCATTTTTCTTGATTGGTTTTGTAAAATGGTTATTGATAAACTCTCGATCCTCTGCCCGGTCGTTCCGGTTAACCTCTTCCTGCCGGATCTGCAAGAAGAGGTCTTTTGTAGCACCCATTAGGCAGCAACGGTTTTAAGTACAGGTGGGGAAAGTTTGGCTTTCATTTCATCTTTAACAGATACAAATTTTTCCTGCTCGGCTCTTGAAAGGCCCTTGAATACATTCGCAAGCTCGGTAACGGTAGTTGCTTCTCGTAACTTAACATCACCAGCCTTATCAGCTAATCCGCTTTCACACCAATCTTTAATTGCACGGCCGGTAGCTTCGGTTATCATAAAAGGGTTTTTACCTTCAAATAAATTGGTACGATCTTTTGAAGGTATTGCCATGTGTGTATCGCGCTCAATGTTTAAAGACACAGTAAGCTCATATTCCCAGCCCTCGCGCTGAACATCCTTCATGCCGACTTTCTTTACCTTTTTATCTTCACCCATAACCGTTTCAGTCTTTGAGCGGGTACATGTAATAACGTGTGCCGGGCATTGTAAAACAGCTTGAATAAATTTGTCGTGACGCGGAGTTGTTTGTGACCAGGCACTCCATGTATTACCCCTGAATTTAGCCTGTGCAAGAATCTCATTCGCTTCAATCAGGTAATTCCATTCATGGGTAGTGCTGTCTAATATGATAGCTTCTATCCCGGCATCCACACAAATATTGATTGCTTTGATGTAGTCTTCCGGTGAGTACTCCCGTAAGTTGATGACATTGAATTCACCTAGGTTTGAGTATAGCGATGCGCTCTCATTCTCAGTGTCGATCACTGCAACTTTGTCCCATGACCCAACTAGGCCCTTAGCCATTAAAAGTGCAGAATATGTCTTACCGGCACCACTTGGTGCAGATATGTTAAGGCGCAGCTTTACCTGCTTCCTACTAGCTTTTTTAAGTTCCATAATATTTATAATTGATTGTTTAGTTTTTAATTAATAATTCAAGCGCCTCAGCATGCAGATGCTCCATGCCCATCTCGTCTTCGACCTGTTCATATAGGTACATTGGGTGCGACCATGGCTGGTATGGTTTTTTCTCTTCTTCTACCGATATTATGGCTAGGCACGTTTTGTATATTTTCTTAGCAAAAGCAATTATTGAATTGCATGCTTTTTTAATTGAACTGCATGCATTCTTAAACCGATCAGCCGCCTCATGAAAAAACTTAACAGTTGACCGCATAGCACGGCGTAATATTGACATTGATGGATTAGTAGCCAAAAAAGCTTCGTACTCTTCGATGGTGGTTTCGTGTGTGATTATCATGCTGATTTTTTGCTTTTTGATTTGAAATAATTTTGTGACATGAAGGATTCCACATCTTCCCGCTTAAACCGAAGACAACCGCCCACAGTAGAAAAACCGATATCCTGTTTGTGGTCTTGTACCCACTTTTTACCGAATCCGGTAAATTGTGTAACTTCATGCACAGACAAATATTTGTTTTTAGTATCTGAAAGCTTAGAGATCGCATCCATCATTGTCTTTTCTAAGTTTAATAAGCTTCCCGCAACAGAGTTATCGAGTTTTTCAACCCGGCTAATAAAGTTCTGAAGCGCTTCTGTTTCCATTACTGTAAATCCTTGCATATTAATTGAATCTAATTTTGAATATTGCGTCTAAAATCTGGCAATCAAGAACAGCTAGCCTCCAGAATCTAACCGTATCAGTGCGCTTGCATATCTCCATGTTGCGAATGCAGTTGTCATGAATTTTATTCAACCTATCTAAGCTCATGCTGCAACCTCCTTCACATTATAGATACACTGAGCGCCCGGTTGGTAGGTGTAATTGTTTGCCAGTGCAGCTCCACGCTCTAATGATGCAGCAAAGGCATCTGTATTTAACTTGCGTACCGGTTGTTGTTTAGAGACATAAGGCTTCACATCAGTTGATGTGTTTGCAGTGGCCATAGTCCGCTCTATAGATGCTTGAACTGCTGCTGCTAATGATGGGTTGAATGGAGTTCTCATGGTTATGCTTTAATTTTAAAATTTGCGAGTTAAACCTGTTATTTCTTTAATTCCGAATTCAATAGCTTCAGATCTGTAATAGTTGCCACGTACGTGGATATTTACAGTCAAGCTATTTGCCAAAGAATATTTCTTTGCTTGTATTCCGATCAGCACATGTTGCCTCATTGAGAAGTTCCTGCCACCAATGTATTGTGATACTGTATACATGTCTTCGGCGCCAGTACGTGCTGGCAAGCTTTTTTGAGCCTTGACAGGTGACGAATAAACAGCTTCGGATAATGACCGAACTTCGCTTTTAAGTTCTTTTATAGATTGGGCCTGGGCAATTATTAAATCCTCAATAGTGTATTTGTTTTCTGGCACAGCGCGTAGAGTGTTTTCCATTTCATTGAAGGCTTTGATATAAGCCTCTTTAAACTCGGCAGCACGCTTACCGGTGTAGCCCATTGCTAGGAAAACAAAGCCGTCGCGGGTGATTGAATAGCTCTTGTCTTCACGTTTACGTCCGTGACCTAAGTCACTGAAACTCAATATAAATCCAAAATTGGATTCCCGAAAAGATGCGCTGCATTCAAGGGCTTCAATGTCGCGTAAAACATGGTAGTGTTGCTTATCAAAAGCCTGTGCTACCAGCTTTGACGTGGTAACTGTTTGGTTGTTCTGGATTGTTACTAAATTTGTCATTGTTGGCAGTGTTTTATGATTCTCTATAAACCCATATAGCCAATACCCCTTTTCGTTCTTCCTTTTTGGCTACGTATACTCTATCGGGGTGATTCTTTTTAACATGTGTGCTTATTGCTGGCCTGATAGATGTTTCCTTATCTAGTGGAAATGGCCTTGCATGCTCTTTCCCGATCAATTCAATGTCTCCGATAAGGCTTGGCCATGATGTGCCGCGTTGTGGTGTTAATATTTCCATATTGTTTTAATTTAATATTTGACCGTTTCTGGTGCCTAGGAAATAAGCCATATTGCCATAGGTAAGGCCGGTCTTATTTTTTATATTGCCTATATGAGTAACAACTGTATTGTAGCTGATGCCCAGTTCATAGCCAATATGGTTTTGTTGTAGATTTGACCATTGGATAATTTCCAACTCCCTGGGAGTCAGAATTGATATATCAAAGTCAATGTTAGGAATGCCATAAGTTTTTGGTAGTAGATTCATGGTAGTACTTATTTGCTATATGCTTGATTATTGTTTATGTTTATCTTTGTTGCTGTTGAACAATACAAATGTAATAGATATAATTCTATTATCAATAGAATATTAGAGATATTTCTATCAAATATTATAACATGCTGATAATCAAACGAATTAATTTAAAAAGATGTCAAATACTGTAAAAGAGAGAATATTGGATTATATAAAGCATATCGGTATTGATGCTAAGACTTTTGAGTTAAAGGCAGATTTAGGAAATGGATTTGTGAGCAAAACCGGTTTTAATATTAGAAGAACATCTATCGATAAAATCAAATTAGCGTTTTCCGATTTAAATACCGAATGGCTACTAAGCGGAAATGGGAATATGTTAATCAACGATGACCAATCGATCATGACCATTAAGAACCATAAGAAAAAAGATGCACTAATACCTTTTTACAATGCTGATTTTATAGCCGGCAACGCGGAATTATATTACGCCGATGAAACTATATATCCTGAGTATTATATGGACGTGCCTGAGTTCTCAGGAAGCGTTGCATTCAGAGCATATGGTGATAGCATGGAGCCGCGCATCAAATCCGGTAGTATACTTTTCGGTGTTAAGCGGGATAATTGGGGCGCTTATTTAGAATTCGGCCAGATATACGGAATTACTTGCAGGGACGGGTCTCGGTATCTTAAATATATTAGGAAACATATCGATAAAGAATTTTTACTTTTTAAAAGCGAAAACCCAAACTATGACGATATGGATATGCCTAAATCAGAAATAAAAAATATATGGCTAATTACCGGGTGGATAGACAAAAGAACGTAATAGAAAAATAGAATTTCAAATGAAAAAACAATTATTAACAATCTTCGCAATTGCGATATCAAAAATTGTATTAGCTCAAACGAATGATTACTCAGAGACAATAGGGGCGAAAACTGAATTAATCAAAGAGGTTAAAAAAGATAAAAACTCACTATGGAGTAATGCTCAATTATGGGCCAGCTCTTTATCGACCCAATTTTATAAAAAAATTGAGATACAGGATAAAGAAAACGGAACGATGATTATTAAAGTAGAAAATTATTTACCATCTGGCATCAATGGGATGAATGAGTTTTCAAAAATAAAGTTAATGATGAATTTGAAAATAGATCTTAGGGATAACAAGTATCGAGCAATTTTCTCAAATTTCACCTCAACCGTAGCCGCGAATCAAAATATCGATGTTAATAATCTCAGTTCAGGTCAGCTAACCAGTATGACAATTGAATTAGAGAGAATTGTACAACTCTCTACCAATGATTTCAAAGAGGAAGTAATTTGGAGTATAGATAGCATACTGTCAGCCAAGGACAGATATATGAAAAGAATTAGTGAAATTAATCTTTCTTTAAACAAAGTTGACATAGAATCAAAATCAGGTAAAAAAGAATCTATTAAAATGAAAAATTGGATAGGTCAACTAAATAACAAAATTACTTATCTAGATTTTATTCTTACAGGCTTCGGAAAGACAACTGATGAACTAAAAAATAGCCTGAATAGTTCTTTAGCAATTACAGATACCTTTTAATATGCCAACCGACAAACAAATAGCGGCCCAGATAGCGAAAGCATCCGTCCCGATAAAACAAAATCTAGTACACCATATTACTGATACGGCAATGCACTTGCTTCATGATAGCTACTTAACACATACCAATCTATGGCCTAAAAATGGAATTCATGCAGGATGGGGGATTGGGTGCAGTAAGAAGGATCGAATCTATATTGGAGTAAACGCATATGGGTGGAATCAAAATCCTATAATTGGTCGCTTAGGAATCAATATTGGAAATACTGGGGTTAGGCGGAAGGCAGCCCAAGTTAAACACCTGGAAATACTTTTAGACTATGCATATATTAACGACGTCTTTTTTGAAGACGAATTCAGGAATGTAAATTGGTTTGATCACCCAATTTGGTTCAAATTTACCTATAACACAGAAAAATAATGGAAGAGCTATACGATATAAAGGCCGCTAGCAGATTTGTTTCTTTTAGAAAGGAATACATAAGCCCTAGCCAAAACAAGGCAGCGGCAATACTTCAAATAAACCAGGGCACGCTTTCCAAAATGGAGCGAGGTATGCTAAAGATCCCTTTCGATCTGGTTTCAAGACTTGCAAAGGAATATCATTTAAACACTGAGTGGCTAGCCAAAGGCACCGGGGGCAAGCTTGATAAAAACCCGCCAAAGCAAAAGCTGTTGACCGATATCAACGCGCTAAATGCAGAGATGGAAAACTTAAAAAAAGCCATCAAGATTATGGAACTTAACCAAAGCCATCTGATGAAAATAATTGAGCGCCAGGACAAGGTTTTGGAGCGCCTACAGAAAGAATTTGATAATAAATAGACACCCATCTGACACCGTTCTATAAATCAGCCTTAAATAGACTGATTTATAGAGGCTTATAAAATACACTGTTTTCCTGAATGGATTCGAACCACTACTAGCAGAGTCAGAGTCTGAGGTGCTACCGTTACACTACAGGAAAGTTCCGGCTACAGCTTTTAGCTGCGGGTACAAAAGTAACAAAATTTACAAATTTAATTTAATCCGTTTTACAAACCTTTCCGGGCATGGCACCAGTAACGATGAGGGTGAATTCAATTTAGGTATGCACACAGGTTACCGTTTCAATTCAATGTATTATATTCGCCATACTGATGAAAAATAACATTTGCCTCCTTTATAAAACATCCGGTTTACTCTTCGTGATGTTGTTATTAGTCGCTTTTAGCGCCTGTAACAGCAGTACCAAAAAATCGAAAGAATATCATAATATCCAAAGCGATGAATCTGTTAAGCCCTCCTTCATGCCGGTAAAGGGCGTCCGGTATACCGAGATCCGCCGCAGCTTTAAAAATGGCGTTGCTTTTAATAACGATGGTTACCAGCTGGAACCAGAATGGCATCTTTCTTTCCTGTCGGATGATTCGGTGAATATTTATAACCCTAAACGCAAAATGTTTGTAAATGCACCGGTACTGTTTGATCATGATTCACTTTTTAATGTGGCCTGGTCCTGGCTGCGCTTGCGTAAGCTGAGCCGCGACAGTATCATTTTCCAGGTGATGAAAGTTGAAGGCCGGGAACTTACGCGTGATAAATCGGTAGTTTTCATGACACTGTATGCCGACGACTATATCAAAAACAAGCTCCATACCGATGCTGCGACGCTAATGAAACCGCGACGGGCAGATACCCTGTTCATTCAAAACAAAGTAAACCAGGCCAATAAAGATACCTCAAAAGCTTTTTCGGCACGGCAACCCGCTGTATTAACCAGCAAAACAAAATTGCTTACGTTACAGCAGATCAGCAGCGTTGCTGATGATGATAAACGGGAGGGCCTCAACCAGGATTACATGCTGCCCGAATATAATATCACCATCAAAAAAGCATATGACGATTTTAACTACTCATTTTCGGTTAGGATAGATGCCGATGGCAGTATGCACTTCCTCCGGTCGGTTACCTTTTTGTACGAAGAGTTTAGAGCCCGGTATAATAAAGCGATGAAGGGCATTGTAGATGGGTACTTTAAAGCTTACCTTGATGTGAAACCAGGCACAACCCTCGGTATTCCGCACTCCAGCTTTATTATTGTAAACGTAAGCGGGACGAAGAAGGGGTAATTATAACCCGAAAAAAGAGGAGTAGAATTTAAAGTGATTTTCCAAATGTTCAGCGCGACCCTATTATAATATTTTCAATCTACCGCTTAATCCCAAACCCTTTTGGTTATTACTTAGCAATACTTCAACGCTATTACATAGGTCTATTCAAGCATACGGGAGACGCAAAATATTGCGTCTCTACGGATCGTCAAATAATTTACCTGCATACGGGAGACGCAAAATATTGCGTCTCTACGGATCGTCGAATAATTTAACTGCATACGGGAATCGCAAAATATTGCGCCTCTACGGATCGTCGAATAATTTACCTGCATCCGGGAGATGCAAAATATTGCGTCTCTACGGATCGTCAAATAATTTAACTGCATACGGGAGACGCAAAATATTGCGCCTCTACGGATAATCAAACACCTCGTCATTAAATATTCCACCAATAGGTCCACTTTACAGTCAGCTGCCTGTTCTTAACCATAAACGGTGAAGGGATGGCATTATCTCCATAAACAATAAAGAAATCTGATGCCGGTCGGTAGCGCCACTGCAGGCGGGTGTTGATATTCATATTACGGGCCTGCTCGTTATACTGTACAAAGGTGGTAAAGTACAGGTTATTGGTAAAGGTCACATCAGCCCGGGGGCCAATCAGCCAAAATCTGTTGCGTCCGTAAGGCTGTGGCAGGTGCAGATCGTTATAGGTAAGGTTCACTGTTAAATTCACATAAGGCTGAAAGCGATAGCCTATCTGCCCTGTTAAGCCCAGCCTTGTCCCATCATCATAATAGCCGCCATATGCGGCCTCAAACAAATAAGTCAGCACGCTTTGCGGTTTAGAGGCGAATTGTACATCACCGGTATTCCAATGGTTTTTAAAGCCTAACGGCAACAAAGCTTTACCTGTGTTGGTAGGATCAAACGGCCTTAACAGTTTCACGTAGGTATCCAGACCCGAAAAGGTGAGCACACTGCGGTTGCGAAAAGTAATGATATAGCTAAAGATGCTCTCATTATCAGTTCGTTTATACTGCTCATCAAAAAAGTAAGTGGAGGAGAATTGTACACCATGGCTCAGCACCGAACCTGCCTTAGGAAAAAAGTTATGCAGGATCAGCGGACTCAGCTTGTTATACCCTACCCTCGGTACATAACCCACCTCTGCATTATAATTATGGCCAACATACTGCTGTTGCAGGTACAGCGTCCAGTATTTACTGAGGTATTGCAGGTTTGCCGCCTGTACATAATCGTGCCCGGTAAGGCCCGGAGAAAAAGATTTTAGTCCGAGGAATTTGCCGGTCCATAAGTTGTTGGATGATGCCAGGTTATACTCCAGGCCAATGTTTCGGTTATACCCCGGTGCTGCATTGCCCGCGTTAGGCGCACTGCCCGTTGCATCTTTATTAATAAACATAATGCCGATGTTTGATCTGGAGAACACCCGCCTTTGCAGCGTAACCACACCAAAATTTTGCCCCGGCAAGTTGCTGGTGCCCGATTGGCCGGTTTGCACATCCATTACCCCTACCCGCCAGTTCTTATCTATTTTCCCAGTCATCCGCGTGCCAAAACGGATAGGTGCATTTAAGCCGATCCTCCGTGAAAAGAAAGGGCGGATATCGGCATAACCGAAGTTGGCAAACAAGTCGCCATTCTCTAAAAAGAACTGCCGTTTCTCTGGAAAAAAAAGTTCGTAACGGTTGAGGTTGATCACCTGCTGATCCACATCCACCTGCGAAAAGTCGGGATTAACGGTTAAATCCAGATTGAGCGATGAGGTGAGGGCCACCTTTACATCGCCGCCTATAGCCTTTCGCCAGGCAGTTGGCGTTTTATTCTGATAGTCTTTTGTGATACCACCCAGCACATACGGGATGATGGAGACATTGCTGCTGGCAACAGGCGGCTCTTCATCCCAAACCAGTGTGCCGGAATAAGCAAGCGAGGCCGTAGGAAATTGCCTTGGTACGGGTGCCCAGCTGGATTTTTCGGTTGTCTTCAGGTCGTTGCGGCTAAAGTTGATCCCCCACTCGCGAATCCCTTTTTTATAACGAATACTTTTGAAGGGAATAGCTGCTTCAAACACATAGCGGTTGGGGTAATTGCGAACCACGGACGTCCATTTATTATCCCAGCTCAAATCCACCTTACCACCTTCGTACATCGTGCCGTCCCATTGGGCACCTGCTGCATTTGCACCGAAGCTAAAGCCATCGGTACGGGCATCAAAGGGATCCATAAACAGCAGGAAGTTATCGTTCTTTACAAAGCTAAAATCGCGCTTTAGGGATTCCACCATATTTTGGCCGGGCAGGCCGTTGTAGCAAATGGCAATCAGATAGAGATTATTGCTATCATAACTCATCCGCACCACGGTGCGCACTTTGGCATAGCTGGTATCCATCGGGAACACCATATAAAAACTGGCGGCCGAATCGGTGCGCTGCCATTCGGCATCATCTGCTATCCCATCTATTTTAATTGGCGTAAGCGCCCGCTTGATATGATATTGGTAAGCTGCGTTCTTTTTTTGTGCCGAGGCCCAATGGCCAAGCACGCAAAAGCAAAGCAGCAGCAAGGTGAGTTTTACTGTTGGCAAAGTATGAGATGCTGTAATTTAGTTGACGGGGTATCTGCAACAATAATATAAATATTATGGCAGATAATGATGAATTAATATGGGATGAGTTTACTCACCCCGACATCGCTATCGCTCGTCACCCCTGTCTACTTTGTAGAGAGGGGAAGAATTATGCTACCCTCTCTTTGCGTAGCGAGAGGGGGCAGGGGGTGAGTATACGCTGGTTGCGAATCTTTCCCTACATTTATCCCATGGAAAACAACCTGCAGCAGCTATATGGCCATATAGATATTTACCTGTTCGACCAGTTACTAAAAGGCCGGTTCAACGATTGTAAAAAGGTACTGGATGCGGGTTGCGGCGGCGGGCGTAACCTGGTCTATTTCCTGCAAAACGGGTTCGACGTATTCGGCATCGACCCCAACCCGGATGCCGTTGCTGCTGCGCAAGCGCTAGCCAACGAATTAGCACCAGGCAAACCTGCAACTAATTTTATCACTTGCAGTGCAGAAAACATGCCTTTTGAAGATGCAGCTTTCGATCTGGTGATCTGCAACGCGGTACTACACTTCGCAAACGACAGTAATCACTTTGATGCCATGCTGCGGGGCATGTGGCGGGTACTGAAACCTGGTGGCTATTTTTTTGCCCGGCTCGCATCAGATATCGGCATTGAAAGTTTAGTGATCCCATTAGGCAACAGCCGTTACGTGCTACCCGATGGAACGGAGTGGTTCCTGGTAAACGAACAAATTTTAATGGAATATACCGGAGACCTGAACGGCGAATTATACGAGCCGATAAAAACCACCAATGTGCAGAATATGAGATGTATGACCACCTGGTGTATGAGTAAGGGCACAACTCCTGCAGTTAAAGAGGCAGGGGCAATTGAAAAAAATGCTTTTTGATACCCCTCGATGTTACCAACGTCAATGCTTTACAAGCGGTTAACCTGGCTTATGCCTTCTTTAGCCCCGACAGATCACACTCCAGGTCTTTATCCCAATTGCCGGTGCTTGCCGCCGCGTTATAAGTGGACTGCATAAATTTCATCAAGGTTTCTTCGGGATGATCTGATTGCTGCACCACTTCATACAGCAAAAAGTACTCACCCATCTCGCTGCTGTAAAACGCCTCCGCTGGCTGCACTTCCTGTTTGCTAAACGCTTCTGGTGTTGGGTAACAGTACGAATAGAACGCAGGCTGCGGAAAAGCCTCGCTGCCGGGCCAGAAGCCACAAGAGCTCACTTCGTGTGAGTAGGCTTCCTGCATGACCTCTGCAGGAATATTGGGCGCTCCACCCGGGTGCTGAGGAGCCAGCTTGCCCGAAAACCGGGTGACAGCCAGGTCAAACGCGCCCCAAAAGAAATGTACCGGACTGCACTTGCCCACAAACCCTGCCCTGAAATCAGTAAACACATTATGCACGCTTATCAATGCCTGCCAAAAATTATGAATAATATCCGCATCGTAATGGCATGGCGTGTGGTTTTCTGTAAAAGGTACAGCGGTTGGGAGTTCGTTAGGTACCGCGTAGATTTCCACTTCAATACCAGCTGCATCGAGGTTATCCATCAATTGCGTATAAAACAGCGATATGGTTTCAGCCCCAAAAGGGAAGGATCTGTCATTACCCGTACTGGTGATGATATCCACCTGGTGCTTCCTGAAATTTAAATTAATCTCGAACACCCCACCCTCATAAGGTATGCTGCCGGTAGTTAAACCGGTGGCGCTTACATATAACGTTACCTGCCAGCTATGGTTGATCCAAGGCATTTTTTTGAGGCGCACTTTGCCGATCATCTGCGTCCACAGGTGAACGGTGGCAATGCTGTCTTTAAGATAATGAAAATCAAGTTTCGGCCAGGCTTGGGTAGATGGATTGCGCATATGTAAATATACAAGCATTAACAATTGAAGAGTGTTTTACTGCAGATAAATTAATATAGAAAATGTATTCAACGTCGGAGGGATCGATACCGTTCAACCATCGCTTGCCGATCTTCGCAATAAGGAATTTATTAAACATCAAAAACATGCCTAAACGTGCCCGAGACCCGAAGTTTGCGGTTGGCAGTTTGCAGTAAACGAACGCCTCAAAGCGCTTTCCTGACCTTAAACCGTGTTCCGTCCCCTAAATGGGACGGCAATGAAGCTGCATTTCGCACAAGATATATTATCTTCCAGACGCAACAAAAAAAGCGACAGGCTCTCCAACCTGTCGCTTCTGAAAACAAAAAATACACTTTAAAATGGACGTCGCGGGTAGATTCGAACTACCGTATCAGGTTTTGCAGACCCACACCTATCCTCTCGGCCACGCGACTTTATTTAGCCCTTACTTATTTATTAGGCTGTGGTGTTGTACGTAAGTAGGGTTTAATCACCTTATGCCCCTTAGGGAACTTAGCCGCAATATCCTCTGTTTTGATAGACGGCAGCACTACTACATCTTCGCCATCTTTCCAGTCGGCCGGGGTAGCAACGCTGTGATAAGCGGTAAGCTGCAGCGAATCGATCACCCGCAAGATCTCCTGGAAGTTTCTGCCGGTAGATGCCGGATAGCTGATGATCAGTTTTATCTTTTTATCAGGGCCGATTATGAACAGCGAGCGAACAGTTGCCGTAAGCGATGCATTTGGATGGATCATGTCGTAGGCCTGGGAAATTTCCCGGCTTTCATCACCAATAATAGGGAAGGTTACTTCAACGTTCTGTGTTTCGTTAATATCGCTGATCCATCCTTTGTGCGATTCTGCACTGTCTGTACTCAAAGCAATCACTTTCACGTTGCGTTTGTCGAACTCACTTTTCAATGATGCGGTTTTACCCAGCTCGGTTGTACACACAGGGGTATAATCTGCAGGGTGGGAAAACAGCACTCCCCAGCTATCGCCCAGGAAGTCGTAAAAATCAATTTCCCCTAATGATGTTTGTGCTTTAAAGTTTGGGGCGTCGTCGCCAAGTCGTAAGCTCATAATGCTAATTTTTAGTGTTTTAATATGGTGAATAATGCAATAAATTTATGCAATTGAACACCTTGTATCAATAAAATTATCTGTAGAAAGTTGGCTGGCGCGGAGCCGGAAAGCTAAAAAAAGAGGTACTGAAGCAGCACCTTATTTTCTTTTAAATCAGCTTATCTGTCTCCGTTTAGCGAAGCAGGAATTAGCACCTTACACCAGGCGTGAAGCCGGTACAGGTTGCTAAGACATCATAGGGCCTTTCCCTCTGTCTTTCTGGATAAGTATTTTAAAGAACGATTACCTCACAAAAGTATAAATTAATTCTATAAATCCTATAGACTTTATAATATTTATTAAAGTTAAGAGGTAAATAATTGATTTACAGACGGAATAATTCGCAAATTATCATCAATAATGATCTACAAACACAATTCCCTCAGGCACCTGCACAATGATGTAGTCTGATGCTTGGTTCTCTCGATTAAAGGATCACTTGGAGTCTCCCCTATTTCCCATTCAACTTTTTGATCAGGTCCACCTCTTCCTGTATGTAAGGCGTACCGTCTTTTCGGAAAATATCATGAAACCACTCTTTAGGTTCGCTGCCATCAGGTATGGGGTTGTCCCAGGCGTAAATGGTATTGGTTTTACCCATCACAAAACCCCAGTTCAATGCGCCTACGTTTTCGGCTTTTAGCATCGGCATTACGTTGGCGAATTTGCTGCCGCGGGTACGGGCCATGTATTCGGTGCAGATAAGCGGCTTACCATGGCTTTTGAGCAGCTGGATAGTCTTCAGATGCGATTTCTCGTCGGTATAATCATGGTAAGTAACAATATCTGAATTCAGTGCCTGGTAGGCGTTCAGCTTTTCAAAGCTCCAGTCCCACAAACCTGCTGATACCGGCTGATCCGAGTTTACCGCTCTTGCCCAACCAAATACTTTAGTGAGTAAACCCATCGATGCTTCTTTTTTGCCAGAATTACCCGGCTCATTGTAAAGATCCCACAGTAAAATGCGCTTATCATGTTTAAAGGTGCTCATCACATCAGTAACATAAGATTCAAGCTCAGGGAAAATGCCGGCGTCTGTTAACCGGTTGCCAGGGTCCTGCAGCCAGCCCGAATTATGAATTCCTGTTTTTGGCGCAGGCTGGATACCAATTTTTGCTGATATATTCCAGCAGTCATCAAAAAACACGAACATGGTTTTAATGTGGTGCTTATCGGCAATAGTTAAATAAGCATCTATTCTTTTCTTAAACCCGGCCTTATCCTGTTTCCAGGCAAGGCTGTATAAAAACACCCGCATAGTATTAAAGCCGATGCCCTCCGCATAGCCAAGCTCCTTGTCTATTGTTTGTGGGTCAAAGGTATCAGCCTGCCACATCTCCAACTGGTTAATTGCATTACTGGGGATAAAATCACTGCCGCTGATCCATTGATGCTGTGCATACCATGCATTAGCCTTCGCGGGGGACCATACCTTTGCCGGAGCAAGTTTTTGCGCGAACGAGATATTAGTGGTAAAAGCTAGTATAAAAAACACAGCAGTTAATTTAAAGCAAGAAGTTTTCATATGTAGAAATTGGTATGTGTAAATATAGCGGATAAATCAGCTAAACGGCTAATTAAAACGTTAATTAATCGATTTACTGCAGACATCGGTAGCAATGCCGGGGTTCGTTAAAGCATATTCAGGTGAGTTAAACTGGCTGCTAAAACTACCATAAAAGACTTTTTACGTGCACTTTATCTGCAATTCTCACTTGTAATATTATTCATAACTATTGTAGCAATTTGCCGTATAACTGCTTCACATACATCATAACATACAGGTTAAATAATTGATATAAAACCAGTAACAAGCGGAGCAAAACCTAAATACTTTGATATTTTCGTGCAAAAAATTATTTCAAAATATTTAAACCTGTTTTTTTACCAGAAAATATCTGCACAACGCAGCGTTGTATCTGCGTTGAAAATATTTTTTTGGCATGTTTATTAATTATACCGTGATCAAATTAAAAGAACTGGAACGAGACAGGAAATGAGCTTTTTAGATGGTAATAACTTTCTTGGCGATAGCACCGCTCATCTCGCTCGTTTAATAAACAGTATTAACACCGGCATTTGGGAATACAATACCACTACCAAAAAGGCTAAGTGGTCGGCTGGTTTTTACTATGTGCTGGGCTACCAGCCAGGCGAGATAGAATGTTCGTACAACAACTTTTTTGAAAACATCATTTATTTCCAGGATAAGCAAGTCTTTTTAAAAGCTACAAACCAAAACGGCCCCGGTAATGCCCCAATAGCTCATATCCGCTTACTTACCAAAGACAAGGGCTACCAATGGTTTGAGAGCACCACGGTTAAACACAGCGATGAAGATGGGCAATTCATTTATGGTGTTTTAAATAACGTTAACCAATATAAACTTGCCGAGTTTACGGCTGCCCGCAGCAATTTTTTAAATTCAGAAGCCGGCCGCATAGCCCGCCTTGGCGGTTGGGAAATAGATGTACCGAGCATGGCCCTAACCTTGTCTGCCGAGATCTACAACATATTTGAATTATATGAACACATTCAGCTTACGTTAGAAGAAGCTGTCAGCTTTATCGAACCGCAACATCGTTCTGTTTTGGCCAGGGCAATTGATAATGCCATTTACTTTAGTAAACCATATGATGTGGAAGTTTTGTTTAAAACAGCCAAAAACAATATCATTTGGGTAAGGGCTAAAGGCACACCTATTGTTGATGATTTTGGTAAGTGTGTTACCATCAGGGGTATTTTCCAGGATATTGATCTTATTAAGCGGAGCGGCCTGCACATGCAATCATCCATCAACTTATTGGATGATCAAAATAAGCGACTTCAAAACTTTGCTTACATCGTATCGCACAATCTTCGCTCTCATGCAGGTAACCTTAAATTTATGGTAAACCTTTTTGAAGAGACCCAGGTGGACAATGATAAAGAAGAGATATTCTCGCATATTAAAACCATAAGCGAGAGCTTGAGCGCCACCATGGGCCACCTGGATGAGATTGTAAAGATCCAATCGGAAATTGTTAACGAGCGCCGGGTAATCAGCTTTGAAACGATATTTAAAAACGTTATCGCCACGTTAAGAGCAAATATTGAAGCCAGTGGTGCTCAGATCAATAGTAATTTTGGCAAAGCTCCCGATATAAGCTACATACCAGCCTACCTGGAAAGTATTTTCCAAAACCTGTTGAGCAATGCGATCAAATACCGGCATCCAAATCGTAAACCGGTGATCAACTGCTATACCGAATTGCGCAATGCGCATACCTATTTGGTTTTTGAAGATAATGGTATAGGCATCGATCTGAAACGCTTTGGCGACCAGCTTTTCGGAATGTATCGTACCTTTCACCAAAATAAAGATGCTAAAGGTATTGGCCTGTTTATCACACGCAATCAGATAGAAGCATTGGGCGGAACCATCAGTACAGAAAGTACGGTAAATGTTGGCACTAAATTTACTATTAGGTTAGTATAAAAGTACCTTCATAAATGACTGACCAATACCCTGCTGTTAAAGCCTGGATCATTGACGATGATGAGATTTTCATTTTCGGATTCAAAAAATTCATTGAAATCAGGCGAATCTTTGTTGAACTATTCGAATTCAGCAACGGACAAGCTGCGATTAGCCAACTTCAGGATCCGGCTTTTGCCGATAACCTGCCCGACCTCATCTTTGTTGATATGAATATGCCTGTGATGGATGGATGGGAATTTACAAAAACCTTTGAGGAAATTAAATCCCGCTTGGGTAAAGATATCACCGTTTATATGATCAGCTCATCGGTAGATAAAAACGATATAGCAAGGGCAAAAAATATTCGGTCAATCGAAGATTATATTTTAAAGCCAATAAGTCAATCAAATGTGGAGGGAATTATCAATTCGTTTCAACACGAACTGGAATTGCGGAACATGAACTAAATTATCCCCGGTGAGTCTGTAAAAGCTCACCGGAGATAAAGGTTGTTATATTGCAAGCTTCATAAGCTATTCTATAAAACTTTCCAGGATCTTAAAGCCGGCGGTAGTTTCTAAACTAACGCGCTCAATTGTTTTCGGCAATAAAATACACTCTCCCATTTTTACCGGATAGGCATTGCCGTTGTGGTTAATGGTATACGCACCTTCCACACAAACATGGATCACAAATGAATCCAGGTTTGTATAGTCCTTTTCCGTTGATTCGGTAAAGTCCATTACATTGGTAGTAAAGTAAGGGCATTTTACCAGGTGTACATCCTCATTCGTTTTAGGGGTATATATGGTTTTGTATTCCGGATAGTGTTTGTAGTCGATGGCTGCAAGCGCTTCCTGGGTATGCAACTCACGTTTATTACCCTTATCGTCTACCCGGTCAAAATCATAAATGCGATAGGTGATGTCTGATGTTTGCTGGATCTCGGCAATCAATAGTCCTTTGCCGATGGTATGCACCCGTCCTGCAGGTAAAAAATAAACATCTCCGGCGGTCACATCCTCTTTATTCAGGATATCCATAATGTGGCCGCTGTTCAGTGCCTCCACGTATTCCTGCTCGTTCATTTCGCGGTTAAAGCCGGCAATAAGCGTAGCGCCCGGATCGGCCTCTATCACATACCACATCTCGGTTTTGCCGAACGAGTCGTGGCGTTTTTTGGCCAACTCATCATCCGGGTGAACCTGAACGCTCAGGTCGTCATTGGCATCAATAAACTTCACCAGCAGCGGAAAGATATTGCCGAAATGCGCGTATACCTTATTGCCCACTAATTCACCCTGGTATTTCTCCAGCAGATCGGCTAATGATTCGCCATCCAGTTCGCCGCCGTTAACAACAGATACATCTGTTTTAACGCCCGAAATCTCCCAGGTTTCGCCGCAATTTGGCAGATCGCCGATAGCTTTGTGCAGGTAGGTTTCTATTTTATGGCCACCCCAGATCTTATCTTTAAAGATGGTTTTGAATTTTAACGGATATAATGCTGACATAGTAGTACGTGTTTTGCCGCCTAAGTTAAAGATTTTGCAGAAGCAGTAAATAAGGTTTTTGTAAATTGATCATAAAAGCATTTGTTAAAAATCTTATGAAGACCTCAATTTGCATTGCTTAAAATGGTTACATAAAAAAGCTCATCCGTTTCGGGATGAGCTTTCACTATTGATCAATAAAATTAATTACTTACCCAGTTTAGCTTTCAGATTTTCGTCAATCGCTTCTAAAAACTCCTCTGTATAAAGGTAATCGGTACCATGCTCCACTTTTGGTTTTATGGTGATGGCCAAATCCTTGGTCATTTTTCCGCTTTCTACCGTTTCAATACAAACCTGTTCCAAAGCTTTACAAAAATCAATTAACTCCTGGTTACCATCTAAAATACCACGGAACTCCAAACCACGGGTCCATGCAAAAATAGATGCAATAGGGTTGGTTGAGGTTGGGCGGCCAGCCTGGTGCTCACGGTAGTGGCGGGTAACCGTTCCGTGTGCAGCTTCCGCTTCCATAACCGTACCATCCGGAGTAACCAGCGTAGAGGTCATTAAACCTAAAGAACCAAAACCCTGCGCTACAGTGTCAGACTGTACGTCGCCATCGTAGTTCTTACAAGCCCAAACAAAGTTACCGTTCCATTTTAAGGCAGATGCAACCATGTCATCAATTAAACGGTGCTCGTAAGTGATACCAGCTTCGGTAAATTTAGCTTTGTAATCTGCCTGATAAATCTCTTCAAAAATATCTTTAAAACGACCATCATATTTTTTAAGGATGGTATTCTTGGTAGACAGGTATAAAGGCCAGCCTTTCATCAACGCCTGGTTGAAACAAGCGTGCGCAAAGCCGATAATGGATTCATCTGTGTTATACATGGTTAACGCCACGCCATCACCTTTAAAATTAAATACCTCAAATGATTGCTCAGGGCTGCCATCCTCTGGCGTAAATTTTACGGTAAGTTTGCCTTTACCTTTTGTTAAAAAATCGGTAGCGCGGTACTGGTCGCCAAATGCGTGGCGGCCGATGCAGATTGGCGCCGTCCAGTTTGGCACTAAACGCGGAACGTTTGCCATTACAATAGGCTCACGAAAAACGGTACCATCTAATATATTACGAATGGTGCCATTCGGCGAGCGCCACATTTGTTTTAAGCTGAATTCTTTTACACGATCCTCATCTGGTGTAATAGTGGCGCATTTGATACCCACACCGTATTGTTTAATGGCATTTGCTGCATCAATAGTAACCTGGTCATCTGTTTCATCACGATACTCGATCCCCAGATCGAAGTACTTAATATCCACATCAAGATAAGGGATAATCAATTTATCCTTAATAAATTTCCAGATGATGCGTGTCATTTCATCACCATCCAGCTCTACTACCGGGTTTTCTACTTTAATTTTTGACATACCTTATAATGCTTGTTATTTGATTTAAATGGTTTCAAACTTACATAAAATTTTATTTCAAAAATTTCACCTTCATACATAATTATAAATAATTTAATGAGTTTAGAAGTTGAGTTCAATCGCAGCCGGTAATAGCCTGAATTAACCATACAAATAGTAAACAGTAAAATAAATAGTGTATTTTAACAGCGGTGTTTATATTTACAGATATAATTAACTTTTAAACCTTTACTTTTATAAAAATTTAATCATTAGCTATTTTCTACGTAGCATTGCCCGTTTACTATGATAAAGTTGCTTTACAAAACAACGTTTTTAACCCTCCTGTTAACCTCGATAGCCTTATTTACGAAAGCTCAGATTGGTTACGACTATGCCCAGTATGATCTCGGTTTTGGCGGCGAAACAAACCTTGTTTACGGCGATGCAGAAACCGTTAAATTAACCCCTTCTGCGCACGTCAATTTTACCTATAACGCTACCCCCTATGTTAATTATGTATTTGAAATACAAGCGGGTGTACTTGAAGGTGGAAGTATCAACAGCACATCCGGCAGGTATTTTAAAAATAACTTTACAGCACTTGTTTTTCGCGGGCAGGTACAAGCCGGGGAATTGATAGATTACTCGCGCAGTGCAGTAATGAATGCAGTAAAAAACTTTTACGTTTCGTCGGGCTTCGGCTATGTGATCAATGATGTGCGTAACATTAACCGCAACTCGCTTGTCCTTCCTGATTTTTATACAGGCGGATTAGACAGATCAAACGAATTATACATTCCTGCAAGGCTGGGTTATGAATTTAAAGTATTCAATAAATACAATCAACCCTCGTTTAAAGTGGATCTGGGGATACAATATAATTATGTTTTTGGTGATAACCTGGATGGGTTTGATGCAGGAGCCGCCAAGGATAACTTTGTTCAATACAGCATCGGTTTTAAATTTGCTTTAGGTGGTGTTACCTCCTATCGTAAACAAATAGATTACTAACCTTTATTTTTCCGGTCCGGCTGTTCTTTGGCAGGGTTTTTAATGTAAGTAGCTAAACTAATACTAAAACCTATGATACCAGATAACGAAGACGAAGGAATGAAAGTTGATTCCGATTACAGGGCAGATGACTTAGATAATAACGGCGAAGACACAGCCGACAGTGAAGACCTTAACTTTAATGAAAAAGAGCAAAGTTTTGAGTACGATGTAAAAGGTGACAACCCGGATTATGACCATCCGGATCCTTATGACACCGCTGTAAAAAACGGCGATGATATGAATTCGATGTACGATGAAGCTAATCCTTATGATGCAAAGGGCGAATATGATGCCGATCGTTCGATAGAGACGGATGCTGATAGTTTAGGCATGCATATCGATAGCGGTAAAATTGTTGAACTAAGCTCCCTTGATGAAAAACTGGCACATACTCCAGAAGATGACAGGGATGATCTAGACGAAGAAGGTTATCCTAAAAATGATACCCCACCGGGATTTTAATGATCAGCTTGTTTAAAGCTAATACGCAAAAGGGATGGCACTAAATGAGCCATCCCTTTGGTTTTATAAATTTTTTTTGACGAGAATGGGGTACTGATCCGGGTTAATCGAAATCTAAATTAAACCTGTTTTTTAATTCAATAAGATGCGGGTTTTTGGCCGCCATATGCTGAAATTTTTCAATAGAAGTATACGGTTTGCGTACCATCACAGATTCCTCCACCTTAGCATTTACCTCTATATTAAAATTCTTTAAGCTGCTGCGGAGAAAGTTGAGCAGATTTGGCCTTTCATCTTTGAATGACTGCTCCTGCATTTTGTTATTAACCGGCACCTCAAAATTTTCCGGACTTAAAACCAGCGGTGTAACCGAAGTAAAAATGGTATAAAGGGTTGCCGCTTTCCCCTCGGCCTTGAGCTTAGCGCCATAATTAGTCCAGAGCTGCAAAAAAACGTCCATTGTAAAGGGCTCTTTGTCAGTACCTTTCAGGTAGGGATCTTCTTCAGCCGCCATGGCATCTTCCACCTGCTTACCCAAGTCTTTCAAACTCGGAATTTTTATCGATGTAGCCGAAGCGTGCACATTCGCTACAAATGAGATCTTTGGTTTCGCAGCAGGTTCCGCTGTCACCGGAGCGGCAGGCATTTTTACCGCCTCAGGGATACTTTTTTGATCAACAGGCTCGGTATCCCGAACCAATGAGAGATCGTCCACCACCGGCGAAGGCGTATTTACTGGGGTATCAGGTTTTTTTTTTACCTCCTCTTGCGGGGCGGTTACTTGTTGTGGCGTTGGCAACGTGGCCAAATTGAAAACCGAGAGCAAATGACACATCTTCAGCAAAGCCAGTTCTACCTGTAAACGCTGGTTTTTACTTTGTTTATAATTGATATCGCACTGGTTGGCAATATTCATGGCCGATAGCAGGAACGATGTTGATGCCGCCTGCGATTGCTGCAAGTATCTCGCCTTAATGCTTTCGCTTACTTCCAATAGCTTAATGGTAGCGGTATCCTTGCCCACCAGCAGGTTACGGAAATGTTCTGACAGGCCGGAGATAAAATGCGCACCGTCAAAACCCTTAGAAAGGATCTCGTCAAAAAGCAACAGCGTATGGGCATTGTCTTCGCCCAGCAACTTATCAGTGATGCTGAAATAATAATCGTAATCGAGAATGTTAAGGTTATCGATCACCGAACGGTACGTAACATTGCCACCGGAAAAGCTAACGATCTGATCAAACATCGAAAGGGCATCGCGCAGACCGCCATCGGCCTTTTGGGCAATAATATGCAAGCCATCGTTCTCGTAGGTAATGTTTTCTTTTTGCGCGATATTGGCCAAATGCCCGGCCATATCCTCTACCCGGATGCGGTTAAAATCAAAGATCTGGCAACGGGATAAAATAGTTGGCAGGATCTTATGTTTCTCGGTAGTAGCTAAAATAAATATGGCGTAATTAGGTGGTTCTTCCAGCGTTTTGAGGAAAGCATTGAATGCCGCCTGCGACAGCATGTGCACCTCATCAATAATATACACCTTGTAGCGGGCAGCTTGCGGCGGTATGCGCACCTGCTCTATCAAACTACGGATATCATCCACCGAATTGTTTGAAGCCGCATCCAGTTCATGTACGTTAAACGAGTTTCCATTTTGGAAAGCGCGGCAGCTGTCGCATGTTCCGCAGGCCTCGCCGTTGGGCTGTAAATTGGTGCAATTGATGGTTTTTGCCAGGATACGTGCGCAGGTAGTTTTGCCCACACCCCTTGGCCCGCAGAACAAAAATGCCTGCGCCAACTGGTTATTCCTGATAGCATTTTTTAACGTGTTGGTGATATGTTGCTGACCAACAACGGTTTCAAAAGTAGCCGGGCGGTATTTACGAGCCGAAACAATAAAATTATCCACAGGTATAAAGGTAGCAAGAATTGACTATTAAAAAACAGCTAAAATTCAAATTAGGATTTGGATACAGGAATGTTTGTTGTTGTCAAGAACTTATCTTTAAAACAAGAAAAAGGAACGTATGCAACTGTCCGACTTAGATCTCACCAAATCCTATACCTACGCAGATAATCTTTAACAAACACTTAATGTAGCGCCTGGAAATAATCAACGGAAATTTTTTCAGGATGAGCCTTGCACCGGGTTCGGTACACCAGCGCATATCCTTAAGACTTTCCCGTTGGATTGGAGACTATCCCGAAGTAAAATGGTGTGAAGCCTTCCCTGCCCGGTTTATAACATCTCGCCGCAACAATAGGCTACGATGTTACCACTGAGATATTACCGGGGCTCAAACTAAGCCTTGATAATTATTTGCCGAAAAGATCAGCTAACCCCTATTGCAGATCATCATCCGGCAGGTGATCGTCATCCTCAGCATCAGGTTCGCGCACATCATCGCCTACGCGAATCTCGTGCATATCGTCCTTATCCTCTACCTGGTCGTCAAAATCTTCATCATCCTCATCATCCCAGTCGCCTTCAACAGCTTCATCTTCTTCATCCGGCGCCTGCAGGAAAAGAGTATCATACATAAAACCTGAATCGCTTGTTTCGTAGTACCTGCTTTCGGAAAATAGCATAATAGTAGTGTTTTAATTTATGAGACAAATACGTGTTACCTTATGTTTTATAAAATATTCAACTTATAATCAAATGTAGGGCTTGTACATCAAGCCCCTATTTACAAACTGTTACGTTATTATGAAATAATTGGGAGCACGGCATGCATAAGGCGCGTTTTGTGCTGTCAACTATACCGGTTCAGCAATGCCTCTATAACCGACTGTTCCATTTTTGATTTCTGGCTTAGGTAACGGGTAATGGTTCTTGTGCCATTGTTGATCTGCGTGTTTTCATAATCCTTATCTGATGTGTTATCAGCAATTTCTAAAGCAATGTTCAAATCGCGTAGCGCAATTAGTTCGGTGCGGTAATCACTGGCTTGCTTAATACTGCTTTTATAAGCATAGATGAGAGAAATAGCCGTAATTTCAATTAAACCCGCGACTATCATTTTAGCAACTACAGGTCCAAAATAAATAACAGGCTGATAGACGTTAGTAGATTCCGAAAAATTTGGCAGGAACAATACGCCTGCCCCTGATAATGCTAACAGTACTCCGGCAAGTAAGCTTTGTTTAGCCGAGTTGGTTGTACTATTTATAAATTTTTTCAGCTGCTCAATTTGATCCTGTGAGCCGGCGTTAAAGCTATTTTTCATCGTTCAATTTATTAAGTTTATACCAGGTAATTACAAATAATGTCTACAAAGAAGTCGTCACAGTCCCAATAATAACTGTGCGTAAAACCAAACCTTCCGGCCTTAAAGCGGCAATCGATGTTAATTAGGTTTGTATAATAATCCAACCCGCCACTTACATAATCTTTACTGTCGTAATAATTGCGCCATTGAATACCATCAAGCATTTTTTCTAAATCGCAGTACACCTCCATAAATGCTTTGTTCTTTAGGCGGTTGTTGCCAAAATTCAATGCACGCTGTTTAAAACCGTGAAAATTATCCAGCAGCTGCTGCCTTAAATACTCATTGTCTGGCACATTCTCTCTCAAAAAAAACACAATTTTATCAAGCGGGCATCCAAAAGTAATAAAGCCGCGCAGCTGCTCTTTTAAATGATTGCCGCCATAATAACGGCAAATACCTTTCTCGTTATAATTCACAATCTCTTGTTTATTAATCAGCAGGTTAAACTGATTAATGGCATCATATGCCACCTGCGACCCTAATGAATGCCCTGCTACAATTACTGCTGGATAGTAGAGCTTCAAGTCCTGTAACGGTGGCTTTACTTCTTGTTCACGGCCATCGTCTGGCGTATAATCTTCTGCACGTTCTATTAAAAATTGCAATGCATTTACCGCACCGTTTAAAATATTGCGCCTTACCGCATAAAATTTAGATTTAGGATCCACCACGTTATAAATAGCCACATCCCCCAGGATATTGGTCAGATCGTGTATTTTGCTATCGGCGTAGGATTGCAACATACCGTCTGCAAGTTTCCCTTGAAATGGTATCCTGCCCACTATCCAAATAATCAAACGCCATAAAAGATCCATGATTAAAAACAGCCGGGATACAAATGTCATAAAGAACCTGTAGGTACCTACTTTAAACTTCCCTGTTTTGGTATCGAAAAAGGGGCTTTTATCTTTATACTGTTGGCCTATTTGCCCGTTTTTTTGATAAAACTTCTCAGCCCCGTTTACTACGCCCTGCAGCCAGGTGTTAAGATCATTCCAACTCGCTTTATCTTCTGTATAATCCGCCCAATAATATTCGTATACATCAATAAAGTGTTCGCTGTCATCTTTTTTTAAACGCAATACATTATCAAACCATTTTGTGCCATTTTTATCCGTCTTGCTTATTATTTCGTGGCTTAACGAGATTGCGTCCGGGTAAGTTTTGCGATACTGCCTGGTAAGCCCGCGGCCAAACTGATCCAGCGTTTCCAGCGGCAGCTGATCGCCGATACCATGCACCACCATAATGGCGGTATTTTGTGTTACCCATTCAATGTCAGCAGCAATAGCAACTAGGCTGAGTATTTTATGCTCGTTTGGCAGGCTGTCTTTGTTCATAAATTTTACAATTTAAAAAGGTGCAACCAAAGGTTTAAGTAAAGCCGAGAGGTCAAACTTTTTGCTGAGTGCAAGAGTAATTACGGGTTTTGCACCCTTAATCAACAAGCCGCGCACTTCACCGCTAAATGTGAGCCCGAAAGTTGCTTCGGTAAGCCTATACTGTATCACATAAAACCAATTCCAGCTCTTAACTGGTATACCTGCATTTAATAGCTTATTATAGTAGGGTTCCACGCCTGGAAGCGGAAAATATTCGCCACCTCTTATCGGATTGGTAATGCTGAAACCTTGATTACTACGCCCGATAATGCCGTTAATATAAAGCGTGTAATTATCTTCTTTGAGATAAGAAGCCAGGCCGGCACCAAAGTAATGCGAACGCCCGTCATACTCAAAACTATTTTCTTTGAAAGGGTAAGTGTCTCGGGTATTAGCAGCAACAAATTGCGTTTGATTGCGGGCGGTTTTCGAATAATTAATAGTAGATGTTATACGCTGCCAAAGCATTTCAAAGTAAGTAGAAACTGATAAATGGAACCCGTCTTCTGACAACCTACCGTTTGTAAGCTGCAACTGTGGTGAAAGTAATAATCCAATTGACTTAACGCTGGTTGTTGCAATTACCCGACCAGTATCACTATATATCGGAAATCCGTTGTTAGTGGTGTCAAAACTTTGAGAGTTGCCATCCCGGTAGGTGAAGCCGCTGGCAAGCGACTGGCTTTGAGTGATGGATTGTGCCTCGTAAACACCGCCAATAAAACTTAAATTTTTCTTGTATTTGCCAATGCTTGCTACATCCTTCATGTGACCGAACACCCCAGCATAAAAATTATTGGTTTTAATCTTATCTAATAGGTCAAAGTTGGTACCCACTTCGGCCCAAAAAGACTTGTCAGGCACTATCACTTTAAGCCGCTGGCTGCCCCTGTTTATTTGGGATTGCCCCCTGATAAATAAGTCGATATTCTGCACTGTATTTAGCGTGTCTCCTGCTTTTAGGGTCTTTATGTGCAGCGGAACTGTTATTGTACCCTCGCTTCCTTTTCTCCATTCGTCAGCTGTTACGTTAACCGGGTTATCTACAATTTGAAACGTTTTCGCAATTGCCGAATCAGCAAATGCAAAGATCAGCTGACTGGAATCGGCATTGTACTTCCCATGAAATTTTAAGCGTACAGTAAAGGTATCAAGGGAGCTTACTAAAGTTGAATATCTGCGTTCGATATTTTTAATTTTGCCGGAAGCAATGATCTCTGCGCCTCCGTTTCTTACAAGAGCAGTTTTTTTACTGCTCACAATCTTACTTTCAAACGGTAAAAAACGGACATAGTGCCTGCCGCTAAACAATGGAGAAACCGGCGATACAACAAGTTCCTGCATTGTTTTAACAAGCTTTGTTTGCTCTAACGTGACCTCGATAGATTTAGTGACGGTGGTATCACCTCGTTTGCTCCAATCGGTGTTATTAATAATTATTTTATCCGCAGCCGGTATAAAATCGAGCCCCGCCAGTTCAACAATAGGGTTGAAAGCCAAGCTGACTTTTAGAAAGTCTTTATGATGCCCCCCATTCTTTTTAAGCAAAAACTTTAATTTAATAGTATATCGTTTAAGCGTATTCTGTTGGATAGTATCCAGTGAGATTTCGGTAAGTTCTTCTACCAAGGTAACCGAATCAGCGGGAACATACCTTAAACTGGTCTTCGTAAAGGAAGAGATTGTATTTGATGGCTTGACAATACCTCTTGAGAGGCAAATAAAAGGCAAAAAAAACAAAATGGCGGTGCCTGCTAAGGTAAAAGGCGATTTGTTGTGATTGTGTTTCATAGTATAAGTCTAAATGTCAATTAATTAAGTAAAATTAACATGCTCAGATGAACAGCATCAACCGTAAAAACACCCTTTTTAAGGTTTGTATTTTATAAAAATTCTTACTACATTTGCAGCCCCGTAATAGCGGGTATTTAATTAAAAATCAAAGTATAACAATGCAACAGTACGAAATCGTGATCGTTCTAACCCCGTTGTTGTCAACAGAAACAGCTGCTGAGGCTATCGCCAAATACAGCAAAGTTTTAACAGACAACGGAGCCGAAATTGTCCAGGAGGATAATTGGGGTTTGAGAAAACTTGCGTACCCTATTCAAAAGAAGACTACAGGGTACTATCACTTAACTGAATTCAAGGCTCCCGGTGAAGTAATTAACAAATTGGAAGTTGAGTTAAGGCGCGATGAGCGTGTGCTACGTTTCCTTACCATTGCGCTGGATAAACATGCAGTAGCATACAACGACAAAAAACGCAGCGGTGCTTTTAACAAGAAGCCTGCAGCTAAAGTGGAGGAAAGCAAATAATGGCAAACGACCAAATTAAATACGTTACCGCTCCCAAGGTGGAGGATAACCGTAAGAAATACTGCCGTTTTAAGAAAAACGGTATCAAGTATATCGACTACAAAGACGCTAACTTTTTATTAAAGTTTATTAATGATCAGGGTAAAGTATTACCACGCCGTTTAACCGGTACTTCATTAAAATTTCAGCGTAAAGTGGCACAGGCTGTTAAACGTGCCCGCCACATTGGTTTATTGCCTTACGTTACAGACTCATTAAAATAATCAGGAGGTTTACAAAATGGAAGTTATTTTAAAACAAGATGTAAAAAACCTGGGTGATAAAGACGATGTAGTAAACGTTAAACCAGGTTATGGCCGTAATTTCCTTATCCCTAAGGGTTATGCCATATTAGCCACAGTATCTGCACGTAAAGTATTGGCAGAAAACCTGAAACAGGCTCAATTTAAACAAGATAAAATTCGCAAGGATGCTGATGCTATTGCTGCACGTTTAGAAGGTGTTAAACTTACTATTGGCGCTAAAGCAGGCGAAAGCGGCAAGATCTTCGGTGCTATCAATACCATACAGGTAGCTGATGCATTAAAGAAAGAAGGTTTTGAAGTTGACCGTCGCCGCATCACTTTTGACCAGGAGCCTAAATTTGTAGGCGAATACGTTGCAAACGTAAACCTGCATAAAGAAGTAAAAGTTCAGGTACCTTTTGAAGTAGTAGCTGAATAATTTTAATTTCGGATATCGGATTTCCGATTTCGAATTTTAAATATCTAAAAGGTGTTTTGCATTTGCAGAACACCTTTTTTGTTTCCTAATTTTGCAGCACAATGGCCCCTAATTCCCGCTCTTCAAAAAAACCTGCTTCTCAATCGAAATCCCGTCATTCGAAATCTATTTTCGGCGGCGGCATATTTCGTCTTTTGTTCCGTATCGTCAAACTGGTGATTATCGCCTTTGTCGCACTCAGTGTTTTTGGGGTGCTGTTGTTCCGGTTTATAAACCCACCCTTCACCTGGCTAATGATCCAGCGCGGCTTTGAACAAAAAGCCAATGGCAAGGATTGGAAGATAGACAAAGAGTGGGTAGCTTTTAACGACATTGCAGACCCGATGAAACGCGCAGCCGTTGCTGCAGAAGATCAAACTTTTTTAGAGAACCATGGCTTCGACTTTAAAGCTATTCAGCGCGCCATCCAAAAAAACGCCAACAGTAAAAAACTAATTGGCGGCAGCACCATTACCCAGCAAACCGCTAAAAACGTTTTCCTGTGGCCAGGCCGGTCGTTTATCCGCAAAGGGTTTGAGGCGTGGTTCACCATGCTGATCGAAGCTTTCTGGAGCAAAAAGCGAATAATGGAGATCTATCTCAACGTTATAGAAATGGGTGATGGTATTTATGGTATCGAGGCAGCATCACAGGCATATTTTCATAAACCTGCCGCACAGTTAAATAACAGGCAGGCTGCAGCCATTGCAGTAATTTTCCCAAGTCCGCTAAAATGGTCTGCCACCAACCCAACCCGCTATTTAAAGCACCGCCAATATTTGATCAGGGCTAATATGCGCAGGCTGGGGCCGCTGGAGTTTTAGGCAAGATCCTTTTCTCGGTAAATGATATTTGTTTGCATTAAAACACTCACTCGAGTCCTAATAAACAGGCCCTTTGGCAAGATTGGTCAACCCTGGCAATTGAGCATTACAAAAAGCTTGTTTTACCTTATATTTTATTCCACCTGGGCAAACGTCCAAACATTTCGATGTGCTTTTCTAAGATTGTTCTTTCAACCGCATCCGGACAGTCATTCAACTTTTGATCATGAGTTACGTACCAATAAACGTCAAGCGCTTCAATATCTTCAATAAGCATTTGTGCCGGCCAGGAATTCTTCCTGGCAACTTTCCCAAATTGATGGCCATTAACAATTTGATCTTTCATTCCTCCAAGTCCTGCTTTTCTTAACGAAATATTTCCATCAGTGCCTTTTTTGCCTGATCGGCCAATATAAACCAATTCAATGCCGCCGTGCGCCAATGCATATATCAGGTAAACTCCGCCCTTGTCTGAAGGGGCATTGCATGCTATGGAAACGCTCTCGGTGGGACTGAAAAAAAAATGCCCGGTTGTTTTATATTTTACAAGTTCATCAAATATTTCATTTGCTATATACATTGCGCATCAAAATAGCTACTCATACGGACCATCTATTTTATTCCTTGTTCTAAATATCCAGCTAACGCGCGGATCCTGGCCGATACTACCCCTATTTGCTGCTCCGTTTCGGTCCAGTTGCGTTGCTCTATTGCTTCGCGAATGCCCGGCAGTGTTTTTACGCCATAGCCGGTATAAAAGCCCGGTGCATAAATGGTATGCTTGTACCATCCCCTGCGCGGTAATCCATCCGTTGATAACAATTGTTGCTCGGCATGGTAAAGCAGCCCGTTAAGTTTTTTATGGTCCCCGTCCTTTAACGTAGCTGAGGCCCAGTAAACGGAAAGCTTATCTGCCGATTTTTTGAGCGAATCCAGCGCAGTGGTCAAGGGTGCAAAATTTACCACCGGCACATCTGCTTTTGCTGCAGGTGCCATATATTTTACAGCAGGATCGGCAGCCAATGTATAGGCATTGCCTTTTACCATCTGGTTATCTACCTGTGTGGCCTCCCGCATATCGGTAACCAGTTTAGCCAGCTCGGTGGCATACCGTCCAATGGTTTCCTGCAGATTACGGAAATCGAATGGTAATACATCCGCATCTGCCATGCGCAAGGCGGCATGCCCGGCGGTTTTACTTAAAGCAACCCCGTATTCGAATGTGGGATCCTTGAAACGCTTGTAATCATCGTACGAATCATAAATTGAGTGATATTCGCCGCCACCATCTTCGCCTCCAAAGCCAAAATCGAGCGTAGGTATACCCAAATGCTGCAAAAAAGAGGAGAAATCCGAGCCGGAGCCCAGCGGCTCCAGTCGCTGCCCTTTACGGTCCAGGATCTCTTTTTTATCGCTTATTGATGAAGCACCAACTAATTGTGATGCCTTTTTACGCTCAAATACGCTCACCTTCGTTTGTGGATCAATAACTCCCTGGGTTATTTCGTCTGTAAAGGTCTCCAGGGCCTGCGAGCCGCCTGCGTTTAAAAACCCGCGACCGTTGCCATCTGAATTAATATAGACTACTGCTTTTTGCTGCAGCTCTTTCTCGTGCCCTTCGGCATATTCGGTAGAACCTATCAGGCCCGGCTCCTCACCATCCCAGGAGCAATAAACAATACTGCGTTTTGGTTTCCAACCTGTTTTTAACAAGGCACCTAATGCCCTGGCTTCTTCCAGCATAGCTGCCTGCCCGCTTATTGGGTCGTTTGCGCCATTTACCCACGCATCATGGTGATTACCCCGCATTACCCATTCGTCCGGGTATTCTGATCCTTTTATTTTTGCGACTACATTATAGGCAGGAACCATGCTCCAGTTAAATTCCAATTTTAAATGGGCGATGGCCTTGCTCCCTCCCAAATGATAAGTGATAGGCAAAGAACCGGCCCAGCCTGCCGGGACAACCGGCCCATCCATCCCAGCCAGCAAGGGCTGTGCATCGTGGTAGCTGATCGGTAACACCGGGATCTTCAATATGGTTGTGGCATCAGCCCGGTTCAACCGTTTGGCTTCTTTGGTTGCACCCACGCCCGGCGTAAGCGGATCGCCAGGGTAAAGCACCATATCCATTACAGAGCCACGCTGAACGCCGTATTCATTTTTGTACGCACCCATGGGATATACATCACCGGCTGAATAGCCGTCATCTGCCGGATCTGAGTAAATAATACAGCCGATAGCGCCATGCTCATAGGCAACTTTGGGTTTGATGCCGCGCCAGGAATGGCCGTATTTGGCAATCACGATTTTCCCTTTAACATCTATACCCAGCGTTGCCAGTTTTTCATAGTCGGCCGGTAAGCCGTAATTTACAAACACCAGTGCACCGGTTACGTCTCCATCCGCACTCCAGGCATTGTAAGTGGGCAATTGGTTGGCCTGCCCGGAGGTGCCGTCTGCTGCCAGCACAGGTTCTTTTAACAGCGCAGTATATTTATTGGGAGCGGTGAGTTCCAGCACCCGTGTTTTTGGCGTAGGGAAAAGCACAGTATAGGTTTCCAGCCGGGCATCCAGCTCATAGCTTTTGTACATGGCCAGGATCTTATCGGCTACTGCCTTGCTCCCCGGCGAACCCAGGCTATGCGGAAAAGCAGAAAGATCTTTAATGGTTTGGCCAATGTGAGCAGCGCTTAAAGAGGCATCAAAGGCTGCTTCGTTTTGCATTTGTTTAGCTGCTGCATCAGGGCTAAAACCAGTTATCGTTTTTTGCTGACCGAAAGCAACACTTGTACTTAAAAGAAGAATGGCTAGAGATTTTTTCATGCAATATGTTGAGATAGGTGAAGATATAGAATTTGAATGAACAATGCAGGCCTGAAGCAGCTTGATTTTTAGCGCATTCGGAAACTATCGTTCAAAAGATAAGCATAGAAGGTGTTTCATCGAAAGTGATTCACAATATTTATGGCGAAAATTCAACTACTATAATGCATTGAAAAACAATGATTTGCACAAATAAGTTTCTGGATGGGTGTTTCACCTAAAAATGCAACCAATTGGTAATCAAACAGAAAGGTGATTCACCCGATTCAGATTCGCGGAATGAAACACCTGTATAGTGATGCAAAAAATTTTAAGTTTTAATGATTAGTCCCGGTGTAGGTTTATACTTTACTAAAGATAAAGAATAATCAATTGTCGATTGCTTGTCGCGATGGAACTATTTATATTTCCAATGCCTGGTTTTGCCCTCGCTGATCCATTGCAACCCTTCCGCCAGCCGTTTTTGGCGTGTGGCATCGCTCTTGGCATCTTCAAACCAGGCAATGTATTCTTTTTTTTGCGAGGCACTAAAGTTTTCGAAATGACCCGAAGCATCAGCGTTTTTATCCAGCAGATCTTTTAAATAGGAAGGAACTTCCTGCGCAGCGCTCATGGTGGGCATTTTTTTTGCTGCCGGTTTAGGAAGGGCTTTAGCAGCAGGTCCTCTCAGGGCCATCGCCTGCCGGATATACCAGATCAGGATATCGTCTTCGGGCAAATCGCTTAAGGATTCAATTCTGCCCAGGCTCCCTGCGGATTCGCCACCCTCCAGATGAAGGATACCGTGCGGATCGGGCAAGGTTTCTGCCTTCCAGAAACCAAATCCAAGATGTTGTTTAAATGCCATCATATGACAAAGTATGCCGTTATACTCAAAAAAAGGCGAACTCCATTTCATAGTTTCCTTAATCTCCGGCGAGGCTTTATGCACAAGTTCGCGCAGATGAATCAAGATGGGTTTGGCAAAATCGGCCGCCTTCGCAATGTAGGCATCTATCCGTTGATCGTACTGTTCCATTATGCAATATAAATACAAAAATGAAATATTGGCCCCCTAGCCGCGCAATAAATTCTTCAGATCGGGATGCGATTGCGAAGCCAGGAATTCAGTAATTTCAAACTCGGCCAGTTGGTGTTTATGGAAAGGATCTTCAGCAATGATCTTTTCTAAGATCTCCTTATCGTCTGCCTGGGCAATGATTATCCCGCCGGTACGCGGCACCTTTCTGCCACTCATGATGAAAACATCGGCCCTGTAATATTTATTGAGATACTTTACATGTGCCGCCATGTGCTCGTCGAGTTCCTCCAGCGGAACAATATAGGTGAGGTTGATGATAAACATTTTAGAACAGATTGGTAATTAATTTAACAGCGACTAACCCTATTGGTTTGTGCTTCCTAAAGCTTTGGGTCACTTTAAAAAACAAAAGGACCTGCATAGCTTTTCGCCATGCAGGTCCTCTATATTCAGCATCATGATTGGCTTACACCAATTGCATAAGTGCTTCTTTAGTAAAACCTTTTAATTCATCTGTACGGTGCTCACGAATTTTCTGTACCCAGTATGGGTCGGCAAGTAACGGGCGCCCTACTGCCACCAGGTCAAAATCACCGCGATCCATCCTGCGCAATAATTCGTCGAGTGAACTCGGCTGTGAACTTGCACCGCCAAAAGCAGCCAAAAATTCTCCGTCGAGGCCTACCGAACCAACCGTGATTGTTGCCTTGCCGGTAACTTTTTTGGCCCATCCGGCGAAGTTCAGGTCTGATCCTTCAAACTCCGGCTCCCAGAAACGGCGCTGCGAATTATGGAAAATATCCACACCTGCATCAGCCATCGGGATCAACCACTCTTCCAGTTCCTTCGGCGTTTTGGCCATTTGCAAATTATAGTCAGCAGGCTTCCATTGTGATAAGCGAATGATCACTGCAAAATCTTCTCCTACCTGTTTCCTTACTTCTTTTATCACCTCTATTGCAAAGCGGCTGCGTTCGGCCAATGTTTTGCCACCATAACTATCGGTGCGCAGGTTGGTGCCTTCCCAAAAGAACTGGTCTATCAGGTACCCATGTGCGCCGTGGATCTCCACGCAATCAAAACCCAGTTTTTTAGCATCAGCAGCGGCGCGGCCAAAAGCGGCGATGGTATCAGCAATGTCGGCATCAGTCATCGTGTTACCATTATTTGAGCCCGGTTTGTTTAAGCCAGAGGGCCCTTCAAAGGGCTGCGATGGCAACCAGCCTGATTGGTGATTATCCATAATGCCCATATGCCAGATCTGCGGACCCATGGCACCGCCCGCGGCGTGTACGCCATCCACTACATTCTGCCAGCCGTTGAGGGCTTCAGTACCGTAAAAATGCGGGATACTTGCATCATTGGATGATGATACCCGTTCTATAACTGTACCCTCAGAAAGGATCAGTCCAACTTCTCCTTCGGCGCGCTTGCGATAATATGCAGCCACGTCTGGAGTTGGTACCCCATTTGGAGAGAACGACCTTGTCATGGGAGCCATAACGATGCGGTTTTGGATATTTAAAGATTTCAGGCTAAACGGCCTGAATAAGGTGTCTGTAGTACTCATGATATATATTTAATACGTAATATTTGATTTATAATTCGGATCCAATCAGCTCACTCAGGGCAGCAAAGGCTTCTTCATTTCTTTTATAGTAGGTCCACTGCCCTATACGGGTAGCGCTAACCAATCCGGCCCGTTGCAGCAGCGACAAGTATTCGGAAACGGTAGACTGGGTAAGCGAGGCTTTTTCCTGAATTTTGCCTACGCACACACCGGCCCCGCATGCCGCAGTATGTCCCGGAAAATTAATTTCCGGCTGTTTTAGCCATTGCAGAATCTGCAAGCGGGTGTTGTTTGAGAGTGCCTTAAATATGGCGAGCTGATCCATGGCACAAAGATATATCGGGTTTTCCCGATATCTAAATAAAAGAAAATAGATGACTCATGGCTGATAATGACACGGAGTAGCGTCTTGCCTATTAGAAAGTTTTAGAACAGCTTTTATTTGAGAGCTACTCCACCACCAAGTCCCGGAATAACTGGATATGCCAGCTATCTTTAAACGGTACTTCCCATTTGGTTTGCAAATCTGACAGGTTTTGCGCCATGTTGTTAAATACAATGGTGCTGGTACCGATCTTACCTTCTTTGAGTAGTTCTTCAAATTGGTGGCGCGGTACGGAAACGATTTCTTCACCATCACGATAAGCCAGGTTAAATCTGTCGAATAAATTAATTCCAAATTGCGGCTCCAATTGCTTCATAAAATTGACTGATTTATCAATAGTGCAACCGCTGGCTCCGGCCTGGCTTTCATCCACAAACAAAATTAAAAACCGATTGTACCTGATCTCGGCCTTTGCTTTCAACTGGTTATTGTGGGCCGTCCACCCGGTAGTAAAATTGTCTAGCTGCACCTGTATTTGCAGGGTTTCGGCATCGGTTAATTTACGGTCGGATTGGTAGATCCAAACCCGGGTGTGTGAAGAAAATTCCATATGCAAATTTATTCAATTTATTAAATTAGAAGTATTGATTGTTGTCATCCCAGCATCAATTCTACCTGTTGTGAAAAAAGTAAATATTGTAATACTCATTTTGGCGATGACGCCACTTTTATACAGCTTTAGAGCTTTGATGGGCGAGCAGGAGTGGCTAAACTGGGGCAATAAATTCCTGAACGATGCCTATGACCCCTCAGGAGATATTAAAATTAAAAAGTGGGAGATTACGCTTACGCAAGATCATTTTATCCGCCTCCGCAAAACTTATCAACAGGGTAAACAGGAATATTTTTCCTTTAATTTAAAGCGCTTTGCAGAGATAAATTACTTACCGGGAAGTGCCGCCAACGATACGCTCCAGGTAAAAACACAGGCTGATGATATCATCATGCAAACCTACAGTGATCCGCAGGGAGACCTTGATTCTATGGCAACAATGATTAGCATTCCGGTGAAGAAAATTAGCCCAGCTCGGTTAGATAGCCTGCAACAGGCGTTGCGTTATTTAAAGGCGGGGACAATGTAATAAGGCCAAAGCGGGAGTTAATCGCTGTACCAAAATCCTTCTACTTGCTTCCCAAAGGAAGAAACGGCGCATGCCCCACACCCATTCTAAATCTACGCTATATCACAACCCGTTCGCCCTTGCGGTAATCTCTGCGATATCCAGCACTTTTATTTCCGTTTCTTTTTCCATATGCTTTACGCCATCGGTCAACATCGTCATGCAAAATGGGCATCCGGATGCGATAACATCAGCTTTTGCTTCCATTACATCCAGCATCCGTTCGTCATTGATGTCTTTTTTACCAGGCTCGGGTTCTTTAAACATTTGGGCGCCGCCTGCACCACAGCAAAGGCCGTTGCTTTTGCAGCGTTTCATTTCTACCAGTTCCGTATCTAATATTTCTAACGCAGCGCGTGGCGCTTCATAAACGCCATTGCCACGGCCTAAATAGCAAGGATCATGAAAAGTGATCCTGCGCCCTTTGAAGCTTTCGCCACCCTCCGCCTTGAGTTTGCCTTCATTAATCAAACCCTGGATCAGCTGCGTGTGGTGGATCACTTCATAATTTCCGCCTAGTCCCGGATACTCATTCCTGATCGTATTGAAACAATGCGGGCAGCCGGTCACTATTTTTTTGATCTCGTAAGCATTCATCACTTCGATATTGGTCATGGCCTGCATCTGGAATAAGAATTCATTACCGGCGCGTTTTGCAGGATCGCCGGTGCAGCCTTCTTCTGTGCCTAAAACGGCGTAGCTGATGCCAACATGCTGCAATATCTTGCAGATATCGCGGGTGATCTTCTGCGCCCGCTCATCAAAGCTGCCGGCACATCCTACCCAAAACAATATCTCGGGCTGCCTGCCTTCCGCAGCCATTTCGGCCATGGTTGGAACTTTAAGCATATCAGGCTTTGACATTCCCTGTTCGGATTTATACTGGCTGCTCTCCATTTTGACAATCTTTATTCTTCTTCGCTTATTTGGCTAATGAACTCATCGATGCTGCTGTAATTGGCAAACTTGATGGCCGAATTAATCTCTTTAAGCCGGTTCAGAATAGCTACTACCAGTTCCAGCGCATCAACTTCTTTACCCAGCATATTGGCATCCCAGTTAATGCCCGCTAAAGTATCGTTTTCAGACAGATCCATACACCAGTCTTCCAGGAACATGCCAAGCGGCACCTCGGTTGGCGAAAAACTCTTCCAATCGTCGCGGGCGCAGATCTTGGCATAGGCCCTGTCCGACCAGAAAGGAATTACCCCTACTTCGTCATCTTCCGCAGATTCGGTATTCGCCCAGCCTGTTTTGTTCTTTAAACCCCAAACCAATTTAGTGGCGGCTACCCGTTCAACAAACTGGTTATATTTACTTTCTATAATATCTGTGACCTCTAACATGCTCTTTTAAATTAATCCTTCTCCGCCCAATTGAGCCTGTCGGCCTGGCTGTATTTCCACGGCGCGCCATTATTTTCCATATTGCCGAACATATTGTTTAGGCTGGCCGGTGCCTGCGACTCCTCCATTACCACGTACCGGCGCATTTCAGTAATAATTTCCAGCGGATTAATGTTTACCGGGCAAGCCTCCACGCAGGCGTTACAGGTAGTACAGGCCCATAATTCCTCTCTGGTAATGTAGTTATCCAGTAATGTTTTGTCATCGGTATAATCTTTTCCGTGCTTATCAATGTTGTCGCCCACTTCGGTTAACCTGTCGCGGGTATCCATCATAATTTTACGCGGCGATAAAAGCTTACCGGTGATGTTAGCCGGGCAAACCGAGGTACACCTGCCACATTCGGTGCAGGTATAGGCCTCCATCAGGTTTTTCCAGGTAAGGTCGGTTACATCTTTCACCCCAAAACGGTTTACTTCCGCAGGCTCCGGTACAAAAGAAGGATCCAGCATGGCTTTCACCTCGTTGGTTACAGATGCCATATTAGTGAACTTACCTTTTTCCTGAAGGTTTGAATAATAAACATTCGGGAAGGCCAGCATAATGTGAAAATGCTTGGAATACGGCAAATAGTTTAAAAATGCCAGGATACCGATGATGTGAAACCACCAGCAAACCCGCTCTATGGTTTCCAATATAGCAGCACCTTGCGGCAGCAAAGGTGCAATGAACGCACTTACCGGGAACTTCCCTGCCGAAACGTAATGCCCGAAGTGTAAAGCTTGTAGTTTGTAATCGGCAGCATTCATGGTGAGGAATGCCGTCATCAGCAATACCTCGATAATAAGGATATAATTGGCATCAGATTTTGGCCAGGCAGTCATCTCCGCGCCGCCAAATCTTTTTAACTTGAGGATGTTTCGCCGTGCAAGAAAAACCACGCAGGATAATAGCACCAATAAAGCCAGCACCTCAAAACCGCCTATCAGCAAGCCGTACAAGCTGCCAAGTGGTTTTGCAAATACACGGTGCGAGCCAAAAATTCCATCAATCATAATCTCCAGCACTTCCAGATTGATAATGATAAACCCTGCGTAAATGAAAAAGTGCATTACTGCGGCAACCGGGCGTTTAACCATTTTGGTTTGGCCGAGGGCCACTTTGGCCATAACTTTCCAGCGTGCGGCGGGGTTGTTGCTGCGGTCGGTATCTTTACCCAGCAATATATTCCGCCGTACTTTAGCCACGTTTTTACCGAACAGGTAAACAGCAGCTGCTAAGATGATGATGAAGATAACCTGGCCTATCATTATGCGTGCATAGTAATTTAAAAGCTAAAGTATAGAAATGTTTCAATGTTGGAAAGGTAAGTTTTGTTTTAAGATGCAAATGATGATTGCCGGCAAATTTTTCTAAAAAAAAATCTCCTTGTAAATTACTGAAAACCAAAGCCCGAGCCTTCTAAAAGGACGAGAGACCTACCCTGTGAGCAACAAAAATGAAAAAAAACTTTACAGGAATAAAAAAAACGCTACATTTGCAAACCTTAAACGGAGCGGTATCATAGCTCAGTCGGTAGAGCAAAGGACTGAAAATCCTTGTGTCGCTGGTTCGATCCCAGCTGATACCACACTTAATCTAGCCTCTTAGGAATACTAAGAGGCTTTTTTATGCCTTAAAACTGCTTTTGGAGCCTATAAATGCAGATTTTATATAATTTGTTATTTATGATTCGGTAGACATACAATTGGTCCTACCCTATTCAAATTTACCAATCTTTAGGTGAATCCGATGCTTTTGGCGCAGTTTTGGCGCAGTTTTTCATGTTTCCATATTGATTTTGATTAAAGTGAATGAATGATTATGATGCCCATACAGGTGCAAGGTTTGATCTAAGTGCAAGGAGGAATGGAATAAATGATGGGTAGTGTGTGGGCATGTGTTTATGCCGGAAATTCCTTGCCATGTGTCAAACCTAACGCCTAACTTTGCTGAATAATCATTCCTCACTCTTCCCTTTCCTATTCAAGAATTTCCATTTTCCAAAATGTTCATTCAAACTACCTTATATAGGAAGATTACAAGAAATGTATATTTTTTGGAAATTTTGTAATAGCTAGATCTATATGTCGACTAACACCCTATTATGTTTAACTAAAGCTGCAAAAACTCATTTTATCCTTAAAACAGGCAATAAGCTGTCTTTTGCCTTATTTGTTGCAAAACCTATGTTTTGGCGCAATAACGTGCAAACTCATGCTTTTGTAGACAAGTTCCAAAAAGTTGATATAATTCTGCTTTATATAGGAAATTACAATAATTTAAAAATTCTTGGATAACAGTTGAATGATCGGTTGGGTACATTTAAACCCAATTTATTACAAGTTGACACGTCAAAATTGAATCTTTAATGCATCAACTTCCAACTAGTTCCATCTGAGAACGAAACTTCTATTGGCCAAGCTAATTTCAGCTTCTTAGCATCCCGGCTTAGTACGTTCCAGGTGGAACCTTCACTTCTTCCTGGTCGCAAAGGATCATCTGTAAAACCTCCTCCAAAGCCAGCTGCATAGGTGCTTCCTAAATCTGCAGGTTCATTAAACGCATTGGTGCCGTACCATTGAAACTTAATGCCACTAACGGTTTTCTTAGATATGTTTTTATATTTCAAAAAGACTGAACGATAATTTGAGTATTCTTCCTTGACGATCTTAGCTTGAAGAACCTTTACCGGGGCACTATGCAAACCTACGGTGTCGAAGGCAGCTTTTGCGATATTCTGATTAACCATTTTTTTAATGTGCTCATCCGCACTCTCGCCATACATTTTGCGCGAAAAGCTATCTCGTTCCATTGCCTTGTCAATTTCTGTCTTCGGTTTATCCTGTTGTTGACAGCCAGAAAGGATTAAGTAAATTGAAGCAATCAGAAAAAGTTTAAAGGTTTTCATTGTGATAACTTGATTAGGTGTGTAAGGCCTAAAGTTATATAACATTTAAGAGAATATCCATTTTCCACTTTTTTTTAATAAATGTACCTTATAGGGATATTACAAAGATTTAAGATTTTTTGGAAATGATATTTTAGTGTATGTGGTATGGTTTGTTGGATTATGAGTAGGTGGTTTTCTAATTTAATGTATTAAACGGTACAGAATTAAAAACCTAATTATTTGCGATTGTTGACTATATTTCTAACGTATCAATAAGTGTAATTTTGCTACATAAGTCCATTCTGACACTTTCTTTTCAATCCACGATTTTGGAAATATCATACTTTTATATGGAGCAGAAAGCTTGAACTACTTAATTAAAAGCATAGTCAATTTATAAACATTGAAATTCTTCAGTTTATATAGATTTTATAAACTATAAATCGATAGATATACATTTAAAAGTAAATTACACATTTAGGTAATAGCTTTTTAATCCTCTCTTTCTCTAAATAGTTAAGACGATTTCTTTCAATATGAAGCTCTTCAAGATGTTTAAGATTTGTTATAGTGGATGGAAGAGCCATTAACTTATTATTACCTAATTCCAGGTAAAGAAGCTCTTCAAGCATACCAATTTCTTTTGGTAGCTCACTGAGTTTATTGTTATTCATAATTAAGATGCGAAGATTCTTAAGCCTTCCTATTTTAGAAGTAACTTGACTCAGCTCATTCGAGCTTAATGAAATTTCTTGAAGTTGTACTAAGTTAGTTAATACATCAGGAAACTTTTCAAAGCGGTTTCCTAACAAGTTTACCGAAAGTGCATTGTGTAGCGTGCTAAACCCAATTGGCAAGTAAGTTATATCTTGACTGGCAACATCGACACTTAATACTTTGCCTGATTGTTTGATAGCAGAATCAATATTATTGTACTCAGGAAGACTTCTGAATTTTCTAATATAATCCCAATAGTACCTCATTCCGTTTATCAAGCTAAGCGAAAAGTCGAAGCTCTTGTTGCTTTTTGTTGATGTCCATCGCCCAGCTGCTTCGGCGCGGTTCTCTGAAACTTTACCTTTAAACGATCCTGTGACTTCTTCCTTCGCATCTCGTTCATAGAGTATGAATGTATTGTCTTTGTACATCTTGCCTTTGAGTTGCAGGCTACCCTGTTCAGGTTTGTACCAGTAAGAACCAACTACCGTAGAATCGAGAAGAACTAGGAAGTTAAGCTTTACAGGAACTTTTTTCGATGGAGCGATTTGTATGTAGCCTTCATAGATATAGGTTGGACGAAAGCTTTTATCTTGAGCATAGAGATTAATCGCAAGCAGATAAAAGACAAAGGTAATAAAGGCGGGTTTCATATGATCTAAAGTAAATAACTTTTTTCTTGATGCAGTGAGGGTTTAATGATTCTTTACTTTTATAGAGGTACTCAAATTTTTTAATTAAATTCACTTCCAAAAGTAAGCAGCCACATCAGCAATTTTTATCATGGAAGCTCTTGTTAATTAAGGATATTTAGCAACTATCAAATCCTGTGTAGCTTTGTGATTTGCCTCTTCGTCTTCACCAGACCATAAAACATCATTTACCGCATATGTTAATATTTCTGCAATGATCTTTTCTATTTCATAACCATACTCTTCAGTTAAGAGTTCTAAAGTATCAACAACACTTACACAATTTATTATAGCTTCATTTATAGTATACACCCAATAAGATGAGAAACATAATCTACCTAGTACTCTTTTATTTAATTGTATCATGCGCGAGTAGTCAGGGTATAACAACGATACAATACAAAAGTAAACACATTGGCGAATTTGATCCGAGAAGTATCACTATGGTTTTACCGAAAGGCTTCAAACTTATAACTTTAATCGGCGGCCATAATGAATTAGAAAATCAATATGTTTATTCAGACTCTTCATATATCTATATATCTGACTTTGGGGGCAGTACTTTAAACGATAAAAACATACGATCCTTAGGTGATAGTATTGCAAACAAACGCTTTGAGGGCACAGAATTAAAGGCTAAAATTGCGAAACAACTAGGTAGACAATACGAGCCGGAGACTATGATCCTTCAAGGTAGAATGGCCAATGGCTTGTACTGGAAAGACATCAGAATTCTTAATCTCAGTATAGGATATGTAAGTGTGTCGGAAATAAAAAAGAGTGAGTTTGAGAAGGCTTTAGCTTCTTTTAGAAATAAATAAACAGATATAAACGACTTGAGCCTAGCGATGTGCCAGGAGTTGTTAATTTTAAGATACCTAGGATATATAGTTAGACCCTTTGACAACTAAACCTGACAATACATTTGTAAATAAGGTGATTAAAAAAGAAGCAGAGTGAATGTAGTAAATTATATTAATATGAAAATAAAAACAGATCGAAAAACGATATTTATCGCATCTTTTTTGGCAGTTCTTATATGTGATTTTACTATAGCTGCTAATATAAACATTGAAACGAATTTTGTTCCTGATAAGAAAACTGCTATTAAAATTGCCGAGGCAGTTTGGTTACCAATCTATGAAAAAAATATATTTAAAGAACTTGATGCACATCACTTTGATGCAGCAAGACCAGGAAAGCAGGCAGATCAGTTGATAGACACTATAGTAAAGTGGCTTAAAAAGCAAGGCGTAAAACATTAGTATATGAGAACTATGCTATATTATATAACCTTTGTTATAGCATATTCGGCTTTAGCAGCAACAACAGCTATGTTTTTTTTAACATGGGGTGCAAAAAGGAGTTTTCTTGAAAAGATTTATGTGTTTTTTATAGGTACACCTTTTAATTGGAGTAATTCTTTGTGGTATCTACCGCTTAATGGAGTAGTTTGGGCTACCGTTTTTTATCTAGTAAGAATTGGCTTACGTAGGTGGCCTTCAATGTTAAAGAGTTAAAAATATGATGAATTATAGGTAACAACAAAGCCCGGTATCTCGCCTAGCTTTGCTCTTTATCGAGCGTAAATTGGGTTATTTGTAAAATTTGTTATTAGGTATTCTAAACTGATGTTTTAAAAGGTACAGAAGCACTTAACAGGTTATGCATTCACTGAGTGAATTGCCTAAGTACCCTATAATACATTAGTCATAAATTCTACTAATACCTGCCTACAGATTAGTATCTTCATCATTTAAGTAGCATTAATACCTTTACAATAAGAAGGAATTGTAGAAAGAAACAGGCCAGTACGATTATGGCGTTAGATTCAATGACCCGGTGATTGCAAGGTGGACGAGTGTAGATATTGATAAAACTAAACCACATAACATTATTACCTCTAATTAAGATGGAGTTAGAAAAGGAGATATTACTAAACAAATTTGCGCAGGGATTAATTGACATTAGCTTAATATTAGAGCATTTTGATAAGCTTGACTTGGGTAATAAGCGATTGTTTCTAAATGAATTATCTTTTTTAATTATGCAATCAAAACCGGTTGTAACAGATACAGAAATCGCAATTAAAGATAGTTTGTTGAAAACTTCATTTACACCATGTGTTCTTTTGTGTAAAGGCCCAATATCCACGAGCATTCAAAAGATAATCGGTTTACCTGAACCTGAATTAGGCAAAGCTGTAAACTTATTATTAAACCTGTTTAAGGTTGCATATGTCAGGCGATTTAAGGCAGAAAAGGATAATTCTTCTAAATGGTGGTTTTGGGACTTGTCGAATGAACAAAACATCAAAGCAATCAAGGAATGATCTAATTATTATTAAACTAAAAAAATCCACTAAACTGTGGCTTCTGTTATTTAATGTGCGTAAGACTTACCAGTTTACATACCTGATAATGGCAGTAGACATAAATAGGAATGGTTTGAACGATAGACTTGAGAGTAGTTTTTGATTAAGGTAGCTGTAAGGTCTTCCAATCTGATGTTTTATACGGCAAAGAAGCACTTAAAAGGTTATGCATTTAGTGAGTGACTTGCCTAAGTACCTTGTAATAAACAAGCAGAGCCTTATTCAACGTGTAAGTTGGAATGGAAAATTTAAAATATTGTAGTTCATTCACAAGTTGTGTTGCCTTCATCTTTCAATATATCAGTCTTTGTTAAATGAATAGATATCTCCGTATTTTCCTTTACACTTACGAAAGAGTAAACTCTTTGCCTATTTTATTTACTCTTAAAACTTTATCCGATTCGAATCCTAGACTTGTGCAAATTGGCTATTAGCGGTAAAAATTAAAAAGACAGAAAGACGTTTAATGTTAACCATATCACTTCAGCTTATTAGATTTAGCTCGAAACCGGTCGTATATTCGGTAATTTATGTAAATTGGAACCACATTCATGTAACCTTACCATACTCAATGAAAGTGCTAATCTACATCTTAATATTATTCTTCGGCATTACAATTATTGCGTGTAATAAACCAATCCCAAAGGTGAAGTTGTCAGATGTTCAAAACCATTCGATTGATACACTTAGCATTGTTAAGGATGTTTCTCTTATTTCTCTGATTGGAAATGCCCAAAGTTTTTACAAGCAGAAGGTTAGAGTCATTGGCTATTTACATCTAGAATTTGAAGGCAACTGTCTGTATTTAGACAAAGGCGATTACGAACACAGTATCGAAAAGAATGCACTTTGGGTTGATGTCAATAACAAGATATTTAAGCATAATTTCAGTAACCATTATGTCCTTATCGAAGGGGTGTTCGATGGCAACAGGAAAGGTCATATGAGTATGAATAGCGGGTCTCTATCTAACATATCCCGTATAGAACTATGGCAGCCTAGTATAAGAAGACCTTAAATTATAAAATATACTATTATTTGCTTTAGAGCATTGTCAAATCAATTTAAACTTTATGTTCTGAAAAGATACTATTCGCAAGTTCTCATAATAAACAGCTTAAACCTTAAAATTTTAGCATCCCGGATAATAGCATTCGTAGAAGAACTTAAAATTTCGTTATCGATAGATTTGAGTCAAGTTTTGATTGAATTGGCTGTAAGGTATTCTAACCTGATGCTTTATAAGGTACAGAAGTTCATTGCCAAAGTAATCATTCAGTGAATTAAGTATCTAAGTACCTTTTAATAAATTAGTTTGAAATTCTATTAATATCAGCGTACAGATTATTAACTTCATATCATTAAAGTAGCAATAATACCTTCACAGTAGCAGGGGAATACAGGAAGGAATGATTAGTATGATTAGAGCGCACGGTTCTATGACCCCTCATCTTAAGATCGAAAAGCATTGATCCTCAGGCTGAAAATGATAGAAAGTGGTTGCCATAAAATCATGCAAGTGATGACCTTATTATTGGTTATGGTCGTGAAGAACATACGGACAAGCCGTTAATAAAAGACAGACAAATGTATCATACGTAGATCAGGAACAGCAACATATAGGAAGTGGACTATGCTCGGCTTAGCCGACCTTACTTCAAAAATGTTTGTTGTAATTGTCATCATTTGCATTGCACAAATAGAAAAGTGTCAATGGAGAATTACCCCTTCATTAAATGTATTTTAAGGCTTAATAGTGTATGAAAAAGGCGTTATTATTATTAATAATATTATTATTCGCAGCGATTGTCTGGAGAGTAGAGTATAGATCCTTCTATTACTTGAAAAATGGAAAGTGTGTTACAGTTTGGAAAGCATATGATGGTCTTTGTTACATTATTCCCCGTAAATATAACGGAGTGTTGAAGCCGTCGGCTGAAAGCTATTTAGTAACACCTTACACAAAAGGTCTCGACATTATTTGGCAAGAAAATTCTAATAATATTATTGCAAACTTAGAAGATGAAAAAAATCAAATCATACATAATTGTCCAAGTGGTATTCAGATTGCCAATTATAATTTGAATAAAAGATACAATGACAGTTTGTACCTTTATTTTGATGGTGAATATTATCGTTATAAAAAAAACGTCGATTATCTTACTCTTAATATCAAAGAAGAATATGCCTATGATAAGAAAGGTAAAAGGCAAGATTAACCCTCGCTAACCCCAAGACTAGGGTTTCGGCGACATGTTGGATCATCATAACAAAGAAGATCCAGATCAAATACGAGAAAATGATGGAAAGAATGGTTAAATTACAAAAAAAGAGCTGAATGGTAGAGTAAAAGTCGCTGAAAATGCTATCTAATCCCAGTTACAAAATGCTTTACAACAAAGAGCGGAATATCTCAAAAAACAGGAAGAAGAAAAGAAAAAGAAGTAATGAACTACTTATACAGGCTTTTATGAAAAGAGTAACGACATATTTAACTGCGATTTTGATTAATTGTGTAGTTATTTACGCTACACGTTATTTGGTTTTTAAAAAAGAGCTAAAAGACATTAAATTAATGTCTTATGTTTACAAGCACCCAATCATTCAAGTAAGAGAGGAGGTTGTTAGAATGTTTTCTGATGAACGGTATCATGCACTTGATATGACTCAAGGATATAACCCCTCAGAAAGCAACTTGCTGAAAATATCGCAATCCGACAATCAAAACTATTTCTTTATTAACTGGTACGCTTGGGATTCAGTAGGAGAATCAGAACTATATTACAATTGGTGGGGGAAATTAAAGTACATTCCAAAGTACCATATCGTTTTAGACTCGATATCTAATGATCAGACAAAGATCGAAATCCAAAGCTTTCCAAAAGTAGAAGCTGGTACAGAGTTTTCTCTAAATCATGGCTTGCCTTATGTTACGTCTCGCAAAGTCGAAGTGAAGCCTACCACTATCGAGGAATATGAAATTATCAAAAGGATTGGCAAGGCATTAGGCGAGAAAATGCCCGAGTAAAATGTATGTTGCAAAACTCCCGCTCGGCCAAGCCTCCGTGCTTTCCGAGCTAACGAAATGTTGTTAATAGAACGAAACCTGGCCATATGCCTGGCATTGATATTTAATGTGCGTCAGCCTTACGAATTTTTATCATCTCTGGTAATAGGAATGGTTTGAACGATAGACTCCGGTTTGGTTTTTGATTAAAATAGTTATTGGGTATTCTAACCTAATGTTTTAAAAGTTATAGAAGCACTTAACAGGTTATCCATTCACTGAGTGAATTGCCTTAGTACCTTGTAATAAATTAGTCATAAATTCAATTATACCTGCGTACAGATCAGTATCTTCATCATTTAAGTAGCATCAATAACTTTACAACAAGAAGGTTTATAGGATTAAACAGGCCAGTACGATTATGGTGCAAGGTTCTATGATCCGGTAATTCCCCCGTTGGACAAGTGTTAACCCTTTGGCGGAGAAGTTTAGACGCATGAGTTCCTATGTTTATGGCGGTAATAACCCTATTCGGTTTATAGACCCTGATGGAATGGCTTTTATGGATCCTGGTGATAGGTTTAAAACGGTCTTGCGCTAACGTATTAGTATTCATTTCTTTATCTAGGTCATGGCTAATATACAGCATTTACAAGTTAAGACGCTTACGGCCGTTTACAATCTAACAATTACTTGTAGCCTATTACATCCTTCCTTATCTCTTTACGCCACTTCTTGCCAAATTGTTTATCAAGGTGGGTAAAGATTGCCTTGTTGTACTCCTTTATATACTTTTCCTCAGGTGAGTTGCAAGCAAAGTCGTAATAGCTCACTTTATACTTCTTCTCAAACACCTCCTGGCCTTCATAGTGAACGGACGCAATACCTCCAACGAGTAAGAGCTTAGCTTTACTTTGCTCAATATCTTGCTGAGCTTGTTTAGCGCTAACCTCATTCCACATGAATGACTCGCTTGGCTTATTACCCAACTCGTCTTGAGCATATCCAGTAAGTGAAATAGCAACAAGGACACAGATGTACAATAAAGAAGATGTACTGAATTTATAAATCAAGGCCATTCTGTTCATAGTTTACTTACTGCAATGTAGCAATCTTTCGCTATCTTCATAGCTTCAGGCAATCGAATTCTATGAATCTAAATTTAATAAGCTTAATAGCTTTCGTAATGTTATTTATACTATTGCTTGTTGTCTTTGTAGCCTTTGTTTATTTAACAGGCAGCCTAAACAAGAGAAAGTATCTTAAGGATATTAAGAGCACATTCCAGAGGCTTGGCTATACGATAATCAAAATTGAGAAGGCTACTGGCGTTGAAGAAACAGCACAAGAAGATCCCTCAATTGCTTTCGTTATAAGTTATGGAGGAAGCGCTACGCATACCTTTTATAAGAACGTTGTCTATCTTAATAAGTTTAATCAACAGAAGAACTGTACTGTTGCAATCAAGAAGTTTCTATTTATAATTGTGTCTATCAAATATAAGTTTGAGCATTGACTATCCTAGCAGATCTTTATCTTCATAGTATGAAGTGCATCCTTATCCTTGTCTTTATAGCCTTGTTGACTTGTAAAGCATCAGCGCAACAAACGCACCCGCCATTGGACTCGATTTTAGGTCTAAAAATGGCGAACCCTGAAGAGCCTCATTTGCCCACTAGCGAGGTTTCAACGCACATGGGTAAGGATGTCTACATATATGATATTGTATGGGGGCATAAGGCGTTAAATGACACACTATCAATTTTATACATTGGCGGATTGTTCCCTAAACATCACATAATAGTTATGCTCCAAGGCAAGCAAGTGGTAAAGCACTTGCAGTTGGTAAGAGAGGGATTGCCTATGCACTTTGGAGGCATTGTTACTACATATGAGGGGAAGCCTGCAATTATCATTACCAACTCCTTTCAATTTTGTACCCGCATACAGATATAATATATCATTTATCCTAAAGCAAGTATGTATCCATACCCTTTAACAAGCAATGTAGCATCGTTCCTTATCTTGATTACATGAAGAACCTCGTTATTGGAGCCTTTGTAGCTTTGTTGACTTGTAAAGCGCTAGCGCAAGTATATAAAGTAGTTGATGCAAGAAAGAGTAATATTCCCACAGGCAAATGGATTTCAGTTGAGGACTCTGTGTTTGGCTATAAGGCTACATCTGATGCAATGATGGTTTTCTTGGGTGGGGCATATCCGAATCAGCGCTTAACAGTCATCTTGAAAGAAGACGCGATGGCTTCTCCTGAGTTCTTTCATAAGAAGGTTGTTGTAGTTAGTGGCATTGTTAAAAAACGAGATGGTCAGGCTAAGATGATGTTAACAGATAAACAATTTCTATGGGTCAAACGATCTGATACATCAAGAGCTCATAGGGGGCGAGGGGAAATCTATGATGTTTTCCCAGGTAGGCCACCAATAACAGCAAGAGAAGCAATGAAGCTAGTTGGAAGGACGGTTCTTATTCGTGATACAGTGTATTACTATAAAGCTATCAGTTCTTCATTAGGGTTGCTTTACATTGGCAGCAAAGTAAGAAATAACGCTTTAATGATTGTGCTTAAGAACATGTATCCAACAACCAATCTTGGAAGTTTGCTTGGGATAAACTTTGACTTCTACGGTAAAGTCATTCTCTATAAACGAAGGCCCGCTATTATACTTCCCGACTGGGGATATAAATATTCATTGTAATGCAACATTTACCCTCAAGCAGGTATGACCCTTTAACTTCTAAATTTGCACTGGTTACTTAGAATGATGCTGATAGAACTTCAATGTCTTAATCGCTGCTATAAGCTGCTGCTGTTGTAAGAAGGTAAGGTTAGAGGTGGACATTTGAAACTTAACCTTACAGCATCCTTGCATCCAAAGGCTATCAATGTAAACACCTGTAGTACCTCTTGTTGTTACTTTCGGTGTTATAAGTTTAGCCTTGTGGCCATCAATATATATCCATGCTACTTTATTTCGTCTTACACTTTCTAATGTCGTGCTGTCAGCCTTGCCAATAAGTAGCCTTTCCTTGCGCTTTTTTGACCTTCGGAACTTGTAAACTTTCCCATCTTCCACCTGGTAATAGTCTCCGAACTCGTCTTCGTTAAGATTGTTTGAGTACCAACCTAAATCAAATCCAACAAATTCATCCTTGCCTATTTGAATGTATCCAAAGAAGGAATCTTCAGTCTCTACTTCTAACCTTACCCACTGCTTGGGTACTCGTATACTGAATTGAGGATATTGAATTAGTTTCGTAGCTCTGCTGACCTGAGCAAATGCCAAACTTGAAGTAAATAGAATAGTAAGTAAGGTATAGACGTATCGATAGGTTCGTGACATGGTGTTAAGTAGATTGGGTAAAGCTAAGTAAACTTGTTTAAAAGGTAAACCTCTAAAAGAGAGTGCCCTGAACACCATTGATAGATTTTGAAGCTTGTGTAGGCTCAAACGGCTTGTCAAACTTAGACCTTGCCTGTTCACTTACTGGTTTAAGCCATATGTAACTTTGTTCAGGCTCTGTAAACTCAACTTAGTAAGGCATGTTGTAACCGTTAACTAATATAGTTTGGATCTTATAACCACGATAGAAGTCATTGCTAAATTAGTTATATGGGCTATCTAACCTTGTAAAGAGTTAAGTAGCATGTTAAGCAAGGCCATTTTACAGCATGTTAGTCAAGGTCTGCACCGTAAAGCTTAAGGTGCCTGTTGATCTTAGCTGCACTAAGTAGCACCCTACCGCTACCGCAAGCGCAATCAGCAACGGTTTGTCCGTCGGTAGGATTGCCAACGCTTATAGTCGCCATCATGTCGCAGATGGGTTCCGGTGTAAAGTACTGGCCATTGTGTCCATTGCTGATAGCTTGCATGTACAATTCAACAAGTGGGTCTGAAAAGCCTTCTAATAGTTCACCTACAATCTTTACAAGTTCAACAAATTCGTTTACCTTCTTATGGTTGCGGTATGTGTCCAGTGCTGATTGCTGCGCTAATTCATCCTCGTACACTTTAAAAGGTAAAAGTGTCCAGTCTAACAGGTCGGTAAAGGCGGTATGCAAGGATTGGCCATAAGCGAAGCGTTCGAACTCTTTAAGTAGTTGTCTAATGTCTGTCATTGCAGTGAGTTTTAATCCGAGGAAATTCTCGAACAGACGAACTGCTGAACAGACGCACTAAGGCAAGGTGGAGAGCTAAGTAAATGTGGAAGGCTGCCATTGATTACAATGGAATACCCATTTTCGTACTACTACCTTGAAGCGTAGCGACTATGTGCGGATGGGTCAGCTAACTTTGAGAAGAGAATGACCGAGTGCCTACCTAAATACTGTATTGTTTCTTACAAATTGGATATCACCTGAGTAGTTGATCAAAGAGATTCTTTCTTCATAGTGCTTTGTTTCTGCTTTAAGATAGTAATAAGCTTTCTGCTCGTTAAAGTCGATTATAATTTGGTCGCCTTTCTCAATTCCGTCAGCAACATTTGTATAGATCTCTGCCAACCCGTTCTGAATCTTGTATGGATAAATACCTTCTTTCAATGTATCTACAAACCGACTTTTATTTGCTGTATCTAGCTGTAAAAGCAATATACCAAAGTTATGGCTGTTAGAGGTCTTGACGCTTAGTACCGTTCCCCGAAAATACAGATTATTCATTAGCATACGATTGCTCAGAACTGCCTGCTTTGACGTTACAGATTGGAGGCACTTCACCATACCAAAGATGATAAAGAGCATGAATATAACTTTCAGGATTGTTCTAGGTGCTATTCTTGTAGTCATAAGATTATGTTCACAAGGTTAATGCTTTCTTTGGCTACTTAGGAACCTTCCTACGCGAATTGAGCAAATGGTCCGAGTAGAGAAGATCTGTAGGTAACTTAGTAAACAGCTAACGTGCTTGGTAAATTATTGCGACGTCTTCAACGTTCTTGTTTTTTAGGAATGTTCTAAGCCGCTTATCATAATCACTAGGTGAGTGTTATCTTTCCATCGTAAGCTAATGGCTGTAGCGTTAAGAAATGCTTTGCCATGATCAGAGTCAGTAGTAAAGGTATTACCCACCTCTGTTTCATCTAAGCTGTCATCAGCGTCTTTAATGGATATTTGTAAAGAATCATCCGCGGTCGCATTACCTCCTTTCAGAAACAGAATGGCTTGTTTGGTTTTGGCCGGGTTAGGCACACTTTTAATTTGAGAAGCTGGTCCAGGCGCAAACAACGAAAAGCAACTACTTAATAGCAACGTTGCGATCAGGATAAAGCATTTTAATGGAACATTGAGATATCTCACGCTTGCAAGATAACAAAGGCAATTGGGCTTAACAAGCACCCTGCGAGCCGTCCGCGAGTGGAGTTTGGGTCTGAGTGGAGGAAGCCCCGATAAGGTGCAGGTATTATCATACTGTCAGTGTTTAGAGAATATTATCGCCTTACCCAGACTCGGGTCATCATCAGTACGGATAAGCTTATAAGGTCGCTGATCACCCATCAAATACATCGATGCGAAGCCCTCGGGCATCTTTGATAACCGAATCCCATAACAGGGCTTCGAATGCTTCCATGATGCTTCTAAAGTATCAATTTTCCAAGTGCCTTCGGCATCTATATAATCAGGATCATCAGAATCAAACCTTTGAAATACATTAGGAACGTGTACTGCTTTATATGTACCGCCTGCTTGAATATTGATTGACGAAGCGGCAGTCTCTTTCTGAGGAAACGCCTCTGGCTCAATGGATATACTTTGTTCCTCAAATTTGTAGATGCCACACACATCAAGCGGAATTGGTGGCTTATTGGTTATATCGCCAATATAGGGTGGAGATTATGATGAATGAGACCACACTATTTCGGCGCAAGCTGACCCACTGTTTCGGGGCAAACTGACCATGGTATTTCGGGGCAAACTGACCCACCAAAACGCGTAGCAAATGCTGTAGAAGCAACCATCTTTTGAGGGCAAAAGACCCGTTCTAAGATGGCCAATTTGACAATCAGCATGAGTAAGATTAGAAAGATTTTAAGGATGAACAGCCAGGGTCGCAGCACGCGATTTATAGCTGCCCAGATTGATTCATCCCGGAATACCGTAAGAAAGTACCTGGCCGTCCTTAAGAAGAGCGGCTTTACCTTTGAAGAAGTTAATAACCTTAATGATAAGGAACTGGAAGACTTTTCGGCAAGACCAGGGAAAACAACCAGCCAAGCAGCCGTATGCAATCCATGCTGCGCTGCTTCCCCCACGTCGATAAAGAGCTTAAAAAGACTGGTATGAACCGGCAGATCTTGTGGGAAGCCTATATCAAGGAGTTCCCCGAGGGCTATAAGTACACCCAATTTTGCACGTATTACAACCAGTGGAAGACCAAGGTCAATCCGACCATGCACATGGATCACAAGGCCGGGGACAAACTGTACGTCGATTTTGCGGGTGAAAAGATGAGCTATACGGACAAGGAAACCGGTGAAGTCATTGAAGTAGAAGTTTTTGTGGCAATCCTTGGGGCCAGCCAGCTCACCTATGTAGAGGCTGTTATGAGCCAGCAAAAGGAAGACTTTATAGCGGCCTGCGAGAATACCTTGCACTTTATCGGCGGCGTTCCGGCCGCCATTGTGCCGGATAACCTGAAGGCGGCCGTAACCAAAAGCAGCCGCTATGAACCTACCCTCAACGAAACATTTGAAGACTTTGCCGATCATTATGGCACTACCATATTACCGGCGCGGGCGTACCGCCCGCGCGACAAGGCATTGGTAGAAGGGGCCGTTAAGATCATTTATACTAAGGTATACGCCCCTTTAAACAAGCATATCTACCATTCTTTAACAGAACTCAATACAGCGATCTGGCAGGCCTTGGAAGCCCATAACAGCCAGTTGCTCAAAGGCCGCAATTATAGCAGGATACTACAGTTTGAAGAGATAGAGCGTGGCACCCTGGCACCCCTGCCTGTCCTGCGTTACCAGTTCAAAAAGCACTTTTATGCCAGGGTGATCAAGAACGGCCATGTCAATCTCGGCCCGGATAAACACTATTACAGTGTGCCTTACCGCTTCATCGGCAAAAAGGTCAAGCTGTTATACTCCCGCACCATTGTAGAGATCTACTACAATTATGAGCGTATCGCTTTGCACCAGCGCGAAAAGAACCCCTACGGTTATACTACCGACAAAGAACATATGGCCAGTGCCCATCGCTTTAAAAGTGATTGGACACCGGATATGTTCCTCAATTGGGCGACCTCCATCCATGAGGATGTCAGGCTATATATCCATCAGATACTGGAGCGTAAACAACACCCCGAACAGGCTTACAAATCCTGCCTGGGGATACTTGGCTTTGCAAAAAAAGCAGGGAACGACCGGTTAATAATGGCCTGTCAGCGGGGGCTCAGTTATGGTATTTATAGCTATAAAACGATACAAACCATATTGGAAAACAAGATGGACAATTATGAGGAAAGCATATTTGCCGATGAGCTACCTATGCCTGATCACGGTAATATCCGGGGAAAAGACTATTACAAATAACCATTAAAACAACAATAACATGAACACAAGTACCTTAGACAAACTGCGGAAGATGAAGTTCTTCGGGATGTTCCATGCCTTTAAAAGCAGCATGGAAACCGGTAAAACAAACGACTATACGGCAGATGAACTGCTGGCCCACCTGGTAGATGCAGAATGGGACGACCGGCAGAACAGGCGTATTGAACGCACGATCCTTTATGCCCGATTCCGCTATAAAGCCGCTATAGAGGACGTTCACTACCATGCCGACCGAAGTATCGACCGCAACCAGATCATGCGCCTGGCGGACTGTACGTTTGTTGATCGCTTCGAGAACCTGCTGATTACCGGGAGTACAGGCATCGGTAAAAGCTATATTGCTTCTGCTGTGGGTTACCAGGCCTGTGTATTGGGCTACCGGGTATTGTACACCAGTACGCCCAAACTGTTCGCTAAACTGAAGATGGCCAAGGCGGACGGCTCCTACATGAAAGAGCTGGCTAAGATCGAAAGGCAGCAATTGCTCATACTCGACGACTTTGGTATCCAGCCTTTTGATGCACAAAGCAGGGCTGCACTAATGGAGATCATTGAAGACAGGCACGGTAAGACCTCGCTGATCATCACTTCGCAGTTGCCGGTGAGCAAATGGTTTGAAGTGATCGGTGAAAAAACGGTTGCTGATGCGATCCTTGACCGGATCGTTCATGATGCACACCGTATCGAGCTAAAGGGAGAATCTATGAGAAGAAAACGTAATGTTGAACCGGAAAACAGCCATTAATGAAATTACCTTTTAAATAACTATTTTTGTACATGCTTTTATAGCATTTGCTGCAACCCAAAAGTCAGCTAACCCCTGGGTCAATTTGGCCCGAAACAGGGTGGTCAACATCTCCATAATATACACTATAAAAGACAGGTGTTTGCCGAAAACTTCGTACATGGAAACCGGGAAAAACTCACGAATATTATCACTGCAAGCTGTTATTTTGAAATCAGCATTTACACTAATTAACAGCCCATGGCTTTGCACCCTCCCGGGAATATGTATTGGTTCACGATCGCAATTTGTGAAGTCAACTTTGAGCATAGCTTTAGGTTTTTAAATAACTAAAGGGATTGTTAAGACATTGAGGTAACTCTGTCTCGTTTAATATCAAATTCCAGCAACGAACGCAAGTTTTGAAACGTTCTGTTCGCACTCTTTACAATACGTTCAAAATGGACTTCCGGAATCCAATCTAACTCCTTGTTGAATATCAGCCACTTGTCCATAGTCTCGGACCCGTAACCATAGAAATAGGAAAGCCCTTTTTGGTCGATAAGACCTAGCTTGGCATTTATCGCCCTAATAAAGAATTTTCCGCCAAGCGTTAAACCCTCCATGACATACACTGCCCCAAGCGCATCTAAATAATTAACGATGTCAGGAAGGATATGATTATCAGTAGTTATAGTGGAGTGACCTCCTAAAAATGTAATGTCTTTTAAAAGCGCGTATGATTTGCGCCTATGATGGAATTCCAAATGGCCGAATTCGGCCAAATGAGGATCGATTATAGACTCAAGTGGGCTAAAAAACCTGTAAAAAACTTCCAGCAGTTTTAAAAGATCTTTTTTAGAAAGAAGTTCGCCAACCACAATTGACATCACTTTTTTAAGCTGCTGATGTTCTCTTCGTGTATGAAGTTTAAGCATTTCTGATAAAGAATCCTCGCTTAACATACTTTAATTATCTAGTGAGCAAGGTTACCAGTAATTACTCATGATGTTTCTAGGAAGACGGCTTATAACACCCTGTAAAAGGCTTAATATTTCTTACTTTTCAGATACCAAATTACGGATTCGGCTTTATGACTCTTGGCCACTGAATTGTCCAGGGCAGGTTTAACCATTTCACGGTCTTTTGGCGCTTTAAAATTTTAAAGCCAAATTGAAACGTGGGCTCATGATCCTCCGAAACATCGAGGATATCACGCAATTTTGCTCGATGAGGGGGTACCATTATCGATTTTTTTTCAAGCACTTATGCGGCTAATCTCATTGGTTTTGTTCAGGACTTCAAACAATTTTATATTGGCGGCATCCAAAACTTTTATAGATGTTACATCTTCCGTTGTAATTATAACACCGGCTATTTGTTGCTGGTGGTTATACCATGGCCGAAGGTCCCACTTGATCCAACACCTCGATCCATCATCCTTGAGAACTTCGTCTCCGTTACTGCTCAATGTCTCACCATCCAGGCATCTTTTGAACATAGCTTTATGCCTGCTCGAGTATTCTAAAAAGAACCCTTTGAATTCCGTGCCGATTACCTCTTGTTCGTTTAGATTGTAATAGGTTACCCAAAGTTTTGAGCAAGCAAGGTAACGAAAATCGCGGCCGAGCATGGCAACGGAAGAAGGAAGTTGGCTCACAAGGGTTTTATGAAGATCTTGATATTCCAGTTGTAAGGCAATAACTTCTAAACGGTTGTTTTTCTGGTCGAGATATTTCCGGTAACAGTCGTTAAAATTACTTTGATTAGCAAAACTGAAATGCGCTGAAGCTTGCTTTTTGCTCCATTTTTTTTCAGTCAAATAGTTTTCAGCTATCTCCATTTGCAGGGTTCGGTAAAATGAAAAAAGTGTGCATTTAAATTTAGCTTTAAAACCCCTTTTTAAGCTTGTAGAAGAGATAAAATGCTTTTTGGCAAGGGACTCTATACCTGGAAATATACTGAGCACGTCGGATTTTAGTGATAGGGCTACCTGATCTATTATTTGTGTCCTGTAAGGCAAATTATCTATTGCTTGAGCAATTTTGCTTTCAGTATTTACAATTAAGCTGACGTCTCTCTCTCCTTTTAACTGAGCTAAATGGACAAAAAAGCCTATGACCTTGTTTCCTTCAAAATCAGGCGTATATGTTGCGATCGACTTCCTTGATTCCCCAGATATAACCGGGATTTCTCTTTCGAATATCTGTACTTTACCGTCGAGCACACCGGATATATGTTTACTGTTCAGGAAAAAATGTGCCTCCAATAACCCTGGTAACAAAACTTTATCGATCAATTCTTCCGCCGGTTGCTCGAACCAGTCCAAATAACTCGAATTAGCATATCGGCAAACGAGGTTTTTATCCCAATAGGCGAGCATTGCCGGAACATGGTCAGCAACCTTATTAACCATGTCAAATTTCAATCCCACTTTGTCGGACATTTACACTTGTTTAAACGAATGAGGTATTCGGAAAGACCGGCTAAAAAGAATTTATAAACCTAAACAATATTTGGTTACTGCAACCTTTTTAAATATAGTGTTACGCTTCGATATTTTAGGATTGATTTGTGTGATCTGATATTTTCAAATTCATTTCCATTAAACCATTCCACCATTTAAATCAGAATTTTAGTTTTTGATGATTAGTTTTTTATAATTTGGGTTACAGAAAAACGAAGGTTTTAATGTAATCTGGAAATCTATGCAAATGTTCGTTTTTATACCTGCAAGCTCCATTACACTAAACAGTTACACAGATTATATTACATAAAACGGTAATTGATATAACGTTTTTCTGTAAAATGCTTAAGTTAAAACATATGGCTTAACAACCCATTTCAAGTAATTAGATTAAAAGATTTGTCAATTTGGACTCTTATCCGTTTGTATTAAATAAAACTCATAACAATCAACGTGACGAAAGACTGCCTCGAAGGATGACACAAATATTTTAAGGATTTTAAAGCAATTATTAAGGTAGATGTATTCATTTTGAATAAGTGATCTAGTTTCAATAAACCTCAAACCAATTTATTTAAGCCAGCTATTAATCTTTGAAACAAACTTAAAGCATACTTTACACATAATTTTAAACGATAATTGTATATTCGCCATGCAGATTTCAAGTATCAAAAGTAAGGTATTCTATACGTTATTAGTGTGATACCAAAAAGGATACCTTTTAGAAAGCATGTAAATAATAAACAGTAAATCAAGCTGTTATATATAGGGTTCTGGTACAGCTGATACCACAAAAAAAGCCTCTTAGATAATATTTAAGGGGTTTTTTGTTTTTATGGTTACAAAAATGGGTACACTTTGTATTAAAACCCCTATTGAATTTATTTAAATAATATTTTAGGCTATTTATTTACAATATATCAGTTACTTGAAACATTTTCATAATTGCCTTCCCCCCTTCTGACGTATTCTAAACCTGCGATTGGTTACGCCATGTAAAAAAGAATCTTGCAACCTTACCGGTCGAAATAGCAACCTAGGCTAAAATCTTATCTACAACAAAGCCTGGTCTACAAAGTATGTCGCCACAACAGCCGATTTCTATCATTTGATTGAAACAGAAAGTTAATCCCCTTATAATTATCTCGGAAACTAAGTTGATTAATATGATTAGCATCTATATACCCTTGGCGTTGTATTCATGTGTTTAATAGAATTATTTAATTTCTGTTATTATTTGTTTGGGTTTGTGTAATCTTTATGTACCATTTCCTAAAATAAGGCATACCGTTGTTATGCTGAAATATATTTATCTTCGGGTGTTAAAAATATTGTACTAAATTTTATTGCTACTCAAATTACGACCTTGATGTACACGCAATATGAAGATTTGGTACGCTGTAATGGCGTAGCTGTATCTTTTATGCGTGTAGGGCGTCGTAACCCTGAGTAGCTGAATTTTACAATAGCTACGCCATATTCTTTACTCAAATTAAGACAATGAGAAAATTTATTCTACTGGCTATGTTTATAGCCATTGTTCCTATTTGTAAGGCTCAGGGATGCTTTTACAATGAAGTAACTCCAACAACAACCGCTATTTGTTTTGATTTTAAAACTGGATTTGATGTGTCTAAAATGGCTGCTGATCACATTAACCCGAACAGGTATGAGTTTGGTCAAACACAAGATAGCCAAAGGTGGAAAGTACCCTCTTGGTCAATGATGGATAAAGAGGGGGGTTTTTATAATATCCATCGCTACGGCTTTGATTTGGGATATAAAATAAATATTTGCTATAAAATAATTCAATCTAAGCAATCAGTAGAGATTGCTATCCTTATGAATGGCGAAGAGTGTTACCATGGGATAATAGCTATACAGTATAAGAAAGATGATTTATTTACCGCCTTTGATGTTTCAAGGACAATGCTCGGAAAACAAACATACCCGTTTACATTAGTGTTTAAAAACGGGAATGATTTAGAGGCGTTTAAGTACGGTGATTTGTTTATCTCTAAAATACGATAAACTATTTGCTTGACTTGATTTTATCTGTATAACCAAGTATTTGCATCATTTGTTCCAACGGCATGTTTAAACCGTCCGTTATTTGTTCCTCTGATTTATTTTGATTAGGCTTTTGCGCCGTTTTTGCCTTTGTATTTCCTTTTGGGTTGGCCTACGGGGGATACATAGGTCAAATAAGGAGGGTTAATATTACTTTGTTTATGGGCAAATCCTATACGGTGTTTGATGCCTGCAATTTAAACAAGGCTTATTCCATAATTGCACAAATACGACGAATTAATTACAACTAAACATAAGTACTACCCTAGAATAATTATTGCTTATATACGCAATATGAAGGTGTGTTGACCTACTACTACGATGGCCCCGACGTTAGTAAAATTGTTTTTTGTATGTCCACTATGCCGCCCTGCTTATAGGTAGTTCCGATATATCCCATTTAAATAAAGCCCTTAAATCTGTGAAGGACATTAATTGCGCAAATGAAATAGAGTAATAGAATATCGCAAAGGCTGTGATTCGGATGACCTTAATCATGTGACAATTTTGGTATAACAATGTCTAACTGTTTAAATATTTGTGATAATATACAATTTGATAAGATGAATGCAATCCTTAGTATTGAAAGCATTAATCCTACATTAATCTATATTTGAACCAACAATTAAATAAACATTTAGTCTAGGCAAATATTATTGATATAAAGATAACCAAATCAGATACTTACGAACGCTGTCGTATGTTGATAAATATGTAAGAATTTTCTATCAATAAAGTGTGATTTTATGCGATTATAAAAGGCATTTTTGATTGTTAATTTTTTGGCAATTTCTGCATGGGGGATTGTCATACATTAACATTCCTAAAACCATTTAATATTATCGCCTACCCCGGTTATATAAAATCAACCCCTTTTATATACTAAGAATGTCTCAAAAGGAGGCATTGTTCCTCTTGGCTGTAAGTAATTATGTGGTACATTTGGCAAAAGAAAAAAGAACGTAGAACCAAAGCCAAGGGCAGAAAAGTATCAAGAAAAGGAATCTTTTGGTGGCACCCTTGAACAAATGATAAGCATAGCAGTTAGTGCTAAGACACCTCCAGAAAAAAAAGAAAAGGGAAATCTGAAAATTAGTAAGCTTTACTACTAATAATACATATATTTGCCATGGGAACTGCGTGTCGCAATTCGGCATAGGGCCAATATCTTAAATGATATTGGTTTTTTGCTTTTATGGGAATTTCTTCAATCCGTAAATAACCCCATTACGCTTATAAAATTTATCCTTTAAAATGTCAAAAGCAGGATTGGCTCTTCTTTCATTAATTATATGAGTAGCTATTGGATAAGCTACCAAATCAGCAATTTGCAAACCATTTACATTAGCTTTTTTTGATCTAAACTCAACTTTTACATTTAGTTGTTTTAAGCGCTCTGGTTTAACATATGCTGTACCCCTATCTAAGACTTTCGAAATATATGTTTTTAATTTTTGGTCTTCCTTTTTGCCCCTTTCCTCTATAACAAGGTACAAAGTTTTTGCATTTGGTATTTCATCTAACTTAAATACCGCTCGTTCTATAATAAACGATAAGCATAGTTCATACACATTTGAGAGTTTTCCGTATTTTTTTATATAATGTTCTTTATGTATACCGTCTGCTATTATGGTATATGTGTTACCTGAAATAATAGTATTAATGTCGGAAATAAAGTCTGCCTTTAAATCCAAGTCAAAGAATATTTGAAACTCCTTTCTAATTCTCCTAATATCGCTTGAGTGAAATATAACCTCCTTATTCCCCCAAAATTTCTCTTTAACTTCGTTTACTTCATCCCTGCACTTTTCGTAATCGATGTCTTTAAATAAAACACCGCAAAGCAAAAATACTGGAAATGATGCGTTTATATTTGATAGCCCATGGTCACCGCTTTCATCAAGAAACAAGTAGTAATTCTCCATACACTAAATGTAGATAATTGTACACTAATAATGAGTTAAATTTATCTTCTCAATCTTACATCATGCCTGCAGAAAACCTCACATATAGAGCAATAATTGATACTCTCAAATTCGTTAAATAGCATTAGCCAATAAAAACCGATTTATGGATATCTCACAAATTTATTAAGCTACTATAGTTTTCTTATGATGAGGGGTTTTCACAAAAAAAGAGATGATGGTTACAAATTAACCGGTAAAGACAAAATTCTAATTGCTAAATAAAATTAGACAATATTTATTGTTCGCTTGACATATGCTTTCTCAAACTGGCATATAGCTACTTTTCAAATTCCCTAAAGACTACGTCTGAAATTGATGTTATTAGTATGCTGTGTTCTATTTTGATCATCCCCTTTTATCGTGGTGATGCTAATAATTCTGCTTTTCTGCCTTTTTCTACTTCTGCAAGACCGGCATTAAATACATTACCTATTTTTAAGCCCCTACTTTATCCGCCAAGGCGAGTTTTTAAATTGGTTCATTGCTAAATTTCGCCTCTCAAGGTAAATAATCTAACCGGCAAAATATAAAAGTTAAACACACATCGTCGACAGACGTATAATCTTTTATTTGTGTTATTTCTAACAGTATTACTAGTGTAAGAGTTATTAATAGTGCGGTATACTATGCTGTTGATCTGTTGTAATTGTGATTCGCTTATTAAGGTGCTGTAATCAATGCAAAGAATTGTTTTTTAGCACTCCGTTCTTTCTCCTTTAATTCTTTAAGCTTTTTGTTGCCTGTTACATTATTCCAATAATCAGCAATCTCTACCGTAAGTTGTTCGTAGTTCAATTTGCAAGACAAATACATTCTGCTTTTTACACCAAAAGTCAAAGACAATTTTGATTTTACGAAGCCTCTTTGTAAAAGCTGATAGATAAGTTTATCAAACCAATACCTTTTAAGATACTTGACATAAACTTTTTCTATTTCTTTGTTCTTTAAAAAGTCCTCTAAGACCTTTTCGGACTTTGCACCTATCATCCGGGAAACAATCATTTTTTTTGTTGTGCCTGCGAAATCTTTTTTGCCAATTATAGATTTAACGGCTGCAAAAGCGGCTAGCAATACGATGTCGTTAAAAGATTTTGTCTTTCTATAAAAGTCAAATATCAATTCAGTTTTAAGCATTACTGATGGATCCTTACCATATATACGTTCATGCTTAATCACCGCCTTTTCAACCTTTTCGGCATTTCCCAATATTCTGTCTATACTTCCTGTCAAACCTAAAGACTTCATTGCTAAGTCCATTTTGTAAAATTCAACGCTCATATCTCGAAAAGCGATATGATCTTTGGCGTAACCAATAAGTTCGTCTAACTCATAAGGGTCAAATTCATCGCCTTGGAAACCGTTATAATCCTGATCAAAGCTTAAGACCTTATTTCGATACAAATCTTCTAAATAATGGTAAAGCTTATCTGTAAGTCCTTTCCTGTAATAACAATAAATTACCTGTCTATATACCGATACATCGTCAACCCTAAATGTCTTTGAATAGTTAAATATCCCTACATCGAAGATGTTGTCGATAGCCGATATTTGATCTTTAGAAATAAAAAGATGCTTTATTAAGCACAAAGGGAAGTGAATGTATTTTAATTCATTTTCCATCACACCCCCTTTCACGATAGGCTATAATTCCTGATACAAGTTCAATTTTATTTGATTTATCTTTGTCGTGCTGAAGGACTAAAGAATGTAAGGGAGTGTTCATTTTTGAACGCTCCTTTCTGTTATAAGTTCAAATCGCTGATTGGCAAGTTCGAATGTTCTCGCACTCCAGGCACTAACACCGAATGCATCTTGTTTTGGATATACAATATTGCCAAAACGGGCATTTATCTTTCGTTTGAACACTTCGTACCACTTATTGCCAAAAGTGTCTGAAACCTCATATAGATAGGCTGTATTTGAACGTTTGACCTGTTTGAATACAAAACCTTTTACTTCGCCTCTGCCATCAAAATATAAAGGCAGTTCTGTTGGATTATTTTCAAGTGTTGACATATCGAATTAAATTATTTGGTTTTAATTCGAGTCAATGCGTTTTGAATATCTTCCAGTTTGTACCTTACTTTGTAACCTAAGCGATAGGCTACGATAAATCCCTGTTTTGTGTACTCATTTAATGTCGGCAAGGAAATATCTAACAATTTCGCGGTTTCCTGCCGGGTGTAAATTGTTTTCTCGGCTTTTTGATTTGTGATAACTTTGTAGATTTCAGCGCGTACAGACTCTGAAATGCAATCCGCTAAGAGTATTTTAAACTCTGCAGGTTCATAGGTTGTGGTGAATGTTTGTGTTGCCATTGTCTTGTTTTTAATATTAATAAGACAAAGGAAAGTAACCTCACCACGGGGGAAAAATGGGGTTCTGACAAACTGATGAAACTAAATCAATCTGTATCTTTTAAACGCTTCAATGGAATATTTAACTGTGCGAGAAATGTTTTAACTGCCCTTATTCCCTTTTCAGTCATAATACTATCTTTTCCTTTGGAGTAAATACCGGAAATATCCTTTCTAACCGTGCCACTTTTAGTCTCCCCGATAATTTTAGAAATCAAATTAGCTAAATCAGTTCCATTCCTTAAAACCTGCTGAGAATGAAAATATTCTTTTTGCAAGTATTCAATAATTCCCAATTCATGCAAGAGAAGGATTTTGTGAGCGAGTTTATTGGAAATATCCGCTACCTCAACGGAATCGGCAATTTCCGGCTTACTTAAATACATATTTTCTTGTTCTTTAATGAACGCCTGCACTTGCATAAAGCAAGTTAAGCAATCTTTAGCCTTAGATAAACAGAAATTAAACAGCAACTTATTGACTTTTTCGGAAGAAATTGGAGTTTTGAAATCGTAACGCTCTAAATCAAATTCAACCCTATTCCAATTATATAAGTCATATTCCGCTTTAATAAAGAAATTTTCTATTTTTTTTTTAATAAGAGTAAAGTAACTTTCTAATTGATAAGGTGTTGATGTATGAAGAATATTTTCTTCAATCTCATTCACGACCTCTTTTTGCATCTCTAAAAAAAACATCGGATAATTAACCTCCGAAAAAACGAAGTCCGACATAGTTTTTAAATGTACGTTTAGAATATTAGGGGATTCATTATACTGTTCGTACCAACGCTCGAACGTAACTTGACCTTTTATTTTACCAAAACCCAGTGTTGGGATTTTAGTCTGGTTTTTGCAAAATGTATCCAGTTTTTCAGTTTTACGAACCATTATACCGCTTTTAATAATGGTTCATTCCAATGTTGCTTTAGTTTTTCAGCGTGTTCCTTTGGAGTTACCCGTATATATTTCATAAATGAACTTTCGGTAGTATGGCCCGTAATAGCCATTATACTGATCGTTGGGAAATTATCTAAGTACATATTAGTTGCGAAACTACGGCGAGCTGTATGGCTTGATATAAGGCTATGTTTGGCAACGTTTGTAATTACCTGTTTGCCGCCTTTTGTGAATTGAAGTGAAACTAATTCGTTAAATTTCGCCTCTTTGGCGATCTCCTTCAAATACTCATTCATTTTTTGATTACTGATAGTTGGAGGCAAACTATTTTCAGTTTTACCGGCATACTTTTTCATGATCTCCCTAACATATGAATGAATAGGTACTATCACAGTTTTTTTAGTTTTTTGGGTTCTAATTTCTATAAAGTCCTTCTTGATATTTTTCTGACTTATGTCGTTGAAATCTGAAAATCTTAAGCCAGTCCAACACCCTACCAAAAACAAATCTCTAACGCGCTCTAAACGTGTATTTTCACTTAAATCAAGTTCATAAAGCTTTTTTAATTCCGCTTTATCTAAATAAACGGTTTCGGTTTGTTCTGTTTTGGCGTTATATCTTTTGCCTGTAAAAGCCGTCTTTGTCAAATTCCTTGCAACGGCATCATTCATAATCACCTTTAAAAATCTTATATGCTTAGAAAGTGTATTGGTGGCGTATAACTTTTCAAAAGTCATATACTCCTTATAATCTTCAAAAAAAGCTAAGTCAATTTTTTCGAAGGCAAGATTGTAACTTTTGCTTGCTTTAAATTCTATAAGGTTCTTTTTAAGTGTTCTATAAATCTTAATAGTATTAGACTGTATTGGTGTACCCCTATCGCTCAATCGTTTCCCCGTTTCGCTTTCTTTAATGAATAATTCTGTAAAGCTTAATAGGTCGTAAATGCGAGTATCATCTAGTTCGGGTTCAGCAACTAGCTTCCCTTTTATTAATAATTTAATTTGCGCGGACGTTGGTTGCTGTTGATCGTTATCATTCAAGTAAGCGCGATACACATCTAAAGCAATGTTTCTTTTATTCTGCAAAGCAGTGTTAAATTCCGGGTATGTTGGAAAGGCTTTGGTTTGTTTTGCCCTTTGATTTTCACTATCCCAATATTTTGTATTGATCTTATCAATAGTACCAATTTTAAATCGAGTGTTCCTAAATGAAAAGAACATCATTACTGCTGTGACCTTGTTTGGAGTAGTTTCCCTTAGATAAAAATTAACTTCTGCCATGATTTTAACGTTTGTTAATCAAAGCTAACTGTTTTTTACTATGGGTACAAATTTGGGTACACTTATTTTTAACTTATCTTGATTTTGTTTTATCTTGCTTTCTTATTATACAAGCATCCATAAGTAAAACGCATTTCTTTTAAACGCTTTTAATCGGATGTTACAGTTAGGTTCGAGTACAGCTGATACCACAAAAAAAGCCTCTTAGAGAAATCTGAGAGGCTTTTTTTATGCCCTAAGTTGCCCATAGAATTTTCAAATACAGATTTTCTTTAATTTATTGTTTATAGTTCGGCAAACCGATATTCGTTTCTACCCTATTCAAATCTATCAATTCTGAGGAAATAAGATTCTTAAGCGCAGTTTTGGCGCGGTTTCCATCGGTCGTTGCTACTGATTTGTTATTGACTAAAAGGTATATTGCCATACAGTTGCAGGATCTGACTAAATGAAGGGACGAATGGCATAAAGGTAGGGTAATATATTGGAGCGCTACAGCGCGAATTAGGTACCTGCTATTCGAGCCTGACAAACATAATGTCAAAATTTACTACTGCACCGTGCATAATGCCGCAGATGCTCAGCCGTATTGCTACAGCTAATTTAAATTGAAGATCGAACTCTTACCGGATCAGCATGAACTTTCAGCGAAATCCGCAGTGTAATTCTTTTCGAAATTGATTCTAGCTCTATAGATGGATTTATGACTATCCAACAAACATTAATCCTATGTTTTTTTGCGCTGTACTGCTGCTTATTTTGGGTAAAACTCTGTTCACTATAGCAAATTGCATAAAGGAACACATTACCGATGCTGCATAAACAAAAACATAACTGGCGGGCAAATTAGAAAAGTGACTGGTAATATGGCTTTTTATAAAAATTATATGATAAAAATAGATCCATACTGTATTCGACGAAACAAAAGTGACAAAGTTTTTAAGCCAAAATCTTTTGTAAATGAACTTGATGATTGTAGGGCTCGCAGCATAACAGAGTAGACAAAGTACTAAACTGTAACTTAAATAGTATGCACGAGGTGGAAACTTAAACTGCTGCGTTGGGGGAATAGTATTTAAATTGATTAAAAAATATATGGCAAATCCAAAAACTGATGTTATACATATAGATAGTAAGAATAAGAACTGGCCGCCGGTAAATGATGATAATCTGGTGCCCAAACTAAAAACCAAAATATAAAAGATACCAAATAGAATTACTGCCTCAAAATAAATATATGCCTTATCCCCAAGTAAATCTTTCCAATTGTATTGAAAAAGCATTTCGTAGGCAAATAAACTGCTGACTAATATGAGTAAAAAATGATTGTTACTAGGTATCAAAGCATTGAAGCGTTCAATCAGCGGTGCAAATAAAGCGGTGATTAAAAACACTCTAAAAATCCAAACATAGCCTATGCCGGAAATAAAAGTATAGCTGTGAAAAACCTTTCCAAAAGTTAAGTGATCAAAAGGATTTGCCATCAACATATTGAATATAAAATATATTGTTAAAAATGTCCATGCAGGATACACAAGCCTTTTAATGCGCTTATTAACATAGTCTTTGTAACTATAAATTGAGGGATAGATTGAATAGGTTAGGCCAGAGACCAGTACCATAAGTGGAACATCAAAATTACGGAGTTGAAATAACCAAGCAGGCGGGGATAAGTGAGCAAGAATTATAAGAGATAATCCTAAAAACCTTAAAAAATCAACGGTTCCATTACGTGAAATTAACATTGTGATATGCGATAGTTCATTCAAAGCTATCCAATAAAGAAGTTTATTTAATCTATCAGAAAAAATGTTGAACGAATCGTGTGATGGTTGGGGCAATTTCTCACAATTAGACCACAATTTCTGATTGCTGAAGCCTATTCAGAAAAGCCAAGGCAGGCGAATTACTTCTTAGCTCGTAAAAGCAATATCGAGTGCTCGTTGATGTCATTTGAAATTAAACAGTTAGATAAATAGTATAGTCAAAGCCTTTCATATACATTGATTTTCAAGCCTTTGTCGCTAAATTGCTGCTTAAGCAAGACAGAAGCTCAAATCACCGGCGATGATTCTTCAGGTAGAAAAATGAGCTTAATAAAATAAAGAGCCTAACGGGTTTGTTAGGCTCTAAGTCGGTTATTTAAGTAATTTAAATTCGGCGGCTCCGCAAGGATTTGATTAAAACCCAATTGCTACAGTATGAATGTTATTGAGGCACCGGAATTCTTCTGACCGTATTATCCCCGCTGGTGTAGTAAAGATACTTTTCGCTATTCGCTAATGCAATTCCATTAGCCTGCGCACCGTTATAAATAGTAGTTAGCTGGTTGTTTTTTATCATTTTTATATCACCATTATCACCTGTAGTTAAATATACCGTGTTTCCTGCTTTGTTCACAGCATATGCATGAATTACTCCGGTATTAAGGTCGGCATAAACGCGATTTAGGCCCGTAGAGCCGATTGTATACAAGCCGCCATTGCTGCTTAGATATTTAACACCTACGGAACTGGTATGAAGCTGATAAGCGCTTTTCTCGTCGGAAATTTTTGTAAATGACGAACTTAATTGGTTTTTTTTGATGGTACCCAAATAGGTTGTGATTTGATTAGCTGGTAGATTAAAAAAGGTGTGCGTCATATAAAAAAAAGTACCTGTGGGATCTTCGTCCAAACCACCTACAAGGCCGATGCCATTGTCGGCATTGCTAAAGCTTTTAATAACTGCACCATCTTTATAAAGTACGAGCTTTTTGTTTGCCGAAATGCCAACAGTGCCATTATTCAGTACGGCAACATAAAAAGGGGCTTCGCTAAATTCAATTTCGCCAAAATATTCAGGGGCTATGTTAAGCGTGGTGACTTTATTCTGAATGCTAATTCTGCGGACGGCCTGGTTACCCGAATCGCAAATGTACAGCGTTCCGTCGCCATCTACGAAAATGCCGGTAATTGACTTAAACCTGGCTGCAGATCCTACACCGTCAGTAAAACCGCTACTGCCCGCTTTACCGGCTACCAGCAACGGAGTTATTTGTACCGCCAGGCTTTCAACATGGGTGGTTGCTAAAGGATTGTTTACTGTAGGCTTTACTGCATCTTCCCGCTTACAAGCCGTTAAATACAACAGCAGCGCAGCGCACGTGATTGTTAGATTTCTTTTCATAAAGGTTAATTTTTTATAATTGAATAGCAAATATAACCCGATGAACTGCCACCCTGTTATACAATTTCGTGCCAATTTGGGACAACAGATCTGTTGCAATGAAAACAATAACCCGCAGACATTTTGAGATACGTAAGCCCTACTACACGCACCCTCCTGTCTTTTAAGCTATTAGGCTCTGTTCTTCACAACCATATTACAACAGCAACTAAACACGTATGCTGCCATAACGTGACTCATACTTTTAGTTAAACCGATCGTTGAATTAATTTAAAGTTAACCTGACTAATATTAACCAGTTCCATATTTAAGTTCCAAAACAGAACTAGTTATAATGCTTGTACGGGGAAACTTACCGATAAAAACGGAGTTGCTGATAGATTCACAACTACATTGCTTTAGTGGTGTTGTCAATCCCAGAGGGACAACATCCATCTCACCGTTGCGGCATAATGAACCTATCGAAGGCACTACCAGGATTAGCATGTTAGAATTAAAGACCATCTAAGGAGTAAAATTCGATGATGCTTACGCCGATAAATCGAAGGAGAATTAGTAGGAGTTGAAGTTAAATTTATAAATATGGCTGATCTTATTTATCGTACCGTTGTTCGATCCTATCTGGAGCATAGCCATCTAATTAGACAGTACAAGTTAGCATTGTACTTATACTATTTTTCTATAATCACCACAGCCGATGCCGCACTTTTAATGTGCGTTAGCGAAACAAGAATATTGCTGAACTGCATGGCGCCGATGGTAACACTAGTTTCATCCAACAGCTCAATCGACGGCTTACCATACTCATCGTTTACTACCTCTACCTGGTTAAAGGATGTGCCTTTGAGCCAGCCAGTGCCGATAGCCTTAAAAAATGCCTCTTTGGCGGCAAAGCGGGCCGCATAATGCTCAAACTTATTTGTCTTGGCTTCGCAGTAAGTAATTTCATTGACGGAAAATACCAGATCGCGGAAACTGTCGCCCTTGTTTATCTTTTCAGCCAGGCGCTCCACTTCAACAATATCAATACCTATACCGGCTATCATTTAATTCCTTTAAATCAAACTTAGGTATTTTAACATAAATAAGATAGGACTAGGCGTATTTTCGCCGTTTTTACATCAACTGACAATTCTTTGCAAGTTCTTTACAGTGGTAAAAATCTGTCGCCTGTTTCTCCACGGATAACCTGATTCTGTTAATTTAAATCGGCAGAGCCTGCTTTTTTATTAAAAATCTTAAGCAGGATAAAGGTGATTAGGGTAGCCAGCAAACCGGCCGCAATAGCCAGGGTAATGCTACCAATGAGGTACTGTTGCGTGTGTTCTTTCATTGATTCCAAAGAAATCTTAGGTATAAAAGCCATCGATGCAGCCTTCTCGCCCATCCATATTTGCCCGGCTTTGAAGCTCAGAAAGATAACCAGCGGGATCATCGGCGGAATACTGATATGCGATGCAATGGCCACCAATGGTTTATTTAGCCTGAAAATCGCGGCGAAAAGCAATCCGGTGATCATTTGAAACCCCCAGATCGGCGCGATACCCATGAAGACGCCAACGCCTACCGATGTTGCCTTTAGCGCAGGCGACTGGTTAAAATTAAATAAATGCTGTTTCAATAATTCTTTAGCCTTTTTTTCCACGAAGATCAAGCGGAAAAAATTCCGGGGCTTAATGTAAACGAAGGCTATCAGCACCGCCAATAAGTTTAGCATATTTAAGCGGATCTGGTTTACTACTAATCTTAAATTGGACTTTATCTCTTTCGGTGCATAAACAACCGGTACCGAATCTATACGGATGCCGCCCCAAGCTGCACGAATAAGCAATTCCCATTGAAATTCATCTCCATTGGTAACATACTTTCTGTTTTTCATCAAGTATAATGGATACAAACAGAAACCCGACTGCGTATCGGAACAGGCTACACCTGTTGCAACTTTAAACCAAAAACTTGCGAGTTTATGTGAAAAATTAGTTTTACTGCCTGTGTCAGTTTGCCCTGTAAAACGCGATCCTATGATGATAGCGTTTCGAACAGTTTCCAGTTTTTCGACAAAGGCAGGAATATCCTTTGCGAAGTATTGCCCGTCGGCATCCAGGCAAATGGCAAATTCAAAGTGCAAAGCCAAAGCATGTTTAAATGATTTGCGCAGGGCTAGGCCCTTGTCCGCATTTTCGGCACAGTCAACAATCTTCACAAACGGATAGGCATTTAATACGCCAGCCATTTCGGTTGTTAGGCCACTAATGGCAACGAAAACATTTGATGTGTACGCCGAAACATCTGCAAGTAAAAGGGCGAGCGTTTCTGTATTGATATACCTGGGTATAATTACACAAATTTTTAAATCGTCAAATATTTTATTAATTCCCGTCAATTCCTCTATCTGTTTTGGTAAGCCCCAATCATCACTTTCTGTAATTCGGACAAAGCTCCTGATGCATGTTCATACTGCCCGTCAAATTTATTCAACTTTTAAAACGCAGTGCCTGTTTTTAGTTATTTTTCTCGCTGGCGCAAATGCGATGCAACAACACTCCCGATCAAAACCTAATAAAGCACGCTAACAAAAAAACGCGTCTTTAAATATTTACTCTACTTTTGCACAGGCTCTGTAAGGTTAGTATTTAATGGTCTGGTAAAGATCAGCGCTGTGTTCAGCTAAATTCTTAAAGCAAATCTGTTAATTAATAATGCTTTTACAATAATCAAACCAGAAAAACATACAGTCACAACTATAAAAATTTCTCCATTTAAATATGAAATGCGCATTAGTAACCGGTGGATCAAGAGGAATTGGAAGAGCTATTTGCTACAAAATGGCCAGCTTGGGCTACTATGTGATTATTAACTATAAAGCCAACCAAACCGAAGCTGATCACACCCTTACCCAGATCAAAGAAAACGGAGGCACTGGAGAGTTGCTTCGTTTTGATGTTGGAGACAAAGCGGAAATTGCAAGTGTATTAGGCGATTGGCTAGTACACCATACCGAAAAACATATAGAGATATTGGTAAATAACGCAGGTATTAAAGATGATGGCCTGATGATGTGGATGACCGACGAACAATGGGATGGCGTATTAAAAACCAGTTTAGATGGCTTCTTTTACGTTACCCGGTTGGTATTGAACGGCATGCTCCAACAAAAATATGGCAGGATAGTAAATGTGGTATCGCTATCTGGCATTAAAGGCCTTGCGGGCCAGGTAAATTACTCTGCAGCAAAAGCGGGTGTAATTGGCGGCACCAAAGCGCTGGCCCAGGAAGTTGGCCGTAAAGGAATAACCGTAAATGCAGTTGCGCCGGGTTTTATAAAAACCGACATGACTGAGGGCCTCAATGAAAAAGAATTGTCATCCATCATCCCGGTAAAGCGATTTGGCACCCCGGAAGAGGTGGCCCACGCTGTAGCGTTTTTAGCATCAGCAGAGGCTGGCTATATTACCGGGCAGGTACTCTCCATCAATGGAGGCCTTTATTCTTAGCGTTGCGATATTAAATTTAAAGGTTAAAACAATGGAACTCTCATTAGCAGATACATTATCCCTTATTCCTCAGCGGCCGCCATTCGTAATGATCGATAAGCTGGTAAGCTGTGACACAACGAAGTATAAGACCACCTTCCTTGTAACAGCGGACAATTTATTAGTTGACAACGGCAACCTGAGCGAAGCCGGGCTAACCGAAAATATAGCACAAACGGCTGCGGCCGGCGCAGGATATCTCGCAAAGCAAATCAGCGAACCCATTTTAAACGGCTACATAGGCAGTATTAAAAACCTGGAAGTGTTTGGATTACCTAAAGTGGGCGATGTTGTAGAAACCGAAGTTAATGTAGAAAATCAAATATTTGACGTGACGATCATATCCGGAACTGTGAAGTGTGCAGAGGTGATGCTCGCCCGTTGCGAGATGAAAATATTCATTAGCAACTAAACCTGCAAACAACAATCTCTTCCTAATCACTGATATAGCAGATATACAATGCTGAATAATGATCTTTTTAAGTTTACCCATCTGTTAAGGACAGAAAGTAGTGTGACAGCAACTATAGAACTCAATCCTGCTCACCCTATCTTTAATGGGCACTTCCCGGGGCAGCCTGTATTGCCGGGCGTTTGTATGCTGCAAATCATCAAAGAGTTGCTGGAAGTTTCGCTTGGCAAACCAACCCGCATGCGTAAAGCAAGTGAGCTTAAATTCTTATCGCTAATTTCTCCGGAGGAAACCGACGTGCTGCAGGCCCAGATAATAACCACGTTAGCAGACGGCCTGATTAGTTTAGACGCTAAGCTGCATAATAATGAAACTGTGCTTTTTAAATTCAAAGGAATGTTTGAAGAGCTGGTATAGCATCTTATTTAAGCGCCAGAACTATACCCCCCACCTCATAGCCATCAATTCCAGATCTGACTTTGAAATTGTTTCGGGCTCACACCGGTCTCCTTTTTAAATAATCTGGAGAAATAGGGCAAATTTTCAAAACCAAGCGAATAGGCCGTCTCTGCAATATTATGATCAGCAGCTTTGTTAACGGCGGCAAAACTGGCGGCCCTGTCGTTTACGTCCAGTTGGATTAGAAAAACCGAATCACCGTATTCGCTTACCAGGTCATCCAGATCGGTTAATTTGCGTGCAGTTGCGGCCACCTTATCGCCGCGATCTAAAAATGCTTTGGCCCATAGCTTTCCAAACCCACGGGAAGCGCCTGTTATTAAAATAGTTTTTGACATTGTTTTAGTTGTTAAATATTATAACACAAAGGTATTTAGGCTAAGGCACAGCAGTTTATACAAAAGCGGCAATTACTGATACAAAATGCGGATCGAAGTATAACTGTATCGAAGACATTTTTAATTGCTTTTTCAAATATTTGTTTTACCTTGAGTTACCAATTTACCTGATATGAAAAGAAGAAGTGCTCTTAAAGGCCTATCTGCCGCAGCAGTAGCTTTATTAGTTAACAAATTTGCCAAAGCAGCCGATTTTGAAAACCAGGAGCGTATTGCATCCGGTATTTTTAAACCCTCCTGGGAATCACTTAAACAATATCAGGTACCTGATTGGTTCAGGGATGCCAAGTTTGGGATGTGGGCACATTGGGGGCCGCAATGCCAGCCCGAACATGGCGACTGGTATGCACGCGGCATGTATCAGGAAGGAACCGATGCCTATAACTTTCATCTGAAAAAATACGGTCATCCCTCAAAATTTGGGTTTAAGGATGTAATAAACGAATGGAAAGCGGAGAACTGGAATCCCGAAGAACTGGTTGGTTTGTATAAAAATGCAGGTGCACAGTATTTTTTCGCGCTTGCTAATCATCATGACAATCTTGATCTTTATAATAGCAAATATCAGCCAAAATGGAACAGTACCCGGGTTGGCCCTAAAAAAGATCTGATAGGCGGATGGGCTAGGGCTGCAAAAAACCACGGTTTGCGTTTTGGAGTAAGCGTACATGCATCGCATGCATGGCGTTGGTATGAGTCTGCACAGTTAGCAGATAAAACCGGCCCAATGGCAGGCATCCCCTATGATGGGAAATTAACTAAAGCCGATGGCAAAGGTAAATGGTGGGACGGCCTTGATCCTCAAGATCTTTACGCACAAGGTCATCCGCTGAGCGAGAATAGTGCCAACCCCAATGCCATACACAAACAATGGGGATGGGAAAATGGGGCTGTTACACCAACGAAGGCATATTGCGATCAGTTTTTGAACCGAACCATCGAATTGATTAATAAATACGAACCCGATCTGATCTATTTTGACGATACCGCCCTACCCCTTTGGCCCATCAGCGATGCAGGTTTGCAAATTGCCGCCCACATGTATAACAGCAATATGAAAAGGCACAACGGCAAACTGGAAGCCGTACTGAACGGAAAGATATTGGATGCCGAACAGCAAAAATGTATGGTTTGGGATATTGAGCGTGGGCAAAGCAATAAAATTGAGCCTTTTGTATGGCAAACTGATACCTGTATTGGAGAATGGCATTATGACAGGCGGGTATATGACCGCAAGGGATATAAAAGTGCAAAAACGATTATTCATACCCTGGCAGACGTAGTGAGTAAAAATGGCAACCTTTTGCTTAATGTCCCGGTACGCGGCGATGGCACTATTGACGAGCAAGAGAAAGAAGTAGTAGCCGGGATAACCAAATGGATGCAGGCTAACCAGGAAAGCATTTTTGCTACCCGACCATGGAAGGTATTTGGCGAGGGGCCGGCAATGGAAAATGCCGCACCGCTAAGCGCCCAGGGCTTTAATGAAGGCAAGGGCAAGGCATTTACCTCACAGGATATTCGCTTTACTACAAAAGGCGATATTTTATACGCTATAGCTTTGGGCACCCCTCCCGATGGAAAGATTAGGATCAAAAGTTTGTCTGCCGATAATCCGCTATATCAGAAAGCTATTTCCCGGGTTGAACTGGCAGGCACAGGACAGCCCCTTAATATGACCAGGACCACAGAGGGCTTGCTTGTTACGCTGCCCGCCAATATGGAAGAGCAAGTAGCCTATGCATTGAAAGTAATACCGGGATAAGTATACCTATAGCCTTGGATTAACGAAGTGTTTAAAATAGCTTATATTGAATTTATTTTAAAGAATTGTTGCTGAATGGCGTACAATACAAGGCCCGTTCTGGATTTCAAATTGAGTTTTTGAAATAATGATTCACGGTAGTTATCCACCGTGCGCGGACTGACACACATTTGTTCTGCAATTTCTTTGTAGGTGAACTCGGAGCAGCTCAGTTTTAGAAACTCTATTTCCCTGACAGAGAAATGCGGAGTGCTGTTATCTGTTGATACCGAACGGATGAGTTTGCCGGATACCAGCTCATTGATGAACACTCCTTTCTGGTGCACAATTTTTATCGCTTCCAGTAATTCTCTGGGTTTGCTTTGTTTTAGCACATACCCACAGGCACCATACCTAATCATTTTAATAACGGCGCTGTCGTCATCATACATACTGAGGGCCAATACAAAAATTCCCGGATAACTTTTCTTAAGCCACTCTGTTGTTTGATAACCATCCATTACGGGCATGTTAATATCCATCAGTATAACATCGGGTATGGAATGCTTTTTTAGCATTTGCTGCATTTCCTGCCCGTTTTCGGCTTCAAACACAATTTCTAATTCCTCAAACTTGCTTAGCAAGCTGGCTAATCCGCTTCTGAAGAGTGCGTGGTCGTCCACAATTGCAATTAAAATCATATTTGCTGAATTTGCCCGCTGTACGGTATCAGTATGTTTACAGTAGTTCCTTTAGCCGGGTGTGAAGTAAGATCCAGCTGCCCACCAGATAAATTGACTCTCTTACTCATATTGAATAGCCCCATTCCCTTCTGCGTATCGGTTAGTTTACCTGTATCGAAGCCCTCCCCGTTATCTGTTATGGCAAGGCTCAGTATACCATCCATCCTTTTAAGTTCGATAACTATCTGCGTGGCTTTTGCATGCTTTACTATATTGTTGATCGTTTCCTGAACCACCCTAAATACGATCAGATCCTTTTCAGTATTCTTCAAATTGAGCTGGTTGTTTTCATCCGTAAAAACAACACTGTACTTACCCGAACGCTCCAGCCATCGCACTTCCTGCGATATAGCCTGCGAGAGACCCAAATCAACTAATTGCGTACCCTGGATCAAACGCCCAAGCATCCGCAATTCCTTTATCGACTGGCCCGCAAGCTCAATAGCCGAATTGATCTTATCCTGCTCCTCCGGCAGGCCCTCCAGCTCAATAGAACCCAGCGTTAACGATGTAAGGCTTAATAGCTGGCCAATATTATCATGCAGGTCTGTGCCGATGGTTTGGAGTGTTTGTTCCTGCACCTCCAGCTGGGTTTTAACAAGCTCTGCCTCAAAAGTCAACTTCATAAACTCTTTTTCTTCGCCATGCTTTTTTTTTCGGGTATTATAAACAAAAATATACAACAAAACAGAGGCCGGCGCCAGCAGGAATATAAGTGTTGTTGTAACAACTAAATTTGTGATCTCTTTATCAGCCATCGCCTGCAAATAAATGAATAGGTCCAACAACCATAAAGAATAATGATGAGCATATTGTTAATGTACATTACTGCTACCTGTTTCATAGTGCGTTGTTTTTTAACTGGTGCTTTTACTGGCGCTTTGATGCCTGTTTTGGCAGACGTAGTGCTAACCGGAGTAGTTTTTACATTGTAAATTATACCCAAAGGCTTTTTTGCTGTGTCACCATGGACACTATTCACATCTGTAGACTTTACGTTAACCACACCTATGCCCCTGTATATATTAACCGCAGTGCTCCCGAAGTAAAAAAACAGTACACCGGCAACCCACCAAAAATTTGGCGCCACTTTCAAATCAGTGTAATCATCGTCCTTCAAAAGCAAATAGAAATAGTAAAGAGAATACACCGTGAATAAAATGGATTCGGCGTTGTTGGTAAGCGAATGAAAAATTAGAAGTCCATGCCGCAGACTTTCGAAAATGTAAAAGCCAGTCAACACAATTGTACCGAGAATTATAAGCATTTTACTTTTTTGGTATTGGCTAAACAGACCTTCAAATACCCAGGTTATAAAACCAATCTCAAAAATTATAAATCCATTATACAGCCATTGATTAGATTGACTGGCTTTATTCAGAAATATACCTGTAAACTCTGTGATACAGGTAATAAAAATAAACAAGCAAAACCACCGCCAAATCGGCTTACGATTATTTAATAGGCATAGTAGCGCTATTAAAAAGCAAGACAGTTCGGTAATGGTGTTTAAGGTAAAATAAGTTTGCATATATATTTATCACCTACAGTTATCAGGGCAGAGCTCACCTTTATCAAGGGCAGGGGTCAAAAAATCTACGAAATATTTTTTCTCAAATTCTTGTTTATAATTTTGAAACGGTAAGCAGCCAAAGTAATCTTCGCTAATTTTTTTGGTGTTGTTAAACTTAGTGCATGTAATTATAAAAGCGTCCCTTTCCGATTCATATTCGGAAGATTTAAGATTTCTTGCAAAGTAAACTCTCATTCCGTCAACATCCGGATCTGATACAATTGATTTGAATAATAGTAAATCGAACCATTCACCTGTAGTATTGATCGGATTTTTACCGAACGCTTCTACCATCTCTTCGGCGATATTCCGTGGTATAGAGTGTGGTATCCCCAAGCAACCGGGTCTATCAGAAACCCCGGATTTCCTATATAATAAGGCCCCGCCACAATTGCTGCTTCCTTCACATGCAGCTCCTAAAATTTGGCCGGAAGAAGTAAAAAGTGGTGCATTTTTATCGTGCTCATACCAGTCAAAATGTTGCTTCCCAGATTTGCCTCTGCAAGATAAGGCTGTACTTAAACCATTATCTATAGTGGATACCAGTATAACTGACATTTTAAGGGGGTATCCGGTGCTAGTTGGGTCACTTCCGAAATAAATGCGAACACCGTCCATTACGTCCTCCCGGTTTGGATCTAATTTCTGCTGTTCTGCAATCTCAGCCTCTAGTAGTGCAATCATATTGCTAATCATTGTTTTGCTAAACCAAAAAGTCATCTTGGTCGGTGAAGCGTCTCCATTTCCTCTGCTTTTAAAATCGTCGATCATGGCGTAGGCGTTTACTCTGTCTATGCCATTTAAACTAATTAACTGTTTATTAGCAGTTAAAAAACTTTGTTCAGAAACTAATTCTTTCATGATTGTTTGGGGTTTAGTTGTTAATAAAATTATTAAAAATATTTATCTGTTTTGTCGTTATTTTAATATAACACGCAGTTCTACAGGCATCTAACTAACCGTTTAAAAAATTAACACTATCGAAATTAAATTTACGCTTCGTTGGACGCGTCGATGTTTTTGTAAATATGCCCACATTTAAATTGCTTTTATACCGTAGTATCACGCTATCTGCTACCGTAAAAACACCCTCTTTGAGTTATCATATTTAGGAATAATAAGATAGTGTGCAATAGATTTGAACGGTGGAACAGGCTGACACAAATAATTTTGAGGCACTGGTTACAAATGCACTAATTCATTTAAACAGGTAACTTTCCTATTAATTTTTAGGTATTCTTGTGTATATATATACAACAAAAGGCCTCGATAGCATACTATCGAGGCCTTTTGTTGTAATATTAACAGTCTTGGTTATTCGCTTATTGTATCAAGATGTAGTAGATGATTTCTTCTCTGCTGTTAGTTTATTTTACCTCCGACATCAATTCATAGCTCATTCCCTTTGTGGTTACCAATGTTAAAAGATAACTCTTCCCATCGCGTACAGAGGATTTGCCGGTGCCTATTAGCTTAACTGGCCAGTTGCTGCGCAATTTACATACACCACCCTTTACCGACTTGATCATGACACTTTTTAACTGATGATTGCTCCAGCCAATATTTACTTCAAAATTGCCCATTGCTTTCAAACCCTTTACGGTGCCGCTCTCCCATTCATCGGGCAATGCCGGCAACAGGTATACATCGCCGCTTTGACTTTGCAGCAGCATTTCTGCTATGCCCGCGGTAGCACCAAAGTTACCATCGATCTGGAATGGTGGGTGGGCATCAAAAAGGTTGGCGTAGGTGCCGCCGCCACTGGCATACTTGGTCCCGTCTTCGCCGGTTAAGTGCAGCAGGTCGCGCACTAGTTTATGAGCGTGGTTACCATCCTCCAATCGGGCCCAAAAATTTATTTTCCAGGCTTTGCTCCAGCCGGTACCTTCATCACCGCGAATCTCAAGCGTTTTTCTGGCGGCAGCGGCCAGATCCGGGGTTGTGCCCGGCGAGATCTGTTCGCCGGGATAAAGCCCGTATAAATGCGAAACATGGCGGTGATGCGGATCCATCTCCTCCCAATCCTTATACCATTCTACCAGGTTTCCTTTTTTCCCGATATGGAACGGGTAAAGTTTAGCCTGCCTTGCCATAACGGTATCACGCAGTGCCTTATCCATATTCAGCATTTCTGAGGCTTTTATAAAGTGGGCGAACAGATCGCGAATAATAGACATATCCATCGTGCTGCCCAGCGCAATGGTTCCCTCCACGCCATTCTCGTCTTTAAAAGCATTTTCCGGCGAGCCGGATGGTGCGGTAACCAGGTAACCATCCTTGTCTTTGACCAGCCATCCAAGTGTAAAATCAACTGCGCCCTTCATTAAGGGGTAGGCCTTGTTCCTTAAAAAGGCTTCGTCTTTTGTAAAAAGGTAATGATCCCACAAGTGGCGGCTTAACCAATCGCCACCCATCGACCAATTTGCCCACATCGGGTCGCCGGAGCCGTCTCCTACCGGGTTAGACATCGCCCAGATATCGCTGTTATGATGCACTACCCAACCATTTAAACCGTAAAACTCTTTAGCAGTTTGCTTACCGGTTATTGCAAGTTCTGCAGTTAGGTTAAGTAATGGCTGATGCAATTCGCTCAGATTGGTAGTTTCCGCCGGCCAATAATTCATTTGTGCATTGATATTGGTTGTATAGTTAGAACTCCATGGAGGTCGCATTTCGTTATTCCAAATTCCCTGCAAATTAGCCGCAGTTCCACCCGGGCGCGAACTGGAAATAAGCAGATAGCGGCCAAACTGAAAATACAAAGCTTCAAAGCCGCCATCTTTAGCACCTTTTGTGTAAGCAAGCAGGCGTTCGTCAGTCGGCAGGTTTGTGGTGTTGCTTTTTTCTGTTTTCAACTCAAGCTTTACCCTGTTAAAGTAATGCTGAAAATCTGCCACGTGGGCGGCCATCAATTGCGCATAATTTGCTGCAGCTGCCTTGCTCAGGTACTTTTGGCTAATTTTATTTTCATCTTTACCCGCGGTTACAGGGCTTTTATCAAAACCGTTGAAGCTTGTAGCAGCCGATACCAGCAAAACTACCTCAGTGGCATTTTTGATTTGTATGCCTGCTGTATCTGTAGCAATACTACCGCCTTTGTTAATGGCTTTGGTATACCAGGCATAGCGCATTCCTTTGGTAAGTGAATCTTTGTAACTAATCGGGTTGGGAGTCTTCCCAAGATATCCGGGATCAACATGGGTTGGCGCTTTGCCCTTTACCAGCAATACATTGCCCGCACTAACTGCCTTCTGGTGTTTTAAAGGTGTATTGACAGAAATTAACATATTAAGTTTACCGGGCTTGCTTGCACTAATGCGCACCACAATTACCTGCCCCGGCGCCGAAGAGAAAACCTGGCGGGTATAGGTAACGCCGGCCACGGTAAATTTTGTAGTTGCCACGGCATTGCTTATATCAAGATCTCGGTAATAACCGGTTATAGCGGCCGATCCAAGGTCTTGTTTAATATGCAGATCTCCCAGCGGAAGATAACCTTCCGAATAGGGGCCCTGCATGTTTTTGCTAAGCTGTGCCGCATTTTTATAATCTCCGGCAAATATGGCTTCCCTTACTTTAGGCAGCCAGGAAACTGCACCAGGATTCAAATTTCCTTTAACCGGCCCGCCAGACCATAAACTGCTTTCATTCAGCTGCAGCAATTCATCCGCGGCATTTCCGAATATCATAGCACCCAAACGGCCATTACCAACTGGCAGCGCCTGTGTCCAACGCTTGGCAGGTTGGTTATACCAAAGCTTTTGAGATTGCTGGCATAATCCGCAAAAAGGGAACAACAGCATTAACGACAGGATAAAATTCTTCATAAACTGGCTATAATTTAACGGCTGAATAACCGTTACAAACACAGTTATAAACCTAATATTTTAGCGGATAGATTTCAAACAAAATCGGATTTAATTATTCCGCAACTTTATTCAATCACAATTTATGTCAGTCTATTCCCGCCGTTCTTTCATCATCAAAAGCACCGTTATTACTGCAGCTGCAAACTTTACAGGTATTTTACAACAGGCAGATGCAGCTCCAATTGATACAATTGGTAAAGAAGCCGTGATCCTGTTTCAGGGTGACTCCATTACCGATGGTAACCGCACCCGCGATAACGACTGGAACCACGTGATGGGCCATGGCTATGCGTATCTTATTTCCAGCCGGTTATGGTATGATCACCCGGAAAAGAAATTTCATTTTCTAAACCGTGGTATCAGCGGCCATAAAGTAACCGACCTCGCCGCACGCTGGCAAACCGACACCCTGGATTTAAAACCTGATGTACTGAGCATCATGGTTGGTATAAATGATGTGTTGGCCTGTTTTAACGGCAATAAATCTTTTAGCGCAGAAAACTTCGAGAACGATTATCGCGGATTACTGGCCGGTACGTTAACTGCTTTGCCAAACATCAAACTGGTGATCTGCGCCCCATTTGTAATGCAAGGTACACGCACCAATGCCGAGTATAGTAAATGGACCGCAGAAGTAGCAAAACGCAGCGCTGTTGCCAAAAAACTGGCAGGCGAATTTAATGCCGTGTTTGTAGATTTTCAAAAGCCTTTTAACGATGCGCTTGCAAAAGCACCGGTTGAATATTGGGTTTGGGATGGAGTGCACCCTATGCCCGCCGGACACGAGTTAATGGCAAGGCATTGGTTAAAGTTGGTGAATAAGCAGATAAAATTATTGTAAACATTAGGCTGTTAAAGGGTTGAAAAGTCTATTTAATTTTAATTTGTTAAACAAAACAGGCTTTTTATTTATTGAATAAAACTGATATTGGCTTATTAAAACAGAATATAGCCAATCATACATTAAATACTTTTTTATTATCATATTTGGGTATCAAAACCCAATAACCGAAAATACAATCTACACTACTATGCAGGAATTAGACCCCACCATCCTTCAGAAAGCCAACTCATGGCTGGAAGGAAATTACGATGCTGATGTAAAAGCGCAGATCCAGAAAATGATCGACGATAAAGCTTACACCGAACTAACCGATTCATTTTACCGCGATTTAGAGTTTGGTACCGGCGGCTTGCGCGGAACAATGGGCCCCGGCAGTAACCGCATCAATAAATATACCATCGGCGCGGCCACACAGGGATTGGCTAATTATCTCAAAAAAACCTACCCGGGCGAAAAAATAAAAGTAGCTATCGCGCATGATAGCCGTAATAATGCTGACCTGTTCTCGGGCATTACTGCAGATGTTTTCTCTGCAAACGATATTCACGTTTACTTTTTTAAAGCCCTGAGACCGACGCCCGAACTTTCGTTTGCGGTGCGCCATTTTGGCTGCAAAAGCGGTGTAATGCTTACCGCATCGCACAACCCTAAAGAGTATAATGGCTATAAGGCTTATGGTGATGACGGCGGCCAGTTTGTTGCCCCGCACGATAAGGCAGTTATGGATGAAGTGGCCAAAATCACAAGTGTAGACGATGTTAAATTTACCCGCGTAGCTGCTAACATCGAAGAAATTGGCGAGGAGATAGATGCGCTTTACCTGGATAAGATCACCACACTTTCAGTGTCTCCGGATGCCATCAAACGCCAAAAAGATCTGAAAATAGTTTACTCGCCTATCCACGGTACGGGTATTACCCTGGTACCACAGGCACTGGAGCGTTTTGGTTTCGAGAATGTGATTTTGGTTGATGAGCAAACCACGCCGGATGGCAATTTCCCTACCGTGGTTTATCCAAACCCTGAAGAGAAAGAAGCGCTTACCTTAGCCCTTAAAAAAGCACAGGAAACAGACGCCGACCTGGTAATGGCTACCGACCCGGATGCCGACCGTGTTGGTATTGCTGTAAAAGATACCAATGGCGAATTTATCCTTCTGAACGGTAACCAAACCGGTACGATGCTCATCAACTACCTGCTTACCGCATGGCAGGAAAAAGGCAAGCTTACCGGCAAAGAGTATATTGTAAAAACCATTGTTACTACTTACCTTTTAGATAAAATAGCTGCCGCCAAAAACGTTACCTGCTATAACACACTTACAGGCTTTAAATACATCGGCGAACTGATGACCAAATTTGAAGGGGAGCAGATCTTTATTGGTGGTGGCGAGGAAAGCTATGGATACTTAATAGGCGATTTTGTTCGCGATAAGGATGCAGTAGTATCAGCGGCATTCATTGCAGAAATGACCGCCTACTATAAAGATAAAGGCAGCAGCCTGTTCGAGGCTTTACTGGAGACTTATGTGCAATACGGCATTTACAAGGAAAAACTAATTTCTCTTACTAAAAAAGGGAAAACTGGTGCAGAGGAGATTGTGGCGATGATGGAAAAATTCCGCAATAACCCGCCTGCAGAACTTGGCGGCTCAAAAGTGATCACGCTAAAGGATTACGAGAAACGTGTTGAAACCGATCTGGTAACCAACACTTCAAAACCTATCGAATTACCAACATCCGATGTGTTACAGTTTATTACCGAAGATGGCAGCATCATCTCTGCACGCCCATCAGGTACCGAACCGAAGATCAAATTCTATTGCAGTGTAAATGGCAAACTGGCCAGCAAAGAGGCCTATGCCGAAACTGATAAAGGCCTTGACCAGAAGATCGATAAGATCATGGTTGATTTGGGTGTTTAGTCATTCCCTGCTTAAAAAAAGCCATCGATCCTTTCAAGACGATGGCTTTTTTATTGGCCAAAGCTAGCTTATTAATAGAGTCGAAAAGCAAATTGAAAATGCTACAATTATAGGAGGAATGGATCATTAGGGAGCATGCAACCGTTCAATTAGAACAGGATGTAATCAATAATTAAACTCAGAATTAAACAGGCAAAATAATTATAGTCAACAACTTTAGCATATTACAAAAGACAATGATTGTAAAAACATCTTCTTAACTTTTCCTACCTTTAAGCCCTAACCGTTAGCCTTTCATGCCCTTCAGCGAAAACAATTATGCATTTACCGTGCAACAGAGCTTGCCGGCAACTATCGCGATACTAAATCACAACACCTTTTATAAGCATACCCTTAGCCGGGTTATTACCACAAAATATTTTATAGGCCAGGTAAATGATACCGATTTCCGCATCATTGGCGCATCAGCAAAATCACCGGCTTGTATCCTCAGCGGAACACTTGACCCTATTGATGAACAAACCACCATGGTGGAAATAAAAACCAGTTTGCATAAAGCGTTTCTTAGCATGTTTGTGATATGGACGGTATTGGCAGCGGCCGCCCTGATACTCCCTGCAATCATTCATTTCAATCAGCGGCTACTCGTTTCCGGCATTGTAGGCGCAGTTGCCGGTGCCGTTGTGTTTAGGCTTGCGCTGCACTTATTTTATGTGATAGCGCGCAATAAAAGCATCCGGCATATTGAAAGTATTCTGCAATAGTTACAGGTGAATAACACCTGTAGTATTTGTATATTTAGCAAACTAAACTACTCAATGAAAGCATTTTACAGCAAAGCAATTATTTTTGCCGCATTACTTACCGGTAATAATATATATGCACAGGAAAAGATCGACACCTCCATATTTGGTAAGATCAGAAGGGCTGAAATGAACAGTTCACAAATTCCGCAAATTGCCCACTACCTTACCGATGTAGCTGGGCCAAGGCTTACCAACTCCCCGGGCTACAAGCGAGCTGCCAACTGGGCCATAGCCACCATGACCAAATGGGGTTTAACCAACGCCGCGATGGAACCATGGGGCGAATTTGGTAAACAATGGGAAATTGAAGATTTTAGTATGAGCATGCGTTCGCCATACATAGAACCGGTAAGGGCCTATGCCAGCCCCTGGAGCCCGGCTACCAATGGCCTGCAGCAGGGTGGAGTGTTTTTGGTAAGTCCCCAGCAATATGTAGATACAACCTATCTGGCCGGCCATGCGGCAGAAATGAAGGGCAAATTTATACTGGTAACGGGTGGGCCGCTTGACAACGCGGCCAGTTTTGAACCCGCATCAGCCAGGTTGGCTGATACCGCGCTGGCAAATTTGAAAGATACCTATATGGTGACTAAAAAAGATTTAGCCATGTATCCCACCTATATGGCGCTTTATAAAAAGGCCGATGCACTGTTTAAAAAGGCCGGTGCAATTGCGTTGATCAGCGCGGGCAGAAACAGCAGCAACGGAACCGTTTTCGTTCAGGGTTACTACGGCTATAAATTGACCGATCCGGAAACCTTACCGCAGGTAACCATGGCGGCAGAAGACGGACAAAAGATTAAACGCCTTGTGCAGTCCGGCCAAAAAGTTGAGTTATCGCTAAATATTAAAACCCGATTCTCTACAGACGATACAAAGGGTTACAACGTAGTGGGTGAACTGACCGGCAGTGACCCAAAACTAAAATCGCAAGTGGTTATGCTGGGCGGCCACCTGGATTCGTGGGCGGCGGCAACCGGCGCAACCGATAATGCAGCAGGTTGTATTGTAATGATGGAAGCCATACGGCTGCTGGATTCATTGGGCCTTAAACCGAAACGCACCATCCGCATTGCTTTATGGGATGGCGAGGAACAGGGCCTGTTAGGCTCATACGGTTACGTAAAAAATCACTTCATCGATGCTACTAAATTTACGCTGAAACCAGAGCAGGCAAAAGTATCCGCCTATTTCAATTTAGATAATGGCACCGGTAAAATACGGGGCATTTACGCCCAGGGGAATACCGCAGTAAAACCTTTGTTTGAAGCATGGCTGAAACCATTTAATGACTTGGGAGCCAATGTAGTCACCATGAGTAACACTGGCTCAACAGACCACCTTTCGTTCGACTGGGCAGGCATACCCGGCTTCCAGTTTGTGCAGGACCCTATAGATTATGAAACCCGTACGCACCATAGCAACCTGGACGATTACGACCACCTGCAGATAGCCGATCTCAAACAGGCCGCGATAATTGTAGCCTCTTTTGTTTACCAGGCCGCAAACCGCCAGGACATGATGCCGAGAAAACCGCAGGTTAAGGAAAGCTTCGTCTTTGACGGGTTTTAACAATTCTTCAAAATATTACAGAAAAAGCCGGGGAGATCCGGCTTTTTCTGTTTTCATTTAGCTACAACTAGTTCCAGGGCAACCGAGTTCCGCCTGATATATCCCAGCTTATCTGTAATGGATCCCCCACTAATGATTAATATTCTTCAATACTTGGTCGAAAATGAACGTTAAAACCGGTCATCGAAAAGCTATTTGTCATCTGCTTCTAACAATAAAATATTAATTGGAACAATCATTCCAAATCTCTATACATTTGCGGAACGATTATTCCAAAAACAAATCTTAAAACAAACAAAATGACAAAATTAGCAAACAAGGTAGCAGTAGTTACCGGCGCATCTAAAGGTATAGGTGCCCAAATAGCAAAAAGTTTAGCAGCAGATGGTGCTTCGGTTGTGGTAAATTATTCATCGGCCAAAGACGGTGCTGATAAAGTAGTTGCGGAAATTGTTGCCAACGGCGGCAGCGCCATTGCCATTCAGGGCGATGTTTCCAAATCAGCAGATGTAATTAATCTTTTCAATCAGGCAAAAAGCAGCTATGGCCCCGTAGATGTACTGGTGAATAATGCAGGTGTATACCAGTTCACAACATTGGCCGATGTTACCGAAGAAGAATTTCACCGCCAGTTCAATATCAATGTATTAGGCCTGCTACTGGCATCGCGCGAAGCGGTAAACAATTTTAACCCAAATGGTGGCAGCATTATCAACATTGGCTCGGCGGTAACCGCTATTACCCCTCCGGGCAGCGCTATTTACACGGCTACCAAGGCAGCTGTCGAATCGATCACACACGTATTGGCTAAAGAACTGGGCGCAAAAAACATCCGCGTAAATTCGCTTAACCCGGGCATGGTAGAAACAGAGGGCACACATACCGCTGGATTCATCGGCAGTGATTTCCACCATGAAGCAGTACGTACTACACCTCTGGGCCGTATCGGCCAGCCGGAAGATATTTCCCTGGTGGCATCCTTCCTGGCTTCTGACGATTCCCGTTGGTTAACAGGCGAAACACTGATAGCAAGTGGCGGCGTAAGATAATTCCTTTAAAGCAGGCTGCCGGGCAGCCTGCTGTTAATTTCATTTAAAATAGATAGCTTTGCTCTTTAAAGGGCAAAGCTTATCTGCTATGGCAAGAACTAAAGATTTTGATGAGGATGAGGTGCTGAAAAAAGCAATAGCACTTTTTTGGCGCAAAGGCTACAGCGCAACCTCCATGCAGGACCTGGTGGATGGGTTGGGTATCAGCCGCTCCAGTTTATATGATACCTATGGCGATAAGCACACCTTATACCTCAGAGCCCTGGAAAGCTACCAGGCCGCTGGCTCCGGCCAAATGTGTAACATCATTAGTAACGCTACATCTGCAAAAGATTCCATCAGGAAATTATTGGGGCTTGTAATTGGTCAGCTGGAGGCAGATGCTGAGCGTAAGGGTTGCTTTATGGTGAATGCTGAAGTAGAAACCGCCCCGCATGACGAACAGGTAAATTCGATGATCTGCCGGAATGACGAACAGGTAGAAAATGCTTTTTACGCCGCCATAACAAAAGGACAGGCTAACGGCGAGATCCCGGCAAATAAAGATGCACGGGCACTGGCCCGCTTTACGTTTAATACGGTAAAAGGTATCCGGGTATCAGCCAAATCAACTAACGATAAAGCATTTTTTGATGACATCATTAATGTATCGATGTCGGTATTTGATTGAGTCGTTCAAGATTTGACCAAGGTGGCGGTTGCCGCCGGCAATTTCGCTTGTTCTAGTGTACTATCAAGATTTTGTCTTCACCATTGTATGCTTCCTCAGCAAGTTAATCACTACATAAGCACCGATCATAGCCGGGAAAAACAATAAGAACGAGCGTTGTAACAGCGTGAAGATCGGCAGTAATGCGGCTGGCACAATTCTGCCAAACAATACCGAGATACCCACCTCGGCAAATCCACTACCACCAGGACTTGGTGCAAAATAGATCATGAACTGGATAAGCACCTGGATGGAGATTACCTGGATGAGGCTGGCCTGTACCCCTAGGCCCAGTAAGATCACATATTGCAAACAATATTTGTTCAGATACAGGCAGGTGGTGATCAGCAAACTTAACGGAAACAGCGATGGGTTTTTGGTAAGAATAACACTGCAGGTTTTTTGGTAACTGCTGATGCCTTTGTAAGAACTTTCGGCCCAGCGGGTAAGCTTGGGGCGACTTTTTGGAAAGATAGATGATAAACCCGATGCCAATTTTTTGATAATGATCCCCATCCAAACCGGTTTCCAGAAAGCAAGCAAAAATGCCATAAGGAATAGCAGGAAGAAAGTGAAGCCATACTTAAGCATAGCAGGAATGATACCGCTGATTTCCCCGGTATCCATCAGCATAATAGCTACAAAACCAGCCAGCGGCATAAAAATAAGTGTAGCGCCGAGGTTGATTAGGTTAATGGCGAAGGAATCAATAAAAGATACGCCAGCACTGGTATAAACGTAAATTTGAGCAGGGCCGGCGCCGCCATGGGCCGGTGTTACTGCGCCCATAAACATATTGGCTACATTTGCCCTGAAGCTTACCCAAGCCGATACCTCAGGGTTTAGTTTGCGAATATAGATATGGTTACGCCAAGCTCCCATCGTTAAATCTGCAGCGAGCATCACAAAACAAATGGCTATGTATTTATAGGAGATATGCGTTAAAGCATTGAGTGTATTACCTGTATTGGTGTAAAAGAAAATGCCGGCAATGGTAATCACCGTTATCAGAGCAAACCATACAATACCTTTGATGATAATACCCTTGTTAAAAACCCTGTTAACTTCTTGCTTCTGTTCCTTAACAACTTCCTGCTCAGTCATTACTAATACTCAAATTTTGCCTAATATATTAAAATAATGGTTCGCCTTCAGATTTTTCAGGAGTGATACCTTTCCACTTCAGAATGGTATCGAACAGATCTGCAGTACGTGCCGGGCGGGTGGCCCAATTCTTTTGATTATAGATCAAGGGTACATGAATATGCTGGCGATGCAATGAACCGTGTGAGCCTACATGCTCCGGATATTCCCAAAAGTCCCGCAGATCATAACCCACTGCTGCACTGATTACGATATCACCCGCTCTGCGGCTTTGAAACAATTGATAGATCTGGAAAACGGCATCCGGATAATCAGTATCAAAAGTAGCTTCTAAAATACCTCTGTGGCCGTGGGCGGTAACTACACCGCCGTATTTTAACACGTCTGCTGTTAGAGGGTCATAGGTAAATACATCGTCTTTAACCGAGATTTTAGCTTTTCCATCGCGGTTGTGTACAGTAAAAGTTTGTGGGCTGTCGCCCCGGTAAATGGCAAAATCCACGGCCTCTTCTTTTATCAACTTTTCCAGCTTATCACTTCCCATAGTTGCCATGATCTCGCTTTCGCGGAGCACATGGTCGCCTTCATGGTTCAGCAAGTGGATACTTCCAAAGGAGTTACCGGAGATCATCACTGCAGATTTCGGATTACTTTTCCAGATAACAGGGTAATAAACAGATTTAAGGCCGTTGTTGGTCATCCAGTCGCCCAGGTCAAGGTGCTTGGTGGTAGGCGTAAGACCATGGTCTGATGTAAGCACAAACAAGGTATCATCCCACCAGCCTTTTTGTTCCAGCTTGGCCCTAACGGTGCCCAGGCTGTCATCAACTATTTTATATGCCTTAATTGTACGCTCATCACGAATATCATGATAATGCGAATCCCAGTCCACGCTCGGGAAGACAGCAAAGAGGAAGTCAAAATCTTTTCCGGAATTAAGCATGTCCATGATTCTATTATGACCCTGCAAATCAACCGGATGATGTATTTGTTTAAAATGTGCTTTGGTGTAAAGCCAGCCCTTTCCCTTTTTACCCAGATCGTATTCGTCCGGAACGCTGCGGGTAATCATGTTATACACATTATACGATTCGCCCATTAGCTCAAACAGCGTGGGTTTATCGGGGTGCATATCGGTATTAAACCAAGCTGCCTCGGGGCCGCAATAACTGCGCATGGCATTTTTATTCCAGCGGGTACGTTTAAATTCCTTTTTATCAAACCAGCGGATACCGGTAATATCTTGTGTACCCGGAAAATGTCCGGTAAGGAAGGGCAGGTAGGCTGGCCCTGTAGTAGATGGAAAACAAGTAGTAGCTTTACGATAAGTACCCTCGTCAATGATTCTTTTTATATTAGGAAGAATGCCCCTAGCCAACAATTCGGGTAATACTTCACTATGGGCGCCGTCTACCAAATAAAACAGCACACGCTTTTTGCTTTGTATCAAAGTAAATTATATTTGCAACAACGCCAAAATGCAGCATATGTCGTTTTCAGTCAATGGTGCAAAGGTAAAGTAATTTAATAATACAAAATAGGCCGGTCTTACCAATAAAAGTTAAAATACGTTAAGGACTTTATTGGATATGTTTTTTAATGATAGCCGAGAGATCCACCAAGTCGAATGGTTTTTTCAAATATCCATCAGCCATCCCCGCTTCAGCAATTTCTTTAATATTGCTTACTGCAGATAGAATAATAACCGGGATATTGCCAGTGGCCGGGTTAGATTTAAGCTGCTTGCTTAATTGCTGGCCATTAGCATCACTGCTCCACTCAGTAAGCCAATTATCAAGCAGAATGATATCAGGCTGATGCTGATCAATCGATTTCAATATTTTTGCATCTTCAGAAGAGATCACTTCGTACCCCTCCTCCTGAAGGAAATAAGTAACCGTATCCCTAATGTCTTTGTCATCTTCAATAACTAAAACTTTCTTAGCCATAATAGTGTCCTGGTAGGTTGTAAAATATATCTGTAATTAACGTATCGGAAAATATATATTTTAACAGTTACATTTAAATTTTGTTTACACCGCTCATTAAACTGTGCTAAATTAGACGTGTTAAAATCTTAACATCTGCAGGGCTAACCAACAAAGCCGGGGATATATGAACAAAGTATTTGTAGTGCGAAGTCTCCATGTGCATTGCTAAGGCGTCTTCATCCTTCCATTCCTCTTCAATAACGTACCGGTTGGTTTCGTCTTTATATTGGTATAGTTCGTAAGCAATACACCCTTCTTCTTTCACAGAAGCGTTAACTAATTTTTTCAATTCGGTATCTAACGCGCCCTCTGCATCTTTTTTGCAGTGCAAAGAGGCCAATAAACTAATGCTCATAAGCTGTTTTTTTAAAATAAACGGCCAACAGATATTGTTTGTTTAGCAACTAATTGTAAAATTTTTTAACCATGCCTATATGGCATTGCTAACCGGTTAACCTATAGCGCCATCCAGATTGAAACAATTGCGGCAACGGGGTTCGTAGCTTTCTTTTTCACCTAGCAAGATTTGGCTTTCATCAGGAACCAGGCGGTAAGAGTTGAGGGCGGGGCTGCCACATTTTACGCATACGGCATGCAGCTTGGTAACAGATTCGGCCATGGCCATTATTTCGGGCATCGTGCCAAATGGGCGGCCTTTAAAATCCATGTCCAAGCCTGCTACTATTACGCGTACACCACTGTTAGCCAGGGTACTTACTACCCGCGGCAGGTCCGCATCAAAAAATTGCGCTTCATCAATACCCACTACCTGTACCTTACTTCCCAAAGGCAAAATAGCAGCGGCTTTTTCTACCGCGTTTGATGGTATAGAGTTAAGATTATGAGATACAAGAGCGCTTTTATCATAACGGGTATCAGCCACGGGGCTGTAGATCTCTACATTTACTTTTGCTATCCGTGCACGGTTAACCCTCCTGATCAATTCTTCGGTTTTGCCCGAAAACATCGATCCGCAGATCACTTCTATACTCCCGCCAATCTCATTACGCCTTCTAAAAACTTCCTCGGTATACAAATCTCAAAACTTTTGTGGGGGGCTAATATCAGAATTTTATACTATTTTTGATTAGCAATTTTCCTAACAAAATAGTGATGAAGCAACAGGAAGTTTTTAAGAAGATAGGTGTAATTATACAGGAAATAAATGAACAATATGAGTACCTGCAGGGTACAGCAGAAAACCTGAACGACCTTGAACTTGAGCTATTTGTTGCCAATACGCACTTTTTAAAAGACCATGGCGAAATACTGAGAAAGCTTAACGCGATAAAAAGCCAGCCCATTACCAAAAGCAGTATTAAAGACGAACCTAAGTGGTTTGAGCCCGTTGTGCAACCCGCAAAACCTGTTGCCGCGCCTTTCAAGCCGGAGCCCGCCAAACCTGCAAATAATGAACAAATCAAATTTGAAATAATAAAGTCAGAAGATGTAGCGCCTGTTGTGGAACCTGCTGCATCGATCGATTTAAGCAGCGATACCTCCGACGGCAGCTATTCTTTTGAACGGGAAGAACCAGAAGCCATAAGACATGAATTGGTGCTGGATGAGGCTGATACCTTTGAAGACGAAGGGGAAACACCCAGCCAGGATGAGATATTGTTAACACCAGTTGCCGAAATTGAAACTAAAGAGAAGGCAACAGAGGAAGAAGCTGAACAGTTAGACGAGGTTGATGCAAAAACAGAGGTAGTTAAATACCGCAAAGAACAAACAGCCCCGGAATTGCAAATTATTGTATTGCCTGAATCTGAAAAAGCAAATGAGCCTATCAGCTGGCAGCCAGCAAAAGATGTAACCAAAAACGCTGTCGCTGAAAGTATGGAAGACATCCAGGTAGACAACTTAAAGGCCTATGTAACAGAAGAACAAACCATTGTAGCGCTTCCTGCTCATCAGGATTCGCCTGCAATTGAAGAGGATGATAAAGTACTTACCCTCAATCAACGATTATCTGCACAGCGCAAAGAACAAGCTGTTAAACCAACAGAAGCTATAGAACCACTTGCAGATATTAAATCAGCCATCAATTTAAACGACAAATTACTCTTTGTAAAAGACTTGTTTAAAGGCTATAACCTGGCATATACCGAGGCTATTGAAATAGTGAACCGCTTTAGCACCTTTGAAGAAGCCGACCGCTTCCTGAAAAATAATTACGTTACCAAAAATAACTGGGAAGCCAAAAAAGAAACCTCGGATAAGTTTTACGCGTTGTTAAAGCGGCGTTACGCTTAACATTATCTGGCGTTTATTATTCTGCGTTTGTAAAGCTGCCTGAGTATTTCATGCCGCCCGGTATCTATAACTCTGTCCATTTGGAGCAGACTGTCCTTTGTGAAGCTATAGGTATAGCTGATTTTCTGATGATTGCCGGTGGTGAAATTTAATTGGTGCTTATGCTCGTCCAATTCGTAGTTGATACCATTCTGCTCATAAGTGGTATCAATAAGTTCGGTATAACTACCATAGGCACCATAATAAGCCTTCAACTCTTTCGGCTTTTGCAAACTACCGCCTATAGATTCTGAAATAAGCGTCCATTCGTTCGGATGATGATTTAGCCAATCGCCTGTCAAAAAATTGCGCTGTGACCGATACGCCAGCAATTGATTCAACGATAAAAAACAAGCACATCCTACCAGCAAAACATTTATCAATATTTCCCAGGGTGCAAATCTCAACTTCAGCCTGCCAACCACTATCCATAAAATCGCACCTATCCTTCTACATTCAAAAACCAATATCAGGCAGTTTAACAGCAATAATACCAGGGATAGATTTTTAGTGCCTTCCCACAGGTTGAGCGCCATATTGATCAGGTATATATTTAAGGTAACTGGTAGCATTAAAATAGCACCTGCAAGCGTAGTTCGCCTGAATAATAGTAACAATGCAGGAATTAGTTCCAAAAACCCTAATAATATTTGAAACCAATCAGAATAGCCCAGAAACGCCCATGCAATATTTTTTCCGGAAACAGACTCGAGAGGACGCTGCCAAAGGGCAAATGGTAAAATGACAAATTGGGTCCTTAAAATTTTTGAAAGTGCATAAGCGATCATGCGAAGGCCCAGCAGATATCTTGCTATACCGAGATAAAGGTCCTTTTTTTTTAGGAATGCCAGAATGCTATTCATTGCAATAATGTTAGATCAGTATCCTAATGTAACTATTAATATCGGCAATAAAAGCTAAGCGTATATAATCCCCATCCGGTTACTATCCAATTTTAGCAGAATAAAAAGCAGGATGGTAAAGCTCCATAAAGATGAACCCCCATAGCTGATAAACGGTAAAGGAATACCTATAACGGGCATTACGCCTATAGCCATAGCAATATTGATGAGCACGTGGAAGAAAATAATGGATGCCACACCATATCCATAAATCCTGGAGAAGGGCGCGCGCTGCCTTTCGGCAATTAAAATGATCCTGAGCAATAAAAAAAGGTAAAGACCCAACACTACTACTGACCCTGCAAAGCCCCACTCCTCCCCAACAGTGCAAAAAATAAAATCGGTACTTTGAGCAGGTACAAAAGCATATTTGGTTTGTGTGCCCTGTAAATAACCTTTCCCGAACACCCTGCCGGAACCGATAGCAATCTTAGCCTGGTTTTGGTTATAACCTACGCCCCTGTTATCCTTGGTAAGCCCAAGCACTACATCAATACGTTTCTTTTGGTGCGGCTTTAGTACATGATCATACAAAGGTTTCACACCAAAAACAAATGCTATACTAATAGCGGCCCCAATAATGATCTTGAAAACCAACGGCCTGTTACGCTTAATAGAAAGCACAATAAGGCTGGTAACAGCTATAATTGCTATCACTACATAAAAATGATTCAGCAATAGCGATGACACAAAAAGGGTGATTAGCAGCCCTATTACAATTAAAAAGTATGGTGAAAGCCCCTCCCTGTACAACACAAATATCAGCGAACAAAACACCAGTGTAGAGCCATCATCCGGCTGCATCTTAATCAGCAACATAGGCAGCAGGATAATGCCACCCGCTATGAGGAATGATTTTGGATCTGTTACCTTAACATTGGTTGCGCTCAGGTATCGCGCCAGCAGCAAACAGGTTGCAAATTTTGCAAATTCGGAGGGTTGGAGCCTGAAACCGCCGCCTATGTTTATCCAGGCCTGGTTTCCCCCAACGTTTCTGCCGACGACCAGCACAACCAGTAGCAGCAACACCGTAATGATATACACAGCCGGTGCCAGTGCCGATAAGAACTGGCTCTCTAACAACAAAATAACGGTAGCTAAAACAAGCGCCGTCAAAATAAACACGAATTGTTTACCGTACTCCGTATCCAGATCGATGATACTGGGATTATTTTCATCAAAAACTGCGGCATGAATATTAAACCAGCCAATAATGCAAAGGCACACGTAAATCAATACCGTTAGCCAATCTACATTTAAAAAAAAGCTGCGCTGCTGATTATTGCTCATCTTCCTTTCGTTTTGGCAACATAGCAGTAGGCTTAGCTAAAGGCTCTTTTTTTACAGGTAGGTTTGATGCCGCCTTCAATTTGAGGTTAGCTAAAGAATCAGCTTTTATTTTTTTCAAACTATCAGCTATATGTATTTTCCTTTTTTCTGCAGGCGTTAATGTTACTGCCGGCATCAGGTTAGCATTCATATAATATTCCGGATAAATGCCGGACGGCCTCGTGGTGATGGTATCTTTCAAATACTTTTCAACAATAAAGCTGGCAATAGGCGCCGCCCAGGTAGCCCCCTGACCGGAATTTTCAACAATTACCGCAATTGCAATTTTAGGATTATCGCGCGGAGCAAAGGCAACAAATACAGAGTTGTCACCCTTATTTTTCACTTCCGCCGTTCCGGTTTTACCGCACATGATGATGCCCGGGATTTTTGACCCGGCGGCCGTACCCACATCCACCACACTTTGCATACCAGATATTGCGGGTGCAAAATACTGCGAATCTACACCCACGTAATTACGCACCGTATATTCATGCTTAATTACCTGCTTATCGCCAATGGCCCTGATGAGGTGAGGATTATAATAAAATCCGCGATTGGCTATCGTAGCTTCAATGTTGGCCAATTGCAGCGGTGTTGCGGCTAACTCGCCCTGGCCAATACCTAAGGAAATAACGGTGCTCGAGCGCCATCCGCCTTTGCGGTACAACTTGTCGTAAAAAGATGCTTTGGGCAAATAACCTTTTCCTTCGCCCGGCAAATCCAAATCCAGGCGTTTACCTAGCCCAAACTTACTCACACTATTCCGCCAGCTAGTAAAGCTGGTATCGGTTTTACGGGGACCATTACGGTTGATCAGTTTCTCAAATACCATATCAAAATACCCATTACAGGAATGCGCTATGGCTTCGCTCAACGTAACATTACCGTGCACCTCGCCATGGAAACACTTAATCTTGCGATTGCCGGCTATGTAATAACCCCTGCAATAATAGGCTGTTTGCGGTGTTATCAAGCCCTCTTGCATGGCGATCAAAGCACTTAGCGGTTTAAAGGAAGAACCCGGCGGGTAATACGCCTGGGTCGGTCGGATAAAAAATGGTTTGTGTGGATCTTTATAAAGTGCAGCTGCATTATTGCCGCGCTCTTTGCCAACCAACAGGTTGGGGTCATAGGTAGGGCTGCTCACAAAGCACAGGATCTCACCGGTGGATGGTTCGATCGCTACGATGCTGCCAACCTTTTTACGCATCAATTCTTCCCCAAGCTTCTGGATCCGCATATCAAGCGAAGAAACCAAACGTTCACCCGCCACTGCACTGGTATCGAAAGCGCCGTTGGCATAAGAGCCCTTATTGGTATTGCGCGAATCTACCATCATGTTTTGTACACCGCGCTGGCCTCGCAATGCGGTTTCGTAAGATTTCTCAACACCGGTTATACCAATATAATCACCGGGTGTGTAGTAACCGCCTGATCTTTTAATTATAGGGTCGGTAACTTCACCGATATAACCCAAAAACTGCGCTGCTGAAGAATCAGGGTATTTACGAATAGGGCGCTGCAATGGAAAAAAACCCGGAAATTCTGAATACCGCTCCTGAAAAGCCGCATAAAGTTGGGGCGAAAGTTGTTTTTCAAAAACGGAGGCCCGCCATGGGGAATACTTTTTGGCTTTGACAATCCGCTTATCATAGCCTTCCCTGTCGATACCTAAAAGCTTGCAGAATTCTACGGTATCAAATGGTTTTACCTGCTTAGGGATCACCATAATATCGTAAACAGATTCGCTCTGCACCATTATTTTACCATGCCTGTCGGTTATAGGGCCCCTGGCAGGGTACTGGATCATTTTACGGATAACATTTTGGCTGGCGTAAAGGGCATACCGGTCATCAACCACCTGGATATAAAACAAGCGGCTCAGCAGAATTAAAATAAAAGCTATAAAAATGCCGGCAACAACGTACCGCCGTCCAAAAAAGATATTCATTTACGCTCTTTACTTTTGAAAAACAACAATCCAGAAACCAACATTAAAAATACGGTTAATATTGAACTTAATAAAAAGCGACTTAGTGTGTATTGAATTTCCGAAAAGTGAAATACCTCCAGGTTGAAAAGGAAAAAGTGATGGACTGCAGTAAGGATCAGCGCATATGAAAAAAACCACCGGAAACCCATAATACGAAGTGTCGGTTCCGGCTCATTGTCAAAACCATCCTTCTGTACGGTTATACTAATGAATAGCACTCTTATCAGCGCTAAAAAAACACATGCCGCAGCATGTAAACCCGGGGTATCGTAAAACATATCGATAACTATTCCCAAGATAAAAGATAGTAAAAACAATACTATATTAGGTGTTTCGAAGGGTAGTAAAAGAATAAAAAGGATATATAAATAGGGAGTACTCAAATCATATAGCGCCACGTTTTTTAGCAGAAATACCTGCAAAAAAACCAGCGTTACAAAACGGATTAAGTTTACCAGGATTATTCTACTCATCTTTCTTCTCCTGGGCCTCCAGTCCCGCTTGTTCGGTAGCCATTTTGTTATTTACCACGTAAACATATTCCAGTTTACCAAAATCAACAGCAAAGTTTATCTCCATATTGAGATAAAGCCCCACGCCTTTTGCATTTAGCTTAGCAACCTTACCAATTGGGATCCCTGCCGGAAAAAGCGACAACTGCGATGTTACCACCAGCTCGCCAATTTTAGGCTGCGCACTGTTAGATACATCCACCAGCAAACCCTTTTTAGGATCAAGATTATCGCCCCATTCGGTGTACCCTATTTCTTTTGTGCCGGCAAGCATAGAGCTAAAACGTGTATCCTTGTGGAGCATGGATTGCACGATGGACAAGTGCTCGCCCACATAAACAACCTTGCCCACAACCCCCGTACCGGATATTACACCCATGCCTTTGGCCACGCCATCTTTACTGCCACGGGCAATCGTTAAATAGTTATTTCGCTTATTTACCGAGTTGTTAATCACCTTTGCATCAATATATTCGTATTGCTGCTTATAAATAGTATCGTTAACTACATGCCGGCCAACGGTATCCAAATATTTTGATGATCTGAGCTGGTTTCTCAGCAAGGCATTTTCCCGGGCCAAACTATCATTTACTTCTCTCAGTGAAAGGTATCCTTTAAATTCATCAGACCGAGCGTAAAATTCGCTGGTAAACTTATTAGTACTGTTGATGAAACTGGCCTTTTGAAAAGAATTGTACTTAATATAGATAATAAGCGAGATGATCTCGAAAATGAGAAATAAAAAGAATGCGTTGTACTTATTAATGAAACTCCAGAGGTTACGCATGCTTGGGAGGTTTGAAAGCTGAGTCGGGATATCAAGAACCGGGAATCAGGAAAAGACTTTCTTGGTTCTTGATTCTTGATATCTAATGTCTCTTCTCTATTGCATTAAGAACTTAAAGTTACCAATATTTTTAAGGGCTGTGCCGGTACCCCGTACTACCGCGCGAAGCGGATCTTCGGCAACGTGCACCGGTAATTTTGTTTTGGCAGCAACGCGCTTATCAAGGCCGCGCAACAATGCACCACCACCAGTAAGGTAAATACCCGTTTGATAGATATCCGCAGAGAGCTCCGGGGGCGTTATCTCTAATGCTTTCAAAATCGCTTCTTCAATTTTAGAAATTGATTTATCAAGACAATGAGCTATTTCGGTGTAAGAAACGGTAATTTGTTTTGGCACACCGGTCATTAAATCACGGCCCTGTACAGCAAAATCTGCAGGTGGTTCCGATAATTCCGGTAAAGCAGCACCAACTTCTATTTTAATCTTCTCCGCAGTACGGTCGCCTATCATGATATTATGCTGGCGGCGGATGTATTGTACAATATCCGAGTCGAAGTTATCCCCCGCTACGCGGATCGACTGGTCGCAAACGATACCCGACAATGCAATAACCGCAATCTCGGTAGTACCACCGCCAATATCGATAATCATGTTACCCATAGGTTCTTCTACGTCGATGCCGATACCCACGGCTGCTGCCATTGGTTCATAGATCAGGTATACTTCTTTGGCACCGGCAATTTCGGCGCTGTCACGTACAGCCCGTTTCTCCACTTCGGTAATACCCGATGGAATACAGATCACCATCCGCAGTGAAGGAAAAAACCACCCTTTACCCTGGTTGATCATTTTGATCATCCCGCGGATCATCAGTTCGGCAGCGTTAAAATCGGCAATTACACCATCTTTAAGCGGGCGAACAGTACGGATGTTATCATGGGTTTTACCCTCCATTTGCATGGCCTGGCGGCCAATGGCAATAACTTTATTAGTTGTACGGTCAAAAGCAACTATTGATGGTTCATCAACAACAACTTTATCATTATGTATAATGAGGGTATTGGCAGTACCCAAATCTATGGCGATCTCTTGAGTGAAAAAATTAAATAAACCCATGTGGCGTTATTTCAAATATTTTGCAAAGTTAATAATAATGACTACGATTTTTAACGAATATGTTAAGTCCGGTGCGAATTGCAAGAATTAAAACTCTAATAGTTAATAACTCCTGTTTTTAGTAATTCGTGCCTTTGCGCTCGTTTTATTCTTATTTTGTTTCGTGTAATTTCGTCTTAATTTATCGCATAAACATCATTTACTTTTAGTAAATGTGTATTTAACCCTAATTGGTATCGATTTATAATTGCTCCTGCTATTTAACCAGTATGGCGTTGCCTCCGGCACGGGTTATCCGCTCATACTGCACAGGCATTAGCCACAGGCCGATATCCGCTGCTACCCCTAACGCGCAACGCTACCAACTAATAAATCAGCTACTTGATTTTTCCTCGCGCACCGTTCGTTGCCCGTTAACTTTAGTGCTTAAAGTGCCTCACCCCTGTGGTAACCATAGCAATGCCCTTTTGGTTACACATGTTAACCGAGTCCTGATCTTTAATAGAACCACCCGGTTGTAATACCGCCGAAATACCTGCATCCGCAGCTATTTCAACGCAATCCGGAAAAGGGAAAAAAGCATCAGACGCCATTACTGCACCATTTAGATCAAAGCCAAAGCTTTCAGCTTTAATAATAGCTTGTTTTAACGAATCTACACGCGACGTTTGGCCTACACCACTTGCCATTAACTGGTTATTTTTAGCGAATACTATGGTATTAGATTTAGTATGTTTAACCACCTTATTAGCAAAATAAAGGTCTTTCAACTCTTCGGCAGTAGCAGCCTTATCGGTAACCGATTTCATTTGGTCAGGGCCTTCTACAACCAGGTCCTTGTCCTGCTCAATAACGCCGTTTAGTAAAGTTTTAAATTGCTTCAGTGGCAACTCAACCACATTACGGATCAAAACGATCCTGTTCTTTTTGGCCGACAAAATTGCGATAGCCTCATCAGTATAAGCCGGTGCAATCAGCACTTCGTAAAAAATCTTATCGATCTCCGTTGCGGTTGCTGCATCAACTTCTCCGTTGGTGATCAGTACACCGCCGAATGCCGATACCGGGTCACAAGCTAAAGCATCTATCCATGCCTCTTTAACAAAAGAGCGTGAAGCGATACCGCAAGCATTTGTATGTTTTAAAATAGCAAAAGTTGGGTCGGTAAACTCATCGATCAATGCCACCGCTGCATCAACATCCACCAAATTATTGTAGGATAATTCCTTGCCGTTCAGCTTAGTGAACATGGCATCCAGGTTACCGTAAAACGTACCTTTTTGATGCGGGTTTTCTCCGTAGCGTAAAGTCTGGCTGGTTTGAATGCTTTGTTTAAAAACAGGCATTGGTTCCGTCTGGTCGAAATATTGAAAAATATGAGTATCGTAGTTGGATGATATATTAAAAGCTTTTTGGGCGAAAGTTCGGCGCTGATCAATAGTGGTTGCACCTTCCTGGCTTTTCAGCATTTCTTCCAGCATGCCGTAATCGTCCTTAGAGGCCACGATCACTACATCTTTAAAGTTTTTGGCTGCCGCACGGATCAATGAGATGCCGCCGATATCTATTTTCTCTATGATATCTTCCTGGCCTGCACCAGAGTTTACAGTTTCCTCAAACGGGTAAAGATCAACGATGACCAGGTCTATCTCCGGTATTTCATATTGTGCCAGCTGCTGATGGTCACTCTCCAAGCCACGGCGCGATAAAATACCACCGAAAACCTTCGGGTGCAGGGTTTTTACGCGGCCACCCAATATAGACGGGTAAGAGGTAAGATCCTCAACGGCTATCACATCAACCCCCAAATCACGGATAAAAGTTTCGGTACCACCGGTTGAATAAATATTAACTCCAAGTCGGTTCAGCTCGTGAATAATCGGCTCGAGGTTATCTTTGTAATAAACGGAAATAAGGGCATTTTTTATTTGAACAGACTGGCTCATCAGCGGTGCGTTTTTTGAGCCGCAAAGGTATGAATTACAGATTAGAGATCAGCGTTTTGTAATTAGTTTTTTTCAAATGGATAATGGCGTGTAATTTAATTTCTAGCGGGAAAAATCAAATACTGTAGCATTTTTCGTTGTGACTGCGTATTGTTAAAAAGGCCTATTATGAAATACCTCCTCAAAAGTTCATTGGTTATAACGGTACTGCTGGTACTATTGGCCGCATGTTCAAAAGACTATAGCCCAAAAAACAAAAAACCGAATGCATCGCTAACGGGCAAATGGACCTATATCGGCAGTAAACAAAGCAATGGCGGGCCACAATATTTTGTTCCTGCAAAAAACAGCAACGATTACCTGCAACTAAATGCAGATGGATCGATGACCTGGACACCCGCTAATGTGTATAAAAAATACACCATTAAAGATAGTGTGACGATCACCATGACCTATGCCGATGGCAGCAATTACGAAGATTATTTTTTTCGGATAGAAGGCAATTCGTTATCTCTCGGACCAAAAGGACCGGTTATTTGCATAGAAGGTTGCTCTGATCTTTTTGTGAAAAAGTAAAAGATTAGCGGTTACAGGTGAATATCCCATCCATTCGGATTTTTTCTGGTCGACTAGATTATTTTTTATTAGCCTTAGCTTTCAAATAATTCAGATAACCGTTTAGCATTTAGCTGATTTCTTCACAGTCATACATACAAGACCGATAAGTATTTTCATCAATTAATTTGGTGTCCAAAGCTATTATGAGATGATCCATAAAATCACCAATATTAGTTTTTATAATTTTATTTTAACTAAACGCTAACCTCCGGTGTTTAATCTCCAAAATTAGCTCCGCATCTTCTTCAATAAAGTCTCAATCACCTTCGGAAAATGCATATGTTCTAATTGCTGCACTTTAAATTTCACCATCTCCAAATTATCACCGGGCTCTATTTTAAACCGCGATTGGTGGATGATCTCGCCCTCGTCAAACTGGGTGTTGGCAAAGTGAATGGTAATGCCCGATTCTTCTTCACCGGCGGCTAAAACAGCTTTATGTACGTTATCGCCATACATCCCCTTACCGCCAAATTTGGGCAGCAGCGCAGGGTGCAGGTTAATGATCTTATTAGGGAAAGCGCTCAACAAACTTGGCGGCACCAGCCACAGGAAACCGGCCAGTACAATAATATCTACCTGCAGGTTTTTAAGCAGGGCAATAACGTCGTCGGTATCATAAAACTCCCGGCGGGTAAATACATGCGAGGGAATCTCGAAATTATCGGCCCGCTGTAAAACGTATGCTTGCGGGTTATTAGTCAATATCAATACAACTTCAGCGTCGGCGTTACGCTTAAAATGCTCCATTATCTTTTGAGCATTGGACCCTGATCCTGAAGCAAAAATGGCAATTCTCTTTTTCAAAATAACTAATGGGTTTTATGCTGCAAAATATAAAAATTAAACAAATTATCGATTAACAACCTTTTGCCGTATAAAACCATAGCGGAAAATCACCCGCGGCTGGTTGGCGGCGTAATAAGGCTGTATATCCCCCGTTTGCAGCACCAGGGAATACTCTCCCAGGTTAACAATCTGCGAGTTTAAAAAAGGTTTTGAAGTACCGCTACCAGTAATGGTATCCTGGCAGGTGATATCGGCAACTAAAGTTATTTTAGTGTCGCTAAGTTTCCATGTGCCGTTTGCTGTAGGCTGCGGCTTGCAGTCAAAGTTGGTATAAGTACAGCTGCCATCCTTAAAAAACTTAAACATCTGGGACGTATCGCAGTTAGTATTAAGCGTATCAACGGATATCTGGCTATCGCCTATGTTATGATAAACCAACAGCGAAGCCAGTTCCCATTGCCCTGTTGTTAACAAGCTGGGGATATTGCTCTTATCTTCTTTTTTACAAGAGTTAACTGCCATAGCAAATAGCAGCAGCACCGGCAAAAACCATAAACTTAGTTTTTTCTTCATTTGTTAATAACAGCAAAAATAGAAATTCCCTTTACATACCTGCTGAGGGCTAGGTAAATATAACTGCATTCTGACGGCATTATTTTAAAACCCCCTATATTACACCATATTTATGGCAGCTCAATATTAAGTTTCTAAATTGCGGCCCATAAGGATACATCAAATAATCGCAAAGTTATGCGCATTCCCTATTCTCAACTAAAAGCCGAATTTAACCGGGTATTGTTACTAATCGGATTTACCGAAGGTAATGCAGATGCCTGTGCTACCATGTTTGCCAATAACAGCAGAGATGGTGTGGTGTCACACGGACTGAATCGCTTCCCTGTTTTTGTTGAATATGTAAAAGAAGGACTGGTAATACCCGGCTCGGGGCCAACTAAAGTAAGCAGCTTTGGCGCTATAGAACAATGGGATGGCAATTTAGGACCCGGCCCCCTCAATGCAACCTTTTGCACCGCGAGGGCAATAGCACTAGCGGCGGAATATGGCATTGGCTGTATCGCCATAAAAAACACCAACCATTGGATGCGTGGCGGCAGCTACGGTTTGCAAGCCGCAGATGCCGGTTACCTCTGCATCTGTTTTTCTAACACTAAAGCCAACCTGCCACCCTGGGGCGGCACAGAACCGCGGCTGGGCAACAACCCGCTGGTGATCGCTGTCCCCAAAACGGGCGGACATATTGTGCTCGATATGGCCTTATCGCAATACTCCTTCGGTAAATTGTGGCAGTACCAGGGGCAACAAAAGCAATTGCCCCTGCCGGGAGGATACGACAGCGAGGGAAACCTGACAAATGATGCGGAAGCCATCATGGCCACTAAGCGCGCGCTGCCGATCGGCTTCTGGAAAGGGTCGGGCTTATCGCTGATGCTTGACCTGCTGGCCACTGTATTGAGCGGAGGAAACTCCACAGCTGCAATAACCGAACGTGGCGTAAAAGAAACCGGTGTATCACAAGTATTCATTTGCATAAAAGCAGATTTCGGTCAAAGCGAAGATTTGATCACCGAAATCATAGCATATGCTAAAAGCAGCGAAGTTATTGCGGGGGAGGAAATACTGTACCCCGGCGAAAATATGCTACGTACAAGGGAAAAGAATATGGAAGAGGGGGTAGTTGTGGATCCGGAGATTTGGAAGGTGGTGAGGGACATGTAATTGGTTGTATTTGGAAAAACTTTAAATTAGACAATTCTTACACACTTTGTAATATATGACAATCAAACCAATAAAAAATGAACAGGATTACGAGCAAGCCCTAAGTAGACTCGAAGTAATCTTTGACGCGCCAACAGGTTCGGAAGAATTAGACGAACTTGAAATTTTAGGCATCATAATTGAAAAATACGAGAATGAGCATTTCCCGATTGATCTACCTGATCCGATAGAAGCTGTAAAATTCCGAATGGACCAAATGGGATATAATTAAAAAGATTTGGCAAAAATAATAGGTTTAAAAAGCCGGGCCAGTGAAATTCTTAATAAGAAAAGAAAGCTTTCATTAGAGATAATTCGCCTGCTACATCAAAGCCTCAATATTCCGACACAAGTTTTAGTGCAGGCTTATTAGCTGTTATCCCCAAAAATATTCAATGAGTTTATTGAGACAACATACATCGTATTCTCCGGAGGAGATTATGGCAGCAGGTGAAACTACTGCCTTCGGCCTTAAAACCGGAAAAAAACAATGCTACGTTGATTAAAGCGGTTGAAAAATCCCCGTCAACGGAACCTTTTACAGATGAAGAGTGGGATAATCTCCTGGATCAGTTACAAAAGGATAAATAGGTTGTATTTAATTATTTCAGCGTTTCCAGGATGCGGGTTTACGGATTGTGTGAAGGATAGCAATGATTTTAACAGTCTTTGTTTCATCGTTCACGATATAGTGAGCCATGAAAGGAAATGTTCTCAAAACAGCTACTCGCGTACCATCATATCTTACTGCAAAAAGGTACGGACTGTTTTCTAAGACACTAATTTTGTTGTAAACTTCAGCCAAGAATTTTTTCGACAAGCCTGCCTTTTTAGACTCATACCAATAACTCGCATCCCTGATATCCTGAATGACTGATGGTAAAAAAACAATTTTATACATCAGAATTCTTTTGCGAGATCAGCCATCGCTTTACGGAAATCTATTATTTCATTAGGGTTTGTTTCATGCACATTAAGTCGATCCCGCACTATATCGACATGCCATTGCGGAATACTGACCTCTTCTTCCTCAAGATCTTTGTATCTGTCTTTCAATTCATTCCATTCGTTGATAGGGATAAACACGCCTGTCGTCTCTCCTGCACTGTCAGAAATATATTGCAAATTCATATTGTTGTCTTTTAAAACCGGTACTGTACTAAGTTATAAAAAATATAATTATGTACAAACATCTACTTCACCAGTCCCTCAAACTTTTCCCAGAAACCATCTTTAGGCAATGGCGCTACAATCAGTACCGGTTCATTTTTTACAGGATGGATAAACTGCAAACGGCGGGCATGCAGGCAAATGCTTTTGCGCAAACTTCCGCGAGGATAACCATATTTATTATCGCCAACAATGGGGCAGCCCAGGGTAGATAGCTGTACGCGGATCTGGTGCGGGCGACCGGTTATCGGATCTACTTCAATTACATAATAGCCATCGTGCTCGCCAACCAGTTTATAATTCAACTCAGACCGCTGACTGCCTGGCACTTCCTTATCATGCGCTTTGGTAACGTTTTTTTGCGGATTTTTAATGAGGTAATGCACCAGGTTACCGGCTTCGGGCTGCGGGCGTTTGCGAACAATGGCATAGTAGGTTTTATGCATCTCCCGGCCTTTAAACATCTTATTGATCCGCTCAAGCGCTTTGCTGGTTTTAGCGAATAAGATCACCCCGCTTACGGGCCTGTCCAGCCGGTGTACCACCCCCAGAAATGCGCCGTTTGGCTTACTGTATTTTTTAGCGATGTAATTTTTTACCTTGTCATCCAGCGATTCATCGCCGGTATCATCCACCTGTACAATGTCACCCGCCCTTTTGTTAACAGCAATTAAGTGATTATCTTCAAAAAGAATATCCTTATCGCTAATATCAAGATTAATATAATTATGTTCTGGTCGGGCCACTTTTTATTTCAAATTTAGGATTGTCAATTCCGGTTTGTCGTGTTTAATTTGCACATGCACTTCTTCGAAGTTCCAAGCCCTTCATTTGCATATTAGTACATCTGCAAATTTATCAATACTTTTCCTTCTCATTCGGGAAGTTTCGGGCCCTCACATCGCTCACATAATGAGCAATGGCATCATTCATTACATCGTACAAACTGGCATACTGCCGTAAAAAGCGGGGTTTAAAACCTTTGTTGATTCCCAGCATATCGTGAATAACCAATACCTGCCCATCGCAATCCTGGCCTGCGCCGATGCCAATGGTTGGGATACTTAAGCTTTCGCTAACTTCTTTGGCCAGCTTTGCGGGAATTTTTTCCAGCACCACACCAAAACAACCTAGCTCCTGCAGTTTTAAGGCGTCTTCTTTTAGCTTCGCGGCTTCTGCCTCCTCTTTGGCCCTCACCGTATAAGTCCCAAATTTGTATATCGATTGCGGTGTAAGGCCCAGGTGCCCCATCACCGGGATACCTGCTGTTAGGATCCTGCTAATGGATTCTGCTATTTCCACGCCGCCTTCCAGTTTAACCGCATGTGCGCCAGCTTCTTTCATGATGCGTATCGCAGACGCAAGTGCCTCTTTGGAATTACCCTGGTAAGAACCGAAGGGAAGATCAACCACCACCAGCGCCCGCCTGGCTGCCCGCACTACCGATGAAGCATGGTAGATCATCTGATCGAGGGTAATAGGCAATGTAGTTTCGTGACCGGCCATTACATTGGAGGCCGAATCACCAACCAAAATAATATCCATCCCGGCGTTATCAACTATAGCAGCCATCGAATAATCGTACGCTGTGAGCATGGCAATTTTTTCGCCGCGGTTCTTCATTTCCTGCAGGGTGTGCGTGGTAATGCGTTTTACTTCCTTGTTTACCGACATTTTAGCTGGTGCTTATTTAACGCAAAGTTAGAAACTCCGCTGGTATTTTTACCGAACGAAAATCCATGGGATGTTTTATACGTATATTCTTTGATATAATGAAAAACTTACTACTTTAGAGTCTCCTCCTTTTATAAACCGAACTATACTTTTTAATGGACGAAAAAATTTACCCTTGTATGTATTGCGGTAAGCCTATGAATCATACCGATCGTAAGCCGCGTAATTTTTATCTTAAAAATTTCCTTCCTTTTTTATCTGTAAGACCCTATTGGTGCACACACTGTTTAAAAACCACGTTTTTTTGGGGGCATCGGGATAAATAGCCATCATCAGCTACAACTGTTTTTCATAAAAAACAAAAGGCAACACTTCGCTTTTCTAAATTTAATTCCTACTTTTGCGCCGTGAATAAAGAGGTGTTTTACTTCATTCTTCCATGCCATTTTTACGGAACTTCGTGCCAGAAAATCCGATCAAATTACCCTTTTAATTTTTTTGCAAAATGAACCATTACACCAAGTTACCTGCGGTATTATTATTGGCCGACGGCACCGTATTTTACGGTAAGGCAGCAGGCAAAATAGGTACAACTACCGGCGAGATCTGCTTTAATACCGGGATGACCGGTTACCAGGAAATCTTTACTGACCCCTCTTATTTTGGCCAGATAATGGTGGCCACCAATGCGCACATAGGCAACTATGGCATCGCCAACGAGGAAGTTGAATCGGGACAGATTCAGATAGCCGGGCTGGTTTGCAAAAACTATAATATAGCTTACAGCCGCAAGCAGGCAAATGAATCTATCCAGGATTATTTCCAGGAACAAAATATCGTTGGGATTTCAGATATTGATACCCGCCAGCTGGTACGCCACATTCGTGATAAAGGCGCTATGAACGCCGTTATATCTTCAGAAATATTAGATCTGGAACAACTTAAAGCGAAACTGGCAGAAGCGCCCGATATGGATGGTTTGGAATTATCTTCCGTGGTATCTACCAAAGAAACCTACACCTTTGGAAACGAAAGTGCAGCCTACCGGGTAGCTGTGCTTGATTTGGGCGTAAAGAAAAACATTCTTCGTAATTTTGACGACCGTGATGTTTACGCCAAGGTATATCCGGCCAAAACTACCTTCGCCGAAATGGAGAAGGATTTTGCCCCATCCGGTTATTTTATCTCCAACGGGCCCGGAGATCCATCAGCGATGCCTTACGCTATAGCAACCGTTAAGGAAATATTGGAAGCAGATAAACCATTATTTGGTATCTGCCTGGGTCACCAATTACTGGCTTTGGCTAATGATATTCCAACTAAGAAAATGTTTAACGGGCACCGCGGTTTAAATCATCCTGTAAAAAATGTGATCATTAATCACTGCGAGGTTACCTCACAAAACCATGGTTTTGGTGTGGTACAGGAGGCGGTAAGGGCATCTGATAAGGTTGAAATAACCCACGTAAACCTGAACGATCAATCTATAGAAGGAATTCGTGTAAAAGATAAAAAGGCATTTTCGGTACAGTATCACCCGGAATCATCTCCAGGCCCGCATGATAGCCGTTACCTGTTTGATGATTTTATCGGAATGATGAAGTAATTGTGCAGATTTCGAATGTGCAGACCTGCGAATAAGCAGCAATATTTTTAAAGTTACATTTAGTACATCCAGCAAATCAGTGCTCAGATAAAAAAGCCTTTCAAGTTTAGCACTTGAAAGGCTTTTCATTTTTTATTGATGCATCAGCTGCACATTTGATCGGTGGCATCCGCACCTCTACATTTACTTCTGCAGGTAATAAGCCGGCACCGGCATATCTTTCTGCTCAACATCCCATATGATGCTGCTTACTTTCCAGCCTGTTGGAGTTTTTACCAACTGAAAGCTGTTCACCCCACGCTCGGATACGGTATCCATGGTATTTAAATAAGTTTTGTACGTACTTATACGGTGTGCAATTTTTCCAAATTGCTCGTTTTTACCATAAATTTCTTCTTCGTAAAATAACTGCACCTTGTTATCGGCCACATACTTTTTGTAGGCCGCAACAAAACGTTTTATACTGCTAACATCGGCTGTGTCGGTGCGAAAGTTGATCAGTTGTGCTTCGGGGATAAAATAGTTTTGGATCTCATCAAAACGGGGCTGCTCCCCTTTTTTAAAGCTAATGGCCAAGTAGGCTTCCCGCACAGCCTGCGTTATCGCTTTATCATCCGGCAAGGTATAGACGGTGGCCGTACTACCGGCAGCCGGTTTTTTATCGGCAGTTTTACAAGCCGTAACTGCCAATGCAATCACAGTAACGAGTAGAAGGTTTTTCATTGAAATTTATTTTGCTTATAAGCTAAATTAAGCATTGCCTCGCATAACAGCAAGCATTTGTGTTAAACTGAAACAGTACCTCATCTAAAAACATCCTTATTTTTATTTGGATTTATTCTAAATAACGCTTTACTTTGGCAGTATGAACCTAAATAAGTTCGGAAAAGCTTAAGACCTGCTTTACGGTGAGTAACGTTAAACGTCACAAATTGTTAAAGCAGGCACAAATTTTAAAATCATCTACCTATGTGCGATGCAAAAATTCTCAGTCAGAAAGGGGCCGCAGTAATCAGCCGGTGTGCCGAATGCCAATGCATTTTTATATGGAACCGTAACCTCATCCTCAGTTTTACGCCGGGGCAATTCACAGAATTTAAGGAGTTTTCGGCAGACCTGGATTTTGTGAAAAACTCATTCCCATTTCCGGATGGGCAGGAAAGGATAGTGATGCGTACCCCCACCAACGATATCCAGTTTACTTTCACTATAGATGAGTGGGAAGATTTTCAGGCAGCGATGGACGAAGCGGCTTATATGCAGGAAGTATATGCATTGGTAGAATCGCAACGATGAACGTTGTTCCGCCGCTATCCTATTTATGCAGAAAAAGCAGGCATTTTGGAAAGAATCTAAAATGCCTGCAAAATTTAAGACGCCAGCAACTGCCAAAGGTTTAATTATGCGCCGTGCAACAGGCATTGCAATCAATAAATGCAACGTTTCGGCGGAGCTTTACCGCCATTCACCGCTGCCTGCGCCATTCACCGATTACATCAACTTCGCTTATCGCTCCCGTTACGCGTTTACCGACAAATTAGGTTACTTCGCCTAATATCGCTAACTGAATTGCCTATCGTGATGCATTTTTGTAGTGTAAAACAACACAAATCCATCATGACAACCTCATTCACCATCCCAACACTTTATACCATGATCGCAGTAGCTATTAGCGCTGTAATGATCATCACCACCGTTGGCTGCATGTTGTGCCACGTTTAATACATTTATACTATTAATAATGCCTGTGAATCGCAAAACCAAAAACTTACTGCTGTTCGGGCTTGTTCGGGGGCGTTCGGGCTTGTTCGGGGACGTTCGGGCCTGTTTGTGAAGGTTCTAAATTTTAAACGTAAACAAGAAATACCAAAATAGCCTTCAATATTGGCAGCCTAATTGCTTTATCCACTCCAAACAATCTAGTATGAAAAAGGGAGATACCGTACACTGGAAATGGGGCGCATCAGAAGCTGAGGGCAAAATAGAAGCAAAGCATACCGAAACCGTAAGCAAAACCATCAAGGGGAGCATGGTCAAAAGAAAAGCCACCAAAGATGAGCCCGCTTATGATGTTAAACAAGAAAATGGTAGTAAAGTGCTGAAATCTGAAAGCGAGCTAAAAAAAGGCAAAAAGTAGTTTACCGATATAAAGCAATCCGCATCCTTGAAATCTAATTGAATTCTAATGCATTACTGTACTATTGGATGATGAAATTCAATAATTGAATTGCATATTTACAGTATGGTAAAACAACCTATTATTACCGTAAATAACCTGGTTAAAAACTATGGTGATTTTGCTGCTGTAAAAGGCATTAGTTTTGAGGTTTATGAAGGAGAGATCTTTGGGCTACTGGGGCCTAACGGCGCCGGCAAAACCACTACGCTCGAGATCATCGAAACTCTTCGGGACAAAACATCGGGCGAAGTTACGGTAGACGGCTTCTCTATCGATACTGATGCAGACAGCATCAAGAAAATTATCGGCGTACAGTTACAGGCAGCGGGTTATTATCCCAATTTAAACTTGTCCGAACTGATCACCCTTTTCTCGGGCCTCTATGGCATTAGCAAAACACCTGCGGAAATGTTGGAGAAAGTGGCCCTCAACGATAAGGCAAAAGCTAAGTACAAGGACCTATCCGGCGGGCAGAAGCAACGCTTTTCTATTGCCACCACGTTGATCAACAATCCACGTATCATATTCCTGGATGAGCCTACCACCGGGCTTGACCCGCAGGCCCGCCGTAACCTGTGGGATCTGATCAAAGAGATCCGCGATAGCGGCACCACCGTGGTCATCACTACCCATTATATGGACGAAGCAGAAGTATTGTGCGACCGTGTAGCCTTTGTAGATGGCGGCCATATCGTAGGCATCGACACCCCGGATCATTTTATTGATAAACTGATCGCCACCGGTTTTGAGCGTAAAAAACAAGTAAAAGAGGCCAACCTGGAGGATGTTTTTATCACCCTTACGGGTAAAGAGTGGCGGGAAGGGTAAGCATAGAGCCCCCCAGCCCCCTGAAGGGGGAGCAGAATTACCTTGTCAGAAAAGCAGACTACATACATAAGACCAATGAACTAATGAACCGCTGAACTAATGAACAAACCTTACAGTAACACCCGAGCTACGCTGGCAATTGCGAAGGCAAGCTTTACCTCAATTATCCGCAGCCCTTCGGCGGTGGTGTTTAGTTTGGCCTTCCCGCTTATTTTTATATTGGTTTTTGCCAACATCGGCGGCGGCGGTGTAAGCGTAGATGTGGGTGTAGCTAAAAGCTGCGATACCACAGGAATCGTTTACAAAGCCCTGAAAAAGGTTAAGATAGTTAACTTAATTACAGACCAAAGTGCTGATGAGATGAACAAGAACCTTTCAAAAGGTTCTATAGATGCTATTATCGATATCCGTAAAAATGGAAATGGATGGACCATTTATCCACAACTGCCCGCTTCACGCGGCTCTCAAGCAGAGAAATCCCAGCTAACGGTAAATGTGCAGTACACCACATCATCATCGAAGGGTGCCATATTGCAATCTGTATTAACGAATATCCTCAACAAAGTAAATTCTGCCTACCAATCAATGAGTGGGCAAACTCTGCCGTCACCAGCTGCGGAACTGAAAGAAACCACCCTTGCTGGTCGCAAGTATAAATATATCGATTTTATCCTCCCTGGGCAATTGGGTTTCTCGCTGTTGAGCAGCGGGGTATTTGGTACGGCATTCGTATTCATCAGCCTGAGGCTGACCTTAGTGATCAAACGTTTTTTTGCAACTCCGGTAAAGCGCTACAGCATCGTGTTGGGTGAGGCACTGGCGAGGATCGTTTTCTCATTGCTCGGCGCGTTGTTCATTATCATGGTGGGTCATTTTGTATTTGGCTTCACCTTGATTCATGGTATAATTACGGTATTGAATATGCTCGTCCTCTCCGCGATAGGGCTCATCATTTTTATGGGATTTGGCTTTACGGTTTCGGGCATTGCAAAAAATGAGAGTACCGTTCCGCCATTATCAAATATTATTACGCTCCCGCAGTTCCTGTTATCGGGCACCTTCTTTTCGGTAACAGCCTTCCCTAAATGGCTGCAGTATGTAAGTAATGCCTTACCCCTCACCCATCTTAACAACGCTATGCGTAAAGTTGCATTTGAAGGTGCAGGTTTAGGGGATGTGACCCATCAGTTATTTATCCTGTTACTTTGGGGAATTGGTGTTTATGCTGTTGCTGTTAAAACATTTAAATGGGAGTAAGCCGGTTTGGAATTTGCACCGCCCGATTAGTTAGCTGCGAATTACAACATCAGCTCCAATAAAAAAGGTTCCCTAATTTAATCAGGAAACCTTTTTTGCTATACATTGAAGGATAAGTTAAATCACTCTTTTCAAAGTTACCGCATCTGGTGAGGTGAGCATCAGTGGCACTTTTTCCACCGTTACAAAACTCAGATCGAGGCCAAAGTTACGTTCTTCGGATAAGCTTACCTTTTTCAATTGGGTGTAAATAAACATGATGGCTTTTTCGTAAAACGACAGGTTGTGCGAACGCGATAATACTTTCTCTATCACCACAAATCTAAAGTCACCTACGATTTTGTGTTTATTGAGCGATTTGTAGGTACTTGTAATATCTATTTCGCCGTTCTTCACCAAATCTTCCACCACCTTGCGGAAAAGCAAGTTAATCTGCTGTTCTACACGGAAGCCCAGTTTAAAATCTACCCGGATCAGTTTACCCGGGATCAAGAAATCAACTTCGTATTCGCTTTTGTAAGGCTCATCCACCACATCAACATGAACCAGCCAATAAACATCTGCACGTTTCGGTTGCTTTTGCAAAATCGAGTAAATGATTTTTGATTCTACTTCAGAATTGAAATTTGCACTGGTTAGGTAAATGAGTTGCGAAGCGTACTTAGGTACGGTTTCGTCTTCGCTCATTTCTTTGATGATGTTGAAATAATCATCTATCTCAATGAATTTAACATAACGATTCTTGATACGGCGGGCACTGTGCCATGTCCACATGATAATAAACAGCACGAGGCCGATAGATAAAGTAAACCAACCGCCGTGTATAAATTTAACCAGGTTACCTAGAAGAAATGTACCTTCTATGATCAAATAAACCCCTAAAAATGTGCCTATAATGTAGGTCGGATATTTTTTGCGCTGAAGGAATTTTGACACTAATATAGTTGTCATCAACATGGCTACGGTGATACTTAAACCATATGCCGCTTCCATCCTTGCCGAATGCTGGAACAGTAAAACTACGCCGATACATCCGAAACATAACAGCCAGTTTACACTTGGCACATATAACTGGCCTTTCTGCTCGCTTGGGTAATTGATGCGCACCTTAGGCCACAAGTTAAGCCTCACTGCTTCGGCAATAAGCGTGAATGATCCGGAGATCAATGCCTGCGAAGCTATAATTGCAGCGATAGTTGCTATTCCGATACCGAAGATCAAAAACCATGTTGGCATGATCATGTAAAATGGATTAAACTTGCCGAGATCAATAGACTGGCCCGTGCGTTGCAGCAGCCAAACAGCCTGACCAAGATAATTAAAGATCAAACAGGTTTTTACATAGATCCAACTGATCTGAATATTCTTTCTGCCGCAATGGCCAAGATCTGAGTATAAAGCCTCGGCCCCTGTAGTACAAAGAAATACGGCACCCAAAATAATGAATGCATTATAATTACTGGTAAGTAACTGAATGGCATAGTAAGGGTTAAGCGCCCTCAGTATGGATGGCATTTGCACAATGTACGATACCCCTAAAACTCCCATCATGGTAAACCAAAGGAACATGATAGGCCCAAAAGCTTTACCAACAAGTGAGGTGCCAAATTGCTGAATAATAAATAAACCCGCTATAATGGCTATTACAATTTGAACCGTGGGTAAATTGGGGTAGTAAACCTGCAGCCCTTCTATAGCCGAGGATATGGTAATTGGAGGTGTAATAATACCATCGGCAAGTAAAGCACATCCACCTAATACGGCAGGTACAATTAACCATTTAGCTTTACGCCGAACCAATGAGAACAGGGAAAATATACCACCCTCCCCTTTGTTATCTGCACGAAGCGTTATTACCACGTATTTTAAAGTGGTTTGCAGCGTAAGCGTCCAAAAGATTAGCGAAACGCCACCTAATACCAAGGTTTCTGAAATTTTTTGAGAAAAGCTTGAATGTTCTTGCCCTACGATGGCTTTAAAAACGTACAACGGGGATGTACCAATGTCTCCGTAGATTATTCCTAAACTAATAAGCAGGCCTGCGGCCGTTAGTTTTTGTAGATCTTTATGATTTGACACAGTGTTATAAAAAGTTTACAAATTTATAAAAATTACATTAGCACAACCTTAAATTTAAAACTGCCCTTCATTAGCAACCACATTTATGGAATTATGTTCAAACCGATAATTCTTTTGCATAATTTTCAAACACAACAAGGAAAAGCAATGCAGATTTAGTAAACTTTTAAATTGGGATTAAAGTTTGAAATAAAACAATACACATAATTACGGAGCTCAGCTGATATTTTGCAAAAGAAAGCGACGATACTTGAACCTTACTTGCGAAGAAAATTAAAGTAGTCAATTAGCATTTAGTTAGTATTTGCAGGAAATATTCGAGAATTTAATTTCGTCATCAAACTTAAACCAATCATGAACGTATAAGTCAATAACAATAAGTTTGCAATACAAACTGAAAAAATATGTATTTTGTTAAAAATTGTTAAAACTCCTTATTAATTGACAGCATCATGAATAAGAGAGAACAATATTTATACTTTTGCATATAATATAGATATGGGTCGAAAATTTACTAAGCTTAATTCCTGGTTCACTTTAATACTGCTTGCGGTAATGGTGAATGTTGCGCTCGCTAAAGGAGTAGTGGCCCAAAATACTGACACATCATATCTGAAGTATCTGAAGGGAAAGGCAAAGCCCATCAATACAAGAAACATCTTGCATTTATCATTACCCCCCCTTAAAGCGGCTGTGATATCTAACACTAAAGTATACGTTCCACGCCCGGATGATAAATTATTGTCGAACGTGCAGGTTTATCCAAACCCGGTAAATGACATACTTAATGTTAAGTATACCGTATCACGTGGTGCTTTTGTCAATGTGAAAATTATGGATGTACTGGGTAACGACGTACTTACCGTATTCTCTCAGCGTGTTGACGTAGGCGAGCAAAACGTTACTTACAACCTTAACAGCAAGCTTACCCGCGGTTTTTATTTCCTCCGGATAAATGTTGGTACAGAATCTATCAACAAGCGGATCTCTGTACTTTAAGAACACAATCCTCTTATTGTCTTATAACTACCTTTTACAATCAGACAAAGGCCAGCCCAAGCGCAATAGCTCTTCCATCTAAATTTGTGGATCACAAATTGTGCTTTAGCATTAAGATTTTTTTTACTTTCGTCTATATGAAGATTATCGCTATCGGCCGCAACTACGCCGAACATGCCAAAGAACTGAACAACCCTGTACCAACTGTTCCCGTTATATTTATGAAGCCGGATACAGCTCTTATAAAAGACAACAAGCCTTTTTACCACCCGGAGTTTTCACAGGATATTCATCACGAGATTGAACTGGTATTAAAGGTTTGCAAAGAGGGCAAACATATCAGTGAAAAATTCGCTGCGAATTATTATGACGAAGTCGCCCTCGGTATCGATTTTACGGCCCGCGATATACAATCGAAACATAAAGAAAAAGGCCTGCCCTGGGAATTGGCCAAAGCATTTGATGGCTCGGCTCCAGTTAGTAATTTTTTACCGAAAGGACAGTTTGCCGACCTTTACAATTTAAACTTTAGGCTGGATGTAAATGGAGAACTGCGCCAGCAGGGAAATACAAAAGATCTGCTATTTTCTTTTGAACAGATCATCGCCTTTGTATCAAAATACATCACCTTAAAGAAAGGTGATCTTATATTTACCGGCACACCACAAGGTGTAGCCAAAGTTGCCATCGGTGATAAACTGGAAGGCTACCTGGAGGATGAAAAATTGCTGGATTTTGAAGTAAAATAGGTATCGCTAACATCTTGTGATTTATGCAGACCAAAGGGCTGTAAGATATTAGCGCGTTTCTTCTTTTCACCAATAATGCAACAAAAACCAATACCTGTGGTTTATCTCTAAATTTTACAGATCAATATGTCAATCCGAACGTGCTCAGGCACTCACAAAAACATAAAAAAAAACCTTTTTTCATCCGTTCGGGCTATTAGTCTATTAATGCTGATTTCAGTGTCCGGTTACGCACAAAACCGGATACAAAGCAAAACCTACCCACAAATATTCCGCTATCCGCTTGATTTGCAACCTGTAACTGCCGGGGCTTTTGGCGAGCTGCGGCCTGCACACTTTCATTCAGGTTTAGATTTCAAAACCATGCAGCGCACCGGCTACCCGGTACATACCGTATTTGACGGATATATATCACGGGTACGCGTTCAGTTTGGAGGTTTTGGCCAGGCCATTTATGTAACACATCCCAACGGATATACTTCCGTTTATGGCCACATTCAGAGTTTTACGCCAGAGGTATTCAAATACATCCGAGATTACCAATATAAAAATCAAACCTTTGAGGCAGATATAAAAGTACCGCCGGGGGTATTTAAAGTCATTAAGGGAGATGTGATAGCAATGTCCGGCAATGAGGGCGCTTCTGCCGGGCCGCATGTGCACTTTGAGTTGAGGGACACCCTTACCGAAGAAACCGTTAACCCGCAGCTATTCGGCCTCACTATACCTGATGCAGTCCCCCCTACTATCACTGCGATAGGTGTATACCATCTTAATGGCAATCCGTTCAGCGAAAAAACGCCAAAAGAGTTTCTTTCGGTGACGGGGGCGGCCGGCAATTACCACTTAGCAGCGCCCAGGGTGTTACAACTAAGCGGCAATACGGGTTTTAGCATCGCAGTCACCGATCAAAACAGTGCATCGGCTAATCATAACGGCATCTATTCTATCGAGCTAAAAATGGACGGGCAAACAGTTTATACTTTTGTAGTGGAGCGCTTTGCATTTGATCAAACCCACGCTATTAATGCTTACATAGACTATCCTGCATTCTTAACAACCAGACGCGCGTTTCAAAAATGCTTTATACTACCTGGCAGCCGAATTTCACTTTACCCGCAATCTATCAACCGCGGCATTATCCCTTTTAATGATAATGCGCAGCACGATGTAGAGTTTGTTTGTAAAGATGTACTGGGTAACACTTCCTCGGTTAAAGTTCAAGTGCAATCAAATACATCCGTTACCAATATACCCACAATGCCTACAGGCAAACTTTTCCATTACGATGAAAAGAATGAATTGAATACAGATCAGCTGAAGGTGCAGATCATGCCCGGCAATCTTTATGACGATCTGGATTTTATTTACAGTGCCTTACCTCAAAAACCCGGTGCTTATTCCGTTACCCACCGCATCCACAATAAATTTACCCCTGTACACGAAGGGTATGATATTTGGATAAAGCCCGATATTAAATTAGGCAACCTGGCAGATAAAGCAGTAATTGTAAACTCAGCAACCGGCAGCATTGGCGGAACCTGGGATGGCACGTATGTAAAAGCCACAGCGAAAGCCTTTGGGGATTACTACATTAAATTAGACACTGTTCCGCCGGTAATAACGCCTATGAATATTAAACAGGGGGCAAGTATGACTTCAATTAAGGCAATTCGCTTAAAAATGAGTGATAATTTAAGCGGGATAAAAAGCTATACCGGTAAAATAGATGGGAAGTGGGTACTCGTTGAGTGGAGTTATAAAACAAGAATTTTAAGTTATACATTTACCCCTGATTTCACGCCCGGTAAACATCAATTTGAATTTACAGTGATAGACGGTAAAAACAATAGTTCTAAATTTACAGCAGACTTTACAAGGTAACTATGGCAACTTTAACAGCAGGCGATAAAGCACCCGATTTTACAGCAAAGGATCAAAACGGGAAGACGGTATCTTTATCAGATTATCAGGGTAAAAACCTGATATTGTATTTTTACCCAAAGGACGATACGCCAGGTTGCACGGCCGAATCTTGCGATTTCAGGGATAACTATCAATCGTTATTGAGCCAGGGTTTTGAGGTGATTGGTGTTAGTGTAGATGATGAAAAGTCGCATAAAAAATTTGAGACTAAATACAGTTTGCCTTTTACGCTGATAGCGGATACCGATCACAACATTGTAGAAGCCTACGATGTTTGGAAAGAAAAGAATATGTACGGTAAAAAATATATGGGCACCGCGCGCACTACTTTCATTATTAACAGGGATGGTATCATTGACCACGTTATTGATAAGGTGGATACCAAAGCGTCGTCTCAGCAGGTGTTGGAGCTTATAAAATAGCACTGCAAAAAACATATTTGGGCAAAAACACTTTATATTTATTTAAAAATAACTTTTAATAGATGGCCATCCAGGCAGACGACGAAGAAATACTCAATAAATTCCGTGATGAAAAGACCCGGAACGAAGCCTTTAATTTGCTGCTGAAAAAGTATCAGCAAAAAATATATTGGCATGTGCGCCGTATGGTGATTGATCATGATGATGCTGACGACCTTACCCAGGATGTATTTATTAAGGTGTGGAAGAACTTACCTGGTTTTAGAAATGATGCCCAGCTTTATACGTGGATGTATCGCATTGCGACTAATGAATGTATTACATTTCTGAACAAGAAAAAGCAAAAGAACAATATCTCACTTGATGATGTAGACTATGAACTATCTAACACATTATCCAGTTCGGACCAGTTCACCGGCGACCAGATACAGATGAAATTGCAGCAGGCTATTTTAACCCTGCCGGATAAGCAAAGACTGGTATTTAATATGAAGTATTTTGATGACATGAAGTATGAAGAGATGAGCGATGTATTGGGCACCAGTGTTGGGGCCCTAAAGGCATCGTTCCACTTAGCAGTCAAAAAAATTGAAGCTTTTATTACTAATTCTGATTAAATTTTTAATTTAGGTTAAACCTTTGGTAGTTTTATTCATCTATAACAGGGTATGAAAAGCGATATGGATAATAACGAATGGACAGACAATGAAATGTCACTTGAACGGTTTTCCCGAAAGAACCCGTTTACAGTGCCGTCTGGCTATTTCGAAGAAGCCGGTCAGCGCATTTTATCATTAGTGAATTTAGATGAATTAAAAAGTACAGACCCGGTAAACGGTTTTAAGGTTCCTGCAAATTACTTTGATGAGCTTTCGGCTACCATCAGCAACAGGGTAAATATTGAAGTTGGCAGGGATGCAGACCACAACGGCTTTGCTCTGCCTGCAAATTACTTTGATGAATTGACAGCTAATATTTCCTCGAGGGTAACCATCGGGGCAGAAATAATGGCTGAGGATAATGGTTATACACTTCCTGCTAATTATTTTGAGGAGTTAGCCAGCAGCATTCAAAATCGCATTGCGATTGAAGAAATGTTCAATAGCGGTGACCCTACTTTTACTGTACCCCAAAATTATTTTAGCACCATGCAGGAGCAGATTAATGCCCGCATAGCTGTGGAAGAAATATTGGGAGCGAAAACGGCTGACTTTGCCGTGCCGGATAATTATTTCGAAGTGCTAAATCGAAATATCTTAAATAAAACGGTAAATAAGCAGGATGTAATCCGAAAAACTATCGTCCGGAAATTATTTGCAAACAATTCCTTCAAGTATGCTACTGCGGCTTGCCTGGCATTAATTATCGGTGCGGGTGCATTTTTAAGGGAAAATGGCTCATCGGTTTTAGTGCCAACACACGAAAAAACATTATTACACACACAGTTATCAAATATACCTGTGGATGAAATTAAAGATTATCTTCAGCTGCATGTTGATGGTGCAGATAATAACGTAATAATGGATAATGAAAAAGCAATTAACGCCCAGGATCCAGATGGAGAAATTGGCGATTATATTGATATTAATTAATACAGTTACATGATCAAACTGCTCAGATATACTTACATTTTATTAATAATAGCGGCAGCAACCGGCTATGAAGTTTCTGCGCAGGGAACCGACCTAAGAAGTAATTTCAGACCGGGGAATACAGGAACAAACAGGACAGTGAAGCCAGCTTCGAGGGTAGGTAAAAAACTGGAAGTTGCGAGGGATAATTTCTTATCGCAGCAACTTGATCTGACTGATGATGAAGCAACTAAATTTTGGCCCATTTACCACCGCTACCAGGAGGAGCTAAAAGCTGTGCGTATCTTGAAACGCATTAATAATTCCAGCGCATCAACAAACGGCACCGACCAGATCAATAAAGATATTTATTATGAAAACCAGTTGCTGATGATTCGCAAGCATTACCGAGATGAGTTTTTAAAGATCCTCCCTCCGGAAAAAGTAAGCGAATTATACAAGGGCGAGCGGCAATTTACCGATGAGCTGATTAAGCAGCTGAGCGAACGCAGTATCCGCGCCGGCAATTAGTTGCATAGTGTTATAATAATTTTGTGATAAGCCATATATAGATATGGCTTTTTTTTTAGCATTTATGGATAATAGCACCAGTAATTTTACCGAGAAAGATATGCAGGCTGTAATTGGCTGGGTATTGCGTGCAGGGGTGATTATATCGATATCAATCGTGTTTTTTGGAGGCGTATTATATATCTATCGTCACGGCCATGCCACAGCGGATTATCACATTTTTAAGGGAGTACCTGATTTTGTCCACAACGCATCAGGGATTCTTAATGGCATAGCAACGCTTAGGGGCCGGGCTATAATTCAGGCAGGCATCATTTTATTGATCGCTACCCCCGTAATTAGAGTAGTGTTTTCGGCAATCGGATTTATTTTAGAGAAGGACCATTTGTATACCGCTATCACACTTATTGTATTGCTCATCATAGTGGCAAGTATGTTGAGTGGCCATGCTGGCTAAATTCAAAAAACCTTTTTTGTTTTGTCTTGCTTTACTAACATGCAACGGCATCATGTAAAATCATCCGCACTGCAAAGCATAGGTTACGATCCAGGCACCCATGTATTGGAATTAGAGTTTCATGAAAATGGTGGGGTTTGGCAATATCTCAATTTTAAACCGGCTGCGCTAAAAAAATTCTTGAGCAGTCAGTCGCTGGGGAATTACTTTGTAACCCAAATAAAAGGCAAATACCCGGAGCGTAAAATGAGCTGATGCCATGTCTTCCCAAAATATTTAAATCTCGATAAAAGTTAGATTTTAGCCTTTGATCTCAACCGTAAAACATTAGGTTAACGACTGATTAAATCAAACAATTACTGCGCAACTAATTGCTGGTTTTCCTCATCCTGTCCTGCTCCCCTTCATTTCCCGTGTCGTGCCTTATTGCCCCTTTAACTGTGCCTTTGCCAAACCGGTAACTGAAACTTAACCGGCCAATTCGCGTTTCTGGTTTGCCTATTATACGCAGATCGAGGTTATTAATATTGATGTATGCTCTGTCGCGGTTAGTGTTGAAGATATCAGCAACGTTCAAACTCAATTTGCCCCGTTTACCAAATACCTGGGTGCTGATACCAGCATTAACATAATAATTGGATTTATACTGCCTTACGCCATAAAAGTTAGGCGTTTCGTACCTGCTGCTGATCTCGGCAGAAACGCGACTGCTGATAGAGAAACTTTGATTTAAAGATAGTATCAGATCGCCTGTGCTTTTATCCAGATTACCATTTTCCGGATAAGCTTTATAATGCTGATAAGATGCATCTGCATCAACCAAAACATTCCACCACTTGGTGATCGTTACGGGGGCATTCACATTTACACCATATACATACACCTTACCCACATTGCGGGTTGTGGTTAAGCTAACCTTTGTTGTATCGTTTTGCTGGTAGTAGGTAAAATTGGCGTCAGTAACGAAATTAGCATAAAACGACGTGGCTATGGTTTGATTATAATTATGCGTAAGCTTCAACGAATTGGTATATTCGGGTTTTAAAAAGGGGTTGCCGCTTTGGTAATTATACGGGTCCACATAATATAAAAATGGGTTCAGGCTCTCGTAATCAGGCCTTAATATACCTCTGGTGAACGAAAGGGAATATTCGTTTTTATCGTTGTACCTGTAAGTAAGCAGTAAGCTCGGGAATATTTTAAAATAATTGCGGGCGTTTACCACAGCGCCCGTACCCGAGGTACCAGCAGATACACCCTCAGACTTTGTAAATTCGCCACGTGCCCCAGCAACCAGGTCAACTTTACCGTAAGTAGCATTATAGTTAACGTACCCGGCGTTTACATTCTCGGTGTACCTGAAACTGTTGCTAAAATTAGGATCGACCGTGTATACTCCGTTTACCCGGGGCCCAAAAACCAGGTTATTATCGCTGCTGGTATGGCTGATCTTAATACCTAGTTCCAGCTTAGTTGTCTTGTTAAGCGGGTTTATATAATCCAAAACGCCGGTATAATTAATCCGGTGTGAAGGTGAAAGGTTTTGAAGCAAGGTTGGCTGCCTGTAAACGGTACCGGCATTATTTAAAAAAGCATTATTGATGAACTCATCCGATTGCCTGTTATATGGAGAGTAGGTAATGGCAGCAGAAAGCATTTTGCCGGAAGTATCTAGCTTTCCGCTGTAATTGATATTGTAATTGATATTACGCAAATCTCGGTGCATATTAGAATTTACCAAAATCATAGAATCCAGCTGGCCATTATTAGCGATTTTTAGCGTATTATTTTTTCTAAATGAGTTATCGTTAAAAAAGCCAAACGCCTGCAAACCCAATGTATGCTTGGCTGATAGCAAAAAATCAGCCCCTAACCTGTAGTTATGGTTAACTGTTTCCTGCGTGCTGTAATAGTTTAAATTGTAACTGCTGGCAATTCCGTCTGTATTAATGTTACGATCATAAGTAAAAGTCTTAAAAGTCTTATTGGCATTCGCATTATAGCTCCCGTAGATATTTAAAAACTTGCTGCGGTTATTAAAAGTAAACCCGGCCATACTTTTGTAGTACTTACCATAACCCGCTGTTAAATTGATGGTGCCATTGGTACCTATGTTTTTCCCTTTTTTTAAAATGATATTAATTACACCACCAGCGGCTGCGTCATATTGGGCGGCGCCACCGCTAATCAACTCTATCTTCTCTACATTAGCACCCTGCGTACCTTTCAAAAGCGCCGTAAGATCGGAGCCCGTCATGTTGGTTGTTTTACCGTCAATAAGTATCAAAGCATTTTGCCTACCGCTGATGCTTACATTATCATCATTATCAACCCTTACACCCGGCGATTGCGCCAGTATCTCCAGTACATTCTTGCCATCCGCTGTAATACTTGCCTGGGGATTGATAATTGTTTTACCCGGTCGAACCTCAACCAATGGTTTTCTGGCAATAACTGCAACGCCTTTTAGCTCGGTACTGGATGTGATTAAGTAAATTGGGGGGACAGTTACGTGCTGTCCGGCAGCTAGCGTATAATTTGCAGAATATGCCTTAGTATAACCAAGGCGGTATGCCAGTACAAGGTACTTGCCTGGTGCCAAGCCCTTAAAAATATATTTACCGTCATTATTAACCAAAGCAGATTTAACTATAGCAGAATCGCTCTGGTTAAGCAATATCGCAGTGGCTGCGTCTGCAGCAGTGTTATTTTCCAGAAAAATATTGCCCCTTAATGATGACGAAGTGTTTTGGGCGCCACAAAAACCAATAAAGCAAACGATAAACGCAAGTAGCAGACACCCTTTTTTAGCCCTCATTAACTGTTTTGTAGATTTATCGCAGATATCGTTTAGGAAACTTCTAAATTAAAAAAAATATTAATTTAATATAAATTTAATATCGTTTTTACGAAAGCGCATAATAAATGGTGCTGATTGTTATCATAATACCAAGTTGAAAATGCTTCATTTTTAGTAAATTCGCCAATTAGATCCCCTAATGTAAACAGGTTAAACCCAATGAAAAGAATTTATTTAATAACGCTGGCTTTTGTACTTACCTCAAAGTTAATGGCCCAAACGCCGCCGGCTAATTTCACACCGGTACTTAACAAGTTTAAACAATTTTATAACAGCGGCCAGCCTGATAGTATTTACGCCATGTTTGCGCCGGATATGAAGGCGACCATTACCCTGGATAAATGGAACAGCACTACCGTACAGCTAAAATCGCAATTGGGTGCGCTGTTAAAAACCGAACCTGATAAATACGTTGCGCCCACTGCCATTTATAAAGCAACGTTTGCTAATAATGTATTTTTCCTGAATCTATCATTAAACAACCAAAATAAGCTGATCGGCGTTTTCTTTACCCCATACCAGGAACCATCCAAAACCATCGCGATGGACGCTTCATTAACTGAAGAACCTGTATTACTAAAGACATTCACCGGCACTATACCCGGTACTTTAACTATTCCTAAAGGCCCTTCAGGCAAAGTACCCGTAGTACTTATCATAGCAGGCTCCGGCCCTACAGACCGTAATGGTAACAGCCCTAAACTTGGCATTAATGGTAATACTTATAAGTTGCTGGCCAATGAGCTCGGTAAAAATGGCATCGCCACATTGCGTTACGATAAACGTTTAGTTGGACAAAGTGTGACCTCTACCAAAGAAAAAGAATTGCGCTTTACAGATTATGTAGACGATGCCGTTGGTCTCATTAATATGCTGAATGACGATAAGCGCTTTTCCAAAATAATTATACTGGGGCACAGTGAGGGATCATTGGTGGGTTTACTATCCGTTAGGGACCAGCCCGTAAAGGGATTTATATCTGCTGCCGGCGCTGGCCAAACAGCTGAAAAAATAGTAGCCGAACAGGTTAAAAAAACTTATCCTAAATTCCTGGTAGACCAATACACCACAATAGTGGACAGCCTGAGAAAGGGAAAACAAACCGACTATGTTGACCCGGCTTTATATGTTATTGCCAGGCCCAGTATACAGCCCTATTTAATGTCGTGGTTTCGGTATGATCCTGTGCGGATGATGAAAACCCTTAAGGTACCGGCATTAATTTTACAGGGAACAAATGATGTGCAGGTATCGGTAGATGATGCACAAAAATTAAAAAAGGGTGATTCCGACGCAAAGTTGGTAATCGTACAGGGAATGAACCATATTCTGAAAGATGCTCCGGCAGATCGTGAGCAAAACATAGCCACTTACAGCAAGCCTGATCTTCCTCTCAATGCGGAGATGGTCAAAAACATTGTAGAATTTGTTAAAGGAATTAAATAAATAACCGAGAAATGTGCAGATAAAATTAGCGAACGGTTTTATCTGCACATCTCCCAGCTTATTTCCAAATTCCGAGCAGTCTTCGCAGCAGAATAATTTCTGATGTATGATATGAAGTATGATCCGCTACCTGCAGGGCCTCCCGCAGGATGTTTTGGCCACTACCATGCGCTATTGGTTTATAAATATCCTGGGAGTGTAAAAGCGCAATAAAAGCAGCACGATCACTATTTATCTGGTCAATTGTCTTATCCCATGCATCATCATTTGCAGGTTCATTTTCTTTTGGCCAGTAATCATCCGGCCACTTTGGTGATTGGTGATTACCATCTTTGCTAAACTCGAGCATGTCCCATTGGGCTATGCGGATGTGTTCCGCCAACTGCCAAATGCTATAAGGGAGGTTATCAGGCTTTATACCACGATATTTTGAAGGGATGTCTTTTAAAGCATCCTCCAGGGTGGCGTGTGCGCCGCCGCCTTCAATCAATTTTATTAGCTCGGCAATTAAGATTTTATGCTCCTCGTTCATTGTTGCTTTTTTTCAATGTAACAAAACATGACCCGATTTGATTTATAACTGACAAATTTTTAAGTTTATGCACCAAATAAAACCGGTATAAGGTGATAAAAAAATTCCTCCTGCTTTCCCTGTACGTTGCTGCTTTTACGGCTTGTAAGAAAGATAGCCAATCCATGGAATCGCAAACTGCCAAAGGCGATGCTGCCTTTGCTTTATATGAAGAACATTTTCTCGACGATCTATGGAAACAAAACCCGGATTGGGCTACCAGCGTAGGCTACCATAAATACGATAGTTTATTGCTGGCACCCAGCGATGATAACCGAAAAAAGGCTATCCAATTTACCAAAGTGCAAATGGACTCTTTAAGCCGCTTCCAGGTGAACGAACTCTCGGATGCCAACAAAATGGACCATCGGCTAATGCAGAACCAGCTGGAATCCATTCAATGGAATCTGGAACAACTCCGGGAATACCAATGGAACCCTGCATCTTATAATGTAATCAGCACTTTTGCAGTTATCCTGAACGAGCATTATGCCCCGTTGGACAAGCGCCTTAAGAGCTTTTACCAACGCCTGGCGTTCGTGCCGGCTTATTACAAAGAAGCCGAAAAACAGATCAAAAACCCGGTGGTGGAGCTTACCAGCCTTGCGATAGATCAACACCTCAATGGCGTTAGCGTAATTGAAAGCGATTTTGCAGATTCACTCAAAAAATCAAAAATATCCACGGCAGAGCAAAAGCAGATGCTGGATCGCGCCCGAACTGCAGCTGAAGCGATCAAGAGCTATGCAACATGGCTAAAAGCACTCAAGAACGATAAACCGCGTAGTTTCAGGTTAGGTAAAAACTTTTACGAAAATAAATTCAGATACGAGATCCAAGCCGAGGGTACTGCCCAGCAGACCTATAACTCGGCAATGGAGCGCAAAAAAGCAGTGCATCTGGAAATGGCCAAATTAAGCCGGACACTATGGCCAAAATATTTTGGAACCAAGGCCATGCCTGCGGATTCACTTGATTTGATTAGTAAAATGATCGATACGTTGTCTGCCAATCATGTTGCACCTAAGGAGTTCCAGTCCGCTATCGAGGCACAAATACCAAAACTAACAGCCTTTATCAAGGCTAAAGACTTACTCACGCTTGACCCATCCAAACCATTGGTGGTTCGTAAGGAGCCGGGATACATGGCAGGGGTGGCAGGCGCTTCGGTAAGTTCCCCCGGCCCATATGATAAAGGCGGCAACACCTATTTTAATGTAGGCAGCCTAGACGCATGGGCACCGGAACGCGCAGAAAGTTACCTGCGCGAGTATAACCAGTACATCTTGCAGATCCTTTGCATCCACGAGGCTATACCTGGGCATTACACACAACTGGTATATGCCAACCAATCTCCAAGCATCATTAAATCGGTATTTGGCAACGGGGCTATGGTAGAAGGCTGGGCGGTTTATACCGAACCAATGATGCTGGATGCCGGCTTTGGTGACAACTCCCCGGAAATGCGCTTAATGTGGTATAAATGGCACCTGCGCAGCGTTTGTAACACCATTTTGGATTACAGTGTACACGCCGGCAATATGAGCAAGGAAGACGCCATAAAAATGCTGACCCGGGAAGCTTTTCAGCAACAAGCAGAAGCAGATAACAAGTGGAAACGCGTCAGCGTTAGCAGCGTACAGCTTACCAGCTATTACACCGGTTATAAAGAGATCATTTCACTGCGTGACGCCTACAAAAAGAAACAAGGCGATAAATACCGCTTAAAAGATTTTAACGAGAAATTCTTAAGCTATGGTAGTGCTCCTGTAAAAATGATTAAAGAGGCCATGTTTGAAGTACCTAAAATAGACACCAAAGCGGGCGGCGGTTGATGCAGCTGGTTAAAGCAACCGGCAAACAAGTTTTTAGGAAATTTATTTAAAGCTGTAAATGAACGAATTAGACAGAACAAATAACAACCTTTGGAAATGGGGAATAATTTACTATAACCCGAACGATGCTAAATTACTGGTAACCAAAAGATCTGGTTTAGGCTGGACGTTCAATTTTGCACACAAAGGCTCGTGGTTCTTTATGCTGGCTTTGGTGATAATAGTAGTCGCGGTATCGGTGTGGAAATAAAAAATCGTCTAACGGAAATTATTGCTCTTGGGAGAACAGCTTGATCCCTGTTACTCATCTTTTTTTTCGTGCTCAATTACAAACACATCTTCGTTATCTTTTTTCATCAGGTACTTTTCCCGGGCAAACTTTTCAAGTTTGGCTTTGTCTGATGTAAGTTCATCAAGATCTTTCCCTACTTGATCTGTTTCTGTTTTATAAAAGTCCCGCTCGTGCCTTAATTTGCTCAACTGTTCGTGATATTGGTATTGCGAGAACAGGTCATTCCTATCAAAAAATATCATCCACACGATAAACACCATCGTCACCAGGAAGTATTTATTCTTTACAAGATTAACTAAGCGGGTGATCATTGTAGCGTCTATTTTCATCTAAAGCTATTTATTTTTAACAACGACTGCAAATATCATTATTAACTTATTAACAAAAAAGAGATTAGCGTATAGTTTTACTTGCATGAAATGAATAGAAATATCCAAACCTGCACCGCTAAAACTAAACACTAATCTCCAGTCTCTTGTCTTTATTTCCTTCCGGTATACTTACCTGCAGCACCGCTCATACCGCTGGCTCCGCCTGCTTTACTACCTCCGGCAGCATTACGGCCACCACCGCTACGGCCGCCACCACTTCGGTTGCCGCCAGTTGGTCGGCCACCAGAACGACCAGCCCCGCCACCACCGCTTTTGCTTTTAGCAGGTGCATTTTTAGCTTTGCTCATCATCTTCTCCGTCATGGCCTGGATGCTTAGCGGATAAGGGTGCCCCTCTTCTACAGGGATCTCTTTCGCAATCAGCTTATGTATATCCTTCAGATAATCAATTTCTTCCTCGCCATCGCAAAAAGTAAGCGCTATACCACTTGCCCCCGCCCTGCCGGTACGGCCGATACGGTGTACATAAGTTTCAGGAATATTCGGGATCTCGTAATTGATCACATGCGTTAAATCGTCAATATCGATACCACGTGCAGCAATATCGGTAGCTATTAAAACACGTGTGGTACGATTTTTAAAGTTAGTTAAAGCCCGCTGGCGTGCGTTCTGCGATTTGTTACCATGAATCGCCTCTGCAGTAATGCCGGCCTTTACCAAATCCTTAACCACTTTATCTGCGCCATGCTTGGTACGGGTAAATACCAGCGCAGTCTTAATATTTTTATCTTTTAAAATATGGTTTAGTAATAAGCGTTTATCATTTCGCTCTACAAAATATAAGGACTGTTGTATCGTGTCAGCTGTAGACGATACCGGAGCCACTTCAACTTTCGCAGGTTTCTGCAGAATAGAATCAGCCAGGCTTTGGATCTCGGCAGGCATAGTAGCACTAAAGAACAAAGTTTGTCGGTTGGAAGGTACTTTAGCTATGATCTTTTTAACATCATGCACAAAACCCATATCCAACATGCGGTCGGCTTCATCCAATATCAGCATTTTAATCTGATCCAGATGTACAAACCGCTGGTTCATCAAGTCTAATAACCTACCCGGGGTTGCTATAAGAATATCCACACCGCGGCGCAAAGCATCTGTTTGCGGGCCCTGAGATACTCCACCAAAAATAACCAGGTTTTTAAGGCCCGTGTGCTTACCGTAAGCCGTAAAGCTTTCGCTGATCTGTATAGCCAGCTCGCGCGTTGGCGTTAAAATAAGTGCCTTAATTGCCTTCTGTTCCTTGTGTTTTTGCCTATCGTTAAACAATAATTGCAGAATAGGAATAGCAAACGCCGCAGTTTTACCGGTGCCGGTTTGTGCGCAGCCAAGCAAATCTCGGTGTTGTAATATATATGGAATTGCTTGTTCTTGTATAGGAGTTGGGGTTGTATAACCCTCTGTTTTTAGAGCCTTCAAAATAGGCTCAATTAAATTTAAATTTTCGAATGACATGTAATAAATGTGTGTATTGTGTGCTAACGCGAAGCATTAAGCGGATCTGAAGAGTGTCTGATGATCAAAACCGTAAATCAACGGGTAATTATTTATGCAAAGATACGCTTTTTATTATGAACTAGTATAAATGTGCGTATGGGCGGATATTGTGCGTGAAATGACCATACATTCAAACAGTTGTAAAACATTAAAATTGAATTTGGGCTGCAGGTCTGCAGCTTCAGATGCGTTTGCAATAGTTGCTAACTTGTTGCCTACAAATACTGAATAACATGGACGTTGCCTTTTGCCCCCGCTTTCCGCTCATACGGCATTAGTCTTAAGCACAAAACCGGTATCCGCTTCAATCGTTAACGCAAAATTGTAGTTAGTGAGTCCCCTTGAAGAAATTTCCGCATACGATTATTCCGGCTGTGCCTCTGCCTCGTCGATTGATTCTTGCTTATTTTTTACAAAAGCATCCAGCACGATTAACCCGATGCCAACCATGATGGACACATCAGCTACATTAAAAATCCCTGTTTGCAGTGATCCAAACCGAATGTGCATAAAATCGGTTACCGAACCATGCATTACACGGTCATAAATATTCCCAAATCCGCCGCCAATTACGCATACGATACCCAGTAGCACTAAATTGCTTAAATTCTTGGTGGTCACAACAAAAACTACGGCAGCAAACAATGACAGCATAGGCAAAAATGTAAGTAAAATAAAACGATAAGGATTTGCCAACTGATCACCTGCACTTAAGAAAGCACCGGTATTTTCTATTTTGATGAGCGTAAAATGATCTTTTATAACAGGGATTGGATACTCGTAAGTTAATTCTTTACGCGCAATGGACTTAGATACCTGGTCGCACCCAATATTAAGTGCTAAAATAAACAGGATCACAAGGGCCCTGTAAAAACCTTTTTTGTTCATCAATACGAAAGTATGAAAGGGATTTTGAATTTACTAATGACCGCGCGGGTAGTTTCAGAATTCATTGTTTGAGAAACTAATGAAACCAATCTAGCCTGTCGAACCGATTAAATTTCCGCCTTGCATAAAAAAAGCCCCGGCAAAACCGGGGCCAAATTTATCCTACTCCTTCTTTCGAGGGATGAGGCTACTATCTCTTCTTGAAATACTTAAAGTTCTTGCCGATGAATTTAGCAGCTTCGCCTAATTCCTCTTCTATGCGCAATAACTGGTTGTATTTTGCTATCCTGTCGCTACGTGATGCAGAACCTGTTTTAATCTGACCACAGTTTAACGCCACAGCTAAATCTGCAATGGTAACATCCTCAGTTTCGCCCGAACGATGACTCATTACCGATGTATAACCGTTAGATTGAGCTAAAGTAACCGCGTCGATAGTTTCAGTTAATGAACCAATTTGGTTTACTTTTACCAGGATAGAGTTTGCTATGTTCTGATCTATTCCTTTCTGTAAACGTGTAACGTTAGTTACAAATAAATCATCACCTACCAACTGTACCTTATCGCCAAGACGGTCGGTTAACATCTTCCAGCCCTCCCAGTCATTTTCATCCATCGCATCTTCAATTGAAATGATAGGATATTTGTCTACAAGTTGTGCAAGATAATCTACTTGCTCGGCACTGGTGCGGATAGCACCTTTTTCGCCTTCAAATTTGGTATAATCGTATTTGCCGTCTTTGTAGAATTCAGAAGCAGCACAGTCAAAAGCAATGAAAATATCTTCGCCTGCTTTGTAACCTGCTTTTTCTATTGCCTGTAAAATAGTTTCAACACCATCTTCAGTACCTTCAAAAGTTGGTGCAAAACCACCTTCGTCTCCTACTGCTGTGGACAGGCCACGGTCATGTAAAATCTTCTTCAGGTTGTGGAATACTTCGGTACCCCAACGGATAGCTTCAGAAAAAGATGACGCACCTACTGGCATGATCATGAATTCCTGGAAAGCGATAGGTGCATCAGAGTGCGAGCCACCGTTTACAATATTCATCATCGGGATTGGCAAAGTGTTAGCATTTACACCACCAATGTAGCGGTATAATGGCTGACGGCTTTCCTGTGCAGCAGCTTTAGCACACGCTAAAGAAACACCAAGAATAGCATTAGCACCTAAGTTGCCTTTATTTTCGGTACCGTCAAGTGCTATCATAATAGCATCGATAGCATTTTGTTCAAATACATCAACGCCTTTCAGTTCGGCGGCAATTTTCTCGTTTACATTGGCTACGGCTTTTAAAACGCCTTTACCCATATATACGGCTTTGTCGTTATCGCGCAGCTCAACTGCCTCATGCATACCGGTAGAAGCACCAGAAGGTACTGCGGCACGGCCAAGCACACCATTTTCTGTAATTACATCTACTTCTATTGTAGGATTGCCACGTGAATCGAGTATTTGCCTCGCATGAACGTCAATGATTAAGCTCATATTAAAAGTGTATTTTTTTGGATTACTATACTAATTTGGTGGGCTAAGTTAAGCGCAAAATCATTTAATAGCAACGGAAATTTTGTATTTGTTATGATTATTAATCAGTTGTGGTGGGCAACTGTTCCCTTTGCGTGCTGTTTTTACGGTTTATACGATACATCAGCATTAACATAATGTTATCTTTAGCACTCCCCGTAGTGGCGGTGAAGTTGGCCTGCCTTAGCCAGCCTGCCTGCCCTATCCATGATTTAGTGAACTGATAGCCTAGCGCAGCAGATGCACGGTTACGCTCAAAGTACGATGCCTTATTGGTGATAAATACTTCATCAAAAAAAGATAGAAACCAGGTTTTGGCTACTATCTTTTTATTATTAAGCGGGATGAACATATTAATACGGTAACGAAAACGGTTGCGGTAAACGTCATTCACCCAGCGCTGCTCTGCCCGGTAACGGTGCTCGAATTTTAGGCGCGAAAGATACTGGTTGATGGTCAATTGCTCCCAAAAACGCGTTTCGTTGATGGTGGCACCAGCGCCAACGTCATGATAATCAAACGTGTGGTACGTACCTGTACCTACCAGGGCGATAAAATTCTTATCGATATCATAACTTAAACCTGCCTTGGCCTCATAATACTGAAACTGACTAAATGGCCCGTTGGTACGGGTTTGAAACTCGGTATAGCCACCCCATTTGTGTGCACTATCGCCTGGCATTACTAAGGTAACAATCCCCCATGTACCTAATTTAGAATCCTGGGCCTTTAGGATAGATGCAAAACAAGAATACACTAACACTAAAAGTATAAATTTACGCATGTTAATTAATTGTTAACCAAGTCGCAAATATATCAATTGATGATTTTAATTTAATATTCAATTGCAAATTTTATGAATTGCAAGTAGGGTGTTTTAATTTAGATGAATTTTAAATTATTGTAGATAACAAGGGTTTTTAGTAAAACTCAAGACCTTAAAAGCTTTAATAAATCAGCTAGGCTTTCAAACTCCCGCCTTCAGCCTTTCCGATCAGGCTGTGCTTATAACCGTATAAAGCATAAATAACAAGCCCCACAACTAACCAGGCGAGGAATCGGATCCAACTTTGATAGGTCAGTTCCGTCATCAGATAAAAGCAGCTCAACAAACCTAACACAGGTATAAGCGACAGGTTTTTCATCACTGCTGCAATTGTTAATCCTATTGAAAGAATGATAAAAAGGAAGAAAGGAAACTTTTCATGCAAATTACCCTGTGATAACATTGCCATAAAAGGGGACCAAAATAAAAAACCCATAATTACAAGTATTACCGGCGCAATATATTTGGCATTTACATAGGGGAGGTGAAATTTACCTTTTACAGCAGCTTCACGGGGCATAAGTAAAACACCGCCACAAACAAGTACGAATGCGAATAAAGTACCAATACTGGTCAAATCGGTCACCTCGGTCAGGTTAAGGAACAATGCTGGTATAGCTACCACAAAACCGGTTACAATTGTGGCAAAAGATGGTGTTTGAAACTTAGGATGGATACGGGAAAAAGCCTTTGGTAACAAACCATCGCGGCTCATACTCATCCAGATACGGGGCTGCCCCAGTTGAAAGATAAGTAGCACACTTGCAGTAGCAATTACTGCACTAACGGAGATCACATAACTGATGTTCTTTAATCCTACTTTGGCAAATACAAATGCCAGCGGATCGCCAACCTGTAAATCTTTATAATTTACCATGCCCGTAAGCACAAGAGAAATAAGGATATATAACACGGTGCAGATTATGAGCGAGTAGATCATCCCTCGGGGGAGATCCTTTTGTGGATTTTGGCATTCTTCTGCAGTGGTAGAAATGGCATCAAAACCAATGTAGGCAAAAAATACACCTGAGACGCCCTTCATTACACCCTTAAAACCATTTGGCATGAACGGGTGCCAGTTAGCCGGTGTTACATAAAAGAAACCAATGGCAATCACTGCGATAACGATCAGTACTTTCAATATCACCATGGCATTTGTAGCCTTTTTGGTTTCTCGGATACCGATATATACAAGATAGGTAATAATAAAAACGATGCCCAAAGCCGGTAAGTTAGCGATCAGCTTAAAGTTACCAAAGCCGGGAGCATTGTTCCAGGCTGTTGCAGCGGTTTTCAGGTTTTCGGTAATTTCTGCCGCTTTGCCGCCAGTGGTTAGCTCAGCTATTTTTTCATGGGCCCGAAATGCCGAGAAGTAATCCATTGTTAAATACTCGGGCATATGGAGATGAAATCCTTCCAGCAGGTTAACAAAGTAAGTACTCCAGGATATGGCTACCGCAATATTACCGATAGCATATTCCATCAAAAGATCCCAGCCGATGATCCAGGCGATAAGCTCACCAAAAGATGCGTAGGCGTAGGTATATGCACTGCCCGCAACAGGTATACGCGAAGCAAATTCAGCATAGCATAATGCAGAAAACCCACAGGTTACCGCAGTGATAATAAACAGGATAGACACACCTGGCCCGCCGTAGAACGATGCCTCGCCAATTGTTGAGAAAATTCCTGCTCCTACAACAGCAGCGATTCCCATCAGGGTAAGGTCTTTTACATTAAGTTCTTTTTTGAGTTGGGAGGCTGAACCAGGGTGTTCAGCATCGCTGAAACCAGAGGCAACATCAGCCAAAATCTTATCAACAGATTTTCTGCGAAATACGCTTTTAGACATTTATTTTAATCAGTTTGATTAGTGCAACCAAAACTAACCATTTTTTTGCATTGAAAAAGTATATCCGTTACTTTGTAGGCAATGGAAACAGGCCTGCGATTTGTTTTAAACAAGATTAAATACTTTTTCATCCCGTATTTGATCATGTTAATTATCTGTGTGGCTGTTAAAATAGAATATGACCGGGAAACGGTATATCACACTGTCAACGCTATCCATAACCATATTGCCGATTACCTTGCGCCCTACATTACCGATATAGGAGATGGCTTAACAGTAGTCGTCTTGTCAGCTATATTAGTACTATTCAATTACCGGCGGGCGTTCCTGCTTTTTAGTAGTTTTTTGCTTACTGCCATTGTAGCTCAGGCTTTAAAATACTGTATTAACATGCCAAGGCCGGGCACTTATTTTAACGGCCGCATGGAGGGCATCTATTTGGTAAAGGGCGTGTACATAATAGGCGGCATCCAAAGCTTTCCGTCCGGGCATACTGTAACGGCGTTTTCGGCTGCGGTTACTATCACCTATCTGCTTAAAAATAAATTTTGGGGAATGGCTCTGTTGATAGTGGCCATATTAGTAGGTTACTCGCGTATGTACCTCAGCGAGCACTTTTTTGAAGATGTTACAGCCGGATCGGCAATTGGCACTTTTGTAACTGTTTTGTGGTTGGGCTATATTGATAGCAAAGATTTTTTAAGATCCCCCCGCTGGAACAGGGGAATCTTAAAAAAATAGGGTTTAGACTTCTGTCTGCTTTTTCCTTTTCATCACGAAAACGATGACCAGGATGATGACCAATGCACCACCTCCAAAAATGCCAATTTTAGCCACTGTTGAAAGCCCCTTGGCATTAGAAAGATATTGATCAGTACGCTTCAATTCTGGGGAAACCTTAATAGAGCTCGAGAATTCTTTATACTCATTTTTCACCAAATCAGCGCGTTGCTGCTCATAATAATATTCGAAGGTATAAGTTACATCCTGCGTATATATGATGATAAAGTTACGCAGCTGCACGCCTGCACCCTGATCTGTAGAAAGCGTGAAGGTTTTGGCTTTGAGGTGACCGATAAGCGTATCGCGCACATTCATTGTGCTGCCCGCTGCCTGTCCCTTAATCCCTGCTATGTAGTCTTTAAGTACTTTATTGAGGTCTCTTTCCTTTTTTAAAGGCGCATTGTCTTTCGCATTCGGGGCCCGGATAACAACCATGTAGCCCAGGGCCGCATTACCAGAATAGATCTGCTGGCCGAGGGTATCCTTTTTAATATATTTCTCCGGTAATGAAACTGTAACAAGGCTATCAACCTTTATCGGCTTTAATGTCTGTGCAAAGCCTGCTAACGACAGCAGTACCATGCTAAAACTTACAAGTATCTTTTTCATAGATAGTTTAACCTATAATATACCGATAAGTTTTAAAATGGATTTAAATATGAAATAAATAGCACCAATCATAAATAGAAAACAGACCATTATTACTGCCTTCTCATCATTCTATTTATTCCCGCCAATCTGTACTGAGGCTATAAAACGTAGCAAATATTATATATCAATTTTAATAGCAAATTAGTCTCAATATTTTATTATTGCGCCAATAATAGCATCAGCGCAATCATAAACAAATAGCAGGCAAAGAGGATGATTTGCTCTTGCATAGTACAAGTGCTTCAATATTTTATCGCAGGGGTATTATCCTTCACTAATTTACAGTCAGGATTGCGCCCTCACGATGGACCAAGTGATCAAGAAATATAATGTAAAAGTTCAAAGCAAAATAAAAAAGCCTTCCCGGTGTGCAGGAAGGCTTTGGTAAGGCTTATATTTTATCCATTTCGGCTTTCACAAACTCCGCAAGCTCTTTGACGTACCCGGCACTGAAATCAAATTTAATACCGGCTGTTTCATATATCTCGGTAATGGTTTTGGTATAGCCTAGTTTTAGGGCATCCAGATATTGCTGCAAGCCTTTCTCCGGGTTTTCCTTATAATTTTTCCAAACCGCAATGGCACCAAGCTGTGCCATACCGTATTCAATATAGTAAAACGGCACTTCGAAAATATGCAGCTGCTTTTGCCATAAGTTCTGCTCTGCTTCAGCATGTTCACTCCAATCAACAAACCCGGCACCAAAAGGCTCGTAGATCTTTAACCAGGCTGCCGTGCGTTCGGCATCGGTATGATCCGGATTGGTATAGATCCAATGCTGAAACTGATCTACCACCGCTACCCATGGCAGAGTTTTAAGCACATCAAAAAGCTGATCGCGTTTGGCGCGCTTCAGATCTTCCTCATTATCGAAATAAACATCCCAGTTGTCCATCGAAATCAACTCCATCGACATAGAGGCCAGTTCGGCCACCTCACTTGGGCAATGTTTAAAATCGTTAAGTTCCAGGTCGGCTGTCAGAAAAGTATGTACTGCATGGCCGCCCTCGTGTACCATGGTTGTTAAATCGCGGAAGGTATTGGCGGAGTTCATAAAAATGAATGGCGCGCCGGTTTCCGACAATGGGTAATTGTAACCACCGGGGGCCTTGCCTTTTCGGCTTTCCACATCGAAAAGACTATTATCCTTCATGATGGATAAGCGCTCGCCCAGGTAGCTGCTGATATTGGTAAAACACTGAATAGATTTGTCAACCAACTCTGCGCCATTGTTAAAGGGTTTTAAAGCCGGTTTGCCCGATACATCAACGTCCATATCCCAGGGCTTTAGGGCATCAACTCCGAGAGCTTCCTTGCGTTTTTGGGCCTGATCGCGCAATATGGGTACAATCTCGGTCTCTATAGCCGCATGGAAAGCGTAGCAATCCTGTGCCGTGTAATCAAACCTGCCCAATTCCTGAAATTTATAATCGCGGTAGTTTTCAAAACCGGCGTTGAGTGCTACTTTGTGGCGCAGGGCACGCAGATGATCAAAAAGAGTATCCAGCACGGTTTTATCCTGCAGGCGGCGCGCGGTTATCTTTTCCCAAACCTCCTGCCTTTTGGCACGATCGGTTCCTTTTAAAAATACGGATGCTTGTTCCAATGTAAATTCCTTTTCATCGATATGAACGGACATACTGCCGGTGATCGACTGGTATTTTTGCTGCTCTACCTGGATCTCCGTTTGCAGTGGAATGTTCTCTTCGCGGAACAGCTCCAATGCCTTCTTTACACCACGAAGCATGATGTAATACTTCTCTTCTTTCAGCTGGCTTACAAACTCGTTCTCAACAAGCTTTTTGTTGAGGTTGTTATTGTAAGGTGCTGTTTTGGGCTCGATCTCGGTAGCAAAATATTGGAAGCTCTCCAGCAGATCGGGGTTCATGGTATCGCAGGTCATGCGAATATAGCGCCAGGCAAAATCTTCTTCCAAAGCAGCCTGTAATTCGCTGCCATCTTTAAGCCATTTTTCCAGTTCCTCAACCGAGTTGATAGGGCGGTCTGTTAATTCCTGGTAAAGCGGTTCCAGCGTTTCCCATTTTATCTCTAGGTCAGCCGGGATGTATGTTCGTGTTTTTTTAGTTATCATGGTGAATAGACCCGCATATATGCGGATGTGCAAATATGCAGATTTTAAATAATGTGAAGAGAATGGAGATTGGAAAAGCGCAGCAGCATCCCAGGTACCTTATTGTATTCGCCACCAAGGATTTTTTTATTTTGAGCTTTGTTTTAACGTTTATTATTTCACAAGCTTAAATGTATGCTTTAATACAACTAAACATAATTCGATGTCAACCCATTTAGTAAATTAATATACAGCACTTTAATTAGATTTTCAAAATAGCATTTTAACCCTCTGGTTAATTCTAAGCGAATTCTGTAGCAGAAAAAAGACACCAATACTTTCCGGGACTGCTAGAAAGTATATTGGATGAAATTCAACTCAAAAAAGTTTATTTGTGCCGATTAAAAATTTGGCGCAGGAAACGGGAAAGATCACGATTAATATTGCCCAACAATAATCCTTACAGAAAATGGGTTCAAAGCCGTCAATATAAAATACCCTGCTATAGGTTTTCATTGATATATCCCATGGAATTCTATCCGGCTGTAATACATTTATTCTTTAATCGTTACATTTGAATATCATCACCAAGCAAATTATCAAGTGATTAAATCCCGCTGCCGTTATCTTTTAGTTTTGACCTTGCTCCTTTTACCTTTTGTAACGCGGGCCGCTTCCATCCTTATCCCAATGGATGAAGAGCAAAAGGATCACCTGAAATCTTACGGCATTGCCTTTTGGGTGTTAAAGAACCAGCAGGAGGTAGACTGGCTTTTGAATTACCGCGGCGGCAGCTTTATGATGCGTTACGATAAGCGTGTAGAAGACGAGTGCAAGATCCGGGGGGTGAGTTACCAGGTGCTTGCCGATGCCGCCGCAACGCAGATTGTTACTGAAGTAAGCGATCCGTCGGTGAATATGGACCTGGTGAAATTGCAGAAAGCGCCAAAAATGGCGGTGTATTCGCCGAAGAGCAAACTGCCCTGGGATGATGCCGTTACACTGGTATTAAAATATGCGGAGATCCCCTATGATGTTTTGTATGATGAGGAAGTAATAAAAGGCGACCTGCCAAAATACGATTGGCTGCATTTGCACCACGAAGATTTTACAGGGCAGTTTAGCAAATTCTACGCGGCTTACCGATATGCCCAGTGGTATAACGAGGATGTGAAAAGCCAGAATGCTATGGCTAAAAAGCTTGGCTTCCAAAAGGTATCGCAAATGAAGCTGGCGGTGGCCCAGCATATCCGCGATTTTTGCGCAGGCGGGGGTTTCCTGTTTGCCATGTGCAGCGGCACCGATACCTTTGACATTGCTCTTTCAGCAGCAAATACCGATATATGCGGACCAATGTTCGACGGGGACGCAACGGATCCATCGGCGCAATCCAAGCTGGATTTCACCCAAACTTTTGCCTTTCAAAATTTCTCGCTCGACATGAATCCCGAATCGCACCAGTTTAGCAATATAGACGTAACCCCTACCAGGCAGGTAGATCGCCCACGCGACTTTTTTACGCTGTTTGATTTCTCGGCCAAATGGGATGTGGTACCCAGCATGCTTACGCAGGATCATGATAAAGTAATTAAAGGTTTTATGGGATTAACTACTGCCTTCAATAAAAACAAACTCAAACCGGGTGTTACCATTATGGGAGAAATGAAAACCGCTAACGAGGCAAGGTACATCCACGGCGAATATGGTAAAGGGCAATGGACCTTCTACGGCGGCCACGATCCTGAAGATTACCAGCACGCAGTTGGCGACCCGCCAACAGATTTAAAACTCCACCCCAACTCCCCGGGATACCGGCTGATATTAAATAATGTACTGTTCCCTGCAGCTAATAAAAAGAAGCAGAAGACCTAATACCCCAGCCAAAAATCGCACATTAGTTTTAGCTTTAATAGTGGCGCGAGGGGGAGCAAGTAGAACTGTGGTGCCAACTATTTGCTTGGATGCTAAACACCTGCAATCCCTGTAGCGTTTCTTCTCAATAGCATAAAATTTAATTATATACAGCGTAAGCTTAACTTAGCAAAACACTGTTCTATAGTCAATGAAGATTTCCGTTAAAGCACTTGGTATATTGCTGCTCGTTTTACGGGCAGCGTTATGCTTTGCCGCGGATGCACCTACAGTTACTATCGCTACAGAAAGTGATCCCTGTGAAGGCTCTCCCGTAACTGTTACTGCCACGCCTGCCGGTGCTGGCGTAATGCCTGCTTACCAATGGACCGTTAATGATATTATCCAACCAGAAACCGGCCCTGTGCTCTTAATTAAAAATGGCGTTGGGCGGCAGGAAGTGCGGTGTAAGGTTAGTAATACCATTACCGGAGAAAGCGGACTCTCCAATTTGCTTATTGTTGATTATTTATTGAATGTGACGGCGTTTACCGAGATCTATTATTTGAATGATGACAGAATCAGTAACGATCTTCAGATATGTTCCGGTAAGGAAGTTATAGTTGGCACCATGTACAATAGCCGGCAGTATGAAAAATTGCTGAACATCAATTTTTCATGGCAAATAAACGGATTAGATATAGGGGCACCCAATAAAGGTGTTTTATACATCTCTACATTGGTGCCGGGCGATGTGATAACCTGCAAAATATCATATTCGGGGAAATGCATCGTAAAAGAAACAGCAACCTCCAACGCATTGCAGCCAACAATCATTCCCGCGGTAAACCCCACAGTTACTATTGCACCGGATCCGCCGGGGCCGTGTATCGGACCATCTTACAACTACACTGCTACCGCTTTAAATGCCGGGCCAAATCCATCCTACCAGTGGTTGTTAAACAATGTAATGTCAGGAAGCGATGCTCCGCAATTTAACACCACTGGGCTGCAAGCAGGCGACCACTTGATTTGTAAAGTAACCGGTGTTACCCCATGCGGCAAAGGCGAAGGATTATCTAATGAGATCATTCTGATCAACGCCATACCCGAGTTAACAAATTCGGTCACTATAGCATCTTCTGTAAAAAATAATATTATAACAGCCGGACAGGCAGTCTCCTTCACGGCCACTGTAGCATCTAGCACTAATATTAGTTATAACTGGCAGGTTAATGGTGTAGATATTGGCAACAACACTGCCGTGTTCAGCAGCACCAACCTTAATAATGGAGACGTAATAACTTGTAACGTAAACACGCCCGGGCTATGTGTAGTGAACCCGCTAACCACATCTAATGCTATAACGGTGCTTATGAAAACTGCAATAAATATTCCCAATACCTTTACCCCAAACGGCGACGGTGTTAATGATACCTGGAACATTACATCGCTCCTTGCGTACCCGGGCTGTACCATTAATATCTTTAACCGCTATGGTGGGCAGGTATATAACGCAGTAAACTACGTAAAGGGTTGGGATGGCACCAACAATGGCAAAGATTTGCCCGCCGGAACTTACTACTATATTATCGACCCAAACGATGGCAGCAACAAATTGTCTGGCTGGGTAACTATTTTAAGATAAGGACCGGTTACTAATTATAAAACGTCCACGCTACACCAAACTTTAATGCAGCATCCTGTTGAGGATAACGATTGACGGTATAGTAGCCGCGGCTAAATAAGCCCTGGTTAGCGTAATCGTATTGAACAAAGATATTGGTACGCTGCAAAGTGGCTTTAAAAAATACACTGGCTACAGGGTATGATGAAAAATTCACGTTGGCCCCATTATAAAATTGCCCTAAGCCAACCGCATAAGATGGGGCGGTATATTCAGTATTGTAACGGGCACTTACGCCGTATTCCGATTTAAGAACACCAAACAAGGTAGAGCCGTGGTACAGGCTACTGTAGGTATAAATCTCCGGCGTACGCAACAGATTTTGGTTGTCTGTTTTTTGATAAACTACAAAATTATCAAAATGGAAATTGTGCCAGCTCAGATTTTTACCTACACTTACCTTAAGCATGTTGATGGCACCACTAAACTGATTCGGCGTAGCATCGTTTCCGCCTGTTGGTGAGGCAAAGTACAGGTAATCGGTAATCAAAAAATACTCAGCCTTGATATCCAGCTTTAGCAAGTCGTTTATATAATTAAATGACAGGTTAGTAGTCTTCTGGTTATTAAAACTATTATGAAAAATATAATGATTACTGATCCATTCATCATACACCAACCCCGGGGAGCTACTTTGCAAGTACGCGCCTAAAACTATTTTTCCGGCCTTTTTCCCCCCCGCCAGACTAAGCTTGGCATCATATAACAAATCACCAAAATTACGGCCCTGCACAATCTGGCGGATATCTCCGTCCAGGTTGATCCGGTCGCTGAACCTGTAACCCAGCCGTGCCTTTAAAGTGATATTTTGAAAACTTTCATTTTTAACACGGGATGGTAAAAGCACTTTACGGCCAAACTCATTCAGCACGGTATCACGTACATACTGGCTATATTTATAATAGTCTTGTACTAGTCCAACATCCAGCTTCAGCTCATTCTTTACCATTTTTAACGACCGGCCCCTGAGGTAAAAACTATAAGTAAATTCGTTTTGGATATGCGATACATTTAACGAATCGTGCGATTGCCCGGCACTGTAGTAATAGTCTGGGAAAACGCGGTATGCATCAAGGTCATTTTGCAAATAAGTGTACTTACGGGTATTATAATATAAGGTGTAAGTAACGCGCTGAGTTGGTAAAACACTGGTGCTGCCACTGCTTTTTTTAGCACTATCTATATGCCCTATGTAGTAGAACTGCTTAATATAAATACCGCTGTTTTTCCAATTGCTATAGCTCCCCGGCAGCTTAACCAACTCTGTCTTTTTATCAAACGATGATTGCGAACTTTTGAAGATGGTGTCTTTCACCAGGCCACCGGTTTCAGGGGCCTTCAGGTTGTTGAACAACACGTTAGCCAATAAATTGTATCGCTTATTTACAGAGTGATACCAGGTAAAAAAACCAGCATTAAGGCCGCTTACATTCTGTTTAAGCACATTGCTGCTGCTATAATAACCCCTGGAACCGTTGAAGTTAAGAATGAAGCCTACGTTCCAGTTAGGCTTAACGTTTTGCGTATGCAAAGCTTTGAAGTACTGTTCTTTAGTGCTTCCAAGGGTATTAGATAACGATAGTAACGTGTATGGTGCCCGTGCGTTAAAATAGTTCATATCCTGTGGATTTACCAGGTAGGCATCCAGTGCGTGCATCCCTTCATCAAACCCAATTGTTTTTCGTGGATTGAATAGCAGGTCGCGCTGTGGGGTACCGAGGTATCCAAGATGGATCTTGGGGTTTCGGGGCTGCGTAAGCGGACTGTAGTTTTCAAAGTTGACGAGCCCTGTATCCAGCGGGAAGAGTTGCGTGCTATCGCTCAGCAAACGTTCACTTGTTACCTTAATAAATTTGGAAGTGAATATGATCGAATCGTGTTTATTTTCCTCTCGCTTACGAATAGAATCAAGGTTTTGTGATGCATCGTTACGCCCGCGGGTTTTCAGGGTATCCCTGCTGTAAACGGGTTCTGTTTGCTGCCCGGGATAGGTAGTGCGGATTTGCCCAAACACGGATTGAACCGATGCACAGATCAATAAAAGAAGGAGATATTTAAGCTTGTTCGACATTAAAGCCCGGCAATTAATTCTGTAAGGATCTGGGTCATTTTTGGTTCGGCCTCCCGTGCAACTGTCAGTATTTCATCTAAGGATACAGGCGTAAGCTCTTCTAAAAAACCTTCGTCGGTTAAAACCGATATCGCAAAAACAGTTAAGCCCATGTGGTTAGCCACAATTACCTCGGGTACGGTGCTCATACCAACCGCATCTCCGCCAATAATGCGCAGGTACCGGTACTCTGCCCGCGTTTCCAAATTCGGCCCGGTCACCGCTACGTAAACCCCTTTATGGCAGGTAATGTTGTTGGCTTCGGCAATGGTCAATGCCTTTTGTATCAGGTCGCGCTTATAAGGCTGACTCATATCCGGAAAGCGTGGCCCCATTTCGGTATCATTGCGGCCAATCAGCGGGTTCATTGGCTGCAGGTTAATATGGTCATCAATAACCATCAGGTCGCCTTTTTTAAACGCCGGATTGAGAGATCCACTGGCATTAGATACTAGAAGCGTTTTTATACCCAGCAGCTTCATTACCCGTACCGGCAGGGTTATCTGCTGCATGTTATAACCTTCGTAATAATGCAGTCTTCCTTGCATAGCAACTACTTTTTTGCCAGCCAGTGTGCCAAAAATAAGTTTGCCCGAGTGAAACTCGAGTGTCGACATCGGAAAATCCGGAATATTACTGTACATCAGTTGTTTTTCAACCTCAATCTCATTAACAAGGCCACCAAGGCCAGTGCCTAAAATGATGCCTATCTCCGGCACAAAATCGCCAATACGCGTTTTGATATAGGTGGTACTATTCTGAATACTTTCTAACATAATCTGTTACTAATTCGTAAAATGCGGTTTCCGTGTCATCCAAAAAGCTCACCCCTATTGGCAGCGTCCAAAACGGCAGTTGCGCAACAGCGGCATGCAGGGCTTGTACCCCTAAACGCTGCGCATCCTTTTCTGTTGTAATGATCACCTTTTTTTGTGATTTACAAGCATTAAACTCTCCGGCAAGTTTAGCGATATTTTTCAAGCTAAACTGATGATGGTCGGGATAATCGTGATGAATGATATGTGAAGTTATCGTTTTGATATAGCTTACCAGCGGCGCCGGATTAGCAATGCCAGTGAGCAAGAACACTGTGGTATTATTATCCATATCGCAGCTGGCCTCATTTTGCTGCAAATGTTGCAAAGGCAAATATTGTATCGAGGTAAAAAACAAGGGCTGCCAGTGCTGCGGAGAAACGCGGTTATAGCAACGCGTTTTTTCATCGTGCGTTAGCATGGGAGGGCATTTAGTTACCACCATGATATCTGCCCGCCATTTGCCACTGAAAGGCTCGCGAAGGTTCCCGGCCGGTAAAAGCATTTGAGGTTCAAAAAGTTTGCTGTAATCGAACAGCAGAATACTTAAACCGGGCTCTACCGCGCGATGCTGGTATGCATCATCTAAAATAACCAAATCATGGTCATTTTTTAGCTGATTTATCCCCGCCACGCGGTCTTCACAAACGGCAACAGTTATCTCCGGGAATTTATGTTTAAACTGTGCGGGCTCATCGCCGGTCTCGGCAGCATTTGTGGTGGTTGTGGCGAGATGAAATCCTTTGGTTTTGCGGCCGTAACCACGACTAAGCGTGGCCAGTTTATATTCGCTTTTTAACAAGCGCACCAGGTATTCGGTCATCGGGCTTTTACCGGCACCGCCAACTTCCAGGTTACCAACCGAAATTACAGGCAGATCAAATTCGCGGCTTTTCAATAAACCCGCATCATAAAACCAGTTGCGGATGATTACAACCAGGCCGTACAACAGCGAAAAGGGGAATAACAACCAGCGCAGGTATTTCATGAATGAGCAAAGATAGGAAATTGAGGGAGAGACTTAATCGATGAGTACTAGGTTGTCTATACGTTCGAAGTGTTTACGGTTGAGCGTTGCCAGCGGCAAATTATTGCTTACAGCTATAGCGGCAATAAATAAGTCAGAATGTGCAATTTGTTTCCTTTTGATTTTTAACGTTCTATTTATTTTGACTGCTTCGGTTGCCGCAGCTATCAAAAGTTAATACTTCAAATCTTTCAAGAAATTCTTCCCAATAAGCTACCTGTGATGGTTTGTCCCCAGAATATATCTCATATTCTGTAATAACGCATATATGAAAAGTATATCCCCCCTGATTAAGGCTATAAGTTGTGAATTTAATTTGTCGGATTTTCTGAAGTAATCAATTAGAATCGAGGTGTCAACCAGAATTATTTTTTCCGCCATTTATTAACAGCTTTTTGGGTCTCTTCTATTATTTGAATTTGCTCTTCAGAAAAAGTAGGGCCTCTTAAAAGAAATGCCTCCAAATCCTCTGTGTCAGTCTTGATAGCGTTTTCTGTTAGTCTAATTTGGTTGGCATCCAGTTCGTTTTTAAAACGCAAGATTTGTTCCTTCGGAAGTTTTTTTACCCTTTCCAACAATTCATCAAAACCGATTTCTACCTGGAATTGCATACTCAAATTTACAAAATTTATTTAATTTAGTTTCCAACTTCACAATCGTCTATTTATGAAATATTTTCTCCCTGCTTTGTTCCTTTTGTTTATTACCGTAACCGCTTTTGCCCAGACCGATAAAAAACTAACCGCCCAAATAAACACAGCCATTAAAGGCTTTAACGGGAAAGTAGGCATCTATGTTCAAAATTTGAAAACCCGCAAAACGGTTGGAATTAATCAAGACACGCTCTTCCCCACCGCTAGCATGATCAAAGTGAGCATCCTTAGTGGGGTAATGGATAAAATAGAAAAGGGCGAATTAAAATACAACCAAAAATTAGGCTATCGCGATTCACTGTTATATGCCGGGGAAGATCTATTAGGGTCGTTTAAGGATAAGGATACCATTCAACTGAGCAAAGTGGCTATGCTGATGATCACCATGAGCGATAATACCGCCAGCCTGTGGCTGCAAAAACTGGTTACCGGCGAGCACATCAACAATTGGCTGGATCGTAACGGTTTCAAAAACATGCGCGTAAATTCCAGGACGCCGGGGCGGCAGGCCATGCAGAAGATTTATGGTTGGGGTGTAACCACACCTTATGAAATGTGCCGGCTGTTTACCCTAATCAGGAACGGGCAGGTGGTAAGCCCGGCCGCGAGCGAGCGCATGAGCAGAATGCTTAACCGCATCTACTGGGATAATACGGCCCTTTCCGAAATCCCGCCTTTCGTACAGGCATTATCCAAGCAAGGTGCGGTGGATGATTCACGATCAGAAACGTTGTTGGTGAACGCCCCGCATGGCGATTACGTTTTCTCCGTCATTACCAAAAACAATAAAGACCAGCGCTGGACACCCGAAAATGAAGCAGACCTGCTGATCAAAAAAGTGTCAGCACTGTTATGGCATTACTATGAACCAAAAAGCGACTGGAAACCTGCGCCGGGCATAGAAAAGTATATGCTCAACGAATAGTTATTTAAGCAAGGCCAGCAAACCTTCCACATCCAAACGGCGGGTATACATGGTGAGGTTACCGTGTTCATCCGTCGGCCATTCACTACGGGGGCGGTCCCAGTATAACTCCACGCCGTTACCGTCCGGGTCATCCAGGTAAAGCGCTTCTGATACACCATGGTCTGATGCGCCGGTCAGTGGATATTTTGCGTCTATGAGTCGCTGTAATATGGCAGCAAGATCTTTGCGTTCGGGGTATAATATTGCGGTATGATAAAGGCCGGGTGCACGTTCCGGTGCTGGGGCGGCACCTTTGCTATGCCAGGTATTAAGGCCAATATGGTGATGGTATCCACCTGCAGATATAAATGCCGCGTCGTTGCCGTACATTGTAATTAGTTCAAAGCCCAGCAAGCCACTGTAAAAATCTAAAGACTTTTGGATATCGCTCACCTTCAAATGCACATGACCAATGCGGGTTTGTGCGGGGATTTTATAATCGCTCATCTCAACTTATTTAGTAAAGTAAAGTTACCATGGATGCAGGATGATTTTGTTTGCCAGATGTAATTTAAATGTTCAAACAGTTAATCAAGCTATTGACTGTTGTCAACCAAAATCCACGTTACTACTAACTAGTCTGTATTTCGCTATCTTTGCAGCATGATCATTAAATCAGCAGACTTTATTTGCAGCAATACCCAGATCTCCAGGCTGCCCATACCTATCAAGGCCGAATTTGCTTTTATAGGCCGATCCAACGTGGGTAAATCCTCCCTGATCAATATGCTGGTTCAAAAAAAGGGGCTTGCTAAAACCTCGCAAACGCCGGGCAAAACGCAATTGATTAACCATTTTATGGTGAACGAAAGCTGGTATATAGTCGATTTGCCCGGTTATGGTTATGCCAAGATCTCAAAAAGTAAAAAAGAAGACTGGAATAAATTTATCCGCAGCTACCTGGACAAACGTGAAAGCCTACAATGCGTGATGGTATTGATAGACAGCCGGCTGGAACCGCAAAAGATCGACCTCGAGTTCTGCAACTGGCTGGGCGAAAAAGGCCTGTCGTTTGTGCTGGTATTTACTAAAGCTGACAAGCAAAGCAACATCAAAACAGATCAGAATATCGCCAAATTTAGAAAGGCCATCTTATTAACTTTTGAGGAGGCGCCGCAGCACTTTGTAACCTCATCAGAATTATTGACGGGCAGGGATGAGATCCTGGAATTTATAGACGGTATTAACCGCTCTTTTGAGCCGCCGGTATTTGATGAGGAATATTACAAAAGTCCACTGGATAAATAGTCCGGTGTTTTGTTAGGCACAGCCGATGGTGACCGGCCTGCAAGCTCATAATTTGACTGATTTAAAAGCTACCCGTAATCTTATCGCCATCTTTTTTGCCGCCTCCGCTGCAGGGCACTGCCTGCCTGTGTTTTATCAACGATAGCATGTATATTTGCACCGGCAAGCCGAAGCTAACCGGTTGCCGATGCTGAATGAAGAAATACCTTTCGCTCGTAACTTTCACCCATACCATATTTGCCATGCCATTTGCCTTCATCGGCTTCTTTTTGGCAGTAACTACTACAGACCATAAATTTGAATGGCAGAAACTGGTAATGATGCTTTTTTGCATGGTATTCGCCCGTAACTCGGCGATGGCCTTTAACCGCTATCTTGACAGAAACATCGACGCGAAAAACCCAAGAACCAAGCAGCGTGATATCCCTGCTGGAAGGATCAGTCCGGCAGCGGCTTTAACTTTCACCTTAACAAATTGCGGCTTATTTATTTTAACTACCTGGTTCATCAACCCGCTTTGCTTTTATCTTTCGCCAATTGCTCTGCTGGTGGTTCTGGGCTACAGTGCTACTAAAAGGTTTACGGCTTTATGTCACATGGTGTTGGGCCTGGGCTTGTCCCTCGCGCCAATTGGGGCCTATTTAGTGGTTACAGGGGCTTTCGCTATAACACCGGTATTCTTTTCCCTTTCGGTATTGTGCTGGGTGAGCGGGTTTGATATTATATACGCGTTACAGGACGAGGATTTTGACCGGGAAGAAAAACTCCACTCCATCCCTGCCTGGCTGGGCAAAGTAAATGCGCTGCGCCTTTCAACTGTGCTGCACGTGTTCTCGGCAATATTTATTACGATGCCTGTAATATATACAAACGTTGGTTTGTTATATTATATCGGCATTGCCTTCTTCTGCGCCATGCTTATCTATCAGCACCTGCTGGTAAAACCAAACGATCTGAGCAGGGTGAATATCGCTTTTATGACCACCAACGGTATTGCCAGCGTAGTGTTTGCAGCTTTCTTTTTGATGGACAGGGTATGGATGCGCTAACAAGTGCAGTGATGACCGACAGGTTTTCACTTCAATTTGTTAACCATTATTGCCGTCTTATTAACTTAGCAGGCCGCACTGATTTCAATCACTCACCCTTTCTGCTTTCACCTCAAATGATTAAGTTTGCACCCTATTTAAAATAATTATGAGCAAAGCAATTATAAAAACTGAAAAAGGCGACATGACTGTTGAGTTTTTCGATAAAGATGCCCCAAACACTGTTGCTAACTTTTTAGGATTAGCTAAATCGGGCTTTTACGATAACGTAACTTTCCACCGCGTTATCCCTAATTTTATGGTACAGGGTGGCGACCCAACTGGCACTGGTGCTGGTGGATCCGGTACACGTATCGACTGTGAATTAACCGGCGAAAACCAATACCATGATCGTGGTGTGTTATCGATGGCACACGCAGGCCGTAACACCGGCAGTTCACAATTCTTTATCTGCCACAGCCGTGCAAATACCGCTCACCTGGATCGTAACCACACCGTATTTGGCAAAGTGGTTGAAAACGTTGATGTTGTTGACGCAATTCGCCAGGGCGATAAAATCTTAGGAGTAGAAGTAATAGAGGATTAGTTATAAAGGGCATTGCTGTATAAAAGGTCGTAAAAGTTTTGATTCTCAACCTTAAAACTTTTACAACCTTTTTAGCACTTAAAACCTTTGAACATAATAACAATAAACATGAATTTACAGGGAATAGTTGCGGTATCGGGTAAACCGGGTTTATGGAAAGCGCTTGCGCAAAACAAAACCGGTTACGTTTTAGAAAGCCTTGATGCGCAAAAAACCAAGCTGATAGCTAACCTAAGCACTGCTAAGCTAGCCGCATTGAATGAGATCACTATCTTCGGATTGGAAGACGATATCAAACTGACTGACGTTTTCGAACGCATGAAAGCATCGGCAAGTGTGCCTTCCGCTAAGGATGATGGCAAAAAAATGCGCGATTTTTTCCGCGAAGTAGCACCGGATCATGATGAAGAAAAGGTGTACGCCAGCGATATGAAGAAAATCATTAACTGGTTCCTGATTCTGAAAGATCTGCCTTTATTTAATGAGGCCACAGCATCTGAACCTGTTACTGAAGATGAGCCTGCAGAAGAGCCGGTAAAAGAAGAAGCGGCTCCAGTTGCGGAAACGCCAACTGAAGAAGCTCCTACAGCCAAAGCTAAAAAGCCGGCTGCTAAGAAAGCATAAGTAAGTTTTTACAAAAAACAAGGCCCCGGTAATTATGTTACCGGGGCCTTGTTTTTTGTGGTCATATATCGTCATGCCTATATTTTGGCATCTTACAGGCTATACAAACAAACCTGTTAATTCCTCATCCTGTTCAATCGCGAAGCAAGTTTGAGATGACGAAAATTTAAACCAATTATACGTCTATCGCATCATACACAATCACCTTTTCCCAAAGGTGGCTATGCGTTTTGATGAATTCCTGATGAATGGGATGAGTTTGGTAGGCTGCCTGGCTAGCCAGATCTTTAAAGATCATCACCTCAGATACCGCCCAGATATTATCTACCACGTCGCGCTTTTCTGTACTGGCAACAATACCCACGCGCAATTCTTTTATAGATTCTATTTTTCCAAGTGATTTTACGCCGGCCACCAACTGATCCCGATCCTGGACAGATCCCGGGTTCTTCAACCAAAACAAAGCATGGTGAAGAATAGGATACTTTTTATCGAGTACTTCTCGTGGCGCTGCTGAAGCTACGGCTGTACCGGCAGCTACCGTTGCAGCGGTGGCTATGAATTTTCTGCGATTGGTTTTCATATAGATAGGTGGTTATAATTAATCACATTTAGGTTGCATGCACTCTTCATCTTCAAATTCGGGTTCAAATGTACTATGGCTGATAGAAAGATGTTCCAGCCGGTGGCGAAGATCAGTTTTGATATCATCAAATTTCACCATATCTTCCGGTTTCAGTACAAGGTGAGCGGTGAGTGCATTTTCTGTAGTACTTAGCGCCCACACGTGCATGTGGTGCACATCAACCACACCGCTGGCTTTTTTCAGTTCGGATTTTATCTTGGCCAAATCCATATCTTTAGGTACGCCATCCATCTCCAGGCGCAAACTATCACTTAACAAGCTCCAGGTACCTTTTAATATTACTATGGCAATAATTAAACTTACTACGCTGTCTATCCAATACCATTTGGTAAAGTAGATGATAACACCTGAGATCACTACGCCTAAAGAAACGATCGCATCCACTGCCATATGCAGGTAGGCGCCCTTTATGTTAAGGTCGGTATCCTTATCTTTCACAAACAACCATGCCGTGAAAGCATTGATTGCAATTCCGATAAAGGCTACCCAGGCCATTGTACCGCCCTCTACCGCCTCAACATGCATAAAACGAACGATAGCCTCGTAAACGATGAAGCCAATGGCCACAACCAGGATCACCGCATTAAAGAACGATACAATAATGGTTGAGCGCTTATAGCCATAAGTATAGCTGCTGTTTGATTTTGCTTTAGTAAGCTTAAATGCCAGCAAAGCCAAAGCAAGCGAGGCCACATCGCTTAAGTTATGACCGGCATCGGTTAGCAGCGAAAGGGAGTGAGTAGCAAGCCCGGCAATAACTTCAATAATTACAAAGGCAGAATTGAGGATGATGCCCCATATAAATGCAGCGTTCAGGTGATCCAGCTTGGGAGCGTGATCGTGATGATGGCCTGCGTGCGAGTGGTCGTGACTATGCATGCTACAAAATTAATAAAAAGCGTACAGACAAGGGCTATACAGTTTTGAAACACCCGCTTAAAGGTTTATAAATTTGTTTTTAAATTAAACTTGAGTGTCCGTCTTTAGATGCACAGCTGCTTTTTGCAATGCGGAGCCGATGATCTGGTGCATATCATAATATCGGTATTCGGCTAACCGGCCGCCAAAAATAACGTTCTTTTCTATCTCGGCCAATTGTTGATACCGGCAATAAATGGTACTATTCTTTTTATCGTTAATGGGGTAATAGGGCTCTGTACCGGCAACCCATTCCTGCGGATATTCCCGGGTAACAACAGTTTTCAGCTGCCTGCCGAACTCAAAGTGCTTGTGCTCTATACTGCGGGTAAATGGAACATCCTTATCCAGGTAATTTACAACAGCGTTGCCCTGGTAATTTCCTTGGTCGTATATGGTGTGTTCAAATTTCAGGCTGCGATACTCCAGCTGCCCAAACTGATAGTTATAATATTGATCTATATTGCCCGTAAATACCGTCTTGGCTGCAAGAGCATCCCAATAAGCCCTTTCATTAAAATAATCTGATTCAAGTTTCACTTCTATCCCTGCCAATAGCCCGTGTATAATTTTGTTGTAGCCACCCACCGGGATGCCCTGGTACCTGTCTGAGAAGTAATTATTATCAAAAGTAAAACGTACAGGCAACCTTTTAATGATAAACGCCGGAAGTTCGGTTGCTGGCCTGCCCCATTGTTTTTCCGGATATTCTTTAATCAGGGTTTCGTAAATATCCTTGCCAACAAGTAGTAGCGCCTGTTCTTCCAGATTCGTAGGTTCAACAAACTGTAGTTGTTCTATCTGGCTTTTGATAATTGCTTTGGCCTCATCGGGGGTTTTAACCTTCCAAAGCTGATAAAAGGTATTCATATTGAAAGGCAGGTTGTACAAATTGCCTTTACTAATTGCTACAGGAGAATTTACGTAATGATTAAATTCAGCAAAAGAATTTACATAGTCCCATATTTTTTTATCGTTGGTATGAAAGATATGGGCCCCATAGGTGTGCACGTTTATACCCGCTATCTGCTGGTTATATACATTACCACCTGCATGTTTCCTCTTATCAATCACCAGGCACTTCTTCCCCGCTTTTGTGGCTTCATGTGCGAATACGGCACCGAATAAGCCACTGCCTACAATTAAATAATCATATGCTATATTTGATCCCAAAACTAAAACGGATTAATTACCTGTAATACCCGCTTTATTCCGCGTGGCGTTAGTAACCTATCCCGGTAAAATCTCGACACGAGCCATTTAAAGGCGTTCCGTTTATCTTTTATGGCGGCAGCTGTTGTTATCGCCCTTGGCATTTTATCTTTTAAAAAATGCTCCAGTTCGGGGAAAAACTCTTCTTGCTTACAATCCTCAAAAATTATCCTCACACTCCTGTAATCATTATCCGCCCCCTGCATGCGTGATTGTGATGCTGTTACAATCCGGCACATTGCAGTGTATTCATACACCAGGTAAAATGGCATACCTAATCTGCCAAGCCTGAAACCGAAATAAAAATCTGTTGCTTTACCTGCCCTGCCGCCATCGGAATAGCCAACTGCTAATGCCTCTTTTCTTTTAACCAAAAACGCATTATTAGGAAACATGCCCAGCGCCCCGGCAAAAAAGCCATCTACCACTCCTGCCCTCGGTTTTGTTCTGAAGTAGTCTTCATTAACTTTTTCTGAATCGGATATTAAAACTCCTTCTTCATCTATTAAACGTTGCAGACCAAAACTGGCTATTATTTGCGGATGGGTTTCAAACGGCTTTTTTAATACCTCGAGGCATTGCGGATAAATGGGGTCGTCATCATGTAAATGCAAAATTAAATCGCCTGTAGCATGCCTGTACAGGAAATCTACATTAGCAACCTCCCGCATGGCAGGCTGATGATGGAAATAACGAATAGGAACGGGGCTTTGAGGGATCAGAACTTCATTTACCAGCTTTTCGGTAGCGTCATCATCAGAATCATCGCCAATGAGTATTTCATCTGGCAAAAGGGTTTGTTTGCAAACAGATAATATAGTTTCATTTAAAAAATAAGGGCGATGATAGGTGGGTATAATTACGGATACCTTCATAAATAATATTTTTTAAATATATAATTTATAGCTTATTATATATTTTTAAATATTAAATACTTAAGGGTTATTACTGATGATGGTAAGGCTCACCTTTAATGATGGTAAATGCCCGGTAAAGCTGCTCTACAAAAAACAATCGCACCATCTGGTGCGAGAACGTCATCCGGCTAAGCGAGATCTTATCGTTTGCCCGTTGGTAAACCGACTGATCAAACCCATACGGCCCGCCTACCACAAATACCAGGCTGCTTACCGAACTGATGGCGCGCTTATTTAAGTAATTGGCAAACTGTACCGAAGTGAACTCCTGCCCTGCTTCATCCAGTAAGATGAGGTGATCCTGCGTGGTTACTTTCTTCAGGATCAGCTCCGCTTCTTTCGTTTTTTGCTGTTCTTCGGTTAGCGCTTTGGTATTTTTCAATTCAGCTATTTCAACCAGTTCCAGTTTAGCGTAATGCTTCAGGCGCTTCACATACTTATCTATTCCATCTTTAAGGTAGGCATCTTCTGTTTTGCCAACGGTTATAAAAGTGATCTTCATTACAGGCCCTAAATGTTGGGTATTTGTTGTAAAATTGAAAGGTGGTAAAACTACCCAAAATACAGGCTTTACTAAAACGAATGGAACAAGATATTTTAAACGATTATAAGCAGGCAGCAATAGCGGCTCAGCAAGAAGTGGATAGCCTCGCCAAACAGGTGAATACCTATTCGCTTTACCGCCTTGGTGTTTTTGTACTCTTTGTGGTGTCTGTTTTTATAACGGTAAGCCAGGACAACCTTATCATCCTGGCAGCTGCTACATTTTTGCTGGCTTTTGTTTTTGTAAAGATAGTTAACAAGCAAAATGGATTTGAAACAGCCAAAAACTACTTCCTTGACCTGAAAAAAGTGAATGAGAACGAGGCCGCCAGCATGGGCGCCCATACCAATATGTACCATGATGGCAGCTGGTTTGCAGACGATAAACATCATTACACAGCAGACCTGGACATCTTCGGTAAAAGTTCTCTTTTTCAATTGATCAATCGCTCGGCTACCCTGGGGGGCAACACAAAATTGGCCGACTGGTTAGCCGGACCTGGCCAAAAAGACAAGATTTTAAAGCGTCAGGCTGCGGTGAAGGAATTGGCCACAAAACCCGAATGGAAACTCGCATTCCAAACAAACCTGCTTTTTTCGCTCAAGCAAAGCCCTACACAAATCAAGGACCTTATTTCTTTCCTAAAAACCCCTGTAGAACTTGATAAAGAAACATTCCTGAAGGTTTATACCCAAGCTGCGCCATTCGTGCTGCTGGCACTGGTGATAGGCAGTTATTTTTATCATCCGATAGGTTATTTAATATTACCCGCAGGATGGTTCAACTACCGGCAGGCATCAACCCGCGAGAAGATCATTAAAAAAACCGACCTGATTGCAGGCAAAATAGACCAGTCGCTTAGCCATTTTGTACTGGCTTTCAAAAATATTGAGGAGCAGGAATGGTCAACTGCACATTGCGCAGCATTTGCTCAACAGCTTACAGATACAAACGGGCAGCACGTGTCAGGTAAGATCAAGGAATTATCCATTTTACTGAATAAACTTAACTACCGTCTTAATATGATCATGATGGTGCTGCTTAATGCGCTATTCATCTGGGACATCCGGCAGCTGATGGCCATTGAAAAATGGAAAAAAGAGAACCACGAGAATTTCGAAACCGCTTTTAATGTAATTGCCGAGTTCGAGGCGCTCATCAGTCTTACCGTGCCTGCAATGAATTATCCGGATTGGACCTACCCTGTCATCGCTGATACGGAAGGTTATACACTCACCGCCCAAAACATTGCCCACCCGCTCATTCGCGGGGCAAGGGTTGATAATAATTATGAACTGAAGGACGCTTTTAGCATCGACATCATAACAGGCAGCAACATGGCAGGCAAAAGCACCTTCCTTCGTACCATTGGTATCAACACTGTTTTAGCGCTGGCAGGGGCACCGGTTTGCGCGGCGGCTATGGAAGTCTCGGTCATCTCCCTCGTCAGTTATATGCGCATTAAAGACTCCCTAAATGAAAGCACCTCTACCTTTAAGGCTGAGCTCGACCGCCTCCAAATGCTGCTGGCGGCCGTTGAAAAAGATAGCCGTGTATTTTTCCTGATCGATGAGATGCTGCGCGGCACTAACTCGGTAGACAAGTACCTTGGCAGTAAAGCGGTAATTGAACAGCTTATCAGCAAACGCGGAGTAGGAATGGTAGCCACACACGACCTGCAGATTGCCAGGCTGGAAGACAAGTATCCCAACTACGTGCGTAATTTTTATTTCGATATCCAGGTAGTAATTGGCGAAATGCTTTTCGACTACAAAATGAAACACGGGGAGTGCAAAACCTTTAATGCCTCCCTGCTGCTGAAGCAAATTGGCATCAATGTGGAAGAGCAGTAGATGATCGGGACTGTTGTGCAGATATGCGGATGTGCAGATGTGCAGATTTCGGATGTGTAAATAATTAAAACAGCCTGATGCAACCGGGATAGTCTAGTCCGATCAACAATCCTAAAAGTGATAATTCAGACTTCTTTAACATGTTCGTGTTCGCGGTGTCGCCCGACAAAAACAAGCCCGAACAAGCCCGAACAGACCCGAACAGACCCGAACAAGACTGTTGAAGCGGTCCTGGAACCTCATTGAGCAGGATTTATTTTAACAAAAAGGAGCAGGACGATAATCGCGCCCTGCTCCTTACTTTATTTTAATTCCTGACTATTACAGTCCGGATTTTATTACTGACGGGCTCCGCCGGCTGGTGCAGCACCACCGCTTTGATCTCCACCCTGAATCTGATCGTCGTTGTTTACACCCTTTTTCTTTTGGGTTGGGTTGCTAAAGCTTATTTTACCGAAGCTGTAGCTAAACGTTATACCGAACGATTGGAATGGGAACTGCGTCCGCACATTCTGTGTAAAGCCAGGGCTCGAAATACTTTGATTAAATGATTTGTTAACCGCAAAAGGCTGCACTGTGTTGAAACCGATCGATGCTTTCTTGTTATCAAACTGTTTTTTAATTCCAAAGGCGTAAATTCCAAAGGCCGGGCTAACACCCTGTATGGTTCTGCGGGCAGAGTTGGAAAAACCAAAGGCTTCTACTACAAAATCTTTAGGAAGGTTGTAAGTAGCACTACCAAAAAGGGTAGACATCAGTCTGGTTTTTAAAGCGTCCGGATTGATAAAGTTTGCATACTGGGCATATACCGTAGGGTTATAAGTAAATACGTTGATACTTCCACGAATGGTTAAGGGCTTAATTGGGTTAAGTGAACCAAAGAAACTTGCACCTACAGAATTATTTACTGCTACGTTAGCCTGTACAGTACGGTTAATAACAATACCGTTATCAACAACCGGGTTAGCAATACCTTCTATTAAATCACTGGTTTTTTTGTAGTAAACAGATAGGTTGACTACCGAAGACTTGATAAATGCATTATAATTTAATTCCACTGTTTGTGAAATCTCCGGTGATAAATTCGGATTACCTACCGTTTGGCTCTGGATATTGCTCCTGTTGATAAAAGGGTTCAATACCTGGAGGCTTGGCCGTTGGATCCGTTTGCTGTAAGATACTTTGATGGTGTTGGCACCTATTACCTTTTGCAGCGTTAAGCTGGGGATATAGGTATTATAACTTGCGGTAAATGGCTGCAATTGCTGAGAATTACTTCCTGTTGCATAAGGTGTTTGCGGATCACCGGTAATCTGGGTGTTTTCGAAACGAGAACCTGCAAGTATGGAGTAATTTTTAGGCAAAGTAATAGTGAACACACCATAACCAGCATAAACATTCTGTGTATAATCGTACAGATTTGAGTTTTGCGTATCCAAAATTGGGTTATTGCCGGTGATATCCAAAGCATAAATATCATAAACACTGTTTATGCGGCGCTGGATAGTTTTACCGCCTGCCTCAAGTTTTAATACTTTATTAATAGGCAAAGTATAATCTAACTGACCGGTATACTCATTGTTTTTACCATTGTTATTAGCCAGCTGGCTTGCATAACGGGTATCGCTGAAAACGTTGTTGTAATCGGTTTTGATAATGGCATGCGTCCATTGGCCAGAAACGATTAATTCATGGCCCGTTGTGTTAAACTTATGGGTATAATCCACATTCCAGTCAAATCCGCTGAATTTGTTATGTGATGTTGACTTACCGATGTAAGAAAAAGTTTTGGTTGCATCTATCAGATCCACGTGATTATAAGTACCACCACCATCTGCGTTGAAGCCACCATCGTTCAACGTTAAAGTACTGTTAATACTGTTAAATCCATTAAACTGGTACCCTGCGCTAAGCGATCCTCTGATACCATGACGTTTAATTTGATTGCTCGTATTATTAAAGTTGTGCTCATCCGTAGTGGCTGTAGTCAATGTTTGGTCGAAAACAGTTTGAGAAGTTTGTGGCCAGGTAAGGTTCCCTCCAACGTTCGCGGAGAAATTGAAACGGTTTTTATTGTAGTTGAAGTTAACATTACCGTTATTCTGGCGTGTACCTACACCACCACTAACAGAACCGCTTACACCTGAAGCATTTTTTTGCTTGGTAATAATATTGATGATACCGCCCGATCCTTCCGCATCGTACTTTGCGCTCGGAGAAGTTATTACTTCAATCGTTTTGATCTGGCTGGCAGGGATGGTTTTCAAAACATCACTTAAGCTGGCTGCTGTTGCACCCGATGGTTTCCCGTTGATGAGTACTCTTACATTCTGATCACCGCGCAAAGCCACGTTTCCATTCATGTCTACCGATACCAATGGTACTTTTTGCAAAATATCAGTAGCATTACCACCTGCAGAGGTTAAATCTTTTTCGGCGTTGTAAACTATCTTATCTATTTTATTTTCTATAAGCGCCGCCTGCCCAACTACTTGCACTTCCTTTAAAGCCTGAGCGCTTGGTGATAATATAACACTACCCATATTAGCATCTGGCTTTGCTGCCGTGGTAGTAACCGGATCTATAGTTTTTGCTTTGTAACCAATGAAAGAAACTACTAGTTTATAATTGCCGGCCTTGATATTGTCAAATCTGAAATTGCCTTTGGCGTCTGTAAGTACACCATTAACAGGAATTTTTGCGCCGCTTTTGAACAAGCTGATGGTGGCATAGTCCACCGGTTTTTTGGTGATCGAATCGACAACCGTACCCGCGATCTTGCCAACGATGGAGGCCCCCCCTCCTCCGCCAAACCCCTGGGCATTGGCTGCAAATGAAGCACAGATTGTTATTAAAAGTAAAAGTATTCGTCTCATATAAGTTAATATTTGGTGTTTGGAGGCAAAATTGATTAAAATGTTACAAGTCAATCTCGCTTTAATGTAAAATCTTCGTAACTGTAATGTATATGTTACACTAAGTTAAGCGGTTATAAGTGAATTATGAAAATTGAAGTAATTTGAGATCGTAATATCAACCTCCTTTAATTCTGAGGAACGGAGGATCTGTTAAATGCTGAGCAGGTTGGCTGCAAAGCGCTTAACAAATCCTTCGTTCCCCGGAATGACAAGCGGGAGGAAAAACACGTATGATAGCGGGCGGACCTTAGATCACAATATTGACTATCCGGCCTTTTACTACGATCAGCTTTTTAGGTGCTGCCCCGTTTAAGTATTTCTGCACATCAGCATGGGCCAAAATGGCTTGTTCTATATCCTTAACTTCCATACTTAGCGACAGGCTCACATTGGTTTTCATTTTACCGTTGATAGATACCGGGTAGCTGAACTCATCCTCCACCAAATACGCAGGATTAAACGCGGGATAGCTCGCATAGGATAATGTGCCGGCCTCATTACCTAACAGCACCCAAAGCTCCTCGCAAATATGTGGTGCATAAGGCTCCAGTATAATGACCATGTTTTGCAGAATGGCGCGTTTGTTACATTTTAATTCCGTTAACTCGTTAACCGCTATCATAAAGCTGGAAACGGAAGTATTGAAAGAGAACCGCTCCACATCCTGCTCCACCTTCTGAATGATCTTGTGCAACGATTTTAATTCTGCTTTAGATGGTTCGGCATTGCTTACGTTAAAGTTCCAGTCGGCATCATGGAACAAACGCCAGAATTTCCGCAGGAATTTAAATACGCCTTCAATACCATTAGTATTCCAGGGCTTGCTTTGCTCTAACGGACCAAGAAACATCTCATACATACGTAAGGTATCTGCACCGTAACGCTCTATCAGATCATCCGGATTAACCACATTGTATTTGGATTTGGACATTTTTTCCACTTCCACGCCACAGATATATTTGCCGTTCTCTAAAATAAATTCAGCATCAGCATACTCAGGCCGCCATTGTTTAAACTTGTTAAGGTTAAGCACTTCGTTGTCTACAATGTTTACATCCACATGAAAGGGCGAAGTTTTATAGTCTTTGATCAAACCGTGAGAAACAAAGGTGTTTGTTGGTTTACCCTCATCATCAACAAGCCGGTACACAAAGTTACTTCTACCCTGGATCATCCCCTGGTTAATCAGTTTTTTGAAAGGCTCTTCCTCCGAAGTTTTGCCGATATCCTTCAAAAATTTGTTCCAGAAGCGGCTATACAGCAAGTGGCCGGTAGCATGTTCGCTGCCGCCTATATATAAGTCAACCGCTTTCCAGTAGGCTATTGCGTCTGTAGATGCAAATTCAGCATCGTTTTGGGCATCCATGTAGCGGTACCAGTACCAGCTGCTGCCAGCCCAGCCCGGCATAGTGCTGAGTTCATATTCTCCTTCCGGGTGCTTCCAGTCAGTAGCGCGGGCCAATGGTGGTTCGCCGCTTTCGGTTGGCAGGTACTTATCAATTTCGGGTAATACTAACGGCAGTTCGCTCTCCTCAATTAAGTAAGGCAAGCCATCCTTAAAGTAAACCGGTACGGGTTCTCCCCAATAACGCTGGCGGCCAAAAATAGCATCGCGCATCCTGAAGTTTACTTTCGCTTTCCCCGACCCAATTTCTTCCAGTTTGGCTATTACGGCAGCGGTACCCGCTTTGTAATCCAAGCCGTTCATAAATTCCGAATTAATGTATTTACCTTCCTTGGTTGGGTCGGCTTCGCTTTCAATTTGCTGGGTATCCAGAATACTGATCACCGGTAAGTCGAAATGCCTGGCAAACAAGTAATCGCGCTGATCGCCGCTCGGTACAGCCATTACTGCGCCCGTACCATATCCCGCCAACACGTAGTCGGCAATCCAAAGCTGAATTTTTTCGCCATTCAGCGGGTTCAGCACATAGCTGCCCGTAAATGCGCCCGAAACCGTTTTGGTATCCGCCATACGGTCCAGTTCGCTTTTCTTTTTAGTTTGGGCAATATAAGCTTCTACTGTAGCTTTTTGCTCAGGCGTTGTCAAACTGGCTACCAGTTCGTGCTCCGGTGCCAGTACTACAAACGTAACACCAAAAATAGTGTCAACGCGCGTGGTAAAAACTTCTATGTAAGGCGCGGTGTGGGACGTTACCGGCGCGTCAGCTGTAGACGCTGCCTGCTCCTCGCCCGCCGCTCCAGCTATCGGGAATTTCACACTTGCTCCCACACTCTTGCCAATCCAGTTGCGCTGCATTTCTTTCAACGGTTCGGGCCAGTCAATCGCATCCAAACCGGTAAGCAACCGCTGTGCGTAGGCAGTAATGCGCATACTCCACTGCATCATTTTCTTTTGCTCCACAGGGTAGCCACCACGCTCGCTAAAGCCGTCTTTTACCTCGTCGTTAGCCAATACCGTACCCAATGCCGCACACCAGTTTACGGTACTTTCGCGCAGGTAAGTTAACCGGTATTTCAATAGTTCAGCCTGTTGTTCCTGCTCGGTAAAGGCATTCCATTCATCGGCAGTAAAGCTTAGTATCTCTTCGTCGCACACGGCACTGATACCGGCGCTGCCCTTAGTTTCGAAATGCGAAACCAGATCGGCGATAGCATTCGCTTTATCGGCATCCTTATTATACCAGCTGTTAAACAGCTGCATAAAGATCCATTGCGTCCATTTATAATAACCGGCATTACTGGTGCGCACTTCGCGGCTCCAGTCGAATGAGAAACCAATCTGATCCAGCTGCCTGCGGTAAGTAGCAATATTATCTTCGGTAGTAACCGATGGATGCTGCCCGGTTTGTATGGCATACTGTTCGGCCGGTAAGCCAAAGCTATCGTAACCCATCGGGTGCAGCACGTTAAATCCTTTCAGGCGTTTGTAACGCGCAAAAATGTCTGATGCGATATAGCCAAGCGGATGGCCCACATGCAGCCCTGCACCACTAGGGTAAGGGAACATATCCAGCACATAGTACTTGGGTTTGTCGCTTTTATTCTCGGCTTTAAAAGTATTATTAGCGGCCCAAAATTGCTGCCATTTTTTTTCTATTTCCTTAAATTGATAGTCCATTTTTTTATTTGCGCGGGTGAGGGTGCGAAATTAATAAAAAAATTAGCCCCCTAACCCCCTGAAGGGTAATTATGTTTGCCTGGAGATTAGCGACACCTCGTCGCTGGATTGTTCCAAATGCTGCAAATCCCTATTCCGACCACTATGGCGCCCCCTCCGGACCGGGCTTTGCAGGGCTGCGCTTTGCTCCGGCCCTCCGGGCTAAATCCTTACAATCCCTGGCGCAAATTTCAAACCATGCTTTTGAGCGAATTTGATTGCCTTAAAAAATCAACGCTCGCTTCCGTAGATCGAGATCAGCATTGAAGCATTAAGAAATGATTTTAGCCAGATCTCCACCAAGGGCTTTAGCCAAGACTTAGTTTTTTAAGATTCACTATATTTGCACCATGCTCACCCTCCGCCAGTTATTTTTAAACAACAATGCACAAACCACTCATTTCCCCCTGTTGCTGGAGTTTGAGCGTGCAGAAGGCGTTTATATGTATGATAGGGATGGCAAAGGTTTTATTGATCTGATATCAGGCATCGGCGTTAGCAATCTGGGGCATAGTAATCCGCAAGTGATCCAGGCCATAAAAGACCAGGTAGACAAATACATGCACCTGATGGTATATGGCGAATACATACAAACGCCACAGGTTCGCTTTGCAGAAAAATTGGTTACTATACTGCCAGAAAGTTTAAACTCAGTTTACTTTACCAACTCGGGTGGGGAAGCAGTAGAAGGTGCCTTGAAGTTGGCTAAGCGTTTTACCGGCAGGCAGCAGATTGTATCTATGCATAACTCTTATCATGGCAGCACACACGGTGCTTTAAGTGTAATGGGTAACGAAGAATTTAAGCAGGCTTACCGCCCCCTGTTGCCGGGAATAAATTTCATCCAATTTAATAACCCGATAGATCTGCAGCAGATCACTACCGAAACAGCCTGCGTTATCCTGGAAACTATCCAGGGAGAAGCGGGCATCCGGGTACCCGATGCTGCTTATATGCAAGCCCTGCGTTCCCGGTGTACCGAAGTGGGTGCGCTGCTCATATTAGACGAAATCCAGGCCGCCTTTGGCCGTACGGGTAAATTGTTCGCCTTTGAGCACTTCGGTATCATGCCAGATATATTATTGCTGGCCAAAGCGCTGGGCGGCGGCATGCCCGTTGGGGCCTTCATCTCTTCGGCAGAGATAATGTCGGTATTTAAGGAGAACCCTATCCTGGGCCACATCACCACTTTTGGCGGTCACCCGGTTTGCTGTGCAGCAGGGCTGGCAGCCTTAGAGGTTTTACTAAATGAAAATCTGATAGCTACCGTAGCCGAAAAAGAAGCTTTACTGCGCAGTTTGCTGGTCCACCCGGCTATCAAAGGGATTCGCGGCAAGGGACTGATGCTGGCGATCGAGTTCGACAGCTTTGAACTGAATAAAAAAATAATCGACCGCTGTATAGAAAATGGTATAATTGCCGATTGGTTCCTGCACTGCAGTAACAGCATGCGCATAGCCCCTCCACTGATTATTACCAATGTGCAAATTACAAATGCCTGCAACGTAATTATAGAGGCGATTGATTTTCATTACCGTATGAAAATCTAAGTTCAAATTTTTACAGATTATTTAATTCTATAGGGCAATTTGTGTGTAAAAACGCAGCCACCTATTTTTTTTACGAGTTAATTGGTATAATTTGTGCTTCACTAACTAAACCTGATACCATTATGCAAACAAAGCCTGCTATTATGCCTTGTATAGCCTGGCGCTGCATACTTTTCAAGTCAGGGTTACTAATTTGCGAACAAAAATTCAGGGTGCCACAATTAAACTAAAATAGATCTTTCTTAAAATATGAAAATCGCCTACATATCAACCTATCCTCCCCGCGAGTGCGGCATAGCTACGTTCAACAAAAACCTGATGCTGGCCATCAATTCAAATTTCCCAAAGAGGAAATCATTGCTTGAAGGCGGTTTTGTTGTTGCAATGAATGATTCCGAGAATTTGCAGGAATACGAGTATCCGGAAGATGTGAAATATATTATCCGCCAAAATCATCAAAAGGACTATATCCGTGCTGCTAATTATATTAATACCAGCACCGTTGATGCGGTTATTCTGGAACATGAGTTTGGTATTTTTGGCGGCGAGAGCGGCATTTATATCCTTCCGCTGATCAACAGGCTGGAGAAACCCCTCATCTCTATTCTGCATACTATTTTAAAAGATCCTAGTTATGTGCAAAAGATCATCATCCGTGAGATAGCCGAGCAGTCATCCAAGATCATTGTAATGAGTAAAAGGGCGGTTGAGTTCTTAACCACCATTTATGATATCCCAGCTGAAAAAATACAGATCATCGAACACGGCGTTCCTGATTTGGAAGCACCGGAACAAAACCCGGTAAAAAGTATCACACCGTTTAAAAATCACCGCGTGTTATTAACGTTCGGCTTGATTAGCCGTAACAAGGGCCTCGAAACCGTGGTACGTGCACTGCCAAAAATAGTTGAAAAGCATCCCGATGTAATGTACGTGGTATTGGGTAATACACACCCGGGCGTAGTAAAACACTCCGGCGAGGAATATCGCGACCACCTTAAGAGCCTGGCGGTACAATTAAAAGTGTCACAGCACCTTTCTTTCATCAATAAGTTTGTAGCCGAGGATGAACTGATAGATTATCTGACCGCCGCTGAAGTTTACGTTACCCCTTATCTGAACGAAGCACAGATTACCAGCGGTACGCTGTCTTATGCAGTAGGCGCCGGCGCTGCAGTGGTATCTACACCATACTGGCATGCTACCGAACTGCTTGACGATAACCGCGGCCGTTTGTTCGATTTTAAAAATGCGGAAATGCTGGCTGATATTGTTAACGAATTACTTGATAATGACGATACCCTGCAGGAACTGAAAGAGAACGCTTATGAATATGGCTTGCACCTGCGCTGGCCGGTAACTGGTGCAGAGTTCATTAAAGTTGCCCAGGAAGCTGCTGCTAAACATGATTTTAGTGATAAGATTCTAAAGAACAGCATTGTAGATCCGGAGGTATTACCAACATTTAGCCTTGCCCACGTTACGCGCTTAACAGATGATACCGGTATTGTACAACACGCAAAATACGGTATACCCAATTTAAAAGAAGGTTATTGTGTTGATGATAACTCACGCGCGCTCATCATGGCGCTAATGGCCTATCAACGTAACGGCAGCCAGGAAGCATATAGATTGCTACCAATCTATCTGAGCTATATTCACTATATGCAAACTGAGGATGGTAACTTCCGCAATTTCCTCAGCTTTAACAGGTCATACCTGGATGAGGTGGGTACCGAAGATTCATTTGGCCGTACTATTTGGGCGCTGGGGCATTTAATTAGTTGCGCAGCGAGCAATTCTTACAGGGAATTTGCCCTGGAGCTGTTTCACCGTTCGTTCCCGCATTTTAAAGATTTAAGATACCTGCGCGGTATGGGTAATACCATTATCGGTATCAGTCTTTACCTGCAGGCCTACCCTACTGATGAAGGCATGGTACAGGAATTAAAACAGATGACACAGCCTTTGATTGATGCTTACAACAAAACACGCAGCGACGATTGGGAATGGTTTGAAGAAAGCATGACTTATGATAATGCTATTTTACCATTGGCCCTTCTTCATTCCTGCGAGATCACCGGTGATGAAAATGCGAAAAGAATTGCATTGATCACTATGGGTTTCCTGGATAAGTTAACCCTCTCCAACGGTTATCTAAGTCCGGTAGGTAATGATGGCTGGTATCATCGTGGTGGTAAATTCCCAACTTTTGATCAGCAGGCTATAGAAACCATGGCTATGGTACTGATGCATTACCAGGCCTATCAAATATTCAGAAAACCACAGTATATTGAAAAGATGTTCTTGTGTTATAAATGGTTCCTCGGCGAAAATACCCTGCGTGCACCATTATATGACCATGAAACAAAAGGTTGCTGTGATGGCTTGCTGCCAACAGGTATCAATCGTAACCAGGGTGCAGAAAGTACATTAGCCTACCTAATATCCCATTTAACGGTATTAAGGGCATTCGAACTGGAATACGAGTACAATAAAGCTGATCAGCAGATCAAAGTTTGCTAATATGAGAGCGGCTATATTATCCCCCGTTGCCTGGCGTACACCGCCCAGGCACTACGGGCCTTGGGAGCAGGTTGCCTCTAACATTGCTGAAGGTTTAATTAAACTTGGCGTTGAAGTTACCCTTTTCGCTACCGGCGATTCGATCACCGAAGGTAAGTTGGAATCAGTTTGCGAGCAAGGCTACGAGGAAGACCGTACTCAGGATGCTAAAGTTCTGGAATGCCTGCACATCAGTAACCTAATGGAAAAGGCTGGTGAGTTTGACATTATCCACAACAATTTTGATTTTTTACCGCTTAGTTATACCGGCTTAATTAATACGCCGGTCATTACCACTATTCATGGCTTTTCATCGCCCCGGATCGTTCCGGTTTATAAAAAGTACAATGAGCGCGGTCACTATGTATCGATAAGTAATGCCGACCGTAGTCCGGAATTAGCATACATCGGTACAGTATATAATGGATTAAACACCGCCGAATTTATATTTACCGAGCAGTCCAAAGATTACCTGGTATATTTCGGTCGCATTCACCATGATAAAGGTGCCGCCGAAGCCATCCAGATCGCTAAGCAAGCGAATAAGAAACTACTTATTGCAGGTATTATCCAGGATGAAAATTACTGGCGCGAAAAGGTTGAGCCGTTTTTAGATGAGCAGATCCAATATGTAGGCCATGCCGGCCCTGATAAACGGAATGAGCTCTTAGGCAATGCTATTGCACTTTTGCACCCTATTAATTTTAAAGAGCCGTTTGGAATGAGTGTTGCCGAGGCGATGCTTTGCGGCACGCCGGTAATTGCTTTTAATAAGGGTTCGATGCCTGAATTGATTAAGGATGCGCAAACAGGATTTTTAGTTAATACAGTTGAGGAAGCCGTTACTGCGGTGGGCAAGTTAAACCAGATTAATCGAAAAGATTGCAGGGATTGGGCTAAATCGCAATTTTCAGCAGAGAAAATGGCAGGTGATTATTATAAGCTATATCAGCAGATTTTAGGGTAGTTATCTCAATTTTGTTTTTTGCGGCCTAGAACTATAAGAATATTAATTCAATCGTATTCTTTTAATTTAGGCCGCAATTGCATTTAAATCACCATGCCATGGATAATATATAGTTGGTATAGGCCTATTTTGGATAAATAAAACAGTGCCAAAAGCCTATTTTTACAGTGGTGATCATCCCTTACCACTGTCCAGATATGCTGAAACTTGATTTTACCCAAAAGAATAAGCGATTCTCCCTGATCATTTGTGCAATTTCATTTTTCGCAATACAGCATGGCCAGCTTGCATTGGCCCAGGATCCATGGAAAAACCTTGAAAAGCGGCCCGCCACCCTGGGATTGGAAAAAGGATATATTGACTTAACCGCTCCCGGTTTCAGGCTCAAACTCGTGAGGGCTTCGCAAACAGTAGCCGCCCTGCAACCAATAACCGAAAAGAATTTTGATTATACGCCAGCCGACCGCTTGAAAGTGCGCGCCAGCAATGGCATGTATCAATTAGGAGATTTAAACCTGCGGCTAAAAATAGCCGGCGAAAGCACATATAGCAAATATTCTACCGCCGCTAACCGTTCGGCGATTAAACCGCTGGTTAAGAATATGCCAGGCGTACTCGCGGCTGCCGACCTATCACCTACATTACCTTTAAATACACCTCTAAACATACAGCGTCAGTGGAAACTTGTTGACGGTACACTGGCGCTTGTTTTTAAGTTAAAGAACATCACTGCTAAAAATGTGGAGATCGGCTCCCTTGGCATGCCGATGATCTTCAACAATGTATTACAAGGCAAATCTCTGGAAGAAGCCCACGCTCAAAATGTGTTCTATGACCCTTATATTGGTAAGGATGCGGGCTACCTGCAGGTTACCCGTTTAAGTGGCAAAGGGCCGGTTTTATTGGTCACTCCCTACGGCAAATCACCTTTTGAAGCTTACAACCCTTTATTGGATGACCCTACCCCCAAGGGTATAGACTTTGAAGGCTTTTATGAGTGGATGGTTTACAGCAAAGCCTATGCAGATGATGATTGGAAAAAAGCCGATCCATGGAACACGCCTACTTCATGCATCCTAAAACCGGGTGAGACAAAAGAATTTGGCGTAAAATTTTCGCTTGCTCCGTCGATCAGAGGAATCGAACAGAAATTAGTGGAACAACATCGCCCTGTGGCTATTGGCATTCCTGGTTATGTGCTACCGCAGGATGTAGAAGCTAAACTATTTTTGAAGTACAACAAAAGTGTTAATTCTATACAGGTGGAACCGGCCGGGGCGCTTAGCATTTCTGCTATATCATCTACCAACAAAACTTTGAAAACTTACTTGGTAAAAGGTATGAAGTGGGGTCGCGCACGCCTAACAGTTACCTACGCCGATGGACTATCACAAACAATCAGCTATAAAGTTATCAAGCCCGAGGCAGAGGTATTAAAAGACTTTGGCAGTTTCCTTACCCATCAGCAATGGTACGAGAACAAAGCCGATCCCTTCGGTCGCGACCAATCGGTGATCACCTACGATTATGATAAAAAACAACAGGTAGCGCAGGATAGCCGCGTGTGGATCTCGGGCCTGAGCGACGAGGGCGGCGCAGGCAGCTGGCTGGGGGCCATGATGAAGGAATTTGCCCAGCCAGACAAAGCGGAGGTAGCCAAACTGCAGAATTTTACCGACCACACTTTATTTGGCAACATACAGCACAGCGAAGGCCCGCAAAAATATGGGGTTAAGAAAAGCGTATTTTATTACCAGCCAGACTCATTACCAAAAGGCACTTACAGCGACAGCTTAAATTGGAAGACTTGGGCCGCCTGGAGCCATAAGGACGCCAATGACGTTGGGCGAAGCTATAATTATCCGCACGTTGCCGCTGCGCATTGGGTAATGTACCGAATTGCACGTAATCATCCGGGCATGGTTAAGGGCAAAAATTGGGATTTCTATTTGAATAACTCTTATGAAACCGCCATGGCAATGGTTAAACAAGCGCCTTATTATGCTCAATTCGGGCAAATGGAAGGCACCATTTTTGTATTGCTGCTGATGGATCTGAAAGCTGAAGGGTGGCAGGATAAAGCTGCCCTCCTGGAAAAGGAAATGAAAACCCGAGCGGACCATTGGGATACGCTGCAATATCCTTTTGGTAGCGAAATGCCCTGGGACTCCACAGGGCAGGAAGAAGTTTACGCATGGTCGCAGTATTTTGGATATGGTGATAAAGCTTTGGTAACGATCAACGCTATATTGGGCTACATGCCTACCGTTCCGCATTGGGGCTATAATGGCTCTGCCCGCAGGTATTGGGATTTTCTTTATGGTGGCAAACTCTCCCGCATAGAGCGGCAGTTACACCATTACGGCTCGGGACTGAATGCTATCCCGGTATTGAGCGAGTACAGGCAACACCCGAATGATCTTTATTTGTTGCGTGTGGGCTACGGCGGCCTGATGGGTTCCATCTCAAACATTACTGAAGACGGCTTTGGTCCGGCAGCCTTCCACTCCTACCCATCAACGCTTAAAATAGACGGCCTGAGCGGAGATTACGGACCGAACTTTTTTGGTTATGCAGTAAATGCAGCCACGTATATCACCCACGATAAAGAGTTGGGGTGGCTGGCTTTCGGTGGTAATTTGAAGCAGTCGGGAAATTTGGTCAAGGTAGATATCACCAACGGCAAAAAAACTAACGTATTTATCGCCCCGGCAGGCTTGTGGCTTACGCTGGATGCGGGCACATTCAAGACGATCACTTATAATGCCCTTTCCGGCAAAGTTATTTGCACACTGAATGCAAGTGACGAATTCACACCGAAGGCATATCTAAGGATTCAATCGGGGGCTAAAGGCGTATCCTACACCATAAAAAACGCCGAAACAGCACGTGGTGCTTATGTACTCCCTTTAACTGAAAAGACACTCGATTTTGAACTGACCAAGTAATTTCAGAAAACCACTAAACAAGAAAAGACTGCCCTAGTGCAGTCTTTTCTTGTTTAGTGCGAAAAGATTATTCTATCCCGTCACTTTTTAATTTGTTGAGTAATTCCTCCAGATCTACCTCAGCAAACGCGGTTGAAGAGTCGGATACGCCATATGGAACAATCAGTTTATTGTTATGGATGAGCGCACCGCAGGAATACAATACGTTCGGCACATAACCTTCCCGTTCGTCGCTATTAGGAATCAGCAAAGGCTCTTTCAAACGACCGATCTCTATAGAAGGATCATCCAGCTTAAGCAGGCTTGCACCCAACACATAGCGGCGCATAGGGCCTACGCCATGCGTAATCACTATCCAGCCGTCCTTTGTTTCTATTGGCGACCCGCAATTTCCTATCTGCACAAACTCCCAGCTAAATTTAGGGGTTTGCAACAGTACCGGTTTTTCCCAGATATTGATCTTATCAGAATACATGATATAATTATTGCAGCCATCAATCCGGCTGATCATCATGTATTTGCCATTTACCTTCCGCGGGAATAACGCCAGATTTTTATTCTGTGCACCGGCACCGTATAAAGGCATAATTTTAAAATTATAAAAATCGGTTGTTTGCAGCAATTTCGGCATAATGAGTGCACCGTCATATGCCGTATAGGTTGCATAATAAACCGAACTTCCATCCTCATTTTGGAACTGCACAAATCGCGCATCCTCAATTCCTTTACGCTCGTATTCGGAGATCGGGAAAATTACCCTATCGGAGATATCGGTATCCAGTGAAAAAACGATCTCATAGTAAGAATCTGCCAGCCAAAGTACTTTATCATACTCCAGGCGTTTCATATCGCTCTCCTGCAATTTTTGCGAATCGAGGATGATGCGGCGCAGGTTTGAATATTCAAAATGATGATCCAGTTTACTTTCCAGTTCATTCAGAATATTCATATCAATCTGCGTAATGGCAGCTTTATCAAAAAACAATTTCTTGTTATAAACCGCATTCCGAACAATTTCAGCCTCATCTATATAACTACCTGCAGGCAACACAGTAATATTATTGAATTTATCAATCAGCGCACGGCGGAAAGTAATTGAAGAGATGTGCCCCTCTCCTACCGCTCTAAAACTAATAATAACACGGCGTTGGCCATCTTCCAGCTCCGTCTGATCCGGATCTTCTACAATAGAAGGATTAAAAAACGCCGCAGATTCGATGGAGTATTCATGCGTAAAATAGGAACCTACAAGAAGCTTACGGTAAACGGTAAGCGTATCAAAATCAATTCCCAGTTCTTCAAAAAGCGGCTTCAACTTACTGCAATGCCGGTTTAAAACCCGGGTAATATTACGGTGGCGTTTAGAATATTCCTGTAATATCGGAGAAACTATACCAAATGCAGTCTCTTCACTTATTCCCATTACCCGTTGTAAAACCTCTTTAGCCCTATCGTTCCCGTTAAAAAAGAATCTTGCTATAACGCGTTTCGGATCTGGATTTACTCTTACTGGTTTTCTTTCTATGGAAAGTCTCATCTAAAAATAGTTTAGTTTGATAACACCTTTAGCGTTAAATTGATTTGAGCATTTTAAAAAACTTCAATCAGGGGTGTATACTTAATTAGCTACAGCAGCCAGGCAAACATCGCCTTTTTGTTCGTGCTTTTTTAATAACTCAGTTGCTTTATTGATGTTTGTTTATTTAAAAGGTTTAATATGATAATGGTTAAGCCATCCTTTTGCGCTTAATAAGGTATTCTTTAAGAATGTTATAATAATCCCCTTCAATATCTGCATCAATGATATCAATGTGGTATTGTGCGCATTTCAACGCCAACTGCTGGCGATATTGATGCACAGAAGCCCGGTAACTGTCCCGGATCTTATTTGGATGTACCCGCACCTCATCGCCGGTTTCAATATCTACAAAATGATGCGGGCGGTTATCGAAATTAAAATCAACTTCCGCATTCCTGCTAGTTACGTTGAATATAACCACCTCATGTTTCTTGTACTTAAGGTGCTGTATGGCTGCAAAAAGGCCCTGCATTTTTTGCGGATTGAGGCTATTCTCCAGCATATCGCTGAATATGATCACCATTGATCGCTGGTGAATTTCACCTGCAATGTGATGTAACACCTGCGAAATATTAGTGGATGTATTTGCCTTTGGACTATTGTAAGCCAGTTCCAACTGCGCATACAGATAAAATAAGTGTGCAGACGTAGAGCGCGCCGGGCTCATCCAGTCCATTTTATCAGAAAATAAACACAAGCCGAACGCATCCCTCTGTTTTTTAAACAGGTACATGAGCGATGCAATAGCGTAGACTGAAAACTGTAGTTTGCTGATTCCATCAGCAGGGAAATTCATAGAGGAAGACGTATCCAACAGGAGGTAACAGCGCAGGTTGGTTTCTTCCTCAAACTGCTTAACAAATAATTTATCAGTACGGGCCAGCAGTTTCCAATCAACATTCTTAACAGATTCTCCGTTATTGTAAAGACGGTGCTCCGCAAATTCAACTGAAAATCCATGAAACGGACTTTGGTGTAAGCCCGTAATAAAGCCCTCCACTACCTGTCTGGCCAGCAATTCCAGGTTGGCCAGCTGGCGTATCTGTTGGTTACTATTTAACTGGGGCATTTTGCCAAGGTAGTAATTTAGCTAAACAAACCTAACGTGATTTATTGCGCCTTATTACCATTTAAAACCTGGTATATAAAGCCAATTGCAATACGTGGTTAACCGTATGGCTTTCTGCTGCTTTAACATACTGATTAAGATAGCCCACTTCGGTATCAAACTTTTTGCTGAAACGATAACCAAATGCCCCGTAGGCCCGGTTTTGATCAAAGAGGTGAGTATTTACCTTGTCTTTATTTTGAACATTAGCAAAAATCTCGTTCTGCACTGCAAAGAAGGGGCCTTTGGCAAAAACCGAATCGCCTTTGAAAGGAATTACCGCTCTCGCAAAATAGCGCAATCGCTGAGAAAAAAAATGATCGTTTCGCTCAACGCCAGCCACAGCAGTATTACCTAAAAAACGTTGCTCCAATCTGAAACGGTGTTGCAGCATAGCGCCTTTACCGAGCTTTTGGTTGATAATGAATTGCTGCCAGATACGGCTTTCGGGCCGAAAGGTTTTGCTTTCGCCGGCCCGGCCATTAGCGGTAACATAAGCGTAGCCTAATGCACCAATTTTGTTATTCGCGAAATAGTAGTTAACCGATGGGCGCAAAAGAATGTTCCGCAAATAGTCATATTGATCTGCCGATCTAAATTGCCCGTCGAAAGAAGCTCCCCAGCGTTTGGAAAAACGCTGTGTGTGAAATAAGGCCCCCCAGCCGGTAAATTGGTTATCCTGCGCTAATAACTTAACAGGAGCCAACAATGTAAAAAGCAGCATAAGCTGCATGAATTTATTTTTCATAAAAAATAATGGTGATGATAAACTCATGGCAGCATACCGTGGGGGGCACAGCGTTATAGCTACCAAGCAACAAATTTATAAATTTCAGCCTAAAACACTAATCTTTAAACTTAGCGATCGGCTTTCGGCCCAAATCATAAATTAAACGAAAAGCTTCTTGGTTGCTCCCGCTACTTAACGGTGTTTGATGAAAACTGAGAATAAACTGGCCGGTTAAACCTTTGTATAAAAATGGCGTGTAAATAATATCTAAACGATTGTAGGTTTTATATTGGTAGTAAGCATCGCCGTATGTCACATCGTGCCCATCTCCTTTATAAAATTCATCGTACAAAGCAAAACGCTTGTAACTGGCATAGGCGTTGGCCACAAACCCGGTAGGCTTCCTAAATCCGGACACATTACGGGTACGCTCTAACGACATCATACCGCCTGCTTCTATATTTAGTGAATCGAGGAAAGTTTTGTGACTAAAGTTGGCCCCAAGTTTCACCTGTATAGCACCGTTATCACGGATATGATCATCCGGAATAGGGACTGCCGGGCCAGCATCGTGCAATAGAAAGAAGTAATGTGCAAGGTAAAGAGGCCCTTTTAAAAATGGCTGATACTTGCCCGAAAAACCAAAGAGGAATTGCTCACGTTCGGTATCAGTCTGGCGGCTCACCCAATCTATCCAAACGGTTTCACTAAAGTTTTTCGTGTGGTAGGTGGTAAGCAGGCCCTCAATGTTTGGCCTGAAGTACCGCAGCGTGTCGTTCAGCAATGCCCGCGGGTAATTGGTCAATAAGTTTTCACGGGGAAACTCACCACCGAAAAAAGACCAATTTTTGCCGGTATGCTGAAAATAAGCCACCGGGTTTACTTTTAAAAAATAAGGCTTGGCTCCAAACTCGTGCAGGCCGTTGGCTCCAAACACAAAGCGGTTTGCGCTATCCAGGTTAAGGCCAACATCCAGGGCCAGGCGGGTGCCCGAATAGGTGCGTGAGCGGATCAGCGACTCTTTGTATTCCCGGTTGTCAAAAAATACCGAGCCGTTAAAATGCAGATCTACCGTTTGGGCAGATGCTAATCGGTTTATTAAAATGGCGAATAGCAGTAGGGGGAGTATTTTTTTAAACATGCGATGAATGTTTTATTCAACTAAAAATTTAATCAGCGGGCTGTTTTTACTTCCGCTAAACGGTTCGGTACGGATAGAAAACACCAGATAATATTTGCCCTTTACGGGCGGTGTGGTAACCGTCATTTTATATGTGGCAGTGGCACCCTTTTTTAAAGCAATACCGTTAAATGTACTATCAGCCTGCTGTAAAGCAACCAAATCTGTTTTCCCTTTAAAAAAACAAGCTTCTAAAAATGCCTTGTGTTTGTAACCCTCATTGGCAAAAGTAATATCAAATGGGTATGGGTTGGTTAGTTTGAGGTCAAATTGTATTTTTTGTCCGGGTCGCGCGGCGATAGCTTCCGGTGATGCTTCAATAGCTACTTTTTGATACGTGCGCGCATCCTCTATCCAACCGCCGTAATAAATGTTATGCCCACCCGGTATCATATCTGTTGTTACCCCTTTTATTGGCCCTGTAAATACGCCGTAAACCCGCTTGTGCTGCAGGCTGTCCTCAAAAGGCCAGATATCGTACATGGTACGGCCATAATAACGGGAATCGTAGGAGAAACCCTTTAGCGTGTGGTTGTAGAAATTATATTTCGATGGATTTTGGAAACCATCATCCATCACCATATAAGCATTACCTGCTTTTTTATGAATTTCCATTGCCCACTTTTTGTACCCAAAGTAAGTATCCAGCGCCTGGATCTTTTGCATAACGGGCCATTGGAACAGCAGCGCTACCCTCAGTAATAATACCAGCCCGATATTGATCAATAGCAGCCGTTGGTACCAAACCGGAAACAGATTTCCTTTACTGAAATTAATAAGTGCAAGAGCCGTCAGCGGGCCAAACGCTATCAAGGTGTAGTGAGGCTGCACATCCGCATTAAGCGTATTCACTAAAAAAAAAGCGAACGTGCCGATAGCATTGAACATTAAAGTTCGTGTAAAGGCGTCGGAAACTTTTGCCGTAAACCCTTTATAAAACAGGTACCAGCTGCTTAAAACGCCGCCAAGCAACAATTGCCCGGATAGGTATTCAATACTATCCCCAATTTTATAGGTACGGTCTGTAGAGCGTTCAAACAACTGGTAATTCACCGCAGGAAATCCATGGTGCATTTGCCATAAAATATGCGGGACGAGTATAATTAACGCCGTTAACATAGCTAGGTAAAACGAGCCCCGCTTGAATAACTTAAAGTTGGACAATACCGTAAAGCCGATCACCAATACACCATGATACTTACTGTAAAGCAGGCAAGCTGCAATTACGCCCATTAAAAGTCCGGTTAAAAAACCATCCTTGGTAATGTAACGCTGGTATACGTAGTAAAAAAGCACAGCAAAAAAGAATAGGGGTGCATCTGGCGTAGTGGTGAAACCATAAACATGAAAAACCAACACGCTGCTTATCGCCAGGATAAACCAATGAGGGCTTACCCTATACGGTTTAAGAATGAGCCTTAACAGGTAAATTGCTGCACTGTTGGTAAATACAGCCATCAGCCGAATGCCCAATTCATTATGTAGCAAAGTGTAGCCAATTTTGATGAAGAGCGCCATCATTGGCGGGTGATAAAAATAGCCCCAATCGAGCTTCTGTGCATAAACCCAGTAATAGGCCTCGTCGCCGTGCAATTCAAGGGTATAAGCCTGCACAAGGTTGAGCAATGTCCAGCACAAAATAAAATACCAAACGGGCTTGTCGGACTTACTTGTATCAGCGGCAGTGTTGGTCATTTATGCAATTATGCTGCAAAGGTAAAATATTTGAAGTTAGCGAGGTATAAATTACCGGGCTGAATGTAGGCACAAATTGCCCAAAAAAAGAAATCCTGCCGTTTGGGCAGGATTTGAGCGAAAGACGAGATTCGAACTCGCGACCCCGACCTTGGCAAGGTCGTGCTCTACCAACTGAGCTACTTTCGCATTGGGGTGGCAAAAGTAAGCTAATTATTTATTTGTCAAAAAATATTTTGAAAAAAAATGATCCTTTGAAAAGACATGAGCATTCAATAAAAAATTCAATATTTGGAGTATGATCGAAAAATACACTAACATCATCAAACAGCCGCGTTTAAAGATCCTCGACATTTTGGATCAGTTCACGCTGGACCAACTCAATACCATCCCGGTAAGATTTAACAATAATATCATCTGGAATCTTGGCCACATGGTGGCCACACAACAAGGCATTTGTTACAAGCGTGCAGGTTTATCAACCCGTGTGAGCGAAACTTTTTTTGAGACGTACAAACCAGATACTAAACCCGTTGGCCCTGCCAACCAGCAGCAATTTGCCGAAATTAAGGAGTTAATGATATCAACGCTGGAGCAGTTTGAGAAAGATTATAATGCAAATCTGTTCGGCAACTACCCTACCTGGACTACCCGCTACGGAGTGGAAATAACAAGTATTGACGACGCTATCGCGTTTCTACCCTTTCACGAAGGATTGCACGTTGGCTATATTATGGCGATGAGGAAGCTGGTGTAGAGCGAAATAGTACAATACTAGTTCTATTCAAGGCGCAATTGGAGTGGGCACAATAACCATCGATACTAAAGTAAATTCCAAAGGCATACTTACTCATGATCATTGGTCTCATTCTTTTAGGCAATTTGCCAAATTTATGTCAAACTTTAGGCGCGTGAAATTTTTGTTCCCTTTATTGTTTTCCTGTAAGCAATGTAAGCTTTCCGCAAAGTAAATTTTTCTGATGACTCATAGAGGATTGTTTAATAAATTTTATTAGTAAATTTAATTAAAGGCACTAAATTAAATATTATGAATCTTCAATTCATTCATGACACGAAAGGAAATACGACCGGTGTATTTATACCTATTGAAGAATGGCAATTACTAACAGAAAAATATACTGAACTACAAGAAGAAGAATTATCAAATCAGGTAAAGTTAAATTCATGGCAAACTGAGCTTATTGATGAGAGACTTAACGATTATTATGCTAATTCTGCTCGTACAGAAAGTTTTGACGACATGCTCACTGATATTGCAAAAACTTTGTGAGCTACGCTTTTATTAACAGACCCTATGTTCGTACGGATGTTAAAAACGCAGTGGATTATTATAAAGAAATCTCCCCAAAACTTGCCAAACAATTTCTTTATAGAATTAGGGAAGCTTAGGTGCATATAGAACGAACTCCGTTAAGCTTTCAAATTAAATACAAAAATGTTAGAACTTTAATGCTAAAACAATTTCCTTTCCATATCCACTATTTAGTCGACAACGAAAACAGGAAAATAATTATTCTTGCAATCATTCACGCTCATCGAAATCCAAATGATTACACAGCAAGATAACACGCAAAAAAGCCCGGCTATTGCCAGGCTTATTCTATAATTTAATACCGAACGCTAATTACACGCCCAGCAACAACCTTGTAGGGTCTTCTAATAACTGTTTTACTCGCACCAGGAAGCTTACCGATTCGCGACCGTCAATAATACGGTGGTCGTAAGATAATGCAAGGTACATCATCGGGCGGATCACCACTTGTCCATTTACGGCAACCGGGCGCTCTATGATATTGTGCATGCCTAAAATAGCACTTTGTGGTGAGTTAATGATTGGGGTAGACATCATGGAACCAAATACACCACCGTTGGTGATTGTAAAGGTGCCGCCTGTCATTTCTTCAATTGTAAGCTTACTTTCACGGGCTTTACCAGCCAATACAACAATAGCTTTTTCAATTTCGGCCAGGCTCATGCTTTCTGCGTTGCGAATAACCGGAACTACCAATCCTTTTGGTGCAGAAACCGCGATAGAGATATCGGCAAAATTACTGTACACCACTTCTTCTCCTTCAATCCGCGCATTTACGGCAGGCCATTCTTTCAAAGCCTCGGTAACCGCTTTGGTAAAAAACGACATGAAACCTAAGCCTACACCATGTTTCTCTTTAAATTTATCTTTGTATTTGCTGCGCACTTCCATGATTGGTGCCATATCCACTTCGTTGAAAGTGGTTAACATGGCCGTCTCATTTTTAACCGCAACCAAACGCCTTGCAACGGTTTTGCGTAGTGATGACATCTTTTCACGCTTATCTGTGCGTGAACCCGCAGGCGGAGCCGGTGTTGCAGCGGCAGGTGCAGATTTAGCAGGAGCAGCCGGAGTTGGTGCAACGGCAGGCTTTTGAGCTGATAAGGCATCACCTTTTGTGATACGACCATCAACACCGGTACCATTTATCGATGACGATTCTACGCCTTTTTCAGCCAATATTTTTGCAGCAGCCGGTGATGGAACGCCCGATGCATAAGTGGTTCCTTTTGATGGAGCAGCCTGAGGTGATTCGTTCACGGCATCTGCAACCGTAGGGGTAACATGCGCAGGAGCTCCGGCGCCCGAAGCACTACCGCCTTCTATTGTGCAAACTACAGCTCCAATCGGAAGGGTGTCGCCTTCTTTAGCTATCGTTTTTAAGGTTCCCGCTTTTTCGGCCGTTAATTCGAATGTGGCCTTGTCTGATTCCAGTTCTGCGATAGCCTCATCCATTTCAACAGTATCGCCATCTTTTTTCATCCAGCGGGATAGGGTAACCTCGGTGATCGACTCGCCTACTGTTGGCACTTTGATCTCTAACGATGATGAACCGCTTTGATCAGGTGCTGGTGCGTAACCGTTGGCAGGCACTTCCGGACTAACCGCTTTACCGGGCTCCTCAGTTTTAGCAGTCACGGGAGTTGATTCCTTTTCTGCAACAGGGGCAGCAGGTGCCTGATCTGCGGCAGCGGCAGGTGTACCAGTACCTTCTTCAATACTTGCTACTACAGCGCCAATGGCTAATGTATCACCTTCGCTTGCTTTGGTAGTTAAAGTCCCGGCCTTTTCGGCAGTAAGCTCAAAAGTAGCCTTGTCTGATTCCAGCTCGGCTATCACTTCGTCCATTTCCACATGGTCGCCGTCTTTTTTCTTCCAGGCTGATAATGTTACTTCGGTAATGGATTCGCCTACCGGCGGAACTTTTATTTCTAAACTCATATAATAGTAGTTGTAGTTGATATCGTGAATTTAAATGATAACTGGAAGATTGATCAGTAGTGAATCCCATAACGTTCATTCACTACTGCACTTCAACAAATCAATCCGCTCCGGCGTTAGCCATTTTTTCTGTCGTTTTCTTAATACTTTCTTTAACCGTTTTACCTGCTGGGGTATCAAATGCTTTAGCAACAATGTGAGCCTGTTGGGCCGCATGCTGTTTCGCAAAACCGGTTGCCGTGCTGGCACCTTCCAAACGGGAGATCACCTGCAGGTTAAAGTGTTTATCGTTATGGAACTTGCGGCAAATGTATGGCCAAGCACCCATGTTCTCCGGTTCTTCCTGCACCCAGATAAACTCAGTTGCTTTTTCGTATTTGGCCTTAATTTTTATGATCTGCTGAATAGGAGTTGGGTACAATTGTTCAACTCTTACTATCGCTACATCCTTCCGTTTATCTACCTGTTGCTTTTCCTGCAGATCATAATAAATCTTACCGGTACATAACAACACGCGTTTCACCTTTTTAGGCTCAGCGTAATTGTCATCTATCAGCTCAAGGAATTTACCATTTGTAAATTCTTCCAATGGCGAAACGCACTTAGGGCTGCGCAATAGACTTTTCGGTGTGAAGATGATGAGCGGCTTGCGAAAATCGCGGCGCATTTGCCTTCTTAATATATGAAAGAAGTTGGCAGGCGTTGTGCAATTAGCCACCTGGATATTATCATCAGCACAAAGCTCTAAAAAGCGCTCTACGCGGGCTGATGAATGCTCAGGGCCCTGGCCTTCATAACCGTGTGGCAACAGCATCACCAAGCCATTACCACGCTGCCATTTTGTTTCGGCACTGGCAATATACTGGTCAATAATGATCTGTGCACCGTTGAAGAAATCACCAAACTGTGCTTCCCATATGGTTAATGCATTGGGGTTAGCCATAGCGTAGCCATACTCAAAACCCAATACCCCGTATTCAGAAAGTAAAGAATTGAATATGCTTAATCTTGCTTCTTCGTTAATGGTTCCTAATGGCGTATATTCATCCTCCGATTCCGCCAGAGTTAACACAGCATGGCGGTGTGAAAAAGTACCGCGCTTAACATCTTCTCCGCTCAACCTTACCGGTGTGCCTTCTTTTAACAAGGTACCGTAAGCCAGCAGTTCGCCCATTGCCCAATCAAAAACGCCGGTTTTGTTAACCATCGCATTGCGGTCTTCAAATAACTTCTCAATCTTTTTGAAAAACTGTTTGTCCTTCGGCAATACGGTCAGTTTGTTTCCTATTTCAACAATATCTTCCTTGCTAACAGCGGTATCTATTGCAGAGATCAGTTCTTTATGGTTAGCCAAATGCAGGCCGCTCCAGGCGCCCTCAAACATGGCTATGGTATCGGTAAACCTGTCTTCCGCTTTCGACTCGTCCAGCATTTGCTGTAGCTCCGCACGAAAATCTTTTTCCAGGCCTTTTACAAAAGCATCATCAACAGAACCCTCGGCAATTAATTTTTTACTGTAGATCTGTAGTGGGTTCGGGTGAGCCTCTATCGCTTTGTACAATACCGGCTGCGTGAATTTTGGCTCATCCGCCTCGTTGTGGCCGTAGCGGCGGTAACAAAGGATATCGATAAATACATCCTCGTTAAATACCTGGCGGTATTCCATTGCAAGGTTAACTACATAAGCCAATGCTTCAACATCATCACCATTTACGTGGAAAACAGGCGAAAGCACAGTTTTTGCCACATCTGTACAATAAGTACTCGAACGGGCATCCTTATAGTTGGTGGTAAAACCAATTTGATTATTAATAACCAGGTGAATGGTACCACCTGTACGGTAACCATCAAGTTTCTCCATCTGCAGTACCTCGTACACAATGCCCTGGCCTGCTACAGAGGCATCGCCATGGATCAGTATCGGTGCAATTTTAGAATGGTCGCCGTTGTATTTAAAATCTATTTTAGACCGGGTGATACCTTCTACAACCGGATCTACCGCCTCTAAGTGCGATGGATTAGGGCAAAGGCTCAGGTGAACGTTTTTACCCTTTTTAGTCGTAATATCGGTTGAGAACCCTAAGTGATATTTTACGTCGCCGCCAAATGGAGACTCGCTGTCATAGTTTTTACCTTCGAACTCAGAGAACACCTCTTTATAGGTTTTCTCCATGATGTTGGTAAGCACATTTAAACGGCCACGGTGAGCCATACCGATGATAAATTCTTCGATACCCAGATCTGAACCCTGTTTGATTACGGAATCCAGCGCGGGAATAAGTGCCTCAGCACCCTCCAGTGAAAAACGTTTTTGACCAAGAAATTTTGTACCAAGGAAGTTTTCAAAAACAACGGCTTCGTTTAATTTCGAAAGCATCATCTTTTTATCCTCAATACCAAACTTTGGTGTATTGCGCCTCGTTTCCATCCTGTCCTCAAACCATTTCAGTTTGATAGGATTACGCAGATAGCGATACTCGGCACCAATAGTTTGGCAATACGTATCTTCCAGCAACTGGCGAATATCACGCAATTTAGCGGGGCCTAAACCAACTTCAACGCCGGCGTTAAACACCGTATCCATATCTGCATCGCTTAAACCAAATGTTTCCAGTTCCTTGCCCGGAAAGTATTTGCGGCGTTCGCGCACAGGGTTAGTTTTGGTAAATAAGTGGCCGCGCGTGCGGTACCCATTTATCATATTCATTACGTTGATCTCCTTCAGCAGGTTATCAGGCGTAGCTTGGGCAGTTGCAGTTGCCGCACCCTTTGCAGGCTGCGTGTCTCTACCAAAATCAAAGCCTTCAAAAAACTTTTGCCAACCAAAATCTACCGATTCCGGGTCTTGTTTATATGCTTCGTATAGGGAGTCAATGTAGGCAGCGTTGCCGCTATCAATGTAATTTAGGCGATCCATGAGAAACCAATATTGTAAAACAGTGCAAAATTAAGCATAATACTACAATATGCCCCAAATTATATGTTATAACTTTTGAGGCAAACCAATGTTTGTGACTTAAGGATTTCTTTTGGGAACAAAATTGCTGTTTACGACCATAGAATTACCATTTCGAGTCAATAAGATTTAACCTTTAATAAACTATCTATTGCTGGCTCATCAATTCGATCTCATCACTAACTACTTTCAGCAATGACAGGTCACCTTCAGCATCCTGCAATAGTTGCCACATCATTACGCCGCCTGCTTTGGAGATGGCAAGCTTCGTTTTCTTCTTGATAGTAAGTGCGCCGTTGTAATAAATAGTACCGCCGCTACTTACGCTAACCTGATCGGTATCTGCAGCATCAGGATATTTGTTAACGATATTTTTGTACGCCATATCAGTGGGCGCATCCTTGCCAAAGCCATACCCATAAAAAGGTAAGCCCAAATTTAACTTTGCTTTTGGGATACCCCGCTCAATAGTCCAATAATCCAAATCCTGCACGGCCATATCGTAGGGTGCATGCTGTCCCGGTTTATCCATGTCCCAAGGGCCTGTTTTATCGTAACTCATTTCGTTTACAAAATCAAACTGGGCCAGGGCTCTGTCTGTATACCTTTTGGCATAATAAGTTGCAATGGCTGCCGTCATCAGCTTTTGTTTGGCTTTCAAAGCTACGCCCAGGTGAATAACAAAGGATTCATAATTGCTATCGATCATACGCCCTTCCAGATCCACATCGATCCCATCCACTTTATTATCAACAACCATTTTTAACAGCGAACTGATCAGGACTTCCTGCTTATCTCCTGCCAGCATACCCGACAGATATTTTGGCGGCGCACCGCCAGCAATTGACAACAAAACCTGCACATGTTTTTTGTGAGCATACCGGCATACTTTCTTGAGATCAGTTGGCGTGCTAAATTTCCCTGCAGAATCCGGATTGAGGAAGGCGATATTGAGGTGAGTGAGTTTCTCTAATTGAAATTTCTTTACTTCAGCCAGCAAATTGATGTGATTGCGTGTATAGCCAACAACCATAAACCGAGTAGACTGCAAGTTGTGCCCAGACTGCGCCAGGGCCCTGCCACAAACAAACGCCATTAAACTACATAAAACAATCATACCCCTCATAATGTCAAAGCTATAATTGTTTTTGAGGTTGACTAAATTCATCTGGTAAAAAATTATATTCGAGATTAAACCAATTGATGTTTACCTTGGTCCAACCGCAAACCTACCCTTAATTTATAATGAAAATTCTAAAACCATATCTACTAACGGGTTTATTCTTCTGCCTGTTGTTCGGTGCCTGCGAAACGGTTGCCTACTTGCGCAAAAGGTTCCCTCGCCATCATGATGTTAGTGTATATTATGCTGCACGCGATGTAAAGCGGGAATACAAAGTAACGGGCCATTTTAGCAATGTACTACACGGAAATGAAGAGAACTCAAAAACCCAAATAATCGACGAAGCGAAAACTGTTGGTGCTGATGCCGTAATATTTACCAGCTTTGCAAATATTGCCGGTAAGGATCGCAGTGATACCATAACAGCAGATGCCATCAAATATACCGATGCACCAAAAACTGAAGAAGCAAAAAAGTAATAGAATTTGTAAAAGAGGTTAAATCAACCTATTAAACGGAAACAGGCAGCCAGGTTGAGATAAAATCGCTTTTACTATCTAGCTGGTTAGCCGGTTTGGCGGCATTAAAATAGCGATTGCTTTTGGTATCGTTACCTACCCCTGCAACAAAGGCCCAGTTACCCCAGTTACTGGCAGGCGAATAGTCTATCAGTTTTTCTTCAAAATATAAAGCCCCTCTCGTCCAGTCAACTTGCAGATCTTTCGTAAGATAAGTAGCCACTGCCTGCCTGCTATAATTGCTGATATAGCCCGTTGCATTTAACTCGTGCATAGCGGCATCTATAAAAGGCACACCTGTTGCACCGGCTCTCCATTGTTCAAAAAGCTCATCCTGGTTGGTAGCTGCTTCCGGTGCGGTGCTGCTAAAACCTTCGGCCCGAAAATATTTCTGCCCGTGTTTCTTAAACATAAAACGGAAATAATCACGCCATAACAATTCAAGCATCAACGCATCGGCATTTTGCATGGCCTGGCGGTTTTTCACCACCTCCCAATATACCTGCCTTGGCGAAATGCAACCCAATGCCAACCAGGGCGATAGGCCGGATGAGCATGGCCCCGTAGTACGTGCACTCTTGTGAACCGTGGTTTGCTGCCCGGTAAGATACTTTTCCAACTGCACCAATGCAGCGTTTTCGCCACCCGTGAAATGGTTGGTGCAACGCGGATCGTCTACCGGATCCGGCACGCCCAGATCTGTAAGGGCAGGCATGGCTCCGGCATCACTAATTTGGGGCGTTAAGATATGATCAGGCGAAACAACACACTGCCGCACGCTGCTATCGCGTTCTACTTTCTTTTTAAAAGCCACGAAGCTATCCGGGATATCTTTTATAGGGAAAGGCAGATCTTCTTTATGGTACATGGTATGGCCAATGAAGTGCTTTAGATTCAGCTTCATTTTCCACAAGGCAGCTTCCACCCGCTCGGAGGCATCCGTTTCTTCTGGTGCTACTTCCCGGTGGTGATAAACCTCGCTGATCTGGTATTCTTCGGCCAGTTGCGTTAACACTTCGGCAGGATCTCCCATGCGAACAATGAGATCAGCCCCAAAACTTTTTAAATTTTTACGGAGATCTGCCACTGATTCAAGCAGAAATCTGGCCCGGAAACTCCCGGTTTTTAACACACCGGAATCGCTGGTTTTAAAGTAATACGGATCAAAAACATATACCGGTAAAACTCTATCAGCCTTGCGTACAGCTTCTGATAATATCTCATTATCATGAATTCGCAAGTCATTTCTAAACCAAACCAGTATTGTTTTTTCACTCATAGGAACACCTAATCCAAACTTATTTAGATTAATTACAAAAATGCTAATTATTTATTTGAGCGGCACCGGTCGCTGCAATATTTGACATCGTCCCAACATTTTGCCCATTTTTTGCGCCAGCTGAAAGGTCGTTTGCAAGTCTCACAAATTTTCGATGGCAGGTTTTCTTTATTACCCTTGTGCATAGTTTCTTTAACTATTAAAGCCCTGATATGTTCGAAAATAAGAAATCTTAACTAACTACAATCAGTATTCAAAGGTACGGCTAAAGCGGGATAATTTAAATTTTAACTTGTGAGCAGCTTTTAGAGAACGAACAGACAATGGTTGTGGCTATAATTAATGCAATTGTCAAATTTTATAGCACATGAACAATGCGCTATGCAGAATGTTATTTGACTAATATATGAGCTTAAAAAACAAAAACATTCTAATAGTAGGCGGTAGTTCTGGAATAGGCCTGTCGCTAATCAAGCATCTTGCCATACAAGAAGCCAACATTTTCAATATATCACGTAATCCGTCAGCCGAATGGCCGGAAGGAATAAATCATATTCAGGCAGATATCCTTGGAGATCTCAGTGCTGTGGTGGACCAATTGCCTGATCAATTGCACGGCTTGGTTTACTCGGCTGGCAGTATCAACCTAAAGCCGTTTCAGCGGTTAACCAACGACGATTTTTTAAACGACTATAAAATAAACGTACTGGGGGCAACAGAGATCATTCGTATGGCCCTAAAAGGACTCAAAAATGCAGGTGGCGCCAGTATAGTGCTATATAGTTCTGTGGCTGCAAAAGCGGGTATGCCTTTTCATGCCAGTATTGCCGCAGCTAAAGGAGCTATTGAAGGTTTAACGGTATCATTAGCAGCGGAACTTTCTACCAGCCAGATCAGGGTAAATGCAATTGCGCCTTCGCTTACGGATACACCGCTTGCACAAAGCCTCCTGAGTACTGAAGAAAAGCGTTCATCATCTGCAAAAAGACACCCACTAGGGAAAATCGGCAAGCCGGATGATATAGCCTTTGCAACTCAATTTTTATTAAGCGAACATAGCGGCTGGATCACCGGGCAAATTATCGGGATTGACGGCGGACTCGGCGCATTAAGGCCTTTGTAACCTGCCGTAAAGGCTTTACACAAGTATGATATTTTCGTCCCTCATTAGTGGTAACTTTAACACATAAAATCAATTCATTATGGCCAGTACCGAAAGCATTCAGACAGCGTATATAGATTTTGTTTTAACAGAAGGGCACCAGCCCAAATCCGTTTACATTTTTTCAAAGAAAAATGAAATGGCCGAAGAGGAGTTCTATCGTTTCTTTGGTTCTTTTTATGCGGTAGAGCAAAGCATCTGGGCAGATCTTACCCGCAAAACGCTTGGCGAAATCCGCACACAGGAAATATGGGCGCAGTATGCAGCACGCGAAAAAGCATTGTCCTTTTTTTATAGCTTTTTTGAGTTGCTCAAAAGCAACCGAAGTTTTGCTGTATATAGCTTAAAAAAGGAACGCGGAATGGGCACTCCAAAAGTATTGCAGCCAACTAAAGAGATATTTGAAAACTTTGCCGAAAGTATTTTGGCAGAGGGTATTGAATCGCAGGAACTGACGGATCGTAAGTTTTTCAGTAAGCGATATAAAGATGCGCTTTGGGTGCAGTTTGGTTTTGTGCTTAATTTCTGGATCAACGATGATTCGGCAGGCTTTGAAAAAACCGATGAAGCTATAGAGAAAGGTGTTAACGTAACATTCGATCTTTTCCAGCGCTCACCAATTGACAACTTGTTTGAATATGGAAAATTCCTGGCTAAAAATGGCGGGATCAAGGAAAAGTTGGGTTTCTAAGAGTTCTCCAAATCAACTGGAAAAGGAGAATAAAATAGATAACAAGATATTGAACGATAACCGTCTGTTAAACAAAAAGAAAGCTGCTTTTGTGGGAGAAAGTTTAAAAGGTGCTAATTTTGCCGCTGTATTTGACATGGATGGTACGCTTGTAGATAACACTCCCTTCCACTATAAAGCCTGGCAGTTGCTGTTTGAAAAACACAATATGCCCGAGTTGAGCAGGGAAACTTACAAAGCAGAGATTAGTGGAGTTCCAATTTTAAATACAATTCAAAAATATTTCCCCAATGCCGGCAAGGCAGAGCAAGATCTTCTTGTTGATCAGAAACAGCAATTGTATCAACAGCAATATTTGCCGTTTTTAAGGCCAATAAATGGCCTGGAAAATTTTCTTCGGGAACTAAGCCAATCAGGTATTAAAGTAGCCCTGGCTACGTCGTCTGAAATGGCGGATGTTGATTTTATCTTCGACAAAATTCCTATCCGACAATATTTTGATACCATTGTTATTGGCAGCATGGTTAACCAACCTAAACCTAGTCCGCAGATATTTTTAAAAGCAGCCGAACAGTTAAATACTCCGCCCGGAAAGTGCGTAGTTTTTGAAGACTCAATGGCGGGGCTTCAAGCCGGCAACAATGCAGGTATGAAAGTTGTTGGAATCACTACCGCCCACCCTGCTTCCGTTATTAATAAAATAGCCGGGCTGGCAATAAATGACTACGCTGACATTGACATTCATCAATTGGCGGCACTATTTAATGATTAGATCATGAGCGATAACGCATCGAACGAACAAAACAGCATACCTACTACTAAAGTTGAACGCAGTGCAAAGTTTGTAAAAACCGGTTTTAAAATTGGTGGCAACTACATAAAACATTACTCCAAGAAACTTTTCAATCCGGAGTTAGATCGTTCGGAATTGAATGAGGATAATGCCGCCGACATATATCAATCCTTAAGCGAATTAAAAGGTAGTGCATTAAAAGTAGCTCAGATGCTAAGCATGGATAAAAATCTGCTGCCACAAGCCTATGTAGACAAATTCACCCAATCTCAGTACAATGCGCCACCGCTTTCGGGCCCGCTGATTGTTCAGACCTTTAATAAGTATTTCGGCAAAAATCCCGACCAGATCTACGATAAATTCAATATCCGCTCAACTAATGCCGCGTCTATCGGGCAAGTACATGAGGCCGAACTGAACGGTAAAAAACTGGCTGTTAAAATCCAGTACCCGGGAGTAGGTGATTCTATTTCATCAGACCTAAAACTCATCAAGCCTTTTGCATTCAGAATGCTCGGCATGAGCGAAAAGGAATTGAATATTTATATGATGGAAGTAGAGGAGCGCCTGCTGGAGGAAACTGATTATGAACTGGAAGTACGCCGCTCCATTGAGTTTTCTGAAGCATGCTCTAATCTGGATAATGTGGTGTTTCCTAAATATTACCCGGAATTATCCACCAAACGCATTATTACTATGGACTGGCTGGAGGGTAAACACCTGCGGGAGTTTTTAGCAACCGATCCGTCGCAGGAATTGCGCGACCAGATTGGCCAGGCCCTGTGGGACTTTTACAACTTTCAGCAGCATGAACTCCGAGCGGTTCACGCCGACCCTCATCCGGGTAATTTCATGATCACACCGGAAGGTAAGCTGGGTGCGATAGATTTCGGCTGTATTAAAGTGATGCCCGAAGACTTTTATTATCCATTTTTCGCGCTTACTTCTACTAACCTATTTGATAGCAAAGATGAAACTATAAAGGCGTTCCGTAAGCTGGAAATGATACTGCCGAATGACACTCCGGCTCAAATAGAGTTTTATTACAAAATATTCAGCCAAATGATCGGTCTGTTTGCGAAGCCTTATATAACAGATCACTTTGATTTTGGGGAGAAATCCTTTTTTGATGAACTCTTTAGTTTTGGTGAAAAAGTAGCTAAAATGCCCGAGTTTAAGCAAGCCCGGGGCGTGAAACACTTTATATATGTAAACAGGACAAACTTCGGCCTGTATAACATTTTGCACGAATTAAAAGCGAAAGTGAAAACCGACACTTTTAAACCACATATTGAAATGGTTTAACTTAGAGTGAACAGGCAGTTAACCACGGTTCTCAACGTAAGCATTGCTACGGAATTGTAGAACTGGTTTGGGGAATTAAAAATACATTACCCCTACTATAAACATACTAAATGTAAGTATCCAGGTGAGGACTTGTTTAAAATACCAAATCTCCATTTCTGCAACCCTACCGGTACCTTCAAATGAGTGTAACTTTCTCCGGCAGTAAATGCCGTAGATTACTAAGCCGATAAAAATGATTACAAATAAGCCTGTAACAATTCTTTGAAAATCATGTGTTAGCATCCTATAATTGGTAATAAGATATAAATACGATTAACTATTTCATTTAGTTTTTTAAATTTCACGAAAACGCATTTTTAATAATGCCATCAAAATGCTTACCAGAATTTAGTACTAAAACTATTAAAGTATTTTAATAATTAGTTAGCTGTTTTACAGATATTTAACTATTGAGACGCATTGTGGAGATTTGATCAATAATAGGAATAACTACAACAAATCGGGGTGCTTTTTGCAAACGATTTTATTTCCCCACATTAGCAAATAACTTATATATTGCCTTATGCTTTTACAAAACACCTTTACCCACCACGTACATTTCTGGCTCAAAAACAAAGAAGATAAAGCCAGGTTAATTGATGGCTTGCACACGCTTACCACAATTAAGCAAATTCGTAATATGCACATCGGCGTACCCGCCCAAACCTTTAGGGACGTGGTAGACCGCTCCTATGATGTGTCGCTACTATTGTTGTTTGACGGGCCTGCAGAGCAGGAGGCTTACCAGGCTCACCCTACACATCAGCTTTTTGCCGATAATTATGCAAAAGTTTTATGCAGCAAGGTAGTTGTGCAGGATAGCGTGAATATTTAGCATACACCTTTTAGGAGTGCCTGAAACACAGAGGGGATAATGTTGTTGATCATTTATGAAAGTATTGCTCGCGGGTGCAAATGGTTACATAGGTACAAGGCTCATCCCTGTATTGTTGGAGAAGGGCTGCAACGTAGTATGCCTTGTTCGCGATAAAAGGCGCTTTCACGAACAAAGCGATTATGCCGACCGAGTTACGCTAATCACCGGCGATCTTCTTAAAGAAGATATCGAGCCTTTCCCCCAGGATATCGATGCGGCGTGTTACCTGGTACATTCTATGGCCCAGGCGGCAGACTTCGCCAATCTGGAGGCTCAATCGGCACACAATTTTGCAACAGAACTAAATAAAACTAACTGCAAGCAGGTTGTTTATCTGAGCGGGATAACGAACGATACCGACCTGTCAAATCATTTATTATCCCGAAAGCATGTAGAAGATGTCTTAAAGGAATGCAAGGCCGCTGTAACCGTGCTGCGGGCGGCTATCATCATTGGTTCGGGCAGTTCTTCGTTCGAGATCATCCGCGATCTCACTGAAAAGCTCCCGGTGATGACCGTACCACGCTGGGTAAATACCAAATGCCAGCCCATTGCCATACGGGATGTATTGGGCTATCTGGATGGGGTATTACTAAATGAAAATGCGTTTAATAAAACATTTGATATCGGCGGGCCGGATATTCTTAGCTTTAAACAGATGATGCTTACGTACGCTAAAGTGCGTAAGTTAAAAAGGCACATCATCACACTGCCGTTTCTATCCCCTAAGATTTCATCTTACTGGCTCTATTTTGTTACATCTACCAGTTACTCGCTTGCACAAAGCCTGGTAGATAGTATGAAGAATGAAACCATCATGAAAAACCACGATATCGATAATGTGGTAAAACGTGAGTGCCTTAGTTATGAGGAGGCATTACAACTGGCCTTTAATAAAATTGAACAAAATTCTATAGTAAGCAGCTGGAAAGATGCCCTAAACAATGGCTATCTCACCGGCAGTTTTATGGATCAGATAAAAGTGCCGCAAAAGGGAACAAAAGAGTATAAGGTAAAGCAGCCTTTTAAAAGGGATAGCGCCGAAGTGCTCAAAAACATAATGGCCATAGGGGGCAGCCGTGGTTGGTATTATTGGGATTGGATCTGGAGCATCCGCGGGTTTTTAGATAAATTATTTGGCGGTGTAGGTTCCAGGAGGGGGCGCACCAGTAATATTTCGATCTCGGCAGGCGATGTAATAGATTTTTGGCGTGTATTGCTTGCCGATAATGCAAACCGTCGCTTATTGCTCTACGCGGAAATGAAGTTGCCTGGCGAAGCCTGGCTGGAATTTAAAATTGTAGAGCGCAACCATACCACCTTTTTAAGCCAGGTGGCTACTTTTAGGCCAAGGGGCCTTTGGGGCAGGTTATATTGGTATTTAATGTGGCCTTTCCATCTTTTCATTTTTAAAGGGATGGCTAAACGGATAGTGGATTTTTCTGAAGATGCGAGTGGCAACCAATAACGCTGGAGCGTGGAAATAAACCAATATTGAATTCTTTAACATGAAAAAAAACATACTCATTACCGGCGGCTCTGGATTACTGGGCAAACAACTAACACAAGCACTACTAAATCGCGGATATTTAGTGAGCCATCTGAGCCGCAGCCGGGGCAAAGATCCTAAGGTAAAAACCTTTCTATGGGATGTAGATAAAGAAGAAATTGACGAGCATTGTATCGATGGTGTAGATGTGATCATTCACCTGGCAGGTGCAGGCATTGCCGATAAGCGCTGGAGTGACGAACGCAAAGCACAGATATTGGATAGTCGCACAAAATCAATAGCGCTCATTTATGCCCTCATGCGCACAAAAGCCAACAGGATAAATACCGTAATTTCTGCATCCGGCGTAGGCTATTACAGCGACCGCGGCGATGAATTGCTAACAGAAAGCAGTCGCCCGGCAGATGATTTCATTGGCTCTTGCTGTGTAGCATGGGAAAAAGCCGTAGATGAGGGAACAGAGTTTGATCTCCGCATTGTTAAGTACCGTACCGGTGTGGTATTATCTTTGGGCGGCGGAGCCTTGCCGCAATTGGCCGCACCCGTAAAATTTGCAGTAGGCTCACCTTTGGGTACCGGCAAACAATGGATCTCTTGGATCCATGAGCAGGACGTAGTTGACATGTACCTGCTGGGTCTCGAGGATGATAAAATATCAGGCGTTTATAACATGGCAGCTCCACACCCTGTCACCAATTCGGAATTAACTAAGGCTGTTGCCAAACAATTACACCGGCCCCTGTGGGCACCAAACGTACCGGCCTTTATTATCAAAATGCTTTTCGGTGAAATGGCATCACTGGTATTAGGCAGCACAAAAGTATCGGCACAGAAAATTACAGCTGCCGGGTTTGAATTTAAATACCCCGATGTAGCATCGGCACTACAAGAAATTTATGGATAACAATACGCCCGTAACCGTATTTTGGTTTCGCCGGGATCTACGATTAGAAGACAACGCTGGGCTATATCATGCGCTAAAAAGCGGCAATCCGGTACTCCCCTTTTTTATTTTTGATAGAGAGATCCTCGATGAACTGGAAGACAAGGACGATGCCCGCGTAAGCTTTATTTACAAAGCGATAGAAGAAGTACAGAAAGCTTGCCACGCTCAGCATAGCGATTTGCTGGTGGTATATGATAAACCAGAACATGCCTGGGCAAAACTCATCAAAGAACACAAGGTGGCAGCGGTATATACTAATCTTGACTACGAACCTTATGCCAAACACCGTGATGAGGCAATTAAAGGATTTTTGGCTGAACATGCTATTGAATTTAAAACCTTTAAAGATCAGGTTATATTTGAGCGGGAAGAAGTAACAAAAGACGATGGCAAGCCCTATACGGTATATACGCCCTATAAAAACAAATGGTACCAAAAGCTAAAACCCTTTTACTTAAAAGCCTACCCTACCGAAAAATATTTTAAAAACCTGCTTAAATTTAAAGCAGATGGCATACCTACTCTGAAGGCGATGGGCTTTGTTAAAAGCGAGATCACCTATCCCGAAAAAGAATACGACAAAGTAATTGCCGAATATGCCAAAAACCGGGACTTCCCAGCCATAACGGGCACCTCCCATGTTGGGGTACACTTACGGTTTGGTACGGTAAGCATTCGGCGTTGCGCGCGGGATGCATATGAGTCGAACGAGAAAACCTGGCTAAATGAGTTGATCTGGCGAGAGTTTTACATGATGGTGCTTTACCATTTCCCACAAACAATGGACCATGCCTTTAAGCCGGACTATGATAACATCAAATGGATAAACGACGAAAGACAGTTTAAAGCCTGGTGCGATGGCGACACCGGTTTCCCGATGGTGGATGCCGGCATGCGCGAACTGAATGCCACCGGCTACATGCATAACCGCGTACGAATGGTTGTAGCTAGTTTTTTAAGTAAGGACCTGCTGATAGACTGGCGCTGGGGTGAGCGTTACTTTGCACGTAAGCTACTGGATTATGAAATGGCCAGCAATGTTGGCGGCTGGCAATGGGCGGCGGGTAGTGGCACCGATGCCGCCCCTTATTTCCGCATTTTTAATCCCGATTCGCAATTGAAAAAATTCGATCCCAAATTTGAATACATAAAAAAATGGGTTCCGGAATATGCCGACTTCAGCAAATATCCAAAACCCATTGTAGACCATGCATTCGCACGGGAACGCTGCCTTAAAGTCTTTAAGGAAGCGTTAAAATAATTATTCGAACGGGACTACTGTGGTTATCTGAAACTCGAACCTAATAGCCGAATTAGCAGGAATTCCCGTTTGTGTAGAGGTGGAATAACCCAAGTGTGATGGCATGATCAATGAAATGGATGTACCAGCAGCAGCATGTTGTTTAAGGCCCTCAGCAACGCCCGGAACTAGTCCGCCTACCCCTGTCGTAGCCGGACTAAATACCGTTGCCGTGGTTTTGTAACCATTATCGAAATCAGTACCATTTAATAACGATCCCACATAAGTAGTTGACACGACAGAAAAATCATTGATCTCCCCTACCGTACCTGTACCTGGTGTAATTACTTTATAATATAAACCCGATGCAGTTTTGGTATAGCCGGATAAGCTGTTAGCCGTCAGATAACTTCTGATTACCTGATCGTCATAGGCCAATTGATTATCCACTACACGCACATAATAATCCAGGCACTGGTTACCGGCAATATTTGTATTGGAATTGGTTACGCTACCAACTATAAAGCCTTTTTTACCATAGGCCAAATGCGATGGAATGAGCAAACGTATACTCCCACCCTTAGCTTTAAGCAGGTTTTTTATACCTAATTGTAAGCCTTTTGGTAAGCCCGCTGTTGCCAGGTGCCCTACAAAGTCGTAAAAGTGATTTTTAATTGTATCGGTGGCGATGTATTTACCATCAAAACTTTTGATAGTGTAAACCAAAGAAACCTGGTCTGAATACTGAATAGGGGCGCCGGTTGGCGCCTGTAATATCTTATAATAGATCCCGGAGGTATCCGCACCGGCGGTGTCAGTTACGGGATTGTCACGGGTGAAACCGGTAAGTGCGTTAGCACCTATATAGCTTTGGATCTGTTGCTCGTCAAATTGATTAATGGTTGGATCTACACCATCTTTTTTGCATGCGGATAAGCCTGCTGCGGCGAGCAATAGTAAAGTAAAAATCTTTTGTTTCATCTAATAATTAGTTCGTTACATCTAAAAGTTGTATATCAAAATCAACCACCGAGTTCTTTGGCAAGCCTATCGCCGGTTGATCGTAAGGGCCGTATGCATAACGCGATGGTATTAACAATCGTACCGTGCCGCCTTTCTTAATTTGTGGTATCCCCAGTTGCCAGCCTTTAATTACCTCACCCAGCGAAAACGACGGGTGAAAGTTGTTACTCTGCGTAAATTCTTTACCGCTGCTCAGGATGCGCCCTGTGTAATCAACCGTAACCCGGGTGGAGTTGGTATACAGGTCATTCCCGTCTCCGGGGTTGATCACTATATAATAAACGCCGGTAGTATCTATTTGGTGCGCTACGTTTGCCAGGCCCTTGCCGGCAATAAAATCCTGTACCTCTTTATCATCGATCACGGCCTGCGCCTTTACCTCTGCTACGGCATCAAACCCTTTTTTACAGGAACTGAGGCCGGCAATAAATAATAAAATGATGAGCAGTAGCTTGTTCATTCGCTTAACAATCCGCAAATTTATTCTTTTATAATTCAAAAACAGCAGCTTAACACTTTTTAACACTTTGAGGGGTGCAATTATTGTGTTGGTTAGGGTTTATAATTAATGGTCAGCTGGTTTATCTTCTTAAGCATTTCGGTTAAATACAGTTTATCTGCCTCACTGATATGGGCATTAAGATAGTTATTAAACTGTTTTACAACATCTTTGGCCATTTGCCTTTTTTCTTTTCCCAGATCAGTTAAAAAGATCTTTACCGAACGTTTATCGCCTTTGTTTGACTGGCGGTAGATGAGCCCGGTTTCTTCCAATTGATTAAGCATGCGCGAAAGACTGGTAGACTTAAGCCCAAGCAAAGCAGCAGCCTGTGATACGGTTGTGCCTTCCTCCTCGATATTGATCAGCAGGTAACCAATGGATTGGGTAATACCAAATTCAGTAACGATCTGGTTATACCGGTTGGCCACGGTTTGCCATACTATCTTTAAAAAATAGTCGATAGTCTCCTGGTGTTTAACACTGCTTCTCATAACGGACAAACATAAGTTTTTAAGTTCATACTTTTTTTCCGTAGCGGATGGGTCATAGGCTATGTACAGCCTATGCTACCAACCCATTTTGGTATCATCCCCGCGCGGGTCTGCACCACCTTCATAGTAGCCCCATTGGGTTTTCAGGATGCCGTCTACGCGGCCTATAGCACCACGTTTGGTAAATTTATAGCCTTTTTTGCTAAGCTTATCTACGGTTAGGCTATCCAGGGCATCGGGTTCGGCAGCCACTTCATCCGGCAGCCACTGGTGGTGGAAACGTTTTGCTGCTACAGCTCCCTGCATGCTCTTATCAAATTCTATCACATTTAATATCGTTTGAAAAACCGAGGTAATGATCGTTGCGCCGCCGGGTGTGCCTACCACCATATACAGGTCGCCATTTTTTTCCACTATCGTTGGGGTCATGGCAGAAAGCATCCGTTTGTTGGGCTGGATGCTGTTTGCTTTGCCACCCACAAGGCCGTACATATTAGGCACACCGGGTTTGGAGCTAAAATCGTCCATCTCGTTATTCAGTAAAAACCCGGCCCCGCCAACAAACACGTGCGAGCCAAAAGTATCATTGAGGGTAGTGGTAATAGATACCGCATTGCCATCTTTATCTACAATAGAAAAGTGCGTGGTTTGGTCGCTTTCGTAACCGGTAATAATGCCCGGTTGTATGCTGGTGCTTGGCGTGGCGGCATCCCAGTTGAAAGTTTTCATTCTGTTTAGCAGGTAGGCAGAATTCAGCATGCTGTCAACCGGTACCTTGAAGAAATCCGGGTCGCCCATGTATTTGGACCGGTCGGCATACACCCTCCGTTCGGCCTCCACCATTACTTGTACCGTAGAATCTTTATTAAAACCCCAACGGTGTAGCGGATACTTTTCTACCAGTTTTAAAAGCTGCATCAGGGCCACTCCCCCGCTGCTAGGCGGCGGCATGGTAATAATCTTAAAACCCTTGTACACGCCAACGATCGGTTTGCGCCAAACGGAGTGGTAGTTCGCCAGGTCAGACTTCGTCATAATGCCACCTCCGGCCTTCATTTCGGCTACGATCAGATCAGCAGTTTTACCGTCGTAAAACCCATCTCGGCCCTTATCGCGAATCAGCTCCAGCGTTTTCCCCAGATCGGTCTGCACTAAAATATCGCCTTCTTTCCAATCCTTGCTTACAAGGTAAGTTTTTCCGGGGTTCAGCTTCGTAAATTTTGCTTTGCTGCGATTAATGTCGCTAGCTAAACGTGCCGTCATTTTAAACCCGTTCAATGCCAGGTTGATAGCGGGCTGTACCAAATCCTCCCATTTAAGCTTACCATACTTCTTGTGCGCGCTTATCATGCCATCCACGGCGCCCGGTACACCAGCAGCAAAATGAGTGTACAGGCTCTTATCTTTGATCACATTGCCGGCGCTATCCAGGTACATGTTGGTACTGGCAGCCGCGGGCGCTTTTTCCCTAAAATCCAAAGTATTTGTTTTGCCCGATGCCGAGCGGTAAACCATAAACCCGCCGCCGCCAATATTCCCTGCCTGCGGATGGGTTACCGCCAAAGCAAACTGTACCGCTACGGCAGCATCCACCGCGTTACCGCCTCTCTTCAGCACATCCAGCCCTGCCTGCGAGGCATCGGGGTAGGCACAAACAACCATACCATTACGATATTGCCCGCTTACGTTCTGGCCAAGTTGCCCTTTAACGCATCCGGCAGAAAAACATAATAAAAAGCATGCTACAGCCAATTTATTGTACAACGAGATTTTTTGGGTCATGGGGGATTAGCGCTATATTTGGGGCCAATTTAAGCTATTTGGGATAAAAACAACTCACGGAAAAATTGATTTTTATTGTTGTACACCTGCGAAATGTAACTATTTGCAATTCCGACAGTCCCAGCCAAAGCATAAATCCGAAATTGTACCGTTATATTTTAAAATGTAAACATGAAAAAAATTACACTTATTGCACTGATACTAGGATCGTTCTTATTAATTGCTAACCGTGCTGCCGCCCAGGACTACAAAACCGCCGTTGGTTTAAAGTTTGGGGCATATGAAAACGGCCCTTCTATCAAATATTTTCTGGATGAGGGCACCGCGCTGGAAGCTATTATTGGCCTGCGCTCGCATGGCGCCGTGCTTACCGGCCTGTACGAATTGCATAAACCCGCATTCAATGTAACTGCTCTGAAATTCTACTACGGTTTTGGAGCGCACCTGGGTGCTGTAGGTGCCGGTAATTATCGCACCTTTGGTGGTGACGACCGGTTATATACCAACAATCGCCTTCTTTTGGGCGCAGATGGCGTAATTGGGTTGGAATATAAGATTCAGGATGCACCAATTGCCATTAGCCTGGATCTCAATCCCCGGGTGGAAATTGCCACAGGTCCTTTCTTTGATCTCGCACCCGGGCTGGGCCTAAAATATACTTTTTAGCAAATGCTGCATCCTGTAATTTAAGGATCATGAGAAATCAAATTGAAATGCCGGATATGCTCTATTTGTTAAACTATCAAATTTTGGATATCCGGTATCGTAAAAAGGGTTAACATAAATAATGTATATCATTGTTAACGTTAACTTAACAAATAATAGTGAATAAACTGCATTCTATTAAGAACTGCAACGTTAACCCCCTTCATTAAATAAGTCACCTTTTATTTCTATTACTGCATACTCTTAGCCCTTGATCAGCACAAATTTCTACTTAACAATAATGATCTTTTTCGCGTAAACCTTTTGTCCTAAGGTCAGCTTCAAAACATAATTGCCCGGCAATTGGCTGGTAGTGTTGATAGATGCGCTGAAGTTACCTGCAGCCATTGTTTGCGTTTGCTGATAAACCACCTGCCCTGCCGTGTTTATAATCTCTATTTTAGCCGTGCCCGCCTCTTTTGCAACAAACACTACATTAAGATTATCAACAGCCGGAACCGGAAATATGGTTAAACCAATATCCGTACTCTTATCCGGATTTTTGGCCACTATGGCAAAGTTAAATGCATCCGAACGACTCACACATCCACCATCCAGGGTCACTTCTACCTGATAAATACCGCTTTGCACTGGTGTGTAGGTAGCGTTTGTAGCACTGTCAATAGCTTTACCATTCAGGAACCATTGGTTACCGCCGGCGTAATTTGAATTGAGCACATCCGCTGTTTGGGTAATGACCGGCTTGTTTACTACAACAGGCAGCCGTGCAGCCGACGGGCAGCCGATACTCTTTACCTTCATATCGTAAAAATAATAGTAAAAGCCTTTGTAATAAGTGGTATCACTTGCATTAGTGGTTGATTGCGCCGTATTACCCGTTATACTTAAGATGTTACCAATTTTCAACGGATAACCGGTTACCCCGCCATTGTTGCGGTATACGGTAACGGTATTGTCGTAAAAAGGGACTATCTCGTAAGTGCCCGCAGTGGGCAATGTTAAATTAAGCGGAACAACAATGCCGTTATCTGCGGGGTCGTCGGTTTGTGCACCGGTACCCGGGGTAGTGCGGGTAGCAGGGGCATTGACAGTTACTGTTGAAACCGTTTCGCCATTTTCATTGGTTACCGACAATGTTAGTTTACCCGCATTGCCAAAATACATACGCGCACTCTCCAGCACTACCGGCACATTGGTATAAACCAATACGCTGGGGCCAAACTGATTGTAACCGCCTGCGGTAAATACGTTTTTAGATACGGGGCCGATACTGCCGCTGAAATCATTGAGACCGGCGTAAAATGTGTTATTAACAGGTGCCGTAGCTGTGGTAGCAATAGGGCCAAACGTAAGTGGTACGGCATCGGTAAGAGATTTGTACCAAAACAACTGACCATCGCCGGTACCGTTAAGCAGGTATTTGTTAGTGTTTACGCAAAGGTTAGCACTTAATGTGCCCAAAGCAGGCGGCAGACTTATCGCGATGATACCTGTTGTGTTATCGTTAGCTGCAATAGGGTCACCTGCCAGGTTTGTTTTAGCTGTTATGGTGTAGGTGGCGCCTGCAACCGTGTTAAACTTTCCTTCCAGTGTAAAATCAACTTCGTTTAATGGTGCAATGGTAGCCGGGTAAATTTCATTAAACGTAACTGTAGTATTATTGGGCGAGGCTACCGTAACTGTTACTGGCACATTGCTGATATCTGTGCTGCCGTAATTCTTTAACCGTACGATTACTGATGTTGCCTGCGCACATGATGTTGTATTTTCCGCATTCACAATAGCGGTTGCACCCGCATCAATAGCTGGTTTTAAAAATTGCACCCGGTAATCCTGGGTTTCTCCTTTATTGTAAGCACCGCAGGCGGAAATGGTGCCTGCATCAGATGTTTCGGATAGTACAACCCGGAGCAAACTGAAGTTGCCGGGAACAACAGTTACGGGCACGGTAATATTCCCGGTGTAGGTTTGTGTGCCGTTCACTACGCTGGTGGTGGCGGCCAGCTCGTTTGCTCCAAAAGTACCGTTGCCGTCCCAGTCTACAAATACCTTTGCGGCTTTATTAAAGTTTGTACCGCAGGTACCTAGTGTTATGCTGAAAGGGTAAGTTTTAGCTTGTTCTAACTGTACTGCCAGCGAAGTAAAATCGCTATAGCCGGTGCAACCTGCTGCAGCAGTATTATTAATGTTGGATAAGGTGAAATTATTGATTTTGGAGTCGGCAGTTGATACCGGGACTGATATGCAATACGTTGCGCCGCCTATGCCGGTAGCTATCAAAGAATATGCCTGGCTACCCGTATTAAGTGTACCCTTGTGGCTAATCGTAATGGTATATTTTTTTCCCGGTGTGGCATTTGCAATATATATCTGCTCCATATTATCGCGGATATTATCGCCGTTTGTTGCAGGGGCCGAAGGATTTTCCGGTGTTAACACCCAGGGTGTAAAAGTTGTCGTACCGTCGCTAACTCGGATATCCAGATCGTTGACTAATTTAGGCACCCTGCTATTGATCGTTCCTTCAGCAGTAGTCGTGCCTTCAACGTCCGTCCAGGCAATGGATGCCACGAGCGGGCCGTTACCCGAAGCCGTCACCTCTACGGTTTGCGTTTGGCCCTGGCTGAGTAATTTTTCGCTGATGAGGCTTTTGCCGCCATTATCAGTGATAGCTTGTGCAGCGGTCCGCATATTAAGAAGTCCCCAGCCGTAAATGTAATCCGGGCCTATATTGCCTGCATCGAATGCGGTATGGCAGGCCAGGCCTTTTAACGTTGCGGCGCGCATAAAAGTCCCGGCATTTTTCTGTGCATAGTATTCCTGCAGCAGGTATAATGACCCTGTGACATTTGGGGCAGACATAGAAGTTCCCGATAAGGTAAGATATGATGTAGGACTGCTTACCCCGGTAGATAACACATTCTCCCCATCTGCCACCAGGTCCGGCTTGATCCGCCCGTCATCGGTTGGGCCCCAGCTGCTGAAGTATGAAACGGCTACGTCCGTTCGGTTAACCGGGCCGTTAGGTAGTGCTGCTACCGAACCTACGGTAAGTATATTTTTTGCATTACCCGTTGTGCTGATAATGTCGTACCCGTCATTATTACTGATAGTGGCCGGCCTTGCCCCCCTGCTAACGATGGATGAGTTGGTGCGGGAAGCATAGCCAAAATAGGGCTGCCCAACCGCTGGGCCATTACTGGCCCTGCTGTTACCCGCCGATTCCACAATTAAGTAATACGGCGCATTGTAAGCAATTTTATCCCAGGATTGAACGCGGGCATCATAAAAACCAAAGTTATAATCAACCGTATCGCCTGGTAAACCGTACCATTCCCACCGGCTTTGGTCGCTGTTATATTCCCAGCCGGCTACGTCTCCGTAAGAGTGGTTGGAAAGCAATAAACCGGATGCCGCTGCGCTCATTTCAGAAACGTCGTTGTTAAAATCCCAGGAGGGTAAGGTAGTAGCGTTAAAGGCCATTCCCTTCGCCGGGCCATAAACGCCCTTGGCAACTAAAGTACCCGCTACATGGGTAGTATGATCCAATACCGAAGCACCATCTTTGGAAGCAACCGTTTTTCCTGCAAACTCCTGATGTGCGTTGTATACAGAACCGCCATCCCATAGGGCCAGCTTATTGAGCAGGAACGTGCTGCCACCAGATAAATTAAGGCCGAGCGCCCCGTTTGGCTGTACGGCATTGGTACCGGTTGTGGCTGCCGCAATAGTGTTGTTATGTGTAACCAGGTAAACGGGAAAACCGGAGCTATTGATACCCTGCAGCACTCTCAGGTTGCCGCTTCGGGTTTTTGTACGTAATGACCAACCCCTGCTTTTTGCCATTTCAACCGCTTTTTGCTGACCAGTTGTAAAAGACTGATCTGCCTGTATGGCCATCCTATCGAGCGTTTGCTTTTTGGCGGCATCAACCAATGGTTTTTGTGCCAATGCCGGTGAGAAAAAGCATATTAATAATAAGCCAAGAATATATGCTGGATAGAATTTTCCCATAATTTGAAAAGCAGTGGATGTACAAGTTTCCACAATTAATAGCGAATTAAAAAATAAGGAGGAATGATTTTTGGATTATGTTAAATGTACCAAATCTAATTTGACGAATGGTTTTTTTTTAAACACTGAAAGCGCTAATATACTTGTCTATAAATTAAAAACGTATCGCCTGGGCGAGGATTTCGTTCCACGAAATGGGTAATATTTAAGAAAAATACTTAATGGTTAATATTGTGAATTGACTGCAAATAAGTAACCGCGAGCATATTATTTACGTATAATGCAATAATATATCAATCGCAAATATTGTTCCTTTTTTTGTATAAATTTGTATGATTTGCACCATTTTAATACCATAAACTTTGAAAAAACACGTACTAATATTTAGTTTTATAATTTGTTCAATTGCGTTATCGTATAGTATTTCATATGGACAGGAAGCAAAAGACAACGCAACCTATTATTATAATATATTTGATAATAATACTACAGGATCGTTAACGTTCACGGGCTCAGCAATACAGCTTACCCCTACTGCGGCAGTCAATAACCTTGCAGTAACATCTGGTCGTAGCTTACGCAGTGCAGGTGGCTCAACCGCAGGAAGTGCTTATGCTTCTTTTATCCCTCTTAATACAAGTTTAACCAATGATGATTGGGAATGGTCTTTTCTGTATAAAAATACGGGTGCATCGGTAACTACAGATGGAAGGACAATAGGGACGGGAACAAATACTTGGAAATATTGGCTATTTTGTGATGGAACCACTGGCAGCTCTGCAAAAGGGTTTTACATTACCGACATTGGTGGCGTATTAACAATTAGGAATAAATATGCTAATGATGCTGCAAATCCTGGAAATTTCAATACAGTTTTAAGTTACACACTTCCGACAACTCCAGCCAATGCTACCTATGCAATAAAAGTGCAAAGATTGGCCAATGGCTTATTTAAACTATATGTGGATCAATATTCCTCAACAGTTACTGAGGCGAAAACTTTAAGAGGATCGAATTCTCCAGGCGGATCTTCTACTTATGGTTACAGTATGCTGGAGTGTGCCAGTACAACCAGTGGTCGTTTTTTATTTGATGAATTAAAAATGTATACCAGGCAATTTCAAATTGTCGCTTACGATGCGGGTCTTACCCCCTCGCCTGTTGGCCCCGGTCAACCTAACACCATCGTATACAGTGTAGCGCTTAAAATGCGTGGAAACTATGAATTTCAACAGCTGACGTTAAATGAAAGCCCGGCAGTGAGCACGTTTTTAACCTCAGAAAATTTATATAAGTCTGCCGATGCAACTTTTACACCTGCTGTACCTGCCCCTGATACCCTAAAGCAAACAGGCGCTGGTAGCGGTTATTACTCCAACATCAATGATGTTTATCAAAGCTCCGGAAATTCCGCAGACGGATCGCTTACCACCGTTGGTTATTATTACGTTGCTGGTACAACCAAATCTCCCCTTGCAAACGGAACGCTCACCTTTAGTGGTATAACTTCAATAACAACGAAAGATTTTAATGGTGCACAAGCCTATACTGCATATAATTCCGGGGGAGCGAGCACAACACCCATAACCTTTACTGCAACTACAATTGCTTACACCACGCCGCAAACCTATACAGTGGGTACGGCCATTGCTGCTTTAACACCCACAACCACCGGCAGCCCTACCAGTTACGCTACCACAGGCTTACCGCCGGGGTTAAGTTTAAATACCTCCAACGGGCAAATAACGGGCACGCCAACTTCCTACAGCCCGGCAACTAATTACACTATCACAGCTTCAAATGCCAGCGGAAGCGGTTCAACAACGATAAATATTACGGTAAACGGGCCACCTGTTATCAGTTATGCCACACCAAAAATTTACAATGTAGGAACTACTATACCCACATTGGACGATGTCAACAGTGGTGGGGTGGTACCAACAACACGATCATATGTAGTAAAGACGTTGGCTGGGAGCACTGCTGGCACCGCAGGTTCTACAGATGCTACCGGTACAGCTGCCAGATTAAATTCGCCCAGAGGTATAGCTTTTGATGGAAGTGGAAACCTGTTTGTAGCTGATTATACGAATAACACCATTAGAAAGATAACAGCAGCGGGAGTGGTAACAACCTTTGCAGGTACGGCAGGCACATCAGGAACAACTAACGCAACTGGTACATCTGCGAGGTTCAACGGTCCTTATGATATAGCAAGCGATCCATCGGGCAATCTCTATGTTTGCGATATAACTAATAATTTAATAAGAAAAATTACAACCGCAGGGGTTGTTACTACGATTGCTACGGTAAATATACCAACCTCAATCACTTATGATACCTTCAGCGGCAATCTTTTCGTTACTACCGGCGCTAACAATACAGTTGCTAAAGTAACACTGGCAGGTGCGGTGACAACATTTGCGGGCAGCGCTACAGCAGGCAGCACCAATGGCACCGGAACTGCTGCAACATTTAATATTACAAATGGGATAACATCTGATGTTTATGGCAATTTATATGTTGTTGACCAAGGGAACAATCAAATCAGAAAAATCACCGCTGCCGGGGTGGTTACTACATTGGCAGGAAGTACCGCAGCCGGCAATACCGATGCAACGGGAACAAGTGCGCTGTTTGACCTTCCCCGGGGAATAGCGTCTGATGCATTGGGAAACCTCTACGTTACAGATAATGGTAATAATACGATCAGACTGATAACCCCGGCGGGTGTTGTAACAACTATTATGGGTGGTACTTCTGGTTTCGTAGATGGCACTGGTACAGCTGCTCAATTTAATGCACCGCGTAATCTCGGGATTGACCCTGGCACGGGTTATATATACATTCCAGATTATGGCAATAACGCCATACGAAAGGTAGTACCAATAGGCTATAGTATAAGTGCTACTTTACCCGCAGGCTTAACCTTTAATAACACAAACGGACAAATTACCGGCACACCTACAGCAACCAGTGCGGCCACTAATTACATTGTTACCGCCAGCAATATTTACGGAAGCAGTTCAACCACCATAAACATTACTGTTAATCCTGCTGCACCAGTTATAACTTACACTACGCCGCAAACATATATTGCTGGCACAGCCATTACGGCTTTAACCCCAACAAATACTGGTGGCACAATTACTAGTGCGTCATCCAGCCCAACCCTTCCGGCAGGGCTAAGTATAAGTGCTACCGGCGTAATTACCGGGACGCCTACAACCGTTTCGTCTGCAACTGTTTACACCATTACTGCTACAAATGCAGGTGGCAGCGACACATATGACCTCACTATTACGATTAATCCGGCTGCGCCGATAGTCGCTTACAGCACGCCTCAAACCTATTCGGCAGGTACAGCCATCACCGCTTTAACACCAACCAACACCGGGGGTGTAATTACAAGTGCATCTGTGAGTCCGTCCCTACCGGCCGGCTTATCCATAAGTGCTACCGGGGTAATAACCGGCACGCCCACTTCACCGTCAACCGCAACAGTTTATAATATCACCGCTACTAATGTTACCGGCAGCAGCACCTTCGCTCTGACTATCACGGTAAACTTACCTGCAACTGCGAGCAATTATGCGTTTACGCAAACCATTACACTCAATACCAGCGCTTTGGGAATCAACTCAACACTTACGAACTTCCCATATCTGGTGTACATTAAGGAGGATGCATTAAAATCCGGCGTTAATTGCGCCAATAATGTACAGTTCCCTACGGGTGGCACTAATGGCTATGATTTTGGCTTTACTACCAGCGCAGGTACCACCGAATTGAATTACGAAGTAGAAAGTTTTGACCCAACCACAGGGACACTGCTGGCATGGGTACGAGTTCCATCGGTAACCAATACCAATTCTACGCTTAAATTTTATTTCGGCTCTGCCACCCCCGCACATCCGGCATCATTTGCAAAAAGTACCTGGGGAAGTGATTACCTTGATGTATTCCACATGAGTGAGACCCCATCAACGGGTTCTACCGCGTCGGATGCAACAACCTACGGCCGTAATGGTACAACCGCTGGTATGACCGCCGCGGATTTAGTCACCGGTAAAATTGGTAAAGCCTATAGTTTTAATGGCTCATCAAAAAAAATAACCGGACCCAACACGCTCGTAACAGGCCCCTTTACAATATCGGCATGGATCAACCTGGTTGCCAGCGCCGCCGATCAAAAAATAATGACCAACCAGGATGCTACCGGGCTAACTAGTGGCGGTTTTAAATTAGGCATTTATAACACCAACAATGCAGAAACTGAAGGCGGAAATATAGGCAACCGAAGTTCAACCTCGCCTGCACCACCAACACTGGCAACCGGAGTTTGGGTTTATATACAGGGTGTTTATACAGGCACCACCATGAGTAATTACGTAAATGGCTATTTAAATAAGACGATCAGCACTACTGCTAATCCCTTTGGAAACAACCCGCTTTACGTTGGCGTAGGCGAAGGTGGAAATATTTACTATTTCAATGGCCTGATTGACGAAGCCAGGTTTTCGACAGTTGCCAAAAGCAGCGACTGGATAACGGCTGAGTATAACAACCAAAACACACCAGCCAACTTTACAAATAGCACCGCAGCTATTACAGCAAATTTAACTTACAGTGCCCCCTTAAGTGCCAGCCTTGTTTATACCTGGACCGGGGCGGTTGGAACAGATATGACGACTCCCGGCAACTGGACTGCGCCAGTATCCGGCAACCCATCAATGGCTCCCCCGACCGACGGTACCGCCAGCATCGTCATTCCAAATACAACCAGTAAACCGATATTATCAGCTAATTCAAATTACTTCGGTGTTACCCTAGCTTCGGGTGCTACCATCAATCTAAATGGGTTTACCATGGGTGTGGGTTGTAACGTTTACAACAGCAGCGGGGGGCAAATCTTAAGCAGCAACACAGCATCCGGATTAACTTTTAACGGAGTTAACACTACCCAAACTTACACGGGTACGGCTACAGCAAACACTGCTCAGTTGGGTGTGCTTACCCTTAATAATACCGGCACGGGCACCTTAACTTTAAGCGGTGGCCCGGTAGATATATATAATAAGCTGGTGATTACGAATGGTAACCTGACGATAGCCGGCTCTACCACACTTACCCTAAAAAGTACAGCAACTTTAACCGCATCGGTACCCACCTATGGTGTCTCCGGCAGCGTTACCGGTGTAGTTACCGCCGAACGTTATCTCTCCGGCTTCAACCGCGGTTACCGGTTAATTTCGGCCCCTTTAGCAACTGCCACCTTACTGGGCACCCCGGCTGGTACCAATAGCTTTGACATGACCCAGGTAATTAAATATGCTTACATAAGTGGGCCCGGTACAGTTACAGGCAGCCCGGTGCTGGGCACAACCGTAAACAGCAACGGGTTTGATTACTCGCCTAATAATAACCCGTCAATTTTATGTACAAAGAGGCCGACCCTAATCCTGCCAGTATTAATATAGTGGGCAACGAATGGAAAGGTTTTGCAAGTATAAACGAATATGTACCAATGGGTAACGGGGTGCTGTTTTTTATGCGCGGCGACAGGACCCTTGCCCAATTCGGTAATACCACCGGTAATGCTTTCGTATCGCCATACCCCTTCCCTAACGCTACCACTCTAAAGTTTGTAGGCAACATTATCACTGGCGATGTGCCTGTTTATTTGCCAAGTTTCAAAACCACAGCTTCCTATTACAATATAAAGGGTACGGCTGTTGGGGCAAGCGCCGGCGTTACGTTAAATGCCATACCGTTTGCTACCAGCACATCGTACGCCTCAAACGCGGGTAATAAAAATGGTTACAACCTCGTTGGTAATCCTTATCCGTCTACCATTGATCTGGAGCAGGTAGCTTTTGCCGGTTCAGGCTTTGGCGCAGCCGGAACAATTGGTATATATACCCTAAATAAAAACAATACGTATAGCCTATATGTGCGGGCTGCTGCTACCAATACAGTAGGAACAGCTAATGGCATTAGCGCGAATAATGGATCGCGGTATATTTTATCTGGCCAGGGCTTTTTTGTAAAAGCTCTTTCAACCGCAGGTACAATTACGTTTAAGGAAACCGCTAAAACAACCTATCCAACCGGCACCGGTTTAACAGGAGTACCAAACGTATTCAGCCTCAGCAATAGCAAGCCATTACTGCGGGTAAAGCTAATTCAGGATACACTTTATACAAATGAAACACTATTTACATTTGGTGACGGCCATGCTAATGCGTTTGATGAGAAAGAAGACATTGCCTACCTTGGTGCACCAACGCAAACAGTTTTCTTATATAGCGTAGCGGATGGTAATAACCCATTGGTGTACAACCAAATGAACACATTGGAGAAAATCACGGCACCTATCAAACTTTATGCAGAAGGCAATACTACCGGCATTTATAAACTAGAATTTACCGGAACTGAAAGCATAGACTCATATTACAGGATCTTCCTGAAAGATGCCTTTAATAAAGACTCTTTAGAAATTACTGCGAATAAGGTGTACACGTTTAACATCGACAGGGCAAATGCTGCTACCTATGGTGCAAACCGCTTTACACTAGTAGTGCAAAAAAGTGTTTTAGGTGCATACCAACTGGTGAAATTTACCGGCGCTAAAACGGCCGATAGCGGCATAAAACTCAACTGGGAAACCAAAAATGAAAGTGATGTGATCACCTTTAATATTGAACGCAGTACCGATGGCGGTAAAACCTATACCGATCTGGGAACGATTCAGTCTGCCGGCAAAGGCAGCTACTCTTTTACGGATAAAACAGCTACCATACAAACCGACTTAATTTACCGGTTAAAACAAGCTGATGTAAATGACGCTATCCTGTATTCGCCGTTAGTTTCCATAACAGCCGAAAAAGTGACAGAAATTGCGTTGAATACGATTGTAGTTTATCCAAACCCCGCTGTAGATAAGATCAACGTAGATGTATCGCAAAAAGTCACCGGCGCCATTGAACTACAAATTGTAAACTCAAATGGAAAAGTGATGAAGAAAACCACCTATCCGGCTGCACAGCATTTTGAACAAAATTTATCAGGCCTGTTCCCGAGCGCTTATGTAATTAACCTGGTTGAAAGCGGCACCAAACGAAACGTTGCCACCACCAAGTTTGTGAAGCTCTAAACGGCAACAGAACGATGCACTTCAGGCCATTGGGTAACCCCCGATGGCCTTTTTATTTATAGGGGATTTCCTATCCAGCTTTCCTTCCTTCTCCCCTATTTATCCCCAAAATAAACTGAACAGAATGAACAGGGCAATCTAACAACCTTCCGGACCGGTCGGCGTATACTATTTACTTTTACTTAATTACGTACCAAATTTTGTTCGCCTAAAGAGATAAACCATCTCTTTGGTTGTCAGCTTTAATTATTAAGATAACAATATTGAGAATTATTATCAAGGAAAGCACAGCGTGGAGAAAAACATTAAACGCTGTAATTATTAGTTTAACACTGGGGATAAGCACAAGTTTTTGTCAGGTTCCCATTTTAAACTATAGTACTCCTCAAACCTATACCGTTGGTAATAATATTGCCACGCTTTTGCCGTATAACAGCGGGGGGGCAGTATCAACAGTAAATTTTGGCCCAAGGACTGCTCTTACGGGTGCCACCTTTTCCGGCCCTAGTGGTATGGTCATAGATGCTTCGGGCAATTTATATATAACCAACTATCTTAATAATACCATTAGCAAATTTAGTGCATCCGGGGCCTATCTTGGTGTTTTCGGCCCCGGCACAGGTTCGTACACTAATCCGGTGGGTATCGTATTCGATTCATCGGGTAATGCTTATGTACTTAACACTACCGTTACGCTGGGCAACGGAAGAGTTGATAAATACAATTCTGCCGGGGTGTTCCAGGGCACTATTATAAGCGGATTGCTCCATGCCCTCGGTTTTAATATAGACCGAGCGGACAACCTTTATATTACAGACCGTAATACAAGCACAAGTGCCAACTCGGTAACAAAATATAGTAAAACGGGTACGGTGTTACTTACATTGCCAACCGCCAATCTCAATTACCCGGACGGAGTAGTAGTTGATGGCAGCGGAAACATCTTTGTTATAAACCGGCTGGGAAACAACCTGACAAAATATGATGCAAGCGGCGCGTATCTGGGTGTATTTGCATCCGGGTTTAACGGCCCGCTTGCAGTATCGATCGATGCAGCCGGTAATATCTACGTTGGTGATTCGGGTAATAACCGCATCCAGGCTTTTAGCCCAACGGGATTGCTATTAAAAACAATTACACCGCATACCGATCCTGAAGGCACTATTTCTGACGCCCAGGGGAATTTATACGCAGGGAGCTACAGCGGCAACGCAGTATATAAATATCCGCCTATTGGTGGATACGCTATTGACGCTCCATTGCCAGCCGGGCTGATCTTTAACCCCAATAATGGCCAAATTACCGGCACACCAACGGCAGTAACTGCCGCTAAAAATTATACAATTACCGGTTACAATGCCTCGGGTAGTGCAAACACCGTGGTTTCTATTGGGATAGCAAGCTCATCGCCAACAATACCTGTAGATATTAATTCAGCCACTAATACCATACCTGAAAATTCGGCCAATGGCACCTTAGCCGGCCTGACTGCTTATTCCAGTATCCCTACCAGTAACAATACAACCAATATTGCGCTTAACAAGCCTGTAACCGTAACCTCTTTAGAAAATGGCGGACAATTCCCGGCATCCGGGGCAGTGGATAACGACCCGAGTACCCGGTGGTCGAGCGCCGCAGCTGATCCACAAGACCTGACCATTGACCTTGGCAGCAACTACGATATCAGCCGTGTTACAATTACCTGGCAAACAGCATACGCAACTAATTACGAGATCCAGGTATCAAAGGATGGTGCAACTTTTATAACCCTTAGAAGCATTTATGGCAACACCAGTACCAATAACGACAATACCAACCTGGCTGGCATTAATAGCATTGGCCGCTATTTGCGCATCCATGGCACAAAACGGGCCACGGGTTTTGGTTATTCTATTATTGATATGGCGGTTTACCCAACGGATATCACCTATACGCTCACTAACAGTGCAGGTGGCCGCTTCGCCATAGATCCAGTTACGGGCATAGTAACGGTGGCTAACGGCACCCTGTTGGATTATGAAAACAATACCTCCCATACAATTACCGTGCAGGCCGCAAATACCGGTAGCAGTTTAACGGCAAGCCAGAACTTCACTATCGCAGTTACGAATGTTAATGAAGCTCCTGTTATAACATTTAATGGCGGGGGTCCTACGGCAATACGCTCTGTAGCCGAATACACTACCGCCGTAACAACAGTTACCGCTACAGATGTGGATGCAGGCAGCTCTCAAACCTACAGCATTTCCGGCGGTGCCGATGCGGCAAAATTTAACATTAATACTGCAACAGGGGCGCTAACATTTTTAAATCCTCCAAATTATGCGGCTATGGCTTCGGCTGCAGGTAACAATTCATATATCGTTATCGTTTCCGTTTCAGACGGCTTACTTTCTGCATCGCAAACATTAACCATAAATGTCACAAATTCGGCCTACTTATCGCCTTATGCCTACCGCATACCGTTAACGCTGAACACCATAACTACTGCGGCAAATTACAATATTAACACAAACCAAAGCAACTTCCCGGTACTCATCCGTATCGCAGACCCTTCCCTTGTTTACACACCCGGTATCTGTACCAACAAAGTTCAATATCCAAACGGACCAGCCTATGACTTAGCTTTTACGAACACAGGCTCAACCGCCGAACTGAATTATCAGGTTGAAAGCTATGATCAGGTAAACGGTGTTTTGCTGGTATGGGTACAGGTACCAACATTAACCTATCAAACCAATAACACCCTTTACTTTTATTTTGGCTCGCCCACTGCGCCGGCTAACCACACCGCCGCCTTTTACCAGGCTACCTGGGACAGCAACTTTAAAGCTGTTTTTCATTTTAACGAACCGACATTTAACGGAACAGTAATTGATGGTACAGCTGGTGCTACACATAACGGTACCACCACCGGTATAACAGGTTTGACCGCAGGAAAGATTGGAAATGCCTATGCCTTTGATGGGGCGACGGCTAAGATCGTCACAAGCCCGGTAACTGTGACCGGCCCATTTACATTATCGGCATGGATCAAATTGGGTGCTACCGGTTTAGACCAAAAAATAATGACTAACCAAGGGGCATTAGGTGGCTTAACCGGCGGATATAAGTTGGCGGTATTTAGTAATAATATACCGGAGTCTGAGTCTGGCACCGCCCAAAACCGGCTATTTGGCCCCAACCCAACACCTTTTACTACGAACGTTTGGCATTATGTACAAGCAGTATACAGCGGCACAACCCTGAGCACCTATGTGGATGGCGTACAGTATAAAATTGCATCCAACATTATACCTCCTACCGCATCTTTGCCATTTTATATCGGAGTTGGAGGAGGTGGCAATTCGCTTTTTTTTAACGGCGTAATAGATGAACCAAGGGTATCGGGCACTAACAGATCTACCGACTGGATTGCGTTTGAATATGCCAATCAAAACAATCCGGCAGCTTTTACCACAACCGGTGCTGTGGCAGCAGATCCAACCAATGTGCTAAACATACCGGGCGGAGTGGTATATACTTACTCGGGCGGAACCTATACGCCTAACATTAGCGGGGTATCTACTACCCCATCTTTTAATGGTAAAGAAAGCTTTGTTTTTGCAACTTCAGCCACTTTAGCTGCTACCAGCAGCGTATACGGTGTTACAGTTAACAGCGGTGCTGTGCTGGCGATCAACGGGCAGGCATTAAACGTTGGCTGTAATGTTACAAATAACGGAAACATCACCTATGGCACAACAACGTCAAATATTACTTTTAACGGCTCGGCAACATCTCAAACCTATGTTGCGGGATCTGTATCGAACACCGCCTCCTTTGGTCGTATTACTTTAAATAACTCCGCAGGTGGTACCGTTACTTTCAGCGGAGGGCCAATAGACGTTTACAACTTGCTTACTTTGACCAGTGGTAACTTAGTTGTGGCATCTTCTGCTACGCTTACCTTAAAAAGCACTGCAAATTTAACGGCGTCTGTACCTACCATAGCCAGTGGCTCTACGCTTACCGGCACCATTTCGGCGGAGCGCTATATGTCTGGCGGAGTGCGGGGCTACCGGCTAATTTCTGCACCGGTGGCTACTACCGCGCTACTCAATACTCCATCAGCTGGTATTAATAGTTTCGATTTGAAAGAAATAATCAAAAACTCTTACGTAAGCGGGCCGGGTACTCCATCTGGAACTACATTGGGCACATCTGTAAACAGCAATGGCTTTGATTATTCACCGAATAATAATCCATCTATCTTTGTTTACAAGGAGTCTGACCAGGACCCCGCTACCCGCAATATCAATGTAAGCGACTATAAGGGTTTTGCCAGTATAAGCGAATATGTACCAATGGGCAATGGTATATTGTACTTTTTCCGCGGCGACCGTACATTGAACCAGGCTGGGGCTACTAGCGGTAATGCTTTTGTTTCTCCTTATCCTTTACCTAATCCCTCCACATTAAAATTTGTAGGCACAGTAATCAGCGGCGATGTCCAGGTGTTTATGCCAAATTTTAAAACCGCTGCAAATTATTACAATAAATTAGGCACCGCAACAGGGGCAAGTGCGGGCATTACCAGTTTAAATGCAACGCCCTTTATTCCGAACCTATCATACACCGGCTCCAATAGCGGTAATAAGAACGGCTTTAATCTGATTGGGAACCCTTATCCTTCCACAATAGATCTGGAACAGGTGCAATTTACCGGTACATCTGCATACGCCAGCGTAATCCCAATTTTCACTCTTAACAAAAACGGAGCCTATAGCTTATATCTTCGCAATGCAGCGGCTAATGCCGTGGGTACAGTTACTGGTACCAGCGCGAACGGCGGCTCCCGGTATGTACTATCGGGCGAAGGCTTTTTTGTAAAATGTATATCTGGCAATGCCGGCATTACTTTCAAGGAAACGTCCAAAACAGCTTATCCCGTAGGCACCGGGCCCGGAGGAGTGCCAACTGTTTTTAGCTTACAAAATAACAAGCCTTTACTTAGGATAAAATTGTTGCAGGATAGTGTTTACAATAATGAAACACTGCTGACCTTTAACCGTATAAATGCAAATACTTACAGCGAAATGGAAGATGTGCCGTATTTAAGCGGTCCGAGCCAAACGGTGTTTTTATACAGCATTACCAGTGACAATTACCCATTGGTATACAACCAGATGAGCAGTCTTGAAACAGTAACAGAACCTATTAAATTGTATGTTGAAGGGCCAACTACCGGCATCTATTCGCTGCAATTCAACGGCACAAATAGCATTGACCCTCATTACCGAATGTTTCTAAAGGATGCATTTAAAAAAGATTCACTGGAAATTACGGCTAATTATACCTATAACTTCAACATCGATAGGACGAATTCCGCTACCTACGGTGCAAGCCGTTTTACTTTGGTTATGCCCCACTCCACGCCCGGCACTTACCAACTTCTAAAATTCACAGGGGTAAAAACGGATGTAAATACCGTTAAACTTGCCTGGGAAACGAAGAATGAAAGCACTGTAATTACCTTCGGGATACAAAAGAGTATCGACGGCGGCAAAACCTTTTTAGATTTAGGCACCGTGCAATCTGCAGGACTAGGAACTTATTACTTTACAGACAATGCGCCTGTTACTACACTTCAGAATATGTATCGACTTAAACAAGCCGACGTGAATGATGTGATCACATATGCTGAAATAGTGACAATTGCACCCGATAAATTTATGGGCCTGGCAGGTAATACGATCATGGTTTACCCCAACCCTGCCCGCGAGAAGTTAAATGTCGATATTTCGCAAAAAATCAATCAGCCTGTTGAATTTCAAATCATAAATTCTAACGGAAAATTGGTTAAAAAGCTTAATTTTGAACGTGCTCAACATTTCGAGCAAAATATTTCTGATTTGATGCCTGGAGCGTATATCATTAACGTATTTGAAACAAATTCAAGGACAAAATTGGCTGTAGCTAAATTTATTAAAATCTAATTGGTCGGATCGGAAAACATAGCGGATAGGAATGATGATTAAAAAATTATTTGGGGCATTAACCTTATTATTATTGACAAGCTTCAGTGCTATTTGCCAGTGTACCGGCGACCCTAACGATCCTGGGGTGCCAATAGATCCGGATGATGCGCCATGCTCGGTTCCGCTTGATACCTGGGTAATCATCCTTGTAGGGATTGCCCTTATATACGCCGTTTATCAACTCCATAAAAAGCAAAAAGCCTTTTCCGTTTAATACAGAAAAGGCTTTTTACTTTAAGCTAGTTTAGCTTTATGATTTGCGCAGTGGCGGTGCAAGGTCTAATTGTTTAATTATACCGTCAACCACTTTCGGAATTTCCTTTAAAGTTTCTTTGGGGTTGTGTAATTCACCAACACCATAGCCACGCCATACAATCGCACGTGTTTTTGGATCTATCAGATCAATAATAACCGTACCTTCTTTATAGGGAACGCGCTGAGCAAATGCGCCGCCATAGTTTGGAAAACCATAACCGAATCCGCCGTAGCCAAAACCCCATGGGCGATACCAGCCACCACCCCAACCGCCCCAGCCAAATCCGTAACCGAACCCGCCGTACATTGGTGCGTAATAATAATTAATTTTTGTACCCCGGCCGGTAACTGTGGCATAGCCAAGCAACAGGTCGGGATTTTGATTATCAAGAGTGAGGCCTTTTTGTAACAGCGCTGTTTTGGCTGCTTCCTGTAGCTTGCCGTTACCTATTTCGGTGAGCGGCCGCCACTGCCCCGAATCTTGCCTGAGCGGCGCCATAGCAAACGTGCGATACTTACTTAAATTTGTCTTATTTGCAGCCGCAGTGTAATAATTATAACTGCTGCAGGCAGACAGCACCGAAACAAACGCCACTGCCAGCGATAGATAAATATATTTTTTCATTGAAATACCATATTTTATATAGTTGTTAGACAAGCGCCAGGAAAAAGGTTTAACGCGATTTATTAAAAAAGAAAATATTTTTTAAGACAAATATTTACCGACGATCGGCATGCGCCTCCCCATCCCAAATGCCTTTGGAGACACCCGCAGTATTGGGGGCGTTTGATAGCGTTTATGCTCGGAAATGTTCACTAGGCGCAGCACTTTGCGCACCACCTCCTCCTCGTAACCAAGTTTAATGATACCGGCCGATGAGCGCCTTTGTACAATGTATTCATACAATATCGCATCAAGTATGTCATATTCCGGCAGCGAATCGGTGTCCTTTTGATCCGGCCGCAATTCTGCAGAAGGTGGTTTTACAATGGTATTCTCCGGAATGATCTCACGTTTGCGGTTTATTTCCCTGGCCAGCTCAAATACTTGCGTTTTAAACACATCACCAATAACAGAAATACCGCCGCACATATCACCATACAGCGTTCCATATCCTACGGCAGCTTCACTTTTATTGGAAGTATTGAGCAATATATAACCAAATTTATTGCACATGGCCATTAACACCACTGCCCTGCTGCGCGACTGGATATTCTCTTCGGCAATATTAAAGGGCAGGTTTTGAAATTGTGGTGATAATGAAGTTTCAAATGCCTCTGTTATTTTAGCTATGGCAACAGTTTCGCTTTTGCAGCCCAGGTTATTCACCAGATCCTCGGCATCCTTAATAGAGTGATCACTGGAGAACCGGGATGGCAACAGCACGGCCATGACATTCTCGGGCCCCAGCGCTTCTGCAGCCAGTGCGCATACTACCGCAGAATCTATCCCTCCGGACAAGCCTAATATCGCCTGCTTGAAACCCGATTTATAAAAATAATCCTTAATTCCTAATACCAGTCCCTGGTGAATTTGCTCAATATCGGTTTCATGTTGTGAACGCTTTGTTGAGGGGTGCTGATAGCTTATTGCAGCATCATCCGCCATCTCATAATAACAAAGAGCTTCTTTGAAATAAGGCATTTCATCTACCAGGTTACCGGCATTATCAAACACCAGCGATCCGCCATCAAAGATCAGTTCGGTTTGCGCGCCCACATGGTTCACATAAAATAACGGTAAATTATAACGACTGGCGTTATCTTTCAATATCGCAATGCGCTCTTCATCGTGGTTATAAGCAAATGGGGATGCCGCAATATTGATCATCAGATCGGGTTTCTGCTTAATAAGCGAATCCATTGGCCGGGTGATGTACAGGGGGTTTTCAATAGTGTTCCATAAATCCTCGCAAATGGTAAGCGCTATACGCTTGCCCATAAAATCAATGCAATTAAAATTTGTAGAGGGCTCAAAATAGCGGTACTCATCAAAAATATCGTAATTGGGCAACAGTGCTTTGTTAACAATAGCCTTTACCAC